>CAWAAC010000041.1:0-24633 GCA_963779935.1 uncultured Chloroflexia bacterium | reverse complement strand
CGCCGGGAAATGGCTGGGCTACTTTGAGCTGTCAACCAATGGCGCGATGACTTATGTGGCGTATCCGACCACGACTCCGGCCGTCAGTTCCGTCAGTTATAATGGCACCGCGGCTGTCATCAATTACACCACCGGTCTTTACGGCACGTACACGTTGCTGGAATCCAGCTGATTTGACCGCACCCATCTCGACGTGGACGACCGTAGCCACCTTGTCCACCGGGGATACGGCAACCCACACCTACATGGACACGACAGCAGACAACAACCAGTTCTATATCATCTCCGCCCAGTAACCAACCCATCAAAACCAACAACAAATTTTACCAAACAATATCAACCAAAATAAAAACAAATAATATGAAAAAAACGCTCCTCCTAACCCTGGCGCTGGGACTTGCCGGCGCCTCGTCGCTCCTGGCCAGCACCGTTGATGTGTACATCACCGGTTCCACGGCCTTCCGCGCAAACGTCTATACCGCCTGCCAAAAGCTGTTCACCGCCGGCAGTCCCACCGTTTACTACGGCGATACGGCGCATGGTGGCGCCGATTCAGGACCTTACAGTTCCAGCACCGCTTGCTGGGCCATGACCGGAACCCCGATCAGCCAGACTCACGAATTTCAATGGCAGCACGCTGACCATTCACGGCCTCTTCACCGGCTCGATTCAGGGCATCCAGACCACGGAACAAAGCACCAAGCTCGTTTGGGCGAACGCTGACGGCACCGCCGGCGGGAATTGCGCCACCTATGTACACGAACAGCCCCACCATCGGCTTTTCCGATGCGTCCGGCGTCTGCCACTCCCTATCCGGCGACGGGCAATTTCGTTGAAGAAAACGTGTGCGTTCAGCCTTTTGTCATGTGCAAGTCAGTGGCCGCCGTCGGCGCGGTGACCAATATCAACAACGTCAGTTGGGAACAGCTTGAATACGGCATCCCGAAGGGACGCATTCCGCTCGCGGCCTGGACGGGCAAGATTACGGACACCAACACGTTTGTTTATCTGATGCAACGCACCAAGGATTCCGGCACCCGCCGCTGCGAAACCGCCGGGGAATATTATCAATACAATGACACGGTTGGCATCTATATCTACGACTATACCAATAACTTCTTGTATACTCCCACCGTTCTGCCGCAACCACGTTTGGCGCCTCTCCCAACGGCGTGGTCGGCCCGGCAGGTCTTCAACAATGCGAATCTGAACTGGGGATATGGCTATGTCGGCGGCGGTGACATCAAGAATTCGCTTAACAACGGCAACGCTGCCAACCAGGCTATTGCCTATCTGTCAATCGCCGATGCCAAGAGCGTGGGCAGCGGCAACTGGAACAATGTGATTTCCTTCAATGGTCTCTGGCCGACGGCCGCCGGCGCAGGCATCCATGGCAACACCGGCACCAACGACTATTCGCCCATCACGCTTGGTTACTATCCGTGATGGGGCTTGGAAGTCCTGGTTCATCCCATTGACCCCGCCTGATCGCGCGACCAGGACATCACGCAAGACCCAGTTGGGCGACCAGTTCACGCCCGGCAGCTTCATGGGCGTGTTCAATGCCCAAACCCTGATCACGGCAGCTCGCCCCTCGTTGGCAGCATCGAAAACGAAATCGTGTTGAGCCAAAGTGTCGGGGGTGTTAAGTTCCCAGCCACGGCCATCCCTCTGGCCGCGATGAGTAATTCCCGCCCGGCAGTGGGGGGATTCCTGGATGATAAAGTCACGCGCCAGGCGCTCCTCTTCAGAACTGGCGGTCAGGCTGTAGGTGCCGGGGAGATCGACAATCGAGAAGCCAATCCCTTTGAATTTAAAGGTGCCGACCTTGCATTCGATGGTTTTGCCGGTCCAATTGCCAACGTGCTGGTTCATTCCGGTCATCAGATTGAATACGGAAGATTTGCCGACATTGGGCTGGCCGGTCAGGGCAATGGTGATGGTTCCGGGAGCGGTTGGTTCGGTTTCGGCCGGTTTTTCCTTGCCGGCGAAGGATACAAAAATATGGGCGGCTTCGCCCTGGCCCAGGGCGACCCTGGAACCGCGCAAGGAGACCAGCAGGGGGCCATGGTCGCTGCTGCGAATAACCGTGATGGCAGCGCCGGGGGTGAAACCCATGGCAGCCAGGCGGGCCATGACCGGCCGCCCGCCATCCAACCGCCGGATGACGGCCTTCTTGCCGGGTTGTAATTCCATCAGTTGCATTGGTTAATTCCTCTGATAGAACCAAAAATCACACATCTCATCGCCATTGGCGATGGTTTTTGTTCTGGTCAACTCGCAGCCCATATATTTGGCTGTCACATAATCGAATTTACAAAGCTGTGGGGCAAGCCCGGCACAATTTTCCCGTTCCATTAGTTTGCAGATGCCACACTCAAGATATTTGACGCCGTATTCCTTAACCGTTTTGCCATACACAAATTCCGAGACAAAATCAGCCGGATAGTCTTTCTTTTGAGACGCAATTGCGATGGCGTTGCGTTTATCCTGCCATTGGCGGGTGAAATTTTTCCTTCCCATGGATCTCGCAAACAGTTTGAAGACGGGGGTCTGCCCTATTGCGTTTGAAAAAATTTCACCCATTTGTTTCGAGGAAAGCTGCCCACCGGCGGTCTTGTAGATGGCGGCTGCAAACGCGGCGATCAACACATTCAGCAAGTTGGGGTTTTTCCTCCCACCGATGGAGGGCGAGCGCAGTACAATTTCCCGGTAGAGCAATTGCGCTTTGCGCATTCCTTCCTTAGCAGAGCGCTGGTCGCAAGAAACCGCCCATTGCCGCTTAAAGCTGCGACTGAAAATCAGAGGGACGGCCCTGGCATAAAGATCATATTCCATTGTTTAGCTCCTGCATTTATCAAGCGGCTTTTTCCACGAAGATGTACTTTGCGGTTGAAAAGCCCACTGCCACCTGCTTATCCCCCATTAGCAGGCAAAGCGTCTGGTTGAAAGATAATACGTCACATACTTCAGCCTGTGCGCCGGGGACGATGCCGTTCACTTCAAGGAACTCCATCAATTCATGGTTATCCTCGGCGGTTTCGTGGATACGGCGGATGATCACCTTTTCGCCTGCTTGCACGCCAATCAGGGGCAGCCAGTCGGCCGCGACATATTCATAGCCGGGCAGCGGATTGCCGTGCGGACAGAGTTGCGGGTCGTCGAGGTTTTCACGCATCTGGGCCTCGATCTCATCTGAAATGGTGTGCTCGATCTGGTCCGCTTCGGCATGCACGCGCGACCAGGGCACTTTCAACATGCGCGCCAGCATCCATTCGGTCAGCATGTGGCGGCGGATGACAGAGCTGGCAGCTTCGCAGCCGGTTTTGGTCAAATAGATGCCCTTTTCCGGATCAACCGCAATCCAGCCATCCCGTTCCATGCGCTTGAGCGTGACGGTCACGGTCGGGGGGGCAACTTCGAGCGATTCGGCCAGGCGGGCGGCGATGACTTCATCCCCGTCCCGTTCCATTACGTAGATAACCGCCAGGTAGTCTTCGATAGTGGGGGTGGGACGAACTTCGGCGGGAGTTTTTAGCGTTTGTGTCATTTTTCACCTTGACAAGGAAAACGGTTGAGTGGTATATTAATAATAATAATTAGTATATACTAATATAAATATATTATTGTTACTAATTTATTTTAACATATCTTATAGCGTTGTCAAGTATGCTTGGTAACCATCCGAAAGGTATTGAAGAACAGCATTTTGAGTGATTGCACACAAAATGCGAACCCCTCATGAACTGTCGGATAGATTCGACCAGCGAGAATTGGGATCAGGGAGAAGCAAATGAAACTTTCAGACAGGGAATTCAATGCGATGAATCACCCACTGCGGCGCTGGATTCAGCGGGTATACGAGTGGCCGATCTTGCGCAGGATGGGACTGGAACCGGCTGGACGGGACGTGCTCGAGATCGGCTGCGGATCGGGCTACGGCGGGGAGTTGATCGCGAAACGGAATCCGCACAGGTATGTCGGGATCGATCTGATGGGGGAGCAGATCGAACTGGCCCGGAAGCGCGGCCTGGACTGCTGCGAGTTCATCCAGGGAGATGTGGCCAACCTGGCGACCTTTCCGGATGGCAGCTTTGACCTGGCGGTGGATTTCGGTATCCTGCATCACGTGCCAGCCTGGAAGAAAGCGGTCGTGGAAAGCATGCGCGTGCTCAAACCGGGCGGGCTCTTCCTGGTGGAGGAGCCGGAAGGGGCGTTCCTGCGGCGCTTTGACCAGGTGTTCCACTGGGGCCATCCTGAGGGTGCCTCGTTTTCCCAAAAGGAATTCGAGGCCGAGTTGACCAGCCTGGGCCTGACGATAGAAAAACAACAGCGCGCCTTTGGATTCTTCTGGGTTAGCGCCCGGAAAGATGAACTCATAAGGGCGTGAAACCAGCCATTGAAGAAAGGATAAACCCCATGGTAGAAACCAGTTCCATCCGATCGATCCGATTTGCCTGCCCAAAATGCAAGCACCCGCTGCAATATGTGGGGAACACTTTGCAATGCAATGAATGCAACCGGGTATATCGTTATGTTAGCGGTATCCCCGATTTCGTCTCGGATAATTTGCAGGCCAGGGTAGACCCCAATTATCGCTGGAACCCAATCTGGAAGCTGCTGGCACCCGCCTATGAAAGCAGGCTCTGGCATTCCTTCGTGCTTGGGATGGCCGGCGCGGGGAGTAGTTCGCTGCAAAGCATCGCCAGCTTCATTTCGCAGACCCTGGAGGGTGTGACCGGGAATGTGCTGGATGTGGCCTGCGGACCGGCCACCTATGGCCGCCGGATGGCTTCGCCGCAGAGGAACGTTTACGGCATCGATTTTTCGATGGGCACGCTGCAGCAGGGCATGAAGAATATCGCGCGCGAGGGAATATCCAATATCCAGCTTGCCCAAACCCGAGTGGAGGAACTGCCTTTTGAGCAGGCCGTCTTCGACGGGGCCATCTGTGGCGGCTCGCTGCACCTGTTCCCCGATACAGAACTCGCTTTGAAAGAAATTGCCCGGACGATGAAAGCCGGGGCTCCCCTGGCCGTGACAACATTCGTGATCGGTGATTCACTGTCAGCACGTTTGGTGAAACAACGCAAGAACAAGAATATGCACGTTTTTGAACTGCCTGAACTGAGCAGGTATCTGACTAAGGCTGGCTTCGAAGGATTCACCTGGAAACAGGATGGCACGTTTGTCATGTTCAGCACGTATAGAGCGGAAGATAAGAAAATGTAAAAAAAACAAAATGCAAGATACAAAAAAAACGAGGAGGCAGGGATGAAAATTGAAAACGCAAGAATACTTGTGATAGGGGCCGGTGTGAATGGCTCCATCTGTGCAGCGAGCTTGGATAAAGCGGGTATCAATGTGACGCTTCTCGCCCGGGGCCAGCGATACGAAGAACTCCGGAACGAGGGCATTATTATTGAAAATTCGCTGACCCACGAACGCAGCATTACCAAAGTGCCGGTCATCCCTGTGCTGGAACCAGACGATATCTACGACTATATCCTCGTCATCATTCGGCAAGACCAAATAGTGGCGCTCTTGCCGGCATTGACCAGGAACCGGTCCGCCAACATCGTCTTCATGGCAAATGATATTTCGGGAGCCGAAGCCTATGCGGCGGTTGGAATGGATCGGATCCTGCTGGGGTTCGTATTCGGTGCAGGCAAACGGGAAGGGGCCGTGGTGTACGGAATAAGCGGCGTGGGCGGAGTATTGGGGGCGCTCTTCGGCGGGATCCCCTTTGGGGAAATTGACGGCGCCAAAACAGAACGGCTCAAGCGGTTGGTGGCCATCTTCCAGCGGGCCGGATTGGACGCGAAAGCCTCCCCGCATGTGGCGGATTATCTTGCCACGCACGCTGGCTGGGTGACGTTGATGATCGGATTGGGAATCAAATACGGGATGGATATGCCGGCGCTGGCCCGGGCCAGGGCTGACCTGGAACTGATGGTGGATGCGGTACGGGAACTGTTCCAGGTTGTTTTGCCGGCATTGGGGTACCAGGTTACCCCGCCGAAATTCCGGATCATTCAAATAGTTCCGCGATCGCTGATGGCGGCCGGGTTGGGGGCATTTATCGGCTCGGATATGATGAAACTCGGGATGACAGATTGGGGCATGGCCCAAACGCGTGACGAATGGTTATATCTCGCCCAGGAATTCGAGCGTATCGTTGAAAAAAACGATCTGGCTGTTCCGGCCATTCGAAGCCTGCTGGCTTGTTACAAGGTTTAATAACAAAATGCAAAGAAAGAGGAGGCAGGGATGAATATGGATACCGCAAGAATACTGGTGATCGGGGCAGGCGTGAATGGCTCGCTGTGCGCGGTGGGGCTGCATAACGCCGGGGTGGATGTAACGGTGCTGGCGCGCGGCAAACACTATGAAGACCTGCGAGACAGCGGCATCATTATCGAAGATCCGTTCAAGAATACCCGCACTGTAACAAAGGTGCCGGTTATCAACCGGCTCGATCCGCAGGATGGATATGACTACATCCTGGTGATCGTGCGGAAGAACCAGGTGCCGGATCTCCTGCCGGTACTGGCGGAGAACCGCTCGCCGAACGTGATCTTCATGGTAAATAATCCGTCCGGCCCGGAGGAAATGATCCGGGCGCTCGGCCGGGAGCGGGTGATGCTGGGCTTCGTGTTCGGGGCAGGCCGGCGGGAGGGCAGCGTTATCCGCGCCATCGGCGGCGCGGGAAGTTCCATGGGTTCCACTCCGTTCGGAGAGCTCGACGGCAGCATCACTCCCAGGCTCACCCGGCTGGTGAAGCTCCTGCGCCGGGCGGATTTCTCGGTGGGAACCTCACGCAATATTATCGACTACCTCGCCACGCATGCCGCCATGGTGGCACCCCTGGCAGGCTTTCTCATTCAGCGCGGCTACGATCCGGCTTCGCTCAAGCGGTACACAGCCGCCGAGCTGGGTTTGCTGGTTGATGCCATGCGCGAAGTGCTGGATGTGCTTCCCGCGGCAGGGTTCCAGATCGTCCCGGGCGGCATGGTTGTTCTGAAGATCATCCCGCGTTTCCTGCTGGTAGCGGGGCTGCGGGTGGCACTGCCGTCCAGGTTCATGGAAGTGGGTGCCATGTACCACATCTCCCAGGCGCCGGATGAAATGCGCCAGCTGGGCGTGGAACTGATGGCGCTGGTCGAAAAATCCGGCCTGCCCGTGCCGGCACTGCGGTCCTGCCTGCGCCAGGCAGATGAAAAGGTCGGGCAGGCATGAATGATTTCCTAGCTGCTTTCCAGCTTGCCAACCTGGCTTTCTTCCTGGCCGTTTTTGTTGGCCGGAGCCTGTACCTGTGGTTTACGCAAGGAATTAATCCCTTCACTCTTGGGGCTGGGAAAAGAGGCCTGCCGCGCTTGCTTGAACTGCTCCTGTTCCCTTGGCTGACCCTCTGGATGCTGGCACTGGTGCTGTCTACGCTGCACAGTCCTTTCCAACCTGTCCCGGCCATGTGGAATCCGATCTGGCAGGACCTGCCCACCGCGCAGGTCCTGGGCGTGCTGGTTATCCTGGCCGGGGATGGGCTGTTCGTGTGGGCATTGGTTTCGTTTGGGAACTCCTGGCGGATCGGGATCGATGAAAAGAAGGCCGGAGTATTGGTAACGAAAGGGATATTTGCCGTTTCCCGGAACCCGATCTTCATGTTCATTGATCTGTATTTTCTCGGCACGTTCCTGGTGACTGGGACATTAATCTTTTTGGTTTTCGCGATCATCACCATCATTGCCCTGCATTACCAGATCCTGCAGGAGGAGAAATTCCTCGGGAACCGGTACGGCCAGACATATAGAGATTACTGCGCTCGGGCCGGCCGATACATCAAGCTGGCAGGCAATGGAAAGTGAAATTGGACTTGTATTCTGGAGGTGGAGCATGGCAACTTCGAAAAAAACGCGACCCAGGGAGCGCAAGGAATGGCTGCGCCGTTTTAATCGCAAGGTCACCAATCCCATCATGATGACCTTTGCGGGGCATCGGCTTTACACGGTTGTTGAACATGTCGGGCGGCGCTCGAAAAGAATGTATCAGACACCCGTGTTGGGACAGCCGACCGTGGATGGCTTTGTCATGCCGTTGCCCTATGGGGCAGACACTGATTGGTGCCTGAACGTGCTGGCTGCCGGAGGCTGCACCGTCCACTGGAACGGGCAGAGCTACAGCCTAGCCTCACCGCAGGTGGTGGACGCTACCGCATCGGAACCTGTCTTTCCGGCCTTCTCCCGCTTCCTGCTGCATGCTTCCGGGGTGAAGAAGTACCTGGCGGCCAGGAAGCCACCTGCCGGGCAGCCGTGATGGCATGGCTGAAAGTGCTCCCGCGGTCATTGAGGATGGTCGGGCGAAGGATATCCTAGCGTTTCGTCCAGCCAGTCGAACAGGCGCTGGTTAAGCAACAGGCTGGCACCGGCGTGACAGTGCTCCTCGGCCGCATCCTCAGCCGTGAAGAGCAGGTAGGTTTTGGGACAGCGCAGCGCCTCGTAGAGTTTCTTCGGTTGACCGGCGAAGGCGTGATCTTCCTCGGCATCACAGACCAGCGTGGGGCAGGTGATCTGGCCGGCAATACCGTCCAGAGTGTAGTGTTGCATTTTTTGAACGCAATCCGCCAGCGAAGCCGCCTGCAGGGTCCACATGCCCTGGCTGACGGCCCAACGGGTATTGCTGTTTTCCCGCATTTCCTGTTCCAGGAAGCTGTTCAGTTGCGCTTCTGAAAGAGCCCTTTCGTTCCCGCCAAGTGCCTGTTCATATCGGGCCGGGATCAGGGAATATAGACCATCCACGGCGATGCAGGCCGCCAGGCGATGCTCGAAGGCCGCCGCGCGCGGTGCCAGCATCCCGCCCAGGCTTTTACCGAGCAAAACGATGTGCTGCGGATCCACATCTTTCCTGGTCAGGACATGATCCACCACCGGGCCGACCACGGCCTCCCAGTCCGGCCGGAAGGGCAGGTTCTGGCGGCGGATGACGCCGCCCTGGCCGGGGCCTTCGAAGATCAGGCAGTGGTAGCCGCGCGCCCGTGCGGCTGGCACGGTCTCGAAGTATTGTTCCTCCCCGGTCGAGTTGTATCCGCCGTGGATCAACAGGGTGGGGCGGGGGGTGCCCGCAGCGCCGGCGGGGTAGAAGTAGCCCGGCAGGGTCGTTCCTTCGTAGGGGATCCGCACCTCCTCGCAGGGGAAGTCGGCCAGGCGCAGGCCATGGCGGAAACAGTCCACGCTCTTTTCATAGGTCTCCATGGTGCGCGGGTCGGGCTTTCCGATTTGCATGTGCATGAAGAACTCCGCGCAACGGTAATAGTTGGAGGCGCGCAGGAAAGCTTCCCGGGCGCTGGCGGTGTGAGCGTGGGCCAGGCAATCTTCGGCGATACCGCACACCCTTTCGGCGGTCCGGTTCCATTCCAGGAACCAGCTTTCATAATCACCTTCCTGGATGCGTGAGGCGGTCAGGAAACACTCATTGATATCTGAGCCTCCATAGACCGCCTCGCCGAGCAGGCGCAGGAATTCGAACGAGAAATTGGTGTCTTCAAAATATACTTTCATGATCAAATCTCCTTTCTAAGTTGATATATTAGTTAGCACTAGCTAACATAATGAACTAAAAAAAACGAACCCTATCCCATTCTCAGGGCCTGGAGCCACAGACGGTTGATTTCGCGGATGGTCTGCTCGTTGAACTGGTCGAACATGGCTGCCCTGGCCCGGTACTGCAGGGCGAATAGAAAACTGAGGTATCCCCAACTGGCGGCAGAGAGATCAAGTTGTGCAGATACCAGGCCTTGTTTTTGAGCCTGCTCCAAAAGTCCATTAACGAGACCGTACATGTCGTGGTTATGGACCTGGACGAGCTGCGTGACTTTCGGATCGTTCGACTCAAGCGCGGCGTTCAGGAGAAGGTGGATATTTTCATGGTCGGCCATGGCCGCGTTTCGGTAATCCAGCAGCAGGCTGGCAAGGCTATCGGATAGATCGTTCGCGGCCCGGTGTTCCACCATTCCGCGCAGGCGTTCCATGAACTCTTCGCTCAGCTTTTTGATCACTGCCAGGTAGAGGTTTTGCTTGCTGCCGAAGTGCTTGTAGATGACCGGTTCGGTAACCCCGCTGGCGCGCGCCAGTTCGCCCGTGGTGGCTTCCTGGTAGCCTTTGCGGGCGAATACCTTTTTCGCCTGCGCCAGGATCAGCGCCCGGCGTTCGGTTCCGTGCATTCTTGTCCGTTTTTCTTCCATGATATATAGCTCGCTTTAATATAGTTAGCGCTAACTAATATATGGGCATTATATACTTTCTTTATGGTTTGTCAAGAATAAACTTCCGGCTTCCGGCTGATTCTCTCCCTGGCTGAAGAACGCGATCGCCTTTTCCCATGCACCGGCCTGCGCCCGAGCGTTCCCTTCCATTGTTCCGCCCATGGACAGCACCAGCCGGGGAGCCATCTGCACCGACGATTCACTTACCGGGATAACATAGGGCACCAGGTACGGTTCGCCGGCATCTTTGTATACCACCAGATCATAGGAGTGGGGGTAGTCCTGTTTTTTCAGCGTATCCATGATTTCCATGCAGCCATCGTACGTATTCCACATACCGCAGTCGGTGCTGGTCACCAGCAGCAGGTCAGCCTGGGCGTCTTCCACCCGGATGCGCGCCGCTGCGCGGTTCTTGGCCAGTGCCAGCGCCTTGCGGTAGACGGGAGTAAAGCGGAATGGCTGGTTCCTGAGCATGCCGTTGAATATCTCGGCGAAGACCCAGCTATTCCTGGCGCGAATATAGGGCAGGGGTTTTCCCTGATACATCCAGGAGGATTCGTTCTTGTAGGCGATCCCCTGGAAACAGTAGGCATGCGGAGCCCACACAGCCACCTTTTTGATGAATGAATACCGGGATGCCAGGATGAGCGCCAACTCGGCGCCTTTCGACATGCCCAGCACCTGGACCTCCTTGCCGGTCGTGAGAGGGTTCTTTTCCAGCCAGGTAAATACCCGCTCGAAGTATTCCAAAGGGATGCCCGAAAGGCTGGCCGGCAGACCCTTCTCACCAAAGTATGGCAGGGAGAGCACGTTGAAGCCATGTGAAGCCAGTGGGGCCGCGATAAGGGCGTTGACCTCCAGGTTGCTGCCCGAGCCACCTAGCCACAGGATGGTCGGGCGCCCGGGGAGGCCGGTATAGAAAAACTCTCCTACAAACTCGTCCATGATTCGCAAGCGCTGGATATCCGGGGTCTTGAACCACCGCTCCAGCCGCACAACGGCCTGCTCCTGCCCGCTCTCGGCGATCATGTTGATGAACAGACTTTCATCTATTGAAATATTCCGGGCGATCTTTTCCATGGCATGCGGGTCCGGGCTTTTCATCGAGACGATCAGTCCCGTGCTATCGGCAAAGTCATAGGAACCGGAATTGGGCTTTTGTCGGGAGCAATCCACCTGGCCTTCGGGATCGGCCGTAAACCAGGCAGCGGATGCATATATGACGCTTTTGGCCCAGGGCAGGCTCATTGAAGCGCTGACCTTTACTTTTCCAAGGGGTGGAAGCCCGGAAATGTGCATTTCAACTTTTTGGTCACACAGGGCTGCCAGGGGATGAACATCCAATTTCATTTGATATCCTCCGTTCTCAGAGTTGGCGATATTCGGCTTCCTCTTCGAAGCCGTCCTGTTCTTCGCCGTCGAAACGATACAATTTCTTCAGCAGAGTCCATAAGGTCTCCAGCTCCGCCTGGCTGAATTCATGGAAAAGATCTTCGAAGAAAAGCAGGCCAGCCTCGTTATCTACCAGCAAGGCCTGCTTGGCAGCCGGGGTGATGACAACATTGACGGCCCGCTTATCCCGCTGGCTGGGGACGGTGGCAACGTAACCGTTCTTTTCGATCAGAGTGATTAACTGCTTGACGCTCTGTTTGGTGGTGCCCAGCTTGCGGGCAATATTATTGAGTGAGGCTTCTCCTTCTGGGAGGTGGAGAATGGCGATCATGGCCATCATTTGCCGACCTGTAAAATATTCCAGGCGCTGGTCGCCTTTCACTTGGATCTTGTTGGCCAGCGAGAACAGCGTTGCATAGGTTTGCTGCCTTAAAAACAGATCTCTGGGAGTATTCATTCCACTCTCCTTGGATTATAGACAGTATATTGTCTATTATACCTAGGGCGGCAAAAAAGTCAATATACTGTCTATTACTGTATTCGCTGAAATAAAAAGACTTTCGTGAATTACTATGACCATTGAAATTGAAAATTTACCCATGGCTTGACATTTTATGAAGGTACCTGTATAATATATTTTATAAGGTACCTTCTTATATTACAAGAAAAGAGGTTCAAATGGAAAATAACGAGCAAGACCTATTAGAAAAGTTTTACCAATTGACGTGGCTGCTACGTCGCAGCATGATAGGCCACCTGAGAGATCGTGGCCCGATGGGTGCACCCTATCAAGGGCAAGGACGAATCTTGTCTTTATTGAAACTCACGCCGGAAATCAGTCAGAAGGAACTCGCCCATATTCTGAATATTCGTTCCCAGTCCCTGGGGGAGCTGCTGGCAAAACTCGAGCGCAGTGGATATATCACCCGGACACCCTCCGAGGTGGATCGCCGCGGCATGGATATTCGTTTGACGGAAAGTGGAAAAGCGGTATCGGAACAAGAGGTTGAGCCAGCGAATCAGGAATCGGTTTTTGACTGCCTCAATGAAGAAGAACAAAGGATGCTGAGCGATTATCTGGAGCGTTTGATCAAGAACCTGGAAGAACAACAGGCCGAGGGTGGGTCGGGACCCTTCCCGGGACCAGGCTTCCGTGGCAGAGGACGGGGTAATCCATTCCGGCGGGGTGAAGGGCGAGCGCCGGCCGGTTTTCGAGAACTTGACCACTTCTTGGGTGGGGAGCGTCGCCAATTCCGCTTTGGAGAGCATGGGGCGGTTCCCTGCTCCAGGGATGATGAGTAGCCCACTATAGCGGGCTTTCACACACAAAAAGACTCTTCTCAAAAAAACGAGGGGTTTATTTTACCGGACGCTAAGGGCGTGGCGGCATGGTATTCCTATTCCATTTTTGAGAAGATATAAAAAGGAAAAATATGAAATCAACTAAGAAAGACTCAATTTACTATCTGGAAAAGGCGCCAGTACCAAGGGCCATTATTCATATGGCAGTTCCCATGATCATGGGCATGATTTTGGGTCTGCTCTATAACCTTATCGATGCGTATTTTATTGGGCGACTTGGCGACACCGCCATGATGGCCGCCATTACACTGGCCTTTCCCATTGAAATCCTAATCATGGGAGTAGGACAGATATATGGAAGTGGAGGAGGCACCCTTATTCCGCGCTTGCTGGGCGAGAAGAATTTCGAGGAGGTCAAGAAAGCCTCTTCCGTGAACTTCTATCTTGCCCTCCTGTCTGGGATTGTCTTGATGCTGGCGCTGGTACCATCTCTTACGCCTTTGTTGAGCCTGATGGGCGCGACAGGGGATGCATTGTTGTATACCAGGGAATTTGCCCTGATGTTAGCCCTGGGAAGTCCGCTGATCATTGCCAATATGGCCCTTTCAGAGACGATTCGCGGAGAGGGGGCTGCGACAGCATCCATGACCGGGATGATCCTGAGTGTCGTGGTCAATATCCTCCTGGATCCGATCTTTATCTTTGTCTTGAAGATGAATGTGATGGGAGCTGCCCTGGCGACTGTGATTGCCAATGGGGCGGCGGTGGCCTACTTCGTCTGGTACATTCAGGCGAAGAGCAAGGTGCAAAGTATCAGCATCAAAAATTTCCGCCCGAACAAGGAAATTCTTTCCAACATCTACAAGATAGGATCGGCTGCATTCTTGTTCTCAGCCCTGGTGATCATCTCATCGACGATGTTCAACAGGTACGCTCTGCACTATGGCGACAATGTGGTCGCGGCCTTTGGGATCGCCAATCGGGTCGTCCAGGTTTGTGAGTTTCTGGGTTCGGGGCTCTTTACCGGGGTAGTACCACTGATCGCCTATGCATACGCGGCGGGTAACCAGAAACGACTTAATAAAGTTGTTTCTACGACTACGTTGTTCTTCATCGCTATTACGCTTATCATCGGGACGGTTTTCATGGTGTTCCGCCAGCAGATCTTCAGCCTGTTTAGTAAGGATCCGGGTGTGCTTACGGCAGGCTACACGATTTTGACGGCCATGCTGGTATCGACCCTGTTCACAGGCTTCACTTCGATCATCTCCGACATGTTTCAGGCCTTTGGGGCGGGAATACAGTCGAACATCATGGCTGTTGTGCGCGGCCTGGCCCTGATCCCGATCATTTACCTTGGAAACCAGATGCTTGGCCTGAATGGGGTCATCTGGTCCTTACCGGCGGCCGAGATAAGCGCCTGTTTAGTGGGTACGGTGTTATGGCTGGCTTCAGGAAGTAAATTAATGGCTGTTCCTCTTGAGAAAAGGAAGGAACTCGTTCCCGAGATGGAATGAAAAGGCAATTCAATTGAGTTGAATCGCTACTGATTACTTTGCAATCGCTGAAATGATTTTGACTTTTCTCAATTTTTAGCCAGCCGGGCTGACTTGCTCATCCGGCGAAGCAACAACGCCAGCCGATCATCCGTGAAATCCAATTCCCGTACTTGCTGCTTGCTGATCCGTTCGATCGTCTCTTTGGCTTGACGCACCCAGGCTCGCACCGGTTGTTTGCGATGATCGCTTTGGGTGAGAATATGCGCCAGCCAGATGCTGGCAATTCAGCCCCAACTCAGGCCTTGATGCAGGCCATGTCGGCCCAGGTGACGATCAAGAACGTCTGGCAACCCCAGTCGGATCATTATCTCAAGCAAGAGCGGAAAATCATCAATACATTCAGTGGTGATGGCAATCTCAGTGGTCATCCTCTGATGATTATCAGATAATTCGCGATTTAGCCAGAATTTTCAGCGAACACTCAGTATTATGCTCTAGTTGAATGATATAACTTGACGCTATATTATACATGTGTTATATAATACATATGTCATTGAAACATGCTATTTTAGGCTTTTTATCCCTTGAACCTGTCTCCGGCTATACCTTGCGCCAACGCTTTGATGGAACGGTAGCCTCTTTTTGGTCCGTAACCCAGAGCCAGATCTACCGGGAGCTAAAAGCGCTTGAAGCGGAGAAACTGGTGCGCTTCGAATTGATCCCGAGGGCGGGGAAACCTTCCAGCAAGGTCTACTGCCTGACCGAGGCAGGCCGGGAGGAACTGGCCCGATGGCTCCAGGAACCGGTGGAACCGCAGCGGATCCGGCATCCGCTTTTGTTGAAGTTGGCATTCGCGGATTATGAAGATACTGACGCCATCGCCAGGCTGCTGGAAGCTTATTTGCGTGAATTGGAGAAGATCGAAAGCACCTATCAGGAACGCAAGCGGGCCAGCCAGGTTTTTCGACTGGCACGTTCTCCGCAACAGGCCCGGCTGTGGAGGCTGATCCTCGAGAACGGGCTCTCCTGGGTAAGAGCAGAGAGCGGGTGGGCCACCGCCGCGCTAGAAGATTTACGTAAAAACATCATTGAGGAGAAATGAAAAATGAGAAACGTGGAGCGCGCGCCGCATGGTTTTACCATCGTTGGGGATGCGACCGTTCCTTGCCGGGTTGAGCAGGTTTTCTCCTTCGTACAATTCAGGATCCCCGAGGTGTATAAAAAGATGGCCGCCGGCCATGATCAATTCGTAATCCGTGGGGGCGGCCCTTTAATGCCGGGGGCGATAATCGATTGTACCGAGCGCGCTGGGAACCAGCGGGTTGTGCATGTCTACAAGGTACATACGGTTGAGCCGTGTGTGCAAATCGCCTACCGGTCTGAACCGACTCTGGCGTACGTGCAGTCCGGGAAAAAAGAAATCGAGTTCAAGAGTGTCAGCCATGTGGCATATGATTTCGAGGAGGTTCCAGATGGCAGCTGCCGGTTCCGCCTGTCCATCACCATTCAACTTTCCAATGGTTTTATCCTTTTCATGAATAGAATGATCGGGGGATTCAAACCGTGGCAGGAGCATTGCACAGAAGAAGTGGCCGGTCTGGCGAAAATCCTGGCGGAGGAACTCTCTCCGGCCACATGAGTTGGGATGAATGTTTCACGAACAAGAACAGGCAGTTACCCTGGTATCAATTTCCGCGAGGCTTAAGATGATCAATCAAAGCGAGGATGTGCAGAGTTTTGAACGCCGTTCCGGTACGTATGAAGCTTCCTTTTCCCAGAGGCTATTCTTCGATCACATCCAACAGCATGCACTGTGGGCTGTGCCGAAAGGGATGCAGCCGGAAAGTATCCTGGATATCGGCTGCGGGACGGGACGGCTGCTGCGCAAGGCGGCGGCTCGCTGGCCGAAGGCCCGGCTGACCGGAGTGGACCCGGCCGAAGGGATGGTGAAGGAAGCCCGCCGCTTGACCCCGCAAGCGCAGTTCCACGTCAGCATGGCGGAATCTTTGGCGCTCCCGGACGGGTACGCCGACCTGGTTTTCAGCACCGTCTCGTTCCACCACTGGCAGGATCAGCTGCAGGGTATACGGCAGATCGCGCGTGTGCTAGGCCCCGGGGGCATCTTCGTGCTGGTTGACCTCTGCATGTCATTCGGGTGGCCCAATAAACATCCGCACGGCCGGCAGGCGAGGCCTTCCGCTGTGCGCGGCATGTTTACCCAGGCCGGGCTGGAAGTGCAGGCACAGCGGCGGGTAATGAGCCGTTTTCTGCTTGTGACCGTTGGCAGGCGGGCGCTGGGATAAGCTGCAAGGTTCTGCTTCAAGTGCTGCTGCCGGGGAGTTTTTCCACGAACGGGAACATATTTTCTTTTTTATGTTTGCCAAGGTTTCGTTGCAACGCTGCGACAGAGAACGGTTTTCCGTGAGATGGGAAAATACGCCTGGCTCCTGCGGAGATCAATTTCTCCCAACTGGCATAATACTGCTCCAGGTTGTCCACTGAAATGACGCAATACTTCGCCCCGGCCCACTGCAGGAAATTGGCGGCCGCGTCCCCGGCGATGCAGTCGCCGTCATCAAACACAATGGATAGTTGGTCCAGACTGTGGCCGGGGGTTTCGATGACCCTGCCGGCCAGGAGAATACCGAGCGTCTGAAAAGTGGTTTCGCGGCAAATCAGGAAGTCGTTCTGCCGCGCTATGTATGCTGGGAAGGCGTGAGTTCCATTTCTTATCGAAACGGCCCTTCAGGGAAAGTAGCAGGCCGATGCGCTTGTTGACATAGCTGGCTTCGGGGGTATGGAAATGTTTCCCGACTGCCATATATTCTTTTCCAAGGTCCGATAAGATCACCCTCACACCGGGATTTGCTACCACAATCCGCTTGAGCAGCCCGGAGTGATCATCGTGGTGGTGGGTAAGCAGCACCCAGCCAATTTCGTCCAGTCGGAGGCCGGCTTCCGCCAGTCTCCGGCAGAATAGTTCCCACTCATATTCATAGCCCGTGTCCACCAGCAGGTATTTTTCCCCGGCGCGCACTAAATACAGGTTGGTCACTTTGAGTTTCAGGATCTTGAGGTTCATATCGCCTGTCCCATCCTTCCCTTACACAGACTGGGGATGAACCGTTGGATATCCGCCTCGAATCCGCTCATGGCAGGCATCTCCACGCCCAACCGGCGCCCGGTGTTGAGCAGATCGTAGTAGAACGCCTTTACTTCTTCGGCATCGCCCAGCCCATGCGCCGAGCTGCGCTGGACCAGCTTGTTGTGGCGGAACATAAACTTCAGCGCCTGCCCGGCGATCCACAGACCCAACGGATTGGAATTCTGGTACATTTTTGTCTGGGAATATTTGTTTAGATCCACCCCGCGCCTTTGGAGCACTATCAGGCATTCCCGCACTGCCATAAAAGTCTGCTCACCGGTTTGCCGGTCGGCCACTGCGGCTTCCAGGCTGCCCTTCCTGACCAGCGCCGGCCATAACCCACCGGTGATGGCATACTGCACCCAGAGATAATGCAGAATATTCTGCTCGACCGTGACGCCAATCTGGGCCGACTTGCACAGGTCGACCACTTTTTCCAGGCAGGCATCCTGCCGGCCATCCACCTGGCCGATGGCCACGCTGTCGAGGGTGGCGATCAACGTGTTACCTTCGAATTTGCCACCCGCTTTGGCGTCCCCGTAGACATAGCGCGAGGATGGCAGGAGCGCCTCGATGGCCTCGGTCCCATCCCAGTTCTGGGTCAGCAGCCAGTAATCAACATTCCTGGTCTGGGGGACGATCTGCTGGAGCGTTTCAACCAGGCGGTAGTGCTTGGTGGGAACAACGACCAGGTCGAAGCCAGCCGAGGGTGGTATGGTTTCAACCACTTGGATGGGATAATGCCCAAGGAAGTCCCGTTTGTGCCCCTTGCGAACATCGTACATGTCGATTTCGATGTCCTGGCTTAATTGGGCGGCCCTGCCGGGACGTACCAGATGGATTACCTCGTGGCCGGCCTCCGTGAAGGCCCAGCCGTAGATGCTGCCAATGATGCCTGCGCCGACGATCATGATCTTCATTGTTTGCTCTCCTTGAAATAAAAATGCCCATCTTGTATGGATGGGCAAATCTTATCGTCAGAAGAGGTGGATGGCATCCCTCTAAGAGGGAATGGGGAGGATGATTACAGGATCTTCAACTCCCGCCCACGAGCGACCGCCTTGGTTCGGTTCTCCGCGCCCAGTTTCAGAAGGATGCTCTTGACATGGCTCTTGACCGTCGAGAGAGCTACGATCAGGTGGTCGGCGATCTCCTGATTCGATTGACCGGTTGCCATCAAGCGCAGCACCTCGATTTCCCGTTCGCTGAGCAAGGATGGCCGGTTTTTTAGAACAGCAGCCCGGACCTCGAAAGCTTGCAACAGGTCTGTGGCGAAATGGCTCCCGGGATGTTGAGAGAGATAGCTTTTCATCAACGGGAGCAGGTCCGGTTCGTCTACGAAAACCCGGCGCTGGTTTTGCGGCTCGCCCAAGGAGAGTGCCTCATCCAATACTGCCAGGGCCGGATCGGTCTCTCCGAGTGACTGGTGAGCCAGAGCCCGCAGCAAAAGGATTTCGATCAGACTGCCGGTGCGCTGATCAGCGCGCACATTCTGTTCAAGCAAGGCGAGTCTTCGTAATGCTTTAGTAGCTTCATGGCGGGCCAGCATAACCCGTATCAGAACAAAGCGCTGGCTCTCTTCGTCGAAGGTCACCGCTCTATTCTCGTCTGACTCGGTAGTTCGTACCCAGGCGTTCACTTGTGCAAGTTGTCCCTGCGCCAACCAGATGCGGGCTTTGACAGACAGAATATGATCGCGTTCGTGGATGGGAGCGGTGCCGAGAAATTCGGCTTCCAGCCTATCCAAGACCTCCAAGGCCTCGGTCAGGTTTCCCTGGGTATAACGCAGGCGCGCTAGGCTGAAATAACCACCGATCTGTATCTCGGGGCTGCCCCAATGCCGGCCGATCTCCAGGCCCTTCTGCAGGGTCGCCTCGGCCCGATCGAACTGAAGCCATTCGTGCAGGATGCCTCCCAGGCCGACATAGCCTACCCCGATTAATGGTAATTTTCCCATCACCGGATCGGTCTCGAGGGCGATCACCTGTTGGTGAAGCCGGGCTGCCTGGTCGAGCTGACCCAGGGATTCGTAAGCTTGGGCAAGAGTGCCTGTGGCAACCAGTTGGAGGATGGTCTGGTGGTTGCGCCGGCTTTCCTGGATGGCTTGGTCAAGCAAATCGACCGCCTGGTGCGCATTGCCGGACAAAGCCGCAGCTGTGCCCAGGCCGAGGGTCAAGGCGCCGCGAACCGGGCTGTCCTGCTCCGGCAAGTATTTCAGCGCCAGTTCAGCCTGCTGCTGGATGACTGGGATATCCTGGTGGACCATGGCGACAATCGCCCGGATGGTAGCAATCTCTCCCTGGATAACAGGAGCCGCCCGGGCATCGGAAGGAAGGCTTCTCAGAAGCAACTCAATATCTTCGAGTTGGCCATTGGTGATCCAGGCCCAGGCCTGGGAAAAGATCAATTCGGGCCGGCTGTCAATCACTTCTGGAGGCAGTTTATTCAGCCAGTTCAACAAGGGGCTGGCCTCGCCGCGCAGTACCATGGCTTTGGCTTGCGGTTCGAGCAATGTAGCTGCCCTCTCGGAATTTTTTGATTCGAGTGCATGGGTGATCGCTTCGGGGAGAAATCCACACCGTTCGAACCAAATAGAAGCCCGCTGGTGCAGAGCGTGAATCAATTCCGGGTGTTCGCGTTGCAGGCGAGCTTGCAGCACCTCTGCCCAGAGAGCGTGATAGCGATGCCAGTGTCGATCTGAATCAAGGGGAATGATGAATAGATTGGCGCGTTCCAGGTATTCTAGGCAGGCTTGAGAGCCTGTGCTCTCCAGTACTTCATCACACAGGGAAACAGACAGTCTCTCCAGGATCGAAGTGCCCATGAGAAATGTCTGAATGTTCTCAGGTTGTCGCTGAAGGACTTCTCCGGTCAGGTAATCCACCACGTGCCGGTGGCTGCCTCCAAAGGCCTGGATGAATCCGGTGATATCCGACCTGTCATTTTTTGTTCCGCGGGATATCGACTTGATGGCAATCCCTGCCAGTTGCAGCCCGGCGATCCAACCTTCTGTCCGTCTCTCCAGCGTGGTCACCTCGTCTGGTGTAAGATCCAGCTGCAGCGCCGATTTCAGAAAGGTTGCCGTTTCATCTTGTGTAAAACTCAGTGCATCCAGGCGCAGTTCGGTCATCAGCCCGCGCGCCCGCAGGATGGCCAGATCGAGGGGCGGCTCGCTGCGGCTGGCCACTGCCAGATGCAGTTGGGCAGGCATGCGGGACAGCAGATAATTCAGACCGGCATGGATGCGTTCATCCAGGATGATGTGGTAATCATCCATGACAAGAACGAAGTGATGGTCATCCTGCGCCAGAGTATTGATCAGGAAGATCAGAATTTGACCCACCGGGAACGGCCGGATCGGATCGCCTTGCAGGAGAACCTGCACTGTTTCCCCCAGACCAGGAAGCTGTGTTTCAAGCGCAGCAAAAAAAACAGCTCCAGAAATGGACCGGCTCGTTGTCCTGCTTATCCAAAGACAGCCAGCAGAAACGAATCTTCGCCGAAGCCGCGTTGCGTGCCCATTCGCTCAAGAGGGTTGTCTTTCCTGAGCCAGTCGGCGCGGTGACCAGGGATAGTTTATGCCCTGCGCGGAATCCATCCTCCAGTTGTTGGACCAGGTGCGGCCGCGGAAGCCATGCCGCGGTCGGGAGGGGGATCAGGAATTTGGTCTGCATTAATGGAGAAACCATACCAGTTGAATTCTAGCCTCAACCTGGCGAGAATGCAATCTTGAAGTGATGATCGTTATCTCTGAATTGTTGGCGTCTTGGGACAGGAACATGTTTACTGGCGGGCCTTCTTTACCAAATCCCACCCTAGCCGCGGACGCCAACTGTTGTAAAATGCATCAGGGACCTCGGCCTGACAAATTATGATAAGGCCGGTTCGTTTGTAGAAAAGTAAGCAGAAGGATGGTTTGTCGTTGTGCAATGTTTCCCGAACTCCGACTTGTGCAAATCCCGCCAACTTTAATGCCGGTTTGAAAGTATGAGGGTAAACAGTAAGGTCGGTAGCCATAATATATATTCTTACAAATCCCTTTGTACAACTGGATTACCTACAATTCGGCACAAAATACCTTGGTTTCTCGTATGAAGGAACGAAAATATATGTCGTAAAACAAGAGATTCCCCTGTAAAAGTAAAAACGGAATTTGTCATTGAAACAAGACTTGCGAGATCCTCAAAAAATTATTATAAGTGCGGTTCGTAGACCCATGGGGAGCACACCTGCTCGTAGCGCTATAATTTACTATCCTGGTTGTACGTAAAAAATACACCCGATACTAATTGCCGGGCGAATCATTATTTTAGAGCGGAACAGGTTATTCCAAGTTCGGTAAAGTCCAATGAAATTCATGAAAACAGCGGTTCGAGTCCGCTTGGGGGCACATGCTCGTAACGTTAGAAATCTCTGCTCCGATTGTTCGTAAAAGCGTACCTAGGATTAACGTGGGTACGCTTTTCGTTTGTTATCATCATCAAAAGTGGTTCTTGGCAATATAATTAACTCTCGTCTTTGGCTCGGTATCGCCTGCGAAACCTTGAATGACTTTATGCGCTGAAAAATTGTTGTCACACTTGTGGCAGGTTGTGAAAACATTTGTAGCAATTAGGCCAGCAGGAATTTTTACGCCTTTTTCTCCTCGAACCAAGCGAAACACTCGATCGAGTTTTGCCAATATTCCATCGAACACCCGGTAAAATTTTCACAGAACGGCGGTAGCTCCAAGGCATTTTATTCCCCTTTCAATTCCAAAGAAACTCATCTGTAATCCCCTTTGCGAAGACGCGCTAATTTCTCGGCAATTCTTTGCTTGGCTTGATCGGTTTCCTTCTCATCTATTTTGATGTTACTGGCCTCGCCATCCTGGATGTCCAGCTGGAGCCAGTGGCCTTCTCTGGCATTTGACGGAAGCAATTTCCGGGGAACATTCAGGCGTTGCTCATCATCACCAATGATGAGGATTGCATATTCACCTTCAAAACGATCAATCACTGCTTTCATCATTGCACCGTATACGTTGTAGATTTGGTGACACCATTGCAGGTTACATCTATACGCCATGTGCCCAGAGTGGTATTGGGACCAATTCTCCATGTCCATGAAACCATGCCGTTGGCGTCCGCATTTTTAGGGTTTAGCCCCTGAGCACTGCTTGTGCCAGACTTGGTATGCACGGTAATGCTACATGGAGTATTCGGAGATGTTTTTGCGGTCAGGGTGGCATTCTGATTTCTAGACACTGGACTCACGGGATAAATCTCAAACTGACCAGGAGCCGGAACTGTCGGGGTCCAGGTCGGGGTAAGGGCGAGAGTCGGGGTAAAAGCGAGAATTGGGGTTTGGGTTAGAGTAAAAGCCTGAGTTATCATCTCAGTTGGAGATAATACAGTTGTCACGCTGGCATTGCTTTTAGAAGTAATCGTTGTATATCCATTCTGGTTGACAGTGATGACGATTGTCCCGTTTTGATCAGTCCCATAAACGGTTGCGCCAGCCGCGCGGAGAGCTGAGATCGTCTGCTGGTCCGGAAGACCGTAGATGTTATTGATACCAGCAGAATAAATAGCCACATCAGGTTTGATCACATTGAGAAATGCAGGAGTTGATCCGGTTGAAGATCCGTGATGGCCTACTTTTAGAATATTCACTTTCGCCAGTAAATTGGCAGCCAGAAGAGCAGACTCCGTATCTCCTCCAGCATCTCCCATCATTAGAAATTTGGTTTGACCATAGGTAAACTGCAATACGATTGAGTTCTCGTTCAGATCCGGATTAGTAGTAGCTACTGGGCTGAGGCAATGAAAATCAATACCATCCAGCGAGAGCATATCGCCTCGTTTGATGTCAATGTATGCTGCTTTTGATGCCGTGATTGCATCCAGGAAATGCTCATAAATTGTTGTTGTGTCAAGCTGGCCATTTGTGACTACTTTTGCAACCGAAAAAGCTTGCAACACCTGCACCAGGCCGCCAATGTGATCCGAATGCGGATGGGTAGCAATCATTAGATCGATGCGCTGCACCCCGATGCTTTGAAGGTATTGAACTATTCCGGTATCTGTATCTCCACCGTCAATAAGCAAGGTTTGCCCATTGGGCGTCTGGATAAGTTCGGAATCGCCCTGTCCGACATCTATAAAATGAACGCGTAACGGATTTCCGGATGGTAATGGAGATGAAAATATTTCCGCCGCTGTAACGAATGGAGCAAGGGAAGGGATAAAGGATGCAGTTGGGGTAAGCGGAATAATTGAGGCTGGGGCGGTTGTAGATGTGAATGTTTGGGTACCGAGTTCGGAAAGTATTGGAGTGGTTGTGGCCGGCGTATTACCACGTGGAGCTGATGCAATCTGCGTTAGAGCTATGCAGGAACAACAAAGAACTACCGATAAAGTCACAACGGTGATAATTTTTGCAGTCTTGCCAGATTTCCAAAAGGTAGTGGCTTTTGTGATGAGATTATTTCCCACTGCTACAACAGAAGATTGTCGTAAAGATTTAGATCCCCTTCTCATATTCGAAGCTATATTTGCAAAGTAATTTCTGGTATTGTATTGCTGTCCGAGTGTGATGCGTTGATAGACTTGGTGGAGGGGGAATAGCTTTCACCATTTATTGTGAGAAGGACATCTGTTCCGCTTACTTTCCATTCGCCGCCCCATTTTCGTCGCATCAGTTCACCTAAATAGCCTCCCCATACCCTGGACGTATTCTGAATTAATTCTTCCGAGATGCTCTGTGTTTTATATAACTCATAAGCCTGTTGTAATAAGGCTTCAAGTTTAGTCAGGCTGTTCTCCGTGTAATCTAACGACTGACCGAATTTTTCAGCAGCTACTTTTACCGCATTCTCAGCGATTTGTTGCATTCGAGAGTTTACACTTGTTGTATTTGCCACCATCTGGCCTATCCCACTGATACCGTTCCATCTAAATTATTAAAGAAGTGATATTTACAGTATACAACATTCCCCCTGAATAACAAAATACCCCTTATTCCCACTACAACAATCTTCCCCGAACTCATTAAAC
>CAWAAC010000040.1:0-122818 GCA_963779935.1 uncultured Chloroflexia bacterium | reverse complement strand
CGCCCTTGATGTCAAAGTTAAACATCTCGAGAAGCCATCCATCTGCTTCTCGGCAATTTGCATGCTGGGGATGACTTTCAGGCCGAGGATACCTGACCGAAGCCACTTTGGGATGCCCTTCGAGGTGTTTAGCGACCAACAGGGCATTCCGGTTATGCTGTTGCATGCGCAAAGGCAACGTGACCGAACCAGCATTATCTGCCAGGCATTGAAAGGGCTTATGCAGCCGCCGAGATCCTTGACCACAAACCGACGGATTTTGTCAACCAACTCCTTAGGGCCCAAGACCGCCCCACCCAGCGCATCGCCATGACCGTTGATATATTTGGACAGGCTGTGCATGACCAGATCAGCGCCCAGTTGAAAGGGATGTTGCGTCGTCAAGCCAGACCAGGTGCTATCGACCGACAGAAGCACGCCGGCTTCTTTGGCGATTTTCGCCACCGCAGCGATATCACTGATGGCAGTGGTGGGGTTCCCAGGTGTCTCCAAGTGGATCAACCTGGTCTTGGGAGTGAGCGCCCGTTGGATGGCCTGCGGGTCGGTGGCATCCACCAGGCTGGTGTTAACGCCAAATTTATTGGGAAAGTAGTCCAGCAACATGGTACGAACGGAGCCATAGGAAATTTCAGGGGCTACGATATGGTCGCCAGTTTTTAGCAACGCCAGGAAGGTCCCATTAATTGCACTGACGCCGCTGGCCGTCACGACACAATCCTCGCCACCTTCAAGTGCCAGCAGTCGTTCTTCGAGCCAGCGGGCATTGGCATTCAGGTCGCGCGCATAAGCGTAGGTGACGGCTTCATAACCGCCCTCAGGCGGTATCACGTAATTGTTCGACATGACCAGCGGCCGTTTCACCGCCAGGGTTTCCGCGTCCGGCGCCATTCCGGCGTGAATGCAGCGAGTAATTAATCCATTCGATTGACTGTTTTGGTTCCCTCTGGTTTTCATGAAATTATCCTTTCATACCACTGAGTACGAATGATTCAGCAAAATAGCGCTGGACGAAAAAGTACAGAACAACGACAGGGATGGCAGTCAGGAACGACATCGCCATCAACGGCCCCCATCCAATTTGGCCTCGGATACCGATGAAATCCTGCAGTCCCAACACGATGGGCTCGGTTTTAGGTGAGCTCAGATAGATGAGCGGGGTTAAATAATCACTCCAGATCCAGGTAAGATGGAAGACCACAACCACCGCCATGATCGGTTTGCTGAGCGGCAGGATAATATGCCACAAGATCTGAAACTCACTGGCTCCATCGATGCGGGCCGCCTCGGACAGGTCTCTCGGTATCGTCCGGAAGAACTGTGTTAGCATGAAAGTGTGAGCGGGGGCGTAGGCAAAGAAGGCGGGTACGATCACTGGAAGGAAAGTACCAATCCAACCCAACCGGGCGAACATGATGAACTTTGGCACCATGGTTACCTGATCGGGGAGCAGCATCAGGAGGATATTGATCATAAACAGGAAATTTTTCCCCCGGAAATTCATGCGA
Organism: uncultured Chloroflexia bacterium; assembly: GCA_963779935.1. Classification (GTDB taxonomy): domain Bacteria; phylum Chloroflexota; class Anaerolineae; order Anaerolineales; family Villigracilaceae; genus UBA877. Next base: position 121,313 of record CAWAAC010000040.1, on the reverse strand, counting down.
GCAAAAGCATAGGCTACCAAAGTTGTAGAAATGAGCAGGCCAACCAGGGAGCCGGCACCCCAAATCAGGTTATTACGAAGGTAGAACAGCCAGGGTTCGGCGTTGAAACCATCTATATAATTCTGCAACGTGACTGGGTTGGGAATCCACTGGATCGGGATACGGATACGCAGCTGGTCACCCGTTTGAAACGAAATACTGATGACCCATACCAGCGGGATCAGGATAACAAGCAGCAAAAGTACGATCAGACCATAGGAAACAACCTTTTTGACAAGTTGCTCCGTTTTCATTCCAGCTTTCGCCGGGCGCCAGAGTTTCATCAGGTTATCCATTTTCATGCCTCATAATAGACCCAACGCGCGGACGTGCGGAAGATCAGGAACACAATCGCGGCGATGATGATAAATAGAATCCACGCCTGCGCAGAGGCGTAGCCCATTTTGAAGAAAGAAAAGGCACTATCATACAGATACTGGCCTACGAAAGTGGAGCCCCCGATTGGCCCACCCTGGGTCATCAACATGGGCAGGGTGAAATATTGAAAAGCACCAATCAGCCCGGTCAGCAAGTTAAACAACAGGGCCGGAGTTATGGATGGCAGGGTAACATTAAACATCCGGCTTAAGGCACCGGCGCCATCGACTTTGGCAGCATCATACAGCTCGGACGGCACACCCTGCAATGCGGAAAGGAAAATAAGCATACCGATGCCAGACCATACGGAAATGCTTACGAACATCCATTTGACCATCACAGGATCGACGATCCACGCCTGGGAAGGCAAATGAAGGATTGTCAGCAGGCTGTCGAGCAAGCCTTCGCCCGGGTCCCAAATGAACAGCCAGACGGACGCCATGGCGATCTGCGGGAGACAGGCCGGCACCAGGAACAGGGCGCGGAAGAGCCCGCGCCCGCGCAGTTTTTCATTCAGGAGCAACGCCTGCAGAAATCCCATGCACGTGCCCAGCGGCACCGCAAAAAGAACGTAGAGGGCAGTGTTGGTGAGACCCTGAATAAAATCGGTATCATGGAACAGTTGTTGATAATTACGCAAGCCCACCCAAATCGGCCGGGAGAGAACGTTATACTGGGTAAAGCTATAATATAACGAAGAACCGAGCGGGTAGGCGTAATAGAGAAGCACACCCAGCAAGAACGGGCTGACGAATAAATAAGGAAGCAGGCGTTGGCCCAGGCGTCGGCTTGCGCGTACGGTAGGGGCAGATGTCATCTCAAAGCCTCCCGAATGTGTCAGCCGACTCCAAGGTGGGCACCGGCGTATCCGTTTCTTGCTATCTCGTCACGGATAACCGGGCCCACCCAGGAGCTGACTTAACCAATAAATCTAGCTAATTGCCTTCCAGGCCGCATCCAGGTCTGGCTGAAGAGTAGCGGTTATATCGGCCAGAGCCTGTTTCGGTGTCTTGGTACCGTAAGCGACAAACTGCTGTGCCTGGGCAAAGAGCTTGGAGAGTTCACCTGAGACCAGGCAACCAAAGTCAGCCGGCCCAAAGACTTTGTCGGCCTGATTGGGGGCATCCAAGAACCAAGCCAGTCCGGGAGCTTTGCTCGTATCATATTGCTTTACCAACGATTTGCTCCACATGAAGTTTCCATGCGTGTTAAACACATCCACGTTGTATTGCTGGTTGGTCATCAACCATTCTGCCCAGCGGTACGCCGCATCCGGTACCTTGGTGGTTCTGGGGATCGTGTATTGATGCATGGACATGAGCACGTATTTCTTCTGGTTAAAGCTAGGGAGGAAATTCCAGCCGATATCGTAGTTCTTGTCAGCCATGGCCGAGGGCATAGCACCCGGCTCCCAGGAGCCGTCGATGAGCATGGCTTCTTTATTATTGGCAAAGGCGCTGGTATTCGAGATCCAGGTGGTCCACTTGGTATCATAGGCCTTATACTGGGCTTTTGTAACCAGGTTGACGAGTTTAGCATAGCGGGCCAGATAATCTTCCCAATTACCCTGAGTGAACAAAATCTTGGTTTTATCGGCACTGATAAAGGGGGAGTCGCACATCATGCTGGCAGTTCGGACTTCAGGACCTTCGGCGTCCTGAATATCCAGGCCCATCTGAAGGATGTTCCCACTTGCATCCAGTTTCGTCAGTTTCTGGGCCATGCTGTACAAGTCATCCAGGGTCTGCGGCGGAGCGGATGGATCCATGCCCGCGGCCGTGAACATCTTCCTGTTCCAGCCCAGCGCCGGCCAGGGGCCGCCATCGCCGCCGAATAAACCATAAATATGTCCATTCCAGGTAACGCCAGCCCACTGGGCAGGTACATAGTCAGCTTGATTTATGACCTTGCTGGCCTTTACGTAGTTCTCAATGGGCAGGAATACACCTGCCGGCGCCAGTGAGAAGAAATCGGCGCTGCTGGTGTAGTGCTGTATAACGTCCGGGGCACTTCCTCCAGCGATTTCGGTAAGGATGCCCTGCGGGTCATCCGTCTTCCAAAGAACCTGTACCTGGATGTCGGGGTTTTGTTGCTGGAATAATGGGATCGCCGTTTTCTTCAGGTAATCCTGGTACCAAGGTTGCCAGTGGGTCTGAAATACGACCGTAGAAACACTCTTATTGGTGGCTGCGGTGGGTGTGTAGACCGGCAAGGCTGTAGCCGGAGCTGCCGAGGCGGCGGCTGATGCGGCTGTAGCCGGGGATGCCGGAGTGGAAGTGAGCGCTGGCGCGCAGGCTGCCAGCACACCAGTAGCAGCGGCGGCGGCAGAAACGCGGAAAAACTCACGACGGCTCATTCTCTTATTCATTTTTAATTCTCCTTTTTGAATCTCCGGGGGATAGGATGAGGGGATTTCTCTTCTTTCGAGGTCACTAAGCTATCATTCCAGTATTATTTAGTGTAAAGCCTCCTTTTCCGGCAGGGTTTTGGTTTCAACCGAATCCCGCACCACCAGTTTCACAGGAACAGTGATTCTCTTGGATTCTTTCTCAGTTGTATTGATCAGTGCGATCAGACACTTTGCAGCAGTAGAGCCAAACTCTCCATATTCCATCCGCACGGTAGTCAGAGGGGGATTAAGGTAGCCTGCAAATGGCACGTCATCGAAGCCCGTCACAGATAGGTCCTTCGGAACTTGCAGGCCAATCGAACGCACATGCTCAATGACGCCCATCGCCATCAGATCCGTGGCCGCTACAACGGCCGTGGGTCTCTCCTGCGTATTGAAAATCCGTTCAATGCCACTTGCCCCACCCTCCTGGTACCAGGTTCCGCCCTGAATCCATTCCTCGCGCACAGCCAACCCGCAGGCTGACATCGCTTTGCGGAAAGCCTGGGCCCGTTGCATGCCACCATTGCGGCGAAGATCGCCATAAACGTGACCTATAGAACGATGTCCTTTTGCCACCAGGTAATTTACCAGTTGTTGAATACCCGAAGTATTATCCACGGCAACAACGGCAGAGTAGGGGTGGATGGGTTTCTCCAAATCCAAGGCTACATAGGGCAACCCCGTGCCACTAATGAGTTCGAGAATAGGATCATCGATATAAGCATTGTGAACGATCAGGCCGTCGACCCGCCCACTGTGGAGGAATTGTCGAAAATCCTGCAGGTAACTTCCCCCATCGGGGACCGGATATGTCAACAGGAAGTATCCTTCGGGTGTCAAGGTATCCACAATACCCGAAGTGACACCCGCCAAATATGGATCAGCAAACAAATCACGTGGTTCGTAATGGAGAAAAACTAGACAAATCGTATGGGTCTCCCGGGAATCCAGGCTGCGAGCAACTGCGCTGGGCTGAAAGCCCATCTCGGCAATAACGGCCTCTACGCGCTTGCGTGTTTCAGGAGAAACATCCGGACGGTTATTTAAAGCGCGAGACGGTGGGAAGGGAGACACCAGCTGCGCGCGCAACCTCTGCAATCGTGTTCTTTTTTTTCATCTGACTCACCTCGATTCGAATCAATGAATTCCTGAAAATATTTTCCGATACCGCTCCCGGTATCGCTTCCGGAAGCGCTTTCAGTCGTATTCTAGTCTGAGTCATGTCCTTTTGTCAAGAGGCCGGGTTGACAGTGTTAGCGCAAAGTGATAATGTCCCCTTCTGCAAAGTTAAATTGTCCCCTTTGAAGTGACCGCAGAATGGACAAATTACTGACGATGAGCAATCAAGAAATCACGCAACTGGAAATAACACAAAGGCTGAAGGACAAACGGTTATTGCAGAAAGAAGCCGCCCAATTGCTAGTGATCAGCATCCGGCAGGTAAAACGGTGCGATTGTTCCTTGTAGGTGGAAATACTAAACAGATGTCCATTCTATTAAATATCGGTTTCCATCAGTTATTTTGTTGCTAATTAATCGCTTGCAGATTGTATTTACTGATAAAGTACTGTCTTGGGTGTTGTCAATTTCGTAATCCTGTCGATGAATCCACCGAATCCGGATTATGTTGTCTACCTATTACAGTGGATGCCATCTACTTTTTGCAGGTGACCAGTACCCATGAACGTTAGAAGCGTAATCAATTGGGGGAATAACTTAGCATAATCTTATAAAAGTTTGGCATTCTACGCATGAATAATTTCAGGAGGAATATCTTGCTAAAGAATTATTGGATGATAAGAATCTTCTGCAATCACATACAAAACGCCGCTTTTCGAACGGGGAAGATATGAATGAATTGGAGGGAACATCAATATGGAACTCGTCTCCATACAGGAGTGAGAAGTCTGAAACGATCAAAAAAACGTTGCCTTTGCGAGGAAATTAACATATACTTTATTTGGTTTTCCAGAAATCTGGCTGCCTAAATTGCACAGGGAGTTAATCATGAATATCCCTTCAACCGCGACAATCGAACCCCAGCATTCAAATGCTCCTCTAATCAGCCTTGAAGATGCCCGGAAAGTCCTCTGGTTGCGTAATTATCCTCGCCCGCTGGGTGAGCTTTACGATGAAGGCTACCTAAACCAGTCCAGGTTGGAATGGGCGGCAACAAAGGCCTATGATCCTCATCTCAGGCAAGCAGCTCAAATTTTAATGAGCCGGCCAAAACCGGAAAAGCCTGTTGAAAAGAGGGAAAAGAAATTACCACTCGAACTACCTGATTCGGCTTTATCGATCGGTATTACCATGGAACAGGCCCGTTCGACCGAGTGGCCATTTCCACCGTTCCGTCGCCAGCTAATGGGAATGTTGGTGGAAACCAAACAGCTTTCTCTCAAAGACCTGGGATATGCCGCTGAGAATGCTTGGGAGGACCGAGTGAGAAGAGCAGCCACTGCTTTGATGCTGGGGCGAATGAATCAAAGCATAAATGAACCTGCGCCGTCGGCCGGTTTTATAAAGGTGCTTTCTGGTGGGAAGAGTTATGCAGAAAGGAAGCAATATCAGATTGCCCTCGTTGAGGGAATGATCATGGGAACAGTTTTTGGTTTGGTGATCGCGTTATTTACTTGGCTGCTTACGCGGCATCCTTCCACACAATCCACCATGTCGTTATCAGAAGCAATTAAGTCCCCTGTTGGCATCATGGCCCTGGCGTTACTCTTAGGATTATTTGGCTTGTACTTCCTAGGGTTGTTTCTTTTGGATCGCTTCATACTTGATAGGTTGGATAAGCAAATTGATAACTACCGGAAGGGACAAAAAGGGGAGGAGAGGGTGGTTGAGGTTATTCTCCAAACTTTGGATGGAAACTGGTCACTTTTTCGAAACATCCAGTTGCCAGGAAACAATAAGGGCGATCTTGATACCGTGCTGGTAGGTCCTTCTGGTGCATGGGTTCTGGAGATTAAGAATTTCAGCGGAGAATATAGAAACATCGGAGAGCAATGGGAATATCGGGTTGGTAACAGTTGGAAATTACACAAGAAAAGTCCGAGCCGTCAAGCACGGAATAACGCTGCTCGTTTGGGGAATTTTTTGAAAGCGGATGGCATTCAGCAGTGGGTGGATGCGGCGGTTGTCTGGGCAAATCAGGAGAGCCGGCTGACGGTGGAGAATCCATCCGTGGCCGTCTGGCAACTGGATCGGTTGCCGGATGAACTCGGGAATGTGTGGCAAGAAGAGAAGGTTCCGGCCGCGACGCGCACTCGGATCGTGGAGAAGCTGACCAAACTGTGCCAGAGGCAAGAGGAAAATCGTAAAACGGACACGAAGAATGCGACCACATAAGTGGAAGATTTGGCTTATCTAGTCGGACCAACTTCTAACCAAGGATTATTCCTTACAGATGAGACTTCTGATTTGCGTAATCTATGGGAATGTTCACCTGATTATGTTTATGCCATTAAGGTGCGAGAGATGGGAAGCAATGCTGATAAGAACATCATTGGTAAATTGAATGACATTATGATTGAAGAATACATTTTCGGTTGCTGATATCCGGTTGAATTGAGGCGATCTGATAATGGATAGTGATCTTGCTATACGCTTGGCAGCATTTTCCTGGCTAACTGAAAAGACAGCTGCGTTTGGGGATGTTTTACCGCGAACATTGCTTCAGGAAGGTTTTATTTTTGAGGGAACTCGTATCCCCTTTGTTGCGCCTCATGGAATTTTCAAACCTAAAGTCCTTGACCTTCCTCTTACAATTACCACCACACCCGGAAGCCCATATAATGATACTTTTAGCTCTGATGGTCTCCTGACCTATCGGTATCGCGGAACAAATCCGAATCATTCGGACAACGTGGGGCTTCGGAAAATTATGGAACAAAAACGCCCCCTCGTCTATCTGCACGGGGTAGTATCTGGTCAATACCTTACCATCTGGCCAGTCTATATTGTCGCCGACGATCCAGCTACACTAGCATTCAAAGTAGCCGTGGACGATGTCGCCAATATTGAGGTTCAAGCCGACCAATTATTAACCCTGAAAGAAAACATGATCGCCAGACGTGCTTATATCACAGCCACGGTCAAAGTCCGGTTACATCAAAGAAGTTTTCGCGAGAGGGTTTTGGAAGCGTACCGCACTCGATGCGCGCTGTGCCATTTGCGTCACCGGGAATTGCTCGATGCAGCGCACATCCTACCTGATAGCACTCCTGAAGGCGATCCATTAATAACAAATGGGATTGCACTCTGCAAGCTCCACCATGCTGCTTTCGACAGTTTTATTCTTGGGGTATCACCTGATTATATTGTACATGTACGTAAAGATGTTTTGGAAGAGCATGATGGTCCAATCCTGCAGCATGGCCTTAAAGATCTGGACGGTGCAAAATTGTTGTTACCTCAAGAAGTAAAGAATTGGCCGAACAGAGATGCTCTCGTCCAGAGGTTTGAACAATTCATTCGGGCAGCATAACTAACAAATATGGCTCTTGTATTCCTAAAGTGAAAACGATCTTAGACGAGGTATTAAATAAAATTACCTTTGCTGATGGAAAGCTACAACTACACCTTGAAGAAATTATCATCGAATATAAAGACATCGTTCATTCCTTATCAAAACTGGGATTTTCATAAGCTATTTTGGATGGTCGATGGCTTTTCTGATGTCCAAATCAGCTTACTGTTCACCCGCTTTGAAATGCGTTTGGCCAGATGGGATACGCGAGATCATCCTGTCATGGTTGAGAGATTTATTGATGATTAAAACCCCGGGATGCGCTCCATTTGCCGCCAACTAATGATTGAGCCTGTGCTGGTTTGCAAGGTCTGTACACCACCATAGACAACGTAACCTTGCTCTTCTGGCATGCCGGTAGATTGACGCCAATATTTAAAGTTTTCAAAGTAGCTATTGGTGATCGTTTTACCGGATTTAATTTCAATTGGTACAATATTTGCTCCATCCTCCAGCAAGCAATCGATCTCTTTGCCATGACTATCCTGCCAAAAGTAAGGCAGGTTATTCTCGCCGCGATGGAAGCTTCGCTTGATGAACTCGTTCAGGATCAGGTTCTCGAAGAGCGCGCCTTTCATGTAATGCAGATTGACCTGGCTCTCGTCGCGGACGCCCAGTAGCGAGCAGGCCACACCGGTATCATAAAAATAGAGTTTGGGCGATTTAATCAACCGCTTGTTGAAATTCCGGTGGTAGGATGGTAAACGGTAAAGGATATAGGAACTTTCCAAAATGGAAAGCCACGCTTTGGCCGTGTTAGGACTGACCCCTGCGTCGTTCGCCAGTCTGGTGTAGTTGAGCAATTGACCAGTCCGTCCGGCACATAATTGGGTGAATTGAATAAAAGCGTTGATGTCCCCGATATTTTTCATCATGCGTACGTCCCTTTCAACGTAAGTCTGGATGTACGCGGGATAAAAATCAGTCGGAGCGATATCCCGGTCGTAAATGCGGGGATATTGGCCTTTGAAAATTAGTGTTTCGTATTGATCAAATGAGGCTGAGGTAGGTTTGAGTTCTGAAAAGGAAAACGGTAGTAAATGGAGGACCGCGGTACGACCTGCCAATGTCTGGCTGATCTTCTCCATCAATAAGAAGTTCGATGAGCCGGTCAGGATAAATTGGATATCCTTGTTTTCGTCTACAATACTCTGGATGTAGGAGAACAGGTCTGGAGTGTTTTGGATTTCATCAAGGATGGCGCCAGCAGGGTAATTGGAGAGGAAGCCGCGCGGATCGGTAAGGGCAATCTGGCGAATATCTGGTTCTTCCAATGAGACGTAAGGCAGGATGGGGAAGGCAGCCCTAACAAGAGTGGTTTTTCCGGATTGGCGCGGGCCGGTCAGGGTAATGACTTGGAATTTCTGCGCCAGGGAAATGATTTTGGATGTGAGGGTTCTTTCGATCATGGAGAGGCTCCATGGGGTGGAATGATGAATATACCATCAACATCATAGCATATTTTGTGTAAATCCGCAATTGAATTGCAGATTTGTTCGGTCTGTTCATGTTTTCATCCACGCCTAACGCTCAGTAGGCGCTGCATCCGGCCTTATTTTATTTATGCAAGATGGTGTTTTTGCTGTTGTAAAGGAGGATTTACACAAGTCATTTGCTACTTTATGCGATGATTATGTTTCTAGCCGTTATCAAACCGATTAGAGACAATTCCCATGATATTATCTTAATGGTAAGATTAAAAGGGGAAGATATATGGAAACACTTGCTATTACCCGTATGTCCTCGAAAGGACAAATTGTCATTCCTGAAACTATCCGCAAACGTTTAAACCTCAAGGCGGGCGACCAGTTTGTGGTCTTGGGTGAAAATGACGTGGTGATTCTCAAGACAATTACCGCCCCCAGCATAGATGATTTCGATGCTCTCATTCAACAGGCGCGCCAGCAGGCGAAACTTGCCGGCTTGAAGCGTTCAGACATCACTCGAGCTATATCGAAGGCGCGGGGTCGGTACTGAAGGTGATCCTGGATACGAATGTATTTGTATCAGATGCCTTTGTAACGGGCCTCCATTTCAGATCCTTGCAGCATGGAGAGAAGGCAGAGTTCAATTGATTATCTCGCCTGAAATTTAAGAAGAGTACAGACGCGCGGGCAAGATCCTCGCGGCTTGCGGAGTATAATAATAATTTGGGTCGTCTGGCATGCCTGAACCGCCAGGCAGAGTTCTTTTTTTTGTTGTGAATAGAGGAGGAAAAAATGTATCGAAGCATATTGAAATCAATCTTGATGGGGATACTTCTGGCCGTTCTGCTGGCCGGTATGGCGGGCTGCAACCTGCCCACTGGCGCCGCCCTGTCCGGCTCCACGCCCACTGGTGGGAGCGCGCCTGCCGCCGCTTCTGCCACTGTACCTCCCACGGTCGCTGCCGCGATCGACACCGCTACTGCAACCGACACCGCCACTGCAACCGTTCAACCGACCGTCACCCATCTGGTCAAACCGGCCGAACCGCCGGCGTCTTTCGAGAGCCAGATCTACGACATGGATTCATCTGCGTTTGCTGCCCAGCACCGGGTCGAGGGCGGCGATAATTTTGCGGCTGATCTGTTCGAGCGGCCGTTCGACCAGAGCATGAACACGTATTTCCCTGACCTGGACATCAAGCAGACCTATCTGAGCCGCGATGCGACCTGGACCTATGTCACGATCAGCCTGGTCGGCCAGTCCGCCCAGGGTGGTTTGCCTGGGGATTATGGCCTGGAGATCGATGTCAACCGCGACGGCCGGGGCGACTTTTTGATCATGGCTGCCGCGCCGGGGGCCAGCTGGTCGACGGATCGCGTGCAGGTCTGGCAGGACAAGAACGGAGATGTGGGCGGGGCCACCCCGATCCAGTCTGACCCGCCGCCGCAGACCGGTAACGGCTATGAGACCGTGCTGTTCAACGCCGGTCAGGGAGCCGACCCCGACCTGGCCTGGGCGCGGGTCTCTCCCACCAATCCGGCCAGTGTTCAGATCGCCTTCAAGCGCTCCCTGTTCAACGATGCCAATCCTTACATGTGGGGCGCCTGGGCCATGGATGCGAGTATGCTCCATCCGGACTGGTTTGATTACAACGATCACTTCACGCTGGCGCAGGCGGGTTCCCCGCTGCAGGGTAGCGCGGATTACCCGCTCAAGGCGCTCTACGAAGTGGACAATACCTGCCGCTGGGCGGTCGGGTTCACCCCGACCGGCAACGAGCCGGGCATCTGCCCGGTGATCAAACCGACGGCCACGCCGACTCCTTTGCCCACCCACACGCCCACCCTTGTGCCCACGAAGGTACCGTGTATCCTCATCCCCGGCACAAAGCTGTGCAGAATTCCTATCCGAATTCCGATATTTCCTCTAAAAACAGCCACCCCCACCCAGGTTATCTTGAAATAGAGAGCATGGTGGACAATGGAAAACCACATCCACGTCAGTTTGTAGAGCTTGAATGGCGATCGTATCTTCCCTGCTACTCTCTTACCGGAGTAGCAGGGAAGGAGTGCGTTTTTTCAAGGGCATCTGTGCGTGGTTGGTACGCAAACAGAATGCACAAACGTTGCGGTTGGCGGCGGTGGAGGCGTGGGGATGGGGGTGGGAGGCGCTACCTGGACCGGAAGGCCAGTCGGGTCACCACTTAAAGTCCCATTGTGGGAAAAGACCCAACAGGGTTTTTCCCCCGGTTGATCAAAGTAAAACCATGAACTATCCTCGTTTCGGCCGGCTGCGTTTAGAGCTGCTCCCACCGGGAAGGCGGTCAAGACCGGGTACATTGCTCCCGGGCCAGAGCGACAATTGGCAGCCTGGGTGATCGTGAAAATATCCAACGAGGGAGTGGCCGTAACCGGCACTATCGTGGTCTGGAAACTCATCCCCTGTGTGCTGGGGATCAGTTCAAATGCACCAATGTCAACCCCGGGAATCCCATCGCCATTTCCATCCCCCCCGCGGGGGAGCTACGCTGGTCGATCTGAGGCGCCAGGAATTGCACGCCCGCATCAATTGCCGGACTGCCTTTCTCGAGCGCGATGGTCTGGGTCGTGCCGCCATTATCCGACAGTTGCCCGGTCTTGGGGTCAAGGTTGTTCTTGTCATGGGGGCCCGACAAGGCACAGGTGTTATCACTGGAAAGATTTCCAGCATTACTGGTAATTGTGCCCCCGTAAAGGGTACTGCAATTTTGGTTTGTATTATTAGCCAGAAGCACGTTTTGCAGTCTAAAATCGCCTCCACCGGTAATTAGGCCTGCCCCTTTTGGAGCAGTATTGTAGGCGATGGTCACATTCAGCGCCAGCCCGTTTGCATCATTCTGTCCGGTAGCAATCCCCCCGCCTACCGCGGCAGCATCATTGTTGCTGATGGTGTCATTCACCAGATACATACTGGCCTGGTTATCGTTGAAAAAACCTCCACCAGTCTCGGATGCGTGGTTGTGGGCAATCGTTGATTGCTCGATCTGAAGATACCCAAGTGCGGGAACCGCACCCGAGCCCGCGCCGAAATTATTGTCTATGCCCCCGCCTTGTTCGGCCTGGTTATTCACAATAGAAATGTTGGAGGCAGTGAGCCGGGTGGTTGGCTCGCCGTAAACCTGGTAAATTCCTCCACCCGATGTAACTGCGGTATTGCCGTCAATGGTCACGCCGTTCAGGGTTGTCACACCGGTGCTGTACAGACCGCCTCCATTTTGAGCCTGATTGTTCTTGATTGTCCCACCTTGTATAAGAAGCGTGTCGACGCTGTAGATCCCGCCGCCACCATCCGTGCCTCCCCCTGATTTCGACTGATTATTCTCTATTACTGCTCCGCTAAGGTTGGCATGCCCGCCCTTGGCATTATAAAGCCCTCCGCCGCTGTTTTGAGAAGTATTGTTCGAGATGGTTACATTGGTGATATTGAGCGAACCCTCATTATAGATCCCGCCGCCCATACCATTGTAAAAATCACCGTACGTCTTATCATTTGAGGTGCTGTTCCCGGTGATCGTCGAATTTGAGATGAACAACTTTGCATTCCCGGTAATAAAAACCCCGCCCCCGATTCCCATGGTACCCGGGCCAGCCATATTATTTTGAATGACAACCTTGCTCATTGTCAGGGTCGCACCATTCACCGTAACACCCGCTGCACCGGTAAAACCGCCGTTGGATGGGAGATGGGGCTGAACCGTTCTGGATCGTAAGATTGGAAACCGAGATCACCTTCGTACACGCCAGGCACCCCGCGGCCAGGACCTGGTACTTCTGTTGTCCATCGATAACGACTGCGGCTGGCTGCGAGCCCGTACCCGTGATCGTGATGTTCTTACCGATTGACACCTGTTCAGGGTATGTCCCGGGAGCAACGAAGATCGTGTCCCCATCCACTGCCTTGGAAAGTGCCGTATTGATCGTTTGGCAGGCAGTTGCCGGGGAAAGGCAATCGTTGAGATTGTTCTTTGCGGGTGAAACATACAAGAAGGTTGTACCCTGCGGTGTAGGGTTGCCACCACCACCAAAATTGCATCCGCTGGTTCCGATGATGAGCAAGAGAACCAGAAACGATCCTGTTATTCTGGAAAGACGAGAAGAAAGCGGCTTTGACATATTATTTCTCCTTCAGTCATGTTCACAAAATAGACCGGAATAAGAAAAGGGAAATAAATTCCCCACACAAATAGTATACAAAGTCTACATCCAAAATACAAGAAGCACTTTCTATTACCGAAAACCCCTGGGCACAGAAAAAGCGGCTGCCACTTTCGAGTGGCAGCTGCAGTCATACTATTTTTTGATATTGTCCCTACGGCCCGGGTTATGGCTTGGAGGCCGGTCCGCGGGCCGGGTGGATGGAGAGGACGACCGGGGCGCGCGGCGGCTGGGTGAAGTCAAAGTCCAGCACCAGGTCGCCGAGCTGTGGAGCGTTCTCGCGAACAGTGGGGCGCGGATCCGGCCGGCCATCCGTGGTCGGGTCAATGCGCTGGCCGCCCAGGAAGAGGTCTTCCATGAACTTGACGTAGGCGTCGTGGCTCAGCACCTGGTGGTCAATGAAGCCCTTCCTGGCATAAGGGCTGATCACGATTCCGGGCACCCGCAGCCCATAGCCGTTTTCATCCACGACCGGCGGGACGACATGGTCGTAGAAGCCGCCCCAGTCATCCCAGGACAGGAAGATGGCAGTGCTGTCCCAGTCCGGTCCCTGCATGACGGCATTGATCAGGCTGGTGGTCCAGGCCTGCCCGTCGCTGACCAGCGCCGGGGGGTGCTCGCTGTTGGCACCGCTTGGCGTGATCCAGCTGATGTCCGGCAGCGTGCCAGCCTTGGCATCCTTGTAGAAGTTGGTCACGTCAGTGATATTTTGCAGCTGGTTATCCTGCTTGACGGTGTCGAAGAAGGGCAGCGGGTTCCAGATGCCCGGGGTCTTGGCGTCCTGGTGCACCGGCGGACAGTCGGCAGCGTCATCGGCGCAGTCTGGCTGGGTCCCGGTCTGGACATAGTACTTCCAGCTGACATTGTTCTTGTACAGCAAATACGTTAGATCGGTCCAGGCATAGTCGGGGGGTGTTTTCGAAGCGGTTGTGGTGCCGCCGGCTTGGAAATCCGGAGGTGTCTGGGGACTCTGCAGGGCGTTGATGCAGCTCATCGGGTCGCCCGCCTTGGAACATTTGGCCGACCATTCGGAGACCATGAAGAGGTGCTGTGGCAGGCTCCAGGAGGCATTCGGCTCGAACAGGTTGTCCTGCAGGACGAATACCTTGGCGTAGGTCCAGTAGTTGGGGATCTCACGGGCGTCGTGGTAGCCCATCACGTCGGTCGAGGATGTGCCGCCGCAATCCGGATTAAAGGTGGCCTGACAGTTGGCCTTGCCGCTTTCGGCCTGGGCGATGAAGCCATCCATCTTGCCGCTGTCGATGTCAGCGGTGGCGTTGGCCTGGCCGTGCGGACCGCCCAGGTTCTTATTCGAGGCGTCGTGGTAGGGATAGACACACTTGCCCGTGCGCGGGTCATTCACGCACACCGTGAATTTTCCGTTTTGAGCAGGGAAGCCGTTTGCTCCTGGGAAAGTGCCGAAGTACTGATCGAAGGAGCGGTTCTCCTGCATGATGACGATGACATGTTTGATCTTGGCGCGCGCCAGAGCCATGGGATCGCCACCGGTCAGGGAGGGCGGTCCGATGGTGGGAGAAACCGTTGGCGCGTTGGTTGCGGTCGCTGCTTGGGCCGGGAAAAGGGTGGCGACCGGCAGGGTGCAGCTGCTCCCCAGTACTGCCAACACCAACAGAATTGCGATCAAGCGGGTCCGGACCATCTATTCTTCTCCATCTTGCTAAGGGGTAACGCTACGAGTAGATTATAGCCACGTTTGGGCGCAACCGGGATAGGGACTGGCAGGCTTATCCCAGACGCCCTGAGAAGATCAGCATCCCGAAACAGACCAGCTGGAAGGTGATCAGGATCTGGATACCCTGGACCACCCGGCTTTTCTCGTTCCAGAGCTTGTGGGTACGGTTGAAGCGCTCCATCACATCCGTCAGGATCAGCAAGGCGGCATGGTACAGGCCGTAGGCCAGATAATACCAGGTGGTGCCGTGCCAGAGGCCCATCAAGCCCATGGTCAGGACAAAGCCCAGGTAGGAAGCCAGATACTTGCTCTTGAACCATTTGCCCTTAATGGCACCAATCATGAAGCGACTGTAGATATTATCCCGGAACCAGGCGGACAGGCTGATGTGCCAGCGCTGCCAGAACTCGTTGATATTGCGGGACAGGAACGGCCGGTTGAAGTTCTCCGGGGTGTGGATGCCGAAGATGTGGCTGAAGCCTACTGCGAAGGCGCTGTAGCCCGCGAAGTCGAAAAACAGGTAGAACGTGTAGGCGTACATGTATGAACCGATCTGCAGGAATTGGGAGCCGTGCGAGACCGGATTCATCCAGTAGGTTTCGATCAGGGCTGCCAGAATGAACTTGTACAGGAAGCCGGTGAAGATGTGGTGGATGCCACTGTCGAAATCCTTCAGCATCTCCGCTTTTGTCCGGTGCTGATCCCAGTCCGTCTGAAAGCGCTGGTAACGGTCGATCGGGCCCGAAGAGATGGTCGGGAAGAAGAGCAGGAAGGAGAAGTACTGCAACGGCGGCAGGGAGTGGATCAATTCATCCTGGACGCCCAAAATGACATCCACGCAGCGGAAGGTCACGTAGGATAGGCCGATGAACACCAGCGCGTAGGACGGGACCAGCAGGGGGATGTATTTTCCGGCAAGGAGCGGCGCCAGCGAAAGGAAGAGGGCAATGACGAAGAGGATCCGCCCCCTGCCCAGGCGCGGTTTCAGCAGCAGAAAGAGCTGAGCCACCAGGTACTCCACCAGGGCGTAGGCCAGCACCAGCCAGATCTCCAGGATGGATGTGTTGGTGCTGACCTTCTGCAGGATGCTGTACTGCAGGAACAGCATCAGCACGGTTGCGATCAGGATCCACAGGTGCGCGGTGCGCTTGAACCAGCCGAAGATCAGGTTGGGCAGCAGGACATACAGCGAGATCCCGAAGTACAGGAAATCGAGGTAGGGGATCATTTCAGCCTTTCGGCCAGCCGGCGGCGGTCCGCCTTCCCGTTGGCGGTCATCGGGAATTGGGCCAGGATCGTGATGCGGCGCGGGATCATGTAGGCAGGCACATCCTGTCCAAGCGCGGTTCGCAGACGATGGACGGTCTCATATCCGGTGGAGGCGGCCGGGTTCTTGAGAATCACGAAGGCTGCCAGCTGGTCGACCGCCCCGCCTTTCAAGACCGGCAGGACAACCGCATCCTTGATTTCCTCCAGCCGGCAGAGATGGGCCTCGACATCGCCCAGCTCGATGCGATAGCCGTGCAGCTTGACCTGGTTGTCCATGCGGCCGTCAAAGAAGATCAGGCCGTCCTGGGTATGACCCCAGTCGCCAGTGTGATAGGCTTGGGCACCGCCGTACTCGAAGAAGGCCCGCCGGGTGAGCTCGGGGCGGGCGAGGTAGCCCGGGCTGACGTTCGGCCCGGCGATGACGATCTCACCGCGCTCGCCCGGGGCAGCCACCTGCCCCTGGCTGTTCAGAACCACCACCTGGCTATCCGGCTTGGGGAACCCGACCGGCAGAGGCGAGTAGTGCTGCAGGACCTCCCGGTCGATCTGCACGGAGGTGGTGGCGCAGGTGGCCTCGGTCGGACCATAGGTATTCCAGACTTCGGCCTGCGGGAAGCGCCCGAGAAGTTCGCTCGCCACCTCCGGCGCCAGGGTTTCACCACAGAAGAGGAATTTCCGCAGGCCCGGATAACGGTTCCCCCGGAAAGTCGGCTCGGCCAGGCACAGACGGGCGAAGGAGGGCGTCGAGACCCAGATGCTGACCTGCGAGCGGAGCAGAACCTCATAGAGCCGGGCAGCTTCAGCGATCTCGTCCCGCCGCAGACTGAAGAGCGTCCCGCCCGTGGCCAGACTGAGGTAAAGGTCCATGACAGACAGGTCAAAGGAGAAGGGCGCCTGGTTCAGGAAGACCTCGGCCTGCTCGACGGGTTTCTGCTCCTGCAGCATCCACTCGACAAAGCTCTCCAGGCATCCGGTCGTGATCACCACCCCTTTGGGTTCCCCGGTGCTGCCCGAGGTGAAGATGATGTACCAGGGATCGGACGGCTTGGGCTGGTAGACCGTGCGCTCCTGGGCAACCGTCGCAGTGCCCTTGAGCAGTTCCTGGATCCCAGCGGGGGTCAGGGTCAGGGCGGCCGCGGAGGTGTTCAGGATGGACTGGACCCGCGGATGAGGCAGGGAATCATCGATCGGGATATAGGGATGACCGGATTTGATGGCTGCCAGGAAGGCTACCAGCATTTCCGGCTCCTTGTGGCCAAGCACGGCCACCGGAGCATGGTCCGGCTGCAGCGTGCTGAGCAGGTGACCGGCCAGCCGGTTGGAGGCGGTATCGAGCTCGCGATAGCCCAGGGAACGTCCGCCGCTGATGTGAGCCGGTCGGTCGGGGGTAGCGTCGCTCCAATGCTTGAGGCGTTCGAGGATGTCCATAGAGATGCATTACCTGTCCTGGGGCTCAAAAGCCTTGATAGATGAACTTGGGTGCGGAAAAATCGCCCTTCCCGTACATGAGGAAGAGTCCCACCAGGATGGCCAGGTAGTACAAAGTCAGGAGAAAACCGCGCACCCAGGGATCAGTGAAGAAGGCCGTGAAAGTACTCGTCCAGCGTCTGGTCGACATAGACCCATCCTCTCGGGCTGGTATGGGAAGCCCGGTCAATGCTGAAAAGCGGATCGGAAGTGTGTTCATTGAAATCCACGAGCAAGAAATGGTAGTTCCCGACCATTTGCTCGAGTTTTTGATAGTAGACCGACTGCGCCTGGGGCGAGATCCCGCCGGCCTGCCAGAGCATGCCGTTGATCGGACGGCTCATGATCAGGGGCTGGGCGCCGTACTCCTGCAGTACAGCCAGGGCGAGGTTGAAATCATCCCACTCGCCGGACTTGTTCAGGTTGGCGAGGTAGGCTTTGTCGCCGGAGCCAGGCTTGTTGACCTTGAAGCCTTTAAGTTGGGCCTTCCAGGTCTTGTTCTCCACGCCGTACGGATCGGCAGTGGTCTTGGCCATCTGGATCGCAGTTGCCTGCAGGAGCTGTGCGTTCCAATCCACGCTCTGGGGTTTGCGCACCACCTGGGGTTTGATGGTTGGATGGGCCTCGATGTAGCTCAGCACAGCCCAGTGGTCCTGCAGGATGTAGATCCAGGTGCGCAACTGTCCGAGAGGGATCGTCAGGTAGTAAACCAGGTTATCCTGCGGGAAGCCGTTGGCCAGGTTTTTCAGGGTGAAGACCAGCAACGGATCCTTCGCCAGGGTGGTGGGATAAGCGAGCATGCGCAGGGCCAGCTTCTGTTTCAACCCCATATCCAGGCTGGTGCTGTAGGCTAGCTGGTTGGCGTGCAGGAGCGAAAAGTCCGCCGCGTAGGCCTTGGTGGCGACCTCATTGGCATTGAACATGGTCGGGGTGAAAGAAATGAGCAGCTTTTTACCGCGCAGCGCCGGTCCCATGGCAGCCAGATCTTCAGCAATGTCCAGCGAGGTATCCCCGCTTTTGGCAACGTCAAATACCTGGAAGCCGGTCGGGTAATTAGTGAAAAAATTGAAGGATCGGTAAGGGGAAGGCTCGTTAAGCATCTCCGAGCTGCCGTAGACGGTCAGCAGATCGGTTTGCTGAAAGGCGGCTGCCTGCAGGGCGCTGCCGATGTAGGATTGCGGAACCAGCATGGGCGCCAGCACGTGGATGTAGCGATCCTCCACACCGCGGGCGTACTGGGTCCCCGCGATCATGACACCCACCAGGACTCCCAGCGCAACGATCGCCGGAATGAGGTGCGGGGCGGATGGTTTCATGCACCGGCCCGGGCCTCGACGAAAGCGATGATCTTGCGCGGGGTCGCCCAGAGCTGGCGGTCGACCTCGGTCGGGGAGATATTGATGTGGCAGGTTTCACTCAGGGCAACGATCAGCTCGATCGTTCCCAGTGAATCCAGGACCCCCTCTTCATAAAGGGACAAATCGGGATCTACCCGGACCTGATCGGTGCCAGTGATGCGCTCCAGTTCTTTCATGACGACATCAGACGTTAACATGGTCACCTCTTTAATAAACACAATGAAAAATAACTCCATTGCAAACCTGGGCAGATTTTATCCGCAGGTTGTAATCTGGATGTGATCAGGATGTAAAAATTTGGAAAAATGATGGTGAGGCCGGGCAGATCGCCCAGGAAGGGTACCGAACATGGAATTCTGGCTTCTCGTGTGCGACCGCCCTTCCTTCATTGGCATTCGTAGTTGTCCCAGACATCGAAAACGATACCGGCTTTAAAATCGAGATTCCACGTCAAAATGATTTTGCCTTCATATTCGCCTAAATATAGTGGAAACTTTGGCGGAACTTCTGGAAAGTTTAACATTGTTTTGTTAATCTGCATATATTTTCCCAAACAATTTCTCAAAACCGAATTTTCTAAAACATTTTCAACGTCCCGATAAAATAAAAAGAACGATTTTGGATATTTCAGAAGGATAATAATGCCAGGCATTTTTCAAAAACTTCTATATAGGGGGATTTTGCCGGGAGCTTCATGACCACATATCCTGCTGATCTGATAATTTTCCCGACAAAGAAACCTACTTCAAGCGGAATGTCTTGATTTGCGGTTTGAATTCTTAAATGCCCAATCAGCAGCTTTTTCTCCTGGCTCTGCTCATCGTTTACGGACGACAACTCGCCCAGCAGCCGATGCAGGCTCCGGCATCAGCTCTCGGCGTTGACCTGGCCCACCTTCACCCTGGGGTCAGGTGAAGATTTTTCTTCATCGCTCCAATCCACGGTCGTCTGCAGCATGGCCACTTTCATCGCCGTGACCGGCAACCGGCCGTACGAAGAACCCAGCCGGTTATCCATCTAACCCGTTAGGAGCAGCTCGTAGCTCGGCGCCCGGGCAAAACGAGTTCAGATAACCATTCTCCGCCCTACCAAATATCCTGATCCCAGTTGGAACGATCATGATAGCAGTGCTCGCAAATATTGTAGCGATGTTTTAGCGGGAGCGGCCTGCCACACGACCTGCAGCGCCGGGCAGTGTCCACCCGCCTCTGCAGAGCCGCATCCACCTCCACAGACCATTTGGCTCTGCGGGCTCTTACGCATTCAGATTCCGGACCACATGAAAAGAACTCCTTCCGCTGGGAAAGCCACAGGTAACAATCAGCGGAACGAATGGCCTGCTCAAACAGGATCAGGTCGTTGGCATTTTGGATGACTTCGGGCCCAGGATCCTGCGGTGCAGGCATGCGCTTTCCATGGATGATTGCCCGGGCGCACAACAACCAGTAATTCTCCGTTTCTTTGTAAGTTGGGGCGTTGATTAGCTTGAAAGCACGTTCCTCCCCCAACCTGGCCACATCCTGGGGGGATAACAGGTTCGCCAATTTGATCTGTGCAGACAGTTCCGTCGGCCGCAGGATCATTTTCCATTTTGCCGGGATATCCTGCAACAACATCCAGGTGTTCAATTTCCTTGCCAGCGTTCCTGGGATCAGCCTGAGTGCCTCCGGGACAGGGGCTACATACGCAAAACTGTACTCCATCATGGGATTGTCAATCGCCCGGCGCACGACTGACAAATCCCCTTTGGTTAAGGCACCCACCTGGCCGAAATCCGAGAGACCGAATCGGCCAGCCCGGCCTCCGATCTGACGGATCTCATTAGGGGTCAGGGACCTCCGGATTCTGCCGTCAAACTTTTCTGTCTCGAAGAAGCACACATTATCTGCGGGCAAGTTGAGGCCCATGCCCACCGCATCGGTAGCCACACAGATCTCGGTGAGGCCATGGGCAAATCGTTCCGCCTGGTTTAGGCGTACTTCCGGTGGCAGATTCCCATACACCACGGAAACGTCCCGTTTGCGATTCCGTTCCAATTCGGTCTTGAGTCCCAGCACCATCGTCCGGGAAAAAGCCACCAGGATCGTCCGCGGAGGCAGGTTCATTAAAGACCAGGGAGTCTCGACAACATGGAGCGGAGTCAGGCGTTCATGCTCGACCCTGTCAACCCGGATCCCTGCAGCATCAACCAGGCTCATGACCAGCGGCTCGATGAAAGGTGCACCAATGATGTGGATTTCAGGGGACCTTGTCTCCATGATGGCACGCGTCCAAGCCCAGCCTCTTTGGGCATCGGAAAGCATGTGGGCTTCATCAATAATCACACAGCTACCGCTCCGTTCCGGATCGAACATCTCGATCGTGGCTGCTGTGATTGCCGCACCGTCCACCGGGATGGATTCCTCCCCGGTTAATAGGCTGCAGGGTACACCTCGTTTGTTCAAGGTATCGAAGACCTCATACGCCAGGAGTCTCAGGGGCGATAGATACCAGCCTGATCCCGCATTCACTAATTCATTCAAGGCCTGGAAGGTTTTCCCGCTATTGGTAGGGCCGATATGCAGGGTGGCATGCTGGAGAGGACGTAAATCGCTTTCCCAGGTGGGAAAAACCTCGAGCAGTTTCTGTTGCAGGTCTTTCCTTCCCCAGCTGGTTTTATCTCGGGTGCTCCTATCCATATCCAGTGACTGCCATTCGGTCTGGTCTTTCTCTGCCAGGACGCTGCTCAACCAGGCCGGGAAGCGTTCCTGAAAAAGCGCATTAAAGGTTCTCAGGCTGTCCGGCAGCCCCCATTGCCCCCTGACATCCTTCCAGACAGGATCGGTCAGGCTGAGGCCGGCTTTTTTGAGCCGCCTGCGCACAGCAGAATACGAGAGTTCCGACACCAGGGAGATCTGGCGCGCTTTCAGGTGCCTATACCCCGCCACCTGTTCCCATTTTTCCGCCTCCTGCACAGCTGCTTCGACGGCCGCGGCCGGAATCCGGGTTTTTCCATTGGGGTCGAGGAAGGAGGCCAGGGCCTTGTTCCTGACCGCATCCGCGACAGCCCTTCCCGGCAGCTCCAGGCGTTTTGCGGCAGCCTCCAGGGTGTAGGTCTGGGAAACTACGAACATCCGATCCGTTCTGCCACTTCCGGCCCCCGGTCTCAGTACGTTCCCACATAATTCACGGCAATCCCGCCAGCTTCTATTCATTTCCTTATCCATTCTCACTCGAGATTTTGCAGCAGTTCCAGATTCGCTGAAACTCCCCACAGCTGAATCTGGGGGTTCCTGGAGCGGCACGCGCAGGTTCCAAGATTTTTCCTCGCCTTTCGAACGGTTGGGCAGCAGCCATTTCCCGGGGTTTCCTTCCCACCGTAGTCTCTGATGAGCCACTTCCGAAGGTTTTCTGGCACGGAGGCCTCCTGATCTGCGGACGGTCGGTTTCAACAACTCTAGTTCTGCCTTTTTGCAAAGGATGAAGATAAATTGAGCGCGCTGGTTCGATCAGCGCAGTGACATCTGTAAGGGGGTTCATGCCTACCAAGTGTGTGACCGAATTAATGTCCAGGTTTTATCAGCGGACAGGTTCTATCGCCAAACCGGGGGCTTGAAAACTAAATAATGAAACAGTATTACACAGTGAAGCATGAAAATCTATTTTCGTAGCAAGGTGCCAGGTCGATTGTAGAACTAATGTTCTGATATGTCAAGGTGGTTTTCTCTGCTTGGCGTGCGTCACTTTTTCGCGGGATGGTCTCTTTGATAAAGGGCCCGACCGAATTTGAATTTTTGCCAGGGATTATCCCTGGGATTCTTTGGCTGGATTGGTTCTTTCGGTAATAAATCGGGTGCAATAAGAGTAGGGATTACCATTGTTGGTAAATACCCGGCTTCTGCTTCCAACTGGGTCAACGATATCGCCAAAGACATGTTCGATGTTCCCCATCTGCACCACACCCTCACTACCAATGATTTCCAACGGCCTATCTACTGTGCCGACCGCTCGCTGTTGAAACTCCTTTAAATGATGGAGAAGTAGTTACTGCGTCATTCGATGGAGTGGACAACGATCCGTTCTTTGGCGCGCTGGTGCTGGTCAACATCGAAGGTGACCAGCGGCAGGTCAAGCTGGTGGGCGACTGCAACGTACATGGAGTCCGCCCCTCGCAAACCAAGGTCTGCAGCCAGTCTCGCCGACTGGCGGACCAATTCGTTATCCATTTCGACCAGCCGTAACCCGGGCAGGTTTTCCAGCTGGGTGATCGCTTTTTTACCAAGCCGCGCTTCGCCGGTACGCCTGGAGATGGCTGCCCCGACCTCTGCCAGCAGGAGGGCGGGGGAGATGAACTGTACCCCGGCGTCCCGCTGTTCTTCCATCCAGGATTTTACTGCCACGTGGAATTCGTCCTGGGAAACCAGGCGGGAGACCCAGACGCTTGCATCCAGGACAAAAAAAGGCTTTTCTGTTGCATGCGGCAGCATCAGCGCCGGTCCTCAGCAACCGCCTGAGCGGCGCTTACACCCTTTGGCCAGCGTGCCCCGATCTCCGCAGACAGTGTTTCCAGGTTGGTTCAGGAGCGTTTTTCACCAGCAGTGCTGATTGAGGGGGTGACCGGGATCAGAAGCGCCACAACCTGGCCGCGCAAGGTCCCCTGCACCTCGCTACCGGTCTCGCGCGCCAGGCGGATCTATCCGCTTGCCTGCTGTTTCAGTTCTCGTACGCCAACAGTAACCATTTCTTTTATCCTTACTACTGTGCGTACAATTGTAGGCACAGTATAGCGCGATTCGGGGTCGGCGGCACGCCAGGCACATCCAACAAAGTTCCTATGCCCGTTGTGATTCTCTCTATCTTTGTGTTTTTCGCCCTGACGCGGTTTTTACATCGTGTGGCATTCTGCCTGAAGTACATCTTCCTGGCAGGAAGGATCATCCGAACGGCGAGCAGGGTGGTGATAAAACTTCCTAAAGAATACCCCGATCAAGAAGTGTATGAATATAGCCTGGCCTGATCAATATCCTCTTCGACATTCCAGCCTGTTTTTGCTATTAAGCTGATTGGCCAGAAACCATCTTGAACGTCTGGATTTGTCAATTTGATCGCGAAATTGGAAAAGGGTGCTAAACTTGGAGGAGTTTCGGTTAAACAATTGCCTGTTTCAGCTGAAAATAATGGTAATAGTGCTCAGACTTGGAATCCCAGTATCAATATAAAATATGGGGAAGCGCGGTCCATACGCGTTTAGGATTGCTGGATAACTTGCAGGTGTGGAACTGGAAATTACGGAACGGCCCGTTTTTCAAGAGGAGTGATGAACAGTCTTGTTAGCCAATCTCTGGGGCGGTATCACAACCTCGATCTGGTAAGTACGGGATGAGCGCCTTGTTTCGATTAACCGTTGCGATAACCCTGCTCGTCTTGCTTGCCGCATGTGGAACATCTATGCTGACGCCGATTCTGCCAACAATGAGTCCGGTAGCGACCAGTGCACCGCGACCCAGCGAGACGCCCGGGCGGGAATCATTGCCAACGAATGTACCCATTTCAACTCCCACCATGAAAGGGTCGGTGAATGTTCCGGAGATTCGCGGCGTATTTGGTTCTCCTGTCACATTCGCGACGCACGCCGAGTTTGATGGATATGGTTTCGCGTGGGGCCCATCGGATGGCGATTTGGGTGCAATACCGACGGGCAACGGAAATTATATTTTCTACGGCAGCGGAGGTTCCAAACCATCCTGTGCTGACGCGCCAAAAACTCATGATGCGGAAGGCGTATTTGCATTTTCCGGAACGCTCGATCATGTCATGAGCGGCAAAGGATGCGCGCGGGTATTCGGTTTCGGCGACGCACCATCGGGCTGGGTTTTTGATCGCGATTATGCTGGCGGTGGTCAAGTGGTTCGCTTTGCTGCCAATGGCAAGAGCGGCTGGTTGATGTCATTCCACAGCGAATATCAATGGAAGAACCTGGCAAACCCACCGAGCTATTTATGCAAAGTCGGAAATACCACTTCCCAGGTACCGTGCTTTTATTCTACGATCGGACTGGCGGTATCCACCGATCAAGGAAAGACATTTCAGGTTGTGGGTGAGATCGCCGAACCCAGCCAACCATTATCTGTGTTTGAGACTGGCATGGGGTATATGGACGTCGGTGATGGCTCGTTGGTAGTTGCTGATGCCAATGGCAAGCACCTTGATAATCCGCCGGCGGATCCGAACGCCGCTTACTTCTATCTTTTTTTCGAGGATCGTTTGCCAGGCTTGCCGGGCGCATGCGCCGCGACAGATTGTCTGGCGGTTGCGCGCGCGTCTTACGCCGACATGATCGCAGCAGCATTCTCCGGCGACCCCCACCGCGTCGCGGAAGTTTTCCACAAGTATGATGCCGCATCGCCCGATCCATGGAAACAGCCAGCGACGAGCGACCGGCCCGACCTGACCGGAACAGCTGGAAAATTTTCTCCATTGTGGACTGATGAAGGCGCGTACGACCCGGTGGTGCTCTACGATAGGAGTTTCGACATATATCTCACGGTCTACCTATTTGCCAATGGCTTTAAGGTACGTACGTCGAGTGACATGCTTCATTGGTCCAAGCCCATCAACGCCGGATATTACTTGCCGGGTCACGAGATTTTCTACCCCACACTCATCGGCGAAACCGGCGACCCAACGATTGGCGGGACATCGCCGCGAATCTATTTTAGCAGTTTCCCAACCGGCAAATTTCCAGACTATACTACGGCGATCTTTGAAAGTGTCGCGTTGATGCTCTCGCGCGATCAGTGAATTTGGCGACGATGATCAAGAATGAACAAATGGAACTTCGAACAAGCCTTTCAGCTCACATTACTGAGGTTTGAATAATTAATATCATATTCAGAGCTACTTCCAAGAAAGCTCACAGCCTTTCAGACAGGCTGCCATTTGTTTAGCGAAGTTTCTTGGACAAGCCACACCGTTCTCTATTCTTGTGCAAAGTTCAGTCATATTATGCGGCGCAGAATTAGCGTTGTATTCACCAACCTGGGTCCAAACCAACTCAACAAGATTGAGTTCGGGAGCACAAATCGGAAAATGATATACATGCGCGCGTAGATACTGGGTGGAAAGTAATTTTTACAAGTCTCCTGGCCATTTCTGAAAACAATTTAAAGGTTTGATATCCTATTCTCAATAAATGTTGACAAGAGTTCTTTAAAAAAAACAAAGGACTTTGTTATAAACAACCAGGGGATAGTACTCGTAGGAAGATCTTTTGGATGGGGTTTTGAAAAATCCTGTTTTGTGTTCATCAGCCCTTGGTAGTGGGATCGACTCCCACCCTCGGCACCTAACAGGCACCAACCCCATCAAAGCCCGCTTTTGAGCGGTTTTTTTGTCGTCACCTTGCCCTTGCAGCTTAAATCCGATCCATTACGACACGAACTGTGGATTTATAGAATTCTGTTGCAATTTCCTTGTTACCCATTCAATGCCAGCTCAACCGCTTCATTCAATGACAATCCCTGGCCTTTTTCATACTCGTCCGCAAATGTGGCATCACCTATTTTGGAAATACATCCCGCGACCACCTTTTCGACATCAGCCTGCTCGACTTTTGGCCGAAGATGGGTGAGTTCTTTGCGCATCACATCCGCCCAACCGATCAAGCGCGCGGCGACGTTGGGCTTGCCAATGAGAACGAATAATCTTGCCATTTCCTCCAGTGAGAATACAACTCCCAATTTATCTTTATTCGTTTGAAACGCCTGTGCACTTCTGACAAAGATTTCTCGCGCTTTTATTACATCGCCTTTAGACAATGCGATGGAACCTAAACGAACAGAAATCCAGAGACGCTCAAATTGATTGCCCAATTTTTCAAAAGGAACCAGTGCTTCTTGCAGATGAGAATATGCTTCCTCAAAGTTACCATGCAAGCGCGCAATGAGGCTTTTTGCGATCTGCCAATATTCCTGGATATAAATATTTCTTTCCAAGGGGATCAACCTCGCCGCCTCATCCAGACTTTTTTGTGCCAGCTCCACGTCGCCGTTTAAAGCCCGATACAGACCAATCAAGCTTAAGACCTCCGCCTGGGATCTCCGGTCACCCGCAGCATCAAACAATTCCACTGCTTTATCATAGTAATCGAAGGAGCGTTGGAGATCACTATGATCGTCGCTCAAATGAGAATACGCAATCGCTTGCCTCCAAACATCGCCAAGCGATTGGGATACCGTAAGAGCCTGTTGATAAATCTTGTTTCCTTCCGCTTGATCTCCAATGTTGTAATATGTAGTTCCCAGTAAGGTGAGCGCATCGAATTCGCCTGTCCGGTCATTGCAAGCTTGATAAAGTGCCAGGCTCTCTTCCGCTGGCCCGCGTGCTTGTGGTAATTGCTCAAGCCATAAAAGAATCCAGCCCTGGGCGCATAAAGCCTTGGCTCTCGCATAAGGGTATTTTACCGACCCCGGGCACTTGAGAAATAGATTCAACCAGAACAAACCCAGGCGAATATCAAATATCTTCCAAAGATCTTGCAATCTACTTGATAGATACAGCCCGGCTTCGATATCCTTTTTGGCGGCTTGTTCCAGCGCCGCGTTCAGATTGTCGCGTTCGTCAATCGCACGGGCATACCATTGCTCTTGTTCCAGACCACGCAATCCCAGCTCCATTCCTTCAGAAAAGCCCAGGAAATTTTGCAAGTGTCGATCGCTGACAGTTTCCAATTCGCCTGACTTCACTAACTTTTCATGTGCATATTGACGAAGGAATTCATGGAAATGATAGCGGGTGCCATGTTCCCGTTCCTGTTCCACGACGATCAGGCTCTTCTGGGCAAGCGAGCCGGTCAGGTCCAAAGCATTCCCGGCGCATACGGCTTGCGCAGAATCAAGCGACCATCCGCCGGCAAAAACAGAAAGTTGCCTCAGGAATACTTGCTCCGAATTCGTCAACAAGGACCAGCTCCAATCGATGGAAGCACGCAGTGTTTGATGGCGGGATAGTGTTGTTCGATTGGTGTTTTCCAATATGGCATATGATTCGTGCAACCGTTTTGAGATCTCTTCGACAGTCATGATATTCACACGCGCCACGATCAGTTCAATGGCCAGAGGAATGCCATCAAGTCTGCGGCAAATATCCGCGACTGCTGGAGTGTTTTCCCTTGTTAATTGAAATGATGATAGAGCCAAGGCTGCCCGATCAACAAATAATTGCATGGAATCATATGCGGATATTTTTTCGAGCGAATCGCTTTCTTTCGGAGTGGAGAGAGAATTCAGGGAGTACGTGGCTTCCCCTTCCATTTTGAGGATTTCCCGACTGGTCGCCAGGATTCTCAAGCCTGGGCAACGAGTTAGCAGAGTCCTTACCAGTGTCGTGCAGGCTTCCAGCAGGTGTTCACAATTATCCAGGATGATCAATGCGGTTTTTTCACGAAGAACATGTATTAATACATCAATGATTTGGCGATCATAACCTTCCTGGATGCCGAACACGGAAGCAACGGTTTGGGGAACACGCAAAGGGTCAAATAGAGATTCCAGGGGGACAAACCGAGACTCCATTTGCATAGGCTTGCAACAGTTGATGCCCCACTTGAATGGCGAGCCGCGTTTTCCCCATCCCGCCTGCGCCTGCCAGAGTGACCATGCGGTTTTTCTTGAGCAGGGAGACGACTTCTTTTTGTTCTTTTTCGCGACCAATAAAGGAAGTTAATAACGATGGCAGGTTGGATTCCAGATCAATAGTAGACGGCCGCCATGGTGCAAGTGCAGAATCGCTGCCGGCAAAGGCCTGCCAGTCACCGCGCGCAAACCGCAAAAAAGATTCACGCTCTTCTGCCGATATGTTGAAAATATCCGCCAGGCATTTGATCGTCCCAGCGGATGGCCGGCGTTCTTCTGACTCAAATTTGCGCAAGGCGCTCGTCGAGCAATTAATCTGCTGTGCCAGTTGGTCCTGGGTCAGTCCCAATCCAAGGCGTTGATATTTAAGCCAGTCTCCAAAAGACTTTTCGGTCATTACACCCTCCCAAAAAGGATTGTGTCAATTTTGTGTCACTGAATGTATCATCGGGCGACACCACGGCACATTGGAGATCCTTTATAGTGTAACTGTCGAACAAAAGTATATCACGTAGAAAAGGAGAATAGTATATGAAACAATCTTTGGTTGTTCCGGCCCGGTCAAATGACACGGCATCCCTTCAAAAAGGGAAAAAGAATTGGAAACAGTTTTTCGTTGTGACGGCCCTGTCGGTTGCCATTATTCTGGCAGCCTGGGGGATCTTCAAGCCAATCCCCTCATCAACACTTGTGACGAGGAGCAACAACGCAACGCTCCCTGTAAAAATTAAGGCTTCCGGGAAGTCGGGCAGTGTTCAGATTGGAGGGTTGGCGGTTCCAGTAACCGGTACGAACTTCAAGGTTGCACCGGTGTTCGATACCACCGGCAAGATCATCTCCGATCCCTCCGGCACGGTTTTGAGTGCAAGCGGATTAGCAGTTGCGCCTGAACCAATGATCGATGCGAACTTCAAGGTTGCACCCGTGTTCAACAGCGCTGGCCAGATCATATCCGACCCAGACGGAACGGTTTTGGGTGCAAGCGGATCAGAAGCTGCGAATGAACCAGTGGTAGGCGCTGATTTCAAGGTAGCACCAGTGTTCAACACAACTGGTCAGATAATATCCGATCCCACAGGCACAGTATTGAGTGTGGTCAAACGATAAGCCAGACCATCCCAGATGGAAAGAATCAATCGTGACTGGGTTTATCTCCCCAGTCACGATTGATTCTTTAAAAGATCATGTTGCTTTTAGAAGAGTTTTTGATCGAGCAATTAGAACCTGGAAATGGCGAGAGATAAACCGCGCCCTCATAAGCCCTTGGTTGCGGAGCGATTCCCGCCCTCGCCACCAAGCACAAGGGTTCCACTTCTTGAAGCGCTACTGGCAACGCGACCATAACTCCTGCCAGGCAGAGCCATTCAAGCTTTCCAAAAGGATCCTGCGCTCCACCAAAGCGGCTTTACTTTTCAACCCGATACACCATTCCTGTCCGCGCTGATTGGGCGCCATTCCAGCCTGACCAATTGCCTGGCGGGGATAAAAAGTAAATATCCAACCATAGGCAGGGAATCGACTGCGGGACTGCTCTTCCACAATGATCAATTGCTGGTCGGTCAGCGCCAGTAAAGTGGTTTCTGCAATTTTTAGCGGCAGGAAATGCCAGCGCCTGCCCCAGAGGGCGGGTTGAAAAACAAATCCCAATACCTGTTCATCGGGTAACAAGCCATACAGATACAGGCCATTCTTGAATTTAAAGGACCGCTCACCCAGTTCACCCAGGACTGTTTTCGCCCCGGCTGCATTCCGCGTGGAAGGATTCATCCTTCCAGCGCAAGTCCCCAAGAGCTGCTGCAAGCCCGGCTTGATCATATCAAAACCGGCTGCATTAAATTCCACCACCACCCGGGTGAGATGATCATCAACCAACTCCAGGCGCCCGTACATCAGGATCAGGCTGAGACGTGCGTAGAGTAAATCGGCTGCGCGCAAATACGTTATCCGGGCAGCCGGATTGGCGGATGAGGCAACCTGTACCTGGAAGACACCCTCTTGCGTGAATAGCAGGGCCTGCTCATCCACGTATTCCCAACCGGTCTGATTTTTAAGACGGGTCCGGCTGGGAAATACGCAGATCAAGCTCGGCTTAATCGCGGAACCGACTGATTGCCCGGCAGCCTGTTGAAGGCTTCCGGGCAGATCTGCCAGGGTGGCCACCGCATAGGGCATGAGGGTGGCCTGGGAGGGGAGTTGTTGAAAATCTCTTTTGCTTGAACCGGTCATTGTGCCAGCAAAAGATAGGGTTCCTCAATGAGCTGCTTGATGTATTGCAGGAAGCGGGCAGCCGGGGCGCCGTCGGTGAGGCGATGGTCGAAGACCAGGCTGAGGGTCAACATCTGGCGGATGGCTGGCGTGTCATGATAGGCCACCACCTTGGGCCCGATCCGGCCCACACCCAGGATGGCCGCTTCAGGCAGGTTGATGACGGGCGTGAAGGCATCCACGTCATACATGCCCAGGTTGGTGATGGTAAAGGTGCCGCCGGTCAGATCGTCAGGCAGCGAGCGTCTGTTTTGGGCCCGCTCCACCAGTTGGCGGAACTGGCTGCCGAACTGGCGCAGGCTCATCTGGTCGGCGTCGCGGATGACCGGCACGAGCAGCCCGCGTTCGGTATCCACAGCCATGCCCATGTGGATATGCCCAAGGATCTCGATGGCATCCGGCGCCAGGCGGGCATTCATATACGGGAAGCGGCGCAGCGCGGCGGTAACAATGATGGCCAGCAGATCGTTATAGCCCGGGGTAAAACCCCAATCCTTTTCAACCTTTTCCTTGATGCGCACCCGTGCAGCCACGAACTCGGTGGCATCCACCTCGGTCACCAGGGTCACGCGGGCGGTGGTATGGACGCTGGCAGCCATGCGCTCGGCAATAATGGCGCGCACGCCCTTCAGCGGAATGCTCTCAATAATTTCAGATTGTTGATTATTAATTGATGATTGGGGAGCTTGGATCGCGGATTGTGACGCGCGCGCAATGTCATCCTTGACGATGCGGCCACGCGGGCCGGTGCCTGAAATGGTCCGCAGGTCAACGCCAACCTGCGCGGCCATACGCTGCGCCACCGGGGTAACCCTGGGCGCCTGGGCCAGGAAGGACATCACATCCCGCTCGGCCACACGCAAGCCGCCGTAGCCAGTCGGGGACACAGCCGCGAGATCGACATTCTTCTCACCGGCCAGCTTGCGGGCGCGCGGCGAGGCAAAGAGTTTTTCGTTTTCAGCCTTTGCGGCCGGCAGAGCGGATGGTTCTTCAGCCGGAATTGCGGAGTTGGCCGGGATGGTTTCCGAGGCGGGAGCGCCTGAGGCTATGCCCGCGGCATCGAACCTGTCCTCCGGCTTGCCGATAATGGCAACCACGGCCAGGACCGGCAGCACATCGCCCTGTTTATAGGGGCCGATATGGATCACGCCGCGGGCGTTGGCTTCCACCGGGAAGACGGCCTTGTCGGTCTCCACTTCCATGATGGGCTGGCCCTGGCTGACCTTGGCGCCATCCTCGACCAGCCAGTTGACCAGGGTGACTTCCTCGACCGTCTGGCCGAGTTTGGGAATAAAAAACTCTTCCGCCATTAGCTCACCACCTTTCGACAGGCCGCCATGATCCGGCCAACGTTGGGGATGGCATTATCTTCGAGGATCTCGGCTCTTGGCACCGGCACATTGGCCGAAGCTACACGCACCATCGGCGCATCCAGGTAGTCAAAAGCCTGTTCGTTGACCTGCATCATGACTTCGTTGATAAAACCGGTGTTTTCGTAGGCCTCGCTGACGCATACCAGCCGCCCGGTCTTCTTGACCGAGGTCACGATGGTATCGATATCCAGCGGCTTGAGCGTGCGCAGGTCGATCACTTCCACATCCAGGCCATCTTTGGCGAGTGCCTCGGCGGCTTCCAGGGCGCGATAGACCATGCGCGAGTAGGTCACCAGGGTGACATCCTTGCCAGGGCGTTTGATATCCGCCACGCCAAAGGGGATGATATATTCTTCTTCCGGGACGTAGCCCTTTTCCTTGTAAAGCATCTTGTGCTCGATGAACATGACCGGGTTATCGTCCCGGATGGCGGCTTTGAGCAAGCCCTTGGCATCGTAAGGCGTGGAGGGCATGACCACGTAAATGCCCGGGAAATGCGTCCACAAGGATTCGAGGCTCTGCGAGTGGTGCGCCGCGATGGCACGCCCGGCCCCGCCCTCGGTGCGGATCACCATCGGGACGCTGGTTTTGCCGCCGAACATATAGCGGTTCTTGGCGCCCTGATTGGCAACCTGATCCATGGCCAGCGGGGTGAAATCGACGTACATGATCTCGGCAATGGGGCGCATGCCGGCCATGGCCGCACCCACAGCCGCACCGCCGATGGTGGCCTCCGAAATGGGCGTATCGATCACGCGCCACTCGCCAAATTCCTTGTACAGGTCACGCGTAGCTCCATAGGCGCCGCCATACAGGCCGACATCCTCGCCCATGATGAAAACCTTGGGGTCGCGCAGCATTTCTTCACGGGCGGCTTCCACCAGCGCCTGGGCGTAGGTGATCTCGCGCTTGACCTCGCCTTTTGCAATGGCAGTCCGAATGCGCCGATCAGTTTCATAGTCCGCCGGGGTAAACTTGGCCGGAGCGAACACATCCGTCTCCACATCCTCGGCTTTGGGCTCCGGGGAGGCATTGCTGAATTCCATGGCCTTATTCATCTTGGCATCCGTGGCGGTTTCGAGCGTCTCGAATTCGCCATCGGTCAGCATCTTGACCACCTGCAGGTTGTCTTTCATGACCGTGATTGGATCGCGTTCTTTCCACTCAGCCTCTTCCTGGCGGGTGCGATAAGCGCGCGGGTCGGAGTGCGAATGCCCGAACCAGCGATAGGTCTTGGCCTCGATCAGCGTGGGGCCTTCACCGCGGCGGGCGCGCTCAGCAGCCTTGGCCACCGCACCGCGCACAGCCAGAACATCCATACCATCCACCACCTCGCCAGGGATGCCGTAGGCGCAGGCCCGGCTGGCAACGTCCGGCAGCTTGGTGGCCTTGTTCCACGGCACCGACATGGCATACAGGTTATTCTCGCAGACAAAGATGACCGGCAGGTTCCAAAGGGAAGCCATATTGAGCGACTCGTGGAAGTTGCCGGTGTTGGAAGCGCCATCGCCAAAGAAACACACCACCACCTGGTCGGTCTTCATCAGCTTTTGGGCCAGACCGGCGCCGACCGCCACCGGGATATTGCCCCCGACAATGCCAGTGGCGCCCAGGTTGCCGTGTTCCACATCGGCAATGTGCATCGAGCCGCCCTTGCCCTTGCAGTAGCCGCCGGATTTACCCAACACTTCGGCCATCATCTTGTCGTAGTGCTCCTGCTTGGCTGCAGGTGTCTTGGCATGGCTATCACCATGGGCATGCGCGTGGCCATGGCCGCGATGAGTGCTGGTGATCAGGTCATTGTCGCGCAGCGCAGCGACGGCTCCCACGGCAACCGCTTCTTCGCCGGCGTACAGATGCGATGCACCTTTGAGCACAGCCTTGCTGAGCAGGTTGGCAATATTGTTTTCCAGGGCGCGGATCTCCATCACCTGGCGCAGGTAACCGACCAGTTGCTCTTTGGTCAGGCCCTGTTCCTCGATCATCGCAGAAACGATCTCAAGGCGGGATGGTTTGACGGTGGTTGTAGTGGCCATAAATGGATACTCCTTCAATAGGATGGTTGAATGTATTCTTAGTTTCTATCTGAAAGTAGATCTACACCGGCAATACGCGCGTCCCCAGCCCGCGCGCCTGCTCCACCAGGCCGGAAGGAGCCTGTATGTCGGTGATAATTACGTGCAAATCCTGGGGACGGGCGAATGAGGCCGGTCCGACCCGACCCCACTTGGTGGCATCGATCAGGGCCACCACCTGCCGGCACAACGACACAACCTGGCGCTTGACCTCCGCCTCTCCGGCACTCACGTCGGTGAGACCCTCGGGGAAGCTCAAGCCATGCGCGCCAAAGAAGCCGGTCTTGAGGTTATATTTACGCAGGATCGCCAGCCCATCGGTGCCCATCAGCGAGACGGTCTCGCGCTGCAGGGTCCCGCCGGTCATCACTACCGTCACGCCTGAGGAGTTCAGCATGGATTGAGCCACGACCAGGCTGTGAGTCAAAATGGTCAGATCACGCCGTGTTCGCAATGCGCGTGCCAACGCCAGGGCCGTACTGGAAGCATCCAGGAAGACCGCATCTCCGTTGGCAACCAGTTCGGCCGCGGCAACTCCGATGCGCTCCTTGGCGTCCACCTGCTGCTGCCGGCGCAGGGTCAAGGAAAGCTCAGGGGCGCGCGTGGTAAGCACGGCCCCTCCGTGCGTGCGGACGATCAGATCCCCGGCAACCAGGGCCTGCAGGTCGGCGCGGATGGTCACCTCGGAAACACCGAACATCTGACTCAGTTCGGCTACACTGGCGCGCCCGTTGCGGTTGAGATGCGCCAGGATCAATTGTTGCCTTTCAGCAGGATAGAGATCGGTGGAAATTTCCATGCAAGCTTATTTTCTTCTATTTGCGGTTGGTTACGATTGCTTTCATTTTAACATTATTCGAAAGTACAGGCAAGAGATAAACTGAACCTATCAAATATCAGGGGGATGTTCGCGTTTTGAATGTGCCTGCACATTCAAAACGCGGTTCTTTTATGATTTTCGAGTAGGTGCCACAAATTTAATAAACCCGAGGTTATCCGCCTGGCATGACCAGTTGAATAATGCCTCTTTTTCCATTGATCAGCCAGGTGGGGTCTTCGGCCTGGAGCGTCTGGGCCTGACCGGGCTGCAAACCAGCCATGATCTCGCCCTTGAGCGTACGCAACGCCACAAAAGGGGCCGGGAAATAGTCACAGACGGTTTCCATGCGGGTGGTGGGCGGCCAATGCCGGTCATCCAGCAGACGGCGGTAGTTGACATCGCCTTTCAGCAGCACCAGTCCGGCATATGCGATTTGCTCTCGTACGTGCACTGGCATTTCACGGAACATTTTCCAGCTCGTCCAAAACGGGTCCGTATCGAAGACCAACCGCCCGTCCGCCAGACGCGTATCCAAACGTGCGCCCAGGGCTTGCATTTCAGAATTAGGAACCGCCTTCAAGAGCGCAACGCTGTGGCAGGCGTCCTCTGGCATGGCATCCGAGACAAAGAACGGCTGGCCTTTAAGCTGCAGGTGGATTTCCTGGACCCAACCCGATTCCAGCAGGAAGTCCGCCAGGGCCAGGTCGAAGAGCAGGTCGCTGCCCACATTGTCGCAGATAAAGTCAAGGCGTGCCAGGCCGCCTGCCAGCCGCTCCCGGATCTGGTCGGTATGGTCGATCAGGATCAACTCTCGTTCGGCGATGGTTTCCAGTCCCGCGCGGGCTTTCTCTTTTACGGTGAAGTTGCTCAGGTCGGCACGGTTGCCCCACAGGCTGGAGTGTAGCAGCGCTTTGAAGCGCCCGATGGGTTCCAGCGAGGCCATCTGCTTCCAAATCGAGGAAAGACGCTGGACATCCCCCACCATCTGGATTTCTTTTTGCTTGCCGAATGGATCACATCCCTGCCCCGCCCCGGGCTGGAAGTAGCCGGTTGCTTCCAGCAGCTTGCGGTAGAAATAGCTTTCGGCGAAGAACCAGGGGATTTCCAGCCAGGTCTTCCCGCCATACCCCGCCAGTTCATTATTCCAGGCCGGTACATCATTGCCGGATTCAACCAGGGGCTGCATCGATCGGGAAGCAATTTCGTCGCGCAAGGCTTCCAAAGCGGCGATAACGGCAGGAGCATAGGCATTATCGGCCAGCACCTGGCGGATGATCTGCGGCTTGCGCTCGAGAATGGTATGGCGCGCAAAAGAGCCGGGATCGGAGGTCATTAAAAAGGGAGGCAGGGAAGGATCTGACATGATAAAAAATAACGCAGAGCCTGGCTGGCATGGACAAGATTCAGGCCTGGAAACGCAAACTTATCGTGACCAGGCCTTATTTCCAGCCAGGAATACCAGGAATGGGTCGCTCTGGACTAGAAGTATAGATCTTCCAAGGCTTTATTCACGCCTGGCGCACCGAATAAGGGCAGGTCCCGCGTGCGCATGGTATTACTGAGATCCCGGACATGCTCCCGTTCCAGCTCATGGATCTCACCAGCCTGCAGGGCCAGCAAGATGGATTGTGCGCTCATTTCCAATAGTTCGACATTCATCATTGTTTCTTTTATGCCGGAGCGGGTCATGGACACCAGGCCGTGGTTTTGCATGATAAAAGTATCATACTTGGCCAGGAACGGCTCAAAATTGTTGGCAAGTTTTTCGGTCAAGGGTTCCGCATACGGTACCACCGGCACCGGACCAACTTCCGTGACTGTTTCCGGATAGAAAGGCCGCATCAGCCAGTTCTTCTCTTTGGAAATGGCCATTGCGCACACTGCCGGTGGGTGGCAGTGAATGACGGAAACAATATCTTTCCGCATGGTAAAGAATTTGAGATACATGGGCGTTTCCCCACTGGATTTGTGGATCCCTTCAACTATTCGTCCCTTCAGGTCGATAAAAACCAGATCCTCCGGAATCAGGTCGCCCTTGTTCATTTTTGTAGGTGTGATCAGCACCAGGTCATCTTCCAATTTCCAGGCTAAATTGCCGCCACAACTGGTTACATATAAGTCCGAGGCCAGCTTGCCGCATGCCCATATAAATTTTTCCACCTGTACCGAGTACTTTTCCATTAGTTTCATACGCATATCTCCTGACTTAAAATTTTACCCATTTTATCAACTCCATGAAGAAAGCCCCAGGTGGGTTTCGTTCTCCATTTACTCGATCACTGCCAACAATCTTTCATAGGCTTCATCCCAGGCCTTCGTCTGTCCGGGCTGGTATATCGAAGGCGGGAAGGATGTGCAGACCAGCTTGCGGGCGCGTTCCAACAACTCGACGTGCCCCAGGGCAACCGCCTGCATTAATACATTGCCGAGCGCAGTCGCTTCCACCGGCCCGGTCAGGCAGGTACGCTGCGTGGCATCCGCAGTGAACTGGTTTAATAAGCGGTTCTGGGTGCCTCCGCCGATAATATGCAACCGGTCATAATGTACACCGGTAATTTCTTCCAATCGATCCAGCACCCAGCGGTACTTAAGCGCAATGCTTTCCAAGACCGAGCGGATGATTTCGCCCTTATCCTGGGGAACCGGCTGGCCCGAACGAGCACAATAATCCCGGATTGTATCAGGCATATCGTCCGGGTGCATGAAACCGCTAAAATCCGGATCGATAATGAACTGAAAGGGTTTGGCGTCCGCCGCCAGGCGGGTGAGGTCATCGTAAGAAAGCGCCTGGCCCTGGCGCGCCCAGGTGCGCCGGCACTCCTGCAGGATCCACAAGCCCATCACATTTTTGGATAAACGCCACTTTCCAAAAACGCCGCCTTCGTTGGTGAAGTTATATTTAAGCGTTTGATCATTCACCACCGGCTGGTCGGCCTCGACGCCCAGGATCGACCACGTTCCAGAGCTGAGCCAGGCAAAGTTTTTCCCTTCGGCAGGAATGGCCACCACGGCCGACCCGGTGTCATGACAGGCCGGGGCTACCACCGGAATCCGGCCCGCTCCAACTTCATTTGCAACAGAAGGAACCAGGCTATCGATCAACGTGCCGGGTTCGATCACCGGCCGAAAAAGGCGTTCCGGGATGCCCATTTCGCGCAGCAGCGGACGTGCCCAATCGCGCTTGTTTGGGTCGAAGCATTGCGTGGTGGTCGCTTCCGTGAACTCGCAGCTGATTTTTCCGGTCAGCCAATAATTGAACAGATCCGGGACAGTCAAAAACGTCTGTGCCACTTCCAGCAGGGGCGATTTATTCACCACCATCGCCAGCAACTGGTAGAGCGTATTGACTTCCATAAATTGAATGCCGGTGCTCTCAAATATGCGTTCGCGCGCTACACGTTGAAACGCTTCGGCATACATGCCATCGGTCCGGCTATCACGATAGTGAAAAGGGTTCCCGAGCAGACTGCCATTTTGATCCAGCAGGGCAAAGTCAACCCCCCAGGTATCCAATCCGATCGAGTTCGAACTGCTTGCCATTTTTTGATACCGCTGCGGCAAGGCCGGATTTTATCTCCGACCAGATGCGCAGTACATCCCAATGAAGCCCATCCGGAAGGCGCACCGGAATATTCGCAAAACGATGTGCTTCCGCCAGGGACAAATGATCGTCAGCCAAAGTTCCTATCATCACCCGGCCGCTTTCAGCTCCGAGGTCTACCGCCAGGTAGTTGTGATCAATCGCCATATATTAATCCAGGTGAAAATATTCTTCGAGCTCAATGAATGTTTCGTCCGGGCGCGCATTGGAATCCATGAATTGGGCCATGGATTCCTGCCAGCGTGTGTTGATCTCTTTGGCTGCCATCTTGGCCTGGGCAGCTTGCAGGCTTTCGTCCGCCTCAAAAAAGCCAAATATCAGGCCGTCTGCGCGCATGAACAGAGTGTAATCGTGCCAGCCGGTCTCGCGCAATGCCGCCAGCATTTCCGGCCAGACGTGTTTGTGACGTTCTTTATACTCAGCCAGGCAGTCCGGCCTGACCTTGAATTGAAACCCGACACGCTTCATGGCAACGCTTTCATTATTGAACAAATATCAATCTAAAAAAAATTGAGGGGGAGTTCGCATTTTGCGAATGTGCCACAGAGCCGCACATTCGCAAAATGCGGTCCTACTTTAATATTCAGATATAAATTCATCTATCACTCCGGCGGCCAACCATAGTTCGGCCGACCGCCGAAGTGACAGTCTGGACTTGCTTAAGGTAGGAAGGGCTTGCCCTTAGAAGTTCAGGGTGTCGATGTTGCCCTTATTGAAGATGAATGGTTTTCCGAGCAAAATCGTCCCATCCTTTGCAATCGTGTAGCTGCCAAGCGAGCCAGCCGTGAAAGTGTCACCAGGATTGCCCTTGATCTTGCCGGAGGCAATGGCATCCAGGGCGTAGATGGTCAGGTAGCCCAGGTTCGGCACATTCCAAAGAGCGAATTCGGGGATGATGTTGGCTTTGACATAGTCGCGCAACGCATTGGGGGTCCCCAGGCCGGTGACGAATACCTTGCCGGTCATGCTTTGATCCTTGACTGCACGGGCGGCCGCGGCAATACCAACGGAGGTCGGGGCGACGATGACCTTCAGGTTCGGATAGGTCTTCATCAAAGCCAGGGCCTGGTTGTAGCTGGTGGTGTCGTCATCATTTCCATATACGATGGTGTCGAGCTTGAGCATGGAATATGTGGCGGTCGCCAGGTCGGTTTTCATGACCGCAATCCAGGCATTCTGGTTGGGGGCCTGCGCCGTGGCGCTCAGGATGGCGATCTCACCGCCGCTGGGGCCGGTCAGATCAAGCGCCATCTGAACCTGGGAATCACCGATTCCCTGGGTATCGGCCTGGTTGACAAAAAGCTGCGTGCCACCGGCAGAAATATTGGAGTCCCAGGTTACAACCGGAATGCCGGCTGCGATGGCAGCCTTGCCGGTCGGGACAAGCGCATCTGCATCATCAGCCGAAATCGCCAGGCCGCTGACCTTCTGGGCGATGAGCGAGTCCAGCAGGGTGATCTGCGCTGTTGCATCCGCAGTGGTTGGGCCCTGATAAAGAACGGTCACACCCAATTCCTTGGCAGCCTTCTGCGCGCCGGTATTGGCAGCATCGAAGTAGGGGTTACCCAGGTTCTTGGGTACCAGTACATAGGTGCGCCCAGCGGCCGGCGCTGCAGGTTTCTGCGTGGCAGGTGCAGCAGGTGCCGCAGTTGTCGCAGCTGCACCGCAGGCACTTAGAACAATGCTCAGCATTGCAGCAACCGACAGAACGATGTAAAACATGTTGCGTTTCATTACTTCCTCCTTCTCGGGGTTGTTCAAGCCAACAGGTCCACACCTGTTGTAACTTGCATAGGGACTGCGCGTCTAGCCAAATACTGCTTTAAGTACTGGCGCGCGCGACCAGTAGAAGAATATGAAAAATGCGGCAAAAATCCCAATAAAAACGGCTGCCAGTACCACTGTTCGCCAGTTCAACTTCAGGCTTCCGGCAGAAATGGTCCGGCCAATCGAAGCGATCAGGATGGATAAGATCAGTAATGATCCGATGGCAATGGACTGCACCTGGTCCTGAATGTTCTTGAGTCCCATGCCGAAGCGTACCAGCCCGATCAAAACCAGCGCAAGTACCGCACCTGCCATCGTTCCAATCCCGCCATTGATATCCACGCCGCCCAATACCGCTGCCGTGATCACGGAAAGCTCCAGGCCGGTACCGATATCCGGGCGGGTGCTGCCAAAGCGGGCTGCCAGAACCAGACCTGCCAGGGCAGACATGAAACCCGATACGGTATAGATGATCATTTTGATATTTGCCACCGGCACACCCGCATAGATCGCGGCGTTCTCGTTGTTCCCGATGGAGAAAATATGTCGCCCAAACTTGTTCCGGTGCAGTACCATGCCAAAAACCACTGCCAGCACGGCAAATAAAGCCACCGAGAATGGGATCAGCGTGCCTGGAACCGTTCCCTGTCCAATATAGGTAAATGAGGCTGGATAGCCTCGCCCAGCCTGGTCCCCCAATAAAACATACGCAATGCCTCGAAAAAATGCATATGTCCCCAGGGTCGCCACCAGAGCAGGTAATTTTATTTTGGCGATGAGAAAACCATTCAGCAAGCCGCCCAATGTGCCCAGCACCAGACCCGCCCCCGCCGCGACCCAAATGTTTACATGCAGGTTCCACAAGACTGCCATGAGCGAGGCGCACATTCCCAGATTGGAGGCCACCGAAAGATCAATATTACCGGTGATGATAATGAACACCATCGGCAGCATCATCAAGCCCAGTTCCATGAAGTCCGCCGAGGTGCGGCTCAGGTTTTGGGCATTCAAGAAATAAGGGGTCAACCGGCTGTTGATCACAATCGCGAGTATGACCAGCGCCACCAGCATCCATTCCCAGCGTTGGAATCGATTCAAAAATGATTTTTGAGGGGCTTGTGCGCTAATTTGATTGACCGGTTGATGAGTTCCGGCAGTGGGTGGGACGGTCGTCTCTTTCATTTGGATTTATTCCTCTGCACACGCCGCGTGATCAGGATATCGGAAACGACCGCCACCAGGATGAGCAAGCCCTGGGCGGCCTGCTCCCAGAATGGAGAAATTCGCACCAGCGTAACTGCATTGTTGATCATGCCCAGCGCCAGCGCCCCCAGCAGCACACCCGGGACAGTTCCGACACCGCCACTGATGCTTACGCCACCGATGATGGAAGCGGCTACAGTTTGAAGCTCAAAGCCCAGGGCCGTATTGGTTTGAGAAGATTCGAAGCGGGAGGCCCACAGCACACCCGCCAGTCCGGCGGCGACTCCGGTCAAGACATACACCAGGAAGATGATCTGCTGTTTGCGGATGCCCACATATTGAGCAGCATCCGGGTTACTCCCGACCGCGTAAATGTCACGGCCTGTACGGGTATAGTTCAAGAAGTAATAGACCAGGATGGCCACCACGATAGCAAAAATAATGATGTTGGGGATTCCCAACAGCGGCGTCCCTTTTGCCAGCATTTTAAAGGCGTCCGGCAATTGGTAAGAGGGCACCCAATAGCCCTGGCTGTATAAGAAAACCATGCCACGGTAAATGCTCAGCGTGCCCAGGGTGGCGATGATGGGAGGAACCTTTCCGATCGCGATGATCAGGCCATTGAAGCTCCCCAGGATTGCTCCAAGTGCCATACCCAGCAGCACCACCAGCACAAGGTTAATGCCCGGATTGGCTTTGATCACAAAAGCCACCATCATGGCCACCAGGCCGATGACAGAACCAACTGACAGGTCAATGCCATGGGTGAGGATGACCATCGTTTGCGCCAGCGCCACGATCACCAGGATAGAGATATCCAGCAGGATATCCCTGAAATTCCCCAATGTGAAGAAGACCGGCGCACGCAGGCTGACGATCAAGGCCAGGATCAGTATAAAAATGACAATACCAAACTCGCGGAAGCGGGTCAGGTTCCTGAACAGGTTTGAACGAGGAGCAGCGAGATTCTTTACGGTCACATTGCACTTCCTGCTGTTATGGACTGTGTGGCAGCGTTGATGATTTTTTCCTGGGTGGCATCGGCGCGATTGAATAATGCGGTCATATGGCCTTCATGCATCACGAGGATGCGGTCGCTCATTCCCAACACTTCGGGGAGCTCGGATGAAATCATCAGAATGGCCAGCCCTTCGGCGGCCAGCTTACTCATCAAGGCATGTACTGCTGCTTTGGTGCCCACGTCAATGCCACGGGTTGGCTCATCCAGGATCAGGATGCGCGGCTTGGTGGATAGCCATTTTGCCAATACCACCTTCTGTTGGTTGCCACCCGAAAGGGTGCGGGCCAGTTGCCAGATCGAATTGGCACGCACTTCCATCTGCTGGGCGGCCTGGAAGGCGGCTCCCCGCTCCACTTTATCCATCAGCCAGCCCTGGCGAGTATATTGCTGCAGGATCGGCAGGCTGATATTGGAGGTAATATCCATGGCAGAAATCAACCCATGCAGCTGGCGGTCTTCCGGGACGTAAGCCAGCCCAAGGTTGATGGCCTGTTGCGGCGTGCTGATCTCCACCTGCCGGCCATCCACTTCA
Source organism: uncultured Chloroflexia bacterium (assembly GCA_963779935.1). Taxonomy (GTDB): domain Bacteria; phylum Chloroflexota; class Anaerolineae; order Anaerolineales; family Villigracilaceae; genus UBA877. Next base: position 78,295 of record CAWAAC010000040.1, on the reverse strand, counting down.
ATCGTCCCACCGGTTGGTGGCACCACGCCAAAAATCGAGCGCGCCACATCCGTACGGCCTGCACCCACCAGGCCCGCCATACCCAATATCTCCCCTTTATGGATTTCAAAACTGATATCCTCGAAGATACCCGCACAGCTCAGGTGCTCCACTTTGAGCGCGATCTCCCCGGGTTGGACTTCCTGCTTGGGGAAAAGGTTGGAAATGGTACGTCCCACCATCAGACGGACCAATTCATCACGGGTCACATCCTTCACCTGGCGGGTCTCCACATAAGAGCCGTCCCGCAATACCGTCACGCGGTCGGCCACTTCGAACAGTTCTTCCAGGCGGTGTGATATGAAAATGATGGCTGTGCCCTCACTGCGCAGGCGGCGCACCAATCCAAATAACTCCGCCACTTCGTTGAGGGTAAGGGATGAAGTCGGTTCATCCATGATCAGGATGCGTGCGTTCAGGGAGAAGGCCCGCGCAATCTCAACACTTTGCATCTGCGCGATACTCAGGTTGCGCGCTTTGGTTTTCAGGTCGAGATGCACTCCCAGGGAAGTCAGCAAGCGCCCGGCTTCGTCATAAAGCTTGGGCCAATCGATCCGACCCCCGAATGTGGTTGGCTGTCGCCCGAGGAATATGTTTTCGGCCACATTCAGATCCGGGCAAAGGCTGAGCTCCTGGTAAATTGCTGCGATCCCGGCCAGCCGGGCTTGCAGCGGATTGTCGAAATGAACCTTTTTATCGTTCAAATAGATTTCGCCGGCATCCGCCTGGTGGATGCCGGTGATCACCTTTATCAGCGTGGATTTTCCCGCGCCGTTCTCCCCGAGAAGTGCATGCACCTCTCCGGGACGAAGTCCAAAGGACACTCCGTGCAGCACCTCCACCCCTCCGAAGCGCTTGGAAATATTCTTTAATTCAAGGACGTATTCGCTCACAAGCATGGCCTCTTAAGTAGTTTTTTTGGAAAGTGCAATGTCTTCACATAAAATATATCGAACCCCTGCGCTACTCAAACGCGCCGTCCATTCCTCGCTTAAACTGGCATCGGTAAATAACTGGTCGATCTGGTCCAGGCGCGCAAAAGATGTCAGATCCTCTTTCCCAACCTTGGCCGAATCAACCAGGGCATTTACTTCCCGGGCCGATTCAATCGCTTTGCGTTTAAGCTGGGCCTCATCCAGGTGCACCTCCGTCAGGCCGCGCGTAATGCTCAGGCCGCTGCAAGACACAAAAGCTTTCTGGATGTGTAATTCCTTGATGATCTGCTCACTCAGCAGACCCGTCACAGACGACCCGCCCGGGTCGAGCACTCCCCCTAAAAGGATCACAGAATTGGTCGGTTCCTGGGCCAGCAACTGGGCTGCGTCGATCCCATTGGTGATAACCCGCAAGCGCCTGCGCTCTTGCAATTCCTGCGCCAGATAATAAATCGTGCTGCTGGCATCCAAAAGGAGCGAATCGCCATCCATTACTAATTCTGCGGCTTTCCGGCTGATCGCCTTCTTGGCGACAGTATTTTCTTGGAAATAAGTCGTAAAATTCCTGCTTTGGAATTGGATCTGCTCATTAAGCACTGCACCCCCATGCACTCGAATCAACCGTCCCTCCGCCTCCAGCGCATCGAGATCATTTCGAACGGTACCCTGGGAGACATTCAGGGCCACGCTTATCTCTGGTACATGCAGATCTGGTTTTGACCGCAATATTTCCAGGAGGGATTGTCGACGTTCGTAAGAGGTCAAAGAAAACGCCTTTTGTTGTTTATTTGTGGTTTGATTGTGGAAATTATAACAATATAATATTATGCTTGGTGATTATTGTCAAGGTTTTGCTGAAACAACAATAATTACTGTTGAATTATCAACGAATCGCCAAAAAAACTTGTCTCCGTGGTATAATTTTCTCGAATCCAAAGAATATTTCGCCCAATTCATCTAAACAAGCAGGTTTCATGACTGAGCTGACCCCTCGTGAACGTGTTTGGCAAAGTATCCGGCATCACCAGACCGATCTGGTACCCTGGCATTTCCCCTGTACCATACCAACCCGCCTCAAACTCGAGCAGCATTTTGGCACAAAAGATCTGGTAACGATTCTCGATCAAAATATGGTCAAATTTTCTGCCCGCGCCAGCCGCCCCCCCGAGGAGATAAGGCCGGACTTCTTCCGCGATGAGTTTGGGGTTGTCTGGAACCGCACGGTTGACAAAGATATCGGGGCAGTTGAAGAGTTCTTCCTGAAGGATCGTTCCATCTCGGGATTCCAATTCCCCGATCCGCATGATCCGAACCGGTCGGCGGCCATGCAGGCTTTCACGGAAACACACAAGCAGCGCTTCCGTTTATTCAGTCTTTCATTTTCCCTGTTCGAACGCGCCTGGATCTTGCGCGGCATGGAAGACCTGATGGTGGATATGCTCGAAGCCCCGGCCTTCGTGGATGAACTGCTGGATGCCATCCTGGAATACGACCTGGCCATGTTGGAGGATGTGCTCAGGTGTGATTTTGATGGAGTTTCTTTTGGAGATGATTGGGGTCAGCAAAACGGGTTATTATTTGGGCCGCGTTTATGGCGTCGTTTTATCAAGCCCCGGATTGCCCGACTATACGATAAGACCAAAAAAGCCGGCAAAGCGGTTTTCATCCATTCCTGCGGTAAAGTCCAATCGCTTTTTCCAGAATTGATCGAATTGGGCCTGGATGTATTTAATCCATTCCAACCCGAAGTGATGGACCCCTATGAAATCAAAAAACAATTCGGCAGCCAGCTCAGCTTCTACGGAGGCGTAAGTGTACAAAAACTGCTGCCTTATGGCACTCCCGATGAAATCCGTTTGGAAGTGAAACGGTTGATGAAAGAAGTTGGCCAGGGCGGCGGTTTCATCGTTGCCCCCTCCCACGATATGCCGGGAGACATTCCCCTGGAGAACCTGCTGGCATTCATCGATACCGTTCTGGCGCAGGAGTCGGAACCATATAAAAATTAGAAATGGCGATACTTCTACCGTTTCCTTCATGCAAGAAAAATACATTTTCCCAGGATAAATCTTATGAGCCAAAAACCCGATTCCCTGATCCAATCTGCCTATTCAATCGCCCAGGAACGCTACGCCGCCCTGGGAGTGGATACGGAAGCTGCCCTGACCCGGCTTGAATCGACCCCCATCAGCCTGCACTGCTGGCAGGGCGATGATGTAGCCGGTTTCGAAAACAATATGGGTGCACTGACCGGTGGCATCGCCGTTACCGGAAATTATCCTGGCAAAGCGCGCAACTCCGAAGAGCTGCGTCGTGACCTCGACATGGTCTACCGGTTGCTGCCCGGCAAACACCGCCTGAACCTGCATGCCATTTACCTGGAGGCGGAGGGAAAAGTGGAGCGCAATCGGATCGAACCGGCGCATTTCTCAGCCTGGGTGGACTGGGCCAAAGCCAATGGGCATGGCCTGGATTTCAACCCGACCTGCTTTTCGCACCCCCTGGCCGCGGATGGTTTCACCCTGTCCCATCAGGACCCGGGCATCCGGCGATTCTGGGTGGAACATTGCATTGCCAGCCGCAAGATCGGGGCCTATTTTGGGCAACAGCTCGGCACTCCCGCCGTCACCAACATCTGGATTCCGGATGGTTTCAAGGACACCCCCGCCGACCGCCTTGCGCCGCGTCTCCGGCTGCTCGAATCCCTGGACGCCGTCCTGGCCGAAAAGATCGACCCGCGCTTCAACCTGGACTCGGTCGAACCCAAGCTTTTCGGCATGGGCCTGGAAAGTTACACGACCGGTTCGTTGGAGTTCTACATCGCCTACGCGGTCACCCGCAAGATCCTGCTGACCCTGGATGCCGGGCATTTCCACCCCACCGAGACCATTGGAGACAAGATTTCTGCGCTCATGCCCTACCTGGAAGGGCTCATGCTGCACGTCAGTCGCGGTGTACGCTGGGACAGCGACCATGTGGTCACCTGGACGGATGATCTGCAAGCCATCGCCCGCGAAGCCGTCCGCAGCCAGGCGCTGGAGCGCATCCACTTTGGCCTGGATTACTTCGATGCCAGCATCAACCGCATCGCCGCCTGGACCATCGGAGCGCGCAGCACCTTGCGGGCGCTGCTCGTGGCCTTGCTCGACCCGGCCGAGAAGCTGGCGGCATATGAACGCGCAGACGATTTCTCCAGCCGACTGGTTTTGCAGGAGGAATTAAAATCCATGCCGTTCAGCGCCGTGTGGGATGCCTATTGCACCCGCAAAGGTGTCCCCGCCGGGATGGACATGCTGGTTGAGATCAAGGATTACGAGAAGAGGGAACTGGCCCTCCGGGCCTGAACCGCTCCCTATCAGGTTCTTCACCAACCCCGGCTCCTGGTTGGTGAACCTAAAGGTCGTCCCAGGCTGCAAACCTGTGGACGACCTTTTTATGTTCATGGGTGATTACCCGGTTATACCGGTTTCCCGCTTCGAAATGGTGACGCCTCAACTTAAACCTGGTCGTTCCCCCACTCTCAACCCCGTCCCAAGAGGGGTAGAGTCTGGTCAGGCATGCCTATATTCGTAAAAGGTCTCCAAATTCGGGAAACCGTTCGCGCGCCAGGCGCGCAAATCAACCAGTGCGGCCTCAATGAGAGCCACCAGCCGGTCCCGCTCGGCCTGGGAAGAGGAAATTTCCCGCCATAAAGCCTCCAGGACACTTCCGGCCGGCCTCTGGCCTTCCAATGTGGCAGGATCGAGCCGGGCCAGTGCAGCCGCGGCGCCCAGGGCGTAACGGTTGGGTACAACCCCCTGCTCAAGCGCCACGCGCATCGTGCCAACCAGCCGGTCATTCCAGCCCAGTTTGCGTTTGGTATCGCGTGTGACACGCTCGATCAAATCCACCAGGAATGGATTGGTCATGCGTTCGAGCAAATCGTCAGCAAAATCCCGGTAGCCCTCTGGCGTGAAGAGCGGATCGAGACCGGCATGTTTGTGGATCAGAGCAGCTCCCGATTCTTCGATGAAAGCCCGGCGGGCAAAGGAAAGCAACCCTGGCACATTTTGCAAATCGGCTACACGCACCGCTCCAAGCATGGCTCCCAGGTATCCCAGGATGGCATGCGTGGCATTGTGCCCGTATAGCTTGGCTTCCTCGAAGGGCAGCAAATCATCCTTCTCCAGCAGCACGCGGATGCCACGCTGGAACGGTTCCGGGAATTGCGCACGGGTGATCAGGATGTGGTTGAAGGCTTCGACCAGGAAGGCGCGTGGGAAGCCGGGGGTGATCGGCGCCAGGTGGCGCGACCGCACCTCTTCGGGATCGGCCACAACCTGGCTCATTTTTCCAATAACAGTATTGAGAAAGCGCACCCGGGCACGGATGGCAGCCTGCATTTCCTGTGGAACCAAACTCATCACGCCGGCTTCCAGGATCTCGGCAGCATGGTTGTGGTTCTCGGCCGCATATATTACTGCCCGCGGGCCATCTTGTTCAACCTTTCGGCAGAGCCCTTCGGCCAGCAGGCGGTGGATACTCCCGGGGTTATCCGATACGTAGAACGCCACACTCGGGACTGCCGTGGCGATCTCTTCGGCCTCGGTGATGGCAGCCAGCAGGGCGGCGCGGTCCGCTACCACGGCCGGGTTGTAAATTCCTACCGGACCAATGCAGGCTGATTCGATCCGGTCAGGATGGGCGATGTTGACGCAAAATAAACCACCTTCCCGGCGCACGGCCTGTACTACTTCGGGCAGCACCTCCGCAACGACCAGCTGGCGAAAGGAGCCCGAGTGAAACGCCTCGTACAGGAACAGGCCGCTCTGGATCGCCCCAAAACCAAAACCTACAAATGTACGCCTTCCGGTCAGCGGCATGCTTCAACCTTGCCCGGAGAGATAGTTCTGCTCGTCTGCAGCCGTCCATAGCTTGACCGTCTTGATCTCGCCGGTGCGCCGGTGCGGGTAGACCACCGCCTTCCCATCGATTTGCTGGGCTTTGACCATCTTCAACAACTCGATGGCATGCTCCAGGTCGCCTATGCGGGTAATATGCACCGCCGGGTCGATCTCGCCAGACGCCATCATTTCCAGGGTGCGGGCGATATCCCAGGGCGAGCCGCCGCTGGAGCCGGTCACATTGATCGACTGGTAATGGATCGCCAGCGTGTCGAAGCCGACCATCTCATCGCCACGCTTCAAACCACCGAAAAGGTTCAGCACCGCCCCCCGGCCCAGGTAGCCCATGGCATCCTCGATGGCTTTACGCGCCCCGACCGCAATGATCACATCGTCGGCGCCGTGATAATCACTCTGTTCATTGACAAAGGCTTTCAGGTCCGCTTTGGCGGGGTTGAAGGTGATCAGGCCAACCCCCTGCCGGCTGGCACGTGCGCTGAAGAGCTGCCTGACCAGTTCCAGCCGTTCCTCTATGAAATCGGCCACCACCACCAGGCGCGGCTGGTAACTCAGCGCGATTTCTACATGCAAACGCCCCATTGCCCCGGCACCGACAATGACGGTTACGCCACCAGGTTTTAACCCATTGTAAGCCGACCGTTTTGCCAGCCCGTTGCTTTGCGCCAGGTGCAGGGCATGCTCCTGGGCCGAGACGGCGCAGGAAATCGGCTCGCTGATGGCGGCGTGGGCATGCGGCAGGCCTGGATCCGGCAGCGGCAGAAGGCAGCCAGCTGCCAGGACTTCTTCAGGGATGAGTATGTATTCTGCCAGGTGGCCACCCAGGGTGTAGCTGACCGCCACCTTTTGGATGCCGCGCCCGCCGTCACGATATCGTTCCAGGTGGTTGATGGGGGCATGCTCGATCGAAGGCTGGATCACGTAACGCTGCCCGGGTTGGTAGGTCTTGTGCAGCTCCGCCCCCACCTCAACCAGGGTCACCACGCCTTCATCGCCCAGGATCAGCGGCCAGCGCTCCAGGTTCCAGCCGTAAACGAGTTGGTGGTTCGGGCCCTGTTCGACCAGCTTGATCAGGGAAGTGCAGATGCCGGCTGCCTCAACGCGCGCCAGCATCTGGCCCGCTCCGGGGCGGGGCGTGGGGACTTTGCGCACATGCAGGTGCTCAAACCCGGTCCCATCCAGCACCAGGGCGCGCATCTCATCCGGAATAACAAAACTGGCATTCATAGATTTATCATCAGTGAAGTGATTCGTTTCATGAGTGACCATCCTTTTCGTTTCCTGCTGCTCGTGTCACGCCGCCAAATCACGCAGATAGTCGGCCATGAGCGGCCACAGTCGCTGGTATTTTTGGTAGCGGGTCTGATAGCGTTCGTGCATGGGCAGGTTCGGCTCGAAATCGCGTTCCAACTTGACCATGGCAGCCACAGCCTGGGTGAAGTTCTCGAAAACTCCAGACCCAACCCCGGCAATGATCGCCGCTCCGAGAGCACCCGCTTCAGTGACGACCGGACGGGTAAAAGGCAGCCCAAAAATATCGGCGCATGTTTGCACCCAGGCATCCGAACGGCTGCCGCCGCCGACGGCGCGAAAATCGTCGATCTTAATGCCCGTTGCAGGCAGCGAATCAACCTGTTCTTTGAGATAGAAAGCCACCCCCTCGATGACGCCCTTGAGCACATCCCCGCGGCGTGTTCCCAAACGCAGACCGGCCATCACACCGGCTGAGTCTTTGATAAACCTGGGTGGCCCGGTCGGCGCAAAATGCGGCAGTACCAGCACGCTGCTGGGCTCCGTTGGGATTTCCGCCAACAGATCCGGATAGACGGAACGACCTTCGGCTTCGGCCCGGTGATGTTCAAGCGGGGCAAAAGTATCTCGATACCACTTGACCAGCGCGCCACCCTGGTTATAAATAAAACATACATAGCGGCCCGGGATGGCGTGATGTTCGGTGTTCAATCCACGCGCGATCATGGCTTGCGTATCCGGCCGGCTGGCAAAAACCGGGGTAATGCAATGGTAAGTACCCATTCCGTAGACCGTGCTGCCGGGATCAACCACTCCACTGCCGACCGCATTGGCGCACTGGTCATGTGTCCCGCTGACGATCCGCACACCCGGCGGCAGGCCCAGCTCGGCAGCGATATGCGTGGCAACCGTCCCGATCACCGTTCCCGAAGGGACCGTGGCAGGCAGCTTCGAGCCGTCAATTCCGGCCGCTTCAAGCAGGCTGGCTGACCAATCGCCGGTATTAATGTCGAACAGCAGGGTACGGTTGGCCAGGGAATAATCCACGCGTGCATCCGCGCCCAGCATGAAGGCAATGAAATCGCTCCAGGATAAAAATTTATAGGTGCGTTCGTAAAGTTCGGGCTGGTGGGCACGCATCCACTTGAGCTTGGTGAGGGAATATTGGTTGCCGAAAGTGTTCCCGTTGATGGGGTAAAGCTGTTCGTTCGGCAAAAGCGCACCCAGTTCGGTCAGAAACTCCTCGCCGCGCGTATCAAAGTTAAGCAGGGATGGCCCCAGGATCTGTCTATCTTCTGAAACGGGCACAGTCGCCTCGGCCAGGGAGGAAACCGAAATAGCTGAAATCTCTGTCCCGGCGCCGGCCGCGCTAACCGAGCGGATGGCGGTCTTCACAACCTCCCAGATGGCGGCCGAGTCGAGCTGCGCCCAGCCCGGTTGGGGGCTTTGAACATCGTATTCACTATAGGCAGAAGCCAGCATCTCCCCCCGCAGCGAGAACAGGGCCACTTTGCAACCAGTGGTACCGACATCAATCCCAAGCAAAGTCATGCCAGCCCCTGCATCAACAACGGGCTGATGTTCTTCAAGCCAAAATACTCGTCGATCAGCCAGCCGGTTCGTTCATAGACGGCTGTTTGCGCAGCAGAGACTTTGCCCGTTGTTTTCAGATTCAACTCATAAACCTGGCGAATTTCGGTGCCGATGTTGATCTTCGCAATGCCTTTTTTGAAGGCTTTCAATACATAATCGCGCGGGATACCTGAACCACCATGAAGAACCAGCGGAACACCGGTAGCCAGGAACAGACTCTCGAGATGCTCCAGGTTCAGGCGGGCAGCAATTTTTTTCTGGTCTTTGAAGCCTTCCGAGATGGCACCATGAATATTCCCGATCGCCACCGAAAGCCAGTCGCAGCCCGTTTCTGCCACGAAACGGCGGGCCTCATCCACCTTGGTGAAACCTTTCCCCGAAGCGAATAATTCATCGTAAGGGGGCAGCGGCCCGGCTTCATGGCCAAGGACGGCGCCAAGCTCAGCCTCGCAGGGAATCCCGGCCTGGTGAGCCAGTGCCGCCACCTGGCGGGTGGCGGCAATATTCTCATCCAGGGACAGGCGTGAACCATCCACCATCACAGAATGGTAGCCCAGGTCAATGGCCTTTTGGATGGTGGCAAGGAAATCAATTCGTTGGCCGTCTTCATCAATAACGGGCACATGATCGAGATGCAGCCGCACATGCTGCGGGTTTTGCCAGCGGAAAAACTCCCTGGCAACCTCTTCCGGTCCGCCCGCTTCGAATTTGAACCACTCCAGTCGCGCCGTTTCGATCAAGGCAAAACTGTTTTGGTCGACCACGGCCCGCACCACCGGCTCAAGCATGGGCAGATAAGGGACATTGAAGGCGGGGAGTGCCAGCCCGGCTTTCGAGGCATTCTGGACAATCAGCTTAAGTTCAGGCATGCTTTACTCCGCTTGCGGTACGGCGACATCAAAGCCAAGGTATTTTTCCAGCGCCTCTTTCAGAGGAGCAACATATTTACCCGGAGTAACACTGACATGATGGCGATACCCATGCATACCCACATGCAGGAGCACATCCTGCAACCGGTTGATCTCTGCCACCCCGGCTGCGCCAAAGAAATTCCCTGGAATTGGGTCTTCTGTGAAACGGCCATCTCCGAGGAAGATCTTGACCTTACCTGCATCCGTCATCATGCTGCCGAAAGTCAGATCGGTGGGGGCGATCCGCCCGACCACACAGCCAAAACTATTATTCGGGCCAACGGAATTGGCCAGGATCAAATGGTCCGAAATGTGGCCTCTGTCCGTCATCAGCTCGCGTGCAACCGGTCCGCAGTGGAACAGAATACACTTATCATCTTCTTCCCCGTAATTGTTGTTCCAGTCCAGCACGGTGGCAGGGCGACCCGAAGCAAATGATAAAGCCGCCATCACGACTGCGTTGTAGACATCCACCTCACAGGCAGCGATGGTGCCGGTATTATTGAGCAGGCCCAGCAGCACGCACGGCGAGATGCCCAACTGCTGCTGCAATTCGATCCAGCAACGGATGGCAATGGCATCCATTTGATTTTCAGCAATCAGTTCATCCAAGACCACGCCCAGGCGAGTGATGTTGTCGAGGGCAGTCTCCGGGATGCCTTCCCAGGAGGTGTAGTCTCTCAGAACAGCCATTTTGGCTTTATAGGCACTGCTTTCAGCAGAAAGGGCCTTGACCCGGGCGATTACCGTGGAGAGATCAAAGGTCTCAACGGTAACACCCATGCGCTGCAAAGCCACCTCATCATAGCGGACGGTTTTAAATGCCGAGGTGCGGGCGCCAACTGCCCCGATTACCAGGTGGTGGAATCCCTTAACCACGTGACAAAGCCGATCAAAGTGATCGAGGTTGGCCTTGAAGCGCCCGCTGGAAGGGCTGACGGTATGCGGCTTGAGGGCGGTAAATTTCAGGTTATGCTGATAAAACACATCCATGATCGAGAACTTGCCACAAAAAGCATCCCTCCGCAACTCCGGCGCCATCCGGTCGAACTCATCCGGGTAGGCCTGGACGAGGATCGGCACCCCGGATTCCTTGAGGGCCGCCACGGCTCCATTTTCATCCCCAAAATTGGGCAGGCTTAGGATGACGCCATCATATTTGCCCTGGTTTTGCCGCAGGAAATTGGCGAAAATCTGGCCTTCCTGGGGTGTTTCTACCGCCCCGTAGCGTGTGGCTTGCGCGTCCAGCATAATGACTTCATGTCCGGCAGCTTCAAGCACGCGCGGTAGTTCTTCACGCGCTTCTGCTTGCAGGGAGGCCGGGAAAAAACCGCGGTTTCCGAAATAAAGCGCGAACCTTGATTTTTGTGCCATTGATTTTCTCCTTATAAATATATTGGGAAGGGGTGGATACCGTTTTCAATAAAGCGATAGGATCTGATAAAGAGCGGGGTTCAAATTGCTATATTTGTATGGCGGCCTGGCCCCGGCTGCCGAATATTTCCATCTGTTCAGCCACAACTTTTGCGACACACTCTTTGACGTAATTCATCATCATCGGGTAATCGTTATATTGTTCGCCAATATTGCTGAGGTAGCTTGTGGTCGCCTGAATCGCAGCTTCCGACATGCCTGTAAAGAAATTAATTTTGGCAATACCCAGGGAGATCGCTTTACGAAAATCAGCAGCCGAGATGCCGGAACCACCATGCAAAACCAGCGGAACATCGACCGCATTCCGGATGGCACGTAGCCGCTCAAAATCCAGCATAGGTGGGCCTTTATAGCGTCCATGCGAATTGCCGATGGCCACCGCCAGTGCATCTACGCCAGTTCGTTGAACGAATATCCTGGCCTGCTCAATATCGGTGTATTTGGCCGGATCGGCCGCCCCCACCAGGCTGCCCCCTTCTCCCCCACCGACCGCTCCCAATTCCGCCTCGATGGAAATATTCCAGGCATGGCACATCTGCACTACTTCGCAGGTCTGCCGGATATTTTCTTCGAACTCCAGGTGGGAACCATCGAACATGATGGAAGTGAACCCGTTGGCCAGGGCGCGTTCAATTGCATCGATCGTCAACCCATGATCCAGGTTCAGCACGATATCAAACCGTTCCCGCTTGGCGATTTCCCTGACCACCGGGACGATATCTTCCATTTTCACAAAGGGGAAATGAACTTCAGCAATGTTCAAGACGACCGGGGAGGCGGTCCGACGTGCAGCCAGGATGATTGCCTCCAGAAAATCGAGACTGATGATATTAAAGGCGCCGACAGCATAACCCTTTTGATAGGCTTTTTCCAACATCGTTTTTAACGTAACAAGAGCCATATTTGCAGTCTCCAGGATTTAGGATAAAATATATCAATCATTAAAACGTTTTAATTGCTGTAATACATCATAATTAGCGTGTATTACTTTGTCAAGTGCTTTATGTCAGGTTTTGCACTCTTCAGAAAAAGGAAGATCCTTAATGAGCGCTACCATACAGGATGTTGCACGCCACGCCGGAGTATCCGCGGGAACCGTATCCAATGCCCTCACCGGCAAACGCCACGTGGCCGAAGCGACTCACCAGCGCATTTTGGCTGCCATGGATGCCCTGGGGTACCAACCCAATCTGCTGGCGCGCAGCCTGGTCAATAACCGCAGCCATGTGCTTTCAGTGGTCATAAAAGAGTTAAGCAACCTGGGTTTTTATGGTTACTCGTCCGCCATGACCGGTATTCAACGGGAAGCCAACCAACTGGGCTATTCGCTCATGCTTCATTTTGTGAACGGACCATTGGAAGCTGAGATCTTCACCACCCTGGACCATATCCGCGCCCACCGGGCAGATGGCATCATTTGGGCGATCCACGAAATCGAAGGGAACCGGGACTGGGTGCGTGACATCCGGGCCGAAGCCTACCCTCCGATCACTTTCCTTCACATGCGTCCCGATCCAACCCTGAATGTGGTTTCGATAGATAACCGGGCCGGGGCCAGCATGGCCGTTTCACACCTGCTTGAACAGGGCTGCCATACGGTTGGCATCATCACTGGTCCTGCGGATTGGTGGGAATCGCAGGCACGCCTGGCCGGTTGGCGGGATACCCTGGAACAGGCCAGCCTGGAGACCGACTCGTCACTGGTGGTGGAAGGCAACTGGCTGGCCAATAGCGGGCAAACTGGCCTGGAAAAATTATTGGATCGACGGCCGGATATCGATGCGGTATTTGCTTGTAACGATAGCATGGCCCTGGGCGTTATTTACACTGCCCGCCAGCGCGGGCTATCCATTCCGGAAGACCTGCTGCTGGTTGGGTTTGACAATATGCCTGAGACAAATTCCTACTGGCCGCCGCTGACCTCCGTTGACCAGGGTTTACAAAAATCCGGACAAATTGCCGTTGAGCAATTGCACCAGATCATTGAAAGCGGGATTAAACAACAGATCACGCCTCGCCAGCAATCCATCCAACCTGAATTGATCATCCGGCAAAGTTCCCTGCGCGCCAGAAAAGCCTGAGAAACCGATAATCTGGCTGGCCTGGGGCTGAGTTTGCCATGCCGTTCCCATGCCAGTCTGCCTATTTATTATTTTGCCATTCCCATTTGCGTTCCAAGGTTGGCAAGCGCATCCACCATTAATGTCAGCAAATCACCAGAATTCGGTAGCACGCCAAGCGCCCGGCGCAGGGGTTGATCGCCATAATTTTGCAATACTATGTTTAGAAAGCCGGGCTCCACCCGGGGGGAGAGCACATCCATGACAATTGTGCGGGCAGCGCTGTTGCCCAGAATCTCGTTGGTTAAATCATCGACCGAATAGGGCGTATGCGCATCCGGATCTTGATAAGGGATTGACCAGTGCCAGGAGCCGGAGCCAACTTCAAGGGGGGATGCGTCGCTGCCAGGGCAAGTGACCAGGGCGGTCGCATTGGGTGGAATAACAACCTCCACGTCGATTTTCCCGGCCTCGATCTTCCAGGCACATTCGACCAGACCGTAAGGGCTCAGGTGGCCGGCACGTGCATGGGTCAAGCCACCACCGGGACGGGGGTGGATTTCGATACGGTGGTAGCCCGCCTCTACAGGAGCAATGCCGCCAATCGTGCGGTGCATCCAATCTGCCACCGCCCCGAGGGCATAATGGTTGAAAGAGGTCATTTCTCCAGGATTGATCGAGCCGTCCGGAAGCATGCTGTCCCAGCGTTCCCAGATGGTGGTCGCACCCTTCGTCACCGGGTACAGCCAGGAGGGACATTCCCTCTGGAATAAAAGGCGGTAAGCGGCAAGGTAATGCCCGCTGCTGCATAGCGCATCGCAGATCAGGGGTGTGCCCACAAAACCGGTACGAATGGTATAGCCGCCCTCCCGGACCAGGTCAGCCAGCCGGTCGCTGGCATGGCTGCGTTGTTCGGCCGTGGGCAGCAGGTCAAAGGCCAGGGCGAGGGCATAGGCCGTTTCTGCGTCGCACATCAGGCGTCCGGCGGGAGTTACGTATTCTCGTGCAAAGGCACTTTTTACTTTTCCTGCCAGGGCTGAATAATGCTTCCTTTCATCTGCCCGGCCCAATACGAAAGCAGTGCGGGCAACCAGTTCTGCCGAATGGGCAAAATAGGCCGTCGCGACGATCGCTTTATCCGTGCGTGCCTGCGCTGGCCTGTCAGGCGGTGCGGCCGGGTCGAGCCAGTCACCGAACTGGAAACCGCTCTTCCAAAGGAATTGTTCCCCAGCCAAACCGGCGATATGGTCAACCCAGGCAGACATGCTTTCAAATTGAGCCGCCAGGAGGCCCGGATCGCCAAAGCGCTCATACAATACCCAGGGAACGACCGTGGCAGCATCTGCCCAGGCTGCGGCTGCGCCGAATATATCTCCCACAGTGTTGGGAATAAAGGGCGGCACACTGCCCCCGCACTTGGCTTGCTCGACGGCCAGGTCAGCCAGCCAGGATTGGAGAAAACCACTCACGTCATATAGAAAAGAGGCGGTGGGTGAAAACACCTGCAGGTCGCCCGTCCAGCCCAGGCGCTCATCACGCTGCGGGCAGTCGCTGGGGATATCGACGAAGTTGCCGCGCATGCTCCATATAACGTTGGCGTGCAGTTGATTCAATAACGCATCGGAACACTCAAACCAGCCGGTCTTTTCCATATCCGAATGGACCACCACCGCACAAAGATCGGTTGGGTGCAGTTCCCCGGGCCAGCCATCCACTTCGGCATAGCGGAAACCGTGGAAGGTAAAACGGGGCTCCCAGGTTTCTACGCCCTCCCCGCGCAGGGTATAGCGGTCGGTGGCTTCGGCATTCCGCAGGGGACGGGTGCAAAGTTCGCCATTTTCCAGCACTTCTGCGTGCCGCAGGGTGATGGTCTGCCCGGCCGGCCCCTGCACCGAAAAGCGCAGCCGGCCCACCAGATTTTGGCCAAAATCCAGCAAAGTCCGGCCGGATGGAGAGCGGGTGATGGCAACGGGCGTCATTCGTTCGAACCGGCGAACTGGCGGGCCGACCGGGGCGATCAGGCTGTTCAGATCCCACGCAAGACTGCGTACAGTTTTCCAATGAGCATCTTCAAACCCTGGCGACGACCAGCCAGGTTGCTCCAGGCGGGCGTCATAGGTTTCGCCTTCATAGATTCCGCTCAATAGAATGGGACCGGTGGCGGCGCGCCAGGTTTCATCGGTCACGATGCGCTCGCTCGAGCCATCCTCGTAGCATATTTCGAGTTGGGCCAGCAGGGCCAGGTGTTCCCCCCAGATATTGCGGCGGCCTCCGCCAAAACCGATGCGGCCCCGATACCAACCATCGGCGAGGATGGCCCCGATGGCATTGCGGCCTGCATGCAACATGCCCGTCACATCAAAGGTCTGGTAGCGCAAACGCCGGTCATACACCGTCCAACCGGGGGCCAGCACCTGGTCACCAACGATGGCGCCGTTGATCTGGGCCTCATAGAGACCAAGGCAGGTGATATACAGCCGGGCCGCTTTTACTCCAGGGCGCAGTTCGAACTCACGCCGCAGATAGGGAGCAGGGTTAGGGTGGGAAATATCCTCCGTCCAGGCGGGAGTTACAAACCCGGCACTCCAATCCGCCGGCTGGAGCAAACCGGCTTCCAGCTTTTCGGGCTGACTCCACGATGAAACCCGTCCATCCTTACCCCACACCCGCACCCGCACGCGTATTTGCTCACGGGATTGCAGCGGTTCGAACGGCCAGGCCACCAGCACCGACTGGTTCGATTCAACTCTTCCGGTCTGGCCGCGCAATGAACCATTTACGTTGTAACACTCGATCTCATTGGCAGCCTGCTGCCAGTTTTGAGCAGTTGTTTCAACCATCCACGACAGGCGTGGACTCTCCACGCCGATTCCAAGCGATTCGCGTAGATGCTCAAAGCGCAATCTCAAGATGGTAACAGCGGGTTTGGATTTTGGCATTTTCTTTCCCTTTTATCCATGGAATGAGTTTGCTTGAAGGCTGCCGTGCTGGCTTAATTCAGGATACGAAAATCGGCTAAAGATCCAAAATAATGGCCGCAATTCCATGCGGTGGGATGACGAAACGGAGGATACAGCCATCCGCGGTGGGCTCGGCCCTGAGTTCGCTGGAAATTAGCAAAGAAGCATGCTCGATTTCGGCAAGTTCCTTGTGGCTGGGATATGCAGGCTGGCCAAGTTCAATCCATTTTTGTTTTGGGTTGGCACTTCCGTTATCGATTCTTGCGATTGAGATGGATGTGGATGGTATTGCCCCATTCAGGGTAATGGAAACTTGCTCGGCGTGGATTTCTGCTCCCGGGACGTTGTGGTTGTAAACCAGCAGGGTCAGGCTTGCATCCTTTTTAACCGCCAGCATTTCCACGGTCGAATCCGCTCCGCCATTCACTCCTATTCTTTTATCGCCCAACTTGTGCAGCATCTCAAAGACCCGATACGTGGGCTTTGGAATGCCTTGAATAGTTTGCAATCCAAAACCCCCGTGAAACGGCTCGGAAAACTGCCCGTTTTCTTCAAACAGATCAGAAAAAGTCCAGAAAGAATAACCCTGCACCAGGCCGTCATTGTCGGCAATGGTTTTTGCGACCAGCGCGGCAGAGTAGGTTTCATCGTGGAGGGGGTCTGGCAGCATCGCGGAACTGTTCCACTCCGTGTAATAGAGCGGCAAATCTCCGGCCTCGGCTCTGGCCTGCTCGGTCATCTTGCGCAAGACGCCGCGCTCGTACTTGCCCATTTCATGCGCGAATTGCTGAAAAAACTCTTCCATACTGAGTTCGCTGTTTTTCCAGAGCGGGTCATCCGTGGGGTAATGATGCGTGGAAACGAAATCGATCGGGGTATTGGTCTGGCGGCAGAATTCAAGCATGTCGGGAATCCAGGCGTTGATCGAAGTAGCCGGGCCGCCCACCCGCAGGTTGCCATCCACGCTCTTGATGGCCTGGACTGTATGCTTATATAACCTGAAGTATTCTTCCTGCGTGCCCGTCCAGAAGAATTTGAGATTGGGTTCGTTCCAGACTTCAAAAAACCAGCTGCGCACCTCTGCCAATCCATACCGCTCCAGCAGGTGCTGGGTCAGCGCCTTGATCAGCGCTTCCCACTGCGCATAATCTGCGGGGGGCGTGATGTTGGCTTTGTAATGGAATACAGTTGCAGCGCCGGAAGCCAGCGCCGCAGGCATGAAACTCAGTTCAATGAAAGGCTTCATGCCGATCTTCAGGAGAAAATCGAAGATCGAGTCAACATTGAAAAAAGAGATATACAGACCCCCAGACGCATCTTTTTTACAGACGCTCATTTCATCGTTGAGCAGGCCATGAAAACGCACATATTGAAAACCAAGTTCGCGATGGCATTTTTCCAACTGATCGCGCCAGTCTGCGCGTGTGCCCATAATGGCATGGCAGCTGCCCACGCATTGTTCCCAGTAATGCGGGAATGGACGTCCTGCGTGTTTGGTGTCGACAAAAAATTCAATCGGCATGGCTGGCTCCTCATAAAGATAATTTCTGTGAATCTTCCACATTCAATCCCGGGCGCGCTCAACCTGGGATGTTCGCCAGCATAAATTCTATCCTATGTTTTAAATTCGAGCGCCAAAATAATGATCCCATTATTTTGGCGCGCTTGAAAAGCTATAAAAAAAATCACCCGGATTGGCTGAGAGTCCCAATAGGAATGGCGCCCTTACGGCAGGAGGTCACCTAAATTGCGCAATACATAGGTGGGATGGATCGGCGAATCCTCCAAAGCCGATGCATGCGTCGCGCCGGTCAGTGTCAGCGCAGCCGACATGCCCGCCTCCAGGCCCATCTCAACGTCGGTTTCCAACCGGTCGCCGGTCATCAGGCAGTCCGCTGCCGGCAGCTTCATCACATGCAGGGCGGCTTCGATCATGTAAGTGGAGGGTTTCCCCACCACGGCTTCCACGTGCGTATTGGTACAAGCCTCGATCGCGGCAATGATGGCGGCGCAATCCGGCTCGCCGCCGGTTGGCACCGGGCAGTAGCGATCCGGGTTGGTGGCGAAGAAACGCGCCCCGGCCCGGATGGCATCGAAGGCGATCTGCAGCTTGCGGTACACAAAGGTGCGGTCGAAGCTGGCGATCACTGCGTCCACCTGGTCTGGATGCTCGGTCAGTTCGAAGCCGCCCCGGCGCAACTCATCACACAACGGCTCTTCGCCCACCACGAACAGGCGCGCCCCCGGCATGCGCCGCTGCAGAAAATCCACCATCACCCCCGTTGAATTCAAGATGTCTTCCACCGGGGTCGGCACGCCCAGGCGGGTCAGCTTGGCGGCATAGTCTTCACGTGCATGCGTGGGGTTATTGGAAATGAAGATGGTGCGTAGGCCTCGCCCGCGCAGCGCCAGCAGGGTCTCGCCGGCCCTGGGCAGCAGGGCATTCCCCAGGTAGACGGTCCCGTCCAGGTCAAAGATGTAGCCGGAATAATAATGGTTTGGGGTTGGAAGGTTGCTCAACGCATCTCCTGCCCGCCGGTGACGTTGATCGCCTGGCCGGTCATGTAGCTGGCCTGGTCGGAGGCCAGGAAAACCACCACATTGCACACATCCGTATAGGTACAGCCGCGTTTCATCGGAACCTGGTCGATATAGGTCTGGCGGACCTGTTCCTCAGTGATGCCACGGTTGCGGGCATACTGCTTGAAAAGTGCATTCGGGCCTTCTGTCCAGAGCGGCGAGTCGAGCAGGTTGCCCGGGCAAATGGCGTTGACGCGCACACCGTATTCGGCCAGGTCGAGCGCAATGCTCTGCGTCAGGCCGATCCCGCCAAACTTGGAGGCGGCGTAGGCGGAATTCTTGAAACTGCCCTTCTTGCCCGATTTGGAATTGATCTCCAGGATCACGCCGCTCTTCTGCGCCTTCATGATCCGGGCGGCGTGCTTGGCGCACAGGAAGTAACCGAACAGGTTGACATTCATCACGGCGCGCCACTTCTCTGCCGGGAAGTCGGTGATCTCCTCGGCGATCAGGATGCCGGCGTTCGAAACCAGGATGTCCAGCCGTCCGAACTCCTGCAGACAGCGTTCCACCATCGCCTGCACCTGGGCTTCGTCGGTCACATCCACTTTGATGGCGAGGGCATGCCGGTCGGTGGCCGCGTTGATGCTTTGGGCAGTCTCGAGCGCCTTCGGCTCGTTCAGGTCTGCCACGACCACGTGACAGCCCTCTTCCGCCAGCCGGGCGCAAATGGCCTGTCCCAGGCCCTGTGCCCCGCCGGTCACCAGGGCGATCCGATCTTGTAAGGGTTTATCCATCGCGCAATTCCATTTCTCAGTCTCTATCCTAAAATCATAAAAGAACCGCATTTTGAGATTGTGCGGCGAAGCTGCACAATCTCAAAATGCGAACTCCTCATAAATTTATGGACAGGTTCTAAATTGCTTATTTACCGGCAATGAAATCTTCGGTCTTCTGGCGTGCATCCGAATCCGGGTACTGCTCGGCCGGGGATTTCATGAAGTAGGAAGACGGGGAAAGCAGCGCGCCGGACAATCCGCGATCCATGGCGATCTTGACGCAGCGCAACGCATCAATGACCACGCCGGCCGAGTTGGGGCTGTCCCATACTTCCAGCTTGCACTCCAGGTTGAGGGGCACATTGCCGAAGGTGGTGCCTTCCATTTTAATGTAGCAGAACTTGCGGTCGGTCAGCCACGGCACATAATCCGACGGTCCGACATGGATGTCGTCTGGATCCATCTTGAAGCTCAACATGGAGGTGACTGCCTGCGTTTTGGAGATCTTCTTCAACTCCAGGCGCTCGCGCTCCAGCATGTTGTAGAAATCCATGTTGCCGCCGAAGTTCAACTGGTAGGTATGATCCAGATGAACGCCGCGCTCCTCGAACAGGGTGGTCAGCACGCGGTGGGTGATGGTGGCGCCGACCTGGCTCTTGATATCATCGCCGATGATCGGCAGGCCGCGTTCGGCAAAACGCTTCTGCCAGTAAGGCTGGGAAGCGATGAAGACCGGGATGCAGTTGACAAAACCGCAGCCGGCTTCCAATACCTGTTCCACATACCACTTGGTGGCTTCTTCCGAACCAACCGGCAGGTAGCTGACCACTACATCGGTCTTGGTGTCCTTCAGGATCTTGACGATGTCGGCGGTCGGGCCCTCGGCCTTCTTGACCACTTTGCTGAGATATTTGCCGATCCCGTCATGGGTCATGCCGCGCTCGACCTTGACGCCCAAATGGGGTACATCCGCGAACTTGATCGTGTTGTTCGGGAATGCGGCGATGGCTTCACTCAGGTCCAGGCCGACTTTGGTGTCGACCACATCGAAGGCAGCCGAGAATTCGATGTCATGAATGTGATACCCGCCCAGGTTGACGTGCATCAGGCCGGGGACCGTATCGGTTTCACTGGCGTTTTTGTAGAACTCGACGCCCTGCACCAACGAGGAGGCGCAGTTTCCCACACCGACGATTGCTACACGTACTTTCTTACCGTTTTTTTCAGCCATTTCTACTTTTCTCCTTGAATAAATTGAATTTTGAACCTATCCGGAAATTTAGGAGGAGTCCCCATTTTGATCGTGTGCGGCTTCGCCGCACACGATCAAAATGCGGTTCTCTCAAATTTTTGGGATAGATCCTTATTTCTACGGCAGCATCTGCCGCAAAAACTCTTCTTCGGCTGCCTTGGTCCATTCACCCCGCTCGTTGAGCAGGGCATGCACGCTCGGCAGTTTATCCTTCAGCTCGGCCAGGGTGGTCAGGGGCAGCTCCTTGATGTTGGGATAGATGACCACCTTGCCGGCCAGAGTGGCCTCCTTGACGGCTTTGAGGCCGGCGTGGGCGGCGCTCAACGATCCGACCGCCGCCACTGAGCGGTTGGGGGCAAGCTCCCCGGAATTGGTCTTGTCCAGTACCAGCTCGAAATCGCTCATTAATGAAGCCGAGTGCCCGATCACGCGTTTGGCTTCCAGGTATGCGCCGCTCAGGTCCAGCGAAGCCAGCGTGCCGCGTGCCACCCCGGCGAACACGTTCATCACCCCGCCGGGCGCCAGGTAATTGCTGGCATCTGCGATGACCGCCGGCACAGGCGCCAGTACCACGATATTGTCAAATCCTTCATGGCGCAGGCTGGCCGAGGCGGAATCATACTCGGCCGTTTTGGTCGGGTTGAGGCAGATAAACTGGATGCCTCTATCCCTGGCCTGGCCTGCGAAAGCCTCGCACAGTTCGCCCAGACGCATATCGCTGACATCGGTGCAGAGGATCACCGCCGGTGGGTTGTTGAACTCGATGGCGCGCTGCACGTGCATGCGCCCCATCGGGCCGCCGGCTCCGACGATCCAGGTATGGCCGCCGGGTTTGAGATTCGAACGGACAGGCCGGTCATGGTACGCCGCCGCTACATCTTTTTTGGTTGAGCCCACATAGACCCAGCGGTGATAATGGATGCGCCCCACATCGACGTTAACCCTGCGGTCGAGCGGCTCCACGGCCAGGATTGCCATCACGCCGAACTGCCCCAGGTGCGGGCTGGCCTGTTCGATCAGGCCGGCATTCGCCCCCAGCATCACGATGTCATCCACGAACTCCACCGGGGCCGCCTCGATCCTGCTCACCTCGGTTACTTCAATACCCAGATGCGCCGCGCGCGCCTTCAGCCAGGCGGAGAAGGCCGCCGGCACATCCGTCAGCAGCAGCCGGGCCGGGTGGGAAGCCATATCGAAACCTGCGCTGATGGTGTACGGACCTGCGCCGCCCGCTCCGATGATCCAGGTGATGCCGCCATCCTTCAGGCCGGTACGATATTTCAACGCATATGCCGCCACCACGCAGGCCCAGGGTTCCGTCAGGGCGATCTCGGCGTAGCTTTTATCGGGGCGTACCTTGATCAGGTTGTTGCCCAGATCGCTGTTGTAGATCTCGGGTCCAATCACGGAGTATTGCGAGAGGCCGCCCTGGTACCAGTAGCCATATGCATAGGTCTTGCCCTTGATCACGATATCGGTTTCGAGCGTCAGGCGATCGCCAACCTTATAACGGCCAGCCAGGTTCTTCCCCACGCCCAGGATGGTCATCGAAACCTCATGGCCCAGCACAACCGGCTCCTTCTGCATGTCACGGAAGACGCGCGGATGGTTCTGGCCCTGGGCGATCACCTTGGTATCCGAAAAACACAACCCGCAGGCATCGTGGCGGATGAGCAGCTCATCCGGGCCATAGGAAGGCGCCGGCACTTCAACCGGCTGCCCATCCTTACCCAGGCTTTCCAAACCGGCGCCGTACAACGGCCAAAGCTTGTATTTGGCAGGCAGCGGAGTGGTGCCGCTGCGGTAATCATTAAGTTTATCGGTCATTTTTACCTCTATTTTTCGCATGGGTGAAGCGCTGCCTCGCCCGGCTTTTTAAAAATTTTCGAATGTTCATATGCCACTATCACCGGCCAGCCGCCAGTTTGGTCAATTGGACAAAGATCGGATCAAGCGCCTGGTAGGTCTGCCGGAAGAGCTCCAACAGGGCGGCATAATGCTGTTGGGCTGCCGGCTGCGGGTGCTCGGCTGCACGGGCAGAGACCAATCGATCGACGACAGTGAAATCGCTAAACAGGCCTACCCCTATGCCGCCCGCCACCAGCGCACCCAGAGCGGTAGCCTCGGTGGTCAATGTGGGCAGCCAGATGGGCAGGTCCAGCACATCCGCCAGGATCTGGCGCCAGACCGCACTACGCGCACCCCCGCCGATCAAGAGCAGCCGGTCGATCTGCACATCCTGTGCGCGCAGGGCTTCCAGGATCAGGCCAAGATTCAGCGCCACTCCTTCCAGTACCGCCCGGGCGAATTCCGCCTGGCCGTGCGGCATGGCCAAACCGACCAATGCGCCGCGCGCCTGCGGGTTCCAGTACGGGCTGCGCTCCCCGATCAGGTAAGGCAGGAACAAAAGGCCGTTCGCGCCCGCCGGCACGCCGGCAGCCCCGGCATCCATGCTCTGCATTGCCTGGTCGTTCCCCTGTGGGTAGAGCAGGTGTTCCAGCCAGCCATAGGCACCGCCGGCCGCCTGCATGGTTCCGAGCGGGAAATAATGGCCGGGGATCAGGTGCGCCATCGTATAAGTGCGCTGCTGCGGATCATAGATCGGCTGCCGGCTGGTCAGGGCGATCCAGGAGGACGAGCCCAGGTAAGCGTAAGCCTGCCCATCCCGCACCGCTCCGGACCCGACCGTGGCGCACGCACCATCTCCGCCGCCGATCACCACCGGCGTGCCGGCCCGCAGCCCGCTGGCAGCTGCAGCTGCCGGGGTGACCTGCCCGATCACGTCAGTCGAAGCATGCACCTTTGGGAAAAGCTCATGGTTCAGGCCAAGCGTCTCGATCAGGTCGCTGGCCCAGTGCCCGCCCACCAGGTCGAACAGCAATGTGCCTGAAGCATCCGAAGGATCGGTGGCAAATACGCCTGTCAGCAGGAAGGCCGCGTAATCCTTGGTCTGCAAACATTTATAAGCGTTTTCGTACACCTGCGGCTCATGTTCTTTGATCCAGAGAAGCTTTGGAGCCGTATAGGCCGGGCTGAGGCGCTGCCCGGTCAGGTGGTAAAGCGCCTGCCCATCGCAGAGCGAGCCGATCCGTTCCGCCTGGAGCGTGGAGCGCTGGTCAGCCCAGATAATGGCCCGGCCCAATGGCGTACCCTGCCGATCCACCAGCAACGCGCCCTGCATGGTCCCGCTGAAACTGACCGCCGCGATCCCGCCCGGCTCGATGCCGGTCTGTGCGAGCAACCGGCGGGTGGCCTGCCAGATGGCCCTTTCCCAATCGGCCGGGTCCTGTTCGGCCCAGCCCGGTTGCGGGTAGGAGGTGGGGTAGAACTCAAAAGTGGATGCCAGTGCCAGGCCCTCGTCTGCGTCAAAGAGAGTAGCTTTGTTCCCAGTCGTGCCCAGGTCATGCGCCAGCAGGTAATGGTGAGTCATGGTTGCAATAGATCGTTGTTTACTTAAACCCTGTCAAGATCAGGCCGGATGCGCCAACCGTTCCAGCAGTACAGCCGGTGAAAGATCGGGGCTCAGCACCTTCAGCCGCGTCATCCCGGGGCGTCCGGGGGTTACCAGACGGCCAGCCTGGGTGTAGAAAGCATTGCGTTCCCGGCGGGCGGGGAAATGCATTCTGGCCCACTCACTCTGGTAGCCCAGGCCAAGTGCTCGCTGCAAAACGGTATGGCCGTAAATGAAATCTGCGCCGTCCAGGAAGGCCTGGCGCACAGGAACCAGTTCGGGGGCATCGAAATCATCAACCAGTTTCTGTCCGGGCGCGTTCATCTCGGTGCCAATATTGAGCGGCAGGTCGAGTTTGGCGCACAGTGCCACCACTTCGTACAGCTTCTGGACCATCCCACGCCGTTTTTCGGGGTCCGGCAGGTTCCAATTTCGGTCCGGGACGATATTCAGCGCCACGGTGCCTTTGCCGATCAATAATTCCAGCAGTTCCTCTTCGGCCTGTTCGCCGGCGGATGTGCCATCCAGCCAGGTGGCACACGGCAGTGCGCCGCAAGCGACGATCAAGCGATTGACTTCATCCAGGGATGGGAAGGTCTCGGGTCCCGGCTGGGCATAGCCAACCCCACCGCGTTTCATCAGCTTCGCCCGCAGCGTATTCGGGAATTTGACCGTGTCGCCGATCTGGGCGGCCACCTGCTCGGGCGGCATTGCCAGCTTTTCCGCCCAGAAGTTGACCGGGTCCGGGAAGCGCCTGGCGGCCACCTTTTGGTAAGCCACCAGCATATGCCGCTCGGTGGCATTGCCAGCGGGCGTGAGCGGGAGTACGTCCCGGTCATAGTCCACCGCGACCGGCGCGAGGAATGCATTGATGCGGGCCAGCATGGCGCGGTTCCGTTCTTCGGCGCGCCTTCGCATGTCAGCCAGGATAGGTGCGGCAAGGGCCGGCGGCCGGCTGGCAGGAAAACCGATGCCCATGTAGTAGTACACACCCGGCTCGCCGGGGGAATTGATATCTCGGCTGGCAAATTCGGGGATAAAGACGCGTGTCTCCATGCCCGCCGAGCCGCGAACTCCCAGGAGTTCGCAGGCATTCAGGAACTCATCCACCCCATCCAGCACGTCGAAGTCCACGATTCCCAACGCCTTGAAGCCACGCTGGCGCGCCAGCCAGGTCAGGCCGGTTGGAGAATAGCCATAGGCATTGAAAGAGAAGAACGTATGGCAGTGCAGGTTGACGGCTTCCCGGGATGCACCGGCGGCTTCGCCGGAGGCAAGCAGCCCTTCCAGGGCTTGCTGCCTTTTGGCAGGCAAGAAATCATTGAGTTCGGCTTCCAGTAGGCGGGTGGCATCCACGATGGTTTTCCTTTTGGGGTTAGAAAATGGACTGCTCTACGTTGAAGGCCTTGCAAATGGCGTGGATCTCATCCATACTCAGCCCTTCGCCCTGCTCTCCAACCGTCAGATTAAGGTACTCGTAGCTGGCAGCCGTCTCGGCGTATTCGACACGGTCAGAGGCGCGCTTGACCGAGGTATCCGAGCGGGCTACTACGCCGTGCTTGGACCAGATGACCACGCGGTGCTGGTGCAGCTTCTCGAGTGTGGCTGTCATAAGCGCCTGCGAGCCGGGCACATTAAAAGGCACGAAACCGACCCCTTCAGGCAGGTTGATAAGGGTTTCCGGTTCCCAGCGCAGCAGGTGCTGGTTCAGATATTTCTCATCCCGGTAACGTGGGATGTGACTCAGAAAAGTCAGGTGACGCGGCTGGGCATGGATGACGGCATCGAAGTTGGTGCCCGTGTGGACCACCTGGTCGCGATGCACCGCCAGGTGCGAATTCAGCTCGCTGGTCAGGTTGGCAAAAAGGCGCTTCGGTGAAGTGTAGAGCTGGCCAGTCTTGCCGTCTGGATCAACCACCAGGCAGCCCAGGTTGGCGGTCGGTTCCTGGATAATATCGCGCAGCCGCCGGCCCGAGCCGGTGATCAGCATGGTCATCCCGGCCAGTTCGGGCACGGCCAGGGGCAGGGTCAGTGTTTCGACATTGGGAAACTTGCGGCGCAGTTCCACCGGCCAGCCGAGGCACACCGAAATGTTCCCAGCGGCGCCTTCACTGGCTTCGATCTCCGAGATGCGCCAGCCAGCCTCGCCCATCCAGGCCAGATATTCATCCAATTCAGGAAAAGGGGCAATCATAGACATAGGTTTTTCTCCTATAAAACATCGGGCAAACCGAGCAAATGTTCCAGTTTGCAGATCGTGAAACGGTTACGCAGAAAGTGCGATTCGGTCAGCGCCAGCTGCACTTCCTCTTCACTCAACCCCAGCCCGGCCGGATTGGTCGCCCCACCGGCCTGGTTGAGCAGATCGACCAGCTTTTCCCGGCTGGGTACCTGGGCCGCCAGGGCCTGGATTTCGTCCCAATGCTCCAGCACACGCTGCTTGAGCTGAGCGAAACCCGCCGGGGTCATATCCAGGTAGGGTGCCATCTCGATGAACAAATTCTCCGCGATCGGGCCAAAGGCCTGCCGGATGCGCTGCATATCCGCGTTCCGGTCCGGCTGGGTGGCCACGGCCAGCTGCTTCTCTGCCTGGGGACGCCGGATCTGCCGCAGCCGGGCGTACAGGTCTGCGGCCATCAGTGAGCACAGCGCCACCTTGGCTCCGTGCAGCACAGCGTGCCGACCTTCCCGCAGCAGTTTCATTTCCAGGAAATGCGACATGTAATGTTCACAACCAGCCGCCGGGCGCGAGTTGCCGTAATCCAGCATGCACATGCCGGAATCGATCAGGCTGAACATCAGCTTGCGGACTCCCTCCGGGGTGGCCCGGCCAATCTCGGGCGTGGCGGCGATGCAGGACTCAAGAGTTTTCCGCACTCGTGCGGCGATCTCGGGGCTGTATGGTTCGTCCCACAGCATGTGCCCGAGCTGCCAATCGGCCAGCGCGATCGCTTTTCCCAGAATGTCGCCATAGCCGGCTGCGATCATTTTCTGCGGGGCCGCCACCAGGGTTGCCAGGTCGGCAAAGACCGCCATGGGCGGTTGGGCGATCACGGTGGTCTTGATCTTTCTGACGGCCAGCGAGGCGCTCGGAGAGGTGAACCCGTCCACCGAGGGGGCGGTCGGCAATGAAATGAACGGACGGCGCGTGCGGTGGCTGACGATGCGGGCGATGTCGGTCAGTGTGCCCGAGCCCACCGCCAGGTAAGTACGCTCCACCTGGTCAGCCCGCAGCAGCACCTGGAAGATGAAATCTTCGTCGGGTACCACTTCCGGTTCATTGAAAACCACCGATTTAACGTTCAGGCCGGCTCCTTGCAGCGCAGCCTGTACTTTTTCGCCCAGCACCGGGAAGGTGTTCCCATCCGCAACCAGCATGAAATCGGTCAGGCCCCGCTCTTTACAAAACTGCAGCAGGGGTTCAATGGCGTTTTCGCCGATGTAGACAGGAATATCCGTCATGCTTGCTCCGTTTTTTCGTTGCACAGGGTAAATGGGACCCCAGCCTGTTCGAGCTTTTTAACCCAGACGGGCGCCAGATCGGTATCGGTAAACAGATGCGTGATCTGGTCCAGGCTGGCAAAGGAGGTCAGATCGGCCCGGCCGATTTTGCTGGAATCGATCAACGCCACCAGGCTGCCCGAGCTGGCGATAAACTTGCGCTTGATCTGCGCTTCATATATATCAACTTCCGTTGGACCGCCCTCCAGTGTGAAACCGCTGCAGGAAAGGAAGGCCGTCTTTAAATGGTATCCAGTCAGGATTTGCTCGGCCAAAGGCACGTTAATGGCGGTGCCATCCACACGCAGCACACCCCCCAGCAGGATGACGATATTGGAGGAATTCTTAGCCAGTTCGCGCGCCGACTCGATCCCATTGGTGATGACGGTCAGGTCACGCCGGCTCTTCAGACAGCAGGCCAGGTAGTAGGAACTGGTGCTGGAGTCCAGCAGCATGGAGTCGTTATCCTGCACAAGAGCGGCCGCCTTTTGAGCGATGGCCTGTTTGGCAGCGCGATGTGTCATCAGACGGGTGGAAAAAATGCTGCTGCGGCTTGCCTGTTCTTCCAGCAACACCCCCCCGCCCCGCACACGCGTGACCTGTCCCGAGCCGGCCAGGGAGTTGAGATCGTTGCGGATGGTTCCTTCGGAAACTTCCAACAACTCGGCCACCTCCGGGACGCGGATCCCGGGCTGCTCTCGCAGGATGGTCATTAATCGTTGGCGTCGCTCAAAAGTGATCAATTTAGCTCACAGATTGATGAAAGTTGGGGAAAGTGGAAACATTGCCATCGTACCCGCATTGTTGATAATTGTCAATCTTTACATAATTCAATAAACTTCAACAATCAATTCCTTAAAATAAACCCCCTATTGACAAATTGGATAAGGCAGGTAGAATAATTTTGGCGCAAAGCTATCATTATCTGAAATCAAGCATCTATTAATGACACTAAACAAAACCCTCCCCCTCGATATTATTGAATCCATCCGGCGTGCCCTGGCCGAGGATATCGGTTCCGGCGATGTGACCACCGACAGCATCATCCCGGCAGAAGCCGAAATGCGCGGCCAGATCATCGCCAAGCAGTCCGGCGTGGTGGCCGGGCTGGATATCGCCCTGGCGGTTTACCAGATGGTCGACCCGCAGGTGGATTTTCAATCCCGGGTGGAGGAAGGCCTGCGCGTGGAGAACCGCCAGGTTCTGGCGCTGGTCTCCGGGCGCACCCGCAGCCTGCTGACCGCCGAACGAACCGCTCTCAACTTCCTGGGGCGCATGTCGGGCATCGCCACGCTGACCAGCCAGTTCGTCCAGGCGGTCGTTGGAACCCGCGCAGTCATCCTCGATACGCGCAAGACCGCCCCGGGATTGCGCGCGCTGGACAAGTTGGCCGTAGCGCGCGGCGGCGGGCAGAACCACCGCATTGGCCTGTACGACATGATCCTTATCAAGGATAACCATATCGACTACGCCGGTTCCATTTCCAAAGCAGTTCAGCGCGCCCGCGCCACGGCAGTTGGTCTGGATTTGGAAGTGGAAGCCCGTACGCTGGATCACGTGCGCGAAGCCCTGGGGGTCAGCGTAACACGCATCCTGCTGGATAACATGACCCCGGAAATGATGGCCGAGGCGGTACAATTGACCGCCGGCCGGGCCAAACTGGAAGCCTCCGGCAACGTGACATTGGAAACCGTCCGGCGCATCGCCGAGACAGGTGTTGATTTTATCTCCGTCGGGGCCCTGACCCATTCGGCCAGGGTCTTCGATGTTTCGTTCGATTATATTGGGTCGTAGGGGCACGCTCCCACCACCCCTGCACGAGGAAAAAATGAATTCACAGGAAATGTATGAAAAAATGAAGGCCCGGCTCGAGAAGATCGTGCCGGATGCGGAACTGCGTATCAAGGCCGAGATCGCTGTGGAGATCGAAGATTTAAAGGTAAAGAAGAACGCCGTCATCCTGGGACACAATTACATGGAACCGGCCCTGTTCTATTCCATCCCTGACTTTACTGGCGATTTGCTTGACCTGAGCCGCAAGGCCGCCCAGACCGATAAGAGCGTGATCGTCTTTTGCGGCGTGCGTTTCATGGCCGAAACGGCCAAGATCCTGAACCCCGGCAAAACAGTACTGCTGCCGGCCCAAAAGGCCGGTTGTTCACTGGCTGCCAGCATTACCGCCCAGGATGTACGCGACCTCAAGGCCAGGTTCCCGGGCGTGCCGGTGGTGACCTACGTAAACACCTATGCAGACGTCAAGGCTGAATTGGATATCTGCTGCACATCCTCGAACGCGGTGGCAGTGGTCGAATCGCTCAAGTCGGACACGGTCATCTTCCTGCCGGACGAATACCTGGCGAAGAATGTGGCCAACGAGACCGGCAAGCACATCGTGTTCCCCAGTGCCGGCCCCGACACCCTGGCCCTGCGTCGCAGCCAGCTTAACACACAGGCAGAAGGGCAAAACGCCGCCGAGCTGGATTACCAGATGATCGGCTGGCACGGGCGCTGCGAAGTGCATGAGAAATTCACTGTGGCCGATATCGAGGCCGTGCGCGCGCAGTTCCCGGACGTGGTAGTGCTGACACATCCGGAGTGCAGCCCGGAGGTGGTGGCCGCCTCGGATTATTCCGGGAGCACCAATGCCATGATCCGCTATGTGCAGCAGACCAAAGCATCGCGCTATCTGGTACTGACCGAGTGCGCCATGGGCGATAACATCGCCGCCGCCAACCCTGAAAAGGATATGCTGCGGCTGTGCATGGTGCGCTGCCCGCACATGAACACCATCACGATGGAAGAGACGCGTGATGCGCTGAAATTCAACCGCTATGTCATCGATGTGCCGGAAGAGATCCGGGTGAAGGCCTACCGGGCGGTGCAGCGGATGATCGAAATAGGATAAAGAGAGGAAAGCCAAAAGTTTCAGATGCACCAAAGCGCCAGAGGATACCTTTGGTTCATTTGGTGCCTTTGGCGCTTTTGGCACATTTTTATGAAAACGACTGACGTGCTCATTATCGGATCAGGAATCGCCGGAGCTAGCGCCGCGCTTAAGCTGGCTCAAAACCCCAACCGCCATATCATGCTGCTGACGCGCGACCCCGACCCGCACGAATCGAACAGCCGCTACGCCCAGGGCGGCATCATCGGGCGCGGCTTGGATGACAGCGCCGACCTGCTGGTGGAAGACATCCTGGCCGCCGGGGCGGGCGCCTCGCTGCCGCTGGCAGCGCGCATCCTGGCCGAGGAAGGACCCAAACTGCTGCAGGAGGTGCTGGTCAACACCGCCGGGATCGTCTTCGACACCGAGAGCAACGGCGATCCGGATTGGGGCCAGGAAGGCGCACACTCGCGCCGGCGCATCCTGCATGTGGGCGATGGCACCGGCCGGGCCATCATGGAAGGCCTCGTGGCGGTGCTCAAGCGCTTGCCCAACGTGGAACTGGAAACCAATTACACCGGCGTGGACCTGATCACGTATCCGCATAATTCACGCGACCCCCTGGCGGCCTACCAGCCCATCGCCTGTCACGGCGCCTACGTTTTCGATCGGGCCGGCAAGACGGTCCACCGCACCCTGGCGGAAGCCACCATCCTGGCAACCGGCGGGCTGGGCCGCATCTATCGCAACACCACCAACCCCCCAGGTGCGCGTGGTGACGGGTTGGCCATGGCCAGCCGGGCGGGGGCGCGCATCATCAATGCTGAATACATCCAGTTCCATCCGACCGCTCTGTCGGTACCAGGCGCGGAGGGCTTCCTGATCAGCGAGGCAGTGCGCGGCGAAGGCGGCGTACTGCTGACGCCGGAGGGCCAGCCTTTCATGGAGAAATACTCGCCCGAATGGAAAGACCTGGCGCCGCGCGATGTAGTGGCTCGCGCCATCCACACCGAAATGGAAACGCACGGCTATTCCTACGTTCTGCTCGATATCGCCTCGCACATGCCGCCCAAAGAGATCAAGACACGCTTTCCCAATATTTACGCCGAATGCCTGCGGGTGGGCTTGAATATTACCCGGGAGCCCATCCCGGTGGTGCCGGCCGCGCATTACTTCTGCGGCGGCGTGGCAGTCGACGAATGGGGCCGTACCAGCATCCGCAACCTGTACGCGGTTGGCGAGGTGAGCTGCACCGGCCTGCATGGGGCCAACCGGCTGGCTTCCACATCACTGCTGGAGGGGTTGGTGTGGGGCCAGCGCGCTGCCGCCGATATCGAATGCCAGCTTTCGATGGGGGACCGGCCGGAACTGCCAAGCCTGGAGGATGTGCCGATGTGGGACGAAAGCGGGTTGACGACCGACTCGGACCCGGCCCTGATCCAGGGTGACATGCAGACCATCCAGAACGTGATGTGGCATTACGTGGGCCTGGTGCGCACCGGCGAGCGCCTCAGCCGCGCCATCCGCGAACTGAGCCATCTGCAGAACGAGATCGAGACCTTCTACCGCCGCACCAAACTGAGCGACGGCTTGATCGGGCTCCGCAACGCCGTGGAAGTTGGCCTGATCGTAGCCCAGGCCGCCCGGCATAATCGCACCAGCCGCGGCTGCCATTACCGCACCGATGCGGTACAAGTGGGAGACAGGCTATTGTAGATTGAAGATTTGAATCCGCAAACCCACGCTAATTAGCACTAATAGTTTTTTTCTTGCAGACCTTTACAACGAAGCAGCAATAACGTCAGGGTTTTCACAAAAAATGGGTTTGGGCTTTCGCTCTTTGTGAAGACCTTAGCCGAAGAGTGGATGTCTGCGAACGAATGGTGTTAGCGGAAAATATTGAGGCTGTATGGTACAAGAACGCATTTATAAATTTCACCTGGCATTGAATGAAAAGACCATGCTTTTTTTTCCGGAAGCGCAGGGGCAAACTGGCGCGGCTTTCGAGAATGCCATCCGCGAACGGATCCACTCAGCCTTCCAGCCGTTGGGCGGGCTCATTTTTGCCATCTCCGTTAACAAGCACACAATCACAATGGCCTGGCAGGAGAAGCCCAACCAGCCAGCGGTGCTGGACGCGATTGCCGCCCGGCTGGTACGTGGGAAATCTGCACAGGGCTTGCTGTTGCTGGAACTCTTCCTGAGCGACGATCCAGAAAACCCCGAGCTGCTCTATATGCTGGGGTCGGCCTACAGCGACCAGAACGACCTGGAACGCTCCATTGAGCTGCTTACCAGGCTGGTGGTGCTGGCGCCGGAGCGCGTCAACGGGCGGGTGGCCAAGGGCGCCGCGCTCCTGCGCGCAGGCCGCATCGAAGAAGGGGTCAGCGATCTGGAGACGGCCGTCAAGCTGGAACCGGAAAACCTGTGGGCGCACCGCACCCTCGGCGCAGGGCTGATGCTGCTAAACCGCTATTCGGAAGCCGCCGCGAACCTGCGGCTGGCGCGCGAGATCGATGAGCAAGACCAGCAGGCCTGGTTCGAATACGCCCGGGCTTTGGAAGGCATGGAGGCCATCGAGCAGGCCGAAGCCGCCTATTTGAAAACGATCGAGATCGATGAGTTCAGCGAAGTGGCGGAGATGGCGAGGAATAAGCTGGTGGGGATGAAGAAGGTTTAGCACATATAACGAACCGGTTTGAGGGTGTTATACTTGCTTCAAAAGCAATGAAACCCGCCCCATTCTTCCTTTTCCTGGTTAAATTGCTCCCCATCATTGTTGCAATGATGGTAACCCTCGCTCTATTTCTCCCGGCCGGAAGCGTCAGGGCTGCATCCAGTCTTTATGGATTGCCGATCCCCATACCCGACGATCAGGCCCACATCACCGACGGGATCATGGTCTGGGGCATAATAATTGTGGCCATTATCTTTGCCGGCACATTGTTGAGCAGTCGTCCAGCCCGCAAACGACCGGACAGGCCACCCAAAAAGAAATGAGTAATTGATAAAATGGCTCAAAATAAATCTGGTCCGGTACAAAAACCAGGCGCCTTCGCCCGCCCATCCATCTTCCAATGGATCATAGTGGCAGTCGGAGCCATCCTGGCCGTGGGGCTGTGGGTTTTCATGAGTGGTTTTATCTCCTGCTGGCAGGTCACCTCGCTGCCGGGCATGCCGCTGCCTTCCTGTTCCGCCAGCAAGCCCCCGGCCCCCGTGGCGACGATTCCCGGCAGCACCGCGCTGGCCCAAACGGCCACCCTCACCCTGAGCGCCCCGCAGATCGCCATGCCGCCTGCCTGGGATGGAGCCAGCCGCGTCAACGTGCTGATCCTGGGTCTGCGCGGCGGCAGCAATCAGGATTGTCCGGACTGCACCGATACCATGATCGTGCTGACGATCGACCCGGTCAGCAAGACCGCCGGGATGATTTCCATCCCGCGGGATATGTGGGTCAGCATCCCTGGCTTCAATTACAACCGCATCAATGCAGCCTATACCACCGGGGAATTGTTCAAACTCCCGGGCGGGGGGCCGGCCCTGACCATCAAGACGGTCGAGAATTTCCTGGGTATACCAATCCAGTATTATGCCCAGATCGATTTTACGGCTTTCGAGAAGATGATCGACGACATCGGCGGGATCTGCATGAACGTGCCGGTGCAGGTGGATGCGGGTGTGCTGGATGAACATGGAACGACTATTGTGAAACCAGGCTACCAATGTCTGAGTGGGAAAGTGGCTTTGGGGTATGCGCGCGCCCGTGATGTGGTTCAGGGCGTCGCCGGCGGGGATGTGCAACGCTCGCAGGACCAGCAACGGGTTATCATGGCGGTTCGGGATAAAGTACTTTCCAACCTGCCGGCTTTGGTGACCCAGGCAGTACCGCTTTACAATGAACTCGCTTCCGGCGTGCACACGGATCTATCGTTGGATGACATCCTGCGGCTGGCGATGCTGGCAAAAGATATCCCGTCCGGTTCCATCCAGCAGGGG
Source organism: uncultured Chloroflexia bacterium (assembly GCA_963779935.1). GTDB lineage: Bacteria > Chloroflexota > Anaerolineae > Anaerolineales > Villigracilaceae > UBA877. Next base: position 43,828 of record CAWAAC010000040.1, on the reverse strand, counting down.
GTGATCGATTACACAATGATGATCGACCAGCAGACCACCATTAACGGCCTGCCGGCGGATGTCTTACGGCCATTCCCGGATAAGATCCGTGAACTGGTGGACAAAATTTTCGGGAGCGGCACATTGAGTCCGCAGGCTACCGGCAGCCCGACCGAATTGATGCAGCAGGAAAGCGCACGCGTGCTGGTGGTGAATGCCTCGGGCGTGAATGGAATTGCGCAAAAGACCTTTGACTACCTGAAAGCACAGGGGATGAACGTGCTTGGCCCCGGGAATTTGGCCGATTATCCCGACCGATATTTATACCCCCCGCTCCCGAACCGGACGATGCTGATCATCCATACCGGCAAGCCCTATGCCGTGAAGTACTTGATGACCCTGATGAAATTCGACAGCGCCAACCAGGTTGTGGTGGTTTTTAACCCGAGCGCCCCGGCCGATATAGTACTCGCCGTCGGCTCGGATTGGGCCAATTCTAACCCGATGCCATAGGAAGAACCGGAGATGAAGCATGCCATTCTTTGATTTTCCGCTCGAACAACTCAGGACGTATTTTCCGCCCCGGACTGAAGAGGCCGACTTCGACCGTTTCTGGCAGGCCAGCCTGGCCGAAACCCGCCAGACCCCGATGCAGGCGCACTTCGAGCCGGTGCAGACCGGCCTGACGGCGCAGGACTTCTTCGATGTTACCTACCCTGGCTTCGCGGGGCAACCCATCAAAGGCTGGCTGGTGCTGCCGCACCAGCGTAAAGGCAAGCTGCCCTGCGTGGTCGAGTTCATCGGCTACAACGGCGGGCGCAGCTTCCCGATCGACTGGCTGCTATGGGCCAGCGCCGGATACGCTCACTTCATCATGGACACGCGCGGCCAGGGTTCCACCTGGAGCCACGGAGACACGCCCGACCTGGCCCCCGCAGGCACCGGTCCGCATGCCCCGGGCTTCCTGACCATGGGCGTGCTCGACCCGGCCAAACATTATTACCGGCGCGTATTTGTGGACGCGGCCCGGGCCATCGAAGCCGCCCGCAGCCATCCGGAAGTGGACCCGGCACATATCGCTGTGACGGGCGGCAGCCAGGGCGGTGGGATCACCCTGGCGGCAGCCGGGCTCGACCCGAGCGTGGAAGCGGTCATGCCAGACGTGCCGTTCCTGTGTCATTACCGGCGGGCCAGCGAGATCACCGATTCTTATCCCTACCAGGAGATCGTACAGTACTGCCACACCCACCGTGACCAGATCGAGACGGTTTTCCGGACCCTGTCCTATTTCGATGGGGTCAACCTGGCGGCGCGGGCGCGCGGCAAAGCGCTCTTCTCGGCCGGCCTGATGGACCAGATCTGCCCGCCCTCGACCGTCTTCGCAGCCTACAACCATTTCGGCGGCCCGAAGGAGATCCGTTTGTACCCGTACAACCAGCATGAGGGCGGCGGGAGCTTCCAGACGGTGGAGAAGCTCAAATTCCTCAAGGATATGTGGAAATAAAGCGCCAGCGCCGGGAACTTCCCCGGCGCTTTCTTCGTCCGGTAAAGGTGCCCGCGCATTGCCCCTGTCTGACTTTGGTAGGCAGGTTTACAATCTGAATATAGGATGAATTCGCAATTTGAGTATATGCAGTTTCGCTCCCTGCGGGTATGCTTCGCGACTGCACATACTCAAATTGCGGTGTTGTTATACCTTTCGGTTAGGAACCTGATCATGAGTAAAGGAGCCATTATGCGTTTCCATCAATTGAAGATCCTGCTTGGCGGATTGGCGGTGCTTCTGGCTGTGGGTGCCTGCAGCACGGTTTCACCGGCCTTGCCGACCATCGCGACTTTTCCCCCAACCACGGCGGGTACAGCCAGCGCCACCGCCCTGCCGGCGACTGCCGCCCCCACCGTCCCGGCCATAACGAACACTGCTACGCCGGTCCCGGTGACCGCAGCCCCCAGCCTGCCTACCTTGCCGGTCGTAGCCACCCCCTCCATCCAGTCCCTGTATATGCTGGACCCAAATAACGGCTGGGCATTGACCGACACGGGGGTGGTGCGCACGATGGACGGCGGCAGCACTTGGTATAACGCCTCGCCCACGGGCCTGAACGGGGCGCCGTCCAGCCCGTTCTTCCTGGATGACAGCACCGCCTGGCTGGCTGCTGCCACCGGAGGCGACCCGACCACCGGCACGCTCTACCATACCAGTGATGGCGGGGCCAACTGGAGCGCCACAACGGTTCCATTTGGGGGCGGATCGCTGCATTTCATCGATGCCACGCACGGCTGGGATCTGGTCGGATTGAATGCCGGCATGAGCCACGAAGCCGTGGCGATCTTCCGCACCGGCGACGGCGGGGCAACCTGGACGCGCATCCTGGTCAACGACCCAAGTGTGGCTGGCTTTACGAACAGCCTGCCCTTGGCGGGAGACAAGAACGGCATCACCGTGCTGGATAATACCCACGCCTGGGTAACCGGGTCACAGCCTTCCAGCGATTTTATTTACATTTATGCCTCCCAGGATGGCGGGACTACCTGGGCACACCAGGAACTTACCATCCCGTCCGCCTATAAAGGAGCCATGACGGGCGCAGCCCTGCCGGTCTTCTTCGGCAGCAGCGAGGCCGTGCTGCCGGTTCTGCTTTTCGCTAACAGCAATGGCTCGGAATTCTACACCAGCCATGATGGCGGGCAGAGCTGGTCTGCCACCACTCCGGTTGGCCAGGGTGGCTTCCTGTCGGCCGCATCTGCCAAGGATTTCTTCGTCTGGGATGGCAGCGCTCCGCTGAACGCCAGTCATGACGCCGGTGCAACCTGGACAACGGTTACGCCAAATGTGAATATAAAGAACAACATGGTTTCCATGCAGTTTGTCAATGCCAGTATCGGCTGGGCGGTTACGAGCGACGCCAATAGCCACTACACGCTGTATAAGAGCGTGGATGGCGGCGCAACCTGGACGGTATTGATCCAATAATAGAACCGTGTGATTAGTAGAAAAATCCTGCTGGCTGAAGCACTTTTGATTAGCCTGGCTGCCTGTTCCCACCCGGCCGGCACGCTGCCAGCAGCTTTGCCGACCGCTACCAGTACCAACCTGGCCACTACACCAGGGACGGTCGCTACTGTTACGTATATCCCAACCGCCAGCGAGACGCCCGTTTCCCTCGCGCTGCCGGCGGTGGCCGCTCCGGCACTGATACGGATCGATTTCCAGGATGCAAATAACGGTTGGGGGATCGCCGCAAACGGCCACGGGTACGTGCTCCGTACAGAGGATGGCGGCGGCAGTTGGCTGGATGCCACCCCCCCGGGAGCCGGCAGCATCGGCTTTTCGGCAGTATTGACCGTTTTGGATAGCAACCACGCCTGGGTGCTGGTCCCCGCCACGGATTTCTTTTCCGGTATGCTCTACCGGACCAGTGACGGCGGGACCAGTTGGAATACTAGTACGGCGCCGTTCGGTGGAGAATTCATCCAATTTACCGATGAAAGCCATGGATTCGCCCTGGCAGACCGGGGAGTCTCGGCTGGATCGGAAGCCGTGGAACTGTTCCAGACCACGGATGGCGGCGCCACCTGGAGCAGTGTTTTTCATGACGATCCGGGCCAGGCTGGCGCATCCGACAGCCTGCCCCTGGCGGGCATCAAGAATGGCATGACCTTCCGCGACACCCGGACCGGCTGGGTGACAGGTTCCGTCCCACAGGCAGGGCAGGTTTATCTTTACATAACTCAGGACGGCGGCGTCTCCTGGGCGCAACAGAACCTATCCCTGCCAGCAGGCTACGCGGCCTACGAGTATTTGATGCAAGCGCCGGTTTTCTTCGGGAGGCAGGGTATCCTGCCCGTGACGATCTACCTGCCTGGCAAGTCCATCCTGGTCTTCTATACCAGTCAGGATGGCGGCCTCAACTGGAACGGGGACCCGGCCAACGTCGGACAAACCATCCCGGCAGGCCTTGCGGCCTTTGCGGACGCACAACATATCTGGAGTTGGGATGGCGGAGCGACGATCTACTCCACGGGCGATGGCGCCCAGAGCTGGGCAACCCGCCCGGCCAGCCTGGACCTGAGCGGCGCCCTGTCCCGCTTGCAATTCGTGCCCGGTTTCACCGGCTGGGCGCTGACCCAGCTGGATAATGCCGGGCACAGCCAGCTTTATCGCACCACCGACGGTATGAACTGGACGCCGTTAATCATCCACTGATCGAAAAGGAAATACAATAAATCGTAAACTTATTCTACCCATGCTTGCCCTGGTATTGGCTACGATGGCCTGCCTGGTTCAGGTCACACCGACCCTGCCACCCGGGCCGACCGCCGTTCCTCCGACGAACACCCCTGTGCCGCCCACACCCAGCGCCACGCCCGTCCCACCGACACTCACCCCCCTGACGCTGGACATGCTGCGCAATGGCACATACTATTTGCCGAACTATAAGCGCACGGTCAAGCTGGTAAACGGAGCCTACACGGAAGGCTCGGGCGCCAATCTATATTCGGTCAAGATGCTGGATACGGTCGCGTTCGGCGACATGAACGACGACGGAGTGGTCGATGCTGCCATCCTGCTGGTGGAAAATGGCGGCGGAAGCGGCGAATTCGTGTCAGTCATAAATGTGCTGAATACGAACGGCGCGCCCACCCAGGCCGGTCAGGCCCTGCTGGGCGACCGGGTGCAGGTCAGGCAGATGACAATAACATCAGGTGTGCTGGTCCTGGATATGCTGGTGCAGGGGCCAAACGACCCGATGTGCTGCCCTTCCCAGCTTGAATCACAAACCTACCGTATGGTGGGGAATGCGTTCTGGCTGACCAACCTGGATACGACCACCCCGCAGGTACAGAAACGCCTCATTACCATCAGTACACCTACTGACGGCACAAGTATAACCAACCCGTTTACCATCAGCGGCGGTGAGACCATCGCCCCCTTCGAGAACACGCTGACCTACCGGGTATTCCTGCCGGACGGGACCAAGGTAAACGAGGCGACCGTACAGGTGGATTCGGGCGGGGTGGCGGGCGCCCCAGGCACATTTTCGCAAACCTTCAATTTGAGCAGTGCCGGTGTCAGCGGTCCGGTCATTTTCCAGTTCATAGACCTGAGCCCCGCAGATGGCAGCACCCTGGCGCTGGGTTCGGTTGTGCTGACCTTACCTTAAATAAAAAAGGCAACCACAGATAAAGGCAGATCCTTTTCGGGTGCGATGGAAACTCTAATTTTGGATTCTCTACCGTACAATAACAGAGAAACTGCGGCAGCCATTTGTCAGAAAAGTGATTTTCGGTTCAGTTGCCTTGTTCAAATCGGCGGCAGGTGAGCCAAAAGCTGTCAGGCTCATTTCACATCAGACGTATGGTTATTCCTGGGAGATTGCAAACGAGAAACCGAAAAATGAAAAAAATTATCCCGTTCATTTTACTTTTTATTCTTTTCTTGACTGTCTTTATTTCTTTTGGCTATGCCCGCCAGAGGGATCTTAAACCGAGTGATGTTGCCATCAACAATGCCATTTCCTGGGCCCAATACCAGGTTCTACAGCCATCATTTCCGGTTATCGGTACAGACTTAAGCGTCTGGTCACCATTCAGGTGCGGCGATTTTGTCGCCAATGCTTATGGATACCCGACAATATCCTATACTGCCGGATTACTCTGGGCCGTATCAGTTGTTCAACATCCCGGGGATTGGAACGCGCCCAGGGGAAGCCTGGTCTTTTTCAGCCCGAATTCCTATAATAAGAGAATGGGTCATGTCGCTTTGAGCATGGGCAACGGGAATCTTATCGAAGCGGGATACGATGTAGTCATAATAAGCACCATCCGCGACGAAAACTATAACCAGCCCTATCTTGGCTGGGCATGGCCGCCGTTGATCTGGCCTGGCCGGAGTGATGTTTTTAAAGCCACCGCTCTTACCTGGGCAATCCAAGCGGGAAAAGCGCTTATTCTAACAATTGTGACCTGGCTGATCTTCTTGATTGTCAAGAGTACAATTGCCAGGAGAAAGGTTGCCCCTGTTAACCGCCCGGCCCACCAACCAGGGTAGCATTCAATTAATTATTTCTCTACCGTATATTAGCATTAGATAGGATTGGCTGAAACCGAAAAATAGGCTCGCCGTCGAGATTCCGCTTCAGTGCATACCTGATCCAGTCCAGGCCCAGCCGAAAGAGGCTTTTGTCAATTCGGTCTGTGCGGTCGATCAGCCCAGTTTTCTTTTCGGCGATAACCCATAATCCCTGGTATACCATCCAAAGATAGGCCAGACAGGCTGCGACCAACATGCAGCTCAAACGGAGTGGGTCCGACAGGTGGCTTTTGTGGATATTGAAACCACGGCTTTTCTGGTCAGAGAAAAAAGTTTCGATCTGGAAACGACGCCGTTAGTATTTGCAAGCTTGATAGCCATTGGGTACGTTGGTGACCAGATAGAGCGGGTCTTCATAGCGACTGCTCCACCAGCCGACCAAATTCAACGACACGACAGCTGATTGGGTAAAACCGACCTGACTGCGCTGGAACACATGCCCTTTTGTCAGAGGGTAGTCCCTAATGGGTTGGCTGTGCTGCCCTTCAAGGACATAAATCTGTGGTGATGTCCGCAAAACATAGCTCCAGGTTGGGTGTTTTTCTACCCAAACGATCATATCGGTCGTATCATACTCCGCATCACCGAGCAAAACAACTTCACAACCTGCAGGTAATAATGGCAAAAACTTTTCGAGTACCTGGATGTGCCGTTGGGCAGTGGTATGACCCTTCTTCCCTTTGTACACCAGCCAGGCGATTGGCAGGGTGCGTTTCTTATAGAGCACACCTACCATCAATACCATACAACCTCGGCCTACCTGACTGCCATCCATAACCAGCCCTAACCCCAACGGAACCAACGCTTCCAGGATTTGCCGTGCAAATGGCAGGTAAACCACTTCAGCATCTATCTGGCTGTGCTTGACCCAACGCCTCAGCCGCATTTCAATGCTCTTCTCCTTCGCCGCAACATCGATCTCTGCACTCATCGCAGACAACTGTGCATTCCGTCCGGTGACAATTCCAGCTATCATCATCGCCAGGGTTACCAGATGCCCTCTCGGTTAAATCTTTATCATTTGCTTGAGCATTTTCAGCACTTTTGTGTATATTAGACGTTATCATACTTTATCAAAATCAGACTTGTAATGCCAGGGTCTGAAATTCAAACGGAAATTGTGTAAGCCGCAGCAGGCTTCCATAACCCGATCTCGAAAGTTATCTTTCCGGGCTCGCACTTGGTCTTTGACAATCCGAAAACGTTTGACCCCTCCAATGGCATGTTCGACGCGGACGCGCACGCTGGAGATCTGGCGGTTGATCTCTTTTTGTTCAGATGTTAGTTCTTTGCCTCGCGGCTTCTTGATGGGTTGGATCATGGTCACGTTCAAAACAGAATAACCCAGAATGCCGAGATCCTGATAGAGACTGCTCCCGCTGGGCAAGACCAAACCAATTTCATCGGCAATTTTCTTGTCGTGCTTCTTGCCTTCGCAGGTCGGGGTGAGCAAGAGGATCTTGGGCCGCAGATCAATCAAGACATTGTTCTTGATGCAATGCTTTTTCTTCTTGCCACTATAGTAAAGGCGCTGGAGCTCCAGGTCTTTGGGCCTCTCGATTGGCCTTTCGGTGCCATCCTGGAAGAAAACTTGTCCTCCTTTAGGCGACAAATGCAATTCTGCCACACTCCGGGCGGGTCTCTCACCCAGGTTGGCTAGAGCCTGGTTCAAACAAGGATGCAGAATATGGATCCACTTATTGGCCACCGGTTGAGACATATGGAAAACAGCTCCGAAAATATCCTGCGTGGTGCCTTTGCGCAGATATACCAGGATAAACATCAGTTTGTCTTTGATCGTCAGCAGAGGACTGTTGCTGTACTCTACATACCGACGGCGACGCTGCCCACATCCACGCTTTTTCCCTTTCAGTGTGTAGCGCTTCATCCGCTTCAGAAAGCAGGTCCGAAAGGCGGGCAGCAGCCTCTTGAATTCTTTATGGGTGAGGCCTGTCAACGCAACAAACGGTTTCCCTTTCTGGGAAAATCTGGCATAATAGTCCATGGAGGGGTTCCTTCCCAGGTTTGGTGATGCTTACTTTGGAAGGATACCCCTCTTTTCTTAGCTACGCAATTAAAGTGTGATAACGTCTATTGTATATCGATCAGTCATGGGGTTGCTCCTTTTATGGTTTCAGCAACCTTGAGGATACCTTATGACTGATCATTTACATCAATCTGTACGGTAGAGAAATTTTGGATAAAAGCGCGGATGAAAAGCCCTTAAATCCATTTTATCTGGGTTCATAGGTGGTAACAAAAGGGTCTCAAAACACTCTTTTAGGGAATAGGCTTGACCATATTCCAATCAAGTAAGGTATAGCCTGCCACGAGGCGCGGCGCTTTGCAATAGGCGAAGAGAGGAGTCTTATGAACACAGCCTTGCTCCTGATCGACATCCAGAACGATTATTTTCCGGGCGGCAGGATGGAACTGGAAGCCCCGCTCCTGGCCGCGCAGCAAGCCGGCCGGTTGCTGGACTTTTTCCGTCGGCAGGGCTGGCCGACCGTACACATCCAGCATATCTCGAACCGGCCCGGGGCAACCTTTTTCCTGCCGGATACGGACGGCCTGGATTTCCATGAGGCCATCCGACCATTGGTTGGCGAAAAGGTGATCGTCAAGCATTTTCCCAACTCGTTCCGGGAGACCGGGTTGCTGGAGCATTTGCAGGGATCGAGGATCGAGGCTCTGGTAATCTGCGGCATGATGACGCACATGTGCGTGGATGCCACCACCCGTGCTGCGGCCGATTTGGGTTACCCCATCCGGCTGGCAGTGGATGCCTGCGCAACGCGTACCCTGGCCTATGGCGAAACACAGGTACCGGCGCAGCATGTGCAGGCGGCCTTCCTGGTCGCGCTCAAGTCCTATGGGCAGGTGCTGGGAACGGAAGAAATCCTGAAACAACTTGAAGGATCTTCAGCCGGCGAAACGGCTTAGCCACGAATGACACGAAGCAACACAAATTTAACACCCCTGTTGTGAGAAACATCCTCCCGGCAGATTATTTTTCCCGTGGGTATTGCGGCAGGACATTTTCCAGAACGGATTTGATGACACTGCCCAGTTCACGCGTGGTCAGCGGGCGGTGCAAGGCCAGCTCCAGCGCGTTCGTGCCAGGCACGAAGTTGTCCTGCGGTAAATCCTGGGCAGAGATGATAATGACCGGAATGGAAGCGAATTCTTTGTGCTCATTCAATCGAACCAGCCATTCCCAGCCATGCGTATCGGGAAGTTCCAGGTCCAGCAGGATGGCATCCACAGGGTGCTTCTGCAGCAATTCCAGCCCTTCGGCGCCACTGAAAGCGCTCAACAGGCTGTAGCGGCTGTCGGTATTGGTATCGCCTTCCGCGCGGAAAGACTGGCGGATGAAATGACTCATAGCCGGGTCGTCGTCCACGATAAGCAGGGAACGCACCTGCGGCCCGAGTGACTGGATCGTTTTAATCAGGGCCTGCCGGGAAACCGGTTTTACCAATTGATCGTGCAGGTTTGCCATGGATGAAACTGAACGGGAAATGCTGAAGGTGACCACCGGCAGTTCATAGGGCAAGCTATCCAGGGAAAGGCCGCCTGCATCGGCAGTGACCAGGATGGCGCGCGGGAAAATTTCGCGGGTGATTTCCCTGGCCTGTTCGACCGTCGCAACCGGCTGGAGCAGATATCCTTCCAAAGAACGCTGGAGGATGGCAGCATCTTCCGGGTAGGGCGTGAGCAGGAGGATGCGGGGGTTGGCGCCCTGCGCAGGCAGCTCGGCAAAAGAGACTGGCAGTTCGGTGGCCGGAGCATCGATGGGCAAGGTGAAGAAAAAGCGCGTGCCCTGACCGATGGTGCTTTCCACGCCCATTTCGCCGCCGTGTAATTCAACAAAATGGCGGCTGATATACAGGCCCAGACCGGTGCCGGTGTGACGGCGCCAGTTCTCTTCGCCGACCTGCCGAAATTCATTGAAGACCTTGGAGAGATCTTCGGAAGAAATGCCCATGCCGGTATCAACCACACTGAACAGGATCTGTGTATCCATTTTCTGCGCTGTGAGGGTGACGCTGCCCTGATCGGTGAAACGCAATCCATTGTTGAGCAAATTGAGAAAAACCTGCCGGATACGGGTGGTATCGATAAAAACCGCTGGCAGGTCGGGAGGAATTTCAATAGAAAGGGCAATCCCTTTTTGTTCGAAGGCGGCTTTCAGCATATCCCGGACATTTTCCACAATCGGGTAAATTTGAGTCTTTTCCCGGTAGAGGGTCATCTGCCCGGCATCCATTTTGCCCATATCCAGGATATCGTTGATCAGCCGCATCAGATGTTGGCTGGAAGTGTAAATCTCCTGCACATCCGCATATAAACCAGACGGCCATCCGGCAAGGGGTGCGTATGTCTCCGGTGCATTGACCATCAGATCGCTGAAACCGATGATAAAGTTGAGCGGGCTGCGCAGTTCGTGGCTTACCGCCAGCATGAATCGATTACGATTTTCGCGGGCTTCTTCGGCCTGAGCGCGCGAAAATTTTAGCATTTCGTTCATACGCTCCAACTGGTAATTAACCTGGTTACGGTCTTTCAGCATGCGGCCGATCTCAGCCTGGTGATTCTGTGTCTCGCCCAACAGGCGGCGCGCCTCATTATAGTGATGGGAAGCCACTTCCAGGGCCTCCAGCAGATTGCTGGAAAGCCCCCAGCCGAACGTGGTGGTGAACAGGCAGCCCAAGAATATCCCAACCGTGAACATGGCCGGTGCGTCCGAAGATCCGAACAAAATACCCGCAATCACTACCACCACCAGAGTCGTCACAGCCGCGCTGGGAATGCCCATGGTAACGACGGCTAATAGCGGTAACATGATCAGAAAGGCCAGGATCTCATAATGCATAAAAATGAAATATGAAAGCACGATCGCACCCGCCAGCCCGCCCAACCAGACCACTTGGGATATAAGATACCGGCGCCGGATCAATACCAGCACGATGACGACCAGGAATAGCATGTAGAGGGAGAGCCCCCAGATGCGCGGAACAAATATCTGCGGGAACCCCAGGGTGGCGATGATATGGGCGATCAGATATAAACCCGCGACGGTATAGATCAGCTTCTCGCCGGAAGAACGAATCAGATCATGGTATTCCGAATCGGTGTTCGGAATATTGAACCAGTCCATATTCACTCCGAAATCAGGCCAAAACGAACGAGAAGATCCAGCAAGTCCTTTTGGACAACCGGCTTCTTCAAGAATGCGACTGCCCCCAATGAGCGCGCCAACTCCGGCTCTCCCCAGGCAGAACAAACAATGATGGGAATATTCTTTGTTTCCGGGTCAAGTTGAAGGTTTTGCAATACTTCCCAGCCATCGATACGCGGCATCATCACATCCAGGATGAGCAACGCCGGCTGGATCTTCCGGATCATTTCCACTCCCTGGGTCGGATCGGTGACGCCGATCACTTCCAGGTTGGTGCGACTGAGGTAACGCTGGAACATCCTTTGCGCGGCCACCTGGTCATCCATGACCATTACCGCCCGGGGCTTGGAGACCGTGAACACCAGCCGGATCTCGGCCGGTCCGGAGCTGTCCTCGGCAGGATAGCTCTCATCCAACCTGGCCGGCAGACGCTCACTCAGCCGGCATGCGAAATCAAGCGAGTCGCGCTCGTCGTTCTGGATGCTCAGCCATTGTTCATCCACGTCAAAACAGAAGCAGATGGACATGCTCCGGTTCAATTCCGTCCGAAGGGTCAACCTGGGCTGTCCGCGCATGTGTAAGACATAATTGAACAGGCTCAACAGGATCTGCCGCAACAGGATGCGATCGGTGAACACCTGCAAGGGTGAGGGCGAGAGGGCCAGTTCCAATTGGATATTTTCCTGCTTTAAGCGCGGCGCAATCAGGTTGACCACTCCCTGAAAGACTTCATTCAGGTCCAGTTCTTCGGCATGCAATTCGTACGAGGCCTGGTCATCGAACAGGTCCGTGGATGCCGCACCCATCGGCTGGCCGGCGGGTTGAAAATATCTTTGCCAGACGCGCAGGCTGAGCGCCTGCAGGGCCCGGCTGTGGTCACGCCGGAACTGGCGGTCGCCAATGTACAGGTTTTGGGCTATCTCGTGTGGATCCTGTCCTTCGATGTAGCGTTTCTGCAAAATAAGATAGGGGCGCCATTCGGGCGATTGGAGCAGGATCTCCTTGCCTTCCGGCCGCAACTGCTCGATCTCAGCCTGGATGAGCTGCTGGATCAGCTCCGCCCGCCGCGTGGAAGCCGCTTCCGGCACAGGGAAATAAGGCGCCAACGGATGCGTTTCGATGGTTGCGCGATCATACAAACGCGAGATCAGATCTTTAAACGGGCTGGAGAAAGTTTGTTGTTCCATAACCGACGGGAGTCCATCAAGTATGTTTAAATTGTTGGAAATATCTATTCGTCAGAGTATACTTTACTATGTATCCAAAAATTCAGGAGGAAGGCGCATATTAAGTATGTGAAGCATCGCACTTTTCGGGTATGCTTCGCGACTGCACTTACTCAAAATGCGGTTCCCCCCCATGATTTCCGGATGGGCTCATAATAAATTCTTCTATCATTTATTAGAACGGTGACATTATAAATGGTAACATATAAGGAAGCCGGTTTGTGTATCAGGCAACCTGATCTACAAGCCAGTTCCTCTCCACAGTTCCGCCAAGATTGACATATACTGGAGTAAGAGATGTCGTCCAAGAAGTCAGGGTTCACCGCTTTTTGCCTGCTGGTTGCCGCCATGCTGGTTGTTTCTGCTTGCGGTGTGACAACCCCGTCCATCGTCTCGCCTCAGGCCCCTGCGACCGTCGTTCCGGCAACGATGGCGGCTCCGGTATTGCTCCCGACTGCCACAATGACTGCGCTGCCCACGCCGGTGGAAATTTTCTCCTGGTGGGTGGGGCCTGGCGAGGCGGATGGCCTGGCCGCCATGGTGGCGTTGTTCAACCATGAATATCCCCAGTACACCATTGTCAATGCAGCCGTGGCCGGCGGCGGTGGCACCAATGCCCAGGCCGTCCTGGCAACCCGCCTGGCTGCCGGAGATCCACCCGATTCCTGGCAGGCCCACGCAGGCCAGGAAACGATCGGCACCTATGTGGCCGGAAGCGAAGTCAAGCCGCTGGACGATTTCTTCGCATCAACCGGTTTCGGGAAAGTCCTGCCTGCCACCCTGCTCCCACTTATATCCAAGGATGGCCATCCCTACAGCGTGCCGGTGGACATTCACCGCTCGAACGTCATGTGGTACAACCCCAAGGTGCTGGCTGCCGCCAAGGTGACCATTCCAGTCGGCGGATTTACCAGCTGGAATGATTTCTTCAAAGCTTGCGATAAGATCAAAGCCACCGGCAAGGTCTGCCTCTCGCTTGGCCCTGAGGGCTTCACCGCCATGCACCTTTTCGAGAACGTCATGATCGGCACCATGGGGGCTGCCAAGTGGGACGGTCTGTGGACCAGGCCTCCAACCACCAATTGGAACAGCCCGGATGTCAGGACCAGCATTGCCAATTTCCAGAAGGCTTTGAGCTACACCAACAGTGACGCCCTGACCCTGTCTGACTGGCAGCCCGCTTCCAAGATGGTTGCGGATGGCGACGCCGCCTTCAACATCATGGGCGACTGGGCGGAAGGCTATTTCGCCAATGCAGCCCCCAATGGTCTGGCGCTCAAGCCGCATGTTGGCTTCGACTGGACCCCCGCCCCCGGTACGCAGGGCATCTTTGTCTTCCTGTCCGATAGTTTCGTTCTGCCGATTGGCAACAGGAACCCGGATGGAACCATGGCCTGGCTGGCCCTGGCGGCTTCCAAAGCCGGCCAGGAAGCCTTCAACCCGCTCAAAGGCTCCATCTGCGCCCGCACTGACTGTAATCCAGCCTTCTTCAGCGAATACTCCCAGGGAGCCATGCAGGACTGGGCGACCGATATCGTGGTCGGCAGCCTGACCCATGGCGTGGTTGCCAATAATAACTGGAAGGCTGCCATCGATACCGCTTTAAAGCTGTACTTGACCGATCCAACCAAGACTGACCAATTCCAAGGCGCGTTGGCCGCTGCCTGCAAGTCCGCTGGTAGTTGCCAGTAGTCACTTCTCATAAAAAATACAATACCAGGCTTGGCAGCATGCCCGACCCGCCCAGCCAGGAATTTTAAACTCGCCCGGATAGAGATCTTACTTATGCTCCGAAAGTTCACTCTGCATATCCCGCATATGATCATGGCCATTGCCCTGATGGTTTTGGGGATGGTTGCGCTCTTCATCCTTAATACCGCACGGCTCGTTATTGACGGTAAGGATTTCACCTCGCTGGCCCTGATCCTGAGCGGATTGATCACTTATTGCGGGGTGCTGATGGTCGTGATCATGTTCCACAACGAGAAAGTGCTCTCGATCGGGCTGCTGCTGCCTTCGGTCGCGGCCGTGGCCGTGTTCGTCTATGGATTTATTGGCTGGTCCATCCGCATATCGCTGAGCCAGTGGCAGGGCCTGCAGCCCGATTACACGTGGGTCGGGCTCAAACAATACGTGCTCCTGTTCACAGACAACCCGCGTTTCATCATCGACATTCGCAATACCGGTGTGTTTACCGTGCTCTTCATCCTCGGATGCCTGGCGCTTGGGCTGGGCTTTGCGATCCTGCTTGACCAGCGCATCAAGGGGGAGGCCATTTTCCGCAGCATATTCCTCTTTCCCATGTCCATCTCGTTCATTGCCTCCGGCGTCGTGTGGGCCTGGCTGATGAATCCTTCCACTGGGGACCATTTAGCCGGGATTAACTTGATGTTTCACCTGCTACACCTGGACTTCCTGATCAGCAATTGGTTTACCAGCCCGCAGCCCTGGGGCATGGCCTACACGGTCATCCCGGCGGTCTGGCAGCTCTCCGGCTTCACCATGGCGCTCTACCTGGGTGGCATCCGCAGCATCTCCGAAGACATGCGCGAGGCCGCCCGCGTGGACGGCGCCAGCGAATTCCAGATCTTTCGTTATATCATCCTGCCCCTGCTCCAGCCTGTCACCCTCAGCGCCATCATCATCCTGGCGCATATGTCTTTGAAGATCTTCGACCTGATCGTGGCGCTAGGGAACCAGGATATCCGCCTGGACGTGCCGGGCATTTATATGTGGAGCACCACCTTTGCAGCCGGAAATTATGCCCAGGGTGCCGCCATCGGTGTTTTAATGCTGATCAGCGTGGCAGCATTGGTTGTTCCCTACGTGGTTTCCACCGTACGTTCGGAGACGGAACTATGACACGCCGGATCCTCCTGAACGTCTCCATCTACATTATCTTGATCTTCTTCGCGCTGATCTTTCTGATGCCGGTCTACCTGATGGTGGTAACGGGCTTTAAACCCATTACCGAGATCGATCTGACAACCATGTGGAACCTGCCCACCAGCGGGCTGCATATCCAGAACTTCATAGCCGCCTACCAACAGCTCGCCCCCAACCTGAACAACAGCCTGGAAATGGTCATCCCCGAAGCGATCCTTTCGGCCCTGCTCGGTTCGCTGAATGGCTACCTTTTGGCCAAGTGGAAGTTCCGCGGCTCCAACCTGATCTTTTCGCTGATCCTGGTTGGGATGTTCATCCCCTATCAAAGCGTCCTGATCCCGCTGGTGAAATTCATGTTCGCCATTAAATTGTATGGCGATATCCCCGGATTGGTGCTTGTGCATATCATTTATGGCATTCCAATCACCACCCTGATCTTCCGGAACTTTTATGCTGGCATCGGGACAGAAATCCTGGAAGCCGGCCGGATGGATGGCGCCAGCCTGATGGGCTTATACCGCCATATCATGTTTCCCCTCTCCGGGCCGAGTTTTGCGGTGGTGATCATCTGGCAGTTCACCCAGGCCTGGAATGAGTTCCTTTTCGCAGTCGTTCTGACCAACCAGAGCCACTGGCCCGTAACGGTGGCATTGAATAACCTGGCCGGCAGCCAGCTGGTTCAATGGAACGTGCTAATGGCAGCCACCTTGATAGCAGCCCTGCCAACCCTGCTGGTGTACATTTTCCTGGGGCGCTACTTCCTGCGCGGGCTGATGGCCGGGGCGCTCAAAGGCTAATAAAACGTTCGTGGCAAACGAACAGGCTGGCAAAGGATGCGACGCCAGCCCGTTCAATTAATAGTTATTTGCGCTTGCCCTGCACCCGCTCGATAAAGCGGGCCTCATCAACCATAACGCGTTCGTGGTCGGCTTCCCCGATCAGTTCGAGCTCGTCCCAGGCCTGGATCTTGAAAACCAGCTTGCGTCCTTCCACGCTCTTTAGTTCCGCCCGGGCGTGCACCTGCATGCCGAGTGGCGTGGCGGCCAGGTGGCGCACATCTATGTGTGCGCCGACCGTGGTCTGACCGGGAGGCAGATGGCCAGCCAGGGCGGTGACGGCAGTCTGCTCCATCAGGCCCACCAACGCCGGGGTGGAAAAGACCGCTACCAGCCCGCTGCCCCATTGGGAGGCGGAATCAGCGGCGGTAACAGTGTGTTCAAGCTCAGCCTGCAGTCCGGGGACAAGTTCTTCCATAATGAACACCTCTTTTTGGATTTATGCCTTTCCGAAAATTCGGGAGGAGTGCGCATTTTGAAGGTTTGCGGCTTCGCACCCTTCGGGTATGCTACGCGACCTCACACATTCAAAATGCGTTTCTTCTATAATTTTCGTAAAAGTTTTAAGTTAACTTTTTATATTATATCCCGGGATTACCCTGACCATTCCGTACCTTCTGTGGCAAAATAAGCCCATGACAACTACTACCCTTGATCCTGAAAAGCAAAAGCAAGCCAAACAATACGCCCGCATCCACCGGCGTTTGTGGCTGTGGGATACACTCGCCAGCGCCATCTATTTGCTGGCCTGGTTATTCTTCGGCTGGGCCAAAGCACTGGCCGGCTGGCTGCGAACGTTTACCACCAACGACTGGCTGCTGGTGCTCTTGTTTGCTGTTATCTTTGGCGGGATCGCCTCCCTGCTCGAACTACCCCTGGGCTATTACTCCGGCTTCGTCCTGCCGCACCGCTTTGGCCAGTCCAACCAGGATTTCAAAGGCTGGGTGACCGACCAGTTGAAGAATTTGCTGATCGCCGCGCCGCTGGGGCTGATCGTGCTGGAATTGGTCTACCTGGCCCTGCGGTTGACCGGCGGCTGGTGGTGGTTGTGGACAGGCGCAGGCATGCTGGTCTTCACGGTGCTTCTTTCCAACCTCGCCCCCATCCTGATCATGCCGCTTTTTAACAAATTTGTCCCACTGGGCGAGGAACACGCCGAGCTGGCCGAACGCCTGATGAAGCTGGCCGAACGCGCCCATGCCAAGGTGCGCGGCGTATTCAAGTTCGACATGTCCAAACGCACCAAGGCAGCCAATGCCGCGCTGACCGGGCTTGGCAACACCCGCCGGATCGTGCTAGGCGATACGTTGGTCAATGAGTTCTCAACGGAAGAGATCGAAGCCGTGCTGGCCCATGAGCTGGGGCACCATGTCCATAAGGATATCCCCATCCTGATAGCATTCGGAACCATTTCGACCCTGGTCGGGCTGTTCCTGGCCTCACTGGCACTGGGCTGGGCGGCCAGGCAGTTCGGCTTCTCCGGCCCGTCCGACATTGCCGGGCTGCCGGCGCTGGGAGTGGTATTGGGGGCGTTTGGATTGCTGACCCAACCGCTGGATAATGCTGTCTCGCGCTGGCGTGAACGCCTGGCAGACGAATACGCCCTGCAAAATACCAGCAACGCCAAGGCCTTCGCTTCGGCGTTCGTGCGGCTGGCCAACCAGAACTTGGGCGAAGTGGACCCGGAGAAATGGGTGGTGTTCATGTTCTACGATCACCCGCCGCTGGGGGAACGGATTAAGATGGCTTCGGATATGGCCGGGAATTAAACCCACCGCAAATAATTTACCACCGCAGAAGCGAAGCCCGCCAAGGATTTTTAAGGAAGCCTTGGCGGGCTTCGTTGCTGCGCGGTTTAATTTTCAGGGATTGAAAGGCTCATGGCGACTTTACCACTCTGGCCGGTCTTTGACTATTCGACCTCCAATTGATGGATGTTGGAGGCAAAATGAGCGAAACGATGACACACAAACAGCTCTACCTCCCCAGGCGGCTGAACCAGTTCCTAAAACGCGCCGCCAGGCAGCGCGGGATCAGCAAGTCAGAGGGGGATGCGCCAGGTGCTGGAAAGGGATGAAAGCGCAGCCTCTTATCCGCTTCGTGACAGCGAAGCTGCATGAAATGAGTTACTGCGTTACGTTAATGCACGTAAAGCTGAGTTTGGTGGCCTGAGAAAACCTGTCCAGTGGAACCGTCAGGAATTGTACGAAGAGCAAGAAAAGGGGAAATAATTAAATCCAGCCGTTCTGGTGGACACCAATGTGCTGGTCTAATTCTTTCACAAAAATACCCCCAAGAAACAGGAACGCGCTGAACTGGTTTTGAATCGACTACGGGAAGCTGGACTGGTCAGGTTGAGCACACCAAACCTGGCAGAATTCGTCAACGCAGCCATGCGCAAACTCGACCCACCCATGGCAGCTGCCCAGGCATTCGACCAGGCCGCTCTTTTTGCGGCCACCTGATCAATCTTCAACCTGACGCCCCAAATCGTATTGGAAGCCGCCCGTGGTGTGCATGACCACCGGCTGGCATATTATGACTCCCAGATGTGGGCGTCCGGACGGCTCAACCAAATCCCGGTGATCTTCAGCGAAGACTTACAGGCTGGGCAGATCCTGGAAGGTGTGCACTTTGCCAACCCATTTACTGCGACCTTCGACCTGGATGCCTGGCTTTAAGATCTGCAGCCAGAAATTCAACCAAATCTCAACGATTCAAGAAAACGCTCTCTTTATTCAAGAGAGCGTGATTCTATTCTATCTCAATTGCCGGAAGAGTTCGCATTTTGAGCATGGGCAGCTTCGCACCCTTCGGGTATGCTACACGATCACACATACTCAAAATACGGTTTTTTTTATTATTTTACGGCCCCTTGACCACAAACTGGTTGAACGACACATCGATGCCGGCGGTGCCGCTATCACCGGTGCGCACGATCAGGCCGGCCGCGCCGGTTTGAATGCTTGAATCAGTCACCTGCGCAAGGGTCACACCGTTTAAAACCATCGTCAGGGTCGTCCCGCTGCAAATACCCTCGATATGGTTGGCCCCGGTAGGGTTGACCGTGTTCGGGGAAAGCGTATTCTCGTACAACCCACTCGGGCTGCCGGTCGAATCATACACGTAGATACCGTAAAAACCGTTCTTTGAAATTTCAAAGCTGTAGCCGCCATTGGCCTGCGAGAAGCGGCAGGAAACGCCCACCAGCGCATCATCGGGGCCGGAGTTGAGAGTGGCATCCACTTCCACGCTCATATCCGTGTAATCCTTGCCGTTCCAGACCGACTGCCCGCCGTTTGTTTTCCCAACGGTCACGTGATAGGAGCTATTCTTGTATTCCAGGATGTAATCTGTTTCATGTACCTGGTCCCAGCCGGTGGATACTGAGGAGAAGTTATCTTTCCAGAGCACGTTCGCGAATGGCACCGGGGTTGGGAAGAGCGTGTCGGTTGGCGCCGTAGTAGGAGTGGGGGCCGGCGTATCGGTGGGGAAAGGTGTGGGCAGTGGGACATCAGTGGAGGTCGGCAATACCAGCGCGCTCTTGATGGTCGAATTGACATTGCGAAATACGAAGAACAGGGTGGCGCCCACCCCGCAAAGAACCACAACAGTAATGATAAGCGGAATAAGGATGCTGCCGATGGCGATCCCGCCGGCCACTTTCCCCGCCGTACCGATATCATGGGCGGTCTGATCGTCGATCTTGAACACATATTGGGGCACTTCCGGGGTGGAATCGGCGTGCTCGCTGACAGTGATGGAACTGCCGCAATAGGCGCACTTAATGCGCGTATCGCCTGGTTTGACATCCAGCGGCGAACCGCAGTTTGGGCATGTGGTGGGTTTGAGTTCTTCCATTTCGGCTCCCTCCGAGGAGATAATAAGAATAAGTTTCGAGCAATATACCATATAATCGGAGGTGATATCATCCCCCTTTGGGTTGACGTTGGGAATATTCCCAGAAAAATCATCCTCGAATTCCTGCCGATATCACTGCATGGCGTTCATCTACAATAATCAAAACAATTAGTGAAAATTTGTGGATAAGCGTTTAAAACCGGAGAAACCATGATCCAGATCAAAGGCCAATACAGCCTCGACGATTTCAAGCAGGCGCAGCAACTGCACGCCCGCCAGGCGGCAGCCTCGTATGGCACGCGCGTCTTCCTGGTAGCGATTGCGCTGCTTTTCTATGGTTCGCTGATCGTCCTGGTGCTGCTCGGCCGGCTGCTGTGGCCGTACCTGCTGGCGCCGCTGGCGCTGCTGCTGGTCTTCCTGCTCTACCAGTATGTCTACAAACCCTTCATGCTGGGGCAGACGTTCAAAAAGCACAAGGATCTCTCTGCTCCATTCGAGATGGAGCTATCCGAGGAGGGCCTGAGGGTCAGCAACCCGAATGGCAGCGCAATGATCCCCTGGAACAACTTCCTGAAATGGACCGAAGGCAAGGATATGGTGCTGCTGTATCGCTCCTACATCATGTTCCAGATGGTTCCGAAGCGGTTGTTCCCACGTGAAAGCGACCTGCAATTCCTGCGCGAGCAATTAACCCGCAACAATGTCCCGGAGACCGGCAAAACCGCCAAACGCATCTCGACCAACCGTCTATTGGTGTATATCTTCCTGTTTATCGCGGTCTTGGCGATGATTTATGTGAATATCAGGTCAATACCAAGGTAAACCGAAACTTCTGGCGGCTGGTAACTGCCAGATTCGAGGCTCAATAAAAATACCCCCGCAAGCGCATCATCCAGCCAGCCTGTTAGAAGTGCAGCCTGCCTCTCCGCGGTTGCGCTTTTATTTTTCAAAGGTTGTTAATAGCTAAGCCGGAATGGATCCTCCATTTAACTGTAATCGTGGTGTGGGGACTCGGCATCTTTGCCTACATATAGTTATGTCCGCACATCCTCAACAACGCGTAGGAGCGCACGATGGCCAAGAACGGCCTTGGCGCCACCACCAGTGCAGGCAGTTCCTCCGGAATTCCCATCAATCGCCCTTTACGATGTTTGACCTCGCCACACCAGTTACCTCGACATCCAACTTAATGTTGACGGGTACCAACCACGAAATGCTCCACGCCGTTGGCTGGCTGGATTTACGCAAAGGGCCGCAGGTCTTGCACGTGCCGGACATGGCGGACCACCACTACAACATCGAGCTGGTCGACCCCTGGGATGGCAGCGTCTCTGCCTATATCGACCAGCGCACCACCGATACTCAGGCCGGTGATTACCTGATTAGCGACCGGGCTGGCAGGGAACGGTACCCCAGGGGCTGACGCAGATAGCCTCGCCGGAAAACTCAGGTTTGCTGATCGGGCGGGTGCTCGTGGAAAGCGACAGCGCCCTGGCGACTGCCTACGGCCTCAAGAAGCAGATCAAGCTGACGCCGCCAAGTCAATGGCACCTGGGCCAGTAGATATGATGGTTCCATTGGGTCAGGTAATAAATAACAGGTCAGGGGATTGTGCAATATGTCGCACGATAAAAATCAACTCACAAAAACGAAAAACTCAACTCAGATTGAGTTGAGTTGAGTCAACGGTGTAGCTCATCGGCGGGGCGGATTGGCGAGCCAACACGGTCATTATGGCACGAAATTCAGAAAACGCGCCACGGTTGCGAGCGGCAGTGCCGCTGCTTGTCCTTGGTGCTATTCCTAGGGTCCGATTGCAGCCGGTAATATTCGCTATCCGATAACTTGGACAATAAGACGCATGCCAGTATTTTTACTATACCCTTTCAGGCCACAAGCTGGCCGGGTTGCCAGCCGCTTAGCGGTGTTAGTTGTATCTGCTTCGCAAGATCATAAGCAGTCGCTACGTCGCTGTCGCTTAGCACGAGCACTCGTCCGAACACGAGCACCGAATTGTTCGGTGAGGATATCTGCGGCATGCCGCTCGGCACCTGTCCATTCCAACCGGGGCCGCTTACGAGGTAGTCGCCCGCCTGCGTGCCCGTGGCGCGTTTGCCAACATAGGCAAAATTGGTGTTTTTTGAAGGATCAGTGAACTGCACGCTGTAGTAGCGGCCAGCCATATCCGGCACGTGCAAGACTTGCGGTCCTTTGGAGAGATCGAGTACGCCACCCGTCATGAGCGTGTCGTGGTTCACGCCGGTGGTCGCCAATTTCGAGGCCGAAGCGGGCGCGTGGAGGGGATCCGCAAAAAGCGTTTGGGGCTCCGTATAGAGCGTATTGACCGGGATTGGGCCATCGCCGAACCCTTTAGCGAGGATCGCTCGCTTGAACACTGACAGAAGCATGCGCGGCCAAAAGTAGGTGAAAAGGAACCATACCGCGACCATGATTGAACCGAATAAAAGCAAATGCTCTATATAAGTCATCATGCCACCTTGACCACCGGCGGCACCGTATACTCGCCACGGAGAATAGCCTCGCCGGGTATGTACACGCGCAACCAGAGGATGAACTTGCCTGAAGGCGCGGGCAGCCAATTGGACTCGTGCCCTGCTGGGGCCGCCTTTTGAATGGATACATCGACCGAACCGTCGGGGTTTTGGGCCAGACCGGTCCGGTCGCTGACGCTGTACCGGTTAAGCGGATTCGCCACAAAGTGATTTTGCGCATCCCCCATCGTGATCGACCAGAAGGCCTTGTTCGGCGGAAGCCCGCCTGCCGGAAAGTGCATGATGTAGTCATGCTCTCCGGAAAGCGCATGGTGCGCGCCATCTGAGTTCGTCCACCAATACATTGCCTCTTCTGGTGTGTTCACCGGGCCGGGAAATAACTGGGCGTGCGCGGCTCGCAGCAGCATGCCGTTGCCGGGCTCGCCCAATCCGAACATACCGATCCAACCGTTGACCCTGGTGGCCTTGACTCTGGCGTAAATCTGGGCCGTGACAAACGCCAGCCCGAAGCCGATCAGGAAGCCCTGGATCACATCATTCCGCACAGTTCTTATTGGGGGAAAGACGAACAAACGGACGAAGAAATAGACGCATATCACGCCGACGAGTGTCGCCAGGTAGCTCATTGTTTTGTTCATTTTATTATTTTATCATTTCTGGTTGAGCGGCCTGAGTTGTATCTGTTTCGCAAGGCCGTAGGCAGTTGCCAGGTCGCTGTCGCTGTACACAAGGATGCGGCCGAGGAAAAGCACCGAGTTGTTCGGCGAGGATATCTGCGTCATGCCGCTCGGCACCTGTCCTTTCCAACCTGGCCCCGTAATGAGATAGTCACCCGCCTGTGTGCCAGTAGTGCGCGTACCGACGTAGGCAAAATCAGTTCCGTCCATCGGGTCGGTGAACTGCACGCTATAGTACCGCTCCGCCATATCCGGTACGTGCAAGACCTGCGGCCCCCTGCCCACGTCGAGCCAGCCTACCGTGTAGAGCGTGTCGTGGTTCGCGCCGGTAGTCATCATATTCGAACTCGTGGCGGACTGCGCAGCGAGCGGCTCCGCAAAGAGTGTTTGGGGCTCAATATAGAGCGTATTGACCGGGATGGGGCCGCCGCCGAAACCTTTCTTGATGATGGCGCTTTCGAAGTGGTTGTACACGAGGTGCGGCCAAAAATAGACGAAGAGCAACGTACCGAGCGCCCATGCCACGAGCATGGCCGAACCAAAGGTGAGCAGATGTTTGTGTTTCATATGCGCTGTCATTTCACTTCGACAAGAGGCGGAACCTTGTACTGGCCGTCGAGAATGGCTGCTCCCGGCACATACACGCGCAGCCAGAGGTTGAACTTGTCCGCGGGCGCGGGCAGCCAGTTGGATGCATGGTCTGTCGGGGCACCGTTCTGGATGTAGATGTCTACGGAACCGTCGGCATTTGGGACGAGTCCTGAGCGATCGTTGACGCTGTATCGATTGATCGGATTCGGCACAAAAGCATTTTTCGCATCGCCCATCGTCAGCGACCAGAATGCATTATTCGGCGGGAGCCCGCC
Source organism: uncultured Chloroflexia bacterium (assembly GCA_963779935.1). Classification (GTDB taxonomy): domain Bacteria; phylum Chloroflexota; class Anaerolineae; order Anaerolineales; family Villigracilaceae; genus UBA877. Next base: position 19,708 of record CAWAAC010000040.1, on the reverse strand, counting down.
TGCCGGAAAGTGCAAGATGTAGTCGTGCTGGCCGGTAAGCGTTTGGCCCGCGCCATCTACAGAGGTAGTCCAGTAGGCCGCCTCATGCGGTACATTTACGGCAGGAAGTTTGTTGGCGCAGGCAGCTTTGAAAAACATGCCATTACCAGGCTCGCCGCATCCGAAAATGGTACTCCAGCCGTTGACCTTCGTGACATAGGCGGTCATGATGATCTGCGCCGTGATGAAGGCCAGCACGCCGCCAAGTATGATTCCCTGCACCACATCCGAGACGATGGTTCTCCTGAACATGATGGTCTGATCCTTTAGCGAGTATCAGTTACAGTGGTGTATAACTTTGAGTTGATCGCCAAAACTTTTATATCATACAACTTTAAATATATAATAAGTGAATTCGCATCTGTTTCTGAAATTTCTCTCGATTTCCATCTCCTGCCCGACTTGTTGCACGGCCGCGTCTGAGTTATTGCGCCGAAGAACCTGGTCTAGCTCCAATTTTCCCCAAAATACTTGTTCAACTCACCCGCATCTCCGGTCTCTGCATAGATACCTTCATTCCTCCATATTGGACATATTGCATAATCCCGTCAGGTCAATATTATTGACAATTAATATCCAAATTATTATAATAAATAATGAAATAACACCGTCCGTGACAAGTTTTGAATCTTTACTGGTATTTCAGCAAGCGTCTATTTTATTGGTACCGACCCAATGAAGGGAGAGTAAACCCATGAACAAAAACTCGTTCTCATCCGCTTTTCGGCTGGCTGTTATTCCTCTTTTGGTTGCTCTGACGGCCTGCGGTTCTTTTCTGCCTTCCCTAAGCCAGGGGAATCCGCAAGGGCAGCCCACTGCCATCATCCCCGTCACCGGGGGCAATCCGTCTGTGACGGTCAATGACCAGCAAACGGATGGGACATCCGTGATCGTCGCGGATGCTTTCAGTCAGGGGCCGGGCTGGATGGTGATCCACGCTCAGTTGAACGGGAATATAGGTGACGTCATTGGGGAAACTCACCTCAATAACGGCGACAATAAGAATATTGTTGTGAAAATTGATCCGGCAAAGGTCACGCCCGTGTTGTACGCCATGTTACATGTAGATTCCGGGATAGTGGGAACTTATGAATTTCCAGGACCAGATGTGCCGGTCATGTTCAACGGTAACATGGTTTCGCCGGCCTTTAATGTAAGTATCCATGCCGCCGCAGCCGATACCCCTACATCCGCGGCTGGCACCATGGCCATGGATACTCCTTCGGCGGGAGGGTCCAACCTGCTGGTTAAAGTTTCCGACCAACCCCTGGTGAACAACGCCGTCATGGTGGACGAGGTGATCAGCTCTGGACCAGGCTGGATCGTTATTTACACCACGGATGCGTATGGGCAACCGAACCAGCCCATCGGTCACGCCGCGGTAAAGGATGGCGACAACCAGATGGTGATGGTGCCGGTGGACCCCATGAACGCACAGGGAACGTTGTTTGCCCAACTGCACGTAGATAAAGGAACGGTCGGTACATTCGAATTCCCGGGTCCGGATGCACCTGTCATGGTGGGCGCCAAGATGATCGGAAGCACATTCAAGATCACCAGCGGGCAAACTGCCGCTCCAACCAGCATGCCTGGCGCCCTGCAACCTTCCATCACTGTCTCAGACCAGGCCCTTCAGAATGGAACCGTGACGATTGCACAAATTGTCAGCAATGGGAACTGGTGGGTGGTTATCCACCGGCAGAATTCAGATGGAACGATGGGGCCCTACATCGGCTATGCCATGGTAAAGAATGGAATTAATACCAACGTGGTGGTTAAGATCGATACCAGTCTGGCTACTCCGGTATTGTATGCCATGTTGCACGAAGACCACGGAATTATCGGAAAATTGGAATTTCCGGGTCCGGATAACCCGGTATATGTTAATGGACAAATGGTGGCCCCGCCATTTAATGTAACCGGGCTCGTCCAGGATGTCACCATTAACATTCAAAAAGCCTCGGGGAGTGTTTCATTTCTTACGGATGGCCAGGGAAACAGCCTGTATCTCTCTTTAAATGACGCTCCCGGCATAAGTAATTGCAGCCCGGCTTGCCTGACCGTGTGGAAGCCTCTGCTGGCGGAAAAGCGGGTTAATGCCGGCCCCGGAGTTTTACAGGCCAACCTGGGTGTTATTCTGCTGCAGAGTGGTGCCCATCAAGTCACCTACAAAGGCGCACCGCTCTATTATTATTACAAAGATATCAACCCCGGAGACACCAACGGGCAGGGAATCGGTGGGGCCTGGTTCCTGGTAACGCCCTGAAATGATAATTGCACAATCGATCCCGCTTACTCAGTGGATACGACCGCTCAAAGCATGGCATTTTCTTGAGAGAGACACATCATCATGTCTGCCCTGATCGGCCAATCGCTTGGGCGCTACCAAATCCTTGAGCAACTCGGTGAAGGGGGTATGGCAACCGTATATAAAGCCCATGACTCCGTTCTGGATCGCTTTGTGGCCATCAAGGTCATCCGGACCGATCAATTCGCCCCGAGCATGCTCGATGAGGTTTTGAAACGGTTTGAGCGTGAGGCCAAAGCGCTGGCAAAGTTATCCCATCCGAATATCGTCCACGTGCACGATTATGGAAATTATGAGGGCGCACCTTACCTCGTGATGGAATATCTCCCCAGCGGGGCGCTCAAGGAGAGGTCCGGTGATCCTGTCAGCGTTCAGCAGGCCTTGCGCATCCTGCTGCCAATTGCCCAGGCGCTGGCATATGCCCACGAGCACAATATCATCCATCGTGATATCAAACCTGGCAACATCCTGCTGACCGAAAAGGGCCTGCCGATGCTCTCAGATTTCGGCATCGCCAAGCTCATCGGGAACCAGGCCGGCACGCTCACCGGCACCGGCATGACCATCGGCACGCCCGAATATATGGCGCCCGAGCAATGGACCGGCCAATCCGGGCCACAGTCCGATATCTATTCGCTCGGCGTGGTACTCTATGAACTGGTAACCGGGCGCAAGCCCTACACCGCCGACACACCCGTTGGCGTTATGCTCAAACAGGCCAGGGAACCGCTGCCTCTCCCCAGCCAGTTCGTGCCGGATCTGCCCAAAGAGCTGGAAAATGTGATTCTCAAAGCACTGCAAAGGCAGCCGGAAGAACGATACCAGAGCATGAACGAATTCGCGGCGGATCTGGAAACCCTGGCCGGTGGTCAAACTCTGCTGGCGGGAGCGAAGAAGGCAGATACCCAGACAGGCAATACGCCGGCAGCAGCGGTCGGGACCGCAGAAAGAACAATGCTGGCAGGCGGCAAAAAAGGGCCGCCCGGTGGGTCTACAGGTGAAAATCCAGTTCCCCCCGAAGCGCACCCTAAAAAGCCCATAAACTGGAAGCTCTGGATCCCCGTCGCCGCGGTGTTTGTGCTCGTGTTTATCGGTATCTTTATGGCGAGGAGCTTGCAAGGGTTGTTTTCCTCCGCCGCCGCCTCTGCCCTGACCCCACCTGCAGCCGATGTAAAGGTTTTATGGGGAATTTCAACCGGTTCAGCCTATACCCCGGATGGCATGTATAAAAACCTGGCGCAGAATCTCAGCCAGAATAATTTTTCAATTTCAAGCGGTGATCTGACCAATCTGGATTCCTATTCCATCTTGGTGCTCTCAGAAGCGCCCGATAATAAAACAACTTATACCAGTGGTCAGATCGATCAAATCGAGCAATTCGTGCGGGTATCGGGGCACGGCCTTTTGATCATGAGCGATATTCCCGCCTTTGAAAACCTTCTTGATCCTGTCAGCCGCAGATTTTCGATCGGTCTGGGTGAATTAACCTCGAATGGTCCGGTCAGCTATTCGAACGAGCCTTTTTTTTCCGGTGTAACTTCCATACATTTTTTCTCGGAAGGCGGCATTCTGCAAGTCACGCCGCCCAGCCAATCGGCCGCCGCGGACAAAGCGGGTAATAGCGTGATCGCATTTTGTGATTGTGATGCCGGCCGGGTAATGGTTATTTCCGATACCAACTTATGGGACAACCAGGGATTAAACCAGGCCGATAACTTGCGCTTTGCCAGGAATGTTTTCCAATGGCTGGCAAAATTATTCCCTTGAACAGATGTGGCATGGCCTGCTCGGTCACCCCACTCAATTTATTCCGTTTCGTTGCGCGGATCGAATATTTTCGCCGGATGAAGGGGGAATCTCACGCAATTTTAAGCTGAAATTTATTTTATTAAGATAATATTTATCTGATTAATATATTCCCCGGGAAAAGTTTTAAGGGAAAATACGAGTTAAACCGAATAGTACGTACACGAAACGGCGTTTTGTCTGCCAGTTTCTGCCTGGTACAGGCTTATCTCAATCTCCACTAATGCTTTTTGCATGGTTAGCGGATAATTTTTGTCTCTGTTCATTTGTTGGAAACCTGATGCCCAACCACCTCGCCGACTCCCTTTCACCTTACCTGCGCCAACATGCCAACAACCCGGTGGACTGGTATCCATGGGGGGCACCCGCCCTGGAAAAAGCCTGTCAGGAAGACAAACCCATCTTCCTGAGCATTGGCTATTCTGCCTGCCACTGGTGCCATGTGATGGCGCACGAATCCTTTGAGGATCCCGCCACCGCTGATTTCCTCAACAAAAATTTTGTCAGTATCAAAGTCGACCGCGAACAGCGTCCCGACCTGGACAGCCTGTATATGGGCGCGGTGGTGGCACTGACCGGACAGGGCGGCTGGCCCATGTCGGTTTTCCTGACACCCGACCTGCAGCCCTTCTACGGTGGCACCTACTTCCCGCCCCGCCCGGCGCATGGGCTGCCCGGCTTCCGTGAGCTGCTGAAGGCGCTGGCGACCGCCTGGCAAAAAAAGCGCGACGAGATCCTGCAGGAAAGCGCCCACCTGACCGAACAACTCCTGGCCCATTCCGGCCAACAGCCGGCGCAGGAGGCTTTCAGCGTGCCCGACCTGAACAGAGTTGCGCACAGCCTGATCCAGGCCTACGATTGGCAGAACGGCGGCTGGGGCAGCGCACCCAAGTTCCCACAGCCTATGCTGCTCGAGTTTCTGCTGCGTCAGTACCTGGGCGGGGACCCCAAGGCGCTGGCGCCGGTGCTGCACGCCCTGCACGCCATGGCACGCGGCGGCATGTATGATGTAGTTGGCGGCGGCTTCGCCCGTTATTCAACAGACGCCGCCTGGCACATCCCCCACTTCGAAAAAATGCTGTATGACAATGCCCAACTGGCAAGCGTGTACCTGCACGCCTGGCAGGTCACCGGCGAGCCGGCCTTTCGGCGGGTGGTGGAAGAAAGCCTGGGTTTTGTGGAACGCGAACTGAGCTCGCCCGAGGGTGGTTTCTATTCGAGCCTGGATGCCGATTCGGAGGGCAAGGAAGGCAAATTCTACACCTGGGAACTGGCCGAGCTGCGCGACATCCTGGGAAAACAATCCGAATTCTTCGAACTCGCCTATGGGATCACTGCCACCGGCAACTGGGAAGGCCGCACCGTGTTGCAACGCCGCCTGGATGATGCCGGGCTGGCGGCTCATTTCGGCCTGACGCGCGCACATGTGCAGAAGAAGTTGGTAGAATGCCATGCCCGTCTGCTGGCCGTGCGGCGCGAGCGAGTGTGCCCTGCCACGGATGACAAGGTCCTGACCGCCTGGAATGGGTTGATGCTGGATGTGTTCGCCCAGGCCGGCGTGGCCTTCGGGAACCCGGAACTGACCGCCCGCGCCGCCCGTACCGCCGATTTCCTGTTGAGCGCCCTGAGCCCGGGCGGCTCGCTTCGGCACGCCTGGCGGGATGGGCAGGCTGGCGAGGAAGTCTTCCTGGAGGATTACGCCGCGCTGATCCTGGGCCTGTTGGCGCTCTACCAGGCCGATTTTAACCCGCGCTGGTACCAGCAAGCCGAAACACTGGCCGGGCAAATGCTGGAGCGCTTCAGCGACCCGCGCGGCGGGTTCTTCGATACGCCTGCAGATGCAGAAACAGTGCTTGTGCGCCCGAAGGATTTGCAGGATAATGCCACGCCCAGCGGGAATGCCCTGGCTGCCCAGGCGCTCTTGAAGCTGGCAGCCTTCAACGGCAATCCGGCCTACCAGGAGCGCGCTGAAGAGGCGCTGCGCCTGGCCAGTCAAATGGCGCTGCGCTATCCGGCCGCATTTGGCGCCTGGCTCTCGGCGGCCGATTTTGCGCTGAGCAACATCCGGCAGGTGGCCATTGTCGGGAACCTGTCGGACCCGCGCACGCGCGCCCTGCTTGCAACGGTCAGGGAAGGGCACCGCCCCAACCTGGTGCTGGCTGCTTCGGCCCTGCCGCCCGCCCCCGGCTCGCCAGCGTTGCTGCAGCAACGCGGCTTGCTGGCCGGCAAGCCCACCGCGCATGTCTGCACCAGCTTCGTATGCCTGCTACCGGTCACCCACCCGGAGGAACTAGTGCGGCAGCTATAAAGAAGCATCGTAATTTAAGAGTGTGCGGCTGCGCCGCACACTCTTAAATTACGAACTCTTAAGATTATATGGGGAAATATAAAAACACGGGCTTGACTCTCAAGTAGCTTGAGGGGGTATATTAAGAGCAGATGATCATCTAAAAATTCCTTGCGCACGGAGAACTACCAAATGATCCGAATTGGTGATTTTAGCCGAATGAGCCAGACGCCAATCAGCACTCTGCGATACTACGATGAGGTCGGCCTGCTAAAACCTGTCGAAGTCGACCATTTTACCGGATACCGCTACTACATGTTTGAGCAATTGGCGCGCTTGCATAGCATCCTGGCACTTAAGGAGCTGGGCTTCTCTTTGGAAGAGATCGCCCGTTTGCTGGCCGACGATCTCCCGGCCCGGCAGGTATATGGGATGCTGCAGAGCAAGCGCGCAGAGCTGCATGAGCAGGTACAGGATCATCATGAGCAGCTCGAACGCCTGGATGCCTGGCTTAAGCAAATCGTGAAGGAGAATAAAATGGCTACTTATGCTATTCGCTCCGCCAAAATTGAAAATGATCTACCCGATATCGTGCGCATTACCAACCCTTACGAAGACCAGCCGATCACGGTCGACCAGGTGCGCAAGTGGTTCCAATATAATCCAGCCGGACGGATGCAGCAGCGTTTGGTGTCGGTAGATGCAAATGACGCCGTCACTGGTTATGGCGGGTATGTCCACGAAGCGGATGCTCCCGACCATCATTTCATTGTGTGGGTCATCGTCGCCTCTGACTGCCACGGTCAGGGGATCGGCTCGGCGTTATGGGATACCCTGGTAAAGGATTTGCGAGAACGGGGAGCCACCTGGTTGAAGTCAGATGTGTTCGACAACGACCCACAGAGCCTGGCTTTTGCCGAACACCGCGGTTTCGCCATCGACCAGCATTATTTCAACTACAAGCTTGACCTGGCCAGCTTTGACGAGACGCCATTTCTGCCAGCCATCGCCAGCCTCGAAGCCCAGGGGATCCGCTTCTGTGCATTGGCTGATTTTCCCGATACCCCGGAGACGCGCCACAAGCTTTATGACCTGAATACCAGTTACGTGCTGGATAACCCGGAACAAAGAGCTCCCTGGACTTTTCCTGGTTTCGAAGAATTCGTGATCCAGGCGGCCTGGTTCCGCCGTGAAGGACAGCTCCTGGCTGTCGATGGCGATCAATGGATCGGTATGGCCCCGGTCAGCCTGTATCCTGAAACCCACAGTGCGTATAACCTTCACACTGGTGTTTTGCCCGCTTACCGTAGGCGGAAAATTGCCACATCTCTTAAGGTGCTGGCTGCCCGTTATGCCCGCCAGAATGGGGCGCTCAGTCTTCTGACCGACAGCAACTTGCGCAACGCGCCCATCCTGGCAATCAATCGTAAAATGGGCTACATGCCTCAGCCTGGGAAATACACACTCATTTGCGAGTTGTAGGAAGGCTGAATAGTTTGCCAATGGTCCACTTTAAACCGCCTTCACAATTTGTTGAGGGCGGTTTATTTCCCGGGCTGATCGAGAGCATATACCTGGGGCTCAATATCGCGTTGCCGCTGGTGACGCGGATTCACTAACTATCTACCCGAAAATTATAGAAGTACCGCATTTTGATTGGATTCTTCGGGTATAATACAGGTTGTCTGACAACTTCCTTTTTCCCATGCAAGGAGCATCCCAAATGACCACAATTGATTTATCCGTAATTAAAGACCGCCGCAAGCGCGCCATCCAGCGGGCACGCGAGAAGAATATCATCATCCCCACCTATGCCCAGATGAAGGACCCCTCCAAAGTACCTGCCAAAGTAAAGCAGGAGCTGTCCAAGGTCGGGCTGTGGGACGTCGCCCCGCGCAACCTGTTCCGCATCACCTGGCACAACGAGCCCAAGGCCTCCGGCGGCGGGTTCGACGGCGTCAATACGCTCGAACTGCCATCCAGTCTGACCGGGGTGCCGGCCCGCATTGTTGTGATTATTGGCAAGTGGTTCCCTACCGGTGCGCATAAAGTGGGCGCGGCCTTCGGCTGCCTGGTGCCACGGTTGGTCACGGGCCAATTCGACCCGACCACGCAAAAGGCAGTCTGGCCCTCCACCGGCAACTTCTGCCGCGGTGGCGCATATGATTCGGCCCTGCTGGGCTGCACATCGATTGCCATCCTGCCGGAAGGCATGAGCAAGGAACGCTTCGAGTGGCTCGAAAAGATCGCCGGCGAGACCATCAAGACACCCGGGACCGAGTCGAACGTGAAGGAGATCTTCGACAAGTGCTGGGAACTGCGCAAGTCCGGCCAGGACCTGATGATCTTCAACCAGTTCGAAGAGTTCGGCAACTACCTGTGGCACTACGAAGTCACCGGTCACGCCATGGAAGAAGCCCTCAAGAAATTGATGGGGCCCAAAGACCACTATCGCGGCATGGCCTCCGCCACCGGTTCGGCCGGCACGATCGCCAGCGGCGATTACATGAAGCAGATCTTCCCCGACAGCAAGATCGTGGCCAGCGAAGCGCTGCAGTGCCCGACCCTGCTGGAAAACGGCTTTGGCGCCCACCGCATCGAGGGCATCGGCGACAAGCATGTGCCGTGGATCCATAACTCCAAGAACACCGACATGGTGGTCGCCATCGACGACCAGGCCGTGGTCAACCTGAGCCGCCTGTTTAACGAACCGGAAGGCCGCAAATACCTGGCCAAGCAGGGCGTGCCCGAAGAGATCATTTCCCAGCTTGACCTGATGGGCTTTTCGGGCATTTCGAACGTGCTCAGCGCGATCAAGTTCGCCAAGTACTACGAGTTGGGCGAGAACGACATCGTCCTGACCGTGCTGACCAACTCGATGCAGCTCTACCAGTCCCGCCTGCAGGAAATGCATGCCGAGTTTGGCGCCTACAGCGAAACAAACGCGGCGGCCGACTTTGCCCAATATCTGCATGGGCAATCCACCGACAACCTGCTCGAGCTGCGCTACACCGACCGCCGGCGCATCCATAACCTTAAGTACTTCACCTGGGTCGAGCAGCAGGGCAAAACCTATGCCGAGATCCAGTCGATGTGGCAGGAGCCGGATTACTGGACGGATGTCCAGAAGCAGGTACCGGAAATTGATGCATTGATCGAAGAGTTCAACGCGGAAGTTGGATTAAGCTAAAGATCGGTCTGATTGACTGTAACCTTATAATCTGATAGACAATATAGTTGCGTTCCGAACTGGCCGTCGCGGGGTTATTTTCCCTGAGACGGCCAGTTTTTTATTTACCAGAAGGATGATAAACTTGCCAGCGGATTTCAATGTCCCTCGATTTGGAGACTCCGAAGTCTCCCGACTTCGGACTCCGATAACCTATTTATTGATCGGATAGTGAAATGCTGATTCTCTTATACGCCCTTGGGTTCGGATTGTTGGGGTACTTGTGCGGGTCGCTGTCGTTTGCAGTGTGGATCACACGGCTGGTCAAAGGCGTGGATGTGCGGGCCAGCGGCTCAGGTCACGCCACCACCACCAACACCATCCGGCAGGCGGGTTTCCTGCCAGGGGCGGCGGTCTTCATCCTGGATGTGGCCAAGGGCTTTACCCCCACCTGGCTGGCGCTGCACTATGCCCCGGCGCCCTGGATCGCGGCTCTGACGGCCGCCCTGGCGGTGGTCGGGCACTGCTGGCCGATCTTCGCGAATTTTCACGGCGGCATGGGGCTGGCGCCCGCCAACGGCGGCATGATGGCGGCCTTCCCCTTCGCCATCCTGATCACCTATGCCATGCTGGGGCTGCTGACCCTGCTCCTGCGCCACAGTGCGCGTGCCAGCGTGATCACCGGAATACTGTTTGCGCCTTTATTATGGCTGATCGGGCTGCGCGGCCCGGTGCTGTGGATCGCCGGCGCGGTCGGGCTGGTAGTGGCCATGCGCTTCCTGATCGACTGGAACCGCAAGTATCGGGAGCTCTGGCTGGACCGGAAGAAGGATGCCTCCTGAGATGCCAATGTGCCCGTCACATTAAAGGTGACGGGCACATTTGATAAATGGGACTGCCTGCTCCGGTGACAATCCCAATGAGGATTTTCTTTTAAGCCTGAAGCATGGCCGCCTCGCTGACCGGCAACAGATTCGGCAGCATGCTCCAGATGCCGCTGGGGCAGGCGGCTGCGCAGAAGCCGCAGCCGATGCAGCGGTTATCATCCACAATGAAATCGACCCGGCCATCCGGCTCTTCTTTGCGGGAAATGGCATGCTGCCCGCAGATGAGCACGCAGATGTTGCAGTCCCGGCAGGTACCGCAGGAGATGCAGCGGTCCGATTCTTCGAGCGGGTTGGCCGGGTACTGACCCGGGCGTGGATTGAAGTAAAGCAGTTTCAGGCGTTCCGGTGGGATGACCTGTTTGCGGGGCAGCTCGAAGGGCTCGCCGGTGGCGCGCGCATGCAGCGCTAAGGCCGCCACCCTGCCCTGGCCGATGGCATCCGCCAGCAAGCCGGGCTTGACCACGTCGCCCACCGCGTAAACCTTCGGGTCGCTGGTCTGGCCGTATTCATCAACCGACAACCACAGACCCTTGGTACGCGTAATAATCTCGGGGATCCATTCGCTCTCAGGCACTTCTCCGATCGAAACGATCACCACATCCGCCGGAATGCTGTCGCCGCTTTCGAAGACCACTTTACCGGCCTCAAAGCTGCGCACCACGCGCGGCCAGAGCACCCGGGTGCCCAGCGCCATGGCGCCAGCACGTTCGCGGCTGGAACTCGCCGGTTCGCGGATATCCACGGCGGTGGTGCTGGTGGCGCCGTTCTGCCAGGCCATCGTGCAAACGTCCATGCCCACGTCGCCAGCGCCGATCACAACCACGGCTTTGCCATGCACATCCACGGCGGGCTTGCCATTGTTACAACTGGTCAAATATTTGAAGGCGGAAATCGCTTTCTTATTGCCTTTAAAATCGGGCATGCGCGGTTCCTGCGCCCCGATCGCCAGGACGATCCCGCTGAAGGATTTATAAATGGAGTCGAATTTTTCGCGCGTAATGACGCTGTTGTATTCCACTTTGACGCCCAGGTCGAGGATGCCCTTGATCTCATTCTGAACGATATCCTTCGGCAGGCGCTCATCCGGGATGGCCTGCGCCATCTTGCCGCCCAGGCGGCTGGAGCCTTCGAAAATGGTGACCTTGTGGCCACGCAAAGCCAACTGCCAGGCAGCCGAAAGACCGCCGGCGCCCGACCCGATGATGGCATACTTCTTGCCGGTCGAGGGCGGGAGAGCGGGAGTAGGCAGGTTCATCGACTGCCGCCCGAGCGGGCCGATCAGGATTGAATAATCGATCTGCTGACGGGTGCAGGCCGCCATGCAGGGGTTGGGGCAGGCCGCGCCGCAAACCGAGGCCGGGAACGGGATGTACTGCCGGACGAGTTCCAGCGCTTCGTTCAGCTTGCCCTTGCGGAGTAAGTTGATGCGATCCTGGGTGGGGATGCCCACCGGGCAGGCGGCCTGGCAGGGCGCGTTGAAGGCAGCATTGCTCCAGACTGGCGAATACGAGCGATCCGCGCCGGTGGTGACCAGCGGGGTGACCTTGCCGGCATCTTCGATCACATCCCCGAACAACCCACCGGCAATCCACTGGCTGGCGCGGAAATCCTGGATGGAGACACGCTTGGATTGTTTGGCTTCGGATTGCGGGCGGGCCAGCACCTTATGCCAGTTTTCAAACACCAGCAGCTCATCCAGCAAATCCGGGCGCTCGATCGCCTTCAGAAAGCGCGGCATGCCGTCCCGCAGGAAATTGTGATCCTCTTCGCTCAACTGCTCGACCAGCCGGACGTTGGCGGGCAGTTTGCCGACCGGGCCGCGTACGTAGACCGTTCCGCCCACCATGCCGACGCAGGCGCGTTCGCCGATGACGGAGGCCAAACTCTCGCAATCCAGCCCGCACACCACGCCAATCCCGCCGCCCATGAACTCGAACGAGAAGGAACCGGTGCTCTTGAGCACCCACAACTGCGGTGCCGGAAAAGCCGGGTCGTGCTTCATCATGGAGCCCGAGCGCGTGCCGACCCGCCCGCCTATATAGATGCGCCCGTCTGCGGCCGCGTAGCCGGTGGTGTCACCCGCATCGCCCTTGACGGTGATGGTAGCGCCGGCGTTCAGCCAGCCCACATCGGCGGGCGCGGAGCCTTCGACAATCACCTCGGTGCCGGGCATGCCCATCGAGCCAACCCGCTGCCCGGGATTACGCACGACAAACTTGAGCGGCTGGCCCTGGCGGTTCCATAACGGTCCGCCGATATCCTGTTGCCCTGAGGCGTCGATCTCGAATTCCGTTTCCCCCTCCGCCATGGCAGTATAGACCTGCTGGAGCAGGTCCTGGGTGGAGGCACGCTGGTGTTCGGAGAAAGTGGTTAGACGTTTCATTTTAGTCTCAGTAAAGTTCCATTAATTGTCGAATAAACGCATTTTGAGAGTATCAGGTCGCGTAGCAGACCCGAAGGGTTCGAAGCCGCACACACTCAAAATGCAAACTCTTCTCTGTTTAGCATGCGTAGGCGATCTGCAGACGATCGGCGATGGATTTATTCATCGAGATCAAGGCGTCACTGCGGCCGATCGGCAGGCTGGAGTTTCCGATGGGCGCCATCAGTTTCTTCAGTTCGCTGTCCATGGCCAGGAAGTAATCCACAATGTTCTGGGCAACCGCGTCCACATCCAGGCGGGAGACCAGGCGGGGGTCCTGGGTGCAGATCCCTACCGGGCACTTACCGGTATTGCAGGCATTGCAACGGCCTTTCTCATTGCCCACGCAGCCGGCCAACTGCAAGAAGATCTTGGCCGAAAAGACACCGCTGGCGCCCAGGCAGATGGCCTTGAAGGCATCCGCCGCCAGGTCGCCCGAATCGCCGAAACCGCCGCCCACGAAGAGCGGGATCTGGCCCTGCTTGCCCTGTTCGACAGCGGCCAGATAGCAATCGCGCAGCTTGCTCAAAATGGGATGGCCGGTGTGGTCCATGCTGACCTCGTGGGCCGCCCCGGTGCCACCCTGGATACCATCCATGAAGAACCCGCCCACGATATGGTAGGGGTCGCGGATCAGGTTGTTATAGACCGATACGCTGGTGGAGCTGGCCGCCACCTTGATGGCAACCGGCACCCGGAACTTGAAGGCCGCGTTCATGCTCAGGAACATCTTTTGAACGCTTTCCTCGATGCTGTAGAGGCCCTGGTGATTGGGCGGGCTGAGCAGGTCGGCCTGGGGCACGCCGCGGATGGCCTGGATGTGCGGGGCCACCTTCTGGGATGGCAGCAACCCGCCATCGCCGGGCTTGGCGCCCTGCCCGATCTTGATCAGGATGCCGGCCGGGTCGGTGACCATCTGCGGCATGGCCTTGATGATGCGGTTCCAGCCGAAATGTCCGGAAGCGATCTGGATGATGAAGTATTTCAGGTATTCCGAGGTCAGCAAACGCTTCGGCATGCCACCTTCGCCCGAGTTCATCCGTACCGGCATGCCGCATTGTTCATTCAGGTACGCCACGGCCAGCGCCAGGGCTTCCCACATGCGCCAGGAGAGCGCACCGATGGACATGTCCCCGATCATGACCGGGTAAATCCACTGCATGGGCGGGGTCTGGCCCTGCATAACCAGTTTGCCATTTTCCACCTTGAAGGGCAATTCCCTGGCGGGCAGGTTGCGGCCCAGCGGGGTCAGCAGGTCAAAAGTATGGCGGGCGGCATCCAGCGCGGGGTCAGTCATCTGGCTGATACGGCCGACCTTGATGTAATCCAGGGCGCGCACCGGGATATGGTGGGCGCGTCCGCCGCGCTTGACGGGTGTTCCGCCGCGCCGGGCGACCAGTGGGAAGCGATGCTGATCGTTCAGAACGGGGTGGATCGAATCCGTCGGGCAGACCCGCTCGCACATGGTGCAACCGCGGCAGGCCAGCTTGGAATCCGGAACTTGCCGGATGGCCATGACCACATGGGTATCGGTCACTGGAGTGGGGAAATTGCCCACGCTGACGGTCTGGCCCTGGCGCATCAGGTGCGGTTCGATGGCGCCGAAGGTACAGGCCGCCAGACATGAGCCGCAGCGGATGCAGGTTTCGGCATTCCATTCGATCTTCCAGGGGAAATCGGTGGGATGGGTTTTGTTGACGTAGACGGGCCCCGCCGCGCCGGCGTGGAGGGGACCATACGAGCGCTCCTGGAAGCCAATTGCCGGGGTAATGGACACGGGCTGGCTTGTTTTCTGGGCGGGCTGGCCGCCATTCTGAAAAGGCTGCATTTCATCGACCTTTCCCTGAACCGGACGGTTTATTGGAGCCATTGCTGCACCTCCAGACGATTGTTTATGAGCACCGTTTCGCGTTCGCCCGGGTAGACGTCGCTGGTGTAGTCGCGATCGGGGATGACCATGTTGACACCACAAACCTCCGAAGCCACCGCCACCAGGTCATCCTGCTGCCCGATCACCAGCGGGCGCAGTTTTTTGGCGTCTGCGACGATGCCCATCTGGTTATCCGGCAGCACAAAAACGACCGTATTCGGCCCGTTGATCTCGAGGTTCTGGCAGGATTGGCGGATGTGCTGCAACACGGCTGCATCCGGATGGCGGTTAAGCTCATCAAAAGTCAATGGCGTAATGACGTGCTTGTAATAATTGAGCGGCCAGCCCAACTGTTCGACAATGTAATGGAGCGTATACAGGAAGGACTGGGTATCCGACTCGAAGCCGATATAACCGGGGTGAAGTCCATTGAGGTAATCTTTATTCTTCTGGAAGAAGGTATCTTCGCCGTTGCCCATCAGGGTGTAGCCCTCCAGGAAAAACGGGTGGGCGGCATAGCGCACAATTTTGTAATTGGTGTTCTGGCGGCACTGGGCGGAAATGACGCGCGCCTGCAGCCAGTGGTTCTCGTTCCACATCTGGAAGTAGGTGCCAATGTCACGCGGGTCGCCGACTTCTTTGAGCGTCAGCACGTCCGGCCAGAAGGAATAGACATAGCCCTGGTCACCTTCGGAAAGCAATTTGCGCAGCTCCAGGCAGGAGCTAACCAGCAGCTTTTTCTTTTCTTCCCAGGGCCGGCTGACGTAAGTCTCGGGATAGCGGTAATTGCGGAAGACATAGATGGGCATCTTCTGGAAATCCAGCCCGGGGCGGTCATCCACATCCGGTTGGTAATCGAATTTGGGGGTGAAGCCCAGCTTTTCGAGGTATTCCTCGGCCCGGTCAAGTCCCAGGGGCGTGCAGGCCATGGAAAGCAGCGGGAAATCCTTGAAACTGGCAAACGCGCCGCCCAGGTCTTGCATCACCATGGCAAAACCGGAATTGTCATGACCTTCCTGCATGGCCAGCATCATGCGCAAAACCACCGCCGGGGCGACCGGGTTTTTGGATTTTATGGCTGCCATTCTACACATGGGTCTCTTCTCCTGGTAATAAAAAAATCGGGGGCTGCTTTTTGAGGCAGCCCCCGATTTCTCGGGTTTTCTGGGCGTACAGCTACGCGACCAGGGCTGCCTGTATCCTGCTGGCAGTAGTCATCATAGCGGTAGTCGTTGCGCGATTGGCACTGATCATTTTTTTCTCAGTCTCTCCATTAAATTTACCGGATATTAAATCAAGTGTATATACAATTAGAGGGTTTGTCTATTGGGAGTATTCCCAAAATCCTGGGGCAGTTTTTTATATGAATTGACGAAAATCAGCCTCTAATTCCCCCCGAAGATCTCTTCTCAGGCCCCTGTTTTTTCCATCATGCGGAAGATGTGCAACGCCAACTGCATGGCCAGGCGGATCTCGGGGTCATCCAGGGCTGCACCTGTCAGGGCGGCAATGCGGTCCATGCGATAGATCAGGGTGTTACGGTGTACGAACAACGCCTCGGCCGCCTGGGACAGGTTGCCGTTGTGCTCGAAATAGACCTGTAATGTGTGGATCAGCTCGCGCGCTCCTTCAGAAGCCAACAACGCCCCCAGCATCTCCTCCTGGAAGGCGATCAGTTCCGGGCTGTTCTCGAGCTGGATCAGCAGGCGATAGACCGAAAGATCCGGGAAAAAGAGCGGTTTCGGCTCGCGGAAACGGCGGCTCAATTCCAGCGCCTGTCCGGCCTGGCGAAAGGAGGAACGCCATTCGGTGATGTCATTGGAGGGGGTGCCCAATCCGCACAAAACCCGCGTATCGGTATATTCCCGCCCGGCCTGTTCCAGCACGGCCTGGGCAAACTGCAGGGCAACCTCCGGCTGGGGCAAGCCACGCGGCACCTGGCAGAAACAGACGATCTCCGAGCCGAGTGGGTTGACGATCACCTTCAGCCCCAGGCGGGTCACTTCGCCGCTGATGAGGGTTTCCAGGCGGCGGCGGGAGGGTGA
Source organism: uncultured Chloroflexia bacterium (assembly GCA_963779935.1). Lineage (GTDB taxonomy): Bacteria > Chloroflexota > Anaerolineae > Anaerolineales > Villigracilaceae > UBA877. Next base: position 2,875 of record CAWAAC010000040.1, on the reverse strand, counting down.
GGCAGCCCCCAACCAGGCAAAGCGCATGGCGACATGCGCCTCGGAAAGGTCCAGCCCCATGTTCTGGGCCCACAGTTGCGCATCCTGCGGGCTGAGGTTCTCCTGCAGCAAGGCGTTCAGCAGGTCGCCTTTCAGGCGCTTCTCGGCTTCGCGGACCGCCTTGGTGCGCGACATTTCCACCGCACAGACCAGCGCGCCCTGCTCCACCACCATACTGTCGAGCGCATCCAATTCCCCGGTCGCACCGACCAGGGAGAGATAGCCGCGCGCCATGCCACCGACCGTGATGGGCGCCACCAACCGGGAGAAACCCTCTGCCAGTTCCTGCTCCACCGTCACGGCATGCAGGGCCGCCAGTTTGCGATCACGCAGGGATTCGGGCAGGCTTTCCAGGCTGGTCAGCGAGGCCAGGATCTTATTCCAGGAGTGCTTCAGCTCGGCGGGAGTTTGGTGGGCCGGGATGGAGAGGCGTTTATCCTGCACCACCACGCCCCGCCCTGAGATCTGCGCCATGGCGTTCACCAGGCCGGCGATGCCCTGGCCTTCCGCTTCGATCTGAGAAAGTTGCACGTGGATGCGCACGCCCTGCTCCACCAGGGCGACGCGCTGGTCGATCAAGGCGGTCAGCAACAGCCGCTGGACGGTCTGGGCATTGTTCTGTCCGGGCATGGCTACCACGGTCAGGCCTTCCGGCAACACTTTTTCAGAGGGGGACTTATCCCCCAGGAAGATAACCGCGGCGCTGCCCAACTCGCGCGCCCGCGTAAGCGTACGCGCGGCATTCGAGACGCTAGAGAGCAGCAGGATATCCCCCGGCTGGGCCTCGTCGACGCTCGTGACCACCCAGTTCAGATGCGGGTGTTCGTTGGCAGCTTCCGAGAGCCAGACCAGCGGGGCGGAGAAAGCCAACCGGAAAAGTTCCTTGATCGTGAGCGAAGGTGTTTTCATCTTAAATTCCCGCTATTATATCAGCCATCCACGGGGTATTCCAAACGACAAGGTGCGGCCACAAGTGTTAAAACAACGAGGAACGACGCCATATTTGGGGAGTGAGGGTTAGGGGTAGGGACAAAACTTCGTAGCAATAGGTTATACGAACACTGCATTTGCCGTCTACCCAAACCTTAATGGCTATCCATGGGGGTATCGCCCCCTGACTGTCTAAGTGGTGTGTTTAGGTAGATTTTCCGACACTGGCGTGGCAAATACAGGGCCAAGAGCTGAGCCAACCGGAAGATGGGCAATGTAATTATCAGCCAGGCCTTGCATCGTTTTTAGTGGGTCGCGATGGAGACGTGCAAGGAATTTGCGAGGAGCTTCTGCCTGGGCCTGCTGTTTGCGCTGGTTTTGATAGTCAGCGACAGTCACCCCTCGAAGCTGATCCAAGAGTTGTTCTTCACTTTCAGCCAGGAAAAGGATCTGGTAGTGTCCAAAATCGCGTAATGGTTGGGTAGATTTACGTCCGCTGATACGCCGTTGATGGCAACGCAACCGTCCGAACAGGCTTTCAACCTTGAGATTGTCCTGGGGCAGACCGTGGATATCGAAGCAGTACAGCAGGTCGTTGCCAAACAGTTCCCAACGTTTGCGTAACCCACTGTATAGTGACAGGGGAATCGCTTGATGGCGTGTATCGGATTCGAAATTGCGTAGCAATTCTTCCATTTCTTGTTTGACTTGAGAACTGGTTGGTGCTGGCGGACCGATATACGATCTTGGGGGGTAGCGCAAGCAAGCCGCAATACGCAGAAACCAGGTATAAGTTTTGTCCAGCGTTTCAGCTAACGGGCGATTATTTTCCAAGGTGCGATCAACTGGTCGGATCAGGCGGCTAAAGAAAGCGTTTTCGGTCACGGGCAGGGTGTGCAACGCTTGGGAAATGCTTTCCAGTTGGTGGTAGCCCTTCAGCCCGCCCCAGTAGAAGGGTTTTCGGGTGGCCCGATTAACTGCATCCCGGATCGCCAGGCGAAATTGGTCTTCAATCTCTATCAACTCTTTCGTACTCTCTGCTTCCTCAGTACCGCTGGAGTTCAAAAAAAAGAGTTGTCTGTCGGAAAGTCACTGGTTTTCGGCAAACCACCCAAATCTGCACGCATCTGCTTTCGTAATTCAGTGTCATTTTCAAGCACTTCATCGGCCAGATTGCCCAAGAAATGCTCCTGACAGCGTTGGCGTGGCGCATTGGGCCAAACCGCCCGTAAAGCTGCTATGATCCGTTCTTCACCGTCTGAGACGCTCGCCAATACCGGATACTCCTGGTAGCTCATCAGCCAGTCCGTCAAGTCCTTCTCGTTGGGTCGCTCCAGTTGGATGGCAGATACAACTGTCCCGCTCAAGATTTCATAGAGCACGTACAACAAGCTGCCATTCCCTTCCGGTTGCAAAGCATCCACACCCAAAATCAGGCCAGCCTGTTTCTCGACGGTTGCAACCAACTTCTTCCGGATTACTTCGCTGGTGGCTCCCAATAAAGCCAGGTATTGGCGATATAACTTGCCAACATTCCGCTCATTGACTTCAACCCCTTTTTGATTCAATTCCTGCTGTATTTCCACCAACTGCCGCTGATCATGTTCATGGCGCCAGCCAATATACGCCAGCACATCCAATCCATAAGTGCTCTCTGGCAAACTCAATAACCATACTTGACTGGCGTAGTAGCGTGTCCCACAATGCGAACACTCCGCATTCGTACACATTTTGGCTCTCCCGGCCAAAAAGAGCGGACCCTGCAGGGTTTGGATCGTTTTTCGGACATGCCAGTTTGGGCGCAACTTCAGTTCAGCACCACAATGTACACAGGCATCCAGTTCGCTAACAAAGATCTGTCGTTTCGCATCTGGGTACCTTCGCACTATTCGATGACGTGGTCGTT
>CAWAAC010000039.1:0-18001 GCA_963779935.1 uncultured Chloroflexia bacterium | reverse complement strand
TTCGGGATGTTTCTTTTTCTGTTCCTCTTTCCCCTTCCTAATTCCTTCTTGCTTTTTACGTTTTACTTCTTTCCCTCCACCACCACCTCGTCAATCGCATTGACCCGCGAAAGCTCGCCGCTGGCATCGTCCTCCAGCGACCAGAACATGATTCCCGAAGCCCTCTTCAGCGCCAGGCGTGTCTTGGCCTGGATCGTCGGGATTCCATTGTAGTTGACCAGCGTTCCATCATAAGAATGAAAATCGAGCTGGGCTGCCCCAGCATCATCCTTCACGATCCTGGCATAAGGGATGTCGTTTGGCTGGGCATAGAATGGCACCCCCAAAGTCGCTTTTTTGGCTGGCAATCCGCGTCCCAGCCAGTAATCTAGCGCAGCTTGGGCGAAATCCATCGAAGAGTGCTGTGGCCCCGAATTGTCATAGGCCATGATGTTGACAGAATCCAACAGGGTGAATGCTTCGGTTGGAATTCCATCCGCATTGGCTCCCAAGGCAGCCACGCCCGCTGAAAGCTGGCTATCCTTAGGCAGGGCAGCCCGCAATTCCTGGATCAGTGCCAGGAAAAATTGGGAGGATTTTCCGGCAATGGGATACTCCCAATCGATATCCACCCCATCGAAATGGTATTGATCGACGATTTTGACTAGGTTCTGGACAAAGGCCTTGCGTGTGTCCGGGTTGGCTGCCAATTGCTCGAATTGCTTGTCCCAGCCCCAGCCCCCCACCGAGAGGTTCACTTTTACATTGTGCTGGTGTCCCAGTCGCACCAGCTCCCCGGGCATCCAGGGATTAAGCGGTGCAAAGGTGCCGTCTTCATTCGGAATGAGAAAAGCATAATTGATTTCGGTCAGCTTGTCATAGGGGATCACTTCCGGAACGGCCGCATCGGTTACATACGCAATTACACGAAAACCTACCGGTTGGGGGGGGGCAAGGCGGTTGGTCCGGGCGTGGTCGGCCGGCCTGTCTGGCTGCATCCAACCACCCCCCCTGCCAGCCCAATCGAAACCATTAAAATAAATATGTACCACCTGCGCATAAAACCGTCCACTGCAACCTGCCACATACTTCTCACGAATTCTCGATTAACAAATACCGAATTCCGAATACCCAATTACGTTTTACTTTTACTCTTCCACCACCTCATGAATCGCTCTTACCAGCGACAGCTCACCCAGATCATCATTTTCCAGTTTCCAGAACATGATTCCCGAAGCGCACTGCTTTGCCATGCGCGTCTTGGCCTGGATGGTCGGGATTCCATTATAGTAAACCTGTTCCCCATCATATATAGTTGTGTCCCATTGGGCCGCCATAGGATCCAACTGTACAATCTTCCCATAAGTCACCTCGCTAGGCCGGGCATAGAATGGCAACCCAAGGGTGGTTTTCTGTGGGGGTAGGCCGCGTCCCAGCCAGTAGTCCAGCGCGGATTTCGCGTAATCCATCGAGGAGTGCTGCGGGCTGGTTGCGTCGTCATAAGCCATGATATTGGCAAAATCCATCATGGCAAAGCTATCATTGAGGATTCCCGGCGCATGTTCTCCCAGCGCCACCAGGGCTGCGGTCAGGAGCTCCTCTTTTTTATGCAGTGCAACGCGCAGTTCCTGCATTAATATCAGAAAATTCTGCGCCGATGGGCCCGGGTTGGGATACTCCCAGTCCATATCAACCCCATCGAAATGGTATTGGCTTACAACCTTGAGCAGGCCCTGGATAAAAATCGTCCGTCTCACGGGGCTGGCCGCCAGGGTTTCGAACTGCCTGTCCTGCCCCCAGCCCCCCACTGAAAGCAACACTTTCACAACCTGTTGGTGAGCAAAGTGGATCAACTCTTCCAACATCCGGGGTTCGGGCAGGTCATGGAAAGTACCATCCTCTTTGGGAAGCAGGAATGCAAAATTGATATGCGTCAGTTTGTCATACGGTACCAGGCTGGGAACCGTCTTCTCGGTTGCATAGGCAACCACGCGAAAACCGCCCGGGGATTTCGTGCTGAATTTTTTAGAGCTGGGGCCATTTAGTATCATCCGGCTTTACCTAAATAATTTCCTAAAAATGAAGTGACGACTTGCGTCGTCACTTCATTTTATCAACGATAGGTAGAAACCGAGGAGGTTACTTCTCCACGCCGGTGATGACGATGCCCTGGACGAAGAAGCGCTGGGCAATCACGAAGATGATCAGCGGAATGATCAGGGTCATCAATGCACCCGCCTGGATGTACTGGGGGTCGCTCCCATACATATAATTGAAGCGCGCCAGCGCCACCGAGATCGGTTGCATTTCCTGATGATTGGAAAGATAGATCAATGGCCCAAAATAATCGTTCCAGGCCCACACCACGTGGAAGATGGTCACCGCCACTATGGCCGCATACGATTGCGGGATGATCACCGAAATCAGCACACGGAACGGATTGGCGCCATCGATCATGGCCGCCTCATCCAATTCGCGCGGCAGCGTCATAAAGAACTGCCGCAGGAGGAACGTATCGTAGGCGTTGGCGAAGAAGGCCGGCACGATCAACGGCAGCCAGGTGCCCACCCAGCCAATCTTGTAGAAGAATGTGAAGGTCGGGATGACAGTGACCGTTCCGGGCAGGAAGATCGTCGCGATCAGCAGGACGAACCAGAAATCCCGCCCCGGGAACCGGAAGCGGCTGAAGCCATAGGCCACCAGGGTGCAGGAGAGCAGCACACCCACCGTGGTGGAAAAGGCATAGAAGAACGTATTCCAGAACAAGCGCGGGAAATTGGCTTGCTGCCAGGTTTGTAAATAGTTCGACCAGGTCGGTTGAAATGTCCATGCACGCGGTAGCGCCTGGTAATAGCCGCCCGACCAAAGAATCGGAGCAGCCTTGGGGTTTGCCGGGTCCATGATGATGGCTTGCTGCTGGAATCCTGCCAGTACCGCCATACTCTTCTTCGTACCATCTTTCATCGGAAAAATGTAGATTTCCAGCGTCTTGCCAATATAATCTTGCATGTTAATAGTGAAAGGGTTGGTATAACCGCTTCTGGTAACCTGGAAGGTGAAGCTCCCGGTGACTTGACCCTTGAAAACAAAACTCGGGCTCCCGGCCGGGTATAACGGAGCCCCGGTGGCAACCATCTGGGCATGCGTCTTCAAGGAGGTTAAGATCATGTACGCAAACGGAATCAGGAAGATCGCCAGGCAAGCCGCGGCAAAGGCTGTCACGAAGGTGGAATTGACATTCTTCCTGAAATTGGATTTTCGTAATCTGGTTGCAGCAGTATTCATCGTCGCGCCTCTTTTAAGGGTTGTCACTGGCATAATAGACCCAGTAGCGGGCCGTCGAGAACAGCAGTACCGTCGTAATCAGGATTACGATGAACAATGCCCAGGCCAGAGTCGAACCATAAGACATGTTCTGGCTTACAAAGAAAGTCTTATACAGGTATAAGTTATAGAACATGGAGGCTCCGCCGGGCGCCCCGGTACCCTGGTTAAGTACCAGCGGCACCAGGAAATACTGGAACAGGCCTACCACGCTTAATATCAAGTTATAGAAGATCACTGGTGAGATCATAGGAAAGGTTACATTCCAGAATGTTGCCAGCGTGCCTGCTCCGTCCACTTTGGCCGCGTCGTACAGGTCCGTTGGGACTCCCTGGATGCCTGCCAGCATGGTCAGCATGGCATTCCCGATCCCCCAGATACCCATAATGACATAGGCCGGGTAGATCCAATTAATGTCATTCAGCCAGTTGGGTACCGAGCCTTTCGGCACCCCCAGTGCTTCAAGCGCAAGGTTGATCCAGCCGCTATCGGGGTTGAGCATGCCACCCCACAGGAAGATGCTGGCCACAAATGGAATAATATAAGGCATATAGAACGCCGAGCGGAAGAAGTTCTGTCCCTTCAACCACTTATTATTCATCAGGAGTGCTATCCCCAGGGGCAGCAGGATCCCGACCGGCAGTGCAATGATGCCAAATCGGAATGTGATCCATAAAGCGCCCGGCGAACTGTTCGGCTTCGCATTCCAGACCTGGTTATCTTTGAACAATAAAATATAATTCGACAGGCCCACCCATTTGGGAGCGGTAAGAACGCCTGTGGTGATATGCATATCAATGAAAGTGAATAACAAGGTTGCCAGCATGGGCAACAATGTGAACCCGATAAAACCAATGAACCAAGGTACCAGGAAGAGAATCCCATTACGGTATTCGCGCCTGGCGAGTGGCGACATCTTCTTGATATTCCCAAAGGATGGTAATTTGGGAAGGCGGGTTAGATTCTCCATCTAGCACTCCTTGCAAAGATTAGGCGGGCCGGCGCAAGGCCGGCCCGCCATTTTTATTCAAAACTTGTTACTTGTTGAAGATGGTCGTCAGATCGGATTCGAGCGTGGCTTCCTGAGCTGCCATGTCGAGGCCCTTGGTGGAGCCCATGAGGGAACCGAAGGTCTGAACGCGCGCCCACATATCGTTAATGTTGGGCGTATAACCTTCAGCGGACGGGACATCCGGATAATTCAGGCCATCGAGCAGGGTCTGCCAGTTCTTAACGAACGGGAAGGCGGCCGCTTCGGAAGCGAGCCAGGGGGCGCGCAGGCTGGCGATGCCGGGGACGGCGCCGTAAGCGGGCGGGGTCGTGGTTGTACCAACTACCAGCTTCTGGATGCCGGTGTCAATGAGATAGGTCAGAACGGTGAAGGCTTCCGCCGGGTGCTTGGTGCCTTTCCAAATGCGGAAGGTATCAGCGTCAACACGGCCAGCCACTTTGCCATCCAGGCCAATCGGCATGGTGCCAAGTTCGAACTTGCCACCGGCCTTGATCATGTTGCCCAAGCAGCACAGAATCCAGGACGGGTTGTCCATCATACCGACCTTGCCGCTGTTGAATGGGTTACCGGAGCCCCAGTCAGGCGTGCTGGAAACAGCATCGACCGGGATGTAGGGCTGAGCGCCCCACATGCCATCATAGACCCATTGCCAGGCGGTCTTCCAGGCATCCGGGATCTTGGCAGCATAGCTGCCCTTGGAACCACCGGGGACGAGCAGGGAACCACCATTACTCATGAAGGCGCCCCAATAGTTCGGGTGGCCTTCGTCACCGAAGGAGAAACCGTACTGCACAATGTTGGTGGGATCAAAACCGGTCTCGGTGGAGTTCTTGCCGGCCTTGTCGATCGTGAGCAGCTTCGCAACCTTGGCTACTGCAGTCCAATCCCAGGCTACCATGCTGCCATCGGGCATCTTGTACTGGTCGCCGTACTTGGAGGGCAGGGGATTCAGGCCGGCTTCGGTGAAGAGGCCGGTGTTATAGAAGAAAGCGGAGGGATAGACAGCGAAGGGGAAGCCGACGGTGCCCTGGTCGGTCTGGTAGGAGGCGGCCATGGCGGGATCGAACTTGCTGGTGTCGTAATTGGCCGACTTGATGTAAGGAGCCAGGTCAAGCCATTGACCGTAGAAAGCGTTCGAGCCGATCCAGCCTTGTGGCCCGATGATGTCGCCTGCGGCGCCGGCAGCGATTTCGGTGGAGACGGTATCGCGGGCGGAGGCGTTCGGGATGATTTCGTCAACCAGGTAGATCTTGTCCTGGCTCTTGTTGAAATCATCAACAACGGCATTCTCAATCGGTACCTGGGCAGGATCAGTGCCGGTACCAAGACCGATGGTCCAGCGGATCAGGACCTTGCCAGCGGGAACTGGGGGCTGGGTGGCAGTCGGGGCGGCAGTCGCGGGAGCGGTAGTCGCGGGAGCAGCGGTCGCGGGAGCGGCCGTAGCAGCAGGCGCCTGGGTGGCGGGGGCGGCGGTTGTAGCAGTAGCGCCGCATGCCGACAAAATCATGGTAGCAGCAATAACGAGCGCTACCAAAACATACAGTTGCTTCTTCATTATGTTTCTTCTCCTCAAAATTCGTCTAGTAGAAGGTTTGAAATTGGACTTGAACTTGAATTTAATGGATCAAACGGGGGAGTTATGTGTACTTTTTTGCGAGGCAGTCACCTCCTTTCCATATATGGGATAATAACTCAAACCTGTTCATTATAACTTAACCTTGCAAGGCCCAATTCATCCTTGCAATTTTATCAGTTGCAGCCACACGATTGGCGATAAACCACTTCGGTCGGCAATACACACGCGAAATCTGCTTCCTGGCCGTCCAGCAGCTTCAACATTTGCTGCCCGGCCATCCTGCCAACTTCTTCGGTCGGGGCATGTACCGTGGTAAGCGCAGGTACCAGCAGCCATGCAAAATGCTGGTCGTCAAATCCGACCACTGCCACATCCTCCGGTACCTTCAACCCGGCGTCCTGCAGCGCACTGATCACGCTCACTGCCAGGTCGTCGTCACACGCAAAGACTGCGTTAAAATGAGGCGGGTTATTAGCCAGGAATTTCTGCATCGCCTGGCGCGCCGCGCTCCGCTCGTAATCACCGCCGATAATAAGATTGGGATCGAACGCGATCGAGTGGGCCTTTAACGCCGCTTTGTAGCCCATTTCCCGGTAGTGTGCGTCTTCCTGGGTGCCCGGAGCGCGCACAAAAACAACCTGCTTCCTGCCATGCACTTCGATCAGGTGTTCGACCATTTTGTAGGAGGCATTTTTATTCTCCACATTCACCGATGGAATGGGCAGGGATTGTGGAGCGCTGCGATGAACAAGAACGACTGGAAAATGAGCATCATACCATTCTGCCAGTCGTTCTTCACTCAATGTATTGGAAAATACCACTACACCATCCGCATTATGCGGACCGATCGGGGGCATAACATCACCGCCCGCCTCTGCCTGAGTTGTGGCGATCAATAAATTGTATCCGTTCTGCTTAAGCGCCTTTTCAAGGCCGCTCACGAGCGGACCGAAAAAGCCATATTCCACCGTGAACGAAAGCAGCCCCACGGTGCCCGTTTTGTGCGTGGCCAGATGCCGCGCCGCCATCAGCGGCACATAATTAAGCTCTTTCATCACCTGCTGGATCTTTCCGGCATTTTCATTGGATAAAGTCTTGGGATGGTTAATATAACGACTGACCGTCGCCACGGACACTTCTGCCTGCCTGGCGACATCCCGGATTGTTATGGAATGGGACCGTTTGGTCATTGGTTATGAATTCTGGACATGGAATATGAACCGGTTACAGTAACCGGTTACATTATTGCACGCCGTCAATCAAATGTCAAGTCCCTGAACCTTAAAATTTCCTGAAATTATATTAGAATTTTCAGCATCCGGCGGTCGGCGGGCAGCATTTAACTTTCAACAAGCAACCTGTGGCTTTTCGTGTTTCTCATTCCGCAATCTTTTTTACCGATTCCGAATAACCAATCCGAATACCAGATTACGTTTTCCATTTTTTTATTTTTTCTCTCACTTCCCCCCAATTGCAAACAGCGTGATCGACTGCGCCGGTAGGATCAGCTTTCCATCCGCTGGCATGGCTTGTAGCCCCAGGTCCATCGCATTGTGCGTGGCATCGAACCGCCATACGTCCGCCTGCCCTGGCTGCAACCCCTGGATCTGGAGGGGCACCTGCTGCTGGCTATCCGTCAGGTTGATCACCATCAGGGTTAATGTTCCATCCGCCCGTTTCGCCGCGTAGATGGTCACGAAGTCCACCCCTGAGGAACTGAATATCCGCTCGCTCCCAAACTGGTTGTACATCTGGAAAACATAATAGGTCGGCCGCACCTGGCCCGGATAAAGCAGACCCAATCCACCGGGCCCCCCCGAAAGCGCAAAGTTATTAACCATGAATACATTTTGATCTATCAGCCGGCCGATCACGTCCGCGTACCAAATGGCATTGTAAAAGGAATCCGGGGATGCCACGCCCCCAACCACATTCGAGGGATCAGAGTTGACCTCGGTGAATGCGATCGGAATATCCCGTCCGGTGATCTGCCGGATCGTGCTCCGCAGGTAGGTTACCATGGGTCCCCATTCCAGCGTTTCCTGCCGCAGTGTATCCATCGTGATTGGCGTAGGGCTGCTGGGAGAGTAGATCGGATAGCGATGGACCGTGACGATATCCACCAGGTCTCCGTTCGTTTTGAGGAAATCTGTCATCCAATCCTGCCGTTCTTGTGCGGCCGGGGTCGGGACAGGTGGGTATTTGGGCGTTTTGGTAATATCCGTTCCCCACTGGGAAAGCTCCGGGCCCATCAGCTTGATGCTTGGGTCGACCGCTTTCATTGCCAGGGCAATCGCCCGCCATTGTTTGGCAAAATAAACCGGATCAATTCTTTTCCCATCCAACAATTCATAGTCCGGTTCGTTGCCGATGCTCCAATAGGTGATGTGGTAGCCCTGCTCAATATTCGCATAATGCACCAGCGCCGCAGCGACGGCCGGGGTGCTGTCCTGGAAGCGCACGCTGATGGTTGGAATGGCGCCAATCTTTTTGCAGATAGCGATGAACAAATCTAGCTGGTACGTTTGGATGTCGTTTTCATCCCCCCAGCGTCCGCCCGGCCAGCGAATCGCGGTGATGTGCGAATCAAACGCCTGTTGAGTCATCCCGGCCGGGATGGCTGTCCAGGGGCCATAGTTGCTGCCATACATATAAGGGCTGATCGGTCCCAGGTCCTGGTTCGGGTCAACATAAAGCACATTCGGTCGCGCCGTAGGCTCCGGCGTTGGGCTGGGCAACGCCGTTGCAGATGGCAAGGCGGTTTGCGTGGGTGTAGCCACCGGGATTGCCGGGCTGCAGGCAGCCACCATTGCCGCGATGATGACAATCAATATACCGGGACGTTTCATTAAGCATTCTCCATTACGCTTTTGTTTTCAGAATTGTAAAACACAAACCCCACAGTTTACGTTTTCCGAATTTCCAATTACTTCTTACTTCCCACTTTTCTCTGCTTATCTATCTCCAAAACTGGAACTGACTTCAAGCCCATACTCGCCAGGCTGAGCGGAATCTGTAAAAGAACCGAAATCCAGCTCACGACGCTCCAGAAAAAATTATATACCACCGGCACATACCATAACAGGAAAAAGACCACCAGCATGATGATATTGCTGGCCTGGTCGATCCGCCCGCGCACTTCCGGTTCGAGGTAAGGCGACACCACCCGGTATCCATCGAAAGGCGGAACCGGCACCAGGTTCAAAACCAGCGCCATGATCTGCAGAAGCCCCAGGAACGCCAGCCCGGGCCAAACACCGCTGGCTGAAACCGGCGCAAAATGCAAAATGATTGTCAGCACCACCGCCAGCAGCAGGTTGGCCGCCGGGCCGGCCAGTGAAACCGCACTCTCCCAGCGTTTGCTGCGCAGCCGCCAGGTCTCGATATAGACCGCCCCGCCTGGCAGACCGATCCCGCCCAGAATCAGGAAGATCATCGGCAGCAGGATCGAGTAAACCGGATGCGTATACTTAAGCGGATTAAACGTCAGGTACCCTTTCTCACGCACGCTTGTATCCCCGCCGTAATATGCCACCAGGGCATGCGAAAATTCGTGCGCACACAGGGAAAAAATCCAGCCCACGATCACAACCAGGAATGTTATTGCCTTTGCCATAATTTACCTTTTATCAAGCCCGATATGTTGAACCAATTATTTATCACTTTTTTCCCTTTGTGTCCGTAGTGTCCATTGTGATTAAACTCCGGATCGTTCATACCCATGCGGACGGCTGCGATGCCAATCCCACGCGCTGCTAATAATGTCCTTCAACTCGGGATGCCGGGGGGTCCAGCCCAACTCCGCCCGGATTTTTTCGGACGAAGCTACCAGCCTTGGTGCATCGCCCGGGCGGCGTGGGCTTTCCGCGACAGGGATCGAAATACCGGTCACTCGTTGGGCCGTTTCGATCACCTCCCGCACCGAATACCCACTTCCGTTGCCCAGGTTATAGATCAGCCGGTCGCGTTCCCCCAGCGCATCCAGGGCCAGCAAATGTGCCGAGACCAGGTCCGCAATGTGGATGTAGTCGCGGATACACGTGCCATCCGGCGTAGGATAGTCCGTTCCGTAGATGGCCGCCGTCTTCTTTTGCCCGAGCGCTACTTGCAATACCAGCGGGATGAGATGGCTTTCAGGCTGGTGAGCTTCCCCGCGTCCAGGCAGGGCCCCGCAGGCGTTGAAATATCGCAGGGCCGCAAAATGTATCCCGTGGATGCGGCGGTACCACTCCAAAGCCTGCTCGATCGCCAGCTTGGTAAAACCGTAGGTATTGGCCGGATCGATCGGCGCTTCCTCACCGAGTGGCTTCTCGCTGGAGGCATACACCGCCGCCGTGGAAGAAAGCACGAACCGGCTCACCCCGGCACGCTGCGCCTCATTTATCAATTGGAGCGAATTCGCCAGGTTGTTCATCAAGAATTTGCCCGGATCCCGCATGCTCTCCCCGGCTTCTATGAAAGCCGCAAAGTGCATCACCGCACCATACTTATCAGTCGTCAGGGCCGCCCGCAGCGCCGCTGCATCCGCCAGGTCTGCCTGGATGAAATGAGCTCCTTCCGGCACGGCCGCCCGGTGACCGGTTACAAGCGAGTCGTAAATCGTAACTGCATGTCCGGCCTTGAGCAGAGCTTCCGCCGTCGCCGATCCGATGTATCCCGCCCCGCCTGTCAAAAATATGTTCATAAATCCTCCGCGGACTTTATAATTTGTCTACCCGGCGTAGTGGCACCCCGGTTGCAGCTAAAATTATATCGTACTCCCCACATAACGCGACATTTATATCGCTCATTCGCAGGTTACTTCAATATAAACCTGGCGCCTAATATTACAGCGCAATGTTGGCTGGCAAGGCAGCAATTTGAGCCAATTTTGACTTGCGATGAGAAAGATAAGCGACATAATTTCGTTTTTGGTAGTACTGCACCCGATCCAAGGCAGCCTGAGCGTCACAAATCGGTTTGGGCAATACGCTAGCAAGCAGAATGCGAACTTGATAAATAGTCAAAGCCGGAGCTTGTTCTTGAAAACGGATCCTCAAACGGACCAGGAAGTGATGAGCCAGAGAGACCAATAGCATATGATGATGCCACCCCAACCAACTGCGCAGCTCATAATGATCCAGGCCGACTTCGCCTTTAGATTCTTTGAAGAGAGTTTCGATCGGCCATCTCATCCCGCTGATCCGGATGAACTCGATCACGGGCGTGGTGGTTGGAGCATTGCTGAAGTAATACTTGATGACCGAAGGATCCAGCACATTACGGCGGATGATCAGCCAGACTTCCGGCCCCGGCAAGTTTCCGCGCAACTCGGTCAGGCGCAGGAAAGCGAAGTCGCAGATGATCGGTCCCTTACTGCCTTCTTTGATGGCGGCGCGGGTCCAGCCTGCTTTCGGGATGCCGGCTGCCAATTCATTCACCTGGGTCGGGCGGTCACTCGGATGGCACAGGCGCAGCTGGATAGGATGCCGACCACGGCCTTTCCATTCGGGAACATGCACTGCAGGTCGGACACTCCAGACCGGGGTATTACATTTGATCTCGGTGAAATAGCATTTGCCCAGAGCGGCGACTCCGTCCCGAAAAGTAGGCGAATCCCCGTACAATTCATCCGCTGCCACCCAGAAGAAGGGCAAACTGCCTCGTTTTACCGCAGCTTGCAGCAATTTCAGACCTATTTCTGGCTTGGTCTGGTACACCAGATCTTCCGGCAGACCACACTGCCGGCGTTTTTCGGCATGCGCTTCATCGAACCATTCTTCCAGTACAAACAACTGTGCCTCGATCAGGCTGTACCCTTTACGACTGACATACCCCAGGTGAACCCCCACCTGTCCATTGGCCGTTTTCCCCACCGACCCACAGTATTGTGCTCCCACCCCAACCGAGTTATCCCCTTGCTTGACCACACTCGATTCGTCGATCAATGCCACCCCATCGGCCTCCCCCAGACTTTCCCCCACCAACCGCTGGTGGATGGCAACCACCGCTTCCGTTTCCCACGGGCTTTGTCCAACAAAATGTTGCATGCTGCGGACATTCTCCCCCAGCTCAAGCGCCATCCGCTCCACGTTCTTGCGCGTCTCATTCCCCAGCAGCCCTTGCAAATATCTCTGGCTCCATTCCAACTGCTCCGGCCGCCGAAAGGCGGGTTTAAACATTTCTACGTATTCCGTCATTTCATCCACAAAATTGTGAATATCTTGATCCGTCAAATTGCACTCTGGCGCAGGACAAGTTTGGGTTACAATTTCGTTCGACATGGTATTTTCTCCTTTTCACTTGGGTGTGATTGGAGAAAGATACCATGTCTTTCTATTTTCAGGCTACCTGGATTGTCTGGAGCCATACCTTACGAAGTTGTCTGACATTGCGCTGTAATACTAAAAGCCCATGGAGATATAAAACTATCTGACTATGGGCTATCAGACTATCCTACTCTCGTTCTAAATTGCTGTCAAGGCAAAATAGAAATGTCCCTTTTTCTGCAAAGTAGAGATGTCCCCTTTGGAAAGGGGGATAAAAAAGGGTGGTACACTGCGGGCACTTGTGCGGAGGATAGGGCAACGCTGGAGAGCGACCTGAGCGCCGACACGAGGCCGGAGACTGGGCAGAGCGATGATCGCTCTGCTCTTTGGTCTCTGCCCAGTTTTTGGCCAAAAGCGATAAACTCACGAGATAATCTTCCTCAATCTGGATCAAGGGAAGCGAGCTCCTGAATAGGTTTGCCATCGAGATGCTGGCCGTACTGGCGCCAGGGGTGGTTGGCACTTGGGGGCTGAGGGGATTGGATCAGGTGATCAAGTGTTTTTGTATCGGCGACTTGCGCCTGGCGGATCGGCTGGCGGAAGATCGTGTAAGCCAAGGGCTGGTTTTTGTAGAGAATAGTGACTTCTCCCTGGACATTTTCACAAACCGTGACCTGCGCATGCCGAAGGCTGTAATCCGGGCGATCGGACTGGATTTGATAGATCACCCGATTGGACTGCACGGTCAGGTTCTTCGAGAGTATGCCTGTTTTCTGGTGGGTAAGGATGATATTCCAGTTGCTCACTTTCGAGCAAAGGGCGGTGAGCATCATGCGTACTCCGAGGAACGACTGCGAAACGGCGATTGAAGTCTTCTCGGAACTTCGGCAGGTAAGCATTTCCGCTGTCGGGGTCAGAGATGCCGCAGTAAGCGCAGTTCCTTCACCAACCGATCTTGTAGGGTCTGATTGGCGCGCTCGACCCGGCCTTTGGCTTGCGGGGAATTAGCACAGATAATTTGGATGTCCAATTCCAGCATGGCACGGCCAAATTGGGTCAGGCCGCTGGTCAAACCGACCGTTTGCTCCTGGTTGACCCGGAAATATGCCATGTTTATCACTGTAGAAAGCCACTGGCTTGCCGTAACGCTCAAAATAATGTTTTGCCGCTTCGCAATATCCGAAAAAGCTTTCGTGCGGCACAAACCACAATTCCAAAAGCTGTCCGGTGGCATCGTCGATAAACACCAGCAGGGTACATTTCGGCCCACGGTCTTCAAACCAATCATGGTCCGATCCGTCGATTTGCACCAATTCGCCAAAACAAGCCCGACGTTCTCGCATCTGGCGGGCCGGTGGCTCTTCGGCAACCCGTTTTGGCTTCCAGATATCCTCTTCGATCATGATCCGTCGCACGCTTTCCCGCGATATCTGCAACCCGTGCACTTCCACTAATTTCTCGTGCGCCAGGGTCGGCCCAAAATCTTCATACCGCTCTTTGATCAGATCCAACGCCTGCTGCGTTATACCAGCATCCAAACGATGATTGCTCGGTTTGCCCCGCCGTACGCTTACTAATCCCTTTGCTCCTTCCTTGCAATAGGCGTCGCCAGAGCCGTTTTACCTGCCGGATGCTGATTCCCAGCAGTTGGGCGGCTTCCTTCTGCAATAACCGTTTGTCTTTCAGCCTTTGCATTACTTCCAGTCGTGTGATTTCTTGGTTGCTCATTGTCAGTAATTTGTCCATTCTGCTGTCCCTTCAAAGGGGACATTTTAACTTTGCAGAAAGGGGACATTACTACTTTGCGCTAACACTCGTTCTAAATTGCTTGACGTGAGCATGGTATCCGCATTATACTCACCCCTCTCCGGGGTGTAGCGCAGTTGGTAGCGCACCGCGTTTGGGACGCGGTGGTCGGCGGTTCAAGTCCGCCCACCCCAACTCTCCGCCGAGGCCGATCAGGTTCTCGGCGGTTTTTATTTCTTCATCCTCTTTTTTTACGTTTTACGCATTACGTTTTTGATATTTCATCTCTCTTTCCTCGATTCCCCGATGCCGAATTCCGGCTAACAAATTACGAATCACATCTTTTCTTTTGTTTTTTGTTTTTTCTCTTTACGTTTTGCTCTTTACGCTTTACGTTTTAGATCATCCATTTCCCTTTCCCATGTTCCCCTTTTCCCATATTCCCTGTTCACTGTTCTCTGGTCTCTTCTCCCTATCCTATGCTACAATAAAGGCAGAGGAAAACACCATGGCGCGGATAAAAATTGACGGAGTCATCGAGGCCGTTCGCTATACTCCTGGCGGCATGATTAGTGTAGTACGAACGTACGAGCGCCGCGGCGCAGTTTGGTCGGATCATGTCATTCTGGACCGGGCCGAACTTGTTGCACGCCTGGTGAGTGGCAAAAAATTTGTAACCGGACAGAGAAAAGAGTCCCTCGGCAGCGTTTTCGAGACTGAATCACCTGTTCAGCTTGCCGGGGAACATATTATTGCCGGCACGCAGCCAGATGGCCGGGATCTGTTGGTTGGCGTTTCGATTTTCTAGCCGTGCGCGCGGATTTTCGTCGGGAGGCCCTATATGAAAATCGTTGACCAGACCCCATTCTATAAAGAAAACGGCGAATTGAGCATTCTTGATCGCGCCAGGGCCATCCTGCAATTCGGCCCTGGTTGGTTCAAGGCGATCGAAGCGCAGAAATCTGTTATCGCTGTTTTGAAAAAAAACCTCGATAAAAATTACACCCTGCTTTGCAACGTTATCCCCCCTGGCCTGGAGGCCAGGATTCCGCTCATCCTGGTCGGCCCCACTGGCGTCTATGTCATGACCGTAACCCCCAAGATCGGGATGTTCCGGGCCCGGGGTGACCAGTGGGGCTTTGTTTCGGGCAGCACATTCCGGCCCGAAAATCCCAATTTGCTCACGCTGACTGAAAAGATGTCACGCGCCATTCAGGTGTACCTGCAACGACAGGGCTATGCCGATTTATCCAATGTGGAAGCCGCCTTGCTCTGTTCCGATCCTGCCACCACCGTAGATACCATGCGGCCCATCATCCGTGTGATCATGCGGGATTCGCTCGAACGTTTTGCAGCATCGGTTATGCAGGCGCGCATCGTCTTGAACCCGGAATCCGCTTTCGATATTGTCAATCGCCTGCTTAATCCCCCACCTCCGCCGCCTTCCAAACCTGTTGAAGCTGCCGAAACCGCTGCGCCCGAAGCTCCCCCATCCCCTTCAACCCAGCCTGCCGGTGCTTACGTTCCGGCCTTCGCCATGCCCGGTTCTGCGCCTGTAACTGACTCTGTCGCAGAGTCCGCATCGCCTGGTACAGGAGTTCTTCCACAGGCTGCCTCATCCGTCGCTGCACGCCCGCGTTCCCGCCGGGGTTTGACCACCAAACAGATCATTCTCCTGGCTGGTATGGCCGTCATCTGGTTGATCATTATTGTGGCTATCGTTTTCCTTATCGCAATGAACATGAATCCGCCATTAATTATGTTTAAGTAGGTTCTTCTTCTCAATGCCGCCATTTCTCTCTGTTATCATACCCGCCCGGAATGAAGAATCCCGCCTGCCCCGCGCTTTGGGCCAGGTCTTTGCATTTCTGGAAAAACAAACTTACTCCTACGAAGTGCTGGTGGTGGAAAACGGCAGCCAGGACCGGACCCTCGCAATTGCCCGTGAATTCACCGAGTACTTCCCCGGGCTGCGCATCTTGCATGAAGAC
This sequence comes from uncultured Chloroflexia bacterium, assembly GCA_963779935.1. GTDB lineage: Bacteria > Chloroflexota > Anaerolineae > Anaerolineales > Villigracilaceae > UBA877. The sequence continues at coordinate 2,125 of CAWAAC010000039.1, read as the reverse complement.
CTGCCCGGCAAAGGTCGCGCCGTCCGGCGCGGCGTGATGGAGGCGGAAGGCAATTACCGTCTGATCGCCGACGCGGATTTTTCCATGCCGGTCGATCAGATCAACCGTTTTTTGCCACCTGCCTGTACTACCGATATCGCCATTGCCAGCCGCGAAGCCCCCGGGCGACACGTTTTAATGAGCCTGGTTTCCGTCACCTGACCGGGCGCGTCTATAACTTCTGGATCCGCTGGCTGGTCTTGCCAGGTCTGCAGGATACCCAGTGTGGCTTCAAGTGCTTCCGGGCTGGCGTTGCCAAAGACATCTTCCCCCTCGAGACCCTCACCGGCTGGTCATTTGACGTGGAACTGCTCGCCATTGCCATCCATCACAACTATTCAATCTGCGAGATTGGCATCCCCTGGTACTATAATCCCGGCAGCAAAATAAACGTCCTGCACGATTCCTGGCGCATGTTCCTCGACCTCCTCCAGATCCGCCGCAACTTGCGCCGTGGCGTCTACGACGCTTTGCCGTCTTCCCCCTTGTCCGAACGGCTATAAGCAGCCGCTTGTTCCTGACAGTTGTAGGTCACACTCCAAGCGTGACTGGCATGCTGGTAAATCAATTAATTCCGCCACGCACCAACTGTCTTCTGTCCAAATTGCTATACTGCCAGGCTCCGTCCCGAGTGAAGATACCGCAGCGTTTGTTCCCCTCTCCAAATCCGACCTTTCCCCGAAGGGGGTGGCGTTGGGCTTGTGCCCGATAAGGCAGAGGGTGCTATTGGGGCAGGAAGCCCCCATACATGGGGGTGGGGTTGCTCGTTCCGGAGTGGCACTTAACGACAGGCAGATTTTCAGTCCACTTTAGCGAACTTTGTATTCATAGCCGGGGGTTTAACCCCCGGCGGTCAGCGCCCTGAATTCCAAAACTTTTGCAATGTTCCTCATCTATTCATCCATCCTTTTTGAACAACCCCTCGTGTCATTGCGAGCCTACTTTGCGAAACAATCTCATCCAATTGGCAAATGATTCCAAAATACCCCACCCTTGCCTACGAACAACCTCTTTGGGAATCCGGCTACACGCAAATTGCCGGCATTGACGAAGCCGGGCGCGGCGCCTGGGCCGGCCCGGTCTGCGCCGCCGCCCTCATCCTGCCGCCCGACCCGACCATCCTTGATACTCTAAATCAGGTCCGCGATTCCAAGCTGATGACCCCGCGCAGCCGGGAAGTCTGGGCGCCCCGCATCCGCCTCGCCGCCGTTGCCTGGGGTGTTGGTTTTGCATCCTCGCAAGAGATAGATACCATCGGCATCCTGCCCGCCACCAAACTCGCCGCCACCCGCGCCCTCGCATCCCTCACATCATCCCCTCTATCTCCTTCCCCTTCTGCCCTTTTCCTTTCCCCTTCTCCCTTTTCCCCTGCTCATCCCCCACTTTCCCCTTCTACCTTCTCCCTTCTTCCTTCTCCCCTGATCCCTGATTACCTTCTCACCGACTTTCTGCTCTTCCCTAACCTAGACCTGCCCCAGACCGCCCTTATCAAAGGCGATCAGCTCTCCATCAGCGTTGCCGGCGCATCCGTTCTGGCCAAGACCGCACGGGATGCCATCATGCGCGAGGCGGATGATCAATACCCTGGCTACAGCTTTGCCCGGCACAAAGGCTATGGCACCCGCCTCCACCAGCAATCCATTCGCCAATTGGGTCTATGCGAAATCCACCGTAAATCCTTTTCCATCCCTTGCAAAGATCCGTAAATCCGGTTAATCTCCACCAATCCTCCCTAATTCGTATTTTACGTTTTTTTACTTCTCGATTCTTTCTTCATCTTTTGTTTTTTGTTTCCCCTCCTTCATGTCTCTTCGTGTCCGTCGTAGTGAAGCTTCTTCCCCCCACATCATGATAAAATAACATCATGCAATCATCCCTCGAAAAACTGCGTAAATTCTTCCGCCTCGAGCATGGCAACGGCTACTCCAACACCGCCGTCATAGGCGGGCTTGCCAATATTCTGGATTACTGGGAAGGCGAAGCCCGCAATGAAGCCATCCCCGAGGCGCTGATCGATCCCGTCCAGGCCACCTTGCGTGGTTACGCTGACCAGTCCCCCGAAGTCCGCCGCCTTGAACTGCTCTCC
>CAWAAC010000038.1:0-8850 GCA_963779935.1 uncultured Chloroflexia bacterium | reverse complement strand
AGCCCTTCGACCTTTTCGACAACCAGTTTGCAATCAAGTTTCACAGTCACCTCCGTTTTATTATCCGAACCGGAACCGCCAGCAAGACTGGCGTTAAGGCCCAGGATGAATCAGACCATCCATAACGTGGGATTTCAACCCGGATATCAGCCACTTATTTTCGGCGAAGTGAAGTTCGCATTGCTTTGGCGATCCCGGAGGAGTTTTCATCGCCGCGCTTCTCAAGCTCGATAATAACATTCTCGCGTTCGAGGTGGCTGCGATTCTGACTGAGTTTGAATTTAGCCTCCAGGCGCGTGAGGCGAATACGAACCCCAACCACACCCTTCATTTTTTCGATGACAAGTTCTTTTGGAAGAGTATCCAGATGGTACTCCGGGATTGCTCCGGAGTTGGATTTGTATCGATCAACCAAGCGGGAAAGGATTCCATACAACTCGTCCTGATCGTCTACGATGGAGATCACACCGTACGCATGAACTGCCAGGTAGTTCCAGGTCGGTACGTTGCCGCCCTGGCTGCTATACCAACGAGGGGAAATATACGTGTGATTGCCCTCAAAAATAACCAGGACTTCGTTTTCAGGGGTGAAGGTACGCCACTGATCGTTTGCCCGGGCGAGGTGACTGTTCAAGGTGAATTCCCCTGGGTTGCCAATAACCACTTCGAAAAGCAGATGAGAGGCAATGGGGTGTCCGCCATCCCAGCTGACCATGGTAGCAAAATTATTCTTCTGCATAAAGGAGCTGATCTGCTCCAGATCGGTTACCTGAAAACTTTTAGGAGTATACATCGTGGCTTTTCCTTGGCCAGATTATGGGTAAGATGTTGAGTACCCGGTAGTATATCGTACCGAAAGTCCTTTTTCCACCCGCAGAAGAACGCAATAGGTTCTACAAACCAGAACAGTTGGTCGAATTTATGATCGAACATAAAGGTCTTTGGATTGATTATGATCATTATTGATTAAAGTACTTGTAATTAATGTCCGAAAGTGATAATATCTTATCATCAATTCAATAAAAGGTTAATCCTGATTCTATGTCCGGACTGATCAAAGAAGAACGTTTTCAAAGAATTCTCCAGGTCATTCAAAAAGATGGCTATGTGATGGCTGGGAATCTTGCGCGGAGTTTTGGGGTGAGCGAGATTACCATCCGTCGCGACCTGGACGAACTCAACGAACGGGGATTTGTACATCGGGCTCACGGAGGGGCAATCATTTCCGCCCCAGCATCGATTGAGCCACCCATCATCCAGCGACAGTTGCACGAAAAGGAATGCAAAGAAGCGATTGCCAGTACGGCGGCCGCGATGATTATCGATGGCGAGTTGATCTTCATTGGTTCCGGATCGACCGTTTCATATGTCGCCCGCCATTTGATCAATCATAAACACCTGACCGTTGTTACGAATGCCCTGAATGTAAGCACCGAATTTGCGACTGCACCAAACATCACTGTTGTGGTCCTGGGTGGGATGATGCGGCACGAAGAACTATCCCTCATCGGTCACATCGCCGAACAATCCCTGCGCGAAGTGACACTCGATAAGGTGATCATCGGCATCCCTGCCATCGACCTCAAAGTTGGCCTAACAAACGATTACCTTCCTGAAGTGATTACCGACCGGACAATCCTCAACCAGGCACGCGAGGTGATCTTGGTGGCGGACCATACCAAATGCGGCAGGGTTGCTTCTGCGTTTGTTGCCCCATTGAGCCGGGTGAACACATTCATCACCGACAAACAGACCCCTCCGGAATTTCTGGAAGGTGTCCGGGCACAGGGAGTAAAGGTGGTCGTAGCCAACGATGGTCGGTCCGATTCGATGTAGGAAGCTTGAAGCTAAAATGACCAGATGAACTGACTGCAATCTCAGGAACAAACAGCAAAATAAAGGAGAAATATGTCAGAGGATCTTTTATTGAAGGATTACAAGCCCAGGACGGCTCTTGTAACCGAGAATCACACACCCAAACAGGCCAAGTTTCCGGTTATCGATATCCATAACCACCTGGGGAAGTGGGACGAAGAGTGGTTCCAGGGAATTCACACTGGCGGGGGCTGGGCGATAAAAGATGTGGCGGCAACAGTTGCGCTCATGGATGAAATGAACATACGCTCTGTAAATAGCCTGGATGGCGGCTGGGGCGACCAGTTGCGCGAGAATTTGGAGCGGTATAAGCAACCCTATCCGGATCGCTTCACCATTTTCGCCTGGACAGATTGGAGCGAAGTGGAACTCCCCAATTTCGGCGAAAAATGGGCTCGCGAACTGGAAAAGTCCGTTCGTGCAGGCGCTCAGGGGATGAAGGTTTTCAAGACCCTCGGCTTGAATTACCGGGACAAGGCTGGCAAGCTGATCAAAGTGGACGACCCCCGCCTGGACCCGGTTTGGGCTGCCGCCGGGGAATTGGGCATTCCGGTACTGATCCATTCCTCCGATCCGGTGGCATTCTTCTTGCCCCTGGATGCCACCAATGAACGATGGGACGAGCTGCACGCCAATCCCGACTGGCATTTCTATGGGAAGGATTACCCGCAGTTTATCGAGCCGATCGAAGCCCAGCTGCGCGTGGTGGCCCGCCACCCAAAGACGAATTTTATCAGCGCCCACGTGTTGTCCTATGCGGAAAACCTGCGCTGGGTCTCGGCCGCACTGGATAAATACCCCAACTTGTATGTCGACATCGGAGAGCGCATCGGCGAGCTTGGGCGCCAGCCTTATTCCGCCCGGGCATTCCTGATCAAATATGCCAACCGGGTGCTCTTCGGCACGGATATTCCTTCAAACCGGCCCACTTACGAAATTTACTTCCGCTGCCTGGAGACCATGGATGAGTATTTCGATTATGGCCGCATGCAGGGACGCTACCGGATTTACGGATTGTTCCTGCCCGATGATGTCCTTCAGAAGATCTACTACAAGAACGCTTGTAAACTGGTACCTGGCTTGAAGGTTAAAATAGCATGACAATCCCGTATTTACCTGCCAGGAACGATTTACTTTGGAAAGTTCCTCTCCGGGAATGTGGAAGAAGGTCGAAGTCCATGGCTTATATCTTCAAATCCCTTCTCCCATGCCGGATAGAGTAAAGACCCAGAAACAATCGGATTTTTCTCAAAGATTGAAAGGAGGTGCGCTAACTGGAAAAAATATAATCTGTCATTTCCATACGTTCCTTTTCAGTACTTTCCAATCTATCGAGTTAAGCAAGTGAGGAGAACCCTGATGAAGAAACTTTATACAATTGTATGTGTTCTGGTGGCTGCAGCCATGTTGCTGACTGCCTGTGGCGGCGCTGCCGCCACCAAGGCCCCTTCAGCAGCTACCCAGGTACCGGCTGGCCAAAAGGTCAACCTGGTTTACTGGTCGATGTGGAACAAGACCGAGCCATCCGCCATCGCCCTGACCGATATCATCACGAAGTTTGAAGCCGCGAATCCGAACATTACGATTACACCCGTCTGGAACGGACGCGAGAACCAGACCAAGGTGCGGACTGCGCTCGGCTCCAACACGGTAATTGACCTCGTCGACCAGGATGCGAGCCAGATCGCCGGCGGCATGATGCAGGAAGGCCTGCTGCTGCCGCTGGATGACATGTTGAATTCACCCGATCTGGACACTCCCAGCACTACTTTCAAGGATATCTTCAACCCTGGTGTGCTTGACCTGTATGTCAGTAACGGCGTCCACTATTTGATGCCCTACGATGACAGCCCGGTGATGTTCTGGTACAACAAGGATATCTTCACCAAAGCCGGCATTTCTGCACCGCCCACCACCTGGGATGATTTCACGGCTGACCTTCAGAAGATCAGTGCCGCCGGATATGTGCCACTGGCCGTTGAAGGCGATACCGCTGACTACGAGGTATTCTATTTCCAGTATCTGGTCGAACGCCTCAAGGGCAAAGGTTTCCTGCTCAGCGCCATTGAGGACAAGACTGGTCAAAAGTGGAGTGATCCGGCCTTCGCCCAGGCGATGTCCATGATTGAAGATCTGTGGGCCAAGGGATATATTCCTGCAGCTTCCAAGGGATATGTGTGGCCGGCTGGCCAGCAGACCTTAGCTACTGGAAAAGCCGCCATGGAACTCTGCGGCGGCTGGCTGCCTAACGAACTCTCGCCGATCACCGGTGCCAATTTCCACTGGGGCGGCTTTAGTTTCCCGGCTGTAACTGGTGGCGTCGGCAAGGTGACCGATCTGCAACAATGGTTGCTCGCCTTTGGCATCGTTAAAGCGACGCAACATCCTAAGGAAGCCGAACAATTCTTGAAGTTCGTCATGACCAGTGAATCCCAGGCCCGAATGGTCCAGGCAATCCAGGGTCCGACTCTGGAAGGGTGTCACGTGGCCAGCTCCTATGGCTGACGGTGCAGCGGCCAGTACCAATGCAACCTTAGCTCTGGACCACGCAGATGGCGGTACTGCTCTGTATGCTGAGTACACCACCAACGTCCTGTTCGCGGATTACACGAAAGGCTTCCTCGGCACTTTGTCAATTCCCGATTTCATAACCAAGCTTTCGGCCGACTCCAAGACCTATTGGGCGTCCCACTAGAAAGCTTTCTTAAAGTACTTGTAATGGCTGTTTCTGAAGGGAGGGAGTTTTTCTCCTCCCTTCACTGCCTGAATGCCCTTCTTTCCAGCCGCTACTTTTGCAGTATCCTCTCCGAAAGGTAAAAACGGCTTGTAATGTAGGAGGATTATTATGAAAACACGTAAGAGGCTAATTGCTCTTTTTATGCTGCCGGCCAGCCTGGTCTACCTGATCATCGTTCTCATTCCAGCGATCTGGGCTATTTATTACAGTTTTTTTGACTGGTCGGGCTTTGGCCAGAAGATGAAATTCATCGGGGTGGGCAACTACCAAAATCTTATTCATGATCCCGTCTTCCTTTTGAGTCTTAAGAACACCCTCCTCATCCTGGTGGTGGGCGGAATCATCATCTTCGCCCTGGCTTTTATATTAACTGTCCTTGTCAATTCAGGCATTAAGGGTAAAAAGTTCTTCCGGGCGATGATCTTTCTACCCAATGTCATTGCCACCATCGCCTTGACGACTCTGTGGGCATTTATCTATAACCCCACATTCGGTTTGATCAACTCGTTTTTTCGACTCATCGGGTGGAAAGCAGGGGCTGCGTTCACCTTCGTTAGCAACAACCACGTTTTTTTATCCATGCTGATAGCCCTGATATGGATCGAGGTCGGTTTCTACCTGGTCTTGCTGATGGCTGGCATTGACAAGATCCCTGCAGAGTACTACGAAGCCGCCAAAATTGAGGGCGCCAACCAGTGGCAGATGTTTACTGGAATCACCGTACCGTTACTATGGGACGTCATCTCCGTAGCAACAGTGTTGTACACCATCTTCGCCTTGAAAGTCTTTGAATTTCCGTATGCTTTTAACCAGATCACGCCTCCGCAGGAGATTTATACCGTGGGCATCTATCTGTATATCGAGGGGTTTGGCAAACGGGATCCGATCTACCGGCTGGGATATGCCACGGCTATTGGTGTGGTACTTTTATTATGCGTGGTTGTTTTTGTCTTATTGGTACGCCGGTTCATGCGCCGAGAGGTTGTTCAATATTAGGAGCCTAATAAGATGAATACAGAATCTGTTGTTCCTACTCAATCCCACCAGCTCAGGCAACGCCGGAGTGACATGCTCAAGAAATGGGCCGGCCACGCCCCCGCCTATCTCATCCTCGGGTTATGGTCGTTTTTTACATTGGCAATTATCCTATGGACCATCATAACCTCCCTGAAATCGAACAGTGATCTTTTTGCCAATGTCTGGGCCTTGCCAAGCACACTTCATTTTGAGAACTATGTAAAAGCTTTGTTCGCCGTTGACATGGGGAAATATTTTCTGAACAGCCTGGTGGTCGTACTGACCTCGGTCCTCCTGATCCTGGCCCTTTCCGCCCCGGCTTCTTATATTTTGAGCCGCAAGACATTCAAAGGCAAGAACCTGATCATGCTGATCTATATTGCCGGGATCGGCATCCCAGTTCCGTTGTTGTTCATACCGCTCTTCGTGATCTTGACGAAATTCCGGATCAACAATACTCTATACGGCCTGGGTGCTCTGTTTATCGGCCTGTCGCTGCCTTTCACCGTATATATGCTGACCGGCTTCTTCGGGTCTCTGCCGATCGAGCTGGAAGAGGCGGCCATCATCGACGGCGCCAGCGATTTCCAGGTTTTCTTCCGGGTCATGCTGCCCCTGGGCCTGCCGGGCCTGATCACCGCCGCAATCTTCAACTTTATCAGCCTGTGGAATGAATACCAGCTGGCATTGGTTTTTCTCAACGACCCGAATAAAAGCACCCTCTCGCTGGGCTTATATACCCTGTCAAATGGCATGGAGTATACGGGAGATTGGGTTGGTTTGATGGCCGGTGTGGTCATCGTCATGGTTCCGACCATCATCCTCTATGTCATCCTATCCGAAAGGATGATCTCCGGTATTACCATGGGAGCAGTAAAAGCATAGTTATTATGCTTGTGGATGAGCAAATCAAGGATCATTTTGAGAAAGGGATAATCCACATCTATGGCGATAGGAATTTATACCCGCGCAGAGATTGATCAACAATCCAGGGCCTGGGCTGAGACCCTGGCTGGTTTTTCCCGGCAAAGAAAATCCCTGGCTAATGCCCTGACAGGGTTGGAAAAGCAGACCTGGTTGGTAACCGGTTGCGGATCTACGCACTATGCCTCGTTAAGTGCAGCTACCCTGCTGCGCCGGTTGGGCATCGCTGCCTGGGCCTATCCGGCGTCCGAGATCGTTTATTTTGGTGACATGCTTCCGCATGAAAACGTAAACTTGTTGACCATATCGCGATCCGGAACCACCACCGAGACGCAATGGGCGGTCGATCATTTTCGAGAACGGTACCCGCACGGCAAAGTAGTAACAATTACCACCCAGCCCGGGTCGCCTCTGGCGAAAGCCTCGGATCTTGTCCTATCTGCAGAGGCGGCCCAGGAGCAATCGGTTGCTCAAACACGTTCCTTTACAAGCATGTTTATCCTGTCCCAATGCCTGGCGGGAATTCTGGGAGGCGACCAGGAGCTAGTCAAGCGCCTGGAGAAATTGCCCGCGATTCTCGACCGATTTATTGAGCGCAGTGGCGGCTTACCCCGCCAATTGGGCGAGGATAAATCGCTGGAGCGGTTCTTTTTTCTGGGAGGCGGTCCCTATTATGGGCTGGCCTGTGAGGCGATGCTCAAGACCAAGGAGATGACACGCTCCTGGGCGGAGGCTTTCCATCCCCTTGAATTCCGGCATGGCCCCATGTCGGTGGTAAATGACCACAGCCTGGTGGTTTGTCTGGTGTCTGACAGTGAACAAGAGGCAGAGCTACGGGTCGTGCGCGATATGCAGAAGCTGGGCGCCCGCATCCTGGTCGTGACTGAGGACGCCCACAAGTTGGATTGGAGCGGGATCGAATACGTAGTCGAGCTGCAGAGTGGATTGAATGAGTGGGAGCGAGGCGCACTCTATTTGCCGTTCATCCACTGGATGGATTATTACCGCACCCTGGCAAGGGGACTTGATCCTGACAAACCAACGAATTTGACTGCCGTGGTTGAACTTTAAAGCTATGACTATTCTGGATTGCCACGTGCACCTGCCTTCTCCAGGCATGAACCAGACGATGGAGTGGGCGCCCTGCACACCGGGCACCGAAGCGGCCATCGGGTACTTGCAGCGCTGCGGCGTAACGGGAATTATTGGGAGTTCGATGCGGGCACTGCTTGCCCAGACTCCCGAAGAAGTTACCGCCGGGAATGACGAGGCGGCGGACGCGGCCTCGGGCATATCCGGGTTTTATCATCCCGGCTTGCCAGGTGAACACCAATTTCCCTGGCGATGCAATTGCTGAGCTGCGCCGTTGTCGAGAGACGCTAGGCATGGTGTGGCTGGGTGAGTTGTGCAACTACATCGGCGGATATTCCTATGCAACCACGGCCTTCGGAGACGTGTTGCAGTTGGCAACCGAACTGGATATGATCGTCCAGATTCATAATGATTCGGCCGGCGACATGGGCCGCCTGTGTTCCGATTTTCCCCAAACAACATTTGTACTTGCCCACCTGGGCGATTCCCCGGAAGAGGTAGAAGAGCGCATCAGATTGGCTGTTCGTTTTCCCAATCTTTCTCTGGACATTTGTGGTCACGGCTATCAGCGCATGGGCGTACTGGAAATGGCGGTCCGACAGGCGGGCAGAGACAGGGTCCTATTTGGGAGCGATTTCACCATCAATGATCCGGCGGGTGTAATTGCCCGGATCCAGGCTGCGGATTTTGACGCACAGACAAAAGCCCGACTGCTCGGCGGCAATTTGAGCAGCCTGCTCGGTAAACATGGCTGGAAAAGCTAGATGGGGAACTGGGCCGCCAGCCATACTCGGCGCGAGCCTTTTTGATAAAGTACGCTGACAGGGTGTTGCTTGGCACTGATATTCCTTCGAATCGACCGACTTACGAAATTTACTTCCGCTGTCTGGAGACGATGGACGAATACTTCGAATATGGCCGGATGCAAGGTCGCTACCGTATCTACGGCTTGTATTTTCCGGAGGAAGTGCTTGAGAAGATCTATTACAAGAATGCCTATTCCTATTGCCTGGTTTGAAGGTCGATTAACATGACGATTCCTGTGAACATCCGTCGAGAGCGATTTAGTCTTCCAATTGTCCCTGTGTTGCCGCCGGATCCCAATCCGGCACTCCCTGCCCAGGGTGAGCGGGCGATCTACCCTTATACACGTACCTATCAATTTGGGTCAGAACCGGTCGATCGTGAGATGACCGGGCTTGTTC
>CAWAAC010000037.1:0-6269 GCA_963779935.1 uncultured Chloroflexia bacterium | reverse complement strand
AAACCATGATGAGGAGATTATCAAGGGCGCCGACGACACCCCAACCCCCTACTTTTCGATAACCAGGTTCAGGGGTTCACTACCGACCAGGTTGTCTGGGCGGTCATGCTATTGGGAGCTGTAATGATCAGCTTGATAATGAAATTTCCGCAGTCGGTTCTATAAATATCTCCCAAATTAACTTCCTGGGTCGCCGCGGATGTAAACACCAGCCTGGCTTTAGGAGTCTGGTCAAGCAATATCGTTCTGGCAGAATTATAGACTTCCAAATGGTAGATTACCGTAGCCGGGGCATTGGTGGTGATAGAAATTTTAAATGTGATCGGGTTAGTATCCTCATCTACCGTACAGTCGCTGTGAATGACTGGGGGCCCGGAGATAGCCAGGCCGGTGACCGGGCCGTGAGAATTTACGGCGCCCGGTATTATGGCCGACAGGCAAGACGTTAAGAGTAGCGGCACAATACACGCTACACCAATCAACCTGAGTAAAGCAATTATCTTTTTCATAGGTCATCTTCATCATAGGTAATAACACCATATTTTACGACAACCTGCGCTGAATGCCACGCTACTTAAGTCATATGGGGTATTGAGCCGATCTGAAAATTAAGGTGCAGTGCGCAATTTGAACGTGCTCGGCAATGCTGAACACGCTCAAATTGGAGTTCTAACATAATTTCCAGAGAGATTACAAATTTAAAAAGCGCCACCCCTTTGCAGGGATGGCGCTTGCTTATTATGTTAACTAAAGGGTAAACGACGATTAGTGGCAGGTAGCCGAGCCAGAATCGGTGAATGTATAACCGGCTGCCGGGAGCCAGGTCCAGCTATAGGAACTGGCTGAAAGGGTCATCTTCAGAACTCCATATTGAACGACCTGGTTACGCACTACTTCATTGGGCTGGAGCGGATGGGATGCATAGGTGTAACCATCGCCCGGGGCGCCCCCGGTTCCGACGATAAATTCGCGAATCCCGTTGGGATCAGCCTGCTCGGATGGATTGATCGGGTTGAAGCGTTCGTAGTTATGGTTATGCCCATTCATCACGAGGTCGGCCTTGTACTGGTAGAGCAGATTCCACCAGGGTGCGTAGGTTGGATCATTGGTATGGCGCCCGCTGGTAAAGCGCGGTTGGTGCCAGACCGCCATGATGCACTGCCGGGTGTTGGCAGCCAGGTCACTCGCCAGCCAGTTTGTTTGAACACTGCCCACGCCGCAGCCACCCGCTTCGTTGCATTCAGCGTTCAATACAATGATGTGCCAGCTGGAGCCGATGTTATAGCTGTAATATCCGCCTGGCTTGGGTCCGGCGGCTGCACCAAAGTAGCTGAAATACGCCGCATCGCCACCCGGCGGGTAGGTGTCGTGGTTGCCCATCACTGCATGCGTCACATTCAGGAAGCTGCCCCAATTCGGGCCGTACAGGTCGGTGTACTCGGCATCATAGGAGTAGATGCCGCCGTCGTTATTGACATTATCCCCGAGAGTTTGCACCTGCGCGCCCGGATTGGCAGCCAGTAGACTGCGCACCAGGTCACCGGTTTTCTTGCAATTGGGGGTAAAGTCGAAATCACCCACGTTATGTTTGCAGATGTCACCAGCCAGGATCAGCACGTTGCCGGACCCGCTGCCGGTCGGGAGCGGAGTCGGGGTGTTCGATGGTGTGGTGGCAGGTGGGGTTTTCGCAGGCGTGTCCGTTTTAGCTGGCGGATTGGTTGGCATCGAAATCGTCTGGTCAGTTGCCGTGGTAATGACCAGTTGCGGTGCATGACCGGCCGTATCTTCGCGCGAGGCCAGGTTGGTTTGATTCCCGGTAGTGGTAAGCACCAGGTTGTACGTGCCTTCCATCTTGATGTAGCTGCTGACATCCACCTCAACCCAGGTTCCTGAACCAAAAGATTTCGACCTATTAATGGTATTCCCAACCTTGGGAGCATTGGCATAGGTAATCTGGTTTTCGACCCAACTGTTGTTGGTCTCCCCCATGACAGAAAATCCGGTAGCATTGGCGCTGTTGGCATAGATGCGCAGAATGGCAGATTGGACGGGCGCGCCACCCAACCTGCTTAGTGTAAAACGAAGATAACTGCGCATGAACGGGCTGCTCGCCACCCGCAACGACATCTTTGTTCCGTAGTTCGTGCTTGGCGAGCCTGCGTTCACATAAGCATCCGCCACGGGGGTAAAGGTGATCGCTGTGCCTTTAAGTGGGGTAGTATGGGTGGAGGCAGACACAGCTCTTTGTATCCCTACCAAAAGGGCAATCAAAATAAATAAACTTGCCAATCCGAAAATGGTTTTCTTACGCATACCAATTCTCTTTATCTTACTACAGACAGGTCGGAGATAAGCGTAGCTTGATAATTCCAGGCTTCCAATTAGATTGGAAGCTGGCTTCCCCTATTGATTTTTATCCGCATGGAGTGTTTTTCCTCATTAGGGCTGCTGACCTAAAGCGGAAAGCTCGGTACTCAGGCTGGCCGGGTCCAGATTTGCCGGCAGCGCCACGGTGATCGAATAATCCAGAACCTGCCCAGGGGCGGCCGAATCGGTAATATCCAGCGCCTGGCGGCCGGTTGCCACGATTTCCCCGCTGGATGTCTGGCGCAAAACTGCCACAACCTCCCCGGCATTGATCCTGCCGCTCATATCATTCTGAACTTTGCCAGTAAAGATCGCCTGCTGGCCGTTAATGGACACATTCCCATCCCCCAACGACAATTCGGCTACACTGGTTGTTCCTGTCCAGGTAAGGAACGGTTCGAGACGCAGGGTAATTACTGCATTTTGCTTAGCCAGGCGGTCCCATAACCCGTGCGTGCTATTCAATGCACCCCAGTTGGTCAAATCGAAAGGCAGGCTTTCGCCCGGTTGGATAGGAACCAGGGTTTCAAAATGGGCGGCATCTGCCACGCTGCTTTTAGTCGAATCGGTATAGACGGTAGCCTGCAAAGAGGTCATTAATTCTTGTTTGCCAGGGTTGGTGATCTCACCCACCAGGTGAAACTGTCCATTCTGGTCACTGTAATGAGAGATTATCTTGACATTGTTGGCAACATCCAGGGGCAGCGGGCTAGGCTGGTCCACCACGGCATCCATGAAGAACCGGTAGGATTTGGCCGCTTTCGCACCACCAGGCGGCAGGTCCAGCGAGGCCCGCACGGGGCCACTTTCACCCGGCTCCAGGTAGCGGGTGGCCACGTTGACATAATCAGCCGCCAGGATGGCACCGTTCTTGTCATAGACGGCCGCCATCAGACCATTGACCAGGATTGCCTTGGTACCGGGATTAACCAATTCGGCAGTGACCTGGGCCGCACCAGCATCATCCAACACCATCTGGCCGCCGTGCACTTCCACTCTGGCACGCTCGGCTGAATCGGCCAGAATGCACTCGTCCTCTTCCACATCGAAATGGTCCAGGCCGGGGATCTCACGATCGATCCAGGCCGTGAAAGGCGCCTGGGCGCCCGGCTGTAAATCGTCCGGATAGGCGGCCACATCTTCCCCCTGATCAGCCGGCTGGCCCGACTTGGTATAAGTTTCCACGCCCGTCACGATCTTGCTGACCGGTTTCGATGAATCGTTAGTGATCACCCCCACCACCCGCCAAGCGCCGTGTGAATCCTTGAACCAGTGCACACCGGTAATGGTGACTTTGGCGACATCGCAGCCAATCACCCCGGTAAGTTGCGATGGAACCGCGGTTGAGGCAGCGCAAGCTGTACTGGCGCCTACCAGCACCGTCATTAAAATTATTCGGGCGATCCATCCGTGAATTGTAAATTTTGAATTTAAAATTCTTATCCATTTTATTAGGTTTCTAATTGTCTACCGATAAATTTCCTTCACCCGAACGATCGCAGTGTAGGATTCAAAATCATGGGCAATTCTGGGAGAGCGGTTCCCCGCCCCCCCAGAATTGTGAAATCTCCCTTTACTGGAAATATACGTTTTTACTTGGTAACGGTAAATGTATCGATGGTGGCACCCGTGTTGCTGATGATCTTGGCCGTCAGGGTATTGCCGCTGATCGTAAACTCGCCGAAGCTATAAGCCTGTTTATATACGACAATATCGGGTTGGCCGGAAGCGGGAGTGTACTGAGGGGCACCGCCGCCGCCCAGGGTGAGTTCTACAATTCCGTTCACCATGGCCCGGCAATAGTAGTGGTTATGCCCGGCGAATACCATGGATACGCCATATTGCTCGAATAACGGTTGCAGATCATTTTGTACAGTGGTGTTATCGGCATGCCCGCCGCCAGCTGACCAGCCCGGCTCGTGCATCATGACGAACTTCCATTCCTTTGTGGAGGCTGCCAAATCGGCCTTGAGCCAGTTGTACTCCGTAGAGCCGGGTCCATAGGATGTGTATTGATCCAGAACGTCAACGTGCATGGGGCCGTAATCAAACGACCAGTACAGACCACTGGGTTGGAATGGCTCGGGCCAATACTGTTTCCAGAAAGTCGCTGCACCTTCATGATTGCCGCGGTTGCCGATATCGGATAGATTGGCGTCCTGGGCGCGCAGGCTGGTATAAGCGGTGGGGAACCATTCGCTCATCCAGGCTGAATCTGTATCGGCGCTGACCCAGTCACCCACGTTCAGGTTAAGTGTCTGGAAAGCCGGGTCAGCCTGATAAGCGGCCACCACCTGGCCGGCCAGCCCATTGTGGATGCTGCCGTTCGTGCGCGTGTCGCCGTAAGAGAAGAATTTGAGACTGGTAGCGCTGGAGGCTGGCGCGGCATAGAACGTGCCGCTCGCACACTTCGAGCCAACCGCCACCCGGTAGTAATACTTGGTGGCAGGGGTCAGACCGCTGATGTCATACGTATAAAGATATGTAGAAGTATTGGTAGGCTTGACCGCCACATTTCCCTGGTTATAGCTGGTGCTGGTACCCCATTGCACCTGGAAGATGGCATTGGAGGTCCATTGCCAGAAGACTCGCATCTTGGTGTTGTCGCCGGTATAGATCAGGGTAGGGCCTTTGGTCAAAATAACTGCAGTGCAGCTGCCTGGTACGGCCGTGCTGGTGGCAGTGGGGTTGCCAGCCGGGGTGACCGTTGTAGTAGGTGTCTTATTGGGAGTGGCGGTCTTGGCAGGCGTAGTGGTCTTTGTGGGAGTGTATACCAAAGTAGCCACCATTGTGTTGGTAGGAACTGCCGTCCCTCCGGAGGCCGGGACTACCACCAGTTGCGGTGCATGACCGGCTGTATCCTCACGTGCAGCCAGATTGGTATCGGTCGTACTCGTGGTGCTCAATACCAGGTTGTAGGTGCCTTCCGCCTTGATATAACTGCTGAGATCAACCTGCACCCATGTGCCTGCGCCAAAGGAGGAGGAGTTGCCAATGTCACTGCCTGGAGCCGGCATATTGTTGTACGTGATCGTTTTTTCAACCCAGGCATTATTCGACAGCCCCAGTACCGAGAAGCCGGCGGTATTGGCACTGTTGGCATAGATGCGCAACATGGCAGATTGGACGGCCGCGCCTCCCAAGCCACTAACAGTGAAGCGAAGATAACTGCGCATGATCGAGGCCGAGTTGGCATCCACCCGCAACGATGCATTCGTTCCGTAGTTGCTGGTTGGGGAGGCTGAGTTCACGTAGGCATCGGCAACCGGGTTAATGGTGACCGCCAGGGCATCCAGCGGAGCGGGTTGCATGGTGGCATGCGCCATCAGAGTGGAACCGAACACCAGCGTGACTAAAACAAACAGACTGGCAAACCAATAAATGGCCTTCTTGTGCATTCAAATCCTCTTTTTTTACAGGCCATATTGAGACGGTAACAGCCTGTTAATTCCAGCCTCGCATTATTCAAGATTCTGGAGGCCTGGCATCCACTCTCGCAATCCAGCGATCATGGGGGTTGTTTTTTTACTTTCCCGCTTTAATTATGAAATTTGCTCTCCTGCGCTGTCGTAGGTATTGGCTCCAGGCATATGTGCTTCAAGCTTGGGAAAGACAGGATTACAAACTGTTAGATTACGCAACGGTGGATATGAAAGTCCGCAATAGGCTGGTTACAGCCGGACTTTGAGCTGGATGAATTGTCCCGAGGCAGGAGAGCCTTTAATTACCGTTCGTATGCAATGCATCCAGATACTGGCCAAAGCCTGAAGCGCTGGACCACTGGGTGGCAGGTTCCACCGCAGTGCCTTCCCCCCACTCACTGAAGGTGGTGATCAACTGCCAGTTGGCTCCGGAGGCGATCATATCCCGGACATTTTGTAACCAACGGCTCGGATCTCTCG
>CAWAAC010000036.1:0-7906 GCA_963779935.1 uncultured Chloroflexia bacterium | reverse complement strand
CGTTGACGCGACCGGATGTGTGATGGAGGATGTGTATCAGGAAATTTCGCATGCAGATATCCCCGGTCTCCCGCCAGGCTACCTGGAACAAAACCCGCAGGATTGGTGGTATGCAGTGGTTTTATGTATGCGCCAGGCATTATCCGGGTTGCGCAAGCATGGATGCGCTCCAGATGAAATTGTTGCAATCGCAGTGGATTTAAAATCAAGCATTATCGTTTTGCTCGATGAAGAAAACCAGCCATTGCACCCGGCGCTCATGCACGATGACTGGCGCGCTCAGGCGGAAGCGGAGGAAGTGAACATCAAGGGTGCAGCGTTGTGTAAGAAGCTGGGGTATCGCTTCGATGCCTCGTTTTCCCTCCCCAAGATTTTGTGGTTGGCCCGTCACGAGCCGGACATTTGGAAAAAGACCCGCTGCATTGCCCATGCGGCTGATTACATCGTTGGCAAACTCACCAACGAATTCGGTTCAACCGACCAGAACAACGCGGTTACGATCGGTTTCGATCTGATAGATTTCTCGTGGCCGGCTTTCATTAATTCCGACCTGGGCATTAACAAGCATCTACTTCCCTGGGTGGTACGCAGCGGTGAAACTATCTACCATGTCTCGAAAGAATGCGCCGAGGAAACGGGGCTGGCCGAAACAACGCACATTGTTGCCGGTACTACTTCACCTCGCGCCGATCAAATCGCCTCCGGGGCGCGCCGCATCGGAGATTGGAACACGCTGCTCGGTACGCCTATTGTTGTGAGGGGATTGACGAAGGATTTATTGATCGACCCGCTGGGCCGCTTCTACTGTCATCTCCATCCCCAAGGGTATTGGATGCCGAGTGGTGCAAGCAATGTCGGTGTGCGCGTTCTTGGTGAACGCTTCCCGGACATGAATAAAGGTGATTTCAGCCGGTCTGCTCTTTTCCTCGCGCCCACATCACTATTTGTCTATCCGCTGATAGAGAAAGGCGAAAGGTTCCCATTTAACTATCCAGAGGCGGAAAGTTTTGTCGATGGGCAAGCCCGCAGCCAGCAAGAACTGTATATAGCACACCTTGAAGGGCTTGCTTACATAGAACGCCTCATCTACGGGGTGTTGAGTTCATTGGGTGCGGAGATACGGGAACGTATTTACACCACTGGCGATGGAGCAGAGAATCCCGAGTGGATGCAGGTCGCGCGGATGTCCTGGGAATGGAATGTGCACGTGTGGAGAATGCTAACGCCGCCATGGGCAGCGCGATTGTCGCAGCTTCGCGTACCCTTTTCAACAGTATCGAAGAAGCCAGTGCAAAGATGATCCGGTTGGACCGTGTCATCAGCCCGCGTGCTCGTATGGTTCTGCAATATGCCGACTCATACTCCAATTTTCTGGATGCCTGTCGTCGGCACGGATTTTTGACAAAATGAGGAAAGAAAATGAGCAACCAAATTACATGCCCTAAATGCAAAAGAATAATCGCCAATAACCCGGTCATCGACCAGGCAGCCAACCGGGAAGGTGATGATACGCAATACATCACCTGTGAGTGTGGTGAAAGAATTGGATATTGGCATATTGCAACCCAGTTAAGTAACCAGAAAAAGTTTGGCTATAAACTCCAGCAATGGTTTCATGGCCTCTCCAAGGGCTAGAACAAGTTCATTGGAAGCCATGCAACATTTTTACAGGCCGGACGAATGATCCTGCCAGCATTTGTATTGCAGTTTAGCCGGGTCTCTCGGCAGAAATGCAGGTCTGATGAAAAGCAAATTGCAAACACGAATTCCCGATAAGAATATCCAACAGTGGATCACCGACCTGGGGAGTTCAATTGAGTCAGAACGCCGAAAAGCCCGCTCGTCATTGGTATCTGAGGGCGCAAATGCCGTACCCGATTTGATCCAGGCGCTTTCCAACGGCAACCAGCATACCCGCATGGAGGTTGTGAGAATCTTTTCACAGATGAGAGATCCCTCCGCGGCTCCAGCACTGGTGCGAGCCCTGGAAGACGAAGATCACGATATACGCTGGACGGCCATGAAAGGGCTGATCGCCTTCGAACGGGCCGGGCTGGAACCGTTGCTGGAGGCCTTGATGAAGGATTTTGACTCGGTCTGGTTAAGGGAAGGGGCGCATCACATTCTGAACGTTCTGAAAAAGAAGCGATACTTGCGGCAACCCAGTTTGCAGGTTTTGCAGGCGCTGGAAGGAGTGGAGCCGGAAGTCACTGTTGCCGGGGCAGCCGAAGCAGCCTGGGAAAGCTTATTTGGACCCGGAAAAGAGCAGCGGAAATGAATAAGCAGCATATTAATCTTGGGCGCATTTTCGGTATACCGATCGGATTGGACTACTCCTGGTTCTTGATCTTCGCATTGATCACATGGTCCCTGGCCACCAGCTACTTTCCATCGGAATTCAAGAGCTGGCCAGCCGCGGAATACTGGATCGTCGGTGCGCTGACATCCATTCTTTTTTTGTTAGCGTGCTGCTGCACGAACTGGGGCATTCAGTCATCGCCTTGCGCTACAAGGTGCCTGTGCGCAGCATTACCCTGTTCATCTTCGGCGGGATCGCCCAGATCGGCGCGGAGCCACCCAGTGCAGTGGCCGAATTTTGGATAGCCATTGCGGGTCCGCTGGTCAGTTTTGCCCTGGCGGCTTTCTTTGGGTTGCTGCAATTAGCCGCCGGTGGGGCAGCGCCGATACTGGCCCTGGCGCAATACCTGGCCTACATCAACGGAGTATTGGGCCTTTTCAACCTGATCCCGGGTTTTCCCCTGGATGGCGGACGGGTGTTCCGGGCGATCATCTGGGGTGTCACACATAATTTTCAGCGGGCCACGCGTATTGCGGCAACAGTCGGACGGGGAATTGCCTTCCTGTTCATTGCCTGGGGCGTCTGGCAGGTATTTGCCGGCAATATTTTCAACGGGTTGTGGATCGCATTTATAGGCTGGTTCCTGGAGAGTGCTGCCAACGCACAACTGGCCCAACAGCACCTGCATGCAATTTTGGAAGGACATACGGTCGCCCAGGCGATGGGGCGGAACTATGCGTTGGTACCTGGAGAGCTCAGCTTGCAACAACTGGCGGATGAGCATATCCTGGGCACCGGCAGCCGTTTTTTTGTAGTGGAACAGTTGGGCCAACCGATTGGGTTACTGACACTTGCGAACATGAACAAGGTGGCGCGGGCGGACTGGCCGACCACGACCGCTTCCCAGGCAATGACGGCGGTGGACCAATTTCACTTGCTGAAATCGGATACAGAGCTTGCGCAGGCATTCGAAGAAATGAATATGGAAGGTGTCAATCAGTTGCCGGTGGTGAACGACGGACAGGTCCAGGGTGTTCTCAGCCGGGAGAGTGTGGTGAATTTTTTGCGCGGCCTGCAGGAGTTAAATCGTTCAAGGCTTTAAAAGCCCAAATTTCTTGAATATAGATAAAGAGGCAAATTTTATGGATATCCCGATCAATGCAAAAGTCATCTGCACAGATGGTCCGTGCGGCCATTCGACCCACGTGGTACTGATGCCGACCACCGAGAAAATCACCCACCTGGTGGTGAATAAAGAGGTATTCCCGGAAGCCGAATACCTGGTCCCTATTGAGCATGTTGCAGAAAGCACACCAGAAATGATCCGTCTGGATTACAGCTGTGCGGAACTGGAGAAAATGCCGGTCTTCGATAAGGTGACATTCCTGCCCTATGATCTGATCGGCCTTACCGCCGGTTCTTATGTGGTTTGGCCCTATTATATGGCTGAAACCCCGGTCATACGGAAGGAAAAAGACCATATCCCCGCTAATGAAATGGTCATCCGCCGAGGCGCTGGAGTCGAAGCCACTGATGGCCACGTCGGCCGGGTGGATGAATTCCTGATCGACCCGGAGAGCGATGCCATCACGCACCTGGTACTAACGGAAGGCCATCTGTGGGAACAAAAAGATGTTTCTATACCGGTCGGGCAGATCGACCATTATCAGGATAATACTGTCTATTTGAAACTGGATAAGCATGCCATTGAAGCGCTGCCTGCCATTCCTATCCGGCGCGGCGCGGTAAAGAAACCGGTAGTTATTCAAAAAGAGGCAAACCCTATGGATATCCCGATCAATGCCAAGGTAAATTGCTCGGATGGACTATTTGGCCAAACAACTCATCTGATTATTATGCCGGCCACCGAAACGATCACCCACGTAGTAGTCGTTGATGAACATTACCCGGAAACCAGGTACCTGGTTCCGGTTGATCGAAATCGTGGAAAGCACACCAGGGTCGATCCGGTTGAGTTGCACGCGCGACGAGGTAACGAAAATGCCAGTGTTCAATCAGGTGGAGTTCATCCCTTCCAAGCTGAGTGGTTTCAATTCATTCGCCTATATGATGTGGCCCTATTATCCTCTGGAAGCCTCTTCCATAGAAATTCAAAATGAGCCTATTCCTGCGAATGAATTTGCCATCCGGAGAGGTGCACAGGTAGAAGCGACAGATGGCCATGTCGGACGGGTGGATGAATTCCTGATTGACCCGAAGACCGATGCCATTACCCACCTGGTGATGCGGGAAGGGCATCTATGGGGGCAAAAGGATGTTTCTATCCCGGCTGGGCAGATCGATCGTTATCAGGACAATACCGTCTATTTGAAGCTGGATAAGCATGCCATCGAAGTGCTGCCCACGATACCGATCCATCGCGATGCAGCAAAGAATAAGTAAAAGAAAGAGAGGCAAACCCCATGGATATCCCGATCAATGCCAAAGTGAGTTGCTCGGATGGGCTTTTCGGCCAATCGACGCATGTGATCATTATGCCAACCACCGAAAATATCACCCATGTAGTAGTGGTGAATGGAGCGTACCCAGAAACAGGATACTTGGTTCCGGTTGATCGTATTGTGGAAAGCACGCCAGAGTTGATTCGTCTGAATTGCACCCGGGCAGAGCTATTCAAGATGCCAGTCTTCAATCAGGTGGAATTCCTCCCAACCAGTCTAACCGCCAGTGTGAACCCGTATATGATGTGGCCGGCCTATTATGCTCCTAATGCTGTTTCGATTAAGGTTGAAGTGGATACTATTCCCATTGATGAACTGGCCATCCGGCGGGGAGCCAAGGTCGAAGCAACAGATGGAACGGTTGGCCGGGTGGATGAATTCCTGGTCAACCCGGAAAGCGACGCCATCTCGCACATGGTGATGCGTGAAGGTCACCTGTGGGGACAAAAGGATGTTTCGATTCCTGTCACTCTAATCGACCGGTATGAGGATAATACTGTCTATTTGAAAGTGAACAAACATGCCATCGCGGCATTGCCCACCATCTCCATTCATCGCGGAGCAACCAAGGAATAAGCGCGAAGCGTCACGATGGGTTTCGATCAGGATAATATGTTTATGGATAACACCGATAATCATTCGGTTATAAACATTCTGTCATAAGTTTCATCTCCCGGCCTGACTCAGGCTGAAGCCGAACGCTTGCTCGAACAGGTTGGCTACAACGAGTTTTTCGAGGAAAAGACCGATCCAGTATTGAATTTCCTTTCGTATTTGTGTGGACCAATCTCCTGGATGATCGAGATCGCCGCACTGCTCTCTAGGTTGGCACGCCACTGGGAAGACCTGGGTTAAAGACCGAGAAATTATTTATCGTGGTGGCTTTGGAGCCCATCCCAGCCTACTTGGGCGAGCCGAATATGCAACAGGTCATTACCGGCCGGCTAAAGGAAGCCGAAGCCATCCTTGATAAGGCCCTCGAAGCAGCAGTCGGCCATATCCCAGGTGATATCCGTAAAGAGCTGCTGCCTGAGGAAGACGGCGGTTTTTCGATCACTCTTTTGCTTGCCACCGGACATAACACTCGCTATCGCTGTTTACTGGATGGCCAGCACTTGGGAAATAAATGGGCTGCGGATGCCTACGAGCCCAATCCTTTTGGCACGGAGGATTCAGTACTCCAGTTGTAAAAGGTTGTTGATTTTCATAAGAAAGGCTGATTGAATGAAAAAAGGCAAGCGCATTTGGGATGCGGTGATCTCAAAAATTGCGGAGGCAATTAAGGGGCAATACTTGTTGATACTGGATACGCTCCTGCTGGGGGTTGTTGGGGCTTTAAGCGCCCAGCTTTTCACGTTGTTATTGCGACTCGCGCAGTCATTTTTCTTGATCCATCTGGCCGGTTATCAGCCACCGGGATTACCAAGCGAGGGCGGTGTGCTCCAACAGGTGATTGGTGCACATGGTTTGTGGCTTATTCCACTGGTTACCACTCTGGGTGGATTGATTTCCGGAATTCTTGTCTATAGCCTGGCGCCTGAAGCTGAGGGACATGGCACGGATACCGCGGTAAAAGCATATCATCAATCCTGCGGCTCGATACGAGCCCGTATCCCCTTAGTGAAGATGGTCGCTTCCGCCATCACCATCGGTTCAGGCGGGTCGGCCGGCCGCGAAGGCCCGACTGCTCTGATCAGCGCCGGAATTGGCTCAATATATGCGCACCTGACTCATCGTTCGGAGGCGGACCGGCGGCTGCTCGTTTTGATTGGGATGGCCAGTGGTCTGTCGGCCATCTTCCGCTCCCCGATTGGGACATCCATTTTTGCCGTCGAGGTGCTGTACGGGGGCATGGAATTCGAGGCCAGTGCGCTCATCTACACCATGTTGGGCTCCATTGTGGCCTATGCAGTCAACAGCATATTCGTAGGTTACCAACCGCTCTTCCTGGTTCCAGCCACTGCTCCCCCGCCGTTGCAAGGTTATCTCTGGTATATCGTGCTTGGGATCGCATCGGGGCTGGTAGCAACGCTTCTACCCATGGCTTTTTACGGGATCCGTGACCTCTTCCGAAAGATCCCAGTGCCTAATCATTTCAAGCCGGCCATTGGAGGCCTGGGAGTTGGTCTACTGGCACTGGTGTTGCCGCAAATCCTGGGGGGCGGTTACGGATACATTCAGTTGGCCATCCAAGGAAACCTGTCGGCAGGCTTGATGCTTATCCTGGTGTTTGGCGAAATCCTAGCTCTGGGATTCACCATTTCATCAGGAGGATCAGGAGGAGTTTTTGCACCCAGCCTATTCGTAGGTGCAATGCTGGGCGGCTTCCTGGCCAAGGTTTTCCATCAACCGGCGGCTGCGATGACTGTCGTCGGTATGGTGGCTGTCTTTGGAGGCGCGGCACGAGTCCCCATCGCTACATTGATCATGGTAACGGAAATGACTGGAGATTATTCCCTGCTCGTGCCGGCAGCCCTGTCGGTTTTATTGAGCTATCTCATTCAAAGTGCGCTCTCGGCACACCTGAAATACAGGAGCCTTTACGAAGCGCAGGTGCCAATCCGGACTGACTCGCCAGCCCATTATATAGAGCATCTTGAGGCTGTCCTACGTTTGCTAAGTGAACAACTTTTTTCCGTTCCGGCCACAGTTACCCACCTGGATTTGCGGTTACTTCTGGCGTCGGGCGTTCCCGTGGATTTACCAGGTGAAAAGCAGATGATCATCGGCATCTTACGCACCGACAGCTCATATGTCGGTAAACCAATCCGTGAGTACTTCAGTCTGAATAAGCGCGACGATGTAGAAATAGTGACTGTTTTTCGAAAGGGGAAAACGCTTCTTCCCCACGATGAACTGGTGCTGAAAGCGGGAGACCGTCTGCTGGCCATTACCTCGCCGGCCGGCAGAAAACAACTCGACAAACACATCACACCATTATTAAAGAACCAGGTGATTACCAATTAATGAGGCGTAAAAGTTCTGCATTACATGGCATGATTCGATGCGCCATCCCAAAGAAAACAGTTAATTCAGGCCAAAAATTCATACCCACAATTGGAAGCATAAAATTGGCAAATTTATTTTATGGCTCAGTTTATAGGCCGCCTGTGATTAAAATCGCGAAAGAGGAGGGTACAACCTG
>CAWAAC010000035.1:0-4568 GCA_963779935.1 uncultured Chloroflexia bacterium | reverse complement strand
GCAAGGTCCGCCACCGGCGTGACGGTATCGGTATCCGTGGCAGTATTGTTGCCGGGAGTGGGATCGGTCCCCACCGCCGAGGGCGCCACGCTGGCCGTGTTGGCCACGCTGCCGCTGGTTGCCGTCACCGTGGCGTTGATGGTAAAGGTCACGCTGCCACCGCTGGGCAGCGTAGGGATCACGATGCCTGGTCCCTGCAGCAATGCCACGGTGGCATTCACGCCGGCCGGGCAGGCCGCTCCGCCTGAAACGGAGCTGCACGTCACCGAGTTGACGCTCAATCCCGCCACCGCCGGATCGGTGAGAATGGCATTATCACCTGCAGATGGCCCGGCGTTCGATACCACCATCGTATAGGTTGTCGTGCCACCTGGGTTCACGCTCGTAACATTATCCGTCTTGGTGATCGACAAATCTGATACATTGACCAGCACCGTATCGGAAGACTGGTTGTTAGCAGCATCGCCATCACTGCTATTCGTCATGCTAGCCGTATTGGTAACACTCGGGGCGGCAGCCGCGCTTACGTTGACCGTGATCGTAATGGCTGGCAGGCTGGCCCCCACTGCCAGGCCGGAGGCATCCGGATTCGTACAGCTTACATTCTGTCCATTGATGGAACAGCTCCAACCGTTCCGCTCGCGCTGGCTGGCGTCAGGCCGGTTGGCAGGGGATCTGTTACGGTGACCGAACCTGCCGGGAATGCCGCCGATCCCACATTATTAATGCTTATATTAAAACTGCCGCCGTTGTTGCCAAGGGTAAACACACCGCTGTGAGTTCTTTACTATTGCCAGGTCCTGGGGCACCTGGGTGATCACGTTAAGATAGTTTTGCACCGCCTGAACCGGGTAATAGGTCCAAAGGTTCAGACCTTTCCAGTTTCCAAAGCCGTTCCCATCGAGACCGCCATAGGCGCGCTGAGTGGTCGATGTATCGAAACCGGTCGTCCAGTTGCTGAAGTTGGTGGCGGGAGGGTTGGTCGCGTTGGCATCCCCAGGCAGGGTCGCGTTGACCGTGCCGATGACTGTGCCCGTCGAAAGCCGGTAGCCGCGGTCATCGTAGAAAGCCGTGTGGCAGTTGACATTGAACGGACAAACCCCGCCAACGGGATTAAGCATTGTGAAGATTGGGCCGCCATAGATGCTGTTTTCGGAATCCAGCATGGGGAAGTGGTATTCGCCCGCATGGAAGGTAACCTGGAAGGGATAGTTGGTACCAACCGGGAAGGGATTCCCCGAATTGTCTTTCCCATCCCAGTATAGAGTGTTCGCACCCAGGAACGATTGCGCCAGCAGGCGCCGGTTGGTGGGGAGGGTTGGGTCGAAATTAACCTTATCCTGGCTGATCACGATCTCGGTGATGCCGCCGACATTGCCGGAATAGGTGAACGTGCCGCCAACGGGCTGGTAGCCAGTGTTATTGTAGGCAGAACCCTGGTAGGTGATATCGGTGATCGAGGGGGTCACCGGCGTCGGCAAGAGGCTGGCCGGCAGGTCGGAAAGGAGCGGGTTGCTGAAAAAGATCTTGGCCGAAGCGGGTGCCTGGATCACTCCTCCCGTTATGGGAGTAAGCAGGTTATTGCCCGTTGTAAAATCGTTGTAGAGCGGCGTCTTGCCATCCGGGTCAAGGAACCCCACCCGGTTACCGTAGAAAATGTAACCATCCGGGTCCAGACCATTCGTGTCGATCTTGTAGACGAAACCATCCGTGGTTACCGCATAGATCGTGGAAAAGAGTTGGTCGACGGTGCCGTTGCCTCCCATGTGCTGGGCCAGGTAATCCACATACACACGCCCGGGTTTATTGGTGCCCGTGTTGGGGTCTCCGCTGCGCACCGTGATATCCCAGGCTGAAACGCCGCTGTTCTGAGAGGTTGTGATGTTCGGGGCTGCGATCGTACCGCCGGTGCCATCCTCATCGTTGTGGACGGTCGAGCCATCCGGACCGGACATAGCCACCCAGTAGGAGCCGGTTGTGGGAGCCTGGTAAACGCACGGGATATAACCGCCATCCGTCCCACCGTTGCGGGTCGCCCCCTGGAGTTCCATCGTCCGGGTTCCCGCCGAGGTAGCTGCGCCGTATGGGCCGCGCAACACGCCGGCGTTGCCTCCTACCGAACTACACTTGAAGGTCGGGGTGATGGTATTAGCACTGCCGGTATCCACGTAGCTCGCGTCGATCTGCGAATTGGAAATCTGTCCCTCTGTATAAAGCACGATATCACCCGCCGTAGTGGTCGGCGCAGTTCCCCATGCCTTGGTCAGCCCCATCGCGCTGGAGCCCATCAAAATATATTCCCCCGCATTGGCATACACCCGGAAGAAAGTGCGCCGGTACAGGCCGGCGGTTTGGGTGATGCGCCATTCAGTGTCAGGGCGGGTATTGGTTTGATTGGGATAGCTGGATGGAAATGTATTCACGCTGCCTTCGGCCTGGGCCGCCTGCAGAACGTCAAAGGTTGAAAAAAGTATGCCAACCAGCATCAAGACAGGCAGCAAAACTCTGGTTATGCGCAACAAATTGGAAATTTTCATAAGAATTAATTCCTTTTCAACCTTAAAATAAATCGATCAATATGTCGTTGACTGCCTGAGAAACCGGCTTAAAGCAAAAACAGACAGGGGAGTATCCCCTGCCCTATGAATTGAAATTCATTCGACCACAACAAATGAAATAAAAACTGATCTAACAATTATGGGCCAGCCAAAAGTAAAGTGATAAGAACGTGGTAAAAGCATTTGAACAGATCCTTTTCCAAAATCTATTGGTAAATTGCCCGTATTAACAAAAAATAGCGAAACCGATTCTTTCCGGTTTCGCTATCCGCGCACAACAAAATCCAAGCCCGTAAATCACGGGTTAGATTAATTGGATTCCGTGTCAACGAAAAGAACAAAAATAGCGAAACCGCTGCAGCCGGTTTCGCTATTTGCTCGCCAGGATCCGCTCCCGGGTTACCAGGAAAGCGACCAATTCAAATTCTGGGTCAATGCATCTGCAAAGTAAAGATAATAATAAGTCAAGATTTTATCCTATGTTTTTAAAGGAATAATTTCAAAATAATTGCAATTCAAAAATCAAAAAATACCGTCATCATCCCCTATAGGAGAGTCACCATAGGACAGCTTCATCAGCCTCCCAATCTTCCTTACTGGTAATTTCATATGGCACCGCTTCCAGCACCGGATCAGGAAAATGAAATCTCCTGCCCGGCCAGACGATAGGTATTTAATGAATTATTACAAGCTTCTTACAGGCAATCACCTATGGCAGAAAAGGATCGTCCGTCATGAGGGTCACTCGATAAGGATCATTTCCTGGCAAAGATGCGCCCTGGGTTGTACCAACAAACGGTGGTGGCTTGATCTAGGAGGATTCTGAAACGCCAGCAATGCTGAAGGCGCCAGATCCTATGTCCGCTTCCAGGATCAGATCGAGGCTGTCATTCTTAAGAAAATCTCACAAGCGATTGCAACCGTTCATGGAGAACCTGCCGAAAATCTAAAACCATCAAAGTAAATACGAAAATCGAAGCATTGAACTTATTAATCAAGAAGGCCGAGGAATATTCTACTCGGCCTTCTTGATCATTGCTATCACACTTGCAATTGCTCCCACTCTGCAAGCCACGTATCCATCTCAAGCTGAATACGCTGGTACTCATTCCCTAATTGCGCCACTTTAGCCGGATCGGCCGGGGGATTTTCGAGCCGAAACCCGACCTGGCTCAGTTCCGCTTCGAGTGCCGCAATTTTATTCTCTAATTCTTGCAGCCGGGCAATCCGACGGCGTTCTTCTTTCGCGGCCGGATCCACTGACCTGCGCACGGTGCGAGGGGAAACGGTTTTCGTTTCCTCCCCTCCACCCAATGCAGCCAGGCGTTCCCGCTCCATCCTGCGCTGGCTGTATGTACCTTCGAAGATGGTCAGGGTAGATTCGTCCGGCTCCACTTCCCAGATTTGCGTACCCAGCGCATCGATCAAATAGCGATCATGCGTAACCAGTAGAATTGTCCCGGTGTAATCATCCAGAACCGCCTCCAGTACTTCCTGGGAGGGGATATCGAGGTGGTTAGTCGGTTCATCCAATAATAGCAGGTTGGTATCCTGCAAGGCCAGTTTCGCCAGTGCCAGCCGCCCGCGTTCACCGCCAGAGAGAACGGACACCTTTTTAAAGGCGTCATCCCCTGAGAAGAGATATTTCCCCAGGTATTCGCGGATTTGTCCGGGCAGCCAATTGGGCATGACCGAATCGATTTCCTGGATAAGTGTGTTTTCAGGGTTGAGTCCCTCATGCGCCTGGGCAAAGTAGCCAATTTTCAAGGAAGCTCCAAGTGTCACTTCCCCTTCGAGAGGCTCCAGTTGACCGAGAACCGTCTTCAGGAACGTTGTCTTACCAGCTCCATTAGGACCGATCAAGGCTGCACAATCCCCGCGCCGAAGAACGATATCCGGCGCAGAAAAAAGCAGACGGTCGGGATATCCAACCCGCAAATTCGAAGTTCGTAGAACCAGTTCCCCGGAACGCGTGGCAGGGCGCAGGTTCAGGTGCAAGCGCGGCAGGGT
>CAWAAC010000034.1:0-6197 GCA_963779935.1 uncultured Chloroflexia bacterium | reverse complement strand
AGTGTTTTGTAGCTTCATTTGACTCGTTTCCGTCTTGCTGCTTCCAAACCACCGATCCTGTCATTGCCAGCAGCATCCTGACCCATTCACAACATCATCATCCACCAGAACACGTGCCATCGTGAAGCTGCCAGCACCAGCCGTGGGCGTCACACCCGTACAGGTGCCGCTATTCCCGGCTGTGTTGATCGTCATGCCTGTCGGCAGCGTGTCTGTCAAAACGCTTGTCAACGTGATCGCACTCGCATTGCTGTTCCCGATCGTCACGGTCAGGCTGGTATTTCCACCGCTGGCAATATTGCTCACCGCGAAGGCTTTGCTGATCGTGGGTGGGATAAGGACTGTCAGGCTGGCAGAGGCGGTACCTCCCGTCCCCCCTTCTATAGAATAGACGGCGCCACTGGTATTATTATATGTGGAGGCAATTGTAGAAGTCACATAGACAGTTACTGTACAAGTACCATTTGCCGCAAGGTTTCCGTTCAAAAGGCTGATGCTATTGCTACCAGCCAAGGCACTCAATGTCCCACCGCAGGAATTGCTTGTTGAAAGCGGGGTATAGTTGATCAGATTTGTTGGATAGGTATCCGAAAAACCGACGCCACTCAACAAGTCGCTAGGGTTCGGATTCGTCAAGGTAAAGGTCATTGTGGAGTAAGATCCCGCTGGAATTGTTGCTGGGCTAAATGCCTTACTTATTCCTGGTGGGCTGTATACTTTAAGAGTATCGTATGTGGTATTTCCTGTTCCACCATTGGTGGATGTGACACTAGTTGTATTGTTCTTTCTGCCATAGCTCGTTCCTGTCACGTTCACCGAGAAGGCACAGGAACTATTTTCTGCCATGGTAGCACCGGATAGGCTTATTGTGCTGCTCCCAGCAGTGGCTGTGATCGTCCCGCCTCCACAATTCCCGCTCAATCCATTCGGTGTTGCCACGACCAGGCCGCTAGGTAAGCTATCATTAAAAGCCACACCATTCAAGGCCTGGCTCAAATTCGGATTGGTAATTGTGAAAGATAGGGTTGAAGCTCCACTGGCGTTAACATTCACCGCGCCAGGCGAGAAGGATTTAGAAATCATGGGAGCTGAAATCTGTTGGCAGCCGGTAATGGCGACATTATCCAATCGTCCATTACCAGTCGTGCCTCCCGCATTATAGCCGTATAAACGGAATGCCACATTCGGGTTATTGTTGAGCCCGGTCAGGGAGCTTAGGCTCGTTGAAAACATTGGATTCGTTGCAAAGGCAGTTGGTACTGTATAGGTAGCTCCCGTTACAGGGTAAAAGGTCGCACCATCCGTGCTGTAATATAAAGCCATTGTCCACGGTCCTACCGGGGCAATGGCATTTGTGCGCGCATCGAACGCTAAGTTCAGTCCAGTATAGCGTGTGGCATCCACTGAGAATTGAAAATAGTCGTTTAACGTTGCTGTTTAAACTGGTTGCTGTATCGAAGTTGGTTGCCTGCCAGCGATTACCAGCGGTTGGTGGATTACCGGTTGCTGCTATTGCAGCATTTTGTAAACCACTGCCTGCTGAAGCCACAGCAGTTGATACATCTGATGCTATCAAATCATAATTCGGACCTGTTGTATTACTTCCGCTCTCAAATCCCCAAGTGACCATCGATAGGCCACATATCTGAGAGCCGGCAATATTGACCACTGCACCAGCGCTTGTTGCCGAAACCTGGCTGCCACTGGCTGTTCCGGTAACGGTCGCCACATTGGTAAAGCCTGAAGTCACATTAATAAGTGAACAGGTATAAGTCGAATTCGCTCCAACGGCCATTGCGCCAATGGTCTTCGCGCATCCCGGCGCAAGTGCATCGGTTACTGACACACCAGAGAGGGCTGTTGTTCCCGTATTGGTGACGGTGATGGTGAAATTCGCCGTGCTACCGCTGGAAATCGTCTGGATAGCCGGGGTCTTGGAAATAGCAATTGCCGGAACGGTCACATTGACATCTTCGCCCGTACTGCTGTTGGGGTTATAAGATGATGATAACGTAGCCGAAGATAAGGTACGTGTTGGGTCAGAGTAAGTAGCCGTAGCCGGGTTTTGGTAGGTTCCGGCTGGGGTCGTTCCACTCACATTAACAGTAAACGTGATTTGGACCGATCCGCCTCCAGGAATGAGAAACGTCCCCCAGCTGGGCATAACCGCCCCCACTGTTGGATCCGATGGTAAGGCACGCACCGCATTGCCCGATCGCACAATTGAAGATGTCGATGCGTACGTAAAACCAGCTGGCAATGGATCTGAAATGGTTACTCCCGCCGCCCCACCTGCACCGCTCGCGTTGCTGACAGTAATGGTGTACGTGGCTGTATTTCCAGCCACCACATTCGGTGTGGAGGTGGTCTTGACGGTGGTCAGCGTGATCGGCACGCAATTCGCTCCGGAAATGGAAAGGGGGATATTTGCCGGGGTTACATTCGTTTCAAGATCACCTGCACTGCCCGGAGTTGCTCCAAAGGCATTCGCGTCTTGCGTACTTGTCCCATTCGAACCTCCAGCCACACCAGATGTTCCGCTCACTGCACCCGAGGTGTAAACGAAACCGCCGCCACCACCGCCACCGGGTCCATGATGATTATTCCCTGTTCCCACCCCTGCGGTACCTGCCGTTAAGTCATCCCAGGCATCGCCGCCTTTCCCACCATTCGCAGTCACCGTGAGCGTACCAACGCTCCCACCACCATTCTTCGCGATGACCACCACGCTACCTCCCGCTCCGCCACCTCCGCCGCCATCCCGTCCGACATTCGCCGCAGTAGCACCGCTTGCATTAATCGTTCCGGTTCCTGTGATGGTTCCTGCCCGCACAAAGGCGATCCCACCGCCGGCCGCCCCACTGCTGGGAGGCTCGGCACCCCCGTAACCTCCATCATCCTGGTTATTTTCAGTACCTGCGCCACCGCCGCCGCCCAGGATCAGGCGCGGGGCAGTGCCCGGAAAGGGAGCACCACCGAAGCCGCCGTCCACGATCTCAGTGTTCCAAGCCCAACCGCCCATGCCGCCAAAACCACCGTTGCCACCACCGCCGCCGCCGCTGTTATCGTCATTATTCGTCGGGTCGCCATCCGTGCTTCCGCCGCCACCGTTGCCGTCCGCGCCACGCCCATAGCTCCCAGAAGGATACCCTTCCAGCCCGGTATCCGTAACTGTCCCACCGATATTGACATACCGCGGTGTGCCTGCGTAACCTTCCCCTTTTGACCCGTTCGTTGTGGTTGTGGCAAGGGTTCGATAGTCCAGATCAGAGGTCCCAGCCGCGCCGGTCAATAAACGGCCACCGCCGCCACGGAAGCCCAGGCTGCTGACATCAATTGTTTGCCCATTCCAATTCAATTGGCCGGCCACATCGAAAACAACGATTCCGCCGGTGGAACCATTCCAAACCAGGCCAGTTACTGTGCCACTTAAGGTCGCATTGGAATACTGTGGGACGCGGACCACCTGGTAGGTACGTTGTCCCTGTGTTCCATACGCCGTTTCGTAATAGCTATTAACCAGACCGGTTGAAATCGGTACGGATCCGCCAGTGATTGGTCCGGTTGCCACTACATATTCGTAATTCCCGGCCGTAAAATTGCTGCTGATATTACCGCCTGCATAAGCGAGCTGGAGATGTTGCAGGAGGCGGGTAGGTAAGGGTAGAGCTATATACAACCGAATTTCCCTGGGTGCCAGTTGTTCCCACGCCATCGCCATATGTTTGATCATTGTTAGCATTAATATCAGCCCCTTGCATCTGTACCACCAGAAGCAGGTCGCCTGCCGCAATAGCCGGTCCGCCGCCGGTGCGAGCTGTCCCAACCGGGATGGAAGTGGCGCCGGCAGCCACATTAGCTGAGCCTGGGTAATAACTATTGACCACTCCGCTCAATGTTGTCGTTGGTCCATCATTGCCCGGTGTGCCGCACACTCCAGCCTTATCAGCCAGCACCTGGCTGACCGGTTGCATTTGCCAGAATACCGATGCAACAATTATCGCCGCGATAAAAATAGTCCATATGCGCAAAGCCAGGGAGCCAAGGTTTTTATTCAGGCGCGCTTTCAAGCGTTGAGTATCGAACCATGACTTGAGCGCGAGATGAAGGTGCCTCTTCATTAATTCCTGGGAATGGTAATTGGGATCAGGGAATATCCTGGAAGTATTCATAAAATTAATTCCTCTTCAATTGTAAAATAAATTTTGCCTGATCTTTGCCATATCCTGCACATCGCTACTGGCTTAACCCATGAAAAGGCAGGGGAACTCCCTGCCCTACTGATCGAACCATTATTCGATCGATGACAAAAAATAATAACCGATCAATCAAAAAGAAACCTGCCAACAGAAAAGTGATGGAGCGTGGATCCTTTTATAAAACCTGTTCGTAAATTACTGACAGCTGACATAAAAAAAATAGCGAAACCAATCTTTCCGGTTTCGCTATCCGCGCACAACAAATCCAAGCCCGTAAATCACGGGTTAGATTAATTGGATTCCGTGTCAACGAAAAAACAAAAATAGCGAAACCACTGCAGCCGGTTTCGCTATTTGCTCGCCAGGATCCGCTCCCGGGTTACCAGGAAAGCGACCAATTCAGATTCTGGGTCAATGCATCTGCAAAGTAAAGATAATAATAAGGCAAGATTTTATCCTATCTTTTTTAGGAAATAATATCAGAAGAATTGCAATTCAAAAATCAAAAAATACCGTCATTCTCCCCAAAAGGAGGAACCACAGGGACGGCTTCATCAGCCTCCCAATCTTCATTACTGGTAATTTCATATGCCGCCGCTTCCAGCACCGGATCAGGAAAATGAACCTCCTGCCCGGCCAGACGATAGGTTTTCATGAATTAATACAAGCTTCTTGCAGGCAATCACCTATGGAAGAAAAGGATTTTACCGCACGAGGAGGGTCACTCGATAAGGATCATTTCCGGGCAAAGATGCGCCTTGGGTTGTACCAACAAACGGTGGTGGCTTGATTTAGGAGGATTCTGAACGCCAGCATTGCTGGAGACGCCAGATCCTTTATCTGCTTCCAGGATCAGATCGAGGATGTCATTCTTAAGAAAATCTCACCAGCGATTGCATCCGTTCATGCGGAACCTGCCGAAAATCTAAAAACATCAATGGAAAAACCCAAATCGAAGCGTTGAACTTATTAAGCAAGAAGGCCAAGGAATATTCTCCTCGGCCTTCTTTATCATTGCCATCACCCTTGCAATTGCTCCCACTCTGCCAGCCAGGTATCCATCTCAAGCTGAATACGCTGGTACTCATTCCCTAATTGCGCCACTTTAGCCGGATCAGCTGGCGGATTTTCGAGCCGAAACCCGACCTGGCTCAGTTCCGCTTCGAGTGCCGCAATTTTGTTTTCCAATTCTTGCAGCCGGGCAATCCGGCGGCGTTCTTCTTTCGTGGCCGGATCCACCGACCGCGCACGGTCCGAGGGGAAACGATTTTCGTTTCCTCCCCTGCACGCAGTGCAGCCAGGCGTTCCCGCTCCATCCTGCGCTGGCTGTATGTCCCTTCGAAGATGGTCAGAGTGGATTCGTCCGGTTCCACTTCCCAGATCTGCGTACCCAGCGCATCGATCAAATAGCGGTCATGCGTAACCAGTAGAATTGTCCCGGCGTAATCATCCAGGACCGCCTCCAGTACTTCCTGGGAGGGGATATCGAGGTGGTTGGTCGGTTCATCCAATAACAGCAGGTTGGTATCCTGCAAGGCCAGTTTCGCCAGGGCCAGACGCCCGCGTTCGCCCCCGGAGAGGACGGATACCTTTTTGAAAGCATCATCCCCAGAGAAGAGATATTTCCCAAGGTATTCGCGGATTTGTCCGGGCAGCCAATTTGGCATGACCGAGTTGATTTCCTGGATAAGCGTGTTTTCAGGGTTGAGTCCCTCATGCGCCTGGGCAAAGTAGCCAATTTTCAGGGAAGCTCCGAGTGTCACTTCCCCTTCGAGAGGCTCCAGTTGACCGAGAACCGTCTTCAGGAACGTTGTTTTACCGGCTCCGTTGGGGCCGATCAACGCCGCACAATCCCCGCGCCTGAGAACGATATCCGGCGCAGAAAAAAGCAAACGGTCGGGATATCCAACACGCAAATTCGAAGTTCGTAAAACCAGTTCTCCGGAACGCGTGGCGGGGCGTAAATTCAGGTGCAAGCGCGGCAGAGTCCGTTTGGGA
>CAWAAC010000033.1:0-24151 GCA_963779935.1 uncultured Chloroflexia bacterium | reverse complement strand
GCCCCTGTCCTGATTTTTCTTCGCTCCCCAGCCTTTTCGAAAATCGATTCTTCGCCGCTGTCTGGATGCGGTCTTCCTTGCGAAAATCCTTCTTGCGAATGTACTCGATCTCCAGGCCATTGGCCTTGGCGACCGCTTCTGCATGCGCAACCATCTGTTCATGCAACGGCTGAGAAAACCGGCATAATCAAAAATGCGAATGCCTTACCCGTAGAGGTAGCTGGTCATGCCCTGGGCAGAGCACAAAGGCTGTAAACTGCCCGTCAGAATCACCCGGTCAAAGCAGTTCAGGGTCCCATCCATGACAGCCGCTTACTTTTCTGAAAGAAGTACTGTGCTCATCTTGATCCGCTCCGCCAGCCAGACTTCCCCGGGAGATACTGTAACCGGAAATGGATCATTTTTCAAGATGACACAGGTTCGTTCGTGCTAAAATAGGCGCGAGGAAAAGTTGCCGCCTGAAGACAGTTTTATGCTCGTCTCTTTATTTCAAGTCTTGGAAGCCTTCGGGCCCCGCCCTTTTGAGTAACTTTCCCTCTTTCTCTTTTCTCCTCCGGCTCGTCCGGGTTAGGGTTAAAATTATTACACTACCACGACGGACTGCTCCAGGCAGGTCGTTCGTCATCCCGGTCCAATCCTTATCAAGGTAGATGCTCACGCCGGCGAGACAGTCACCACCGGTTTCTAGCCAGTCGATCAGTCCTTTCTTCAATCCCTGGGCAAATAATTCGGGTGCCCACGCATCCTTGACGGGGCGAGGCAACACCTCCCTCCTGCCAAACCTTCGCCGGCGCAAACCAGATCTTCAAAGCCTCGATTACTTTTATTTGGGCAGAAGCAGTGCTACCATTAGAAAAAATACTCAGATCCTCCCCACCTTGCTGAGAAATAAAATGATCTCTTGGATGCAATATGACCACTTTAACCGAAAACACCATTCGTTCTTACACAAGTAGCCAAAGTTTCGCACGCGGACTCGAGTATTATCAGGCTGGCGCGATCGATAATACTTTCCGTCAGGGTAATACCCTGTTGGCTGATTGCGAAGGCACATATACCTATCGCCTGCGGGTGGAATTGGCTGATGAGGGTGTTGAATCTGCATCCTGCACATGCCCCTATGAATTTGACGGTTATTGCAAACACATCGTTGCACTCTTGCTCACATATGTCCATAAGCCGGGCGAATTCGTAGAGCGCAAAGCTTTGCCTGTTTTGCTGGGTGATGTAGATAAAACCGCGTTGGTGGTAATCCTCACCAGGCTGGTTGATAACCATCCCGAACTCTATGGCTGGCTCGAAATGAACCTGCCCCCCGCAGCCAGTGCTGACAGGGAAACGGCAGGATCCAAAGCCGGACCACCCAGCCAGGTTTCTGAAAAAGTCTATCGCAAACGCATAAAAAATATCCTGCGCCCGGGCGGATACAACGATGATTATGATTCAGCCTATGGTGTTGCCAGGGAACTCGACGAAATCACTAATAATGCCGAAGAGTCGCTTAAAGCCGGAGATGCCCAAGGGGCCATTACCATCCTTGTGACCCTCCTGGATGAACTTTCCGATGCCTATGAAATGATCGATGATTCGGATGGCGAGCTGGCCGATAGTGCTGACTCTGCTGGAAGACTCCTGGCGGAATCCATTCTCAGTGCCAACCTGACTGCCCGGGAATGTGATGCCCTTGGGCGCCGAGTTGCCCCCAGTGCCGAGAACTTGTCTGGTTATGGTATCGAGGCTGGCCTGGATGTGGCCGGACTTGCTCTGGAATATGGCTGGAATGAGCCGGAAGACGATGGGAAAGAATTAATCGCCAATTTGAACACTGCCAAACTCAACGTATTGGAGCGCCAGGGTCGGATGGATGAATTCCTGTCCCTGTGCCAGCAAACTGGTCAGCATTTGCGTTACGTACTTAAACTCCTACAGCTTGGCAGGTTTGATGAAGCCATCCGTGCTGCGAACCAGATCCTCGATCCGCAGGCTGTTCTTCAAGTTGCCCAGGCTTTACAAGATGCGAACCGCCCGCAAAACGCCATCACACTGGCCGAACAGGGGCTTACGCTGGAAGGCCAAAAATACCACCTGGCGGCCTGGCTGGCTCCGTTGGAAGAATCCCAGGAGCGGACAGAGCAGGCGCTTCAGGCATATCTGACAGCCTTTGCTTCCTTTCCGTCTTTGGAAATATACAAGAACATCCAACGGCTTTCTGGAGAACGGTGGGAACTATTGAAACCTGACCAAATGAACATTCTCCTTCAATCTGGACGCCCTGAGGTAATCGCTGCTGTATATTTGTATGAACAGGAATGGGATCAGGCTATCGCGGTCGCTGAGAAATATGCCTACAATTATGATTTACGCGAAAAAGTGGCCGAGGCTGTTGTCAATTATCGTTCTGATTGGGTTATCCAGGTTGCCATCCGGGAAGCCGAAAAACTGATCGAGCCAACCCAAAGCAAGCATTATCCTCATGCAGCGCGCTGGTTGGGTAAGGCGAAACAGGCCTATCTCCAGTCTGGGCGCAAGGCGGAGTGGCTCGCTTGTCTTACCCGGTTCAAAACCACCTATGCCCGTCGCCCATCATTGCAGAAGGAACTGGCGAAATTATAGATCTTCCTGCTGTTTCTTTTGTCCAGAAAGCAAACCACCCAAGTCATCCACCGGGAAACGATACCCGATTCCAGTGCAACTTGACCTGCTTTGTGGTTGTCTGTCATGAACAGGCTATTTCGATGTTTGGCTACGGCAAGGCGAGCGCGCTTGCCCAGATTAAGGAGTGTGGATAAATGAGTAAACCATCTCTCGTAAAACAGTTCGATGCCTTGACCCACGCTCAAATCCTGGCAATCCGTCCAGGCGTATGGGGTGATGAGGATCAGTTGGAGGTCATAAAATATTTTGAGTCGGAGAAAAAGGACTGGCAGCGCGCCATGGCAGTGACCGAACTGATCCTGCACTCGCCCCAAATGTTCAGTTTGAATTACTCCGAGATGTACCTGGATTTACTTATGTATTATCGCGGGGAAGGCGATTTTCCGGCGTCACTGCGTTGGGCGCATGCTATGATCGCCTTCAGAGAACAGCACGAACACGGTATGAACCGCGCCAGCAATATTCGCGATCTGGGCGAAACCTACCTCGAAGCGGGCGACCTGAACACCGGAATGGGGCTCTTTACCCGCCTGGCGCAGGCTTCTCCAGGAGATATCTGGAATTACAATGCGTTGGGCTTTGCCCTGCCGCGGGCCGGGCTGCCCGGGTTGGCGATGGAGGTATTGGATCGCGCGCTGATCCTGACAAGTAAGAATGACCCGGAGCAATTGAAAAAACAATTGGCCAAGCAGCGCGGGGAGGTTGAGACGGAGTTAAAAAATACCCCTGACCGTACTGGTGAGGTCAGGGCGGATATTCTGGCCGATTTTCGCGCCGCGCTGCTTACCCCTGTTTTACCAAAAAAGAGAAAAACCAGCTATGACGACGAAGATGCTGCGCCTTACCTGCCACCCATCACCCAATTGCTTAGCCAGGCGGCGGCGGACGATGAGATGCTCGAAGCCGAGATTCTTGCGGATGGCAAGGTTCTGATCCCCGAGTTGATCCGGCTGGCGTACGATGAAGAATTTCCGGTCGAAGGCGCTCCTGCCCGGGCGGTAGGTATTTTGCGTAAATTGTGCGACGCGAAGGCAGCCGAACTGGGTGAATTATCGACCTGGCTGGATCAGGCCAGTGGTGATTGGCGTAATGAGCTGCTCGCCGAGCACTTCGGCAAAATCGGAGGGTGCAGCACTGCTGAATTGGAAACCATCCTTGCGGATGTAAAGGCCGAGATATCCATTCGCATCAACGCCTCGGAAGCCCTGGAAGAACGTGTAAATAGGTTGCCCGACCTGCGTGAGCGCTATATCGCTTTTATTCGGACCATGCTTACCCGCCCGGAAGCCGATACAGCCAGCGAGGAAATGATCGTGGGGTTCCTGATCAGCGACGCGCTTCACCTCGACGCGCGCGAATTGTATCCGGAAATCGAGCGCGCCTTTGTGGAAGACCGGGTAGACATGAAAGTCGTCACTCCGCAGAGTGTACAAGATGATTGGGGGGTATTGCCGATGCCTGAACCGGAACATCGTTTTGATGGCATGTACCTGCGCTTGCGCTGCACCGAATGCAACCGCATCCGCGAGCATTTCGTCCAGAATGTCCTTCTGGAACTTAATTCACTTGCGGAACAGACGGATGATGAGCCTGTTGCTTATGACCCCTATATTATGGATCACGAGATCGTGTGTCCAAAGTGCGGCGCGGTGGACCGTTATGCGATGACGCAAATGGCACACCTGGCCTTACTGGTGATTTCGAATAAGGTGGATGATCTGACAGATTTGTTCTCCGGGAAAAAGACAATCTCCGACCTGCCCCCTAACCCCCGGGTGCATTCTTTCCGGTCGACCGTTTTTGGAAAGCCGATGCATCCCCTGGCCGGCCTAGAAGAATATCGCCGGCGCATTACGGCCAACCCGAAGGACGCCAAGCTATACATGCGAATGGGGACGCTCCTGCGCACGCTTTACCGCTATCCCGCCGCCTTGGAGGCGCACCGGCAGGCCTACGCGTTGAACCCGAACGATGCCGAAATCGCCCTGGTACTGGGCTTCAGCGAGCACGATTTCGGCGATAAGAGGTCGGCTAAAAAGATGTATGAGCAGGTGCTGACTTTGGAACTTAAAGGGAAAGGAACCTGGGGCATTGTGCGCTCCGATACTTTTGCAGGTGCCGCAATGGCTGGCCTGGAACTGCTAAAACATCACCAGCCGAGCGAATGGGCTTTGCCTGCCTTTGATCCTGATGCCGGAAAAAAAGATATGACGAATATCCAGACCGAGACGCCCTCCTCCCCTTCACGGAAACGCCACCGGCGAAAAGGAAGTTAGCGTGAAACACACATCTACCAAATTTCAAAATCCCGAAGCAAATATTACCATGACCACAGAGTTTTCACCTCTCTCGCATACCGACATTCAACACTGGGTCGGCCCGGCTTCTTTCCAAAAGGGCATGTTCTATTTCGGCCAGGGTGCTATCCATGAAGCCCGCCTCCAGGGACAAACCCTGAAGGCTCGCTGTCACGGCTCTCAGGCTGCTTCTTACAAGCTTCAAGTTACCTTGGGGCCGGCGGCCGGTATCGCCTCCGCCAATTGCTCCTGCCCGGTGGGAGCCGGTGGACGCTGCAAGCATATTGCTGCCCTGTTGCTGACCTGGGTGGACGCCCCGGCTTCATTCAAAAAAACCGATGGTTTGGCAGCCTCCCTTGAGAAGCGCGGCAAGGCAGAGCTGATTGCTCTCATCCAGCAGATGATCCAGCGCGAGCCGGATTTGGAAATGCTTCTTGAGATGCCACTCCCAGGCATCGAAACGGTCGAAAAGCCGCTCGATGCGCAAATCATCCGGAAACAGGCCGAACACGCTTTCCGCAGTCCAGACGGGGAGTGGGAAATCGGTTGGGGTGACCCTTACGAGATTGCCGAGGAGTTGCAAGGATTGCTCGACCTGGCCGGAAAATATCAGACTCAGAATAGTCAAGGCAACGCTGCGACGATCTACCGGACAGTAGCTGAGACGGTTCTGGGTCATGAGGATGCCGTAATCCAGGATGAGGCTGACCAGTTGGGTGGCGTGATAGACGATTGTGCTGATGGACTGTCAGAATGCCTGACATCCATTCCGGATGCAAGCCAGCGGGAAAATATACTGAAAATGCTATTCGACATTTATGCCTGGGATTTGAAGGAAGGCGGCATCGCCATCGGGGAGCGTGTGCCGGATATTTTGCTGGAGCAGGCGACTCCCCTGGAGCGGCAGATGATTTCTGACTGGATCGAGACAGCCCTGCCCGGTGTGGACGATTGGGCGCGCGGGGGGATGGGCGGATTGTTATTGAGGCTGCAGGCTGACACAATGGATGACGAATCCTTTCTTAAAGTCTGCCGCAAGACCGGGCGGCTGAAGGATCTTGTTGATCGCCTGCTCGCCCTTGGGAGGGTGGATGATGCCACCGGGGAGGCACGCCAGGCCAGCGATTACAACCTGCTCGGCCTGGCCGATCTGTTCGTCCAGCATGGTTACGGGCCTCTGGCAGAAACGTTGATGCGCGACCGGGCAAAGGTCAGCCAGGATACTCGCCTGATGGAATGGTTAAAGGAAAATGCCAAGAATCAAGGCGATCTGATCCAGGCACTGGCGTTCGCTGAAAAGTTGTTTTGGCTGCGCCCATCGGTACCGGCATATTTGGAAATGCACCAGTTGGCGCAGCCCCAGAAGGTGTGGCCAGACATACGCACCAAAACATTGGAGAGCCTGGCTCAAAAAGGGGAGCACGCCCTGCTCACCGAGATATTTCTGGAAGAAGATAAAATTGACCGGGCGCTCGAGTCGCTGGAAAGGATGATGGCATCCAAATATTATTGGGGTGGCTTTACACTCCAGGTGAAAGTGGCTCAAGCCGCCAGCGAAAAGAGGCCAAAGGAAGCCATCCGCCTGTACATGCAAGTCGTCGAAAGCCTGATCGGACAACGCGGCAGGAACAACTACGCTCAGGCGGCTGGTTACCTGCGACTGGTTCGCGAGGCCTATCTTCGCCTGGGCGAGTTGCATACCTGGGAAATGCTGATCGCAAACCTGCGCGAGAAGTACCGCAACTTACCTGCACTGCGGGAAGAGCTTGATCGAGCGGGATTGTGAAGGAATGCCCATGACTCATAATCGCCATATCCCATCCAAACCAGTTTCACAGCTCGCGAGAGTTGACATCCCTACCATCTCGTACCTTCACAGTTTGGCAATGATGGGCGATGAACGATGGGAAGAAGCCATTACCGCTTTGCAGCGATTCATGGGATTAAACGATAACCCTGCGGACCGGCAAATGGCCTACCAGAACCTGGGCGCCTGTTACCTGGCATTGGAACGGTTTGACGAAGCCCTGGCTGCATTGGATGAAGTCCGGCGAATTCGGCCCGACGACCCTGAAGCCATCTACAGTCGCGGGGTGGTTTGCGCCTGCGCATCACGCTTCCCTGAGGCCATCGCGGCATTTGAGCTTTACACGCGCAACTGGCCCCAGTTAGCTCGCCAGCGAGAAGTCAAGAAAACCTTGCACATGTTGCACCAGATTGAGCGCGGTGAAATACCGCCAGGCTCCTATCTGTTGGAGAACTTGCAAGAGCAGATTTTCCATAACCTGGAAGTGGATGATTTTCACCTGGTGGAGAGCAAGGCCCGGCGAATGATCGCCGCGCTCCCGGAGCGCCCGGAAGGGCACTTTGCACTGGGGTTAGCCTGCCTCGAGCAGGATCGCTACCTTGAAGCTTTGGAGGCTTTCCAGGCCGCCCAGCTCCGGGATCCCAACTTTGAACCGGTGCTCTACAATATTGGGCACACATATTTAAAGCTGGATCAGCCAGAACCGGCAATTTCCTGGCTGGAACGGGCCCTACGCCGTGATCCAAAAAACGTGAACACGATGCACCAGTTGGGAGTTGCTTGCCAACGTTTGGGCCGTAGTGCAGAAGCCGTTGGATGGTGGAAACGCTGCTTGGAGATTGATCCCAATTACGGACCTGCCCAGCAGAGGCTGTACGAAAATGGTGAAGGTCCTGAACCGGTTGCACCAGCCTCTCCAAATCAGGAAAAATTACGCTTGATGACACCTGAAGTTAAGGCGCGCATGCGCAAGCCCCAGATTTATCGCAATGGCAGCATAACTCTTACTTTCGATGGGCGGGTAGGTTTCGTTCTGGAAGACGCTGATAATTCCCTCAACGGCACGGTTCACGCCGGCAGCCCATTTACTTCTGCCATAATCTTGGATGAAGACTTGCTGGATATGATGGGCCTGGTCAAAATGCTTTTACGCATGATTGATGCAAACAACACGCGCGACATCGCCATATTAATCTACTATTCAAATGGCAAACTGTTTAACTACCAGGCTCGCTTTCAGCAGGGGAAAAAGATCGAGTTCGATGCCCAAGGTCAATTTGTTGTTACCAAAGTGCCGCG
This sequence comes from uncultured Chloroflexia bacterium, assembly GCA_963779935.1. Lineage (GTDB taxonomy): Bacteria > Chloroflexota > Anaerolineae > Anaerolineales > Villigracilaceae > UBA877. The sequence goes on along the minus strand of CAWAAC010000033.1, from coordinate 16,093 downwards.
CTTCTTTAAACTGCGCATAGATAGCGATCTTGTCACACCTTATGGGAACCCCATGCACGGGAAACTTATCTATCTCAACCAACACCCAAAGGCCGCCATTCTGATCAGTACATTGGGGCAAGAGCAGGGAAGTTAGGCTAGGAATGGGAGATCAGGCATTCTTTAACGAATTGGACGGGCAAGCGTAGATACCAGGTCGGACACCATCTGCTCGAACGTAACCAGAACTGTACCCGTCTCTTTTGCAGCTGCGATAACCGGAGGTGTAAAACTGCGTTGCGCAAACAAAGCCAGTTGAGTGTTCCAGGGCTTTGGGTTGGGCATCTGCGCCAGCACGCGTTGCAATCGTTCACGCAAGGATTTAAAAACGGCCAGGTCGACAGCACTTTCCCCCCATTTTGCTTCACCGATAAACACCTGGGCTTCCCGCCAATTCACGGCGACCACGTCTGCTTGAACGTCTCCACCGTGCCAATCGGAACCAACAAATTCAGGGGTGAACGATAGCCGACCAGCCCGGCCGATTTCTAATGTCCAGGCCCGGCACAGATCCTCGAAGGTGGCTGCTACAAAAGGCCGCAACTGCTCTGTAAAGTTCCGCAGGACCGGCTCATAGATCTGCTGCGCCAGGTATGACCGGTTCGGTTCGACCATGCGGTAATAAAAGCGCAGGAACGGATCAGCCAGGTAGTAGCGGGCGTAGCGGGCCTTATCATGATGATTGACCGGCACACTGGCACGAATGCGCTTCTCTACCAGACGTAAATCGATCAGTGAAGTCAGTACACTCGCCGCACGATCCTTGCTAATCCGGGTGGCAGTTACAATATCCTTCAATTCGGGATTGCCTTTTGCTACTGCCGATAGTATTGCTTGATAGTCAGATGACTCTCGCCGCAGAACATCAGAAATTAATATCTCGGTCTCATTACGGAATGGCGAGAGATCAGACAGGAAAATCTCGCGAACATTTTCAATCAGGCTGTCCCGATCATCCCACCGGCGCAGATAGTCCGGGATGCCTCCTACAATGGCATAAACTGCCAGTTGTTTCTCCAATGAATATCTTTCGATAAAGGGTGCGATTTCAGGGAACTGAAAGGTCGGGACAAACAATTTTCCCGTCATCCGGCCAAATAACGGGGCATCCGACTTCAAAAGCGATTCCATGGCGTGGATATGAGAACCAGAAATAAACAGACATACCTGGCTGTCACGAAAAAGACTGTCCCATGCCGCTTGCAGGTACGATGGCAGGGAAGGATCAGAATCCACCGCCCATGGGAATTCATCCAGGATGATGATCACCCGGCGCTGGCCTACCACTCGTCGCAGTGCACGGAAGACATCCGTCCAGTTATCATAGCGCGGCGCGGTCTCGATTTCCCGGTCGGGTGTTTCCCAGCGCCACAACTCGCGTACCAGATCAGTTCGGACGTTTTCAGCGGTAGTGCGCGGCGCCACCCAATAGAAATAGGGCAGACCGGAATGCTCGGCCCAATGGCGCAAAAGGTACGTTTTGCCGACTCGCCTTCGGCCGTAAACGAGCACAAAAGCCGGACCGTCAGATCTAATTAATTGGTTGAGATCGGCCAATTGCTGCTCGCGATGATAAAACGGAAACGTTGGCATGGTGGCTCCTAAAAAAATAATTGTTCCTGAGAATAGTAATTTCACGAACAATTATATATCATATGCTTTAAATCCTTATCTGGTTTAAAATTTCCCTCGACCTGCAGTGGGTTACCTAGCTAAAAATAATACTTTTGCCGACCTTTTGGCGCATTGATGCAAACCGTGATATCTAGTATCTGAATAGTGCAGTATAACCAGATCCTCATAGGACGCGACCAGCAACTTCAATGGGACGATATAAATCAGAGCGCCACCACGCATGAGCTTCGGCGTGGTGGTTTTGAGGAATTAAATTGCCAGCCGGCGCTGATCCCCGAACCGGTCATAGTTGTATGGGGGTTCAGGAAAAGCAAAGTGATTGACTCGTTCGTTAGCGTACAGGTTTGCCAGGCTGCACACAGGAAGCGGTCCATATTCTTTTCAGCTACCTGCGCACGAGCGGGGGAGAGCTCGACCCCCCAACTTGTACAGTTCAGCACCTTTGCCAACAACCCTTCTGCCGAACCTTCACCGGCGGATGGGGGTCGGAGCAGGCGTCCGTCATTGACAGGCGCAAACCAGGTCTTCAAAGCCTCGATTACTCTTATTGAGATAAGGTAGAAACCCAATTTTTCAACCGCGGACGATCTCATAGTTCACCTCCAGTATGAACAAAAGGCCCCTTGGCCATAAGTCCAGGGGCTTTTTTGAGTAAGAAATACAATTTAAATTTGTTATACGATCATGGGGACTGGTACGGGATGCTGTACATCTTCCCGGCCCAGCCCAAGTAAAGAAAGAGGCCCGGAAAATAGCCTCCTGGCCTGTACGCTCTTATATGCAGTAATTCCAATTTAACGCTTGAACTTGTTTGGAAAACGGTCAGGATGTTTTAGCGCATCAAGCTCGATATCTATGTCTAGATCCGGCCAGTGGAAACCATCGAACGATACCCTGAAGTTATAGATCTGGGCTATGGTCGCATTCCTGAAGTCGGGGTAATCTTCAAACGGGACAAAGTATTCTACGTTGTTGGCCAATAGCCAAAAACCATCGTGCTCAATGTTGGTAACCTGGGCGCTAATCTGGGAAGTGTTTGTGCCAATCATTTATAAACTGCTTCTCGTGTTCTTCAACCTGATGTTGAATCTCTTTCAATTCATGCTGTGTTTATCGTTTTCATGAGATCGGATCGAATATTTCCAAGGGTTTTATCCAAGAAAAATCATCGGTGTTGTGAGTGGCCAAAACGAGTTGCCCACGCAAAGCGGTGGCGGCAATTAACGCATCTCCAAGCGACATGGCGCGTTGCTGGCGCAAATCTACTGCCTTTAGGAAAACGGCTTCGTCCGGGTAGACCACTTCCAGGTCCGCGAACAGGCCTATAAGTGTTTTATTTTCCTTGGAGTCAAGTTTGTGATAACCAAGTACTTCCACGAGACTCACTGCAGAGACTGCCACCTCGTTTTCCGCAAACCATTTCACCAGGGAGGATAATTCCCTGATGCAGCATAAATGATAAGATCGCTGTCGGCAAGGATCATTTGGCCCGTCCCGGCAGGCACCGGTCACGGCGGGTCTCCCTTTGCCATTGGGCGGGATCGGCGATCTCAGAGAATGCTTTCATTTTTGCCAGTTGTTGAAAAGACGCTTTTATCCGCTTTCCACGCTCTTTATCAGAGACAGCTGTGGTGGATTTCTGCGAGCGTGCTCTCAAGAAGATAATGAAATCCAACACCTCGTTCTGTTTTTCGGGGGGGAGGGTGGACAGTTGTTGTTCGATCTGTTCCAGTAAGGTCATGACGCACTCTGTCCCGGGGTCAGCCCGATGCTGATATTTCAATTATACACTTGCTTCACTACTGCCAAATATTACACGGCAAAAGGTTCGGGGTAGCATCGTCGAATTTTCCAAATGTTTTGGATGCCAATTCATCTGGATCAGCAGCTCGGTTTGCGCCAGGCTGGACTCTAGCCCGGAGCCGGATTTGCAGGCACCCATCTCGGGTCAGTTTTCGTGGAATAATATTCATCGTTTTTTGCCCCCTTTTTGTTCGTTGAAAAAACGAGAAGGGTCAACAGGTAGGATTAGGGTTTAATTTTTTTTACACTACCACGACGGGCTGCTCCAGGAGGTCGTTCATCATCCCGGTCCCCTTATCAAGGTAGATGCGCACGCCGGCGAGACAGTCACCACCGGTTTCCAGCCGGTCGATCAGTCCTTTCTTCAATCCCTGGACAAATAATTCGTGCGCCCACTCGCCTTTGATGGGGTGAGGCAACACCTCCCTGCTGCCAAACCTTCGTCGGCGCACGGTTCGAGCAGGCGTCCGTCATTGACTGGCGCAAACCAGATTTTCAAAGCCTCGATTACTTTTATTGAGGTAGGGTAGAAACCCAATTTTTCAACAGCGGACGGTCTCATGGTTCACCTCCAGTATGAACAAAAAACCCCTCGGCCATAAGTCGAGGGGCTTTTTTGAGCAAGAAGTAAGATTTGGATTTTCTAATGGTTCAAGTGGTGCTGAAGACAGTGTTCACGGACAGGAATCCCATTCAGCGCGCAGGGCTTGTTCGTAAGCAAGCGCATCAATCTTGCGATTACGCCATGAACCGAAAGCGAGGTGCTCGCGCAGAGTATGCTTCTTGGCAGGCTGGGATGTCGCTACCCTGTTTTTGTAGGAAGGCGACAAAATCGAGCACTTCCCTTTGTTTTTCAGGTGGCAGTTGGTCCACGTATTTTTGAATTTGTTCCGCCAAAGTCATTTCGGACTCCTTTCCTGAGGAAGGCAATAGTTCGGCAAGGTTTAAGTATATCGTCGGCTCTTTGCGCTCGTTCTGCATATCTCAGATGTTTTGATTAGATATTCCCACTTGCCCCAAATGAACCACGTGGTTTGTTTTATTGATTCTCCAAAATTATCTTTTCTGCCCAGGCAACCACATGCTTGGCGATGGTCAGAGCACTTTGATATTCGGAGTCAGTAACAGCCTCATCCCAATCTGGGTAACGGGCCTGGACAGCATAGGATGTGAGCGGGTCGGCCTCCCGGACTTCAGGCGGCAACTGAACGCCGGCCTGTTCCAGCAAGGCGGTCAACGTGGTCATCGAATGAGTCTTTGGGAATTCGATTTTATAAAATACGCAAACTGCCTTGAGAGCCTTTTCAGCTGATTGCTGCGCTTCAAAACACAGATCCTCCAGGAAGACACCGCGCTGACGGCCGGACTCGGCCAGCAGCAAATTACTGCGGGCACGCGCCAGCCAACCCCGGGGATTATCCGGCTTACTGGCCGCGTTCATAGATCACCTGCCCTTCACGCAGCGCGGGACGTAAAATGGAGCCAATTGCCTGCCCATGCTGCTGAACATCTTGCTCTGTTGCAACCACAACGTCAACCGGGGTCAGGATCCCATGCAAATTTCGGTAAATTTCCTGCGCGAGGCACGCCGATGCACCGGGCCGCGCATGATCACCAGAAAATCCAAATCACTATCTTCGTTGGCGTGGCCGCGCACGCTGGAACCAAAGAGCAGGATGCGCTGGGGTTGTGCAGTCGCAACGATCCGGCGGATGACTTCATCCACTACGCTGCGCATCCTCCAGTTGTGTTCAGTCAACATAGACGGCCTCTCTGAGAATACTGGCGCGCATGGCCGGGCGGATGGCGTCTGGTGTCACCAAGTTCACGCGAAAATTGGTCAGTTTCTCCAAAGAATGTTTCAACCGGATGAACTCAAACAGTCCCACCGGGCGATCGAATTCTACCAATATGTCCATGTCGCTGGAAGGGGTCGCCTCACCGCGAGACACCGAGCCGAAGACGGCCAGCGATTTTACACCGCGTTGGCGTAAGTCGGCCAGGTGGCATAGTAGCAGTTCGGAAATGGTTCTTAGGTCCATCGTCAAATCCTTTCGTTAAGTATACACCGCTATCCTTTTTTCATATCAACTCACACCCCTGTTCCCAATCCTGAACAGTACGCAGGCTAATTCCTATCAAACTAACAAACGCAGCCTTCGATGGATTAAGTTTGGAACTAATCACTGAGGCACGGTGGGTTCTTTCATAACTATGCGTACTTAATACTTTCCCGCCAACCTTATGAGCTCTGATATCCTGAATATCTTCAAGAATTTCCATGCCTATATCGCGTTTAATCATTTTCATTTTCTTTGATGAAGACTTTCGGCATGTGGTTCGAACGGAAAGATGTACTGGCTGACGGTGTTAAATATACAGAAGCTGGTAAAAAAGGTCGGTGGCTGGTAGGGGTACGCGAACATGAGACTGCTGGATACTGAGATTGCTATTACAATGAACGGTTGGGATGTTTTTTCATTTCCGATGTGACATTGTCAAAATGAATAAGACAATTTAAGATCATCTAATTACCTTGACATCCAATTTAAGGTTCAGGTTTTTCCATACCCGGTCTGAAGTCACTGCAGAATATCCGGTTTTTAGAGCAAGAGCAAGACAGGCCCGATCGCCTAATGAAAGCCCATATTGTTTGGTCACAATCGCTAGTAATCCTGTCTGAAATGATAATTCTTCATCAAAAGGAATGATAGCCAATCCCAAAATGTCGAGCGTCTCATGAATTTCGTTTTCTGGCATTCCCAACAGAGATAATCTGGTGGCGACTTCGGCAAAATTTACCGCTGAAACGATGGCGACAGGCAATAATTCCTGTACCATCCCAGCCCCGGATTTGTCATTCAGTAAAGCCAAAATTGCTGAGGCATCCAGTACGCAATTATTCATGAGCCTCTTCCTCTTTACGGGCTTGGATCAAATCCGCCACGAGAGACGTTCCTTTCGGAACATATTTCTTGACAGTTTGTTGGGCGATTCGTACGGCTTGGTGGAGAGGAATTAACCGAACATAACCATCTTCAAGGCTTAAAACAATCTCATCGCCAGCTTTGATTTGTAATTCTTTGCGTAATTTAGATGGCAGCACGAACCTGCCACCTGAATGTACTTGAACCCTGAATTCCATTTTGAGCCACCTTTCATTATTAATCCATTAACCAATAATATACCACGTCATGCAGATATTGGCGAAATTTTATCGTGACTTTGAAACGGAAAAATCGTCTGCAAGACCGGCTTGATAAGGAAGAGCACTGTGGTAAAAGGGTAGTGCAAAAAAGAACCCATTCAAATCCATCCAAAATGCAATGAATTTTCGTTCAAAATGGCTCGAATTATGTTCAGCCAAAAAATCACAAATTGCCGTAGGTGATTTTAAAGGCCGTGATTTATTCTGATATTTAAGATCCAGAAAATAGCGGCCGTCAAATTGCACCCATCACGTACGTGTTTAGATTCCAAAACTTTCCTTTATTAAGAATTGCTGTCGCCTATGATGTAATGATTAAATATTGTGCTCTAATGTAATGAGAGGAAACCAATGGTCCGAACACAAATTCAATTAACTGAAGATCAGTACAAACAGTTGAAACTACTGGCTTTGTGTCGCAAGCGGTCTCTCGCAACCCTGATCCGTGAGGGAGTAGAAAAGGTGCTGAAAGAGGCTGGAGAACCCAATCTGGATGAAGCACGCCGCCACGCTCTTTTGATTGCGGGAAAATACAACTCTGGAGATACAGATGTGTCGACCCACCACGACAAGTACCTTGCCGAAAGCTACCAGCAATGATTTATATCGACTCGTCTGCCTTCTACGCTATTTTTGATACAGATGACACCAATCATAAGAAGGCTAAAAAAATCTGGGTTGCGCTGATCAATTCACAAGAAACGATCACCTGCAATACCTATGTACTGGTGTAAACGAACGCGGTATTGCAACATCGTTTTGGAATGAGTGCCGTACTCGATTTGCAAAAGATCATGCCACTCCTTCAAATTGACTGGATATCTCAAGAGCACCACTGTTTTGCGATCTCTTCCTTATTATCAGCCAACCTTCGTGACCTTAGCCTGGTTGATTGCAGTAGCTTTGAAACCATGCGCCGTCTTGGGATCGAAAAGGTTTTTGCTTTCAACGATCATTTCCGGCGGCAAGGTTTTGAACTTATCACCTGAGCATCTCAGCGGTGAAGATGCGCCTCTGGATTTCCAATCCAGTTCCGATAAATTTAAAGATCGATCAGCATGGTGGGCAATTCCTTTTTCACTTTTTGCTTAAATTTCGGCGTTTTCTTTCTCTTCCTCCTGGAAGGCGGCCCGGATAGCTTCCCGCCCGATCGTTTGATAGGCTGCCCTCAGCAGAGACTCGATCCCCGGCTCCGGGATAAAAGCCGCCTCGCCCAGCCGTTTGAGCAAGGGCATTTCCACCGTCTGGCGGATGAATGCTGACCGGAATATTCTCAAGCGGCGCGCCTAAATCCCAGAAATGTTCCAAGCAATCTTCCAGCGGAATGGCAATCTCCGGCTCAGGGGATTCTTCAGCAATCATTTCCATCTGCCCGGCGCGGCGCTGGCGCAGGGCTTGCAGGATCTGCTCCTGTGTTCGCCCGCGTAAACGGAAGAGCAGGAAGGGATCCTCGTCGAAGCGCTCGCCCAGGATGTAATGGGTCGCGGCGATATGTTTGCACGGGTTGGCGTAATCCGGGCAGGAACAATCGGTCTTCAGGTCGCCGCGTTTGGCCGGGAAAAAACTCACTCCGGCCGCGCTGAAGGCCTGCTCGATCTCCTGCGGCATTTCCCCGGCCAGCAGTTGGGCGGTGAAGATGGCCTGTTCAGACAGCGCATCGATCACTTTATCCCATTGAACATCGGTCAACGGGGTGACCTGGATGTTGATTTTATACGGCGTTTTGCGCGATCCCTGCACGCGCGCCGCAATGCCATCCCTGGTTTCCACGATCGAGAGCACCTGTCCCTTGCGGGCATATCTGCGCCCACGCGTGAGTCGCCCTGAATCCACCAGCCGTTCCAGCGCGGCGATCCATTGTTCCGCCCACCAACTGCTGGTAAAGGAACCGCGCTGGCTGCGGGCTTTGATGCCGTCCCTGGCCTCTTTTGGCTTGGTTGGCTTGAAGTAGTAATAACTCATGCTATTCTCTCCTCAGCATCACCAGGTTTCGCAGTTCATCCGTGCTCAGTTCGGTCAGCCAGCTCTCGCCACTGCCGACCACCGCCTGCGCCAGCCCTTTTTTACTCTCGATCATATCGTCGATCATTTCTTCCAATGTGCCGGTCGTGACAAATTTATGCACCTGCACGTTGCGCTTCTGCCCGATGCGGAAGGCGCGGTCGGTGGCCTGGTCCTCCACGGCCGGATTCCACCAGCGGTCGAAGTGGAAGACGTGGTTGGCGCGCGTCAGGTTCAGCCCGGTCCCGCCGGCTTTGATGGACAGGATGAAGATCGGTGGCGCATGTTCGTCCTCCTGGAAGCGGCTCACCATCTGGTCGCGCATTTTCACGGGCGTTCCGCCGTGCAGGAACTGCGTGGCCGCGCCAGTGGATTTGGGCAAAAAGGCTGCCAGCAGCGCGCCCATTTCGGCGAACTGGGTAAAGATCAATGACCGGTCGCCCTCAGCCAGCACTTCTTCAAGGAGTTCCTGCAGGCGTCCGAGCTTGCCGCTGCGCCCCTCCAGCGCGGATTCGGCGGCATCCTTGCCGGTCTGGTGCAGGTATTGCACCGGGTGGTTGCAGATCTGCTTCAACTGCATCAACATGCTCAGCACCAGCCCGCGTCGTTCGATGCCTTCTTTCTCCTCGATCCGCTTCATCACATCCTTAACCACCGCCTCGTACAGCGTGGCCTGTTCCTCGGTCAGGCTGCAATAGACTTTTGTCTCCACCTTGGCTGGCAGGTCCGAGATCACGCGCGGGTCGGTCTTGACGCGCCGTAGAATGAACGGGTTGACCATCTGTTTAAGTTGATCCAAGGCCTGCTTGTCCTGGTACCGCTCGATGGGCATGGCAAAGCTGCTGCGGAATTTTTCACGGGTTCCCAGGTAACCGGGGTTCAGGAAGTGCATAATCGACCACAACTCCGAGAGACGGTTTTCCACCGGCGTGCCGGTCAACGCCACCCGAAACTCGGACTGCACCTTGCGCACTGCCTGGGTCTGTTGCGCGGATGGGTTCTTGATGTTCTGCGCCTCATCCAGGATAACCGCCAGCCAGGGCATGGACTGGATGGTCTCGGCGTCCAGTCGTATGAGCGGATAACTGGTCATAACCACATCCATCCCCCTGACGGCTTTCCGGAACGCGCCGCCCCTCAGCCGGTCAGTTCCCCGGTGAACGTATGTGTTCAACCCCGGGGCAAACCTTTCCAGCTCGCGCTGCCAGTTGGTCACCACCGAGGTGGGGCACACCAACAGCGCCGGCGCAGCAGGGGCAGATGTCTGCCCGTTCGCACGCGTCTCTTTTTCCTGCAACAGGAGCGCGATCATCTGGATGGTTTTCCCCAGGCCCATATCATCCGCCAGGCAGGCGCCCAGTCCCCACTGGCGGTGGAAACTCAACCACGAGTAACCAAAGAGCTGGTAAGGGCGCAACTCGCCATGCAGGCCGGCCGGCTGGGGCAGTTCGCTCATCTTCCCGGAGGCCGAGAAGCGTTCCAGCCATTCCGCCAGCCAGCCTTCGGGAATGACTTCTTCGATGGGCAACCCGCTCTTTTCTGTTTCACCGCCCAGGCTGAATTGCAGCGCTTCCAGCATTCCGATCTCCCCGGTGGTTTGCTGTTTCTCCCAGAACTGGATGGCGGCTTCGATCTGGCCCGGGTCGAGCGTCACCCACTGACCGCGCACCTGTACCAACGGAGATTTGAGCGCCGCCAGCGCCTGGAACTCCTGCTCGGTCAGGCTGGTCCCGCCCAGCGAGAGCTGCCACTCGTAGCTGACCAGTTTCTCCAATGTCATCAGTCCTTTGGCAATGGCATCCTTGCCCTTCTGGGATTTCATTTTCACTTTCAACCCCAGGCGCGCCCCTGGACGGTTCCACCAGGGCGGCACAAGCAGGCCAAACCCGGCGCCTTCCAGGATGGGAGCAGTTTCGCGCAGGAAGGTATACGCCCCCTGCGCGTCAAGCTCCAGGGTGGAGGGTCGTTTGTTCTTCAGAACTCTCTGTCACCGGCGGGAACAGGCGCGCGACATATCCCAATCCGGCCAGCAGTTTCTCCTGTGGGTTCTCGAATTTGCGTCCCAGCTTGCTCATGATGCTGCCGGTCTTCTTCCAAACCTGTTCGGCGGGAACGAGCAGGCTGGGATCATCGCTGGCCTGCAGCAGGTAATGAAGTTGCCAGGCATCCGTCTGCAGGGCGGGCGTTTCGATCCGGAAAGCGATCCGGAAAGCCGCGTCCCCGGCAATGTGCAGGTTGCGCATCCAGGCGCGGTGGCTGGAGGCCAGGCTTTGCAATTGGGCCGGCGAGGCCTGCACAGCAGGGTTATGGCTGAATAATGCTTCGATCCAGCGGTAGGCGAGGGCGTCTTCTCCCCGGGAAGATAGCGGAGCGGCAGGTTTTCCCCACTGGCGGGCCAAGGCGTCACAGGTAGTATTGAGAAAGCTGTTAAGCAGGCTTCTCGGAGAAAGATTTTCATCTTCGGAGAATACTTGTGCTCGGCAAACAGGCGGCATGGCGGCTTCCAATTGCGCCAGGCGCTGGCTGTCGTGCGGGCTGTCGAGCACCGGCAGCCAGCGGGCGTGGAAGATCTTGCCATCTGCATCGGCCGGAACCAGTACCGGGAGGAGTTTGTGCGCTGCCAGCGTCTCCAGCACCAGGGCCGCGGCGCGGCTCCAGAAATGGAAGCTGGCGCCGAATCCGAAATGTGTTTTGCTCTCAGGTCCGCTGGCAGATATCCGCAGTAAGGCTGGCACAGCCTCATCAGATGCCAGCCAGATCCCATCTACGATCCATGGAGCTAAAGACGGAGGTGTTTCCTTATCCTGCTCCCAGGCGTGTGATAATTCAGGGGATGGCAGGGGGCCGGTGCGGGTGGTTGGCAGGCGTAAGGTGGCCGCACTCTCTTTTCCGGTCAGGCCGGTGGCTGACCGTAATTCTGGAATGGGCGCGCAAAAAGGGTGATTTTTGGGCTTGGGATTCTTTGCCAGCCGGCCGCGCTGACCGGCGGGAAGCTCAGCGTCGCCTGTCTCGGCCCAGAATAAAATGCCGCCCGTTTCAGAGGGAGTCAGAGGCGGCTGCCAATGTACATGAAGAATGAGCATACCTATCCTTGTATGAGAGGATGTTGCCTATTTTGCCTTGTCATGGCAGTTTAGGCAATGCGGATTTAACTTAATATATTACCAGATTCTGGCCCGCGGACATAATAGTATTTCTCAAATTTCTATTGAGGCTGCGTTATATGGATAGTTTGCAATTGACCGGACCGAGTAGTAGTTCGAAATGTTGACACAGTAAGCCAAAATCGAATTAAATCTTGTCACTCGGAACTTGCGGGAAAGAGGTGTTACGTTGGGATCAAATCTGATTGTAAGTAGCGAAGTTGAAGATGTGATCACTCAGCAAACATATTTAATAAAATAACCAGTACATCTTTCCGAGTGCTGACGCTTATTTTCCCCAGCTTTTTAACCAGACGGATTTTATCTACTGTGCGAATCTGATCCAGGACAATCTGTCCCTTTTTTCCTTCAAACTGACATTGAACCCTGGTGGGGTAATTTTGCCCTTTGGTTGTCATTGGGGCGACGATCACGGTCGAGATATGGTCGTTCATTTCATCCGGGGAGATGATCAAGCATGGGCGTGTTTTTTGAATCTCCCTTCCCAGGGTAGGATCAAGATTGACGAGGTAGACTTCAAAACGTTTGGCTACCATGTCCATTCATCTTCTTCCCATTGCGTCGCGGATGTTTGATCCACCAATCGATCATCGCCATGTTCTGCCATGGCAGCAAACTGAGTTCCCCAACCCTGGCGAGGAAGCCGCAAAGGATTAATAATGAGTTTATTCCCTTCCACCGTCATTTCAACGTTGCCAGTCAACCCGACCTGTTCCAGCAATGCTTGCGGAATACGAATTCCATGCGAATTGCCGATTTTTATAATTTTAGAACGCACCATCATGTTCATATAATTATCTCCATAATGTAATTACATTGTACCCACAATTATGGTGCATGTCAAGGATCAAGCCTCACAGGATCAAGCCTCACTGCTTTTGCGGTTAATCTGTTTCTATTTAATTTCCGTGGATTCACCAAGGCATGCTCGATAATCTATTTATCACCTTCAATAATACAGTGGGATCGGTCAGGATGATTTTTCAACATAGTTCTGGCGATACCAGAAAAGAAAATCTCCGGGTGTGCCCAGCGGAAAGGGCAGGGCCGCGCGCAGGTCTTTGTTATCCAGGAAATGTTGGCGGTCAAGCGTGACAAAATAATCCACTCTTGACTCCCAGGCGTCGGCCAGCACGCGCCCATCACCGGGATGATGGGTCAATGCCAGGGCCGATTCGTAGCGAGATTCCGGAGCGGTTGCCGTCAAAACCAGACCAACCCGGTCGAGGAGCACAGCCAGTTTCCCGAGTAATTCGGGCGCTTTACGGCGCAGGTTGTTTTCAATTTCAGACAATATTTGCGGGCTGATGACAAGTACGACCAGACCCGCCTCGGCCAGCTTCAATGCCTGGCGCGCCCCGCCTATGTCGGACCATAATCCGGCAAACAGGGCGCTTGGATCGAGAAAAACTTTAGGCTGGTCGGCCATACCTTTCGCGCTCCTCCCGCAAAGTGGTCAACATGCTTTCAAGTGACTCGCCGCGTTCAGCAAGGATGGAACCAATTTCGTCTGCCAGGCGGTCCACCTCTGACCGGCGTGGGCTGATAACGAATGCCCCATCCAGATCGATCACCGTGACTACGTCACCGGGCTTGATCTTATAACGATCACGCAGCGATTTAGGCAATGTGAGAACACCTCGTTGTGAAATTTGAGCAGTCACTGATTTATTCATAATAGGCTCCTGTTTTACTGTATTTCAGTATATCAGAAATTCAGAAAAAATCAATCCAAATGGTTCGGTGCAGAACTTAACACTAAACGTAATGTCTGCCACAAAGATCTCGATCGCTTAGCATGCGGTGAATGCATCAAGCAATCTTTTTTTGGTTTGCGTATTCGATCGTGCTCTTTGCTGATCGTCTTTTTGTATTCGAAGGAAGCATATTTTAAATTTTGGGCCTGCCGAGAAGGCTGCTTCGATTTCTAGGATCGAATAATGCAGAAGCGCGCCCAACGGGGCAGTCGGGAAAAATTACTGGCCGTTCTAGACAAAGCTCCCGATCTGGAACCGGACGAATCTGATAAATTGTGATGGGTTATCAACTGGTCATGCCATTGAGAAGCGCACCTTTTCTGATTTGCGTTTACCGCCCGTCTCCAGCCTTCCTTTCGCGTAGCCGATAACGGTAAATTGCTTTCGATAGTTCAGAACAGCCGGCAGAAGCAAGGCCGATAGATTGGTCGTTACGGATATGGAAACCATCTGGGATCCTTGGTTGATCGAAATGCCCGTCACCGTAACGGGAATGCTGCGGTTGGATAGCTAGGATGAGTTCGTGCTGGCTAGGGCCTGGGCGATATCGAACACCTTCGGAAGGAAGACGATCTGGCCGGTCTCGCGATAAAGAGGGATATTGATGCGGGAAGCCGCTGCCAGGGCGGCTGAATTGGCGGCCTTGCCGACCACTTCGCCGCGTGCATAAACGATGCGCCTCACCTCGACCCCGATCAACATAAAGACTAGCAGAGCCACCAACAGCAGACGCAAAAGATGGTCATCTTACCCCCGTGTTTCACTGCTCGACATCGAACTTGTTTCTAAAACAAGAGAATAATCAAAAGCAGCATCCACGCGAAACGCTTGCAAATAGGCTGGAACTATGACTTCCTGCTTACTGTTCTCAATATTTGAAATGCTAAACCTCTCGTTATATTTGTGTACGGAGCAAGGCAGAAATCCACAACAAAACTTTCTAGAGTCCAGTTCCTTAAGCTACTACTTGCTTTTTATGGTTTTCGCCCGAAGCCAATTGGCAAGTTCATCAATCTCCAAACCTTCTACTGCCCCGCGCATGGTGCAGGCCACCAACTCTTCTGAAGAAGCCGTGAGGTCCCATCCATTGATCCGAAGGAATAACCCAGTCGCCGTGATGCCTGTACGCTTATTGCCATCCAAAAAAGGATGGTTGTTGATCAGCGAATCCATCAGCGCGGCGGCTTTGCTAAACAAGTCCGGATAGAGCTCATTGCTATCGAATGTTGCTCGCGGCCGGGCGACCGCCGATTCGAGTAATCCCAGGTCGCGCAAACCGTGACTCCCGCCGGTCTCAGTGACCAGACGGGAGTGGATGAACAGCACCTGCTCGGGTGTCAGATAGTTCATTTGTGAGCGAGGGCTTCCAATGCTGGCCGATACTGTTTGATGAAATCGCTAACCTGGTTAGCAAATTTCTCGCTCAAGTCGCCGGCTAACGGCAGTTCGGCCGGCCGGATCAGGATTTGGTGGTTCTGCTGATCGAGCTCTACAGACACATCCGTGCCGTCTCCCATTCCAAGCGGTTCAAGAAGATCTTTTGGAAGGGAAACGACCAGGCTGTTACCGGT
Organism: uncultured Chloroflexia bacterium; assembly: GCA_963779935.1. GTDB lineage: Bacteria > Chloroflexota > Anaerolineae > Anaerolineales > Villigracilaceae > UBA877. The sequence goes on along the minus strand of CAWAAC010000033.1, from coordinate 915 downwards.
CTTGAATACTTTTCGATGCATAGAGATCCTTTCTTGTGTACTTACAAGGTAAGTATATCATGGGAAAGGTAAGTAATAAATTGGCTTTTTTGTTTAATTGATGGTGCTTCCACCTATTCATCCACCAAACTGAGCTGTTTGACATCCAGGAAGTGGGAATTACGTAAATTATTGGCTACTTGATGTGATGATTGCCGCTTTTTGATGTTGAATAACTGATTAGAGACAATTTCCATGAGTTGATTGAATTTTTGTCCGTATTCCGCACCACAATTTCAAGAAAAAGGGCAGGGCAGGTTACCATTCCATACCGGATTCGTAAAAAGCTCAACTTAAAGCACGGGGGACCTGGTCGTATTTGTAGAAACCGAGGCTGGCGTGATAGTAAAGCCGGCATCTGAAGTTGCATCGGATGAATTGCATGCCGATGTGAAGGCTATTGTGCATTCGATCCGTGAGTGCTTTAAAGATTATTCAGCAGATGAAATCGAAACGTTAGCAAACGATGCCATTAGGGATGTACGGGAGAAAGGCACAGGATGAAAGTTGTTTTGGATGTCAATGTTCTGGTCAGTGGATTGATATCTCACAACGGGCCGCCGAACTAAGAACGTGCGGCTCCATCAGGGCATATAAGCCATTATTTTACCCAGCCAAAAAGCCAATTTAGGCGTATCCAAGCATGACCACACAGGCATTTCCTCATCTATTACTCCAAATGCGATTACCGATTGAATAGATTTAATCAGATTTTGGCTAACTTTATCGAACCCTCTTGCCAATTTCTGACGGACTTTCTCCCGATAGGCGTTTCCCTTTTTCAGCCGGGAAACCTCCTGCTGTAACCGCTTAATCATACGCAAGTCTCCTTTGAGGGCGTGTGGGTTTTCAATAGCATGGCAATGAAATAAAGTA
>CAWAAC010000032.1:0-25036 GCA_963779935.1 uncultured Chloroflexia bacterium | reverse complement strand
ATGGGATTTTTGCTACCATTATCAATAATTATTTCCCAATCCTTTGTTGAAAGAGTTTGTTTACTCAAACCTTTGGCTACAAGCTGAAATATCTCCGAATTTGGGTACAACGAACAAATGCACACACTGATTATAGGCATTGGGGATTCGACAATCATATATTTAACCAATTCTATATCATTCTACTGCAAAAAGGTCTGCACGCTACTTCATTGGAAAGTCAGAGTTCTAAAAACGCCTCGAATACCTTCTCATTTCCCATAAGAATGCCAAAAAATCTCTCAAAGTGGGAGAAAATTATCTGCAGTTTTTGAAAATCGAGTAATTGCAGTAAAGTCATATATGGAAAATTAATAAATAGATATCTATTGAATTTTTGACCAACTATGTGGAAAATAGATTTCTCCCCACTCTGGTGAGATAGCACGGCCAGTTTTGAGTGCACCGTTCTCGATTACTTCTACAATCCCAATATTAAATTCACTTTGCATACGTCTATGAAATGCCATCTCATCAAAAAGGGAGATATCAAGCGCATATTTGCCTGCTAATAGAGGCAGGTTAGGAATAGTACATTTGAAAATATTAATTCCTTCATGCAGGCCCGATGATAATCCAAATATATAATAACTATTTGAGAATAGGACTCGATTTCCAAAATGATTACTAAGGCCAAATTCAACGCCGACTGATGGCATGGAAACAGGTGTGCGAATAGTAATATCAACTTCGTAAGTTTCCCCGGTACGAAGCACTTCAGCCTCAATACCTTCTACGTTTAAGAATTTTACCGAACATATTCCTGGTTGATTATCAATAAAACTTATCTCGTAGCTACTTGATATGTGATCAAACCTGAGATATTTATCTATTACCGAATTTGTATTTCCAGTGAATTCTATCTGGCCTGAATTAAGTAAAATAGTTCGTGAACATAGCTGCTTAATTGCGTTCATATTATGACTTACAAATAATACCGTCCGCCCACCCTTCACGCCACATCTCTCATCTTGCCCAAGACATTTCTTTTGGAATTCCGCATCTCCCACCGCCAACACTTCATCCACCACCAATATCTCCGGATCCAAATGCGCTGCCACTGCAAACGCCAGGCGCACATACATGCCACTGGAATAGCGCTTGACAGGCGTATCAATAAACTGCTCGATCTCCGCAAATGCCACGATCTCATCCAACTTGCGGTGCACTTCCTTGCGGCTCATCCCCAGTATGGCGCCGTTCAGATAGATGTTCTCGCGCCCGGTCAGATCCGGATGAAAGCCCGTACCCACTTCCAGCAGGCTGGCGATGCGTCCCTTTACCCTTACACGCCCGTTGGTGGGCGCCGTTACCCGGCAAAGGATCTTGAGCAGGGTGCTTTTTCCCGCCCCGTTGCGGCCAATGATGCCCAGTGCTTCGCCCTGCTCAACGGTAAAATTCACATCTTTCAATGCCCAGATGGTTTCGCCATCGCGGTTGCCATGATCTGTCTCGTCCGATTTTGAGCATTGGATTGGGTTTGCCGCGTACTTTGGCCCACCAGACATTGATATCATCGGCTTAATGTGCCCGTGCCGATCTGGCCCAGGCGATATTCTTTGGAAAGGTTTTCAACGGAAATAACGGTATTGCTCATACCGTATCCATAAATGTGGCTTCCACCCGGTTGAAGATCACCGTCCCAATGATGACCACCACCAGCATAAAGCCAAAACTATACGCCAGGTCGGGCAGGTTCACCGTCCCGGCGCCGCCCAGGAAGGCATAGCGGAAGATCTCCACGATGGGCGTCATCGGGTTGGCCAGGATGATCCAGCGGAAACGCTGCGGGAAGGAAGAGATCGGCAGGATCACCGGCGTGGCATACATCAGCAACGTCACGCCAAATTGCACCAGGAAGCGCAGGTCGCGGTACTTGGTGGTGAGGGCGGAAATGATGACGCCCAATCCCAATCCCAGCCCGGCCATCATCAGGATCAACACCGGCGTCAGCAGCATCCACCAGTTGGGGTGCAGCACGCTGCCCCGCAATGCAAAATAGCCCATGAAGCCCAAGAAAAAGACGAACTGGATGGCAAAGGCGATCAGGCTGGAAATGAGGATGGAAACCGGCACCGCCAGGCGCGGGAAATACACCTTTCCGAATAACTGGGAATTGGTGATGAAAGTATCGGAAGTCTTGGTAATGCAGGCGGCAAAGTAGCTCCAGACCACCGTGCCGGACATATAGAACAGGAACTGCGGCAGGCCGTCCGTGGGCAATTTCGCCACGCTGCCGAAGATGAACGTGAAGACCACCGTGGTCAGCAGCGGCTGGATGATATACCAGAGCGGGCCCAGGATGGTCTGCTTGTAGAACGCGACAAAGTCGCGCCAGACGAACAGCATCACCAGGTCACGGGCGCGCCACAGGTCGCCCAGGCGCAGGTCCAGCAGGTTGCGCTTGGGCTCGATGATCATATCCCAGTGGTCTTTATCGAGAGGAAGAGTTTCTTTTATGGTTGAGTTCATTTATATTTATTGCCCAGTTTGGAGTTGATATGCCCATTCCCGCTCGGCCCGATACCAATCCACCAGCCGGCCAACGCCCTTCTTCCAGCCCCACTTTGGGCTGCCAGCCTAGCAAGTCCCTGGCTTTGGTAACATCCGCCTGGTTGGTCAGCATATCCGCTTGATTGGGTGGATGCCGTTCGATGATGGCTTTCTTACCGATCCGCTTCTTCCAGCAAGCGTAATCAGGCCATTCATCGTAATGACTTCATGCCCGCCCAGATTGATGATCTCGTAACCGAGCGGCTTCAGGGCAGCAATCGTGCCGCGTGCAATATCATCCACGTAGGTAAAACCGCGCGACTGTTCCCCGTCGCCATACAGATGCACCGGCTCGCCCTCGCTGATCCATTTCGCAAAGCGGAACATGCTCATATCCGGGCGTCCGGCCGGACCGTAGACCGTAAAATAGCGCACCACGCTGACATCCAGGCCGTACAGGGCATGGTAGCTGTGACTGAGCGCCTCGGCCGCTTTCTTACTGGCCGCATACGGCTGCAGCGGGTGGTCGCTGTCGGCGGTTTCCGGGGTGGGATGGGGCGCATTGGCGCCATAGATGCTGGAAGTGGAAGCCAGGATGAACTTCCGGATCCCCTTTTGGCGGCAAAGTTCGAGCATGTTCAACGTCCCTGTGATGTTCGTATCCACAAAGACCCAGGGATTCTCCACGCTGGCCCGCACCCCGGCGCGCGCCGCCAGGTTGATGACCGCGTCAAATTTTTGATTGAAGATTGTTGATTGTGGATTGAGAATCTGGCGGTCCGAAATGTCTGCCTTCACAAACTCGAATCCGGGCAGCGCCTGCAGCTTGCGCAGGCGGTACTCCTTCATGCGCACATCGTAGGCGTCGTTCAGGTTATCCACGCCGGTAACGGCATGTCCCTGCTCGATCAGCATTTCGCTGACCCGGCTTCCAATAAATCCGGCCGCGCCGGTAACGAGGTAATTAGACATTATGATTTCAATTCATGATCATTGGCACAGGTGAGCCGCCAGCGCGTTGCGTACCTGCCGCAGGCGGGCAAGTAATGGAGCATTCTGCGGGAGCGCCAGCGCTTCCAACTCTGTCAACCACTTCACCACTTCCGGGATCGGTACTGACCATCCCAATCCGCAGAAACCACATTCTCGGTCAGCAAATCCGGAGCAAACAAACATCCGGAGATCATCTCTAATAAATCCGGCATTAATACGATGCGTGCCTTGGTTTGACGGCAAAGGTCGAGAATGCTTGCACGCTTTTCAAGCGGGATATTCCCAATCGCAAACAGGATCACGCCAATGTTCCAGCGTTCAACCAGTTGAGGAATATCCTCGCTGCAACCGATCACTTTATTACCATCAAAGCGCAGGCCGATTTTCTTTGAGTCATCATCCACCATGCCGATGATTTTAAGCACTTTCCCCGGTTCCCCTGGCGAAAAAAACTGGCGGCCAGTTGCGCCATCTCGCCGGCTCCAACAATCAGCACACGTTCCCCAAGATGAGTTGCAGCGCCTCGCCATTGCAGCCAGCGTGTGGCCAGGCCGGTCATCAGGCGTGTCCGGTACCGAACAACCAGGAAACCCACGAATGCCAAAAAACTGATTGTTGTCCACATCCCAATCGGGAGATCCAATTTTAGGTGGGATGATTGGTCGGCCAGACGGTCTATAAAAAACAAGACCAACATGGTAACGACATCTGATACTGCCAGGCCCAAAGCATCCGAGGCGCTTGCGCATGACCACGAGATCCGGTTCATCCCCAACAAGGCATTGATGAAGCCGAACAGGAGAGCAATAACCACGGCCAGCACGATGGCTGGTCCCCACCCCAGATTAAGCGGACCCGCACTTCGCCAGATCAGACCGGAGATACCCACCGCCACGAAAGCGATTGGTACATCGATCAGGAATAAATTCACGTGCCGGGAGAATAAACGCGCAAGCGGCCCCCAGGTCAGCAGATTCTCCGGGATGGACCGATCGCGCACACCCGGTAAAAGAGCAATGGCTGTCATGAAAATAATATCCAGATCGCCTAGAAAGGTATGGTCTTTGGCGTAGATTTGGTCCAGGCGCAACTTGGATGGGACAATACTGCTCAGATATTTTTCCATGACGGATTCGGTTTCCAATAACCGTTCCTCATCCCGGAAGAAAATGGAAGCCGGGCTGGTAATTCCTGGCCGGATGGAAAGAATGGTCTGGCGTTCGGTCTTCCGTCCATGTGGCAACGATCTCAGGGTCTTCCGGCCGCGGGCCAACCAGGCTCATTTCCCCCTTCAAAACATTCCACAATTGCGGAATTTCATTAAGCTTGGTATCCCGCAACCAGCGCCCAACTGGTGTGATGCGCGGGTCATCTTTTGCAGTTACCCGCGGTCCATCCTCACTATCCGGGCAATCGACCATCGTACTGAATTTCAAGATGTCAAAATTCTTGCCATGCAGGCCAACCCGTGGTCCACGATAGAACACCGGATCCAGGACATGTACGCTTGATATAAATGGCAATCACAGCAAATACCGGCGATAGGATGATTAATCCCATCGCCGAGACAACAATATCGAAGAGACGCTTACCAAATTCGCCGGTGCGAATCCAGATACTTCTTGTGGATTTCACTTCTTGATTGATCGTTGCCATATCAGGTAACCCCTTTCCTTGCCGCTTGCCCTGCAAAATCCGCTGAAACGAAACCGATAATAATTGTCAGGTGAAATTGTTGACCAACATACCAGTAACAATAACATAGTAAAAATGCTCCGCCCTTCCGACATTACCATGGGAGTCAGAACATTTGTTCGATATAACCAGCCTTCCGCCAAAAACCTTACCGGGTCTGTAGAGCGGAGCTATTTTTGCGGGCGAACGTACCCGGCCGGTAATTCAACCGGCATTTTCCGATTCCGGAGCAGTTTCAACAACACTCGTACACGTTCCGTTCCAGGCAGGCGTACATCGAAAATAGCTTCATAGCCCGCGAATGGCCCAGAATGAACCAGAACGGTTTCACCCGATTTAAGCACATCGAATAGTTCTCCCCCGGCAGTGTTGATTTCTTCCACTCGCTGCCGGATGGCATGGACCAAACCATCCGGAACGAAAGCCGGTTCCCCTCCAAATGCAATCAGCCCAGCGGATCCAGGCACGTATTGTAAAACAGACAACCCCAATTTTTCCAGATCTGCCCGAACAAATATATATCCTGGAAAGTACGCCCTGACCTTGCGGGCCCGCGGGTTGACCACCTGTACTCGAATGCGTGGGGCAAACGTTTCGATCCTGCGGAGATCGAGCTGTTCGGCCAGCATTTCTTCTTTATGAGGCTTACTGTGCAAGACATACCAATAAGTCGACATCATTCATCAATCTTCTGAAACGGGTGCACCCACTACCCGAAATATACCGTTCGCTCAATCGAAACGGAAATTTCATTATACCAAATTCTCATTTTTTTCTTGAGAAACATGCAAGGCCAGTTCTGTTTCCTTACGGATCCATTCATCAATTAATTCTTTTTTGAATCTCCACGTCTTCCCCATGCGCAGTGCCGGAACACGCCCCTCATTTGCCATTTTGTAAACCTTGGCTTCGCTGAGGCGTAAATATTCTGCGACTTCATGCACTGTCATGATGGCAAGATCCGAGCCAGCCCCAACACCCTTTTCGCGCATAGGCTCTCCTAAATTCAACAGTAAATTGGGGAAAATATAAGTGGATAATTATAAAAATATGCGTATAACAAGGTAATTGTTATTGCCATTATACCCATACTTCCCATCAGAAGTAAATAGAAAAAACTTGATTCTTATCTAGACAATTGTCATAGTCTCATAATGACAAAACAGATATTTCTACGCTGGGCAACAGGGATATAGTTTTACGAGGGTTGGTTCATTCTGGAAAGGTTCGAAAAATAAAAACCAACTTCACTTAAGGCATCTGGGCGCACATACGGTTCTGCCTGGACGTTGGTAGACATCGAATTTTGGCAAATTGCTAAGCATCAAACCAGCCTGATCCGCGCAAGCAGAGAAGCAATCCGCTCTAACCAGGAAAAGCCTATCGCATTATCAGTTCCAATTCAACCTGTTGGATTTTTCGAATGTGCATCTCTGCCTCCAGCGTGACAAAATTATGGATTTTCAGGAATGCATCTTTCCCTTTATATACTACCTGATTGCCGGTAACTTGCGGCGAGGTTTTAGGTCGTTCAAAAAGCGTCAGCCAATCACAATCATCCACCTTATAGTCTCCATTTTTCCCCACTTCAGCCTCGCTGCGCATTATGTAAGTCAGCAAATCCATCTGATAAAGCCGCACGATCGAATTCATATCGAGGTTTGGTGAACGTCTTTCCAGAGGAGTAGATGAATTTTCCAAGTCTCTGGGAGAACCAATAAACCTGTCCTCCCGCATATATAGTAGCGCATTATTGATCGCCACAAGCAAGTAATGCAGGTCCCTGAAAAAGAAACGCACCATGCGGGGGTCGTTTGACTCCGGCTCCAGGAAACTGCGTGCGAATGGGTCACAAGCAGGATTTCGTAAACCAAAAAAATTATCCAGGGTATATATCGGCCAGAATAATCCCGAATCTTCTCCAGGCACTACCCTTTTGTTTTCAGCCGTGTTCTGGTATGCCAATATTCCACTCAGATCCCCCATCCGGTAGTTCCTGCGAGACAGACCAGAAAAGGTGATTTGATAAGGATTTCAGCCCCGCTTCAATCAACAAGATGTTAAATATCCGTTGGGCGATAAATAATTCGCTGAGATAGCCGCCCGTTCGCAGATACTCGGCTGCCAAAGTCACCAACCCGATCGGTTGCTCGAAGAGATTGGAATAAGTATGGGCCAGGAATTTCTTGGCTGCCTCCTGAAAGCCAGGATATTGTTGATCGAGGGAGCTGACAAGCTCATCTATTTCGGCAGGGGAAAGTTTCTGTAAAGAATAGGTTCTTACCTCGCGACCAGGGTTATATTCCGTCATTAACCCCCGTACAACACTTGCCCCCGAGGGGGTAGTCACAAAGAAAACCTGCCTGCAGAGTGAGAACTGCAGGATGACTGCGCTTTCCTGTTCAGGGGCTAAGGCTTCCGGAGCATCAATGAAAAAGATGATCTTTCCGATCCGGTCCGCATGCTTCAAAGCAGCAACATCTGTCTCAAAATCATCTTCTCCGGCCAGGCCTTGCTTGGAAAGTTGATCGGCAAGAAACTCGTACACGGAGAATTTTTAACTGGGCAAACGTTTTCAGTTCGACTGCATTGATATAAATCGCAACATAATCCGTTCCAGCCTCCGCAGTTTTTAATGCAAGCATTTTGACATAAATGGTTTTCCCGCTGTGTCGGGGACTGATAATAACACCTGAAGTTTTGCGGAAAAGCTCTGCCGATTCAATCCGCATTGGGCAGAGGGGATCTGAATTTGTATTAAAAGTTCTAAAGATCGCATTCTTATAATCCATTTGGATATCATATAAGGGAGCCGGATCCTTGCAATTCCGGCGCACGAACTCCCGCAGGCGAGGCAGAATATCCGGTCTGGGAAGCACTATTTCCGAAGGGTCAACCTCTGCCGTCGCCAGGGCCGAAACTCCCAATATTTCCAGGGAGGCCGATTCGATCTCCAAGGCCAGGCGTTCAACAGTTGCATTGAGATAGTTGGTGAAAGTCCGGTACCTGGTTATCTCTGGACTGTACATCTATTGGGTTGGAGGCGGTCCAGTAGCAATGCGAAATTCCATTACCAGGGGTATTAAATTCCTGGAAGGAGCGGAAGAATTCTTTTTTCTGGTCACCTTCAAGATATTGGCTTAAGGGCCCATTCATGAAATCGATCAGGCTGTCTTTTTTGCTCCAAAAATCCACCACACTTTTTAAGCCGATTCTGCGATATTGACCTTTCTCCAGCCGGTTCAAGTACTTTTCCCACAGGAATAAAGCGCCCAGGATCGCATCCTGATCCTGAGTGAGAATATCGGTTGCAATATATTCCAGAACTTTGAACCTGAGCGTTGTCCTGGTGCGCTTGCGCGGCGATGGATCGGTCGCAATGGCCCGGTCGCAGTCTTCCGGCAATAGTTTATTAAGCAGGCGTGGATCGCAGAGGGCTTCCTGGGCAAATTTCTGCGGCTCATTCTCCATCATCACCAATAACTTCTTCAATCTTTGCGCACGCTCAGATAGATTATTCGATGGTTTTTCCGATTGTTTTTCCATAGTTTCATCCTTGTTGTTTTTTGGATGGAACTATAGCATGGAATTTTTAACTACGATTTTTTGACGTCCATAGCTTTTTTCTCCTTAATTATTTCCAGCATATGATCCTCATAGGTTCCCCTCGCCAGCAACCGGTAGACCCGGATTGTCTTCTTCTGCACCAGGCTGCTCAGCCGCCCTTCCGCCCGCTGGTGGGTGCTGTCGCTCCAGTCCAGTTCCACCATGATTACCCTATCGGCGAAATCCAGCTGCCAGCCCTGGCTGCCGGTCCCGTAGGTGAGGAACAGGAATTTGGCATCAGGATCGTTTTGGAAATTGTGGATGGTTGCCTGGATTTGCTGCAGCGAATGATCACCCGTCACAAGCAACCCCGAGAATATTTCGGCAAGTTCCCGCACATATTCGGTATGGTAACCGAAGACGACCGCCTTCCCTTCCAGGGAACGAGTCCCCTGCAGCCATTCGATCACTGCAGCGCGCTTGACCTTATAGGCGTTACGTCGCAATTCCTGGACATCCATACGCGCATTCCTGAACCACCCATCCCACAAGTTGTCTACTTGCCGGTCCACCTGCAGGTAGACCGGAGTGACTATTTTTCCAGGCAGGTAGGCCACCAGCTGGTCTTCGGTCCGGCGGACCATGCAGTAAATGCGCAACTGCTCTTCCAAGGTGGTTAAGTTGCCCGCGCCGCTGGGGGACTTGTCTCCGCCCGCATAACACGCACCGCAATAGGTTTCGGAAAAATAGCGCACATTCACAAGTACATCCCAGCGTCCCATCACCTTTAGCTGGGACATCAGGTCGGCCGGACGATTTACGATCGGCGACCCGGTCAGCAGGAAGCGGTAGTCGATCCGTTTTGCGAGTTCACACGAAAGTTGCGTCTGCCTGGATTCATGACCTTTCAGGCGGTGGCTTTCATCGAATATGATCGAACGCGGCCTCAGGCCTTCCAATAATTGGATATATTTTTCGAGTTGCGAGTAACCCACGAGATAGGCTCTCGGGTTGCCCTGAAGGCTTGCACCATTCAGGGCCTGGACCGGCCAGCCGGGAAACCATTTGGCGATCTCAGCCTGCCAGTATGGTAGCAACGTGGAAGGGCAAACGACCACCAGCGGAAATGCGCGTGCCATGGCAATGCTTGCCAGTGCCATGATCGACTTGCCCGTTCCGGATGGATCGGCGATGAAGCAGCGCTTCCGTTTCAGGGCATACTGGATGGCCGCCTCCTGGAACGGATACAGCTTGCCACGCATCTCCCGGATCGGTTGGAGTGGTTTTTGGGGTCGTAGGGCCAGGCTTTCCTGGTAGAGCGGCATCAAAACATCACGGTCGTATGCAAAGTCATCCTGCCATCTTTCCGGTTCGATCGTTAAATAATCCCTTTTTGCCCACTCCTCGGCGGCCTGAAGGTTATGCGAAGAATACGGGGCCTTCCAGCAATGCCCCGGCCAGTCGTAAAAAGCGCCTTGGAAGCGTGCAGATATCTCTTCCCTGGTTTCCGAGTATGGAAAATATAACTCGATGTGTCCGGAAGTCCCAAGCATTATGCGATAATTCGACGACATGCTGCTGCTCCTTCAGGATAAGAACCTGGGTTTATCCAGGCCGATCTGCTCGGCATATTTAAACAATGCCGATAAGACCCAGGCCAATGCGACGTTAACTTCGGACTTGTTCTCCCAACCGTCCCCGGGATTTGGAGCCACAAGAGCATTCACCACCACGCCAAAAGGATGGCCTTCATAACCGCGATTGATCGCTTCCGCGCTTAAGATGCTGCTCGGATTCCCAGGCGTAGTAATTCAGGAAGCATGTCGATCACGTTCTGCATATGCTGCACAACCAGCAGCGGGCTTTCCCCATGTCTGCCCTGATTCATGCAGTTGTTCAGTCTTTCCAACAAGTCTTCCCGTTTTTCGAAGAGAACTTTCAGCATGTGGATCGAGGCATACGGAATGCCAGCAAACGCCCAATAATTCGATTTCGCATGTGAGGCTTTGTAGATGTCGCACGCCAGTTTGAATATTCCGAAATCGGGCTCTGGTTTTCCAGGGAAAACCCTGGCCTGGTATTCCTGGTTGGCTGCATTGACCACGATGCAATCGTCGTAGGCGGACTGCTCATCGCCATATGCAAAAACTGGCACACCGGTTCTCGTTCCGCCACCGGTATCTGTCTCTCGGGTGGGGACCGACAAGTTCACCCAGCGCTCAGATGCATCATGACTCCAATCCGGGTTGATCAGGAATTCTCCCAGCGGCATGGAAAAGAGTGTAAACCCGAGCTCTTCCTCGTCAGAAAGGGCCTGGTAGACCCTTGCCCATTTTTGGAGGGTGTCCAGGGTTTCTTTCGAGTTGGGAGCTAAATTGAGCAGCATGCGAATTTCCCGCAGATAAGCCTCCGCCTGGGCGCTCTCGAAAAAGCTGCGCTTGTGGGTCAGGCTTTCCCGGATGCGCACAGGGGTATCCTTGCTGGTATCCTGTTCAATTTCGTAGATCAAGAATTGGCCCTCCGGCAAGGTGATTTGATGGTCCGGTCGCAGAACCTGGTGGTCGCCATATTCGATGGTGCAGTCCGTGTTGATCGGAATGTTTTCTAGTAAGGCGGTTTGATGGAAGTCCAGCATGGCCAGGGCGTGCGAGATCGCCAGATCGGTATTCAAGTGACAGGGATGGACATCCGGGTACCCGAGCTCATTGAGAAGCAGGGCGCCGGTCTCGCCCAAAAGGTAAATGCTGGGGCGTCTGCCGCGCACCCCTGGTCGTGTGATCGAGTGGTCCAACTGGTGGAAGATGGGCGGTAACCCAAGGGCGGTATTCTGTAACCTGTCCATGACCCGCCGGAATTTTTCGCGATCCAGGCCTACATTCTGTTGGATCTGGAGGCTGTCTGCAATATGGGTCGGAACGAAAACCTGCAGGATCTGCCGCCAGGTCTCCGGGGATAGGTTTTTATCAAGTTCGCCAATCAATTCGCTGGCGGTGTGCATAATTCTCGTGTGCATAATTCGGCTCCTTAATGGGTCGACCCTCTTAATTAATCATGCTATTTGTGGGGGGCGTTATGATCTCGCATGCCCGAGCAGGGCGATCAAGCGTTCGTGTTGTTCTGCAACAATTGAATTCTGATCTTGGATTGTTTTTTGGTAGAACTCCTTTTCCAATTTTTGTTTTTCAATACCCTGTTCCAGGCTATTGATCTTGTTTTGAAGGGCAAGGATGGTCTTGGTTTGTTGGGCCTCCATGGAGCGAATTTCAATCAGGCGGTGTTCCTGCCGTTCCAGTGTGCTCTGTTTTTCCTGCTCCACGACACTGTCCCGCCATGCGACCAGTCCCTGCAGCAAGACCTGGCCACCCAGGGAAAGAGTGCGTCCTCCCGACAGGTTTTGGACTACCCGGTTTACGAGCCCAGGCAATATTTCGTGTAATGGTTCCAGAAAGATTTGCACTGTTTCAAGTGCTGCAGCTTCGTGCTGTGCCCTGCGGTTGAAGATCATGTTCACCTGCCTCCGAAATGGGAATGGCTCATTTCCTTAGGATATATTGCAGCGTATTATCCCGTGACAGGGAATGTTTGACACGGGATACGTGGAAATGTACTGGAAAGGTTTAGGAAATATGAGAACAGGGAACAAATTAACGGACAAGCGATGTTTTCAATTAAGGTTCTTCTCCCAAATTCTGTAATTCCCCGATCCAAAATTTTAGTACTTCATCGTGCTGACTTCCCGGCACACACGGCAAAGCGGTCGGTCTTTTTTCCCCAGAAATTACCCCACAAAACAACCTCGAAAGCCGAGGATGCGACAAACCTGGGATCTACCAATATTTATTTATCGGTACCACGTGTAATTTATTTATCGGTACCCCAGTGTGCATTGTGAAGGAATTTTTTGGTTTTGGATGGATTTTCCAGAAGAATTCCAGAATATTTCCGACCAGGGCGCTTCAAAACCCCTCTCCGCGCTTATAGTTTGTGGAAATTCGAATTGGAGCAATTATCCTTAATCGTGGAGTAAGAAAATGGAAACCAAAGGAGTAAAAGCGATGACCCAAAAACGAATCCGTCTGCCCCATTCTGTCATTGTCAAAGCCCCCGGCCTCCTGCCGATGTTATACAAGGTGAGTGAGCTGGCAGTCGAATTGCATCTCCCGGAACGAACTCTGCGTGATTGGCTGGAAAACGGCGCCCCGTACCAACGCAAGCAACGCGGTCAAATCTGGGTGTATGGTCCGGAATTCTCAATCTGGGTGGCAGGCATGCGCAAACCCAAAAGGGAAAAGAAATTGACCGAAAACCAGGCCTATTGCTTCCGGTGCAAGCAGATTGTTGATATGCAAAATGCCAGCTCTCTACCAATAAAAGGCAAACTGATCATGACGAAAGGGGTATGTCCTCATTGTGGCTGCACGATCAATCGAGGGGGTCGCATTCCGGATAATCAACCGCTGCCTGCTCATGGAACGCAGCTAACCTTGGAAACTCAGTCTGGAGGTGCCTAATGATGATAAATCGAAAAAATTTCTTTTGGGTCAATAAATATCTAGAATGGTTGCTTGAAGACCGGCATAGGAACATAGAGACCGTTGACCGATATAAATTTTGGCTACGGCATTTGCTCTTATGGGCCATGGATACACCCTTCCCGGAGGCACATAAAATCAAACTGCACTTTTCGAAATATATAGAAAGAATGGATAAGCCGTTGGCGCCTGAGAGCCAGAGAAAAATTATCGAGACTGCCCGTGCATTTTTCAGATGGGTAAAAATGCATTATTCCCAGGAGTTTCTGGAACTTCCAGGCTATTGGATTGAAGATCTTACCCCACCTGCCTCCACTACCAATTCCTGCCTCGGAAAGTAGTGTAAAACTCGAAGAGGCCATTCAATTAGTGACCCTGCCGGTCGACCGGAACGACCTGGCACTCTGGCGTGACCAGGCCGCAGCCGCCTTGCTTTTTCTGAGCGGAGCACGCGCCCACGCCGCAGTTACACTGCCGGTCTGCGCCATTCATTTGGATACGGATCATCCTTACATCGGACAATGGCCGTATTTGGGGGTACACACAAAGAATAACCAGGGCGCAAACACCTTCCTGCATGCGGTTCCAGAACTGTTGGCAGTCGTGCGCGCGTGGGATACCTTTGTACGGCAAAAATACCCTCCTACATCTCCTTGGTACGCGCCGATCTCTTCAACCTGGGGTGAGCAAAGCCTTTCCACGGACGAGGCAGGCTACCACCGCAGAACTGCCCTGAATAAACGACTGACGCGCCTGTTCGAACTGGCAGGCTTGCCCAATAAATCCCCTCATAAGTTTAGGCATGGTCACGCTATATATGGACTTGAAAGATGCCAGACTATGGGCGAGTACCACGCCCTCTCACGGAATCTGATGCACGAAAGTATTACCACTACTGATCAAATTTACACTTTTATGGAAGAAAAAGAACGCGGAAATTTATTAGCCGGTCTCAATCACAGGAACTTAACAGAACCAGATGAAGAATTGCGCAGGTACCTGAGCCTCTTATCAAGAGGCGATTTACTACGGGCGATTAACCTGGCAGCCGCATTATTGGTCGAATAAGTCAATGATGCCACCCAAAATAGAAAAAATAATGGGCACGGTCCAAAAGATTTAAAAAAGTGGACATAGCAGCTTTACAAATTTAGCAATGAAATGTTGGCCGGTGATAATGAAGCAATTCCAGAGCGGACAGGAAGGCAAACTCGCCGGAGAGCAATTTTCGTCAAAGGCAGTTCGCAGGCAGACTTCTCCCGGGCGATCCGGACCTCCTCCAGGCAGTGCCAACGTCAGAGCGGTCCGCTTCACCCGGCTGGGTGTGACCGCGAAGACATGTTGCTCTTCTGATAAAACTGGCTCCTGGATCTCCGTCAGTGAATCCAACCTGGACTGCAGGGCCGCTTTGGTCCATTCCCCGATGGCAGCGTCGGACGACTAACCTGCATTGTCTCTGCGGCCAATTCACGCTGCCCCAGGGCCGCCGCTCTTTGGGAGTGTTGAGCATCGCTCCAATAAAAAGCCTTCGCTCAGCCCAAGATCTGTACGTTTCCAGCCCGGCAAACTTTGCCTATGATACGGCAACATTTGCCAGATCGGTTCGATAAGTCCAGGCCAGCTAACTCTGGCGGAAAATGCAGATGTCGAATAAACTGTCATGGCAGGTAGCTTCTCTTCTGAATAGGTTTTTGTGCCAACTTAATCTTATCAGTTTAGGGGCTACCCGTCTTCTAATTTGTAAAGGTCCTATTTACCATTTCTGAACCGTGCCCAAAAATCCTTCATCACAACTTGCACTTTGCTGGTGACGTCACTGAGCGAGCTACGCCCGCGGCCCTTACTCGACTTCCTCCCAGAAACAGCCGAAGATTTGGTAAAAACGTCCCGCTTCAAAACCGATCCCTTTACACGTGTTCGACAAACGCATCAAGAATCAATCTGTTATGCCAGCACCGCGGAGAAATTGAATGACATCCGATCGCTTGAAAAAACTGCGCAGCCTACACCAGAGTGATGCCACTTGGTTGTGCACCGTACGTCGCGCACCCTACTGGATCACGCCCAAAAAACAGCCTGCTTATCGTCCCTTTGTGATGTTGGTGGCAGACCAGAACACAGGATTCATTATCAAGACGGATACCTTGGACGAGCACCCCACGCCTGAAATCTGCTTGGAACACCTTTTCAAAGCCATGCAAGGCACGCTGCTTACCCTGGGACGCAGCGGCCGACCGGCGTGCGTCTTCATTGATGATGCAGAATTGGCGCGTGCCATTGCACCCCGGCTGGCTGAGTTGGATGTTCATTGTAGCTTTCGCGCTTCCCTACCACAAGCCAGCTCTGCTTTGTTGGAGATCGAAGCACAAATAAACGGGCGTAAACCGATCCCGGGGTTGCTGAGCATCCCGGGCGTCAGCGTCCCGCTGGTGGCTGAACTCTTTGCAGCGGCGGCTGACTATTACCGTCTAGCCCCCTGGCGCTGGATGGAAAACTGGATTCCAATTGAAGTCCGTTACCCACCCGAAGGGCGGGCACGTTATGCCCTTGTGCTCGGTCGCGGTGGTGAGACCTTCGGGCTGTCCCTGTACGAATCGCTGGCCGACCTTGATGTGCTGTTTGCGCAGACAGATCCCGATCAGCCTTTCAGCCAGCCGATTGGCTGGTTTAGCATGGTGCTGGAGGAAGCCACCGGAATGTCCTTTGCCGATCTGGATGCAATGGAGCAATATCACTGGCCGGTGGCTGGAGAAAAGGCCTACCCTATGGTACTCAAGGCGACCCCCAAAAACGATTGGGGAGAACTTCCCTCGGCATCCGAACTGGCCTGGCTGGCAGCTGCGTTACGGGTGATTCCCGACTTTGTGTCCCGGCACCTTCATGTAAAAAGTGGGCTGCCGAGACCCGCCCTAGCAACCTACACGCTATCTGGCGTACACGGCAACCGACAGCTGATGCTGCGCTATCCAGCCCAGGCAACCTCGCCAGCAAATCTGGCGGCAAAGGAAACCGGTTCGATCCATTCATCCGCTTCGCAGCAAAATGCCGATCTGCAGGAATTGGAAGATTACATCCAGGATTGGCACTGGGATGATGCCTCACACGAATTCGCCCGGCAGATGGGAGCGTTCCTTTTTCAGTTTCTTGACCACCTGGAAGCCAGCGGGCTATCCCGGCAGACGATGAGCAAACATGAAAGTAACTGTTGGTGCATCGGCCGCCTCGAATCCAGCTACGGCTATCATGATATCTTTGTGCCTGATATTTTCCTGGGCGGCCCATCATACCTCACCGAATTCAAACGTAAGGTGAGCGATTCTCACTATGCGGTGAATTCGTACCAGGCCACATGGCGCAAGCTGGAGCGATACATCCTTTCGTCGGGATATGGTAAAGACCATACATCAGAGTGAACACGGGAAGGATTTCCCAGGCGAAATCGGCCATCTGGCAGCAGACAACGATGGAAAGCCTGAACTGGTCGCAGATCAACTGCGTCGCTTTTTCGGGCCGGATGAGGGCCTGGCAACCTGAGAAGAAAATGCTTCGCAATGAGTCTACCGCTTTGGCGCAGTTGCAACCACGGCCGAACAAGCTGATCAACCCGCCATTGAGTTTGGAGACAGAAAAGGACGAAAGCACCGAAGCAATATTTTCTGAAGGATCCAGCGCGAAGAATTCGCACGTGAGGGGGCGGCAGGCAGTTCCATTGCATTGCCCGCACAATCTCTTCTTGGTAGATTCACACCCGCTTCACAATTATGCACGCTCATAATGCTCAGAACAGGATCAGATTGTGCTAAAGTTAAGGAAATTCTGCCACAAACATCATCCATATGGATTGAAAATGTTGGCAAATTTTACTCGACGTGGAATCCCGGCATAAATTTTTAATCTGAGCAGATCAGTTACAAGTAAGGTATTGAAGGAGCTGTCAAGAGTTGTGGAATAAATGCCAAAGGGGAAGGGTTATCACCTTCGTGCTTATGTTTGATGATGCCAAAAAAAATTGCTTCGGCAGCGAGATAAGCGACGTCATCCCAGGCGAGTTGATCATCTCCGTTGCCATATTTTTACCAGTTCTTATTTTTTGCACACTTGCCCATGTTGTATCTCCGCTGGCCAACCATTGGCCGGCTTTTGTTGTTCTTAATACGGCAACTGCATTATGTGCATCGGGATTGGGAGAAATTTTGGGATCGTTATTACACGGGTCAAGAGTTGTGGCTATGGCTGCATCTGTACTTGCAACTTATCTCTTTTTCCTGGGTGGTGGATTTACGACAATAGCGTTTTTACCAAACTGGTTACAGGTTGTTAGCAGTTTTATTCCAACCCGCTATGCGATAGCTGGAATGTGACAAATACTTTTTTATCCGGATCTAATCGGTGTTCAGCATGATCTGACTGTTTTAATTGGAGCAGCATTAGGATCGGTAATCCCTGGTTCATTTCGATAGGTCCTAATTTCTTATATGCCGCAAATTCAAAAGCAGGTCAAAGCACTAGCTTCACGGAGAAGCCAACGAATTCTGGGTCGGGAACTCGTTTTAAACCCCCTGTGATCGTCACAGATTCGCGAGCGGCAGCGTCATCACACCATTTCCCAGCGGTAAGATCATTTGACCAGGATGAATGATATATCCTTGCCCGGCTTTGCCATCGAAATCTTTTTGGAAGTTAACAATTTCCCTGGACATCTCAGGGCGCGGTGTTTCCGATAGCTTGATTTCGAGGGGGATCAGCCTGTCCTGCGTCTCAATCACCAAGTCCACCTCAGACCCGGCCGCCGTGCGCCAGAAGTACAACGCCGGCTTCTCGCCCCGGTGGATGTAGATCTTGAATAACTCGGCAACGACCAGGTTCTCGAAAATGGCCCCGCCCATCGGACCGGAGGCGGCATGTTCGATGTCTCGCAGTCCGACCAGGTAACATAGTAGCCCTGTATCCGTGAAATAAACCTTTGGGGATTTCACTAACCGCTTTCCGATGTTGGCATAATATGGCCGCAAAATGAAGATCTGAAAACTAGCCTCCAGAATAGAAATCCAATCCTTTGCTGTGTTGACCGATATCCCAACATCCCTGGCCAAGTCACTCAGGTTGAGGATATGCCCGCAGCGGGCGGCCATGGCGCGCAGGAAGGTTTGGAACAAAGTCAAGTCGCCAATGTTACGCAGGTTGCGGATATCGCGTTCCAGGTAAGTCTGTACATAACCGGCTTGCCATAAGCGTACATCTCGATCCGGGTTGCAGACAATTTCTGGATAGGAGCCGCGTAGGATGTGCTCCCATAATTCCCGGATCGGCTGGTCTGGAAGACTGACCGTTTTCCCATCTTCCCAAGGCAGCGTTCTCTGCGGATGGTGATCGATTTCCCAGCGAGACATGGGAAGTAATTTCAGCACAGCTGCGCGCCCTGCCAGGCTTTCGGACACGTGTTGCATTAGGAGCAGGTTCTGGGAGCCAGTCAGGATGTATTGGCCAGGCCGATCCCGGTGGGTATCGACCTGTTCCTTGATATAAGGGAGCAGAACGGGGGCATACTGGATTTCATCAAATATTACTGGTGGGGGATACAGGTTGAGGAACCCGCGCGGGTCGTTCAAAGCGGCCATGCGAACATCCGGTGGCTCCAGCGAAATGATGGGGTACTGATCCCCATAGAGATGCTTCAGCAGGGTGGTCTTCCCAGACTGACGCGGGCCAACCAACACAACGGCAGGAAATTGGCTGACCGCTTTCTTCAGAATGGGTTCCAGGCTGCGGGGAATGTAATTTGGGATCATATCCTCTCCTTATGCATATTTGCAATTGAACTGCAAATATGCATATTTCTAAGCATCTTGCATCGAACCTTTGCCATTAACCTTTTTGAGGAACCATACAAATACAGATTTTCATAATAACCAGCCCTGCCGAGAACCCAACATCTACTTTTATGGTATAGTTAGAACGTATGTTCTTCTTGCTAAAACAGATCTTCGATTCAGCCAATAACAGTTCTTCGGGTTCGTTTCCATCGCAGGTCCGAAAGCAGGTTAAAAACACGAGCTTTGTGTGAAATTCAGCGGAATCAGGACTGGAACTCATAACCTGGAGGTCGCTGGTTCGAGTCCAGCCCCCGCAAACGGAAAAGACGTCTGGGAAGGCGTCTTTTAGTTTTGACAGTCATTTTCCCATTCAGAGAAAAACGGGGCAACGCCCCAACTTTGCTCTATCATATAGGCCGTCCCATTGTGTAGTTTTGTATACGGAACTATGTCTAGTATTACTGCGCAATGTCAGACAACTTCGTAAGGTTTGGCTCCAGACAGTCTGGGTAGCCTAAAAATAGAAAGACATGGTATCTTTCTCCAACCACTTCCAGGTGAGAAGGAGAAGATACCATGTCGAACGAAATTGTAACCCAGACTTGTCCTGCGCCAGAGTGCAATTTGACGGATCAAGATATTCACAATTTTGTGGATGAAATGACGGAATACGTAGGAATGTTTTCCCCCGGTTTTCGGCGGCCGGAGCAGTTGGAATGGAGTCAGAGATATTTGCAAGGGCTGCTGGGGAATGCGACGCGCAAGAACGTTGAGCGGATGGCACTTGAGTTGGGTGAGAATGTACGCAGTATGGAGCATTTTGTTGGACAAAGCCCGTGGGAAGAGGAACCGGTGGTTGCCATCCACCAACGGTTGGTGGGCGAGACGTTGGGGGAAGTGGATGGAGTGGCGTTGATCGACGAATCGAGTGTAGTCAAGCAAGGAGATGACTCGGTTGGGGTGGGTGCGCAATACTGCGGGTCGGTGGGTAAAACAGCGAATGGACAGGTCGGGGTTCATCTGGGGTATGCCAGTCGCAAAGGATACGGTCTGGTCGAGGGACAGTTGTTCGTGCTGGAAGAATGGTTTGCCTGCGCCAATACCGCAGGTACAGGTGACGAAGCGCATGCCGAAAAACGCAAGCAGTGTGGGATGCCGGAAGATCTGGTGTACCAGACCAAGCCGGAAATTGGTCTGAATTTGTTGCAAAAAGCGATAAAACTGTATTGGTCATAAAAAGGTAAAACACAATCGGTTGGATTACATAAGCCAGTAGCGCTTGGCAAATTCATTGGGAGACAAGCCCGGGATGGACAATCCCTGATGCGGACGATCATTGTACTCGGGTAAAAACGATGCCCAGAAATTCCAGTAATTCTTGGTCAGATGACCAGACTTTGTCAGCCAACCATTCTTTGATCGTTCGGACAAAACGTTCCGCGATTCCATTAGACTGGGGTCGATGGCGAGCGATCACCACGTGGACAAAGTTGGCTTCGGTTGCCAACTGCTGAAAGACTTGAGCAGTAAAGTGCACGCCTCGATCCGAGATCAAGAATTGCAAATTTGCGGGCAACAAAACCCGTAAGGCAGCGACGACCATTTCGGCCGTCACATGCGAGCCAGCCACGAAAAGCGGCAGTCCCAAACATTGCCGAGTACAGTTATCCGTCACGACCAGGACCGCCATCCAGGTGGTGACAACCGGCAGCAAAGTCAGTTGCTCGCGCAGACTTTGTCTGGCCAAACGCCACTGCTCGTCGGCCTGTTGGCGCTGTGCCATTTGCTGACGACGCTGTTCCCGCAGAGCTTGCCGCTGTTCATCCTGGAGCTTGCGAGAACCCCAGCGGGCACGCGCCTTGGATTGCGCAGGCGCTGCGCCCTGCGTTTTTTCACCACGTTGCTGTTGCCAGGCCGCTTGCCAGGCTATATCTTCCAGTTTGCGGGTTTGGCGAAAGCGACGCCGTTCAACGCATAATTCGGCTTCTTTTTGGCGGAGCCGCTGGATCTCAGCCCGTTGAGACCCGTTTTCGACCGCAATCGTCGGCTTGCGTGAGCCGGTAAGCGGTTGAGAAGCCTGCACGAAAGCTTGAACTGCTTCGGCATAATCCAGTTCAGGATCTGCAAACACCTTCCCGGGGTAGTCCGGCTCCTGACCGGTTTCTTTCAGCCGTTCGACGACGAGGTGACCAGATGAGCCGCTCACAGCTGGCAACTTGACGTCGGCCAGATGACATGCAGGCACAAACAGCAGGTCCACGTTGAGCGCCTGGCCGGGCAGATCCGCCGTCCAACTCACCGGCGCAAACGAACTTTTTTTCCCTGCTTTGCCTCGGGCTTCCACAGCCCGGCCTCAAGCAGGATCCTCCGGACACTGTTCGGGCTGACCAGAGCTACCCAGTTGTTGGCCTTGGCCATTTCATCGGATAATCGCCGCTTGCCCCAATCCGCATGGGCGCGATGCAGCTCCACCACTTGGGTCTGGATGCCAGCCGCAACCCGCCCCGTTCCTACTGGTACGCCAAGCTTCTCATAGGATTCCAGACCCGCATACCCATCTTTTTCGAAACGGGGCTTCCAGTAGTAATAAGTGCATCGCCCAACATGCGCTTTTCGGCAAGCTGCAGTAACATTGCCAGTTTGCTCCCAAGTTTCAAAGAGCAGTTTCCGCTGTTGCGGCGTGGTCGACGGAAAGTAGACACGTTTTGTTTCCATCCTTCTATGATACCCTATCGTCTGAGCTTTCTATGACCAATACAAAAAAGCGATAAAACGCGGCAGTTTGCCCTTCCAGTGGGTGGCTGCAGATGAGTTGTACGGGGATTCGCCCACTTTTCGGGAAGGAGTTGCTGAAATGGGCAAGTGCTATTTCACCGAGATCAAATGCAACACCCCAATCTGGGAAGTCCGACCCGAAGTGCATATTCCCGCTTGGAAAGGCCATGGTCGTCATCCCACCAGGCTGCGCCTGCGCAATCTGGCTAAACGCCCGACCCAGGTGAACCAATTGGCAGCAGGCATCCCGGAAGCAGGCTGGACCCGCGCCATCATCAAAGAAGGCAGTGAAGGACCGATCGTCTGCAACTTCGCTTTCCTTCGACTGACCGAGTTGCGTAGAAACTTGCCGGGGCCAGAAGTCTGGCTGATCATCCGCCGCAATCTGCTGGATCCTTCGGTCATCAAGTACTACTTCAGTAACGCTCCTGCCACCACGCCCTTGATCGAGTTCGTCCGGATCAGTGGCATGAGATGGCCAATCGAAACCACCTTCAAAGAATCTAAAGGCGAAGTCGGCTTTGATCATTATGAGATGCGTAGCTGGTTGGGTTGGCATCATCATATGCTGTTAGTCTCTATGGCGCACTACTTCCTGGTCCGTTTGAGGATCCGTTTCCAAGAACAAGCTCCGGCTTTGACCATTTATCAGGTCCGCATCCTGCTTGCCTGTGTATTACCAAAACCAATTTTTGACATTCCGGCTGCCATACACCGGGTGCAATACTGCCAAAAACGAAATTATGTCGCGTATGTCTCGCATCGCAAGGCAAAATTGGCTCAACTTGCTAGCCTATCAGCCAATGTTGCGCAGTAATACTAGACCCTTTACGAATTAGCACGTGTGTTCTGAAATATCCGCCATGAACACGTACAACTCAGCCCAATTTGCAAAACTGGCGGGTGTGTCGGTCAAGACACTCCGGCGCTGGGATCGTGCAGGCAGGCAGCACGAACACCTGACAACCGACGGCTTTACACCCCGGAGCAATTGAACCAGGTGCTCGATCATGTGTCGAAGAACAAACAGGTCACGATCGCAGCCCTGCGGATTTCAAGTCAGGCGCCAAAACTGGATCTGTCCAACCAGACAGCTACACTCGAACAATTTTGGATTGCCCGAGGGATCGCAGTCGACGAATGGATCTCAGAGATCAGGGGCGAGTTGAATTTCAAACGGCCCAAATTCTCCGATCTGGTGGATCGGATCGTTAGTTCCAAACTGTCGACGCTGGTGACCGCCCTCAAAGATCGACTGGCCCGTTTCGGGGTTGAATTGGTGGCGCATCTTTACGAGACGCATGGCTGCCAGAGCATGGTACTCAACCCAGAGTCACTCAGGCCTGAGCAGGAGCTGGCGCAAGACTTGATGATGATCGTGCACTGTTTTTCATCCCAGGTTTATGGCTTACGGAACGATCGCAAAGCAATTCAAAAGGCAATCACAGATGATCAAGGTACACAAGATCCGGCTCAATCCATCGCCTGAACAGGAGCTCTACTTCTGCAAAGCGGCCGGTACGGCCCGGTTTGTGTACAACCGGGGACTGGTGGAGTGGCAGCGCCACAAAGCCGCTCATCCCGGCCACGCACATGGAGTGATGGCGATCAAGCAAGACTTCAACGCTCTCAAAGGGCAGCAATACCCCTGGGTTTATGAAGTGGCTAAAGATGCGGCCGAAGGGGCTTTCACCAACCTGTCAGCGGCATTGAAGAACCATTTTGAGAGTAAGAACGGGCCGCGCAAAGGGGCCAGGGTCGGGTTTCCAAGGTTTAAATCCAAAAAGGACAGGCGCCAGTCATTTCACCTGAACAATGACAAATTCAGGCTGAGCGATCACAGCCTGTATGTGCCCAAGCTGGGTTGGGTGAACATGGCGGAGAGGCTGCGCTTTGAAGGGAAGATCATGGGTGCTGTGGTGTCCAAGGCCGCTGGACGATGGTATGTCTCGATCTCGGTGGAAATGGACAGGCCGGAAACAACCAGCTTCCCCAGAGCCTCGGCAGGCCTGGATATGGGTCTCAAGAGGTTGGTGGTATTGAGCGATGGCACACATTACGAAAACCAGGTACTGCTGCGCTCGGAACTCACCCACCTGAAACGCTTGAGCCGCCGCCTGTCCCGCCGCCAGAAGGGTAGTACGCGTTGGTGGCGCGCCAAAGAGCAATTGGCCCGGTTCCATGAACGAATTGCCGATCGCCGGGCAGATCCTTTGCACAAGCTGACGACCGAGCTTGCCAGTACCTACGCCGTGCTGGGGATGGAGGGCCTGAATGTGGCCGGAATGCTCAGAAATCATCCTCTGGCCCTGTCCCTGGCAGATACGTCCTTCGGCGAGATCCGGCGTCAGCTGCAATATAAGAGCAATTGGTTTGGCGACCGGGTGGTGCGGATCGACAGGTTCTATCCATCCAGCCAACTGTGCTCAGTATGTGGTAAGAAATATCCTGGATTGAGATTAGAGGATCGGGAATGGACTTGCCAGAACTGCGGCACGCAGCATGACCGGGATGTCAATGCTGCCAGGAATATCCATACAGAAGCACTCCGACTTTTGAATATACCCCCGGTAGTGGCTACGTCGGGGTCATAGGCTCGTTTGCCGTGTAAGACCACCTGGGTGGCAACCCTGGGTGAAACGAGAACGATCCAGTCTGCAAACACTTTTGCAGACTGGCTTGGTAACAGAACGGATTCTAATACGGTCATACGGGATTAGATTCGCGCTAACTTTCGGCTGCGTTGAAAAGAACACACCAAAGTTTGTAGCGCCGCCGGGGTAGGCGCCATGTTCCGGATCCAGAAAGCCGCCGTTATATATTATCCTGTCGATAATAGTTACTGGCTTTGTGGACATTTATAGACACCGCCAATTGACCAGTTTTCGTACAGGTTGGACCTGTACCGGGCGAACTACAACGCCCTTTATCCCACGGGCGAAAGCCGATGGAAGTCCTTTGCGTAAGATGTTGTAAGAGCCATTGATATCGGCGTGGATCGGTAAACCCTGGGCTGAGACAAATTCGCCGCGCTTGACCCGTCGACCGCAATACTGGGCATGCTTGCGGATGGGCTCCAGATCCAGGAAGGAGCATTTGGAGGCATACCCTTCTATGAAAGCGATATTGTCAAGGCTTATCGCTATGGAA
>CAWAAC010000031.1:0-31552 GCA_963779935.1 uncultured Chloroflexia bacterium | reverse complement strand
TAGGAGTCTGCTGAAAAAGTGGTCGTTTTCCAACCCTCCTCAGAAAAGCCAAAGTGGGGTAAAACTGTGGCAATTCATCAGCCAGGAGACCGCCATGCTAGGAAAACGCAGACCGCAGCAAAGCTATTTTGATGCCATCGGACTACCGCATCGAGTGTCACCGGACTCGTTCTATGGGCGCATGGGCAGCCTGACCGGCAAACTTCTGCGGGATGATGATCTGAAAGAGATGTACTGCGCCGACAACGGACGTCCGAGCCTGGCTCCATCTATGATGGCTGGTGCTTTGATGCTGCAATTCTATGATGATGTATCGGATGGTGAAGCAGTCGAGCGGATCCTTTATGACCTGCGCTGGAAAGTTGCTTTGAACTTGCCGCTGGATTACGGCGGTTTCGACGCATCCAGTATGAGTGTATTTCGGGCACGCCTGGTGAAGTATCAGCAAGAGCGCTACGCCTTTGATCGGCTGCTGGCGGTAGCCCGTGAAGAAGGTTTTTTGGCAGACAAAGTGACCTTGTTGATCGATACCACCAATACAGAAGGGGCCGGGGCTACCCAAGACACGTATACCTTGTTGCGCAAGGGCACTCGCAAACTGCTCAAAGCGATGGGCTATCACTTGCCGGGGAAACGACAGGGCTGTTCGGCGGAGATCGAGAAATTATTGGCAACTTACGTGGACCAGGATCGCAGAGCTGAGATCGACTGGAGTGATCCTGTCAAACGCAACGAACAACTCAAGGCCCTGGTGGCGGATAGCGAAGCCACGCTGGAATTGGCGCTCGAGCAGATCGACGACCCTGAAATACGCAGCCTGGGTTGGATGATCAGCAAGATCCTGGGCGATGATGTGGAACGCACTCCGACCGGCGACTGCAAAATGAGAAAAGGAGTGGCTCCCGACCGCTTCATCAGCGTATATGACCCCGAGATGCGGCATGGACGGAAAAGCGCCTCCAAAAAGTTTGACGGGTTCAAGGCTTCTACCAGCATGGATCAAGCCAGCGAACTCATTCTGGACATTGAAGACATGGCTGCCCCCCTGGGCGATGGCCAGGACCTGCTGCCTGCGATCGAACGGGTGGAAGAACATGTCGGTGTGACCGTTGAGCGAGCCATTGTCGATGGTGCGTATGGCTCTGGCGAGAACCGGGCCGCCTGCGCAGAACGCCCGGACAAACCGATCGATCTGCTTTCCCCCATGCGCCGTCCCACCGACCCCGAAGTAGACAAATCTGCTTTCAGCATAGACGACCAGGCTCAAACCGCCACCTGCCCCAAAGGTCAAACCGTCCCCGCCAGCAATATCCAGACCGACCCGCACGGGCGCACCGCCTGCACCTTCGTCTTTGATCGCAACGTTTGCGAGACCTGCCCTTTGTTTACTCGCTGCGTTCACAGCCAAACCACCGGACGCACGGTAACCACCTCTTTCTACGAAGCTTTCCTGCGAGCCGCACGCCAACGCCAGCAAACCGACGAGTTCAAACAACTCTATCGCCTGCGCCCTCGCATCGAAGGCAAGCAAGCCGAACTGGTTTCGCATGGCTTGCGCAAGACCCGCTATGTCGGAAAATCCAAACGCCGCTTGCAGCGGCTCTGGTTGGCTTCCGCAGTGAACCTGCAACGCCTGTTTACGCTGGCCGAGATCCGTGGAGGTGACCTGAACATCCTCCTGACGCCGGTCAGCGAGGCAAATAGCTCTGCAGGGAGGGGGTAGCAACCCCCAAAATAGGGAAACTCCTGCCAGATCAACCATGATCTGGTGGCAGTTTACCCGGCTTTTCGTGCCTTCCGACGCTCTTTTTGTCAGTTGGAAAGGTTCAAACCCATCCCACTATGGGGTTATTCATAACGCTCCTAGAGAGCATCGGATGCCTCAGGCTTAGCACAGAGCATCCATATGTTTATCATATTGGCAACTCAATCTCAGAAGATTGGGTGGGCGGCTGAGTTCACCAGATTCGTGCAGGATCAACCGAACGAATTGAAGACGGCCTCTTCCTCCCGGCACCGGCACTGGTTCTGGGGGCACTGGCGAGTGCGGGCTATTCTTGATCTCACCGATGAAGCGAGTTTAAATTGTATTTTGAAAATGAGTAAGAACGACATTAAGCGGATTCTCATCATAAAGAAAAGATATTCACACCAGTAAATCAAACATTCATAACGTTTCTAATATAATAACAAATAAGATCAAGTCACTATTAAGGCCATTGCTGGTGAGTTCGGCTTTCTACATGTTGGCGGCAGCTTATGTGACGATGAAACGGTGGCGGTGTGAACTCTACTATCCTACTAAGACAGGCATTTTCAAGTAATAGATGGCACACTTTTTGTGGCGATCACGATATCAGCCCATTTGATCCTGCTGAAACAAAACTGTTGGCTTTACAGGTAGATGCTGCCCTTTGTACACCAAATGGCGATTTTATCGCAAACATTGGCTATTACGATATTAATCAAGAAAAACCGGAATTTATAAAGACTGGTTAGACTCGCACCTGGAATTGGCAGCAGGGCTGCCGGTTGCGCTGGTTTCCGTCCAATGAAGGAAAAAATATAATCTATAACGCACTTCTTGAAAACCATTATGGTGCGGTTGTTCAGAATATAACTACAGGGGATGTTCTAAAGACAATTGATTATCCACTATATGATATCGATAGTTCAGGTCATTATGGACTCAACCTCAATTTTTCCCTTCTGCAGCGTCTTAGGCCGGGGGATGGCTATGTGAATTTACCGGATCTGACGTCAAATAACCCTGTTTCTGGCGGTGATGGGATCTTGCTGGTTGATTTAAGCAGAACGTAACAATTATTTTCATTCTCGCTGAAATTGCTTCTATTGAGTCGCTGAAAGCACGACAAAATGGGGAACATAGATTAAACTTTACTTTCTCCTAACTTAAGAGCAAGTTTTATGCCGGGCTGATGCTGTGGCCCAGCTGAAACTACCGGAATGAACCTCCGGGACCTTCGAACCTTACCAATTGAGCCAATTACCCGCTTCAAACTGCGGGCAAAGGGGCTGAAACAGCTTTTTGCCGCCGGTGAGCCAGGATTCCTTTGGGCAAATGCGCCGTGACCGAAGCCTTTTTTCGAAGTTGAACCGCCAGAGGGTGATCTTTCGGAAATGGCTTGCCAATCAAGGTGCGGCGCAGACGTCCTGGTGTTCTTTTGGGTTTGCGATCCCAGAAACCGGTCGGCATAGCAGGGACAGTGGCGGACAGGAAGCTCAGGATCGAGCCAGCCAGTAACGCCAGTTCCGGCAGGCGTTGAACGCTTTCCTTGGCATGAACGAACTGGCGGTGAGCTCCCACCATCTGCTTGGCGCTGAGTGGGATCTGTTCCACTGGCCAGCGATCCCGATAGATCGCACGCACACTAACAGCTTGCAGTTTCACCGGGGTAGCCAACAGCCAGGGTGCAGCGAAGTCGGGATCGTGGATGAGATAAACATCGAAGACCTTGTTGTTCTGGCTTGGCGCAGTCTTGTTCAAGACCAGGTTGCGCCAAATCTCGGCCTTCAAGGTATTCCCGCTTTCCTCCCAGGTGAACGTCTCATCGGAGGTGCTGGCTGTAAGCGTTTTATTCTTGTGCGTGCGAGTCAATGGACGCACCAGGGTGCCATAGAGAGGCTTGCGTCCCTTCTTGCCATGCTCGGGCAGGAAGTTGCGCCGTGCCGTGAAGTTCTTGGCCAGACGCAACACGTAGCACTCGATCTTAGCGTCTTGCAGGTGACTCACCTTCACTCCGGCGTCCAGCACCGCTATTTCATTGCCAGCCAGCCCTTTCTTGACCTGCTTGAGCAGATCCTCCCACAAACGCTTTTCGCTCGGGTCTTTGGGATGCACCCGCTCGAAAGCACGTGGCAAGGCGATCCGCTGCCCGTTCAGCTCACCCACCTGGCCCACGATCCCAAAGATCACGGCCGGTAAGGCCCGATTGGCCGCTGGATGATAGTGTTTGCTCGGACAGTTCTGCAGCGCCGGTCGCCACATCGTCCCGATGTCCTTCGGGAAAATGCCGTGACATCTACCGTGACTGGACGATAGCCTTCGTAACTATGCAGCTGCCAGCCTTCCAGCCCCATGACATATTCCTGCCAGATGCGCAGCAGGATCGCGATTTGCCAGACACCTTTCCGAAAGGCTACCCAGGCCCGCCGCGTCTCTGCATCAGATAAACCAGTCGATTTCAACGCTGGGAACATGGCACCTCGGTTGGGCAGGAGTGCCCCGCTTACCAACATCCACATGAATTGTAAAAGTGGTGCGCCAAGCAAGCTTGGCGTTTCTTGCGGGGTGAAAGTCCCCGTTGAACAAGGCTTAACCAGCCATTCATACTGAGTGTTGCAATGATGAAGGAGGTAGTTCAAACAGGTTTGAGGTATACCGTCAAGGAGAGAAAACCTCGGCGTTGGAGAAGGGATGCCAGCAACTCCAACGAGCCTAGAAAAAGGGACACAAAATACTGCATCAGCTACTAAACAACATCGTTGAAGCGTAGTGCGTCCTGAAAATCATCGTGTGCTAACCGGTGGAAGTCCGGTCGTGGTAACAGACAGGTGGCCACGTAGCAGGCAACCTGTGCAGCCGGATGACTGGCTGTGCAGAAGCGTTGTATCCCCCTGAGAAAGGGGAGCAAAGCAGCAGCCCGCAACTTAAAGTGAATTTTGCAGCGTCGAAAAATGTGCCCGGAAACGGGGAGAAGAGGGAGCCAAGCTGTTGCGCTCAGTGAAGGCCATGGAAGCGGCGAAGAACCTGGATATGCAGCCGCGAAGAACCCTCCGGCGTAGGGAGAACGGGATGTTGCGAAAGTAGACGATGGAACAGGAGAGATCTCATCCGGTCGGTGGCCCACATCCACTGTAACGAATGGTATAAGCCGAAGAGGTGAAATCCAGGAGGAAGCCGGGTGAGAAGTCGGAGGAGGCCATAGTGTACCGATGACCATCGAGACAACATAACTCGATGAGAGGGAAGGGCCTCTACTTCAACCAGCTAAGCGAGGAAGTAAGTGTCGATGCATGCCGGAAGGCCAACCACATCACAAGACAAAACACGAGAACTCCAGCGCGAGCTATACTTGGCGGCCAAGAGGAGCAGGAACCGTCGGTTCCATGCGCTGTATGACCGCATCTTCCGGCCTGATATTCTGTGGCGGGCATGGGAAGAAGTACGCCGAAACGGTGGGAGCGCTGGAATGGATGGCGTGACCATCGAGGAAGTGGAACGGGAAGGAGTGGAACAGTTTCTCTATCAGATCGAGCAAGACCTAAAAGCAGGGAAATATCGACCGCGACCAGTGCGGCGGGTGTACATTCCAAAACCAGATGGCCGACAAAGGCCGATAGGAATTCCCTCTGTGAGAGACCGGGTAGTGCAACAAGCGTGCAAGATTGTGATTGAGCCGGTGTTTGAGGCCAACTTCCAGGACAACTCGTATGGGTTCCGTCCCAAACGGAGTGCACAGCAAGCGGTGAAGGTGGTGAGGGAAGCCTTGGTAAGAGGCTGGTATGTGGTAGATGCTGACATCCAAAGTTATTTTGACACCATCGATCATGAAATGCTGATGAGCCTGGTCAAACGACGGATCAGTGATCGCCGAGTATTGAAGCTGATCCGGCAGTGGCTCAAGGCGGGTGTCATGGAGAATGGGGGCTGGAGTGCATCGGAGGTTGGCTCACCTCAAGGTGGAGTAATTTCACCACTACTTGCGAATGTATACTTGCATGTGCTGGACATGTATTGGGCGGAACGATATGCATCCCTGGGAAAATTGGTTCGTTACGCGGATGATTGTGCGCCACGAAGGCTCATAGAGAAAGAAAGCAGAGCCGAACTGTACGAGAGATGAGGGAGGGCCCCTCGGAGCCGCCATACAGGTGGAGGCTTCAAACCACCGTAAGCGGCTGTGGTCAAAAGCCATGGTCGTGAGCGTTACGGAAAAGGCAGAGCCAAGACTCTGTCAGGTGAGTGTGATGGAGACGAACACAAGTGAACTGCTGATAAAGTGTCGAAAGCGTAGGGACGCCATCAAAACCAGGAGGGAGTCGTTAGCCTGGGATAAGTCTGGAAGAAACCTGATTACTGACCAGACGGTGACCGGCATGAAGGCGGCGTGAACATCACACAGGCTCTGGTACGGAACGTGGGAACCTACGCCTCCGATGCTAATGGAAAAATCCAAGCGGAAACCCCGCGAGGATGAAAGTACAGATGCGGAGGATAGGGGCGGATTAACCCGTAGTAGCGATGAAGCCACCTAACGGTGGTGGAGCGAAGGGGTTGAGTTATCCAGTTTTGAAAGATGTGTCAACTACTGGAAAGTAGGAGGAGCCATGGACAAAACAAAGCCGTATGATATTCCCAAACAAACAGTGTGGGAAGCATACAAGCGAGTGAAAGCGAATAAAGGAGCAGCCGGAGTTGATGAAGAAACGATAGGAGAAATTTGAAAAAGACCTGAAAGGGAACCTGTACAAAATCTGGAACCGGATGTCCTCAGGGAGCTATTTTCCGCCGCGGTGAAAGCAGTTGAGATACCGAAGAAAAGTGGCGGAGTGAGAATTCTGGGGATTCCGACCGTTGCGGATCGTGTTGCGCAAATGGTAGTAAAAATGCATTTTGAGCCGAAAGTGGAACCGATCTTTGCGGCAGATTCGTATGGGTATCGGCCAGGGAAGTCAGCGATTGATGCGCTAGGATAACCCGGGAACGCTGCTGGCGGTATGACTGGGTGATCGAATTGGATATCCGAAAACTGTTTGACCGGATCGACCATGGACTGCTAATGAAAGCCGTACGGAAACACACGGACAGTGCCTGGGAGATTCTCTATATTGAGAGGTGGCTGAAAGCACCCTTTCAGATGCAGGATGGAAGTAATATGGAGCGAACAGCTGGGTACACCCCAAGGTGGATTATGCAAAGCTTTGCATAATGTATTAAGGATTGATGTGGCGCGGCAATCAGCAAAGCGCCTATGTCGTAGAGTAGACAGCCGCCACATAATCCAGAGTTGAACTAAGCCGAGCGCAGAGCTGGCAAAGCTATTTGGAATTTAAGGCTGGATGGCAGGCAAGACAAATTGTTTTGGGGAAAAATTCTGGGGGAGTTTTCAGCAAAAAGATGATCAAAAGATATCATGAAAGGCCATTTGCTTATCAATTTAGTTTTTGGATTGAACTTGCGAATGGTAATTTTTGCCAACTGGCAAAATGAGGCCAGGAGCACGATGAAGCATCCATCGCACCGGGAACCAGAAAGAAACCATCTCCAGTCCTGCATGAGATTTATGGAGGAGAAAGTCCAGTGGCTGAGATGAAAGGGCCGGGCAGCATGGGATGGCCACAAATGGGACATTGAATGAGGTGAGCAGATGAAGCAAGTTCTGTTTGTAGGCCATCGACCTGGGAATTGCCATCCGGATTATCCAGGAGAGAAGGATGAGCAGAAGTCGTCCCCTGCAATTGCTGCCGGAGAGCCGTGAGTGGCTTTCGCAGGCCAGGACTGAACAAGCCGTAATAGCGAACCTTCACAAAGCCTTTCGGCAGTACATGTTGCAGGAAACGGTGGATGAACTCTTCAGCCTCCAATGTGCAAAATCGTTCTGCTTTGGTCTCGGTATCCCGATAGCGGAAGGTCACACGATCATTTTCCAACTTCAAGATACGGTTGTTGCTGATGGCCACTCGAAAAATATAAGGCGCCAGATACTTCAAGGCGCCCAGTCCGGTTCCCACCGGCTCACAGTGCACCACCCACTCCTGCTTCCATACTTTTGCCGGAATGTGGGCATAACAACTCGTATCTCGTAAAGCCTGATGGAGTTTGCCGCGGAAGATCTTGGAGAGAGCTCTCACCGGCAGGAGGAAGTTCTGGCGAGCTGGCAGCCAGGTTCCTCCGTTGGGAGCCAGACCACCAGCAGGCACGAGATAGTGGATATGGGGATGATAGGCCAGGTTGCGTCCCCAGGTGTGAAGAACTCCAACCATCCCGATCTGTCCACCGATAAAGCGTGGATCTTGAGCCAGTTGTTGAGTTGCCGCGGCTGAGGTTTTGAAGAGCAGATCATAGATCAGGCTCTGATGGCTGCGAATGACCTCATTGAAACCAGCTGGTAGCGTGAAAGTGAGCATGAAGTAAGGTACAGGCAGCAGAAAATCCTCCTGCCGTTCCAGCCAGTGTTGCGCATTTTCGTTCTGGCATTTTGGACAGTGCCGGTTGCGGCAGGAGTGATAACTGTATTGCACGTGCTCACAGTTCGGACAGCGGTAAACCTGCCCACCCAGGGCTTCGGTGCGACATTGTTCAATTGCCCGCATGGCCTTGAGATGAGTGGATGGCATGCGTGTGGCATATTTCTGGCGATACGCTTCTCCGTAGTGACGGAAAATGTCCGCCAGCTCTACTGCCATAAGTTTTCCAGAACCTGGTTGATCGACTGGATGGCCTGGTCATCGCTCTTTTGAGACAAGTGGGTGTAGAGAGCTGTTGTAGTGGGGGAAGAATGTCCCAAATAAGCCTGGATAATGCGTAGGGGTACCCCGGCATCGAACAAATGCGTTGCATAGGAGTGGCGTAAAGTATGGACGGTCGCCGGTTTCTGGAGCTTACATTCCTGCACTGCACAATCGAAGGCCTGCCGCACTGCCTCGGCAGTGAGGGGCTGAGTTGCTGATGACAAGAGTTTTCCCACGCCAAAGGGGGACGGAAAGAGCCAGATGGGATGGCGGTGGGTCACCCAATAGCGGCGCAGCATTTCCAGACCGGGTTCAGGCAGCGGCACATAACGGTCTTTCCCCCCTTTTCCATGACATACATGGATCATCTTCCTTTCCCCGTCGATGTCCTGGACCCGCAGATGAGTGCCTTCCTGGATCCGTAGTCCACAGGCATAGATCGTGCTCAGGCATACTCGATAGCGTGGACTACGAAGACACCCCAGAACCTGGCGTACCTCATCGATCGTCAATACCACTGGTAGCTTTTTTTCTGCGGGCGGGCGAGCCAGTTCCAACGTGACCCAGTGCTTTTGAAGAGTGTGCTCATAAAAGAATTTGATCCCACACAGAGCGATCCGAAAGGTGCTGGGGGGTACTCGTTTTTCTTTTATGAGAAAAAGAAAGTATTCCCGTAGTTCTTCTTCGGTGATCTGGTCTGGGGGCTTCCGATAGTATTCTGCCAGAAACCGCACGCTCCGCACGTAGCTCACTTGTGTATTATTGGACAGTCCGTGCAATTGCAAATCCTCGATCATTCTTTCGCGTAAAGCTGTCATGGCTATGCCTCCTGCAAATTAAGATTGGATACATTTGTAGGAAATATAGCCCTGATCGGGGCATTTTGTAATTTATGGAAAGCTACATGGGGAAAAATCAGCTGCGCGAAGCGCTTAGTTCAATGACACTTATCACAAGTTACTTACTTTAAAAAAATAGAAAGTACGTCAACTTTTGTAGGATTTCATATAGTATGTGACACTACCAACCGATTTCAAGGTTTGTTCACGAAAGCCCAAATAAGGAACGCGCCGCGGAAGCACTCGATGATATGGTGGGCGTTTCGTTGAGGCGTTTTAAATGAATAACAATGGAATAAAAGGATAGTCAGTTATACGGCATTGCCGTATAACTGAGTTATGGAGTTCATCGAAGTCACTGCCTTTACCAAGAATGTTTACAATTATCTAACCGATATTGTTCCAGGTTCTGGCGGCGTCAGAAAACTTCGCTGGGGTGCCTCGGGAAAAGGCAAGAGCGTCGGAGTGCGTGTGATTTATTACTTCAAAAAGCAGGACGACGAGATTTGGTTGCTAACAATTTACAGCAAGAGTGAAATGGAAAACATACCCGTTCATATCCTGCGCCAGATAAGAAAGGAGATAGAAAATGGCTAAACGAGATATTGGTTTAGAAATTCTCGAAGATATTCACGACATCAAAGCCCATAAAGCAGGTAAGATTCCTTTGCGTACCCATCCCTTGAAAGAACCTGACCCACCCCAAGCTATCCGTGCCAAACTTAAACTATCTCAGGCTGCCTTTGCGGGTTTGATGGGAGTTAGCCTGCGTACCGTGCAGGATTGGGAACAGGGGCGTCGGAAACCAAGCGGTCCTGCCAAAGCCTTGTTACGGATTGCAGAACAGAAGCCAGAAGTGTTTACGCAGATTTTGTGATCTGGCACGGAAAATTCCTGTCTTTCGATTTTATAAAAAGCCGGTCCTTAGGCCGGCTTTTGATTCGGATGGTATATATCTGCGCCAGGCCAGGGTAGAAATGGAAGTTCTAACGGAGATATCCGCGATTCCATCGAGATGGCTAAGAAGTATAGCAGGCCGAAAGCCAGAGAGAAGGAAAAGGAACGCACAGCCGAGCCTTCCGGTGCGCTGCGCGGCATGAGCCAGATCGGAGGATAAAAGGAATTGCCATCTTACAGCGAATTGGGCGGTTTACTCCACGCACGCCAACCGTTGTGGTTGCCTACACTGCTGCGCATTGCGATACAGGTGTATCCGAGGCGGCGAGCTATGGAATTGAGCGGTTAAAGGAAATTGTGCCTGTCTGGAAAAAGGAAATCAGTCTGGAGGGAGAAGCATGGGTGGAAGGAAGTTACAGCCCCAAACCGGATATAGCAAATGAAGTATTTACAATATGCAGAATTTAATCAGCTTAGTCATCCAGGCCGGAGGCGAGTCACTCCGCATGGGGGAAGACAAAGCACTAAAACTCTTTCTCGGTCGAAAGCTTGTTCAGCGAATGGAATTGGGATGGCGGGCCAGGTCAAACGTGGACATCCACTCAAGAATAACCTATAGATTAGCAGTATCTGCAAAGAAACGGGTTCCCATTGGGAACCCGTTTCTTTATGTGCCCGGTAAAAAGGGCTAATAACCAGCGGGTGGAAGGTTCCTAATGCGAAAGAGGAAGCTATAAACGGACACTTCGAGCGGCGGAGGTTCGGGATCAAACTTACGGGGAGATAACCCACGACCGGTGGAACCAGGTTCGAAAGTGGTAAGTGCGCCGAGAAGGCTAGATTTCAATCCACGCTCCGCGGGGGCAGAAATCTGATTTCGGGTAATATAACGAATTAAAATCTAGTTTCTATTGACAAGAGTTGGGATGGTCTGCGGTCCGTCCGGCAGGATGCAAATCCGAGGCCCGTAGGAACTCATCAAATTCGCCAGGGTTTGTTCAACATCGTCGCAAGGACGAAATAGCGCCGCCTCGATCTGTGCCTGGTTCAACCCATCTGCATGTACATATACGTCGGCATGCTTCTGAATCTGTGCCTGGATTTGCACTTGCCACTGATCTTGGGCTTCGTAGCCTGGCGCCGCTACTATCTCCAGGACCTTTTCTGGCGAGGCGGCCTGTCTTAATCAGATCCGCGTACAGCCCGTGATCGGGCAGACCATCTTCGCAGGCAGCCGCCATCAGGATCGCCCCACCGCGGCGTACGATCCTGGCCGCGGCGCTCATCCCTTTCACGGCCTGGTACAGGTTCTGGTCGAGTGGGTAGCCGCTGTTGCTCGTTACGACCACATCGTAGGCTTCCTCAATCGGAACAATGGCGGTCTCCTTGACCAGGGCGCACCCGGCCCGGTGGGCAGTCAGCATTTCCCCAGAAAAAATGCCAGTAATCGCCTGGCGTTCATTTAGGGTCACGTTGAGCAGGAAATCTGGCTCCGTCTTCAGTGCAACCTCGCGCATCTCCTCCCAGATCGGGTTGCCGTCGGTTACTCCCCAGGTTGCGTGTGGGTGGGCGATCATGGCGTAGCCGTGGTTGGAAAAGACACTCTCTGCCCCCGCCAGCGATGGTAGCACTGCCTTGGGTCCGCCGCTGAAGCCGGCGAAGAAGTGTGGCTCGATGAAACCGGTTAGGATTTTAACGTCCGCTTCCTGGTAGATGCGGTTGATACGCACCGGGTGGCCAAACGTAGTTTTTCCAAGCGAGACCAGGTTTCTGTCGTCGTGACAGTCGTGCTGCAGGCAGCGGTAGCGTTCGACGATCACATCCCCTAGCAGTAGGCGCAACTCAGCCTCGCTCTGTTGGCGGTGGGTCCCCAGGCCGTTGAGAAGGGTGATGTCCTCTCGACGAACCCCGGCCTTCTCCAGATCATCCAACAAGACAGGCAGAATGCGCCTGTTGGGGGTTGCCCGGGTGATGTCGGTGTGAACGACAACGACCTGGTCACCCGCCCGGGCGATCTCGTAGAGCGGTCTTCCGGCAATCGGGGAATGCAGGGCTTCGCGTAAGGCCCGTGCTTCGTCTGGCAGAGCTGCCGGGAAGCAGGGCCTGATGACTTCGGCGTCGTCTGGGAAATTCACTTTCAGCCCGTTGCGACCATAAGCTAATTTTATTTCCATAGGCAATCCCTTTATCGCTGATCAGCAGTTTACAATAATCGGAGTTCATTGCGCCTCGATCAGGATACTTCCTCCCTTGCAATTCGAGAAGAAAATAAAGCTGATAGATAATAGAACGGGGAATCTCGCACTGGATTAATCACACTTATCGTTGAATACGTGCAGACCCGCCTTTTGCAAAAGCCCGCACCTGCTCCAGCGTTGCCATGGTAGTATCTCCAGGAAAAGTTGTCATAAGCGCGCCGTGCGCCCAACCCAGGTTGACCGACTCCTGTGGTTCCTCGCCGGTAAGCAGGCCGTAAAAGAACCCGGCCGCGAACCCATCCCCACCCCCAACGCGATCGTGGATATCCAACTCGCAGGTCGGGGAGATATAGGTCTGACCATCCAGCCATGCCACAGCACCCCAGCTGTGCCGGTTTGTGGAATGGACTTCCCGCAGTGTTGTGGCTACAACCTTGATCTGCGGGTATTTTTTTACCACTTTTTCGATCATCCCGACGAATGCGCTCGGGTCGAGTTTAGATTTGGCAGCCACTTCCGGCCCAGGGATGCCGAGCCCCATCTGCATATCTTCCTCATTCCCGACCAGGATATCCACATTCTCAACGATGCGTCCGATAACCGACTGGGCACGTTCCGGTCCGCCCCAGATATTCCACAGCTTGGCGCGGTAGTTCAAGTCAAAGGAGATCACTGCCCCGGCAGCCCGGGCCGCCTGCATGCCTTCGATGATCACCTGGCCGGTTGTTTCCGACAAGGAAGCAAAGATGCCGCCACTGTGCAGCCAGCGCACGCCACCCGAAAGGATCGCTTTCCAGTCAAAGTCCCCGGGTTTGAGCAGGGCAGCTGCTTCATTCGCACGGTTGTAAAAAACAACCGGGGCGCGCACGCCATGGCCGCGGTCACTGTAAACCGTGGCCATGTTTGGACCGGTAACGCCGTTGTGTTGGAAGTGCTTATAGAAGGGGGTAATCCCCATGGCACGCACTCGTTCAGCGATCAGGTCGCCGATGGGATAGTCAACCATCGCTGCCACCATGCCAGTGCGCAAGCGAAAGCAATCGGACAAGTTGGCGGCAACGTTGTATTCGCCTCCACTTGGGTGTACCTGCCATTCCGTGGCTTTGCGGAAGGGGATGATGCCCGAATCCACGCGGTGGTTAAGTGCCCCGAGGGCGATCAGGTTCAGGTTGCCATCCTGCTTTATATTCAATCCATATTTCATCGATAAACTCCTCGTTAGCTTGGGGACCATTCCGTGTGGAAAGTGCCGGCGCGGTCAACCCGCCGGTAGGTGTGGGCGCCGAAATAATCCCGCTGCGCCTGGGTCAGGTTGGCAGGTAAACGCTCAGAGCGATAGGCATCAAAATAAGCCAGGGATGTACCCAGTGCAAGCACGGGAATACCCATACCAATTGCGGTCTGAACCACCAGGCGCAAAGCCCCCTGGCGGTTTTCAACAGCTGACCGAAATGAATTGTCCAGGAGCAGGTTGACCAGTGCCGGATCGCGCTGATAAGCCTCCATGATATCCCCCAGTAAATCAGCCCGAATGATGCAGCCGGCGCGCCAGATTTTGGCGATTGAGCTCATCGGCAGCTCATACTTGTATTCGTCGGAAGCAATCTTGAGCAGCCCCAGTCCCTGGGCATAGGAAATGATCTTGCTGGTGTACAAAGCTTCCCGCGCGGCATCGATCAGGATCTGGCGTTGGCCCTGGTATTTTGGAACCGGTCCATGGATCAATTGGCTGGCGCTGACCCGCTGCGTCTTCAGGCTGGATAGGATGCGGCTTTCCACCGCGGCGTTGATGGTGGGGATCGGTGCTCCCACATCAAGTGCATTCTGGCTGGCCCATTTGCCGGTCCCTTTTTGCTGTGCCTCGTCGAGGATCAAGTCAAGCAATGGGCTTCCAGACTCAGGATCCATTTGAGCGAAGATATCGGCGGTAATTTCGATCAGGTAGGATTTGAGCTCGCCGGCATTCCATTCGCAGAAAACGGCATGCAATTCTTCGGCCGGAAGGCCCAGGCCACGCTTTAACAGATCGTATATTTCTGCGATCAACTGCATGTCGCCGTATTCAATGCCATTGTGCACCATCTTGACATAGTGACCCGCCCCACGCGGTCCCATATATTCAACGCAAGGCTGGCCATCCTCGGCTTTTGCAGCAATGGCGCGGAAAATAGGCGCGGTGGCCTCCCAGGCGGAGCGCTGCCCGCCCGGCATCAGGCTGGGTCCCCATAAAGCGCCCTGTTCTCCACCGGAAACACCTGTACCGATAAAGTTGAATCCTTCTGCCTCAAGGGCTTTGTTGCGCCGTTCTGTATCCAGGAAGAAGGAATTGCCTTCCATCCATGAGTATATCGCCCGGTTGCATGTACGGCTTGAGGTGGTCGATGGCGCTATCCACCGGGGCGCCGGCCGGAACCATCAACAGGATGCGGCGGGGTTTCTCCAAAGCCGCCATCAGAGCGGCAGGCGAATCGACGCCGATGATTTCCTTCCCGGCTGCGGGACCGTCCAGGAAGGCTTTGGTTTTGGCACTGTCCAGATCGTAACCGGCCACAGGGAAGCCGTTGCGCTCCATGTTCAGAGCCAAATTGTGACCCATTACACCCAATCCAACGATACCGATCTTCGCACTCATTATTATCTCCTGTCGCCCTCAGGCGGGATCTAAACCCGCAAGAAGTGTGATTTTATTTTCCCGGATCCCCGAGACGATAGAGCATCTCACCGGCGCGCGGCACAACCAGGACTCCTTCAGCCTCCCGGTTCTTCCATTCTTCCACTTTGATCTTAGCTGGGTCGAGGTAGCCCAGGTTGATACGCTGGCAACGTTCCTCAGGGATGCCAGTGGCCAACGTTACGCGAATACGCGGGGATTCGATACCGGTTAGCAGATCATACTCACCCAGACCTTTCAGGTGGGTCGAGTGGGCCAGCACGCCGCCGGGGAAATCTTTGAAGCGGGGCCACTGTTTCATGAAGTAGTCGCGACAGTGGTAGCCAATTTTATCAATCAGCTCACCGTGCGTATAACTGACCTCGGTCAGGTGCGGGGCATAGATGATCACCTCGCCTCCGTCGGCAACCACCGGTTCCAGCTTATACATGCCCTTGGCCGCTGTCCATAGATCATCATAAATCTCCGGCATGATCGACAGAACACGCTGGAAAGGTTTATCCACATAGATGATGTGCATCTGTGCTGAGAGTGCCGCGGCCGAGTGCCAGGCTTCTGCAGGTGTCCCAAAATACAATCCGGCGATGCCGTCGTGGGTGACAACCAGAGCAAAACAAGATGCCGGTCGATCAATAAATGCTGCTGCATGATCGATAACGGCGCGCACTGGCGTATACCCGGCGCCGATTATTTTGTAACTGGTCATCACCGCACCCAGCCAATGGGTGAAGTTGATGATCTCTGGACCAGCAATACCAGGAAAGAAGTATTTGTTGCCGCCAGAAAAACCGACCACTTCATGCGGAAAAACCGGCCCGCATATGAGCAATTGGTCGTAGCCGAGAATGAGCTTGTTGAGCCTGACTGGAACATCCTGGGCCATCAATCCGCCAGTGATCTCGCTGATCTCGCTAGCCGGGAGGGTGCCGATGTTGACAAAGTTGGCCGGGTCATTCCAGTTGTGATTGAATATGTGATTTGCTCCGGTATGCCCATTGACGACATCCCTGCCCACCAGCCTGCTCAACTGGGCATCACTCATTGGCTGATGTGTGCCCAGGGCAACCAGGTAATCCATGGTTTTCACGCGTGGGCCGAGCAACTTCTCGAACAGGTTAAACATCTGCGGCATTGGCATGCTTCGTGTGCCGTCGGGAATGATGATCAGGACGCGCTTGCCGTCCAGTTGAAGCGATTCCAGGGCTTGGGCAATGATTTCCCCGGTCTCGGCCTCGGTCAGGTAGTGATCGGTAAATCCTTTTCCAATGACCATTATTACTCACACTCCACTGTTAGCGGAAAAGCCGCCATCGATCGGCACAGTAATGCCGGTAACCAAGGCGGACGCTTGTGAAAGCAGCCAGAGCACGGTCCCGAACAGATCCTCGGGGACCTGGAAGCGGCCCATCGGGGTGTGGTCAATGATCACCTGGCCGCGCCGGGTGAGCGAGCCGTCCTCGTTGAGCAGCAGGCGACGGTTTTGCTCGCCGACCAAAAACCCTGGAGCGATCGCGTTCACACGAATATTCGGAGAATAGTTCTGGGCCATGTCGACTGCCAGCCACTGGGTAAAGTTGCTCACCGCAGCCTTGGCAGCCGAATAAGCCGGGATGCGTGTCAGCGGACGATAAAAATTCATCGACGAAAAATTGAGAATCACACCGCTTTTCTGTTCGGCCATGATTTTCCCGAACACCTGGCTTGGCAGGATGATGCCCATCAGATTCAGATCGATGACCCAGCGCAAAGCATCCGCGGGCATGTCGAAGAACGATGTTTCCTTGCTGGTAGTGGCCTGCGGTTTGTTTCCGCCCGCGCCGTTAAGCAGGATGTCAACGCGCCCAAAAGTGGCCAGAGTTTGCCTCGCTGCCGCTTCGATACTGGTCTTATCCAGTACGTTGCAGGCCAGGCCGATGGCTTCGCCGCCGGACGAGCGGAGTTCCGCCGCCAGGCTTTCAGCCGCCCCCATATTAAGATCCAGGACGGAAACTTTGACGCACTGGGCGGATAGCATGCGGCACAAGGCGGAGCAGAGTACCCCTGCGCCGCCGGTAACGACGGCAACCTTGCCGACGAGGTTGAAGGGATTATTAGTTTTTTGATTATCCATTTTTATCCTTCCAATGGCTGGAACGGGGTCAGGTGCCGGACGAAGTGCTTCTCCAAGTTGGTAGCATAGCTCTCTGGATTGGTCTGCAGGATATCCATCAGGCGATCATAAAAACACAAGGCCCCATTATGCATCTTTTCGGTCAGCACCGAGCCGAAGGTGACATGCAAGATCTCGCGCGCGTCAAATTGATCGAGAAGCCCAGGCCAGTCGTGTACAGTTTCTGGTAATGGGGCACGTTCCAACTTCGCTGAAACGTGGTAGCTGGCCTTGTCAGTCTCATAATGCTCGCGGGCGAAGGCGTAGATCTCAAAGAAGAAAGCCGGATCAATGGCTCCGATGGTGCGCAGAGCCTCCAAGTAGCTGGTGCCAGCGGTTTTCAGGTGAACCAGGCCGTGCGTCTGGCGCATGGCGATCGGGTAGATACTGAACTTATCTGAGCCGGAGTGCAGGCTGAGCTTATAAGATCCAAAATGGCGGGCGATGGCGGCGTGTGCTGCAAGGTCGGCCTCAAAGGTAGCTAAGTCGCCGATGTAATCCACGCCTTTTTCGAAGCGCCCAACAAAGCGCGGCGCCAGGCTGACCCATTTGACTCCGAGCCGTTCCAGCTCGCTGGTGATGTACCTGTGCTCGGCATGGGAGGTGGGTTGTTCGGTTTCGTCGACCGAGACCTCCAGCTCGAAGGGCCGCGACCCGGCCGCCCGGGCAAGATAGTGGTACATGACGGATACGTGCCCAATGGCCCGCCCATATTTAACGGCTGCTTTGAGCAAAGTCGCTTCGTCGAAGTGCAGCGAGTAGCCTTCAATGGCGAATGTTCGGTTCAAAAGGCCGCTCACATGCGGCTGCAAGTCGTCTGGCAGCGCGGCAGACAGCTCGCGCAATTCGTTCAGGCTGGCAGTCTCGGCCCGGTTATCCACATGGGCGCCGGGGTCTATGGTGAAGAAGGTGAAACCGGCAGCCAGGCAGGCATCGATATCTGCGGTGGTTTTTAGGTGATCAGCATCCGCACCGACGCCATCCTTCCAGCCTTCTTGAAAGATGCCCCAGGTTGCGTCATCCATTACCTGCTGGGGGCTACGGCCGGTGCGGGTCATTTCCCGAATGGATTGTTGAGCGAAGATCGGGGCGATCTGCCCCCCTGTAGCGCGTATGGCGCGCACATGGCCGGGAGTGGCCAGGCCAATCCGGTCGCCCATGCCAGCCGAGGTACGCAAGCCCAGCAGGCCGGGTTGCAGCCAGACCAGGTGGTCGCGCAGTGCGGCGGCATTGTGCGGGGTGGGGTTTCCAAGCAGCAAAGTCCGTTCCCCTAGTTCGGAGCGTTCGCCTTCAAAGTCATTCAGAGC
Source organism: uncultured Chloroflexia bacterium (assembly GCA_963779935.1). Taxonomy (GTDB): domain Bacteria; phylum Chloroflexota; class Anaerolineae; order Anaerolineales; family Villigracilaceae; genus UBA877. The sequence continues at coordinate 13,016 of CAWAAC010000031.1, read as the reverse complement.
GGGCGATTCTGGAGTTCCCAGCACGGCCAGCCGCGGACCATCGGCAGTATGCGCCAGCCCAAATTCCAGGTACCTTTGCTTGACGAGAGAGCGGGAGAATATATTTAGGTTTGCTGAATTTAAATGAAAGTGTTCGTTACTCATATTGGTTTCCTTAAGAAATAAGACCCTATATTGGAAGTTTTATTCATTCTGGCTTATTGATGGCTCAATTTGATAATCATCCAGGACCCGATCTATCCGGTCCAGGATGATCGCTTCGGGATCGTTCGCGATCAGACCATCCCGGATATGCAGCAGTTGTTCGGGGGCAAATTGGCTGAGAAGGGCCAGCGGCAGGGGCCGGGCGGAAAGATTGGCCAACAACTTACGAAATGCTGCCTGTACGTGAATATCCGACCAATAGTAGCGGGAGCGATCGCTCAGGCTGAATCTGCGGGCGAAGGCTAGTTCCTGCGGTGACCCGTGATAATACTTCTGCCAATAACTTGGGTTTCGGAACATGGCTTGTTCAAGTACGTCTATCAAACCAGAGCGTTCAGAGGCAGGAATTAGTTCAGCCTCCATCCACGCCAGGGCAAAGACCGCCTCACGCATGGCAAAAGTCAACGCCGGGCCGACCTTAAGTATGGCGAAATGATCCCGAATCAGCTGGCGGAGTGATTCGCGTTTCTGATAGTCGGTTGAATGAGCTTCAAAGACCATCTTGGGCTGAGTTCTCAATGAAAAGAACTATATCTGCTGCAGCCTTGGACTGATAATCCAGCACAAAATCATCTCCAAACTCCACTCCCGGTTGCACAACGACCGCCTGTACTCGTTCCCAGGCAGAGTCGAGCTTGTTGCGCATGAAAGCTGCTCGTGTTACCTCTATTGTTCGACGGACATTTTCAACCGAAGTAACCTGCAAGCGGTCTTCATGGACTTGCGCTCCTCCTGGAATGGGTACCTCGGTACCGATTACATAGCGTGGGACTGGCGCGGTCCCCAGGCTGGTGACTGCTTGCTCAGCTGCCTCTGCCAGGTCGGCGGCGCGCTGAGCGGAAAGTTCCACATCCAACGGAACATTCGGATCATCATCCGCCAGCTTCATGCTGGCATCCAGGTGGATTTTAATGTAACCTGCCCGAACATACGCTTGGACCAGATCCAGGGATTTTTGCATGGCATTTTCCGCCGGCTCATTCTGCCAGACCGAAGGGCCAAGGTGGTCGCCCCCAAGCAGCACTTTCTCTGGCGTCAGGCCGATCTTTCCTGCGAGGGTCATTACGTACGATGCGAAATCGGCCGGGGTCATACCGGTATAACCCCCAAATTGATTTACCTGGTTGCAAGTGGATTCTACCAAAACAGAGGTTCCGGTCCGTACAGCACGCGCCATGGCTGCCTTCAGCACAAACGGGTGGCTGGAGCAGACCGACACCACCCCGCACGGTTTGCCCAATTTTTGGTTGCGGACGATCTCATCCAGGAATTCAATCGACATATTGACTCACATCTTTCTGGGTAGCCTGAGCAGTGGTGCCTCCTGCCTTGCGTGTTGAAAGTGAACCGCAGGCAGCCCCCAGCTTTAAGGCGCGCTCAAGACTTCCAGCCTTGCAGGTAACCGTACAGGAAGCCACCATCAAAAGAGTCCCCGGCCCCGGTGGTATCCACAACATTTACTTTGAGAGCGGGGGAGCTGGCCGTTTCTGAACCACTCGCAGCAATTGCGCCACGCGATCCCAGTTTGATTGCTACCCAGCCGCACTTTTGAACCAAATTTCCAAGGGCCTGCTCGTCATTGGCCGAACCGGTCATGGCCAGAGCCTCGTTTTCGTTGGGCAAGAATACATCTACGAGGGGCAGCAATTCATCAAAGCCGGTCCATTTGCCGGAAGGGTCCCAATTAGGATCGAGCGAAGTGGTCAGGCCGAGGGCGTGCGCACGGCCGAACAGGTCAGATAGACCTGGTTGCAGTGCACTCTGCAGAAAGTAGCTGGCAACATGTAGGTGGCGGGAGCGTGCCAGCAATTCTTCTGTAACCTGGTCAGCGCGCAGACGATTCATGCTGCCGACGTGCGTCAGGATGGCTCGGTCGGTTGAGGTGCTGAGAATCACAGACATGCCAGTGCTGACAGATCCATCCACGATGACGGGGGCGACATCCACCTCCCGGCGTATCATTTCATCAAGCATAAAGTGACCAAAAAGATCATCACCGCAGACGCCGATAAATCCTACCTTGAGTTCCCAGCCGGGCGGCCCCACAAGCAAAAATGGCGGATGAGGAGCCAATCGAGAATGAAGCGGAATCAACCAACTTCTCGGCCTGACCGAATGACGGAGTGACATCGCCGGTCAGCACCAGATCGGGATTAATTTCACCGGCTACGAGAATATCATATGATTTCATCTTTGTTTTTTACCGGGCACTGCGAGGCTTAGTATATCTGATACCAATCGAAGGGAGTCTCAGCGCTATAAAAGGATTGTACTGGCCTGGCGTTCAAGTTGCATATCTCGGTAAGGCGGGTGAGACGTTCACAGGCAGTCGTTTGTAGAAAATCGACCCGTGCAGAACCTTCCAACGCAACCGCTTCCTGCCAGACGGCGCGCCCAACGGCAACGCCGGAGGCCCCGGCCTGACAGGCTGCCATCACTTGATGCAAATAGGTCTTGTAATCTATTGCCGCCGAAAGCAGAATCCAGGGCACGGGGCAGGCTGCGGAGATCTCCTTGCAGGCGTCGGCCCAGGCTTTTTCATCCTCTGTGTCACGCACACCCAGCGGGAACTCGATCTTCAAAACGTCCACGCCCGGAACAACTAGGCGGCGGACTGTCTCCGTGATCACAAAGTGCTTTTCTGCCGATGAGAGGCTGGCTCCTTCTTCGAGCGAGTAGGAAAGTGGTTCAAGCATTAGACCGAGATCAAAACGGCTACATTCCTCACTCACCTGGTGGACGGAGTCCTCGATCGCCGAGGCTGTTGGGGATTGGGGGTGGTAGTAGACCAGCAGCTTGGCCATACTGGCGCCCATGCGTTTGGCTTTCTCAACGCTCCAACCGGGCAGCAGTTGACTTTGACGGGCGGTGGGAGTCCCGCCATAACCAGTGGATTCCAAGGCCACCACCAACCCGATCCCGCCAGGTAATTTGCCGGAGGCAACCGCCTGGGCTGCAGAAACTTCCGGGTCAAGCAGCACGGCGGTTGCAAATCTAGACAGGCTGGCGGTCACATCCAATTTAAAGCTGGAAAGCTCTGCATCTCTCACCTGGCCTGGATCTTGGGGGAAGAGCGCCCGGCGCAGGTTCTGACGATGGTCGAGCGCCAGGCATGTGAATGTGCCTTGCGCGGAAGTGGCCTGCTGCAATCCGCGCAACTTACCGACCGAGATGGTTTTCATGAGTGGATTTACATCCTGCCGTTTTTCATCCGGCTGATGCCAGTTTGTAAAAGCACTGGAGATTCTTATGAAGGACGGCGTCGATAACCAAAAAGGCATCCGCGGAGGTGAAATACCCTGCGATTACCTTTTCTGCAGAGTTAAGGCCGGAATATGGCGGAAGGCCAGCAGTGCACCAAAGCTTTCCTCCGCTGTCCAGGTATCACAGCCCCAGAAAATCCGGTCAAACTTGGCGCGCTCGATCAACTCGTGCAACATGGCTGTGGCAGATTGGCTGGAGATCAACGGCAGCCAGCTCAGGGCTTTGACACACGTTCGGATAATTGGTCACTAACATGGATATATCCTGGATCCAAGAATAACTATAGCGAAGCAGCACAAAGCGGGTATCGGGAAAATATCGGATGGCAGACTGCAGGGTTGCTGCATTTGTCCGGCGCTCCTGGCCTATCCCGGTATGGATCTGAACCGGCAGGTCCAGGTCAGCCACCATCTGGAAGAACTGAAAAAACAGGTAATCTTGAAATGTTTTTACATCCATTGGATCGGCGGTTTTGTCTTTGAGCGGGGGAATGTTACTGGGTGCATTGGATGGGATACCTCGCTCTCCGCTGTTCTATGCCAGGATGACTTTAATACCTTTGGCAGATAGGCTTTCTGCAATATCGGGCGCAAGGTCCCGGTCAGTCACAATCACGTGTACCTTTTCGAGGTGCGGGCCCAGGGCCGGTGCCACATTGCCGAACTTGGTGTGATCGGCCAGGATGATCGTTTGCGTGGCAGCATTGGCAAAAGCCCGGTCTGTACTGACCTCGACGATTTGGCTGTGGGTCAGCCCATGCTGCAGACTGATCACTTCGATACCATAAAAGAGTTTATCGGCACAGAACTGGGTCACGCCCCAATCGGTCAAATGACCATGCAGGGTTTGTTCACCCGGCCGCACCGCGCCACCCAGGGCAATCAGATCAATTCCGGGCTGGTCGACCAGTAGACCTACCACGCGCAGGGCGTTGGTGATAACGGTTACCCGGCGCTGGCACGGGAGAAGCCTGGCGAATTCGAGAGTAGTCGTCCCCCCCGCAATAAAGATCGTATCGCCGTTATGAACCAAATCCAACGCCATCCGTCCGATGCGTACTTTTTCTTTACTGTTCAACAGGGTCCGTAATGCAAAGGGCTGTTCCTCATTGGATTGTGTAGCCAGGGAGACTTTGCCGACTGTTACGGTCACAAGACTTTCATTGGACAAATCGCGTAGCTCGCGGCGTAAGGTAGAGCTGCTAACATCCATCTGCCGCGCCAGATCGTCGATCGGGATCGATTCATTCTCTTGAAGAAAATGTAGCAAGGCTGTCTTGCGTTCGATCCGCTTGTGGGAGGAAGCTAACATTGGGATATCGCCATTTCGAAAAAAATTATAGGTTGGTATGGAAATATTGTCAATATTATTGATAAATTGCAAGGTATTTGATCAAAATAACGACATAACTGGTATTTTTATCTACCAATGAGGTACTCATCCCTCCCCCTTTGCTACCTGCACCAGTGCTTGCAGGTTCTCAGTGGGAGTTGTCAAAGCTACGGCGCACTCGGGAGCCAGGATATGTACTTTCCCATCCATCGCCGCATGACAGGCAAGCAATACCTCCTCACGACTCCCCGTTCAGCAGGATATTCGGATTGTTGATGTTCCCTATTAATGTCATTCTTCCACGCGCTTCGGCTACGGCGAAAGCAGGGTTCACCTGTGACTCGAAATGGAAGGCATCCACCCCGGATTCTCGAAAAATACTTGATCCGGTCGGTCGTATTTCCGCAGCAATGCAACACGCTAGGTGACCCAATACCAGCGAAGATCTCTTTATGAAGGGGAAGCAAAAAGTCGCGATATGCCAGTGGTGAGACTATCCCGCCAGTGGCATGGTCCGCCAGGCAAATAATATCTGCCCCGGCACGGATTTGTGCGCGGGCAAAGGCCAGACTGACCGCCTTGAGGGCTTCAAGCGACCGGCGCGCCCTTGCTGGGTCAAGCTTGGTGGCCATCAGGAATTCCTCCATCCCCATCAAGTGATACGATAGCGTCCATGGACCCATCACCTTGCCAACGATCACAACCCGATCCCCGTAGCGTTGGCGCAGTAAGCGCAGAGCATCCAACACAACCCGGATCGAGGGCGCCTCCAACCAGCCATCCGGGAGCGTAAAATTCTCTTTTTGGGAAAACGGATAGGAACGGACAGTCGGCAGCATGTCCGGAGCGCCCCAATCCACCTCACAACCTAAAGCCGCGGCTTCCTGGGTGACACTGAAGACGGGCATGATCGTATCGTATCCCAGGATCTCATGCCCGGCGGCGGCCAGGCGGGACATCGTCTCAGGGTTGAAATGGGCGTCTGGAAACCAGGCCTCCACTGCGCGCATCTGGTCGATGGTCGCCGCAGAGACCACGTTCCCCACTGGCAGGCGATCCGGCTTTCCACCCAGCAAGGCCGTTAAAAAACGGCGCTTGGGTGACATTGGCCCTGAGCTCTTGCTTCCTTGATCGACGAGCATGGTTTTAGCCTCTTTTCTTTGTGATACCGCGCGGTCGAGGGGATCATGGCTTCCCAGCCTCCACCCGCTCGGCGATCCATTGCACACGCTCAACCTCGTTGTCGCTCATTACTGCGTCTGCGATACCCAGGATGATTGGCCTGTCCTGGACGAGTTCGAGCAGCCTCTCCATCCGATCCCTGAACTCCGCCTCGGGGAGGCGCGCTTCCAAAAAATATGAAGGGATGCCGCCCCAAATCAGCGGCCCATTTTTCCACGCCTCCCAGGCCTCTTCAAAGGTGCATTCCGTCACCGGAGCAGGAGTGAACGACTCGCACACATCCAGGCCGCTCCCGGGCAGCAGTTGGACCAGTTTTTTTAGGTTCCCGTCGGTATGGCTGCCGAGCTGCTTGCCCTGGCGATGCAGAATAGCGGCATAGCGCTGGTAACAGGGGATCAGGTATTTCTGGAACAGGCGCGGGTTGGTCATGGCCCCCTCCAGGTTGTCAATGAACTCCACATAGGGTACATCCAACCCGGAAAGCCGCTCAAGAATCTCGATATTCTGCCGGTCGACCGCATCCAACAGGCGTTCGACCTGTGCGGGGATGTCGTGCAGGGCATAGAATAATGGCAACTCTCCGAGGACATCGATCAGCAGGGACTGGAACGGCACACGGTTGAGCACCGGTACCAAGTAGCCCAAGCCAGCCAGCTCCTGTTCACGGCGGTGGAATTTCTCAAAGCAGGGGACAAACTGCGCGTGTTCGAGAATATATGCATAAGTCGCGTAATCTTCCGGGCCGCGCACCGGCCTCTCTATCAATTGAGGTCGGCTGATCCCGGCGGATAGACTCTCAGGCAATAGATTGTGTTTATAAATCAATCTTCCTGCAGGTGAGATCAACTCGGTGGTCATCTCACCAGGCTGATCGACTGGAAGCAAGCCCCACAGGTCGGGAAAGAAGCTGATCTCAGGCTCATAGATGTGCAGGATTTCCCGGCCATCCTGGAACGAAACCATTTCAAGGTTGTTGTACTTGAATGTACAGGGGGCCAGCCAATCCTCCTGTCCTAAACCAATCATCTGGTGGATCCCGGACAAACTCATTCCGCCATACGCTGCGGGCAGGCGCTTCTGGTAGCTCAGACCCCGGTGCCAGAAGTCCATCCGGCTGACAAAAGGAATGCGATCGGGTTTGCGACCCTGAAGTACGGCCCGCACCCGCCCGGTGATGTCAGCGCTGCCGCGTGACAATGACGAGGTGGATTCAATGCCAACCATCATATTTGCTGGTTGAGTTCAAATCGTTCAATATATCCGATTAACTCACCGTCTTCATTTCGCACAGGAGTTATATATAAACGCTGGTTCTTAACTGTAACGGTCAAAAACGATTCCTGGCCGTGGTTCTTAAATTTCTCCACATTTTCCAGGATTTTCTCTTTGCTGTGAACAAGGTGGCAATCGAAAAGAGATTTCCCGATCAGGTCCCGGTAGCCTCGTTCCTGATAATAATGGTACCGGGCGTTTTGATTAAGGAATTGAATTATATGTTCGCAATCGACAAACACGATTGGATAGGGGAAGGCATCCAAAATTGCCACAAGAGTTTTATCGTCCATAATATCCTTTGCTATTCTTTGAGTTCGAACGAACCGGGGTGGATGGTGACATCACCCGCACAAGCAACACTTCCCGGATATTTCACTTGCTCAAGCGATGGGAATATAGCTGTTTGAACGTTCTGTTTGTTGGCTGACAAATTCGAGTGCGGGTCAGGTGGAAAAACAATCAGCTCTTTCCGATCAAGCCCTTAGCCACGTTAACTCGCGCGTGCCGCGTTGAGGGAAAACCCATCGGCACCAATCTGCTGCGCGTAGGCCTCGGTTACAGGAGCTCCACCAACAATAACTTTGACCCGGTCACGCAGGTTGGCAGCCTTCAAGGCATCAATGGTCACCTTCATGTTGGACATGGTGGTGGTCAGAAGGGCGGAGAGAGCCACGATGTCCGGTGCACTTTCCCTGACCACGGCGACGATCTTTTCGGGAGCTACGTCCGTGCCCATGTCAAGTATCTCGAAACCAGCTCCCTCCAGCATCATGCTGACCAGGTTCTTACCGATGTCGTGCAAATCGCCTTTAACCGTGCCTATCGCCACCTTTCCGATAGCTTTGAAATTGGCTTTCACCAGGGATGGCCGGAGGATAGTCAGCCCCGATTGCATGGCACGGGCAGCCAGCATCATTTCCGGAACAAACGTCTCACCCAGTTCAAAGGTCCGGCCGACTTCGGTCATGGCATCCACCATGCCAGTATTGAGAATATCTTCCGGATTCAATCCCTGGTTCAAAGCTTCAGTCACCTTTTCTTTAATAATGGTATTTTGCCCGTCTATAACTGCATTCTTGATCTCGATTAATATGTCGCTCATAGCATTTCTCCGTTCATAAGGATGGATGTCGGCCTACCTGGTGCGAGGCTGGAGGGGAAATTTCCCACTCTCATCAATTGCATCCGCAATGGCAAGGATGCCTTCCTTAAAGAGTTGCTCGGTCTGGGGATCAGAGGCTCCCCACAGCCCCATTTCGGTAAACCCGATAACAAGGCGGTTACCCGGAGAGTCGCTTTCCAGGAGTTCCTGGGTGTATTTCTTCGTCGCCTGTGCCCCTTGATAGAAAACTGTCTCGGGGAAATTGACCCAGATGATGGTATCTTTGCCCCAGGCAGCCCGGGCTTCCCGGATCGATAGGTTGCCAACCGGAGGCGGGGTAAAGGCCTCCACAACGTTATATCCCATTTCACCAATAAGATCCTTGAAAAAGGCCAGGTTAATGGCATGAGCATGCACGCAACAGATTTTTCCCAGTGATTGCAGGTAAGGAATCCATTTCTTGATAAAGGGCAGGTCGTAGCGCCTGACAACCTCCGGTCCCCAACTGCCATCAATATCCCCAAAGCGGATATATTCCGCAGGCGATTTGGCGATCAGCTGCATCCTGCGTTCCTCGCGTGCAATGATCGCATCGAACATTCTGGCGAACTCCTTCGGGTGATCAGCCTGCTCGAAGATCCATTTATCGAAGCCGGAGGATTCGCCAAAAATGTAACGTGCGTGCCCATAGGGGCTCAACGCACAACCATACTCGGTAAAGAGTCCATCCCCTCCCAGGTCACGCACGGTATCCGAGTAGAGTGTGTTGTCCACATGAAACTCAGTGTCTTCGATCATGTACATGATCGGCTCATAATCTTCAAGGCCTTTCAAAAAGCCCTCCACACAAATACCGGCTTCATCGATATACAACCTGCCGGCGTGCTGCTTATAGGCCGCGCGTACGTCGCCTTTGGGGGTGTGATGGATGAAGACAGAAAGGTCGCCTTCCACCCTCTCTTCAACCGGCACATGCGGAGTGGCCTCCCAGACAGTTGGTTTTCGGACCACCAGGCCCATACCCCTGTTCCTCAGCATGCGTTCATACTCACCGCTGGGAAAACTCTCAATATAGGGCGCAAAGGGTACCTGGTCCGGGTCAGATAAATGAAGTACAGTTTTGATTCTATTTTGGAAGTTCATGGCACAACTCCTTATTAATATGGTGGAAATCTTTTCCACGCGTATGCAATTCTTCAACCAGATGACTGAGCAGGAGAAAAATAAAACAGCGACTTGAACCGGATCGTCCTGGATCGCATGGGTCAAGAATCAACTCGCCTGGTTGACCAGATTTTTTGGGATGAATGTCAAATATTACTTGAGTGGTAAACCGTTTCTCCTTTCACCATTGTCAGATATATATTCACATCCGCATCGATTATGATCAGGTCGGCATCTTTTCCAACTTCCAAGCTGCCCTTGCGGTCTGCCACACCGATCACCCGGGCAGGATTGATTGTTGCCATCTTGATTGTTTCGGAAAGTGAGCAGCCAACGTTCCGGATCATATTACCAACATTGAAATTCATTGAGGCAACGCTGCCTGCCAGCGTACCCCCTTTAACGTAAGCTCGCTGATCCTCTTTGATAACTACGCGTCCTTCACTCCATTCGTAAGGTCCATTTGGCAAACCCGCCCAATATGTATTATCGGTGATGAGATGGATCAGATCAGTTCCCTTGCAACGCTTCAAAACCTGCATGGCAACCGGAGACACATGCTGGCAATCCGCGATCAATTCAGCATTCACCTCGTCGCAAGTCAGGACCGCTCCCAGAACACCCGGGATTCGGTGGTGAAAAGGGATCATTCCATTGAAGGTGTGGCAGCAGCTCCGGATCCCTGCAGCAATTCCTTCCAGCATCTGTTCGTATGTAGCGGCAGTATGACCGGCAGAGGCTACAATATTCATTCTTGCCAACTCTCGAATAACATCCAGTGCGCCGTCCAGTTCAGGCGCGATGGTCATCTTCCGGATTGTTCCCTGCGAGGCTTCTACCATTTCGGCCAATTCCCGGCTTGAAGGTTTGCGCAAGACACTGACGGGTTGTGATCCTCTGGCGATTTCCGCGCCGCTCAGGTACGGGCCTTCCATGTGGATGCCCAAAATCTCCGCCCCGCCGGTACCGTGGAGCATCGCCTGCCTCACCGCGCGAATTTCATCCAGATTTTTTTTCACCCCCGACCAGGAACCCAGGGTGGGCAGCAGGCTGGTCGTCCCTGTGGAGGCAATTGCCTGGCACAGATCGGCCGTACTTTGGGGATCTTCGCCAAATTCGTGACCATCACGGCCGTGGACATGGGTATCGATAAAACCCGGCGCAATCGTTTTATCGCCCGCATCGATCAGCTCAATTCCAGAGGGGATCTGAATTTCTGAAGAGCTGCCCAAGCACAAGATCTTGCCATTCTCAATAAGAATAACCCCGGATTTGATCTCTTGTTCAGGGGTAATGATATGACTTGCCTTGATAGCAATTTGTTTGCCCATTTATTCAACTTTTTCTATCACCAGCGCAGGAAAATTTCGAGAGGTTATCTCCACTGCTTGCATGATCCTTTGATCGATCTCAACTCCAATTTGATTAATGGCAATCAACCCCGCCCCAACCACCGGTTCAAATCTCGGGGGAATGATAGCCACGTGCGCGGCTGCGGCTCGGCAGGTTTCGGAAAATGATTTCATAACCAGTTCACCCGCTTTAAATGCACCTCCGAAGGGGACAATCGCAAACATTTCATCTTCCATGCGCAACCGTTCGATCACAGCCGCAGCCAGCCGGCCGAGCTCAACCCCGGCTTCCCACAAAAATCTTTTTGGCAGTGTGATCACCTTGGCGGGCCACCTCTACCACCACCGGGCACAGGCTTGCAACTTCTGCGCGGGTCAGCGGTTCATGATGATCCATCTTTTGGAAGAATAACCCACCCAGTGACAAGTCCCCCTCCTGGGTGCTTTCTGGTTTCCTGCCAATAGCAGGTTCTTCCAGCAGGGTGCCCAGATCGATGATAAAGTGCGTTTGTTCCCGGGTTTCGACCGTTTCGATCATCTTCGCCTTGGAAATGAAGCCCCCGGGTTCGCGTAGGGCCAGGGCCAGGATGCTTTCAGCGCCGAAATGTTCCAAGACAAGCCGGTTGAGGCGGGTTTCTTCCAAACGGCCATCAAAGGCCTGGATTACCGCGATAATGGCCTTCATGCTGATCCATAACGCGCTGCCCTCATCCCCCAATGTCGACTCCAAATCCCCCTGCACCGCACTCCCGCCCGTCCCTGGCCCAGCCTCTGGAGAGGGATCCGGTCCCGGCGTCGACCGTCACACCGATGCGCTGATCAACCCAGAACCGTGCCGCCCAGCGCGGGGTTTCCCCTTCCGCAGCTTCAATCTACATTATCAAGTTGCAAACTCCGCATTGATGCTTCGAGAGTGGCGGGATTGACCGGCGCGCTGACCACCGTTGCATCGATCTGTTTGCCGCGCACTCCCCCGGCCTGGAGGGCTGTGCTGATTGCCTGGCAAAGTGCTTCCCGAAGCATCCGGAAAAGAACGTAGTTGGTGTTAACCGGGCCACCCTCACCATAACCCAGCAATTCACCACGCTCATTAGCCAACAGGCAGACAACTTTTGAGCCACCCCCATCTACTCCTAATACATACCTCATCTTTTCTCCTATTCTCTTTTATCTCAACCTGTCTCTTGGAATGCCCACATACACCAGGAGACAGGTTTCTTGCAGGCATCACTACAGAATGCGAATAACCCAAGTTCTCCAATCACCATTCACATTTTGCGCACCGGCGAGTAGATCCCCCCATGCCTAGTGCCGCGTTCTTTTATCAGGTGATCCTGATATTTAATGTATTCTTCCTGACCATCCATGTTACCGGCATAATAAACCGTGTTTGGCACTCCATTATCTGCCAGCCGTTCGGCAACCTCAACCATTACTGCTTGGAGCAGGAAGCATCCCATCCAACCCGATGTAGGGCCAACTTTTTGAGGCAGTCTTTTATCTTCCAGGCTGGCATCTCCCGGCGCGGTCAGGTTATCCAGTACAACGTCGCAGTATTCGTACATTTTCTTCCCTGAAGAATGCCGGGATGAAACCGACTGGCTATAGGTCAGAGAGGTCATGCCGACCACTTTCAGGCCAGCAGCCTTGGCAGCCATTGCCATCTCAATCGGGAAGGCATTCCTACCGGCAGTCGAAACCAGAAGGATGACATCTCCGGGTTCAGCCCCGATTTGGTTAAAGAATGACGCGCCATATCCCTCCACACGCTCAAGGAACTGGGTTGGTCGAATTGGTCCACCTTCCAGACAAAATCCCGGTGTGAAAATTGGATTGACTATGGCCAGGCCGCCGGCACGCCAGAAAATATCCTGCACTGGCAGCGAGGAGTGCGGTCCCCCCAGGCATAGAAGGTATGCCCTTCGGCGACTGCCTGGGAGATCATTTCGGCGGCTTTTTCAATATTCTCGGATTGCGTCTCCTGGAGACGTCGAAGCAATTCAAAACCTTTCTCAAAATACTTTTTAGCTAACATTGTTTATTCTCCGAATAGTTTTTTACATCAAGGATTATGAACATGATAAATCCGTGTTTGGAAATACATGAAGAAAGAATGGGTTGATATCCTTCAGAGATTATGC
>CAWAAC010000030.1:0-41591 GCA_963779935.1 uncultured Chloroflexia bacterium | reverse complement strand
GCTTATGAAAATCCCAGTTTTGATAAGGAATGAACGATGTCTTTATATTCGATGATAATTTCTTCAAGGTGTAGTTGTAGCTTTCCATCAGCAAAGGTAATTTTATTTAATACCTCGTCTAAGATCGTTTTCACTTTAGGAATACAAGAGCCATATTTGTTAGTTATGCTGCCCGAATGAATTGTTCAAACCTCTGGACGAGAGCATCTCTGTTCGGCCAATTCTTTACTTCTTGAGGTAACAACAATTTTGCACCGTCCAAATCTTTAAGGCCATGCTGCAGGATTGGACCATCATGCTCTTCCAAAACATCTTTACGTACATGTACAATATAATCAGGTGATACCCCAAGAATAAAACTGTCGAAAGCAGCATGGTGGAGCTTGCAGAGTGCAATCCCATTTGTTATTAATGGATCGCCTTCAGGAGTGCTATCAGGTAGGATGTGCGCTGCATCGAGCAATTCCCGGTGACGCAAATGGCACAGCGCGATCGAGTGCGGTACGCTTCCAAAACCCTCTCGCGAAAACTTCTTTGATGTAACCGGACTTTGACCGTGGCTGTGATATAAGCACGTCTGGCGATCATGTTTTCTTTCAGGGTTAATAATTGGTCGGCTTGAACCTCAATATTGGCGACATCGTCCACGGCTACTTTGAATGCTAGTGTAGCTGGATCGTCGGCGACAATATAGACTGGCCAGATGGTAAGGTATTGACCAGATACTACCCCGTGCAGATAGACGAGGGGGCGTTTTTGTTCCATAATTTTCCGAAGCCCCACGTTGTCCGAATGATTCGGATTTGTTCCGCGATACCGATAGGTCAGGAGACCATCAGAGCTAAAAGTATCATTATATGGGCTTCCGGGTGTGGTGGTAATTGTAAGAGGAAGGTCAAGGACTTTAGGTTTGAAAATTCCATGAGGCGCAACAAAGGGGATACGAGTTCCCTCAAAAATAAAACCTTCCTGAAGCAATGTTCGCGGTAAAACATCCCCAAACGCAGCTGTCTTTTCAGTTAGCCAGGAAAATGCTGCCAAGCGTATAGCAAGATCACTATCCATTATCAGATCGCCTCAATTCAACCGGATATCAGCAACCGAAAATGTATTCTTCAATCATAATGTCATTCAATTTACCAATGATGTTCTTATCAGCATTGCTTCCCATCTCTCGCACCTTAATGGCATAAACATAATCAGGTGAACATTCCCATAGATTACGCAAATCAGAAGTCTCATCTGTAAGGAATAATCCTTGGTTAGAAGTTGGTCCGACTAGATAAGCCAAATCTTCCACTTATGTGGTCGCATTCTTCGTGTCCGTTTTACGATTTTCCTCTTGCCTCTGGCACAGTTTGGTCAGCTTCTCCACGATCCGAGTGCGCGTCGCGGCCGGAACCTTCTCTTCTTGCCACACATTCCCGAGTTCATCCGGCAACCGATCCAGTTGCCAGACGGCCACGGATGGATTCTCCACCGTCAGCCGGCTCTCCTGATTTGCCCAGACAACCGCCGCATCCACCCACTGCTGAATGCCATCCGCTTTCAAAAAATTCCCCAAACGAGCAGCGTTATTCCGTGCTTGACGGCTCGGACTTTTCTTGTGTAATTTCCAACTGTTACCAACCCGATATTCCCATTGCTCTCCGATGTTTCTATATTCTCCGCTGAAATTCTTAATCTCCAGAACCCATGCACCAGAAGGACCTACCAGCACGGTATCAAGATCGCCCTTATTGTTTCCTGGCAACTGGATGTTTCGAAAAAGTGACCAGTTTCCATCCAAAGTTTGGAGAATAACCTCAACCACCCTCTCCTCCCCTTTTTGTCCCTTCCGGTAGTTATCAATTTGCTTATCCAACCTATCAAGTATGAAGCGATCCAAAAGAAACAACCCTAGGAAGTACAAGCCAAATAATCCTAAGAGTAACGCCAGGGCCATGATGCCAACAGGGGACTTAATTGCTTCTGATAACGACATGGTGGATTGTGTGGAAGGATGCCGCGTAAGCAGCCAAGTAAATAACGCGATCACCAAACCAAAAACTGTTCCCATGATCATTCCCTCAACGAGGGCAATCTGATATTGCTTCCTTTCTGCATAACTCTTCCCACCAGAAAGCACCTTTATAAAACCGGCCGACGGCGCAGGTTCATTTATGCTTTAATTCATTCGCCCCAGCATCAAAGCAGTGGCTGCTCTTCTCACTCGGTCCTCCCAAGCATTCTCAGCGGCATATCCCAGGTCTTTGAGAGAAAGCTGTTTGGTTTCCACCAACATTCCCATTAGCTGGCGACGGAACGGTGGAAATGGCCACTCGGTCGAACGGGCCTGTTCCATGGTAATACCGATCGATAAAGCCGAATCAGGTAGTTCGAGTGGCAATTTCTTTTCCCTCTTTTCAACAGGCTTTTCCGGTTTTGGCCGGCTCATTAAAATTTGAGCTGCTTGCCTGAGATGAGGATCATAGGCCTTTGTTGCCGCCCATTCCAACCTGGACTGGTTTAGGTAGCCTTCATCGTAAAGCTCACCCAGCGGGCGAGGATAATTACGCAACCAGAGGACTTTCCGGGCATCTTCAAGGCTGATTAGAGGAGCATTTGAATGCTGGGGTTCGATTGTCGCGGTTGAAGGGATATTCATGATTAACTCTCTGTGCAATTTAGGCAGCCAGATTTCTGGAAAACCAAATAAAGTATATGTTAATTTCCTCGCAAAGGCAACGTTTTTTTGATCGTTTCAGACTTCTCACTCCTGTATGGAGACGAGTTCCATATTGATGTTCCCTCCAATTCATTCATATCTTCCCCGTTCGAAAAGCGGCGTTTTGTATGTGATTGCAGAAGATTCTTATCATCCAATAATTCTTTAGCAAGATATTCCTCCTGAAATTATTCATGCGTAGAATGCCAAACTTTTATAAGATTATGCTAAGTTATTCCCCCAATTGATTACGCTTCTAACGTTCATGGGTACTGGTCACCTGCAAAAAGTAGATGGCATCCACTGTAATAGGTAGACAACATAATCCGGATTCGGTGGATTCATCGACAGGATTACGAAATTGACAACACCCAAGACAGTACTTTATCAGTAAATACAATCTGCAAGCGATTAATTAGCAACAAAATAACTGATGGAAACCGATATTTAATAGAATGGACATCTGTTTAGTATTTCCACCTACAAGGAACAATCGCACCGTTTTACCTGCCGGATGCTGATCACTAGCAATTGGGCGGCTTCTTTCTGCAATAACCGTTTGTCCTTCAGCCTTTGTGTTATTTCCAGTTGCGTGATTTCTTGATTGCTCATCGTCAGTAATTTGTCCATTCTGCGGTCACTTCAAAGGGGACAATTTAACTTTGCAGAAGGGGACATTATCACTTTGCGCTAACACTGTCAACCCGGCCTCTTGACAAAAGGACATGACTCAGACTAGAATACGACTGAAAGCGCTTCCGGAAGCGATACCGGGAGCGGTATCGGAAAATATTTTCAGGAATTCATTGATTCGAATCGAGGTGAGTCAGATGAAAAAAAAGAACACGATTGCAGAGGTTGCGCGCGCAGCTGGTGTCTCCCTTCCCACCGTCTCGCGCGTTTTAAATAACCGTCCGGATGTTTCTCCTGAAACACGCAAGCGCGTAGAGGCCGTTATTGCCGAGATGGGCTTTCAGCCCAGCGCAGTTGCTCGCAGCCTGGATTCCCGGGAGACCCATACGATTTGTCTAGTTTTTCTCCATTACGAACCACGTGATTTGTTTGCTGATCCATATTTGGCGGGTGTCACTTCGGGTATTGTGGATACCTTGACACCCGAAGGATACTTCCTGTTGACATATCCGGTCCCCGATGGGGGAAGTTACCTGCAGGATTTTCGACAATTCCTCCACAGTGGGCGGGTCGACGGCCTGATCGTTCACAATGCTTATATCGATGATCCTATTCTCGAACTCATTAGTGGCACGGGGTTGCCCTATGTAGCCTTGGATTTGGAGAAACCCATCCACCCCTACTCTGCCGTTGTTGCCGTGGATAATACTTCGGGTATTCAACAACTGGTAAATTACCTGGTGGCAAAAGGACATCGTTCTATAGGTCACGTTTATGGCGATCTTCGCCGCAATGGTGGCATGCAACGGGCCCAGGCTTTCCGCAAAGCGATGTCAGCCTGCGGGTTGGCTGTGCGCGAGGAATGGATTCAGGGCGGAACCTGGTACCAGGAGGGTGGGGCAAGTGGCATTGAACGGATTTTCAATACGCAGGAGAGACCCACGGCCGTTGTAGCGGCCACGGATCTGATGGCGATGGGCGTCATTGAGCATGTGCGTTCGATTGGCCTGCAAGTTCCGAAGGACCTATCTGTGACGGGCTTCGATGACGTGCCATTTGCAGGCTACCTTAATCCCCCTCTGACTACCGTGCGGATGGAATATGGAGAGTTTGGCTCTACTGCTGCAAAGTGTCTGATCGCACTGATCAATACAACTGAGAAAGAATCCAAGAGAATCACTGTTCCTGTGAAACTGGTGGTGCGGGATTCGGTTGAAACCAAAACCCTGCCGGAAAAGGAGGCTTTACACTAAATAATACTGGAATGATAGCTTAGTGACCTCGAAAGAAGAGAAATCCCCTCATCCTATCCCCCGGAGATTCAAAAAGGAGAATTAAAAATGAATAAGAGAATGAGCCGTCGTGAGTTTTTCCGCGTTTCTGCCGCCGCCGCTGCTACTGGTGTGCTGGCAGCCTGCGCGCCAGCGCTCACTTCCACTCCGGCATCCCCGGCTACAGCCGCATCAGCCGCCGCCTCGGCAGCTCCGGCTACAGCCTTGCCGGTCTACACACCCACCGCAGCCACCAATAAGAGTGTTTCCACGGTCGTATTTCAGACCCACTGGCAACCTTGGTACCAGGATTACCTGAAGAAAACGGCGATCCCATTATTCCAGCAACAAAACCCCGACATCCAGGTACAGGTTCTTTGGAAGACGGATGACCCGCAGGGCATCCTTACCGAAATCGCTGGAGGAAGTGCCCCGGACGTTATACAGCACTACACCAGCAGCGCCGATTTCTTCTCACTGGCGCCGGCAGGTGTATTCCTGCCCATTGAGAACTACGTAAAGGCCAGCAAGGTCATAAATCAAGCTGACTATGTACCTGCCCAGTGGGCTGGCGTTACCTGGAATGGACATATTTATGGTTTATTCGGCGGCGATGGCGGCCCCTGGCCGGCGCTGGGCTGGAACAGGAAGATGTTCACGGCCGCGGGCATGGATCCATCCGCTCCGCCGCAGACCCTGGATGACTTGTACAGCATGGCCCAGAAACTGACGAAACTGGATGCAAGTGGGAACATCCTTCAGATGGGCCTGGATATTCAGGACGCCGAAGGTCCTGAAGTCCGAACTGCCAGCATGATGTGCGACTCCCCCTTTATCAGTGCCGATAAAACCAAGATTTTGTTCACTCAGGGTAATTGGGAAGATTATCTGGCCCGCTATGCTAAACTCGTCAACCTGGTTACAAAAGCCCAGTATAAGGCCTATGATACCAAGTGGACCACCTGGATCTCGAATACCAGCGCCTTTGCCAATAATAAAGAAGCCATGCTCATCGACGGCTCCTGGGAGCCGGGTGCTATGCCCTCGGCCATGGCTGACAAGAACTACGATATCGGCTGGAATTTCCTCCCTAGCTTTAACCAGAAGAAATACGTGCTCATGTCCATGCATCAATACACGATCCCCAGAACCACCAAGGTACCGGATGCGGCGTACCGCTGGGCAGAATGGTTGATGACCAACCAGCAATACAACGTGGATGTGTTTAACACGCATGGAAACTTCATGTGGAGCAAATCGTTGGTAAAGCAATATGATACGAGCAAAGCTCCCGGACTGGCTTGGTTCTTGGATGCCCCCAATCAGGCCGACAAAGTCTTTGGGCCGGCTGATTTTGGTTGCCTGGTCTCAGGTGAACTCTCCAAGCTCTTTGCCCAGGCACAGCAGTTTGTCGCTTACGGTACCAAGACACCGAAACAGGCTCTGGCCGATATAACCGCTACTCTTCAGCCAGACCTGGATGCGGCCTGGAAGGCAATTAGCTAGATTTATTGGTTAAGTCAGCTCCTGGGTGGGCCCGGTTATCCGTGACGAGATAGCAAGAAACGGATACGCCGGTGCCCACCTTGGAGTTGGCTGACACATTCGGGAGGCTTTGAGATGACATCTGCCCCTACCGTACGCGCAAGCCGACGCCTGGGCCAACGCCTGCTTCCTTATTTATTCGTCAGCCCGTTCTTGCTGGGTGTGCTTCTCTATTACGCCTACCCGCTCGGTTCTTCGTTATATTATAGCTTTACCCAGTATAACGTTCTCTCCCGGCCGATTTGGGTGGGCTTGCGTAATTATCAACAACTGTTCCATGATACCGATTTTATTCAGGGTCTCACCAACACTGCCCTCTACGTTCTTTTTGCGGTGCCGCTGGGCACGTGCATGGGATTTCTGCAGGCGTTGCTCCTGAATGAAAAACTGCGCGGGCGCGGGCTCTTCCGCGCCCTGTTCCTGGTGCCGGCCTGTCTCCCGCAGATCGCCATGGCGTCCGTCTGGCTGTTCATTTGGGACCCGGGCGAAGGCTTGCTCGACAGCCTGCTGACAATCCTTCATTTGCCTTCCCAGGCGTGGATCGTCGATCCTGTGATGGTCAAATGGATGTTCGTAAGCATTTCCGTATGGTCTGGCATCGGTATGCTTATTTTCCTTTCCGCATTGCAGGGTGTGCCGTCCGAGCTGTATGATGCTGCCAAAGTCGATGGCGCCGGTGCCTTAAGCCGGATGTTTAATGTTACCCTGCCATCCATAACTCCGGCCCTGTTGTTTAACTTGCTGACCGGGCTGATTGGTGCTTTTCAATATTTCACCCTGCCCATGTTGATGACCCAGGGTGGGCCAATCGGGGGCTCCACTTTCGTAGGCCAGTATCTGTATGATAGTGCCTTTTCTTTCTTCAAAATGGGCTACGCCTCTGCGCAGGCGTGGATTCTATTTATCATCATCGCCGCGATTGTGTTCCTGATCTTCCGCACGTCCGCGCGTTGGGTCTATTATGAGGCATGAAAATGGATAACCTGATGAAACTCTGGCGCCCGGCGAAAGCTGGAATGAAAACGGAGCAACTTGTCAAAAAGGTTGTTTCCTATGGTCTGATCGTACTTTTGCTGCTTGTTATCCTGATCCCGCTGGTATGGGTCATCAGTATTTCGTTTCAAACGGGTGACCAGCTGCGTATCCGTATCCCGATCCAGTGGATTCCCAACCCAGTCACGTTGCAGAATTATATAGATGGTTTCAACGCCGAACCCTGGCTGTTCTACCTTCGTAATAACCTGATTTGGGGTGCCGGCTCCCTGGTTGGCCTGCTCATTTCTACAACTTTGGTAGCCTATGCTTTTGCTCGCATGAATTTCCGGGGGAAAAATTTCCTGTTTATGATCAATATCCTCCTGATGCTGCTCCCCGATCAGGTAACCATGGTGCCAAAGTTCATCATGTTCGCCCGGTTGGGTTGGATTGGTACTTTCCTTCCAGTGATCGTACCCGCCTTCTTTGCCTACGCCCCTTCTCACACTTTCATGCTAACACAGTTCTTCCGGACGATACCGAGAGACCTGTCCGAGGCGGCCCGCATCGATGGAGCCAGTGAGTTTCAGATCTTGTGGCATATTATCCTGCCGCTCAGCAAACCGATCATGGCGGTGGTTGTGGTCTTCCATCTTACCTGGATCTGGAGTGATTATTTAACCCCGCTCATCTATCTGAGCTCACCTAAAACCGAGCCCATCGTGTTGGGACTGCAGGATTTCATCGGTATCCGAGGCCAAATTGGATGGGGGCCGTTGATGGCGATGTCGTTCCTGACTGCCATCCCTGTCGTTGTTCTGTACTTTTTCGTCCAGCGCTATTTTGCTGAATCATTCGTACTCAGTGGTATGAAAGGATAATTTCATGAAAACCAGAGGGAACCAAAACAGTCAATCGAATGGATTAATTACT
The DNA here is from genome assembly GCA_963779935.1 of uncultured Chloroflexia bacterium. Classification (GTDB taxonomy): domain Bacteria; phylum Chloroflexota; class Anaerolineae; order Anaerolineales; family Villigracilaceae; genus UBA877. Next base: position 33,527 of record CAWAAC010000030.1, on the reverse strand, counting down.
CGCTGCATTCACGCCGGAATGGCGCCGGACGCGGAAACCCTGGCGGTGAAACGGCCGCTGGTCATGTCGAACAATTACGTGATACCGCCTGAGGGCGGTTATGAAGCCGTCACCTACGCTTATGCGCGCGACCTGAATGCCAATGCCCGCTGGCTCGAAGAACGACTGCTGGCACTTGAAGGTGGCGAGGATTGTGTCGTGACGGCCAGCGGCGTCAGTGCAATTAATGGGACCTTCCTGGCGTTGCTAAAAACTGGCGACCATATCGTAGCCCCTGAAATTTCCTATGGCTCCGTTCGTACCATGTTGCTGGACTACTTTCCCAATAAATTTGGCATTAACACCAGCCTGGTGGATGCCACCGACCCGCAGGCCATCCAACGGGCGCTCACTCCCAAGACCAGGTTGATCCACTTGGAGACACCTGGGAACCCCACCACTGCCATCAGTGATATCGCTGCGGTGGCGAAAATCGCCAAAGAAGCCGGCGTGCTTCTGTCGGTCGATAGCACCTGGTCTGGCTTGACGACGCAACATCCCTTTCAACTGGGCGCTGATCTGGTCATGCACAGCCTGTCCAAATATATCAACGGTCATGGCGATGCGCTGGGTGGGGCGGTCTTGGGCCCTAAGGAGTTGGTTGACAAAATCCGTCGGTTTGTGGTCAAGGATCTCGGCGGCTGCATCAGCCCGTTCAATGCCTGGCAGATCATGCGTGGTTCGGTCACGTTGCCTTTGCGCATGCAACAGCATAACCGGAATGCCCTGTTGGTCGCTGAACACCTCGAAGGGCATCCCAAAGTGGCTTGGGTCAGGTATCCTGGCCTGAAGAGTCATCCCCAGCATGCGATTGCCGAGAAGCAGATGGATGGCTTCTCGGGGATGCTTAACTTTGACATCAAGGGCGATCCCCGCCAGCGGCCCGAAGTGGCCAGCCGATTGAAACTTTTCAGCTATGCCACCTGCCTGGGCCATGATGAAAGCCTGATCATGGTTTACGATGATTATCAGGGTCACGAGTCCTTCCGGGTGAGTGTGGGCCTGGAAGATCCGCAAGATCTGATTGCCGATCTTGACCAGGCCTTGGCACCGGTGAAGGCCTGAGAATACGCTTCTCTTAAAGGGTACCTATGCATAAACTATCTTTGAATAGCACCTGGCGTTTCCATTTGGGCGACCCTCAAGACCTGCCTAGTGGCTGGGATAAGCCCAATATTGAAAGCTGGCGGGTGGTCGATTTGCCGCATGATTGGAGTATTGAGCTCCCCCGCCAGGCTACCAATCCCAGTGGCAGTGCGGGCGGCTTTTTTACCATGGGCCGCGGTTATTATGAACGGGTGATTGATGTACCGGCCACCTGGCATGGAAAGAAAGTTTTTATAGAGTTCGAAGGGGTTTATATGGATGCTGAGGTCTGGCTGGATGAGCATTTCTTGACGCGCCAGCCTTACGGATATACCACCTTCCGGGTGGAGCTTACCCCTTATCTGAAGCTGGGAGGAACCAACCATCTCAAGGTGCGGGTGGATAACTCTACCCAATTGAACAGCCGCTGGTATTCGGGTTCGGGTATTTATCGTCCGGTGTGGTTGCTGCTGGCGGAACCGGTGCACTTGACGCATTGGGGTGTTTCTGTAACCACGCCGGCAGTCTCCACACATGAAGCGCTGGTCAATGTAGTTGCGGTGGTGGAGAATGAACTTGCCTATACTACCGAAGTGACAATTCAGATGCAAATTCTGTCAACGGACGATCAGATTGTTGCGACCGGCGAAGAACATGGCCGGGTACCCAGAGGTAACCGGTTGGAGTTCAACTCTGGCCTCAAGGTTGTCGCCCCGCGGCTCTGGTCGCCAAATACTCCCAACCTTTATCATCTAAAAACGGAGGTATTGACCGGTGGACAGGTGGTGGATACAGAGATTACATCTTTTGGTATCCGTAGCCTTGAATTCAGTGCTGAACAGGGCTTCCTTCTCAATGGACAGCCAATTAAGCTGAAGGGTGGTTGTGTCCACCACGATAACGGAGTGATAGGTGCAGCCTCCTTCCCGCGTTCGGAAGAACGCAAGGTGGAATTGCTCAAAGCGAGCGGTTTCAATGCCGTTCGCTGCGCCCATAACCCGCCCGCGCCGGCTTTTCTGGACGCCTGCGATCGGCTGGGTCTGCTTGTGATCGACGAAGCTTTCGATTGTTGGCAGGATGGAAAGAATTTCTTCGATTATCACATCGTCTTTGACAATTGGTGGCAACGTGACTTGGAAAACATGTTACTGCGTGATCGCAATCATCCCTCAATTATTTTATGGAGTATCGGGAATGAAGTGCTTGAACGCAACCGTCCCGAAGGGGCGGCTATTGCCCGCCGGTTGGCCGAGCGTGTCCGATCGATCGATCCCAGCCGCCCGGTAACAGCGGCGATTAATGGAACAGGGAATAACGAGAACAAGGGCTGGGATGCCACTGATGGGGTTTTTGCAACGCTGGGTGTTGGCGGTTACAATTACCGTTGGAAAGAATATTGCTCCGATCACAAGCGTCTACCGCAGCGCCTTATGATTGGAACGGAATCATTCCCCCTCGAAGCGTTCGATAATTGGCAGGCTGTACTGAGTCACAGTTTCGTCCTGGGTGACTTCGTTTGGACTGCACTGGATTACCTGGGTGAATCTGGGATAGGCCGGGTCAAGTTTGATGCGCAAGAACCATTCCTGGGTGAATATCCCTGGCACCAGGCCAACTGTGGTGACATTGATATCTGTGGTTTCAAGCGCCCACAATCCTATTATCGCGATATCCTCTGGAAAAATGGAGCGGAGCTTTATATTGCAGTCCATTATCCTCTACCGGAGGGCAAACAGCCGTTGATTACCGAATGGGGTTGGCCGGAGGTCTGGCCGAACTGGAACTGGCCGGGGGCTGAAGGGAAAATCTTTCAGGTTGATGTCTATTCTGCTTGTGAACAGGTGGAATTGCTGCTGAACGGGCGTTCGCTCGGCCGCCAATCGGCTACGCTTGCAGAGCGGCACATCGCCCGGTTTGACGTGCCTTATGAAGAGGGCGAGCTAAAAGCCATCGGTTTCTCCGCCGGGCAACCTGCCGTCGAGGTAGCGCTGAAAACCACCGGCCCAGCTGCTCAACTTCACCTGACCGCCGATCGGGCCTTGATCCAGGCCGTCGCCGATGATTTGATTTATGTAACTGCTGAGATCGTGGATTCGGAAGGCCAGGTTCATCCTTCCGCCGATCGCAGTGTGTACTTCACGGTAACTGGAGCTGGCGAGTTGACGGCCGTGGGCAACGGAAACCCGATGAGTGAGGAGAGCTACCGGGAGCATGGACGCGCCACGTACCGTGGACGTTGCTTGGCCGTTGTCAAATCGTATGGCCAGGCTGGTCAAATTCGGTTGCGGGCCCAGGCAGATGGGCTCTCTCCGGCCGAAGTCGTGATCTCGGTTGAATAGAGATAACCATGCCTTACAATTTTGATGAACCTCTTGATCGGCGCAGGATGGACAGCATCAAATGGAATCGGTACGATCCCGATGTGATCCCGCTTTGGGTTGCCGATATGGATTTCCGTACCTCTGATCCGGTTATCCTGGCTTTGCGGGAACATGTTGCCCACGGGAACTTCGGCTATCCAGAGTGGAATCCTGTAAACGACGCCGTTGGATTACGCGAAGAAGTACTGGGATATTTGGAAAGACACTATGGATGGCAGGTTGAGTCGCAAGCGCTGGTCTTTCTACCTGCCCAGGCAATCGGACTCTTTTTATCCTGCCAGGCGCTGGCCTTACCTGGCGAAGGGATGCTTGTTCAAACTCCGGCCTATGGAACGGTTTATGATGCCCATGCAAAAGCCGGGCTCAGGATTAACACTGCCGAGATAGTGCGGAATAAAGATGGGTGCTATGAGATCGATCTGGATCTTTTCGAGCAGGCAATTTCACCCTCTACCCGCCTTTTTATCCTGGTCAATCCCCACAATCCTCTCGGCCGGGTATTCCGCCGGGACGAGTTGCAGGCCATGGCGTCCATCTGTTTACGCCATAATATGTATATCATATCTGATGAGGTCTTTAGCGACATTATCTATCCCCCCCATCAGCATATTCCGATCGCCAGTCTGGCACCGGAGATCGCTGATCGAACTGTGACGCTGATATCGCCCGGAAAAAGTTTCTGCTTGGCTGGGATGCGTCTGGCGGTTGCGATCGTCACAAATCCAGAGCTTCGCCAGCACCTTCTTGCAGCCATGAGCGGCATTGTCTCCTTTCCGAATGTGCTTAGCGTTACTGCGGCGGCAGCTGCTTACCGGCAGGAGGATACATGGCTTGATGAGGTCATTGCATATCTCGAGGCTAACCGCGATTTTCTCTTGCGTTCCGTGCAGCAGTATTTTCCAGGTTTTGGCGTGGAGAAACCCGAAGGCGCCTTCCTGGCCTGGCTCGATTGCCGCGCTGCCAGGCTCCCTGGAGGTCCACACAGGTTTTTTCTTGAAGAGGCAAGGGTAGCCTGTAACGATGGCTCCGACTTTCCGCCTGGATATGATGGTTTTATCCGCCTAAATTTCGCTTGCAGTCGGCCTCTTCTTGAGAAAGCCGTTCAACAGATGCACCAGGCACTTCTTAATTATGCAGGATGAGCGATTGGCAAAGTCTAGTTGCCTCACCAGGCGATGCTTGATGAATTAAATAATTAGAACCCTGTCGGCTTTATTTGTAAAAACCAGTCTAAATCAGTTCTGTTTCAATAGATGAAAGGAAACTAAGATGCCACTCGGAATCCAACCAATTCATATTGTCATCATTGTCGTAGTAGCTTTTTTGATTTTTGGAGGCAGCAAGTTACCAGAGATGGGTCGCAGCGCTGGCAAAGCCATCACCGAATTCCGCAAGGGAGCTAGGGAAATGACGGATGGCTTCCGTGAGGAAGTTGGCCAGGCAGGCGGTGCTCAGACAGCCGCACCTATAATCCAACCCCCACTGGCCCCAATAAAAACAACTCAGATGGCTTCAACTCTGGAAACATCAGCCCCCGGCCAGATATCCTTCGCCGCCCCAGCCAATCGGTTCTGCATCCAATGCGGAGCCCCGAACCAGTCTGATGCCCGTTTCTGCAGCAGCTGTGGGGTGAAACTACCCGAAAAGGTAACGTAACCCCTTTTATCTTTCTAAATCGATTCCTCGGGGTAAAACGAATGAATTCTGAACAGATCATCTCAATATCCGAAAAAGAAATGTCCTTTTGGGATCACTTGGATGAATTACGCCGACGCATCCTGGTCTCGTAGGTGGCGATCCTGGTTATCACTTCGGTAGCGTTGATCTTTTCCAATACCTCTTGAAGTTTTTGTTGATTCCAGCCTGAGACATGCGCTTGAACGCGTTCGGCTTGATGGATTGTTTCATGATCAGGTTCCGTATTGCACTTTATCTTGGGATTGCCGCGGCCTTCCCGATCTAGGGCTTTGAAAACATCGCTTTGTGGTCCCGGGACTGATGGATCGCGAACGCAAGACTTGGCTGCCAGGGTTAGTTGTTTCATCTTGTTTTATCGTACTCGGTATTCTTTTTGGGTACTATCTGCTCAGCGAGATGTTTTATGTAATGATCACGGTCTTTCCGCCGGAGGTTGATTTTCTTCCGGCTGCTGATGGATACATCTCATTCGTAACGTTTTTCCTGTTAGCCTGCGGGGTTGCTTTCCAATTACCAGTGATCATCACGATTCTTGTTCAAATGCGCATTCTGTCAGCAAATATACTCAGAAAGCAGCGTCGGATTGCATACTTTGCCCTGTTCGCCTTTTCTGAAATTGTCACTCCCTTTAATGGCACTATAAACGAAATGATTTATCCTGTCTTGTACAATAATACATTGTAACTAATGGGAGCATTCCCCATGTTTATTTGCACGAGGAGTACGGCATGGTGGTTTTGCCCATCAACCCAACAGGTCTGAATTTATACTCATAGATCGGGTATTTGCAGCACGGGGAGGATGCTATTACGATAATGATCTCGCCAAGGGGAAAGGGTTAAACAGTCCAAGAATTGAGTTCAGCATCCAATTGATCCAATGATCTGAGCAGGATGCCAACGGCCTGCCAGCGTTCACCGTGCATGTTGGCAGCTTTCAGGCTCTTGGCAAAATGGACCGCTTCCTCTGTCCAACCACTGCGCGCAAACCCTAGATAAAATACTTTCCATTGGCCCTCCGCCGGAAGAACCTGGTCTGTCTTTTCAATAAGTTTTCTCAGTACATCCAGATTTATCGGGTGGCGATCCCACTTGCACTCCCCCAGGATGAGTGTCTTTTCCATAAAATTGACACCTGCTACATCAATTTGCGCCTCACGATTCCAAATGCTGCCTACCTGGTCCGGAAGGAACGGCAAAATCTCATGTCCGCTTGCACGCAGCAGCCACTCCCGGCACAATTCCTCCCAGGTGTTGGTACCGATGAAATCCACCAGGCGTTTTTTGATCTCCTCGAGCGATTGGTCGGCAATACCCATGGCCAGTTGGGATTGCCGGCGGGAGAGAAAGCGATAATAGAAACGCAGGTAGGGATCTGTGATGTGGTGACGGCCCTGGCGGGAAGCAGCCCGGTTTATCACCGGCACCCGCCTTTCCACAAAACCGGTGCCGATCAAGGTGTTCAAATACATCGAGATATGCTTGTCGTTCAAGCCGGAGGCTGACGCAATTTCCTTGGGTGTACGATAGCCCTGGGCAATGGCACGCAGGATTGCTGCATAGTTGTGGATATCGGAGACGAAATCCTGCAATAGCAATCTGGGTTCATCCTGCACCAGGTTGGCATCTCCCAGCAGATTTTCCTCGATATTTTTATCCAGGCTATAGCTTGGATTGAATTGTTCCCAGTAGGCTGGCACACCGCCCAAAATGGCATACAGTGCCACGCGTTCATCAGAACGATATTTTGAAAAAAAGCCTTTGGTTGCCTTGAACGGCAAAGGTTGAAGCATCAAGCGAGAGGTTGCCCGACCATATAACGGTGCCTGATAAGACAGAACACCGCGCTCCATCATAACGAGATGAGAACCAGAGATGATCAGGAATATATTGGAATATTGTAGATGATGGTCCCAGGCATTTTGCAGGATGCCGGCAATGCCCTCTTCGAGCGCCATCAAATAGGTAAATTCATCCAGGATCAATGCAAAGCGTTCGTGCTTTGCCATGTGCGCGGCCTGCTCGAAGGCCTGGCTCCAAGTACTGTAACTGAAATCATCCGGAGCCATCGAGCCACTCTCGAAATTGAACAAGGCTTGCGAAAAAGCCCGCAGTTGATCTTTGGAGGAGGTTGGTTCCGCCACCCAATACAGTGCTTTTGGCTGGTTTATCTCAATCCAGTGGGTAATTAGCCTGGTCTTGCCAATCCTGCGCCGGCCATACAGGATAAGCATCCTGGCTTTGTCAAATTTCCATTCCTTCTGCAAGACTTTTAGCTCGCGTTCGCGGGCAACAAAAGGTGTGCGTTGCATCTTACATCCTTAGAGTATTTTAGATTAGTATAATTCAAATTACTCTAATCTTAAAGTGGTAAAAACCTGAATGTAAAAACCTGAAAGCGTGGTCGAAGAAAAAACCCGCAAAGGAGATAAAACGAAATGAGGCTCCCATTCCATCGCCGGCTTTTGCTGCGCCTGCAGGCCTTTCAGGTTCCAGATGCACGTGCGGACGATATCTTTGCCGCCCTTTACGCACCCGGCCTGATCTGCAGCCGCTGCGGAGAAGATATGATGTACGGATATTTCATTAAGAATGGTTTAATCGTCGGACGTGTCTGTGCGGAGGGATGGGGCGACCCGGCCCAATGGGGCAATGCGCTGAGTTGAAGATAAAAAAATGGTCAAAGTGGGAGGAAAAACGAAAAAACCTGCTCGAAAGCAGGTCTTTTGGGGGAGAAATCCCCTTTTTTTGCCCCTAAGGTGGGGGCATGGATGGGGTTTTGGTGCCGAGGGTGGGAGTCGATCCCACGACCAAGGGCTTATGAGTCCCCTGCTCTACCACTGAGCTACCTCGGCGGGCGGCATCGATGTTACTATGGGGAGGCCTTTTTGTCAACGATTCTGGCAAAATGAAGCTGAGGAATTGCTTAAAAATGCCATTTGGTACTTGACTTTGACATATCGAATGTGTATAATCAACCTTTGCATATCTGTCGATGCTATTACCCTAAGTGGGAATTTGCATACGGCACCGTCTTTCCGCCAAAGTACCTAAATCCAGGAGAAATCTATGGCATCTGTCTTACCCGAGAAGAATTACGCTCGTATCCCGGTTACGCTTAAGCTTCCCGATCTGATCGAAGTTCAGCTAGACTCGTTTGAACGATTGAAGGCAGAGGGCTTGGGGGATCTACTGCATGAAATCTCACCAATTGAATCCTACAACAAGGGGATGAAGCTGTTCTTCCCCAGCCGCGGCCCCGAAGCCAAGCAGTGGGGCTTGAAGTATTGGTTTGGCGAACCCAAGCATGATATTGAAGAGTGTGTTGAGCGTGACCTCACCTACGCCAGCCCACTCTATATTTCGGTCTTGTTGGCCGGCGCGGATGTGCCCGAACCCATCAAACAGGATATCTTCTTGGGCGATTTCCCGGAAATGACCGACAAGGGTACGTTCATTATCAATGGGACAGAGCGCGTGGTCGTTTCCCAGTTGATCCGTTCTCCGGGCGTTTATTTCGAAGCGCCCACCGACCGGGCCACCGGCCGACCGCTCGCCATGGCGAAACTCATCCCCGACCGGGGCGCCTGGATGGAGTTCGAAACCCGCAAGAGCGATTACATCATTTTAAAGTTTAACCGCAAGCGCACGGTGCCGATCACCGTATTCCTGCGGGCTTTGTCCACCGTGGATGATGGCAATAGCGTTGACCAGTTGCTTACCACTGGTACCGACGAAGAGCTCATCAACCTTTTCAAAGATGTGGATACCAACCCCGAGCGCATGTTCATTGCTTCCACATTACGCCAGGAACCCGAATGGGACCTCTCCGGTGGCCTGACGGTTGCCGAAGCGGCCTTGATCGAGTTCTTCAAGCGTATGCGCCCTGGGGACCCGGCTACCCTCGATAATGCGCGTGGTTTCCTCGAAGAGCAACTGTTCGATCAGCGCCATTACGATCTGGAGCGCGTCGGCCGTTATAAGTTGGATCAGAAGCTCGACCTGCAGATCCCCATCCCGCACCGCACGGTCACCAAGGCCGATATTATCCGCCTGTTGCGGCGCATGATCCTGATTAATAATGGCGTTGAACCGCCGGATGATATTGACCACCTCGGCAACCGCCGTGTCAAGACCGTTGGCGAATTGATCCAGAATAAACTGCGCATTGGCCTGCGCCGCATGGAGCGGGTCATCAAGGAGCGTATGTCCATCCGTGACCAGGAGCAGTTATCCCCGGTAACGCTGGTTAACATTCGTCCGGTGGTGGCGGCGCTGCGTGAGTTCTTCGGTTCCAGCCAGCTTTCGCAATTCATGGACCAGACCAACCCGCTGGCCGAGCTGCGCCATAAACGCACGCTGTCTGCACTGGGCCCGGGTGGGTTGCGGCGTGAACGCGCCGGCTTTGATGTGCGCGATGTGCACCACTCGCACTATGGGCGTATTTGCCCGATCGAGACCCCGGAAGGCCCGAACATTGGTTTGATTGGCCGCCTGGCCTCCTTTGCGCGCGTCAACGAATATGGCTTTATCGAGACACCCTACCGGCGTGTCATCCGCCAGATGCCTTGCGATAGTGCAGACCTGGTAGGGCACGCCTTGCGTGAAGATCTGACCGATGCCAAGACCGGGGAGGTTTTGCTCAAGGCCGGGGAACGTATCACCGAAAAAATGCTCAAGACGATTGCCAAGAGCAAAAAAGATGTCGCGATCCTGCCGTACGTTTCGGACCAGTATGAGTATCTTTCCGCTGATGCCGAGGATAAGTACACGATTGCCCAGGCAAACGCCGTATTGAATGAATTCCGCGAATACGAAAGCTCGCGTGTCTCCTGCCGTTTCCATTCTGGCTTCATCTTTGCCGCGCCGGAGAACCTGGATTACATGGATGTCGCCCCGCACCAGGTGGTGGGTATCAGCGCCGCGTTGATCCCCTTCCTGGAGCATGACGATGCCAACCGTGCCTTGATGGGTTCGAACATGATGGCCCAGGCGGTACCATTGGTGCGCCCGGAGATCCCGACCGTCTCGACCGGCATGGAGCGCTATGCCGCCATCGATTCGGGCCAGGTGATCGTGGCGGAAGCCGATGGCGATGTGGTCTCGGTGACCGGTTCTTCCATTGTCGTCAAAGAGAAGAACGGTGTTTTGCACACTTATAAGCTGCGCAAGTACCAACGCTCGAACCAGTCCACCTGCATCGACCAGCGCCCGGCCGTTATCAAGGGCCAGGTTGCCCACAAGGGCGATATCATTGCCGATTCCTCCTCGACTGAAAGTGGAGAACTGGGCCTGGGCCAGAACGTTACCGTGGCTTTCATGTCATGGGAAGGCGCTAATTTCGAAGACGCCATCGTGATTTCAGAACGCCTGGTGCAGGAAGATCGCTTTACCTCCATCCATATTGAAAAGTATGAAGTGGAAGCGCGCGATACGAAGCTCGGCCCCGAAGAGATCACCCGGGATATCCCGAATGTCGGTGAGGATGCCATCAAGGACCTCGATGAGGGCGGCATCATCCGCATCGGTGCGGAAGTAGGCCCGAATGACATCCTGGTCGGCAAGATCACGCCCAAGGGTGAAAAAGAGTTGACCCCTGAAGAGCGTCTGCTGCGGGCCATTTTTGGCGAGAAATCTCGCGATGTGAAGGATACCTCCCTGCGCATGCCGCACGGTGAGCGTGGCAAGGTTGTGGATGTGAAAGTCTTTACCCGCGAAGATAACGCCGACCTTTCCGCCGGCGTGGATATGATGGTGCGCGTCTCTGTGGCGCAGCGCCGCAAGATCACCGCGGGTGACAAGATGGCCGGACGGCATGGCAATAAGGGTGTGGTTTCCCGGGTTGTTCGGGAAGAAGATATGCCCTTCCTGGATGACGGCACGCCTGTGGATATCGTTCTGAACCCGACCGGCGTTCCTGGCCGTATGAATCTGGGACAGGTGCTGGAAGTCCATCTCGGCTGGGCGGCGCAGAAACTCGGTTTCCGGGCCATTACGCCGGTATTTGACGGTGCCCGCGAAAATGAGATCGAAGCGGAACTGGCGCGTGCCTGGATGGTGGATTACACGTGGAAAGAGACCGCCGCGGCAGCCTGGGATTGGCTAAAGACCCAGGAATACAGCCCTGAATCGATTGAAGATGATAACGAAGTCCGCCGGCTGTACCTGGAACAATGGCTGGGCGGGCGCGGCTACGATGTTTACCAGCTGAATGACGTCAACTTTGCCCGGCATGCCACGGTGACCGAGTGGTTGCGCGATCATGAAATTGACCCCTCCACCGTCTTCGCCGATGAAATCCCGGCGCCTTCGAAGCGGGCCGCGTTGAACGAGAGCGCCATCCATGTTTGTACAAAACTCTGGCTGCACACCCTGGGCCACGATGATGTTCCTGACAAGGATGTTGAGGCCACCACGAAGGCTGCCATGTTCGAATGGGGCGTTCCTTCTCCCACGCTGGGCAAGCAAGTCCTGCGCGATGGCAAGACGGGTGTCGCCTATGACCAGCCTGTCACCGTGGGTGTGATGAATATGCTTAAATTGCACCACCTGGTCGAAGATAAAGTGCACGCCCGCTCCACGGGACCATACAGCCTGGTTACCCAGCAGCCTTTGGGCGGTAAAGCACAGTTCGGCGGCCAGCGCTTCGGCGAGATGGAAGTGTGGGCGTTGGAGGCATACGGCGCGGCATATACTTTGCAGGAAATGCTGACCGTAAAGTCTGACGATGTGCAAGGTCGTGTAAACGCCTATGAGGCCATCGTAAAAGGCGATCCGATTGAAGAGCCGAGCATTCCAGCCTCCTTCCGGGTCCTGGTCAAGGAGTTGCAGTCGCTGGGTCTGGCCGTGGAAGCCGTCAGCGATACCGGTGAAGTCATCAAGTTTGGCAAGGATGAGGAAAAAATCCATCCGCCAAAGTACACCACCGGCCTGATGGATCTGGGTGAAGACCTGATTAAAGAGAAGGAAATCAAAGAAGTTCACTGATTTGCCTTGACGGGGTTCCCTTCGTCATGATAGAATTGCCCTTCGTTGCCTAAAAGGGCTGCTGCGTAGCACTGCCCACTGCGTTGTTTCGTAGGAGTGAGGCCATCCAGGCAAGTTCGCGATGGCCTCACTTATTGACAAGAATTCGTAATTTAGCAAGGAAATTTGTTCTGGAGGCGAGTGTGCCCACAATTAATCAACTGATCCGCAAAGGACGCCAGTCCAAGAAAATCAAGAGCAAGGCCCCGGCGTTGTTGTATACGCTGAACACCAAGAAGCAGCGCCGTGTGCGCCAGCCGAAAGGTGCGCCTCAGAAGCGCGGCGTATGCACCGTTGTGCGCACGACGACTCCTAAGAAGCCTAACTCAGCGCTGCGTAAGATCGCCCGCGTGCGCTTGACTAATGGTATCGAAGTCACCGCCTACATTCCAGGCGAAGGTCACCAGTTGCAGGAACACTCGGTCGTGCTGGTGCGTGGTGGTCGTGTGAAGGACCTGCCAGGCGTACGGTATCACATCGTGCGTGGTTCGCTTGATACTACTGGCGTTAATAACCGGAAGCAGAGTCGTTCCAAGTACGGCGCCAAGCGCCCGAAAGAAACAGCCGCTTAGTTGATTTGATGGAGTAATAATATGCGTCGAGCGAAGCCAGAAAAGCGTGAGATCCTTCCCGATATCCGCTATAACAGTGTGACCATCCAGACCATGATTCACCACATGTTGGAACGTGGCAAGAAGAGCACGGCAGTCAATGTGATGTATGATACGCTGGACATTGTCCGTGAGCGCAGCGGTGGTAAAGACCCGGTTGAGGTCTTTGATACCGCCATGCGTAATGTCGCGCCTGCCATGGAAGTGAAGCCCCGCCGTGTCGGTGGCGCCACCTATCAGGTCCCGATGGAAGTCCCCCCGGTCCGCCGTACCACTCTGGCCATCCGCTGGGTGCTCGATTCCGCCCGGGCGCGTGCAGGCAAATCCTTTGCCGAGAAACTTGCGGACGAATTAATGGATGCATATAAGAACGAAGGCGCCTCCATTCGCAAACGCGAAGAAACCCACAAAATGGCCGAGGCAAATCGCGCCTTCTCTCATTATCGCATGTAATTGGCGGTATTTGAACTTTACCAAGCAGGTATTTATTTATGACACGTGCGTTCCCGCTCGAGCGGTATCGGAATATCGGTATCATTGCTCATATTGATGCCGGTAAGACGACCACCACCGAGCGAATCCTGTTCTATACGGGGATGACTCATCGCATCGGTTCTGTGGATGATGGTACGACAGTGACCGATTGGATGGAGCAGGAGCGTGAACGCGGTATCACGATCGTTTCTGCGGCAGTGACGGCCGAATGGAAGGGCTATCAGATCAATATCATTGATACGCCCGGCCACATCGACTTTACCGCGGAAGTGCAACGTTCATTGCGTGTATTGGATGGCGGCGTGGTCGTCTTCGACTCTGTCCAGGGGGTGGAACCGCAGAGTGAGACGGTCTGGCGCCAGGCTGACCGCTATGGCGTACCCAGGATTTGTTTTGCGAATAAGATGGACCGGGTAGGCGCTTCTTATGAGCGAACCATCGAATCCATCAAGCAGCGTCTGGGAGCCAACCCGGTTGCCATGCAAATGCCAATCGGCATGGAAGGATCCTTCAAAGGTGTCATTGACCTGATGACCATGAAAGCGGTCTTCTGGGATGACGAACTGGGCAAGGATCCGCGTGAGGCCGAAATCCCGGTTGACCTGACGGCTGAGGCTGAAGAGCGCCGCCGCACCATGGTGGAGCGCATTGCCGAGCTGGATGATGCGCTGACCGTCAAATATCTTGAAGGCGACGAGATCAGCAATGCTGAGCTGAAAGACGCCCTGCGGAAGGCCGTGATTGAAAGTAGAGCCGCACCGGTTTTTTGCGGAAGTTCTTTGCGCAACAAGGGTGTTCAACTGGTTCTGGATGCAGTGATCGATTACCTGCCATCTCCGTTGGATGTCCCTGCGATTACCGGCACGGACCCTCGCACCGATGAGGTGATTCAATTACCTCCTCAGGATGACGCGCTGTTGAGCGCACTGGTCTTTAAAATTGTTACCGATCCCTACGTGGGGCGCCTGGCTTACTTCCGGGTCTATTCAGGAACAATCAGCCAGGGCCAGATGGTCACCAATTCCACCAAAGGCAAGCGTGAGCGCGTCGGAAGACTGTTGCGCATGTACGCGGACCACCGGGACGATGTCACCGAAGTGCGCGCCGGGGATATTGCTGCAGTTCTGGGTTTCAAGGAAACCTTTACCGGTGATACTCTGTGCGACAATAAACTGGTCGTGCTGGAAAACATCACCTTCCCGGATCCGGTTATCAACGTGGCCATCGAACCTAAAACGAATGTCGACCAGGCCCGTATGGGTGAGGCGCTACGGAAACTCTCTGAAGAAGATCCGACCTTCCGTGTCCACTCGGATGAAAATTCCGGCCAGACCATCATCGAAGGGATGGGCGAGCTTCACCTGGAAGTGATCGTGGACCGGATGATGCGTGAGTTCCATGTGCAGGCCAATGTGGGCCGACCGCGTGTGGCCTACCGTGAATCGATCACCCGGCCGGTCAAGGAAGTCAATTACAAGTACGTCAAGCAGACGGGCGGCCACGGCCAGTATGGCCATGTGGTTATCTCGTTGGAACCCGGCGAACGTGGCAGCGGCGTTGTTTTTGAGAACAAAATTATCGGTGGCGCAATCCCGCGCGAATATATCCCGGCAATTGAAAAAGGTATCAAGGAAGCTTCCGAAAGTGGTGTGCTGGCCGGATACCCGGTGGTTGATCTGAAAGTGAAATTATTCGACGGGTCGTTCCATGAAGTTTGACTCGAACGAAATGGCGTTCAAGATGGCAGCCACCTTTGCCTTCAAGGAAGGCGTGCAAAAAGGCGGGCCGGTCCTGCTTGAGCCGATCATGAAAGTGGAAGCGGTCGCTCCGGAGGAGTTTCTTGGAGAGATCATCGGCGGGTTGAACGGCCGCCGGGCCACCATCCGGGGCATGGAAATGCGCCCGGGCAATGCCCAGGCTGTCAATGCAACCGTGCCGCTTGGTGAAATGTTCGGTTATGCTACCGAACTGCGCTCAGCCACCCAGGGTCGGGGTGTGTTCTCGATGGAATTCGATCACTATGCGCCAGTACCAGCAGCAGTGGCGCAGGAAATATTAAACGCATAGTTCTTTTTTTCTAGAAGGAGATATTCATGGCGAAGCAGAAGTATGCCCGGACGAAACCGCACGTGAACGTTGGGACGATGGGTCACATTGACCACGGCAAGACCACGTTGACGGCGGCGATCACGAAGTACAGTCAATTTCTCGGGAAGGCGCAATATCGTGCGTACGACTCGATTGACAATGCCCCGGAAGAGAAGGCACGCGGCATCACCATCAACATTGCCCACGTGGAATATGAGACCGACAAGCGTCACTACGCCCATGTGGATATGCCCGGTCACCGTGACTACATCAAGAACATGATCACGGGCGCCGCGCAGGTGGATGGCGCGATCCTGGTGGTGGCAGCCCCGGACGGACCCATGCCGCAGACGCACGAGCATGTGCTGCTGGCCCGCCAGGTGGAAGTGCCGAGCATCGTGGTCTACCTGAACAAGGTTGATCAGATGGATGATCCCGAGCTGCTGGAACTGGTCGAGATGGAACTGCGCGAACTGCTGACCAAGCAGGGCTTCCCGGGCGACACCACTCCGATCGTGCGTGGCAGTGCATTGAAGGCGTTGGAGAGCACCTCCACCGACCCGAATGCGCCGGAATATGCCAGCATCAAGGAACTGTTGCGCGTGATTGACGAGTACATTCCCGAGCCGAAGCGTGAGCTGGACAAGCCGTTCATGATGCCGATCGAAGATGTTTTCTCGATCAAGGGTCGTGGCACGGTGGTGACCGGGCGCGTGGATCGTGGTGTGGTAAAAGTTGGCGAGCCGGTGGAGATCATTGGCTTGCGCGAGACCCGCAACTCGGTGGTGACGGGTGTGGAAATGTTCCACAAGATGATGGACGAAGGCATGGCTGGTGACAATCTGGGTCTGCTGCTGCGCGGTATTGAGCGCACGGACGTGGAGCGTGGCCAGGTGGTAGCCAAGCCGGGATCGATCACCCCGCACACCAAGTTTGAAGCGAAGGTGTACGTGCTGAAGAAGGAAGAAGGCGGACGGCACAGTGCCTTCTTCAACGGATACCGGCCGCAGTTCTACATTCGCACGATGGATGTGACCGGCAACGTCGAACTGCCTGCGGGCGTGGAAATGGTTCTGCCAGGTGACAACGTCGACCTGACCGTGACCCTGATCGTCCCGGTGGCGCTCGAGCAGGGTTCCAAGTTCGCCATTCGTGAAGGCGGCCTGACCGTCGGCGCGGGTGTCATCACCAAGATCATCCAATAGGTAAACAAAGAATATGACGAAGCAGAAGATCCGCATCCGCCTTAAGGCTTATGACCATCGTGTCCTCGACCAGTCTGCCAAGCGGATTGTCGAAACAGCCGAACGTTCCGGCGCCCATGTTGTAGGCCCTGTACCCTTGCCAACGAAGAAAGAACGGTTTACAATACGCCGCTCGACTTTCATCGACAAAGACTCGCACGAGCATTTTGAAATCCGCACGCATAATCGCCTGATCGATGTTCTTGATCCAGATTCGAAGACGATCGATATGCTGATGCGGCTCAATCTGCCGGCGGGTGTGGATATCGAGATTAAGATTTAACATTGTTGTCTATTCTTCCAGCTGGTCTGAAGATTTATCAGATCGCTTGAACTGGATAGGCAGCACAAGAACGGTTCTGTTCGTGGGCCCTACTAAACTGTGTGCCGCGGCAGACCGGTTGACTGTGCTGTGACCGAGATGATGCAGCCTTGCCCAGGCTGACAGTCTTGAGAAACCTTTTTGAAGGAGAAAATTGAGCATGTTGAAAGGGCTGATTGGCAGGAAGATCGGCATGACCCAGATCTTCGATGAGACCGGTGCGGCTGTACCGGTAACTCTGATCGAAGCTGGGCCTTGCTATGTAACGCAGGTACGCCTTCCGGAAAAGGAAGGCTACGCAGCGGTGCAACTCGGATTCAGCGAGGGAAAGACCAAGCGCCTTACATCTGGCGAACTCGGTCACCTCAAGAAGAGCGAATTGCCTCCGCTGCGTTTTTTGCGTGAATTCCGCGCAAAAGATGCCGGGCTCAAGGCCGGAGATAAACTGACCGTAGATGTCTTTGGCGTCGGTGAACACGTGGACGTGATCGGCACCAGCAAAGGCAAGGGTTTCGCCGGTGTGGTGAAACGCTACCATTTTGCGGGTGGCCCCAAGACGCATGGCGGTTCCGATCGCCTGCGCGCGCCCGGTTCGAACGGCTCAACCACTACACCCGGTCGTGTTTATCGCGGCAGCCGTCGCCCCGGACATATGGGCAACGAGCGTGTCACATCTCAGAGTCTCAAGGTTGTGCTGGTGGATGTAGAGCGCAACCTGCTGGGTGTGCGTGGCGCTGTCCCCGGGCCAAGAGGTGGCTTGGTCATGATCAAGGACGCGCGCAAGCAGTAAGCGCCGATGGGAGTATGGGTATTATGAAAGTAGACGTTTTCAACATGAAAGGTGATAAGGTCGAGACCGTGGAACTTCCGGCCGAGATCTTTGAGACCCCAGTGAATGTAGATTTGATGCACCAGGCTTACATCCAACAGATGGCGAATGCCCGCCTGGGTACGCACAAGACCAAGACCCGCAGCGAAGTTTCTGGTGGTGGCCGCAAGCCGTGGAAACAAAAGGGCACCGGTCGTGCCCGCCAGGGCTCCACGCGCGCACCCCAGTGGGTGCACGGTGGCAAGATCCACACGCCGCGTCCTCGCAAGTATACACAACACATGCCGCTGAAAATGCGCCGGGCAGCTTTGCGCTGCGCATTATCCGCCAAGGCCGCTGAAGCCGGTGTCGTGGTGCTGGACGAGCTGGTGCTCGAGGAGCCCAAGACCCGTCTGATGGCTCAGGCACTCAACGCACTGGTCGGGGATTCCACCGTGCTTGTCCTGGCCGCCGAAAAAGGCGCCGCCTACGACATGGTGATCCGCTCAACCAACAATCTTCCGGATGCCAAATTGATCATGGCAAGCTATCTGAATATCCGGGATTTGCTTGGCTACGACAAACTCGTCATGCCCCTCAAGGCATTGGACGTGTTGAAGTCTTTTCTGGTGTAGGAGGGCAGCATGACAACGATATATGATGTAATCCGCCGCCCGTTGGTCACCGAGAAGTCGAACTATCAGTCCAATAAACTTCACCAGTATTCTTTTGAAGTGACCTCTGAAGCCACCCGCACTTTGGTGAAAGATGCCATGGAGACTCTGTTCGACGTCAAGGTTGTGCGCGTGAATATCATTAATACGTCTGCCAAGCGCAGTCGTCGTCGCAACCGTCGCCTGGCAGTCCGGGCTCCCGGTATAAAGAAAGCGATCGTTACCCTGGCCGAGGGAAGCACCCTCGAGATCTTTGAAGGGGTGAAGTAATGGCCATCAAGAAGTATAAACCCACGACGCCCGGCCAGCGGGGGATGACCGGATATACGTTCGAAGAAATTACCAAGTCCACTCCCGAGCGCAGCCTGATCATTCATCCGCGCGGTTACGGTGGACGCGATACCACCGGTCGCATCACGGTCCGCCATCGCGGCGGTGGCAATCGCAGATATATCCGTATCATCGATTTCAAGCGTGAGAAGCATAATATCCCTGCCAAGGTAGCCGCTATCGAGTACGATCCGAACCGGACTGCCCGCCTGGCCTTGCTTTTCTACGCGGATGGTGTCAAGCGCTATATTGTCGCTCCGCTCGGAGTTCAGGTTGGCGACACGCTCATCTCCGGACCGCATGCCGAAATCCGGCCTGGCAATTGCCTGCCCCTTTCCGATATTCCGGTCGGCACCCTGGTGCACGCGCTCGAATTACAGGAAGGCCGGGGCGCCCAGCTGGTTCGCTCGGCGGGTGGTTCCGCCCAGGTGCTGGCCAAGGAGAGCGAATACGCCCAGATCCGCCTGCCTTCGGGTGAAGTGCGCCTGATCCGTCAGACCTGCTACGCCACCATCGGCCAGGTTGGCAACCTGGACCATAACAATGTCAAGTTGGGCAAGGCCGGTCGCAAACGCCATATGGGCATCCGCCCGACGGTACGTGGTACAGCCATGTCCCCGCGCGACCACCCGCATGGTGGTGGTGAAGGCCGCCAGCCCACCGGTATGCCGGGCCCGAAGACCCCCTGGGGTAAACCCGCTCGTGGTTATAAGACCCGCCGCATTAAGCGGACCGATAAGTACATCGTGCGCCACCGCAGCAAGTCTAGCCGCTAGGCGCTGAGTAGGATGCGAGGTAAGCAGATATGTCTCGTTCACTGAAAAAAGGGCCCTTCATTGCCCCGAAACTTTTGAAGAAAATTGAAGCGATGAACCTGAAAGGCGAGAAAAAGGTCATCCGCACCTGGAGTCGCGCCAGTGTGATCTTCCCCCAGATGGTAGGACACACCATAGCAATCCACGATGGCCGCCGCCATGTGCCGATCTATATCACCGAGAACATGGTCGGTCATCGCCTGGGCGAATTCGCGCCGACGCGCTTGTTCCGTGGTCACCAGGCGGCTGAAAAGTCGACCAAGCCGACCGCCGCGTAGGAGCAATGAGATGCCTCACGATATTCATGCAAAGTTAAGTTCATTGACCATCTCAGCCCAAAAGGTGCGCCTGGTAGTCGACCTGGTGCGTGGTAAAAGTGCGGTGCAGGCAATGGAAATCCTGCGTTTTGCACCCCAGAGCGCAGCCGTGCCGGTAGCCAAGCTGCTGGCCTCCGCTGTAGCCAATGCCGAAGAGAATTTTGGTGTCAGCCGCGATGACCTGTTTGTAGCCAAGATCTTTGCCGATGAAGCCCCCACCCGCAAGTGGCGCCGCTTCGGAGCACGTGGCCGCTTCAAGCCGATTATGCGTCGAACGTCGCATGTGACTGTTGTCCTGCGCGAGCGCGAGGCTGCCTAACCGGCAAAGAAAGGACGAAGGAGATCTTATGGGTCGAAAAGTTCATCCGATTGGATTTCGCCTGAATGTTAATCAGGACTGGCGCGGCCGTTGGTTCGCCGAAGGCGCACAATACCGTGAGCAGTTGGGACAGGATTTTGCCATCCGCGACATGATTTACACGGAAACTGGTCGTGCGGGTGTCTCCCGGATCGATGTGGAACGCTATCCCGGCAAACTGAAGGTATCTGTTTTCACTGCAAAACCGGGTATCCTGATCGGCCGCAAGGGCGAAGGCATCAAAAAGATCCGTGTCAGCTTGGAAGAGTTGACCGGCAAGAAGGTTGACCTCGATATCAAGGAAATCAAGGCGCCGGATTGCGATGCTTACCTGGTATCCCGCAACATCGCCGATCAGTTGGAGCGCCGCATCAGCTATCGTCGTGCCATGAAGCGCGCCATCCAACAGGCCATGCGCCAGGGCGCGCAGGGCATCAAGATTGAAGTGGCTGGACGGTTGTCGGGTGCCGAAATGGCCCGTACGGTCTGGTTGCGCGATGGGCGTGTGCCGCTGCAAACCCTGCGTGCAGATATCGATTTTGCCCGTACCGAGGCCTTAACCACCTATGGCCAGATCGGTGTCAAGGTCTGGGTTTACCATGGTGACATGAAGACCGAAGTCGAAGAAAAAGTCGAGACGACCGAAGGCGTCTACGTCAGTGAGTAGCCGCGGTGTCTGTGGAGTGAGGTAGATGCTATGTTAATGCCAAAACGTGTGAAGTATCGCAAGCAGATGCGTGGTCGCATGAAGGGCAAGGAATCGCGCGGTGTCGAGATTTCCTTCGGCGAATACGGTTTGCTGGCGATGGAGCCGGGCTGGGTGACCGCCCGTCAAATTGAAGCAGCCCGTCGAACGCTCGTGCATGCCATGAAGCGGCGCGGCAAGGTTTGGATCCGCATTTTCCCGGATAAGCCGTATACGCAGAAACCGCCGGAAACCCGTATGGGTAAAGGCAAAGGCAACGTGGAGTATTGGGTTGCCGTCGTCAAGCCCGGCCGTGTCATGTTCGAGGTAGGCGGTCTGGATGAAGCGACTGCCAAGGAAGCGTTGAGTCTCGCCCGGCGAAAATTCGCCATCAAGACCAAGGTCATTGCCCGCCATGATGTTACCGCAGAGGAGCAGGCATGAACTCAAAAGAGATTCGTAAATTGAATGTGGAAGAAATTCAGGTCAAGCTGGCCGATAGCCGCGAAGAGTTGATGAAGCTGCGCTTCCAGCAGGTGACCGGTCAATTAACTGATACCAACCGCCTGCGCTATCTGCGTCGCGACATTGCCCGTTTTGAGACCATCTTGAATGAGCCTCAGCAGGCGGCTGTACAGGAAGGTGAAGCATGAACGAGCGTCGTAGAATCACTGGTGTAGTCACCAGCAATAAGATGACCAAAACCGTAGTGGTCGAGATCAGCCGAACTTTTCGGCACCCGCTCTACCGCAAGGTTGTCCATCTGAGCAAGCGCGTCAAAGCGGAAGATACCCTGGGCTGCCAGATCGGCGACCAGGTCCAGATCGTGGAAAGTCGCCCGCTTTCGCGTGACAAGCGCTGGGTGGTTGAGAAGATCATCAAGGCCGAAGTTCGCACCGCCGATAAGGGCGTGGCCGAGATTGTTGCCGAACCCGCCGAAGCCGTTGTCACTGCTGGTGAAGCCCCCGCGGAGGCCCAGTCATGATCCAGCACGAGTCCAAGTTGAAAGTTGCCGATAACACTGGCGCTCGTGAACTGACGGTCATCCATGTCATGGGCGGCTCAACCCGTCGCTATGGCAGAATTGGCGACATCGTGGTTGCAGCCGTCCAGTCTGCCACACCGCAAGGATCGGTCAAGAAGTCTGAGATCGTCAAGGCAGTCATTGTGCGCTGCACCAAGGAATGGCGCCGGGAAGATGGGTCCACCATCCGCTTTGATGATAATGCCGCCGTGATTTTGGATACAGACGGCGAAAACCCCAAAGGCAGCCGCATTTTCGGGCCTGTGGCGCGCGAACTGCGTGAAAAAGGTTTTATGAAGATTGTTTCTCTGGCCCCGGAAGTGCTTTAGGCCAGCTTAGGAGCGAAAATGAAAGTCAAGATCCGTAAAGGTGATACCGTTGAAATTATCAGCGGGAAGATCGAGGAGAAGGGCAAGCGCGGCGAGGTGATCAAAGTATTGCCGAACGAGACGCGCCTGGTTGTCCAGGGCCTGAACATCCATACCAAGCACCAGAAGGCAGTTCAGACGCAAGGCCGCACCATTAACCCCGGCCGCCTGAAGTTTGAAGCCCCGCTTGACATCTCGAACGTTATGCTGATCTGCCCCAAGTGCAGCCAACCGACCCGCGTTATGGTTCAGCGTAACGAAGACGGCGTTCATCGCGTCTGCAAAAAATGCCAGTCGTTGATAGATTAGCCGCCGGTGGAGCATTGATCAATGAATAGAATGCAAGAACGATACCAAAAAGAAGCTGTCCCGGCCCTGATGAAGGCGTTTCAGTATAAGAACGTCATGCAGGTTCCGCGCATCAATAAGGTTGTGCTGAATATCGGCCTGGGTAGCGAACAGGAAAATGCCAAGGCGCTCGAAGCCGCCATGGCCGATATGACCACCATCACCGGGCAAAAGCCGATCATGACGAAGGCCCGTACCAGCATCGCCAATTTCAAACTGCGCGAAGGCCGCATCATTGGCACCAAGGTGACCTTGCGCGGTGACAAAATGTGGGCGTTTCTGGACCGCTTGTTGAATGCCGCCCTGCCGCGCGTGCGCGACTTCCGCGGTGTTTCTCCAGATGCTTTCGATGGGCGTGGCAATTACACGCTTGGTTTGAAAGACCAGTTGATCTTCCCTGAGATCGAATACGATAAGATCGACAAGTTAAGAGGCATGGAGGTTACCATCGTGACCACAGCCAAATCTGACGATCATGCACGGCTGATGTTATCGGCGCTGGGCATGCCGTTCAAGAAGGAAGAATAACTATGGCAAGCACTTGCATGAAATATCGTGAACTCCGCCGCAAGTATCCCAACCAGATACGTCACCGTTGCTCGCTTTGCGGCCGCCCGCGCGGATATATTCGTCGTTTCGGCCTATGCCGGATTTGCTTCCGCGAGTTGGCGCTGGAAGGTAAAATCCCCGGCGTTATGAAGTCGTCCTGGTAACCGGGTGGAGGTAACTAATGAGCATGACTGATCCTATTGCTGATATGCTGACCCGCATCCGTAATTCCATGATGAGTGGTCAAGCTCTGACGGCTATGCCTTTTTCAAAGGTCAAGGTGGAAATCGCCAAGATTTTGAAAGAAGAAGGCTACCTGGAAAATTTTGAAGTTGCAGATGGTGAACGTTCAAGCCAGAAGGTACTGCGCCTGAAGATCAAATACTTCGGCGAGCGGCGTGAGCGCAAGCCGGTCATGACTGGCATCGAACGTGTCAGCCGCCCTGGCCGGCGTATTTACACCAAGAAACAGGATATCCCCTGGGTGCTTTCAGGCATTGGCGTTGCCATCCTGTCGACCCCCAAGGGTATCATGACCGGTCAACGTGCCCGCCAGTTGGGTGTGGGCGGCGAGATCCTCTGCAAGGTCTGGTAGAGAGGAGAGCAAAAGTGTCTCGAGTTGGACGTATGCCCGTGGTCATCCCGACCGGTGTTCAGGTGGACATCAGTGGCGCGAATGTTGGTGTAAAAGGTCCGAAAGGTGAGATGAAGCGGACGTTCTCCCCCTTAATTGGGATTGAAATGAAGAACGGCCAGATTGAAATCACCCGTAAATCCGACCAGCCCGCCGAACGTGCTTTACATGGCACCACCCGCGCGGTCCTTGCAAATATGATTTTGGGTGTCAGCTCTGGTTTCGAACGCGTTCTGGAGATCGAAGGCGTTGGTTACCGGGCTGAGATGAGTGGCAAAAATCTCGTCTTGCATATGGGCTACTCACACCCGGTCGAAATGGAACCGCCCGCCGGTGTTTCCTTTGACGTGGACCAGAAGACCCGAAAAGTCTTTGTGCGTGGCTTTGATAAGGAATTGGTTGGCCAGGTTGCCGCGAACGTGCGCAACGTGCGCCCGCCCGAGCCTTACCATGGCAAAGGGTTGCATTACCTAGGCGAGGTGATCCGCCGCAAGGCCGGCAAGGCCGGAAAGGCAGCAAAGTAATCTATGGCTGAGAAAAGTCGTACCGAGGCTCGTGTCAGAAGGCACATTCGTGTGCGCATTAACGTGCAGGGCACGCAGCAGCGCCCTCGCTTAAGTGTCTTCCGCAGTCTCTCTGAAATTTATGCCCAAATTATTGATGATAATGCCGGGCAGACCATTGTTTCGGCTTCGACGATTGACCAGGAAATCCGCACCAAAATGGCAGGCCTGAAGAAATCCGAGCAGGCCAAAATGGTCGGGAAGACCCTGGCTGAGCGCGCCAAGAACAAAGGCGTGCAGACGGTCGTATTCGACCGCGGCGGTTTCAAATATAGCGGTCGGGTTAAAGCCCTGGCCGATGGCGCCCGCGAAGGCGGCCTGGAATTCTAAGGCCTGATTGGAGAACGCTATGATGAATTACCAGGTAACCGAAGAACAGCAAGGAGATGCACTCGACGAGCGCGTCATTGAGATCGCGCGTGTCGCCAAGGTTGTGAAGGGCGGCCGCCGTTTCCAGTTCCGTGTTACGTTGATCATGGGCGATAATCACGGCAAGGTTGGCATGGGTGTTGGCAAAGCCAACGCAGTCCCCGATGCCATGCGTAAAGCCACTGATCGCGCCCGCAAAGATTTGCATGAGATCCATCTTTCCAAGACAACCATCCCGCACCAGAGCACTGCCAAGGTGGGTGGCTCGATCGTCCTGCTCAAACCGGCTTCCGTCGGTACGGGCGTTATTGCGGGCGGCGGCGTACGTGCTGTGCTTGAAGCAGTTGGCATCCATGATATCCTGACCAAGTCGCTGGGTTCCTCGAATGTCCTGAACTCTGTCCAGGCCACTCTCCATGCGCTTGAGGCGCTCAAGTCGCCGCAGGAAGAAGCCGCCCGGCGCGGCAAGTCGGTTGATGATTTGCTGCCGTACTGGGAAAGGAGAAAGAAGCATGGCTAAAAAGGCCGAAGGGAAAATGATTAAGCTGACTCTGGTCAAGAGCGCGATTGGCTTTCCAGAGCCGCAAAAGGCAACCGTACGCGCCCTGGGCTTTCACCGTTTGCATGAAACCGTGGAACGCGAGGACACCCCTGTTTTGCGTGGAATGATTGCAAAAGTCGTCCACCTGATTAAAATTGAAGAGTAGGCATCCAGATGAAACTGAACGATCTTACACCTAATAGTCCCAAGAAAAACCGTAAGCGCGTTGGTCATGGGATTTCTGCGGGTCAGGGGAAGACGGCCGGTCGCGGTACCAAGGGCGAGAAATCTCGTACCGGTTCCGGCGGGCGTCTGTACCGGCAAGGTGGCAACCTGCCATTTTACCGCCGTTTGCCTTTCATCCGTGGTAAAGGCTTTACCCCGCCTTACGAAGTTGAGTTCAATGAAGTAAACCTTGACCAGTTGGCTTCCTTCAAAGCCGAGGCCGAGGTTACTCCCGAAGTGCTCCAGGCAGCCCGTTTGTTGCGCGATCCGCGCAACCCGGTTGCAATCCTGGGCCGCGGTGAACTAAAGACCGCCTTAAAAGTGCGTGTTCACCGTGTTACCAAGAGCGCCAAAGCCAAGATCGAGGCTGCTGGTGGCTCGGTGGAACTGATAGCTTAACTCGTCCACGCGAGGAGACCCTTTATGAAAAACGCATTTTCAGGATGGCGTTATCTCTGGACTTCGCAAGACATCCGCCGGAAGTTGTTAATAACCTTGCTTCTGCTGGTTATCTTCCGTCTGGCTGCCAATGTGCCAGTGCCGGGTATTAACGGAACAGCCCTGAAAAGCCTGTTAGCGGGTTCGGGGTCTTTCTTTGCCTTCCTCGATCTGCTTTCCGGCGGTACCATTTCGCATTTTTCCCTGCTGGCCATGGGCGTTTACCCCTACATTACGGCCCAGATCATCCTGCAGTTGCTCACCCCCATTTTCCCGGCCCTCCAGCGCAAAATGGAAGAGGACCCGCGCGAAGGCCGCAAATGGCAGGAAAAGTGGACCTATTATTTGGCCATCCCGATGGCGTTGCTTTCTGCCCTTGGCCAGATTAATCTGTTCAACTCTTATTCCAATCAAGCCGGCCTCGGCCCGATCGTGCCCTTCGGATTTACCAGCGCTCTCTGGCTCTCCTCGCTGACCCTGCTTTTGACCATGTTGGGTGGAACCATGTTCGCCATCTGGCTGGGAGAGTTGATTTCAGAGTACGGCATCCGCGGCCAGGGCCTTTCGTTGATCATTTTCGCAGGCATTGTGGCCCGCATGCCGGCCAGCTTCGTCTCCCTTTTGGCAGATAAGCAACACGGCTGGATCCTGGTCATCTCCATGGTGCTTGTCATCGTAGCGGTCATTTATGCGATCGTTTACGTGCAGCAAGGCCGCCGCTACGTGCCGGTGATGTACCCCGGTCGTCGTGTCGGCAGCCGCATGTCCATGCCGGTCAAGGGCACCTTGCCTCTGATGGTCAATCTGGCAGGCATGATCCCGCTCATCTTTGCAAGCGCCATCCTGCAGTTCCCGGCCATCATTGCCAGTTACTTTGTCAGCAATGCCAATGCAGCGGTTGCATCATTTGCCAAATCCACACAGTCCGTTTTTTCCAACGGCGGCGGTATTTACTATTTGCTCTATTTCATCATGGTGGTGAGTTTCACATTCTTCTATACGGACGTGATGTTTTCCCAGCAGAATTATGGCGAGAATCTTAAGAAAGCTGGCGCACAGATCCCGGGTGTGAACCGCGGTGCACCCACCCAGAAATACCTGACCAAGGTGCAGCGCCGAATCACCCTGCCCGGTGCGTTATTCCTGGGCGTGGTGGCAGTACTGGGTTACATCATTAACGTGATCTTGCAATTGTTTGGCATCGGTGGAACGACTTCCTCCTCCACCATCTTCCTGGTGTCCGCGGCTGGGCTGCTGATCGTGGTTGGTGTGGTGCGCGATACGTTCCTGAATATCGACGCCGAGCTGAAACTGCACGGTTACGATGACGCCCGGCTGGTGAAATAAGCGAAATATCATGCCAAAATATATCGTTCTTCTCGGCCCGCCCGGCGTTGGCAAGGGCACGCAAGCCGAAATCATTGCAAAGTCCACCGGTCTGCCGCATATCTCTTCCGGTGACTTGTTCCGGGAGAATATCAAGAACGCCACCCAGCTCGGCCAGATGGCGCAATCCTACATGAATAAAGGCGAGTTGGTGCCGGATGATGTCACCATTGGCATGATCCGTGACCGGCTCTCCCGGCCCGATTGCAAGGCTGGCGCACTGTTGGATGGTTTCCCGCGTACCACGGTGCAGGCCGATGCGCTTGGAAAGCTGCTGGCCGAATTTGGCGGCGAGGTAAGCATTGTCCCCTATATCGCAGCTTCCGCAGCCACCCTGGTGGAGCGGTTGAGCGGGCGATGGACCTGCAAAGCCCAGGGGCATCCCTATCATGAGAAGTACAATCCGCCCATGAAGCAGGGCGTGTGTGATCTGGATGGTTCGGAACTTTATCAGCGCGACGACGACAAGGCGGAAACGGTCACAAAGCGGATTCAGGTGTATTTTGCCCAGACGGCTCCCCTGATCGCTTATTACCGGGAACGCGGGCGGTTGTCTGAAATCGATGGCGCCCAACCGATTGAGAAGGTCAGTGCCGATTTGTTGGCGGTGCTGGGAAAGTAAAATATGGCTTGGGATCGTGATATACATATAAAAAGTCCGGCTGAAATTCCGCTCATGCGGGAAGCTGGACGGGTCAACGCTTTGGCGTTGGCGGCTGTTCGAGAACTTTTACAACCCGGCGTCACTACTGCAGACCTCAACGCGGCTGCTGAGGAAACTCTGCGGAAACACGGCGCCTACTCGCCTTTCAAGAATTATGGGCAACCACCTTTCCCGGCTTCCATTTGTGCCAGTGTCAATGAAGAACTGGTGCATGGCATCCCTGGAAAACGTAAGCTCAAGGAAGGCGATATCATCTCGATCGATTGTGGAGCGGTTGTCGAAGGATATGTCGGCGATGCGGCTTTCACGGCTGGAATAGGGCAGATTTCACCGCTCGCCAGCAAATTGATCGATGTGACCAGGCAGGCGCTGTTCGTTGGCATCGCAATGATGCGCGCCGGCAACAAAACGGGTGACGTTTCTGCTGCAATCCAGCAATTTGTGGAGGCACAGGGCTACCAGGTCACCCGCGAATACACCGGACACGGTGTTGGTCGGAAAATGCACGAAGGACCACAAGTGCCGAACTATGGCACTCCCGGCACTGGTGTGCTGCTCCGACCGGGTATGACCATTGCCCTTGAACCGATGGTTCTTGTAGGCACATACCGGACACGTGTCCTGTCAAACCAGTGGACTGTTGTCTCTGCTGATGGGTCATTGACGGCGCACTACGAACACTCTGTTGCCGTCACCGAAGGCGATCCTCTCATCCTGACTGTCCCGTGATCAGCCAGCAAAGACACCGCCGAAACTGGACGGAAGTGTGTAGAACAAGGTATAATTCAACCTTTGGTTGAACAACTGAAGTAAGGAGTAAAGTCATCATGAAAGTCGGTCCCTCCATTCGAAAGCGCTGCGCGAAGTGCAAGGTTGTCAAGCGCAAGGGCGTGTTGTTTATCATCTGCGAAAATCCGAAGCATAAACAGCGACAAGGATAGGAATAAATGGCAAGAATTGAAGGTGTTGACCTCCCGCGTAACAAACGCGTTGAAGTGGGCCTGAATTATCTGTTCGGCATTGGCCCTACGCGTTCGCGTGAGATTCTGGCGGCGACCAAAATCAACCCAGATACACGCGTCAAAGATCTAACCGAAACCGAAGTTTCAGCGATTCGTGAGTACATCTCGAAGAACTGGAAAGTCGAAGGCGATTTGCGCCGTCAAGAACAGTTGAATATCAAACGACTGGTCGAGATCGGCTGCTACCGTGGCCTGCGCCATCGCCGCAATTTACCTGTCCACGGACAACGCACGCGCACCAATGCGCGCACCGCCAAGGGTCCCAAGAAGACCGTTGCCGGACGCGGACGCCGCAAGGGCGGTAAGAAATAATCCGTTAACAGGAACGAGAGAGGTTTTATGGCTCAGACTGTACGTTCAGCGCGCCGCTCCGGTGGCGCTAAAAAAGGGAAGCGCAGCCTGTCTTCCGGGCAGGTGCATGTTTTCGCTTCTTTCAATAACACGATTGTGACGGTAACTGACCCGGATGGCAACACCCTCTGTTGGGGTAGCGCTGGATCGGTCGGTTTCAAAGGCTCCCGCAAGAGCACTCCTTTTGCGGCCCGCTTGGCGGCTGAACAGGCCATCAAGGCTGCCCAGACGATCGGCATTCAGGAAGTGGACTTGTTCGTCAAAGGTCCCGGCCCTGGCCGTGAATCTGCCATCCGTGCGGTTCAATCGATGGGGCTCAAAGTTAAATCCATTTCGGATATAACGCCGGTCGCACACAATGGTTGCCGGCCTCCCAAGAAGCGCCGCGTTTAGTTCTGGTGAGAGAGGTAAGTACGTATGGCGAAATATACAGGGCCGGCCTGCAAACTGTGCCGGCGTGAAGGTGAAAAGTTATTCTTAAAGGGAGAGCGTTGCTTTACTCCCAAGTGTGCATTCGAGCGTCGTGGATTTGCACCCGGTCAGCACGGCCGCACTGGCGGACGTGGTGGACGGGGCGGCCAGGGCCGCGAATCCGACTATGCCAAGCAGTTGCGTGCCAAGCAGAAAGCTCGCCGCATCTATGGCGTCTATGAAGCTCAGTTCCGTCGTTATTACGGAAAAGCGATCAAGGCGCGTGGCATTACCGGTCTCATGCTTTTGCAGATCCTCGAATCCCGCCTCGACAATGTCGTCTTCCGGTTGGGGTTTGCCTCCAGTCGTGCCCAGGCACGCCTGCTGGTAACGCACGGCCACTTCACGGTCAATGGCCGCCGCACTGACATTCCCTCCATGACCTTGGGCGCTGGCGACATTATTACGGTTCGTCCTGGTTCGTTGGACGCCACTTATTTCAAGGAATTGGCCGCCATCGCCGAAACTCGTAACATCCCGGCCTGGTTGGGCCGTGATATCAATTCGCTCACAGGTAATTTCCTGCGTTTACCCGAACGTCCCGAGATTGACGGTAACCTGAACGAGCAGTTAATCGTCGAGTTCTACTCGCGCTAATCCGAGTCTTTTCTCTTAGACGCGGCGTACCGTTTTGTACGCCGGGAGAGGTGTATCGTGACAATCACGAACATGGTGATGCCGAAGATCGAGCGCGAAGCGGAAGCTCGTAATTATGGCAAGTTTGTAATCAGCCCATTGGAGCACGGTTATGGCGTGACTTTGGGCAACGCTCTCAGACGTGTGTTGCTTTCCTCTCTGGAAGGCGCAGCGGTGACCTCCATTCGCATAGTGGATATCCTGCACGAGTTTACTGATATCCCGGGCGTGCGTGAAGATATTTTGCAGGTGATGCTGCAGGTTAAACAGTTGCGTCTGATTCTCGAAGACGTGGATGCCACACGCATGCACCTGGAAGTGCGCGGCGAAGGTGTTGTTACGGCGGCCGATATCATTACATCCCCCGAGGTCAAGATCATCAACCCCGATCTGTACCTTTTTACTGCCGACAACTCCAAGACCCGCCTCGATATCGAGTTGATCGTTGAACGTGGGCGTGGCTATGCTCCGTCCAATGAACGTGGCCGCATGCCCATCGGCGAGCTGCCGGTGGATGCCATTTTCACCCCGGTAAAGCGGGTCAATTGGGAAGTCCTGGCAGCCCGTGTAGGCCAGAGCACCAATTACGATAAACTTGTCCTGGAGATCTGGACCGATGGCGCCATTTCACCCGAGAAAGCCTTGAGCGCCTCTGCCAAGATGCTTATCGAGCACCTGCGTTATGTTGCAGGCATCAGTGAGGAGACCTTGACCATCACAATGGAAAAGGAAGTATCCGGTTCGCATCTGACCAGCGAAGTTGCCGAGACGCCCGTCGAATCGCTCGACCTTTCGGTGCAAGTCTTCAACTCGCTCAAGCGCACCGGCATTACTACTGTTGGAGATGTGCTTGAGTTGCTCGAGAAGGGTGACCAGGCGGTCATGTCCATTCGTAATTTTGGCGAGAAGAGCCTGGACGAACTGCGAGCGAAGATGCAGGAAAAGGGCTACCTCAAGGACGAAATCAAGAAAGAGTCGGAGTAATTTAGAAATGCGACACCAAGTAGCAGGTTATAAACTCAATCGAACCAAGGGTGGCCGTATCGCCTTGCGGCGCAACCTGATCAAACAGTTCTTTACGCACGAGCGTATCCGTACTACCACTACCAAGGCCGCCGCTATCCGCGGCGAGGCCGAGCGGATGATTACCATTGCCCGCAATGTCAAGGATGCCACTGACTCTGAAAAAGTGGCCGCCCGCCGCCTGATCGCTGGTCGACTTGGCAATAACAGTAATGATGCGGTAAAGAAATTATTCGACGAAATTGCCCCTCGTTTCGCAGACCGGCCCGGTGGTTATACCCGTACCATGAAACTTGGCCCTCGTTTTGGCGATAAAGCCGAGATGGCCATCATCGAACTCGTAGAAGAGTAACCCGGAATGATGAATGAAGAGTGATGAATGCTGAATGCAGTTTCTAATTCATAATTCATCCTTCTGACTTCCGCATTCCAAAATGGCTCGTTACCAGATTATCCTCGCTTATGATGGTACCGGCTTCCTCGGAAGCCAGCGCCAGGCGAGTTCCCGAACTGTGCAGAGTGAGCTCGAAAAGGCTCTGCGAAAGCTCGGTTGGCAGGGTCAGACGATCTACCTGGCCGGACGTACCGATACCGGCACCCACGCCAGTGGGCAGGTGGCCGCTTTCGACCTCGACTGGCTGCACGGCCTGCAGAAACTGCAGGATGCCCTGAATGCCAATTTGCCCCGCGATATGGCAGTCCGGGATGTGCAGGCAGCCGCGGATCATTTTCACCCGCGCTTCGATGCCAGATCGCGCTGCTACCGCTACCGGTTGTTCTGCGCCAGTGTCCGGGATCCTTTGCGGGAACGCTATGCCTGGCGTGTCTGGCCTCCTGTAGCAGAACTAGCAGCCCTGGCGCAAATTTGGCCCGGCCGGCACGATTTTGCCGCTTTTGGCAGCCCGCCGCATGCCGGAGGCAACACAATTCGAACGGTGCTGTCTGCCGCATGGCAGCAACAGGCGGATGAGTGGTCCTTTGAAATCAGGGCCGATGCTTTCCTGTACCGCATGGTACGCCGGCTGGTCTACGCCCAGGTGGCTGTCGGGCAGGCCCGGCTCACAGCGGAAACATTGCTGCAGGCCCTGGATGGCCCGTCTGAGGTGGGGCAGGTGGCTCGCAGCCAGATCCCTGCCAGTCTTGCCCCAGCCAGTGGCCTGACACTGGTTGATGTGAGTTACGATAATTGAGTATCTATCTGAAAATTGTGGAAGTACCGCATTTTCGCTTAGTCTGTATTTTGGAGAATTGAAAGTGATTAAATCTTACTATCCTAAAGCTGCCGAGATTAACCGCCAGTGGTTGTTGGTGGATGCCAACGGTGAAACCCTCGGGCGCCTGGCCACCAAGATCGCCGGACTCCTGTTGGGAAAGCATAAACCGTCTTTCACTCCTGGCGTCGAGCTGGGTGATTTCGTGGTTGTCATCAATGCCCAGAAAATTGTCGTCACCGGCACAAAAACCCACACCAAGCTGACTGAAAAGTTCTATCATAGCCACTCGGGTTATCCCGGCGGCTTGAAGACCGTCAGTTTGCGTGACCAGTTGGCAAACCATCCGGACCGTGTGATTCGCTCAGCAGTCTGGGGTATGTTGCCGCACAATAAGATGGGTCATCACTTGATGACCAAGCTGAGAGTCTACGGCGGCGCGGAGCATCAACAGGCTACGCAGAATCCGAAGCCGGTCGCGTAAAGGAGCAGGAACATGTCTGTGCAATATTATGAAGGTGTTGGACGCCGCAAGCAAAGCATTGCCCGCGTGCGCATTATGAATGGTTCAGGTCTTTTCACCGTCAATGAAAAAGACGCCCCGGTTTACTTTAACCGGCTGGGCGATCTTGAGTTAGTTTTGGCTGTGCTTAAGGCGGCCGGACAGGATGCCAAAAGCTTTGACATTAGCGTGAAGGTACTTGGCGGCGGCGTGACTGGCCAGACCG
>CAWAAC010000029.1:0-23792 GCA_963779935.1 uncultured Chloroflexia bacterium | reverse complement strand
GGGCAGGGGCTCATCACAGCTGCCTGGACGCGTTCGCGGCTTTCCTGAATGGCGGCATTCGGCAGCCCGACGATGGTCATGAGTGGAAAGCCGGCGGTGTAATTCAATTCCACTTCCTCCACCAGGGTATTCAGGCGATCACAGCACAAGAATAGACTTGAGCAAGCATGAATAAATTGTAGGCGGAAATGGGAGATACTTCAACTGATCCCGTTTTGTCTTGTTAGCTGTCTTTCGCAAAAAGCCATTCGATTGCATCGTCGAAAGAAGTGAACGCCTTGACCTGGACGCCTCTGTTTTGGGCACATAGGGCCAGGAAGCCTGCGTGGTCAAATCCTTCAGGGGGACAAATGATTGCCGTCTTTCGGGTAAAGGGCTTGCCAAGCTTGCTGAGTTCGGCTGCCAGATACCAAAGGTCGGTTATGGATAAATTTACCTGCGCTTTTCGAGTGTCCAGAATAATTTCGAAGTCGAACGTAGGGGCCGAGATTGACGCGATCCCAGCCAGCGCTATTTTGCACTTTTCGAGATCGAGCTGTCCTTCTGGGGTTGCTTTGATGAAATCATGCGCTGGGATAATTTTGATATTCGTTGACATAATTCAATCCTTCTAAATTTTAAGATGCCAGATCAAATATTACCAATTGTTACTTATAAGTCTGCACCTGCATTACCTGTAATCATCATTAAGTATTCTCGCCGTAATCAATCGTTGCAACTATTAAGACTTTAAACAACATCATTTTGTCTATCTCAGTCCTGCTAGGGGCTTAAGCGGCCGAAATGGTGCGGATGCCGGCGCGGCGTCCGTCCTTATTTTTTCCTAAAGATAAAATCATGCCGGTTCTCCTTTCGGGCTGGGTAATTTACCGCTCAAATAGGCAGCTATCGCAAACCCCAGCAAGGTGGGCAACCAAAACGAGAACAGCCGGTATCCCAGGATAACCACCACGCTGACCGCATTCGGTACCTTGAGACTATCGTAAATTGCCACCATACCGGCCTCGATCACCCCAACCCCGCCTGGAAGTATAAAGGCCATTTTTCCCAGGATAAAGGGCAGGCCGTATCCGGCAATCAGGATGCCGAAGCTGACAGAGTGTCCGGCAGCAATGAACAGAAAATACACGGTCAGTATGTCAAAAGCGAGGTTTGCAATGGCTCCAAGCATGGGACGCTCCCAATTGCCCTTGCGCAGGGATTGCCAGGTTTCGATGAATTGATTCATCGCCGCAATGATGGGATTAGGCGAGAATGGTTTACGGCGCAGTGCTGACCAACGACCGGCCAGCCAAATGACGAGGCGGGTGGCTGTTTTGGGGTAGCGCAAGATTAACACCCCGCCAGCCGCCAACAATATCAATACTATCAGGACGATGCCAAATTCGATCAACTGTGATTTGACCAGGTCATGCATGAGCAGCAGGTAGAGGACCCCAACCATTGTTACCAGCACCATGACAACATTATCCAACAGTGCGGGCATCGTTCCAGCCATGGCCGCGGCATTCCCATCGTGATTTTCCTTATAGATCCAGCCATATGTTGCAGCTGCAGAACCCACCCAATCCCCGGCCACAAGCCCGATACTGGCAGAACCCATGGTGATTAAGGCACCTTTCCATATTGGCAATTTTTGGTGCCCGATCTCCTGGATGGCATGCAGCATGTAGCCGGCGCCAAGATAACTTAACACCTGCGAGATAACTGCCAGAGCCACTGCCCACCAGATCATGTGCGAGACTACCATCCAGGAATGTTGCAGGGAGTTGATTTGGGGGAGCAGCACATAGGCTCCCAATCCCAGTATGATCAGGATCGGTACATACCGCCAGGGGCGTATCTGGGGATGAACAGAACGATTTTCTTGATTATCCATGGTTCGACTCTGAAGTTGGAATTGACACTTCGATAGTTCTTACCGGGTTGGTGCGATTGCTTTTGCCCAGACCAGCTCAGCCACTTCGTAAGCTGCCTGCGGGCGTCCCAGTTGGCGGGCATTCTTGGCCCGGAATTGATAGAGTTCTCTCCCTTTTTCCAACCAGTGACACATCACCTCGAGCACTTCGACCGGATCGCGGGCAAGGTCGCCAGCTTTGCCATTGACAACGAATTCAGCATTACCGGTTTCCTGTCCGGGTATGGCATCTACCAGTATGAGAGGCAGGTAGCACGCCAGCGCCTCGGTTACGATCAAACCGCCCGCCTTGGTCAAGACACAATCTACGGCCCTTATCAGAGGTGCCATATCTGCAACAAAATTGTATAAATGTGCCTCCCGATGCCATTCCATTTCTTCCAACTGCCGGAAGAGTTTGTCATCACCGCCTGCGACGATAACCAGTTGTAACGGCAGACCGGAATGATTCAAAACACGCAGGGAATCATTCATATTCCCAACGCGCTTGCTACCAACAGCAAGTATGGTAAACAGATCCTCACGCCAGCCCAGGTTTAACCGGAGCGCGGCTTGATCCAGTTTCCCTTTGGCCAGGCCTGGATGGACAGGGATGCCGGTGATTTTCACTTTATTGGGAGGAAGGCCAGCCCCGACCGCCAGATCACAGACGGTTTGGTTGGGTACCAGATACAGATCTGACGCCGGATGAAACCATACCTTGTGTACATCCCCCAGGTCGGTGACAACGGTAACCAGCGGAATGCGTCTTTTTTCGAGCTTGAATATTTCCGATAGGATGGCCGGGTAGATCGGATAAGCGCAAACGATCACATCTGGTTGATGCTGGTGGAC
This sequence comes from uncultured Chloroflexia bacterium, assembly GCA_963779935.1. GTDB lineage: Bacteria > Chloroflexota > Anaerolineae > Anaerolineales > Villigracilaceae > UBA877. The sequence continues at coordinate 21,040 of CAWAAC010000029.1, read as the reverse complement.
GATCTCGCGTAATACATTGAATAGCAGCAGCGTCAGCGTGTTCTTGATCAGACTGCTTGCCACTGTAGTGTCACTGACCTGATACCCCACTTTATACAAGTCGGGCATCTCTTTAACCAATTTATCGTAATTGGCCTGGTCTCTCCGGAAAAATGCCGGGGCGCGTTTATCATCCAGGGGGTTGATGATTTCCACCACGCAGTCCTGGCCGTGGATTTCTTGCAGTGCTTCTGCGATTGCATTGGCAGCGCTGCGGTGGCCGTAGCCAAAATCGGCCATTAATATAAGAACGTGCTTTGAGTTCTCAGGATCGCTGCTGCTACTCATCTCAAGATGCCTCCAGGGCTTTTTTTACGGCACTTCCATCCAGGTTTTCGCTCTGCAATAATTGCCGGGTCAGGGATTCCAGGGCGGCCCGGTGTTCCGCCAGGAGCGACTGGGCGCGTTCATATTGCTCGCCGACAATGCGTTGTACTTCTGCGTCGATGATCTGCTTTGTTTCCGGACTGATCTGATCATTCGCCCCAGCCATGCCTCCCAGGTATTGGAGGTTTTGCCCGGCATAGCGCACGGTGCCAAGTTTTTCGCTCATTCCAAACTCGGTCACCATACGGCGGGCCAATTCAGTGGCGCGCTGGATGTCATCGCTGGCCCCGGTACTGATGGCGCCCACGGCGACCTTCTCGGCGGCCCGCCCGCCCAGCATCACCGCAATCCGGTCGTACAGCTCATCCGTGGTGAGCAGGTAGCGGTCTTCCGTGGGCATCTGCATGGTAAAGCCCAGCGCACCCCGGCCACGTGGCACGATGCTGATCTTGGCGACCGGATCGGCGTGCGGAACCAACCCGGCAACCAGGGCGTGACCTGACTCGTGGTAAGCCACCTCGGTGCGCTCCTGTTCGTTCATGATGCGGGTTTTCTTCTCCAGCCCGGCGACAACCCGTTCGATGGCAGCTTCGAAATCGACCATCTGGATCGCTTCTGCATTGCGGCGGGCAGCCAGCAGGGCCGCCTCATTCATTACATTGGCCAGGTCAGCTCCGCTGAAGCCAGGGGTCATGCGGGCGGCGCGTTCCAGGTCGAATTCAGCCGCCAGCTTGAGCTTTTTGCTGTGGATTTTGAGAATTTGCAAACGTCCGGTCAGGTCGGGGTTGCCAACGGTTACCTGGCGATCAAAACGGCCAGCGCGCAGTAATGCCGGGTCGAGCACTTCCGGACGGTTGGTAGCCGCCATGAGGATCACCGGCGTGCGGGCATCGGTCTTAAAACCGTCGATCTCCGCCAGCAATTGATTGAGGGTCTGTTCGCGCTCGTCATTGTTGCCCATGTTGATTGCACCACCCCGGCTCTGGCCGATGGCATCGATTTCGTCGATGAAAATGATCGCCGGAGCGGCCTTGCGGGCCTGCTCGAACAGGTCCCTTACCCGCGCAGCGCCCACTCCCACAAACATCTCCACGAATTCCGAGCCGCTCGTCTCCAGGAAGGATACACCCGCCTCCCCGGCGGTGGCTTTCGCCAGCAGGGTCTTTCCAGTTCCAGGAGGGCCGATCAGAAGCACGCCTTTGGGGGTTCGTCCACCCAACTTTGCAAACTTCTCCGGCGCTTTCAGGAATTGAATGATCTCCTGTAATTCAGTGATGGCTTCATCACTGCCACCCACATCTTTGTAGGTGACCCCGGTTTCCTCAGGTTTGACCTGGGTGGCCTTGCTTTTGCCGACCCCGAACGCGCCGCCCATACCACCGGCGCCACCCCCAGCCATGCGCCGGTAGCCAAAATACCACAAGCCGCCCAACAAGGCCAGAGGAAGGCCGTATGCCAGCAGGAACTGTCCCAACGGGCTGGGAGGTTCCTGCACCTGGTATTGCACCCCGGCGGCATCCAGTTCTTCGATCAATTTTGGATCGCCGTTCGGCACCGGCACGATGGTGAATGGCACTGTCTGGCCTTTTTGAGCCCCAGTGCCGGTGTTCTTCATCTCACCCACGATACTCGTGTCGCCGAGGGTGACCTGCGTGATCTCCCCGGCTTTGAGTTCGGTCTTGAACTGGCTGTATGGGATCTCGGCCGCCTGAATGGCGAGCGGGGCCAGGATAAACTGTTGGAACACCCATAATCCGACCATGCTGACAATCAGGTAGCTGAGGCCAAAGTTCGCCATACGCCGCTTGGTATCCCGACGTTTTTTCTCATCATTTGGATCTGGTTGAGGGGTTTTATTTTTCGTGTTCATTTTTACCTTCCTTTTTGCTTTCCTTAATAAACAGAACATCGTCCCGATGATAGGGATAAGGTGGCTGCCAATCCTGGGGGGGTGAAATAAAATTCACCGGATTAAATTCGCAATATTGGGCAGCTTTATGGCTGTTGATGCCTAATAGCACAGAATTGGCTGTCTCGTAACGCACATCGCTGATTGGAACGACGACGCGGCGTTGCTCTCGAGGCCTTACTTCCAGCGCCCCATCTTCATCTGAATGGAGCAGTTCGGTGAAATTGGCCTGGGCTACGAAGGCGGTTACCCGCCGGTTATGCGGATTGATGATGACACGCTCTGCATTTCCCAGCAGCAGGTCAGTGACATATACCTCCCCGCCGATGGGAGGTTCCAAAACCCGCTGCTCATCGAGATTTGCCGCCAGATTCGGTGCATTGAGATAATTGACCACCCCGCGAACCTGCGAAACGCTGGCTGCCACCTCTTCGGCCGCTTCCCGGACGGTTGCGCTGGAGACCCGGCCATTTAGAGTGACCACCCCTTTCTGGGCGCCGACATAAACTCCCCCCAGGTGTGTGCGGTTATCATTGCATAATGCCCGGGCTACGTCGCTCACCAGGTCATCGTCCACAACCAGGTGATTCTGGATGCCCAGTACGCCCGCAACCGAGCGGATTGCGTTTTCCACACGGCGGAGGTTTACCGAAGAGCTTACGTGACCTCGTAAAAACACGATTCCACTTTCAACCGTTACATCGATCTCGTTGAAATTGGTATCTCGCAGGATTTCATCAGCCCAGATTGCTTTATCGACCTCCATAGCGAGGGCTAAATCGGGGCTATATTCCGCCAGGTTTTCCAGGGCACGTTTTTCAACGGACAGGTGTACATTTTCCCTATCAACATCCTGGACTAATGCGACCGGTACGATAAGGTCGTAGCCGGGCAGGTGACCGGCGTGCATAACGAAATCATTCACATGTCCTTTCAGGTCAAGTAACAGATGGGACACTTTCCCGGCGTAACCATCCTTGCAGAACACCTGGTGGCCAGCCCTCAAACCGAGCGCCAGGCGCGCGCGCTCAGAGGTAGTAAGCTGGTCCTCGAGCATCCCGGGCCTCTGGGCAGTCGGCGGGCGCCCGATCTCCAGCCCTTGCCTTCCCCGTACGGCAAACGTTTCTTCATCCACTTCATACTTCCAATCTTCCACGGCCAACGCATTATCTGGCTCATATTCAGGCAGCCCTCGCGCCTGTTCGAGATTGATTTTTAAGTGGACTTCGTTTTCTGAAGCATTGGCAATATCACCCTCTGGCACAACAAAGGTATGAGAGGGTCCCATACCATTCCTATGAACCAGCAGGGCAACAACTTGCTGCTGGTGTGGATCCAGGATAACCTGTTTTAGCCGGCCATATTCGCCGTCTATCGCCAGTACAGGCGATCCGATCTTTAATTCCCATCTTGTTTTTATCATTGAAATTTACCTCCGTTTTTCTTGAGTAGAATAATCCATCTGCTTATCCGTTCCATCTCTGCTCTTCGACCCGGGCAGGGAGTTCAAAGAACCTCCCCGCTATCGCTCCAAAGAGAAAACCGCCCACGTGCGCCATGTATGCCACACCACTAGTATCCATTTGAACCATGGCGCCAACCTGGCTGAATAATTGCGTCAGGAACCACAGCCCGACCAACAATATCGCCGGGATATATCGAATACTGAAGAACCATCCAAAGAAGAGCACAGTCTTGATCTTGTCACGAGGATAGGTGATCAGGAAAACTCCCATCACCGCCGCGATGGCCCCACTGGCGCCCAGGTTGGGAATGGTGGAAGCCGGGTCGATCGCGATCTGGGCAAAGGTGGCCGCGCAGCCGCCGAGCAGATAGAAAACCGTATATCGCATTGATCCCATGGCATCTTCGATCGCCGGGCCAAACACCCACAAGAAAAGCATATTTCCCAGGATATGTTCCCAGCCGGCGTGCATAAACATGGCTGTCAGGATGGTTATCAGGTCACGGCCAGCGACGATATTGGCAGGTACCAGTGACCAGCGATTAATGAACGTGTCCCCGCCGGACAGTTCAAAGAAAAAAACGACGAAATTCAATCCGATTATCGAGATGGTCGCGGCAGGGAAATGCAGCCGCCGGCGTGAGTCATCACTTAGTGGGAGCATGGGATCAGTTTCCTTTGTAAGAACACCTGGATAACCTGGCTATTATTTATTGATTCCACGGTAGATCCTACAGCGACCAACGCTGAACGGGTACCGTTGGCAGCTCATTAACGCTATGACGATCCAATTTCAGATGAACTGAATTCTCTTCGGCAAGCTCGATCTGCGAGACTGGGATTGTCACATCTCTGCATTTCCAGAAGTGCTTTTCCCGTACCACCAGGTGAGTGACGTGCATATTTTTCGAGTTAACCAATAACTCCTCCACTTGGCCGATAAAACCATCCTTAGCCTCCACACGAGCGCCCCGGCGCACGGCCAACTCACCCGGCGGGGTGTTCTCGACTTCCAGCGGTATATACCGTTCCTCATCAAAAGTGGAATTATGTGCGGGGAGAACGTAAGGCCAGGCGACCATGGAGCCCTGCCATTTTTCATAATTGGGGGATTTAACACGGATATACTGCTCGAATTCAAACGGCTCCATCTTTCTCAATTGGTCCAGAGTGCAACTTAGCTTGATACTGTTTGGCGAAGTATCTTCCACCCGATCAACCGGCACAATATGTTCAGCAAACGGCGGCCATTCCTCTCTCACCACCAGGTGAGTCAGAAGCTGGTTGACCGGGTTGACGATCACATACGCAGAGCGGCCGGCCGGGCCGTCAGAACAGCGCACTTCAGCATTCACAGGTATGTCAATCATTTCATAACTCCTTTCTTCAAATTCCTTTTCCATATTTATATTTTGTAGATTCCACTCACAAGTGCAACCAGGCGGGCATTCTTACTCAAGTATCCCAATTTGTATGTTTACGCTAAGGCCGGGCCACACCAGGGTTAATATGTGTTGACCAGAACCGGGTAAGCGGGTTGGATCGCCTGATCTGATTCCACTCGGCGATATAGTTTTTGGCTGTTTCATAGCCGATCCCGATCAGGTTTTGATATGTACTGAAATCCCACATTTGAATGGGCGGGAAACTCTGCAACCGCATATAGTGCACCCGTACGCCTTTTGCCTCGGCCAGGCCGATCTCCAGTGAGATCTCGCGCTTCATGAAGGCGTAGATGCTTTTTTCCACCTGGTTTAATCTGTTTATAGAACTTAATGAGGTGGGTGAGGCACTCACATCGAGAGCGATGATCTCAGTGGCACCCATGATCAGGGCAGGTTCAATGGGAAGGTTGCTCAGTGCGCCTCCATCCAGGATGAGCTGTTCATCATTTTCGATCGGCGCGAACCAGGGTGGTACGGCGCAGGATGCCAGTACACCTTCCAGAACTGATTGAGCTGGCTCCAATCCATAGATCAACGGCTGAGCCGCGCCCATTTCCGCACTGACCAAACCCAGACGTACGTTTTTAATATGCTCAAAACGCATATCAGGCGTTATCCCCACTCCCATCAGGAATTCCTTCGCTCGCCTAGTGGTGTAATCGGGACGTCCCGAGATGGCATGCCACACTAATTGTCGGGGCGAGTCCAGCAGGTGTCCTTCTGCCGTGCTTTGATATGCTTTTTCCAACGAGGCAACTCCATCCAGATTGGCGCCCCATAGTGCCAGGCCAACTGCATTGGCTGCTCCAATCGAGGTCCCTACCAGTAGATCCGGCTGGTAGCCTGCTTCGAACAGGGCGCGTAATGCGCCGACCTGCAACGCGCCACGTGCACCCCCGCCTCCAAGGACAAATGCCAGACTTTTTTTCATTTTTTCAGTTCCTCTCTTCATTACCTATGCTGTTTGGGGCCATTACTTTCCCGTCACCCGGGTGTGCCAGCTGCCTTCCAGCGAAAGCACCTACTTTGCCAACCAGCTCAGATTTTGATCACCTTTCAAAGGATACTCCAGGGCGTTTCAAATGCCATCGGAGAGGTGGGGATTTTTATATCCACGTTTTAATGAGGCTGTTCCAACGAAACGCGTAGTACCGGATCCATTCAATAAAAAAGCCGCCTTCCGGCAGCTCGGGCAGGTTTCTTGATTCAGTACCCTGGTCATGAGGCTATCTCCGACCCGAACGCCAGATGGATCCCATTAAGAATGTGCCAAATAACAGAGACAGCGGAAACGCCACGGCAAAAAACGTGCTGGCAAAATGCTCCCAGCCGGTCGGATGGTAGGCCACCATGGCAAGACCCAGGGCAATGATCGTTGCGGCCAGCAGGACGGATAAAATGATGCGGTTGGCAATACGTTTTATCTCGAGCAGGAATTCCTCTAGACCGATATGATTAACATTGAGCGTGGCATCGCCATGCTCCAGCTGGGTGAACAAGCGTCCGGCCCGCTCCGGAAGAGACAGGCCAAGCTCGACAGCATCCAGGGCGGCATGGGCGGTACGATTGGCCATCACCTGCGGGGACCGTCGCTCCATGTAGAATTGCTTCAAGTAAGGTTTGGCAAATTCGACCAACCGGAAGTCCGGGTCCAGGCTGATGCCAAGGCCTTGGATGATGTTCCAAACACGTGAAAGCAACACCAATTCACCGGGTAGCTGCAGCTGGTTCCGCTGAGAGATGGCCAGGATTTCGTTGATCATCTGTGGCCCTCCCAACTCCTTTAATGAACCGCTTGCCAGGCTATCCAGGAGGTGCTCCAGATCGTGCTCAAGGGCATTGTGCCTGGCACCGCTGCCGGCCGCGCCCAGTTCATAAAGTTCATCGGCCAGGCGGCGGCTGTCGTTGTGGACAACCGCCATCGCGACGCGCAGCAATGCATCCTTCAAACGGTCGTCCAGCCGGCCAACCATTCCGAAATCGATCAATGCAATTGAACCATCTGTGCGCACGAATAAGTTACCGGGGTGCGGGTCGGCGTGGAAAAAACCAAACTCGAAGATCATCCGCATCACCAGCCTGCCGGCATTTTCGGCCAGAATGTGCCGGTTAATTCCGGCCTCATCCAATTGCTCCAGTTCAGTGACCTTGAGTCCCACCACGCGCTCCATCGTGAGAACATGATCGGTGGTCAGCTCCCAATACACGCGCGGGATGGTGATGCCCGGATCGGCGGCGAAATTCCGGCGGAAGCGGTCGGCATTATGCCCTTCCCGCCGAAAATCCAACTCGGTCCGTAATGTGTAGGCAAACTCGTCTGCCAGGGCTGGCAGGTTGTAAATCCGCCCAATGGCCGAATTAGCAGTGGCCCAATTCGCCATCCCGGCCAGGATCTCCAGGTCCTGTTCGATCGCTCTTGAAATGCCAGGGCGCTGGATTTTGACCACCACCTCTTCTCCATTCCGCATCCTGGCAAGATGCACCTGGGCAATCGAAGCGGAGGCCAATGGCCTGGACTCAAACCGGGCGAAAAGCGTTTCCGGATCCTCGCCCAAATCCTGCAAAATAACCTGGCGGATCGCCTCGAACGGTACTGCCGGAGCATCATCCTGCAGCTTTGCCAGTTCCACGACATAATCATGAGGAATCAAGTCGGGCCGGGTGCTGAGCAACTGGCCCAGCTTGACGAACGCGCCGCCCAACTCACCCAGGGCAAGCCGCAGATGCTCAGCCTGGGTGAGCGGTGGACCAGCCAACCGGCGGACTTTCAAACGGCCAGGAAAAGGCCGGTCGTTGGCCAGCCCGATCTGCTCCATCATCCAGTCCATGCCGTGACGGGTCAGTACGCCGATGATCTGGCGCGAGCGCTGAAGCAGATGGGGCCGGGTATACCACGGGCGGGAAAAAATGTCAGGCATGCGATGCGGCCTTCGAGTTAGCCCGGCTTGCAGGCCTGGTTTCGCTGGCGGTGACCTTGATCGTTTTCGACAGGGAGCTTGCGCTCTTTGGCAGGATCAGGGTCAGCACACCATAATGCAGGTGCGCCTCGGCGCGATCGGCATCTACCGGCACCGGCAGGGTCAGCGAGCGGGTATATGCCAAAGCGCGACGCTCATGCCGGAGATAACTGGCATTTTGGTCTTCGCTGGGCGGTGTAATCTCGCCCTTCAGGACGAGGATGTCACCTTTCAAAGTGATCGCGAGGTGGTCGGTCTTGACTCCCGGCATATTTGCCCGGACTTCAAGCGCAGCGCCGTTGTCCAGGATGTCGATCGGCAAGATGGACGAGGCCAATACTGCGGCCGGTACATCGCGTGGGCTGGTCCACCCCTCATTGAACAACTGGCTTAGCGCATCTCGAAAAGCGCCCAGTTCGATGGAAGGATCAAACCCCAACAAATCATTGATAGAGTTCTGAAGTATTCATGGTGTTGCATACTTTCCGCCCGTATCAGGCTATTTCCACAGACACATTTTTGAGTGTCTTGTCCAGCTTTTGCAACCTAAGCGCCAGGGCAAACAGCAGGATTCCGAACACGATGGCATATGCTCCGATCAAATATACGAGAAACTGAGCGCCCAATACCGGGAAAAGCACCAGGAAAGCTCCCAGAAGGATCGAGAGAATGCCGTCCAAAATGAGCAGCCACTCGCCTTTGAGGATCGTCCGCAGATAAATTGCGGCCGCAATCTCCATGATGCCGGTTACAAGGCCCCAGGCAGCGATCAGTGCGATTAATACCACCGCTGTAATTCCCGGCCAGATGAGGACCAACACTCCTGTGATAATACCTGCCACTCCCTCCAGCAGCCAGGTCCACCAGTGGTAAACCTCGCGGCGGATGGTCACGCCCACAATAATGGCCAGCAGGCCATCTGCCAGCGCAAAGGCGCCAAAGAGCAGCACCAGCGCTTGCAAGGCCATGGTTGGCCAGAGGATGGCTGCCACTCCAAAGAGCACGGCAACAACACCGCGCAGTGCCACAACCCACCACCTATGAACATATTCTGATAACATAAAATTCTCCTTTCAGATGACCTTGTCTCTGATGAGACAAGTTGAGTAAGATGGTTGAAGGATACGCTGCGCCGGCCCGCTTGTCATCCCAAGGGTGAGGATTTTTTCATCCACATTTTGATGAGGAAATGCCGGGGGATGGTTTTAAATAAAAGAGCAACCATTACAGAAAACTTCCGAAAGGCGTTCTTCTTACCAATGGATTAATCAATTATTCACGTTAAATACAAAATGCCAGGGTCTGGACCCTGGCATTACCTTTTCGTGTGTATCTACAGCACGGTGACGTTTATCGTGAAGATCTTTGCCGGTGGGGACTCCTTTATCAAAAGGCCGCTGATAGATCAATTTTAGTGTCCCTTGCCCGGCTTGGACCGCCTGGAACTTTAGGGTGATCTGGCCTGGAGCACCCAACTTGTTGCTGCCGGGGACGAATTCAGACGTTCCGACCTGTTTCAATATCGGGACAGCTTGTCAAGCTTCCCAGGTGTACCTGGTGGTGGAATTGCCGTCCAGGGTAACAACCAGCGTGTCGCCTTGCCTTAACGAGATGGTTTTCCCGGCATCCGCGGCACCGTTCGCAACATTTTTTACCACCCAGAGTAAAGGCCGTAACGGCGATGATGACCAGAACCAAACCTGATATGATGAGGATTCATTTTTTTATTCTCTACCGCCTATTGATGTTATCCAATTGGGATTCGTTCCCGATGAAAAGCGGTACCTGTAAAAACAGTTCCGCCTATAACTATGGCGTTGCCAGCGGATTCTTGACGGGCTGTCCTGCATTGGCACCCTGATAATACGGAAAGGTCACCGGCAGGTCGAAACCAAAATAAGCTGAGACGCGCGCTACGATCTCACCCGAGATCTGCGCCCGGCGGGTGTTATAGGCTTTGACCGCGTCATTCCAGTCGCTACCGGCCAATTGGATGGTGTTCATGGCCTCGTCAATGGTATCGCCCAGTGCCAGCGTGACTTGCGCATCCGGCACGGGTGGCGGGGCCTGGGTGACGGCGTTGACATAAAGCGAAAAGCCCTGGCCGAGGTTGTTGGGTAGGGCACCTTTCCCTTGCAGCTCACTCAAGTTCAGTTTGGTTGGGTCGAGTGGCTGGCCGTTTGCATCCCGGTAATTATTTATCAGGTTGGTCAAGGCATCTGCCTGCGAACGGAAGTTACCCGTCCACACCTCTCCGCTGTTGTTGACAGAATCATAATAATCCTTGGTGATCTGCGTTTTGGCCTGTACTTTGGCGTACTGCGTATCCACCACCAATTGAAAATTGGAGGCGGCGGACTGCACACCCTGTACCAACCCAACCAATTCGTTGTAATCGTTCGCGCCTGCGTTCACAACGCCGCAACTGGTCAAACTAATGAACATGGTTCCCACCAGGATAATTTGAAAAATTTGTTTGATATAAGTTTTCATCTCTTATTCTCCTTTTCTTACCTAATTTCCGCGTCCGGAACGACCACTGCCGCTGCCGCCGCGCCACCTGCCAGAACCGCCGCCCCACCCGCCCGAACGCCCTCTCCAATCGTCAAAATCGAAACCGGATCGATTGAAAAAGATCCCCCTGCGGCCCAAAAATGGTAACCCAAATATCAAAAACAAGAACAATATGCCAAGACACACCTGGTCAATTGGGGTCGAAGTGTCTGATGTACCGGAAGAGGGTTGTGACTGATCGTTCCCACCCGGGGTCAAGGTTTGAGAAGTCAGCGGAACGTATTTATTGCGGGCAACGCTGTCGAACCCTTGCGCCAGGGCAAGCAGTGCATTATCCATGCTATGGGTGGGTTGGTAGGCCGCCTCGGCCGCCCGGTTCAGGCTCGTCAAATCATAGGCGGTCAGGGCTGGCAGTCCCAGGCCGACGCCGTAGTGCACATCGATGTCAGAAGGTTCGACCACGATCAAAAAGACAACACCATTATCCTTGCGCTCGCCAGAAGGCAAACCCAGCTTCATATATCGCAGGAAATGCACCGCGCAGTTGACCCGGTTGCCAACCTGTTCCTGTGGCAGGATCAGGATCATTGTCTGGGCGATGGAATCCTCATTCAGTTGGTCGAGATATGTGTCCACTTCATTCACTGCCTGTTCAGAGGCATACCCTTGCCAGCCCACCGTCCAATGCTCCTGATTCAGATCGTAGCTCAAACCGTAATCAGGTGCAGAGCCGTCGCCACACATGGGTGCGGTGGAAAGTGCTCGGGCACCGGCGGGGGTGTAAGCAGCCGAAAGGCTGATTGCCAGCACAATTATTGCCGTGAGACCCACAACAATTAGCGTGATTCCCCACCGGGCTGAGGCACGTGCCACAGGGTATCCACCTATTCTGAATTGCAACTTTTTACTCATCATTAGCTCTTCTATGCAATGACTGGCTCTATTCGATCTTTGGGAATTAAGAACCTCAGGCATGCGGATTGGTCTTGCGCGCAGTCCGGTCGGCCGGTTCGGCTTCGCTGGCGGTGACCTTGATCGTCTTCGGCAGGGAACTTGCGCTCTTCGGCAGGATGAGGGTCAGCACACCATAACGGAGGTGCGCCTTGGCGCGATCAGCATCCACCGGCAATGGGAGGGTCAGCGAGCGGGTATATGCCAATGCGCGCCGTTCATGCCGCAGATAACTGGCATTCTCCTCCTCAGGGGGAGGTGTAACCTCACCTTTCAGGATGAGGGTGTCCCCTTTCAGGGTAATGGCAAGGTGATCGGTTTTGACACCTGGCATATTCGCCCGGATTTCCAGGGCTGCGCCGGTATCCAGGATGTCGATCGGCACGATGGACGAGGCCAGTACGGCTACCGGCACATCGCGTGGGCTGGTCCAACCCTCATTGAACAACTGGCTCAGCGCATCTCGAAAGGCGCCCAGTTCGATGGAGGGATCAAATTCTAACAAATCATTAATGGTGTCTGAAGTATTCATGATTCACACTCTTTTCCCGTTTTAGGAAATTATCACTGACTGGATTTCAAGCGTTTTGCCCAATTTTCGAATCTGGAATGCCAGTACGAACAGCAGGAAGCCAAACAGGATGGCATATATGCCGATCAAATCGACGATCACCTGGGCGCCGATCAGTGGGAAAATCACCAGGAACGCTCCCAACAATATCGATAGAATGCCATCCACCAGCAGCAGCCATTCGCCTGCGATGATCTTCCTCAAATAAATCGCAGCCGCGACCTCCATGATGCCGGTGACCAGCCCCCAGGCTGCGATCAAAGCGATCAATACCGCCGTGGTGATTGCCGGCCAAACAAAGACCAACACACCTACGACAATACCTGCTATCCCCTCCAACAGCCATACCCACCAATGGTAAGCATCATGACGGATGACCACTCCCACGACGATCGTCAGGATACCATCAAGCAACGCAAAGATGCCAAAAAGCAGCACAAGCACTTGCAATGCGATGGCCGGCCAGATGATAGCCGCCACGCCAAACAGCACGGCAACCAGGCCGCGCAGAGCCAAAACCCACCATTTACGAATATATACGGATAACATTAGAAAATCCTCCTGAACCAGTGAATTACGATGCCGTTGGGTCAACCATCCGTCGAGAGAATATCCAAACGGTCTTTGCCTCTCGCATTGTCTTCAGTTGCCTCCTGGGCAATTGGTGTAATTACCATACCGGCGGGGTTTTCCCGCCGCGCCGTCGCACGCATATTGCCAAGCAGTTGGATTTTGGCTTTAGCCTGATTCTGTTTGGTGATGAGATCTTCGCAGCGAGTGTTAAGCGCGGACTTGACATCCGCTCGTGAAACGGCTATCGCTACGCTCAAAGCATCGATTTCAGTATTCCAATCTTGCAGTTGGTCCTCCATTTCTTTTTCCAAATCATTCCAGACAGTTTCACGTTGCCTTTCCAAATCCGAGATGCAAGTATTCAGCCTGTCTTTTCTTTTCGCCTGGACAGTCGTGACCTGGGCCTGCAACTCTTTGATTTCAGAGTTCAACTCCTCACAATGCTCTTCCAGAATTTGCTGCAGTTGCTCATAAACTGCATCACGCTCAAAACACAAACCAGTGGTTTGAGCATCGATTTCAGCTTTGCCACCCGCCTCAGATTGTTCGGCGCGTATTCGAGCGTCGCTAACCTCCGCCCGGATTGTCTTGATTTGTGCTTGCAGATTCGCCTCAAGCCCGGCGCGAACGAATTCCTCGTTCGGTATTCAGGCGGCTCAATTCCATTTCCAGGTTGGCTTTATTCTCGGCTGGTTCGTTCAATAAGACGGTTCTTGCTTGAACGATTTCTGCTCCCAATTGGTGAATGCGGCGCTGAAATAGCTGCCCGATCTCTTTAAGCACCTTTGCCCGCTCAAACCTGAGCCGGGCAAGTCGTTCTCTGATCTGCCGGTTTGTTCTGGATGCTCTGGCGTTGGCTTTTGCTTCCAATTCCTTTATCTCTGCATTCAGCTTATTGAATCTGGTCATGCGCTTTTCTTGCGTTTTTTCCCAAAAATCCATTTTCATCACGACCTCATCATCCGGCATATCCGGTATCTGTTTTGTACACAGGTAGAATTGTATCGATAAGCGTTTCGGCCGGGCATCCCTTGACCAGGAAGGCATCCGCCCCGGCTATCCTGGCAACCCGTTGCAGTTCAGAATATAGTGTCAGCATGATGACCCTAACTTGCGGCTGGATGGCCTTGATTGCCCGGGTGGCTTCGAGACCATTCATCACTGGCATGAACGCATCCATCAGGACCACATCCGGTTGGAATTTTTCAACCATTTGGATCGCTTCCCGGCCGTTGGCTGCATTACCGACCACTTCTATCTTGGGACTTTTGTCATCAGGTTTCGATAACCCATAGGTTGTAAGCAGTGATTGGAGCGCCTCTCTGATGCGTGGTTCGTCATCGCAAATCAAAACCTTTACCATGCGATTGGAACTAATATCTTCATCTTTGGGTTGATGCAGGTTGTTTATCATGCCCCTAGAATACGTCTATACGCGCCAATTGTCATCAGAAGGGCGCGGATTTTTATATCCACATAATGATGAGGAACTGCCCGCAAATGATTTTTCGAAAAATGGTTGAAAATATAGAGTCCGCCTATCTGCCAGGCTTAATGGCAGGCTGACTGCTTGGTGGCGCTCCCACTCTTTACAACAAGCCTTTCACATGGCGATGGTTTGGGGTGCAACACCCCAAAATATTCTTTTCCCCCCAAAGGACGGGAGTCAGGGGTTGGTTGCATCCTTCTAGCGCTTTGAGAAAGGTATGCTCTTCACAATCTTGGTAATTGACAGAGATGGAGTAAGTGTATGATAATGTTGTAGAGAATTTAATAACCCTTATCAGTTTGATAATTAACAGGTTGCCTCTTTTTGGAGTAGCGGAATAGGGTATTCTGATGCGATACAGCCTCTCCGAGCTTATCGACGTTTCCGTTTTTCAAAAAATGATGGAATCCTTTTATTCGGCTACGGGAATTCCATCTACTTTGATGGATCCACAGGGCGGAATCATAACCACGGCAGGCAGTCAAGACATTTGCACACAGTTTCATCGAGCCTCCCCACAAACGCAATGGCGTTGCAGGCTATGTGATCGTTCCTTGCCGGACCATTTGATGGATGGTTCATTAGCAGGCAATCGATGTATGAATGGGCTGATGGAATATGCCAGTCCGATCATCCTGGATGGCCAACCCGTCGCGACCATTTTCCTCGGGCAATTCTTACACGAACCCGCTGACAGGAACGTATTTCTCGGGGAGGCGCGCGAGTTTGGTTTTGACGAAGAAGCTTACATGGAAGCATTGCAAAAAGTGCCGATTGTTCCAGCGGATAGAATCGAAGCCCTGATGGCGTTTATCGTTGATCTGGTTCAAAGCCAGGCATCCAAAGGGCTTGAACACCTGCGACTAATGGAAACAACGGCTGAAGCAAACAAAGCCCTCAGGCAGGAAATTGCCATTCACAAGCGAAGCGTCAAAGCATTGCACCGATCGAATACCGAACTGGGCAAATCGGAAGCGCGCACTGCCCTGATGCTGCGTTCTGTCCGGATGGCGGGTGGTTCCCTGGAACTGAGTCGGGTTCTGGAGCGGGTTGCAAAAATAATGGCAAAAGCCGCCGGCGCGCCGCATTGTTCCATCTTTCTCTTAAACGCTGAAAATGGCACGCTTGAGCGCCGGGCCGATTCGAAGAGTTTGGGCCCCGCCCAGCGCGTTTTGGTACGAGACTGGAAGCTGGATCCCGGGCAAAATTCCCTTATTCGTGAATTGCTCGATAGCAAGGGGCCGATGGTTTTTCAGGATGCCAGGTCGGACCCCCGGGCAAAGCTTGCGCTATCCCCACTTTTAGGTATCCGCTCCCTCCTCGCTGTTCCGTTTAGGGTCGGCGATCAGGTATTGGGTCTTGCCTTTATCCATAGATTGGAAGAGCCTCATTCCTTCACCAGGGAAGAAATCGATCTGGCCTTCGGAATTGCCAATTCGGTGGCGTTGGCGATTGAGAATGCCCGGCTTTTTGAAGAGACCCGCCGGAGATTGGCGGAGACCCAGGCTGTGCAGCGGATCACGACCGGATTGCTCCAGAAAGCCGGGCTGCAGGAAGTTCTGGATATTATCTGCCTCGAGGCCTTACACTTGACCGGAGCCAAGGGCAGCGCTGTCCTACTTTTGGAGGATGACCAATGGCTGCGAGTGGCCAATTTTGCAGGAAAGATCCGGTCTGTTCCTGATCGTATCCCCGTCAACGGCCCATTGAAAGGATTTGACATCTACAAGGGTGATCCGATACTGATCAATGATTCAGCCAGCCTTCAGCAGGGTTTCTTACGCGACCTGGATCTCGAGTCTCTTCTGATCGCTCCGCTGTGTGTTGGTTCTTCTGTGATCGGTGGGATCTACGTCGCAAATAAATCCCAGGGTTTTACTCAAAACGATATCCGCATCATCAGTCTCTTCGCCGACCAGGCAGCCATTGTGATCGAGCACACCCGGCTGAATGAGGGTGTTGAACAGAATGCCATCAATGAAGAACGCAACCGGCTGGCGCGCGAACTGCACGATTCCGTCAGCCAGGCCTTGTTCAGCGCCAACCTTTATGCAGAAGCCGCCCGCATGGCGCTTGCTTCGGAAAGGCAGGCGGTCGCCCTGGATAACCTGGAGAAGCTGCGAAACATGACCCGCGAAGCCATCCTGGAAATGCGGCTCCTGATTTTCGAGTTGCATCCGGTAGTGTTGGAAAAAGAAGGATTAATTGCAGCCCTGCAAGCCCGCCTGGCCGCTGTGGAAGGCCGCGCCGGGCTCCAGACTGAGATTCTGGTGGATGGGGAGGAACGGCTTCCCATCTCCATTGGCCAGGAACTCTACCGGATCGCGCAGGAAAGTCTGAATAACATCGTAAAGCACGCCAAGGCGCATGCAATCACCCTTCATTTGAAATTCGATGACCAGAGTGTTCGCATGGAAATCCACGATGACGGCATTGGGTTTGATCTGAAGACCGCCCGCCAGAGCGGCGGGATGGGGTTGCGTGGCATTAAAGAGCGCGTTCATAGAATTGGCGGCAAACTGGAGATTAAGAGCTCCCCTAAGACCAATACTGTTTAGATAAGGATCACAACGGTTTCGCTGAAACTCTTGGCTGGCTGTGGCCAATGACGATGTTCTTCGCGCTTCAAGGCGAAATTTGACATTTTGCGTTTAACCACGCGGGGGTTGATGCGATTATCGCGTTGGGGTAGTCGTGCTTGACCGATGTCGCGCAATAGCTGTTGATACCAGTTTGCGCTTTGCTCAGGTGCCACGATCTGGGCCGGGAAAACAGCCGAACGCAGGATCCGCACGGAATGCACGAAACTCAAGTGATCTGGGGCGACCTCGGCCAGGAGGGCAGCTTCGTGCATGGTAGCCCGAATGAGGTAGTGAGCCAGTAAGAGGCCATAGAATTCCTGCAGCACGCCCAGGGGTGTGCGCGAACGAAAAGGGCGCAAGGCTTGTCGCTGGTGGGTATCGGCTTCGTCGATCGTGATCTCTACTTCCCAGCGTTCGTGATAGGCGACTGCCAGTTCATGCGCTGGATAACGAACGGGATCCAACAGCGAGGTTACCAACCGGTGACGCAGCCCGTGTCCGGTTCGAGCCGGGTCATGGATCGTGTATTCGATAACCCGTACCAGCAAACGCTCCCCGGCTTTACGCCGTTTATACTCAGAAGGACGAATATAAGCCAGATAGGAGCCATCCGGCAGGCGGGAGGCGGGTGTGAAGCGCACGTGCGACGGGACGCGCCCAAGAAAAGTGGCATTTTGCCGATAACAACGGCTGCACATGTCAAAACTATGAAAGCCACGGTCCCACATCACCAGCATGTCCGCTCCAACCGAGCGCAACACCCGCAAACCACCTTTCCGTTCGCTGATCTGATAGGGCCACACACCTGCATCGCAGATGGCATGGGTTCCACATTCGCACAGATAGACACAGCGCATCTGTGGAAAAGCACTATCCCCACGCGAACCTGTTTGCCGACCAAAGTAGCTGGCATTGGCAGGCGTATCCGCAACATCTTCTACGGTACCATCTATCGCCATCAGGCGCAAGCCGAACAGATAGGCATCGCGCGTATTCGGCGTGGCCAGCGGGTGGCAGACATCCCGGAAGAGCGTCACCATCGGCGCAATCCCCAATTGTTGTCGGCGTTGACATATGGCGCTGGCTCCGGCTACGTCAATACCATCCACCGGTCGCAGAAAACGCGGCCCGGCTGCCAGTTTGACCATCACATCGTCAATCGATTCTTCTGTGTACATATTCATCGCAATGCATAACCAGATCGTCACGACCATCGTCAACTTGCGCACGCGTAACTCAGTCAGCTTCAAAGCCTCTAAAATGGTCTCCAGCCGTTCCCGGGTAATTACCCGGTTCAATGTTTCAAGGGTTGCTTCTTGTGTCCAGTGGACAGTTGGGTCAACTTGGCGTAAACTCCGTTCCATGAGATGGCTCCTTCCTCTAAGGTTTGGCAACCTGAGTATGCCATATTTGGCATATGGAGTCATCTCTCTTTCGCTTATCTAAACAGTATTGCCCCTAAGACAGGATCTACATTGAGGGTAACTGCCCCAGTTAAGGAAATATAAAGAGCCATTCTCTTTGGATGAATCTGAGAGGTGTCCGTATGACTAATAAAACGATCCGGCTGCTGGTTGTGGATGATCAGGGAATAGTACGACAAGGGATTTGTGCGCTCCTGGCGGAGGTGGAAGGGATGAAAGTGGTGGGCGAAGCCGTCGACGGTCTGGCAGCCGTGGCCCAGGCCGAAACACTCCAACCGGATGTGATCCTGATGGATCTGGTGATGCCACGTCTGGATGGGATCGAAGCCATCCGCCAGATTACCGCCAGGCAACCCGATGCACGCATCCTGGCTTTGACCAGTTTTACCGCGGACGACAAAGTCTTTCCGGCCATTAAAGCGGGGGCTTTGGGGTACTTGCTCAAAGACTCTGATCCCAAAGACCTGATCACAGCCATTCAGGCCGTCTACCAGCGGGAACCTTTTCTGCCGCCCAGCATCGCTCGCAAGGTATTGGAAGAGATCAGCCACCCATCCAAAGATCCCCCCACGCCTGACCCGCTCACTGCGCGGGAATTGGAAGTCCTTCACCTGGTTGCGAAGGGCATCAGCAACCAGGAGATTGCCAGGCGATTGGTGATCAGTGAAGCCACGGTGCGGACACACATTGATAACGTTCTCAACAAATTGCACCTGGCTAATCGAGTTCAGGCCGCTTTGTATGCACTTCGGAAGGGAGTATCTTCCCTGGATGAGGCCGAGATATTGGAAGAATAATGCGCTTTGTTTTCCTGACAAGGAAAATGATGACCGCCGTGAGGCGGTCATTTTATTTATCGATTGCAGGTTCGGAAACGGCAAATCATCAAAATGTGGAGGGGGAAATCCTCAGTCTTCTGATGAAATTTCAGCAAGGGCAGGGTATTATGCATTTAACAAAAAACAAGAATAAAACGGAGTAGCGAGTATGAACAAGAGCACGATTTATGTAGGCCGAATCTTTGGAATTCCGATCAGGGTGGATTATTCCTGGTTCCTGATCTTTGTGTTGATCACCTGGACGCTGGCTGTCAGTTACTTCCCCGCAGAATTCAAAGGCTGGCCGGTTTCCCAGTATTGGGTTGCCGGCGCGGCCACTGCCATATTGATGTTTGGGTGCGTACTGCTGCATGAACTGGGCCATTCGGTGGTGGCCCTATATTACAAAGTTCCGGTGCGTAGTATCACGCTTTTCATCTTCGGCGGCGTAGCCGAGATCGATGCGGAACCACCCAGCGCCGGCGCCGAGTTCTGGATCGCCCTGGCCGGCCCGCTGGTCAGTTTCGCTTTGGCGCTTTTCTTTGGTTTGTTCCAATTTATAGTGACCTCGGTTGCTCCGCTGCTGGCGGTGGCTGAGTATCTGGCGTATATCAACGGCTCGCTGGCGCTATTCAACCTGATCCCAGGTTTCCCTCTGGATGGAGGGCGGGTTTTTAGGGCAATCGTCTGGGGCATCTCGCATGATTTTCGCAAGGCCACGCTCATCGCCGCCAATGTGGGACGATTCATTGCCTTTCTCTTTGTCCTCGTGGGTGTCTGGCAGGTGTTCACCGGTGATCTAAGCGATGGCCTGTGGATCGCCTTCATCGGTTGGTTCCTGGAAAGCGCCGCAGCCTCGCAAGTGCATCAGCAGACTATTCGCGATCTATTTGCTGGCCGGCATGTATCGGATGCAATGCGGAGTGATTTTATCGTGGTGAGCCCCGAAGAAACTCTGGAGAAACTGGTCAATGAACAGATCCTGGGCAAGGGCAAGCGTGGTTTGATCGTGGAACAGAATGGCAGGGTAGTCGGATTGCTGACATTGCATGCTGTCAAAGCAACCCCGCGTTCCGAATGGCCTACCACGACCGCGGCCCAGGTAATGATCCCGGCCGATAAAATAAAATGGGTTCATGCCAATGAGGAGATCTGGGCTGCAGTGGAAGAAATGGACCACGAAGGCGTCAACCAGTTGCCAGTGATGAATGATAACCAGATTCAGGGCATGCTCAGCCGGGACGATGTGATTGGCATGATGCGCAATTTGAATGAGCTTGGCAGGATTTAGTGGAGTTGCCTGGTCATAGTCGAGTGATGGCATAAAATGGCTGCTTCTCAAAAAAAAGAGCAAGTTAGGGGTATACGGGCAGTGGAGCTGCCCGCATACCCGCCTACTGCCAAGTTATTGAGATGATAAAAAATATTTATTCAACAAAAGGAGATCGATTATGAGATGGGTAACTATCATTTTAGGCGCGGGTTTGTTCCTGTCGCCGTTCCTGTCCGGCTTTAGCGGACAGCCAGGCTTGTTCTGGTACTTCTTCATCCTGATCATGGGTGCAGCCATCATTATCCTGGGATGGCACAAGCGATACGGATGGGCTGCCAATGTTGGCTTGTTGGTTTGCCTGGCTCCCGGAATCTTCGCTTTTGGCGGTACCACTGCAGCCACCTGCTGCTTTATCATTGGTGGTTTGACCGCTCTACTGGACGGTTGTAAGAGCTTACTTTTTAGCCGGAATGAACAAACTGGCAACAAAATGCAGCAACAATACCAAGATCATGCGTAAAGGCTCAACGGGTTGACATCGCGCTTCTGAACAATATTCGGAATTGATAAAAAGCCTGGAGATTCTATATGGCGGCAACATCATACGAAAACCCTCGTCGCCGATTAATAGGGGAAATTTTTTCCCAATTATTGAATGTACCTGTTCTGGCCGGAATAGTTACTGGTTTAAAGACATTTATAC
>CAWAAC010000028.1:0-7571 GCA_963779935.1 uncultured Chloroflexia bacterium | reverse complement strand
CGGCGCTAAATCGAAAATACAGACATTCATCGCCGTCAGCAGTTCCGCCGTTGTCGTTGCGCAAATCCCCCGATTATAAATCAGTTTGTTTAAGCCAAGGCTTTGCTGCATTTTTTCAATCGGGAAAATTTCCATCAGGGAAGACCCGACGAAAACAATTTGTCCATTTTGGGCCGTTTGATTCTGCTGCGCAAAGCGCGCTCGTAGGTCACTTTTATATTGCTCGATATCGGGGTTCATATTCGTTAATGATGTTGATTGTTCTGACACAAATGACAACTCCTTTTTCAAATTATTATATTTATAGTTTACGCCGTGGTTCAGCGTATCTCACCCAAAACTCTACCTGCTTATTATACTCAGCTGACAGCGTTATTTGATTTGATGACAGTTCGGCAATATTTGCTTGAGCCAATTCAATGGCCTTGCCCCTTTCATTCCTTTTTTTTATTTCCCCGCATTCCTCATGGTGAAATTACTCTTTTGCCGTTTTATGCTTCGTATCCGTTCCACACATGATTTCGCTAGAACCGTCTTGCTGCACGGAAAGCCTGAGCATATAAACCTTTCCCATTCAGCAACGAATTCCCGCCGAAATCGCCCATTGTCGGCCCGTCAGCTTTTTGGCGACTCGAAATAAAGCGGTAGTTCCCGGCAGTATCCCGGCCAAGATACATCCCAATATGGTCGATCTGCGGGTCGTGTGCTTCGGTTTTCGCATGGAAGAAAACGAGATCGCCTGGCGCCAGATGGCTAAAATCGGTAATTTGCGAGTTATTTATATCTGGAATGGTCACGATTCCAGGTCCCGAAGACAGAATTTCCCAGGAATGTCTTGGAATACTTTTTCCGCCATTCGGAACATAGGTCAACGGTAGGCCGCTTCGGTAGCCCCAGACCATACGCATAAAGCCTGAACAGTCCATGCTCCGGAAAAACATCCCCCTCGGTTGGTGGGTAATTCCACCGAATGTCCACGCGATTCCAAGGTAATCGTTAAAGTCACCGCCTTCTTCACGTGTATCTTCAGCTGTAACTGGCCCATAACTGGCGTTACCGGCGAACTGTAAGCCGTTGCTATCGGTGATGGGGGGCGCGCCCGTTATGTACTGCATGGCGACTGCCAGTACATCCGGGCTGTGATTGTTGAGGGCGTGAGATAACCAATTTTCATCAACTGTCCCATTGAATGGCGCTGCCATACGCGTACCCACACCGTGGAGATCACAGGATCCTTGGCGTTTGGTTCAGTAAATGTGCGTACCGCACCGTGTAGGGTCACTGTGTACGCATTATCGGTAAAGGTGGCTAACCAGTGCCCGTCCGCATCCATAACCTGCGTGCGCGGCGGGTCAGAAAGCCGCGTGTAATGATAAGACTTCGTATCGGCTGCTACAGATGCATTCGTTCCAGTCGTAGGGGTTAAGAACAATAACATCCCCGTTGGGGGCATGGCTGTATTATCCCCGCCGCCGGCCGCTCCAGGCATGCTCAGGCCAGAACACTCAGGGTTAATATCAGCAGAGCAGAAAAAATAGAAAATAATTTGCGCATTGGAAATCGGGAAGCATCCGAAAAAACCGTACCATCGGAATAAAGATCCTGCCATTTGCTGTCTTTTCGGATAAGGCTGTCATAATAACTTTGAATGAGCTCTTTTGTTGTCATCATGGTTTACCTCACTCATATTTCGCAGGGTACTTTAATATAACAATTAATATGAAGATGGTCAATAATTAAGGAGTAGCCATTATGGCCTATTCCTTCTCGCCGAAAGAATGGTGAGATAACTGGTCTACTAATCCTGGGTCACCTGATGTTCATCGGGTATACCAAATGATGAATAAGCTATCCCGTTATTGTATTAAGAACCTATCCGAAAATTATAGAAGAACCACATTTTGAGTGCGTGCAGCTTTGCTGCACATTCAAAATGCGAACTTTTCTTGAATTTTCGGACAGATACTTAACATTCATTGCAACATTATTTGTGTTTGCAAACTTGACAATATAAGGAGATAGGTTAAAATTACTTTAGTAACAAGCAATTAAATAAATAAGTATGTGCTAATAGTAATAATTAATATATCGCAATCCTGTTTTTAATGTCAAGGTGAATAATGGCACAAATGCTAAAAACCCCTACCGATCTTCGCCCCACCCCCACTATTGAAGATTATCTGGCCATCCTCTACGTGATGGAACGTGACGGAGATGAAGTCATCGCCGCCCGCCTGGCCGAATCCCTCGAAGTGGCTCCTCCAACCGTGACCGCCACGCTAAAACGCATGGAGCGGGATGGTTGGATTGCGGTTGATCCGAAGAAGGGCATTTATTTGACGAAAACCGGCTGCGAAGCTGCCAGTTCGGTTATCCGCCGCCACATGCTGACCGAATGGATGCTGGCGCGCATGTTGAAGGTGCCCTGGTCTCACATCCACAGCCAGGCCCACCAGATCGAACATACCATCTCGGATGAGATCGAAACCCAGATGCGCGCCAACCTGGATGACCCGCAACTCTGTCCGCATGGCAATCCGCTGCCCGGCTATGAATATGTTGCCGCTGATTGGCTGCCCCTCTCTCGGCGTGCAGCCCGACCGGCACATCATTATCCGGCGCATCCACGAAACCGCCGAAGATAACCACGAATTGCTGGAGTTCCTCGAAACCAATGGCATCATTCCGGGAGCCGCCGCCGTGGTGACCGAAGTATTACCATTAATCAAACAATTACTCTGCAATTGGGGCCAAAGCAGGTGGCGCTGGGCTTCCAAACTGCCCGCTACATCTTTGTCGAAGAGGCCGCCTGATGCCGCCCTTCAATCAGGATAAGCATATGCAACTGATGGAATTGCAACCCGGCAGGAAGGCCGTCATCCGCCGGTTGGAAGGCGGCCGCCCGGTCCTTTCCCGCCTGGCTGCCATGGGTTTCACACCCGGCGCCGCCATCACTGTTATTCGCAGCAGCGACCATGGCCCCCTGCTGGTTTCCTTGCGCGGTTCCAGGGTCGCCCTGGGCCAGGGCGAAGCCGCCCATATTTTCGTATCCTTTGCCGGCAAGGAAAAACCGGCCGAAACCGAACCAACCTTCCCGGAACCATCACCATTGCCCTGACCGGCCAGCCCAATGTCGGCAAATCTTCCGTATTCAATCTGCTGACCGGAATGAACCAGCACGTTGGCAATTGGACCGGCAAAACCATCGAATGCAAGATCGGCACCTTTAAATTCAAAGGGATTGGCTTCTCGATTGTCGATCTCCCCGGCACCTACAGCCTGACCGCCAGTTCTGAAGAGGAGCGCCTGGCGCGTGACTTTATCATCCAGGAACACCCGGACCTGATCGTCGCCGTGGTCAATGCGGCCACCCTCGAACGCAGCCTGTACCTGGTGGCAGAACTTCTCCTTCTGCCGGTGCCGATCGTTGTTGCCCTCAACATGACCGACGTGGCCGAACAGGAGGGCATCCAGGTGGAACCCAAGGTGCTGGAAGCCGCCCTGGGTGTTCCGGTGGTTTCCATGGTTGCGTCCAAAGGTGGCGGAACTCGTCGATCTTGAAGAAGCCATCCTTCGGATGGCCAATCACGAAATCCCCTACGAACCCAAACGGCCTTTGATCCTGCCTGCTCATCAGGCCGTTCTCGACCAGCTCAGGGGATTGATCGGCTCGTATGTGCTCCCATCCTATCCCGAGGAATGGGTGGCGCTCAAGCTGCTGGAAGGCGACGAAGAGCTGACCGGGTTGATGAAATCCGCCATGCCTCCCGATGCCTGGGAACATGTCCACGCCTTGCTATATAAGCACGAAGATGCCATCCTCGACATCGCCGGCGCCCGCTACGAATGGGTCGCCCGTGTTATCCGCGCCGCCGTGGTGGAACCAAAAGTGACCCGTGTCGGGTTGACTTCCCGCCTGGACCGGGTTCTGACCCATCCCTTGTGGGGCACCCTGGCCCTGGTTGCCATCCTGGGCGGGGTCTTCTGGCTGACCTATCGGGTCGGCAGTCCGCTCCAGGCCTGGCTCAGCCGGTTGGTCAGCCAATTGGCCGGGTTGCTGCGCACCAATTGGGTGCATGGCCCACGCTGGCTGGTCGAATTCTCCGCCGGTGGGATCCTGGGCGGCATCGGCATGGTGCTGACCTTCCTGCCCATCCTGGTCATCTTCTTTGCCATCCTGGGTTTCATGGAAGATACCGGCTACATGGCCCGGGCGGCCTATCTTTCCGACCGCTGGATGCATATGATGGGCCTGCATGGCAAAAGCTTCATGCCGATCCTGTTGGGCTTTGGTTGCAACGTTCCCGCCATCCTGGGCACCCGCATCATCGAATCGCGCCGGGCGCGCCTGCTGACCACTTTGCTGATCCCGCTGGTGCCCTGTACTGCCCGCATGGCGGTGGTCGCCATCCTGGCGGCGGTCTTCTTTGGATCGAACGCTTTTTGGATCGCCTGGGGCCTGGTGGGCTGCAGTTTGTTGATCCTGGCTGGGCTGGGGCTGGTGCTGCACCACTTCCTCTTCGAAAACGAGCATGTCCCTTTTATCATGGAGCTGCCGCTCTACCATCTTCCCAACCTCCGCACGATTGGCATCTATGTCCGCGATAACATCCTGGGCTTTTTGAAGAAGGCCGGGACCACCATCCTGGTTGCCACGCTGGTCGTTTGGGCGCTCTCCTACTTCCCCACTGGAACCGTACTGACCAGCTATCTGGGTATGGTCGGCAAATTCCTCGAACCGGTGGGGAAATGGATGGGCCTGCCCTGGCCTGTGCTGGTGGCCCTGCTGACCAGTTTTATCGCCAAAGAGAACACGGTCGCCACTTTGGGTGTTCTGTATGGCAACCTGAATGTGCTCAAAACCGTCATGACGCCCGCCGCCATGCTGGCTTTCCTCGTATTTCAAATCCTGTTCATCCCCTGCGTCGGGACGGTGGCTGCCATCCAGCAGGAGACCAAATCCTGGAAATGGACCCTCTCCAGCGTGGGCATGCAACTGGCCTTGAGCCTCGGCCTGGCGGTGGCCGTTTTTCAGATCGGCAGGCTTTTCTAAGATGCTGCACCGCTTCCTTGATACCATCCAGGCTGGAGATGTACAAAGCCTGCTGGAGATCGCCCGCAAGCTGGATATCTCCCCCGCGATGGTCCTGCAAATGGCCAAACAATTGACTGAGAAGGGCTATTTGCAGGAGATCGGTTCAGATTGTGATGAACCGCAACCAGGCTGTTCCGATTGCGCCGTCAATAGCGCCTGCCAGGTAATCGTCAGGCATTGGTTCCTGACCGAAAAAGGACGCAGCGCAATTTCAGGCAGTTCGATGCCCAAATAATCCAAAATCATTCCACTCCCGCGCGAGTGCACATAATGGTTTCAGGCATTTACTCACTTACCAATATTGCAGCATAAAGTCTTTTGGGATGCTTGGGAAAAAACCATAATCTTCCGCCAATCTTCACTGATTCGTTGCGATTGGCGAAAACGGGTCCATACAGTAATATCAGCAGATTCCGATCTTGGTAATGCCAACATTTCGCTGAATTATTAGAGAACCGATCTATAGGATGGAGATAATCCATGGCACAAGAACTGCACGTTGTCACCGGCGCATTTGGGTACTCCGGTAAATACATCGCCACCCGCTTGCTGGCTGAAGGGCATCAAGTCCGCACGCTGACCAATTCGTGGAAACGCTCCAACCCATTTGGTAACCAGGTCGAGGCCTATCCCTATAATTTTGACTGTCCGGACGACCTGGTTGAGTCGCTGCGTGGCGCCGAGGTGCTCTATAATACCTACTGGGTGCGCTTCAATTACTCTTTCTTTCGACACCAATCGGCGGTACGGAATACGCTGATCCTGTTCGAAGCGGCCCGCAAGGCCGGGGTCAAGCGTATCGTCCATATCAGCATCACCAATCCCTCCCAAGATTCAGCCCTCGAATATTTTGCCGATAAGGCACGCCTGGAAGAAGCCCTGCGTGCATTCGACTTTCTTACGCCATCCTGCGCCCCGACCGTTCTGTTCGGCAAGGAAGACATTCTCATCAATAACATTGCCTGGACCCTGCGGCACCTGCCAGTCTTTGGATTATTCGGGGATGGGTCATACCGCCTCCAGCCTATCTTCGTTGACGACCTGGCCGCCCTTGCAGTGGAACAAGGCAAAGGAAAAGAAATACCACCATCGATGCCATCGGGCCGGAGACGTTTACCTACCGGGAACTGGTGCAGACCATTGGCGAAACCATCGGCGTGAAACGCCTGATCCTGTTCATGCCACCCGATCTGGCATTCGTCGCCGGCTGGACGATGAGTCACTTGATGGGCGATGTAATGATCACTGGCAAGTGAAAAGGTTTAATGGCCGATTTGCTTTATACAAGCTCACCTGCCGCCGGACGGCGCGGCTCCCTGAATGGGCACAAGCCTATCAGGACACACTCGGCCAGAAATCTGCAAGCGAGTTGGCCAGGCGGAAGAACAGAACCAACGCCTATTACTGTATGTTCGCTGAAAATTCTGGTTAAATTGTGTATTATTTGGTATTCTCAAAGCATAACCACTGAGATTGCCATCACCACTGAACGTATTGATGATTTTCCGCTCTTGTTTGAGATAAAGATCTGCCTGGGGTTGCCAGGCGTTCTTGATCATCGCCTGAGCCGACAATGCCTGCCTCCAGGCCTGAGTTGGGGCTGGATTGCCAGCCTCTGGCTGGCACTGTCTAAAGCGATCATTGCAAACAACCGGTGCGAGCCTGGGTGCGTCAAACCAAAGAGAAAATCGAACGGGTCAGCAAACGGCAAGTACGGGAATTGGATTTCATGGATGATCGGCTGGCTAAAAATTGAGAAAAGTCAAAATCATTTCAGCAATTGCAAAGTAATCAGTAGCGATTAACTCAATTGAACTGCCTTTTCATTCCATCTCGGGAACGAGTTCCTTCCTTTTCTCAAGCGAAACTGCCATAAATTTTCTTCCTGAAGCCAGCCATAACACCGTGCCCACCAGCAGGTGCTGATTTCGGCCGCCCGGCAAGGCCCACATGACCCCATTCAAGCCAAGCATCCAGTTCCCAAGGTAAATGATCGGGATCAGGACCAGGCCTCGCACCATGGCCATGATGTTCGCTTGTATTCCCGCCTGCCAATGGCTTGAAACATATCGGAGATGATCGAAGTGAAGCCTGTGAACAGGGTCGAGACCAACATGGGGTGCCAAAATCGCTGAACCCTGCCACAAGCACACCTGGGTCCCCGCTGAACAGGCTGAAGATCTGTGACCAAATACCATGAAAACAGTCCCGATGGCAAGCGTAATACCGACGAAGAAGAACGTGGTCGTAGACACCACATTATTAAGTCGCTTCTGATTACCCGCCGCATATGAATAGGCGATCAGCGGGACTACCCCGGTGAAGAGCCCCGAACCCAGAAACTCACAGATCTGGACGATCCGATTGGCAATCCCAAAGGCCGCGATGACATTGTCGCCGTAGTGCAGGGCGTACGTGTTGAACAGCGACGTTGAGATGATCGCCAGGGCTGAGAACAGGAATGCAGCCGATCCTA
>CAWAAC010000027.1:0-6425 GCA_963779935.1 uncultured Chloroflexia bacterium | reverse complement strand
CCCGCGACCACTTCCTCTTGAAAACGAGCATGTCCCTTTTATCATGGAGCTGCCGCTCTACCATCTTCCCAACCTCCGGACGATTGGCATCTATGTGCGCGATAACATCCTGGGCTTTTTGAAGAAGGCCGGGACAACCATCCTGGTTGCCACACTGGTCGTTTGGGCGCTCTCCTACTTCCCCAATGGAACCGTACTGACCAGCTATCTGGGTATGGTTGCAAAATTCCTCGAACCGGTGGGGAAATGGATGGGCCTGCCCTGGCCTGTGCTGGTGGCCCTGCTGACCAGTTTTATCGCCAAAGAGAACACGGTGGCCACTTTGGGTGTTCTGTATGGCAACCTGAATGTGCTCAAAACCGTCATGACGCCTGCTGCCATGCTGGCTTTCCTGGTATTTCAAATCCTGTTCATCCCCTGCGTCGGGACGGTGGCTGCCATCCAGCAGGAGACTAAATCTTGGAAATGGACCCTTACCAGCGTGGGTATGCAACTGGCCTTGAGTTCGGGTTTTGGCGGTGGCCGTTTTTCAGATCGGCAGGCTATTCTAAGATGCTGCACCGCTTCCTTGATACCATCCAGGCCGGAGATGGATAAAGCCTGATGGAGATCGCCCACAAGCTGGATATCTCCCCCGCGATGGTCCTGCAAATGGCCAAACAATTGACTGAGAAGGGCTATTTGCAGGAGATCGGTTCAGATTGTGATGAACCGCAACCAGGCTGTTCCGATTGCGCCGTCAATAGCGCCTGCCAGGTATTGTTAGGCATTGGTTCCTGACCGAAAAAGGACGCAGTGCAATTTCAGGCAGTTCGATGCCCAAATAATCCAAAATCATTCCATCCCCGCGCGAGTGCACATAATGGTTTCAGGCATTTACTCACTTACCAATATTGCAGCATAAAGTCTTTTGGGATGCTTGGGAAAAAACCATAATCTTCCGCCAATCTTCACTGATTTGTTGCGATTGGCGAAAACGGGTCCATACAGTAATATCAGCAGATTCCGATCTTGGTAATGCCAACATTTCGCTGAATTATTAGAGAACCGATCTATAGGATGGAGATAATCCATGGCACAAGAACTGCACGTTGTCACCGGCGCATTTGGGTACTCCGGTAAATACATCGCCACCCGCTTGCTGGCTGAAGGGCATCAAGTCCGCACGCTGACCAATTCGTGGAAACGCTCCAACCCATTTGGTAACCAGGTCGAGGCTTATCCCTATAATTTTGACTGTCCGGACGACCTGGTTGGAATGACTGCGTGGCGCCGAGGTGCTCTATAATACCTACTGGGCGCGATTCATGACTCTTTCTTCGACACCAATCGGCGGTACGGAATACGCTGATCCTGTTCGAAGCGGCCCGCAAGGCCGGGGTCAAGCGTATCGTCCATATCAGCATCACCAATCCCTCCCAGATTTAGCCCTCGAATATTTTGCCGGCAAGGCACGCCTGGAAGAAGCCCTGCGCGCATTCGACTTTTCTTACGGATCCTGCGTCCTACCGTTCTCTTCGGCAAGGAAGATATTCTCATCAACAATATCGCCTGGACGCTGCGACGCCTGCCAGTCTTTGGATTATTCGGTGATGGATCATACCGTCTCCAACCCATTTATGTGGATGACCTGGCCGCCCTGGCAGTGGAACAAGGTAGGGGACAAGAAAATACCACCATTGATGCCATCGGGCCGGAGACGTTTACCTACCGGGAACTGGTGCAAACCATTGGCGAAACCATCGGCGTCAAACGCCCGATCCTGTCCATGCCACCTGCCCTGGCGTTCGTCGCCGGCTGGACGGTGGGACACTTGATGGGCGATGTAATGATCACTTGGCCAGAGGTAAAAGGTTTAATGGCTGACTTGCTTCATACAAGCTCACCAGCCGCCGGAACGACTCGTCTCTCTGAATGGGCACAAGCGCATCAGGACACACTCGGCCTGAAATATGCAAGTGAGTTGGCCAGGCGGAAGAACAGAACGAATGCCTATTACTGTATGTTCGCTGAAAATTCTGGTTAAACCGCGAATTTTCTGATAATCTCGGAGGATAAACACTGAGATTGCCATCACCACTGAACGTATTGATGATTTTCCGCCCTTGCTTGAGATAATGATCTGTCTGGGGTTGCCAGGCGTTCTTGATCATCGCCTGAGCCGACAATGCCTGCCTCCAGGCCTGAGTTGGGGCTGGATTGCCAGCCTCTGGCTGGCACACATTCTTACCCAAAGCGATCATTGCAAACAACCGGTGCGAGCCTGGGTGCGTCAAACCAAAGAGAAAATCGAATGGATCAGCAAACGGCAAGTACGGGAATTGGATTTCATGGATGATCGGCTGGCTAAAATTTGAGAAAAGTCAAAATCATTTCAGCAATTGCAAAGTAATCAGTAGCGATTCAACTCAATTGAACTGCCTTTTCATTCCATCTCGGGAACGAGTTCCTTCCTTTTCTCAAGCGGAACTGCCATAAATTTTCTTCCTGAAGCCAGCCATAACACCGTGCCCACCAAACAGGCGCTGATTTCGGCCGCCGGGAGGGCCCAGATCACCCCATTCAAGCCAAGCATCCGGTTCCCAAGGTAAATGATCGGGATCAGGCCAGGCCTCGCACCATGGCCATGATGTTCGCTTGTATTCCCGCGCCAATGGCTTGAAACATATCGGAGATGATCGAAGTGAAGCCTGTGAACAGGGTCGAGACCAACATGGCTGTCAAAATCGTGAACCCTGCCACAAGCACACCTGGGTCCTTGCTGAACAGGCTGAAGATCTGCTGACGAAATACCATGAAAACAGTCCCGATGGCAAGCGTAATACCGACGAAGAAGAACGTGGTCGTAGACACCACATTATTAAGTCGCTTCTGATTACCCGCCGCATATGAATAGGCGATCAGCGGGACTACCCCGGTGAAGAGCCCCGAACCCAGAAACTCACAGATCTGGACGATCCGATTGGCAATCCCAAAGGCCGCGATGACATTGTCGCCGTAGTGCAGGGCGTACGTGTTGAACAGCGACGTTGAGATGATCGCCAGGGCTGAGAACAGGAATGCAGCCGATCCTATCTTGAAGATGTTGGAAAGAATTTCTTTGTTTGGGCGGAAATCTTTGATACTGATACTTTGCACCCTGCTCTTCGCCTGGATGTACCAGATGAAGTAGGCCACCGCCGCTCCATTGGCAATCACAGTCGCCAGGGCAGCTCCCATCACATTCATCTTTAAAACAAAGATAAAAACGGGATCCAGCAGGATATTGACCACGACACTCAGGATCATCCCGGTCATGGAGGCAGTCGCAGCCCCCTCTCCGCGGATCGTCTCTGAAAGCGCCATATTGGTGATCATCAGCGGGCTTCCCAGGGCTAATATCAGGGCAAATTCTCTGGTATACAGCAATGCATCTCCCGTCGCGCCCATCAGGCGAAGTAAAGGCGTAAGGCATGGCACCAGCACCAGCATCAAGACAATCCCTGACAGGAGGGCAAGATAGAAGTTTACGGAGGAGGCTTTCTTGACCTTCTCGAAATTCTTCTCGCCCAGCAGGCGTGGAATGAGCGTGCCTCCTCCAGTTCCATATATCTGCCCTACTCCCATCAGCAGGATTTCAATGGGAAAAGTCAGTGTAATGGCAGCCATCATGGCGGTATTGCCAAGTCGTCCAATGAAGTACGCATCGATAATGTTGTAAACCAGGCCCAGGATCCCGCCCATGATCATGGGAACTGCCATATGAATAATGGCCTTTGATACTGGCGCCTTTTCCAGATAGTAAATTGAGTCTTTCTCAGTTGATTTCATATATTTTCCTTTTTTTGTATATTTTCAATAAGTTGGGGATGGTGGGGGGTGTGCGGGCGGCTCCGCCGCCCACACACCCATCGTTCCCTCTTTTATTGAGATGTTCTTTTTTTTGTATCTTCTCAAAAAATGGAACAGGAATACTATGCCGTGGCGCTTTTTAGTGCCCGGTAAAATAAAACCCTCGGTTTTATTGAGAAGATTTCTTTGTGTGTGAAAGCCCGCTAGAATGGGCTAATCTTTGTCCCTGGAGGAGGCAGCCGCATCACGCTCTCCAAAGGAAAATTGGCGACGGTCCCTACCCAGGAAGCCGCCGAGTCCTCGAAAATCAGCCGGCGATCGCCCTTCACCCCGCCGGAATGGGTTACCCCGGCCTCTGCCACGGAAGTCTGAACCCGGGAAAGGTCCCGATCCACCCTCGGCCTGTTTTTCTTCCAGATTCTTGATCAAACGTTCCAGATAATCGCTCAGGGTTGTTTGTTCTTCCTCATTGAGACAGTCAAAAAAAAATTCCTGGTGCTCGGGCTCAACCTCTTTTTCAGATACCGCTTTTCCACTTTCCGTCAAACGAATATCCATGCCGCGGCGATCCACCTCGGATGGTGTGCGGGTGATATACCCGCTCCGCTCGAGTTTTGCCAGCAGCTCCCCCAGTGACTGGGAACGAATGTTCAGAATATGCGCCAGTTCCTTCTGGCTGATTTCAGGCGTGAGTTTCAACAAAGACAGGATCCGACCTTGCCCTTGATAGGGTGCGCTCATCGGGCCGTGGTCCCTCAAGTGCCCCATCATGCTGCGGCGGAGCAACCATATCAATTGAGAGAACTTTTCCATTAGGTCTTGCTCGTTTTTTTCCATTTTTAACCTCTTGTTTCGTAATATATGAAGGTACCTTATAGAATATATTATACAGGTACCTTCATATATTGTCAAGCCATAGGTAAATTTCCAAATTCAATATTCACAATAATTCACGAAAGTTATTTTTATTTCAGCGAATAGACAGATATCCTATTCAGGTTGTCTGAAATAAGATATTTTCAATATACAATGGCGCATCTTGATGGGATTCAAATTCAAGGGCCCCCACTTCATCTCCACGATTAAGGAAATCAGGTCTGGATGTATAATTGAATTTCAGGTGCATATACCCCAAGTTTGGAGCAAACCATCCTGCATGAAATATCCACCCTGCCGGAAGCCCATCAGATGGATGTGCTTACATTTGTGCGCTTTTTAAAAGTGAACCTGCCCGACCAAGAAAAAACAAGAAGCGAATTCAAAAAAACACTCAAGGATGCCCGATTAACTGCAAAAAACACAATATTTCCCAGACAGATATCTATGCCGAAATTCGAGCAGTGCGGGATGGCAAATGAAAAGAATTGTTCTCGATACAAATATCATTGTTTCCAGCGCGCTGGGTGGCGCGCTGGAATTGATTTTGGACAAAGAGCAGTAAATTCCCGATCTGTGCCTGCGCCAGACCAAAATGCAACAAGAATTGGATCCGCCGAAGTCACGCATATTTGATATGTTTTTCAAGGAATTATTTTGATATCCAACCCCAAATCAAAAGACCCTCTCCATGGCATCACGCTGGAAATAATTCTGACTCAACTTGTCCAGCAATACGGCTGGCTCGAACTGGCCCGGCGTATTCCCATCCGCTGCTTTTATAACGAGCCGAGCATCAAATCCAGCCTGAAGTTTTTACGCCGGACTCCCTGGGCACGCAAAAGTGTGGAAGAGTTATTTCTGAAAACCATTGCCTGATCCACTGACAAACCGCTTAATTTTTCCTTATAAGCAGTTGGGTTTCATTTTTATCTTTTTACGGTGTAGGCGTTAATCCCTCTTTTACTGGCAAAGTGCTTAGGTCTCCTTGCCCCGCCAAGAATTTTGTGTATGCCCAACCGGAGTAGTTGCCGGTACTTATAAATACCCAACTGAAATCTGCATTCCGTGCAGTTACCTGGCCGCAGGTACCTTGCCCCTCTATGCTCACAATCGAGTAATTTATCCCCGGCCCGCTGCGAAGATTAAGAAGATTTGGAACAATGCAATATTTCAATCCTGCGAGGGTAGGATTGAATGTCTCAGTATAGGTGGAAGTTGGAAGTTGCACCTGCGTAGAAGTGGCAAGCTCGGTTGGAGTGGCAGTCGCTGTCCCGCCGGCAGAACCGCTGCAGGCAGACAACAAAACGATACAGATACTGGCAAAGATGAGAGATTTCATTATCAACACTCCCTTGATCGAATGAAACGATTTCCCAGAAGTTCAAACATCACCTTTTAGAAGTTTAGCCATTCCGATTGTCCAGGTCAAGCGTCACTATCCCAAATCCGATGCAGGCACATTCGGTTGAAGTCGGCAGCATTCAACGGAAGTATGGACGGCATGTTGGGCCAACTCCCAAACCAAGGATTCGTAAATACTCCACCAGTTTGGTAGAAAAGTTCACCAAGTTACCCCTTGTGGAATATATTGCAGGTCGCCCTTTTGCACATGCTGTTGAAGGCTGGGGTAGATGCCTGCCATAGAATAGAACCCCGAAAGCAGTAGATTTAGACTTAAAGTCGCCTATGGTGTCCACGTTGTAGCACATATCCTA
>CAWAAC010000026.1:0-165061 GCA_963779935.1 uncultured Chloroflexia bacterium | reverse complement strand
GTGATGCGCTCTAACCAACTGAGCTACGCGCCCGAAGTTTGGCGATTATAGCCGAGGGATTGTCCTTTGGCAAGACTCCGCTTGACAAACTCCGCCTTGCGAAGGGCCAGGTAATTCACAAACTAGGGGTTTGGGGTATGGTCGGCAGGCAAAGCTTGCCGACCATACCCTAAAATCTTCCTTTTTCCCGCCCTTGGGAGGGAGTCAGGGGTTGGGATGGCACGACTTTCAGACCTTGGGAAAGGCATGTGCAAAAGACGCATTCCACTGTGACGCCGGAATTTGTTTCCGGATGTGGCGGCTACAAGGCCAGTCTCCTGAGTGGCTCATATTCCATGGCCGTCCAGTGATAGTCATTTTCCAGTCACACTGTAAGAAAGGTATTTGAATATATATATTTTTGTCACTTTTGGGATATGCTGGCATCTGATAAAATGCAATAATAATCTAAATGAGGTGGTAAATGTCTGTCATGGAAGAAAATCTTGTCATAACACCAAAAACCGAATCCCGCCACGTAAAATTGCTGGTACTCGGTTCCGGGCCGGCCGGTCTGGCCGCCGCCCTTTATGCTGCCCGTGCTGAACTGGCTCCCCTCGTGCTTACCGGCACGGAACTGGGCGGCCAGGCTGCTCTCACGTTTTCTATCGAAAATTATCCAGGTTTCCCGCAGGGCGTGGGTGGTGCGGATCTAGGCGATCTTTTCCAGAAGCAGGCCGAACGGTTTGGCGCGAAGATCGAATTCGATACTGCCTATAATGTCGATCTTTCTGCCCGTCCATTCAAAGTTGTGGCAGATAGCGGTGAAGTGCTTGCAGATGCCTTGATCGTTGCGACTGGCGCAAGCCCGATCCATTTGAATATCCCGGGCGAAACCGAACAGACTGGCAAAGGCGTCTCATATTGCGCTACTTGCGATGGTTGGTTCTTTAAGGATAAAAAAGTTGTCGTGGTGGGTGGCGGAGATTCCGCCCTGGAAGAGGGCCTTTTTCTGACGCGCTATGCGTCTTCGGTCACCGTTTTTCATCGTCGTGACAGCCTGCGGGCCGGTGCGGTGTTACAGAAGCGTGCCCTTGAACACCCGAAAATGAAATTTGTTTGGAATACCGTACTGACCGGGATCGTCGGCGGAGAAAAGACCGAAGCGGTTCGGACCAGGAACCTCCTGACTGGCGAGGAAGGCCTTTTCCCCACCGATGGTGTTTTCATCTTCATAGGTCACACGCCCAACACCCAGATGTTTGCAGGACAGTTGGAGATGCAGGACGGCTATATCAAGGTGGACGATCATATGAACACCAGCCTCCCCGGAGTTTATGCAGCTGGCGAGGCTGCCAACTCGCATTTCCGCCAGGTTGTCACTTCCGCCGGCATGGGTGCTGCCGCGGCCATCGAGGCAACCCACTTTCTCGAGCGGGAAACCGTCTAAAGATCTTGTTATATTTGTATAAAATCATGCGTTTCAAATCTACCTTATAGACCAAGATTGTAGTATAACCCGCTCTATAATTAATTCTAAATAGGAGGCCTTATGACCGCAAAAATTTCCATTGTCGGTGCCGGTATGACAGGTTCTACCACCGCCCATTGGTTGGCCGAACGTGAAATTGCTGACCTGGTCTTGGTGGATATTGTCGAAGGCATGCCTCAGGGCAAAGCCCTTGATTTGCAGGAGGCCCTTCCGGTGGTAGGAAAAGATGTTTCAGTCGTGGGTAGTAATGATTTTGCCGCGACCAAAGGTTCTGATATCGTGGTGATCACGGCCGGCGTCCCGCGCAAGCCAGGCATGAGCCGCGAAGATCTTCTCACCATCAATGCGAAAATAGTCACTGATGCCACCTTGAGCGCGCTAAAGTATTCACCTGATGCCATTTTTATCGTTCTTACCAATCCTCTCGATACCATGGCTTACCTTGCTATGCAGGTTGGCAAGTTGCCCCGCTCGCGCATCGTGGGACAGGCCGGTATCCTGGACTCGGCCCGTATGCGCGCATTCGTAGCCCTCGAAACAGGCGTCAGCGTTGAAAATATCGACTGCTATGTGATGGGCGGGCATGGTGACGAAATGGTCCCCCTCACCCGTCATTCGAATGTGGCCGGTGTGCCCTTGCGCGAATACCTACCGGCCGAAAAGCTGGAAGCCATAGTCAATCGCACCCGCAAAGGCGGTGGTGAGATCGTCAACTTACTCAAGACCGGCTCGGCCTATTACGCCCCGGCAGTCGCAGTGTCGCAAATGGCCGAAGCCATCCTAAAGGATAAACACCTGATCGTCCCTGCTTCCGCTTCCATGCAGGGCGAGTATGGCCTGCAGGATATGTTCTTTGGTGTGCCGGTGCAATTGGGGCGAAATGGCGTGGAAAAGATCATCGAATACAAGTTGGATGCTGAGGAAAGGACTGCTCTGGAGAAGTCGGCGGCCGCGGTAAAGGAAAGCATCGCCGCGCTGCTTGGCCTGGTAAAGGTCTGATCTGGCGCAGGGCATATAAGCCTGAGCCTCGAAAAATTCCTTGTGGAGGTCCCTATGATATTGCATGAAAAGATGGCTGCACAACTTCCGGCATGGCGTGAACGTGTCAAGACTCTGGTCAAAGAGCACGGCGAAACAGTCGTCGACCAGGTCACCATCGGCCAGGTTTACGGCGGGATGCGTGATATCAAATCCTTGGTGACCGACGTCTCATTTGTCGACCCGGCTACCGGGATCAAGTTCCGTGGTATGGCCATCCCGGAAGTGCTTGCCAAACTTCCCAAGCCGCGCGGGGCCAAGATCCCTTATGTTGGTGGCTTGTATTACCTGTTGATCACAGGTGAGATCCCCAACCGTGCCCAGGCCGAGGAAGTTGAAAAGGAATGGGCCTCCCGGGCGGTGGTACCGGATTATGTTTTCAAAATGATCCGTTCGATGCCCAAGGAAACCCATCCGATGGTGCTGCTTTCACAGGCAGTCTTGGCGTTGGAGAGCGGATCGAAGTTCGCCAAAGCCTACCACGACGGTGTCAAAAAGGATGCCTACTGGGAGTCCACCCTGGATGATTCGCTGGATTTGACTGCAAAACTTCCGGTCATTGCTGCGTTTATCTATCGTTTCAAATATTTCAACGAAACCAAAAAGCCCAAATATAATCCCCGCCAGGACTACGGCACTAATTTTGCCCGCATGATGGGCGTCGCTGATCGTAAGGGCTATGCCGAACTGGCCCGCCTGTACTTTATCCTGCACTCCGACCACGAGTTTGGCAACGTTTCGGCGCATGCCACCCACCTGGTGGGTTCGTCGCTTTCGGATGCTTATTACGCCTTCTCGGCCGGTTTGAATGGCCTGGCCGGTCCGCTGCATGGCCTGGCCAACCAGGAATGCCTGGGCTGGCTGATCGATGTTCGTGATAAGTTTGGCGGTGTGCCCAGCCGGGAGGAACTGTATAAGTTTGCATGGGATACGTTGAACAGCGGCAAGGTTATCCCCGGCTACGGTCATGCCGTACTGCGCGTTACCGACCCGCGCTATATTGCTCAGCTGGAATTTGCCAAGCAACGCTTCCCGGATGATACATTGATCCGCCTGGCTGAACTGGTTTATGATGTGGTGCCGGCCGTGCTCAAGGAACAGGGCAAAGCCAAGAACCCGGCTCCCAACGTCGATGCCATTTCCGGAGCGCTTCAGTATTATTATGGTGTGCGTGAATTTGATTTCTATACCGTTTTGTTCGGCGTTGGGCGTGCCCTGGGTGTTACCCCCAACCTGGTTTGGGCGCGTGCCCTCGGCCAGCCGATCGAACGGCCCAAATCCCTCTCCACTGCCATGCTGGAAGCCGCCGCGCAAGCCAAGTAGCCTATGTCTTGGGACATCCGTACAATATGACCGGTTGTCCCAACGTACGGAGGGATACCATTCCGCTGTTACCTGATGGAAAACTGTTTTCGGAGATCACCACAAGCGGTGGTCTCCGAACGTTTTCACATCCTTCTCGACCCTTCTTTCCAGGGAACGATCTGTCTGGCGTGGTCTTGGTTTTCCGCTTCGATGATCGCCCAGGCAGTATGAATCCCGTCTTTGCAGCCCCATTCAAAATGGTGCAAATAGCTGGCCATTTTAACTTCTTTGAGCACTTTATTGCAATTTTGAGAGGTTTGCGGAGTTTAAATCAGATAGCATCCATAGCGGTTCTTTAATAATTTTCGGATAGATTGGTAGAGCGACATTTTTATCACCCGTGATTGGGAAGTCAACAAACACAAAAATCGTTCGAAGGTTTGGGTAAATGGCTTAATTCATTTCAGAAACCTTCGAGACGATCTTTTTCAAACCCATGGATTATTTGGTGGTTACATAGAAGAAATCCCGTTTATTGATGGTCAGATACCGCTGGTCACCAGGCCCCTTCATCTGGTCGAGCAGCGGCACAACCGTCAGACTGTTATTACTCCCCGGTGTGAACGCTTCGAAATGCGTGTAAAAATTATTGATATCAAGTTGGATGGCCTGGAAGGCGCCTGCATCCTGGATTGCCCTTGTCAGGGCCGGTAGAGTTAGATTGAACCCGACCGAGTAATAAAGGATGCTGCCATCCGGGCTTATTCCCATTGCCGACCTTCCGGTGGCGGTTGATCCGTCAGTGGTATAGCCCCATACCTTTGGGTCTGTTACGGCTGTATGGGGATTGATTTGCCCGTTTTGTATGATCAATGGCCCGTTCTGTCGCCACGCCACAATATGCGTCGAAGGGTTGATATCCGTCCCCCAGGCGCCCAGGCGTACTGTCCCATCGTCATAGATTGCCACCGTCCCGAACCCATCCCGCGGCGGGATCAACGTCACGCTATTCACCATTACCCCAAAATGACCGTGCTGCGCCTTAAATCCCCCGTTAAAGGCCGCCAGTATTTTCCCCGGAACCATGTCGCTGGCCGGGATTCGTGCTGGTCTGGGGATATACACACTGGAAACTGGTTCTTCGTAGCCGAGCATAAAATGCAGGCGTATGCTTTGCAGACGAAAGGCCACCACCGCAACCGATGCATATGGCCGCTGAGGGTCCGGCTCGAGAAAGGTCCGATAAGCATCTACGTTCCCGTTCGAGTCCCGCAGGTAGGCCGTCCATTGACCTTCCCCCAGGGTATTGCCAAGCGCAGCCACATTACGCGGCGGCCAACCGGTATGGGAAGAATCGGACACAGGTGTGCCGTTGCCATTGGAAAGGATGGAGGCTGGCGTAGGCGTAATATCGAATGACGGGGAGACTGCTTGGGTACTTGCCGGCGAGCTGGCCGTCTGCCAGGGCGCAGTTGGCGTAGTTTTCAGCAAGGTATATTGAATTTGTTTAAGCTTATCTTCCGAACTTAGCACGAAATTTTCGGCCGAGCTGACGAACCGGTCTCCGAACACGCCGCGTGCAAGGTCAACCGCTCCAGCGCCCAGATTGGGCCAGATGTTCGTGGCCGCATATGCAATCACAGCCAGCAGCATCAGCAGGATCAGGACACTTACCAGGATGCCACATCCGGCCAGCCGGTGCTTGTCGCGGTTGATTTTATGTTTTTTTTCGTTCATGCTTTATTCTGCCAAAAATAAAAATTTATGATAACTCGGCCTTGCAAAGGTTTTCCTTTGACCTGATTTGTGTCACCGAAGAACAACACTCGTTGCTATAATTTTTTATCGGAACCAAACCCTATGGAAGAGAATGTTTTTCGGCTTTTTGTAATACTTGGTAAATCGTTGTGTTTCCTTGCCTCCTTTGTGTTAATCCATCTGGCATTAATGTAAAGATTTCTTGCTGCGCGTCTCTTGTAATTTATTCTCCGGCAGACGTCGGTTGAGCAGATCTAGCGATAGCTCGATTACTTCTCGAGCTTCGTCTGGGGTGGTTGTGCCGATTGTGACCATATCCTGGTCACGGATGGTGTTCCAGACGAAGGCCAGTCCCACCACTGGCAGGATTCTCCCTGCTGCCAGCGGCTTGATCGTCATGACCGGTTTTTTGGCCTCTCGGATAACTCGCATTACCCAATCGGCTTCCACTTGCATCAGGAAACCGGCGGAATTATACAGTTGGATGTAGGTTTCCACATCTGCATCCATCTTATCTGCATATATGATGGATTCGGGCATGTGTGTGGAAAGGCCCGGAATCATGCCGCGCGCCCTTATCATGCGGGTGTACAGTTCAAGGTCGCGAATCACACCCGCACGGCGGTCAAGTAACGCATCCGTGACAGATTGGTGCGGCATGCAAAAGGTTGTCCCGAGTGCAGCACACCGGTCGAAAACTGCTTCAGCCCGTTCTGCCGGGGCCGCATCGGGATTCAAGTCGAAGGCGGGTGTATAGATGCGGATGATTTTCTTACCGGTGCTTTGTTCCACCTCGCGGATGGAGTCGTCCAGATGGGTCGAGAGCGGCCCCATCACCGCATTGATGTCGTATTCCAGGAATACGCGCAGCATTGCAACGATACGTTCACGCGTCTGGTATTCCTTGATGAAATTATCCTTGGCCAGGCTGGTATGCGACCAGCCCAGGAACCAGTTTGTTCCAATTAGAAGCCTTGGCAGGCTGACACCTCCCACAACTGTCCGCGGAAATCCATCCAAGGTAACCATTATTCTCTCCAATTAAAAAAAGTAAAGTGCGAAACTGTAGTGACGATATGATTCATCTCCTTGCGCAGATCAAAAAGAAATTAATTTCTACTTACCTTCGCCCAGAGCGGAGAGCCGAACGCACTTTATGAGGCGCCCTGTCAAAGGGCCTGTCCTGCCTGCGCTAATACTGCAGGTACAGGTGAGAGGAGAAACGAGTTCTTTTCGTGAAGATTGTAGTCGAAGTACCTATCCTGAGCGTAGTTGAAGGGCAGCCCTACCGCCGCCTCTGGCGATTTCGTCCCATTCCACTATTCTGCGGTTTCCTCTCCAGCGCCGGTGTGCCGGAAGGCTGCACCACCGGGGCGTGAAGCGTTTGCTGGTAATAATCATCCAGCAGCATGGTAATGATTGGCAGCTCTTCCTCGTTCTCGGCCAGGCTGCGGGCCAGTGGAGCAAAACGCTGCGAGCGTTCGGTTTGCAGCTTATCGCGCAGGCGCAGGCGCGCTTCCAGCAGGGCAGTTGTCCGTTCAGCTACCACCGCTTCCACATCTGCATCCGAAGGGATGGTGCGTTCCTCGAATTCGATCTTGAATTCCTTGGCGATCTTATCCAGGTCGTACTTTTCTGCTCTGTTTACTAGCGAGATCGCCACCCCGCTGGCTCCGGCGCGCCCGGTCCGTCCGGCGCGATGGATGTAGGCTTCGGTTTCTTCCGGAGGTTCATATTGGATCACATGGCTCAGGCTGGGGATGTCGAGGCCTCGTGCGGCCACATCTGTTGCTACCAGGAAGCGCAAGGTGCCGGCCCGTATCCGGTCCAGTACCCGGTCACGTTCCACCTGCGACAGGTCCGCGCTCAGCTCGTCCGCGTCATAACCAAATCGTTGCAAGACCACCGAAACATAATGCACCCGCGCCTTTGTGTTACAAAAGATGATTACCGAGCTTGGATTTTCGATTTCGATCAGGCGCACTAGACTGCGGTCTTTATCCATCCCGTCCACCAGATAATAAACATGTTCCGTATCGGTGACGTGGATATGGTCGGTGCTTAAGCTCAGGAATTCTCCATTCCGAATGAATTCTTGCGCCGTGCGCATAACCAAATCCGGGAAGGTTGCCGAAAACATGCTGGTATGCACAGGGTGCTTCGGCAGGTAGCGCTGGGCTTCGCGCATGTCGGGATAAAAGCCCATCGAGAGCATCCGGTCGGCCTCATCGTAAACCAGCATTTTGAGCTGTTCGAGCGTAAAAGTCCGTTTGAGCAGGTGGTCGAGCACACGCCCTGGCGTTCCAACCACGATATGGGCGCCGGCTTTAAGCGCCGAAGTCTGTGCTCCATAGCCAACTCCACCATAGACTGCTACCGTCCGCAGCCCGGTGTTGCTGCAGATCTTTTCGGATTCCTGCCATACCTGCCGCGCTAGTTCGCGTGTTGGCACTAGTATTAAAGCCTGGCAAGCCGCTTTGGCCGGGTCGAGCCGCGCCAGCATGGGCAGGAGGAAAACGCCCGTCTTGCCGCTGCCTGTGCGGGCCTGGATCATCATATTTCGCCCGGCCATTAGATAAGGGATGGCGCGCGCTTGCACATCCACCAGGGAATTCCAGCCGGCTCGTGCTGCTGCTTGCTGTAAATTCACCGGCAATTGCTCCAGGGTCACTTCGGCCAGTGGGTTGTGTGGGCCGTCGTTCATGGGAGAAGAAGGATTATTCAAATTGATCTCGATTCTTATTTTATGTTCCAATAAATCCAGTATATCATTTACACAGGATATTTTCTATTACCATTTATTGCGTATAACCATAATTTGATTTTACATCACCCATCTATAAAGCGAAACCATATTCCCTTGCCCCCTTTCCCCTCACCCTGCCTCAAGAATTGAGCATCGGTTTGTTGCGCATTTCCAAGGCCTCGTTATCCATTCCACCAGATTATTGCATCAAAACCATAGGAGATTATGCAATTGTAGGATGTTTCGGAATAAGGCGGTTTCCCCGAAATGTCGTAGAATCATGATATAACATCCTTTCCATGAAAAGTACCAGGTGTTTATAACCTATGCTCCCAAGCGACGGAAATTATTTATCTGCTTTACAGGACTTCAATAACGCCCGGCGTAAAGCCTCCATCCAGGAAATCCTGGCGCGCCTGGCTGGTAAGTCAAGCGAACTCCTCTCCTACGAAGAAGTGGCAGAGAAGCTGAAGCTGAATATTCGCACCGAACGCGGCGTCTACGATATCCCCCTGAAAGCCATTGTCGGCAGCGTCGGTCGCTACAACGAATTCACACGCGGCTTCTTGCCATTGAAGAACGATGATCAAGTACGCTGGGCCCGAGTAAAGGCCGCCGTGGATGATCCTGCCAGCACCGGCCTGCCGCCAATCGAAGTTTATAAAGTTGGCGAAGTATATTTTGTTCTGGATGGGAATCACCGTGTTTCGATTGCGCGCCAGGAGGGCTTCGAATTTATCGAGGCGCACGTGATTGAGGTGAAAACCGATATCCCCCTTACCGCCGACACCCAACCGGATGACTTGATCATCAAATCGGAGTATGCCGACTTCCTTGCCCAGACAGGTTTCGCCAATCTTCGCCCGGGTGTGGATTTGAGCGTGACTGTTCCAGGCCAATATGATAAATTACTGGAACATATCCAGGTGCATCGTTATTTTATGGGCATTGATTTCCAACGCGATATCCCCTACCCGGAAGCGGTTGGGCATTGGTATGATACCGTTTATACATCGATTACCGAACCGGTGCGTGAACGTGGCTTAATGCGCTGGTTTCCTGGCCGCACGGAAACGGACCTGTACCTTTGGGTATCGGAATACCGCGCCGGGCTTGAAAGCGAGCTTGGCTGGTCCATCCGCCCGGAGGCTGCCGCGCAAAATCTGGCTGTTCAGGAAAACCCCGGTATTAATATAAATGATACCGGCAGCTGGCGCATGGCAAAAATGATTGACCGCTATACTGACCGGCTTTTTGGGGAAATTCTTGTGCCTATCACCGGTTT
Organism: uncultured Chloroflexia bacterium; assembly: GCA_963779935.1. Taxonomy (GTDB): domain Bacteria; phylum Chloroflexota; class Anaerolineae; order Anaerolineales; family Villigracilaceae; genus UBA877. Next base: position 155,458 of record CAWAAC010000026.1, on the reverse strand, counting down.
GCAGGAGAGTTGGCTGGCGCTTGAACAGGCGGCCCTGGTTGCTAAAAAAGAGCAGTCTATTTTACGAGGTCTTCATATTATTCCTCCCCGGACAATAATGACAGCCAGCCAGATACAAGCGCTCCAACAAAGTTTTGATCGACGCTGCCAGGAATTGTGTGTAACTGCCAGCCTCATGGTAGATAAAGGCAGCGTGCCCCGGCAGGTTTGCCAGCGTGCGCTCCTGACTGACTTAATAATAATCAATACAGCGCATCCTCCCTCACCGGGCCTCTCCAGCCTGTATTCCGGTTTGCGAGCGATCATCCGGAGCTCGGCCCGACCAATCCTGACCGTGGCTGAGAAAACCAGCCCGATGGATAATGTGTTGCTCGCATTTGATGGCAGTGCTACTTCCAGGGAAGCTCTTTTTGTGGCGACTTACCTGGCTGAAAAATGGCACGCCCGGCTAACAGTTCTTACTGTTGGAGACAATGCCGCTCGTTCCGTGCAGGATTACGCCCATTCCTATCTTGATTTACACGAGACCCAGGCAGACTATATCGTAAAAGATTGGCCACGCGATATTTTCCTGAAGATTATTCAGGATTATCTGATCAACATGGTCGTTATGGGCAGTTACAGCGGGGGGGCCTTCAAGGATGTTGTTATTGACAGTACCGTAAATTATTTACTGCGAAAAACAAACTGTTCACTTTTGATCTGCCGTTAGGGATTTATTCCAGAATTCATACCATGGAATGCTTGAAACATGAATCAACCAAAACGCTGGCAAATTGCTCCAACTATCACTCCGCAGGCCAATGAAGCATTGGTGAAATTTCCTGCCATTCTTCGACAGGTGCTCTTCAATCGAGGCTATGCCACGGATGCAAAAGCGCGCGCCTTTCTCAATGCCAAGACCGACTTTGACACCGATCCTTTTCAGATGACCGGCATGAAAGAGGCTGTCGAGAGGATTCTGCTTGCCATCGACCAAAAAGAATTGATTGCAGTTTATGGCGATTATGATGTGGATGGTGTTACGGCTACTGCCTTGCTGGTACAGACCCTGCGGGTTTTAGGCGGAAATACCCAACCGTACATCCCCAATCGCATGGATGAGGGCTATGGCCTTAACCCCAAGGCGCTGGACCTGCTCAAAGCCGGTGGAGTCGGGTTGGTTATTACCGTGGATAGTGGCATCCGCTCGCCGGCCGAGGCCGCCTATGCCCGCTCGATTGGCCTGGATCTGATTATCTCCGACCACCATCAGCCAGCCGAAGGAGAATTACCTTTCGCGCAGGCGGTGATCAATCCAAAACAGGCCGGGGACTGCTATCCGGAAAAGGATCTGGCCGGAGTAGGTGTGGCTTATAAGCTTGCCCAGGCATTGTTCAGCAAATGGGAGAAACCTGGGCCGAATTTTCAACTTGAAGATTTGCTTGACTTGGTGGCCCTTGGCACCGTTGCAGACCTGGTACCGCTTGTGGGCGAAAATCGCCTCCTGGTGCGCAAAGGCCTGCAAAAAATTCGCGAGACAAAGCGCCAGGGCTTGTTTTCCCTTGCAGCCGTATCCGACCTCGTTTTGGCGCGTACTACGGCAGTAAGCATCGGTTTTATACTCGGGCCGCGCTTGAATGCTGCCGGCCGCCTGGAATCAGCCCTGGCTGCCTTTGATTTGCTTACAACCACCGATATCAAACAGGCCGGCGAACTATCCCAGCAATTGAATAACCAGAACCGCCTGCGCCAGGAACTCACTCGGAAGATCCAGTATGAAGCCGAGGCAATTGTTCAGGCAGATGACCCCAACTCGCCGCTGTTATTCGCGGTATCCCCAGAATTCAATTCAGGCGTGGTTGGATTGGCCGCAGCCCGGCTCGTGGAAACCTATTATCGTCCCGCCGTGGTTGGGCAGGTCTTTGAGGAAGAAGGGATGACGCGCTGCTCATGCCGTTCCATCCCGGAATTCCAAATCACCCAGGCACTTGACCAGTGTAAAGATTTGCTTGTTCGCCATGGCGGTCATGCTGCCGCAGCCGGATTTACGGTCAGCAATGATAACTTGGAACCGCTTAAAAAACGGTTGAAATCAATCGCCCAGGAGCAATTGGGTAGCAAGGATTTACGACAGACTCTAAATGCAGATGCTGAGGTGCCTTTATCCGACCTGCAATTTGAGTTGCTTAAATATCTGGAATATCTGCAGCCAACTGGTTATGGCAACCAGGAAGCCGTCTTCGTAACCCGCAACGTACGTGTCATTAATCGCCGCACAGTTGGAGCGGAAGGGAAACATCTAAAACTATCCGTGACGGACGGTCGTGTAACCTTTGATGCAATCGGGTTCCGTCTTGGTCACCTCCAATCCGATTTACCGCTCAATGTGGATCTGCTTTATACCTTTGAATCCAATGAATATAATGGCCGTACAACGCTTCAACTCAATCTAAAGGATGTAAAACCCGCTGGCGCCCCCAATTAGGTAAGTGAGCGTTCGGGTTCCCCTTTCCCGAATGGATCACGAAGCATACTCAAAGGGCAGGGGGGGATGGGCACGAAGTTAGATACCGAATGGTCTCAGGAAAGAATAAGCGGATTGTTTAACAACGAAACGACTCCTTGCTGATTAAGGAGTTGTTTAATATTAGTAGAAGGTTAATCTACAAATCTGTACTTGACCAATGCCCAGATGGCAGTGAAGGCATCTTGCATTTTGATCTTCTTGCCTTCGCTATAATCGCGCGGATTGAATGAAATGGGAACCTCATAAATATGCTCTTTGCATTTAAGGATTTTTGCAGTGAATTCGGGTTCAAAATCAAAGCGGTTGGCCCGCAGTGTTATCCCTTGCATTACTTCCCGTCGAAAGACTTTATAACCGGTTTCCATGTCACTTAAAATGGTGTTATAGAGCAAGTTGGTCGCTAAGGTGAGCAATTTGTTGGCAAGCATATGCCAGAACATGACCACTCGGCGGGGCCCTCCCAGGAAGCGCGATCCATAGACTACGTTAGCCACACCTTCTTCGATCGGGCGGAGAAGTGCAGGATAATCGCGCGGATCATATTCCAGGTCGGCATCCTGGATGAGGATTACTTCTCCAGCGGCGGCTGCAATTCCGGTTCGAACAGCTGCACCCTTGCCTTGATTTTTATCATGAAGAATTACCCGGATGCCGTTATTTCCATCCAGCGGCGCGAGCAGATCTCGCGTACCATCGGATGAATGATCATCGACCAGGATGATTTCAGCTGCAAGGCCTGTTGCAAGTACGCGCTCGAGAATAATATGAATCGTCTTGACTTCGTTGTAAATAGGGATGATTACGGAAAGTCTCATGGTCAAATTATAAACGAATTGCAATGAAGAAAAATCCAAATCACAAATTGTCCGGAGTATAATAATTTCCGTAGTGAATCAAACGTCCCTGCATTCTGTGAACAGGCATAAATCTTTACCAAACGACGAGACTAGTCAAGGAGATGAATGCTAAATACCCTGATTGATGCAATGGAAAATGCCATCCGGGAAGTCAAGCAATGGCCTGACAAAACGGTTCAGATCTTTCACCACAACGATTCTGATGGGCTTAGTTCGGGCGCAATCCTTACCCGGGCCTTTCAAAGACAGGGCTATAAAGTCCAGCGCTTTTGTCTGGAAAAGCCATACCCCGCAGTGTTAAAAAAGGTGTATGAGCAGGCTGGGAAGATTTTAATTTTTGCCGATTTTGCTGGAAGGATTGCACCGCTGCTTTCTGATTTGAACCAGAGCAGGAATCTGACGCTGATTCTAGACCACCACGTAGCCGAAGCCTCGACCGACCCAAAGGTTCACAACCTCGATCCTGATTTATTTGGATTGAAAGGTGACCGGGATATTTCCGGGTCTACCACCTGTTATCTTTTTGCCCGGACTCTCGATCCGACCAATCGGGATTTAGCCTATATCGCAGCCATAGGAGCGGTCGGAGATGGCTTTTTTGTCGATGGACAACTGGTCAGCCAGAACCGCGAAGTTGCCTTGGAAGCGGTCAAACAGGGCAAGATCGAAATCCATAAACAGGAAATTGGGGAGAAGTATTATTTAACCAGTCCTAAAGGTCTCATCCCTGTGATTGAATTTGGTGACTATCTGGACGTTTTGGGAGGTGTAGGCTATTACCAAAAAGGCCCTGATATGGGGATTAGAGTTTGCCTTGAAGGGGTTTCGCCGGAATCTGACCGGATGGTGGAAGAATTAAAGGCCATCCGGACAAAGATTTTCAACGAAGAAATCGCCAGGCTTAAAGGAGGAGATTTGGTCCAGGCGCCTCACATCCAGTGGTTTCACGTTGAAAAGCGCTTTTTCCCAATGGGCGTAAAAATGATTGGTGCATTCTGTGATGCCATCAGAGAAACAAACCTGATTGATCCGCTGAAATACCTGGCGGGGTTTCAAATAATTCCCGATGAAATCCCGGGTTTTGAGCCGATAACGTTCAATGAAGTGAAGATTTCCATGCGGGTTTCGCCATTCATGGAAGGAGAAATCCGGGCGGGAAGAGTAATGGGTCTCAATATTTTGCTTCCGGAGGCGACAAATAGACTTGGAGGATTTTCAGATGCATGTCATAGTTTAACGGCTGCCACCACTGTGGCCATTGGCAAGGAAGAAAAGCTAATAGATGAAATGGAAACAATTATCAAAGGAGATTCGCATGGGTAAAGGAACTGGTTTTGGAAAAACGATCTTGATCGGCGACCAATTTGTCTTGGATGAAGTTCCAGCAATTGTTTCGTCAATTTCCTTTGAAACAGTGACAACTGTGGAAAGGATAGATGGCGACGGTTGGATACTGGAAGACAACCGGATTGAAGTCCCAGGATATAAGGAGAAGAAGAAGGAACAGCAGGCGCGCTCGATCGACAGAATACTCGAAGTAATGCGCATTGATGTTAAAAAAACTCCAATTAAGATCACCTGTGGAGGAACTTTATTGGCGGGAAGCGGGGTAGGCGCCAGCGCTGCCAGTTGCGTTTCGCTTGCCCGGGCCTTGGATTCAGAATTCAATTTGGGCTATTCGATTGAAGAGATCAACCGGGTGGCCTGGCAGGGCGAATTCCCTTATCACGGGGTCGCCAGTGGAGTTGATAATACTGCCTCAACCTATGGCGGTCTTCTTCATTTCCAGGTGAAGAACAAACAACAACATTTCGAAAAGATCCATACTCCCAAACCTTTTGAAATAGTACTGGCCAACAGTGGCATTACAGCCAATACAGCTCTCTTGGATGTTTTTATCGACCAGCAAAAAGCAGACAATCCGGAGCTTTTTGCCTCTCGCCTCAAAACTATTACGTCCCAATCCTATGAAATGAGAAAGGTGCTGGAAGCCGGGGATTTGGGAGCGGTTGGAAAGATTATGACGGAAAATCACAAACTCCTGATCGACATGGTAATGTCTCACGAAACCCTCGACTCCATGTGCAAGAAAGCCCTCGAAAATGGGGCCCTTGGGGCGAAAGTGACCGGCGGAGGCAGAGGCGGCTATATGGTTTCATTGACTCCAGGAAAAGAACTGCAGGATAAGGTCGCTTCAGAGTTTGAGAAGGATGGCTATAAAGTTATTCGGGCAACCATCGGCGGAAATTAAATATTCGAATAACTTTGTTGGCCATGTACCCTTATGGCTGGAGCAGTTCAACAAAGATAAGTACCGATTCCATAGGTGAGCAATATATTGGGTGGCCTGGGCTCCAACTAGACCACCCAATATTAATTCTCAAGCGAATACTGCCATTATCGACCAGGTATTGTAATGAACAGCTCGCCTGCCCAGAAATGGTTGGTGGGGCTCCTCTATTATCACGGAACGAAAAGTGCCTTTATAGAGCGCCGCATTCCCTCAAAATGCGACCTACCCCTGAATTTTCGGATAAACATTTATAGTAACCGCCATGCTATAATCCAAAAGTAGGCAATTTAGGATAAAGGGTACCCAGTGAAGAAGGCCTCGAGATTCTTTTTGGTTCTTGCTAAAATAATAATTGTGGCATGCGATTGCCTGTTCATTTTGGTGACATTCCTGCCTTATGCCACAATAAAAAGGATAGGGGATTTTTTTAGTCCTGATAAGAACTTTAAGTCATTAACGCCCGCCCTGGTTGGATTATTACGGACTCCTTCCCTGGTGTTTGGAATTCTTTTCTTTTTTATGGGGGTATTCGTTTTTTTCTGGTCATTTAAAGCCAGAGATCTGATTGAGACGGTTCTCCGCCTTCTATATAAATTCTATATTCGGTTTATTAAGGATTACCATACCCTTTTCCAGGATAGCAGGCAGGCACGCGCGGGTTGGCTGGAAACTCTTGCCCTGGCAGTTATTGTTGTATTTTCTGCGGCTACCAGGCTGATGGTAATCAACCATCCGATCGAATATGATGAAGCATATACGTTTACTGAATTCGCTCGATATCCTTTTCGCTATATTGTCTCGACGTATTATGTACCAAACAATCAGGTGCTGAACACGATATTAATGCGGTTTTCCTACCTGCTATTTGGAGATCAGCTATGGCAATTACGTTTGCCAACTTTTTTCGTTAGTCTGCTTATAGTGGTATGTGCGTTTCTGCTTGGGCGTTCTTTCTATAATGGTAAAGTGGGAATTGCTGCGGCTGTGCTTGTTGCATTTACACCTGTAATGGTTTTGCGCTCTGTCAGTGCACGTGGCTATATCATCGTTACCCTTATGACCTTGGTCGGGTTTCTTGCGGGTGATTATGTAATCCGAAAGAAGAATATACTTGCCTGGTTTTTCCTGATCATTGCCTGTACGATAGGTTTTTATGCCATCCCTGTCATGCTTTATCCTTGTGGCCTGGTGTTTGTCTGGTTGTTCTTAACCGGATTAACCAAAGGAACGAGTAAAGAATATTCAAGTTTCGTGGATTGGCTAAAATATCTGATTTGTGCGGGTTTTTCAATTTTGATTCTGACGCTCATTCTTTACTCTCCCATCCTTTTGACGAATAACCTGCGTCAAATCTATGCAAACAACCGGGTTCTTCAACCTGCTTCTTTGACGAATTTTATCGCTAATCTACCTGCCACATTCCACAGCCTGATGATGGAATGGCAAACAGGCATCAGCCTTCCAATTGTTCTGATTTTGTTAGCCGGATTAATCTTTTCTTTTCTTTTCAGAGATTCTAAATACCGTATATCGCTGCAACTTGTTTTTATCATTTATATAATCATTATGGCTCTGATTGAACGACCATACCCCATCACTCGTATCTGGCTGTGGATGATTCCTTTACTGGCAATATGGTGCTCGGCAGGGATCGTAGGAGCATTGCAATGGATCACCCAAAAATGGCCAATCCGCACTATTTTTCCTGCAATTTTAGCGATTTTATTGTTGGGGTTTGCCGGGAACGGGATGTACCAATCCTATTCGATGTCCCATCATTCTCAATCCGGAGATGATCCGGTTGCTCAGAAAGTAACGTTATTTCTAAAACCTTTATTAACCAAAGACGATTATGTAGCGGTATCTGCATGTTCCGATGCCCGCTATTGGTACTATTTCCATTATTATGGAATACCCGAAATTGTCATTCGGAATCATGACAGGTTCTTCACCAAGGTGTATATAATAGTTTATACTCAAGCCAATCCTTCTTGCGGGAACGAAGAAATGCTAAACGTTTTTTCGGAAGCTGGCCCTGAAGTTACGTTTTTTGACTTAAACACGGTGCGCACGATAAAACAAATTGATTACGCTACCATCTATGAATTGGATCCCATTTTAGCCAGGGTCCAGAAGGCTTACCCAAACCATTGATTGATCGACTGGATTAGATAAGCTCATTTCGGTCCATGGTGGACCAGGGAGTTGTATTATATGGTAAATGTCGCCCAACCTAATCAAGGGACTGCTACAACCCAAAGTGCGCCCTATTTTCCCCCACCTATAACCAAGCTGGAGGATACAGGCCTGTCGTTGTTGTGGCTTCAGGATTTAACGCTAAAAATCTTTTATTACCAGGGTTACCTGACTGGTTTTAAAACAGCCGAAGAGCTGGCCCTGCCTTTTGCGGGGATTGTGGATCAGATTCTCGATTCCCTCAAGCGGGAAAAGCTCATTGAGGTTAAATCTTCGCAAATGGGCCTGGGTGAGGGATCATACCAGTATGCCATCACCGGAGCCGGAATGGTACGGGCTCGTGAGGCTCTAGATCGCAGCCAATACGCCGGGCCGGCCCCGGTCCCGATCGAGGTTTACAATGAGTTCGATCCGGCACCAGAGCAGGGGCAGGGTTGCAATCACCAGCCGGACAATGCGCCAGATTCTATCCCACCTGGTTCTTTCGGAGAGCACTTTTCAGCGGCTTGGCCCGGCTCTCAACTCTGGCACTTCTATTTTTCTGTATGGGCCTCCAGGTAATGGGAAAACCAGCGTGGCAAAGGCCTTCGGCAGCCTGGTATTAAGCCAGGTCATGTACATCCCCTATGCACTTTACCTGGATGGTCAGGTTGTTAAATTATATGATTCGGTCAATCACCAACGCATCCCTACGACAGATAGTACCCCTAATGGTACTGGCGGTTTGCGGGCTGGCGGGCGTCGCGATCCCCGTTGGGTCAAGATCCGCCGGCCATTCATCCTGGTGGGGGGCGAGCTGACATTGCAGGGACTTGATCTGGTTTTTGACGACACCCATAAATTTTATGAGGCACCCTTCCAGGTTAAAGCCAACGGGGGGATTCTATTGATAGACGATTTTGGCAGGCAACAGGTTCGACCTCGCGACTTGCTCAACCGTTGGATTGTGCCTTTGGAAAACCGTGTTGATTATTTGACCCTGCACACAGGTCGCAAGGTTGAAATCCCGTTCGATGTCCTGGTGGTCTTTTCCACCAACCTGCCGCCCCGCGATTTGGTGGATGAAGCCTTCCTGCGCCGTTTGAGACATAAGATTGAAATCGGGGATCCTTCTTATGAGGAATATCGGGAAATCTTTAAACGCGTCTCGCAGCAAAAAGGCGTACCTTATAGCGATCAGGCCTTGGCTTACCTGCTGCAGGAATTCTATATCAAGCGTAACCGAAAATTACGCGCCTCTCACCCACGCGATTTGTGTGATCAGATTCTTGATATTGCACGATATCTGGCTGTTGACCCCGCCATGAATAAAGAAATGATCGATCGAGCTGCGCAGGCCTATTTCGTGGATATCTAGAAATGTGGTCTGATTTACCCCGCCCTGTCATCATCGCACACCGAGGCGACAAGACCCATGCTCCTGAAAATACTTTGGCTGCCTTTAAATCGGCTGCTGAAAATGGAGCAGATGCCATTGAATTTGATGTTAAATTAACCGCGGATGGACGAATTATTGTATTGCATGACACAACCGTCAATCGCACTACCAACGGGAAAGGGAAAATATCCCATCTCCCGTTTGCAGAAGTGCGAGAATTTGATGCGGGGGCGTGGTTTTCTGATGAATTTCGAGGCGAATGCATCCCCACCCTGGAGGAGGTTTTCGAAACGGTTGGCAAGCGCCTGCTAATGAATATTGAACTGACCAATTATGCCACCCCCCACGACAACCTGGTTCCTAAAGTGGTTGACTTGATTAAGAAACATGCTTTGCAAGACCAGATGCTCTTTTCATCTTTTTTTGTCAAAAATCTAAGGATGACGCGTTTGCTCCTGCCCGAAGTACCCCGGGGACTGCTTTGCATGCGTGGAATAAAAGGTGCCTGGGGACGGAACTTTACCTGGCGCGGCGATTATTTTGGCCTGCACCCGTATTGGACTGATATAGATCCTGGCCTGGTTAATCGGGTCCAAGCCGCTGGCAAACGTGTATACGCGTGGACTGTTAATCCTGGAGAAGCATTGAAAAGAATGATTGGTTTTGGAGTGGATGCTATTATCACCGATGACCCGGTATTGGCACTTCGGCTGTTAGGGAGAAACCGGTGATTTCTTTTGTCCGGCAAAGAATGGGTATTCGACGTCTCGTTTCCCTCTTGTTGTTGATTTCGCTGTTGATGTCTTTCATTCCGGCGAGATCCGTGCGCGCCTCCGGGGCGCTTCAGACCAATGGGAATACCGCGCTGGCTCAATTGATGCTTGGTAAAATGACACCGGAGGAAAAAGTAGGTCAGTTATTCCTGGTTACATTCACCGGCGCGACGGCCAGTGAGAAAACCCAGATATATGACTTGATTGTCCGTCACCATATAGGCGGGGTGGTACTACGTTCCGAAAATGATAATTTTGTCGCCGCACCGGATACCGTTTCGAATGCCTATCAGTTAATTGCCCAATTGCAAGATGATGAAAGACAGGCATCACTGAATCAGCCATCCGCCACGGGAACGGGTACGCCTACTCCTTTACCTGTGCCCACAACCGCACCCGCGAATTACATCCCTCTATTTACCGGGATTTCACAAAGTGGCGACGGCGCTCCCAACGATCAGATATTGAGCGGACTTACGCCATTGCCTGATCCGATGGCGCTTGGAGCCACCTGGGATCCCTCTCTCGCCGAACAGGTCGGCTCGGTGGCAGGTCAGGAACTCTCGAGTTTGGGTTTTAATTTATTCCTTGGCCCATCCCTGGATGTACTTGATTCACCTGATGCCATGCAGGCAAACGGACTTAATGCCGGCGTTTTTGGCGGCAACCCTTATTGGGTGGGCGTTATGGGGAGTGCATATATCAATGGCATCCATACAGGTAGCAATGGGCGCATGTTGGTTATCGCTGACCATTTTCCAGGGACAGGCAGTGCTGATCGACCCGCCGGAGGAGAACCGGCCACAGTTGTTAAGTCGCTTGATCAGTTGAAACAAGTGGAATTGCCGCCTTTTTTTGCGGTTACCGGAGATGCCCAATCCCCGCAGAGCATAACCGACGGGTTGCTTGTTTCACAAACCCGCTACCAGGGATTTCAAGGTTACATTCGTTCAACTACCCGGCCGGTTAGTTTTGACCCGCAAGCCCTCAGCCAGATCATGAATCTGCCAGCCCTTGCCAGTTGGCGTACAGCCGGGGGCTTGTTGGTAAGTGATGACCTGGGTAGTCAAACCGTACGTCTTTTCTATGATCCGGGAGGTAATGCTTTTCAGGCTCATCTTGTGGCACTCGATGCCTTTTTAGCCGGCAATGATTTGCTAAATATGGGGAACATTGTTTCCAGCGATGCAAAAGACAATTATTCGTCGCTGGTTGAAACGATGGATTTTTTTACACAAAAATATCTTGCGGATTCCTCTTTCGCGAAGCAGGTCGATGATGCGGTTTTACGGATCCTGACATTAAAATATCAACTGTATGGAAATTTTGACGTGGGTACAATCACACCACCGGAAACCGGCCTGGCACAAATTGGTCAGGCAGGTGCCATCACCTCTGAAGTTGCCCGGCAATCGGCGACGCTGGTCAGTCCGGATAAGGTGGACCTGGAAACTGCTCTACCTTCCCCGCCGGCAGTCGGCGACCATATCGTCTTCCTAACTGACGCCCGCGCTGTGCGCCAATGCAGCACATGTACAGAAGAGCCAATGATGGCTCCAGATGCCTTGCAGAATGCAGTCCTGCGCCTGTACGGGTCCCAGGCTGGCGGGCAAGTATTGCCCGGGCACTTGATATCCTATTCCATTGATTCCCTTTCGGGCATCCTTGCTGGAGGCACGGGAAATCAAGATTTGGAGAATGCCCTGCGCCAAACGGATTGGGTGGTCATCAATATGCTGGACGCCGCGCCTGGGCAGCCTCAAACCACACTTTTACAGCGTTTCCTTTCGGAGCGGCAAGATTTGCTGCGCGATAAACATGTAGTGGTATTCGCCTTCAATGCGCCATTCTTCCTGGATGCCACCGATATTTCCAAGGTAACGGCCTATTATTGTGTTTATAGTAAAACCGCACCATTTGTCGATGTGGCTGCGCGATTGCTGTTCCGGGAACTCACCCCATCCGGTACGCTGCCCGTTTCCGTGGATGGAATTGGTTACGACCTGCCATCTGCTGTGACTCCCGATCCGAACCAACTGATCGAACTCTCACAGGAACTGCCATCCCTTTCGACGGCCACAGCGGGGCTCCCTACCTCAGTCTCTCCCACCTCCACCCCTTATGTTCGGGTGGGCGACACATTTTCGGCGCAAACGGGTATTATTCTTGACCACAACGGGCACCCGGTTCCAGACGGGACGGATGTACAGTTTAAGATTGCCATGAACGGAGCTGGCGGATATGTACAACAGATCGACTCATTAACCACGCAGGGTGTGGCCAGGGCGTCGTTTAATATCGACCGGGCTGGCCTGCTTGAGATCAGCGCATCGAGTGAACCGGCAATCCGTTCGGTGGTCATGCAATTGACCGTCACCAGCCAGGGTTCGACCGTAATAATTATTACACCTACCCCGGTTCCCGAATTTACTCCCACACCGACTGTAATTACCGCAACACCGGTGGTTGTTCCATCTTCCCCTTTGGAGCAAGGTTACCCGGGCTTTGCCGGTTGGCTGACCGTTGTGGTTTCGCTGTTTGGTTTCGGATTATTGGCTTATTGGCTGGGTGAAAGGTTGGCCAGGGTGCGTTGGGGGGTTCGCTGGGCAATCTGCGTCGTTCTGGGCGGTTTACTGGCATATACCTATCTCGCAATACGCCTGCCGGGGGCGGCGCCGTATTTACAAAGAGGCGGGTGGTCAGGCATGCTGGGTGTCGTTTTACTGGGCGCAGCAGCCGGATTCATCGCGGGATTTATCTGGTTCCGGCTGGCTAATGCATCAAGGAAGCGACCAGGCTGACAAGCAGTAATCCACCCGATACCCAGATAAGAATCCGCTCTGGCTTTTCCCCAATCACATCGAAGAACGATTCCTTGGAACGAATTTGTGTCGGTGGGCGTATCGGTAAATCGCGTGTCCCGATCAGAAACTGTCGCAGATCCTCGGCCGTTTTCGGTCGGTCGTCCGGGTGGAGTTCCATGGCCCACAGGATGGCGCGCTCTGTGCGCGGGCTGATGGCTGGATTAAGTTTACGTGGTAGCGGCATGCTTTCCGGATGCAGGAAACGTTGGCGGGCATCTTCCGGTGGAGTATTCGTCAGTAAATGATAAAGGGTGCAACCGAAGGCATAGATATCGCTGCGGATATCGGTATGCAACCCATCGCCTCCATATTGCTCCAATGGAGTGTACAAAGCTGTGCCGCGACCTTGAATGACCGTAATGGTCATTTCATCAGGGACGAGTGCTTTAACCAAACCAAAATCCACCAGTTTTAGCACACCACTGGGAGTGATTTTTAAATTGGATGGTTTCACATCCCGGTGAACCAGTGGAGGCGTCTGGTTATGCAGGTAAGTTAGCGCATCGGCTAACTGGTTGGCCCAACTAAGCACGCTATCTTCACTCAAAAATGTATTGTTTTGCTTGGCATCCAGCATGAGGGCGCGTAAATCTTTTCCCGGGATATAATCCATCACCAGGTAATCACGTGGGTCAACGGAGAAGAAATCTGAGACTTTCGGCAGATTGGGGTGATCAAGGCGTGCCAAAACCGTCGCCTCGTGCATAAATTGCTGACGGGCTTCTTTGAGTAAATTGCTGGGTACTGTGCGGTCATGCTCGACTTCCTTGAGAGCGCATTGACGTCCTTCCAGGCGGAGGTCGTCGGCAAGATAAATATTGCCCATGCCTCCCTGGCCGATACGCTCACAAATGCGATAACGGCCGCGCAGCACATCTCCTTTTTTTAGCGCGACAGGCATATTAATCCAGACCAAAAAGAACGTGGAAAGTCTGTGTTTCGCTGGCGGAAATTTCGGCGTCGTGGGTCAGCGTGACACATCCGCTCATTGGTAGCCTTATTATAAGCGCCTTTTGCCCTATTGTTGTATAATATCATTTGCGAGGATTGAATACCCAATGGATGGGAATCTGTCAGAATCTCCGTTATTGATTGCACAAAATGGTCCGCTAAAGGGCCAGCGCTGGACGATTAACAAACCCCTTTTGGTTGGGCGGGAAACTACATGTGAGATTATGATCCCGGACCGGATGGTTTCGCGTTTCCATGCGCGAATTTCTCCTTCCCAAGAAGGAATGCAGCTGGAAGATCTGGGCAGTAAGAATGGGACACACGTTAATGGAAATCCAGTAGAGGGACATGTTTTCCTTCAGGATGGCGATACCGTTCAGATTGCGCTCGCCCAACAATTCCTGTACCTGACATCGGACGCGACCGTCCCGCTGACCGAAGGAGAAGCACATCCTGGCCGCTTGCGGCTGGAAATGCGTTCCCGGCAGGTCTGGGTGGATGACCGGTTGATTGATCCGCCGCTTTCGGCGCTTCAATTTCATGTATTACGCATTCTTTTTGAAAATCTGGGGCAAGTGGTGGACCGCCAGAAGCTGGTAACCGATGCATGGGGAGAGGAAGAAGCTGTTGGCGTGTCAGATCAGGCGCTGGACGCGCTTTTGCGGCGCTTGCGCGATCGTATTGCCACCATCGATCCGGCACACGCCTATATTGTCACCGTGCGTGGACATGGCATTAAGCTCGAGAATCCGCCGGCGGAATAGAAAGCCATTCAAGAAAAACTACCGACGCCTTATTAAAAATTATTCCTACCAGTTCAGAAATAATCCCCGCCATGTTAACTCCGGCGGGGATTATTCTTATTTCCTTTTTAATGTGGTTATAACTTATGGCACCATGCTTTTCTTCATCGAAAACTTGAGTACAGCCTTGTAGAGTCCACGCAGTTTTTCAATGGTCTGGGCATCCTCCGCCTGTGGTTTGGCCCCGGCCTGCTCCTCGCTGCGGGTCAGGATATTGCCAATGATCGAGCTCAGTTCGGGAGTGATTTCCTTGGCATGCTGCTCGAGCATTTTATTCAGGGCGGCATCATCCGGAGCATCCAGCAGTTCTTCCAGCAAGGCCAATTCTGGCGGCGGAGTACTGGCTTGCTGCAGAACCGCAACGATTTGCTGCAACTTGGGCATTCGTTCCGAATCGTTCTTTTGGTTGGCTTCCTGGAGAGCCTGGTTGAGCACCTGCACAAACGCATCATTTATTTCCTCAATATGGCTGGCAGTCGCTTGTTGGATATCCTCGGCAGCCAGAAGGGTATTGAGAAGCTGGGTGGCATGTTTGGCTTCTTCCTCGGAACGCTGGTCGAACTGGCGGGTGATCTCCAGTAATTTTTCTCGCAAACTTTCCAGTTTCTTGCGGTCCTCACCAGTCTTTTTCTCAATCCGGGTGGTGAGAGACTGGAAGAATGTGTAATCCAAACCGGGCCTTGTCAGGCTTACCAATGCGCTCAGGCGGTCATTATTTGGCGCTTCGATCATGATATCAAGCAGTTTTTCACGGTCAAGGTTTTTCCCAACAGCTTGGAGGGTCTTAATGGCTTCCTGGACTTCATTGGCCTGTTCAGAGATCTTGCGGCCATATTCCGTTTCTTCCAGCAGCTGCTTCTGGATTGCTTCCATTTGCGCAATGGTCTGTTCCTGTCCGCTGGATGCAGCGCCTTCCACCAGGCGGTTGAAGATGGAGAAAAACTCGGCATCTAGTAGGGCGGTATCCTGCTTGATGATTTCCAGGCGAGCTTGCGGAGTTGTTGCGGCGAGCAGGCGTTCCACCACCGAGACGCGTTTCTTCTGGGCATCGATCATTTCTGGCGTAATTCCATCCGCTCCAAGGATGCGCTCGATCAGACTCTGATAAGTGAAGAAACTCTGCGGTCGCAACAGGTAGCCTTTGCGTTTTTCAGGCGGCAGGCGGTTGGTGACCTGGGTAATGAGCGGGCCGATCAGCTTTTCCTGGTCATTCACCGGCATGCCTAATTCGGCCGGGAAATAGGTCAGCAGCAATTCTTTGGCATTATCATGATAAACAATCGGGGTTGCCAGTGGTCCACTGTACCCGCAATTCTGGCAGGCAGCAAAATTGGAAACACCGCCGAGCAAACGTTGTTTGGAGCCAGGATCAGCTGTTACATCAAAAAGTTGTTCGATCTGGGCAACGATCGGTTGACGACAGCGCGGGCAGGATATTTGAGTTTTTTGTGGGGGCATGGCTAATTTCCGATTTCTGTTTATAGATTTATGATTGATAACCGGCCTATTTTACTTCAAAAAAAGCTTTATTTCCTTGGGAGCGAGAAACAGATGGTAGCTCCGGAACCGGGATGCGGATCCACCCAGATACGACCACCGTGCGCTTCCACGATCGCTTTGGCGAGATATAACCCCAGGCCGGCGCCTTTCGTTTTGCGAACGGCTTTTTCCGAGCGATAAAACCGGCCAAAGACATAGGGTATGTCACCCGGATCGATCCCCGGTCCCTGGTCGCTGACACATATGATGACCTGCTCCGGCCGGACCTGACCTTGGATGCGAATTTCGCCATCCGGGGAGTATTTAATGGCATTAGAAATAAGATTGGACATAACCTGGATGATACGGTCTTCGTCTGCCAGGATGATGGGAAATTTTTCAGGAAAGTCTACTACTATGGTGTGCTTCTGGGTCTGAGTCCGAAAGCGTTCCGCCAGCCTTTCAGCCAGAACAGGGAGAGAGATATCCGACAGGTTCGGCGTCAATCCCCCGGCTTGCAGTCGCGACGCATCCAGCAAATCCTCGATCATGGAGGCCAGGTGGTCTGCCTCTTCTTCGATGATGGCAAGGCTGTCACGGATGACGTTTTTATCCCATTTGGCATCTTCGCGACGCAGTGTGCTCACGTATCCCTTGATGAGCGCAACCGGAGTTTTGAGTTCGTGACTGACGATGGATACAAAGGTATTCTTGATTTCCTCTGCGGTGCGAAATTTGGTGATATCGCGCACGGTCACCACGATATTTCGCAGACTTCCATCCGCGGCCAATAGCGGTGCATAAGTTATCCCGATCGGCAAATTGGGCGGTTCCGGTCGTTGCAAGTCGCCTTCGACATACAGGTAGGCATTGGTTGTCAAGGGCCAGCCGTTCTTCTCCGATTCTTCCAGTGTCAAACCTTCGGGACGGCGAGCCCAGCGAATGATTTCGGCGTGGGCGCGCGTCTGGATCTCTCCACGTGGCCTGCCATATAAATGTTCAAAGGCGATGTTGCAGCGTTCGATGGTATGGTCGGCGTTGAGAATAAGGATGCCATCCGCGGCAGAATTGAGCAGTGCATCCAGACGCTGTTTTTCGTAACTGACCTGTCCATACAGGCGTGCATTGAAGACGGCAATGGCAGCCTGATCTGCAAAGGATTGCAGCAGTTGCTTGTCATTGACGGAAAATAGATCTGGATAACTACGGAAAATGAAAATAACACCGATGATCTGCCCATGGGTGGCGAGCGGGATGCCGACGCCATTCAATAACCCCATACTGGCGGTGTAAGTCAAGTCTTTGAGCATCCGGTTGAGCTCGATCAGGTTAAGTTCGGCGGCTTTTTCTTCGGCCAACAGCGGCTCGAGATAGCTTAAAAAGGCGGCCGGGATGCCGTGCACTGCTGCCACCCGCCAAATGTTGGTTTCCTTGAGGGCAATGATCCCGGCCTGACCGGCTAACATTTCAATCGAGATGCGCAGGATGCGCGTCAGGAGTTTATCCAGATCAAGTTCCTGGGTCAGGGCACGGGCAATTTCGAGCAGGTAGTCACGTTGACGGACGCGGAAATCAGGCAGCATGGTTGGGAGAATGACGGCAAATGGATTAAGGTTGAATTTTAACGCGTTTCAATTTTATCACCTGGCTTGGTGTGAAATGTTTTAAATATATAAGCGAAAGGTTGGTATTGTATAAAAAATTCCCCAGGCTGTCCCAAAAGGATGGCAGTATGGCTTTCCACCGTTCCCCGGCGGAAAAATAAATTCGGAGATCGCCTCAGCTGGCGGTCTCCGAATGGCTCCATGATCTTTTAGCCAGCCCCGCTCTTGCTCAATATAATCTGGCATCCTCTTCTTGCTGGGAAGATTTACTACAAAATCACCAGGTATGAATAGTATAGGACATGTAGCCAAAGAACTTTGTTTCTCTGCCTGCGCGGTGCTGCACCTGTACCTGATGTACCCTGGACTGTCAGTTGAGGATAGGCTGGCGCAGGCAACCACACTTATGCCTTGGTGGTTATTGATCCTCATTTTTTCATGGCAAAAAAAGAAGAGCCTAAAATATTTGTTATGCCAACTTCGCTTCTTTTTCCGCCAAAGACAGGGCTTCCTCGAAGATGATAAGTCCCTCCTCAACTTCCGTTTTAGAAATGCTCAAGGGAGGGGCAAAACGGATCACGCTCTTGCCGCAGGAGAGCAGGATCAGGCCGCGCTCAAAAGCCATTTCAACCACGCGGTTGCAAAGCGTTTCTGCGGGAAGCTTGGTTTGGCGATCCAGGACGAATTCCACCCCGATCATCAAGCCGATGCCACGCACGTCGCCTATGGATGGGTGGTGCGCCATGATCTCGCGCAGGGCATCCTGCAAATATATCCCAACGACGGCCGCATTTTCCAAATACTCATTTTCAATCAGGTCAATCGTGGCCAGGGCAGCCGCACAGCAAAGCGGGTTGCCGCCAAAGGTATTGCCGTGTGAGCCGCGCGGCCAATCCATCACGGATTTACGGGCCAGGCAGGCTCCCAATGGCATGCCGGAAGCAATCCCTTTGGCAATGGTGATGATATCCGGTTCCACATCAAAGTGCTCAATGGCCCACCATTTGCCGGTGCGCCCCATGCCACACTGCACTTCGTCGGCGATCAGCAGGATTTTGTATTTATCGCACAGCGCCCGCAGGGCCGGGTAGAAGCCTGATGGGGGGACAATGTACCCTCCTTCGCCTTGAATGGTCTCCACCAGGATGCCGGCAACTTCATCCGGCGGGAGGATATGACCGAGGATCTCAGACTCTATGTAGCGAACGACCGTCTCACCATAATCTTCGCCGGGCAGGCGTTCCAGAACGGGCCGGTAGGGATTGGGGAAGGGTGCATGGACGACCCCATTCATCAGCGGATAGAAACCGCGATGGTAGTTTGGCTTGCTGGCGGTGAAAGTGACTGCGCCCATGGTGCGCCCATGGAATGCGCCGGTGAAGCCGATAAAGTTGGTTTTTCCGGTATGATAGCGGGCCAGCTTGATGGCGGTCTCAACGGATTCGGTTCCGGAATTGCACATGAAGGAAATGGCGGCTTCGTGAAAAGGAGCAATGCTGTTCAATTTTTCCCCCAACTGGATCCATGGTTCGTGATAGTAATCCGACGATATATGCAGGAATTTCTCGGCCTGATCTTGAATGGCTTTAACGACCTTCGGATGGCTGTGGCCGGTGGAAGCGACTGCAATGCCGGCTGCGAAATCGAGAAAACGGTTGCCGTCCACATCCCAGACCTCGGTTCCGCGGCCGTGATCCATGACGAAGGGCAACCCACGCGGATAAGACGGCGAGATGACGGCCGAATCGCGCTTGATCAGCGCCCTGGCCTTTGGCCCTGGTAACTTGAGCGGTTCCATTTTCTTACTCCTTTCGGTTCTGGTTATGATGATATTTATGGCAATCGCATTTCAACTTTGGTGTCGTTGCGAGGAGCACCCTTCATCGTCCCGACGCCCTTCGGGATACATCGACCGCGCAACATCCCGGAGGGCAGCAATCTCCAATCCTGCAAGGAGATTGCTGCGGGCCGGAAAAGCACCCGCTCTCGCATTGACACACTCTATTTTTATAGTTAATCATTCCAAATGCGATTATTCTATGAGGATAATGGGTTCCATTCGAAAATTTTGTAGAGTTCACATAAATGCAGTTCTTCAACAATTTCAGTTGGGTTTCTAATTCGCAAGTTTAATATGCGCCTGTGCCAGCGAACCCAACAGGCCGGCGTCGTCGCCCAATTTGGCGGTGGTGAATACCAGTTCATCCAGATAAGATTCTTCCATAACGTGGCGGCGCAGGGAATCTTTGACGGGGTCTAGCAGCAAGGGGCCACTTTGACAGACCCCACCGCCAAAAATAAGGATGGATGGGTTGAAAATGGCCAGAAAATCTGCAGTGGCCTTGCCGATGAATTCACCGGCGCGTACGAAGGCTTCTTTCGCCAAGGCGTCGCCCTGCCCGGCGGCTTCGGAGATCTGACGGGCGGTCAGGACTCCGGAAGCCAGGCTGGATGGTCGGCCGGAAGCGATCTGTTCGGCGACATATTTTGCGATGGCCGTGCCGGATGCGACCGCCTCGAGATGACCCTTTACGCCGCATGAGCAGACCGGTCCATCTGGTACCACGGTGATATGCCCGAGTTCGGTGGCCATGCCGCGGTAGCCCTCGACCAGTTTATCGCCGCAGATCACCCCGCCGCCGATGCCGGTGCTGATGGTCAGATAAACGATATCGTGGTGGCCCTGGCCGGCGCCGTACAACCATTCGCCTAGCACCGCCATGTTGGCGTCATTGCCAATATAGGCGGGAACGTGGTACTTCTTCGTTAAAAGCTCCGCCAGTGGAAAATTGGTCCAGGCCGGGATATTGGGAGTTTCGATGATGATGCCGGTATAGGGATTGAGCGGTCCGGGCACGGCGGCGCAGATGATGTCGACCGACTCATCCGGCCAGATCGAATCGATCAAGGCAGTCAGGCGGTCAAACAGGCCATTCTCCATGCCACGGGACGGAGCGCGCTGGACTTTGATGGGGACAGTGTTGTTTTGAGGGTAGACGGCAGCCCTTAACTGCGTGCCGCCAATGTCAATGGCGATGATTGCGCTCATACCTGCGTCTCCTCATTCCTGTACATTTCTTCACATTCTAGAAAATTATAACATGGCAAAGCGGGTGGGCGTCAGCCGAGCCGGTCCAGGCGGGCCTTTACATCGACGGAAAACCGCTGGATATATTCCAGGACATATTCGGTGACATCTTTGGATGTGTCAGAGATCAATGGGGACAGGTCCATCCCGTAGGAAAGTCCCAGGGTCAGGTCCACCCCGTGCGAAGCGAAATAGGTGGCGTTGGCGCGCCGGCGGCCCATACTGGCCAGGTCGTAGCGCTTGCCGCCGGCTATCTGTGAGTCGAATACACCCAGCAGGGCGGCCTGCAGGTTCTCGTGCTTGCTCAGGTCGAAGCCGACTTTATCCTCATCCACCAGCCAGTCCAGGTCGCGCCAGACTTCACAGCCAAATAGCTTTTGGGGACGGTCGTCTGCGGGCAGGCTGCGAATGGCCGCAACCACGCGACGTGCCACTGCCACGTGCGTATCGTGCTTATCGGCCAGGTTGTGAGTGTAGACATATTTGGGGTGGGCAGCCTTCAGGAGCGCGGCAATATCCTCAACCGGTTCTTGTTTTGAGCCGTCTTTGATGATTTTGCTGGGGAAGTCCAATAGCGCCAGGGCGGCAAATTCACCCACCACAGCAGCTTTTTTCTGTTCCTTGAAGCGGACGATACGCATTTCTTCATCGTCATAATATTTGTAAAGGTCGTCACGCGGGGAACCGCGCCCATCCGTGACCACTACGCCGCTGAACCACAGGTCTTTCTGCTGGAAGCAATCCAGGATGGGAGCGGCAGCCATGATCTCGATATCGTCCTGGTGGGCGGAGATGGCCATATGGGTGGTGCGGGCAAGGCCCGCTTCGACCGGCAGGCCGTCGGGAATGAAGATTTCTGCAGTGGGAAGGGAAAATTTCATAGTCTAATCCTTATTTTGTGAGCGCCGGCAGGCTGGCAGCGGCGATGGACTGCCCGACCCGGCGGCTTTTCTCATCCGGGAGCTGCACATTGATCCTGGCAGCCAGATCCGGGAATTCAGCCTGCAGCACCTGGCGGGCGCCCTCCAGGATGATGTCGCCGCCGCGGCCGGAAGTGCAGCGTCCCAGGATGAGCACATGCTTGATATTGTAGAAGTCGGCATAGTGCGCCAGTGCGTAGCCCAGGTAGATGCCCATACACTGCCAGATCTGGTTCGCTCCGGCGTGACCGGCTTCCAGTTTTTCCTGTACGAATTTTAGCTTCTCGGCATCCGTGATCCCATCCGGAATCTGTATGCCGGCTTTGGGGGCCAGACGAAAAGCGCATTGCTGGGAGAAATACATGGAGCCGACGCCCAGATCGCCGGACCATTCATCGGCCGGAGCGCTGGGGCTGAAATCGACCGGGGCGAAGGCCATTTCGTTCAACCAGCCCAGGATGTGACCGTGCGGATCAACGTATCCGGTGGCCTCACTTGAGCCCATGGCGATGCCCAGGATGGCGTTATCTTCCAGCGACATGGAGCCGGCCAGGGCGGTTACATCGCCATCGTTGATCACTTCGAGCGGCACGCCCAGCTCGTCCCGGATCCGCAGGAACATATTCTTGATCTCGCCGTAACGTTCGGGCGGAATCAGGCGGAAAAGCGAGGCCACCATCGGGCGGTTATCGATAAAGATTCCGGCCGAACTGCCGCCAATGGCATCCACGCGCGGCATTTTGGATGCGGCGGTTCGCAGGGCGGCCATGACCTCGTGGTAATGGTATTCGGGGTCGGAATGCTTGCGGGGTTCCCAGATGACCTCTTCGCTGAAGATGGGCCGGCCATCCACCACGGCGCTAACCTTGCGGTCGGATGCACCCAGGTCGAAGCCGATCCGGCAGCCTTCCAGGTGGCGCCCCAACTCTTTGCCGGTTTCGCAGGCGGGCGGCACTTCGGAGGGCTTACAGGCAACTACGCTGAAGGGCTTTTCGTAAACTTGTTCACCCATGAAGTGGTAATCAAATTTGCGCAACCCGTCCGGCGCATAGACTGTGCGGATATGTTCGGCGATGAAGGTCGGACCGCCAATGTACACCTTCCAGCCGCCGCGCTGCCAGAGCAGGAATTTTACGATGCGTTCAACATAGTACAGGTCTTCGGCAGCGCGCGGGTGGCCGGCGGGAAAAACCGGCGTTTCGTAGCGCGCGATCTCCCCGTCGCTGCGTTCCAGCCCGATGACGAGCGGAACGCCAACGCTGGCCACCTCCTTGCGGAAGGCCTGGTTTGCAAGTGCAGCCGGGCGAAAACCCGGGTCGAGCGGCGGGACATATTGAGGCTTTATCAAATTGATGGGTAAAGACATGCGAAACTCCAGGAAGTAGTATCCATCCAAAGACAATGGGCACAAAGTTCGCCAGGGAAGGTAAAGAGAGGAATTTATGGCGGGTCGATTATAGTACCGTTCTTGGTGAATGATAAATGCCGAATACCGATAGCAACACAGGTTGCTGCGAGCCGGGACCCCTGCGCAGACGGGTAGAGATTCGGTACCAAGAGCGGATACGCAGGCAGCTCCTGAAGGCGAAAAAGCATCTAAGAATCTTGATGTCAATGTGCATACAGTTGACTATTCCCCTTAAGACTGCTATCATCCCCTTAATGTCCAGACGAAGTGAAATGTGGTGGTTAACGGTGCGCCGGCGCGGCAAGTCGCTCTCGCGCTGGTTCGTGCCCGGAATTGGAGTAAAACGCTGGTTCCTGGTTTTGCTGGCCGGAACGACTTTGGTGGGGGTGGGCCTGGCCTTGTTCCTGTTGGATATTTACCGTGAAGCCCCGCAGACCTGGTGGCTGCCGGCGATTACATTCGTGTCGCTGCAATTTCTAACGCGCGACCTGCGTATGGTTGCCTTTGGGGGCCTTGGTCTGGGCCTGATCTTGCTGGGTAGCTGGGGCATGAACCGGGCTCTGCTGGCGCCATTCCGCCAGCCCGGGCAGCGTCTGGTGGACCAGGTCTCCGATTTTCGCCGCCGGGAACGCGGGCCTCGCGTGGTCGTGATTGGCGGCGGGCACGGCATCGCTACGGTGCTGCGCGGGCTGAAGGAATATACTCACAACCTGACGGCCATCGTTTCGGTGGCGGACGATGGCGGCTCTTCCGGTGAGATCCGGCGCGACCTGGGCATCCTACCGCCCGGGGATATCCGCAACTGCCTGGCGGCGCTCTCCGATGACGAAGCTCTCTTGACACAATTATTCCAATACCGCTTTGGCGGAGAGACTGGCCTGGGCGGACATAACTTCGGTAACCTGTTTATTTCGGCCCTGGCCGACCTGACCGGCAGTTTCGAGAATGCGGTTTCCGAATCGGGCCGGGCGCTCTCTGTTCATGGGCAGGTGCTGCCAGCCACGCTGCACAACGTCAGGTTAGTGGCAGATGTGCGGCTGCCGCAAAGCGAGACCGAGGTGAGGGTGGAGGGCGAAAGCCAGATCCCCAAAACCGCCGGTCGCGTCCGACGGGTCTGGCTGGAGCCGAACGACGCTTCGGCCTACCCGCCAGCCATCCAGGCGGTGCTGGCAGCCGATATGATCATTATCGGGCCCGGCAGTCTGTACACCAGCATTTTACCAAACATCCTGGTGCGGGATTTGCTGGAAGCGATCCATTCAAGCCGGGCGGTCAAGATGTTCGTGACCAATATCGCCACGCAACCCGGCGAGACGGATAGTTATGGCTCCGGCGAACACATCCATGCCTTGGAAGATTTGATCGGATTCGAACTGGTCGATGTCATTGTCTGCAATTCGTGTTATGATGGGAACTTTGATGGACAGGTTCAATGGGTGCGCGTCGAAGATAGCGGACAGCGCGATCGACGGGTTTATTTAACCGAACTGGTCGATCATGATAACCTGGCCCGCCATGATGCGACTAAACTGGCCCAAACGTTAATAGCCTTGTATAATGAGCGTACCGGGCCGCTCACCAAGGAAAATGCTTAAGTATCCATTATTCGGGGAATTCCCTATCCCCCCAGATAGATTAACCGCGCAATACAACGCAACCGCGTTGAAATCACTCTAAACCCGTAAGGAGATATATTATGGCAACACGTGTTGGTATCAATGGTTTTGGCCGGATCGGCCGTCAGGTCTTGAAAGCTATTCGGGATTATTACCCTGAACAGCTGGAAGTGGTCGCCTTTAATGATATCGGCGACATGAAGACGATGGCACACCTGCTCAAGTACGATTCGACCTATGGCCGCTTCGATGGCACCGTCGAACTCCATGAAGATGGACTTTTGATCGATGGGAAGCATGTCAAAGTCTTCAAAGAGACCGATCCCTCCGCCATCATGTGGAAAGATCTCGGCATTGACATCGTGATCGAGTCGACCGGGCTCTTCACCATTAAGGAAGACGGCGTCAACAAGAAGGGCAAGACCGTCAAGGGTGCAGTCAACCATATCACCCACGGTGGCGCCAAGAAGGTCATCATTTCCGCTCCGGCGGAAGGCGAAGACCTGACTGTGGTATTGGGCGTCAATGAAGACATGTACGACCCGAAGAAACACAACGTAGTCTCGAACGCCTCCTGCACCACCAACTGCCTGGCCCCGGCTGCCAAAGTTGTCCATGACAAGTACGGCATCAGGCGCGCTTTCATGACCACCATTCACTCCTACACCAACGATCAGAAGGTGCTGGATATGCCGCATTCAGACCTGCGGCGCGCCCGCTCGGCCGGGTTGAATATCATCCCGACCACCACCGGGGCCGCCAAGGCCATCTCCCTGGTCATCCCGGACCTGAAGGGCAAGTTCGACGGCTATTCCCTGCGTGTCCCGACTCCAACAGTCTCCGTGGTGGATTTCACTGCCGAGCTTGAGAAACCGACCACCACCGAAGAACTGCGCCAGGCCTTCCGCGATGCCGCCAAGCTGCCGCGCTTCAAGGGCATCCTCGAAGCCGTTGACGAGCCGCTGGTCAGCATGGACTTCAAAGGCAGCCCGTACAGCTCTTCCATCGACCTGCCTTTCACTTCGGTGCTTGGCAAGGAAGCTAATAACTTCGTTAAAGTGGTTGCCTGGTACGATAACGAATGGGGCTATTCGGTCCGCACGGCCGATTTGGCTGCTCTGATGGCAAAGAGCCTGTAATATATCGATAAATAGACAAATAGTCTCATAGTCGCAAGGCTATGAGACTATTGATATAAGCATCTATCCTAAAATTATGGAAGTACCACAATAGGGTGCCTGCATTCAAAATGCGCACTCCTCCCTAATTTTTGGATAGGTCCAAGAAATTAGCTGGAGGATACCCATGGATAAGAAAACCGTAAAAGATATCGACCTGAAGGGAAAGCGCGTTCTGATGCGGGTGGATTTCAACGTCCCGATGGCGGATGGAAAAGTCACCGATGACAAACGCATCAAGGCGGCTCTCCCCACGATTCAATATGTGCTTGCACAAGGCGCTTCCCTGCTCCTGATGAGTCATCTTGGCCGTCCGAAGGGCGGGTTCGATGCCCAGTTCAGCCTGAAGGCCGCCGCGGATGTGCTGGCCGGGTTGCTCGGCGTCCCGGTTAAGATGGCGCCGGATTGCGTTGGTCCGGAAGTGGAAGCCATGGCGAAGGCGATTAAACCCGGCGAAGTGATCATGCTGGAAAATACGCGCTTCCATCCCGAAGAAGAAAAGAACGATATGGAACTGGCCAAAAAAATGGCCGCACTTGGCGACGTTTATGTCAACGATGCCTTTGGTTCGGCCCACCGTGCGCATTCCTCCACCGAGGGCGTGGCGCACTTCCTGCCGGCCGTTTCCGGTTTCCTGATGGAAAAGGAACTGGAATACCTCGGCCGCGCCATCGCCAACCCGGAACATCCGTATGTGGCTATTTTGGGCGGCGCCAAGATCAGCGACAAGATCCTGGTGGTTTCGACCCTGCTCTCCAAGTGTGACAAGCTCATCATTGGCGGCGGCATGGCGAATACTTTCCTGGCTGCCAACGGCCTGAACATGCAGGACAGCCTGGTTGAAGCCGGCTCGATCGATACCGCCAAAGCCATCCTGGCGAAATCTGGGAAGGCGATCGTTTTGCCGGTGGATGCGGTCATCGCCGACAAGTTCGATGCGGAAGCCAACAGCAAGGTTGTGGATGTGGATAAGATCCCGGCCGGCTGGCGCATGATGGACGTGGGCCCAAAAACCCTCGAGCTCTATAAAGAGACCCTCAAGGGTGCAAAATTGATCGTCTGGAACGGCCCGGTGGGTGTGTTCGAGATGCCCAAGTTTGCCGAAGGAACCTTTGCCCTGGCAAAATTGCTGGCCGAATCCGGCGCCATCACGGTGATCGGCGGCGGCGACAGCGCCAGTGCAGTCAAGAAGGCCGGCGTGGCCAAACAAATGACATTTGTCTCCACCGGCGGCGGCGCCTCGCTGGAGTTCCTGGAAGGCAAGGAACTACCCGGCGTAGCAGCTTTAATGAATAAATAAAGAGGAATTATAAGGACGAACGCAATATCCTAGGCGTTCGTCCTTATTTCATACTGCATTATTGCGAGAGGAAAGCGGTTAATGTCGTTTAACGCCGGAGAGATGGTTGGACCGTACCGGATCATCGGACAGCTTGGTCAGGGTGGGATGGCCACAGTTTTCAAGGCTTACCATGCCGCGCTGGACCGTTATGTCGCCATTAAAGTCCTTCATCCAGCTTTTGACGAAGACCCCAGCTTTTTGACTCGTTTCCAGCGGGAAGCTCGTCTGGTCGCTAAACTCGAACATCCCAACATTGTCCCCATTTACGATTATACCGAACAAGAAGGCCGTCCTTTTCTGGTAATGAAATTCATTGAGGGGGAAACGCTCAAGGCAACCCTGTTGCGTGGACCGCTTTCGAAGAAAGAAGTGTCCCGGGTTGTGGACTCGGTTGGGGCTGCCCTTGCCTATGCCCATAAGTGGGGGATCCTCCATCGGGATATCAAACCGTCCAATGTGCTGATGGCGACGGACGGCCAAATCTATCTTTCCGACTTTGGTTTAGCGCGCATCGCTCAATCGGGCGGATCCACTCTCTCTTCCGACATGATCCTGGGTACTCCCCATTACATTTCCCCTGAGCAGGCCCTGGGAAAGAAAGACTTAGACGAAGGTACTGACATCTATTCCTTCGGTGTGATGCTCTACGAGTTAACTGTTGGGAAAGTCCCCTTCAACGCCGACACACCTTTTTCGATCATTCACGATCATATTTATTCCCCATTGCCAATGCCACGGCAGGTGAATCCGGATGTCTCCGAAGCGGTAGAACAAGTTTTATTAAAAGCACTTGCAAAAGATCGTCGCGACCGCTATAAGGATGTCCATGCCATGGTGGATGCCTTTCAGATCGCCTGGAAGGAGGCCGGCCCGGAACTGCCTGAAACGATGGCCACACAACCGACTTGGGCGGCAGCGACCTCGGCCATGTCCGCCTCATCGATGGCCCAGAACGAAACCCCAACGATGCTTTCCATCCCCAATCCAGAGGAGGATTCTGCAGCCCCGGACGCAACCGTCCTTTCGGCTACTGTCCAGGCAAGAGAGGCGCCCCAGCTGGTTGTCCAGACCCAAGAGTCCAACGGGCAGGTCCAGACCCAGACCATGAAACCCAAGGCCAAACATGGATGGCTGTGGCTGGCGGTCGCGATCATTCTGATCATTGGCTTTCTGGTAATCCTGTTTGCGATTAGGTTCATCCAAAAGCAGGCCAGTTCCACTTCCTCCTTGATCCCCGCTGTTACCCAAACGTTCATCACAACCCAAACAATCGGTACAGTGAGTGAAATCAGCATTGCAAAACAGTATATGGCTGCCTCCCCGGCGGACCCGAAGGGCTACTTGGAGTTGGCAATGGCGTATGAGGATGCCAATATGCCGGAGGCGGCCCAGGATGCGATCACCAATCTGGAAAAATCCGGAAAGGCGGATGAAACGACGGATTGGGAATTCGGAAGCCAATTTGCGCATAAAAATGCCTGGTTGTTCGCCGCCCGCCTGGATCTGGATGCAGCCGAAATGCAATTAAAGGCCGGTCCTCTCCCAAACAACCTGGAAGATCAGCTCCAAGAAGCTGTTTACAAGGCATACCGAAACAGGGTCGCCCTGATTTATTTGCCTATATTAAGACTATCCGCCATCGACGTTTCGATGGCGACCATTGCCAAGTCTCAATATGAGTTCTATTATGGAGACCAAACGAACGCACAAAAAATATTAGATCAGCTAAACCTCAAAAAACTAAATTTTCCCGAAGGTCAACTGCTCCAAGCTGAATATTCTGCCAAAATGGGCAACACCACCCGGGCACGTCAGGCATTAACAGATTTAGAGAACAATCCCGCCGCGACCGAATGGATGCTCACGGAAGCCAAATCCATTGAAGGGACATTACCATAATGCGTACACCATTTGTAGCTGGAAACTGGAAGATGAACAAGACCGTCGCCGAAGCACGCGCACTGGTCGCCGAGATGGCACCGATCCTGCGCGCCGTCAAAGGTGTGGAGAAGGTGCTCTGCCCGCCGTTTATGTGTCTGGTGCCGGTTGCGGCGCTGCTGCAAGGCACCGATATAGGCCTGGGCGCGCAGAACCTGCACTGGGAAGCCAAGGGCGCTTACACCGGTGAAGTGGCGGCCGGTATGATCGCGGAATTCTGCCAGTATGTCATCATCGGACACTCCGAGCGCCGCACCTATTTTGGCGAAACGGACGAGACGGTCAATAAGAAGATCGTTGCCGCCAAAGCAGCCGGTCTGATCCCGATCGTGTGTGTCGGCGAGACTCTGGCTGAGTATGAAGCCGGCCGGACGGCCGAAGTGGTTTCCCGCCAGATCCGCGCCGGCCTGAAAGGGCTGGAAGCCGAGTTTGCCCCGAAGGTGGTAGTGGCCTACGAACCGGTTTGGGCCATTGGCACCGGGCGCGCCTCCAACGGGCCGGATGCCAATGCAGTCGTGCGCGACCACATCCGCAAGCCGCTGGCCGAGATGTACGGCGAAGCAACTGCCCAGGCCATCCGGGTACTGTATGGCGGCTCTGTTACTGCCGCTAATGCAGCGGAATTTTTCGGCCAGGCCGATATCGACGGCGCGCTGGTGGGTGGCGCCAGCCTGAAGGTGGAAGAGTTTGTCAAGATCACGCAAGCGGCGGCGAAATAATTTTCGGAACCGCGCGACGGATGATGGTACTCTGAGACCGTCATCCGTCGCCGGTTTTAATCCGTTCGCATGAATATAATTTCGAACTTTGATGGCTTACTCTGGTTGCTGGCAGCCGCGCTGCTGCTGGTGGTCCTGCAACGTTCCCTGCACCGTGAAATACAGGCCTTTTTCTTGATCCTGACGCGCCGTACTGGCCTGACGGAAGTGATCTTTGCGCTGATCTTCCTGCCCGGGGTCTTTCTGCATGAACTCAGCCATTTTGTAATGGCGAAGTTGTTATGGGTGCCAACCGGCAGGTTCTCCTTGTTCCCGCAAGCTCTACCAAATGGCAAACTGCGCCTGGGCTTCGTCGAAACCGCTTCTGGTGGTTTTATCCGGGACGCGTTCATCGGGGCGGCGCCGCTGGTAACGGGTAGCCTGTTCGTGGTTTACGTTGCAATTTATCGTTTCCATTTGCTGCCGCTGTGGGATTTTATCCGGCTGGCTGGCTGGAATGGCTTTTGGACCGGGCTGGCGGCGGTACCAAAAACGCCGGATTTTTGGATATGGTTCTACCTGACCTTCACGGTCAGCAGCACCATGATGCCGTCTGAATCAGACCGACACGCCTGGCTACCCCTCGGGGGGCTGGCGCTAGCCCTGCTGGGAATTGCCATCCTGGCGGGTGCCGGTCCATGGATGCTGGCGAACCTGGCGAATCCATTTAATTCCTTCCTGCGTGGATTGGCGATGATCTTTGCCCTGAGTGGCATCTTTCAGATCTTGTTGATCCTGCCGTTCCTGCTGCTGCACACAATTTTGACAAGGCTGACCGGGGTGGATATCGGTTAAACTAGTAATTTGTCCTACAACTTGACCAGACAACCCTCGCATATTACAATCCATTTTGAGCTGATCTGAAAAATGAGGAGTAGTATGCATTTTGAGTGTGCCAGACCTTCAAAATGTGGCTCTTCAAAATTTTGACGGCCTCTATATCGCTTTTCATGGATTGAATAATGGCAATTTATCGTTTTGTTGTTCGTTTTCGCCAATCAGATAATCCGCGCGCACTGGGCCTTCTGAATGACGCGCACGCGCTCGGCTTCGAAAGACTCAAATTGATTTAATGTCAGGATATCTTCTTCATCGAGGGCCAACTGACGCCAGAGCAATGCCAGCAGTTGGCCCTCCGCCTTTTAACTGACCAGGTGACACAAAGCGTTGAGTGGGAAGAACTGCCAGCCGCCCATCCAAGCCCGGATCCGGCGGACAAAGTGGTGGAAGTAGCCCTGCGGCCAGGCGTGACCGACCCGGTGGCGGATGAAATTGTGCGGGCGGCGCGTGAACTGGGCCTGGCGGGTGTTTCCCGGGCTTCCACCGCTTTCCGTTACCTTATCCAGGGGGCTGGTGAAGAGACCGTGCGGGAATTGGCCCCTCGCCTGCTGGCTAACGCCGTCATTCAGCGCTGGACAATCGGCGAAATCGAACCAGCCTTCCCGGAAGAGGGCGTTTCCAGTGGAGATGTGGAGACCATTCGCCTGCGCGGGTTAAACGACGAGCAGTTGCAAACCGTTTCCCATTCCCGGCGGGCGGCGCTCGATCTGGCCGAGATGCAGGCCATTCGGGCGTATTGCGAACGGGAAGGGCGCGACCTGAGCGATGTAGAGTTCGAAGCGATTGCCCAGACCTGGTCGGAACACTGCGGGCACAAAACCTTCAAGGGAAAAATCACGCTTGGCTTGGGGAATGGAAAAAGTCTGGTGATCGACAGTCTCTACAAAACGTTTATCCGCTCCGCCACCGAGGAAATTAATGCAGATTGGGTGCTCTCGGCATTTGTGGATAATGCCGGGATCATTGACCTGGATGGCGAGAACGAGATTTCATTCAAGGTCGAGACGCACAACCATCCTTCTGCCATCGAACCATTTGGTGGGGCGAATACAGGCGTCGGCGGAGTCATCCGCGATGTGATCGGCGTCTCGCATAAACCGATCGCCAATACAGATGTTCTGTGTTTTGGGATGCAGGATACTTCTTTTGATGAGTTGCCGGCCGGTGTGCTCCATCCCAGGCGGATCATGTCCGGCGTGGTGGCAGGCGTACAGGATTACGGCAATAAAATGGGCATCCCCACTGTCAATGGCGCCATCCTGTTCGATCCCGGCTATGCTGCCAACCCACTCGTCTTTTGTGGAACGGTCGGAATTGCTCCAAAGGGCCGGCACGTCCGCGCAGCCCGGAAAGCCGACCGGGTGATCGTGTTGGGGGGGCGGACGGGGCGCGATGGTCTGCGTGGGGCAACTTTTTCATCCATGACCATGGATGCCCAAACCGGGGAAGTTTCCGGCTCTTCGGTCCAGATTGGCAACCCCATCGTCGAGAAGGGCCTGGTGGATGCGATCCTGCCAGCGTGTGATCTGGGTCTCTATACGGCCATCACCGATTGCGGTGCCGGCGGGCTCTCCTCGGCAGTTGGGGAGATGGCCTCGGGCATCGGTGCGGATGTGGACCTGACGGATGTGCGCCTCAAGTATCCCGGCCTGGCTCCCTGGGAGATCTGGCTTTCCGAAGCCCAGGAGCGCATGGTGCTGGCGGTGCCGCCCGGCAAACTGGCACAGTTGCAGGATTTATGCGATACCTATAACGTCGAGTTGACCGACATCGGTGCGTTTACCGGCTCGGGCAGGCTGGTGGTACGCTACAACACAAAGATCGTTCTGGATCTGAGCAACGCCTTCTTGCATGAGGGAATACCGCAAAGGCAGTTGCGAGCGAGGTTAGAGGGCAGCGAACAGAGTGCCGAGAGCAGTGCTTATTTAACCGGTTTTGATATTGTTTCTACTGACCTTTCTGATATTTTACTCAAGCTGCTGGCACATCCCAATATTGCCTCCAAGGCCAGTGTCATCCGGATTTACGACCACGAAGTGCAGGGCGGCACGGTGGTGAAACCGTTGACCGGGGCGGAAAATGACGGCCCATCCGATGCATGTGTGCTTAAACCATTGGGGGTCAGGGGGCGGGCAGGCATTGCGATTGCCAGCGGCATCAACGCCGAATATGGCAAACGGGATGCCTATTCCATGGCCATGGCGGTGGTGGACGAAGCCATCCGGAACGCTGTGGCGGTGGGCGCCGACCCCGGGCGGATCGCTATCCTGGATAATTTCTGCTGGGGCGATCCGCTGCGGCCGGAAACGCTCGCTTCCCTGGTGGAAGCCTGCCGGGGCTGCCGGGAAGCGGCGCTGCTCTTCCGTACGCCATTCATCTCCGGCAAAGACTCGCTCAACAATGAATATCTGGGCGCGGACGGCCAGCGGCATGCCATCCCACCGACCCTGTTGATTTCATCAATTGGCATAATGGAAGATGTGTCCCAAGCCATCAGCATGGATTTAAAAGCAGTCGGAAATGCTGTCTACCTGGTCGGGGATTTCCAGCCGGTTTTCGGCGGTTCGCATTTTAATTTGGTTCAGGGGAAAGATGGAATAGTGAATGGTGAACCCGCACCGCAGATAAGCCAGACCAGCCCGCAAGTGTATCGGGCGTTCCATCGGGCCGTATTGGCCAGGCTGGTTCAATCCGCGCATGACCTGAGCGAAGGCGGATTGGCAGTGGCGGCGGCTGAGATGTGCATCGGCGGGCGGCTGGGGCTGGAGCTCGATCTAAAAGGCATCACAAAAACCATGGACATGAATGCGAGCCGGCGTGTCCTGTTTGGTGAGAGCACCGGTTGCCTGTTGGTGGAAGTCAAACCGGAAAATTCCAATGAATTCGAGAAATGCTTTTCCGGATCGCCGATAATCAGAATTGGTCATGTTTTTGGCGAATTTGCACTGGCAATCCATATCGAGAAAGATCCCTTATGTAGCATTCCCATCCCTGGGCTGGTAGCCGCCTGGAAAACCCCTCTTCAGCCCACCTCCACGATCTTATGAAACCAAAAGCGCTTGTTTTACTGGCACACGGCACCAATCGCGACCTTGATGTTGCCGAAGCATTGACTCTTTGCGGGGCGGAACCGCAGATCGTCCCATTGAATTCCCTGCGTGCAGGCCGGGAACGCTGGTCTGATTTCCAGATGCTGATCCTACCGGGCGGATTCTCCTATGCAGACGCCCTGGGGGCGGGTAAATTGCTGGCAATCGACATGCAGACTTATTTTACCGATGAAATCCAACAGTTCGTGTTGTCCGGCAAACCGGTCATCGGCATCTGCAATGGTTTCCAGGCGCTGGTCAAGGCCGGGATTTTACCTGGAGTAAGCAGACAGCCGGGAGAAGAGAGCTGTGAAGAAAAAACCACCCTGACTTTCAACGCAGGCGGGCATTTTGAGTGCCGGTGGGTGGCACTGCGACCGGTCTCGCAAAAGAGCCTTTGGACAAAAGGGCTCTCTGAGCTTATCGAATGCCCGATTGCGCACGGCGAAGGGAATTTTCAAGTCTCCCAACCGGCCCTCCTGTCTTTACTGGCATCGCGGGATCAAATTGCGCTGGCTTACGTTCACCCGGATAATGCGCCAGCCAATGGAGCTTATCCCGCCAATCCCAACGGATCCATGCAGGATATTGCCGGGATTTGCAACTCACAGGGTAACGTGCTGGGGCTCATGCCGCATCCCGAGAACCATATCCATCCCTGGCAACACCCCCAATGGCGGCGCGGGATGGAGCGCAATAGCGGCCTTTCCATTTTCAAGAATGGCGTAAAATATGCGGAGGAAGCATGATTTCCGAACAGGCTTTGCAGGCACTTCTGCCCCTCGCATTTGACGAAACCGACCTGGCTCTTCCAGGCAAGGCTTCCGGCAAGGTGCGCGATTGGTACGATCTCCCGGATGGGCAGCGCCTGATCGTCACGACCGACAGGCTATCGGCATTTGACCGCATCCTGGCATGTGTCCCTTATAAAGGACAGGTGCTGAACCAGCTGACCAACTGGTGGTTCGACCAGACCAGCGATATTATCCCCAACCACAAGCGCTCCGTTCCCGATCCGAATGCCGTAGTGGCGGCTGTCGCTGAACCCTTCCTGGTGGAAGTGATCGTGCGTGGCTATATCACTGGTGTGACCACCACTGCCCTTTGGTACCGCTACTCCCTCGGAGAGCGCGAGATTTATGGCTATCGTTTCCCAGAGGGGTTGCAAAAGAATGCTGAATTGCCGAAAGCAATTATTACCCCTACCACCAAAGGTGCTGCCGGAACGCACGATGAACGGCTGACCTGTGCGGAAGTAGTTGCGAAGGACCTGATGGATGCAGTGACCTGGGAGCAGGTGCAGGAGGCTGCACTGGCGGTTTTCGCCCGTGGGCAGAAACTTGCCAGCCAAGCCGGGTTAATCCTGGTGGATACCAAGTATGAATTTGGGCGTACGGCGGATGGGAAAGTTACGCTCATTGACGAAGTCAATACGCCCGATTCGTCCCGTTTCTGGAAAGCCGATACTTATGCGGAGCGCTTTGCAACCGGGCAGGAACCCGAAAATTTTGACAAAGAATTCGTCCGGATCGCCTATGCCGAAAAAGGCTATCGCGGGGAGGGTCAGATCCCGGACATGCCGGCAGATCTGTGGTCGGTTGCCAGCCAGCGCTATATTACCATCTATGAAATGCTGACCGGCCTGCCTTTCGAACCTGGGGCGTATCCGGTGGAGCCAAGGTTGAAGAATGCCTTGCGTGTAGCAAACATAGCGAGTTCGTTTTAATTAATCTTTTTCCGAAAATGAAAGAGGAACCGTATTTTGAGTGTGTGCGGCTCCGCCGCACACACTCAAAATACGAACCTCTCTTGAATTTTAGTAAAGGTTTTCAGCAGGAGCTGAAAAAAACGAGAATAAGACGATCAAAAGAGTTCTTTACCAAATATCGAATTACCAATACCAAATACCAGATTTCAAGAAACCAAAACAATGAACTTCCCGGAAAGCATTTCCCTCACCATCACTAACTATTGCAACCTGCGCTGCCAGATGTGCGGACAGTGGAGCGAAGAAGGCTATATTCGTGGCAACACCGAGAGCCTGAAGCACGAAATGTCCCTGGCTGATTGGAAAGGCGTGGTGGATGAACTGGCCGCGCATGGCAGGAGGTCGCTCTTGCTGCGGGGCGGGGAGGCGTTCATGTTCCCCGGCATCATTGATTTGCTGGAGTATATCCATGCCAGGAGCATGTTCATTTCTATTGATACCAATGGCACCCTGCTCAAACAATTTGCCAAAGATCTCCTGCGCATCGGGAACATGCACCTGACCATCTCGGTGGATGGGCCGGAACCGGTCCATGACGCGGTCCGAGGCATTCCTGGAACGTTCCAGCGTCTCAGGGAAGGCGTTGCCCGTCTGGCCGAATTGGAACAGCAGGGAGGCAACCGCATCAGCCGTTCGATCTGTTTCACCATCAGCCAGTATAATTACCGCAGTTTGGGCGGTATGCCGGATGTGGCTCGCAGCCTGGGGCTTAAATCCATCGCGATTGTGCCGTATTATTATTTTCCCGAAAGCGTTGGTCAGCGTTACACCGAAGAGTTACGCCGCCTGGGTTGTAGTGCTTTTTCCTGGAATGGATTCCATCACGAATCATCTGGTGTGGATTTTGCTGAATTCCAAAAGCAATACCGTCAATACCTTGCTTCGCTTGCTGACGTTGAGAGTTACCCATATATGCCTCTTAATGAAAACCAATACCGGGACTGGTTTGCAGATGCGCAAACACCGGTTGGGTTTACCAATTGCATGAACGTCGAGAAGCTGGTCGACATCCAGCCGGATGGCTCGGCAAATTTTTGCGTGGATTTTGTGGATTATTCTTTTGGCAATGTCAAGGATGCCAGCATTGAGACGCTCTGGAACAGTGAAAAGGCCGAACGATTCCGGCAGTTCCGGCGCTTTCACCCGCTGGCGCTATGTTATCGCTGCGGGGCCAAGTACATGTCTCAAGCGTGGAGTGATCATGGCTAATCCTCTCGTTGTTATTTTGATGGGTTCCAAGTCTGATTTGGAGCATTCCCAGAAAATTGCGGATGCTTGCAAGGGCTATGGGATCGAGACTGTGTTACGGATCGGTTCGGCGCATAAGGCGCCGGAGCATGTGCTCAAAATCCTGGGCGAATATGAAGCAAAAGCGCGCCCGAAGGTATATATCACCGTAGCAGGTCGCAGTAATGCCTTGAGCGGACTCACCGACGGGGCCGTTAATGCGCCGGTGATTGCCTGCCCACCGGTCAGTGATGCCTTTGGCGGGGTGGATATATTTTCGTCGGTGCGAATGCCATCTGGGATTGTGCCTGCTCTCGTGCTTGAACCCGCCAATGCCGCCTTGCTGGCTGCGAAAATCCTTGGACTGGTGGATCCGGATGTGCGTGCGGCAGTGATGAAATCCCAATTGCAGGCGGCTGAAAAAATCATCCAGGATGACCAGGCGCTTCAATGAATTTTCTCCAGGATGACCACCCCCAGGAAGAATGCGGCCTGATCGGGATATTCGCTCCGAATGAAGATGTGGCGCGCATGGCTTACTTCGGGCTGTTTGCGCTCCAGCATCGCGGCCAGGAAGCTGCCGGTATTGCCGTTTCTGATGGCGTTACGATGAGCATGCATAAGGATATCGGCTTGATCGCGCAGATATTCAACTCTGCCAGCCTGGAAAAACTGCACGGCAGATATGCTATCGGGCATACCCGCTACTCGACCACCGGGTCAAGTTCCATCCGCAACGCCCAGCCGTTCATGATCGAGACCATCCATGGCCCACTGGCAGTCGGCCATAATGGCAACCTGGTCAATTCGCCGCAACTGCGCCAGCGTCTGCTGGAAAATGGGGTGGGATTATCCGCCTCTTCCGATAGCGAAGTACTGACCATGATGCTGGCTCGAACGCAGGGTAGTTCCTGGGAACAACGCATCAAAGCCTGCATGCAGGATTGGGTTGGCGCCTATTCCGTGGTCATCCTGACCCGCGATGGAGTGTACGCTGCGCGCGACCCATGGGGCTTTCGGCCCCTGAGTGTTGGTCTGTTGCCCAGTGGCGGATACGCGGCAGCCTCCGAAACTGGCGCGCTGCAGACCCTGGGTTGCCGGGCCATCCGGGAAGTCAAGCCGGGGGAGATCGTCTCCCTGCGGAATGGCGCGCTGGTGGTTACGCAGGCGCTCGAGCCGGCCAGCCCGCTGGCGCGCTGTATCTTCGAGATGATCTATTTCTCCCGGCCGGATGCGGTCTGGGACGGTCGCAGCGTGCACCTGGTACGCCAAAAGCTGGGCCGTGAACTGGTGTTGGAAAAGCCTGTTGAGGCGGATGTAGTTATTCCGGTGCCGGATAGCTCCATTCCAGCCGCAATCGGCTACGCAGCTGCCTCCGGCATCCCCTACAACGATGGTTTTATCAAGAATCGCTATGTCGGGAGGACCTTCATTGAGCCGACCGATTCATTGCGCAAGCGCGGCGTAGCGTTGAAATACAACGTCGTCAATGAAAATGTACTGGACAAACGGGTTGTGCTGGTGGATGATTCGATCGTGCGTGGGAATACCATGGGCCCCCTGATCAAATTGTTGCGGGATGCTGGAGCCGCACAGGTCCACCTGGCCATCACCTGTCCGCCCATTAAACATCCCTGCTTCATGGGCGTGGATATGGGGACTTATGAGGATTTGATTGCCAACAAACGCAGCGTGGAGGAGATCTGTGCCCATGTCGGCGCAGACAGCCTGTATTTCCTTTCGCTGGAAGGCATGATGCGCGCGGTTGGCCGTACGGATGGATATTGTCAGGCCTGCTTTACAGGTAAATATCCGCTGCCGTTGAACAAGGAAAACACCAAGACTGGTTTTGAGACGGCAATCACATGAACGGGGAAAAATCCTTGCAAGTCCTTATCATTGGTTCTGGCGGGCGGGAACATGCCATTGCATGGAAAGCCGCCCAATCGCCGCGATTGGGAAAACTTTATACACTGCCTGGCAATCCCGGCACGGCGCAATTGGGCGAGAACGTTGACGGAATTTCGCCCGATGATCATCCCGCCATCCAGCGTTTTTGCATCGAAAAACAAATCGACCTGGTAATCATCGGACCTGAATTATATCTGGCAGCCGGGCTGGCGGATGATTTGACCGAAGCCGGGATCAAAGTTTTCGGACCTTCCAGGGCAGCCGCGCAGATCGAATCATCCAAGGTTTTTTCCAAAGATTTCATGCGCCGGTATGGCATACCGACCGCCCGGTATGCTTGTTTCAACAACCTGGTCCAGGCGCTTGCCCATCTGGCACAGGTTGATTATCCGGTTGTGATCAAGGCTTCCGGGCTGGCGGCTGGAAAGGGAGTGATCTTGCCCGAAACCAGACAGGAGGCTAAAACTGCACTCGAGTCCATGCTGGAGGGCCAGGCATTCGGCGAAGCCGGTAGCCAGGTGGTGATCGAAGAACGCTTGAGTGGGCAGGAAGTCACCCTGTTGTCCTTCAGCGACGGGGCAACCGTCAAGCCTATGCAGCCCTCCCAGGATCATAAACGCGCCCTGGATGGGGACCTGGGCCTCAATACCGGCGGGATGGGCGCCTATGCCCCCGTGCCGGTTTGTCCGCCGGAAATGGTTACCGAATTGGTGCGCATTGCCCTGCAGCCAGCCGTGGAAGGGCTGAGGGCGGAAGGATATCCTTTCGTGGGAGTGCTGTACGGCGGGTTCATGCTCACCTCGGCAGGTCCGCGCGTGATCGAATTCAACTGTCGCTTTGGCGACCCGGAAACCCAGGTGGTACTGCCATTGCTCGAATCGGATTTCCTGGAGATCGCCATGGCCTGCGTGGAAGGCCGCCTGGATCAGGTGGATGTGCGCTGGAAGGATGGGGCGGCAGCCTGTGTGGTACTGGCATCCGGCGGTTATCCGGGAAATTATTCCACCGGTTATCCAATCACAGGCCTGGAAGCCGGGCGTCCGAATGTCGTAGTCTTTCATGCCGGGACAAAGTCCGTGGATGGGAAAATCCTTAGCGCGGGCGGACGCGTGTTATGCGTAACCGGTCTGGGCACAGATATCCGCCAGGCTCTGCGCATGGCATATGAACGCATCCAGCCAATCCAGTTTGAAGGGATGCAGTACCGGAAGGATATTGGGCATCTGGTTCTGGGAGATCGATAATGGAAAAAACCGAATATAAAGATGCTGGCGTGGATATCGAGGCGGGTAACCGTGCAGTTGCGCTCATGAAGTCGGCGGTCAAATCCACTTATGGAGCGGAAGTGCTGGGCGGGATCGGGTCCTTCGGCGGCATGTACGATGCCTCCGCGCTGAAAAGGATGATTGCTCCGGTGCTGGTGGCTTCCACCGATGGGGTTGGCACCAAGGTTAAAATTGCCGCTCAGGCCGGGCGGTACCGCTCTGTTGGGATCGACATTGTCAACCATTGTATTAACGACATCCTGGTACAGGGCGCCCGCCCGCTGTTCTTTCTGGATTATTTCGCCACCTCGCAGCTTGACCCGCGTACCGTGGCAGAGGTGGTAAGTGGTATTTCGGAGGCCTGCCGGGCGGCCGGTTGTGCCCTGATCGGTGGGGAGACGGCTGAAATGCCGGGCGTCTATGCAACCGGTGAATTTGATATTGCTGGCACCATCGTGGGGGTGCTTGAACGCGAAGCCGCCTTACCTCGCCAGGATGTTGTTCCCGGGGATATCCTGATCGGGATACGTTCTTCAGGCCCGCATACCAATGGGTATTCGCTCATCCGCAAAGTATTTCAGGATTTGCCGCTCGAAACGGTTTTGCCCGAACTGGGCATCCCGCTGGTGGATGCCCTGTTGGCTCCGCATCGTTCTTATTATCCTGTGCTTTATCCAATCCATCCATCCATCAAGGCGCTGGCTCACTTGACCGGAGGTGGTTTCATCGAGAACATTCCACGGGTCTTGCCGGAAAACATGGATGCAGTGATCGATAGGGGCGCATGGAAGGTCCCGCCGCTTTTCCGCCTGATCCAGGAACGGGGCGAGATAGCAGAGGACGAAATGTATCGCGTCTTCAACATGGGCATTGGCATAGTCGTAATTGTGGATAAACAGCATGTCGATGCGCTTCAACGAGCCATTCCGGAAGAAACATTTATCATCGGCGAACTGGTCGAGGGTAACCACAAAGTAAACCTCAGGTAGATAAAGGATTTGATTATGACGAAGGAAATCACGCTACGCTATGGCGCCAATCCGCACCAGATTCCCGCCCGGGTTTTCATGCAGGCTGGCGAACTGCCGATCCAGGTGCTTTCCGGCGCACCCGGGTATATAAATTTGCTGGATGCGTTGAATTCCTGGCAACTTGTCAAAGAACTCAGGCAGGCCCTGAATTTGCCGGCAGCGGCTTCATTCAAGCATGTCAGCCCATCCGGAGCGGCGGTCGGTCTGCCTCTATCCGAAACGCTCAAGAAAATCTACTTCGTGGAGGATAATGATCTTTCCCCGCTGGCCTGCGCGTATGCCCGGGCGCGCGGGGTCGACCGCATGTCTTCCTTCGGGGATTGGATCGCGCTTTCCGACCGGGTGGATGCGTCGGCTGCCCGGCTGATCGCCCATGAAGTCTCGGATGGTATTATTGCACCCGGCTATGAGCCAGATGCGTTGGCGATCCTGGCCGAAAAGAAAAAGGGTCAATACGTAGTGGTGCAGATCGACCCAGCCTACCAACCCGGCGCGCTGGAGCGGCGGGAAGTATTCGGGATCACTTTTGAACAGCATCGCAACGATCGGCCAGTCAGCCGGGAGGATCTCAAGAATATTGTCACCGCCAGGAAGAATTTTTCGGAACCTGTTATGCGGGATATGCTTATCGCATGGATCACTCTCAAATATACCCAGTCCAACTCAGTCTGCTTTGTGGCGGATGGCCAGGTGATCGGGGTGGGGGCGGGCCAGCAGTCGCGTGTGCACTGCGTGCGTCTGGCCGGGACGAAGGCAGATTTGTGGTACCTGCGGCAGCATCCCAGGGTGCTGGGGTTGCCATTCAAGCCCGGCCTCAAGCGCCCCGACCGGGATAATGCCATTGACCAGTTTCTCCAGCCGGAGGTCACTCCGGCGGAAAAAACGGCCTGGGGTGAAATTTTTACCGAGATTCCGGCCCAGTTTACTCCCGCAGAACGACGCGCCTGGCTGGACACCTCACAGGGCGTTACGCTTGGTTCGGATGCGTTCTTCCCGTTCCGCGATTCGATCGACCGGGCGGCGCTGAGCGGCGTGACCTATGTGCTCGAGCCGGGCGGCTCCAACCGGGACGATGCAGTCATCCAGGCAGCCGACGAATACGGCATGACGATGGTGTTCTCAGGAATAAGGTTGTTCCATCATTAATATTTTCACCACACAGGTTTTACAAAAATAATGAATCTGGCCTTTTTTGCCTCCGGTCGTGGAACCAATCTGCAGGCAGTCATCGATGCCTGCAAGGCAGGCATTCTGGATGCAAAAGCCAGCCTGGTGATCAGCAATAACAGCGCTTCTGAAGCGCTGGCACGGGCCAGACGGGAGGAACTCCCGGGCTATCACTTCAGCAGCAAGACCCACCCGAATCCTGCTCAATTGGATGAAGCCATCCTGGCGGCCTTGCAGCTACACAAGATCGACCTGGTGATCCTGGCGGGCTATATGAAAAGGTTGGGAGAGAAAACACTCCTGGCCTACCAGGGGCGGGTGATCAATATCCACCCGGCGTTGCTCCCTAAATATGGTGGCTCGGGGATGTATGGCGCGCATGTCCACGAAGCAGTTATTGCGGCAGGCGAACGGGAGACAGGGATCACGATCCACCTGGTCGACCGGGAATATGACCATGGCAACATCCTGGCGCAGTGCCGGCTGCCGGTGATGCAAAACGATACGGCGGCGACACTGGCAGAACGGGTGCTGGAACGGGAACATTCCTTCCTGGTCGAGACGCTCAAGCGGATCATCGATGGAGAGTTAATATTGCCAATCTGCGAAGAAATCTAAAAACAAAAGCCAAAAATCAAGAAGGCAGGAGAAATTATGCAAAAAGCGATCCTTTCTGTATATGATAAATCAGGCCTGGTGGATTTTGCCAGAGGTCTGGCTGAACTGGGTTGGACTTTGCTGGCTTCCGGTGGAACGGCGAAGACCTTAAATGAAAACGGTATAGCTGTCATGGAAGTAGCCGAGTACACAAAGTCGCCAGAGATCCTGGGCGGTCGGGTCAAGACACTCCATCCGGCCGTGCATGGCGGATTGCTGGCGCGTCCGACCGAGGCCGACCACCAGCAACTGCTCGATTTAGGCTGGGATTATATTGATCTGGTGGTGGTTAACCTTTATCCCTTCGAAACGACGATTGCCAAACCGGGCGTAAGCTACGCCGAAGTGATCGAAAATATCGACATTGGCGGGGTGACATTGATCCGGGCGGCGGCCAAGAATCACGAACGGGTGACCCTTGTATGTGACCCGGCAGATTATGGAGATGTGCTAGGGATGCTGCGAGGAGCAGGGATTTCGGCTGAAGCGCGTAAGAAACTGTCAGTGAAGGGGTTTCAATCCACGGCGCATTATG
The DNA here is from genome assembly GCA_963779935.1 of uncultured Chloroflexia bacterium. GTDB lineage: Bacteria > Chloroflexota > Anaerolineae > Anaerolineales > Villigracilaceae > UBA877. Next base: position 112,013 of record CAWAAC010000026.1, on the reverse strand, counting down.
ACACGGTTATTTCGAATTATCTGGCAATTCATTAAGCACAGGGATGTGTAAAGCCGTTATAACTAACACAATCAATAACCTCATGAGGCTGGATCAATTCTGATCCGGCCTCATGAGGTTATTTGAGCGGTAGCAGCAGGATGGGCGTTCGTGTCCTTCGGGCCACACTGGCGGCCACACTGCGGTTCCAGAAGGCCTCCAGGCCAGCGTGGCCATGTGTGCCAAAGATGATCAGATCGGTGTTGATCTTCTCGGCGGTTTTGGCGATCACCGGGGCCGGGTCGCCGCGCGCAATTTCTGCTGTGGCTGGGAGACCCTTCTTTTTAAAGGCATTCAGGTGTCCCTGAAAATGATCAAGGGCGATCTCTTCGGCGATGTCAAGGTAGGCAGTGGCTGTGGCTGGAAGCATATTGCTTACTGCAGCCTCCTCGCCGGAGAGTGTGCCCAGGGTGGGGATGACACACAGCATATTTAATTCAGCGCCATAGGCCTTTGCAAGATCTTCAGCGAGGGGCAAGGCTTTATCATGGACTGATTCATTATCCAGCGGGACAAGGATGTGATGTAACGGAAATGAAGATGCGACATCATTTGGCTTGATCAACAGAACCGGGGTGCCGCTGGCGGCAGCAACTTCCTGGGGGATGTTCCCAAATAGCAGGTCGTGCATGCCACTATTCCCATGAGAACACAAAATGATCAAATCAGGTTGGATTTCGTCCGAGGAATGGTCAACGATACTGCGGGCCACGTTGGCTACCGGGGATGTGTGGACATGCAGATTTACTTTGATTTTTTCTGGAAAAGTGCGCCTGGCAATCTTCTTGAGATAAGTTTCGGCCTCCCCGGCTTCAGTCAAATGACGGTCGCGGTGTATTTCTTCGGGTGCATCTTGCTCGATGACATGCAAAAGTGTGACTGGTGCTTTGAAAGTTTCTGCCAGGGAAAGTGCGGCGGGCAAAGCTGCTTCTGCAAGAGTCGAACCGTCCAAAGGAACGAGGATATGTTTGAACATAGGCTTATTTCCCAAAGAATGTCTGGTAGATCAAGAAGATATTCAAGGATAGGATCAAAACAGCACATAAGCCCGCCAATATATTGGTAAGCCGCCGGTTGACGAGCACGCCCATAATATCTTTGCGACTGGTGAACATGATCAGCGGGATAACCGCGAATGGCAGGCCAAATGAAAGGACCACCTGGCTGATAACCAGAGTGCGGGTGGGATCGAGGCCAACAAAGATAACGATCAGGGAGGGAACAATTGTCACCACCCGGCGGATCCAGGGTGGGATGTGGAAATGAAGGAACCCTTGCATGATAACCTGCCCGGCCATCGTTCCAACCGAGGAAGAGGACAGCCCGGAAGCCAGCAGCGCTACACCAAACACGATCCCAGCAGCAGGTCCGAGCAGGGGCTGGAGGGTTTTATAAGCCTGTTCGAGTGTCCCGACTCCCGCGTTTCCGGTATGGAAGGCAGCCGCGGCGGTAATCAGCATGGCAGCATTGACTGAACTGGCGATGACCATGGCGATCACCACATCAATGATCTCGAAGCGGAACAACCGGCGTAATTGTTCCGGTTTTTTAACCACCACACGTCCCTGGGTCAGCGCGGAATGCAGGAATATTGCATGCGGCATGACTGTGGCGCCCAGGATGCCGGCCCCCAACAGGACGCTCTCTGAATTGGAAAAGTGTGGGACAAAAGTGTTGTAACTGATGGCTGCCCAATCGGGATGGCCGAGGAAAAGTTCGATCACGTATGCGATGGCTATAATTGCCAGAAAACCCGTTATAACTGCTTCGAGGGGACGGAAACCGTAGCGTTCCAGGCTGAGGATGACAAATGTGATAATGGCGGTCAGCAAACCTGCGATCCAAAGGGGTAAACCGAAGAGTAAATTCAACGCCACGGCTGCTCCCAGGAATTCCGCCAGGTCGGTAGCCATGGCCACCAGTTCCATCAGCACCCACATGGCCCAAACTACCCGGCGCGGGAAGCGCTCCCGGCAATGCTCTGCCAGGTTCTTGCCGGTGGCAATGCCCAACTTGGCGGATAAGGCCTGCAGGAGCATGGCCATTAAGTTGCTGCCCAAAATCACCCAGAGCAGTTCATAGCCGAACTGGGCGCCACCCTGGATGTTGGTTGCGAAGTTGCCCGGGTCCACGTAGGCGATACTGGCAATAAAGGCCGGGCCGAGGAAAGGCAGCAGGCGTGCGAACCAGTTCTTCCGGCTGTGTCCCGAGAGGACCGAGTGAGCGTCGCGAGTGGTTGTATCAGTATTCGAGAGCCGTTTTTTGGAAGATTTTGAGGAATTTTTCGACGATGGCATGTATACTATTTTACACTAAATGGGTAGTGCTACATAATTATTAAAAAATGTTGACACCCAAATAATATCCGAGTAAACTGGTCGTATAACACTCAATAAGACGTGGAGGAGTAAATGGCAACTGCAAAGGATTTATTAAGAGGTAGGGATCTTGGAAGGGTTTTCTCGGTGGGGCCGGATGCAAATGTACAGGAAGCCATCGATTTGTTGGCTGCGCACAACGTCGGTGCAATGCTGGTGATGGAAGCATCCGGGAAGGTGGTCGGCATATTATCGGAACGCGACATCGTCCGCAAAGTGGGCTTGCGCGGCAAAGGGGCGGATATAATCAAAGTACGCGAGATCATGACCACCAAAGTGCTGTATGTTGAAGCCAGCCAGTCAGTGGAAGAATGTATGGCTTTGATGAACGAGAAGGGTATCCGACACCTGCCGGTCTATGAGAATGGCACCCTGCTTGGGTTGATCTCGATACGGGATGTTTTACGCACGATCATTTTGGAACAGCAAATCTTTATTACACACCTGGAAACATACATCCGAGGCGGGTAGAAATTACCGATATTTATTTGTAAATTAAATATTTGTTATGTAATTTTGCCGCTGGCTGCATCCAGGGCCAAAACTTCTTCCGGGGTTAACCGCCAGCCGATCGCCCCGTCGTTTTGTTGGGCCTGAGCGGCGGTCTTGGCTCCCGGGATGGGCAAGCCGCCCTTGCATATGACCCAGTTGAGAGCTACCTGGCCGGGGGTTTTATCCCCATGACCCTTGCCAATTTCGGTCATCAAGGAAATCAAGGCGGGTAAATCTTTCAAGATAGCAGCATACTTTCGGGCACGCGGGCCAGCAGGGGGTGTTTCCGATGTGTATTTACCGGTTAACATGCCCATTGCCAGCGGTGAATAGGCGATCAGGCGGACACCCGTTTGCTTGCAACGGTCAAGCAGGCCGCTTGTTTCAGCGGCACGGTCAAGCAAATTGTATTCAACTTGATTGGAAGCCAGCGGTATGGCGTGTTTTGACAGCGTTTTTACTGCCCGTTCCATTTGCTCGATGTTGTAATTAGAAACCCCAACACTTTTTGCCAAACCGGCCTGAACAACCAGGGCTAATCCCTGGACATAGGTTTCGATGGGTACCACCGGGCTGGGAAAATGCAACTGGTACAGGTCGACATGGTCAAGCCCGAGCCGTTCAAGGCTGCCACGCATGGCGCGCACGACGCTGCTTTTTGTAAAGCGATAGGGCATTGGAAAGAACTTGGTAGCCACAAAAACAGGCAGGCTGGTATTTTTGAGGAATTTCCCCAACAAATGTTCGGATCGCCCTGATCCATAAATCTCGGCGGTATCAACCAGGTTTACGCCAGCCGCCAGTGAAGCCCGGAAGGCCTCGGCAATATCATCATCGGTGTAACCATGCCCGTAATGCCAGTAGATGCGGTCACCCCAGGACCATGCTCCCAACCCCATTTCAATATTATCGAGAAAGTGGGCTCCGGCATCAGGATTTTCGGGCATATTTGGTTCCTCCGATATATATTTTATTTACATGATTTTACCATATTGGCTCTTGATGAAGATGATTTCGCATATCAAAGGCCAGACCGTTTCCAAAGTTTGAAATCCACGCTGGTCAGCCAGGTTAAATCGGGTTACAATCGGCAGACATCGATTTTGGAACAAAGTGACCGCCAGCCGCCTGACAAAGTGAGGCGGCTGGCGCTCCCTGTGCTCCGGGAGGCTTTTATGAACCATACCCCCAATGGGGAATGCGAAGAATCTCCGGCCGCCCTGGTTCAGCGGCTGGATCTTCCCTTCACCAATTTGCTGCTGCTCACGCGTGCTTTGACCCATCGCTCCTACATTAACGAGCATCCGGAAGCGTTGGAGGATAATGAACGCCTTGAATTCCTGGGCGATGCCGTACTGGATTTTGTGTCAGGCGCCTGGCTGTATAACCATTTCCCCGAGATGGCAGAAGGCGAGCTGACCCGCATGCGTTCGGCCTTGGTTTGCACCGACCAACTGGCCGTTTTTGCACGTGCGCTCAACCTTGGGGCAGCCATGCGGCTCGGGCACGGCGAAGAGCAGGCCGGAGGGCGCCAGCGGGACGTATTGTTGTGCGCAACCTTCGAGGCTTTGATCGGTGCGTTGTATTTACAAACCGATATTTTCACGGTACAGCGTTTTTTCCACAGCATGATCGATAATGTGGGCGAGCAATTCCTGTTGCAGTTTGACCAGCAAGATCCTAAAAGCCGCCTGCAGGAGTGGTCACAAGGGCACAAGCTTGGGATTCCAGGGTATGTGGTGCTGCAAGCCAGCGGCCCGGATCATGACCGGTTGTTTGAAGTTGAAGTGCATATCAATGGCAAAGTATATGGTCATGGTACCGGCCATAATAAACAAACCGCCGCGCGCCTGGCCGCCCAGGCCTCTTTAGAAATGATCGAAAATTCCGAAAGTTGATTCGATAACCCGCCATGCCTTTAAGATTGAAATCCCTCGAACTCCACGGCTATAAAACCTTTGCCGCAAAAACGAATTTCGAATTTGCCGAAGGCATTACTGCCATTGTCGGGCCGAACGGCTCCGGCAAGTCCAACATTGCCGATTCGCTGCGCTGGGTGCTGGGCGAACAATCCTACAGCCTGTTACGGGCCAAGAAAACCGAGGATATGATCTTCGCTGGGTCAGAGCAGCGCCCCCGGGCGGGCATGGCCAGCGCCGGAGTGACTTTCGATAATAGCGCTGGCTGGTTGCCAGTGGATTTTTCAGAAGTGGCGCTGGCGCGACGCTCTTATCGCGATGGACGCAACGAATATCTGTTGAACAGCCAGCATGTCAGGTTGAAAGACATCAATGAGTTGCTGGCGCAATCCGGCCTATCAGAACGCACCTATACTATTCTTGGCCAGGGCCTGGTGGATGCTTCTCTGGCTCTCAAAGCTGATGAACGACGGCGCCTGTTCGAGGAGGCGGCCGGGATAGGTCTGTATCGGACGCGTCGAGAGGAAGCTTTGCGCCGCCTGGAGACCACCAAGCGCAACCTGGACCGCGTACTGGATATCCTGGCCGAGCTGGAGCCACGCCTGAAAAGCCTGGAACGCCAGGCCGCGCGAGCTCAGGAATATACCCGGGTTCAGGCCGACCTGCGCGTATTGCTGCTCGAGTGGTATGGATTTCACTGGCACAGCGCCCAGGGTGAGCTGAGCGCGGCGATGGAGTTCGGCCGCAACCAGGAATCTAAACTGGGGGAAGCGCGCGATTCTTATCAGAATGTACGCCAGAATTTTACGGCTTTCCGGGATCATCTCAATGGTCTGCGGGCGCGCCTGAACTCTTGGCATCGCCAATCAGCCCAGTTGCATGAAAGCCGTGAATCTACCAGCGGCGATCTGGCGGTGTTGGACGAACGTCAGCGGGCCTTGTTGGATAACCGCCAGACCGGGTTGAGTGAACAATCCCGCAACTCTGAGGAAATCAAGGTTGCCCAGGAACGTCTGGCGGAGACAGAAGGCGAAACGGTTCGTTTGCAAACAGAATACGAAGATGCAGTTACCCAAACCAAATCAGCGCAGGCTGCCCTGAGCAAACGACAGATAGAGAAATCCAGGGCCCAGGCAGAACTCCAGCTGATCCAACAGAAATTGCAAAAATTTTCGACGCAAAGAGCCGGCCTGCAAGCCCGGCGGGAGGAATTGGCCTCCCGTAGTACCGGCCAGCAGCAGAAACTGGAAACCCTGGTTCAGGCGATTGCTTCCGCCGAAGCGGAAGCGGACAAGGCTGCCAGGGAACTGAAAGAGGTGCTGGCGGCCCGACAGAAAGCTGAAAGTGTGCTGCAAAAAGCCGAGTTGGAGCTTCAGCGTGTGCGCAACCAGCAAACCGATCTGGAAGCCAGGATAAAAGAAAAAAGTGCTGCGCGTGCGGCCCGGCAGGCTGAACAAGCGCGCTTCAAAGCCCAACTGGAAGTGCTGGATCAGGCAGAACAATCCCTGGCAGGTTATGCCGATGGCGCCAAATTGCTCCTGGATGCTTCCCGGAAATCCAAATTAGGCGGCGCACGCGGAGCCTTATCGGCTGCGCTGGATGTGCCGGTGGAATTGGAAGTGGCAATTGCGGCAGCATTGGGCGAATACACGGATGCCGTGCTGATGGTATCCGGCCAGGATGCCGAACAGGCCATGCTCCTGCTGGATTCAAATCAATCCGGGCGGGCCGCGCTGCTGCCGCTGGATTGGCTGGCTCCCACCGAGCCGATTAAAATGAAAAGAAGTGTCGACTGTCTGGGTGTTGCTTCAGATCTGGTAAAAGCGGCCGTGGAATACCGCCCGGCATTGGATCTGCTGCTTGGCCAGGTATTGATTGTGCGTGACCGTGCGGCCGCCCGACGAGTCCTGGCGGGGCAGCCAAAAAATGCGCTCGCAGTCACCCTGCGAGGCGAGGTGTTCCATGCCACCGGGCAGGTTTCGGCCGGTAAACCGGCCAAAGTGGCAGCATTAGGACGCCCGCGCCAGCGGCGTGAGTTGCAGGAAAGCCTGGCAAATGTCGAGAACCAGATCGCTGAATTGGATTCGGAAATGAAGAAGCTTTCAGGCCAGCTGGATACCATCCGGGATGATCTGGCCGAAACCCAGGATGTTGTGAGCAAACAACGCCTCGGGTTGGAATTGGCCCGGAATTCCGAGCGACAGGCGCAGGTGCGGGAGGAATCGGCGCGCCGGCAGTCGGATTGGCAGGTCAGCCAGAAATCCAGCCTCGAGGCGGAGATTGCACAGGCCGGGAAGGAACTCGAGCAAAGCGCCACGGCCCTGACGATCAACGAGAAAGAGGCTACCCAGACACAAGAAACCTTGCGGAACCAGTCTGCCAGCCTGGCAGCTCTTACTACCGACGAATTGCAGGAGCAGGTGAGATTCTGGTCGACGGGCTCGGCGGTGGCCGAGCGCGCCCTGCGGGATGCCCGAACACGCCAAATCGATCGGAAGAACGTGGTCGAGCGGGTGCAAATGCAACAGTCCGCGCTGGAGAAGCGCCTGACGGAAATTGACGAAGCACTGTTGGAATTGGAAAATACCCGGCAAAACCTGCGAACCCAGGCGATTGGCATCAATGCACAATTGGAACAGCTGGTCGGCCTGATCGAACCGGCTGAGAAAGAACTCGAAACTTCCGAAGCGCACGAAATGGAACTGGAGAAACAGGAAACCGAAGAGCAATCTGCTTTGGCACGCGTGGAACGGACCTACAACCAGATCCAACTTGATCTAGGCCGCAAGCAAGAAATGTTGGAAAACTTGCGCCAAAAAATTGAGGACGATTTTGGGCTGGTGGCTTTCGAGTATGCTACGGATGTCTCTGGCCCGGTGCCTTTGCCGTTGGATGGCATGGTGAAACAATTGCCGGCGGTGAAAGAATTATCGACCGACCTTGAAGAGAATATGAACCGATTACGGGCACAACTGCGGCGGATGGGGGCGATCAACCCGGAAGCCCAGCAGGAGTATCTCTCGGTCAAGGAGCGGCACAGTTTTCTGACCGCACAATTAGAAGATCTGCATAAAGCCGAAGCTGACTTGCACCAGGTCATTGAAGAACTGGATGAACTGACCCGCCGGGAATTCATAAAAACATTCGATGCCGTGGCAGAACAATTCCATTCGATTTTTCACCGGTTATTTGGCGGAGGTGCTGCCCGACTGGTGCTGACCGATCCAGACAACCTGACCGAAACTGGGATCGATATCGAAGCGCGCTTGCCAGGACGGCGCGAGCAGGGGCTTTCCCTGCTCTCAGGCGGCGAGCGCAGCCTGACCGCGATCGCCCTGGTGTTTTCGCTGCTGAAGGTCTCACCAACCCCGGTATGCGTGATGGATGAAGTGGATGCCATGCTGGACGAAGCCAATGTCGGCCGTTTCCGTGACCTGCTGCTGGAGTTGAGCAAGGAAACGCAGTTTATCATTATTACCCACAACCGCAACACGGTTCAGGCCGCGGATGTTATTTACGGCGTGACGATGGGACGTGATTTTGCCAGCCAGATCATCAGCCTGAAGCTGGATGAGATTTCAGAAGACTACTTAAAATAGAAGCATTCGGTAACTCTCCTTTAGCGGGGAGAGGCGTGATGCCTAATTTCCGGAAGGTCTCGACATAATTAAATAAAGAGTGGTTGGCGTATGCGCCAACCACTCTTTTTTATTGTCTCAGGGCATCACCTCTTTAGGGGGTGCTTTTGCTTTGCGCCTGGGCGGTTGAAACGTAGGATGTGGCAGTGCCGTTTTGGTCAGCCTGTGCCTGTGCCAGGGTGGGCGTTGTTGGGATGTAATTCGTATAGCTACTATTGATGACAACTTTGGATGCGTTGCGTTGCTGAGTAAGCCACGCGGTAAAGGCGTTATTGACCTCGCTCTGGTATTGCTGGTCTGTCAATGAACGGACCTCGTGGCCAAGCAGCTGGATGATGTAATAGCCACTGGTTGATTTTACAGGTTTGCTGATATCGCCAATCTTCATGGCGAAGGCCGGGGTAATAATTTCGCTGGGTACCGTGGTCGAATCATTCCCGAACCAACCGAGATCTCCACCGGAGGCCTTACTGCCGGTATCGATGGAATCTTTGGATGCCAGTGCCGTGAAATCTGCGCCGGGCAAGATCGCCTGAGCATAAACGGTATTAGCGGTGGCCTGATCGGCCAACTCGATCACCCGCGCCCAGACTTGATCCTGGGAATGGGCTACATTGGCCGTGACTTTGGCTTGAACACGATCGTGATAGAGACCGGTTTCAAAAAAGACATAGCGGAATTCAGCATCCGAAAGACCCAAGGCGGCATATGTTTTCAACGTAGTTTGATATTGGCTCTGATACCCTTGCAATGTATAAGGTGTTACTGTGGGGGTCAGGCTGGGTATGAGAGTGGCCGTACTGGCCGGGTTGGGGGTTGAGGTCGGAGGAACGGTATCGGTAGGCGCCGGGGTGACAGAAGCTGCAGTAGTTGGCGTAAGTGTGGGCGTTACCAGGACGAATTGCGTTGGATTCAGGGTCGGATAAATTATCGTCGTGGGGGTAAGAGTGGGTGTTGGTGTGCCATTCGTATAATAATTCATCGCTTGTTCGGCGGCCTTTTCAACATCCGCTGCACTGACCGTAATACCATGGGCCCGGGCATACTGGCGGATCAGCAGATCATGAACCATATCATCCATCACCATTGACCCGAGCACAGAAGGAGTGTTCAATTCATCCGTGATCTGTGTGAAGGTCTGGGACATTTGTGGATCTGTGCTTGGATCGATGCCGAACATGGATGCCAGTTGTGAGTATTGTTGATACTGATTGATCAATTGTTGGCGGGCAACGCGAACTTGCGCCTGAAAATCACTCAGGCTTCGTGATTCGCCATTGACAGTTACTGCTGGTCTCCAGTTGAGGAATAGTGTATCGTACAGGAGTCCATAAGCGATGCCGAGAACCACAATCGCGATGATGCCAATAGCGATCCCGGTGATCAATCTGGTCTGCCTGCGCTCGCGATCCTGGCGCGCCAGATGCTTTTTTGTTACTATCTTTGGAGACTTATTTTTTGCCATACATACCTCATCGCGAAGTTAATACCCTTCGCCTTGCATAGTTGTAATGGGGAATCTCTTCTTCCTGCTTTATTAAAATAAGATACCTGGCAGGTGGAGCCCCTGTAGGAGGCACCAGGTATCAGCGCTCTTCGTTAAAAGCCCGGCCTGTAAAGGGCAGCAGGGCGATGTGGCGGGCGCGTTTGATTGCAACGGCTAATTCACGTTGGTGTCTGGCGCATGTGCCAGTCTGGCGACGAGGGCGGATCTTGCCTTCTTCCGTGACGAAGCGGCGCAAGACATCGGACTGCTTGTAATCGATTGTCATATGCCGATCCGCACAAAACTGGCAGACCTTGGGGCGGGCGTAATAGCGACGTTCCTGCCCCCCTTCCATTTCATTATCCATCGGATGATCCATAAGATATTAACTCCAATCTAACTTACTCGGCGCAACGGTCACTGAACCGCTGCGATATTCATGCACGGGCCTAGAAAGGAAATTCATCTTCGTTCCCGTTTTGAGCATCGGGCTCTTCTGATGTGAGCGGTTCGTCACCGGCCGGGGTATGGTTGGTATCCCGACGCTCGCCAAGCATCATCATTTCCATGGCGACAATTTCCACCGTGGAATGTTTGACGCCATCCTTGTCTTCCCAGTGGCGGGTCTGGAGACGGCCTTCGACGTAAACCTGTTGACCCTTGATCAGGTACTGTTTACAGATTTCGGCCAGGTTTCCCCAGGTGACTACATTGAACCATTCGGTATCCGTGTGACGTTCGCCGTTGGCGGTGTTCCAGGAGCGGTTGGTGGCGACCGAAAAGGTGGTAACTGGGCGGCCTGAAGGCGTGTATCGCATTTCGGGATCATGTCCCAGCAAGCCGATTATCATGACTTTGTTCAGACCACGACTCATCTTTCACTCCATTATTAAAGCGAAAAACCGCCGGTGACCGGCTTTATTCCACTACGACGAGCATATAACGAATTACGGGTTCAAGGAAGCGCAGATTCTTTTCCAGTGCGGTAGTGGCGTCAGGTTCCAGGCCAAGATTGAACATTACGTATTGACCTTCGCGCTGCTTCTTGATGGTGTAAGCCAGACGCTTTCGGCCCCAGACTTCCACTTTATCCACGCTACCGCTGGTTTCTGCAACCCAACCCTTGACCTTTTCGACGACACCGTTAAATGCGGTCTCGTCCAGATCGGGATGGACAATAGCAACCAACTCATACTTACGCATAGGGAAAACCTCCTTTCCTCGGGATATGCTCCCGGACATTCACCGCAGGTGAGCCGGGGGCGGAAGGCAGTACCCATCTGGGTACCGATATAAATTACCGGAAGAACTCCGGGGACACAACGGGCTGAATTGTAAGCGATAAAAGGATTTTTGGCGAGGGCAATCTGCATGATAGAATTATCATCATATGAAGAGGATCCTGAAAGCCCTGGTGCCTATTTTATTCTTCAGCTCACTCGTCCTGTTGGGATGCCTGATCTATAAGGATTATGGAATCCCGTGGGATGAATTGATCCAGACACAAATTGGTGCATTAAATTTCCGGTATATCTTCAGGGGAGATCATTCTTTATTATCTTTTTCAGATCGATACTATGGGGCAATCTTCGAGGTGCCGTTGTTGTGGCTCTCATCCCGGCTTTCGCTAGCACGCCATCTGGCCATATTCTTGGTTTTTGTAGCCGGCGTAATCCTGTTCTATTTTTTATGCCGGCGACTATTTCACAGCGACTGGTGGGCGCTGCTTGGGGCAGTCCTGCTGGCAATCAGCCCGCGCATTTTCGCAGATGCTTTTTATAATTCCAAGGATATTCCCTTCCTGGTAATGGCCATCGCGGCAGTTTGGACGCTGGTGATACTTTCCGACGCTCTGAGCGGCAGGCGACAAGGCTGGAGTTTAGCGGCAATTATGTGCCTGCATGCCGGTGCGAGCGCGTTATTCATCAGCACTCGTGTGCCAGGTGTAATGATCCTGCCTTTGACGATCCTCCTGTTGGTAATTAAAACCATCGAATCACCGGCTTCCTGGAAACGGATACTGGCTATCCTTTTAGGATACCTGGCGCTATCGATAGGGCTCACAATCCTGTTTTGGCCAATCCTCTGGAAAAACCCCTGGAATCAATTTATCACATCTTTTTCTATGATGAGCCAATATCCTTATGGCCGGCCGGTGCTTTTTGAAGGCCAATTTTTCTTGCCTGTAAATTTGCCTTGGGTTTACCTGCCAGTCTGGATCGCAATCAGCACTCCTTTGGTCGTCCTGGCAGGAATTCCAGCTTGCCTGGTGGAATGGATCTGGAAAATAATCTCTTTTGCCAAAATCCCGGATAAGACCCGTTTTATTATCCAATCTGCACCAGAGATTGCTGTCTGGCTAGTTGTAATCGGTTGGCTGGTGATCCCTCTGGGGGCGATCTATCTTTTTCATTCCGTGGTTTACGATGGCTGGCGACAGTTGTTCTTTATTTATCCCGCCATCCTGCTGATCAGTGTGCGCGGTCTGGTCAGTTTATTTCATTGGATGGAGCGTTTATCTCTGCGACTGACTTTAATCCGGATAGTTGTGGGTGTACTTCTGCTGATTGGGGTGCTCGAGCCAGTCTGGTTCATGGTCCGTTACCATCCCTACGAAAATGTATACTTTAATATTCTGGCTGGTAACGGGGCAACACTACGCCAGCGCTTTGAAATGGATTATTGGGGTCTTTCCTATAAACAAGGCATCGATTTTATCCTGGCAAACGACCCAGGAAAAAATATCAAGATATATGTTGCAGATCCACCAGGATTGGATTACATAAATTCCGGATTGACCAGCCAGAATAAAGCTCGCCTGATCGCGGTTAAAGACCCTGCCAACGCCAATTATTTCGTAGGTGTATTTCGCTGGCATCCTGAAGAGTATGACTATGGCAAACAGGTTTATTCCGCCAATGTCCGGGGGGCGAAAATTATGGAGGTCGATCACCTGCGCTAGATGGAAGAAGATCAAAAAAACGTTCTGAAAGTTTGAGGAAATAACATAATCATTCTAAAGAACCCTAGAGATGATCCTTGTTAGCTTACCTTTTATTTTCCCTATTCCTCTCAAGTTAAAATTCTTGAAAAAATGCTCTTATCGTAAGTAAATCGGGTTGCTAAAAATCCAGCCCCTCCGTTTGCCGAGGAAGTGCTTGTAGGCCTCGATGCGGTATACGCCGGGTGCGTTGGTGATGAATGTAATTGCCTCGCCTCGAGAGGACTGGATACATTTCCCATTTCTGATCAGGTTGATCTCTGTAGGGGCCGGAAACCTGGCCTGCAGGGTTATCGCTCCATTCAAGGATATCTCATCGCCCATCCCAACGCTTTGCTTCTGGCTTTGGGCCGAGAAATTAAATCCGCGCGTGGATGCAGGCAGGTCATAGCCAATAAAGCAATGACCGACCGCCAGCGCCTCAAACACCATTTTTCGATCCTGCTTCAGGTCGCCGGTCAACAGGGCAGGAGTAAGTATGTGTGTATTGATGGTTGAAAAATGGTATTCGTAAGGAAATACAGTCCTGTGCAGCGGCCCCATTGTTTTGTGCTGGGCATGGGCATCCGTACCGCCTATGGCCACTACGCGCCGGCCCTGCCGCAGCAGGTCGTCCCAGATGGCTAAGGTCCTGGGGAGCGGACCGTGTGGGATGAACTCAGGGAAAAAAGCATAAAAGATTGCATCCAGTTTTCCGCTGGCAACCGTTTTGAGTTCGCTAAACCCATTCCACAATTCGATGCCGGTAAATCCGGTTACATCCCAGTCCACCCAGGAGATATCCGTCTCACCGAAAGCCGGCAGGGCGGGGTCAACCGGATGGGCCAGGAAGCTGAGACCGCCCAGCCGCCGTATGGCGTTTACGAGCGCCTGAGGGTTTACTGCCAGAGTCGCCAGCTCCTGGCCTGCGCCAAAGACGAGCAAGTGGTTCTTTTGCGGATCGCGCTGCTGGTCGTGGATTTCCTCGCAGGCGATCACCAGGGCGCGTTTCTTGCCATCCTGATAATATGCGTCCACTCCCTGGACCCAGACGTTGTGATCCGTTACAAGCAGTACATCCACGCCAGCTTTAAGCGCTGCATTACCCAGGTCGGCGTGCACGCCTGAACCATCCGAGTAGGTGGTGTGCATGTGGAGATTAACGATCAATTCATTCATAACGTTGGTTGACGGTTTACCCTTATCACAGGTATAATTTGGCGGCTAAATTTCCTGGAGGCTTATTAATGATCAATATTCTAGATGGTGGTTTGATTTTAACATCAATCGCGCTGGTAGTAAGTATTATTCTGCAAAGCAAGGGCGCCGGACTGGGCGGCCTGACCGGTTCGGATGCCGGGGGCGTGTTTACCGCCCGACGCGGGATCGAAAAAACCCTTTTCTGGGTGACCATCGTTTTCAGTGTTTTGTTCTTTGTACTTGCGATTACCCTGGTAATTATTTCCGCTCACCAATAAAGTATTATGGCGAGAAAGGCCAGCGCCGGTCAGTTCGTTTGTCCGGAGGCGGCCTTTCTTTAATTAATAGATATTCATGAAAAAATTGCGTTGGCAATTCCTGGTTGTCGCGTTGACGCTAATTGTGGTGGCGGTGCTTTTGCTTACCCAGCAGCAGCCGTCGCTTAACCCAATCCTGCCACAACCGGCGAGCGGAGGCATCTATACCGAAGCACTGGTCGGTTCTTTTGGACGCCTGAACCCCTTGCTCGATCTGAACAACCCGGCCGACCGCGATGTGGACCGTCTGCTTTTCAGCAGCTTGCTCAAATTTGATTCACAAGGTATTCCGCAGCCTGACCTGGCGGAATCGTGGGGCGTTTCTGCGGATGGAAAAATCTACAATGTTACCCTTCGTGCAAATGCCAACTGGGATGACGGAACCCCGGTCACCAGCGATGACGTACTTTTTACGCTGAGTTTATTGCGCAGCCAGGACTCCGCATTTTCTCCCGATGTACGCACCCTGTGGGATGGGGTGCAGATCACCCGGTTAAACGATAAGAATATCAAGTTTGTTCTGACCGAACCCTTTGTCCCGTTCCTGGATTACCTGACCTTCGGCATTTTACCCAAGCACCTGCTCGAATCGGTTGCGGCAGACCAGCTGGCCTCCGCCAGTTTTAACCTGGCGCCGGTTGGATCGGGTCCCTATAAGTTCGACCATTTGACGATCGAGAATGGAAGGATCGCTGGCGTGGTGCTGACGGCTTCGAAGAGCTATTTTGGCCAGGTACCGTTCATCGATCAAATAGTTTTCCGCTATTATCCCAGCTCCCAGGATGCCTTGACGGCTTACAAGGCCGGGGAGGTTCTTGGAATCAGCCAGATCACCCAGGATGCCCTGCCTTCCGCCATGTCCGCGACGAGCCTGAATTTATATTCCAGCCGCATGCCGCGCTTGACCATGATCTTCCTCAACCTGGGGGACAAAACATTGCCCTTCTTCCAGGATAAAAATGTTCGCAACGCCCTGTTGCTGGGCCTGAACCGGCAGTGGATGGTGGACAAATTGCTGGATGGGCAGGGAATCGTGGCTAACAGCCCCATCCTTCCTGGCACATGGGCTTATTACAGCGTGGGAGCACCTCCCGGTTTTGATCAGGACGCGGCGATCGCTGCTCTGAAGACGGCCGGCTATGTTCTCCCTGCCACCGGTAGCGTGCGTGCCAAGGATAATGTGCCCCTTTCGTTTACCCTGGCATATCCGGATGATACCTTGCATGCTGCATTGGCGCAGCAAATTCAACAAGATTGGGCTGTTATTGGCGCGGATGTGACCCTTAAAGCGGTTTCCTATACATCGCTTATTAGCAATTATCTGACGCCGCACACTTATCAGGCTGTGCTGGCGGACCTGGATCTCACCCGTTCATACGACCCGGACCCGTACCCGTTCTGGCATCAGGCCGAAATTACCGGCGGCCAGAATTATTCCCAATGGGATAACCGGACTGCCAGCGAGTATCTCGAACAGGCCCGCGTAACGGCCGATACGGGAGTGCGTTTGCGCCTTTACCGCAACTTCCAGGTGGTTTTTGCGAGCGAAACCCCGGCGCTGCTTTTGTACTATCCCATCTACACTTACGGTGTCGATCAGCGTGTACAGGGAGTGCAGGGAGTGCCTCTTTTTGAACCGGCCGATCGATTTAACAATGTCTCGAGCTGGTACCTGGTCACCAAGCGTGCCCTTGACAAGACTGCCCAGCCAACGGTACAGGTTGGCCTGCCGACAAACACTGTCCAGCCAGCGGTACAGGTTCGCTTGCCCACAAACACTGTGCCATAGTAGTTATTTGTAGATATGTAATTATCAGGAGGAGACGGTATGGCCGATCAACGTGAAAATGCTTTGCAGTATGCCCATAATAATAAAGAGAATTTCCTGAATACCTATAAAGAAATACTACGCATCCCTTCCGTTTCAACTGAGAAGGTGCACCGGCCGGATATCCAGCGTGCGGCAGAGTGGTTGAGCGCGCAATTACTCGGCCTGGGAATGCAGAAGGTGCAGCTTTTCCCAACCGAAGGATCGCCGATTGTCTATGGGGAATTCCTGGGAGCCGAAGGTGCGCCGACTGTGCTGGTATACGGCCATTATGATGTTCAACCGGTCGATCCGGTCGAATTGTGGAAGACCGCTCCTTTCGAGCCAACCGTCATTGGTGACGATATTTTTGCCAGAGGCGCCTCAGACATGAAGGGGCAGGCGCTGATCACGCTGAAAGCGGTCGAATTATTGATTCAGACCGGCGGCATGCCGGTCAATATCAAATGGTTATTCGAAGGCGAAGAGGAAGTTGGTTCGCCCAACCTGGCAACCTTCATTGCCAGCCACAGCAAACTGCTGGCCTGTGATTATGCCATCAACCCGGATTCGGGCATGATCGGCCGGGAATATCCCACCATCACCTATGGTTTGCGCGGCCTGGCATATTTCGAACTGCGTGTCTTTGGGCCTGCGCACGACCTGCACTCTGGTATGTTCGGCGGTGTGGTCCATAACCCGGCCAATGCCCTGGCCGAATTGATCGCTGGGATGCATGATAAAAAAGGCCGCGTTACCCTGCCTGGTTTCTACAACCGGGTATTGCCCATGAGTTCAGGAAGAACGCGATGAGTTTGCACGCCTGCCGACCGGCGAAAGTGATTACCTTGAACAGACCGGTGTGCCGGCGCTGCGCGGGGAAGCCGGTTATACCGCCAACGAACAGACCGGGGCGCGCCCTACACTGGATGTGAACGGCCTGCTTTCCGGGTTTACCGGCGAAGGTTCCAAAACAGTCATCCCAGCCTGGGCCATGGCCAAGCTCTCGATGCGTCTCGTGCCCGACCAGGATCCCAAGAAGATCCAAAAAGATCTGGTTCGCTACCTGGAACGGAACGCTCCCAAGGATATCCGCTGGGAGTTGAAGTCCTTGGCCGGCAATCCGGCCTCCATATCCGACCGGAATAATCCGGGCGTACAGGCCATGGCAAAGGCACTGGAAACAGTCTGGGGCAAGCGGCCTAATTTCAAGCGCGAGGGTGGTTCCATCCCGGTGGTGGGTGACATGCAACGGCTATTGGGAGTGGAGTTGGTCATCTGCGGGTTTGGTCTGCCAGATGATAACGTGCATGCGCCCAATGAAAAGCAAAACCTGCCAACCTGGTATCACGGTATAGATGCGTAT
Organism: uncultured Chloroflexia bacterium; assembly: GCA_963779935.1. Lineage (GTDB taxonomy): Bacteria > Chloroflexota > Anaerolineae > Anaerolineales > Villigracilaceae > UBA877. Next base: position 94,391 of record CAWAAC010000026.1, on the reverse strand, counting down.
ATCCATTTCTTTATTAATTTGAAGGTATAACCCTGGAGGCAAAGAACCCGGTTTTAGAACTTATCCTTAAATTTATAAGGAGTTCGCATTTTAGTGTGTGCAGCATCGCTGCACACACTAAAATGCGATACTCCTTTAATTTTTGATAATTACCAATAGACTGGGTTCTAGAATTGATATTATGGACGATAAATTGATTTCGTACGGTGGACAGGCCTTGATGGAAGGCGTGTTGATGCGCGGCAAGAAATCCTGCGCCGTGGCCATGCGCGCTCCGGATGGCAAGATCGTGACTAAGGTCGAAGAGCTCGGCGGCATTTACAAATCAAAAATTACCAAAATCCCTTTCCTGCGCGGGCTGATCATGCTGTGGGATTCGCTCGGCCTGGGCATGCGCGCCCTGACCGATTCGGCTAACCTGCAGACCGGGGAAGATGAAAAGCTGGAAGGCCCGGCGCTTTACATCACTCTCGGCCTGACCTTTGTGGTGGCGATTGCCATCTTCTTCCTTATCCCGGCCGGCGTTGGCTGGCTGACCGAGCACTTCCTGCACTGGAACGCCTGGTGGAGCAACCTGGTGGAGGGGGTGCTGCGCCTGGTGATGCTGGTGGGCTACATCTGGGCGATCGGCTTTATGCCGGATGTGGCACGTGTGTTCGCCTATCACGGCGCCGAGCACAAGACCATCAATGCCTACGAAGCCGGAGCTGAGCTTACCCCGGCCTCCGTGGCGAAATATCCTCTGGCGCATACCCGCTGCGGCACGGCGTTTCTGTTGATCCTGGTAGTGCTTTCGCTATTCTTCTTTACCATCCTGGGTCCACTCTCGCTGGAATGGCGCCTGATCAGCCGGATCCTGATGATCCCGGTGCTGGTGGGGGTTGCCTATGAATACCTGCGCTGGACGGCCAACCATATTTCGAACCCATTCGTGCGGCTCATCGTTAAACCCAACCTGGCCCTGCAATCCCTGACCACGCGTGAGCCGGATGAGAAGATCCTGGAAGTGGCAATTGCTGCGTTCAACGCCATGCGCCAGGCAGAGGCGGAGTAGCATAAAAAGCAAAAAACGTAATGCATAAAATGCTAACCCCCGCAGAGCAGATGGATTGCCCTGCGGGGGTGTTTTTTCTGGCTTACTGTGGGTGTGCTTCTTATTTCAGCTTATTTCAACAGCTTACTTCAACCTGCTTACTTCAACCTTGACTTTAGCCCACCTTCCAAGTTATACTGCACAAAGTATCATAAATTGTGCAGTTTGGTAACTAAGCCTGAAAATGAGACCATGAATGCCTGACAATAGCGAACGCCAGCAACAGATTCTCGATGCAGCCGCAGCCGTCATCATCCGTTTGGGATATGACAAGACAACCATGCGCGATATTGCAGAGGCAGCCGGCGCGAGTCGTAGAACCGTCTACCTGTATTTCAAGGGAAAAGAGCAGCTTTTCGAAGCGCTCCTTTACCGTGAATATATGCGATATGCCGAGACCTGGTTGGAGCAGATCGATGCGGACCCGCGCGGTGGCACGGTTGGCGGGTTCTACCGGGCGCTTTTTCACTCCGTGAATAGTCGTCCCTTGATTGCCGCCATGCTGCGACGTGACATGCACGTGGTCGGCAACTACCTCCGCAAACGGGACAACATCTTCTCCCAAATGGATTCCATGGTGGATACGACCGGTTTCTTTCAGGCGCTGCAAGCGGCGGGAGCGATTCGCCAGGATATCGATGCGGCTGTGATCTTACACATTATCGAAATGCTGTCATACGGCCAGTTGACCATCGCGGATTTCAAACCTCCTGACCAGTTTCCGCCCTATGATGCGGTCATGGAGGCTCTGGCCGACATGATGGATCGTGCCCTGATGCCGGCGGATGGCGGCAACAGCGAAGCGGGTAAAGCCATCGTCCGGCAAATTACTGACGCGGCACGCGAGCAGATCGAGCGAATCAAACAGGCAAAAGACACAAAGCAGACGATACACCAGGGAGCAACCAATGACAACCGATAAGATTCAATTCACAAAAGAAAAAGAAACCATGCTCATCACCTTGAGCAGTCGAGCGCTTCAGAGCCAGTGGAAGGATCCCATCTTGCATGATCCCTGGGCGGAGGAAGCAATGCGGCATATCGATTACGACATGAGCAAGCAGTTAAGTGGAGTAGCCTCATGGAGCATGTGGAAGGATATTGGATGTACGATCGTCGCCACGCGTGCTGCGACCTTTGATCTCCTGACGAACCAATATCTTGCCGATCACCTGGATGCGACCGTGCTCCATGTGGGCTGCGGCATGGACAGCCGTGTTTTCAGGGTCGATCCGCCCGCCACTGTCAAGTGGTTCGACGTGGATTACCCTGATGTGATCGATCTGCGCCGACAACTGTTCCCCGAACGGGGCGCCTCCTATCACCTAATCGGCGCGCCGCTGGATGATTTGCGCTGGTTGGACCAGGTCCCACGCGATCGACCCGGGCTGTTTATTGCCGAGGGGGTGCTGCACTACCTGAGCGAAGCGGAAGTGAAAGCGCTCCTCAATGCGGTGGTCGATCATTTTCCCGGCGGTCAGATGATTTTCGATATCTGCAATTCGATGATTGTAAAAAGAACGGGCTCGAACGTCGGGGGCACGGGTGCAACCTACAAGTGGGGGCTGGATGATCCCCAGGACATCCGGCAGCTTGAGCCGAAGCTTGAACTGATCAAGGAATTCAGACCAAGCGAACAGGTCGCGTTTTCCCGTTTCCCTTTATGGTGGCGGGCCATTTACCGCGTGCAAGAGCTAGTCCCCACGTTGCGCAGGATGGAACGACCTCTAGTCTACCGTTATTAGGCCGCCAGCCCGGCTTTTGAGCCATTTTCCCACGAAACAATACCAAAGATTATTTGGGGTTTTGCAGAGCGAAGCGCTGCCAAACCCCAAATTTTGTTTTCTTCCCCCGGCCACTTGGGGCGGGTTGGGGGCGGGTGGACCGGCCGTGTTTAAGTGGAGTGTTGCTAACCTCCAAAAATAGCCTAAGATCTATAATTAAACCAGCTCTTTCTCTTTTGTTTCTTGTTTTTTGTTCTAATTTTGCCCCTTCCCCCTTCTATCAGGTTTTGTTCCCCTTTGTTTCAGCAAACCGGTCGCGCAGCCCCCCCGAAAGACGGATTTCAAGCCGCCTGCGGTAACCTGGCAATCGGCCGCAACAGCATCAGGCCAGCCAGCACGAGGATGATTGCGCCCATCCAGTAGGGCGAGCCGACCATGACGTGGTCATAGATCGCCCCGGCCCAAAGCGGGCCAAAGATGTTCATCAGGCTGCCCAGGCCGGTCGTCACGCCCATTAGAAGTCCCACTTCACGATGCAGGACCAGCTCCGCACTTAGCGTGGTCAGGGTTGGAAAGGTGAATGCGCTGATGGCACTTACAAGCATGGAAAGAGGAAAGACCGGCCAAAACACCGGTACAAAAAAGATGGCAACATCGAAAACGGATTGCCCGATCATGCTGACGATTGCCACCCTGGTATCGCCAAAACGGGGTACCAGGCGCGGTACCAGAAGAAAGGTGGAGGCTCCCACCGCGACACCCCCCAAGCCCAATAGAAGGCTCAGATGCCAGGGCTGGGCCGAAAATTTCTCGATCACAAACAGGGTCGAAGTGCTGTTGATGCCGTTAAAGGCAAAGTTGAACAGGGCAGTTGCAAGCAGCAGCCAGCCCAGGCGGGGCTTGCGCGCCATCTCGATGATGGCAACAATCGGATTGAAATCTTTCAGCAGCATCCGGGCAGTTTCGCGACGCTCTGGCGGTAAGGATTTGGGCAGGATAAAGATCCCCAGAAGCACATTCAGGAAAGCCAACCCGGCCGCGACATAAGCCGGAGCTTGCAGGTTGAACTGCCCGAGCAGTCCGCCTACGGCCGGCCCCATGATCAGCCCAACGCTCCAGGCCATCCCGATCAGGGCGAAATTCTTGGAGCGCTGCTCGGGTTTGGAGACGTCCGCGATGTAGGCGCTGGCGGTGGAGAGATTCCCGCCCGTGATTCCACCGATGATCCGTCCCAGGAACAGGATCCACAAAGCCCCGCCGATGCCAAAGATCAGGTAACCGATGCCCTGCCCGAACAGGCTCATCAACAATACCGGTCGGCGACCATAACGGTCGCCGAGTTTGCCGATCATGGGAGCCGCGATGAACTGCCCACCGGCATACAGCACGGTAAGCATCGTCACCATCAGGGCCTGGCTGCTGAATTTTTGGACGATATAAGGGGCGACTGGTGAAAGCAATGTGATGCCGATGACATCCATCAGCATGATGACAAAAATCAAGCCAAGGGCTGCATTGGTGCGCCCGCCAATCGCTTTATTTTGCATGAACCACGTGGGCCGGCTCGATCACATCTTTGGCAGGGCAAACCGAACAATGGCCCCCTGGTCAGTTTCTTCCGCCTGGCGGACCTGCCCATTTTGTATTTCGACCAGGGCGCGGTCGATGTATCCGAACATTTCCCGATCCATTTCAGAGACCAGGCGTGCTTTCAAGCCTGCACTTGTAAATGTAAACAGGCACCAGCCCGGCTCGTCGGCCGCGGTAATGGTGACGGTGGCCTTGCCCTCGCAATACAACACGACATAAGCGATAAAACTGGCAATAAGCTGGCGGCCGAGCAGTTCGTCCGCATGGATGGTTTTTTCAGCCGTAAGCACCTGATAATCCAATTGAACGTCCGCACCGGGGTTAAATTTCTTCCACTGCGCCAGACCCTGGGCGATCAGTTGCTCGATATCGGTATCCCTGGAGTTGGGTTCTTTTTCATGCTGGTTGATCCGGGCAATATCGATCAAGCCATTCAACAACGTCAGTGCGCGCATTCCGCTGCGATAGACGGTGCCCAGGTCTTCCTTCTGGAAATCCGTCAGAGGCGCATCGCTAATCGTGTTCAGTAGCATTTTGCTAAACCCGGTAATGTGGTTGAATGGGGTGCGCAGGTCATGGGCCTGTGCGGAGATGAACTGGTCGAGATTGATTTTTGTTGGAAGATTAATCATTTTGCCAGACATACAGCAACCCACCTTCTCTTGAAAAAAGAATTAACCAGAGTGGAACGAGAGGCAACAGGTTCCCAAGTTTTGGTACTACTTTAATTAGTCCGTCTATTTCAAGTTATATCGTACCCGAAAGGGGTTCTTCGGTTAATTTCTTTTCCGAAACATTCAAATGACCTTCTTGATGGTAGCGTTTAAAGAGCGCGCCCCATTCGGTATTGTTGAGCCATTCCTTGGTCACCTGTTTGTACTTCAGGGGCCAGTAGAAATAATCCTGCTCGGCCTCCGAGATGGCAATCGGCAGGTTTACCAGCGGGGTGCGGAAGATCATTTTTTGCAGGAATTTGGTCGGCCCGTACCAGGAGAGCCAGGCCAGGAAGGTGTGTGAGTTGCGGGTGATCTTGAAATTCCAGTTTTCTCCGGATATATCGTCGCCAACCAGGTCGATCTGGCGCACATCCCCGTTGCCCAGGCCCTGTTCGGTTGCCAGGCGGATATAGCGGATGGACATGGGATCAAAGCCCATCAGTTTGGCGGCCACGGCATCAATGGCCACCTGATCTTCAGAGGCCAGCAGGATGTTCTTTACTTCCGGGATCATCAAGCGTGGCCCGGCGCCATTGCCGGCAGTGGTGCCATCCATCATGGCAAAGATACCCGGGTGAATCTCTTTTTGGATTGCCAGCAGATCCACCAGCGTTTCATGGATCCAGGAATGGGTGTAATGCCGATACTTGCTCAGCAGCCCGCCAAAAGCATTTTTCATCGCCCCGGTGGTGGTGGTGTACATGTGGGTCTTTACGGTTGGCAGATGGACGATATTTTTTCCCAGGAAATAATCCGGGATGCGGATGCCTTCCGGGTAGATGTGGTCGAGCGCCAGCATCTTCGCTTTGGGCCGGTAAAGCACCCATTCCATTTCTTTCTTGCGGAAGTTATAGAGCGCAGGAACGTTGTAATATTTGAAGATGGGCAGGTAGCCGTTTAAGTCTTCACCTTTGAAAGCATTGGTAAGCACGGTCTGGTTTTGCACGCATACCAGGTCATCAAAGCCGGCTTGCCGCAGGGCCAGAATGCAGCCTTCTAACTGCCAGGGAGTGGTATTAGCCGCCGGCATGGGGAAATGCCATGAAATATTATCCTTGATAATGGTGGTGGCATCCTGGTGGAGCGCCTGGTTGCCGCCGGCCAACTGAAACAGTCGTTGATAATCCTGTAAAACAGTCTCGGGCCGGGTTCGCACCACGGCCACTTTGGATTTATTCGTCATTCATTTACCTCATTAGAAACGATTTAACAGTACCCGATGATTCTAACCCTCTTTGGTTTCTTTGGTGTAAGTTGGATTGCTAATCCGACCCGCACGGTTTGGTCGCTTGGGGGCAGGGTTGATTTGCAATCCGGATTACGTCTTCCCTTCGATTAAAGCGCGCCTGATCTTGCGGTAAAGCACGATCGGACTGTCGCCCTGGATCAGGATCTCACCGATGTCCAGGTCCGGGCGATAGGGACGCTGGGTGATGACAACGCGCCGGTCCTGGCGTTCGATGACCAGATTTGCCAGGCTGCCCACCCAGCCGGTCAATTGGCGCAAGACCGGGAAACGCACCGTGTGATAATAGCGCAAGTACATCAAAGTGTTTTCGTTATCGATGGGAGCAAAGGCCAGCACGATCCGGATGCCATCGGCAATCCAGTTCTGCCAGAGGTTGCCGAAACGGAACTGCAGAAAAGGCCGGCGCTCAGGCTCGGGCAGTTCGGAAGGTTTTTTGGGCTTCTGGCCGTGATCAAGCTCGTTATAGACCCATAGATTAATAAGATGGTCGCCCGGCCAATGGCTCTCTTCCCTGGCGATCGGTCCGTTCACCAGGGTCTTGTTGCCGCGTCCAATGGTGTTGTAATGGATGAAGGGCAGGTGGACCACATCCAGTTGGTTTTCGATGGCACGCGCGTAATGGGCTGCCCAATGGTCCCTCAGTGTTGTGTAAAGCATGCCTTCGCCGATCAACTCGAACCAGGGTACGGGCGGGAGTTCGCCGCGCGGCTCGCCCCACCAGATGTAGACGAAGCCATGCGCCTCCCGAGCCGGATAACTGTGCGCATGCAAAGCTTTGGGTGGTTCGGTATTGCCGCCAATGGCGGGGACAAGCGAGCAGGCTCCGGAGATGTCGTATTCAAAGCCATGAAAGGGACATTGAATGCAGTCGCCCATCACCTTGCCGGCGCTTAAGGCTACCCCGCGGTGCGGGCATTTGTCGCTCATCACCGCCAGTTTGCCCTGGTTGTTGCGCCAGGCAACCATTTTCTCGCCCATGCGCGTCATGCCGATAACTTTCCCCTTTTTAATCTCGTTGGATTCAAGGATGGCATACCATTGGTTGGGGATCATATTTGTCTCGGTTTAAAATCGGTAGTATAGTTTGCCGCTATGGCTAAAAATAAGAAAAGAAAACTGCCTGTTGTACTTGTGATAATTATTTGCCTCATTTGCATCGGAATGCCAGGGCTTTATTTCATGAGTAGACCATGGCCGGTCGCGATGCATACCGAACCTTTCAAGGGAGTGACATATTACCGGCGAGTCCATTTTACTCCATACCCAATGGTTGCCCACATTGTTGTTGTGGATTTGCAATCACCGGGGATTGGTTTCTTGGTTACTCCAGGCGATCCAACCGATGCACTCCCGCTCAAAGCGCGTACCACTTCCCAATTCGCCCGCTCTTCAGGGGTGCAGATTGCCATAAACGGGGATGGATTTTCTCCATGGTGGGCCAAAGGACCCTTTGATTATTTCCCGCATGCTGGTGATCGGGTGGCTCCGAATGGGTACGCCATGTCGAACGGTGTCGCGTATGGAAAAATTGGCGCTGAACCGACGATCTATTTCTCCAAAAAAGGCGAGGCAGGTTTTACCCTGGGTGATATTGCGGCCTATAATGCAATATCCGGGAACAACATGATCGTTGTAAACGGCGTGGCAGTCGATGGCCTGGATAATTCTTATGCGGCTCCGCGTACTGCCATTGGCCTGGACAAGACTGGAACCCATTTGATCCTGTTCGTGGCTGATGGACGCCAGCCATTGTATAGTCAGGGGGCCACCCTCTATGAAATGGCGAAACTGCTGATTTTCTATGGAGCCGTGAATGCCATGAACATGGATGGGGGCGGATCTTCCACTCTGGTGATGCGCAATTCACTCGGAATCGTGCAGGTCATCAATTCTCCGATACAAACCAGCCTCCCTGGACGGGAACGGCCGGTGGGAAATCAACTGGGTATTTTTGCGCAGCGCTGAGAATCTTTATGGCAAGCGGTGTTCTTTCTCGGATTATCAAGTGCACAAATCATACTGGTTGGAATTTTGCGGTAAAGTGACGTAACAATTCCGGGGCGTAGGTGAACTTATAGCCGCGGATGCCGGATTTACGCTGGGCGATCTTTGCCAGCTTGTCAGCGACATAATCCATATGGCTCTGGGTGTAGACCCGCCGCGGAATGGCCAGGCGGACAAGCTCCAACTGCGGGTAGACGATCTCGCCGCTATCGGGGTCAGGATGGGCAAACATGACCGAGCCGATCTCGCAAGCGCGGATGGCGCCTTCCAGGTACATTTCCACTGCCAGGGCCTGTCCGGGGAATTCGCCGTGCGGAATGTGGGGCAACAAGCTGCCGGCATCGATATAGACGGCATGGCCGCCGGCGGGCTGGATGGTGGGAATTCCGACCGCGTTGATGCATTCCATCAGGTAGGCGGTTTGTCCCAGGCGGTAGGCCAGATAGGCTTCGTCGAGACCCTCGTACAAACCAACTGCCATGGCATCCAGGTCGCGCCCGGCCAGTCCACCGTAGGTGTAGAAGCCTTCGCGCAGGATCAGTTCATTGCAAATGTTATGATAGAGAGCTTCATCATTAACGCACAGAAGTCCACCGATATTGACGATGGCATCCTTCTTGGCAGACATGCACATGCCATCCGCCAGGGCAAACATTTCCCGGGCGATCTGGAGCGGGGTTTTATCGGCATACCCGGGTTCGCGCAGCTTGATGAAATAAGCGTTTTCGGCATAGCGGGCGGCATCGATGATGAATGGGATGCCGAAGGAGTGGTAGGTTTCGGAAACGGCCCGAATATTGGCCAGGGAAATCGGTTGGCCGCCGCCGGCGTTGTTGGTAACCGTCAGCATACCGAAAGGGATATTGGCCGGGCCGGTCTTTTCGATGAAGGCTTTCAATTTGGCGATATCCATGTTGCCTTTAAATGGGTGCAGGTTGGCTGGATCGCCGGCTTCGTCGATGACCAGGTTCTCAGGGCGCCCACCCCGGGCGCGGATGTTGGCATCGGTCGTGTCGAAATGCATATTGGAGGGGACCGATTGCCCGGGTTTGACCAGGCAAGCCGACAGGATGTTCTCGGCGGCCCGGCCCTGGTGCGCCGGGACAAAAAACTTGAAGCCGAAAATATCATGGACGGCTATTTCCAGGCGCTGGAAGGAACGCGCCCCGGCATAGGACTCGTCCCCGAGCATGAGGGCGGCCCACTGGCGGTCGCTCATGGCGCCGGTACCGGAATCGGTCAACAGGTCTACATAGATATCCTGGGCTTGCAGGGCGAATACATTGTAGCCGGCGGCCTGGATGGCTTTGCGGCGCTCCTCGGTCGAGGGCAGGCGGATGGGTTCGATCGTTTTAATGCGGAAGGGTTCAGATGGGTAGGTAGGCATATGACTCCTTGTATATAAGTAATTTCAGTTTAACACTATTTTATCAATGGTACATAATGAATCAATCGCAAATTCATGGCAATCGCATTTTAACTTTTGTTTCGTTGCGACGATCGCGTCTTTCACCCCCAACCCTGGATGGATCGCGAGGCATGTCCAAAGGGGAATAGGGCGCGAAGCCACGAAGATTAGATGTGGTGCTACCCGCAACATTAAAACGATAATAATATGAAAAAGTCGGGCTGATTGAAGGGGCAATCATTGCCCTTTATGGTAAAATTTGCCAGTCATGTGGTTGTAAGACAACTTTATCGTATTTGGAGCACCTATGCAGAATGAATGGCTATACATCGGGCTCTTCCTCGTGATCGGCATTATCGTTCCGGTGGTGCCGCTGGTGTTTGCCCGGCTGGTGGCGCCTCGCAAACCGAATAAGATCAAACAAAGCACATACGAATGCGGTATCGAGACGGTGGGTGATTCCTGGGTGCAATTCAAGGCCCAGTATTACATCTTTGCGCTGGTTTTCCTGGTTTTCGATGTAGAGTCGGTTTTCCTGTTCCCCTGGGCATTGACGCTCAAGCAGCTGCCGCTGTTTGTGGTGCTGGAGGGGATTTTATTTATCGGAATCCTGGTGGCCGGGCTGGTCTATGCCTGGCGTAAAGGGATGTTGGAATGGGTCTAGACCCCCAAGGGTGAACCATACAGGCTGACAGGAGCATTCCTCTCAGCCTTTTGCTTGTTTAGGAGAAATCCATGACGTTTTGGAATAACCCGATCAATTTCATTGGCAACTGGCTGACCGGCGTGCTGACCGGCTGGCATATGCCGGCCGCGCTGGCGACGATCCTGCTCTATATCGTTGGCATCGTGGTAATGATCGTTTTTGCCATGACGCTGGATATCGGACTGGTCTGGGTGGAGCGGAAAGTGGTCGCGCGCTTCCAGGACCGGCTGGGCCCGAACCGGATCGGGCCGTTTGGCTTGATCCAGCCAGTGGCCGATATCATCAAGATGGTTATAAAAGAAGATATTACGCCGGCGGGTGCGGATAAGATCATCTACAATATTGCGCCGGTGCTGGCTGCCACTTCGGTGATCCTGCTCTGGGCGATCCTGCCATTGGCCTCCACGATCTATGGAGTGGATCTGAACGTGGGGTTGTTGTACATTGTTGCGGCCGGCGCGCTGGGGACACTCGCTATTATCATGGCGGGTTGGTCGTCGAATAACAAGTACGCCCTGCTGGGGGCCTTCCGGATGGTATCGAACATGATCTCCTACGAAATCCCGATGGTGATCATTCTGCTCGTCCCAACCATCCTGGCGAATACAATGAGTGTAAAGGGAATTACACAAGCGCAGAGCGGGATGTGGTTCGCGATCCTGTCGCCGCTGGCGCTGCTGATTTTCCTGATCAGTGCGATCGCCGAACTCGGGCGGTCGCCGTTCGACCTGAATGAAGCCGAATCCGAGATCGTGGCCGGGTTCCATATCGAATATACCGGCATGAAGTTTGGCTGGTTCTATGCCGGCGAATTATTGCATGCATTCACCTTCGGCGGATTCATGGCGATCTTTTTCTTCGGGGGCTACGGTGGCTTCTTCGGATTAGAAAAGCTGGCCTTCCTGACCTGGCTGAATATCCCGTTCGTGCAGGCGCTGGTTTTTATTGCCAAGGCCATGTTCGGCTACTGGGTGATCATGTGGGTAAAATATTCCGTGCCACGCATCCGCATCGACCATATGCTGGCCTTCAATTGGAAATTCCTGGTACCACTATCATTAGTGGTCCTGGTGAATACGGCGGTCCTGAACAAGGTGTTGATCACCCTGCCGTTTTGGCTCTACGTGTTGGGCATGTTCGGCTCCAACATCCTGATCGGCTGGGTTACGATTGAAATCCTGCGTGCGTATGGCCGCAAACAACGCAAAGCGGGTGAGAAACCCATCTCGCCCGCGCAACCCCAGGAGCAGGTAGCATGACTGCTGAACAAATCATTTTTCTATTGACCGGCGTGCTGGTGCTCGGCTCTGCTTTTATGGTCGTAACGGTGCGCAACCTGTTGCATGCGGCGCTCTGGCTGGTGGCATCCCTCTTCGGGGTGGCCGTGTTGTACGCCATCCTGCAGGCCAACTTCCTGGCGGTGGTGCAGGTGGTGATCTACATCGGCGCGATTGCAATCCTGTTCATTTTTGCCGTGATGCTGACCCGGAGACAATTACTGGAAAGCGGTCGGCAAACCCGTTCAACCTGGTGGATCCCAGCGTTGCTGGGTCTGTTGATCCTGATTGGGTTGGTGTCGCTCATTTTGAGCGTCCCGGGTCTGGATCGCACTGCTTCGGCCATGCCGGTGGGACTGGATACCGTCCAGGCTCTGGGTACGGCACTGGTATCCCCGGATGCGTATGTGCTGCCTTTCGAAGTGGCTTCGGTGCTGATGCTGGCGGCGCTGGTGGGCGCGGTCTACGTGGCGACCGTGGATAAGAAGTAGGAGGCCAAGATGAGTATCCCGCTTACCTGGTACCTGATCCTGGCAGCCGCTTTATTTTGCATCGGGCTGTATGGCGTGCTATCACGCAAGAATGCCATCGCAATTTTGTTGGGGATTGAGCTGATGTTGAATGCGGTCAATATCAACCTGGTGGCCTTCTGGCGTTACATGAATCCCGCACAAATGGCCGGCCAGGCTTTTGCCGTGATCGTTTTCGCAGTGGCGGCCGCAGAAGTGGCCGTAGGCCTGGCGTTGATCATCTCGGTCTACCGCCGTCGCAAGACAGTGGTGGCGGACGAAATTGATTTGATGAAATGGTGAGGGAGTCTTCATGACGAATTGGATTATCTGGCTGCTGCCGCTCCCGCCCTTGCTGGCTTTTTTTGCGATCATCCTTTTCACCAATAAGAACAAGGCTTTAAGCCACAGCATCGCACTGGCGGCGGCGGGATTATCCTGGCTGGGCAGTATGATCGTCTTTATCTCGGCCGTGGGCACAACCGGGTTCGGCAAGCAAGTATTCGAATCGGCCATCAACTGGCTGCCGACCGGTGCGACCTGGCTCCAAGTTGGGGTGCGGGTCGACCCACTCAGCGCGGTGGTGTTGTTTTTCGTCGCCTGGACGGTGCTGGCGATCTTCGTTTACAGCATTGGCTATCATAACTTTGGCCAGCCGAAAGGCGATCATGACCTGCCCGGGCTGCCGCCACACGGTGCGACCATTACTGAAGGCGGGCACACGCATATCGTTCCGTCGATCGAGCCGATGTATGCGCGCTTCTTTGCATTTATCAGCCTGTTCGCTTTTGGTATGTACACCCTGGTCGTTTCCAATAACCTGCTGACCTTATTCGTCGGCTGGGAGATCATGGGACTATGCTCGTACCTTTTGATCGGCTTCTGGTTTGGCAAGAAATCGGCCCGGGACGCTGCCATCAAGGCCTTCATGACCACCCGCATAGGGGATGTGTTCATGCTGCTGGGGATCGCTTTTGTTTATTCGGCCACCGGTTCGCTATCTTATAAGGATATTTTCCAACCGCAGGTGCTGCAAGCCTTGGCTGGCACACCGGCCTTCTTCGGGCTATCGGCGGCGGGCATGATCGGGCTGCTGCTTTTCATCGGAACGGTGGGCAAGTCGGCCCAATGGCCATTGCATGTCTGGCTGCCGGATGCGATGGAAGGCCCTACCCCGGTCAGCGCCATGATCCATGCCGCCACGATGGTCTCGGCGGGTGTGTATATGGCCATCCGCATTTACCCGCTGCTGAGCTTGGATGTGCACACCATGACGGTGGTGGCCTTCATCGGCTCATTTACTGCACTGTTCGCTGCGACCATTGCGGTGGCGCAGAACGACATCAAGAAGGTGCTGGCATATTCGACCATTAGCCAACTCGGATTTATGATCGCCGCGCTGGGCGTGCATGCCTATGTGGCAGCCGCGTTCCACCTGGTGACGCATGCCTTTTTCAAGGCGCTGTTGTTCCTGGGCTCAGGTTCGGTCATCCACGGCATGGAACATGGTGTGTTGCATACCGGCGAGCATGTGGATGCCCAGGATATGTTCAATATGGGCGGCCTGCGCAAGAAGATGCCGGTCACTTTCTGGACCTTCTTGATCGGCGGCCTGGCCCTCTCGGGCTTCCCGGTGCTGACGGCGGGTTTCTGGTCAAAGGATGCGATCTTTGCAGAAGCCTTTGGGAATGGATATGTGCTGGTGTTCATTGTCCTGGCATTGGCGGCCTTCCTGACGGCCTTTTACACCATGCGGCAGATCACCCTGACTTTCTTTGGGGAAGCCCGCACCCAGGCGGCCGAACATGCCAGCGAGAACAAATGGACGATGACCCTGCCGTTGGTGGTGCTGGCCATCTTCGCAGTTGGGGCCGGGTGGGTGGGGATGCCGGCCTGGTTTACCGGCGGATTGGTGCCGGACTGGTTCCATGGATTCGTTGGCGGAACCCTGGCCCAGGCACCCGAGTCCGCTGCATTCAACTGGATTCCGGTGGCCACTTCGCTGGTGGTGGCACTGGGCGGATTGTTGTGCGGTTGGCTGGCCTACCGCAACGTATCCGCCCCGGCCGAAGACCGCCTGCAGATCCCGCTCCTCAAAAATAAATATTATTTCGATGAAATATATGCTTTCCTGTTCGTCAGGCCGGCCGGCTGGATCGCTGAAAAATTCACCTCGCGGTACATGGACCAGGTGGTGATCGACGGCTTCCTGCACAGCCTGGCGCGTTTTTCGCTGTTCCTGGGACATGCCTTCCGCAATTATTTCGACAAACCGGTAATTAACGAATTCATTGGCGATGGGGCCGGCAAGACGGTCAAGGCCTCCGGTTTCGGGCTGCGTAAGATTCAGGCCGGCCGGATCCAATATTACATGGTGGTAGCCCTCGTGATATTGGCTATCTTTGCGTTTCTGGTTTATTTCTTGAAGTTGGGAATGTAGCGAATGATGGAGCGACTCTACCGTCCTGTGTTCTGTGCAGGGCACCATCCTGCGTTCTGTGCAGGGCACCGTCCTGCGTTCTGTGCAGGGAAGTTGCAACTTCAGTCGCCACTACAGTGGAGCACTCGATGGCCTTTATTATTGAACATATCCTGACCCTGATCCTTTTCTTCCCTGTTCTGGCAGCGCTGGTGGTATTGTGCCTGCCCAAGGACAATCTGAAAGTCATCCGCTGGACAGCATTTGGGCTGAGCCTGGTGCCATTTCTCTTTACCATCCTTTTGTGGTCGCAATTCAAGGCGGGACAGGCCGGTTTCCAGTTCCAGGAACAGGCCACCTGGTATGCTGCCATCCACTCGACTTTTCATGTGGGCGTGGACGGGCTTTCGCTGACGATGGTTTTGCTGACCACCCTGCTGACACCTGTGGCGTTGCTGGCGTCATTCAACATCACCGACCGGCTGAAAGCCTACATGTTCCTTTTCCTGGTGTTGGAGACAGGCATGCTGGGGGTGTTCCTCTCGCTGGATCTGCTGATCTTCTTTGTTTTTTGGGAAATCGGTCTGGTGCCAATGTATTTCCTGATCAACCAGTGGGGCAGTGAGAAGGGCGAACGTGAAATCTGGAAGGGCGTTAAGGTCCAGAGCCGCAATTATGCTTCCCTGAAATTCATTATTTTCACCATGGGCGGTTCGCTGGGATTGCTGCTGGCCATCCAGATGTTGGGCGTGTTGTTCCAAAATTATGATCTGCCGGTGCTGTACCAGAAGTGGAATTCCCTGACCACCGGTACACTGCTGGGCTTGCCGGTTGAGACGGTCAAAACAATTGCGTTCTGGGCGTTCGTGATCGCCTTTGCGATCAAGGTACCGGTCTGGCCTTTCCACACCTGGCTGCCGGATGCGCATACGGAAGCACCGACGGCCGGTTCGATGATCCTGGCGGGAGTACTGCTCAAGTTGGGCGCGTATGGTTTCCTGAGGCTGGTGTTGCCGTTGTACCCACTGGAATCGGCCCGCTATGCCGGCTGGCTGGCATTCCTGGCCGTGATGGCAATCGTCTTCGGGGCTTTCGCAGCCTATGGGCAGAAGGATTTCAAGCGTCTGGTGGCCTATTCATCGGTCAACCATATGGGCTTTGTGCTGCTGGGGATCGCCGCGGCCGCCAAAGCCGTCGGAACGGTTAACGCGACGATTGCATTGAACGGAGCGGTGCTGCAGATGTTTAACCACGGACTTTCGGCTGCCGGGATGTTCTTCCTGGTGGGGGTGATCTATGAGCGCACCCACACCCGCAACCTGGAAGATTACGGCGGGCTGTTCCCGCTTGTCCCAATCTACGGCGGCATCCTGATATTTACCAGCATGGCCAGCCTGGGATTGCCCGGACTGAATGGGTTCATCTCCGAGTTCCTGGTGGTGCGAGGCGCCTGGCCGATCCTGACGGTCTATACGGCCATTGCGATGATCGGCCTGCTGTTCACCGGTGCGTATGTGCTTAAAGGTGTTAAAAACGTTTTACAAGGCCCGATGAATGAGCACTGGGCGCAGGGCGAACATAAATTGACAGAAATCAAACCACGCGAGATCGCCGTCATGGCCCCCCTGATGGCGCTCATCCTGGTCATCGGCGTTTACCCGGCCTGGATCCTGGATGTGATCAACAAAGCCATGCTGACGCTGTTCCACTAAGAGGTAGAGATGCAATTTCCGTTCCTGAGTGTGATTGTCTTCACCCCGCTGGTTGCAGCGTTGCTCATCCTGTTGTATAAGCCGGGACAGAAAAAGGCCATCCGCATTACGGCGCTCAGCGCGGCAGTATTTGCATTGGTCATGTCGTTGGTGGTGTACTTTTCATACGACAAAGCCCTGGCGGGGTACCAGTTTGTCGAGAAATACAGCTGGATGCCGATGCTGGGGATAAGTCTCCATTTCGGTGTGGATGGAATGTCGGCCCCGCTGGTACTGCTGACGGGCATCGTCATGGTGACCGGCGTGATGATCTCCTGGGGCATCGAAGACCGGCCGCGCGAATTCTTCGCCTTCCTGTTCATCCTGGCTTCGGGCGTGTTTGGCGTCTTTGCCTCGCTTGACCTGTTCATGCTATTTTTCTTTTATGAAATTGCGGTCTTCCCGATGTACCTGCTGATCTCCATCTGGGGCTGGATCAAGACGCGCGAATACGCAGCCATGAAGCTGACCCTGTACCTGTTCATCGGCTCGGTCGTTTCGATGATCGGCGCCCTGGTCATGTACTGGACCAGCGGGTTGCATACCTTTGATATGCTGGTTCTGGAAACGGCCAAATTCAGTCCGGCCTTCCAGAAAATCTGGTTCCTGCCGGTTTTCCTGGGGTTTGCCATTTTGGGCGGCATTTTCCCATTCCATAACTGGTCGCCGGATGGCCACGTGGCGGCGCCTACAGCCGTTTCGATGTTCCATGCGGGTGTGCTGATGAAGCTGGGCGCTTTTGCTGCCCTGCGGGTGGGCATCATGCTTCTGCCGCAAGGCGCAAAATTCTGGGCGCCGCTGATCATCGTGCTGGCGCTGGTCAACATTGTTTATGGGGCATTCATTGCCAGCGTCCAGACGGATTTCAAATATGTGATTGGTTTTTCTTCCGTCTCGCATATGGGGCTGGTGATGATGGGCTTCGCCACGCTGACCCCGGAAGGGCTGACCGGTGCGGGCGTGCAGATGTTCTCGCACGGGATCATGACGGCGCTTTTCTTTGCTGCGGTTGGCATGGTCTACGACCGGGCGCATACCCGCCAGATCCCTGAGCTGGGTGGGATGATCAAGCCGCTGCCGCTGGTGGGGATCGGGGTGATCGTCGGCAGCCTGGTCTCGATGGGTATGCCGGGCTTCTCCGGCTTCATCGCGGAATTCCCCATCTTCATGGGCATGTGGAAGACCCACGCGATCGTTGCCATCATCGCGGCGATTTCCATTGTTGTGACCGCATCGTATGTTCTGCTGGTCGTCAGACGGGTGTTTTTTGGAAAGATGCCGGAAGCCTTGGAAGGCCATATTACTCCCATCCGTACCCTGGATAAGATTGCGCTGGTGCTCCTGATGGCACTGATGATCGGCATCGGTCTATTCCCGGCCCTGATCGTGCCGTGGGTGCAGACCGGCGTCCAGCATATCCTGGCCCTGCTGGGAGGTGCATGATGAGCACGGTCCTGCCGATCCTCCCCGAAGTCTTGCTGCTGGTACTGGGCATCCTGATCCTGATCATCGACCCATTCCTGAGAAAAGATGGCGCGCGCCGCTCGTTCCTGGGCTGGTTCACGGTAGCCGGGATGTTCATAATCCTGGCAGTCAGCCTGGTGTTTGCCCGGCCGGCCAACCCCACCCGGGTGTTTGGCGGGATGCTGCGTTTCGACTGGCTGGGTTTCGTATTTGCGATGTTCTTTGTCTTTGCCGCCGGGGTGACGGCATTGTTCTTCATGGATGCAGAGCAGCTTGGCCGGCGGGCGGAGGCTTATCTCCTGCTGGTGGCGGCCACCATCGGGATGTGCCTGATGGCTGCCAGCGCCGACCTGGTGATGCTGTACCTGGCGATCGAGACGACTTCCATCCCGCTTTATCTGCTGGCAGGCTTCCTGAAAGAGGATGACAAGTCCACCGAGGCGGGTTTCAAATATATGCTTTTCGGGGCTTTAACCTCGGCCGTGTTGCTTTATGGTCTCAGCCTGATCTACGGTTTCACCGGCAAGACCAATTTGTATGACCTGGGCAGCTATTTTAGCAGTTTCAACCTGGCGGCGGTGGGCATCATCTTCCTGGTGCTGGCGGGGTTGGCCTTCAAGGTATCCTTGTTCCCGTTCCACTTCTGGGCACCGGATGTCTACGAAGGCGCACCTACGCCGGTGGCAGGGTTCCTGTCCACGGCTTCCAAAGCGGCTGGATTTGCCGTGGTCATCCGCCTTTTTATAGCAGCCTTCCCGGCCATCCATGCGGATTGGAGCCTGATCCTGGCGGTGCTGGCCACCCTGACCATGACGGTTGGCAATCTGATCGCCCTGGCGCAAAAGAGCATTAAGCGCATGCTGGCGTATTCATCCATTGCACATGCCGGGTATGCCATGATCGGCGTGGTAGCTTTCTCGCAACTCGGGATCGCCAGTGTGGTCTTTTATTTGATCGGATATATGCTGACGAACTTGCTGGCATTCGGGATCGTTGGTACCATCGGGCGTCTGACCGGCTCGGACGACTTCCAGGCCTACGCCGGTTTGAGCCGCCGGAACCCGACCCTGGGGCTGGCTGCGCTGGTGGCATTCCTTTCGTTAGCCGGGATGCCGCCATTTGTTGGATTTGTTGCCAAATTCTTCGTCTTCAGTGCGGCGATTGAAGCCGGCTGGGTCTGGCTGGCAATCGTGGGTGTGCTCAATTCCATCGTGGGACTGTATTACTACCTGAATGTGTTGAAGTACATTTACCTCTACCGGATGGAAAACCAGGATGAAGAGCAACACCAACTTCAGGTAGCCCGCCCGGTGGCAATCGGTTTGATCGTGCTGGTGGCTGGCATCCTGCTGCTGGGCATTTTGTTTGGGCCATGGTTTGGATTTGCCAGTAAAGCCGCCCTGAGCATATTTTAGCCTGCGCTAGAATCTGATATAATACCGCCGCCATGAACCAACCGGATCGAAAACAACAGGATGAATTCCGGGCTGCCGTCACAATGACGGTCGTGTGGGTGGCTGGCCTGACGTTGATTATCATCTTCGTGGCACTGTTTGCCGGGATATTATTGGATAAATTCCTGAATAGCAAACCTATCTTTACCATCGTTTTGACGATCGCAAGCATTCCGCTGACCATCTTTGCGACCTTTCGCGTTGTAAAGGCGGCCAGCAGCCGGATCCAACCGGTGACAAAGAAAGAGATCTCTGAGGAGGAACCACATCGTGGAGAAGACAACTGAGTTGGCTCCCAAGAAAAAAGGATGGCGCTGGGGTACCAACCGCTGGATTGTCCTGGCGCTGTTAATAGCTGGTTTTGTCGGTGCAAAGTATTTCTTTTCACCTGTCCGGCCGTTTGTGCAGTTGCCGGCCGAACACTGGATGGAACAACCGTTGTTTACCTTACCGGTTATCGGGGAATTCTACCTAACCAATACGCTGGTGGCTCTTTTTGTCGTGGATATCCTGGTTATTTTGCTGGCCTATTTCTTTAATCGGGCAGTCAAGAAAGGCGATCTAACTCTTAAAGGTATTCCTGGCGCTTTGGAAGCATTGCTTGAATATCTCTACAATATGACCGAATCCACTGCCGGAAAATGGGCCTGGACGATCTTCCCCTGGTTCGCATCCATTACCATCCTCGTGCTCCTGTCGAACTGGATGGAACTCATCCCGGGTGTGGACAGCATCGGCGTGATTGAGAAAGTAGGGGAGGGTGGATTTGGCATTCAGCACTTGGGTTCCCTGTTCACAACACTGGTGAATCCGGCAGTAACTGAAGGCGGTTATCAATTGGTGCCTTTTGTGCGGGTCGTTTCCACGGACCTGAACTTTACCGTGGCGCTGGCCATCATCGCAGTAATCGCCGTGCAGGTGGTTGGCGTCCGGGCCCAGGGCATGGGATATTTCACCAAATTCTGGAATGTAAAAACCTTCTTCAGCCGGCCGATTTTTGGCGTGATCGACTGGGGGGTTGGCCTGCTCGAATTGGTTTCCGAGATTTCAAAAGTGCTCTCGTTTGCCTTCCGTCTTTTTGGTAACATTTTTGCAGGTTCCGTGCTGCTTTTCGTGATGGGCTCGCTGCTTGGTTCGATCGCGATCTTCCCATCGATATTCTACATGCTGGAATTCCTGGTTGGCGCGATCCAGGCGGTGGTGTTCGGCCTGCTGACGATGACCTTCATGGCGCAGGCCACGCAAGGGCATGGCGAACATGAGGAACAGCACTAACTCTTGATCTAATTTTCATTTTCGGGTGAAAGCGGCCCGGGCAGTTCAATTTCTAGCGGCGGAAACCCCGCCCGAATACAAACATGGAGGAACGTCTCATGACTGGTAGTATTATTATTGCAGCAAAATTAATCGGCGCCGGACTGGCAATGATCGGTGCGATCGGCGCAGGAGCCGGGATCGGCATCGTTACCAGTGGCGCCGTCCAGGCGATGGGCCGCAATCCAGATGCAACCGGCACCATCCAAACCAATATGATCCTTGGGATCGCTTTCGCGGAAGCAGTCGCAATCTATTGCCTGGTTGTTGCCTTGCTCATCCTCTTCGTCGTTGGTTAGTTCAGCGAATTGGTTGAATAAAGAAGGAGGTTCCCCTTGGCACAATTGGGTCTTAATTTAGGCTATCTACTGGTTCAGATCGTTTGTTTTTTTATCATCTTTGTAGTAGTCCGGGTTTGGATCGTCAAACCACTGCAGGGTCTGCTCGAAAGACGCCGTAACACCATCGCCCAAAGCATGGATGACGCACGCGTCGCAGCGGAAGCGCGTGCAAATGCTGAAAAAGATGCGTCCGGAATCATCGTGGATGCGCAGGCAAAAGCCGCCCATATCATCAGCGAGGCAACCGAACGGGCAGATGCGGCCATGCTCGAAGTGAAGGCAGAGTTGGATAATGAGACCAGCAAACAACGCGAGGCGGTCTTGGCCGAAGTTGAACTGGAACGTAACCGCATCCTGGGTGATCTGCGTGGACATGTGGCAGCGCTGGCGATTGCTGCTGCACAGAAGCTGGTCGGGGAAACGCTGGATGAGAAACGCCAGCACGTCCTTTTGGCCGAATTCTTCTCGGGAGTTCGTTCCGGCAAGGTGGTGGTTTTGGAAGGGGCGGCAATCAGCGGAGCTTCTGCTGAGGTGGTTTCAGCTTTGCCGCTTACGCAAGATGAACAGGAGATCGTCAAGAAGGATGTATTGGCCAGAATGGGAACGCAGGGTTTGGTTGACTTTCGTGTCGACCCATCCATCCTGGGCGGATTGGTTATCTATGCGGGTGATAAAGTGCTGGACGGCTCGGTAGCCGGCCAGTTGGATGAACTACATAAATCGTTGAAATAGTTGCAATGGAATATTAACTGACCTGACGGGTTGGAACCTGTCAGGTCTTTCTTGTTTATGGTAAAACTACCAAATATGAACAGACCAGGCTCTCTCCAGGCAAGCGCAGCTCCGGTTGCCGTGCCGCTGGCGACTTTATTCGTCGGGTTTCCGTTTCATTATTTTCCATCAGAAATCCCCTCTATTCCCATCACCGGCATTGCCATTGATAACCGTAAAGTGGAAAGGGGGAATCTTTTTGTTGCCATGCCAGGAGGCACGGCGGATGGACACGATTTCATCGTGGATGCGATTGCGCGCGGGGCGCATGCAGTGGTGTGCGAGAAAGAGATCAATGGCCTGCCTGTACCCTGCATAAGAGTGCAGAATTCGCGCCAATCGCTGAGCTGGCTGGCAGCAGCTTTTTATGGAAACCCCGGCCACAACCTGACCGTAATCGGTGTGACCGGCACAGATGGGAAGACCACCACTTGCAACCTGCTTTACCAGATCCTGCTTTCGGCAGGCATTAAGGCCGGACTGGTATCCACGGTAAACGCCATTATTGGGGAGGAAGTGCTGGATACAGGATTCCACGTCACAACACCGGACGCCCCGGATGTACAACGCTATCTTGCCAGGATGGTGGTGGGTGGGCTGACCCATGCCGTGCTCGAAACCACTTCACACGGCTGGGCTCAATTCCGTGTGGATGCGTGCGAGTTCGATATCGGAATCATTACCAACATTACCCACGAGCATCTCGACCAGCACGGCTCATATGAGAACTACCGGGCGGCGAAGGCACGGCTATTTCAATCCCTGGAAGGCACCCCTGTCAAGCTGCAGGGAAACCCGCGCCTGGCGGTGTTGAACAGGGATGACAGTTCTTATGAGTACCTTTCCCAGCACATTTCCGGGCCTCAGATCAGTTACGGGTTGGGAGCCACTGCAGATATCCGGGCGGAGGCGGTTGAATACTCGCCGCAAGGCCTCCATTTTGAAGCGGTTGGGGGTGGCTTTCGTTTCCCGGTCACCAGCCCGCTGGTAGGGACGTTTAATGTATCGAACTGCCTGGCAGCGCTGGCGGCGGCAAGTCGGGGACTGGGGTTGGATCCTGAAGCGATTGCAGGTGGTATCGCCGCCATGCCGGGAATTCCAGGGCGGATGGAACGGATTGACCTTGGCCAGCCCTTTACCGCCATTGTCGATTTTGCCCACACTCCCAACGCTTTGCGGGTAGCCATCGAAACGATCCGGAAAATGACGGAAGGGCGTGTGATCGTCGTTTTTGGCTCGGCCGGCCTGCGCGACAAGGAGAAACGCCGGATGATGGCGGAGGTGGCTGCGCAGTGGGCGGACGTCAGTATCCTGACTGCTGAAGACCCTCGGACCGAGTTGTTGGAAGGGATTCTGGGCGAGATGGCAGAGGGGGCGCGCCGGCTGGGGGGGGTGGAGCAAAAATCCTTCTGGCGGGTTGCCGATCGCGGCGAAGCCATTCGACTGGGCGTACGCCTGGCGAGGCCGGGCGATACCCTGGTGACCTGCGGAAAAGGACACGAGCAGTCGATGTGTTTCGGCACAACCGAATATCCCTGGGATGACCGGGTTGCATTAAGGGCGGCATTGTCGGAAGCGCTGCAGCTCGCGGGCCCGAAAATGCCGTATCTGCCTACACAAGGAAAAAAATCTTGAATACTCTCTGGGAAACTCCGATTACCTTGGAAGGACGGCATGTCCGGCTTGAACCATTGACTGAAGCGCATATTCCCGCGCTGGCTGCAGCTGGTAATGACGCCCGCATCTGGCAATTCATGGTCTATGGCCAGATCCTTTCTGAAGAAGATATGCGTACTTGGGTGGGCAACCTGCTGAGCTTGCAGGCAGCCGGGACGGATTTGCCCTTCGCGGTTATCCACCTGGCATCCGGCCGGGTGGCCGGGGCGACCAGGTATATGGAAATCCGCCCGGCTCACAGGGGTTTGGAGATCGGCGGGACCTGGTATGGACTGGAGTTCCAGCGCACGGCGGTCAACACCGAATGTAAATATTTGCTGCTGCGCTATGCATTTGAAACATTGGGGACGATCCGGGTGCAATTCAAGGCGGATATGCGGAATGAGCGTTCGCGCCGTGCCATCGAGCGGATCGGGGCGCAACAGGAAGGAATTTTACGCAACCACTATATCCTGCCGGATGGAGTGAAGCGCGATTCGGTTTTCTATAGTGTTATTGAAAGTGAATGGCCGGGGGTCAAGCAAAGGCTGGAAGAAAAGTTACACGGGTAATTCGTCGGTTACACCCCACTTAAACTTTGTCGATCCCCTTTCCCGCAGGGAAAGGGAAACCGGTGGATAGGGCGCGAGCCACCATGGATAAATGTAGTGCTACGAAGGCATCAGTTATTATAAATTATGGCAAATTCCACTGGGATGGATTGTTTAAAACGGTGTCGGCTGCCACTTTTTGCAAGTAATGCGCCGTCGCACTCGGCAGGTCGCCATGGTAGGGGATATTTTCAGGGCTTTGGCGGAAGATGACTGCGTAAAAGACACAGGCCGCCAGGTAGGTCCCCAGTTCAGTGGGATGGCTGCCATCTGCCTGCCATAGATCCAATTGAGGATCCTGGAGCCAGGCAGTCAGCCAGGCATAGCCCACCGGGGCAACCGGGACGATCAATTGGTTCGCGATCGTCATATAGCCCTGGTTGATCTGCAACTGCATGCTTTCAAAGTCTGGAAAATTATTCTCGGGCCAGCCGTCCTTGTGTGCCCAGGTTAGGAAGAAGACCGGTTGGGCGCCGCTCTGACGGATCTTTTGGACCAGCGCGCTGGCGGCCGGATACATCTCCTGAACGCGCTCTTGTTCTACGGAAGGAATCTCGCTTTGTTCCTGCAATACAACGAAATCCCATTTGGAGGATTGCAGCGCATCCAGTGTCTGCGTCGTGGTGAGATGCTGCGTAAGTGTCCAGCCGCCCGGTGCAGACATGCCGGTTTGGATGGGGTGCCCGCCCGCTTTCGCCAGGGCAGAGAGTGTTCCGGGCAGGTCGTTTACGGAGGTATAGCTATTTCCGATAAAGAGGACGCGTGGGCAAGCAACAACGCCACCTTTTTGCAAGCATCCGGGAGCGCTGGAACAACTGCAGAGGGCAATCAGTAAGAAAATGAATGGGAGTAAACGTTTCATTAACGTCATATAATCTCCTTTGTGACCCTTATTTTCCCATTGCGATCGAACAATTACTGTGTCTAGTATAACCTGATAGAGCAGGATGTCCTTACTACCCTGTGCCATTCATCCGCTTAAGCGGTCATCAGCCTGTTCATGAAAATTAAATAAATAATACTGTAACAATGGATTCTTTATGCTTGCGGGTGCGCGTTGCCGCCTGTCTCGCTGGATGGTTCACCATCCGGCTACTTCTCCCAGGCCTGCTTATGCAGACTGGCCGGATTGAGTTGGTCGGCCTGGATTGAATAGCCCAGTCGTTTACGACTGTGTGGGATTGGTCGATCGCACTTCTGTTTTGCTATCCATCTTGATTATAAGAAAACCGTTGGATTCACTCTGGCTGCCCTTGCTTCTCTCCTATGGGTACGCTATAATGACCCGCCAGATTTAGTACAAGAAAGATTTCATTAAGGGAAAAACAATCATGCCTGTCTATATTTATCATTGCGATAACTGCGGTGTTCAGTTCGAGAAGCAACAGTCTTTCAGTGACCATGCCCTTACGCGCTGCCCGGAATGTGGCAAGAAAACCTTAAGAAAGATTTACCAACCGGTTGGAATAGTTTTCAAAGGCTCCGGTTTTTATGCCACGGACCATCATTCCCCTTCTGGAATGGTCTCGAAAAAAGCAGATGAGAAGGCCGAAAAAGATAGCAAATCCGGCGGCGAGAGCAAGGAGCCGGTTGCAAAGAGCGAGAAGAGCACCGAAAAAAGCTCTGAGAAGGTCGCTGAGAAAAGCCCTGAAAAGAGCAGTGGCAAGAAAGAGTAGAATTATTACTATTCAGACGAGTAGCGGTGCATCCTTGGATGTGCCGCTATTTTTTTATTGGCATGCCTTATGCCGAACCGGGGTTTGCAGGGATTTTCAGAGGTTCTAGCGCACGGCTATCTTTATTACCAACTTCCTGACAGGCGCAGGCGTAGTAACCGCAATCCCGGGCATATGTGCATCCTGTGGCAGGAGCAGGATGAAATTGTCGGGCTGCAAGGTCAGAAAATCGCCTTCTCCGAAAAGGGGGATGAAGTCTTTTGCGGCATTGTATTCTCCCTGGGACAAACGCCCAATATTCGCGTAGCCAATTTTCTCGCTTCCTTGAATTACCATCTGCAGATCCATATAGCGGCGATGGGCTTCCCAGATGCCTTGTTCGATCGGCTTACTGTCGTATTGTTGTACCATGGCAAAGAGGTTTTCCCCATTCAGTTCAATCCAGCCTACTGCCAGGGTGGATAAGTCGGTTTGCTGAATGGTTTCGAAAGCAGACTTTAGTCCGGGATGGAGGGAGTAGTACAGGTGGGAATTGGTAATTTGATCGATGATCATGGTTCGTTAACTCATTTTTGGGTTTTTTGATTGTCGTAAATATTATAACGTACGTTACCATTCAGTAAAAAGTTAAGATTAAGAATGAAGCTCTTGATTTGATAAGTGTGTATGTTTAGTCAGTATTTCAATTATTTTAATTACATTTTTCAAACTTCCTGGGATGCGAAGCTGCCGAACTGCCCGCGTTGGCCGGTTCAATTGAAATCTGCGCCCGTTGGGAAAGCATCGAGGGAATCGAAATAGTCCAGCGTATCAGGCGATATATTCTGCACACGCCGACTTTAGTAGTGGGCATGCACCGCCGCACATTGCGATACAGGCGTATTTAAAGAGGCGCGCGATGGGATTGGTCGTGTAAAGGATACTTTGCCGGTCTGAAAAAAAGGCCGGACCAGATGGAGAAGAATAGTTGGAAGGAAATCATATTCCCAAGCCGGATGAGAATACTGAATTACGCCTTGCGGGAAAATCTGGCGGTCTTTTAAGGAAGTTGTGCGCCGCAGGAACCACAAAAGTGCGCTTCGGTAGGATTGGGCGCGCCGCACTGAATACAAAATCTCTTGGAGGATGTGGAAGAACCTGCGGCAGCGATTGTCGGTGGAAAAGCCTGGCTAGCCGGCGCTGGAGCAGCGGGGATAGAAGTACTTTTCGTCGCTTCTTCCCTAAACCCTTCCGCAGCTTCTTTTGTGCCCTGCTTGAACTCGCTGATTGTTTTTCCCAGACTACGGCCCATCTCGGGTAATTTTGTGGCCCCGAAGAGCAGGAACGCCACAACAATGATGATCACAATATGAATGGGTTGGATTCCAAATGGCATGTCAATCTCCTTGAACAATAAAACAATCCGTGGCTTGTTTAGCCAGAGGTTGTTTGTGAGAGGGATTTTTTCAATCTTCCTGCTTCAATCCGGACTGCTACCAGTATGCTGGCTTCGTACAGAAGCGCCAAAGGAATCATTACCACCAGCGGGGCAATGATCGGATCAGTGACCGGCGTGGCAATCTCGGCAAAGACAAACAGGGCAAAATAAGCAATCTTGCGTTGTTTCTTGAGGATGGAAGCCGAAAGGATGTGTAGATAGACCAGGATGGTGATTACCACTGGTAACTGAAAGGCTACTCCACAGGCCAGCATAAAGAAGGTTACAAATGAAATATAATCGTCAGCAGCTGGTAGGAAAGCCACTTCGGGGGGGAATAGCGCTTTCATCACCGAGATCATTTCGCGCAACAGGTAATATCCAAAAAACACACCCAGGACAAAAAGAATTAATGAGGCGAGCAACCCCGGTAGTAATGCCTTGCGTTCCTTGTCCTGCAGGCCAGGAACGATGAACTGGTACAGCTCGAAGCCCCAGATCGGGAATGCCACGGCGATACCGATATACAACGCTATCCGGAATTTGATCATGAAACCATCCATCAAGCTGAAGGCGTTGAGCTTCATGCCCCCGGCTGGAATCAGCAAGACTTTCAGGATGGTATCGGAAAAGATCAACGCCACCGAAGTCACTACCAGGATGGCTATAAGAGAAATCAGGATGCGCTTACGCAGCTCCTCCAGATGTTCGAGAAAAGGCATTGATTGTTTAGGCATGGGTTGGGCTTGTCTTGAAACAGTTGCCAGTAAATTTGTTCAAAAGACAGAGAGAATATTAATTAACGGTCAATTCAGGGAGTTTCGCGCCACAGCTGCTGCAAAAGTGGGCCTCGGGAAGATTGGGAGCTCCACACTGAATGCAGAATCGTCCGGTCGGAGCGGAAACTGAGATTTGGGATGAAGCCGGAGCGTTTGGAGCCGAATATGTTGATGGTTGGCTCGCGGGGCTGGCGGCCTGGGCTGTAACTGGATGACTTACTTCCTCGCGAAACCCTTCCGTCATTTCCCTGGCGCCTGAACGAAATTCACTGAGGGCTTTGCCGACGCTGCGGCCCATATCGGGCAGGCGTTTTGGCCCAAAAATGAGCAACGCGACAACAATGATGATCACAATATGGATGGGTTGGATACCTAATGACACTTATTATTCCTTTCTCTCAAAAACCAGAATAGGTGACATTATTGATAAGGCTATTCCGCTTACTTATACCACAGCAGGATTTCCTTCCAAAGTCATTTCTGTCATGAAATTAAGGTGATTCTAGTAAGACATCAGCCTTAAAAAACGTTTTTTGCGCATAACCTAAGGGGCCGACCGTTCCCTGACTTCAGCCTGGCGCAGGATTGCCTCGATTTGTTCTGAAACTTCCACTGGCAGGGGTGTTGGCGTGTGGGACTTGAGAATCTTCACCAGTTTTTCCAGCACCAGTTGTTCGGTCTGCTTGCGTCCGGCCTTGTCCCAGAGGGCGAAGGCGGAGCGATCCAGGATGGTTGGTACCCAGGCCTCGCTCCGGCAAAGCGCCGCCGAACGTCCTTCGGTAAGGAACAGACCGCCTGGGCCAACCTTCTCGATCAGATCCAGCATGATCGTCTCCGGGCTGATCGGGATGCCACGCATGACGCGCCTGACCATTGCAATGATCTCATCCGAAAGGATCAGGTAGGGCAACGAGCCGATGTCAGCACAGTCCAGGAAGCCGACATCGTGAACCAGCGATGCACCGCTCAAGGCAGATAGCAACACCTGCAGACTTGCTTCTATCCCAGCCTGCGTATCGAGGAGCTTGCTCTCAGACGCGCCGGCCGTCCCCATGAAGGGAACATTCAGGTGGCGCGCCAGATCGACCGCCGCGGCGCTGTGCAGGCTCATCTCGGGGGAACCGTATGCCGGCCGGCCTGAACGCAAATCCATCATCGATGGTACTCCGCCAAGCACGGTCGGCGCACCCGGGCACTTGAGCTGCACGATCGTCAGGGCGCAGAGCACATTGGCCAGGTGGATCACCAGGGCGCTGGCGCCTGCGAAGGGGCTTTCCATACCAACGGTGGGTCCGCCCAGGCAAACGACCGGTACGCCATGCTCAGCCGCCCACATCAAATTGGCGACGGGGTCGTGGGCCAGTTTGAGCGGGGATTTATAGGTGGTGAAGAAGATATAGTTTGGCTTTGCCCGGAAGGCTGCTTCGCTCCCGGCAACAGCCAAAGCCATGGCATGAATATCCTGCAGGGTGGCTGGGGTGTTGGCCCAGGCAATGATCGGCTTGGTGGTATTTGCCAGGCTCTCGGCAAACTCGTAAACCGGTGAGAGCACTGGGGTAACATCGTCAAACAAGGCCAGGCCCATAATATAGTCGATTTCATTCAATGCATCACAAACCCGTGCAGTCAGGCCGGCGTCACCCCGGCGCGCTTTGCGACGTTCGCCAGTGACAGGGTCAACGAAGTAGGTGCAGGTGGGGCCGGGGCCAAAGTGAACCCGATCGTTTGCCACCAACATGTCAGGCGATCCGTCCCGTCGACCGACACGAAAAGAGGCCGGGGCGGTTGCAAGGGCTTTGCGAACCAATGCAGGCGGCAGACAGACCAGATCACCTTTTATTGTGGCCCCCCCGGTAGCCAACAGCTCCCGGGCTTCTGGATTGAACACTTTCATGCCCACTTTCTGCAGACATTCCAGCGCCGCCTGGAAAAGCTGTTCGCACTGCTCATCAGAAAGCACATGGAACTGGGGGGATTGGTTATTCTTCAGGATCATTGGTCAGGCTCCTTAAATAAGAAGAAATGACTTGTTCGGCGATGCCAAGGCTTGCCCTGCCTTAACGGGGTTATATCGCCGGTGGATAGGAGTGATTAATATAATTGTGCTTGGAACTTACCAGATGCCTGTCTCCAGGTATTCATCGATCGCCCGCGCAGCGATCTTGGCCTGGCCCATCGCCAGGATGACGGTCGCTCCGCCGGTGACGATGTCACCGCCGGCAAAAACGCCTTTCTTGGATGTCTTCATCGTAGACGAATCTGACTTTGACGATGCCCCCCTTGCCCAATGCCAGATCCGGCGTAGATTTGGAGATCAAAGGGCTGGGGCTTTGGCCAATGGCGATCACCATTACATCGGCCGGGATGCGGAAGTTGGAGCCCTCCACTGCCACAGGTTTCCGACGGCCGGAGGCATCCGGCTCACCCAGCTCGTTACGCAGGCATTCCAATTCCAGCACACGCCCGCTTTCGCCATGAAAGGCAACTGGAGTGGTTAAAAGGTGAAATTGGACGCCCTCCTGCTCAGCATGCTCGACCTCTTCGATGCGGGCCGGCAGTTCTTTGCGTGAGCGCCGGTAAACTACGATCGAATCGCTCGCTCCCAGGCGCAGGGCGATGCGGGCGGCATCCATCGCGGTGTTACCACCGCCGATGACGATTACCCGTTTGCCGCGAGCAATCGGGGTGTCGTACTCGGGGTAGCGATACGCTTTCATTAAATTAGCACGGGTCAGATATTCATTGGAGGAATAAACCCCACCCAGGTTTTCGCCAGGGATACCCAGAAACCAGGGCAGGCCGGCGCCAGTTCCCAGGAAGATGGCGTTGTATTTCTCCAGTAACTCATCGACAGTGGCTGAGTTGCCAACCACGAAGTCGATTTGCAGGCGCACTCCCAGACAACATACGTAATCGACCTCGCGCTTGACAATGGCCTTGGGCAGGCGGAACTCGGGAATTCCGTAGCTGAGGACCCCGCCGGGTTCGTGGAGCGCTTCGAAGATGGTCACGTGGTGACCAAGGCGAGCCAGGTCTGCGGCGACGGTCAATCCGGCTGGGCCAGAGCCGACCACCGCGACATTCTTATCGGTAGGCGGAGGAAGAGCGGGCAGAGCAAACGAGCCGGCTGCAGCTTCCCAGTCAGCTACGAAACGCTCCAGGCGGCCGATGGCAACTGGCTGATAGCGCTTTGCCAGCGCACAAACACCCTCGCACTGGCTCTCCTGCGGGCAAACCCGCCCGGTGATGGCAGGCAGGGCATTGGTCTGTTTGATCAGGACGGCCGCGCCTAGAAAGTCACCCTTAGCCACCATTTTGAGAAAGGCCGGTATATTCACATTGACCGGGCAGCCCGGCACGCAGATCGCCTTGGGGCAATCCAGACAGCGTTTGGCCTCGGCGATGGCTTGCTCGGCCGTGTAGCCGTAAGGGACTTCGTTGAAATTGCAAACGCGCACCTCTGGCGGTTGTTCCCCCATGGGGGTTTTATTGGGAACGATGGTTTTGATAACCATGGTTCATCTGACCATTTCTTCAAACGCAAGGTCAAGGTTGCAAACGTGCCTTTGCCAGCGTTCGACCGCCATGCGCTCCTCTTCCCGGTAGAACGACAGGCGTTCAAGCAGATTGTTCCAATCGATACGGTGGGCATCGAACTCGGGGCCATCCACACAGACGAACTGTGCCCCGTCATCCAGCACAACCCGGCAGCCACCACACATTCCGGTCCCGTCGATCATGATCGTATTCAGGCTGACCAAGGTTGGCAACCGGGCTGGGCGGGTGGTCTCCGCCACGAATTTCATCATAACCGCCGGGCCGATGGCCCAGGCGCGACTGAGGTCCTTTTCGGATTCGAGCAAATCCTTAAGGGGCCCGGTAACAAGCGCACGGCGGCCATAAGTGCCGTCGTCAGTGCAGACAATCAAGCGATCCGAGTAGCGGCGCATGCGTTCCTCCCAGAAAAGGAGCGCTTTTGTGCGGGCGCCGATAATAGAGATGACGGTGTTTCCGGCCTCTTTCAGGGCACGCGCAATCGGGAAGAGCGGCGCCACGCCAACTCCTCCACCGAGCAGAACCACCTTGCCATAATTCTTCACCTGGGTCGGACGGCCAAGCGGCCCGACAACATTCTCAAAGCCATCGCCGGGCTCGAGCTGGCCCATCTGCATGGTTGATTTCCCAACTTCCTGGAAAATCAGGGTGATGGTGCCTTCAGCTGGAGAGCTGTCGGCGATGGTCAGCGGGATGCGCTCACCAGATTCGTTCAGGCGTACAATGACGAACTGCCCTGCGAGCGCCCTGGCGGCTACCAGGGGCGCTTTGATAATGATCAGTTTGATTGCATCGCTCAAGACTTGTTTCTGCAGGATTTTATACACGATCGATCTCCACCATGCACCGCCGGGCTGAGGGGTTGTCCAATGATCGAAAGAAATTGCTCAAATCTAAGATAGCAGACGCATGAATTGATCCTGGCGGAGCGTGCCGCCGGGAGGAACCATAACGAAACTCTCACCGGCCAAATCCGGTTGGGAAGCAGCCAGGAGCAAGTTCTCAAAATATTCGCTTGACCCCAGAATCTCCTGGTAATGCATGCCCCACCGCTCACAGAACTTCGCCACTTCCTGCGCCCGGCCACGGTAAGTATCCAGGTCTGCCTGGCTATGAGCGACCAGCACCACACGCTTGTAGTTGTGGTAGAGGCTGTCTATCAGCCAACTGGCCTTGGCAAGGCCGTATTTCTTCACGTATTCCTGATATTCCTGCAGGGGGTTGCTGCCCGATTCCAGCCAGCCCTTGGTTAGATAGTACGTACCGGATTCGGATTTGAATTCACGCTGATAGCGCTCGTAGGAACCCAGGAAGATGGCAATACAATCGTCGGCGCGGGCGATCAGCAGAGTGTGTTTGCCAGACTGGATGCCGTTCAGACCATTGCCGCATAGACCATAGCCCAGAATAACCAGGCTGGGCTCCGCCAGGTCGTCGAGCGCCTCCTGAACTGCCTGGGTTAACTTGCGCGGTACGCGGTGCAGCCCATAGTCCAGGTAGATGAATTTTTGGATCTGCCCATCCTTGACGAATCGTTCAAACAGATCTTGAAAGACCTGACAGGCCAGGACAACGATCGGGCGCTTGGATATATTGTCGTTCATACGAAAAATCGTGTTATCAAAAGAGGCACAAAACCACCTTGAATTGAATTCTGTGCCTCAAGAATAAGAAGTTCTGTTCACTACCTAATTTATCCGGCAACGCCTACGGGTTCTGGATTTCAGCGGCATGCAGGGTAGCCCGCATCAGCATGGCAATGGTCATCGGGCCGACGCCGCCAGGAACGGGGGTAATGAACCCGGCCACTTCCCTGGCCTCCTCGAACTTGACATCACCCACCAGACGATGGCCGCTTTTCTTGGTGGCATCCGGGATGGAATTAATGCCCACATCGATGATAGCCGCGCCGGGCTTGATCCAGTCGCCGCGCACCATCTCGGTCCTACCAATCGCGGCGATGAGGATGTCAGCCTGTCGGACAACCGCAGGCAGGTCGCGTGTGCGGGAATGGCAGACGGTCACCGTGGCATTCTTGCTGATCAGCAGCAGGGCAGCCGGCATGCCGACGATGTTCGAGCGGCCCAGCACCACTGCATTTGCCCCTTCGATCTTCACACCCGCCTGCTCAAGCAGGTAGATGCAGCCATAAGGTGTGCAGGGCACGAAAAGCGGCTCGCGGCCTTTCTGGGCCAGGCGGCCAATATTGAGAGGAGAAAAACCATCCACATCCTTCTCGATCCCGATCAGGGAAAGCACCGCTTCTTCGTTGATATGGGAGGGCATGGGAAGTTGCACCAGGATGCCGCTGATCTGCTTATCGGAATTGAGCTGTTTGACGACCGTTTCAACCTGTTCCTGAGTGGCGTCTGCGGGAAGGTGGTGGCTGACCGAGCCCATCCCGAGTTCCTGGCAGGCTTTTCCTTTGGAGGCTACGTAGGCAGCCGAATCCGGCCGGTCACCCACCAGCACCGTCGCCAGGGTCGGCTGGCTCTTGCCGGCGGCGATCCGTTTGGCAACTCGCTCTGCGACCTCGTCGCGCACTTTCTGGGCTATGGCTTTTCCATCGATCAATTGAGCAGTCATGAGTTTTCTCCTCCTTGAAAATGCGGTAAAAGAGTTCGCTAGCTTTTCTTTTCCCGAAGAAAAATGAACCAGTACATGGCGGCTACCAGTACGCTTCCGCCGATGATATTTCCCAATGTGACCGGAATGAGATTCTTTATGAAAAAGGAACCCCAGGTCAGGCTGGATAGATCGATCTTATGAGCAACTACGAAAGCCGGATCGAAGGCCTTGATCAGCAAGGCATAGGGCACAAAGTACATATTGGCTATGGAATGCTCGAACCCGGCAGCCACGAAAGCAGTGACCGGGAAGATGATGGCCAGGATTTTGTCTGTGACACTGTGGGCTGAATAGGTCAACCAGACTGCCAGACAGACCAGGCCGTTGCAAAGGATGCCCAGCGCCACGGCCTGGACAAAGCCCAGGTCGACTTTCCCTACAGCAATCTTTAAAGCGGCTTCCCCGACTGACCCGCCTCCAGCAGTATACTGCTTGCTATAGAAAACCAGAACGGCAGTCCCCAACGAACCAACGAAATTGCCCACATAGACGATCAGCCAATTGCGCAGAAGCGCCCAGGTACTGATCTTGCGATTGGCCCAGGCCATAACGATCATGTTATTGCCGGTGAACAATTCAGCGCCTGCAACCACGACCAGGATCAAGCCGAGACAAAAGACCAGGCCGAATAACAGGCGTGCCACGCCGTAAGGCAGCGTAGATGTGGCGGCTAGCGTAGTGGTGGCGAACATGGCGCCCAGAGCAATGAAGGCCCCTGCCAGGACTGCCAGGCTGAACAAGGGAATAAAGGTGAGAGCCGCCTTGCGAATTCCAGCTGCCTCGACCTTTGCGGCCATTTCCTGCGGTGACAATGCTTCCATACGGACTTCAAGTGACATAGGATAAATTCTCCAATTCTATATGGATGGCTTCTTGACTGGCTGCGGGGGGACAAACCCTTCTGGCAGCAGACCAGCTTCGGTGACGATGCGCGGAATGATCTCTTCCCACATCACCGGCATAATGTGCAATCCGTGGATACCCTGCTTTTCGTAGCCTTTGATCTTGCGGGCCAGTTCCAGGGCGATCTGGACACCCTCTTCCTGGGCATTCCCGGCTGCATCGGCGGCTTGCATGCGTTTCAGCAAGGATTCTGGTACATAAACGCCTGGAACCTCGTTCATGTGGAGCGCCATCTTGTAGCTCTTGAGCGGAGTGATCCCTACCAGAATGAAAACCTTGTCCAGGATAGCGCGCTTGGCTAATTCGTTCAACCAGATCTCCATACGATCGATATCGTAAACCAGGTTGGTTTGGAAGAACTGCGCCCCGGCATTGACCTTTTTCTGTTCGCGGATGGCCTGGAATTTTGGCTCGGAGGCATACGGTGAGGCTGCTGCTCCCAGGAAGAACTTCGGTGGGAACTTGATCTCCCGCCCGTCCAGGTAATGGCCTTCGTCGCGCATCCGGCGCAGGATCCAGAGCATCTGGATCGAATCCATATCGTTGATATCCATACGACCATGCGGTTGGGGAGCCAGCACCGGACTATCCCCGGTAACACACAGAATGTTGCGAACTCCCAAGGCTGTGGCTCCCAAAACCTCACCTTGCAGGCCTGAGCGTGTACGGTCGCGCGCGGCGATCTGCATGACGGGTTCGGCAGTGTGTTCGATGGCAATCTTGCTGCAGGCCCAGGAACTCATGCGCGGGGTGGCGGATGCGTTATCGGTGAAATTAATGGCAGTTACATAGGGCTTGACCAGCTCAATGTTGCTGACAAGCTTATTGGTAGAGGCTGAAAGAGGTGGTGCAATTTCACAGGCCACCACGAACTCGCCAGCCCGTAAACGGCGTTCCAACTCCGAGACTGGCTCGTTCGATTTAGGGGCATGATACAGGCCATCTCCCTGCCACCAGTCCGGCTGGCGAACCGGGCGAAAGATAGCTTCCCAGGTTTCGGTGCGTTGTACATTTGAGCCAAGGACCAGATCGTGGACAACCTTGGATGGGCCAATCTTTTGCACCTGCCCGGTCACATCGCCCCATGTCTCGGTACCGGTCTTCTCCCAATCCAGCGGAGGGAGGATTTCGAGCAATCGCTCCTGACGGCCCATCTTGAACGACCGGTCATAGATCTTATACCAGATGCAGGGACGCGTTTTATCCACATAACAATATTCCGGGGTGGAGCCGCCACACGGACCATTACGCAGCCCCTTGGGGCATTCCATCGGGCAAATAAAGGCCGTCTCCTGCAGCAGGCAATTCCCGCACATGCGGCAGCCAAACAGCGGGCTCTTAATGGCATATTCCGTTTTGGCCAGCAGTAGCCTGCCAAATGGTTCTTTCTTGAAAGGGGAATAAGCTGGCTGCCAGCGTCGACCGGGAGTGAAAATGGGCATCGAATGAACTCCTATAAATACTAAAACAGACCCAACACCTTTCCGGTCTCAAGGTCGAGGTCCACATCGTAGAAGACCGGACGGGTGGGCAGCCCCGGCATGGTGCGCATTTCACCCAAAAGCGGGTAGAGGAAGCCTGCGCCTACCGAGGCGTTGATATCCCGGATGGGAACACGGAAGCCAGTGGGTACACCCTTGCGAGTGGGGTCGTGGCTCAAGCTCAGATGGGTCTTGGCCATGCAAAGCGGCAGCTTGTCGAACCCAAGCTTGGTATAAAGCTTGACCTTTTCTTCGGCCAATTCGGAATAATCGACCCCATCCGCGCCATAGATCTCCCTGCAGACGGTTTCGATCTTTTCCTTGATCGACATTTCCAACGGGTAAAGGAACTTAAAGTGGCTGGGTTCGTTGGCGGCCCTGGCCACTGCTTTGGCCAAAGCCAGAGCACCCTGGCCACCATCCATCCAATGAGTGCAAACAACCGCATCCATGGCGCCGGCTGCCAGGGCAGATTTGCAGATCATCTCCACCTCGGCCGGTTTATCATCCTTAAAGGAATTTACCGCTACAACCACATTGACGCCGAACTTGAGGGCGTTCTGGATGTGCTTCACCATATTGGGAAGACCATTGCGCAACAGCTCGATGTTCTCTTCCGTGTATTCCGGGGCGAGCGGCTTACCAGCCACCACCTTTGGTCCTCCGCCGTGCATCTTGAGAGCCCGAACCGTGGCCACCAAAACCACCACCTGGGGAATAAGGCCCGAGTAACGGCATTTGATATCGAAGAATTTCTCCATCCCGATATCGGCTCCAAAACCCGACTCTGTGATCACGTAGCCATCCGGCCCGACCAGTTTAAGGGCTATCTTGTCGGCGATGATGGATGACTGCCCATGGGCAATGTTGGCAAACGGACCGGCATGCACGAAAGCTGGTGTGCCTTCCAATGTCTGCATCAGATTGGGCTTGATGGCATCCTTCATCAGAACGACCAGGGCTCCGGCAACACCCAGATCTTCAGCAGTGACGGCATTGCCTTTTTTATCGGTAGCCACCACCATGGCACCCAGGCGTTCGCGCATATCGCGCAGGCTGGTGGTCAGCGCCAGGATGGCCATGATCTCGCTTGCCACGGTAATATCGTAGCCTGAACGGTGTTCGTGACCCTGCTCTTCCTTGCCAAGGCCGACCATGATCTCGCGCAGGAAGCGGTCGTTGACGTCGATCACGCGTCGCCAGGTCACGCCGTTGGGATCGATATCCAGCCTGGCAAAGCGGCTGCGCTCTTCGGGGGTCAATGTGTTCGGATCGGTTTTGTCTATTCCGAGTTTCTTCAGGCGGCGCAGCATGGTCGGCGAGAACTTGCGCCGGCCCGCTTTATCGGGTGGGCAGAGGGCGTCGAAAAGCTTGGTGTCGTCCTGCATGCTTTCGTGCAGCATACGCGCATCCAGGGCAGCCGAACACAGGTTGTGCGCAGCGGTGATGGCGTGGATATCTCCGGTCAGGTGCAGATTGAAATCTTCCATCGGGATGATCTGCGCATAGCCTCCGCCAGCTGCACCGCCCTTAATGCCAAAAGTGGGGCCCTGCGAAGGCTGGCGAATGACCGTGATAACCTTTTTGCCCATGTGAGCCCCAAGGGCCTGGGACAGCCCAACGGTTGTGGTGGTCTTACCTTCACCCAGCGGGGTGGGGGTTATGGCGGTCACGTCGATGTATTTGCCATCCGGTTGATCCTTTAGCCGCTCCAGGATTTCCAATCTTACCTTGGCTTTATATGGACCGTACAGCTCCAATTCCTCTGCCAGGATGCCGGTTTCTTCAGCAACCTGGATGATCGGTTTAATCTCAGCAGCCTGGGCGATATCGATATCGGAGGGTACCGGACGAACAAACTTAAGTTTTGTGGGTACGAATTTTGTGGCCATTGGGTCTCCTTGGAAATACCTTGATCTCGAGGAAAGGAAATTTAAATTACGGCAAGTCGTATCAAAGGTTGATTTTCGGTTGTCAATAATCTATTATATGACAACGTTGTCAATTTTGTCGAGAATTATTGGCCTGTTTGGCAGGCCAATAATTGCAAATCATTAATTTAAAGGATAAATTTAGCGAATTATTCTTCCGGTGATGAGTTTAATGAGTTGAAGAAATCATTGAACTCACCATCGGGCATGAAGAATAGTCAGGCGAGCAACTGGCGGGCAGCGCGGGTGGCGCTGGAAGCGTCGGATGCAAATGCGTCCGCACCGATCTTGTTGGCATAATCCTGTGTGACCGGAGCACCGCCGATCATCACCTTGACCTTGTCGCGCAGTCCGGCTGCCTTGAGAGCTTGAATGGTACCTTCCATGCTGGACATGGTGGTGGTAAGCAGGGCCGACATGCCGATGATCTGGGCGCCGTTCCTGACCGCGTTTACGAATGCTTCAGGCGTCACGTCCACACCCAGATCCATGATCTCGAAACCGGAGCCTTCCAGCATCATGGCGACCAGGTTCTTGCCGATGTCGTGCAGGTCGCCTTTGACTGTCCCGATAGCCACCTTCCCGGCTGCCTTCACATCCGCCTTGGCCAGGTAGGGTTTCAAATATTTCAAACCAGCTTGCATGGCGCGCGCCGCTATGAGCATCTCAGGAACAAAGAGATCGCCAGCCTCGAAAAGCTGACCAATCTCATTCATTGCTGCGATCAAGCCGTTATTTAAAATTTCTTCCGCCCCGATCCCGGCTGCAACCGCAGCCTTTACCCCTGCTTCAACTTCCGGTGCCTTTCCATCGATCACGTCTTGATAGATACTTTTCAGGTCCATAGCGTTTCCTTCTCTTCAGTTTATTAGAATTCGCCCGGCTAAATGGGGCTAAAGCCACCCCGGCCAAGGTTGGATCGCTTCTTTTCAGTGAACAGACCAGGCTTCCGATTCTTCCTGGATGACTTTATCCATGATCAAATCATAGGTATCGGTAATATCATCGAGGAGTGCCTGCCGGGCTGCTTCCACGTTGTGCTCTTTCAGCGCATCTATGATTCTCTGGTGGGTGAGCTCCATGGTCTTCCCGGCGTGCCGCAACACCATGAAGCGCGCGAGTCGGTCATGCAACCGGCCAACGGTCTCGGCCAGTTCGTTATTTCCAGATGCCCTGGCCAGCAAGTAATGAAAGCGCCGGTTTTCGTCGGTGTAGCGGTCATAGGCTTCATCGTCATCGCCTGTGTAACCGGAATGCACCCTGGTCAGATCATCGATTTGATCATCCTGGGCGCGCCTGGCTGCCGCCTCGACTGCGGCAATCTCCAGTATGCGCCGCAGATCCAGCAAATCACGCAACTGCTTCAGGCTGGTGTGGGATACAAAATAGCCCGAACGCGGCTTGATATTGACCAGACCTTCCTGGCTTAACATT
The DNA here is from genome assembly GCA_963779935.1 of uncultured Chloroflexia bacterium. Lineage (GTDB taxonomy): Bacteria > Chloroflexota > Anaerolineae > Anaerolineales > Villigracilaceae > UBA877. Next base: position 54,530 of record CAWAAC010000026.1, on the reverse strand, counting down.
TGCAGGGCTTCGCGCACAGGTGTTACGCTGGTGTTGTATTGGCTGGCGATGGTTTCCACATCAAACCGTTCCCCAGGCTTGTGATGTCCCATGATGATCAAACGCCGCAGCGCAATGTAGATGGCGTTCTTGGATGTCTGACCTTGATAGGCTGGAAACATAATTGCACCTCAAGAAAATACTATCATCTGATATATCAATATGCAAGTGACAAATATCATAATTGACTTCTGATATATTAGCTGCTAAGATTTTAATTGGAAATCCATTTAGGCAACCTTGCCCCGCGTTATTCAGGAATGACAAGAATTTCATTCAATGATAGTACAAGTATAGCGGAGGTGCCACCCCAGCCTTGTGATTTTTTAACCGGTCCGTTCTCTTTGACCCTGTTCCTGTTTTTTCCAAAAGAAAATAAAGGAGAAAAATCCAATGGAAGAGAATAAGCTTCACCCCATGGTCAACGAAGCCCAGAATGCGCTCAATAAGGGTTTGATTTCCCGGCGTGATTTCCTGAGAATTTCCACCCTGTTGGGTGTATCTTTGACCACCGCCAATATCCTGGCGGCTTGTGGCGTTCAAACCCCAGCCGCAACCGCAGCCCCCGCTCCTGCAACAGTAGCACCCGCCGCTGCTGCAGCGACGAAAGCCCCGGTTGCTGCTGCGACCGTCGCGCCGACCGCCAATCCGATTACCCGTGGCGGCACCTTGAATGTTGCCTGCCGTATTGAGCGCGTCACGGACCCGGCCCAATTCTCCCTGGTCAGCGCCTCGCATCCGTGGCGGCAGGTTTTCGAATATCTCACTCATACCGATCCACAAGGCATTACTCACCCCTACCTCCTGGATAGCTGGAAAGCCAGCGATGACCTGCTGACCTGGACCCTGGTTCTCAAAAAAGGCATCAAGTTCAGTAATGGACAGGAACTGACCGCTGACGATGTCGTTTTCAATATCAAGCGCTGGCTCGATCCTAACACCAAGTCCTCGATGTTGAGCGCAATGAGCTACATGGATGGAACCGGTGTCGAGAAGACTGACAATTACACCGTCACCCTGCACCTCAAGAGCCCGACCATCTTCCTGCCGGACAACCTGGGCCAATACCAGGCAGCCATTGTCCCTGCCACCTTTGGCGGAGACATTACCAAGGAACCCATCGGGACCGGTCCTTTCACCATGATCGAGTACGTGGCAACCGAGCGCGCTCACCTGAAAGCCCGTACAGACTACTGGCAGATGGCTCCCGATGGCAAACCATTACCTTACCTGGACGAGATTGTCATGGTAATGCTGGGCGAGGATCAGTCGGCATACATCTCCGCCTTACAGGGCGGCCAGGTTGATACCGTACTTGAGCCGACCGTTGCAAGCTGGGAAGCAGTAAAGGATGACAATCGCTTCACCATTGTCTCAACCCCGACAGCTGCTACACGTGTACTACGGCTGCGCGTAGACCAGGATCCCTGGAAGAATAACGATGTACGGACCGCCCTCAAGTATTGCCATAACCGCACCAAGATCTTGCAGCTGGCATTGCAGGGACAGGGCGTCATCGGCAATGACAGCCACGTAACTCAAGCCAACCCCGAGTATGTCGCGCTCGACCCACTGCCCTTTGATACCGCCAAGTCCAAAAGCCTTTTGGCTGGGGCAGGCTACCCGAATGGCGTGACAGTCGAACTGACCGTTGCGAGCGATTGGCCTGAATCCATGGCCTACGCCCAGGCACTCAAGGAAGATGCTGCCGCCGGCGGATTCACCATCAATTTGAAGACCATGCCCGCCAGTCAGTACTGGAACGGCTGGACCGATTTCAATATGGGCATTACCTGGTGGTCGCATCGCACGCAGGCGCTGATCACGCTTGGCTTGGCTTATACGGCTGATCCGGCAACCGGAAAACCTGGCTCATGGAACGAAAGCCACTGGGTTGACCCTGAATTCAGCCAGATCCTGACCAAAGCCGAAGGTACACTTGACCTGACTGCCCGCCAGGCCCTCACCGCCCAGCTCGAAAAGATCCAGCAGACACGCGGCTCCATCTGCACACCGTTCTTTATGGATGTTTGGAAGATCTATTCCAATAAAGTTCACGATATTGAACCTTCGCCAGACGAGTATGCCATCCTGACCTCGGCCTGGAAATCTGCCTGACCTGCCGGTAGTTGAACGAAAACCCTTCCCATGCTGCCAGCAATGGCAGCACGGGAAGGCATAAAAATTCCAATTTGACGAGGCAAGAAGATGATTCAAACTCATGGTACCAGCATGACGAGCGCCCATTATTCCCGCATGGGCCCACAAGAGTGCGAAAAAATCCATATGGCCAGCCTGGAGATTCTGCGGCGGACGGGCGTGGATGTCCACGATGAAAAAGCCCGCCATATCCTGGTCGATGGCGGCGCTCAAGCTGAAGGGTTACGCGTACGCATCCCGGAGTATATGGTTACGCGCGCCCTGGCTACTACCCCCAAATCTATTACGCTATATGACCGTAACGGGAAAGTTGCCATGCGGGCAGGCAAGTACAACACGTATTATGGAGGCGGATCGGATTGCCTCAATATCCTTGACCATCACACGGGCCAGCGCCGCCGCCCGGTCCTGGCTGATGTAAAAGCAGCCTCCATTCTGATGGACGCGCTCCCGGAGATCGATTTTGTTATGTCGGCTTTCCTGCCTGAGGATGTCGACCAGCAGATCTATGACCGTTACCAGATGGAGGTCATGCTTAATCAGACCACCAAACCGATTGTCTTTGTGACGCCCGATTTCGAGGGGTGCGTGGTCGCCGTTGAAATGTGCGAACTTGTGGCCGGGAGTGCTGCAGCTTTCCAGGCACGCCCGTTTGCCACATGTTATATAAATGTTACCTCTGGCCTGATTGCTAATGCGGAAGCCCTGCAAAAGTGCATGTTCCTGGCCGAAAAAGGCCTGCCACAGCTTTATATTCCTTTGAACGCGGGCGGGGTTAATTCTCCCACCACTACAGCCGGTTGCATGGCTTCTATGAACGCGGGCATCTTGTTGGGTATTGTGTTATCCCAGCTGGTGCGCCCGGGCGCCCCGGTGGCCGTACCGGGCTGGAACGGTGGGCCCTACAATTTGCAAACCATGGTCGGCAATTATGTGCTGGCAGACGAACAAGGCGTGCCCACCTCGATGGGCAAGTATTACGACTTACCGGTGTTCGGATTGGGCGGGTCAACCGACTCGAAGATCATGGACCAGCAATGTGCTTTCGAAGCTACTCTTAGCCTTATGACCGCTCTCCTGCATGGCGCTAACATTGTCCACGATGTTGGTTTCATGGACGCCGGTCTCCAGGGCAGCCTGCCGCTGATCGCCATGTGCAATGATATACTGGGGTTCTTGCGAGCATCTACGGCCGGAGTAGTTGTAAATGATGAAACCCTGGCCCTGGATTTGATCGATGAGCTCGGTCCGACCGGTACTTATATGGGCCATGATCATACTGTCCGCCATTTTAAAGAAGCCTATTATTCCAAGCTGATAGACAAGAATCCTTATTCGGTCTGGCAGAAACGCGGTTCCCAGAGCATGGAACAGCGCGCCGGAAAAATGGTTGACGACATCCTTGCCAAGCATCAGCCTGCCCAATTGCCGGAGACGGTTCAAAAGGCCATTCACGCTGTGGTTATGCGCGAGCAAGCCCGTGTCGATCAGAAAAAATAGTTACAAATGCTTTTGCATCTATTAATAAATATGGCTGCCACGTTGCACTTGGAACGCGAGCCGGCCGAACGGAATTGGGTTCTGACAGCCTCAGGAGAATAAGCAATGGCACGGTATATCGTCCGGCGTTTAATGACCATGCTGCTCACCATGTTGCTCGTTTCCATCATCGTGTTCGCCATAGTGGAAATTGCCCCCGGCAATGTGGCTCGGAACATGATCGGCGCTTTCGCCACGCCCCAGCAACAAGAATCCATGACCATGCAGCTTGGACTTGACCGCCCGGCCGTCATCCGCTACATTTCCTGGCTGTTCGGCTCGGATTGGCAGGCCCAACCAAAAGTTGGACTCCCATTACGCGAGACAATCAGCCAGCAAGGATTGGTGGCTAACTCCCAGGAATGGTGGGCAGTCGAACCAAACGGTGCGCTGGTACAGTGGGATGTCCAGAATGGCCAGCTTTTGCGGTTGGTGCGCCAGCCGGACGGAAGCACAAAAAAACAACCCGCCGATCAGGATTGGAAAACGAACGCTGGCGGGCAGACTTATTTCTGGGGGGTCGACACCGGCAACCGGGTGGCCGAATGGATCAAAGGCTCGAAGACCGTCCAATACACCTATGACTATTCCGGCTGGCAGGCAAAGGTCGATGCGCCGGTGCAATATATCCCTTTGACCAAAGGCCTGTTGCGCGGTGATGCTGGCATGTCTCTGCGATATAACGCACCAGTTTCCCAGGTCATCGGGCGCAGGATCAAAAATTCTTTAATCCTGGCGTCATTGGCTTTCCTGGTCTCCATTCCAACCGCGGTGCTGCTCGGGTTAATCGCCGGACTGAATGAAGGCAAGTTGATCGACCGGATCATCTCGATCAGCGGTCTGATCACGGCTGGCTCGCCGGACTTTGCTACCGGCATCTTGCTGATCATGGTTTTTGCACTCTGGCTCAAGATCTTACCGGGGGCGGCTGTATTCACTTCCGATAATGCGGTTTTCCAAGACCCGCGCCTGATCGTGCTGCCAGTACTGACCGCCAGCCTGGTGGAGATCGGTTATGTGCTACGCATTACCCGCTCAAGCGTGGTGGAGGTGATGAACAGCCCTTATGTACGCACCGCCATCCTGAAAGGCCTTTCCTACCGGCAAGTCGTGACGCATCACGTGCTCCAGAATGCCATGATGGCACCCATTACGGTGATCATGTTGCATGTCAATTGGTTCATCGGCGGGCTGGTGGTGGTTGAATTGGTGTTCGGCTACCCGGGGTTGGGTAATTTCATTCTTGAGGCCTCGCTTTATAAAGATGTCTACGCAATTGAGGCTGCATCCATGGTTTTGATCCTGCTGGCAGTTGGGACCCAGTTGATTGCAGACCTGATTTATTCGTTGATCAATCCGCGCATTCGCTACACCTAGGGACTACCTTATGGAAACTGAAAATCTCGTTCCGACGAAACAGATCCATACATCCCCTTCCGGTCCATTGATGGCGCTTAAAGGTTTCTGGAAGAGCATTAAGGGGCTGGCAGATGTGATCTTCTCCTCCCCAACAGCGGTCATAGGCCTTGTTATTGTTCTCGCCTGGGTTTTTATAGCCATTTTTGCCCCATTGATCACCACCCACGATCCACTCGAAGAAGATTACATGCATATGGATAAAGGCCCCTCCGCCGCCCATATATTGGGCACCGATGATTTGGGCCGGGATGTTTGGTCGCGCGTGGCGTATGGAGCACGCACCATCCTGCTCCTGGGGCCGCTTTCCGTCCTGGTGGCCTTTGCTTTGGGTGTGGCTTTCGGCCTGCCGGCTGGCTATTATCAGGGTTGGGTTGATGAGACGGTCATGCGCATTTTGGATGCATTCATGGCTTTCCCCGCCATCTTACTTTATATGATCATCATTTCAGCGGTAGGCGCTTCATCATTCAATGTCGTGATCGCCATTGCCATCGGTGGCACACCGGGTATTGCCCGCCTGGTGCGGGCGCTGGCCATGGATATTCGCACCCGCGAATACGTTGCGGCCGCCAAGCTGCGCGGCGAGCCGGATATCATCATCATGCTGCGCGAGATCCTACCCAATTGCCGCGGACCGTTGATCGTGGACTTTTTGCTGCGGATCGGCTACGCGGCTTTTTATATTGGTACACTTGGCTTTCTCGGACTGGGGTTGCCACCACCCACACCAGATTGGGGCGGTATGGTCCAGGAAGGCCACAGTCATATGACTTCGAATATTTGGCCGGTTCTGTGCGCCACGCTTGCAATCGTCACGCTGGTAATTGGGCTGAATATGTTTGCCGATGGCCTGCGTGAGGAAACCATGCGTTACCAGTAAGCCGTGGATAGATGACCTATGGACCAAACTCCTGTACTCTCCATTAAGCACATGGCGGTGACCTATAAAACGCGCAAGCGGGATGTAGATGCCGTGCGGGATGTATCCTTTGAGATTCACCGCGGGGAAAACCTAGGCCTGGTGGGCGAATCCGGCTGCGGCAAAAGCACGGTGGCCTTTTCTATCGTAAACTTCCTGGGACGCAATGGCCGGGTTACCCGCGGCGATATCCTTTTCAAGGGTGAGCAACTGCGCGGCCGCTCGGAAAATGATTTACGCAAGCTGCGCGGTGCCGACATCTCGATGGTGTACCAGGAGCCCATGTCGGCGCTTAACCCCTCCATGCGCATTCAGGATCAGCTTGCTGAAAGCCTGATCACCCACCGCGGCTTTACCAAAACTGCTGCCTACGCTGAATCAGTTGAAGCGCTTAAAAGAGTATACATGCCCGACCAGGATGCGGTCATGTTGCGTTATCCGCACCAGCTCTCCGGCGGCCAGCAGCAGCGTGTTCTGATCGCCATGGCAATGCTCAACAACCCGTCCCTCTTGATCATGGATGAGCCCACCACCGCTCTGGATGTGACGGTTGAGGCAGCTGTATTGGATCTGATTGCTGAGCTGCAGGAGCGTTACCAGACTGCCACACTCTACATCAGCCATAATCTGGGCGTAGTAGCGCGTGTCTCGCACAAAGTGGCGGTCATGTATGCCGGCGAGATTGTCGAACTGGCAGATACTCACACCATTTACCGCAGCCCGATGCACCCCTATACCATGGGCCTGATGCGCTGCCTGCCGGATGTGGATGCCCCCAAGGGGACACGTACTCTGCATCCGATTGCGGGGCGCGTTCCTTCGCCGAATAACCTGCCGGCAGGCTGCATCTTCAGTCCACGCTGCGAACTGGCCCAGCCGGAGTGCTCATTACAGCATCCGGAATTAGTCGAATTGTCCCCAGGACACCAGGTGCGCTGCTTGCGCTCACTGGATTGGAAGGACGCCAAGCGCATCTGGGAGATTGAGGAGCTTGCCAAAGAACCCTGCCCGGACCGTGCCAACCCCAATCCCGACACAGTCCTGACGGTTGACCAGGCGAAAGTGTATTACCCGGTGCCCTACAAGACCGTAGGAGGCATGTTTGGGCTGGAAAAGCGCCAATATGTGCACGCTTCCGACGATGTAAGCTTCTATATCCGGCGCGGGCGTACGCTGGGCATTGTGGGCGAATCCGGCTGCGGCAAAACCACCCTGGCCAAGGCCATCGTCGGTCTGGAGCCGCTGTACGCAGGCAAGGTCGATTTCCTTGGCCTGGATATTTCCAAGCCGGTCAACAAGCGTACAGAGACTACCATCAAGGAACTGCAAATGGTGTTCCAGGATCCCAACGGGGTGCTCAACCCATCCTACAGTGTCGGCGACCAGATTGCCTTTTCACTACGGCACTTCAAGACGGTGCCGGCACACCAGGTGCATGACGAAGTGGAACGCTTGCTGCAGGCCGTCAAACTGGATGCCAGCTACTATAACCGCTTGCCGCGCCAATTAAGCGGCGGCGAGAAACAACGTATCGGCATCGCACGCGCAATCTCGACCAACCCTTCCATGGTGGTGTGCGATGAACCTGTCTCGGCGCTGGATGTGTCCGTTCAGGCGGCTGTATTGAACCTGCTCCTCGAGATCCAGAATACAAAGAACACGACCATGATCCTGATCTCGCATGATCTGAGCTCCGTGCGCTTTTTCGCCGACGATGTGGCCGTGATGTATCTCGGGCGGGTGGTGGAGATCGGTCCATGCGAGACCATCTACCAGCCACCAAACCATCCTTACACAACCGCGCTGCTGGCTGCTGTGCCGAGACCGGATCCTGACCTGAAAACCTCGCATATCCGCTTGAGCGGGCGGGTCCCGAGTGCGGTCAACCCGCCTTCCGGCTGCCGGTTCAATACCCGTTGCCCCTTCAAGATCGGCGCGATCTGCGAACAGGAAGAACCCCCACGCCGCGATATGGGTAACGGTCATGTAATCTTTTGCCACTACACCCCTGAAGACTTGAGCAAATTGAATGTCTGAGTCTTGCCAGATCTATTTTGGGAGGCTTTATAGCCATGGATGATGAGAAACGTTTTTTTATTCGTGATGCCTGGAAGTTTGACCCCGATTTCAAAAGGCCGGAGCAACCCGGGGATGGGTTAGGTTTCGATACCCAGGCCCTGCACGCAGGTTTCCGACCGACCGAGAGTCTGGAGCGTTTCCGCTCTTTCGTACCCCCGATCGTCCCCTCGATGACCTTCCCTTATGAATCGTTTGACAAAATCCCCTATCCAGTTTACGGCCGTACCAAGACCCCCACGGCGGATATCCTTGAACAACGCCTGGCTGCCCTGGAAGGCGGGCAGGCAGCCGTCAGCGCCGGGTCGGGATCACAGGCGCTCTTCAACTTGATCTTTACCATTGCCAGGCCAGGGGATAACATCGTCACCAGCCTGAACATCTTCGGCGAAGGTTACAAACAGGCTGCCTCGATCTTCCCCGAGCGCTGCGGTGTACAGTTCCGTTTCGTGCACGATCCGTCTGACCCAAAATCCTGGGATCAGGAGATCGACAGTCGCACCCGCCTGGTGTGGATCGAGACTCCCAGCAACCCGGTTCTGTTTGTAACCGACATCCATGCGGTTGCCGAGGTGGCACACTCCCACAACGTGCCAGTGATGGTCGACAATACGACTGCTACCGCTGCCTTGCAGCAGCCGCTCAAGTTGGGAGCGAATATTATTCTATTGAGCGTAACAAAATTCCTGGCGGGTAATGGCAGTGTCCTGGGCGGCGCCATTGTCGGGCCGGAAGATCTGACCGAGGATATTCGCTGGAACACGACCGAGTTCGTAGGTTCCATTATGCAGCCCTTTGATTCCTGGCTGACCCTGCAATATCTTGAAACCCTTTCCATGCGGATGGATCGCCATAGCTCCAATGCCCAAAAAGTTGCCGAATACCTGGCCGACCACCCCAAAATAAAATTGGTCAACTACCCTGGCCTGAATATCCACCCACAGTACGATCTGGCGTGTAGGCAAATGCGCGCAGGCGGCGGCATGCTTTCCTTTGTTGTATCGGGAGGCATCCCGGCGGTCCGTACAGTGATCGACGGATTCAAACTCGTTATTCATGCGGTCACCTTTGGCACCAGCCGCACGATATGCATGCACCCGCGCACTATCACGCACGAGCATATGACCCAGGCGGAGCGCGATAAGACTGGTATTGACGATGGCCTGATTCGTCTTTCGGTTGGCCTTGAAGAACCGAACGACATTATCGCAGATCTGGAACAGGCGCTGGCGCGACTCTAATCAATACAAAAGGAATTGCCGTCATGTCGAAACAATCCATCCAAACCGAAAAGGCCCCTCCTCCTGGAGGGGCATATTCTCAAGGTCTGTGCGTGGGCGATTTCCTCTTTACTGCCGGAATGGGACCCTGGGACCCGCAAACCCGCCAGGTAGTTGGCACTACAATAGAGGAGCAGACCGTTCGTACACTCGAGAACATTAAGGCGGTACTGGAGGCGGGCGGCGCCAGCCTGGCGGATGTGATCAAGACGACTGTCCACCTGAGCGACCTGGGACAATTTGCAGCTTTTAACCAGGTTTATACCCGTTATTTTCCGGATCCGAAGCCAGTAAGGACCACCGTTGGCAGCCAATTATTAGGAATCCTGGTTGAGATCGATGCAGTTGCCTATGTGGGAAAATGAGTAAGAATAGGCAAGAATTGCTTGGCAGGTTGCGCCTCCCGCCGGGGCGATTGGAGCAGATCAATTCCGCTCTATTCACACCGGATATGCGCGTCATGGAGGATTTCCTGGATGTGGTTGAAAAATACGGCTTGCCCGAGCAGATCAATCTGCAGGCCGAAACTGCCCGTCAACTGCCGGTTCTGCTGGAACATGTTCGTGCCACCCAACCAGCCTATCTGGCTGACCTGGATTGGCTGGCGCAGCAGCGGGATGCAGGCGCCTTCATCCGCATTTCAGATTACCGGCGCGGGGTGCTCGGTCGGAGGGCCGACGAGCTGCCCTTTGACCCCGCCCGCGCGGTGACGCTGGAGATCAGCGCCTGCCAATATTTCCCCTGGTTGATGGATATCGCCCGTCGGGCGGTTTCAGATGGTCTGATCATGCCCGGACGGTTCGTGCGGGTGCGTGCGATGAAAGAGCAGGAGGCGGACGGCGATTTGCCGGCTTTCGCGGCTGCCATGCAGATCATCGGAGCCAGCTGGGTCGAGCAACTCGATACACGTGGCTCGGATGGCTCGAACCTGCACCTGGGAGGCCCGGATACGTTGATCGGCTATTATGGTGGGGTGGGGCAGCCCAATCAGCATGCCCTGCAGTGGCTGGATGAGTATTTGTATTACTATACCCGCTATGGGGTTCGCCAGGTATTGAACGTCAATTCCGGCACGATCCTGCTGGGTTATCTTTTACACCGCCTGGGCGTGGATATCGAGTTTAAGATTTCGGTTACCCTGGGAAACGATAACCCTTACTCGGCTCTATGGACATTGGTAACTGCTGGATTATTCGCCCGGGAGGATGGCAGCTCACCACTGGTGGGATTCAACTGGAGCAACTCGACAGAAAACGAGACCATTGAGATCAGTGACCAGTTCCGCCGGGCACTGGGGCTGGAGGAAATGGTGCGCTTCGAGCATCATGTTACCGAAACCTGGAAGGGCCTGGTGATCCAGCCTTATAACCGCCGCGCGGATGTGTTGAGCCTGGCTGGAAAAGTCTCCAACCTGTCTGCCAAACACGAAGGTGGCGAGCCGGAGATCGAACAAGGCCGCCCGCGCCCTTCTGAGATCCAGGATTACTACCGAAAAAAGGATGAGATCCTTGCCTCGGGAGACTGGGATCACCTGACCTTGAACTTCCAGGATAAATTTGATTCGCTCAATCAGACCGCCCGGGCGCTGACCGAAAACGGCCTGGCTTTTGTGGCTGCCGGTAAACTACACCTTCCATGAAACCTCTCGAACCAATTGCTCTTCCAGATATCCAGGCTGCCCGTTTACGCCTGGTAGGGACGGTGATGCATACCCCGCTGGTGCGCTTCAATGCCCCGGATGTGCCGGCAGAAATCTATTTAAAATTGGAAAACCTGCAGCCCGTGGGTTCTTTCAAAATCCGCGCGGCAGGAAATGCTATTCTAAGCGCAGATAACACCCGTTTGGCAAATGGAGTTTGGACGGTCAGCGCCGGGAATATGGCTCACGCAGTGGCATGGTTTGCCCGCAAACTGGGCATGGTCTGCACTGCGGTTGTCCCGGAGGATGCCCCGGCTACCAAGTTGGCAGCCCTGCAGCGCCTGCAAGTAAAAGTCATTAAGGTGCCTTTTTCTGACTATCAGTCCATCCAGCGCACCCATGCATTTTCGGGCGTGCCAGGGCAGTTGATCCATCCCTTTGCAGATCCGGCAGTCATCGCCGGAGATGGTACCCTTGGATTGGAGATACTCGAAGATCTCCCGGATGTGGATACCATCCTTGTGCCTTACGGCGGAGGCGGTCTGAGCTGTGGAATTGCCTCGGCGGTCCATGCCGTCAACCCGCACGTGAAGATCTATGCGGTTGAAGCCGCCAGTGGGGCACCCTTGACCGCCTCCCTGGCCGAGGGACTACCGGTTGAAGTACCTTACACGGCCAGTTTTATCTCCGGGATCGGTGCCCCTTTTGTGTTCCCTGAAATGTGGCCGCTGGCCAGCCAGCTGTTGAATGGTGCCTTTGCAGTGGAGCTTGCCCAGGTTGCCGAAGCCGTCCGATTGCAGGCGGAATGGAATCATGTCATTGCTGAAGGGGCCGGGGCAGTTGCCCTGGCAGCTGCCTTATCTGGCAAAGCCGGCGGAGGTAAAATTGTCTGCCTGGTCTCTGGAGGCAATATTGATTCCGGGAAACTGGTTAAAATCCTGAATGGAGAGGTTCCATGAAAGCCAATCAGAGCCGTGACCCCGGCATTTCCAGGATCGTTGCTCGGCCGGACCGGCGCGCCTATGGAATGGGCCTGGGAGTGATCCTGCTGGATGATGTTTATCCGGGCTTCCCCGGGGATGTCCGCAACCCAAGCGGCTACCCTTTCCCGATCCAGTACGAAGTTTGCACGGGCATCGACATCCAGCAACTGGTGGTTGAAAAGGACAAGTCTCCCTGCCTGGAGCCGATCCTGAAAGCCGCCCACAAACTTGAATGGATGGGCTGCCGGGCGATTGTGGCAGAATGCGGATATTTTGCCTACTTCCAACGTGAAGTGGCGGCCGCTGTGAACATCCCGGTCTATATGTCGAGTTCTGATCCAGGTGCCTCTGGCGCAAATAGCGATTGGTCCGGAGAAAGTGGTTGGAATCTTGATGGCGAATGCAAATTATCTGACGGAACACCACCTGATTTCCGTTGGAATCCTGCCTGGCTCCAACTATGTAATCGGTGGTGCGATGGAGAGCGGCCGCTGTGTAGAGTTCGACCACCTGTGGACCGGAGGCCTGCGCACGGATCCGCCTTCAGCGGTTTATGAAAAAGCCGAAGCTGAATTTGTGGAGGTTGGAGTTGAGTTCTTCCGGAAACACCCAAAGATGGGCGCAATGCTGCTGGAATGTACCGGTATGCCCCCATTTGCCCGGGCGCTGCAGCGAGCCATCGATATCCCGGTTTTCAGCTGGGGCACCCTGCTGGATTATGCCTATGCATCGGCCGTACATCGGGATTATTATGGCCACGTGTAAAACCGAACAGATTTTGCTCAAGACTTAATATTGAGAGAAAGGAATATTAAATGCCATTCGGAATCCAACCTATCCATATTATCATCGTCATCGCGGTAGCTTTCCTGCTTTTTGGAGGCAGCAAGCTGCCCGAGATGGGGCGCAGCCTGGGTAAGACTATCACCGAGTTCCGCAAAGGTACGAAAGAAGCCGCTGAAGGGTTCAAGACGGAAGTGGCCGGAAATAACTCTGCCGCGCTGCCGTTGGCAGTTTCAGCGCTAGCTTCGTCGCCCGCGCCTGCCGCCGAAAGGGCATCCTCCCCGGTCGGGAATTTTTGCATCCAGTGTGGTTCAACCAATCTGCCTGAAGCTCGATTCTGTGGTTCTTGCGGGGCTAAACTCCCCGAAAGGAATTTATAAAATTTCGAATATATTTTTTTCTGAAAAGGATACAACAATATGCACACTATATTAAAAGGCACGATCAAGGAAGTAACGGTGGGGATCGACCGGCCGTTTGTCATGATTGGCGAAAAGATCAATCCAACCGGTCGTAAGAAACTGGCAGCTGCATTGGCAGAAGGCAACTTCGATTATGTGCGCCAGTTGGCTGAGAGCCAGGTGGCCTGGGGGGCGGAAGTGCTGGATGTGAATGTCGGCACACCAGGACTGGATGAGGTGGCAGCGATCAAGAAAGTCGTCGAGCTGATCAGCTCGGTCGTTTCTGTTCCGCTTTGCCTTGACTCGGGCAACCCGGAAGTGCTGGCTGCCGGCCTGGCTGCTGCCCCTGGCAAACCACTCGTCAACTCGGTCAGCGGCGAGGAGAAACGCCTGACGAGCGTGCTGCCGCTGGTCAAGGAACGCGGGGCAGCCGTAATTGGTCTGACCATGGATGATAATGGGATTCCCAAAACGGCCGAGGAGCGTGTGGCTGTGGCAGAAAAGATCATCGAGCGGGCTGCCAAAATGGGCATCCCCATCGAAGATATTATCATCGATCCGCTGGTACTCACGGTTGGATCGGATAGCAAGGCCGCCATGATTACGCTCCAAACCATTGAACTGGTTCGCAAGGAGTTTGGTGTGAATATCAACCTGGGTGCCAGCAATGTGTCCTTCGGCCTTCCGGACAGGCTGTCGATCAACCAGGCGTTCCTGGCCCTGGCAATCCAACTGGGCGCCACCTGCTCGATTACCGACCCGACGAAACTGGGCGCCTCGGTCAAAGCTGCCGACCTGTTGCTCGGCCGCGATGAAAATTCGCTGCGCTATATCAAGTACTTCCGCGCCGCCGAGAAGCTGCGCGAGGCGGAAGCAGCAAAACCGGCCTAGAAAATCGTCCCATATCAAAAAAGTGATATTTATCCAAGCAAGGTATTGAAATCCCGCTAGCGGAGATTAAGACGGACACTTGCGTTTGAAAAGTGTCCGTCTTTTCCTTAGAAACTGTCGAGGCTAATAATAATATTGACGGCGTCGGATTGTTATCGTATTATAAAAGTGGTCCCCACAAGCAAAACCCGACTTATCTGAACATTTTGACGCCCAAACTCCTGCAAAATGAAGGTAGATTTTCTTATGAAGAATATTGACCCTTTCATGGTTTATTCAACTTGAAAAAATCATGCCTGGCGGTGCATTGATCATGGTAGTGTTTGACTGGCAAAATGGTGCGAACAGGTACGAACTTGTTGTTGGCCTGGCAGTGCGCCACGCGCGGCTCTTATAAGAGCGATAATATTAATCGTCGGAATCGCGGTAACTATTGCTAAAGGAGTTTATCGTTGGATAAAAGAACGGTTATGAAAATGGCGCTGGAATGGGAAAACCCACCTTATGTTCCCTGGAACATAAATTTCACCATACCGGCCAAGGAAAAGCTTCAGGCCCAATATCCCGGGCAGGATCTCGAAGAAGTGGTTCAAAACCACATGGTCAACGTCGGTTATGACATATACTTTTATGAGGATATCGGGAATGATTGCGTGATAGACTGTTTTGGGGTGGTTTGGGACCGGAGCATAGATCGGGATATCGGCGTCGTCAAAGGTCAACTTTTGGATTGCTCCAGCTTGAAAGGCTATAATTTTCCCGATCCTCTTGCGCCGTATGTCTTTGCTGAAATCGCCAGTCAACTAAAAAAATATGGGGACCGGTATCGTGTATTCGGGATCGGTTTTTCCCTATACGAGCGCGCATGGACCATGCGTGGCCTGCAAACTTTAATGATGGATTTCTATGACAATCCCCAGTTTGTCCACGATTTATTGAATGCCATCGCAGATTACAACATCGCCCAGATCAATGAGATATTGAAATATGATATTGATGCGGTCATGTTTGGGGACGATTGGGGTCAGCAGCACAGGCTGCAAATGGGACCTAAGCTGTGGCACGAATTCATTTACCCGGTATTAAAACGAATGTACTCTGTGGTCGCTTCAGCCGGCAAGAAGGTGTTTATCCATTCGTGTGGTGATGTCGACGAACTTTTCGATGACCTGGTTGGGATTGGATTGAATTGCTTCAATCCTTTCCAACCTGAAGTGATGGATGTTTCAGCCTTAATCCCTCAATACCGCGGCAGATTGGCCTTTTACGGCGGGTTATCCACGCAAAAGACCCTGCCTTATGGGAGTGTTATGGATGTACGCCAGGAGACCCGGCATCTTTTGGAACTAGGGAAAGCGGGCGGTTATATCTTTTCGCCTGCCCACGATGTCCCGAAGGATGTCCCATTGGAAAATATGCTGGCGTTTATCGACGAGGTTCAGCACCAGCCTGGATTCACCAACCTTGTTTGAAAGCCTATATTGAACATTATCATCACTTCACGAAAAGGTTTTGTAGTGGCGACTTCCCTGCACAGACCGCAGGACTGCGCAGTCACAAATTAGCCGAGAGACTCAAGTCTTTACACCGTTATTGTGACCTGCTGATTATCAATCCGGTGTGAATGATATTAAGAAAAAAAGGAGAGAAATGATAAAGCCAAAAGTTGGTTTTGTGGTTTATGGTGTTCATAAGGACGGCCTGGAGGACCCGATGGGACAGCCCTTCATCGACGATGCGATCATCGAGAAAGCCAGGCAAGCACTGGTTGAGGCTGGCCTGGAACTTGTGATCGAAGATCTGGTGATTGCCAGCAAGCAGGAAGCCCGGGTATGTTTTTCAAAATTCAAGCAGATGGAAGACCTGGATGCCCTGATCCTATTTTCCGGAACCTGGGTCTGGGCAGCCCACCTGGTTCCCGCGCTCAGGGATTTCGCCGGCTCAGGGAAAGGCATCCTGCTCTGGACGAATCCTGGTTCACAGGGCTGGCGACCCGTCGGTGGATTAGTCATGCACGGCGGCCTCAAGGAGGTCGGCATACCCCATCGTTTCGTTTATGGCGGTTACGATGACCCCAGGACGATCGAGCGTATCGTTTCCTATTGCCGGGCCAGCCACGAGAAGAGCCATCTGAATATGAGCACCGCCGGTGTGTTTGGCGGCCGGGGCATGGGCCAGACCTGCGGTGTTGCCGATCCTTCCCAGTGGATGAGGGTATTTGGAGTGGACATTGACACGCGCGACACTACCATGCTGCTGGAGACTGCCCGGGCAGTGTCTGCGGAGGAGCTGGTCAAGGCACGGGCGGCGATCCAGCCGCATTTCTCTGAACCGATCCCACAAGGCGAGCTGGCAGACCGCCCGCTGCGTCTTTACCTGGCGATCAAAAAAATACTTGCACGGGAAAATTGGGATTTCTATACCATCCAGTCCTTTCCTGGCCTGGGTGATGATTACGCCGCCACCTGCCTGGCGCAGAGCCTGATGCTGAACGAGCATGTCGGCACATCAACTTTGAGCGATTTCAACACCCTGATGACGGTGAAGCTTCTAACAGACCTGAGCCTCGAGCCGGTTTATTACGGTGATCTTCAGCACATCGACAAGAGCACCCATGAGATCAAGATCATTGGCGACGGTGCCTGCCCACCTTCGCTGGCGGGCAAGGCCGGGCCTGCCAGGTTTGCCGAACATGGCATTCCCACCGAAGGCGAGGCGGGTGGTATCTCGGTCGACCTGGTCTGCAAGCCCGGGGAAGGCGTTCTGGCACGGCTGGGAAGGAATAAAGGTGAATTCGAACTGGTGGTTACCCGCTGCACCGTTTTTGAACCGTCCCCGGAACAGTTGGAGATACGCCGACTGGAGTGTGGCATCCCGCGCTGGCCGCATGCCTTTGTCACCGCCCAATGCGATATCGAGCAGCTCCTGGAAGCCTGGAATAACGAGTATGCCGTTCTGGGCTATGGTGCAGGACTCTACGAGGACTTGCTGGCATTCTGCGAGCTGACCGGTATACGCGCCCTGGCGCTTTAAGCCGGCTACCCGAAGCCACCTCAGGCATTCAAGAAAGGAATCCATGGCGCATCTATACCAGCGTGACTGGAGCCGCGAAGAACTTGTTCGCTATACCGGCACAATGAATCAGATCGCAGGTATTCAGCCGCTGGAAGCGAGCGAGGGTCTCGAGCGCGGCAGCAGGCTCCTGCAGGTCTGGACCGGCAGCGGCCTGACTTTCAATATCCTCCCGGACCGGGCAATGGATATTGCAGCCTGCCTGTACAGGGGTTTGTCGCTGGCCTGGCGATCCGCCACGGGCGATGCTCATCCGGCTTTTTATGAACCCTCTGGCGCCGGCTGGCTGCGTACTTTTCAAGGGGGGATGCTGGCCACCTGCGGCCTGGATAGCTTTGGCCCACCCGTGCGCGATGGCGCCGAAGAGCTTGGCCAGCACGGCCGGGTGAGCAACCTGCCGGCGCGGGAAGTTAGCTACCACGCCGGGTGGGTTGATGGCACCTACCAGCTGGAGTTGAGTGGCACAGTGCGTCAGACAAGAGTCTTTGGAGAGAACATCCTGCTGCGCAGACGGATCAGCACTTGTCTGGGTTCCAATAAGATTCGTCTGGAAGACACCGTGATTAACGAAGGTTTCAGCCCGCAAGCGCACATGCTCATGTACCACATCAACACAGGTTTTCCATTGCTCGATGAAACGGCGCATTTGAAGTTCGAGGTGCTTGAAACTGTACCTGAGGATGAGGCTTCGGCAGAAGCTTTGGCAGACTGGAGGGTATTCCAGCCGCCCACTCCCGGCTTTCAGGAACAGAATTTCGTACATACCCCGGTCACGAACCCTAATGGCTGGGCCCAGGCCGAAGTGGAGAATCCCAGCCTGGGCCTGGGGCTGCGGCTTTCCTTCGATACCCGCACCCTGCCATATCTGAATGAGTGGAAGATGATGGGGGAAGGATTGTACGTTTTGGCAATTGAGCCGATGAACTGCAATCCGCTACCGGGGCGCGCGGCAATGAAATCTCAAAAGAAACTGCCCTATTTGGAGCCCGGGGAATCCCGCAGTTATACCCTGGAGCTCGAAGCTGTCGAATACAGCTAGATTGATTGGCAAGCCGGCCAATCATGGAGAGCTAATTTATGTCTGATTTTTCCTTGAAAGATCTGTATGCATGGTGTAAAGTTCCTTCCGTTCAACTGGTGGACCATGCAGAATTAAAAATTCCGTTCCAGCTTTGCCGTGATTCGGATGAAATGGGGGCATGGATGGCGCGCGAGCTGGTGGATGAGATCCAAACCCACAACCGGCGCGGTGAGCCCACCCGGGCGATCATCCCGTGTGGACCGTCCTGCTGGTACAAACCCTTCACGGACCTGGTTAATCGGGAAAAGGTAAGCCTGAAAGCCCTGGTTGTTTTCCATATGGATGAATGCCTGGACTGGCAGAATCGTGAGCTGCCACGCGATCATCCATACAGTTTTCGTGGCTTCATGGAGCGGTTCTTCTATGCACCGGTCGAAGCCGGGCTGTCCGTTCCCCCAGAAAATCGTCACTGGCTCAACGCCCGAAATGTTGAGGAAATTCGGGAGAAGATCTGGGCAGCCCCAATTGATATCACCTACGGCGGCTGGGGACAGGATGGACATATCGCTTATAACCAGACACGCCGGCACCCCTACAGCCAAATCAGTATCGAGGAACTACGGAATTCCACGGTACGGGTGCAAGAGAATAACCTGGATACTATCATGGCCCTGGCCCAGCGCACCTTTGGAGCGGCATACCAGTTTGTACCGCCCATGTCCGTGACCCTGGGGGTCAAGGAATGCCTTTCGGCCAGGAAAGTGCGCCTGTTCAGTGATACCGGGGCCTGGAAACAGACCGCCCTGCGTGTAGCCTTGTTCGGTCCGCTAACGACCGAATATCCGATCACCCTGCTGCAGGAACATCCGGATGCCCGGATTACCGCCACGGTCGAGACCGCCTCCCATCCGATCAGCCAGCATCCGGAATGGGATCTGGGAATTTTCGATGGCTGAAACCGCCCGCATGAAAGGATTGCATGCTGACATTTCTGCCCGCACCTCCCGGGTTATGCTGGGCGTGGGTGGGATCGGCAGCGGGTCTTTTTTCCTGCTGAATGGAAAGCATACCCTGGGCCGAGAAGAGAGCCGCAGCGGGCATTTCATCGAACGCCGGGATTATTGCAAGCTGCATATCATTTCGCATTATGTAAAAGTTTTGCTTGGGGAAGCCATTACCGTACTGCCGATTGGCAAGGTCGGCGACGATGCGGCCGGACAGCGTTTGATCAAAGAAATGAGCATGGCCGGCCTGGACCTGCGCCACATCCAAACTGTTGCAGGGATGCAGACGTTGTATTCTTTTTGCTTTCTATACCCGGATGGGAGCGGGGGCAACCTGACCACCGACAATTCGGCCTGCGATCTGGTGGGGGCGGAGGCTGTCTCTGAGGCCGAAGCCGATTTTGCCGCCCATCCTTCAGGCGGGGTTGCCCTGGCCGCGCCGGAAGTATCCCTGGTCGCGCGCCAAAAATTGCTCCAGATGGCAACCAAATACGGCTTCTGGCGCGTGGCAGCCTTTACATCCGCCGAGATCGAGACGGCCATCGATATGGGCCTGCTTTCAGAAACCGATCTGCTGGCGATGAACCGCGATGAGGCGGCTGCCTTGACGGGAATACGCTCTTCAGCGGATGACGAGCCACCCCAGCCTATCGTCAATGCGGCGCTGGTCAGGCTGAACGCGATCAACCCGGATCTGCAGGTGACCATTACTGCCGGCGGATGGGGTAGCTGGAGTTGGGATGGAAAAAATGTGCAGCATTTGGCTGCTTTCCCCACCGAATTGGTCAGCACCGCCGGTGCCGGGGACGCTTTTCTGGCAGGAGTAATAACCGGGCGTGTCGCCGGGCTGAACTTGCAGGAGGCCCAGGAGCTCGGAATGCTGATCGCAGCCCATTCAGTGACATCCCCGCATACCATCGATCCACAAATCAACCGGGGAACATTAAGCGCGTTTGCCAGCCAAGCCCGACTCGTCCTATCAGCACGGGTTGCTCAATTCCTTGGAGATAACAACCCTGTATGTTAAATGTTAAGGACCTATCCGAAAATCAAGGAGAAGGTCGCATTTTGAGTATGTCCGGCACCGCCGCACATACTCAAAATGCGGTTTTTCAATATTTTTCGGATAGATGCTAATAAGAAACCGAACGGCTCTAGGAGATATATCATGATGATACCCCTTGATATCGACCACAATGAAATTGAACGCCGAAAAGATCTCTACCGGCGCTTTTTCGACTATCAGCCGGTTGACCACCTGCCTGTCTTCATCTGGCTGCAGGGTGCGACCCGACCCGAGCATACCATTCGCTGGGAGTTGGAGAGTGGACAGAATCAGCTGGAAGCCAATGCCGCCTGGATCGCGCGCTCTCTGCGCCTGCTTCCGGATGATTACATTCCGGTGGTACGCATCACGCAAGGATACTTAACGATCGCCAGCATGTTCGGCTGCCAGATCCATTGGAGCGAGGATCCCAACCAGCCACCAGGTGTGTTGGAACATCCCATCAAAGATCTTCAGCAGGTTTATGATTTGAAACGTCCCGGGATCGGGGATGGAATGATGCCCGAGAACCTGCGCCGTATGCGTTTATTCGCTGAAAATATGCCACCGGATGTTTCCCTGACCGGCGTCGATATCGGTGGGCCTCTCAACAATCTCAAGGACCTGGTGGATACCAACCTGCTGTACACCGGTTTTTATGACGATCCCCAGGCTGTTCTTACCCTGCTCGACCTCTTAACCGATGTGCAACTTGAGATGATGCAGGCCCTGGTGACCGCAGCCGGCGGGGAATTAAAACGCTTCGGTTCGCTTGATTTCGACCCGGTCTGGCATCCGCAGAAGTACATCAGCTTCAGCAGCGACGATGTTAGTGCCACGATCGGCCCGAAGATCTTTGAGAAATTTTGCGCCCCATACCACGACCGGCTCTACGCGCCCTGGGGCAGCGGAGGACTGCACAACTGCGGGCCGCATCCATGCCGTGAGATGTATATGCGCCTCCAAAACCCGGTAAAGTATCTGAATTGCTCGCACCACTACACCCATAACGAATATTCCGCCCTGAAACAAGTCTTTGCCGGTTGGGGAGTGATCGAGCCCATGTTTGACCAGAATGAGAGTGCCGAACAGATGTTGGCCGGTTACCGGGAAATGATGGAGAACCTGGCTCCGGATACCCTGGCCATCCCGATCTGCGTTTTAGATAAAACCTGGAGTGACGATGATATCACTGACCTGTACCATGATATGCGCAAGGTATCCGAGGAGTATGCCCGGGCCATGAACTGGGGGCAATAGACACGAAAAAGATATTAATTCCGATAAGATGCGAATTATCCCGGGAAATTTGCAAAAATTACCTGTTATTTATCAGGCTAATTGACAATATTGCCATATTAACTTATAATTTTTCCCGAAAGGGAAATGTCCCATGCTGACTCCCGCTCATAAACGCATCAAGCGCAAGTCAACTTTGTTGAATGTCCTGCAAAAAGGCGAATCGATCCCGATCGAGGAACTGGCGCGGCAGTTGGATGTCAGTAATTCGACATTGCGGCGTGAACTGCACGATTTGGTCAGTGAAAGCCTCATCACGATATCCGTCGGCAAAGTATCGCTGGCAATACAAGCCGAGGAACGACCCTTTGCTTTGCGGTCCCTGTTGAATAGCGAAGAGAAAGTGCGCATCGGGCGGATGGCGTTGGAATTGGTGCATAACGGGGATACAATCTTTATTGCCGGGGGAACAACCACATTTGAATTTGCCAGGCAGCTACCATCCCAAAGGCGGGTGACCGTCATTACAAATGCCCTGCGCGTAGTCGATTTGCTGGTCGACCAGCCCGGTATTGAATTGATCGCGCTGGGCGGTGCTGTGCGGCCAGGTGAACAAACCCTGCATGGTCATCTGACGGATTGGGGTGTGGCCCAGTTTCGTGCTGACAAACTCTTTTATGGCATTGAAGCGATCAGCCTGCAGCATGGGTTGACCCACAGCCAGATCGTTGAGGTCAGTACCGACCGAGCTTTTGCCAACGCCGCCACGCAGACGATCATCCTGGCCGACCACACCAAGTTCGGCAAGGTGGCACCGGCCCTGGTCATGCCGCTCGACAAGGTGCACGTGATCGTGACAGACCGGGACCTGCCTTCCGAAATCGTGGAAAGACTATGCGCCAAGGGCGTCCAGGTCATCCTGGCATAAAATCGAAGGATGTCATGACCCCTAACCACCAGGAACTATACGCCGAATTTTCGGCCATAATCGACAGTCAGCCCAAGATCAGCACCCACTGCCACCAGTTGCCGGAAAAGGAGCTAAATCCATTTGGCCTGGATGAATTGCTGCGCAACAGTTATCTCAACTGGTGCGGGGTTTCCTGGAGTGAGGCAACTGATTCGCGAGAAATCTTCTTAAACAAAGTTGGTTTTAATTCTTATTTTGTCTGGCTTAAGAAGAGCCTGCTGCAGTTGTACGGGGAGAGCAGTTTCCTAACGGCTTCCAACTGGCAAACCTGGAGTGACCGAATCCAGTCTGCCTATCAAAACCCCCTTCACTCCCGCGAGATCCTGACCAGGCGGTGCGGTTTTCGCCGCATGATCCTGGATGCCTACTGGGATCCGGGCAGTGACAATGGTTCGCCGGAATTTTATGCTCCGGTTTACCGGGTCAATGCTTTTTTCTTTGGCTATTCACCTGCCTCGGTGGACCATGATGGCAGCAACCCTTACACCCTGCAGCCGCACGCTTTTATCTCAGACCTGGATGAATATATTGGCTGGGTCCGTGCTGAAATACGTGCCCACCAGACAGGCGGCTGTGTTGCGATAAAGATCCCGATCGCCTATGACCGCGGCCTGGATTTTGATCCCGTCAGCGACAGCATGGCTCGCCAGGCGTTCTCGCGACTGACTGCCGCAACAGTGCGGGAGCAGAAGCAGGCTGGCTTGAATAGCCGGGAACGGATGCTCCCCTCCAACGTGTCCGGTAAGACCGCTCTTCCTCACGATAAAGGCTTTGATCCTAAGGATGTTAAAGCCTTTCAGGATTACCTTTTTTTTCAGATCTGTTCCATGGCAGCCGATCTGGATCTTCCGATACAAATCCACACCGGGATGGGCCAGGGATACCGGACGAATGCAGCCTACCTGCAGCCTGCCATCCAGAGCTTTCCTGCCACCCGCTTCGTGCTACTGCACTGCAGCTACCCCTGGATGCAGGATATATCCTGGCTGGTGAGCAAATACCCGAATGTTTTTCCTGACCTGAGCTGGCTTCCGCTACTTTCCAACCGGTCGGCAACAGTCATGCTGCACGAATTAATCGAACGGGCCAGCCTCGATCGGATCTTCTGGGGCTGCGATACCTGGACGGCGGAAGAAAGCTTTGGTGCATTGCTGGCTTTTCGACATGTCCTAGCAACAACTCTGGCGGAAAAGATCATCACAGGGTATTTCACCCGGGAAGACGCATTACTGATCATCGATGCCATCCTTTTAAAGAATCCCCAGCGCTTTTACAAACTGGCGTCAGCTGGTTAAATCCGGCAGGAGGTGAATCCACTCAAAGAATACCTGCTTTCGATCCTGGTATAAGTCCATCCAAACCTACATATTTCTTGAGGAGTGATTGAAAATGAAAACTAGCCTGCGTGTGATCACCATTCTGGTGATCCTTTCCATGACACTGGTTGCCTGCGGTACTACATCACAAAATGCCCCCGCGGCAAACGCAAAAGTCAATCTGACCTTCTGGTGGTGGGCTGAATCGGACGCTCCCGGAGCAGATGCCTGGATGACCGAAACAGTTGCTGCCTATGAGAAAATTCATCCCAATGTCACGATCAATATCGTGCCGCAATCTACGGATACTCTGATCAGCGCCTTCCAGTCAGCGGTGACCGCCAAGAGCGGCCCGGACATGGCCTCTCAATGGGCCACCGGCCCGTTGCTTGGTTTCGTCTGGCAGAATGCAGTGGCCCCGATCAGCGACTATGTCCCCTCCAGCGAGATCTCCAACTGGCTGAACACCAACGAGAATATGTACCAGGGCAAGCTGTGGGGCATGCCGATGTACCTGATCGGCATCGATGTCATGTACAATAAGACCCTGTTTACCAAGGCCGGCGTCACCCCGCCTTCCAACGGCCGCTGGACCTGGGATCAGTTCATGGCTGCCTGCGCCACTTTTAAGGCTGCCGGCATCACCCCATGGGTCGAGGGCGACAAGGACGGCTACGGCGGCGCCTGGTTCTTCTCCAATGTTGGCATCCAGTCGCTCGATTCCACTGACGATCTGCGCCAGGCCGTGATCGGCAAAAAGTCTTTCACTGACCCACACTATACCGGCTGGTACCAGTCGCTGGACGACATGGTCAAGAAGGGCTACTTCAATCAGGATATCATGTCTCTGGACCTCAGCACCTCCTCCCAGGCCTTCGGCCAGGGCAAGGGAGCTATGTCCTTCGGCACGGACGGTATGGTCAAACAAGCCATCACTGATCTGGGCAGCGGCAACGTAGGCGTGATGCAAACCCCGCTGCTCGGCAGCGGCAAGCTGGCCACCGCCGGCAATGCCACCCAGTCGACAACTTTCTTCATCACCAAGTGGAGCAAGAATCCGCAGGCGGCTGCGAACTTCCTGGCTTTCATGCACACCTCCGACCGCCTGGCTTCCTGGTACAAGCATACCGGTGTCATTCCGGCCGATGCGCGCTTTAACCGCAGCGCGGTGACTGACCCGGTCATGCAGCAGATGATGACCTGGGAGACGACCGGACCGCAGGTCTGGCTTGAGAACTACCTGCCGGGCGAGGTCGACACCAATGCCGATCTGGCTGCCGGCCAGACGATCTTCGCGCAGAGCGGCTCGCCTACCGATGTGGCTACCCTGTGGGAACGCGCCGCTTCAACCTGGCGCAATCAGCATCCGGATGAGCTGACCAACTGGCAGAACTGGAAGTAGCCAGATTTAGAGCGTTCATGGCTCTCCCGGGAGCGATCCCGGGAGAGCCCACTACCCCGAGGACTGGCGCTTTATGCCGAAACATCCCGTGGTTCCTAAGAACCGCAGACAGAACAAGTTGGAGCCCTACCTGTACCTGGCCCCGGCAACGTTATTTATTATCATTGTTTTTGTCTACCCGATCATCGAGATCTTCCACGCCAGCCTGCTGCAGAATACTGCCAGCGGGATCAAAACCATCGGGCTGACCAACTACAAGCTGGTTGTCCAGGACCCGGTCTTCCTGGAAGCACTGGGCAACAACGGCAAGCTGCTCATCAGCGTTCCGTTCATGACCATCCTGGCGCTTATGGTCGCCATCCTCCTGTTCGAGAACACCCGCGGGCGCATTCTATACCGTGGCATCATCTTCCTGCCCTATATCCTGGCAATCCCGGTCGTCGGGCAGACCTTTGTTTACCTGCTGGGCCTGAACGGCATCCTGAATACCTTGCTGCGTGATTTCGGGCTGGGCTTTCTGACCATCGACTGGCTTGGGAGTGCCACCTGGGTCATCCCTTCCATCAGCCTAGTGATCATCTACCGTGAAATGGGCTTCGGCGTGGTGCTCTTCCTAGCGCGCCTGATGTCCTTGGATAAGGAGACCCTCGAGGCTGCTGCCATCGATGGCGCTAGCTGGTGGCAGAAGCACATCTACGTCACCCTGCCGCAGATGTCGGCTGTGATCGAATTCTTCGTTGTGGTTGAACTGATCACCATGCTTTCATGGGTGTTCTCCTATGTCTTTACCATGACCGGTGGCGGGCCTGGCTTTGCCTCCACCGTCATGGAGTTCTACATCTGGGAACACGCCTTTGCCTTCCGCTCCCCGGGCATTGCTTCTGCCCTGGCGGTTTTCCTGCTGTTGATCACCTCGGTCCTCATTGTCCTGCAGTTCCGCGTGCGCGGCAGATCTCTGGAGGAGGCTGAATGAAACCTGGCAATGCTTCTACCCGGTTATGGTCCTTCCTGTCCTCCATTCCTAAGCACATCATCCTTATCTTCTTCAGCGTGGTGGCGCTCTACCCGGTTTATTACATGACCGTGACCGCTTTCAAAACCCGCCAGGGCTGGCTGCACGACCAGTTCGGACTGCCGATGCCATTCACTTTCCAGAACATGATCGATGCCATGAACAAGGGTAACATCCCACTCTGGTTTGGCAACAGTCTGATCGTTACCATCGCCAGCCTGGTGGCCTCCACGATCGTCTCGGCCTTGGCAGCCTTCGCCCTGACACGCTTCCACTTTGCTGGGCGCTCCTTCTTCTACAATTCGATGATCGGCCTGATGGTCATCCCGCCAGCAGTCCTGATCCTGCCCCTGTTCGTGCTCATGGTTAACATCGGCCTGATCAATACACTCCCATCAGTGATCATCATTTACAGCGGCCTCCTGATCCCTTTCTCAGTCTACCTGTTAGTGAGCTTCTTCCGCAGCCTGCCCGGCGAGCTATTTGACGCCGCCGCTATCGACGGTTGCACGAACCTGGATATCTTTTTCCGCATCACCATGCCGCTTTCAACCCCGGCCCTGGTGACACTGATCGTGGTCAACGCCCTTTTCGTCTGGAACGAGCTTTTCGTCGCCCTGGTTTTCCTGCAGGATGTGAGCGTCAAGACGCTCATGCCGGGGCTGACCCTCTTCAAGGGTCACTTCACCAACAACGAACCGCTCATCATGGCTGGCAGCCTGATCGCCACTATCCCGATGGTGCTGCTTTATCTTTTCGGACAGAGGCTGTTCGTGGAGGGCCTGGTTGCCGGGGCCGTCAAATAATCCTTTGGAGAATCCCGTTATGAACTCCCGCGAGCGTTTCCTGTCCGCAGTTGAAAACAAGCCGGTTGACTACATACCGTGCTCCTTCATGCTATTTTATAACCTCTACAATACGTGCAAATCCGAAATGGAATACATTACCCGGGAAGTTGACCTGGGCCTCGATCCGCACGTCCATGTTGGTCATCTCAACCGTACCATGCACCTGACCGGCACGTTGCATCCGGATGCCAGATATACAGAATGGATCGAGGAAACCGGGGCTACCCGATATTTCTGCCGTCGAATCGATACTCCCAAAGGCCCCCTGACCAGCCGCATCCGCCAGTGGGAGGGCTGGCCGACGGAAGGGGATTTTCCGATCTTCAAGGATTGGCTGGTGCCGCGCGCCGAGGAGTTCCTGGTAAAGCCGGAACAGGATCTTGAAAAGCTACCCTATATTTTCGGCCCCTTCAAGGATAGTGATATTGAAAAGCTGAGGGATGAGGCCCGGGCAGCCCAAAAGATCGCCGACCAGTATCATCTCGTCCAGGCCGGCGGTTGGAAGGGCAACACCGATTCCTCCCTGCAGGTCGATCCGGGTGTGATGGGCTGCGACGCCATGGCCTGGCTTTCTGGTTTTGAAAAGATCATGGAGCTTTCGATCCTCCAGCCGGATTTGATCAAGGAATATGCTGCCATCATTCATGCCTGGAATATGAAACAGATCGAGATCTACCTGGATGTCACAGCGGCGGATATCATTATCCGGCGGGGCTGGTATGAGACGACTGAGTTCTGGACGCCGAAAGCCTACCGCACGATCATTGCCCCGACCCTTAAAAAAGAGGCCGAACTGGTTCATCAGGCCGGGAGGAAATATGCCTATATCATCACCAGCGCCTTCATGCCGGTGATCGATGATATCCTGGATACGGGTATCGACATCCTGATCGGGCTTGATCCACGGGAAGGCAAGGGCACTGACCTGCAGAAGGTCAAAGAGAAATTCAAAGCCAAAAACAAATGCCTATGGGGAGGCGTAAGTGGCCCTCTGACCGTTGAACAGGGCACTGAAGCGGAGACCGAAGCCGCAGTGCTGGAAGCCCTGCGCATCCTGGGGGCGGGCGGCGGTTTCATCCTCTCCCCGGTTGACAATGTGCGCGATGACACGCCCAACGCTTGGAAGAACACGCATAGGTTCATCGAGACCTGGAAAAAACATCGCCAGGATTTCGTTTAGAAACCGGGCGAATTTTCCACCAGTACAATAACGCCTGCATTAATCACAATTTATTCCAAGGAGCATATCATGCCAATTGAAGAACTCATCCCGCAAGAAATTGACGACATCCCGGCCACAATCCAGGCCACACTGACCGACACCCGCCCGTCTGCACAAGCAGCTGCCCGGGCGATCCGGACAGGCAAGGCGCGCCGGATCTTTATCATCGGAAACGGTACATCCCTTTACACCAGCATGGCAGCCACTTATACTGCCCGCATGCTGGCCGGAGAAGGAGATCCTTTCGTCCTGGCGGTCCCGGCTGGCGAGTTTCGTTACTTCATGCCAGCCATCGGCGCCGGGGATGTAGTAGTCGGAATGTCGGCTTCCGGGGAATTCCGCGACGTAATTGCGGCCTTCGAACAGTTGCACGGAAAATGCATCCTGGTAGGCATCACGCATGTGCCGGGTTCCTCGATCTCAAAACTGGCCGATCACCTGCTTGTCAGCGCGGGCGGCCCGAGCCATGTACCGGTTATGACCAAAACCTATGCCAGTACCCTGACCGCTCTACACCTGCTGTTGCTGGAAATATTCTCTGCCGCTCCGGCTTACTTCGATGACCTGGCAGCCTCGGCTGAGCGCTGCAGACAAGCCCTGGTACAGGCCAAAAAGATATTGCCGGAGCTGGTACCGGTATTGGCAAAATTTGATCATGCTTTCTACTTCGGCACGGGAAATGCCTATGCGTCCTCACTCGAGGGCGCTTTGAAGATGAAAGAGATGGCCCTGCTGCATGCCGAGGGCAGCGAAACCTGGGAAATGGCTTCCGGCCCGGCAACGGTCGTCTCTGAAAAGACCTTCTGCGCAGCCCTGTATACGGGTGACCCGAGCGATGCTTCCACCATGGTCACGGCCCGGCTGGCACGCGAATGGGGTGCTCGTATCCTGGATGTGGGACCGCAGCCTGTGGCCGGTGACTTCCATTTGCCTGCCCAGGCCCCGCTTTATCAAGCCTTTGCATCACTCTCGCTTGTTCCGCCCCTGGCGTTGCTGGCCTACCGGGTTGCACGGGCACGCGGCCAAAATCCGAACCAGCCAACCTGGCGTGAGCGCTACTATTCGCAGGGTATGACCCATATCCTTGGCGAGTAAATCTATTCATGAGAACCATCACCATCGGTAAGCTACGCAGCCTGCAGCAGTGCACTTCCCCGCAAGGCACCTTTACCTGCCTGGCACTTGACCACCGCCAGAACTTGCGCCGGGCGCTGTCTCCACAGGATCCGGGCCGGGTGACAGATGGCGAGCTTTCCAACTTTAAGTTGGAAGTTACATCCAACCTGGCCAGATTTTCCACCGCCGTGCTGCTCGACCCGGAAGTTTCGGCGGCGCAGGCGATCGCTACAGGCTGTCTTCCCGGTCAGGTCGGTTTGGTGGTGGCCCTCGAATTTACCGGCTACAACGGCCTCCCGATCGCCCGTCAAAGCCAGGTGCTGCCCGATTGGAGCGTGGAGAAAGCCAAACGGATGGGAGCCAGCATGGTCAAGCTGCTGGTCTACTACCACCCCCAATCGCCAACCGCCGCAGAGATCGAGGATTTCGTCCGCCTTATCGGCGAGGAATGCAGCCGTTTTGATCTGGGCCTGATGCTTGAACCGCTTTCCTACTCGCTCCAGGAAGGATCCAGCCTCAGCTCTGCAGAAAAGCGCTTTGTGGTTACAGAGACCGCCCGCCGCCTGGTCGTTCCGGGTGTGGACATCCTTAAGAGTGAGTTCCCTCTGGACGCGCACGGCGGAGAGGATGAAAAATCCTGGGCGGAGGCCTGCGCAGAGATCTCATCGGCCAGCCCGGTTCCCTGGATCCTGCTCTCGGCGGCGGTGGATTACGAATCCTATCTGCGCCAGGTGCTGGTAGCCTGTCAGGCGGGAGCCGCCGGGATTGCCGTGGGACGGGCCGTCTGGCAGGAAGCGGTTGGTTTGAAGGGTTCCGAGCGCAGCATCTTTCTTCAGACCAGCGCCCGTGAGCGTCTCACCCGGCTGACCGAACTATGCAGCCAGAATGCCAGGCCGATTCAAAGCTTTTACTCCGCCGAGGCGCCCTTCGATTGGTATAAAAAATACTGAACATGCATTACCAAGTGAAAACCGATCATGAAACCCTATGATATCCTGGTGGCCGGAGAAATTAATCCAGACCTGGTGCTGACCGGCGATGTTATGCCGGCGTTCGGCCAGGCCGAGAAACTGGTCGATTCCGCCAGCTTCTCGATTGGTTCCTCTTCCGCCATTTTTGCCTGTGGAGCTGCCCGCCTGGGACTCAAGGTGGGCTTCATTGGCGTCTGCGGGGATGACCTGTTTGGGCATTTTATGCTGGATGAAATGACCCGCCGTCAGGTGGATGTAGCCCCGGTGATTATAGACGCCTCTGTTGCCACCGGTATGTCGGTAATCCTTAGCACGGCCAGCGACCGTGCCATTTTAACGCACGTCGGCAGCATGGATCGCCTGTGCGCTGACCAGGTGACCGACGAATTGCTCGCCCGTTCCCGCCACATCCATGTAGCCAGCTACTTCCTGCAGACTGCTCTGCAACCAGGCTTACCAGACCTTTTCCGCCGTGCACACGCCCTCGGCCTGAGCACTTCGCTCGATCCAAACTGGGATCCATCTGGCAGGTGGAGTGGCTTCGATGAACTTCTTCAATTCGTAGATGTGTTCCTTCCCAACGAAAACGAGGCGCTGGCCATGACCGGATCGGTAAATGAAAAACAGGCGCTCACCCGGCTGGCCAAAAAGTGTTCCCGGGTGGCGATCAAACTGGGGCCGCGTGGAGCAATTGCCGGGCAGGAAGCGGAAACAGCCAACTGCCCCGCTCTGAAAGTAAACGTCGTGGATACCACCGGGGCCGGGGATTCTTTTGATGGCGGCTTTCTATACGGTTTTCTGCACAACTGGAGTCTTGAGCGTGCCTTGAAGCTTGGGGCAGCATGCGGTTCGCTATCGACGCGCAAGGCCGGAGGCACTACCATCCAGGCAACCCTGGAGGAAGCGCAGCAGTATGTCGATTGAATTCCTGGATGAGATCGTGCGCGGCCAGAAACAAGGCGAAGCGCGCGGGCTGGCTTCGATATGTTCCAGCCACCCGTTTGTGCTCAAGGCTGCCATGCAGCGCGCGGTCCGGGCTGGTACCGTGCTCCTGGTGGAATCCACCTGCAACCAGGTCAACCAGTTCGGTGGTTACACCGGCATGACCCCGGCAGATTTTGCAGCCTATGTACGCAATCTGGCAGATCAGGTTGGCCTGGCGCAGGAGAAGATCCTGCTTGGAGGTGACCACCTTGGCCCATCGGTCTGGCAGGCAGAGCCGGCGGGAAGCGCCATGCAAAAATCCATCGAACTGGTGCATGCATACATCCGGGCAGGCTACGCTAAAATCCATCTGGACGCCAGTATGAAGCTCAGGGATGATGATCCTGCGCTTCCGTTGGATGTGGAACTTTCCGCCCGGCGCGCTGCCAGCCTGGCAGAGGCCGCAGAGCAGGCTCACGCCAGCCTGGGCGCCGCACCTTCCCCCCATTATGTAATTGGCAGCGAGGTGCCCATTCCCGGCGGAGCGCAAACCCACGAAGACCGCCTGCAGGTTACTGCCGCCGAAAATGTCGGTCACACGATCGAGGTAACACGGGCGGCTTTCCTGCACCAGAAGCTTGGTCAGGCCTGGGAAAGAGTACAGGCGGTGGTTGTGCAGCCAGGGGTGGAGTTCGGCGATGATTTTGTATTAGACTATCAGCCCGCAGCCGCAGCCGGCCTGGTCCGTTTTATCGAGACTCAGCCTGGGATGGTCTTTGAAGCCCACTCGACCGATTATCAGACAAAGGCGAACCTGCACCGGCTGGTCCGGGATCATTTCGCCATCTTGAAAGTGGGACCGGCCTTGACCTTTGCCATGCGTGAGGGTATCTTTGCACTGGCCTGGATGGAGGACGAACTGTTTCCAGCATCTGAACGCTCTGGCCTGATCGCTGCACTTGATGAGGCCATGCTGCGCGATCCGCGCCACTGGCATAAGTATTATCATGGGTCAGCGCAGGAACAGGCCTTCGCCCGCAAATACAGCCTGAGCGATCGCTCGCGCTATTATTGGTCGGATGGACAAGTCCAGGCAGCGTTAACCAGGTTGCTAGCAAATCTCGCTTCCCGCCCGCTGCCACTGGCCCTGCTCAGCCAGTTTGCCCCCGAACAACTGTCGTGCATTCGGGATTGCAAAATCGAGAACAATGCAGAAGCAATCCTGCTGGACCACATAGACCGGGTGCTGCAGGATTATCAAATGCAGCCATTCACAGGCCAGAAATAATTTCTATTTACCATCAAAGGTCTGGTAGATTTCGACATACGATTCTACAAAAAACTGCACCTGTTGCTGATACAATAAAGCATGGCGGGGGTCGCGATTAAGCAAATCCAATGCATCCTGAACTGCCTGCAAGGTAGGAAACTCACATTCCCAGATGAGGGTATTGGAGGGCTCGCGCCCGGCATAGGGCAGATAGCGCTTCCCCTTTGGAAATTCTTCGGCTGATTTTTCAAGCTGAATAAACTTTTTCTCCAGTTCCAGGAATCCTGCCTGATTCGATTCCTGGAATTTTTGAACGAAACGCAAAAGGTATGGCATATTTCCTCTTTTTCTTATAGAAAAGAATCAAGCCATTATAATTTTAAAAAAGAAAGATGTGCTCTCTATAAGGAGTGTGCATCAAATAAAAACCACTTATTAAATTAGCCCAATTGTTACAGCACAATGCTGAATGAATCTTAGCTGGAATGAGGTATCAAAGGTGCCGGGGCAGGATAGCAAGACTCTTCCAGGTTCAAGGAATCTAAAAAAATGGATTGAGCGCACACATGATGCGAACGCGACGAACGACGAAAAAATGCACAAGGGTGGCGAGAAATCGCCATTTCGACAGTCCTACGCCAGATATGGTGCAATTGTTCCTCGGGAAGGATGGGCAAAAAACAATAAAAAAGGTGATTATTTTGTTAATATTTGGGCTTAATTCGTTTTCGCCGATCAGGGAAATTTAAGCAAATGAAAAGACTGTCCAACAATGGACAGTCCCTTTCGGCTTTCAGGCTCCTCGCCGAGGATTTGAACCTCGAACCTAGCGGTTAACAGCTTTTATGTACGAGACACGTTAAATAAGCCCCCGGCGAGGAGCAAGATCAATTGATATGAATTAATCAGAGAACCGATACCGGAGCGTCAGCACTAATTGCCCCCAAGTGCCAACAATTTACTACTGATGCGCTGCGATGTACTGCTTCGATGTCTGCATTGGCGATAGCCAAGTACCGCTTGACCATTTCAAGAGAGGCATGTCCCAAAATTGCTTGAAGTGCGTAGATATTTCCCCCGTTCCTAAGAAAATTAATCGCGAAAGTATGTCTGAATTTATGCGGATAAGCCTTTATACCAGTCCGTAAACCAATTTTCAAAACCATATGGTAAAGCTGGTCTCCCATTATCCGTTTCCCGCTTTTCGTTACAAAGACAAATTCCTCATTTTGTGGAGGATCGCCTGGACGTTCCTGTTGGATATATTCCTGGATTGCCAGGAGGGTACAATCGGAGATTGGAACGATGCGTTCCTTGGCTCCTTTTCCGAATACTTTGATAGTTGTACCATCGAGATCTTTGGCGCGGATGTGGCAAAGTTCGTTTTCTCGAATACCATTGTCAAGCAGTACAAGCAAGATAGCCCGCGTTCGGTAATAGTATGGCAGCCGACTTGAGCAGCTCCTTTTCCCTGGTCTACTATATTCAACAGAAAAACAAATTCCATTGAATAACCGATCGACTTCTTCGTGCGAAAAAGGTTGGACTGCACGAATTTCCGGTCGTGGGCGGGCCACCTTATGCATAATATTGTCGGAACAGAGGCCTTCATCGGATGCCCAGTGCCAAAGGGATGAGAGACCGATATGCACATTCAAAAGAGACTTTTTTGACAGATGATCCAGGCTGTTCATAAACTTGCGGATGTCAACCTGTGTAATAGCTGACATCAGTGGATCTTCATTCTCAAAAAACTCCTTGAAATAACGGAGAGTACGGTTGTACTCGATCAGTGTATTCTTGCTGAGTCTCTGGGCTTGTTTGGCCTCGATGAATTGTTCGACTGCAACCGAAAGAGTTGCAGTCGAAACTGGAGGACAGGTTACATTGCTAGTCATTTTTGCTCCTCGTTGATTAAGATTTACCGAATCTACTCAGTTCCATATTCCTTTTCAATGCGAAATTATGATAGGTATGAGTAGGCTACTTTTTGACCATATCAAATCCAAGGTTTTCGTAGCGGTATTAAAACAATACCTCGCCAGGCTGTAACCCGGCGAGGTATCAGTTTGAGAAAATATGTCTATTTACTTGTTCTGCTTTACGGTGACATTGCAGCTATTCGTGGGCTATTGACTCTTGAATAGCTGCAATGTATTATAGGCATGGCATTGACGTCGGGTAGTGGCCGTCAATGCCTGGTCGAGACATGGCCGTTCTTGTAAAACGGCGACCTGCGCATCTGTTTGGGCATATGCATCAGGCTATATCTAGTATAGTAGATAATTTGGCCTTTTGTCAAGCCTTGACGCAGTTTCGCCAGATCGTTTTTCCCAGGAGATGATCTGTGATCAAGGTAAAAGTGCCCGAATTGCTGAAAGAGCGTGGCCTGAATGCCACGGACCTGATGCGCAAGGCTAATATTGCTTATGCAACTGCGTATAGGTTATCCAAAGGGCAGGGGACAGCTATCTCTTTTGATGTTCTGGATGCTTTGTGCAAGTTTTTTGAAGTTTCTATAGATGAAATCCTGGAATATCTGCCTGAAAAATAAAATGTATATTCTGAGTTTCTTGTTCCAATTTGATGCTGGTATTGACTTGAGAGATCGGTTTGAAGAAAAACCGGAGTAAAGCAAAGGAATAACGATACATATGTATACGGGGTATTATCCGATATCACAATCACTCTATCAGTTGGATTAATCCACTTCTAACAAACCATGTAAAGTTGGAGAATTGAGCAAGTAAGTCAATAATGAAATTGGGGATTGGAGATGAATGATTGGGAGAAAAGGAGATCTACCGAGGGGCAATGGAATTAAAGACCAAGCATATTGCGGAGTGGTAGAGTATATGTGATAATGGGGTGAAGATGACAAAGAGAGGGAACGTATTGTGAGCGCCGATAATCCCCAGACCACTGTTATCAAGTGCCCTTTTTGCGAGATGAGGATTGATAGCAGGGATCTGGAGAAGCATTTCAATCAGGTACACATAACAAAATCCGAGCCGGGCAAAGATAGGGTTCCCTTCAGAAACTTGATACAACTTAATAAAACACACATCCTTGACGAGGAAGGATTAATCATCACAGATGATGTGTTTGATATTAATAAGGCTGAGATTAACGCTGATGGGACACGGCAACATACTATCTCTTCCCAAACGGCAAAACAGACGCACATCTTTGAAGAAATAAAGAAGTTGCCTGAAAAGAAACCAAGTGCAGGATCGAGGCCAAACCACCCAACACTTTTTGAACTTGTTAATTGCCCGTTATGCCAAAAACGTTTCACATACGATCACTTGTTTGAACATGTATCCGAGGCTCACGAAGATAAGAACCCAAAGATAGTACTGGCTGAATTCAACCGGGAATATGATCGTATGGTAAGAGATCCAGCCAATTTCCAGGGGAATAAGTCCAAAAGTGGTGTTGGCATTTCGCCAAAATATCCTTTGGAAGATCAACAGGGCAACCAGATTAATCCACAGATAGAAGAAACCAATCTGACGCCTATAAATAAGCTCCATCTCCCAAGTGACATAGTATTATTCCTTTTATATAGCGATATTACTACTATCGGCCAATTAATAAATGCACTGAAATATGGGTCTTTTAAATCTAACAAGAAAAATGAAATTGCAAGTTTGGCAATAATAACCCGGGCAATAAACATATATGCAAGCAAAATACAAACTCCTCCGGGTAACAAGAAGATCCAAAAATCTATAACAGCGAAACCTCTACCCCCAAGTGGGTCCGTTTTCAATGTTAAAGTGGGCTCGTTTTCAATTGACAAAAACAAACCTCTCGACGCCACACAGACTAATCAGGAGATGGTGTCAATAACTGCAATTAAACCTAATAATAGGATTGAAAGTCTATCTCATCCTATCGTGGACCACCTATTAGAAAAGCCTAATATTCCCGAAGAAAAAGGAATCGACAAGGTAAGAATAACTGCCTTAGGTTTTCCCCCGAGGATCACCCATGGACTGTCACGTCATAACATCTTAACTGTTGGCGAGTTAAACCGAGCTGTTCGCGAAGGATCAATTGGAAACATTAAGCAGATAGGGGTAAAAAGCCTGCAATTAATTAGAGAAAGACTTGCATCGTATCCTTCTTTACCAGTAAAGGATGTTGGACAAAAATACGCTAGTGAATTATCCAGCATGCAAGGTATGCCGGAAACACTTAAATCAACAGACGGAAATCAAGATCCAATTTATGTACTTGGTTTCCCGACGCGAATATTCACAGTACTTCGTAGAAACGGGGTTCATACAATTGGTTTACTAAAGCAAGTGATTGCGAACGGATCTATCGGGGATTTCCAAAATCTTGGTGAGAAAAGTCTCAAATTAATAGCCGAGGCATTGATAAATTACACGCCACGGGCGAAGATGCAAGTTCCGATCGTTACGGTAGGCAAGGTTACTTGGGCTTCTACAATTGAACAATTCCTCCTTGATATTAGTCCACGTAACCTTTCAATCTTCTTGTCTTGCCGAGGAGTGCAAAAACGAACCCTTGCGCAAGTTGCGAAAGAACAGCATGTCACTAGGGCAAGGATTCAACAGGTCGAAAAAGATATTACTGATAAGTTACTCAGATACATAAAAAACCACAAAAATCAGGCATTACTTGGTGAAATATATTCCTCTGCAACTGGACTCGGGGAAGATTTTTCGCAAAAGAATTTCCGTTCTGACCTACAAGCCAGGAACCTTCTAGGTGAATTCAACGACGAAATAAAAAAGCGTATATCCTTTCCAATCGATCCCTTCGACTTGCTAATATCCTATCTGGAAATAATGCCAGAAAAAATCGACATTGCTGGAGATCCCATAATCGGTGTACCCATCCTTTCGAAGTTAAGAACCAATTCTTTAAGAGAGCTCAGGTCAATCGAGACGATCTCGAAGGATGTCAAAAAGAAAGTGGCAAGAAAAGCACTATTCACGGGTGGAATCAGGTTGCAAGAAGCTGCCAAGGAATTCTCAGTGGAGCCGGGAATCGCTAAGCTTCAACTACAGAACATGAAAATGACGGAAGTAATTGATGGGTGGTTTACATATTCTGCCTATGAAGATAATAAGCGGAATTTTCCTTTACGAGTTGGCGGCCTCAAGATGCTGGCAGCATGCGATCATTTACCCCTAAATACATTCTGTAATGGGCTTCGACGCCATATTAGCCGTTCTTACACCGGTATAGCTCCTGAAAAAGTTGTTATATACGCCTTGGAGAGACTTGGATTCCAAGTTGAGAACGACATTGTATCAACAAGTCTATCGACTCGAAATGCTCTTTCTCCGTCTGAAAAATGCTTCCTTCAGCTTGCTCAGGAAACTGGCCCGATTGTAATATTTTCAGAAATCGTTGAAAGATTCTATTCAAAGAGGTTATCCCTACCAGCAGCCACTCGAATTCTTGATAAATCACCTATCGTGGAGAAAATCGGGGCAAGACTATATAAGGTCAGGGGTACAAATGTATCGGACACGGATATTAACAAGGCGAGGCAACGTTGTCGAGGGGTCAATAGGAATGCAAAAATGACCTATGATCTCGATGGTATGACCTCCTATAAAGTGACAATTAAAAGTAGGGGTTACTCCTTGGGAATATTGATGATCAACAACTTGGATGATCTTGTAGGATCTTGGGAAGTAGAAGTAGAAAATCACCACTGTGGAGAAGCAATCGTGGGCAATAATTATATCCGGGGGCTTTTGGAAGCATTTGAGAGGCTGGAAATCTCGATGGAAAACCAAGTTGAATTATCATTTGCTAGGCAAGAAAGAAAACTGGTAATCAAGAAGTGCTCTTATTTATGATATAACTCGCCTGATATATGTTGTTGGTAAAGATGTAGGATGTTTATACTGGGATATGCAATCCCGATTTTAGGGAATTTCACAAGGATTATGGATAATAAGAAACGATTCCTAGTTGATTTGTTTGCTGGTTGTGGTGGGCTCTCCCTTGGCCTGGAAAATGCGGGATTTTACCCTATCTTGGTCAATGAACTTGCCGATGAAGCTCGCGAGACTTACCTCGTGAATCGCAAAGGTATAAACTTTGAGCATCTGGATAGATGCCCACTAAACGACCCCAAGAACCCATGGGTTTGGAAAAACGTTCTTGACCTACGCAAATACCTAGAAGATCATTTTCATGCTTTTTCCAACAGGGTTCAAACCGTGCACGGGATTGACCTCAACCTTGGCGAACTCGACCTAGTCGTTGGAGGGCCTCCTTGCCAGGGATACTCGGGGATAGGCCATCGTAGGTCTTATGCAGTTGACAAGAGGCAAATCCCATCGAACCATATGTACCAGCATATGATCGCAATAATCAAGATACTTCGACCGAAGATGTTCTTGTTTGAAAACGTCAAGGGACTCTTGTCAGCAAGGTGGTACCAAGACGACGGTAATAGTTACAAGGGAGACATTTGGCTCAACGTACGAAACGATTTTAAAGAAGCACTGGGAGGGGAATACGACATGGGATGGCACATGGTCCGCGCTTTTGAGTACGGTGTGCCCCAGAACCGTCCCCGCGTACTGCTAGCTGGTATCCGTAAGGATCTGGGGTGGAAAGCAAAGGCTGAAACGTTGGATGCTGATGGGTTGTTGATGAAGGACGACAATTACCGGGCCGGTGGATTGCTTCCCCAACCATCAGGGAAAACACCAACGATTGAAGAACTGCTTGATGACCTAGTCGACGATCACTACAAGAACGGAGGCGTAACCTATACCTATCCAAAAGAGGCGCGGAGTACCATTGCAAAGATTTTAAGAACCTCTCGTGATAATAATGCACCAATCAGTATAGGGCAGCCAGTGACCGAGCAAGAATACAGTCATCATAGTGAAGCCATTGTTAGTAAATACCAACATATGATCGAAACGGGAGGAGAGATAAGAAACGAGGATAGAACCAAGAAATTTGCCCAACGATTATTGCCACGTGAATGGCCGGATGGTTTACCTACCATCACTGTAACAACAATTCCAGACGATTACATCCATTACCAGCAACCCAGGATACTCACCGTGCGCGAGTGGGCCCGGTTGCAAATGTTCCCAGATTGGTATCAATTTAAAGGTAAGAGAACAACCGGGGGAATCCGGCGAGCGGGGAACCCGAGGGAAAAGGTGTTTGACAGAGAGGCTCCCAGGTATACCCAAATCGGGAATGCGGTACCAGTTCGACTTGCTGAGGCCATAGGACGCCATTTCATGGTAATACTAAACGATTGCGAACAAGAACGGTTATCTGCTTAGAAGCTTGAATAGGTTGTACCCTGAATGCCCGAGACAAGAGAGCTAAAAAAAAACCGAAAAATACCAAGGAACAAGATTCTAGCTTTCAGGGAAAAGCTGACCAAGTGGTATCCAGAAGGCGGAAGGATGTTCCCTTGGCGGAAACCGGGTGCAACGATATATGAAATAATAATCTCGGAGGTCTTGTTACAAAGGACAAAAGCAGAAACAGTCGCTAGGTTTTTCCCAAGTTTTATCAGGAAATACTCTTCTTGGAGAAAATTGTCCAGAGCGACTGATGAACAATTACAAGCTTATTTAAAACCCATTGGTCTTTGGCGCAGGCGAGCAGCCGTTATCAGAAAATTATCCTTCGAGATGACGAAACGCAATGGACATTTTCCACGAGAACCCAAGGAGATCGAGACCTTGCCGGGGATCGGCCAATATATTAGGAATGCCATCATGATCTTTTGCAACGGGCAGAATTACCCGCTACTTGACACGAACATGGCGCGCATCTTGGAAAGGTATTTTGGCCCACGGGATCTTGCAGATATCCGATATGACCCATATCTGCAGGACTTAGCAAGCCGAGTGGTTCAGGACACGGATCCAAAGATGATCAACTGGGCTATCCTTGACCTGGCAGCAACGATTTGTAAGATTCGAAATCCTGCTTGTATAAAATGCCCTTTAAAACATGGTTGTCGATACCAAGAAGAACATGCCACGTTAAAAAGAACTTGATCTTGGCATAGTAACTAAATACTATGAGGAGGCTAGTAATGCAACCAACCGTTGATATTACCCCATCGCCACGCGTGCTACGCATGCTTGGTCAGATAGATTTCCAGCCCTGGCAATGCTTGGCAGAATTGATCGATAACTCAATAGACTCGTTCCTGGATATGAGGGAAAAAGGGACTGCAGTGGCATCTCCCAGAGTCACGATCGAGCTTCCATCGGATACCGAATTGCAGAAGGAAACCGGTAAGCTAGTGATAAAAGATAACGGCTCCGGTATGAACTCTGACCAGCTTCAACACGCAGTCCGCGCCGGCTATTCGGGTAATGATCCTGTTGAAAAGATGGGCTTATTTGGCATGGGATTCAATATATCGACTGCTCGACTGGGCCGGCGTACCGAGGTTTGGACCACAACGTCAGAATCGTCCCAATGGATAGGAGTTGTCATCGATTTTGACCGGCTCGAAAAATCACAGACATTCATTACGCCAGTGAAGAACCGCGAGAAAAACGAGTTTGAACTCCAGACACAGGTTCATGGGACAGAAGTGCAAGTCATGAAATTGGAGCCAGATAGAATCAGGCCACTAATCAAGGGTGTCGGCAAGACGAATACTCGTAACAAGCTAGGTAAGATATATGGGCGGGTCATGGCTTCTCTAGGTGTCACAATTATCTACGGAGGCGACAACCTCAAGCCATGGCAACATTGCACCTGGGATGCAAGACGTACTGTCCCAACTAAGAATTTTGGAAACGTGCCGGCAAGGCTAGATATTGAGAAAGAACTCGATCCGCGGCGATATTGCACCACTTGCTGGATTTGGCTAGGAAAAGATGAAAAAGAATGCCCTTCTTGCGGGTCGACAGACCACCTGATTGAACGCCGGAGGCGACTGAAGGGATGGATAGGAGTGCAACGGTATTTCGACAAACAGAAATACGGCATCGACCTCATCCGCAACGGACGCATTATCGAGGAACTTGACAAGAGTCTTTTCTACTTTGAGGATAACCAAGGTGATAAAGTTCTTGAGTACCCGATAGATGCCACTCATTGGGGAGGAAGAATTGTAGGTGAGCTCGAGATCGACTTTGTGCGTGTTTCCCACCAGAAGGATTCCTTTGACAAGCTGGACCCGGAATGGAAGCACGTCGTGGAAATCGTACGTGGAAATTCTCCCCTCCGCCCACAGATTGCTGCGCAGATGGCGCTCGAAATAAATACCAGCCCTCTTGCAAAACTCTACGCTGGTTTCAGGTCAGGTCATGTTGGATTGAAAGAACTTGTTCCGGGCAATGCCAAGGGCGATGGTATGAACGAAGGTCTAGTACGAGAATATGTCGACCGTTTTTATGGTGGAGAAGAGGAATACCAGACTGATGACAAGATGTACGAGCTTGTACGCCAGGGAGAAGAAGGTAAAAGAGGAAAATCGACCGGCGATAAGAAAGCCGGAGGGGATTTCCCGATAGATGTTGAAGACCAAGTGGATGAAACCCCGGGCATAACAGGCGTAGATATTCCACCTGCTACCGATGAAGATGGCGAAGAATTTGAAAACGATCCGGAATTATCTAGAACATACAAGCTAAAGATAGAGCAACTTCCTATTGAAATTAAAGTCCGGGCAAGGAAGGTAAAAAACCCAACCTTTGCGGCGCCATTCCTTGTTAGAGCATCAGGTTTTAATTTCGAATTCGATTACAATCCCCGCGACCCTTTCTTTGAAGAAAGCCTGGAAACCCCCCTCGATTGCCTGATGGTGGACCTGTCCCACCATTTCCTAGTCTGCTCTGCCCAGTCTACACGCGATTGGCCCGTATCGAGGATTGCAAGATTACTCCGTTCTGAATATTTCCCGGAAACATTAACTAGTATTGCACGCATGGCAGAAATTGCGTCCGCCTTCCTAGCTGACTTCAGGGCGTTCCTCGACGAAAGGCTATCTGGATTAGCTCCCATCGACCCGGCAAAGATAGACAAGGAGACACTGAAAAAGATCCAACTCCGAGCATTGCAGACTGATCTAAAATCCCAAGAATTCGTGAACGAAACTATAAAGACAGGTAAGTTCGTAAAATACGTGGATAACAAGTTCCTTGTACAAATAATCGGCCAATGGCCCAACCTCGTCATGGATAGTGCTTATTTTACGAACCCATACGAATCCATTCCACCCGAATTGAAACCGGAAGCCTTACGAATGCTTATCAACGGCATGGAGGATGTGTGGTGGTTGGCGGAAGAAGCAAGAGATGCCATATCAAAAGACACAGCCTGGCGACTGCGCTACGGCCGTTCATTGGCGTCTTTGCAACTGGTTGAAAGCTGGCGGAGTTAATAACGTGGCTGGTTTCGTTTGTCAGGAAAGATTAACCTTCGGTCCGTGGCAATCAATCGAGCGAATGTTGGCTCGCTTAATTGAACATAGCGGGTTCAAGGATGTCATGCTTGTTGGAGGGTCTGGAGATCTGGGAGCGGATATCGTTGGCACTTTTGGACAAAAGCGCTGGGTGATCCAGGCAAAGTACCGTTATTCAGGAGCAATCGACTCGGCGGCTACCAGGGAAGTAGTCCGCGCCATGTCTGCATACAAAGCTGACGTGGCAGTCGCAGCAACTAACCAATACTTTTCCTCTGAAGCCTATGAATTCCAAGAACAGGCACAAAAAAGCGGGATCAACCTCTTGCTATGGAACAGTGCATACCTTATAGATTATTTCGATAAATTGAAACCGGTATCAAAGGCTTACCGTGAGCTTAGATCCTACCAAGTAGATGCGGTGGATAGTGTCGAGCACAGGAGGAGCACCGGGGGAGAATCTGCGCTGGTTATCATGGCAACCGGGCTAGGAAAAAGTGTGGTTGCCGACCAGATCATGGTTAACGAGCTTGAGAGGAACCCTACACAAGAAATTCTGGTCCTCGCGCACATGACGGACCTAGTTCGCCAACTCGACGTTTCTTCGTGGTCCCAACTTAACAAGAACTACTCCACGCACCTCTGGGCAGAGGGCGAAACACCTTCATACTCTGGTGGAATCATTTTCGCAACCTACCAGTCAATCGTTGCAGCATTGAAGCACGAGTTGTTCGATGGACGATTCGGCTTGATTCTCGTGGACGAGGCCCACCATGCACCTGCCATCG
Organism: uncultured Chloroflexia bacterium; assembly: GCA_963779935.1. Classification (GTDB taxonomy): domain Bacteria; phylum Chloroflexota; class Anaerolineae; order Anaerolineales; family Villigracilaceae; genus UBA877. The sequence goes on along the minus strand of CAWAAC010000026.1, from coordinate 10,779 downwards.
GTTTCAGCGAAATGCTGAAAGAACTGCATCCGAATTTCCTCGTAGGTTTAACGGCAACCCCCTGGAGAGGAGACGAGCAGGACTTGACCACGTTGTTTGGTCCAACCACATATTCCATGGATATCGTGGACGGGATGCAACGAGGTTACCTGGCAGAAGTAGATTACAGGATGTTAACAGATGGCATCGATTGGGACGAGATCGCCTTGATGTCACGAGAAGGAATGACGATTTCGGACTTGAATGCAAAACTAATCATGCCAGATCGGGATCAGGCAATCGTTGAAAAATTCGTTGAGCATTTCCAGGCCATTGAAAAACCAAGAGCCCTCGCGTTCTGCAGATCGAAGGCACATGCAGATAGGTTGCAACCGCTCTTGACTTCCCTAGGTGTAAAGACGGCAGTTTTACACAGCGGCCTTCCACGAGAGCAACGTTTTTTTAACCTCTCGGCATTCCGAGCAGGCCTCATCGATTGTCTTTTATCTGTAGAGATGCTAAACGAAGGCATCGATGTGCCCGATGTAAACATGGTGGCGTTCATGCGCGTTACGCATAGTCGCCGGATTTTTGTACAACAACTTGGACGAGGGCTCCGCGTTAACCCAGGTAAATCCAAAGTACTAGTACTGGATTTTGTTGCCGATATCCGCAGGATCGCAGCAGGGCTGCAAATGAACCGCGAGGCGGCCGAGCGGGGAACGGAACCGGAAGTAATCCGGTACCAAGACGGGAGAATCGTGAAATTCGACAACGACGCGCCCGCTTCCTTTTTCAATGAATACTTAGCCGACGTAGCAAATATTGAAAACATGGAAAATGGATCACGCCTGAGGTTTCCCGAATGATTCCAATTGCATTTTCCTATGCAAGGGAATAAACATGGATGATGAGAAGACAAGGATAAGGGAAGTACTCTTTAAGAAATTGATCGAGCTGGCAAGGAAAGAACCAATACCCGCGATTGGGAAGGGTGATACGGCAGTAGGAATGACTCTCCTCGATGCACTAGGTATTCAGTACACATCCTCTACCAAGCCAAATTTCCAAGGTATCGTAATAACAGCTTATCGGCGGGTACCGATTGGGATAATGAACCGCGTTAACTTGTTCGCTCAAGTCCCGGACTGGAACTTGAGCGCATGTAAATCTTCCCGTGAAATTGTCACGAGGTATGGATATAAGACAGGTCCCAACCAGCGCCGGCTATATTGCACCGTAAATTCGCAGCATATAAATCCCCAGGGACTTATACTTGAAATTGATCAAGGGCAAGACTTGATGTTTGAAATCGCACAGGTAGCGAAAGAACATGTACCGGTAGCAACTTGGAAGTTAAGTCGGCTGAAGAAAAGGCTTGCTGAAACTCACCCAGAAACATTGTGGGTGAAAGCAGTAGTATTTGAGCGTAATGGTAAAGAATGCTTTCATTATAGGGAAGTTATATTTTCTGGTCTACCCAAGGTTGATGAATTCGTAGGATTACTTGAAGCAGGGACGATCACAATGGATCACGAGATACGCTTGGATGAAAATTGTGCTAGGGAAAAAGGTCCACTCTTCAAAATAAACCCATCCAATCTGGAATTGCTCTTCCCAGCTCCTAAGAAGTATGACTTGATGACTATGTAGTGAAAAGCATGAAGAAATAAAATGCTTCTAATGGAGAGCTTAAAGTACCAGAGTTTTACTGGTGCTTGGGCTTATTATTTGTTTTCGATGTTCCCGTTGCTAGGCGCAATGAGCCACTCATTAGCGCAGTATGTAACGCTTCCCAGCTCCGCCATCCGTTCGCTTCGAGCCATTGTTTTTCACGTTCGCGGCGGCGAGCCTGTCGTTGATTTCTTGTGCTGTCTACTCTGCTCATATTTGGTGTAATATTATCCATGGGGAACAACTTCCAGCTCGCTTACCTTTGCCACTGACTGAGGTGGAATGGGTAGATTGCAGATGAATTCAATCACTGCCCTGTCCCCGTTTATTTCTATAACCTTATATCGCGCCCCTTTTTCGTCAGGATATAAGCCATCTATGAATTTTACTGTATCGCCGATTTTCATGGTTGCAATCTCCTAAATCCAATAATAAGGCGTTACTGTAACGATGTCAAGAGGGGAAATGAGAAGACATGTATCAAGGAGATGCTGTTTGCCGGTATATGGGTTTATATGCGCTCTTAAGACCAAACAACCTCACATGCTAGATACTCACTCAGAACCATCCGGACTACGATACCGTTTTTTACGAAGGCTGCGTAACGGTATCGGTTGGGTTGCACCAATATCCATTCAGGAGTATTGGTGTAGGTACTCAATAGTCGCTGCATTGCACGGCTTCCAACTTCGGGCCAGAGTGTGGAAGAATTCAGGCATTCAAAGTGAGTACGCCTATCATCTGATATCGAAGGAAGAGGAGCATACATTATTCTAACTGGATCTTCGTATTGAGGTTCGTTTAATTCAAAGAGTGCATGACCTCGCCCCAATTTTAGAATAAGGTTTTTTATCCTGCTATCATTAATTGAGAATGGATTGGCACTGAGCTTTTCTTTGAGATTTGTTTCTACCCTTGCGGTTAGAGCCGGCTTGTTCAATAAAATCTGTCGGATTTTTTCTCTTTGGACTCCGCCAGGAGATGTAGTTCCTGATTTTAAACAATCGATAAGGCATGCCACATATTCCTCATCCAAAGAAAACCCCTCATTGCATTTAAGACATGCTGGGACAACTGGAAGATTCTCGGGATAGGGGTAATCGAGAAGTACTCGCGATGGAACATGATCCCTTGATAGGGTTTCACTCCCGCAATAGGCACATTGGGCGACTTGCCGCTGGTCTCCGAAATTAACTATTTGCTTCATTAGATATTTCGCCGACGCGACTAAGGATATGTTCAACTGCTGATTAACAGTTCTTAGAATAACTTATCGATATCCAAGGAAGTATAGCATCGTATGAGGAAAACGCACAAACCCCCATATTTTGGGAAGGTGAAAAAGTCCATTGCATCCAATCCACTCCTCCTCCAAAAAGTGGGAAAATCGATCAAGAGCAGGGATTCATGGAAACATTCATCAGCCAACCTTTGCGTGAGCACGAATTGCATGATAGACTTGTTATGTAGTTCAAGCAATTTCAGGAGGCAAGTTTGAAACTTCGTGAAGTCACCCGGAAAGTAATCGCCTCGCTTGAGGAAAAGTCGGGCTATTTCGTTAAAGTCACTGAAGATCCCGCACTTCCAACTCTGGCAACCATACGGATTGCAAGGGGAAATATTCCAGGGCATATTCTTTCGTACAAACCGGGCGCGAAGAACGAATCCCCGGATTTCGCGATCTGCTGGCAGTGCGTGTTTGCCCTGCGGATGTATGAATGCTCGCCGGACCAGCGATTTCTCATTGCGAGCAGCGCAGAAGGTGACCGGGCTGTAGAGACCATCCTGAAAGCGCCGGATGGCATTGCACAAAAATACGGTCTGAACAAAGCCCAGCGGGAAGCATTTAAAATGCAGCTACTCGGCGGGCTGATCACGCACCTGCGCTCTGTTCCGATCGGGTTACGCGTCAGTGAGAAACTTACCTTGGATTATCCTGAACTGCTTGAATTGGAAGCTTCGCACGTTGAAAAGGAACTGGCTATTGCAAAAGAAAGCCTGTCTGTGCCGCGTCAAAGAGATGATGCCAGCGGAGATATACAATCCCACGCATTCTATCAACGCGGCGCATGCCCTGTTCTGGGCGGGACGCCTGGAAAAACCAGAAGTGGCGAATCCGTTCCGCCTAAATGGTTTTGATGGGATATGGCCAGCAACTCCTGGACATTTACGAATCTGGTACCTGGCGATCCTGCGCATGACTGTGAATTGATCGACCGCTGGGCGGACCATTTGAAGATCCGCAGCTGGTACTCCTGGCTGCCTTATCAGGCTCCATAATGAGGCTCTATGATATTGAAACGCATTTATAACTTCACCCTGGAACTGGATGAGAAGACGCTGCCTTTTTTCCCGGAAGCACTTGGAAAAGAGGGCTCGGCTTTCCACGACGCGATCGCGGAAAGGATCCGCTCGGCATTTCAGCCCTTGGTCGGCGTCATTCAAGCGCTTTCCGTCAGTGAGCGAGTGATCAAGATCACCTGGCAGGATGAACATAAGCAGCCGGGGGTTCTCCAGGAAATTGCGGCCATCCTGACCAAGGGGAATTATGCGGATGGCATTCTTCTGCTGGAACTTTTCCTGAGCGATGATCCAGAAAATACCGACCTGCTGTATAACCTTGGCATGGCCTACAGCGACCAAAACAACCTGGAGCGCGCCATTGACTTGCTGACCAGGCTGGTCACGAACGAACCCGATCACATCAATGGGCGTGTTGCCCTGGGCGTTGCACTTCTACGAGCGGGTAAGGTAAACGAAGGGATAAGCGAACTGGAAACAGCCGTGAAGCAGGCTCCGGAAAACCTGTGGGCGCACCGCAACCTGGGCGCCGGGTTGATGCTGTTGAACCGGTACTCGGAAGCGGCGGCGCATTTGCGCCTTGCCAGGGAAATCGATCCGGAGGACCAGCAATCCTGGTTCGGCTACGGACAGGCGCTGGCTGCGCTGGATAAAGTCGAGGAAGCCGACAGTGCTTTTTTGAAAACCGTCGAGATCGATGAATTCAGCGATATTGCCGAACGGGCGCGCCAGGCGCGCACGAAACTGGCGGACAAATCGTTTCGCTCCACCACACCCGGTGTGGAACGGATGGATGCGGTGATGTACTGCCTGAGTGCGCTGGAAAAGTATGCCAGCATGCCGGCCGACCAGGTGCAAAAGATCGGGTTTGAAATTGCCATCCTGGGGACACGCGGGCTGGATATTAACGACTCCACCCCAAGGTATACATTGCAAAGCATGCCCGGAAAGTTCAGCGGATTGCATTTGCTTTGCTACGAATATGTGGCATTTCAGCAAATCGCACCCGGAAAGGATATCGGCTTCGATCTATCTGCAGAATATAGCACGGCGCGTTCGCTGTTTGAGAAAAAAGCTGGGGGGAGATGGTGAATGAGACCCATGGAAAGGGGTAGAAGATGGCAAATCAAGAGAAATATGAAAGATTAATTAACAGCATAGTTGAATGGAAGGAGTGGCTAGAGGAAAGTTCAGATGCAAAGATTAACCTCGATTATGCTGCTCGAGGAAGAATAATTCTAAATTTGGTCAACATCTCCAGAGACAACCTGCTGGAAGCTCATCAATGGGGATGCGGGCAAATCCACGCCAATCTCAAAGGAGCCGATTTCAGGGGAGCCATTCTCTGGGATGCTGGTCTCAAGTTAGATGATCTGATAAAAACGGTTTTCGTGAATCTCGATTTGTTTGAATAAAGCCAAAGGGTTGGATGATGTAAGCATGCCGACCTATCACAGATAAGCACCAGCACGCTCGAACATTCCAGAGTGAAAATCTCCGAGAAGTTCCTGCGGGAAGGCATTCGATATGGATAATATGGATTGGTTACCATTACCCGTGGCTTTACCATGGTCTGAATATCAAAAGGAAAGTCAGTCCTATCGAAAATTGCATCGCCTAATTGACACATATGAAGCGTTATTAAAATACTTAGCGATTATCTCAATTCAAAATTTCTACCAAGCCGATCTTGCGGGCAAATATCCCGATATTGATCGCGATATTTGTAAAAGATTTGCTCGTCCGGCTATGGGGGACTGGGTGGGTCTTCTCAATAGTGTATTGAAATCCTTTTCTCAACTCCCCAATTCCTTGTTTTCAAAAGAACTCTTTTTATTTAACTATAAGGACTTTGGCAATAAACCCAAACCCAACACATATATGACTTCTGAAGGTGCATCCGGAAAATTATTGAAGCTTAGAAATTCCTTGGCTCATGGCGCTACATTGAGTGAAGAAGAATCCGAGGCAACTAGGCAGGATTATGAGCTCTGCTTATTGGAACTATTAGTACATTCAAATTTTCTTGCTGACCTAGAATTGATTTTTGTGGAGCCTCAATCAATATCTTCTGAAAAAACTATGAGATTATTAACCCTATCGATAAAGAATTCTATCAAGAAGGAAGTGCCAATCGATTTTGGATTAGTTGGCAATCATGTCTATATCAACAAAAAAAATTCTGATGATTATCTGGATTTATATCCTCTTCTCATATACACATTATGCAAAGAACTCAAGCCGGTTCTAGATTCTAACGGTAAAACGGAGTCTCTGAAACATCCGTGTGGACAAGAAAAAGTGTTGATCTTTAATGATCAAAAGGATAGGATAATTGCCTTCTTAGATTATTGGAAAGGTCACCATTCAAATTTTGGATCATCTGAACTGCTGCCGGAAGATTTCCGGGCCAAATTTCCGCCTATTTACCGTCAAGCCAAAAATAACGATGAGCCTGATTGGTTTGATGTTTTCATTGCGAATTTGACTGAAAATTTTGTTGGAAGAGAGAGCGACATTCTCTTTCTGAATAACTTTATAAATCAGACAATCAGAAATGTACTAGCCTAACGGTTGCGCATTTGGAAGATAGATGTTTCATGGTGGTGAGAATTTGAACAAGGGCAACGCCATTTTGAAAAACCACCTGTCCGGAAAGGCACAGGATCGTGTCAGTAAAAAAAGGCCGTTGGGGTCAAGCAGTAGCATATTTCCAAGGGCGTTGCGTACCCAGCTAGCGCGTGTCTGCGAAAAGACGCGCACGAGGGATTTGGGTTGGCGCAGCGCCCTTTCAAAAAAGAAAACTGGGGTGATCGATTGCAATGACCGGATTGATAAAAGCCTCTTTCGGCTGTGCCTGGACTGGATCAGGTATGCACTGAAGCGAAATCTCGACGTTGAGCCTATTTTTCGGTTTCAGGCAGTTCTATCGGTAATGTACGGTAGAGAATTTCTCATAAATGGTTATCTGTTTGAAGCCTGTTTTGCAGTATCTCCTTGTGTAAGGTGATATAGGTAACCATTAAGAGAATGTGAATTCAAATCAATGCATGACATATTTACTAGCGGGAATCCCAATTTCGAAATCGCTCGTTCCACTACCCATACCATTTTTATGTTTTTGAAAGGAGAAAATCGAGTAACTGGACACTTTGGTAGTTGTTGAAAAAAGGGTTGGTCAACACTAAGTAAATCGCTGAAAGTACTTTTACAAACATATTGCTCTAGCTGCCGTCCTCGGCGGCGGGAAGGCCACATGGAATATTGCTACTATGTTAAGTTACTTTCGACCGACCACTTAGAACTCCGCTAGAATTGTTTTACCAGAACATATCTAGCCACGGAGGAAACTCATGTCAACCAACAGTCTCTATGATACGTGGCTGCGGCGAATTTGTGAACTGCGGCCGCAGCAGAGAATCACTCAGGTACAGAACTTTGTTTGGTTGATGATTGGTATTTATCAGAGTCATTCGGTGCACTTGAGCAAGATTGCAGGCAAGATCCCGGGATTGGCGCAGTTGTTGTGCACGGTCAAGCATTTGAGCCGATTTCTGGACAACCCGGCAGTCCATGTCCGGGAATGGTACCGACTGATCGCTGAGCAGTGGTTGCAGGCGCAGGCGGCTTGCCTGGGAGAAATTCGATTGTTCGTGGATGGAACGAAGGTTGGCTTCGGACATCAATTGCTCCTAGTCAGTTTGGCGTATCGGAAACGAGCCATCCCGATTGCCTGAACCTGGGTCGAGCATGTCAGAGGTCACAGCGGCGCATTCAAACAATTGGCACTGTTGAGCTACGTTCGGAGCCTTTTACCAGCTGGAATCGGCGTTTTCTTGGTCGGCGACTGCGAATTTGGCTCGGTGGAAGTCCTGAAATTGCTCGATCAATAGCATTGGTTCTATGTGCTGCATCAGAAGTCGGATACCTGCCCTTGGCTGGAACGCTCCACCACTGAGTGGAAGCCGTTCGCCAGCTTTATTCAGAAGCCTGGCAGAGCATCTGGTTTGGCTATGGCTACCTCACCGCCAAAGAGATTTATCCGACCAATCTGCTGATCCACTGGCAATTAGGTGGAGAGGAACCCTGGTATCTGGCCACTAATCTACTCGACTGCGCCCTGGCTTTGAAATGTTACCAGCGAAGAATGTGGCACGAAGAATTTCATGGCTACATCAAAAAACACGGTTTCGATTTGGAAAGTACCATGCTACAGGATTTCTTGAAACTCTCTCGTCTTACTCTTGCCGTCGCCATCTTGATGTTTGGTTGGTCTCGATTGGCGGAGACACTATTCATCGAGGCTTGCGTCACATCGTTGATCGCCATGATCGTTGTGACCTGAGTATCTTTCAGATTGGCTTGCGTTTCATCCAGAGGAGGTTGACCAATGAGCTTTCTTTCTAAGTTCCGCTTTGTTCCTACCTATGACTTCAAACTGTCCGGTGACTAGGGAGTAAATGAATGCAAACATCATCTAGTGAACAAATTCAAGCATACCCTACAATTGCAATACTAATACCGTGTCTTAATGAAAGTCAAACTATTTCAAAGGTTGTAGAAGACTTTAAAAATATTTTGCCCGAAGCAAATATTTATGTATATGATAACAATTCAACTGATAATACAATTTGTATTGCCAAAAAGGCTGGAGCGATTGTACATCATGAAAGGAAACAGGGAAAAGGAAATGTAGTAAGAACTATGTTTCGAGAGATTAATGCTGACTGCTATCTTTTAGTAGATGGTGATGATACTTATCCAGCAGAATTTGCATTTGATATGATTGCACACGTTATTAATGGTCAAGCAGATATGGTTATTGGTGACCGCTTATCATCTACATATTATCCATTAGTAAACAAAAAGGTGTTTAGCTCATTTCATAACTTCGGTAATAAATTTGTTTGCAATTTAATAAACCTACTTTTTAATGGAACAGTTTCAGATGTTATGACTGGATATCGGGCATTTAGTTATTTATTTGTGAAGACTTTTCCAGTTCTATCTAAAGGATTTGAGATTGAAACCGAAATGACTATACATGCATTGGATAAAAATTTAAATGTAATATCATTGCCAATCACCTATCGCAAACGACCATCGTGTACATCTTCTAAGATTAGGACGTTTTCTGATGGGTTTAAGATAATTAAAACTATATTCTGTCTTTATAAACAGTATCGACCTTTTGCTTTTTTTTCAATAATAGCGTTAATACTTATAGCATTGGCAATTACTTTGTTTATTCCCATTTTGAAAGATTATCATATGATAGGATTTATTCATAGTTCTCCAACATTAATTTTTATCGGTTTTCTTGTTTTTGCAGCTATCCAATTTTTTATATGCGGATTTTTATATAATTCAGAAGCAAAAAGGGCATTGCAGGAGTTTGAGTTATATATGAACTTAATACAAAGTTTTCAAAACTCGGGTTTGATGTAAGATAGTAAATTCGTTAAAATTGGCGTATGAGAGAAGAGTATGGGTGGATAACTTCATTAAGTATAAAACTGAAAATTTATTTCTAACATGGAACATGTTACGTTCTGTTCTTCATAATGGTTGGTGGTTGCTTGTCAGCTTGTATTTAGTGGTTGACGTACACCTAAATGCGGCACAATTATTGTCGATCGCAGTCGCTCAGGGCGTTGTATCTGTTTTATTTGAGGTTCCAACTGGAGTTTTTGCTGATGCCGTGAGTCGAAAGTGGTCTATTGTTATTTCACACATACTGATGGGAACAGCTATGCTTACAACCAGTTTGTTTAATAGTTTCTTTCCGTTAGTTGTTACGCAAATGTTATGGGGAATTTCATGGACATTTACTTCTGGTGCAGATGTCGCTTGGATCACAGATGAACTAAACGAACCGGACAAGATTAATATTTTACTTCTACGAACAGCACAACGGCAGTTTTTGGGCGCTGGAATGGGGATGGTTATATTTGCCTGCCTTGCTTATGTTATAGGACGCCGAGAGGCAATCTTTTTAGCTGGAATTTTAATGCTTATTCTTGGGTTATTTGTGGCTATAAAATTTTCAGAACGAGGTTTTATTCGAACGAATACCCATCGATTTAAGGCAGCAATTTCAATTATTAGGATTGGTACCGGAATTGTAATGAAAGACCATATTATTCTTATTCTTTTACTTATAACTCTCCTAATTAATGGGGCGGGCGATGCGTTTTCACGAGTTTATCCTATTATATTAGCAAGTTTGGCCTCTCAACAGGCAGCATCGGGACAATTGCATTCGGGGCAATAAGTATTGGTAGTTATATTATGAGTGCTTTTGCATTTGTAGTTATTGAAAAGAGAGTTGTTTATCAAACTGCAGCAAAAATAGCTCTACTCTTTGCATGTGGTTTTGGAGCAATCAGTTTAGGTAGTATTGCAGCAGCTCCATCAATTATAGTAGCTATCTTTGGTGTACTTCTTGCCAATGGGATAGCAATGCCGATCAGCCGAACTGTAACTACGATATGGGTCAATCAAAGATGTGAAAGTAATGTCCGGGCAACGATTCATTCATTTCTTTCCCAAGCCGAATATCTTGGAGAGATCACTTTCGGTTTAACAATCTTATGGGTGGCAAGATTACATGGTGCTTCTTGGGCAATGGGATTTTCGTGTATCTTGTTTGTCATCGCCTTCATAATTATTTTAGCAAATAAAGTAGGTAATGGGCACAAAAGATTTGTCGGTTAATATCTCTGTAATGTAATAAGCGGGTATTTAATAATGAACATTATTCAATCGCTATAAATGAAGACATCGAACAACAAGGTTTAAAACACCATAATGTATAAGAGAAGG
>CAWAAC010000025.1:0-30797 GCA_963779935.1 uncultured Chloroflexia bacterium | reverse complement strand
CAGTGGCATGCTGGAGAATGCTGGCCTGGTGGGAGGAACCTGGCTGACGGCAAGCATAAACGACCAGCTGGTGGGATGTGAGCTGGTTCTGGATGACAATGGCACCCAGATGGTTACGGCCCTGGGTCTGGCGCAGGATTTCCGGCACGCTTACTTTCTCCTTGGATATGCAGATATCCAATACGCTATCGAAAAGGGACTACACATCTTGCGGTGGGGGAGCGGCGCATATGAAGCCAAAAGGCAGGCAGGATTCGAACTGGAGAAAAACAACAATATTGTTTTTTGCGGTGCTTCACCCCTGCTGAACCAGGTGGCTCGCCTGATGGGGTAGGAGAGATAATGCGCATAGTCGAATATCCTGGATTTAGTCATGCTTCGTAAGCGAGCATTGTGTCAGTATCCCCGAAAGCCATGCGCTTTGTCTGTTTGATCCTGCAGGCTGGATCGTGTCGTCCGTTTAAAGCGAACCTGCTCCGTAGAATGGGCCGGAGCAGGGCTAGTTTAAAATGTGTCCCTCAGGCGTACAACTGCTGCCGGATCTGCACGACCTGCCGGCGTAAACGGTCGTCGCTTTCCAGCAGGTCCGCCACCTTCTCGCAGGCGTACATGACCGTGGTGTGGTCGCGCCCGCCCAGGGCCTGTCCGATCTGAGGCAGCGAAACATTCGTCTCGCGCATCAGGTACATGGCGATCTGACGCGGCAGGACCACGTTATGCGAACGATCGGGGGAGAGCAGCTGTTCGACCGAAAGGTTGAATGTGCGCGCCACCATACCCACCACCGCGTCCGGTTTGATGTCGCTGCGCTGCAGCAGGAGGTCGGCCAGGGCCGCATCTGCCAGCGGCAGTGTCATGGCCATACCGCTCAGATCGGCAAAAGCCACGATGCGGTTCAGGGCGCCTTCCAGCTCGCGGATGTTGGATTGGACGCGCCGGGCGATCAGATCCATGATCTCGGATGGCAGTGCATGCCCCAGATGCTCTGCCTTGGAATGCAGGATCGCCAGGCGGGTTTCAAAATCGGGCAGCTGGATGTCGGCGGTGAGGCCCCACTCGAAGCGGGAGCGCAGGCGTTCTTCCAGCGTCACCAGGCTCTTGGGCGGGCGGTCGGACGAAACGATGATCTGCTTGTTCTGTCCATGCAGGGTGTTGAAGGTGTGGAAGAACTCTTCCTGCGTGGATTCCTTCCCGGCGATGAACTGGATATCGTCTACCAGAAGCACATCTGCCGAACGATATTTTTCCCTGAAGGCCTGGGTGGTGTGCGACCGGATCGCGCCGATCATGTCGTTGGTAAATTCCTCGGAAGAAACATAGAGCGCGTTCAAGCCGTGCACATGACAGTAATTCCCGATGGCATGCAAGAGGTGGGTCTTGCCAAGTCCCACGCCACCGTACAGAAAAAGCGGATTATAGGCTGTGGCGGGGCTTTCGGCCACGGCCTGCGCCGCGGCAAAGGCAAGCCGGTTGTTTGAACCGACGACGAAGTTTTCGAAGGTATAGCGGGAGTTGAGCGAAGTATTCTTGGGGCGCGCAGCCGACACCTGCTGCTCCCCGGTAGGAACATCCGCCGGCAAAGTCCCCGAAGGTTCCGGCACGCTTTCGGCGCAGCCGTTGGGTTGGACAACAAAGGCCACGTCTACGGCGCGGTTCATCATGCCCATCAGGAGCCGGTTCACCGTGCTGGACAGCCGGCTTTCCAGCCAGTCGCGGGCATACGCGTTGCGGACCGCAATGGTAAATAGCCCGTTAGCATAGGCGGATACCTGGGTATCCCGTACCCAGGTATCAAAAGATGCTTTGGGCATCTCCATCTGAAGTTGCCCCACGGCTGACTGCCAGGCTTGCTCGGCGTTCATCTTCTCCTCCAGGATGACATAATTTCGTAGTTGAACCACCGGGATAAAATCCCACTGCCTGCGCAGTGGGAAAGTTGTCTCAAACTCATTTTTCTGTGTTGTTTGTTCTTCAGAGGCGAGGGGTGCGCCTGCTATCCCTCACGCAGTTCATTCTAGCAGATAAAGCTTTTTTATCCTATACGCTCAACCTACGCAACCTTAAAAGAATTTGGACATTTAAGGTTACGAAACCTTAAAACGACCCCGTGAAATAACCCGGCTGGACTTTCGCCAAAATAGAGTGACAGAACTTTAAAAACCTACACAAATGCGGTAGGATCGGGTGCCAGCTTGCAGGCTTCTGGCAAAGGTAAACTGCGAGGGAGAGAGAACCCTCGCTCGGCCAAGATATTCAGTTGCTGGCAGCCTGTAGCCCAGTGCGGTCAGATCACGGCCCAGGCGGCCGACGGCAAATACCGTTGCAACAGCTCCTCTACGTTGCCCGATTGTTGGGCTTCATGAGCGATCCGGCGGACGACATTTTCGAGGTGGGCCCAGCGATGCTGGCGGATGAAGTCCGCCAAGCTGAGCAGCTGGCCGGTGGCGATGAAGTGCTGGGCTTGCTGGAATTGCAGATAATTGAGACTGACGAGGGTGACTGCGAACCACTTCTCAATGGCTGCAAAGGCTTGCAAGCGGAAATCGGCCAGGCCCAAAGCCTCTTTGATGTAAAAGTTATCGACCTCCACTGGCCAGCGACGCTGATACAGTCGCAAAGCTTCCTGTACAGAGAGGCTGAGGTCCGTGTACATGAAGTACTTCGGGCGAGGGTCGCCCTTGTGCCGTCTGGATATGATGGCGCACACTTCATCTGAGACGTCCTCCAGGTGCCCCATCACGGTACGGGTGTAGTACACAGGGGCGGGACGGTGAGGGGTGAGCGCCTGAAGCACTACCTTCTGATAGTGCTTGTGCCGGAGCGTGCGGTCGTGGAGATCAATACGCTTTTTGTCGATACACCGGTTGGACTTGATGGCACAGATAACCTGCCAGCCTTGTCGGCGGCAGAACTTGATCAACTTGGCAGAAGCATACCAGGAGTCGAACATGACATACACCTGGTACTCTTTGGGAAGCAACCCAGCCAATTCCGTCAGCATGGCACGCGTCAAGGTGTACTTGCTCTGATAGTGCAGGCGCTGGCGCTCTGCCCGATGGCGGTTCAACTTGTGGACCACGGTTTCGCGCAGATACAAACGCGTATCCCAGGTAAATCCGATCGGCCCGATCTGGATGTGGACTTCAACATACACAAAACCGTTCGCATATCTCGGCTTGCTCTTGGAGCCATCATTGTGATCATGATGAAAACACACCGCCTCCAGGTGCCGCGTGGCCTTGTCTTTCTTCCCCAGGCTGTCGTCCACACTCACCAGCAGCTGCGCAATTCCCAGCTTCTGGGCAAACCCCAGGAACGTGCGCAGCATGGCTTCTTTCCGCCCCCTCCCCACGTCTTCCCGCTCCCATGGGCTTTCCCGGAAAAAGTCGGCTGCCGTCTTGGGGTCTGGCTCCGCCCCGATCTGGCGGTACAGATTGGTCAGGGTCTTCCGGCCACCGCACACCAGCATCGCATCCACCAGGTTGTGCAAGTGCCGCATTTGTGGTTGGTAAAGTACTAAATTGAATGAAGAAATGAAAGCGATAAGTTCGGCAGAATGTTGTAAAATAGTGGGGAGCATTGGTTTCTTCCTGGCAAAATGGTTGGTGGCAACCCCATCTTACCAGAAACCCAGTGCTCATCTTATTCTAATTGGCGAAACTCCAGCTATTTCTTCACTTTATAGCCGCTACCCTGCTATTTTCCAGTTGCAATTCATTAAGTCGACAATTCTCAAGGAAATGTTCTTGAAGAATTTCTCATTGTTCCTATACTGTAATTACACATCGGAGTTTTACGATCACCCAGACATGAAATCTGTGCAAACGCTCAACTGTCTCACGCTGGTGAATTCACATAATTGAATTAGTTCGAAGAGGAACATAGGGCCGCCGAGGATGGCTGCCATTGTTGCCTACCTGGCAACCAGGAGGCAGCGACCAACAGCGGAGCGATCTTTTCCATCACCGCTTCTGGCCGGATCATCACCTTCTCTAAGCCTGTTCCAATTCAAACTATCAAGAAAGATGAAAGCATTTGAACCACGGAAGAATAGATCAGGAAAAATCCAGAGAAACTCATAAAAGAGTATTCGTCTATTGCAGCAAGGAACGATTTTGTATAACTTGTAGGGAATCTTATCAAAGTCATCTAGCATTTTAGAGGATGCTAGATGTCTTTGTAACTACAGCAATGATGGAAGATGTAAATAACTAAAGTCGCAAAACAATATGGGCAGAAGCATCCACTATCAATAAAAGAGAGGAAGAGAATATGGATGAGGAAAAGAATATTAGTGGTCGGCACCCTCTGTATCAGGCCGCGGACAAGCTGAAGGCTGCCTTTCTGCAATTGAGCTTCCAGCTGGCGGACGATGGGGACACCCCGGAGCTTGAAGAAGCAGGCGTGACCTTCCAGACCTGGGAAGAGCCTGAGGATGCATTCGGCTGGCAGAACAACCCTGTTCAGCTCAAGGACTGTAGCATGCTCTTACGTACCCGGCTTCTGCCGGCGCAGTTGCGTGCTTTGCGACAGGAGCCACCCATTCGTTTGCTGGCTTATGGCCGCGCTTATTGCAAGGATGCGGCGGCGCCGATTTACTTACAAATGGAAGGCTTCGTGGCAGAAAAAGGCCTCACAGACCAGGCTTGGAAAAAATTGTGGGAACAATTTGCGGGCTTCCTGTTTGGGAAAAACGCTACCGCTTCTTTTGCGCCCTGCGATGCCGGATCCTATAGGATCATCCTGCAGGAAATGGCCGGGAAAAAGGTTGAGTTGGGTTATACCGGCCCGGCCAGCGACGAAGCGATTAGGGTTAGCGGCGTTAACGTTCCGGCCTGGGTGTTTGTGATCGATGTGGAGCTGTTCGCTGTGCAGTTCTTCTCCCTACCGGACGCGGCTTCACTCCACCAGAACGATATCGACTTCCTCAATCGTTTTTCCTGTGACGTGCCGGCCGTAGGCGGCACTCCACAGGAAATCGTCGTCGAGGCGCTGCGCAAGCTGGGTTATGGAGAATTCTGGGGCGAGACCATTTATCCTGACGGGATATACCGGAAGATGCACATGAACGAAGATGATTGGGATATAAACAACAACGGTATCCCGCTCATCGAGCCGCTGGGCGAGCTCACTGCCATGGGCACCGTGCGTACACCGGCGCTTGAAAAAGTCCTGGGCGAGAACTTTGCCCGCGGTCATGCCGCTGTCCGGCTGTTCGAGATTAATCACATTTATGTGCCTGTGAAGGGGCAGTTGCTGCCGAAAGAGCGGCTTTCCATTGCCATGGGCGCTTACGGCAACAACGTTACGCTGGCGTCCTTCACCAAGGATGTGGAGGCGGTGCTGCGGGCCATTGGTGTACCCTATCATATGTATCTGCCCACAAAAGTGGCAGCCGCTTATAAGGCGGATGAGACACGGCTTGTCATCGGTGCGATCGGCTATCTCGACGGCAACTTCGGCCGCATCCATGAGGTTGCAGAAAAGAACTTTGGCATCGGCGTGCCAGCCTATATGGCCAACCTCGAGCTGGAAACCCTGGTGGCGGTGGCGAAAAATCGTATTGACCTTTCCAGCCCTTCGGTCCAGTTGACCAGGGCTGTTGTCCAGGAAAACCGGCGTCTTGTTGGCCAGAAATACCCGCAGCTACTGGAACCCGGCAAAATTGGGGACTGGGACTTGCCGAATCGCATCGTTATGGCGCCCATGGGCTCGCTCAATGCCACCGAAAAAGGCTACGTTACACCCCGAACCATCGAATTTTATATTGACAAGGCCAAAGGCGGTATGGGCTTGATCGTCGTCGAGGCCACCTATGTAGATCAAGACCTGAGCAAGGGCGAAGACAACTGTCTCGGCCTCTATGAGAATGGCCAGGTGACGGGCATGGCCCTGCTGGCTTCTGCCATCCATGACCGCGGCGTTCACTGCGTGTTACAACTCTATCATATCGGTCACCAACTCAGCCTCGCGGACAAGAAAGATTTGCTGGGCCCTACAACCATGGTAGAAATGATGGGCGGCGTCCAGCCGTTCCCAATCCGCGGCATGACAAAGGCAGAGATCGTCAAGCTCAAGGAAGACTTCGCCTTGGCTGCCTGGCGGGCCAAAATGGCTGGCTTTGACGGCGTGGAGATCCATGGCGCCATCGGGCATTTGATCAACATGTTCTGCACGCCATATTACAACCACCGAACCGACGAGTATGGCGGCTCAGCCGAGAACCGCATCCGCCTAATGGTTGAGATCATCGAAGCCGTACAAGTCAAATGCGGGAAATACTTCCCCATTATCGCTCGCATCTGCGGGTGCGATTTCGATCCGGATGGCATCACACTGGAAGAGGGCATCCTACATGCGCAGATTCTTGAGAAGATTGGAGTCAGTGCGCTGCACTTGGTCGGCGGCTCCAACCGGAACATCCGCACCATCAACAGCATGTACGATCCGCGTGGCGACTTCGTACCCATCTCGGAAGCAATGAAAAAAGCAGGCATCCAAATACCAATAATCGTTGATGGCGGAATAACCACACCGGATCTGGCGGAGCAGGTTCTCACCGAAGGCAAAGCTGATTTCATCGGTCTCGGCCGGCCTATGTTGGCCGACCCGGACTGGACAAAGAAGCTGGAGGAGAACCGGCCAGAGGACATTGTTCCCTGCATTCGTTGCTGCATGGGCTGCGTAGGCACCATGGAGCAATTCAACGCTTCGGGTGGTGTACGATGCTCCGTGAACCCGCAGTGCAACTTGACCGATTATCGCAAAGTAATGCCGCTCGTAGAAAAGAAGAAGGTCTGCATCATCGGTGGCGGCCCCGGTGGCATGGAAGCGGCGCGACTTGCCTCGCTGCGCGGCCATGATGTCACACTTTATGAAAGACGTAAGTTAGGCGGCACAATGCACGAAGCAGCTTTTGATCCCGACCTCAAGGGCGATATCCAAAACCTGATTATGTATTACGCCACCCAAATGGAGAAGCTGAAGATCCGCATAAATTACGAATGCGCGACTGCTGAAACGATACTGAATGGCAACTATGACGCAGTGATCGTGGCGACTGGTGCTAAGGCGAGAAAATCCTCCGCGACCGGTGCCGACAAACCGCAGGTGTTCACCGACCTCGAATTCACCGGCGGCAACGCCGGAGAGCTGGGTGCGACCGTCCTCGTGGTTGGCGGCGGTGTGGTCGCAGCTGAGATCGCCGTCAGCCTCGCTCGCAAAGGCAAATACGTCATCCTCAGCACGCGACGCGGAAGTCAGGCAGGCATGATGGAAATCGCGCAGGATGACAGTACACCGTTACAGCAGAGGCTCATTGCACTGCTCATGCAGAACCATGTGGAGATGAATCTTTGCTCGACCTTGAGCGAGGTCACCGACGACGGTGCCATCCTGATCTGTGGCGACGGCAAGCAGAACAGGGTCAAGTGCGACAACATCATCCTCTGTACAGGCTATGTGCCGATTGACGGGATCTACAACGAGCTACGCGGCAAAGTCAAAGAGCTTTACAAGATCGGTGATTGCGCGAAACCCCGCCAGATCGGCGACGCCGTCCATGAAGGCTGGCTGGTCGCCAACCGTCTCTAATCAATCAGTAGAATAGAACTAGGAATCATAGGCCGGCTTAGAAAGGAGCGTATCTCTCTGGTCGGCCTTTTTATGGGACGGTTTGTGCTGCGCGTCGGGAACGCGGTTCTCATTGGAGGGACCGTTTTCATTGGGTTGTACCCTAGGGCTGGCTTTTCAGTGCACCGCTCCAGTGTCCTGATATGTTTATTAGGAAAAGTCTCCGTCCTCATTAACTCAACAGTATTCAAGGAAGTGTTCTTGAAACATTTCCCTTGGTTCTTATACTTAAATTGCGTGGTCAGGTTTTCTGATCACCCATAACTATAATCGGCCTAAACGCTCAACAGACACACGCTGATGAATTCACAATAAGAAAGGATGGCAAGAAAATTATCAAGAAACTGGATGAATTTGTTTGAATCACAGTCTTCATAATCACACATCGGTCAACTTGTAATTTCCTAATCCATTTCGCTTGAGAAAGGCTCGAATTCGGCTTTCGTACAGGTTTATTGCGGATATCTTCTTCAGATGGACACATGAGCGATCAATGTTTCAGGTGATGAAAAATTGTATCCCAATTCGGAAGGCTCTTTTTTGATCATTTCCTACAAGGCCAGACTTTATGCATCATCCGCTATCAATGACCATCCACTTTGTGGTCGATTGGCAACCCTACTAATTTGCTACTTCGCCAATAATCAATCCAGACATATAATTTCTGCTAGTTGACCGCTTGCATTTCGGCAACTTGTTCTGGTTTATAATCCAGATGAAGCAGGCGAATCGCTATACATCTCTCTCGCACTTCTGGGTGTTTATCATGACGAATTGCTGTTTCAACCCCAACCAACTCTTATTCACTGAGGTGATAATCCTCGGCTTTAGCATACTGTCAGTTAAACCGGTTTATTTAGAACATTCGACAGTTTACTTAGTTACTTTACGATTTAGCTAATATTTGACTTCACGCATTAATATAATTCCTATTGAATAAGTGAAGGAATTCGTTGTACAGTTTATTTATTGATCCTTTTTCATTTCATGGAACTGTCAAATTCATTATTCAATCCGGTCGTTCTATACAGCAGCGAAATAACTTCAGGAGTAGTGTGTGCTATAGTCAAATAAGCCTTTCATTATTTCTTGGTACATATTATTGATCACCCATTTATTATTAATATTGCATGAATTCGGAAGGTAAGCTCATGAATATTAAAAATAATCAACGTGCCCATCTCACACAAAAGAAAATCAGGGAGGTCTTACTTGAAAAGTTAAATGATAAACGAAACAATCAGATTTCGGTCCAAGAAATTTGTAGAGGTGCAAACATACATCGAACAACTTTTTATTCTTATTATGACAATATTGACGATCTGATGAATAGTATTGAGATAGATATGGAAGAGGGTATCAATAAAATATTCTTACAGCCCGAAATTGGAACCTATAAAACATTTACCGAAAAATCCCTCGAAATGTTGATAAATTATGTCAGAGAAAATTCCAAATTTTACCGAGTATATTTGAATGATTTCACCTACATTCGAACCTTTGACAAAAGAATATCTGAGGTATGGAAACAAGAAATTGAACCAGTTCAAAATAAAGACGCTAACTTAAATGATACTGAATTGCTCTATAAGTTCGAATATTTTAACTCCGGCTTGCATGGTGTTTTGAGGATGTGGCTGAATACAAATTGTCAAGAATCTTCTGAAGAGTTAATAAAAGTATTAATGAATTGTATCAATTTTTGATCAAATAGAATTGACACCTTTCCCCAATCAATCCTGATCATTTAATAAAATCAGACCAGACATTGTTGCGGATTTATCGATAACCTTTATTATAAAGACTTACGCAAACCGATTGACACAGGAGTGAAAAGCCAGTAATTTACTGGCATGGAACCGACAAAACGACAAGTTACACGATTGGATAATGACACGACATCGGTTATCTGTGATTTGAAATTTGTTTTTCCCAGGCCGTTTTCACTTCGGCAGTGACGAACATACTGCCTGCGGATAAAACAAGTTCTGCGCAGTCTGTAACCAGTTCCAGCGCCCGGGCAAGCGCAGCCTCCACATGGGCTGCCCTTTCGGCCGGGATCCCCAACCGGCTGGCTGTTTCAACGATTTGTTCCGGCTCCAGGGCGCGAGGATGCACAGCTTTCGTGCCGATCACGCGGCTCAAGCGGGATTTAATGGCATTAAACATCCCGGTCATATCTTTATCTTCCGAGGCACCGAAAATCAGGATTACCGGTTTGCCCGGGAAATAATCATCCAGCGTCTGGGCCAATTTCTCGAACGAGTCCAGGTTATGGGCCGAGTTTAACACTACCGGCGGGTCGCGGCGAACGATTTCAAAGCGGCACGGCCAGCGGACTTCGGCAAACCCTTTTTGAATGTCTGCTGCTTTCAAGTGCAATCCGCTTACCTGGAGCGCCATATAGGCTGTGGCCGCATTTACCAGTTGGTGCGCGCCCAGCAAAGGGATACGGAGGATAACAGAGTTTGTGATTTTGGAATGAGTATCAACGATTGAAAAATATTGCCCATCCAAGGAGTGTTCCCTGGGCTCGAAGGTTACATTCCGCCCAACCAGAGTTAGGGGAGCATTGCGTTCGGCGGAAACTTTTTCCAGCACTGCCAGCGCCTCGTCCCTTTGGGGCGAGGAGACGACCGGGATGCCAGGTTTGATAATGCCGGCCTTCTCGCCTGCGATCATTGTGAGGGTGTTGCCGAGTATCGACATATGGTCATAAGAGAGCGATGTGATCACCGAGACGCGCGGAGTGACAACATTGGTAGCATCCAAGCGCCCGCCCAGCCCCACTTCGATAACTGCCGCATCGACTTTTTGGGAAGCGAAATAGAGAAAGCCGAGAGCGGTTGTAATTTCGAAGGTGGTTAATGCAGGGATTTTCGCAACGGCTGGCTTTAACTGCTCGACCAGTTCAACCAGCCGGGCGTGCGAGATGGGCTGACCGTCAATTTGAATCCGTTCCGTGTAATCCAGCAGGTGCGGGGAGGTGTACAGCCCGGTCTTATATCCAGCAGCGATCAAGACGGATGCCATCAGCGCGGAAGTGGAACCTTTGCCTTTCGTCCCGGCAACATGCAGGATGGGATAAGCATCCTGTGGATTGCCCAGGGAAGCCATCAGCGCCCGCATACGGCCCAATTCGAAGTGAGCTCTGGCGAGCTCTGAGGATTTTTTCAGGCTATAATCTACATAGGAGTAGAGATAATCAAGAGCTCGGTTGTAAGAAGTTTCGATGTCCATGGGAAAAAGCATTGTAAAGGTGTAATTCGTAATTCGAAAATCTTTACTTTTCTTTACTTTCCGCTAAAAGTGATGGGAAGAGGGGCTTGTTAGGCGGCTGGGTAAGAACCGAATGGTGTGCCAAAAGGCATTTTTTCAAGACAAGCAAAATATCCTTTGAGTAAAGGGGTTTAAACGGAGTTTTTATCATCCTTTCTCGTATCCTGCAGCCTCAATTAGTTCACCCATCAACCGCTCTCGTTCCTTTGGTCCCATTCCATGCGCCGCAGCTGCCTGGGCAACCGGTTCCCAATAAGGGACAGGACTGTCTTTCCAGGGAATACCATGCCGTTCAAAGACGGCCTGGGTTTCAGGCCAAGTTGTAGCCACCAGGCTGACGGCCATAAATTGGCCTGGTTTCACCCCCTCAGTATTGATAAGCTCTGTAATAATCCGCTGACCGCCGGATTTTTTCCTTTCGGCGGCCTTTTCATTTTTACTATCATCCGGAATGATCCCCAATAGGCGAGCGCAATTGTTCCCCAGGATATCGTCATAGATTTCCTTTTGCAGACCCAGGCCATCGATCTCGGTCAGGAAAGGTTCGAAATCGGGGCAATGCTGCTTTTTTGGGCAGATCATCAATGGGTAATCTGAGCCATAGAGGATCTTCCTGTGATCAATGAGCTGGAGCGCGGCGTTGAAAATAGCTCGGGTCGGGAAAAGGAGCGGGCCGCCAGCCGTATCATAGTATACGTTCTTAAGGCTTCGCCTGACTTCAGGCATGATCTCATAAAAGAATATTCCACCCCCCCAGTGAGCCATGATCAATTTCATCTCTGGATAGCGACAGATCAGCTGATAATAATGGCGTAGCGGAATAATGCTCTTCCCCAGGTAAAAATGCCCCACCTCTTCATTCGAATGCAGGTTGATCGGGATGTTTAAACGGATGCAAGCTTCAACAACCCGTAAAAAATCCGGGCTATCAAAGCGATACATCCCGCTATAATGACCCATCTCTCCCATGCCGAGCATCCCGCCATCAACACATCGTTTCAATTCATCAATAGCCTTCTCTCCAGCCAATGGTTGGACCACGGCAAACGCTATGATCCGCTCGGGCCAGCGCCGGAGAAATTCCAGACCAATATTATTCCGCTCGAAGCAGTTTTCGTGCCGGGTTTGCGCTTCACCCAGCAAGATTATTTTTTCCAAACCAGCCTGGTCCATGTCATCGATCATCTGCTCGGGAGTCGCCCAGCCTTGTATTGTGTGGTTAAGGGATCCGGCGTTACCAGTAAGCCCCAATAGGGTTCGATCTCCCCATAAGAGGCCAGATCATCCCGCATGGAAGGTGGAGTGTAATGAACATGACTATCGATGCGCATTTTATGTTTCTTCCGGTATTAATAATTGAATTCGAGATGGCTGGCAAGTTACACATGAAGAAACATCTCGTGCTTGGGGCACATTTCACTCATGCAAGTTTACCGATCTTGCCGATTGCAAGCTTATTTGATTGAAAAAATCATTCCGTAAGGCGCCATTCTGCTCGAATAAACCTAACATGCAGCTTGTAGCAAGGTTTGCTTCACTTTGGCGTACACCCCGCATCATGGCGCACATATGAAAACCTTCAACCAATACAGCTATACCCAATGGGTGAAGAACGCTTTCGAGAGTTTCAGCTACCTGGCGGGTCATCCGCTCCTGCACCTGCAACCGCCGGGCATACATCTCTACTAAACGCGGGATCTTTGAAAGGCCAATGATCTTTCCGTCTGGGATATAAGCTACATGAACCCGGCCAAAAAACGGCAGCAGATGGTGCTCGCATAGACTATAAAAGGTGATCCCTTTGGCCAAGACCATATCCTGATAATCGGTTTCAAAGATAGCGCCATTGACAAGGGTGGGAATATCCACCTGGTAGCCTTCCAGCAGTTCTTTATACATTCGCGCTACCCGTTCCGGGGTGCGCTTCAGCCCTTCGCGTTCAGGATTTTCGCCCAGTGTTAACAGCAGGTCACGCGTTAGTGACTCAAGATCCCCCGCTATTCCAACCTTCGGCTGGATATGTATATCTTCGAACAGAGAATTGGTATTGGAATCTTCAGGTAGCATAACTAACCTTTCAGTTGCGATGTAGGGAATTACCATTGACCGGTTTGCAAATATTCGTCGATTGCCCGGGCAGCGATCTTGGCCTGGCCCATTGCCAGAATGACGGTGGCACCACCGGTGATGGTGTCGCCGCCAGCAAAGACGCCTTTCTTGGAGGTCTTCATCGAATTCTGGATCAACCGAGACAACACCACCTTTGCCCATGGCCAACTCTGGAGTGGATTTGGAGATTAAGGGACTTGGGCTTTGGCCGATCGCGATCACCATCACATCTGCCGGAATGCGGAAGTTGGAACCCTCCACAGCCACCGGCTTGCGCCGTCCGGAGGCGTCCGGCTCACCCAGTTCATTCCGCAGGCACTCGAGTTCCAGCACGCGCCCGTTCGCGCCGTGGAAGGCCACTGGAGTGGTCAACAGATGGAATTGGACGCCTTCCTGCTCAGCATGCTCAACTTCTTCGATGCGGGCCGGCAGTTCTTTGCGTGAGCGCCGGTAGACGATGATCGAATCCCTGGCCCCCAGACGCAGGGCAATGCGGGCGGCATCCATGGCGGTATTCCCGCCACCAATGACAATGACGCGTTTTCCCCGGGCAATCGGGGTGTCGTACTCCGGGTAACGGTAGGCTTTCATAAGGTTGGCACGCGTTAAGTATTCGTTGGAGGAATATACGCCACCCAGGTTCTCGCCGGGCAGGCCCAGGAACCATGGCAGACCGGCGCCAGTTCCCAGGAAAACAGCCTCATACTCCTCAAGCAGTTCATCCACGGTAGCGGAGTTTCCTACCACGAAGTCTATGCGCAGGCGAACACCCAGACTGCGCACATAATCCACTTCGCGCTTGACGATCGCCTTGGGAAGGCGGAATTCAGGAATCCCGTAACTGAGAACCCCACCGGCTTCGTGAAGGGCCTCGAAGATGGTCACATGGTGCCCCAGGCGGGCCAGATCGGCGGCCACGGTCAAACCGGCCGGGCCAGAGCCGACCACGGCCACCTTTTTCTGCGTAGGGGGCGGGAGGGCCTGGAAGACTGAACGAGCCGGCAGCGGCTTCGAAGTCAGCCACGAAGCGCTCCAGGCGGCCGATGGCAACCGGCTCATAACGTTTGGCCAGTGCACACAAGCCCTCGCACTGGTTCTCCTGCGGGCAGACCCGCCCGGTGATGGCAGGCAGGGCATTGGTCTTCTTGATCAGCACAGCTGCACTGAGGAAATCGCCCTGCGCCACCAGCTTGAGGAAAGCCGGGATATCCACATTGACCGGGCAGCCAGGCACGCAGATCTGTTTGGGGCAGTCCAGGCAGCGCTTGGCCTCAGCAATGGCCTGTTCAGGGGTATAGCCGTAGGGAACTTCGTTGAAGTTACATACGCGCACTTCCGTGGGCTGCTCCGCCATAGGGGTTTTCGTGGGAACGATGGTCTTGGCAGGCATGGTTCACCTCACCATTTCTTCGAAAGCCAGATCAAGATTACAAATATGCCGCTGCCAGCGTTCGACCGCCAGGCGCTCTTCAGACCGGTAGAAAGACAGGCGTTCAAGCAGGTTGCTCCAGTCAACGCGGTGGGCATCGAATTCTGGCCCATCCACGCAGACGAACTGGGCTCCATCGTCCAGCACAACCCGGCAGCCTCCGCACATGCCAGTGCCGTCGATCATGATCGTATTCAGGCTGACCAGCGTCGGCACTTTAAACGGGCGGGTAGTCTCGGCGACGAATTTCATCATGACTGCCGGGCCGATCGCCCAGGCGCGGCTGATGTCTTCTTCGGATTTAAGCAGATCCTTAAGAGGCTCGGTGACAAGTGCCCGGCGGCCATACGAGCCGTCGTCGGTGCAGACAATTAGACGGTTGGAACAGATACGCATGCGTTCCTCCCAGAAAAGGAGCGCTTTCGTGCGGGCGCCGATAATCGAGATTACGGTATTACCGGCCTCTTTCAGGGCGCGTGCAATTGGATAGAGCGGGGCTACGCCGACTCCCCCCCGACAAGCACCACTTTACCGTAATTTTTTACCTCGGTTGGCCGGCCGAGCGGACCGACGACATTCTCAAAGCCATCTCCAACCTCAAGCTGGCCCATCTGCATAGTTGACTTGCCGACTTCCTGGAAGATCAAGGTAATGGTCCCTTCAGATGGAGAGCTGTCAGCGATGGTCAGAGGAATGCGTTCGCCAGCCTCGTTGATGCGCACAATAACGAACTGGCCAGCCCGCGCTTTGGTGGCTACCAGCGGGGCCTTGACTACAACCAATTTGACAATATCGCTCAATACTTGTTTATGCAGGATCTTATACACAACCAATCTCCTTCTAGGAAAGCTAATAGCTGTTTGCTGTCAGAATGCGTCAGGTGCATGAACTGATCCTGATACAGTTCACTGCCTGGAGGAACAAGGATGAAATCTGCACCTGTTTGTTCGGGGAACGATGCGGCCTGGATCAGGTGCTCAAAGTATGCGCTGGATCCAAGAATCTCCTGGTAGCGCATGTTCCACGTTCGCAGAATTTGGGCACTTCCTTTGCCCTGCCACGGTAGGCATCCAGGTCTCCCTGGCTATCGGCCTACCAGCACGCACAACACTCCAGTAGTTCAAGAGGCACAAAACGGCCCTGAGGCGGATTTTGTGCCTCTTGAATGAGAAATCCGGTTACCTGCGCCACAATAATGGCATTGTTTACGGATTCTGGATTTCAGCAGCATGCAGGGTAGCCTTCATCAGCATGGCGATGGTCATTGGGCCGACACCGCCAGGAACGGGGGTAATGAACCCAGCCACTTCCCTGGCCTCATCGAACTTGACATCACCCACCAGACGATGGCCGCTCTTCTTGGTAGCATCCGGGATCGAGTTAATACCCACGTCAATGACCGCTGCACCCGGCTTGATCCAGTCGCCGCGCACCATCTCAGTCTTACCGATGGCAGCGATCAGAATATCAGCCTGTCGCACCACACCAGGCAAGTCACGCGTGCGGGAGTGACAGACAGTCACTGTGGCGTTTTTGCTGATCAACAACAAGGCGGCCGGCATACCGACAATGTTCGAGCGCCCCAGCACCACAGCATTTGCCCCTTCGATCTTCACGCCAGCCTGCTCCAGCAGGTAGATGCAGCCGTAGGGTGTGCACGGCACAAAGAGCGGCTCACAGCCCTTTTGGGCCAGGCGTCCGATATTGAGAGGGGAAAAACCATCCACGTCCTTCTCAATGCCAATCAGAGAAAGGACAGCCTCTTCATTAAGGTGGGCAGGCATAGGTAGCTGCACCAGGATACCGCTGATCTTCTTGTCAGCATTGAGCTGTTTGACCAGCGCCTCGACCTGTTCCTGGGTAGCATCTCCTGGCAGGTGGTGGCTGACAGAACCCATCCCGAGTTCCTGACAGGCCTTCCCTTTGGAAGAAACATAAGCGGCTGAATCTGGCCGGTCGCCCACCAACACAGTTGCCAGCGTGGGCTGGCTCTTGCCAGCTGCGGCACGTTTGGCCACTTGCACGGCAACTTCGTCGCGTACTTTCTGGGCAATAATTTTTCCGTCAATCATTTGAGCAGTCATGAGATCTCTCCTGCCTAAAAAAATGCGTTAATAAATTTGCTAACTCTTCTTTTCCCGAAGGTAGATGAACCAGTACATGATGGCCACCAGCACGCTTCCGCCGATGATGTTTCCCAAGGTAACCGGAAGAAGATTCTTCAGGAAAAAGGAACCCCAAGTAAGGCTGGAGATGTCAACCTTGGATGCGACGACAAAGGCCGGATCAAAAGCCTTGATCAGCAGCGCGTAGGGCACATAGTACATGTTGGCGATCGAGTGCTCAAAACCAGCCGCCACAAAGGCGGTGATCGGGAAGATGATCGCCAGAATCTTGTCAGCTACACTGCGGGCGGAGTAGGTCAGCCAGACAGCCAGGCATACCAGGGCGTTACACAGGATGCCCAGCGCCAGTGCCTGGACAAAACCGAGGTTGACTTTCCCAACCGCAATCTTGAGAGCAGCTTCCCCAACTGAACCACTGCCAGAGGTATACTGCCTGGCAAGGAAGACCAGAGCAGCCGTTCCCAGCGAACCGACAAAGTTGCCTACGTAGACGATCAACCAATTGCGCAGGAGCGCCCAGGTGCTGATCTTGCGGTTGGCCCAGGCCATGACGATCAGGTTATTGCCGGTGAACAGTTCTGCCCCTGCAACCACAACCAGAATCAAGCCCAGGCAAAAGACCAGGCCAATCAGTAAACGCGCCACGCCATAAGGCAGCACCGAACTACCGGTCGCCATAACGGTGGCAAACATGGCACCCAGGCCGATGAATGCGCCAGCCAACACAGCCAGTGCAAATAAGGGGAGAAAGGGTAATGCAGCCTTGCGAACTCCGGCTGCTTCCGCTTTCTCAGCCATTTCCTTTGGTAACAATGCTTCCATACGAACTTCCAGAGCCATAGTTTCTCCTCCAATCAAAAAATTATAAGGATGGTTTCTTGACCGGCTGTAGGTGCACAAAGCCCTCCGGCAGCGAACCGGCTTCGGTAACTATGCGCGGGATGATCTCTTCCCATATTACTGGCATGATGTGCAGATCATGGATGCTTGGCCTTCGTAACGCTTGATCTTGCAAGCCAGCTCCCTGGCAATCTGGATTCCCTCTTCCTGAGCATTGCCAGCCAAATATACAGCCTGCATACACTTCCGGAATGACTCCGGAACGTAAAGGCCCGGAATCTCTTTCATTAGAACAATCCCAATACCTTGCCAGTCTCGAGGTCCAGGTCTACATCGTAGAAGACCGGGCGGGTCGGCAACCCAGGCATGGTGCGCATTTCGCCCAGCAAAGGGTAGAGGAAACCGGCTCCGACTGAGGCGCGGATGTCGCGGATCGGGATGCGGAAACCCTTAGGCACGCCCTTCAGGCTCGGGTCTGCACTCAGGCTCAGGTGTGTTTTCGCCATGCACAGCGGCAGCTTGTCGAAGCCGAGCTTGGTATACAACTTGATCTTCTCCTCGGCTTCCGGGGAATAGTCGACACCATCTGCGCCGTAGATCTCCTTGCAAACAGTCTCGATCTTTTCCTTGATCGACAGCTCCAGTGGGTAAAGGAACTTGAAGTGGCTGGGCTTGTCGGCTGCCTTGACCACCGCTTCGGCCAGGGCCAGAGCACCCTTGCCGCCTTCCATCCAGTGGGTACAGACAATCGCATCCATGGCACCTGCTTCGAGGGCAGCCTTGCGAACCATTTCCACCTCAGCCGGTTTGTCATCTTTGAACGAATTCACTGCCACGACCACGTTGACGCCGAACTTGAGGGCGTTCTGGATATGCTTCTCCATGTTGGGAAGGCCTTTGCGCAGCAAATCAAGGTTCTCGTCGGTGTATTCGGGGGCCAATGGCTTGCCGGCTACAACCTTTGGGCCACCGCCGTGCATCTTGAGAGCCCGTACTGTCGCCACCAGTACAACCACCTGTGGGATCAAGCCCGAATAACGGCACTTGATGTCAAAGAATTTCTCCATGCCGATGTCAGCTCCAAAGCCAGACTTCGGTTATCACGTATTCGCCCAGCTTAAGAGCAATTTTATCGGCGATAATGGATGATTGTCCGTGTGCAATGTTGGCAAATGGACCGGCGTGTACAAAAGCAGGTGTGCCTTCCAATGTCTGCATGAGGTTAGGTTTGATGGCATCCTTCATCAGGACAGTCAGTGCACCCGCTACACCCAGATCCTCGGCAGTCACAGCGTTGCCTTTTTTATCTGTCGCCACCACCATGGCACCCAGACGTTCGCGCATATCGCGCAGATCAGTGGTCAGGGCCAGGATCGCCATGATCTCGCTTGCCACGGTGATATCGTATCCCGAGCGGTGCTCAAAGCCTTTTTCTTCCTTGCCCAAGCCGACCATGATCTCACGCAGGAAGCGGTCATTCACATCGATCACCCGCCGCCAGGTTATGCCATTAGGGTCGATATCCAGGCGGGCAAAGCGGCTGCGTTCCTCGGGGGTCAAGGAGTTCGGGTCGATCTTGGTGATCCCAAGCTTCTTGAGACGGCGCAGCATGGTCGGGGAGAACCTGCGCTCGCCTTTTTTGTCGGGAGGGCACAAGGCATCGAACAGCTTGGTGTCATCCTGCATGGACTTCATGCATGACGCGTGCATCCAGCGCCGCTGAACACAGGTTGTGCGCCGCTGTAATAGCGTGGATGTCACCGGTAAGGTGTAGGTTAAAGTCTTCCATCGGGATGATCTGGCTATAACCGCCACCGGCAGCGCCGCCTTTGATCCCAAAGGTGGGACCTTGTGATGGCTGCCGGATGACTGTGATGACTTTCTTCCCCAGGTGCGCTCCGAGTGCCTGGCTCAGCCCAACCGTTGTAGTGGTCTTGCCCTCGCCCAGCGGCGTGGGCGTAATGGCCGTTACGTCAATGTACTTGCCATCCGGGCGGTCCTTGAGACGCTCCATGATCTCCAGCTTGACTTTGGCCTTGTACGGCCCGTAAAGTTCCAGTTCTTCCGGCAGAATACCGATTTCCTCGGCGATCTGGGAGATTGGCTTGGTGTCCGATTCCTGGGCGATCTCAATGTCGGATGGCACAGGTCGGCGCAATTTCAATTGGGTGGGCGAAAATTTCCTGGTCATTTGATCTCCTTAATAAAAATTCTTACTCGTTAAGAGAAGGTCGAAAACAGCTAAAAAAAACCTACAACAAGAAAAACGAGAAACCACAGCCGAATAGATGATGAACCTCTGTTAAAAGGGGAGCGCTGTTTGAAAATGCGCTCCACAATACCCGCCGAAGAACTCTAATAATGTATTATCAAAGGTTCTGAAATATCAAGGAACCGGATTGAGGAACTAGGATTCCGCGGTATTGCAAATATGAACGCTGATATGGCTGTTAGCTTAAACATGCAAGGCACATTGGCGTACTCGAACTTCCCGCTGAGATAATGGATGCAAAGGCTAGCTTCTTGTGGCATTGCGAATGGCTTCTTTTTTTGATCTTGAAATCAATAATTTGATAATATGCTTCTTCCATCCCATTTTCAATGTGTAAAATTATGTAGACTACTAACGTTAGCATTGTGCAACTAAACAAAAAAAACGATAAAACGTTTCTCGACCGTCCTTTAATAGTTGACTCAATGCGTTGATATCGAAAAATAGGTTCAACATCAACATTGCGCATCAAAGCATACTAGACCCAAACTAAACTCAGCCGGTATAGACTTTTATCAATTCGGTCTGACCGATCAATCAAGTCGGTTTTCTTTTAAGTATTAACCCATAAGCCTAAATAATTCATCCACAGATATGCAAGAGAAGTTGCTAACTACATACGATCCAAGCGAACTGGATCTGAAAGGTGAATCTTGTGGATTTTAAAGCCCCGGCTCTTCTGATCTGAGAAGAAGGTCTCGATTTAGAAACACCGACGATAGTTTTTACATACTTGATAACCATTGAAGAGGTTGGCGGCAAGTAAAGCGGTTCTTCATAACGATTACTCTACCAGCCGCCCGACCAGGTTCAAGGACACTGCATTTGCTTGTGTAAAGGCAGGCTGAGAGTATTTGGTGAAAGGGCTTGTCGCACTCCCCGGTGGAAAAGTTAGGTAACAAGCAGAACTTGGTGTTGCTGGGATTCCTGGAGCCCGAGAGCAAAGATGTCGATGTGTGGAACTGGCCCAGCTCAGTTGTTGGGATCCATGGGAATAGGCTGTTCTCCACCTAATGCAACTGCCTTGCTAAGGATTGATCGTCGTCACGACAATCCTCTACGCCGTTGGAGATGTTCAACGCTTCCCAACCTCCAAACAATTGGTGGGATGCAGCAGTTGGGCGACAATCTGCCCAAAGCATTGAAACGAATTCCCCCGGTTACATCTTCAAACAGGACGCAAAAATCCGCGTTTTTCTCTGGTTGAAACAGCCTGGGCTCCAGTCGCTTAAAGTCCTTATTTGAGGGTGCAATACCTGAAGCTCTCCTACTTAACGTAGGCGCACAAAGCTATTAAAGCAATTGCCAGCCTCTTGCTGATGGCACTCTGGCTTACGTTCACCAACCGTGCTGCCGCCCGATTTCAGAGCAGACCCACTTATGATCGCTTCCAAGCTGATGATCTGGTCTTGGAAATTGAATGATTTACAACGCGGTGGTTTGACCTTGTGCCAGTTCGCCCGCTATGCTCTCATTCGTCTGAAGATCGGTCAGAAGATTGCTCGTATAAAGCACCTGAACAACCGTTCAATCGTTTGAATGGAAGAAGTGCTGGAGCGTTTTCCGCTCTATTGGCGCAAAATCTACGCTAGGGATGGAGGGTTAGGAGGAATGGGGATAACGGGAGTTGCGCATCTGGCTCTCACAATTAATTCCAGACAAGCAATATTTTGATCATTATTAAGATTGAAACATTACTTCTTGAAAATGTAATAATTTTACGATTAATTCTTGTTGACTAGAAACGTTCAATTTCTGGTAAATATTCGCAATGTGCCGATATACTGTTGGAAGGCTGATTTGCAATCGCTGGCCGATATTCCTTGGCTTAACCCCATCGCACAATAAATGTGAAATTTCTAATTCCCTCTTGGTTAGAAGCTTTATTAGTTTATCCTCCGTTTTATTGTGTGAATTTGCGAAAAGATAAGCAAATAAATTTTTATGAAGATTGTCAACATGATGTTGAATTATATTTTTTATATTAAGCTCTTCAAGGGTATAACCAAACATTCCAGTTCTATCTAGAGAACACACTGTTGTTGTTGTATTATCAGCAGAATGAAATCCAATTCCCATGCTATATTTTATGCCTTGGGGAATAATATAATTTAGAATGAACTCATCGTGATCATAATTTTCCCAATTGTAAACCCTACCATCTAAACTGGGCTTCGAAAAATATTCACTTTTCACTTGATTGGAAATAGAGTAGCGACCATTTTCTATTTTTGAATAATATTCAAGATATAAGTCGCTCCATCCTTCTCCTACTCCAAATAAAACATCATCATACACTTTAGTGTTTTTATCAATAAAATAAATCCGGGCCTGATCATATGGAATAAGAGGATATAAATTTTTTATCGCCTGAACACATAATTCTTTTGGAGTACGAATATTTCCAACCTCAAGTAAAAAGTCATCGATTCTCTTCCAGGGAATGGAATTATTCATGGAAATACCTCCGGCAATAATCATGCATCAAGTGTTGAACCTATCCGTTATTGAGAATTACCATTCTACTAATGGAACGATTGGTAAACAAATTGCCTTTCATTTGATAATCTATTCTTTCCATATGTGGTAAATACTTAGTTGAATTTCTGAAACCACCAATGATAGGTTGCTTTCAGAGAGCGGTCGATGGCTATCTTTGTCCCAATTGACCCACTCAACATTTGCTTATGAATGTTTCAGTACACGGCTCTCCTGCGATGTCTCTAACCTCGGCGGTGTGTCGGATGGAATGCCCGATCCCCATTCAAGAATTGGGCATTTGCACCGGATGGCAGAGATCATCAAAAATATATTATCGCCCGGTTTGCCCCAATCAGTTAGAGCTATTGCAGCTAATTATGGAACGAGAATTGCTCGCTAAGCACCGGGGTCAACAACTACCCACAAATAATAGAGAAATCATTTCCAATCACTTCGCGTGGCGATGGAAACATAGTCTTTGCAAAGTTCTTCTGGAACGATTTTGATTAACTCTTCCACCGTCCATGGACTATCATTCTTCTTTATCACGGTCGTCTGCATGGGATCTGAGAAAAGGGCAATTCGTCCATTTGCAGTGACCGCAAATACCGCCCCGCTGATATAAGCAGCTTCCTGGGTAGCCAAATATGCGATGAAGGGCGCCAAATCTTCCGCCGGTCCATGCGCGTCTTCGACTTCTTTCAACTTTCCCTCGTCAATTTTTACCCCTGCATTTATCAACTTCTTTACCATCCCGGTGTATTCAACAAAATGACCGGGTGAGGCTGCCTGAGGACAGATTGCGTTCACGGTCACGCCCGCTGCGTATACTTCCTTCGCGACCGCTTTACTCAGACCGACCAGCCCAGCATTTGCAGAACTGTACGCCGCCAGACCGGCCATACCCACCCAGGCATCGGAAGCCACATTTACCACTCGTCCAAACTTCTGCTGGATCATATAGGGAAGCGCGTGGCGCATGCAATTGAAAGCGCCTTTAAGCTTGGGCACCGTCTGATAATCCCAGTCTGCTTCCGTAGTAGCAGTTAATGGACCAGACCCTAATCCTGCAGCATTATTTACCAGGATGTCTATTCTCCCAAATGCATCAATGGCCGTTTGGATCAGCTTACCAGCCGTCCCATAATCAGCCACGTTTCCATAGAACGGGATTGCCTCACCGCCCTCCCGGATAATTTCGTTGGCTGTGCTTTCCGCATCGCCTTTAAGCGAAAGAAGTCTTTCCCGCTCGGCTTCGGTAAGCTGGCCACCTTCATTTACGGCTGCCGAAGAATATGGTTTGCGGTTGTTGGTGACAACCTTGGCGCCTTCCCGAGCCAGGACAATGGCAATTCCTCTGCCCACGCCCTGACCAGACCCTGTCACTACAGCTACCTTGCCTTCAAGTCTCTTATTCATTGTAGTGCCTCACTCTCCTATGAAGTTGATGTTGCCTGCTCAGGCAAATTCGTTCGCGAACTGACAGGAACGCCCATCTGTATGGAGTTGACCAAACCAGGAACCAAATAAAAGATTACATATTTATCTTGTTTGTCCTACACGGTTAGGGACTATTCTGAGTCAGTTCTAAATCGACATCGCCAGTTAATTTTATTATAGATAATCAGGGTAAAAATACAAGAACATTTTTATCGTTTCTGTATGGATAATAGGCTTGACTTACTCCAAACTTAATCTTAAAGAGCCAAGGGGGAGGGTAAGAAAGCCTAAGACGACTGAGAGCGGAACGCAAACGATAGACAGGGGGTCTAATTTTACAAAAATCATGACCCATCCTTAAATTCGGGATGAGTTATGTTTAAACTTATTGAATATTACTTAGAGTAAAAAGATTTAGCAAAAAGAATTTTGCTAAAGGGGGAAAATCAGATCTTCTCGATCGCATCCAGGAACTTCTCGAGCTCCTTCTCTTCCATGTGGAAACCGTGCTTATCCTCAGGATATGCGCCACTGCGAACGTCTTCTTCCCAATCAGCATATGCTTCAACGGCCCACGGTAAGAAGTCAGCATAAGCCTTGGCATGAGAAGCCGGTTCGGGCATCATGTTGAAGATGTCGAAGTCAACCAACTCGGAACCATCGGCGGCACCGCCTGCGGCGACGCCGATCACGGGCACGCGCAGCTTCTTTGCTATGGCGTTGGTGACTTCGATCGGAGTCAGCTCGATGGACATGGCCATCATGCCGTTCTCCTGATACTCATAAGCCATGCGGAAGACCTTCATGGCGTCCTCAGCGGTCTTGCCCAAGCGCTTGTAGCCGCCCTGGGCAGCTGTCTGCCAGCCGGACAGCGCACCCACGTGACCGTAGACCACCAGCCAGTTATCAGCCATGTACTTCAGGGTCTCGTTGCTGACGCCCATAGGGAGCAAGGAGTCGGCGCCGGCGAACATGTAGGTGGAGCCATATTGCAGAGCCTTTTCCTTGGAGGCAAAGGTCGGGGTATCCATGTAGAAGTTGATGTGGATAAGCTTCGCGATGTTACGGACGACGCGGATCCACCAGGGTGCCAAGTGCATTCGCCAATCCATATCCTCCTGGCCATCGCCGGGAACGGTCAGGCGGCAAATGTCGACACCGGCCATCTCAGCGGCCATGACCCAAAACTGGTCTCTGACCATGGGGCACATCTGAACGATCGGGGTACCCTTGTCCTTGAGCTTCTGCAGATAGGCGATGGACTTGCGGCCTTTTACCATCAAGGAACCCTTAATATCTTCCTTGTCTTCCTTTTCGACCACAACTTCTTTCTTTTCTTCTGCCATTTTTGTTTCTCCTTTTTATAAATAACCTGTTTATCGATATCGTTCCAATCATTGATCCATTATATTTAATAATACGTTACACCTCCTTAAAGCAAAATACACAATTTTATGTAATATTTGTAGGAGTCAGCCTCGGCACAGAGGCGACAACAGCGTCCCTTATTTGATTACAGCATTGGCAATGACAAAGTCGATTGCCTTCCTTACCAGCAAATCGTTTTTCAGCGGCTCCAGATCCTTGCCGAGAAAATCCTTCACCATCTCGATCGGCATTTGCTGGCGAACAGATATGGCCTTTGCCTCTTCCTCCAATTCTTCTTTGGTTACTTCAAAGTTCTCTGCTTCTATGATTCCCTTGAACACCAGTCTGGTCTTCACCAGCTTGAAGGCTTCTTCTTTGAACTTTTCCATACGATCGGCCATATCATCCTGCGTGAAGGCGATATACCTGCCGGATGCCAGGCTTTCGTATTTCGTCTTATGGTTCAGCTCGAGGATCATCATTGTGATTTCATCGTCGACCAGATCTTGCGGAACCTCGATGTTATTGGCTTCCAGGACCTTGTCGATGATCGCGTCCTTTAGCCGCATTTCTGCGTTTTTGGCGGACGGGACGGTTTTGACTCGCTCCACTTCAACGCCCTTGTAGTTCATCACTGCAATATTTGGCATCCGTGCTTTTTCTCCTTCTTTTGGAAGCCACTTCTGTATTCCACTGGATTTTCATGGCTTCGCAGGCGCATTTGCTGCCGGATACTGGCCGGGAGCTATGCCTGTTTATTTTATTCTCCACTGACCGATAGGTGGTTATGCCACCGCCGTCGACAAGGATATCGGTACCGGTGATATATCTCGCTGCATCTCCGCACAGGAAGGCGTACAAGCTGCCCAAATCGGATGTACGGCCGTAGCATTGCAGCGGAGTGATTGCCAAGGTTACCCTCGCGGGAATCCTCATCCAGATCCCACACATGGCAGGTCCAGTGCAGTGCCGGGAGAAACGGTGACGATGCGGGCACCCTTTTCGGCAAAGCGCCATGCGCTTGCCTTGCCGTGCTCGAGGACGAAACGCTTGCTGAAACAGTAGGCCTGTCCGTTGCCTTCGTACTCATCGTACATTTCCGTGAGGGTGCACAGCCTGTCAAGGAAGCCGTCCTCATAGCAGCTCATAAATACCTTCCACACATTGTCATCCATATGGACATGATAGGATGCCTGCGACGCGGTCTGTATCATGACGCTGCCGTCACCCATGTAGGGAAAGAAGGCTTCGACGGTGTTCAGAGCGCCGACACAGTTGGTGGCATAGGTCTCGCGGCAGGTGGATAGCTCTGCCCCGGTATAGGTGGTGTTGGGGCCGACGCCCGCGATGTTGATGAAGTTGGAAATTGGGCCGTACTGGGCTGCAAAAGTGGCGAACTCATCGCAGTCCTTTCCTGTCCCGAACGTCCATTACCATGTTGTAGTGCTCGATATTGAGGGAGGTGAGTATTTTGTCGGTATAGTCGATATTTTCCTGAAGCAGGTCGCCGATGACAACGATGCCCTGTTTGCCAAGCTCTATGGCTGTGGCACGGCCTATACCGCCTGCGCCGCCAGTTATTGCGCTGACTTTTTTCACGGTATTTCTCCTAACTTTTAGATAAGATTCATTCCTAGCATATCCTGCATCTGGCCACAGAGAGTTGCGGCCTCCATACCGTAATCGACGATCAGACCGAGACCTGATACATACTCTGCAAAATCACTGTTGAGATATACAATGGCTTTTGCCATAGCCTCGGGCCTGGCAAAGTCCTTTCCGTTGCCGATATAATCGCGGAAATTTTTATCGCCCTGGCCCGTCACTCCAAGAAACTCCGAAACAAAATGTGTGGATGTGGAGCAAGGCATGACAAAGTTTACGCGGATATCACGTTTTGCAAAATCCGCCGCCTTTGCTGAGGCATAATAGTTCATGGCACGCTTTGCCAGCATATACGCAATAGACTCCCGTATTGTCGCTCTGATCCAAATCCTCAATGGCCCGAACAGTAGCATCCCAGCCATCGGCGTCAACTATTGTTTTGTATTCGCTCGGTTAAGTCCGGCCTCGCCCAGCGTACGCCGGAAGATGAAGTTATATAGGCAAGAGCACCACCGTCAGATACTCTGTTTTCAAGATAGGTCTCGGTTATGTACTTGTTGGCCACAAAGTCGATGATAAATGTCTCCTCATACGTATTGACAACGCCAGACACGCCTGCAACGCCAAAAAAGCGGTCTATGTGCTCAGGCAACTGGATAAAGGCACTATCTATAGAAGCTCTGCTAACCAAGTCTGTCTGTATCCAAAGCTTTATGCCCTCCAGATCTGGCTTGGAACGGTCGAGAGCATATACCTTCGCACCCATTTCCACCAGCAGTTTGGCTGTAGCCTTGCCCATGCCGGAGTAAGCTCCGATTATGACGCAGGTCTTGCCTTCATATCCAAAATAATCCTTCATATTTATTATCTCCGAAAGTTCAGTTATAACAACCGATAATCAAAAATGGCGCATCAGAAACTGATGCGCCATTTTGACTTATTTAGCTCAGGCATCCAGCGCGTCGATCCTCTCGATGATAGCCTTCCGAACTTCATCAGAGAAACCAGTCTGGGGGAACTTGAGCAGGAGATCCAAACGCATACCCTTGACGGGGCCCAACTCGGGGCCACTAGCGAAGCCTGGCTTGTACTCCTCGATGATCGCAACGGCGCGCGGATCCGCAAGGATTTCCTTCAGTTTGCTCTTAGAATTGATAGCCATTTTTATTTTCCTCTCATAAAATTTTTTGTCTGCATCACCGGCTCCGCCGGCGACGGATCTACTTCTCAGGCGTGCTTGCCACCATCCATGGTGTAGCTCCAGGGCTTCTCCTGGAAGGAGAACTGGCTGCCGCCATCCACCTCGATAAGCTGGCCATACATGAAGTCGGAGATGTTCGTGCACATGGCCACTATCATCAGCGCGACATCATCCGGCGTGGTGGACATGGGGGTGGCTATGCCGAAGGTTCTAACGTCATCATCCCACTCCGCGCCGTACAGGGCGGAGGACTTGATGTTATTCATCATGGCGCCGGGGGTGAGCATGGCGCCGGGGGCAACGCAGTTGACGTTGATTTCGTACTGCTTGAGCTCCTTAGCGATGCCCTTTGTCATGCCCACAACGCCTGCCTTGGCCGCGTTGTAGTTGGTCATCATGGCCATCTTCAGCATATCGTCACCGCGGTGTGCAACGGATGCGATTGTGACTACCTTGCCGCCCTTGCCGCCGCGTATCATACTGCGGACAGCAGCCTGCACGGTAAAGTACTGACCCTTAAGGTCGGTGTCGATGACGTCATCCCACTCATCCTCCTTCATATCCACGAAGGCGCGGGCACCCCAGGTGGCCGCCGCGGGTACGACTATATCCACGGTGCCATAGGTTTTCTCCGCAAACTCGGTGAGTGCAAAGCATTCTTCCACCTTGCGTACATCGGTCCTGAGATAACTGACGTCATAGCCCTTGCCTTTCATGGTCTTCTCGGCCAGCTTGCCCCATTCCTCGGTACGTCCACCGAAAACGACCTTGGCACCGCACTCTGCCAGACGGTTGATGACGGAGAGCGCCAGACCCACGGTGCCGGTGACGACTGCCACCTTGCCGTTCAGATCAAATACTTCGCTCATAGGCTTGAGGTCTTCCAGCGAATCTGAGGACATGTAGAATAAAGTTTCTTTATCCAATGATCCTTCTCCTTTCTTGATGTATTATTCACCGAAGTAATTAGATTATAGCAATGGATAATGAAACGG
This sequence comes from uncultured Chloroflexia bacterium, assembly GCA_963779935.1. Taxonomy (GTDB): domain Bacteria; phylum Chloroflexota; class Anaerolineae; order Anaerolineales; family Villigracilaceae; genus UBA877. Next base: position 2,020 of record CAWAAC010000025.1, on the reverse strand, counting down.
CAATACATAGAATTATGTATAAAAAATTATTACTATTGAATTTACAATATACAAATCGATGATAAACTCAACTGTTAAATATATAGTCGGAAAGGAAACTGCAAAATGCCCAAGGAAATCATATATAGCGAAGATTTCCGGAGAAGAATGCAATCCGGTGTGGATAAGCTTGCAAACGCCGTGAAAACCACATTAGGGCCTAGGGGACGCAATGTGGTGATCCAAAGATCCTCTGGTTCGCCGTTGGTGACGAATGAAGGCGCGACTATCGCTAAGGAAATCGAACTGGAGGACTATATAGAGAATATGGGCGCGCAGTTGATAAAGGAAGTTACCTTCAAAGACTTACGATATGGCCGGCGACGGAACGACTACCGCAACGGTACTGGCTCAGTACATCATCCGGGAAGGATTTAAAAATATAGCGGCTGGCGCAAACCCTTTGGAACTGAAAAAAGGAATCCAGGGAGCGACTCAGTTGGCCGCCGCAGCCATCAGAAAGCTGGCCAGATCGGTAGAAACGCGGGAAGCCATTGCACAGGTCGCGGCGGTATCGGCAGAAGATACTGACGTTGGCGAGATGATCGCTGAAGCTATGGAAAAAGTGGGGATGGAAGGCGTCATCACAGTGGACGAGTCCGGAAGCCGTGATACCACCCTGAATGTGAAGGAAGGCATGCAGTATGAAGTAGGCTATCTGTCTCCCGAGATGGTTACCGACAAGAAAAAGATGTTCGCGGAGCTAGACAATCCATACATTCTGATCACCGACCGGAAGATCACTGATCCGCATGAGCTTGTTCCTCTGCTGGATCAGATCGCAAAACAGGGCAAACCACTTCTCATCATTGCGGAGAGTGTTGAAGGCGAAGCGCTGATTATGCTGGTGATGAACAAGATGAACGGCATGCTGAATGCAGTTGCCATACATCCGCCAGCCTATGGTGACGGAAGAAGGGCCAGAATGGATGATTTGGCTCTTCTGACCGGCGGGACCTTTATCACCGAAGATATGGGATATGTATTGCAAAAGACAACGCTCGATATGTTGGGCAGAGCAACTTCCGCCAGGATCGAAAAGCAGACCACCGTCATCATTGGCGGAGCCGGCGATAAAAAAACGGTGGCAACAAGGATACGATACCTTCGGAAGTTGATTGAAAAGACAGAATATGACTTCGACAGGAAACAGTTGGAGGAGCGGCTGGCGAAGCTAGTCAGCGGCGTAGCAGTCATCAAAGTGGGAGCCGTCACCGAAATCGAGATGAAGGAGAAAAAGCTGCGGATAGAGAATGCGCGTTAATGCTGCCAAAGCAGCCGTGGCAGAGGGAATTGTCCCCGGCGGCGGCGTCGCATATATAAACATTATTCCGGCTATAAAGGCCTATATGAAAACTTTGTCAGGCGACATGAAGACCGGCGCGGCGATCATTCTGAAAGCTTTGGTGGAACCGGCTCGTCAGATCGCTGAGAATGCGGGAATGGAAGGCAGCTCGGTCATTGCCGAAGTTAAGCGGCGCCCGGCAGGTGTTGGTTTCAATGCGGCGACGGAGGAATACACAAACATGATGGAGGCAGGGATCGTGGATTCTGCCAAGATGGTCCGCGTTGCCCTGCAGTATGCCGCATCTCTTTCTGCCGTACTGCTGACCGTCGAAGCCAGTGTCACGGAAACAAAGAAATAAATGCTTGTCATACCGTCAATGGCCGACTGAATAATGGAAGTTGGCTGCATCCGAACCTTTGCGAAGATTCTAATATACTGCATCTCGGAATTCTTGGATTGGATTTTCTTTACTCAAGTTACATGGTAATGCAAGTATATAAAAATCAAGTTGTGCAGGATACTTCCCGTAAATGAGGAGGTTCTGTAATGTGGTCAACAACTAATTTACCTTGGTCAAAAATAAATGATTTTCTCTTATACGCGGAAGAACCTTCTGAACAAAAATCATTTTCTGAACAAATAATTAATAAGTTATATAACTTGATCCCGTATGATCAAGCCCGTGTTTACCTT
>CAWAAC010000024.1:0-6517 GCA_963779935.1 uncultured Chloroflexia bacterium | reverse complement strand
CCAGGTAGGTTTGCAGGTTTCATTCCTGTAATGGGGTGAACCTGCCAAGCTGCACAGAATGGGGGGTGTTGAACGGGTCACATAGGGTCCCGTCCAATAACATTTTATTTCTGTCTTGTAAGGGAAGTGACCAGGCAGCAATTTCTTAAATAATCGGCTCTCTGGGAATCGCCAGTTGAGGAAATAGCCTCCAGCATGGGAATTCTCATTGGCACAAATGATCCTTAAGGAGGATCAAATTATGAACAAAGACGTATTCGAAGGCAAGTGGAAACAAATCCAGGGCGAAGCCAAATCCTGGTGGGGCAAACTCACCGACGACGACCTGAAACGAGCCAATGGCAAATTCGATGTTCTGGCCGGCATGTTGCAAGAAAAGTATGGCTATACCCGCCAGCGCGCCGCCGATGAAATCGATAAACGTGTTTCGCAGTATGAGACCGGCCTGAAAAAGAAACCGGCGCCCGCCCCCACCAAATAAACGGAGCGGCTTCACGATCCCATCCTCTCGAAAAAAAGGATGAACCAAAAAAACATGCACAGTTTTCCGTGCTTCCTGGATTTTCACGCAAGGAGTAAGAAATGAACATAATTATTTACCTGATTGTAGCCGCAGTAATCGGCTGGGTCGCCACTGAGATCATGCACGACCGCTCGAACCTGTTGATCAACATCATTGTAGCCGTGGTAGGCGCGTTCCTGGCCGGCTGGTTCCTCAGCCCCATCTTCCATGTCGGTTCGATCAACGCTGCCATCACCTGGCAAACCGTAGCGTTGACACTGGCGGGTTCCATCATCCTGCTGGCAGTGCTCAATCTCTTCCGAAGAGGCCGCAGGGCCTGACGCTCGGCCCATCCATTTTCACAAGGACAGGCCGGTCGAAACAGTGCAATCCTTTCCCAGGGTTTTGTAGTCTGGCCGGCCTGTTTCATCACTTTATGCAAGGAGTTCAAAATGGCAATAAATAGTGTATCAGAAGTTCAGACAGTTCAAAAAGATCCGGGAACTGAACGCCGTATTTTTACCTTCAAAGCCACCCAGGTGATCTGGTTGTTACTGAGCATATTCGAAGCATTGCTTGCGCTGCGCTTCGTTTTGAAACTGATCGGGGCCAACCCGGCCAGTCCGTTTGCCATAGCTCTTTATGGCTTCACAGGCCTGTTCCTTTACCCCTTTGCGACCTTGATCGGGACACCCGCTATGGGTAGCATGATTTTGGAAGTCTCAACCTTGATCGCAATGGCGGTATATGCGTTGATCGCATGGGCGATTGAACGAATCGTCTTCGTGATCTTCTATCGCCCGCGTGGCCCCGTCACGCAAACAACTACCACCGATCAGCGCACGCTCAAGTAATCTTTTGCAAGGAGAAAGAATGGACACGCCATCTGACGAATACAAACCGTATTACGGTAATAAATCAGGCCCATTTTTAGCGGTTATCCGTACCATCCGGGGTTTCTTCAGGAAGTGGACCAGGATCTTCAAGGTCACGGAAGAAGAGCTTTCAGATGCCGGCGTCTATATGGGCGGCGAAGGGCGTGACTGAGCGATCCGCTTCACAGCTCATGCGAATTCAAGTGAGCTTTTATTTTATTCACCATATAGTTGATTTAAGGAAAAAACAAAATGGCTACAAAAATCGTGAAACGCACAGTCAACAATAACCCATTAAGGCTCTTAATCGGACTGCTGGTCGGCGGCCTGGCCGGAGTGATAACCATGCTGCTGTTTGCACCCCAATCGGGCAAGCAGACCCGTGATCAGATTGAGGGTGCAACCATCGAATTGCGCGATCGGACAACCAGGAACGTCAGGAAAGCCGTTGCTCAGGTTCGTTCCGGTACCGACAAGCTTACCGCGGAAGTCCAGGACAAGGCTGACGAGCTGAAGCAGCTTGGCCAGGATAAGCTGGTCGAACAGTTGGATAAGGTATCCGCAGCCCTGGATACCGGGAAAGCTGCGGTTGTGACCGCCTGAGATCCGGCAATCCGTATCCATCCATACGGGTAACTCAGACGGGTAACCAGGGTCGCAGGCCCGAAACCCGTCTAATATTACCAAATTAATTTCTGATAAAAGGAGAATTAGCATGGCAAAAATGAGAGTCACCAAAAGTATCGGCATGTTGTTGCTCAGCATCTGGCTTATCCTGACCGGGCTGCTGACACTGGTCAAATTCAGTTTTACCGGCCTGGATATTATCATGGCGATCCTGGCCATCGCAGCCGGCGTCTTTCTTCTACTGGGCAGATAGGTAATTTTCCCTGCCGTTCCATAAAACGTCCCACAGGTTTTGTTGATCTCGGGAACCTGTTTCCTGGGGAACCGGCTTAATCAACATGACTTAGACATTCGGAACGCTTAATATTGAAAGATCATTCAAAAGGAGAAATCTCATGTTGTGGACTATTATCGTAATCCTGTTTATTCTCTGGCTGCTGGGTTTCTTTGGTGGGCGCGCTTGGAATAACAACCGGCCATATGGCGGTGGCTGGATCCATACCCTGGTTGTAATCGCCATTATATTGGTTATTTTGACCCTTCTGCACGTTATATAGGTTCTATCGAAAAAAGTAGGAAGAATAGCCTGCTGAAATTCAGGCCGATTTATAGGGGTGCGCGGGCGGCCACCCGGTCTTAAGGCCGGGTGGTTCCCAGCGTATATTTAAAAAAGGAGAAACCTCATGTTGTGGATAATCATCGTGGTACTGATCGTGCTGTGGCTGCTGGGCTTTTTTGGCCCGGCGGTAATTCCAACCCTGCCACACTTCGGACCCTGGGTTCACATTCTAATCGTTATCGCCGTGATCCTGATCATTTTGGATCTTCTGGATATCATATAAGCCCTTCCGGAGAGAATTACCATGGTATGGAATTAAAAAGGGTTAATGAACAAATATGTCAGTTACGAGCAAACACAAAATCTTTGGATTTAACCTGCCCGCTTCTGAGTTCCATATCGAACACGCCACTCAAAGGCTAGACATCAGCAATATCCAGGCAATCCTTATCAATAATAGGGAAGATTAAAACAAATAAGCGTCTTGAAATATTTCCTGCGGATGCAGTTGCATTTGCCGCTAGTTGGGCCACCATGTGGCCTCTGGGCTTTTTTAGACCGGGCGTATTTCCAGGCCTTTCCTGTTTCGGTTCCTGCTCATGGGCTGGCCGTTTCCGCCGTCCTGCTCATCATGCTGAAACTCTTTGATGAAAATTGCAATTATGCTGGCGTACATTTTATCTGGGTAGTAAAAACAGAACACATATAGCGCAAATTCAACGGTTTTCAGGGATGAAACTCGAAATTATCTGCGCAGATCCATATCATCCGCTCAGATCCACGTACCATTTTCGCGGATGAACGGTAAAGAAACAGGATTTTATAAAAGGAGTTAAACCATGAAAGCACTCGTCTATCACGCCCCGGGCAAACGCGCCCTGGAGAACATGCCCAAGCCCACTTTGCAGTTACCCACCGATGCGATCGTCAAGATTACCAAGACCACCATTTGTGGAACGGATCTGCACATCATGAAAGGGGATGTGCCAGCGGTCACGGATGGCCGCATCCTGGGACACGAAGGGGTTGGCGTTGTTGAAGAAGTGGGAGCGAGCGTATTCAATTTCACCGTAGGCGAGCACGTTTTGATCTCGTGCATCAGTTCGTGCGGTAGATGCATCAATTGCAAGAAAGGCATGTATTCCCATTGCCTGAACGGGGGCGGCTGGATACTGGGGAACCTGATCAATGGCACCCAGGCAGAATTTGTGCGCGTCCCCTTCGCCGATAACAGCCTCTATGCGATCCCGGCCGGTGCGGATGAGGAAGCGCTGGTCATGTTGAGCGACATCCTGCCAACCGGGTTTGAATGCGGCGTACTCAACGGACAGGTCAAGCCCGGGGACACTGTGGCCATTATCGGGGCCGGCCCGATCGGGCTGGCCACCCTGCTGACGGCGCAGTTCTATTCTCCGGCAGCCGTCATCATGGTCGATAACGATAATAACCGCCTGGAAGTCGCCAAAAAATTGGGCGCGACGCAGGTCATCCTGAACGACCTGGGTAACGCCGCTGAAAAGATCATGGTCCTGACCAATAACCGGGGTGTGGACGTAGCGATAGAAGCGGTTGGCATCCCGGCCAGTTTCGATGTTTGCCAGGCCATCGTGGCGGCCGGCGGCCATATCGCCAATGTGGGTGTGCACGGCAAACCCGTCCAGCTGAATCTGGATAAACTCTGGGCGCAAAATATCACTCTGACCACCCGGCTGGTCGATACTGTCACGACCCCCATGCTTTTTAAAACGGTGCAATCGGGGAAACTCCAGCCCAGCCAGTTGATCACCCATCATTTCACGCTGGACCAGGTCATGCTGGCCTATGACACATTTGGGGATGCCATGAAGGAACGCGCCCTGAAGATAATCATAACGAATGATGCGTGATCTTCGGGAAAACAGTATTCCACTGCAAACGAATTCCAATCATCCCTTTTAGCCCGGCCCTGGGAGTGGATGAATCTCCCCCAAGTGGCGGATACAAACACTCCCCGGAAGACCGATGTTGCAGGAGGAATAGTATTGTATGATGATTCTATGCTTAAGATAGGTAAATGGTTCTGGGAACAAAAAAAGGTTGATTCCATGATGGGTTTGGCAGGAGGCTGCATAAAATGAATAAACACGGGTATACATCTTTATTACTTATTCTGTTCATGTCACTAGCGTTAATGAGTCCAATATTGGATGTGTCTGCTCGCCCGCTGGCAGCCTCTGCACCAACCCTTGGAACTGCAGCCAGTTTTTCGGTTCTTGGAAAAGCTGGGGTGACTAATACTGGCAACTCTGTGCTTTCTGGCTCCGTTGGTGCTGACAGCTCCATCACTGGCTTTCCTCCGGGATCCACAGGAGGATCAAAACTGGTGGCCCCGGCAGTCAATGGGGCCGAGGCTGACGCCCTCACCGCGGATGGCGCACTGACAGCCCAGGGACCCGGAACACCCGCAGGGCCCAATTTGACTGGAGCGACACTTGTTCCAGGTGTGTATAGTGTGGGATCGGCGCTACTGCCCGGAACGCTCACTTTAAATGGCGCCGGGGTCTATATTTTCCTGGTGTCATCCAATCTCACATCCAGCGGCTCGGTCAGCTTGACCAATGGTGCTGCGGCCTGTAATGTGTTCTGGCATGTCACCAGTAATGCAGCGATAACAGGTGGTGCCTTCGTCGGGACAATCATCGCCGGAACCAGCATCACATTCGGTAACGCCGCTAGTTTGGATGGTAGAGCGCTGGCGCTCACCGGCGATGTGACCCTGATCAACAACTCGATCTCTGGCCCAAGCTGCGCAGCGGCGCCTGCAGCTACAGCCGCTCTTACAAGCGGGTCAACTGCGACGGCTGCCCTGACAATTAATGCAAGCACGCTTACGACTACTGCCACTCTATTACCGGCTGTGACAGGGCTGCCGAACACCGGTGGGGCTCCCATTCGTAACGATGGTTTCCCCTGGAATCTGGTAATAATTGGTGGTCTCGGAGCTATCGTTTTGTTCCTGGGTGTCCGCGCTTATCGCCGCCGATAGGCGAAGTAATGCCGTAATTATTGTGCAGACCAAGGATATTTGCATGCGCCGCAGTTTCCTCGGTTACATCACGATCATCGTGGTTATTTCCGCTGTGCTGGTCGGATGCGTAAGTGCGAAAGCAGGAGAGGCCCTATCAGCCTCTCCTGCTTATCCAACGCCATCGCTAACACACCCGCCCGCCATTAAGACAACAGTTAAACCAATTGTTAAAACGACTATTCAACCGACCATTCAACCGACACCCACCCTATTAGTCCTTGGGAGGTTATTCGCTGCAGGGATCAGCTTGAAGGCCGGTCCATTCGAACTGCCGCTCGAAATACAGATTCCTAAACTCAACGTAAATGCGCCCATGCTGGCAGTGGGGCTAACATCTGGAAATGTTATGGACGCACCCAAAGGGCCAGCCACTGATCCGGTGTGGCATACGGCATTCTGGTACCGCGGCGGTGGCATCCCTGGCGATGTGGGCACGGCCACCATTGCCGGGCATGTTAACAATCCACTTGGACAACCTGAAATTTTTGCTCATATTCAGGACCTGCATGCTGGCGACCTGATCATTATCCTGGATAAATATAACAACAATACCATTCGTTTTATTGTCAACCAGGTCAAAGTCTATTCCATCCAGCAATCTTCCACCCCAGAAGTGTTTACCCAGATCTTTGGCGCAGGGCCGGTTACTGGAACCGGGCCACAACCGGCGCCGGATGGGCTCTCGCACCTGACGCTGATAACCTGCGCTGGCACCTTCATCAACGGTCAATTTGACCATCGCACGGTAGTTTACGCAACACGTACGCCGAATTCAACACCTTAAAGGGGAATGCCAGAGGGCATGCCTGATTAGAACCATAAACATTTGCCCTGGTGGGTTGCCGGGGTCTCCCCCATATGACGGATACAAACACTCCCCAAAAGGT
>CAWAAC010000023.1:0-119290 GCA_963779935.1 uncultured Chloroflexia bacterium | reverse complement strand
CAGTAGAAGGGTTTTCGGGTGGCCCTTTTAACTGCATCCCGGATCGCCGGCGAAATTGGTCTTCAATCTCTATCAACTCTTTCGTACTCTCTGCTTCCTGAGTACCGCTGGAGTTCAAAAAAAAAGAGTTGTCTGTGGGAAAATCACTGGTTTTCGGCAAACCACCCAAATCTTCACGCATCTGCTTTCGTAATTCAGTGTCATTTTCAAGCACTTCATCGGCCAGATCGCCAAGAAATGCTCCTGACAGCGTTGGCGTGGCGCATTGGGCCAAACCGCCCGTAAAGCTGCTATGATCCGTTCTTCACCGTCTGAGACGCTCGCCAATACCGGATACTCCTGGTAGCTCATCAGCCAGTCCGTCAAGTCCTTCTCGTTGGGTCGCTCCAGTTGGATGGCAGATACAACTGTCCCGCTCAAGATTTTAGAGAGCACGTACAACAAGCTGCCATTCCCTTCCGGTTGCAAAGCATCCACACCCAAAATCAGGCCAGCCTGTTTCTCGACGGTTGCAACCAACTTCTTCCGGATTACTTCGCTGGTGACTCCAATAAAGCCAGGTATTGGCGATATAACTTGCCAACATTCCGCTCATTGACTTCAACCCCTTTTTGATTCAATTCCTGCTGTATTTCCACCAACTGCCGCTGATCATGTTCATGGCGCCAGCCAATATACGCCAGCACATCCAATCCATAAGTGCTCTCTGGCAAACTCAATAACCATACTTGACTGGCGTAGTAGCGTGTCCCACAATGCGAACACTCCGCATTCGTACACATTTTGGCTCTCCCGGCCAAAAAAGCGGACCCTGCAGGGTTTGGATCGTTTTTCGGACATGCCAGTTTGGGCGCAACTTCAGTTCAGCACCACAATGTACACAGGCATCCAGTTCGCTAACAAAGATCTGTCGTTTCGCATCTGGGTACCTTCGCACTATTCGATGACGTGGTCGTTTTTCCATTCGGCTGTCTCCTGTGCGGGTTTCTCCCTCTATTCTACCCCATTTGCATAACACCACTTAGACAGTCAGGGGGTATCGCCATCATTGCCTGGGTTGACAGACCTAACATTAAAATCAACCCCAAGAAACATGCACTATATGTGGCGTATTCTCATTCCTCTACCTCAACCCGTGTCGGTTATTTAGTTTTGCGTTCTGCTACGAATCCCCGGGACCCTTTTCCTCTCGACACAGGCAAGGTTTTGCTGTAAAGTATGCGCAAGGATGCCATGATTAATCCAAACGATTTGATTTTGATATGTGTCCTGCCGGGTCCATGCGACCTGGAAATTGCGCGCCTGCTGGGCTGGTACCGCATCCCCTTTCGCACTCTACCCAAAATGGTGGCGGTGGATGCGCTGGCCTTTTACCAACCCGGCACATTCTGTTAATCCGGCGGGCAGGCCTACCAGACTGACCTACCGGAGGCGGAAATCCCGCCAGAAGTGTTAATGGCATTACTTGGCAATAAAAGAAGTCCAATCACCATATGATGCAAAGGAAATCCAAAATGAAAACTTTGATTAAAGGCGGCACGTTGATCACTGCTGAAAAAACGTTCCCGGCCGATATTCTGGTTGAGAACGAAAAGATTTCACAAATTGGTCAAAACCTGCAAGTCAGGGATGCCCAAGTCGTGGATGCCTCCGGCAAGCTACTCCTCCCAGGCGGCGTCGACCCGCACGTGCATCTGGACCTGCCGATGGCCGGGACGGTTTCATCGGATGATCATTACACCGGCACCAAGGCAGCCGCTTTCGGCGGGACGACGACGGTGCTCGACTTCGTTTCCTTTGACTTCCCCACCCTGGGTGAGTCGGTCGACAAGTGGAAAAAGAATGCCGAGAAGGCTGTAGTGGATTACTCCGCCCACATGAACCTGACCCGCTACGATGAAAAGATCGCCGCGGAGCTGCCCTCCCTGCCGGGAATGGGCATCACCACAGTAAAAACATTCACAGCCTATAATAACCGGCTGCGCATTCCGGATGGCGACATCTTCAAGGCCTTACGGATCACCAGCGAGCATGGCATGCTGGTAATGCTGCACGCCGAAAACGGCGACGTGATCGAGACGCTCATTTCCGAAGCCCTGGCCGCCCATCACCTGACGCCCGAATGGCACGCCAAAACCCGCCCGGCCTGGGGCGCCGTCGAAGCCACCCTGCGGGCCAGTTCGCTGGCGGCCCAGGCGGGGGCGCCGATATACATCGTGCATATGAATGCAGGCGGCGAGGTGGATATGCTGAAATATGCGCGTGAACACGGTGTCAAGGTAATGGGCGAGACCTGCCCACAGTACCTGTTCTTCACTGAGGATGACCTGCGCCGCCCGGACGGAGCCAAGTGGGTCTGCTCGCCGCCTATGCGCACCAAAGCCGACAATGTCCGCCTGTGGGAAGGCATTGCAGACGGCACCCTCCAGACCATCGGCACCGACCACTGCCCGTTCTTCTTCGATGGCACGCAAGCGATCATGTATGAAGGCCAACCAGTGACCATCCCCGGCAAGGAACTGGGCAAGGGTGATTTCACCAAAATCCCCAACGGCCTGCCAGGCATCGGTGACCGCTTACCCGTGCTCTGGACGACCGGAGTCGGCTCCGGAAAGCTGACCGCCAATCAGTTCGTAGCGCTCAACTGCACCAATCCGGCCAAAATATTTGGACTGTACCCGCGCAAGGGCACGCTGCTGCCAGGCTCGGACGCGGATATTGTGATCTGGGATCCGCAAAAGAAGGTCAAATACGGGGTGGCCATATCACAACAGCGCACCGACTACAACCTTTATGAAGGCTGGGAGTTGACCGGCTACCCGGAGAAAGTTTTCCTGCGAGGGCAACTGATCGTGGATGGCCAGCAGTGGCTGGGGCGACGCGGGATGGGGAAGTTCCTGGCATGCCAGCCGGGGGCAGAGGTTTTGTAACCTTAAAAAAGTAACGAAATAAGGGGCTTTGCGGCGCTTCGCGCCATAAAGCCCCTTATTTCGTTCTCTTCTTCCCGCCCAAGGGGCAGGGTTGGGGGAAGGAAGAACGACCGCGTTTAAGTTTAGATAAGCGAAAAAGAGATGACTCCCTATGCCGAAAATATGGCATACTCGGGTTTGCTAACAACAAACTTTTGAGGAAGGAGCCATCTCATGGAACGGAGTTTACGCCAAGTTGACCCAACTGTCCACTGGACACAAGAAGCAACCTTGGAAACATTGAGCCGGGTAATTACCCGGGAACGGCTGGAGACCATTTTAAAGGCTTTGAAGCTGACCGAGATACGCGTGCGCAAGTTGACGATGGTAGTGACGATCTGGTTATGCATTGCGATGAATTTTTATACCGAAAAATCGATTGATGATGTGATGGTCAAACTGGCAGCCGGGCCGCGTTTTCTGCGTCCGGTGGATGGTATTGACGTAGCCGGAGCCAGCGCCATTTGTCAACGCCGACAACAGTTGGGGGTTGCGCCGATGGTGACACTCTTTCGGGACGTCTGCCATCCGCTGGCCACAACGCAGACGCGCGATGCCTTTCTGTTCGGCTTGCGCCTGATGGCGGTGGATGGTACCGTGGAAGATGTTGCCGATACTCCTGCCAATTCCAGCTACTTTGGTCGACAAACGCGTTCGCGTGGGGACAGTGCTTTTCCACAATGCGTTGTGTCTATCTGTGCGAATGTGGAACTCATGCCATCTGCGATGCAGGTGTCTGGCCCTATCAGATCAGCGAACGGAAAGGTGGTTTGCGAGTGTTGCGCTCCGTCGGAGCGGATATGTTGGTGATGTGGGACCGTGGCTTTCATAGTTTTGACATGTGCAGCCGTTGTTATCTGCAAAATGCCGCTTTTCTCGGGCGCGTCCCGTCGCATGTGCGCTTCACACCCGCCTCCGCCTGCCAGATGGCTCCTATCTGTCCTATATTCGACCTTCTGCGTATAAACGGCGTAAAGCCGGCGAGCGTTTGCTGGTACTCGTCATCTAATACACGATCCATGACCCCGCTCTTACCGGCACGGGCTGCGCCACCCGTTCGTGACTTCGCTGTTGTATCACGTTAAGTCAGGCGTTACCTGATCTAAATTTCATCCGAAAAGTGCTTTTTAATATCCTATTTTTGCTAGCATTGAAACCTTCGCAAGAGTAAGATAATAGCACGAAGGCAAAAGAGAATATTGATTTTTTTTGGAATTAAGCGACTGCATAGTCCTGCGTTTTGTTCATAGCAGCCGCCACTACAACGCGTTTAGGAGTTTTTTTTGAAGACCCATTCGTTGATCACATCGTTGAAGAGCCTGGAAGGCAACGCGCGCGGCTGTGTCTATACAGAACCCATCTGGGGCATCCCATATAACCTGTATATTCCCTATGCATCATTATTCATGATTGCGCTGGGCCTGTCGGACAAGCAGATCGGCCTGACGGTTTCGATTAGCTGGGCCTTCCAGATCTTTTTTGCGTTGATGAGCGGCGTCATAACCGATAAACTGGGTCGCCGGCTGACCACCTTGATCTTCGATCTCGTCTCCTGGAGCGTACCGGCGCTTATTTCGGCCATCGCCCAAAATTACTGGTATTTCCTGGGCGCGGCAGTCATCAATAGCGCCTGGCGGGTGACTCATAACTCCTGGACGTGCCTGATGGTGGAAGATACCGATCCGGAACAGTTGGTGGATATCTATTCGTGGGTCTATATTGCCGGGCTGTTGGTGGCTTTTTTTGCGCCGCTGGCCGGCTTGCTGATCAAAACCTTTTCACTGGTTCCGACCATGCGCGGCCTGTACCTTTTTGCGGCGGTTATGTTTGCAGTCAAATGCACCACCACCTACCGGCTGACCCGGGAAACGGAGCAGGGCAAGGTCCGTATGCATGCGACCAAACATCAAAGCGTATTGTCCGTCTTGAGTGAATATAAAGGGGTTTTCCAGGAAGTCATCCACACACCGCAGACGCTCTATACCGCCGGGATCATGCTGATCATGAGCATCTGTTTGTTGATCAACGGCACCTTCTGGGCCATCATCGTGACTGAGAAGCTGCACATCCCCACCCAGAACCTGGCCGTCTTCCCGTTCGTAAAATCCGTGATCATGCTGGTGTTCTTTTTTGTCATCATCCCGCGCATGCGCAGGCTGCCTTTCAAAATTCCCCTGGTACTGGGGTTCGCCGGTTTTGTATTGAGCCAGTTGCTGCTGATCACCATCCCTGCACAGGGCTATGCGCTGCTGATGGTCAGCATTCTGTTGGAAGCGTGCAGCACGGCGGTCGTCAGTCCATTAGTGGATCAGATGACCGTCCGCACCGTCGACCCGAAAGAACGCGCCCGGATCCAGTCCATTCTATATATGGGCATCATCCTGCTGACTTCCCCGTTCGGCTGGATCGGCGGAGTGCTCTCGCAGGCCAACAAGAATTTGCCTTTTATTTTAAACATCGGACTTTTTGTGGTGGGCGGAGTGCTGGCCTATCTGGCCGGGGAGGCTTCCCAGAAAAGAGAACGGTCGGCCGCGCTTGAAACGGAATCTGCCCTGCCGTAGAAAAATATGATCCGCTAATCTCCGCTAATAAAAAAACAGGTTAGTGAAGCTTACCGGATAATAAGAACGAGTAAAGTAGCTCTATTGCAAAGATCAAAGAAATTATGATTTCTACCCGCTTACGCTCTGAGCGGAGAGCCGAACGTCCTTTGTGAGGCCCGTAGTCGAAGGCCAGCGCGGATAATAAAACATGATTGCAACAAAGCAACTAAAGTCGTTACTACTTATCTTGCAAGAATTTCGTTCAATCGGGGATAGCCAGTATAAAAACCGCGCCGGGCTTCGGGCAGGAGCGCGGCGATGCGACACATTACTTCATCGGTGTAGTGCTGCATAAGAGCCTCCCGGTCTTTGCCTGCGATGACAGGCAAGGTGAAGGAAGGCCCAGCCACCACTTTGATCTGCAGGCGGTGGAAATGCTTGAGGCGATCTTTGACAACGGCATCCTCGCACCCTGTAATTGCCACCGGCAGGATCGGCACGCCCGCTTTCCAGGCCAGGTAGATCCCGCCCGGCTTGGCCTCGATCAGGTTCCCGGATTTCGAGCGTGTCCCCTCCGGCGTGATGGTCAGGATCTGGCCCTGGTTCAAGCGGCGCAGGGTGGCGCGGATGGCCGCGATATCGGCATTGTACCGGTCAATGAACATCCCATTGGTAATGCGCACCAACCAGCGGAAGAAGGCATATTTCTCGTATTTCTCGGCTACCACCATGATAATGTCGGGACGGTCCAGCACGTAATAGGCCAGTGCAGCATCCAGCCGGCCAATATGGTTGGCAGCAATCACGTAGCCATGTCCGGACGGCAGGTGCTCGAAGCCGGACATCTCCACATGGGCGATGATATTGAGGATCAGACGCAGGATGAAGCGGAAGATACGATGGGGGGTCTTTTTCATATTGGATGATTGGAATAACCCCGCTCTATCCCTAATGATGCTGAGATAAATCTAGCCACCTGCCACCAATGGATACGAGGATGGTAAAAACACATGCGAGGGTTTTTTATCAAGGAAAGTCCAAATAAGCACTTTCCGCGCCTGTCCGTGCTCGTCCGCGTCCAAATATTTGAAACTCTCAGGTGAGTTAAGATAAACTAGACTTTTAGCAGCTCTTGCAGCCTGGGATATTCGGCGTAGAAGCCGCGGTTTTCCTCAGGCAGCTGGGCGGCGATCCGGCACATGATCTCGTCGGTATCGGCTTTGAGCGCCTCGTCGCGGCCCTGGCTCTCGGACGGCAGCGTCGGCAGGGTGAACATGGGGCCGATATGGATGTTAATATGGGGACGGCGGAAGTGCTTCAATTGGTCGAAGAAGATCTCGTCATAGGTACCGGCGATCCCGACCGGCACCAGCGGGTAACCCAATTTTACGGCCAGGTAACTGACACCCGGTTTACCTTCGATCAGGTGGCCAACCTTCGAGCGGGTACCCTCCGGGGTGATGACCAGCACCTCGCCGTGCTTCATGCGGGTGATGACCGCCCGGATGGCCTTGATATCCGGGTTGAAGCGGTCCACGAAGATAAAGTTCAACTGGCGCCCCAGCCAGCGCATGATCGCCATTTTTTCCCATTTTTCCCCCACCAACAGCACCAGGTTATTGTGTGGGAGGATGTAGAACGGCAGGAAAGCGTCCACCAGCCCGAGGTGATTGGAGGCGATGATGAAATTGCCGCCGCTGATATCGTTGGGGATATTTTCCCTGCCGTGGCATTCGACCGTGGTCAGGAGGCGCAGCAGGATGCGGATGATGAAACGGGTGAATTTGAGGCGCATGGGTGCTATTGTATGCGAAAGTTGCCAAAAGAAAAAGCCTGGCTTACTCTCTTTTCAGGATGTGGGTCAGGATGGTGGCGCCCGAGCCGCCGATATTCTGCGCCATGCCGATGCGCGCATCCGGAACCTGGGTCTCGCCGCATTCCCCGCGCAGTTGCTGCACCACTTCGACCAGCTGGTAGACCCCGGTGGCGCCAACCGGATGGCCGCGCGCCTTGAGTCCGCCGCGCGTGCAGACAGGGATGCGTCCCGCCGGGCCGATCTCGCCATCCAGGCCAAGCTGGACGCCCTTGCCCTGCTCGGCGAAGCCGCTGGCTTCCAGCGAGAGCGCCGACATGATGGTAAAGGCATCGTGCAGCTCGAACACGTCGATATCAGCCGGTTCCACGCTGGCCTGTTGGTAGGCTTGCCGGGAAGATCGGTAGGCTGCCGCCAGGAAGAGCGGTTCCTTCCGGTCGTGGATGGCGATGGTATCGGTGGCCGAAGCAGAAGCGGCCACCAGGATGCGGCTGCCGGGCAGCAGGCTTTCGGCTGGGACGATATAGACCGCCGCCGCGCCATCCCCGATCGGCGAGGCATCCAGCAGGTTGATCGGCGTGGAGATCATGGCGGATTTCTCGAACTCCTCCGCCGTGATCTTGTGACGCAGGCGTGCATACGGGTTATGCACGGCATTGGCGTGCGCATTGACCGCAAACGGGGCGAAATCGGCGTGCTTCCAACCGTATTCGTACATGTAGCGCCGCATGATCAATGCGTTCAGGCCGACGAACGAGACGCCCATATCCACTTCGTAATCGGCATCCGCCGCGGTGGCGAGCGCGGCCGTGACTTCGTGCGGGTGACGGTCGGTCATTTTTTCCACACCCACCACGATGGCCGATTCGAGTTCGCCGGAGGCGACTGCCATCAAACCGGAACGGAAGGCGGCCGCGCCGGAGGCGCAGGCAGCCTCCACCTTGGCGGCATCCCCACCGCGCAGCCCGGCCCAGTCCGCCACCAACGGGCCAAGGGCGCTCTGCCCGTTGATGATGCCCGACATCATGTTGCCGACAAAGAGCCCTTCGGCGCTCTCCCGCCCGGCGTCGTGCATGGCAGTGATGACCGCATCCGCGGCGATGTCGCGGATCGATTTTTCCCATTGTTCGTCAATGATGGTCTGGCCGATACCGAGGATGGCGACGGATCGCATAATAAAACCTTTCAATTCTTTCTAATAAAGTACTCTGAGGAGCACAAAGAAAATATGGTTTATTTATTCTACAAGGTGAATTCTACCCGAAGTACCTATCAGGGTCTATCATAAATATCCAGAAGGATCAGGGATGGGAAAGATGTGTAAGGAAGGCAAGATGTGCCCGGCACTTTTTAAGTGCCGGGCACATTCCTTAATAAAATCTTGCTCATCACGTTTTACGTTTTATATCACCATCACCGTCGATCCTGTCTCGGTTTTTTCCACTTCAATCCTGTCCTGGAACGCATCCTTTAATTCTTCCAAATGCGTGATCACCAAAATCTTGGCAAAATCATCCTTTACCGCGTTGATCGCCTGGATCAGGCGCTGGCGTCCCATCGCATCTTGCGAGCCGAAGCCCTCGTCGATCACCAGCATTTGCAGGCGGGCGCCTTTGCGCTGGGCCAGCACTTCCGAGAGCGCCAACCGGATGGAAAAATTAACCCGGAAGGCCTCCCCGCCCGAATACATCTCGTAATCGCGCAGCCCGGCGCCATCGCTGACCTGGATCTCGAGCGTTTCGCGCAGCTCTTTGCGCTTCTCATCCTTGTACTTGGCCTGGGTTTCGAAATGCAAATGCATCGTGTCGTCACTCAGGCGCCCCAGGATCTGGTTGGCCTTCATTTCGATCTCTGGCAGGGCCTGCTCGATCAGCAGCGCCGGTACACCGTCCTTGCCGAAAGCGCGTTCGAGAGTCTTATACTGCCCGATCTGCAGGCCAAGGGCGCCGCGCTCCGCTTGCAGATTGATCTTGCGCTTGCGCAGGTCGGCCAGCACGGTCACCTTCTGGCGGGCCGCCCCCACTTCCTGGTGAAGCTGGTTTTCGCGCTCCTGCAGATCGAACAGGCTGCCTTCGGCCGCCTCCAGGTCGGGCGCCTGGGCTTCGATCTCCGCTAACGCCGAGGCAGCCTGGTCATATTCGACCTGCTGACGGTCAACCTCGGTTTGACGGTTCTTGATTTCCGATTGGAGGTTGGCGATCTCATCCTCAAGCGGTTTGAGGGCGGCCCGCGCCGAGGCGATCAGGCGGTATTCCGCCTCAGCCGGGCGGGCCTGCGTCTCGCTGCGCCGGGCGGCGTCATGGGCGGCCGCTTCATACCCAAGGGCAGCCAGTTCCTTATCTAATTTTGCCAGGCTCTTGCGGGCATCCAGGGCGAACTTGCCCTTTTCAAGCAATATTGTGATCTCGACCAGCCGTTTCGCGCCGGCCTGCTCCCACTCGTTCGACTGCTTGCGCAGGCTTTCCAGCCGTTCGGATAACTGGGCGATATTCCTGGAGGCGTTCAGGCGCTGGGAATCGGAAGAAACGGATTTCATAATTCGGGAATCGGTATCCGTAATTTGAACCGTCAGCTCTTTCATGGCAGCCACGTTGGCGCGCCAGCGGTCACCCTGCTGCCTGCCATCGGCTGTCAGCTGCTCCAGCGTGGACTGGCGGTGTTCCGGGCTGAGTGATTGCCCGCACAGCGGGCACAGCACGCCCTGGGCCGCCTCAAGTTTCTGGATGCGACCTTTCAATTCATCCATGACAGATTTAAGATTGCTGTTTTCGGCACGCAGCTCGGCCAGTTTCTCGCGCCCGGTCTGGGCCTGCTTTTCCAATTCAGCGCGTTCCGCCAGGTCAGTCTCGGCCTGTGCCAGTGCATGCCGGGCATCCACTAATCCCGCCTCCAATGCCCCTGAGCCTGAAAGCTGATCGCTGAGCGCTGAATGCTGCACTTCCAGCCCGGCCTTTTCCTGCTGCAGGCGGGCACTTTCGGACTCGATCTCGCGCAGCAACGGTTGGCGGCGAGCATCATGGTCTCGGAAGCGTTCGGCCACCTGCTCCCACTTTTCCAGGTCCAGGCGGGCCTTCTGCAGGCCGGCATAAGCGGCTTCCACCTCACCGGCCCGTTGCACCAGTTCTGCATGCGTGCTGCGCTCGGATTCTTTAACAGCCAAGCGGGATTGCAATCCGGCCAGATTCGCCTGCGAACGTTTCAGGGCCTCACCCAGGCTGCGCACCAGCTCGCGCTGCCGTTCCAGCGCAAGATGGACTTGTTTAACATTCGCCAGGGCGGTCTCCTGCAGCTTGCGGCTGGCGGCCAATCCTCTCAGCTGGCTCTCCAGGTCAGCCAGGGCTGCCAGGCGCGGTTCTTCCTCAGCCAGTTCGGCGTCGATCTCGGCCACGCGCCCGTCCACTGAGGCCAGTTCCCGTTCGACGACTTTACGGCGTTCGGCGGCGCGCTCGCGGTAAACGTCCCAGGCTTCCAGACCGAGGATATTGCCCAGGATCTCCTTGCGGCGGGTGGGCGGCTGCTGCGCAAACTGGTCGGCCCGGCCCTGAAGGAAGAAGGACACATTGACAAAGGTATCGTAGTCCAGCCTCAGGACATGCTCGATGCGTGCCTGGGTATCCCGCAGGGTCCGTTCGGTCAGAGGACGCCAGGTCAATTGTTGATTGGCGATTGGTAATTGCGGATTGCCGCCTTCGGCGATCTGGAATTCCAGCGTGGTGCCTTTGCCGCGCGGCAGGCTGCGCAGCACCCGGTAGATGCTGTTCTCGTAGGCAAAAGTGAAGGCCACTTCCGCCACTTTGGACTGCAGGTTAATCAGCGCCTCGTCGCGTTTGCGGGCCTGCCCAAACAGCGCCCAGGTGATCGCGTCCAGCAGCGATGATTTCCCGGCCCCGTTCGAGCCGGAGATGCAGGCCAGATCAAAGCGGCTGAAGTCCACTTCGACGGGCGAATTATAAGAAAGGAAGCCGGAAAGCTTGAGATGCAATGGAATCATGGGAATATTTTATCATTAGCGTTGTTGGATTGAGGATTTTTGATTGTGGGTTGATGATTGGGCTGGGCTGCCATTGCCACAAGCATAGGAGATCGTGCCATCTTTCAACAGATTCCTAGAAAGTGAATGTGACAGAGATTCCTGCTTCAACCAAAATAACTATAAATCATTAATTAACCAGCATTGACCCAACTGGCATTAAGGAGTTGGAGGAGTTTCGGTAGGCGGATGTTGGATCCCTCATTGTTTTTTTGTTTCTTCCTCTCTCCATCAATGATAAAATACTCCCGTGTTCACCAACGCATCGACGCGCAACCGCACCCGTTTGACCCTGGCAATCATCATCCTGGCCACCATTCCGTGCTACTGCCTGGGGCTGATCGTGTTGCAGATTGCGCCCATCCACAACGCGCCCACGCAAACGCCCACCCCCACCGAGACTTTCACGTCCACCGATACACCTACGTTCACCCCCTCATACACCCCCAGTCAGACTTCCACACCAACCTCCACCAGCACCAAAACAGCCACACCCAGCACCACCTCAACCCCAACCCTCACGCTTACACCAACCAAGACACCTACAGCCACCTTCCCACCTCCCCCCACCTCCACCAGGACACCGCTGCCCACATCGACGCCCCTGCCCACATCGACGCCCTTGCCCACTTTCACTCCGACCCCCCTCCCTTCGGATACGCCGTTCCCGACCGATACGGCCACCTTTGTTCCAACCGTTTAAATTAAGGCAGACGAAGACCCCAATGACAGATCCACTGGCTTTCCTCAAAGATTTGATTTCAGCTCCCGGACTTTCCGGCTATGAAGATCCCGCCTCCAAAATAATCGAAGAGAAATGGCGGCCGCTCGTGCATGAAATCAGCCGCGGCAAACTGGGCTCGCTGCACGGATTGCGGCATGGCACTGGACCAGCTCCGCACCCCTCTGTAATGGTGGCCACGCATATGGACGCCATCGGCCTGATGATCACCGGCATCACGGAAGGATTCCTGCGGGTTACCCAGGTGGGCGGCATCGACGCGCGTGTCCTGCCCGGAACACCGGTTATAGTACACCCCACGGGGGCGGGTGAAAATTCGCCTATCCCTGGAACGGTTGCCCAACCCTCCGCGGCCCTGCTGCCCGAGGAGGAAAGGGATGGGCCGGTGGGGTTGAATCGCCTTCTGGTAGATACCGGCCTGCTGCCCCGCCATGTGGCGGAACGAGTGCGCGTTGGCGACCTGGTCTCATTTGCCCAGCCTCCGGTGGAGTTAAGCGGCGAGACGCTTTCGGGCCACTCGCTCGATAACCGCGCCTCGGTGGCTGCGCTGACCATCTGCCTGGAGCAACTGCAGTCGAAGATCCATACCTGGGATGTCTGGGCAGTCGCCACTTCCCAGGAGGAAGTCGGTTTGCTCGGGGCCATCGGTTCCACCTTCGAGATCCACCCGAACATTGCCATCGTTGTGGATGTGACCTGGGCCAAGGGACCCGGCACTTCCGACTGGAAAGCCTTCCCTCTCGGCGAAGGCCCGACGATCGCCATGGGAGCAAATATGCACCCGGTTTTATACACCAGGATCAAAGAGCTGGCCGATAAGCTTGAGATTCCCTACGCCCTGGAATATTCGCCCAGCTACTCCGGCACGGATGCGGGCGCCACCCAGGTGGCGGCTGAGGGCATCCCCACACTGGTACTGGGCATCCCGCTGCGCTACATGCACACACCGGTCGAACTGGTGGCCATCAAAGACATCCAGCGTGCCGGTCATCTGCTGGCCGAATTCATCTCCGGGCTGGGGCCGGATTTCATGGAAAAGATCGTCTGGGATTAATAAAGTCACTGGACACAAGTAAAGAATAACGGATAACGAGGCATAATGCCAACATTAGGAACACAACAGATCAAGTTATTGGAACGGCTGTGTAATGCGGTCGCCGTTTCGGGGGACGAAGGCGAAGTGCGCCGCATCGTGCTGGAAGAGATTAAAGGCCATGCCGGGGAGATCCGGGTGGATGCGCTCGGCAATGTGCTAGCGGTCAAGCAAGGTTCAGGCCGCAAACGCCTGCGCGTGATGCTCTCCGCACATATGGATGAAGTCGGCTTTATGCTGGTAACCGATGAAGGCGATGGCCTGTTCCGCTTCGAAAGCATCGGCGGCATTGATGCGCGCCAATTGCCCGGCAAGGCAGTGCTGATCGGCAAAGAGCATATCCCGGGTGTGATCGGGGCGCGCCCGATTCATCTGACCAGTGCGGAAGAGCGCAAGCAGAAAATTTCCCTGGAAGCCATGCGCATCGACACCGGTCCCGGCAGCAGCAAAGTCAAACCCGGTGACCGGGCCACCTTTGCCACCCGCTTCCAGCGCAACGGCCCTGCGCTGATAGCCAAGGCGCTTGACGACCGGCTGGGAGTGGTCACGCTGATCGAACTGCTCAAGCACGCCCCGCCCGAGATCGATCTGCTGGCAGCCTTCACCGTCCAGGAGGAGATCGGCACGCGCGGCGCCAAAGTGGCCGCCTACACCTTCCACCCCGATCTCGGAATCGCCGTGGACGCCACCCCCGCCAATGACCTGCCAGCGTGGGATGGCGAGGAGAACTCCAGCTATAACACCAAACTCGGCTTCGGGCCGGCCATCTATGTAGCCGATACTTCGACCCTATCCGATCCGCGCCTGGTGCGCTGGCTGGCTGAAACGGGCGATGCGCTGAAAATCCCTTACCAGTTCCGGCAGCCGGGCGGCGGTGGGACGGATGCCGGGGCCATCCAGAAATCCCAGACCGGGGTCCCGAGTGTCTCGGTCTCGGTGCCGCACCGTTATAGCCATACGGCCATCTCGATCGCCCGGCTGGAGGATTGGAAGAACAGCCTGGCCTTGCTGCAAGGCGCGCTCTCCCGCCTCACGCCGGAAATGCTGGCAGGGGAGCGGGCATAATTTTATCTATTGTGGTGAAAATATGAAACCTCTGATCAAAAAACTTACTGAAACATTCAGTCCTTCCGGCTACGAGTCCGCCATCCGGGAGGTCATCCGTCTCGAATTGGAACCGTTGGCCGATGAAATCCGCACGGACGCGCTCGGCAGCCTGCTCGTACGCAAAGGCGAAAAAGGCAAAAACGGTCGGCGCATCATGCTGGCGGCGCACATGGATGAGATCGGCCTGATCGCCACCCATATCGACGCGAACGGCTTCGTGCGCTTTACCGGCATCGGCGGCATCCGACCGCACACCCTGGTGGGCGGACGCGTCCAATTTACTAACGGCACTCCGGGAGTGGTTGCCTCGGAATCGGCGGATTTCTCGGCCACCAAAATGCCGGCCTCCTCCGAGTATTTCATCGATGTGGGCGCAACCAGCTTGAAGGATTGCCCGGTGAAGGTTGGCGATGTGGCGGCTTTTACGCGGCCTTTCCTCGACCTGGGCGGGCGCCTGGTGGCCAAGTCGATGGATGACCGGATCGGTTGCGTGGTATTGATCGAAACCCTGCGCGCCCTAAAATCCAGCCCGCACGAGCTGGTTTTCACCTTTACCACCCAGGAAGAAGTGGGCACACGCGGGGCCGGTACATCCGCCTTCGGGATCGACCCGGAAATCGGCCTGGCGGTCGATGTGACCCTGACCGGCGACACTCCCAGAAGCAAACCCATGGCGGTCAGCCTGGGTCAGGGTCCGGCGATTAAGGTGAAAGACACCGGCATGCTGGCCGACCCGCGCGTGGTGGCATGGATGTGCAGCACCGCCGAAAAGCGCGGCATTCCCTACCAGCGCGAGGTGCTGGATGGCGGCTCGACGGATGCACGCGCCATTCAGATGACCCGTTCAGGCGTGCCCTCAGGCTGCCTCTCCATCCCGTGCCGGTACGTGCACAGCCCATCCGAGATGGTGGATTATCAGGATGTTCAGAATTCCGTCAAATTAATGGTGGCTTTATTGAGTGCACCGGTAAATTGGTAGAGGGCATAGAAAAGGAAAGTATGGACGCCATAAATGTATTCGAGAATCGCCTGTCCCAGGATCTGCGAAAGGTATTCCGCAGCTTGAAAAGCCCGATTGACATACAGGAATACCTGGACAGTCTGCCTTACAAGGCCGAAGAGTTGGACCGTTCGCCGCTGCGGGTCATGACCGATGGCCAATCGCATTGCCTGGATGGAGGCATCTTCGCCGCCCTGGCGCTCTGGCGGATCGGTTTCCGCCCGCTATTAGTCGACCTGGTACCCGTGCCCGGCATGGACGATGATCACGTGCTGGCAGTCTTCCAGGTGGACGGCTTATGGGGCACACTGGCCAAGTCGAACTATCCCAACCTGCGCTATCGCGAGCCAGTCTACCGCAGCCTGCGCGAGCTGGCCATGACGTACTTCGAGTTCTATTTCAGCCTGCAACGGGAAAAGACCCTGCGGGGATATACCCGGCCATTCGACCTCTCGCGTTTTCAGGATTCCAGCTGGATGTGGGATGAAGAGGCCGTAAAAAAGATCTCGAAGCGGTTTTACGGTTTAAAGTCCATCCCGCTAATAACAGAAGAAAGTGCGCTACACCTGAATCGATCAGACGAGCGCACCTATAAAGCCGGTACCTACGGGACGGATTTCAACTGGTCATTTGGGGGGCGCTAAGTAGCTTCCTTAAAATAAAAAGAAACGCATTTTGAGAGTGGCTGCACTCTCAAAATGCGTTTCTTTATATTAATTTTCGGATGGGGATTTAACGTTTGATCTGGACAGTGGTGCCGACGGTCGCCCAATTGTAGAGGGTTTTGGAATCCTGGATGCCAAGGACGATACAGCCGTAGGTAACCGGGGTACCCAGGGAATCGCCCCACAGGCGTGTACCATCACTCAGCAACGGCAGGGAATGGAACCCATCCTCCAGATCGCCGGCGTAATAGATACCCATCCAGTCCGGCATCCAGAAGCCCCAGGTGGAAGCATACGCCTTGGGGATTTTATCCAGGATGGAAAAGGTGCCGGTGCGCGTGCTGTTGCCGCTGCCGGTCGAAGCGATAAAGCTGTATACCAGCGCGCCATCCTGGTAAGCCCAGACGTGCTGCTGGCTGATGGAAACCACGATGAGTTTTCCACCTCCCGCCGGAACCTGCGGAGCCGCAGCTTGCTGTACGACCACTGGCTGGGGGGTATTGGTAGGCGGTGGTGTCGCGGTGGAAGTGGGGCTGGCTGTGTCAGTAGGAATCGGAGTGGGGGTGGATGTATCGGTTGGGATGGGCGTGGGGGAGGCTGTCGCAGTGGGAGTGGCGGTCGCAGTAGGCGAAGGCGTATCGGTGGGTTTCAGTAGTCCAGCCGGCAACCAGGACAGGATATGGCTATCCTGTGCAGAACCAGGATTGCCGAGGATGGCGGCTGAAACGGAGGAACCGGCAGCGGGCCAGAAAGCCCAGGCTGCGATCAGGCAGATGGCCACAACCAGGAGCAGTAGCGGGAGAGAAACCCGGCGGCCTGCCAGCGCTTTGGGCGGAATTTGCAGGGCCGGCTGACCTGGTTGGATGCCCGGATTGATCCGGGCGGATGCAGGTGAAACTGTCTGCCTGGGTTGGGATGGTTGGTGGGCATGCTGCTGGTGCGCCCATACCAGGCCAGCGCGGGCACGTTTGCTTTCCGGGTTGATCTGCAGGGCCCGTTCGAGATAGGCAATGCTAGCCTTCGGCCTGGCAACCGCGGCCAGGATCAACCAGGGCTCCTCCATATCTGGCGCCAGCGAGGCGGCAAGCTGCGCCCAGGCGCGGGCGGCATGTTTATCGCCATGTTGGAGCGCACTGGTGGCCTGTTTTAGGGCCTGGCTGGGTAGGATGGGTTGGCTGGCCATGATAATTTCTTTTCAGACAAATATACTCTCATTTTACTTCGATTGCCAACAAACGCGCAACTGTATTTTCATGGTAAATTCGGGTGGTTATTTTTTACCTCGGCAACGTTCTTTCCATCAAGCCCCCCTACCCTGCCCCCGTACGTGTAAAACGAAGTCATCATGCACCTGGCTGCTGGTCATCCTCATCTTCATCGACATCTTTACTTGCATCAACCTGCTTATTCTTCTTATTAAAGAACCGTTTGATCCTGCCCCAACTGATGGCAATGGCGAGTCCTGCACCAGCAAGGCCGGCTATCAGCAATTGGATTAAAAAACTGCCTGAGCCAGGATCCAGATAGATAAGAATCATTTTTTCTCCTATGGTTCCCGCGGGAACCAATATTATTGAATAACCAAGGCAAATCTTGCCCGATCCGGCTATAAGAAAACCGTGTCATTGTAACATCAAGTCGATTTCAGCGGATTCCGGAATTGTGTTGTTAATATATAGGTCTTTCTATGGAATTCCGGTGATTATTCAGCCAACCCATCTGCAGGCTCCGATTATGGCAAAATAATGGTCCCAAGGAGTCCTGTTCATCCGAAATTCAAACCAGGGAAAAACAAGCCTTGCCCAAATATCTATCTGAAGATCATGGCAGAACCGTAATTTGAGGGGCGGCCTAAAAAGGGCATGATGCCATTTGGAGACCGCCTGGTGAGGCGATCTCCAAATTCATTTTTCCATCTGGCGGCGGGATGCCATTTCATCCTACTTTTGGGATAAGTTCTTAACCCAACGCCACTTCCTGTCGTTCCCATGGAACGATAAGGAGTGGCGTCATACACAGGGGTTTATGTCTGTGCGGGGATAACCGGGTACAGCTGTACTGCGATCTACGGGAAAATGAACTGCCCGACAAAAATCCGATCGGCGTTATAGATGTGATTATGCCATTGCAGGTATGACAGGCGCTCACCATAATAGAGCGCAATTTTAAGCAGGGTATCACCGCGGCAAACCACATAGTATTTGCCATAATAATCACTATAGGTGGGCCCGCAGAAATAATGCCCGTTGCCATACCAGGCCTGACCGTGGCCAGGATTGGGCGCACCATTGCCGGGTACCGGTCCGCCACTGCCTGGCACAGGCCAAGTGTAGCCATTCCCACCGGGGATATTCAGCACCTGCCCGGGATAAATGTAATAGCCTACATTCGGGTTGGCCGAATAGAGCGAACTCAGGCTGACGCCGCACCAATTGGCAATCTTGGATAGCCAATCGCCCGGTTGAACCACGTAGGTACTGCCACAACCAGAGGCCGCAGCATTCTCATGGGTGACCGCAAGGAACGAAACCAGAAGTACCAATATCAAGGTTACTTGAAATAAACGTCTGGGTAACATTTTCTCTTCCTCCTTCTTATGAAAAAACGGACTTTCTCTAGCATTGATTATACAACGTGGTGAATTGAATTTCTATCTACTTTATGTGTCAATTTGGTAACATCCAAAAGTTCAGGATGGGTTCGCATTTTGAGCAGTGCAGCCAATTTTTTGTATTAGAACGCAACCACCGGCTTCAGTTCCACCGTCGGGTAAACCTGGCCCGGCACCGGCGGCATGGGATTGTAGACCCAGTCCACCTGCACCAGCCCGGCCTGGATGCCGCCCATGCGGCGGGTGCCCAGGTAGGTGCCACGCAGCAGCACATCTTCCATCGTCAGCGCCATGCTGAAAACCGCCAGCGGGGAGCCCGCCGGGATCAGAGCCAACTCGTCCGTATAAACGGAAGTTGAGAACAGTACATGCCGGGTGTCCAGACTCTGGGCCTGGATGGCGGGGATGAGCACCGGGTAACCATCCGCGTCGACATAGCACAGGAATTTCAGGTTATCGACCTTATCCAGGAAGGCGCGCGTCCAAACGTTCAGAACCGGCTGGGTGCCCATCTTGCGTCCGAGCGTGCGCGCCAGCATGGTCTGAACCGCCGCGAAGATGATGCGATTCATCGGCAAGGGAGACTTGCCAGTCTGCGCGAGCAGGTCCAGGTAATAGACGGTATGCACGCCAAAGTAGGCGTTATAGCGGAACATGGGCACGTTGTTGTAATAATCATATTCGGGGCCAGTTTTGACAAAATGGGTATAACTGGCTTTGCCGCGCCAGACGTTTCTATCCAGGCTCATGATAAGAAAGCCGGTTTTGGGATTGGCGAGGATATGTTTCTTGGACATGCCTTCAGTGAACTGGCCAAAGCACATCTGGGCCGGCCCGCAGGCCATCAAGGAGGAAAGCAGGGTAACGTGCGGCAGGCCTTCCGGCGTGACGGTTGCAAGCAAACCGATCTTTAACTCGGGGCGGGTGCTCTGAATGTCTTCTTCCGAAAAGGTGGTTAGATGTGTATTCATATTGAACTCCTAGATTGGCGGGTCGAGGCGGGTGGCGCCGGTGGCAAGGATCCGTTCAGGGTGAAAACCGGATGATCTCGCAACCTGTTCACAATGCGCAAGTTCGAAGCGGGTCATCAGCGGGGTTTTGGCATAGGGCCATTCCAGGCCGAGGCGGAGGTACTGGTCACGGCACAGGTTGTTGAAGGCACACAACTCCCAGCGCGCCACCGTCCCGTCCATCTGTCCGGCCAGGTAGCGCCCTATGGCAGACAGGTTCCCGTCTGTGGCGGTCGCAGCGGGGATGAGCGGGGTGCGGATCCATAACATGATAGGATGGGACCGGGTATGGATGAATGCCCGGATATGATCCAGGCTTTCCAGGATCTGCACATTGGATACCCCGGTGAACTGCCAATGCAAGTCCGGGGCAAACAGCTTCATGTCGAACAGGACCAGGTCCGTGTATGGCAGAAGCCGGTCGAGAGTATGCGGCGAGCAAAGGCCACAGGTATCCAGGGCAGTGGCAATGCCCTGCTGCTTCAGTGCGCGCAGGAGCGCTTCGGCAAAATCCGGCTGTAAGGTCGGTTCACCGCCCGAGAGGGTCACACCGCCGCCGGATTTCTCGTAATAGGCGCGGTCCTTGCAGAGCTCAGCCAGCAGTTCATCGACGGAAACGGTCCTGCCCAGAACTTCGAGCGCACCGGATGGACAGGCCTCGGCGGAAAGACACGCATCGGCGCACTTCCCGCTGGCTTTGCAACGCTCCCGGTCGATAACCAGGCCGGCTGTGGTCATGCTCAGGCAGCCATTCGGGCAGGTCTTCACGCAGGTCTGACAACCAATGCAGCGGACGGAGAACCACTGCGTTTGCAGGCGCGGCGAGAGACTCTCCGGGTTGTGGCACCAGGCGCAGTGCAACGGGCAGCCCTTGAAGAAAACGGTGGTACGGATGCCCGGCCCGTCTTCGGTGGAAAGACGCTGGAGATTCAGGATGCGGCCGCTTGGCGCTGAGTTAATCATGGAAAATTCTTATGAGGCTGCGTCCTCGGTCGGTGCGCTTCGCGTTGCGACGGGGGGACTACAGAGGATCTCATTTCATCTGGTGACTCTCGCGGGCAATGATCTCATTTTGGAGCTCACGCCCGATGGTGGTGAAATAGGCGTTATAGCCGGTGACACGCACCAGCAAATGGCGGTAATTCTCGGGGTGCTGCTGGGCATCCCGCAACATATCCGCATCGATCAGGTTGATCTGCAGGGCCGAGCCACCGTTCTCGATGTAGCCTTTCAGGAAAGCCTTGAACTTGTCCCGGTGCTCGGGGTCACGCAACATGGACGGGTTGAAAGTCATGGTATGGCTGCCGCCATTCGGCAGCACGTTCAGGTAGCCGCCCCAATCACCAATCCCGTCGGCGGCCTTGCCGCCCAGCACCTTGCCGACGGAGTTGACGTTGGCGGTGGGACCATTGCAATCGGCGCCGTTGGAGGGACACAGGGCATTCGAAAGGAACTTGCCGCGTGGGCGGCCATCCGGGCTGGCGGGAAGGATGAATGAATCCGCCACCCAGTAGTTCCAGGACAACATGCCGGGGCGGAACTGGCGACGGGTGGAGTGGGTCTTATATTTCCAGGTCTCTTCCGTCCAGAGTTCCATCACCTGACGGGCCAGCAAATCGGCGGAATCATCATCCCGGCCATATTTGGGGGCCTTGTTCTTGGCGCGTGCCTGTAAGACTTCGTAGCCGGTCCAGTTTTGCTGGAGAGCCTGGACCAGCTCAGACATGCTGCAGACCTTTTGGTCATAGACCAGGTATTTAACCGCCAGGAGCGAATCGACCGTGGTGGCATAAGTGACGGCTTCGATGGTCACGTACCCCAATTCCGCGCCGCCTTGCGTAACATCCAGGCCTTTTTGGGCACAGCCTTTCACCAGGCAGGAAAGGTAGGGCGTGGGGGCGTATTTCGCCCGAATGGTCTCGGATTGTTCATATAGTTCCACGATGCGGCGGACGATATGGCGCGTCTGGGCGGCATAAGCCTGCCAGAACTGTTCCCAGGTGGCAAACTGCGCCGCCTGGCCAGTATCCGCCCCCCAGCGCTGGCGTTTGTCAGTCTTGCCGGTGATGGCATCCGTGAAGGGCAGCAGGTCATAGCCGCCGGTCAGGGCCAGTTCAACCGCCTTGAGCAGGTTCAGGTTGGCATCCACCGTCCCTGAGCGGTCATTACCGACCATGGTATTTTCGAGGCAGCCAACGGAAGCGTAATCGAAGACATTATCGGCATTGATGAGATCGGAAACACCCGATTTTCGGGCTTCCAACATCAAACCCGCCATCGAGCGCTCGTCGAAGTTGAGCAGGAAGGGTGAACCCTGGCTGGAAGCGATCATCTCAACCACTCGATCGAGCAACCGCTCGGGTGAGCCGCGGTGCAAGCGCACGTTAGGTTTCGGTTCCAGGATAGGCGACATTTCATCGATCACATCCAAAAGTATATACGTGAGAGCATTGGTCATGTCACGTCCAGCAGCGCCCACGCCGGCAATGTTGAAGAGCTGGCCGTAGCCGGCGGTAATGCCCTGGTTGCCCCCGGTACGGATCATACTGTCGTACGCAGTATTGCAGTGGATCCAGAAGCATTTCAGGAGTTCCTTGCCGAGTTCGGGGTCCATACCCTCCCGGACAGAGCTTTCCCAGAGGGGATAAAGGTACTGGTCGAGCCGGCCAAATGAAACGCCCGGGCCAGGATAATTTTCGTCCGCCATGACGAGCATGTGGGTAATCCAAAGGGATTGGAGCGCTTCCCAGAAGGTGCGGGCTGGTTCCCAGGGGACGCGCGTCAGGATATCGGCCATCTGCAACAATTCGTCTTTGCGCAGAGGGTCAGGCTCGGTAAACGCCAGGCGGATGCACTCTTTGGAATATTCGGCAGCCAGGTCACGCGCCATGGTGGCGGCAATCTGCATGGCAAGCAACTGCCCACCCTTTCTACCGCGCTGCTCGGCAGGCGTGAGGTCCGCATAAGCCAGTTCCAGTTCCGCATGGACGGCCTGCCAGCCATCGCGAATAATGCGGCCATAATCGGGGATGAGATGCCCGGAGGTGGCGCCGGCATTGCCAAAACCATGGTTGTGAAACCAGAGCATGGCAGCCCGGGCGCCATTCGGACCATAGACAAGTCTGTCGCGTTCCTTCGTTTCCTTTTCGGTCAGGCAGGCGGAAGTCATGATATTGAAGCGCGCCCCGGCCAGCAGATCACCCGGAAGGATTTCTTTGGGCAAATAGTGCACCATCACAGCGTGGTTGAACCAGGCGCGCCGCTCGGGCAGGCTGCGCTGCCAGAAATTCGCCGGCAGACTGACCGGGCGGGCCATCTGTTTGAAGGAGGAGCGGAAAGTCTGCAGGAACGAATAGGTTTCGGGGACGATATAAAATGTCAACTCGCTATATTGGAAATCCCAGGGCGTACCGGTGGTCCATGCGGTGTATTCGTTATTCCAGGCACGCCCAATGCCCTGGAAATAATAATCGCGCAGCCATTGGATGCGCGATGAGAGATGGGTGGGCGATTTGATGGAATAGCGGGGTGCTTCGATTTCGGTAGTTGCCATAGAAATTCTCCTTTACTCACCGGATGAGATTCCCGGGCACAGATGGTTTTTCCAAATATGTGGCTCCATGGTTGAGCATGGCCATCATCGTGCTGACTGCCGCATCAGGGTCGCGCTGTTCGAAATCTGTTACGATCTGAGCGTGGAACTGCCGGACTGCCAGCGCCACCGGGGTGCCGCAATAACGACTGAAGAACCCGCCGGTCAGGTGGGTGTAGACGCCTTTGAAGGAATTAATGATAAGGGGATAGACCAGGTTGCCGGAAGCAATGGCAATCGCTAGATGAAAAGAAAAATCCAGGCTGGTGAGAGTCTGCGGATTGCTGCAGGTAGCCCGGGCTTCATCTTCCAGCAGACTGCGGAATTCTATCAATTGCTGTGCGGTACAGTTAAGCGCGGCCAGGCGGGCGGTTTCGGTTTCGACCAGTGAACGCATGGCAATCAGGCTGCGGGTGAAGGCCGGGTCCAGGTTGCCTTCATGGTAGCTCAACAAGGAACCCAGGATGGCCAGAGATCCAGAACGACGGAAATCGCTGACGAAGACCCCCCGGCGCGGAATGATCTGCACCAGACCTTTGGCATCCAGGTCCACCAGCGCGGCGTGCAGGACCGGGCGGCTGACCCCAATGCGCAGGGCAAAATCCCGCTCGGAGGGCAGTTGTTCGCCGATCTTGAGTTCGCCGGAGAGGATCAACTGCTCCAAGCGGGCAACGCAGGCATCCTTGAGACTCTGGATCTTGAGCGGTTCGATGGCGATTTGCATGATACTCCGAGGCGGGCCTGGTAAAACCACCAGCCAGTAAGGATAGTATCGCGCAATAAGATGGAAATTACAAGAGAAAAAAGGAGATTTTCCGAGAGAAATTTCTACCACGATCCCGCGGAAGAGCATCGCAGGAAAGGTCGGCACGAAGGCACACAAAGGAAAAAATATTAAAATCTTTCCTTCAGGATATCTGGTGACCTTTGTGGTGAAATGGTTTTGCCGGTTCTTTCAGCGCTGATCAAAAAGACAGCACCAGGCTGATCGGGCAATGGTCTGAGCCCTGGACCTCATCATGGATATCAGCAGCCAGGATGTGCTTTTGCAGGTCGGACGAGACCATGAAGTAGTCCAGCCGCCAGCCCACGTTGCGCTCACGGGCGCGCGTCACTTGGTCCCACCAGGTATATTTGACCGTATCCGGGTGCAGATAGCGGAAGCTGTCGATCAGGCCGGCCTGGAAAAACTCGCCCAGCCCCAGCCGTTCCTCCGGCATGAAGCCGCTGTGAGCAACATTCTCCTTGGGGCGGGCCAGATCGATCTCGGCATAGGCGGTATTGAAGTCGCCGGTGACCACCACCGGTCGACCAGCCTGCATGTAGCCCTGCGCCACCGCCAGGAAACGCCGGTAGAAAGCCAGTTTATGGCTGACCCATTCGGCCCCGCGACCGCCGTTGGGGAAATAGATGTTGAAAAGAACAAACGGCTCGAACTCGTGGATGAGTACCCGGCCTTCGGTATCGAAACGGGCTTCGTTCAATCCGGTCAGCACTTTGAGCGGTGTCTGCCTGGAATAGGTGACTGTGCCGCTATACCCTTTTTTCTCGGCCGAGTTCCAGGCAGACAGGTAACCGGATGGATTGAGCAGTGCCGGGGACAGCTGCTCAGGCGAGGCCTTGGTCTCCTGCACCGCCACCAGGTCGGCCTGGCTGGCATACAACCAATCCAGGAAGCCTTTCTTCTCGGCAGCGCGGATGCCGTTCACATTCCATGAGATCAGTTTCCAGTCCATAATAATGCTCCTGATTTTCAACGAACTTTTCGACACGAAGGTCACGATGGCACATGAAGGTTCACGAAGAAAGAAAAAGAGCATTTCCTTGGTGAACTTTGGTGTCATTTGCCTGCGCAGTGCAGCACCTGCGGTACCCTGGACTGTCCGTCCAGGACAGGCTGGCGCAGACAGGCATACGTAGGTTTAATATACTTGATCCTTTTCCGGCAGAGGGTGCCGCTGGAAAAAATCCCACATGGTGCGGGTCGCATCAATATCCATGTTGTGTTGCCCGACAATGAACTTTGGCAGGGGTTTGCCACCCGGCCAGATATGGCCGCCGCCGGTGATGGTATAGAAGACCAGCTCGGCTCCTGAGGCACAATCTTCATATTGGATTGCGCTGACCTGGCCCTGGACAGACAGGATTTGCGGAGCGCTGGTGCAGCCGTGCCGGCGGGCCTGTGCCTCAACCCACTCCGGGATGGAAGGAAAAGGCAGGTTGAAAGAGCGAGATGGCCCGCCCTGGTAGGGTACGATCGGGTCGGCTGTGCCATGAAAAAGGATCGCCGGCACCGAGCGAGCAGGCTGGCAATCACTCCAGGGATACAGATAAGCGCCACCAACACTCCCAATGGCAGCGATCCGCTCTGATAGCTGGCAGGATAAGACAAAGGACAGGCCGCCGCCATTCGAAAAACCGTTGGCATAGATGCGGGCAGGATCAATATTGTACTGGCCAGACAATTTATCGATCAAGGCGGAGATGAAGCTGACCTCCGGCTGAGGGTCACTGGGACGGTTGGGGATTCCGCCGATGCGCCAGCGCTTGGGCAAGCCCAGGCCGGAGGGATAAACCACGATGAAGCCGTATTGTTCGGCCAGGTCGTTCCATGCGGATTGCTGCATCTGGTGGGCCGGCCATTCGGCATAGCCGTGGATGCTGATGACGAGCGGGGCGGGTTTCGCAGGATCATAGCTTTTGGGCACGTAAAGCAGATATTTACGCTTCACGCCCGAGGAAACCAGGCTGCCGTTGGTGCGGTCAGACAGCCAGTAGGCCAGCGCGGCAAGCAGGGTTAACCCGGACGCCAGGGCCAGCAGGAGCAGGGGGATGCGCAGGAGCTTTTTGAGGAATGATTTCATTCCGTCTCAAATATAAACTTGGTCGGGTCGTCGGTGAACTTTGTCCATGCCAACGCTATGTGCACGGTAATCTCAAATAACCCGCCATTATCCCATTGATCCGGCGCAGGTACATAGCCCAGGGCAGCATATTTGACAGCATAGTCACGCGCCACCTTCGCCGCCAGATCAGGCGAAGGCTTTTGCATCGCCTGAGCGAGGCCTTCAAGAATAACTACATCATCACCACTTTCCAAATGCAGGGAAACGGAAGGATTCATGGCGATATTCCTGGCATGGCGGGTATTGGGGCTGCCATCAAAATAGAATTTATTCTCCACAAAGACGCCCCATTTTGGGACAACGTGCGGGTGCCCGTTCGGACGCACGGTGCAAAGCCAGTAGTTTTTGGCCTCCAGCAAGCGTTGTTGAACATGGCTCCAGGGCAACAACGCTTGGGGATTTTCTACATATCCTTTCGGAAAACGTGGGCGGGTTATGCGAGGTTGGTTCATCAACGCTATTTTAACCCTTCTGGTCCAAGCATCAAGCCCAGAAGCTAAAGGTTATATAAGAATTAAGGTAAAAGGAGAATGGTCTATTTCCTGCGTTC
Source organism: uncultured Chloroflexia bacterium (assembly GCA_963779935.1). Lineage (GTDB taxonomy): Bacteria > Chloroflexota > Anaerolineae > Anaerolineales > Villigracilaceae > UBA877. The sequence continues at coordinate 92,659 of CAWAAC010000023.1, read as the reverse complement.
CAGTTCATCCAGCCCAGGCAGTTGTAAAAAATTCAACGCCTGTTTGAACTTTTCACCTGGAATATAGGTGACTTCCTGAGAAGGACGAGCATCCCTGGTTGCAAGCCGTACCCCCATAACTATGCTTCTGGCACATTGAGAAAGTGATTCTGGCTACGTGAGCCTTTTTTTAGTTTGGGCGCGCTCGACAATCTTCCCATCCAACCTTTGCCTAGAATCCAAAATCAAGAATGACATTCAACCCCAGCCCAAGGTGCGGGCAGCAATATCCCTAAGCAGCACTTTGATCAGGCCATGCCGGTCATCATGCTTTGTTTTCCCTACATCGTAACCAAAAAGACGGATATGCCATTCGTCGGTGGTCAACCGGGAAGCGAACTATTCAAGTTCAAGCTGCCGGGCGAGGCTCGTTTTGACTGCATAGGGGAGCCCAACCATCAAATGAAGGGTTGACTTAAGCTTTCGATTTCAAAGTAACGAGGCATCTGCTCATCTATTATAATAATTGTCCTGTGCTTGAATGGTTGTTGTAAATGTAAATCCTCCGGCTATTTTGAGCGCTTTTTTGGTGCAGATCTCTGCCTCGGGTAATCTTGTGATTTCTTCCTGGCCGCATACATCAACATGCTCAACCCTAATTAGAAAGACGGCGGTATGAACCGCCGTCTTTCTAACTCTATGCTTCTTTCTTCCTGCTCTTACTTTCCTTCGGTTTGAATTCCAGACCGCTGCCATCGGCTTTGATATCCACGCTGATGGAAGAGCCCGAGGGGATCGAACCACCCAGCAGTTCCACCGAGAGCGGACTCTCGACGTATTTCTGCAAGGCCCGCCGCAGCGGGCGGGCGCCGAAGGCCTCGTCGTAACCGGTCTTGGCCAGCCAGTTGCGGGCTTTTTCGGTCAGGTCAACCTTCACGCCAAACTCGTTCAGGCGATCCTGGATCTCCTTCATTTGCAAAGTTACGATCTGCTCCATCTCATGCAGGGAGAGCGGCGAGAACATGATGATCTCATCCACCCGGTTGAGAAACTCGGGCCGGAAGGTACCCTTGAGGGCTTTCTCGATCTTCGAATGGGCTTCGCGGTCCTCATCGGTTTCGGAGGGCTGCAGGAAGCCGAGGGTTCCGCCTTTACGGACATACTCGGTGCCCAGGTTGGAGGTCATGATCAAGACAGTGTTACGGAAATCCACCACGTTGCCCTGTCCATCGGTCATGCGACCATCATCCAGGATCTGCAGCAGAGCATTCCAGACTTCAGGATGAGCCTTTTCAATTTCATCGAACAGCAGCACCCGGTACGGCCGGCGGCGGACGGCTTCGGTCAACTGGCCGCCTTCCTCATAGCCCACATAGCCGGGCGGGGCCCCGAACAGGCGCGAAACGGTATGCTGTTCGCGGTATTCCGACATATCAATGCGCACCATGGCTTCTTCATCATCAAACATGAACCAGGCCAGCGCCTTGGCCAGCTCGGTCTTGCCAACGCCGGAGGGGCCGATAAAGATAAAGGAGCCGATCGGCCTGGAGGGGTCTTTCAAACCCGAGCGGGCGCGCCGGATGGCATCAGAGATGGCATGGATGGCTTCATCCTGGCCGATGATGCGCTCGTGCAGGCGCTCTTCCATATGCAGCAGTTTATCGGATTCGCTCTCCATCATCTGGCTGAGCGGGATACCGGTCCACTGGTGGACCACCTCGGCAATATCATTCACATCCACCACCTCATCCAGGTGGTGTTCAGATTCCCATTTGTCGCGTTTGGCGGTGAAATCCTGTTCCAGACGCAGGCGTTCGGCCTTTTTCTGGGCGGCGCGTTCATAGTCACGTTCCACACCGGCCTGTTCCTCTTCGGCCCGCAGCTTGTCGATCTCGTTCTTCTTTTCCTTCAATTCCTGGGGCAGGGAGTACAACGCCACACGCAATTTGGCAGCCGATTCATCCATCAGGTCGATAGCCTTATCCGGCAGGTGGCGATCGGTAACGTACCGTTCTGAAAAGCGCGCAGCGGCCTCCAGGGCTTCATCGGAGAAACGAACCTTGTGGTGGGCTTCATAGCGGTCGCGCAGGCCATGCAGCATTTTAATAGTATCTTCCACGCTGGGTTCTTCCACATAGACCGGTGCAAAACGTCGCTCAAGGGCGGCATCCTTCTCGATAAACTTGTGGAACTCGTCCAGGGTGGTGGCACCAATGCATTGCAACTCGCCGCGCGCCAGGGCCGGTTTGAGCATATTGGAGGCATCCATGGCGCCCTGGGCAGCCCCCGCTCCGACCACGGTATGCAGTTCATCGATCATCAGGATGACTTCGCCAGCAGAGCGCTGGACTTCCTCGATGGCGGATTTGAGGCGTTCCTCGAACTCACCACGGAAGCGGCTGCCAGCGATCATGGCACCCAGGTCAAGAGAGACCACGCGTTTGCCAGACAGGATCTCGGGCACATCGTTGGCGGCGATCTTTTGCGCCAATCCTTCCACTATGGCGGTCTTCCCCACCCCGGCTTCACCGATCAAGACCGGGTTGTTCTTGGTGCGGCGGGAGAGGATCTGGATGACACGCATGATCTCATTGTCGCGCCCGATGACCGGGTCCAGCTTGCCTTCACGCGCCAGCTGGGTCAGATCACGTGAATATTTTTCCAGGGTACGGTAGCGCGTCTCGGCCTGCGGATCGGTAACCCGCTGCCCGCCGCGCAATTGCATGATGGCATCCAGCACGCGTTCGCGTGTGAGACCGGCGCTTTCCAGCACGCGGGCTGCGGAAGTGTTGCGCTCGCTCATAATTGCCAGGAAGATATGCTCGGTGGAGATGTATTCATCCTTCAGCCGGTTGGCTTCCTCGTTAGCCAGGTCAATAATACGCTTGACGCGCGGGGTAATGAAAATCTGGCCGGCTCCGCCGCCGAAGATATTGGCCTTGGGGGTCATTTTTAAGGTCTGGTCGAGGCGGTCGGTGAGAGCCTGGGCATTGATATTCAACATCTCCAGGATCTGGGGAATCACCCCGCCAGGCTGTTCGATCAACGCCAGCAGGATGTGTTCGGTATCGATCTGGTTGTGGCCGTAACGCTGGATAATCTCGGCGGCGCGCTGGGCGGCCTCCTGTGCTCTTTCAGTAAAGCGATCAAATCGCATCATAAGCGGAATCCTTTTAGGTCAAAGTATTGGGAGATTATAACAAAGTGCACGTAGACGGAATGCAAGTATTGCATAAGAGCAATATTAGATTTAGCCTAGCCCATGACGAGCCGTGCCAGTAAAAAAGCCAGCAGGCACAGGCTGACACCCAGATAGTTTCTGCGGATCCAGGAGCGGCCTGCCTGAGAGGTCTGGCTGCGAAGAAGGTTCAGCGTACAAAAAATTATATACCCATCCATAACCGGAAGCAGGAACAAGTAGAGCGTACCGAGCCAATTAAAAATAACCGGAAGCAGGCTGATCAAAATAAACAGGCCAAACAATAAACCGGATGTGTACAGTGCAGCGCGTTTCCCTTTTAGGATGGCGATGGAACGCGACCCCCGCAGTCTGTCCCCTTCCACATCCATGGCATCCGAGGCAATCTCCTCCCCCAGGTCAAAACAGAATGCCAGGCTGCCAAGCGTCCAAGGGACCGGATTCCATGGCTCACCTACCGCGATGGCTCCGAAAATAAACATGATCCCGACACAGGCGCTGACCATCAGGTTACCAGGCAATCCAGAGGCTTTACCCTTCCAGTTATAAAACAGCCCCAACGCCCAAAATATCAACGCCACCAGCAACGCGCCCGGCCCAATCCTTGCCGCAGCGGCAAGGCCCAGCAGGGTGGTGATGGCTGTGAAAAGAATAGCATCCCCAGGCAGGGCCCGCCCAGACGGCAATGGCCGACCCGGTGCATTGATCCGGTCGGTTGCGAGATCGAAATAATCATTTGCGATCATGGCGGAACTGGAGATGAAGAAAACACACAAGAATCCAGGCAAAAGCATTCCAAGCGGAGGCAACCGGCCGGCTGAGATTACCGCCCCAAGTGCCGTGCATATTCCGGCTGCCAGCGGCAACTCAAATCGGAACAACTGGAGAATCGCTTTGAATCGGATCATATTGGTTAGCACCCATTGTACTGAAAACTTGTTGGAACACAACCCATAAAATATGGTTCTCCGAGAATTGCGTGGAAAAGGAAGAAAAACGTAAAGAAAGTATGCCGGACAAAGTAAATCCCGCTATAATAGAAAGCATGGCTGCCATAACCGCTCCCATCCTGGCCCAAACCCCGCAATTGCGCCCGCTGAACATCCTGCGCGACCTGCCGGGCGTGGCGGACCTGGTTGAAAAATGTTTTGCCGACACGATGGACTCGGAAGGGCGGCGCTATCTCCAGCAAATGCGGCGCGCCGGGCAGGATAATGTCTTCATGCGCTGGGCAGCCAATGCCGCCGACAGTGTGTCGATGCCACTTTCCGGCTACGTATGGGAGGAGAACGGCGAAATCATCGGTAATGTCAGCCTGATCCCTTACCGGGAAAAGAAGAAGAAAATCTTTTTAATTGCCAACGTGGCCACGCGACAGGATTACCGTCGCAGAGGCATCGGGCGGGCGCTGACCGCGGCGGCCATACGGCACGCGCAGGCACGCCGCGCGGCGGCCATCTGGCTGCACGTGCGCGATGATAACCCGGGCGCGATCGCGCTCTACCTGAGCCTGGGTTTCCAGGAACTGGCACGGCGTACGCTCTGGCAGGCCAAACCTGACCGAAGCGCCAGTGAGAACGAAACAGACATGCCGATTACCAAGCGCAGCGGGCGCGATTGGTCCCAGCAGGAAAGCTGGCTGCAACGGATCTATCCGGAGCTGATGAACTGGTACCAACCCATGCCCTGGGAAAGTCTGCGGCCCGGCCCGGCAGCATTCATTTATCGTTTGATGATGGATTACGAAGTACGGCACTGGGCGGTGCGGGCCAATAACGGGGCGCCGGCTGCCATGCTAAGCTGGCAGGCCATGGCCGGCATGAACGACCGGTTGTGGGCTTCGGCGCCAGCGCAAGGCAGCGAGAGCGCCTTGACGGCGCTGCTTCTGTACGCCCGCCGGGCTCTGCCCTGGCGGCAGACCTTCCAGCTGGATTATCCGGCCGGGGAGTATAACGCTGCGATCGAAGCAGCCGGCTTCCAGCCACACCGGACTTTGCTCTGGATGAAACTTCAGGCAGAGAATCCCGTACATCCTTCCTAGGAGGCACCTATGAAATTTATTTTACGCTGGGCAATCAACACGGTGGCGCTGTATGTTGCCATCATCCTTTTACCAAGTTACATCATCCTGCATGGGTCATGGATTAACATCATCTGGCTGGCGCTGATCTTCGGCCTGGTGAATGCAATCCTGCGCCCACCTTTCAAAGCGCTATCCTGCCTGCTGATCATCCTGACCTTGGGGTTATTCACCCTGGTGATCAACACCCTGCTGTTCGGCCTGACCTTCTGGCTTGGCAACGCGGTTAATATCGGGATCACCCTGGCGCAACCCTGGTTCCTGAGCGCATTCCTGGGATCGCTGGTGGTCACCATCATCGGTGGCATCCTGAACGGATTACTGCGGGATGAATTGAGAGACCGCCGGCACAAATCGCAATAATAATAAAACGGCAGATGACGCCGTTTGAAATGCTCGAACAAGGGATGCGTTATCACGCATCCCTTGTTCATTTTTCTAGAGAGCACTTGAAAATTACGTGTCGCACCCCCCCCTTCGGGGCACTTTCCTCTCTCTCTTGCTCAAGAAGAGTTAGCGAATGCTTGCTTCATAGAATGAACAGAAAGGCCAGATCGTTTACGTTGGTGCCGGTCGGGCCTGGTTTGAGCAGATCGTCCAAAGCAGTAAAAAAGGTATAGGAATCGTTGCGGGTAAGATAATCATCCGGGTGGAGATTCATGTCAATCGCCCGCCGGAAGGAAGCACCGGTCACCACTGCGCCGGCGGCATCGGTGGGGCCATCCTCGCCATCCGTGGCCAGCGTGACCAGCAGCACACCGGGGAAATCGGCCAATTCGGTCACGGCAGCCAGGGCCAGCTCGGTATTGCGCCCTCCTTTGCCTTTGCCATGCAGGGTCACCGTTGTTTCGCCACCCGCGACGATACAGGCCGGGCGCGGGACCGGCTCACCGGTGCGTTTGGCCTGGCGCAAAAAGGTGGCCAGTTCAAAAGCCGCCTGACGCGCCTCGCCTTGCAGATCAATGCGTAGAAGATAGGGGTTGAACCCCTCAGTGCGGGCCTGCGCCAGCGCGGCCTGGGCAGCCAGCAAGCCGCTGCCCACGATGACATTCTGCACTTTGGCAAAAAAAGGATCGCCCGGCTTAAGCGTTTCGGGAGCCTGCTCCAGCATGGCCGGAATGGAGGCAGGAATTTTGCCGAGCAAGTGATAATTTTGCAGCAGCGCGAGGGCATCGGTACGCGTGGCCGGGTCGGGAACGGTGGGGCCGGAGGCGATCGCTTCGAGGGAGTTGCCGACCACATCCGAAAGGATCAGGCTAACAAGGCTGGCCCCATTCGACAGACGCACCAGCCCGCCGCCTTTGACCTGATCCAGGCGGCGGCGCAGGAGGTTGATCTCGTCGATAGGCGCCCCACTCGCCAGCAAAGCAGCGGTGAGGGCCTGCAGATCCGGCAGGGAAACGCCTTCCCACGGGGCAGCCATAAGAGCCGAGCCGCCACCAGAGATCAGGCAGAAGAGCAGGTCGTTCGGACCGAGGGTGGAGAGGAATTCGAGCGTTTTCTGTCCGGCATCCAGGCTGCGGGCATCCGGGATGGGATGGCCGCCAGCCAGAATCGTGAAGGGGGAGCCAGGGATTTCTTTGGCATATTTGGTAATGATGAGGCCGGCATCCAGGCGATTTCCCAGTATCCTGGCCAGCTGGATGCTCATGGCAAGGGCAGCTTTGCCAAGCCCGAGCAGACGCACGCTGCGAAAATCAGCCAGCTGGTACTCCCGTCCAGCTACCACAACAATATCGCCGGAGCGGCGGACAAAGCGAGCCACGGCGGCGCCCGGTTCCACAGCGGTGATGGCAGCAGCGAGGATGCGGGTAATGGAATCCCCCTCCCTGGCCAGGCGTAAGCTGGCAGTGCGGAAAGACTCGGCAGATAGCATATTCCTATGATAGCATTAAAGCATGTCCAAACCCAGAGTTTTTGTAACCAGGATCATCCTGGAAAGCGGCCTGCAAATGGTGCGGGATTTTTGCGAGGCAGATATCTGGCCGGAGGAACTGCCACCCTCCCGGCAGGTAATTCTCGAGCATGTGTACGGCATGGATGGCCTGCTGTGCCTGCTGACCGACCGGATTGACGGGGAGATCATGGATGCAGCCGGGCCGGGGCTGAAAGTCATCAGCAGCTTTTCGGTGGGCATCGATAACGTGGATGTCGCGGCCGCCAGCGCACGCGGCATTCCGGTGGGCAACACGCCCGGCGTTTTGACGGATGCCACCGCTGATATGGCCTTTGCATTGCTGCTGGCGGCCGGCCGCCGGATCGTGGAAGGGGTCCAGGGTGTGAAGTCAGGACGCTGGAAGACCTGGGGACCCAACTTCATGCTGGGGGCGGACCTGGCCGGGGCGACGCTGGGGATCGTGGGGTTCGGGCGGATCGGTAGGGCGGTGGCCCGGCGGGCAGTCGGGTTCGGGATGCGGATCATATTCAGCGACCCGACCCAGGCGGCCCCTGAACCAGGCGTGCAGGCAACCCAGGTGGATCTGGATCGCCTGCTGCGCGAAGCGGATTTCATCAGCCTGCACACGCCGCTAACAGAGGAAACACGCAGCCTGATCAATGCCGATACGCTTGGAAAGATGAAGCCGACGGCCGTACTGATCAATACTTCGCGCGGCCCGGTGGTGGACCAGCAGGCGTTATATGATGCGCTGGCATCCAAACGCATTTTCGCAGCGGCGCTGGACGTGACCGTGCCGGAACCGCTGCCGGTGGAGCATCCACTGCTCACATTGGAAAACTGCCTGATCGTGCCGCATATTGCCAGCGCCAGCTGGAGGACGCGCGAGCGCATGTCGGTGATGGCGGCGGAGAACCTGATCGCCGGGTTGAAGGGGAAGAGGCTGCCGAACTGCGTCAACCCGGAAGTTTATGATCTTCCGAAAGCGAAAAAATATTAAACACTCAGGCCACTAAGGTTCACGAAGGATTCAAGCATCCATAAATGTATACCTTCGTGCATTTGGTGGCCTTTGTGTTATGAATTAAAGCGTGATGGGCTTGCCGGTTTTGGCAGACTCCAGGAGGGCGAGGATGGCGGCGGTGTTGAACCGGCTATCGGCCAGCGTGGTGGCAGGCAGCTTGCCGAGCAGGATGGCATCAGCAAAATTCTCCACTTCTGCCAGGTAGGGATCGGGGCCTTTGACAACAATCGTGGATGTCTTGCCATCGCGGGTCAGGTAGAGGTTCTTGCGTGCAGCGGTATTGAACGGTTGGGGAATGTTCAATGTGCCCTCATCACCCACGATTTCCATAAAGACGTGCTCGGGGATCTTGAAACTGCAATCCACCTGGAAGTAGATATCGCCCGGGAAACGCAACTGGCCGGAAAAGATTTCATCGATGCCGCTCGGGCTGGTGACTTGCCAGCCAAAGGCCTCGATGGGCTCGGTACCAAGCACGGTACGGGTAAAGCTCACCGGATAGCAGCCGATATCCCACAGGGCGCCTCCGCCCATGGCCGGATCCCAGCGGATATCGTCGGCTTTGGTCATGACAAAGGTGAACGAACCGTGCACCATCTTGATCTTGCCCAGCTTGCCGCTGTTGATGATCTCTTTAATCTTGCGCATGTGCGGGTGGGCGCGATAGGCAAAGGCCTCGGCAATCAGCTTGCCGGTGCGACTGGAAGCGGCGGTCATGGCATCCACCTCCGCCAGGGTGAGGGCGAGGGGTTTTTCGCACAAGACATGCTTGCCAGCTTCGAGGGCCTTGATGCTCCATTCGGTGTGCAGGTGGTTGGGGAGCGGGTTGTAGATCACATCGATTTCCGGATCAGCCAGCAGAGACGCATAGGAACCATAGGCGCGCTTGATCTTCTGTTCACGTGCATAGGCATCCGCTTTTTCCTGCGAACGGCTGCCAACCGCCAGCAAGGTGTTGCGCTTCGATAATTGCAGCGGCGGGATGAGGGCTTTGTTGATACGGGCAGTGGAGAGGAGTCCCCAGCGAAGAGGTTGTTTGGCCATGGTATGTGTACCTTTCTTTGTTTAGATATATGACCCGGTTTTACCACAGAGCGCGCGGGGAGGAAAGAGGAATTAAGGAATTGAGGATTGTTGATTATTGATTGGGGATTCAAAGAGAAGCGCACATGTCAAGAATGGTATTCATTTCTACGAAACGACAGAGGAAACGAATAGGAGGAATCAAAAGCTTGAATTAAATGGTTTGTCCAGCGGTAAAGCTTGAGAAGGAAGTTACCGAACGTTCTTATTTAGCACGAACGAGCCAATAAAAATGCGATGCGACGATCCTTCTTCTGCTAGATTCGGCTCTCGCTAATTGAAAACGGTTCACGAATACCCTTGCAATATAGGTTGGACTTAACTTGATATCCCTTGGAGAAGAATCCATCGCCCAAATCAAATGCGTTGCCCCAGGTCTTAATAATCTATAAACTTCCGAAACATATTCTTGCTGTTCCGGTTCACTCAAGCAATGGAAACATCCAATATCAAAAGATAGATCAAATTGTTGGTTAATCATTTCCAAATTGGTCACATCACCTACCATAAATGTTGGCTTGTGTTCAGCATTGCCTCCCCGCTTTTTAGCCTTTTCAATGGCAACGGATGAAAAGTCAACACCGGTAGTTTTTACACCTTGAGCTGCCAGATAGCTTGAAAATCTTCCAAGCCCACAACCCAATTCCAGAGAAGTTTTTGGATGATAAGTTCCTACAAGATCTTTCAATTCTTTTGGAATGCGAACATCACCCCAAAAAGTTATTGGCGCACGATAAGCTTTATTGAAATATTCACTTTTGGCGGTCACATCTGATTTAGTGCTCATTTCTTCTCCTTAATCAACATAATCGTTATTTCTGGTTTGTCTCGTCTCGCCCCTGGTCGGTGAGTCGGACGCCTGTGCGCCAGACAGCAAGGATGGAGAGCGTGTCGCTGATGGTGGTGGTTGGGTCGCCATCGACCAGCAGCAAGTCGGCGCGGGCTCCGGGTACAATGCGGCCCCGGTCGGTCAGCCCGAAGCGGCGCGCCGGGGTGGATGTGGCGGCCCGGAGCGCTTCGATAGGCGTCAATCCCGCGGCGACCAGCAGTTGCAGTTCGTGATGCAGGCTGGCACCATGAGCAAGTCCGCCAAGGCCGGGCACGGGTTCCGACACATCACAGCCCGCTAAAATATCCGCACCGGCGGCATGGAGAGCCCTGACAGTGGCATAAACATCGGTGAGCTTTCCTTGCGGATATACGTTCATGCTACATGAGAGCGAGTCGAGCCACCGCTTACTTAGTCTGGAACTTACACGTTTGTCAGCAGCCAGCGTGGCTGCGTTATTACCAACAGCAGAGGAGATCGTCACCAGGGTGGGGACCACAAACGCGCCAGAAGAGGCAATAACTGAGACAAATTCGGGGGTAGGTTGGCGGTCAAAAAATAAATGCGCCAATCCATCCACTCCGGCCGCAATAGCTCGCTGGCTGGCTTCAAGGGTCGTCACATGTGCAATAGCCATCTTTTTAAACTTATGAGCTTCCTGCACGGCTGCAAGGACGGTCGCATCATCAAGGACAGGAAGTCCGGGGAAACCGACGCAGGATCCATCTTCAATGAAGATTTTGATGTAATCGGCTCCTCCGGCGACCTGCCTGGACACGAATTTGGCCGCCTCATCAGGGGTCGAGACAGACGGATAACGAAAAAGGAAGCGTATAAGCAGGTTTCCGCTCGAACTCATATATTGGGTGGGGTGACCTCCCTTAGCAGTGACACCCATTCCAGGGGAGCGTAAATCAGCAATATCGCTCCGTTCGGATATTTCCTTGCGCTGTCTGGCTGACCAGTGACCATTCATTTCCAGCTCTGTGGTGACTCCAAACAACAGTGCAGCATGCAGACCATCGAAATCAGTATGCACATGCGAGTCGATCAGGCCTGGCAGCAGGGTTGCGCCATGGGCATCCAGAACGGCTGCCCCGGCCGGAAGCAGGCCACCAACAGCTAGAATGTGCGCGCCTTTGATGACAACAGTCTGTTCCTGAATGACGCGTTCGCCATCGAAGATGTGCGCGTTGGTGATGGCAGTGAGCCCATCCGAATTAGCCGGAATAATCTTTCGCATTTTTTCTTCTCCTCTTTGTGCCAAAGGCACATTATCGATGGTTTCTTTATTAAAGCTAAAATGTAGTTTACGAGCAGGTTGTTAATTGAATGTGAATTGAATGTGGGGAAATGTAGGATCAGTTTTATACGTCTATCAGTCTTCTCCACTATTTAGTCTTCGCTTATATCCCAAGAGTATAATCCGCCCATGAACGGAGCCACCAAAAGACCCTCCCTTTTCAAGCGCGGCCTGGCGCTGATCGGTTGGACTCGCTCGAGCAGCGTACTGCTGGGCGGATTCTTGCTGATGTGCGGGCTGATCGTGTATGTGTGGTGGCCGCTGGCGCAGGAGGCGATGGCGTATATCGATTGGAAGGGGCCGTGGTGGCTGGAAATGGACTGGCTGCTGGTGGGTATTTTTGCCTTCATGAGCCTGACGATCATGGCACGCGCAAACCTGAAGCGGGATGCGTTGATCGTCTTGGTAGGGATGGTGGGTGGGCTGGTGATCGAGGCATGGGGCACCCAGACGAACCTGTGGCATTATTACACAGCGGAGCGGCCGCCACTCTGGATCATACCGGCGTGGCCGATCGCGAGCCTGTCGATTGATAGGATCACACGTGGGTTGAACTGGGGAATAAAAAGAATTTTAAACACGATCCCGCGGAAGAACACCGCGGGACAGGTGGACACTAAGTACACAAAGTGTTTTAAAGATTCTTCTTTAACATCCCTGGAGTCCTTGGTGACCTTTGTGTTTAAAATTCTTTATTGGCTAATCTTCACAGCTTTCTTCGCGTTGATGCTGTATTTTGTGGCGCCGACATTTGGGAAGACCTATACGGTAATGGCGCTGCTGCTGGTGGCGCTGCTGACATTGACACCGACGAATTACCGCTATGCGGTGCTGACCTTCCTGGCTGGAGCAGGGTTGGGCTACTTCCTGGAGTTGTGGGGCACGACGCGTGAGTGCTGGATGTATTACACAGCTCAGACGCCGCCATTCTTCGCAGTGGTGGCGCATGGGATGGCGGCGGTGGCTTTCTGGCGGGCGGGGTTGATGGTGAAATGGGTATGGGAGAAGTTGGTTGCGCCGGTGAGGAGGAGATTGAAACATGTGCCTACTCCAGAAGTGGAAAAGTAGGAGAGACTGAGTATCCATACGGCAAGAAAAACTCATCCGCTAATCAGCACTCATCTTCACCGATCTGTATTTATTCGCACAGGCCATCAGATTCTGAACTCCGCTGGGACAATTTCACTGGGGAGAAAATTGCATAGTGATGGGCACGGCCGCTTGCCCGCAGATTGGATTTATTGTATAGTTACGGCAGGATAAATATATTGGCACTCGTAAAATCCCAAATCGGATATTATACGAATCAAATAAAAACTGTTAGGCACACGAACCGAAACAGATCACAAGGAACAATGATATGCCCATGCATTGGATGGATGTTTCCGACCTTTCATTCCTAACACTACTCTTACTCGAGCAGGTCCAACTGAGTTGGTTCCCTGGCTGGTTACCAGAAGACAGGTTGGCTATTGCCCTCAAAGCCAATCCCGCCGTAGAGTGGTACCTTCGGCACAAGTGCCCACAATTGAATGATTGGCTGGATCATGTAATGTTATCTGCTCGAACTGTCGCCGATCCAGCGACAGTTCGTCAGGCAGAGATCGACGTACTCGCATCTATAAACGATCTGGTAGTATATGCCGTCGATCCTGCCGTTTATGATGCCCAACCCTTCCTGGGCTGGGATTCAAAAGAGTTGCTAGGTTTGACCAATTTCTCTGGCAAAACAGTTGCTGATATTGGCGCCGGGACAGGACGTCTTGCTTTATCCGTCGCCGGCATGGCAACAACTGTCTTCGCAGTTGAGCCCGTTGCCAATCTTCGCCTATATCTGAAGAAGAAATCCTTGGAGCAAGGCTTGCGGAATGTTTATCCAGTGGATGGGTTGATTACAGAAATCCCATTTCCAGATCGTTTTACCGATATAACTATGAGTGGTCATGTCTTTGGTGATTTTCCGGAAGCAGAATATAAAGAATTAGCGCGAGTGACCAAACCTGGCGGGATGATCATCTTTTGCCCGGGTAATAACGACAAAGATAATCAGGCGCATGATTATCTGGTTGGTCAAGGATTCAACTGGTCTCGATTTGAAGAGCCGAAGGATGGTTGGAAAAGGAAGTATTGGAAAAAGTGCGCCTAACAACGGTTCCAGGCGACAGCGGGTTAAGCCGCTGAGGGGATGCACCCGGCCAGAAACTGCGCTCAATTCTCGCGGCATCTCCCCCTTTCCCGCCGCTGCGCCTGAACCAAACCGTAGGGTGGCAGTTCCTTGTTATACGAGGAAAATGGGAGAGCAAGGATGTCAGATGATCAGTTTATTTTTATGGAGAATGAACCAGAAATACCTGGGCTGCGATTTCGGCATTTCCGAGGGGAAAACGATTTTGGTCCGATTGCCACAGTCATGACAGCCAGCCAAAGGGCGGATCATTATCAGCGGAGCATCACCGCAGAAGATATCGCTGCAAGATATGCAACTCCTTTGATGAATTGCGATCCGTTCACAGACATGATCATGGCAGAAGTGGCAGGCCATATGGTCGGATATGTGCGCGGGTGGTGGGATCAGGAATCGCCGTCCATGTACCTGTACAAGCATGTAGGCGCGTTATTACCGGCATGGCGAAGAAAGGGGATCGGCCGGGCGATGTTGGGCTGGATGGAAGTTCGTCTCAAAACCGTCTCGAAAGCGCATCCGCATGAGGTAAATAAATATTTCCAGGTCAGTGTTTCGCAGTTCCAGGAGGGCGAGGCCAAATTACTCGAGAGCGCAGGCTACCTGCCCGCCCGGTATTTTTTCGAGATGGTCCGTCCAGATCTGGAAAATATTCCTGATTATCATTTGCCGGATGGGGTGGAAATCCGTCCGGTGAGGCCGGACCAGTATCGGATTATTTGGGACTCGGCGTATGACTCCAGTGGGGAAGAGTGGGGCATCCCGGAACCAACCGAAGAGGCCTACCAGGAATGGCTGAAAGACCCGCTCTTCCAGCCGGAGCTCTGGCAAATTGCCTGGGATAAGGAAACCGGCCAACCGGCTGGGCATGTGCTGACCTATATCAACCATGAAGAGAACAGGCAATTCCACCAGATGCGCGGCTATACCGAAGGGGTGGGGGTCGCCCGGGAATGGCGGCGGCGCGGCCTGGCGCGGGCGCTGATCGGCCGCAGCCTGCAGGCACAAAAAGCCGCCGGCATGTGTGATTCAGCCCTGGTGGTTGACAGCGACAGTTCCAGCGGCGCAATAGGCTTGTATGAAAGCTGCGGTTTCCAAATTGTCAAAAAGGATACGATTTACCGAAAACCTTTATAATCACTCTTTTACAAAGAGAATAAAACCTATTTCTTATGTCTTTGCGAGCTGCTGTTTGGGCGGCGAAACAATCTCCCAGACAGCAAGGAGACTACTTCGGCGGAAGTACACCGCCTCGCAGTGACACATTCCGTGTTTGCAACAGGCATTTATAATCAAAACAGCCAAGCGTTGCCAGGAAAGGGAGAGAAAATGAATGTACCGTTGGAAAAATTAGCTTATGAATTTCAAGACAAGCCTTTGTTGATCGGCGGCGTGGCGATGGAGTATTACGGCCTGCGCAAAGCCGGAGCCGATATCGACCTGGTGATCTCCCAGCAGGATCATCAGGCCCTGGCGCACAAATATCCCGATCACATTAAGAACCTGTACGGGGATATCGGAATATGCGAGTTCGATTTCGAGATCTGGAACCAGATCTGCCGGTTCGATTATGAGGAATTGAAAGAGGGGGCGATCGAAAAGCCTGACCTGTTGGTCATTTCATTGGAGAGATTGTTGTTCCTGAAAACATTGGCCATCAAGAAGGAAAAGTATTATAAAGATGTTTTGCTGTTGGTTGACGAAATCCTGAAACGAAAATATGAATGAAATTGATCGAAACAGCAAGGAGAACATATGCAAACTTTTTTCACAGCCTATTTGAATAACCTGCAGGAACTTCACGATGAAATCCGCAATGCGATCAAAGGACTTTCCCCAGAGGCTCTGGATTGGATGCCGGGCCCGGAGATCAATTCGCTGAGCGTGTTGGTAACCCATTTGAGCGGGGCGGAACGATATTGGATCGGAGATGTGATCGCGGGCGACCCCAAGGTGCGGGACAGGGGGGCCGAGTTTAAGGTGAAAGGATTATCGGAACAGAATTTAACCCGGCAGCTGAGTGATAATGAAGCCTATTTCCAGAAAGCCTTGGAACCATTGCCTTTGCAGGAATTGGAAGCAAGCCGAACTTCTCCCAGAAACGGGCAGAGCGTGACGGTTGGCTGGGTTTTGTGTTATGTGATGAAGCACACGGCGCTGCACCTGGGGCATATGCAAATTACGCGGCAATTATGGGAGCAGCTGCAGGTTCACTCTACCTGAATTACTAAGAAGAATCTTAACCCAAAGATCGCGTAGGACTCCGAAGGTTCACAAAGGAAAATGAGCAAGCAAGCTACTTATGGCGTGCCGAGGGTATCCGAAGAAAGTTTCGAAAGTCTGGTTCCAATGAATTTAGTCGCAATAGCAAACAACCGCCTAATTAACCAGCAAATTGAGCAGTCAAAATGTGAGACGCCCAAAGAAGTGGTGGATTGGATGGGGGCGATGCAGGCGCAGGATTATGCCATGGCGAAATGGGCCATTGGAGTACGGCTACCGGAGGCAACCGACCGGATGATTGAAACCGCCATGAGCAAAGGGGAGATCATCCGGACGCATCTATTAAGGCCAACCTGGCACATTGTTTCGGCGGATGACATATATTGGATGCTGGCACTACGAGCGACACGGATCAAGGCTGCGATGCGACCAAGGTTCAACCAGTTAGGGCTGACCGAAGACATGGTTGTAAAAAGCAACCAGATCATGGAAAAGGCTTTGCGAGGTGGAAAGAATCTGACCCGCGAGGAAATACTGCCTGAACTTACCAAAGCCGGAATCCCCGTTGACGAAAACCGGGCATCGCACCTGTTGATGTGGGCAGAATTGGATGGGTTGGTTTGCAGCGGGGCGACCAAAGGCAAGAAATTGACCTATGCCCTGCTGGAAGAAAGGGTCCCAAAAGCGGATCTGCCAAGCACGGAAGAAGCCCTGGCAAAGCTGGCGAAGAAATATTACAGTAGCCACGGCCCGGCAACGGTGCAGGATTTTGCCTGGTGGTCGGGGTTATCGGCCAAGGAGGCAAGCCATGCTTTGGAACTGGTAAAATCGAACTTCAAAGCAGAAACCATCAATGGACAAACCTACTGGTACCTCCAAGTCCAATCCCCGGCCCCAAAAGAAAAAAAAGTGGTTACGTTATTGCCGGCCTTTGATGAATTTATCATCAGTTACACCGACCGGGGCGCAGCGCTACCATTCGAGAACTTCAACAAGGCGGTGTCCATTAATGGCATATTCAGGCCGATCGTGGTGGTAAACGGGCAAGTGACCGGAATATGGAAACGAACGATCCAAAAAGGAAAGGTGGTGGTGGAAACGGAATTCTTCCAACCGCCTGAAAAAACGACCCTGCGCTTGATCGAAGAAGCCGCCAGAAGATACGGAAATTTCCTGGGAATGGAAACAGAATTTTCCATGCCCTAAATAATTAACATAAATTGCACGAATTTATTAATTTATAAATGCGTTTTATTCGCGACCAGTAAGGTGTTCATTATTAAGAAAGCATCCGGTAATTATGGTTCACGCCCTGCCCCCTTCCCTCCAGGAAGGGGAAAGTTAGCGAACGCTTTCGATAACAAGTAATCAAATGTCTTAATGAGGAGTTGAAATATGTCTGCGAACCCGAACTATAAAGCGGAACTGGTAGGCGTGTTTGGACACCCGGTAGCCGAAAACCCGACCGTGGTGATGGAGGAGGCGGGCTTCCAGGCGCTGGGATTGAACTGGCGCTACCTGACCATTGAAGTGCTGCCAGAAGACCTGGCGGCAGCCATGCGGGGAATGCGCGCGTTCAACATGAAGGGGATCAATTTAACCATCCCGCATAAAGTGGAGGTGCTGAAATACTTGGACGAGGTCAAACCGGATGCTGCCCTGATGGGGGCGGTCAATACAGTGGTTCGGGTAGGCGACAAACTGGTAGGCGAAAATACGGACGGCAAGGGCTTCATGCGGGCGTTGACGCAGGATGCGAAAGTGGACCCCAAAGGAAAAAAGGTGCTGGTGCTGGGTGCGGGCGGGGCAGCGCGCTCGATCACGGTGGAGCTGGCCCTGGCAGGGGCGCAGCAGATCATTATTGTCAACCGCTCCACGGAACGGGGCAGGGGATTGACCGAACTTATCAATACGAAAACACCGGCGAAGGCCAGCTTTGCAGCATGGCAGCGAAGATATGCCATTCCGGGCGATACGGATATCCTGGTCAACGCCACATCGATCGGATTGCCACCACTTTCGGATGAAAAACCTGATATCGATTATGCGACGATCCGACCGGGGATGGTGGTCTGTGATGTGATCCCGGCGCCCACGACGCCGTTTTTGAAGGAGGCAGAGGAGCGCGGTGCAAAGTCGGTGGACGGCCTGGGCATGCTGGTCTACCAGGGAGCGATCGGCTTCAAGTTGTGGACCGGGCTGGAGGCGCCAGTGGAGTCAATGTATCAGGCGCTGGCGAAGGCATTTAATATTTGAGCGCAGATGCCCAGCACTCTGCGGGTACAGACGTGTACGATGTGAAAGAAGATAAAGAAGGATTTTTTAGGAGATAATTATGAAAAAAGATGGGATTCTGAACCAAGGGATACTAAACGTGATGGGGTCGCTCGGGCACACGGACAGGATCGTAGTTTGCGATGAAGGCCTGCCGATCGATAAGAACGTCGTACGGATTGACCTGGCGGTTACCAAGGGCGTGGTGAAATTCATGGATGTGCTGAAACCGATCCTGAACGAGCTGGTAGTGGAGAAGATCGTGCTGGCGCAAGAAATTGTCACGAAAAGCCCGGCGATGTACCAGGAAATCCTGGCCCTGACCAAAGGCATCCCGGTGGAACTGGTCAGTCATGAAGATTTCAAAAAATTGACCAGGGAGACCAAGGCAATCATCCGGACGGGCGAGTGCACGCCATATTGCAATATTATCTTGCAATCGGGAGTAAATTTCTGAGACTCAATAAATTTAGAGGGAAGAACTTAAACACACGTGTGCCTACGACAATGTGCAGGCAAAGGACACTACAGACACAAAGGAAAAGAATTAATTACCGTGAGGGTGCTTAATTTTGGGTCGTTGAACCTGGACCATTTTTACGAAGTAGTGCATGTCGTCAGGCCGGGCGAAACCATTCCCTCGGGTAAGTACCGGCTGACCGGCAAATCAATCTGGCGGCTCCGCCCGAAAAGGCGAGGGTGGCCGACACCGCGGCGGCGGGGGATAACCTTGACCGGCTTTTTTATCGCCCAGAAGCCGGCGGGGAAACCGATCAATGACTATTTGCGAACAGTCCGCCACGCGGCGGCCACGTGTGTGACCCTGCGTTGGGCAGCCGATTCCATTCCGTGGATGAAGGAAGTGTTGACCCGGTAGAACCGAGTTGATTTATGGTGGGTACAAAGAGGACAGTTATTTACGGATTGGGCGGAAGTTGATACCAGATATCGGTGATATAACCGGCCGCGTCCACCTGGGATACCTGGCTGAGCAGTCTGGGAGTATCCTTGGCACAACCCCATGAATAGATCGTGGCATGACCGGTGACGCTCATGGGGATGGAATCGGCGTCCGGATTGGCCTTGCAGAAATCCGACATGGCCTGGGTTGGGTTTTTATTCGTATCGGCTTTCGAATCGCAGGGCAGGTTGGCGCCAATATTGCAGACGTAGACGGCTTTATCCATGCAGCGCCAGGAGGTGGTTGTGCGGAGCAGATCCATCGGCTCGCCATTATTTTGCAGACCGGCAGCCTTGAGATAACCTTGAATGAGGGTATCGGGCATTGCAACCCCGGTGTAGCGCGAATCCGGGGTATCGATGGTGCCAACGGCCGAGCAATACGCGAATGGATCAGTATAAGTGGCCTGAGCGTTTATTGGAGTTGCTGAGGCAGAAGCGGGCATGGCAGTCGATGATGGCGGAACGGAATTCTGAGTGCTGGTAGCCGAGCCACAGGCCGTGACTGCTAAAACCAGCAGCATGGACAGGGAAGAGAGGAAAATGGTTGAGCCTTTTTTCATGATCAATCTCCACTTTTGCTCAAGGAGTAATTAATAAAGGGCCGATCCGAAAATTTAGGAAAGATATTAATCCGAGAGAGCAAGACCCCCGAAAGTGTTTCCGGGGGTCTTTGAATTTATGGGGCCTGCGTCTGGAAGTGGACCAGTTTGCCATTGGTGGCATCCGTGACCCACAGGCCGCCAGAGCCGCTCGAAATGATACCGGCAGGTAACTGGAAAGCCGTACCCGAAACACAGCCATCCCAAACATGCGTGGCCTTTCCGGTGGAAGCGGAGAAGGAAATGACACGGCACGCTTCCGGATCCGTGACAGAGACGATGCCAGACGAATCCACCGTGATGAAGGGCTTATTATCCAGCCCGTTACCGGCCCAGCCATTGACATCCCAGGCAGCCGAGGCGGTATAAACTAGCCTGGTTGCATCCGGAGTAAAGACCTGGATCCGCTGGTTCCAGGTATCGGTCACGTAGGCGTTGCCATCCGCGTCCAGGGCGATATCGACCGGTTCATCCAGCTGGCCGAGCTGCGCGCCGGGCGTACCGAACTCGCCCAGATAATTCCCATTGGCATCGAAAATGACAATGCGCTTGTTGCCGGTATCGGCTACAAAAACATGCCCAAGCGAATCCACCACCAGGCCGCGCGGGCCGTAGAACTGGGTATTGCCCTGAGCCGGGCCGGTGCCCCACATCATCACGAATTTCCCATCGGCAGTGAACTTCTGGATGCGATAGTTCCAGGTATCGGCCACATAAACGCTGCCATCCGGTGCAACGGCCACCCCCCAGGGCTCGTTGAAGGTACCACCGGGAGCGGCACCTTTGGATATATCCGCAAAGGAACCCCACGCCTGCAGAACCTTGCCATCCGCGCTGATGTGCTGGATGCGGTTATTGCCCGAATTGGCCACGTAGAGACTGCCATCCGGAGCCAGGGCAAGGCCACGTGGCGACTGGAACTGACCGGCATTCGTCCCGACCCCGCCGATGCTATTGTCGGGGGTGACCGGCGTGGTAATTTTGGCATACGGATCGGCCGTCGGAGCAACAGTCTGGGGAACGGTTCCATACGGCCAGAGTTTGGAGACAATATCCTTGCGGACATAGAAGGTCATCGCTTCGGAAGTGCCCCAATTCGTGAGCGTATAAGTGTCGTTTTTAGTCAGGGCAGCCCAGGCGGTGTAATCCCGGTTGAACCAGATCTGCCAGACCGCATTGCGCACTTTGGGATCGGTGAAAAAGGGCCGGATGTGCGGCCAGACGTATTCCAGATAGCTGAATACATTCATCGGGCTTACTTTGGCACTGGTGGCGCCGTTGGGGGTGAGAGCCGTCACGCGTTCCGAGGCGATGGCATCCCACTTCAGACTCCAGTAATCCATGGTCGGCCACCACAGGCGCATGTAGTTGGATGTGAAGTAATTATCGCGCACGATGGGGGTAAGCTTGGCAACATTTTCAGAACCAGCGGCAATCACCAGGGCATTCTGGAGGGCCTCACGGGTGGGATTTTGATCAAAATCTACCTTATTGGGGAACTGGCGCATGTACCACCAGTATGGATAGCGGACATTATTATCGTACGCCACGACCATGCCATTTCCGCCAGTGGTGCGCAGGGACAACTGCTCTATTTCGTTGAATAAAGCCTTGGGGTAGGGCGTGCCATGGGCATACACCAGGTACTCAAAGGGATAATCATAATTGATGTATGCCGCTTTAAAGGCTGTCCGGGCGGTGATCAGAGCCAGCAGACTGAAAAAGGCCAGGACCGCAACGCGGGCATAATTACGAAAACCCCAGGCAGCCAACCGGCCCCACGGGACCGATTCGATCATCCAGCCGAAGCCCCAGGCCGCCGCCAGGATCATCGGCATGGCAATATGGATGGTCAGCCAGGGCATCTTCTCACCAGCGTAGGTGAACAGGGCCAGGCTGCTGACCGACCAGAACACCAGCAGGGCCGCCACCGGAACCGGCTGCAGTTCTTTATCCTTATCCTGTTCATGCAGCTCTTGCGAGCCCTGTATGGCTATCCCTTCGGATTCCGGCCGGGCGAAGGGCTGGCCGGACTGCGAACGCCACAACTTCTTGGTGGAAGCGATGACCGCCGCGGCCACCGTCCCCAGGGCCGGCAGGAATTCATAGACGGGGATCAGCAGGAAGGCATAGTAGTAGAGTGGCTGGCCGCCGCGGGCAACATCCTGCTGGGTCGACCAGTAGCCAAGCAACCCAACCAATCCGCCCACAATGCCGGCCGGGGCGGTGAAGAACGTGCTGTAGAGAACCACGAAGGGGATAAAGAAAAGCGCAGCGTGGAACAACCATTTGCGGCCAAACCACCATAAGCCAATTACCACCGCAATGGCACCCAGAACCGCCACGGCGGCGATAACCCTTTCCACGCCGGCGGAGGTGTAATCCAGAGGAGTCTGGCCGAGCAAGGAGATCGGGATGGCTCCGGTCAGCGGCAGGACCAGCGTGCCGAGCAAAATCAACATATCAAGGGAACGCTCGGCTTTCAGGCCTGACCAGCCGAAATTCTGAACCAACAGCATGCCCGACCAGACCAGCGCGGCCAGGCCGCCGGCTGCCAACGCAGCCACGGCGAGCTTGATAAAGAATGTGCCGAGCGGCTTCAGGGAAAGATACAGACCCCCTGCCCCGGCGAACAGGGCAATCGCCAGGACCAGACTCAGCAGGAAGGAGGAGCGCTTGTTGGGATGGGACCACTCCCGGCGCGCCATGCGATCGACAAAATAGGCCAGCAGGAAGATGAATATCTCCCCGGCAAACATGTAGGCAGTGGCCTTGTCGAGGAAGTGGATAGCATTGGCGGCAGTGAACAGGAACAGGGCCCAGGCCTTACCAGTTTCCAGGTAGCGCAGGGTGGAATACAGGGTCAGCAAGCCCCAAACGATAATATAAGATTCGTTACGGGCATAGCGGCCATAGAAGAGCATGATGGGCGAGATCAGGAACATCAGGCCGGCCAGGATGGCGCCGGTGCGGCCCAGGTAGCGCCGGAAGGCCAGCATAGCCAGGCCGAGCGATACAACGCTCAAGAGAGCGGCCGGTATGCGGGTGGTGAAATCGTTATCGCCGAAGAGCGCATAGGAGAGGGCGATCATGTGGAACTGGAGCGGGCCGTGGCTCATCGGGTCGTATTGATAGCCGTTGCCCGTATAGAGGCTATAGGACGGCACAACGTGGTTCACCTCGTCGTGACTGACGGCGCGGTCACCCAGGCCGATGAAACGCGTGGCAATGGCTGCCAGAAGGAGTAGGATCACAAGCAGGGTTTCCAAGTTGGCCGGGAACCAGCGCTTGAGAGGAATATCAAGGATGGATTGGTTTTCGGTTGTTGGCATCATCGGGGCAATTGTACCAAAGATGGAGAAGGAGAGAGATTAGAGAACGGAGAGAAGAGAGCAGGAAGAAGGGAACAGAGAGTTGGGAAAAGAAGAAGAAATGGTGGAATTTTACCGGCCCTGCCAGCGGGCGTAGACGGCCTGGGAAAGAAGTCGACCGGCGCTCTTTTCCTGGGTGACCAATTCGCCGCACTCCAGGCTGCCCCCAAACCCATCCATCATTTCCGCCAGGGCGGTATAGGCGTGGATGGCGGGTAATTTCACCGCATATACCGTCATTATCACGAACAAAGGGCTTTCATTTAATATATTTCGACAGGCCAGCAGGATCTTGGGCAAGGATTCGTAGACCTCCCAGACTTCACCCTTGGGACCGCGCCCAAACTTGGGCGGATCGAGCAGGATACCATCGTACTTCATGCCGCGCCGGCCTTCGCGTTCGACAAACTTGAGGGCGTCGTCCACGATCCAGCGGATGGGTTTCTCACCCAGCCCGGAGAGCAGCTGGTTCTCACGCGCCCACGTGACAGACTTTTTGGAGGCATCAATGTGGGTGACCCTGGCTCCAGCTGCGGCGGCGGCCAGCGTAGCCATCCCGGTATAGCCAAACAGATTCAGCACATTGATAGGCTTCCCGGTGGGAGCGAAGGGCCGGTCACCCCGACTGATAAGATCAGCCAACCAATCCCAGTGGGCGGCGCATTCCGGGAAAACGCCCAGGTGCCGGCCGGGAGTGGTCATGGCAGTGAAGCGAAGGTCACGGCCTCCTTGCCCATCTCCCGATGGAAGAGGTGAAGAGTTCCCGGCTAAGGGATAACTCATTTCCCATTTTTCATTAACCGGTTTCCTGAATTTCCAATGGCCGCCGCTCTCTTCCCCGCTGGGTTCGAAATAAGCGTGGGCGGCCTGCCATTTTTCGGCGGGCAAAGCCTTTTTCCATATTGCCTGCACTTCCGGGCGGGCAAAGGTATAGGGGCCAAACCGTTCCAATTTCTGGCTGTCGCCGGAGTCGAGTAATTCGTAATCGGTCCAATGAGGAGAAAGAAGCAGGGAAATTTTAGGTGTCATGCTGGATTTCCTGGGAGAATTATGCCCCCATTCTCATGATAAGAAAATGTAATGCATGGCGCACGATATTGGTCAAAAGTACTACTTGCATAGCAACCCAGAATCGTGCTAAAATAAGCTTGTCCGTGGGTTGAAGTGGGACGAAGTGGGATGCCGGAGCTCTCCGGCATTCAAGTTAAAAGAGAGAAAAAGAACAAATGTTCCTCAACCAGTACCACCATTGTTTTGATGAAAAGAACCGGCTGACCATTCCGGCGAAATTTCGTGAGCAGACAGCCAATGGTGTTACTGTTGTCCAGGGGTTGGAACGAAACCTGATGGTACTACCTCAACCAGAATTCCAGATCCTTTACGACCGGATAATGGCAATGAACTTCGCCGATCCGGATGCGCGCCTGCTGCGCCAAATCATTCTCGGCAACGCCATGCCCGTGACTCCGGATGGTTCCGGCCGGATCCTGCTGAGCCAAAACCTGCGTGAGTATGCCGGGCTAACCAGCGAAGTCGTTTTCGTTGGCCAGGGCGATTATTTCGAAATATGGGCATCCGAACCCTGGCAGAAGAAGCAGGATCAGATCAACGATGCAGAGACAAATGCCAAGCGCTTTTCTGCGCTCGATTTGAGAACACGTTAAGATGTCACTGCAGCACGAACCAGTTCTTTACCAAGAGATTATACACGCTTTACGCCCGAAAAGCACGGGGTTCTATGTGGATGGGACACTCGGGGCAGGCGGCCACGCGGCCGGCCTGCTGGCCGGCAGCGAGCCTGGAGGCAGGCTGCTTGGAATGGATGTGGACCCACAGGCGCTCGAACTGGCCAGCCAGAACCTCGCTCCCTTCGGGGAGCGCGCCTGCTTAATAAGGGCCCCTTACACCAGCCTGCCCGAGCAACTGGTTGCGCTCGGGTGGGACAAAGTGGATGGGATCCTGCTCGACCTGGGAGCATCCTCGATGCAGTTTGATACGCCGGAACGGGGTTTCTCGTTCCTGGCCGACGGGCCCCTGGATATGCGTTTCGACCCGACCAACCCGCTGACAGCCTCTGAAATTGTCAACACCTGGGCGGAGGATGAACTGGCGGATGTGCTTTTCCGCTACGGAGAGGAACGGGCATCCCGGCGGATCGCTCACGCCATCCAGCAAGCCCGGCCGATCAGTGGCACCGGGCAACTGGCTGAGGTAATCCAGAACGCCATTGGCCGGCACGGTCCCCATCACCCGGCCACGCAGACCTTCCAGGCTCTGCGGATCGCAATCAACGGCGAGCTGCAAAGCCTGGAAAAGACCCTGCCTCTGGCAGTGCAGGCACTGGCTCCAGGAGGAAGACTGGCGGTCATCAGCTTCCACTCGCTGGAGGACCGGCTGGTCAAAGAGTTCTTCCGCCTGGAAAGCAGGGACTGCATCTGCCCACCCAGACAACCGGTATGCACCTGCGGTCATAAAGCAAGTATCTTGGAAGTTACCCGGCGGCCCCTTACGCCGGCTGAAGATGAAATAAAAAGAAATTCGCGTGCCCGTAGCGCCAAGCTGCGGGTGGCTGAAAAATTATCAGGCATCTAAGCCAATGGGTGTTGGCTCGCAAGAACCTGCGGCAGGCTTGCGCAGGCAGAACGGAAGTGCAGCGTCTCATCTGTCTATCGGTAAGGTATGGAATACTGATCATGGAAAATGTAACGCAAATTGTACAACATGTTCGTCAGGCCCACTGGCGTGTACAACGCCAGTGGATCGGCCTTTTTCTGCTAGGGCTGGTAGCAGTGGCAATGGTGGCCGGCATTTACCTTAATATTACCGTCCGCGCCACATTGGCCGGGCGCGAGATCATATACCTGCAGAACCACCTGATCGACGACCAACGTGCAAATTCCGACCAGGAAACAATCCTGGCCGGGCTGACCTCGGTTGAGTCGATGCAAAGCCGGGCGGAAGCGATGGGCTTCAAACCCATCGAACTCGGGAACCATCACATACGTTGTCGTGCCCGGATATGTACCTCAGACATCCGTGGATATGTCCCAACCGGGGGCCGACAGCCAGGGCCAATCGCAGAAACCGGTGCTGCTGCCGGCTTACACCGAATCGCTGTTCGATTGGATCACGCGTACCCTGGTCACATCGACCTCTGTGGGAGGCCAACCATGAAAAAATTATCCTTCTGGCGCTATGTGACCGTAGCGATCATGCTGGGCTTGATCGGCACCTCCATCCTGGTGCAAATTGTGCGCATCCAGAACAGCCCGGAAGTGGCAGGGGTGACCGGGCAGGGCGCATATATCTATAAAACTTTCTATCCAGCCCGCGGCGAAATATACGACCGAAATGGGTACCTGCTGGCCGGGAACAAGACCGTCTATGAGATCGGCGTGGACCTGACCGCCATACCTGCAGCAAAAGATGCCGCCCTGAAAATGGAGAGTGACATCGCCCTGGCTGCCCAATCGACCCTGGGAATGGACCCCGCCACAGCCCTATCAAGGATCACCAACGCCCCGGCCGGCACGCAATATATCATTTTGCAGGATTACGTCGCGCCGGACCAGGCCGACCAGTTCATGACACTCCAAAAGAATGATGCAGCCAACCCGAATGGTCCCAACCTGAGCGCGGTGGATTTTACCGCCCACCTGATGCGCAGCTACCCCGAAAACGACCTGGCATCCACCATCATCGGCTATGTAACCCGGGACAACCATGGCTATATGGGCGTGGAAGAAAAATATGACAACATCCTGGCGGGCGAACCGGTAACCAAGCTCATCCCGGCCGACCCACGTCAGGCAGGAGACTATCCCAAAATCGAACCAGGCCAGACACTGATCCTGACGATTGACCGTCAAATTCAGGCTTCGGTGGAAAAGATCCTGGATGATGCCCTGGTAAGCACAGGCGCCAGCTCAGGGACCATCATAGTTATGGATCCCAAAACCGGTGAAATCCTGGCCATGACTTCCACCCCGCGCATGAATCTGAACGACTACACTCAGGTAGATCAGATTTTCCCGGGCGAAACACCTTATGACCGGGCGATCAGCGAGGCTTATGAACCCGGTTCGGTTGCCAAAATCTTCACCATGTCGGCTGCCCTGGATAACGGCACGGTTAAGCCCGGCACCATTTTCCTGGATACCGGCACCATTACCGTCGGCGGTGTTCAAATCCACGACTGGGATAACGGTGCCTGGGGTTACCAGGATATGACCGGCTGCCTGGCAAATTCGCTGAATGTCTGCCTGGCCTGGGTCTCCACCAAGATGGGCAACAACGCCTTTTATTCCTATATGCAGCGGTTCGGCTTGGGCCAACTGACCGGCATTGACCTGGCCGGAGAAGTGCCCGGGCGTGAAAAACTACCCGGCGACGGCGACTGGTCGCCGGTGGAACTGGGCACGAATGCATTCGGCCAGGGCGTGGCCATCACCCCCATCCAGATGGTCATGGCGGCTTCTGCGCTGGCCAATAATGGGCAAATGGTTTACCCGCATGTACTGCTGGCCCAGGTACGCGACGGCCATCAAAGCAATATGGCGCCGCACATCGTTGGCAATCCCATTTCTGCCGATACCGCTCACACCATTACCAACATGCTGTTCAACTCATTGAAAAGAGAAAGCTCCACGGCACTGCTTGACGGGTATTCCATCGCCGGGAAAACCGGTACGGCGCAGATCCCCACCAGCACCGGCTACGACCCTGATAACATCAACGCTTCGTTCATCGGGTGGGGCCCGATTGCGGATCCGCGCTTCCTGGTGTATGTGTGGCTGGAGAAGCCACAAAGCAACAAGGCTGCCTCCGTCGTAGCCGCCCCGATCTTCAAAGAGGTTATCGAAAAACTGGTGGTTTTCCTGGGCATCCCGCCCGATCAACCTTTGGCGAAAACTGCCGGACAATGAGGTTTGATGCTGACTCTGGCTGATGTAATTGAAGCCCTGACAAATATCCGCCCCGCCCAGGCGAACACGGTGATCACCGAGGCGGCGGTGGATTCGCGTCTGGCCATCCCCGGCGGACTATTCGTGGCACTGCCCGGTGAACGGGCAGATGGTCACGATTTCGTCGCAGATGCCTTCCAGCGCGGGGCTTCATTTGCTTTAATCCAGCACACAATCGACGCCGCTTACCAAACCATTCCTCTGCAGGCTGGCCAGGAAACTGCATTTCCCACCGACATGGAAGTACCTACCTGCCTGTTAGTCGAAAACTCCCTTTCGGCATTGCAGCAAATCGCCCGCTTCTGGAGGAGCAAACTGGATGTGGATGTGGTCGGTATCACCGGCAGCGTTGGCAAATCCACCACCAAAGAAGTTGTCTTCGAAGTGCTCAGCCAGCGCTATCGAACGTTGAAAAGCCCCGGCAACATGAATAACGAAATCGGCCTGCCGCTGACCATCCTGCGGCTGAGCGCCGGCTACGAGCGGGCAGTGCTGGAAATGGGCTTTTACGTACCGGGTGAGATCGCCCTGCTAAGCGAGATCGCCCGGCCAAAGATCGGCGTGGTCACCAACATCGGCACCGTTCACGCCGAACGGGCCGGATCCCAGGAAGCCATTTTCCGCGGCAAGTCCGAACTGGTGCAGGCCCTACCCGAAGATGGTGTCGCCATCCTCAACCTGGATGACCCGTGGGTATCCAAGATGGCCGAACTGACCAAGGCACGCGTCTTTTTCTACGGGCTCGATCCGGAAGCCGACCTGTGGGCCGATAACGTGGAAGGGCTCGGGCTGGAAGGCATCCGGTTTCAGTTACATTACCAGCATGAAACCCTGCATGTGCATATCCCGATGATCGGACAGCATTCCGTCCATACAGCCTTAAGGGCGGCAGCGGTGGGCCTTGCAGATAACCTGACCTGGCAGGAGATCATCGACGGGCTGCGTCAGGGGCACTCGCAATTGCGCCTGACAGCCGTCCGGAGCGAAAGCGGTGCGCTGATGCTGGATGATACCTACAACGCCTCGCCGGAATCCATGCTGGCCGCCCTGAACCTGCTGGCCGAATTGGATGGCCACAAAGTGGCCGTGCTGGGCGATATGCTCGAACTCGGACAGTATGAAAAACAGGGGCACGAGATCGTGGGGGTGCGGGCCGCGGAAGTGGCCGACGCGCTGATCACAATCGGAACACTCGGACACCTGATCGGAACGGCTGCACACTTGGCAGGCATGCAATCCGGGAAAATCACGGAGTTTGAGAACACGGACGAAGCCATCACCTATTTGCAGAAATCCCTGACCGATAAAGACGTGGTTCTGGTCAAGGGCTCACATGGCATCCGCATGGACCGCATCGTCGCCGCACTGGAGGTTCCTTCATGAACGACACTGCCCTTGCCATGAGCCTGGCCGGCCTGGTTTTCATGATGACCGTCATCTGGGGTGGACCCCTGCTGCGGATCCTGCGCCATTTCAAGATTGGCAAGCAGATCCGTGTGGATGAACCTGACAAGCATTTCGTCAAGATGGGCACACCCACCATGGGCGGCGTGATGATCATCATCCCGGTCGTTCTGGTTACAGTATTGTTGAATGCCGCCAGCTTGATCGGAATGAAGATCCTGGGACAGTCGGTGCTGGTGCCCCTGATCGCCATGGTCAGTTTTGCCGTACTGGGCGCAATCGATGACTGGGAAGGCGTTAAAGGCAAACGCAAAGGCGAAGGGATGCGCATCCGCACCAAATTCGCTGCACAGATCGTGCTTGGAATTGGGATTGCGATTGTGCTGAAGTACATGCTTAAAGTGCCTGAAATGTTCCTGCCGGGAATTAATTTCCAGATCAAGCTGGGCTGGGTTTATATCCCGGTTGCAGCATTCGTGATCGTAGCCATGTCCAACGCAGTCAACTTTACGGATGGGCTGGATGGACTGGCCGGGTTGATCTCTGCCACCATCTTCGCGGCATACGGCGGGATCGCCCTGATCCAGGGACAGGTCTTCATTGGCCGGTTTTGCTTCACGATGGTAGGAGCGTTATTTGGCTTCCTGTGGTTCAACGTTCACCCCGCCCAGCTTTTCATGGGCGATACCGGCAGTCTCTCGCTGGGCGCAACCATCGGTGTGATCGCCCTGATGACCGGGCAGTGGGCGCTGTTACCGGTGGTCGCAGTGATCCCGGTCAGCGAGGCATTGAGCGACATTATCCAGATCGCTTATTTCAAAATGACTCATGGGCGGCGGTTCTTCAAAATGGCGCCGATCCACTTGCATTTCGAGCTGCTGGGCTGGTCAGAGATGCAAATCGTACAGCGGTTCTGGCTGATCGGCCTGATTGCAGCCATGCTTGGCATTGGACTGATGTTAGTGTAGCAATGGAACAAAAAACGGACTGGAACGGCAAACGTGTGGTCATTCTGGGAGGCGCCCGCCAGGGACAGGCGGCGGCGCGCTGGCTGGCGCGGCATGGCGCCAGTGTGACCATTAACGACCGCCGCAGCACCGAGGAAATGACATCTGGGCGCTCAGCCCTGGCTGACACACCCGTCAGGTGGGTTCTGGGCAGCCACCCGGTTGAGCTACTCGATACAGCCGATATTCTGTGCATCTCGGGAGGCATCCCGCTGAATAACCCGCTGGTAGCCGCAGCCATGCAGCGTGGCCTTCCACTGACAAACGACACGCAAATCTTTATGGAAGTCCGCCCCTGCCGCACTGTTGGCATCACGGGTTCGGCCGGGAAGACCACCACCACCACACTGGTTGGGCAGATGGCTAAAAAATCACATGGCGATAAAGCCTATGTTGGCGGCAATATCGGTGATCCACTGCTGAATTACGTGGACGAGATGGTAGCAGATGACCTGGCAATCCTGGAAATTTCCAGCTTTCAACTGGAGCAGATGACGGTCAGCCCGGACGTGGCAGCCATCCTGAACATCACGCCCAACCATCTGGACCGGCACGGCACAATGGAAATCTACACTGCCGCTAAACGCCGCATCCTGGAATTCCAGCGGGCAGACAGCACTGCCATCCTGAACCGCGATGACAGCGGTTCGTGGAAGATGCGCGAGCATGTGCACGGCCGGCTGGTCTCCTTCGGTACCGCTGCGTTCTCAGGCAAACAGGATGGGACTTTCCTGGCGGATGAGACGCTGTACCTGCGCCAGCGCGGGGCGGAAATCCCCCTGCTGCAGCGCGACCAGATCCAGCTGCGCGGAGCACATAATGTGATGAACGTTCTGGCAGCCTTCGCCATCGGCCACGCAGCCGGTCTGCCGTTGGATGCCATGGTTTCTGCAACAAAAGAATTCCGCGGCGTGGCTCACCGGCTGGAATTGGTACGTGAGTGGAACGGAGCACAATGGTACAACGACTCCATCGCCACAGCACCCGAACGGACAATGGCAGCCATCCACTCCTTTACCGAACCAATTGTCCTGCTGCTGGGCGGGCGTGACAAGAACCTGCCCTGGGACGGCCTGGCAACCCTGGTGCGCCAGCGAGTGGAGCATGTGGTGCTCTTCGGTGAAGCTGCAGAGAAAATTGACGCAGCCCTAAAGCAAGCCTCCGGAACGCTGCCGTTGACCTTGACCCGCTGCAATGACTTGCAGGAAGCCGTCCAGGCAGCCGCCAAAGTGGCCGGTCCCGGCAGTATCGTTCTGCTTTCGCCCGGTGGCACCAGTTTTGATCAATTCTATGATTTCGAAGAACGTGGAAAGGCCTTTCGAAAATGGGTATCGGAACTTTCGTAAACCAAACTGCCCGGCCTATCACCCCGCCGCAGCGTCATAAGCACACTTCAACAGGCGATCTGATCCTGATCGTGTGCGTGATCGCATTGTGCATCTTCGGCCTGTTGATGCTGTATTCAGCCAGCACGGATTTTTCCTACCTGAATTACGGCTCGCAAACATTTATGTTCAACAAGCAGTTGATCTTTTTGGCCGGCGGAATCCTGATCGCCTTCGCGGCATCGCGGGTGGATTATCATCTCTATCGCCGCTTTGCCCTGCCACTCATGCTGGTGGCCGTTGCACTCCTGATAGCCGTACTCCTGACCAAGGACCTGCGCAATGGCGCCATCCGTACCTTCATTGGCGGATCGGTGCAGCCATCGGAACTGGCAAAGCTGGTCACGATCATCTACCTTTCCGTCTGGCTTTACAGCAAGCAGGAATACCTGCATGACATATCCTTGGGCCTGGTTCCGCTGGCGGTCATCCTGGGCGGCATCGCCGGTTTGATCTATCTTGAACCCGATCTGAGTGCCACCATTACCATCTTCCTGCTGGGCGGGCTGCTGTTCTTCCTGGCCGGCGGAGAGTTACGCCAGATCATCCTGTTCTGCCTGGTGGCCCTGGTGGCCGGGTGGGTGGTGGTGCAAATGAGTTCCACCGGCCGCACCCGCATGGCATCTTACCTGGCCGGACTCAAGGACCCGCTCCAATCGTCCAGCCACATCCTGTGGTCGCTGGAATCAGTTTACCGGGGCGGACTGTTCGGTGTGGGTATCGGGAACGCCACCACCAAATTGATCGGCCTGCCTTTCTCGGCCACTGATAGCATCTTCGCAGTGATCGTTGAAGAACTGGGTTTTGTCGGAGCGCTGGGCTTGATCGCCCTGTACGGCATCCTGCTCTGGCGCGGGTTGGTGATCGCCTCGCGGGCGCCCGACCTGCTGGGTTCGGTCATGGCAGCCGGACTAACTTTCTGGATCATCATCGAAGCACTCATTAATATGACCATGATCATCGGTCTAATCCCCGTGGCTGGCAATGCCCTGCCATTCGTGAGCGGCGGCGGCTCGAACCTGATTGCTACCCTGACAGCCATCGGTATCCTTTTAGGGATTTCGCGCCAGTCCGGACAAAAAGCACCGGCTGATAGCAATGAACGGAGGTCGTATAGTGCGACTGTTGATCTGCGCCGGCGGGACCGGAGGCGGAGTGTATCCCGCCCTGGCCGTGCTGCAAGCCATCAAAGATAGTGCGGATGTGCTCTGGATAGGTGGAGAAGGCGGAATGGAAGCGCAACTCGTTTCGAGAACTGGCATTCCCTTTAGAACCATCCCGGCTGCCGGGGTGCATGGCATTGGTCTGCGGACCCTGCCAGGCAACCTGTGGCAGTTGAGCCGCGGCGTCTTTGCATCCCGGCGCATCCTGCGCGAGTTCGACCCGGACGTGCTGTTCTTTACCGGTGGATATGTGGCCGTACCGATGGCGCTGGCCGGGTGGAAAGTGCCCAGCCTGCTGTATGTGCCGGATATCGAACCAGGACTGGCCTTGAACACCCTGGCCCGCTTCGCAGACAAAATTGCCGTCACCGCCGATGACTCGTTGCAGTATTTTAAACGGCCCGAACGCATTACCCTGACCGGCTACCCGGTGCGCGCAGACCTGGCCCGCTGGACACGCCAGGCAGCCCGCAAGGAACTGGCTCTGAGCGAGGAAGGCCCCGTCCTGCTGGTTTCAGGCGGCAGCAAGGGTGCCCG
This sequence comes from uncultured Chloroflexia bacterium, assembly GCA_963779935.1. GTDB lineage: Bacteria > Chloroflexota > Anaerolineae > Anaerolineales > Villigracilaceae > UBA877. The sequence goes on along the minus strand of CAWAAC010000023.1, from coordinate 59,193 downwards.
TTCGATCAACACAGCGGTCATGGCAGCCTTGCCAGCCCTGGTCGAGGCCGCACAGATCGTCCACATCACCGGCGAGCTGGATTGGTCGAATGTGCAGGAAAAGGCCAAAGAACTGTTCCAAGCTGCACTCCAACAAAGCAGCACTGCTGGCATCCCGGCAATCCGGACCAGCCGCTACCAGGCCTACCCGTACCTGCACGAGCAGATGGGCGCGGCACTGGCCGCGGCCGATCTGGCGATAAGCCGTGCAGGTGCTTCCACACTGGGCGAGTATCCGCTTTTCGGCCTGCCAGCGGTACTGGTGCCTTACCCGCACGCCTGGCGATACCAGAAGGTTAATGCAGGTTACCTCGTCCAGCACGGCGCGGCAGTGATGCTCGAAGATGAAAGCCTACTGGATGAACTCCTGCCAGCTATAAAGGATTTACTCAATCAGCCTCAAAAATTGGCTTCCATGCGCGCTGCCATGCAGCAACTCTCCCACCCTGATGCGGCTGCACAGATCGGTGGCCAAATCCTGGGCCTCTGCCCGGATGAGGAGAAGAGACCATGATGAGTCTGGCGGTTGTCTTCTGGATGTACGTCATCCTGTTCGCGGTCATCGGCGGATTGCGCGGGTGGGCCAAAGAAATCCTGGTCAGTTTCAGTGTGATCCTGGCACTGGCATTTACGGCCCTGCTTGAACATTACGTTCCTTTTGTAAGGGATGTGCTGCTGCCGCAACAAAGTCCGACCCTTTTCTGGCTGCGGACGATCATCCTGCTCATGCTGGTCTTCTTTGGGTATCAAACCGTCAACTTCAATCGCTTTGCAGGCAAGCTGACGCGTGAGAGATTGGAACATGCCATCCTGGGTATCGTCATCGGCGCCATCAATGGATACCTGATTGCCGGGACAATCTGGTTCTATTTGTCAGATGCCAAGTATCCTTTTTCAAATATCGCCTCTGCGCCGACCGGGACCATTGCCGCCATTGCAGATAACATGCTCAAGTACATGCCACCCAGGCTGCTGGGTATCCCGGGCATTTACTTCGCCGTAGTAGTCGCCTTCATCTTTGTGATCGTGGTATTCGTCTAACCTATGACACGCATTCATCTGATCGGAATTGGTGGTACCGGGCTTTCTGCCATCGCTCGCGTCCTGCTCGAAATGGGGCACACGGTGAGCGGGTCGGATCGCGCCGAATCATCCTATACACGTGATCTGCGATCGGCGGGCGTGATCGTCCACATTGGCCATAACGGCAAGAACGTTATCGGCGCGGACCTGGTGGTGCGGTCCTCGGCCATCCCGGACGACAATCCGGAAGTTATCGCGGCGCGCGCCGCCCGCATCCCGGTGGTCAAACGAGCCGATTTCCTGGGCAGCCTGATGGATGGCAAGACCGGCATCACCATTGCTGGCACACACGGCAAGACGACCACAACGGCCATGCTGGCCTGGCTGCTGACAGTTTTGGAGCAGGAACCAACGTTCATTGTCGGTGGTGTACTTGCGAACCTGGGTGTAAACGCCCGGGCCGGAAAGGGCGATACCTTCGTGATCGAGGCAGATGAGTACGACCGGATGTTCCTGGGTCTCAAACCTACCATCGAAGTGGTGACCAACATCGAGCACGATCATCCGGATTGCTATCCCACCCTGGCCGACATGCAAGCGGCTTTCATGGAATTCGTACAGCATTTGCCCCTGCAAGGAAAATTGGTTGCCTGCGCCGAAGACCCCGGTGCGTTTGCCTTATTGACAAAAGCGAAAAAGATGGGCAAAACCGTCCTGGCCTATGGGCTCAAGCCAACAGATAGCGCTGGACGCGAGCTGGAAGCGAGTACTAACACCCTTTCAGTCAACGGAAAAGGCGGCTTTAGCTTCAGCGCCAGTGTGCTCGGCCAGCCAGCCACGGTTGAATTGCAGGTGCCAGGCAAGCACAATGTGCTGAATGCATTGGCCGCATTGACCGTGATCCAATTGCTCGGACTGCCCCTTGAAGAGGCAGCACAGGCGCTGGGCCAGTTCAGAGGAACCGGACGCCGCTTCGATGTGCGCGGTGAGGCGAACGGTGTAATGGTGATTGACGACTACGCGCATCACCCGACCGAGATCCAGGCCACCCTGGCGGCGGCGCGCTACCGCTATCCGCGCAGTCCATTGTGGGTGGTCTGGCAACCGCACACATACTCGCGGACCCAGACACTCCTGGAAGACTTCGCCAATTCATTCGGCAACGCAGACGAAGTCATCGTGACCGAAGTCTTCCCTTCGCGCGAGCCGAAGCAGGATTTTTCGAGCCTGAAAGTTGTGGAAGCCATGCCGCGCCCGGCACACTTCATCGCCGGGCTACCAGAAGTAAGCGATTATCTAATTACCCATCTTCGCCCCGGCGATGTTCTGCTGGTTCTTTCCGCCGGGGATGCCGACCAGGTCAGTACGGATGTGCTGGCCCGATTAAAGGAGATTCGCCATGGATGAAAAGAAACGTGTTTACGATTCCAATGTAATGGCCCTGCCGCCCCTGCGATTGGTCATTGGGGATATTCCCAACCCCGATCCGGATAAGCGGAACAGGTCCAGCCAACTGATGCGCAAATCAAACCGCGAAATTGAAGGCACGGTGGTCAAGCGCATCATTGCCCGCCTCGAAGAGGATTAATTATCCGTCCTGGATGAATTATGCCCATGAACCCGGCCAGCCTGTCTGAACTGCGCGCAACCTTTGGTGAAAATATGCAGGAGAATGTTCCCCTCTCCGGCTATACCGCTGCGCGCATCGGCGGCCCGGTAGATGCGCTTGTTTTCGTCCGCAAGGCGGATGAACTGGCGCAGGCGGCAGAAAAGCTGTGGAAAATGGGGTTGCCTTTCAGTGTGCTGGGTGGCGGTTCGAACGTGCTGGTGAGCGACCAGGGCGTTCGAGGCGTGGTCATTATCAACCGGGCCCGGCTGTTGAAATTCAACTCGAAGGCGGATCTTCCCACCGTGCATGCTGAAACGGGTGTCACTCCCAATGATATCGCCCAGCGGGCGGCGCGCCTCGGATTGAGCGGTTTTGAATGGGCGGCCTCCATTCCCGGATCGCTGGGCGGGGCAATCTATGGCAACGCCGGGGCCTTTGGTGGAGACATGGCCGGGAGCCTGATTTCGGTGGAATTAATCCACCGCCAGCACGGGCGCCAAACCTGGCCGGTAAGCAAGCTGGAATATGATTATCGCAGCAGCCTGCTGAAGCGCGAACACCCGCCCGTGCTGCTGCTTTCGGCAGAGCTGACCCTGAAGCCCGGCGATCAGGCGGAAATCCAAAGCAAAATGGAGCAATTTTCCAGCCAGCGGCGAGCCTCCCAACCACCCGGCGCCAGCATGGGCTCCATGTTCAAGAACCCGCCGGGAGACAATGCCGGGCGATTACTGGAAGCCGCCGGTCTGAAAGGCAAGAGCATCGGCAATGCCACCATCAGCGCCCAGCATGCCAACTTCTTCATTAACAATGGCCAGACCCGGGCAGAGGATATGCGAGCGCTGATCGAATTGGCACAGAAAGCTGTCCTGGATCAATTTGGGATCAAGCTTGAACTGGAAGTGGAATTAATTGGCGAGTGGTAAAGAATTGAAGAGAACAGATAATGATGAATAACACTGCTGACACAAACCGCAAGATGAAGATCGCCGTTCTGTTTGGCGGACGATCCGGCGAGCATGAAGTCTCGCTGAGTTCGGCGCGGTCGGTGCTCGGGGTACTTGACCCCCAGAAATATGAGATCTTCGAGGTTGGCATCACTCACGCCGGCGACTGGTTGACCGGGCCGGAAGCCTGCCTGGCTTTGGAAAAAGGGGAAACCGGCCAGCTGACCCCCTGCACCATCCTGCCCGACCCTTCCAAAGCAGGCCTTTACCGCATCCCGGCAACGGATCCTGCCAACCCGGCCGGGTTCGAGAAGATGACCGACCTGGATGTGGTCTTCCCCGTTTTACACGGCACCTACGGCGAAGATGGCACACTCCAAGGCCTGCTCGAAATGGCTGACCTGGCTTACGTGGGCGCAGGTGTGACCGGCTCATCCGTAGGCATGGACAAAGGCGTCTTCAAAGATGTCATGCGGGCCAACGGCATCCCAACGGTTGAATCCATCATTATTCTGCGCAGTGAAATCGAGAATGATATCGAAGCGGTCATGCGCCGGGCTGAAACAGTTTCCAGTTATCCGCTCTTCATCAAACCGGCCAACCTGGGCTCTTCGGTCGGCATCTCCAAATGCAACCGTCGCGCCGATCTGGGCGAGGGACTGCTGGAAGCAGCTGCTTATGACCGGCGTGTGCTGGTGGAGCGGGGCGTGGATGCCAGGGAGATTGAAGTTTCGGTGCTCGGCAACGATGACCCGCAAGCTTCCGTGCCCGGCGAAGTTCAACCCAGCCGAGAGTTTTATTCCTATGAATCCAAGTATGTGGATGGTACATCCGGCCTGCTCATCCCGGCGTCCCTGCCTGAAGAGACAGCCGATAAGATCCGCCAGATGGCCGTGAGGGCTTATAAGGCGATTGACTGCGCCGGCATGGCCAGAGTGGATTTCTTCCTCGAGAAAAACACGAATGAGATCTACCTGAACGAACTCAACACCATTCCGGGCTTTACCAGCATCAGCATGTACCCGAAACTCTGGGGAGCCAGCGGATTATCCTACACCGGGTTAGTCGACCGCCTGATCGAACTGGCCCTGGAACGTAAAGTCGATCGTAGCCGAACTGAACGCCGTTTCCGGAGAACATCATGACCGCACTAGAGATACCCAAAAAACCGGCACCTGAAAAATCACGTGCCGAAACCGTCCGCCAACGCCGTGGCTCGAAATCACGTGTGAAGCCGGAACCTAAAAAGACGAAACAGATGCCCCACCAGACCTACCGAACCGGGTCGCTCTTGCTGCCAGGGGAACCGAAACTCGCCACGCGCCGCACGCCCGTGACCTCTTCCAGGGTCAGGCAATCACAGACCAGCGGATTGCACCCTCATCCCATGCAGGCCAGAGCCGCCGGACGGATGGGAAGCATCAAAACCGGTAGACAGGCCAGCCGCCAAAATGGTTATGATTTTGCCTTTAGCCTTGGTCGCACTGCGGTGCATGCTCCAGCCCTCAACCTGCCACAACTCGGCCCGCGCTGGATCTCCGCCGGATTAACTCTGCTGCTTGGCCTGGTACTGTACAGCATGTGGACGGCCCATACATTCATGGTATCGGGCGCCGAAGTGACCGGCAACCAGCGCCTGACTGCGGCGGATGTAAGCGCCGCACTGGGTGTGACCGGACAACCCATCTTTAACGCCATTCCATCCGTGATCGAGACCAACCTGCGCACCGCCTTCCCGGATCTGGCCAGCGTGAGCGTGCAGGTGGGCTTCCCCAACCACATCTACGTAAACGTGGTTGAACGGACTCCCGTACTGGTCTGGTCGCAAGGTGGCAATATCACCTGGGTAGATTCCAACGGTGTGTCCTTCATGCCGCGCGGCAATGTGACAGGCCTGATCCCGATCGCAGCGAACGGGAACCCACCCAAACTGTTGGCAGACCCAAACCAAACGGCTTATAACCAGGCCTTCATCGATCCCGCCATGGTTCAAGCCATCCAGACGCTCTATCCCCAGGTTCCAGCGGGTTCGCCGATGATTTACGACCCAGCCTATGGCATGGGCTGGCAAGACCCGCATGGCTGGTCGGTCTACTTCGGCCAGAACACACAGGATATTTCAATGAAGGAAAAAGTGTACCAGGCCATTCTGGACACCCTCACCAAACAGGGCACCCAACCCACTCTGATCGACGTGGAATACTTGGATGCACCATTCTATAAGTGAAGAAATAACCTATGGACGAGATTGTAGTTGGAATTGATGTAGGCACAACCAAAGTCTGCACCCTGGTGGGAAGGGTGGAAGAAGAGAACATCCGCATCCTGGGCTCAGGCATAGAACCTTCGGAAGGGATCAAGAAGGGCGTAATCGTAGATCTGGCCGCAGCCGCACAGGCGATTACACGTTCGGTGGAAAAGGCCGAACAGGTTTCGGGAGTGGAAATCACCGGAGCGCTGGTCAGCCTGGCCGGGGCGCATGTCTCATCCATCAACAGCCGCGGCGTGGCGGGGGTCTCGGGAGAGATGATCGATGAGAATGACGTAATCCGTGCGCTGGATGCAGCCCAGGCGGTTGCCATCCCGCATAACCGGGAAATCATTCACATCATCCAAAGAGGCTTCACGGTGGACGGGCAGGACGGCATCACCATGCCGATTGGAATGCACGGCTACCGGCTGGAAGTGGAGGCACATATTATTACCGCCGCCCAGGGCACGGTCGAAAACCTGCGCCAGTGCGTCGGTGCAGCCGGTGTGGAAGTGCTGCAGTTCGTTTTGAACCCGCTAGCGTCCGGCGACGTGGTTCTCACGGATGGAGAGCGCAATATGGGCGTAGCCGTCTGCGATATCGGTGGCGGCACCACTGACCTGGCGATTTACGTGGATGGACACGTCTGGCATACCATGGTGCTGGCGGTGGGCGGCAACCACATCACCAACGATATTGCCACCGGCCTGCGTCTGCCGCTGGCCCAGGCCGAGGAGATCAAGATAAAGCATGGCTATGCCTTGAAATCCGGCGTGGGAGCGGAAGAATTCTTAACCGTAAAAGCTTATGGCGAAGATGCCCCGGTCCAGATCAGCCGCCAGGACCTGGCGCACATCATCGAAGCCAGAGTGGAGGAAATATTCGCACTTATCTTACAGGAGATCAAGCGTTCCGGATATGACGGGCTGCTGCCGGCCGGCATGGTGCTCACCGGCGGTACCAGCGCACTACCTGGCATACGGCAATTAGCCAGCCAGGTGCTGGGAGTGCCCGTTCGAACTGCCGGGCCGGAGAAACTGGTAGGCCTGGTGGATAATCTGAAAAGCCCGGCTTATTCAACCGGTTTCGGCCTGTTACATTGGGCGGCCGCGCTTAGCGAAGAAGACCTGTTGCCTGGGCGAACCAGCGGGCGACACCCATCCAAGAAAGAGAATCCGATGGACCTAGGTCCTGTGAAGGACTGGCTCAAGCGGTTACTCCCGTGACACGGTCACATAGGTAACACAGTACCTTAAGTAATACAAATTGGTTATTCAAACTTCCAGAACCATCGAACCATTTTATCCGCTTTAAGGAGGCTTAGCATGGATACAAAGAGTACGCAATCAGAAGCATTTGCCCGCATCAAGGTAGTTGGCGTGGGCGGCGGTGGCTGCAATGCCGTCAACCGGATGATCGAAGAAGGCATCCAGGGCGTGGAATTCGTAGCCATCAACACGGACGCCCAGGCATTGATGCTTTCCAAAGCGTCCACCCGGGTGCGCATCGGTAACAAGCTGGCGCGCGGCCTGGGTGCAGGCGGCGACCCGGAGGTTGGCCGCAAGTCTGCCGAGGAAAGCTCCGAGGATCTGTACAATGTGCTGAAAGGCGCAGACATGATCTTCGTGACGGCCGGCCTGGGCGGCGGCACCGGAACCGGCGCGGCTCCGATCGTGGCTCAGATCGCCAAAGAGAACGGCGCACTGACCATCGGCGTGGTCACCCGTCCGTTCACCTTCGAGGGCAACAAACGCATGCAATCCTGCGAGGTGGGTATGGCCAACCTCAAGGATCATGCCGATACCCTGATCGTCATCCCGAATGACCGCCTGCTGCAGATCATGGACAAACGTGCCAGCCTGAACGACTCGTTCAAGATCGCAGACGAAGTGCTGCGCCAGGGCATCCAGGGCATCTCCGAACTCATCACCGTCCCAGGCCTGATCAATTTGGATTTCGCAGATGTGCGCGCCATCATGAGCGAAGGCGGCGCGGCATTGATGGCAGTGGGCAAGGCCTCCGGTGAGGACCGCGCCCGCATCGCCGCCGAACAGGCCATTTCAAGCCAACTGCTCGACATTACCATTGACGGAGCCCGGGGCGTGCTTTTCAATATCACGGGCGGCCCGAATTTAACCCTCTTCGAGGTCAACCAGGCCGCTGCGTTGATCCGAGAGACTGCCCACCCGGACGTGAACATGATCTTCGGCGCAGTGATCGACCCGAATATGTCCGACGAAATCCATGTGACGGTCATTGCCACTGGTTTCGAACGGTCCGGGATGCCACGCCGCATCGCGCCGCGCCCTATCACCCGGACCATTGATGGAAAGTTGATCAACCACCCGCTGGAATCCATCAACGTGTCCGCGCCACAACCTAACAATAATCAGCCCGCCGAGTTCAAGCCTCAGACCTTCCGCACCGAAGATCTTGATATTCCGACCTTCCTGCGCAACCGCAAGTAGACTTTACCGGTAAAAAATCCATGCCCGGCCTCAAATGAGGCCGGGCGGGTTCGCCACGCCTGCTAAGCCTGGCAAATAGACCTCCGGATCCTTATGGATTCCGGAGGTCTGCGCGTTCATTCTGCGCGTTTGGATGTAAAAGAAGTATCCACTTTTCCGGGAAAGCAACCATGATTCTTCAAGAAAACCGCTTATTCCGATAGTGGACAAAAGAGACCGGGTTGTCTGACTGTCATTTACCGCATGTTGGGATTGGAAAAACATGCCGCCTGTGTTGCGATTGGCAAAACCCGTTAAAAACCGGTCGAGAAACTGGTTGAGAAGCAGCCTATCAATGCGTAGACGCAGATACAAAAAAGTTCATTCGGGGAACGAAGTGTTCAAGAATTCTGTTATGAAAAATGTGTAACGCGACATTTCTGTCGCATCTGACTGCATGGGCGACCTAAATGTCGCCGTACAGAGTTTTAATTAGGACCTTTAAGGGGGTCACCTGACCCGGCGCGATTGGGGGCACATGACACTGTAAATAAGAGACGAATGGTCGTAAATTAGAGGGGTAACTGACATTACCAATTAACCATCTAATATCCAAAGGAGATAATTATGATGAAAAACGCTGTTATGACCCGCAAGGGCGAAGCCCTGCACACACCTGCGTGGCTTAAGACCATCTTCAATCACCCGCTGGCTGGCCTGATCTGGCTGCCCATCCGCGTGTGGATCGGCTGGCAATGGTTGGAAGCCGGCCTGGAGAAATTCAAGAACCCGGCCTGGATGCAGACCGGTCTCGGCCTGAAAGGCTTCTGGGCAGCCGCGGTAGCTATTCCCGCCAAAGGGACTGCACCCATCCATTATGCCTGGTACCGTGGATTCCTGCAAATGTTACTGAACGCCCAGGCTTACACCTGGTTCGCCAAGCTGATCACCATGGGCGAAATCCTGGTCGGCGTAGCAATGATTTTAGGCCTCTTCACCTGGTTCTCGGCCCTGATGGGCGGCGTAATGAACTTCAGCTACCTGATGGCCGGCTCTGCCAGTGTCAATCCAATGTTCCTGGTACTGGAAGTGTTCCTGGTACTGGCCTGGAAAGTTGCCGGCTACTTCGGCGCAGACTATTTCCTGGTACCCTGGTTCGCTTCCCTGTTCGACAAGAAGAACGATAAGATGGAATCGGTTCCGGCGGGCTTACCCAAGGGCGCTCAAGCCAGATAGATTTGGGATAAAAATAACAGGACGGCGGGAAAACTCGCCGTCCTGTTTTTTTATTTACCTTTTATTCGGGTTTCATGCGCTCGGACAGATGATGCTTGATGGCATAGGTGGCCAACTCGATGCGGTTGGAAAGTTGCAGCTTTTCCAGGAGGCCACTGACATAATTGCGGGCGGTCTTTTCGCCCAGGTTCAGGCTCTGGCCAATTTCGGCATTGGTCTTGCCCAGGCTGACTTCGTAAAGTACCTCCATTTCGCGCTCCGACAGATCATGGAAAGCATCTTGCTCGCCCTTCCGCTCAAAGGCGCGCATGCGGGCAAACATGCGAGTTGTTGTAGCCGGATCCATGACAAATTCCCCCTGGGCAGCCGCGCAAATCCCGCGCAGGACTTCTTCATTCCCCACTTCCTTCAATAAATAACCGACCGCGCCGGCACGAATGGCGCTCATCACCAGTTCTTCATCTGCAAAGGAGGTCAGCATGACCACTTTGGTATCCGGAAAGCGAATGACGATCTGGCGGGTGGCTTCCAGGCCACCTTCTCCAGGCAGGCGGATATCCATCAGGACAACCTTTGGATGAATGGTCGCGACCATCTGGATGGCTTCGGCAGACGAGCCGGCTTCACCGATCACTTCCATATCGGGTTGATCATTGATCAAAGTCTTCAATCCCAAACGTACCAGGGCGTGGTCATCCACCAGTGCAACATGGATCTTGCTCATTCTTCCACCTTCCAAGGGATATCCAGGGTAACACTTGTGCCCTTTTCCATCTTCTCCACCACCAATTGCCCATGCAACAAAGCGGCGCGATCGCGCATGTTCCGCAACCCGTGGCCTTCGATCACGGTAGCCGGAATGCCAATGCCATCGTCCTGGATTTCCAAATGCAGGTGCTCCCCGGGCCGGTTGGCGATAACCAGAATATGGCGGCCCCTGGCATGGCGAACGACATTGGACATTGCCTCCTGAACGATCGCCAACACTTGCGCGCAGCGCTCTGGAGGGAGAGTATCTGAGGCGGGCAAGTCAAATTTAACGGCCACCTTCACCAGTGCACTGAAGCGCGGGTCGGTGACCAGCTTTTCGAGCTTGGACTTGAGCGGCTCCCGGGACTGGACCGGCGCATGCAGTTCACTCAGGTTCTGGCGCAAATCGCCAATGGCATCATCGAGTACGCCAACCGCAGTGGCCAGGCGGGCAGCCAGGGGAGTTTCCACCTCGGCCAGATTCTGGGCCGATTTGACCAGCAGGCCGGCCGTATATACTTTCTGGATCGTGCCGTCGTGCAGCTCGCGCGCAATCCGTTCGCGCTCGTCAGCCACCATCTGATTTTCCTTCATCGACTCGATCTGGCGGGAGGTTTCAACGTCAAAAATTTCCAGCATCCGGATGGTTGTCGCTGCAATGATCAGCCCGAGCAGCGCCCGGACGAGCTGCGGAGGTACCAGCAGGTAACGGGTGAAGGTGTCGGTATTCAACCAGTTCCCCGGAAAGAAATTGACCGGTGCAACAATCAATCCAGCTGCCAGTGCATACAATGCCATGGTGATCCCAGCGGCTTGCATGGCCCGGACGATCTTGGGCACATCGAAAGGAGCGATGCGCTGCAAGGTATGTTTGCGCAAAGCGTAGGCTGCCAGCAGCCCACCCGGTAAACCAATGAAATACCTGGCCAGGGCGCCAGCGGTATTGAACCAGGTAGTAAAGTCGGCTATCCGCAGACGCAAGGGAACAAAAACGATGATAGTCCAAACCACCAGCAAGCCGGCTGCCAGGATATGCAGCCATTTGCGAGGTTGCAAAGACTCCAACAAGGCTGCCCCAAATTCAAACAGGCAGGCAAAGGAAGCCGCCAGCAGCAGCAGGTGTAAATAATTTAGAATGACGATAATTTCGGGTGACAGATAGGCAGCCTGGATGGGGATAAAGAGATCGCCCCATTCATTAAAGCCATGCAGGAAACCAAAGGCGGCCAGCCAGGTCAGGTTGCGGGCCAGGTCAAGCCGCGAGGAATGGCGGGATTGGAGTGCAATAGCCAGCCCCAGTACGAAGAATACCAACCCATAAACAAAGTAGATAATTTCGTGGTTTATGGTGAAGAGATTCTGGATGAAGTTCATCGGTAAAGCAAATTATAGCACCACAATTTGGCAGGAAACTTCACCTTACCCCGTCTGGATGTGGATTTCTTCCGGATTCAACTCCAACTCCACCCGCTCACCGTACTGGATCTCAGGAATAAATAATGTGATTATTTCGAGCAGGGAAGCGCTCTCGAAATGTCTTTTTTTCGTCTCCGGATGCGGGTAATACACATAACCGGCATAGCTTCCGCCCATGTACCTGACCGAGCAACGCGAAAACGAAAAATCCTCCGGCGGGTGCAGGTCCGTCCAGGCCACCTGTCGGAAGGTGTATTCCGGGTTATGCATCTCGAATGTGGCAGGCATGATGGAAACGTTCAATGTGCCCGGGTAAAACCGCTGCAGATCGAGGCCAAGTCGCGCGAAGAGCGGGATTTGCTTCTCGAGCGTGCCGTAGGGATAATCTTTTGAAGGTCCGGAAGCAACCCGGTAGCCTGCCACAACCACTCCGCCAACGATAGCATTCATGCCCGCAGTTGCGCCTGCTTAAGCCTGGTTGATCTCGTCGATCAGCACCAGCATCTCAGGATTGGAAGGGATATCGGACATAGAGCGCCCATAATGAATGTAGCGCGCCAGCCCGGCTTTATCGATCAAAACCTGGGCCGGCATACGCCCAAATTTAAACAGATTGATCTGCTGGCCGTACAAATCCAGGACGGTATGGGTGGGATCCGGCAAGCCGGTGAAGGGCAGGTCATGTTGGGAAAAATAGCGTGCGAAGGCAGCAGCATCCTCCGGACCGATGACCAGGATGGTGGAATCTCGCTTTTCAAACTCTGCGAAGTCCTGGCGCAACTGCGCCATGTGCGCGCGGCAGAATGGTCAGGCAAAGCCGCGATTGAAGACCAGCAGAACATTCCGGCCGCGCAGAGCGGAGAGCCGAACGGCTTTGCCGCTGATATCGGCCAACTCAAAATCGGGAGCAGGGGTATTGAGAGCGACGTTGGACATGATTTCTCCAGTAATGGACGGATTTGAGTGCTTTCGTCCAAGGGCCGACATACAGGTCAGCCTCTAGGGCAGGGTTTTCACAAATGCGGCCAGCGCCTGCATAAACGCCGTGGGTTGTTCCTCTTGCGGCACGTGTCCGGCCTGCGCTATGATGGCTAATTTTGCACCCGGCAACACCCCGGCCAACTTGACCGATTCGGCCGTCGGCACGATGCGGTCGTCGTCGCCGGTGATTACCAGGATAGGTACGCTGAAATCCTTCAGGTGCTGAACAAGGCCGGTAGCATGGCTGGCCAGAGTGAAATCCCATAATGCCCGGTCCCAGTTATCCACTCTGAGTGGCCTGATATAACCATCCCAGGTAGCCGGGGTAATCCTGGATGGGTCATGCCAGGCGGTGCGGATCAAATCCAAACCGATTTTTTGAATCGAGCGCACAAACAGGGGGCCAAGGTGCTGCATCTGGGGAGTTTTCCCCAGCAGGTTAACCCAGGCCGGACCGCCGCTTTCGTAAACTGCCGGGTCGACCAGGATAAGCGCTTCCACACGCTGCGGATATTGTAACGCAAACTGCATCGAAAGCGCAGCGCCAACCGAATTGCCAACCAGGATGGCCTTCTGCACGCCGAAATGATCCATTAATCCGAGCAACATGGACAGATTGGCTTCAGGACCATAGGGGTCCTGTCCGCGCCATTGCATCGGGCGTTCGGTCAGACCAAAAGCCGGGCGATCATAGGCAATCACCGTACCGCTTTGGCTGAGCGGCTCCATCACGGCATGCCATGAGAACAGGCTGGCGCCAAAACCATGCAGCAGGATAAAGACCGGCTGCCCCTGCCCCATCAATTTGTAGTGCACATTGAGACCGTTAATTTGTATGAAATGGCTGTCCGAGTCGGCAAGTTGCTGTGCAGGCACTGTCACAGGCACGGGAGGCACCGGGACCAGAAATGGCCCAACCAACAGGATCAACAACAAAATGAGCAGGCTGATGCCAAGACCACGCAGGAGACGTTTTTTTCTCATAGAAAGCCAGGATTTTATTGACCAGGAATGCCAATCCCAGGATGACCGCCATCCAATCACTTTTCTTATACCAAATTGGTTCCACTTTGGGAAGCCCACTAAGGGTGTCCGTGTTGGTAACCGTTTCCAAAATACCGGATAATGCCCCCAAGGCACTATTTATTATGATATATATGGTAATAATTATCTGATATAATGTCGCCCGTGCCGTGACAAAGGAAGTTTACATACCCTATAAACTTTACCTATTGGTATGCTTTATGGAATTAATCCCGAGGGAATATGGAAACCACTAAATTTCATTTACCAACCATAACTGACTCTACTGCAACAACTCGTACTTTAACAACTCACGGCTGCCATATTTGGGCTGGCAAAGCCGCACAAACTCGCCAGGCTGGCACGTAAAAAAGCCCAAAAAGAATCCACGGCCCGTTTCTGGGTGCGTTTTTCAGCACCAGGAGCCACTGCCTGGGCCATTTCTTTTTTCAATTTGGCTTGCAGGTAACGATCAATACGTCGCACATTGCTCACGGCAGCGGAACCGATCAGCATACTGGCTATCCGGAACTTCCCCCGCACCGGTAACTTGCCAGCCGGGAAGGGGTGTTTGATACTGCGCATGGTGGCTTCGACAGCTGCACGTAAGTTGCGACCTTCTTTCTGCTGCTCCCGGCTGCGTCGTTGTCGTTCAGAGGCCTGCGCTTGTGCCTGGGTAAAACGCACATGTCGGCGTGGATCGCGCTTGCCTGGTTGGGCCGGGCACTTGTCTACCAGCGGGCAGGTGGAACACACTGCCGCACCGAAATGGGCGACGAAGGCTTTCTTCTGGCTGCTGGAATGGGCTGGCTCTGTCTGCCCATGCGGGCAGGTGACCTTGACAGGCTGGTTGTCTGGATTGAACTTGATGGTGAAATCGACCAGGTACAACTTGTCAGGATCAAGAGTGCGTCCACGGATGGCGGTCTGAATATGTTCGACCTTCTGTTGTTGCAGAACCACATCGGAATCCGGGCCGCCATGCCCACCATCCGTGTAGATCGTAGCCAGTTCCGTGCGCTTCTTCAGATCGGGCAGTGCTTCCGCCAGCAGTTGGCTGTCATCGACATCGTTGGAAGCCACCTGGACTTTGGTGATCAACTGCAATGGGTTCTGCGGGTCGCAGGTTTCGCTCAGGTTGGCAACATAGCCATGATAGCCTTTGCCCTGTTTATTCCGGTAGGTGGCTTCCAGATCATCCGGAGACTGCAGGCTGGTTCCGCTCAAGTCCTGGTTGGGTATGGTCAGCACATTTTGCTGCTCCAGCCGGAAATGTTCGCCGAAGACCCGTTCCAGCACCAGGTAGACCGGCTCGGTCGCATAGATCGGCTTTAACTCGACCAGCAACTGATGCATGAACTCGCCGATCCGCTGCAGGTGCGCATCCGTTTCTTCGGTCTTCATGTGATAGACATATTGCCCGGCATGACCCTGCACATAGGGTGCAAAGCCGGCCGTGTAGCGCTCTTGATCACTCTTGTTCAGCATGCGCTGGACCCGCTGCAGCACTTCCACCAGCAGCTGCACCCGCCCGATCCGGCGAATGTTGCTGCCAACCTGTGTGCTGTCCATGCGCTGCAACTTCGTCTTGATTTGGAAAGCCTCGATCTGTTGATCCGTCACCTGCTCAAAGGCTTGATCCAGCAAGTTCACTCCCTGCTCCTGCATGTAGCGGCTCAACCGTTCTCGAAAGTAGTACAGCGTGCGCAGATCAAAATAGCCTTTTCCAAATTCATCATAGCCTAACGCATAGCGCACTTGCATATTGTACAGAAAGGCCTCGTACATCTCTTTATCCGACCAGCCAAAACCCGCCTTCAGGTATTCCAACCCTACCAATACATTCACTGGATAATTCGGACGCGAAGGCATGTTAGCATACAGCACCGCAAATGGCGCTTCATTCAACCGACAGAAGAACTCCCGATAGAAGACACCTGCCCAGGAAGTATCCAGGTATTCGCGTTGTTCCTCAGGCAGTTCGTTGACGCTGCAGATCAGTACCGGTTGCTTATGATGTTTATTATCTTTGTACATCTTTCAGACCTTTGATTGTGAGTTGGCCTGATTATATTAAACTTTCCGCTCCTTGAGGAGGTCCCAATTTGGACAATATTCGTCCTCTCGTTTTTGCAGCGGAGTCATAACTTCAAACGGCTTGGTTTCGTTTGGGAACTGGGGCGTACGTCTGGTTGCCAGCCTGGTCTGGTTAATGGGGGCGATAAACCTTATTACTGCCCTCCAGCCAAAATGGATGAACCTCCTGCAACCGATTAGAGCTGCCATCCCGCTGGAATTGCAAACCGGTGGTCGCCTGACAAGCGCCCTGGCTGGCCTGGCGTTGTTCCTGCTGGCAGCCGCCTTATGGAGGCACAAAAGGGCCGGCTGGTTTATGATGACTTTTCTGCTGGCCTTTACAACCATAATTCAACTCTTCCGAGGACCAGGGTTAATAACCGTCCCGTCAATTCTTCTTCTCATCGTGCTCCTGTGGTTGCGGCGTAGTTTTTATGCAAAATCAGACCTCCCATCGGTGTACCGGGGGTTGTCAATACTGGCTTCTGCCTTCATCATTGCACTGGCAAGCGGGGTGGTAGGGTCGATGTTGGAGGGCTTGCATATCCATTCGCCCGTCACTTTACAGGCCGCCTTCAACCAGACCATGACCATGCTGGCATCTTTCTACCATCCCGGATCCCAACCGGTCAACAGTTTCAGCTGGTTTTTTGCCGTTTCAATTTATATTACCGGGATTGCAGCAATTGGATCTGTTTTGCTCCTGCTCAATCGTCCGGTTGTGGTACGTCACCCGGCAAGGGAAGAAGAACGCCGGCGCGCTGCTGAGATCATTCAAAAATACGGACGGAGCATAGTAACCCCCATGACTCTTTTCGACGATAAACTGTATTTCTTCAGCCAGGGTGGCTCGGTGATCGCATATGGTGTCAGCGGACGGGGCGCACTGGCCTTAGGCGACCCGATTGGTCCGGCTGGAGATGCCGCAGCCGCCATTTCTGCCTTCAAAGCCTTTTGTGCTGTGAATGATTGGCAGCCATCTTTTATTTATATTCCTTGTGAAGGCCTGGCTGATTACCAGATGAACGGCTTTGATACGATCTGCATTGCTTACGAAGCACGCGTACCGCTGGCGTCTTTTTCCCTGGAAGGCCATGGCATCAGAGGGGTCCGTGCCCAATATAATAAAATTACCCGCCTTGGATACCAGGCTAAATACTACGCGCCTCCGCTGAACGATGAACTATTAAGCGAGCTCCATGCGGTCAGTGATGATTGGTTGAGCAGCCATTTTGGAGGCGAGAAATATTTCCTGGTCGGTTCCTTTAATGATGATTATATTCGTAACAGTGCTGTTATAGCCGTGCATGCCCCGGACGGTTCGGTGGTTGCCTTTTCCAACCTCGTGACCGTCGATCATATTTGTGTGATTACCGGCGATCTGGTGCGATCCCGCACGAATTTGCCGAACGGTATAATGGAATTTCTGATAGTTTCCATGATGAACTGGGCAATAAGTCAGGGGTACGACACTTTCAGTCTGAGTGCAGTCACTGCCGTTGGAAAGGGAACGGAGCAAGGCGAGCCCCCCATCGCCAAAGTTATTGGTTCGATCTCCATCCTAATTAATCGCTTATACAAATTCAAAGGCGTCTACCAATTCAAAAGTAAATTTCACCCATACTGGGAACCGCACTATCTTGCTTACCCGGGCACAACCGCGCTGATACCAGCCCTGCTCACCATGCTGCGGCTTTACTCTGAAAGAAAATCCATGTGAGGAAAAAAATAATAGCGTGGCCGGTGTGCATCTCCGGCCACGCTATTATTTATCAGTCCCGTTCATGATCAAGGAGTAGCAGTCGGTGGGACGGTGGTAGGGGGAGGAACGGCAGTAGCGGTCGGCGGGACCGTGGTAGCGGTTGGAGCAAGGGCAGTGGCAGTGGGGTGGTTTGGCCGTGGACCAGGTGTGTTAGTCAAAGATGGGACAGGGAAGAATAATTTGTGCGGCGTTGGAGTGAAAGTTAGTGATGGAGTGCTGGTGTAGGGAGTCCCGTTAAAGGTTGGAGTGATCGTCGGTGTTGGAGTGGGGAGCTGATTGAATAAGAACAACCAGGCATTACTGAAAGTACACCCCGCGGTACCGGAAGAACTCGAAACCGTAAAGCCGAGGAATCCATCCGTTAAAGAAGCGATCTTGTTAGAATAATAATTTTGCTGCGCCTGGGCCAATTCCGCTGACATCTGGTTAGCATCCAGCTGATACTGGTTCAGCATTTGCTGGTAAGTTTGCAATTGCTGCACAGTAGGGTTGGTCGGCAGTTGAGAGAGACCTGGAGAATTCAATGTCGCTGGGGGGGCTTTGGTGGTGTCCACCTCGGTAATCAGAACACCATTTGTGTAGATATCGACAAGATTGGCGCGCACGACGATAACCAGCCGGTTGGTGGAATCATTTTGCCAATTGAAGGACTTGTCCTTCGTCCAAGGGAAAAAGTTTTGCAAATTGGTAATATTGCCGCCCGCCATGGCGGTAAAATCCGCCGTCCCCTCGGCAAAACGAGATATTAACACCATCAGTTGATTGGGACCCGCGCTGTTGCCATCAGAATGGAACACAAACCCGCAACCCGCCAAGCTATATTGGGTGTTCCAGGTGATATCAGATGCGAGCACAAAATCCTTGGCAGTGATTTGCGGATAATCATTGGCATAGCCGAACTGGTTAGGACCATTCAGGGTAATGGTAACCGGTTTATGCAGCCAGGCTACTTCTCCATCAAGTGGGCTTACCCCATAATGCTGCAGTTCTTCCAACACGGGAAAAACGGCTGTGGCAGTAGCCGGATAAGAGGCATTTTTTAGCAAGGCCTGGGCAGTGATCGTCTGGCTGAGCTCAGTGGCATTCGCAAAAGAAGTCGCCAGCGCATAGCCCGAATTGCCTTGCAGGATGGCCCGCGCAGTGATGGTCTCCACGACCTCTTTGTCAAACAGCGTTTGGGTGCTGTTTGCCAGCGAGGCCGGATCAAAAACCGGTACGCAGGCAACGATGATTAACAAGAGCAAGAAAATCGAGAATAGGAGAAAATACTTCCTTACCATAATAATATCCGCTAATATTGTCGATGAGAGCATTATTTATAAAATGATTCGGATCGGTACATCAGCGTAAATTAGTGAACATCCTTGCGCTTAACCAAAATTAAACATATGGTGAAATATGCAGCCACAAGGATGGCCTGAGCGATCCAGGTTTTAAATAACCAGGGATAGTAGATTTTTGGGTTGCTTTTGTCCACCCAGGCCCATTGGCTTTGAATTGCCACCCCGTAGATAAGACCTTCTCCGGCCGAGACAGCGGTCACACGGGCGACCGTATACTTGGCCAGATCTTCCTGGTATTGGAGCATCTGACCCTGGTATATATTGGCCGAGGCCTGGTAAATATCCATCTGGCTGCGATAATTGTTCTGAAGGGTGGTCACATCATCCTGATATTTTTTCAAGGCATTTAAATATTGAACCACCTGCACCTGGTTGGACGTATCCTGGATCACACCCGGCGCAGGAGGAAGAGCAGGCTGCGCGGGAGCATCAGGCAAGGCAGGCGGGGGTTGGGGAGCTTCTTCAGCAATCTCGGGAGTGTATAGGGCCCCTAATCCCGGGAAATTGCACGAATTCTGGTTGAACATATTCAGGCCCATGCAAGGGCATTTAAAGAAGGTTTTATCAGCCAGGGTCATTTCATCGCGGGTTCCTTTGTCCAACTGCCAGCACGGGTCACGCATCATATCCGAGCCCATTCCTGTTATGCCCGCCAATCCTTCAATAGACCAGCGAGTGGTGGCCCAGGCACTCATGTAGTCAGGAATGGGCGCCAGCCCACCGCTAAATACCAACATGGGCACGATCAGGCAGATCATAAGCAAAGGAGTTACTCCTGGATTGTTCGAGATAGCCGAGGCCATCAGGCCAAGCATCATGCCGGTCATCACAGACAGAACCAGAGTCACGTATATCTCACCAAACTCCAGCGCACCACCCGGAACCTTAAAAGCTGCATAATGGATCAGAGTAAAAGCCGCGGCATGGTAAAAGGCCAGCAGCAGTGCCATCCATACTTTGGATGCGACATATGGGAATATTCGCAGGTTAACCAGCCGCTCACGCCTGTAAATACTGGCTTCTTTGACAATTTCCCGCATTTGGGACATGCCCCCCACCATCAGGGCATACAAACTCAGCAGGAACAAAGAAACGTTGGCGTAAATCGCATTGCCGGTAACATAATCAAAGGTGTTTTTACCAAGAATGGGTGCGATGATAAAATCCACCGAACCCACCAATGGAGCGATCAATAGCATCAATATCAAACTGGAACGGTCGCGTGCCAGGATGGTAAGATTGCGTAAAGAAAGTATATAAAATTGACGAAACGAGGATATCCTCGTAAGCTTACCTGGCTTTTTTCCATCAGGGTTGGGTTCACTGGTCTCAGGATGAGGATGGTTCCACCGGGCGATGAACTGAGGTTTTTGAGTATCCATTTGCGCCTGGCGGAACCGCAGCGGTTCTGCGATATATTTCTGGTAAGCCGCGCTGGCCTTGAAACGGTCCGCCCAGTCCTCAGAGCAACCCATTTCACAATCATCCAGTTGCGCATAAATATCGTCGAACTGGTTGAGTTTCTCATGCTCGGGCCGGTATTGGCTGAAATAAGCCAGGGCCTCGTCCGGGGGTCCAAACCAGGCCAGGTAACCGCCGCTGTTCATGAAGATCACTTTATCGGCCAACATCACATTCTTGGTCGTGTGGGTAACCATGATGATCGTACGGCCCTGGTCTGCCAGGTGACGCATCAAGTACATGAATGCCGTCTCATTTCCAGGATCCAGGCCTGAAGTCGGCTCATCCAGAAAGAACAGGCGCGGTCGGGTTAGCAGTTCAACTCCAATGGAAACGCGCTTCTGTTGCCCCCCACTCAGTTCGCTAATACGAACGTTCCTTTTGCTTTCCAGGCCCAGTTCATCCAACACCTCATTGATACGCGCTTTTCGCGCCAGCTTGCTGATCCCTGGAGGCAGGCGTAGCCGGGCGCTAAAATCCAACGCTTCGTAAACTGTTAATTCCATATGGATGATATCGCGTTGTGGGACATAGCCGATCTTGTCTCGCATGGAAGCGACATTTCGATATACATCGATACCATCAACGAACACCCTGCCATTGGTTGCCGGGCGAAAACCGGCGATGGCGTCCATCAGGGTGGTCTTACCGCCGCCGCTCTGTCCCACTATAACCACGAATTCATTCGGCTTGATGATCAGCGAGAGATCATGCAGAATATTGAGTCTCCTGTGGATCAATTTGTTGATATGGAGAACTTCTACCTGAGATCCTTCCA
Source organism: uncultured Chloroflexia bacterium (assembly GCA_963779935.1). Taxonomy (GTDB): domain Bacteria; phylum Chloroflexota; class Anaerolineae; order Anaerolineales; family Villigracilaceae; genus UBA877. Next base: position 38,054 of record CAWAAC010000023.1, on the reverse strand, counting down.
TCTCGCTTTCTCGGATTAAATGATCTGAAGCCAACATAATATTTTCCCGGCCGCCATATCCAATCTTCTTGCTGAGCTTGTTTTCAAGGTTTGAATAATTACATAATCATATTGCGATAATAATTATCTAAATTAGTTGAGTTGTCAAGGCTTTAGGAAATTAAAACAACCCCCCGTTTCTACTAGGTCAGAGGGATGGTGAGAACAAGCCCGGTCGAAAGGTTATCGTATCAAGCCGGATTCTTTTTTACCAGGAACGCCGCAATCAGGCTGGCAGCCACCAGGCCAAAGGTGACCCAGGTAGCAAAGGTAACGATCCCGGCCTGGGGGAACCTGGCGGCAATGCCGGCCAGCGCCCACAGGATCACCAGGGCATAGGCCACATCCCGCCGCAGGAAGTTCATCAACCCGGCAATGATCAGCACCGCGCCCAGGATGATCACCATCCAAGAGACCGCGCTGACGCCAAACTGGTTCCACTTCACAAACCATAGTACGTCACTGATATCGGCGACTGTGGCAACGGTGATCCAGCCCAGATAGATGCTGAAGGGTACGCGCACCGCCCAAGTCTCGCCAGTGGAAACTTTGGTTTGCCCAATGCCGAAACGGAGGTAAACCACTATGAGAGATGCCAAGAGAACCAGCATGGCAACCACTGTCGGTACGAAGATCTGATACTGCCACAGGAAGATCCAGGCACAATTGGCCAGCCCGCCCAGAACCACCCACCAGCCGGTGATCTGCAGGCGTGGATTCTCACGCTGGGCCGGCAGCGCCTGGTAGACCGCGTAGGCTATCAACCCTATGTAAATGATGCCCCAGATGGAGAAGACATATCCGGCAGGGACAAAAAATACTTTGAAGGTATCTGAAATCTGGCCGGTATTCAGCCCGTTAATGGGCAAGGCATTCGCCAGGATATTGATGGTAATGGTGATAATCGTAATGAGGACAACGGCTATTTGTCTAACTATGTTTTTCATGGCTTTCTCCTATTCGGAAATATTGATTTCCAGGATGATATCCTGCGCCCCTTTACTGGCGCGCTGGCTTGAAAAAATCTTTTTAAGCAGGCCGTATTTCCGGTCCAGCAGGCGATCGGCTGCCGTACTCAACTCGGGATCGGTCACCAGGCGTGCCTGCGCCGGAACCCAGGAACCGGTCAGCTTTCCGTTCATCCGGCAGGGCGCAATGTTGACCCGGCCATTATTGCGGATGCGTTTGACCTTGCCTGAATTCACCATGGTCTGAACGTAGAGGCTTTCGCCAGACTGGACAAACCAGACCGGCGTCTGTATCCCCTGACCGCTTTTGCGAAAGGTCTCAAGATTTAAGTATTTCTTTTTGGAAAACTGTTCCAGAGAATTCATTTCAATCTCCTCACCATATAATCATACAACAAAATTGTTTAGAAGAATCAATCCCATCCGGTTATTCCAAGCAACCAAAAAAACATTGGATTCAGCCGGCTATATGCATTTCCTGCGATGGGCTATTCGGCAATGGCTCAAAAGCCGATGGGATGGTTTTCACATTCATTACAACCGGGCGGGTCGGCAGGCGCAACAGGCGCCGCACGCCTTCACGCAAAAAGCCCAGCGTGAAACCCAGGCTTGAACCCACGCTCACATCCAGGCCGGTTTTCCCATCGGTGGCCGAAGAAGCCAGCCAAAGCGCTTTGCGGGCGGCCACCTCCGGCTTTTTCCCGGCGGCCCGGATCAGGAATGGCATAAAATCCTGCAGTCGTTGCGCATGCTCCTGGAAGGTGACCAGCTCAGTCAGCAAATCAGTATCCATCAAGCCGGGCTGAAGTGCGAAGACACCCACCCCACTGTCTTTGGTTTCGGCTGCCAGCGCCAGGGTAAAAACCCGGATCCAGGCTTTGGTCGAACCGTAGGCATTCTGGTTGGGAGCCGGTTTCTTTGAGCCTGCGCCCAGGATATTGATGAGCTTGCCGGATTTGCGAGGCCGGAAGTGCCGCATGGCCATGCTTGAGCCATAATAAACCCCAAACATGTTCGTCCGCAGAACCGACAGAAATTGTTCCGGTGAAAGGTCAAGAGTCGCTCCATACGGGCCTGCCACCCCGGCGTTGTTGACCCATACATCGAAGTGCCCGTAGGTATGGATGGCGAAATTCGCCAGCGCCTCGATCTGCAGTGGGTCCGAAACATCGCAGGGGAAAGTCACGGCCGCGAACCCCTGGCTGACCAGTCCGGCCGCGATCTGCTCGATATCCTGCCGGGTACGCGCCGCAAGGACCACCCTGGCACCTTCCTGTGCGAAGAGAGTGGCGATGGCCTTTCCCAGCCCCCGGCTGGCACCGGTGATGATGGCAACTTTGTTTTCTAAGATTTTCATCTGCTCTTCCTTTGATTTGTTATCAGATCTGCGTGCACATCCGAGGCCAGGATATACACAGAAGTATCGCTGACATTATACGATCTTTCGCTCCTAAATTAATTCCACCGGCTGCGCCCGTTTAGAAAAGCGACCGCCAATCCACCAACCCAGGGCAATCAGCCCGGCCAGGACAAAGACCAGCAGGTATTCGATCGCCGGAATGCGTACGATTTCATTTGACAATGTCCAACTCCAACCATTTTAAATGAATATCGCCGCAGCTATAAACAATTCTGCCCCACAGAGCTAACCTGGCGGCTCGCTGGGATTCAAGACGATTGGATAATCTCTCCGATTTCACATCAGGCTCCTAAATGGATAATCCATACCGCCATTATATAAATATGTACACATTTTGTCAAGTTTTTTGGTAGGTTATATTGACAAAACTGGTACAAGTTGGTAATATTAGTTTGTTCAAGAAAGGTTTATCAAATGAATGATCAAGAATCTACAGAAATGACAGAAGCCATCTTCAATATCGGGGCAGTCACCCGCATGACCGGCATCCCCATCACCACCCTGCATGCCTGGGAACGCCGCTACGGTTTTCCGCATTCCTCGGCGCGCACATTGGGGGGCCACCGCTTATATTCCGAGAAAGATGTAACCCTGTTGCGCAGTGTCAAGGCACAAATCGACCAGGGCATCACAGCCCGCCAGGCCGTCAAAGCAGTCCACAAAATGGAAATAGAAGGCCGCCTACCAGGGGCAAATTCCATCGAATCAGCCCGGCCCATGGCGGCGCCGACCGCCAGCCCGGCCGGATATGCACAACTGGCCGAGGCGTTGCACCAGCATGATCTGACACGGGCAGACCAATTGATGGGTGAAATGCTGGCGTTTTATTCACCCGAAGAGATCACCCTGACTGTCATTGGTCCGGTGCTGGCCGAACTTGGTGAGGCCTGGGCGGAAGGGGGCATTACGGTGACCGATGAACACCTGGCCAGCAATTACCTGCGCCAGCGCCTGTTGATGTGGCTGGTGACCGGGCCGCCGGCCCGCCAGACCAGGCCAATCGTGCTGGCCTGCGCCCCGGGCGAATGGCACGAAGGCAGCCTGCTCATGCTGGGAGTGCTGCTGCGCCGCAGGGGCTGGCCCGTTATTTACCTGGGGCAGGATGTGCCCTTTGCAGACCTGGCCGGCTTTGTCGAACAAATCCAGCCTGCCGCGCTGGTACTGGTGGGCATGCTGGAAGAAACCGCCCGCTTGCTGGTCGGCTGGCCGCAGTGGATCAAGGAAAGTCCTGGCGGGCCGCTGATTGCTTTTGCCGGTAGAGCTTTCGTGCTCCAGCCGGAACTGCAAAGCCAGGTGCCGGGCCTGTACCTGGGCGATACCATCCAGGATGGTCTGGCCAGGTTGGAAGAAAAGCTAACGCAATAAAAAAAACCTCCCGCAGTGTCTATTCTGCGGGAGGTTTCATTTACTACACTTTATACAGCTTTTCCAAAGTTCTTATTATTCCTGGTACTCCAGCTCATATTCCCCGATGTAAACCGTATCGCCTTCCTGCGCGCCGGCTTCCCGCAGGGCTTTGTCCACGCCGAGGCGTTCCATCAGCTTCTGGAAACGCCGCACGGAACCGCTCTGGTCAAAGGGGGTCATCTCGGCTGCCCGTTCGATGGCAGCAGACTTGACCCGGTAGCCATCCGGTTCGCGCACGATCGTAAAGGCATGCGGATCCTCCACCGGGCGATAAACCGGCATGGGCTGTTCGGTTTCTTCCACCGGGGGCAGTTCCGAAAGCAGCGTAACCGCCTTCAGCAGCAGCTCACGCACATTCGTGCGCGCCAGGGCCGAGATCGACATGGCTTCGTAGCCGCGCTTCTTGAGTTCCTTCTTGAGCTTCGGCCAGGCTTCCAGCACTTCGGGCTGGTCGATCTTGTTAAGAGCCACCAGCATGGGTTTTTTAGCCAGCCCCGGATCGAACAGGGCCAACTCGCTATTGATCTGCAAAAAGTCTTCCAGGGGATCTGCCGAGAGCCCGTCCAGCACGTGGATCAGGACACGCGTGCGCTGAATGTGCCGCAGGAAATCGTGCCCCAACCCCACTCCTTCCGCAGCGCCTTCCACCAGGCCGGGGATATCCGCCAGAACCACGGTGGTCTCATCGTCTACGTTCGCGACGCCCAGGTTGGGGTCAAGGGTCGTGAACGGGTATGCGGCAATTTTTGGCTTAGCATTGGTCAGCACAGAAAGCAGGGTGGACTTGCCGGCATTCGGAACACCCACGATGCCGATGTCCGCGATCAGTTTGAGTTCCAGGCGCAGGCGCTTCTCTTCTCCCGGCTCGCCGTTCTCGGCAGTACGCGGGATCTGGTTGATAGAGCTCTTGAAGTGCGGGTTGCCACGCCCGCCACGCCCACCCTTGCAGGCCACCAGTTGCTGCCCGGGAGAGGTCAAGTCACCCAATAATGCATCCGTGGTGGCATCGTAAATCAGCGTGCCGGGTGGAACCGATACAACCAGGTTTTCTGCCGATTTGCCGGATTTGTTGTTGGTGCCGCCGCCCTTGCCATCCGCGGCTTCGAAGCGGGTGGTGAAGCGGAAGGCCTGCAGCGAATTGAGGGTCGGGCGGACTTCCAGAATGACATCCCCCCCACGCCCGCCATCGCCCCCGTCCGGACCGCCGCGCGGGACATATTTCTCGCGGTGGAAGTGCACCATCCCGTCCCCACCCCGGCCGGAATGCACCAAAATCTCTGCTTTATCTATGAACATGTTTTCTCCAATGGGAGCATTATACCGTCTTATAAGGGCCTCCTGGAGGACTGACTCTTTGGACCTTGGAGAAGACGGGAGAAGTTAAGAGGTCCAAACCGCGCGGACAAGTGTTAAAACTACTAGGAACGATGAAACATTTTAGTGTGAAATATTTTTTTAGGTGGATGGGATTAGACTCTGAAATCCCCCTTCAGGGACGATGTGGAGACTTCGGAATCCGGTGGCAATATTGTCAGGTCTATCCTCAGGCATTGACAAACGCAGGGAGGGGGTTTATTATATGACTAATATTATATATGCACTATCCTATATAAGGAGCGTCTTATATGTCCCTTGAATATGCCATCTTAGGCTTCCTGAACTACCACCCTTACACGGGTTACGATCTGAAGAAAATATTCGATAGCTCCATCCGGCATTTCTGGCCGGCCGACCAGAGCCAGATCTACCGCACCCTGGCGCGCCTGACCGAACAAGGCTTGGCGGAAATGGAAAAGGTCCCGCAGGACGACCGGCCTGACCGCAAAGTTTATTCCATCACGGACGCCGGACAGGCTGAGTTCTTAAAATGGCTGTCCGGGCCGGCTCCGCTGGGAGATGCGCGCAACGCCCCGCTTATCCAGGTTTTTTTTGCCGGACAGCTATCGGATGAACAGATCCTGGCTAAATTCGAAGGATATACCGCAATACTTAACGCCATCCTGGATCAATATGATCAGATTCCAGGCCAGATCATTCCTTACCAACAGGAGATCAGCTCGCCGCGCGAGCATTTCTTCTGGCTGCTGACGCTTGACAACGGCATCCGTTCGATGCGGGCCAGCCTGGCCTGGGCGGAGAACGTGATCGAGCAGTTGAAACAGGGCAAGGTTCCGGCGAAATGAGGACGCGCCCCATGAAAATCACAATTTTGAATGGAAATCCCGCTCCTTCCCCGCTCGACAGAACACTGGCCGAATTGAGAAACCTGCTGCAAGCCGAGGGCCACAGCCTCAGCCAATTTGACCTGCGCGACCAGTCGCTGCGCTATTGCATCGGTTGCTGGGGCTGCTGGGTTAAGACGCCCGGACAATGCTCGAATGGGGATGCGACCTGCCTGGCAATGGACCGGGCCGTGATCAACGCCGACTTCGTGCTGTGGGCTGCGCCGATTAAAATGGGCTTCCCATCCAGCCTGCTGAAAATGGCACTGGACAAGCACCTGCCGCTGATCCATCCGTATATGGTGGTTGACCACAACGAGGCCCACCATCGCAAACGCTATGCGCACTATCCACGCGTTGGATTGCTGCTCGAAAAAGAGCCTGGCACGGATGCGGGCGACCTGCAAATCGTCAGCGATATCTGCTGCCGAACGGCGCTCAATTTCAAGACCCGCCTGGAGTTCAGCCTTACCAGCGAAACCCCGACGGCGGAGCTGGCCCGGCGCATCCAGATGAGACCGTCCCGCCCGCTGGCGCTGCCCAGGCATCTGCCCGCCAGCGTGGGAGTGAGCATACATCCACCAGCCCGGCTGACCCTCTTCAATGGCTCACCACGCGGCAAACGCGGCAACACACCCATTTTTCTCGAACAAATCGCCAAAGGATTCGGCGCGGCCACAGAGATGCACAACCTCGTCCGTCTGAAAGAGACAGACAAAATGGTAGATGCCTTCGAAGCTTCAGAATGCGTCCTGCTGGGCTTCCCACTTTATACGGATGCCATGCCCGGGATGGTCAAGCATTTCATCGAAGCGCTCGAACCGCTGGCTGGTCGGAAGAACAACCCATCCATCGGCTTCCTGGTGCAATCCGGCTTCCCGGAGGGACTGCACTCGCGCTACGTGGAACGCTACCTCGAAAAACTGGCCAGCCGCCTGGGCTGCCCCTATTTAGGGACGATCATCAAGGGCAACGGCGAAGGCATCCGCAGTATGCCAGCAAGCGCAACCGAGGGCCTGTTCACAGAACTGCAAGCGCTGGGAGCCGGTCTGGCCCGGGATGGCAGGCTCGATCCGCAGATCCTGAGGCGCCTGGCTGCCCCGGAAAGCTATCCCGCAATTCTGGACCCTTTGTTCCAGCTTTTCCTGCGCCTGTCCATGGCACACGGCTACTTCGACGAGATGCTGAAAAAGAATGGCGTCTACGAACAACGCTTTGCAAGGCCATTTGCAGAAGAATGAACCGCAAGAATTGAACGCGGATAACACGGATCTACCTGATTTTCAAGGATTTACAAGAAGAAATCGAATATAGACGCCGGGAGATGAATATTGAATATAAAATTGATGGTACCTGTTGGTCTGATCCTATTGCTGCTGGCTCTGTTGGCCTGGTTCCTGTTCAAACCAAAAATCCAGGCTGTCAGCGTGCCACACGGGGCGCAAGCCGGCGAAATTTTCCTGGCTCCCTGCACCGTACAGCTCAACGGGAAAAATTACCGGGCGGACTGCGGCACGCTGGTGGTACCCGAAAGGCGCGCCAACCCAACTGCACGCCTGATCGCCCTGCCGGTAAAACGAATTCGCTCGGGTTCGTCCCATCCGGCCGAACCAATCTTTTACCTGGGTGGCGGCCCGGGCATTTCCAACATGGGCTTCAAGCCGCCTGCCTGGCTGCTGGCTGAACATGACATCGTGCTGGTCGGCTACCGCGGCGTGGACGGCACTCCAAAGCTGGACTGTCCCGAGGTGTCCAAAGCCGTGTTGGGCGTGGGCGGCGACCTGCTCAGCCCGGCCTCGCTGGATGGCATGGGCAAGGCCATGGGCGCCTGCGCGGCCCGCTTGCATCGCCAGGGCGTGGACCTGGCGGGTTACACCATCCCCGAAGTGGCAGAGGATATGGAGTCCGCCCGGACGGCCCTGGGATATAAACGGATCGACCTGCTCAGCGAAAGCTACGGCACGCGCGTGGCGCAGCTCTACGCCGATATGCACCCGGCCAGCCTGCTGCGCAGCGCCATGATCGGCGTCAACCCACCCGGTCACTTCTATTGGGATCCCGCGGTGGTGGATGCCCAGGTGGCTTATTACGCCGCATTGTGGAAACAGGCGGCGGGTGCGGCCGCGCCCGACCTGGTGGAGGCCATGCGCAGCGTCAACCGGAACATGCCGAAGCGCTGGCTGGTCCTGCCGATCGATCCCGGCAAGGTAAAGATCATCGCTTTCTCCATGCTGTATTACCGCTCGACCGCACCGATCATTTTCGATGCGTATATCTCGGCCGCGCATGGCGACCCGAGCGGGCTGGCATTGATGTCGATGGCCTATAACTTTATGATGCCAAATATGATGACCTGGGGCGAGTTCTTCGCGAAGGGCGCCAGCGCCGACTACGAACCCGGGCTGGATTACCGGGCGGCGTTGACCACTCCGGGAGCCGTACTAGGTTCCCCGATGGCTCTGCTGATTTGGGGCAGTGTCGGCAGCAACTGGCCGGCCAATACGATTACTGCGCAGTACCGCCAGGTGCAGCCCAGCGATGTGGAAACGCTGCTGATCAGCGGCAGCATCGATTTCTCCACCCCGGCCCAATTTGCCGAACAGGAACTGCTGCCAGCCCTGCACAAAGGCCAGCAGGTGGTGATTGCCGAACAGGGCCACGTCAACGATTTCTGGGGCTTCCAGCCGGAGGCGCGCCAGCGCCTGCTGACCAGCTTCTATGACACCGGCAATGCGGATGCATCTTTGTATCAGTACCTGCCAATGAATTTCAAGCCAGCCATGCGCTTCCCAACGCTGGCAAAGGTTTTGTTGGCGGTATGCATACTGCTGGTCTTCGGCATCCTCTGGGCGGCCTGGAGTCTGGTGCGGCGAATTTCAAAGTGGCCAGCCATCCCTGCAAGATGATGGAACAGCCTCATCGCAGCCATAAGGATGGAAGACGCATGTTGCTCATCCTGATTATCCTGCTTATGCTGCCCGGTCTGTTCTTGTGGTACGGGCCGGCCCGCCCACCGGCCCCGGGCGGGATCAACCAGCTCGAGCAGGTGTCGCTCGGTGGGGTGCGCCAGTGGATCTCCATACGCGGAGCAAACCCGCAAGCGCCCTTCCTGCTCTTCCTGCACGGCGGGCCCGGCAGCGCCAACCTGGCCAAGCTGCGCCTGCAAACGCCGGAACTGGAACAGCATTTCGTGGTGGTCAACTGGGATCAGCCCGGTGCCGGCAAATCGGTCTCGCCCGGATTTGATTACCGCCAGCTTTCCATTACGCAGATGGTCTCGGATGCTCATGAACTGGTCACTTATCTGAAAGCCCGCTTTGGCGTAAGGAAAGTTTATCTGATGGGTTTCTCCTGGGGCACCATCATCGGTCTGTCCCTGGTCAAGCGGTATCCGGAAGATTTCCTGGCGTATCTTGCTGTCAGCCAGGAGATCGAACCAGCTCAGGCAGAGCGTATCTCGCTGGAATTCACCCGCCAGCGGGCACAGCAGGCCGGGAACCAGGCAGCCATAAGCGAGCTTTCTGGCATCGATCCTGCCTATGCCTCCCCGGATTGGTACCGGCAATTAATGGAGGAGCGAAAATGGTTACTGCATTTTGGCGGTGTCTATCACACCTCCAACAGCTACACGCATGAAATTTGGTTGATGCTCAAAGCGCACGAGTATTCCCTGGCAGAAGTCAGCCTCTGGCCGGGGCGCAGCAGCGCCTCTCTGAAGCAGTTGTGGCCGGAGGTGATGGGGGTGAATTTTTACGAAACGGTCCCATCCCTGGATTGCCCGGTCATCTTCTTCGTCGGGCGTTTCGATGAAAACGCCCCGGCGCAGTTGACGAAAGAATATTATCAAAAATTGGTTGCACCGGCCAGAAAACGGCTGGTTTGGTTCGAAAATTCCGCCCACGATATTTTTTACGATGAACCCCAAAAATTGGAACAGGAAGTTCTGGCAATGTTAATTTCACAAAGTGGAGGTACGGATGTGGTTCATGAATAAGGTCATCAATCCGCTGGTACGCCTGATATTGCGCTCCCCCTTGCATAAATTAATGAGCAATACTCTTTTGGTCATTACCTATTGCGGGCGCAAAACCGGCCGGGAATACAGCCTGCCGGTCCAGTACGTTCAGGCCGGGAATATTATCTACATCGTACCGGGCATGCCGGAGAAAAAAACATGGTGGCGCAACCTGAAAGAGGCCGCACCGGTACGGTTGACCATGCAAGGGCAGTCGCTGACCGGAACAGGTGTGGTACTGAAGCCAGAAACCGACTCTGAAGCAATCCTGGAAGGTTTTGGCATATACCTGCGGCAATTCCCGGCACTAACCAAGGGCTACCACATCGGCGTTGAAGCCGATGGGAATTTCAATGTAAAAGATCTTCAGCAGGCTGCCAGGCAAAAAGTCATCATCCGTGTGGAGGTCAGATAGAAAATGAAGCTCGAACTGACCTGGCTGAATTGTCTCTGGTTGATCCTGCCGTTGCTGGCCTGGAATTTAGTTCTTGGCCCGCGTATCAAGCAAGACGCCATTACCTCTGACGCACACTCCCCAAAATGGCTGCTGATGGCAGAGAACGTTGTGCGCGTGCTGGTCTTTGCGCTGCCGGTATCGATGCCGCTGCCGGGAAGGGCGCAGTGGCAATCCACCCTGCTTCGGGCCGGACTGATCGTTTACGTGCTGGGGACGCTGGTTTACTTCGCCAGCTGGCTGCCGCTTATGTTTGGCCCGACTTCCGCCTGGAGCAACAGCCTGGCCGGCCTGCTGGCGCCGCGCCTGACACCCTTTCTGTCCTTTTTGGGGATCGCAATATTGGGAGGCAGCTGGGTATATGGAGTGGTTGCGGCGGGATTCATCCTTCTGCATACATGGCATGGGCTGCAAAACCTTTGATCACCGACCAACCTTTGGAAGTTCCAGGTAATCTCTGGGGGAATCTTATCTGCGGTGGTTATAATAACCGAGTGCAAGTTGTTTAGGTATACAAATTGCACATATAACCAGCGATGATCGGAAATGAGATTCATGGAAAAAGAAGAAGAGAATTTGAGTCCATCTCCAGTTGCAAGCAGCGTAAAGGGCCTTCCGGGAAAACTGGATATCAACAAAGTCCGGGAATTATGGTCAAGAACTTACAACACCAATGGGAAACCGGACTGGTCTCATCTCTACCCTTACTATCACCCGGAAGTGGTTTTCGAGGATAGCATCCAGCGCATCGAAGGGATAGAGGCTTTCTCCGCTCTTTGCGAACGCCTGGCAAAGCGTTGTGAAAGCCTGCAAATGGAGATCCTATCCATTGCGCAAGAGTTGAATATCATTCTCATGGACTGGGTCATGACCATGGCTTTCAAAAAATATCCCAGTACCCCGCTATATGGCAGTACTAGGCTCACCCTGCACGCGGATGGCCGGATCATCCACCAGCGGGACTATTTTGATCTGTGGGGCGATATCTTTAATGGCATCCCGTATTTCAAGAAAACCTATCGAAAATTCATGCGAAAGAATTTTGGGTAGCGGAGAATCCAATGGCAAAGCGCAAACTGCCCGATGAGCTTATGTTTATTGAAAACAGGCAAGCGGTCCAGAAAAGCACCACCGCTTCCATGGCGGGGAAGGTCTGTGTGGTTTCCGGTTCCACCTCGGGAGTTGGGCTGGAAACGGTAAAGCGGCTCGCCAGAGGCAACGCCCATATCGTTTTGGTCTGCCGGAACCAGGAAAAAGCGAAAACCATCCAGAAAGAGCTGGTGTCTCAATATGCTGTCCCGGTTGAAATTGTGATAGCCGATTTCAGTGATCTGGAAGATGTTCGCAAAGCCGCGGCAATATTGGTAAGGGATTATCCCCGCATCGATGTGCTGATCAATTCAGTCGGGCTGCATTCGACCACCCGCACAACCAACAAGGATGGATTTGAGACAGTCTTTTGTGTAAATCACCTTGGCCCATTTCTGTTTACTTATCTTCTACTTGATAAATTGAGACAGAGCGTGCCCGCCCGAATTGTCCAGGTGAATTCCGAGGGCCACCGCTTCGGTGGCCTGGACCTGGCTGACCTGAACTGGGAACATCGCCGCTATACCGGGTTGCAGGGGTACGGCGCTTCCAAGATAGCCCAATTATTATCTGTCTGGGAGTTCGCCGACCGGTTGAAGGGCTCTGGTGTTACCATCAACGCCATGCACCCGGGGGATGTAAAAACGAATATTGGCAATAACAATGGGCCGCTCTATCGCTGGTTCCTCCATAATGTAACCTGGCATCTGCTTAAGGATCCGGTCATCTCTGGAGAAGCCCTGTATTACCTGGCAGCTGCTCCTGAAATGGCCGATGTGAGCGGCCGGTTTTTTCACTTGACCATCGATGAGAAACCCGCCGCCGATGCTCTGGACCGGGAAAAAGGCCGCCAGATCTGGAGGCTGAGCTTGCAAATGACCGGTCTTAGCGCAGATCTTTGATAACCCGGTCTGCTGCCAGTTTACCGGTCAGGATGGAAATCGGCAATCCGGAAGGGCTGTAGGTCCACTGCCCGGCCTGGTAAATATCAGGGATCGGGGTCAGTACGGAATTAGCCACTTTCGGAAGGCTGTTCACTGCCGGCATGAAATCATTGGTGAAGGCCCAGCCGGTGATCGCGCCTTCCGAGTTTCCAGAAATTCTCTCAATGGTTAACGGTGTAGATGTAAAACTGTCGATGACAGCAGCCTTGAGCCCGGGGTAGATGCTCGCATCCAGCACTTCAATCATTTTCTCTGTCACCAACTCCCTGAACTCGTCAAACCATCCCATTGCCTGAATATGGCTTGTCAGGGCATAGTCGAATAAGCTGCTGATGATGAGCCCGGTCTGGCAAGCAGGAGCAAGATTGTTGTCGCGCAGCACCGGGCAGGAAATCTCGTAGGTGGTTAAGTCCAGGTATTTTTTCAACCAGGCAATAATAAGAATCTTATCGTTGATAAAGCCCGAGTCGGCCTTTCGGTCATGATCGCATAATTCATCCAGGCTGGCATGGGAAAGGCCAAACAACGATGGGGTATAGAAAAAGTGCGGATTGGATACCCTTGAAAAGTACTCTTTATCAAGGTTGACGGTGAGATAGAGGGTAAAAATGGAATCTCCGCCGATTTTTCCTGAGAGCTTTTTCTGTCTCGCCTGTATATTTCTGACAACCTTTCTGTTCGTCAATGAGGCCAGGTCAATCAACCGGTAAAGTGCTTTTTGGTCTGCTGCCCAGATCAGCTTCCGATATTGGTAGATATTTCCGTTTGAATCGGTTGCCTGGTCCCTTGCCGGGTCGACATGCGTTATTCCGGTTTCCTTGCGGATTTCACCGCCCTTCTCCAATATGAATTGCTCCAATGCCTGAGGCAGGCTGCCGGTGCCTCCCCTGGGATAACGGTAATCCAGGTAAAGGCTGAAATAGCTCAACGCGAAAGATGCCGGAGTTTTTTGAAAAAAGTGCTGGGCAACAATGTCAATTAATGCCCGGTTATTTGAAAACCCTTGCAGATATTCTTCCACGGGCCGGTTCAGTTTCGCTATTCTTGGAAGTGTCGTTACATATTTCAACATCCATGGCAGGATCGTTTTGGATACATATTCCAGATTGGTCAGATCCATAAACAACGGATTATCAATGCCATAAAGGATATCCATATACCCCATAACTTTATGGATTTCCTGGATAATGCGAGCAACATCCGGTTTGTTTTCAGGAAAGTATTTTTCCAGGAGTTCCTGGTAGGCAGCCAGGCTGTCTTTCGATTCAATCCCGATCACATCTTTGGCAATGCCCAGGGATACCCGGTTGGCCAGGAATTCAACTTCTATCCCCAACTGCCTGAGCATGGGAGACACGATCCCTGAATTTTCTATCCCCCGGATGCCCCCGTCAAATACAAAGCCCTTATATTCAAACGAATTGACCAATCCCCCCGTTTTCTTTTCTTTTTCACAAATGAGTACCTTTAAACCAGCTTTGGAAAGGTAAGCCCCGGCCGTCAGCCCGGCCATTCCTGCTCCTACAATCAGAACATCAAAGGTCGCTGATGATAGCATATTCTTCTCCTCGATAATCATAAAAGCATTCGGTTCCAAACGATACCGATGATTTACCGGAGATAAACAGAGATGGAAGCGTATGTTGCCGGGTGATCTCAATTATATCAAACGGCAATCCGATGCCATCCAGCCACCAAAATTGCCATGAACAGGATTGGGAACCCATCCTAAAATTCAATTGGAGTACGCAATGTGAGTGTATACGGCAAAGCCGCACAAACTCACATTGCGGTTCTTCTAGAATTTTAGATGGATACTTAACAGTACAGCCGCACATCCCCCGGTTCATGTCCGAAGAGCTTGTCCAGCCAATCAAAAATGACCAGATGGACCAGACGCAGGTTGTTTAACTCACAGTGGCCATCCGCCCCTTCGGCAGCGGTAAATTCCCGCAGGGTCACATTCACCCCGCGCCGGGTAAAATCGTCGAATAATATATGCGTCTGGCGCTTCAGCTCCGGCCCTTCGCCTTCGCTCACCAGGAACAGGCTGGGACAGGTGATCCCCGAACAATCCACAGGCTTTGTCTGCACCATCACGGCATCAATGGCAGTTTTGAAATCGGTTGTGCCGAACTGCCAGGCATATTTTTTGAGGTTGATCTCGGCGCTCTCGTTGACCGAACCGGCCAGGCCAACCAGCAGATTGAGCAACCAGCCGGGTGTCTTCAATGCATTACCCATCTCACGCTGGAAAGTTTCGGCGATATCGAATAGCGGCGTACTGGCGATCCAGGCATTGACCCGGCGGTCGGCCGCCACACCCTGGGCTGAAAAATATCCGCCACCGCTGACTCCGTAAACGGCGATCTTTTCCGGCTTTTTCAAAGCGTTGGCTTCAACCCAATCCAGTACTGTGCTGAAGGGCTTGTCCATATCGGCGCGGAAATGCTGGTTCCGGTTAGGCGTGATGCCCTGCCCCGGCAGGTCGACCATGATGACGTTGTAACCGCGCTTCCAGCCCGGGTAGCCTGCAAAGTAGAACAGGTCTTCACAGAATGTATCCCCGCCGCCAACCATCATGAGCAGCGGACGCAGTTGGTCATCGTGCTGCAGGTAATAGCCGGGCAACGTGGTCTGTTCGAAGGGCACTTCGACCGGCCGCATCGGAACTCCGATCAGATCAATGCCCTGCCGGAAGGATTTCTGCATGGCCTGGACGCGCTGGTCGAAATCAGGCGTGGTTGGGTCGGTATACTGGATGGCCGCGCGGTAGGCGTAGGCCGCTCCCAGGCTGAGCTGGCCAGCCGCCAGCTTCTGCCCGTTGCGAATGAATTCCCCGGCGCGTTCCAGTTGATAATCGCCCTGAGCCTGGAAGCCTTTGCGCCAGCCGGCCGGATCGCCGTCCTTGATGCCATGCACGGCATAAAAAGCCTGCGAGGGGGACATGCCAATGATCTGGCCGATCCCGATGGCCCAGTTCAACATGAAATCCATGTCAGCATTCTTGAACCGGATATTGGACACCTGCCGTTTGAGGATGGCTTCGTTTTCTTGCATTATTGCTCTCCTTTTCTAAAAATATATTTTCGACTCTCCGATCACTGCTTCGAAGGGCTTCTTTTTTATTCGCAGCTTTTCTACCTCGAGTAGCGGCATACCTTTAATATCCGCCGTGCTGGTGCATCCAGGAGGCAATGAAATATTCATTCAGCTCCTTTTCATCCCAGCCATAATAGGCGATCAAGCCATCCCGCAGAATCACAAACTCAACCAGCGGCAGAAGGCCGGTAAAGAGTTCGTAAAGGATGGCATCAGCATCCTTTTCCGGTAATTCGCGCCCGGCCTGTTGAGAGATTTCGAGCCCGAATGCGCTGGTGAAATCCAGTAGTTTGAACAGGTTGGGCTGGAGTTCCACGCTCAAAGTGGCACCAGACATCAACACTTG
The DNA here is from genome assembly GCA_963779935.1 of uncultured Chloroflexia bacterium. GTDB lineage: Bacteria > Chloroflexota > Anaerolineae > Anaerolineales > Villigracilaceae > UBA877. The sequence continues at coordinate 22,048 of CAWAAC010000023.1, read as the reverse complement.
CAGGAGTTTCTTCTTGCTTTCGATATATCCCAAGAAAACTCGCACAGCCTCAGCCATTTCTTCCCTGGAATTGGGATCACGCTGAGCCATGATGAGGCCAATTTCTTTTTTTACTAATTCCATTTCAGACTGGAACAACTGGTCAAACAAATCCTGCTTGCTGGCAAAATGGTAATAGATCATGGCCTTGTTGACCCCGGCAGCCCGGGCGATCTGATCGACCCGGGTTCCACCAAAGCCTTTTGTGGCAAACTCATCCAGCGCAGCTGCTAAGATTCTTTCTTTGGTCTGGTCACTTTTTTTCATAGTCACCTGATAATTAACTAACCTTTTAGTTAATTATATCCAATCAATAGAGTCTGTCAAGAACCTGTAATATGAAAGTGCCCGGCACCTTGAAGGTGCCGGGCACTTGTCCTTGCCGTAGCTTATTTCTTCTTGCCAAACTTCTTCTTCAAGACATCCTCCAGGGTCGGCTGACCGATCTCCTGCAGCTCGTAACGCACGCGCATGGAAGGTTTGTTGATCTTCAGGACACGCGTCAGATCAATCGGCGTGCCGATGATGACCAGGTCGACATCGGCCTTGTTGATGGTCGCCTCCAGGTCTTTGACCTGGGCCGCGCCGTAACCCATGGCCGGCAGGATCGGGCCAGTCTTCGGGTATTTCTTATAGGTGGCGGCAATCGATTTGACCGCGAACGGGCGCGGGTCGACGATCTCGGCCGCGCCGAAGCGTTTGGCGGCCACGTAACCGGCGCCGTAGGCCATCTCGCCATGTGTGAGGGTCGGGCCGTCCTCGATCACCAGGACGCGCTTGCCCTGGATCTTGGAGGGTTTTTCGACAAAGAGAGGGGAGGCGGCTTCGATGACAATCGCTTCCGGATTGAGCATACGCAGGTTCTCGCGCACCTTGATTACGGCCTGGGGGTCAGCCGTATCAACCTTGTTGATGACGATCACGTCCGCGTCGCGGGCGTTAACCTCGCCGGGATGGTAGCTGCTCTCGTGCCCGGGGCGGTGCGGGTCGGCCACAACGATCTTAAGATCCGAGACGTAGAAGGAAAAATCATTGTTGCCACCGTCCCAAAGGATGATATCCACTTCCTGCTCGGCCTGGCGCAAGATCTTCTCGTAATCCACACCCGCATAGACGATCACGCCGTTGTCGATGTGCGGTTCATATTCCTCGCGCTCCTCGATGGTGCACTCGTGCTTATCAAGATCGGAATAGGTGGCGAAGCGCTGCACTTCCTGCTTGACCAGGTCGCCGTACGGCATGGGATGGCGGATGGCGGCCACTTTGTAGCCCATCTCGCGCAGGATCAGCGAGACGCGCCGGGTGGTCTGGCTCTTGCCCGAACCGGTGCGGACGGCACAGATCGAGACAACTGGCTTGGTCGATTTGACCTGGGTGAGCTTCTCGCCCATCAGGCGGAAGTCGGGCCCGGCGGCCAACACCATGGAAGCCTTGTGCATGACCACTTCGTGCGGTACATCCGAATATGCAAAAATGACCTGTTCCACCTTTAATTTCTTGATCAGCTTGAGCAGGTCGCTCTCGGCATAGATCGGGATGCCCTTTGGATACATCTTCCCGGCCAACTGGGGGGGATAGGTGCGGCCCTCGATATCGGGAATCTGGGTTGCAGTGAATGCCACCACTTCATAATCCGGGTTGTCCCGGAAGAAAACATTGAAGTTGTGGAAATCGCGCCCGGCAGCGCCCATAATGAGAGTACGAACAGGGGACATAGCAAAACTCCTTGTCAGAAAAGATGAATTTCAGCCAGGTTCGAGCTTTCACTGCGGTAGCTGTTACGCTCGCAACAGCAAGGAGGCTCCTGCGCTTTTTCGGAGCTCCTGTACCACCTGTGGCATCCTGCAGTGAAGCAGGAACAGGCTGATTTTCGCGCTGACCTACGGTCAGTGCGTCACATCACTTCTGGGGCTGTGATGCCCAAAAGCGCCAAGGCATTGGCAAGAGTATATTTGGTGGCCGCCACCAGCCGCAAACGAGCGGCCCGTACCTGCGGCTCGGCCGATACGACCGGACAGGCGTCGTAGAAACCGGCAAAGGTTTTGGCAATATCATAGGCCAGGCTGGCGATGATCAGCGGCTTGTACTCGGCCGCAGCGCGCTGCACTTCGGAAGGGAAGCGGCTGATGACATCGATGAGTTCGATTTCGGCCGGATTCAAATCATAATCGAAGGAAGCCGGCAAAAGCTCTGTGATGGTTACTCCGGCTTTCCTCAATATAGAATTGCAGCGTACATGAGCATATTGAATGTAGGGAGCCGCCTGGCCATTGAAATCCAGGGCGGCCTGCCAGTCAAAAGTGACCAGCTTGGTATTCTCACGCGCCAGGAACGGGTATTTCAATGCACCCAGTCCGACCGCTTTGGCCACGCGCACCAGCTGTTCCCCGGTCAAAGCCGGGTTTTTCTTGCGGGCTTCATCCTTGGCACGCGTCATGGCCTCGCGCAGTAAATCCTCAAGCAGCACTACGGTGCCCTCACGCGAAGACATAACCACGTTGCCAGGCAGGGTTACCAGTTCGTAGGCCACATGCACGCATTTGAGGGCCTGTTCATATCCGGCAATTTCCAGGATCTTGAAGATCTGCGTGAAATGGAGTGACTGGCGCACGTCCACAACATAGACCGAACGTGCCAAATCCGGGTAATCCCGAAATTTATGCAACACTAGCGCCAGGTCTTCGGTGGCATACAGCGCGGTACCATCGGAGCGCAGCACCACCGTGGTACGGTACTGCTCTTTGGTCAGTCCCAGCAACTCGTCAATCTTTACCAGCACTGCCCCGCCCTGCGGGCGTTCATCCACGGCAAAACCACGCCGGATCAGCTCTTCCACAACCTGCTTGCCCGGGTCTTCTTCCTCGCTGTTAAAATAATACTTGTCAAAGTGGATATCCATTTCGGCATACAACTGTTGGAAGCCTTCCAACGACCACTGGCGCGTCTTCTGCCAAAGCGCCACGATCTCGGGGTCACGTTGATCCCAGCGGGCATAGACAGCCCGCACTTCGGCTTCCAGGTCGGGGTTCTCATCCAGGCGGCGGCTGGCATCCGCGTACACCATACCCATCCACTGGGTGATGTCGGTCTCGGGTTCTTCGCCGGCATGATATTTCAGATAGGCCCACAGCCACTTGATGACGTGCAGACCCATGTCGCCAGGGTAATTGGCGCGCACAACTTCGTACCCGGCAAATTCAATAATTCGGGCCAGTGCATCGCCCAGGATGGCGGAGCGCAGGTGCCCAACATGGAAGGCTTTATGTGTATTAGGTTGGGAAAATTCGACCATGACACGCTGGCCGGTGGCGGGGCCGGATCCAAAACAACCTTTTTTATCCAAGACAGTTTCGACCACACGGCCGGCATATTCCGCCGTTGCGAAGTACAGATTGAGATAGCCTTTTACTGCCTCAACACGCCCGATCCCGGCTGCATCCACCAGCGCGCCCTTGACCTGTTCGGCGATCTCCTGGGCACGCTGTGGAACGACCACCTTTTTCCCCGAACGGGCTTCCAGCGCGGCGCTGGCGAAAAACGAAGTGGAAATGCCCCACTCCCCGCTAAATGGGATAGGCTTCCATTCCAATGCAGCCAGGGCAATTCCCTTCGCGGCGGCGAAGGTTTTAATCTTATCTTCGATGGCTTGCTGTTCAATCTGGAACATGGTTACCTGTAGGCGGGATTATAACTTAGAACATATCGGATAATTGCATAGAAGCAAAAAGCAGGAGGCCCGGTCGTTCTGGGCGCTCCCGCTCAAGGTTTTTGCAAGCCGCGAACGTTTAAGCTATTTTTTCGCGGAGGTCTTTTTAAGGAAGTGCGGCCGCTTTCTATTAACTAAATTAAGGGCCTATTCCGATTCGGTCTTGGCTTCCGCTTTGGCAGCGCGCCGGCGCGGGGCAGCCTTCTTGGGCTCAGCTTCTACAACCGGTTCAACCACAACGGCCTCGACCTTGGCCGGTTCCATCTTGGCAAAGGCCTTTACCAGGCGGCTCTTGCGGCGGGCGGCATTATTTCTGTGAATGACACCCTGCTCGGCGGCCTTATCCAGGGCGCTGATGGCGCTGACAAGGGCAGCTTTCGATTCGGGCACGCCGGAATCGATGGCAGTGCGGGCATTCTTGACCGCGATGCGGGCAGTGCCGCGATAAACACGGTTGCGCAGACGACGCTTATCGTTCTGCTTGTTACGCTTGATCTGGGACTTAATATTAGCCACTTACTTCCTCCATAAAAATACGATTGCCCGGCAGAATTTATTAAGTGCAAGGTCTGCCTTCCAATCAATTCATATTATTATTCCAACGTAATGGCAGCGAAAGACAGGAAGCCACTACCAAAGAGCAGTATTTTACTTTACGCCGGGGAATCTGTCCAGATTTACTACCCTCGGGTTTTAATTGTCAAAAGCCTTTCAGACTGGAAAACCAACCGCGCAAATACGAAGGACGCCAAGGAAACATTTAAACCTTAGCGTCCTTCGCTCCTGCGCGGTTATTTTATGATCTACCACCAGTACGAATATCGCAAATTTATGGTTCAATCGATCTTTGAGAATTTATCAAAGGGCGTATTGCAGATCGGGCACCGGCCGCCTTCCACCAGCTTGCCGCGATGGGTGTGACCGCAGACCGGGCAAATGTAATACTCTGCCTCGGGCAGGTCTTTGCCGCTTGAGAGCGTCTCGGCGGCCTCGCGATAGAGCGCTTCGTGGACTTTCTCGGTCTGCCATGCATAATTGAAGGACTGGGAGGCGCGTTTATCGCCTTCCGCCTGGGCTTCCGCAAGCATGTCCGGGTACATGGTGACTACTTCGTAATGCTCTCCCTCGATGGCCACTTGCAGGTTTGCGGCCGAATCCTTGATACCATCCATGGCGCGCAAATGGTTGGTGGCGTGCACAGTCTCCGCTGCAGCAGCTGCACGGAAAAGCCTGGCAATCTGCGGAAAACCCGCATCATCAGCTTTCTTGGCAAAAGCCAGATACCTGCGGTTGGCCATGCTCTCGCCCGCAAAGGCTGTTTTCAAATTATCAACGCTCTTGGACATTTTTACCTCCATTAGGATGATTTACTTTTCCCTTCCATTAAAGCATACTTCCCCGATATCACCGGGGTAAAATGGTCATCTTTCGGGGGTGATGAAGTTCCTCAATTTGGATTGATTAGACCTGGGAAAAATCAAAAAAAATCCACTAATCCCCACGAATTTCCGCTAACCTATTTTAAGAAATCGGTGAAGATTATGGATCAGCGGATGAAGCATTTTTAGTCGAGATTGACTTACCACTATATCGACGGTATGATACCTTTGTCTTCAGGCTGGCCGGGCGGTCGCGGTCTTGAGCGCAAGCGCAGGATCGAGGAAAGTCCGCACTCCACAGGGCACGGCGCCGGGGAAACCCCGGGACGGGACAACCTGCCGGATCAGGGCCACAGAAACAAACCGCCTTTGCCTTGTGCAGAGGTGATGGTGAAAAGGTGGTGTAAGAGACCACCGGCGTTCGCAGCAATGCGGGCGGCCAGGTAACCCCCGCCGGGAGCAAGGCCAAGCAGGGACAAGAAGCGGCTCGCTTCATTTGAGTCCTGGGTAGGCTGCTCAGAGAGATGATCGCACAGGCGCGGTCCGGGATGAAGCCTTTTTCTTGAGCTTCGGCGAAAGATTGGCGTAAACCGGCATCAACCGCCGGACAGAATGCGGCTTATAGGCCAGCCTGAAGATATGTTTAGAACTTTAACATCATTATAGTCTGTCATTTTGCTCTCATTTCACATGGCCACAAGATCATCTGCATCTGGCTGGTCTGGATGAAAATTGTCTAAAGTATCGGAAAGTTCATCGTTAAGATCACAAAGATAATTCCTGTGAAGTGTCCGTCCATCTTTATGGCGCAGCAGTTTGATAAGAATCGACTCTGGAGTCTTCTTATGTACCAGCTGTTTGATTACCGATGGGCGTAAGCGCCGGGGCATAACTTTTGTAGTAAGCCCTTTCTCTAATCCCCGCTCTTGGATTACTGCGTGTACATCTCGACGATCCCATTGATTTCCGACGGAATTTATAAAGAGATAACTTTCATCTACAGGTAGTAACTTTGTGTAACGCAATAAAGGTTGATACAGGTCCGATGGGATAGGCAAAAACTGATCTTCTTGCCCCTTCGTTAGACGTAAAGTGAGTATGTGATTATCAAAATCGAAATCTGTTTTTTTGAGTTTGGCAATCTCAGATGGTCTGAGCGCCAGATAGCACGAGAGCGCTACTGCCAACGTTTTTTGATAATGGGGACGCTTTACCTCAAAATCCATTCTCTGAAGCGCTGGGATCTGTACATCGAGCGATTGTTGGCAGTTTTCTATGCCTTTGGTAAATTCGGCCTGATCCAACATATGTTTCAAGACTTGGTTGAACTTTCCTGATGACAATTGTTTCCCCGTTTTACTTGGGAATAGGAAAGGTGTCTCCGGAAAGGCGCAATCCCTTAGCATCAAATAGCGCATAACGTCAGCATGGTTCACATTAAACGGTTGGTCTGAAATAAGAACAAATTCATCTTGAATTGTTACTTCATTTCTTTTTATGCTCAACAAACGATGGATTGGCTCGCCCGAGGATTGGGCAAGAGCAAGAACGATTATTTGGCGTAAGTAAATGAAATCATTGGATTGCTGCAAGTTCATCTTGAAGGCCCTCTGTATATTTTTTAAATTCGTTAGCATTGAGCGGACGTGTTGGATTAGGGCTAGGATGCAATTTCAAGTGCATTCTTCTTAAGGTCATCGGTGGATTTCCCATGTGTTTCTCTTCAAACAAAAACTCCCAAAAAGCCAATACACCCATTACTCGCCGTTGAATAGTTGATTTTTTGATCTCGTTTTGAGTAAGCCAGGCAATGAAGCGTGTAATCAGAGTTTTATCAACAAATACACTTTCATTAAATAGGTTTTGAGAGCAACAAAAATTTAGAAAACAGTTTATATCATGTTTATACGCTTCCCTGGTTGTAGAAGTATGACCTAAACCGATTTGATAACAGTCAAATTCGTCAACTAATTTTGCATTAGAAGATGCTAATTCTTGAAAATGATTCTGCATATTTGCCTCTGGCCTTGAAAATCGGATGGGATCTAAAAAATGGAGTAACTCGAAATTTTGACTCTTCCAAATCTGCACCACACGTAATATTTTCGATGTTGCTTGATTGCGATCATTTTTTAATATGTAAGAAGGTGTTGCCGAGAATTAGATAAACTACTTTGGATTCTGGATGATAGTGTCAAAAGTGAACTCTATAAATCTGTCAATTTTACGAATGAAAAATATTGCCATAATTACCACTATTATAATTGTTTTTTTCATTAAGGCAAGGTGAAATCTATGTATACAATTGCAAACTCATTAGGAATGTGGCTTCGGGAACAGCGAAAAAAACGAGACCTTACCCATATTCAGCTTGCTATTCAGAGTGGAATTACTCAGACTCAACTAAGCAAGATAGAAAATAATAAGGCCGAAATTACATTATTCGCTTTAGTTCGTTTACTTCGTGCACTTAATTTGTCTGTTCTAGATCTTTTTTCAGACGGGATCATAGATCTTGGCTCGCCATTGCCAGAGTCTTTATTACCAGCCTGAATCAAAAAAACATGACGTTCCAACCTTAAGCTTATATGATGTCCATTTTTTAGACGAATTTGCATTATTAACAATTCCAAGGACACAGAGAAATTACGAGTTGGCTTCTCCGGTTGTTTATCCTTCAATACCAACCGTCAATCGAACCAGATATGGCGAAGCTGGTCTCAGTACTGGCAATACCTTTTCTTTGCGAAAGAACTGATAAACTGGCAAATCCTCCCCCAACGATGGAAGTAATAAAATATCCACCCGATTTCAACATTGCCAAGCTTCGCTCAATTTACCTTTCCGGCGGAGTATTGATACTTCAGGATTTAGGCCACTATATCCGCTTTCATCGCATTTCCAAAAAATTTTCTCTACGAAATCTGGGATCCCAGGTCGGCCTAACACATATTGCTTTGTCTAGAATTGAGTTTAGGGCAACCGAACGAACGCGTTTTATCGACATAATTAACCTTGACATGGCCCTTGGACTTCAAGGAGAATTAATCGCGCTGGCAATGCGAATTGCTGAAATATATGTTGGTATCGGCAGAATGAAGTATCTTAATCATTTCCCGCCTATTGCTTGGACAAAAACAGAAGCAACACTTATTGAAGAATTGGTAATTGTTTCAAGATTATTCCAGCATTTTTTCCCTAATGAGAATAATTGGTTAACTGCTTATAGAGATTTAGAATTGCGACGCTTCCCGAGTGTGGATTTGCAATAGACAATAAAAGTGTTATGCATCTGTATACATAGCAGTTCGGAACTGCTTGGGTGCACCAGCTCATAACGTTAGAAATATCCATTCCGATCGTTCGTAAAAAACGTATCCGGTGAAAATCCCTGGGTACGCTTTTTGTTAGTGATGTCATCCTTGCTGAGTGTCAACAGCCCTGTTCAGCCCCCATCCCCGTGCCATCGGGACACTCGCTCCCCTGGCACACTTTGGCGATAGGGTGCGGAGTCTCACCCAAGTCAGAGTTCAGGGAACGTTGCGTGGACAGGCTATCCACCTGGTCCTGTGAGTAGGCTACCCGCCTACTCACCATTTTTAAATTTTTTTTGAGAATTAGCGTGCCAGAGGCAATGTGTTGTAATAATTCAACAACTCTCCATCGCCATTCAAGCCAACCTGGATGAATGGGTAACTCCTTCCATCATCTAAAACCGGTTTGGTGCGGTCTTCCCACCGGAAAAAGTACGTGCCTATTTTAGAACCCCCTGCCGGCGTTAGCTGGGAAAGATCCAAACCCGGAGCGAAGAGATTAATCAACTCCCTGGCCTTGGCTTCGAGCTCATCGGTCGATAGGCTGGCAACTCCTGGTGGAATCTGTTTGGGATTAATCTCGATGATTACATGAGCCTCACTGTAGACAATATATGTGCGAGAGCTGGTGTCGTACTGAGTTAAACTAAGATCGTTGCGATAGAAAGGCAGCGAAGTAACATCGGTTAGATCAATATTTCCAGGCTCAATGTTCTGAATTAGTTGAATATCCTGTTGGATTGCAGCAGCCGAAGGCCCCCGTACCCACAAGCGCAATTGTTGTATATGTAACCCTTTGGCTTCCATCAACACATAAGAATCGCCGATGGATACAGGAACATAATCACCATCATCAGGATGATAGACGATAACAATGTTCCCATGGACTAGTTCATTCTGGACCCAGTTAGTGTAATCCTCCATGATCTGATCTAAATATGCCTGGCCTTCGGCTTTGCTTGAAAAGGTTGGGAGCGGTGAAAGGTTAGCCGGTGCCAAGGCTTCATAGCGCTTATTTAGATCCTCAATAGTGCTCATTAAATCATTATATTTTGATAATATTTTAGTTCGAGAATCTTCAGTGAATATGAACCCCTGTTTTCCGTGCCCCAAATTAGAAGGGATAAAATTCCCGATCTTTTTTTCATCCTCTATTGACGAGTTATAATCGGCTGCAGCCTGCCTTATCTGCTGGAGGATTGCTTCTCTTTGGGCTTGAATTGAAGGGGTCGGCGTAGCAGATGGTTTCGTGGCGATTGGCGTAGCTGTCGCCGTAGACGGTGGAAGGTTATGCTGGGCAGCACAACCACCCAGCAAAATGAAAATCAGAAGAAATATGAGCTTATCTCGGGACACTTCAAGCTCCTTATAATCATTAAATTTTAAATTTGGGTAGGGTATAAAAAATGTACCCCTACACCTTTTATGCGGAATCAAAATATTTCGAACAATGCAGATGCTTGAACTTCTTCAACAAATCATCTAAACGCGACTGGCAGGTTGTTGTAAAATCTTGACTTCTCGATTAATGCGGTCGCTCATTGTACCCTGTGCGACTTCAAGATCATAACGAACCTGCAAACGCAACCATACCGCGGCGCTGGTACCAAAATAACGCGCCAGGCGCATGGCGGTATCCACCGAAATCGCACGCTGTCCATTCACGATCTGACTGATGCGAATGGGCGTAACGCCAATATCATGCGCCAGGCGATATTGAGTCAGGCCTAGCGGCTTCATGAAATCCTCCAGCAACACTTCACCGGGGTGAATTGGGGAAAGAGTAATGTCCATGGCTTACCTACCTTTACGAATGATAATCAACGATCTCAACGTTCCTGGCTTTGCCTTTTACCCATTCAAAGCAAATGCGCCATTGATCGTTGATGCGAATACTATACTTCCCGGACCTGTTGCCTTTGAGCTTCTCCAGGCGGTTGCCTGGTGGAGCAAGCAAGTCTTGTAAATCTTCGGCATCGTCCAGATAGATCAGCTTCCGGCGGGCCGTCCGTTGCATATCCTTGGGAAGCTTTTTTGAGACAATCCCGAGGAAGATTTTCTTAGTTTCGTCCGAAGCGAAAGACTCGATCACGACACGATAATATCACGACACGATAATATGCACAAGCCCGCTCGCGGTTCAATCAATCCGTTCCGATCAACTAAACGCCCACCATATCATCCAGCGCCTCGGCGGCGCGTCCCTTCTCCCTGGCCTTCGGACGACCATATTTCATGGCCATCTCGATAGAGTGACCGTACATCTCCGCCCGCACTTCCAGGCACACCGCGGCTTGAAACATCATGTACGCATCTACCAGGCAGTCCCGGAGCCTGGAAAAGGCTAGCCTGACGGCGATTATCGCTGCCGAGTAAGAGACCCGCTAAACTAGAAAATGGTTAGTTCAAGTTTACTTGTACGACGCTGTATTAGCATTTTTTTACGGCATTTTAGAGACGCTTTTTGTGTCGGATCTCACAGATAATGAGGCTCGTCTCAGAGATAATAAGACTGGAGTCTCAAATATGGTGAGACTGGTTCCATAATGTTGGTAATTTGGTAGTTTATAATTAAGGAAGTTGTTCTTGATGAGCGCACTGTCCGTTAGGGTAGTCTCTTTATCCTTGAAAAGGATTAAGGGCAGTCTAATTATGTTTGAGACAAATGTCAGCCAGTCTCAATATCACGGAGCGGATCGCGTCCAGAAAGGTCTAAATCATGCTTGACGGCACGTCAACTTGGTAAATATTTTTGGGTCAGCTAAATGACGATGAACGCATATCAACTGGTTTTCCGCAATTAGCGCAAAGAAATTTCCTTTCAATTCTTTCTTTCCGATCAAGCCTTAACTCGGCTCCACAGAGAGGGCAGTTAATATCCTGTTCTAATGTGTTTGAAATATCCTTGCCACAATACTTACAGATTTTTGCTTCTGATTTTATTGATTTTGCACAATAGGGGCATTGGTTCCCATCACCCTTTATTGCTTCATTTTTGGATTCTTCGTTGCGATGCTTGCGATTATAAAACCCAAGAACTAGGCGACCCCATTTTTTCTGAGTACTTTCTCTCCCAATAAATAAGCCAATCAAAGTATTGAAAGCTGCTATAAAATAAACTACTGCAAGAACGAATGGAAGATACAACAAAGTAATATTTGCGCATCCTGACATCAGTGATCCGCTAATAACACTCAACCCCTTATAGAAGGATAATTCATTCACGCTGTTGTAATACCAGACAAGTATTCCAATCAGTGCATTAACAATCATAATTGGCCAGAATAAGGTTTGTGTTTGTACATCAGAGGATGCAGTGAGAATTAATGGCCAAAGAAAAATGAGCAATACGAACAATCCAGAATAGACTTTACTTGTCATTTGTCCTCCTTGGTTTTTTTAATTATATAACGACTTTGCACGATATGGAGATCCCAGATAATCTAACGCGTGGAATCCTGATTTCCTCACAATCCACTCGTAATAAACATTGTCATCTAACTATGTCTGTAGCTCGATCAGGCGGATATCGATACTTTACTCACGGAGTCATAGTGCAATGCTGCCAGGCTTATCTTTTGCAGGTTTCAAATTAAATGAGGCCAAACTTTCATGTTTACCTTGGCTTAGCTTGGCGAAATATGGGCGCAGGAAGACATAGTTTAGATGCAAGTACCGTAAACGTAATCCTATTATAAAGCCTCCGCTGAAATCCACCTCCTTATCACAGGCAGAACAGCCATGCTCCCATGCCTTTGAGAACGACGGTGGTCGTTCTAATTTCCTATACGGAGGTATGTCTTTATAACCACCCAAACAAACAATTCCATTTCTGACGAGCGGAACTTCCGCCCAAAAACAGGAGGACTTCATCGGCCAGGGCGACTTAAAAAAGACACTGTGGCTGATGCTGGACTCCGCTCCCAACGCTCCGCCACTTTGGAGCACGTTGTCTTCTACGGCGATCCTGTGTCTCGGGAAGACCCTATTGGCGGCAATCACCGCCGCCGAGCAGGATATCAACCTATCCTGGAAATGGTTAGTACAACCCCTCTTGTACGAATAAATCTTCTTAATTTAGCCGCATAAGGGGGCGAAAAAAGCGGAATAGCACCGATGAAATACGTCGTATAATTATTTCATAAACGGGATGAAATCGTAGAACACCGCCAGAGAGTGTCAAACCCAGAGGGTTTCTACCAAAAAGTTCCTCACTTATTCATGGCAAGATCTGCTTCAGACCTAGTAAATCAGGATATATTGGATGAATTTAATATGATCGTGTCTTGATCGTATGTCATCGGAATATCTGGAGGAATGTCCACGACAGTGATGAAGATCAATACCGATTTTCTCAGAAAAAATCAGGGAGCGCTTGTTCTGCTTGTCCATCCAGATATTATGATTCTGGACCAGGCACAGAAAGAGTGCCTGGAGAATTTCCATTGGCCAGCGATCTCGATTGGAAAAACTTTGAGTGAGGACTTCCTTTCAGGAAAGCTATCGGATATGGCATCCGTGCAATCCTGGCTGACCGAACGGGTGCGAGAGATTCCAATCGGCACGATCTTGCTTTTGGAAGTCGATATCCTATTCGAGCCATCGTTCCACCTTGATCCACTGGTCATCTTTAAGCGATCCAGCCGCTTCAACCACCTGGTGGTGCTCTGGCCCGGAACGTACTCGAATGACAAAGTGCTCTCGTATGCTGTACCAGAACATATACATTATCGAACCTGGCGCAATCCAGATGCCGACATCTTTCCTTTGTAGGAGATATTATGCGATACCGAGACCTTGTTCAATTCGAAGCCATTGAATCCATCATTCAATTGCGGGATGCCGATAAACAGGAGGCTGCTCAACACCTCGTTGAGACATATGTGATTTCTGATCGCATGGCAGAGCAATTGAATGACCTGGTAATCCCCCAGCTTCAATTCCAATCCCCCCATGATAACAAGGGTGTGCTGGTGGTAGGGAATTATGGCACGGGCAAGAGCCACCTGATGTCGGTGATCTCGGCGCTGGCACAATACCCGGAAGCCAGCCAGGCATTGAAACACCCGGGTGTGAAGAAAAGCGCGCAAGCCATTTCTGGAAAATTCAAAGTCATCCGGGTTGAAATCGGAAGTGTGACAAGTGGCCTGCGTGAGATATTGTTGGGGGAATTGGAAGGAGCCTTGAAAGCTTGGGGAACGCCTTACAAATTCCCTCCGGCGGACCAGATCAGCAACAATAAGAATGCCATCATCGAAGTGGTTGGGAAATTCCAGGAAAAGTATCCGGACCAGGGCATCCTACTTGTGGTAGATGAGTTGCTGGATTATCTGCGGACACGCAACCAGCAGGCCCTGATCCTGGACCTTGGTTTCTTACGCGAGTTGGGTGAAGTGGCTGCACAAACACCCTTCCGCTTCCTGGGTGGGTTGCAGGAGACATTATTCGACAACCCACGCTTCGCTTTTGTGGCTGAACAATTACGACGCGTGCGGGACCGCTTCGAGCAGGTGCGTATTGCGCGTGAAGATATTGCTTTTGTCGTTTCCCATCGGCTATTAAACAAAACGGACGCACAGCGCGCCCAGATCATCAAACACTTAAGACCATTCACGCCGCTATATAAACAGATGGCCGAACGATTTGACGAATTCGTGGAATTATTCCCGATCCATCCGGCCTATATTGAGACATTCGAACGAGTTTACATTGCTGAGAAAGAGAGAAGTACTTAAGACCTTCAGCCTGGCAATGCGCGGATTGCTGGATCAGGATGTGCCAGCCGATCAACCCGGGCTAATATCCTACGATGATTATTGGCGAAGTATCACTGAAAACCCAAGCCTGCGCAGCCTGGAAGATGTGGCACAAGTAATCGAGAAAAGTAATGTATTGGAAGGGCGTATCCGGAATGCTTATACCCGCCCGAACCTGTTGCCCATGGCGACCCGGATCATCCATGCGCTAAGTGTTCAACGCCTGACGACAAATGATATTCATGCCCGACTGGGTGTGACGGCTGAAGAACTAAGGGATGGACTGTGCCTGTATACGCAGATGCCCGAAAAAACGGCCGAATTCCTGGTTGACCAGGTGCAGGTAGCATTGCGCGAAATCATCAAGACGGTCCAGGGGCAATTTCTATCCTATGGCGAGGAGAACGGTCAATACTACCTCGATCTGAAAAAGGTGGTGGATTTTGACGCCAAAATTGGCGAGCGCGGCGAATCCATGTCCCAAGATGAATTGAACCGCTTCTTCTTTGATGCCTTGCGACAAACCATGAATTTAAGCGATACCACCTATGTATCCAGTTATCCGATCTGGTTCTACGAATTACCCTGGGTGGAGCACAAAGTGACCCGACCCGGTTATCTGTTCTTCGGCGCACCGGATGAGCGCACCACGGCGCAGCCGCCACGCGATTTTTACATCTACATCATCCCACCATTTAACGAACGCAAATACCATGATGAAAAACGTTCAGACGAAGTTATCTTTGAGCTAACTGGCCTGGATGAAAATTTTCAAAAAAAGGTATGTTCGTATGCAGGTGCACGCGCCATGGCCAATGAAGCCACGGAGCATCGCCAGGAGTATGCCGATAAAGCCAGCGAAGCTTTACGCAGCTTGATCCGCTGGCTGAATGAACACCTGAATGAGCATTTGCGCGTGACCTACCAGGGCGTGACCGAACCAATTGGGAAAGTGCTGGCCGATATGCGCAGTACGGCCAGCCAGAACATTGAGGATTTGCTACGGGTGATTTCCGCTCACCTACTTGCCCCGGATTTCAGCGAACATTACCCGGAATATCCCGCTTTCAGCCGTTTGAGCCAACCGGTCAGCGACAAGGCGCGTGAGAACAGCTCCTTGGATGCGGTACGCATCCTGGCCGGACGGGCGCGCACCAACCTGGGCCTGGGTATCTTGGAAGGCCTGGAGCTCCTGGACGGCCAGGGCGAGATCCGTCCGTACGCCTCCCGCTATGCCAACAAGTATTTGGAAATCCTGAATTCCAAGCCAGAGAATCAGGTGGTCAATCGCGGGGAAATCATCGAGACCATCGCAGGCGGTCTGGTGCCGATCGAAAAAGATATTTTCTTTCACCTCGAACCGGAATGGGCCGTAGTTGTGCTGCTGGCACTGGTATACAACGGGGATATCGTTTTCAATGTGGACGGTCGCGAAGAACTGGATGCAGCTTCTATAGAAAAGGCAGCTACGCGCGGTTTGAGCGACTTGATGGCCTTCCGTTTCTTCAAACGTCCTCGAGATCTGCCGGTCAGTTTATGGGTAATGATCTTCGAAGGACTGGGTTTGCAGCCGGGTGTGATCCGTGACCAGAACACACGCGAGCAGGCTGTCCGCGACCATTTGCAGCCAAAAGTTGTAGCCGAATTGGAAAGCCTGGTGAATTTTCAGCATCGCCTGCAAAATGGCCTGCAATTATGGAACCAGCCGGTGTTTACCGACCGGCCCACGATGGTGGTCGAGGCCGGCACGGTGGTGGCCAGTGACCAGCCAGCCGTGGTTCTTTCGATCAACGATCTGATGCCAGGAGTGCGAGGCTATAAGCAATTCCTGGAAGAGCTGGCTAAAGTCAATACTGTCGGCAAACTGCGCAATCTGCGCCTGACTTCAACCCAAATAAAGGACGCCCTGGATGACCGCCAGCGGGTGGAGCAGGCCCGCACCTTGCTGGAACTTGTCAGCCAATTGCAGCCGCTGGCTTCCTACCTGGCCGAGGCCATGGCCAATTTCCGCCGTGAAGAGCCCTGGTACCAGCGCGCCGAAACCGTGCGTGTGGCCGTTTTGGACGAAGTGCGCCGTTTTGGACACGCGGAAAATGCCCGCAGCGCGGCCGATCTGAAACGGGAACTGGAAGGGCTGAAAAGGGATTACATCACCGTCTATGCCGAACAGCATCACCGGCGGGTGTTGGATATCCAGGGGGATCAGCGCCGCACAAAGTTATATGCCGACGCGCGCCTGGCTGCGCTTAAGGAACTCGGCGGCGTGGACTTGCTGCGCGCCTCCGGTGCAAGTGAACTGGCCGTCTGGCAGCAAACCATCTCCGGATTACAAACCTGTCCCGATTTCCATGAAGGCCTCCTGGCCGAAAGCCCCACCTGCCGGTGCGGGTTCCGACCGGCAGCCAGCGCGGATATCCAGCAGGCCATCCAGGTGCTCGAACGCCTGGACAGCACGCTGGATGACCTGCTGGCCCGCTGGCGCCAGGCGCTGCGGGATGCGCTCTCCAGCCAAGCGGCCCAGGCCAGCCTGGCAGCCATGACCACGCCGGAACACAAGCCGGTGGAGGCCTTCTTGACCCAGAAAGACGCTGTGACGGATATTCCTAAGGGCTTTGTCCAGGCCGCCACCCAGGCATTGCGCGGTATTCAGTCCGTGACCCTGCCGGTGGATGATCTGCTAGAAGCGCTCAAGATGGGCGGCCTGCCCTGTACGCCGGAAGAGCTGCAGCGCCGCTTTACGGAATATGTCAAGAAACAGATGCGCGGGCACGATGCCGGCACCACCCGCATGACGTTGGACCGGTAAAGAAGTATGGCCGATCTGGGTAAGACGGTAATTACGTTATGCGCGAAACTGGTCGAATACCAGACAAAAAAAGTGCTAGGTGAAGGCCCTGTTTCAATTTTGGCCGGCGGGATTACGGAATTGCTCGGCGAAGGTTTTAAAGAGCGGATAGATCAATACCTTGACGAAGGCGGAGAGGCCAAAAAAATAATCAAGGCATTTGAAATAGCTGACCATGAATTCGTTGTGAAATGTACAGACGAAGATGTGAGGTATAAAACATCCGGGTTGGCGATCTCAAAAAAATTGCGCAATCTGGCAGCAGATCTACCGGATTCGCTGGACGCAGAAAGCCTGCGCGCCGCCATACATGCCCAGATGGAGAATGATTGGCGGGGCGTGTTATCTATTCCGCAGTTGAAATATGCATCCGAATTGTATTTCGAATGTCTTGAAACTGCTCTAGCGGCGCAAAGCGGGCAAATCCTTCAGGTTATTCTATTGAATGTGAAGGAAAATACAAAATTATCAAAAGAAATTCGAAAAGTTATCGATGATGTACTGGAACGTATAAAAAAACAATCTTCCGGTAGCAAATATTGGGGAAAGGAAACCGAGGATCGCGTTAATCGTTTAATCAGTCGCGATTTAAAATGTTTTGCCGGACGCGAGGCGGAGAAGCGCCAGCTAAATGATTTCATTCATGATAATGTATCAGGGATGATGATCATTACAGCTGGAGCCGGCTTTGGTAAATCAGCCTTGCTAGCCAATTGGATCCACGATCTTGAAAGAGAAGATATTGATATTGCATTTCATTTTTTCTCTTCGCAAACAGACAGTTCACTAGAAAAAGCCTACCTTTCTATTCTACGCCAGGTTACGAATTTCTCAATACGCCAATTGAGATAACATATCGAGATGAAAATAGCTTGAGGGAAAGCATATACGGTCTATTAGGGGACAAATCCATAGAACGAAAAAGAAAATTAGTTATTATTATTGATGGGTTGGATGAGGCGGATAAAACCTTTCCTCCTTTTCTACCAATGCCTTTGCCGGAAGGTATTTTTTTAGTTGCTTCTGCCCGGGCTAATCCAGGAGAGGAACATGAATATTTAAGCGGTTGGGTGGAAAGATCTCAACATCTCCAAATTGATAAGGCTGACAATCGATGTAATCGCGAATGGATAAAAAAGGCAGGAAATGGTGAGTTGGTTGGTTTTGCAGCTGATGAGAAATTTGTCTTGAAAATAAGCGAATTAACCCAAGGTTTTCCATTGTACTTGGCTTTCTTGATTGATGAATTGATTAAAAAACTCAAAATGGTAAGGATGGTTATGCTGTTTTAGCAATAACCCCGCAAGGTTTTCAAAGATATATCGAACAACAAGTTGACTTGCTCGATAAATTGGAGATTGAGGAACCAATTCGAAAATTGTTTATTTTGCTGACGGTTGCCAAAGGTCCATTATCTAGTGATGAACTTAAATCTCCTTTGTTGCTTGGGTTGAGCGATCGCGATATGCAAGCTTAAAGAAGCTGGCAATTGACACGTTGGTTTTACAACGGCGAAGGAGTAAACAATGGTTCTTTTGCTTTTGCCTATCCTCTCTTGGTGGATTTTTCTCAAGAATATTTGGCGACGAAGCGGAGGTCTATGAAAAAGTATTAGTCGAATATTGCTCTCATTGGCGCGATAATGATAGCCTATATGCACTGAATACTTGCCATATTATTTAGAGAAAAGTAATGCTTCGGAAGAAATGGTTTCTCTGGCACTTAGTAATGATTTTTTACGCCTTCAAAGCCAATTTCTTACTAATAAGCCAGACTTACCTTTACAAACCATCGAAGTGGCATTGAAAATCGCACTCGAGCATGATCACGCTTCAACATCTTCTGAACTTTTGTTGTTATACTCCAAACGGTTGATAAAATCTACATCACAAGAAAATCCACTGTTTACCCTGCGTACAATGAATATCCAGCGAGCAAAACATTTAGTAACATTGCAGGAAGAACAGCGCCGCCCTTTGTGGTACCTATTATTGGCCTTGGAATTTGCCGATTCAGAACAGCTCGAAGAAGCCCAAGTATTACTAGATTACTTATTGTCCAACACTTTACCACTTCTACATGGTTGGGCTGCAGAGATGGCTGCTTGTCTCATGGACTGGAATTTCTGTTTTCGACTTTCCTTCCTTTGACATATTCCAATAAGAAAACATTTAATAAATTGCTTGGACGAAAAGGTTATCTTAGGACCTTCAAATATGCATTGGCAGTGGTAATTTTCCTTTAGCTGTTGTAGAGTTATGGCGCGCCCGCGATCCAAAACAAATGACTGATTTGCTATATGAAGCGATGATTTTTTGGATTGATCGGGTAAACGTTTTTGTAGAAGCTCTGGAAATGTCCAAGAAGAGGGCTTGGAAAAAATGGGATGAAAAAATAGACCAATGAATATTTGTGGCGATTTAATAGTAATGATGCTGCTTTAGGTGTTCTTGCGGAGATTTTGGCTAATGAAAAAAGAAGTGAATTAGCGAAAAATATTGCGCAAAAAATTACTGATGAGAATGAAAGGTCATGGGATCTTAATTGAGATTGAACGAATTAATAAAGGGGAAATACCAGGTTACTCATTTCCCATAGCATCAGACACCTTAAAAGCCAATCAGCTTGTTCAAAAATTATCAAAAGAGAATATTCTTCCTTTTTACCAAAATTGGGATTTTAGTAATTATGATACCAGTTCCATGATTTTCGCGGCATGGCTATTTTTACCAGATGGCCAGGATATAAGGATGATCCGCGAATTACTGTCGATGATATTAAATTCAACCCGAATCAGTGCCCTATCAGAGCGAACCAGCTCAGGCATTGGCATGGATAGCATCTGACATTACAAAAAATGGTAATGTTATAGCAGCGAAGCAAATATATCATGATGCGTTAAATTCTGCCCTGGAAATTAACAGAAGCTTCGATTGCCTAGATATTTTACGCGTGGTGGGGGTAGAGAGCGCTCACGCTGGCAATATTGCCTTTGCAAAGGATGTTCTTGAAAAGGCAATTTTTGTCGAAACTAAGTTGACCGTAGAAGATAAAAGAAGTTCTGATTCAATAGACCGTATCTACTCGGCAATTGCAGTTGCACATGCAAAAATTGATGACCTTTCTGGAACACTTCACTTCACGGATAGAATAAGAAGAGCTCCGCAAAAAATCCAGTCATTGTTCGATGCCGCCGAAGAATTTGCTAAATTGGGTAAATTTAGTATTGCTCGCTTTTTATTGCATCGCGTAGATAGTTGCCTCCAAATTCCAGAAAACAAGGAAATGTACTATAGAAACCGTCACGAAATATGGGCTATGATAGCTCTCATAAGACAAAAGCTAATCTTATCGAATACTTTACTTACTTATAAACCAAACTCAATCAATTTGTTAGCCTTGGTTAAATCAAAACTTACCGTACATCACAAAGCACGCAGACAAACCAACAAACATAAAATATATAGAGGTTCAATCCATTTTTACTCTACAACTCAAACAAAATTTAAGCGTAGGTTTACTATCAATGCATCAATATTATCCGCCATAAACAAAACAGATATTCATAGTGAAATAATGGATACAATTGATTTACTGTTTGAATTGGCCATATTTGTACAAAAGCTGGAGATCGACGCTCATCCATGCGATTTATACAATTATCACAAAACATGGTTAAAGGGATAAAAGACAAGAACCCATTAACATATATTAATCAAACTCCTGTATAGCCGTAAGTTTAGCAAAAGTTGGACGCAAACAACAATCCAAAAAGATTTTCAATCGGATGATTGCATTGGTCGTTGATTTTGAAAGTGATATTATTCCTGGCACCTCCCGGAGATGAAAGCGATACTAATGATATTTTAGGATATATAGCACAATTGCAAGCGTTGGCTGGATTTGGTGATGATGCTCTGGAAACATTTGGCAAAGTACTGGGAGGGAGATGGAGATACCATCAATTTATCACTGATAACCTAATCGATTTTGGCGAAATATACGGCTTAAAAAAAATGGTGATTTTCTGGCGGGCATGAATACGACACTGCTATCCAAATGTGCGCAGCTTTGGCAAAGAGTTTCCCTTCAGAAGCAATTTCAATTTCAGAAAATAAAATATCACAATTGGGTACTACAGCTGAATTGAAAACATCGGAGATTACATTGATGATAAACTCAACCTGACCTCCTCCGCGAAATTAGCAGCGCAAATGCCGCCACCCCCAAGCAGCAGGCCGAAAAGGCCGCCTACCGCTCCAGCCTGCGAGCTTTCCTCTAAGACCCGGCCTCCCGCCAGATCGGAGGCTTCCCGATCGGCGAGAACGAAGCTATCCTGGCGCTCCTCCCACCCACCCTATTACACCGCCTGTCCCAACCCCTTCCTGGACGAAATTATCCAGAAATGGCAAGAAGAGCGTGATCTGCTCAATCAACAATCCTCAATTGGTAATCCAAAATACCACCGTGAACCTTTCGCTGCGGATGTCTCGGAAGGCAAGAACGATCCCATCTACAACGCTCACTCTTATCATACCAAAGTGCCTCACAAAGCCATCATGCGCTATCTCTTACACTACACCGACCCCGGGGACATTGTCTTCGACGGTTTCTGCGGTACCGGCATGACCGGTGTGGCCGCCCAACTATGTGGGGATAGGAAAACGGTGGATAAACCTGGGGTATCATGTGGACAGAGAAGGCCAGGTGATAGACGAAAAAGGGGAAATCATAACAAACTTGGGTTCAAGAAAAGCTATTTTGGCGGACCTTTCGCCAGCAGCTACATTCCTCGCCTATAACTACAACAAATCTGTGAACGTAACTGAATTCGAGAATGAAGCTAAACGCATTATGCAAGATGTGGAAGAAGAATGTGGTTGGATGTACAAGACTGTGCATACTGATGGTAAAACCGAAGGTCGAATTAACTATACTATTTGGTCCGATGTATTTCTGTGCACAGCTTGTAGTCAAGAAATAATTTACTGGAACGCTGTAGTCGATGA
>CAWAAC010000022.1:0-7739 GCA_963779935.1 uncultured Chloroflexia bacterium | reverse complement strand
GTCCCGGTGATATCGCAACGGAGATCGTTCAGGGCAATCAGGCGGATGGTATCGTCCTGTGCTTGGACTTAGATCCCGGTGAGAAAGAAATCCAGCCACGCTTCCCAATCCCCTTGCTGGCTGACCGCCAGCAGCCGATCGTAGTACTCCTGGCGGTGTTGCTCGATATAGGAACTCAGGTTGAAAATCGGCTGGGACAGCATGCCCCATTCGCACATCAGGAGCATGATCAGCAATCGCCCCATCCGGCCATTCCCATCCAGGAATGGATGAATGGCTTCGAACTGATAATGGATCAGGCCGATCCGCACCAGAGCGGGAATGGGGGAAGAAGAATGGATGAATGTTTCCAGGTCTCCCAGTGCCTGATTTATCTCGTCAACAGGCGGGGGTACGTACGGAGCACTCATCAGGGTGCTGCCTGCCGGTCCAATCCAATTTTGAGAACGGCGAAATTCGCCGGGTGTGAGATTGCTGCCGCGTACATTCTCCATCAAACGGGAGTGCATTTCCCGAATGAGTTGCAGGCTGACTGGCAAATCTTTTCGCCGATCCAATCCATAATCCAGAGCGCGTACGTAGTTGTACACTTCGCTGGCATCCGATGCGGGTTCCAGGAACGATAACTGACCAGACTCGTAGGTATATAACTCGACCAGTGATGCGCGTGTTCCCTCGATGCGGGAAGACTGAACCGCTTCACGCCGGACGAAGGGCTGCATCAGAACATGCGGGAAGGGAAATGTGCCGGCCAGTGTGGATAGCCTGCTTATCGCTTGATCCGCGCTGGATAGGACTCCAACCAATGAGACGGGCCATTCCAATGCCGGCGGCAGGGGGGATGGAACAAATGCCCAATAACCTTGCGGGGTTCGGACAGGGTGACCAGCGGTACTGTTTTGGTAATCTTTAGGATCCATACGTTAACTATTTCCAAATTCGAGCGAAAACGAAAATAACGTATATCTATATTATCACTTATTAGGATAATTGTAAATAAAAAGATTGCAGGAGAGTTGCTCCCCATTCCAGTCGGAGAACTGACATTACACTGCTTCCTGTAAAATGCAGATAGTCAGAATATTGCGTATTTCGCTTGCGCGTGGGGGAAACTCATGTGATAATAAAAACGCTCCGCAGTTGGCTGCCCCCTCAGCCAGCCGCGGAGTATTTTTATCTATAAGTTGATCCCTGCCTTTTGAGCCATTCTTCTACTATTTTATATCCTTTGAGTTGCTACATCTTGCTAAAAGATGAAATCCGTAAATATTCTGTTAAGGAACTCTTAAATTTCGCACCATTCCGGCCCATCCGGCGTATATATACCCTGATACAGATTATTGCCACAAGGATATTTCATGCAGAACCACATAGATAAACCCCAGGTACTCGTTATCGGCGCCGGCATCGGCGGGATCGCTACAGCCGCCCGGCTGGCGCGCGCTGGCCGCCAGGTAACGGTGCTGGAGAAATGTGAAAAACCCGGCGGGCGCTGTGGCCGGATGACGGTGGATGGTTATACCTTCGACACTGGGGCGACCCTCTTCATGATGCCCGATCTGTATGCCCAGACCTTCGCGGCGCTGGGCGAGCGGATGAAGGATCACCTGGACCTGCGCCGCATCGACCCCACCTATCACCTGATCTTCCCGGATCTCTCGCAACTGCAGTTGACCTCCGATCTGCAGCAGATGCGCACCCGCCTGGAAGCCATTGAGCCGGGCAGTTTCGAGCGCATGCTGCATTATTTGGGCGAAGCTGGCCGGATCTATGACCTGTCGCTGCCCAACGTGCTTGGCCGGGATTATCGTAGCCTGCCAGAGTTTATCAACCCGCGCATGCTCCAGTTGTTCCTGCAGGTCAAGGCGCTCACCCGCCACACTGATTATGTGGAACACTTCTTCAAAGACCCGCGACTGCAGATGGCCTTTACCTTCCAGGATATGTACATGGGCCTCAGCCCGTACGAAAGCCCGGCCACCTACTCGTTGATGCAGTACACCGAGCTGGCGGATGGATTGTGGTTCCCAATGGGCGGCATGTACCGCGTGGTGGAAGTGATGACCGGTATTGCCGAAAAACTGGGTGTGCACTTTATCTATAATGCCCCGGTTGAGCAGATCCTGGTCGATGGCGCGGCTGCCACTGGCGTGCGCCTGGCGGATGGCCAGGTGCTGCCGGCCGGTTCAATAGTCGCTAATGCCGATCTGGGCTATGTTTACCGTCGCCTGCTACCGGATGCTGCTGCCGCTGAGCGGATTGAACGCAAGGAGTACGGCTGTTCGACCATCATGTTCTATTGGGGTTTGGACAAACAGTATCCCCAGCTTGGGCCGCACAACCTGTTCCTGTGCGGAGATTACCGCCAAAGCTTCGAAGATATTTTCAAGCGTATGGGCATGTCGGACGAACCGAACTTCTACATCCACGCGCCTGTCCGGATGGATCCTTCCATGGCCCCGGCCGGGCATGACACCTGGTACATTGCCGTGCCGGTTGGGCATCTCAATGACAAAGTCTCCCAGGACTGGCCGCGTATGCAGGCACGGGCCCGGGCTTTCATCCTGCAGCGCCTTGCCCGGCTGGGTCTCACTGACGTTGCCGCGCACATCCGCGCGGAAGTGAGTTTTATCCCGCAGGACTGGCAGACGCGCTTCAACCTGCCGTTCGGCTCTACGCACGGTCTCAGTCACAAACTGACCCAGATGGCCTACCTGCGCCCGCACAACCGCCACAGCCGTTACCATAACCTGTATTTCGTCGGAGCCAGCACGCACCCTGGTACGGGTGTGCCGACCGTGCTTATCTCGGCCGGCCTGGCCGCTGAGCGAATTCTTGAAGATGCTGGCAGGTAGCCGAATGTTAAAGATCATTAACACAACCGACACAAAGGAAATCAAGAAAAAGACGAATTCTTCCTTCGTGAACCTTCGTACCCTTTGTTTTGAGATATTTTTCGCCCCGGGAGGAAAGCCTCTGCCTAACGCAGCGGCTCTGGGGCGGGAGGAGACACACGCATGACCAATACCACCGCCCGGCTGGCCCGCCGAATCACCTGGGCCAGCAGCAAACAATCTTATCTCACTGCCCGCCTGCTGGCCGACCGTGATCTGGCAGACGACTGCCTGCGCGCCTACGCCTACTTCCGCTGGGCGGATGACAGAATCGACATCTCGCTGCCTGATCGGACTGCCCGGACTGCATTTATCGAGCGGCAGAAAGGGCTCATCGATAGCCTGTACCGGGGCGAGCGCCCAAGAGACCTATCCCCCGAAGAGACCATGCTGGCCGACCTGATCGCACATGATCGCCTACCTGAAAGCGGCCTGGCTTCCTTCATCCGCAACTTCATGGCTGTGATCGAGATTGACGCCCACCGCCAGGGCCGCCTGGCCAGCCGGGCGGAATTGCAGTCTTATACCACCTGCCTGGCAAGCGCGGTCATGGATGGCCTGCAGTATTTCATCGGCAACGGCCAGACCTACCCCCGCACGCACAATCGGCTGCTGGCGGTCACCGGTGCTCATATTACGCACATGTTGCGGGATACGTGCGAGGATCTTTCGGCAGGGTTGGTCAATATACCGGCGGAATATCTTGAAGCCCACGGCATTCAAGGGATCGAATTAAATCGCGAACCTCTGCGCGCCTGGGTGCGCGAACAGGTTGTGTTGGCCCGCATGTTTTTTGAGGAGGGGAAAATCTACATTGACTCCCTGGATGTTTTACGCTGCAAGTTGGCCGGAGTCTGGTATTGCGCCCGCTTCGAGTGCGTCCTGGACCTGATCGAACGGGACGGTTTCCGACTGCGCGCGACCTACCCCGAGCGTCACGGGCTGAAAGTGTGGTTGGAAATGGTCCGACTGGGCGTTGTGGCCACGCTGAAGCACATTGCCGGTCGTTATCGCAAATCCTTTTACCGTCTTAATCCTCCAGCTGGTCTGAATTCCAGGTGGAACACCTCCTCCTATCGCATAAAATAGTGTTTTTGACCGCCAGGAATTTCAAATCCCCAGCAAGGGGCATATTGACTCCGTTCCAATAACATGATATTAAAGATATAATTCATCTAATAATGAGCCGGGCATAAGGCAACCTGGCCCGGTGGAAAGGAGCTTCTGCATGGACGTTATAATCTCGCACGATCAGGGCAGTGTCCCTGTAACTGTATTCAGCGTAGATGGAGACATCAATTCATCCAATCATGAAGAACTCGAACGGATTGTCTTCCAGGAGATCGATGCCGGGACACGCTATGTCCTGTTTGATCTCAGTGAGGTCCCATTTATGAGCAGTGCAGGTTTTCGGACCTTCATGAAGGTCTTTAAACGCCTGCGAGCCCTTTCCGAAGGTGTTAGCGAGGAGGATTTGCATAAAGGGATCAATAGCGGTACATACAAATCCCCTAATTTGAAGCTGTACAAGCCCAATAAATTGGTTGCCGGAACAATGAAAATTGCTGGTTTTGACATGTTCTTGGAAGTCCATGAGGATATGCCGACCGCCATCGCATCTTTCCAAACCAATAAAATACGATCCCAGTAAGATTCTTGCCGAAAATTCAGGAAGAGTTCACCTTTTGAAGTGTGCGGCCTTGCACCCTTCGTGTATGCTTCGGGACCGTACGCTTCAAAAGGATGTTTCTCTATAAACATTAAGATAAACGCGCCAACCGATGCAGTCAGCGGCGTATAATTGCCGGCATGCACCGCGCCCTTGTTCGCTTTTGCCTGGTTATCGCCTGCGTGCTGGGTGGCTGCTCCCCCGCCTTGCCAGCCATCCATCCGCAGGTCATCGCCCACCCGGATGGGCCGTTATACGTGGGTGACCAGGTCAGTTTTGAGGTGCTGGCGCCCGCCGCCCCGGGGAATCCGGCTGGCAGTATCCAGATTTCCATCCATGGACAGCAGCTCGGCGAGGCTGGCTTTGCCCCCTTTGGGATGGGCAGTCGCAACGAAGCCACCTTCTGGTGGGCCTGGGATACGGAAGCCCTGAAACCCGGCCGCTATGATCTGACCTTTACGCGCCTCCCGGATAAATTCAGCTGGACCGAAACCTTCATATTGCATCCGGAAAGCCAGGTCCCGCCGCCGCAGCCCGAGGCGCACTGGGCTGCCCTCACCACCACCTGCTGCGTTCTCCATTACATTACCGGTACCGCCGCCGAACGGGACATCACTACCCTGGGCCGGGAGGCCGACCAGGAGTCGGCTGCTGTATCAAAGCAAATGGGCGTCAAGCTGGATAAACCGATT
The DNA here is from genome assembly GCA_963779935.1 of uncultured Chloroflexia bacterium. Taxonomy (GTDB): domain Bacteria; phylum Chloroflexota; class Anaerolineae; order Anaerolineales; family Villigracilaceae; genus UBA877. Next base: position 2,484 of record CAWAAC010000022.1, on the reverse strand, counting down.
GATGTGACGCTCATGCCGCGCGTGGTTGGGCAGGGCGGATTTAATGCCGGCAGTGTCTATCTCAGCTACCTTGATAGCAACTATACCGGCGATGACATGCCAATTTTATTCCACCACGAATTCGTTCATTTCTACGATGCCAAAGCCGGTGGAAATTACCGGCCTTCCTTTTTTGTGGAGGGGTTGGCGGTCTACCTGTCTGGTGGGCACTTCAAGCCCGAGCCGCTGGTCGCACGGGCAGCCGCCCTGCTGACCCTGGGTTCGTACATCCCCCTGACGAGTGTGGCCGATGATTTCTACAATCAGCAGCATGATATCAGCTATCTGGAAGCTGCCACGCTGATAACGTACATGGTGGATACTTATCGATGGGAGGCTTTCAATACGTTCTACCGGGATATCTCCGCACCGGCCAGGGGCCAAACCGATTCTGACGTGATCGATGCCGCCCTGCAAGCCCACTTCAAACTCTCATTCGCGACCCTGGAAACTGCCTACCTGGCCTATCTGCGCAAACAGCCCTTCACGCAGGAACAGCGTGCCGACCTCCAGGTGACGGTGGAATTCTTCGATACGGTCCGTCGCTACCAGGCGGCGCTTGACCCTTCCGCCTATTTCCTGTACGCCTGGCTGCCAGACGGGTCGGTCATGCGCCGAGCGCGCCATTGTGGCCGAATTCTTGCGCCACCCGGAAGGCTGGCAGAACCGGCTGGACGAATGGCTGTTGGAACGTGCCCATGCAGAATGGTTCAGCGGGGATTACAACGGCGCACAACGTACATTGGGATGGACGAATGACATTTTGAATATCTTTACTCATTAAAAAAATCAGGCGACCATCCCGGTCGCCTGATTTTTTATCAAAGGTTTTATTTTACAGGAACAGCCACCCTAGGCGCAAGTACCTCGAGCAGGGGCACCAGGAAAGGAAGCACCTTGCACCATAAATTGAAATAATCGATCATTTCAAAGAAGGCCCCACAGACGCAGATGAGCACCAACACAATGATTACAATGATGATCCACACCGGGAATTTTTTCTTGGCCGGAACAACTTCTTGTGGCATTGCTACCGGGCCGGCTGGCACCTGGCCTGAATAAACTGGCGCGGGGGCGGGCATAGGTGAGGGGTTGGGTGTAGACATGCGTACCGGAGTCGGGGCCGGCATAGGAGCAGGGGTGGGCGTAGGCGTCGGTGCAGGAACTGAGACCGGAATGGGACTCTGGAAAGTCGCCGGCGGGGCCTTGGCCGATAGGATCGTGGCATTGATATCCACGACCGCCTCATATACCAGCACGATCCCTTCACCGAAGGCGACCGTGTCACCCGGGTTCAACACCTGCATCCCGCTGATGCGAGTGCCGTTGACGAATGTCCCATTGGTCGAGCCGAGGTCCTGGATCACGTAGGCAGAGCCGCGTAATTCCATCCTGGCGTGCCTGCGTGAAATCTCCGCGTCATTGATTGCAATGATATTGGCGGCATCCCGGCCGATGGTAACCTCTTGAGCATCCAGAGGAAATATCTTACCGATCGTCGGGCCTGAACGCATGGTGAACTGAAACTGACCAGTCATAACTCCTCCTCCGCAACATTTTCTAGTATGCCATTAGTGTACAGAGTTTGTCGAAAAAAGTCAATTCACAATTAGTACTATTGTGCTTAAAAACTCAAACGCCGGAATATGATCGAGGGAATGTTCCGTACCACCAACATGACCAGCCACCAGATGGATGCGGTATAGATGACCTGCTTGCGCCTGCGGACGGCTTTGTAAATGTCAGCTGCGGCGCGCTCGGCTGTGATGGCGAAGTATAGATTTTTCCTGCCCTGGGTCATGTCGGTAAGCACGTAACCGGGCTTAACCGTCAGAACATGCACGCCGCGGCGTGTCAACCTGTTGCGCAGGGCTTCCAGGTAGCAGGTTCAGCGCGGCCTTGGAGGCATTGTAGGCGGGGGTGCCTCCGCGACCGCGTTCACCGGCAACGGAAGATATGCCGACGATCTGCCCGGCTTTCAGGCGATAGAACATGGCCGCCACCGGGTCTAACCAGGCCAGCGCACCCAGGTAATTCACTTCGGTAATGCGGCGGTCCTTCTCGAACTCGAAATGTTTCATCCCGGATGGGAATAGGATGCCGGAATTATAGATAAACAAGTCCAGGCCACCCAAAGCTGCTGTTATTTCCTGTAGCAGGCCGGGCGCGGAATCATAGTCAGTCACGTCATGAACATAGGAGATGGCACGGATTTCCCCGGCTCTGGCATTGATTTCCTCGCAAAGCGCCGATAATAAGTCGGCGCGGCGGGCCAACAGGGCCACGCGATACCCCTCGTCCGCCAGGCGGCGCGCCAGCGCCACGCCGATCCCGCTGGAAGCGCCGACGATAATAGCCTTTTTGGACGGCTGAATTGATTTGACAGGATCTGGCAGATTATCTTCTGGTTGTGCCATGGTTATCTCCGCATTTGCAAGATCAATG
>CAWAAC010000021.1:0-11135 GCA_963779935.1 uncultured Chloroflexia bacterium | reverse complement strand
TAACTATAATGATTTTACTTGAGGTAAAACATGGTTGTTACTCGGATTAGTTCACAATACACGGTCAAAATCCCGGATGAGTTCCGCGCTAGAGTTGCTGCTGGTCAGGAAATTGCTTTTTCGATTGATTCCCAAGGACGGCTGATCATTACGCCTATCGAGCAAGTGCGCGCTACTCTGATGGAGACTTTCGGTATGTGGTCAGAACGGAAAGATGTACCGACCGATGGTGTCAAATATATGAATGCTGTCCGAAAAGGTCGGCGGCTCGAGCGGGTCCGCAAACATGAAACTGATCGACACTGACATTGCCATTGACCACTTTCATGGCCATCAATCTGCTTTGGATTATTTTACCGAGACCCTGGCGGCAGGGGAAATATTGGCCGTCGCCGTTGTTACCCTAACCGAACTTTTGAGTGGGATGCGCTCTGGCGTGGAAGATCGCACAGAACGACTTATGCAACTTTTTGTGAGATTGGATGTGGATGAGACGATTGCAAGGAAAGCTGGAGAGTACCTGCGCGAATATCGTTCCAGCCACCGCATTGAACTCGGTGATGCGCTCATTGCAGCTACTGCTGTCTTTCATGATGCTGAAATCATTACTCGCAACATAAAGCATTATCCGATGCATGATGTTCGCATTCTCTCAACTTATACACGCGGGCGATAACCGCGCCTTATTTACGTGCTGTGAGCACTTAGAAACCAGATGAGAGACCGAGCAATAGTTATTTTCCATTCAACACGTGCGAATAACCATCCTGTTCCATTTATTATTACAGACGGGCGATCGAGAACTTATCAAAAAGGTTTTAAAAACGAATAAGCCTTTTTAAAGAGATGTTGGCGCGATTGAAAGTGGTGTTTTTGAGAATCTGACTTTTTCTGGATGCGCGTTCATCTTCCATCCAGCCTTCCTTTTACGTAACCAATAACGGTAAATTTCTGTCGATAGTTTAGAACCGATGGCAGCAAAGCCGAAAGATTGGCCGTTACGGCTACGGAAACCGTCTGATGCCCTTCGTTCACCGATACCCCCGTCACCGTAATGGGAATGCTGCGGCTGGAAAGGTAGGATGAATTCGCGCTGGCATAGGCATGGGCGGTATCGAACAACTCTGGAAGGAAGTCGATCTGACTGGTCTCGCGATAGAGAGGAATATAATGCGGGAAACCGCTGCCAGGGCGGCTGCATCGGCGGCCTTGCGGACCTCGCCGTGTGCAGATACGATCCATCCCACCTCGACCCCGATCAGCATAAAGGCTACCTGAGCCACCAGCAGCAGGGCGAAGAAGATAGTCATCTTGCCGCGTTGTTTCTGCATGCTACCAACCTTCCTGTCGGAAGATCGCTTCGGCCGACACGTTCATGAGCGGCGCAGCCCCGAGCGCGGTGCCTCCTGGCACCAGCATCGGGATGTAAGCAGCTACCCCGTATGACCGTATTAGAATCCGTTCTCCGAAACCTACATAAAACTACACAATGGGATGGCCTTTATGATAGAGCAAAGTTGGGGTGTTGACCCGCTTTTCTTTGAATGGGAAAATCACTGTCAAAAATAAAAGACGCCTTCCCAGACGTCTTTTCAGTTTGCGGGGGCTTGGACTCGCCCGTCCTGGCGGAGTGGGCCAGGGTACCAGCGACCTCCAGGTTATGAGTTCCAGCCTTATTTCGCACACTTTAGACCGCCAGGCTCATTTTTTTAGCTTAACCCGCCAAGAGAAAACTATATAAAATTCTGTGTCGCTGTTCGGTACAGATGTTCGCATATTATCACCATAAAGAGAAACGTCAAACATTTTTCAGACATGATTCAAGTCTGCTTGTCACCCAAAAGCTCAAGCAGTTCTGATTTTCTCTTTTCTAAAGACAGGGTTTGGGATTTTAGTGCTCTTAAGTTTTTTTTGACATCAGCCAGTTCCTTCTTTAGTTGTTTTTCCTTTAAATAGTCTTTCCCATACTTCTCATTGACCAACGCTTCCACTTCCTGCCGAATCAATCTCAGGAATGGGTTCCCATAGATGTTGTTTTCACGATACTGCAATTTGCCAGTGCGGATGCCTGCGACAATTTCATCAAATGTCAGCCCGTATTCTTTTTGAGCTGACGTATTGCTCAGGGTGGCGCCTTTCTTTACCCAGATCGATGTGTCAATATCAGAACTCATAAACTAATCCTTCACTTTTCCCGGCTTGGAATTTACGTTCTGTTTTTTTTGTGTCGCCGTTTGGGACGCTGAGTGGTTGTTAGTGATTCTGTTTCATCCGTTTTTTTCGAATCGCTGAGGTAGGGGACGGGAATTTTTATGTTTCGTGCACATCTTCGAATTCGATCAGCGGAACCGGGGTATCTTTACCTTTTGATATTGCCGCTAGTATAGGTGTTGGTAGTATCGAATACGATCATTCAATTTTTGTACAAGGATTGACAAGAAAGAACGTTTGTGCTATTAATGAGCCATGCAGCTGGTGGAACAACACATCATTGATCGACAGGATTTACGATTCGCCGTCATCGATCCGGCCTGTTTTGCATCCAAGAACCTCTATAATGCCACACTTTACATTCTCCGACAAAGCTTCTTCAAGCATGAGACTGTTCCAACCTATGCAAAATTGGCTCACATGCTGAAAGACACGCCCGAGTTCCGGGCGCTACCCGCCAAGGTGGCCCAATGGGTCGTGCGGCAGGTCTGCGGTGCCTGGGACACATTCTGGAAGGCACATTCTGCCTACCAGCAATGCCCCGGTAAATTTACCGGCCGGCCGAAACTGCCGCACTACAAGCCCAAATTAAACGGGCGCAACTTGTTGGTTTACACCCGTCAGGCGATCAGCCGGCCGGCCTTGCAGGAAGGCCGGATCTGTCCGTCGCAATTGGGCATCACCATCCAAACTAAACAGAAGGAGGTCAAGCAAGTTCGGATCGTTCCGCATGCATCCCATTATGTCGTCGAAGTGATCTATACCGTTATCCCCCTATCCCCCACCCAGAATGCCCTCAACCCTGCCTGGGCGGCCAGTCTCGACCTGGGCATTGACATCCTTGCGGCTGTAACCTCAAACAAGCAGGGGATCACCCCCTTTCTGGTTAACGGCAGACCGCTCAAGAGTGTCAACGCCTACTACAACAAACTGAAGGCCGACCTGCAAGCTCTCCTGCCCAGGGGACAGCATACGTCTCACCGTCTCACTGCCCTGACCGACAAGCGCAACCGCAAGGTCAAGCACTATTTGCATTGGGCCAGCCGGTATATTGTAGATTGGATGGTGTCCGAACGGCTTGGTACTTTGATCATCGGACACAACAAGGGCTGGAAACAAAATGTGCAGATCGGCTCCGTCAACAACCAGAACTTCGTTGCCATTCCTCATTCAACCTTCATCCGCATGCTGACCTACAAGGCCCAGCTGGCTGGCATCAAGGTAGTCGTCCAGGAAGAAGGGTACACCTCCAAATGCTCCTTTCTGGATCTGGAGCCCATCCGCAAGCATGCCCAGTATTGCGGTCGACGGGTCAAGCGCGGCGAATTTGTCTCAGCCCAGGGTTTACCGATCCACGCCGACATCAATGGCTCTTACAACATTCTGCGAAAAGGACTTCCATCGGCTTTCGCCCGTGGAATAAAGGGCGTTGTAGTTCGCCCGGTACAGGTCCAACCTGTACGAAAACTGGTCAATTGGCGGTGTCTATAAATGTCCACAAAACCAGTAACTATCTGGGAGAATGATCTCGCGATAAAGGTCATTTCCTTCTGGCATGTTAGGGTTGTTTGTCATCATCTACCTCAAACTATTGAACAACTGAGCCATTTCTGGCTTAATGGGTCAGTTGGACAAAATGGTTTAATTGACTACCCCGCCCGTCAAAAGGGACAAGAATTTCCTTGATAGATTTATTACCGGCTTGCCCAATTTATCAAAAATCTCTTCAGCCTTGATGAGACCTTCGACGCTGACGGAGTACCACTCCTTATTTAATTTCGGACAAGGTGACTTCTTCCTTTATTTTTTCTCAATTCTATCTTCATCACCTGACATGCGCAGGTTGATAGATCTGTTTACTCATCAACTTCCATATATTGCGGGGGGCTTTGCCCAACCCGGTTGGTAATTTTAGGATACCTGCCTTTTGGCGTTTTCTGTTCGATTGCGATCACATTAACCTGATGCCACCAATCGTCTCCAAAATCAAACCAATACCCAAACATTTCATCCTTTTTTAATTTCAGGGAATCAATGGTGGTTTGCTCTACATCGCCCGCCAACTTAAAAGTCATCGGATATTTCGTCCTGATAAGCAGGTAAGCCATATTGCCTGGCTTTGGGATCGTTGGGTCCTTTCCCTCCAACCTGGAATTCATACAAATGCTCATCGTACCGATCAAAGGCTTTGAAGATAATTTCGTGAAGTTCCGCAAGAGTTTGATCGCCCCGAATTTCCAGGGTTCTGGATATTATCGGGTTCTTCCTTGCGAACTTCTCGTCTACCAGTCCACCTATGATGAATACTTCCAGCGTATAAATATTCATAGTCTACCTCTTCACTTCGTTTTCATCGCCAGCAATGATTGTACCGTATTTGATATCGCCGCCAGTATAATCATCGCTCTACCATCTTCTAATAATATCCTTTGACATAGCCTTACTCTGAGCTAAAGCCACCTGCTCATTTCATGGAAGCCAGCTTCGACAAGCTCGGCGCAGCGATGCGAGGCTGGTGGAATTATGAAAATAGTCCGACAAAATTGTCAGACTGTTTCAGGCTATGCTTTAAAAGGGTTAACACAAAATTCATAGTTTCGCGAATGACCAGCCCATCCTGCATGTCTTCCGAATTGAGCATTTTGGCTGCGCTGGTAAGTGCAGCTGCACCAATCAGGCTGGCCCAGTAGGTAAGGGCATGTTCCCGGCGCAGTTGCGAGGTGGTGAGCAGCATTTGCTTGTTCCCTACGACAACCTCATAGTTTTGGTAAAGAGTTTCGATGAATTCGCTGATTTTCACTTCGGGGAATTTTGCCCGCTTGATCAGATTGACGCAAACTTCATTGACAACCTGTCCGCTGATGATCGGCTGGGATGTTTTGATGAGCGCCTGGGCAACATCTTTTCCAATTATACAACGTCTGGCACTCCCAATAATATTCTTGGAGTCACTTTCTGGCTTCCTTTCTTGATTTCCTGCTCTTTCAGCGCGAGGAACGTTTCGCCGGGGAAATCCGCCCCGTGTTCACTCTGACTTAAGGTCATTACCATATCCCAACGAAAGGATGTATCGCTCCAGCTTACGCCACGTGGCCTTGTACGAATTCACAGCATAGTGAGAATTGCTCACCTTACGTTTGAATTCGTTAAGGAATGAGGGGCCGCCCAGGAAAATATCAGGCACAAAGGTATCGTGGTAGCCGTAGCCGGATTCGAGCCAGCCGATGCACCAACAGTTGCTTTCATGTTTGCTCATCGTCTGGCGGGATAGCCCGCTGGCTTCCAGGTGGTCGAGAAACTGAAACAGGAACGCTCCCATCTGCCGGGCGAATTCGTGTGAGGCATCATCCCAGTGCCAATCCTGGATGTAATCTTCCAATTCCTGCAGATCAGCATTTTGCTGCGAGGCGGATGAATGGGTTGAACTGGTTTCCGTCGGCGCCGGCGTTACAGGCGGTGTTACCTGGGCCGGATAGCGCAGCATCAGCTGTTGGTTGCCGTGTACGCCAGCCAGCTGGTAGGTCGCTTGGGCGGCCCTCGGAAGATCACTATCGGCATGAAGGTGCCGAGTTAAAAAGTCGGGAATCATCCGTATCGCGGCTGCCAGCCAGGCCAGTTCGGATGCCGAGGGAAGTTCTCCCCAATCGTTTTCGTTTTTAGGGGTAGCCTTGAGGACGATGGGGTAGGCCTTTTCTCCAGCCACCGGCCAGTGATATTGTTCCATTGCATCTAAATCGGCAAAGGACATCGCGGTGGCTACATCCAGCAACACGCTCAACCAGCCAATCGGCCGGCTGAAAGACTGATCGGGTTCAGTTTGCGCAAACAGCACATCAAGGTCGGCCAGCGATTCGTAAAGGGACAGCCCGAAGCTCTCCCCGCCGCCACCCAGCACCAGGGCGTAACGTGCCCGCCCTTCAGGTGGGTAACGGACTTCAATTGGAATCCAGTTTTCCAGCCAGTGCCAGGGGGCTTGACGGTAAAAGTCAGCTGCCGCTGCAAAGAGTTCGGCCACCAGCGGGACGCTGACGCCAGGGATGCTCAGCAACCCCGGGAGCGGTTTACGCCTGGTCATGCGCGCTTCCAATCTCAGCAAAGTGGCGTCGGCCTGTGGCAGGGAAGCGCGAAAGCTACAATGAACATCCAACTCAGCCAGCCGGGGTGCTATGACACGCGCCAATTCCGCATCATCGACGAAGACGTGCACTGGTCGGCTGCTGCGCCCCAGGGTAAGCAGTGTGCCTTGCATGGCTTTGAAAAGGTGTTCCAGGCAGATTTCGGGCGTGGGGCGCTCGTCAAAGGTATTCGTCTTGTAAATGTACCCGGTGTCCTGGTCTGTCACCAACATCACAAAAGGGCGATAGGCGGGCTGCTCTTCGGGCGTGATCCAAAAGGGGGCGCGGCGCACGGTGCACAACCAAGTGGCATCACTCTGGTGTAGGCTGCGCAGTTTTTTCAAGCGATTGGATGTCATTCAATTTCTCCGCGAGGCTGGCATAGCACATAGATTCTTGGTGCGTTTGTCGAACACGTGTAAAGGGATCGGTTTTGAAGCGGGACGTTTTTACCAAATCTTTGGCTGTTTCCTGGAGGAAGTCGAGTAAGAGCCGTGGGCTTAGCTCGCTCTGTGACGTCACCAGCAAAGTGCAAGATGCGATGAAGGATTTTTACTCACCAGTTCAAAGATGCCAAAACACATGATGCCCAGGCTGGCTTTCAGCGAGCGGCGGGCCGCCCGAATAGTTCCAAACACGCTTATGCCATTCCTCCACACAGTGCAAGTGAGCACTTTCCATTAAAATGCTTCTGCAGCTCCGGGCCATTCACACTATGAAATTTGGCCGATTCTTAGGACATAAGGCTGAAATTAGGCCCTACCGCAAAAGTCGCTTCTTAGCGGGCATAAATAATTAACATTTACTTTCAGTACCCGTGAATGAATTTTACCCGGTTGAGCAGGACCGTTGATTTCTAAAAATTTACAGCATAACATCCTTGTCAATGATCGTCCCACATGTACAATCCTGTCTTGAGGGCGATTCATATGACAAAACAGCGTCTTTGGAAGGTTTTTTGCTCACAAAACGCCTTGAAATTGCGGGCTGAGGCCTTTGGACCCATGAAAATTGATTTCATTCACGGGTATTGCCACTCGAGATCTTTATTCATCAGAAAGTGCTTATAGCTTTATCATGCACCTTCTCTATCAATCATCAATGTTATTCTGGTGTGCCGACTTAGTTTGACAAAAGGGATTCTCAAGATTAACTTCAACTTGATTCGAAGACCAGGAGCAGCCGAGCATTTTAAGAACCCCAAGCCAATTATACCGAAAAATGGCCTTTTCTGCGATTGAAGTGTAAGTGAAAGATCGTATTGAATACGATCTTTCATTTTGCGAACAAGGATTGACGGGTGAGAACATTTGTGCTGTCAATAAGGCATGCAGCTGGTGGAACAGCACATCATGATCTTTTTAAAAAACCGTTCCCGCCTCGAGGGAGGGAAAGGAAGGACCTTGAATGGTTCATCCGGCCAGGATCTGGCCCAGGGCTTCGATCGCGCGATCGATCCCGGCGTGGATTGACTGATGATGGCGTCCAGTGCCAGGGTTGAATCAGCGGCGGTATTCTGGCTGAGCCGCAGGCTCCGCTCGCGAATTTCTCCCTCGCTCAGGAACGCATAGGTTTCATCCGTGATCCGGGTGCTGGAGTGAAGCATATTGAGGCTGATCGCCTTGAAATCCGCAGGCGTTCTGGCGTGCAGCATGGCGTATACTGCATGTCCGTGACGGAACTTATGTGCGGAACGGTGGGGCAAGCCGGCCAGGCGGGTCAGGATTTGCAGGCGCTTATCGAGGGCGGCGCCCTGATTCTTACCAGCTTCACGATCGGTCAGCGTCTGCTCCCCCCAGGAGCTTTCGTTGGCCGCAACCCAGGGGTTGTCCGCCGGAAGCTCGCTCCGGGCCCTTTCATCCTCTACCCGAACCACATTCAGGATCTCCGGCATTGGCAGCAGGCAGGTTGTGCCGGTCTTCAGATTCCCGGTCTTGACCCGCAGGGAGGGGGATTGATCGATGCACTGGTCCTGGAGTCGGACTGCCTGGATCGGCAGGGTGGTGAAAGCCGCGGCCCGGCTGCGGAGAGGAATAAGAGCCCGCTTGCTGACCGGTTCCGCTCGAGAATTTCCGGAGGCACCGGGAGCTTGATTAGTTGCGGGATCTCCTCTTCGGTAACAACTGTGTGGTCCTTGACGGGAATGGCAACCGTTGGAGCGACCCGCCGGGTCTCGATCCAGGATTGGGCCACTCCAGCTAGTTCCTGCATGTGCTCCTGCCTGGCTCACAGGAAGAAGCGCCGGGCGCATTCCAGAATGGTTTTCTGGCCTTCCATGGCGATTGGATCGGATCTATCCTTCCCGCGGTCCTGGTTGAGAAAGACCGGGAAAGTGGGGCGGATCCGCTCTGCTTTTCCGAGGTGCTGGTCGTTCAGCCAAAGAAGCAGGATGCGCAGGTAGAACCAATATCTTTCTGCCGAGACTGGCTTGACCTGGATCACTTCCTGAAGATATTGAAGATGCTCCTTGGCAATGTTGGTAGTTTTTGTGTGTGATCATCAAAAATTTCTCGGTTGATCCTGCTCCCGTACTGGGGGCAGGGATGAAGTACAGCCGGCCTTTGGCATGCACCCGGGTTGGGTCGACGAATTGTAGGATGGCGTTGCAATGAAGGCAGGTGGCCTGGTCAGGTGTGAGCTTGGGGCGGCCCGATTTGTATTTGTGCCGCCATATCTCCTCGACCCATTGGGCGAATTCAATTCCATTGACCCGGAGATGGCCAGCGCGATCCCGGAGGTGGGGGCACGGCATCCAGCCAGTCTCGCAGGGTCCGATCGGGGATGGATAAATCTCTGGCGAGATCAGAGACTTTGTACAGCATGGGTAGAAGGCCTGGTGCTTTCATGATGACGGAATGGGGGAGCTTGATTCGAACTACTGCGGTTGCTGCCATATCTCAACCCTGTGGTTCGTCCAGGTAGGCGGACAGGTAAGGCAGGTACTCCTGATTACCTTACAGAATGATAAAAGCAGGCTACTGCTCACCAAAGAAGGCATAATTTGGTAGTTGCGAAACGACCAAAGGAGGCCGATGATGAGCAGTAGTCAAGAATTGTACAACCATTTGGACAAAAAGTTACGAGAATTGGTGCATGTGAGAAACGGAAAACAGGTGACGAACTGGATCTGGATCATTGTAGGGATCTTGCAAAGTCGAACTCTAAACCTAGTCAAATTGCGAACAATCTGCCGATGGATACCAAAGCGAAGTCAAGAGTGACCCGGATCCGACGTTGGTTGATAAATCCGCATGTGAAAGTCTGAATGTTTTACAAGAAAGTTTTGGAACATGTGTTGGCAGACTGGTCCGAGGTGCAGGCCGATATCATTTTGGACGGAGTGCTGGTATTTGGAGGGCGCTGGCAAATCTTTCGAGTTTCCTTGCGACATGGCTGTCGGGCCATTCCCCTGGCATGGACTATTGTGGCAGGAACAGGCATAGTGAAAGTCACCCGCTTGAAGAGCATGTTGGAGAAGGTGCAAAAGTTCTTGAAAAAATATGTGAAGGAAGTGACGTTTTTTTGCGGATGCTGGCTTCCGCGGCTGCGATTGGGCCCAATTATGCCTGAAATTGGGCTGGAATTATGGAATTCGCATCACTTACAACACTTACCTCACCCTGGCGGATGGAAAATCAGACCGACTGGACCACTTGGTCCCCGTGCACTGCAACCGCTATTTCCAAAATGTGCTGCTCACTCAGGCAGCCAAGCTGCGAACCAATGTGTCTGTCACCTGGACGACCGATGAGCAAGGCCAGCCAGAAATGGTCGCAATCATCACCAACCAAATTGCTTGCCATGCGCGCCTGCGTGAATATCTCTACCGCATGAGCATCGAGCAAAGTTTTCGTGACGATAAATCGAGCGGCTTCGATATGCAGCATACTCGTTTACAACACGCAGAACGGGTTGATCATTTGATGTTGGCTTTGGCAATCGCTACGCTATGGTGTCATGAACTGGGCGAGTTTGTCCTCCAGCAAGGCGACGATGCCCGGCGTTGCTTGGTAGATCCCTCCAGTAAACGCTCTTTGAGTTTGTTTCAACTCGGCCTGCGCTGGTTGAAGCGTTCTCTCGCTACAGATCTTTATGTCTTGCCTGATTTCCAGGCAACCTTATCCAATCTTAAATTGCAGCCTGTTGTCATTCCAATCGCCTTAAACTCGAATGTGTAAGGTAATCAGCAGGTACTCATCCCAGAAAAAACCGACCGGGACATAGATATTGGTCACTCCAGGTCGTTCGTGTCCCAGCAGGTGGGATACTTTCAGACGTGCCTCCTCGTTGATCAATCCCTTAGAACGGAAGCGTGTATATTGCAGCTGGGCATAGGTCGACCGCAGGCGGTGAACGCCGGAGCCATCCATCCCCAGGGCTTTACAGGCCTTATGGACGGTGTTACGGAAACTCGAACACCACGACGCGCTGGGCGTAAAGAAATAATCCACGGTGTGCATGGAGATCAACTGCTGCACCAGGACAGGCGGGATGGGAACGGTCCGCGGTTTGCCCCCTTTTCCGCGGATGTTCAGGACCTGACCCTCTGGATCCAGGTTGGACTTTTTCAACCCGGCGATCTCGTTCTCCCTCAGGCCGCAATGGTAGGCAATATCTGCCGGGAGGGCATAGGCTCTTGAATGTTGATGCAGATATTCGATGATCTTCCTGGCATCCTGGGGCGGGTATCCATCGCGATGCTTGCGCACATGATCTGGCCTGGCGTCGCGCAGCTCATTTTTAATCGGGCAGGGACCGTGGACCCAGCCTAATTGCGATGCCGTTCTCCGAAACCTGCACAAACCTACA
>CAWAAC010000020.1:0-12940 GCA_963779935.1 uncultured Chloroflexia bacterium | reverse complement strand
AATTCCACCTTGACGTATCCGAATTTAGGCTGTATCATGGGGGTGTAAGATGCCAGTAAGTTCACGTTGGAAAGAGAAAACGATGACCCGAGGTTTCTTTACCCGGGTCATTTAATTTAGATCGTCCGAGGAACAACTCTGACACACCATTTTTTCTTTTGCCATAAGGAGGCAAATAATATGTATGAACGTATCGTCGGCACGGTCAAGTGGTTCAATGGCAGCCGGGCTACGGCTTCATTTCTCGTGAGAATGGCCCGGATGTCTTTGTCCACTACTCCGCCATCCAGAGCGAAGGTTTCCGCAACCTGGATGAAGGCCAGAAGGTCGAATTCGAAGTAGAGCAGGGCGATCGAGAATCGGCTACCAACGTCACCATTCTGTAATACCTGACCTAACCAAAAACAAAATTCCCGCCTTTTTGGACGGGAATTTTGCTTTTATTTCCAAAGATGCTAGATGGCTTTCCTGAAGACCCGGTGGTTCTTGTACTCGACCCCGTTTAGATTTTTCAAGTCGGCGCGCATCTGCCTGGTGGTCTCGGCAATTTGGGTCATCTCGACGAATTCGAAATTAAAGTCTTCCAACACGGTTTTACCCAGCTCGTAGTAGAGCAGGGCGTTGCCGCCCGTACCCTGGAACTCGGGCAAAATCCCCATGCCGTTGGCAGAGACGGTCTTGGTGCGCTTCATTTCAATCAGGATATCAATGATCCCGAAGGGGAATAAATGGCCCTTGGCGCGCTGCAGGGCAGCTGAAGCATCCGGGAAGGCAAACAGGAAGCCGACAATATCGTCGCCATGCATAATCAACTTGATCAGGCGCTGGTCTGCCACCATGAAGACGTTTTGTACCGCATAATCGACATCGCCCTGGGTAAAGGGATAGTATTCCCAGTTATTGATAAAAGCTTTGTTATAGGTCCGGCCGATGCGCTGCGCCCAACCGACCAGTTCCTTTTTGGTCTTGAAATCCTTCACCCACAGGTTGCCGCGTTTGAGCGCCCACTGGGAGATGCGTTCCACCCTCTCGGGGATCTTGAAGGCTTCGGCGGGCAGGTAGCATGAAACAAAGTCCACTTCCTTCTCGAAACCGAGCGCCTCGACCAGTTTCGGATAATAAGCATAATTGTAGGTCATCATGGTCATCATTTGCCGTTGTTCAAAACCTTCATTCAGGATGCCATAGCCGTCGAAGGGCGAAAGACCTTTCGGCCCGACCATCACATCCAGCCCGCGCTTCCGGGCCCAATCGAAGGCAGCCTCGAACAGCGCCCTGGCTACTTCCAGATCATCAATGGCATCGAAAAAATAGAACTGGGCTTTCCTGGTTTTGTGGTACTCATTGTAGAGCTTGTTTTCCCCGGCGCAGATGCGACCTACTACCTTGCCATCTCGAACGGCCAGGAAGAAATCCGCATCCGAATGCTCGAAGAAAGGATGTTTCTTGCGGTTGAGCGGCAGGTAGGCATCCATGGAAAGCGGCGGCACCCACTGCGGGCAATCCTTGTAGAGATCATTATAGAATTCAACGAAGCGTTTGACTTGCGATTTGTTTTCCGTGTCTATTTTTTCGATGCCTAGCATAAAGGACCTCCTTGGGATGGAATAATTGCTAATGCACAATATATAACACAAATCTATTTTACGGGTGCGGTAATATAGGATTTTTGCTCACCCAGTTTTGATCAATCCCGTTCTCCGAAACCTGCACAAACACATTGGTAGATTGCTGTTCGGTTCCTGCTTCGACGAGAACTGCCTGGTAACCAGGACTTACATCTCTCCAGCCAGGCGTATCTTTCCGGGGAACTCCCGGTAGCCAATTGTTCAAGATTACGCGCGGCATTCAAGTCGCGGTCGATCATTAGTCCGCAATGCTCACAGATGTACACACGCGTACCCAAATCCAGTGTTGCCTGGATATGCCCACACTGCGAACAGCGCTTCGAGGAAGGGTAAAATCGGTTGGCAAGGATGATCTGACAGCCATACCACTGGCCCTTGTATGCCATCTGCCGCCGGAATTCATAAAATCCCACATCCTCGATCGCTTGTGCCAGATGATGATTTTTCACCATCCCGCTCACATGCAGGTCTTCCAGCACTACGGCTGACTTGGTTTCACCTGCACTTGCAGCAGGTGCAAGTGTCGCCAGCCGGCTGGTAACCTGATGCAAAGCATCCTTGCGAACATTGGCAACACGCAGGTGCGCCCTGGCCAGTTGCCTGACCGCTTTCTCCCGGTTGGCACTTCCCTTTTTCGCCGGGATACCACCCGCTGTAAGCGCTTGATCTTGCCCAGGTCTCTTTTGAGGGCATGCGGGTTCTCGATCCTGGTCCCATCGCTGATCGTCGCCAGCGCCAGGATGCCCAGATCCACCCCCACTACCGGCCGATAGCTGGCTTGCGGGTCGGGGATTTCCTTTTCCACTTGGACCGACACAAACCAATGTCCGGCATGCTCACTTACGGTGGCACTCAAGATGTGCACACCCTCCACCGGCAGATAACCGCGCTCTTTCAGTCGCAAGCGTCCCAGCGAGGCAGTTGGATGGCCTTATCGAAGATATATGGCGACCGTTCACCCAGCCCGTTCTTCTTCGACTTACTCTTATCCGAATTCGGGATAAGAAGTTTTATCCCGAGGATTTGCAAATCCCGAGGAATGGAATAAAGCCTTGAATTGCGGGGGGTTTTACAGCAAATTTGAACAAAATCCTCGGGATAATATTTCTAGGATCGGTTTGTCCTCATCTTCAGGCCACACAGTTTTAATATCATTTCTTCATTATCCTGCCACACGGGTACTTCTTTGGGAGCTTGTTCATCATCCGCTTTGTTGATTTTTTCCAAAGCGGCTCTCATCATGGATGTATCCGTGGAAGCATAAATATCCGTTGTATTGACGCTGACATGGCCAAGGAAGTCTTTGATGTAGGAAAGCGGGATGCCTGCCTGGTACAGATGCATTGCCCTGGTATGCCTGAATAGATGAGCATGCATTCGTAACGGCACTTCCGAACACACTTGATGGGCAGATTCTGCGTAACGTTTCAGGAAATAAGAAACATTATCATCAGACATCTTGCCTTTCAGCCCTTTGACCTGGGTATAAAAAAGATATTGATCATTCTTCAGATAACCATCCGGGTGAAATGTTTTCATGTACTCATGTAAATGCGCGATGGTTTTATCCATCAACGGTACGGCGCGTGTTTTGTTTCCTTTTCCGGTAAGGTAAATTGCAGGGAGTCTGGTCATTCAGGTGGATATCCTTCAGCCTCAAATCCAGGATCTCCTGGATCCGTGCACCCGTGTCATACAGAAGGATCATAAGAAATCGATCGCGCAGACCGCATCGGGTATTAGCATCTGGTTGCTCCAGCAGGATCTTCAATGCTGTTTCGGACATATATTCCACTCTGTTCCTCGTCACCTTTTGTGATTGTACATTTTGAATGTCCAGATAGATTGCCATGAGCGCAGGATCTTCGATTGCACAATAATGAAAAAAGGATTTCAATAGCTGCCAGGCGATGGTTCTTTGTCGATGCTTCACAGCCACGGGTGTTTTGAAGCCATGCCAGGAATTCATAGATGACATCATGGTTGATCCTGTCAAAGCTTATGTTGGTAAAGGATATGGTCTTTTCCTCCCACATGAATTTTCGGAAGAGATTGATCGTGTCACGATAGGCCTTAATCGTATTCTTGCTGTAGCATTTGTTTTTGGGAAGAAAAACGGTCAAGAACCCTCTCACATATTTAAAAAAGCTGTCATCCTGCTTCATAGTTCACCTCCGGGATCAAGTGCGCACATTTTTCCCGTGTTTTTTCCTTGAACAAAGGGAAGAATTCTGGGACAAAATGCAGGTAGTAATCGGTTTCCGTTAGGTGAGCATGACCAAGATACATGCTGAGATAGGGTAAATAGGCATTGAGGTCTTTTCCTTCCTGCACCCACAGGTTTAAACGCTTAACTGCGAAGGTATGCCGGAAATCAGTGTACGCGAGGCTGGATTTCCGCTGCTGCTGTTCGTGATCCCTGTTTTGTTCCAGAAAAGGTGGAACCAGCAATCTATTCTGCTATCGTTATAAAATTCGCCGCATTGATTAGGGAAGAATCCGACACGGTCAGGGAAAATACGGCTGACTTTAGCATGATAAATACGGCATAGATTGAGAACCTCTTCAGACAGCATCACGTTGCGGTCTTTGTTGCCTTTTGACTGCCGGATCGTCAGCTTCCCGGTTTCCAGATCAACATCTTCAACTTTTAACAACCTGGCTTCTGAGGATCGCAACCCGCAACAATACAGCACCCGAAAAAATACTGGAATGACTGAGGTGCCTGGCAGGACTACACGGGTTAACCGCACACCGATCGATTTCTGTAAAAAACGCCTGAAGTTCCTGATCCGTAAAGATATGAGGAACATATCGGGTCTGCTTTCCAGGGATTCCCGGTGGGATGACGTAGGCTTCTATGCCAATACTGTTCATATACTTTGCCAGTTGCCGGATCGGAGTAATTCGACGCAGAAGACTATTTACATTTTCATCCTGCCTTTTTTCTGCCCAATGCATGGCGATCTCTTTAGTGAGAACAGTTTCATCAGGATAATTGTCCATGCAGAAAACGCCAAATGCTTTTAATCCCTGAGCAGAAGTATCGTAGGGGTAACCGATCGATTTTTTCTGTTCGATCAGACCTTCAATATAGGGTTTGAAATTCCCGGAGACAGGCGTATTCATAGCAATTCCTCCTTGGTAACTTCAATTCCCGTTAGACCCAGTGCACAGGCACGCAGATGCACCAGGTCCGTCGACAAATAGATCTTCGTGGAATCCTTGTCCCGATGCCCCAGGATACTGGAAATGATCGGAAGCGGCGTTTCTTCCGAAAGCAGGCGTGCTGCCAAAGAATGGCGAAGACAGTGAAATCCCTTCCGGTCCCCCTTGCCTTGCCGTATACCCGCTGCTTTCATCATCTTGCAACTGACCCCATAACAATTAGAACGTCCTGACAGTTTTCGATAAGGTGCCCGGGCATGCAGAAATATATAGGGCTGTTGCAGAATCGGGTCTTCCGTTCAGAACGTAATCCGCAATGGCATTTCCGACATCGGTCAACAAGGGGAGAACAAGAGGAACCCCTGTTTTTGCCTGTACGATCTCGATGGTATTGCTTTTCCACTGGATATCACCCAGTTTCAGGTTGACGATATCGATGGATCTCAAGCCGGTTCTTAGCGCAAGTAAAAACATCGCATAATTGCGTTTCCCCGAGGCTGTTGTACGATCCTCTGAACCAAGAAGTTTCTGTTCCTCTTCGGATGTGATCGTTGGTACGACAATGGTTTTTCTTCCAGAACTGCTGGGTATGGCACGGCTTAGATAAAATCCTGTCAGGTTCTTTGTCTCGACAAATCTGAGAAAAGAACGCAGAGCCGATAAAACCGTTCTCATACTGGTTGGCTGGTACTGTTTTGAAATAAAAGGGATAAAGAGACTGACATCGGTTAACTGGACTTCAGAGATATCCTTGACTTTCTTCTGTTCCAGGTATTTCAAGAATTGCCTTGAAACGATTTCATAGATTTGGATGGTACCGGCACCTTTTCCCTCTTTTTCGAGACAGTTGAGATAATCCTTATGCAAGAGAATGTAAGCCGATTGGAGTAAACGGGTCGGGTTGTCATCTCTATGGTGTTTCCATGTGACATGACCATATTCATAACACTCGATTAACATCAGAACCGTCAGGCGATTTAGCTTATATCGCCATTTTTTTATTGCCCTGGTATCCAATTTTGTCCTTTAACTCAAGGACAAATTGTTCGGCCAGTTGTTTTGAAAACATAACCTGATCGTGTTCAATGAAATAATCGGTTAATGCTCTCCAGGCTATTTGGTACCGATATATCGTTGACCGGCTGTACTCAAAGGGACGGATCAATTCTTTTGTCTGCTCAATGAGCTCGGATAATGATATTTCGCCCATACTTTTCTGCCTCCAAAATAGTTTTTAGGGAAATCCCTGTTGACCATTATGGCATGTATGGGCTTAATATCTATAGAAATATTATCCCGAGGATTTTGTTCAAATTTGCCTGAAAAACCCCCGCAATTCAAGGCTTTATTCCATTCCTCGGGATTTTCAAATCCTCGGGATAAAACTTCGGAAAGCCCGCCTGGATCTTTTTACCAGCTTTCTTTTCCTTCACCCGCCGGAAGAAGTTGGCATACGCCTGATCCAGATTGCGCAGTGCTTCCTGGGGGGGCGCACTTGGATACTTCTAACATCCAGGATAGTTCACCTTGTTTCAGCACATTCAGCTCCCGGTGCAGGTCGATCGCCGTTGGGACCTTTTCCCCCTTTCGATAGGCTTCCATCTTGCGAGCCAGACCCCAGTTGTAAGTCCAGCGCGCTGCCCCAGCATGACGGGCGCAGGCTGTTTTCTGAACATTATTCAGGTCCAGTTCGGTCTTGTAAGCTCGCAGTATGTTTATAGAACAATTGTACTATAAAATGGCATGGTTGGAAGAACCGAATGAGTAGATTAAATCGGGCTGGTAAACCTTACTGTGAGAGAGTAGAGATATTTGGAACGGGAGTGCTTTGCGAGTATGATTGAGTTTGACAACAACAATCGACTTGCAGGAACACTCCCGTGGCCAACAGAATAATCCCGATTGAGACGAAAGTCAATGCACTGAGCCAGTGTCTGGCGCTACAAAATGTTGAGGCCGTCGCCGACGTATTGGGCGTGGCACCCAACTCCATCCGCTATTGGTTTGAGACCAAGGTGCTAGCCAATTTATCTGAGGTGCTTGCCAACGAACAGCCGGGGCCGAAGCCGGAAGCAGCCCCTATGTCCATCCTGCGTCCTGCCGAAGGTAAGCACGCTGCGTATGGGGGAAAAAGTGATGAGGGTCCGGATCATTGTCCAGATTGTCAGAGTGTGCGGGTCTGGAAGAATGGGGTTATATTGTGTGATCAACTGGTTGGTATTTCTCAGCCTGCACTGGTTCAGCCAGTCATGCGTGGCGATCCAACGCTATCGCTGTGGGACATGCGGTCGGGAGATTGCTTCGCCGCAACGGCAGCGTCTGGCGCAAGCGCGCCGACAAGGCTGGCAATTCTTAAAACGGTTAGCGGCATTCAGCAAATTCAAGTTGGCTTTATCCGACCGCCGCACTGCCCTGCTGGCGGCCTTTGCCTTTGGCCGGGTCATCTCCGCTACGTTTGTCAGCCAGGTGACGGATAGTGCAGGACAGCAAGCCCAGGCGACGCTGAAGCGGATGGCGAATTGTCGCCAGAAAGGTGCCAAGGTTCTGATGGGGGATGAAACCTTTCCACACATTCTCGACTGGCAAAGCCTGCGTGCCAAAGGCCACAGCCTGGGGGTGGCTATCTGTGAGAATGGTTTGATCCGGGGGGTGAAGGTGGTACGCCAACAGTCACGTGATCTGGGAGCACTTTTCAAGGATGTGGTCGGAAAAGGGTACCAGCCGCAATATTTCTTGAGTGATTTTGATGTACATTTTCCCAAGATCGTCAGTCAGGCGATCGAGGGTATCCTTTTTTTGAAGGATTTTGTGCATGCCCTGCGGATCATTGGGCGCTATTTTGATGTGGCGGTGCGGCAGGTCACGATAGAAGTTCCCCAGGGCACCTCCCTGAAAGAACGCCAGAAGCAACTCGATCTGAAACGCCATCTGTTACGTAAGCGTCTGAAACCTGTGCTGGCCTTGTTCTTCAAAGCCTTCCAGCCTGGCTATGAGTCGGTCGCATTCCTGTACATCGAAGGAGCTCTGGCACGCTTGCAAGACCCACAAATCGTCATTCAAACTGAAAGCGTTTGTGATCTGCATAAGCAGTTGACCAAGTTCTTCGCCAAACACGGCAAGACCCTGGAATTCCAGTTCGAGCAGAAAGCGCAGGTGGGGCTGCTGTGTACCAGCAATTTGTTGGAAAGCAAGAACAGCATCTTCAAACCGTTTGCACGCATTGCCCAATCCTTCCAGCGCAGCGATACCTGCGAGCGGTTCTGGAGCGGAGTAGCTTTGATGGAAGACTTCGATGTGAAACAACGCGGCCTGCACCAGGGCACTTCCGCCATGCAACGCGCCGAGATCAACCTGGATGACCTGGGCGCTCATTCATTTTTCGAGGCAGTCGGTCTGGCGGATTAACGTAATGACGACACTGAACTGGATCACAACCCACTCGCAAGCAGTCAGCGGGTGTACACCAAGTTGTCTTGGCCGAGCTCCCGCTGAGGTTGGGGTTAATAACGCACCCGCGGCGCTCAGTGGGGGATACCTTCCTCCGCCTGTCTGTATGCGCACATTGGTTCCCACTCAGAATGACGTTCCGGACCCGGAAAGTGGAGACTTTAGACCCGCTCATCATGAAATGCAAATCCCCAGCCGGTTCAAATAATTCCATAGGAAAATCACGTAATGGCTAACCAGCCCGTATTCTCGCAAGTTCAGGTGAGGAAAGTGGCTCCGACACCGCAAGACCCCCATCCAGAACCAGAGATTAAATTACAACAGCATAGCTATCAGGCGGGATTATGGGATGCGAATGAAATGGGCCAACACCAATATCTGGAAGGAACTCGTCGGCAAGTAGCCTGTTGCCCACGGATGGGTTCAGTCAACGATGGCGCACCCTGGATCGACCGGATCACGACAACCAACTATCCAAAGGCGGTTCAGGCCATTGATTGGGGACATGCTGACGAACGCCTGTGGAAAGTCTCCAAGGCTGTCTTTGGCGAAGGAACGCCTCAATCCCAGTCCTGGGCCGAACAGCAGGCAGACCACTTATGGAACGGAGGCGTCGCAGAAGTGGTGACTGCTTTGCATGCCTTGGACTGGTCCACCTAACTTGTCTCGATGACATCCGTAAATTGCCGGCCTATTTTGAAACCCGCCAATCGAAAATGAATTATGACTACCTGCGCCAAGCCGGTTTCCCAATCGGCAGTGGAACGGTGGAAAGTGGCGTCAACACGGTCGTTCACCACCGCATGAAACGACAAGGCAGCGGTTGGGAACGGCACAATGCCCAGTCAATGTTAGCCGGATTGAGCGAATTGCATAGCGGACGCTTTCAGGCGAGCTGGCATTCGCTTGCCCGATCACCAATTTGAAGCCCCCGACACTTTTGCGCTATACCCGACCGCTCGGAAACTGGCGCGGTTTGCCGGAAATGGCGCTACAATGGGAAGAGTCTCACCAGTCCCGCTGTTGGCGATGAGTTAAGCCGTTGGTGCCACACGAAGTTCATAATAGCAAGGCTCGTTATTAGGCTAATTTCATGAGTATGAGCAAATATTCAGTTGTCATAACTACGTATGAGTACGATGTTTTAAGCCAGAATAGCCTCATTTCTATTACCTGTGCAAGGCAATTGAAATCCGTAATCAAACATGGTGATGAAGTTGAATTATTAATAACGTTAAGTGAACTTACAGATCTGATCGGATATGTTGCTGCGGAAGCCAATCATGCCCGGTCACAAAAGAAGAGTCTGGATTTAAATATGATATGCGATTATCTGGAAGCCGACGAACAGGATATAAAGCGTCAAGAGTTATAAGAACAGGTGCAACTTCATCAAAACGGCCCTTGCGTGCCCCGCACTACACTCTCGGCCACGCCGGGCTGGCAGGCGGCAGCAACAGACCGCATCCGGGCGAAACCCTGCAGGAAATCGCCGCGGGGCTGAGGTCTCGCCCTCCACCAACGGCATCAGTTGCTCGAATTTATCGTGTGACCAGTATGCCGGCAGGGTTTCATAATCGGCGTCAACCGAAAGGTGCGGTCCGGGGCCAAGCTTTATGGCCACATATTGCTCGACCAGCCTTGCCCAGACTTCTCTTGAAGAACGCCAGTAGTGCCCCAGCTTCAGCTTGATCCTGCCTTGCTCGTCCGGTGTGTAACTCACTACCTTCATCTTGCGTCCTTTGACGATGTGCTCTGCACTGGTTGTATCCGTCATCAGCCGCCCGGCCGCCCTGATCAGGTCACCCCCCTGCCCCACTTCTGCCATGGATGGCATTTCTTCCATATGTTCGCCTATGCGCATTAAGTGTTCAATGCCAATAAATTTCCCAGTCTCGATGTCCAGCCAGTGTCCCAATTCATGGGCGGTTGCGTTCATCTCCCGCGTGCCCATCGTGACTGTCCGCTCATCGATTCTTATCCGCATGGATACCCCTAACTTTAGTGATGGGGAGGAAATGCGGCTCCTTTCTGTGAATAAGAATATCCGTCCGACCTGAAGTCCAGACGGCAGTACCGGTGGCTGATGCCTTGCACGACGCAGCCATCAGCCTTGATGTTGAAGCTGCCGCTCTTTCTGATCGCCACCCGGCCGCGGTAGCTCCCGGCGTGTACTCCTGCGGGCACCCGGGCCGTCACCATGTCCCCCGTCTTGAAACCGAACACCCGGCGGGAACCTTTGGAGCCAGTGCGTGGAAAGCCGTACTTGTCCATCCGGCACATCTGTCGGCAGCCGTGCCCCGTTGCTTGGATGTACAATGGCGTCAGGGTGGCTGGCAGTATAGATGTATTCCATTTCCCCAACGCAGGCCGCATCGATCCAGTGGGCTTTGGGAAGGCCGAAACGGGTGCGGTTGTATTTGGTCCTGCCGCCCGTCCCGCAGTGTACGGGCAGTCCGCTTTCGGACAGCCTGCGCCAGAGCTCCCAGCGGGTGATATTGACAGCTGCCGCATCTTTGAGGGGCTGCCGGGCAGCCGCCTGGATCTTCGGGTGGCCAAACTCTGCTGCCGTACGGCTGCCCTTTCTCCTGGTTGCACTTATGGCAGGACAGGGTCAGGTTGCTGACCCGGTTCGAGCCGCCCCGGCTTTTCGGGACAATGTGTTCCACTTCCAGGGGGACTTCTGTCTGGCCGCAGTAGGCGCACTTCCGGCCCCATTTTTCGAGCAGGTATTCCCGGATCTCGTATCCCATCAAATCACCCTGCTGGTATTCCACCCCGGAGATCTCCGGGTTCTGCAGGGCCTGGGTGTCGAACTTCACCAGCTCCATCGAGATGCTTTCCACGGGAGCAGACCAGGCCAGTCTTCTTACCCAGGTCTGCAGGTTGGCCACCCGGCTTTCCAGGCTGGGAGGCAGCCAGCCCTCCGGCCGCCTGCGGTTGTCGAAGCGGGGCGGGCGGTAGCGGCATTTCCGATTTCGCCTTCCTCGACGAATGGCTCTCCGGTCATCCATGGCGGCCTTGATTGCCAGTCCCCGGTGGGCCAGTTCGGCTGCCCAGAGCACCTTGTTATCCCCCTCTCGGACCAGGGCGATCCCGGTTGTCCGGCTGCCGGGGTCGAGCTTGACCTGATGGGCATGGATGACGGACTCTTCCAGCTCCCGGTCCTTGAGCAGGATCGTGAAGGGATAGCGGCGGAATACGACTGCCCGCCCTTCCCTGAGCAGCTGCCTGGCCCGGGCCGGGTGGCAGGGGTCCAGCGGTTGCTTGTTCTTGTCCAAAACGAATACGTACTGCATAGGGGATTACTTCCTTTCTCGCCTTTCGGCGGTCATGTGAGCCTCGCCAATGTTATCGGTCAGCGCTTCCGGGTGGCACTTCTCTAGACCCTCGAGATGTTTAACCATCCGGTTGCAGGGGTTGGGGCTGGCTCGCGCACCCCAACGTGCGTTCTTTGACTCTCCCGATAACGTAGCCCCGTCAGTCCTTCGACTGGTGGCTGAGGCTGGTCAACGTGGGCTTGTAGTTCCTACAAGCCACCCGCTTTAGCGGGTGGTCGTTGACAACTTCTCCTGTTGATTAACCCTTTTGATTTTGGGGGTAAAGGGTTATTCAAAATGAATAACCCTTTAATTTGTGAGTATTTGCTGTTGAGAATTATCGGGTGCTTTACCAATTTCTGCAAACTTTTTACGAGAGCATGGTTTCTTTTCTGGACTTGCATACTCATTATGAGTATGCAGGTTCCTGGCAGATCAGGATTTCCGTAAACTTGCCGCGAGAAATTCCAGGGCATCCGCGGCCTTGTTTCGCTCGCCAGGGTCTGTTATCAGGGCGGCCAGTTCGCGCCCATTTTCTTCATATCAGGATTATTGGTCTTTGGGTGCAGGAGTGATTTTAGAAGTGCAAAACCTTTATCCGCCACCTTCTTGGAAACGTCAACATCCACGGCAGATGTCTGCGCCGTTCTTCCCGGATCATTCTGTTTCACGGGATGAGCTTCTTCTTGTTCATGTTCTATACGCTTTTCGATTTCTTTCAACATTAAACCGCGTTGTAGCTCTTTTGGCGCAAGGACGATCGGTCTTATAACACCTTCTGGTAATCTATATAGAGTCGCCAGGTGCAGCAGCCTGATCGTCCAGGGATAATATTTGCAAGTGGCGGCGCAGATAGGAACGGTCGAGTTTGAACCGTTCGATGACTGGATCCCACACACCATCGGGTAATTTATTTATCTGGAGCACCCTCCTCGCGTAGGTCAGATCGTCGTCATTGTCCTCAGGGTGGATATTCATACTTTCAAGGATCAAGGCGGCAATGGCTTTACCGATCTCTACGGCGCACAGGTCCTCCCGGAGAAAGTTCTCCTCGAACTGGCGCCGCCTCGATAGCTCATTTTGAGCTGAGACTTTAAGCTGAGGCTCGTCTTGCATCTGGAGTTCTACGGCTGCCAGGGCTAATGCCCAGTATCTTCTCTCGCCGGTTTCCAGCAAAAATATTTGTTTCCTGTTTTCGCCCTCTATCCAGATTCCTGTGGCGGGTTCAATTTGTTGATCATAGAGGATGGATTGCCCCAGCAAGCGAAGTTCGTCCACCATCCGGTTGAGGGCGTAGTCGCCTTCCGCTGCCACCGCCAATCTATGGGCTGCCTCGTAGCAATCGTATTTCCGTTCTCCGAAACCTGCACAAACCTA
>CAWAAC010000019.1:0-20319 GCA_963779935.1 uncultured Chloroflexia bacterium | reverse complement strand
CTTGCAATGGAGATGATGTGATTTGCAAACAAAACCTAGCTGCTTTCTTTTTGTAATTATTGAGATATCGTTGCTCGTATTGTGCCAGACCCAAGCGCTGGAACCTGCTATTGCTATCCCTGACTATTTTCAACATGGACATGAAACTTTTGCAAGTAGTTTCGTCCTCCCCATCCAGCTATGCCGATGCTCGTACAACCACTTTGGGATGTGGTAGCGGGAACCCCATATTCATCCCTCCCTGGCACACAGAGATAATGTTCGCAATAAACTGCTCAATGAACTCGGGTGCATCATGGCTGATAGTGGTGAGCGGAGGATAACAAAATTCACCGATCTTTGAATTGTCATGACCAATGACGCTCACTGCTTCTGGAACTGATATGTTGAGGTCTGCCAGTGCGGCCAACAGTGGGAAAGCCACGTCATCGTTAAAGGCGCAGACTCCCAACGGTGGAGGCTGCATTGCCAGGAGATCTACAAGAATCTGGCGTGTTTTTGACCGGGACTCTGGAATAACAACCAAGCGTGCTTCAGGTATGTTGTTTTTTCGACAAGCCGTTTGCACGATCCCCAGGCGTTTCTGACACAGGGATTGTAGTGCCGGCTTCTCTGTGGCAGCAAAGATGATCCGTCGCTTGCCCTGTTTCAACAGGTATTCCACCTGGAGACTCGGGCCTTCTTCTTGCAGGTCAGGAGTAACTGTCAAAATCAGAGGCACATGGAAGCGCTGCAGGCTGGCAATGACCACTGGATCATACTCAAGCATTAATCCAATGACGACTGCTGGCGATAGATTTACAGCCAGATCATTGTTTTCGGGTGAAAAGCCAATTTGCGTCACAAGACTAAAACCGATCGCGGACACAGCAGCATTCAATGCTTCGATAAACTCAGAGAATCTGCTTTCTGCCACTCCGTACGGCCACGCGACAAGAACAATTTTGCTCTTGCCCGAGCGTAGCGAACGCGCCGACGCATAAGGGTGGTAATCCAGTTTGCGGACGGCCGCCAGTACTCGAGCGCGCGTTCCTTCCGGAATGGTCCGTCCAGGAGTGTTATTCATTACATAACTAACCGTGACATGGGATACGCCGGCTTCCCGTGCCACATCTTTGATGGTTTTCCTACGGTTTTCACCTTGCATGACAGGATTTCCTTTTTTTAGTTTTCACGTTTAAACTACCTGTTGACAGAAATTTCACATCTAAATATACTATCATTTAAACGTGAAAACGACTTGTTTTTGAGATCTAAACCTCATTACCCACTCATTGTAATACATCGAGTAACTGATAAAGGAAAATGCATATGCAAAAGGAATTTTCGCTCAAAGTGATCGCGGAGCACGAACTGCATGATGTCAGTGATATGCTGTTCGGACTTTTCCTGGAAGATATCAATTTTGCCTGTGATGGCGGGCTCAATGCCAACATGGTCAATAATGCCAGCTTTGACGGAGTGTACCTGAACCGGAAAGGCTATGGCATGATGCGCTCGGTGATCTTCAAGCCGGATCCGCACCCGGTAGTCGACCGGCTGCGCTATTGGATCGCTATCGGCACAACGCCGGAAAGCCGCCATGATGACCCAGTGGCCGAGAACAGCTGGTACGCACGGGTGACCGTCAACGGTGCATGCCGCCTGGAAAACCTGGGATACAACGGTCTAAAAAAGCACGCCGATGCATGTGCCATGTTCATCCTGGCGGGGCAGGAATATGCGTTCTCCTGTTGGATGCGCGGTACTTTCCAGGGAAGCATGGCGGTCAGCGTCAAGGATGAAAACGGATCTGTAATTACGGGAACCGTGCAGGTCACCCCTGAGAGCCAATGGCAGGAATGCAAGCTGATCCTGCCAAGCAGCAAAACTGGCTACGGCAAACTGGTCATCCAGTTTGAGGGGAAAGGTGAGGTTGATTTGGATGGCATCCGCCTGATGAGTACGGATACCTGGGGCAAAGGCGACCCCAGGTGGAGTCAGGGCAAGCTGCGTCGCGATCTGGTGGAGACCTTGCGCGACCTGAAACCGCGCTTTCTGCGCTTCCCCGGCGGCTGCATTGTGGAGGGTAATGGGCCGGGCAATGAATATGATTGGAAAGCCACCATCGGACCGGTCATCAACCGCAAAGGCAAATATAACCTGTGGGCTGCCCAGGTGAAGAAGGGCGGGTATTACCAGTCCTACGAGGTTGGGTTCTACGAGTACTTCCTGCTGTGTGAAGACCTGGGTATGCAGCCGCTGCCCACCCTCTTTGCGGGCCTCACCTGCCAGGCCCGTTCCAGCCATTGTGTGGATACGCACAGCGGCGCCTTCCAGGAGCAAGTGGTGCAGAATTACCTGGATCTGATCGAATATGCCAACGGGGACCCGTCCACCAACCCCTGGGCGGCGAAGCGGGCGGAAGCCGGGCATCCCCGACCGTTTGAGCTGAAGTATATCGGCGTTGGCAATGAAAATTACGGCCCGGATTACCTGGAAAAGTTTACGGTCATCAAAAAAGCGATCGACGCGCGCTATCCCGGTATCACCTGCGTGATGTCTTCCGGAACGAGCCCGCAGGGCAAGGAATTCGACGCTGCCTGGGCCAAAGCGCGAACGAGCTTCCCGGACGTGCGCGTGGATGAGCACTGCTACAACCGTCCTAGTTGGTTTATCCAGGGCTACCAGCGCTATGACGCTTATCCACGGGAAGGCGCGAAAGTCTACATGGGCGAGTACGCCGCCAATTTTCCCATGAATATGCCCCTCATGAGTGTTAAACCCAACAGCTACCAGACCGCACTGGCCGAAGCCGTCTTTCTCGCCGGGCTGGAGCGGAATTCAGACGTAGTCGCCATGTCCTCGTACGCCCCCCTGTTCTCGCTGGCGGAAGGTGAACAGTGGGCGCATAACCTGATCAACTTCAACCCGGCGCAGGTGCTGCTGACCGCCAATTACTTCGTGCAGAAGATGTACAGCACCACCGTCGGCGACAGAGTGGTGGAGATGCAGGGCGACCTGCCCAGCGGGGTGTATGGAAGCGCAACGGTAACCGAGGATCAATTGATCCTTAAGCTGGTCAACACAAATTCCCAGTCTATACAGGGACACCTGCATCTGGAAGACATCCCAGACGGTAAAGGCCAGGTTGAATACCTGCAATCGGAAGATTTGAATGCCGCCAATGCGCTGACATTCAAAGGAACACCTGAATGCGTGGTGCAGCCTTCCCAAAAGGAACTGGTTGTGAAGAATGGCATTGCCACGCTGGAGCTAAAGCCGAATGGTTTCTATGTGTTGATTGTAAAACGATAGATGACCATTTTTTATTGGCTCGCGAATTTCCTCAATCCGTGACCCAATCCCCCTTCATCAAGGTACCGGAGGCAACAATGACAGAAAACATTTGTTCTATCCATCCCGAATTAATTAATGTAGCGAAAAAGATCCCGAGTTTTCGGTACACGCGCAGAAGCCTGCCCCTGATCCGTATGCTGTTCAGGCTCATCTTTTTGTTGCCGAAAACACATCCAGCTGTTCAAATCGAGCAGCATACCATTCAAGGCGCCGACCCGAAAAGCCCTATTCGCTTGCGGGTGTACAAACCCAAAAAGGCTTCCTCGCCGATCCCTGTGATGGTTTGGCTGCATGGAGGTGGATATGTCGTCGGAAACTTGAATATGAGCGATGAATATGTACTGCGATTTGTTCAAGAACTGGGGATTGCTGTTGTATCCGTAGATTACCGTCTCGCTCCGGAGCACCCTTTCCCGGCTGCGCTCGATGACGCGTATTGTACATTGAAATGGGTCTATGACCAGGCAAATGTTTTGGGGATTGCCCCGACCCGTATTGCAGTTGGGGGCGAAAGCGCGGGCGGAGGGTTGGCTGCCGCCCTGGCCCAATTGTCTTACGACCGGGGAGAGGTAAAGCCCATTTTTCAACTGCTCATTTATCCGATGTTGGATGATCGAACAGGGGCAAGGCCTGATGGGGCCGAGAAAACCTACATCATCTGGGACCCAGCAGACAATCGGTTCGGTTGGGAGGCTTATCTGCACCAATCCCCTGGTTCGAACTCAGTCCCACCCCATTCTGTGCCGGCGCGACAGACCGACCTGACCGGGCTCACACCGGCCTGGATCGGCGTCGGAAGCATTGACTTATTCCACGATGAAGACGCAGCTTATGCAAAAAGGCTGCAGGCATGCGGTGTGGGCTGCGACCTGGTGACGGTTCCCGGGGCGTTCCACGGCTTTGACAGTGCCAATCCCAGGTTATCCATTGCACGAGCGTTTCGCCAGGCGCAAATTGAGTCTTTGAAGAAGCATCTCTTTTCCCCTGATTAGCCGGTCAAAGGAGACAGTATGACCATCTGTCTGTTGTAAACGTTGAGCGAATGTCCCGATTTATTGAGCACCCGAGTAGTCACGCGTCGCGAACCTTAATCCCATCAGCACCGCGATAGATTCTCAATCTGTGATTAAATTAACGCCTGCGCGGCATATATCCAATCTACGGGTATAAGTTTAAACCGGTATTGAACGGGTAAGAAGAGATTGAAATAAATATCTCTCTTGCAACAAAACCGGACTTGGGGAGTATCTCCTCAAGCCCTGGCATTTGCGTTTCTGGTCAATCAACGCGGAACGACATGCAGCTCGATACGGGCATCCAGCGCCTTGGCAATGCGATCCAGAAAGGATAGGCTGGGTACACTCGAACCGTTCTCCAACCGGGCGATGGATGGCTGGCGTGTCCCAACCATCTCGGCCAGTTGTGTCTGGGTCAGGCCGCGCTGGATGCGCAGGCGCGCAATCTGATAGCCAGGCTCCAATTCATGGGCTGCAGCGACAAACTCGGGGTCTTGCAATTGTTCGGCCTGCCAATCCCTGAAAGTCTTCTTTGAGATAGGGGACATATTATTTCTCCGTTATTTCTTTCATCCTTCGCAGGGCGGTGGCGATTTCCTTTTCAGGAGTTTTCATGGATTGCTTGCGAAAGCCTTGCAGGATGACAAACTGTTGGTCCATGTAAAGGCAGTAAAAAAGGCGGTTATCTCCCGGGCGGAGCTCCCACAGCCGGCCTTCGATCCGGCGGGCGTGTGGCATGTCCTTCGTACCGAACTCTTCCAGCAGGCGGAAAGCGTTATTGGCCTTGGCCCTGTCCTTGGGAGACAGGCTGTCGATGAATTCCAGCACTGGGCTCTGGCCGTGATGATCTTCGTAGAAGTGGATATGCCACATAGCCTTCGATCCTCATTATAAAATATTGGTTACTACTCAGCCATATGCTGGAAGGCCATATATCTGGTGTTTATGCAACCAGAAATGCGGATTTCGCCATATATGGTTACGCTATATCTAACAATTGCCCAAGTAATTGGGCTCCTAATGCCACACGTGCTGGTTTTCAGCGAAACAGGCTGAGTAGTTACAAATATTGTTATATTCCCCCAAGGGTAAACGCTGACGATTTCTTTGACATTTTACCAAATCTGAAGAACAGTGTTTGTTAATCTGCGCTCAACCTTCCCTTCAAGATCACCCTTTTCCCCCTTGTTATGCACGAAAATAATGTCCGATTGTGTGTATCCCTACGGATGTGGGTTCATGGCAGTCGCTAGTTGGAAGCTGGCCGTGAAGGTCGGTGAGCGCTGCCCCCGGCTGATACAGATGAACTTTTCTTCCGCCGGCCGAGGCCAGGTTGATCTCGAGGCGCTTGGTCGAGAAAGGTATCTCGGCATTTCGCACGGCCGCCTGTACCCATTCGCGGCGCTCCTGCATGGCGGAATCCGGCATGCCAACAATGGTCATGCCCGGAATGCCGGCGGGGTAGTCCACTTCCACCACCACGCCATCCAGACCGATGACTTCACACGAATAAACTCGAGCAAGCATGAATAAAGTTTAGACGGAAACGCAGGATAGATCAACGGCTGTACCGCGCCAATCCGGTGCGTTGTGGGATCGTTTCAAAGATGAACGTGGGATGTTGATCTACTGTTATAAGTTCAGTCCGAGGATGTAGTCCTCCATAAAGTAAACTAAGATCACCCTCCAGAAATGGAGGGCGATCTATTTCCCTTTTATTGAAGGCACACAAGAACAAGAACAATCAGTTATGGGTTATGACTTCCCAAGGCATCCGGCCAGGGGGAGCCTATTCCATGATTAGCTCGATGCCCTCGTTATAACCCAGGTTACGGCCATATTTCTTTTCGGCGGCGTTGTTCCAATGATCGTGTACGCCTAGGCTGGGGAGCTTATAGTCTGTCGTGGAAGGCGGGCGGTTGGCCAACGCGGCTTCGTGCAGGTAGTTCTGGTAGGTGCTGTCTTTCGGCAAGACATCCGGATGAGTGACCATGATTGGCTCATTGACCAGGATATCCGCGCCTACCGAGTTGAGTGCTACTGGATCTTGTGAAAGGATCAGACTTGAAGACCAGTGATTATTGAATGGCGTGGATTGAAAGAGGCTGTTTCTGGATAGCTCGGCGTTCTGGTCTTCTACTCCATAGAGGGCATCGATCATGAACAAAAGCGTCTTTCCTCCCAGGTGAGCATGGCCGATCAGATCCACCAGGGGACTGTAACTGCCCATCGGAGCTTGCGGCCAGCTCCAGTCGGGAGGACCCTGGATGTTATAGGCGGCAACGAAGCCGTGCAGATTGGCGCCCTGGGGAGGGTTGAGCGTGGGCACACCATCCAGGTTGGTCATTAGGGTTCCAAAATGGTTTTTTCCCGTCAACGTCACACCAGCCAGACTGTGCCCTTTGAACAAGGAGACGTTGATCAGATATGTAGCCTGAGTCACCACGGTGGGCAGGTAGGTCGGGTTGCCTTTCGGATCCAATGACCACTGGATTGGCCGGCTCAAATCCCGTTGACAGACTTCGCGGCCATCGCCGCCGCTGAAGTCGGCGAAATGTACCCCAGCCAGTTCAGCTATCCCGCAGACATTTAAAACCGGATCAGGCACGAAACGCGATGCATCATAAATAGTTATATCGTCCGGCTTAACGCCTGCCTGGACCAGCTGAGTGAGCAGGGCAAACGCCACGGCCGGGGAGAGAAAGCTATCGTTCTTTAGGCCGCTGTGGCTCTTGCTGCCGTTTAAATTGGCCTTGATGGCGATTTTCTCGCCGGGTCGGTAGCCGCCGGTCTGGCCGCGCTTGGTTTTATAATACGTGAACAGTGCATCCCAGGCAGTTTTATCACTGGACTGGCCGGTCAGTTGGCACAATGAGTGCGAAAGCATTTCATTCACGAGGTTTTGGTTCGTGAATTTTTCAGCCCACCAGAAATCACTCTGGCCATCCCACAACGTGGCTTGGGGGTTGTGTGCCCAGACCACCCGGCCCGGAAAGATGCCTCGTCCAACGCCCAGAACATTGCCGGATGTGGACGCTGGTTTGGTAAGGATGGGGGTCAACACCTGGCGGCAGCCGCTCAGAAAGGATTGGCCAGCTAGTGCTCCGGTCGCCACAGTGCACAGCTTCAGGAATTCGCGACGGGAAAGAGTGGGCATGTTTATCCTATTATTCAATCATTGATGATCGCATCCACCGATGCACACTCGGCCATGGTGTAGGCCTGCGTGGTCCGGTGTAGATTGTTGGCCTGCAGCAGTATCTCCCGGCTTACCTGGCCTTCCACGCTCAGGAACAAAGTGGGATCGCCGAGCGGGCGGCAGCCGTGCAGGTAGACCTGGCGTGCATCCCGCAGGCGCAGCAGTGGAGATGGCCCGCTCCCGGCCGCCCGGAAGTTGGCAAGCTCCAAATCTTCCACGTCTTCGCCGACCAGCGCCGGGCGCAGATCGGGGGCGGCGGTTTCCAGGGTCACATCTTCAAAAGTCAGTCCTTTGATATGCCGCAGGTAAATGCCATAGGCTGGTAGCGTGCCGAACATGTGATATTCCGGATAGCGGTCGCGCAGTTCGGGAACCATCGCTTGGGCATCTTCTTGGGTGCCGCCGCCGGAGAAAGTGAGATGCAGCCCGCGAAAGCTGATCTTCTCGATGAAATTTCCCGACACGCCGGTGATGTTCAGGCAGGATTTCTTTTCACCGGGGAAGGCAGGTACTTCATGCGGCAGCGGGTAGGCATTATCGGACACCGTGGCCTGGATGTTGCTGAAGCGGATATTGCGCAGCACTCCCATGGGAAGCGATTCCTTGCGCTCTTTCCTCCATCCCAGGTAGCCACCCAGTCGCAGCGAGATCGGCCCAGTGACGTGGTCCATCACCAAGTTGTCGAAGCTGATGTTCTCCATCACCCCGCCTTCCACCTCCTGGATCTTGATAGCGGAGCCGTAAGTGTCATAGATCACGCAGTTCGATACGGCTATATCGCGGAACATACCCAGCGATTCGGGCCCGATACGGATGGCCGCCCAGCGGGTGCTGATGATACAGTTGGTGACTGCGATTCGCAGGCCGCCTTCCTTCAAGGCGATGGCATCGTCGCCGCAGTCGATATGGCAATCAGAGATCGTAACGTCTTCGCACAGGGTCAGATCGAAACCGTCGTTGTTCTGGTTGGCACGGTTGAAGAGATGCACACCATGGATACGCAGTTCCTTGCATTTTTCCAGGTTGCAGCACCACGAGGCCGCCTGCTGGAGTGTTAGGTTGCTGATCGTGATATCCTGGCAATCCGTGAAGCGCAGCAGCGTAGGGCGGTTAAAGGCCTGTTGGTTGGTGGCGAGCGCTTGGTCTTCGAAGTTGTAATTCTCTGTACCATACGGAAAAGCCGTTCCCTGCCCGTCCACGCTGCCTTCACCGGTCAGGGCGATATGGTGTGCCCTGTAGGCATTGATCAGGCAATACCCGAGATATTGGAGATAGTCAATCGTCCCCTTCGGTCGTTCTAGACTGGGGTAATCGGCCAACGAAGTACTGCCGAGTAGCCGGGCGCTCGGCCCCACATGCAGGGTGACGTTGTCTTTCAGGGTGATCGTCCCGCTCAAGTACTCGCCTGGCGGCAGGTAGACGGTACCGCCGCCCACGCTTGTGCAGGCATCGATCGCTGACTGGATGGCAACGGTATCCAGGGTAAGCCCATCGCCTTTCGCGCCGTAATCCCGGACTGAAATTGCATTGATCATCAGGTGTTTTTCCTTATTTTTTTGAGTGATCCATGGCTTCGCGGAATGAGTAAACTACTTGCTATCAATAGTCACTTCGTACCCGGCTGCCTGGGCCTGGGCCATCATCGCTGTCTGTAAATCTGGCAGCAAGCTTTCGAGTGTCTTTTGCTGACCCAGAGCACGGCCTACAAAATCATTCAAGACTCCCATCACATCATAATTGGGTAAGGTATTGAGCGGCGAGATTGCCTGCGAGGCCGCTTGCATGATTGGGAAAGGATCATTGGCAAAGAGCGGGTTCGCGCTGACGGTTTTTTCCCAGACTGGTTGGACGGGTATATACACTGGGTAATCGGGGGAGATATCCCAAAACTCTGGGGCACTGACCATCCAGGTGATGAAATCGAGGGCCAATTGCAGGTTTTGCGTATGCTTGGAGACAACCCATGCCCCCCCTCCCATGGCGGAGGTTATCACCCTGGAGTTGCCTTCCCATCGTAGTGGCGCTGCGATGCCAAGCTGGTGGTCCGCGGTGTTGTAATACTGGCTGTCTGGCTTGCCGCCGAAGCTGGCCAATGCCATCCAAGATGGAGCCACAAGCATGATGATTTTATCGGCCTGAGCAATCTGGTTGAAGCGCGAGTCGAAGTAGCTATAGGGGGCAAGTGTTCCATTTGCCAGCAAGGCATCCACCAGTTTAGCCGCGCGCACACAGCGAGTGTCTCTAAAGTTGATTTGGACACTCTTCTCATTTAATATTCTTGAGGAAGGGCAGCCGGAAGCATCGAAATAGGCCTTGAACCCCCAGGCATCTCCGAAGGAGCCGATGATATACCCAGGATACTCGCTACTTGCACGTTCGCCCAGAGCCAGATATTCCTGCCAGGTGGTCGGGACGTGATAGCCGAATTTATCCATTAGCGGCTTGTTGTAATAAAGCACCATCGGTGCTGTATCGTGGCGTAGGCAAAGTAATCTGCCTGCAAAGGTACATGCATCGTTGGCGTGCGGCTCGAAGTTGCCCAGCTCCTTGACGGAGAGCACGGGCTTAAGGTCAATGGGAAAGTCATGCTGGCTATCGATAGTCTCGGCAACCAGTTCGGGTTCGGCAAAGACGACATCGGGCCAGCCTTGGCCTGCCTGGTTGAAGTGCAAGACTTCCGCCGGGAGCTGCGTGCGATCCACGATCTGGAAATCCATTAGGCTGGCCTTCTCGGGGAAAAGCTGCTGGTAGATCTTGGCGCCGTCCATACGGGTGGAGTTGAGCCAGATGGTGATCCGGGATTGAGACTCTGTTGATGGATGAGATGAAATTTTGCTGGGAAGTGTATCGGTGGTGGGTCGAGTTGCCATAGGGACCTTGGCCGAAGGTGCCGGAAAAGCGCAAGAGACCAGAATAGCGACAAAGCAGAACGACCATGAGCAAAATATTTTTTCCGAGAGGGTTCTCATAGTTTGCGCCGATTCTTTTCCGAGAAACATCTGCTGACAACGGGATTAGTTATGAATAGATCCGTATAGATCTCGTCCAGCGAGTGAAGTAAGCAAGAAAAAATACCCAGTAGAATAAACCTGTGGCGCAACTTTACATTCGATGGATAAATCGATCTTTCGGAAGACAGCCCGGAAAAAATGATCAACCACGCCAGATGCAGACAGGCAGTGGAAAGTACTCAAGAAGCGTTACAGGCGTCAAAACGTTGTGTCTGAAATAAATTATAGAAATACTGGCGATCGGTATTTTAAAATTTTCCAGTTATAACCAAGCCAATGTTATGGTAACGTTACCATATTGTTTCAACGTGAGTATACAAGCAATCGTTTCCTCTGTCAAGAAATCTCTGCTTGACAGAGGAAACGATTGCTTGGGGGATTCGTAGCAATAGAGAAGATTAAAATCAACCCCGTCAAAACCAACAAATCTGATTCATTCAGTGTTATCAAAAGAAGAAAATACAGCTGCAAAAAGGGGAACTTTCACAGTCGGTTCTCAGCTAATCCTCAATTTTCAATCAATTTCACCTTTATCCCTTGACATTGAAAATAATCGGTAGCCTGCTTATCTCTTTGGTCAAATATCCGCCTTATTTTTGATCATGCAAACACGCGTTCCTTCCTTTGTATCCTCGATTTCATAACCCAATTCCAGAATCTGCTCCCGTAACAAATCCGCATCCCGCCAACGCTTTTCTTTACGTGCTTGTTGGCGCTGCTCCATGAGGGCTATAATTTCGCTCGGTACAACTTCGGTGGCTGGTTGCCAGTTAGCCAGCCGTAGACCAAAAACCCTGTCGAACTCTAATAGAGTCGCTTTTTTGGTAGAAGGGGGCAATTTACCTTTGACTAAATCCCATGTCAACGCCAGAGCACGTGGCATGTTCAAATCATCGTTGATTTGTTCAGTGAATTTCTTTATATATTCTTCATCCGGCGTGCCCGGTTGACCCCATTCGTAAGCCATCATATGCAGGCGATTCAGTGTTATCCCCGCGCTATCAAGACCATCCCAAGTAAAGTTGAGCTTGGTGCGATAGTGGGCTCCCAGACAGAAGAAGCGCCAGGCGAGAGGTTCATAACCACGGTCAATCAATGTCTGCAAGCGCAAAAAGTTACCCACGGACTTCCCCATCCGATTGGTATCAATCTGCAAAAAGTAGCCATGCATCCAAAAGTTAGCCAAGCGTGTATTGTGGCAAGCCTGTGTCTGGGCAATCTCGTTAGGATGGTGAACCATAATGTGGTCTTCACCACCGCAGTGAATGTCAAAGAATGGACCGAGGTATTTGACGGCCATGGTTGAGCACTCAATATGCCAACCCGGGAATCCCGTTCCCCATGGGCTACCCCATTCCATTTGTCGTTTTTCATTAGGCTCGCTAAACTTCCATAGCGCAAAGTCAGTCGGATGGCGTTTTTCCGCCATATCCACACGCACACCGGCCTGTAAGCCTGCAATGTTCAATCGAGCTAGGTATCCATAATCTGGCAATTTGGATGTATCGAAGTAAACACCATCTGATGTGAGATAAGTAAATCCTTTTGTTTCAATACACTCAATAAATTCGATCTGATCCTGGATATGGTCGGTTGCACGGCACCAAATATGTGGTTCTTGGATATTCAGTCGCTGCATATCTGTTTTGAATTCCTGTGTATAGATCTCTGCAATTTCCCAGGCTGACATTCCCGTGCGCTTTGAGCCTTTTTCCATCCGATCCTCACCCGTGTCGGCATCAGAGGTAAGATGTCCCACATCGGTAATATTCATTACCTGCTTGACTTTGTAACCGTTGAATTCAAGCACACGACGTAGAACATCTTCAAAGAGATAGGTCCGTAGGTTACCGATGTGAGCATAATCGTACACGGTAGGCCCGCACGTGTACATGCTAACTTCGGGCGGCTGCAAAGGTTCAAAGTCGCGAAGAGTACGTGTATACGTATCGAATAACCGTAATTTCATAGAGCTACTTTTTCTGAGCAGGCTAACCAGGCGTTATACTGCGGTGTGGCGGATTAATGGCTTATGGTGCTAAAAGTGTTGGATAACCATAGCCATACAAAGGGAAGATTATGCGATTGATTTTCCTGATGGTGTTCCTATTCCTCCGATGAGTACATTATTACTATACAGCATAGCCCCCCGCTTATCAAGAGTTAGGGATCGTTTTAATAGGATCGGGATTTCAAAGTAGTAGAGAAAATAAAAAGGAACCCACTAAGAATCAAAAAATCTGATTTAATCAAGGGCATCTCAAGCATGGATGTGCTCTTATGATTTCGGAAAAGGAAAGTGGCTTCAACTGCCGGGCTGAAGCCACTCTCATCAAGCAGGCTCAGCAGGCCGGTCAGTACCGCATAAAAAAACAGTAAACGCGGCCGCAGCCAGGCCTTTGTCCTGACTACGAAGGTTTTCTGTAATATAGATTTAATGTATTTCGTTGGGAAAATCATATTTCAGTTGCCGGCAGCCCTCCCGCCGGTTTCGCTGACCTTACCGCCCTCACAATTGCCTGCGCTAGCACTTCTGCAGCATACGCCCCCACGATGCTCACGTCGGTCTTCCTCTGTCCGGTGGCCAGCGCAAAGACCGTATCGCCATCCAGCATGGTGTGCGCCGGGCGGATCGTGCGCGCCAGCCCATCCTGTGCCATTTGAGCTATTTTAGTGGTCTGCGCTTTATCGAATCTGGCATTGGTTGCCACCACAGCTATGACGGTATTGCCGCCGGTGGCCAGGTTTAAGATGGTCCGCCCAGCAAGCGTTTGCATCACCTTGAGTGTGTCAGCAAAGCGACCCTCACCGCCCAGTTTGACCGGGCCAAGACTTGTCGGGCGTGCCCCTGCCAGGATCTGGCTCGTGGCTGGATCTAACACATCACCGAAGGCGTTGACCGCCACGATAGCGCCCACCCGTACTCCGCCGCCGATTTCCAGGCTGGCTGTACCCAGCCCCGATTTCATCGCTCCGCCCATGCCGAAAATCTTTCCCACCGAGGCGCCCGTCCCTGCGCCAACATTACCCTCTGCCACCGGGCCGCTGTTGGCTGAGGCTGCCGCGGCATAGCCCATTTCCTGGTCCGGGTGGCGGGCAGACTTGCCCAGCTCTAGATCGTACAGGATTGCCGCCGGGACAATCGGCACACGATTGGACCCCAGCCCGTAACCGATCTTCTGTTCGGCCAGGTATTTCATCACGCCTGATGCGGCATCCAGCCCGAAAGCCGAGCCACCTGCCAGCACCACCGCGTGGACTTTTTTCACCAGGTTGACTGGGTTCAGTAGATCGGTTTCACGTGTACCGGGAGCGCTGCCGCGCACATCCACTCCGCCAACCGCCCCCTTGCGGCAGAGAATGACCGTGCAACCCGTCAGGGCTGCATCATCCTGGGCTTGGCCGACTTCGATCCCCGGGATGTCGGTAATGGCGTAGTTGTGCTTCATTTGAGATAATTGGATGTCTATTTCAGGCTGTGCACCAGTACGAGGAATTCGTCCCACTCTTCCTTAAAAAAGTGAATTGTCACGTTGTTAAGTTCCAGGTGATAGGTGGTTTCACCATCCGGCTCTTCGGCTTTCCA
This sequence comes from uncultured Chloroflexia bacterium, assembly GCA_963779935.1. GTDB lineage: Bacteria > Chloroflexota > Anaerolineae > Anaerolineales > Villigracilaceae > UBA877. The sequence continues at coordinate 6,168 of CAWAAC010000019.1, read as the reverse complement.
GGCCAGGTAGCTCTCGGTCTCGGCCAGGGTTTCGGTCTTGGGTTCAGTCTCATTCTTGGGCATGGATAATCTCCTTATTTTGATACTTAGATTATACGGACTTCTTGTTTGAATTGCATCTTAAATAACTTAAACAGCCACAAGCTTTAACAAAGTAAAAGCTTGGGGAACCGGCGGTCAGCTTTGCCGGCCGCCAATTCCGAAAACTTTTTTTCCCAAAGGGCGGGAGTAAAGGTGCCAAAATAACAACGTGTTTACTTTGTAATCATCCTTAAAAAGCAGTTGTCAATCCCAATCATAGTCTCCCTATTCACCCCTATCTCCTGGAGGCGGTTTTTTCCCCGCTTGCGGCCGGGTGCGTATGCGCTTCATCCACCAGCCGCGCAGTTTCTGCATCGGACGCGCCATTGGTAGTGGAGGCAGGTTTTCTTCAGAAGCCGGCCAGGGTTCTTCATCCAACATTTTGCGCAAGGTATACCGGCCAAATAGTTGCAGTGTTGCCAGGAGTGGCGCCGCGATGACAACCCCCAGGATGCCTAGCAGGTTGAAGGCAATGAAGGCGGCGATCAATACAAAAGCCGGGTGGACTTTCAGTGTCTGTCCCATCAGGCGCGGCGACACCAGGTTGTCGTGCACCTGGTCGATCAACAGGGCCACCACAATCGCCACGATGGTATAAGTAAGTGGGTAAAGCCCGTACGGGTTGGAGCCCTGAAAGTAGGTTACCAGGCCGATAATGATGTAGTTAATGGCTGCACCTACGTAGGGCAGGAAGCCGGCGAACCCGCCAATCAGGGCGATCGGGAGGGCGTAATGCACCCCCAGAATGCTCATTAAGATCGTATAAGAGATGACTTTGGAGATGAAGATGATTACCTGGCCGCGCAGGAAAGCGTTCCAGATACGTCCAAGCCGCCGGCTGATTTTTTGGATATCCGTCGTATAGCCCGGGATGTCGAAATGCAGGATGCCATTTCGCAACCCACCGCTTTCCAGCAGGAAAAAAAAGGAAACCACCACTACAAATACTGTCCAGCCAAGGGTGGTGGCTGCTCCACCGGCCAGCGTCCCTACCAACCCCGCCACATTGCCGAGAGCTGGCTGTACATAGGATAGGATTTGCTGACTCACGATCGTCCAGTCAAACGTCGAGAAGTCTAATCGGAATGGCCCCAGCATCACAACCTTATGGGAAAGGCTTGCAATGAAGGCGGGCAATCCATTGATATAGTTCTGTACAGCCACGATCAAATTCTGGATCTGCCCGATCAGGCCCACCCCGCCCCAGGTGATCAGGGAAAGCAGGATTAAAATAATCAGAATGTAAACCAGGCTGACCCCTAGCCCCCAGGCAAAATGTAATTTATTCTCCAGAAATGAGATCAGCGGGTGCAGAAGATAGGCGAGTACGAACGCCATCAATATCGGGCCGATGATGGCTTCAAAACGTGCCACGAGTGCGCCTAGTACGACAACTATCGTCAGGGATGCCACAAGTTTGGCCGTGGAACCCCACTGCGGCGAACCAGGAGGCTGTATCTGTTCCATATTCATCTCCTTGTTTTATCGGCATTCGCCGAAACCGGCCCGATCAAGCTCGCTGGATGGCTATTTCTATTCTATCTTTAAGGACAGGATTTTACAACTGAATGTGCTAAAAAAGGCAATTGCACAAGAATCTCCTTGCTTGAGCGGGATTAGCTATTGTTAATTTTCATCAACACATTCTTCAGCCGTTCCACTTCCTCGAAAGTGCTGTAATGCACCGCCCCCACGCGAACCATGCCGCCTTTATTTTCCAATCCAAGCTGCTCGGTTACGTTAATGGCATAGTAATTTCCATCCCACGTATAGATACCTTCCTGGGCCAATTTCCCGGCCACCTCCTGCGGGGACAGATTCTTTAAACGGAAGGAATACGTCGGCACGCGTTCTTCCAATCGGTTTAGATCCGACAAGCCATAGATCGTCAGGCCGGGAACGGATTGCAAAGCCTCCAGCAATGATCGGCTGAGCTCTAGTTCGTGTTTGTGGATAGCAGCCATGGCTTGCTTGAGTTTCATTCCGCGGCTTTGGTAACCTGACCTCACCGGCCCTTTAATTGGTTCACTCCCAAATTCCTTGCCGACCCATTCAAAATATTCGATGGCTCCCAGCACCCCGGCAATCCCTTCGTGGTTCTGTGTGCCCGTTTCGAACTTTCCCGGTAACCTATCCGTGGCTGGCCGCACTTTGTAAGCAAATAATTGCTCCAGAAATGCGCGTTTTCCATAAAGAATTCCAGCATGCGTCCCAAAAAATTTATACGCCGAAGAGATCAGAAAATCACAATCCAGGCTTCCTACATCGATGGCTCCATGCGGAGCATATTGCACCGCATCGATATAGACCAGCGTTCCCACTGCATGCGCCATTTGGATTATTTTTGCCACCGGGTTGATCGTCCCCAACGAATTGGAAGCATACCCCACTGCCAGCAGGCGCGGCTTGCGTTCCAGGGCCTTCTCCAGTTGGTCCAAATTCAGGGTCCCGTCATTCAGGTTAAAGTCCACCCAGGTGATCTTGCATTCCCGCTCCTGTGCTGCCAGCACCCAGGGCGTCACGTTGGCGTCGTCGTCAAGCTTGGTAACTACGATTTCATCGCCCGCCTGCCAGTCGCGTGAAATCGACCTGCTGATGTGTAAAGTGAGCGTCGTCATGTTGTTGCCAAAAATGATCTCTTCCGGGCTCGCGGCATGATAGAAATGCGCCATGGAGCGATGGGCTTCCTCCAGAATGGCATCCGAAGCAATGCTGGTCGCGAAAGCGCCTTCGTGGTTGGCATTGCATTCCAAGAGATAGTTACTGGTTTTAATAGACATTTATAGACACTGCCAATTGACCAGTTTTCGTACAGGTTGGACCTGTACCGGGCGAACTACAACGCCCTGTATTCCACGGGCGAAAGCCGATGGAAGTCCTTTGCGCAGAATGTTGTAAGAGCCATTGATGTCGGCATGGATCGGTAAACCCTGGGCTGAGACAAATTCGCCGCGCTTGACCCGTCGACCGCAATACTGGGCATGCTTGCGGATGGGCTCCAGATCCAGGAAGGAGCATTTGGAGGTGTATCCTTCTTCCTGGACGATCACCTTGATCCCAGCCAGCTGGGCCTTGTAGGTCAGCATGTGGATGAAGGTGGAATGGGGGATGGCAACGAAGTTCTGGTTGTTGACGGAGCCGATCTGCACATTTTGTTTCCAGCCCTTGTTGTGTCCGATGATCAAAGTACCAAGACGTTCGGACACCATCCAGTCCACGATGTACCGGCTGGCCCAATGCAAATAGTGCTTGACTTTGCGGTTGCGCTTGTTGGTCAGATCCGTGAGATGGTGGGAGGTGTGCTGTCCCCTGGGTAGGAGAGCCTGCAGGTCAGCCTTCAGTTTGTTGAAGTAGGCGTTGACACTCTTGAGCGGTCTGCCGTTAACCAGAAAGGGGGTGATGCCCTTCTTGTTTGAGGTTACAGCCGCAAGGATGTCAATGCCCAGGTCGAGACTGGCCGCCCGGGCAGGGTTGAGGTCGTTCTGGGTGGGGGAGAGGGGGGTAACGGAATAGATCACTTCGACGACATAGTGGGATGCATGCGGAACGATCCGAACTTGCTTGACCTCCTTCTTCCTTGTTTGGATAACAATATCCAATTGCGATGGGCAGATCCGGCCTTCCTTCAAAGCCGGCCGGCTGATCGCCTGGCGAGTGTAGACCAGCAGATTGCGCCCGTCTAACTTGGGCTTGTAATGCGGCAGTTTCGGCCGGCCGGTAAATTTATCCGGGCATTGCTGGTAGGCAGAATGCGCCTTCCAGAAGGTGTCCCAGGCAGTGCAAACCTGCCGCACAGTCCATTGGGCCACCTTGGCGGGTAGCGCCCGGAACTCGGGCGTGTCTTTCAGCGTGTGAGCCAATTTTGCATAGGTGGGAACAGTCTCATGCTTGAAGAAACTCTGGCGGAGAATGTAAAGGGCGGCATTGTAGAGGTTCTTGGATGCAAAACAGGCCGGATCGATCACGGCGAAGTGCGGGTTCTGTCGATCAATGATGTGCTGCTCCACCAGTTGCATGCCTCGTTAATAGCACAAATGTTCTTATTCGCCAATCCTTGTTCGCAAACTGTATGATCGTATTCGATACATGAACCTGGCCTTTTCCTGGTCAATACATGGCTCAGAACTTAAGGCTTGAAGCGAGTTTGCATGACCGAGAAATGGGCTTTTTACGCCGTAATGAGCATGATTAGAAGTAAATTTAGGCACGGTTCAGAAATGGTAAATAGGACCTTTACAAATTAGAAGACAGGTAGTCCCTTAACTGATAAGATTAAGTTGAGACAAAAACCTATTCAGAAGGGAATCTACCTGCCATGACAGTTTATTCGACATCTGCATTTTCCGCCAGAGTTAGCTGGCCTGAACTCATCGAACCGATCTGGCAAATTTTGCCGTATCACGGTGAAAGTTTGCCAGGCTGGAAGCGGAAGGATCTTGGGCTGAGTGAACGGCTCTTTATTGGAGCGACCCTCAGCCTCCCCAAAGAGCAGCGGCCCTGGGGCATCGTGAATTGGCTGGCAGAGGCGCTGCAAGTCAGTCGTCCGACCCTGTATGCCATCGGGGAGTGGACCAAAGCCGCCCTGCAGTCCAGGACAGATTCACTGGCGGAGATCCTGAAGCCAGCTTTATCAGAAGAGCAGAAGACCGTCATGGTCACACCCAACCGGGTGAAGCGGACCGCGCTGACGTTGGCATTGCCCGGAGGAGTTCCGGATCGTCCGGCAGAAATCTGCCTGCGGACTGCCTTTGACGAAGGTTGCTCTCCAGCGAGTCTGTCGGCTCTGTCGCACGAGGCGGGCAGACGGGCCGGGGAGATCTTGCAAGAGATCGATCACTCTGTTCTGGGCCAGGTGGTACAGGCCAGAGATGAGCTGTTCGTTGGCCGGGATCCGATCCTGCTGATGGTGGAGCCGCATAGCCTGGCGATCACCGGCTTATATGCCACTGCGGATCGGGATGCGGAGACCTGGGGCTGTGTCTTGCTGTTCACGCAGGATCGCCGGGTGCAGATCCAGGGTCTGGCCGAAGATGGCTGTATTCCTTACGCCCTCTCTTGCAAAGAAGCCGCCCTGGATGCCGCCATTCAGAAAGATGTCTGGCATCCACTGGCAGATGTTCGCAAAGTCATCCATGATGTGGAACGCGAAACCCTGCAGAAGCTAAAAGCGGCCGAAAAACTCGAAAAACGACTGCGCAAGCACTGGAATGAGCCTGTTTTTGCGGAATGGGCGGCTCTCAGTGAGCAATGCGATAGCCTGCTGGCACAGATCGACCGCTTGAGTTTCTGGCTGGAATGCTTGTGGGAGGCCGTCGAGTTGGTCGATTGGCGCTGTGGCGAGATCCGTACTCGGGCCATCAACCAATGGCTGGCAGACGAAAGTCTGAAAGGGATCCAGCAACTGGCCCATCCGCGCATTCAGAAGTTGGCGGAACGCCTGGAAAATCAATTGCCCGAAATGCTGACTTTCCTGGATGGCATTGCCCAGCCTCTGGCCGATTGGCAAGTGCAGGCAGAACAGCATTTCCAGGATCATACCGCCGCTGCTTGCTTTCAAGACAGCGTAGCCCGTTTTTGGCGGCTGGAGCATGCCGTGCGGCACAATGGACATGCGGAGTTCCGCAAAGCCGCTTTGGAAGCTCAGCAATGGCTGGCGCTCTGGATCGAAGACGATCCCTCTCTCCAGGGGCTGGCGGAAGCCCTCTTGACCCTGCTCGAAAGAACGGTGCGAACCAGCTCCGCCGCTGAAGCCATCAACAGCGTTTTGCGCCCTTACCTGGTCCGTCGGCGTGAGTGCACGGATCTGGCCAGCCGACAATTATTCTTGAACCTGTTCGTTTTGTGGTTCAATCTGCACAAATTCGAGCGCGGGCCTCGCAAAGGCAAAAGCCCTTACGAGATCGCCGGTATCGATCTAGGCACCGATGATTGGCTTACCCTGTTGGGGTATCCACCAGACGTGTGTTGAGCCTGGCGAAACTCTAACCAGCTGCTCCTGGCCGGTACTGCTTCATTATCACCGGACAATATTTCTTTGCTAAATTTGTAAAGGTGCTATATCCACTTTTTTAGATCTTTTGAACCGTG
>CAWAAC010000018.1:0-57280 GCA_963779935.1 uncultured Chloroflexia bacterium | reverse complement strand
ATCAGCGTTGTATTCGCTGATGTCTGGAACCGGAGGTACAGTCAGCCTATTTAGAAAATGTGGACTGGTGGTCGTGACCATCAACCGGCGTAGACCACCACCGTCTTCAATCATTTTTCTCAACCCAAGCACAATAAGAAATTCAACAAGGTCAGATTTAGGAAATGGATCCCGTGTGTCCCCGTGCTTTTTTCGATACATTTCATAAATTGCATTGATCGCATCGCTCACATCGGTACTGCAATCAATAATAAGCCGGTTCCGCTTTTTATCACCAATACGCTGCTTTTGCCGCCACGCAGGCATCGTAGCAACAGATTTCGGGGCAGTTTTCTGGGAGGCTGCGTCGGCCGCTGCTATGGCAGCAAGTGTACTTTGATCAACAGCCGGCATGGCATCTTCATCGATTAGTTTTTTACCTTTCCGCTTTTGCTTAGCAAGGCTGTTTAGAGTGGATGATTTTACTGGCATATTAATTCACCTTATCCTGTCGGTTTAGAGCGCCTTAATGATGTCGGCGATATGAAGGTATCCCCCTACCCTTCCGGCGCTATTGTGGACTGCCACAGAACCATTCTCGTATCCAATAGCTGCAGGCGAATTTGGCGCATACTCGAATATCGTTTGGCCGCGTTCGTACCCTTCCTCGACTTTGACGTCGGTTGGGATGGGCGGAAGAATTCTCGACGCATCGCCGCCAAGCATTTTTATTGAACGGGAGAGCATTCGTTGTGTAACATTTTTAGTGCGATCGTACATAGACATTAAGACCCCAAAGAATACCGGGGGCGTTTCCAGATCAGGCATACGAACAATGGTAGCATAGGTCGCCAACATCTCGCTCAGACCCTCGAGGGCGAACAGTTTGGGGACGATGGGACAAATGATGTAATCTGACATGATCACGGCGCTCATCTGCAGCAGGCCTGCAGCTGGCGGAGTGTCAATAAAAACGTAATCGTAAGCATTTTCTTCAATAAAATTGTTGAAAGCCAGAGATAACGCAAACTTTGCGTTCTGCTGATATTCTGTCATTAGGCTGATGGCCAGCGAATCTGCAGTTCGTTTCGGACCGCTGGTAACAATATCGAGATTTTCTCTTGCGCTCAGCAAAACGGCCGGGATTTCCGTGCCTTTAACTAAAATGCTGTATACAGCATCGGTCGGCTTTTGTATGCCCAGTCCGTGGGATGCATTGCCCTGAGCGTCTAGATCTAGAATTAGAACCTTTTTACGTTCAACTGCCGCAAAATATTGCGCAAGTGTAATGGCTGCAGTTGTCTTGCACACGCCGCCCTTTTGGTTTGCGATACTAAAGATTTTGCTTCTTTTCTTCATTAAATCCTCCAAAAATAATGCCTGAAAAAATAAATGTCCTTTGATTCTACTCGTTTTCTTCGTCTACTGAAACAGCGAGTGTTTCCTTCTCGGGCAGTTCGGACATTAATTCGGGATATTTATTGTCCAGGCCGGCCATCCGGACAAGATGTTTTGTCAGCCGACGCCCAAGTCGTCGGGGCGGGTTTTCGGTTGACGACTGTATTTCTGTCAGCCAGCCGTTGGCTGCCCAGGTGGTCGAGAATTTGCTGATGTATTTGGGGGTTTAATGTGAACCCGCCTGCGGCGGTGGGGACATCTTCCTTGCACACACCTTCTCTTTGTTTACTCGCTGCTACCTTTCCAGTGTGCAAAAGTGTTTGCGCACCGGATCGTTCTCGTTTCATCCAGGGTTGCCACCCAAGTGGTCTTACACCCTGTACACGAGCCTATGACCCCGATGTAGCCACTACCGGGGGTTGATTTAAAAGTCGAAGTGCTTCTGCTTGTATGTTCATGGAGGCATTGAGGTCGCGGTTATGGTGCGTGCCGCAGTTCTGGCAAGTCCATTCCCGATCTTCCAACGTCAACTCGTGGTTTTTTACACCACAAACCGAGCACAACCGGGTCGATGGGTAGAACCTCCCGATTGGTACCACCCGACCGCCAAACCAGTCGCTCTTGTACATCAACTGGCGTCGTATTTCGCCAAACGACGCATCCGAAAGGGACAGGGCGATCCGATGATTCTTGAGCATCCCGGCCGCATTCAGATCCTCAATCCCCAGCACGGCGTATGTACTGGCAAGCTGTGTTGTCATCTTGTGCAGGTAGTCCGCCCGGCGATTGGCGATCCGTTCATGAAATCGAGCCAATTGATCTTTGGCGCGTTGCCAACGCTGACTACCCGGTTCTCGGCGTGACAGGCGGCGGTTCAAGCACTTCAAGTGTGTGAGTTCCGAGCGCAGCAGCGCTTGGTTTTCGTACTGTGTGCCATCACTCAACACTGCCAGTGTCTTGAGACCAACATCCATACCTACACAGGGTCTGGAGAACGGGAGCCTCTCCGGCTTGTCCATCTCCATTGAAATCGAGATATACCAGCGGCCGGATTTCCTGGACACTACCGCTCCCATGATCTTTCCTGAAAAACGCAGCGCCTCAGCCATATTCACCCAGCCCAGTTTGGGCACATACAGACCATGCCCGCTCACCCTGAATTTGTCGTTATTCAGATGGAATGACTGGCACTGCTTCTTCTTGGATTTGAATTTTGGAAACCCAACCCCTATCCCATTGCGCTTCCCATTTTGGCTGTCATAATAGTTCTTCAGCGCCGCCGCCAGATTGGTGAACGCTCCTTCGGCCACATCCTTGGCCACTTCATAGACCCAAGGAAACTGCTCTCCTTTAAGAGCATTGAAGTCCTTCTTGATCGCCATGATTCCATGTTCCTGGCCCGGGTGCTCAGCCTTGTGGCGCTTCCACTCTGCCAATCCCCAGTTGAACACAAACCGGGCCGTACCGGCCGCTTTGCGGAAGTAGAGCTCCTGTTCAGGCGATGGATTGAGCCGGATCTTGTGTGCCTTGATCATCTGTCATTGCCTTTTGAATCGCTTTGCGATAGTTCCGTAAGCCAGATAACCGGGATGAAAAACAGTGCACGATCGTCATCAAGTCTTGCACCAGCTCTTGCTCAGGACTGAGCGACTCTGTGTTGAGTACCACGATCTGGCAGCCATGTGTCTCGCAGAGATGCGCCAACAATTCATACCCAAAACGTGCCAGACGATCTTTATGGGCAATCACCAGCATCGACAGTTCGGAACGAACGATCCGATCTACCAGGTCAGAGAATTTGGGCCGCTTGAAATTCAAGCCGCCACCGATCTCTGAGATCCATTCGTCGACTGCGATCCCTCGGGCGATACAAAATTGTTCGAGTGCGGCTTTCTGGTTGGACAGATCCGGTTTTTGCACCTGACTGGAAACCCGCAGATATGCGATCGTGACCTGGTTGGTCTTCGACACACGATTGAGCACCTGGTTCAATTGCTCCGGGGTGTAAAGCCGTCGGTTGCCAGGTGTTCGTGCAACAGGCTTGAGCCTGCCTTCACGATCCCAGCGCTGGAGTGTCTTGACCGACACACCCGCCAGCTTTGCAAATTGGGCCGAGTTGTAAGTGTTCATCATAGGCATTATAGAACACGTGTGCTATCTTGTAAAGGTATCAACTCCCACTCCCGCTAGGAGTGTGAGTTGATACTTAGAACTGCCCGCAAGGACCGATAGACTAGATTTAACTAGATTTTGACTAACTGGTTTTCTCGTCTAATATTTAGTATATAATTCCTTCTGAACCAAACAGGAGGAACCTATGCGACCAGCCGTAAAACTTCGTCCATTAACAACCGAAGAAGAAACCGAAATTCGCCAATTAGCAGGATCTCGTAAGGAATCATTTCGTTTGGTGCAACGAGCGAAGGTGATTGTGGCTATATTGGAAGACCCCAAACTCCATGCCACCCATGCAGGCCTCCGAGCTGGTTTCAGTGGAACCCAATCGGGAGTAACCTGGGTCAAACGGTTCAATGAGAATGGCATGGCAGGCTTGGCAGACAAGCCTAGACCTGGGCATCCACCGATGCATGACCAGAAAGTGCGCAGTGCCTTGGTAAGCTTGGCTACCCAAAAGCCGGATACATTGGGATATCCATTCAAGTTGTGGACGTTGGAACGTTTGCAAAACGCATTCCAGGAGCGGGAAGGCGTGCATCTATCCGACTCAACCATCTGGGAATGGGTGGAAGGCGAAGGGTTCAAATGGAAACGCCAGCAGAGTTGGTTCCACGAAGCCGAGAAACATGATCCGGAGTTCGTGGAAAAAAGGGGAGCATCATAACGGCCTACCTGACCCCGCTGGCACGCACCCGGGTGATCTGTGTGGATGAAATGGGACCGATTGCGGTCAAAACCTATCCTGGAGAAGAATGGATAATGGGCCCAAACCGGGCGGTGTTTGAACCTGATTACGGACGACGTGGCAAGCTGTGGGTGCATGGCGGGTTTGAACCTGCTACCGGACAAGCGGTTACATTGCTCAGTCCCGGAAGAGATAGCGCCAGTCACCTTCAACTGCTGGAGAAAATCATGCTGGCTTTCCCAGCCGACCATTGGTTGATCATTGAGGATAACTTGTCCATTCACATCAGCCGTCGAGTTAAACTGGCTTTGGCTGCCTGGCCTGAAATGCAGTTGCAGTTCATTCCGAAATATGCGTGTTGGTTGAACCTGATCGAGCCATGGTGGAAGCAATTGCGATCCCTGGCGTTGAAAGGGCATCGTTTTGAGAACTTGGACGAACTGACCCAAGCGTTGAATGCTGGATTGGATTACTGGAACAAGCATTGTCATCCTTATATCTGGAAGAAACAGCCTCAAGAGCAGGTCAGGTTAATTGGCGGCTTAGGTGTTCAAATTCGGTCAGATAACCGCACTATTTAGCGAGAGAACCACTAACTCTATCAACCCCCATATTTCGAATAAACACGGGCGCGCTCGTCGAGAAGACTGGCAGTTTCATGGAGCGTCTCGGCGCAGCCAGTTTATCGCTCTGGTCCAGCTGCTGGTTGTATAGGTGTTTGATTGCCCAAGGGAAGTCATTGGTGAAGGAATTGCTTTCAAGAATATTTGTGCTATTACTTGGTTGTCTAATTTTCAAGTAAAATATTAAGCAGCGTATATTTTTGGGTTTGAAGAATTATGTCAACGACCACCCACTGAAGCGGGTGGCTTGTAGGAAACTACAGGCCCATGTTGACCAGCCTCAGCCACCAGTCGAAGTACTGATGGGGCTACGTTATCAGGAGAGTTAAAGAACGCACGTTGGGGTGCGCGAGCCAGCCCCAACCCCTGCAACCAACAGGTTAAACATCTCGAGGGTCTAGAGAAGTGCCTGCTGGATGTACTGACCGATAACATTGGCGAGGCTCACATGACCGCCTTCGGGCGAGGGGGGAAGGGCGCCTTGTCCCTTCCCCCAATATATAAATACTCCAGAAGAAAAGAGAAACGGAGCTAAAGCGGCCTGCCTTTAGGCAAGGGTTTCGGACCCCATTTACAGACAATGAATATTCCAGAGCCTCTTTTACCAGGTTGGTACACAACCGAGCAGATCCAGGAAATGCTTGGCGAGAAAACCCGGCAAAACGTCCATCTTATTGCCAAGCGCGCAAAATGGGTAACAAAAGATATTGGCAAAGGACAATCGAAACTTCATCGGGCAGAAGATGTTATTGCTTATATTACTAAACGGTATGTTGCCCAGCGGAAAAAACTCGCAGCAGTGATTGGCATCGAATTGATTTCCATTAATTCACCCGATGAGTTACCCCTAACCGATCGGTTTGATATCGAATGTCCCACATGTAAGGGCTTTGCGATCAAGTATCCCCAAAAAGGATGGGCCTGCGTAAAAGGCCATACGAGTAAGGGATAGAGAATCGCTCGGCCATTCCTCCTACCCACGTTAAACTAATTCAGGTGAAATGATGTTCCAGCAGGATTTTGAAGCATCTTTGAGTGCAGAACAGCAAGTTCTTCTCCGCTATCGCGGCCATACAGTCATAGCCAAAGTAGAAAAAGTCCTTAAATCCTCAATATCTGTCATAACATTGGAAGATTTTGGTGATCGACCTACCGGTTCTCGGATCAAAGTGAACCGGGTTCGTTCTGGGAGATGGTCTGCTAGCAATTGTGTTTGTCCGAAGGACTGGAAACCCCAATAAAAAGATATTAGTTCCATGGCAAGAACTCTAATTGTCGCTTTACCCATGCCTTGGCTGGGAATCGGACCCATTAATTTACTGAATGTCAGTACAAACCCCATCACCTTGCCGAAAGTGCAAAACCGGTGCTCTAATCAACATAGGTGCACCTGCTCGTAGTGCTACAATTTACTATCCCTGTTGTATGTAAAAAAACACCTCCGACACTAATCGTCGGGTGAATCTGTCATTTTAGAGCGGAACAGGTTATTCCAAGTTTGGTAAAGCCCAATGAAATTCATGAAGACAGCGGTTCGAGTCCGCCTGAGGGCTCCTACTCGTAACACTCGAAACCGAGATTCCGACCGTCCGTAAAAAGGGAACCCAGAGTTCAAGGTGATCTGACTGTATTTTTTTTACCCATGGCAAGATACCCCTTTCCCGCATACACCTGAATCTCGGACACGGTCAGGGACAGGCTATCTGCTTGTTCTGGGCAGTTCTTACTGCTCCGCGACATTTTATTGGCATGGAGCAGGTGCTATCTTGCCACCCGGCCATCTGGAGGTTACGATGACAAAGAATCCTCCAAAATTCTTGGCGACTGGGAAGTAGAAAAAACGATTCCAGCCGTATCACGCTCGGCGTAGCCCAGAGAATCCAAGCCCGAATGTTTCTTGATGCTTCGCGCAAAGAACCGCAATTCCAACACTAAGTTATACGGTATTGCCAATTACCCTTTTAGGGGTGATAAGTCGCTGCCAGGTAAGCGATCAGAACCTGCTTCTCCTGCGCTGTAAGCTGGGCACCCTGGTCGGTCATCTGATCGACCAGCTCCCTCCATTGGAGGGCGGTGCAGGTCATGCCGGCAAGATTCGAGGAATGACATGCACTACACTGTTGGGCCAATAAGGTGGCACCATCGAGCCCACCCGCTGCAGATGCCGGGGTATCTGCGGCCCGGGCAGGTGCGCTCGTGACCGGCCCGGAGGACGCAGTGATGGGTGAAGTGGACTGTCTGCAGGTGGATAGGAGCAGTGCAACGACCAGGATTGGGAGCAGGATGCCCGGGATTCGTATTACTTTCCCGAACAAGGATTGGGCACGGGTGAAAAATCATAGATCTGGGGGATCGGCGAGGAGTAACTGGCGTCGTTCAGCAGTGGTAGATCGGTTCCCAGATATGCGTTAAACACAACCCGGAAGGTGTTCACCGGGGAGATGCCCGGATATAACTGACTGGTGTGGCCCGGCATATAGTAAGCGTTCAAGATCTTGAACTCGTCCGGCCCATTTGTGAACAGCGGTCCCGTGTCTGTTTGCAGGATGATTGCCAACGGGCGGGTAGATTTCGAGATCAGGGTGGTGAACATCTTTTCGAATTCCATATCGACAAAAGGCACCTGCTGCTGATAGCCGCGCGTGTATTGCTCCTGCGTATATAACTGGTTCTGATCCATAAAGGGGGCCGGATCGATCGGCTTGCCATCCTGATCAAACACGAATGGTTCATGCGGCGAGATGATGTGGATGAAAACGAATTTGGGCCCGGGCATGCGCGCCAGCGTGGCCGCGCTGTTGAAATCCAGCATGGTGCGTTCCCGGAACCGCTCACCGTCGATCTCGGTCAGATTGATCACCCCGGCATCCTCCAGCCTCTGGACCGGGGTTGTCCGCAATAATTCGATCTCAAAAGAAGTCAGGCTGGACCAAAGCAGCGATGGAGTAATATACACATCCGAATTGTTCAGCTCGCTCCATGCAAAACCAGTTGCAAATGCCACCGTTTTATAGCCGACCTTCTTCAGGTCGGCCTCAACGGAGTTGTAGCGAAGGACATTCCAGATGAGACCCTGATCCAGGTTGGCGGCGGTAAACTTGGGACTCAGGTTTTGCAGATACTCCATATTCAACGCTGACCCGATCGACAACTCCGATTCCATCGCATAATTGCTTTGACTGCACTCCGCCACATAAAAGCCGGTATTTTTTAGGTATTGCACGAACTGGCTCGTGTCGATATTGCCCCAGCTCTTGAGCAGGTCCACCCGTCCGTAATCTTCCGGGACAATGTAATAAATGTCCGGCAGCTCATTCTCGGCGGTAACCTGTAAGGTAGGTTCCGGGCCCAGTGGTTTCATTGCCACCGGTTGGCTGTGCAGCATGCTCCAGTGTATCGCCAGGTATGCCGGATAAACCAACAGACCGATCGAAACAAAGTTCAACGGTAAGACAACCGAGCTAAAGTGAATACGCCGCAATCCACCCAGTACTGCCACCAGGATAAACAACCCCACCCAGATCACAAGCAGCCAGTTCGCCAGGTTGGCCGGCTTCCATTTGTCATTGATCGCATCAAAAAACTGGCCGTACGAAAAAAACAGCAACACCCAGACTGCTGCAACGAAAGCCGCCCGATGCCAGTCCCGATAGATTAGCCGGAAAAGCAAGGTCAGCAGGATCGCCACCAATCCGGATACGAGCAGCGACCGGCCGCCCGCCGCGATCTCCACCTGGGAAATGTTGTGCCCCAGTAAATTCAGCGCGGGGTAGAGCGACAGGAATACGGGATACCAGGGGAACTGCACGAATTTTTTCATATGTAGCGTCCAATCCGAAAAAAGATTTTTTTTAGTCTGCTAACAGACTCCAAGATAGGCTTGAGAGAGCGCTGGCAAAAGAACTTGAGAGTATTTGGAAACGCATGGACATTCGGGGCAAAATAGCCTATCAAGAACTGCTAAGATCATCTTGCCAATACGGCCCAGCAAGCATTCCCTCCGCCATCATAACCAATAACAATCCTACCCATGCCAATAAGAATAAAAAATTGAACCAATCGCCCGATTCGGACCCTTATCCGATGAGCGATTGGCAACTTTGATAAACACTAAAACGAGCCACTAAGCGTCTGGCTGCTCATCATCCTCATCTTTATCAACATCGACCGGCTTATTTTTCTTAAATTGCCGCTTGATCCTACCCCAACTAATAGCAATGGCGATCCCTGCGCCGGCAAGGCCTGCGATCAGCAATTGGATTAAAAAACTCCCTGAGCCTGGATCCAGATAAAGCAGAATCATATTTTCTCCTATGAACCCTGTCGGGCCCCGCGTGAGATAAAAAGCAAGGCGAACTTCATCCAATCAGCATAGTGAACAAGTATGGTAATTGTAACATCGAGCTTGAGTTTAGAGTAACGAACTTAGCGCCAAAAAAGCGCTGACGAAGAATCCGAACTTTAACAATCAATGCAGTCAATCAGAACGTGATCAAGGGCTCGCAGTGACTGGATTTTGCCCAGTTTTCGCCTTCTTGATCACAGGAAAGCGTGTTCTGGGGGTAGGATGATAGCCTTTGGCGCGTCCAGTGCCTTTTCCAGTGGGTCTGGGTGATCGGGCGGGTGTACCCAACTGCAACAAATATCGCAAAGCAGCCCTTTGTACTTGTCCCGGGGTTAGTTCTTTCTGTTGACCATCCCGAAAGCGAGGCTGCCAGGCTGGACGAGCATCTGCAACTTCTTCCCGCATCAGCAGCAACTGCCAGTAAGCCAGTGCACACAGCCACATCCATTGCTCTGTGCAGACCAGGTTGTTCGAGCGGCTGGCATTCAAACCCATATGCTGCTTGAGGAAGCGGAACATATGCTCGATGGCGAATCTCCACAAGTACATCTTGCAAATATCCTGGAGAGAAACCGTCAGCGGCCCAGTCCAGAACAACCACATGGGTCGTTTGTAGCGGGGCTGCCCATCTGCTTTCAGGAATTCGACCCGCAGCAGCATTCCCACCAGAGCAGAGAGCTTTTTGAAATGCAACCCTTGCCAGGCTTGCAGGCGAACCGTTTGGGAGCGCAGTTGAAATGTCTCCGTCTGATCCGGCTCTCGAGGCGGGCTGGAGAGCTTGAAACGAGGGCCATGTTTGCATGGGGCACCCTTTTTCTTGGGTTGACGAGCTTTCGGTTGCTCATACAAGATCAGGTTGCTGCGCAGTCGAACCAGTGCAAAGGTGTTCTTCAGCAACAAAAAGACCGCTAAAAAGACCTGATTCCCGTACAAACTGTCTTCCACAACCACTTTGGGATTAGGATTCCGTTGGGCCAATTCCTGGACTTGTAGACCGCCGACCTGGTTGTCGCTCAACTCCGGATCTATTCGTCGCAGATCCTGTGGCGCCACCCAGGAGCTACCCCATTTCAGCAGCCGCACCAACCAGGAATACTTGTGCCCATACCGCACTGGTTCATCCTTCTGGCTTTTCAGAGAACAGCGTTCCGGCAAGGTCTCTGCTTCCAGACGTTCATTCGGCGTCGCATCCAGCCCATATATCTCGTACCCTGCAATCGTTTCACTATCACCAGGCTGAAATGCTAGCAAAGTTCCCGGCAACCTGTCCAGATCAAGTTCTGCATTACAAAGCGTATCGTAGATCATGCTGAACTTGCGCCGAAATGGCGCTTCTTCACTCAAAGCCACCGGAGATTCAACGTGACCGGCTACGGTCAGGGCATCGATCAGATCCATAACGGCATCCGAACGTTTACAAAGATTCTGATATACTGCATTTCGGAATTGTTGGAAGATGTTGTCTGTCACGAGAAAACTTCTACCAGCAATTCCACTTTTTGTTAAGGTTCAGGTTATTCAATTTAGAACTCTAAACTCAAGATCGAGATATATCAACAAAATTTTGAAATCTGTTATTCAAACTTCAAAAGTGAACTGTTCAAACCTGAAAAGTGAACTGTTATCAGCTGAAAAGTGAACCGTTGTTTTTGTCAAAAGAAACGGAGTGATAAAATCGAAATGCTTGGCGGAGGGTAGAGCAACGCTGAGGAGCGACTCGAGCGCCGCCGAGCGGCTATACAGCAGGGCAGGAAGAGCGATCTTTCTGCCCTTTGTGATTCCTGCCCTGCTGGTAGCCCGAAAAGCGCTAAACCTTCCTGCATGCTTGGAGGCTTGCCCATCTTTTAGCATACCCTGGATCTTTCGGTTTATGGGTGTGCAAAATCGGCTGTTGGCCTGTGGTAGATTCCTTACTAAAAAGAGGACAACATGGATCAAATTCACAAGCGGTTTACGGTTGAACAGGTCAAGTTTTTACTCCAGGGATACACTCAGGGCACGCTTGAACGAACAGAAGTAGAAGAAATGCTGCAAATCAACAAGACGCGTTTTTTCGCATTGCTGAAAGAGTATCGTCGTGATCCGGCGGAATTCTCGATCACGTATAAACGCGAGACGTCTGCCCGACTCTCGGCGGAAGCCGAAGCTGCGATGGCCAAGGAACTACTGCGGGAGAAGGAGCTGGTGGAAAACCCCGAATTGCCGATCACCAGTTATAACTATTCAGCCATGCGGGATCGGCTCGAGAAACAAGGCCTCAAGGTTTCTGCCACCACGATCACCAAACGAGCGAAAGAGTTGGGTTGCTACCTACCGCATCCCAAGAAGAAGGCCCATGACCGCCAGGTGATCACAGCCGCCATCGGGGCTTTGGTACAACATGATGCTTCCACGCATTTGTGGTCGCCTTTTGCGCAAGAGAAATGGACCCTGATCACTTCCCTGGACGATTACAGTCGCAAACTGCTTTACGCCGATTTTGTGGAGCATGAGACCTCCTGGGCCCATATTCAGGCAGCTCAGGCCGTGATGAAAACCTACGGATTGCCTTTGAGCTACTATGTGGACAACTTGCGCATCTTCCGCTTTGTCCAAAATCGCGACAGCGTTTGGCGCAAGCATGTTCTCCAAACGGATGACATCGATCCGCAATGGCGCCAGGTTATGCGTCTCATGGGAGTGGATGTCACCTATGCACTCTCCCCGCAGGCCAAAGGCAAGATCGAACGCCCTTACCGTTGGCTACAGGACCGCATTGTTCGTACCTGCGCCCTAGAGAACCTCACTAACCTGGAAGAAGTCCGCAGTGTCCTGCGCGACGAAGTCGATCGATACAATAACCATCAGGTCCACTCCACCACCGGTGAAATCCCCAGCATTCGCTTCGACAATGCCGGAAAATCCGGCATCAGTCTCTTCCGTCCTTTTTCCTTGCCCAAGCCCTATACTTCTTCAAAGGATATCTTCTGCCTGCGCGAGATGCGCACCTTGAATGGCTATCGCCGCATATCCCTCTTCAACCACGAGATCGAAGTCCCAAACGTTTCTGTGCATGAAGATGTGGAGCTCCACTTGATCCCTGACACTACCAAACAGGCTCTTGAAGTTCGCGTCTGGTTTGAAAATAAAATGGTCCATTCCTTCAGCTTTCCAATGGCTGATCCAACAGTTCACTTTTGAAGTTTGCATGAGTTCACTTTTCAAGTTTTGCTAACACAAAATTTTGAAATCGTGTTGGTTTTATATAAATTATCCTCGCTTAGGTCGGCAGGTTGGTACCGGGAAAAGGGACCA
Source organism: uncultured Chloroflexia bacterium (assembly GCA_963779935.1). Lineage (GTDB taxonomy): Bacteria > Chloroflexota > Anaerolineae > Anaerolineales > Villigracilaceae > UBA877. The sequence continues at coordinate 44,778 of CAWAAC010000018.1, read as the reverse complement.
TTCTCTAATCCAAGTGTCGAATAACCCAAACAAGGACTCACGTGACGTTACCATTGCATGGGTCAACTATCCTTCCGCCATGTATATTCAAAGGCAATATTCACGATATAAGCTGTCTATTCGCTGAAATAAAAATAACTTTCGTGAATTACTGTGACTTTGAATTTGGAAATTTACCAATGCCTTGACAATTTACAAAGGTACCTGTATAATATTTTTTATAAGGTACCTTCATAATTTACGAAACAAGAGGTTCAAAATGGAAAATAACGAGCAAGACCTATTAGAAAAGTTTTATCAAATGACGTGGCTGCTACGCCGCGGCATGATCGGGCACCTGAGGGCTCGTGGCCCGATGGGCGCACCCTATCAGGGGCAAGGACGAATTCTGTCTTTACTTAAACTCACGCCGGAAATCAGTCAGAAGGAACTGGCGCATATATTGAATATCCGCTCCCAGTCCCTGGGGGAACTGCTGGTAAAACTCGAGCGCAGCGGGTATATCACCCGGACAGCCTCCAAGGTGGATCGGCGTGGCATGGATATTCGTTTGACGGAAAGTGGAAAAGCGGTCTCTGAACAGGAAGTTGAGCCCGCACATCCGGAATCGTTTTTTGACTGTCTCAATGACGAAGAACAAAAAACACTGAGCGATTACCTGGAGCGTATGATCAAGAACCTGAAAGAACAACAGGCCGAAGGTGGGTCGGATCCCTTCCCGGGTCCAGGCTTGCGTGGCAGAGGCCGGGGTAATCCATTCCGGGGGGGTGAAAGGCGAGGGCCGGCCGATTTTCGCGGACTTGATCCCTTCCTGGGCGGAGACCTTCGCCGATTTCCCTTTGGAGCGCGCGGGACGGCTCCCCTCTCCAGCGACGAAGAGTAACCCAATCTAGCGGGCTTTTCAACACAAAAGAAATCTTCGCATAAAACCGAGGCCAGTATTTTACCGGGCACGAAAGGTGCCACGGCATAGTATTCCTATTCCATTCTTGGGAAGATACAAAAAGGAAAATATGAAATCAACTGAGAAAGACTCAATTTACTATCTTGAAAAGGCGCCAGTACCAAGTGCCATCCTGCACATGGCGATCCCCATGATCATGGGCATGATCCTGGGCCTGGTTTACAACATTATCGATGCGTACTTTATAGGACGACTGGGCAACACCGCCATGATGGCCGCCATCACACTGGCTTTTCCCATTGAAATCCTGGTGATGGGGGTAGGACAGATATATGGAAGCGGAGGAGGCACCCTTATTCCACGGCTGCTGGGCGATAAGAATTTCGAGGAAGTCAAGAAAGCCTCTTCCGTGAACTTCTATCTTGCGCTCATGTCCGGGATTGTCTTGATGTTGGCGCTGGTGCCATGCCTTACGCCTTTACTGCGCCTGATGGGCGCGACGGGAGATGCATTGCTGTATACCAGAGAATTTGCCCTGATATTAGCCCTGGGAAGCCCGCTGATGATCACCAATATGGCGCTTTCAGAGACGATTCGCGGAGAGGGGGCTGCGACAGCCTCGATGACCGGGATGATCCTGAGTGTCGTGGTTAATATCCTGCTGGATCCCATCTTTATCTTTGTCTTGAAGATGAATGTGATGGGAGCTGCCCTGGCGACCGTGATCGCCAATGGGGCGGCGGTGGCCTATTTCATCTGGTACATCCAGGCGAGGAGCAAGGTGCAAAGTATCCGTATCCAAGATTTCCGCCCGAGCAAGGAAATTCTTTCCAACATCTACAAGATCGGATCAGCTGCATTCCTGTTCTCAGCCCTGGCGATCATCTCAACGTCGATGTTCAACACGTATGCCCTGCACTATGGCGACAGTGTCATCGCGGCCTTTGGGATTGCCAATCGGGTCGTCCAGGTTTGTGAGTTTCTGGGATCGGGGCTTTTCATGGGAATTGTGCCGCTCATCGCTTACGCATATGCGGCGGGCAACCAGAAACGACTTAATCAAGTTGTGACTACGGCTACGCTCTTCTTCATCGTTATAACGGTGATCATCGGGGGGATCTTCATGGTGTTTCGCCAGCAAATCTTCAGCCTGTTCAGCAAGGACCCAGGTGTGCTGGTGGCAGGCTTCACGATTTTGACAGCCATGCTGGTCTCGACCCTGTTCACAGGCTTCACTTCGATCATCTCCAACATGTTCGAGGCCTTTGGCGCGGGAATACAGGCTAACATTATGGCGGTCGTGCGCGGCCTGGCGCTGATCCCAATTATTTACCTGGGGAACCAGATGCTAGGCCTGAATGGGGTCATCTGGTCCCTGCCGGCAGCCGAGATAAGCGCCTGTTTGGTGGGTATGGTGTTATGGCTGGTTTCAGGAAGAAAATTAATGGCTGTTCCGCTTGAGAAAAGTAAGGAACTCGTTCCGGAGATGGGATGAAAAGGTAATTCAATTGAGTTGAATCGCTGCTGATACGTTTGCAATCGCTGAAATGATTTTGACATTTCTCAATTTTTAGCCAGCGATCATCCATGAAATTCAATTCCCGTACTTGCAGCTTGCTGATCCGTTCGATCTTCTCTTTGGCTTGACGCACCCAGGCTCGCACCGGTTGTTTGCAATGATCGCCACGTCTTTGAGCGCTTTTACAAAGCTGATAAAGCGCGTACGCATGCAACGGAAGGCACAGCCTGGGCCTTTCGATCATTAAGAAGATTGTAGACCTGCACAGGGGCATGATCGCTCTCGAAAGCAAATTAGGTGAAGGGACGACCTTCACCGTTTACCTGCCGGTGGAATGAAGGGGAACGCGCTGACAAATTGGTAAGATGATCGTTTGTCCGCCCATTAACTCTGAGTTTACACAACTGCCTTATCCTTGCATATAGAAAAGACAGTCCTGCATTGATCTTTCCCCAGTTCGAGCGCGCCTCTCTGCGCTCAGGGAAGGGATCAACGCGGGCGGCCGGATGAACTGCACGGGTTCTCCATCCCGTCTTCATATTCAGTTCACAACTGCTCTTTATACTGTGCAATAAAGATAACTTATGAATACACTACGTGATCGAATACACCCATTATGTGTCGACAAAGAGACCATCACCGACATCTCGCTTAAATACCGCATGAATTTCCTCACCCCAAATTGCATTCTTAGAGTGGAAAACTTATGAACACATATGCTATCCGGACCGAATCTCTTAGCCGCCACTTCGGTACGGTCCGGGCCGTGGACAACCTCTCATTCGAAGTCCCTGCCGGCACAGTCTTCGGCTTTCTGGGTCCAAATGGGGCTGGAAAGACCACCACGATCCGCCTGCTGCTCGGCCTGATTGAGCTATCGGCCGGACATGCCGAAGTTTTGGGTTTTGACACGCGCACCCACGCCGATGCGATTCGCGCCAAGTCCGGGGCGCTGCTCGAGTTTAACGGACTATACGAGCGTCTGTCGGCCGAAGACAACCTGGATTTCTATGGGCAGGTCTGGCACATGCCAAAAGCCGATCGAAAGGCGCGCATTCAGGCGCTACTTACTGATATGGGGTTGTGGGAGCGCCGCAAGGAGGCTGTTGGGCTGTGGAGCCGCGGCATGAAACAAAAGCTGGCTGTAGCGCGCACCCTTTTCCACCGGCCGGAACTGGTCTTCCTGGACGAACCGACCGCCGGACTCGATCCGATCGCAGCGGCAGCGCTGCGTGACGACCTGTCCGCCCTGGCATCCCGTGAGGGTGTGACCATCTTCCTGAACACGCACAACCTGTCCGATGCCGAGAAGCTCTGCCAAAGAGTGGGAGTGATCAATAAAGGCAAGCTCTTGGCGGTCGGTACGCTGGATGAGCTGCGCGCACAAAACGAGGCACCGCGCCTGGAGGTAGCAGGAAACAGCTTCGGCGCAGGAGTGCTGTCGGACCTGCGCAGCCGGCCGGAGGTCCAGAACGTGGTTGAGGAAAACGGAAAACTTGTTCTTGAACTCCGCCCTGGCGTCCGGTGTGCGCCGCTGATCCGCCTGCTGGTGGAATCCGGCGCAGAAGTCGAAGAAGCCCGCAAAAGTCAAGCCAGTCTGGAAGACTTGTTTCTTACGCTGATTGAAGAAGAAGGAAATTCAAAATGATCACTGATATTCTCACCGTCGCCATGAAGGAAATCAAGGAGCTTCCCTACCTTCGCAAAGATAACTCCCGCACCAATCTATTCAGCCTGATCATCTTGCTGTCTTTGTTCGGGATCCTTCTGCCCTGGCATGCCGGCAAGGAATGGGTCCAGTCACTTTTGAGCATGCTCCCCTGTGTGTGGCTGCCGTTCAGTTTGGTCGGCACGACCATGGTAGATTTGTTTGCCGGGGAACGCGAGCGTCATACGCTCGAAACCCTGCTCGCAAGTCGCCTTTCGGATCGGGCCATCCTGTTCGGTAAGATCCTGGCCGGGATCCTTTACGGTGCTGGAATCACCTTCCTTTGTATGTTCGTGAGCCTAGTGACAGTCAACCTGGTTGATGGACAGGGTGGTCTGCTACTCTTTTCGATACCGATCGCCCTGGGGCTTGTGATTTTAGTGCTTCTCGTCTCGACTCTGGCTTCCGCGCTGGGGGTGCTGGTCTCGCTGCGGGCCGCCTCGGTGCGGCAGGCCATGCAAACTTTTACTATTGCCAATGCCGTCCTGCTCATCCCGGTCCTGGTTATCTCCATGCTGCATCCCGCGTTGCTTGCAATTATTAACCTTTTCATCCTCAAAACTTCTTTTATCAGTCTGGCGATTGGTGCGGGGGGCGGTCTGACGCTCCTGGATGTGATCCTGATCCTGGCCGCGCTGGCGCTTTTCAAGCGGGCCAAGCTGATCTTGGATTGATGAAGAAACAAAAAAAATCAATGCAGGAGAAATTTATGTTAAAAAACACTATGAAACTTTCCGCGCCACCCAACAATAGCACTGAATTTGATCATTGGTATCAATCTCCTATCATGCATTGGGTTTGGAGTGACGTTCATGTTCCGCAGGAGATCAAAGCAGTGGTTCAGCATGGGAATCCCCGGAGCGTTCTGGAACTGGGATGTGGACTTGGAATATTCTCGCGTTATGCAGCATGGGAGGGTTTATGCGTGACCGGAGTAGACTTCTCGCCAGTCGCTATTGCCAAAGCACAGGAGAGGGTCGCCCATGACGATCTCCGCCCCGAATTTCTCGTGGGTGACGTAACCCATTTAGATACGCTCAACGGCCCATTTGATATTTCCTTCGATGTCGGTTGCTTTCATTGTCTCGACTCTCAGGGCCAACGAGCCTATATGTCGGAAGTGTCCCGCCTTCTCAAGCCCGGGGGCACCCACCTGATCTGGGCGTTGGATTCATCTCCGAGCAACATACCCCTCTCGCCCGCGGCCGTGAAGAAGCTATTCGCCCCTGATTTCGAGCTACAAAACGCCCGAAAGAGTTGCCGCCGTCTGATACTGGCCCGTTCTCATTGGTATTGGCTGGTACATCGATGAGCCTTGCTATAAGCGGCTGAATAAAATAGTGGTGTAAGGCCAAATTAAATTTTGGCATGAGGTAATCGAGTAGTTGGGTGGCGGTGAGCCGCCATCCTCTCACGCCACCGGACATGCGGGTCCGCATCCGGTGGTTCATCAAGCAATACGCAGCCTTGATACCGAGCTTTAATACTTACCAGCCCTAAGCCACACTTTATCCATGCTTGCTCGAGTCTATTCCTGTGCTGTCATCGGTCTGGATGGAGTGGTGGTCGAAGTGGAAGGGTACTACACCGCCGGCTTTCCGGGCATGACCATCGTTGGCCTGCCGGATGCGGCCATCCAGGAGAGCCGCGAAGGCGTCCAGGCCGCCGTGCGCAGGGTTCGCTGACCTTCCCGGTCAGTTTTTCGACTGGTGGCGGCAATGAACCTTGGTTCATAGGGTTATACACACTCGAACATAGTTTGCGTGCTCAACAAGGGGGAAAAGGGTAATCTTGAAGGTGGTTATGGATGCAAATTAACGAACACTGTTCTCTGGTTTTCCATATCGATAAAAGGAAGTATCCCAAAGGATCGGATTGCCGGCCCATCTTCAGCGAGTTGTCAGCCCACTGGCGTGATATCGGCAGGCAGAAAGTTGCGCGCCACCACGCGGTATGCCGGGCGATATTCAGCCTCGAAAGCAGGTGAATGATGGACAGCGGGAAAGCCATTTTCCTTCATCCGCCCCATGTAGGCCGCCACTTCATCTGCGCTGAATGGAAATACACCTTCTGTGGCTTCCTGAACAGCATCCCTACCGTAGTTCTCCAGGCGCTGAACCGATCCGAGAAATTCATGCGCTGTATGGAGAAACGCGTCGAGAAGCTGTTCAACGTTCTTCCCTGCTCGTACGAACGGACGAAGGTGTACTCGAACCACCGCATCATCGGGGGAGATAATATCAACCAGGGGCTCCTCCGGACCGGATCCCAAATTGCGGATTTCATCCAAAAGCCACTGGCGTGCCCCGGCCTCATCGAATACTGCGTGCTCGGCCCCCATCGCTGCCTGGTAAATGAGCTTATAGAGATCCACGACGCTCCACCGGGGATAACGATTTGAGTGGGCGATAAGGATGTGGTGCAAACCCGATGGCGATTGCAGGCCGGGAGTGGTTGGCATTCGAATGGCTCGAAGAGAGACGATATGCAATGGCGAAATCAGTTTTGTAATCCTACCGGTTAAGCCTGATTTTCGAAGACAACCAGTCAATCCAGGCGCTGACCCCCTCGTCGGTTTTACACGAAAGAGGGAAGAAAGCTGCTTCGGGATTGAGTATCTTCACCCCTTGCTGGAAGTAATCCAGATTGAACTGCACGTAGGGCAGCAGGTCAGTTTTGTTCAGTATCAACGCGTCAATACCGCGATAGATGTTCGGATACTTGTAAGGCTTGTCGTCCCCCTCCGGAACACTGGCGATCAAGATATTCGCGTGCGTGCCGAGGCGAAACGCGGCCGGACAGATCAGATTACCCACGTTCTCTACGATCAACAAAGAGAGCTCGTCCAGAGGCAGGCCTGAAAGAGCCTGGCTGATCATGACGGCATCCAGGTGGCAATCGCCCCCGGTATTGATTTGTACGGCCGGCATCCCGGCGGCGGTGATCTTATCAGCATCAATGGTCACAGGCGCGGTATCGCCCTCGATCACGCCCAAACGAAAGGATGGGGCGAGCTTTTCAATTGTTTTCAAGATCAGGCTGGTTTTCCCGGCGCCGGGAGAAGCCATGATGTTGAGCCCAAATACCCCTGCCTCATCCAGGCGCTGACGATTCTGGTCAGCAAGCTGATCGTTGGCGCTGAGGATTTTTTCAACAATGGCAACACGTTGGGTGGTCATAGGTACTCCTTAAATGTCAGGTTTCAATCTCAATACTATCCAGCCGAAACTCTTCCCCGGCAACGATCCTGACCTGGCCACTCTGGCACTGCGGGCAAACGGTAATCTCGTCAGTCAGGGTATAGGTTGTACCGCAATCCTGACAGGTTAAACTTGCGGGAACCCGTTCAAAATGAAGTTGAGAACCCTCACAGATGGTTCCCAGGCTGATGGTATCCCAATAGAACTGGACCGAATCATCCACGATGCTGGCAAGCTGGCCAATGACCAGGTAAAGCTGCGTTACTCGCTTCGCTTCGGCGCGCTTGGCATATTCCGTGGCAATATTGAGGATGCTTTCAGTTACGGCTAATTCATGCATAAAAATTGATTGCAAAAGTGGAAAATTTCCGAGATAAGAACTGCTGCACGAAATCAAATGTCATTTTACCCTTGTCGATTATATTCACTATTGATATTATTGGCAATAAGGAGCAAGAACATGAGCTGTATTCCTCGTCTCTCCAAAATGCTGCGTTCGCGTGGCTACCGCATGACGCCCCAGCGTCTTTCCATTCTGCAGGCCTTGCACGACGGCGGGCATCTCTCCCCGGCGCAGATCTTTGAACGCGTCCAACAGACCGGCATGACCGAGACCACCGTATACCGCACCCTGGAATTTCTGGCCAGGAACGGCGTTGTGTTGGTGGCAGACCGGGGCAACGGTCACCTGGCCTATGAACTGGCCGGCAATTCCCATCATCACATTATTTGCAGCAACTGCGGCGCACAAATGGAAATTGACCCCGCTCTGCTCGCACCTGCAATCAGCCAGATCGAAGGCAAAACCGGCTACCGTCTCACCGCCAGTCATCTGACATTTTACGGGCTGTGCCCGGAATGTATATCAAAATCATAGGAAGGAGGAACCATGTTACGAATCAAGACCGCCCTCAATTCACTTACCCGGGAAACACCCCGCAGCCTGATGATCTATTATGGCATCTTCGCCGTCTGGCTGTTCACGACCGCCATGCACATCCCGGATGGGTATCTCAGCCCGGTCACTTCGATCATCATGTTCATCATCGTCCTGCCCTTTTGGATCATGGGAGTCAGGAAGCTGCGCGAGAAGATGACCGCCAAGAATGTCCCCTTGATCGCCCTGCTGGCGGCCTTCTCGTTTGTGATCATGATGTTTAATGTGCCGATCCCAGGCGGTACGACCGCCCATGCGGTGGGTGGGGCGCTGTGCGCCATCATCATGGGGCCTGAAATTGCGACGATGGCGGTATCGATTGCGCTGGTCATCCAGGCCTTTTTCTTCGGGGATGGCGGTATCCTGGCGCTGGGCGCCAACTGCTTCAACATGGCGGTGGTGCTGCCGTATGTCAGCTATGCCATCTACCAGGCCATCTCGAAAAATCAGCCGGTAACCTCCAAACGGCGCATTGTCGGGGCTGCAGTGGGGGGCTGGACCGGCCTGACGGTGGCGGCCTTCTTCGCCGGTTTTGAATTTGGAATCCAACCTTTATTATTCCATACGGCCAATGGCACTCCCCTCTATGCACCTTATCCCCTCTCGGTTTCCATCCCGGCCATGGTCTTTGCCCATGCTTTGATCGCTTCGCCCGTTGAAGCCCTGGTGACTGCCCTGGTGGTTGCTTATTTACAGCGTGCCAACCAATCCTGCGCTGGAGTTTGTCAAGAAACCTGAAATTTCTCCAGAGTTCAGCGGGTTTGCAAAATGGCGTTTCCTGTGGGTTGTTCTGGCGGTCATGATCGTGCTGGTTCCGCTTGGCCTGCTGGCGCCTGGAACTGCCTGGGGGGAATGGGGTACGGAGCAACTTTCCGGCCTGGGGTTAGCCTTCATTCCTCAGGGGATGGCAAAGCTGTCCGGATTGTGGTCTGCGCCGCTGCCCGATTATGATCTGCCGGCTTTGAAAAATTCCAATCTAGGCTACATTCTTTCGGGAATTGTCGGGACGATCGTCATCGGAATAGTCGCCTGGCTGTTCACTATGCTGGTAACCGCGCGCAAGTCGGAACCCCAACCCAAGTGAGCGCAGCCTCCCAACCCGCCCGGCGTACCCGCCGGAGCGGTTTTGTTGAGCGGACGCTAGTGGATATCAATCACACCCTGGAGCAATCCTTGTTTGCCGAAAACATCGCCCGGCAGCCGGGATTGCTCCAGGGGCTGGATGCGCGCCTCAAAATCATTGCCTTGCTGATGCTGTTGTTGGCAGTCAGCCTTTCCCACAGTCTATGGATCATTGTGGCGCTTTACTTTCTGACCCTCGGCATGGCGTATTTCTCGAAAGTGCCGCTGGGATTTTTTGTCAAGCGTGTCTGGTTGTTCATCCCGTTCTTCACCGGCGTGATCGCCCTGCCGGCCCTGTTCATCACGCCCGGACCGGTGTTGGCGCACCTGCCACTCGGCCTGGTCATCACCCAAACCGGCCTCACCACGGCCTTGTTCTTGCTGCTGCGGGTCGGCACTTCGGTTTCGTTCGGCGTTCTGCTCATTCTCACCACGCCCTGGAACAGCGTGCTTAAGGCGCTGGGGGTCTTGCGCCTGCCGGCAGTGATCATCCTGATGCTTGGAATGACCTACCGGTATATTCACTTGCTTCTCAATATTACCAGTGATATGTTTCTCTCCCGGAAGAGCCGCCTGCTGCGTCCGCTGACCGGGGCCGAGAATAGGCAGTTGATCGGAGCCACCTCCGGCTCACTGTTGAGCAAATCGCTGCAGGTCAGCAGTGAGGTGTACCTGGCCATGCAATCGCGTGGTTTTCGGGACTATCCCCGCACAATCGATACTTTCGAGATGCGCCCGGTCGACTGGGCAGCCGGTCTTATTGTGACCATCATAGCTTTGGCCGCGATCTGGCTGGGGCGGTGATCGCGCCTTCGATTATTAGGACTTATTCATGGAAAACGAGTTGATATTTAGTGTAACGGACCTGTGTTTTGCCTACGATCAAAAGATCTCCGCCCTGGACCAGGTCAACCTTGCAGTCGCGGCAGGGGAGAGCCTGGTTATCCTGGGCGCGAATGGCTGCGGGAAGAGCACACTGCTGAAGATCCTGGACGGGCTGTATTTCCCCGATCGGGGTTCCATTACTGCTTTCGGGAAACCCTTGACCGAGGTGGCATTTCTGGAAGATGCCTTCAATTTCGACTTTCGCCGACGGGTCGGCCTGGTGTTCCAGGATAGCGACGTACAGCTGTTCATGCCGTCGGTGTGGGACGAGGTTGCTTTCGCCCCGCTGCAATTGGGTATAAGCCAGGAGGATGTGAAGGAGCGCGTTGCTTCGGCCCTGGCGGCTTTGCAAATCGAAAAATTGAGCGACCGCCCTCCGCATCAGCTCTCCAATGGAGAAAAGAAGCGGGTTGCTCTGGCTTCCGTCCTCAGCCTCTCCCCGGACGTTTGGCTGTTGGACGAACCGACCACCGGGCTGGACCCGCGCAGCCAGGGCTGGCTGGTGGAGTTCATCCTTAACCAGCGGCAGGCGGGCAAGACCATCGTTGCTGCAACGCATGATCTAGCCATCGCCGAACAGATCGCCACCCGCCTCCTTGTATTCGATGAAGACCACCACATTAGCGCATCGGGGGATCCGGCAGAGATATTGGGTGATCATGAGTTGTTGCACCGCTGCAACCTGTCTCATTTCCATGTAGCAGTAACCAGGCCAGGTGGAAAATGATCCAGGCATATAAGTCAGGCCCTGCCCCTTTCGAATGACAGGCAATTTTGATTGAAGAGGCTGGCTGCCTTTTTCAGCGACTCGGCCTTGTCGGTATTCTTCCAGGTCGCGAATAATGACGCCTGAGCGCAGATTGAAGTGCTCAAAGATCAGCCTGGCAATCTCCTTGCTGGCGATCTTTCCGGTACCGAAGGGCTCCATCGGGATGGTCGACAAAATTAAGACTTTCTTCCAATCCGAATGAACAGCGGGCAAACGGCGCATGAATTTTTCAACCGGGAAGGTCAAGCGGTTTCAACGTTGTGCCTGAAGCCAGGCAGGGAAGTTGTGTCAGTCAAACCTGGCAATCTTGATACTGTTGGCAATTCTTCGCCCTCGAGTTTGCCAACAGTATCTTATGGAGTTTTGCTGAACTGCGTATACTTATTTGGATAATTATCAGTTAATAAAGGAGAATATAGTTTTCTATTTTCCAATGCACAAATTATTTTCTATTTTTTCTGCTCTACTGATATTAATCCTGAGTGTTCTGGCCTGCAGCATGCCTGGAGCAGCCGGCGGCGGGGATAACACAGCCATGCCCCCAACGGGGATGTTATTGTTCTTAACCCCTACGACTGGAACGAATGCATCTGTAGCAGCCGATACGAAGTCTTATCATTATACGCGGCTTTCTGACCCGCCGCGCACGCAGGTTATGGATGCGGACGGGCACTGGTTAGCCACCTTTACCGATAATGCGTACACAGTGACCCTACACGGTGCGGTACGCACATTTACTGAACCAAACGCCAAGGATCCTGTCATCTCCACGGTGTGGGTACGCGTATTGCCAGCACCATTCAATGGGACAGTTGATGAAAATTGGTTATCTCACGCCCTCAACGATCATAGTCTGGATGTGTTGGCAATCGCTATGCAGTACATAACGGGTGCGCCGCCGACCACCGATAGCAACGGCTTACAGATCGCCGGTAACGCCAGTTATGGGCCGGTTACAGCAGATGATACACGAGAAGAAGGCGGTGACTTTAACGATTACCTTGGTATCGCGTGGACATTCGGTGGAATTACTCACCAACCGAGAGTGATGTTTTTCCGGAGCATGGACTGTTCAGGCTTTATGCGTATGGTCTGGGGCTACCGAAGCGGACTACCGTTGACCTATATTCCGAATGGCGGAACAAGTATTCCAAGACATTCCTGGGAAATTCTGTCTTCGGGACCTGGAATCGTGATCATTCCAGACGTAAATGACTCGCAAATTACCGATTTTAGCCATCTGGCGCCAGGCGATCTCGTTTTCTTCCATGCGAAAACCGAAGCACACGATCCGCAAATCGACCATATTGGGATGTATCTTGGGCAGGACTGCCGGGAATTACCGCTTTATTTCGAGTCGCCAAAAGGCTGACGGGCCAACAATGGGTGATTTCGGTGGGAGTTCGTTGCTGAATGGGAAAGGTTTATATGCTCAGGCTTTCCGTGCAACTCGGCGGTTATAGCGAGACCATGTGTGAGTGAGCGGATACGCAGCATTAACGGCAAAGGAAAATGTTCGCTATGAGGAACACGGAGAAATAAATATATAAACTATCAGGCGAACTGCTTACCTTGCCGACCAAGTGTGCTGACCGTCGGGATCTGACACATTCAATCCACCATACAACGAACACCCTTCAGCCGCATCCTCATCGAGGGGGGAGTTTACCTCCCCTGGTTGGGGAATTGGCTATCGATTGCCGTCACGTGGATCCGTTCCCAATTTGCGCTGTTATAGAGCCAGCGCCGTAATCACCATATCTGCCGAGTGCCCAGGCAACCAGCGTCAGACTGAGGAAGGCCACCAACGAGAGAGCGCCTAATTCAAGCGCAATCGAAAACCTGCGCACGCCAACCATGGATAAGCTGATTTTCCAGTGAAATGGGAAATATCCACCAGAACCAATGGATGGGCGGCCTTTTTAAGCCGCTTTCATGCCAAATGACCAGGTAGTAGACGGATATCTTTAGCATGATTTCTGTGCGTAAGTTAACGTCAGTTATGGATAAGCGATAAGCGCAGGCTGAAAGCGGTTGATATTTAGCGATGGCTTCTTCGACTGATGGCAATAAGCGATCAAACCGGCGATGACATTTACAAGAAAATTGACAGGGCTGCGATGGCGAGTGTGCTCGATCTGAGAGATATTCTTGAGTTGGTCGATAACGGTTTCAACGATGGATCGTTTACGAAGCAAAAGCTTATCAATCAGGTTCATCAAGCGGTTCTTCATGTTGGACTTGATTTTCGTGATAAGTTGCAATCCGAAGGTTTCCAGCAATAGCTCGAACAACGGTTGTGAGAGATAGCCTTTATCACCGATCAACTTGCCAAAGAGACGGCTGCATAAGATAGGAACCGGGACTCGATCATCGACATTCCCAGGTGTCAGGCGACAGGCCAGCAATTCACCGCAGTCGTTGACTACGAAATGCAGTTTGAAGCCATAAAACCAGCCCATCGAGCTCTTTCCACGTTGTGCCAGGCCTTCAAACACTCGATGGCAGTGGATCCGATGGTTATTACAGACCGATAAAGTGGTCGAGTTGATAAACGAGATACCGGTACAACGACCATATTGTTGACGCAAGTAGGCACTCAGCGGTCCAAGCACAGAAGGCAATAAAGCAACAAAACGTGGATAGCTGACCAGGTTATGGAACTCGGATCGCAATTGCTTACAGACATGTTCGGTGTAATAAAACTTGAAGTCGCGATAGTGCGACTGGTGGAAGTAGATCACGATCGTCATGATCTCGCTCACAGAAAGCTGACCTTTTCGAAGCCTGTGTCGAGTACCGTCTCCAAGTAATGAACGTTCCCAAATAGGCAGAAAAACCTTGCAAAAGTCGTCGACATCCACGAACAATTCAAGTAGACTCATATGGGCGGGGTTCCTCTCTGGTTACTTTTGGCTTAGTCACCAGAAAGTTTACCCGATTGTGAGCCCTGCCCCTTATCCATAACTCACGTTAAGTTACGAATATAGGAAGGGCTCTGCAAATCAAGCGCCGAATAACATACACAATACCCAAACGGGAAGCATATACCCAGGTTACATGGGCCTGCTATCATAAACTTGTGAAAAACTTCCTAATCGGAATCAGGTTCTTTGGATAGCCCAGAAAGGATGGATAAACCTATGAAAAATAACAAGCTACGCGTAATTGCAGGAGGCGCGCTGATAGCGTCGAATGCCATAGACAGTTTGGAACGATTTCAGTGTTCATGTAATGTTCGTGTTCGCTGGTTCCACTGCTAACATCAATTCTGGCAAAAGGTGCCAGTCAAATCTACTCGTTCAAATTTTCCAAGAAAGGTATAAAATCCAGTGTTTAAAAAGAAACTATGGATGTTTGTGGGGGGCACGCTGATAGCAATGATGCTGATCGGCAGCGTTGGGGCGGTTGTCGTCTACGCGCAGAGTCCCACACCCACGGTCACTTCAGTCCCCTCAACCGGGCGAACTAGGCCGGGCGCCGGTGCGCACGGAACATATCTCACCGGAGCCGAACTGGATGCAGCTGCTAAAGCGCTCGGCATGACCTCGGCTGATCTTTCGGCGGAGCTGAAGAACGGCAAAACCCTGTCGGCCATTGCCACCGAGAAGGGTGTTAATCTGCAAACTGTGATGGATGCCATTCAGGCCGCGCGTAAAGCAGATTTCACCACACAGATCAACCAGGCGGTCACGGCCGGTACAATGACACAGGACAAGGCGAACTGGCTGCTCGAAGGTCTCGACAAGGGCTATATCAGTGGGCCGGGCTTTGGATTTGGCATCAGGTTCGGCGGAACGAAAGTCCCGCAGAATTCTGCCAGCGGAACGCAAGCACAGGTCACACCGCATCCACGCCGCACTCCCAAAGCCCCTTCAGGCTCTGCGACCTGGCAGCCTAAAACAGGCGCTGCACGCGGAGCTTATCTTAGTGGAACCGTATTGGATGCAGCTGCCAATGCCCTCGGCATGACTTCCGCTGATCTTTCGGCGGAGCTGAAGAGCGGCAAAACCCTGTCTGCCATCGTCACCGAGAAAGGCGCTAATCTGCAGACGGTACAGGCTGCCATCCAGACTGCCCGAAATGCGCAGTTCACCACGAAGATCAACCAGGCGGTCACTGCCGGTAAGATGACGCAAGACAAGGCAGACTGGCTGCTCGAAGGCCTCAGCAAGGGCTATACCAATGGAGCTGGTTTCTTCGGTTTTGGTTTCGGGTTCGGCGGAGCTAAAGGCACGCATACTCATGCCGGCGGAATGCACTTTAGAGGTACGCCACAACCGACACCAACCCAACCCTAGTCGGAATTAATTAAAGTAAAAAGCAGGTGAAGCGCAAAGTTGCTTCACCTGCTTTTTATTGGTGGGCAATAGGATTCAAACCCAAAAATTCCCTTTGTAAGTGAGACGCTCCAACCAACCGGGTGCTACGCACATCAGGTCCGCAATAGAAATAGCGGAGCAACTTGGGTTGAGTAAATGAGAATATGCTCAACAGTTTGGTGGCTGTGGTGGAAATAGATTGGTTGTCACCGTGTGGTATGGCATCCTGGTGATCCAAAAGGGATTAGCCTGCAGGACTTTATTGAGATTTTTCTGTCAAGGGGTAAGTGTAGGATCTGGGGCAATATTCTCGTTATTAACGAAGCATTGAATCCCTGCCACAATACCGTTGGCGATCACATCCGGGTGACTGGTCAGGATGTTGTAGTCTTTATACAAGAAACCGGCTTCGATGATGGCAGCCGTGGTGGCCGGGTCGATCTCATTAAAGGCATGGTACTGGGTCATATCGGGGGTAATGCTGTTATGGAAAGGCAGGCCGGTAATGCGACCATAACGATCACGGATGCAGGAGACCAAGCGGTTGGAAGAATTCGGGTCACGGCTGGCAAGCGCCGAAGCAACTTTAAAACCGGTGGCCAGATCGTTGATATATTGGCAGGAATCATTATGGATCGATAACAAAACCGCCGCCTTATAGCCGTTCAAACGCGGGTCGAACTCCTGCAGCAGGTCCACTTGATAACCATAGGCGGTCAATTTCTGTGCAACCAGGGTGGCGATCACCAGGTTGACCTGCTGCTCGGTGGTGCCATTATCGCAGACTGCGCCGGAGTCGTGGCCCCAGTGGCCAGAAACGATACCGATGCGAATAAGCTGTTCGGAGGTGGGAACTACTGCAATGGCGCCCGGCTGGGGAGTCAGAATCTGCGCCAGCGCTGCGTTGAAATTTGCATTTGAGAACAGGGTCGGGGAAAAGGCAGTGAATAGGGTGGCCAACAGGATGGCCACGGTGAAGGCAGTTTGCAATATCTGACCGGTGCGGATGTCGCTGTGGGTACGATGGCGTGGAGAAGGTTTCAAAGTTACCATGTTTGATGCTAGTGAAAAGAGTGCGATCCAGGTACAAATTATCTAAATCGGACTTATTATATCCCGATTTAGATTATAATTTTTCGAATTAGTCTTTAGCATAATCGCGGCTACCCCTGCTTGAAAAATAATTTGTATGAACCCTCAAGCTGTCATTTGGGCAAGTCATTGACAATGGAATATGAAAAGAACTCTGGTTTCAATATTTTTGATGGTGCTGGTGTTGCTGCACGGGTCGGTTACTGCGACACCTGCCCGAGCAGATACTCCTTCGGCCGGACCCATTTATATCGTGCGGACAGGAGACACTCTCTGGAGCATTGCCCAACGCTTCGATGTGGCCGTCCCGGACTTGGAAGCAATCAACAACCTGACCGACCCGACCATATACGTAGGAGATAAGCTGGTCATTCCTGGACTGCCAGGGTTGAGTGGAACGCTGATTTCCGAACCTGTTCAATATGGGCAGACCTTGCGCAACCTGTCACGCCAATATCAGGTGGGCGAGTCGACTCTAATTGAACTTAATCACCTGGTCAGTCCGACAGAGCTGTACGCCGGTTACAGCCTGACGCTCCTGCAGCAGGATAACCAGGCTTTCTGGACAACCCGTACGGTCCTGGCCAAGGGGGAGACACTGCTTGAATTGGCAGTGCAAAATAAAACGGATCCCTGGACCCTCACGCAAATTAACGGACTCACCGGAACATCGGATGCGCTGCCGGGCGATGCGCTTTATCTTCCCAGCGGTAAGTCTAAGACCGCTTCGAATGGTTTACCCACCGTCTTTATATCCATAAACGTGGACCAATTGCCGATCGTCCAGGGGACGACCCTGGAGATCAAGGTAGTACCTTCCCAATCCATAACTTTGAACGGCTCAATTCTGAATCATCCCCTACATTTCTTCCCTGCTGGAGATGGATCCTATGTGGCTTTACAGGGAATCGAGGCGAATGCAGTACCC
The DNA here is from genome assembly GCA_963779935.1 of uncultured Chloroflexia bacterium. Classification (GTDB taxonomy): domain Bacteria; phylum Chloroflexota; class Anaerolineae; order Anaerolineales; family Villigracilaceae; genus UBA877. The sequence goes on along the minus strand of CAWAAC010000018.1, from coordinate 27,392 downwards.
GGGCTTTATGCCCTGCAGATCAAGGCGGTTCTCCCGGATGGATCGGTCCAGTCCTTTGAGCAGAATGTTCAGGTCATAAGCGGTAACTACCCGCATGACAGCACGATCTATTATGTAAAACCGGATACGATCGACCCCAGCCTAACCGAACCTGATGCGGCCAGAGTGCGGGCCTTCACGGCAGCCTCTACAGCCGATAAATATTGGCAGGGTCTATTCAAATCCCCGGCCTCGTTGTTTGCATCCCTGGCGTATATCAGCTCACCTTTTGGTATCGGTCGTTCCTACATAGGCATCGGAACAACTCTAACGCTGGATACTTTCCATACTGGCATGGATTATGCGGGTGGGACGGGCCAGCCGATCACTGCCCCGGCTGCGGGAATCGTTGTATTTACCGGACCGCTGGTTGTGTGTGGGAACGCCACCTACATCTATCATGGCTGGGGAGTTTATTCGGGAATATGCCACCAATCTGCGATCAAGGTAACGGTTGGCCAGATGGTGCACCAGGGAGACCTAATCGGCTTGGTAGGAGATACGGGGCGAGCGCTTGGCCCCAACCTGCACTGGGAAGTGTGGGTAAATGGCGTACAGGTTCAGCCCACCCAATGGCTGAATGAAGTATTTCCACACTAAAGGCAGGTAAAGTGGAAAGTCGGCATGGATTCAATCGTTTTAGAAAATTACTTGCCAATTCAAGGTGGATTGCTGTTCTTGTTATCATTCTTGGGTTCTTCCTTCCAACCATCCGAACACGTGCACATTCCCTGGATATGTACGCCCAGGCGCAGACCATCCAGATAAGCTCGTACGTCCTGCAGGTGGATTGGAAGATCACTCCCGGGCCCTTACTGGCAGAAAGCGCCTGGGGCCAATCCAGCCAAAACCAGAATGGACAAATCAGCCAACCAGAGGCGCAAGCCTGGCTGACGCCTTTTTTTCCCAATATATCGTTTCCCTGGATGGGCAAACGATCAAGGATGTTGAAATACAGAAAATCCATTGGCCAGCCTCTCCGGACCTGTTGCAATCGGGGGAAGACCCGATCGAAATTCAAATGGCGGTGAAGTGGCCGGAACACCTGACCGGCCAACACCAGATAACGATCCATAATGCCAACCAGGAAGCGATCAGCCTGAACGCGTACGCGCTGACAGCCGGAACCGGGATCACCTTTTCCAGCCCGGCGCAATCGAACGGTCGCCTGGATGTAAATATCAACTTTTCGGCGGCAGTCGGCAGCGGAACGAGCGGCCTGACAAGCTGGGAAAGCGGCCAGCCGGAACTTTCGAGCGTGACCAGCATTTTGACTGGCATGGCCAGCAACCTGGTTAAGCCGGGAAATACGCAACCAGCCGCAAACAACCTGACGGGCGTATCGGCCGCGTTAGCCGGATTGGTGCGGTCACAAAACTTTTCCCCGTTATTCCTGGCAGGAGCATTCCTGCTTTCCCTGGCGCTGGGCAGCCTGCACGCGCTCACGCCGGGGCATGGAAAAACACTGGTGGCAGCCTACCTGGTTGGCTCGCACGGCCGGAAACGGGATGCGGTTTTCCTGGGTTCAGTTGTTACCCTTACGCATACCGGTTCCGTACTCATCTTTGGCCTGGTGACCTTGCTGGCCTCCCGGTTCATTTTCCCGACATTGATCGCACCGTGGTTGGAGATCATTTCCGGGCTGGCGGTGGTCGGATTCGGCCTTAGCCTTTTTATATCAAGGGGGCGGGCACTGTCGACATGGTACCAATCTGAACGAGCCAAAAAACTGGCCGGGCATTTTCGAGCTATGCGCCTCGCTATCTCCGGGCATGCAGATGAGCCACCCCGCTATGGCATCAAGGTTGCGCCGCAACGACCCGTTGCCCCATTCCGTGCACACCTGCACAGCGAGGATCACGAGCATGGCGAGCCCGGGCACACCCATCCGCAAAGTGATAACACGCATGGGCATTCCCATCCCCACAGCCATAACTGCCATCCGACCAAGTCACCTGGAAATGCTGCTTACCCTGGGGATCAGCGGCGGCCTAGTGCCCTGCCCGGACGCGATCGCCATCCTGGTTGTGGCGGTGGCAATTGGCCGGATCCCGCTGGGGATGCTATTAATCGTGGCGTTCAGCATCGGACTGGCGCTGGTCTTGATCGGGATCGGCATTGCGATGGTCCAGGGGGCCCGCCTGATCCAGCGGAACGAGTGGCTAAACCGCTTCAGCCGGTATACCCCGGTGCTCAGTGCGGTGGTTGTTTTGGGGCTCGGGATTGGCCTGTCGGTGAGCGCGGTAAATTCTTTGAGACTATCCACCGCCGCCTTGCAGGGCTCAGCCAGCGTATCATCCGGGGAAAAAGCCAGCGAGCCGGTATTCGATATTCGTAAGGCAAAACTAATCTACCTTTCCGAGGACAGCCAGTATGAATATCAATTGAGCACAGTTGCACTTTCAGGAGGTACGCCGGCAGTGCTTACGCATGAACCCGGCGGAGTGGATGGGTATGCGCTTTCCCCGGATGGGAAAACGATCCTATACACCGTGATCGAATTGAACGGGGATTCCTCCCTGAAAGCGATCAACACCGATGGATCCAACCCGCACCTGGTGCTGAATTGTCCGCAGACTCAATGCGAACAACCAGTCTGGTATCCCGACAGCCAGAAGGTGGTGTACGAGCGCCTGGATACTTCCGAGAGCACCGTCTCACCCATGTTTACGATCTGGTGGCTGGATCTGGCCACCGGCAAGACCAGCCCCGTTTTCCCGGACCAGACCTTTCCCGGCCTAAGCCCGGCGTTTTCGCCGGATGGGCAGTGGCTGAGTTATGTCTCCCCGGCCACGAATACCCTGGAAGTTGACAATCTTTTCAAAAATCAGACGATCAGAATTCCTCAATCAAACCAATCCTTCGCACAGGAACTCTGGAGCCCGGCCGCGGATTCGGTCCTTTATTGGTATCCGGCCAATTCCCAGCCGGATGCGGCCATCCATGTGATTCGCTATATCCTGGCAACCGGAACGAAAATTGACCTGGGCGGAGCGCCTCGGCAAGCGGATTATGCGGATGCCTGGTCACCGGACGAGCAGTGGGTGGCAATCGTGCGGGACGACACCAATACAACCAGTACCAGCATCGGAGAGCAGATCTGGTTGGTGCGGCCGGATGGCAGCCAGGGACATGTGTTGCTGGATGGTATGGATTCGTTCTCGGACCTGAGCTGGTCACCGGATAGCGCCTATCTGGCCTTCGATCAAACTCCCATTCAGGGCAACAGCAAGTCGGAAGCCTGGCTGGCGGATATCCGCTCCGGGCAGCTCACAAAGATCGTTGATGGAGTCATCACCCCGACTCTGCTGCCCTGAAACTTGGGACTTGTAAAAGAATAACTTCGCATTTTACCGACCTAACAAAGGAGATCAATAGTATGAAATCAAATCGTTTCCATCTCATCATCAGCGGCATCCTTCTCTTCGTTGTTGTGGCAGCCTGCTCGCTATCGCCGGCGAGCTCGACGACTGGAAATACAGTCGTGCCGCCCGTCAGCGCAGCAACTGCAACAAGCCAGCCAGTCAGCGCATCTGGTAGCGGGGGCTGCGCCAACACATATTTCCCGGTTTCAACCGGGACCAACTGGTCCTACTCCAGCACCGGCGGCGCTTTGGGCGCTTACACCTATACTATGACAGTAGCTGACGTGAGCAACAACGGTTTTACCACCTCTGAGCAATCCAGCCTCGGAACGGGAACCGCCTCCATCGTCAAATGGAAGTGTAAGGATGGAAAACTGGCGGCATTGGACGCCGGATCGAACAGTCTTAGCATGTCAGGTTCGAAATTCAGTATGACCAGCAACTCCGTCACGGCAGACGGCTTTAATATCCCGAACACTTTTGATATCGGAACAACCTGGTCCGAAAAAGTAACCATCAGGGGTACGGTACAGGCTGGTACACGAACCATGGATTCCCAAATTGTCTCCAAAGTTGACTGCAGCGCCGTTGGCGTCGATACGATCACAGTGCCAGCCGGGACGTTCAACACAGTCAAGGCCACCTGCAGTCAAACGGTAGCCGTATCGGCCCTCGTACAAGGTACGCCCATGCCAGCCGGCGCTCCCGTGGCTGTGAGCATCACTAACTGGTACGCCAAAGGAGTGGGATTGGTTCAATCGGTCAGAAGCACGGCCGGCGGCGCCGAGACCATCACGCTGACCCAGTATAAAGTGCAATAATATCGATGGTCAATTCGTTGGTAGATAGTTGTTGCTGAAAATATCAGTGCAGTAATTTCACATGGTGTACTTGAAAAGATACCGGGATAAAAAAGACCCCGACTCCAAAAGGAGCATATTATAAATAGACGCAATTTCCTTAAACTGACTGCTGCGGGCGCAGTATCTTTCGCGGTGCAGGCATTGTGCGGCCAAAGCATCCGTACATTGATTGCCTCGCCGGTTGCCCGCAACGGGAGCGGTCCTGCCAAATCAGTGGAACTAACTCCGATTCCGCCCGCTTTTACCACTACCCTACCTGCACCAACAGATACGATCCTGCCGACGGAAACGCCCACTCAGGTGGCCACGGATGCACCAACCCCTAGCGGGCAAGTAACCCTGGATGCGGTGGGAGATATCATGCTAGGCCGTACGGTTGGGCAACAGGTGCTGGCGAAGGGTCCGCAAATCGTTTTTGCCAGGGTACAATCCGGTTTGGCTGCCGCCGACCTCCGGGTAGGCAACCTGGAATGTGCCATTACCAATCTGGGCACGCCCGCGAAAAAATTGTACGTGTTGCAGGCCCCACCGGCTGCAGCAATGGCGCTCTCGCTCGGAAAGTTTGATTTAGTTGGTGTGGCCAACAACCATGCCATGGATTACGGTTATACCGGTCTGGCGGATGAACAGAAGACTCTCAATGAAGCTGGTATCGCCACGGTAGGAGCCGGCGTCAATTTCGACCAGGCCCACATACCCATCCTGCTTGAGCGGAATGGACTGCACCTGGCCTTCCTGGCTTATGTGGATGTGCCCATCGAACAGAACGGGTTTGACACCCACACCTGGGCCGCCACAGCCGACCAGCCCGGCCTGGCGTGGGCCGACCCGGACCAGATCAAGATCGATGTGGCCGCGGCCAGGCGCCGGGCAGATGTAGTGGTTGTCCTGCTCCACTCCGGGATTGAGATTGGCAAATACATGCCGAGCATCTCCGCCAATCAACGGGCGGATGCCTATGCTGCCATTGACGGCGGCGCGGCATTGGTACTTGGGGCGCACCCGCATGTTCTGGAACCGATCGAGCATTATCACGGTGGTTTGATCGCCTTCAGCCTGGGTAATTTCGTTTTTGATGACTATCAGGGCATTGCCAACGCAACGATCATCCTGCGGGTGGTGCTGACCCGTGCGGGTGTGCAGAGTTACGATTACGTATCGGTTCTGATCGATAACAGCCTGCCAAGTGTTATACCTGATAGTCAGGTTCCGGCCATCGGTACGATGGTGGCGCCGGTAAATCCGTAAGGGGAGTTCGTAGAGGATCCCTGCGCTTAATATTCATAAGTAATATTAACGATGACAGATTCGTTCCGTATTAGTGGTGTCGGACCCAAACACGGTAGACGGTCTATCTTCAAATGGCTGAATACAATAATAATTTTGACGATGTAGGCGCGACCAATTCCATCAAAGCCGAGTTTCTTGACTTAGCTATCTTTTTCAGTTATACTAATTTAGGTTAGACTAAATATATATTTAGCTAACGAATATTTTTTAAATAGAGGCACAGCGTAATGTCATCCCCTCTTACCGATTCGGTCCAAGACTATCTCAAAATCATTTACGAGCTGACCCAGGATGGAAAAACAGCCAGTACCACCGCGCTGGCAGCACGGCTTGGGATTGCACCTGCCTCCGTTACAGGCATGGTCCAAAAATTGTCATTCGTCAAACCTGCGCTGGTCTCTTATCGAAAACATCAAGGCGTTACATTAACCGCTGCGGGCGAACGCGCCGCGTTGGAAGTCATCCGGCACCACCGCTTGATCGAGGCCTGGCTGGTGCAGACTCTGGGGTATTCCTGGGATGAAGTCCACGAGGAAGCTGAGAAACTCGAACACGTAATCTCGGAAGATTTTGAAATACGGATCGCGGCTGCGCTGGGAGACCCGGAGCGTGACCCGCACGGCGAGCCCATTCCGAGCGCAGAATTGATCATGCCGGCAGACAAGAGCATCCCGCTCTCATCCATGCAGCCGGAGCAGGCAGCCGCTTTACAGCGCGTCGATGCCCGGGATGCCGAGTTTCTGCGTTATCTGGAGGAACTGGGGCTCATTCCGGGTGTGCGTCTGAAGCTGCTATCGGTGTCACCCTATGATCAAGTGATGCATGTGCAAATTCAAGGACAGAAAAAGACGGTTGTTCTCGGCCCAGCAATTACAAATCGGGTATTCATCGAAATCTTATAAATATAAAGGAAAACGAATGTGACCACAAAACCAGAAAAAGAACCCGTGCGAGCAGGGGATGTCAGTACCCTGAAATCAGCCAATGAAGTTTTGGATGGTACCAGCAAGAGAGGCTTCCTATTACGCATCCTGCCCTTTCTCGGCCCAGCCTTCATCGCGAGTATCGCTTATGTTGATCCGGGAAACTATGCCACCAATATCCAGGGTGGCGCACAATTTGGTTATGAGCTGTTGTGGGTTATTGTTGCCAGTAATTTGATGGCTATGCTGGTTCAAACCCTGGCCGCAAAACTGGGTATTGCTTCAGGTAAGAATTTAGCAGAAACGATGCGGGATCGCTACCCGCGCTGGGCCGGAATTGGGATGTGGATTGTTATGGAACTTGTTGCGATGGCTACAGACCTGGCGGAATTCCTGGGAGCTGCCCTGGGGGTCTATTTGCTCTTCCCAACCTTATTTCTTAAAATCGCGGCCCTGACCGGATTACCGGAGTTGTTAGTGCCGGCGATATTAATGGGCGGATTGACTTTTATCGTTCTACTGCTCGAGCATAGCGGCTTCAGGCCACTTGAAGCCTTGATCACTTCGCTGGTGGGCGTAATCCTGGTTTGTTTCATCATCGAAACGATCCTCGACCGGCCGGATATGGCAGTTGTTGCATATCATTCGGTTGTTCCAATGTTTTCCGGGACGCAAAGCATTCTCCTGGCTACCGGTATCCTGGGCGCGACCGTCATGCCGCACGTGATCTTCCTGCATTCCGGGTTGACCCAGGGCAGGATCGTTACCAAGGATCCGAAAAAGCTGCGCATGCTCTTTCACTTCGAATTGATCGATGTGATCATCGCCATGACGCTGGCCGGACTGGTCAACATGGCCATGCTGATCTTGGCCGCGGCAACCTTCCATGCACATGGCTTGAGCAGCATTGGGACCATTCAGGAGGCTTACAAAATGTTAACGCCTCTGTTGGGTGGGGCAGCGAGCTTCGTCTTTGCGATTTCATTGCTGGCATCCGGACACGCCTCCTCGACAGTGGGAACCATGGCAGGCCAGGTTATTATGCAGGGTTTCATTCATCGAAAGATCCCGATGTGGACCAGGCGCCTGGCAACCATGACGCCCTCCTTCATAGTAATTGCACTGCGGCTCGATCCAACTCGGACGCTGGTCTTGAGCCAGGTAGTGTTGAGCTTTGGGCTTCCTTTTGCGATCATTCCATTGATTTTTTATACAGCCAATCGTGGGATAATGGGTGGGTTGGTGAATCATAAGATCACCAGCATTGCCGCCGGCCTGGTCGCTGCATTGATCGTGGTCTTAAATATCTTCCTGGTTTATCAATTATTATTCGTTGGGAGTTAATCCATGTTCAAGAATATCCTCGTTCCACTAGATGGATCAAATCTCTCGGAAGCGGCGCTTGGGCCGGCTGCCTATCTGGCAAAGACGCTTAACTCGCAGGTTACACTCTTCCATGTCATCGAACAAGGCGCCCCGGCTGAAATCCACAAGGAACGCCATCTCACCCAACCGGAAGAAGCCAATGCCTATCTACAAGAGGTTGCAAAGCGTGCTTTTCCCACAAATATCGAAGTCAAAACCCATGTGCATACGGCGGCCGTCTCAAATGTTGCCTTCAGCATTGTCGATCACAAGCCAGACCTAAAGTATGATCTTATCGTTATTTGCACGCATGGTCGGGGCGGAGTGCGTGATCTTCTGTACGGCAGCATTGCCCAGCAGGTCGTTGCCATGGGAACCATTCCTCTCCTGGTAATCAAAACTAAAATTCCTTTGTTCGAATTGAAAAAAATCTTAATTCCGCTGGATCCTGACTCAATCCACGATGCCAGTCTTGTTGTGGCGAAGGGCCTTGCGAAAACCTTCGAGGCTGAACTGCACTTGATAAGCATCATCCCGACTTTATCAACCTTGGGTGACGAGCAGGCTGCTTCAGGCAATTTAATGCCGGCGACCACACAAGCTTACCTCGACTTGAAGGTTGAGAACGTAAAGAAAGACCTTCAAACACACATTGACGTGCTGCATAAGGATGATTTAAAGGTCACAGCTGAAGTAGCACGCGGTGATCCTGCCTGGTTAATCGTCAAGGCGGCCGAGCAATCCGGCGCGGACATGGTTATCTTAAGCACTCATCGCAAAGCCGGTATGGGTGCTTTCTGGGCGCGCAGTGTTGCCCCAAAAGTGGCGCAGAAGACAAAGAAACCATTATTGCTTATTCCGCTTTCCCAGAACGAGTAGTAATGTTTATCGTGAATACAACCCGAGCAATTGATGTACATTCGGGCATATAAATTCAAAAAGAAAGGATACGTTTATGGAAAAAAGATTTTTTTGGATCGGGACAGGTATACTGGTTCTGACTGTACTGGCGGTCGGGATCGCGCTTATCCTGGTTAAAGCAAATCAGTCATTCTATGGTTCGGTCATCAACCCACCCTCGCCCGCATCCGATTTCTCCTTGACCAACCAGACTGGCGGGACTGTTAGGCTTTCGGACTACCGCGGCAAATATGTACTGCTCTTTTTTGGATACTCGCATTGCACAGAAGAATGCCCGGCAACCATGGCGGTCCTCGCCAAGACACGCAGCGAGCTTGGCATACAGGCCGAGGATGTCCAGGTACTGTTCGTCTCTACCGACCCGGTGGGGGATACCCCGCAGTCGATGGGTGAGTTCCTCGGCCGTTTTGACCCAACGTTCATTGGCGCCACCGGTACGGCAACGGAGCTCCAGCAAATTTGGAAAGATTACGGTGTCACGGTATTAGACGGCGGCGAAACCCATTCGAGCTATACATATTTGATCGATCCGAAAGGAAACTTGCGTATGACCTATTCTTACCCCGGCAACCCTGAAGAGATCGCCGCGGACCTGAGGTTGCTCTTCCGAAAGAACTGATCGCGCGCCAGGTATTGCCATTTCGGTTTCTGATTAGCAGCGCTGTGATCATGATCGTGCTCCTGTTTAGCGGGTAGGCTTGTTAAGAGCAGGACAGAACCACCAGTCCTCCTTCCAAGATTATCGGGCCAAGCATCCAACCGCAACCTTCAACCATACTGACCCATCAAACTGCCCTACCGATTATTTTTGGGCAGGGCAATTCCAGACTTCAAGCGATCCGATACTGACCTAAGACAGCCGAAAAGATCGCCTGGAGGAATTGGACAGTTTGCGTCTGAATAGGGAGTATAATCCGCAAATTCAAAAGAATAAACAAACATGCGGCCTTCTATTAATTCGCGTCGAAAATCTCGTTTCTTTGCCCTAGCAGTTGCCATTGCTTTCTTTGTTTTGATTATTGTCATTCGAGCCCCACTCATCCAAATCCTGCCCCTCATGGGGAGCAAACTCAGCACCTTTGCCACTGTCTTTTTGGGGATATTCATCGAGGCAATTCCTTTTCTCTTACTTGGGACACTTGGCTCCGGGTTCGTGGAAGCCTTCCTTGATAACAGTCAAATAGAACGTTTCATCCCACGCAACATGCTGACAGGCGCCCTGACCGGCTCGCTACTCGGGATGGTTTTCCCGGTCTGTGAGTGCGGGGTGGTACCGCTGACACGCCGGCTATTCAATAAAGGCCTGCCGGTTGTGGCAGGGATCGCCTTCCTGATGGCAGCCCCGGTTCTAAACCCGATTGTCATTCTGAGTACCGCTTCGGCATTCGGCTGGGGCTGGATGCTGGTTGGGCGGGTTGGGCTGAGTATGCTGATCGCCGTGACGACCGGCTTATTATTCTCGGTGGTGAAAAGCCCTGCTGATATCCTTATTCCAGCGAGTTTGCGGCCTGGCGTAAATAAATCCGCAACGAACTCTGCGCAGCCATTGCCAAAACCCGCTTTCCGAGCAAAATTGAATCAAATGTTGGTAATCGCCGCAGACGAATTTTTCGAGATGGGGCGTTTCCTGGTACTGGGGGCAAGTCTGGCGGCCCTGATGCAGGCCTTCATTCCGCAGCAACTTTTACTTCAGATCGGGCATGGCCCAGTGACTTCTGTGCTGGTAATGATGGCCCTGGCGGTGCTGCTCTCGATCTGTTCCACCGTGGATGCTTTCATCGCCCTGGGCTTCGTGAGCATCTTCAGTCCGGGAGCAATCCTGGCTTTCCTGATCTTTGGCCCGATGGTGGATATCAAAACCACCCTGATGTACCTATCTGTGTTCAAAAAACGCACGGTGGTCTACCTGATCGTGCTTCCATTCCTGATGAGCCTGCTGGCGGGGGTATTGCTCAACCTGGTTGTGGTTTAAGGAGGCATGGCATGTCTCTTCGTTTATACAGGTACTCGCAAAGTTTATTGTTAATCGCTCTCGGGGTTTTCCTGACCGCCAAGATCGTTTCCGGCAAGTTGACCTGGTATATCCACCCGCGCTTCATACCACTAACCATCCTGGCCGTGATTGTCCTGGTGCTGATCGGGTTGGTGGTTTTCCGGGCAGGCAACCAGACCGGACCGGAAAACAACAATCGCGACGACGAAGAACCCGGTCATGAGCATGGCCCATCCGTCTGGCGTCTGGGGGTCATCATGCTGCCGCTGGCGGTCGGTGTGCTGATTCCGGCCCACCCTTTGACCGCCTCGGCCATGGCGGGAAAAGGCATCAGCTCGGCCGTACCGATTACCGCTGCAGGCAGTGCAACGATCCAGTTCGGCCAACAGGCCGATACGCGCAACATTCTTCAATGGAACGACCTCTTTAATTCCAACAGCGATCCTTCCACGTACCTTGGGCAGGAAGCCAACGTGATTGGCTTTGTTTACCATGATTCCAACCTGAAAGATGGGCAGTTCCTGGTAGGCCGGTTTGCCCTGGTGTGCTGCCCAGCGGATGCGTTTGCGGTCGTGATGGTGGTGAACTGGCCAAAAAGCGCCGCCCTGCCTACCAACCAGTGGGTCAAGGTTAAAGGCCCGGTGCAATCGGTCCAATTTAATGGCCAGACCCTGCCATCGATCCAGGCAGTTTCGGTGGATTTCGTGGATCCGCCTCCGCAAACATATCTTTACCCGTGAGCCCATTTCGAAAGCTGCACCCGCTCGACCTGACTGCCGGAACAACCATTCTTGTACTGGCAGCCCTGGCCCTGGCCATTAGCGCATATTCCAACTGGCTGGGTGTACATGTCAGCGTTTACACTGTCGACTCAGCCAACCAGATTGGTCCGTACGAGCCGATCACCTTCAGATTCTCTCAGGCGGTCCAATCACAGATTGTGCAAAGTAAATTAACGATGCGGCCAGCAGTCGCGGGAAAATTCGACTGGCAGAACGATCATACTTTGCTTTTCATTCCAAGCTCACCATATCCCAAAACTGAAACCATCCGGCTAGGGCGGGATATGCTCGGCAGCGGGGGGATCTGGCTGCGCCGGGATATGACCTGGAAGCTGTCTGTCCGGCAGCCAGAGGTCGTGTACATGAGTTACAGCCAACCGCAACGCGAGTTAATGGAGGTCCCGGTCACGGGGGGAAAGCCGCGCCAACTGACCAACACTGGCGGGAAGGTCTTTGACTTTGACACTTCGCCCGTTGGAGACCGGATCGTTTATTCCATAGCAAATGATCAGAACGGTCTCGACCTATGGCTGATCGACCGGTATGGGCAGAATGCTCAAAAACTGTTGGATTGCGGCGCAGACCTGTGCTCCTCCCCGATCTGGTCGCCGGACGGCAAGCTGATCGCCTACAACCGCCAGGCAGCTTCCCTCAGCTCTGCTCTTCCTCCAGGTGCGCCACGCCTGCGGATCGTGGACAGCACAAGCGGCGCTGACCGACCGGTTTATTCCGACCCCCAGATCATTGGATCCGGAGCACTGTGGTCGCCGGATGGCAACTGGCTGGCCAGCTACGATGGGGTCGCAGGCCAGATCCACGTGGTGAACCTGAAGTCCGGCCAGCAGGTGCTGTTGCCCAGCACGCTTGGCTTGCTGGGTAGCTGGTCCCCGGATAGCGCTTATTTGGTGTATCCGAACCCGATAACGGACTCGCTCGGTACCCGGACGGTCATTTATCGGGCGGATTTTCGATCAGGTGAAGTCGGCCCTTTTATCGGGAACGATAAGGATCCAGCTGATTATGATTTTGGGAACCCGGCTTGGTCGCCAAATGGAACGGAAATCCTGCTGGACCTGCGCATCAGCCCCCAGCACCCGGACCGGGAGCTCTGGCTGTACAGCCCAGCGACACTGGGGGGAATCCTGATAGCGCATGAGATGGGTTACAGTTACGATTTTTTCTGCTGGGACCCATGGGGAACGCACCTGGCTGTTCAATTAACCGAGTTGGGCAAAACATTCTCCCCCCAGATCGCGGTATGGCAGTCAGGTCAGACATTGAAAACCCTCGCTAACAATGGTTTATTTCCGCATTGGCTGCCCTAGAAAGAACTTAATTCTGGAGCTGAATATTACCAGAAATTCATCAGATAAATTCGTTCTTGCCATAATATTGAGATTACATCTCAATATTGACAAGGATTTAATATTGCAGTAAACTCGTGCGCTATTGATACTTTGTACCAATAAAATTCAAATTCAATAGTGCGGAGGTAGCAATGTCTGAAAATTGGAAGAATTTTTTGCGATATGCGCTCGTCAGCGTCATATTCGTTGCGCTCGGATTAAGCGCTTGCGGAGGGGTTGGAACCAGCGCCCCTGCAACCGCCGGGTCATCTGGCTCGCCAACCATAACGGTTGTGGCTGCGGAGAATTTCTACGGTAATATTGTTCAACAACTTGGCGCCGGGCATGTTTCGGTGGTGAGCATCCTCTCGGACCCGAATGTCGATCCGCATGAATATGAATCCAGCGTCCAAAACGGCATCGCCGTCAGCAAGGCGCAACTGGTCATCCAGAACGGGGATGATTATGACACCTGGATGGATAAGCTGCTGGCAGCTTCTCCCAACCCAAGCCGGATCGTCCTGGTGGGCGCGGATATCGCCAACCACAAGCTGACCGATAACCCGCATGTCTGGTATGGCATCGACAACATCCAGGATATTGCCGGGGCGATCACGGCCGCCCTGGAGAAGATCGACCCGGCCGACAAGGCTGCCTTCGATGCAGCTTCTACTACATTCAACCAATCCCTGCTCCCGATCCAGCAGAAATTAAGCGAACTGAAATCCAAATATGCCGGAACGCCGGTTGGGCTGACGGAAACGATCTTTCTGTACCAAACCGGTCTGATCGGTTTGAATGTACTGACCCCCTTCGATTACGAAAAAGCTATTGCTGAAGGGAATGATCCTCCGGCTGACACGGTGGTAACCACCAACAACCAGATCAACCAGCACCTGGTCAAGGTATTGATCTACAACGTGCAGACAGTTACTCCGGTGACCACCAACCTGCAGCAGGCGGCGCAAAAGAATAATATCCCGATCGTGCCGGTTTCTGAGACAATGCCGCAGGGAAAGACCTATCAGAGCTGGATGCTGGACCAGTTGAATGCGCTCCAAAAGGCGCTGGGAGGCTAGGAAATGGATATGCGGGATGCGGTAATTTCTCTCGAGCATGTCAGCGTTCACCTGGGTGGGACGCCCATCCTGCAGGATGTCAGCCTGTCCATTGGACAAGGCGAGTTTATCGTGATCCTGGGACCCAATGGAGCCGGCAAAACCACCTTGATCAAGCTCTTGCTGGGATTGATAAAACCTTCGGCAGGTTCAGTTCGTGTATTGGAAGAAACGCCACAATGCGGGCGGCGCGAGATCGGTTACGTACCTCAGCGCCGGGCAGTTGATGTTGAAATGGCATTGTGTGCGCGTGACCTGGTCGGTTTTGGGCTGGATGGCCATCGCTGGGGGATCGGGCTGCCCAGCCGGCCGCGTGAGGAAAAGATCGATCTGGCGCTGAAGGAAGTGGACGCTTTAAACCTGGCGAATGCGCCGGTTGGACAGTTGTCGGGTGGCGAACAGCAGCGCATCCTGATCGCCCAGGCGCTCATTTCCGACCCATGCCTGCTCCTGCTGGATGAGCCGCTTGCCAATCTGGACCTGGCCCACCAGCAAGAGGTCGTTGCCCTGGTGAACAAGGTCTGCCGCGAACGCGGTGTAACCGTCCTACTGGTTTCCCATGATATCAACCCGCTGCTGGATTTCACTGACCAGGTTATATACATGGCCAACAACCATACCGCCATCGGTACGCCGGATGAAGTAATCACCAGCGACACATTAAGCCGGCTGTATGGCTCGGCGGTTGAAGTGGTGCATGCCAAAGGTCGTTACTTTGTGGTCGGCGCCGAAACATAGGCATTACCTGAAATCGGTCTCACCGTTATCGATAAAGGAATCAAGCAAAGATGTTTGCCGTTTTTCAATATCCGTTCATTCAAAATGCATTCCTGGCCGGATCGCTGGTTGCCATCATGGCGGGTATTTTGGGTTACTTTCTGATTGCGCGCGGACTTACGTTTGCCGGCCATGCCCTATCCAGCATCGGTTTTGCCGGTGCGGCCGGTGCGGTCCTGCTGGGCGTCTCGCCGGTGTATGGTTTGCTGGTATCCACCGTGGGGGCGGCGCTGGCCATCTCGGTGCTTGGCCGGGAAATCCGCGAACGGGATGTGGCCATCGGGGTGATCATGACCTTTGCCCTGGGACTGGGCATCCTGTTCTTATCGCTCTATCACGGATATGCCGAACAGGCTTATAGTATTTTGTTCGGCACCATCGTAGGCATCAGCCGGAGTGATGTACTTGTCACTGCCGGATTAAGTCTGGGCATACTGATGGTGCTGGCGTTGGTAGGGCGACCTTTGCTCTTCAGCTCATTTGACCCGGTCATGGCCGAAGCACGCGGGCTCCCGGTCACGCTCCTGGGAAGCCTTTTTCTGGTCCTGGTGGCATTGACCGTTTCGATTGCCATGCAAGTGATTGGAGTTTTGTTGGTGTTTGCACTGCTGGTCGGTCCGCCCGCCACGGCCATTCGACTTGTTCACCGGCCGGGCTCCATCATGATCCTGTCAATCGGCCTGGGGCTTGTCTACACCTGGCTGGGAATTCTGCTGGCCGCCAACAGTTCCTGGCCGGTGAGCTTTACCATCACTGCGATAGCCTTTGTTGTATACCTGCCGGTGCGCTTATTATCGAGCCATGGGAAAGGCGGACGAAATCGCATCAGCCAAAGTCCCTCATCTACTTATACGCCGGATTTCCAAGAGGCTGTCGAAGTGGATAAAGAAACAAAACCGGCCCGATTTTTTCCAATAAAAGAGAAGCATAATGTTTGAATTATTCCAACATGAGTTTGTGCGCAATGCCTTCCTGGCAGGCAGTGTGGTTGCCATCGTTTCCGGGATGGTCGGATATTTTGTGGTCCTGCGGGGGCAGGCGTTTGCATGCGAGGCACTGTCACACATTGGATTTACGGGTGCGACTGCAGCGGTGTTGTTGGGGGTCGGCTCGCTGGAGGGGATGTTCTTCTTTACTTTGTTGGCAGCTCTAGGGATGGGCTTGCTCGGAAAACGGCTGCGCAACCGGGACATCGAGGTGGGGATGATTCTCACCTTTATGCTCGGTCTGGGCGTACTATTTTTGAGCATCATCACCCAGAATGCAACCACGGGGGTAAATATCTTGTTTGGGTCGATCCTCAGTGTTACACATACCGATGTATTGGTTACCATCGGAGCCGGCCTGTTTACAATCATTCTGCTGGCCTGCATGTACCGCCCATTGCTGTTCGCTTCTTTCGACCCTGATGTAGCCGAGACGCGCGGCGTACCGGCCCAGGGATTATCGGTTGTATTTTTGCTCTTGTTGGCGATCAGTGTGTCCGAAGCGATGAAAGTCGTCGGCGTGTTGCTGGTATTTGCTCTCCTGGTTGTCCCGGCGGCGGCGGCCGAGCATCTGACCCACCGGCCGCTACCAGCCATGCTGCTGTCCGTTTTGATCAGCCTTATTTCCACCCTGGGCGGATTGGTGCTGGCCTTCATCGGACATTGGCCGGCCAGCTTTTATATTGTAGGCCTGACCTCCCTGTTTTATTTTGCCTCATTGGGCATCCGGGCCATATATTTTCCTCGTCGTTACCGGGAACCCTCCCATCCAAGCCGTGAAGTGTTTCCTGACATGCCCAAGATCATCTGATATTTGAACATCCGGCTGATGATGGTTTTCCTGTGCGCAGTATAATAAGCATGTTGGAGCAAATCAGTCTCTTCAAGAAGATATTCAGGTTATATATAAGCAACTTTTAGGTCTCGCTATTTATGGATACTGAGAGTAATACTGCAACTTTAGCCGAAAAAATCCAGGAAGCCTTCAAAGAAAAGGGGCGGCGTAAAACGCAACCCAGGCAGCGGATTTCCGCCCGGCTGGCGGAACTGGCTGCCAGTGGCCAGGATTTCAGCGTGGAGGATCTCTGGCACGACCTGCAGCAAGCGGATGCCAGCCTGGGCCGCGCCACCGTTTTCCGGGCAGTCGAGATGCTGGCCAATTTGGGGTTATTGAACCGGATCGAGTTTGCGGATGGAAGCCATACCTACCGGGCCTGCGGGGACGAGCACCATCATCACCTCACATGCCGGAAGTGTCATCGCGTGGTGGATGTGGATATTTGCATCCCTCAGGATCAATTGGTTGAGATTGGGAAACAGACCGATTTTGCAATCGAAGGGCATTCCCTGGTTCTATTCGGAGTTTGCGCAGATTGCCGGGAATAGCCACGAAACGATAAGAAACGCATATTTCAATGAGAATGAACCTCCCCGTCGGTTTCCGGTCCCAAATAAGGCCGGATGACTCCCAGGCGGTCATTGTACAAAGCAAATAAGGTGGCGATCAGGGTTGATATAGGCACAGCCGCCACCAGTCCCAGCGAGCCAACCAGGGTACGCACAATTTCTTCTGCCACCGAGGCGACGCTGATCAGTTGGGTATAGTTGCCACGCTCCACTGCAAACAGCAATAACAAAGGCAGGGCGACACCCGTGTAGGCCATGACCAGTGTATTGACCGTCGAGGCGACATGATCCTGGCCGATGCGGTAGGCGCGCTGGTACAGCTGGCGAAGCCCAAGCTCTGCGTTGGCTCCGTGCAATTCGAAGACCGCCGAGGCCTGGGTAATGATCAGGTCATCCAAAACACCCAAAGCGCCAATGATGATCCCGCCCAAAAGCAAGCCGTGCAGGTCGATCTTTATTCCGGGTACCTGGACCAGGTAGAGCGCCTCCTCGCTGCCCCCGCCAGTTAGAAGCGCAATCTTTACAGCCGCCCATGCCAGCACGCCGGTCAGGATCAAAACAAGCAGGATCGCGATCACGGCAGCATGCGTCTTTACATTCCAGCCATACGTCAGGTAGAGCGTCACCACCAGGATGATCATCGAACCGATGATGCTCACCTGCACCGGGTTCTCCCCGTGGATGATATGCGGGATAATATAAGCCACTACAACCACAAAGCTGAAGGCTAGGGCCAGCAGGCTGCGGAGACCCTTCCAGCGGGCAACGATGATCAGGGCAATGATAAAAACTGCCAGCAAGATAAGGACGGGGCGCGTCCGGACAGCATCGGCGTAATTTACAACTATAAGATTATTGTTTGGGCTTGAGCTGACCTCGACCATGATCTCGTCCCCTCGGTGGAAAAGCAGCCCTTCCGGCAGGATCCGATCTTTCCCATAAGTTACATTGGCCACCAAGCCTTTATTCTGGCCTGATAGTATCATTACGTTTAGGTCTTGATACGGTTGAATTGTGCCACCCAGATTTATCGTACCTTGATCGATGATTTGCAAGATCTGTGCGGGAACAGTCTCGGATCCAAACCCGTTGTTCGTTGGAACCGGTAAAGAAGTATTCAGGAAATAAGGCAAGCCCCAAATGATGAAGGCGATAATTGCCAGGGTGATGGCACCAGCCAATGTAAAGAAAACAGTCAGATTCTTTTTCATATAAGCCTTTTGCGAAATTTTGCTTTACTAAACGATCCTTGTATAACGAACAACCCGGTATTATACTTTAATGGTCAATATTATGAATTTTTATTGGAGGTAGGCTATGTGTGTATTTTGTGCTGCCGTTCCGGTGGCTGCCGCGACCGGAACAATACTGGATAATAAACAACGGAAGCAGGCACAGCTTCAGGGAACCACTCCCAAACGAATGCGCCCATACAAAGTATTGACCCTGGTGGTGCTCTTTCTGCTGGTGGTGGGTTCCGTGATCGTTCATACACGTTACGGCTGGTTGTGGATTTAAAGCTCATCCTTATAGGCGCAGGGAGTTGCATTTTTACCACCCAAAGAGCCGTTGAAAAAGATGCTCGTTCCTAATTTGATGAACACTACTATATCAGATACCTTATTGCGGGCATGACCAGGATAATCTAATTGGGTGGAGAGTCAGAACCTAGTAATTTAAACTGGCCGATATTGGCATCCTAAAGACCATTTCTCCTTGCCGTTTTGTCACAAAATTGCTTATTACCCCTATAGAAAGATTAGGAAGTTGCACCGATCCCCATCCCGATGAACCCTCTACTCAGGCCAAGAAAGCCGTTTCCGAGCAGGATTATGCCTGATACCCGCCAGCGCGAATCTGGAGAGGAAATCAAAATATGGCTAGCGGGAAGAGACGGGGACCGGTTCGACTGCCGGCACGGTTGTAGTCTGTAGGAAGCCTATATACATCAACACTGCACCAACTAGCTCGGTCAGGTAGAGAAAATCCGGCAGGCCTATCTTAATAAACGAACCGCCCATTGCTGGCGCGAGCGCTCCGGCAGCGATCAGGATATTGCCGATCATGCGGTTGAGCAGCACGCGCTTGCGCCAGAAGATGTAAGCTGAGTAAATGGCGCCGCCTACCAAGGCAAGAGTGCCGTAAATATTGAGCACGATGGTAAGAGCAATGGTCAGACCACTCCGGCTGAGGATGTTCTGGTATTGGGAGGAGATCGGCTGGCTAACCTGATATGCCGTTGCCGCAGAAGTCAATGGCGCGGTCAGAACCAGCACCCCCGCCAGTACGCTGATGCCGGCCAGTATCCCAGTTACGACCCAAGCAACCCCGCGTCGGCGAACGAGCAGGTGCAGTGTCCCTTGGCCGAGCCAGGCGGCGGTCAGTATGGCGCCGCATAGATACCAAAATTTCAGCACCAGACCACTGAAAGCCAGGCCAAGGATAACCTCGCTCAATGTCCCGATTCCGTAAAAGAGCAGGCCGATAGTCCACATCAACAGGTGTGGTCCATGGCGCAGGAGATAGCGCCGGAAGACCGCCACCGCAAAAGCGAATGTAACCAGGGTGGAAAGAATGGGAATGTAATGCATATTGCCTCCAGTTTGCGTTAATGACCGAATTTGATTCCAAATAATGACATCCCGATGATGATCAGGGTGGTGAGCAACCCAAGCAGCAACATAGCCAACAAGAGGGGAACCAGCCATTTCAACCAGGCCGAAGGGCGGAAGCGTTTACTATTCATGCATGGTTGTCGTCGAGCATCCGATAAGTTTCCAGCAAGGTGAGCAGGATCTGGTCGGTGAAGGCGAGTGTCCGGGTGAGCATTTCCCCCCAGGCAGCCCCGGAAGGGACCCAGGCCTCTTGATAGACAGCGATTATTGATTCTAACAATGCATTTCGGAAGAAGAGGAAGGCCCGGGCGGCCTCGATATTATCCAGGTTGTAGCGGCGGCCGCGGCTGGCGTAGTCATACCCCAGGGAATGGGCTTCTGAAATCGCCCCTGATCCTTTCGATGACAGGTACCTCACCAGGCCCTGCACGAGCACCCTTCCGCTTTGGCGGTATTGCTCACGGGCATCCTCGTTCAGGCGCTGGTACCAGGCTTCTGCTTCCAACTGGCCCTTGCCGATCTTGAAGCGGATCCGGCGTAGAGCAAACTGGACAATACTCTCCGGTTCCACGCCGCCCGCACGGTGGGCAGTCTGTGCCCACAATTCGATCTCGGACCGGATGTAACGGCGATGGTTCCCCTGTGTACGATGGACGGGGATGTGTCCTTTGTCCGACCACAGGCGGACCGTACTGGGATGTACCCCGAGTATTCCGGCTGCCTGGCTGAGGGTAAGCCATTCTTCTTTTTAATCGGCATCTTATTTTCCCTGGATGTGTCCTGTCGCCAATAAAACAGACTGACTTTATCACACGTCTCTCTATTGTCAATGTAGATTTATGTAGATTTTTGTGGGGGACAGAGGATAACAAGATGAGTCGAGTAGAAAATTGATTGCCGAATACTAGTGCGCAGGCATTTTTCGAGGTATAATAACGAATAATGATTATCTCTTAGAATCAATTATCGATAGGAACCTCATGACCGATCCAGATGTCCGTTTTAATCAACTGATTGCTGCATTGAAGGAGCGCGGTTTCCGGCTTACCCCCCAACGAGTTCGAGTTGGTGCGATTGATTGCAGTCAGTGAAGGACATCCCAGCGCTGGCCAACTATTCACAGAAATCAAGCGCCAGTTTCCAACCATGAGTCATGCAACCGTTTACAAAACCCTCGCTCTGTTGAAAGAAATGAATCAGGTGTTGGAGATCGATTTGCGTGACGACAGCCATTATGATGGCAACCGTCCCCAACCTCATCCCCACTTGATATGCATTAAGTGTAATAAGATTATCGATGCGGAAGTGTCGCTCGATCAGGAATCGCTGCGGAGTTTGCAGCAGGCCTCAGGTTATAAGATCCTCCGTCCTCAAATATCCCTTTATGGGCTTTGTCCAGATTGCCAAAAGGAGAGATAAGCGATTCTTTTTTGGAAACTGTAGATAATTATATTCAAATAGCGCTGTTCAACCATTCATTCACACACGAAAGGAGAAAACTAATGGACGACAACAAGTGTCCGGTAACGGACGGAAGTCATAAACACCCGACTGGCAGAGGCACATCGAACCAGGATTGGTGGCCGAACCAGTTGAATCTCGATATCTTGCACCAGCGTTCCTCCAAGTCCAATCCGATGGGGGAGGAATTCAACTATGCTGAAGAGTTCAAGAGTCTCGACCTGGCGGCTTTGAAGAAGAACCTGCGGGAATTGATGACGAAGTCGCAGGACTGGTGGCCGGCCGACTTCGGCCACTACGGCCCCCTGTTCATCCGCATGGCCTGGCACAGCGCCGGTACCTACCGCATGGGGGACGGCCGCGGGGGCGCGGGTCCGGCAACCAACGCTTTGCGCCCCTCAACAGTTGGCCCGACAATGTCAACCTCGACAAGGCGCGCCGGCTGCTCTGGCCGATCAAGCAGAAGTACGGCCGGAAAATTTCCTGGGCCGACCTGATGATCCTCACCGGAAATGTCGCCCTGGAATCGATGGGTTTCAAGACCTTCGGTTTCGGCGGCGGGCGCGAGGACATCTGGGAGCCGGAAAAGGACACCTACTGGGGTTCCGAGGACAAGTGGCTGGGAGACAAGCGCTACTCTGGAGACCGGGATCTCGAAAATCCGCTCGCGGCCGTGCAGATGGGTTTGATCTATGTAAACCCGGAAGGGCCGAACGGCAATCCGGATCCGCTGGCGGCTGCCAAGGATATCCGTGAGACCTTTGCCCGCATGGCGATGAACGACGAAGAAACGGTCGCACTGATCGCCGGCGGCCACACCTTTGGCAAAACCCACGGCGCTGGCGACCCGGCGCTTGTCGGGCCTGAACCCGAGGCTGCCGGTATTGAGGAGCAAGGCCTCGGCTGGAAGAGCAAATATGGGTACGGGCAAGGGCGATGACACGATCGGCGGCGGCCCGGAAGTCACCTGGACCACGACGCCGACGAAGTGGAGCAACAACTTCTTCGAGAATCTTTTCGGCTATGAATGGGAGCTGACCAAGAGCCCGGCTGGAGCGTATCAGTGGACACCGAAAGGCGGCGCAGGCGCTGGTACAGTGCCGTATGCGCACGACCCGTCAAAGCGGCGTGCGCCCTCCATGCTGACCACCGACCTGGCCTTGCGGTTTGACCCTGTTTACGAAAAGATTTCACGACGCTACTACGAGAATCCCGATCAGTTCGCCGATGCGTTTGCCCGGGCCTGGTTCAAGCTGACGCACCGCGACATGGGCCCGCGCGCGCGCTATCTCGGCCCGGAAGTCCCGGCCGAAGAACTTATCTGGCAGGATCCCATCCCTGCCGTCGATCACAAATTGATCGATGCAAAAGACATCGCCTCCCTCAAGGGCAAGATCCTGGCTTCCGGCCTGTCTATCCCGGAGCTGGTTTCGACCGCCTGGGCCTCGGCGTCCACCTTCCGTGGCTCCGACAAGCGCGGCGGCGCCAACGGCGCCCGCATTCGTCTGGCGCCGCAGAAGGATTGGGAAGCCAACCAGCCCGAACAACTGGCGAAGGTGCTCAAGATCCTGGAGGGCATCCAGAGCGCGTTCAACAGCGCGCAGTCTGGCGGCAAGAAGGTTTCGCTGGCCGACCTGATCGTTCTGGCCGGTTGCGCGGGCGTCGAGCAAGCCGCGAAGAATGCCGGTTACGATGTGACGGTTCCCTTCACGCCGGGACGCATGGATGCCTCGCAGGAGCAAACCGATGTTGTTTCCTTCGCCGTGCTCGAACCGAAGGCGGATGGCTTCCGCAATTACCAAAAGGTCCGCTACGCTGTATCGGCCGAGGAATTGCTGGTTGACCGGGCGCAATTGCTGACGCTGACCGCTCCTGAGATGACGGTTCTGGTTGGCGGGATGCGCGTCTTGAATGCCAACTTTGGAAAGTCCCAGCACGGGGTCTTCACCAAACGGCCCGAGGCGCTCACCAATGACTTCTTCGTGAATCTGCTCGACATGGGCACGGTATGGAAGGCAGTTTCGGAGGATGCGGATGTGTTCGAAGGGCGTGATCGCGGCACAGGCGAACTCAAGTGGACCGGCACCCGCGTCGACCTGATCTTCGGCTCGAACTCCCAACTGCGCGCACTGGCGGAAGTCTATGCCAGCCAGGACTCCCGGGAGAAGTTCGTGCACGACTTTGTGGCGGCATGGAACAAGGTTATGAACCTTGACCGTTTCGACCTCGCCTGATCAAAGCAAAATCCTGTTTCGTTCCGTAGATTGAATTGCATAAAGGAGAATAAAATATGAAAGGCAATCCGAAAATCATTGAAACTTTGAATGCGCTGCTCGCCGATGAACTGACTGCTGTCAGCCAGTACATGGTTCATTCTGAGATGTGCGACGACTGGGGCTACGCCCGCCTGCATAAGGCGGTGGAGGGGCGGGCCAAGGATGAAATGCGGCACGCCGAGATGTTGATCGGCCGCATCCTTTTCCTGGAAGGCAAATCCACCGTCAGCAAGATCAACCCCATGCATATCGGCAATACCGTTGAAGACCAGTTGAACTCGGACCACGAATCCGAAGCCGGTGCGGTGGCGAACTACAATGCTGCCATTCCACAGGCCGGGGAACTGGGCGATAACGGAACGCGCGACATGCTCACTTCCATCCTGAAGGATGAGGAAAGTCACATTGATTGGCTGGAAGCCCAGAAGGATCAGATCGCCCAAATGGGGATCCAGCTCTATCTCTCGCTTCAGGTGAAAGAATAGCGCTTGGCAAACTCATTTCTAAAAAAGGGTTTAGGTTTTTCAAGGTAAAAAATGATTCTCAGCAAACGGGGGCTGTCCCAAAAGGGGCAGCCCCCTTCGCGAAACAGGGAAAATGTGATTCAATAGGGGCATGAAAAAAGGAAACGTAACTTTCAAAGGCTACACGATGGCGCAACCGAGTTTGCTGCCTGCGAAATCTGGAGGAGCTGATACCAGAAGAACACCTAGTGCGGGTAGTGAACCGGGTGGTGGAAGCGATCAACCTTGATCCTTTGCTTATGAAATACAAGGGAGGCGGGACAAGCAGCTACCATCCGAGGATGATGTTGAAGGTACTGGTGTATGCGTATTCGGAAAAGGTGTTCACATCGCGGCGGATTGAGAAAGGGTTGCGTGAGAATGTGAACTTCATGTGGCTGGCAGGTGGGAATCGGCCGGACTTTCGGACGATCAACCGGTTTCGCGGGGTGGTGATGAAGGGAGAAGTGCGGGAAGTATTCACGGGTGTTCTAGAGCTGCTGATTGAAGAGGGGTACGTGAAGCTGGAGAACTACTTTGTGGATGGGACGAAGATTGGGGCGAATGCGAATCCGTATAAGGTGGTATGGGCGAAGAAGACTGCGACAAACAAGACCCGCCTGCGGGAGAAGATCAAGGTGCTGTTGGACGAGATTGAAAAGGTGAACGAGCAGGAGGACGAGGAATATGGGGATGAAGATCTGGAAGAGTTGGGAGGCAAAGGGGGGATCGACGCTGAGAAGTTGAAGGCGAAGGTGGCGGAATTGAACGAGCGGCTGCGCCAACAGCCGGGGGACAAGCCATTGAAGAAAGCGGTGAAGACGCTGGAGAAGGATTACCTACCGCGATTGGAGAAGTATGAAAAGCAGGAAAAGACCCTACAGAGTCGCAATAGTTATTCCCAAACTGACCCGGATGCCAGTTGCATGAGCATGAAGGAAGATCGCGGGGAACAAAAGTCCTGGCCGCATCCGGCCTATAACGTGCAGATCGGGACAGAAGGGCAGTTTGTTGTGGGGTATTCAGTCCACCAACGCGCTGGCGATATAAGCTGTTTCATTCCTCATATGGAACAACAACAATGGCCGGGAGGAAAGAAACCCAAGGCGGCTATCGGCGATGCGGCCTACGGCAGTGAAGAGAACTATGCTTATCTCGAAACAAACCAGATGCAGAACTATCTCAAGTACACCACCTTCTACCAGGAAACCCACCCGCCCCGCAAAGCTGAACGAATCCAAACACTCAGGTTTCGTTCCGAGAACTTCGCCTATGATGCGGACCAGGATACCTTCACCTGTCCTGCCAACCAATCCCTGACCTATCGGGAGAGCCGTTCCTATCCATCCGACAACGGGTATATCGCTGAACGCCATTACTACGAGTGTGACCACTGCACCGACTGTCCTTTCAAACCCCAATGTACCAAAGCCAAAGGCAATCGTCGCATCCAGGTCAGCTTCAAACTCCGGGAATACCGTCGACAGGCTAAAGATAATCTGCTTTCGACGCAAGGAATTACTCTACGAAAAAAGCGCGGCATTGAACCCGAAAGTACTTTCGGGGATGTGAAACACAACATGGGATTTCGGAAATTCCACCTGCGAGGCTTTGAGAAAGTACAGACAGAGTGGGCTTTGGTCTGCATTGTCCATAATATACGCAAACTGGCGGCCATCTGACCGCCAGTTTTTTTCGCCTCTGCCCATTTAGGGCTTTTTCTTCATTTTTACACCCCTTTCAGATTACCTTTTTAGACACCCCCCGTTTGCACTTTCCTCAAGAAACTGATCTTGATCCAGGTGATCTTCGACCTGCCTTCACAAACGAGCCGTGACGCTGCAGCCAGCCCAATGATTGACATGCTGCGCTGATGAGGAGTTCGATAAATTAGGTAAAGACCTAGGGAATGTCAGCGGAAGATCCCGCTTGGCATCCCTTTTTTATATCCCCACTAAGCGATCCACAAAAGTTCATACCACTATTGATTTTTTTCGAAGGAAACCAACGGGTAAGATAGAATATGAGGTACGAGAACGAAAGAAATCGAAAAAACTCTTGAAGTGTGGCGACGGATGGCCGCTGAAATAATCAAGAAAAAGATAGACATTCGTGAAGTTGCTCGAATAGTAAATGCATCGCCATCCTCTGTACTAGAATGGAAAAGACGGCTTGACGAAGATGGAGAGGATAGACTAAAGGCTAGGCCGGTTCCCAGAGCCCCCAGTCGATTGGAAGAGGAGCAGAAGAAAGCATCGATGGATATTCTGGCAAAAGGTGCGAAGGTATATGGGTAACTCAACCGAAATATGGACATCGTAATGGCGGGTTGCCGAAGTTATACACGAACATTATGGAGTTGACTCCAGCACTTCGGAAGGATGCATAAAACCTAATAGGCTTTCGCTCTGTCCTTCCGCCTGGCCAACTCACTTGCGTATTTCAGGCCGAGTGTGTCTTTATGTAGGCGTGTCCATTCGGTGAGACGGGTAGCCCCGGCAGCCGGCGAGTCGGTATGAAGCAGGTCGGCCATTAAACCTTTTACTTCGGACCATGTGATCATCACATCGCCCATCAGGTGCCCCACCGTCCAGCCGGCAGCGTATGCCAGAACGGGCAGCATGGACAGGATCAGGCGGTTGACGCCGATGTTTTCGCCAATGATTTGCACCAGTTCCCGATAGGTAAACGTCTCCGGGCCGATCGCATCGATGATCGTATTCGATTTTCCTTTGCCTTGTGCCACGGCAAGTGCGGCCAGGTCGTCTACATAGATTGGCTGGAGGCGGTATGACCCATCACCGAATAATCCAAAGACCGGCAGGTGCCGCAGCGTCCAGGCGATGTTGTTGATGAGAATGTCTTCCTTGCCGAACAGAACGGTGGGACGCAGGATGGCGTAAGAAAAGTCGAATGCGCGCAGGGCTTCTTCCAGGCGTGCCTTACCGGCAAAATATTCGAGCGGAGAATCTTTGGATGGATTGGTGATGCCGATATGGATGATGCGTTTGACACCAGCCTTGTGGGCGGCTTCGAACAGGATCAGCGTATTCCGCACGGCTGACTGATATTTGAAGAACGAATAATTGAATCGCACCCAGTAGGTGTTGTAGAGCACCTCGGCGCCGCGCAAGGACTCGACCAGGTCGTCCGGGCTGTCAAAATTATAGGGATAGGCCTCGACCTGGTTGCCAAATGGGTTGGGTCGCTGCATCGAATTGGTCAGTGTGCGGACGCGCTGCCCTTCGGCCAGCAAGCGCTTGGCGATGTATTTGCCAGAGTAACCGAATGCGCCGGTGACAACGTGCAGTTCTTGTGCCATGGATTATCTCCATCCTGAAGATAGGTACAATAATAATTAA
>CAWAAC010000017.1:0-72845 GCA_963779935.1 uncultured Chloroflexia bacterium | reverse complement strand
AAGCCGATTTTACGGGGTGCGCGCCACCGTCAGGATGAAACAATGATCAATGCCAAAAATGGCTAAAAACATGCACAGGGGTGGCAAGAAATGTGTATTTTGGAAAACAAAAAAGATGGGAACGAGAGCAGACCCGGACAGATAAATCGAGAAACCGCACTCATTCGTTTGAGGAGATTGCCGGGATCCTGCGGCGGCCAAAGGCGCCCGTGAAAATAGCATAGCCGGCGCCCATGCGTAATATGGCCGCAACAACGAGGGCGGCCGCCAGACCGATGAAGCCGGCAATCAATGGGCCGATCATGGACCCAACCAGGATGGATCCATTCAGAATAATGTTGTACCAGGCCAGATGGGCAGGCCGGTCGTTTTCAGGGATGTTCTCCAGAATGTAATTCATAAAGGCGCTGCCCATCAACGCCCACGAAAGTCCGCCGATGATCGAAACAAAATAATACCCATAGGCTGAATGAGAAAAGGCCATCAGGCCGGGGTAAAAACTCATGATCATGAAACCAAGGCCGGTGACTTTGCGGTGGCCAAAACGGCGGACGACCCGGTTCAACTGAGTTGATCCAAACATGCTGGTCAAATAATAGAGGGCGGTGCCGATGCCAATGCTTTGATCCGTCAGGTGCAACACATTGACCTGAAAGAGCGGAAAAAGTGGGATGGCCAAATACTGGGTAAAGTGGAGGCCCAACATGGCCAGTAAAACGCCAGCATAGGGGGTGCGCCAGATGTCCAGGCGCAGGTTACTCAGCCAGCGGCTGTGTACGGTCGGTTTTTCATGTTCGTTCTGGACAGGCGAAATAGGCGGATCCGGCGTGCTAGGCACGGAAGCCTGAACTCGGACGAAGAAGAGGTGGGCACAGCTCATCAACGCCGCAAAGCCGCCAATGCCAAAGACGACCTGGTAGCCAACCGGGAACGCCAGGTGAACCAGCAGCCAACCGGCCCCCAGGGCGGAGAGCATGTAGGTGACCGAGTAGAGCAAATTACGGGTTCCGGCCACAGAAGCCCGCCATTCGAGCGGGACAGCTGCGGCAAACAGGGCGTTAAAACCAATGGCCTGGACGGTCAGGGGGATACCCATCAGGAGGGTGATGGTGATCAACGCCCAAATCTGACTCTGGTTACCAAAGAGCCAGGGCAACGGAATCCACAGCAGGTATCCAATGCGGTAGAGCACAGAGGACCAGAAGACGGTCCGCCCAACCGGGCGCTTCTGGAATAACTGGCTGGCGGGAATGGCCAGAATGAGATTGACAAAGGCAGAAGTGCCGGCCAGCAAGCCGATCTGGAAGCCGCTTCCGCCGAGGCGGGCAGCATAGACACTCAGGAAACTCATGGCTGTGCCGCTGAGGATGCCGAACCAGCCCATGTCGAAATAGAGATGGATAAAATTCGCCCGGAATTCGCGGGGAACGGATGGGTTGGAAATGAATTGACGCAAAGAAATCACGCGGCTGATTATAACGGGAAGCCAATCTTTTCCGGGCGGACAGATTGCTAGAGCAATCGCATTTGGAATGATTAACCCTAAAAAACGAGAGTGTAGATGCAATGGCCGGCGCTTTTCCGGCCAGAAGCAATCCCCAAATTGCGGGGACTTTCCCCTCGCAGGCTTGAAGATTGCTTCCCTACAGGATGTTGCGCGGTCGTTGCATCCCGTAGAACTTCGGGATGATGAAGAACGCTCCTCGCACCTGTACCTGCGGTACCCTGGACTGTCCGTCCAGGACAGGCTGGCGCAGGCATCGACACAAAAGTTGAAATGCGATTGTCTTATTGGTAAAGAGGGATCGGGGTAGCAGAATGGGAAGAGGCATTCGATAATGCCTACCATGTTACAATTATTCTCGTTAAAACAAAACACGGAACAGCAATTGGATGCGGCAAACAATCAAAGGATGATCTGTGACCCTGCCAAGGCCATCGGCCGAACTCAGCAACTGGAGTAAGTCAACACGCTCAACCTGTTATGCGTTTCCGGTGCACGATCTGGCGGGCGTGCTCGAAACGCTCGAGGCCGCCCATACGCAGGGTCTTTCGGTGATCCCGCACGGCGCCGGCCACAGCTATACGGATGCCGCATTAAATACCGGTGAAGCGGTAATAGATATCACACCGATGCGTCGAATCTTGTCCTGGGATGCGCAGCAAGGTACCATGCAGGTTGAACCAGGGGTAACTTTGCAAGAAATGGTCCAGGTGGCCTGGAAGGATGGCTGGTGGCCAATCGTTTCCCCCTCCACTGCACGGGTAACAATCGGGGGATGTGTCGCCATGAATATTAATGGCAGGAATGCCTGGAAAAGCGGCCCTTTTGGTGCAACCATCCTTTCACTCGAGGTGGCTTTTCCCACCGGCGAAGTACGCACGCTTACGCCGGAGCGGGACAGCCAGCTCTTTCATGCGGTGGTGGGAAGCATCGGATTATTGGGGGTAATTACGTCGATCACCGTCCAGCTCCAAAGGCTGGGCTCCGGCTGCGTCTCGGTGCGCAAGCATTCGGCGGCCGGGATGAACGAAATCTTTGCCCTATTCGCAGAGGAGGAAAACGGAAGCGATTTCATGGAGGCCTGGCTGGATGGGTTCGTCAGGGGCGATCAACTGGGGCGCGGGCAGGTCACTTGCGCCGCATACCAGCCTTCCGGAGCAGTGAATGGCGCACCCTTCGCGACCTTTGCAAGCCCTGGCCGCCTGGAAGAATCCATCATCAGCGTGGCGGCCCGACTGGCAAGGCTGGCGCTGTTCCCGGGGGTAAAAATGGCCAACCGGATTAATAGATCATGGGGTGGCGGGGGCGCCAGAAAGAAAGCCCGACTGCTGGGCCTGGTACCCTTTACCTTTTGGCCGGGGGCATTCTTCACAGGGTACCCGGCGCTGCTGCCGGAGGGGATCGAGACTTTCCAGGCATTTGTTCCGCAAGAAGCGGCGCCCTTAATCTTCAAGCAGGTGCTGCACTATTCACAAGAACAAGACTGCTGGCCGCTGTGGTGTGTGATCAAGAAGCACCGGCGAGACCCATTTTTATTAAGCTACCAACTGGATGGCTTTTCCCTGGAATTGAATTACGCACGGGCCGGCCAGCCCGGGCAGCATTTGCAGCAGGTGCTGGAGCATATGATCGCAATTGTGATCGAGGCAGAGGGAAGGTTTTATCTGGCCAAGGACCATTTTCTGACCCCGGCACAATACCGCCAGAGCATGGGAGAGCAGGCGGTCGAAAGCTTCCTACAGCTCAAAAAAGAATTTGACCCGGAGATGCGTTTACAATCCGACCTGTACCGGCGGTTGTTCCGGCCGGCGCTTGCTTAAGGAGGTCAAGGTTGCTTCCGCTCATTTACACTTCCCCGGCAGCAGCCGGCCTGTTCCTGGTGGCCTGCCTGATCTGGCTGGTACCGGAAATGGTTGGAATGCGCCGCCAGATGGGAAAGTTCTCCAGGAAAGCAGATCTGATCCAGGACCGCAGCAGCCTGGCGATCCTGCTGGGTATGCAATGGATCGGCCTGGCTTTGAATTTCATGGTGGCCTGGTTGTTGCCGGCTGCCGCGATCCACTGGCAACGCACAGGCCTCTTTTTCCTGGGACTGAGCTTTATTCTCCTGGGGGTGGCCATAAGGTGGTATGCCATCGGGGTGCTGGGAAGGTATTTTACGCGGGATGTGGTTGTGTCAATCGACCAGCCGGTGGTCCAACGCGGCCCGTACCGGCTGATCCGGCATCCGGCTTACAGTGGAACTTTCCTGACCATGCTGGGGGTGGGTCTGGCAATGACCAATTGGGCCAGCCTGGTGGCGCTGCTGCTGTGCGTTTTTCTCGGGCATACTTACCGGGTCAGAATTGAGGAGAAAACGTTGGTACGAATGATCGGAGAGCCGTATATTGAGTATATGCGGCGGACCAAGCGATTCATTCCGTGGGTGTATTAATATGGGATTATTGGAATTCAGGTTGAAACAGGCAGTGCAACCCCTGACAGGAGCGTGGCAAGATGTAGCAGTGAGGCGGCGCGGCGGCACGTTTTTGGGAATAAGTTTCCGGCCGCTCCAGGCAGCCGCGTTTGGCCTGGAGGTGCGTCCAACACTGCAAGTGCTGCTGGCCTATCCATTTCAAGTCATCCGGCTGGGGGCATACTGGAACCGGATGGAACCCGCAGCGGGGGTATTCCGGTTCGACGAGCTGGATTGGCAGATCGAAGCTGCCGAAGCAGCCGGCAAGCAAATCATTTTGTGCGTTGGGCCGTTAAAGACCTTTGGCTACCCGGAGTTTTTTGTGCCTACCCACCATTTAAAACAGTCCTTTCGGGAACACAAGCTGGTTGAACCTTCCCAATACCCGGATCTACTGCAGGCTGCGACCGAATTCATCCACAGGTTGGTGGGCCGGTATAAAGAGCATAAAGCCATCATGGCCTGGCAGCTCGAACACGAGGCAGTGGATCCGCTGGGAGTGGAACATTCCTGGCGATTAAGCGCCGAGTTTGTGGAAATGGAAGTGCAGGCGCTCAGACAGGCCGATCCCGGCCGCCCGGTGATGATGAACGGTTTCCTGCCGACCTCCCTGCCGGTGCGTCTGAACCAATGGTGGCAAACACGCGACCAGGGTGATTCGCTGGCGGTGGCCCAACGCCTGGCGGATATTATCGGGATTGATTATTATCCACGACATGCCTTGATCCCGTTGGGCAGCAAGACACTCTACCTGGATGGCAGTCAAAGCCCGTCTCACCGGGCGAGACGAAAGCAACTATTCGAGCAGGTGCTCGCCAATCATCAAAAGCTGCTGATTTCCGAGGGACAGGCGGAACCCTGGGAAGCAGCGACGGTGCCGGCCAGCCCGCTCAACCAGGCCATGTACAGTTGCCTGCCGGAGCAGATCATCATAAACTATAACACCTGCATGGGCTGGTTTGGGGAACAAACACCGCTTTACGCATATCTTTTCTGGGGGGCGGAGTATTGGATGCTGCGCAAAAAAAGTATGGACTCAAGCTATCTGCAGGCGTTTGAGCGTGTCCTGGAGGAGGCTTAATTGCGGCTGCAGGTAAGGATCAATAGGTGATGTACCCTAGCCGTGGCAGACTACCTGACCTGAAGGGCGGCCGGATATCACCAGGAACTGGACCAAAACGAGCTGGTGCAGCAGAACCTCGACCGGCCGAGCCGAAAGGCAGCCGAAGCCATGGAGGCTGGCTCCAAAGTGGAAAAAATGCCGGATAAATAAGCATCCTATTTGATCCTATAGTGTTACATTTTGAATCGGTGCGAAAGGCAGGCTAGCTAAAATCAATTTCAATTG
Organism: uncultured Chloroflexia bacterium; assembly: GCA_963779935.1. GTDB lineage: Bacteria > Chloroflexota > Anaerolineae > Anaerolineales > Villigracilaceae > UBA877. The sequence continues at coordinate 67,538 of CAWAAC010000017.1, read as the reverse complement.
TGGCCCGGAGGCCGGCGGCGAGCTGGTTCGCTGACCCAAACAAAGAACTGCAACAGCTGCCAAGCCTGGTCATGCAAGAGGTGCTCCACGAAAAACAAGATGAACCATTTCTTGATGAGAGTACTTAATTTCTTCCTGTGGAATGGGGAACTGGTTGGGAAGGAGAACCTGCCTCGAAGCGGGCCGGCGGTCTTCATTGCCAACCACCTGGAGGCAGTTGGCCCCATTGCGGCCTTTTGCTCGATCCCGTTCCGGTTGTATGCCTGGACCATAGCAGATATGGTGGATGAGGAAAAAGCTGCCGCCTGGTTAAAATGGGATTTCGTCGAGCGAACATTGGAACTCAAGCCGCCAGTCAGCGCCTGGGTGGCAACGTTGCTGTCGAAAATTACCGTGCCATTCCTGCGCTGGATGGGCTGCATCCCGGTCTACCGGGGCGAATATGCCCGATTGGCCGAAACCCTGCAGTTAAGCATGGATGTTCTTCACAAAGGCAAATGCCTGCTGATCTTCCCTGAAGACAACCAGCTGCAGGCAGACCCTGTGACAGGGATGAAACCATTCCAGCATAGCTTTGCCCGCCTGGGTGAAAAATATTTCGCTGAAACCGGCGGCCGTCTGGAATTCTATCCGGTGGCAATCCACGGATCCGGCTATATAATGGTCGGGAAAGTGGTAACATTTAATCCGAACTTTGCGGTAGGGGCCGAACGACAGAGATTGAAACGCCTGATGGAAAATGCCATCAAGACCATGTATATGCAAATGGAAAACGAGGACTCTTCCAATATGCTTACGCCACAACAAAATCAGAATCCAACTGGCGAGTTTTCACGATGAAGCTTTCAACAAAATATTTGATACTGTCAGCAATCCTGCTTTTGAGCGTTGCAGGGGCGGTTATTGCCATCTATACCACATCCAACGGGCCGTGGGGCTATTCCGACCCGGTTGTGTATATTTCCACCGCCCGCAGCCTGGACCGTGGGCAGGGACTGGTCTATTATGAAGCGGACGCAGCCTTCCGACCGATCACGATAGAACCACCCTTCTACTCACTGGTGTTAAGCGCGATCGGCCTGTTCGGGGTAAACCTGGTGGCGGCAGCGCGCTGGCTGAACAGCATGGCCTTCATCGCTTCCATATTTATTGCCGGCTGGATCTTCTACCGCTACAGCCGCGCACCGGCGCTGGGGATCGTGGCCAGTGCGTTGATGTGCGCCTTCCCATATATGGTGTGGATGTTCGGTTCGGCGTATTCCGAACCTCTTTTCGTGCTGATGTTTTTAGCGGGCGGATGGGGCCTGCTGGCCTATTTACATAAGAAAAAACCGGCCCTGTTCGTCCTGAGCGCGTTTTAATCGGCCTGATCCCGCTGACACGCTATGCCGGGGTAGCCATGGTGGCAGCCGGAGGAGCCAGCGTCCTGCTGCTGGTCTCCGGGAAGGCCTCGGCACGCATCAAGAAAGCCGTCTTGTACACCTTCCTGGCCAGCCTGCCAATTTTAGCCTGGCTGATCTGGATCTATTTTTCCACCGCCCACAGCGTGGGCGGGCGCAGCCTGGGCCTGAGCTTGCACGGGCTGAAGCTCCAGTTCCAGGATTTTCGCGGTATCTTCTTGGATACGGTGTGGAAATGGCTGCCCTATCAATCTAACGGGGCAATGGTAAGCTACCGCCTGCGCTATCTCCTGATAGGGATCCTCCTAGTTGGCTTGTTGGGACTTTCCATCCTGGCTGAACGCCGGATAAAGAAAGATGCAACGGAAGATGCTTCCAATTCAGGGCTGCGAATCTTCACTTTCTTTGGGCTGTCCTCCCTGCTGTTTGTGGGCGTACTCATCCTGACCTACCTGTTTACCCATCCCACCATCGATGTGGATAACCGCATGCTGCTGCCGCTGTTTGTGAGCTTTGTGATGAGCTTCTACGCGGCCTGGGCAGTGTGGCAGGCAGCCTGGTTCAAAGGCTGGCTGCGCCTGCTGCAGGTACTGCCGTGGCTGGTGGCGATCCTGTGCATAGCCTGGTATATCCCGCAAGCGCGCAAGGAAGCGGACTTCTATCACGCCGGCGATGGGCTGACCGCTTACCATTGGAACCGCTCGGAGCTCATCCAGGCAGTGCGGGCCCTGCCGGCCAACCAGGCGGTCATTTCCAATGATTGGGAATTAATGCAACTGTGGACTGGGCGGCCGATCTATGGTTTCTGGAACACCTTCCCGGCCAAGCTGCCCATCCAGACTGGCACCTATGGGAGTGTCCCCAACGACAAAGTCCAGGCTGTTTTCTGCAACAAGGGTGCAGCGCTGGTAATCGTGAACGATTTTAAAAGCCAGTTCCAGACGCAAATCAGTAAAGCCATAAATGAACAGAGCCTTTTTAAAGGTTTAGCCGTTTATGGTACCTACGCGGATGGGACGATTTACTTGTGCCATTGAAGAATAATAAAATAATTTAAACACGATCCCGCGGTGCCTTAACGCGGGACAGGCGGCCACTAAGGAACACGAAAGAAGAGATTTTATTTTTAAACTCTCAACCTTTGTGTACTTCGCAAACTTCGTGTTAATGTTTTTTGAACCGAAATCTTTAATGCTCGTGGCCGGAATGAACGTGTCCGTGGTCCAGTTCTTCGTCGGTGGCGGGGCGCAGGCCAGCAATTTTCACGGCGAAATGTAGCTCCTTGCCTGCCAGGGGGTGGTTGAAATCCAGATGCACGGAGGTCCCACCGACCTGGTCGATACGGGCGACCATGGGCTGGCCGGCCTCGTCATGCAATTCGATTTGTATACCGACTTCCATGGGGATGTCCTCCGGGAACTGGTCACGCGGCACATCCATAAAGGCCTGGCTGTCCCTTTCACCGTACCCGTCACTGGCAACAACAACCACATCCTTGCTATCTCCGATTGCCATGCCGTACAAGGCCTTTTCCAGGCCGGGGATGATATTGCCCTGGCCCTGTAAGAATTCAATCGGCCCATGGTCTTCGGATGTGTCGATAATCTCGCCATCCACTCGCAAGGTATATTCCATTACAATGACCTGGCCATCCGCCACCATCAAAACTTCATCCATGCTGTCTCCTTATCAACCTATCCGAAAATTCAGGAGAAGTTTTTCTTTCATTTTCGGATGGATAGTATCTGCTGGCCGGGGTATGGGTAGCCAGTAAGAGCCCCATTCTACACCAAGATATTGAAGGATGAAGGAGGAATGATGAATTGTGTATAGGAAATGGGACAGACCAAAAGCAAAATGAATCTAGCCGGTCTGGCGAATCTTGCGGAAGCCGAGATGTAAGAGCCAGCCAGCATAAACCCCGATGAATGGAAAGGCTAGCACAATGAGCATACTCATATCATGCTTCGTGAGCATATACCAAATCGGGAGCCACACGCCGATCGCCAGCGCGAAGATCCACGGCCGCTTTTGCGCCAGCAACCCAACAATCCCACTGCCGATCAGCAGGGCAATGACGGTTATGCCCGTGTCATCCCAGGTCGGGCGCGAATCTATATAGGTTACGAGCAGGCCAAAAACGACTGCCGCTACCAGTAAAAGTTTTTGCTTCATGGTTTTCCTTTCGGATTCAAATCGACGAGCCACGAGCCGGGCGGACCCAAACTGGTCGAGGGCCTGGGCTTGCGCAGCCTGGGGATCCAAACCGTTTTGAAGGCCCTGGTCACGCGCATCCAGTAAATGGCTTTCCATTTCAGCAAGGGTATCCGGGCTGTATAAACCTCGTACTCTCAATTCCTTTTCCAATAAACGCAGATATGCGTTGATGCGAATCTTATCCATATCAAATGCCTACCGTTGAAAAGACCGCCTTTGCAAAGCGCTTCCATTCCTCCTGGCGGGCCGCCAGGGCCTGGCTACCTTGAAAGGTTAACTGGTAGACCCGCCGGCGCCTGCCGCCAGTCTCAGACCACTGGCTGCTCAACAAGCCATCTTCCTCCAGACGGTGCAAAGCCGGGTAGACGGTCCCTTCGGGGAGGTCGAAGGTGCCGGCGCTGCGTTCCCTTAACATATCGATGATCACGTAACCATGGGCTGGCCCTTTTTCCAAAACGGCCAGCAGCAACAAATCCAGGTGTCCTTTAAGCGCTTCTCCAAACATACCTAGGATTATATACTAAGTATTGCTAGGTGTAAAGATGAACTGGAATTCATAATAGGGATAGCAGGATACAATCCTGCCTTACTTTTTGGGAGGATGGAACGGCGGAATATTGAAGGAGGGTTTGGTAACCTGGCCTACAAAATATAGTAGTGCCGGCTGATGCTGGCACTACTATATTTTTACTTATTTCTCCCGGGCAAGCATGTTCAAGAAAGTCTCGACGATGGCGGGGTCAAAATGCTTACCGGATTGTGCACGGATGTATTCGAAGGCCTGGGCGGAGGTCCAGGCCGGGCGATAGGGACGGTCATTCGTCAAGGCGTCATAGACATCCACGATGGCGAATATACGTGCATATAAGGGGATTTGCTCGCCCTTTAGCCCATCCGGGTAGCCGCTGCCATCCCACTTTTCATGGTGGTAATGGGGAATATCGAGGGCGGGACGCAGATAGGCAATCGAAGAAAGCATTTCATAGGCCAGCACAGGATGCCGGCGCATGATGACCCATTCGGCCTCAGTCAATTTGTCCGGCTTGAGCAGGATGGCATCCGGGATGCCCATTTTGCCAATATCGTGCAGGAGCGTGCCGCGCCGGACGTGTTCCAATTCCGCGGCGGGAATCCCGACAAGCTGGGCCAGTTGCACGGTCCGTTCGGTGACGCGCCGGGCATGGCCTTCGGTTTCCTTATCGCGTAGTTCGAGCGCCTGCGACCAACCCTGGATGGTGGCATCATAGGCCAGGACGATGTTCGTGTTCGAACGCTGAAGGTTGTCGAACAGGTTGCTATTATCAACAGCGATAGCAGCCTGGCGGGAAAGCGTTTCGAGGAAGGAAAACCAATCATCATCAGGTTGGAAGGGGGTACGCAGAAAAACTTCCAAAACGCCCTGGATTTGACCTTTGGCATTGAGCGGAACGGCATAATGAGCCATGAAGCCCTCACCATCATAAATATTGATGGTATTCCGCTGGGAATCATGTAAGGCCAGGCCATCCTGCAAGTTGGAAGCGCTCTGGGTTTGCCGTTGCAAGGCTGCCTGCCCCGCCAGTCCGGCGCCCAATGGGATATGCAACCCTTTGAGTTGGTGATTGCGGAAGCCCAGGCTGGCGGCATAATCCAAGGTACGGGACAACGGATTAAGCAGGAGGATCGCGGCAGCATCCGCGTTCAATTCGGAAACAGTTTGCTCCACCAAGATATCAAGGGTGACATGGATATCCACGCTGGCGCTGATAGCAACGTCGATCTCATGCAACGCCGCCAGGTTTTTTAGGCGTTTTTGGGTCTCAGCAAACAAGTGGGCATTCTGGATATCGGCTGCGGCAGTATTGGCAACCAGGGACAATAAGCCAGCCTCGGCCTGGCTGAAACGGTTCAAGGTATAACTCTGCGCCTGCAAGACGCCGATCACCCGGCCCTGCGCCAGCATCGGAGCATACAACCCGGATTGTGTAACCCGATCATTGTTAGAGCCAACATCCATTTTGAAGCTAAGCTGGGCAAGCCGTTGGCGCAAATTATTAATGATGACCGGCTGGCGGGTATGGATAGCCTCGCTTTGGGTGCCCAGGCCGGGCGGTTCGAGCGGAGCGGGCGGAAGAGAAGAAGGATCCACCTGTCCCTCATCCGTATTAAACCGGACGCAGGTGAGCTGTTTCTTCTCGGAATCATAAAGAGCAATGGCAACCAGGGAGATTTCCGGCAATAATTGCCAGACGGTCTCATCCAGTTTCTTGAAAATCTGATCGACATCGAGTGTTTCTGCCAGCGAGCGCCCCAAGTTGTTAATCGCCAACAGTTCATCAGCATGCTTGAGGGCCTGTTCGTGCAGGCTGGCACGCTGGAGCGCGTTGGCGGCCATATCAGCGACGGAACCCAGCAAACGCATCTCGTTGGCGCTGAAGGGGACAGGGCTTTGCGGTTTCTTTTTGCTTGTACGCCCGATCCAGAGGGAACCAATAAACTGACCCTGGACCAGCAGCGGCATGCCTGCCAACGCTTCTGGCCGGTCTGAAAATTCCACTTCCGGCGCGGACTCCCCGGGGAGTATATCCTGGCTTTGATAAGGTAGTCGCGTCTGCGCCAGCCGCCCGCTCAGCCCTTTGCCAGGATCCAAGCGCAAGCCCACATTTTTAGCCCATTTTCCACGCCCCGCCTCAATAATATTCACGCCGGTAAACGGGTCGCAAGCGACCAGGCAGGAGTCATCATTATGGAAAAGGCCCATCATCAATTGATCGAGGATGACCGCGATTATTTCGGGACGCGTAAGGGCGGTGCGCAGCGCAGACGAAACATCTGCCAGGGCACCCAGTTCTTCCACCTGGCGGAGGGTCTCTGCCAGCAGGCGGGCATTTTCCATGGCGATCCCAGCCTGAGCGGCCAGGGTAGTCAACAGGCGCTCATCGGCCTCCGAAAACGCGGCGGGACGTTCACTTTCTGCCCCGATCACGCCGATGGTGCGCTGGCCCACCTGAATGGGTACATACAGCCCGGAGCGGATGCCCTTGAAGGTGCGGACAAAACGCGGGTCGGAATTGACATCCCCGGAGCGAATCGGCTGACCGTGTTGAACCACCCAGCCGCTGAGGCCCTGGCCGGGTTTTGCAATAGCCCGGTTCAGCCGGCGCGTTTCGGCCGCGAGCTGTTGTACGGTCGAACCGGGGCGGTTCAATACCAGCAATTCCAGGCGCTGCGAGTCGGAGTTGAACAGGCGGATGGAAGCATGATTCCAGGATAGCTTTTCAGACAGAACTTCAATGACCTTGCGGCCGATCTCTTTTGGCTCGAGCAGGCTGCTGATATAAAGGCCGGTTTCGTAGAGCACCTCCAGCTCTTTTACCCGCTGGCGGATATTTTCCTCGGTCTGCTTGCGCTCGGTGATATCCATCAGGATACCCAGGGAGCCGATGGCTTTGCCGGCGCCGTCTTTAACCGGCACGGAATGGTCGGCCAGCCAGACCAGCGAGCCATCTTTACGGGCAAACAGGTAATCCTCGCGCCATTCCTGGATTACACCTTCCTGGCGGGCCAACCGGACGCGTTCATCGTGCGGCACATCCTTGTACTGCCCGTAGGATTCAATCTGCCGCAGACAGCTGATGAATAAGGGCCCGGTCAGCTCGGCTGGCAGGTAGCCGGTAAGAATCTGGATGCCCTCGCCCAGGAAAACGTAATTGCCGCTGGCGTAATCCATCTGATAGGGGACACCCCCGGCGTTGGTAATGGCCTGACGATAGATGCGTTCGGTGGTCTTGAGGGTCTGTTCGGCCTGTTTTTGGTCGGTGATATCGTGCAGGTTGATGACCACGGCCTGAACGGCGCTTTCACCCAGCAAATTGGTCGCTGTGGCTTCAACCCAGCGCCAGGAAGCATCCTTATGCTGGTTTCGGAAGACAGCCTGCGCGATCCGGCCAGGCGACTGGACCAATCCATTGAGCAACCCTACAATGGCCGGCAGGTCTTCCGGATGGACAAATTCGAAGCTGCTGCGACCAAGGCGCTCATGGACATCCCGGCCAGTCATCCTGCCATAGGCGGGGCTTTCATACAAAACCCGGCCGCGCGGGTCAACCAGCACGATGGCATCGGTATTATTCTCGATCAAGGCGCGGAAGCGTTTTTCGCTATTCTGGAGCGCATCCCAGGCTTGCTTGCTTTCGGTGATATCACGGGCAGTACCCAGGATGGTCAGCGGCAGCCCGTGAGGGTCGCGGATGAGCGTGAAAGTGTTCGAACTCCAGAAAGCACTGCCGTCCTTGCGGTACATTTCCAGTTCGAGAGTGGCAGAGATGGATAGATCAGCCTGCGCCAATCGTTCGGGCGCCAGTTCGGTGGTATACATTTTTACAACGCTGGCGAAGCTCTCGGGAGTCATCTGCTGGTCGAGTGGAATCGTATTGAGTTCGTCGAGGGTAAAGCCGCGCTGTTTGGTGATCGACGGGCTGATATAGGTGATCTTCAGATCCAAATCCATCAACCAGATGGTATCGCTCATGTTCTCGGCCAGCATGCGGTAGCGCCCCTCGCTGGCGCGCACTTCCTGCTCAGCACGTTTCAGCGAGGTGAGGTGTCCGATCGCAGTGGCGTAGAGACGGATGATTTCGCAATCCCGTTCGCTGAATGGCAGCTTGCGTAGCAGGTTATCGACGCTGAGGTAGCCAATCACGCTCTTGCCATCCCAGAGACCGGCGGTAATATGTTCGCCCTTTCCAACCAATTGTCCACTCAGCGCCAGTGGCGCATCTTTGCGATGCAACAAAGGGGTCTGGTCCAGAATAACCGACATGCTGGGGTAATCTTCGCCGAGGATGAAGCTATCTGTGCGTTCATCGGTAATATGACCTTCGGTATCCACCCCATATGTGCCCAGCATGGTGATGCGGTCTTTTGACAAAAACCAGATGGAGAGACGGTCGAGATCGAGACTTTCCCGGCCCAATTCCACGGCACGGCGGCAAAGTGCATCAATTCCTTCCGCTTTGGAAAGCTCGGTGGTGGCTTCCGAGAGAACGGCCAGGCGCACCGCAAAAGCCTCTTCGGCGGCCCGGCTGGCCTGCAATTTTGCATCAGCACGGAGAAGTGAGCAGAGATGCCCGACCGCAGAGGCATACAGGCGGATGATTTCGCAATCGCTTTCGCTGATGGGCTGCATGCGCAACAGGTTATCGACCGTGATGAAGCCGATGGCGGTGTTTCCATCCCAAAGACCGGCGTAAACATGATTACCCTGGCCGACTTCCTGGCCTTTCAAGTAGAGCGGCGCGTCGGTTATCCGAAGCAGGGGGGTCTGGCTGCGCAAGACCGCCCAGATATTGGAATCAGGCAGGAGGGGATGGCTATCTGAGCGCTCATCAGTAATGCGGCCTTCTGTATCGACCCCAAAGGTACCCAGCATCGTGGCAGAATCTTTGTTCACAAAGAAAATGGAAAGACGGTCAAAACCGAGCCGTTCCCGGCCCAATTCCACTGCGCGGCGGCAGAGATCGTCTATATTCTCCGCCCGGGAAAGCTCGGTGGTGGTTTCGGACAGAATGGTCAGGCGCGCAGCAAAAGCCTGCTCGGCGGCCCGGCTGGCCTGCAGTTCCGCCTCGGCCCGTTTACGTTCGGTGAGATCCTGGAAGATGCCGATGGCAGAGGTCACTTTGCCATCGGCATCCAGCACGGGCACAGAGATGTCGCTGACCCAGCGCTCTTCTCCGGTGCGGGTGCGGATGCGCAGGTCATTGCGCCAATTCCCGATCTCCCCGGCCATGAAGCGACGGTTGGCTTCATCCGGTGAAATACCAGTACCTTCCAGTCCCCAAACGTGGCTCTCCAACAGACTTGCGCGCATCAAGTCCGGGGTAAACTCCCCGGCCGGGAAGCCGGTTAATTTGATAATATCCTCCCCGATAAAGGTAAAACGCTGCGCTTTATAATCAATTCCATAGGGGACCAACCCGGCGGCGGCGATGGCGCCACGGTAGCGTTCATCGCTCGCCTGCAAGGCGGCTTCCGCGTGTTTGCGCTCGGTAATGTCGGAGATAAAACCTTCCAGCGCGATCAGGTTTCCCCCAAAATCATAAACACCCTGGTCCTGTTCCCAGACCCATTTTACTTCAGCCTGGGCAGTGATAATGCGGTAATTCAATTGAAAAAGCTTTTTTTTCTGAAGTCCGGCCTGGATCGAATCCCAAACCATCTGGCGGTCTTCCGAATGGATAATTTGTCCATAAGATTTACGGGCATTCCCGATCAGGTCATCCGGATGATAACCAGTCAGGGAATAACAGCCTTCGCTGATAAACTCCATGGTCCAATCGGGATCGTTTTTACAGCGAAATACCATGCCAGGGAGGTTTCCCATCAATGTTGCCATCTGGCGCTGGCTCTCGCGCAAGGCCTCTTCCACCCGTTTGCGGCTGGTGATATCACGACCAACACCCACCAGTCCGATAATTTTTCCCTGGCCATCGCGCAGCGGTAGCTTGGAAGACAAAACGCTAACCGGGTTGCCCAGCGAATCGCGCCCGGGTTCTTCACGATTGATAATGGGGATCCCGGTTTCGATGACTGCCTGATCGTTAGCCCAAAATTCCTGCGCCAATTCCGGCGGATAGGTTTCCAGGTCGGTCTTTCCGATGATATCTTCCATCGTTTTTCCCCCGGAGGCCTGCCAGTCTGCGATGTTCGAAATGACTTTACGCCCCCGAAGATCCTTAACATAAACACGATCGGGCAGATTGTTAATCAGCGTCCGCAAAAGAGATCTTTCGGCTGCCAGTTTTTCTTCCGCCTGTTTGCGCTCGGAAATATTCCGGGTAACGCCGTAAACCTCCCAATGGTTGTTCTCGGGGTTGAGATGATAATGCATGGTGGTTTCGGTCCAGACGGCAGTACCGTTTTTACAAAGTAGTTCCGCTTCCTCCTGGTAGGGTCCAACCTGGCCCTTTTTGGCCTGTTCGATGCGTTCGGGCAGCAGATTCTGAATGTGAGCAAGGGAAGCTGGGGCAATCCATTCAGGCAAATCCTGGGCCAGGGCTTCTTGCGCACTATAACCGCGCAAACCTTGCACGGACGGGCTGACATAGGTGAAACGGCTGGTCTGCAAATCCAGGATCCAGATCACATCCGAGATATGAGTGGCAAGCAAGCGGTACTGCGCTTCACTGGCGCGCAGTGCCTGGTCGGCGGCGCGCTTTTCACCGGCGCGCTGGATGGAAAGAACCAACTGGTCGATATCACAGGGTTTTTGGAAATAGGAATAGGCCCCGGCGTTTATGGCCTCAATGGCAGAACTCTGGGAGGCATGGCCGGTCAGCAGGATACATTCGATGCCGGGGATGTGATTTTTTAGCTGGCTCAGCAACTCCAGGCCTGGGATGTCTTCCAAATGGAGGTCGATCAGGGCCACATCAATATCCCCGGTACATGCCAGCGCGGCCGCGCCCGTATTTACCAGGATCGGCTGAAAGCCTTTGACCTTCAGGATATCCCCCATGGTCACCAGCAGGTTGGGGTCATCGTCTACGAGCAGGATTTGAAGAGTTTTTGGTTCCATTAAGGCTTCTCCCGGAGAGTGACCCCGGAAAATCAAATCGGTCTACTGTACCTGAAAAGAAAAAAATTTAACACAACGGACACGGAGGAGAAAAAGAAAAAATCAGCCAGCAGAAGTAGGATCGGAACGCTTCAGCGTTACGGAAATGGTAGTGCCCTGCTTGAGGACGCTTTCCACCTGGATACTGCCGCCCAGTTCCTCGACAATGGATTTGACAATATACAGGCCAATGCCGCTGCCGGGAATCTCGGCAATGGTGACATTGCGGCCACGGAAAAAGCGTTCGCACAGGTGCGGGATATCCTCGGCCGGGATGCCCATGCCATGGTCAGAGATGGCCACCCGGACCGTCCCGGCTTCCAGCGTCACAACCACCTCGACCGAACTGCCTTCGGGCGAAAACTTAACCGCATTATTGATCAGGTTGATGAAAACCTGCTGCAAACCGCTTTTATCCCCCATTATGATTAGCGGTTCGGCGGGCTGGGAGACCTGGATGGTGATGTTCTTTTTGTTGGCAAACAACTTGACCGCCAGGATGGATTCGTCCAGGATGGATGCCAGATCAATGGGGGCAATATCCAGCTTGAGCGCCCGGCTTTCCAGCCGGCCAGCTACCAGCAGGCGTTCAATAAGTACCTTCTGGCGGTCGAGCTCGCTGGTGAGGATGCTCCAATATTCCTGCAGCTCGGCCGGGGCGCCGCCCTCCTGGATCAGATTTACCATCAGGATGGCATTGGTGAGCGGCATACGGAGTTCATGCGAAGCCCGGTTGATGAAATCGGATTTCATCTCGTTAAGTTTGGCCTGTTCGGTAATGTCACGCACCACCAGCAAGGCTTCGGTAGAACCGATGGGGGCAAAGCGGGCTTCATAGATCTGCGTACTGAAAGGCAGCCTGAATTCTTTGAGGTGATGGGGTTCGGTAAAGGATGCCCCGGTTTGGCTGCCCATGATCTGCCCGGCAACATCCTCCGGCCAGATCTCGGAAAGCAACTTGCCCGCCACGGCATCGTGCGGCTGGAAGAGCGGATGGTCGGGTTTGGCATTGTAATCCAGGATCTTGCCTTGCGCATCCATGCGGATGATGAGGTCGGGCAATGCCTCGATGATGGTACGGTTGCGCGCTTCGCTGGCCAGGATGGCTTCTTCGTGCTGGTTACGCTGCCAGGCTGCCCCAATCAGGCTGGCTGCGATCTGGAGGGCATCCTGCTGGGCAGACAGCCAGGTCTGCACCTGATCCGGATAGAACAGGCCCAGGTATACGCGTGAGCCGGTCCGGCCGACAATCTGGAGGGCTGCCACAGAGCGGGCCTGTGGGATATCCAAGTTCCCGGAAAAGAGCCCTGGCTGGCTGTTCAAAATGGATTTCAGGCTGGGCGCAAGACTTTCGGCAATATCCAGGTGGAAAGAACTCTCTTTTTTCCATTGAAAAAGTACATACGAAGAGGATGGAGCAGGCGGCAACTTGATTTCGAAAATGAAGGAGGCTCTGGCTCCGCAGGCCTTGCCGAGCGACTCCAGCACGGCACCGATATTGTTTTCAAAGCGGGTGGATTGGAGCAGGCGCGTGGAGGCGCTATTGATGGCGGCCATGATCTGGTTGCGGTGCTGGAGCAGGCGCTCGACTTCCTTGCGCAGGGTGATATCACGCGCAATGCTCTGGATATAGGACGGCTGGCCGGCGCCATCATAGACAATGGAGGTGCTGATCTCGACCGGTACCAGCGAGCCATCTTTCCGGCGCAGGACACGCTCAATCAGGTTCGAACTGTCGTCCAGAACGGTGGCATGACCGAGAGACTCATCCAGAGCCATGATCTCACTGACCGGCTTGCCAACCAGTTCGCTTTCCGTATACCCCAATAATTCCAGGGCCTGCGGGTTGGCAGCCATGTAAGACAAATTAAGGCTGATGATAAAAATACAATCGTCCGATTGTTCGAAAAGAGCGCGGTAATGGAAATCATCCCCCCAGGCTCTGACCCTGGATCCTTCCGGCTGGGACTGACCGGCCTGGAAGGTGGCGATTGGGATGGTTTTCTCATCCATAAGCGGGCTCTCCAGAGCCGCAGGCAGGCAGAAACAGCCCGATGCGACAACCGCTGGGCGCGTCCAGGATGCGCAGGCTGCCACCCAATTGCTGGATGACCGCCCGGGCAAGCGGCAAGCCTACCCCCAGACCTTCATAGGCGCGCGTGTTGCCCTGGCTACCCTGGAAATAGCGCTCAAAGACCTTCTCGCGCAGTTCCGGTGGGATTCCCGGGCCCTGATCACTTACGCCCAGGCTGGTATTACCCTGCAAATCGGATGAGATGGATAATTCCACTGTCCCGCCTGGCGGGCTGAATTTAAACGCGTTATCGAGCAGGTGCAAGACGATGTGGGTAAACTCCTTGCGGGGGGCGGAAACAGGACCCAGCAGGGATAAATGGGTAACGAGTTCGAGATGTTTTTCGGCATAGCGCTGCATGCGCCGGCGCGCCGGGACCAGGATATGAACTTCCACGTTGATGGGCTGCCGGACAGTATTTAAGTCGCCGTGATCAATATTGGTGAGCAGGATAAAATCGGTAGTGAGAGATTCCAGGCGGTCGGCGTTCGAAAGGGCAATCCGGATAAAGCGGATCTGTTGTTCCGGATCATCGAATTTGGATTGCAGGATGGCTTCGAGCGGCAAAAGGATATTGGTAAGCGGGGTACGCAGTTCGTGGTGGAAATTTTGCAGGATCTCATGCTGGAATCTTTCCATTTCCTGGTTTGCAATGGCTTTCATCTGCTCACGACCGCGCGCCTGTTCCAGATCCACCCGCCTGAAGACGGCTTCAACACGAGCAACCAGCTCTTTGGGATCAAAGGGCTTGGTGATGTAATCATCCGCCCCGTTATCGATGCCGCTTAGTCGATCTTCGATGCCGCTGCGAGCGGTCAGGAAGATGAACGGGATGGTGGCAAGCAACTGGTCCTGACTCAAGATCCTGCGCAATTCGAACCCATCCGGGGGCGGCATCATCACATCACTAATGATCAGATCCGGATGGAGCGCCTGGGCCTTTTCCAGCCCGGCCTGGCCGTTGCCAGCAGATACAACCGTGAAGCCTTTACGCTGCAAGGTGGCAGCCAGCCCAATCCGCAGGGCATCATCATCATCGATAATGAGAATGGTGCGCTTATTTTCCATTGGCCTTCTGGCGGTCTTCGGGGATCAAGCTGCGGGTGGCAATGGCAGAATTGCTGGCGATGCGCGGGTTGTTGTTGACAAACATGAATTGGATGTTGGCAAGCGAAATCAGGTCGCCCGAGTTGAGCACACAGCGTTCGATACGGCGGCTGTTGACGAACGTGCCCGAAGTGGATAGTAAATCATGCAGGATATATTTGCCTTGTTCACAAAGGATCTCGGCATGATTACGGGAGACGGATTCCTCCTGGAATACGACATCGTTGTCGAGCTGGCGACCAAGCCGGGTCACATCCTTGGTCAGCGGAGTAATCTGCTGGTTGATGATCAGGAAAACGTTTTTCCCAGTGCTTTTCCCTTTTAGGGTTTGCGCATTCATCGGTCACCTCGATTTGTAATTGAGTAGTTCAATTGTTGAGTAGTTGAGTAGTTTTGAAGCGCATCCAGTGGCACAGCCCTGCGCTGCGTGCCGCACCACCAACTATCCAGTTATCCAGCTTTCTTTTTCATAACCTTTCTGAGCCGTTTCAATTGAAAATCAGACAGCATTCGCAGAAGCGACGGAATCTCGAGCGGCTTGTACAGGCAGGTATAGGCATTGATCGCCAGGGCGGCCTGGATGGCGGTGGTCATTTCCTGGCGGTAGGCCGTCACCATCAGGACGGGCAGGTCAAGATAGCACTGACGGATCTGCTTTAGCACATCCAAACCGCTGATGCCATTGAGTTTCATATCCAGCAAAATCACCTGGGCTTCGGCGGTCATCAGTTCCACTTCCGGAAGCGGGTAGTAGAAATGCGAAACACTAAAGCCGCGCTGGTGCAGGATATCGCCAAGAGTTTTGCAAAAATCCGGATCGTCATCCACGATTACGATGGAACGCTGACGGGCCAGCGAGGCGAAGAAACCCAGCAGGCTGCTGATATCCAGAGGCTTATCGAAAACGCCCACCACGCCCTCGGCCAGGCCCTTGCGAATGATCTCATCGGAAGCATAGGCGGTCATCAACACCACCGGCAAACCGGGTTGGACCTGGTGCAACTGGCGATGCAATTCCACGCCATCCATGCCGGGCATGCGCACATCGGTAAGGACGCAATCGAAAGATTGCTGACGGGCCAGATCGAGCGCCTGCGGGCCGGAATTGGCTTCGACCGGCTGGTGGCCGGCAATCGAAAAGATATCGGCCAGGGTGCGCGTCATGCGCGTGTCATCGTCAACGATGAGGATGCGAAGTTTTTGGTTCATATTAACACCCTATAAATAGTCTTATAGTTTATTAGAGGAAAACTAACTGACTATTCGACTAAATGACTCTCCGACTCTAAACGGTACGCAGGCAAATAAACGGTAAAAGTGCTGCCCTGACCCGGTTGACTGTGCACCTCGATACGGCCGCCGTTGGCGCCGGTCAGTTTCTGGCTGACGGCCAATCCCAGCCCGATGCCCTTGGTCTTGGTAGTGAAGAGCGGCTCGAAGAGTTTTCCCATATTCTCCGGCGGGATGCCCATGCCGGTGTCCTGCACCGCAATTGCAATCATATCACCTTGCAGGCTGGCGGTAAGGGTTAATTTTCCGGCCCGGGGTGCTTCATCCGGGGCAGACAAAGTGGTTGAACCTGTTTGTGACTCAAGCATGGCCTGACAGGCATTGGTGACCAGATTACCCAAGACCTGGACAACCTGGCGCGGGTCAGCAAAGACCGGTGGAAGATCAGGGGGCAGCTGGAGTGACACTTCCACGGCGGACGGCACGTGGTAGCGCTGCAACGTTTGCGTGAACAGATCGGAAACAGCCGCGGATTCCCGGTCGACGGACTTGATGCGGGTGAAATCCAGCAGGTCAGTGACGATCTTATCGGAGATCCGTGTCTCTTTATCGATGATATCCAGGTAATCCAGGATGGTGGGGCTGGCATCCGGCTGGGTCATCTTGAGGAAATAGACTGCATTCGAGATGACGCCGAGCGGATTGCGCAGTTCGTGCCCCACGCTGCCGGCTAGCTGCCCCAATGTGGCCAGGCGTTCCGTGCGAACCATTTTTTCCTGGGCATCCTGCAGGGCACGCGTGCGCTCATTGACCATATCTTCGAGATACTCGGAATAGGCCTGCAACTCCTGCTCAGCGAGCTTGCGATCGGTAATCACGTCGAAGACGGCCACGAAGTAGCCCTGCTGCGGGCTGTAGACCGAGATAGAAAACCACATTTGCATGGACTCCACGTACGTCTCGAAGGATTTGGGCACGCCTGTCCGGGACACGCGGGCATAGCGTTCGAGCAACTCCGGGTCGGAGGCCTGGATGCCTGGGATGGCTTCGGAGGCTTTTTTTCCGACCACATCCTTCAGGCCGGTTAGTGTTCCAAAGGCGCCGTTAACCTCGAGGTAGATAAAATCCGGGGGGCGATCTTCTTCGATAAGCATCCGGCAGTATGCAAAGCCATTCAGCATATTTTCGAACAAGGAGTGGAAACGTTCTTCACTTTCGTGCAACGTCTCTTCGGCCCGTTTGCGGCGGGCAATCTCCCAGGCCACATCCGCAAAAAATGTCACTATTTTAATATCTTCTTCGGTGTACTCCTGCGCCCGGTTCCCAATGCCGAGAATGGCAACGATCAGATCATCCCGGAAGATGGGTACCACCAGTTCACGCAGCAACGCGGCGTGGCCGGCAGGCAGGCCCATACGGTGCGGGAGGGAGGCATAATCGTTATGGATGACCGGTTTTCTCTGGCGGATGCAATCCACCCAAACACCGGCATCTGCTATGCTAAAGTGCTCCCCACTGCTTTGCGCCTGGCAGTATTCCTGTAACGTGCGGGTGGACCAGGTCTGATGGGAAAGGGTCTGCTGGTCGGGTTCCACAAAATCATAAAACCCGATCGGGCTGGCAGTAATGGCGCAGACCTCATCCAGGGTTTGCGTGAGCAGTTCGGACAGTGTATGGTTGGCCGCGAATTCGACCAGCCGCAGGCGGGCCTGCAAAATGTTCTGCGATTGCTTGCGCTCGGTGATGTCCTGGCCCTGGGCGATGGTGGCAAGTGGAGTTTGGCCATCGGCGGAAAACAAGGTGGCCGAATTCCACAACACTGTGCGGATGGAGCCATCCACATGCTGAATGTTAATTTCGACCACCTCCCAGCGTTCGCCGGTGAGTGTTTTTTGGATGAGCGGCATGGAGGCTTTGACCTGTTCGGATGGGAAAAGCAGATCGAGCGGCTGCCCGAGCACCTGCGTTGCGCTGCGGCCGGTGAGGCTTTCGAAGGCGTGGTTAAAACGCGTAATCCTGAAGGTCGGATCCCAGACAATGATGGGGGCATTAGCGTAATTAAAAAGATTCTCGAGGTATTCGTTGGTCTCGCGCAGGACATCTTCCGTGCGCTTGCGTTCGGTGATGTCGCGGATGTTGCATTGGACCACCTTGTGGTGATCCACATGGTAAACGTTACTGACAAACTCCACATGGACCGTGCGCCCGTGCACAGTTTCCAGCGGTAAGTCATCATAGCGGATGTATTCCTTCTTTTGCAATTCCAGGAAGTTGGCCTTATTGGCGGCGATATCCTTGAAGAAACCCAGTTGCCAGAGCTCTTTCCCAAGGATCTCTGCTGCTGGGAACCCCAGCATCTCAATCAGGAAGGGATTCACATCCAAAACAACCCCGGTTTCGGCATCCAGGATCAAAATTCCATCCCGGGCAGCTTCGAACAGGCGGCGGTAGCGAGCTTCAGAATCGCGCAATTGCTGCGCCGCGGCGAGCTGCCCGCGGTAGTAACGCACGCCTTGCTGCCGCCAGAGCAGGAGCAATCCGGCGCCGGCTGCCAGGATCAGCACACCGAAGAAAACCAACATCTCCCACAGGCGCTGACGCAGCGGGGCGTAGACTTCAGCCGTGTCCATGCGCGCCACCAGGAACCAGGGTGAACCTGGCACAGCGCCGACATAGCCAACCACCGACTGGCTGCGATAATCTATGCCTTCCACCACACCAGCCTGTCCCTGAACTGCCTTTACTGCCAGCACCTGGGTATCCACCAGCGGGATTTGCATATTGAGGGCAGCGTTCCGGTTGAACTTGAGCGGGTTCAGAAACAGGACATTGTCCCCATTCCGGCGCACCAGCAGGGTCTCGGCTGTAGTGCTGGGCGTGGGCCACTCCTGGATGAACGGGTAGAGCAATACCTCCGGGTCAATACTCAGGACCACCACACCCAGCGGATGGCTACGCAGACCTCCAGCATAGATGGGGGCAAGCAACGCCAGACGGATCGGGCCGGAAGACGCATCGCGGTAGAAATCCACGAAGGTCGCCTGACCCGATCCCAATGCGGCGCTGGCCTGCCCGGCCAGGTAGGCACTGAACAGTTGATGCCCGGCCGGAGCAGAAACCTGCTCCACTCCATGCGCATCCAATAGGAAGACATTCACGTAATGGTAATAACTTTGAAAATCCGCCAACCAGGCCTGCAATTGGAATTGCACCTGAGTATCCGCCGGGTTTGCGTAGTATTGCTGCACCAGAGCGCTAAAGTCAGGGTTAAGAGTAAACATATTTGCATCGCCCAGCCGTTCGGTGCGCCAGCTTTCGAGCTGGTTTACTTTTAATGCGGCCACAGCAGTTAATTGATCATTCACCTGCAGACGGAATTGTTCTTCGTACTTTTGATAAGAGACTACACCGATGGCAGCAATACCGGTTGCGAACAAGATAAAGACGAAGATGAAAGCAGCCAGGGAGTGGTTTTCCTCCAGGCGGGGGATATCAATGAAGCCGGGGCTTTCCTGGGCAGGACTGCGTTTGAGGAACTGGAAGCGGAAGACCGCCAGCGCGTACAGCCCGGCGCTGATGCCGATGCCAAGGATGAACGGGTTAAAGGCAAGCTGTGGAAACAGGTTGAGCACCGGGATAAGCGCGGTGACCAGGGCGACCATTGCACCGCCCGCCAGCAGCAGGGCCTGCCCGCGCTGCTGCCGGCGCTGACGCCAGGCCACCAGCAGGATCAGAACAATTCCGGCCAACAGCAATGCCAGTCCGTAGAACGAGTTCACCAGGAACCATACGCCCGGAATGCGCAGGCTGGTATCCGATACCCAGAAGGGACCACTCTGGCGGAAGCCTACATCCTGTTTAACCCAAAGCCCATTCAGACCGGGAATCCAGATAAAGAGCTGGGAGAGGGCCGGAATGATGAAAACGGCTGAAAGGAGCGGTCTGGTAATCCAGTCCTTGCTTCCCAGGTATTCCAGTGCAAACACCAGGAAGAATACCGAAATGATGCCGGTAAAAAGGAAGCGCATATTAAAGAAGAAATGCGCCTGCACCAGGGTGGCGCTGATCATCGAAAAAATTTCATCCAGCGACAACAGACTCTCGGCCAGCGCCAGCCAGGCATACATGCGCACCCCCGGCAAAACCGGTCGCTGCCGCCAGGCATACCACGCCAGCAAGCCGGTCAGGGCAAAGGTGAGCAGGATGGAGATGAAATAGAGGAGGGTTGATGAGGTCATAAATATACTTTGGTTGCGAAGAAAAAGAGCTAAACACAAAGGGCATCAAGGAAACCAAGCAAAAAACGATGGTAGGTTTTTTGGGCCAGATGCCATGGATACCCTTTGTGCATAAATAAATCTTTCTTCATTTACCTGCTATTTACCGGCAAATATAAAGTAAACGTGGTACCTTTGCCAGGTTCACTCTGCACCTCGATGCGGCCGCCGTTGGCCTCAACCAGTTTCCGGCTGACCGCCAGCCCAAGCCCAATGCCCTTGGGCTTGGTGGTGAAGAGCGGCTCGAAGAGCCTTTGCATATTTTCCGGAGTGATACCACTGCCGGTATCTTTCACCGCAATCGCCAGCAGTTCCTTTTCCTGATTGGCAGATATCGTCAGTATGCCGCCCGCACCCAAGCTGGCTGAGCTGGTTGAAGCCATGGCCTGGCAGGCATTGACTGTCAGATTACCGAGCACCTGCTCTATTTGGCGCGGATCGGCGAATACCATTGGCAGATCGGCAGGAATTTCCAGAACTGTCTTGATCGACTCTGGCACCGGGAAGCGCTCCAGCACGCGCTGGATCAACTCGGGCAAGGCTACCGGTTCCCGATCGACCGACTTGGCACGGGCAAAGTCCAGCAGGTCGGTGATAATCTTTTCGGAATTATGCACCTCATGCTCGATCATATTATGGTACTTACGGATCTTTTCATCCGCATCCGGCTGGACCAGCTTCAGGTAGTAGATGGCGTTACTGATGACAGCCAGCGGATTGCGCAATTCGTGACCAACCCCACCGGCCAGTTGCCCCAGCACCGCCAGCTTTTCCTGGCGAACGAGCTTTTCCTGGGCATCCTTCAATTCACGTGTGCGCTCCACCACATCGAGGGCCAAGCGGATATTGTAATCCCGCAGGGATTCCTCAGCCTGTTTGCGCTCGGTAATATCCGTCCAAGCTCCAATAATTTCGCGCGGTGTATTGTCCACATTACGCAATAAGCGATGTTCATCATGCAGCCAGATGATCCGGCCATCCTTGCACAGGAAATGGTATTCGTGTTGATAAAAATCATCGAACAGGTGCTCCAGCGAAGCCTGAACGATTTGACGGTCTTCCGGATGAACCTGTTCTAGCCACCATGCGGGTTGCATGGCAGCTTCAGCTCGGAAGCCCAGCACATTCTGGATGTTTTCGCTGATCCATACGGGAGTGGCCTGATCGCCTGCCACCTTGAGGGCATAGATGATCGTCGGGCTGTTTGCAAGCATGTGAGTCAGGCGTTCGGAGGTTTCGCGCAAAAGTTCTTCGGCCTGCTTTTGTGGGCTTATATCCTGTGAGATCACCTGAATTCCAACCAAGCCCTGCTGCTCATCGAGAAGCGGCTGGTACGAGGAACGGATCCATCTTTCCCCCGCAGGCATGCTAAATTTGGTCTCGAAAACTTCTGGAACACCTGATGCGAGAACGCGCACCATACGCGCATGCACAATCGAGCCCTGTTCGGTTCCAAATACTTCCAGTGCAGTTTTGCCCATCGCATCGGCCGGACTGGTCAATTTTTGCGATTGGCTGTTTTGAAGAATGACGCAGCATCCCGTATCAAAAATGGTATTGGCGGTACCGGAATTTTCGAAGATCAATTGATAGCGGGCTTCGCTCTTCTGTAATTTCTCCTCGAACTGTTTGCGCTCGGTAATATCGCGCACAATGGCCAGTATGAATTCCGGTTGCGCCGGAGCCAGCGAACTAAGCCGGATTTCAACCGGGAAGCCAGAGCCATCCTTGCGCCTGTGCATTCCGTCTATCGTCGTCACCTCACCCGGCTGAAGTTCATGGTGAATCGTGTCGACTTCACTGGCGCTCAACTTAAACTCGATATCCTGCGAGGATAGTTGCAGTAGCTCATCCTTGTTGTAGCCAAGGTCATGGCAAGCGCGTTCATTGCAGGTCTGAATCCGGCCGGTCCTGGCTTCGATAACGTAAATGGCGTCTCCAGCGCTCTCAATGTATGACTTCAGCTTCTGTTCACTGGCCAGAACCGCCATTTCGGCCTGCCTGCGCTCGGTGATATCGTTGACCGAGGTCACCAGGTAGAGTGGCTGTTTATCCAGATCCCGACGTAAAGCCGTGCCAAGATCGGCCCAGACAATCGAGCCGTTTTTATGGAGGAATCGTTTGGTAAAGCGTACTGTATCTTTTTCGCCGGATAGGAGCAGATCGATCATCTGTTGGGTTAATTCAACATCCTCAGGATGGGTTATCTCCTGCCAATTAAGATGGGAAAGCTCATCCCGGGAATACCCTAGCATGTCACAAAAAGCCTGATTCACCTCCATGGCACCAGAAGGCTGAGTGAAGGATTTCCCTACAACCGAATAGTCAAATACATACTTGAATTTATCCTCGCTGAGACGCAACGCCTGTTCGGCCAGTTCACGTGCGGTACGCGTGCGCAGGCTTGTAACGCCAAAGGCCAGGTCCATGCCTAGTTCTTCCAATAATTTGACCTCCTCGGCATCGAATACCTGTGGATCGGCCGAGTAAATGGTCAGCGCACCCAGGCATTGCCCATCAGAGATAAGCGGGATGGCAATCGAGCCGGCATAACCGTGACGGAGTGCGTTCTGGCGCCACGGTTCATACTCCGGCTGGCTGCTTAGATCCTGAGCGATGACCGTCTTCCCGTTGCGGACGGCCATGCCGGTGGGTCCATGCCCATGTTCGTCATCCGCCCAAGTGATTATGGTGGTTTCCAAGTAGCCATCATCAAACCCGTAGCTGGCCGCAGGGCTCACCATCTTTGGCGGATCCGATTCTGCAAACCCCACCCAGGCAAAGCGGTATCCAGCCGTTTCAACAATGCACTGGCAAACCCGGGTAAGCAAATCGGTCTCATCCGTGGCGCGCACAATGACCTGGTTTGCATCGCTGATGGCCCGCAGATAGCGGTTGAGGCGCTGAACCTTCAACTCGGCCTGCTTGCGTCCGGTGATGTCGTGCACCGTTCCAACCAGGTGCGTACAATTACCGGCCTGATCAAAAACGGGCGCGATGCTGGCCTCGCCGGTCAACTGCCCGCTGGGGTAACCGGTGGTCTCCTCCCAGCAGACAACAGTCTTTTCCAGGATGGCCTGGTGGTATTTTTCCAGAACCAGGCTGAGGGACGGCTCGGGAATGATCTCGTTCACCTTCCGTCCAATAACCAGCTCGGCAGGCAAGCCGGTGACTTTTCCAAAGGAGGAGTTGACCGACTCAAAGCGGTACTGCTTATCCGGTTCGACCGCCAGATAATAAATGACATCTCCAACGGTATCGTAGATGGAAGCCAGGCGCTTCTCGTTTTCGTGCAGCAGGCTTTCCACCTGTTTTCTTTGGGCTTCCCGCAAGCTTTCTTCCAGGCGTTTCCGTTTGGTTATATCATGCAGGAAGATTATTCGACCCCCGAGAGATCCGCCTTTTTCATAAAAGGGCGAATCGCTCAGCTCATAATCCCGGGGTTCATTCCCGGAAAGCAGCCTGATCTCCAGCCCTTTTTCTATCATCCAACGGGAGCGCTCCTCTGGAGCCAACCGGTTGGCGATTATTTCTTCCATCGGCTTCCCGATCAGCGTTTGAGCTTGTTGGCTCAGGATGGCCTGCGCGGCCGGGTTCACATCCAGTACGCGGCCCTGGTTGTCAAGGATCATCAAGCCATCGGCCATGCCGGTGATCACAGCCGCCTGGGCGAAAGGCTTGATATCGAACAACTGCCAGCGGAACATGCCGAACGCCAGCGCCACGCCGGTAATGCCAAAAGCCAGCGGGGTCAGATCCAAATTTTTGATCGGATCGATATGCAAAATGTAAAGGAGGTTGGCAGCCCAGGGAGCCAGGATCCCGACCGCCACCAGGACACTCTGCCAGCGGAATATTCGGGGGGATGCAAGCATGGCACGCACGGTTAAAACCGTGGCAGCCAGCAGGAGCAGGTAGCTGTAGCCCCAGTAGACCCAAAATGCCGGGCCGTAAGTCTTATCGGAAAACGCCAATCCTCCCTGCGAGTAAGGGATATACCTGGCCCAGATCAACCCGTGGAATTCATTCGTCCAGGCCAGCAGCAGGGTGATTGCCGGGATCGCCGCCAGCCATGCCAAGCGTCTTATAGATAACCACTGCTGGTTACCAGAATGATGAAGCACAAATATCAATACCGCCAACGGCACACTGACCACGCCGATATATTCGATCTTTGCCCAAAAGATTTTATGGAGTAGATTTGGGTCCAATATACCCAATAAAGCCGCACAGATCCATTCGGTTATTCCCACCAACAGCAGGAGCAGCGGTAGCGTCTCGGAGTTTTTCCGGCGATTCGGCCAGACATATACGATAATGACCATGCAGATCATGGCTGCAACGATCATAATGATTGTATAGGAAGTCACGATGGGATCCATTTCATTTCCTCCTCGCCCATCTTCCCATAGCCGTTGTACCTTTAAATGCCATGTTTTTTCATCCCTTGGCGGGTCCAGACACTTCCCAATGAAGTGTGTAGAGACCTTATATTGATTGTACAACCAATCCTTCGGTAGCGCTCGATTCCCAGCTTACGATATTTTTAGGTTTATAGGAAACGCCGGAGTGAGGAAGAAAAATGGGGGCGCTGAAAAAGGCCTGAAAACATTCAGAGACCGCCAGATCTGGCGGTCTCTGAATTCATTTTTCAATGAGTGGTGGCAGACTGGCATTCCTCCCTACTTTTGGGACAGTCCTTACCAACATCGGCATCAGAAGCAGGCTGCATTTCCTGCTCTCTAATCACTATCCTCTGCTCTTTACTTTTTACTCGCCATTCAACCCGGTAATACCTTCGCGCAGGGCATACAGGGCGGCCTGGGTGCGGTTGGCAAGCTGGAGTTTATCCAGAATGCTGCTGACATATTTGGCGATGGTTCGTTCGTTGACCACCAGGTTTTCGGCGATTTCCTGGTTGCTGAGGCCGCGCGCGATCAGGCGGATGGTTTCCAGTTCGCGGCGTGTAAGCGGGTCGGCCGTGTATTTTAACTCGGTTGGATGATTGATCTCCTGGATCAGCTTGACTGCAATGGAAGGCTGCAGGGAAGCTCGACCTTCATTTACATCGCGAATGGCCTGCATCAACTGGTCGCGGGTGGCGTCCTTAAGAATATAGCCCAAAGCGCCAGCCTTGATAGCCTGATAGACCAGGTCGTTCTCGGGGAAGCCGGTCACCACCAGGATGTTTGTATTCGGCGCAAATTCCTTGATCTTCGGGATGGTGGCAAGTCCATCCTGGTTGGGCATCTTCATATCCAGCAAGACCACATCCGGCTTTTCTTTCTTAATGATCTCCATTGCCTGGATGCCATCGCCGGCCTTGCCAATCACTTCAACATCCGGATAAGTGGCCAGAATGGCTGCCAGGCCTTCCCGGACAATCGTTTGATCATCCACAACAAGTAAACGGATTTTTTTCATTGTTTTCTCTTTGTCCTGGTTACAAGCGGAATTTTGTTTTCATCCACTGATGCAATCACTTTTGTCCCTTTTCCCGGGGCCGAGCGGATGGTCAGTTTACCTTCCACCATGGAAAGCCTCTCCTGCATCCCCCTTAATCCCATGCCGCCGTTGCCAAGGGATTTAGTGTCAAAGCCACAGCCATCATCCACCACTTCGAGGATGACCGCAGACTTGCGCCGCTTGAGCAGGATCGTCACGGATTTGGCTTCGGCATATTTCATGATATTGTTCAATGCCTCCACGGCAATATTATATAAAACAGTTTCTTTTTCAAGTGACAGATAGATGTTTTCATCGGCAAGCACCCGGGCTTTCATGTTGGCCCGCCCCTCCACTGCGTTCAAGCGTTCGTTCAGGGCGGCCACCAGCCCTTTATGTTCCAGGTCGACCGGCTTCATCTGGAAGATGAACAGGCGCATCTCCTTAAGGGTCTGGCGGGCGCTTTCACCAATCTGGGCCAGGTCCTCCGCTGTTATGGTCGAACCGTTTTCAAGCCTGGCCTGGGCAGTCTCGGTTAATAACACCACCCCATACAGCTTCTGGGAGATGGAATTGTGCAAATCCCTGCCCAGGCTGCGGCGTTCCTCCTGAGCCAGCGCCTGTTTGCGCTTGCGGTCATTACGAATGAAGGAAGCCAATTCCTCGGCCACAATCGCCAGACGTGTCATCGCGCCGTTCCCAAATGCGGGCATTTCCTCCTTCTTGACCAGGCAAATCACACCCAAGACATGCTCGCCAGCCATCAAAGGCTGCATGAGCATGGATTTGACACCCGATTGTTGCATGCCAGGCGGGAAGCGCACATCGACGCAGACATCCGGAGCGAAGAATGGATCCGACTGTTGAAGGACGCCTGTCAAAATCCGGGCAACGTGAGGAGAGGTAGTGAGATGCTCAAGCTCATTGCGTGCCACCCCATGGTGGGCCGCCAGATAAAATTTGGGAGGTCCGCCTTTCGAGCCGGCCTCTTCCTGCAGGAAAATCATGCCAGCCTGGCTGCGAAATGCGTACACAATCTGGGAAATGGATGCTGTCAAAAAATCGCTCTGATTTACCGTCCGGAAGGCCGTATCAGAAATAGAATGCAATAGAACGAACATTTCGTCGCGTGCCAGTTGGCGGGAATTATCCACCCTCCTGCGTTCGGCAATATCGCGCCACAAGACCACCCTGCCAATCTGTTGTCCGCCCGGGTGGGTCAGTGGCAGGACGCGTACAGAAAGATAGCGCAATTCCCCATTTATATTAATACTGCCTTGAAATTCCTGGTTCAGCTTGGGCCAGTTCTGTAAGAGATCTTCCGCCGGTTTGCCAAAAGTGCCTTCACGGGTAACCCCCAGGAGCACCTCTGCAACCGGGTTGAGATCCACGATCCGGTTATTCAAATCCAAAACCATCCAACCTTCGCTCATGCTTTCAATCACCATATCGCGGGCGATGGGGACGATATCCATCAACTTGTAGCGGTGGATACTGTAGAGCAGCAACCCGCCGGTGATAACAAAGGATGCCAGCGGCAGTTGCAGGTTAAGGTTAAATGTCAATACTACCAGGCTGATAATTTTGGTCAGGATGGGGATAAAAACGGCAATGACGATCGTGATGGACTGGAGCATGTATTGCCGGGGCTTGTTGAAAAAAGTCTGGGTTAGCAAGATCAGCGCAAGGATCATCAAGCCATCGGAATAAGAAGCGTTTATCCAGTACCATGGGCTGGAGTTGGTCAATATGCCGGTGTTGGTAACCTGCCAGCGGTTCGTCCAGAGCAACACCTGCGTGGCGAGGGGTTCCAGGCACAGAACCAGGAGGCCCCACCGGTTCAACCATTCTTCGTGGCTGGTGTAGGCAATAATAAATGTCAATAAAGCTGTCGCCGTGAGGGTTGCACTGAAGGTAGCCAGCGCCAGCCAGAAGCGATCATTCGATTGCAAATGATAAATTGTTGTATAAAGGAGAATTCCGTACGCACAGGCCCAGATGATCAAGCCAATCGAAAAAAACACCAGGCTGGCAGCCCCGCGAATTTTGCGCTGCCGCAGTACCAATAACAGAATGCCGATTGCAACCCCAACGATTGGTAAAACTAAACCAGTTGCCATGCCCAGGTCGCTTTCTGAAGAATTTTTCCAGGAAGAAAATTATCCCATCTTCCAAATGGAACGCAAACGCATACCACAATCCAGCCCTGCCGGTTACTTATAAAGTTTATTTACATTTTTTGTGCTATTTGTGAATCAACTGCTTTTGCTCTTCAGCCAAAGCATTCTTTCCCAGCCACCGATAACATGCCTCCAGCGCGGAGCTTACCGAGGGGTTTTGCGGATCGAGCTGGAGAGCCCGCTTGTATGCAATTATAGCATCGGAGTAGCGCTCTTCGACATGGTAAAAATGCCCAAGATTGCTCCACAAATCCGCTTTTCGTGGATCAAGGCGAACAGCTTTCCGGCAGGCCCGCACCGCCTGCAGCGGGTGCTGCATATCCAGATAGACCAGCCCCAGCTTTCCCCAAATTTCAGCCAGCCAGGCGATGTCGTTCAACTGGCGGGCAATTTCCTTGCCCAGCTGCAAACTTAGGATGGAGCGATCATAGGCCTTTTTAGCATGGTACAGGCCAGCCAGCCTGAAAAGCAATTCGAGCCGCTCTGTCCGGGAAGAAGCGCCTTCCATGAGCTTGGCCAGTCGGACCTCGTGCAATCCGATCTGTTCGTCTAGATCGTCTGCCCGCGCCGCCCAGCCCCATGTACTTGCAGATAATTCAAGCGGGTCCGGAGTATCATAAAATTCCACCACCCGGTGACGGAAGGCCCAGAAATCCGGGGCATGCCGGGAGAGCGCCATGGCCTCGTTATCATTCAGCCAGATGACCACCCGGATGGCATAATCCACGAAATACTCCCGGCGGATGTTGAGGGCGCGATAGGCATTGGCGTCTTCCTCCCCGCCGCCGCTCGCCAGGCCGGTAACCGAGAAGACCGAGCGCTCCCGCCCGGGGTGTTGGGAAAGCAGCAGGGGGATGTCAAAGCGACTTGCATTCACGCAAAATGGGACCAGCGGCTGTCCATTTTCCGCCAGGCGCTTTTCCAGCGCCTGCTCTGCTCTCTGCCGAACGAATTCCGATTGATAGAAAACCAACAATATGGAAGGTCGCTGGTGTTGGGATGCGAACTCAAGTTCTCCGTAGAGCAGATCAATGCGCTCTTCAAAGGACTCACTCTGTCCGGGCTTATTTTGGTCAGATTCGCTTGGCATGGTTTTTTAGACGGGCGATGGCAGGTACCCTGTGGTTGTCATTATACACTGGGGCAGAAGTCCCTACCCATCAATCTGACCATGGAACTATCAACCTATGCAACTATTTAATATACAATAGGCCTGTGAAGAAAACATCAGCCATTTCCCGGCTTGTCTGGTACCTGTGCGGACTGATGCTCCTGCTGGGTACGGCAGCCTGCAGCGCATCCTCGCCGGTCAATCGACCGTGGGTCCAGGCCGATCTGCGCGTCCTAGGCCAGAAGACTTCCGCCAGCCCCGCCACCGATATCCTGGCGGTCTACACCCGCACCACCGATCTGAGCGTGGACATCCGGGTGGATCTGCTGGACATAAACCCCGGCGATAATTTCAACCTTCAAATTATCCTGTGGGACAACCGGGATTTTATTAATACGCCCCTGACGGTTGACATACCATCCAACGGTGCCGACCAGATCAGCGGGATCCAGCCCGGAAAACCGGCCATCTGGCCGCGCGTTATGCAGGATTTCGATTTGGATACCGTCACGGTTTCCATCAACCGGGCCTTCATCGGTGAGCGCTACCGCCTGGATGTTTCATCGTATACCACCGACCCGATAAGGGTGGCTGACCAGTTTGAGAACATCCGGTCGGATGGCGCGCCGCCAAGCGAAAATGCACGCATCCTGATGGCGTTCTGGAATGTCTTCCCAGCCACCACCCCGACCCAGGCCCTGCGCGATTGGGATGGAGCGCACGCCGGCCCGCTGGGCTCACGCCACGGGCTGAAGTACGTTCTGGCAGCCGCCAAACAATTTCACTTTCCCATGGCCTTGCTCGATCTAAAGAACCCTGCCAGCCTGGCTGCCTTGAGCTACATGGGGGATATTCCGGAAATCCAGGCGCTTTACGATGGCGGCTTGCTGATCCTGCCGGATGTGGCATTTGGCGAACCTGCCACGCCCTCGCTGGGATTAAGTGGCCGCGCGGCGGCCGGATTCAGACTGCCCGCCAGCCCGTTCGTTTACGCGCTCTCCGCAGACCCATTGGCAAAAGTAAACCAGACCGCGCTGGCCGGTTACCGGGCCCAGTTCCTGCCTTTGCCGGATGACACCCATCTGGCCAAAGCCGACGGGCGGCTGCTTATCCCACTGCCAGCAGCAGACGCTATCCAGGCCACCCAGGAAGGCCCCACCCTGGAGGTGCGGCGCGCCCTGATTGCCACGGCGCTCTCGCTCGACCCGGCCGACCTGGTAGTGCTGGGCGGCAGCCTGCCTCAATCCACCTGGGGAGACCCGGATATGGCTGGTCCCACTTTCGCATGGATTGCCAACCACCCGTGGATCCATCCGCTGGCAATCCCGGAATTATTAGCCTACCCAAGCCGGGCGGTCCCCATCCCAAAACCGCCGGCACAGCCAGCAGCCGGCAGCCCACCCTGGTTGCAGGCTTTACAATCCGCCCCGCAGAATGCCGCCAGCCTGTCGGCCTGGCAGACTTATCTGACACTGACCGCCTTCACGCCTGATCCACAATTGCAGGCGTTAGGCCACGCCTATCTGGGCCAGGTAGGCGAACTGCTGGCAGCCGCCCAATGGGCCAGGCAACCCAATATCCGGGTGGATTGCAAAGAGGATTTGAACAGTGATGGCCAGGTTGAATGCATCCTGGCGGACCGGCAATATTTCGCCATTCTGGAGCCTGATGGAGCCCGGTTGACGCAATTCTTCTATCTGGATGGTAATGGACCGCACCAACTGGTCGGGTCGTCCGCACAGTTTGCAATCGGGTTGAGTGATCCATCCGAATGGCATGTGGAGACCGGCGAGGCTGCCGACCCGAGCGTAATACCGGGCGCCTTCGCGGATGGTACGGATACCTGGACAGTCTATAACCCCACCGTTGATGCGAATGGGATCACCTTCAAAAGCACGAATGGCCGTCTGGTCAAAACATACCAATTGACCGATCATGGAATAGAAGTTCAATACCAGGCACCCGGGCCAGTGAGCACCCAGATCCCGCTTATAGTGGACCCAAACAGGTATTATTCCGGCCCGACGCAGTATTGGGCCACGCTGACGCCGCATACCTGGACGTGGAGTCTGGGGGGAGGCAGCAGTGTTGAGGTCAGCAGCGATGCGGCTCTGGCGGCGGATGGTTTTATCTCTGCGACACCTTTTCTCTCCTTATCCGAAGATCCCAATCTGGATTATCCGAAAGGCGATTATTTGCCGTTCCCGATGTCGCTGGTAAGCATTCAGGGCAGCGGGAATTTTAGCGTGCAGATAAATCACAAATGAAGAATTGCACAATCGCGTTGTTTATGGTAAAGTTTGTTTAGATTGCTTCTCTTTTCAAGATATTAAGTAGGATGTCGCCGGAAAAGTACGTCAGTACAAGAAAATCCTATTTGGGAGCAAGCCATGGAAAAACGAGAGATTCCCGATATCATTGTCAGCAGACTCCCGGTTTACCTGCGGGCCCTGCGCAGGATGCAAGCCCAAAATCAGCAGAACACCTCTTCACAGGAATTGGGCGAGCAGGTGGGTATCTCGGCAGCGCAAATCCGCAAGGACCTTTCGCAATTCGGGGAATTTGGCAAACAAGGCACCGGCTATAACATTGTTTTTTTGATCAGCAAATTGTGTGAAATCCTGCGAGTGGAACATGTTTGGAATGTAGCCCTGGTAGGGATGGGTGATATGGGGCATGCCCTGGCGCGCTACCAGGGTTTTCATGACCGCGGTTTCCGGGTGGCGGTGGTCTTTGATAATGACCCGGCGAAGGTTGGAATGAAGGTGGGTGAATTCGAGATCCAGAATACGAATGAGATGGTACAGGCCATCCGAGAAGCCGGGATCAAGGTGGCGATGGTGTGCGTGCCGGCCTCCGTGGCACAGGCGGTCACCAATCAACTGGTGGAGGCGGGGGTCAAAGCCATCTTGAATTATGCACCCATCAGCCTGAGCGTTCCGGCCGGGGTAAAGGTGCAATACCTGGACCCGTCCATCGGCCTGCAGAGAATGACATATTACTTGGATTAATTAATAAATCAAAGGGAAGTAAAAAAATGAGAGTGTGCAGCTGCGCAGCGCACTCTCATTTATTAGTTCTTGGAGAATTTAAGAGACTGGCACTGCCACGAAGCCCAGCCCGTTCGGGCCGACATGCGTGCCAATGGCAGTGGTGACATTGACCAGCAATGGGGGCACCGCCACTTTTGACCTGACACGCTCCAATAACTGCCAGGCAGCCGATTCAGCATTGGTATGCAGTACCGCCAGTCGCTCCAGTTTTCCCAAGGAATTGAGCATCTCGACCAGGCGCTCCACACCTTGCAGGCGTGTGCGCGCCTGTCCCAGCCGTTGGACGATGCCGTAGCGGAGTCCGATCAACGGTTGCAGCCGTAACGCCGCACCGAGCATGGCAGCCGCCCAGGAAACGCGCCCGCTGCGGCGAACGTATTCGATGGTTTCAAGGAGCGCTGTCAGTTGCACGCGCTTGCGGACACTTTCCACCAGGCTCAACATAGCCTGCGGCGCGGCCCCCTGTGCGGCAGCTTCGGCTGCCAGAATGACCTGGTAACCCAGACCAAGGGAAAGCTGCCCGCTATCCACAACGGTTACGCGGGGGCCGAAGTCCTGCGCGGCCAGCCGGGCAGCGTTGTAAATGCCGCTCAACGCGTTTGGCGGGTGGATGGAGAAAACCGATTCTGCTCCGGCCATTAACAATTTTTCGTAGCGTTGCTGAAATGAACCAACCGAGGGGGAGGAAGTGGTTGGCAGTTGGCGTAGACCCGGCAGGCAGGTGTAGAACTCTTCCCGGCTGATCTCCAGGCCATCGGCATAACTCTTGCCGTTAATATTGACGAGCACCGGAACGATCTCAATGCCATACTGTCCGGCCAGGGCAGCGGGAATATCAGAGGTACTGTCGGTGACAAAACCTGTTTTCATCTACGTCTTCGTTCCGGCGACTCCAATACCACCAGACTGATGCTGCGCGGACCAAACAGGGCTGCCAGATGCGGCTGGATGGGGTGTTCGCTGAAAAGCGTTTCGGGGAAAGTTTCCTCGACAAACTGGCGCAAAGGGCTGGTTCTCAAGCTGCCACGACCGGTACTGTTGATCAGAGCAATCTGCGCTGGCGCTTCGAACTCACCCATAAAATCCTGGAAAGCCTCAAACAGGTGGCGGGGCGTGCGAACCTTTTCCATGGGGACCAGACGCCCATCCTCAAAAGTAAAAATGGGTAAAATCCCCATCATCTCGCCGACCAACGCCTGGGCATAATCCATATGGCCGGATACGGCCAGGTTGGTCAGTTCCGGGATGCACAGCAAAATGTAGACACGCGGGAGGCTGGCCCGCAAGACCCGGTCGATCTCTTTCAGCGAGGCGCCTCGAGAGGCAGCCTCGGCGGCAATCTGGACGAGCAATCCCAACCCGATGGCAGTCGTCTGGCTGTCGATCACTTCCACGGGCACACTGTTACTGTATTGTTCTGCGGCAGCCAGGGCGTGACTCATGGTGGGATTGAACAAAGCCGAAAGCGTGAGCACCACGATCGAGTCGTAATCGCGGCTCAAGCGGGCATAATATCGGACAAAATCCTGAGAGGAGGGAGGAATTAACCGTCTCTGGATACCCTCTCCCCCCGGCAGAGATCGGCATTCCTGGCGTTCGACATCCTGGAGATCGAACGGGATAACGTGCACACGCTCATACCCCGGGAACCTGGCCTGCGTGAACTGGGCAGTGCTATCAGTAAGGATGCAAACGTTGGACATGGTTGGCTTTGGGCCAAGGACAGGTCACCCTGGCCAGGGGTTAGATCATTCCACGGAAAGGATAAACTGGTAGTGCGGTTGGCCGCCGTCCTGCAGTTCCACTTCCTGGGAGGGATAGGCAGCCCGGATCACGTCCACAATTCGGTTGGCTTCGGCTGAAGGCATATCCTCGCCATAAAAAAGCGTAATCAGTTCACGCTCGGTAGTCCCGGCCTTTTCCAACCCGCCCAGGCAGGCTGCCTCGACCGAAACCGTCGAGACCGCCAGTTTTCCATTCACCAGCGCAATTACCTGGCCTTGTTCCACCGAGACGCCATCTATCTCCACCGTGCGCGTGGCAGTGGTGATTTCAATCGTGATCACATCCTCAATGGATTTGGTCATCCTGGCAACCACAGCGTCCAGATCGCCATCCGGGTTCAGGTGCATCATGGCAGCCAGTCCCTGCGGAACGGTCCGGCTGGGAATAATATGCACGTTTTTAACAGTTACATCCTTGGCCTGTTGTGCTGCCAGGATGATGTTCTTGTTATTGGGCAAAAGGATGATCTTATCCGTCGGCAAATTTTCGAAGGCATCCAGGATATCTTTCGTGGAGGGATTCATCGTCTGGCCTCCCTCAACGATGGCGGCCACCCCCAGGCTGGCAAAAACACGCGAAATACCACGCCCGGGTGAGACGGTTACTACTGCAATTTGACCCGGCTCAATATTGGCCAGCTCGATATGCGCCCCTGCAGTTTTTTTGCCGATAACCTCCATCTGGGCCAGCAGATTTTCCATGGCAATCTTGGTTATCGTGCCAAGGCCCATGATGTAATCGGCCGGCTTGTTGCGGTTTTCTGTGGGCACGTGGATATGCATCCGGTACATGCCTTCACCTTCACCCACCTGGATGGATGTCCCCATGGTTTCCAATTCGGTATAGAATTTCTTTAGATCAAGTTCCTTGTCAGGCACAAAATCAACCACCACCTCGTAATCCTGGCCGGGCTCGATGTCTTCGATGGCATTTTCAAGGTTCATGGCTGAAAGCGGCCGGACACTTGCGATGGGTGAATCCAATGGCTCTCCATAAATATAGCGTAGCATACCTTCAAAGATGAAGAACAGGCCCTTGCCACCCGAGTCGACCACACCGGCCTGCTTGAGGACCGGCAGCAGATCAGGCGTGCGTTCCACCGAAGCGCTGGCAGCCGGAACGATGCGAACAAGAATTTCGTAAGGATCGCTGGTTTCGCGCGAGGCTTCTTCTGCGGCTGTGGCAATATCCCTAGCAACCGTCAAAATGGTGCCTTCGACCGGCCGGACAACGCCCTTATAAGCCGTGTCACGCGCCTCGGCAAAAGCTCGCACCAGGGATGGGCCATCCAGATACTCCTGGTTGTGCAGGGCACGCGCAAAACCGCGCCATAGTTGGGAAAGAATCACGCCCGAATTTCCGCGCGCGCCCATCAACGCCCCCTGCGAGACGGCCGCGGCCATCTGGCCAACCCCATGAAAGCCGAGTTGGTTAATCTCATTATAGGCAGATTGCATGGTCAGAACCATGTTCGTGCCGGTATCGCCATCAGGGACGGGAAAAACATTGAGCAAGTTGACCGTCTGCTGATTGGCCCGCAACCAGGTCAGACCCGCTTCGACCAGTTTCTTGAGAGTCTGCCCATCAATCGGCGTGGACTTAAAACGCTCCAGCCGCGCTTGGAAATCCGGATTCATCTATTAAATTCTCCTCATATTAATCGGGATTGCTGATGCGCAGGCCCTGAACGTGCACATTTACATTATGGAGCGGCATACCCAAAGCCTTCTCCACCTGGTAGCGCACCGCGTTGGCGACACTATCAGCCACTGATGTAATCCGGGTGCCATACTCAATAATGATATGAACGTCAATATTTATCTCTTCGCCATCATAATCGACGGAAACCCCGCGGGCCGGTTCGTGGGTGATGGTCATCGCCAGGCCTTCCACCAGGTTCTTGGGAGCCAGGCCGACCACGCCATAGGAGGTCAGTGTGGCATGATAGGCAATGGTTGCCAGGGCACTTGGCGAAATGGAAATGGTGCCCAAAGTAGTTGTTTCTTCGCCCATAGGTTTTTCCTCTTTTTGCTACCGCAACATAATCTTCTTATTTATATGATAACACTCGACTTGTACTAGGGTGCGATTCGTGGTAGAATACGCCGCCTGTCCAAGACAGACTGGTATTATCTGGTTAGAAAGGAATTACAAAAATGGCAAAATGCGCTCATTGTGGTAAGTCCACTACTTTTGGTCACGCTGTTTCATTCTCCAAGCGGACAACCAATCGTCCGTTCCATCCCAACCTGCAAAAGGTGACGGTTATCGAGAATGGTCAGAAAGTGCAAAAGGTTTTGTGCACCAAGTGCATCCGCACTCTGGCAAAAACAGCTGTGTAGGTTGTTAATCTGCTAAGACAAGGTCACGGCTTACGCCGTGATTTTTGTTTTAAGATGACTAATTCGTGATGGCATTCTTCAAGGCCTGGATACCGGCCGCAATCCCAGCGGGATTTTTAAAGACTGCGCTGGCAGCAACGAAGGCATCTGCACCGGCATCCCGAACCTGGCAGATGGTCTGAACCGAGATGCCACCATCCACCTCCAGCCAGGCGGGTGAACCAATCTGGTCCAAGCTTCGGCGTATTTCTGCAACCTTCGCCACTTCCGCAGGAATGAATTCCTGACCCGAATAGCCGGGATGAACGGTCAGAACCAGAATGATGTCTGCCAGCGGCAAGGCCGCTTCGAGGCTGCTGGCGGGTGTGGACGGGTTGAGCGTTACGCCCGCCAGACAACCCAGGCTCTTGATAGCTTTCAACGTTGTGGCAATCTCCGGGCAGGTTTCCACGTGCACGATCAGGTGGCTGGCTCCGGCATTTGCGAAAGCTTCCAGCAGATTCTCAGGATGCTCGATCATCAAGTGTACATTGAGCGGCAATTTAGTTGCCCGCCGGCATGCTTCCACGATGAATGGTCCCATGGTCAGGTTTGGCACAAAATGCCCATCCATGACATCCACATGGACCCAGCCCGCCCCGGCCATCTCGGCTTCGGCAATTTGCTCACCAAGACGGGTAAAATCTGCCGAAAGGATGGAGGGGGCAATCAAAAAGCGTTTAGGCATTGTTCCCATGCAAGCGTGTTTTCTTACGCGAAACCGGTTCAGCGAATGGGCGGATTATACACGAAATACACCCACAACCAGAACGGAACCAGCCCAAGCACAGCCACCAATGCCAACAGACCCAGGCCAACCGACGCCCAGTCAATTTCCGGATCTGGAGCTGGAACATGAACAGGTATGGGATTGGCAGCCGGAGGGCTGGATGGCACGGTAACCGCTTCAGGGGTCAGGGAAAGCGCCGGAGCAGCCTTAGCGTTTCCGAAGTTCAGCAGGACGCGTCCGAGCTGATCGGCTGTCCGGTAACGCTGGGAAGGTTGCTTGGAAAGGACTTTATTCAGGATCTGCTCCAGAACCGGGGAAATATTGGGGAGCATCTCGGCGATCGGCACTGGCTCGGCTTCGATATGCAAATGGGCCAGTTCCGCGGCGGTATCCGCATGGAAAGGCAGCGACCCAGTCAACATCTCATACATGATGACGCCCAGCGAATACACATCCGAGGCAGGCGAAGGGGCGGCACCAGAGGCCTGTTCAGGTGAGAAATATTGCGGCGATCCCCAAATCACATCGCTCTGTTCCTGCGGATGGATGGTGGAGAGCGCTCGCGCAATCCCGAAGTCAGTAACCTTGAGGCGCATATCTGGTGTGACCAGCATATTCTGCGGTTTTACATCACAGTGAACCAGGCCGGCCCGGTGGGCATAGCCGATGCCAGCGCAGGCCTGGATAAGCAATGGCACGGCTTCCTCGGGCGTGAACCGGCCACGCTGTTTGATGAGCGTTTTCAGATCGGTGCCCGGGACATATTCCATTACAATGAATAGTTGTTCATTATCCAGGCCGAAATCATGGACGGTGACAATGTTGGGGTGGGAAAGGTTGGCGGCAGCTTTGGCTTCCTGGCGGAAACGTTCCAAAAAGGCCGGGTCGCGCGAATAGTTCTCGCGCAGGACTTTCACGGCCACCGAACGCTCCAGCATGGTATCGCGGGCGCGGTAAACTATGGCCATGCCGCCTTTTCCAAGCTGTTCAAGAATCAGATAGCGGTTGTTGAGCAGGCGAGATTCTTTCATAGGATGCCTGGCGGGATTATAACACGGCACTTTTGGGGCTTATTCGCCCGCACCATAACAAGTTCCTTCGGCGCTAGTATAATAAAGGCATGGCCGATGCACTGCTCATCTATAACCCCGCAGCCGGGCGCATTTCCGTACGCCCATTCATCGGCGGTGTCATCCGCGCTTTAAACGACCATGGCTGGCGCGTGGAGGTGGCAGAATCGGTCAATGGCCGGCATACCACGCAACTGGCGCGTATGGCCGCCCAGGAAAAATTCCGGGCGGTCTTTGCGATCGGCGGGGATGGCACAGCCGGGCAGGCAGCCAGCGGACTGATCGGCTCGCAAACAGCATTGGGTGTGCTGCCGGCCGGGACCACCAACGTGTGGGCGCGCGAAATGGGCATCAATGCCTTCGTCTGGCCGCACATCCGGGCCCTGCGCCAGAATGCCCGTCTACTGGTCGAGACTCCGCCGTGTGCCGTGGATGTGGGCCTGTGCAACGGCCAGCCCTTCTTGATGTGGGCCGGCGTTGGACTGGATGCCATGACAGTGAAAAAGCTGGACCCGCGCAAGCGTTTTGAGAAATATCTCAACTTGCCCGAATACTTCGCGGCGACGGTCTGGAATGCCAGTATCTGGCACGGCATGGATCTGCGCGTTACGGCAGACAGCAAGCTGGTGGAGGGGCACTACCTGCTGGGTGTTGCCAGTAATATCCGGCATTATATGGGCGGGCTGGCACAGATCTCTCCGTCGGCCTACCTGGACGATGGCAGCATGGACCTCTGGCTGTTTTCCGGCTCGACACTGGCCGATACCTTTCGGCAGTTTTTTGAAATCCGCGCCGGCAGCCACACTACATCGGACATGGCGCGCTGCATTCCATTCCGCAAAGTACTGATCGAGTCCGAGACGCCTTTCCCGATCCAGATCGACGGTGAGACGATGATCGGTTCGCAACAGGTTACGCTCGAAGTGCTCCAGCAAAAAATCCTGATCTTGATGCCGCCACAGGCCAGACATTTGTTGCAAAACAAAGCGGTGTGAGATGAAAAATATCCTGAACGGCAAAGTATTGATTGCGATGATGGCGATTGCCGCGCTGCTGTTATGCGGCACCACAGCTTATATCCTGGTCATGCGCCCGACGGCCAATGCAAGCCCCGACCTGGCGGCGGCCACGCCTGCCCTGACCATTATTCCCGGGCCAACTTCCACACCGCTGCCCTTGCCGCCCACCCTGACCGAAGTGCCGCCCACGCCTGCGCCCAGCTCCACCCCAGCGCCTGGCCAGATTGCCGTTGGTGTGTACGTACAACCCAGTACCGGCGGAGTGGGGTTGCGGGTGCACACATCGCCTAGCCTGAGCGCCGACTTCTTCTCGGCCTTTGATTCGGAGGTGTTCATGGTGGCCAAAGGGCCGGAACAGGCGGATGGCTATACCTGGTGGTACCTGACCGCTTCCTACAATTCGTCACGGGTAGGCTGGGCCGTGCAGGACTACCTTACTGCCATTCCTTCTCCATAAGCATCTATAGATTTGAATTTTCAGACAGGTACAAATTGTAATGAAACCCACATCCATAAACGCAAACCGTGCAAAAAAAGAATTCACTGTCATCTGGGATGATGGACATATCAGCTTGTATTCGTTTTCCCTGTTGCGGGCGGGCTGCCCGTGCGCCGAATGCCGGGGCGGGCACGATCGCATGAGTGACACGCCCAGCCCGGATGTTTTTGATACGCCTCAAACCGATTCGCCAGCCAATCGCCTGAAGACGATCATGCCTATTGGTTCCTATGCCATCTCGCCGGTGTGGGAGGACGGGCACGACGCCGGTATTTTCCAGTGGCATTACCTGCGGGCACTGTGCCCGTGCAAGCAATGTAGAAAATAACTAATTCGGCGGCAGTTCACCTGCCGCCGAATTGGTTTTATTTTATGGGGTACTGGTTATTTTTTAGGAACACCCGGTAACTCACCGTGCAAAGATTGAACCTCTTCCCGCAATTTTTTAACTTCCTGTTCTACCTCGTCAATCCGTGCGGCTTTATTGAATGTTTTTATTAGCAGCAAAAGGATGATGATTGGAAGGGAAATGAGGATCGCATCAAAAATAGCCACAAATATCGCTCCTTACCCGCTTAAAAATTCCATTCTTTATCCTTTCATTAGTTGCATGATCCGGTTCAAACAAGTCCCAATAAATCAACCATCTATGGGGTAGGTGTGGGCATGCCAGTCAAGATTGAGCCGGGTGTGGGAGTAGCCGTGACAGGGAGCGTGGAGGAGAGCATAGGGGTAATGGTCGGCGAAGGCGTGGGGGTATAGGTGGGAGTTATATTGAGAGATTGAAAAGCCTGCGTGCGCCAATCTGCGGGCATGGCATCCTCTGGAAGGGCAATCAATTTGGTCCAGGCATTATCGGCGCCTTGCTTGGAGAGCGGATCGCCAAATTCAAGCAGGTAGGTAGCTTCATAATAATAGACCTGCGCTTTAGTTCCATCCGTTTTTGCCAGCGGGTAGACTGTCTGATCCATTTGTATGTAGGCGTCGCGGTATTTGCCCTGCGAGTCCAATGCACGCGCCAGGCCAAGTTGCGCATCAAAATCAAACGGATTGTAGGTGATGGCCGATTTAAAATCCGTCTGGGCCAGGCTGCCCTCCTGCAAATCAAGGTAAGCGTAGCCGCGTTGGATATAGGCATCCACGTTGTGCCGGTCGGCGTCAATGGCTTTACTGAGCGTATTCACCGCCAACTGGTACTGCCCGGCGGCGATGTAGGCCTGCCCGAGCGAAAGGAAAGCGCTGGTATCGTTGGGGGCGTAGATCGTGTAGGTCTGCAGGACACTGACAGCCTGATTACTCTGGCCGGTGGCGATATAGGCGCGCGCCAGCGCCAGGTAAACCGGGACGAGCGTCTGGTCAAGCTGGTTGGCATGCTGCGCGGAAGCAAGGGCGGCATCGTTCTGGCTCAGGGCCAGCTGCGCATCAGCCAGATCGAGATAGGCCAGGGCAGAACCAGGGGAATTCGATATAGCGGCATTGAAATCGGTTTCCGCCGAAGCGGGATCGCTTGAAAGTTGGTACATGCCGCGTTCGAGATACGCATCGGTATAATGCGGATCCAGGCTGATGGCAGCATTAAGATCGTTGGTCACATCCGCTTTGGGGTTGAGAGCCAGATTCGCCAGGGAACGTCCCAAGAACGCCGGGGCAAAATTGGCATCTTTCTTAATAGCCTGCTGGTATTCATTCAATGCAGCCCGGTAACTGCCCTGGGCGCGGTAAATCTCGCCGATGTAATAAGTGATATCGGGGGCAGAAGGCTCCAGCCCTTCGGCCTGCTGTAACAGGGCCAGGGCATTCTTGTAATCCCGGGCAGCCAGGAAGCGCAGGCCAGCCTCAAAGGCGCTCTTGCTGGTGATGGGATGGGTGGTTATCACGTAAAGAGGCGTGGGGGTATAGGTTTTATCCAGGAACATCCAGAGTGGGGTAGGCCCATTGAAAGTGGGGGTGGCGGTGCGCAGGCTGGGAGGAACCGTATCGGTTGGAGTAGGCGAGATGGTGGCGCTGGGAGGAGGGGTGGGAATGACTGGAATGGTCGGGCGGGCGTTCCTTGGGAACAACATGTACCCGCCTAATGCCAGGCCAAGCACCACCACGGTAATTCCCAAGATAATTAACACACGCGTGAGCGGGTTTGCCCAACCAACCAGCTTCTCCTGGGCATCAGGGGAAATGGCCAGTTGCTGTTCCCAGCGGCGCGGCCGGTTAACCGGAAAAGGCGAGACCGAATCGTCGGGAGGCATGGCCCCAAGCAGGATCATGCCACGCTTGGCGGCGGAATTTTGCGGATCCAACTGGAGGGCGGTCTGCAAACAATACAGGCGCTCCTTTGGGGAATCCACCGCGGCGCTGAGCCAGACCCAACATTCGGCATTTTTCTGATCAGCTTTCAGCAAACGCGTTAATAAATCGCGGGCATGCGCCCGGTCACCGGTGCGGAGCGCCTCGATGGCCTGCCGCAGCATGGTGTTTTCCCCGGGCTCGGAAGATAAAAGTTCCTCATCATCAGCCATGAATTGAGTTTAGCACAGCCTGGGGGATGGGGCAAGTGGAACGGGTATAATTTCACACATGCGAATAAATCTGGCCGGTCTTTTGGTACTCCTTATACTGGTTGCATGCCAGGCGAAGGCCACAGCGACCCCGGTAGCGGTCACTGCGGCGCCCTACCAGACCGAGCCAGCCACCCTGACACCCACGGTCATCCCGGCACTGACTGAGATCATCCTGCCGACCCCGACGACTTACACTTACACGGTCGCGCAGGGCGACACCTTCATCAGCATCGCCCAGAAGGCTGGTGTAACTGTTCAAGCACTGCTGGCGGCCAACCCGGGTATTTCGGCAACGGCGCTTTCGGTGGGTACCAAACTGGTCATCCCGACGGGCAGCCAGGCGCCGGGCGAGCCGACCCCCACGGCGGCAGCGTTACCGGTGCTGCAGGCGCACTGCTGGCCGGAAGCAACCGGCGGCTTATGGTGCTTTGGCCTGCTCCAGAACACGTACGCCGAAACGCTTGAAA
Source organism: uncultured Chloroflexia bacterium (assembly GCA_963779935.1). Classification (GTDB taxonomy): domain Bacteria; phylum Chloroflexota; class Anaerolineae; order Anaerolineales; family Villigracilaceae; genus UBA877. The sequence continues at coordinate 25,344 of CAWAAC010000017.1, read as the reverse complement.
ATATCTCGGCGCAATTCGCACTTGTGGATGCGGGCGGCCAGCAGCTTGACAGCCAGATAGTGTATGGATTGCTGGATATCCTGCCGCCGGGCGCGAGCATGCCGCTGACGGCCCATTTCATTGCTCCGGTGCAAAATAAGGCAGGGGTGCGCGTGCAGGTGGTGACGGCCATCCGCCTGCTGCCGGGAGATACGCGCTATCTGACGGTGAGGATGGTGAATACACTGGTGAGTGTGGATGCCAGCGGACAAACGGCGGACGTTTCTGGAAAGGTGCTGCTGAACGGTACAGGCACGGCGAATACGGTTTGGGTGCTGGCGAGCGCATACGATGCGGATGGGAACGTGGTCGGGGTACGGCGCTGGACAGCTCCGGCTGCGCTAAGTGCGAGCGCTCCGGTGAGTTTCGAATTCCAGGTAGCCAGCGTAGGGCCAGAAATTGCAAGGATGGAATTCCTGGCGGAGGCGCGGCCGTAAGAGGGTAGGAAGGATTGTAGTTGCTCTGTTGCCGAGATCGGAAAATCTAATTTGTGTGTCGTTGCCTGCGCAAGTACAGCATTTACAGATGAGAGCCGCTGTTTGGTGGCGAAGCAATCCCCAGACGGCGGAGGAGCCTGCTTCGGCGAAAGTACACCACCTCGCAGCGACGCATTTCGTTTGTTTGCAACAGAGCAGACTTAAGTCGTTGTTACGAATATCACAACGGGAATTGTTGGGGCGGCAGTGAATCCCGCCCCGACAGTTTTTAATGTTTCAACGACAAGTAGCGTTCGATCGGGATATCGATGGGGGTCAGGACAAAACCTTTTACGTAAGGTTTCACCAGAGTGTATGTGAGATCATGGGATATGAAGAGGGCCGGGGCATCCTGGACGATGATCTGTTCGGCTTGCTGGTAGAGCTGGATGCGCTTGGTGACATCCTGCTCGACACGGGCCTGGTCGAGGATGGCATCCAGGGATGGATTGCTGTAGTTGCCGATATTTTGCTGCGCGCCAGTATGGAAGAGGACATCCGCAAAGTTCTCGGGGTCGGGATAATCGGCGCACCAACCGCCTGAGAAGATCTGGCCGTGCTGGCCGGAATAGAGCAGGTCGGAATATTTATCAGGCTCCAGATTCTCGATTGTGATCTTGACGCCGAGATTCTGCTCCCACATCTGGACCATGGCGGCCACATCCGGGCCGGCAGTATTGCCAATGCCCTCGGAAGTGAACACGATGGCCGGCAAGCCCTGCGGGCCACCATATTTGGACTGCGCCAGCAACTGTTTGGCCTGGGTGGGATCGTAGGGCAGGCCCTTGAGGTCGGTGTTGAAGCCGGGCAAGGAGGGCGGGTAGAGCCCCAGGGCCGGAATCCCAACGCCATTATCGACCACATCGATGAACTTCTGGCGGTCAAAGGCCATGCTGAAGGCCTGGCGCACCTTGACATCGTCAAAGGGCGGCTTGGTTACATCAAAGGTGACGTAATTAGTACACATACTGACCCCGCTAATCAGATCGGCATGCAACTGGTCAGCCGGGTCGAGCACGCGCGCGACATCCGCAGTCGAAACACCGGTCATATCGATCTCGCCGGATTCGTACATGTCAATGCCGATACCGGTATTCAATTCCACGACAATTTGCGGGATGGCAGGCACGCCTAAATAGTAATAGGGGTTGGCGTCATACACCATCAACTTAAAGCTATCCCAGCGGGAGAGTTTATAGGGCCCGGTGCCATTGGGGGTGCGGTACCAATTTGAACCAGATTCGACATTTTTCTGATCCAGGACAAAGGCAACCGGCAAGGTCAATTTGAACAGGAAGTACGGCTTTGCAGCATCGATGGTGACCTGCAGGGTGTGATCGTCGATCGCTTTCAGCCCGGAGATATGCTGGGCTTTGCCGCTGTGCATATCGGCCACGCCGACAATATCGCCCAGATAGGTCAGGACGGTATCGGAATTAGTGGCCGGGGCGGCAGCGCGTTCCCAGGAATAGACGACATCCTGAGCCACAACGGCGCGTCCATCCTGAAATTTGGCATTGGGGCGCAGATGGAAGGTGTAGATTGTGCCAGAGCCGGAGATATCCCAGGAGGCGGCCAGGTCTGCCACCAGGTGCAGGTTGGTATCCAGGGAGACCAGCCCGCTGTAGATGCGTTTATCTCCGGAATCGTGCTCGGTGGCGGGGTCATAATCCCTTGGATTGGAGCTTTCCCCACCAGCCAGGAAGAGCGCCTGGTTGCGGTTGATGCCATTGATAACAGGCGCCTGGAAAGTCATCCCGCTGGCCAGGGAATTAATCGCATTGGTATTGGCATCGTAACTGGAGACTGGCCCATAGGTCAGCAGGGAATATTCACGCGGGCCGGAGATGATAGTAGTGAGATTGATTTTGAGATCGTTGCCATTACTGGCAGCGGTCACCACCCGGCTCCAAGCGGTGGAAGAATCGGTGCGCGTGATGGCATTGTCACTGACGATGGTGATATTGGTGAGCCCCTGCAGGGCGCTTCCGGCCATCTGGACGGTGGCGGATTGGGCCGTATCACCGGTTTGAAGCGGTGAGACGAAAAGTTCGGATTGAATGCTCTGGTCCGGGCTGATAAAGAGGATCAGACCCTGATCCCCACTGGGAGGGGCCTGAGTGGTCCAGCCGTTGGGGTAATGGACCGTTACACCGTTCTCCTGGTTGACATAAGTGAAGGGCGTCGAACCAGAAGCGCCGGGTGTAGTCGAGCCCACCGGGCTGGCGCTGCCGGTAAGCTGGCAGGCCGTCAGCAAGAAGAGCATGACCAGCAGGAAGGAGAACAATTTCCGGGTCAGTTTCATTTTCAACTCCTGTTCTGGCCACGAACGATCAGAAAAATAACCAGGCCGGCGACCAGCAAGAGGATGACCACGCAAGCCAAACCTATTTCGAGCACGGTGGTGAGGTTGCCAAAATTAAAGCCGGGCGAATTCGTAGATGAGGAAGATGGAGAGGCTGCGGCGACCGGAAGGGCGGTGGGCGTAGAAGTGGAGGAAGTAACCGCCACATTGGCAGTGGTTGGCTGCGGGGTAGAATTGACCGCGGCGGCAACCGGCGCAGCGCTTATGGGTACAAAGGTGGGAACAATGGTGGGAGTGGGCACGGGGGTCGGTTGGGACGAACCGCCCTGGGTCTTTGCGCCGATGGAAATGCGCCAGGCGGATTCCAAGCCGTTTGTGTCAAACCCGTAAACCGCCTGCAAGGCCTGGTCGATGGTCTGGCCATCCTTCAGGTCCAGCAAGAGGGCGGTCATTTTGTCCCGGCTGTAGGTCTGGATCATGTAATTGACCACACTCCACGCCTCGGTATAGGAGAGCGTGGCACGCGTGGCTTCGGCTGAGAATTCACCGTTCAGCGAAGGCAGGGTGGGCAACTGGTTGGCAGCCTTGGCCTGGTCGAACTGGGCCTGCTCGCTGGGCTGCACACCGCCCTGCCCGACCATGGCCAGGCCCTCATTCAACCAAGTGGGAATGAAACCCAGACAGGAGAAGGTGAGATGGCCAACCAGAACGTGGGTTAACTCGTGCGCTTCTGTGCTCTTGCCCCAATCCAACTGGTCGGTCGAAATGCCAATGATGACGATGTTATTTTCGGGAAAAGCCTGCCCGCCGACCCAGGTGGGCGCAAAAAGTATGGCATCCTGCAAATCAGTGGAGTTGGCGTAAATATAGATGTCCACCGGGCTATCGGTGGTCACGCTAACATCCTGCGAAAGCCGAACGAGGGCCTGGGCGGCGGCATCGTGCAGCTGCTGGCCGAAGGAAGAATCGCCATTGTAATAATGCAGGTTGATATTCCCGCCGGTAATGGTCTGCCAGGGGTGGACGGGATCGAGCCACAGGACAGTCTTGGTTGGGCTGGTAAACTGCGCGCCGCTGGAATCGGTGACCAACCAGTGCCACCAAACCTTGGCGCCAGGCGGCAATGAGCCGGATTCGAGCATCTGCCAAGTCCAGGTTACTTTAACATCCGTGCCAGGGGTAACTTGCGGGAACGCCCTGGCATCCACCGTCCCACAGGTGAGCTGGTTGACGCCATATTCGAGCACAACGGTGGTGATATTGGCGCCGCCCTGGAACTCGGCGTTGAAGACCAGGCTGGTTGGAAAGGTGATGCTGGCGGCGTCGCTGACAACCTGGATGCCGGACTGAGCAGCAACGGGGATGGCCACGCCAACCAGAAAGACGAGTAGCAGGATGATGATAAAAATACGGGATTTTGACATTGTGGTTTTCCCTACATAATGAAAATATTAATGTCTGGAAGTATACTATTTTTGTCCTGATTTGCTTCTGGCTCTAATCAAAGGCTAATTTTAAAGAATATTGATAATTGTAGATTGAAAATTGGTGATTGGAGAAAGGGGGTTTCGTTATTCAGAAAAAAAGAAGGAGGAACGAATGGTCTCATTGAGAATTTTAGATTGGTAATCGGAAATTGAGGATTGGGTAAGGGGAGGTACGTTGCAAAAAGAGCACTGAGAGATCTGAGCGATAGAGGCAACCCCACCCGCCCTTCGGGCACCATCCCAAAATGCAAAGGGCGCATTGGGAGAGGGGAGAAATGTGATAAGGATAGAGAGCAAGGCGGGTTGTATTGTTCCTGGCTGAAGGCGGTTTGCTGAAAGCTGATGGCGAATTAAAGTCACTTATTGTTTTTTTGGGCGGAACGAATGGGAGAATTTGAGATAGAGGATTTAGGATTGCTGATTGCAGATTGAGGATTCGAAATTTGATAAAGGCGCAGCCCCTACGGGGATGAGTTCGGTTTAAGGAAACCAAAGGAAAAACGAATAGGAAAATTTGAGATTGAAAATTGCAACGGGGATGGGCGAGGTTTCATTTTTGGTTGCCGGATATTTAGAGCACAGACATTTCAGAACTTATGTTCTGATTTGACAAATGTTGGATGAAAAGAGCGGAGAAATTGGAAATCTTTAATCAGATTATTAATATCTGCTAACGTGTATATAATGGAAATTTATTAAACTCATGTAATATCTGAAAATTACAGAAGAACCGTATTTGGGATGGGCACACATCCGCGATGCAAGTTTAGCCTAATTTTCGAAGGGATTATTCGCCAGGGCAGTTTGTGCCTGCCTTTTTGAATTGGAGGATTGAAATGAAAAATAAAATCTTGTTATCCGCTCTTTTTGTTTTCGCGTTGCTTATATCAGCCTGCGGGGCAGCCACGCCAGCAGCCTCGAGCGGGCCGGCGATTGTGGATGTGGGGCAGAACGCGACGTTGGGTTCCTTCCTGGTCAACTCGAAAGGGATGACCCTATACCTTTTCACCCAGGACAGCCCGAATACCAGCGCCTGCTATGGCGCCTGCGCAACGGCCTGGCCGCCTTTATTGACAAGTGGGGCTCCCACCGCCGGAACGGGCGTTACGGCCTCCATGTTGGGAACTACCAAGCGCACAGATGGGACCACCCAGGTTACCTATAATGGGTGGCCGCTATACTACTGGAAAAATGACTCAAAGCCCGGCGATGTAACCGGGGAAAATGTTCAGGGTGTCTGGTTTGTGATCACACCTGCAGGAGTAAAGAAATGAGGAGTCCACAATTTAAGCATGTGCAGTAAAACATGCACGTGCTCAAATTGCAAAGGTTTAATTAAATTTTTATGGGGGAGGTTGGCGCATATCTTGTAGGGAGCCAGAAAGACGGCTACAATAGTCGAACTATGAATATTGCCTTTGGCCCCATCCTGGTTGTGGAAGATGTGCCGAACGTGCTCGAACTGCTCGAAGTGACCCTGCGCTTCAAGGGCTACCCGGTTATCACCGCCCGGAACGGTCAGGAGGCACTGGAGCAAGTGCAGAAGGAGCACCCCGCCCTGGTGATCACGGATATCCTGATGCCAAAAATGGACGGGTATGCCCTGGCGCACCGCCTGCACCACGATCCGCAGACGCGCCAGATCCCGCTGATCTTCCTATCCGCCACGTACGTCACCCCGGAGGACAAGCAGTTCGCCGTGAGCCTGGGGGCGGTGCGGTTCATCGAGAAACCGATCGATACGGAGGAATTCCTGCTGACCGTGGCCGAACTGCTGACCCAGGGCCCGGAAACGACCCCCGAGCCGCTGGGCGAGCAAGAGTTCTATTCCGGTTACCGGGAACGGCTGGAACACAAGCTACGCCACAAGAACACCCAGATCTCCCGCACCGAGCGCCTGCTGACGACCCTGCCCGAAACCCAGCGCGCGGCCTTCGAGGCTCTGCTCAAGCAGACCCAGGCCGACCGCGACGAAATACAGGTGGAACTCAACCAGATTCATCAAATCCTGGACGAAATCAAGCACAATTAAATTATGGAACCGAACATTTCAGACTTGGAACGGCTGGCCCGCCAGGCCGGTGAAATCCTGCGCCTGGGCTATGAACAGGAGCACCAGGTGGACTATAAGGGCGCGATCGACCTGGTGACTGAAATCGACCACCAATCCGAAGAACTGGTGCTGGGCGAAATCCAGCGGCTCTTTCCCGGGCACCAGATCGTCTCCGAGGAAATCGGCCTGGTGCCGGGAAGGGCGGGTGACCAATGGTTCGTGGACCCGCTGGATGGCACTGTCAATTATGCCCACGGCATCCCCTTTTTCTCCGTCTCGATCGCATACGCTCATGAAGGCGCCGTCACGCTGGGCGCCGTCTACGACCCGATGCGGGACGAATTGTTTACGGCAGAACGCGGAAAGGGGGCGAGAGTGAACGGGCGCAACCTGCGAGCCTCGCTAGTGACCGAGCTGCCGCGCTGCCTGCTGGTGACGGGTTTCCCGTACGATGCCTGGTCGAACCCACGCAACAACCTGGAATATTATGGGCGCTTTGCCAAACTGACCCAGGGGGTGCGCCGGCTGGGCTCGGCGGCGCTGGACTTGTGCTACGTTGCGGCGGGCCGCGTGGATGGATACTGGGAACTGAGCATCAAGCCGTGGGATGTGGCTGCCGGAGGCTTGATCGCCTCAGAAGCCGGCGCGACGGTTACCACCATCGATGGTCAGGCAGATTACATCATTCCGCCGTGCTCGCTGCTGGCGGCTCCGGCTGAAGTGCATGCCAAGATGAGGGTTGTACTGGATGGAGAAGGATGATCAGGTTCAATCAGCCCGGGATTTGCCAGATTTAAAGAAAAAGACTTTCTAAACACACGTGTGCCTGCGCGGCACAGTGCAGGCAAAGGACACCATGGTAACAAAGGAGGGAAAATAGCTTTGGATTTTTTTTGTTTGTCTCCTTTTGTGTATTTCGTGTTTAATAATTTTCCCCCTGAAACGATAGAAGTCCAATTTTTAAGAGCCATGCGGGTGATATAATTTTGCAGAGCTTGTCAGACAGGAGAGTGGAATATGGCAGATGCGCGCGTGGAAAAACTTGCTGAAATATTGGTGGACCATTCCGCCGAGATCAAACCCGGAGACCGGGTGGCGATTGAGGCGACCACGGCGGCCCAGCCGCTAGTGCGGGCGCTGTGTGCCACGATCCTGGAGCGCGGCGGGTTGCCGCACCTGCTGCTGGAACTGCCCGACCAGGAGGAGATCCTGTTCGCGCATGGCAACGACGCGCAGTTGGACGCCGTGCCGCCCTTCCGTAAGCTGGCCTACGACCAGTTCGAAAGCCGCATTCGCATCCATTCAGACACCAACCCGCGCGCCCTTTCGGGCGTGGACCCGGCCCGGCAGCGCCGGCACCAGAAAGCCAGCGCCTCGATCCTGGAGACCCAGATGCGGCGCGGCGCAGACCGCTCCTTCAAGTGGGTGACGACGCTCTACCCCACCGAAGGCTTTGCCATCGAAGCCGAAATGAGTCTGAGCAAATTCGAAGACTTCGTTTATCGCGCCTGCCACGCCGACCAGGCTGACCCGGTGGCGTACTGGAATAAAGTGGAAGCCAGCCAGAAGAAGATCATCGACCGGATCGAGGGACACGACCAGGTAGTGCTGCGAGGCCCGAACGTGGACTTGAGTCTGTCGATCAAAGGACGCAAGTTCCTGAACGCGGCCGGCAAGAGCAATATGCCGGACGGCGAAGTCTTTACCGGCCCAGTGGAGGACTCCCTGAACGGATTCGTGCGCTATTCATATCCGGCTATCTACAGCGGGGTACTGGTAGAGGGCGTGGAACTGACCTTCAGCGACGGCAAAGTGACCAAAGCACACGCCGAGAAGAACCAGCCCTTCTTGATGGAAATGCTCGAATCTGACGCCGGGGCGCGCTACGTGGGCGAATTCGCGATCGGCACCAATTACGAGATCGACCGTTTCTCGCATAATATCCTGTTCGACGAAAAACTGGGCGGCTCGTTCCACATGGCGCTGGGGGCGGGCTACCCTGAGACCGGCTCGCATAACAAGAGCATTATCCACTGGGATATGATCTGCGGGATGCAAAAGGATTCGGAGATTTTGCTGGATAACGAGGTGATTTACCAGAACGGGAAGTTTGTGTTCTAGAAAGCAGATCTAAAAAATTTAACACGGAGTATTCGAAGGAGCACGAAGGGGCACAAAGGAAAGACCTTTTATGGAAAAAAGATTAAGGTTGCAGTCTGGAAGAACGGACTGCAACCTTTGTATTTTTTACGGAAGTGGAGAGGGGGTTCTTTACGGCAGGGTGACGGTGATCTGCAGCAGCCCCTGGCCATGGGCGATGGAGGTGGCCTGGTCAATCCAGAAGATGCCTTTAATGGAGGTGACCGAGAAAGGCAGCAAGCTCATGCCGGTATCAGGTAAGGGCGCGCCAGTCGTGGTGGAATCAACCGAGTAGACATCCACCGGGCGGCCTTCCCAGGTATCACTGGCATGGGCAGTTGGAGAAGCACTGGCAGCTGCGCTGAAGATCACGACCGCATCCATAGAACACATGGACCAATTCAAGGTATCCATGACCGATCAAGGTTGGGCCTTGGCGTTCACGACCGTTTAATCGCTGCCGTTCAGATGGATGGCTACGGTTTTCGCGGCATTGGTGGTCATTCTAAAGTGGTACTTGGCACCCTGCAGCTCAGCCTACAAGGTGGTGGAATCGGTCCCCAGGTAGGAAAGCATGTTTTCCGTCATTTTCAAGGTTGTTATCACTACATAAAAAAACAGCGACGATCCAATTTCACTATCGGGTTTTTCGGGCTTGAGTCAAGTACCAGCAAAACAGCGCGGGGATCGGGGAGTAGGCAGGCAGAATTTTTAGGGATTTGCCCGCCAGATTTACCGGATGTTCTTCCCTCCTTCTATTGCCAATAATGCAGACCTTCGTTTATAATATGCGCCTGTCCCGGGCGGGTAGCTCAGTTGGTTAGAGCACTGCTTTGACATAGCAGAGGTCGTAGGTTCGAGCCCTATTCCGCCCACAGAAAAGAAGCCCTCCATTGCGAGAGCGTCTTTTTGTTTAATCCCATAACTTATCCGAAAATTAGGAGGAGTTCGCAATTTGAATGCGTGCAGTTTCACCTCACACATTCGAATTGCTTTTCTTCTTAAAATTTCGATAGATTCTAATTTCAATACTAGATTATCTTGACCATTAATATAAATTATATTAAAATACTCCGTATATTATTACACAGTAAAAGGAGTAAAAAGTGTTCATCGATTTTTTGACCCTTGTCATGATCAATCTGGTGGCCGGCAGCGTTTTACTGGCCTATTATCTGTGGAAAGGCCTGGATGCGCAGGACCAGCGCCCTTATGCGGCGGCTTTCTTCGTGACCGGTTTGATCGGTGTGGTCACCGGCTTGCAATTATCCTTTACCTGGCCGCTGCCTGGCAGTTTTAACGTTGGCTACGGCGACGCCGCCACCCTATTCGGGACGGTCTTCCTCGGCACAGGCCTTTCGCTCTGGCAGAATTGGGACCTGCTGCCAATGGCGATCTACTCCTTCTTTGCCGGCATCGACGCGATCATTGTTGGCCTGCGCCTGTATTCATTGAAGCTGGGGCAGGAACCGCTGCTGGCGGCAGTCGGCTTCATCCTGGCCGGCCTGGGCGGAGTGGGCGCCTTCCCCTTCCTGCAGTGGTTCAGGGTTAATAAGGTTGTACGCTGGATCGCCATCCTGGTGCTGCTGGCTTCAGCCGCCATCTGGGCCGTCACCTTCTACGGTGCGTTGTGGGCACACATGGCCAGCTTCGCCAAGTGGGTGCCCGCCACAATGAAGTAAAGTCAATCGAAGTTGAAATTAACCGCGAACTAGGGAAGTTCGCGAAGGATTTACTGGTAAAAAGGGGCTTTCTTAAAGTCGAATCCCTTTTCTTATCGGCCCACCAAAAGGCTGAGAAAAGATCGAATAATTGGTGTCAGGCGAACGTAACTCGCCTGACACCAATTATTCATCTCTTTAGTTTCTGGACATTGGATGAAACCGAGAGAAGGGTTGATATAAGGATTTTAAGAACACCTTGTAATTCCAGCGGGAGGCGCTTGACAAGCCTCCAAAGCAGCATATAATACTCCCACAAAGCTCAAACGCAATGACCGGGACGAGTAGGCGGTCCCCTGCCGACAGAGAGAGCAAGCGATCGAATGCGAGCCTGCTCCGGCCAACCCGCCAAAAACCACCCGCGAGCGGAACCCCCAACCGTAGGGGCGGATGTCAGATCCGCCCTACAATAAGGTAAACGGCCGGCCCCGTTATCAGCCCAAGAGATATGTCGAGACCTTCAGGGTCTGGGCATAATCTGGGTGGAACCGCGTGAGCCAGCTCTCGCCCCAGGATGGGGAGGGAGTTTTTTGTTTTTAAGCGGCAGGCCGCTGCGATGGAAAACGGCCCTTTGCTCTGCTGAATAGGTTTATTATCCATCCTCATTTTTATGGAGGCAGAAATGTCTGACGAAAACGAACGCTATGAAGATTCACAACTTTACCGCATCCGCCATTCGACCGCACATGTGATGGCGCAGGCCGTGCTGGAATTCTATCCGGAAACCAAATACACCATCGGGCCGCCGATCGAGAACGGGTTCTATTACGATTTCGACCTGCCCCAGCCCATCACGCTGGAAGACCTGGAAAAGATTGAGAAACGCATGCGCCAGATCATCGCGGGCGCACACCCGTTTGTCCGAAAGGTCGTGTCGGCAGACGAGGCCCGGCAGGTCTTCAAGGATCAGCCCTACAAGCTGGAACTGATCGACGGTCTGGATAAAGGCGGGCTGGACGAATACGGAAATCCGCTGGATAGCAAGCCGGAAATCTCACTCTACCAGAGTGATACTTTCACGGATCTGTGCCGCGGGCCACACGTCGAGACCACCCGCCAGATCAACCCATCCGCCTTTAAGCTGATGTCCATCGCCGGGGCCTACTGGCGCGGCGACGAGCATAACAAGATGCTGACGCGCATCTACGGTACAGCCTGGAAGACGCCCGATGAACTAAAGCAGTACCTGAAGATGCTCGAGGAAGCCAAGGCGCGCGACCACCGCAAACTGGGCAAAGAGTTGGAAATCTATATGTTTGATGAAGAAGTTGGCCCGGGGCTGCCGCTGTGGCTGCCGCGCGGCGGCGTGGTGATCGAGGAACTCGAAAAGGTGGCGAAGGAATTTGAGGAGCAGGCCGGCTATCAACGCGTGCGCACGCCCCACCTGGCCAAGGAAGACCTGTTCCTGCACTCCGGCCACCTGCCCTACTATGCTGAGAGCATGTACCCGCCGATGGAGCTGGAGGGCACCAAGTACTATGTCAAGCCGATGAACTGCCCGATGCATCACAAGATCTACGGTTCGAAACCGCGTTCCTACCGCGACCTGCCGATCCGGCTGGCCGAGTACGGCACCTGCTACCGCTACGAGAAATCCGGCGAGCTGTTCGGCCTGATGCGCGTGCGATCCATGCAGATGAACGACGCCCACATTTACGTGCCCGAGGAACTGTTCGAGCAGGAATTCATGGCAGTGATCGACCTGTATAAGAAGTATTTCGACCTGTTCGCCATCGGTAAGTATGTTATGCGGCTCTCGCTGCATGCCAAAGAAGGCCTGGGTAAAAAATATGTGGATAACGAGCGGCTGTGGCTCAAGACCGAAGACATGGTGCGCAATGCCATGAAGAACGGCAACGTCCCGTTCGTCGAGGCGGCCAACGAAGCGGCTTTCTACGGCCCCAAGATCGATGTGCAGATCTGGTCAGCCATCGGGCGCGAGTTCACCCTGGCCACCAACCAGGTGGATTTTGCCGTTCCGGAGCGCTTTGACTTGAAGTTCATGAACAAAGCCGGGGTGGAGGAGACGCCGTTGTGCATCCACCGCGCCCCGCTCTCCACACACGAGCGCTTCATCGGCTTCCTGCTCGAACATTACGCCGGCAATTTCCCCGTTTGGCTCAGCCCCGAGCACGCACGGGTTATCCCGATCACGGATAACCAGAATGAATACGCCGAAAAGGTGGTGGCACAGTTGCGCGGGCAGGGCATCCGCGTGATGGCAGATGTCAGCGCTCAGCGCATGAACGCCAAGATCCGCGACGCCCAGCTCATGAAAGTCCCCTACATGCTGGTGGTGGGCGAGAACGAAGCCAACGCCGGGCAGGTCTCACTGCGGGTGCGGGATGGCAGCCGGGCCGATAACATCCCGGTGGCAGAATTCATAGCCAGGGCCAAAGACCGGATCGAGCGCCGGGCGGCCGAACTATAAAGGATCCGGGAAATAATTTGAAGCGGAGGGCAACCCATGCCCTCCGCTTTTTGTATGGTGATGTGCTAATCATAGGAGCGATATTTTTGTCGCTCTACAGAACTTTCAGCCTCTGAAACCAAATTTGGAGACATCGCACTCTGAAAACTATGGATTAATATCGACCGTGAAGTTCCATGGGCCAGGATAATAATAACCCATGTCCTCGTTGAAAAGCTGCATAACCTGATCGTCGGTCATGCCGGCCGGCTTGGAATTGATGACCGGTCCGCCCCCGCCTCCGCCGTTGCCGGAAGAGGTCACCATGTCCATATCGATGCCCTGGGCGAGCAGTTTTTTTCGAACAGCCTGGAGCTGGTCATTCGGGATGACCTCCGGCGCGGACTGCTCCAACTCCGCGATGCTCAGAGTAAGTACTTCCGGCTTGCCGTGGTGCCCCACCGTGAACCCGGCTGTCACGCAGCGCCCGGTCTGGACCGGAGAAGTCCAATCGGGTTCCGGATTCTTGGGCACGTTTCCCATACCTGGAGCGTCAAATAAAAGCCTTGAGTCGGAAAGAGTACCGGTGTCTTCACCAATCTGCATTGTGGACATGGAACCGATACCCCAATCGGTCTGGGTGGGTTTCTGGAAACACAGGTAGGCCTTTGTGAAGGAGGGCGTTACCTTGATCCTTTGCAATAACATTTCCACGCCATTGGCTGTGACGGTCTGCATCGGGTCAGTAACATAGGCCGGATAGACCGGTACATTCAAGGCAAAGTGTGCTTTCGCCTGGGAAGAGTTGCTCCCGAACTGGGATCCGATTTCCACGATTAATTCCCCCTTGAACTGGCCGGTTGTGAATTCAGAAATTGGTTCGAGCTCGATCGTATAGCGGCCTGGAGGATCATCCGGCTGGGAGGTTATTCCCACTCCCGTATTCAAGTCGGCGCCGCTGGCATCCTTTAGCGCAGCGCTGGAGACCACCAAGCCGGTCTGCGGGCTCTTGATGGAAACGACGAAAACCATACGGAATATATCCGCGTAGGCCTTCTCGAGCGTGATGGAGCTATCGCTGCTGATATTTTCCGTGGTCGGCGGGGCTGGCTCGACCGGCGCGATCCCCGGGAACTGCATCTGGCCGGGCAGTTGATTCCAGTTGAACGTCCAATCGCCCTGCAGGGTTTCGCCAGCGGGAGTGGCCAGTTCAGCTGCTTTCAGGAAAATTATCTGCGCGCCTGGCTTGCTGATCGGGAAGGTTGCCTCCTGGCAGCGTATGCCATTCTCATCTGTGATCGGCATAGCCTGGGAGGCCGGGACAGGAGTTGCAGAAGCCAGCTGGTTGGGATCTGCTGCCAGTTGAAGGGTTGGCGCGACCAGCCGCCAGTCTTTGCCATCCGGAGGAACAAAGCACAGGCGCGCCTGGACGGTTGTGGAACTCAGCCGGATCCAGTCCAGATCCATCTCCAGGTTGTTTGCAACCGTTGAGAAGATGTTTCCCCCCGCAAACGGACCGGCGTGAATAAGCTCACCTTTGACCGCGAAACGGAACGAGTTCAAAACCTGGCCGTTTCCATCCAGGAGCGGGATGTCAATGCTGACATCCGTGCGGGTGTCTGTTTTTCCGAATGTGGCGGCATCCCTGACAATCTGGTTGACCACATAGACCCCGGTAACCGGTTGGAGATCGTCCTTTAAGTCCAGGCCGGCGCCGCGATACTGCTGCGGAACGAGCCTACCGAAGCCCATCTCCGGCATGCCAAGCCTTTCCCCACCAGCCAGCCCAGCGGCGGAGAAACCGAAAGCCTGCTGCCCGTCCATCAAATAGACCCACGAAAGGGTCAGGCTGACACCTTCCAGAGTCTGTGAATCGCCGATGACGGTGACGGGCGCGGGGGGTGTCGCAGTCGGGTTCGAGGTGGGTTGGGCAGTTACATTTACCGTAGCCAACAGCCCGGCGTTGCTGACAGATTGCATTCCGGCGTCATTATTAAAGTAACGGTAGAAGGCGTAGGCCACCCCGGTCAGCGCAAAAAAGGCAAGCAAGACCAGCAGGATCGTCCAAGCGAGTCTCCATTTCAGGTTCATGGTTTGTCTGTCCTTTCGTTCCAGCCGGGCCGCCAGGCTCGGCCACAGGTTGGTGTTCTCCGGGATATTTTGCCGGGCAATACCTTCCAGGCTCTTTCGAATGCTTTCGTCGTTCATTTTTCGATCCTTTCCGAAAGCAGGGCTCGCAGGTTCTTACGGGCAGCGTGCAGCAGCCATTTGACCGTTCCGGGGGCAGCCTCCAGTTCTTCGGCGATCTCTTTTTCACTCATATCAAGATAATAGCGCTGGACGATGGCGAGGCGCTGGCGGGGCGAAAGGTCTTGCATGGATTCCCAAAGATGGCGCTGGAACTCGGAGTTTTCGATCTGCTGCTCAACCGGCTCGGCTTCAGACGCCAGGCCTTCCCACCAGGAGTTGTCCGGGGCGGACCCAATGGGAGCCCGCCGGGCCGATTGTTGGGCAACCTTCAATGCGGCATTGATCACACTGCGCATAAACCAGGCGGCAAACGAGCGATGCTCGTCAAAATGGCGGATGGAGCGGTAGATTTGCAGGAAAGCCTCCTGGACCGCTTCCTCGGCCTGGGCCGGGTCGCGCGTGATCAGGAACGCCGTGCGCACGGCACGAACCTGGTACTGGCTTACCAGAACCTCCAGCCCGCCGATATCACCTGATTTCAATCGCCGGATTGCTCCCAGTTCGTCCATCATCCTCCTGGATTATTATGAATGCCCACACTATATATATCCGATGATACCCGAAAAGGTTGGGGGATTTAGACTCCTGGCTGTGCTCAAAGCAGGATATAATTGAAATCTTCCATGAGTTGATTGACGATTTATCTGACTCCATGGTATCATCAGCCCGCTTAAGCCAGCCTTGTGGCTGGTTCCTATTATTATTGAGGAGAGAAGTATCAGCGCTAACGAATTCAGAGTCAACGAGTTTATTCGAGTTTCCGAAGTTCGGTTAATCGGTGCAGCGGGTGAAAACGTGGGGGTAGTGCCCACACGTGAAGCCCTGCGGATGGCCCAACAAGCGGAACTTGACCTGGTGGAAGTTGCCCCCAACTCCACACCGCCCGTCTGCCGGATCATGGATTTCGGCAAATTCCTTTACGAAAAGGAAAAGAAAGAGCGCGAGGCGCGCAAAGCCCAGACGAAAGTAGAGATCAAGGAAATTCGCCTGCGCCCCAAGACGGCCGGTTCCCACCGCGATTTCAAGGTGGAAGACGCCCGCCGCTGGCTGGACCATAACATGAAAGTGCGTGTGACGGTTCGGTTCCGTGGCCGCGAAATCACTTACCCTGAAATCGCACTCGAAGACTTGCGAGAGATTGCCCAAAGCCTGGCAGATGTAGCCGTTGTGGAACAGCCGCCCGCCATTGAAGGCAGGCAGATGTCCATGATGCTTATCCCCGCCAAGGGTGGCAAAAAGAAAACCAAAGAAGAGATGGACCAGGACGCTGAAAAGAAAGAACTACCGCGGGAGCAAGCCCCTGCGAAATCTGTAGTCAAGGAGTAAATGCTGTGCCACGCAAGAAGAAAGACGGTAAGTTAAAGCTGAAGACCCACAAGGCCACATCGAAACGGTTTGGCATTACCGGGTCCGGCAAGATCGTGCGCACCAAGGGCGGTAAGGCCCATCTGCGCCGGAAGAGTTCACGGCGCGTGAAGGCCTTGTTCGGTGAAATGGTCGCCGTCCAGGGAAAAAGTTACATCAAGCGCATCCGGCGCCTGGCGCCCCATATGAAGCCGTAGCTTCATAGTACATATCCGTTTTCGTTGCGGCTCCCGGGTGTATGCAACTGGAGCGCAGGGTTAGTCCCTGCACCGGCGCCCGGAGGTTCGCAGGAGGAAGATAATGTCTCGTGTAAAAGGTGGACCGCAAGGTCATCTGCGTCATAAGAAAGTTTTGAAGTATACCAAGGGACAGCGGGGTTCCAAGCACTTGCTGTTCAAGCGCGCCAATGAGGCCATGCTCAAGAGCATGTGGTATTCCTCGCGCGACCGGCGCACCCGCCGGCGCGACCTGCGCAAGTTGTGGATCACCCGCATCAACGCGGCGGCCCGGCTGAACGGCACAACCTACAGCCGCCTGGTCTCCGCCTTGAAGAAGGCCGATATCACGCTCAACCGTAAGATGCTGGCCGACTTGGCAGTGCGCGAACCGCAGGCTTTTACTGCTGTAGTGGCACAGACCAATAAATAAGCAACAGCAATAACTGATAAACGGTCGGGGCTCTCGAACCCCGACCGTCCTTATTTAATAACCTATCCAAATATTCAAAATGCGGTTCCTCTAAAATTTTAGGATAAATTCAAAGAATGTTCATGCTACAATCCTGTTGATGCCCCCTCTTCCACCCTTTCTATGTTTTGACCTGGATGACACATTGCTGGATTACTCTGCCAGCGGGCGTCAATGCTGGCAGGATCTTTTCATTGAATATGCGCTGCACTTCGGGATATCTGTAGAACAGCTATCGACGGCGCACCAACAAGTCTCTGGCTGGTACTGGTCAGATCCAGAACGGAATCGCCTGGGGCGCCTGGATCTAAGGGCCGCGCGCCGCCAGGTTTTAAAACTGGTTCTTGCGAGGCTTGGTATTGACCGCCCGGCATTGGGCGATGAAATGGCGGATGCATTCACCCTGCGGCGCGAGCTATTGTTCAAGCCTTTTCCGGGAACCATTGAGACACTGAAAGAGTTGCAACGGCATGGCATCCGGATGGGCTTGCTAACCAATGGCAATAGCGAGTTTCAGCGCAGGAAGATCCAACGCTTCGACCTGGCGCGATATTTCGAGGTCATCATCGTCGAAGGTGAGTTCGGGGTGGGTAAACCTGACCAACGTGTTTTTATTTCTGCGCTGGAACAATTTGGCGCTTTACCCGCACAAGCCTGGATGATAGGGGATGATCTGGTGCGTGACCTTCAACCCGCCTGGCAGCTTGGCCTGGGCACGGTCTGGGTGGATTTTGAAAATGGCGGCCTGCCCGCCGATAGCCCATTCGTGCCGATGCTGACCATCCATTGTGTGGCAGATTTGATATAGCGGTAAAATATTCTTATGAACCGCCTCCTGTTTGAAACAATCCTCCCGGCCGGCCAGACCCTCCAGCTTGTGCAGGGCGATATTACCGCCGAGACGACTGACGCCATCGTGAATGCCGCCAATGCCCACCTGCAGCATGGCGCCGGCTTGGCCGGCGCAATCCTGCGCCGTGGCGGGCCGGCGATCGAACGGGAATCAGATGCATGGGTTAAAGCACACGGTCCGGTCAGCCATGCAGCGCCAGCCTGGACAACGGGCGGAGCGCTGCCGTGCCGGTTCGTGATCCACGCGGTCGGCCCGGTGTGGGGTGACGGGGAGGAAGACGCCAAACTTGCCGCAGCTGTAGCCGGGACATTGCGGGTGGCAGACGAGCTAAAGCTGGCCTCGATTGCCTTTCCTGCCATCTCGACCGGGATCTTCGGCTTCCCCAAAGAACGCGCCGCTGGTGTGATGTTGGCTGCCTTTCAGAATTATTTCGGAAAGCACTCCGGCCTGCGCATGGTGCGGTTGGTGCTTTACGATCCGGCGACAATAACCGTCTTCGAGAAAGCCTGGCATGATCACTTCGACCCAAAACGTTAAACTCAAACTGGCACGCAACCTGATGGGCCGCCCCAAGGAACGCCATGCCGGCCAAGCCTTTGTGGCCGAAGGGGTCCGGCTGGTGGAAGAAGCCCTGTCGGCCGGCTGGCCAATCCGATTTGTTTTACATTCCCCCGGTTTGAACGGACGCGGCCTGGAACTGGTAAAGAAGTGCAAAGCGCAGGGATGCGAGGTGGAGCAGGTTTCAGAAGCGCTGCTGAACTCGATATCTGAAACTGAGACCAGTCAGGGCTTGCTGGCGGTACTGGATTATTTTCCTCTATCCCTGCCGGAAGAGTTGGACTTCGTACTCATCGCCAACTCGATCCGAGACCCCGGCAACCTGGGCACGCTGCTGCGCACGGCCGCGGCCGCGGGCGTGCAGGCGGTCTTCTTACCGCCGGAGACAACCGACGCGTTCAGTCCAAAGGTGCTGCGCTCCGGAATGGGCGCGCACTTCCGCTTGCCCATTCGCAATCTGAGTTGGGATGAAATCAGGGGCGCGACCGAAGCGCTGAAGATCTACCTGGCCGACATGCAAGGCAGTCCGTGCTGGCAGACCGATTTTTGCCTCCCTCTGGCGCTGATCGTCGGCGGGGAGGCCGAGGGCGCCACGCAAGCGGCTCGCAGCCTGGCGAATGAGACGGTTTGCATCCCGATGCCGGGCAATGCCGAGTCCCTCAATGCCGGGGTAGCCGGGGCGATCTTGATGTTTGAAGTCGTAAGACAAAGAAATTAGAAACGAATGCCGCAGATTCAGCTGATTTTCACGGATTAACCCAAAGAAAATCCGGTTCTATCTAATCGAACCGATCTGATCCGCGTGTGATTTCCCCTCAGTACGGTAGAAACTTATTTGTTATTCCCTGAACCTTTGAATTCTTCCGCCGTGGCGTGGCCGGGCTGGCTGATGCCTTCGCGTTTGAAGACCTTCCAGGGCGTCAGGAACAGGATCTTCAGGTCCAGCCAGAAAGACCAGTGATCCACATACCAGACGTCCAGGCGGAATTTTTGCTCCCAATCCAGGGTATTGCGCCCGTGGATCTGCGCCCAACCGGTGATGCCGGGAAGCATGTCGTGCCGGCGCATCTGCTCGGGCGAGTAGCGCTTGAGATATTGCATCAACAGCGGGCGCGGCCCCACCAGGCTCATCTCGCCGCGCAAAACGTTGAAGAGTTGAGGCAAGTCATCCAGGCTGGTGGAGCGCAGGAAATGGCCAAACGGAGTCAACCGCTCGGCGTCCGGGAGCAGGTTCCCATCCGGGCCGGTACGGTTGGTCATCGTCCGGAATTTATATGTGATAAAAGGCCGGCCCTTGTAGCCAGGGCGTGGCTGGCGGAACAGGATCGGAATTCCCAGGAAGATCCAGACCAGCAGGGATAGCAAGAGCATTAACGGCAGGATGATTACCAGACCAAGGGCGGTCACAATAAGATCGAAGAGCCGTTTTGAAAAATACATGATATACATTCTACCAAAAGTTTGTGGTATATTTTGAGCGGAGGCGCACCATGAATGAACGAATCCTGATTATTGAAGATGATCCGGCCATCCTGAAAGTTTTGCAGCGCGGACTGGCCTATGAGGGTTATACAGTGGATGTAGCCACGGACGGCCGCACCGGCCTTAACCTGGCGCATGATCATCATCCGGATCTGGTCATCCTGGACTGGATGCTGCCCGGCATGGATGGGTTGGAAGTCTGTCGCCGCCTGCGCCTGCAAGGCGGCCTGCCGATCCTGATGCTTACTGCCAAGGATACCATTCAGGACCGCGTTCAGGGGCTGGACGCCGGAGCAGATGATTATATCGTCAAGCCTTTCAACCTGGATGAACTGACCGCCCGCATCCGCGCCCTGTTCCGCCGCACCCAGGTGGAACGCAACCAGGTCTATCAGTTTGCCGACCTGACCATGGATTTTGACTCGCGCCAGGTGACGCGTGGAAAACGGCTGGTGCCATTAACCGCCAAGGAATACGAACTGCTCGAACTGTTCCTGCGCCATCCGCGCCAAGTGCTGACGCGTGAGGTCATCTTTGACCGGGTCTGGGGCTATGATTTTGGCGGCGAAAGCAACGTTTTGGAAGTATATATTCGTTACCTGCGGCAAAAACTTGAACTGGAGAATGAGTTGCGTCTCATTCATACCGTACGCAGCGTGGGATACGTCCTGCGCGAGAACCCGTAATGTCCCTGCGGCTACGCCTGACAACCCTATATTCGGCACTCACCGGGGGCATTCTGCTAATATTCGGGGTACTGGTCTTTTTTCTCGTTAATGTTTTGCTGGTGACACAAATTGACGATACGATCCTCCAGGCTTATAGCGGCCTGATGAAAGACCTGCGGGTCAGTGAAAGCGGCGGAATCACGCCGGGCGTAATGACGCAACTGAACCTGACTACGAACATCAGTTACCAAGTCTGGGACCAGCGTGGCCGCCTGAGTTTTTCCTCTCCCAACCTTGGGATCTTCGATAAACCGCTCGACCCGGTGGGGTTTCAATCCACTACTTCCATTTACCGCGATTCATACCTGACCTGGGGTCATTTGCGCGTCTTGACCGTTCCTCTGGAAGCCGGCGGGCGGCCGATCGGGGTGCTGCAAGTGGCCGCCAGCATGGTAGTGGTCGACCTGGCCCGGCGCGCCCTGCTCGAGATCATTATCATCATCGCTGCCGCTTCGATGGGCATAGCCGCGGCGGCCTCATGGTTTACTATCGAACAGGCTCTGTCACCGCTTTCGGCGGTCACAGAAACAGCCCTGCAGATCAGCCGTACGGACGACCTCTCCCAACGTATCCCCAATCCCAGTTCCAAAAGCGACGAAACCGGCCGCTTTATCGACGCCTTCAATGAAACACTGGAGCGGCTGGAACAGATCTTCACATCCCAGCAGCGATTCCTGGCAGATGTCAGCCATGAATTGCGCACACCGCTGACCGTCATCAAAGGCAATGTGGACCTGATGCGGCGCATGAAACAGGTGGATGAAGAATCCCTGGACACGATCGAGGACGAAGCCGACCGCCTGACCCGTCTGGTGGGGAACCTGCTGCTGGAAGCGCAGGCGGAATCCGGGAAGCTGCCACTTTATTTTTCCCCGGTGGAACTGGATACGCTTTTGCTGGATGTATTCAAGGAAATGCGCGTGCTGGCGCGTGACCGGGTAATCATCCGGCTGACGGAGATCGACCAGATCATCGTCAGCGGCGACCGCGACAGGTTGAAACAGGTGCTGATCAACCTGATCTCGAACGCCATCAAATACACACCCAAGGGTGGAGAAGTCTTCCTCAGTTTGGGGAAAATGGGTGACAATGCCCGGCTGATCGTACGTGATACCGGGCAAGGTATTGCAGTCGAGGATTTACCCCACATCTTCGAGCGTTTCTTCCGGGCAGAGAAAAGCCGGACCCGCTCGAAAACGAGCGGGTTCGGATTGGGGCTTTCGATCGCCTATTGGATTATCAACCATCACGGTGGGCGCATAGAAGTCAATTCGGCAGAAAACAAGGGTACCACCTTCTGCATCTATCTGCCGATGATCAAGTGACACTCTGCTGCCCCTAAAGGGGCGCAGCTTCTTGCATCTCCAATGCGACCGAGCCGCAAGCCATTTCCGCCGTGTCCGGGCGACTACGCTTGCCCGTTTTGCGATCGCAAAACGGGTGACGATACTTTGTTTCCCCGAAGGGGGGCGGCACGATCCGGCTGAGTTCGCCATACGTGTGCCGCGAGAGAATGTTGGCCGCTCCCACTACGTCTCGATGGGCCGCGAAACCGCAAGCCGGACAGCGGTAGAGCCGTCCCCTGGGTTTGTATCGCGCCCTGCACCTGGGGCAGGTTTGTGACGTAAGATGCTCATCGACCAATTCAACGGCGATGCCGGCCGCTTCGGCCTTGTAGGTGATGTACTCCCGCAGCTTGCCGTGACCCCAGTTGCTCACTTTCTGCTGACTTTTAGCGTTCAGCCGTTTCCCATCCGCCACGTCGCGTACATCCCCCAGTGCCAGCGTGCCTGCCTGCCGTTCAACCGCCTCCTCCACCACAGCCCGGCTGACCTTATGCTCAATATCGGTCGCCCGACGCCTCTGCCGGGCCAGAAAGCGGTTCTTGCGCCGCTGGAGCTTCTTCCACTGACGCGAGCCTTTCTTCCGACGCGACTGCGCCGATTGGATCTCGGCCAGTCGCTTATTCGTGTATTGGTGTACCGACCGGAGCGCACGAGCGGATATGACCGTCGCCGTGTCACCATCCGTCAGCGTGATGGGGTGGATCTCGCCCGGGTCGCCCGCCACGACTCCCCCGCCGGGCGGTTCGGCGTTGGGCTGTCCATCCTCCACCACCAGATGCCAGTGGTAGCGGCGGCTGGCCTGATCCCACACCAGCCGCATTTCAGTGAAATTCCTGGGGGCAAACTCGCCAATTGGGAAGGCAGTTTGACGCGAATTGACTCAAGGCCTCTGGCCCGCGCCAGGAGCAACACACCGCCTTGCGCCCGAATGCCGCTATTCTTCCAGATGGTTGTGCGCCAAAACTTACGCTTGTGGGGATAGTGTGCGTTGGGCGATCCGGCTTGCTTGCACGCCTTCGCCGTTTTGCAGGCTCTCGGAAAACCTTGCTCGGCGGCATCTATTGAATGGGCATGCAAGAGTCTTTCCTGGCCGTCCTGTGCGTCGTAAAAGTCCACCAGCTTTTCCGGTCCGGCGGGCGAAAGCCAATGGCCGCTCTGCCGATAGACGCGGTAATGCTCCACCAGGGCACGCGTGTAGATCCGGCCCGAGGCGCGGTTGAGCGCGTCGGCTTCGGGTTTAGGCAGCGGGCATGGCAACGAATAAGTACGGATCATTTACATTCCGCGTTGGCTGGCGATATAGTGTTCAATGGTGGCCGCCGATACGTTGCCCGCCGTACTGGCAAAATATGAGCGTGTCCACAGGGAGGGGAGTTTCTTCAAGATCGCAGGGTATTTCTTCCGCAACTCGTAAGCCGTGAGACCTTTGCACGCCTTCACCACATCCTCCGCCGAGTCGGTCGGCCACACCTGCACATACAAATGAATATGATCGGGCTGAATAGCCAATTCCAGAATGCTCCACCCTTTTTCAGAGCATTTTTGCTCGATCAATTTGCGGCAATCCGTTGCGATCGGGCCGGTGAGAACAGGTTTGCGCCGCTTGGGAACCCAGATGAGGTGATAGACGATCAGGTGGATGCGGTGTTCGTCGCGCTGGTAGTCTAGAGCGGGCTTTGGGAGTGCGTTGTTTACCATGTTGTTATTCTACACAATAAGCAACACAGAGTCAATCCGAGTTTCGCCTATCGGCGGGCTAAAGCCCTGGCGAGAAACCCGCCTATCCCCTCGCGCTAGAAGCGCAAGGGCTTGCAACGGGTTCTTAAAAGCCGTCAAAAGAAACCGCTCCTATGGATTAATCCCCAGGCGGGAGGCCGCCTGGAGGCACATGCTTTTCACGCCTGGCCCCATCCATGCCTGCAGGCGCGCACTTTGCGTTGCGCCACTGGCAGCATCACTATAAATCCCACTGCCTACATTCGCATAATGCTGCGTCTCCAACCGCCAGCTCGATTCAGGCTGGCCTATCACACCGATCCCACCGTTATATCCGGCCAGCGCCAGGCGCACATCCCCATTGGCTACCTGCAGGGAACGCTTGAGGTAAGCCAGGCCGCGTGCCGCATTGGTGTCCGGGTTATAGGGATCATCACCTGCGGTAAAGTGTCCTGGCATCACTTGGAACAATCCTATTGCTCCGGCAGGCGAAAGGGCACGTGGATCCCCACATGAACTCGATCTGCATGACCGTGGCGACCAGGTTTGGATCCAAGCCGGCCGCACCGGCCCAACCCCGGATGGCTGACCCCCAATACTGTATCTCGTGTGAGAAAATCGGAGAGATCACCCCCGGAGGCACTCCATTGGCATTGGAAGGCGTGGCCACCAATCCCATAGTGGCCTCCATATAAGCAGCCTGGCTTTGCCCAGGAGCGGCTGCCAACGTGGAGGTTGTCCCGGACCCCAGCCAGATGAACCCCATTACCAGCCCGATACCGACAATTATCAGAGGCGGGAGAAGGAATCCAGACAAACAACCGCCTCGAGAAGATAAGGCGGTTGTTTGATCAGAAGGAGAGGAGGAATATCTGGAATGCATGGCTCCGCAAATCCATTAAGAATTGCGAGGGCTGTCTACATACTCGGCCTCGCGGGCCGGCTTGGCGCTCATCCCAAGGTTGTGGTAGGTTGGTTCCTGGCGGGCATAAGAAGGTTCCGGACGGGCGACCTTTGTGGCAGCGTGAAAGGAATTCGTAACGGGCGGCCGGACATGTGAGGTCAAGGAACTGGCCGGCTGGAGAATCGAATGGGTGGTGCGCTGGGAATTACGCGTGTCCGTCTGGGTAAAGAGACGCTCCCCGGCTACCGAGAATGTACCGATGATCAGCACACGGATGAGCCAGACCATGATGGCAACAAAGACCGGCACCACTTTGGTGAGAGTGGTATTGGTCATCACCACGCCGCCGGCCAGGCTGGTGTGGTTGACGATAGCTACAGAAACGCCCCACCAGGTCAGCGCAGCGTTCATGGCGGCAGCAAGCAGCCAGGCGCCGAAGAGATACCAGACTTCGGCAGGTTCATCTCTGCCCTGTTCCGGGGTGAACAGGCGGGCCAGACCGGCAAAATCAATACCGCAGAACGCCAGAGCCAGGATAGTGGCCCAGGGGATCCCGGCAAATTTCAGGTTTCCGAGCACGTCTGCCAGGGCAAACTGGGTGGTGCTGTAATTGAAGATCTCAAAGGCCAGCAGTGCGCCTATGATGATGATGCCCCAGGCCATGCCGCGCCGGATATTGATACCCTTGAACATCGAGCCGATTCCGCGATTATTTCGAAATGTGGTATTCATGACAACCTCCAGTTGTTGATTGAAAGGATAGAACAGATATTCTATTTCGCACCAGTATAGAACAAATATTCTGATTTGTCAAGATACCAATTA
>CAWAAC010000016.1:0-27825 GCA_963779935.1 uncultured Chloroflexia bacterium | reverse complement strand
TTTTTTGATTCTTGAATTGCAATTCTTCTGATATAATTTCCTTAATCGGGCATGATAAAATTTCCTTATATTATTATTAATTTGCAGATGCATTGACCCAGAATCTGAATTGGTCGCTTTCCTGGTAATCCGGGAGCGGATCCTGGCGAGCAAATAGCGAAACCGGCTGCAGTGGTTTCGCTATTTTTTGTTCATTTCGTTGACACGGAATCTAATTAATCTAACCCGTGATTTACGGGCTAGGATTTTGTTGTGCGCGGATAGCGAAACCTGAAAGATTGGTTTCGCTATTTTTTTATACAAGTAATTTGCCAATAGGTTTTGGAAAAGGATTGTTCAAATGCTTTTATCATGTTCTTATCACTATTCTTTTGGTAGGCCCCTATTTGTTTGATCAGCTTTTATTTCTTTTGTATGGTCGAATAAACTTCGATTAATAGGGCATGGGAGATCCCTTGCCTGTTTTAACTTTTAAGCCAGTGTATCAGGCAGTTAACGACATTTTGAGCGATTTATTTTGAGGTCGAAAAGGAATTAATTCTTATGAAAACTTCCAATTGGTTGCGCATTACCCGAGTCTTACTGCCTGTCTTGCTGCTGATTGGCATACTTTTTTCCACCTTGGGTGTGCTGCAATCGGCCCAGGCCGAAGGCAGCGTGAATACATTTCCATCCAGCTATCCCAATCAAACCAATACCCGCCCCGACACCGAATGGCGCATCACACAATCCGCCGGCCTGTACCGGCGCACGTTCTTCCGGGTGTATGCCAATGCGGGGGAATATATTTTAATGGGCTCCAGCGCGATGGGGCTCACCAAGGCATGGGGAACTGCACCGACCGCTACGGCAGGTGATATCGTGCTTTATACGCAGGGACAGATTTCCAACTCGCAGATCGACGCGAGCTATGTGGATTCCGACGGTGCTAATTACATCACCCCGACCTTCAAATGCAGTTCGGTAGGCGGCAACGCCGGCGTGTTGCGCGGCCCGTACGGCGCAGCCACCTCGGCGGGAACCCGGACGATGGAACTCCAGGGGGCGACCCGCAACGGCGGGACGGATGGCGGTTATATCCCTTGCGTTTACCAGGCTCCCACAACCGGCTCCTACTGGGTGGCCATGTCCGGTCCGGATGGCTCAACCGTCCACAACGATGAGGATGGCACCGGCGGTACGATCGCTGCCCCGAACATCACAACCTCTCAGAACAGCGGCGTTTCAGCCTGGGATATTACTGTTCGCAGCGGAGACCCCAACACGGGTACCAATAAACCCGGGCGTGTGTATGTGGATTACCTGGCCCAGCACATGGGAGGCAACGGCACCGTCGACCAACTCTTTTCCACGATCTATGCGGTAACCACGGATGGTTTTGTCTACCAGATCGACACGAATGGCCTGGACCCGGACGGTTACATTTTTTACGGCAACCGGGTGGGGTTCCTTGACCCGGATGGCAAAACGCCACTCTACAACGATTTTACAACGGGCAATAACCTGCTTACTCCCATAACGGGAGGAGTGATCCAGGCACCCGCTTCGGCCAAGATCTTTTTCAGCAACCCGCTCCTATCCGACCTGCCGGCCAGCCTTCTGCCGACGCCGGTGACCCCCTCGATCACCAATATCACCTACCAGGGTTCAGCCTACAATAACACCGGCTACCAGCCCGTTGGCGGCACGTTCACCTATTCCGGCAATGTCGGCGGCATCACCGAGATCGTGATCAGCCAGGATAAGGTTAATTTCGACCCAACTCTTCCCACCAACCGGCGCCTGCTGGCGCAATCGTTCCTGGGTGCGAACACTCTTTACTGGGATGGGAAAGACAATTCAGGGAATCCCTTCCCGGTTGGAACCAACTATCCCTTCCAGGTCACCTTCCATGCGGGCGAATACCACTTCCCCATGCTGGATTCCGAAAACAGCATCTATGGCGGCCCAATCTTCACGATGCTTAATCCCGTCGGCGGGGTTTGTCCGTTCAATGTCAACTGCCACACGGCTTTCTACGATGACCGCGGCTACCGGCTTTCGACAGGTACGATCATTGGCACGGTCAATGTGACCCTGCCTGGGGATGCCAACGCGACCAACCCTCCTGCCACCAATTTCAGCAATTGGACGACCGGTTTCGATACATCGACCACTCAGCGTGCCTATGGTGGTCTCGATGGGAACGGCTTTGGAAACTGGAAAGGCCTGAACCTGTGGACCTATTACCCGGTTCAGGCGGTGTTAAACTATCTTAACGTGATCACCCAGGTGCCCCAGGACCTGGCGATAGTAAAGAGCCACAGCGGTGTGTTTACACTCGGCAACAATGGTGGAAGTTTTAATATAAGCATTAGTAATGTGGGATCGGCGGCATTTCCGGCAGGTTTGGTCACCGTAACAGATCCCCTGCCAACCGGCCTGACGCCAGCCAGCGCGAGCGGAATCGGTTGGACCTGTTCCATCAATGGGCAGAATGTAAGCTGTACGAACCCGGATGCCTCCGGCCTGGCAGTCGGGGCTAGCCTGCCAGCCATTACGATCACGGTCAATGTAAGTGCGGCAGCCGCTCCGAGTGTTACCAATACGGTTAGCATGACGAATAGCAGTGATAGCGATGCTGGCAACAACCAGTCTTCTGATACGGTGCTGGTCAATGTGTCAGATTTGTCAATTACCAAGACGGATAATGCCACAAGCGTGAACGCAGGTGGCACGACAACCTATACGATGGTGGTATCGAACGCCGGGCCATCTGCAGGTGATAATGCCATCCTGACTGATCCGACGGTGGCCGGATTAAGCGTCTACTCGGTGACGTGCAGCTCCGTTTCGGGCGGAGCAGCCTGCCCGGCCGGCGTGAATGCCACAGTGGCATTGCTGCAAGGACCAGGCATCGTGATCCCAACGTTGCCCAGCGGCGGCAGCGTTACCTTCACAGTCAATGCCACGGTGACAGCAACCAGCGGCAGTGTGGCCAACACGGCCAGCGTGGCGCCCTCGGCGGTGGGGACCGACCCCACGCCCGGCAACAATACTGCCACGGATACCGATACGGTCACGCCGGTGGCGGACCTGGCGATAAGTAAGACAGATGGCACAGGTATCGTGACGGTAGGCGGCACGACCACCTACACCATCCGGGCGACGAACAACGGGCCAAGCAGCGTTACCGGTGCGGTCCTGAGCGACCCGGTGGTGACTGGCCTGACGAAGACAACGGTGACGTGCTCCGCCACACCGGGGCAGTGCGTGACCGCGCCGACCGTGGCGCAACTGCAGGCTGGAACGTTCGCCCTGCCGGCACTGACTTCCGGGCAGTTCTACGAGATCACGGTCACGGCGAACGTGACCGCGGCGAGCGGCATCATCACAAATACCGCCAGTGTGGGAGTAGGCGCAAGTGGTGTGACCGATCCTATATCCGGCAATAACATCGCTGCGGATACCGACACTGTCAACCCGGCGCCCACATGCACAGGTGGAACATTCACTCAATGGACATTTGCCACCAGCGCAGAAAATCCTCCAGCCATTGGGAGTGGTACCTTTTCGTACGATACTACAGCCGGTCGAAATTATCCCAGCACCGGTGGAGAATGGGTGAATTCTGATGTTGCCGGGGATAATCCGGCCGTATCCATTATGGGTTGGCCAACCACATTTACCGCCGGCCAATATTTCCTGCAGTTTGCTGTTTCAACCGTTGGGCACAGTAATATTATTCTAAGTTTTATTCACGAAAGAGTGAATCTAATTCCGTGTCCCAAACTGTCCGGGTATATTACAGTACGGATGGCGGGAACACTTGGATCTGGTTCCCCAATGGAACGACATATACTACACAAAACGGTGCCTTTAGCACTGTTTCGGTTGATTTTAGTTCTGTCACTGCACTGAATAATATTGCTGGTGCGGCTTTCCGATTGTACGCTTACGGCGGGACTACCCTGGCAAGAGCGTGGGTTGTGGATAATGTTACCTTGTCTTCGAATTGTCCCACTACCAACCTGACGGTTACCAAGACTGATACTGTCACCAACGTGGCGGCGGGCGGCACGATCACCTACACCCAGACGGTGACGAACAACGGTGCGGCAGTGAGCAACGCCACGCTGAGCGACCCGGCAGTGGCCGGATTGACCAAGACCGGCCTGGGCGTGTGCACGGCCTCAGGCGGCGCAACCTGCCCGGCCGCCGGTTCGGGCGCCGGGCAGTTGGGCATTGCCAACCTGGAAGCGGGGACGGTGGTGGTGCCGAGCCTGCCGGCCAATGGCAGTATCAGTTTCACGGTGACGGCCACGGCGACAACCACCCCCGGCAGCGTTACCAACACCTTCACGGCCTTGCCGCCCTCCGGCACGGCTGACTCGAACTATGCGGATAACAGCGCCAGCGATACCGACACGGTGGTGGCGATCAATGCAGTCAATGACAGCGGATTAACGATCGACAGCGCGGCTGGCGGGACCTCGCTGGCGAACGTGCTGGTGAACGACACCCTGAACGGTTCGGCTGCTACCACCGGTAATGTAACCATCACAGCGGTGGGCACCTGGCCGACCGGCATCACGTTGAATACGACTACGGGAGCGGTCAGTGTCGCTGTGGGCACAGCCTACGGCACCTACACGCCGCAGTACCAGATCTGTTCCCAGGCGGCTCCCGCCATCTGCAGCACTGCCACGGTGACGGTGCCGGTGGTAGCGATCAGCGCGGTGGCCGACAGCGGCACCACACTGAACGGCGTCAATGGTGGAATCTCGATCCCGAACGTGCTGACGAATGACACCCTGAACGGAGCGGCTGCGACGACGAGCAATGTGACCATCACGACGGTGGGCGCGTGGCCATCCGGTATTACGTTGAGTACAGCTACCGGTGCGGTCAGTGTTGCCGCCGGCACCACGGCGGGTACCTATACACCGCAGTATATGATCTGTTCCCAGGCGAATCCGAGTGTTTGCGATACGGCCATGGTAACGGTACCGGTGGTGACGGTTGATGCGGTCAACGA
Organism: uncultured Chloroflexia bacterium; assembly: GCA_963779935.1. Classification (GTDB taxonomy): domain Bacteria; phylum Chloroflexota; class Anaerolineae; order Anaerolineales; family Villigracilaceae; genus UBA877. Next base: position 22,808 of record CAWAAC010000016.1, on the reverse strand, counting down.
CAGCGGCACTCCTCTCGCTGGCGCAGTGGGCGGGACCTCGCTGGCGAACGTGCTGGTAAATGACACGCTGAACGGTTCGGCTGCTACCACAAGTAATGTAACCATCACAGCGGTGGGCACCTGGCCGACCGGCGTCACGTTGAATACGACCACGGGGGCGGTCAGTGTTGCCCCCGGCACAGCCGCGAACACCTACACGCCCCAATACCAGATCTGTTCCCAGACAAATCCAACCATCTGCGATACAGCCACAGTGACGGTGCCGGTGTATGCACCGCCGACCGTGGCGAAGAGCTTCACGCCTGCCGCGATAGCCGTGGGTGGGACATCTTCGATGCAGATCGTGGTCACGAACCCGGCGAGTAACCCGGGCAACCTGACGGGAGTGAGCATCAGTGATAGTTATGCTGGCACGCTAAAAAACAATGCGGCCGGTAGTGTGGTTTGCAGCGGCGCGGGCAGCGCCACGCTGACGGGTGGTGTGAATAATGGCACCACGGTGGGGTTCAATGCGGGCACGATCGTGCCGGGCGGAACCTGCACGATTACGCAGAGCGTGACGGCAACCAGCACGAATTTGAATACGACGGGCATGCCTGCATCCACCGGGCCGATCGCGTTGACCGGCACGGCCGCCAATGCCACCCTGACAATGCTGGTGCCTCCAACGATCTCCAAGGCATTTACCGCCAGCAATATTGCCAGCGGCGGTAATACCAGCCTGACCGTTACGATCGGGAACAGCAATGCCAGCGCGATCAGCCTGACAGGCATCCTGACGGATACCCTCCCGACTGGCATGACGATCCTTACGCCTGGCGGGAACAGCGGGACCTGTACCGGGTGTAACTGCCACAGCCAATGCAGCCAGTTTCAGCATGGCCAGTGGGACCTCCATCCCGGCGGCAGGGTGCACCGTGATCGTGAATGTGACCAGCAGTACGGCTGGTCCAGCAACGAACACGATCGGGGTGGGCGCTTTGCAAACCTCGGCAGGCAGCAATGCCAGTGCAACCAGTTCTACTTTGAACGTTTACGCGCCTCCGACAGTGACGAAGAGCTTTACGCCCGCCTCGATACCTGTGGGCGGGACATCTTCGATGCAGATCGTGGTCACGAACCCGGCGAGTAACCCGGGCAACCTGACGGGCGTGAGCATCAGTGACAGTTATGCCGGCTTCATGACCAACAATGCGGTTGGCAGTGTGGTCTGCAGTGGTGCGGGCAGCGCCACGCTGAATGGCGGTGCGAACGGTGGCAGCACGGTTGGGTTCAGTGCTGGCACGATCGTGCCGGGCGGGACTTGCACGATCACGCAGAGTGTGACGGCAACCAGCACGTATACAAATACCACAGGTGCGCCAGCGGCCACCGGACCGGTTGCTTTGACGGGAATAGCCGCCAGCAGTACCCTGACGGTCACGCCGATCGCGGACGTGACGACGACGGTTACGGTTCCGGCGAATGCGAATGCGGGCAGCGTAGTCAACGGCACGGCGACATACAGCAATAATGGGCCGTCGACGGCGGCAGGCACGACCTATACCTTCACGATGACAGCCGGATTGGGGACGGTGAACTTCCCGACTTTGCCAAGCGGCGTGACGGCCAGCTACAATAATGCTACCGGAACAGTGACATTGACGGGGATGCCCGGCAGTCTGACATCTGGTCAGATCGCTGAACTTTGGATTCAACTATACCGCCCCGGCAACGGGCCCGGTGGCGGTCAATACGACCATCGCCACGACAACCTCTGAAGGAGCGAATGCGGCGCCTGATTCAGCCAGCGGCAGTACGACCATCAACCCGATCGCGAACCTTGGGATCAGCAAGACCGACGGTGTGGCGAGCGTCAATGTAGGCGGCAGTACCACCTATACGATCGTGGTGAGCAATGCCGGGCCTTCACCGGCCAATGGCGCCATCTTCACGGATGCGGCGGTTAGCAATTTGAGTGTAACGGGTGTGACCTGTGGCTCTGCTACGGGCGGAGCGGCGTGTCCAACGAGTGGGAACACGACGGTGGCCCTGATGCAGGGAGCTGGGATCGTGATCCCGACCCTGCCGAACGGCGGCAGCGTGACCTTCAGTGTGACAGGCACGGCGGGGGCTTCCGGTAGTATTGCCAATGTCGCTGCCATTGCTGCACCGAGCGGGACAACGGATCCGACGCTCGGGAATAACACTGCGACGGACACAGACACCATCACACCGATCGCGGATGTGACAACCACGCTGACAGCCCCTTCTAGTGCGAATGCGGGCAGCACGGTGAACGTACCGATCACCTTCACGAACAACGGGCCGTCAACGGCAGCGGGAGTGACCTATTCGGCAACCCTGCCAAGTGGTCTGAGCGGCGTGAGCTGCACGGGTGCGACCTGCGCGTACAACAGCGGGACGGGAGCGATAACGATCACGGGCCTGGCGGGGAGCCTGACGAACGGGCAGACGCAGAACATCACCTTGTCGTATACTGCCCCGGCAACGGGACCGGTGGCGGTCAGCAGCACGATCGCCACGACCACATCCGAAGGTGCCAATGCTGGCACCTGACACAGCCAACGGCAGCACGGCCATCACGCCGATTGCGGACGTGACAACCACGCTGACAGCCCCCTCTAGTGCGAATGCGGGCAGCACGGTCAATGTACCGATCACCTTCACGAACAACGGGCCGTCAACGGCAGCGGGAGTGACCTATTCGGCGACCCTGCCAAGCGGTCTGAGCGGCGTGAGCTGCACGGGCGCGACCTGCGCGTACAACAGCGGGACGGGTGCGATAACGATCACGGGCCTGGCGGGGAGCCTGACGAACGGGCAGACGCAGAACATCACCTTATCGTATACTGCCCCGGCAACGGGACCGGTGGCGGTGAGCAGCACGATCGCCACGACCACATCCGAAGGTGCCAATGTGGCACCTGACACGGCCAATGGCAGCACGGCCATCACGCCGATCGCGGATGTGACAACCACGCTGACAGCCCCGGCGAGTGCGAATGCGGGCAGCACGGTCAATGTACCGATCACCTTTACGAATAATGGGCCTTCGACCGCAGCAAATGTTTCCTATTCGGCTACGCTGCCGACAGGCCTGAGCGGGGTGGTTTGCACTGGTACAGGCATCAGCTTGCACCTACAACAGTGGGACGGGCGTCATTACCTTCACGGGCCTGGCAACCACGCTGACCAGCGGGCAGACACAGAATCTGACCCTGAGTTACACGGCCCCGGCGACGGGACCGGTGGCGGTCAGCACCACCATTGGCACAACGACATCCGAGGGTGTCAATGCGGCGCCTGATACTGCGAGCGGCAGCACGGCCATCACGCCGGTTGCGGATGTGACTACTACAGTCTACCGTTCCGGCGACTGCCAGCGTGGGCAGCACGGTAACGGGCACGGTGACCTTCAGTAATAACGGTCCCTCCACGGCAGCGGCGGTTGGCACAACCTTTACGATCACACCTGGCCTGGGGACGGTCTCGTTCCCAACCCTGCCGAGTGGCGTTACAGCCAGCTACAATAATGGCACGGGGGTGGTGACGCTGACAGGCATGCCGTCCAGCCTGAACTCCGGGCAGACGCTGACATTCGGGCTGAGTTACACGGCTCCAGCGGGCCTCACCCCGGTGGTGGTCAATACCACGATTTCAACAACAACTTCGGAAGGTGCCAATCTGGCGCCTGACAATGCCAGCGGTTCCACTCTCATTATCCCGATTGCAGATGTGACCACCACGGTGGCTGTCCCTGCGACCGCCAATGCGGGTAGCACGGTGACGGGAACGGTGACCTTCAGCAACAATGGACCCTCCACGGCAGCGGGGGTGGGCACGACCTTCACGATCACGCCTGGCCTCGGGACGGTCTCGTTCCCAACGCTGCCGAGTGGAGTGACGGCCAGCTACAACAACTCAACCGGCACGGTGACGCTGACGGGTATGCCAGCCAGCCTGACCAGTGGGCAAACACTGACGTTTGGGTTAAGCTACACGGCTCCGGGGACGGGACCTGTGGCGGTCAATACCAGTATCTCAACGACCACTTCCGAGGGAGCCAATGTTGCGCCGGATACAGCCAACGGTAGCACGGCCATCACGCCCATTGCGGATGTGACAACGACGGTGACGGCACCAGCGAGTGCAAGCCCATTGAGCACAGTGAATGTGCCGATCACATTCAGTAACAACGGGCCATCAACCGGGGCGGGAGTGACGTATTCAGCGACCCTGCCAAGCGGCCTGAGCGGGGTGAGCTGCAGTGGAGCAGCGACCTGCACGTATAACAGTGGAACGGGAGCAATAACGTTCAGCGGTCTTCCGACCTCGCTGACAAATGGCCAGACAGCTAATGTGACGCTGAGCTATACGGCGCCAGCAACGGGTGCGGTGGCGGTCAGTACGACAATTAGTACGACCACCTCTGAAGGAACAAATGCATTGCCAGACCAGGCCAATGGGAGCACGAAGATCATCGATGCGGTCAACGATGGGCCGGTGACGCTGCCATACAATGGCGGCGGGAATGTGACGATATTGACCAACGACACACTTGGAGGTGGGGCGGTAACCATCGGAGGCAACATATCGGCGCCGACCATCACCAACAATGGTGGTTTGACCGGAGCCACGATCAATGGCAGCGGCCAGTTGGTGGTACCGACTCACACGACACCAGGGACCTATACGGTCACCTATCAGATTTGTTCTCTCAACCCGACGAGTGCCTGCGATACTGCCACGGTTACGGTGAACATCCAGACTGCACCGGTGGCAAACACGGATAGCGGTACGACGCTGGTCAACCAGGCGCTCAATTCCAATACACCGGGCAGCGGGCAAAGTGTGAATAATGCCAGCATCCTGACCAACGATACGGGCAGCGGGATCACTCTGACGAGTGTGACGGGAACGGGCAGCCCATGCAGCAGCTTCCCCTGCACTATCACCACAAGCCATGGTTCGGCGGTGGTGCAATCAGGCGGTACCTATGTTTACACGCCGACCAGCGGCTACAGTGGAAGCGACAGCTTCAGCTACGTGATAACCGACAGCATCGGTCAGACGGCGAATGCAATGGTGAACCTGACGGTAACGCCGGTTGCGGATGTGACGACGACGGTGAGTGCACCAGCGAGTGCGAATGCGGGCAGCACGGTCAACGTACCGATCACTTTCAGCAATAATGGTCCATCGACAGCGGCGGGAGTGACTTATTCGGCAACTTTACCAGCCGGCTTGAGCGGGGTAGTGTGCACGGGCACAGGGATCAGTTGCACGTACACCAGCGGGACGGGCGCAGTGACCTTCACAGGTCTGGCGGCCTCATTGAATAGCGGGCAGACACAGAACCTGACCTTGAGCTACACGGCTCCGGCGATGGGACCGGTGGCAATCAGCACTACCATTGGTACTACGACTTCCGAGGGTGCCAATGCAGCACCGGATACGGCCAACGGCAGCACGAACATCACTCCAGTGGCAGTGAACGACAGCGGCACGACGCCGGTGAGCACGGCCCTGAACACCAATTCCCTGGTGGCCGGGCAGAGTGTGAACAATGCCAGCATCCTGACAAACGACCTGGGCACGAGCCTGACGCTGAACAGCGTAACGGGCACGGGCAGCCCATGCAGCGTTTTCCCCTGCACGATCACGACAACGCACGGCACGGCGGTGGTGGCCTCGAACGGCAGCTACACCTACACACCAACCGCCGGATACAGTGGCACGGACAGCTTCACTTACCAGATGAAAGACAGCATTGGCCAGACGGCCAATGCGACGGTGAACGAGACGATCACTCCGGTTGCTGATGTAACCACTTCGGTGAATGCGCCGGCGAGTGCGAATACGGGCAGCACGGTCAATGTGCTAATCACATTCAGTAACAACGGCCCCTCGACGGCGGCGGGAGTGACCTATTCGGCCACACTGCCGACCGGCCTGAACGGGGTGGTATGCACGGGCACAGGCATCAGCTGCTCCTACACCAGCGGTACGGGTGCAGTGATTTTCACAGGTCTGGCAGCCTCGCTGACGAGCGGGCAGACGCAGAACCTGACGATGAGCTACACAGCTCCTGCGACAGGACCGGTGGTGGTCAGCACCACCATTGGCACAACGACCTCCGAAGGAGCGAATGTTGCTCCGGATTCGGCCAGTGGTTCGACAACTATAGTTTCGGCTGGTACGATCAATGGTACGGTCTACAACGATCTGAACGGGAATGGAACTCAGAATAGTGGTGAGGGTGGCATCAGCGGTGTGACGGTAACATTGGAAGACAGCGGAGGAGCAACGCTCGCGACCGCTATAACCGCCAGCGATGGCACATACAGCTTCCCGAACCTGGTGGCAGGCACATACAAGGTAGCCGAAAGCGTGCCGAGTGGGTATACCAATACCACGCCTGTCAATATCAGCGGAATAGTTGTCAATGCTGGAAGCACGACCACGGAGAACTTTGGCGACAGCCATCCGCCTGTTGCAGTGGATGATAGTTCCTCTGGCAATACGCTGGGAGACGCTGTCGCCGTGAATGTATTAAGCAACGACAGCGATGCAGATAATAACATCAACCCGGCGACGGTGCAGATCGTGGGGACAAGCGGACCAGGTGTTTCGCTGGTGGTTTCGGACGAAGGTACCTGGAGCGTGAACACGAGCACTGGTGCGATCACCTTTACGCCTCTTTCCGGCTTTACTGCCAATCCGACACCGACCCAATATACGGTCAAAGATAATAGTGGATTAATTTCTAATGCGGCGACCGTGACAATAACCTACACCAATGCCACCCCAGTGACGATCGCCTATTTCCTGGCGCAACGGCAAGGGAATAGCGTGAACTTTGCCTGGTCGACTGCCACGGAGACAGGCAATGTGGGTTTCAGTTTGTACGTGAAAGCCAACGGCAGACTGACAAAGGTGAACACAGACCTGATTCCCTCCCAGGTGGTTGATTCACTGGACAGGCAGGATTACGCATACACTGCCAGAGTGAATGGGAGCGTATTCTATATAGAGGATGTGAGCATTCGAGGAGACAGGGAAAGGTATGGGCCGTTCCAGCTGGGGCAGAGCTATGGCGCTCAATTGGCACCTATCAAGATCAATTGGGTTGCAATCCAATCGGAACATGCCAGCAAGCAAACTGTGAGCCAGAATGCATTGAAGCAGGGTATGGCGAGCGCTAATGTTGGAGTGAAAGTAGCGGCTGCAACGGCCACCGCGACCCGAACCCCTACGTCGACGAAGACTTTCACGCCGACCAGGACGCCGACGCCGACCAAGACTCCTACACGTACTCCAACGCCGACCAAGACGCGCACCCCGACAAAGACTTTAACGCCGACCAGAACACCTACGCCGACGAAGACACCCAAAGCGACCGCTACGGGCAAGAGTCCTACACGTACTCTTACGCCGACCTGGACGGGCACCCCGATGAAGACATCCGATGCGACCGCTACGGCGACACTAAAAGCACCAACCGCTACTCCAGTGTCTCCAACGGCAACGGGAGCTCCGTCGACAGCGACACCGATCCCGCCGACGGCGACGGGTGTGCCTCCGACGGTGACATCAATTCCTCCAACTGCAACTCCGGTGCCGCCTACGGCAACGCCGGTTCCTCCGACCTCAACAACGTTGCCGCCGACGGCAACGAATGTTCCACCAGAAGATACTTCAGTTGCACCGACAGATGTTCCACCGTCTGCGACTTCAGTACCACCGACGGCAACAGATGTTCCGCCTACCGATACTTCGATACCGCCCACGGCAACGAATGTTCTACCAACCGATACTGCGGTAATGTCAACAGCAACGAATATTCCGCCGACGGATACATCGGTAGCTCCGACCGCGACGAGTGTTCCACCAACCGATACAAACATACCGCCGACAGCTACGGATGTGACAACCTCAACTCCAGTCGATACGGATACGCCTACTGCGACCTATACGCCGACGGTGACGTTCACGCCCACTACGACTTACACGGCCACGGCCACAGCTACTGTAACAGCAGCAACGCCTGCGCCGTTCGGCATGCCGTTTGACCCAAGCAGCCTGCAGTTGAAGACCACATACAACTTCAAAGTGAGCCAGACGGGTATATATCGCGTAACGTATGAAACCTTACAGGCAGCCGGACTGGACCTGGCAGGTGTACCGGTTAATGAGATCACAGTGCTGAACCAGAACCAGATGATCCCGGCATATGTCTACATGCCGGGGCAGGCTGCGAACTTTGGAGCAGGTGGATATATTGAATTCTATGGACAGGCGCTGGATACGTTGTATACCAGCACGAATATCTATACGGTGCAGGTGAGCACGGGAACGGTCAACCAGCTGCCGATGATTGATGCGACGCCTGGGTCGGGCGCGGTGGCACCGGCTCGTATCCCAATACGCTTGTGGTGAACAACCAGAAATCCTATGCCACATCTGCACCTGGCAACGATCCGTGGTATGACACAGATATGCTGGTGTACACAACCTCCAAGAGCTGGAACTTCCCATTCCAGGTAAATGGGCTGGCCGATCCAACGGCTCCAGCCAACCTGAAACTGGTGGTATGGGGAGTGACAGATTGGCCGCAAAACCCTGACCATCACCTGGTGGTGAGTGTCAATGGGGTCAAGATGGCCGACCAGAAGTTTGATGGGCTGGTGGAAGAGATCCTTAAGATCAGCCTGCCGGGTGGCACGTTGCATGAAGGAGTGAACACACTGCAATTGACCCTGCCAGGCGACACGGGGGTGCAATATGACCTGGTTGACCTGGATAAATACAGTGTGACCTACCCGCGGGTGTTCCAGGCGGTGAATGGGCAATTGAATTTCAGTGCAGCGGGGGATGTGTTCAACGTAAGCAACCTGCCGACTGGGAATGTAGTGGTATACCGGCTGAATGCAGCCGGGCAGGCGCGGCTGGCGAACGTACAGGTACAGGGCAGTGGGAGCAATTTCACGGCCAGTTTTTCGGGGACGAGCGATGTAGCGACGTATGTGGTGACTACAGCGGAGGCGCTGAACACGCCGGTGCTGACGGCAGCGCGCCAGCCAGGGGCGAACCTGAACCAGGCAGCCAGTTACCTGATCATCTCGGCTCCCGATTTCATCAGCGGACTGACGCCGTTGGTGCAGTACCACCAGGCGCAAGGCATGACAGTGAACGTAGTGGATGTGAACGACCTGTATGCCAAATACACGTATGGGGTATTTGATCCAGCGGCGATCAAGCAATACATTGCGTATGCTGCCAGGAACCTGGGCACCAAGTACGTGCTACTGGTGGGTGGTGACACGTATGATTATCGCAACTATCTTGGGTTGAACAGCATCAGCTTCATCCCTTCGCTGTATGCGAGCACCGGTCCATTGGTTCATTCGTCCCGGTCGATCCATTGTATGCAGATCTGAATGGCGATAACGTTCCGGACCTGGCGATCGGGCGGTTGCCGGTTCGGACAACGGCCGAATTGAACATGGAGATCAACAAGATACTGGAGTATGCAAGCAAGACGTATGGAGGCACAGCGGTGTTTGCGTCGGATGCGAACGACGGGGTCACTTCGTACAAAGACCTGAACAATGGGCTAGCGGCGGAGTTACCATCCGATTGGAAAGTGCAAAGTATCAACGTAGATGATATGGGCGTGGATGCAGCGTATCCGGAAGTGGTGGCAGCCATGAACGCTGGGCCAGCATTGGTGACCTTTACAGGGCATTCGGGACCGCAGTCGTGGGCGGTGGGGGACATATTCGATGTTTACGATGCGGCGAAATTAACGAATACCGGGAAACCGTTTGTGGTGGTGCAGTGGGGTTGCTGGAATACATACATATTAGATCCGGTGAATGTTGATCTTGCACAAAGTCTGCTGTTCTCTGGGAACAATGGCGCTGTGGCTGTACTGGGGGCAACGACGCTGGTGAATTCGAACTCGGAGCAAGCATTGGGAACCTTGCTGACGCCGCGAATGGTTACTTCGGGCATGACGCTCGGACAAGCGCTGCAGGACGCTAAGAGCGTACTGGCGCAGACGCATCCGGAGATGTTGGATGTGCTGCTAGGCTGGTCGTTGATGGGCGACCCGGCCATGGTGATCCAACCATAATGAGATGAAGACCCCAGGGTATTTAGGAAACCCCCGTGGGTCTGTGTGGAAGAAACGATTTGAGTGCATTTGCGGTTGTTTTTGAACGTTCCAATACCCTTGTCGATCCGGGTGTATTGGAACGTGTGATGGTCGGTTAAGTCAGCGTGGCCCGGATGGACGGGATGATTATTCAAGCGATCAAATAGCTATGGGACACTGGCATTTCTGGACCACCCCAGAAGAAGTAGGGGAAAGACAACCGTTGGAAATTCCGGGTATGCCTTTCAAGATCGTGCTGGATGGTCGCCTGGATAACCGGCCAGAAGTGATCAGTGGGTTGAATATCAACCCACTGGAAGGAAGTCATTTTTCAGATGCGGCGCTGGTTTTGTATGCTTATGGTCGCTGGGGAGAACATTGTTTCGAGCATTTTATTGGTGAATTTGCCCTGGTTATCCTGGATGAAAAAACCGGCGAATTGGTGTGCGCCCGTGATTCTCTGGGCGACCGTACTTTGTTCTATTCGATCAAAGGTACACGCCTGGTGATTGCTTCCGAACCCTGGGCAGTGGCCGGGGCAGATGGTTCAGGAAGTGAGATTTTAAACGAAAGCGCCGTTGCTCATTTTTTTGCAATGAAGGTTTCTGAAGGTGGTCAAACCCTTTTCAATAATGTTTATGAATTATTGCCTGCCCATGCCATGGTAGCGAGCAATTCCGGAGAGCGACAATGGCGTTACTGGCAGCCCGAACCATCTGTTCGGTTGCGCGGTAAGGTGGACGAAGAATATGCCGAAGGATTCCGCTTGCTGCTTGAGCAAAGCGTACGCAGCCGTTTGCGTGCCACCACGCAGGTGGGAGTGTTAATGAGCGGCGGGCTTGAACTTGGGTTCGGTGGCTTGCCTGGCGGCGCGCATGTTGCAGCCGCACCTACTCACCACTATTTCATATACATTCGACGAATTGCATGAGTGCGATGAACGCCAATATATTAATTTAGTGAAAGAAAAATGGGACATTCGCTCGATCCAGATCCTCTGTGATGATACTTGGCCATTGAAGGATTGGCCACTTTGGCCGCTCAATCCGAATTACCCGGAAGGGAATCCCTACCGCCTGCTTAAAGAGCGAGCTTACCACCGCGCTTCTCAGGAAGGTTTGCGTGTTCTGATGACGGGCGCCTTTGGTGACGAATTATATGATGGGGAGGAAGATTGGCTGGCAGATCTTTTGGTAGATGGTCGCTGGCGGGAAGCTGGGCTAGAACTGAAAAGTCTCTCCAATATACCGGACTGCAGCAAACATTAGGTTCAGAGTATGTCCACCGGGTCGGGAGTTGCCTGTATAACAGGCTCCGCGGCGGAAGACACTTGCGTCAAAATCAGCCGAGGCTCGCACCGAGCTGGCTGACACCATTTGCAGCCGATTTCCTCTCCAACGATAAAGCCGAGATTGGACCTATTTTTGAACGAAAGGAGAATATATTCGGAAGGTGGGTTGCAGCAAGCTTTTCGTATGAAATTCCAAATTCCAACCGGCATGTGCTGGAACTTCGCCACCCGTACCGAGATCGCCGCCTGGTTGAGTATGTGCTAGGGTTGCCGGCTTACCAGCTATATAATCACGGTCTTCTCAAGTATGTCCTGCGAATTGCTATGCAAGGGATCCTGCCGGAGGCTATCCGTACCCGGTACCAGCCGACGATTATGGATTCATTGTATTTCCGCGGCTTTGTTCGTGAAAAAAAAGTCCAGCAAGATTGCTTTCAGGATATGGGCGCAAACTGGCGAAGATTTGTAAGCGCAGAGTGGCTCTCTACTCATTGGAAGAGTCTATTTTCGCAAGTTACTCGTAGTTCTGAAGAGTTAGTACCGTGGTTATGTATGTCTTACGAATTGTGGTATAAATCGCTCTTTTTATAGAAGTTGGTTTAGGAGAAAATTATGTCAAATAATTATATAGATTTACTTGGAACTAAAAGGACTGCTCTAAAGGTAGATGGGGCGCCGCGCAAGTTATATGTAAAACCGCAGTTAGAAATTTTAGGGGATCCGCGAAATCTGACTTTAGGGGGATCAATAGGTACTTTTGACACAGGTGTTTGTTATCCCACTTGCCCTACTAAACCGCCTAAAGGGAAGCATAGTTTGTTGTCAAATCCGACAAGTTTATCTTTTCCAGGGAGTAACCCTTCTGGAGCGACTCCCACACCGGACAATCTTTTTCCTACCGTAGTGCGAGTGGCGTGGGGAACTATCCCGACATATGCGATCATATCGCCTGGCCGGGCAGGAATTTCATTTTCCGGTCCGGTGCTGGAAGCGGTGCCTTTTGAAATTACCAATAAAGAAGAGGGGACGGCTGAGGAAGCCGTCCCTTTCGTTCTATTTCGTTCCTTAAAAAAATTGATTTCCGCACTGAAGGATGGGTGGCAAATGCACAGCGGAGGGTGGAAATCTGGTCGGCTTCAGCAGGATTCCTATTGCGGACGGAGGGGGGAAATGACTTTAACATTAGCCAGGATGGGAAGGAAATCTGGTGTGCCAGCCAGGGACAGGCCGACGAAATGCTAAACGAGACCGACCGGCAGATCCTGCTTGGGCCGGCGCTGGTGCTGGCGCTGGCACTACGTGGGACCTGGAGCCTGCATGCCAGTGCGGCTATTTATAAGGATGCCCTGATCCTGTTCCTGGGCGAATCGGGGCAGGGTAAATCCACACTTGCGGCCTACCTGGCCAACGAAGCGGGCTGGCGGCTGGCGGCGGATGATATACTACCGGTAACGATGGGCACAGATGGAGTAACAGCCTGGCCGCGTTTTCCACAACTCAAGCTGCCTGTGGATGCACAGCCGGGTCCCGGCCTGCCGGAGCAACTATCCATCAGCAAGGTATGTGTGCTTTCAGGTGCGGGTGAGGATGAAATGCCTGCGTTGGAACGCCTGCCTGCAAGCCAGGCTATTCAGGCATTCCTGGGGCATACGGCCGGTACTCGGCTGTTCACTCCGGAACTACTGGGGAAGCACCTGGCTTTTTGCAGTCAGGCGGCCGAACGAGCGCCAGTGTATCGTCTGACCTATCCGCACCGGTGGGATGCGCTTCCCATCGTAAAGGATCTGCTGGAGAAAACATGCTAACATTGGATGATAATTTACTTATCCCCGCCAGTGTGTCATTCACCTTTGTGGATGAGGATGCCGTATTGCTCAATATGCAGACCAACCAGTATTACCTGCTGGATGAGGTGGGGGCGCGTTTATGGGGTCTTTTGCGGGATGGGAAATCACTGAGGGAAAGCTACCAGACGCTATTGGAAGAATACGAAGTCGATCCCGCCCAGCTGGAGCAAGATGTGCTGGAACTGCTGGAGAATTTGAAGGAGCAAGGGCTTGTGGAAATCCTTCAGGCATAAGCTGCAGACTGCGGGACAGCTTTCGCCGGGCGATTGGCTGGGCCTGCTGGAAGCCTGGTGGGTGCTGCTCGGTTTTTACCTGGCGATACGCTGGGTAAAGTTTAACCGGCTGAAGAAATTCTCCCTACGCAACAATAATAAGACGATTGTTCAGGCTGATGCGCTGACCCTCGCTTGGGGAAGGCAAAGGTTGGTAAGCATGGCTGCGCGTTTGCATCTTTTATCCATGACCTGCCTGCCGCGGGCTTTAGCATTGCACTGGATGTTGGGGAGGCGGGGAATACCAACACAATTGTGCATTGGAATAAATAGATCTTCAACCGGGATGCTTGCGCATGCCTGGGTGGAATTAGGTGGGCAGGCGATCGGCGAGCCAGAAGATATCACCGAAAGGTTTGCTGTATTACAGGGAAACGCTGAAGAAAATCTCAGCCAATAGATAAAAAATCTTCTTCAGATAATAGGTGTAATTCTGATGTTTACAAAAGCAAGAAGGCCAAGAAGAATTTTCCATCGGCCTTCTTGTTGATTAATTCAGTTCTTTGATTATCGGTCCAATTTCTTCCATGACTATTTTCAAGTGATGGCAGGTTCCGGGTGAATAGGTACATTTTCGGCGTGCTTTTCTTCAGGTGGCATGCTTTCAATCACCTCATTGGTGTGGCATGGGCTGTTTTAAGGGTACACTTCTATCCATGATAATTTTCTTCTCGATATAAGCGATCGCCTCGGATTGAAGATTGCGGATGACATATGCACCCACTGCCATCAAGAGGCTGATTTTATATCTCCTAAAATCATCCCACGGCAAGTAAATCCCTTATCATAGAAATTTAATCTTTTAAGACTTAAAACCGGTGTATTATTAGTTATCTATGAATGCACAAACAAGCTCTAAATTTTATTGGTTGCTCAAAGAGCAAACCCGTTTAAAACGGCTACGTACGAGACTCCCTTTATCAGGGAGTTATTTTAATCTGAGGCTTCGATGAACGGTTTTAGTCCGCGTCGGGTAGCGATCCTTTTTAACAAAGATGGCCAGGTAGCCAAAGGTGATCCGCAGGATTTACTGGCAATCCAATGCACGATCACCGCTACACAAAATTTATTTAAAGCCTTGACGGGATTGGGTTATGAGGTAATCAAAATTCCGGTCAGGAGTAATCTCGGGGAACTCGAAAACAGGCTGCGTTCTTTTTCTCCCAACGATACTTTTATCTTCAATAACTGTGATGGCTTCAATGGCAACAACCTGGGAGCCGTAAAGGTCATTCGGGTGGTCGAACAGATGGGGTTCAGGCATACCGGTGCAAGCGCCGATTCGGTTGAGCTCTGTACGAATAAACCGCGCTGCAAGGAAAGACTGAAAAGTTATGGGGTTCCAACCCCTCATTACCAGGTTTTTGAACGAGCCGAAGGGGAATTTCAGCTGGAGTTTCCGGTTATTGTTAAGCCATCCGTAGAAGATGCCAGCATGGGCATCGACCTGGCTTCTGTTGTTGGCAATCGGGAAGATTTATTCAGAAGAATTGAATATATCCTAGAAGAATACCAGCAACCCGCCATGGTTGAACAATTCATTGCCGGGCGCGAACTGGCAGTTGCCATGTGGGGCAATGAAGTTGTGGAGATACTACCCATCGCTGAGGATGATTTTTCAGCCATTCCTGATCCGCTCCAGCATGTTTTGACCTACGAATCTAAATGGAAGCCCGAGTCGCCTTATTTCCAGAACATTCCCTCCCGTATCCCGGCTTCCCTGACTCCCAAGGAAGAGCAGACTGTGAGTAAAATCGCTGAAGCTTCCTTCCGTGCCGTCGGCTTGCGGGATCTGGGCCGGGTGGATATCCGCTTTGACAATGGCATCCCCTATGTTATCGATATCAACGAACTGCCGGACCTTTCCCCGGATGCTGGATTCTGGAACTCGGTGCGGGTTACCGGGTTAACCTACCCAAAGATGGTCGAACGCGTTCTTATTCATGGCCTAAAGAGAGAAGGATGGATTAATTAAATGATCACCACACCAGACAAAGAAGATGGCCTGCAGATCCATGCCGTTAATGCTGCCACCACTGTCTTCACCCAGGAAGAAGTGGAGTGCGTGGACGAGCTTTGGGATGAAAGCCAGGCTGAAGGCCCGGAAAATAGTGGTTACTATTTCATGGTTGATAAGGAAGACGGACAGGTCATGGGCTATACCTGTTATGGCCCGCGCGCCCTGACGGACCGTACCTATGACCTGTACTGGATTGCCGTAGGCCCGAATGCCCGGCGCGGCGGGGTGGGGCGCGGCCTGCTGGCTGCCACGGAAGAGGCTATCCGTAAACTGGGTGGACGATTGTTGATTGTGGAGACCTCCGGTTTGCCCAAATATGAGGCCACGCGTGCTTTCTATCTTGCCACCGGGTATACGCTTGAGGCTACATTAAAGGATTTCTACACTGATGGTGATGATCTGGTCATCTTCACCAAGCGATTGTAAAATCGGCCAATCCAGCCCTTTAAGAAAAACAGCCTCCCCTGGTTTACCCGGGGGAGGCTGTTGTATGGATGGATTGTTTTCCTGCTGTGGAAAACTGTTGCACTGGGGCAAGAAAGCCAGGAGAGTTATTTGACGGTACTGGTAATGTAGAAATAATCCCGGGAATAATTCCAGAGATAGCGTTCGATGTTCGACACCATCAATCGGGGCAGCAATGGCTCCGGGATAAGCTTTGAACCAGATGGTTGATACTTAACGAAAAGTGTCCAGTAATTATTGATGTCCAGCTGGATTGCATTCCAGGCACCGGCTGCTTGCATGGCCTGTGCCAGATGCCTCCATCGAAAGACTGGGGCCGCAGAAATAGTACAATGTCTTTTCATCCTTGCTCAGACCGATCCCGGAGCGTACCGTTGGTGAAACATCGTTGACCGTATAACCCCAGTCCTGGGGAGAATTATCATAGATGCGGGGATTGATCTTGCCCTGCTGGATGACCAACGGCCCATTCTGGCGAAAAGCGGCCATATCGGGCGTCAATGTCATTCCCGCTCCCCATTCACCCAGACTGACTCTACCGCTGTTGTAAATAGCGAGCGTGCCCAATCCATCCTTGGGCGGTAGGGCAGTAACCCCATCGGCCATGGCGCCAAATTCGCCGTGCCGCGCTTTAAACCCGCCGTTGAATGCAGCCAGCAGAACATTGGCGACCCGATCGGCAGCTGGGATGGCCCCGGTACGGGTCGCGGCATCCGGTGTGGCAATGGGCGAGGCTGGTTCGATGGTACCGAGCACAAAATGCAGACGTGTGCGGTTCAGGTCAATTGCCACGACCGCTACCAGAGTATAAGGCCTGGTAGGATCCGGCTGCAGGAATGTTCGATATGCCACGGTATTCCCCTGCACATCCTGAATATAGGCTGACCAGACCCCTTCTCCGGGAGTTGAACCCAGAGCGGTGAGAGCAGCAGGCGGCCATGCAGAGGGGGCAGGTGGATAGGTCGGTACTGAATTATTTAGAACCGATTGGGGCGCTGTTGATGTAGAGACCGACGGAGTTTGGATTTCTGGAGTAACGATGGTTGTTATGGGGTTGTGTGGGGTCGGAACCAGAGTTTGTCGCGCGACCGGCTGTGTATTCCAGGGCGCGACCAGAGTCTCCAGGCCCAATTGATATTTTAGCTTTTGGATGCTGTCCTGGGCCTGATTGAATTCCATCTCCAGCCCGGCAACCGCCTGATCCCCGATGATACCCCGCAAAAAATCTGCTCCCTGCGCTCCGAAGGCGGGGAAGGTTTGAATACCAATAAAGAACAGGATCAGCACAACAATGCAGATTCCGAAGGCAATTCCAGTCCATCTCACTGCCCTTTGAAATCGAGAATTCCTGGATTTCGGTTTCCGGTTGGTTCCTTCTATTATGCTATTTTTGCTTGTTGTATCCTGAAACTTCGGTTTTTTATTCACTTTGCCTGGATAAGTAATGAAGAAAGGAGCACTATCTTCACTACGAGTTCATGCATCACGGATCTTTGAAGCCGTTTTTTCCTTGCCAGTAGATCTTATTCTCTTCCTTTTTACAGGTTCCTTCACGGCGCTCTTTTCAGCCGGTTTTTTTGCAGCTCTTTTCCTGGTACCTTTTTTCTCTTTAACTTCTTCCTTTTCGCTTTTTACTTCTTCCCTCACCACAAACATCTCGTCAAACCTGGCCTGCACGGATGGTACTCCGCTGCCGTTCAGAGCCTCATATACCCTGGTCCACTGTTCTCCATCCACGAAGCGCCAATCCAGGAAGACATGGCACTGGTATCCGCCCAGAAGAACGAATAAGCCCTTCCCGACCAGTTCCTGGCAGGAGCGCATATACTCCATCCCGCTGACATAATCCTTGAAAATTGCATAACCAGTGCCGGGCAATCCCAACCCTTCGCCGAGCGTCTTTTGGATCAGATTCCCGCTGGCTTTATCCATATAAGCGGCGGAGGTTTAATCCAGCCGCGTGTATCCGCATATTTATTATGATACACCACCAGGCCGCGCTCACTTGCCACCGCATTTTGAGGGTCGCCGGTGCGGTTCGAGTAGGCAAACACATCCTCGTTGACATTTCCTTCCGGGGTGTAAAAGTCGTAGAGCAGGAAATTATCCACTTCAGCGAAGATGTAGCGGCGATGCATGAGCGGAAAAATGCGCCATTCGTGGCCGCGCACCAGGCCATCGTCAATGGATTCGTTCCACTTGGCGTAACGGTATTCCATACCATATTTCTCGCGATACCCTTCGATCTGTCCATGGCCGAACATCGGCAGGCCTGGCAGGGTTACCATCATGGTGCAGACGCCGAAATATTTATCCAGGGTGCCAAATTGTTCCGCGGCGGTCTTTTCGTCCGGGTTGTTCATGAAGTTTAACGTAGCGTTTAAGTACCTGCGTGTCAAATTCGAGCGTATTCTTCATGACGAGGCGGTAATTGGCATTATCTTCATCCCGTAACATGTGCATGAAGGCCGAGTTGTAGACCCTGTGCATGCCCAGGGTACGGACAAAATATCCTTCCATCATCCAGAAGGCTTCGGCCAACAGGAGCGTATCCGGTACTTCGGCTGCGACCCGGTCCACCACTTCACGCCAGAACTCGTTCGGAATGGCCGCGTCGAATTGGGAGCGTGTCATGCCATACTCGGAACGGGACGGAATGGCGCCCCCTGTGCCCGGCTCGGGGAACCACAGGCGTTGGATATGCTTTTTCGCAAGAGTCATGGCCGCGTCGAAACGGATGATGGGAAAATTACGCGCCACGTGCAGGATGGTCTGGATGACCGCCTCGCGCACCTCTGATTTGGAAAAATCCAGTTGTGCCGTATCGTTCCAGGGCATGGATGTCCCATCATTGCCGTGGTAGATATAGCGCGCACTGCCGGTCCAGCGGTCAAGCCGTTTGAAGACCACTGCGGCATCGGTTTTATCGTAGTAATGGTCTTCAAGGAATATCCCCACCCGGTTGTCATTGGATAGATCAGCGCCATTGAAGGTGTAATTTGGATAAGGTGAGTAGGGCAGCGAAAGGAACCAGTCCGGGTGCTCCACCACCCAGCGTGAGTTGATGCCCATGTGGTTGGGAACCATGTCGGCGGATAATCGGATGCTGTGCTGCCAGGCGCGCCAGCGTAAATTTTGCAGCGCTTCCCAACCGCCCAGGTCTCCGGCGATTTGATAATCCAACAGGGAATAGGCTGAGGCGACGGCATCCGGGTTGCCCATCATTTGTTTCATCCTTTGGGAAGCCAGGCTGCGTTCCCACAGGCCGATCAGCCACAGTCCGGTAATGCCGCGTTGTCGCAGAATTTCCAGTTCCTCATCCGGGATCTGGTCGAGATGAGTGATGGCGCGCTGGTATTTCCTGGACAACTGATCGAGCCAGACGTAGGAATTCTTGGCGATCAGGATGAGACGCGGCATCCAATCCTTATCCTGGCTGAAGCGTTCGTATTCGGTGTAATCGTATCCATTGAAGGTTAATACCGGCGCGTCACCACCGAACCCACCCGGCCCGGTGTGGCGAATACCCTCTTCTTTGACAAAATCAATACTGCGCAGAATGCGTGTTACGAAATCCTCGCCCAGGATGGCTCCCCAACGCTCGAGCAGGTATTCCAGTTGGGCCTGCAGGGAATGGGGCGCGCGTCGAACCGGAGCCAGAAGTGCTTCGAAGAGCGTTTCCCCACCGGATCCGAAAGCTGGCTGCTTTCCGAAATAGGTTTGCAGGTTGGAAATAATTTGAGGATAGTTGGTATGAAGTTTGAGTTCTGTGTCATCGAACAGGTCGCGGTAGGGATCAAGGGCGGGGTTTGCGTTGGCCAGGTAGAGCAACAGCATTTCCTCCAGGGTGGATTGTCGGTTTGATCGGCCAGCCGTTTCCATATCCAGATAATGACGCGCCTCAATTTCGCCGCGATAGACTGCCAGTGGTGGGAACTCTTCGGTGAACTTTAACAGGGTGGCATCCGCATCCTGCCGGACATATTCCAGCGCCCGTTGCATTGCACCGGGGTTTTGCTCTTCATAATGGCGGATAAGGATATGCTGGATCTCATCGATCAGTCCCATGGCGTTGATATCTGATGCCGGGACAACCTGCCCACGTACCAGGGTTATCCGTTCTGCAAAACGCCGGGCAGCCGCAAAATCTGCCAGGATGACTTTGCCGTTCAAGGCAAACAGGGTTTCGTCGAATTGATATTTTTGGCGGGCCTTGCGGGAAACATGGAATTCAAATTCGGGCATATCAACCTCTTCGGTAAATTACCATAAAATCCTTCGTCCAAGCCTTGGCGCCAATCCTTGGCACTTCCTATCATACTCGATAAGGCTGTTTTGAACATCCCTGATGCAGTGTTTTGAGCATGGAAAGAGGGTAGCTTTTACCTAATGAAAGCGAAGGGTGTGGGCTTAAGGGATAAAACAACGAGGAACGATGAAACAATGACGGGTGAAGCATTTGGATTTAGAGAATGAAGGTGGAAATAGCCATAAAAACACCATGAAACACTTCGAGTGAGCGATTGGTGAACTGGGGGGCAAGTGCGATTGCCCATACTGTGGCCTTTCCCCGGCTCAAAGTATTACATCTAATGAATTTCGAGGGATAGTGCAACAAGTATAGGGTGGGAAAGTCAACTCAAAAAAATGAAGAAGTCAACTCAAGATTAACCGGTAATTGTAAGCAAATAGCGGCACCTTCCAGCAGGATAATAGGAATTGCGACGTTCCATACCCTGAAAGGAGGTACCGCTGTGACAATTTTAACCGGTTGCCACTCACCTGGAGTGGCTAGTTTTGCGTGTGCCCAGGCAGGCTGCCCGGAATGCCTGGAAGCGCTCATACGGAAACATGAGCGATTAGTGCAATATATCGTCTGGCAGTCAGGCAAAGGGGTGATAGAGGAAGCGGACCTGTTTGGGTGCATGTGCGGTTGCCCATACTGTGGTCCTTCCCCGGCTCAAAAGTACTGCCGTCTAAAAAATTCCGAAAATTCCACCTTGACGTATCCGAATTTAGGCTGTATCATGGGGGTGTAAGATGCCAGTAAGTTCACGTTGGAAAGAGAAAACGATGACCCGAGGTTTCTTAACCCGGGTCATTTCATTTAGATCGTCCGATGGAACGACTCTGACACACCATTTTTTTTCTTTTGCCATAAGGAGGCAAATAATATGTCTGAACGTATCGTCGGCACGGTCAAGTGGTTCAATGGCAGCAAGGGCTACGGCTTCATTGCTCGTGAGAATGGCCCGGATGTCTTTGTCCACTACTCCGCCATCCAGAGCGAAGGTTTCCGCAACCTGGATGAAGGCCAGAAGGTCGAATTCGAAGTAGAGCAGGGCAATAAAGGCCCTCAGGCTACCAACGTCACCATTCTGTAATACCTGACCTAACCAAACACAAAATTCCCGCCTTTTTGGACGGGAATTTTGCTTTAATTTACGAAGAATGCTAGATGGCTTTCCTGTAGACCCGGTGGTTCTTGTACTCGACCCCGTTCAGATTTTTCAAGTCAGCGCGCATCTGCTTGGTGGTCTCGGCAATTTGGGTCATCTCGACGAATTTGAAATTAAAATCTTCCAATACGGTTTTACCCAATTCGTAGTAGAGCAGGGCGTTACCGCCGGTACCCTGGAACTCGGGCAAAATCCCCATGCCGTTGGCAGAGACGGTCTTGGTGCGCTTCATTTCAATCAGGATATCAATGATCCCAAAGGGGAATAAATGGCCCTTGGCGCGCTGCAGGGCGGCTGAAGCATCCGGGAAGGCAAACAGGAAGCCGACAATATCGTCTCCATGCATGATCAACTTGATCAGGCGCTGGTCTGCCACCATGAAGACATTTTGGACCGCATAATCGACATCGCCCTGGGTAAAGGGATAGTATTCCCAGTTATTGATAAAAGCTTTGTTATAGGTCCGGCCGATGCGCTGCGCCCAACCGACCAGTTCCTTTTTGGTCTTGAAATCCTTTACCCACAGGTTGCCGCGTTTGAGCGCCCACTGGGAGATGCGTTCCACCCTCTCTGGGATCTTGAAGGCTTCGGCCGGAAGGTAGCATGAAACAAAGTCCACTTCCTTCTCGAAGCCAAGCGCTTCGACCAGTTTTGGATAATAAGCATAATTGTAGGTCATCATGGTCATCATTTGGCGTTGTTCAAAACCTTCATTCAGGATGCCATAGCCGTCGAACGGGGAGAGACCCTTCGGCCCGACCATCACATCCAGCCCGCGCTTCCGGGCCCAATCGAAGGCAGCCTCGAAGAGCGCCCTGGCTATATCCAGATCATCAATGGCATCGAAAAAATAGAACTGGGCTTTCCTGGTTTTGTGGTACTCATTATAGAGCTTGTTTTCCCCGGCGCAGATGCGACCCACTACCTTGCCATCTCGAACGGCCAGGAAGAAATCCGCCTCCGAATGCTCGAAAAAAGGGTGCTTCTTGCGGTTGAGCGGCAAGTAGGCATCCACGGAAAGCGGCGGTACCCACTGCGGGCAATCCTTGTAGAGATCATTATAGAATTCAACGAAGCGTTTGACTTGCGATTTGTTTTCCGTGTCTATTTTTTCGATGCCTAGCATAGAGGGCCTCCTTGGGATGGAATAATTGCTGATACACAATATATAACACAAATCTATTTTACGGGTGCGTTAATATAGGATTTTTGCTCACCCGGTTTTATTCAATTCCGCAATAGCGAATCTGCAGCTCACAAATACGGTTACAGTTAGGCAAAATTATGCGATA
>CAWAAC010000015.1:0-9340 GCA_963779935.1 uncultured Chloroflexia bacterium | reverse complement strand
CATCGTGATTGCCCCAGTATTTTATAAACGCGATATTAGCACATGCGATCCCTGTTCCGGTCCGATTAGACATTTCAGATAGATAACCCTTTCGTCATTTTCGACAGCAATCTTCCCACGAATATCGAGAAGCTCCAAAATTTTCCTTCGTGTCTTAAAATCAGCTTGATCTAGTCCTTTCCTGATTTTATCGCAAAAGGATTTAATATATGCTAATTGATCATCTGTAATTGAGACTTTGCGAATGTGACCTAAAAGTTCATTCTTTTCTTTTTGTAAGTCGGTTAGCATTTGCTCCAAGCGATACTTACGGTCATTTAATGCATCTTTTGGAAAATTGCCGGCTAGGTACAAATCCAGTAACCGATCTAGCTGTTTCTGGTGTTCCTGAACTTGTTCATCAATTATCTCCATTGGGTATACAAGGATTGATTAGCTTGTTCAAATTCATTTTGAACATTATCCAAACCAACCCGCATATTCTCGGGATTTTCAACGATAGATTTAGCCCATTGCCAGACAATCGCGTGAACCAAGTCACCACGAACGTTTGGAATGTCGCAAGCTTCACTATCGTTGCTTTACCACTGCAATAGTAGTAATAATGTTTATGGCGAATAGTATGGCCTCGCACAGAGTAGCCACACTTCGCACATGTGAGCCGGCCTTTCATAAGGTATTCGTGTTCAGTCCGTTCGCTTAACATCTGCTTGATATATTCTTTACGCTTCTGAACTTCTTCAAAAACCTTAGAATCAATAATAACTGGTACGGAGACGGGAATCGATTCTTCTCGTGCACTAGGAACTTGTTTTCCCATACCGCGTTGATCTTTGGTGCCCTTTGAAATCCATCTTCAACCATTTTCGTCTTTCCAAAGTACCAAACGCCCGTGTAAGTTTTATTGGTTAAAATGTGGATGATCATTGCCCTTTGCCAAACACCGTAACCAAACTTTTTTGCGTAATGAATTTGCTTATCTCCGCGGGTGGGGATACCTAATTTAGTAAGCCGAATTGCTATTGCATTAGATGACAATGGAGTCCCTGAATCATCTCCGTACAAATACCAATCGTAGATTAATTTAACGATAGGCGCTTCGCTTTCGTCAATTTCGAGCCATGCTTTGTGCGCCTCTGATTTGACCTTGTACCCGTATGGGGGACGCGGACCAGTTACCACAAAACCGCTTTTCGCCTTGCCGCGCTTGCCACTTTTACTGCGTTCCAAAATCTTTGCTTTTTCATATTCGGCAATTACGCCTCTGATCTGTTTCTGCAATCGACCTTCATCCGAGTGATCATAATGAGCCATGACGAATTCAATTGAAACCCCAAAACGCTTGAATTCCTCTTCAATTAGAACCTGGTAGGCACTTTTTCGAGCCAAGCGGTCAATATCATAGACAATCACAATATCAATAGAATTTCGAGATATGAGATCACGTAATTTATTTAGCTCGGGTCGGTCCATTGAGGCACCCGTGTAATCATCCTTATAAGTTTCAACCACCGAATAACCGTGTTGTTTGGCGAATTCTAGGCAGGCATCAACTTGAGTGCTCAAACTATAACCTTTTGCTTGCTCATCTGTACTGACTCTGGAGTAAATCGCTGCTTGCTTTGTCATCAATCTTTGTCCTCCCTGATTATTAAAACGGGAACCGCTTGCTGGTATGCAAGCGGCTAAGGGTAAAGTCGATGATAAAATTGTCTCAGCCTTTGCGCCGCTTTGCCGGCGTGGGGTTAGGGCGTGTAT
The DNA here is from genome assembly GCA_963779935.1 of uncultured Chloroflexia bacterium. GTDB lineage: Bacteria > Chloroflexota > Anaerolineae > Anaerolineales > Villigracilaceae > UBA877. Next base: position 7,582 of record CAWAAC010000015.1, on the reverse strand, counting down.
TGTGTTACTAGCACTCTACGCGCCCGTTTATGGGGTTGAAATGTCGGAATATCCGACAAAGCAATTATAACACCTATGGAAACTTGCTACATATTCTTTTCAGACTTCCGCCCGCGCTTGTCCCCTAACGCTTGCACCTTTTCTATGTAAGCAAAAAGCGATTTACGGTCAACCATCCAAACGATTGAAAACTTGCGGGCACTTACTTTGCCTTCCCTGATTAGCCTTGTAACATGCTCAGGGTTGTATCCGCTAAGACTTGCCGCTTCGTTGACGGTTAACCATTTGCCGTCATTTATCGCCATGTCGCATACTCCATAAGCGGAATTATACCCGCCCGCGCCACTGGTATACGCCTTCATATATTCAATTTAAAATGTTCAAACAAGCTGATTAATCTTCTTTGGCAATCTCCTTCAGCATTTCCTGTAAAAATGCCGGTAATGTCTTAACTCATTCTTCGCTTGTTCGCTTTATGGGGCTAATTCAAGCCTTGCTGTTAACTCAATAGTGTTTACTTCGTGACTATTTGATAAAAGCTAGGTTAATGTTCGCTAAAGCAGTTGCTTTCCACATGCTCATCGCTTTGGATCTGCCCGTATCAGACGATAGCTTCAGTCGCATGATTAATTCATTTTGACAGAAATTTAGCTGCCAATCGCACGATCAGCCACCATTGCGTTACGCCGTTCTACATCACGCGGATAAGTGCGCAGCAAGAACAGGCATACGATGGTACCCAGCACGTACATCAGGAGAATCGCTCCGCCGAAGGCCAACCGTAAACCTGCCCGATCGCTGATGAAGCCGATGAAGAACGACAGCACAGCGATGACCAGGTTAAGTACCACATTGCTGGCCGAAATGGTGGAGGCTTTCATTTCCGGCGGGACAACCGTAAACTGAATCAGGGTCACGGATGGCAGGACCAGATAGGTGACCAGCCCAAGCAGAAACGCAACTGCCATGACCGTGCCAAGGACGAAGAGGTTGAACAAAAGAAAAGCGACCACCAGACCACTCGCCATGGCGAATAAACTGATCCAGACTGGCGCCTTCACCGAACGTTTTTTCAGCCGATCATTTAACCAGCCTCCCACCAAAGCGCCCACGACAAATCCAACGATCGCAGGGAGCAATGCCAGTGAGGCGGATTCGGCATTCGGAGCGATTTTGTAGCGTGTCAGGTAACTGGGGGCCCAAAAGGCCAGGCTCCAGTTCACAGATGCCTGGCAGGTATCCAACCCAAAGGAAAGCAGAAGCGAAGGGAATTTCAAGAGTTTACGGAATTCAATATACGAGAAATGCCCGTTATATTCTTTCTGGGCTTGCTCAACGGATTCTTCGTTCGCGCCGCGCCGGGGCTCACGGACGATAAAGATCACCAGTGCTCCCAGGAATATCCCGATAATCCCAAAGATGACAAACGGTTTCCGCCAGTTTTCTGTTCCGATGACGCCGGCGAGCACCAGTGCCGCCGCCGTGCCGACCGGATAGGTCAGACTCATCAGGCCCAGTACCATGCCATGGTTGCGTTTTGGTGCAGTATCGGTTAATAAGGCATACGAGGATGGGTTGAAACAGCCTTCAGCAAAACTCATGCTGGCGCGAGCCGCCAATAGTTGTGGGAAGCTGCCCACGAAGGCGGTCATCCAGGTCAGTCCGCTCCATAAAACCGTTCCAATAATGATAACGTATTTTCGAACCCAGCGGTCTGAGAGCGGACCCCACAGCAGTTGACCCAGCAGAGCTGTCAGGAATACCGACGAACGCACCAGGCCGAGCTGGGTATCGTTCATGCCCAGGCGGGCTTTGACGGCATCCGCTACGGGGGCGAGCAGTTCCTTGTCGGCGACATTAATGATGGAAACTACCATCAACAAGCCTGTAAGTACAAAAAGATAACGGGCCGAAGCAGAACGTTTCATGCTGTCCTCCAACTTAAAGACGGGTGTATACTTCTGTTAACACTTTATCGACTTGCAGGAGGCTGTCATGGATGATTTTACCTTACAAGCTGATGTAATAGTGGTGGGAACCGGGCCGGGCGGCGCGACCTGTGCCCGGCAGCTCGCCCGGGCAGGCAAAAAAGTCCTCCTTCTCGAACGTGGCAGTGATTATCGCTCACAGCCTTATTATGGCACCTATCCTGGTGCGCTAATCTATGCCGACCGGATGAGCCTGTTGTTCACGGTGGAAGGGCTGAACATTGTCCGCCCGCTCATGGTGGGAGGCGCAACCAGTATGTATTGTGGCTGTGCTGCCCCGCCGCCGGACTGGCTTAAACGCAAATATGGTGTGGATATCGACGCGGAAGTGACCGAAACACTGGCCGAACTGGAAATTGCTCCGCTGCCCGAAGACTTGCGCGGGCAAGCTTCCACGCACATTGCCCAGGCTGCCCAGGCGCTCGGCTACCACTGGGAGCCTCAGGCTAAATTCATGCGGCCCGGCCGTACCAGGAAGTTCGACTGCGGCGCGAAGTGCATGCTTGGTTGTCGTTGCGGGGCAAAATGGAACGCTGCCGAATGGGTGGATCAGGCCGTCAAGGAAGGTGCGGATTTGCGGGTCAACGCAAAGGTGAGCCAGGTGCTTATAGATGGTAAACAGGTTTCGGGCGTGGAAGGAACCCTCGGGCGGCGTGCCTTCCGCGCTTTTGCCCCCATTGTTGTCCTTGCAGCAGGCGGCATAGGCACGCCGCGTATTTTGCAGGCTTCGGGTATCCGAGGAGCCGGAGATGGCATGACAATGGATATCACCACGATGGTCTATGGCCTCGTGAAAGAACGCGGTACGGGCAACGAGCCGCCCATGACCTGGTCCTGGGAAAACCTCGAGGCCGGGTACATGCTCAGTACGCTGATCGACCCGTGGCTGCTCTACCCCATCATTAACGTTCTCAAAGGTGTGCGCTATGCCGCCACCTGGCCGCGCTGGAACAACACACTTGGCGTTATGATCAAACTCAAGGACAGCATTTCAGGTGGTGTCTTCCCGGATGGGAAGATCAGCAAGCCGATGGTGGGCAATGACCGCGAACGGCAACGGGGCGCAGAAGAAGTCTGTCGTAAAATCCTCAAGGAGGCCGGCGCTGATCCCGCCAGCATGTTCATGACCCCTCTGCGCGGCACGCATCCCAGTGGAACGGTGCGTATCGGGTCGCTGCTCAATACCGACCTGCAAACGGAGATTGCCGGGCTGTATGTTTGCGACGCCAGCACCTTCCCCGAAGCACTTGCCCGTCCCACCGTCCTGACTATCATCGGGATGGCGAAACGCCTGTCAAAACATCTGGTGCAATGATTGTGTTTTACCGTCAGATTTGATTATGGCAACCTTGGATAAGTTAAATTTGATCCCCCGGATCCCATTATCCGAATATCCGACCCCCTTCGAGCATCTCCCATCACTGAGTGCCGAACTTGGCCGTCCGGTATATGTCAAACGCGATGATGTGCTTGGCCCTGGTCTGGGCGGAAACAAAACCCGCAAGCTCGAATACCTGCTGGCGGACGCGCAATCCAGGGGGCAGCGCACGGTGGTTACGTTCGGCGGATTGCAGTCCAATCATGCCCGTCTCACCGCTGCGGCTGCCAATCGTCTTGGCATGCAATCCCACCTGTTTTATTTTGAGAAACGTCCAGCCGAATTTACTGGTAATCTGGTCATTAACCAATTGCTTGGTGCAAAAATGCATTTCATCCCCTTTGGCAGCGGGAATGGCATGACCATCGAAGCCACCATCCGGTTGGTTCGGTCAGTGGCTCTGGTAATGGTGGGAAGACATTATTTCATCCCGGTCGGTGGTCATAATTGGCTGGGCTGCCTGGGCTATGTTCGCGCCGCGCTGGAAATCGATCAGCAGGTGCGTGCCGCCGGGTTGGAAAAAGCCCATCTTGTACTGGCAGCCGGTTCAGGTGGAACCCTGGCAGGATTGCTGGCAGGGCTAACGCTTTGCCGCTCTGACATTCAATTGCTTGGTATTGATGTTGGCAAACTCTGGAAAGCTTTCCCCGTTTCAATTGCTGCCCTGGCTACCGAAATATGCACCCGCCTTGGCGAACAGCATACATTTACAGCGGACCAAGTCCCGCTGATTGAAGAGCTATATGTTGGTGAAAAATACGGCGTACCGTCTGCAATGGGACAATCTGCGCTGAAACGACTGGCCAGAACTGAAGGCCTGCTGCTCGACCCGGTCTATACTGCCAAGGCTTTTGCCGGGATGCTTGGTGAAATGGAAAAGGATCACTTCGGTAAGAACGATCCGGTCATCTTCCTGCACACCGGTGGATTGCCCGCCCTGTTTGCTTTCCCGGGGCAGGTGGCTTGAGCCTTGAGCAATGTAGATTTCACCGAACTGATGCAAATCCTTTCGCGTCCGCGCCCGAGCGGCTCTACTGCTGAACGGGCAGTGGTGCGCGCTTTGCAGGCCTGGCTCGCCGCGCATGGGGTGCCTTTTCGTCTGCAGTCTTTCCCTTTATATCCATATTTCCTGGTTTGTGTTGGTTTGTGGATGCTCTGTGCGCATACCCTCCTCGCAGTTTCGATCTGGTTGCGTTGGGGTTGGGCCTCCAGCTTGATTGCCGTGCTGGGGATTTTAGGCGGGCTGGTGGATACTGCTTTCGATATCCCGCTGGTCACCTGGCCGGGTAAAACGAATGGCCAGAATATCCTGATCGAGTTTGAATCTGCTCATCCCAACCGCGAACTGGTCATTTCAGCTCATTATGATAGCAAGACCGAGCTTTTCGATCATCAGGTTCGCTATTTCTTTATCCGGAACCTGCCTGTCGGTATTGGCCTGGCAATTTTCCTTGGCATCCTTTCTCCCCTGGAAAAATATCTGCCTTCCTTCTGGATTGGTCCGGTTTACTTTCTGAGTGTTCTATTAACCATTCCCCTTCTGTTCCTGGTCTGGGGTCTGGGACTGAATCTTGGCTGGGACGCGCCCGCCGCAATCCCAGCCAGGGGGCAGTTGATGATGGCGCTGCCTGCGCGATTCTGCTGGGTTTGGGGCAACAGGTGGCTGAAGGGCATGTTCCGCTTAAAAACACGCGGCTGACGCTGGCTCTGTTTGGTGGTGAGGAAGTAAATATGCAGGGTTCGCGCGGCATACGCTCTCGGAAGGGAGTGGAAAATCTCTTCTGCAGCGCTTAATTTGGAAATCATGGCTCAGGATGGCGGGTATGTATTCTGGGAACAGGATGGCATGTCGTTAAGATTATTTCCCACCAATGATGAACTGAACCAGGCCTTCTCCGAGGCTGTATTAAAGGTGACCGGCACAACCACCCTTCCCGCCGGTCCGATCAACTCGGATGGCTATTCGTTCATTCGCGCTGGGATTCCACTTGCCACACTGGGTACTTACGATAGAAAATTGCGCGGGCGTGGGCTTCATCTGCCGAGTGATAACCTTTCCCGGGTAAAGCTGCCAAGATTACTCGAAGGAGTGGAGATCCTGACGCAATTTATCTCATCGTATGATGAAAAATAAAGGCAGGAACAGGGGGGAAACCTTATTGAGAAAAAGGGAAAAACTAATTATAATAAGACAATTGTTATCGTAATATTTCTGCGATCGAGGTGTACCTCCTGAATTCATTGGATTGGCATCGATCCATGGTTTATCGTTAGATCAATGGCCATAAAGATATCTTCCAATTTCATTCTTATAACAAGGAGGTACCTATATGTCTGTGATGGAAGTTACCAAAACTGAAAAAGCTACCGGGCTGACTATAAGAATCCTGTCCGAGCTTTTCGACGAAGAATCAGGGGCAAGATCCGTGTGCGGTTGTGGGATGGAACCATTTGGCCGGACGAGGCGCCTCGTCCGGTGACCCTGGTTCTGCAGCATGCCGGTGCGTTGCGGGCAATGTTCCTGCAGGGCACCGAGGTTGGGCTGGGGGAAGCGTACATTTATAACGATTTTGACATAGAGGGGCAGATCGAGCAAGTTTTCAGCCTCGCCGATACCCTGAGCACCAACGCTGCCAGCCTGGCCACCCGGATAAGACTGGCTCGCGACCTGTTAAAACTGCCAGAACGAAAGGAAAATGGATACCATTCGGCCGGGCGGGGACCGGCCAAATTGATTGGCAAACCGCATTCCATTGCCCGTGACCAGCAAGCCGTAACCTATCACTACAATGTGTCGAATGATTTTTATGCACTTTGGCTCGACCAGCGTATGGTCTATTCCTGCGCCTATTTTCGCACCCCTGAGGATGATCTGAACAGTGCCCAGCAACAAAAGCTGGAACATATCTGCCGAAAGTTGCGCCTGAGGCCAGGCCAGCGCATCCTGGATATCGGTTGTGGCTGGGGTGGGCTGATCATGTATGCCGCCCAGCATTATGGTGTGGATGCCACCGGGATTACGTTGAGCCAACCGCAGGCAGACCTGGCCAACCAGCGTATTTGCGGAGCCGATCTATCTTCCCGGGTCAGGGTGCGGGTGTGTGATTACAGGGAATTGAACGAACCGGGAGGTTACGATGCGCTGGTTAGTGTGGGCATGTTCGAACATGTCGGTGCAGCCATGTTGCCGGAGTATTTCAGCCAGGCATACCGGCTGTTACGCAGCGGAGGAGTGTTCCTGAATCACGGGATCGCCGTTGGGAGGAAGGTGGAAAAAGGCACGTCCGAGTTAAGCTTCAGCCAATCCTACGTTTTCCCGGATGGGGAACTGGTTCCGATCGATGTCACGCTTCAGGCTGCGGCCAGCAACCTTTTCGAGGTACGCGATGTGGAAAGCCTGCGCGAGCATTACGCGTCTTACATTGCGCCAATGGGTCAAGCGCCTGGAAGCACAGCATTCACAGGCATTGAAGTATGTTGATGAGGCCACCTATCGCACCTGGCGGTTGTTCATGTCCGCCTCGGCATTCGGATTTGGCCGGGGATCGCTAACCGTATACCAGACTTTGCTGGCAAAACCGAACGAGAGCGGGGCCAGCGGGCTGCCCTTGACGCGCGAGATTGGTACCGGCCCAGGAATGGTAACCAGCCATGAACCTGGCTGTTCGAATGGCCATTTTGCATCGGGTCACAAACTGAAAGGATAGCCGAGAAAAGGGTTTTCTGCTAACCATTGTTTATTTTACTGGTGGCTGTCACCCGGGTAGGATTGCCGAGTTGTTCGATTTATTCGAAATGGGCTGCCCGGTGGCAGTCACCTGATTTTAAATCCCTTACGATATCCCCTGATTTCAATTAAGATAATACCCGCATGATAAAATTCAGGCGGAATGATTGCCTTTCCATGATCCAATTTCCGTACATTCTAATAAACACCTTTCCGAAAATTAAGAGAAGGTCGCTTTTTGAGTGCCTGCATTCAAAATGCGTTTTTTCAATAATTCTCAGATCGTACTCTAAGAAGGATATTTTCCATGAAAAAAATTACCAGGCTGGGTTTGCCGGGAATGCTTGTGCTTTCAGCCTGTGGAGCAAGGCAGGCCACTCCAAACGCAACAGCAACGGTTATCGTACGTCACAATCCCCACTGTTGCACCCACCCTAACCTATGGATGGGACTCTGCAGGGCTGGAAGCTGGGCTGGTTGGTACGAGTT
>CAWAAC010000014.1:0-217367 GCA_963779935.1 uncultured Chloroflexia bacterium | reverse complement strand
GGATACCAATATTATTATTGCCCTGTTTGCAAGCGAGAAGGAGCTGCAGGAAAAACTTGCGCAGGCTGACGAGTTTTTTGTTCCCAGTGTGGTTCTGGGGGAATTGTATTTTGGCGCACACAAGTCGGCCAGAGCAACCAAGAATTCGGCTCGGATTGATGAACTCGCATCCAACACTGTCATATTAAGTTGTGATACTGAAACAGCCCGGCATTATGGCGAAGTCAAGAATGCTCTTCGTATTAAGGGACATCCAATTCCAGAGAATGACATTTGGATTGCAGCCGTAGCACTTCAACACGATCTGGCACTGGCTACACGCGACACATTTCAACGAAATCGAGAATCTGAAAACCGTAGCGTGGTGAGCGAAATGGGCTGGCGAACACCGGCGGACAGCGGCTCTGCTGTTCGGAAACCGGCGTGATAATTGCACCATAACTGCAGCCATCGACAGGATTCGGGCCAAGTTCGCCCATGACGCTTTTGTGTTCTAGCTGCACACCACCGATCAAACCATCTTGTGCGGCATAAGCTTGAGTGAAATCAGAGAGGCGATCCAGACTGGTGAAATTATCGAGGATTACCCTGATGACAAATATGGCCCAAGCTGCTTGATTCTCGGCTTTACCGAGACCGGCAGACCGCTCCATATTCAATGCAGCTACCCTTGACGACCACTGATCAAGATCGTTACAGTTTACAAACCCGCGCCGACTGAAAGGATCAACTATCGAGAACGGAGGTAAAAACATGTCTACAAAAATCGCAAAAGAGAATCTGGTAGAGAATCACGGGCCTTACATATTGCTCAAAGACGGTCAATTCTTTATTGTGGAAAATGTGCCTGCGCGTGTCAATACACAGACAGGAGAGCAGTTTTTCTCACCACAGACTGTCGAACATCTGCAAAAAAATCATCTTGGAGCATAAAAGACCTATCCGCACCATTGAAACGCTAGTGTTCGAATTTTCCTGATCATAATTGGCAAAAGTCTTTTACCTTCCGGTGCGCCGAAACGCGTTTCGGTGCACTATTGTTCTCCAACTTCCTAAATATTCTCTCAATGTGTTCCCACGGTTCACGAGGCAGGTTTTCACCTGCCTCGTGAACCGTGGCCTTCTTATTTTAATTTTCGGACAGGCTCTTTGCTTAACTGATATTATTCTTTTTCAGTTCTCCGCCAGATGGAAGAGTGGCATAAAATTCATTCCTGATCCTTTTCTGCTGCGGCGGAGAATCGCTTGTCGAATGAAGACTGGGCGGCAGCCAATGTTGCCGGATTCTTCCAGGTTGGCCCCAGGATCAAACTGCGGTTCTCAATGGTTCGACCGGAAACCATGCGCAGAAAACTGATTTTCTTTTCAGGCACGCTGTATTCATCTGCCAGTGCCCGGATAAATTTCATTAGTTGTGCTTCAATGTGCTCAGCATCTGCCGGGCGGTCGATCTTTTCATTGGCGCTGCATTTCCAGCCTTTCTCACAATGGCAAGTACTGTTAATGCCATCCTCGGCCAGTTCCCAAATGCGAACGGCGATTTCCCGTTCTTTGTAGATGGCAAAGGCACGCACTTCGGCCCTTCTTCCATCGGTTTCAACCTGGATGCGTTGAGCAGTGGCGGCTTTTGGATGGCTGACACTATATGGCCTGGCAGGTTTCTTGACTGGCGGAGTACTGGCTTTGCCAGCGGATTTGGAAGATCGGGGTTCTTCAGGTTTGGGAATATTGGTCTTGACCAGAGCCGGTGCCGCTTGCTCCACGGATATGGGAAGCGGCAGCATGATTCGTTGCGGTTGACCGTCGGCGGCATGGCACAAATCAAGATGCTTCTGGCATGTTTCGCGCCCGCAGGTTTTGCAATGTATCAGGCTATGGATGCATACCGGGGCATCGCAAACGACGCAGGTATGCACTTTTTCGGAGCATAGTTTGCAAAAAGCGCGCTTGCAGTCAGTGCATTGCGGAGCCAGGCATGCGGCATGTGCCAGGTGACCGCTTTCGCACAAGGTCAGTCCCTCGCCCGGCTGTCCGCACACATCACACACCAATGGCTCCAAAAGATGGCGCTCTGGATCCCAGGCAGCGGGCCGAACGATGCTGAGTCCGCGTTTGTGGATTTCTACATCAATCTCGATCTTAGGCACGGCGATGATGGCCAGGTTGATCAATTCCAGATCCAGACGCAGGTGATATTTTTGCTCGGCGTCGGCTAATTTAGACAGCCGCTCATCTTGCAAAGCGGCTAACTTGGATTGTAAGGCTGGTTGACGTTCGTCTTCGGCCTTGGACAGGCGCTTTTCAAGGTCACGCTGCAGGTCGGCGTAGTAATTCCCCAAGCGGGCGCGATCGAGTTCAAGAAAGTGCTGCGAGCGTTTCCTGGCCGATTCCACGCTGGGGGCAATTTCATCCAGGACTGCCAGGCGAGCGCGCTCGAGCAGCGCGGTCAGGATTTCCGGGGTAAACGGATCCCCTCCCGATTTAACGCCAGGATACCACACTGCCGAGGAGGCCGTGAGTTGAGGGTAGGCATTTTCAGGCTCAAGCGATATTTTGGATTGAATCTCACTGGATGGCATGCGATACCCCCCCTGCAGGTGCATCCAAAGGGGAACGACCATCTCCCGTTTTTCGTCGCTTACCAGGCTGGCTTTGAAGTTGAAGCATACATAGTGATAAAGCCGGTTGCGCTGGGTATTTCCGGCGACAGGGCGGGCATTGGAAAAGGTGAACGTTTTTTCAACCAGGTCGCGTAAACCGGGCTTTTCAAGCCGGCGGGGATTTACGAAGAGACGGGTGTCTGCCGGATGCTGGCGCAGCTCGGAGACAATCATTTCCACCAGCGGATGACCGTAGTACAGGGTGGTCATGGACCTCGCCTGCCCTTGCTCCCGTGCGACGGGAGAGGCGATTGACGCCCCGCTGCCATCGGGAGGAAGGGGGGAGATCAATGTCGGATCGAAGTTGAATGTTTGGAAGGAGTCGATTCCCCAGCGAACGGCTACATCCTCTGGAAGCAGCACGTCGAACATCCCATAGGCAGGCGGCTCAACCAATCCGCCCATTTGTTGGCAATAGCCGAGGATGAAATCACGCAGGGAAATATCTTCAGTCATAATCTACTCTGCCGAGAAGTCCTGCCCGAAGAGTGCATCGTCATACTCTTTAACTTTCCGATAAGATTGGCGGGCCTGGAGTAGTGTTTCACCCAGGCGATCGAAACCAGCCCGCAGGCCGGCCTGGTTCTGGGCGTCGACCCATACCTCGAGCAATAACTCCTCGAAGTCGCGCTCGTCCGATAGATTGCCGAGGATCATATCCATCTCGCCGATCACCAGTTCAAACATATTGAGTTTTTGATCGAGGATTTCGAGCAGGTAATCCTCAATGGTGCCGCGCGCCGAGAGATTGTAAATGCGCACTTCGCGCTCCTGTCCCACGCGGTGGATACGCCCGACGCGCTGCTCGATGCGCATGGGATTCCAGGGAACATCGAAGTTGACCATGATATGGCAGAACTGCAGATTGCGGCCTTCGCCAGCGGCCTCGGTGGAGAGCAGCACCTGCGCTCCGGATTGGAAATCGACGATGGCCTGGTTCTTGGCCGCGCTGTCCATCCCGCCATGATAGACCACGAAGGAGATATCCAGGCTGCGCAGACGTTCGGCCAGCAGGTCAAGCGTGCGGCGGAAGTGGGTAAAGAGCAGCACTTTTTCGCCAGGATCAGCCTTGAAGAGCGTGGTGAGTAGTTTTTCAAGGGCATCTGCCTTGGTCCAGGTGGAAATCCGGGCTGCCTGTTCCGCCAGAGACAGCAAATGGGTGCGTCGGTCGGGATTCTCCTGCCGGCTGGCGATAGATTGCAATGTGGAGATGGCTGCGGCCGGGCTGCTGCCGATCTCACGCTGCAAGGTGAGCAGGGCAAAGCGGTCGGTCTGTTTGACTTTTCCCGCTGCCCCGTTTTCGATGACGGAAGAAGAGTCCACTTCCTCTGTGGGAGAGGCATTTGGAGCAGAGACAAAGGCCTCACGCACAACTGCACTCACTGCTTCGTAAAATGCAGTTTCGTCAGGCGAGAGGGTCAGGCGGATCGTGTGGGCCTGGCGCGGCGGCAGCCTGAGGTTCACCTGGGCACGCGTGTGCCGTACCATTACATCTCCAAGCAGTTCACGCAGTTGGCCACGGTTCTTCGGAAGGCGCGGGTCACCATGCTCTACAAACAGTTTGCGAAACTCTCTTGGCGTTTTGAGTTGACCCGGTTTGAGCAGGGTGATCAGGTTGTACAACTCATCCAGGTTGTTTTCGACCGGGGTGGCGGTGAGTAACAAAATGTATTTTCGCTGCAATTCATTGACGAACTTCCAGGTAACGCTGGCACGATTCTTGAGGTGATGGGCTTCATCCACAATGATCAAATCGTATGGGATCTGGTTGATCTGGGTGCGGTGTTCAGCCCGGCGGGCAGTGGCAAGCGAGGCGACTACGCGCGGGAAGCGTTCCCAGGCAGCCGCACCGAGGGCGCGAAATGCAGGGTCGGCATTGGAGATGAAATCCTCCAGGCCAAACTTCACTGCCAGTTCTTCACGCCACTGTTCGACGAGCGCCGCTGGCGTGAGGATCAGCACACGCTGCGCCACGTTGCGCAGACGATATTCTTTAAGAACCAACCCGGCCTCAATGGTTTTGCCCAGGCCGACCTCGTCGCATAACATGCCGCGCCCACGAAAACGGCGCAACATAATTTGGGCAGCGCGCACTTGATAATCGAAAGGCGTGAAAGCGAGTGTATCCAGGCAGATTAATTCGTCGAACCCCGCGATCAATAAAGCATGTTCGGCTTGCAAGCGCAGGCGATATAGCTCAGGCGAGGCGAACGCAGCCAGAGAATTTGGATGGAACAGGGGGTTGTCCGGTGAAAGCAGGCGAACTTCGAGATCGGAGAAACGGGATGTGGGCAGAGAAGGCATGGCAGCGACCTGAAATAAAGCGCGATTATTGTACCGTGAAGCCGGTCTATTCCACCACTGCTGGGAGTCGCGTCAGCCCCAAAGCCTCGGCAGCCCGCAGGCGGTACAGGCCGTCCAGCAGAATGTAACCATCCTTGACCCGCCGGACCTGAATAGGCGGCGTAATGCCCTGGCGCCGGGCGCGCTCGGTGGCCTTCTCTAATTTGAGTGGATCGAGACTGAGGGTTTGTTGAGAACGGTTTAATTTAATGAGTTGAATGGGAATTTCGACCACCGGCTGGTTCGGGAGGCCTGCTGGAGGTTTTGGCGCGGCGGCAGCACCGGTGATGACCAACCGGAATCCAGTTCTTTCTGCGAAAGTATCTGTTATCTGGGAAAGGGCATCCGCCTCCGGTAGTTCGGCAAGCGTTGCAACGACTTCGGCTTTTTCGGGATAGATGCCTGGTCCTTTGACCACTTTCCAGCCCGTTTTCTGGAGCAGCATACGAGCGGCCTCCAAAATGGCTCCCTGGTTGGCTTGCGGGGAGATGCTCAGGGGCCAGCCAACCTGTTGGCTGAGGGCTTCGATCTGCGCCCGGTAACGGTCGGCTACCTGTGGGGAGATGAAAGACAGAACGATCTCATCACCCTTCAAGCTGGTGCGATACAGCGTGCTGCCTTCCAGGGCGGCTTTAAGCGCAGCATAGGCCGCATTGATCTCCAGGCGCGCCCCACTCGGGGCAGAGACGGCGGCAGGCCTGGCAGGCTGCGCTGCGAAAATAAGCTCCAGTTTATAACCGCTGGTCTCAAGAAAACGATCACAGATGTCGCGAGTGTCAGCTTCTTCCAAAGGCCGGGCAATGCTGACTTCTATCCGCTTTTCCTGGCGGTAAATTGCCGGACCTTTAACGATCCTCCAGCTCTCAGGCAGAACCTGGCGGATCAAGGCATTCAAGGCAGACTGATTGACCTCGGCAGTCAGTTCCACGCTCCAACCGGTGAGAGTTTGCAGGCTGGCAATTTGATCAGCGAAGCGCGTCTGAGCTGTATCCGGGAAATCAAAAGTGAGGGTGAGTACATGCTGGTCGAGACGGTAACCGCTTTTACGCAATTGCGCCTCTGGCGGGAAATGGTTGTTGGCAATCGCCAGGGCCTGGTTCGGCTCCATCTTTGCCGGGGCAGGTCGGTGCGGCTGGAATGGCTCCAGGTCGGCTTCGGAGGGCGGCGTCTCACTCAGGATAGTGAGTACATCTTCTGGAAAAATGCTCTGTTCGAGGCCCGGAGCGATCTCCACCCACAGGTGGTCGCTTTCGAGCGCCAGGCAGCGCACCGGGATGGGCGTCTCGCCCTTAAGCAGCAGCCACTTCCCGACCGAATTGGTAAAGGCCGCCATACCGGCCACTCGCTGTCTTTCCAGCTCTGCCCACCGGGTACGCAGCCCTGCGCTGGCGGAGTTTTTTCCACTTGAGTTCATTGGCAGGCGTGTTTCGAATTTCAATTCGAGGCTTTGCCCGGCCTGCGGCAGGTGAACAACTCTGCTACGCTCTCCGAGCGCCTTTTCCAGGCTGGCGCGCGCCATCTCGTCTCCGTGGACAAGCACCACGTGTTCCGGGGCAATTGTTTCGATCAGGCTGATCAGCTGGCCTTCGTCAGCGTGTGCGGAGAGCGAATACGTCTCCAGGTGGCACTGCACATCCACCTTATCCTTACCTATCTGAATGGAACCAGAACCGCGCTCTGCCAGTTCCTGCAAACGCCGACCGGGGGATTCTTCATCCTGGTATCCGGTAAGCAGAATTGCATTTTTTGGTTTGCCGGCCAGGGCACGCGCATAGGAAGCAGATGGGCCACCCGCCAACATGCCCGAACTGGCAACGATAACGAGAGGGTCGGGCTGCCAGATCAGGGCATTGCGCTGCTCATTATTCTGCACAGGCTGGATGGCACCCTCGAAGAATTTCGCCCCGCGTTCTTGCAGGGAGAGTGGGAGAATATCCGCGAAGGCGCTGTAAACCTGGCAGATGGCCCGCACCATTCCATCCGCCCAGACTGGCACAACCGGCAGGATGCCACGGCGCTGGGACTCACCCAGGATCAGTAATATTTCCTGTGCGCGGCCGAGAGCGAAAGCCGGGATGAGCACTTTGCCACCCTCCGCGGTCACCCGGGCGACAGTTTCCACCAACTTGCGTTCCTGTACCGCCCGGTTGGCATGCAGGCGGCCGCCGTAGGTGCTTTCGATGATCAGCACGTCGGGGTGGAAGGCTGGCGGCCTGACTCCCTCCACGGTGCGCTGAGGGGAGACGGACAGGTCGCCGGTGACAAGCAGGCGGCCTTCGCTGCTTTCCAGCCCAAGCATAGCAGCCCCGGCGATGTGGCCGGCGGGAAAGAAAGTGACGATCAACCCTTCGCCGAGGGATAGGCGGTCATTGAATGGCACTGGTACAAAGGCTGACATCAGGTGCTGAACAGCCACATCGTCGAAGAGTGGCAGTTCGCCTTCTTCGTCCAGGCGGGTTTGCATGATGCGCCGTGAATCCTGATGCAGAACACGCGTGAGAGCGATGGTGGGGGGAGTGGCGTAGACCGGCGTGTCAGGGAATCGCCCGGTGACCAGTTCCAGGGCTCCGGTATGGTCGGTGTGGGCGTGGGTGATCAGGATGGCATCCAAACTCCCGAGGGAATCAATTTGACTTAAGTTGGGGAGCTGATCACCGGCCAGGCCCCAACGGGCCTTGGGCGATGGGCGAATCCCGGCATCCACCAGGATGCGTTTTCCGCCGATTTCGATCAGGGTGCAGCTGGCGCCGACTTCGTCCGCGCCGCCGAGGAAGGTGATTTTCATAATGGTGCCATATTATAAACTGTGAATTGCCATTTGCAGGGTCAACTGGCGTTGGTGTTTGACAGAATTTTACGTAGGCTTTTTGCAAATCCAAAATTATCTAAAATTCCAGGTTTTAACCTTTCGGTGAAGGATCGATAACGGCAAAGATTTAAATTTTTTGCCTGACTATATCGCCCCCCTCCTTATCTACGTTTTATTTTCACTCCCACGGATTAATCACCTGCACTCCACATGGCAGAAAGTCCGTTACATTTCGAGTGGCGATAATGAGGTTGTTTTGAAGCGCGGTTGCAACAATAAACGAATCCATCAACGCTA
This sequence comes from uncultured Chloroflexia bacterium, assembly GCA_963779935.1. GTDB lineage: Bacteria > Chloroflexota > Anaerolineae > Anaerolineales > Villigracilaceae > UBA877. The sequence goes on along the minus strand of CAWAAC010000014.1, from coordinate 209,258 downwards.
TCGGCTTCCCCGTACTCTCCATACGTGCGGTCAGGGAACCCCACAGAAACATTGCCTGCATATCTAAAGGAATAATACGTTGCTCAAAGCGCTTGACCAGACTATTGTTCATCCAGACCAATAGTTCGGTCTTGCGGTGAGATTCTGGCAGGCGTTCAATCCCATGCTGGATTTCGCCAATTGTAATAACACTGATGAAGAGCTTTTCTTCATCGACGCTTTCCATCCAGTGAATGACCTTCTCCTCCCTTTGGCGGCGGGTGAATGCGGAGAGAACACAGGTATCGAGAAGATAGTTCATGGCTCAAACTTAATTGTACGAGGCAGACTCTTATCGCGTTCGATCACTAATTCCGAACCGGACAGGGGGGAAGCCAACAGGAATTGTGCGAGACTGCCACTTTGGTGAGTCAGGCGTTCGTATTCTTCAAAGGGCATTACTACTACCGTCCTCTTTCCACGGCGAGTGACGATTTGCACGCCTTGAGCGAGGGCGCGATCAACCAGTTCGCTAAACTTGCTCTTCGCGTCCTGAAGTTGCCAGATATTTTTCATAAATTGCCTCTATAACTGACTAGTCTGACTAGAATGATTAATTATACTGCATAATAAAACCCAAGCAATCTCTTGCTATGCTGCTCTGGGTTGGGACATGGCAGATAGTGATAATTATTATTGGTGATCTTGACCTACCAGGAAAGCCTGCTGGAACAATTCAGGATTTCGCTATTTTTTGCGCCCCCATTTGCATTTAAAATTTGCAATTATCTTTCTTGAGACCGTCAATTTCCCCGGCCACCAAATGTCCGCCAGAAATAAAAGTTAGGCGCCCGAGTTATTTGTCAGCAGATCTGAACCCTAGGATTGTGAATCAATTCCCACCTCGATGAAATATTATTGCAATAATTTGCCATTTATGGCATAATATCCGCATGAAATTTGATGAATTACTGATATCGGTCGCAAAACAGCCTTTCTTCGAGACCGGCCTGCTCCTGGCCGGCTCCGTTGATCCTACCGATGTACGCCGCCAACTTTCACGCTGGGTGCAGGCGGGGCGGGTGATCCAGTTGCGGCGTGGATTGTATACCCTGGCAGCACCCTACCAACTGACTCCTCCCCATCCCTTCCTGGTCGCCAATGCCTTGGTGCCAGGTTCCTATGTCAGCTTGCAATCTGCACTGGCCTATTATGGATTGATCCCGGAGTATGTTGCAAAGACGCTCAGTGTAACCTCCCAACGTCCGGCAGAATGGCGTAACGCACTGGGTGATTTCCGCTTTCACCATCTCACCCCTCATCTGTGTTTTGGCTACCAACAGCTAAACTTCGGCCCCGGGCAGGATGCGTTCATTGCCTTTCCAGAAAAGGCGCTCCTGGACCTGATCCATCTGACCCCGAACGGAGATGATCCGGCCTACCTGGCCGAACTGCGCCTGCAAAACCTGGAACGGCTCGACCCACAGCGCCTGCGAATACTGGTCACTCGCGCCGCGAAACCCAAAGGACTGCGCGCCGCAGCCCATATCTTGGCGCTCATCGAAAATGAAGCGTCAACTTACGCTAGCGGTTGAATCTCGAATTACTCAACCTCGGGAAACTTGCCATGAAAGAACACTTACGCTCTTTGTTAGCTACCAACCCCAATCCATTGCAAGCCCGCAACCAGGCACGTGAGTACCTGCAAGCGTTGATCCTGCAAAGCTTGCAACGCGCCGGAGCGATGGTCCCCTTGGCCTTCCATGGTGGGACGGCTTTGCGTTTCCTATATAACAGCCAACGCTATTCTGAAGATCTGGATTTTGCCCTGGAGGGGAAAGCCAAGAACTATGATTTCCGCTCATATATTCAGAATATCCGGCGCGATCTGGAAGCCCAAGGCTATGCGCTGTCGCTAAAAATTAGCGATCAGAAAACAGCCCAGAATGCTTTCATCCTTTTCCCCGGATTGCTCTTCGACTTGGGATTGTCTCCCCGTAAGAATGAAGTCCTGGCCGTAAAAATCGAAGTGGATACCCGCCCGCCCCAGGGGGCCGGCCTGGAAACAACGCTGGTGCGCCGCCACGTGTTGCTCAACCTCCAGCATTACGACAGGGCTTCCTTGCTGGCGGGGAAACTTCGCGCCATCCTGCAACGGCCATATCTGAAAGGCCGTGACTTGTATGATCTGATCTGGTATCTGAGCGACCCGGACTGGCCGGCCCCCAATCTGATCCTGCTCAACAATGCTCTGGTGCAGACTGGCTGGAGTGAGCCGCGCCTGACCATGGAGACCTGGCGCGAAACCCTGCGTATCCGCCTGAAAGATATTCCATGGCAGCAGGCCCAGGCGGATGTGGAGCCATTCCTGCTCTCCCAACAGGAAAGCGCTTTATTTAATCGCAAGAATTTAGACCAGCTGTTACTGACCTTTCGCTGAAATTTCTGGCGAAATCGCGAATTACCTGATAACCTCAGGGGATGAGCCCTGAAATTGACATAACCACAGGACGGATTGACGACTTTCCGCTTTTGCTCGAAGGCATGATACAGCTGGGCTTTCCGGGACTGGTCGATCACCCCCTGAATCGACATGGGTTGCAGCAGGGCTTGAGTTGGGACTGGATTACTGCCATCTGGCTGGCGCACATTCTGACGGAAAGTAATCATCGCAAACTGCTGGTGCAGGCCCGGGTGCGCCAGGCTGGCAAAACGATTGAACGGATCACCGGACAAATTGAACAGCGAACACTGAATTATGGACTGGTTGACCATTGAAATCCTTCATGATAAACTGAATTATTAGTAAACGCCATCATTCGAGGAAGATCAATGAAGAATTGACAAGGTTGCCTGGCTAGTTTGCTGGAGTTATTCCTGCTGGATAAACTATTCATCTGGCTCGAACGAAGGTTCGGCATTGGCCGCGGCTGCTCATGCTCGGGCGTTGGCTGTGGCTTCATCATCCTGATCGTTGCGATCCTGCTGGCATGTTCAGTGATCACAAGGACAAACTGGCTGCATTTGTTTTAATTACTCAAGCACAAGTTAAACAAGCAGAGTTCTTGCTGATGCAAAGAACCCGGTTCTCAAGCTCTCATTAAGAGAGAGCGTGTTTAAAATCCAACCATCCCCAATACACGTTAGCAAAGTCCCCTCCAGTGCGCAAAAGTGTTTACAAACTGGAAAGGAAGCAGTTGATTGATATTGCAATTATAAAGAAATTGGCGGCCTGTTGGCCGCCAATTTCTTTATACCCTGGTTTCGCCTTCCGGTACATTTTCCGGGTTGCCCTAAGTTTCTTTCCAGACAGCCACCTCATTCAATCTCACCTTATTTTACTTGCACCAGCACTGCCCTTACCGCCACGCGGTACTTATACGAATTACTGGCCTCATCATAACCGCGGCAGGTGATCAATGTCACCCATGGCAAGTCCTCGTGCTTAAAGACCGACGAGATTGCATCCGGGGCTACCTGCAGCACTTCCCGGACCTCATACACATACTGTATGGCTCCGGCATGGACAATGATTTGGTCACCATACCATAATCCATTAAGGTGGACGAACGGTCCCGGCTGCCCAAAAGCGTCATATACATGCCCGGTCAGGACCGAGTCTCCGGCCGAGGTGGGATAGGCGGTCCCGTTCAACCAGCCTGCCTGGCTGCCCAGCCAGGAGATATCCCAGGTTCCATTCACCTGCGGGACACCTACGATCGGTATCCGCACACCCAGACTCGGAATCTCCAGCCAGAGATCACCCAGGTCAGCATAGCTAATTGCCTGTTGGGGTAATTTTGTCACCCGATTTGGCGCGAACCCGGTATTGGGAAGGCTGGCCGGTTTAACATAAAGGGTATCCGTATCGGTAGAGGAATTGTTCCCGGGTGTCGGGTCAGAGTAACCCGCAGGTAATGTTATCGTAGCGGTATTGACCAGGTCGCCGGTTGGCTTTTTCACTATGTGCGCCGTGACGCTATAGACGATGCTTCCACCAACTGGCAGCGTCACCGTTTCATTAAAGTCAGAAGTCCCGCTTGCCGCCGGTAAACAACCGGTTGCCCCGCCGCTCTGGCTGGTGCATGTCCAGGCCCAGTTCAGGATATTGGCAGGTTTTAAATCCGCCACCGTTGCTCCGCTGATATCCACGTTACCCACGTTCGTAACCGTTATCGTGTAAATATTAGTTCCGTCCGCAGAGTAGGTCGTAACGCCATCCGTTTTCGTGATGCTCAGATCCGCACCTATGGTATCCGTATCGGTCGAGCTATTGTTTTCGGGTGTCTGATCGGTCATGCCCGCCGGCAGTGTTACCGAGGCGGTGTTCACCAGGGCGCCGGTTGGACTCGCCACAATGTTCGCCGTCACGGTGTAGACTATTTTTCCGCCCACCGGCAGATCCACCGTGTTGCTGAAGTCGGATGTGCCGCTACCAGCCGGGGTACAACCGGATACCCCGCCGGTCAGGCTGGTGCATGCCCAGGCCCAGTTCAGGATATTGGCAGGTTTAGCGTCGGTCACCGTTGCTCCGGGTACATCCACAATTCCCCCGTTTACAACAGTTACGGTGTATGTGGTAGTGCCCCCGGCAATATAGGTCGTCACGCCATCTGTTTTTGTGATGCTCAGATCCGCGATCAACATATCCGTATCGGTCGAGCTATTGTTTTCGGGTGTCGGATCGGTCAAGCCATCCGGCAGCGTGACCGTGGCCGTATTGACGAGGGCTCCGGTCGGACTCGCTACGATGTTGGCTGTCACTGTGTAGATAATCCTTGCACCTACCGGCAGATCCACCGTGTTGCTGAAGTCTGAGGTCCCGCTTGCCGCCGGGGTACAACCGGCTGCCCCGCCAGTCAGGCTGGTGCAAGCCCAGGCCCAGTTCAGGATATTGGCAGGTTTAGCGTCGGCCACCATTGCACCACTTACATCCAGGTTCCCCACGTTAGTAACCGTTACCGTGTAGGTGTTGGTTCCTCCCGCAGAATAGCTCGTTACGCCATCGGTCTTAATAATGCTTAAATCGGGCGTCTGGCTGGCATTGACCGTGTCGCTGGCATCCTTGGTATCCACCTCGGTGCTGCTGGCGCTGGCAGTATCATCGAACTTGCCAGTATTTATGTCAGCCTGGGTAATGGAGTGTGTGCCGGTACAGACGATCGATGAACCCGGCGCCAGACTGCCGGCCGGGCTGGTCGGTATACAATTGAAGCCATCCAGGGCTGGATCATCGCTCACCGTCACGTTATGCAAGGTCAGGTTGCCCTTGTTAGTGGCTGTGAGCGTAAAAGTGATAAGTTGGCCAACATGGTCAAACTTGGCCGGGTTAAGGCTATCCGTCTTCGTCAGGCTCAGCACCGCATTCTGGGCAGACAGGATCTCGTCCTTGGCATTCGTCGCCGAGACCTCGGTGCTGCCGGCACTGGCAGTATCATCAAATTTGCCAGTATCCAGGTCAGGCTGGGTAATGGAGTGCGTACCGGTGCAGACGATCGATGCTCCGGGCGCCAGACTGTCGGCTGGGCTGCTCGGTATACAATTGAAGCCATCCAGGGCTGGATCATCGCTCACCGTAACGTCATGCAAAGTCACATTGCCGTTGTTGCTGGCGGTCAGGGTGTAGGTGACCAGCTGACCGACATGGTCAAACTTGGCCGGGTTAAGGTCATCGGTCTTCGTCAGACCAAGTACCGCATGCTGGGCAGACAGGATCTCATCCTTGGCATCCGTCGCCGGGATCTCGGTGCTGCCGGCACTGGCAGTATCGTCGAACTTGCCAGCATCCAGGTCAGGCTGGGTAATGGAGTGCGTGCCGGTGCAGACGATCGATGCTCCGGGCGCCAGGCTGTCAGCCGGACTGGTCGGTATACAATTGAAGCCATCCAGGGCTGGATCATCGTTCACCGTAACGTCATGCAAAGTCACATTGCCGTTGTTGCTGGCGGTCAAGGTGTAGGTGACCAGCTGGCCGACATGGTCAAACTTTTTCGGATTCAGGTCATCGATCTTGGTCAGACTCAGCACCGCATGCTGGGCAGACAGGATCTCATCCTTGGCATCCGTCGCCGAGATCTCGGTGCTGCCGGCACTGGCAGTATCATCGAACTTGCCAGCATCCAGGTCAGGCTGGGTAATGGAGTGCGTGCCGGTGCAGACGATCGATGCTCCGGGCGCCAGGCTGTCGGCCGGGCTGGTCGGTATACAATTGAAGCCATCCAGGGCTGGATCATCACTCACCGTCACATTGTGCAAGGTCACATTGCCGTTGTTGCTGGCGGTCAGGGTGTAGGTGACCAGCTGACCGACATGGTCAAACTTGGCCGGGTTAAGGTCATCGGTCTTCGTCAGACCAAGTACCGCATTCTGGGCAGACAGGATCTCATCCTTGGCATCCGTCGCCGGGATCTCGGTGCTGCTGGCGCTGGCAGTATCATCGAACTTGCCAGCATCCAGGTCAGGCTGGGTAATGGAGTGCGTGCCGGTGCAGACGATCGATGCACCCGGCGCCAGACTACCGGCCGGGCTGCTCGGCGTACAATTGAAGCCATCCAGGGCGGGATCATCACTGACCGTCACATTGTGCAAGGTCACATTGCCGTTGTTGCTGGCGGTCAGGGTGTAGGTGACCAGCTGGCCGACATGGTCAAACTTGGCCGGGTTAAGGTCATCGGTCTTGGTCAGTGCCAGACTGGGCACGCCCGGGAATTTCACGGTCGCACTGTCTGTATCGGTAACATCTTCATTAGTCGGATCCTTGCCCGTCGCCGTGGCCGTGTTGACCACCGACCCAGAGTCGATGTCGCTCTGCTTCAGATAATATACATTGCCTGTCGGTGTGCAGCTACCGGTCGCACCGGGAGCCAGGCTGGCCAGTGTGCAGCTCAAGCTTGGCAGCAACGGGTCGGTTACAACAATATTTGTCAGGGTCACATTGCCGGTATTCTTGACTGAGAAGCCATAGGTGATCGTGTCGCCCGGATCGGAGCGTCCATCCGGTGGCACGACTGTCTTGTCCAGCGTGGCGGTCTTGGTTAATACCAGGTTGGGCACACCCGGGAATTTCACGGTCGCGCTGTCCGTATCGGTAACATCTTCATTAGTCGGATCCTTGCCCGTCGCCGTAGCCGTGTTGACCACCGACCCAGAGTCGATGTCGCTCTGCTTCAGATAATATACATTGCCTGTCGGTGTGCAGCTATCGGCCGCTCCGGGTGCCAGGCTGGCCAGTGTGCAGCTCAAGGTCGGCAGCAGCGGGTCGGTTACAACAATATTCGTCAGGGTCACATTGCCGGTGTTCTTGACTGAGAAGCCATAGGTGATCGTGTCACCCGGATCGGAGCGTCCGTCCGGTGGCACGACTGTCTTGTCCAGCGTGGCGGTCTTGGTTAACTCCAGGCTGGGCACGCCCGGGAATTTCACGGTCGCGCTATCCGTATCAGTAACATCTGCTTTAGTCGGATCCTTGCCCGTCGCCGTGGCCGTGTTGACCACCGACCCAGAGTTGATATCGCTCTGCTTCAGATAATATACATTGCCTGTCGGTGTACAGCTACCGGCCGCACCGGGAGCCAGGCTGGCCAGTGTGCAGCTCAAGCTCGGCAACAATGGATCAGTTACAACAATGTTCGTCAGGGTCACATTGCCGGTGTTCTTGACTGAGAAGCCATAGGTGATCGTATCGCCCGGATCGGAGCGTCCATCCGGTGGCACGACCGTCTTGTCCAGCGTGGCGGTCTTGGTCAGTGCCAGGCTGGGCACACCCGGGAATTTCACGGTCGCGCTGTCCGTATCAGTAACAGCTGCATTGCTCGGATCCTTGCCCGTCGCCGTGGCCGTGTTGACCACGGAACCAGAGTTGATGTCGCTCTGCTTCAGGTAGTATACATTGCCTGTCGGTGTGCAGCTATCGGTCACTCCGGGTGCCAGGCTGGCCAGGGTGCAGCTCAAGCTCGGCAGCAGCGGATCGGTTACAACAATGTTCGTCAGGGTCACATTGCCGGTGTTCTTGACTGAGAAGCCATAGGTGATCGTGTCACCGGGATCGGTGCGCCCATCCGGTGGCACGACTGTCTTGTCCAGCGTGGCAGTCTTGGTTAACACCAGTTTCGGTTTCGATGTGGATGTATCCGTATCCGTCGCAGAATTATTGGATGGCACCGGGTCGTAAATGCTGGACGGTGCAGCGATGGAAGCCGTGTTTGACAATGCGCCGCTCGCCGAGGAAAGAACCGTCCCGGTAATGGTGTAGGTCACCTTCTTGCCGGAAGGGATGTTGACATTCGTGTCATTGATATTTCCTGAGCCGGAGGCAGTACAGGATGCGCCAGCATTGGCACTGCATTTCCAGCTTCCGCCAGTTATCGAAGCCGGAAGCATATCCGTAACATTCGCGCCGGTCACGGCGGCCGGGCCCAGGTTGCTGACCACGATCTTGTAGCTGATCGAACTGCCCGGAGTGTAAGTGGCCGAATTATCGGTCTTCGTGATCGAAAGATCCGCAGTATTGGGAGTGATGGTATCTTCAACATCCAGGGCGGTCACTTCATTGCTCGTCGCACTTGCTGTATCCACGAAAGAGCCAGTGTCCAGATCGTCCTGGGTGATGGAATGCGTTCCAGTACACACGATCGATGCGCCTGGAGCCAGCGAGCTCAGTGGGAGTATTACTGCACTGCCGCCCACCGCACAGGTGTAGCCAGTCAGCGCCGGATTATCACTTTCCATCACTTTGTGGAGAGTCACGTTGCCATTGTTGCTGGCAGTCAAGGTGTAGGTGACAAGCTGGCCGATATGGTCAAACTTTTGTGGGTTCAGATTATCCGTCTTTGTTAAAGCCAGCACTGGTCTGGGTATATACATGCCGGCATCAATGGTCGGATCGTTCTCACCGGATACCAGCGTGACGGGTGCCGTCAAGCCGGTGCTTGTGTTCGGATTGCTGTCCTTGTTAACATCTCCGCCCTGGTACTGAGGGCTGATACTGTAACCCGCCGGCGGGACAAACCCAACCTGGTATTCTCCGGGAACCAGATTGTCAAATGTATACAGACCGTTCGTATCGGTTGTTTTAGTATCGATCAGTGTGTTGGTATTGTCGTATAGGTGTACGGTTACATTTGGGATACCGCTCTCGCCGGTATCCTGCACTCCATTCGCATTCAAATCGTTCCAAACGTAGTCGCCCAGAGAAGCCAATTGATAGAAACCGGCATCGATCGAGACATTGGTCTCCCCGGCAGCCACTGTTACCGGATCGCTCTTGCCCGTGCTGGCACTGGCATTGCTGTCCTTGGCAGTGTCCGACCCCTGGTACTGCGGGGAGGCAGTATCACCAACAGGTTGGACGAACTGAACAACATATGTTCCGGGAGCTACCATGAATCCATACAGCCCGCTCGCATCCGTGCTGGTCGTTTGCAGGATGTTCATGCCGGTCGAATCCAGCAGGTTCACCGTGACCCCGCTGATGCCACTCTCACCCGCGTCCTGGATGCCGTTGGCGTTCTTATCGCTCCAGACATAATCTCCAATGTGCGCCGGCTGATAGAAACCAGCATCGATGGTGACATTGGTCTCCCCGGCAGCCACTGTGACCGGATCGCTCTTGCCCGTGCTGACACTGGCATTGCTATCCTTCGCAGGGTCCGACCCCTGACCCTGCGGGGAGGCAGTATCACCAACAGGTTGGACGAACTGAACAACATATGTTCCGGGAGCTACCGTGAATCCATACAGCCCGCTCCCATCCGTGCTGGTCGTTTGCAGGATGTTCGTGCCGGTCGAATCCAGCAGGTTCACCTTGACCCCGCTGATGCCACTCTCACCACTGTCCTGGATGCCATTGGCGTTCGTGTCGTTCCAGACATAGTCTCCAATGTGGGCAAGCCCTGACACTGTGATCTGTTCATCGGCCGCTCCACAGGTTGTGGTATAGGCATTGTTATTGGCGTCGCCCAGATAGCTGGCTTGCCAGTAATAGGTGCCGGCCGCACTGGGTGTCCAACTCGTGGACCAGGAAGCCGACCCGCTCAAGATGGTTCCGCTTCCACCCATGGAAAGTACAGGCGTGTTGCAGGTCGAGTCACTGTACAATTTAAAGGTGACCGAGCCGGTTGGATTGTATGCATTGAGCAGGCTGGCACTGTCGCCGGTTGTAGCAGGCGTGCCAACTGTGCCAATCGTCGGGCTGGCTGTGGTGGTAATCGTCGGACTGGCCTGGCCTACCGCGATCTGTTCGTTGACAGCCCCGCAAGTGGTTGTGAAGGCACTGTTGTTGGTATCGCCTGCGTAACTGGCTTTCCAGTAATATGTCCCGGCTGCCGTTGGCGTCCAACTGCTGGACCAGCTTGCCGAGCCGCCGCTGATGGTGCCGCTCCCGCTCATGTCCGTGACGGCGCTTAAGCAGCTTGAGTCGCTGTAGAGCGTGAAGGTCACGCTGCCGGTTAGGCTGTAACCGCCGCTCAGGCTGGCGCTGTCGCCGAATGTGTTGCTCGTGCCGACCGTGCCAACCGCCGGGCTGGCGGTGGTGGTGATGCTCGGGCTGGCCGGGGTTACGGTCAGCGGTTCGCAGGCGCTGTTAGTGGTGGCGTAGTTCGTGTCGCCGGCGTAGATGGCCTGGAAGGAGTAGGAACCGGCCGCCAGGGGGCCCTGGGTAAAGGTTGTGCCATCCACTGCGCCGCCGGAGAGCGTGAAGGCGCTCGAGGTTGCGGCCGCCGGGGCAGTGCAGGTGCCGTTGTTGAAGAATTTGAACGTCACATTGCCGCTCGGGGTAACCCCGCCACTGGTCACGCTGACCGAGTTGTGCACGGTCGAACCCACCGGAACGGCGGTTACCACCGTGTGGCTGGCATCGTGGATGTTGGTGGCGACCGTTGGCGTGCCCGCGCCCACGGTGATGGTCTCATTGGAGCCGCCGCAGGTGCTGACGCTGTTGTTGTTGCCATCGCCGCCATAAACGGCCTGCCAGTAATACGTACCGGCCGCCGGGGGCGTCCAACTGGTGGACCAACTGGCATTGCTGCCGCTCAGGGAGATGGCGCCGCTGCTCATGGCCGCAACGTTGTTGCCGGCAGTGCAGGCTGGATCTGTGAAGAGCGTGAAGGTCACGTTGCCGGTCGGGATGGAGCCGCCGAGGGTGGCGCTGTCACCGAAGGTATTGCTCGAGCCGACCGTGCCGGTGGTACCCAGGCCGGTATCGTTGGTGGTGACGGTCGGGGTGACTTTCGCCACGGTCAGCGGTTCGCAGGCGCTGTCAGACGCCAGGTAGTTCGCATCGCCGTTGTAGTGGGCCGAGAAGGAATAGGAGCCGATGGCGACCGGGCCTTCCACTGTGGAGGGATCGGCCACGCCGCTAACCAACGGCACCGTGCCGGCGCTCGTGCCACCACCCGTGCAGGTGGCGTTGGAGTAGAAGGTGAAGGTAACATCGCCGGTCGGCAGCGGCGAAGGCGAACCGCTGAAGCTGGCGCTGTCGTGGAAGGTCAAATTGGGCGCAATCGAAGTGATTGGGTTATTGTTGGTATCTTGGATGGCGGTTACCAGGCTGCTGGGCTTCTCGATGCACAGTTGAGCGCTGGCCGCATCGTTGGTGATCGGGGAGCCATTGGATGTGAGGCTGTTGGACGGAATGGTGTTGGTATAACATCCGATCGTAGCAGATGCCACCTGGGCCGTGATCGTGCAGGAACCACCCGCCGGCACCAGGCCGGTGGCCAGATTGAGATCCTGCCCACCCGTGCCCGAGTTCGGCCGTGATCGTGGCCGTGCCGCCGCAGGTGTTGTTGGGCGAGCTGGCGGCCAGGACAGCCGGCATTTGATCCACCAGGCCGATGTCGGTCTCGTCGGTCGAACCGGTATTGGTAAGCGTGATGGTCAGCGTGGAAACGCCGCTGTTAACCGCGATCGGATTGGTGCTGAAGCCCTTGGACACGCCCAGGCCGGGCAGGTTGGTGAGGGAAGCCGCGGTACTAGAGGTGGTGGCAACGCCGTTGAAGCTGCTGATCCCGCCGGCCGGGATGGTATTGGTGAGGGTGCCGTTGACCGTGGTGGTGGTGGTGACGGTCAGGGTACAGCTCGTGTTGGCCGGCAGGTCAATGTTGCTGACAGCGAAATGGTTATCACCCGGATTGCCGGTCATGACCACGGATGTGGTCTTTCCATCCGGGCCTGTGCAGGTGCCCGGGTTGAGGGTGACCGGGTTGGTAAGCTGGATACTGCCCTTGGAGGGGATGGAGGAATCCACCATCGAATCCGTGAAGTTGATGCCGGTCAGGGGTAGACTGGTCGGGTTGTTAAGGGTGATGCTCAGGGTGGAAGTGGAACCGCCGGTGATGATGACCGGGCTGAAGCTCTTATTGGCGGTCATAGTCAGGGGGCTGACCGTCAGGGTGGCCGTGGCCGCCGCGGACGGATTGATGGTGGAAGTGCTGGTCGAGGCGCTGACGCCGGCAATCGGGATGGTATTGGTACGCGGGGTGGTATCGCTGCCCAGCCCCTGCACGATCACGCTGATGGTGCAAATGCCGTCGCTGCCGCTCTTGGCCGGGATGCTGCCGTTGGTCAGCACGATGGAAGTGGCGCCCACCACCGGGGCTGTCAGGGTGCCGCCGCAGGTATTGGAGTAGGTGGTCTTGCCGATCACCACGTTGTTCGGGGCGCTGCCCATGGTGGTCAACGCATCGGTCAGGTTGACATTGGACAACGCCGTGCTGCTGGCGTTATCCAAGGTGATGGTCAGGGTGGAATAGCCACCAGCGGCCACCACGGTCGGGTAGAAGGCCTTGATCATGGTCAGGCCGGTCACCTGGAAGGAGGCGCTGGCGGCAACGGTATTAGTGCGCCCCTCTGCGGTAACCACGTCGTTGATCGGGATCGTGTTCGTGTACGCCCCGGCGGCGTTGGTGCCGCTCGTCTGGACATAGACCGTGATCGTACAACTGGCGTTGGCCGCCAGGTTGGCGCCGAATGTGCCGGTGTTGTCGCCCAACTGGATCAGGTTCGTCCCGATCCCATTGGTCCCGGGGGTGGGATCGAGGATGCCCGTATCACCGGTGCAGGTGGTGACTGGCGCCGGCGAGGCCGCAATGAGCAGGCCGGTGGGCAGGCTATCGCTCATGCCCATGTGGCTCACCGAGGTATCAAGCGGTGCGGTGAGTGTGATGATCAGGCGGTTGGTGGCGCCTGGGGCAACCACGGCGTTCTGGAAGGCTTTGCTGACGCTCACCGGCGCTCCGGCGGCATTGATGTTTAATTTGGCATTGAAAGCCGCCAGGTTGCAGGGGCCCGCGCCGCTGTTGGCGCACACGCCGTTGGCCGCAATGGTATTCGTTGGCGAAGTGACGGTGCCATCGTTCTGGACAATGAAGGTGATCGTACAGGTGCCGGCCGTGGAGGGGGAATTGACGGAAGCCGGGATCGTGCCGTTGGTGAACGTAACACTGGTCGTGGTAAAGGTAACCGACCCGGCCGGGCAGGTGGTGGCAGGCGTGGGCGAGGCGAGCACCGTCAGGTGGTAACTGGCCAGGAGGTTGTCGGTAAAGTTCACGTTGGTGAGAGCCGAGGCGGTCCAGTTGCTCAAGGTGATGGTTGCCGTCGCTGTGCCATTGGCGACGATGGTGCTGGGGGCCCAGCTCTTGGCGCCGGTCAGCCCGTTGGTTACGCTAAGGTTGGCGCTCACACTGGTCGGGTTGGAAATGCCCTGGTCATCGTGCAGGCTACCGGCCGCAATAGTGTTGGTCTTGACCGAAGTAGCCAGGTTGGGGTCCGCCAGGACCGTGAAGGTGACCGTACAGAAGCCCGGGTTGCCGATCGAGCCGGCCGGGATGGTGGCCGTCTGAAGCAAGTCGAGCTGGGTGTTCACGGAAGTGTTGAAGGTCCCGCCGGCGCAGGTGGTGGTGGGCGTGCCGCTGACCGTCAGGCCGGCCGGCAGGGTGTCGATCAGGCCGGCGTTGGTATAAGCCGTGGCGCTCGGGTTCTGGAAGGTGATGGTGGCTGTGCTGGTGGCGTCGGCGGCGATGCTGGCCGGGCTGAAGCCCTTGGTCAGGTTGAGCTGCTGCACGTTGAGCGGGGCGGAGGCCGGCTGGGCATTCGTGACGCCCTGATCGCTCGTGATGGCGCCGGCCAGGATGGTATTGGTATACGTACCCTGCAGGCTGGAAGTGACATCCACCTGGATGGTGCAGACACTGCCCGAACCGGCCGGCAGGGTGGCGCCGCTGATGGATACGTGGCCGGAGTCGGGAGTGGTCACACTGCCGGACCCGCAGTTGCTCTGGGAAGCGTTGGCCGGGCTGGCGATGGTCACGCCGCCGGGCAGGGCGTCGGTGAGGGACATATTCGTCAACGCGTTCGGGTCATTATTGGTGATGTAGATGGTCATCCGGCTCTTGTCGCCGGCCCAGATGGTGTTGGGGGTGAAGGTCTTGCTTACCCCGGGCGGTGTGATCGTGACCACCAGCAGAGTGGCGTTGGCCGGGGTGGTGTTGGCCGCCAGTTCCCCGGCGCCGGCCCCCGAGCCGGTGGCAGTCGAGGCGCCGGCAGCAATGTCGTTGATCAGGTTGCCGGGCGTGATCGAACTGACGTTCACGACCATGACGCAGGAGCCGTTGGCACTGCCAACCTTGGCGGGCACGGTACCCCCGCTGACGGCAATGGTGGTGCCGCCGGGGTTGGCAGTAATGCTGCTGTAGCTGCAGGTATTCTGCTCGACCACGTTATGAGTGGTCGGGTCCTGCACCAGGTAGATGCCGGGCTGGTGGCCGACCAGGTTATCCGTCCAAGCCTCGTTGAGCAGGTTGAACGTGTTGGGGTTAAAGACCGTGATGGTGAGCTGCACCTCGGTGCCGGGCACGATCGAATTGCTGCCCGAAGAAAAGCTCTTATTGATCTCGGAATCGAGCGCGGCCATCGTGATCGTAACCGGCGCGGAGGCAGCCGAGGTATTGTAGTTCGTGTCATACCCGCGCGTGGCAGTTAACTGGCAGGTGCCGCTGGCATTGGTGATGGTGACCAGGCCGCTGCTGGCATTGACGGTGCAGCCGGTGGAAGAGCCGGCGTCGTAGGTATAGCTGCCCGTGCCGCTGCCGCCGCCGGCGGTCAACTGGCTGGTGTAGCCCTGCACGGTGGTGGTCGGGGTGGCCGAGACGGTCACGGTCGCCTGGTTGGCCTTGGCGATGGTGACGCTCTGGGTCTGCAAAGCGGCAAAGAAGTGGGTGCTGGCCGGGTCGGAGGCCTGCACCACGCACGCGCCCGCCCCGGTGGCATGGAAGGTGTCACCGCTGACCAGGGTGCACGGGCCGCTGACCACGCTGTAGACAAGCGCGCCGTTGCCTGTGTCGGTATTGCTGGTGGTGGCAGGAACGGAAAAGTCGGCGCCCAGGTAGGTGGGGGTCGGCAAGGGGGCGGTAAAGGTGATGGTCGGGGTGGTTGTGGTGGTGGTAGAACTGACGGTCAGGTTGGTGGCCGTGGCAAAGTAGTTGGGAGTATTGCCGGAATTATAGGTTCCGGCTGGCTGCCCGGTGCCGCCCAGGGCGAGGGTGGT
Organism: uncultured Chloroflexia bacterium; assembly: GCA_963779935.1. Lineage (GTDB taxonomy): Bacteria > Chloroflexota > Anaerolineae > Anaerolineales > Villigracilaceae > UBA877. The sequence goes on along the minus strand of CAWAAC010000014.1, from coordinate 193,738 downwards.
AACGGTCAGGGCATTGCTCAGGCTGGCCTTGGCCGTGCCGCCAGAGGGATCGATGCTCAAATTTGTGGCCGTTGCCCCGGTGGCCATGGTCTTTGCGCCCGAACCGCTCAGGATGAGGTTGCTGTAGCCTCCGGCAGAGGGAACTTTCACGGTCTGCGCCGCACCGTTGTAATTGACCGTGTTGCCGGCCGCGCTGGCCGTCAGGGTTGGCCCGATCGCGCCGACCCCGCCGTAATTCAAGGTGCCCGTATTGGTCAATGTGCCTGCACCTGCCAATGCCGTGGAAACAGTCAGCGTACCGGCATTTGTGGTGGTCCCGCTGATGGTCAAGTTGGGGATGGCAAGGGTACCGCTGATAGTTTTTCCCGTGCCGGTAAACGAATGTACACCCGTGTTGGCATAATACGTGCCGCTATTGGTCAAATTGCCAGCATTGGCGAGGGTCGCCACACCACTCTCATTGTAAGTACCACCGGCGTTAATGGTCAGGTTTCCGGTGAAGGTTTTGCCACCAGTGCTGCCGAGGGTCAACGTTCCACCATTATTAATGGTGGTGTCGCCTGTGAAGGTGCTCGTGCCGGTGCTTTCCAGGTCCAACGTGCCGTTGACGGTGGTGGTGGTACCCACGCTCAGGGTATAGGTGGAGGCGGTGGACAGGCTGGTATTGCCGCCGACCGTCAGGCTGCCGGTGATGGCCAGGTTGGCGGCGGTGGTGGCCGAAACCGCGCCGGATGTGCCATCCAGGACCATGTTGCCGGTGACGGACGTGGCACCGCTCTGTATCGTTTTCACGCCGGTGCCAGCCAGGGTCAGGTTGACATACGCGGCGGCGCGCACGGTCTGGGCAGGGCCGTTGTAGATGACGGTATTGCCGGCACCGCTGGGAGTAAAGGTAGTCACTGAGACGAGGCCACCCAGGGTCAGGGTCGCGCCGGCCCCGTTGGTCAGCGTGGAAGAGCCCGCCAGGGTGGAAGCCACAGTCAGGTTGGCGGCGTTGGTGGTAGTCCCGTTGATGGTCAGATAAGGCATGGCAATGGCGTTGGCGCCGCTGATGGTTTTGGTGGAGCCACTAAAGGTATGCACGCCCGTGCTGGAGGCGCTATAGAGGCCGTTATTGGTAAAATTGCCGCCAAAATTGACCGCGGCCGCGCCGAGTTCATCCCAGAAACCGCCATCGTTAATGGTCACATCGCCGGTGAAGGTCTTGGTCCCGCTGCCGTTAAGGGTCAGGGTCCCACCGATGGTGGAAGCGCCCGTCACGGTCAGGGTGTAGTTCCCGCCGGTCGAAAGCGCCGTGCGCGGGCCGACCACCAGCGCGCCGCCCACGGTCGTGTTTTCCACGGTGGTGGCGGAAGCCGTGCCGCTCAGGGTCAGGGCGCCGCCGATGGTGGTGCCGGTGCTCATCGTCTTCACGCCGCTGCCGGAATAAGTCAGGTTGTTGTAAGCATAGGCCGGGATGGTCTGGGCCGCGCCGTTAAAATTCACAGTTCCCGTGCTTTTGGTAAAGGTACCTCCGCTGGCATAGCTCCCGCCCACGTTCAGGGTGCCTGCCCCGGTGAAGACCACCTGTGAGTTGGCAGTGCTGTTGGCGTTGGTGATGTTGCCGGTCACCGTTGCCGTGCCGGTGCTGATGGTTAATTGGGTCTTGCGCGTTCCCGTCGCGCTGGCGGGAAGGTTCAAATTGCCGCCGACGTTCAATGTCCCCGCGCCGACCGCGACGGCGTTGGTCACATTGCCGGTGGGAGTGTTTACCGTAACATTCCCAGTAACAGTCAATGCATTGCTCCCACTGATGGTGACACTCGTGGCGGTCCCGCCGCCATTGATAGTCAGGGAGTTGACCGTGGCAGAGGCAGGGTCAAAGATCACATTGTTGCCATTGGTGATCACCACATCATCGCCCGCGCCCGGCACCCCCCCCGTCCCGGTACAGCCGACTGACCAGGTTGCCGGTGCACTCCAGCTCCCGCTTGCTACCGAACTGCACCCCCCCGCCAGCACGGACATCATCGGCAGGGCTGCCAGTGCCAGGGTGACGATCACACTAACGATAACGACTTTGGCTGTTGAACAGTAGAAAGGTTTTTTATTCATGTAGGGTCTCAGGCAACATTAAACCATAATTAATAATTAATAAAAATTGCCTCATCATATCAATGATGGGGCAACCATACATCACACTCTCTCTGCGCTTGAAAGCATCGTCTGATGCCATTGTCGTTCCGGGACAGAGAGTGAAATCTGATCGATCAAGCGCCATAAAACTATTCACAGTGAAGATCCTGTATCCTGGATCAACTGGGGCGACGGGGCGATCACGGCACTGCATGATTTCGCCCTGGCACTTGATGATGCAGGCGGTTTTACCTTATCAAAGGCTAACCGTTCTTTTGGGGATTGGATAATCCAGCTTTAACGGATGAACCGCATAAAGATTAAAAAAGGATTAATACCAGAAATATTATACTTTAGTTTCCGGTAACTGGTGTTAAACGCCAGCAATTGGGTATAGCGCAAAAGTGTCGGGGGCTTCAATTTGGTGATCGGGCAAGCGATTGCCAGCTCGCCTGAAAGCGTCCGCTATGCAATTCGCTCAATCCGGCTAACATTGACTGGGCATTGTGCCGTTCCCAACCACTTCCTTGTCGTTTCATGCGGTGGTGAACGACCGTGTTGACGCCACTTTCCACAGTCCCACTACCGATTGGAAAACCGGCTTGGCGCAGGTAGTCATAATTCATTTTCGATTGCCGAGTTTCAAAATAGGCGGGTGATTCACGGATGTCATCGAGACAAGTAATCTGAGACCAGTCCAGGGCATACAAAGCAGTCACCACTTCTCCGACGCCTCCGTTCCATAAGTGGTCTGCCTGTTGTTCGGCCCAGGCCTGGGATTGAGGCGTTCCTTCGCCAAAGGCAGCCTTGGAAACTTTCCACAGGCGTTCGTCAGCATGTCCCCAATCAATGGCCTGAACCGCCTGTGGATAGTTGGTTGTCGTGATCCGGTTGATCCAGGGTGCGCCATCGTTGACTGAACCCATGCGTGGGCAATGGGCTACTTGCCGCCGAGTTCCCTCCAGATATTGGTGTTGGCCCATTTCATCCGCATCCCATAATCCCGCCTGATAGCTATGCTGTTGTAATTTAATCTCTGGTTCTGGATGGGGGTCTTGCGGTGTCGGAGCCACTTTCCTCACCTGAACTTGCGAGAATACGCTTATTTTGACTTCTTTCCAGCCTTCTTTGCGCAGAAGAACCATGCCACCATCCGTGGAAACGTTCGCTTGCCTCTGGATGGGCATGCTCACCTTCACAACTTTCTCGGCAGGTACCGGCTTTTCCTCCGCATAGACCTGCTCCGCTTCCTCCTTACGTCTTTCTTCTACTCCCTGCCCCCAGCCTTCCGTCACTCGACGCAAGCTGTCTCCCGACATGGATCCTCCCACCGCATCCTGATAGGCTTCCGCTGCCAGATCAAATGACTTCGCCTGCAACCCTTGCCGCACGGCCACCCGCGCTGCCCCTGCACTCCAGTGATCAGCGCGGAGTTGAAGTTTCCGATCCAGGGGGAAAAATCGTCTCCCCTGCGCATTCCGGACAGACGTAATAGGCCCGCTCCAACTTCGTATCCCCTTCCAACCCATGCACTCCCCACCCCCGATACCCTTCAAATTCCATCACATGCCCACACTTTGCACAGCGCGGCGCTTCCACTTGCATCCCGGTATCTCGCCCGTTGACCAGGACCCCCATGGTTTCTCCCATCAATTCGCGCCGCTGTTTTCGAGCTTCGGCTTCTATCTCTTCAAAGCTGGCATCCAAATGTTCATCGTACCAGCCCTCTAAATCATCAAACATCTGTCCAGCTTTTTCCATAAACATTGCTCGACGTCGCTCGCGCGATATTCTACGGGTCATGGCTCTCTCCAAAAGTAAGCTTCCCCCAGTTTACCGCCCCTTTCTCAGCTAGTCTACCGACACTTTTGCGCTATACCCCCAGCAATTCTCATTATGAGTTGTAGGTTTGACTGAATTGGATTTAAACAATGTCGAAAAACAGCCTGCCCCCTCATTTGCAGACGAAGAAAATCACTCCGATGGCATCTCCGTACTCGATCGAAACTGCAACTGGACTGGGCTTGACCGGTTTCTCTCCCTTTATCACGCGACCGGCCAGATCGTCTTTCTCCCGGATGCGTTCGATATCGCCCAGAACCAAGCCAGCACGAATTCAGCCTATCTGTCCGGCCGCAGTCTTCCTGTTTCGGTGACGGGCAGATCGATCACCAGGGATCCCGGACAGTTTCCTTTTCCCTAACGGCCAATCTATCAGCCCTGCTGCCGGCTGTTCTGAATGATAGAAAGCAATTTATCGTGTTCGGCTACGCGAAAGGAAGGTCGGACGGGAGGTACACACACATCAATAAAAGGGTAGCATCTCCATTAGGATAGGAGAGGAGTTTCCCCGAAATTTGCCATTGAAGCCCAACAACCCTGTAGCTAGCAGGTACACCACTATTGTCGAACTGATAATTCGAATGACGCTGAAACGGTTTGACATCTCTTGGAAACATGCCAGGCGCTGGATCACCATTCCGACCCGGTATGCTTGTTGAAAAAACAGCGTGACCGATCGATGACTCTGGCAGGGAAAAAGCCAGATTGGGCTTTTGGATATCTGGATGGAACCTGGCGGAGCCATTTATCCCTTCCGGATTTGCACAGTTGGGCTGAAGGAGACCAGTTTCCGAAGTTGATAGAGCACCTGCATCGCACCGATGAACCAGATCCGAGAACAATTGCCGGTTATGGTTTAGCAGTGCTTTGGAACGAATAGAACAAACCAAAAATGAAGAAGTGCGGTTGCGTTTTGTGGAAGGCAATTCTTGTAGCGATCTGACCATTCTGTATCCTGAAGGGCTGTTAGGAAAAGCGCAGTTGGCAAATCTACGGGTACGGATTATGGCCTGGGATCATGTTCCCTGGCATAAAAGCAGGGCAGTCAGTCAATGGATCCGTGAACATCATCGTACCGTGAAAAAATAGGCAAGGCATCCGCCTGCTGCCCTTTCTTTTACCGAAGAAAAGCCCTTGGCTCAACCCGATAAAACCCTTCGGGCTTCATGCGAAGCCCAAAATGGTCGAGCCTGACAGGAAGCTGACTGCTGCAGAACTGGCTCGACACGGATCTGCCATCTTCCAACAACCAGTTTTGCGGTACCGGTCATTATCCGAAAATGTCCATTGATATTGCACTAGGCGGCCTTCTTGCGCCTCACCTTTGGCGTTGGCGCATCCAGGCTGATCGCAAAATACTCCGACTGGCCAGCCTTGTGGAGGATGCTGTCGGCCGAGGAATAGACCGTCTTTCCGCTGGCATCCGCCACCATCAGGTACAGTTCGGGCAGGCTTTCCCCGGCTTTCTTGAAAATCGACTCCTGGTAGATCACGAAAAAATCGCCGTTCTTGTCGGTCTCGGTACCACCGAGCAGCTCGTCGTATTTGCGTTCGCGGTCGAAGACGCGCACCGCCAGACCGCCAACTCCTTTGCCCTGGGCGTCCAGCACGGTACCAAACACGATCCACTCGTTGGGATTAAGGATCGGGAAATTCTGCAACCGGGCCGTCTGGGCAGATAGATCTGTTTTCAGAACATCCAGCGATTGCGACATATTCTCGGCTGTCGCCACGGTCGAGTCATCCTTGCCCAGCTTGGTGCGCAGCACTTTGGCGGTATTCTTCAACCGTGTCGCACGTCGCTGCTGGAACTCGGAAAAAATATTCAGGGCAGGCGCGCTGTCGGTCGCGGCCTGTTTCATGACATTTTGCATTACATTTGGCAGCTGCGTCAGGTCCACCAGCGCGGCGGGGGGATTATCGACAACTTTCGATTTCTGTGCCATTCTGGCCTCCAATTCCTATACCGCAATCCAAATTGAGATCAATCGATTTGGGAGAGGTTATTCGTTTCCACCTTCTTGTTATTCGGGGCGGTGGTTAGATATTGATGTGTTGCTTCGTTGCTGGTCGTGATGTTCATCAGCGAGGCATTCGAAGCATACGATATCAGGTTCGAAAGCTGGGGCTCGGTCAGGCCGTTGCCCGTGGCCCGGATCGTGCTGCCAATTGAACCGACCTGGATGAATTTCAGCAGGTGAGCCATATCCATCTGGTTGACTTTATCCGGGTAATCCTGGTAGGCTTGCGATCCATACAATGGCACACTGGCCTGAAACTGGTTGCCGCTTAGCGAGATATCATCATAGGATATGAACACAGCCGAAAAGGCCGCGGCATCCCAGATCTGTCGAGGTGTTTGGATACCATCGAATTTTCCCAGGGAGACAACATTATCCACCTGGGTGGTCTGGAATGTTACCCGGTTGTCGTGGAACAGAATGCGCCCATCCGGGAAGCTGCGGATTTGGATCGGTTGGGTCTTCAGCGCACCTGTGAAGTGCATGGCGGTCTGGCCGTAGTTCAGCGCCGCCATCGCGGGAGCAAGATTTTGCGATCCCGTCGCGCTGCCGGTGTTCAAAATGTATACACAGGCGCCTTTTTCGCCAAAGTTTAGCGGCGCGCTGGGCTGCTTCAATTTCTCACGCGTGACCAGGATGTTTCCCTCGATGAATAATCCGCCCATGGCGGTGATGGTGAGCGCCTGCCCGGCCGGACAGATCACCTTGTTGCCATGCACACGCAAGGCCGGATAACCGAACACATCCGTCTCGGTCTTCCCGATACCCATGAAATCCCCAAAAACGGCCTGGGCAGCGATCCCGGCCTGGTATGCAACCGGCAGGAGATCGATCGCGGTCAGGGTATTCTGGTCCAGGGTAGCTCCTGTTTGTGCAGCCGGAGTTTTCACGTTCAAGGCATCCGTCCTGGCAACCACGTTCGTGAGGACCGCGCCTTTGGCCGGCGCGGAGGGGGTCACGTTGGTCAGAACCTCGATCCTGGCAACCCCATTCTCGAGTACCGTATTATCGCTTATATCGATGTCGCTTCCATCCAGGACGAAGATCCCGCAGGCGCGCGACTTCCCTGCTCCGTTACGGTATATCAGGTTGTTCTGAATCTGGGCACTGAATACGCCCATCAGGGCAATGCCACCGCCGACCCGGCCTGCCTTGCCCAGGATCACATCCGGCTGACTGGCACAATCAATGATCTGATTGTCGCGGATGGTCAGCACTTCCACATCGCCCAGCTTGTTGGGGTTGGCCAGAATGAGTTCCGTGACGATCCCGCTGCCTTCCATCTCGCGGATCAGGTTGCGGGAGATCGTCGCCATAATGATACCGGCCAGGGAATTATGAACCAGCGTTCTTTCCACCAGGCTCGTAGAACCGGCCAGCGCGGTGGCATCGTTCAGCTCACTGCCCAATTGGATCCCCGGACCAGCGCCCTTTAAGATCGTGTTATCCTCGATCAGGACGGTGGTGGAGGGTGGCACGATCTGGAGGCCACCCGCCGTCAGGCGATTTCGCAAAATAGACAACCATTGGCCTTCCATCCGCAGTGCCGGGTACCCGGATACCGTATTGTCCAGGATCTCGACCTGGCTCCCCTTGAGAACAACGATGCCAGGTCCCGGATTGCTCGAGGATGCTGCAACCGTCGCATTGACCAGCAGCTCTTTGTTAACGGTCGTTCCGGTCGAATTATCAGGAAGGTGGTTCATCACTGTGCAGTTGCTCACAACGACACCCGTGCTCGCCGTAAAGACGATGGCCCCGGTGGGAGAAGACGCATTAATCCATAAGTTTTCCAGTCTGACATCCTGCGCGTTCGCAAACCCGAAGGCCGGTTCCCCGGCCGGGCCGGTGATGGGCGTTTGTTGGCCGCAGCCGCTGATGGTCAGGCCGGTGATGTTTTCCGAGGTGATCGTCTTGGGCAAAGGGTAGGCACCGGCCAACACGCAGATGCGCCAGACCGTGGCATTCTCCGGCCGGGCATCGATGGCAGTCTGGAGGTCGGGAAAATCACCGCCCTGGCCCACAGAAACAGTGCAGCAGCAATTCCCACTGGTGGGCAGTTCGGTCAGCGCGGGAAATTTCTTGCGGCAGTCATCCACATGGGTGATCGTGATCTTCTCTTTTGTGGACAGTTCAGCCGTGAGCACGGCCAGCTTGCAATAATGATGTTCGATGCCGCGCGCCAGCAGGGCGGCCGGGTCGCTGCCAGCCTTCGGCCACTCGATATCGCCGTACTGACCCGGGACGGTGCGGGCCGGGATGAGCCAGTAATCGCCGGTATGATACGTCCCGCCTGTCTTGAACTGAATCTCCACCCCACCCTCCAACGGGAGGTAAGTGCCTTCGGCCAGGCTGGTTTCGGCGGGGTTCTGGGGAACGCTGACATCCCAGCGGCGAACTTTCAGGTGGGTGGGATTCCCGGCTGGATCGTTGAGCGTGAATCCGCTCAGGTCCGTGGATGGCGCCAGGGTCAGGATGTTGCCGGTTTCGATCAGGGTGATCTGGGCCAGAACACCGGGTATCCCGGCCAGTTCGGTGGCGTCATCCAGTACTTCCACCCAGTCGAGAGCGTGCAGGCCAAGCACATCGTCGCGGCCCAGACTGGCGGTACGGATCTTAGTAGAGGAACCGTCCACCGGAAATTCGGTCGCTGCCACTACCACCGAGCCATTGTCACGGGACCATTTGAAGGTAGGTCCGCCAGCCGCGTGGCTGTCCTTGTGGATCTCCACCCGGTAAAGCTGGTTTTCCAGGCGGGTGTAGCCGGATTCGGGCGGGACACTGCAGGGCCCCTCCGGCGGGGGAACCGGAGTGGTGCGCGCCTGCAACCTGCCGGTGCTTTTGGCCGGCCAGGGCAGCAGGCGATTGGCACAGCTGATGTTTTCGCCCAGCTCTCCCACCCGGGCCAGCTTCGCCTGCCAGACGGTCTGCATGCGTGTGGTAGTATCCGGGCCGCCCAGCGCCACCTCACGGATCGACGGATCTTCCAGGGCGGTGACGTGCCGGTTCCAGACATCCAGGTAAAGCAGGTATATGCCCCTATCCTGAATCTGCCCTCTGCCCGCAGGCAGGACGAACGGCTGCTGACTGAACAGGGTTGGCCGTTCCACTTCCAGCATCAGGCCATCCACATAGGCGCGGCCGCTGGACAGGTAAAAATCACCGGGAGCGATCAAAGTCAGGTCAAGTCCCTTAAGCGGCAGCAGAACGCCTGGCGAAGTGGTAAGTGGGGTCGTCTTTCCAAACTCGTTCAGCCAGGCCTGGTCCTCCAGCGAAAGGTCGCTGAACTGGGCCGCCACGCCGAAGGCAGGGAAATCCTCGGGTACGCCGCATTCGCCGATCACATCGATCGTTTCGGTCTCGATGCGGTGCAGCAGGATGTCCAGGTTCTCGTTCCAATCCGCGTCGAGCTGGACGCGTCCCTGCTGCATGAGAACACCGCGGTAATGCTTGAGCGGGTTGAACGTCGAGCGGGAAAAATCAGCTTTCATGGTCACCTCCAAAAAATCCCTTTTTAATTGTCATTGCAAACCAGCATTTCTATTTGCGGCAGGCCTGCTCCGGATTCGCCGGATGCAACCATCGCAGCGAACGCAGCCGGACTGGAAAAGATCAAGTCGCCAGGAAAACACCCGCTTCAAGGCCGAAGCGCAGGTACTCGGCCAGCGCGATCTGTAGATTGGCGAGCCGCTGGGGCTGCTGCAGCATGCAGAAGGCGCCCATCTCCGCGCCGTCTTCGGCACCGGTCTTGATCCCGTTGGCAGATGCGCCCGCAAGTTGAGCGAAAGCACTCTGGCCATATTTCTGGCTGGTGAACTGCGGACGCAATCGCAGGGCGATCTCGTTTCGCTCGGCCGCGCTGAGCCAGGCCGGGGCAAGCTCCTTGACACGTGCCTCGATCGCCAGGTCCGGCTGGCAGTGGTACCGACGGGGTGTCTCAGAGCCCTCCGGGACATAGCTGAAACGCACGCAGCCCTCCTGGCGCCGGTCGGCGTTCACCAGGTCCACGAAGATCACCTCGGAGGCCAGCGCAAGCTCTTTCACGTGAACCTGCCCAAAGACGGTCACCCGTTCAAGCGTGGTGACCGGGCCGGTGTTGCGTGGGCGCGCCGCCCCGGCGATGGCCGCCCGGGCCGGTGCCTCCTGACCCCTGGCCGGAGGCGCATCGATGATGCTGTCCTGCACGATCAGGGCGCGGGTTTCCTCCGGCAGTTCCAGCGGACCGGTCAGGCAGCGCGTAATGGAGATGGATGTGTCAACCACATCAGCCGGGTCAAGCTGCAAGCTGGGCTGGTCGGGACTTTCCGGGTAGCCATCCTCATCCAGCGACAGACCGGGTACGAGCGTGCAATCGGTTATGGCCAGGTTGAGCTTGCCCTTCAGCTCGAGGCCGCCTTCGATCAGCAATCCGCTCAGGCTGAGGGCGGCCGTCTCCGTCGGGTTCGTGGCAGCTGAGCTGATCTTGATCGGCGTGGAACTCACCAGGGTGGGGCGCTCTTCGTTCTCGCAGTCGATGACCAGCGAGCCACCCTTGGGCAGATCGATGCTTACGGCGGCATCGTAGGTGGCACTGTCATAGATGCGGATCACCGCCGGCGGGTTCCCGGCATTACTCCAGCCCTGCAGGGCGGCCGCCAGGCTGGTATAGGTCTGGCCCGCTCCGATCGGGAACTCAACCAGGGGCAGCGCGATATTGGTCATGCGGGCGCGCCGGTCGTAGGGACCGCCGCCAATGTCCGCGCTGAAACCGTAGTTGAAGCAGACCGTTACACTCTGCCTGGGTTCCTGGCCGGAAGCGAACGCCAGCCGCCCGAGCAGCACATCCACGGCCACCGTCCCCGAGGTGGGCTGCTCCCAGGTGCTCAGGTCCCGGCTGACCACCTGCATGGGCGGGATATCCAGCCCATCCCGGGTGATCAGCAGGCTGCGGCGCGGGCCATAATAGCGGCTGTCAGAGGGCGGAAGCGGGTCGGTGGCATAGGTCTTTTGAAAGGAATCCAGGTCCAGATAAAAATCCAACAGGCGGATGGGGCCCGGGACGAGCTGTTCCTGCGGCGAACCGGGCTCCCCAGGCGCCTTGAAGAGCGCGGCGGAGTCCCGCACCGGGCTGAAAAGGTAGCCATAGGAGTGGGGTGCGGAGGCCTGGCGGGGAGTGACATGCTTAAGCGGGTAATTCTGCAACCGCCACAGGAAGATCCCGATGTTACGGATATTGTGCTTGCCGCGCCCATTGTAGATATGGCGCATGTCCGCGGTATGCGGCAGGCTGTCAAAGGGCGTATCGAGCAGATTAAGCACGTTCGTGTCACGCAGGTCGGGCATGGTGTTGAACAGGCGGCGATGGTTGAGATACTGCGTCGTCTGCAGCAGTTCGAAGAACTCCACGGCCACGGCCGGCCAGCCGGTCACATCCAATGCCAGGGTTTCGAGCACGCCCGCCGTGCCTTTGCGGCGGCGGTAGGACAGGGTGTTGGCCACATAGGCGCGCTGGCTAAAGGTGGCATTCTCAAGCACATTCAATCCGCGCACCCCGAGCAGATCCCCGATGTAAGGCACGACCCAGCCGTCACAGGTCTCGATAAACCAGTTCTCATACAGGCCGCGAATATCCGCTTCCACTCCGGCGAGTTCGTCGCTGATGATGGCCAGCAGGGACCGCAGTACCTCGCCCTGTGCGGCATCCCGCACCCGCTGGTTGGCGGGCAACAGGTTATACAGGCGATCGGATGAGCTGGTCATGCCGGCACCTCCTGCAGGGTAATTCCGAATGGGTTGATCAAGAGCAGTTCCGCATTCTGGACGGTGCTGTTCTGGACATGGGCGATCCCGGCGGGCAGGATCTGGTTCAGTGCCTGGCTGTCCCTGGAAAAGTACAGCGAGGTCAGGTTGACATACACCACGCCTGCCACTTGCTGGATGACGGTGGTGACCTCGGCGGCGGTGACCAGCTGGCTGAAGCTGCGTTCGGCGAAGGAAAATGCCCCAACCAGCGCATTCTGCACGGCCGTGAACACATCCGCGACCACATAGCGGCTGTCCACCGCGAGGCTGGCTACCAGGTTGAAAAGCAGTTGAGTGAAGGTGCCCACCCGGATCATCTGGGCCGGGTCCCGTACCCCGTCCATGGCAGATTGAAAATTCGCCAGAAACTTGGCGTCGCTGACCATCTGGCCATCCGCTCCGGCGATGGTCAGATAGACGAGGCGGTGTTCATCACACCACAGATCGATGGCCTGGGCTTTGCCGATCCCGGCAAAGGCCCGGGCAAAATCCTCGTAATCATCCAGGGAAACGATCCGGTCGAGCGTACGCACGGTCAGCGGGGCGTTGGAGCGCGCGTTTTCCATCTTTTCAGGATCGGCGGCTCCGCTGGCCGGGAGCGGATTGGTCACGCTGCGCACACCGAGCGGCCGGGTGGGCAGCAGGGTCAGGCTGAGGGCGCCGACTTCCCCGTTCAGGCCGATCCCGCTGCGGTAAACGGCAGTGACATTGTTCAGGCCGGTCGGTAGCCGGGTGCCCATCGCGCCATCGCCAAAGAGCACCGTGGCGTTGCTGTCGTTATCTATGCGAATGATGTAATCCTGGTCCTGCGCATCCAGACCATACAGGGAGGCGGCCTGGTCCCATAGCAGGTTGTTCACCCGAACCTGGAGCGTGCTGGCAGAACCGCTCGGGGTGGCGGCCGGGGTATAGGTCAGGGGCGGCTTCTTCAAGGTGAACGCCTGGTTCGCCTGGGTACCGTCCCCGCTGCCGAGCGTCTCATTGACGGTCTCGCCGTGGGTGGCAATGGCCACATTGGCATTGATCGTGACCGTGCTGCGGGTGTAGGGGAATGTCAGCCCGGTCTCAAAGACCAGCGTCGTCAGCCCATAATTGTGCGTGATGGACTCGATCACCAGGGCCTCGGTCTGGGTCTGGCCGTCAGCATCGGCACGTTCACCGCTCAGGAGCACTGCCTGCCCCACCTGCAGACCAAAGACAAAGCTGTCCAGCTGCAGGCTGGTGGTACCTTTTTCCAGGACATCCGTATCCGGGATCTCCGCCAGGTTCAATGTCTCGCTCTGAACATAGGCGGTAGTATTGCGTACCAGGAATTTCCCCAGTGCGGGCGCTTTGAATGCATCGCTGACCGTCAATCCGGTCACCTTGACGCTGATGCCATAGTCCGCCAGGCTGGCATCCAGTACGCTGCTCACTCGATAGGCGCCGGAGCTGACACCCTCCTGCTCGAGGACGACCAGGCTGCCCGGACACACGGCCGGGACCGAACGCTCCAGGTAGAAGCTAACGGAGTTCAGGGAGCCGCCCTGCGAGTCAGTGGTGATATTCCTGCCCTCCCAGGGTTGTGGGTAGGCGCCTTGAACAAAATAAGGAGTGCCCGGGTTTCCACTGCTGTCCGAAGGGGTGATCCATTCGCCAGCGGTCTGGCTGGCGGGCAGGGAGTCGTACCTGGGGGCATTATTGCCAAAGATCCCCAGACGCGTGCGCATTGCGTAGGCGCTGCCGGTCACACCGGGATACTCGCCGTGGTACTGGGCCAGGTAATCCATCAGGGCCTGCGCATTCCAGTCATTAGCCTGCAGGAAGGCATTCAGGCTGGCATCCTCCCAGCTCTTCTGCAGGATCTGTTCCTGGATCGTCGTGGCGGTGAACGGGATCTTCTGGTCTAAAAGCGGGGCGATCAGGCCGGGGTTCCAGCCGGGATCGGCGCTATGGAAGGGCGCCAGATGGTTCAGCAGCTCCTGCACATCCCATTGTCTGGCCTGCAGGAAGTTGGAGAGGCTGGCATCCTGGGAAGCTTTCTGCACCACCAGCGCCTGGACCGCCTCGGCGGTGAACGGGATGTGCTCATCCAGGAGGCTGGCATACAGGCTGCCGAGCACACCGCCTAATGGGTTGACCGGCGCATCCAACGTCACCGTGGTGATCTGGTTTACCGGGTCGATCGCGGGTGTGTCAACCACGTGCCTGACCGCGTAATCGCTGGCGGCCGTGATGAGGATCAGATCTCCCTTATTGAGATTGGAGCCCGTGCCGCTGAGATACAGCTGGTTGATCCCGGTCGTCAGGTTCTGCGGCCGGCTCAGACGCGGGTGGAGCGCATTCCATTCCTTGTAAACGGTAATGTCAGTCGAGGTTTCAAAGGTCTGCGGCAGCTGTCCCTGCGGCGGGATGCTCTTTACCCGGGTGCCGGAGGGCACCGTGGCCACACCCGGGGCGCCCGCGGCGTCCTCCACTGTGAAGGCCAGGTAGACGCTGGCCGCCACGCCCGGGTTGAGTTCGTAGCCGATGGCGCGCGCCAGCTCCAGGATCGAGCGCCGCTCGGTGGCGGTCCGCAGGAAGCCTTCATTGGCGATGCGCTCCTGGTAGAAGGTCAGCACATCGGCCATGATCGAGCTGGCATCCATCAGGGCGATGGAGGCATCGTTCTGGGCCCGCGTGGTCAGGCTGGCCAGCGGCCGGCTGTCGGCGAATTCCCCATCCGGCAGGGTGAAAGTGCCGATACGGGACAGCATGCTCCGGAAGAAGGTGGCATAGGTTCCGGACCGGTAGGCCAGGGCCGGCAGGCCGGGCCGGTTGTAAAGTTTCGGCGGGCTGGCAGCGGGCTGGCAGCAGCCGCAATTATCCAGAGCAGGTTCGTTCGGCATGCTCATAATCCACCTCCCATCAGGAAGTCGAGCTTCCCATTCTCGGGCAGACTCGGGTCGTTATCCAGGCGGGCGATTTCCAGCCTTGCAAAATCGATCCTCCCGGCCGCAAATTCACCGTGAGAGGCTTGACCCCAGCGGCGGAAGCGGTTGGGCAGGCCTGGGGCATCCTCGGTATCCACCCACTCCACGCCGGGCACCTGCATGGCCAGGGCCACCATTTTACTTAAATACACCGGCTGCCCGAAAGTGAAGTTGTCGGGATGAAAGAAACCTCTCTGCCCGTTCGGCAGAATGCTGTTGCTGAAGATTGCTAACAAATCCTGCCTGACCTGACTGGCGTAGAAGCCCGGCTTGACGCATACGCTGAAAATGATCTCCAGCGGCACAAATTGCGGAGCCTCCACTTCCAGATCTTCTCCGGCCAGGCGGTACTGGTCGAGGAACTGGAGCATCTCGGCCTTGAAATCGTCATCGACCGGAAGCCCGCCCAGACGGTCGATGGTGACAAAAACCGTATACCAGCTGCCGGTCCAGCGCAGGGTTGCGGCAGCTTTCTGGACCTCGGGATGCCGTTCGGCCATCTCGGCGTAATCTTCTACCGTGACGGCGCGTTCCTGGGTGCGGAAGGCCTGCGGGGCATACTGGCGCACCTGTTCGAGCGACTCGGGTTCGACTCCGCCCGCCGCGGGTAGCGGGTTGCGGACGGTCTGGATCCCATCCACCCCCAGTACGACCCGGCTGATGGAATCCGCCCCGACGTTACCCTCCGTTCCGTTCCCGATCCGGTAGAAGGCGCTGAAGATCGAATCAGGCTTGGGAATGAAGCCGTTGAACCCATCCCCGAAACGCAGGTGGGACAGGCCGTCGTTATCCACCTCCGCCACGAAGTTCTGTGAAAAGCGCAGGCTCTCCAGCAGATCGTGACGCGGCAGCCAGGGGGAGCTCGTATCGCCATTCTCGAGCAGGGTGACCGCGGGCAGGACATCCCGCATTTCCCAGCGGAAGGCTGACACGGCCGGGGCGTGAGGGTCAAAAAGCCTTGGTTCGTTCTCTTCATCCAATACAGGCCGGCCGAATCGGTCGCGGACGTGGCCCTGCTGGGTTAAGGGCCCGTTCTGGAGCATCGGCTGGGCCAGGCGTCCTTCGGCATCCACATCGATCGTGCCAAGCGTCTCAGCGGCGATCGACTGGCCATGGTCGGCCAGGACGATGTTGCCACGCGCCAGGCTCAGGTCCGGAACCAGGTGCGGGCCGGTGCCCCGGTCGATCTCTGAGGAGATACACAGCGGGAAGGGCAGCGCATCCTGCGCATCCCAGGCGATCTCGGCGATCGGGGTGCCGTATAGCGGGTCGACCAGCGGGTTGCCATTGCTGTCCTGGGTCACCACACTGGTCAGGCGGACGGGGTGACGGTGGGCCGGGTCGGCATCCGCGGTCAGGCCGGTGGAGGGGCTGATCACTTCCTCAAAGATCAGCACATCTCCCTCCGCCAGGAAAAGCTGCGGGAAATTGTACAGGGTGGCGCGGGTGGCCCCCCTGGGCAGGCAGCAATCGGCATCATCCCAGGTATAAAAAGAGATGCCGTTGTGAGCACTGTGCAGGGTCAGATCGGCCATGCTCTCAAAAACGGTTGGCATCTCCTCCTGCAGCAGCCGGGCATATTTGGCCGGGTCAACCAGGCAGCCGGCGGCCAGGCCGGAGGTCAGCAGCGGAGTCCCGGAGGGGATATTCCAGCCGTCCGCGGCCGTGCCCGCCCCGACCTGGAAGGATACCCAGGCCCGGGCATTGCAGCCGTCATGCATGGCATAATCGAGCAGGCGGGCGTGCCGGCGCACTGAAATGCGCTGGCGGGCCGTACCGAGGTAAGCCTCCGAGGCGGTCGCATCCTGGTAATAGCTCAGCTGGTCACCTGCATAGGCGATGGCTTCGACCAGCATCACCTGCTGGTCGGCCGGGTTGCTCTCGGTCCAATCTGGCATGAGGCTGGCAAGCCGGTCAAGCATGAGCTGCCGGAAGCTGGAGTAGTCCTTGGCCAGGTAATCGATCGGCGGGGCACCCAGGGGTTCGTCCGGGCAGGGATTGGCCCTCTTGCAATCGAAGTCGCTCGGGCAGTCGATCTTGAAGGTGAAAACGACCTCTGCGAGCTGTGGATCGAAACCCGTTGGCGGTTGGCTTTGCTCCTCGTCCGTGATCAGGCACAGGTGGTAACTGGAATAGTCCCCCGCCTCGGACACCTGCACCGTGGCGATCTTTCCGGATGTGCTCACTTTCGTGACCTGGATATTGGAGATGCGCACCCCGCCGTTGATCACAAAGTTGCCCACGCCCAGGGCCGGGCTGGAGGGGACACCCAGCGTCTGGCCGGGCAGTGGGTGGATGAAATAGACTTTCAGGATCTGCTCGTTCAGCGGATCGACTTCCAGGTAATCGATCCCATTCAGGACGGGTTTACCGCCTTTTCCGGTGGTATAGCGGACTGCATCCCGCCGGTTTTCGTTAGCGCAGCAATACTGGGTGGCCATGTTACACCTGCCTCTGGAACGCGGCCTGCTGATGTTCCTGCGTGCCCTGGATGGTGTAATTGACGGTCACACTCAGGGTGGAATCCTGGCTCAGGACATCGACCGACTCGACCCGGATCAGCGCACCCAGCCACTGCTGGAGGGCACTCTGCACAATGAACTGGGTGGCAGTGGCCACTTCCGGGCTGTTGGGAGCGAAGAGCATCTGCAGCAGCCCGCAGCCGAATGTCGGGCGGTTGACCCGTTCGCCGGGGGTGGTGAACAGCACCTGCTCGATCATGTCGCGGATATGATCAGGCTGATCGGTCCCGGCGGTCCGGCCATTCTTTCCAATATGGTATGGATAATCGATCTGCATAAGACCCTCGCTTTACATACCTTTTACGCGTACCTGGGTTACCGAAACGGTCAGGGGCACGCCGTTGGGAACCGTGATCGCCTGGCTGTCCTGCAGCAGGACCGGCATTCCGCCGGCTTTTACCCGCATGGCTCCCATGACCCACTGGGCAGTCACACACGGCAGGGGCGCGCCGGCGGGTGTCGTGAACAGGCAACCGGCCACCGTGTAGGTGGTCGTCTGGGTGACGACCGGCTGGCTGCTGACCATCACGCGTGGATTGGGTGCGGTCGGCATGGCCTGGCCGGCATGGCTGCACATGACCGTCGCGCCCAGGTGAAGCAGGTACCCGGGCATTAAGTCACCTCCAGGGCACCGCTGTTGATCTTGACCCCGGACGGGGTGAGTTCCAGCGTTCCGAGCGGGCCGGCATCCAGCTTGATGCCGTTCATGTCAAAGGTCATCTTGAGCGGCAGGGCCACTGCCGGGGACGAAACTTCGAGCGTAACCCCCCCGACGCCGGGCAGTTCGCTCAGGGTCAGGGTGATATTGTCCATTTTGATCATCTTCATTTGCGGGACAGCCGGGGAGGCCGGGACCTCGCCGGTTTCCCAGAAACAGCCGCTCCAGATCGGGTGGTCGATATCACCGCCTTCGAACTCGACCCATACGTTGGCGGCGATCGGCGGGATCATGAAAAACCCGACCCCGTTCCCGGCATAGGGCACCGAAGGCATCGCCCAGCTCAGGCTGCCGTCGCCGAGCACCGCCGGCACGTTGACCTGGACGCGTCCAAGCATCATCGGGTCGATGTTGTTCTTTACCTTTCCACGGTACTTGCCAAAGTATTGGGCCATGATTGCCTCAAGGTTTTCTCGGACGTGCTAGAACCGGCCTGCGGCGCAGGCTAAGTGGTCACCACCGGGCTGAGCGCACCCACGCCATCGCGCGTCAGCGTGAAGCTCTGTTTGTAATCACCGCGCGTGATGTTGTGGGTCACGCTTTTGACATAGTAGAGCCCATCATAGTTGTAGCCCACCCCGCGCAACCCGACCACGCCCCGCGATTGAAGGATCCCGCCATAGCGGACCGCGTTCAATTCACCACTGGCCGTCACCACATTATCGGTGGAGGCGTCGGTCTGGGCCTGGGCCCGGGCATACGCCTCGGTAATGGTCAGGCCGCTGCCCTGGAAGAGCACCTTGCGCGTATTCGGCTGGTTAAAGAGAATCGCCGGCTCGCTGGAGAGCGGCGGGCGCGTGCTTACGAAGGTCATCACCGGGACGGTGGTATTGGTCTGGCGATCCTGCACCTGGCCGGAGACCGTCACAGGGGCCAGGGCGTTGTTCGAAAAGCTGATCGAGTTGACGTTCGTCACCGGACCGAGGTTGACCGACAGGGCCGGCTGCGGGATGCCCCCATGGATGGGCGGACCCCAGTAGGCAGTGTTCATGAAGGGCGTTGGTCCGGGGGTTACGTAAAAGACATACCCGAAGCGCCCGGCCATTTCGTTGAGGTAACTCAAGTCGGTGGAGTGCTGGGAGGGGACGCGCTCGATCGGCAGAGGCACATCCATATCCGCAGGCGGAATGACCATCGGGATCAGGCCATACTGGGCATAGCTTAGAATGATCATGTTGGCGATGACCATCTCGGGCTGGGCCGGGTGTTCGATACTTTTCTCTTCCAGGTCCATCATCACGCTGACATCCTCGCCGGTGACGGTGAAAGTACCGCTGCCAGGCTGGTTGCCAGGCGAAAGCTGATGGTGGGTGATGATCCCATCCATCAGCACCGTGGGAATGGCATTGATGGTGACGATCAGGATCACCCGGTTGAAAGGCTGCAGCAGCGGCAGGCTCAAGAGGGAATAATCCAGCAGGTCACCCGGGCCGGAACGCCCGACCGCGAAGGTCAGCTGGAAGCCTGAGCGCCCCGTATCGCTGTTGGTCACCTGCACACTTTGCAGCGACTCCATGTATATGGAAGGCGCCGGGATGGCCACGACCGGACCAAGCAAAAGGGTCAGCTGAAAACCAAGCGATATCATGACAGCTGCGGGATCGGGACGCGGACTGTTCTGCCGATCGGCACGGTCAGGTCAACCGGGTTCATGGCATCACTGGCGTCACAGACGCGCCAGAACTGTTCGGGGTCGCCCAGGCTGCGCGAGGCGATCAGGTCCAGGCGATCGCCCTGGGTGACGGTCACCAACAGCAGAAGCGGCAAATCTTCACTGCGCGGCAGGAAGCGCCGACGGATGTAGGCGATCTCCCGCCCGCTCGAATCGGTCAGCGAAGCAGTGGGGATCCTGGCATAACGGCTGGTTGAACTGAACATAGGCACCTCAGACGAGATTAAGACCGTATGAAGCAACGTTCCCGACGCTGCCGATGACGGACATGACTTCCTTGACGACCTGGTGGACCATGAACATGGAATACCCGGGATGCGTGATGGGGAAGTCGTTATAGTTGAGCACGCGCAGGCCCAGGCTGACCTTGGCCAGGATCGGGTTCAGGTTGGTGTCATAGGCCTGTTCGGTGATGGTGAACTCGGTCAGCCGCACCGGGACGATGCGCTTGATGCCCCAGACGAACAGGGTGAAGGGGCCTTCGATCGGCACCACCTCGATCGTCCCGGCGGCCAGCAGGAGCGTGTTGGCAATCACCTCCAGGGATTTGGGGTAAAGCAGCATCTCCAGTGCCGAAAGCTGCGGATAGATGCCCAGGCTGGTGGCGATGCCGTCCCCCGTCTCGAGCTGGTCGGTGGCATCGATCTCCGCCTCCAGACGGATGTTCTCGGTCGGGGGACCCTTCAGGCGCAGGGGTTCCGAGGGGTTGCTGGTATCGCCGCCGGAGGTCTGTGCCTGCAGGGTGCGCGTCAGGGTATCCGGGTTGTACTGGAAGATGGCGATGCTGGCGAGCGGGTTGGCGATATCGAAGCCTATGATGGCGCCCTTGACGAGACGGGGGGAGAGAGGGGAACTGGTCATAAAGGTTTCCTCGGATGGTCAGAGTATGGCGGCCGGATGGATGGCGGGTCTCAAGATTGGCATTTTTTACTGTCTCCGGCAGGTGGTGGGCGCCGGTGTGGGCTTGTTGCCGCCAGCGGTGGATTCGGTGGCGCGGCGGGTGAGCAATTCTTGTTTTTTGGAGTCATATTGCGTCTGGAGAGTGGCATCCAGGCAGTAGTAGTACCCCAGTGCGCTGTCGATCAAATTCACGCGCATGATATGGTGAATGCTGCCCGTCCCAGGCTTCTCGGCGAACAGGGCCTCATGATAAAAAGCCAGGAACTCGCGCTCATCCGACCGGTTCGCCCCACCCATCCCGGAGCGCTGCTGGTCGACATGTTCGATCTCATGGCCCACCTGGGCCACGCGCCGGGCAAAGTTCGCTTTGGTGGTACCGTTGATGAACTGGTCGCCGACCGTGGTGATGCCGGTCAGGCTGGCGCCTGTTCCTGTATAGGTGGTGCTGAGCCCGATCGTGGCCTGGTTGTAGACGATCGAACTGATCTTGGAGGCATCCGCCGGGAAATATTGATTGATGATGCGCCCTACCACATCCACTGCGCGCTTGGCGATCGGGACGGCGGTATCGGCGGCCGCATCGATGATCGCCTGGGCAGTGGTGTCGACGGGCGTGGGCTGGCGCTGCAGGATGGGAGACGCCCATGCAGCGGCCGTCAGGGCGTGCATTCCGCTGGCCTGGGCGGCATTGGCGGCCGCCTCGGTCTCCGCCGGACCGCCGAAAGGCCCGATCTCTCCGGCAGCCTGGGCAGCTGCCGGTCCAGAAAGATTTTGCTGGACAACATGGGTCAGTTCGTGCACCATCAGGCTCCGTCCAGCCGAAGATTGCGGTCCGTACTGTCCGGCGCCGAAAACGATGTGGTCTCCGACCGTGTAGGCCATGGCGTTGGCCGCCTCGGCCGATTCAGCCGCCCGGCTGTCGGTGTGGATACGAACCCGGCTGAAATCGTAGCCGAAGCGCGGCTCGACCTGGGCGCGCAACCCCTCGTCGAGCGGCTGCCCGGGGGTGTGCAGCACCTCCTGCACGATAGGTGGCACCCGCCGGAGCGGATCCTTGTCATTCGGCGAGCGCTGCAGCACAGGTCGGAGCGTGGGGGAAGATGCCTTTGTTTTTTGTTTCTCCAAGAAATCTAGCATCATTTCGTTACATCCTTCCCAGGGAACCTGGACTCACTGCCAGGGCGAGGGGTGCACAAAAAGCAGGGAATGGCTGCCTGCCCGGCTTTTTTTCTCGAGAATCCAATAAAGCTCCACTCTTCATGCATAACTCAAGCTCAATCCGGTAACGGCGCAAAGTAGGGTTTGAGGAATTTACTGACACGCCTGCGTGCTTCCTGTCTCAACTCGCCAACCCAGCGCCAGTGCTCCTCGGCCTGGTGCGGATCAACCATAGGAGGTTCAATGCGGTTCTTCCGCAGGACCTCAAACTCGATCTCGACCGCCCGGTTCACGTCTGCCGGGGTCAGGAAGGTATGATCGCGCCTCTGGGCCTGCAGGTACTCCCAGGTCCGGCAGCCGATCGCGCCACCCCAGCAAAAGTCGGATGGTGGTTGCCGGGGCCCGATCGCGGGGCCGATCGAAGGACCCTGGTATTCAGGCACAGGAGGGACCGGCGCCGGAGATTCCTTTTGTTTCGGTTCCTCCTTGATCGGCGGCGGTACGATAGGCGGTACATCCTTTTTAGGTGGCGGGGATTTGGGAATCTTCTGTTCACCTTCGACGATCCATTTGCTCCACGATCCGAGTTCAATCGAACGGTTTCGGCGGTCAACCGGGCCGCCCCGGAATTCAAAGTGAAAACGCTTGGTTTCGCCAGGCACACCGCCTGACATACTGGGAGCATCTTTACCTTTGTATTCGCAGCCTGTATCGCGATCGGGAAGAAACTGGTCGGTATCGACATTCCCAATCGCCGTTTCTGAGCGCCAACCATAGTGGACAAATCCCCCGCGCAGATCTTCCTGGGGGCGCGATCGGTCCAACTTGAGGCCGGGCGGGTCGGCAGGCTTCATTACCCCGGTTCCTCCATCCCGCTCGGCAAATCCGTTGATCATCTGACGGTATTCGCCCAATCGACACAGGCAGCCTCTCGCTGGATCTTCCTCAAATGTGATCCCCATTTTAAAATCCGCGATCAGGTACATTCCAACCGTCTTGGCTTTGATCGTTCCGGACGGCAGGTCCACCCTGGCAACGCACGGGTGCTCTCCCTTTTTCTGCTTGTCCTTGTCTTTATCCTTGTCCGGTTTCCCGGGATCTACCGGTGGCAGAATTGGCGGGATCTTCGGCAGACAGACCGCCGGATTCAGGATGCAGAACAGGAGCGCCGCGCCGCCGATACCCAGCCCGGCACAGACCAAAGGATGTTCGATGCAGAAGCTTGGATCATCATCCTTTTTCCCAGGTGGCTCCTTGGTGGGAGGCGGTTCCTTCTTTGGCACGGGTTCCTGGGCGGGCGGCGGTTCAACGGCCCGGGGCGGCTCCTGGTTGGGAGCTGGTTCCGGCGTGGCCGGCGCAGGAGTCACTCCGCCGATGGGCAGGAAATGAATATCCACCCGGCGGTTGCGATTGCGGCCCTTGACCGTGTCGTTCGTGTCGGCCGGGCTGGCATCACCGGCCCACTCGGCGGAAACGCTCCGGCCGGACAAGCTCTCGAGCAACCGCTTGACCACCATGGCGCGCTGCTGCGAGAGCGGCTGATTCGTTTTTGGTGATCCGGTCGAATCAGCATGGCCGATCGCCGCGACACCCGTTTTCTTTGGGTCGGATTTCTTGATCAGATCCGCTACCTCGGCCAGTACCGCCTTGTGTTCGGGTTTTAGATTACTGCTGTCGATCGCGAAGTTATAGATGGTGACGACGGGCGGCGTAGACGTGCTGGTTGATTCTCCCGGGGAGGATCGGGAAAGGGCGACCTCCTCGGGACGGGTCATCGGCTTTTCGGCCGGTTCTTCGCTCGCGCCATTATCGTCACCGTTCTTGCGCTGAACAGCTGCCGGGGGGGCTGCGATCGGCCGAACCGGCAGGCCGGCTACGACATGGTCTGCAACCGCATCGGCTTCCACTTCTGACGGGTCACCTGGCTGGCTGAGCCGGGCGCTGCACTGCAGCCTGCCTCCTGATCCCGCCTGCTGGACCACGTGGGTCAGCTCGTGCGCAAGCAGCAGCCGGCCCGACTTGCTCTCCGGAGCATACCTGCCCGAGGCAAAGACCAGGTCTGAACCAACCGTATAGGCCAGCGCATTGAATGCCCGGGCCGAGCGCTGGGCCTGCTCGTCCGTATGGATACGCACCTGGCTGAAGTCGTGCCCGAAGCGCGGCTCCATGAAAGCGCGCGTGCCCTCATCCAATGGCTGGCCGGAAGAACCCGGCACTTCCTGCGCGATTGGCGGTACGCCCGCTTCCGGGCCTGCACCCGCGGCTTTGCGCTGCAGGGTGCTGGAGTGGTCCTCCCAGCAATCCTTGCAGGTGTCGGTCTTCCGTTGCAAGGTTGCCTGAGGGACCGGCTTGACTTCGGCTGGCTTGACCAGGGAAGCCATGGTGCAGATCATTACAAATCCTCCGTCTTCTTATAAAGCTTCTTTCGATATTCCAAGGCCATCAGGGCATACGAGCGGGAGGTTGCTTCCGTCACCCCCGGCAGGTGGATGGCCAGGCCCGAGTGCATCTCGACCACTTGATCTTTGAGGGTATTCGTGAAGAAGGATGGGCAGACGGTGATATTCCCGGCAGCTGCGCCAGGCGAGGCGGCTGAAGCGGTCTGGGCCGAGCCTCCGGAGGGCGCGGCAGTG
Organism: uncultured Chloroflexia bacterium; assembly: GCA_963779935.1. Classification (GTDB taxonomy): domain Bacteria; phylum Chloroflexota; class Anaerolineae; order Anaerolineales; family Villigracilaceae; genus UBA877. The sequence continues at coordinate 169,425 of CAWAAC010000014.1, read as the reverse complement.
CCGGGCATTCCGCTGGATGGAGTGCTATTCGACTGGCTTTCCGTGGCAGTCCCGCTCAAAGGCGCGGGGGTGGTCGTTGTCGTGCCAGGCTTGGATTCGGCAGCCGATCCGGGCGTGAGGCTGGATGTGTCCGACACGGATTCATGTACCGGACCGCCGCTTGCAGAGCTGGCCGGATGGGTCAGGTTCCACTGCACCGGCCGGCTACCCGGGCAGGCAGCATCGCCCGGCTGGGCACAGCGGATGTTGTAGAACAGTTTGAACCAGCGGTGCATGGCGGAATACTTGTCATAAAGACCGGCGATGGTGGCTTTGTCAGACCGCCCAAAGTATCGAATGTGTTCAGGTGCCATGTAGGCCCGGTACTGATATTTGTCATACGTATCAGCTGTGCCGTCTACGGCATCCAGATTCCAGCGCTGCGCCAAGGCCATCGCCTTTTGGACGGATTCCTTATTCGTGGTTCCTTGACCGGTGTCGCAGCCGGTAACGACATCCTCATGTTCAGGACCCTTCTCAAAATACCCGCCGCTGAGCTGCATCACAAAGCCTTCCAACGAATTCCGCGTTATCCAGCGCCGCTTTGGTCGAGAGGATTGGGAAACCCCGTTCCCACTGATACGCCCGATCATCTGTGGCATACTCCGAGCCATGGGCGGACTCGTGGATCAGAGCGCCTTCCTTCCCCAACTTCTTCCCGGCTTGATCGAAGTATTTAGGGCAAAACACAACATTTTTGGCATCGGTATCGGTGGCCGCTTCCGCCCCGGCATGACAGGAAGACTCATCTTCGGAGCCGCATTTGGAGACCCAGCGACCTCCACTATCCAAATTACGAATGAAATCCCGAATGGCTACCATCCGTTTACGCACATCATCAGCTGTTTTAGCCGAGTGATCTTTCGCAAAGAACTGATCCAGTGCAGCGGCAACATCCGGCTCATCGGCCGGGTTGTGGATATACCGTTCAAGACGGCTAATGACCCCCTTTGGCCCTTCCAAAAGTTGCAAGCTGCTGGCCCGGATTTTAGCCAGTTCGGTCATCCGATCCGGTGGGCAGGAAGTTGCCTTCGGGGAGGCACACAAGCGGGTCTGGGGCGTCTTTCCGCTCTGGATCTCTACCACCCGCCAGTAACGGTAGTCGTACTTGTCCGTACCGCAGGACAGCCGGTTGTTCATATGAACCTGGATGGCAGTGCCGCCGGCTTTCTGGACCACATCATTAATAACATTTTGGACCGCGCTCATCCGCCGCTGAATGAGCGGATTGTTCGTCGCCGGGCCGCCCTCCTCAGATGCAAATCCGTACAGGCTGATCTCCTGCACCTTGGCAGCCAGGGCCTCACGGGTCTGGTTCTCGATCTTGGTCCGTTCGTCCGCCTCCAATACACTTTCAGGTGGATTGTCTCCCGGGCCGGGACTGTCCAGATCGAAATAGATGAAATTCTTTTCTTTCGCTCCGCCACGATCCTCGTACAAACCTTTGACAGCCAGGGACCCCTCCTTCCGGCGGAGGTGCGTGCCGCTATCTTGCTGGATCGTGTGGGCCAGTTCGTGGGCCAACAGCCGGCGGCCGCTGTCCGTGCCTGGGGCATACTGGCCGGCGCCGAATACCACCTCCTGCCCCACCGTGTAAGCCAGGGCGTTCACATCTCTTGCTGACCGGGCCGCCAGCGGATCATCATGGATATGCACCTGGCTGAAATTAATTCCAAAACGGTCTTCCATAAACGAGCGCGTGCCAGGCTCGAGCGGCCTGCCGGGCGAACGCAGGGCCGCCTGAACCCCGGCCATTGCCTCAGGCTGTGCATCAGAATCCTCTGTCTGGCCAGGTACGGCTTTCTTCTGCAAATCCTCATCATCGGCGTCACCGCAGCGCGCACATTTCCGCTGGATGAGCGGGGGCTGTCCTGACTGGGTAACGGCTTCGGCCACCCGGTCAGCCTCCTGCTCAAAGAGGTCGCCCGGCTGGCTCACGGCGGATTTCGCCCGCACCTGCGCCCTGCAGGTGTGGCAGGCCCCTCCGAAGGGACAGGCGCGCGGGCTGGGAAGCGACAGGGGACAGCTGCCGGCGGCGACAGGCGGGGCCGTGACTGCTACCTGTCCGAAATCGCGGCCGGCGGACATGGGGGCAGGACCGGCACCGGCCAGGCCTGGCAGTTCGAAACTGCGCTGCGTCATCAGGCTGTGTGCCGGGGCAACGGTTGGCGCCATGTTTTTCTTCGCTTCTACCAATACCTCTTCACTCATTTAGAGAGTCCTCTAAAAATCGACCGTGCTACCTGGGTGCCGACCGCCTCCGGCCGGGCCTGCGGCCGCAGTTCGAACGACCCGCCCTCCAGGCTGGGCCGCTCTCCGCCCTGCAGAAGGGTCGCCGGCAGCCCTTGCTCGGACAACAGGCGCACCAGCTCATGCTGTACAGCCGCACCGATGCGGTCACGATCACCCGGCAAAAAGCCGTGCAGGATCAACTCATCGATGTGCAGTTCGATCGACGGCTGGGCCTGTCCCGCGCCAAGGCCAGACATCTGATCCGTCACACCCAGCCTCCGATCTCCGCTTCCGTCAACGGCCGCTCCAGCTTGGAGTATTCGGCGCGGGCCGCCCGCAACAGGTGATCCATGCGCACAGGTTCACCGGCGTCCGCCGCCAGGAAGGCGGCGTACATGGCGATGTTACGGATATTGCCACCCGCCACGTTCAGGTGTGCCAGCCGCGCCACATCCAGTTCCTCAGTCGGGGTATCCGCCGGGAAGACCCGCCGCCAGATCTCGGCCCGCCGGGCCGCATCCGGGAAGGGGAACTGCACCACGAAGCGGATCCGGCGCATGAACGCCGTGTCAAGCAAATCTTTCAGATTGGTGGTCAGGATCGCCAGGCCGCGGTAGGCCTCCATCCGCTGCAGCAGGTAGCTGACCTCGATATTGGCATAGCGATCATGGCTGTCCTTGACCTCACTGCGCTTGCCGAACAGGGCATCCGCCTCATCAAAGAGCAGGATCGCGCCTCCATCTTCGGCAGCATCGAAGACATGGCGCAGATTCTTTTCGGTCTCGCCGATGTACTTGCTCACCACCTGGCTCAGGTCAATCCGGTACACATCCAGGTGCAGTTCGTTCGCCAGCACTTCGGCGGCCATGGTCTTGCCGGTCCCGCTTGGGCCGGTAAACAGGGCGCTGATCCCGAGCCCGCGGGCGCTTTTATGGGCAAAGCCCCAGGTCTCGTACACCTTCAAACGCTGCCTTACGTGCAGTGCGATATCCCGCAAGATCAGGTACTGGGACTCCGGAAGCACCAGATCCGCCCATTTCGCCACCGGTACAATGCACTGGGCCAGGTCGCCCAGGCGTGGACGGGATTGTGCACAGCAGGCCTCCCAGACCAGCTCGCCCAGGTCAGCAGCACCCGACGCCTGGGATTCCAGCAGGGAACGGCGACTGATCGCCTCGGCGCAGGCGGCCTGGATGGCCGGGGCGCTTAAGCTGAACTGGGCTACCAGGGCATCCACCCGGCCATTGAGAGTCTCGGCCGCCTGCCCCAGGCTGACCTGCCAGAGCTGGCGCTGTTCCAGGACGGTCGGCTTGTGCACCTCGAAGGTGACCAGCGGGCGTTGTTTCATCCGGCGGCGCTCCCGGCAGGTGATGAAAACCGCCCCTGCCACCGTCTCGAGCCAACGCGTCACCGCATTCTGGTGCATGGCATCGCCCTCATCCAGGTCGTCGCAATCCACCAGCAGGGCACTGGGGTCCAGGATCGACTCGCGCTCCCAGAACTGCCGCAGCGTCTCCAGCTCGGTTGGGTTGACCGGGATGGCATAGGCTGGCAGGATGCTCAGGCGCAAGCCCACCCGGGCGCTGGCCGCGGCGGCGACCTGGCGTTTGCCAGCGCTTTCCTCCCCGCTTAACTGGATGATGGGCGGACGGGTCTCTTCTTCCGCACGCGCCCAGGTCGCCGCGATCTGGTCTGCCAGGGACAGCTGGGATGGGACCAGGGTCTCCGCCCGCATTGGGTGCGGTTCGATCAGGCCCAGCAGGTGTTCATCGAAGTGCTGCACGCCTGCCAGGTAATGCAGGATGCGTTCGTCCACCCGCAACGGGCAGAGCGTGATCGCCGGGCCGCTCCCTACCTCGATCAGCCGCCAGCGGCGCAGGGGGGCGGACGGGGTGATGGCACTCCAGTGTGGCTGCAGCAAGGCCGCCAGAGCCAGACTGAAAGTGGGAAAGGCCCGCTGTGGATCGGCCTGAGCCCCTGCGCACAGCTGGGCAAAATGGGAATCCAGCTCTACCCCCGCACACAGCAGCAGCAGCGACCGCTCAAAGGCAGACAGGCCGAACGTCGCCGAGAGGATCTCAAGCGCCGGTGGGGATGGCATGGCCTCGGCGGCTTTCTTGAGCTCTTCTTCAAGTTTTTCCGGCGTTTTCGTCCCCTCCGGCTTCCCCTGTGTCCGGGCATTCAGGCTTTCCAACTGGAAGCGTACCCTGCCCAGGGCGGCCCACAGGTAACGCTGGTTGGCATCCAGCCAGTTGACAGAAGAGGGCGCGGTCATGCGATGGTCACCAGGGGGTTTTGGTAGAAGGGATGCTCGGGATCCGGTCCCGGGTCGAGCGGGCTTTCGGCTCCATCCACCTGGACACGCACCAGGTAGTTCCCGGCGGCAACATCCACCACGGTCGCGACGATACTGGCCACGGACGTGTCCAACGGGTTGGGCGGCGTGAAGGGTGCCTCGAAGCGGTATGCCCAGGCGGGCCGGTCATCGGGCGGCTGGTACTCATTGAGCAGCAGCACCACCCGCTGGTTCACGCCGACCTCCGGCGTAAAGTTGAGCGTGATGGCATCCGTACACAGCGTCACCCCGTCCACTACGTGGTTGGAGATCGAAACCGCCGTGGCCGTAACAACCGGGCAAAGGACGAAGGCGGCCACATCGGACTCGTTCCCCGCATGCTGGCTCTCCGGTGTACCCATCATCAGGCTCTGAACGACCTGCAGACCCTGCACACCTGCCCGCAGGCTCTTTAGCGGGAAAGGCGGCATATCCAGAGTGAAAGTGATCTGGCTGTTGCCGATCCCGGTCGGTGTGATCTCCAGATCGCCCAACCGAATGGAGGTGATATCCCCCTGCAGCAGTTTTCCGCGCACCACGATCGTATCACTGACTACAATGGGCTGATCGGCCAGAGCCTCCTTGGAGGACGGCTTCTGCGAAAGGATCTGCTCGATCACCGGTTGGTGGAATGGGCGCGCATAGATATTGCGGCTGCGCACCGGCAGCGCTGGGCTGGCTATCTCCACGCCATCGATGAACACCACTTCGACCTGGAAAGCCAGCGACAGGTTGTAGGTGGTCTGGAAGAAGACCGACCACAGCTTTGATAAATCCTCAAGGCTGAGCGGCAGCAGATTCAGTTTGATCGTCTCGATCTCAGTATCCACGTTGGAATTGGTCAAGAAAGGCAGGTACAAAGGCGTGAATAACTTCTTCACGCTCTCCCAGCGCTGGCGGGTCAGTACCGGCTCTGTATGCAGCTCGCGCAGAACGTTGCCAAGGATGCGGTGCGGTTCCAGTTCGCCATCGTTGCCATAAAAGGTCAGAAGGTAATTCAAGTCGTAGGCGGAGCGCGACGGCTGGAGCAGCGTCCCATCGGAGCGCCGGGTGGGCGTGTCCGTGTTGCGAAAGGCCACGTTGGGCATCACCTGATACAGGTACAGATTCACCCCGACCGTCGGCAGGTTGCCGGCATTACCACTGTTGGTGCCCGAAGGCCGAACTGCCGTGGCATGCGCATCGGCCACGCCAGAACCAACCGCGGCTTCGTTCAGCATCTGGCGAAAGGCTTCGGTCACCGCTGCAATCGAAAGGAAATTACTCATCGTTTGCCCTCCCGTTGGTGCAGGTATTCTTCCAGGGACAGCTTGGGCCCGGCGGGTGCCACCCGGGAGGCTGGGGGCGGCGCCGGAGCAGTCACCGCGCGCACCTCGATCCGGCCAATATGGATCTGGATTGCCGGTGTGTTCGGTGCGGACAGCGCCACTTGCAAAGCAGCCGGCCGGGAGGCGACGGGAACTGGCTGGGTGGATGGATCAGGTTCAAGGCCGTTCTTGAAGGGGATGGCCTCGGAGACCAGCCGTGGGCCTTCCTCCGCCAGGTGGGATGGGGCCTTTGGTTGTCTGGATTCTGGAACGGTTTCGACCCGGAGGGTCTCGGTGGCAGACATCCGGCGGTTTTCCGTTCTCCGGGGCTGAGAGCCCGGCTGCCCGGATTCAGGGACGGCCCTGGTTGGAAGATCGTCAGTCGCCTGCCTCCGGCGGCTTTCCGAGCCCGGGGATGGAGAGACCGGTTGTGTCGGGGCTTTCGCTAGCGGCCCGGCCGGTGGAGGTCTCATGCCAGGATCCTGCCGCCGCGGCAGATCGTTCGAAGGATCGCCTTGAGCGGGTGATGTTTGGGTTGAACGAACTACTCGACCCGCTGGGTGTGCCGGCTGGACCGGCTCACGGCGCGTTTCATCTGGTTCTTCTGCAGGGATGCCTGGCCGGGTTGGGAGGATCCCGGGAAGACTGCTAGCCGATGGGAAGGTTGCGGGACCGCTCGCAGCTGCCGGCTCCGGTCGGAGCAGGCTTTGTGGCACAACTGCCGGCGGGACAACGGGAAAAAGGGTGTCTGGCAGGGAAACGGATGGTTCAATTACCGGACCGTGAAGGTTGGTTTGGACCTGGGCCGGCGGGGGTGCCTGTATCCCATCCGTCCCGCCGGTCAATTCGAATAAAGCCGGCAGGCGCGGCTGGAAGATCGCCGCCGGGTGAGAGGTGGTTGCCAATCCGCTGCGCAGGAGAAGGTTGCCCAAGAAATCTGCCATCACGGTCCGATCAATTCCAGATAAGCCCGCCTGCGACAGGCACTCATCACCAGGATGTCATCTTCGCGCCAGCCGTAAGCCTGGGCCAGGCTGTGAACTTCGTGCATCAGGCGCATAGCCCAGGCACTGATCTCACTCCAGAAGTACGAAGCGATATCGAACAGGAGTGTCCAGGTATGCCCGCAGGCCGGGCAGGTGACCACCAGGTTGGGATCTGCCAGGGGAGCATCCTGCCCCATGTGCTCGACAGCCGCTTCCAACACTTCAGGCGGCAGTTCGCTGACAGGGATCATCTTCCGTCCGCGTCGGGCAGACAGGAGACAGGCCTCCAGCAATTGCCGGCGGGCCTGCTCCGCGTCCAGGTGCCCCTTCACCCCCAGTAGATCGGCACTGGTGGGCAGGCGGTAGACCACGCTGCAGCCATCCTGGCGGAAGGAACGTGCGGGGTTATCCGGCATTGGCGCTTCAAAATCAGGCAAAGGAAACCCCTGCGGGCACAGGTCGTGCCCGTTGAAGGTCATTTCGATCCGTTCACCACAGGCCGGGCAGCTGGCCAGCCCATTCAATTGCGGGCCGAAGGTCAGTTCGTGCAGGGTCAGCAGGCAGGTGTCACGTTCGGAAATGGTCAAACGTGCCAGTGCATCACGGCCTGCCGGCGAAAGAGCAACTTCCAGGATAGCCAGTGCCTGTTCAACAGGCATTCTGCCGGCGCCGCGTTCCCAGACCTCCAAAAGGGCGGAAGCCGAAAGCGGGCGCATCGTCTAGATCATGCCGGTTGGGTGAAGGATGGCTCGGTGGGCTCGGTCACATCATAATCGCGTTCCCAGCCTTCGTTCTCGAGCTTGATGTGCTGGATGGCGACCGCGTTGGCATTGGCGTCCAGATCGGGCTGTGCCTGCCACTCCGATACCCAGCAGCGGTAGATCTTGTAGGCGATCGCAACCTGGCCGGCCTCATTGAGCAGCTCGATGATGATGTCCTTCCGAAAATCCTTGAGCGAGACCTCGGAACCCAGTCCGGAACCATAGTTCCATACCTTGTTGGCCCACTGTTCAAAATCCTTGTCGTGGGTCACTCCACGTTCGAGCGTGATGGCATCATACTCAGTGCGTCCAGGTGACTTGCGGCTGGAGCTGGGATCGCCGCCTTCGCGGTGTTTCACCACTTCGGTAGTGCGCTTGAGGCCGCCGACCTTGCTGATGCCGGCAACGTAACGGCCATCCCACTTGACACGGAACTTGAAATTCTTATAAGGATCGTAGCGATACGAATTGACCACAAATTGAGGAGCGGGCATCTTGATCTCTCCTTATGACTGGATCTGTCCAGCGATCTGTTGGATTTGGATGATGACGAATTCAGCCGGCTTGAGCGGTGCGAACCCGACCAGGATGTTGACAACACCCCGATTGATATCGTCCTGGGTGGTGGTTTCATGGTCGCATTTGACAAAGTAGGCATCTTTCGCTGAGGAGCCCTGGAAGGCGCCCTGGCGGAACAGGCTATTCATGAAGGCACCCACGTTCAGACGGATCTGTGCCCAAAGCGGCTCGTCGTTGGGTTCGAAGACCACCCACTGGGTGCCGCGATACAGGCTCTCCTCCATATAAAGCGCCAGACGGCGAACCGGGATGTACTTCCAATCGGAAGCCAGCTGGTCGTTGCCATCCTGTGTGCGCGCCCCCCAGCAGACACGGCCGTACACTGGCAGCTGACGCAGGCAGTTCACCCCGATCTGATTCAACGTGCCAACCTCGGCATCCGTCAGGCTGTAGGCCACACCCTGGACGTTGATCAGGGTGGCATCTGTGCCTGCCGGGGCTTTCCATACGCCGCGGGTACTGTCGGTGCGGGCATACAGTCCGGCCAGAGTACCCGAAGGCGGAAAGTTGTTCAAGCGCATGCCGTCCAGTGGATCAGGCACCGCCACCAGTGGGAAATAGAGGGCAGAATTTTCATCGGGGTTAAGCTTGCTGGCCTGCCAGTCATTGATCTGCTGCACCGTATTGCGATTGCGAGGCGGATCGATGATGTAAAAGGCCCATCGTCCGGCACAGTAGGCCTGGGCAGCAGAGATCACGCTCAGCGCGTCGGTATCGTTCAGGTCAGTGACCCGCGGGATAGAGAGCAAATTGAAGATATCGACATTCTCGAGCGCATAGATACCGGACTTATCGGCAAGTGTACCGATCAAATCCGTGGCGCCAGGCTGGCCTCCGTCATTCCCGGCAATGGCACCTTTTTGTTCTCCGCTGTCTGCGCCCACGCCGAGCGAGTAGCGCTGGACGTTATTCTCCGCGCCAGTCGTCAGGCCGAGCGTACCCGCCAGAGCTCCGCTGAACGCGATGATCGCGTCGGTCTGGTCAGTGCCGGAGACAACCACCAGGTGGTTCGCGATCGCCTTGACAGTAACCAATGTGAAAGCCGGGTTTGCGGCCTGGGTTGTGTCTGCCGCAGCTGCGTCGCGCAGCGCCTTCTGGAGATTATTCGCCAGGTCATTATACGAGTTGATCAGGCTGCCCGCGATTGTCTCCAGCTTGACACCGGAGAGGCTCCCGAGCGAGATCGTGCCGTTCGTGACATCCATGGTCAGATCCTGGGTGGTGGGTGTGAACGGGAAAGTCTCCGTGATTTCTGCGCCGAAGGTACCGGTTACGCCCGGGCGCAGTCCGGCTGCTCCGCCGCCTTCGCGGCCGCGGTTGGCCAGCCCCAGCCCGAGCACTCTGGCGCCATCGTTTGAGGAAGCATTGACCACCCGCACCGAGGAATGCTCAAGAGCTACGCCAGTAGCCTGAGAGGTCAGGATTAGATTGGTACCCGTGGAAGTGACCGTAACCGGGAGGCCGCTTGTATTCAGCTGGCTCTGGAACACGCTTACCAGTTTGGAGAGACTGTTGACAGTAGCGCCATCCGGGAACAAAGCCACCTGCACCGGGCCAACACCATCCACGATGATGCCAATGAAGCGGCTGTCATTGCTTAACGGGTAGATTAAATTGGTTGTATCCGCCTGGCTCCATCCAGCGCTCAGGGAGGCAAGCTGCACATCCGCGGCGGGATTACGTACGGCGGTAATCAGCTGCGAACCACCATTGATGACATTGGGTGCATACTGGGAGGAATTGGAGTCCATGCTCAGGTTCTGGAAGACCTCCTTGCGCCCCATCACCAGGTTGGTACCTTGCTGGATATATTGGGTCACCGTCAGGTTAAAAGTACTGTCGGGGTTGGTCGTGTTGTAGTCCACATCCACCTTGAGGTTGTTCGCCCACCCCCCCTGGCTGGAAGCGGTCAGGCTGAGCATATCAATCCCATCGCTTCGACAGAGCGTGATTTGGGCACTGATCGCGCCGAGGGCGGAGCGCACCACCCAGGCCTCGGCTCCGCCGTTCAGGAAGAACTGCTGGACGGCGTAACCGATCTCGCTGCTTTTGGACAACCCGCCAAAATTGCGCTGGTAGTCGCCGAAGTTGTAGATGTGGACCGGTTGGTTGACCGGTCCCTGGGGTGTATAACCAAGGAAGGCCGTCACCGCCGTGCTGACACCGGTAATGGTGCGCACGCCGCTGGGGATCTCCTCGACATAGACACCCGGGTAAGTTGGTGAAACTGGCATTGCATACCTCCTTTGGTGGTAAAAGAACCTTATGAATCACATCCCACCATGCAAACGCAGGTGAGTTTTTAGGAACGCAGGGAATCCAATCAGACCTTCTTCTTGTGGTGCCGCTCACCGTCTCATGCGCATGGATTGGTCCCATGCCAAACCAGTTGAGTGAGATTCGGACTTCTTTTCCTCCAATCAGATCCGGAAAAAGAAAGAGCAAATGGTGGGCATCCCGTTGACACCCCTGACACCGTATTTTTACAAAAATTATCGAGAAAATCAAACTTAGGTCATTATGCACCAGGGTTATATATACAAGCGTCTCAAAAACGTCTTTTAAACGTCTTTTTCTTTATAAGGCCATTAAAACAAAAATCCGCCCACCATTTTTTCTGTGCGGATTTTTTTTATTCGGAGAAAATGTCACTGCTTGGCCAGGAGTCGGCCTTCTAGTGTGTTAATTTCTTTCTGAATTTGGGATTGGATCTGGGTGAGCGTCTCTGCATACTGATCAAGACGTTTGGCCGTGTTCTTAAGCATCGACTTGGCCAACTGGGGATCATCCGGGATGGCAGGTGCGTCTGGGAGGTGGCGGCGATCTGCCTTGATTTGCTCGTATAAAACAATCGTTCGTTCGGAAGGCCCGATATCCAGTTCATCCCGCAATGCCGAAACGCAACACTCATACTGGCGCAGGGCACGGGTACGGTCGCCTGCCATGTAATAAAGGCGCATCATCTGGCGGTGAGTGCGCTCATGTGCCCGGTCATGGCGCAACAGTTTTTCACCATAGGTCAGTCCTGTGTCGATATGCTGGTGAATTGCACAGTATTGAACCAGCTTGTTCAACAGGATCAGATAGGCTGCCTGAAAGCGTTCTCGCTCGGCGATGCACCAGTTCTGATACCAGCCTTCCAGTAGATCGCCTGTGTAAAGATCGACGGAAAGTTGAAGTTGGACAAATTCGTCAGCGGTGAGTTCGCGCGACCGTTTGTTCTTGAGCGCCAGGCAAGTACTTTCGAACTCGATCAAATCCACCCGCCAGATGGCAGGGGAAGGGTTTACCCGGATCCAGCCAACCTCGACAACCAGGTCACTGGCGGCCGCCTGGCAATTCCGTTCCATTGCTGACTTGAGTTTCCAGATGGTCTGGCGCAGATATTTTTTCGATTGGGCTGACGGCTGGTCCTCCCAAAACAACTCTGCCAGACTTTCTCGGAGCAGCATCCGTTCCCGATAAATCAGCAGATAACTGAGTAATTCTTTTACTTTATATGCTTCAACTCCCTCCATTTTCTTACCGTCGCATTGAACCTGAAATCCTCCAAACAGGGCCACTTCTAACTCTGCCATAATCTCGCCTCCTTTGGCACGGTGACGCCTAGGAAAAAGGCCCAATAAAGGTCTGGACAACTTATCATATCTTTTTTTATATGCTCTTGTCTATCCCCCGTTATAGCTAGTTGGGTTATCGCAATTCAACTTTTTAGAGTTGTTCGCAGACAATCATTGTTCCATCCAGCATGTAAGTGTTTCGCGTGAATGTTGGCTTTGATTACCCACTTATTTTTAAACATGTTCGATGTCGAGGGACGAAACGCAAAGGCTGGATGACCATCTTCTTCGCCCTGCTGCTGGTGGCACTGGTAGACTTTATTCTGATCGGGGTCGAGGTGGGACGCATCCGTTATTCACGAGGCGGAGGTCGGCAACGCCGCCTATGCAGCCGCTCTTTCAGTCGCTTCCCGCATCAATATTCCTCTCTATCGCGAAACCGGCCAGACCGTCTTCCTCCTGGATGTATTCGATACCGCCCAGGCCTGTGCCAGCACGACCTCATCCCACCCTTCCAGCCGCAGCATTCCTGTTCCGGAAAACTGGGGTATCGATCAATCAAAGCTCTCAGACGGTTTCCATTTCCGTAGCGGCCAATCTAGCGGCCTTGCTGCCAACCGTTTTAAATTATCCAAGGCCATTTACCGTTATCGGCTACGCGAAAGGAAGGATGGACGAAAGGTGAACACACCTCCAGAAAAGATCCCCTTCTTCGTATTGCAGAATCCCCAAAAGTGAATGATCTTATTCGAAACGCAAACCAAAAAAAAGTTTGCTTGATGCATTCACCGCATGCTAAACGATTGAGATCTTTGTGGCAAACTTTACCTTTAGTGTTAAGTTCTGCACCGAACCATTTGGATTGATTTTTTTCTGAATTTCTGATGTACAGAAATACAGTAAAACAGGAGCCAATTATGAATAAATCAGTGACTGCTCAAATTTCACAACGAGGTGTTCTTACACTGCCTAAATCGCTGCGTGATCGTTATAAGATCAAACCCGGTGACGTAGTCACGGTGATCGATCTGGATGGGGCATTTGTTATCAGCCCACGCCGGTCAGAGGTGGACCGCCTGGCAGACGAAATTGGTTCCATCCTTGCTGAACGCGGCGAGTCACTCGAAAGCATGTTGACCACTTTGCGGGAGGAGCGCGAAAGGAATGGCCGACCAGGCTAAAGTTTTTCTCGATACAAGCGCCCTGTTTGCCGGATTATGGTCCGACATAGGCGGGGCGCGCCAGGCATTGAAGCTGGCCGAGGCGGGTCTGGTCGTACTTGTCATCAGCCCGCAAATATTGTCTGAAATTGAAAACAACCTGCGCCGTAAAGCGCCCGAATTACTCGGGAAACTGGCTGTGCTCCTCGACCGGGTTGGTCTGGTTTTGACGGCAACCGCTCCGGAATCTCGCTACAAATCGGCCCTGGCATTGACCCATCATCCCGGTGATGGGCGCGTGCTGGCCGACACCTGGGAGTCAAGAGTGGATTATTTTGTCACGCTTGACCGCCAATATTTCCTGGATAACAAAGACCTGCGCGCGGCCCTGCCCTTTCCGCTGGGCACACCTGGAGATTTTCTTTTCTGGTATCGCCAGAACTATGTTGAAAAATCATCCTGACCCATCTCACTGTAGAATTGAATTTGATCCTTAGATTATCGAGCATTCCTTGGTAAATCCACGGAAATTAAATAGAAACAGATTAACCGCAAAAGCAGTGAGGCTTGTTCCTTGACCTGTACCATAGTTGACAGTAACCAATTAAGTCTATTCGGATGAGAAGAACCTTGTCAGGGATCAATCCACCTGATAAAGTCCAGCGCCAGATGCAAAGGTTAAGCCTGCCGGCGAATATCAGGCAAGAAAACCCAGGCTACCACGGCATACACCAATAAGATCGCCGCGCAGATCATCGCCGTGAGAGGTGCACCAATGTGCTCTGCAACTGCGCCCGCCAGCAGTGCCCCGATCGGGATCGCCCCGTTGAAAATCAAGGAATAAACTCCCATCACCCGCCCGCGCAGCACATCCGGTACGTCTGACTGGATCAAGGTATTGCAGTTGTTGGTAACCATCATCAGGCTCCAGCCGACCACTACCAATCCAACCAGCGAAAGAGGTAACCAGCGGACCAGAGCGAAGATGAACAGAGATACCGGCATGACAAGTAGACCGATCATCCAAAATTTTCCCCGGATGTTGGACTTAACCATCGAAGCCAGCATGAGGGCACTGACCAGCGCACCGAAGCCACGCGCTGATACCAGCAGGCCATTGGTTACCTCATTTCCATGCAGAACATCCGTTGCCCAGGCTGGCAACAGGTTCAAAAGGCCAAAACCGAAAATACCCATCAGGCCGATTGCGCCGATCAGATTGAGGATCAGCCGGCTTGCAAAGACATAGCGCAGGCCTTCAATGATCTCCGCGATTGCCTTCGAATTGCGTATTTCCTTTACATCCTTCTTAATATGCATCAAAAGCAGAGCGGCAATCACAGCAATGAAAGAAATACCGTTAATTGTAAAGCACCAGGCTGGACCAAAAGCAGCATAGGTCAGGCCAGCCACCGACGGCCCAACCACCGTTGCAATATTAAACATGGTCGAGTTCAAAGCAATTGCATTGGTCATGTCTTCGCGCGGGACCAGTTCCAATACGAAGGAGACGCGCGCAGGGGCATCAAAAGCATTTGCCACGCCCAGCAGAAAAGCCAGAACAAGGATATGCCAGGGCTGGACAACCCTGGCAAACACCAGGGCCCCCAGGATGAATGCCAGGATCATCATAGTGGTCTGTGTAATGACCATCAAGGTCCGGCGGGGAATCCGATCGGCGACCACCCCACCGAAAAGAGTGAATAACCATGTCGGTACCCCACTTATAAATACCACCAGGCCCAGATAAGTTGTCGAGTTGGTGAGCTGGTAAATCAAGTAACCTTGCGCCGTGCTCTGCATCCAGGTGCCCATCATGGAAACCATCTGGCCGATGAACCAGAGCCGGTAATTGTAATGTTTCAACGCAGCAAAGGTTTCCGTCAAGTGCAGGTTCAATTCAACCTTGGCAGGAGTATCATGTTTTTCCAATTTAAGCCTCAAAAAGATATTGCCGCTCTTCGCGGCAAGTATGAATTATACGCTTTTTGCAAAAACATTTCTCCAAAACATACAAAAATCACATATCGCAAAGTGAGGGACCAGCACATTTGGTCTGGGGCTGGATTTTGCTGTTTTGGTTATCTCCACCGGCGTTCTGATCGCGATCGGCTCGTTCCTTTATCCCCGGGTTGTGGTGGAGCTTCCAAACTGGTTATCCGATCAATTCCAGTTCACAGGGAATAAACAAAGCCAACCAGATAAAGCTGGCTGGCTTTGTTTTATCCTCTCCCTGCCGGATCGATCTGCCGAATAGGTGCAGTTTCCCAATAGAATGCAGACGAGGGTTGAACTTTGTTTGCTATTTATTGATCATTGTTATTCCGCGAATCTACGCACAAACCATACTTTGACGATCTGGGTCAGCACCACATAACAGACCAGCATGGCAGCCAGCCAGAGCCAGTAACTCCATGGGAGGGGAGTGAATCCAAGCCACCCGGCCAGCGGCGAGAAAGGCAGGTACGCTCCGACCAGAACGATGACAAGCGACGTGAAGATCAAGGCATTACTGGCCCGGCTTTGAATGAAGGGAATCTTGTTGGTGCGGATCACGTGGATGATCAGCGTCTGGGTGAAGAGCGATTCCACAAACCAGGCGGTGTGGAACAGGGTCGGGTTGTTCCAGCACTTGAAAATGTACAGCATGATAAAGAACGTGGCGTAATCAAAGATGGAACTGATCGGCCCAATGAACAGGATAAATCGCCGCAGTTCACCGATGGCCCATTTGCGGGGTTTCTTCAGCCACTCGGCATCTACCTCGTCGGTAGGAATGGCCGTCTGCGAGAAATCATACAGCAGGTTGTTGGTCAGCACCTGGATGGGCAGCATCGGCACGAAAGGCAGGAAGATGCTGGCGCCCAGCACGCTGAACATATTGCCGAAATTCGAACTGGCGGCCATTTTGATGTACTTGATGATGTTGCCGAAAACCCGCCGGCCTTCCATGACGCCCTCTTCCAGAACCAGCAGGCTGTTTTCCAGCAGGATGATATCAGATGATTCCTTGGCGATGTCCACGGCCGAGTCGACCGAGATGCCGACATCGGCAGCCTTGAGCGCCGGGGCATCATTGATGCCATCGCCCAAAAAGCCGAGCACGTGTCCCTTGCTCTGCAGCGCGCGGATGATGCGCTCTTTGTGGGAGGGGGAAAGTTTGGCGAATACCGTGGTTGTCTCGGCCGCCTCGGCCAGTTGGACCTCATTCATTCCTTCGATCTCATCCCCCAGCAAAATGCGGTCTACGGGCAGTCCGACTTGTTTGCAGATGCTGCCGGTGACGATATCGTTATCGCCGGTCAAGATCTTGACGGTTACGCTGTGCTCTTTAAGTTTGCTTAACGCCTCGGGAGCGGTATCCTTGGGCGGGTCGAGAAAGGCCATGTAGCCTAGCAGCGTCAAGTTCGACTCATCCTGGACGGTGTAGCGCGGCTGGCCGTTTTCGCAGGGGAAGACCCGGTAGGCAATTGCCAGGACACGGTAGCCCTCGGCGTTCAGGTCGCGGATGCGCTTCTTGCGGTTCTCGTCGTGATCCGGGGTCACTTCCAGAACCTCACCGTTGATTTCAACGTAGGTCGACAAACCCATGATCTCCTCGACCGCGCCCTTGCAGATCAGGATATGCTGGTTCTTATCACTTTCAACGATGACCGACATGCGGCGGCGCCTGAAGTCAAATGGCAGTTCATCGATCTTGCGATAAAGTTCATCCACCTGGAGATCCTCGTTGAGGTTGACATGGTTCAGGATCGCCTCATCCATCAGATTCTTCAGGCCGGTCTGGTAGTAGCTATTCATATAAGCGTAATTCAGCACGTGCTGGCTGGGGTTGCCCTGCACATCCACGTGCTTCTCGAGCACGATCTTGCCCTGGGTGATGGTGCCGGTCTTGTCGGTGCAGAGCACGTCCATGGCGCCGAAGTTCTGGATCGAATTCAGGCGTTTGACGATGACCTTCTTCTTGGACATGGCAATGGCGCCCTTCGACAGGTTGACCGTCACGATCATCGGCAGCATTTCGGGAGTCAGTCCAACTGCGACCGCCAGCGCGAACAGGAACGCCTCCAGCCAGTTATGTTTGCTGAGCCCGTTGAACAGGAAGACCAGCGGCACCATCACGATCATGAAGCTGATCATCAGCCAGGTGAACTGGTTGACACCCTTGTCGAAGCTGGTGAGCACGCGCCGCCCGACGATGCTGTCGGCCAGCGAGCCGAAATAGGTGGAACTGCCGGTCTGCACCACCAGCGCCGTGCCGGTGCCGCTTTCGACATTGGAGCCCATGAAGCACAGATTGGGCATCTCGAGCGGGTTCTGGATGACGGCATCTGCCGGGGCCGGATTCTTTTCAACTGGCATGGATTCGCCGGTCAAAGCGGCCTGGTTGAGGAACAGATCCCTGGCGCTCAGAAGTCGTACATCCGCCGGGATCATGTCGCCGGCAGCCAGGGCCACGATATCGCCGGGCACCAGTTCCTGCAGTGCGATCTCCTGGCGTTGGCCATCCCGGATGACCGTGGCGGTGGTACGCACCATAGCTTTGAGCTGCTCGGCGGCGGTGTTGGCGCGGCTTTCCTGCACGTAGCGCAGAACGATCCCGAGGATGACCATCGACAGGATCACGATGGTTGCGCGCATATCGCCAGTTAAGAAGGAGATTGCCCCCAGCAGCACCAGCAAGATCACCAGTGGATTCTTGATGTTCTCCCATAGGCGCATCAGCCAGGTCTGGCGCTTTTCCTTGGCGACCACGTTGGGGCCATATTCTTCCAGGCGGCGCTCGATCTCCTGGGGATTGAGACCGGTCAGGCTGGTATCCAGGCCGGCCAGCGCGGCGGCACAATCCGCACGGGCGGAATCAATTAACTTCTTTGAAATCTGGACGCCGTTGCTGCGACCAATGCCCTTGAAGCGGGCGGGAGTGGTGAGAATGGTTGCGAAGAAGCCCATACCTTACCTCCTAAAACGAACTAAACCAGGCTAATAACAAGCAGTGTCCGTTAAAAATAAAACGCCACTCGTTCCGGCTGGCAACGGTGGCGCCTACAATTCACGCAAAGTTACGTCAGGCTAACCCTAACAACATCCTCCAAAGGGATGATTTTGACGCAGACCCGCGGGCAGGCACAACCGCCAGCACACATACGATATAGATAGGGGGATACTATCGTCACTGTCCAAAACCATCACCTCCTTCCGGACCTGCACTGTTGGATTAACCGAAACCATTCGGCAAGTGCGCAGGGGTAAATGAAAACCTCCCGTAGGAACAGGGAGGCTGCAGACATGCATTGCATTTCAATCTCGCGAAAACATTCGCAAGACAGCCTCTCTAGTTGAGCTTTAGCACTGCGCGTCGTAGGGGACTTGCATTCCCAGCCACTTTGAGCGGGGCCTTAAGCCGGCCCGGCCTGGTCTATCCCTTGGCGTCTTTGGACGTTTCGGGACAATGGCTTATTTAGCACGCAGACGCCTCGCCTAACGAGGGTTCAATTACTGGGTTACTTATACTACCTAGGCAGTACCTGTGTCAAGTCAAAAGCATGTCAATAGTATTGCTAATTGTTCAAAAGATGGAACCACTAAAGTATTATTTCGACACTAGTTTTTTTCACGCCTGGTTAAGGTCTGGGAATTTATATTTTTTGCAATAGTAGAGCCTTCAGATGCCCTGGAGGCAGTCCAGGGAACGAATCGGCCTGATACACTTACCTTCAAGGCTGGGATGAGATCACCCAAAAGACGAAACCGCCGAGAAAACCAATTCCATGGATTAGGTCAATGCCTCAAGAAATCATCTGAGGGAGAAATGGGTTGGCGACGAGTCTGGTTCAAATTATGTTTGAAGACAGAAAAGTATTTGGCCATCCAGGTACGCTTGACCTTACAAATGAAGTGATTGCAGCTACCTGTGCCGAATCCCTCCGTTTTGGCAAAATAGCTATCGCGCACTATGTCCATTGAAGAAACCCTCCCTTTTGCGCTAAAAGTAAAAAGTTCTTCACCGCTGTTACACTGGCACTGCACTGCCATGTTGTATAATGAGCATGGAAATAAAAGGTAATTGTTTCAGAATTCCGAATGGTCGAATAGTTTGATCGGAGTACTTAAGATGACACGAGCAGAGCAAATAAGACTCAATCGCAAAGCTATTCAAAGGCTGGCAAAACAGTATGGTGTGACCGATATCCGCGTATTCGGTTCAGCCGCTAGGGGCGACGATACAACCCAAAGCGACATTGATTTCCTCGTTGAAATGGAACCTGGCCGCAGTCTTTTCGACATGGGCGGATTGCTTATGGATTTAGAAACCTTGCTCGGTTGTAAAGTAGATATTGTGACCGAGAAATCTCTGCACTGGTATATTCGTGAGAGGGTTTTGAGCGAAGCGAGGGCATTGTGAAAGACGATCAACTCTATCTCATCCATATACGTGAGTGTATCCAGCGAATTGAGAAATATATTGGTAAAGGCGAGCGAGATGCATTTATGGCATCAGACATCATACAGGATGCTGTCATCCGCAATTTGCAAACGATGGCAGAATTTGCTACGCGAATATCTGAGGGATTACAAGAGAAGCATCCTGAAGTGGATTGGCTCAAAATTCGAGGTTTTCGGAACGTGCTGGTACACGATTATCTAGGTGTAGATTTGGAGCGTATCTGGAATATTCTCGAAAACGATTTGCCAAAATTGAAAGACGCAGTAGAGAAAATGTCATTATCCGGCATGTAGGTTAGCTCAAGACTGCATGACGGTTTGCTGAAAACCTTCCATGAATAAACCTTACCGGGCAGCGCAAATGACTTATTCGCTGCCCGGTTGCTGTTCCTATACTTATACTGCTACCCAAGCAAGATATCGTGGGTTCGAGTCCCATCACCCGCTCAATATCACTATATAAAGGGATTTATCATCAATCATTCCCAAATACAGGGGGCAGTTTTACATTATATGTCTAATGACCACTTGCTCACAGAGCAAGATATCATGGATTTTCCTTTTTTCAACTTTATTTAATTGTGGAAACGCTTGTGCCTTATACTCGCTTGGTGCAAGTCCAAATCCTGCCATGCATCAAGTGAAAGAACTCCTGATTGAAAAAAACTCAGGGGTTCTTTCTTTAGGGGGATGTGTTGACCAAGTTTATGGTACGCCCCAAAATATAATAGTCCCATCAGCCGATGCTTTGCGTCATAAAGAACAGGTTGATGATACCCTACGGTACCATCGTCACGTTGTTGGGATTAACATTGAAGCGCTCTCGCAAATACGTTTCGAATGGTGGCGCAATATCAGACGTTTCACCGCTAAAACGTGATACAATTGCAGTACATTTTAAGAAATGGAGATACCTTATGACAAAGACTGCGACGATCACCGTGCGCCTGGACCCCAAGGTAAAGAACGATGCTCAGGCAGTGTTCGACAAGCTGGGCCTGACCACAACGCAAGCTGTTAGCCTGTTCCTGAACCAGGTCAGCTTGAACAAGGGGCTGCCTTTTGACCTGCACATCCCGAATACAGAGACAGCGAAAGCCTTCGAAGATGCCCTGGCCGGGCGCAATCTACACCGAGCCAACAATGCCGACGAATTATTTGCCAGATTAAAATCATGAACTTGATCCCAGTCTACACAACAGCGTTTAATAAGGATTTCAAAAGGCTGGAGAAACGCGGAGTCGATCTTGAAAAGTTGCGACTCGTTATCACGCTGTTGCTGGCTGGGGAACTCCCCTGGAAGAGCAGTTCCGTGATCATCCCCTGCGAGGTAAATACACTGGTGCGCGGGACTGTCATATCGGGCCAGATTGGGTACTGATCTACGCCGTGGTTGACGACGAGCTACGTTTGATCCGCACAGGCTCCCACACTGATCTATTCAAATAAACTGCCATCTCTTTTATGCTGCATTTTTTGGGGCAAATAAGCGCTAAAAAAGATAAAACCCCGGCTGCGGTCAGGACTTTACCCATATTAAAGCGAATAGACATACTGGCTGTTGTACAGCTAGATTAATCGAGAAAGATCATCATTTCAGCGAATGGACAGGCAGCCTGCCGAAAATTCGTGAAGTTCCATTTCAGAAAATAATTCCTCCGGTCCGGAGCGATTGAAAGAAGACTTTATTTACAGGCCGGGACGCTGGCCGTAAGGCGGGTTGCCATACCATTGTCATTGAAGGCCTCCAGCTCGTATACCAGATTCACCCCCAGCGGCGCATTGTCGTGATAAGACGTCTGGCTCGCTGCCACGGTTGTAAGCAGGCCCCCGTTTCGATAGATCCGGTAGCCTGTCACACCCGGCGCCGCCGCCCAGTTGAACGCCACGCCCAACGATTTTAGCTTGAGATTACACACAAATGAGTTAACGAACTCTGCAGGCGTTCCGGGCAGGGGCAGCCCCGGGACGATCGCGACCGTGTTCAGCGCGCCCTGTTTCCCAACGGTCGAATCACCCACCCAGCATGACTGGCTGCCCGGCAGCTGGATCTCCCACCAGGTGTTCAGGCTGTCACGCCCGATTACGGTGTAAGCAGTCCCATCTTGCAGAACTGTCACCTGGTCATACAGCGTTCCGGGGCCTTTCCGGCAGAAAGCGTTCAGGGTTGGGATCACCTGCGGGGACAGCTGGCCGGTCGGAATGGCTGTCCCCGTGGCTGAGACCGTCGGTGTATTCGTCACGATTTGAAGGATCGCCAGGGTCGGAGTGACAGTCATCGGCGTGGCCAGTGTGAGATGCGCTCCCGCGCCGAATTCATACGCCCCAATATCGCAGGCCGGGCCATACGGCCGTGTGTAGCCGCGTTGGTCAACGGCCGGACAACTGGCACTGGCGTGGTCGATGGCGGGACTTCCCGCCAGCAAAGGAATGTCGTAGGTCCCGGCATTGGCCCGGATGGTTGTATCCAGCCCAAGCCCGGCCTGTGTGAGCGAATCGTCGCAGGCCAGATCGGTGGAATTAAGTACCGGGGTAAAAGCAGGATCACTGCTGGAGCAGTTGGTCGGTGAATTCAAGGCAATGATCGTGTTGTACAGGGTCGTCGGATTACTGCTCTCCAGGGTGAGGCCGGAAAGCGTATTATATGCAATGGTGTCATATTCAAGAGTAAGGCTGGCATCCCCGGAAATGCCCGCTCCGTGATTTCCAGCGATGGTAGTATTGACGACGGAAACCGTTCCGGAGGGGGCCAGGCCGATCGAAAGATTATTGATGATGGCAGTCTGGGTGATCTGGGTCTCTGCCGCGTCGTCTTTGACTCCCATGCCGTGATTTGATTCAATAACGCTGGTGGTGATGGTAACATCTGCCGCCGGCGCCAGGATGTTTATCCCATTCCCGCCATTTTGTTCCAGCGTACTTGCGCTGAGGCTGACCGCGCCATTACTCGTGCTGGAAATCCCCATGACGGGGCTATCGCTGATGGTACTGTTGGAAATCTGCAAGCTGCCATTCACATGTCCACTGGTGATATTTTCGATCGCGGCTTCGCTCCTTGGATCGGTCAGGTTTGCGCCGCTGTTTTGATCTGTGACATGGTCCAGGACTGCCACCGAGGCATTGACCAGGTCACTTTGCCCGTTATGCTGGAACATCGAGCTGCTGACATTGAGTTTTCCCCCCGTGGTAGAAATGCCATATCTATCATAAAAGATGGAGGTGTCGATCAGATAAATGCTGGCGGGTGTCGCGCTCAAGACCCCATAAGTGGCGTTGACCAGGTTGACATTCTTGGCGGTAAGCTGGGTGACAATGTTGTTACCATGGAGTTCGATTGCATTGGAACCTCCAAAGGTGGTGGGTATCGTGGTGGATGACAGATCTGAAATGTCCCCGCCGCTGATGGTTAAATCCGAAATCATAAGCTGCACGTCATTCTCGATCGTAACCACGGGAGCGGTCAAATCGGCGATCAAAACAGTGCCAGGTCCAGTCAGCCCTGCGCCAGAGATCGTGAGCCATTTCCTCAGATCAATATGGGCGGGAAAGGTTCCCGGGCCAATATGGATCCAGCTGCTCGCAGTCGCCTTGGTGACGGCCGCTGCGACGGTCAGGCAGGCATGCCCCGCGCTGAGACAATCATTGGCATCATTTCCACCGGTACTGACGTAATAATCATGGGTGGGTGGCAGCGGAGTGCAGGAAGCGAGCAGGAGAAATATTCCAAAGCTGATGAATACTACCAATAATTGTAATTTTTTACCCATTTCACACTTCTTTGACAATAAATTTAACCGATCCAGCGTAGATGAATGCATTGGCAAAACGGGGAGCTGGTTGCAATACAACTCACTCTTAGAACATGGACAGTGAAGACTGTCAGCCTGTGTACCAGCTCCAGCCTCAATCAGCCCGCTGCCGTTCTGACCGATGCACTAACCGATTCACCAATGGTAATGCCGCCAGTTGGAAGGACACGTTCAGGTTCTTCCAACTTCCCTTTCATACGATCACCGATAATGATATTTATAATCATGATAACAATCATATAAATAGTATCATTTGGATATATGGATGTCAATAAAATCCGATGGGGTCAATGGATACCTATAAGTCCTATGGCAGAGAAGACCTGCCATAAAAGTAGGTGCGCATCCTTGCCTACCCGCTGCGTTCCTCTTCTCCTCCTGAGTTCGAGCCTTCAGGTTCGCACACTCCCCTGGTACACTCACAGCGACAGGCATAGCTAAATCAAAAGCCGGCCTGGATAGGCCGGCTCTGAAAAATCAAATATCAGGAATTTTACTTGCCAGATCATAAAATTTGCGTGAACACTTCGGGCTTTTGTTCCGCAATCCGCATCAAAACTTCTGCAGGACCGCTTGGTTTACAACGTCCCTGCTCCCAATCCTGAACAGTTCGCAGGCTAACTCCCATCAAACCCGCAAATGCAACCTGCGATAGTTTAAGTTTGGAACGAATTTCCTGAGGCGTGGCAGGTTCTTTCAAGTGATTGGTACGCAAGACTTTACCATCTACCTTACGAGCCGTGATGTCCTGAACACCTTCAAGAATTTCCAAACCAATGTTGCGACCAGACATCTCCGATTTCTTTGACTAAACGCGACTGGCCCTTTGTTGTAAAACCTTGACTTCGCGATTAATGCGGTCACTCAGGGTGCCCTGTGCGACTTCGAGATCATAACGAACCTGCAAACGCAACCATACTGCTGCACTGGTACCAAAATAACGCGCCAGGCGCATGGCGGTATCGACTGAAATCGCCCGTTGCCCGTTAACGATCTGACTGATGCGAGTGGGCGTAACGCCAATATCATGCGCCAGCCTATATTGAGTCAGGCCAAGCGGCTTCATGAAATCCTTCAGCAAAACTTCACCGGGGTGAATCGGGGAGAGAGCAATATCCATGGCTTACCTACCTTTACGAATGATAATCATCGATCTCGACATTCCTGGCTTTGCCTTTGACCCATTCAAAGCAAATGCGCCACTGATCGTTGAAGCAAACACTATGCTGCCCGGACCTTTTGCCTATGAGCTTCTCCAGGTGGTTGCCTGGAGGGGCAAGTAAATCTTGTAGATCTTCGGCATCCTCGAGATAGATCAGCTTCCGGCGGGCCGTTCGTTGCATATCCTTGGGACGCTTTGTTGAGACAACCCCGAGGAAGATTTTCTTGGTTTCGTCCGAAGCAAAAGATTCGATCGCGCCACGGTAATATAACGACACGATAATAAAGGCAAGCCCCCATCACCACTCATTCAATCCGCTCCTATCAACTAAACGAATTCATCCAGTGCATCTGCGGCGCGTTCCTTCTCCCTGGCCTTTGGCCTGCCATACTTCATGGCCGCCGCGACTGAATGGCCGGACATTTCCGCCCTAACTTGCAGGCTCACCCCGGCCTGGTGCAACATGTAAGCATATGTATGACGCAGAACGTGAGGCGTGACCTTCACTGGCGGATCGAGCCGATCCAAGCCTGCCCGCTGCCCTGCCTGAGCAACCATGTTCTGCATCGAACGCCGGGACAATCGCCGACCACTGGCGCGCAGGTCCACAAATAATGCCTCGTGCGAAATTCCCTGCTTCGCACGTTCCTTCAGCCAGGCTTCCAGGGGCTCTCTGGCCGGCTTCGGTAGCGGGACATCCCGCTCCCGGAAGCCCTTGCCCGGACGAATGTGCAGTACCCCCGATTTGGGTTGTAAATCGACATCCTCAGAATCAGCCGTTCCACTTCTTCGACGCGTGGTCCAGCATACAGCATCAGGAAAGCAATCGCCTTGTCCCTAACCAAACGTAATCCAGCCTGAGTTTCGTGTGTGCGCTTGCGCTTGGTCACCTTGTCCACCCAGGCTGATTGGAAAGCCGCTTCAAAACGGGCACGCTGAGCATCGTCCAAACCTCTCGGCTCCTGTGCCTTCTTTACAGGCAAGCGCAGTCCCAAGGCTGGATCATGTTGGATGGTTTCTGTACTGATCAAGTATTGGCAAAACGCCCGCAGGCTGGCCGCATACCGCAAGGTCGTACTGGCCGAATACCGTTGGGTGGTCAGGAGCCATGAAAGAAAATCCTGGAGTACCTGGAAATCCAGGCGAAATGGATCGGACCGGAGAACAACAACGGATAGTTCTTCGCCGAAACTCCCTGCCACCAGCGCAGGAAGATGCTAACATCTTGGACATAGCCCTGGATGGTTTTGGCGGAGGCTCCCTGCCGCCGACGGGATGGCAATGGGTTTTCGGCCAGATGGATCTGAAATGATGTCAACAGGCCGGTCACCATAAATTTTCAATTCCCACCATCCGGACAACGATTGCACCATCATCCAGCGCTTTGGCATGACCTTTCATAAACATCGGTCTGAGGTAATTGTGCCCAAAGTGTGATTCACTTTCCGCTTTCAGCATGGCGATCTGTTCAGGCGTCAGCGCAATCCAGATCGTACCGTTTTTGTAAACATACAATCCTTTGCCCAAATTCATCCATTCAGGTGGTTTATCTTTGGGTGCTTCTTTCCAATCGGTAACTGGATTTGACATGGTTTTCGGCTCTCCCTATTTTATGCGAATTAGAATTGAGAGCATATTTGCTTCATTTTCGTTAATGATCACCCCGATTATATCAAACTACTTCGCACGATCTACTTTGCACATAATATATGGTTTATATAGCCAAAAAGTGAGCGAAAGTATTATTTTTAGGTCAGTAAACCCTGTAAATTGGGAAAAAAATTAAACTGTAATAATGGTTAATATATGTCCTGAAGGGTACTGGAAAAGTCATTATTCCACCTGCAACCCTTCAGGAGAATGGGCGAACTTACTTTGACCAACTGATACCGGTAAATCCGCTGTTTGACTGGTAGTCTGAAAGCTGGGTTTGATTGCTACCATCGGCGTTCATCACATAGATTACGTTCCCGTTGCAATAGGAGTAAAACGCAATCTTCTGCCCATCCGGTGACCAGGCGGGAAACCTTTCATCCCCTTTTTTGCAACTGGTGAGGAGGGTTTGCTGGCTGCCGTCGGCGTTCATTACGTAGATCCCGATATATGCATTGGGATCGTTGTAACCGGCGTTAAAGGCAATCTTCTTCCCATCCGGCGACCAGGCAGGATCATCACCACCACCCGTGGAGTCTGTGAGCAGGGTTTGATGGCTGCCATCAGTGTTCATCATAGCAATTGCGCCGGCCCCCACGCGAATGGAGCTAAAGGCAATCTTCTGCCCGTCTGGTGACCAGGCTGGGGCAGTATCACCATCCTTGGGGTTGGTCAGGCGGGTTAGTTTGCTGCCGTTGGCGTTCATCACGTAGATAGCGGACAGCATAGCCTGACTATTTCCATCGCGATCGGAGGTAAACGCAATCTTCTGCCCGTCCGGTGACCAGGTGATACCGGCACAATGGCCATACGGGTCAGTACCATCATCCTTATTACCGTTCGTGAGACGGGTTTGCTGGCTTCCGTCGGCGTTCATCACGTAAATTTGCCAACTGCCATCGCGATCGGAACTAAACGCAATCTTTTGTCCGTCCGGTGACCAGACAGGGCATCTGTCACCGGCCTGGTTGTTCGTGAGTTGGGTTGGCTGGCTACCATCGACATTGATCACATAAATAGCATCATAGCCGGTGCGATCGGAGCTGAATGCAATCTTGCCAGTGGCTGCCGCAGCAAAGGTGGCAGACGGAACAGGCGGCAGAGTTAATGTGGGAACTTCTTCGGTTGAGGTGGGTTGGGGCGGCAAATGGGTGGCCGCAAGAATCTGCGAAAGAGGATTACACGAACATGCAATAATCCCCATGATCAGAATTGCAACAACCAGTACAAGCCAAAATTTTCGGCGAGTGTTCATCAGATTTCTCCTTTTCTACCCAGTCAGGGGTCCGATGTTGGTGCAGGAAGGTTGCTCTTATCTTAGCTGCATTTTAAACAAGGAGGCAGGAACAGTGCCGTGAGCTTCATGACCACCTATCTTGCTGATCTGATAATTGTACCAGGAAGAAAAACATACTTCAAGCGGAATGTTTTAATTTCAGCGGTGAAGAGCCGAATTTAATCAAGCAGTAAAGGATGGGTACAGCTAGCGGGAAAGGGTCAACCAGTTCAAATAAACAAGAGTGGCGATGCGGTTTCCCCGACCATCCAGATTGTGGCAAAATAAAAGCAGCCTCCTGGGTTGAAAAACACGGACAAGAAATGAAAGGGTGCCAACGTACCGGTCGGAGTGAGAGCTGAACTGCAAGCTGGGGCCGCGAACTCGAGCAAGCAGAGCCAAACGCTCCGGTCGTTCACGTTTGGTGGGGATCAGGAGGAATTGAAGCGGACCTGGAACTGACCATCTGCGGGATGGAGTAGTTCTTCAGAAAAGACGGTGAGATTTTGCCAGGCTTCGAGCGCGAGGAAGGCCAGGTGGTTTGTGGAACTCCAGCCAATGGTGGAAAACTTCCTGGGGCTGGCTGCCTTTTCTTCCATGATTTTGTTCGCAATTGTTGATACAATTGCGTCTGCGTACCCATTTCATCATTAGAAGAGGAGTAAAGAGAATGTCGAAGAAAACGCTTGGTATCGTCCTGGTAGTCGTTGGTGTGTTGATTTTCGCTGCGGTCTTTCTTTCCGGAACACTCCATTTACCGGCTTCGTTGTTCACAGCCCATAAAAAGATTGCCGAAGCGGTAGTGGGAGTAATCGCCTTGATTGCAGGCCTGGTACTGATCTTTATGAAAGAGGCGAAAGCGGAAGTTGCAAAGAAGGAGTGATAGTTTAAAATCTTCCTCTACACGAAACTTTTTCATCCAGACAGGCTTATTTAGTCCTGCCTAACAAAGAACCCGCTATCCATGAATTGGGATAGCGGGTTTGCTTTGCGTAATGGATGAATACTCGGAAATAAGGCAATTTAAAGCCAATTGCGGAAGAAATCAAAGGGGAAAATTCTCATTGCGCTTGTTCATAAATTGCTAGCAAAATTAATAACTGGACTGATCCATGCTTGTACAGCCTTTTTAAAAGGAAAGATCAGCGGTGAGACACAATTTTATTTACTTCTCAATGGAAAAGTCAGGCTGTATTAAAGAGGTATTGAGCTGGGCTTGGTTAAGTTCGATAAGCAAACGTAATGAGGATGAGTTGCTTGGATTGGATTCGTTCTCAGTACAATAGTGAAAGCTCATACGGTGGCTGGTTGGATTGAGATCAGTTCATTATTACTGTTCAAACCAGGTTTTTTTGCTTGAATAATAGACTGTAATTAATTTATACGCACCGGCCAGAGAGCAGAAAAAGTCATAGTCTTAATGCGAAAATGACCTTTTTCCCCCATATATGAGGTTCGCCGGAAAATTCACGACAGATGGGTGTATATGGAAATTAGGAGGCTGATTTGCTCTTTACAGTTTTGGAATCCGTTTTTAAGGATACAAAGGGTAATTAGGTATATACTGCA
The DNA here is from genome assembly GCA_963779935.1 of uncultured Chloroflexia bacterium. Classification (GTDB taxonomy): domain Bacteria; phylum Chloroflexota; class Anaerolineae; order Anaerolineales; family Villigracilaceae; genus UBA877. The sequence goes on along the minus strand of CAWAAC010000014.1, from coordinate 140,550 downwards.
CATTGTTAATAACCGTACTTCAACACCGCATTCCTAGCATAGTTACCAAATAAAATATGGGGACAAGATCGTCATAAAATCCAAGTCTTCGGAAAAAAGTTGGTTCGTAAAACTGGGGCGATGACCTATTTTCGTTTTCAAAGACACTTGGTAATGCTGGATTGTTGAAGAGCAGAAGATTTTTTTCCTGTTGGTTAGTGTTTTACTTCTAGCAAGATGAATGGTAGGTTGATCCCTGCTTGTACAAACTGCTGGATCGACTTTGCACAGGGTGGAATGCACAAAAAGATTAACGCCACATGTGAACCTGCCTTTACCAACCCTGTTCCTTGCTCGGTTGGAACAAAGAGACAGGCAGCCATGTAGAGTAAGTTCATAAAACTGGGAAATTAAAAAGTCCCCTGACTAGATGTATCCGGTTATGGAAGCCAGTCCTTTTGAATAAAGTGTGATAAAAGGACTGGAAATATCTGGCTGTTGGTGTCTTCAGGCGGCCTGAAAAAAAAGGATTGAAATGCAAAAGAAGACCATTTATCGGTTGGCAAGTCTGTTTATTTTAGTTGCGCTGGTGTTTGCTTCCAGCCTGGTAGCACATGCCTCGGCGGCTACCTTTAACCCGGTTGCGGATGCCTACGTGTATGCATCCTCTCCAACCAACAACTACGGTACCAATGTCTCGCTGCGTGTGGATGGCAGTCCCATCATGCGCAGTTACCTGCGCTTCACGGTAAGCGGGTTGGGTGGCGCGGCCGTCCAATCTGCCATTCTGCGCATCTATGCCAACAGCGCCAGTACTACTGGTTTCTCCGTGCTGGGGCTGTCGAATAATAGCTGGGCTGAAACCTCGATCACTTATGCCAATGCCCCGGCGCCGGGCAGTTCCATTAACAGCTCAAAGTCCTTTGCCGCAGCCAGCTGGGTGCAGGTCGATATCAGCAGCTACATCAAGGCGGAAGGCACGTACAACCTGGTGCTGACCACCACCGGGACTCAAACCAACCTGGCCTCGCGCGAGGATACGGCTGGTCATGCACCGCAACTGGTCATTACCACGGGAAGCGGGGGTACGACCACCACGCCTTCCAAAACGCCCTCCCAGACCGCCACGCCTTCGAACACCCCGACTCCGCTCCCGACCGGCAGCGGGTCCGGCAACGTGCTGATCCTGGCTGGTGACATCTGCAAACATAACGTGGGTGATTTCGACTTTACCCCCAATTGCAAGAAAACCGGTGACTTGGTGCGCAGCCTACTGGCTGCCAATCCGGGTGCGCAGGTGCAGACTCTCGGCGATAACGTCAATAATGACGGCGGCGTATATGCCTATGACGCTGAGTATGCCGACCTGTATGGCCCGAATTGGGGCAGCTTCCTGAGTGTGACGCATGCACTGATGGGCAACCACGATACCTACCCGCCGGGTGGCGATGCGGCGTACTTCAGCTACTTTGGTGCAGCCGCCGGACCCAAGCCAGGCGGGTATTACAGCTATAACATCGGCTCCAGCTGGCACATCATTGTATTAAATGCTGAGTGCTCCGAGGCAGGTGCGGGTGGCTGCGGGGTGGGAGGCGTTGAGACCAACTGGCTGGCGAGTGATCTGGCTGCCAACACCAGACCTTGTATCATGGCGGCCTGGCACCAACCGCGCTTTACCAGCGGGCGCCATACCAATGATCCAACCTACGCCCCCTGGTGGAATCTGCTTTACCAGTACAAGGCCGACCTCGTGATGAACGGGCATAACCACAACTACGAACGCTTCAACCCGATCAATCCATCCGAGCAGGCTGATCCCAACGGGATTCGCGAATTCATCGTTGGAACCGGTGGCGCCCCGGGCGATGGTTACACCTATGCATCCCATCCGCTCCAGCCAAATGAAGTCGTGCGTAACCAGGTCGTTCAATACGGAGTCCTGAAGATGACCCTTTCAGCCAGTTCCTATAGCTGGACCTGGCTGCCGGCAGCCGGTTATACATTCACCGATTCTGGCTCGGCTAACTGCCACTAACCAAAGTTTACCCTGAGGGTATTGTAATAAGCAGGCGCCATCCCTCCAAAGGGGTGGTGCCTGCCGTTTTACCAGAGGATTACATAATCAAGGCTTCCGTTTTGGCCGTGAAAACCAGCCAAAACGGATGTGTCCGGAATCATTTGTAGACAAAAAGTTCATCAAAGGCTATGATATGAATTTAAATGACACATCAAATTGATAACACTGATCAAACTCCGCTCGCTTTGGATTCCACTTCCGAGTCATTGCCTTCACAATTGCGAATCCGGTTTGGCTTGATTACGACATTACTCGGACTTCCGATCTTCCTCCTCGGCGCCAGACCATCATTCTTTCACGTGGACACCAAACCCTATATTGGTTTTGTCAAAATATCCGTTTTTTTGATTGGCCTGGCAATTATATGCGTTGGTGGATATATCAGTTTATTGGCCAATTGGAGGAAACGCGAAAGCACTATCGCAGCCGATGTTGGCTCACGCTTGGTGGCTACAGGATATGTAGTAGCAGTCTTTTCTGGCATGGCAGACGTGTTCGGCTTCGGCACGCAACTGCGACCCAAACTCCCTTTTTTTGGTCCCTGGCAAGCCCTTGGAGTGATGATCGGCGAATTAATAATCCTCATTGGATTTTTACTTTTGCTTCCATATGGCAAGCCAAAGCAGATTTAGCTGCTTCCGCCAAATGCATGTTGGCACCAGCTACTCGCATCATTGAATTCAAATGCATGGAAAAATAAGGACATTCTGGATTAGCACCTTGGGTGCCTCGTTGATTTCCTTGTCATCCGAACGGGTTCCGAACCGCTGAAAATGGAACGGTATATACGGTAATCGGCATCTCCCCGCAGGCCCAACAGCATTATTACACCAAACTTCAGGCTCTGGTAAACTCTTACCATATGCCGTTGGTCGATTTCCAGCAATACACGAGCGATCGCTACTTCAGCGTTGATAACGATTCCCACACCAGTCGGGAGGGCTGGGTCATTGTGGATCAGACACTGAATGCTTTCTACCACGGAAATATTCACTGAAAATAAGCTTGGATGGGACAGCCAGGCGTTTTTTCGTTCATGCTCTTTTTGAGGAAAACGTTCTGATCCTAGTACTCATAGACACAAAATTCCGCTTCCCGAATGGAGCGCGCGCAGGATGATGCCAGGGGCATAGGTTATAATCCAAATACATTATATAGGCAGATATTTGGAGTGCACGATAAGGGCTGAGGAAAAGAAAAATGCTTCTTAATGCTTCACTATCACAAGAAGATCATCCGACACAGAACAGATCATCGTTACCGCATATCTTCCCTTCCCTTTGCGCCCTGTTAATCATGGTTGGCGCTATAAAGAAAGCAATGGTGGAACGAAACCCGCCTTGCCTATAAAGTGATATTGGTCTTGATCACTTTCCAACTGGTTTGTTTCGGGTTGTTGACAATGGTGGAACGAAACCCGCCTTGCCTATAAAGTGATATCGGTCTTGATCACTTTCCAACTGGTTTGTTTCGGGTTGTTGATCTTTTCAGGACATTTAGGGTAGGCATCTTGTAGACACCTTAAGAACAATTTTCGCCTTTCGCGGAGCGATCAGGTCAATGCGTCTATTTTCATTGGTTTTTCAAAGAATATTTTCGAAAAAAGGCGGTTTTATTTTGATGCGAATAAACCACAAACATCCCAATTTGCTTAAGATCCTTAAGCATGGCCTATTCCCATTGTTTTTCTATTTTCTTATGTTTTGCTTGCTTACCTTCCCCCTGATCTTTAAATTTAACACTTATTTTTTTGCAGATACTGGGGATGGCTTGCAGAATATCTGGAATCTATGGTGGGTTAACCTGGTAGTTCACTGGCCGAATAAATATCCGAGCATATGGCAAACTACTCTTCTACACTGGCCCTTTGGGACAACTTTAGTAGGTCAAACCCTCAACCCATTTAATGGCTTTCTAGCTGTACCCCTGAGGATGTTCCTTTCGCTCACAGCTACTCACAACGTCATATTCATTTTTTCCTTTGTAATGGGTGGAATGACCATGTATTGGTTGGCCCAAATCCTGACCAGGTCATTTTGGGGAAGTATCATAGCAGGCTTTACCTTCACCTTTTCAAGTTATCACTTCATGCATGCTCAAGGGCATCTCCAACTTGTATCGCTGGAATGGGTTCCTTTGTTTGTGCTTTGCTGGTACTCCTTAATTACCAGGCCCCGTACGATTACAGCCGTGGGCTCAGCGATTGTACTGTGGATGGTACTACTTTGTGATAATTATTATTTTTTCTATTCCGTTTTGATCGGGATCTTGATCGTTCTTTGGTTTGCAATTATTAATAGAAACGTTGGATTCATTGTGAAGAAAGAACATTTCATTCCTTTAGCAACTTTTATGGTTATTGCACTACTCCTCATCACGCCAATTGTTGGCCCGTTATTAATTAGCAATTACAGAGACCCGCTTTTAGGCTCTCACAATCCATATCTTTATTCTTTAGATCTCTTATCGATTATTTTACCTGGAGGTCATTGGTTCTTTAATCAATGGACACAATTCTTTTGGTCTAAACTACCCGGAAACATTAACGAAAGCAGTGTTTATCTCGGATTATCTACTTTTATCGTTATGGGATATGTGTGGGTTAAGAGAAAAACAGAAGAATTTGCTGCCAAACAACAAATATATTTGTGGTCTGCGATAACAGGGTTTTTTTTCATCCTTTCTTTGGGACCCGCTCTTCAGATTGGAGGAAAAATCATATGGGATAAAATTATGCCATATACCATTCTGGTCAAGATACTCCCCCCTCTACAACTTTCTGGGATGCCGGTCAGGATGACGGTGATGGTCATCCTAGGCGCATCCATTCTTACCGCTTTTGGATTCCGGGCAATTTTTCGGCAATTCCCAAAAAAGAAGATATTTACTTTTGCATTATTAGGAATCCTTCTGTTTGAAACTTTGCCAAAACCCCTGCCTGCAACAATGATAGAAGTTCCAGATTATATTACAGCCCTGGCACACCTTCCTAACGACGGTGGAGTTGTAGATCTGGTAACACAAAGCGCTAGCCTCGAGTTGTATTATCAAACAATCCATGGCAAACCGATCGCTTTCGGTTACGTATCGCGGCTTCCCACCAGTGTGAACGTTAAAGACAGCCTATTATCTGAAGCGATAGGGAAACGGGATTATGGCAAACTCTGGGATACTTACCATATCCGTTATATCATCACCCATGACACCCTTCTAGCGCAGTCTTCAGAGCCAGAAATTTCGGTGGAAATTATATATGATCGAAATGATATTAAAATTTACCGGATCGGATGTACCTGTGAATGATGATAATAATTAGGAAGCGAGGCTAGGTTGATAAAATTTATCGTTGATATTTTCCGTATTTTTCCCGGCCTGGCCGTTGTAATTAGGTTTTGAAACACCTTATTATGTTCGAGTTTCCTTGGGGGCACCTGATCCTAGCACTACAATTCACCATCCCGATTGGTTACTACTCAACCGTCAAGACGGCTGAGTAGTAACATATATTTGTACTATCGGTTGAGAAATATTTCGACCGGCACGTTGACCGGCTGAAATAACGGGCTGAACATGACGGATATGGGAGGCGGTACCTACCAGATCACGATAACGTCGCTGAGCCTCCCGGATGCTTGCGGGTTGAATGGCGCTGCAGCCGAGTTCCAATATCAATTCATACTCATGAATGGCCAGGGTGTCCCGTTACGCAGCCCCATTTATACCAATATTAAACTCAGCTCTTGTGGATAACCTGGGATTTTGCGGGATCCGGATATGGAACTCTGGAACAATTTTCAGAGTCCCCAGGTAGGACTTCCTATTAAGCCTTTAGTCGAATATTCTTCCAAAATTCTTCGTGAGTTGAGAAATCTGAAAATATTTCTTGTTGACGTGGAATTCAGGTTTATAATAATCTTAGGTTGGGAAAGCATCTCTTCGTAAAAGCCATTTTTTCTCATCGGATAATGAAAGGATAAAAATGGACGATCAAAATTCCAGGCTGAACTTTCGACAATACCCGATCGCCAATTGGATCATTGCCATCATATTTCTGGCGTTGGCAGTCCCCCATCTAACCGATCTTTCCCTGGGCCCTGGGTCTTTTAATTTCATCCTTCTGATCCTCGAGGTTGCCATCGGGCTGTTCCTCATCTTTACAGGCTCAATCATGATCATCAGTGCTGACCGGATCACCCAGATACTGACCTTCAGCTACCGGTCGCCGCTACGAGGCTCCAAAAAGGAGGTTTCCTTTGCAGAGATCGCAGGCATCCAACTGGAGAGAAACATCTCCCGCGGTAGCAGCCGGCGTACGGGTCCGACCTATCGTGTTGTGGCGGTCCGAAAAGATGGACAGAGCGTTCCAGCCTATTTCTTTTTCAGCAACACAAGCAAGGACAAGGACCGTATCGTGGAAAAACTGCGAGCATTCATCGGCGTAGGAGGAGACGACACTGGATTCGGAGGTCCCCTCCAGGTCGCATCCCAGATGGCCGGGCAGCGATTCCAGGAGCAGCAGGAAGGGATCACCGGAAGCGAGGTGGAGGAGCATATCACTGAAGATGTGCATTGGACCCTGGAAACTAAGGCTTTCGGGGGGCTGCCAGTCTCGCGCTGGCATTCAGTGGACTTCAAGTGCGCCGGGAACTTTCTCTACCTCATCCAAAATATAGAAGGCCAGGAAACACAGGGTGGGTTGATGGCTGCGATGGGTAAAATGGTCTACAGAAGCTCCATGTCGCTTTTTGGCTTCTCTGGTGACCTGACCCCCAATGAAAACCAAGCCGAGGTGCTCGCACCGCTCGATCCGCAGCTTGAGAACAACTTTTTAGCTTACACCAGCAACTTAAGCCTGGCACGCCAGATCCTGAACCCATGGGCGATCAAGACGCTGGCGGCTTGGGCGCAATCTCACCCGCTGACGAAAAATAACCACACTGACCAGCTGGCAGTACTCTTCAGCCCAGAGGGCGTGTACCTGGCGACCATGGGTCTCACAAACCCCGAGTTCCTGGATGAAGCAGCAAAGCTCGGTGCTGAGCTGGTCAAGACCCAGGGTGAAGTCCGATAGAGCTGCAAGCAGCCAAAATCCAGTTAAAAGAATCGGGCTCTCGGGATATTCCCAGGCATCCTGGGATAGAATTGTCTTTTTCGATTGACGAGGTTCAGAACCGATTATGGACTGTTCTGTGTCAGAAATAAATAATAGTGAATAACCTGAATCGCTTGATAGTGTCCGATCATTTCTACCCATTGAAAGGTGCGGTTGGAATATGCGAAAGTTGATCTTGGCGATATTGGTTGTTTTACTCGCGGCATGCAATCTGCCCGCTGGCAATTCCCCGGCAACGCTCGCTCCCACTGAAACCACCCGACCTGCAACTCCCCTGCCGGTCAATCCGACAGCTTCATCAAATCCTGCCCTCCCTACGGAAAATCCGTCTTCTACAATCTCTCTGGTCTACATACCGGGATCCACACAAAAAGTTTGCCAGCTTCTGGGCGATGTTGATTGGGAAACCGGCCAGCCTACCGCCGCAAGAACTTTCTCCAACGGTGGACTTTTGGCTGCCGACCTGGGCTATCCGGTCGAACACCTGGGCAAGTTGATCCTGCTTTTTGGGGATAGCTGGCCGCCGCCCCATCCCAAAAACGAGTCCCCCGCGCAAAGCGAGGTTCCTCCGGACGATTCGGTGGGAATAACCGTTCGCACCGCTCCACCCGACAGCAGCAGTTGCCTGGGTCTCCAGATCAATCACGATGCTTCCGGGAAATTTACCCCTGCCACCATCACCGGCCCGATCAAAGTAAATCAAGGATTCTTCAACGTTCCCTCGGGGGGCGTGAGTGCAGGCGGTTACCTGTATGCCTTCTTTTGGACCGATCATTGCGTGGATTCCAATCCCATCATCCCGTCGGCGCTAACCCCGCTCGCTCGCCCTCAAGTCAGTTCATCCAACGGTTGCCCGGAGACGGACGCCCGGAATAGCCTGGGGAAAAGTGTACTGGCACGATCCAGTGACGATGGCCGGACATTCAGCCAGGTTGTTTCCGTGCCGCCCGGTTTCGTTTACAACATAGCAGTAAATACCATGTTGCAGGCCGACGTTCCCATCTCCCAGCGGCTTGGAATTTTTATTTTTGGCGTGCCCCGATATCGCGCCAGTATTCCCTATCTCGCTTATGCTGCACCAGGATCCTTCAACGATCCTGCCTCCTGGCGCTTCTTCACCGGGCTGGACGCCAATGGTCAACCGAAGTGGGTGGCGAGCAGCGCATGGACCCAGAATTCTGCTTTGACCGATTCCTGGAGTCCGCCGGGTAAGCCAGAGGTCTTCAGCGTTGCCTCAGATGTCGGCCGCTGTGTTGGCGAATTCTCGGTCGTTTGGAATTCTGCTCTTGAAAAGTGGCTGATGCTTTACGGCTGTCGAGGAGATATCCTGGCCCGGGTCGCTCCTGCTCCCTGGGGTCCCTGGTCGGCACCAACCACCATTCTGAGCGTGGGTCCCGATGTGGAATGCCACCTGGTAATGCTGCCAGCTGGGTGTGGCAATCGGCAAGATTTTTGGCCCCTATTGCACAAGAACGGGAAATTCGAAGCTGGTTCCTTCTATGCTCCTTTTATTCTCAATCGTTATACGACGGTGGACAGCAGTATGGATGGCAATCGGAGAAGTACGATTTACTGGCTCGTCTCCCCGTGGAACCCCTATGAAGTGACCGTCATGCGCACAACCCTGGAAGTTGATCCTTCCCAACCCGGGTTCTGAAGCGCATAGGAGGAAAACTTTTTCATTAAACCATCCACGCGGTTTAGGTCAACGAACTTGATGATCACAAGATAGGAAATATCTGCGGAACTCAAATTAAAGTTCCGATTCCGGTTAAACCAGTCACTACTACGTGAGCTACCCAACCTCAAGGGTTGGATAGCTCGCATCAACTCATATTGGGTGAAGTAGTTTTAGCATGAAAATAGCCCAGATTCTGCCATTCGTTTTGATGGATTGGGCCATTGACGAAGAACATGCGTTCTAATATAATCACCCCATCATGTTTCTCCTCCCACCTCGCCTTCGCCACATGTTTGAAAAAAAGAGAGAAAAAGAAGCGCGCCTTTTCTCGCTGGACGCCGGACTTGTCTCAAACCTCCGCCAAAGCGCCCAGGCACAGGGCCGCCCGGAGGAGGATATTTTGTCCGATTGGGCCAATGCCGGACAGACTCAAGTCTCCAGGGACACCGCGGCCGGAATCAAGTGGGACAGCCTGAGCGAACGCGAGCAGGAGGTCCTGGCACTGGTCTGCCTGGGCAAGCGCAATTATGAGATCGCCGGAATACTCGGCATTGTCAATGAAACGGTTAAGACCCACCTGCAGCACATCTTCAGGAAGTTCGGCCTGCGCAGCAGGAAGGAACTACGATTGCTCCTGCAGGATTGGGACTTCGCCAGTTGGTGGGACAACCACCAGATTTAGCTCCCCCCCTTCTCTCTTCCCCTAGACCTGTATCCACCGAAAATCACCCTCCAAATCAACCTCAGGTGGATTGTTTGTTCTTCCACATAAATCTAAACTGGGGGGCATGGACATTCTGCCCCTCCCTCAACCCCATTCGCTAACCGTCTTCTGCGCTTCCGGCCGATCGTTTGAGCCGGTCGCACAGGTCATGGCGGAACTGGCCGTGCGCGGCCCGCTGACCGTTCTGGACGGCGGCAACCGCTTCCCAGCCTATCACCTGATCCGGCTCATCCGCAGCCGTATCCCCGATCCATCCACCGCCCTGCAGCATACGTACGTACGGCGGGCCTTCACCTGCTACCAGATGCTGGCCCTGCTCGAAGGCACGCCCGCGCTGCCCCAACCGTACATTCTCCTGGACCTTCTGTCCACCTTCTACGATGAACAGATCCCCATTCAGGAGGTGCGCCGCTTGCTGGAAGGCTGCCTGCATGAATTAGAGCGGCTGTGCCTGACATCCCCGGTGCTGGTAACCACCACCCCACCGCCGACTGCCGAGCGGGCGTTCCTGGTGGAGCAGCTCTGCGCCCATGCCGGCCAGCTCTTCGCCGTCGAAGTGCCGGCGCTGCCGCTCCTGCAACCAGCTCTCTTCTAACTACTGCCATGGGCCGCACCCTTCCATCCATCACCCAGGAATTTCTCCAGGAACAGTCCTCCTTCGCCCGTTTCCGACGCGCCTTGCGTCGCTCGGACCAGATCGCCCTGGACGACCTGTTCGCTTCCGCGCACAAGCACATCGCCGCGGCCGGCTACGCCGCGCACGCCCTGCCTTTCGAGACGTTCCTGCTGGCCATGCTGCTGGAGGAGCACAAGCAGGTCATGCTTCTGCGCCAGCAAATGGATGAAAAGTTGCGTCTGCCTCCCGGAAATGGCTGAACTGACCGGCTGGCTCCTGGACGTCTACGCCGGTGCCCAGGGGCTGACGATCTGGTTGTTGGACGTGGCTGGGGAACGCCGTTGCCTGCGCCAGGCCTTCCCGGTCACCTTCTACGTGGCAAGCCCGGCCGGGGAACGGGTGGATGGACGCGCTCCAGACCTGCGAGCGGCCTGGCGCTGGCTTTCCGCCCAGAAAGAACCAATGCACCTGGCGCGTGGTGAACGCCGCGACTTGTTTGCCGGCGCCATCCCGGTCCTGTCCATTGAAATGCAACATCCGGGTGACCTGCCGGGATTGTTCCGGCGCTTCTCAACCTCTTTTCCCAACCTGACCTTTTACGATGCGGACCTGCCCATTTCCCTGCGCTACGCTTCCGTGTTTGGCGTTTTCCCCCTGTGTCGCTGCCATTTGGATGTGCAGGGCAACCAGATCAAGGCAATCGCCGCCTTAGACTCACCCTGGGATCTGGATCCCGAATACCCGCATCTGCGCGTCCTGGGGCTGGAACCGGATTGCAATCCGGCGCATGCCGGGCCAAAGGGCGTCATTTTCTCTTATTCAGGCTATCGCTATTGCTTACCGTTCGAACCGGTGCGGGGGCTGCTGGCTAATCTCAATGCCGTACTGCGGATGGTCGATCCCGACCTGATCCTGACAGCCTGGGGTGACACCTGGCTCCTGCCGAAATTGCTTGAACTTTCGAAAGACAGCCCTCTGCTGCTCAACCGCGACCCGGCCGCCGATATCACACGCAAAGAGCAGCGCACCTACTATGCCTACGGCCAGGTCATCTACCGAGGCGCACAGATCCATCTGGCCGGCCGCTGGCATATCGACACGTGCAACGCCGTCATGTACCATGACTACGGCCTGGATGGCATTTTCGAGCTGGCGCGTGTCACCGGCCTGCCGATCCAAACGGTGGCACGCGTCTCGCCGGGGACGGGCATCTCGTCCATGCAGATCGTGACCGCTCTGCGCCAGGGGATTCTCGTCCCCTGGCACAAGCAGCAGGCCGAGGCGCCAAAGAGCCTGCTCGACCTCGTCCACGCCGACATGGGCGGCATGGTCTACCAGCCAACCATCGGCCTGCACGAGAACGTGGCCGAAGTCGATTTCGTCTCGATGTACCCGAGCATCATGGCGCACTTCAACATCTCCCCGGAGACGGTCGTGCTCGGGGAATATGACCCCCGCACCGGCTTGCCGCTCACCCGGGTGGAGCGCGGCCTGGTCCCCGAAACGCTCCAGCCGCTCCTGGAAAAGCGCATTGCCATCAAAAGCCAACTGCTGGTCCTGCCGAAATGGGATCCGCGCCGCAAACGCTACAAGGCGGCTGCATCTGCGCACAAGTGGCTGCTGGTGACCTGCTTCGGGTACCTGGGCTACAAGAATGCCCGCTTCGGGCGGATCGAATCGCACGAGGCCGTGACAGCCTATGGGCGTGAGATCCTGCTGCGCGCCAAGGAAGCCGCCGAGGATCTGGGCTTCGAAGTTCTGCATTTATATGTGGATGGGATGTGGATCAAAAAGCCCGGTTCCACCACAGTGGCCGATTTCCAGCCCCTGCTGGACGAGATCGTGACCCGTACCGGACTGCCGATCGGCCTGGATGGAGTGTATCGCTGGGTGGCGTTTTTGCCATCCAGGGTGGATGCACGCATCCCGGTGGCCAACCGCTATTTCGGTGTTTTCCAAAGCGGAGAGATCAAGGTACGCGGGATCGAACTGCGCCGGCACGACACGCCCGACTTCATCAAGGAGCTGCAGCAACAGATGCTGGATATCCTGGCCAAGGCCCCGGACGCGAACCATGCTCGAGACCTGCTTCCCGAAACGGAGGTCCTGGTCCGCCGCCGACTGGCAGACCTGAAGCATGGGAGGATTCCTTTGGAGAAGCTGATCGTTCACCAGACCCTCAGCCGCGAGCTGGAGGCCTACCGCTCCCCATCTCCGACAGCCGTGGCGGCGCGACAACTGGCAGAATACGCTAAGGAGTTGCGCCCCGGTCAGGTGGTGCGCTTTGTGTATACGCTGGGGAAACCGGGAGTGCGGGCATGGGATATACCGGGAGAGCTGGATCGCAGAACCATCAATGTTGCCCGTTATACCACCCTGCTGGTGCGCGCCGCGGAGACGATATTTCAACCTTTCCTGTCAGATGGGATTGAAGTCGGATCGCCTTTGCTGTCTGGCCTGTTTAATCCAAACAAGGTACCCATTCTACTAAAATAAATGATTTCAGAGAGTGGTTGATATAATGACTATGCGCATTTTAAGAGGAGGTGAAAGAAAGAATGATTCTAATGGAGCAGGGCATTATTCCTCAATTGGCCTCACACAGTTGGTTGAGGAAAAGCGTCCTGAGGTAAAACGCAAAATGTGGATTGTGCAGTCTTTGGGATACCTGCCAATTTCTTCCGCCAATCGAACTGTGAATGAGATCCGGTTACCCTTTTCGATAAGACCACTTCCTTCCCCTTTGCGCCAGCGCACGCGAACAATATCCCCATTGCAAAGCGATTTCTCAAATTCCAACTGGTTCATTGTTTTTCCATCGTGAAGTACCATTCGATTGGTTTTACCCGAAAAATTTCTATCGGCCAGGAAGAGCAAACATAGATCCAGCTTATAAAGTTATGAGGGTTGTTTCTCTGAAACCGGCACCGGCATCATCGAAGGCACCTGTCGCCCTCTCGTCAAAGACCGCTGCGAGTTGTTCCGCACACTTTGGACGGTCAACGGCGCTGAAGCCCTGCTCGCTTTACGCGCTGCCAACCAGAACGAGGATTGGGATGGCTTCCATTCTTTCCGTCGTACTCAGCATCATAAGAAGCCCTATGACACACCCATGCCATCCAACTTCATCGACCTTACTGAACGCCGTGAAATCAAACAGATTTAGCCACACGCTTTTGAATTGAATGTGCCCAGCAATCATCTGAAAAGAGTTTCGCTTTTTGGCTGTAAAATCGAAGGGTGCCATCTCCTGTCCCTTGCGGTCAGCCAGGAACGCATCCATCCAAAATGGCAGAGGATCGTTGCTCATAGCTGAGCTGTCGTTCCGATCATTTCCAGAAAAGCAACAGGCCGGCCAGGAAGGAGGCCGCGTTGGCCGTCAGGGACAGGAGCAAGAGTTGGCCCTTTGGATGTCCAAAGATGTATACATACAGTCCCCATTCGACCACGACCACCAGAACTTCCAGCAGGATGACCAGTGGGAGTTTCACTTCCACGCCCAGCCAGGCAAGGAAGACGAGTAGGAAGTTCAAGGCCGGATTGGTGATGCAATTGATCATGGCCACTGCCAGCAGGGCGCGGCCAGTCCGGAATCCAAACAGCCAGGCAACCGTCCCTTCGATGGCCACGGTCAGGAGTAGGGCAAGCAAATACCTGCCGAGCATATCAGGGTGCGAGCGTTCGGGTCAGGAATTTTCCCTGGGTTCCTGGGGGGCGGTCTCTTTGGCAGCGTTCTCCCTGGCAACCCGGTTCTTGCGCACCGACCGGATCACGAAGAAGGCCACAACGATGATCACGATGACAAACACGCACAGGCCTGCCAGCAGAACCAGCCCACCTCCCAGCACGGCCGGATACGGCGCGACGTCGAGAAGCACGCCCCTTTCCAGTCGTGCAAAGAGCAGGGCCCCCATTAATCGCAAAAATCCTGTTTCCATACCTATCTCCTTTATTTTTCTTCAGGTCGGGTCCCCTGCCGCAAGGCCGTCCCGCCGTCGCGGAAATGGATGTTGTATAAACGCAGCCCGCCGTACAAAGCCGCGATCGAGACAAGAATGGCAGCAAAGATGAAACCCGCTGCGCCGGTCAGTGTATGAAGCGGCGTGAAGGCAGGCAGGGCGCCCACGATCAAGGCCAACGCCGTCAACCCGAACGCAAAGCCGCTCTTCCCGGGCAGCACATCTGCCAGACAGGCGAGCGTCACCGGCATGCTCAGGTTGAACAGGAAAGTGCCGGCGATGGCCAGAGCCGGATGCGGGGCGAAGAAGGTCAGCAAAAAGGCCGAGAGGGCCAATCCGGACAGCGCCACGACGGACCACCCAAACCGGTCTGCCAGGATGCCGCCCAACGCCTTGCCAAGCACAACAGCCATTGTCAGCGCAAGCAGCAGGGCGGGATCCGACTTCCACGGCAGAACCAGACTCTGTCCGACCAGGCTGCGGATCACCACCGAAACAAGCAGCAGCATGATCACCGTTTCGAACCAGCGCAGGTTCCCGGGCAGCGGGCGCGGGGCGGGAAACTCCGGCCGGGGAAGTCCCAGGATCAGTACCGCCGACACCAGCAGCAACAGGATGAACGGCCAGGCGACAAAACCTCCGCTTTTGCCGATCAGGATCCCGATCGTCAGTCCCAGCGCGCCAGGAGCGACATAGATCCCCGGCAGGGTTGCCTTCCCGGGGGCAAGCTTGAGACTGACGAAGCCTCCCCCGACATGAAAAACGGCATTCCCGATGCCGGCCGTCACGGCTGCCAGGAGGGGTGTTTTCATCATCAGAATGGAAGCTACAACCAGCACGATCCCCACCGCGGCCACTTGCGCAGGCGCTTTGAGTGCATCGACCAGCAGGCCGAAAATGGGCTGCAAGGAGAATGCGATAACATCGTAGATCAGAACGAACGGAACCAGATTCTGAAGGTTGTTCGGGCCGGATGCTATGAGCGCGAACAGCATGGCGGCACAGGCCCCATCCACCAGTGCATGGGCCACACTGTAGGCGGCAATATTACTCCAGAGGTTTTTCCTGCTCATGTGTTCCCGTAGGATCCTTCCGGTACCATATTGTGAATTTTATACCACCTGCCCGGAAAAGCAAAGCGGTGATCGTGCCTGCTTGCCTGCCAGGGGCGATCTCGGAAATCCCCAGCCAGAGACCCATTGAGTTATATTTGTTCCAGATCTTCTACCGCCTGAATTACCATGATAGGTGGCTGAGGAGATACTAATAAAGTACCAAACATCGAGATTTCATCGACTTTTTCCATAAAATCAGCAGCGGCAACGCAAATTTGACTGGCATCCTTGGCAAAATTCGACGAAGTTTGTTTGAAAAACAGCAGAAATGGTCCAAGACACAACCTGAAAATCCTTAACTTGCAGGTCATGTACTTATGGGTAATTACCGGAAGGATCTTGCTCGCGCAAACAAACTACACAATTTGCTTGAAGAAGTCATGCTTCTGCTGAATAAGTTCTTTTCAAGCAGGATGATCCAACCGGCAATTTGAGATTAACCTTTTCTAAAAATATTGAATCTATCCTTTCAAGCAGAAACGCCTTATATAAATCCCGCTTCCTGAATATCAAACAGCTCAGTTTGGTGGACGGATTGATGGAAGCACCATCAAGTAAACAAATAAAGCCAATTTATTACTTGTCATTCTCATGGTGTACTTACGTTTTAAGCACACCCGAAAGGACCGTTATGCATCGAAAAGTTTTCAAGACCGGTAACAGCCTGGTCGTTTCCCTTCCAAAAGATCTTCTCGAACCGCTTGGGATGGGAGATGGCACGGATGTGTCTGTGGAACTCGATCAGCAGAACCACCAAATCCTGATCCGGCCAGCCGAACTGCCGTTAGCCGGCGACTTGAGCGAGGAATTTGCTCACCAAGTTAGCGATTTCATCGAACAGTATCGGCCAGCATTGGAAGCCCTCGCTCACAAATGAACCATCTGACCCCCGAGCAGGTACTGTTCATCCACTCCCGTTTGGTCACTGAAACCAGCGGGAGTCACGGCTTGCGCGACCTGGCCCTACTCGAATCGGCTATCGCCCGGCCGCGAGCTACCTTCGATAGCAAAGAACTCTATCCGGACTTGTTTACCAAAGCCGCCGCGCTGATGGATTCGCTGATCAACAACCACCCTTTTTTGGATGGCAATAACCGTACAGGCATCACGGCGAATGGGTTATTCTTTCGGATCAATGGATGGAAACCCACGGCTTCTTCAGAAGATTTGGTGGAATGCACCATGCGCGTGGCAGTGGAAGGTTTGGAGATTGACGATCTTGCCAATTGGCTTCGGGCTAAAACCATAAAAAGCAGATCAAAAATTCGGACTACTTTCCCGAACAGGGATTAGGTACGGGTGAAAAGTCATAAATATGGGGGATCGGCGAGGAATAGCTGGCATCATTCAACAGCGGCAGATCGGTTCCCAGATAGGCGTTAAACACAACCCGGAAGGTGTTCACCGGGGAAATGCCCGGATAGAGCTGCCCGGTGTGCCCGGGCATATAATAGGCGTTCAAGATCTTGAACTCATCTGACCCGGTTGTGAACAGCGGCGCCGTGTCCGTTTGCAGGATGATGACCAACGGGCGGGTGGATTTCGAGATCAGGGTGGTGAGCATCTTTTCGAATTCCATATCGACAAAAGGCACCTGCTGCTGGTAGCCGCGCGTGTATTGCTCCTGTGTATAAAGCTGGTTCTGATCCATAAAGGGGGCCGGATCGATCGGATTTCCATCCGCATCAAACACGAACGGTTCATGCGGCGAGATGATATGGATGAATACGAATTTTGGGCCAGGCATGCGCGCCAGCGTGGCAGCACTGTTGAAATCCAGCATGGTACGTTCCCGGAAGCGCTCGCCGTCTAACTCGGTCAGATTGATCACCCCGGCATCCTCCAGCCTCTGGACCGGGGTCGTCCGCAATAATTCGATCTCAAAAGACGTCAGGCTGGACCAAAGCAGCGATGGAGTAATATACACATCCGAATTGTTCAGCGCACTCCATGAAAAACCGGTTGCAAATGCCACCGTCTTATAGCCGATCTTCTTCAGGTCGGCCTCGACGGAGTTGTAGCGAAGGACATTCCAGATGAGGCCCTGATCCAAATTGGCGGCGGTAAACTTTGGACTCAGGTTTTGCAGATACTCCATATTCAACGCTGACCCGATCGACAACTCCGATTCCATCGCATAATTGCTTTGACTGCACTCCGCCACATAAAAGCCGGTATTTTTTAGAGATTGTACGAACTGGCTCGTGTCGATATTGCCCCAGCTCTTGAGCAGGTCCACCCGCCCGTAATCTTCCGGGACAATGTAATAAATGTCCGGCAGCTCATTCTCAGCGGCAACCTGTAATGCAGGTTCCGGGCCCAGCGGTTTCATTGTCACCGGTTGGCTGTGAAGCACGGTCCAGTGCATCGCCAGGTATGCCGGATAAACCAACAGAATGATCGAAACAAAGTTCAACGGTAAGACAGCCGAGCTAAAGTGGATACGCCGCAGGCCGCCCAATACCGTCACAAGGATAAATAACCCCACCCAGATCCCAAGCAGCCAGTTCGCCAGGTTGGCCGGCTTCCATTTGTCATTGATCGCATCAAAAAACTGGCCGTACGAAAAAAACAGCAATAACCAGGCTGCTGTTACAAAAGCCGCCCGATGCCAGTCCCGATAGATCAGCCGGAAAAGCAAGGTCAGCAGGATCGCCGCCAGCCCGGATACCAGCAGCGACCGCCCACCCGCCGCGATCTCCACCTGGGAAATGTTTTGTCCCAGCAAATTCAGCGCAGGATAGAGCGCCAGGAATACAGGATACCAGGGGAATTGCACGAATTTTTTCAAATGTAGCATCCAATCCGAAAAAAGAATTTATACAGCTTGCTAGCAGACTCAAAGAGACGCTTGAGGGAGCCCTTGCGAAAGACATTTAAAGCATATGGAAACGCATGGATATTCTGGGCAAAATAATCTATGAAGAACTGCCAAGATCATCTTGTCAATGCGGCACATCCAGCATTCCCTCCGCCACCAGAACCAATAACAATCTTAACGATGCCAACAATAATAAAAATTGAACCAATCGCCCAATTCAAGGCCTTTTCCGAGGAGCGATTGGCAACTCTGGTAAACACTAAAACGAGCCATTAAGCGCCTGGCTGACCATCATCCTTATCTTTATCAACATCGACCGGCTTTTTATTAAATAGCCGCTTGGTCCTACCCCAACTGATGCCATTGGCGATCCCTGCGCCGCCAAGCCCTGCAATAAGCAATTGGATTAAAAACTCCCTGAACCCAGATAAAGCAGGATCGTTTTTTCTCCTGTGGTCCCTGTCGGGCTCGGTATAAGATAAAAAGCAAGGCGAGCTTCGTACAATCTGCATTGTGAACAAGTATGGTAATTGTAACATCAAGCTGCATCATCAAGATCCAGAATTATATTGGTTTTATATAGTTATTCTCGTTTTCGCTGGGTCCTGATCCATGATCCGCTGGGCAAGTTCAAATCGCAAGCCTTGTCGTGTACCGAACTGAATGAAGAACCAGAGCAAATCTTGAAATGGTTCGTGTTGCGTTGGCGGTTGGAAGTCACCTTCCACGAAGTCAGGGATCATCCCGGCGTGGAGACCCGACGCCAGTGATCAGATTGGGCTATCCTTCGCACCACGCCGGTCTTGTTGGGCTTGTTCTCGCTGGTGACTTTGCTGGCCAATACGCATGCCATGAAGGCCAAGATCCCCTTTCAGCAAGCCGCCTGGTACTGCAAGCCCTTGCCTACTTTTTCGGATGCGTTGGCGCTCGTCAGACAGGAAGTATGACAACAACACTATTTTCAGCGATCGCATAATCTTCCTTATCTTTTTTGGTACCCACCATCAAGGGGCATAATCTTTTTTCATAAAACTTTCCTTCCTTTGTATGCAAAATGGGCCTCTACTATTTTGTGCAAATATAAGATAAAAAAGCTTGACTCGCATGAGAGAATATTTATAATAAAAAAGGAGATCGCTATGAGAATAAAAAAGTTTGCAAGTGCATTTATTATCGCCTCCATCCTGGCGCTGGCTGTGATTGGCATCGCCTCCGCTCACACCACCGTCCACAATGGACCTTACAACGTGGAGATCGGCTGGCTGGATGAACCACCCATAGTGGGGCAGATGAACGGCATCGTTATGAACCTCTCGACCAACGATGCAGCCGCCACCATGGTGACAACCTCCACTTCCGGATTAACTATGACCGTATCCTACGGCGGCCAAAGTAAAGTGCTGACTCTGCAACCACTGGCGGAAGACACTCCCGGTCAATATGTGGCGCCGATGCTGCCGACCGTTGCAGGTCTCTATACCGTCGATGTGACCGGCACGCTCGGGACGACCGCTGTAAAAGTAGAGGTCCAACCGGAAGAGGTTCTGGCGCCCGATTCGGTCCAATTCCCAACTATGGTACCGGCGTCTAGCGGGAATGGGCTGGGCCTGGCCGGTTGGCTGGCTGTGGCCGGGCTGGTGATCGCCCTGGCGGCAGTGGTTATAGGTATTCTTGCTATGCGCAAATCGCACTAACCTGCCCATCCAATCTGGCATGAAACGCACCCGTCTGCTCCTGCTTACGGCAGTCCTTTTGATCTGCATCGGAAGCGCCGTTCCGGTATCTGCGCATGCACTGCTGCTAAGTTCCAACCCGGCTCCGAATGCGATCCTGGCCACCTCTCCGGCCCAGGTGGAGCTGTTTTTCAGCGAACCGGTGGCGCAGGGGCTGAGCAGCCTGAAGGTGTTATATTCCAACGGCCAGCCGGCGGATTCGGGGGACATGCGGGTGGATCCGGCCAACCCGGAGCGCATGACCGTTTCGCTGCCGGCGCTGGAGAATGGGGTCTACACCGTCAGCTGGACGGCGGTCTCGGCCACGGACGGCCATCAGACCGAGGGTAGTTTCTCCTTTGGGGTTGGGAATGTCAATGCGGCAGCCCTGCCGACCACCAAGCAGAGCTCCAGCTCCAGCCTGCCGGGCAGCGCACTCTTTGCCAAGTGGCTTTTGTTGTCAGCACTGGCTCTTTTGGGCGGGCAGTTGCCTTTCCTGTGGTTGGTGTGGAAGCCAGCCCTTAAACAGGATGCTGAAGCCTTACCGGCAGCGGTACTCATGCCGCCGGTCTGGAAGCGCCTGACCTGGATCGGGCTGTATGGCGCGTTGGCGGCAATTTTCATCGGCTTGCTGGCCCAGGCTGGCCAGGCGACCGGGGCCGAGTTGGCGCTGCCATGGGCGCCGGCGATGGTTGTGCTGCTGTCCACGACCCGCCTGGGACTGATCTGGCTGGTGCGGGTGGCACTGGCCCTGCTGGCGATCTGGCTGGCGATGGGCCGCCCGGTGGCCTGGAAAACCTGGCTGGGTTATGCGACTGCCCTGGCGCTGATGCTGAGTGTCAGCCTGATCAGCCACGCCGCCACCGAAGCACAACCGTTGCTGCCCGTGATCGACGACTGGATCCACATTATTGGCATGACCGTCTGGCTGGGTGGCGTGGCCTATTTGTTGACCGGCCTGCGCGGCGTCTTGTCCCTGGAAGCGCGACTGCGCACCCGCCTGACTTCCCTATCGATGGGGCGCTTTTCAACCATGGCACTGGTCAGTGTGGGAGCCATCGGGATCACCGGCCTGGTCTCGGCCAGCCTGCGAGTGGGCACGTTGCAAGCGCTACTGACCTCGATCTACGGGCATGCGCTTTTATTCAAACAGATCTTCGTGGTAGGGCTGCTGGCGCTGGCGGGAGTCAACCTGGTGTTCATTTCCCCGCGTCTCAAGCGCAGCCGCCTGCAAGGGCAGCCGAATGCGGTGTTGGTGAAGCGCTTCGGTAGAATTGTCCTGGCTGAAGTTATCCTGGGGGCGTTGCTGCTGATGTCGGTCAGCCTGCTGACCTACCTGCCGCCGGCGCGCATCAACCCACCCGTCCAGGAACTAAATGGATCTGCCCGGGCCGATGACCTACAGGTGAACCTGACTATCACGCCCGGCCAGGTGGGAGTAAATGCCTTCCAGTTACGGCTTCGCACCAACGGCGCTCCGGTTGTGTCCGTCAAACAGGCGCTGCTGCGTTTTACCCCCCAGACGGCCAACATCGCCCCATCCGAAGGGGAGTTGATCGCCCAGGGGGACGGCACGTACACCGCCAAGGGGACCTACTTCAGCCTGCCGGGCAGCTGGCAGGTGCAGGTGGTGGTGCGGCGGGCGAATAAGTTCGATGCCTACGCCAACTTCAACTTCAATCTGCACAATCCCGGTGAAGCCAATCCGGCGGAAACCACGCCCCGGGTTACGGGAGCGTTGTTCCTTGTAATAGCATTAATCGTGGCGCTGATGGCAATCGCCTTGCCCATCCGGCCGAGCGACCGCTTTGCGGCCGGAATCCTGCCATTCATGTCAATGCTTTTCCTGGGAGTGTATTTTCTGACCCTGCCGATACAGATTACCACCGTCCAGGCCAACCCGATCGTCCCCAACAGCCAGTCCATCGCGGCCGGCAAGGCAGTCTACATGCAGAATTGCGTACGCTGCCATGGGGTTGACGGCAAGGGCGACGGCCCGGATGGGCTGCTGCTCAACCCGCGCCCGGCCGACCTGACCAAACACGGAGTTCCCGGGGTGCATACGGATGCGCAACTGTTCGACTGGATCACGAACGGTTTGCCGGGAACGCGCATGCCGGCCTGGAAAAACGCCATCTCAGACACCAACCGTTGGAACCTGGTCAATTACATCCGCTTCCTGGCCCAGCAGTCGCCGTCACCATAAAAATCAAGGCAGTGCATTTGTAAAGGAAATGCCCTTCGATCCTGGTTCTGGAAATAGCACAGTTAATGGGTGGTTGTTCGGTGACCGTAGGCTAACCCATCGTTGCAGCAACGACAGTATTCGCCGCCATGCCCGGCTTTGATTTACCAGCCACGCAGGTGCCTGTGAACTGGTCCAAACTGCAACTGAGCGCGCAGCTGGTTTACCTGACCGGGTTCCAACAGAACAAGAATCCCTGTCTGAAACCCCCCGATGGAAAAACATGCTCAGATCCAGCTTTGTTCCAGGTGTTTTCCTGGCACCTCGCACGGTTGAGCAACAGCCTCACGGCTCCCCTTTCCCGGGATTGCCATCCTGCCAAAGTGCCCGGCAAGCCACTTGCGATGGCTTTAGCAAGCACCACTTTCACCCCGTGAGTCAGTGGTTTGCCAGTCGGACGGTCGGTTTCATCGACGCTATTCCTATCCTGTTGCCAGGGACGGAGGTACTTTGGGCGCGCTGCTTCGTTCCGCGCTGCGACATCGGCATGGATTTCATGCCGACCAAGTGGATGAGCAGATCACTGTCCAGGTTTTATCAGCGGACAGGTCTTACCGCTGAATTGCAGACTTGTTCAGGTACCATCCATCCATTACAAAACTGGTGCTCTGATATGGCAAGGTTGTTTTATATGACCCGCCAAGCGCTGCCTGCGGCAGGCGGCATTTCATCCCCGGCTATAAATGACGGGGCATTCTCGCCGCAAATCTGGTAAATATATATGGCTCGCACATAAGCATAGAAAATGGAAAACCTTATGCAAAAAAGATGTTGGCTTATTTCCCTATTTATCTTAGCGGTGTTCCTGAGTAGTTGTACGGTCTCGACAGGCCAGCAGCAGGCCAGCACGGCTGCGACAGCCGCTCCGGCAAACGTTCTTGCCACCCAGCCGGGCACTTCAACTGGTTTCCCCACCCCCTACAAAATACCGGTTAGCTGGTCCAGCCTCAACCTGAGCGGGAAATTGATCTTCGTGGTAAACACCGCAACCACGACGGATACTTACATGGATATACAAGAGCTGGACCTGCATACCGGCGGTATCAACACCATATTCCAATCGGTATCGAACGGGTGGATCGACAGCGCAGTTATTTCACCCGACCACAAAGAGATCCTCATGTCTTACTCCACACCCACTTTACAGCAGGGCGCGACCTTCACCCCGTTGGCGCTTTTCACAATCCCGGTGGATGGATCGCAGCCACCGCATCAGTTATTTCCCCTGCCCCTGAAGAACGATCAAGACGTTGAACCGGTCTGGTCACCGGATGGGAAATATCTGTACTTTGTACTCGTCAACAATGGCGTGCCGCCGGCGGATCCGAACCAGCATTACCCGATCTACCAGATCTTTCGGATGGCTTATCCGGACGGACAACCGCAATTGCTCCTGGACAAGGCGTACTGGCCCAGGCTTTCTGCCGATGGATCCAAGCTGATCTACGTTTCCGAAAATCCGGATGATATGACCAACAAGCTGTTCGTGGCGAATAATGACGGGAGTAATCCCCAGCAAATCATGCTCACGGGACCTAATGCCACCAACATCATCGACGCTCCGATCTTTCTACCGGATGGAAAAACCATCCTGTTCAGTGCGCCGCCTCCAGTTCAAAGCCGGACGATCCCGTGGCTGGACCGGCTGTTCGGGGTAATCGAGGCCTCGGCTCACAACATCCCTTCGGAATGGTGGTCGGTTCCTGCGAGCGGTGGAGCTCCCACGCAATTAACCCATATCCAGGCGGCCAGTTTATACGCGGCAATCTCGCCGGACAACCGCAGCATTGCCAGTTTCAGCGGAGACGGGGTGTTCGTAATGAACCCGGATGGGACAAATTTAACAATGATCCTCAATAATACGGGCGGTAACGCGGGAACGGTAAACTGGATCCCCTGATCCGTGTCAGTGCCCGACCACCGACCAACCTGTCTGGGCAATCATTGCATTGGGACTGGTCACGATCAATTTGATAATAAAATCCCCGCAGTCGGTTCTAAAAGTGCCGCCCGGGTTCAAGGTTTGGGTTGAGGCAGACGCGAATGTCAGGGCGGCATCAGGAGATTGGATAAGCAAGAGCGTTTCACCTTTAGCATACACTTCCATATGGTAAGTCACTTTGGTGGGACCATTTGTAGTGATAGAGATTTTAAAAGAGACCTGGTTGGGCAAGCCATTGGAACAAACAGTAGGTATGACTGCCGGCCCCGAAATGCTTAGGGCGGTGACCAGTCCGGCAGGAATGGCAACCACGGGAATTTGGGAAGGATCGCCGGTGAGATTAACCTGAGCTGAGGGGAGCCAGCAGTGGCTCTGGCCGGCAAAGGGGTCGCCGATTTCCCACCAGGAATGATCGCCAATGGTCGCAAGGATGTGGTTTTTTTTACCCGCACCGATGGCTGCAACCGGAGCGTAGGTCGTGCCCGGCCCGGTGCGACATTCGACCTGTTCGGATTTTGGAGTTACATAGGGGAGTGCAGCAATACCAGGCAGGCAAGCCGCCAGGGTAAGAGAGAGGATGGCCAGCGCGCCAAACAAACGCAGGAATAAATCTTTATTATTCATAAGGCCTCCTTTTCATTGAATTACAATCATAGTTTACATCAATATTATCCATTTTTTAGAGAATGGAGAACAGAGAAAACAAAACAGGGATTAGGGGATTAGGGAATTATGGATCAGGGATGGTCTTCCAGGAGAAATTGTTTTTAGAGGTAGGATTTTTCATCAACACAATCGAACCGGGGCAAGCGTGGAATATGTAGTAAACGATGGTCGTACCACCACGGTTTCACAAAGATTATGTTGGCAAACAACAACAGTGAAGTGTAAGCCATTATGAATGACGGCACGATGATCAGCTTTAGGGCTCAGCCAGTAGCCGGTTGAGCCTCCAAGTTTCAAGAACGACGGTTGGAGCAGGCAGCGTTCAGCAGGATATGGCTACATTGGGGAAGTATTTGCCTGAGAATTGGTCTAGATATGCCAAGAAAACTTCCGATGTTAAGGGCAAAAATCTATTCGTACAAATCCCTTTTGTACAACGAGTTGAACCAGAACCGGATGCAAAACCAGTTCAAAGAGGGCCACTGGTCAGTTAGAATGATGCCATACAACGATTGCATCTATATCCCTTTGGGTTTATTTATAGCGAAAATATCCTCAAACAAATCATCTGGAATGATTTGTAACGGTAACCATCATGGCGAATATCATTTACATAATGGGGAGTTTGCAAGGATTGAATGAAGGGATAGCAATAGAATAGCTAACATGGAAATCCCCTTTCTCATGTCACAATTTATTTCAGCTTTACTCCACCAAATAGCTCGGCCCTTTACAAAATCTGGTCAAGATCATTTGACAGATCAATTGATAAAATATACAGGATTTTAACCAAGAGAAGTTACTCTGGTGATTACCCACAATCTAGGCTCATTTTCAGCTACCAAAAACACACAATATTTACTCAATAAATTAAGCCTGTGCTTACCACCATTAGGTACACTGATATCAGGATGGATGTTTAAGACCAAGTAAAGATTACTGCCATTGGTTCTTTGCTTATTCTATCGATCATATCCGTTTCGATTGCTCATCGCCCTATTTCCACCAGGACGAGACACTGAACTTGCGGACGACCGTTATAGGTAATACGCTGGTTACTGTGTTAGCTAAAAGATCCGTCAAAGGAGAAAGTATGAAGCGCAATTCGTTTTATGTCGTCCTTGCTGCAGTTGCAACTCTGGGTATCCTGTTGAGTGCCTGCAGTTCGTCAAGTACGCCTACGCCCACTGCAACAGCCACCCAGCCTCCCGCTGCGACAGCTACCCTGGCCCCCACTGCGACAGCCACCCAGCCCCCCACCGCCACCCTGGCGCCCACTGTAACAGCCACCCAGCCCCCCACCGCCACAGCCACCCTGATACCCACCAGCCGGCCTACCCTTTCGCTTTACCCATGAGTTGCATTCCAATCAGACTTAAAACCTATCCGAAGATTCAGGAAGAACCGCATTTTGAGTGCGGGCACTCAAAATGCGGTTCTTCAAAAATTTATCCCGGATAGGTGATTGGCAGGGACATCTACGAACGGCATCCTTTAGGGATACAGGTTATCAATGGGCGGCTGTTCACCCAAAAGTCCCCAATCTGAATAATAAACCTTCGGAATTTTCTCATGGTGGAATTCCGAAACCTGCCGAAATCCGCACGTGTTTGAGCAAGCGCAGATGTTTTGAGCAGATCAAGAGACGATTTAAAAAGGAACAAGAAAGGATAAGTCACGCCAAAATTATTGGGGTCTTCTGGACAATGTGCTAACTCTTGATTCGGTTTAGAATATCTAAAATCCAGTCACTGATCTAATCCCTCTACCACGCCGGGCCAGGCAGAATTTAGAAGCCTGTCGATCTGAAGTGTGAGGCGGAACTGGTGGTCATAACCTGGTGGACTTTCTATCCGTGTTTATCCAATTATTTTGGGTAGTTCGAGAGAATTGGCTAATTTTTATTGAATTAGCTGTCTTAATATCAGGCATGGGAGGGCTGATATATTTTTGGCTGCGGAGAACTGAAGCTTTTCGGGAGAGTTTTCCTTTTGCAGAAGCAGCTACGGGCGGGATCGGTTTGGTTTTCTTGGTAAGTTTTGGCGGGGTAATCATTTCCTATTTATTGCCAGCCTCCTTCAGGTACTTCGTTGGCTTATTGTTTATAGCATCAGCAATATTGACATTAATACTCACGATTGATCTTTTCCCTTTGATCAAGAAGCTTGTCGTCTCGAAAGCGACCATTTTTTTCTTCTTGATTTTGTTCGTGGTATTTATAACAAAGTTCTCTTTTTTATACAATTTGAATTTTCCTCCCTATCTGGATTCGGCTGTTCACTTCCAGATCATCCAAGATTTTAGGAATCCAGCCGCTGCTCCCTTGGCCCAATTTACGATCGGAAAATTATTAACCGGTCACTACTATCATTTCGGCTTTCATAGTTTCGTCGCAGTCGTATCAGCGTTTGGGAACACCCAAGCCGTGTTACAAACCATGCTGATCGTTGGACAATTATTGGTTGTGATTTCGCCATTCTCTCTGGCCTTCTTTGCTAAAAAATTCACGGGCAGCTTATGGGTTGGTATATTCACAGCACTTTTCGCTGGCATTGGTTGGCGAATGCCAGCTTATGCAATAAATTGGGGAAAATATCCGGCGATCGCAAGTATTGCAATTTTCCCTTTTGCGCTAGCCTGGTTAGCAGTTCTGGTGACGAAGGAGCGTAGAAAAGGCAGTACATGGTTTATCGCTGGCATTTGTTGTTTGGCCAGCCTTGTCCTGCACAGCCGTATGCTGCTCTTGTTTCTAGCAGCCCTCATTACTTTTGCCTTGATGAGATTTCTATCAAATCGTCTCCATAGAAAATTAGGCATCATCATCATCATACTGATCGAGATTGCAATCATGTCAATTCTTATCGACCGCAATCAGGACCTTATCCCAGCTATAAACATCTATATACACGGCACAGATTTAATCATAACTTGCATTGCTGTCTTTTTTTCATTATTAGCTATTTACCATGATTGCAAACACAGTCTCGCTATTTTAACATTTTACACAATCATTTTCATTTTTTGTTTGATACCATTGCCCGGTTCATTGAAAAACTATGTGGATAGTAATACGTTGCTTGATCGACCAATGCTTGAAATGATAATTTTTGCACCTCTGGCTATATTGGCCAGTATGGGACTGGTAACCTTGGAAGGGATGAAACGGTTTCTTCCAGGATGGCTAATGACCCATCGGAACAATCTGGGCATCATCCTTTTTGTAATCTTTCTTATTCTTCCCGTATATTTCCATGCGCAGAATGGTGATTATCAACCTAATTCCTGTTGTGATTTAGTTAATGCGGATGATATTACTGCAGTAAGTTGGATAGCCAGTCACTTACCTGCCGATTCGCAAATATTGATCTCGGTGCAAGATGTAGACAACCAGATCGCGGGAACAGATGCAGGTATATGGATCACTCCCTTGACACGCATCCGAACAGTGCAATATTTAATTACAACAAACTTCTCAAATGAAATAATCTATCGCAGGCTTTGCAGGAACCAAATTGGTTATATATTTCTTGGGAGCAGAAATACAAGTTTCAACATGACCAATCTAGAAAAGGAAGGCGCCTGGTATTCACGCCTGTTCAACCTGCCGATGGCGAGTGTCTACCGAATTAATTGTCCAATTCATCAATAGAATACTGGACATTCGCCAATATAGTGTGACAGAACTTTCATAACTTACACAAAGGCGGAGGATCGGGTGCCAGCTTGCTGGCTTCTGGCAAAGGTAAACTGCGAGGGAGATGGAACCCTCGCTCGGCCAGATATTTATTTGCTGGCAGCCTGTAGCCCATTGCGGTCAGATCACGGTCCAGGCGGCCACTGCTTCCGATTCTGCAACGGCTTGCCCTAACCCCTTCAAAGCTTCCTCTGGGATTGGCTCCAACCAGCTCAGACCAAGAAACTCAAAACAGAGGCCAACGTACTTGAGCCAAAACCCACGCTTGCGATCCCCAGTTGGCCCATAAATTAGAAGTAAAAGCTTTGCCAGCTCTGTCGTTCGCTAACGTGCGTGAATTGTTGCTGGCAACGATGCGCCTGCTTCAACTTTCGTCTAATTAGGCCACCCATTTGATTATCAAATTTCTCGTCAACCCTTCTCGCGTTACTCGAAGTTGCCATAGGTCCCAAAGAAAGAAGCCTGTTCCTACCTGACCAACATTCGGGTATAAAAAAAACCGGAAATAGCATTTTTCACATAGCTGTACATTTATAAACATGGATGGACACGAGAATAGCTTATTAAAACCGATATTTTCTCGCGCGCTCCATAAATTTCTCGATCCAACCCGCCAACGGCTCGGGTGGTAAATATGTCACCAGCGGCCACGCCTGGTAAAAGGTCTTTCTAAGATACTGCCTTCATTTCTTCATTACTCGACCGGGATAGCAATAAATAGCTAAACAATCCCCATTTCACAAAAAAGAGCAGTTCATTTCCCACATATGGCGTCGAAATGGCTTAATCTTGAGCTGGCCCTCCCCAAAAAGCGCTTCATTCACCCGAGCCGTTCATAGTGGGCAGGCGACCGCCCAGGCCATTACATCGCCCTGATTGCGGCAGCGGCCGCGATCAGGGTGTGTTTGTCGCTGCTATCAGGACATACGTCCCGCCCTCTGTCACGCGCTCGGACACACGGCCTGACAGCGGGAGGACATCTCCCACATCCACCCAGCCGCTGACCGGATCGGCGCGCAACAGCTCCAGGGTTAGTGATCCATACCCGCCTGGCACGCTAAAGCTGAGCGTGAAAGGCAGCCCTGATGGCGATTGCACCGTCAGTCCAGCCACCAGCCGGCCCTCGAACGGCAGCGCCTGCGGCAAAGTAGAATCCAGTTCCTGCCAGAGCACTACATCCGCCCCATCCTGGCAATCCAGCTGCACCACGACCTGCCCCACCGGAACAGTATGGCTGGCCGTCGTACAGGCCAGGGGCACTATTTCCGGTACCATCACCAATACGTATGTTCCGGCCTGCGAAACTTCGGCTTCGTATCGATTACCCATCAACTGTCCAGCGACCGTTACCCAGGTTTTCCGGGCAGTATCCCAGTAGCGTATACCCAAGGCAGCCTTGGCGGCAAATTCCGGCACTGCAAAGGAGACCGTCATCTTCTGGTTCGCCGCGACCGCGCCATTCTGATAAACGCCTGCCGTCAAGCCGGCAAGGTAGGCTTCTCCCTCCGGCAGATCAGGCAGGTTCCAGCGCACATCCGGCAACAACCAGGCTTCATTCCCGCTGCTGCACTCAACCACCAGTTGGTCGCCGTCTGGCAGCGCCAGCGTCAGTGTATCCGAGCAGTTCAGGGAGCCGCTTCTTCCACGGGTGGCCAGAACGTAAACGCCCATCTGGCTGACCACGGCTTCCACCCGGTCATTCTGGCCTGCCTGAAGCTGGCCGGCGATCCGGTAGGAAGGCACTACAACCCAGCCGCCCTGCCCGTTTTCGGCGGTCTTGTCCCAGAAGAGGATGCTGTAATCCAGCGCATTCAGCCATTCAGGAACGATGAAGGAGACAACCACGCTCCCCTGGACCTGCGCCAGGGTTTGATCAGACTGGTAAACCGTCGGCTGCATCCCGAAGATCAAGCCGTACCCATCCGGCAGCACACCCGGCAGGTCATCATAGTAGATCTCTGTAAGGCTGGCGCGCGTGCCCAGGCCGCATCCAAAATCAACCTGGTTGCCTTCCGGCAGGCGCAGGATGATCCCGCTGCAGCCGTCACAGATGATCGAGACGATCTGTTGACTTGTGACCGGTATCAGCATGACCGGCAGAATATTCGTGACCTTCGTTACTCCTTGCTCCTCCCAGTAAATCGGCGGAACCGGTGGTTTCTGCAGGAAGATGATATTCTCAAAATTGGTCAGGACACAATTTCCGGCCGGGCAGATGATCTGGTAAGGGATGTAGGCGGTATCGAACCCGTCACCGCCGTCCAGGTAGTTGGATCCCGTCCCGGCGTAAACAACGTCATCGCCGCCCATTCCGTAGATATGGTTGGTGCCCGAACCGCCCATCAGGATATTCGGATTGTCATCACCGACCAGCCAGTTGAAGCCCTGGCCGCCGGTCACATTGGCGATGTTGTGCATGCCGCCAAGCAGGTAGTTGACCGAACCTGGCCCGCTGCAACCATGGAAATAGGAACAGGCCACACCCGACTGCAGGTCGACATACAGATCCGTCGTCAGGGCGGAGAAGTCCAGTGTATCGTTGCCTGACTTGCCGTCGATCGCGCCACCCAGGCTGGCACCGTTCTCAAAGGCGAAGGTATCATCGAAAGCGCTGCCGGACAGGTTCTCGATGGAGCTGAAATACAGGGTGTTCCCGGCCACATACCGGCTGAGGGGTTGTGCGATAAACCAGTGAGCCGGAGCATTGAGGCCGGTCAGGGTATCGGTGGAGCTGGAGCCGGTGATGGTGGATATATCGTCGAACGTGACCGTCTCATCCGCACCGCTGCCTTCATTTCCGGCAAAGCCCACCAGGCTGCCCAGCCCGGTCAAATTGAAGTTCCTGGGCGTCGTGTAAGGCCCGTAGTCGAGCGTATTATTGCCCGCGCCGCCGTCCAGAGCGCCCACCAGGCTGGCGTTGTCCATGAAGACAAAGGTGTCGTCGCCCGCGCCGCCGTTCAGATTGAAGGTCTGCTTGCCGCTGATGTTGAAGGTGTCGCTGGCATTTCCGCCGACCAGATTCTCAATGCCGGAGAAAACCAGCGTGTGGGCGGGGCTGCCGGAAACATAATCCGCGACGGCGCCCAGGTTGAAGACCGAGCTGGAATTGTCGCCGGTCAGGGTATCCGATCCAGTTCCGAGGATGGCATCAATATTCGTAAAGCCGCCGCTGATCGAGCTTTCGGTGCCGGCGAAGCCATCCAGGTTGCCCGGATTGGTCAGCGTGAAGTCGCGCGGGCTGGTGTAGGCACTGTAATCGAGCGTATTGATGCCCAAGCCTCCGTCTATTGCACCGCCCAGGCTGGCGCCCTTCTCAAAGACGAAGGTATCATTTCCGGATCCGCCGTACAGCGTCATGTCGTGGCTGCCGGTCAAGCTGAAGGTGTTTGTGCCGCTGCCGGCGCGGAAGATCTCGATGTTGTCACCGGCCGCATCCAGCGTATTAAGCGTCGTGCCATCATCCACATGCAGATCATCGAGCAGGATATACAGGTTCACCGTCGCCGCAGTGAAATCGACCGTATCGATCCCGCCGCCCGGGGCTTCGATCACTATGTCCTGACCCCAGTTGTTCCCGAACAGGTAGGTATCGTTCCCGCCATTGCCGATCAGCAGATCGTTCCCGGCGTTCCCGGTCAGGGTGTTGGCATTATCGTCGCCGACCAGCAGGTCGTTGCCCGCTCCGCCGATCAGGTTCTCGATGCCCGTGACCTGGCCGGTCAGCCCGCTGGCCGAGTGCGGCTGGCACGTCAGGGCACCATAGCTTTCCACTACGCCGCTCAGATTGGCGCAGATCCCGCTGCTGAAAGCGCTGTAATCGAGCGTATCTGTACCCTGACCACCGTTGATCGTACCGGTATGCAAGGCGCCATCGGCAAAGACAAAGCTGTCCTGGGCGGCATTTCCGATCAGGCTTTCGATGCCCTAGAAGTCCAGCTTGCGGGCCGGGCTGCCGGACATGTACTGGTCAAGACCGGAGTTGACCGTCGGTGAGGCTGTTGATATGCCAGGCCGCATTCATGTTCATGCCCGCCAGCGAGTCGGTGTATTTCGTTGTGCCAACCAGCGCATCGATGTTATCGAACCCGCCCAGCAGGCTGGTCTCGGTCCCGCGGTAGCCGTGCAGCGAACCATAGCCGGTCAGGACAAAATTACGGGCGGATCCGTAGCCGCTGTAGTCGAGCGTACCCGTACTGTGCAAACCGGTGCCACCATTGACCGTTCCACTTACCTGGGCGCTGCCGTGGAAGGAGAACAGGTTCCCGCCGGAGCCGCCGATGAAGTTTTCCACATTGGCATCCGTCGTCAGGGTGTCACCGGAGCCATCCGTCACCGTGATGCCCGTGCCGGTGAATACGAAATGCAGGTTCCCCGACACATGGCTGAAATCGACCGTGTCATTGCCCTGGCCCGCCAGTTCCACGATCATGTCGGTTCCCCAGCCGGGCAGGATCACATAGGTATCGTTGCCCTTGCGGCCGACCATGGTGGCATTGCTGCCCGTGATCGTGTTATTGCCATCGTCTCCATAAATGGTGTTATGCCAGGGGCTGGCGCTGCCCACCAGGTTCTCCACGTTAATGACCGTTCCGCTGACTGCCGTGGCGGTCTGGTTGGCGAAATCAACGTTCACATCGCCAGCATAGGCGCTGTAATCGAGGGCATCCAGTCCTGCACCGCCGTCGATGGAGCCGTACAAGCGGGTTGCAGCTGGCGTGCCCAAGAATCGGAAGATATCGTCTCCACCGTTCCCATTCAGATCGTTGCTGACCAGGCCGTTGATCAGGAAGGTGTCGATGTCGCTACCGCCGTTGAGCACTGCGAAGCCATCGAAGTCAAGCGCGGGCCCACCCACGGCAGTATAGGTATGCGCGTTCAGGTCGAAGGTCGAAGCCAGGTCCAGTCCGGTGAAGATGTTCTTCTTTCCGGTAGCGCCGATCAGCCCTTCGATATTGGCAAAGCCGCCACTCACCTGCCGCGGTGGTACCGCTGTATCCGGCCGTTCCGATGCCGGTCAGACTGACCGAGCAGGGACTGGTGTAGGCATGGAAGTCCAGCGTGTTGTCGCCCGCACCGCCGTCAATACTGCCGTTGAAACCAGCTCCGTTGGCAAAGGCGAATGTGTCGTCACTGCTTCCACCCGCCAGCGTTTCGAAGCCGGAGAAGGCCAGATTCCCCTCGCCCGTACTGTATGAAGTGGTCGAACCGATCGACCAGGTGGAGGGGACATTCTCCCCATTCAGACGGTCGCCCGGCAGACTGGAACCAAACAGTGTATCGATGTTCGCAAATCCGCCGCCCAGGCTCGCAACGGCGCTTGAATCCGTGCCGATGAAGCCGTTCGGCCCATCCGAGCTGAGCGTGAGGCTGCGCGGCGTGCCGTAGCTGTTGAAGTTCAGGGTATCACTGCCGCTCGTGCCGTCCACACCACCCGTCAGCTGGCCCGCCCCGGTCATGTCAAAAGTATCGCTGCCGATGCCGCCAGCCAGGTTCTCGACTCCGCTGAAGGTGGTGCTGCCGGCGGCATTGCTGACGCTGCCGCTGTTGCTGCCGTTCACCGTGAAGGTGTTGCCGGTATTGACTCCGACCAGGACATCGCCCGCATCCGGGCTGCCAATGAAGGCATCCATATTCGTGAAGGTGCCGGTCAATCCAGTGGCGGTGTGATTCTGCAGGTTGAAGGTAACCGGTCCGCCGAGGAAATTGCTGTAATCCAGGCTGCTGCTGCCCGAGCCGCCGTTCAAATTGGCCTGCGCCGCGGCGTCCACTCTGAAATCGTTGCTGCCCGAACCGCCGATCAGGTTCTCGATCTGGAATCCGCTGTTGGATACGCTGTCGCCAAGACCATCGTGGATGCACAGGCCGGACGGGCAGGTGGCGCTGACGCCCAGGTCGAAGGTCAGGTTTGCGGTGGTCGGGGCGAAGGTCATCGTATCGTTCCCGCCCGGGTCAACCACCGTCACGCCGCTGCCCCAGTTCGGGCCAAAGGTGTAGGTATCATCACCCAACCCGCCATTGAGGGAGTTGGCACCACCGTTCCCGTTGATGACATTGGCGGCGCTATCACCGGTCAGGCTGTCGGCGTAATGGGAACCGCTCAAGTTCTGGATGTTGAGAACGCCGTTCGCCAGGCCGCCGTAGATATTGCTGGCAGAATGGGTGGAGAGGTCCACGCTCACGCCGCTGCCGTAGGCGCTGTAATCGAGTATGTTCGTGCCACCGCTGCCATTCAGCACCCCGGTGAGGGTTGCCGCGCCGGAGAAGGCGAAGGTGTCATTGCCAGCGCCGCCGGTCAGGTTCTGGACGCCGCTGAAATTGAATGCGCCGTTGACATTGCCCGCATCCGCGCTGCTGACATTAAAGGTGCTGCCGCTGTCGGGCCCGATCAGGGTCGAGCCGGCATTGCCCAGCATGGCTTGAATACTGGCGAAGCTGCCGCTCAACCCGCTGGCCTGGGAGGTCTGCAGATTGACGATTGCCGGTCCGGCCGTGTAGGCGCTGTAATCCAGCGAGTTGCTTCCGGCTCCGCCATCGATATTGCCGCTCAGGCTGCCGCTCCCCACGAAGGCGAACGTATCTGCCAGGTTCCCGCCGGTCAGGTTCTCGATCTGGAGAAGCCGAGTGTCCGCCCGATGGCCGTGTAGCGGTTGCCCGCAGCATCGATGGACCAGGTTGCCGCCAGGTTCGGCACGCCGCTCAGGCTGTCAATAGCGTGCCCGCCGTAACGGCGGTGATATTGTCAAAGCCTGCGGCCAGCGGCCCGGGAACATTACCCTTGAAGCCGGTGATCGTGCCAATGCCGGTCAGGTGGATGGCCAGGCCGGTCGTGTAGGCCGAGAAGTCCAGGGTATTGCTGCCTGCTCCGCCGTCGAGCGTGCCGCCCAATGTTACCCCGTTCTGGAAGGCAAAGATATCGTCCCCGCTGCCGCCGATCAGATTCCGGACGACATTGGCGCCC
Organism: uncultured Chloroflexia bacterium; assembly: GCA_963779935.1. Lineage (GTDB taxonomy): Bacteria > Chloroflexota > Anaerolineae > Anaerolineales > Villigracilaceae > UBA877. Next base: position 105,248 of record CAWAAC010000014.1, on the reverse strand, counting down.
GTGCTGAGCGAATTTCCACCACCCGTGACCGTGATCCCGGATGGCGCCAGATTGAAGTCCAGCGGAGCGGCCGCGGCCGAGAAATCGAGCGTGGCTGTGCCGGAAAGATCCGTGATCGTGTCCATACCCCAGCCGCCTGCGAACACGTACCGGTCACTGCCACCGTTGCCGGACAGAACATCGTTGCCCGGACCGCCGGTGATCACGTTAGCGGCGCTGTTCCCGCACAGGTGGTCATTGCCGCTCGAGCCGATCAGGTTCTCGATCTGGCCGTAGAGAGCCAGCTGCAGGTGGCTGTTGACCGTCTGGACCTGGCCGGATTCCTGCGAGAGATCCACCGTCACGGCGTAGGCGGGATTAACCGTCGGGGCGAAGGAGATCGTATCCACGCCGCTGCCGCCGTGGGCCGCATCCTCGTAGATGGTCACAAAGCCAAGCGGATTGTCCGCATCAAAGATATAGGTATCATTGCCGCCCCGGCCGTAGATGGTGGTATTGCCGAAGCTGTTGATGATAAAAGTATTCGGTTATTGTCGCCGTAGATCACGTTCCCGAACGGGCTGTCGACCAGGTTCTCGATCTGGCTGATCCCGCCGCCCACACCGGTGGCCGTGCCTGCGGCCAGATTAACGCTGATGGCCGTCGCATAGGCGGAGTAGTCGAGCGTATCGGTTCCGGCGCCGCCGTTGATATACCCTGCCAGGCTGGCCGTTCCAACCATATAGAAGATATCGTTCGCGCTGCCGCCGGTCAGGTTCTCAATGGAGCTCAGGCCCAGGCTGCGGCCGCTGGCGATCTCACGATAGCTGTTGCTGATGCCATTGATCGTGAAAGCGCTGTCCGTGTTCATACCGCTCAGGCTGTCGGAGCCCGAACCGCCCCGCAGCGCATTGATGTTGTTGAAGCCGCCGCCGATGCCCGTGGCCATCCCGGTAAAGCCGTCCACCGACCCCAGACCGGTCAGGACAAAGTTTCTCGCAGTGGTCGCGGCCGAGAAGTCGAGGGTATCCACTCCCGCCTGCCCATCCAGGCTGCCCGCCAGGGCTGCGCCGTTGGCTAAGCGGAAGGTATCGTTGCCCGCACCGCCGATCAGGTTCTCGATCTCGGAGGGGCTGGCAGTCAACAAGTCGGAGGCTGTGCCGTCGCTGACCGTCAGCGAGGTCGTGCCGATCTGGAAGACCAGGTTGGCGCTTGAGGACGCAAAGCTGATCGTATCGTTGCCGGCCGTGTCGCTGATCGTGTCCTTGCCCCACGCGTTCCCGAATACGTAGGTGTCATCGCCGCCGAGTTCAAGCAGAACATCGTTGCCCGGCCCGCCGTTGAGGATGTTCGCTACGGCAGAACCGATCAGGATATCGTTGCCTGCTCCGCCGGTCACGTTCTGGATATTCAGCAGACCGCTGGCGATGCCCGTGGCCGAGTCGGCCGGGTAGCTGACGCCGTTGTACACCACGGCGCTGTTGTTCAGGTTGACGGTCACCGGCGTGGTGTAACTGAGGCCGCTGGCAGGGTCGTAATAGCTCAAGGTGTTGTTGCCTGTCCCGCCATCCAGGCTGCCTGCCAGGGTTGCGCCCGCGTACAGCAGGAAGGTGTCGTTGCCATCGCCGCCATTCAGACTGTAATCGGTGGCACCGCTGACCGCAAAGGTGTCCGCACCGCTGCCGCCGCGGATGATCCCGAATTCAGAGAAGGCCAGCGTCCGGGAGGCGGCGGAAACCTGGTTCACAGATGGTGTGATGCTCCAGCTGGAGGCCACATTCGTGCCCGTCAGCGAGTTATTTCCGAGCTGCACCGGGTTGGCCACGATCCGGTCGATGTCCCGGAATCCGCCGCTCAGGCTGAGGGCTTCGGTCCCGTTGAAACCGTGCACGCCCGCGCCCGTCAGGACAACGTAGATCGGCAGGGCATATCCGCTGTAATCCAGGCTGTCCAGCCCGCCGGCGCCGCCGTCCAGCGTGCCCGTATGCGGGCCTGTGACCTTGAAGGTATCGCTGAGGCTGCCGCCGATCAATGTTTCAAAGCCGCTCAGGGCCAGGCTAAAGCCGCCCACCTGGTAGTACTCGCTGCCGCCGACCCCGAAGGTGGCGGTGGAATTCATACCGGTCAGGCTGTCGCTGGCAGTGTTGCCCTGCAGCAGGTCCATGCCGGTAAAGGCAAGGTTCGGATCGGTGCCGGAGAAACCGTCTGCATTTGCGCCCGTCAACGTGACATTAGCCGGCACGGAGAAGGCCAGCGTGTCAGAGCCAGCCAGGCCGGAGAGCAGGTCCACGGCCGAGAAGGCCAGTGTGCGTCCCGCCGAGACATAGCTGCCAGCTTGGAGGCCGCTCACATTGAAGACACCGCCGGAAGCCAGGCCGATCAGACTGTCCTCAGAGCCGCTGCCAACCAGCACATTGATATTATCGAAGCTGCCTGCCGCGGCTTCCGTGCCGGCGAAGCCGTCCAGCGTGCCGGCGCCCGTCAGGGTGACGCTGCGCCCCGAGCCGTAGAGATGGTAATCCAGCGTATCCACGCCGCTGCCGCCGATCAGGTTCTCGATCATGCCCGCGCCGGCGGTGACGCTGCCCGAGCCGCTGACGGTCAGGAGGGCCGCGCTCAGCTGGAAGGCCACTCCGGTGGTATTGCTGGAGAAGTCGAAGGTGTTGCTGCCAGCCGTGTCGGTAACGCTATCCGCACCCCAGTTTTCGCCGAAGACATAAGTATCGTCGCCGCCCCGGCCGTTCATGACATCGTTCCCGCCCAAACCGGTAATGACATTCGGACCGTCATCGCCGGACAGGCTGTCCGCAAAGGCGGAACCGGTGATGTTCTCGAAGCCGCTGATGGCACCGTTCGCTCCGCCGTCCACGCCAGTGGTCGCGCCGTTCAGCAGATCGACCATCACTCCGGTATGGTAGAGGGCGTAACTGATCAGGTCGGTGCCCGCACCGGCGTTAATGCTGCCCGCGATCGTCCCGCTGCCGACAAAATTGAACACGTCCGCCCCCGCGCCGGCCACGAGGTTGTCGAAGGACAGGAAGTCAAGCGTGTTCCCGCCGGTGGCATAGCTGCCGCCGTTGGCCTGGTCGATCGTGAAAGTGCTGGCACTGTCCAGGGTGCGGAGCGTATCCAGGGCCGATCCGCCGATCACCTGGTTGATGTGCGTGAATCCTTCGCCCAGGGAAGCTTCCGAACCGGCGAACCCGTCGGTCCCGCTCAGACCGCTCAGGTTGAGGTCGCGCGCCGTGGTGTAGTTGGAATAATCCAGCGTGTCGCAACCGGCCCCGCCGTCGATGCTGCCTGCCAGGGACACGCCATCCTCGAATACGAAGCGGTCCTGGCCACCCAGGCCGATCAGGGAATCAATGTAGGAGAAGTCCAGGCTGTAGCCCTGCGTGGTGTACTGGCTCTTGACCGCGGCGCTGTTGAGGGTCCAGACACTATCCGTGCCAAGGCCCTGCAGCGAGTCGAGGCCGGAGCCGCTGCGCCCGAGCAGGTAATTTACGTTAATGAAGCCGAGCGAAAGGCTGGACTCGGCGCCGCTGAAGCCGTCGATGGGGCCGAGGGCCGTCAGAACGAAGGCACGGGCGGAAGCGTAGGCCGTGTAATCGAGCGTGTCATAGCCCGCGCCACCGTCGATGAAGCCGGTGAGAGTCCCGTTCCCGGAGACATTGAAGATATCATCCCCGCCCTGCCCGTACAGCCGCCCGGTGTGAGGACCGGTCAGGTACATCGTGTCGACCGCCGAACCGCCGTAGATGTCTTCCACATACTGGAAGTCCAGGCTGCGGCCGCTGGCATCCGTATAGTGCTCAACCGGTGTGCCCAGGTTGTAGGTGGCGTCGACATCCCGGCCGTGCAGAGAGTCGGCCGAGGCCAGCGAGTTGGCGCTCAAGCTGCCGATCAGCTGCTGGATGTTGAAGAAGCCGCCGAGAATGCTGCTTTCAGTGCCGTTGAAGCCGTCCGTGCTGCCCAGCACTGCCAACAGATAGAAGGCGCGCGGCGTGGTGTAAGCCGAGGCGTCGATCGTATCGTAACCACCCTGCCCATCGAACGCACCCGCCAGCACGGCGTTGTCCAGGAGGGCCAGCGTATCGTTGCCCGCGCCGGCCCAGATGGCGAAGTGCTGGAAGCCTGCGGCCACAGTGAAGACATCCGTGGCCTGCAGGCCGAACAGGTTCTCAAAGGAGCGGAAGGCCAGGGTCCTGCCGCTGCCATCCACCGTGTAGGTGCTGCCGAGATCGTTGAGGGTCCAATGGCTGTCCAGCCCGAGACCCATGAGCGAGTTGGACAGGGAATGCCGCCCACCAGGACATCGATGTTGTCAAAGCCGGACGGGATGGCCGTATCAGTGCCGGCATAGCCGTCCAGCGTACCCAGGCGGGTCAGCACAACCGTGCGGTTGGTCTTGTAGGCGGAGAGATCCAGGGTATTGCTGCCCGCACCGCCGTCCAGCGTCCCACCCAGCTGGACACCGTTGGCGAAGGTGAAGGTGTCGTTGCCCTGCCCGCCGACCAGGTTCTCGATCTGGGAAGTCTGGGCAGCCACCGTATCGGTGCCGTCCGTCACGGTCAGGGCCGGGTTGGCGATCGTGAAGGCCAGGTCGACATCGGACGTCACGGCCGAGAAGTCCAGGGTATTGTTGCCGGACGGGTCGGTGAGGGTTTCCGCACCCCAGCCATCCGCGAAGCATAGGTATCGTTGCCGGCTCCGCCGTTAATGACATCGTCCCCGGACCGCCGGTGATGCTATTATCGGCGCTGTTCCCGACCAGCGTAATCATTCCCGCTCGAGCCGATCAGGTTCTCGATCTGGCCCCAGATCGCCAGCTGCAGGTGGCTGTTGACCGTCTGGACCTTCCCGGATTCCGCGAGATCCACCGTCACGGCATCGGCGGGATATAACCGTCGGGGCGAAGGAGATCGTATCCACGCCGCTGCCGCCGTGGGCCGCATCCTCGTAGATGGTCACAGAGCCGAGCGGGTTGTCCGCAGCAAAGATATAGGTATCGTTGCCGCCCCGGCCGATAGATGAAATAGTTGCCCTAACCGGTGATGGAAAGGTGTTGTTGCCGTTATCGCCGTACAGGTTGTTGATGCCCGTCAGGCTGCCGATGACATTCTCGATCTCCGAAACACCGTTCTTGACGCCTGTGGCGATGCCGCTCTGCAGGTCGACCGTCACATCCGTGGTGTAGGCGCTGTAATCGAGCGTGTCGATCCCGGCCTTGCCATCGATGCTGTTGGCGATGCCCGGCAGCGTGGCCTGGTCGTCGAAGATGAACAGGTCCTGCTGGTTGCCGCCCACCAGGTTCTCGATCAGGGTGGTATGCAGGCTGTGGCCGCCCGCCGTGTAGTCGATGCTCTGGGTGGCGGGGGTATTGCCGTGGATGGCAAAGGTGGCGTCCAGGTTCGCGCCCTGCAGCGTATCGATGTTATTATTGCTGATGATCTCGTCGATGTTGGGAAAACTTGCGCCAGATCGTGCCCGTCCCCGCGGCCATACTCCAGCCGCCCATTGCCCGCCCAGGCCGGTCAGCGTGAAGTACCGCACCGCCACCAGCGTGGCCACATCGGTGTCATAGTCCAGCAGGTCGTGGCCGGCGCCGCTGTTGATCAGGCCCGTCAGGCTGCCGTTGTTGTAGAAGTCGAACGAGTTATCCCCCGGGCCGCCGTACAGGGCATAGTGCTGCGCGCCGTCGATCTGGAAGAGATCGTTGCCCGCACCGCCGATGATCGTCGCAATGCCGTTCCCGCCCAGGCCGTCCGAGAAGTTCACCTGGTTCCCGCCGCCGGTCACGCGGTGGTCCTTGAGGTCAACCGTCAGGTCGGTGGCGGCCGTCACGTCCGAGAAATCGAGCGTGCCCTGCCCGGCGCTGTCGATGACCGTGTCCGTGCCCCAGCCATCCGCGGAGCGGTAGGTGTTCACCCCCGCCGTTGCCGATCAGCACATCATTGCCGCCGTTGCCGGTCAGGATGTTGTTTGCATCGTCGCCCACCAGCAGGTCGTTGCCGGCGCCGCCCACCAGATTCTCGATATCGAAGAGCTGGTCGGCGATCCCGCCGCTGACATTCATGGCGGCATGCGGCTGGCAGGTCAGGCCGTTGGCCGTGACCACCGCCCCACTCAAATTGACGCACACGGGCGTGGTATAGGCGCTGTAATCCAGCGTGTCGCTGCCCGCGCCGCCGTCCAGGGTGCCGTTGAAGACCGCCCCATCCGCAAAGACGAAGCGGTCCGCCTGCGCACCACCCACCAGGTGCTCGAAGGCCGAGAATGTGATTATGTTACTGCTATACGAATAAGAGCTGGTGCCACCCAGGTTGAAGGTGGACGGGAGATTTGCGCCCGTCAGGGTGTCGATCCAGCGATCCGCCGCCGACCAGGCTGTCGATGTCCTGGAAGCCCTGCGCCAGTCCGGTGGCATTCCCGTCGAATTCGTCCAGCGGCCCGACCCCTGTCAGTGTGACACTCACCGGGTTGACATACCCGGCATAGCTCAGGACATCTGTGCCCGCCGCGCCGTCCAGGCTGCCGGAGAAGCTGACGCCTTCCGTGACGGCGAAGCTGTCCGCCTGATCCCCGCCGATCAAGGCATCGAAGGCGGTGAAGGTCAGCGAATTGGTGCTGGTGTAGGTGCCGCCGTTCGAACTGGTCAGCCGCCAGCTGGCCGGGGCATTCAGACCCTGCAGGCGATCCGCAGTGGAGGCTGTGCCGATCAGTGCATTGATGTTATCAAAACCGACCGTCAAGTCCGTGGATGTGCCGCTGAAGCCATCGGCCGTGCCCGTACCGGTCAGAATAACCGACACCGGACCGGGCAGTGCGCTGTAATCAACCGTGTCGGTATGGGCGCCGCCCTGCAGCTTTTCGATCGACACGAAGAGGAAGTTGCCATCCAGATCGCCCTGGTTCGGGCCGGTAACCTGGAAGGCGCTGCCGCCATCCCGTCCGATCAGGGTATCGTTGAACGGGCTGCCGATCACACCTTCCAGGTTGGTGAAGGTGCCGTGCAGGCCGGGGACGCTGACCGTGCCGCCCATGTTGATGATGACCGCTACACCGTACAGGTGGTAATCCAGCCAGTCTATCCCCGCGCCGCCGTCAATGTCGCCGGTGAAGATGGCGGCCGGTCCTACGAACTGGAAGAGATCACTGCCGGTCCCACCGACCAGTTTTCCGAAGCCGGAGAAGCTCGCCTGGGCTGCGCCGGCCGTATAGGTATCGCCGCTGATGTTGAACTGGAAAACGGCGTCCGCGTTCAGGCCCTGCAGGCTGTCAGCCACCACCGCCTGGTTTCCGCCGAAGACATCCAGGTTGGAGAACGAGAAGGTCCCGCCGGCGTTCGTCGAGCTACCGGCATAACCATAGGTATCGGCAGAAGTGAAGATCACACTGGCAACGGTCGGATAGGCTGCATAGGTCAGCGTGTTGGTGCCCGCGCCGCCGTCCAGCGCGCCGGTGAAGGCAGCCCCGGATAGGAATGCGAAGGTGTCATTGCCGGTCCCGCCGTTCACCTGGCCGAAGGCCGCGAAGTCCAGGCTGTGACCGCCGTAGAGGTACTGGTTGGTCACGCCGAACTGGTAGGTGACGGCCACGCTGGCGCCGTTGAGCGTGGCCGCGGCTCCGTCGCCGATCAGGGAGTCAATGTCGGTGAATGTGCCCTGCAGTCCGGTGGCGCTGCCGCTGAAGCCGTCCAGCAGCCCGACTCCCGTCACGTTCGCGCTGACCGGGGTGCTGTAGGCCGCGTAGGTGAGGGTGTCGCTGCCCAGCCCGCCATCCAGGCTGCCTGTGAAGATCTGACCCGGCAGGATGGAGAACGTATCGGCCTGGGCATTGCCTTGCAGGCTCTCGAAGCCGTTGAAGGTCAGCACATTGGTGCTGGTATAGAGCCCGCCCGTGGCGCTGGTCAGCGACCAGGCAGCGTCCGCATCCATGCCCTTCAGGCTGTTGTTGATGCAGGGCGCTTGCGGCCAGGATGGCGTCAATATTGTCAAAGTCGAGCGTCCCGTCTGCAATGCCCTGGAAACCGTGCTGCGTGCCGAGGGCCGTCAGCACCACGTTGTGAACGACCGTGTCGTGGGAGAAATCGAGTGTATCCAGCAGACTGGCGCCCAGGATATGTTCAGTGACAAAGATGCCGGTAGGGGCGACGGAAGCTGCACGCCCGAGGAGACTGTCAGAGTGTTCCCCACGATCGAGACAAACAACGACCCGGTCACCGCACTGAAGTCCAGCGTGTCATCGCCGCCTGTGGCTGTTTCCAGAACGGTATCGTTCCCAAATCCATTCGTGAAGCGGTAAATATCATTGCCGCCCAGACCGGCCAGGCTGTCATTGCCAGGCCCACCGATCAGGATATTAGCGTTGTCGTCGCCCGTCAGCGAATCGTCGTAGGCGCTGCCGGTGACGTTGGCAAAGTTGTATACGCCCTGCGTGCCTGTGCCAGTATGCGTGGAACAGGTTCACGGTCACGCCTGAGCCGTAGGCACTGTAATCGAGCGTGTTGCTGCCCCCTCCGCCATCCAGCGTGCCGGGGAAGTTCGCCGTGCCGAACAGGTCAAGGTGTCATTGCCCGCGTGCCGCCGATCAGGGCTTCGATATTCAGGCCGCTGGCGCTGACCAGGTTCGCGCCTGTAGCCCACCGTCTGGCCGGCCGGGGTGATCCGCGAAGAGCAGATCATGGGTCACGGCGGAGAAGTCGAATGTATCCAGCGCCCCGCCGCCAGCGGCTTCGACAACCGTGTCCGTCTCGAAGTCGTCGCCGAACAGGGGCTGTCCAGTGGTTTTTGCCGAGGAACAGCACCTTCCAGCGTATTATTGCCTGCGCCGCCGTTGATCACATTCGGGTTGTTGTCACCGATCAGGACATCATTCAAAGCGCTGCCGGTGATGTTGGCAAAGTTCAGCAGGCCGTTCGCCAGGCCACCGAATATGCCGGTGGCACTCAGCGCCGGGTAGGTAAGCAGGCCGACCGTCACGGGCGAGCTGAACAGGTTGACATGCACACCCGAGCCGTACAGGCTGTAATCAAGCCAGTTGGTCCAGAAGGCCCTTATTCACCGTCCCCTTTAACCGATTCCACTCCCATCCTAAGGCGAACGTATCATTGCCGCTGCCACCGAGCAGGTTCTCATAACCGGAGAAATCCAACGTGGCCGTGCCCGTGCGGTAGGTATCGGCTGCCCCGATGGTCCAGGTGGAGGCCGCGTTGGTGCCGGTCAGGTTGTCATTGGTCGCTGCCGAACCGACCGGCACGTCGATGCCGGTCAATCCGCCGCTGATGGCTGGCTGCGTACCGCTGAAGCCGGTGGCATGTGCGGCTACGGTTGAAGAAGTGGCCCTGCGGGCGGTAGCGCGTCGGCGCTGAAATCGAGCGTGTCCGTTCCGCTGCTCGCCACCGTCGAGCTTCCGGTCAGGCTGGCGCCGATTCTGAATAGGAAGCTGTCATTGCCCACGCCGCCGTGCAGGCTGAAAGCCTGCGCTCCAGTAATGATCGAGGTAAGCGAGGACATTGCCGCCGACCAGGATCTCGACCCCCGAGAAGCTGAGCGTATTGGCGCCGTTCGAGTACGTGTTGGCGCCATTGATGTTCCAGGTAGTGGTTAGCTCCAACCCGGTCAACGTGTCCGTGAGGGCCGAGAGACAATATAGGCATCGATGTTGGCAAAGCCGCCCCGTCAGGCTGGCTTCGCTGCCATCAAAGCCATCCGTGCTGCCCAGGCCGGTCCAAGAGCACGCTGCGGGCGGTGGTATAGGCGGCCAAGGTCAACGTGTCGCTGCCCGCCCCGCCGTCGATGTATCGAGCCCAGGAAGACGGTCCCGTTCACGAAGACAAAGGCGTCGTTGCCGCTGCCGCCCTGCAGGGCTTCGAAACACGGAGAAACGCAGCGTGCGCCCAAGCGAGCTGTACTGGTCGATGGAACCCCGGTTCCAGGTGGCCGCCGCATTCAGGCCTTGCAGGCTGTCGGTGGAGGCGCTACCGGCCAGGATCAGGTTCAGGCTGGTAAAGGGCTGGCCGTTGATCGTGCCGTTGAAGCCGTCCGCGGCGGTTCCTGTGAGCAGCACGGCCAGCGGCGTCGTGTAGGCCGAGAAGTCGGCCGTATCGTTGCCAGCGCCGCCGTCGAGCGTGCCGCTAAAGCTGGCGCCGAGCGGGAAGATGAACGTGTCGTCGCCGCCGTTTCCGGTGATGACATCGCTGCCGCCGAAGGCGTTAATGATGTTGGCATTGTCATCCCCGGTCAGGCTATCGTTATAGCGGGAACCGAGGATGTTGTTGATATTGACGGTAGTACCGCTGATGGCGGTCGCCGAGTGGGTCAGCAGGTCGACGGTGACACCCACGTTATAGCCGCTGTAATCCAGCCAGTTCGTGCCCACGCCGCCAGTCCAGGTTGCCGCTGAAGGATCCGCCCGGGAAGAAGGCGAAGGTATCATTGCCGGCCCCGCCGGTCAGGTTTTCAAAGCCGGAGAAGGCCACCAGGCCATCAGCATGGCCGAAGTACGCGCCGGTAATGTGGAAAGTGGAACCGCCGTCGCGCCCGATCAGCATATCCGCTGTGGATGCGCTGCCCGTCAGCGTTTCGATCCCGCTAAAGCCACCCGGCAGGCCGGTGGCGGTCATGCTCTGCAGATTGACGGTCACCGCCAGCCGTAAGAGGCGAAGGACAGGCTGTTGCTGCCGGCCCCGCCGTCCAGCTGGCCGCTCAGGCTGCCGCTGCCGGAAATGTTGAAGGTATCATTGCCCGCGCCGCCGGTCAGGCGTTCGAAGGCGCTGAAAGCCAACCCATCCACGCTGCCGCTGTACGCGCCGTCAGATTGAAAATACTGCCGGTGTCGCGCCCGATGATCGTATCGGCATTGGACGGGCTGCCGATGATGCTCTCGAAACCGCTGAAGCTGGCCAGGCCGGTGGCCGAAGCGGCCTGCAGGTTGACCGTCACAGCGCCCGGATAGCTGCTGTAGTTCAAGGTATCGCTGCCCGCCCCACCCTGCAGGTTGGCGACCGCGGTGAAGCTAAAGCCGCCAGCAACATTGCCCGCACCCGCGCCGGTCATATTGAAGACCACCCCGCTGTCAGGCCCGATCAGGGTGGCGCCGCTGTTGCCGATGAACTCCTGGATATTCGTGAAAGTGCCATTCAGCCCGCTGGCCGAGGCGGTCTGCAGGTTGACGGTCGCTGTCCCGGCCGTGTAAGCGCTGTAATCCAGATTGCTCGTGCCCGTGCCGCCGTCGAGGCTGCCGGTAAGCTGCCGCTGCCGACAAAGGCAAAGCGGTCTGCCGCCGTTCCGCCGACCAGGTTCTCATAGCCGCTGAACCCGAGGCTGCTTCCACCGGAGAGGTAGGTATCGGTCGCGCCGAACTGGAAGGTGGCAGCGAGATTGGCGCCCTTCAGACTGTCGCCGGATAAGGTCGAACCGACCAGCCGGTCGATGTTGCTGAAGCTGCCGGCGATGGCGCTGTCCTGGCCGCCAAAGCCGTCGATGACACCCGCGGAAAGGAGCGTTGTGCTGCGGGCGCTCCCGTAGCCGGAGAAGTCGAGCGTGTCCGTCCCGCTGCCGCCGTCCAGGCTGCCGGTCAGGACCGCGCCGCTGCTGAACACGAAGGCATCGTTGCCCGCTCCGCCGCCCAGGTTGGCGGTCTGGCTGGTCAGGATGTTGAAGGTGTCCGCCCCGGACCCGCCGTTCAGCTGCTCAAAGCTTGAGAAAGTGAGCGTATTGGTGTCGACCGCATACTGGTCCGCTCGTTCCAGTCCCAGCTCGCCGTGGCGTTCATACCGTCAGGCCGTCCGCGGTCGTGGATGAGCCGGTCAGCTGGTCGATGTTATCGAAGAAACCGCTCAGGCTGGCCTGTGTGCCCTGGAAGCCGCTCAGCGTGCCCTGCCGTCAGCGTCACGTCGCAGGTGCTGGTGCAGGCGCTGTCATCGAGCGTGTTATACCCGCCCGCGCCGTCAAGGTTGCCGTGGATCGACCCGCCGGTCTGGAAGACGAAGCGGTCATTGCCGGCGCCGCCGATGAAGTTCTCAATATTGCCATCGGTAACGACCGTGTCACCGTGGCCGTCGCTGACCGTGGCGGAACCGCTGGCAAAGCTGAAGGTCAGGTTCTGGTCAGATGTAATATTAATGAAATCAAGCGTGTCGTTGCCGGCCGTGTCGAAAACGTGGTCATCGCCCCAGTTATCATAGAAAATATAGGTGTCGTTCCCGCCCAGGCCGTGCAGGTTGGTATGCAGGGAGCCCTTCGGGCTGATCAGGGTGTTATCGTTGTTGTCGCCCCAGATCTCGGTGGCAACCAGGCCGCCGACCACGTTCTGGATGCGGGCTATGCCGCCGGGCTGCGCTAGGCCAGCCAGCTGGTTGACGCCGGTCGCTTCGCCGGTGGACAGGTTGACGTAGACCGGGCTGGTATAGGCCGAATAATCCAGCGTGTTGGTGCCCAACCCGCCGTCGATGAAGGTGCTCGTTCCACCATCCGCCAGGCTGACGCCGTTGGCAAAGACAAAGCTGTCGTTGCCGCTGCCGCCCAGCAATCTCTCGATGGAGTTGCCGGCTGCGGACAGGCTGTTCCCGTCCAGGCTGGTCACGCTCAGGCTGCCGGAATTGATGGAGAAGGTCAGGTTGTCCGTGGCCGCCGAGAAGTCCAGTGTATCGGTGCCTCCTGCATCGGTCAGCGTATCGTTGCCCCAGGCGCTGCCGCTGAAGAAGTAGGTATCGTTGCCCTGTCCGCCGTCCAGTGCATCGTTCCCGCCGTTACCGGTCAACTGGTCATTACCGGCATTGCCGATCAGGCTGTTGTCCTGGGCGTTGCCGATCAGGATATCATTTCCCGACCCGCCGGTGGCGTCTTCGATGTTACTGATGCCGCCCGGACGCCAGTGGCCGTGCCGGTCAGGAGGTCGACGGTAACGCCGGTGGTGTAGAGGTGGTAATCCACCAGGTTGTGGGCACCGCCGGACCCGTCCAGGGTGCCGCCCGTGGGCAGGCTGAAGCCGTCACCGAACAGGAAGGTGTCGCTGTAGCCGCTCGTCCCGATGAAGTGCTCGATGACGTTGCCGCAGGCGCTGTAATCCACGCTGTTGAGACCATCGGAGGCATTGAAGTGGGCCAGGTCGAAGGTCACACTGCCGCGGGTGTCATTGGTGAAGTCGAGCGTGTCCATGCCGGTGGCGGCCGTTTCGCCCAGGATCGTGTCCTGGCCAAAATCGCTTCCGGCAAATACATACGTATCGTTACCGTAGCCGCCTTCCAGCACATCATTTCCGCCGTTTCCTTCGAGAATGTTGTTCCCGGAATTGCCTACCAGCAGGTCACTGGCGGAACCGCCATAGATGTTCTGGATGTTCTGGATGCTGATGGTCACATGGCTGGCCGAATACTGGTTGCATGACAGGCCGTTCCCCAAGACCGCCACGCCGCTCAGGTTGATGCAGACCGGCGTGGTATAGGCGCTGTAGTCGAGAGTATTGGTTCCACCGCCGCCGTCAATGGAGCCGTTCAGCACCGCCCCGTCCAGCATCTGGAACACATCGTCGCCGACGCGGCCGTACAGGCGGGCCGTCTCGTTGCCGTGGATGACGAAGGTATCCGTGTCAATGCCGCCATACAGCAGGTCAAAGGCCTGGAAGTTGAGCGTATTGGTTCCCAGGGTGAGGGTGCTGTTCAGGCCATTGATATCCCAGCGCACGTTGGCGTCCGGACCATACAGCTCGTCGCCGCTCAGACCGGTCGCGGAAGTAGCGATGATAGCATCGATATTATCGAAGCCGTACGCCTGCGGAAGGGCGGTAGTCTCGTAGCCGCGCAAGCCATCCAGGGAACCCACACCGGTCAGATAGACCGACCGGCGGGTCGCAAAGGCCGAGAAGTCCAGCGTGTCGTTGCCCGTGCCGCCGTCCAGTGTGCCGCTCAGGACCACGCTGTTGCTGAAGACAAAGACATCATCGCCCGCTCCGCCACTCAGGTTGGCGGTCTGGCTGGTCAGGATGTTGAAGGTGTCCGCCCCGTTCCCGCCGTTCAGGTTCGTAAAGTTGGAGAAAGCCAGCGTGTTGGCGTCGACCGCATACTGGTCCGTCGTCCCCAGGTTCCAGCTCGCCGCGGCGTTCATGCCCTCCAGGCTGTCCGCGCTCGTGGACGAGCCGATCAGCTGGTCGATGCTATTGAAGGAACCGCCCAGGCTGGCCTGCGTGCCCTGGAAACCGCTCTGCGTGCCCTTGGCCGTCAGCGCCACGTCGCAGGCACTGGTGCAGGCGCTGTCATCCAGCGTGTTGGTCCCGCCACCGCCGTCCAGCGAGCCGGCGAATGTGCCGCCTGCCTGAAAGACGAAGCGGTCATCGCCCGTTCCGCCGACCAGGTTCTCGAAGGCGGAGAAGCTGGCCATGCCTGCACCGCTCGTGTACGTGTCGGACACGCCGAACGACCAGGTGGAGGCGGCATCCGCGCCCTTCAAACTGTTGCCGCTCGCGCTGCTGCCGATCAGGATGTTGATGTGGGAGAAGCCGTTCAAAGCAGTGCCGGTGCCGCTCAGCCCCTCGAGCGTGGAGGCGCCCGAGATCGTCACGGCGACCAGGCTGCTACGCTGGCTGTAATCAAGCGTATTGGTCCCGGCGCCGCCGTCCACGTTCCCGCTCAGCGAGCCCGCGCTCCAGAAGACAAAGCGGTCGGCGCCGGCACCGCCCTGCAGGTTCGGGAAGGCGCTGAAGTTAAATCCGTTGACATTCCCGGCGTTCAACCCGGTGATATTAAAGGTCGCGCCGCTGTCCGGACCGATCAGCGTTGCAGCGGTATTGCCGGTGAAGTTCTGGATATTGGTGAAGCTGCCGCCCAGGCCAGTCGCCTGGCCGGTCTCCAAATCCACGGTGGCCGGGCTGGCATCCGCCGAATAATCGAGACTGTTGCTGCCCGGGCCGCCATCGATATTGCCGTCCAGCGAACCACCGGTATGGAAGGCAAAGACATCGTTGCCCGCCCCACCCTTCAGGTTCGGGAAGGCGCTGAAGGTCAATCCGCCGATATTTCCGGCGTTCGACCCGGTGATATTAAAGGTCGCGCCGCCGTTCGGACCGACCAGCGTCGCAGCGCTGTTGCCGGTGAAGTTCTGGATATTGGTGAAAGTACCGCCCAGGCCGGTCGCCTGGCCAGTCTGCAAATTCACGGTCGCCGGGCTGGCATCCGCCGAATAATCGAGACTGTTGCTGCCCGGGCCGCCATCGATATTGCCGTCCAGCGAACCACCGGTAGCAAAGGCAAAGACATCGTTGTCCGCCCCACCCTGCAGGTTCTGGAAGGCGCTGAAGCTAAATCCGTTGACATTGCCGGCATTCCGACCGGTGATGTTAAAGGTCGCACCGCCATCCGGACCGGTCAGCAGGTTGCTTCCCAAACCGCCCAGGACAGCCTCCAGACCGGTAAAGGAACCGCTAATGGCGTTACTCGTGCCACTGCCTGGGCCACTCAGGGTGAGGCTGACCGGGCTGGTGAAGGCGCTCAGATCGAGCGTGTCCAGCCCACTTTCACCGTTGAGCGTGCCGGTCAGATGGGCACCGTCGGCAAAAACAAAGCGGTCATTCCCGCCGCGCCCGAACAGGTCGGCCGTGCGGTTGCCGGAGATGTTGAATGTGTCAGCATTGCTGCCGCCGATCAGCCGGTTGATGGCCGTGCCGTCGACAGTATCCGTGCCGTCCGTGATACTGAGGCTATCGCCAAACTGGAAGATCAGCGGGACGGTCACGCCCGAGAAATCCACCGTGTTCGTGACGCCGCTCCCGGGCTGATCCACGATCGTATCCTGGCCCCAGTTGTCCAGGAAGATGTAGGTGTCACTGCCGCTGCCGCCGTTCAGGATGTTATCCTGGCTGTTACCCTCCAGGGTGTCGTTGCCGCTGCCGGTCAGCACGTTCTGGATGTTCACCAGCGTGTCGGTGCCGAGGCCCTTCGCCACGCCGGTGGTCAGGTTGACGTTCAGGTCGACCGTGGCATTGCTCTCGTCAAGGGTGTTCACGCCGCCCATACCATCAATGGCATCATCGCCGGGTCCGCCCCGGAAGGTGTTGTCGAGTGCATCGCCGATCAGGGTATCGTTGCCGCTGCCGCCGTACACATTCCGGATATTGGCAATGCCGCCGGGCAGGCCGTTGTTCAACCCCGTCGCTGCACCGGTCGTCAGGTCGACGCTGACCGGGTGCGAAGAATCGTACGCCTGGTAATCCAGCAGGTTGACACCGCCGCCTCCATCAATGTGCGTGCCGGCTGCGCCGCCGGCCAGCGTGACGCCGTTCTCGAAGACGAAGCTGTCATCGCCCTTCCCACCCACCAACAACTCGATCACGTTGCCCGCTACCGTCAGGACATTCCCGTCCCCGCTGACGGTCAGGCCGGCCGCGCCGATCAGGAAGTTCAGGGCATACGAGACGCTGCTGAAATCAAGCGTGTCGAAACCGCCGATATCATTGACCACATCGTTCCCCCAACCGTCCAGGAATCGGTAGATGTCATTACCCAGGCCGCCATCCAGAACATTATTCCAGATATCGCCGGTCAGGATATCATCGAAAGCCGTGCCGATCACGTTCTCGATGCTGTTGATGCCGCCCACCAGCCCGCCGAAGATGGCGGTCGCCGTGGTATCCGTCAGGTTGACATTGACGCCGCTGGTGGTATAGGCAGAATAGTCCAGAGTGTCCGTGCCGCCCTGGCCGTCGATCTGGCCGGGCACCGTCACGTTCCCGATCATGGAGAAGACGTCATCCCCGCCACCGCCGCGGTAGGCCAGGATCTGGTAGTTGGTGGCCATGAAGTTGAACTGGTCTGCCTCTCCGCCGCCGTTCACGTACGCGAAGCCGCTGAAGGTCAGGTCGTTGGTCGAATGGTAGTTGTTGACCAGCGCATTGATCGTAAAGACCGCCGGGGCATCCATACCGGTCAGGGAGTCGCCCGCGCTGCTGCTGCCGACCAGGTTATCGATGTTATCAAATCCCCCCAGGGCTGGTGCGGCGGAGCTATCCACTCCGGCGAAACCGTCCAGGCTGCCCAGCGCCGTCAACCGCAGGCTGCGGCCGCTGCCGTAGTTCGAGAAGTCGAGCGTGTCCATGCCGCCGCGGCCGTCCACCGTACCCGCGATCACCGCCCCATTCTGGAAGGAAAAGGTATCGCTGCCCGAACCGCCGATGAAGTTCTCAACATTGTTATTGGTCGTAAGGGTGTCCACGGAAAGGGCGTCCGCCACGCTGTCACTCGTGCCATCAAAAACAAACGACAACGGCACCGTCACACCGGAGAAATCGAGCGTATCGTTACCCGCTCCGGGCTGTTCGACGACCATATCATGGCCCCAGCCGTTCGTAAAGACATACGTGTCATTGCCCAGTCCGCCGGCCATGTAATCATTGCCGCCGTTGCCGGTAATGGTGTTGTCACCGTTATCACCGATCAGGACATCGTTCTGGCTGCTGCCATTGATATTTTCGAGGTTCACCAGGCGACCCGGCAGTCCACCGCCAACGTTCATGGCCGACTGCTCCTGGTAGGTGCTCCCGGCATAGGAGTAGGTGCTTGCGCCCAGGTTGACCATGGCCGGTGCATTGTAGAGACTGTAATCAAGCGTGTCGATGCCGCCCTGCCCGTCAAGCGAGGACGTGAAGCCCGGGTGCAGTGGGCTGCTGATACCCAGGTCCGCCAGGCTGGCTCCGGGCAGGAAGGTAAAGGTGTCATTGCCGGCCCCGCCGTACAGGTTGAAGCGCTGCCCGGCATTCTCGATGATGAATTGATCGTCTGCGCTGCCGGCCTGCAACCGCTCGAAGTTCATGAAGTTCAATACATATGGAGTGACCAGGGCCGTGTAGATATTGGTATCGGCGGAGGGGAGCATGACCGGCGCATTGTTCGGGGTAAAACCGGGGTCCGTGTCGATCGTCAGGCCATGCAGGTTGAAGCGGCTGTCCTGGTCGAGCGTGTAGAGCGTATCTCGACCGGTGCCAGCGAAGGCATATTCGATCTGGCCCGAAGTGTAGTTCAGATGGTTGGCAGGGTCACTCGTATCCGTGACGGTGTCCCACACCCCCGCATCATCCAGGCGGAAGTCCAGGTCGGTCGTTACCGGCGTGGCAACATAGCTGATGATATCGCCGGTGTAGGCATAGAAGCAGATCGTATCCGTCCCGCCCCCGGCGGCCTCGATCACGGTGTCGGAGCCCCAGCCGGGAGTGAACATGTAGTAGTCATCCCCGCCCAGGCCAACCAGGGTATCATTACCTGGACCGCCGTTGAGCACATTGCTGCCATCGTCACCGGTGATCGAATCGTCGGCGTTACCGCCGGTCACATCCTGCACATTGGAAATATAGATCAGGCCGGTGGCCGTATTGGTGCTGAGATTGACGGTAATGGGGGTGGTATAGGCCGGCACCGGGTTGGCAACCCCGCTCAGGCCGCCATAGTTGATCAGGTTGGCCGTGCCGCCGCTGCCGTCGATGACGGCCTCGCTCCGCACCGGGTCACCCTGGTCCAATTCGGCACCATCCGCGAAGTTGAAGGAGTTGTTGTTCTGCCCGCCGATCAGGTCCTCGATAGTGTTGCCATTCTCGATGACGCTGTTGGCGACGTTCTGATTCACATCCAGATTGCCATCCGTGACGGTCAGCTGGCCCGGGAAGATATTAAAGCGCAGGCGGTCTGGGATGCGGGAGAAGTCCATCGTATCGATGGCGCCATCCGCGCCGCTGTCGGTCAGGTTGTCGATCTGGCCCCAGTTCGGGTAGAAGAGCCAGGTATCGTTTCCAGCACCGCCGTCCATGGAGAAGTACACGGCCGGGGTGGCACCATTCGAGAACAGATTATATAGGTCATCCCCGGCGTCGCCGTTCAGGGAAAGCGTGCCGCTGGAGGCCGGGCTCATCTCGACATTGAAGACATCGTTCCCGTCATCGCCATTGGCGACGATCGTGTCGGAGACAGCCTCCACATTGAACGTGTCCGCACCGCCCTGGCCGTTAAGGATCGTCGCGCTGCCCGGTTCGCTCGTGCTGCGCAGGATGTTGAGGATATCCGCACCGTCTCCGGCATTCACCGTGGTCGTCACGCCCGCAGGAACAGTGTAGAGGTTGATGATGTCGTTATCCGCTCCGGTTTCCACCAGGGCACCCGCCGCACCGGCATGCAGGTTGCCATTGACATTCATGATCACGCCGACGCCGGGATCGGCATCGTCATAATCACCTGTGAAACGCAACAAGGTGAAAGCCGAGATACTGGCGGCCGGATCAATCGTGAGATTATCACCCACCTGCAGCCAGACCGAGCCGTTCGTGGACTGCACAGTGACACCACTGTTCACGAGCATGTCATCCCCAGGATTGGGCGTGTCTTCCGACCTCAGGATCAAATCACCGCCGGAGATTACATTCCCATCCACCGTGAACAGGCCGTAGGTCGTGGTGGCCTCCAGCGCACCGTTAGCCGAAAGGCCGGAGACATTTACATGGACATCGTCCGGAGCTACCACCCCGATCGTGAGCGGCCCGGTATTGGTCAGGGTTAGGCTGCCTCCCACCGCCCAGGCCTTGAGATCCGCCACCTGTGTGGTCAGGGGAACCCCCGCTGTGCCGATGCTCTCGGCGGCAGTCAGGAAAGCCTGATGGGCGCTGATATTCGGGGATGTTGGATACCCGTTCAAGAGGCTGCCGGCCAGGGTGAACAGGTAAACATTGGCGGTCCCGGCATTGACCGTATGGATAACCAGATCCCCGGTCGTTTGCACAAGATACGTGGAGAGAACACTCAAGGAGGTCAGCGCACCCGCGCCGGAGTATCCAGAGTCGATATCCAAAGCATTGCCGGGCTGGCCGATCCCGCCCGCGGGCGCTATCAGGAAAATGTTGTTCCCGATCACGTTGACCTTGGGCCGATCGGGGGTACCGGTGGTATCGTCGGCTGAATTTGGATTATAAGGATTCACGAGATCCATCGCATCCAGGATGGAGCCGGAGGCCTGCAGGTGGACATCGCCGTGGTAGGAAAGGATATCGCACACCGGCATGTCACCAACCGGATCGATCAGATAGATGTCATTCTGCGCGCTGGCGATCAGGCAGCTGGTGGGGTCCACTTCCAGGACATCGGTCGACTGGCCGATCCCGCCCGACCCGCTCTGGCCAGCCGAGAGGACCACGCGGATGCCGAGGGCCTTGGGGAGATTGTCGTCCAGGGCGTCCAGGATCGAACCATCCGCCGAGAGGTAGACATTTCCGTTGGTTGAGAAAGCGTTCGCCAGGAGCAGGTCACCGGCAGTGTAACCGGAGGCATGCTGATCGATGTACATATTGGCTTCGGACAGGGCCGTCAGGTTCCCCGTCCCGCTCAGGTCGGTGTCGAACCATAGCGTGCTGGTCCCGATGGTGCCGCTGCCGGCATCCACGATGAGGTTGCCGGGCGTACTGACCTGGACGGTGGCAGTGCCGGCATTCAGCACGTTGCCGGGGGCGGTCAGTCTTACGTTGCCCTGGGCCGAGAGGCTGTTGATGGTCAGATCCGGGTGGCCGGTCTCCTGCAAGTAGATCACACTGCCCGACCCGCTTGCGTTGGCATTCACCTTGCCGGTGATGTCGAGGAAGAGCGGTTCCGTCTGGACGATATCAATCCCCGAGAAGGTAACCCCGGCGGGCACAACAAACAGGCCGTTTGCGTCAATGTCGAAATCGAAGTAGACCTTCTTGCCCGAGCTGTAATCTACCGGAAGCACATCCCCCGGTGCCGTGGCAACCGCCAGTGCGGCAGCCTGGGCCTGGGAGATATTTCCGCTCTGCAGATCGGACAGCGAGATGTAGGTGGGATCGGCCAGCTTCCCGATGCCACCGGAAGTGATCAGGGTGATGTCGTGGCCGGAAATATTCGGTGTGGTGGTGCCGATCGCGCCGGAAGAGGGCAGCATGGCAGCCTTATCGATCTCGTAGCGCAGGTTGCTGTCCGTCCACATCCAGTTAGTCAGAGAACTGGCCTGGGCGGCCGTCGCAGCATAGGAGAAGGATGGTTTATACGTGATAAAGTCCGGCCGGCTGCTCCAGGACGAGCCGAGATATTGGTTGAAGAAAGCGACATACCCATCATAAACACTGCCGCTCGTGGTGCCCGCCGTCACCAGCGCCCAGTAATTTTGGTACTCGCTGTCAACCTGCGCTTCGAAGTCCGCCACGGCATTGGTCTGTTCGGTGCCGGCGGTTTTCAGATTGAGGCGCGTCCAGACCTGCTCGACCTGGGTTTCGTCCAGGATGCTGGCAGAGGTCTGGCCACTGGCATTCAGGATCCTTCCACCCGGAACATCTACATAGATATCCCCGCCACCGCTCGATGCGATGCTTCCCACCAGCAGGTCACCGCAAGCGGCATCCTGCTGGATGACAATATCGTTCATGGCGCTGATATTGACGATGCCATTGCTGGTGCCGCCATTGGCAAGGGCGGTGGTATGGGCGCAGATGACCATCGGCTGGTCGGGGGAACCAAGCGTGCCGATCCCGCCGGTGCTGCTCATCAGCGTGATATTGCGCCCGATGATGTTCACGCTATAGAGCGGGTTGAGGGAGCTGTCCAGGCCAACCGTCAGGTCCTGGGAAGCCAGGATGGAAACATCGCCATATCCGTTGGTCGCATCGCCGGCGCTGATCTGCCCGATCATGGTTCCCCCGTCCAATGCCAGGGAAACGCCGCTGCTGCCTGCCTGAACATTCAAAACACCGCCGGTTGTGAGAGCGGCCTCGATTGGCCGGGTGGGGCTGCCGACACTACCCCCGGCCTGGATGGTCAGGTTATTCGAAAGGATTTTCTTACCCGGTGTCGTGACCAGGTTGGAGCCGGATGCAATAATGGTCGTGTCTCCGTCCGGATTGGTAATATTGCCGGTCAGGTATACTGGCGCATTCGAATCAACATAAATGGAACCATGCGCCGCGCCGGAGAAGTTGATCCCGATCGAATTGTCGGCCTTGATCGACATCGTCATGGTGATGCTGGCATCGCGCGGGAAATGGTATTCCCAGAGGCCGTAAGTTCTGTTGTCGGGATCCGGTTCTGTGCCTCCACCATCCGGCGGATCATAAGCAAAGCCATAGTTGCAGACATTATCCGAATCGCAATCGTGATAATGAACATCCCAGGTGAAGTTGCCCCAGGAGGCTGCGGTGATATCCTGCTCGAAAACGGGCAGCCCGGGCTCGTCCACCAGCTCACCAGTTGGAATAGCGGTAAGGCTGGCGGTGTCGAAATCATAGAATTGCCAGGGATCATTCGGCGAGCCGGTCGGGAAATTCCAGGCCCAGTCCGATATGCTCCAGGGGTCATCGGTAGATGTCCGGGAGAGCGACGCCTGCAGCTGCCACTCCCAACGCTGGCCCGCCAGCGGTGAGTAGGTCGTGCTGGTCCCCGAAATGGTCTGGATCGGCGTGGTGTTCTGCTCCAGCCAGGCGTAGGTTTGCGAGGCGGAACCCTGGTAGACCGAGATGCCTGTGCCCGGTACGTACTTGTAGACGGTGTGGTTGGAGGACGAATTCTTGAACTCGTCAATGATGTCGATCCGGCTGACCTCGGCGGCCGCGTCCAGGTTGCTCCCGGCATAGATATTCTGGAGGATCAGCGGGATACTGGATTCGTTGGTGATCTCGACCTGGCCAAGTCCGCCATTGACGTGGATGTTCCCAAGCGTATTGGTGCTGATGATGCCGGCATCGATCTGGATGTATCCGCCGCCGGAGGAGGCACCCACGTTGGCAACAGTGATCTGACCTGTCCGGGCATCGTACTGGGCCGTGATCTGCGCATCCTGAGCATTGATCGTAGAAACCGGCACATTCATGATGGGGTTGCCGACAAAGCCCAACTCATATTCGATCCGGTATACCGTCAGGGTCATCGCCAGGGAGGCCGGCAGGTCCAACGACCAGCTGGTTGGCTGGCCCGCAATGATCTGGCCCTTCACGTCCAGGGTGCCGGCCTTGATGATGACCTGCCCGCCCACCACCATCGAACTGGCCGTGCTTCCGGACAAATCCGCCGAAGAGTAACTGGCTGCAGTCAGGCTGAGCGGTTCCAACTCCAGAACCGGGAAATAGCTGTCGTTCCACTTTGTCGAGGAAGAGATCGTGTAATCCTGGCCGACCTGACTGGCGGCTTGAGCTCCCGAATCGGTACAATCGCCATAGCCGGTAAACGGGAGGCAGGAGCCCAGGTAAACATCGCTGTAATCAGCCGGATAATTCGCACCGGCGTAGCCGATCAGTACCTGCATCAGCGTCGTGTCATCGGTAATGCTGATGCCCAGGCCTTTATCAATGTCAACAGCATTGGCAATATAACTGGCCACAGTATTGATGGCTCCCGTCGGATCCGGGGTGCCGCTCATCGGCGCCCCACCGGGCCAGAGCATGTAATTCTGCCATTCCGAGTACGGGCTGGCACCGATGATGTACTCGTCCGGCCGCTTGTCGATCACGCTGACGCCCTTCGGAACGGTGATATTGACCTGTTCGGCATAGATGGCACCGCTCTGGCCAAGCGAACCGCTGGTATTGATGATCTGGACCGTCCCATCCAAGTTCGTGATCGGACCGGTCAGGAACAGGGCCGGCCCATCGGAGGAGTTCCCCACGCAAGTCGAGGACCCTGTCTCGCAGGAATACACGTTCTCGATATCGATCATCCCACCCGTGCCGGCGTTCTCCGGGTTGACCGACCCGAAGGTCTGGGCCTTGCCGGTAAAGAGGATACTGCCGCCCGCAACATCCGGGATGGTCACCGCCCCCACGATGAGGTAATCGGGGCTGCTGTTGATCACCTTGATCAGCGGCCCGCCCCAGGCGGTCAGCGACCCGCCCCCCGAGAGGCTGTCAGCATTGATCGTCACCATGCCACCGGAGGCAAACAGGGAACCCAGCAGGTAAGCGCCAACGGAAGTGGAGGAGATGGCCGTATCGAGCAGCGAGACCTCGTCCGCATCATAGACCGTAGCGACGTAAGCGCTCGGGACAAAACTCGTGTTAAAGCTGGAGCTGAACGGTGCGCCCGAGGGGCTGCCCTCGGTCAGTTGCGAGCAGAAACTGCCCGAGTTCTTGCAATCGAAGATGGAGAGGTCCAGGTTGTGGTAAATGCCTGCAACCACCGTTGCATTGAGGCTCAGGATTGACGTGGTCGGTCCGGAGGTGTGATTGTCCGTGCTGGTCACCGGGATGAAGCCGATCTCATAGCCATGGCCGGTGCCATCCGCGCTGGCAGTCGGGGTGCCAGGGAAACCGCCCAGGCGGACGTTCTCCCCGCTCTGGACGTTGCCGCTGCCGATCGTGACGGTCGCATGACTGGTCATGGTGCTGGTGGCAGAAGCGGAGGGGATCGCGATCAAGCCGCGCACGTAACCCTGTGCGCTCGAAGTGCCGCTGAGGGTGGTCTCCCATAATTCCTGCGGGTCATCGCCAGCAGTGATGTTCACATCGCCATCCCCCTCAATGAAAGCGCCATTACCAATCGTGATCGTCTGGTTGGTCGTCACCACGGTGCTGGCTTTGGCCACACCGACGGCAGCCAAACCCCATGTGCTTACATCTGCATCGGAACGTGCCACTGCGACGGTAAATGTCCCGATGCCTGTATTTCCCTTACTCGCCAGATGGTCACTGCTATCCAGGGTCACCGTATTGTTCAGGGTCGCGTTCAGGCTGGAATTGACACCCGCGCCATCAATCGCGCCGCCCGTATCCAGGACAACCAGGTCACTGTGCGCCAGCCGGCTGCAGGCCGTGATCGCAATGCCACCCGGGTTGCTGAAAAAATCCGTTCCGGAGTTGATAGTGACCGACTTTCCTAAAGCAACTGTGGTATTGCCCGTCAGGTTGGTGGTGCTCAAGGCTGCGGTGGCCGTGATGCCGCCGCCCGACGCAGCGTCCACACTATCGCCGAGGTCGAGTTCATTGAAGCGGTTTTCCGCGGAAATGGTCACGCTGCCGGAGGCAGTGATGCTTACCGTATCACCGATCGTCACCCCGACCGTGGAAGTGGCGTCATTCTCCGCGCTCGCGCCGCTTGCGCCCACGAGAGTGGCATTAATCGAGTTGGCATTTGAGTCATAGTCGGTCGTATGCAGGTCACTGACCGTCAGGGACGCGACCGTGAAGGTCGAGTTCGCCCCGATCCCGGCCGACAGAGTCGGGGTGGCGTCCGTAAACGCCTCGGAAGCGTTCCCGGACACCAATCCACCGCTGCCGGCTTTGGTCTTGGCATAATCGCCGTCGTGGCCGGTGGCGTTCACCTGCAGGCTTGCGCAGGAGACATGCACACCAGTGCCAATATGTGCATCCGTGCTGGTGCTGGCGTCGGCATGCGCCGTGGAATCTCCGAACCCCAGGACCCCGCCAACCGTCACGCCGCTGGATTCAGCATCCTGGTAGGTCAGGTTGCTCGCCACAACACTGATATCCCCCACGATGGTCAGGTGGCTGTTGTTGTCAATGTAGGCAGTCACACTACCATTATCCTCGGCCGTGGCGACCGAGGCATCCACGCCCAGCAGTACGGCCCCAGAGGCCCCGGTGCTGTAGGCATAGGCCGTATCACCGGAGGCAGGAACGATCTGGCTGGCAGTCACAGTGACATTCCCGCTGGAACTGGTGTCGGTCAGGGTATCCGACTTGCCAATCCAGGCCTGGATGGTGGGTGAGGATTCTGCCACTGTTTCAGAAACCCCCACCGTCGCGCCGCCTGCCGCCACGCCATCGGCCCTGGCAGAGCTCTCGGGAGTGCCATTGGCCAGCACCTGGATGGTGCCGGTGGCGATCACGACCAGGTTGTCGTTGATATTGGCGGTGGTGGTCGATATGGCATACGCCTTGGAACTGGCACCGCCGCCGGCGATGATCCCGCCGATCCCCATCAGGGTCTTTGCAAAAACATTATCCACCGTATCGGCCCGCACCGTCAAATTCCCGACCGCCGGGGTATTTCCGGAACCCGCCAGGCTGGAGCCGAGATAGGCCGAAGTGCTGCCCTGCGAGGTGGAGCGCGCCACGCTGGCACCCAGCCCGGCCCCGCTCACGGTGATCCCCTCGGCATCCGAAGAAGACTGGTTATACGCAACGGCATGGATGGTGATGTTGCCTGTCGCGCTCAGGCTGACGCCCGAGATATAAGCCGTCACAGTGGGCGTGATGATCGCATAAGATACCGCGCCATCGCCTGCCAGGGCCCCGCCGCCGGAAGCATTGGTGTATGTTTTGGCGCCGGTCAGGACCTGGCTGCCGTCGGCATTGGTGTTCTGGCGGGCTTCCACCAGCAGGCTGCCGCCGATCGAAAGGGTTCCGGCCCGCAGGCTGGCCTCGACCGTCGGGTTGGAGGTCGCCACCCCGACCGAGGCCGCCAGGGATACTGAGAGCGGATCAACGATGGCCGGAACACTGATGGAAACACCGACCACCTTGGTTTCCGCGTCGGCGTCAAACTGCGCCATCACCGACATATTCCCGCTGGTGGTGATGCTGGTGGCCGCCCCATCGATGAAGGAGCGGATGGTCGGGTCCTGATGCGCCACGGCGATATTCAGCATGCCACCAACGATGGAGGCGCTGCCGGCATACACCTGGGCATAAGCACGTTCGCCGACAAGGTTATCCAGCACCACACTGTTCGAGTGGATCGTGGCGTACTGAATATAGGTTTCGTAGTCGCTACCGTCGGTCAGGGCTACCGCCAGGTTCACATTGACGGTAAACCCGCCAACACTGATGCCCCAGGCATCCGCCCGGGCCGGGTTGTAGACCCGTGACTGCAGGGTGACGGTGCCGTTCGTGGCGGTAAGTGAGGCATTATGGGTCGAGCCATCCAGATGTCCGTCGATATAGGTGTCCACCTGCACATCACTGGTGGCTGCGGCAATGGTTCCCTGGACCGTGCCTAAGCCGCCGGCTGCCCCGATCGCCAGGGCATAGGCTCCCTGCCGGTTATCATGGGTGGTGGGGTCGACATAGTAGAACGGGGTAACGCCATCGTCCTCGTAGTTATAGATGGTTTCTACATAGATATTGGCAGCCGTGATATAGGCATACCCGATGTAGGCCTGGATGGTCGGTTCCAGAACGACCACCGCCACGGACAAACCGGCTGCCAACGCCCCCACGTTCACACCCGGCGCCGTCGAGAAGGCGTAGTCACGCGCGATCGCGATCACGCTGACACTACCGGTCGTTTGAATATCCGCCAGGTTGTAAATGAAGGCTCGCGAGACCGGCTGAACCACATTGATCGAGATCGCCCCGCCCAGGGCGATCCCACCGCCGGTCAGGTTGACCGTCCAGGTCTCCGAATGGGTGACCTCACTGACCGATTTGACCGTCAGACTCTGCACGCTCAGGCCGTGAGTGAGTCCGATGGATACCACGCCGATATATGCCTGGGTGGTGCCGGTCACGCTGGACACCGCGATAGAAGCGCCCATGCCTTCTCCGCCCACGGCGATGTCCGCGCCGGAAGCATCCGCCACGATGCTGCGGGTGGCCCCGGCCTGGACCAGGATATTGCGGGCCGAATTAATGATGACGGCGTCGCTGATATCCGGGGTCAGTTCCCCGATGAAGGCCTCCTGGTTAGCGTGGTCCACAAAAACGGTCACCTGGCCGCCTATGCTTTCGCTGGCCGAGAAGGCGGCAGCGATGGCATGCGCCTGCATGTCGGAAACCAGGTAGGCCTGCACGCTGATATCATTGCCGGCATTTAAGGCAGCCTGGCGTTCCACATAAGCCTGGACATTGCTGCCGACCACGTTGATGGAAACAGCCGCACCGAAGGCCATGCCGCCCACGCCGATGCCGCCTGCCACGCCCACGAAATGGATGCGTTCCATCGCATACAGATCGATATCCCCGTTCACCGCCGTGACCACTGCGCCCGTGCCAATATAGACGACAGTGCCGGACAGGCTGGCATCGCCGGTCGCCGCCAGGGCATTCATCAGGTTGGTGTTGATGTCCTCATTGTTGAGGCTGGTCTCCGACTCAGAGGTGGACGATCCCACCAGGCTCTGGTTGTCCGGCGTATTGCTGTCGCCGCCGTTGGTATTATCGCCGTTGTAGAGGCCCAGCTGGTCCGACAGGCCACCCTTGGTATCGGTTGAACTGTCCAGAGTGCCATCCAGATTCGAGTGCGTTGCTGTATCTGTCTCTGTCTTCGGCTCGTTACCGCTGCGCTCGTTCTGCGCATCGGCGAGCGGGTCATCATTGGCCGTCTGGCTGTAGGTCGTGCTCTTGGGGGTGCCGTCCTCGTTATAATCCGACTGGGAATAAGACGTATTATAAGAGGTGGTGAACTGCGAACCGATCACGTTCACCAGCAGGGTCAGGGCAAACCCGCCCCCGCCGCCTCCCAGGGAAGCCGCCACGACGATCAGGTCCTTGTTATTCAATGCCGAAAGCAGCACGCTGTGCGTGGCAGTGACCTCGGCCAAGTTGCCGATATAGGCCTTGGCGGTATTGCGGATGACATTCACTTCGATGGCGCCGCCCACCCCGACAATCCCGGCGCCGATCGAACCGGCAAAGTCGAAGATCCAGGAATGGTTAAGCGCATTGACGACCACATCCTGGTTCGGGCCGACTCCGCTGCGGTCCTGGTTGATCCTGGCGTTATTACCGATGTAAGCATAAGTGTTGGACAGGAACACATCCACCAGCACCGCCCCGGCCACGCCGGTATAGAAACCGAACGCGCCGCTGCCTGCCACCGTGATGATATTATCATTGGAGTAGGCCTGAACGATGACGCCGCTTTCCCCGGCATAGGTGCTGAAGGAACCATCGCTGCCCATGCGGTTGGTATAGACCATGTTGGCCAGAGCCGGGCCGTTGCCCTTGCCGTTGACGATGGAATTGGCGCCGATAAAGGCTTGGGTAGTTTTTATCTCCACCAGCACACCGATGCTGGCACCCACACCCACTGCGCCGAAGCCGAGCCCCAGGCTACCGGCCACCAGCACCACCTGGGTGGCATCATACGCATCCACCAGCACGGTACCGCCGGCATTGACCGTGGCGCCTGTGCCGCCGTCCTCCCCGATATAAGCCTGGGTGGTATTGACAATGGTAATGATGGAGAACGAGCCTGCCACCGAGACCTCGCCGGCACCGGTGATGCCCACCGAAACCGAAACGACCAGCTCTTTGGCATGCTCGTCCACGATCACGTTCTGCTGCGCGCTCACGCTGGCCCCATCGGAAATATACGCGCTGACATTATTGACCAGTACCAGGATATCCGCATCCGGGGTCACGGAAACGGTCCCGGCGCCGTTCGCCACGGCCGCGATGCCGATATGATAATAATTGTTGCCGGCCAGGACATACACGCCCTGCAAGGCCCCGGGGGTGCCGGCGAGGTGCTGATTGATCTGCGCAGCCCCGATATAGGCAGCCACCGTGGCGTGCATGACATTGGCCAACCCGCCGATGTTGACCGCCACCGTGCCGGCTCCGCCACCGCTGATGGCAAAGGTCAGGAACGTGTCCTGATTGAGGGCCGCCACCACCACGCCGTTGGCCGAGATGGTATCCGGGGTGGGAGAATACTTATTGGACAGGGCGGTCTGGTCCGGGTCTGGACTGCCGTTACCGTTCAGGTTCGACTTTATCTGCGGTCCAGGGGTCTGCACGGTCGGGGAAACGTTGTCGATCGTCCCGTCCCAGAGCGTTTGCGCCGTTCCACCCGGGCCCGTATAGGAAACCGGGATGGCAATATCGTTCTGCGCCGCAATTTGATCCAGGGCCAGTTGCACCTCGGTGGGATCGCCGGGGACGGGGATGACATAGTAGGTCTGGCCTTCTGTCAACCCGGTGATGGGGGTACCCCCGCCGGCGCTGTATACCAGGGCCTGCCCGGTGGTGTAGCCATTAATAAAGCCCAGATTGATCGTATGGTGGGTGTTATCCACCGCGTTCGCGGGATCAAAGCTCGGGCGCTGCACCTGCACCACGTTGGATTTGCTCAATTCGTGGGCAGTACCGACGGCGGTTGATTTATCCAATGGTATGGCTATGCCAGCCTCGGCATTTGCCAGGCTGCTGGCCAGCTCGAGCGTGGTATCGCTGGTTTTGATCACATAGTAGGTGCCACCGTTGGTCAGGCCGCCCACGCTGTTGGCATTATTGGCGGAACCATTGCTGTAGATCACCATATCGCCGGTCACAAAACCGTGCGGAGTTGCAAAGGTGATCACGTTGCCGCTGATGGCAGTCGGGTCAAACAGGTTCTGCGGATCAGCCGTCCAGCCTTCCGTGAAGCTGCCGCTGAAAGCCACGATCGGGGCTCCGTTGCCTTCGGCGTCCACCTGGGCGCCGCTGTCGATATAGGCCTTCACATTTTTAACGGTGACCGATACATCGAAGGATCCACCCACCCCCACATCACCCGCACCGGCAATGCTGCCCGCCACCATCACCGCAAAGGTATCGTCATTGGCATTGACCAGCACCGAACCGATCGCATACACCACCGCTTTCGGATCGATATGCGCCAGCGTGTTGAGCACCAGCGTATACACCCCCACGGAACCGGCTATGCCCACATCCCCCCCGGCTCCCAGCGAAGCGGAGACCGAAATGATCTGTTCGTTCGATAAAGCCTGCACCAGGACATCATTCTGGGCATGCACATAACCGGCAATATAGGCTTCGACCTTCTTGGTCAGAACACCTACATCCAGTCCGGCCCCCACACCCACCGTGCCGGCGCCCGCCAGCGCCCCGGCCACGCCCCAGATGGTGGTGCCGGCCGCAGACAGTACATTAACGCTTTGTTGGTCATCCTCCGATGTGCCGTCATCAGCATTGACACTGGCGGTCGAGTCGATGTGCGCCTTGATCGTGTCCACCAGGACAGAAACGGTGGCCGACCCGGCCACACCGGTGTTGCCACTGCCGACTCCGCCCACCGCGAAGGAGCGCACCGCCTGGCTGGAAACCGCCGTCACCCAGACCCCCTTCATGGCGGCCAGCTGCCAGGCGCCCGGCGTTGTCGTGCTGCCGGTATATACCTGATAGCTGGATTTCTTTCCGCGGCCTTTGACCACCACGTCGGAACCGATATACGCCTCGATCAAGGTATCGGTGACAACCGTGGTATTGGAAATACCCACCGCCACCGTGCCCGCGCCGCCGGCCACGCCGGCTACAAAGACCATGAAATCGTTATCCACCACACTGACGCCCACGTTGCCTTCGGCGACCACATGGGCACCGTCATCCAGATAGGCTTTGACGGTATTGAGCACATTGCCGATCACCACCGATCCGCCCACGCCCACCTTGCCTGCGCCGAACCCACCCACCGCCAGGGCAATGATACTGGGATTGCTGCTGGTGCTGACCCGCACATCCCCGTTGGTGGATTCGACCGTCGCGCCGTCGATGTAGGCCAGGATGGTCTGGTCGATCAGGTTATAGGCGATCGAAGCGCCGACCGCCACCTTGCCTGCCCCGGCGACATTCCCGGCGAGGGCATTAATGGAGGACGAATCGGTAGTCTCCACGACGGCATCCCCGGTGGTGGTAATATCGGTATCCGCCCCGCTGATATACGCCTGGGTGGTATTCTGAATGATATTGACCGAAAGCGCGCCCGCCACGGCCACTTTTTCTGCGCCGGCACCGCCCGCCGAAGCCGCATCGATCGTGGCAGTGTTGCTGGCGGAGACGGTCAGGGGCGTGCTGTCGGTGGTGGGGTGGCTGGAATCGCCGACGATCAGGCGGGAATCACTGATATAGGCGCTGATGACCGGTGCAATATAGTTAAAGGCGATGGCCACGCCGATGCCGGCCTGTTTGCCCGCGCCGACCGCCCCGGCTATGCAGTAAATACTGGAAGTGTTGGTGGCACCCACCTGCACACTGCCGTTCTGGGCGTGCGCAGTGGTATCCACATTGTCGATGTAGGCTTCGATGGTGCTCAGGATCAGGCTGACGGCCACGGTCCCGCCCACCCCCGCCTTGCCCTTGGTGGCGCCGATGGCAGCTGCCCCGGTGGCGATCAGGCCGCTGGCAGTCGCGTTCACGCTCAAGGCGCCGGCATGGGTAAATAAGGAGTTGGCCAGATAGGCAAGGGTCTGATCCAGGATCAGGTTGACCGCCAGGGCCGCACCGATCCCGGCCCGTCCGCCGTATGCCAGCGCACCGGCGATGGAAATCAGCATGGAATTGTTGCCGGACGAAATGGCCAGCGGCCCGCTGATGCTGCTGCCGGTCATCAAGCCATTTACAATGGCTTCGGTGACATTCTTGATGATATTGATGGAAACCGAACCGGCTATTGCAATGCCTTTTTCCTTGGGAGCGCCCGCCCCGCCGGCCGCCAGGGAGATCAGGTTCCCGCTGCGGGTAGCAGTCACGACCACACCGCTGGAAGCGCCGGTCTGCTGGACTTTGCTGTTTTCAATGACCGCAAGTGTGCTGCCCTGCAGCCAGTTAAACGTGACCGATCCGGCGATCCCCATCGAATTGGAGGAGCCATTGTTGGCCATGGCCGCCGAACCGGCTGCTGCATAGATGCCGGAGTTGTTGTTGGCCGTCACTGCGATGGTCCGGGCGATCACCAGACCGGCATCCCGGATAGCCGCTTCAACGGTATCCAGGCTGACGTTGATGGACATATCCCCGGCCACGGCAAAAGCGTTTTTGGCATTCTGGTTACTGTTGGAAGTCGTGGTGGAACCGCTCTTGGGGAAGTTCTTTCCAGCCAGGCCCAGATCGACCAGCAGGGTCTTTTGCCAGGTGGAACGCGGCATGCCGTTGCCCTTGGTTTTAGAAGTGCTGGAACTGGTCTGTTTTTGATCCTTCGTGACCGCGGCAGCCAGGGAAAAAGCCGCATCCTGTCCGCTCGCATCGGCCGAAACGGTCAGGTCACCCGGCAGATTGATGGAGGCGGTGCCCGAGTCGCCCTGCAGGGCAGATACGGTCACACCGCCGGCGCTGACGATGGATGGCAGGGCATTCAATGCCCCGGCAACCTGGGCGGTCGTGGCATCGTAGGCCAGCGGGCTGGTGCTGTCCGATCCGAATGTCAACTGGAAGGCGCCGTCATGGGCATGCTGCAGCAGGGCCTGCGAGCTGGCACCGGATAGATCCTGGACCGTCGGGTTGCTGTCAAAGGTGCCCAGGGGTTCAAAGGCGATCTCATCCTGTTCGCCGTAGCCGCTGAACGTGATATCGAAACCACCCAGAGGATCGGCGGTCACGCTCACCGAACCGATCCCGGCGCCGTTCGAATCGGTCTGGCTATCCTTGACACTTTGCAGGGCATTCAGGGCTGCCTGGATCTGGGCCGCACCGGCGTTGTACATCAAGGGCGCGGTATATTGGTCGTCAAATTCCAGCTCATACGCGCCCTGGCTGGCAGCGCTGTTCGATCCTGCCAGGGTCACCACAGAATCGACCTCGGCAGCATAGCGGGCGGTGATCGGGGTTTGATTCCCGTTATCATTAAAGATCGATCATCCAGCCGCCGCTGCTGGCAGGATCGACCACCACGCCACCGGCTGCGGCAATTCCAGGCAGGCCATTCAGCGCCGCCTGCAGGGTCGCCGCATCGACATTAAAAGCCAGCGGCGCGGTCGCATCCGTTCCAAACTGGAAGACCAGATCGTTCCGAGCTGGCATTATTCGCCAGCGTCTGAATTTCGGGGCTGCTGGAGCTGCCGTCCTGGCTGGTGGGAGCGATCTGGCCCTTCATCGTGATGATCTGGGCGGTGATGACAGACGTCTGGTTCCCATTGGCATTGAACGTGAACGTCCAGTTGTTTGCTCGATGGGCTGGTGACCGTCACGCCCCCCAGCGCCTCGAGCGAGAGCAGCCCGTTCAGCGCATTCTGCACATCGGCTGCGCTGGCGCCGTACATGACCGGATCGGTCTGTTCCGAACCGAAGCTGAAGAGGAGATCGTCCTTACCGCTATTGGAGAAGCTTTGCACTCCGGGCTGGTGGAAGTGCCAGACAGTAGTGGTAGTCGTAAGCGTCCCACCCGTGACCGGGATGGCATAGATGGGCAGTTTGGCCCCGGCTGTGGCAAAGGTCACCTGCCAGCCGTTGATATGGTCGCCTGTCACCAGGACGCCGTCCGGGCCGATCCCGGCCAGGGCGCATAAGGCCGACTGGACATCCGCCGCACTGGCATCGTATGCCAGCGGGCCCGTGGTCGCACCGTTATAACTGAGGCTGAACGACCCCGAAGCCGCGTTGGTGGAGATGGTCTGGATCTCCTGCGTCGGGCTGCTGACGGTCAGGTTTTGTTCTTCCTGGGTATTGACCGCGCCTGGCACAAAAACGGCGCTGTCCACATCGGCATCGTAACGCACCCCGATGAGGCCTTGCTGGCCGTCATGATTGAATGTGATCGTCCACCCATCCATACTGGGGTCGGAAACCGTCACCCCGCCCGCCGAGCTGATGCCGGCCAGGCCATTCAAGGCTGCCTGCAGGGTATCCGCACTTGCATCACTGGGCAGGGCAACGGTACTGTCCGAGCCAAAGGTAAAGACCAGGTCATTGTCGGTGATATCATTCTCGATCTTCTGGACTTCCTGGGAGCTGGATGTCCCGGCGGTCTCATCCGGCAGCGCCTGGCCTTTGAAGGTCACGACCTGCGCCAGAATGGCCGGCTGGTTGCCGTCCTGATCGAAAGTGAAGGTCCAGGTATCGCTGGTCGGGCCCGTCACGGTCACACCCCCGGCCGCACCGATCGAAACCAGGGCATTCAAGTCGTTCTGCAGTTCTGCCGCGCTGGTACCATACATGACCGGCACGGTATTTTCCGTGCCAAAATAAAAGACCAGGTCATCCTTGCCGCTGTTCGTAATGGTCTGGATCTTCTTTGTGCGTTCCATTGCCATCCGTTTGAACGGTAGCCAGCAGGCTGCCCATGACCGGCGCAGCGACAATGGCATATTTCGCCCCGATGGTATTAAAGGTCACCTGCCAGCCGTCGACATTGTCGCCTGACACTGAGACCCCGCCGTCGGCCTGCACGGTTGCAAGCGCATTCAAGGCGTCCTGGATCTGCTGAGCCGAGGCATTGTACGCCAGGCCAGTTGAAGTAGCCCCGTTATAACTCAGGCTGAATGACCCCGTCGTGGCATTCGTATCAAGATCCTGGACTTCCTGGGTATCGACGCCCCCATCGCGGATGGTCGTGACCGTGCCGGAACCATCAAAAGCCGGAATGGCTTCCATGGAAATGGGGCCGGCATTGGTCGATTCGACAAAATTGACCTGCCAGGGTCCCAGGGCGCCGTCGGACAAGTTGCCCACCAGGGCGTCCACCGTGCGCACCATCACATTGATCGGCAGGGAAATGCCCACACCGGCATTGGTGCCCATCGCGATGGAGCCCACCAGGTTAATATTGAACGTGTCATCGCTGGCTTTTATCGTGGTGCTGCCGCCTGTGCCGCCCGTGCCGCTGGACACCTGGACGGTATCGGCCAGGCGCGCCAGGGTGGAATTAAAGAAGCCTACAAAGGAGATGGCGCCATCCACTGCAAAACCGCCTTCGGCTTGCGCTCCAGATTGCACCATTGAAAAATTAACGATATTCGTCTCGGCATTGATCGATAAGTTGCCATTTTTACCGATATGGATCAAGCTGAAATCGCCGACCTCGGCCTCGCACGTATTCAGCATGATGTTTACCAGCAGACTGCCGCCCACCCCGTTTTTACCCCCGCTGGAGCCAAACGGCGAATAGGCGGTCTTAGGCAGACCTTTAAAGTAATCTTTTAAGCTCTGAAGTTTCTGGTCCGGTACCAGGTCGGGCTGCAGGGACAGGTTAAAGTTCCCGGCCATATCCACAAAATCACCGGTGATCTGGGACAGCAGGGAAACGCTCTGGGCATCGCTTTGGTAGGTCGGGTTCTGGTTGATCGAAACATGATTGCCCACCAGAACGTTGGCGGTCGAATTGTCAAAAATAAAATCGATCGAACCGGCGACTGCGACCTTGCTGGCGCCGGCTTTGGAGCTCATCGCCTGGCTGCGCACCCAGGTATTAAACAACTGGGATGGGATATTTAAGTTATACGAGGCCAGATCAGAATAGACCGTCGAAGCCAGGTTGCCCATCCCGCCTTGCAAGAGAGACGAGAGGGTGGTGGCTGCAATAAAGGGGTAATCGAGACTGGCATTAAAATTGGTATTCCGGCTTGCATCCAGCTGGGCCCCATCATCGATCAGGGTTTCCACGTTGTTTACCAAGACCATCACGCTGATGGCAGCCCCGACCGCGGCCGTACTGCCGCCGCTGCCGCTGGAAGTTGCGTCTCCCTCCGTCGTGATCCCGTCCGCTTCCACGTCGCTCTGCCAGGTATCGGTCTGTTGCGCCAGGACATCAATGTCCTCTTTACTGATCAAATGGGCCGTCGATCCGACCTCCGCCCTGACCTCATTGATCCCGATGGTGATGGCGGCCGCACCGGCAAAGTTGATCTTGCTGGAGGTGTCCTTCACCGTTTGTTTGGCATCCGCCTGCGTGACTTTTTCGGCCGCCTTGCCGGTTATCTTGGTCTTGAGCCAGTTATAGAACGGGGAGAAGACATAATTCTTGAGGTCGCCTCCCAGGTTCTTTCCAATGGCGATCGGAACCGCGGTGGGCGCCCAGGTGCTGAACGTATCCAGGGCCGTGTCACCCGAACCAATGCAGGAACTCGCTGTACCAGATTCTGATGAGATCAAGTTGGCTCTCACGCCGATCCCATTGGTCAGGCCAAGGTCGAGCGTGTGCGTTCCATTCACCCGCAGGTCCGGTTCCCAGCTTGACCCCATACGCCAGTTCCATGGCATCTTCATAGCTGGCAGCCAGCTTGATCTGGTCCGCATTTACTTTTACCACATAGTAATACGTGCCGTCCTGCAGCCCCGCCACCGGGGTATCGCTTAACCCCGTCAGAAGGCTGGTCTTCACCAGGGATTCCATCGGGGTGTAATGCCCGTCGGTATTGGTGGGGTCCGGGGTGATCGAGGTCAGGACGACCGACTTCCCGCTCATATCCGTCAATTGGATATAAGCACAGTCCTGCGTTTCGGTGGAACAGTCGGTAACCTGCGATACCTTATAAGAGGTGCCGCTGGTCAAACCGCCAATGAGCGTATCATCATTGGCCTGATATACCACGGTATCTCCCACCGCCAGGTCAGCCGGGAAGTTCAGTTTAATGGAATCGTCGGGGATATCCACGCCATTCGCATCGGCTTCAAAGGAAATGTTCTGCACGAGGCTGTTGGAATAAGTGCTGGAGTGGTTGGTATTGTATAGCACCATATCCCCGGTGCTCAGGCCGTGCCCGGGCAGGTTGACAATATCATTATTATTATCGATGACATCAGCCCCCGCATACGGCCCGGATGGTACCGTTCCCGAAGGGACAAAGTCGATGGGTGTCCCCAGGTAGGAAAAACTCTGGATGTCATCGGCCAGAGCGGTTGGATCGGTTGGAACCGCCGGCGCAGAGGTGAGGTCGACTACATTATTATCGGAATCCAGCAGTTGAAACACATAATCGCCGTTCGCATCCGTCGTACCATTCGTGATGGTGTACTGCGTGGCATCCGTCAGACCGCCGATCAAAGACTGGCCCAGGCTGGAATAGATCAGCATTTCCCCGTCCGTAAACGCAGGCGGCACCCAGCTGCCGGCTGCCGGCTTGACCAGAATGGTGTCGGTATCCGGATCCACGGCCACATTCACAGAAGCGTCATTCAGATCACTGACCGGGCCAGGTACATAGGTCAGGGTGAGCAGCGGGGTGAATGAATGAACGGAGCCGGCATTCACACCCGCATTGGAAATATCGACCGCCGTGGTATTCAGGGAGATCAGGCGGATATAATCCGGGTCGCCCTGCACCACCACCATATACTGCTGGCCATCCACCAGGCTGCCAATCGGCTGGCTGAACTCGGCGCAGTGGTAGGTAACAAGATCGCCCGTGACAAAACTATTCCCGGGCATGTAGATGGTGTTATCCGTGGCATCCGTATCGAGGGTGGCCTCGTCGTAGCCTTTCACATTGGCCAGGGTGATGGGGGTCAACGAGTTATACACCCTCTGGGTATTGGCCGTGATCGTCCCATTCACGGTGGCTTTCACAGTGGAAATTCCGACATACACCCCCAGGGTGACTGCCTGGTTGCCGCCGCCGATCTGCATCACTTCCGCATCGCTGCCACCGATATTCTGCCCATTCGCGATCACATTGACCTTGCCATTCGCCGTGATCTGGGTATTTGCAGCAGTGCTGGCCTGGGAGGTTAATATCGAAACGCCCACCCCGATCGAAAGGGGCAGTTTTACATCGCTGGCTTTTTTAATGACATATGCGGTGACGTTTACTTGATTATTGCAATTCGACTCAACCAATATATCACCGGCATCGCTGATCAACTGGGTGTTGTCGTTAATGTTGGTACGGGCCGAGCCAACGCCCACCCCCACCGAGATCGCGAAGAACTGGGATTTAATGATCATGTTCCCGATGCCGGTGGCATTGGATACAATGTCGATGTCGTTGGTGGCGTGAACGTAAGTCGCCCCATCCAGCTCAATGTCGGCATAGCCGATGCGCACATCAAATCCAAGCGGAATGGGGAGCACCCCTTTCTGCATGATGCTAAGCCCCGAAACGGTCGCCAGGAGGTCGCTGATGGTGGTGCCGCCGGTCAGGCTGGAGAGAAATTCACCCACGGCAGAATTATCCAGGACGCTGTCCAATTCCTGGGCGAGGGTATACGTATCGACATAGCCACCCGTGGAAGTGATATCGACCGAATCACCCATGATGCGGGCATCCGTCATGGTCACATCTGAAAAATTGACATAGACCCCTTGATCCGTCCCGATCAATGGGGAGATGTGTTGCCGGATCCAATCCAGCCAGCCGATGCCCCAGCCGCTGTCATTCTGCGCATCAATCGTCACCTTGCCGCTGTAATAGGTGCCTGTGGCCTGGGCATATATTTTCACCCCGCCATGGCTGGCATCTGACTCCAGGTTCAAATTAACCGGATCGAAGGTAATATCGGCCGAGTCTCCCGTCGAGGCGGCATGTTCATAATCCGTACCAGAGATGCTGCGGGTGCTGATGATGACCCCCGGGCTGACGTTCACATCCCAACCTGAGATCAAAATGGGCTTGCCAGGTACGATCAGGTTGGTATAAAGGTAGACAGTATTGACCAGATTTCCATTGGCTTCTATGTTCGTGGCGGCCAGGAAGGTCGGATCCAGAGAAATCACTTTCAGATCCTCGGATCCCCAGCTCGAATCCGTGCTGAAGGTAAAGGATTGGCTGAAACCCGAGGGAGAGGTGGGCGTGTTAAAGACCAGGCTGGATTCCGTGGTGTAGAAGCTGGCAGCCACATCCCCCAGGCGGTCGCCTTTATCGACATACATGCTGCCAGGGAAACTGTTGTTGTAATTCAGGCGGGCTTCTTTATCATAATTAGACAGGCTGACCGTCAAAGCCTGTATGCGAATATTGGCATCATTTGCGTTCAGCGTGGTGACATTGCCCAGATTGAGATCGACCCGATCATTGGAGGCCTGTTCATACTGCAGGGCGATGGACGAACCTGAGCCCATGGTGTAGACGGCGCTGTCATAGGTGACCCGGGCCGAGTCCGTATCGTGCAAGCTGACGATATTCGTCCCGCTCCCGAAGCCGCCGGAAATTTTTAATGTGCCGCTGGTGGGGTTTTTATAATTGAGGGCCAGGGTGTTATCCCCATTCCCAGCCGAGAGCGCGTCCGTAAATGTGCCGATATCGGGGGTTTCCACGTTCACCGTCAGGGTATTGTTTCCGTTCCCCACAGCGGTGGTCAGCGCAACCGAGCTGGAGGTGGAGCTGGTGACGACGTTGGCGGTGATGGTGTTATTCCCATCCCCCTCATGCAGCGAGGCGTCCACCTTACCGCTGCCGTTCGTATTCACGGTCACGTTATCGTTGCCGCTGCTGCCTTTTACTGACACGGCATGCGCATTGTTCAGATTTACCGTGGTGGTAAGCGGGGTTGCGCTGTTTTGCTGCAACGTGATATTGGTAGCGTTGGTGAGCGTGATCGTGCTGCCAAAGTTAAAATCGTTCAGCTCGATCGGTACACTTAAATTTGATATGCTCACATTCCCAATGGAACTGGTGCCACCCCCGGATCCGCCGGTAAAAGTTAACGGTTTGAAAAATTCACTTCCATTTAAAGTCAGCGGCTGTTCCGCCGCCGGTTAATAAAATTTGCGTCCCATTCAGCGTGAGATCGCCATAATCGCCAGCCTCAACATTGATGTTTCCGTTATATGTGCTGTCGGTCTTGCTCACCACAGGTGTTATTTCATTGGATAACAAATATGTGATCGAGTCCACGAGCGGGGTAGCGGTCGTGGTACAAATATCCGCAAACACACCCGCGCAGGATGTGGCAAAGGCATGATCTTTTATCCCTCCAGAAGTAAGTTCATAGAACGAGGGATCCAGCGTGGCCGCGACCGACTCATTTGATGAAGCAGTTTCCCCAACGCTCGAAGGCGTGCTGCCGGTATCCGACCCACCCGTGTCCGCAACGACCGGGGCAGGGACAGGCGGCAGGTCGCTGGTGGAACTGCTCGAAGAAGTTACCGCCGGGGTGATATCCGTACCAGTCGATGGAGCTGGTCCGGTTGACCCATCTGCCAATCCAGAAGAAGATGTAATCTCAGGAGTAGCAGGATCAGCCGTTGGTGTACTGCCGCTGTCTGATCCGCCCGTGGTTGTTACGACCGGGGTCGGAGTGCCCGGCTCTTCGCTCGTGGAACCGCCCGAAGAGCTTGCCGGGGCAATGTCCGTACCAGTTGATGGAGCGGTCCGGTTGACCCGTCTGCCGATCCAGAAGAGGATGTAACATCAGGAGTAGCAGGAACAGTCGTTGGGGTGCTGCCGGTAACTGATCCGTTCGGGCTTGTCACGACCGGGGTCGGAGTGCCCGGCAGGTCGCTGGTGGAACTGCCCGAAGAGCTCGCCGGGGCGATGTCCGTACCAGTCGATGAAGCTGTACTGGTTGACCCGTCTGCCGATCCAGAAGAGGACGTAACATCAGGAGTAGCAGGATCAGTCGTGGGGGTGCTGTTTCCATCTGACCCGCTCGGGCTTGTCACAACCGGGATCGGAGTAGGAGACAGGTCGCTGGTGGAGCTGCCCGAAGAGATCGCCGGGGTAATGTCCGTACCAGTCGATGAAGCTGTACTGGTTGACCCGTCTGCCGATCCAGAAGCGGATGTAATATCAGGAAAAGCAGGATCAGTCGTTGGTGTACTGCCGGTGTCTGATCCGCCTGTGGTTGTCACGACTGGGGTTGGAGTAGAAGACAGGGTACCATCAGGCCCGTCTGCGTGAACTGCCCGAAGGGGGATGCTGATCAGAATCAAAAATACACTTGCGATCAGCAAGTGCATCAGCCACGATGAAAGCCAGCTACCCCGCCGAGATTGTTTCCGCACTGGACAGAAACCCTCCCCAGGAATTCTTCTTGAGTACAATAGTTGTTCTGGATTGTGAAATATTATACTTTATTTTCAGACAATTGGTGGCTTTAAATATGGTTCGTTCATTGAGGATTGCCAAAATATTGCAATCGCATTTTAATTTATTCGCCCCCCGCCTTTTTCTAGACGGGGAGCGAAAAAACCAGGCAAGGCCGGGGACGGGATTATTTTTTTTCGACCGTGGGGGTCGCAGTAGGTTAAAGATGAAATGTTGGCTGGAGACCCATTGTACGCGCAAGTTCGCCAGCCTGTCCTGGCGGATTGTCCAGGGAAAACACCTTGAAAAAAAGTGTTTCTGGTCTATCAATCCAGACACCACCCAAAATCGTCTCGTAAGTACACCAGATTCCGATCGTCTGGAACACCTCCTGAATATTTGATGCGCATCCCCTCTTTTCCTCATTGCCAGGAAAGGATCAAGTCATTTTCCGATCAGTTGATCGAGCTGGTTTTGTGCCTGGGTACGCAGCGAATCCGAAGGATTCAGGGTGAGCACCTGTTTGAAATCGGCGATGGCCGCGGAGTAGTTCCCCAACATGTGATACACCTCTCCCCGGTATAAATATCCTTCCGGTGCATCCGGGGCCAACCCAATCGCCTTGGTCAGATCTGTCAGGGCATCCTGGTTATCCCTGTTGACAAGCTGGATCGTGCCGCGCAACAGATAGGCCTGCGCATTATCCGGAGCCAATCCAATCGCCTTGGTCAGATCAGCGACGGCGTTTTTGTAATTACCCTGGTTATTGTAAGCCAAGCCGCGATACAGAAATACCTGGGAATTGTTCGGATCAAGTTCGAGCGCATGGTTAAAATCGTCAAGCGCCTGGGGGTATTGGCCGAGGTTGGTATAAACCCGTCCCCGGTTCAGATAAGCCAGGGTGTAGGTCGCGTCGATGGAGATAGCCTGATTGAAATCAGCCATGGCCAGATCGTTCTTACCAGATTCAAGATAACAGTCGCCCCGATCGTTATATTCAAGTGCGTCCGGTGCAAGAGTGATTGCGCGATTATAGTCAGCCAGCGCCTGGTTAAATTGTGCTGATCGCTGGTAAATGAGGGCCCGGACAAGATAGGCGGATGTATATTGAGGGTCAAGGGAGAGCAATCGGTTCAAATCGGTCAGCGCGGCCGGGTCCTTTCCCAGTGCATCATAGGTATAAGCCCGATAGAAAAGTCCCGAGATCGAATCAGGCGAAAGTACCAACAGGTGGCTTAAATCGGACAGCGCCAGGTCATATCGTCCCTGCTGGTAATAAACATACCCGCGCATAAGATAGGTATCCGCTGCGTCCGGAGAGAGCAGGATCGCCTGAGAAAAATCCGCAATCGCCTCAGGTAGCTTGTTAAGGCCCATATTCACCTGCCCGCGATAATAATAGGCCGTTGCAAGAGAGGAATTTTGCTGGATGGCCTGTGTCAAATCGCTCAAAGCTTGATCCAGTTGATTCGTATGAAAATAAGTTGCCCCGCGAGCGACCAGCACGGATGTTTTGTCTGAAGCCAGCTTGAGCGCCTGTGTAAAATCGTCGATAGCCTTTGGATATTGGCCGGTCGTTTCATAAAGGATCCCACGCTGATAGTAAGAATTGAAGTTTTGAGGATCCAGTTCCACAATGCGATCATAATCAGGCAGGGCCTGATCATAATTCTGTGCAGCGTTGTAGATCAACGCTCGCGCCTGATAAGCATCCAAAAAATCACGATTCAGTGCAATGGATTGATCCAGATCACGCAGCGCCGCAGGTGTCTGGGCGAGCGTCAGGTAGATTCGGGCGCGCTGGAAGTATGCAAATGCCGTCGTCATTGGATCATTGTTCAGGCTGATGACAGCGCTGAGTTCATCAATCGCGCCCTGGTAATTTCCAGACTGGATCAGCACATTTGCCTGATTAAAATACTTCTGGCTAAAATACTGGGAGCTTGCATCGCCCAGCGTCGGGATCGGTGTTGGGTGAATTGTTGGGGTTCTGATTGGAACACTGGCAGCCGGTTGGCTGCAAGCTGTTAGGGCAAACAGGGTTCCAGCAATCAATAACATCATGAAATTACGCATAGGGAAGGGCTACACTCACAAAAGTCGAATAATAACATTATTGAAGGATTGAAATTTGGCAACAGAAGCGTTTCCAATTCTGGTTTGAAGGCGGTAGGGGTCTGATCCTGGCAATTCAAAATTGTTTTGTAGGAACGCTCTTACCATGGAAAGTATTCGTTATACAGCACATTCCGCTGCTCAAATTTCCACAGCCGCTCAACCAGATTCAAATTTGGTGAATAAGGAGGCAGGAAAACGAGGCGAATTTTCAGCTACAGCGTATTTTCTGTAATCAGAGCACAGCATTGGTAGCAGGGGCTCCGGGCGGAAGGCCAGTCAGACTCCTTTCTGCTGCGCTCCCTCGATGGATTGAAAGGCGCGGACAAGTTCAGCAGTGAATCAGCAGTGAAGATGAAATGATAAGGCATGCTGAAAGTATATCATGGGGGACAAGTAAGTTACTACCGGCTGAAAGCCGGTTGCTTTGGGAAGCGGCTGATAGCCGCCTAAAGCTCTTTGCACAACAGTGAGTCTGGCAACCGCAGCATCTCAAAACAATCCGATAACAAGTTGTTTTAGACAGTTATGGAATTAGG
The DNA here is from genome assembly GCA_963779935.1 of uncultured Chloroflexia bacterium. Lineage (GTDB taxonomy): Bacteria > Chloroflexota > Anaerolineae > Anaerolineales > Villigracilaceae > UBA877. The sequence goes on along the minus strand of CAWAAC010000014.1, from coordinate 61,078 downwards.
TGGAATCAGGGGGAGGATTTGGAGCAAAATCCCTATTCTGATCCTTGGCGGGCAAAATAAGCTTTGCATTAAAATCGATGGTATATTATTGGCAAGGGATTTATCCCATTGCCCAGTTAAGGGGTAATTCATGCCCCAGCCCATCTCTGACTTTCTACAGAAACTTCGCAAATTTGTTGAGGGTGAAACCGAAGCCCAGTTTTCAGCACTGGCAAAGCAATGGTCGCGCCCACTCCAGGAGCGTGTTGCGCATGGATGGGCGATCGAAGGGCTGCGCATCGAACATTTTCAGAATGGAAGATTGCGTTTGTCGTGTGTAACAAACAACTCGCGTTTCCGTGAAGGGGATCTGGTTGTTCTTCATCGGAACAATCCCCAGGATAAAGAGGCCCTGCACCTGGATCTGCAATATGATGGCGAAACGGATCTCGAAGCCGACCTTATTCAAGGGAATGAAATGCTCATCATGGAAAAAACAACTGGTTGGATCCTGGATCAGGATTGGTTCGATTCAAGCCCTTTCTATCTATCGGCTCTGGATAAAGTGGCCGACTCGCAATTGGGCCGTTCCATAATTCTGCCATTGCTGCAAAGCACGCGTAAACCCCAAATTGACTTTGCCCGCTACGAACGCGCCAAAGAAGCGCTCAATCCTACCGGCCTTAATGATAGTCAGGTTGAATCCGTGGCCATGTCTTACGCCACGGATCTATTACATCTCATCCAGGGTCCGCCCGGTACTGGGAAAACACTCATGCTTGCCCATCTGGCAAAGTTGCTCGTTCAGGATGGTCAGCGGGTGTTTGTGACTGCATTGACCCATCGCGCTATCCATAATGCACTGAATAAGATGCCCGAAGTGGATGCCGGCATGCCGGTCTGTAAAATTGGGGAAGAGCGCCATGCCGAGGATTTGCATGTTCCGAACTACGCAATGTTTGAGCAGTCCGGTTTCGGGGATAAGAAAGGCGGATATGTCGTGGGAGCAACCCCATTTGCATTGCAAACAAAAAGGTTGGCCAATGTTGAATTCGATGTTGTACTGTTCGACGAAGCTTCCCAGATCACCTTGCCCCTGGCGATCATGGGGATGCTGGCTGGCAGTAAATATATCTTTATCGGAGACGAGAACCAGCTTCCGCCTGTCACTGTTCTTTCTGCCCGGGATTTATACCAGACCTCCATTTTCACGTACCTGACCGGTCGCGGCAACGAAACCATGTTGAATGTGACCTACCGTCTCAACGATGTACTGACTGACTGGCCAAGCCGCACGTTTTACCATAACGAGCTCAAGCCCAGCGAGAACGCCGCCAGCCGTCGGCTCCAGCTATCTCCCGAACCCACCCGTTGGGATTTTGTCCTGGACCCAGATGCGCCGGCAGTTTTCCTTGACTTGTGCCACCAGAACACCACAGTCCGCAGCCGGATCGAAGCAGAGACAGTGGTTGAATTGATCCTTTCACTTCTCATGCGGGATGTTTCTCCTGAGGATATTGGTGTGGTGGTTCCCTACCGCGCCCAGAGCCGCCTGATTCGTAGCATCCTTCGACATATTATTGAGAATGAAGATACGGTCAAGAAGCTGGTGGTAGATACGGTGGAAAGGATGCAGGGTCAGGAACGCGAAGTGGTGATCGTATCGTTCGCCACTGCCAGCCCGAAATTTGCCGCACAAATGGCCGAATTCCTTTTCCAACCCCAGCGCTTGAATGTGGCAGTCACCCGCCCGCGCACGAAATTGATCCTGGTGGGAAGCCACTACATGCTCTCGGCAGACCAGTATGATCCCGGCCAGACCGAGATCATGGACATGCTGCGAAACCTGATCGGCAATTGCTTGCAACTCACCGTGCCGGGCGGAAATCTGAACGAATAGACTGATGGCTCACATTCTGCCGGATACCCCTCCCCAGACCATTCCAGCCGAAGTGCTGCGTGTTTTCAAGACATGCAAGGCTCTGCCGGATGATTTTTATATCTGGCACCACCTGGCTCCCTGGCAGCTTAACACCCCGGATTTCCTGGTGCTCGATAAAGATGGGCGAGTATTGTTGGTCAAGGTCAGCCCGGCGGTTTCCAGCCAGGCGCGGCCGGCTGCCCAGCTCCTGCTGATTGAGGATGATCATATTCCGTTAGGCCAACCAGAAGCCAAGATCCTGGGCGAATTCATCGCGTCCCTGCAACTCCCGGCAGGTCAGCCAGTAGAAAGCCTAGTCATTTTCCCCAATATATCCAATGAACAAGTGCTGGCCAGCCGGCTGGAACGAGGGCAGGCTGAACCACAATGGGTTGGCAAAGAATTCCTGCAAACGGAAATCGGGCAGGATTGGTTGGAGTTCTTCCCGCCGTTCTCCATGGAGCCGTTCTGGCTGGAAAAAGTTCGCCAGCGTTTTACCCCTGAGGTGGTTGTCCCGGCCGAAATGACCGTCCGCATGCCGGTGGAACGCCGTATTGAAGCAGGGCTAACCGATTACCTGCTCGACTACAATCAGGAACTCGCCGTCAAGTCTGACCTTGACCTGCCCTACGACAGCCAGAACTTGACAAACGATTTTCGTCTTAACATCATCAATGGCGTGGCCGGAAGCGGTAAGACACTGATCCTGTTGTACCGTCTGCGACTCCTTTATCATCTCTATCCTAACAAGCATTTCCTGGTACTTACCCACAACCGCCCCTTGAGCCTCGATATGGAAAGCCGGTTCTCCCGTCTGGAAGGGGAGTTACCTGAAAATATTGAATGGCATACCTTCAATGCTTGGTGCTATCACCATTGGCCGGCGCAGCCCCAATGGGTGGATCCGCTATCGTTGAAGGAACGGCAGAAAATAATCGAGGCGACCTGGCAAAAGCACCTCAAAGGTACCTCTATTTCAGCATCCATGCTCCAGGGAGAAATCGACTGGCTAAAGGATCAATTACCTACCAAGCGAAGCGAGTATCTCTCCATCGACCGGCGGGGGCGCGGATTCGGGTTGTCTTCAGAACAACGTCAGCGCATGTACGACGCCATTCTCGCGTACCAAAAAATACTTCAGGTGCGCCAGGCATTAGATTGGAGCGATGTGCCCCAGCGCATATGGAAGTTCATAGAAACGGGTGATTTGCAGGTTCAGCCATATGATGTCATCCTGGTGGATGAGGCCCAGTTCTTTGCCCCCTTATGGATAAAGATCATCCAGAGAATCTTGAAATCCCAGGAATGGACACCTCTTCATGGTAGCAGATCCAACCCAGGGCTTCCTCGGGCGGGGAACGTCCTGGAGATCTTTGGGGTTGGATGCACGCGGCCGGACGCAACAGCTTCGTTACAGTTATCGCACCACGCGCGAGATCATGCAATTTGCCACCTTGCTCTACCGATTGCGGCTGGCGGAAGAAAAAGATGAAGATATCCTCACACCCGATCTGCTCAACATGCCCAACGGTCCTTTTCCACAAATCATCCCCCTCACCAGCCCGCAGGATGAAATTGCCCGCATTGCAAACGAGGTGGCTGATTTCGTGAACCGCGGCTATCCCAAAAAGCATTTGCTGCTGCTCCACGTGGATGGACAGGGAGTGAGCTCGCTGGTCGGGGCGATCAACAACCGGCTCGGGAAAGGCGCCGCGCTGGATGCGAAGGATACGTATCCCGGCGACTACGTGCGGGTTACCACACTCAATGCCGGGGCGGGCCTGGAAAGCCCGATCGTCTTCCTCGCCGGCGTTCGACATCTTTTTGAAGAGGAACAATCTCTGCGGCTTTCGGATGAAGAACGCGAGATCATGATACGCGACAATACCCGCAAGCTCTACATGGCGGCTACCCGGGCCGGGCAGCGCTTGGTGATCACTTATGTGGGGGTACTTCCCGATGCGCTAAATCAGGTCTGCAAAGCACAAGCATCTCCGTAAAGTTTGGCATGAGGTAATGAATTACCAAGTGAATTTTCAAATCATTGATGGCATTTTTTGCATTATCAGGGTATTGCAACTGAGGAGCCACCCTATGAACACTCAAGTAAGTATTGGTCAGGTAAAAAGAGACATCTCTGAACTGGTCAACCGCGTCACTTATGCCGGTGAACATATCGTTCTCACTTCTCGTGGAAAACCCAAGGACTGCGTTGGTCAATCATGCAAGATTACGAACGGCTATTAAAAGGCGAGAACCGCGCCGCCGATATCCAGAAATGGCTGGCAGAGACCCGGGCGTTCTCCATTAGTATCGAGAAACGACGCGGCAAACCGATAGATGTAGATGCCGTCTTGGAAGCCTCCCGTAGTGATCTTGAGACAAGATGAACGATAGCCTGGTTGTCATTGATGCCAGTGTAGCTGTGAAAGCCGTTCTTCCCAATGCACTTCAAGGGCACTGTCTGGCGTTTGTGCAGAGATTTGCCGAGGTACAGCCGGTTGCACCTGCGGCTTTGGGCGCACGAAACTACATCTGCCATTACTGAGACAGTTCACTTTGGAGAGTTTACCGAGAAGGAAGGGCATCAGACGCTTGAGAAACTGGATGCATTGGGCGTGCGCCTATTGGTCGCAGATATCGAACAAAACTACGCTGCCTTTGATTGGACTTTACGGCTCAAGCGCGCCACGGTTTATGATAGCTACTACCTTGGCTGGCCTAGGTATTGGAGGGTGATTTTGGGATCACAGACAAACGGCTGACCGAATATCAACCACATCGGATCTTCGGCAATAACGGGGTGGGCTATCCCCAAAGAACGTACGTAATATCTGGGTCAATCTTGCGGCATTCTTCCACTTGGTCAGTGATGAACTGGAGATCCGTCAATCAAATCTGGGATGGGCAGAGTTTATCCATTATAATTACCCCGTAATGCGAAATTCATATACTAGACTTTGAATCCGCCTTGGCTGATTTGAGCGATTTTTGGTCTGGACATTGACAACGGGTACTATACCTTTGGATTTTTTTACGAAGAAATAGTACCTCCATAATTTCCTTTACCATCTCAAATTTCGGACAATAATTTGCATGAATATTCTCAAAAAACGAAACGGAATCTTCCCGCTCGTCATTACCCCGCCATCCTCGTTGGAGCTACCAAATTTCCGTGAACTCTGGGAATATAGAGGCTTATTCTTTTTCCTGGTTCGTCGGGATATAAAGTTGCGGTTTCAACAAACATTCATCGGGGTTTTCTGGGTTGTGCTTCAACCTTTGATCCAGATGCTGATATTTTATGTGATCTTGGGTATATTAATACAAGTTCCCACGAATGGTATTCCTTACCCACTGTTTTTCTTATCTGCTTTCTTAGCCTGGCAGTTCTTTTCCCAAGTCGTAAATTTAAGCGCGTTCAGTCTGATTGGGAATCTTGGCGTGATTCTTAAATCCTATTTTCCCAGACTGGCGCTACCCCTGGCTTCCATTGTAAATGCGTTGGTGGATTTTGCCGTTTGTTTTCTGGTCTTAATGGTTTTCTTGCTTTTGGACGGGCATTATCCGATCACAATACGATATTTGCTCCTGCCGGTGCTATTAGTGATCACCATTGTCTTTTCTTCCGGTGTTGGTCTTCTATTTGGGGCATTGATGGTGGTTTTCAGAGATACCAAAAATCTTCTTGGTTTTATTTTGATGATGTGGATGTATGTTACGCCCATTATGTATCCCATAACCATTGTTCCGGAAAAATTCCGCATCCTTATCTATCTCAATCCACTCACCAGCCTGGTGGAGGTATACCGGTGGGTGTTTTTGAGTCAGGGCGACCTGCCCAAGATCAGTTACCTGTTAATTTCAACCGTGGTTGCAGTAATAATCTGGTTCTGTGGCGCAATTGCCTTTCGTGCAATGGAAAATAGAATAGCGGATATCATGTAATATGAGCCAATTAGCCATTAAAGTCGACCGCGTCTGGAAAGAATATCATATCCACCACGACTTTCAAGGACCGCAAATTTCCTTGAAGACCGTTCTGAATGCACCCTTCAACCGCCTGGCCAGAAGGTCTGAAAAAAATCAGAATTTCCAAAGTTCGGAAGCTTTTTTTGCCTTAAAAGATGTTTCGTTCGAGGTGGAGCATGGTGAATCGATTGGGTTGATAGGGCGCAACGGATCCGGCAAAAGCACCCTGCTCAAGATCCTATCGCGCATCACCCGACCATCCAGGGGCAGAATCACGCTGTACCAACGAGTCAACTCTTTGCTGGAAATTGGCACCGGGTTTAATCCCGAACTCTCCGGACGGGAAAATATTTATTTGAATGGCAGTTTCCTGGGAATGAAAACCTCCGAGATCAGGCAAAAGTTCGATGAGATCGTGGCATTCTCGGAGGTCGAACAGTTCATCGATACGCCGGTTAAATATTACTCCAGCGGAATGTTCGTACGCCTGGCATTTTCGGTGGCCGTCCATTTGACACCGGAAATATTGTTATTGGATGAAGTGCTGTCGGTAGGGGATGCCGGTTTTCAACACAAGTCCATGGCAAAGATGAAGGAATTGCTCGGGAGCGGCGCTACGATCATTTTGGTTTCGCACAATGCCCAGGCCATCCGGGATATCTGCACACGCGCCATCTGGTTGGAAAAAGGCATGATCCAGGAGGATGGCCCTGCAGCCAGTGTGGCAGAGAATTATAGCAAGTTTCTCGAGGAGCCGGCATCGTAATTTTCTTCACCAAATCTTTCTTTATAATGCATAATAATGCATAATAATGCATAGCGTTTCCAGTTCAGTCTCTATCGAAGAAGATCGGGGGTAAAATTGAAGATGGTGGCTGATCAGAAAAAACTAATGATTGGAAAGATTCTTAGATGATGGCGATGAAACCTAATTATTGTGTGTATACTGTCTTGATTGGGGATTATGAACAATTAAACGAGCAACCCATCCGCAAGGATTCCAGTATTGATTTCTTCTGTTTTACTGATAATAGAACCCTTGTCAGCGAATCTTGGAATATTATTTATATTGACCCCATTTTTCCCATGGATTCTGTGAGAAGCGCCCGGTTGGTAAAAATATGTCCCCACCGTTTCTTAAAAGCATATGACGAGTTTTTATACATTGATAATAGCATGGTATTAAAACAAACGCCAGAAGAAATATACGGCGAGTTGATGCAAGATGGGAATACTGATTTGGTAGTCCTCAATCATAATTATCGGAAAACCGTGCTGGATGAGTTCGCGGCGGTGATCCAGTTACAATATGATAATCTAAATACAATCCTGGAACAACTCAATGCATACAGCCTTGTTTGCCCGGATGTGCTTGATGAAACACCCATTCAATCCGGCTTTCTGTTTCGCAAACACAATGATGATAATGTTATTGTAACCATGGAGGATTGGCTGGGGCAGGTATTTCGTTATTCAAGGCGGGATCAGCTCTCTGTGAATTACTGTTTAAGGAAAAGCAATCTAAGGGTGCGTAAAATAGATTGTGACGTCTTTAACTCAAAATATTTTCAATATCCTGTCGGAGGCGGACGCGATCCGGAAAGAACTAAAAGAATGGGGGCATTATCTACGATCTCATCCTATCTGATTAGAACGCAACGGATGGCTGAGATCGAAGGATTGAAATCCAGGCTGAAAGAGCACCTCGACCAGGAGCAGGCAATGCAAGCGAGAGAGAAAGGGGGGAGAGAGATGGGTAGGGAGGAGGAAGGGCAGGCGCTCACTGCGAAGGTGGCAGAAATAGTAAATAGCAAAGCATGGAAGATCGCATTATTTTTCCGCCGAATCCGTGTCCGGATCGCTCCGGCAAATAGTAGTCGTGCCCATGGATTACAGAGGTTGTATAAGTTAATCGTTTTTCCGATAATAAATATCAATCGAAACCGAAAATTGGAGATGGACATGGCCCTGATTAGGACATCCGGCCTATTTGATGAGAATTGGTATTTGAGCAATAACCCGGATGTTGTCGCTGCAAAGGTTGATCCATTACGCCATTACCTGCCTTTTGGTGGTTTCGAAGGCCGTGACCCAGGGCCACAATTCAGTAGCAGTTGGTATCTTGCTACTAATGATGACGTTAGAAATGCGAGGATCAATCCGCTACTCCATTACCTAAAATTCGGCAGGAAAGAAGGACGTGCTACACAAACGGCCCATTTCCAGATGCTTTCGAACCAGTTACCGAAGAACGAGCAGCCTATGTACCTTTATCTTGATCTTATGAAAAAATGTCTAACGGACATCATCTATGCGGATGCTCAGGAACAGCCCAATTTATTGTCTCAACCTTTTGAGGAAAGCCAGCGGATGGAGGGATTGGACTGGCCGCGTATGCCCACACCATGATCGGAAAGAAACGCCTTGATAATATACAATTTTGCGTAGAGGATATTATTCAAAGAAATATCCTGCCATTTAATTGAAACTGGAGTTTGGAGAGGCGGGGCCACCATTTTTATGCGTGCCATTCTAAAAGCATATAACATTTTGGACCGTAATGTGTGGGTTGCTATTTTCTTCGAAGGATTGCCTCTTCCAAACCCGGGGCTATCCTGCAGATGCTGGCGACAAGATTAATGAATTCAAGGAACTTGCCGGTTCCATGGAACAGGTCCAGTTCAATTTCGCGAAATATGGCCTCCTAGATCAGCAGGTAAAGTTCTTGAAGGGTTGGTTTTGAGATTCCTTACCTGCTCGTTCCCATTGAAAAAATAGCCGTGCTCCGTTTGGACGGCGACATGTATGAATCGACCATGGACGCGCTGAACGCACTTTACCCAAACTAGGCATTTGGCGGCTACTTGATCGTGGACTATGATGGAGCAATACCAGGTTGTAAAGTAGCCATTAATGATTATAGGGGAATACACCAAATTTTAGACGAAATAATTCCAATTGATTGGACCGGTATATTCTGGAAAAAGGGTCATTGATTCCTGTCCGAACGATGATCGGGAACGCCTCCCCGTCTCTATGGGTAAATTAGTGTGTTGCCGAATGAGATCATTTCTAAAGCGGTAAAGCTATTTACAAGAGCGCGGAGGATAGCCAAGCTATGATTCAACAAACGCAAGCTAAAATAACTGTAAAATACAAGCTATTTCTTGTTCTGCTTAGTCTGATCGGGGCTATTATTATTTTATTTTCAACAAGCCATTTCGGAGTAGGGGTTTCACCCGATTTGTTCTTTATATTTCTGTTGCGAGGACTATTATAAAGGGTGTTGGTTTTGTGGACTTTCATGGCTCCCCCTTAATAACATATCCTCCATTATACCCGACCATATTAGCATCCATTAGTTTTATTATTGGGAAGATCCTGTTTCAATGGATCGAATATTAAATGTAATTCTATTTGGGATTATCATATATTTATCGGGATTATTGTTTGCTAAGTATTTAGTGCGGCCTCCTTTTCTTGCATTTCTTGGAACGATCTCTGTCCTGGTTTCAGTTCCAATCATTCCAGTGGTTTTAATGGCTTGGTCTGAACCACCTTTTATTTGCTTTGTATTGTTATACCTTTTTTTCTTAATCATCTTAAGCAAACAGACCTTTTATTCGCTACTGCTTTTATCCATATCTGTATCGTTAGCTTGCCTCACCAGATACGTAGGGATTATTATTATTCCAACAGGTATGGCGAGCATATTTATTTTCAGCAAGAACAACCTGAAAGTTAAGCTAAGGCATTTGCTCTTTTTTATCCTTATCACGGCTTTACCAATAAGTGTATGGGTGCTCAGGAATTATTTCCTTTCGGGCACTTTATTTGGCCCTCGTGAAATATCCACCTATTCATATTATCAAAATATGGCAGCTGTATTTAATAACATGCTGGAATGGTATCTTCCAGAAAATATTGCTCTTAGCCTTCCGTTACTTGTGTTGATTTGTGCGATAGTGGCTTTCATCATAGGTGTGGAATTTAGGGTTGTCTGGGGAAAGGCAAAAAAATATCTGGCGGTATACGGACCATTATTAACCTATATTTTAATCTATACTGGTTTCCTGATAATATCTTCACGGACTGCATTTTGGCAAATTATTGATAACAGGTATTTGTCACCTATTTTTATACCCGTCACTATATTATTAATACTTTTTGCTGAAGTGATTTTTAGCTCATTACCCACGCATTTATCCCAAAGAATTACAAATATCTGTTTAGGGATGATTATTGCAATCAGTTTGATTTATCCGGCAGTAACATCAATTTCATTTATCGAAAATCAATTTCCTTTAGGGCTGGGATATGCCAGTAAATATTGGGAAGATAGCGAGACAATTCAATATATTCTTAAACATCAAACATTAGGATCAGCTTGTACTATATATAGTAATGGTTCAGATGTTCTATATCTATTCGCAAAGTTGAATGTAAAATCTACTCCTGAAAAGAGTAGTGGTGCTACTGTGATCGCCAGGATATCGACATTGAATGGCATATGGCCACAAGAAGGCAACGCCTGCATAGTGCAATTTGACGCAATAACCTGGAGGGATTACCTTTTTTCACCCACTGAACTTATGACTGTCTCGAATTTGGAACGGGTAATGAAATTCGATGATGGGGCAATATACTTTGTTTCAAGAAAGTAAATAACGTTTTAGATCACGGTAGGACTATCGGTTATCCAGCAGGCCCCGGTAGGGTCAGAGGATGGCAGCTGGATTTAGGTGTAGCAGACCCGTTACTTTCTGTTTCCTCCGAGAGTGCCTCAGTGCCACCACCATGTCTGGTTTCCATCCCCTGCCACATCGAACCGGACATGTGGTTTTCCTTCATCCGGCTCTCCGACAACCTTATTCTTGCGGTTTTCAAGGATTTACGCAAATTCCGCTCCGGTAGGGAGAAATACTCCAGCCCGCTTTGAGCAACCCAGGTTTCAAAGACACTCTCGTTCCAGTATCCTTTCGAACCTTTTCTTGAACTTGCCCATCATCGCGACCGGAGCCATACATATTCATCCAGTTGTTGCAACTTCACAGTGCTATTCCCACCACAGCGAAAAATAGTTCCGCCACCCTCGTATAACCGGGTTAGGCTTTAAAACATCCTCAGGTGTATATCCATGGTCTGTCTCCTTTTTGGCCCCACGATACCCTATTTCATCCCGCATTTCTCCCACTAATCTGGAGAGAGCCAGTTTTAATAATAACTCCCCCTTTTTTTATACCATCGACAGGCTTTTACGCCTGCCATCCTTGTTCCCATATCTACGATAATGCACCAGCTGATTTTCCTTGGCATCTTTAACGTCAGGATTGTTTTCCAAATACCAGCGGCTGTTAAATAATGGACCTTGGGTCACGTCCTTCAAGGCCTCCATAGCACAGGTAGTGAAGGGCTGGATTTGCCTTTGCCTAGGCAACATCCGGATTATTGGCAAGATACCAAGTTTCATCAAATAATCCAGATGACTTGATCAACAACACATTTTCCTTAATTTTTCGATTTCTTTCATTCATCTTACAGGGGAAAATAATACCGTGAAAGAATAATACGATCTTCCATGACTTGCTGTTAATGATCTTATCAAGTTGGGTATCTTTCTCCGCTAACTGAGACGGGAGTTCATCCATGGTGTGCATATTCTCCACTAAGCGGACATAAATAAATAACATTTACTCTTGAACTGAGCGTCACGGTATTTTCACTCGAGATCTTTCTTCATTATCAACAGTACTTACAGCTATGCACCTTCTCTAACAATCATCGATGTTATTCTTGTATGCCGACTAACTGGGCCGAGAGCTCCTTCATGGCATGCTCTTTCTCTTCCCGTGCCTGTGCGGCGACCCCCATCTGGATATAATACCTGTCTAGCAACGTAAATGCCGGTATTAAGCGTACGAATTCATTTGCCCATTGGGCAACTTTATCTTGTAATGATACGTCATCCAGATCTATGTCATAGGGGGGGTATACCTGACAATCCAGCGTAAACCTTGCGAACAAGAGGCCGGCAGGCTTCATCCAATAACAGGTTATTCAAATTCCTACTCTCCCGATTACAATCCGATTACATACCTCTGGAAAAAAATAAGACCAAAACTACCCACAACCGCTATTTCGCGGAATTCGCCAAATTGATCCGCTCCGTTGAAAAGGCTTTGACTATCCTGGCATCCCAGGTGGATGAGAAAAAGCGCCTGATGGGCGTTTATACCAAGCATAAGGCCAAGCCTCTATTTGCGTAACCGTTGTTCGAAATAATTATCTTAACATCTATAGTGTGTGCTCACACAGATGCCCGTTAAATCAACGCTTACTGTTTTCGAACGATTTTGCCGGGATGGAACTATCCGGCGTGTGGTATTTTTCTTCTTATACAATTTGCCATATCACCTACATTAGTAAAACCAAATACCTCTTTTTGTGTGAAAGAGAATTAAATCGGAATCCATCGCCATGATCAGGTTAAAGACGGCACAACCAATCCCAGCCATCCACATCATTGGCACTAGTTTCAGGGGAAAGGCTTATACCGGGATTATCGAAAACTTGCCTGAATACATCCGTCAGATCATCCATTGTTGTGTCCATTATTCCTCCAGTGTTGAAATATCGCCAGTTGCTTGTCCGGTATACCACGATTTTATACCTGCCGCATGATTTTACCGCTCTTGTTCTTAGGGATTGTGTCAATAATGCGAAATTCTTGAGGGGGTGGCATTCGTAGAAACCCGATTGGAAACCTGCAAACGAAGCTTAAGTTCCAGTTCACGTGACCAATGAAGATTGGTTCTCAAGTGAATAAACGCTACCACCTTCTCATAAACCAATTCGTCCGGTGCACCGATTACCCCAACCTCAGCGACCTCATCCAATTCCAGTAAAGCGCTCTCGATTTCAAATGGCCCAACCAAATGGCCGGATGAATTGATGACATCATCGCCTCGCCCAACAAACCAGAAATAACCGTCATTATCCCGGTAAGCAACATCGCCCGTATCGTAATAATCATTTTTGAATTTATTTCTATACTGGTCTGCGTGATTCAAAATAAGTAACGAACATGGAAGGCCAGCCGTCTTAAGGCATACGTCCTTGCTCCATGTCCTGGACTTCAGATCCCATCTCATCTAGGATTACCGCCTAATCTGTTATATGGCTTTCCCATTGATCCGGGGCGGATTGGCAATCCCGGGGATTGGATATCATGATCGTTCCAGTTTCGGTTTGGAACCAAGTATCGTAGATCTCTTTGTGAAAACACGCCGGAACCAATCGATGACCGCGGGATTTAATGGTTCACCCACGCTGAAAATATCCCGCAGATGAGAGAGAGCAATTTTTTGATACAATCCGGCTTCTTCCTGCATTAGCATGCGCAGGGCAGTTGGGGCAGAATACCAGACATTCACTTTTTCATCCTGTAATATTTTGAACTAGGCTTCGGCCTGAAAATTGCCACCATATTATCTGAGTAACCCCCTGGCTCAGAGGTCCAACAATGCCCTATGAGACCCCCGGACCCATCCAGGATCGGCAGTACACGAAAAGCCATCGGGTTTACATTGAAATCTCCGAAACGTCCCGGCTTGAGAAAGTACGCTGCGGTGTACATGTTGAACACCCTTTGGTCTTCCTGTCATCCGGAAGTATAGTGCAAAATCGAGGGGGTTTCGGGTGAGGTGAAGAAACCAGATAAGTCTACCGGCTTGAGATACTAACTTTGATAGACTAGTACGGTTTTCGATTGATCTTGATGAAGATCGATATGATCACTTTTTTTAGTCTGGGCAATTGATGCCAAATCGAAAATGATTCATGTAAATACCTTTTTGTCGTATAAGAAGGCGGGCGCCACTGTCACCCAATCGGTCCATAAAGCGTCCTCGCCGAAGCTAGAAAACATCACACCTGCAACAGCTTGGGTTTCAAATATCCTCAGGACAATAATAGCTCCGGGATCTGGGCAGGAAAGCGAAGACCCGATCTCCCAGGGATACCCCCAAATTTCTAGCAGGTTTGCAATCCTGATTACTGTTTTTTTCCAGGGAAAGATAGCCGTAATCAGTATGTTCAGATCTCGGAAAAATCCAACCAATGGCAATTTTATCTGCGCGGCCGCCCTACATCGCTGGCGTGTACAAATATGCCCAATATTGTATTGTCCGTCATTGATCAGGGTTTCCACTCTTACTCCTAGTATGGCACTTAAACGATTAATCCCATTCAGATTAGAACTTTTGATAAACCGCCATCACCGTTGCTCGTGAAAGTAGCGCTGCAACTGACAATACTAATAACGAACCAACAAAGTTCCGCCCCACACGACCGACGACACGCCACCCTACCCCCTTATCCAAGAGCCGATCCCAAACCTTTCGAAACCATGGCATAATTGGCATCGAAAAAAAGAATCCCAGGGGCATAACGCCAACCATACAGAATGTTCAATAATGGGTAGAGGTTGCGTGACGAAAACGGAAGCTGGGCAACGCCCGTCCTTGAACCTGCCAATCGAGCAAAAAATTCAAATGCATATGCCAACGTTGCTGAACGGAAAAATACCCATCCAATCAACACAACTACCAGGGCATAACCATGCTGTAATGGGGCCCATAATTTTTTTCACTTTTTTCCCCAGGCAATCAACTTAAAAACCAACGCAATCTCATGCAACGCCTCCCCAAAAGATAAACTTAAGGGTTTTTCCATGCCATAAACCCGTCAACAAAAATCGATAAAGATATTCAAGGGTTGGAAGATAAATTTGAATTTCCGGGCTGACTTCAACGGGTAAAATACATCTTCCCGGAACCATGTCAAAGAGATATGTGCCAGCTCGCTAGAATTCGGCAATGCTTTTTGATATGATGGATAATTGAAATTCTCCATAAATCGGAATCCCATTATCCGTCCCAATCCGATCGCCATTTCCGTGTATCCCGAAAAATCGAAATACAACTGAAGGGCATATCCGATCAGCATAAACCATGCTATCCCGGTTGAAAAGTTGGGCGTCGCCAGTGCAAAGGCCGGATTAATGCCATACGCAATCGTATCAGCAATGCAGTCTTCTTTACCAGCCCCAGAATAGAATCGCCGAATCCCTTCTGCCATTCCTCGGGAATCGCTTTGACGCTCAATCATCCGCCCAAATAGATCCCGATACCTCCGATTTGTCCAAATAATATCTTCGGAAACAGCATGACATAAAATGTAAAGTTATATAAGCTTTTCTCGCTCGCACAGATCCCATTATATACATCCACCAGATACGAGATCAACTGGAAAACTATATATGAAAAACCCATGGGGATTAGATATTGATTCAAGGTATTTACAAACCACTCTGGCCACCTCTTGGGCAGCCATCCCACACCATAAGCTACTATGTCCTTAAAAAAGAATAACAATAATAAGTTGAGCGCCCATCCCACCATGAGTAACAGGCGTTTCTTCTTTACTGGTTACTTGTTTTTTCTATCGCTTTCCCCAGGTAATAGTTCCCTATATCACCACCGCCATCAAGGGAAGAAAGAATACTTGATTCCACGTAAAAAACACTACGCTGGCAACCAAAATTATCAGATTTTTTGTTTCTGGCCGGCAACTGCATATAGTAATATGAAAATTGGTAGAAAAAAAATCAGGAAAATGATCCAGTTAAAAATACATACTTATTTTCCCAACGCTCTGGTCTTCCCCGCAGAACCATGGCTATCCAACCATTTCTATTAGACCTGGCATATCACGTTCCATTGTAGAGGAGATCACATTTTCTCAATTCTTTTTAGACAGAATCTCGAAGACTTAAAAAATTTATATAACGTTCTGTAAATTCTATGATAACCACATCCGGCTTTTCAAGAGCAACATCATTGTACAATTCATCCGTAGGAAACGCCCACAGATAGACAGCTTGGCTGAAATGATCAGACAGGAAAGGAATCAGCCAATTTGTGAATGAATCTCTATACATCAATAATCTAGGTAGGGATGAATCCGCATTTACGGTGGTAATCTTCATAGGGGAGATGAAGTTCAATGCAGTAACATCCGTGGGGATCCAGTATTGTTCGGTTACCACCTGGTGGCGATATAGTGGTTCCAAATAGACATCGCTTCCGCTGCAAGGCGAATGATCAAGGTGGACTAAATTCGCCAAATCGGTAGCTCCTACAAGGTTATTCGTTAGACGATATTCGTTTAACCCATGCGGCTTTAAGTTTGGATAATCCTTCTCTAGGGAAGTCATGATGTCCTGGTAAGCGATAAATGCCCCGTAGTAATTCCAGTGTGTTCCACACGGATAATACGTCAGATATTTTTTACTGGCCTGGAGAAGGTCAGCGCGCAAATCCATCACTTTAACCTTACCATGATCTTTTTCATAAGCGACTAACTGGTCCAGGCGCGATTGGCTGCCGATAACGGGTATTTGGGGCGGCATATATTGCGGGTAAATGGTATTTTTATTGGGCGGGATGACAACAATCAGCTTGATTCCCTTGGAGGTCAGATAATCAGATAATTGATCCAATCTATCTTGAATAAAAGCGATATCCTGCGGCGAGTATGGTTGTGTGTTTTGATAATCATCCAGACTATCCTCGCCAATGTAAACGAACCAATGATTCCTGGCGGCCAGGGTCACATCAAAAAATTGATCGCCAAGGGAATAACGAATGCTTGCATAGGCTTCCTTCAACCACTCACTTCCCCCGATAGTATTCCCTATATTACTAATATTAATTTCGGGTGACATGAAAAAAGATGCCAAACCAGCTACAACCAGAACAGCTATAAACGACCGGTTGTAATTGAGCAGGATGTTCTCTGATACAGACCATTGGGGGAAGGTGTTCTTTATTTTTGCATAGATACTGATTATAAGATCAAAAAGGATAATAGGAATAACAATGAAATGGATAAAAATATCAGAGACTTTTAGCAAAATCCCCTTTTTCCCTTGTAACCAGAACGATGCTAAGGGTGTAAACGGATTTGGTAACCGTAGCAAGAATAGCATGACCAGAAAAAGGGCATACAGGACCAGCAACCAGATATATAACCTGACGCCAACATTGGTCTTTAACTGTTTCATGAATATTTGGATTATTCCTTTGAACATCCAAGCTGCTATGGTCATGCCTGCCAAAAAGATTATTAATAACATTAATTTGGGATAATTCCAGAAGCTACGGAAATTAAGATATGGATGGTATCCTGATCATCCCATCCAGGGTCACTACCGCCCCAATTCCTAACGCAATCCATGACAATATTTTTTTCATTTATTGCTTGAGGCCCATTCCTTTGAAAAATTTAAGAATTTCTTACCTTATGGACAGAATATTTGCAGAATTAATAACTGGACATTCGCCAAAATGAAATAAAGTGAGCACTGGTTTTCTGGTAGGATAGTGTTATTCAGGCACGTCCGAGACCAGGAGAGACCAATGCTCAAAGCAATTGTACAACAATCTGAACAGCTCGTTGCATTTATTTCAGCTCTGAACATCGTACTTTACCAACCACAAATACGGCATTTGACTCAGATCCTGGATGCGCTGCTTGAGTGCAGTAACAAGAAAACGTTGACCAATCTGTACCGGCAGTATATTCACGAACCGGATCCGAAAACGGCGGCCGACTTTTTCCGGAAAGTCCCTGGTCGGCGGAAACGATCTCCAAGCCACGCAAGCACTACATGCTTTTGAGAACGGCTTGCCGACTACGTTTCAAACGGTGCTGATACACACCGACCTGCTGGCGTACTTTCGCCAAGTGGCTGTTGGGATGCTCAGGCCGTTGGCTTTGCTGGTAGGCTGCCTGTACTTCTGCCAATTCTTGGGCCATTTGCTGAATTCACTGGTCGCCATGGACCGGATTACGCGCAGAGGCAGTCTCATCATCATTTTCAAGACCATTCAAAATATAGTAACTGGCGATAAATAGGCAACCATTTACCGAAAGCATAGTTCGATCAATTGAGGTATTTATTTGCCAAGCCAAATCATGCGGGGTCAAAAGGTAAACAACTATCAATCCAAGGCAATAGATTCCCGCAGCAACCACCGCGGGAAGAGTCTCTTTGGGTAAAGCTTTTTTCCAAGCGATCGATGCGAAATAGAGCAAGCCTAACAGCATTAATGAAACTTTTAACTGCTAAGGACATTTATTAGAATCATTTTATAAGATCCGTCTCTAATGCGACTGATGATTTGTAAAAACGATTGCATAGTCCCCACTCCCAAATCGTTAGAAAGACTCCATTGACGCTTATATAAATTCCATAATCCAAAAGGTAATAATAATATTACAAGAACGAGAATGTACTTCCAATGATTCAAGAATAGATTTTTTAAAGAAAATGTTCTCTTATTTAATACGAACACCAAGAGAATTACAAAAATTCCAATGATTGCAGCCAAAGCTCCTTCATTTTTTAAATATAGAAGAGCAAACAAGCAATAGACGCTGGATAGGAGATCAATCGGTTGAGAAGTCTTAAAATATATGCCTAACAGGAGTACGGCTAAAGTAAAATATAAGGCTAGATACCCATCCATGTAACCATTCCAAATAAGTGGATAAAAACTAAATGGAATAAGCAAAAGAAGGAATGCAAAACTGAAAGAGCGGCGTGCAAACGTAAATAACCAAGTTATTGCTGGCACCAAAATAAAAAACAATGATATTTTGGGAAGATATTCATTCCAAAAACCCATTAAATATGCTACCTGAGCGGCCAAAGTAGGCACTAGATTTGGGTAATCTACATGCGAAAACGCCACAGAGGGATCTTGCCAGCCAGTGAATTGACTAAAAGAACCTGCTGTATAAATCATTTTAGCATGTAAAAACCAGATGGAACGTGCATCCCAATCGGTAAGTGGCAATACCAAGATTGGACCTAGGAATAGTAGACAAATGAAAGCGATACCAATCCATTTATTTATTGATGTCGAAGAAAAGATTCGTTTTTTATAGTTTTGGAAGAAATGTAACAAAAAACAGCTAATACCAAGAAAGGCCAGAATACCGCTTAAGATCAGACTGACTTTTAATGAATGAAAGATTAAAACAATTCCATAATTAATAATCAGCCCGCTAATCATCATTAGTGGAATTTCTTGCAACAATGAGATTTCTCTATTCTTTCTTAGTAAACTTCCATGTAATAATGGTCCAAGCACGAGCCAACCTTGGCCCAACAAAAATATCAGTCCTAGGCTAATCAAAAGAATTAGCATAATAATGCTAATGACATTCTGCAAGAGTCACATCCTCTCTTTGATCGATGATAGAACAAATGGCATAGTTTTTTATTTCATTGGATGAGATTAAATAATAATATGAGGTGTTCTCCATTTTTATTGGCCAAGCTGATTCTATGATTCGCTGATCAATCGTGGGGTCCTGAACAAATTGATTGGATAATTGATAACTGTTGATATGATTATTATGCAATAGAGTGAGCATGTGTTGTACTTGAATAGGTAAAACTTCTTGCCCCGAGTTGGCAGTGAAGATGTTGACAAGGGCTGATTTTGGCGCTTGGATAGTAGTTAATTCTAACTCTCTCAATTTCATCCAAGTATCCAGCATTTGAGTATTAAATATTGTGATGATTAAATATAGATACTGCTAAAAGACTAAAATATCGTCGATGGGGAATGAATAAAGCCAAGAAAAAGAAGACAATGAATAAAGCATAGAATTGGTTGTCCAAGTAATAATACTGGATCAAAGCGAACACACCAAGCAGAAATATATTTACTATCAGCTTGAATTTGTCCAAGTGCAAGTTAACGATAAGTTTATTAAAAATCAACCTCATATTATCGACCCTTCCCAATGCAATTTGATTGTTTACCGGGAAATAAATTGTATTATAAAATCATCTTCACTGCAAAAACGAGAGGATCAGGGCAATCACAGAGACCGTCGAAGCGCATGGCAATGTTGGTCACGGATGATGCGGATGCCTCGAAAACAGCCGCCGATGATAGTAGACTGAACCATCAGGTTTGCAAAAGCCACGTCGGTCGCAACACCGATGAACTCATTGCCAGTCTCAGCCAGGCCATCCAGCTCGGGCGGGATTCTTCCCTGCCTGATTTGCATATCGAAGCCTCCCAGGCATTGACTGATCTGCGTCGATTGGGAGAACTAATCCATTCCCGACAACCCGGACAGCAAGCTGAAATCCAGACCTTGTATGAACGCTATGCCCCGGCAACTGCTCCCTCCAAGGGTGCCAATGCCAGCGTTGCCTATCGCCTCCGCAACCTGTTCCTCGACCGCTGGAACTTGTGGCCGCGCCTGTCCTTCTACCGCACCTGGAAAGACTTCGCTGGCCATCCCATTCTGGATGGCACCAACAATGCTTCCGAACACGCCATTGGCTGGTGGATCAAGGAGCGCTATCGCACTTTGCCGCGGTTATAAACGCGACCAATCCGCCCTGAATGTCAGCCGCCTGATCGCCCATTGCGGCAATCACCTTTCTTCAGGCCTGGATTTGGCAACTTTAATGGCTTAATCGATGCTCACAGAACCCCAGGCTCGTTCTCGCTTGTCCCTGGCATTACCTTTACCAATTTTGAAACAGTCACTAATATTACTGCGCAATGTCAGACAGCTCTGTAAGAATTGGCTCCAGACAATCTGGGTAGCCTGAAGATAGAAAGGCATGGTATCTTTTCTCCAACCACTGCCAAGTGGGAAGGAGAAGATACCATGCCAAACGAAATTGTAACCGAGACTTGCCCTGCGCCAGAGTGCAATTTGACGGATCAAGATATTCACTGTTTTGTGGATGAAATGACGGAATACGTCGAAATGTTCAATCCCGCTTTTCGGCGGCCGGAGCAGTTGGAATGGAGCCAGAGATATTTGCAAGGGCTGCTGGGGAATGCGACGCGCAAGAACGTTGAGCGGATGGCGCTTGAGCTGGGCGAGAATGTGCGCAGCATGCAGCATTTCGTTGGACAAAGCCCATGGGAAGCGGAACCGGTGGTTGCCATCCATCAACGGCTGATGGGGGAGAGTTGGGAGAAGCGGATGGAGTGGCGCTGATCGACGAATTGAGTGTGGTCAAGCAAGGGGATAACTCGGTTGGGGTGGGTGCGCAATACTGTGGTTCGGTGGGTAAGACTGCGAATGGGCAGGTGGGAGTTCATCTGGGATATGCCAGTCGCAAAGGGTACAGCTTGATCGATGCACAGTTGTTCGTGCCGGAAGAATGGTTTGATGAAGCGCATGCCGAAAAACGCAAGGAGTGTGGTGTGCCGGAAGATCTGGTGTACCAGACCAAGCCAGAAATTGCCCTGAAATTGCTGGAAAAAGCGATCAAACGCGGCAGTTTGCCCTTTTCCTGGGTGGCTGCGGATGAATTGTACGGGGATTCGCCCGCTTTTCGAGACGGAGTGGCGGCTTTGGATAAGTGGTATTTCACCGAGATCAAATGCACTACCCCGGTCTGGAGTGTCCGACCCGCAGTGCAGGTTCCCGAGTGGAAAGGTCATGGTCGTCATCCCGTCCGCCTGCGCCTGCGCCATCCGAGTGATCGCCCAACCCGGGTGAATGAATTGGCGGCAGGTATCCCGAAAGAAGGCTGGACCCGCGCCACCATCAAGGAAGGCAGTAAAGGACCGATCATCTGCGACTTCGCTTTCCTGCGCATGACCGAGTCGCGGGGAAACTTGCCGGGTCCGGAAGTTTGGTTGATCATCCGCCGCAACGTGGAAGACCCTGCGGTGATCAAATACTACTTCAGTAATGCTCCGGCCACGACACCCGTGATCGAGTTCATCCGGATCAGCGGCATGAGATGGCCGATCGAAACCACTCTTTAAAGAATCGAAAGGCGAAATCGGCTTTGACCATTATGAGATGCGGAGTTGGCTGGGATGGCATCATCATATGCTGTTAGTCTCTCTGGCTCATTACTTCTTGGTCCGTTTGAGGATCCGTTTCCAAGAACAAGCTCCGGCTTTGACCGTTTATCAGGTCCGCATCCTGCTTGCCTAGTGTATTACCAAAACCAACTTTTGACATTCCGGCTGCCATACGCCGGGTGCAGTATTACCAAAAACGAAATTATGTCGCTTACATCTCTCATCGCAAGTCAAAATTGGTCCAACTTGCTAACCTTCAGCCAATGTTGCGCAGTAATACTAAATTAGTTTCATGTTGACAGGATTTGGATCTGTTAATTTGTGACCTATGGGATAAGATCATTATTCACTACAAAGAAGTTTTCTGTAGCCATATACTACCACCTCTATTTCTCAAACAGAGTGGCATATACTCATTGAAGAGCTTCTCTCATGGAAGTGTTCCAGGAAGGTATTGAAAAATAAGATTTTAAAGGCAGTATTATATTGAAGGAATGCATGCAATATGTAATCTTCATTCCAAAACCTACCCTCATAAATCCATTCTTTAGGATATTCGAAAGGATAAAAAATATCGTGAAAATGAATAAAAACCCTGCTTTTTTTCAATCGAGGGGAAAATCTTGAAAAATATATAATTGACATCACTATTGACTTTGCTAACGTCGGTTCAGTCAATAAACAGGATATCATTATTCTCTAGAGAATCAAATTCTGTTAGTGCGACATCTTGCAACCGGGTTGGCAATACTCTTACTTTTTCCTTATCGCCGGTTCTTATCAATGAATATAACAGGTCGGGATATGGTTCGATAAAAGTTACATCGATCGCATTTCTAACAAACTGCTCACTAGTATCAAGCATGACGCAGGAGAGATACCCACTTCCTGCCTTCGATAATTCGGCGAGGCTTCATCTGACGGATTATGCAATACCGGATGATTGCGTCTGAGTAGAAATTTAGAGGAATTATCAAAATAATAACGACACGTCCCAGCTTTTTCACTTGGAAAAGGTAGTTCTTTATAAAACTCTTTAAATTTGTCAAACAAGCGCAGTTGGCCATCTTCGTTTAATCTTATCCCGTCTATCGTTCTCGGGAAATTCCCCCAAATGGCAGTTTCGTCCTGCCGCACCCCTCTGAAGGTTCGGAATTGGTGAGTAATAATGACCTGGTGGAAAGATGCCACTTTTGTTTATGTCTTCCAAATCTGAGATTTGGGGTTTTTCATTATCTTTACCTGAGATGTAGGCCCTGCTACGGGCCTTGGTTTCCACATAGTTTTTAAAATAGAGCGAAATGATTTAATCTTGTTTATTATTGAGGCCGGGGCCAATTTCTTGAGAGTGTTTTGGGTCATGGCTATTCGCTTACCTTTTGATTTTAAAACGGATTCTTTATACAACGTCGAGAGCCTTCAGAAACTCGAAATCATACTTAAACAATTTTAGGGATTTGACTACTCCCTTCAGTTCGCTCATAATTATGATTTCAGCGAATGGACAGTTAATAAACTGTAAAATACTTTTTTCATTGAAATCAGCATCACTGAATTAGGCTTTATTCATATTATTATAAATTTTAAGATGACTATTATGCCTCTTGTTCTATTGTTGGTATTACCATTTTGTCTCTTATATTTTTCCTTAGTTTATTCAAAACTGAAACATCGTTTATGATCAATTCCATTTTACTTTTAAGTTCTTTTGAAATCCCAGGGTTAAAGGTAAAACCATTAAACCATTCTTTATTCTTTCAGACATACCACCCAAATCTGAGGCAATTACAGGCACATTACATGCCAATACTTCATGCAAAACTAGAAGATAGCTTTCATAAGAAATCGATGGAGTGACTAACACATCCATTCTATCAAAAACATCTCCCAATTGCTCTGATGAGTATGCGCCATAAAAGCTTATCCGAGCATCATTTTTTGCACTTTCTTTTAGCTTAGAAACGTTCATTATCCCGTCCAGAACCGTATAACACTAACTTTATATTGTCGTCTCCAATACCACTGAAAGCTCTTAGTAAAATATGGATCCCTTTGTGATTCAACAAAATTACCAGCATACCCGAAAACGAATTTATCACCTCTAGTATAAGTTCGATTATTTTGCTTTATATATTTATATTGTATGCCGTGATTGACAATATAGATATTCAATTCATCAAATTCCTGCTTATATACTTTCGCTACAAATTTCGAAGGGGCTATTATTGCCTTCGAATTTTTCAAAAAGTCCTGCGCTATCTTCAATCTGTTAGTGATGAAATCTTCGCTAAACTCTTTACATAAATTACGACAGGCAATTCCATTATTGGGTCCAGAACACAGGCTGTGATCATTGGGCGCTAAAATTACTTTTGGACATAATAAAAAGAAATCAGTTTTAATGTAAATAAATACGGAATATTCCTTTCCCACGCAACTCTAATGAATTCATGAACTCTCATCGAATGCCCAATGTGGATAATATCGGTGATTCGTTTCTAATAACTTCTTCTGCAATCTTGTTTAATGCCCTATTTTCTAATGAAATATGTAGATCAACTGGTTGGTTTTTATATTTAAAATGCTATTACAGGTATACCTTTATATAAAAATTCACGGCTAAATATTCCACTATTTTCTTTTTCATAAAATGTATGGTGGCGAGTAAACTGTAAGTGATGACCTTGACTTTGTTTCCACTTTGCTGCGCCATAAAAGCATTATTTAATACAACTTTTTCAGTTCCTGATTGAAATTCTGGATAAAATTGATGAACCAAATACAATATTTTCAATTTCATCAAACTCCTCGTTTCAATGAGGTATGAATCAGGCCAAACTTTTCTTTATCTACTTTAGAACTCTTGATGTAGCAATATGCCAAATGGGCACCAATCAATTGCGCCAATTCTTTATTCACACATATTTTTATATCTTCAAGGAGTTCTTCGTCGAATTTTTCATAAAAACTATCAAATAATTTTTAAACATGATATTCGAGTAGTCTAAAAGTGAATTGATCAAAAAGCCACGATAGGGTTCACCCGCTTTTATATCTTCCGAAATCCCGAAAATGTCTTCAAGGAGTTCCGGATAAACACTATCGACATATTTATTGTCCGGTATGTTCACTCTTGATGGATAAGTGTAATTATGCGCAGAAACAAGTGCTTCTCTAATTGTTGTTTCTACTGTCTTGCTGCTATCAATCAACGCCCCCTTTTTTAGCTCATTTATAACTTTCTCATTAACAAAATGGTACGTAAATGCTATATCCGGGATAAGATAGGTAAAATTAATTTTGGGTATCGGAAAATCATTGAACATATCAAAAAGGAACAAATTATCCACATAGCCTTTCTTTAGAAAATAACTTGCGGGTATATTATGAGAGTGGATAATCCTGGTCGAACCCAAAAATGCAATCTGATTTCCATCTTTTATAAGCCGAATTCCCAAATCCAAATCCTCGGCATAGTTAAATCGATATTTATACTTCATGAAAATATTTCTTGAGATTAAGCAAGCTAAATCTGATAATTGTCCATTTTGTCGAAGGGATATGTAATTAGGATTACTGGGCAATTTAAATCTTTTATCTTTACCGTTCACACCAAGAAAATTATAGTGATTCCAACAGATCATCCTATAAAATAAATCGGCATTTTCGCAGGAAATTCGGCGCAAGACACCGCACAAACATCATTTGCAAAAAGGGCACTCATCAGTTCATATAACCAGGTTTCAGTGGGTGGTACGGCATCTTGAACAGTAAAAAGCAGATAATCGCCCGTTGCATTATCAGCACCCAAATTTCTGGCATATGAATGAGAAAATTCTTCAGGTAAGATATTTACAATCCTGGCATTTTGTGCCTTTGCTATACATAAGGTATCATCACTACTTCCAGAATCTACAATTACTATTTCAAGCTTATTAAATCCTTTCTGATTCTTTAGAACTTTGAGTAGATATTCAAAATCAGATCCTGCATTCTTTGTAGGAATAATAATTGAAATTTTCTCGGAATATTCTTTTAATTTATTATCTTCTCTCTCTGAGAAAATAATAGAATTGCTAATTATCGTTATGGGAATATCGTTCTGAAAATTTTCGGCTTCGTTCTTTTTTGACAATACGACCGATTTCGTTTTCTTTAAAGAAAGAAGCTACACCATACATTTTAATATATGAAAAGGACTTCTTGATATTCTTTTTAGAAAGTAACCTATATAAGGTTGCTTTCTTACGAATAGTTTCGTCCCAATGATCAGAAATTCTCTCTTCGTTACCTTCTATCGTTTTTCGTTCTTCTTTGCGCCCATAATGGATGTAATGTACCAGTGGGTTCACATTTGTCATTCTTATATCTCGAACCGTATCCAAATAAAAATACGTATTGAAAATAAGCGATGGGTTCCGCCCTTCTTTCCATCCATAACTCACAAAATGCATCAGTGGATCAACATCCGCTCTTCGCACATCCGGGTAATTCAATAAATAATAAACTGGGTCGAAAGATCTGCTGATTTAATCGTCCAATAATCTCGTATATTTCTAAACATTTCGCTTCCCCTTGAGCATTTTAACAAATTTACGTAATGGTCGTGTCAACCGCCAGCTATTACTGGTCGCGTACATCACATTTTCTCTGTTTAACGCCTGCACGGACTGCTCCTTCTCAGCAACCTGGGCCGTCAGTGCCTGCACGGTCTGATCCTTCTCATTGAAAGCCCGTTTCAGTTCCTGATTTTGGTATTGTTCAATATTGCGCTCGCCGATTGCAGCAAAAAAACTCATCAACAGGTGACGATGAGGAGAGCTGGGTTGCAGCCAATTGAGATTGATAGGTCTTTCTCCTTGCGAAAGTTGGAGCACACGGAAACCATTAGAATGAAGGAACTGAAGATTGAGAGGGTATTAACGCATAAATTCCTCCCAAAATCTCCATATTCCGAGATTGTGCGCCGTTCCCGCACATTGGTATCATGAAAGAGAACCACCGCATGGGGTTTCAGTTTAGGAAGCCAAGTCTCAAAATCATTCTTTATTGCTTCGTATGTATGTAAACGTCAATGTGGAGTAGATGAATTGGACCCTCCGTAAAATATTGGCTGGCATCATCGAAAGTCATCCGCAACAATCGGGAAAAAGATCCATAATGCTCCTGATTATAAGGATACAAATTTTGAAAGACGAACTCATCATAGTAACCAGCATGTTCATCGCCTTTCCATGTGTCTACTGCATAACATTTTGTCGATAAATCAGCATCGCAGACCGCTTGGCAGAATGCAGAATAAGAATTACCAGAATGTGTGCCAAGTTCAACGAAAACTGAAGGTTTGATAACCTGTATTAACCAAGCAGCAAAAGGAATGACCGATCCAACCGTCGGGAAACGATAAGAGATTAGGGCGAAATATAGCGGCAGCTAATAATAATTTCAAATCCATATTTTCAGTCTCCGTATTTTTTATCCAAATCCTCGCCTCGAGAACTACTTTTACAATCCAGATACAAGGAGTTGCTCGCAGGAGGTTAAGTTTAAGCCGAAGGCGCTAATTAATTCCTCGCAATCCATTGCAGAAAAGAGAGGTCTTATGGCAGGTATAGGAATTTCCGCCGGTGCGACAGAGCCCTTGATGTATTGTAACTTCTTCGTTCCTGCCCAGTTCCAAACGATGTACAATTTCAAGGAAAATATTGATGGTAATACGATAATTGAAATTCCAAGCATAATTTTACCAACCATTCAGGGCTCCAATGCCATTCGCAGCGCCGCCTGCCAGGGTGGCATGCACAGACCGAAGGTGGCATCGAAGTGATCGCATTGCAATGCCGAAAAGAGCGGACGCTGCGCCGGGGTCGGGAAGTCGGGGGTAAGAGCCGGCAGTATCTCTTGACCTTCTGTTCACTTTTCTTTGGATCAAGCTCCAGGATCGATTTTGCCCATTCAAACCGGCTGGCGAAGCCGCTGCCAGCCAGGTGGTACAGGCCGGTGCGCCCGTGGATATAATCGACACCGCGTGCCAACACTTGGGCGGTTATTTCGGCCAGCAAGCGCGCCCAGGTGGGGTTAGCAACTTGGTCGCTGACCACCCGCAGGGTTTCCTGCTGGCGCGCCCATTGCATTACTTTGTTGACAAACCCGCCCTGCTGTCGCAGGCTATAAACCCAACTGGTGCGCAGGATCAGGAAGGTTCCGCCAGCCTGATGCACCAAACGCTCGCCTTCCAGCTTACTGCGCCCGTAGAAGTTGAGCGGGTTGGGCACATCCTCTTCCACGTAAGGCGAACCTTTATTCCCATCAAAGACATAGTCCGTTGAATAATGCACAAATATCGCGTTCAGCTTGCGTGTTTCTTCAGCCAGGATCCCAGGAGCGAGGGCATTGATCTTCCTGGCGCGTTCCTGCTCGGTTTCGGCCTTGTCCACAGCGGTATAGGCAGCCGCATTAACCACCACTTGGGGGCGAATCTGGCGGATCAAATTACAAACAGATTTGGGGTTTTCCAGATCAATTTCCGGAAAATCCACTACGCTCAGTTCGCCGAGGGTCGCCAGGGTGCGCTGTAGCTCCCAGCCCAATTGTCCGTTTTTTCCAATCAAGAGAATACATGCCATCCAAATTACTCCAGCAGATCCAGCAGATAGGCCCCATAGCTGTTGTTTTTCATACTCGCTGCCAAAGCGTGTACCTGGGCGCGGTCAATATAGCCCATTTGGTAAGCAATCTCTTCCGGGCAGGCGATCATTAACCCTGGCGATCTTCCACGGCCTGGACAAAATTGGCTGCCTGTAAGAGCGATTCGTGGGTGCCCGCATCCAGCCAGGCAATTCCCCGCCCTAGCGGAGTGACACGCAATTCGCCCTTCTCCAGATATAAACGGTTCAGATCCGTGATCTCCAGTTCGCCGCGCCGCGATGGCCGGAGCAATTCCGTATACGCAACCACATGTTCATCGTAAAAGTACAGGCCAGGCACGACATAATTTGAGCGTGGCTGCTCAGGCTTTTCCTCCAGGCTGATGGCGCGACCACTCGGATCGAATTCCACCACGCCATAGCGCTGGGGATCGCGCACCGTATAGGCAAACACTTGCGCACCCTGTTCCAGCGTTGCCGCAGTCCGCAATTGCTCCGCCAGCCCATGGCCGAAGAAGATGTTATCCCCCAAATCAAGCCAACCGGGCTGCCGGCGATGAACTCGCGGCCAACCAGAAATGCATCCGCCAGGCCGCGCGGCTCGGTCTGTTCAACATAATCGAAATGCAGCCCCCATTGCGAGCCATCCTTCAATAGCCGGCGAAAAGCCGGCAGGTCCTCGGGTGTGCTGATGATCAGGATATCGCGTATTCCTCCCAGCATTAGCATCGAAAGCGGATAATAGATCATCGGTTTATCATACACAGGCAGCAACTGCTTGCTTATCGCCAATGTCAGTGGGTTAAGGCGGGTACCCTTGCCTCCGGCCAGAATAATCCCTTTCATCTTTTAATCCTCCACTCTCATCGGCGAGTATAGTTTTCTTCCACCCAATCGGTGTATTCTTTGCGTTGGCGGATCGCAGACACCCATTCAGGATGGGCCAGGTACCATATAACGGTTTCGCGCAAACCCTGCGCCATGCTATGACGCGGCTGCCAGCCCAACTCCTGCTTGATCTTTTGAATATTCATGGCATACCGGCGGTCGTGTCCGGGCCGGTCTTTCACAAAACGAATCAGTTGTTTATGAGGGGTATTCTTTGGATCCAGCGGCAGGCCCGCGCTAAGCCAGGTTGCCGGGTCATCAAGGATATCACAAATGGCCTCAACAATGCTCAGGTTGGCTGGTTGGTTCCCGCCACCAATATTATAACTGCTGCCAGGCCGGCCCTGCTTCAGCACCAGCCAGATGGCCTCACAATGATCTTCGACATGCAGCCAGTCCCGCACCTGCTGACCATCCCCATAGACCGGCAGGTGTTTACCATCCAGGGCATTAAGGATCACCAGGGGAATCAATTTCTCCAGAAATTGGTAAGGCCCATAATTATTGGTGCAGTTGGTCAACGTGTATGGCAAGCTATATGTATGCCCATAAGAGCGCACCAAGTGGTCGCTGGCCGCTTTCGAAGCAGCATAAGGGGAATTGGGTGCATAAGGCGATTCTTCAGTCCACGCAGCTTCGCCTGCCCTTAGTGAGCCGAAGACCTCATCCGTGGAGACGTGATGAAAACGCATTTTACCCTTGTCAATGCTGGGATCCTGCAGCCAGACCTGGCGGGCCGCCTCCAAAAGGGTGAAGGTCCCTACTATATTGCTCATGACAAATTGCTCCGGTCCAAGGATGGAACGGTCCACATGCGTTTCGGCAGCAAAATGAACGATGGTATCAATTTCATATTCACACAGCAATTGCCCTACCAGTTTCGAATCGCATATGTCCCCCTTTACGAAGCGGTAATGCTCCGCGTTGGGAAGTTCCTTCAGGTTCTCGAGGCTGCCCGAGTAGGTCAGGGCATCCAGGTTGGTTACCTGAAGGCCCGGCTCCACCCGTAGCAGGTAGCGCACAAAATTTGACCCAATGAACCCCGCTCCACCGGTAATCAGTACATTTTGCAATCTGCCCATCCTAATCAAACAGCTCTGCTTCAGCAAACAACTTGCCGTGCGAATTTTTTCTGAAAGAACCGGCGGCTGCCCTTGCAGGAGCGGCCATGCGATTCCCAGGGCGGGATCATTCCACAGCAGCGAGCGTTCCCACTCGGGGGCATAATAATCCGTGGTTTTGTAAACCACTTCGGCCCACTCGCTCAGTACATAAAAACCATGTGCGAACCCCGGCGGAATCCAGATTTGTTTTTTGTTCTTCGCTGAAAGCCGCGCGCCCACCCAATGGCCGAAAGTAGCTGAACTGCGCCGCAGATCCACGGCTACGTCAAAAATCTCTCCTGCAATCGTACGCACCAGCTTCCCCTGTGCATGCCGGATCTGGTAGTGTAACCCCCGCAAAATGCCCTGCTGCGATCCGGAATGATTATCCTGCACAAATTTTGGCGTTATGCCAAATTCGCTAAACAAATCCTCACGAAATGTTTCGAGGAAAAAGCCTCGATCATCTCCATAAACTTTTGGTGAAATTATTATGATATCATTTAGCTTCGTTCTGACAAAGTCCATTAATGACTCCCAAAATATTATTTTCTCTCTTCGTTGAGTTCGTTATAAGCGAATATTATCAAAGTATCTTTTTGAATTAATCGAAGAATTAATAAGGATACCGAAGTAAATTTCTAATTTTTTGAACCATTCCAAGCGTTTTCCGCAAAAAACTTTAACATCAGTCGAGTTGATACTTAAATCCTACATATATTGTCATATAATATCATTTGTCATTTTTCAAGCCCAATTATATCAAGTAATCTTGTCCTGTCCTTACGCTGGGCAAAAACCTCGAATTTGTATAAAGCGTCCCGTCTTAAGGCTATCGTTAGATGTTTTGGGGTGGTCTTCTCTCAGGCCCGAGTTGCGATTTGACAACAAATTCGCCAAATGGTTCTGAAAATGCGTCAAAAGCAATTCCTAAAATGATAAGAACATAGCCAATAATTTATGATTGCACGCAGCTTCAGAGAAAGCACAGTTGTAATGTGGTACAAATAGTTTTTTGGCTATTAGGTTTTATTCGTCTGGCAATTGTATCAAATTCATAAACGATGAAAGTCAACAGGAAAGCGAAATGAACTTCACTGGAATGATTAAATCGATTTTTTGGTCGATCTTTCCGCCAGGAAGTAAAATAGAAAGATTTTTTAGAACTCAATTTCATCGTTTGACTTCCAATAAATTTTACATATACAGAAAAATTCAACAATCAGAGAATTCCTATAAGAAATGGTTCCGTTTTCAAGAAAAAGAATGCCTTTCCGAAAAGAGATCCTTTGAATATGAACCTCGCATTTCTTTTTTCCTGGTAATTGAGCATCCCAACGATGATTTGGCCATAATGACCATAAATTCGATCCAAACCCAATTATCCGGGAACTGGGAGTTAATTATTCTAAGTGCTGACGGACTTCCTCCGGAGCCAAAACTATATCATTCGAACATAGAAAATGGAAAAATTATACAATATGGAATAAAAGAGAAAACCTTACATTTCTTCATGGAAAATTCGAGTGGCAGTTATTTTGTGTGCTGCAATCCGGGAGATACCTTTGAAAGTTATTTTATAAACGAGGCCTACAAAATTATTAATTTATATCCTGATACCGAAATCATCTATTCGGATATAGACGGGTACACAAATACCAGGCCAAAACCAATTCCTTTTTTCAAACCAGATATATATTCCCCTGAGCTTCACCTTTCTATCAATTTCCTTTCAAGAGCGCTTATCAAGAAAAGTTTGGCAGAAACCAGGATCGGCGATCTCGATCCGAAATTTGATCTTTTGAACCAGGAGTGGGAGTTATCATTTCTTCTGACCGAGGAAGGAGCAGTCATTAAACATAACCCTTGGGTATTGGTTCATCAAGCACGATCAGAATACCAGGAACACAGAACACGAATGCCAGGTTATTGAAAGACACTTAAAGAGAATTGGCATCAAATCGAATATAACCGTGACACGTGACCAGGAAACTCGGATCAGGTGGAAATTTGAACAGCCCTCTGTTTCGATCATTATTCCCACAAAAAATAAATACAAGTTGTTGAAAAACCTGATCGATTCCTTATTCAGGATAACAGATTACAAAAAATTTGAGGTAATTCTGGTTGACAATGACAGCGACGAAGAGGATTTGAAATCTTATTATTCAAAGATCATAAAAGAATATCCGATCCGGATTATTAATTATCATGAGCGATTCAATTATTCAAGAGCCAATAATCTTGGAGCTTCATTCTCCCATTCAGAATTGCTCTTATTTATGAACAACGACATGGAAATTGTTCGTTCAGATTGGTTGACTGAATTATGTCAATGGGCAATGCTTCCAGATCTCGGCGTCATTGGCGCGAAACTGCTGCATGCGGACAACTCCATCCAACACGCAGGAATAATTATGGGGATGCAAGGTCTTATAGGCCATTTATACCTTAATGCCCCTGAACATTATTATGGACTGGTTGGTTCAGTGGATTGGTATCATAATTTTTATGCTGTAACCGGAGCTTGTCAAATGATTCGCAAGAATTTGTTTGATGAATTAGGGGGATATGATGAAGATTTTCAATTGGTATTCAGTGATGTCGAATTGTGCCTGAGGGCGATTAAGAAAGGTTATCAGAATACTCTATACCCCAAATGCAGAGTTGAGACACCTGGA
The DNA here is from genome assembly GCA_963779935.1 of uncultured Chloroflexia bacterium. GTDB lineage: Bacteria > Chloroflexota > Anaerolineae > Anaerolineales > Villigracilaceae > UBA877. Next base: position 27,961 of record CAWAAC010000014.1, on the reverse strand, counting down.
AGGAAAATCCAGGGGTTATGAAACTCCCCAAAAAGACATTTTACTTGGCTACGATAGCCTTAATGAATGGATTATTAAAGACGACCCTTTTTTCTCGCACAATTTAACCTACACAACAATACCGAAATGCCAGATCGGGGGAGAAGATATTTCTCAAAGAATGAACCAAATCAACGAGAGAAAAAAATATTTACTCAAACGTGCTGCAAAAGTTTAGGATGAATTGCATTTCCTGTTGGTACATACCGACACCGGCTAGTTCCCGTCCCTCAGGAAAAACATGACCCAGAACGTTTTGAGGATGATAAAAAAATCCAGCCATAACGACCAGTTGGACACGTAATACAGTTCCAGGCGGACCCGTTCCTGGAAGGAGAGTTCGTTCCGCCCATTCACCTGCCACCAGCCGGTAATCCCTGGGCGCACATGAAACACGGTCCGAGCGGCATCCCCCATTTTTTTGAGTTCATCTTGCAAGTACGGGCGTGGGCCGACCAGGCTCATCTCGCCGCGCAAAATATTGATCACCTGGGGCAACTCATCCAGACCCATGCGCCGAATCCAACGCCCGGCCCGGGTGATACGACTATCGGTCTTTAGTTTATGATAATGCTCCCATTCCTTCCGCACACTGGGATCCTCGACCATTTTAGTGATAACTTCATCCGCATTTTGAACCATCGTGCGGAATTTGTATACTAAAAAAGCTTTTTGCTCGCGTCCCACCCTCTGCTGGGTATAGAAAATCGGACCCGGGGAATCGATCCTGATCCACAAAGCCAGAAGACTTCCTATGATCAGGATCGGGATAAAAAAGATGATCACGATCAAGATATCGATCAATCTCTTCACCAACAGTTTAGCCGGGTCGAACAAAGACATCTTCGAGTATATAGCTGGCAGACCGGCAATATCCAGAGGCCGGGACATCATGAAACTATAAATATCATCATTAAGGATAAATACGGTTTCTTGAAAACTGATTTCGAGGTCTCTGAAGATTTGTGGATGATCCTTGTGTAGATCGGATGATGGGATGGCCAGAATGTTCGTGTCGATGCCCGCACTTTGCACTTGTTTCAGAAGATTTTTCGACCAGGGCAGGATCGGTATGCTTAGGTAGTTTTTGGCAGGGATTCCATCCACCGTCAATCCAATCACCGGCCTGAAACCAAGCCTCGGGCATTTTGCCAGTCGCTCCACAACTTCCTGAACATTTTTCTTCGTTCCAACCACCACAACTGGTTTCCCCCACCAGGGATATCGGGCGATGAATTTTCGAACCATGGATCTGCCAACAGGAAGCAGAAAAATGGTAAAGAACCAGCTGAAAATGAAAACCGACCGGGAAAAATTGATCCCAGCACCCTGAATAAAGATAATGATACCGGTTATAACATACGCCAGGGTGATCGCTTCAACGATTTCTTTAAGCTCCACTACGGATGATCGTTTCCATCCCGGATAGAGGCCCCGGATCGCCAAAATGGCCAGCAATATGAGCAGCAATATGAGCAGGGTTCGAATACCCGGTATATCAAAAACGAGAGCATAGGGAACATGCAATAAATAATGCCGGGCAACGGCGACCAATCCAATTGCAACTCCCAAACTTACCAGGTCGCTCGCCAGCAAGAACAGGTTTTCCAACCAGCGCTTACCGGATACAATTTTTAGATCATCCATCAAGAGCTACCCTTCATTTGCATTTGTACACGCTTATGCAAGACTTTCCACACACGCGCGGATCTTTTCCGCAAAAACAGCCTGGTCAAAACGCATCGCGTTTGCTCTGATCAACTCAGGATCGAACTTCATTTTTTCAAATTTGATAATGGCATCACATAAAGATTCGACACTCTGGTCGTTGAAAAAAACGCCGGTCTGGTTCTCCAGAATAGTTTCAAGAGCGCCTCCCGCGCGGTATGCGATCACCGGGCGCCCGGAGGCCTGCGCCTCCACAGGAATCATCCCAAAATCCTCATCATTTGGGAAAAGCAGGGCCCTGCAGTGCGAGTATAACTGCTTTAGTCTTTCATCCGAGACCCTTCCAACAAATTCCACAGCTTCCCCTCCCAGCTTTTCCAACGTTGCCCGCTCCAACCCGTCGCCGGCGACAATGAGTCTGCGTTTGAGCCGGTTGCAAGCCTGAATAGCCAGATCAGCCCGTTTGTGAGATATCAGCCTGCCAGCGTAAAGATAATAATCTCCGAATGATTTTGCAATCGAAAACTGATCGATGGCAACCGGCGGATAGGCCAGGTCAGCTTCAATGCCATAGATCTGTCTCATTTGGCTTACCATATTCTGACTATTTGCAATCACGTGGTCGATTCGCCTCGTTTTTACAATATCAACCCTCCTGGCAAGCGGTAACAATATTCTAATGGCTGCCATGCTGGTGACGCCATATGGGGAACTCTGCCGACTATACTCGGAGGGTTTCCATAGAAATCGGACAGGATTCTGCAAGCAACAAATATGGATAACACCCTTGGGAGGATGGATATATTTGGCCAGATAACTTGAAGATGAAATGATGATGTCGAAATCTCCGAGATCAAGATTTGAGAAGTTCAGATACCACCATGGGAATAACCTCTTGAACTGGCGTTCGTCTTTCACCCGGGAAGCCAGCGGCATTGTAATGATCTTCCTGCCTTTAAATTCAGGACAGGTGGCTTCTGGCAGGTAGACGGAAGTATAGATTGGAGCGTCTGGGAAAATACTACTTAGGAAAAGGGTTACTCTTTCAGCACCGCCAGCTACGACCAGGGCATCCCCGATAATGGCAATTCTTTTTCTGGCAACAATCGACGACTTTACCTTATTGGACAATCTCTTCTCCTGAAGCAAGACAATGATTGGATAATTTTCAATGATGCCTGTTCCATAGCCTCCCGCCGTTCTTTTGACTGTCTGTCCCAACCTAGCCTAAAAGTCGATGTGGCCCTGCCAATAATCTTACCATATTTTTATTTTGGCGCGTTATTGCTGATGGCTCCAGATGAGTACCGGCCGGGCACCCTGCCACAGGTAAATCGATTCTACCTGCGGTTTTCCCTGAGAATCGTTGTGCAGGGCAATAAAGACATTTTCTCCGCTGCTCAGTTCCGGCTTCGATCCCTGGGATCTATCTATCGCATAACTCGCGTCCCCGGAGGGTGTAATAAAGTCAAAGGTTAGCGAGCTGTTTTCATAATACGGATACAGGATCTCACCATAAACAATGTTCGAAGCGGGGACCGCTTGCTCGGAAATACTCCGGCTAACCGCTTTAACATCTGGTCGGTTTCTGGCCGAGGCGGTCAAAGCGGGCATGACAAAATTTGCGATCGGGATCAGGCTTGCCAAAAAAATGACCACCGCGAGCGAGAATCCCAACTTCCACCGATCAGAAGTGCCCTGCGCGGAGTCCTGGTTGTGGACGACAGACACACTTTGACCTTTTCCCGTCAGAACTTTGTGGACGAATTGAAAGATCGCAATGATTGCCAACCCATAATAAAAGTACATGATCCAATCCATCGGGACGAGATAGCGTCCCCCCGAACCCATTGCAGCGCTCAACGACAGAGAATAGGCGATGAAAATGGTGAGCGGGAGCATGCCGACCCAGCGATAATGGATCCAGCTATAGCCAAGACCGACCGCGACCAGGAGAAGATTCAAGAAGATCAGCAGGATCTCGGAAAGTGGGAGGTCCCCATGCCAGCTCGCTGTATTCGTCGAGAGGACGGTCCAATTCAGGTGGTTCAGATCATCAAATATTAACGTATCGGGCAGGGCCATGACCGAAGTGGAGAAGTTATGAAAGGTATGATACAGGAAACGATAGACAATTCCTTCCGAATTAGGATCGCTGGTTACGCGCGCGCCAGAAGATGCCTGCGAAAATGCACTCCGGGTGGGATCATCCGTCGCCTGGTTCTGGATGGGACTGTTCAGGAGGATCGGGAGTAGATTTCCTTCCATATTTACACCCAGCACTCCGATCCCGGGCATGTCAGAAACCATGTATCTTTGGGCGGAAGAATTGATATTCTCATATCGCATGTGAATGACATCGAAGAGTTTAACCAGAATCCATGGCTTGCCCTGCGGGTTGACACCGCTGATCAGCCAGGGAATCAGGAGAGCCAGGAAAGCCAATGTAAAGGCCGACAGATGCTTGAAAATAAATTTCTTGCCCAGCCCCCAAAATACAGGGATGCTCAAACCAGCTACCGCGGGGAACAGGAAAAGGGGATTGAGGCGAAGAAGCGAAGCCGCGCCGATGCAGCCTCCGGAAAGGAAAGCAAGCCAGATCTTTCGTTCTCGCATCCACAGGAACACCAGGTAGGTGAACAGGACAACTGCAAGGAGGGTCATTTCTTCGGTCATAAAAAGCTTTGGGTTGGCTGAAAAGACCCTGGAGGCGAGCACAATGGCGTTGCGCTGCCGGAAGATCAGAACGAGCGCCAAAAAGATGCCAAAAACTGTGCTGTGAAATTTCTTGCCGAGGAAAAAGAGGATGACCGGGATAAAGGCAAGCACCAAGATCTGCAGCCAGGTCATGACCACATAATTCGAACCGGCAAAGAAATGCATGATTGCCATAAAAACCATGTCGAGCGGCTTATCGGTATACCCATAAAAAAAGATCCCAAAACCTCGCAGTATGGAAATTCCTCCCAGATCAACAACTCGGGCGTCTGAAAATGGGAAAGGTTGATAGGCTGGCGCAGCCGGTTCCAGCGAGAAATGCTGCAATGGCAGGGGAGTAAATCCCCATGCCAGTACGGCAACGAGGAAAATAAGGATCGGGAGCAGCCAATATCGCCTGGCAATTTTTAGCAAAGGCTGATCTGGCGCCTGTGCAGGTATGAAGGCAATCCACAGACCCACCATGAGGAGCAGGAAATACAATTGCGGGACAGACAGTGGGATTCCGGGAACACTCGCCATCTTCAGGCTGTCCAGCAATCCAAATTGGGTGGAAGCCATGAAAATCCCCAAACCGATCAGGACCACTGTAAAAATTAGCGGAGGCCGGTAATATTCTTGGATTACCGACTTGCCAAGGGCGCGGCCACGGGCATAAAGGAAGAAAAGCCAGAACTGAGCCACGCACACTCCGAGGGCAATGGACAGGGGCTGAATCCTTTCAAAGATGTATATGTACTTGCCAAACAGTTCAGGAGGATTAACAAGCGCCATCCAGCCCCAAACGATCAAGGCAAAAGAGATGGCGTAGCCGGTGCGCCGAAGAACCTTGGGCTTATTGAGGAGCCAGAAGGAGTCCAGCGATACATTATTCCTGCGTGCCGTAATACCGGCAGCAAAGACGATGATTGCCAAGAGCCAAATCCCGCCCACTTCCAGCAATCTCAGAGCAGAAAAACCGAATAGCGAGGCATTTTTTTGGTCGGGAGCAATAAACAGCGTAACCAACCCCGAACAGAACAATTCAAGACATGATAACAAGCCTAGCAGGAATAGGTATTTTGGTTCTTTGTTTGGTGTGATCCCGGATTTCATATCCATCAATAGGTCAGAATAGCAATGCTTTGGCAAACTCAATGCCTCATCCAATGGATAGTACCCACTCCCTCCCCAGGCATAAAAGTAGCTCCGCTCAAATGCCAGCTTGCCAAAAATCGAAAAGTAATCTCGCCCTTTCTGCGAATGATACGCCAGTACCGTTCCATTACTCCTCACCAGCCGCTCATGCAACTCGCTCTCCACTCGTTTCTGTATGAACAACCGCAACACCTGGTATCCTATATGCAATACCTGCCGAAACAAACTGCGCTCCATTTGATCCATTGTCACCTTCTGTGCTTGCGGCCCGGTAACGAATGCCAACAATTGCTCGAAATCTTCCCGCAATTGAAGTATCATTTGACTGGAGTTGAAAGCCATGGCATACCTCCTGAGAAGTTTGTTTGCTCAAACCAATCATCCCAGAATATCGCCTATCTTTCAACTCCTTTCCTCAATACACTACCAACTGATTTTAGTCACACTCATTTCATATTTATTCTGGAAGTCTCTCATCGGAAAAGATAAAAAAAGCAATTTTATTTTACTTGAGTTTAGAGTTCCAATAGAAGAACCCGAGCATTAACAAGAAGTGGAATTGCTGATAAAAGTTTTCTTGTGATAAAAAAATCAATAAAACAATTCCGAGATGCAGTATATCAGAATCTTCGCAAACGTTCGGATGCCATTATGGATCTGATTGATGCCCTGACAATAGCCGGTCATGTTGAATCTCCAGCAGCCCTGAGTGAAGGAACGTCGTTCCGGCGCAGGTTCAGCATGATCTACGATTCACTTCAAAATCCAGAGATTAACCTGGATGGACTACCAGCAACTCTGCCAGAGTTTCAGCCTGGCGATAGTGAAACAATTGCTGGGTACCAGATATATACTGCTGCCCAGCTATCCGTTGAATTCCAATTGCCCATGGCTGACAGCTTTATCCTTGCTACGGCCCGTAGCTACGAGGCAGTGTTTTGGACACAGGACGAGCATTTTAGAGATATCCCCGACGTTAAATTCATCGCGAAGAAATGATCCCATTTCCAACAACCTTGGCACAGGATATATCAGATAGTTACCGGTTTTATACATAAACTGGGTAACTGTATTAGCTGTTATTATTTGCTTATTCTCAATGTGATCAAGTTGATTTCCGGTGTATCAAACAGACGAAAAACCAGGAAAGGGATACGCCGGCTGGCTCCCAATCCCCGGCTAACGTATTGTTGAATTCCATTCCCTATAAACAATCCGCTGACCAGTTCCTGGGGTGGGAAAAGACCGTACCATGGCAATGTATCGTCAGGGATATAGATTGCACCCAGGTAAGGTAACCTGATCTGGCCACCGTGATAATGCCCGGCCAGAACAAGATCATAAGGAGGTAATCCTTGGGGATCTTCCAGGGTTTTATAAGTAAGTGGAATGTGAAAGATGCCGATCAGAGAGTCGCCGGGTCGAAACGAAGAATAAATATTTTGCAAGTATTCTTGATATTCAATTTGCTCGTTAAGAGCATCTCTTCTGGCTTGATTTTTGGTTGACAAGAGATCGTATTGAGCCTGTTTAACTGCGGTGATTGAAAGTACTTCGGAAAAATCGGTAGCGAACCACAACCTGGCGCCGCCGCGTTCGATCACCTGTGGCTCATTCAGGAGCGTACAACCGGCGCCCTGAAGGGTTATTCCATCCGGCTGAACAATGCCATCGGACATATCGAGACTATATCTATCTCCAGTGGTTGTGTAATTGATATCAAAAGGCCCGGTATTCCCGCTGATATAGTATATAGGCGTTTTCTTCTTGATCCCATGGATTAATTCAAGCAGGGGTTGAAAATCTTTCGAACTTGTATCTTGACTATCTCCGGTAATCGCAATCGCATCGTATTGCAAGGAATTTATCATCCCGGTCAGTCCTTGTTCTGAGTTTCCGAAGCGTTTACCATGTAAATCGGAAATCTGGAGGATGGTGAATCCATCGAATACGGGAGGTAGATCTTTGATCTGGACTGTCTGCCGGACAATGTTAATATGATTGTTGTCGTAGATAGTGTAATCGACTAATAAGATCAATAGAACCTCGCAAAGAACTACCAGGAGGAGCAGCAATATCTTCAGGAATTTCTTAATGAATTTCACGCTATTCAAAGACCTTTTCGGTAATTACCCGCAAAATCCCCCACCGCGGCTGAAAACTCCTTCCTGTTTCCAATCCAATTCCTTTCCCAATGTCATGCGCGGGGCGGTATTTTCGATATGGAAGTCGGATCCGAGCAGTAGATCGAGCGCTGGCTGGTTGGAAGATGGAACAACAACAGAAGGGCATCCAGAGCCCAATTTAAACTGGAGCAGTTCCAATCCGGCGATAGCATCCCGGGCCAGGATCGGGCCGTTTTCCAGACCGGGTAAAAAAAAGCCTGAAATGTGTTCATGATTGCCTGCCTGGAAAATCCAACCCCCGGCCAGAAAGCATTCCAGAAAGGCAGTGCGCGTCTCTCCGGTTATTTCCTGGTCGAGCTTCTGCATTGCATCGAAATCGATGAGCTGGGCCCTGTGGATATGTGGGGTTGGTGTGGATGGGAGAATCTTTTCGCCGCGCAGGAAAGTGTAGGTGGAACTGACCTTGAAGCCAAGTTTTGAATAAACTGGTTCTCCCAGTTTGGTGGCAATCAGAACCAGGCTGATGCAGCCATGATAGCGAAAATATTCGATCAGGTGGGTAGTCAGGTCGGAGCCAATGCTATGCCCGCGGAATTCCGGCAGGACAATGATATTGCCGAGCCAGCCAGTCATCCCTTTCAGTAAACCGTTTGCGCAACCAACAATTTTCCCGGCGAGTTCAGCTACAATTGGATAGAAATAGGGTTGTCCAAAGTATAGACTGAATTGATGGGAGATATCAGAATTCCACTCTGGCAGAGCAAAATCTTGCAGGAGCGGAAGTTCAAAGGATTTAACCGGTCGGATCTTCAATGCAGCTTGTCCAAGAATGGTTTCCTGCCTATTTTCAGGCGGAGTATACCATGAGGGTCTCATGGTCCGGTCTGAGCAATAAACCGAGAGTCCTTTTCTATGGAAGAAAGCAAATTTCAGATTATTTTTTAAACCAATCTGATCCCAATCTTTTACTCTGTTCAATAAAAAAACGTCTTACTTTCTCCCAGGGTAAATCAGCCAACATCTCGAGTTGTAGGTCACGGCCCGCATTATCGAATTGCAATAAACCTTCGAGCGCCATGCATTGCATATTCTATAGACATTAAGACTTTAGTTTCCGCTAACTGGTATTAAGAAAAGGGCGGTAATGGGCCCACGACGTGGTAATCTTATTGTGCAACCAAAAGATTAGCGCCAGGACCCATTACCATGATAAATCATACCATAACCGTATTGAGCCAATTAGTTGAAGGCCTACCTGTAGGCACCAATCTTGCACTTTTACAATTCATGTGGATGTTGGTAAGCGGAGCACTCCTACCCAACCGAGGTGCCATGTTCCCGGCGTTGAAATCCATTGGGCTATCGGATGCAGAGACGCAGCGGGCCTGGGTGGCATTTCGGAGAGGGGTCTGGCAGATTGCGATCTTGCTGCGCATCTGGCAGGAATATGTAACGGGGTTGGAAGGCTGGCAGCTGCATAGTTACGAAGGCTATCGTCCAGTCACGGTAGATGTCACGGCATTTTGGCGACCGGCGCTGTAGAACTGTCCGAGCAAACACTATCATCCAGCGGCCAATCGGGCCTTGCCAGCCGTGATCTTTGGGATCGTTGGCCAGGTGGGTGAGTTGAACGGGCAGCGGATCGCCTTGCCACGTGCTTTCGAGCGGGTGCATCCCAAAGACACGAGTGAAAAGCGTTTGTGGGCGGATCTCCTCAAACAGGTCAAGAAAGGGCTGGCTGGCAATGAAATAGCGGTGCTGGATGCCGGAGTGAAGGTGAGTCACCTGCAAAACGCCAAGATCGAGTGCTATGTGTTGCGCCTGGCCAAGAACTTCACGGCACGGCGCAACTTCCTGCCCGAGCATGGCAAGAAGGGACGCAAGCCTCTCTATGGCACCCTGGTGCGTCCATTGACTCGCACGCACAAGAATAAAACGCTTACGGCCAGCTCCTCCGATGAGACGTTCACCTGGGAGGAAAGCGGGAATACCTTGAAGGCCGAGATTTGGCGCAACCTGGTCTTGAACAAGACAGCGCCAAGCCAGAACAACAAGGTCTTCGATATTTACGCTATCCACGATCCCGACTTCGATGCACCCTGGCTGTTGGCTACCCCGGTGAAACTGAAAGCTGCCAGTGTGCGTGCGATCTATCGGGATCGCTGGCCAGTCGAACAGATCCCGCTCAGCGCCAAACAGATGGTGGGCGCTCACCGCCAGTTCGTTCATGCCGAGGAAAGCGTTCAACGCCTGCCAGAACTGGCGTTGCTGGCTGGCTCGATCTTGAGCTTCCAGTCCGCCACTGTCCCTGCTACGCCGACCGGTTTTTCCCGAAGGACATCGGGACGATGTGGGATCGCAAACCCAAAAGAACACCAGGTCGCCTACGCCGAACCCTGATGGGCAAGCCATTTCCGAAAGATCACCCTCTTGCGGTTCAACTTCGAAAAAAGGCTTCGGTCACGGCGCATTTGCCCAAGGGAATCCTGGCTCATCGGCGGCAAAAAGCTGTTTGAGTACCTTTACCCGCAGTTTAAAGCAGGTAATTGGCTCAATTGTTAAGGTTCGAAGGTCCCGGAGATTCATTCCGGTAATTTCAGCTGGGCCATAGCATCAGCCCAGCATAAAACTTGCTCTTAAGTTAGGAGAAAGTAAAGCTTATTGATTCCTGGTAAATTAGCAGCAGGTCTCCTAACTCCGCCTTTTAAGCGACTTTATTGATCCAATTAAGCATCATCCGGTAATTTACTCCCACCACTAATCTCGCGGCAAGCTTTTTGTCATTGTGTCTTAAATACAATTAAATTACACTTTTTTGGTAATCTTATTCTTTCTGCTGGAGTGCAGCACATATCGATGCTTACATTGCAAACAGCGGTAACGCTGATTGCCGACTTTTGTAATTCCAGACCTAGCCTGGTTATCAGATGAACCACAGTATGGGCATACAGCTTCTGATATTATAGACGGAGGGGGAAATTGCTCGCCGAATTTTTGCTTGTACCAGTTTCTTTTCATAGAGCACGCGCTGGCCGCGTTCCTGGCAATAATTCCCGATGGCGTGCAATAAATGGGTCTTCCCCAGTCCCACTCCTCCCATCCAGGAACAGTGGGTTATACGCCGTTGCCAGATTCTCGGCGACAGCCTGACTGGCACCATGCGCCAGGCGGTTGTTTGGACCGTCTATGAAATTTTCAAAAGTGTAACGAGGGTTGAGTGTAACACTGCGCGTACCCTGCGGCATGTCCAGCGCAGCGCTGGGAATCTCTTCTGTCTCAGCCGGGTTCGCACCCGTTTCGAAATTCGCGTCGGGTTTGACGACGAAAGCCACATCCACCGTCCGGTTCATGATGCCCACCAACAGGCTGGCGCTTCGCTGGATGCCCTATGTTGATTCAGACATCTGATTGAGCCAGGTGGCGCGGTACCCAGGCAAGTATGGACGCTCCTGTCGCCGCCCACCTTCTGGACGCGCGTCTGTATGTTGGCCAGGTCAAGAGAGGCTAATCCAATAATGAGCGGAGAAAACATCTACGTCCACGAAACTTCTCCGGACCGGGAACAGGGAAATAATTAAGAAGGCAAGTAACACCCGGTTCTTCTGTTGGAAAGCGCAGCGGTCTCACGACTTTCCTGTTGGGGCAGCCTTGCCCACCGGACAATACACCCGATGGTCAGCCCCAGACCAAGGATCAGCAGGACATCTGTGCACATACACTTTATATTAGAGTTCTTCTCAGGGAGGGAAGCGCTCGCGGTGCGCGAATGAGGCCTGCTTTCATCCAGAGGCACCTGGTTCCTCCCCGGAAAGCCGGCCTATAAAAAGCTTGGCGCAAACAAAGAAGGCGGTCAAGGGGTAGCGGTTTTGGCGTTTTGGGCGCTTGGCTTTAGGTGTGCAGTTCGTCGAGGGTCTTGGTGGTGTGTACTAAGCCAATTGTTCTGAAATTGCATCCCCACGATCGCCAAAGCGTGAAAGAAGCCTTTGCAAAGATTCTAAAGGTTCAAAGAACGGCTCAATTCCATTAGGCTGATTTATACTTCCTCCGTAATTCAGCCCAACGGTTAAAGATTTCCATTTCACCGTCATTATCACCACGCCCTAACCCAATTCGAATGGATCGTCGCAGAATAGAATTAAGTTGCCGCCAATTTGTTCGGACTGTAGATGCGCGCAGTTCCTGCCGTTCGATTTCTTCAACGGCTTTCCAGCGCTCGCGGTAGAACTTCAAGTCAGGATTGGCATCCATGCGCTAATTATAGCACTCGGACATACAGGGCAATCGCATCTTAATTGCCTGAAGAAAAACGCTTAATCAGTTGGATTGCCCAAGTAGATGCCACCGGGTTATGAGTTCCAGTCCTGATTCCGCTGAATTTCACACAAAGCTCGTGCTTTTGACCTGCTTTCGGACATGCAGTATAAATGAACCCGAAGAACTGTAATTGGATGATTAAAGATCTCTTTTCAGCTCAAAAGAACAGATGTTCTTATTATAACACATCCCGCCTCGCGAGATTTTTTATTTTAGTTTCTAGGCTGCTTTGCTTGCATGATGTTTGTACGTATGAATGGTTTCGATGACCTTCGTCTCAGATTGCTGAGCAAAGTAAAGATCCCAGCGCATCTGCAGATTCATCCAGAAATCAGGCGAGTTACCAAAGAATTTCGCCAGGCGCAGAGCACCGCTCGGGGTAACCCCCCTACGCCCATTGACCAAATCATTGATAGGCTGATAAGGTACATGGATCGCGTTTGCGAGTTCACGCTGAGTTATGCTCATCGGAGTAAGAAACTCCTCCAGCAGCATTTCGCCGGGATGAGTAGGGGTACGATTGGTTGGAATATGAATCATTTTATTCTTCCTAACCGAATACTCTCCGGTTTTTACGATGCAGAGCCGGCTGGTCGGAATTGATAGGTTCAGAATATGGGATATCGCATCAGCCTGCTTCTACTTCGTCAAGCACAATTACGTTTAATTCAATCACACGTTTAAGGGTATCATCGTTGGTTAGAAAAGCATCGCAGTCCGCTGCAAGTGCTGCGGCAGCTTGAAACGCATCAGCTAGAGTAAGGTTGTAGCGAGCGCGCAGATCCGCTGCTTGACTTGCAATCTGGTCCTCAATAACCACAAAAGTCATATTGTTACTTTTACTCAACATCTGGATAAAAGCCTGAGCAACTTCCGGTTTCCCCAAACGGAAAGGTAATACCAGACATTCTGAAAGCGTCACCGGAGAAGCCACACCTGCAAGAGTCCCATCATCGAGACGCTCAAATACTACTTGCACCTTTTGCAGATAGTTCCGATTCTTCTCGATGAAATAGATTACTGGTGCTGTATCTAGAAAAATCCGATGAATGTCCTTTAGTTTAGAGGAAATTTTCATGAATCATGCTTCAACTGCCCATCACGGTGGGCTGCGTCTTCGCGCCGCGCATGGCTAATATAGGCTTGCGCATCTTCACCAAAAGCAGGATAGGGTAGCATCCCACGTAGGCTTCGCCATTTAAGAGGTTTGCTATTTTTGGCAGGTATCTCTTGCCTTACACCATCAATCAGTCGCGACGCCAAAATCAAACGCTCTGCGGGAGTAAGTCGCGAAGCTTCTTTTAGGACATTTTCGATGGATTGAGCAGCCATACTTTCATCCTCTCATTTTCCAAACAACCGATAACATAAACATTATACACTGTTGCGTTTCTGTATAAACAACAACATTGGATTAGTAGATTACGAGGGGGGTGAACTGGTTTAGCCCTTCTGCTATTTCCATGATCCCTGTGGTCCATCAAGCAGAAGCGCAACCGCGTTCAGAATGTTACGCCCCAAAATACCCATAGGTAGATCGATCAATAAAAATTGCCCCTTGAATTTTCGTCCCAGAAATACCAGCTCTAATTGAGCGACCTCCGCCAGCTTGGTGCCACCATCAAAGCCTTCCACCTCATAAACTTTATCTTCGAGAGGCATGACTCCAAGTCGCTCAGTATAATCACGCGGCAATAAAGTCACATCCGCACGTGTATCCAGGAGCATTGGAACATCAGTTATTAAAGCGCTCGTTACTGGATGGCGCAGCTCCACTTTGACAACTGGTGCAGGGGTCGAACTGATCAGCGTCGTTCGCTGGCATTCGGATTATCCTCGCTGATTTCCATATTGAAGTCAGCGATTTTCTTGCGATCTACAAGGCGCGGAGATGTTACCCGTGCGGTTTTCTTTGTCTGAGTATCAGGAACCACAACGTAAACCTTTATATTATCTGGCAAGTGAACGCCCATCTTCAAGCGAATTTTGCCTTTTCCACGACACCTTCATAAGTTGTAATGGTCATGTTACACCTCGAAGGAAATTATAGCACTGTAAACTGGTCGCTGATTATCTCGGTTTAGCTAGATGGATCGTTGATCACTTATCGATTATTTACATGGAGCGAGCAATTAATCCATACGCGATATGTTGCAATTTACCAGCAGCCCAATTAGCAAATGACTCAAAATAAAACTTTCAGGCTTTCACCCCATAGCTGTGCATTTTTTCGAATCCAGGTAAACAACTCTACCAACTGGTCGAGGGGATCCTCTTCCTGCGGTCGTTCCGGATCGTCCCATTGCCTGGGCAGGGTAATCGCTTTCATGGCAGGCAGGCTGACATTGGAGAGATAAAACTGCCCGGATGAAGAACAAATCGTTTCGATGATCGTTCCACCACACCAGGAAAACGCCCTATCATACTCATCTACATCAAGTTCTTCAGCAAACGAGGGTGGAATCTGCGAGGTGACGGCTTCAGCCCACTTTCGCCATGCTTCTGGGGAGGGGAATATAGCATATAGATCCTTTTGCAAGCTGGCATGAAAAGCGAAATCAACTCGCATCCAGGGCTGGTCCGTGTCTTCATGAACGCCATGCTCACCATAAATCTGCATCAGCAGATCTTCTTCCGTCGTTGCAAAACGAGCCGATAGGAGTGCATCCCATCGCCAGGAAAGTTCCACCGTCACATGGAATGGACTGAATTGGTGGTCAATTAGTCCAAAGGGAACAAAAGCACGGTAGGTGCGGTCCATCGATCTTAGCCCCACAGATTGCTCAGGAAACAAACCAGGACTATTCAGCCCGGCAGTATTCAGGGCATTGTTCCAGGTAAGAAGAAAATTGCTATAACCCATGAGGGTTATCCTTTATAGATTGAAATCAAGCTGAATATGCCTCTCAATTTTCGAGCGCCATGCATTGCATATTCTAGCAAGGAGAAGAAGTCCGCTGGAGTAATGATCCCCATAGTTAATTGAGGGCAAAGTCTTTGCTCCAAATGCTTCTCTCCTCAATCCCATTCCCCAATGGACGACTGGCAGTCTCATTTGCTTTTTGCACTCTCTCTACCCAATGTATTGACTATGACCCCTGATCGATCACCCTGGCGCAGATAGATCATCCGTCCGCACATCGGATTTCCAAAAGGAGTGGCAAAGTCGGCAATCATACGCACTTTGAACATGTTGGGAATCTCTGTGACGGAGAATCGTCCTTCAGCATTATGTTCTACGCGCTTGCCGCGCTCGATGTGGGTTTTATAGTGAAACCTGGTTCCGTTCTGGTAATAAACCAAGACCGCTACCTCGCGCGTATTTTCACCTCCCACCATGCGTATCGCGAGTTTGATTCCTCCCATAAAATCCAGAAGGTTGCCATCCGAAATATGGCCAAATTCAAACGGTCCTCCAGCATAAACGGTAATATTCGCCGGGTTCTGGCTATCTTCCAGGGTAAAACCTACCTTCCTTTCGACTGTTAGCGTCACGTTGGCAGAGTGAAATACCTCAGGGCTGTGCATGCGTGCTTGCACCTGAGCAACCATTTCTTGGTACTGCTGAAAATACGGCGGCATTTCTTCTAGCTGGAGCGCAGGCCCGGCACCGGATTCATGAAGCAAGCGCAGGAAGATTTCCGAACCTGGTTCGAGCTTCAATCCCTTCTTCCAAGCACTGATTGCTTCTTTTATACGACTGGTTTGCTGATATGCCCTCCCAAGCTGTTCCCACGCTCCTATATACCCACCATCCTGGCGCACGGCTTTTTCCAGCCAGGGAACCGCCTGGGCTGGTTCATTCATCTTCATCCAGGTATAGCCAATATTGTACAGAGTGATCACATGTTCCGGATTTAACCGCAGCGCTTCTTGAAAAGCTGCTCTTGCTTCGGTGTAGCGCTCAAACTCAATGTACGCCACGCCCAGGGCAAAGTGTCCTTCTGGACGATCCGGGTCTGCCGCAATAATCTGTCGAGCTTTTTGCTCCACGAGGGTGTAATCGCCAAAGTCTATGTTCAAACTGAGGTACGTTTGCAACTGCTCTGCCAAAAACGCACCGGGGGCCTTTTTCCCCTGGATGATTGCTTTCAATAAATCTTGGGTTTCTTTGAGTTTCATCTGGCGCGCCAGGCGGGGCTGCTGACGGGCATAGATATCAAACAAAGCTTGAGCTTCCGAGAAACTCCCGGAGCGGGCTAGTATGACGCCACGTAAGAACTGGGCAGCCGGGGTATGTGGCATTAGCGTTTCTAGCTGATTAAGTATATCCAGCGCTTGAACATATTGCTCGGTTTCCATCAGGCAGGTAGCCAGATTTTGCAACCCAGCTGCCTGATCTAAAGGGTTGCGTTCTAAAATCAGATATTTTTGCAGCGCCGTAATGGCTTCTTTATACCGTTCATCGCCCATTGCTGCCAGACTGTGTATAAACAGGGCATAAGGTGGAGTAGTTTCCTGGGTCGGGACTTGGCGGACAGAGCGGCGTTTGTTCGGCATAAGATATCAGTGAGGATCGATCGTTAGGATATGGTTACCATATTAGGTTAGGTTGCGCAGTACTGGACCCACCTTTTTGTCCATCTCAGCCCGCAGTGCACGGAAGCGCTTATAGGTTACCATAAACTCTTCGTACCACTGCCTGAATGCTGCCAATCGACCTTCATGATATGCGATTTCACCCAATAAGGCGCAATAATAAGCACCCGTTCCATATGTCTTGCGCCCGTTATCGATATGGGCCTGCATCAGCCGGTAATAAATTGTTTCGGCGCGTTGGATTGCAACCGAGCGCTGCGGGGCCAACATTTTTGGCAAAGTATCATGCAAAAAGCGTTGAGTCTCCTTTTCCCCCTGCTCAACTTTGGAGTATAACGCACGCAAGTTGCTGCCTATGCGCTCATCTGGCTCGGGTCCGAGCACTACCAAAAGATGTGCTTTGGCAACCAGCTTGCTCTCTTCCAAACCATGATAACCGATCAATTTCGCAACCAGTAAGTAAGCCTCATCGAAACGACTCTCACTGAGATACACCTGGCAAATTAGATAACGCTGAAGTTCCCCCTGTTGGTGCAGGCGATCAATCACCTGACTCGTAAAAGTGAATCCTTTTTCAGCAGAGATCGCATCCGCCAGCCGCCGAGCCTGGGAATAGGTCTCGAAACCGGGCGCGTCATCAAACGCCGGACGGTATAGATCAAAGGCTTTATTGGTATCACCTTTAGCAGAGTAAGCCCGCGCCAGATAGCCGCGCAGCGAGAGCATATCCGGCCTGGCCCACGGCTCGTGGATGTAATAGGATGGGTGCAGGGGTTGCCCTACTTCAAGGGCCTCCTGGGCATAAGCGAGAACTGCTTCCCAATCGCCAGCCGCCTGCCGGTCAGCCAGTAATGGGGTATAACAAGCCGGATACATGCGACGAAAGCGCACCCACAAGGCGCGCGCATCATCCGTTCGTTCAGCCTGTTCGTAGAGACGCAGTAACAGGCGCACGTGAAGGGCCAGGCTATCAATAGGCGTTGACTTGGCGCTTATAGCATGCTGGTTTGCCCAGATTTCCAGATATGTTTGCAACGCAAGCTGATACTCTTTTCCTACCAATTCCAGAAATCGCTCCGTATCGACCGTGTGCTCGTGAGAAGTAAGGAAACACAGCGCCTGATCGAAGAACTCCGTCTGTGGCTGGCTGGCTTGCAAGGCAGAAAAATAGCGGCCGACCACTTGATGTTGATCTTGTGGTAAAAAATCCAGAGGGTTGGGCAGCCCCAGGGTTTCGTCAGTTTCTTCCAACGCCAGGTCGAGCAATATGTCGTATGCTTTGGCAGCTACTGCGAACTGGCCGGCGTCAAAATATGAGTTGGCTTCATGGAAGAAAGCCCGCAGCGCTATTATTCCGGCATGATCGTCGGGATCGTATTCATTCGAATCACCATAATCGTTATAATTGTCATCCCCGTAATATTCCGCAGCTTCTTCGTCGAAATATTTACCATCAGAAACTTCTTCGGCAAAGGCTTCCAACTCGGCCAGAAAATCTTCTGGCGATGGGTAGCGAAGATCGGCAGTTGCCATACCAGGGGGGGCCAGCTGCTCCCAAAAGCGCTGCCGGTTAGGCTCATCCATGCCCTGCACC
Organism: uncultured Chloroflexia bacterium; assembly: GCA_963779935.1. Classification (GTDB taxonomy): domain Bacteria; phylum Chloroflexota; class Anaerolineae; order Anaerolineales; family Villigracilaceae; genus UBA877. The sequence continues at coordinate 9,826 of CAWAAC010000014.1, read as the reverse complement.
AGGGTCAGCAGCAAAGAGACCAACTCACTCTTGTTTTTCTTTTCCAAATAGGTGCGAATATGCGCTGTGCGGTCCGGGGCAGCTATTCGTCGATTCGACATATTTATCTCTCACAATTGCGTGGCATATGATCGGGTTATAAGTCATCAACTTCTGCCTGCAGCCTGTCCCGCAGATTTTTGATTGCCAAGTATCGAGTACTGTCATGATTTGGGTAGTATTCTGGATCATCCAGCACGGAATTAATTACATCCAACAGCCACTCAATATCCCAACGGTACAGCCCAATGGGACGCGTCCCCTTGTAGTCGATGATCCGGCGATCCAGCCCAAAAGTTTCGGCCATCATCCAGTCAAAGCGCTGGAGTTCATCCAACTCTATGCCAGTGATCAAGATGCTGGCTTTGCGGTCTCCCCTACCGGGCTTTATCATTCAACATCCTTTTCATTAGGCAGGTAAGGGATCAATCCTTTGCGATAGGCTTCTTCTTGCAGCGGGTGCGGAAGAGAACGGGCATCTACGATAAATCCATTGACGCTGACCGTCCAGGCCATTGGGTTGTGCTCCATCCGGCTGGGTAATGTCCAATGCGGATCCATCAAACCGATCTTGAGCATCTGTTTGATTTGGCTGGATTTATTTCCGCCCGTGCTCTTGGAAAGTCCAAACCAAGCGCACAATTCATCCGCGCGCAGAGTTGGGGTTTGGCTCTTATCGAACAGAAAATTGATTGAGCCGACAGTATAGGCGATGGCACAGGCCCAGCTTTTGGCCTGCCCAGTGACCAAGGGCGAGAGACGCTTGCGCGCCAGCGTAGCTGTCATCTCACGGCACACTTGGGCATATTCTTCGTTCAATTTGTCGCGGCACAGCGAATCCGTCATTGCTGTGATTTCAGCATAGCGCGCTTGCATAACTTCGGGAACAGTCAGGCTTTTCGTTTTTGGTGGCATCGTCGACTCCAATACAAAGTATTTCTAATGCATCCTCGCGAAGAGGGTGCTTTTATCTGGTACATTCGGCGGCGCTCATCAGTAGGGTCAATGACTTCATTGGGTTCTGCTTCAGTTAGCGCTGCGGAAAGTGTCTCGTAGTGGCTTCAACTGGAGGAAGCCATGACCTGCGCCATGGTGGTTTTACTATTACCGGGTTGACCACACAGGATGATAGGTGAGAAGAGGCATGTCGGCTTCAGAGGTGCATCGCAGCAGCTGCCTGTCCGGACCGACAATATGTTCATCGCCGATTTACTCACTTGTCCCGGTTACTGAGAGGCTTACGAGTGGCAAGGGAGAACTTATTTTCTAGCCCTTCCTGCATTGAAGCATCAAACAAATCCTTATCGGCCATTATAAACTGTTCCATTGCCGGTATTATACACATTTCAATAAGCGGGCAAGAATTACAAATAAACGCGAACTCGGGGCTGGGAAACTGCTAAACAATGAAACCGTAAAGCCCGAAAATATCATCCTTAGGGTTCAAAGAAGAAAAGCGGTTATGCTAACCCTATGTTAATTTTTCTAGTAGAATGAGAATATATTCCATATGTAAACCGATCTCCCCCATCTAGTTTCCGCTCTTGCGTGATCCGTCAGAATCACAAACCGCCGGGCTTGCCGGTTTTCATTGGCTTGGCAGCCTATAGTGTACTTTCGGTTGCGGGGGCCGGACTCGAACCACCGACCCAGGGGATATGAGTTCCAGTCCTAAATCCGCTGGATTAATAAACTAAAAACGCCCTTTCGGGCGTCTTTTAGTTGCGGGGGCTGGACTCGAACCAGCGACCTCCAGGTTATGAGCCTGACGAGCTGCCACTGCTCTACCCCGCGTCGGGAGTGCTATTTGGCACTTCAAGCGAGCCGGTATTGTACCCCACCCATTCAGAGGCGTCAAGGATTGAGAAAAATCTCCTGGCTGTAAAGATACATTAATCCACCAATCCGATCATCATTCTGACGGACACTTAGTAATGCCCATACCGAGTTGGAAATATTATATCTCATGTCTACACGAAAGGAAACATCATCGTTGTTCGGAGTTATATTAATAGCTACCACTTGCGTTCCAATAACATTTCCATCCCGGTCTACCAGCTCCAACGTGAGTGGCAGGTTATTAAACGGGCGAATTTTCCCGGCAACGGTCAAAACTCCACCAGAGAGACGTTGTCCTGCAACAGGCATGCTGATGACACAGCGTTCCCTGAGATCTCCCGGCTGATTGATGATCGAGGCACCTTCCGAAAGTAATAGCAGATGAACCGAGTTTACAGCATTAATTCTTCCATAATCATCCTGGGTGCTCAGAGTCAGCCGTCCCAATTCCCCTATCGAATTTAAATCGAACGACATTTCCAAGGAGAAACTAGCCCATTTGTAAGGGGTGTACAACTGTAGAAGCTTGGATGCCAACAGATGGCCATCCTCACCATAAAGATCCAGGTTCGCTTGATTGTCATGGCCAGGTACGGCATAGCCATAAACTTTAACCGGGGATACAATTTTTGAAAGCGGGCCAGGACCAAGGAACTGGATTATCGCAGAATCAGTGGAAGGCAGCGGGATGGCAGTTGCAGCAGGAGTTGGCGGAAAATTCAGGGTTGGAATAGGTAACAAAGTCGCTGTTGGGCCCGGCTCGGACGTAGATATAGGCGTTGGGCTTGCTTCTGGCTGTGTCGGCGAAGCCAGTTCCAAAGTTGGCAAACTGATGGCTGTAGCTGGTATCGGGGTTGGCGGTGTAGTAGGAGTAGCTGTATCTGGTATGCGTACCAAAGTCGGCAATTGTGTCAATGGTGCAGGACCACAGGCTGCCAAATAGAATAATATAAAAAGAGTGAGCAAGAAGCGCCGGATCATGACAAGATTATAACCTGCAAAAGAGAGACGCTCCCGGTGGAAGCGTCTCTCTTTAATTACAAATCGTAAATTTCACTAAATTTCTTCGTCAGATAGCGAACATAGGCTGCCGGGTCGATTTTGGATCCGGTGATTTTCAGCATGAGTTCCTGCGGTTCGAACTTGGCTCCGTGGCGATGGATATTCTCACGCAGCCAGCCAAGCAAGGCTTCAAATTTTCCACCTCGGAACTGCTCATCCAGGTCAGGAATTTCCTGGTTGACCTTCTCCCAGAGTTGGGCAGACATCAAGTTGCCAAGTGCATAAGTGGGGAAGTATCCGATCATGCCGCTGGACCAGTGCACATCTTGCAACACACCAGTGGCAGCATTCGGCGGTGTAACGCCTAAATACTCTTCCATTTTACTGTTCCACATATCCTGAACATCTTTGACAGCTACTTTGCCTTCCAGCAGTGCAATCTCTATATCCAGGCGCAGCATAATATGCAGGTTATAGCTGGCCTCATCGGCTTCAACCCGCACGAGGCTCGGTTGAACTTTGTTAATCCCCTTATAGAACTTATCCAGTGGAACAGCCAAAAATTGTGGGAAAACTTCTTGCAGACGCGGGTAGAAATATTCCCAGACCGGTAATGAGCGACCAACCAGGTTTTCCCACATGCGGCTCTGGGACTCATGCACACCCAGCGAGGCGCCCCTTTCCAGACCGGTTCTTTCCAATTCAGGAGCAGCACCCTGGCTGTATAAAGCATGACCGCATTCATGCATGGTGCCAAACAACATCGGATTAAGGAAATTGGGATCAACCCGGGTTGTGATCCGTACATCATTAATGCCAAATTCGGTAGTGAAAGGATGTGCAGATTTATCCTGCCGGCCACGTTTCCAATCATAGCCAAATTTCGTAATGACTTCCTCTCCAAAACTCCACTGCTTGCCCTGGTCAAATGGCTGGTGCAGGAAAGAATCATCCACCTGTGGTCTTGCAGCGATCGCTTTTATCAGTTTGACTAATTTCGGACGCAAACCTTCGAAAATAACCTTAACATCCGCGGTCTTCATTCCCGGCTCGAAATCATCCAGGAGTGCATCGTAGGGATGGTCAAAATCCGGGAAAAAGGTGGCATATTCCTGTCGCAATTCAACAATTTTCTCCAGATACGGCTGGAAAATAGAGAAGTCCGACTTCTGGCGGGCTTCCATCCAGGCTTGCTGCCCTAAAGTTGTAATCTGGGCAAATGCAATGACATGGCTGGATGGCACATGGGTGGCTTTATCGAAGTCATGTGCACTCACTTTGACCAGTCGCGCATCATCTGAATCGGGGTCGAGACTGGCTGCATACGGTTTAAGTTCATCCAGCAATTCGCCCAGCTCAGCCGATGTACCGCGCTCGTGGGCAAGGCGTCCAAGTAAAGCCAGTTGGTTCCCGCGCGCCTCCGCACCGCCCGAAGGCATATAGGTCTGCTGGTCCCATCCGAGCAGGGCCGAAATATAGTTAAGGTCCGAGATTTCCTCGAGCAAGGCGCGCAGTTGTTGAATTTTTTGTTCCATACCACTCTCCTGTGTTTGGGTAACCGCCAAAATCATTTCCATTTTACCCCCGAAAGGTTGACTAAGCGCAATCCGCGAGGTAGCTCGATGAAATCGCTGGGATTAAGAAAAAGAAGGCAAATTGGATTGGTTGCGACATGGACGCCTGAGCAGAGGCACCCCCCATTGCAGGGAGCCTAAAGGCCGATATTTCGGTGTGCGCGAGGGTAGGACAAACAATGAGGGTCAATTCATAAAATGGATAAAAATGTGCATAGGGGTGGCAAGAAATCGCCGGTTTGACAGTTCCATGCCATTTATGGTGCAATTATTTTTTGAAAATTTTGGCAAAAAACGGCATTTCCATAATACAGTTTTGCGCTCATTGATAATGCTATACGAAGTAAGCTTGTTCGGAAGGTTACCATATCACCTATTATTTTGTGAGTTCCAGGTACCAGTTCAACATCACCTCACTGGCAACTGCCGGGATAGCCGCATACCCATAGCGATGAATTTCTCCCAGACGCGCACCCATGCGCTGGTAAAAGCGACAGGCCGGAACGTTGATGTTTTGGGTCTCGATTTTCATTTGTGTACAACCACGAGTACGCGCCCATTCGGCCGCATATCGGAAAAGTGGAATCCCCACCCCCCGATATTCCGGACAAACGCGGATGTCCCACAACACCGCCAGCTCCCGCCGGGCTTCTAGCATGAAAACACCTGTCGTATCAAAAGCAACCGTGGCTGCGCCAACTGGAGTGTTTTCAGCCATCGCCAGGAAGAAGCCCCAGTTCCGTACATCGTACTTTTTCGCCATGTCGCTGGGTAGCTCGCCGGAAGCATCGTAATCTTTCAGGTAGGACACCTCCACCGGAACCTCGCGCAGAAGCATCCCGCCCATGCCCTGGTTTAACAATTCGACCTGTAAAATGGATTTAACCATCAGGCGCTCAGGAATGCGGTTGTATTCAACCAGGCGGTCCGGGGATATCTCCTCAATGGCAATTTTCATGCCCGCATTATAAAAGACATCCGGGGCTTTTCGGCCTCGGATGTCGCAGATCATCTATTCGTAGCGTAGGGCGTCAACCGGCTCCAGGCCGGCCGCCCGGTTGGCCGGGTAAATCCCAAAGAAAAGGCCAACTGCCGCAGAGAAGAGCGTCGCCAGCAGGATGGAACTGAGGTTAACCGTCGGGTTGAACGGGTTCCCGCTGGCAGTGGCGATACGCCCAACCAGTAACGCCAGCAGCCAGCCCAGGCCAATCCCTATCACACCGCCGAACAAGCTGAGCAGGGAAGACTCGGTCAGGAACTGTACCAAGATATCTCGTTTACGCGCTCCCAGCGCTTTGCGCAGCCCAATTTCACGCGTCCGCTCGGTGACCGAAACCAGCATAATGTTCATGATGCCGATCCCGCCCACCAGCAGGGAGATCCCGGCGATCCCGCCGATGAAAATGGTGAACACACCGGTAACGGTGGTGGCAATCGAAAGGATATCCTTTTGCGAAAAGACGGTGAAATCATCGATCCCGATCGGGGTATGATGGCGCTGCCGTAAAACCTGCGAAATCTCATCGGTGGCCTGGGATACGGTATCAGCACTGGTGGCCTGGACCAGGAGCATGTCCACCTGGTTGATCGCCGCTCGATGGATCAAACGGGCCTGCGCCGTACTGATCGGGACAAAAATACTGCTATCCTGGCTGCCAAATGAACCTCCACCTTTGGAGGCCGTCACGCCGATGATATGGAAGGGCTGTCCACTTAACCGGATGGTTTCCCCAACCAGGCCATCATGCCGGCCAAACAATGTGTCGGCAATGCTGGGGCCGATCACGACCACAGAGGCCTGACCTAAAACCTGATCCTGGGTGATCAGGGCTCCTTCGGTCACGGTATAGTTTTCCATGGAGAAATAATCTGGCGTGACCCCTGTAATGGAATTTGTGGTTTGCTTGCCATTTGCTACGCTGACATCCACGCTGCCCTGTATCTCCGGGGCAACTGCAGCTATATCGGGTGAAACCAGCGGGTCGGCAATGGCCTGTGCATCTGCCATGGTGATCGGACGTGGGTTTTTCACATCCTGAACCCGATTGCCGGAAGCAACAAATACCAAATTGGTACCGATCCCGCTGATCGCGCCGGTAATCGAAGACTGTGCCCCCTGGCCTACCGAAAGCATGGCAATTACAGCCCCCACTCCGATGATAATTCCCAGCATGGTTAAGCCCGAGCGTAAACGGTTTGCGTTCAGGCTTTCCAGGGCCTCGAGAATGGATTGTGCTATGTTCATATGGTCTCCACCACCCCATCGCGCAGGTGAATTACACGTTGCGTCTGCGCTGCCACGGATGGGTCGTGGGTGATGATGATCAGCGTGGTGCCTTTTTTATGGTTCAATTCAAGCAGCAAGGTCATGATCTCTTTGCCTACTTTTGAGTCAAGGTTGCCGGTCGGCTCATCTGCCATAATGATGGCCGGGTTATTTACCAAAGCACGCGCAATGGCAACGCGTTGCTGCTGGCCGCCAGAAAGTTCGGTTGGCCTGTGCATCACCCGTTCCTTTAACCCAACCGATTCGAGCGCTTCAAGCGCCAGATCTCTTCGACCGGTTGTAAGCCCGGCATAACGAAGCGGCAGTTCGACATTCCCTAAGGCGGTTGTCCGGTTGAGAAGATTAAAACTTTGGAAGATGAACCCTACCTTGCGGTTGCGGATGTCAGCCAGTTGATCATCCTTCAATGTGGAGACTTCTTCACCATCCAGAATATATTCACCAGAAGTCGGCAGATCCAGGCAGCCCAGGATGTTCATCAAAGTGGATTTGCCTGATCCGGACGGCCCCATGATGGATACCACTTCGCCGCGCTCAATTTCCAGGGAAACACCGCACAAAGCACAGACTTCCTGGTCGCCCATCTTATAAACTTTGGTCAGGTCCTTGGCTACGATTACCTGTGTTCCCATTAGCCTCCTCCCCCTAATCCACCGCCACTACCAGAGCCGTTGCCGCTGGGCCGGGTGAATAGGTTTGAGGGTGGATTCAAGATGATGATGTCGCCAGCTTTTAAATTGCTGGAAACCACTTCACTCATGGTATCCGATGAGGCACCCAATGTAACATTTACTTCCTGGGCCTGCCCATTGTTCAGAATATACACGACCAGCTGGTTGTTCACCAGCCGCACGGCCCGGCTAGGAACCAGCAGCGCATTATTTACCTGCTTGACCGTAATGGTCACTGCAGCAGTCATGCCCGGTTTAACGTTTTTATCCGCGTCAGTCAATACCACCGTTACCGTAAAGTTCACCACACCTTGCACGGTATCCCCTGCCTGCGCTACTTCCACAACCTTGCCATTATAGGTTCTGCCGGAGATCGCATCGAAGGTTAATGTGACTGGCTGGCCTACCTTGACACTGTTGATATCCACTTCCGACACCTGCACATCCACCTTCATCTGCGTCAGATCATCAATACGGAACGCATTGATTAATGGTGACACCTGGTCACCCACCATTCCATCTACTTCGGTTACCGTCCCATCGAATGGAGCAGTCAGGTTGTTTGCGTCCAGGTTCTGCTGGGCCGTCTGCACAGCCAGCCTGGCTTGCTTGAACTGGAGCAAGGCTGTCCCGCTGGCATCTGCAGGCACGTTCCCACCTGTCAGTGCCGCCAGGTAGTCTTGGGCATTTTTCAAGGTTGCAGTGGCCAGGTCCAGATTTGCCTGGGCCTCATCCAGTTGCCGCTGGGTGGGTGTCTGAGAATACAAACTGTAATAATAAAAGGCGGTGTTATAGGCTTGCTTGGCGTTGTAAAGCTGCTGGTAGGCATTTGCTTCATTGGCATTGTTAATGTATGCGCCTACTTTTGCATCGTCATAGACAGTTTGTGCTTTATCCAAATTACTCTTGGCAATAACATAACTTGCATAATAATTTTGCTGCAAGGCCGTATTTTGCCAATATTGTGTGTTGTTCAGGGCTGTTTGTGTATCGATCACCTGTTTCTGTGCCGTGGTAATGGCCAGTTTGGCATTCGCAATAGCTTCTGGAGAGGTCATCTCGGCTAGGTTTTCCTGGGCAGTCACAAGGTTGGTTTCCAGGGTGCTCTGAGCCAGGGTTGGCAGGCGCAATGTGCCCAGGGTATCCCCGGCTTTAACCTGGTCCCCCGGCTTGACCTTGATACTGGCCACCGTGCCGGTGTTCTGCCATGTCAGGACGGCATTCTGGTTGGAACGGACCGTACCGGTTGCACCAATCGTGGCAGTCAGGGTACCCTTTTCAGCTGTTACTGTCTGGTATTGGGTGGCGACTGTGTTGTTGTTGCGCCTGCTAATGACCAACCATCCAACTGCGACCAGCACTACGATCACAATTGCCACAATGATCCAGGTTCTGCCTTTATTGTTCTTTGTTTTACTTGTTTGAGTACTCATTTCTTACTTCCTTCGTAAATTAATATGATTCATAGGTTATCCAAACCAGCTACGAGCCGGCCAGGGTTCAAAAGTGAACATGCACGATCATCTATCCTGCATTGGGAGAATACTGTTCTGTCATGGGATTAATCCACCCAGGAGTGTGTTCATCCATTCATTAACGAATTTTGGCGGCTGGTTATTCGGAAATATCCCAAGGAATATGGTGCAAGGGGGCATTAAAACGGAATTATTCAAGTTCGATTTTCTCCTTTTTAAGCCCTCCCTCAAGAAATGCCAGCAACTGCTCAATTTCCAGCGACTGATTTTTCGCCAGGGATGGATCCATCATCCGGAACACAAGTGACATCTGCAAGGCTCCCAGGTAGCTCACCATGTTCTCTAAGGGTAGGTCGCTGCGGATTTCACCTCTCGCCTGCCCGTAACGGACACAACGGACGACTAGTAAATAAACCTCCTGGCTATCCACCCTCCCCCAGTCCGGTTTACCCGGATGGGAAGACTCTACTGCTTCCCGGATCACTGCCTGGATTACATCCGGGTATTCTCGCATGGTTTCGCTCATTTTGGTGAACAAGAAATGGAAAACCTGCCAGACGGTTGGCTGGGTGTCCAGATAGATGTCAAGCTGGGCCGAAATTCGTTGGTCCATGATCTCTTGTCCCCAGGGGAGCAATAAGGCTTCCTTATTCGGAAAATAATTAAACAGGGTTCCCCGGCTGATTTCCGCTTTTTCAGCAATGTCATCCATGGTCGTGGAATGATAGCCGCGGGCTTTAAACAATTCAGAAGCGGCCAGGATGATGCGTCGTGTACTGCGTTGCTTGTTTCTTTCTCGTAAAGGGATCTGCTGCATTTTGTCTTTTCCGTTCAACCTTTCAAAGCGCTCCATTCCAAATAGAATGGTTTTTTATACTTGGTATTATTTTATACTCAGTATAACTCTTAATGCTTTATTTGTCAAACCTGGTTCTTTTA
>CAWAAC010000013.1:0-544243 GCA_963779935.1 uncultured Chloroflexia bacterium | reverse complement strand
CAGACGGCTCCCCTGATCGCTTATTACCGGGAACACGGGCGGTTGTCTGAAATTGATGGCGCCCAACCGATTGAGAAGGTCAGTGCCGATTTGTTGGCGGTGCTGGGAAAGTAAAATATGGCTTGGGATCGTGATATACATATAAAAAGTCCGGCTGAAATTCCGCTCATGCGGGAAGCTGGACGGGTCAACGCTTTGGCGTTGGCGGCTGTTCGAGAACTTTTACAACCCGGCGTCACTACTGCAGACCTCAACGCGGCTGCTGAGGAAACTCTGCGGAAACACGGCGCCTACTCGCCTTTCAAGAATTATGGGCAACCACCTTTCCCGGCTTCCATTTGTGCCAGTGTCAATGAAGAACTGGTGCATGGCATCCCTGGAAAACGTAAGCTCAAGGAAGGCGATATCATCTCGATCGATTGTGGAGCGGTCGTCGAAGGATATGTCGGCGATGCGGCTTTCACGGCTGGAATAGGGCAGATTTCACCGCTCGCCAGCAAATTGATCGATGTGACCAGGCAGGCGCTGTTCGTTGGCATCGCAATGATGCGCGCCGGCAACAAAACGGGTGACGTTTCTGCTGCAATCCAGCAATTTGTGGAGGCACAGGGCTACCAGGTCACCCGCGAATACACCGGACACGGTGTTGGTCGGAAAATGCACGAAGGACCACAAGTGCCGAACTATGGCACTCCCGGCACTGGTGTGCTGCTCCGACCGGGTATGACCATTGCCCTTGAACCGATGGTTCTTGTAGGCACATACCGGACACGTGTCCTGTCAAACCAGTGGACTGTTGTCTCTGCTGATGGGTCATTGACGGCGCACTACGAACACTCTGTTGCCGTCACCGAAGGCGATCCTCTCATCCTGACTGTCCCGTGATCAGCCAGCAAAGACACCGCCGAAACTGGACGGAAGAGTGTAGAACAAGGTATAATTCAACCTTTGGTTGAACAACTGAAGTAAGGAGTAAAGTCATCATGAAAGTCGGTCCCTCCATTCGAAAGCGCTGCGCGAAGTGCAAGGTTGTCAAGCGCAAGGGCGTGTTGTTTATCATCTGCGAAAATCCGAAGCATAAACAGCGACAAGGATAGGAATAAATGGCAAGAATTGAAGGTGTTGACCTCCCGCGTAACAAACGCGTTGAAGTGGGCCTGAATTATCTGTTCGGCATTGGCCCTACGCGTTCGCGTGAGATTCTGGCGGCGACCAAAATCAACCCAGATACACGCGTCAAAGATCTAACCGAAACCGAAGTTTCAGCGATTCGTGAGTACATCTCGAAGAACTGGAAAGTCGAAGGCGATTTGCGCCGTCAAGAACAGTTGAATATCAAACGACTGGTCGAGATCGGCTGCTACCGTGGCCTGCGCCATCGCCGCAATTTACCTGTCCACGGACAACGCACGCGGACCAATGCGCGCACCGCCAAGGGTCCCAAGAAGACCGTTGCCGGACGCGGACGCCGCAAGGGCGGTAAGAAATAATCCGTTAACAGGAACGAGAGAGGTTTTATGGCTCAGACTGTACGTTCAGCGCGCCGCTCCGGTGGCGCTAAAAAGGGAAGCGCAGCCTGTCTTCCGGGCAGGTGCATGTTTTCGCTTCTTTCAATAACACGATTGTGACGGTAACTGACCCGGATGGCAACACCCTCTGTTGGGGTAGCGCTGGATCGGTCGGTTTCAAAGGCTCCCGCAAGAGCACTCCTTTTGCGGCCCGCTTGGCGGCTGAACAGGCCATCAAGGCTGCCCAGACGATCGGCATTCAGGAAGTGGACTTGTTCGTCAAAGGTCCCGGCCCTGGCCGTGAATCTGCCATCCGTGCGGTTCAATCGATGGGGCTCAAAGTTAAATCCATTTCGGATATAACGCCGGTCGCACACAATGGTTGCCGGCCTCCCAAGAAGCGCCGCGTTTAGTTCTGGTGAGAGAGGTAAGTACGTATGGCGAAATATACAGGGCCGGCCTGCAAACTGTGCCGGCGTGAAGGTGAAAAGTTATTCTTAAAGGGAGAGCGTTGCTTTACTCCCAAGTGTGCATTCGAGCGTCGTGGATTTGCACCCGGTCAGCACGGCCGCACTGGCGGACGTGGTGGACGGGGCGGCCAGGGCCGCGAATCCGACTATGCCAAGCAGCTGCGTGCCAAGCAGAAAGCTCGCCGCATCTATGGCGTCTATGAAGCTCAGTTCCGTCGTTATTACGGAAAAGCGATCAAGGCGCGTGGCATTACCGGTCTCATGCTTTTGCAGATCCTCGAATCCCGCCTCGACAATGTCGTCTTCCGGTTGGGGTTTGCCTCCAGTCGTGCCCAGGCACGCCTGCTGGTAACGCACGGCCACTTCACGGTCAATGGCCGCCGCACTGACATTCCCTCCATGACCTTAGGCGCTGGCGACATTATTACGGTTCGTCCTGGTTCGTTGGACGCCACTTATTTCAAGGAATTGGCCGCCATCGCCGAAACTCGTAACATCCCGGCCTGGTTGGGCCGTGATATCAATTCGCTCACAGGTAATTTCCTGCGTTTACCCGAACGTCCCGAGATTGACGGTAACCTGAACGAGCAGTTAATCGTCGAGTTCTACTCGCGCTAATCCGAGTCTTTTCTCTTAGACGCGGCGTACCGTTTTGTACGCCGGGAGAGGTGTATCGTGACAATCACGAACATGGTGATGCCGAAGATCGAGCGCGAAGCGGAAGCTCGTAATTATGGCAAGTTTGTAATCAGCCCATTGGAGCACGGTTATGGCGTGACTTTGGGCAACGCTCTCAGACGTGTGTTGCTTTCCTCTCTGGAAGGCGCAGCGGTGACCTCCATTCGCATAGTGGATATCCTGCACGAGTTTACTGATATCCCGGGCGTGCGTGAAGATATTTTGCAGGTGATGCTGCAGGTTAAACAGTTGCGTCTGATTCTCGAAGACGTGGATGCCACACGCATGCACCTGGAAGTGCGCGGCGAAGGTGTTGTTACGGCGGCCGATATCATTACATCCCCCGAGGTCAAGATCATCAACCCCGATCTGTACCTTTTTACTGCCGACAACTCCAAGACCCGCCTCGATATCGAGTTGATCGTTGAACGTGGGCGTGGCTATGCTCCGTCCAATGAACGTGGCCGCATGCCCATCGGCGAGCTGCCGGTGGATGCCATTTTCACTCCGGTAAAGCGGGTCAATTGGGAAGTCCTGGCAGCCCGTGTAGGCCAGAGCACCAATTACGATAAACTTGTCCTGGAGATCTGGACCGATGGCGCTATTTCACCCGAGAAAGCCTTGAGCGCCTCTGCCAAGATGCTTATCGAGCACCTGCGTTATGTTGCAGGCATCAGTGAAGAGACCTTGACCATCACAATGGAAAAGGAAGTATCCGGTTCGCATCTGACCAGCGAAGTTGCCGAGACGCCCGTCGAATCGCTCGACCTTTCGGTGCGAGTCTTCAACTCGCTCAAGCGCACCGGCATTACTACTGTTGGAGATGTGCTTGAGTTGCTCGAGAAGGGTGACCAGGCGGTCATGTCCATTCGTAATTTTGGCGAGAAGAGCCTGGACGAACTGCGAGCGAAGATGCAGGAAAAGGGCTACCTCAAGGACGAAATCAAGAAAGAGTTGGAGTAATTTAGAAATGCGACACCAAGTAGCAGGTTATAAACTCAATCGAACCAAGGGTGGCCGTATCGCCTTGCGGCGCAACCTGATCAAACAGTTCTTTACGCACGAGCGTATCCGTACTACCACTACCAAGGCCGCCGCTATCCGCGGCGAGGCCGAGCGGATGATTACCATTGCCCGCAATGTCAAGGATGCCACTGACTCTGAAAAAGTGGCCGCCCGCCGCCTGATCGCTGGTCGACTTGGCAATAACAGTAATGATGCGGTAAAGAAATTATTCGACGAAATTGCCCCTCGTTTCGCAGACCGGCCCGGTGGTTATACCCGTACCATGAAGCTTGGCCCTCGTTTTGGCGATAAAGCCGAGATGGCCATCATCGAACTCGTAGAAGAGTAACCCGGAATGATGAATGAAGAGTGATGAATGCTGAATGCAGTTCCTAATTCATAATTCATCCTTCTGACTTCCGCATTCCAAAATGGCTCGTTACCAGATTATCCTCGCTTATGATGGTACCGGCTTCCTCGGAAGCCAGCGCCAGGCGAGTTGCCGAACTGTGCAGAGTGAGCTCGAAAAGGCTCTGCGAAAGCTCGGTTGGCAGGGTCAGACGATCTACCTGGCCGGACGTACCGATACCGGCACCCACGCCAGTGGGCAGGTGGCCGCTTTCGACCTCGACTGGCTGCACGGCCTGCAGAAACTGCAGGATGCCCTGAATGCCAATTTGCCCCGCGATATGGCAGTCCGGGATGTGCAGGCAGCCGCGGATCATTTTCACCCGCGCTTCGATGCCAGATCGCGCTGCTACCGCTACCGGTTGTTCTGCGCCAGTGTCCGGGATCCTTTGCGGGAACGCTATGCCTGGCGTGTCTGGCCTCCTGTAGCAGAACTGGCAGCCCTGGCGCAAATTTGGCCCGGCCGGCACGATTTTGCCGCTTTTGGCAGCCCGCCGCATGCCGGAGGCAACACAATTCGAACGGTGCTGTCTGCCGCATGGCAGCAACAGGCGGATGAGTGGTCCTTTGAAATCCGGGCCGATGCTTTCCTGTACCGCATGGTACGCCGGCTGGTCTACGCCCAGGTGGCTGTCGGGCAGGCCCGGCTCACAGCGGAAACATTGCTGCAGGCCCTGGATGGCCCGTCTGAGGTGGGGCAGGTGGCTCGCAGCCAGATCCCTGCCAGTCTTGCCCCGGCCAGTGGCCTGACACTGGTTGATGTGAGTTACGATAATTGAGTATCTATCTGAAAATTGTGGAAGTACCGCATTTTCGCTTAGTCTGTATTTTGGAGAATTGAAAGTGATTAAATCTTACTATCCTAAAGCTGCCGAGATTAACCGCCAGTGGTTGTTGGTGGATGCCAACGGTGAAACCCTCGGGCGCCTGGCCACCAAGATCGCCGGACTCCTGTTGGGAAAGCATAAACCGTCTTTCACTCCTGGCGTCGAGCTGGGTGATTTCGTGGTTGTCATCAATGCCCAGAAAATTGTCGTCACCGGCACAAAAACCCACACCAAGCTGACTGAGAAGTTCTATCATAGCCACTCGGGTTATCCCGGCGGCTTGAAGACCGTCAGTTTGCGTGACCAGTTGGCAAACCATCCGGACCGTGTGATTCGCTCAGCAGTCTGGGGTATGTTGCCGCACAATAAGATGGGTCACCACTTGATGACCAAGCTGAGAGTTCTACGGCGGCGCGGAGCATCAACAGGCTACGCAGAATCCGAAGCCGGTCGCGTAAAGGAGCAGGAACATGTCTGTGCAATATTATGAAGGTGTTGGACGCCGCAAGCAAAGCATTGCCCGCGTGCGCATTATGAATGGTTCAGGTCTTTTCACCGTCAATGAAAAAGACGCCCCGGTTTACTTTAACCGGCTGGGCGATCTTGAGTCAGTTTTGGCTGTGCTTAAGGCGGCCGGACAGGATGCCAAAAGCTTTGACATTAGCGTGAAGGTACTTGGCGGCGGCGTGACTGGCCAGACCGATTCAGTCCAGCTTGGCCTGGCGCGCGCCATGGTCAAGATGAACCCTGAAAATGTTTCCGCCATGCGCAAAGGCGGCTTCCTGACCCGCGATGCCCGCGTCAAGGAACGCAAGAAGCCCGGTCTCAAGCGCGCCCGCAAGGCTCCGACCTACACCAAGCGCTAGATCAATCTGTAAAACGAAAAACGTAAAACGTAAAAAAAACGTAATGCGCAACTCGTAACACTTGTGGTTACGTTTTACGCATTACGTTTTAAGTTTAATTCTTCAATTACCCATTCAGGAGTTTTCCATGTCTGGAATTACCCTGCTCGGACTTGGCCCGGGCGATCCGGCCAAACTCACCCGGGAAGCCTGGGATGTCCTTGGTTCCATCGATGAGGTCTGGCTGCGTACCCGGCAGCATCCCACTGTCGCAGGCCTGCCAGCCTCTGTCAAAGTTCATTCTTTCGATGAGCTTTACGAGAATGGCACCACCTTTGAGGAAGTGTATGCTGCCATTGTCGAAAAAGTGCTGGAATTGGGGCAACGCGCCGAAGGCGTGGTTTATGCCGTACCGGGCGATCCGTTCCTGGCCGAAGCCACCTGCCCGGCCATAGCACAGCTTGCCCGCTCGGCCGGCCTCCCGCTGAAAATCGTCAGCGGCCTGTCCTTCCTCGAGCCGGTTTTCGCCGCCCTTGGAGTGGACCCGTACCCGCGCCTGTCCCTGGTGGACGCGCTGGAATTGAGCCAGGCGCACGTTCCGGCCTTTCCTCCGGATATGCCGGCGCTGATTGCCCAGATCTATTCCCGCATGGTTGCCGCAGAAGTAAAGATGACTCTCAATGCCGTCTATCCCGACGAACATCCGGTTCGCCTGGTGCACGCGGCCGGCACACCGGCCGAATTGGTGGAAGATCTGCCGCTCTACGAGATCGACCGCTCCGAACATATTGGGCTGCTCACGGTGCTTTTTGTTCCGCCGCTCGGGGATGGCACATCGTTCGAAGCTTTCCAGGAAATCGTGGCCCATTTACGCGCTCCCGAGGATGGATGCCCCTGGGACAAGGAACAAACCCACCAGAGCCTGCGCGCCAGCCTGCTGGAAGAGTCCTACGAAGCACTGGCCGCGCTTGATTCGGAAGACCCGCGCAAGATGACCGAGGAGTTTGGCGATCTGCTGCTCCAGATCGTCCTGAACGCCCAGATCGCCAGCGAAGAGGGCGAATTTGGCATGTCGGATGTGTTTAATGGCATTTATGCCAAACTCATCCGCCGCCATCCGCATGTTTTTGGGGAAACCAAAGTGAACGGGGTCAGCGGTGTCTTGAAAAATTGGGAAAAGCTCAAGGCCGAAGAGCGTGCTGGCAGCAGCGAACCGGAAAAAGGCCTGCTGGATGGCGTTCCGCTGGCGCTACCGGCCTTGCTGCAGGCTCAGGATTATCAGGACCGGGCGGCGCGCGTCGGCTTCGACTGGCCCGAGATCGAAGGCGTATTGGAGAAAATTGCTGAGGAGATCCAGGAAGTTCGTGATGCGCCGAATGAAGAGGAACTGGCCGGCGAACTGGGCGACCTGATCTTTTCCCTGGTCAACCTGGCCCGTTGGAAGAAGATTGACGCAGAGTTGGCTTTACGCGGCACCAACATGCGTTTCAAGCAGCGCTTTGCCTACGTGGAAGGTGGCGCGAAAAAGCAGGCCCGCAACCTTTCTGACCTGAGCATTGATGAAATGGAAGCGCTCTGGCAGGAAGCCAAAAAGATAACAAAAAGCTGATTATTATCCGTATCAAATCAAAAGCTCCGATCAGACTTCCGACCGGAGCTTTTTTATCCCATGAAAACTCAGCGCTCTCAGCGTGCTCCACGGTGAATAACCTCGAGGCTTTCCTCTGTGTTCAGGAAAAGTATCCGGTAAGTGCGACTTCAGTCGTTTATTTCTCCGAAATCAACGGCTAAAGTAGTTCTGTGGCAAACATGCTGGAATGTGTCGCTGCGAGGCGGTTTCTTTCCGCCGAAGCAGTCTCTCGCGCCATTTGGAAGAAAGCTTCGCCGCACAAACAGTGGCTCACACCTGTACCTGCGGTAATCCCTCAGAAGTGACACAAAGGTAAACTATCTGGCTCTGGGCAACAGAGTGGCTAAAGCATTACCTGAATTCATAACTGGCGAGTCATGCAAGAAGCCTAATAAAGATCAGCCTGCGCCGCTTTTCTGGATGAACTGCGTATAGGCTTCCACGATCTGCTTCCCATGCGGGAACATCAGCACCTGCACCTTCCTGGTGCTCTTCAGGCGCATAAACACCGCATCCCGCCGGGCCGCCAGCGACTGGATATCGGCTAAAGGAGTCTCGTTTTCGGAAGTCCAGGCATATGGCGACCCTTTGGTCCAGATGCGCTGGCTGGTCAGGATCAATTCGCTCGTAAAGATCCTGGCAGTGTCCTCGGCGAACCAGGCGACGATCAGGATCGGCACCACACCCTCGAAAATGACCCGGCTCAGCCCATCGGCAAGACCAGAGGGGAGAAAGCTCGTCAGGAGGACCTTGCCTACGCTGGTTAAAGATATAAAGGATAGCAATATAAAAATACCGACTTCCAGGATTTCGATGCCGATCCTGCCGGCCAGTGCGTACCACTGCCGGGAGGGTTGGCTGCGAAAAAGGATCGATTTATTCGGATTCAGTTGGAATGGATTTGCCATAATTGTTGTGCTGCCTTTCGTAAATTTTTCTCCATCTAAAAATTATAAAAGTACCGCATTTTGAGCGTATCAGGCGAAGCCGCATACTCTTAAAATGCAAACTCCTCCTGGTTTCTTGGGCGTATTCCTGCGCCCACTCGCCAGAGAAATCGTATTCAAGCCGAAACCGGCAGCCAGACCGAAAAAGTAGCTCCATTTCCAGGGATGCCGGTGCTGAATACATCGATCCTGCCGCCATGCCGGGTGATGATTTCCCTGGCGATGGATAATCCCAATCCCGTTCCGGGGGAAGCCGAAGCCCGCCCGGTCTTTCCCCGGAAAAAACGCTCAAATAAGCGTTCCTGATCTTCCACCGGGATGCCGGGTCCCGTATCGCTGATCGTGAAGCCGGTCCAGATTCTACCTTTATTTTCCTCCATCTGTGTGGAAACCAGGATGCTGCCGCCCGCCGGAGTGTAATTCAAGGCATTGGTCAGGATGGCGCTCAGCACCTGGCCGGTCATTTGCTCGTCTGCCAGGGCGCACGGCAGTTGCTCAACCGTTTTAAGGATGATGGATAACTGACGATCGGCTGCCAGTGGAGTGCGATCGGCGACATACTCCTGCGCCAGGCGGTTCAGGTCCAGCGGCACCGGATTGAACGGCGCATGTCCCTGGTCGAGCCGGGAGAGGTAGAGCAGGTCTTCGATCAGGCGTGCCAGGCGGTCGGTCTCGCGCTTCAAATGCTGGGCATATTGGCCCGGGTTTTGCGGCTGTTTTTCAAGCATGCTGTGGTAAAGCTTGATACTGGTGAGGGGCGTGCGCAGTTCATGCGAAACATTAGCGAGGAACTCGTCTTTGAGACGGCTGAGATTGGTCAGGTTCTGATTGGCGGTCACCAACTCGCTCGTCCGTTCGGCCACGCGTTGTTCCAATTCCAGGTTGAGTGTGCGTATTTCCTTCTCCACCCGTTTCCGTTCAACCAGTTCGACCTCCAGTTGGGAATAAAGCCGGGCATTGCTGATGGCGCTGGCCAGTTGGTCGGCCATGGTCTGGAAGATGGCGATTTCCTCTTCGTCGAAAGCAGCTTCCTTGATGCTCTGGATGCCCAGCGCGCCGATCATCTGGCCGCGGCCGATCAACGGCAGAGCCAGTTCGGAACGGGTAGCGGGCAGCAGCGGGTTTTCGAACCTGACGGCTTCGTTGCCTACATCCAGGGCGATCCGGGCCTTCAGGTTGGCGATGCACCAGCCGATCATGGAATTGCTGCCCACTTCCAACTGGTGGCCGCGCCTGAGCATGGTCCGGCCGGCTTTGCCCGTCGCGGCGTGCAGGATGGCCCACTGGCCGGTTTCATCCACCAGGTACAGGCCCACGAAATACAGGCTGAACTGCTCACCGACCATATCCACCACTTCCTGGCAGAGTTTATCCGGTTCCAGGATGGTGCTGGCCGCCCGGCTGACCTGTGCGCCTGTCAGCAATTGCCGGGTGCGTTGTTCCAGAATTATGGTATCACGTTGGAGTTCTTCATTCGCCATTTGGAGCGCATGCTGATGCTGCAAGGTGCTGGCAAGGCTGCGGGCACGGCTGTCCACGATGAAGTAAGTGAATACCGCCGTTGTAACCAGCAGAATGACCCCAATGATCATATCGGTGATTTCGAAGTAGGCAGCCAGGTAGCCGGTATAGGGAGTCAGGCCATGGGTTTCAGCCCAGAATATCCCGCTGAAGCAAAGGATGCTTGTCCCTGCCAGGATCAGGGCGCCGCGTTTATCCAGTAGCAGGCCGCCGAAAGCAACGATAATGGGCAGGCCAAGCATGGTGATATCAAGGGTGCCCTGTCCGTAGAAGAGGATATATGTGTTTACCGCCAGCAGGCCAAACGGGATCAGATAACTGGGGATGGAGATGTGCCCCGATCTGGTTAAAATGAGACTGGTTAGGATGATGGCATCGCCGAACAGGGCAGCATAAGTGATCTCTGTGAATCTATGGCTGACAGAAATAATGGTCAGTGTGGTAAATGAGCCGACTAATAGTAATAGCAGGAAATAAAGTGTGGAGACGCGGCTTTTATCATTTTCCCCGATCAACGTGGGTGGTTCTAAGATACCCCTGATACTTTTAAGATAGTGCATGAGCTGCATAGGGTATCTCTCTCTATGGAAATCTTTGGGCGCTGTCTTGAGGGGATAGCGCAGGATGCAGAGGTAATCCTGAGGGATTTTATAATACTATACCCAACTTAATCGTCTAATGCAAGGGCATAAATGCGCCAATAAAATTTAAGGTAAATCACCCATTCGTCCTCTTGTTTTGTCCTAACAAATATGTTAAAATCAAAGTCACAATTACCTATATATAGGGGCTAAGAAGCGTATAGCCACCATATATGGCGGATACATTTGTTCTAGTAACCTGGAGCAACAAAGAATGCGCTGCCCTTATTGTCAGAACGATGATTCAAAAGTGATTGATACAACGCACGATAGCCATGGCGGCATTCGCAGGCGCCGCGAGTGTTTAAACTGCGGGCAGCGCTTCAGCAGTTATGAGCGTCCGATCCTGGCAACTCCCTTGATTGTCAAGCAGGATGGGACGCGCGAGGATTTTGACAGGGAGAAACTGGAACGCGGCATCCGCATTTCCTGCGCCAAGCGTCCGGTTTCCGCGACCGACATTGAACGCCTGGTTGGGCAGGTTGAAGCCGAATTACAACGGTTGGGAAAATCTGAGGTTTCATCGCGTGTGGTGGGCGATCTTGTCATCAAGGGCCTAAAGGAAATGGACCAGATCGCATACATCCGCTATGCCATTGTTTACCTGCGCCTGGATGATTTGCATTCCCTGCGTAATGAAATTGACCATCTCTTACTAGAATCATAATGACATTTCTGGCCCTGTATTCCCCGCCCTTTGGGTGGGGAATCAAAGTCTTTAGGTTCCGTACTGATCTACCAGCGGACCGATTATTTACTGGATTGTAGAGTCTACTTTTAGCATAATAGGAGAACAAATGGCAACATTACCGGCAGATTTAAGAAAGGCACCGCTCTTCACCCCACCCATGCCCGCCGACCTGCCTGCGGCAGAATTGACCGATAACGCCCAGCAGGTGCTGGTGCGTCGTTACGTCCGCCGCGGTGACACTGGTCAGCCGGCCGAAACCGTTGAAGAAATGTTCTGGCGTGTGGCCTATCACATTGCCAAAGCGGAAGAGGCCTATCAAGGCGACGGGATGGCGCGCGCGCGCGAGTTTTATCATTTATTGACCTCCAAAAAATTCTTTCCCAATTCCCCCACCTTTACCGGTGCCGGCACGCCTCTGGGGCAATTGGCGGCATGTTTTGTCCTGCCCATTTCCGATAACATGGGCAGCGACCCGGCGGGTATTTTCCAATCTCTGCGCGACGCCGCCTTGATCCAGCAGACCGGCGGCGGGAACGGTTTTTCCTTCTCGCGCCTGCGGCCAAAGGGTGCACTGGTGAAGTCCTCCGCCGGGCAGGCCACCGGGCCGGTCGGCTTCCTGCGTGTCTATGACCATGCCTTTGGCGAAATTGCCCAGGGGGGCACCCGCCGCGGCGCCAATATGGGCGTTCTGCGTGTGGACCACCCGGACGTGGAGGATTTCATCAATTGCAAGATCAACGAAAACCAGATCACCAACTTCAATATCTCGGTCGGCATCACCGATGCGTTCATGCAGGCCGTCAAGGACGATGCCGAGTGGGACCTGCGTTTCCCGGATGTGACCGGCCCGGAATATCATGACTTTAGCGGCACTCCTGAGCAGGCTGAAGCCAGGGGTATTCCGCTGCGGACCTACAAGACCGTGCGCGCCCGCGAGCTTTTCCAGAAGATCGTCCACCAGGCCCACCATAACGGCGAGCCGGGCGTGCTGTTTTTGGATGCCGCCAACCGTTCCAACCCGGTTCCACACCTCTACCCCCTGGAAGCCACCAATCCGTGTGGCGAACAATGGCTTGGCCCCTACGAGAACTGCTGCCTGGGCTCCATCAACCTGGCCGAGTTCTGCGGGCCGGACGGCACCGTCGCCTGGGAAGACTTGCGCAGGGGTGTGGAACTTTCCACGCGCTTCCTGGATGATGTGGTCGACGCCAATGCCTATGTCCCGGCTGTGCCGCAATTGAAGGAAGCTGCCTCACGTGCCCGCCGCATTGGATTGGGCATCATGGGCCTGGCCGACCTGATGTACCATGTTGGTGTGCGCTATGGTTCGCCGGAAGGGCAGGAGTTCGGCGCGCAGGTGATGGAATTTGTCCGCTTCCATGCCATGCAGACCAGTGTAGACCTGGCGCACGAGCGCGGCGCTTTCTCGGCCATTCAGGGCAGCATCTACGACTCCGCCGATCTGCACTGGACCCCTCCGCAGCCGCTCACTCCCTTCCAGCGTGACTGGGGCCGCCCAGTGGTGGATTGGAACGAAGTCCTGCAAGGCATCCGGCAATATGGCATTCGTAACGCCGCCCAGACCACGGTTGCGCCCACAGGCACCATCGCCACGGTGGCCGGTTGTGAAGGCTATGGCTGCGAGCCAGTCTTCGCGCTGGCTTACGTGCGGCACGTTAACGACCAGGGCAAGGATTTACAGTTGACCTATGCCAGCCCACGTTTCGGCCAGGCTCTCGAAAAGGCCGGCCTGGTCGGGGAAGCCCGCCAGGAGATCATCGAAGAGGTCATGCAGCATGGCACCTGCCAGGATATTTCCGCCCTGCCCGAATCGGTTCGGAATGTCTTCGTGGTGGCCGGCGATATTACTGCTGAAGAGCACGTCCGCATGCAGGCTGCCCTGCAGGCGTTTGTGGATAATTCGCTGTCCAAGACGGTCAACTTCCCTGAAGGGGCCACAGTTGATGATGTGGCCGGAGCCTATATGCTGGCCTGGGAACTGGGCTGCAAGGGCATCACCGTTTATGTTACCGGCTCGCGCGAGAAAGTGGTGCTCGAGACCAAAGCCACCGCGCAGAAAAAGCAGCCGCAACCCGTCCCTGCCCCTGCTACCAGCAGCCTGGCCATCCCGTACTGGCCGTCTGTTGCCAGTGATGCCGCGCCTGCCTCCGTGGCGGATGCGGAAATCGCCACCCAGCTGGCTGCCTGGCACGAAACCAAGAAACCGCGTCCCCGCACCCTGATTGGCAGCACCTTCCGGGTCGAAACGCCGCTTGGCAAGGCCTTCGTCACGATCAACCAGAACGGCGGCGGGCATCCCTTCGAAGTCTTCATTAATACTGCTAAGGCTGGCTCGGAGACCGCCGCCGTATCTGAGGCGATTGGGCGGCTCATTTCATATGTGCTGCGCCTGGCCTCGCCCATTCCGCCGCGCGAGCGTATGGCCGAAGTGGTGCGCCAGCTTTCTGGTATAGGCGGCGGGCGTTCGCTAGGCTTCGGTCCCAACCGGGTCCGCTCCCTGCCCGATGGGGTCGGGCAGGTGCTGGATGAATACCTGGCTGGCAAGACCACCCATCACGCCGATGAAGTTGAGGAAAAATCGGCCGGCTCGCATTTTGATCAACCCCTCCAGCAGATGCTACCAGCCGCCGCCGCTCCCGCTCCCGAGGCGCAACTGCAACCAACCGCGTCGGCTCGCCAGGCTGCCCTTAAGACCAGCGAGCTTTGCCCCGAATGCGGTGAAGCCAGCATGGTCAACGAAGAAGGCTGCCGTAAGTGTTACTCCTGCGGCTATAGCGAGTGCTAGTATAAAAATCCGAGTCTATTGAATAACGTAAGGCGAGATTAATCTCGCCTTATTTTTTTCCTTCTCTTATGAGCTATCTACTTACATCAAACCTGCACTTGATTAAAAAATAACGAAATTGAGGAGCGGAACTTTGCTCCGCTCCTCAATTTCGTGCTCTTCTCCCTGGCCCAAAGGGGCAGTGTCGGATGTGGCGGCTGAACTTCAGACATGAATTCGGACATGAAGGGACCATACAAACACCCTTCCCCCCGTGGACTTTAAATCTTTCAAAGACAACCTTGCTCGGGGGAGGGGCAGGGGACTTTTTATCTTCTGTGATGGTGAATGTCCGAACTCATGTCCGGACATCTGTGGCGGGTCTTGACTAGCAAGGGGAAAAGAATTATTATATCAACAGATGATATATCATAATATGATGTATTGGAGACCGATCCAATGAAAGTCGCCCAACCAGAAGAATTCGAGCCCTTGTCGGAAACGACCCTCTATATCCTTGTCAGCCTGGCGCCTGCTCCACTGCACGGCTACGCCATTGCCAAAGAAGTCCGCCTGCTCAGCGAGGACCGCGTCATCCTGAGCGTTAGCACCCTCTACACCACCCTGAAACGGCTGCTGGAAAACGGCTGGATCGAGCGGGTGGGCGATGATCCTCAGCCGGATGAGACCGGGCGCCCGCGTAAAACCTACGCCTTGACCGAGCGCGGCCGGCGCCTCATGGCGGCGGAAAAAACGCGGTTGCTTTCCTTGCTGGCAATGGTCCAGAAACGAACCATGGGGGAATAGATATGACCTTCTTTCCCCGGCTGATGGAAGGCATATACGGCGGATTGTTGCGCCTTTACCCACGAAAATTCCAGCAGGAATTTGGGGAGGAAATGCAGGGCGTCTTTGCCTGCGGAGTAAAAGAGGCGCTAAGAACAGGCACGCTGGCGCTCTTGCAGGTACTCTTCTTCGAAATGCTGGATTTTCCGGTCAACCTTGCGATCGAACATGTTTCGCAGTGGAGAAAGGTCTGGTCTATGAAAGACACACGCCATGGCATTGGTCCGTTCCGCTCTGCAGCAATGGGAGCAGTGGGCCTGTTGATTGGATATTTGATCGTTCTGTGGGTCAGCAAGGTTCTGGTCCTGCCTGGCTGGTGGTACAAAGTTAACTTTGGGATACTGCTCCCTTTGCGCGATATGATTCCAGGAGCCTTGACAAGCGCTCTGGCCAGCGCTTTGCTTGGATTGATGTTGTGCCTGTCGGTATCTGCCAGCGTGCGCCTTACCCTGCGTACCTGTCTTGCAATGGCAGGATTGGAACTGGTTGCAACAATGGTTGGCGCTGCCATTCTCAATTTCGCCCCTTATCAAAGATTCTTCAATCAGTTCTATGACGGGAGCTGGCAGGGTGTCGCATTTGCTCTGAATGCTGCCATTCTTGCAATGATCGATGGCTTATTCACCGGTGCTGGCCTGGGACTGGCCACAGGCGGCTGGAAATCCGCCTGGCGTTTTGCGCTTAAGGGGTTGCTGGCGTATGGTCTCGGATTTTTCATTGGCGAAAATATCTACGAACTTTGCGTAGCCTCCGGTTGGTGGATCGGGATCACCACCTATCCTGTTTTTGTACTCACTTTTTGTATTTGTGGAATTCTGGCGGGGGCTATTCTTGGCTGGCTGTGGGGCAAGCAGAGCGGGCACGAATCGCTCCGGATTGTTGAAGCCAGCCCTGCCAGCTAAATTTTATCCATTTCGAGATACCCGGGAATCTTCATCTAAAGGGAAAGGTACGAAATCAGGGATGCATCCCTGATTTCGTACCTTTCCACTTTCCCCGAGGAAAGAGGGGCAGGGGGAGTAGGCGCGAATTCGACTCTTTCCCCGCCATCCAATTCGCATTATGATGGGGCCTTATTGTGCTGAACCCGACCCTGGTCTCTTCTTGACCAGTGAAAACCTATCCCCTTGACCAGGGCATAGACTCCCCTGCGGATGGAAGAAGTTCCTTGATAAATGGTCTAATAGTATTGCATTGCTGTGCCTGTTGGCCTTCCTTCAACTGGCTAAATGGCACAAGAAAAAGTATTCGTGATGATTAGCTGATCAAGCCTCTGCCATTAGGCTGGGCAGGCTTTTAAAGGAGACCAACCATGTTCACAGTGAAACGCGCGCTTGCGCCCAGGAGCAGGCTGCCCAAACCGGTCAAACATCGTTCGCTCCGAAAATACGAAGCCACGGTGGGATTCCTTTTCCTGACCCCCTGGCTGCTGGGATTCCTGTTCTTCAAGGCCATCCCCATCCTGGCCGCGCTGGGTTTCTCTTTTACCAATTTCCACATGCTCGAGCCAGGCGCCACCCGTTTCATCGGCCTGGGCAACTACCTGACCTTCCTGAAGGATCCCCAGGCCGCCGCCAGCCTGTTCGGGTCGCTCAGCTATTTCCTGCTGTCCGTCCCGCTCGAAATGGCCGTGGCGCTGCTCCTGGCCGCTGTTTTCACCAGCGACCGGCTGCGCGGCAAGCGCATTATGCGCACGCTTTTCTTCATGCCCAGCATCATCCCGGCTGTTGCGATCTTCATTATTATTTCCGGGTTGATCGATCCCAGCACCGGTTGGATCGTGCGCATCTTCCACCTGTCCTCCGCCACCCCTCTCTACAGCCTCTTCCCGATCATCCTTTCCCTCTGGACCATCGGCCCCGGCTTCCTGATCATGCTGGGCGCCATGCAGGCCGTCCCCAGGGAACTGTATGAGGCCGCCCGTGTGGATGGAGCCGGCCCGATCAACCGGTTCCTCAATATCACCATCCCGATGTGCTCGCCGGCCATCTTTTTCTCCCTGATCATCAACATGATCAGTGCTTTCGGCGGCGTCGCCCTGATCGACCGCGGCCTGTCTTACAGCCAGAGCCTTTCACCGATGGAATCCTACATTACGGGGACAATGTTCTCCTCTTTGAACCTCGGCTATGCCAGCGCCCTGGCCTGGGTCATGTTCATTCTGGTCATGGCCGTCACCCTTTTATTGTTCCGCTCGGCCCGTTACTGGGTCCACTTCCCTCAGGAAAATGGCGATGAAGAAATCTAAACAATCTCTGCGTGGTCAGTCCTCTACGCTCACCCTGCGCGCCTGGGAATTCACCGGCACGGCTTTGTTAACGCTGCTGGTCTGGATTTTCCTGCTGGTTTTCCTTTCCCCGCTCTCTTACATGGTGGTGACTTCCCTGCGCTCTTCTTCGGAATTACAGGATTCCAACGCCCCGATCTATCCGGCTGAGCGCCTGACCTATGCTTACCAGGGCACCACCTACCTGCTTTACAAGGTCCCCACCTCTGACGGTGTCATCCACACCTGGGCACTGGTCAATCCCACCCGCCTGGTCAGCCAGTTTGTCGACCCGGCCCATCCCGAAAAAGGTCTGATCACCTGGAAAGGCAACTGGCGCGGCCTGGATGGGATCTACCGCTTCCGCATTTATTGGGATAACTATGTCAACCTCTGGAAGACGGTCAACTACCTGCATTTGATCGGCAACACCTCCATCATCGTGATCCTGAGCGAGATCGGCATCTTGATCTCCTCCATTTGTGTTGCTTATGGCTTTTCGCGCTTCCGCATCCCGGGCGGAAAGTTCCTGTTCTTCCTGCTGATTGCCACCATTGTCATCCCCGATAGCATCACGCTGGTGCCCAGCTATGTCATCTTCACCCGCATCCTGCCCTGGAATGGCAGCTATTATCCGCTGATCGTCCCGGCCTTTTTCGGGAGTGCCATCTACATCTTCCTGCTCAGACAGAATTTCCGCAGCATCCCGCGCGATCTGGACGAAGCGGCCATGCTGGATGGAGCCGGCCCCCTGCGGACGCTGGTTTCGATTATCATTCCCCAGGCCGTTCCCGCCATTGTCACCGTGGCGCTGCTGCATTTTTTCAACACCTGGAATGAGCTTCGGATGGCCAGCCTGTACCTGGCTATCCGGCCTGACCTGCAGACCATTTCATTCAGCGCGCAATACTCCCCCACCTATGGATTTACGCCTGAAGTATTGCAGACCGGAGCCGTCCTGTTGATCGCAATTCCCCTGCTGGTCCTGTTCCTGTCGCAGCGTTTCTTTATGCAGGACATGGTCGTCACGGGATTGGAGAAGTAATATGAATAAAATCATCTTCCGCAAGATCTTTCTGGTCTGGCTGGCCTGGGCACTGATCGTGATTGGTTTTCAATCCCTGGCAACCGCCCGTTTTCAGCCGGTCTTTCCAGATCTGGCCCAGGATTGGACTGCCACCTACACCGTGCCGGCCACCTATCAGGTCGGACGGCCTTATCTGGTGAATCCCTTTATGAACGCCCAGGTCTGCTGGGATTCGGAATATTATCTCAGCATCGCCATCGGCGGCTATGACGACCCCAAGGTGCCGCACCTCACCCAGTTTGGCACCACCACCTGGCAGAACGGCATGCTGCTGGACGGAAAACCTTTTACCGGTCAATCCATTTCGTTGAATTATGCCTTCTTTCCCTTCTATCCCTGGTTGATGTGGGTTTTCACCCAGCCGCTCAAGTTGATCGGGCTGAACCTGATTTCCACCACCACCCTGGCAGGCGTGATCGTTTCTGCACTGGGTGCGTTGCTGGCCATGCTGTCGCTCTACGACCTGACCTATGAATCGCTCGGCGAGGATGGCGCCATGCGCGCCGCCTTTTACCTTTTGATCTTCCCGACCGGATTCTTCCTGCTGCAGGTCTACACGGAAGGTGCCTTCGCGGGGCTGGCCTTCGCCTGCCTGGCCATGCTGCGGCGCGGCAAATGGCTCCCGGCCGCCCTGCTGGGCGCGGCTGCCACCCTCACGCGCGCCGTGGGGATCGCGCTGGTCATTCCGATGGCACTCACCTGGTTCCGCACCGGCGATTGGCTGGATATCGACCTGGAATGGCGCCAGATCTACTATTGGTGGAGAGAATCCTGGCAAGCCCTCTTCCTGGCTGCCCGTAAGATCGTCCGGGCCAGCTTTGGCATCCACCGGGCGGATGATCCCGACTGGGCCTGGCTGCGCCAGAAGCTGGTGGTGGTGGTCTCCTTCGGTAAGATGCTGCTGGCCTTTGCCCCCTTGATCGCCTATCTCCTCTGGAAGTTCTCCCACCTCGGCGTGAACTTTGATATCGTTGAAAGCAACTATTTCGGGCGTGGCTTCCTCAATTTCGGCGGCGCCTATTCCAACTGGGCGGCTGCCTTCCACGACTTGTTTGTCCATATTCCTGCCCGTACCGCTTACTTCCTGACCGAATTCCTCGGCCTGGCGATCGGCGTGGCCACCTGCGTTGCCTGCATCAAGCATTACCCCGAGATCGCCTGGTTCAGCCTGGCTGTCCTGATCATTTCCTGGGGCAGCGGCCCGGCCCAGGGCATGATCCGCTATATTCTGGGCGCCCCGGCGGTCTTTGTCATGCTCGCCAAATGGGGCAAGCATTCTACCTTTGACCGTGCCTGGACGATTGCCAGCCTCATGTTAATGGCCTTGCTTGCCATGCTTTTCGCCTTCAATTTCTGGGTGGCCTGAAAGGGTTTGTTCTCCATGAAATATCGCGGAAGCGTTAATAAAGCACGTTTGGGTTTTGATCCGCTAATCTGTAATCTTCTCTAATCCTTTTTTTATCAGCGCCGACGTGTACCACGTCGGTGGGATTAGCGGATTGTTGCTCGTCTTTTAATGTTGCGTGGCATCGCTGGTCGTCTGCAAAACCGGGTGTACAATTATTCTGGTTATTGAGGAGAAACTATGCCGAAAAGAATGGTTGTTGTTGCCGGGAATATTGGGGCGGGCAAGACCTCGCTGACCGAGCGCATTGGCTCGCGCCTGGGCTGGCGCACGGACTTTGAATCCGTTGCCGATAATCCCTACCTTCCCGATTTTTATGCCGACATGCATGCCTGGTCGTTCCATCTGCAAATATTCTTCCTCGGCCATCGCGCCGATCAGTACCTTGAAGCGGTCCGTGACCCGCGCCCGGCCATCCTCGACCGCAGTATTTACGAAGACGCCTATATCTTTTCGCGCGCCCTGCACCACATGGGCAACCTGTCCGAGCGCGATTACATTGCCTATCGGAAATTGTTCGAGCTGGTAGTCAACAGCCTGCCGCAGCCCAATTTACTGGTTTATCTGAAATGCCCGGCCGACGTGCTGATGCAACGCATCCGCAAGCGCGCCCGCAATATGGAAACCGGCATCTCGTTGGATTATTTATGCCTGCTCGAATCTTTTTATGACGAATGGCTGCTGTCTTTCGATCTGTGTCCTGTGCTCACCATCCGTACCGACGATGTCGATTTCGTCAACCAACCCATGTCGCTGGAACTGGTCGTGGAGCGCATCCAGGAGAAGCTGGGCGGCAAGGAAGAGATTGATTTCAATGAAAAATTGGCGTAAATCTCTCTTCCTATGGATCGGTATTTTGCTGGTGCTGGTTTCCATGGGCATCTATGCGGTTCGCATTATCCAAACCTTCCTGCCAGAGGGCAGCACGCCGGCGCAGATCCAGCAAATCACCCAGGCTTACGGCCTCGACCGCCCCGTCATTGCGCAATATGGCTGGTTCCTGTTCACTTTCCTGCCCGGCTTGACCCTGCTGGGCATCTATGCCACGGTCGGCCAGAAGCGGCGGGATTTTCAGCAAAATATTCTTGCCAAGATTTTTATCATCTTTATGTTGATCGTTAATATCGTAACGATGTTAACATTTCTCCGTACTGCCCAGGCCTCCTTGCAGGATTCGCTGGCAGCGTTCGCGACAGCTCTCGTGGTGGCCTGCCTGGCGCTCGCCGATTTCGTCTTCCTCCTGGTCGTTTGGAATGGCTTTAAATGGGCGGTCTGGGCTTACGGCATCAGCTCCTTCGTGGTCTGCACCCTAAAATTTGTCGGTAGTTTACCAATTGTCCCGATAATATTTGAATTTTCTGCGGTATTTGTTTTATTCTATCTGATTCGCTTTTCCTGGAATGAGATGGAATAATTTTGCATCCTGTTGTTGCCACCAATCCCACCCATGCTGGAATCGCATCCCGTCCCCAATAAACTCGCCCGCACCAGCCTGCTGCTGGGCCTGCTGGGTTGGTTCTTTTACCTGCTGCAGGCTTGTTTCGACCTGACGCTCGGCCTGCTCCTGGCTGCCGTCACCGCCGGTGCAAGCGCCGTTTGCTCTTCCATCCTGGATTTCCTGCCATTTGCTCTCTGGCTGGTCGGCATCATCGCCGGTCATGTGGCGCTCGGACAGATCCGCCAGAGCGGTGCCAAGGGGCGTACCTCCGCGTTCTGGGGCCTGGTGCTCGGGTATGCTGGCATGGGCTTTACCATTTTCCTAATTGTCATTATTATTATCCTGATTGCAACCGGCGTTGGCGCGGGGCTTTTTTATAAATTCATACCCACGCTCCCTAAGCACTTTTTATAGTCTCTTGATGAGGTCCCCATGGCTCAAACCGTCCTCTTTAAAAAAGTCCCTTTGCTGAGTGATTTGCCACGCAATGAACTGGATTACATGGTGTCCACCCTGCAGGTTGTCAACCTGGAACCGGGCCAGGTGCTCTTCCGGGAGGGCGAGCCGGGCGAGAGCCTCTTTATTATCCTCGAAGGCCAGTTGCAGGTGCTGATGGGCCTCGACACTCCCGACGAAAGACAGTTGGCGGTTTTTGGCCCGGGTGAATTCATCGGCGAGATGAGCCTGCTCATCCCTGGGCGCGCCCGCACTGCCTCCGTCCGGGCGGGACAGGCCAGCCGGCTCTGGATGATGACGCACGCCGATTTCGATGGTCTGCTCACCCGTCAGCCCAAGCTGGCCTATACCATCGTACAGACCCTCACCAGGCGCCTGGATTACACTAGCACGCTTTCCTTCCATGATCTCCAGGAGAAGAACCACCAGTTGCAAAAGGCCTATGATGAACTGAAGGCCGCCCAGCTCCAGATCATTGAAAAGGAACGCCTGGAACATGAGCTGAAAGTTGCCGCCGAGATTCAGGTCAGCATCCTGCCGCATGAACTCCCGCTTGTACCCGGTTACGGTTTTGGAGCGATCATGCATCCGGCCCGCATGGTCGGTGGGGATTTTTATGATATTTTCAGCATGGCTGGCGGGCGCATCGGCCTGGTGGTGGGCGATGTTTCCGATAAAGGCATCCCTTCTGCCATCTTCATGGCCCGCACGCATGCCTTGATCATGGCCGAGGTCCAGCACGGCGGCACGCCCGGCGAAGTCCTGCGGCGCGTCAATGCCCACCTGATCAAGCTCGGCCAGTCTGACCAGTTCGTCACGGTCTTGCTCGGCATCCTCGATTGCGCCAGCGCCAGGTTCGATTTCGCCCGCGCCGGCCACGAATTGCCCATGCTGATGGACGCAGCCGGCACGGTCACTACGCTGCCGCACACCACCGGCCAGGCCATTGGCATGTTCGAGCAGCTCCTGCTGGATGAGAATTCCGTTCTGCTCCCCCCGGGGGGCACCCTGCTCGTCTTCACCGATGGCATGACCGATTGTCGCGACCCACATGGGGAATCTTACGGATATACCCGCCTCCAGTCCGCCCTTTCCCAACTGGCCGGGCGCAGCGGGCAGCAGGTCTGCGATTCGCTCCGTGAAACGCTGGTATCCTACCAGTCCGGCTCCGTCCAGGATGACGATGTCACCCTGGTTGCCATCCATTCCTCCCAGCCCCCAATCCCAAATTCTGATACTCTTTAACGATTCTTGACTTCGAGTCCCCGCTGTGCTAGAATGAATCAATTCCGAGACTTTCGTATAGAATTATCCTGTGACAACCCTTCGCCATCCATTACGGCTCAACGTCGGATTCCTGATCAGTTCATCGATCGGCTCGTTCCGCGACTTCGATTTTGAATATCAGACAATCCAACTGGGGGATGATCTGACCTTGCAGGGGTTCATGGGCACTTCCCGTTTCAGCCGCACGCCGCAGGGTCTGGTTTTGCAGGGCGACTTTAAGGCAGAAACCGAGCTGGAATGCGTGCGTTGTTTGGAGTTGTTTACCCACACGCTTAAGTGGACGGTCACGGAATTATATGCCTTCGAGAAGAAGAATATAACCGAATCGGGTTTGCTTGTGCCGGATGATGGCCAGATTGACCTGGAGCCTTTATTGCGGGAATTCGCCCTGTTGGAATTCCCCATCAGCCCGCTTCATAGCCCTGATTGCAAAGGCCTTTGCCCGGTTTGTGGGGAAAACCTGAATAAAACAGATTGCGGCCACCGCCCCGAAGCAGATTCGCCGTTCTCGGCGTTGAAGGATCTGTTGAAGTAGGTTGCGCCGGATGAGGAGGGTAATGAAAATGGCGACAATTGACCGACCAAATAATCGCGAAATTCTCAGCCAGCTCATGGAGAAAGCCTCCATCCAGGGCTTTTTGACCACCGAAGATCTGCTGGACGCCAGCCCGGAGCTGGGCCAGAATTCTGAACACCTCTCCGTTATGAAGCTGGCGTTGCGCCACCACGGCGTCGACATGCTTGACTCTGAATACGACCCGCTCGCCTCAGAATCGCTTGCCGCGCCGGAAATGAATCCCTGGGTTGAGCCGGAAGTCGCGGATTATTCCAGCGATGACTCGGTTGGCATGTACCTTAAGGAAATGTCGCGTGTCCCGCTCCTCAAGGCTAACGAGGAATGGGAGATCGCTGTTCGCATCGAAACCGGCCGCCAGGCCAGGGGGGAATTGGCCCGCTGCCCCGCTCGCCAGCACAATCCCGAACGCCTGCGCCTCGAAACTCTGGTGCAGGATGGCTCTCTCGCGCGCGAACAGATCATTAAAGCCAATACCCGCCTGGTGGTCAGCATCGCCAAGCGTTATATGGGCCGTGGCGTGGCTTTCCTCGATTTGATCCAGGAGGGTAACCTCGGCTTGATGAAGGCGGTCGAGAAATACGATGTGCACAAGGGCTTCCGCTTTTCCACTTATGCCACCTGGTGGATCCGCCAGACCATCACACGTGCCATTGCCGACCAGGCCCGCACCATTCGGCTGCCTGTTCACATCAACGATCGCATCCGCCAGATCTACAAGGCCAATCGCGACCTGGAACAGCACCTCGGGCGCGCCCCCACCGCCGAGGAACTGGCTGCCGAAGTGAAGATGGACCCTGCCAGGATCCAGTATATCCTGCAGGTCTCCTGGTTGCCGCTCTCGCTCGAGAGTCCGGTCGGTGACGATGAAGATTCTGACCTGGGCATGTTCATAGAAGACGAACTCACCCCTACTCCGGTGCAAAGCGCCTACCAGTCCATGCTCAAGGATAAGATCGAGGAAGTGCTCGGCACGCTCACCCCGCGTGAAGCCCGCATCCTCAGCATGCGTTTCGGGCTGGAAACCGGCATCCCCTACACCCTCGAAGAGGTGGGTGAGAAGTTCGGCCTGACCCGTGAGCGCATTCGCCAGATCGAAGGCAAAGCCCTGCGCCGCTTGCGTCACCCCCGCCGGTCCCGCCAATTGAAGGAATATTTATAATGAAATAAAAGTCAATCGCATTTTGAGTGTATGCAGCGAAGCTGCACACACTCAAAATGCGACCTTCCTTGCCCGCAAAAAATTTCAGGCTGGACAGGGCATTCGCCTGGAAGATAACAAATGGGATGCTGACGACAAAAAGTAAGCCCAAATGCCATTCCGCACTACTCGATTAAAACAATTTCGGAGATCGCCGCTCTTGGTGGTCTCCGAAATTGTTTTCACAGCCTGTTTCGACACTTAAGAAAAATATTCTTATTCCTTTGTGCCCCTGAGTGACCGCCCGTCCCGCGATGCTCTTCCGCGGGATTGTGTTAAGAATATGAAACTCTTTTAAATCTCGATCTTCTCGCGTAACTTCCCAATAAACCTTTTCGACAATACCCCACTCAGGCTGGCCTGGTACAGCAGTTCGATCAATTGCTCTTCCGAAAGCGTCAACGGCCCAGCGGAACTCTTCCCCTTCTGCCCCCCTGAAATCCGCAACGTACCCTTTCCGGCGTCATCAGCGGGCAGGCTTTCGATCCTGCCTTCTTGACCGGCCATATCAATGGAAACGGATGCGACAATCTTATTTGTCATATTGGATCCTTTCCTCGAACGCTGCTGCAGAGTATATCACCACTGGCCTGGCTTGCTGTTTCTATCCGGCAAGCTGATCACACTTACACTTTTGTGCTGTCGCGATATCGCGTTGGTGTGAAATTATGTCGTTTTGAGCCGGCTTTCAGCCAGCTTTGGCGGGCTTTGTCCCTTATCCGGGGGTTTTCGCGAAGCACCCCGTCGGGGTGGCCCCTCCGGCGATTATGGCAAATAGGATCGAATGATCTCACACTCCTTTATCGTTTGTTCAATCTTAATCCGCTCACCCTGTCAGGGTGAGCGAGTCCACGATCCCTACGATTACCGAAATGACGCACGCGTCCGGGTTGTTCAACACCTGCCGTGCCCCGTTGCCCTCCCGGTTCACCAGCACCGTATCCCCGATGCCTGCGTAAGTATTATCCAGCGCCAGGAAATCCTCGTCCGCCTTTTCACCTTCCACCAGCATCGGCTGTACCACCAGCAGCTTCCGGTTCTTATAATCCCGATGGCTGATGGTCGTTACCACTGTTCCCACAACTTTTCCAATGATCATATCAATCCATTCGGATTATCAAGGTAGCGAAGATATGTATTGTGAGCGCGGCGCGCTCCAAAATACAAATTTCGAATTTTTCCCCTTCCCGGAGGGATCGCGAAGCAAATTGTCCCGGGAAGGGATACCAGAAAGGCGTGGGGGGCAGGGGGGAAAGTGCCCCGGGTGGGTGTATGGGCGCCAGGCATGATTTTCGTGAGTTCCCATGTTATGTAAATAGATTCCTCCCTGGCTTCAGGGTGTAATCGAACTCCCCGTCCGGGTGAACATCCAAATCATCTACCACGCCCACCAGCGCCAGGTCCACCGGCACGAACTTAATCTCCGGCAAGGCCAGCGCGGCCTCGCGCGAGCGTACCATCACGCACAGGTCGCCCGGCCCGGCCTCCACCACGTCCGCCGCCACCTGCAGCAAACCGACCGGCTCCAGCTTCTTGTTCAACGGCTGGACGATCAGCAGCTTCAGCCCCTCCGTTCCGGGATACTTCAGAGTGCAGACCGCCGTGCCTTTCACTCTTCCGAACAGCATCGCGTTACCTGGCTCCCGTGCTTTTCAGCACCCGCTCGATGATCACATCCAGCAACGTCGGGTCCACCTGCGTTCCCAGGCGGGCGGTCACTGCTGCATGGATGCGTGCGGATAGGCTTGGTTCCGACTCTTGTGCCATCTCGGAACGGGCGGGGGCGGGCTTGCCTGGCTCGGAGAGGTAAGGGCGCACCGGGGCAGCCGGGGGTTCCACCGGCTTTTCACGCTGTAACTGCATCCCCAGCCGCTTGGCCTTCTCGAATGCCAGCTCGGTCAGGACAACATTATCGCTAACCTGTAGCGACAGGATGCCGCGCTTGACCATGTCCTCGATATCTCGTTCGGTATAGAATTCTTTCGGCATGACCTGCTCCTTTCCGGCCCGGTTTACCCTTCTGGGCGGCCTTCCAGGTTCTCCAATGCCCGGATCGCCGCATCCCGGGCAGTCATGATCTCGGCTTCCGTTCCGGAGAGCCACAGGCGCCCGAACCGTCCGACCGATGAAACGTGCACCAGCTTGATGCTGGCTGTTTTCTCGGCTTCGTTACAGGCAATGTTGATGTAGGCCGCCGGGGCGCATTCCAGCACCAGCATGGTCTCACCCGCCACCAGCATCGAGCCGCGCCGGAAACGATTGAGCAGTTGCGCCTGGTACGGGTCCACGCGTGTGATCACCTGGGTCGAAATCACCTGCGGTTTGATCCGGTCGGCCACGCGCAATCCCAGCCGCTCCAGTACCACGTTGCCGGCTTCGATCACGGCTGCCTGGTTGGTCGAATGCACTTCGAACATCCCGAACTCGCGTTCCACGATCTGGGCGCCCGGTCTGGCTTCGGTGGCCTTGACGGCGATATCCACCACCCGGAAGACTTCATTGCCCGGCGACATCTCCACATACAGGGCCGCCATACCCTCGGTCGGCAGATCGCCCTGGGTCACCGTCCCCACGAAAGACGCATACTGCGGCTGCATTCGGTCCAGGTAACAATAACAGCGCAGCGAAAATGTATCGGCCATCTTTTTCTCCTTGGTCCTATCCTGGGGCAGGTAGCCTCCCGGCGGTTTCTTTCTACGAATCCTGGCAGGCAAAAGCGCGCAGGCAGATTGCTTCCACCCAGGTCAGGCCTTCAGCTTACCGGTGAGAATATCCATCCGTCTCACCCGGCATTCATCCCATTTATTTGGGTTTTGCTTCGGAAGTATGTCCGCCGATGCTGCCCTTGCTGCTCTTGGGCAGGATCATTTCTACATCCGAATGCGGCCTGGGGATCACGTGCACCGACACCAGCTCGCCCACGCGCTTGGCTGCCGCTGCGCCGGCATCCGTCGCGGCTTTCACCGCGCCCACGTCGCCGCGCACCATCACGGTCACATACCCGCCGCCCACGTACTCGGAGCCCAGCAGTACCACATTGGCGGCCTTAACCATTGCATCTGCCGCTTCCACCGCGCCGACCAGGCCTTTCGTCTCGACCATGCCGAGAGCAATCAAAGAGGGATCTAAAGCCATTTTATTCCTTCCTTTCCATTATTTTTATCGCAGGTTCGACTTCAGTCGTACCTGCGTTTTCACACCTTTTACGCCCTGCCTGCCCTGCACAGCAGACACACGTGAGCGCAGCCGAAGGGTATTGCATCAACTAACTGCTCGCCAGTATTTCATCCAAAACCTGCCTGACCATTCGCTCGATCTCTGCGGGCGTCGGCCCGCTTGAGCTTTCACCCGGCAGGAAAGCGCTTGCCGGAGGGGCTATCGTCTCGAACGCCAGCCGCTTGATATTGATCAGGTGATAGGTCGTGATATTGTCACCGGTGATCGCGCCGCCCACGCCGCCCGAGCCCAGCGTCAGCGAGGGCATCACGCCGGTGGTCAGTCCGATCGCGCCCAGCGTGCCCATCGTATTGACCAGAATGCGGAAGACCGGTTTCTCCAATCCGAACGCCATGATGACTTTTTCATCGTTGGCATGGATGATCTGGGTATGTCCCATTCCGCCGGCCTGGATGACTGCAATGGATGTTTCGCAGCCCTGTTCCCAACCGTTTACTTCGTACCAACCCAAAACGGTCGTCATCTTTTCGTGCGAGAGCGGCTCTTCCCGCCCGACTTTGTTCAACGAGGTCACCATGATGCGAGTGTGGGCCGGGATGGTGATACCTGCCATTCCCGCCACGAATTCGGCCGGCTTGCCCACCACTGCGGTATTGGGGCTGCCGTTCGGGTTGAAGACTGTCTTGCGCAGCGCTTCGGTCTGTTGCGGGTCGGTAAAGTAAGCGCCTTCCGCCTGCATCAGCTCCTTCAACTTGTGTGCGATCGGCTGGTCCGCGATCACGGCCTGTTCGGTGGCGCAGATGGTCGAATAATCGAAGGCTTTCGAAGCCACGATGTAGCGCGCCGCTTTTTCCAGGTCGGCCGACCGGTCCACGTAGACCGGCACGTTGCCTGGGCCTACGCCATAGGCAGGTTTCCCGGTCGAATGGGCTGCCCTTACCATCGGCAGCCCGCCGGTTGCCAGGATGATGGCGGTCAGGTTGTGTGTCATCAGTTCCTGGGTGCCGGGCAGCGTGACCCTTTGCATGCAACTGATCAAGCCGGGCGGAGCGCCGGCATTTTCAGCCGCCTGCGCCATCGTATGGGCAGCTTCGTAAATGCAGCGCGCCGCTGCTGGATGCGGGGATATGACGATGGCGTTGCGGGCCTTTACCGATATCAGGATTTTGAAAAAGGTTGTCGATGTGGGGTTGGTGGAGGGTACCAGCGCTGCTACTACGCCCATCGGCCAGGCAATTTCGTATAGTCGTCGGGCGGCATCCTGCCGAATTATGCCCACCGTTTTTACATCCCGGATCGATTCCCATACATTGCGCGAGCCAAACTCGTTTTTGAGTTTCTTGTGCAGGGCCACGCCGTAGCCGGTCTCTTCCTGAGCCATCCGTCCGAGCCGTTCCGATGCCTGAAAACCCGCCTCAGCCATGGCCGCGCAAACCCGGTCCACCTGCTCCTGGGATGCCTTGCTCCAGCTCATCCAGGCCGCATGCGCAGCCGTTGCCAGTTCGCGTGCTTCTTGTATGGATGAAAGATCCTTATCCATGGCTTCAATCCTTAATTTCTGCCTTTACGAATTCAAAATGCGACCCTTTATGATTTCCGGAAGACCACTTTCCCTTCCACTTCCAGCGAATCGATCACCGCCATCACCACCGCGTCCACTGGCGTATCCCTGGTGATATTCGTCTGCCGGGCCGACGAACCCGCACAGGTCAGCACCAGGTCGCCGACCCCCGCGTCCACCGTATCCACTGCCACATAGGGTTTCCCGGCCTGGCTGCCACTCTCATCCGTCTGCCGCAAGATCAGCAGCTTGCGCCCGGTCAATTTCTCATCCTTTACCGTCGAAACGGTCGTCCCAATCACTCTGGCGATCAACATATCCGTTCTCCTGATCCGGACAAACTGGAAAAAATAATTCAAATACAAAGGGCACTTGATACTCTGGGGTTTTCCTTTGTTCTCCTTGGTGACCTTCGTGTCCGCCTCCAGCCTCCCCACTCCAAATCCGACCTGCCCCCGAAGGGGGAGGATTTAGGGAGGAGCCTGCCCAGAGCGCAAGCGAAGGCTGCCCGAAGGGTGAGTGGGGTTGCCCTTTCCTAATAATTCTTCGCTCCGCCTGTCGCGACCGCCGCAGCTTCCTTCGCCGGCCCCTGGATGATCTTCACCCCGGCGCTCGCGCCGATTCGGGTGGCTCCGGCTTTAAGCATGCTTTCGGCGTCTTCGTAAGTCCGCACTCCGCCGGCCGCTTTTACACCCATCTCCGGGCCCACCGTTCTGCGCATCAATTCCACATCGTGTACTGTGGCTCCGCCGCTGGCAAAGCCGGTTGAAGTTTTGACAAAATCCGCCTCGGCTTCCTTCGCCAGCAGGCAGGCGATCGTCTTTTCTTCATCGGTCAGCAGAACCGCCTCGATGATTACCTTGACAATCGCCCCGCCCGCGTGCGCCGTGGTAACCACCCCGCGGATATCCTTCGCCACCAGTTCCAGGTCGCGCGCTTTCAGTGCGCCGATATTGATGACCATGTCGATCTCGTTGGCGCCGTGGTTTATGGCCGTCTGTGTCTCGAAGGCTTTCACCTCCGGCGCGCTTGCGCCGAGCGGGAAGCCGATCACCGAGCAGACCTTCACTTGCGAGCCCTTCAAAAGCGTGGCGCACAGTTCCACCCACGTCGGATTGACGCACACCGACGCAAACCCGTACTTGCGCGCTTCGTAGCACAACTGCGCGATCTGATCCTGCGTGGCATCCGGTTTGAGCAGGGTATGGTCGATTGTCTTCGCCAGGTCAATATTGCCGGGGATCACGCCCAAAGTGGAACTGATGCGTTCGGCCCCCGCGCTGACCACTTTCCCGGTCCGGTCAAAACAGGTATGCACGCAGGTGCTGTCGGTGCAATTGAACTTGCATTGCTCGCCCTCCGGCATCTGCTCCTTTTGCTTCTGTTCCAGCATGGCCGCCAGCACCTCATGGGTGATGATCTCCACCAATTGTTCGACCATTTTTGGATCTGTTTTCAAATCTGTCAACATGCCTGCCCTCTATTTCAAATATTGCTTCTCTACCGCCGTGATCTTGTCGATCCGTGGTGTGTGCCGCCCGCCGCCGAATTCCGTCACCAGCCAGGTCTTGACGATCAGTTTGGCCAGATTAACACCGATCATGCCTGCCCCCAGCGTCAACACGTTCGTATCGTTATGCTCGCGGCTGTTCACGGCCGAAGAATAATCGTAGGCCATCCCGGCCCGGATGCCCGGCACCTTGTTGGCCACGATGCAGCTACCGATCCCCGCGCCATCGATCATGATGCCGCGCCAGGCCTTGCCAACGCTGACCAGCCGCGCCACCTCATGCGCAAAATCCGGATAGTCCACGGCGCCCTTGTTGTATGCGCCCACATCTTTTACATCGTAGCCGAGTTCGTTCAATGTCGTTTTAAGGATTTCTTTTAATTCGAAGCCCCCATGGTCTGCTCCAATTGCAACCACTTTCTTGGTTTGAGTCTGCACCGCCTTTTCGGCCGGGCTTGCCGCGGGTGGGGGGACAGCCTGTGCTGCCCGCGCCCTTTGGGTGGCTCCCGTCACCTGTTTCAGCACTCGTTCCACAATTTGATGGATTTCCGCATCATCGATTGTGTTCATACCGGATCGATCGATCTCGCTCCACGCAACTGGTAGTGACCACATTACCATTACCCCCTCATATTAGCACGCCCAAACCCAAAAGTCAAGCCAGCACCTAAAACTTCTTTTCCAATTCCCCTCTGTACTCTAAATCAACCATAAAATCTACTCAACTTTTCAGGATCACCCCTCCAGAAACGCCTATTCCCTCAAAAAAAGTCAATAAAACACTAAAAAAAGTCTATTTTTGAATTGTTTTTGCCCCCAAAATCCTATTTCCCAGTGCTTCGCAAATCCTCCCGAAAATTCCCCCCTTGCACTTTAATCGCCAACGCCCCTAAAAATGCCCAAAATCAGCCTCAAAACACCCTTTTCCGCCCTTTTTTCCTGCTTGCCTGAAGATATCCTATCTTTCCTCGCCAACCTTAACAAATCTCCTTTGCATCGTTTCTCATTGTTTCGAATCCCATCACGTGCGCGCCGCGCGTTTTTTTTCCTTCATTCTCCCCTCACCCTCCGCTTTATTACGAACCCCGCCCACCCCAGGAACAGGCCGCACATTCCGCCGAACAGCCCGATCAATGCAAAGAACGGCAGGCGGCTGATCAGGGCCGCGCTGCCGGAGTATCCCGCTATCATGAACGCGAAGCAGATGGTGAACCCGTAGCAGATGCCGTTTACCAGCCATTGCCGCTTATTACTCCAATACCCGATCAACAGCCCTGCAATCCCCCAGGGGATCAGGCTCAACCACGAACCCACGAATAAATAGCGCGCCCCGATCACTCCCAGGATGGCGCCGGAGAAAATGGAAACCACAACTTTTTTCATAAATTCTGTTCTCCCATCAATGCTTGCTTTTTCAATGCTTGTCGAAGATTACTTCAGGAAATGATGATGCCGGCCCCTTCAATAAATCCTGCGTGCTGCCCTTCAAATACTGGTCGAAGAAGGCCACCAGGTAGGCATTGACAATTTGCAGGGCGCGCCTCGGCTGGATTGTGCCCTCGTAGCCGGCCATGACGAACAGAGGCTCGATCAGCGGCACCTGGCGGTAGGGCAGGTCGCTGAAGTTAAAATGCCGCGTTCTCCCAATCGAAA
This sequence comes from uncultured Chloroflexia bacterium, assembly GCA_963779935.1. GTDB lineage: Bacteria > Chloroflexota > Anaerolineae > Anaerolineales > Villigracilaceae > UBA877. Next base: position 511,826 of record CAWAAC010000013.1, on the reverse strand, counting down.
GCGAATAAGCCTCGCCTGCTTTGGTATTCAGGAAAACCTGCCGCATTGCAGCGCAGCCTTGGTCGCAGCCCTTGCTGTAATCTTCCGTCATGAACATAAATGGTTTCGGGACTGCCACGGTCATTTCGTTGCTGGTGGGCGTTCCATCCATGTCCACTCCGGCCTGGCAGCGCGGATCGGCCTGGCACAGCCCCAGGGCAGTCACGCCGCCAAAGGAATGCCCCCACGCCCCAACGTGCTGCAGATCCAGCCTGTGGCTGAAAAAGCCGCTCTGGGCCGCGTTCAAGGCAGCCAGTTGGTCCAGCACAAACACCTCATCCTGTTGCCAGACCGCTTCGATCCGGTTGGCGTCCGCGTCTCCTTCGGCCGGAGTGGCATTATCCGGGATGGTGCCTTTGGCCGTCCGCAGTACTACCTTGCCATTCAGGAATACCGTCGTATTGGCGCTGTCCGTCGGGTTGATCCCCACCACGATATAGCCGTGGCTGGCCAGGTTTTCCGCCAGGATCGTGTAATCCGTTGCGATCGGCCCCATCCCTGGTTCCATGATCAGCACCGGAAAGACGGCCGGAGCCGCCGCCAGTGGCACACCTGCGTAGGAATGCGTCTGTAACCGGTTGAAGTCATTTTCGATCAGCTTGCCCAGCGTTCCCTGGTCAGTATTGCGCACCTGCACCCAGGCTGGCGGCAGATAAGGAGCCAGGGTTGTTCCAGATTGTGCCGCCGGGAACCATATCCACACCACCAGCTCGCGCGGTGCAATTCCTTCGTCCGCCAGCGGGTCCGCTCGGTTAGAGTCCACCCAGTTGTATTCGCTCCTCCCTACTGTATAGCTCCCGGTTGGAGCTGGCAGCGCCAGCGCTGCATTCCTGGCGATCGCCAGGTAACCTATCAGCGCTGCGCTGGCTACCACCACCACCAGGAACGCCAGTACGCCGAGCTTGAGCAGCTTGACGAGGATGCGCAACAGTCTCTTCACTGAGACCGCCTCGGGCGGCCGCGCCACAGCCCGAAGACCGCCCCCGCGCTGCAGGCCGCCATCACCACCAGGATGCCGATGTACCAGATCTGTGTGCTGGTGCCCCACGGCCCAAAGTTTCCGGCAAACACCTGCGGCAGTGCCGAAAAGGACAGCCAGCCCCAGGCCAGCGTGGCAAGCAGCATGACAAGCATACTGATCGTGGCAATTACCGCCGGCACGAAGGCGAACGAGTAGATTTTCACGGTCAGGGTTCGCCCGAATGCGTGAAAGGTCTCCTGCTCATTATCCGCCGCGGAAACGGCCTTCCAGACCGCCAGCGTGCTGGCAATCGCCCCCAGGATGAATACCAGCATCAGGCCCTCCATCATCAGGCGGTTCCCGGCCGGAAAGGCTCCTGGTCCAACCACCTTGACCACGCCTTCAATCTGGATCCTGCCTGAGCCAACCAGGAACAAGAAAACCAGGTAAAGCACTAAAACCAGGAAGGAAACCACCGGCACCAGCAGCAATCCCCGCCCGCGCCGGCCACCCGCCAGGGCGCCTTGCACCACCGTCAACGCCAGGGGTATTCCGCCGAATACCACAGCCAGGAGTGCCACCGCTGACCCGATCTGGATCGTTGTCCAGGCCGCCGCCAGGGCTGGATTGGTTTTCATCAAAGGGATCATTGGGCTGTCGTCTGCCATTCCCACCAGGCTGAATCCTGCCACGATGAACCCAATGAAAGCGGCAAAAACCATCAATAGGGTAGTGCGAAGCTTGTTTTGCATATCCATCAATCTCCAGCTAAGATTTTCTCCACCCAGAAGTTGCAGGTGCGCATCTAGGGCGCCCAGGAACACGTCCACTACGTCAAGTGGGGAGTGCAGACATTGCTCGAGTAGCACGTCAAACTCGACCGCGTAGCGTTCCCGCCAGGCGCGCGGGTACAGGCTCGTCAGCCAGGGTCGGACTCTATCCAGCCTCACGCTCCCAGCCTCATCAGCCCCAATGACACAAAATTTTTCAAGCTGGCCAGCGACTGGCGCAGGAAGGCCTTGCCCTGTGCGGTCAACTGGTACGGCCTTCGGCGTTCGTCGGCTGGCAGCGCCTGGATCAGACCGGATTGTTCCAGCCGTGCCAGAGCCCCGTACAGGGTGCCCGGCCCAAGGTGGACGCCGCTCATGGCTTCGATATCTTCCATCATGGCATAGCCATGTTTTTCACCACCTGCCAGGCTGGCCAGGATCAACAAGGCCGGGTCCGAAAATCGCCCGAAATCAGAAGGTTCCATCTATTTCATCTCCCGTTGCAACGTGTGACGTTATATCGTAAAACGTAATAATAGCCGGGTGTGGGAGGCTTGTCAAGCCCGCCGCGCCATAAAGGCGCGTTTTTTACCAAATCGAAAGACAGCGGCAATCCCCACCCACGCCTCCATCCTCTCACCCCTACCCCCTTATGCGGCATCCGCTTCGCCCTTTAAAACCCCCGACTCTTCTCTTCAGTGCTATTCCAAATTGCAAGCACATTTACACCCCCAATTTGATAAGTGGTCGTAAAATACAAGGCCGAGGTTATATTAATGAAACCCTTCCAACTAATCTTTAATTACGCCCGCAGGTACACCAGTTCCCTGGTTGTGACTGCCCTGAGCATGCTGGCCCTGGTGGGCATCCAGCTGTTGATCCCGTGGATCATTACCCTGCTGATTGCGCGCATTACCGACCCGGGCACTAACCTGGCGAATTACAACTATGTCACTAAGCTGACCTTGATCGTGTTGGCTGCGTATGTGGCGCGGGCCGGGCTGACTTTTGTGCGCTCTTACTTGGCGCATGTGGCCGGCTGGGGCGTGGTGGCGGATGTGCGTGAGTACATCTACGAACATATGCAGCGCCTCTCCCTGCGCTTTTACGAAGACAAGCAGGTTGGCAATCTCATGTCGAACGTGATCAATGACACCGATCTGTTCGAACAATTCATCGCCCATGCCATCCCGGACGTGGTCGTAAACATCGTCACTCTGATCGGTGTAACAACCGTTCTTTTCTTTTTGAATTGGAAGCTGACCCTGCTTAGCCTGATCCCGATCCCGCTGGTGTTCCTTTCACTTCAGGTGTACGCCAAATACGTTCGCCCGGCGTTCCGCCATCGCCAGAAAGTGCTGGGCGATCTGAACGCCCTCTTGAACGATAATTTGTCTGGCATCCGTGAGATCAAGGCCTTCACCCGCGAAGCCGAAGAAGCCAGCCGTGTCCATGTTGGCATCGAAAATTACCGCAGATCCCAGTTGAGCGCGCTCAAGCTGATGGCCACCTTCCAGCCCTTCGTGGAGTTTACCTCTTCACTGGGTACGCTGGTCGTCATCTACTTCGGCGGCCGGCTGGCCTTATTGGGCTCCCTCTCGGTGGCCAGCCTGGTGGCCTTTTTCCTCTACCTGCAAAGTCTTTACGCCCCCGTCCAGAACCTGAGCGCGGCCTGGGAGGCCATCCAGGGCTCCCTGGCCGGGGCGGACCGCGTGGCGGACCTGATCGCCGAGCCTCACGAGCCGCAGAATCGCCACGGTGCCGAGCCGGTCACCAGCCGGGTTGGCGGCGAATTCGTCTTCAAAGATGTCTCGTTTGCATATACTCCCGGCGTGCCGGTGCTGGAGAATATTTCCCTCACCATCCCGGCCAAATCGGTGGTGGCGCTGGTCGGACCGACCGGCGTGGGCAAGACCACCCTGGTCAGTCTGATTCCCCGTTTCTACGATATCAGTGGCGGATCGATCACGCTGGACGGGCATGACCTGCGCGATTTCACGCTCGAAAGCCTGCGCAAACAGGTCAGCATCGTTTTGCAGGATGTGTTCCTGTTCTACGGCACGGTGCGCGAGAACCTGCTGTTTGGCCGCCCGGATGCAGGTGAAGCCGAGCTGGTGGCGGCTGCCCGGGCTGCCAATGCGCATGAATTCATCATGGATTTGAGCGATGGCTACGAGACTCGTATCGGCGAGCGCGGCGTCAAGCTCTCCGGCGGGCAGAAGCAGCGCCTGTCGATTGCGCGCGCCATCCTGAAAGACGCCCCCATCCTGATCCTGGACGAAGCCACTTCCTCGGTCGACACCGGCACGGAACTATTGATCCAGCAGGCGCTCGAACGCCTAATGCAGGGGCGCACCACCATCATCATCGCCCACCGACTTTCCACAGTGCGCAATGCCGACCAGATCGTGGTGCTGGAAGACAAATCCATCCGCGAAATGGGCACGCACGATCAATTGATTCAATTGCAGGATGGCTTGTACCGGAAATTGTATTCCGTCCAAAGGGATTTGGAGCCGGTTACCTCGTAGGGGCGGACCCATGTATCCGCCCTTCCCCATTCCCCCTTATCGCTTTCCCTTGCGGGCTTGTTTCTGGCTGTACATCAACCCGTCTGCCTCGATGATCAATTCGCTGACGGTTGTGGGTGCCTCAGGGTCGCAGCGTGCAATCCCCATACTGAGGTTAAGCTGGTAGGGCCGCTGGCCCTGCCAGTTGCGCTGTTCCAACGCGGCCTGGATGCGGTTGGTGATGGTTTCAGCGCTTTCCAGGAAGGCATCCACTGCCAGTACCACAAACTCATCGCCGCCCAGGCGGGCCATGATATCCACTTCGCGGAAGGTTTCCTTTAAAATCGCGGCCACCTCCTGTAAAGCCAGGTCACCCTGGGCGTGCCCATGCGCATCATTGATCCCTTTCAGCGAGTCCACATCGCAGAAAAACAACAGCATCGGTCTGTTGATCCGGTGAGCCAGCTTAACCTCCTGTTCGGCCAGCAGCGTAAAGCCGCGCCGGTTATACAGGCCGGTTAAATCGTCGGTCAAGGATAGACTGCGGATCTCTTCATCCATGCGTTTACGTTCGATGGCCTGGGCCACCTGCGTGGAGACGAATTCCAGCAGGTTCAAGTCTTCCTGGTCATAATGCAGGCCTGGCGAATAGATTTGCACTGCCATCACACCGATCAAACCGTTTTCCACTTTTAATGGCGCACCCATCCAATCCGCGCTGATCGTCCCCAACCGCTCCACCTTCCCCTGTTGAACCAGGTTTTCAATTTCTTGTTGGGTTGCCAGGAAGGGGCGCCCGGTGCGGATGATATAACCGGTCAACCCTTGCTGTGGGGTCATACCAACTGGCTGTTCGTCAAATTGATCAACATAATAGGGGAAGCTGATCTCTCCGCTAGTTGGTTCGATCAGGGCAATGAAGAAATTCTCTGCCGGGATCAATTCTCCCAGGATGGCATGGATCGAACGGTAGAGCGCATCCATCCCTTCGCTGGTTATGGCCGTTTGGCTGATCCGATAAAGCGCATTCTGGACTGATTCAAAGCGCTTGCGCTCGGTGATGTCGTGCGCCACCCAGAGCGTGCTTTCTTCCGTCATCGGCGAGATGGAGGTCGCGAACCAGACGCTGCGGTCGCCGATCATGAGATCGTATTCGATCTGCATCGTTTTTTTTGTATTCAGCACCTGTTTGATCGCATCGATAAAAGTTTTCGCCTGGTCTGGTCGGAAGATCTCCTGCAAAGTCTTCCCAATCAGTTCATCCGGCGGTCTGACCAGCAGTTCTGGATTGGTCGGCGCCACCTTCAGGTATACTCCGTGCTGGTCGATCACCATCACCACATCGTGCATGCAGGCAAACAGCGCCCGTAGTTCGGCCTCTGATTGGCGCAGTGCATCCTCCGCCCGCTTGCGGGTGATCGCGATGGCAACCTGTGTGGAGACAAATTCCAGCATATGCTGCTCGCGTTCACCGTATGCCTTGGGATCGGTATAATGCTGCACCACCATGGCGCCGATTGTTTTTCCTTCCACTATTAGTGGCACACCCAGCCAGATCGCGGATGGCACACCCAGCAATTTCACTTCGCCCAGGCGTTCCAGTTCATCGTGTACGGCCTGGGTGCATAATAGCGATTTCCCAGTTCGCAGAACATAGGCAGTTAAACCCCTCCCTGGTTGGATCCCTCCTATAAATGGCTCATCCTCCGCATCCTTGAAATAGGAAAACCGCAGGATATTTTCAACCTCATCATAAAGGGTGATATAAAAGTTTTCTGCCGGCATTACGAACGAGATGATCTGGTGGATCTGATGATAAAGTTCATCCAACGAGCGAGTTGTTTCGGTGGCTGCGGCAATCCGGTAAACTGCCTCCTGGAGCGTTTGAGTCTGGTTGTGTTCGGTGACGTCGATGATGGCGCCTCTTAAACCGATGATTTTATTTTTATCGATTATCGGGGCGGCATAAACAGATCCGGTGAAGGTGCTGCCATCTTTCCGAAGCAGGGTATATTGCTGGCCGGTCGCGGACGTCCCCTGGATTGCCTTCTGTATATTCTCTTCCACTCTGTGCCATTCTTCAGCGGGGAAAAATTGCAGTGCGCTCATTCCTTCTTTAAAATCTTCCATGGAGTAACGGAATGTTCTTAAAGCGGTTTGATTAAAAGAAACCAGCTTGCCGGCAGTATCAATTTCAAAAATCGTTAAGGGCAGGAATTCGGTCAACTCACGGAAACGTTGTTCCGATTTTTCCAGAATGTCCAGGGCTTGCTTGCGGTGGGCGATATTCCCCTTTTCTGGTGAGGACAGGCGCGCTTTCTTCCGCCCATTCAGCATTGCTGAGGGCGGGGTCTGGTTCGAACGTACTGCCGAAATCTTCTTTGTAGGCAGACTAATCTCCTGCTGGAGAACCGTATCCCGATGGTGACCTTTTGGGGAAGCCTTACAGGTATTTTACACCATTTGTAGCATAAAAGTCTTACCGTCCGATATCTGTTAAGCTGATGAGAATTCTGATCTACCACCGCTGAGTTGGTGCCATTCTTAATTATCGAAGCTGCAATATAGATTTCTTGGCGTTCTTGGTCCCTTCGCTGTTAATTCTGGATATTTACGTACCCGCCTGACGGTTTGCAGAATCTCCTGGGAGATTCGCAAGAATGGCTGGTCCGCAAGAATGGCTTGACAGCCGTTCAGAACAAAACGATAATCCATGGGAAGAATATCCTTTCTATTTATTATTGGTTAAGGGAAAAGAACGGTCTGCCTGAAATGATCGATCCTGACGATTTTTTGCCGCGTTATTACCAATTGGCCAATATTCTGCGCGAGAGTATTACGAATGGCAGGTTCGCCGCGCACCAGCCCATCCCATCCGAGCGTCAATTGGAAGGGCTCTACTCTGTCAGCCGGACGACCATTCGCCAGGCCATCGATCTGCTGATCCGCCAGGGCTTCCTTTACCGCTCCCATGGACGCGGTACCTTTGTTTCCCCGCAAAAGCTACAAAAGGGCATTTCGGAGCTGACCAGCTTTAGTGAGGATATGAAACAGCGCGGCCTTGTTCCGGGCCAAAAGATTCTGGAGATCGGTTATGTCCAACCCTCTGAGCAGGTGCGCGCTCATCTGGAGCTGCCTGCCTCCTGCGGGCCGGTGCTGTGCATCGAGCGCCTGCGCTTGGGCGATGATGTCCCAATGGGGCTGCAGACTTCCTACTACCTCCTGCCGGAAGGTCAGACCATCACGCGCCAGGAATTGGAAGAGGTCGGTTCCATTTATAAAATGCTTCAGGAAAAATTTCATTTGATTCCCACGGAAGCAGATGAAACCCTCGAAGTTACCCTGGCCACCCCACGTGAGGCCGCCTTGTTGGAGATTCCACCCGGCAGTCCCTTACTCCTCAGCGAGCGTACCACCTATTCACAGTCTCGCCGTGTGATCGAATTCGTAAAGATTTTATATCGTGGCGATCGCTATCGTTATATTGCCAAGCTGACTCGCTGACCTTTAGGAAGTTTCCTTTCCTGAGGCTTTCACAAAGAAGTTTTTTTGGGATTTTTCGGCAGGTTTGCCTGCCGACAAATCCCCAAAATTTTCTTTTTCCCGCCCAAGGGTGGGAGTCAGGGAGTTGCGATTGCAAGGCTTTCAGACTTGGTGAAAGCCGCGTTTCTTTTCAAAGGTTTCCTGTCAAATGTTTCCTTGACATTCCCCTCTGCCTCAGGTAGAATACCCCACGCCCATAAACGGGCCTGTAGCGCAGTTGGGAGCGCGCCTCAATCGCACTGAGGAGGTCGAGAGTTCGAATCTCTCCAGGTCCACCAGGATGGTCGATTGCCGTTTTGAGGTTCCTGGTTGGCCTGAGTGGCAATCTAAAATCCTCAATCGGCAATCGGCAATCAACAATCAATCTGGGCCCATAGCGCAGTTGGGAGCGCGTCTCAATGGCATTGAGAAGGTCGAGAGTTCGAATCTCTCTGGGTCCACTACCAGCACTCAGCGGTCAGCCATCAGCTTCAGTCTGAATGCTGGCCGCTGTGTGATATACTGGAAGCTGAATGCTTTATAAGTCAGGACAGGAGTAGTAGGTCGTCCCGCCAGCGAGTTGGGAGAGCGAGGTGCAAGCCCAGCCCGGCACCCAGCGGGAGTGCCTTCATCCAGTATTGGATCAAGACCGAACTCGCCTGCCGCCCCAAGCTTACCAACTTGTCTTTGCAAGCGCAAGGCAGACTGCGCTGGTGAACCCCCCAGTAGTCAGCGCCGGGAACGCCCGTTATCGCGAAAAGAGAGATGTACGTCTGATGGTCAGAAAGACAGAAGTCTGATAGTGATTACTACTATTAGACTATGCGACTGGTGACTTTAAGACTACATAATCCGGGTGGTACCGCGGAGCTGACCCTTCGTCCCTGAGTGGATGAAGGGATTTTTGTTAATATTCTCGAAAGGAGGCGCGTCATGTCAGAAAATACCATATTTGATTCCGAGGTTCGTCCCTACCTTCTCGCGCCCCTCCATGAAAACTTGGATGGTAGAGATTAACTTGAAGGTTATTAAGGATTCAATGTTCTTGTGTTTTGTACTTAAAGAAATCCTTTGTGACCGCCTGTCCCGCAGTGTTCTTGCGCGGGATCGTGGCCTTTGCCTGCACGGTGCCGCACCTATACCTGCGATACCCTGGGCTGCCCGTCTAGGACAGGCTGGCGCAGGCAGGCACAAGTATGTTTGAATCTTATTTTTCACAAGGATAAAGAATGAGCGAAAACTATATTCCCCAGGAAATTGAGCCGAAATGGCAGGCCAAATGGGATGCCGACGGCCTATACCATTCCGATATCGATCCCAAAAAACCCAAGCACTACGCCCTGACCATGCTGCCCTATCCCTCCGGCGACCTGCACATCGGTCACTGGTATGCCATGACGCCCGCGGATGCGCGCGCCCGTTTCATGCGCATGCGTGGCTACAACGTACTGTTCCCCATCGGCTTCGATGCCTTCGGCCTGCCGGCGGAAAATGCCGCCATTAAACGCGGTATCCATCCAAAGGTCTGGACGTATAAGAATATCGACAACATGCGAAAGCAGCTGCGTTCGATGGGCGCCATGTTCGACTGGCGCCGCGAAGCCGTTTCGGCCGATCCCGAGTATTACAAGTGGACCGAATGGTTCTTCATCCAATTGTACAAGCACGGGCTGGCCTATCGCAAGATGTCACCGGTCGATTTCTGCCCGCATTGCAACACCACCCTGGCGCGCGAGCAGGTCTGGGGTGACGACCGCCATTGCGAGCGTTGCGGCACGCCTGTCATCAAGAAGGATCTGGACCAGTGGTTCTTCCGCATCACCAAGTACGCCGACGAGTTGCTGGATTACACCAGCTTGGACTGGCCTGAACGCGTCCGCACCTTGCAGACCAACTGGATCGGCCGCAGTGAGGGCGCTTCAGTGGTCTTCAAGACTGTCCAGGACGACTCAATTGAAGTCTTCACCACCCGTCCAGACACGCTATGGGGTGCCACCTTCATGGTGCTCTCCCCCGAGCATCCACTGGTGGAAAAGCTGACCTCGCCGGTGCAAAAGCAGGCCGTCGAAGATTATAAGAAACAGGCTGCCCGCCAGTCCGATATCGAACGCGAGGCCACAGACAAGGAAAAAACCGGCGTATTTACAGGCGCCTATGCCATCAACCCGGTCAACGGCGTGCAGATCCCTATCTGGATTGCTGATTACGTGCTGATGACCTATGGCACCGGCGCTATCATGGCCGTTCCAGCCCACGATGAGCGCGATTTTGCCTTTGCCCGCAAGTTTGGACTGAAGATCATACCGGTCATTCAGCCGGATGGCCTGCCTGATCTGGACGGCGATAGCATGGAAGTGGCTTATGTTGGCGGCGGTCACATGATCAACTCGGCCCAGTTTAACGGCACGGCTGTCAATGAAGAGAAAGGCCGCAAAAATCCCGGTATTACTGCCGTCATCGATTGGCTGGCAGGGCAGGGCATTGGCAAGGAAGCCGTCACTTATAAACTGCGCGATTGGCTGATCTCGCGCCAGCGCTACTGGGGCGCGCCAATCCCGATGATCTGGTGCAAAAAGGATGGCTGGAACCCCGTCCCGGATGAACAGCTGCCCGTCTTGCTACCCGACGATGTGGAATGGAAACCCACCGGCGAAAGCCCGCTGAAACTGCACCCCACCTGGAAACAGGCCAAGTGCCCGGTTTGCGGCGAAGACGCCGTGCGCGAGACGGATACCATGGATACCTTTATGTGTTCATCCTGGTATCACCTGCGCTACCTGTCCCCCAAATACGATCAGGGCCCATTCGACCCGGCCGAATATGACTACTGGATGCCGGTGGATACCTATACCGGCGGTATCGAACATGCCACCATGCACCTGATGTACACGCGCTTTTTCCATAAAGCCTTGCGCGACATGCAGATCACCGAAGGCTCCGAGCCGATGGTGCAGTTGCGCAACCAGGGTATGGTGCTGGGGGAAGACCACGAAAAGATGTCCAAGAGCCGCGGCAACGTGACCGCCCCGGATGACCTGGTCCAGCGCTATGGAGCGGATGCTGTCCGTTCCTACCTGATCTTTTTTGCCAAATGGGATATGGGCGCCCCCTGGAACCGCACCGGCATTGAAGGTACCTATCGCTGGCTGAAGCGTGTCTGGGCGCTCTTCACCGAACCGGTCGGGCAGCCCTCCGCTTCCCCCGAGACGCTGAAGGTCTTACGGCGCAAGCTCCACCAGACCCTCCGGCAGGTAACGCGTGACTTCGAGCAGTTCGAGTTCAATACCATTGTCTCCGGCCTGATGGAACTGCTGAACGAAATGTATAAAGCAAAGGAGGCTGGTGCGGCCGGCACGCCTGCATGGAACGAAGCGGTCGACCTGTACCTGCGCATGCTGGCGCCGGTCTGCCCGCACATCGCCGAGGAACTGTGGCAGGCTATTGGCAAACCCTATTCCATCCATACTCAGCCCTGGCCTGCAGTGGACCTGGCTGCCACCGCCGAAGATGAGATTACCATCCCGGTGCAGATCAACGGCAAGTTGCGTGACCGCCTGGTCTTCCCCGCCGATGCCACTGAAGAAACCATCAAATCCGCTGCCCTGGCCAGTGAAACCGTCCGTAAATACCTGGACGGCAAGAACCCTAAGAAGGTAATCGTCGTTCAGAAAAAACTGGTCAGCATCGTGGTGTAGTGGGAAAGAATAATATCAAATCAAAAGTCCCTGAAGGTTTTTATCCTCCAGGGACTTTCAATTTAGATGTTCCTGCTGCATCAACCTGTAGTATGATTTATCTATACATCTTCATAAGTCATTCTTCCTCAAATAATCCGTGTTCGTTCGCGAAATTCGTGGCTGGATTTTTTTGTACAGGTTCCAAGGTTCCAGGATATGAGACCCCCTCGCAAGACCCTCTACCTCCCCGGCGCATTCCTATTTACTGCCGGCATCCTGCTTGGGCTGATCCTGAGCGGCTGGTCGCTGTGGGGACAGGTGGAAGCCTCCTTGCTGGTCAATCGTTCCGGCGAGCAGGATATCGCCGCTTTGCGCTGTCCTTTGATGCTTGCTTCCACTGAGACGGGCAGTCTATCGGCTTATTTTGATAATTCCACCGCAGAAGTCATTAATCCCACCGTGCAGGCAGTGATCGGCCAGGTGAGTCACGCCAGGATGGTCAGTACCGTGCTTACCCTTGCGCCCGGCGAGAAAAAACAATTGCAATGGCAGGTCGGGCCGGGCGACCGGGTTTTCGGCGGCTTGATCCTGGTCAACCTCTTCGAAACCAGCCAGCGCAACTTCCCAACTCACCAGGGCTCCTGTGGCATTCCCGTTTCACCCTTCCCCGCTCTCTCCGGGTTGCAGGTATTTATAGCGATGTTTGTCGCCAGCCTGGTTGGGCTGGCCGGTGGTGCCGCCCTCTGGCTGGTGGGTAATTCCCGCTTGCAGGGGCTGCTTGAGAATGCTACCAACGCATGTGCTGCCTTGGGCTTGCTTGTCGTTGCCGACCTGCTGCTCATCTTTCCCAACTGGTGGGGACTGGGCTTGCTGGTATTCTTAATTACGCTTATGCTGGTGGTCGTCATCATTACCCAATTCATCCTCTTTCCCACCGCCGCTGACCGTGGGGAGAGTTAACCGCTCAGTGATTGGGTGCATCCGGTACATCCGGCGCCTTTGGTGCCTCTGGACCATCAGAACCCTCAGATCCCTTATAAACATCCAAAAGGAGTCCCCATGGATCTCGCCTCTTTCTCCAACCAGCTTGCAAACCATGCCGGTACCATCCAAACCCTCACCCTTGGCGTCTCCAAGGAGCAGGCTCGCTGGAAGCCCGACCCTCAAAACTGGTCGATCCTCGAGGTTGTCAACCACCTGCATGACGAGGAATGCGCCGATTTCCGCGTCCGCCTGGACATCCTCCTGCACCACCCGGATCAGCCCTGGCCGCCGATCAACCCGGCCGGCTGGGTCACCGAGCGCCTCTATAACCAGCGCGACCTGGCAGTATCCATGGACAATTTCCTGGATGAGCGCCGGAAATCCCTAGCCTGGCTGCGTGCCTTGAATGGTCCCGTTTGGGATACCTCTGTCACCTCTCCCTTTGGCACAATGCGAGCCGGGGATATGTTTGCCGCCTGGGTGGCGCATGATCTGCTGCACCTGCGCCAGTTGGTCGAGCTGCACTGGGCCTGGTTACTAAAGTCCGCCCAACCCTATCAGCTCAATTACGCCGGGGAGTGGTAACCCATGAACACAAATCGTAGTGACCACTTCAGTCGTCCTTCCCTTGCTAACAAACTCCATAAGAACAACTTTCTCCTTATTTTAGGCTCCCTCGCCATCTTCCTCTCCACCACCTTCTGTATCCTGACCCCGCGCCCCGCCCTCCAATTCAAGCCCGACACGCTCCCGCAGATCCGGGTGGGCCAACCCTATCAGGTCGACATCCTGGTTGCCGGAAATGTCACGCCGGTGGGTGACTATTCCGTTTCGGATGGTGCCCTCCCGCCCGGCCTTACCCTGGTGATGGACCAGAACCTGCGCATCGGCCGAATCAGCGGCACGCCCACGCAATCCGGAACGTATAAATTCACTGTCAGTGTCTGGTGCCTGGGCACCAACGTCAACGGCCAGACCGGCGATAAACAGTATACGCTGGTGGTTTCCCCGTAACCTGGTTTCGCCTTTAGGTAGGGCGGAATGCTATTTCGCTTTTGTGCCTTGCTACCTGTTCTATAATTAACCTCGTACTCAGAAGTCCCCAGACATCCGAGTTTGGCGATAAAGATTTTCATTTCTCGAGATGGACCTTCGTTCGTGAATGCTGGTGGTAACTACCCCTGGTTATTTTAAATAGTGATATGATGCAACGCTTTGAAAGGAGATATATCCCTGTTTCCACAATGGTTGGTAAGGAATCTTACCGGCCTCATCACACTCTTCCCGTTTTGAACACAATCGGGCGGAATTAACGATCCAAGGAGATCATCATATGAATTCGCGTCGTTCTCATCTTATCATCGGCAGCATTTTGCTCATCTTTGTCGTGGCAGCCTGCTCGTTTTCCTCCGCCAGCCAGCCGCCCGCAAATACAGCCAACCCTCTGGCAACCCGCGCGCCTGCCACAAATCCACCCGCTACAATTCCGCCTGCCAGCGGTGGTTGCACCAACGCCTATTTTCCAACTTCCTCCGGTTCCAGCTGGTCCTACTCCAGCGCTGGCAGCGCCCTCGGACCGTATACCTACACCAGCACGGTTTCTGACGTGAGTGATACCGGATTTACTGTCAATGATCTAACCACCCTGGGGAAGGGAACAAGTTCGCTTGTTAAATGGCATTGTCAAAATGGGAACCTGGCGGCCCTGGATTCCGGAGCAGGCAGTCTCAGCGTGGCCACCTCCAAAGTAAAGATAACCAGCACCTCGATCACGGCTGATGGCTACAATGTCCCGAATTCTTTTACTCCCGGGACAACCTGGTCTGAAAAGGTGACGGTCATCGGCACGGTTCAGACCGGTACGCGCACCCTGGATTCCCAGATAGCCGCCACGCTTAACTGCACAGCCGCTGGCGCCGAATCGATCACTGTCCCCGCCGGTACGTTTGATACCGTCAAAGCCACCTGCACCGAAACCATCGGCGTCTCGGAGATAATCCAGGCTACACCCATTCCGGCTGGCGCCCCCTCCACCCTGGATATCACCAACTGGTACGCCAAAGGGATCGGGCTGGTCAAATCCGTCCGGGTCAACAACACTGCCGGCAGCACCACCACCATCAAATTGACCAAGTACACTATCCAATAGCACCGCAGGGGGAAGGCCTCTCGCCTTCCCCTTTTTTCGCTCCCAAAATCTCTCCTTTGTTGCCTTTGTGACCTTTGCCTGGGCTGTGCCTCAGGCGCACGGATGTTTCATTACTAAGTCCCTGGCATTTCTCCTCTGCCGGGACTTTTTTCATTTTTTTCTTCGCATTTGTTTCCTGTTAAGAATTTTTTCTTTTCCCTGTCATTTATTTTGATCCGCGTACTTCCACCATGCATACGTTCCGGCCAGCCCCACCAGGCCCGTTGCCAACACGATACCAAAACTGGCTGGAGGCAGCGCCTCTTTGCCCTGAGCATAAATTGCCAGTACCGCCCATGGGAAATACTCACCCCATCCGGCTGCCATCACCACATTCGCCAGAATTAGCACGATGAAGCAAACTCCGATCGGCAGCAGGTAGCCGCGGCCCAGGCTGGCGAAGAAAGCGAACGGCAGCATGGCTGCGATCACCAGCCCGGCGGTAATGGCTGCCCGCACACAGCCTTGCAGCAGGATCAGTGTCGAGCCGCCCGGCAGATGGAACAGCGCTCCCAGCCCCAGCCCCAGCCCGAACAGCAGCACTGCCAGCGCAGCCGACCAGAGCGCCACCACGATGAATTTAGCCAACAGGATGCTGCCGCGCGCCACCGGAACTGCCAGCAGATCCTTCAGGGTGCCATCCGTGAATTCCCGCCCGAACACCCAGCTGATTGCCAGCACGAAAAGGATCATGCCACCCATTGCGAGTATCTGGGCGAACAGCGCCAGGTAGGCGGGCCAGGTGGCCGCCAGATCCGACATGATGGTTGCCTTGGCACTGATCAGTCCCAGCTTGCGCGAAACATCCGGGTTGCGCGAGACGAACAGCATGAACGCCATCGCCAGCGGCAGCAACAGCGAGCCCAGCGCAGTGTACAGAGGCATTTTTGAGCGCAGCGCCTTGCGCATTTCAACCCACAACATATCTGACAGCATCTTTATCTCCAAATAACTTGCAAAGAATGAACGATCGACCGCAAATCTTCACAAATCTCGTCTAATCCGTTTTTTATCAGCGGCGATCAGCCAAGGTTAGCAGATCATCTCTTATGCCGATCCGACCAGCCGAAGAAAATACTCTTCCAGTCCTTCTTCCTCCACCAGCAGCTCCGTTGGCGGGCATCCGCCGCGCACCAGCCGGACGGCGATCTCATCCGGGTTTTCGAGCACCGCCGCATCAGAAATAGCCAGCCGCCCGTCTACCGGGCTTTCACACGCATATCCCTCAGCCATCAGCAGCTGCCGGGCAGCCTGGATATCGCGTGCACGCACCAGCAGCCGCCGGCGCCGTTCGCCTTCCAATCCGGCCTCATCCATTTCTCGCAGCAGCTTGCCGCCATGGATGATGCCGATGCGGTTGGCCAGGCGTGCCACCTCGGCCAGGATGTGGCTCGACATGAAGACTGTCAACCCCTCCTGGCGGGTCAGCTCCAGAAGCAGCTCGCGGATTTCCACGATTCCGGCCGGGTCCAGCCCGTTGGCCGGCTCGTCCAGCAGGATCAGCCTGGGATGGTGCAGCAGGGCTCTGGCCAGCCCCAACCGCTGCACGTTTCCCAGCGAGAGCACACCCGCCCGGCGCTCGGCGTACGCGCCCAGTCCGAGCCGCTCGATCGCCTGGCTGACCGCCTTCCTTTCTGTTCCGGGATGGAGCCTTCGGGCGACTTCCAGGTTCTCGCGCACGGTCAGTTCGGGGTAGGCGTGCGGTGTTTCCACCAGGTAGCCCACTCCCGCCCAGGGATCCCGGCTGCCCAGCCGGACGCGTTTCCCCAGAACGGTGGCGCTGCCTGCGCTGGGTTTGATCATCCCCAGAAGCATGCGGATGGTGGTGGTCTTCCCGGCCCCGTTCAGCCCCAGGAAGGTATAGATCTCACCCTCCGCCACTCGCAGTGACAGGCCATCCACCGCTTTTACATCGCCGTAGCGTTTCCCCAGGTTCTCAGTCTCGATGATCCAATTCATGCTGCATCCTTTTAAGGTAGAAAGTGATTAACCACGACGGGCATGTAGTACATAAAGGAGGAAAAACCATCCAGTACTTTTATTAACTATAGAAACAGATCGTCGTCTTTTTCCAGGCGGTATTTGATGATCGCATAGATCACCACGCAGATGATGCCAGTTACGATGATCTTGACCAGGATCAAAGCCAGCAGGGATAACAGGATCATGCCGGTTTGATTGGCGAACAGGCTGGCAATGCTGCTGGTTTTATTGATCAGTAACGCCGCCGGCAGGCTGAGACTGCTAACCAGCAGGATCGTGATGGTAATGGCAGAGAAGATGATCCAAAGTATCTTGCGCAGGTTGCGCAGCTTCTTTTCCTTGGGAGTGATGGGTGGGGTATTGGGCTGGGTGGACATACGGTTATCCTTTCTGGTTGCCATTGGAAGCGAGCGTTTTTTGGATCAATTCGGCCACATCCGGCTGTTCGTACACCAGGATGTTGCGGGTGATGAAGCGGTTCAACAGCGCCTGCCCGAGCGGGGTCAGGAAGAAATACCTGCGGTTGGGCCCGGTCTCGGACGGCTGCACTTCGCTGGCGACGATTCCTGAATCTGCCAGCCGGTTGAGCGACCGGTAGATGCTGTTCTCATCGGCGTTGATGGTGTTGTGGCTCATCGTGTTGATGGCCGCTTTAATCTCATACGGATAGGCCTTGCGTTGGGCCAGTAACAGCAGCAGCCAGAAACTGAGCAGGCCCTTTTTGTAGTTCTCTTCCCATTGGGCCAGCAGGGCGTCCAGGGTGGTTTGATCCATAGTGCTCCTTCCAAACTATTATACCATTAGTATAATACCTATGGATTACTACGTCAAGGAGCGCGCGATCAATTTGTTGCGCCTTTCAACTTACATTAAGAAATTCTGAGCTTTTTCCTGCACCCCTTGTAGCGCTCCCTTTTGTGCGGTATATGTGGACAATACTTGTCGTATTTGAGCGTCTGGCAAACCTTTGCTCCAGGCAGCGTGGTTCGCGAAGCACCCAATAGGGGGGCGCCGCTGGAGAGGTTCAAAATATTAAGGAGATTACTATGAGATGGGTCCTGTACATAGTTGGTGTCCTGCTCTTCCTGATGGGCAGCGTCTGGATCATGCAGGGTATTGGGCTCTACCCCGTTGGAGGGATGGCCTTCCAGGTTAAGTGGGCCTATATTGGGACGGTGGTGGACTTGGTCGGAATTGGTTTGATCGTGCTGGCCAGCCGGCGGCGGAAGAATTTGCCACCCTCTTCAAAAGCCTGACATCGGAATCGCGAAAAATAAGCGACCAGTTCAAAATGCTGGTCGCTTATTTATTGCTTCCACAAATCTTAGAAGTACTGCATTTAAGAGTGTGCAGCTTCGCCGCACACTCTTAAATGCAGTACTTATCTAAATTTATTTTCTTGTCTATTTCTTCAAAAAATCCCACAGGAAATTGCCATCCGAATGGACACGCAGCAGGGTGGTGATGATGCCTGGCAGGCTGGCCACGCCCGGGTAAACCACGTAGCGGGGCTCCCAGCGCGGATTGAATTTTTCCTTGAAGGTGTACAGGCCCCCGAAGTTAATGAATCGTTTGAAATAGTCAGACAGGCGTCGCAGGGCCTGCTCGATGCGCGGATCGTCGTTTCGCTCGCCGATGCCGGATAGGGGGGCCTGGCCCAGACTGAAGCTGGCATAACCCTGGGCTTTGGCCCATTCCAGGAGAGAGGTGAAGAGCAATTCCATCGTGCCGTTCTCCACTTCCCGGCGGCGGCGCATCAGATCCAGGCTGGTTTCGTTTTTCCGGTATTCCGGAACCAGGTTGGCGAAGGCGGTGATCTCGCCAGTGGGGGCGTGGACCGCCATCACCAGACTGTTGCGGATGATGGCATCATCGAACCAGCCTTCTGAAAAGTGCATCTCACCACTTTTCAGCATGGTCAGCCATTCGTCGCTGATGAGGCGTAGTTCGTAGAGCAGTGCATCATCCAGCGGCGGCAGATGCATTTCGGCGTGGTAGCCCAGCCGGCCCATCTTCGTCACGGCGTTGCGGACATTCTTAAAGGCGCTGCCGGCCAGACTGAAGGACGCCAGGTCAACGATGGCTTCACGGCCCATGCAGAGGCAGTCGAACCCGGCTGCCCGGTAGGTCTCCAACCCATCCGGCAGGACCGAGACAAAGGCGGGCGACCAGTCATTACAGGTGCAAAAATGCCGAAAGGCCCGGATGGCTTCCAGTGCATCTTCGGGAGGACCGATCGGATCGCCCAGCGCCACAACGCCGCGCCCGCGCGCGGCGTAAGCGATCACCGAGCCGCCCGGGCTGAAGAAATAGGATTTGTCTTCGAACAGGGCCGGGTGGGCCAGGGCAGTCTTGCCGTAGGTCTGAACGATCTCGGTAGCGCGGAGGCGTTGCTCTGGCGTGGCGGGCTGGCGTACCAGTACCGGGCTGATCAGCTTGAGCAGTGCATAACTGCCGGTGGCGGCTCCCACCAGGTAGATGGAAAATACAAAATAGCGTCCGAAACCGGTCACCGGCAACAGGCTGGGATTATTAAAAGTTGTGAACATCGTCAGGGTCTGCGTGAGCGCGCCCCAGAAGCCGAAGTGGATCTTGAAATGGCGGTCGAGGATATCGAGCCCGATGGTGCCATAGGCCAGGGTGAACCCGAATGCCCAGGCCAGTACGATCAACCCCTGGCGGACGGAGGGCCGGTCAGAATCGGCATGGTAATTGGGGCGCAGGATAACCAGGAAGATGATCAGCAGCGCATCCAGGAGGGCCTCTTCGAAATCCAGGCCCTTGACCAGGTTCATGCCGATGGAAGCGGCCAGGATCAGGACGGTCAAGATCCAGGCCGTGCGCTTGCGCCGCCAGAGCGAGCTGGCCAGCAGCAACAGCGCAAACCCGGCCAGAGCGGCCGCCAGGCGCGTGCCGTGCAATACCTCCATGGGGAAAATATCGCGGATGATCAGCATGCGGCTGTGCATGGCCGGGATGATGGCTGAAAAGAGGTTGACCACCCCCATGACGGCTGTCAGCAGGGCCACGATGCGCACGCCCCAGGTTTCCAGAGAGGGACGGGTTTTGATCAAAGGTGTGGCTCGCGGCTGGGGCAGACTTTTTTCCATGCAGGTATGATACCCTATTTTTTGAAATTCAGAATGCAGAAGGATGAATGGTGCATGGGAGAGAAAAAACAAGATGCAAAAGGGAGAGGGGGATTTGTAATAAGTAATACGTAAAAAGGCGAGAGCAACGAAATGAGAAAAGTAACAGGTTATTTGTATTTTTTGGAGGGGGAGAGGTGGGAAGGCGGTTTTTCACCCTGTAGCGGAATGGCATTCCGTCCTACAGGATGGAAAAGGAGACATGAAGATCCCTTTACGGGGGAATCGCGAGTCGTTATTTTTTGACAGGGGTGAGGATGATGCGGTGAAGACCGGCTGCATCGGCAGGAAAATAGCGCAATGTTTGGGCGGCAGAATCCAGTTCGTAGCGGCCATCCGAGAGGGTGACGCGGCAACCCAGGGGGTATTGGTACGTGGGGACGAAGAGTTCGGTGGGGGCATGGCAGGCCGGGTCGGAGCGGAACTCGAACAGGAATTTGCGGGTGCGGTAATCGAAGAACATTTTTAGCGGCTGACCGGCGGTGATGCGGGCATAAGGCCTGACCACAGCCGCGAGAGCGCGACCGCCAGAGTTAATGTCAGCGGGGTCGGACTGCTGGTCGCGGCTGAAGATGGAGAGGTCTTCGTCGTTCCACAGGTCGCCGTGCAGATTGGTGTTATCGGGCGTGTAGGTCCAGATGGTGTAGGAGGCCAGGACATCATCCATGGCGCGCAGGCTGCGATCCATGGCGCGGGTGGCGGCTGAGAAATCGCCCTGCTCGAGCCCGGCGCGGTTATCCAGGTCGAAGGGTATGCCGGTCTCACCGATCAGGGTGGGGGCGCCGCGCAAGCCATCCACGGCCGTTTTCTGGAAGGCGCGCAGCTGGTCGGCATATTCACGCCGGATTTTGGCGGGGCCGTAGATGAGATTGCCACCATGCAGGTCGCTGCCAACCCAGGAGTTGAACTGCTTGGTGAACAGGACGGTGCCGTCATACCAGTGCGGAGCTGAGACGATATCTGCGGCATCTTCGGCGCCCCAAGCGGGCAGGGGCTGGCGGCGGTTGGTCTCGACGAAGATGAGCGCCTGGGGGTGCTCGGAGCGGATGGCGCGGGCGAAGCGGTTGATGAACGGCAAAACGTAATCCTGGTTGAAGTTGACCAGGCGCCCATCCACCTTGCTGAAGTAATCGGGGCGCAAGAGCTGCGGCGTGGCGTGAGGGCCCAGCTCCCAGACGCCGTGCTGCCGCCAAATGCAATCGCGATCGGGCAGCCAGGCGCGGACGCGATCGGTGTTGAGCAGGTGGCTGCCGATCTTTTTGGGGCCGCGCCGGCGGAACTCCCAGACATCCACCACCTGCGAGAGGCCATCACCCAGCAGCATGGATTGGAAGGGGGTGGGGATATCGCCCAGCTTGAAGCCATCCGGGACGGCGTTGAGATCCTGTTTACCGATGTAGCCGGTGCCGGGTTCGTTGAGGGTGTCGTAGCCGACGACCACGTCGGGCAGGTCTTTGAGCTGGCGGGCGACCTGCTTGAAGGCGTTGATGAAATGGGCTTGCAGGTACTCCTGGATGGGCAGGCCGTTGACGCGGGTCTGCGGGGCAAAATCGTTACCGGCGAAGAAGAGTGTGAACATGGTGGCAGCGGCCAGTTTCTGGTTGTTGGTGGGCCAAATCATGGGAGGGAGGGGACCGTCGTATTCCGCCTGGGTGAGGGCCGCTCCGGTAGCCTTGAAGTGGGTGAGGTCGAGCCCGGCGGCCTCGAAGGTCCAGCCGGGGGCGCCATCGCCGCCCGAGAAGCGGCTCCAGACATCCTCGTGTGGGTCGATGAAGAGGCGGATGCCGTGCTCGCCGGCCTTGCGGACGACGGCATAGAGGTAGTCGAGGTAATCCATGTCGTAGACGCCGGGGCCGGCGTGCTCGATGGCTTCCCAGGGCACGACCAGGCGCTCGAAGGTTAGCCCCCAGGAGCGCAGGCGGGCAAAGTGCCGATCGGCCTGGTCGAGCGGAAAGGGGCGGCTGACGAAGGAGACTTTGCGATGATTGTAGAATTCGGCGGGTGTGGCGGGAGGAGGGAAGGGCAGCTTGCTGCTGCCGGCGAGGTTGGCGCCGCGGAGCAGGAGGGAGCGGCCGAGGTCGTCAATAAAAGAGCCGTTTTTCGCGATGAGCATAGATACTCCGGATGAAGGGATGGGAAAACCTTGTGATTATATCCCGGGGAGGTAGCAAAAACAAAAAACGAAAGACGAAGAACAAAAAGGATGGGGAGTGTAGTAAAACGTAAAAAGAGCAGAGAGCGGAGAGAAGGGGAGCAGGGAGGATGGTTAACCCATTAAAAATGGTCAAAGCGTGAGAATCAAACCGCCCTCTCCTCTCGGGAAGGGCGGCGCTATTTTTTATTTTACCTTTTACGAATTACGTTTTACTTTCATTTCCCTTCATCAGCCTGGCCGCTCTTCTGCCGATCTCGACGGCGAAGTTGGTGCCGCGGTCCCAGGGATAGATCTGGCTCATGGAGGCGAAATAGAGGCCTTGGATGGGGGTCTGGATGGCCGGGATGTTCTTGGAATGATTGACCAGAGGGACGGGCTGGGCGTAGGCGGTGCGGTAGAGCCAGGCCTTCTTGACCCAGGCGCGCTCGAACTTGGGGTTGAACTTGGTCAGCGTAGGCAGGAAGCGCTCCAGCAGCTCATCCTGCGAGAGCTTGAAGAACTCGTGCTCGGGCTCAAGATAATCGCCGATGTAGACGATATGATCGCCGCCGAAATGCTCAGGGGAGATGTAATTGGTGTGCTCGACCAGCGCCAGGAAGGGGTAACCGGCGCTCTTCGGCAGGTTGTACCAGTAATAACCTTCTTCGGATAGCTGGTGCGTGAGCGCCAGGGTGAGCACGACTGCGCCCATGGACTTCATGCTGCGCAACCCGTGCAGATAGTCCTCGGGCAGGGAAGGGGCCAGCCGGCTGAGCGCTTCAGGCGAAAGTGTCACCAGGGCCTGGTCAAAGGACTCGTCCTGCTCGCCGTGGATGACCACTTTACCGGTTTCGGCATTACGGTCGATCAGGGTGACGGGGGCCTGCAGGCGGATCTCCACGCCCAGGTCGCGTAGCTTCTGGGCGAACATGTTGGCGAAATTCTGGAAGCCGCCCTCGAAGGTGCCCAGGCGGGTGGTGCGCGATTTAAGACGGGCCCACATCCAGGCCATGTTGACCTGCTCGTAATAGCGCTCGCCAAACTTGCCCTCCACAAGCGGCTGCCACATCAGCTCGTAAACCTGCTTGCCGGCCCATTTGCGCAGCCAGGCCTCCACCGTAACCTGTTCCAGCGGCTTCCAGTTATTGGTCAGGCGCAGGTATAACCCGACCAGGCCGAAGCGGATCTTGTTGAGACCCCAGCCCAGACCGGGGAAAAGCGCCATTTTCAGGATGGAATTGAACGGGTAGAACTTGCCTTTGTAGTACATGACCGTGAGAGGGCGCGGGAAGACAACCTTATCCTGCCAGCCGAGTTCCTTGATCAGACCGAGCATGAATTTATCACTTTGGAACCAGTGGTGGTAGAACTTCTCGACCGACCAGTCCCAGCCGGGTTCCTTGAAGCCGCTGGCCAGCCCGCCGACGTAATCAGCGGCCTCGAAGATGGTGACCTCGTGACCGGCGCGACGTAAATCCCAGGCGGCGGCCATGCCGCCGAAGCCTGCTCCGATGATTGCGATTTTAGACATAGCCCTTCCTGTTGATTAGGTATTCGTTATTCGTGAATTGGATGATGGGGAGAGTCTAACATGATTTGAGCGGTTTTCGATGGGATTGGTATTTAAGCGCAAGGTTGGTTGGAAGGCTCAAGTAAAGGCAATATTTTTCCGCTAGTACCACTAGTGGAAAACGTCTACGCCAATCTGCACGAATAAAAAAACTGAATGGCGAGGATAGCGTATCATTGTTTTTGAATGCAGCTATTTCGTTGTAATATCAGCCTGGGAGATTTCCCGATTATTCTGCCGGAACAAATCGATCAATTTGGCCTTTGCCAAATCAAGTCTCCTGCAAGGGACAGTTAGTTTGAAAGGGGCGGAACGTTTTTTTTTACTCGATTATTATGATTCTCATATACGTCTGGAGTACAATATTCTTCATGACAAAACAAACTATTTTAGCCGTCCTGGCCCACCCGGACGACGAATCTTTTGGAATGGGCGGTAGCCTGGCACTGTATGCCTCGCGCGGGGCGGACGTTTACCTGATCTGCGCGACACGCGGCGAGGTGGGCGAAGTGGCTCCGGAAATGTTGAAAGGCTTCAACTCGATCGCAGATCTGCGAGAATCAGAGCTGCGCTGCGCAGCGGGTTATCTGGGGTTGAAAGAGGTTTTCTTCCTGGATTACCGGGATTCGGGCATGCCCGGCTCAGCGGATAACCAGAACCCGCGCGCCCTGGCGGCCCAGCCGCTCGATGAGGTGGCTGCCAAGGTGGTGGGATATATCCGTCAACTGCAACCGCAGGTGGTGCTGACCTTCGACCCGATCGGCGGATACCGCCACCCGGACCACATCGCGATCCAGCGTGCGACGGTGCGGGCGTTCGAACAGGCCGGCAATCTGGAGTTTGCGCCGGGCAGCCTGCCGGTTTATGCACCGCAGCGCCTGTACTTCCACACCTTCCCGAAGGACCTTTTGAAGATCGGCATGAAAATCCTGCCGCTGATTGGCAAGGACCCGCACAAATTTGGTACCAACGGCGATATCGACATGGCGGCGATTGCCGAGGTGGACTTCCCGACGAATGCGCGCATCGATATCCGCCCGGTGCTCAAGAAAAAAGAGCAGGCCGGGGCATGTCACGCAAGCCAGGGCGGCGGACGGATGGGCGGCGGGGTGGTGAGCTTTATCATGCGCATGTTCAGCGGGAGTGAGAATTTCATGCGGGCCTATCCGCCGGTGACGCCGGGGGAAAAGGTGGCGAAGGATCTGTTTGCCTGATCGTTTATGAGATATGCCATTCTCTCTTGCCGGACTGGTCTGCTTGAAAAAGTGGGCAGCCCGGCATTTTTTTTGGTTGGTAGTACCTTTGTATGGGGGATGGCGAGCAATTTTTCAGGGTTTCTTAATATCGTTATTAATTACCATCAATATAATCTTAATTGAAAGATTTCGGAAACTCATTATTCTGTCCGCCAGGCGGCCACCCCTTTCCTGGGTGCTTCGCGAATGCCCCCGGCTCAGAATACAAAGCCCGCTGCCCGAAAGGGTGCTGCGCAAAAGCGGGCCTGACACCAGCCCGTGGATGGTTAGGTTTCATGAGAATCTTCCAAGCGATTTTCTTTCCCAAGATGAGGTAGCAAAGTAAGTTTCCGAATTTTGTGCTTATTGTACGAACAAGATTGAAAGGAGAGATATGAAAACTCTGATTCATTTACTCAGCCTGGTGGTGGTGCTGACGCTCTCGGCTTGCAACATGCCGACCGGGGCAGCAGCTCCGAATACGGGTGGATCGAACCCCAGCGCAGCCGCGCCAACTTCACCCCCGGCAACTCTGCCTCCGGCCATCCAGACTGCGACCGTCCAACCCACCACTCAGCCAGTGCAGCCTACATCCAATGATTTAGCGCTGGCGCAGAAGTACATCAAGCACATCGTCATCATCATGCAGGAGAACCGCTCCTTCGACAACTACTTCGGTACCTACCCGGGTGCGATCGGCATCCCGATGAAGAACGGCGTGCCGACGGGATGCTCGCCTGACCCCCAGACCGGGCAATGCGTCAAACCATACTATGACCCCAACGATATCAATTCCGGCGGACCGCATGGGGCTGCCTCTGCGACCGCCGATATTGATGGGGGCCAGATGAACGGCTTCGTGCGTTCTTTCCGAGCGGCGCAGAAGGCCTGCAAGAGCCCGGATACTCCTGGCTGCGCGGCCGGAGTCACCCCGGATGTGATGGGCTGGCACGACGCCCGGCAAGTCCCCAATTACTGGAGCTACGCCCAGAACTTTGTCCTGCAGGATATGATGTTCGAGCCGAATGCCTCGTGGAGTTTGCCGGCTCACCTGTTCCTGGTTTCGGCCTGGTCGGCCAAGTGTTCCATCCCTGGCGACGCGATGAGCTGTGTGAATGCCTTGAACGGCGCCAGCGGGTTGAATGTTTCGAAAAACGATTATGCCTGGACCGATCTGACCTACTTATTGTATAAGAATAATATCTCCTGGGGCTATTACCTGAGCAATGGCAGTGAACCGGATTGTGAAGACGATGCCATGCTGTGCGCCGCCAAGCCGCAAAACGCCAATGTTCCCGGCATCTGGAACCCTCTGCCCGCTTTCGATACGGTCAAGCAGGATAACCAACTGGGAAATATCAAGCCGGTTGACCAATTCCTGAATGCTGCCAAAGCCGGAAGCCTGCCGGACGTGGCATGGATCGTGCCGGACAACACGGTCAGCGAGCACCCGCCTGCGAGCATCCACGCCGGGCAGGCGTATGTCACCGGGCTGATCAATGCCATCATGCAGGGCCCGGATTGGAACAGCACTGCCATCTTCCTGGCCTGGGATGATTGGGGAGGTTTCTACGATCAGGTGACGCCACCGCATGTGGACATTAACGGGTATGGCCTGCGTGTGCCGGGCCTGGTGATCAGCCCCTACGCAAAGAAAGGCTTCATCGACAACCAGACGTTGAGCTTCGACGCCTATCTGAAACTGATCGAGGATATTTTCCTGGGCGGGCAGCGACTGAATCCCGCCACGGATGGGCGACCGGATCCACGCCCAACTGTGCGGGAGTTTGTGCCCCAACTGGGCAACCTGTTGAGCGACTTCGATTTCAGCCAGGCGCCGCGTACTCCGCTGGTGCTGCCGACGAATCCGCCGCCAGGGCCGGCTTCGATGCCATGAGACTAAAGTACTGCCCTGGAAGCCCTTGACAATTAGAACAAATATTCTATAATCGAGCTTATTCAACTCACAGAAAGGAGTATGCTATGACCAAAAGAAACATTGTTCACATCGAAATCCCGGCTGCCGATGGTGTCAAGGCTGGGAAATTTTACCAGGACCTGTTTGGCTGGAAGATTGAGACTGACATGAAAATGAATTACACCATGTGGGCCCCCGGCGAAGGGGTGGGCGGCGGGTTCGCCCCGCTGGGCGAAACCGTCAAGCCCGGGGATGTGCTGGTGCATGTGGACAGCGACGATATTGAGGCAGACCTTAAGCGAGTCAAAGCTTTGGGAGGCACGGTGCTGAGAGAAAAGACGGAGATCCCGCAAATCGGTTGGTTTGCGCTCTTCAAGGATCCCACCGGCAACACGCTTGCCCTATATACCAGTATGAATCCCGGCGGAAGTATGTGAGACAACCGCATAGTCGGGACGACAACAACAGACCACCCGGCGTCGTTAAAGGATGCCGGGTGGTTTTGTGGTACTTATGGAAAATCACGAGTCGCTAGCGTTTTTCCTGCTCAAAAAGAGTTATGGAAGGCTTTCTTAAAATGAAAAGGGGTTTTTAACTTGACAAACAGAACAATTGTTCTATAATATAGGAAAATGTTCCCTTTGGAACGGAGGCCTGTATGAACCCTAATTCTGGAAGTTTCCTCTCTTTTATCAAGCGTTTTGCGCAGCGACGCGGCGTGATCTTTGGCGGGATCCTGGTGCTGGCGTTGTTCGCCTTTGAGATCTTTAACTATTCGACGACTGCCTTTGCCCTGACGGATATGCTTGGCGCAAACCTGCGTTTTCTGGGCATCAGTTGGGCCACGATCCTGTCAATTGCTTTCTGCGGGATCGACTTCGCCGGTATCGCCCGGTTGTTTACCCCTCAACAAGGAGAGCAGGAACCTGCCCAGGTCTGGTATTTGTTTGGAGCCTGGTTGTTGGCGGCGGCAATGAATGCCGCCCTGACCTGGTGGGGTGTGTCGGTGGCGGTGCGCAACCATCAGGAACTCTCCACGATGATTGTTGGCGCGACGACGCTGACCAAGGTGGTACCGGTTTTTGTGGCGTTGATGGTCTGGTTAATCCGCGTGCTGATCATCGGGACCTTTTCGATGGCAGGCGAGCGGCTGTTCAGCCTGGCGGAAGTGCGCCCGGCGATGCGTGGGAATGTCACTTACCAAACTGCACGACAGCCTGCCAGCCTCTCGAACCAGGTTCGTCCCAATAGGCCGGTCAGCCTCCCGTCGTATCCTGCGCCCAAACCGGAACCGACCTATCATCCGATTGGCAGCATGGCGGCCAGCCCGCGCAATGTGGATACGAATGTGCGGAAGTGATCCAGCGTTGCTAAATCAAAATTGCCCATCGCTTTCACAACGATGGGCAATTTTGATTTAAAACTAAGCATTCAATAACCACGACTTTTGCAAATTCGGAAAACAGCATCCCCATCCCCGCCCCCAAGGCGGGCAGGAAATAGCAAAATTGGGGTGCGGAACTTGCTCCGCACCCCAATTTTGCTATTTCTTTGATCGTGACACGCAGGATGAGATTAAAGCGAACGAATGCTCTTTTGATGGCCTTTATTTCGCCTGGCGGTTCCAGAAATCTTCCAGCGCCTGCCAATGTGCGTTGGTCATCAGGAAGCTGGGGGTGATCCATAAATCTCCATTGCCCAGGCCCTGCAGGGCGGAATTAAAATCAGCCACCGTTAGAGCAGTCATCTGGTTCCGGGGGGTATTTGATGCGTAATCCTGGCTCCACAGGCCAATGCTGGTAATAATGCGATGCTTTGGGTAACGCGCCAGATATTGGGATATGGCATGCATGGCGGCTTGCGAGCGTTCATTCGGATCATTGTTTCCGCGCACCACCAGCCGGTCGGCATACTTCAGAAATTGGGTAAAATCCGTTCCGTTTTCCACCAGAACCTGCCCGGACGGATCCACTTCGAGGCGCGTTTCCAAGAATAGCTGTTTGCCATGCGAGTGCAGGATGCCGGCGGCTTTTTGGAGGAAAAGGCTTATTTCGTACGAGCGCCAGACGCCAATGGAAGGCGCGTCGATGTTGATACTGCCGTCTGCTTTGCGCGGCCAATCCGTGCTGTGGGTGTAAGCCATGTAAGCGGCTTTGTCTGGCGCCCCAAACCCGTCTGTGTAATAGACCAGTTCCGTCAGAGTGATCGAATTTACCGGGTAGTAGGTGGCAATCTCCTGGATCATGCTCAACAATTCCTGCCCGAACTGCCCATCGACCAGTTCCATTGTTCCCACCAGGTCTTTACTCGGAATACCCGTCCAAGAGATCGCAGCAGCCTGGGGGTGGGCCTGGATGTAGATCGGGGACAATACATCCACCACGGCGCTGACATGGGCCCATTTCCCAAAGCGGGTACTGTCTTCCATCAAATAATCCTGGCTGCTGGATTTGACGTCTTCGGACCACCGATCCTGGTAGCCGCGCCATTGGAAGTAGGTCCAATCTGCACGGCCGGCTCCGACTGCCACCATGGTTACCCCGGCTTTCTTCATAGCCGCCTCCAGGCCAGCAACTTGCGCACGGCTGCCACCCTCGTCCAGATAATCCACGCGCATTGCCCGGACAATGGTTGGGTTTGCAAAGCGGAGATTAGCAGTTAGTACTGGCCGGTAAAATGCCAGGAAAATAAGCGCAGCGACGAATCCAATTCCCAACAGGATGAACACAGTTAGAAGGAGTTTTCTTTTCATTAGTGTTCCCACCCGAGCAAGGCTGGACCTCCCGGAGTTTAGGTTGCTTTTTCAGCAGGCAAGTTTTGGTTGTTCGTGGAATTGCGTAAGAGCGTTGCCAGACGGTCAAAGAGGACCGTATGGCGTTTTTCGGCCAGGGAAATTGCTTCCATCTGGCCGGCGATCCGTTCATTGCCATCCAATTGTAATGCAGCCGCTGAGGACGGGAAAATTGTCTCATACTCGAAGGTTTCCATGCTGGAAGCTTTTTGCAGGTTTTGGAGCGTATCGCCGATTCCTTCCATTGCCGTAAGATGAATGAAGGCATGCACCACCTCTTCGTCGGCGGTCTGGCGGAATAACGTGGCGGCCTCCCTGAGCAGGTTGGCTACTTCCACCGATGGGGCAAAACTGACTTCTTCATCGGCTTTACGGGCGAAGAAATAATAGAGGTTACTGGCCTGTGCTTCCGCTAAAAAACCTTGTTGTAACAATTTCTTAACTTCATCGGATGGCATAATTTCACTCCTTGATAACCATGAAACGATCGATAATTTCTATGAATCTTTCCGAAAAATAAGCGGTTCTTCGATACTCTTTCGGAATAAATTTATATTACCATATTAGTCATATTAATAAAAGTTATTTGAGTTTTTTGGGGTACTTCAAAAATGATCGCGTAGATAACAAAAGAAAAGAGCAGGAGAAACTGGTTCCCTTGCTCTTATTTCTTGTTCCTTGGCGCTACCTGCCTGTCTGAGATTACACCCGTCCGTTCGAATTTATTCCATTTTGATTCTGCTTTACGGAACTCAAGGAAGATGGCATAGATATCGATTACATCCATCAGCAGGGAATAGGGCACCCACATCGGTAGAACATAGAAGTATCTCAAGTCATTCCAGGCCCGATCGAGTGCAATGGAAAAAAATACCGTAAATAAGGCCCCACCCAGACCGACCCACAGGATCAGGTTGACGATATTCAGTTGGACAGGACTGAAACCTGCGGCGGCCATGATGATCACCAGCAGAACGATCAATAACTGCAGGATGGGGACAATGACCATGTTGAAGAAATTGATCGGCAGATACAGACCAAACTTGCCATACTTGAGGTTAAAGAACATATCCCGATGAATTTTAACCGTCTGGAGCAGGCCGCGCGCCCAGCGGACGCGCTGCTTCCAGAGCATTTTTACTGTCGAAGGGACCTCAGCGCGGACAAGGGCACGTGGAGCAAATGCCACCCGGTAGCCGGCACGATGGATGCGCCAGGTCAGTTCCAGGTCTTCGCCGATGAACCCATTCCTATAGGGTTCGGCTTGCTTGCCCACCCGCAGGAAAGGCCAGGAGAGAACCTTGCGCCGGAAGGCGCCGCAATTACCGGAAACGATCGGCAGGCAATCGATCTCTGCCAGGGCCCGGCGCACAAAGCCCGTGCCGACGTGGGTTTGCAAGCAATATAATTTTGTCTGGATGGTATTCCGATTAACCGGATAATCGTTGCCGCAAACCGCTCCGATTTTCTCGCTGGTGAAGGCATTCAACATTTCGCGGATGGTGGATTCGGTGAAAAGACCATCGGCATCCACGAAGAACAGGATTTCCCCTTTGGCCTGCTGGAATCCATGGTTGAGAGCGCTTGCTTTGCCAGCATTCAGCTGGGAAATTACCTGCACCTGCGGCGGTTTCTCATAGTGTCGCATGACCTGCAAAGTATTGTCGGTGGAACCATCATCCACCAGGATGATCTCGAAATTACTATAGCCTGATGACACGATCGATTCGACACAATTGGCGATCACTTTTTCTTCATTATATGCCGGGACGATGATGGAAACGAGCGGTTCGGGGCTGTCAAGCACGGGCGGGCGGCGCGGGCGCAGCTCGGCGATCAATGCCAGCGGATAATATATGAGGATCAAAGTCCCGGCTATGAGAACCAAAACCGTTATTATGTTAAAAAGGGCATTTAGTATGTTCATTGATCTCTATTACTTGGTTTTCATCCGGAAAATAGAGAAGAACCGCATTTATAAAGAGCGCGGCTTCGCGCACTTCGGGAATGGTACGCGACCCCACACTATCAAAATGCGACCTCTTGTTCAATTTTTTGGATAGGTGCTTAAGACAGCTTCCAGGACTTCCGGGGCGTAGCGGATATTGGCGCCGAAACGGGCATTGATCTCGAGCACCACGGGGATCCCATCGCTGCGGCGGCGGATGTCGATATCCAATGGGCCGTAGAGGCCTACTGCCCGGGCCGCTGCGGCAGCCAGATCGGCCACATCCGGGGCATCCACGCGCCGGACTGATTTGGCATTGCCGACGATGCCCTCTTTCAATTCTGTTTTCTCCAGCACGACCACGGTGGCCTTTCCATCCCGCCCGAGGTATACGTTGGGGGCAAAATCCGTCCCGGCGGCGAACTCTTGCAGGATGTAACCATCCCCCAAGGCAGAGATGGCAGGCCAATCCTGTTCCGGATGCCAGGTCACTTCCCGCCCGCCCCGGCCAACGCGTGGCTTGCTGATACAGGGCCAGCCGATTTTTTGGGCCAACTCTTCAGGGGAATGCAATTGGGATGGTAATGCAAAGCGGGGTACTGATACACCGTTTGCAGACAGGGCAGAGGCGGTAAGATATTTATCGTTGGCGATATTGACCGCCTCGGCAGGCGAGACCAGCACCGGGAAATCTGCCTGCCAGGCCCAGCCACCGGCAAACACAGGCAATTCTTCACTAACAGTTGGGATGATCAGATCAACCTGGGCGTTATGGGCAATGGCAAGAATGGAAGATAGAAAATCCGGGGAATTGGCCGGTGGAACGGGATAAAAGGCGACTTCCGGCAGGGCGATTGTGCGTATATCCGTGCCGGCCACACGCTGCCTGTGCTCCAATAATAATTTTGCGACACTCTTTCCGGCTGGTCCCCCCACACCTGTTACAAGAAATGAATTCACGGGAGGCCTCCTTAGATTGCCGAAAGCATGCGGGCGACTTCAAAACCTTCGGCGTATTCCACTTTGGCTTGTGCGCCGCGGAAGGCCATTTTTCCCCGAACCAGATCAGGCTTCATATAAGGTTTTTTCCGCTGGTCATAGTGCTCACGGATGGCCTGGACTTTGACATCCATGTATTTTTCGACATCAATAAAGTAGGTGGGGTGGAAATCTTGCGTAACCGACGGGCTTTCGTAGCACAGGATGGTAGTGCGGGTATTGCGGGCAGCCCGCATGGTGGCTTCGTAAACGGTTTGATGATCCTGGTGGAGATCATGGATGGAATGGGTGAAGATGATCTCCGGCTGAATTTTGTTGATCATACCTTCAATAGCGTTGGTTATATTGACAATATCCTCAGATAAATGGGTATCAGTAAAGTCCATCACCTTGACCGAGTCCAGGCCGAGGAACTTGGCTCCGCGCTCCGCCTCCGACGGCCTGGCCTCCCCATTCCCGCCTTTTTCGCCACGGGTCATGATCAGACCGGAAATGCCATAGCCGGCATCGCGCATTTTTGCCAGGGCCGCGCCGGCCGCGATCTCAATATCATCCGGATGAGCACCAATGGCGAGAACACACGCCGGATGGGACCTGGGTTTGACCTCGATCTTGCTGGCAAATAAGATCAGGATCAGCGCGCTCTGGATCAAGATACCCGAATATTGTGCGATCGCGTCCAGTTCGCTTGTCAAGGGGGTCTCTGTTACTTCATTTATCTCATGCACCAGGCGGAAAAGGTTGATGGAAGCAAAAATCAGGCTGATTCCGATGATGGCATAATAGATTAAATAGGAATTCAGGGTGGTGCGATGGAGGTCCTTCTGGCGCATAAACACATAAATTGCCACACCGATAAAAGAAAGCGTGGTAATAACGTGGCCGACCGTGGAAACATTAATAAGCAGCCGCATTCTTCCTCTTGCTCATCCTGGAGCCTTCCACCAACAATCCTACTACTTTAACGCCATTAAATTATTTTTGTATCGTCTTCAATGCCTGGTCAATCAATATGAGGCAGGGACCATCTTTCAGCTGCATCCATTGAAGGAACCATTCGTTTGCGCTGCAAAAAAAACATTGAATCACCGATTGCTATTGTACACGATTTTTTTATGAAGAATCGTTAACATCTCAATAAAAAATTGTGGGGTGCCCAGGCGGTTGATGCGCTTGCGTAGGAAAACTTTAATCAAGGATTGGCATGAGCACATCCCGCTCAATTGTTGTCGAGCCTGACGTTCTCCAGTCTGGAAGTGACGGGCACGACCGCGGACGGAAGCAAGGAGTATGCGCCACACTCCAGCGCCCAGGCACAATTGACCGGACCGGGTGGAGCCGAACAGATCAGCGTGTCATTCTAGATCAGTGTTGCAAGCCTCCAAGGCACGAATTTTCATCGAGGATGGCCGGCGGGCAGCTAAACGGGTGGAACCACTCCCCTGGCGACTCGTACACCGATGCCGCCATTGATGAACCCGAGAGAAGCATCCAGTTGCATTTGCATCTGGCCGAGCAAGATGGGATCGTTGCACAACACTGCCACATTCCAGCCGGGGCACTGCCGGCGTAATACATTGCCAAACTGGGCGTACAGGTTACGCAAATCCTTGCCCTCGCTGACACGTACTCCATAGGGCGGGTTGGTGACCACCCAGCCCAACCCGGCCGGCGGCATGATGGCAGAGACGGCCTGACATTTAAATTCAATGATATCCTCCACCCCGGCGCGTTCAGCGTTGGCGTGCGCCATCTTGATCGCCCCGGCATCCCGGTCGGAGGCAAGAATTTTGATTTCTGATTGTATATTGGTGATCGCTGATTGCCGATCACTGACAGCGGTTAGCTGATCGCTGAACACAGATTGCTGGTATCCCGGCCAGTCCATGAATGCAAAGCGACGGTTGAGCCCGGGAGGAAGGCCGAGCTGCATCAGGGCAGCTTCGATGGGAATGGTGCCGGAGCCGCAGAACGGGTCAAGCAGGGCTGCAGACGGATCCCAGCCGGAGGCCATCAGCAGCGCGGCCGCCAGGGTCTCGCGCAGTGGGGCTTTGGCCACCGCCAGACGATAGCCGCGTTTGTGCAGAAGGGCGCCGCTGGAATCCACGCTGACGGTGCATTTGTCCTCCACCAGCCGAACGAGTATCAGTTGTGGGGGATGGCCTTCGGTTTCTTCATCGAATTTAACAATTGGGCTGGGCTTTCCCAGGCGTTCTTCCATCCCGGCAGCAATCAGGCGCGCCACAACCTCCGAGTTGTATAACTTCGATTGGTGGCAGGTGACGCGCAGCGCCAGCGGCTGACCGGGCGCCAGACAGCGTTCCCAGGGCAGGCGCGAGGCGCGTTTCTGCAATTCCAGGGCTGATGTGGCGTAGAAAAAAGTCCCCAACCTGGCCAAAATGCGGCTGGCGGTGCGCAGTTGCAGGTTGGCGCGGTAGAGCGCGGCTAGGTCGCCTTTGAAGGCAATCCCTGCCTGGGTTGCCAATTCCGGGCCGGTACCAGGCAGGAGGCCCATCGAGGTTAGCTCCTGGGCGGTAAACGGCTCGAGGCCGGGGGCGGTTACGGCAAAATAATTATCCAAGATACAACCTCTTTAACACGGAGTTCACGAAGGGTCATGAAGGACTCTTTAATAGTTCCTCCTTGTTCCGCTTGCCCCGGTTCTGTGGGGGTTATGGCCTTCGTTTTGAGAATCTTTATTTGTTACGATCTCTTTCTGGCGCTCCTTGCGGCGGGGGTCCTTCTCTACGAAGAGAGATTTGCCGGTGAAAGGATCGAGTTCGGTATAGTACATCAGGCTAGAGTAGGTGGAAGGGGTGGGGGTGAAGACCTGCACCTGCTCCGGGTGGATCTGCAGTTTCTGGCTGGCGAAGTGGCGCACGCGCTGCATATCGGCTTCGCTGCAGCCGGGGTGGGCTGCGATCAGATAATAGGTGAGAAATTGGCGCTTGCCGGCCAGCCGGTTGAGGTCGTCAAAACGGGCTTTGAACTCCAGAAGTTGGGCGGTGCCAGGCTTGCCCATCAACGAGAGCACATGTTCTTCGGTATGCTCCGGGGCTACCTTCATCTGCCCCGAGACGTGGTGTTCCACCACTTCGCGCAGGTAGGCGTCGCCATTGTCCTGATCGCACAGCAGCATATCGTAGCGGATGCCGGAGGCGACAAAGACCTTTTTCACGCCCGGGATCTGGCGGACTTTGCGCAGCAGGTCGATCTGCGGCTGGTGATCCACCTTCATCAGCGGGCAGACCTGCGGGAAGACGCAGCGTTTGGCGGTGCAAATGCCTTTGGAGAGCTTCCGGCTGCACTCGAAGCCATACATGTTGGCGGTCGGGCCACCCAGATCTTGAATGTACCCCTTGAAATCGGGATGGCTGGCCAGTCG
Source organism: uncultured Chloroflexia bacterium (assembly GCA_963779935.1). GTDB lineage: Bacteria > Chloroflexota > Anaerolineae > Anaerolineales > Villigracilaceae > UBA877. Next base: position 476,063 of record CAWAAC010000013.1, on the reverse strand, counting down.
GGCGGCCTCGGCCAGGATCGACTCGGGACTGCGCCAGCGCACGGTGGTGCCTTCATGGACCGAGATGGCGCAGAAGTTGCATTCGCCATAACAGCCGCGATGGGTGGAAATGGAAAACCCGATGGTTTCCAGAGCGCGGACTTTGCCCTGTTGTTCATAGAACGGGTGCTGGCGTCGTTCAAAATCGAGGGCGTAGATGGCATCCAGTTCGGGCTGTGTTTCGGTGAGAGCGGGCGGGTTCTGGACCAGGTAGCGCTCGGCGTGTTTCTGAAACAGCCCGCGCGCGCTGATGGGGTCATTGTTGCGGTAAAAACGGTGGAACATTTCAATGAAGGCAGCTTTATCCTGCGCGACCGTCTCGTAGGCGGGCAGCTCCAGGTAGCCTTCAGGGGGTTCTTTGGCGATATAACACAGCCCGCGGATGGAGCGCGGTTCCTGTCCATCCCGCAGGGCGGCGGCGAATTCCAGCACGGCTTTTTCTGCCATCCCGTACAGGATGTAGTCGGCTTTGGCGTCGAACAGCACTGAGCGCCGGATTGCATCGTCCCAGAAATCGTAATGCGCCACGCGCCGCAGGCTGGCTTCGATCCCTCCCAGAACAATGGGAACGGAAGGAGATGACAGTCTGCCAGTCCGCCCTACGGTTTTGGTGAAGCGGCGGATCAAGTTGCTGTATATAATCGTGGCCCGGTCAGGGCGGCGCGTATTCTCGCCGCCGGGGGTATAGTCGTCGCTCTTGCGCGGTTTCTTTAAGGCCGTGTAATTTGCAACCATCGAATCGATACTGCCGGCCGTCACCCCCCAGAACAGGCGCGGCAACCCCAGGCGGCCTATCTCAGCCACGCCGGAGATATCCGGCTGGGCGATCACGCCGACGCGATAGCCGGCATGCAGGAGAACTTTTCCGATCACCGCGGTACCGATAAAGGGACTGTCGATGTAGCTGTCGCCACTTACCAGGATGATATCCAGCCCATCCCAGCCCAGGCGTTTGACTTCATCTAAAGTTGTCGGGAGGAACATGAGAGGGATTATACCCGCATGGGATGAGAGCCGCATTTGAATTGTCATGAAAACAGGCATAAATGTGGAAACCACCGCTACGCACCTAATACACAATCAACATATTTCATGACATTTTCATCCGGCGGGGTGAACTCCGTACATGAATACTTTGTGGTAAATCTTTCCGGAAAGAAGGTAAGAGCCATAATGACTAACGTGCTCCCGCTGAATAATCTCATTATTTATAGAAAAATAACACCTATTAATTTTGTTAAGTGATTTTGGGGGCTTGTTAAGCAATGGTAAGGCCAGTCGCTTGTATGATGGGATATAGTACTGGCAAGGGTTCTCAGCATGGGAACCCGTTTTTATTTTATTGGTGAGAAAGGGTCAATCAAGGATGAAAATCAAATTCTATTGGTATGTTGTGATCGCTTTCCTGATTGTAGCTGCTGTGAGTATCCCGATTAATGCCAGCGCTTCTGTATTTGGCGCGGCCGGAAAATCTGTATCCCCCCAATCAAACAATCCGAACCCGGGCGCTTTTGTTGCCGGGAACAAGAGCCCGCTGCAGGCCTCCTCTGCCATTCACGCCATGGTGGTGGATTATCCGAATTATTCCACCAGCCGGTCATTAGTGGCGACATGGGAACAGAATATGAAAACCGCCGGGATCAACATGGTGGTTCTGAAGGCGGGGCGAACAGAGTGGACATATTTCAAATGGGCCGGGCATAACTCCAGCTGGTCGAGCGATGTGAACAGTAGCGGGGTCGATTTCCTGGCGGATGATTCCACCCGCTACGGTCAATGGGCCCAGGTCAATGCCAGCATCGATGGACTATCTCCCAATTACATCAAAGCCAATCCCAGCAAGGCAGCTGTAGACGCCTCCGGCCACGCCAGCACCGATCTGGTCAGCACAGCCGAACTGGTCAATGGGGCCTACGGCCAAACGCTGCTCAGCATGGTGGGTTACATTGCCGCCAATTATCCCAAGGTGGCTTCGATCACCATTACCGGAATTTCTTATCATGTGGATGGCTATGGGGCGGACGACCTGGCGCTCTACAAAGCCGCCACTGGCAAGACGGATTGGCCGCGCAACTCGGATGGCTCGATCAATATTGACGATAGTTCCATTGGCAACTGGCGTTCGGCCGCGCTTGGGCAATTCCTGGGCAAGGCGGCTACGCTGGCTCATCAGAATGGAAAGCAGTTGTTTATGGAGGTGGGAGTCAGTGTGAACAATCTGTCCCTGTCAACCAATAATTATGGCACGAACTATGCCGTTATGCTTAAGAATGTCGATAAGATCGTTGTCCAGGATTATTTTGGAGCGAATGGCTATTCGTCCAAGTATTCCAGTAACATCGCCCAGTATCTGGCCAAGATTGGCGCCGGCCGCTCTATTTTAGAGGTCGGGTTATGGGGCGCCTCCGGGACAACCGTTTCTGCCACTGACTTAAAGTATGCCATCACCACCGGCACAAGCGGTGGGAGTGCGGACATTATGGTTGCCCCCGAGTCTTTGGCGCTTTCCACCCATTGGAGTGTTTTGGACAGCCTGTGGGGCGGGGCACTTGCGCCGACCAATACTCCCGCACCGGCTGCGACCGCCCCCGGCAATACCAATACTCCCAAACCAACGGCTACCAAAACCACTGTACCGACGGCTACCAAGACTTCAGGGCCGACGGCCACCAATACTCCCAAACCAACAGCTACCAAGACCTCTGCACCGACGGCTACCAATACCCCCATGCCGACTGCAACGAATACGCCTGTTCCAACCACAAGCGGAGTGCGCGCCATCAGTGTGGAGTATGCCAATTACGCCACCAGCCGTGCGGAAGTACCCACCTGGGTGGCGGAAATGAAGGCAGCGGGGATCAACACGGTGGCCATTTCAGCCGGCCGGGCCGAATGGACCTATTTCAAATGGGCCGGAAATACTGCCTACCAATCCAATGACGTGACCAGTACCGGCATCGATTTCCTGGCGCAAGATTCTGCCACCTACAGCCAGTTTGGCAGTGTTAGCGCCGTGGTGGATGTTTTTGCCCCCAACTACATCCTGGCCAACCCCAGTGCAGCTGCTATCAACGCCCTGGGCCAGCCTGACCCGAACCTGATCAGTACGGCCGAGCTGGTCAATGGCGCCTACGGCCAACGCCTGCTCAACATGATCCAATACATTTCGGCGAACTACCCGTATGTCAACTCGATCGATATTACCGAGTTATCCTACCGGGTGGATGGGTACGGAGCCAGCGACCTGGCGCTCTTTAAGGCCGCCACGGGTAAGTCGGATTGGCCGCGCAATTCTGATGGTACGATCAATATCGATGATGCTTCCATTGGCAACTGGCGCTCGGCCGTGCTTGGCCAGTGGCTGGGGCGGGCGACCGCCTTGGCGCACCAGTATGGCAAACAGGTTTATATGGATGTCAGTATCAGTTGGAACAACCTGGGCCTGATGACCAATAATATGGGCACCAATTACAACATCATGCTCCAAAATGTGGATAAGATCGTCGCCTGGGATTATTACTCACTGGAAGGCTACGCGCCTTCGGTCTCCCAATCGGTTGGCCAATACCTGGCTACCTTCGGAACAAACCGCACTATTCTGTCGATCGGGTTGTGGGGACCCAATAACGGCATCACATCACCGGCCGATCTGCAGGCGGGTATCCTGGCTTCGCAGGCGGGCGGCATGCCGAACGTCTGGATCTGCCCCGGCTCGATGATGACCGCGACGCACTGGCAGGTGCTGAATACACTCTGGGGGCCCAAGTAATCCAACCATTCACCAACCGGAGAACGATGCGACCGGTTCGTTAAGTTTTTTCGGGGACGCGCAGAAATGGATGCTGTACGGGTTAGCCCGTACAGTATCCACGGTTTTATGCCCCTTAGAATTCGCACTTTGGGACTGATATAAAACCAGGCGATAAAACATTATTCCAACAGGGGATTACAGGTAATTGTGTCATGTAACCACGAATGGGATGTCGAATGCCAATCCGACATCCCATTCGTGGTTATAATTACTTCCGGTACCCTAATCCCATGAATATTGAATTGCGCCCCTTGCAGCCATCTGAATTGCCGTTCCTGTGGGAAATGCTTTACCAGGCTTTGTATGTTCCCCCGGGCAAAGCACCCTTTCCGCGCACCATCCTGAATGACCCGGATATTGCCTGTTACTTGCAGGGCTGGGGCCGCCCCGGAGACTGGGGGTTGCTGGCAGGGGATGGAGAGAACCGCGCCGGGGCGATCTGGCTGCGCCAGTGGTCGGGTGAGGAAAGAGGCTATGGCTACGTCAGCCCGCAGATCCCGGAAATCTCGCTGGCGCTGCTGCCGGAATATCGTAACCAGGGCATGGGGACGCACATGCTCGAGTCGGTTATTGCGCTGGCAAAGCCAGACTACTCCGGGCTTTCGCTGAGCGTGGTGGCGAGCAGTCCCGCCCGCCGCCTGTACGAACGGCTGGGGTTCCGCAAGGTGGGGCAAATCCTGGAATCCCTGGTGATGCTGCTGGAGTGGAAAAATGTCCCCTGATATTTCTCTTTCCCCGATTGCTGTGGTCCACAATAGCCGCCTGACGCCGAAGGATGACGACTGGGGTGGCCTGGTTTCGGAGATCCGCCTGGAGCCGGGATTGCTGGAAGAGAGCCTGGCTGGGCTGGAAGCGTTTTCGCATGCCGAGATCATCTTCCAGTTCCATCTGGTGGAGGAAAAGGAGATCGTGATGGGTGCGCGGCACCCGCGTGAAAACCCGCTTTGGCCGGAGGTCGGCATCTTTGCCCAGCGAGCCCGCCTGCGCCCCAACCGGCTTGGACTGACGGTGGTGCGCATCCTGCGGGTGGAGGAACGCAGCCTGTTCGTGGAAGGGCTGGATGCAATCGAAGGCACACCGGTGCTGGATATCAAGCCGGTCATGCAGGAATTCCTGCCGCACGGAGCAATCCGCCAGCCGGACTGGGCGCACGAATTGATGAAGGATTATTGGAATTCCCCCAAGAAGAACGATTAAGTAATGTAGTTCACGCATCAAGCGTGCCCTACAAGCTTCGAATAAAATGCGTTGTATCTTCATGACTTTTCGAGTTTCATGCGTTCCAGCTCCCATATTTTTGCATATCGTTCAAAGAAATCAGAAATCAATTGCAACTCTTTTTCAGAATAATTTGAAATGAGCTCATTTTGCGCTTTTCCCACGGGCGCAAACCATGGCGCCACTTTTTCAGCGCCTGATTTAGCGAGAACGATCAATGTTCCGCGGCGATCATCCGGATTGCGTCGGCGTTCGATAAACCCCCCCTTTTCGAGCCGATCTAGCATGGCGGTCGTTGCTCCGGAACTGAGACCAGTATATTTGGCAAGCTCCGTAGGGTTGGAGATGCGTTTGGATAATAAGAACCCAAGACATTCCATGTCGGTACCATTGACGGCCAGTTTTTCGAAAATTATATTGCGATACATCGTCATCTGAATGCCGTAATCCCTTGCCGCCATATTGGTTCGTATCATTAAGTCGATCTTGGTTGGTTCTGCCATATCAATGCCTCTTGACAGTATCTTTATTTTAGAGTATCTTTATTATATAACTAATTGGTAAAATTTACAAGAGAAGGAGCGAATTATATGAATCAAAGTACAAGTAAAAGCACATCTAAAAAGTCCACAGGATTCTCAGATCAAGAAAAAGCCGCGGTGAAGGCGCGTGCCCAGGAACTGAAGGCAGAAGCACGCGCCTCCAAGGACAGGGAGGAAGGTGAAAAGGCCGTGCTTGCGGCGATCGCGGCGTTGAAGGAACCGGACCGCTCCATTGCAAAGCGATTGCATGAGATCATAAAAGCCAACGCACCGAGTTCTCATGCCGAAAACCTGGTACGGCTTTCCCGCCTACGCCAAGGACGGCAAGATCGTCTGTTTTTTCCAATACGCGGAGAAGTTTAACACGAGGTATGCAGAGCTCGGTTTCAATGATGCGGCAAAACTCGATGAAGGCGCCATGTGGCCGACCCGTTACGCGTTGAAGGAGTTGACCGATACCGAAGAGGCAAGAATCATCACTCTCGTGAAGAAAGCAATGGGCTGAGAGCCGGGTTCTTCGTTACAAATTGTTATGAGTTATTTAGGTCACATTGCAAGCGTGACCTAAATTTTTAACTTGATGGGTTAATGGATTTCACCCTTGATCTGCCCTTCCACCTTGCCTGCCCAGGGATAGATTTCCATGCCGCGCGCCGCCTCCCTGATGGCAGGATCATCCGAGTAATGGCCGCGCAAGCCGGGCGGGAGCAACTCGGCGATGTGGCGCATGATCTCGTGACCGATCTCATCCAACTGACGGCGGCGGAGGCGGCCCTCGCCACTTGCAGTGAAGGGACCGAAGGGCTGGCCGATATTGACGGTCACCTGGGCGCGCCGGAAGTGTCCCAGGGATGGGAAAACCCCGGTGAAACCGTATAACCCGACCGGCAGAATGTGGGCGTCGCTGCGGGTGGCCAGGAAGGTGATACCCGGGCGGGCCGGGCGTAGAACGGTGGCCCAGTTGCCGCCTTCCGGGAAGATACCCAGGAAACCGCCATTCTTCAGTATATTTTCTCCGGCGCGCAGCGCATCCTTGGCGCCGGTGCCGCGATAGAGCTTATGGTAACCCCACAGATAGGGGATGATGCGGGTCCAGGTTGGGGCATGCGGGTTATCGGCCCCGCCGACGAATTCGATCGGCCAGGGGGCCATGCGTACGAAGGCGACCGGATCGATAAAGCTGAAGTGGTTGCCGGCCACCAACAGCGGCCCCTCTTTGGGTAGATTCTCCACGCCGATGATCTCCATGCGGGTTAGCAAGGCAAAGGCCGGGATGGAAAGTTTCTTTAAGATAAAGCGCAGCGGCCTGCGCCGGAAGGGATGCAGATTTTGGGACATATCTCAATCCGCTGCCGGGGAGTACTGCTCGGCTGCCAGGCGGGCGCGCTTTTCATTCACAAAGAGCAGGATCACCAGGCCGACCACCAGGAAAAGGGCGATCACGCCGATGCCGGCGCGGGTGCCCTCCTGCTCGGCTTGCAAGGCCGCCACGCTGCCCTTCTGAAAATAATTTGTCAGCCCGGCCGCCAGCAGGCCGAACAGGGTGGGACCGATGAATGAAGTGGAGCGGCCGGCCACTGCGAAGAAACCGAAGAATTCGGCGCTCTTGGAGGCAGGTGCGAACAAGCCTGCCATGGTACGGCTGATGGCCTGGACACCCGTCAGGGCAAAGCCTGCTAAGCCGCCGATGATGAAGTAACCGGTCAGACTTGGATTGAAGATCATCCAGATGACCAGGAAGATCATCATGACCAGGGCAAGTAGCAGAGCCTTTTTGAAGCCGACCTTTTCGCCCAGCAGACTGAACAAATACGCCCCGAAAATGCTGGTCACCTCCACCAACACCATGAAAAGGATCAATTGGGTCTGGGTCATACCAAACAGGGTTGCACCGATGATGGCGGCGAAATCCAGCGCCATCAGGATGCCGTCATTATAGATCAGGAAGGCGATAATGAAAACGATGAACTGGCGGAAGTGCCGAACGGCCTTGAAGGTTTGCACCAGACGTTTGATCGAGACTGACAGGAAGGTTTCGCCGGGTGGTAATGTACGCCCTTTACGAGGTTCTTTGACCCGCAGGAAAAGCAGGGAACCACAAACTGCATAGAAGACGGCCGCAAAGATGAACGATCCGCGTACCATCAACAAATTCAGAGCCGGGTTGCTCCTGGTCAGGACGATTGGCGGCAGGATAATCAGCAGGCTGACCACCCCGCCCACCGAACCGATCGTCCAGCCGTTGCCCGAAACCTGGCCCATCTCATCCGGGGAGGCGATATCAGGCAGCAGTGAATTGTAAAAAACCTGGCTGGCGCGGTAGCCGATCTCGGCCAGGACGAAGAAGACGAACCCGATTGCCACATCGCCTTTTTGGACGAAGAACAACAGCGCGGTAAAGACCCACGAGAGTACTGAGAAGATCAACAGCAGGCGTTTTTTGGAGGCTGAGAAATCCGCGAATGCCCCCAGGATTGGGGAGATGATCGCTACCACCACCATGGCGGACCCGAGCGCCAAACCCCACAACCTTGAACCTTCCGCTCCCCCCACCACTTGATTCTTGAAATAGGTGGCATAGACTGCCAGGAGAATGATGGCGGCATAAGCCGAAAACCCAAAATCATACATATACCAGGCCCGGTGTTGGCGGCGACGTTGGTTTTCATCAGCGATGGCTTTTTTGGGCATCAGGCACCTCGGTCAGGGAGTGGTTCGATTGTATCAATAACTGGGTCGATTTCTGTTATGATTGGATTAACAATCAGCTACCTAATAAGTTGCTCCTCCAGCCCTTTTCCAAAAAGCATCAGGTAGCCCAACCGAGCAAGGTGTACAAAAAATGAATGGAAATAAAGCGATCCAGTCTGCCAATGAAGAAACCCGCCAGGCCTGGGATGCCAATGCGGACTACTGGGATGAGAAGATGGGCGAAGGCAACGACTTCGTCAACTTACTGGAGTGGCCGGCCACGCTGCGACTGCTGGAGCCGCAGCCGGGACAGCAGATCCTGGATATTGCCACCGGCAATGGCCTGACCACCCGACGCCTGGCAGCCCTGGGCGCAAGGGTTAGCGCTTTCGATTTCTCGGAAGAACTGATCAAGCTTGCGCGAGCCCGCACAGTACCTGATTTCCGTATTTCGTTTACCGTTTTAGACGCGACGGATGAAGAAGTTTTATTGCATACATTTTCTGAAGAGAAGTTTGATTCGGCCCTGTGCAACATGGCTCTCTTCGACATGGCCGATATCGAGCCGCTTTTTCGTGCTCTCCCCAAAATGCTTAAGCCTGGAGGAAGGTTTGTTTTTTCATTGATGCATCCGGCCTTCAATAATACTTCTTCCGTGCACATGGCCGAAGAAATGGACGTGAAAGGGCAGATCATTTCGACCTACTCAGTGAAGATCTCGCGATATATGATACCCCACCAGGAGCACGGCGCGGCCCTGCGCGGCCAGCCCAGACCCCAACTCTATTTTGAGCGCCCGCTGCAATATTATTTGAACCTGGGCTTCCGGAACGGCTTCGTGCTGGATGGCTTCGAAGAGTGCGCCTTCCCGGCCGGTCATCCGCAGGCCAATCCGCTCAGCTGGGGCGGCAATTTCAGCGAAATCCCGCCCGTACTGGTGGTGCGTTTGCGGTTGCCGGAAAAGGTCGCATTTTAATACGGTGCGGCTTCATCGCACAGCATCAAAATGCGGTTCTTAATTAATTTTCTAATAGCTACTTATTCCTGTGCTCAATCTTCCATTCCTGCTGATCGAATTCCTTGACGAACTGGTCTTCAGCGTCAACTCAGCGGCCTGGCCGCTCATCCGCAGCGACCTGCGCCTTGACTACCTGCAGATCGGCTTGCTGCTTTCGGTGCCGGGGATCGTGGCGGCTATCCTGGAACCGCTGCTGGGGATCCTAGGAGATGTCTGGAAGCGCCGCCTGCTGATCCTGGGTGGCGGAATCTTCTTCGCTGGAGCGTGCCTGCTGACCGGCCTCAGCACCGGTTTCGTTTTTTTGCTGCTTGTTTTTTGTTTTTTCTACCCCTCCTCAGGCGCATTTGTCAGCCTCTCGCAGGCCTCCCTGATGGATAGCGATCCGGAGCGGCACGAACAGGCCATGGCGCGCTGGACCTTTGCCGGCTCGCTGGGGGTTGTGCTGGGACCCTTGCTGCTCTCCGGGCTGGCGTTCATTGGATTTGGCTGGCGCGGGGTCTTTATCGCCCTTTCCGGCCTGAGCGTGCTGGTGCTCTTTTTCGCCTGGCAGCGCCTGCCTAAAACGTCTCAAAGCCTGCCGGCAATACCGCAACTCCCCGATATATGGTCGGGTTTGCGCGGGGCCTTTGCGGCCCTGCGAGGCGGCGAAGCCCTGCGCTGGTTGGTGCTGCTGCCCTTCTCCGATCTGATGCTGGATGTGCTGCTTGGCTTTCTGGCGCTGTATTTTGTGGATGTGGCCCGCCTGACGCCTGCGCAAGCTGCCCTGGGGATTGCTGTATGGAGCGGTTTGGGCTTGCTGGGCGATTTCCTGCTGATCCCGCTGCTCGAAAAGGTTCGCGGCCTGGACTATTTGCGCTGGAGTGTTGTGCTCGAACTGCTGCTCTTCCCGGCATTCCTGCTGGTGCCGCAGCCGCTGGTAAAATTCATCCTGCTGGGCCTGTTGGGGCTGTTCAACTCCGGCTGGTATGCCATCTTGAAGGGTCGGCTGTATTCCAGCCTGCCAGGCCAATCGGGCACGGTCATGACGCTTGACAGCCTGTTCAGCCTGCTCGGGACACTCCTGCCGTTTGGCATCGGCCTGGCTGCCCAGTTCTTTGGCTTGCGCCTGGCGATGTGGCTGCTGCTGCTCGGACCGATCGCCCTGTTAATTGGATTGCCCAGGATCGTGCCAGGTATGACGGGCCAGATGCCACCTGAGGCGTGAAACTGAAACACATGAAACAATCCTACGTTCTTTATTTCCACATCCCTTTCTGCACCCACCGCTGTGCCTACTGCGACTTTAATACCTACGCCGGCCAGGAGCGCCTGATCCCGGCCTACGTGGATGCATTGTGCCGCGAGATAGAAATTGTTGGCAGCGGATTTCGATCATGGCAGGGGGAAGGGGGAAGGGGTAGGGAGATTCAAACCATTTTCTTCGGGGGGGGCACACCTTCTTTGCTAACCCCGGCGCAGTTCAAGCAGATCCTCGGAACAGTCCGCGGACTGTTCGACCTGTCAGACTTGTCAGACATCGAACTTTCTCTGGAAGCCAACCCCGGCACGGTCACACTCGATTCCCTGGGCGGGCTGCGCCGGGCCGGTTTAACCGGATCAGTTTCGGGGTGCAGTCTTTCCATCCCAACGAACTACGCCAGTTGGAACGCATCCACGATCCATTCGATGTGTTCAACGCAGTGCGCTGGGCGCGCCAAACCGGCTTCGATAATCTCAACCTGGACCTGATCTACGGCCTGCCGGAGCAGAGCCTGGAGCGCTGGCAGGCGAACGTCAGGCAGGCGGTGGAACTGGTTCCAGAGCATCTTTCCCTGTATGCATTGACCATCGAGCAAGGCACGCCGTATGGGCGCTGGGCCGGGCATGGCCTGCTGCCGCTGCCGGATCCCGACCTGGCGGCCGATATGTATGAATGGGTCTCGGAGTACCTGGAAGGACAGGGTTACAAGCAGTATGAGATCTCCAACTGGGCGAAACCCGGCTACCAGTGCCGGCATAACCTGCAATACTGGCGCAACCTGCCTTACCTGGGTTTCGGGGCAGGTGCACATGGCTGCGCTAATGGGATGCGGGTGTCGGATGTTCTAAGGATAAAAACCTACATAGAACGCCTCTCCCCTCATGACTTTCCCTCTGATTTTGCAAACCCTGCCGCCCCTTCCTCCCTATCCCCCGCCCCCTTGCTTTCTGCACTCGCCTTCCCGCTTTCGCCCGCCACCGTCAGCCAGATACCCCTGACCTCGTTCGTTGAAATGCAGGAAACCATGATGCTTGGGTTGCGCCTGACGCAGGAAGGTGTTTCGGTGGAGGCATTTCGGCAGCGTTTCGGGCAGGATCTGATGGCCGTTTTCGGCAAGGAGATCAACGAGCTGATCGGGCTGGGGTTATTGGAATGGACCCAAATGCAGACTTCGGAAGTCATACGCATCACCCGGCGCGGCCGGCTGCTCGGCAACCAGGTTTTTATGCGTTTTGTAGATTGATTAAACCAGGGCGGACACATAGGTCCGCCCCTAATAAAGGAAGGAGCAAATTATGCAGCAACACTTGATCGAACCCGGTACGAAAGTAGATCTATCAAAATTGGATCCGAACGACACTTCTGGTTTTAAAGGGGACAAGGCGGATGCACAGGTAGAGATCGCAAAATTGGTGCATAAGCTGGACGGCCTGCAGGAAATTCTCTACGCGGAACACAAACACAAGATCTTGATCGTCTTACAGGCCATGGACACCGCCGGAAAGGATGGCACCGTCCGGCATGTCTTCTCGGGTGTGAATCCGTCCGGTGTGAGTGTGGCCAGTTTCAAGCAGCCGACCCCGGAAGAACTCGCGCATGATTATCTGTGGCGCATCCATAAAATGGTGCCAGGCGAAGGCGAAATGGTCATCTTCAATCGCAGCCATTATGAAGATGTACTGATCGTACGGGTACATGGCCTGGTCCCAGCCAAAGTATGGAAACAGCGTTATGACCAGATCAATGCCTTCGAGCAGTACCTGACACAAAACGGGATAACCATTCTGAAGTTCTACCTGCATATTGACAAGGATGAGCAAAAAGAACGGCTGCAGGCTCGCCTGGATGATCCCAGCAAGCACTGGAAATTCAGCCTGGCTGACCTGGCAGAACGCAAACTCTGGCCCGATTATATGGAGGCCTACCAGGATGTGCTCAACCGTACCAGCACTGACTGGGCGCCCTGGTATGTTGTGCCCGCCAACCACAAATGGTACCGCGACCTGGTCATCTCGAACGTGCTGGTGCAGACGCTGGAAGACCTGAAAATGGAATACCCCCAGGGCAGCGAAGACCTGGACGGTGTGACCGTAAAATAGAAACATGAATGGTCTGATCACGCTGGTCGGCTCGGGCGAATATTTGCCGGTGATGGAGCAGGTTGATCGTTTCCTGCTGGCGAACTGCGGCGCACTGGCACGCCCGGCGCGCGTGGTCTGCCTGCCGACGGCGGCCGGGCAGGAAGGCCAGGCCTCCTGGGGACGCTGGAACCAGATGGGTGAGCAGCACTTCCGCCGCCTGGGTGCGGACGTCTCGGCGTTGCCGATCATCGACCGGGCCAGCGCGGATGACCCGCAGTACGTGGCTTCGCTGGAGGCAGCCGACCTGATCTATTTTTCAGGCGGCAGCCCGTTGTACCTGTTCGAGACGTTGAATGGCTCACGTGCCTGGGAAGCCATGCAGAAGGCCTGGGAGCGCGGGGCGGTCTACGCGGGTTGCTCAGCCGGGGCGATGATCCTGGGGCAGGAAATCCCCAATTTTCGCACCGTTTCGATCAAGAGCGTGTCGGTTTTCGGCATCCTGCTGGCGCGCATGATCTTCCCGCATTTCGACCGCTGGAAGGTGGCACGCGCCGCCATGCTCAAGCCGCTGCGCCGCCGGCTCCAAGCGGACGAGTACGCCCTGGGCATCGACGAAGAGACTGCCCTGGTGGGCCGGTTGGAAAGCCCGGGGTGGCAGGTGCTGGGCCGGCAGACGGTCTCGGTCATCACGAAGGAGGGGGTGCGCGTGTATAAAAGCGGGGAGCAGGTTTTACTATCCGCTAATCCACGCTAATTTCCCCAATCCTTAAGAACTTGCTTTCATTAGTATGAATTGGCGAGGAGCTGTACGACGAAGTGACATTCGCGGATTCTTATTTCTTTATGAGACAACTTACCTATTGAGTTAGATCCCATAGGATGCTACACTAGTGGCTCGCCTGGTTTTATATTGAGATGTTACGCAAAGGAGTTGAATTGAAAACCATAAAGATTCCCAACAGTGATTTGAACGTATCGGAAATCGCACTGGGCTGCATGCGCATCTCGCAATTGACCAACCCGCAGATTTCCACCCTGGTCCATACCGCTCTTGACCAGGGTATCAATTTTTTTGACCATGCCGATATTTACTCGGATGGAAAGTGTGAAGAGAAATTTTCCGAGGCCCTCGGCATGGATCAGGCGTTGCGGGACCGCATGCTGCTCCAGACCAAAGTTGGTATTCGCCAGACAAGCTATGATTTTTCCAAAGCACATATCCTGGAAGCGGTGGATGGCAGTCTCAAGCGGCTAAAGACTGACCACCTGGATGTGCTGCTGCTGCACCGTCCGGATGCCCTGATGGAACCAGAACAGGTCGCCGAAGCTTTCGATATCTTGGAAAGCAGTGGCAAGGTGCGCTATTTTGGGATCAGTAACCAGAATCCCATGCAAATTGAGTTGTTGAAAAAATCCGTCAAGCAGAAGCTCCTTTTCAACCAGCTTCAATTCAGCATCACCAACACCGGCATGATCGATGCAGGCATCAACGTCAACATGCAGGTCGACCGTTCCATCGACCGGGATGGCGGCATCCTGGATTATTGCCGCCTGCATGACATCACCATCCAGCCCTGGTCGCCGTTCCAATATGGCTTCTTCGAGGGTGTATTCCTGGATAATAAAAAGTTCCCTGAACTCAATCGTACGATCGATGCCATTGCCGCCTTACGAAACGTGACGAATACCGCCATCGCGATTGCCTGGATCCTGCGCCATCCGGCCCGCATGCAGCCCATCCTCGGCACCACCAACCCCCGCCGCCTGACGGATGCCTGCCAGGCCTCCGGTGTGGCGCTTACCCACCAGGAATGGTACGACATTTACCTGGCCGCCGGCAATAAACTGCCCTGATCGAATATCACTACTTCACGAAAAGACTTCTTAGTGGCGGCTTCAGTCGCAAATTAGACGAACGACAAAAGTCGTTACTACGTTTTTGTGACCTACTGAATATATCCTTACTCCTGTTACGAAGGTGACAGCTCCCCGACCTTGCTCCAAAGAGCGGGGTAAAGTGCCCCGAAGGGGTAAAGTGCCCCGAAGGGGTAAAGTGCCCCGAAGGGGGATAGGGCGCGAAGGCACCACGGTTTAGCGTGGTGCTATGGTTACGAACAAGACCAAATAGAAGTGGGACAAATCCCACTTCTATTTGGTTCTGCGTGTCTCCTGTTCCCTTCGATTCCCTATGCGACCATTTACCTATTGAGTTTGCCCGCCCGGGATGCTACACTTCTGGCTCATTCGATACTTTGGTATCCTCCTGAATTTTGAAATGGTTCCAAAGTAGTTTGAAGGATAATTAATGGTAGACAATTACGAGTATGACCTGATCGTGATCGGTTCCGGCCCTGCCGGGGAAAAGGGAGCAGCGCAGGCGGCCTTCTTCGGCAAGAAAGTGGCCATGACGGAACGCGCCCCGCACGTGGGTGGTGCGGGTATCAATACCGGCACCGTGCCATCCAAAACGCTGCGCGAGACCGCCCTGTATTTTTCGGGGCTGCGCCAGCGTGGGCTGTACGGCATCGATTACTCCCTCAAGGAAAACCTGAATATCCGCAGCTTCATGTACCGCGAACAGGCAGTGGTCGAAGCCGAATGGCAGATCATCACTGCCAACCTGGAACGCCACCACATTAGCTGCATCTGGGGGAATGCCTCGCTCAAAGACGCTCACACGCTGCATGTCGCGGGCAACGATGGAATCGAGGTTGACCTCACAACTAACATCATCCTGATCGCCTCGGGTTCCTCGCCATACCATCCACCGGATGTGCCTTTCGACCACACACACATCTATGATTCAGATTCGATCCTTAAGATGGACCGCATCCCCAGGAGCATGGCCATCATCGGCGGCGGCGTGATCGGCTCGGAATATGCCGGCATCTTCACGGCTCTGGGGGTGGAAGTGACGCTGGTGGATTCGAAAGCCCGGCTGCTGCCCTTCCTGGATGCGGAAATTTCGGATCACCTGCGTGAGCACCTGGAACAGCTGGGGCTGCGTTTCCTGTTCAATGACCGGGTCGCCAAAACGGAGATCATTTCCGATGACGTGCGCATCACGCTCAGTTCGGGGGAAATCCTGACGGTCGAAACGGCGCTCTTTGCAGCCGGGCGGCAGAGCAACGTGGAAGGGCTGGGGCTGGAAGCGTTGGGGGTCAAGCTTGGCCCGCGCGGCCTGATCCTGGTGAATGAAAAATACCAGACCTCCGTCCCCAATATCTATGCCGCCGGGGATGTGATCGGTTTCCCGGCGCTGGCCTCCACGTCCATGGACCAGGCACGCGTGGCAATGGTGCATGCCTTTGACCTGCATTACAAGGAAAATATGTCCAAGTTCATCCCGCTGGCGGTATACACCATCCCGGAGATCTCGATGATCGGCCTGACCGAAGACGAGTGCCAGCAGAAGCAGCTCCCGTACCTGGTGGGGCGGGCCCAGTACGCCAGTAACGCGCGCGGCCAGATCATCGGCGATACGCATGGCCTGCTCAAGCTGGTCTTTGCGCCGGCTGATAAAAAGCTGATGGGCGTGCACATCATTGGGGAGATGGCCTCCGAGTTGATCCATATCGGCGCGCATGTGATGGCTGAGGCAGGCACGATCGATGCGTTCATTGAGGCGGTCTATAACTATCCGACGCTGTCGGATTCGTACAAGTACGCCGCGTATGATGGGTTGGGGAAGGTGGAGGAAATAAACCGTAATGGGTAAAACGTAAGGGAAGGTAATCAGGGAGTATGTGATCAGATTTACATGGATGAGTTGGGGCGAAAGTGCGCCTATAGGCAGCGGAATATCAACTCCTTCCCTGCCTCCCCCAAATCCACAACCAGGCGATTGGTTGATAATAAAGTTCTTCATTATGGATTTGGGGAGGTGCCTAGCAGGGCGGAGAGGGTTGTACTTTCTGACTTTTCCCTAATCACCTAATCCATGTTTACCTTATTACCTCCTGAGAGCGTTCGGTAACTTAACAATTTCATAGGGAAGCCAGGACAGAGGGGGCTGCGATGGAATTCTGGGCGCTGGTAGCGTTCGGCTGCGAGAGCGACCGCCAGAGCAGCGCAGTAGGTGAGCAATACGAATTGGGTGACCCGCAGCAATGTGAAGCACTGATAATACTTCAAACCGAAGTACCGTTTGATCCAGGCGAAATGGCGCTCGATATCGGTGCGAGGGTAGACACTTGCACCTGCGTTGCAAGTGCAGGTGTGACCAGTCTCTTCCATTGTTCGAGGAAGGATAAGGATACCAATTTGCGTTTGCCTGCCCGGCGCAAGTTATAGTTGATGGCCGGATGAGCATGCAAGAAGTCGTGGACCACTTTGAACATGCGCCAGTCGAAATAAGCCGAATTGGCATAGACCACCAGGACTCGAAAGCCATAGATGACAGCCGCCATCAAGATCACGAACCAGCCGACCTGCGAGTCATCCACGCTGGCTGGGGTGACCAGGATGAAAACTGGCAAGTCAGCCTGACGGCACAGGACGGTATGCACTTTGTAGCCGAAAACGGCAGCTTTTTTGGCATATTTCTGCCAGGTCGCGTCCGGATCAGCCTTATACCAGGCTGGTAACAGGCTTGCATCCACGATCAACTCCTGTCCAGTGACTACTCCCTGGCGGATCAGTTGGGCCACCAGCCCTAAAAAGAAGAAAAAGAAGGGCAAAACCCCTAAAGCCATGCGCCGTTCCCAGTACTGACCCTGAGAAATCGACCGCCCTGAAAAGCCAAGTGCCTGTGGCAGAGAAGGATTACTTTTGACGTGATCAATGATCTGCTCATACGATTTTCGCCAGACCGTCTGTACCACAGCCATCAGCAAAATGCTGCTGTCGGCATAGATCGGATTAGGCCCACCCGGTCCCCGTTTCAAGCGTGGTCGGGTAAACCGCAAACTGACCGTCAAGGCCCAGAGCGCCAGAGCCTGTGCATGGATAACGCTCAACAATTGCTCCGGACTCAACTTCAGCTTGCCGTGCGGTTTGCCGCCGATCGGCGACAGATCCAATCAGGGTACCGATCGCAAGATTGCGCCGCCCAGACTTTCAGTGATAGACTCCATCGTGACTACTCCGTTTTGCGAGAGCAAGTTTGTTGTGGCAAACGAATTCTACCCTCCTCTGCGGAGTAGTCAATTCCTATGCAATTGTTAAAGTACTATTTTGAGTTACCGAACGCTCTCCCTCCTCTCATACTCTCTTTTTTTCTCCCCCTCCGAATTAAGGTATAATCAGCCCGCTGGAAGCATCCCATCTCATGAGGTTTGCACATGAAAGAATATTCTACCGAGTTCATCCGAAACATCGCTCTCGTCTCGCATGGTTCGGGCGGGAAGACCATGCTGGCAGAGGCCTTCCTTCACACCACGGGCGCCACCTCCCGTCTGGGGAAGATTGAAGATGGCAGCACTGTTTCAGATTTTGAAGACGAAGAGATCCGCCGCAAGCTTTCCCTTTCCACTGCAGTCATCCCCGTTGAATACAAAGACCATAAGATAAACGTGCTCGATACCCCCGGCTACACCGATTTCGTCGGCGAAGTAGTCTCGGCCTTGCGCGTGGCCGATGGTGCCCTTATCCTGGTTGATTCGGTCGCCGGGCTGGAAGTCGGCACCGAGATCGTCTGGGGCTACTGCGACACGTTCAAGCTGCCGCGTTTCCTGGTGGTCAATAAGCTCGATCGCGATAACGCCGACTTCAATAAAGCCGTCCAATCCGTCCAGGAATTCTCCCCCACCCGCCTGGTGCCGGCGCAGTTGCCCTGGGGCGAGAAAGCCGCCTTCAAAGGCGTGATCGATCTGATTTCCATGAAGGCCTATGCCAACGAAGGCAAGACCGCCCAGGAGATTCCTGCCGACATGAAAGCAGCTGCCGATGAAGCCCGCATGAAGCTGGTTGAAGCGGCTGCCGAAGGCGAAGATGCTCTGCTGGAAAAGTACCTGGATAGCGGCGAACTGACCAACGAGGAATTGCTGCGCGGCCTGAAGGCCATCCTGCGCTCCCAGGCTTATATCCTGGTCTTTGCAGCCGCCGGCGGTCGTGAAGAAGGAGTCTTGCCACTGCTGGATGCCATCATTAACCTGATGCCATCTCCCAAGGATGTTCCGCCCACCGTAGCCAAGGGCAAGGATGGTGAAGAGCAACTGGTTGCGGCGGATTCCGGCCCGTTGGCTCTGTATGTCTGGAAAACCACAGCCGATCCGTTCGTTGGCAAACTGACCTACTTCCGCATCTATTCCGGCACCTTGCACGGCGATACGCGTATCTGGAACCAGAATAAGAGCGCCGAAGAGCGCATGGCCGGCCTGTCCATTATGCGCGGCAAGGAGACCATGCCCTTCAAGGTGGTCCACAGCGGGGATATCGGCATTGTCGCCAAGCTGACTGCCACCACTACAGGCGACACTCTCTGCGATAAGGGCCACCCGCTGACCCTGCCGATGCCGGTCTACCCGCATGCGCTGTTCCGCGTGGCTATCCACCCCAAGACCCAGGCGGATGCTGCCAAGATCTCACCTACCCTCACCCGCCTGTGTGAAGAGGATATGACCCTTTCCTGGAATCAGGAACCGGCCACCGGCCAGACCATCCTGCAAGGCATGGGCGACCAGCATATCGACGTGGCCATCCGGCGTGCCGAAGGCAAGCTCCAGGTGGGCCTTACCACCGCCGAGCCCAAGGTGCCTTATCGTGAAGGCATCACCAAGAAAGCCGATGCCATGTACCGCCATAAGAAGCAGTCCGGTGGCTCGGGCCAGTTCGGCGAAGTCTGGCTGAGGATTGAGCCCTGCCCGGAAAGCGATTTTGAGTTTACCGATGAGCTGGTGGGTATGAACCTTTCGAAGTCCTACCTGCCGGCCATTGAAAAAGGCATTCATGCCACCCTGCAGACCGGTGTAGTGGCGGGCTTCCCGCTCAGCAATGTGCGTGTCATCGTTTATGATGGCAAGGAACACCCGGTCGATTCCAAGCCGGTCGCCTTCGAAATCGCCGGGCGTGAGGCCTTTAAGCTGGCGGTCAAGGATGCCGGCCCGGTGCTGTTCGAGCCAATTATGGATGTTCGCATTGTCGTGCCGGACGCCAACATGGGCGACGTGATGGGCGATCTGAACAGTCGGCGTGGCCGCGTCCAGGGCACTGAGTCCGAGCGTGGGCGTACGGTTGTCGTTGCTCAGGTTCCGCTGGCCGAAATGCTTCGCTACACCACCCAGCTGCGCTCCATCACTGGCGGCCGAGGTGTCTTCACCATGGAATTCAATCGCTACGAGATCATCCCGAACCATCTGGCGCAGGAGATCATCTCCGCCCACCAGAAAGAAATCGAAGCCAAGAAGGAAGAGTAGACTTTTCATGAGAGCGGCCGCCAGGCCGCTCTCGCTTTAGGTGCGCACAATGGATACCTATATATCCGCAAAATCCAGAAGAACCACTTTTTGAGAGTGTGGTAGCCTAGAATGCCTGAAGGGCCGAAGCCGCACACTATAAAATTGCGGCCTTCTCCTGAAATTTTGGATAGGAATTAAAGATTTTTCCATAATGAAAGGAACCCAACGAAGAAAAATCATTTGGTGGTTCAGGTTCTTCCCCTTGATTACCTGGCTGAGGGCTTCGTGGATGAAGGCGAGTTGGAGAATTATTGCGATGCATCCGAGGCAGTTAGGATTTTCCTTGACAAATACCGAAAAACCCTTATAATTTCTATCAGTTAAGTCATAAAAATTCTGGAGATAATTATATGTACCATTGCATGTGTCTGAGGCGGGGATCGTAACCACCGCCTCTTCGTAAAACCAATCCAGCCAACGGAAGAAGAACGGTGGGCGAACCCCCGCATGCGAGTGAAGCTTTTCGCATGGCGCGCCGCGCCGTTCTTTTTATTTACCCGTTGGCTGTATTATTTTAATCATTGAGGAATATTATGAAAATCGCAAAAGATGTGACCGACCTGATCGGCAATACCCCGCTTATCCGGCTGAACCGGCTCCCCCTGGGCGCCCACGCCGAAGTGGTGGCCAAGCTGGAATCATTCAACCCCGCCCACAGTGTGAAAGACCGCATTGGTGCGGCCATGATCGCGGCCGCCGAAAAATCAGGTGCGCTGACCAAAGGCAAGATCATCGTAGAACCGACCAGCGGCAATACCGGCATTGCCCTGGCGATGGTGGCAGCCGCCAAAGGCTACCACTGCATCCTGACCATGCCAGAGACCTTCAGCAAGGAACGCCGCATGTTACTGCGCGCCTACGGGGCGGAACTGATCCTGACCCCCGGCCCGGACGGCATGGGGGGCGCCATCAAGAAGGCCGAAGAGCTGGCGGCTTCCGATCCCAAGTACTTTATGCCGCAGCAATTCAACAACCCGGCCAACCCCGAGATCCACCGCAAAACCACTGCCGAAGAGATCTGGCGGGACACGGATGGCAAGGTGGACTTCCTGGTGGCGGGCATCGGCACCGGCGGCACCATCACCGGCGTGGGCGAAGTGCTCAAGAGCCGCAAGCCCTCGATCAAGGTTGTGGCGGTCGAACCGGATGCCTCCCCGGTCCTTTCCGGCGGGGTCAAGGGTCCGCACAAGCTGCAGGGCATCGGCGCGGGCTTCGTACCGGCGGTGTTGAACACGAAGATATATGATGAAATTATCCGTGTCAAAGATGAGGATGCGTTGGAGACCGCCCGCCGCATGGCCAAAGAGGAAGGTTTGCTGGTTGGCATCTCCTCCGGCGCGGCTGCCTGGGCAGCTCTGCAGGTGGCCAACCGCAAGGAAAACGCCGGGAAACTGATCGTGGTCATCATCCCGGATTTTGGCGAGCGGTACCTGTCGACGGCGTTGTTTGCTAACCTGGCAGATTAGAGAATAATCGTAGTGGCGACTTTAGTCGCTCATATTGTGAACGACTAAAGTCGTTACTACGTGTACGTGATTCACTGCTCACTAATCTCTGTTCTCTCTTCTCTTTTTGCACATGGAGATTTTATGGAAACCAATCAAATTAGCTCTGTCCCCCTGATGGAACCTACCCCCAAACGGGTCGGTTTTTTTGGTTCCATCCGTAAGGACCTGGATTCCGTGGTCGAACGTGACCCGGCGGCGCGCTCCCGGCTGGAAGTCTTCCTGGTCTATTCGGGGCTGCATGCCATCTGGGCGCACCGCATTACCCACTGGCTGTGGATGCACAACTTCAAATTTCTTGGGCGCTGGCTCTCGCAGGTGGCGCGCAATTTGACTGGCGTGGAAATCCATCCCGGCGCAACGATTGGTCCCGGTTTTTTTATTGATCATGGCATGGGTGTTGTGATCGGGGAGACGGCTGAGGTCGGCGCGGATGTGACTTTATACCACGGCGTGACCCTGGGCGGGACCAGTCTCGAGAAAGGCAAGCGCCATCCAACTATCGGAGACCGGGTGGTGATAGGCACGGGCGCCAAGGTGCTGGGCGCCATCACCATCGGCGAGGACAGCCGTATTGGCGCCAACGCAGTGGTGGTTAAATCCGTCCCCGCCAACTCGGTGGTGGTGGGTGTGCCTGGGCAGATCGTCCAGCGTTCCCAACCGCACCACCTGGGCGATGTACTGGATCTGAACCATACAACCTTGCCGGATGTACTGGGCCTGTCGCTGAAGCAATTGCTGGAACGGGTAGACGCGCTGGAAACGCGCTTGGACGGGCATGCCCTCACGGCTCCGCACGTTCATCCGCCCAAGGAAGACAATTGGTCGGGGGAGGATTTTACAATATAACCTCCCTTGACAGAATTGGAATATATTATATAATATTTATCTTGTTTATCATAATAATTAAGGAGATTTCAGATGATTGATTGCATGTGTATAAGGCGGGGTCAGTAGGTACCGGCCTTTCAGGGAACTTCCTCTGGCAGATTAAAAGGACGGTAGCGACCCCGCAGGAGACAAAATATATGTCCTTACGGTGGCGAAAGCCGTCCTTTTTGTTTGCCTGTTGGTTGTTGGAAAACCTTGATCACCGGAAAAATGCTATGGCTACAATAACACATCAAATTCACCTGGAAATGCCGGCAGTGGCCGGGCTGGAGACGCTGGTTGGAAATACACCGTTGCTACCCCTGGCGCATATCGGAGCCGCTCTACCGCGCAGGGTTCAGCTATTGGTAAAGGCGGAATGGTTCAACCCGGGCGGCTCGGTTAAAGACCGGCCGGCTTTGAACATTATCCGCTGTGCGATCGATAATGGCGACCTGGGGCACGGAAAACGCCTGCTGGATTCCACTTCCGGGAATATGGGCATTGCCTATGCAACCTTCTGCGCTCCCCTGGGCATCCCGGTCACCCTGGTAGTGCCCTCGAATGCCAGCCCGGAGCGGCTGGCCATCCTGCGGGCACTGGGAGCGGAGATCATCTTATCCGACCCGCTGGAAGGTTCGGATGGGGCGCTGCAACTGGCCCGGAAGATGGCGGCTGAAAACCCGGCACGTTATTTTTACGCCAACCAATACGATAACCCGGCCAACTGGGAAGCCCATTTCTGGACGACCGGCCCCGAAATCATCAAGCAGACCGGCGGAGCCGTGACCCATTTCGTGGCGGGGCTGGGAACCTCCGGGACTCTCACCGGGGTGGGGCGGGCCCTGCGCGAATACAACCCGGCCATCCGGCTGATTGCCGTCCAACCCGACCAACCCATGCACGGCATTGAAGGTCTCAAACACATGCCCACCGCCATTCGCCCGGGTATCTACGACCAAAATTTTCCCGATGTCATCCTCGAGATTGAGACCGAGGCGGCCTACGAAATGGTGCGGCGGCT
The DNA here is from genome assembly GCA_963779935.1 of uncultured Chloroflexia bacterium. Lineage (GTDB taxonomy): Bacteria > Chloroflexota > Anaerolineae > Anaerolineales > Villigracilaceae > UBA877. Next base: position 452,627 of record CAWAAC010000013.1, on the reverse strand, counting down.
GGGGCGCGAGGAAGGGTTGTTCGTGGGAATCTCTTCCGGAGCGGCAGCCTGCGCGGCGCTCCAGTTGGCTGCCGGGCTGGAAGCAGGCGTGGTGGTCACGCTCTTCCCGGATGCCGGTTATAAATACCTGTCAGATAAGAAAATTTGGGAAAGCTGATATGCTGGAAATCGCCCCGGAGACCCTCGAACAAATCCAGACCAATGGAGAAAAAGCCTACCCGGAGGAAGGGGCCGGTTTCCTGCTGGGGGTGGATGGCGAGGTGCGGCAGGTGCTCAGCCTGCTGGCTTTGCCAAACGCCCGCGAAAGCGAAGCCCGGCATAACCGCTATATCATTACCCCGCAGGATTATCTGGCCGGAGAAGATGAAGCGGAACGGTTGAAACTGATCATGTTGGGCGTGTTCCATTCCCATCCCGACCATCCCAACAGCCCTTCGGATTACGACCGGGAATGGGCCCAACCATTTTTTTCGTATCTCATCACCAGCGTCATGGCTGGGCAGGCAGACACCTCCCGGTCCTGGCGGCTGTTGGAGGACCGTTCTGCGTTCGTTGAAGAACCGGTCCGGATTGGAATATCCACTCATTAAAGTTAGAAAGGAAAATAAAATGGCGCTTTATTTTGTCAGTCACAAACATACCCCTGAAACCTGCCCGGCCAAGAACCCGGAAATGGGCCAGATGTTGCTTACCCACCTTAGCCGGATGAATGCGCGCAAGTTCGGGATTGACCTGCAAGGCGAGGCCGTCCTGGACGGCAAGCATACCCTCAACCTGATCATGGAAGCCAAGGATAAGGACAGTGTTGAGAAGTTCATGCAGCCCTTTGCCATGGCCGGTTCGGTCGAGATCACCCCGGCCTCCACCTGCGAGGCGGTGGTGGCAAGGGAAGGCTGTTAGTTTCTCTACTTAAAATAAAAGAAGAACCGCATTTTAGGTATGTGCGGCGAAGCCGCACATACCTAAAATGCGAACCTCTCTTGTCTTTTTAGTCATGATGGCTCTTTGATTGAAGCAAGAAAGATAACATTATTAAGAAAGGGAATACAATATGAGTATGCCGGTAATCCGAATTCCCACCCCGCTGCGCTCCTATGTCAATGGACAGAGTGAAATATCCGTCCAGGGATCGACCGTGGCAGATGCGGTGGAAGCCATGTTAACCCAATATCCTGCCATGCGCCCGCACCTCACCAATAACGACGGGCAGCTGCGACCTTTCGTCAACCTGTTCCTGGGGGAAAATAACGTGCGCGACCTGCAAGGACTGGCAACGCCCCTGAAAGATGATGACCGGCTGCTGTTGATCCCTTCCATTGCGGGCGGATTGGAGTAACAATGTTACCAGATCTATCACGTGATGAAATCCTGCGTTATTCGCGCCATCTGCTGATCCCTGAAGTGGGGCTGGAAGGCCAGAAGAAGCTGCTCTCCAGCTCCGTCCTGGTGATTGGCACGGGTGGGCTGGGTTCGCCAGTGGCGCTCTACCTGGCGGCTGCCGGCATTGGGCGAATTGGCCTGGTGGACTTCGACGTGGTCGACAGCTCCAACCTGCAGCGCCAGATCATTCACGGTACCGGGACGGTCGGCACGCTCAAGGTCGAGTTGGCCCGGGCGCGCCTGCATGACCTGAATCCCGAAATCCAGGTGGATATTTATAACGAGCCATTCACTTCCGAAAATGCCATGCGCATCGCGCATGATTACGATCTGCTGGTTGACGGGACTGATAATTTTCCCACCCGCTACCTGGTCAACGACCTGGCCGTACTGACCGGAAAGCCGGATGTGTTTGGCTCGATCTACCGCTTTGACGGGCAGGCCAGCGTCTTTTATGCCAAAGAGGGGCCGTGTTACCGCTGCCTGTTCCCCGAGCCGCCCCCTCCGGGACTGGTGCCTTCCTGCGCCGAAGGCGGCGTGCTGGGCGTGCTGCCCGGAACGATCGGCACGATCCAGGCCACAGAAGCGATCAAGCTGCTGCTGGGGATCGGTTCCAGCCTGGTCGGGCGGCTGCTGCTCTATAACGCGCTGGATATGTCGTTCGAGACCATCAAGCTGAAGAAGAACCCGGACTGCAAGGTGTGCGGCCCCCACCCGGAAGTGACCGAGCTGATCGATTACGAAGAATTTTGTGGCGTGCCCGGGTTCGACCACGACGAAGGCTCGGCCGGGAAGAATTGGGACATCTCTGCCAGCGATTTGGCGATGCGGCTGAAGATGGGTGAAAAACTACGCCTGATCGACGTGCGTGAACCGCACGAGCTGGCGATATCTTCCTTGCCGGAAGAAGAGAACTTCCCGCTGGGCCAACTGGCTGCGCGCCTTTCGGAACTGGACAGCGCCCAGGAACTGGTTCTATTCTGCAAGACGGGGGTACGTTCCACGCGCGCCCTGGAACTGCTGGTCAGCGCCGGGTTCAAGAAGGTCAAGAATTTGCATGGTGGCATCAATGCCTGGGCGAGGGAAGTGGATCCGAAGCTGCCAATTTATTGATATCAACAGTTAGGATGGAAATTATTATCCGCTTATCTGTGCGAATGAACGCTAATCTCTTAAATCATCAGCGGAGATTGGCGTGGATTAGCGGATTAAATTCTAGTGGGGTAAGATGGGATAGGTGCTGCCGCCGTTAGGGAAGACCAGCACCGTGGCTTTGTGAGGAAATTTCGCCCGGGCAATCGCCATTCCGGCTTCCGGGCTATCCACGAATTTGACGAAAGGCAAGTTGGCCTGTGTTTCCAGTGGAATGGTGGGGGCATAGACCAGCAGGTCGCCGCGTCGCATGGCCTGAAGGGCAAAATATAGGAAGAAGCGATCTTCTTCGCCCATGCCCTTCAGCTTAAGATGCGGTACCAGTAACAGAATCAACGGAGCCAACAGCTTGAGGGTTTTGCGCCCTAAGGGCAGTTTGCGATTGGCCAGGCCGAAAACACCCACACCTTGTTCCGCCCGGATGCAGGTCAGCATCACGCCGCCCGGCCGCATGGCCCGCACCGTGTTGGCGATGGCCTTGACGCCCTGGCGCAGATCCTCGTCCATCGGCTGGGAATTGCTGATGATCACGTCTGCCAGGCTGGGGATGGCGGCGCCGTAGACCTGGCTGCTGGTCTGCACCCCGGCGCGGTGGGCCTGCACAGGGTGCCCGCAGGCCACCCGCAGCACTTCCAACTCGCAGTTCAAGACCGCGTTGACCAGGAAGACCGGCGCTTTGAGCATTCCGGCAGCCTCTTCCAGGTCGAGTTGCATTGGGTTGGCCTGGATTGGCTGGCCGACACTGTTGAAGGTACCAGGGGTGCAGTTTAGCGAATGGTTGTGAGCGATGGTGGTGCGACCGGCCACGCCGGGCACCAGGTTTTTATAGCCGCCGCCGAAGCTGGCAATAATGTGCGGCTCGATGCAGCCGATCGAAATGATCAGGTCGGATTCGGCCACCGTTTTGCTGATGAAGACCGGTGTGCCGCGGCTGGTGGTGCCCAGGTTGGTTAGTTTCTCGGCCGAGTCGCAATCGTGGGCTACCACCCGGAGGCCGGGTATATTGCCAATCCGCCCGGCAATAGCATCCGCGCTCATCGGAAAATGTACTCCGGTGGCGGGAACGAGGGTAACCTGGTCGAGCGTTGCACCGCTTTGCTGCAGCTCTGAAAGGACCGCCGGGAGAAGTTGATGCACCGGGGTCGGGCGGCTGTCATCGTCGATCACCAGGGCGATCTTCAGGCCAGGTTTGGCCAGCTCACGCAGACGTGGCAGGCCGATGGGCTGCGCCAGGCTGGCTTCGATCTGCTCCTGGACGGGCTGGCTGGCGCGGGATGGCGCAGGTTGCATGATCCCGAGCAGTTCCCATGAATTTGGGAGCGAGATGGAGAGGCTGTCTTTCCCCCATGGAATTGGGACAGGCTGATCAGACGGTTGATTCTGCATCTTCTTCCCTCCGCAATGAGTTGCTCCAATGGAGACCTTCACGGGTCATGTACCATGCGCCCACCAGGGTGATGGGCAGCCAGAGCGCCACGTGCAAGACGATGGTATAGCCGGCGGCAATGGCATTATCCACCCCGTACGCAACCAGTACGGCAATGCCGGAGGCGTCGAAGGTGCCGATGTAACCAGGCGCGGCCGGGATGATGGTGATCAGGTTGACAATACCGTTCATCAGCATGAGGGCAAAAAAGCTAACCTGAAAATGGAAGGCATGCATAACGAACCAGTACTTGCCGGTCTCGAGCAGCCAGATGACCACGGAAGTGAGGAATACCATCAATACATTGGCGGGCGAGCGCAGGGAGGCCAGCCCTTCCAGAAATTTATTCATGATGCCGGATGTCTGCACGCGTAAGCGCCGGGGCACCAGGCGGTCGATGAACCACTGCCCGAAGCGGGCGGTCACCAGCGGGAACATGGCTGCCAGAAGGAAGACCACCAAAATGACGAAAGCCAGGATGGTGCCGAAGATGGCGACCTGCTGAATGTTTCCGATGAAACCGGAACTGCCTTTCAGTTTTGCCAGTTCCGGCAGGTTGACGAAAACGAAGCCCAGCATGACTACCGCATCGAAAAATTTTTCGACGATGATGGTGGCCAATGAAGCGGAGATCGGGACACCTTCGCGGCGCTTGAGCACCACTGCCCGCAGCACTTCCCCGGCGCGCGCCGGATAGATATTATTGCCCATATAACCGATACAGGTGATCGGGAACATGGTGCGCGTCTTGATCGACTTGATCGGCTTGAGCAAGTAATGCCAGCGCCAGGCGCGCGCCCAGACTGCCACGAAGTAAATGGCGATACCCGGCAGGATCCACCAGTAATCGGCGGTTCGGATGGCCTGCCAGAAATCACCAAAATTCAATTTGCTGAGCGCCCACCACAGGAAAGCAGCGCTGATCAACACCCCGAGCCAAAATTGCCATTTTTTCATGGGCTTGATTCTACCATGCGGAACTATCAGAATGTCCGTTTCGTGCTAGAATTAAGTATGACCATTGATGCGTCTGACATGGAGTTATTCCTTACCAATATCCATCTGTTCCACTACCTGACGGTTGAGCAGATCGCCCTCGTGGCGGCAGGATTGAAGGAATTACACCTGGCTGCCGATGTGGAGGTGATCACAGAGGGGACGGAAGGCAGCAGTCTTTACCTGATCTATTCCGGGAGCGTGCGGGTAACCCGAAAAGATGGACAAGCGCCGTTAGGCACCCTGGTGCGACACGATTATTTCGGCGAGGTGGCCTTGTTGAAACGCCGGAAACGCATGGCAACCGTCACGACACTGGAACCTACCGTGGTTTTGATCCTGTCGGGGGAACAGTTCAAAACTCTCGTCAAACAGATTCCCGGACTGCGTTCCAACTTTTCCGTCACTGTTGCCAGCCACAGGCTGGCCAACCGATTGCATTTTAACTGGCTGCGTAATGACGAAGTGATCTATTTCCTGGCCCAGAAACACCCCTACCGGTTAGTGGAGGCGCTGGTGCTGCCGGTATTGGCGCTGCTCTTGCCGGTCGCTTTGTTAGTTGTTTACATGTTCCTCCCGATCCTTAAACCACTCTTATGGGTGGCAGGAGGAACCTTTCTGGCAGACGTGCTCTGGATCATATGGAGGACCGTAGACTGGGGCAATGATTATTATGTGGTCACAAACCAGCGCGTGGTCTACCTTGAAAAAGTGATCGGTCTGTACGACAGCACCCAGGAAGCTCCGCTCAGCACGATCCTTTCGGTGGGTATCGAAACAGATTTGTTGGGCCGCCAGATGGGCTTCGGTAATGTGATCATCCGCACGTATGTCGGCAAGATCATCTTCCGGCATGTTTCCAATCCCAAACAGGCGGCGGCTGTGGTGGAGGAACACTGGCATCGTGTGCGTGAGTCTTCACGCCGGGCGGAAGCCGAGGCGATGCGCTTTGAGTTGCGCAAACGGATGGGTCTGATCCCTGCGGATACCAAGCCCCAACCCGGTCCGGCGCCGGTGGTAGTCAAGACGAAGCCATCCTTAGCGGAAAAGCTTGGTTCCAGCCTGTTTAAAGTCCGAAATCGAGCGGGCCGGAACGATCACGTATCGTAAACATATCTTTGTATTATTCCAGCAGACCTGGCAGCCGACTCTCGGGCTGGTGATATTGGTTTTGCTGCTGTTGATAGATCTGGTGCATAGCCCGAAACCCATCATTAGCGTGGCTCCTGGACTGGCCTCGGAATTATTATTTGCGGTCTGGGCAGTGCTATTTTTTAGCTTTATCTTGTGGTGGATCTATCAATACATCGATTGGAGTAATGATATTTTCCAGGTGACACCCGATCAAATCCTCGATATCGACCGCAAGCCATTCGGTACTGAGGAACGCCGGGCCGCTCCGCTGGAAAACATCCTCAGCACGGAGTCCCAGCGGGAAGGCTTCCTGGAATACTTGCTGAACTACGGAACGGTTTACATTAACGTTGGCGGCGCAACCGAATTGCGCTTCTCGGATGTTACCGACCCGGCAACGGTCCAGCAGGATATCGATAACCGGCGTCTGGCGAGGATCAATGCCAAGGCTGAGGTCCAGGCAAAGGCCGAGCGCGAACGCCTGGCGGATTGGTTTGCCACGTATCACAGCGTCAACGAAGAAATGCTCCATGCCGCAGCCGAAGGAAGATATTCCGATACTGCTATCGAAGCTGAAGGTCAGCATGAAATGGACGAACAGGAAGAAGATACTGAAGAAAACTATTAGCGGTTAGAAAGCAGCAATCAGCGTTTTGCTTTTAGCGGTACGATACAGGCAACTCCCAATAAAGATCAGCGTTTGAAGGCGCGAATACTTTTACCTCGATGAAAGAAGAAGCATGACTATCAGACCTATTGTTACCCTCCCGGACCCGGTGCTGCGACGCAAAGCCAGGCCGGTCACCCTATTTAATGAAGATCTACAGACCCTGGTTGACGATATGATCGACACCATGCGCGAAGCCCCGGGCGTTGGGCTGGCAGCCCCGCAGGTGGGCATTTCCGAAAGGGTCATCGTGGTGGAATTTACCGAGGATGAAGAGGACGAGGATGCCCCCAAAAAGCTGTACGTGATGGTCAACCCGGAGATCAAAAAATGCTCGGAAGAGAAGGAAATGGGCATCGAAGGCTGCCTGTCCGTGCCGGGCTGGCAGGGCGAGGTGGAGCGTAACCTGGAAGTGACGGTTAAGGGGCAAACCCGCAGGGGCCAACCAATGAAGGTGAAGGCCAAAGGCTGGATGGCGCGTATCTTCCAGCACGAGATCGACCACCTGAACGGTGTGGTCTTCACGGATCTGGCTACCAAAGTGTGGAAGCCCAAGGCGGAGGAGCCACAACTGGATGTTTGATTTACAATGTATTTAACGCACCTCTCGCTGACCAACTTCCGCAGTTTTGCCCGCCTGGATATGGACATCCCCCGGCGGGTTGTTTTGCTGACCGGGGATAATGCCCAGGGCAAGACCAGCGTGCTGGAAGCCATCTATTTCCTGGCGGCCTTCACCTCCTTCCAAACCCATACCGACCGGCAACTGGTAAATTTCATCGAGGCGCGCAAGCCACTGGCAGTCGGCAGGTTGGTGGCCGAGTACGTGCGCGGGCCTTCCAAACACCGGCTGGAAGTGCGGCTGGTGCTCGAAGCAGTGGGACCCACCACCGGGCAGCGCCTGCGCAAGGAGATCCTACTGGATGGAGTCAAGCGCCCGCTTGCTGAAGTGATCGGGCATTTCAACGCAGTGATCTTTGTAGCGCAGATGACCCAGATCATCGAAGGCGCGCCGGAAGCGCGCCGCCGGTATCTTAACCTGGCACTTGCGCAGAGTGTGCCCGGATATGCGCGCCAGTTAAGCGAATATGGCGAAGCGCTGACCCAGCGGAACGCCCTGCTTAAACTGCTGGCGGAACGCGGCGGGGACCCGACCCAACTGGATTTTTGGGATGAGACGATCACGCGTACGGGCGCGGCGATCATTTTGCGACGCATCGAAGCTGTCCAGGAGATCGAGAAACTGGCCGCCCGCCTGCACCGCGAGCTGACGCATGCAACGGAAGTGCTGCGGCTGCATTACCAGCCTGCCTACGATCCGCTGGCGCCTGCAAACGGGCAGATCGCCCTGAAATTGACCACACCGGTACAACGCAATGGGCTAGGCGAAGAGAATATCCGCCAGGGATTTTTGGAAGCTTTACAGCACAGTCGCCCGGAGGAGATTCGCCGGGGCGTGACCTCGCTGGGCCCGCACCGCGATGAACTGCGCTTCCTGGCCAATGGGATCGACCTGTCGGATTATGGTTCACGCGGCCAGGTGCGCACGGCGTTGCTGGCACTCAAGCTGGCCGAGATCGAATGGATGAAGGCCCGCACCGGTCAATGGCCGGTGCTGCTGCTGGATGAGGTGATGGTGGAACTGGATAAACAACGCCGTCAGGACCTGCTGGCCGCGCTCGATTCGGTCGAGCAAGCCATGCTGACCACCACCGACCTGCATTCCTTCTCGCCCGGGTTTGTGGATAAGGCGGAGGTATGGCAGGTGGATTCGGGGTCAGTAAGAAAGATGCAAGAAGAGAGTGGAGAATAGTGATTAAGGAAAGTGCTTTCCCCACAAAGGGCAGGAAGTATCCCGAAAGAAAAAATTTTATTTATTCCTTGGTGCCCCTTGGTGTCCTTTGTAGTGAAAGAAAACTTTGCCCTTACATTAAATGGATATTATCGGACCAGAGAGTTGTGACTGACGAAAGGAGAAATGGATGAGTGTCAAACATGGAAATGATGTGCCGGCGGAAGTTGTCAAAGCCGGTGAGTTGACCAGGATGCAGTGGCTGATCTCAGCCACGGAAGGACCGCATTTTGCCATGCGGCGTTTCATCATGGAGCCGGGCGGTGGGATGCCAGAGCACACTAACACGGTAGAACACGAGCAGTACGTTTTGCGTGGGCATGCCAATATTGGGATCGGCCAGGAAGAATTCGAAGTGTGGAGCGGGGATGTGGTTTTCATCCCGCAGGGCGTGCCGCACTGGTACCAGAATATCGGTGAGGAAAATTTCGAGTTCCTGTGCCTGATCCCCAATCTGCCGGATGAGATCAAACTGGTTGAGAAGGCGTGCTGAAGGCAGGGGAATAGGAATCAGGTAATCTGGCAATCAGGGGAACAGGGGAAAACGGCTAATCATCAACTTCGCTTTCACCCAGCGGTTTATATAGCTCAGGTACAAAGGTTTGATCTGTGATGGGTGGACGGATATATCCCTGCTCTTTTTGCCTGGGAGGTAAAATAATCGGTTCGGGGGTTAAATCTTCATAGGGAATCATGCTGAGCAAATGGGCTATGCAGTTAAGTCTTGCGCATAGCTTATTATCTGCATTAACCACATTCCAGGGTGCCTGTTTAATATCGGTATGGGAGAACATCTCATCTTTTGCTTTCGAATATTCCTCCCAGCGCGCACGCGATTCCAAATCCATCGGGCTGAGTTTCCAACGCTTAGTTGGGCTAGCAATGCGCGCTTGAAAACGGATTTCCTGCACCTTGTTGCTGACCGAGAACCAGTATTTGATCAGGATAATGCCAGAACGTACCAGCATGCGTTCAAACTCGGGCACCGAGCGCAGGAATTCTTCATATTCAGCATTTGTACAGAATCCCATCACTCGTTCGACGCCAGCGCGGTTGTACCAACTGCGATCGAATAAAACTATTTCGCCACCGGAAGGCAGGTAAGCTACGTAGCGCTGGAAGTACCACTGGGTCTTTTCCCGTTCGGTGGGTGCGGGCAGGGCCACCACCCGGCAAACGCGCGGGTTCAGGCTTTCCGTTATGCGTTTGATCACGCCGCCCTTGCCGGCTGCGTCGCGGCCTTCGAAAATGACCACCACCTTCAAGTTCTTTAGACGAACCCATTCCTGCAACTTGACCAGTTCGACCTGCAGCCGGATCAATTCCTTCGCATAAATTTTATTATCAACCATGATGGGTTTACCCTGCGAATTAGACCCGGAATCTATCATTCGTTGCTTGTCTGGCGGCGGGGGTGTTTCCACATGGGAGGATACTTTGAATGAAACCGATGGATTAAGTTTCGGCGCTTTCTTTTCGCTCTTTTCCCCGACTTTCTTTTGCTTATCTCCCTTTGACATTTTTCTCTCCTTTTTGCCGGTTAAGGCTGATCAAGGAAAAAACATTCATAAGGGATATTATCACGTTTTCAGCTCCTTCAAGGCGAAAGTTTGGCCAGCCAGTGGAAAACATTGGATGCAAACTGTTGGTTGCCGGCCTGATTGAAGCCGCGACTATCCCACAGGTTCGAATCTGCAACCACCATGACGCGGCCTGCGTCACATTGGCAGGTTGCAATGACAGTATTCCCATTCTGGTCCCAGGCGGCTGCCACTGCAGGAGCGGAGACCTGTAAAACCCCATTTCCAAATAAGAATTGGAGGGATTGTACGCCTGAAAAAATGGGGTTATTCGAATAGCGAACCGGCCCAGTGGATGTAATTGTGCCCAGATTAATTGAAAATCTCTGGCTGACCAACTCCAGGTGATTTTCAAACCCAGGTACATCACTCAGGATCAAAAGACCGTGACCGCCAACGCGTACAAATTTTTCAATTTGATCGGCTTCATCGGTGGCATATGCCATTTGATCGGCCGAAGGCGCCGATAACACCAAAATGGAATACGAATTGATCCCACCCAACCCACCGCTCGAGACGACAAACTTCTGGTTGATGAGGAATTGCGCCAATGGTTTATATAATCCATCCGGTGTATAGGGCGACCCGTCCGAACTCATCCTTGGGCCATGCGAAATGTCCCACAGGACCGTTATTTGAGAGGGGGTTGGGGATAAAGCCATTGTCATGGTTGGAGTAATGGTCAGGGTCGGAACGATTGCCGGAATAACGGTTGCAGCTGGAATTTGGGTGCTAATCGCGGTTGGGCTCTCCGCCAGGCTGGACGTGGCGGCCCCGGTAATCGGAATAGCGGGGGCTGCATGACCATTCTGGCTTGGCTTCAGGAAAACAAACCAAAGAGCAGCCCCGAGCACGCACAAAATAATTAATCCTGCAACGCCGATCCAGGGCCAGCGCTGGGGTTTCAAAGGAGCCGGTCCCTCGGGCGGCACGGGAATAGAAGGAATTGCCCCGATCGGCGGCTGGATTTCTTCGCTCGCCAGCCGGGTAGCCTTTTCCATTTCCGGCGTTTTCCCACTGAAAGCTTGGAGCGTGCGATCTTTTTCCCGCATGTTAAACTGCACCGGCGCCGGGATTGTCTGGACACTCAGCAACTTTTCGAGCCCGGCCTCAAATTCGGCCATGTTGTGGTAACGGTCCTCGGGCTTTTTCGCCAGCGACTTGAGTAGTAAAACTTCCAGCTCTCCCGGCAGGTCCGGTAAGAAAAGCCTGGGGCTTGGCAGTGGATCGTTGACTTGTTTCAGCATGATGGCTACTGGCGTGTCGGCCATGTAAGGTTTGCGGCCGGTCACCAGCTCGTAAAGCACAACACCCAGTGAATAGAGGTCCGATAGCGGTCCAGCCTGGCCGAGCCACTGTTCCGGCGCCATATATTCGGGAGTGCCAATGGTCATGCCGGCACCGGTGAGTGTGGCGCCTCCAGTGCTTTCCAGGATCTTGGCAATCCCAAAATCAGAAAGCATCGGCACTCCTTTCCCGGTCATAAGAATGTTGGAGGGCTTGATATCGCGGTGGATGATGTTTTGCTCGTGGGCATAGGTCAGTGCCTGGGCAATCGGTAAAAGGATTTGCACGGCCTCACGCCAGGGCATGGGTTTGCTGCGTTTTAAATTGAGCACACCTCCGGGAATATATTGCATGACCAGGTAGGGTGCGCCTTCAAATTCTCCATAATCGAACACGGGCACAATATTCGGATGGGATAACTTTGCCAGCGCCCGGGCCTCGATCTCGAAGCGTTTCATCATCTGATCGCGCATCTGGGGGAGCAAGGCATCCTGGCGGATGATCTTGATGGCAACAAAACGATCCAAAATTGTGTCGCAGGCTTTATAAACTTGCGCCATTCCCCCTTCGCCAAGTTGTTCTACGATCTGGTATCGTCCGAGTGATTTTCCAATCAGGCTGGCCATGGTTATTCTGCGCTCCCAGGTATAAATAGGCAGGGATCAGCCAGGGAAACCCTGGCGGCGCCCAGACGGAAAGTGCGCAAATATGATAAAATTTATATTATTAAACGGGGCTATTATCCTTCTATCCATTTGAAAGAGCAATAGTACTGGTGTGTGGATGGGATGCCTATTGCACCATCCATCAGGTGCTGGTTTTATGGGGATAGCCTGGCCAGCCATTGGAATACGTTTTCAGCAAACTGCTGGTTGCTGGCCTGGATGAGACCGCGCTTGTCCCATATGGTGGAATTGGCGACGACCAGCACCCGGCCGGCATCACATTCGCAGTATGCAATCACCGGATTCCCTTTCTGGTCCCAGGCGGCTGGCAAAGCGGGAGGCAAAAAAGTTAAAACTCCTCCTCCGGATAGAAATTGAAGCGAAGATATGCCTGAGAAAAAGGGGGCGTCAGAAAGTTTAACCGGTCCACCCGAGCTGGTAGTACCCAGGTCAATGCCAAATCTCTGGCTGAGCGCCTGCAGGTGATTATCAAATCCAGGTACTTCATTCATGATTAAAAGCCCGTGACCAGCAACGCGCACAAATTGCTCGATGGTATCGGCTTCAGCGGTGGTATAGGGCGTTTGATCTGCGGAAGGCGACGATAACACGAGAATGGAATATGCATCAAGCCCACTGAGCCCGCCGCTCGTAAATGCAAAATTCTGGCTGGCAAGGGCCTGCACTAACGGTTTATACGTTCCATCGGGTGTATAGGGCGACCCGTCTAAACTTACCCTCGGGCCGTGTGAAATATCCCACAGAACCTTTATTTGAGGTGGGGTGGGTGTGAAAGCGATTGTGGAGGTCGGAGTAACCATCAGGGTGGGAAGAATGGCCGGAGTTGGACTGGTGTAACCTGTTATTGGGATGCTCAACACGGTCGGGGTGGCGGCCCCGGTAACCGGAATGGAAGGGGCTGCATGACCCTTCTGGCCCGGGCTCAGGAAAACAAACCAGACTGCCGCTGCCATCAGGAATAAAACCGCCAATGCGCCCAGGCCAGCCCAAAGCCACGGTCTGGATGCCCGGGAGGTGGGTTGCTCAGGCAGCGTGGTACTTGCCGGGATCGCCCCTGTGGGTGGCTGAAACCCTGCGCCTTCCGGCTGGAGCTCTTTCCCAGTTTCCGTGCTGATTCCGCTATCCGCCTGGATCGGATCATCTTCAGGGTGGGCTTGCAACCGCTCCACTGCCGGAAGAACCTGGCCGTATTCCAGCATTTCCAGGTCGGTTGCGAATTCGGCCATGCTCTGGTAGCGCTCTTCCGGTTTTATGGCGAGTGCCTTTACCAGCACATTTTCCAGCTCTGCCGGCAGGTCAGGCCTGAAAAGACGGGGGAGGGGCGGCGGATCATTGATTTGTTTAAGCATAATGGCTATGGGCGTGTCGGCAGTGTAAGGCTTGCTGCCGGTTACCAATTCAAACAGCACGACGCCCAGCGAGTAGAGGTCCGATAGCGGGCCGGCCTGGCCGAGCCACTGTTCGGGGGCCATATATTCAGGAGTGCCAGTGGTCATGCCTGCGCCGGTGAGCGTGCCACCTTCATTGCTTTCCAGGATTTTGGCAATCCCAAAATCCGAAAGCATCGGCACACCTTCCTCGGTCAGCAGAATGTTGGATGGCTTGATATCTCGGTGGACGATATTATGTTCATGGGCATATGCCAACGCATGGGCGATTGGCAGAAGAATTTGCACAGCTTCCTGCCAGGGCATGGGTTCAGCATGCTTTAAATTGAGCACCCCGCCGGGTAAATATTGCATGACCAGGTAGGGCGCGCCTTCAAATTCTCCGTAATCGAATACGGGAACAATATTCGGGTGGGATAACTTTGCCAGCGCCCGGGCTTCGGTTTCGAAGCGTTTCATCATCTGATCGAGCATTTGGGGCATAACGGCATCCAGGCGAATGATCTTGATGGCAACAAAACGATCCAGGCGTGTGTCGCAGGCCTTATAGACCAGCGCCATTCCACCCTGGCCGAGTTGTTCTACGATCTGGTACCGTCCAAGCGATTTACCAATAAGGTCGGCCATAAGTTTGGCCCTCCCATAGATAAGAAAGCAGGGGACTGCCAGGGAAACCCTGGCGGCGCCCAGATAAAGAGTACATAAATAGGATAAAATTTATACTATTAAATGGAGTTATTATCCATCCATCCAATGGAAAGAGCAATAGTACTCGTGTGTGGATGGCATGCCTTTTGCAATCCCCCTGAGGATTACTCTGACTTGGAACAGCCTTCTTTATGCTAGACGAAAGGAATGAACGAACTGCCTATCTGGGCGATCGAGAATAATTCCTAATACCGATTTAATTCCTTGCGAAGCGATAGCCGACGCCATAAACGGTTTCGATATAGTGGGGTGCGCTGGGGACCGGCTCGATCTTGGCGCGCAGGTTCTTGATGTGCAGATCGATGGCGCGTTCATAGCCTTCGAAGCGGACGCCCTGCAACAGGTCGAGCAGGTCGAGGCGGGAGTAGACATGCCCCGGCGTCGACATCAAGGCAGCCAGCAGATCGAATTCGGAAGGGGTCAGGTCGACATAGCGCTCGCCCACCTGCACCGCATGGGCGCCGCGGTCCAGGATGATATCAGCCGCATGCAGCACCTTTCCGGTGGGTTCTTTCTTGCCGCTGCGCCGCAGCACCGCTTTCACGCGCGCCATCAATTCGCGCGGGCGGAACGGTTTGGTCAGGTAATCATCCGCACCCGCCTCCAGCCCGGCCACTTTTTCGTCGCTATCGACCCGGGCGGTCAGCAGGATGATCGGGGTATCATGATCTGCCCGATAAATACGCATAAATTCATAGCCATCCATCTCGGGCATCATGAGGTCGAGGATGATCAGATCCGGTTCCTGGCGCTCGGCAACCGAAAGGGCTTCGCGTCCATTGGAGGCGGATACGACCCGGAAGCCGCTCTGAGCCAGGTACATTTCGACCAGGGAGACCAGGCGGGCTTCGTCATCCACGACCAGGATCGTCTTTGCTGCAGTCATGCTGTGAAAGTTCCTAAAATGTTGGCTATTCCAGTTTCAATACTTCAAGAAAAGGTTTAGTAGTGGCGGCTTCAGTCGCTTTTTGGCCGAACGAATACCCCTGACCGGCGAAATATGCGGGGTCAGCGGGCGGTGCCAGAAAAGTCGTCACTTCATTTTCATGATCTACTGATTATATCAATTCGAAGGGGCAATCCCATCTGTAGGGCAAATGGGATTGCCCGGTACATTCAAGATATTATGATCCGGCGGTCTTCTGCAAATAAGTGACCAGGGCATTCATGAGGGCCGTGGGGATGCGGTTGGCAAACTGCGCCCGCAGGGCGATCTGGGTTGGGTTTTGGGTTGGCCGGGTGGTCGTGCCACCGGCTCCGGGAACGCCGCCTCCACCTGGGACACCACCTCCACCTGGGGCACCACCGCCACCCGGGACACCACCGCCGCCACCGAAGGGGAAACCACCGCCGCCTCCGCCGCCCGCACGGGGAGTAAATCTAAAGCCAGGCGTGCCATTGGCGCCGCCATTGGTCAGACCCAGGCTGCTCATCTCGGTGAACATATCCTGGCGGGTCAGCTTCATGGCGGTGATGGCCGAGACCTGCGCCGGGGTGAGGGTGGTCTGGATCTGGGAAACGACGGCATCGATCTCAGCCTGGGCAGCCGTATTGCTGCTGGTCAACTGGGCATAGGCCTGCCAGAGCGGCACCAAGGCGGCTGCCTGGGTGGCATTGACGGCATTGCTGGTGCCCTGCAGCTTGAGCGTGCCGATCAGGAGCGATTCGGCCAGCGGGAGCGGCCGATTATTAAAGCCGGCACCGGGGGTGCCGTTGGCCGCTGGGGCGCCTGAACCACCGGTCGTTCCGCCGGTTGTGGCGGATGAGGCGGTGGCGGTTGCTTTGGCGCCACAGGCCACCAGGACAATGGCCAGTACCACAATTACTGCGGCCAGAGGAAGAATAAATTTCTTGGTTTTCATACGATTTTTCCTTCTTTATGAAATATTATTGACTAATTTTCTCTATTTAGAATTTTCGGTTGGATCCTATTCATGTCGTAAGGCATCGATCGGGTCAAGCTGGGCGGCCTGGTTGGCCGGATAGAAGCCGAAGAAGGCGCCCACGGCCGCGGCCGAGAAGAAGGCCAGGAAGATCGAGCTGGGTACCACCTGGGTGGCCATGCCACCCACCTTGCCGAACAGCCACGAACCGCCCACCCCCAGGAAGATGCCGATCAGACCGCCGATCACGCTCAACAGGAGCGCCTCCGAGAGGAACTGCCAGCGGATATCGTTGGGGGTGGCGCCAATGGATTGGCGCAGGCCGATCTCACGCGTCCGCTCGGTCACACTGACCAGCATGATGTTCATGATGCCGATCCCGCCGACGATCAGCGAGATGCCGGCCACCCAGGCCAGCAGGTTGCGGAAGGCCGCCGTGGTCAATTCCTGGGTGCTGATGATGTTCTGCTGGGTGGTGATGGTGAAATCAGGTGTGGCCGCAGTCACCCCATGGCGCTGGTCCAGCAGCAGGGTGATCTGGTCGATCGTATCATTCATCTTTTTCGGGTCCGCCACGGTGACATAAATGGTCTGGACGCGCTGGCCCAGGAAGCGGGCGAAGCGGGAGGGTGTGTAATACTGCAGCACGGTCGCAAGCGGCAGGTACAGGCGCGCATCATAATCCACGGAACCCACCGTGCCTTTCAGAGCAAACACCCCGACCACATCCAGGTAGAAATTACCCACCTGGACGGTCTGCCCGACCGGGTCGGTCGTGCCGAACAACTGCTGCGCCAGCCCGGAACCCAGCACGGCCACCTTGGTCTTGTGGGCCTGATCGGAGGCGGAGAAATAGGCTCCGCTGGCGATCTTCATGCTGCGCACGGTCGGGAAATCCGGCAGGGTGCCCAGGACGCTGATGCTGCTGAGCGAGACCGCCCCGGCCTTGACGGTCTGGGAGGAATTCTGCTCGACGCTGACGCCGGCCACATTCGGGACGCTCTGCTGGATGGCGGCTGCATCCGTGAAGACCAGCCCGGTGCCGGCCTGTGCGGCGGTCTGCAGGCCGTTGCGGGTGAAGCTGGGGGAGATGAAGATCAGGTTGGAGCCCAAACTGGTGATCTGGCTGGCAATGGCCGAAGCCGTGCCGTTGCTGACCGCGATCATGATGATGACCGCCGCCACGCCGATGATGATGCCCAGCATGGTCAGCAGCGAGCGGATCTTGTTCTTGAGAACGGCTTCCCAGGAAATTCGGAATACTTCAGTTATGTTCATGGGTACCTTCTTAGTCCGCCAAAGGATAGCGCGGGCCGTTATGGACGACCGAGTCGATCTGCCCATCTTTCAGATGGATGACCCGCTGGGTGTATTGAGCCACCACCGGGTCATGCGTCACGATCACAATGGTGGCGCCCTGGTCGTGCAGCTTCAATAACAGCTTCATGATCTCTTCCCCGGAACGACTGTCCAGGTTGCCGGTCGGTTCGTCGGCGATGATCAAGACCGGGTCGGTGATCAGGGCACGTGCGATCGCCACGCGCTGCTGCTGGCCGCCGGATAGTTCCTGGGGCTGGTGGTCGATGCGGTCGCCCAGGCCGACATTCTCGAGCATGTTTTTGGCCAGTTGCTCCCATTCTTCACGCGGGTGCTTGTGGCTGCGGTCGTACACCAGCGGCAGCATCACGTTGCGCAAAGCAGTGGTGCGGGCCAGCAGGTTGTATGACTGGAAGATGTAGCCGATCTTGGTGTTGCGGATGCCTGCCAGGGTAACCTTGTTCAGGTTGCTGACATCCTCGCCATCCAGGCAGTATTCCCCGGAAGTGGGGGTGGAGAGGCAGCCCAGGATGTTCATCAGGGTGCTCTTGCCGGAACCGGAGGGTCCCATGATGGCAACCAGTTCCCCTTCCTGGACTTCCATGCTGACATGGTCCAGCGCCACCACAGTGGCATCCCCCATGCCATAGGTCTTGGTCAGTTCGGTGGTTGAGATGACGGTATGGTCGGCGTTCATGGCGTAGCAACTGCCTGGGTATTGTTCCGGGTGGCTTGCGAACCGGTGCTGACCACTTCTCCGGCCTTCAGACCGGTCTTGATCTCGGCGAAGGTGCCATCCTGCAACCCGACCGTGACGGTCCGCAGGGTTGGCTTACCACCCACCACCACGAAGACGGCGTAGTTATTGGGGGAGAGCTGGTGCAGCGCCTGCACCGGTACCAGGACCACATTATTGGCCTGGGACGCAATGATATCGACCGCAGCGGTCACGCCCAGCGGCAGGGTCAGGGCCGGCACGCCGGCGGCCTGCCTGGCATCCAGCACCACGTCACCTTCCACGACCGAATTACCCTGGATGGTGACCAGTTGCGGGGTGATCAGGGTCACTTTGCCGGTATAGGTAACATTGGGCAGCGAATCGAAGACCACATTGGCATTGTAGCCTACCTTGATGTTGTTGTAGTCAAGCGGGTCCATGTAGATGGTCAGTTCAGACTGACTCAGGTCGGCGATCGTGACGAAGACGCTACCGGCGTTGATGGTATCCCCGACCGAGTTGCTGACGGTCAGGACGGTGCCGTTAATGGGCGAGTACAGGGCTGTGTAGGCCAGGTTGTTCTGGGCGGTCTGCAGGGCTAGCCTGGCCTGGTTGAGGGCGTTCAGGCCG
The DNA here is from genome assembly GCA_963779935.1 of uncultured Chloroflexia bacterium. Lineage (GTDB taxonomy): Bacteria > Chloroflexota > Anaerolineae > Anaerolineales > Villigracilaceae > UBA877. The sequence continues at coordinate 433,823 of CAWAAC010000013.1, read as the reverse complement.
GTACCGGTGGCGTTGGCCGGCACAGTCCCACCCGTCAGGGCAGTCACCAGGTTCTGCGCTTCGGTCAACTGCGCCTGGGCTAACGCCACTCCTGCCTGAGCAGAGGTAAGCGTCAATGGACTGGCGGTGGCCGATATGGAATTATAGTTGGCCAGGGCGGTGTTGTAGGCCTGCTGGGCGGTATACAGGCTTTGATAGAGTTTGGCTGCAATCGGGTCGGTCAGTACTTCACTGGAGACCGGATTGTACTTGAGTTGGGCATCGGTCAGCTTGGCCTGTGCCAGCGCCAGGGCAGCATAGGCATTATTGATGGCAGCCTGGTTGGAACTGGTGCCGGCAATCTGATCGCCACTGAGGACATACTGGGCATTGACCAGGTTGGTCTTGGCGGTGACAACGGCCTGCTGGGCGGTCGCGATGGCTGAGGCGGAGGTCAGTTGGTTGAGCGCCTGCTGGGCCTGGGCCAACGCCAGGGTCTGGTTCGAGCTATCCAACTGGGCGATCAGATCACCGGCCTTGACCCGGCTGCCCACCTGGATATTTAGGGTGGTCAGGGTACCGCTGGTCTTGAAGCCCAGGCTGCTTTCTTTGGCAGCGATCAGGGTGCCGGTGCCGCTGGCGCGCAGGACGATGTCGCCTGTGCGGGCCGTGGCGGTCTGCAGGGTCGGCTGGACGCTGGCTGCGGCCGCTGCACTATTTTGCTGCGCCGTGACATAGTAATATGCACCGCCGGCGATGGCCGCCACCACTACGACCAGCACGATCCAGAAGAGTGGCCTGGGCATTCCGATAATTTTGGAACGGGCCGGCCGCTGTTTTTTAGAAATATCCGAAACATTCGATGCCATGAGGAACCTCTTACATAAAAAGAATATTTATACTGTGAAGAGTATAGTACCCATATGTTATGCAAGAATTAGAAAATTGTGTAGATATTATGTCATTCAGATTTCGAATTACGAGAAGAAGAGAGAAGTAAAAAGCGAAAAGGAAGAAGCGAATAGGAAGAAGGTTTACATTCCCCTGATGCATGAAATGAATGAGTGCACCAATGTGCATATACACGAGCGATCGAGATAAATCTCGACCTAAGTTGTGTAGAATGTTACGGAGTGATCTTTCAATTGGTCCCCATCATACACAAACTTCGCCGAGAAAAACTTCCCTGCCCGGATCCAGGGCAAGAAGATATGGTCGCTGGGCCAGAGCGGCAGGGACTCGAGCTGTGCATCCGGGATCCATTCAAGATAGCCTTCGTAATTCTCCCGGAGTTCCCCACTAAATGCGCAAGCAGTAAAGACAAACACGACCCAGTCATTGCCTTTGAAAGCGGCGAACGTGAGCAGCCCGCACAGGCGCGGCTGTCGTAGCTCCAGCCCGGATTCTTCGCGCACCTCCCGGATGACGCACTCTTCAGGAGATTCGCCAGGCTCGAACTTGCCGCCCAGGCCGTTCCATTTGCCCAGGTGGATATCATCCGCCCGCTTGGTGCGGTGGATCATGAGAGTCTGCCCGGTGTGCTGGATGTAACAAAGGGTAGCAAGGATCATTTGGTTTTCGAACCCGTCCGAACTTTCTTCTTTTGGCGCCGGGCAATGTAGCGCCAGAGCGCCGGAATGAGGATAGCAGTCAGCAGAATACGTACCCGCCATTCCCAATCGAATTGGAGAAAAAACTGTTTTGTACTGATCGTGATATGGATGGCGTTTTTATAGGTTTCCACCATGCGCCAGTAGGATTGACAATCATACTGAACCTGGCGGTACAAGGTCAGTACAACTATTTGGTTCCCGGATTTTTTCGTTATGACCGACCAGCGTCATTGGGTTGGAGCTTCGGTGACAACCACCTGTTCCGGGGCATCCTGGAAAGCCAGGATGCTGAAAGCCTGCGGATCGTTGGAAACCAATTCGGCTTTCATCAGCGGCGTGACTTGTAATTCCGCTTCTGTCACCTAGCCGGACTCAACAATCTGCTTTTTGAGTTCGTCCGAACTGGCGGACGGATTGAGCAGCAGCTGGATATCAACAGTTTGGTCCAACTGCATGTTTACGGTTGCGTTGTAGGCAATGTGCCCCGCTACAGCATTCTGCTGCACATTATCGATGCTGGTGAGCCCGGGCGAGGCTGTGGTGGCTGGGGTGGTTGCTGTGCTGGCACAGGCTGCTAGGTTGAAAACCAGGCTCACCAGGAGCAGGATGATCAAAACGAGGCAGGCTTTTTTTACTCATTTTTCATCTCCATGCCTGAGCTCTTGTTTCAATTGTATTTCGAAATTGGGAAAAATACCTACCAATCAGCACCAATCCAGTAAAAAAATGGAGATCATGCTATAAGTGTGGTCTGCAATTTCTACCAGAATACTACGAAAAAAAGGACGATGTTACTCGCCCACCCGCTGGAAACGCCAGAGTGCCAGGTCGAAAAGACTATCGCATAGCCAAAGACGGGGTCGGCGGTCAGCAGACCGAGCAGAAGCCCGGGCCGATGGCAAGGTTGAAAGATGAAGAGACAGGCGCGGCCATATGCTCAGCGATGTGCTCGGCGCAGAAATAGGCGACTACCGCTGGAAAAAGGTCACTTGCCAAAGTAGTAAGTGCAAGACCAGAGGATCTGCCATGCAAGTGGCCGGGGTCAAATTCCATACCGATCACAAAGCAATATATTGTAACGGTCAGCATCGCCAGGGTACTTATCAGCCGGATGCTTTCGATTGGGAACACTGCCTGGAATGGCTGCGGAGCGAATGTACCAAAAAAGTTGGTCCAAGCAGGTACCCGGCCTGCATTTCGGCGATGACGAATGGAAGCCCGACTGCTTTGCTGGCCAGCGTAACAACCAGGCAATTCTGATGGTGGCAACCTCTAGAAGAATGATCATCCTCTCCCGGCATTTTTATTCATTAAATATACCCGGTAGATTTAGCTCGGAAATTCTCAAAAGGTCGCAATCAGAAAGGGGTGGACGGTCGCCCACCCCTTTCTGATTTAAATAATCCCAAATGGATAAAGAGTACCTCTAATTGGAAGCGTCAGTCCGCTCCCTGAGGCAGGCTCCCCACCTTAGATATGTTGACATACTCCTTGTGACCCTTGATACGCGCCTTAACCGCATTCTTCAGGCGGCGGGAATATCGGACTCCCTGTATAAAGGATTTTGGCTCGAAACCCCAATACCATTTGTGGAAGACCCAGGCTAAAACCAAAGCATCCTTGAACTTGAACCATGCCGAGCGTTTTGGAAGCTGCCTGATCTTGACGGCTTCTTCGAAGGTGGGCACATTAACCATGCTACCACCGGCATTTCGCACTACCAGCCCGCTCTGCGTTAATAGTTTGTAGCGGTTGATACTTTCTTCCACGCTTGGGCCACATACCAAGCCGCAGTTGCCGCAGGTCAGCAGCGTGCTATCTTGCAGGCCTTCGGCTCCAATATCCGCGCCGAACTTAATAAATGCTTTCTTATAATCCTCTTGCGACATGCTCTCAGGATGCTTGTCCAGATATTCGTTCAAAACATCATCTTTGATCATGTAGCCGGCTAGATGCCGGATCATCTTGTAGCGCGGCCCTGAGTCACCGGTCCACATCGCCCGGGCTACAAATTGAGGAATGACCTTCATCGTTGATAGAGATTCCAGCGGCACATCCATCCAGGACTTGGTCCATTGGTATCCCCAGGTGGTCCATTTCTTGTCATTTGAAAGCGCGTGCAGGCCAAAACAGCCACCGTTGCAAAGGTTTATATCGCGCCGCTTCGCCCGCGGATGCAGTTCGCCGTTCATCAGGATATATTCCTCGTCTTCTCCGATGAACATTCCCAGTGGGCATACTTTGTCGCATACCCGGCACTTCCTGCACCAGTCATCCACAAAGTGGCGTGGTGAATAGCGCAGTGGATCACTCTGGAGTACCGCATCCGTAACCACCGTGCCGAGGTAGGTGGCCGCGCCATACTCCTCCGTCATTACATTTCCAGACCAGCCCTGTCCAGCAATGCCGGCTGCCATTGCCCCAAAACGATGGGAAAAACTTGGCAATGTGGCAAATATGTAAGGATGGCGCCGGTACGAACCATTCGGCGGAACGACTGTAGCCTTATACCCCAGCGAGCGGATATAACCCGCTACCATCTGGCTGACGCGGAACATATGCTGGTTCTCTTTGACCTGATCGACATTGTGCGGAGCAGGTGATTTCTTTCCCATGTAATCATGGATCGCTTCCTGATCCATCGGGATTGCCATCGAAACGATCGACTTGGCGCCCTTCATGGTATAGGTAGGGTCAAGCGATGGCGGTCCATCCAGCCGATGCGGACCGGCTACGCCGACTACTTCCACTCCCAGGCTGTGCACATAATCCTTGATCTTCTCTTCAAGAGGTTTGTTCATGGGTCTCTCCGGTTTGTTGGAACAATTTGTCCAATCCAATTTGTTCAGGGATTATAAAGAGCACCGCCAAATGCTTTGATATAATATTGTCCTGATTTATAGAAAATTGACCTGATTCTCTTCCTTGGAAGGCCCGTCCTCGATTGATAGCTGGAAGGAAAGTGTTTCCATGCCACCCGATCTTGAATTATTTGGTAACATCCTCGAAACCTATTCACTGGCCACCGGTGTGCCAGCCTTCCTGATGGATGGCAATGGGGCAATCCTGCAGGCCTCCCGGGGCTTTTCACCGCAGGAATTTGAGTTCGCGGACCAAGAAACCTTCCGGCACAATTGTATTGCCAGGGAAACCACTGCCGTACTTACCTCCGACCGCTATTACACCTTCTTCACAGACAACCATTTCATATATTCCTATGTTCCTATACAGGCGGAGCAGGGCTGGCATTTTCTCGTCTCAGGACCGCTACGCTTTCGCTCTCCCGACGATCAGCAACTGGTTGCCCTCTTGAAAAGTAACCGGCTTGGGATGGAAAAAAAATCCCAGATCGCGGAGATCATTGGGCGACTTCCCGAGGTTTCCATGTCCCGGCTCGATCACCTCGGGCGTGTCTTGTGGTCACTGGGGCATGCCTATACCGTCAAGGGCACTACCCTGTTGATAAGTGCCGACATGCAGGTGCAGGCCCGAAGTAGCATGGAAGACATAATACCAAAGATCACCTTCACGCTGGTGGAAGAGGGCATCTTTATGCCATTAGAGCTGATCCGTCTTGTCCAGCATATCCTTCTGACCGGCGATGTAGCTGGAGCACGCGCCCTGCGGGAACAGTACCACGATCTGCCATTCGACCGGCTGATCGAGAATAATGACATTCTGTCCCTGCGCGCCAACTTGATCTCCGCCTGCGGAGGTTGGGTCGGCGTGATCTTTGATTTAAATCTGCCCTGGGAGCAGATCATGACCATCCATGAACAATATATCCGGCTTGGTATGCAGAGCAATTCAATCCCCGAGTTGGTCGATCTCATTTTCGGAAGTGTCGAGGCATTTGCCTGGGTGGTCAGAAAATATTCAGGGCACCAGTACACCAGGCCGGTCCGGCAGGTTCTGCAGTACATCCAATCGCATATGGCCGCAAAGATTAATCTGGGAGTTCTGGCGAGCCTGACCGGCCTGAGCCCATCTTATCTTTCGCGTTTGATCAAGAAAGAAATGGGGACCTCCTTGATGGATCTCATCGCCAGTTACCGGATCGAAGAAAGCAAATATTTATTGAGTAATACACGCTATTCCATCCTGCGTATCGCGGAAATGGTTGGCTTCACTTACCAAAACCACTTTTCGATGTGCTTTAAGAAATATACCGGCATAACACCCACTCGCTTTCGGCAGGCGGGGGGAAGGCGGGCATGATTAACCATATGCGAATGGATCTATGGGAAGGGGAAAATAAATAGAGAAAGAGTGCGAGCAGGCAATTAGTGCCTTTCGCACTCTTTTTCGAATTTGGTGTGTTAGTTTTATTCGCTCACCCTCTGGAACCTCCACAGTGCCAGGGCGAAAAATACTATCGCATAGCCGAAGACTGCGGCAACGGGCAGCAACACCGAGCTGAATCCCAGGCCGCGCGCGGTGATGTTTTTGAAGCCATCCATGGCCCATGCGACCGGCGAGACGTGCCCGATGGCCTGGAAAGCCGCACCGGTGTATTCAAGCGGCACCCAGGCGCCGCCCAGCCCTGAGAGCACGAACATGGGGATGAGCGAGAAGACGATGGCCTGTTCCTCGGATTTGGCCAGCACACCGATCAACAGGCCCAGGGCGGCGATGCAGATGGCGGTTACGAATGCCACCAACAGGGTGGCCAGTGGCAAACGCAGGTAGTCCACGTGAAGGAATTGGCCGAAGAGCATCAAAAGCAGGAACTGGACGAAGATGAGGCCGAAGATGGCCAGGTAATGGCCCATCAGGATCTGAAAGCGGGAAGTAGATGTGGTCAGCAGGCGCTGGAGAGCACGGGTCTTACGCTCGTTAACGATGACGGTGGCGGCGGTGAGCAGGCCGGCGATGGCGAACTGGATCATCATGGCAGGAGAAGACTGCGCCATGGAGAGGATATTCTGGTTCTGCGGTTTGGAGGACACGCCGGAAGTGATGGATACTTTGATGGGCGGGTTCTGCCAGGCGGCCAGGGTCTGCGCCAGGACCGGATCAAAGATGGTCGGATTATCCGTCACTTTGGCGGCGATGCTGGCGGTGCGGACCGCGCTGGCCAGCCGGTTGGAGGCCACCAGTAGCTCAGATTCGACTGTGGCGGTGGATGCCTCGGATGGGTCAGCGTAGAATCCCAATTTGAGCGGGCTGCCGCTGCGAACGGACTGGCCGTAACCGGATGGGATGACCAGTGCTGCGGCCAGTTTATTGCTGCCCACCAGCCCGGCCAGGTCAGATTCGTTCCGGCCGGCAGTCGTATCCAGGCGGATAACGGTGGAGTTATTGAGCAGTGTTTGCAGTTGCATGCTGATGCCAGAGTTGTCCTGATTCAGCAATCCCACCGGCAGGCGCGCGTCAGATGGCTGGTTGCTGGATCCGCCGAAGGCCAGCCCGAACAGCAGGGTGAAAGCGATCGGCATGATTAGCAGGAACAGGAAGGTCATGCGGTTGCGCAGGATCTGCGTGAGGTCTTTTAGGGTGATGTCGAAGATGCGGTTCATGTTTTATATTCTCCATCCTATCTATACCCACTAAAAGGGGCATAGAGGCGAGGGGTAAGGGGAAAGTGCATTATGCGTAGCGCTTCTGGAAGCGCAGGACGCCGATCAGGAAGAAGACGATGCTCATGCCAAGTAGCGCCAGGCAGGTCAGCAGGATATCGCTGAGGGCGGCGGCGGCCATAACCTGGCTGAGGCCACGCACGGCCCAGCCTTGCGGCACGAACATGGATGCGATGTCGGCCCAGGCGGGACTGGTGGGCGAGCCCATGGTGAAGATCTTGACCATGCCGAGCATGCCGGTGACGGTGAGCAGGCCGCCCAGCACGGTGCCGGCCTGGTGGGTACTCTTGAGCAGGGACATGATGAAGATGCCGAAGGTGGCGGCTGCCAGGACGGTGCAGAGGGTGACGAGCGCCAGCGGCAGGAGACTGCCCCACTGGATGGCGAAGATCAGGCGTCCAAGGATGAGCAGGATGGTCATCTGCACCAGCACGGTCAGGCCAACCGCCAGGAATTTTCCGCCCAGCACGGTGGCCTGGGAGGTGGGGGTTGTGAAGAGGCGCGGCAGGGTGCCATCCTCATCCTCCCGCAGGATGGATTGGGCGGTGGAAGTGCCGGTGAAGAAAGCATAGAAGATGGTCATGCCGCCCATGATGAAGCTGACGATCAGGCTGAGAGTGTTGGTTTTGGTAGACGGCTTTTGGGCAGCCGGGGCATGCAGGTCTAGCAGGGCAGCGGTCTGATCACCGGCAGGGATGGCTGCCACGTACTGCGCAATCACCTGTCCGATCAGGGCCGGGTCGCTTTTGCCGGTCTGCTGGATGACCACATCCACGGCCACTTTGGCGCCCGACATGCTGTCCATGTACTGGGAAATAACGGACTGGACGATACTGGGGCCAAGTGTAAGGGTGGGGTCTTTATATAGCTGGATGGTGGCATGCCCGTTCAGGACTGAAAACTGCTGTGAGAAGTCGGCCGGGATGATGATGGCCACGCCGGCCTTTTGGCTGTCCACATCTGTGCGCGCGGCTTCGGCGCTGGCGGCCGTGCTGACCTTCATCAGGCTGGCAAGGCTCTTATCCTGCAGGGAGGCAAGAACCATGTCACCCAGTGAATGGGCCTGTGCGCCGCCTGGCATCTGGGCCTTGGCCAGGTCGAAGGCGGAGCCGCCCTGGTCGAGATTGGCGACAACCACGTTCGTAACCGGGACGCTGAAGCCCTGGTCGCTTTTGGCTGCGCCACCGAACATAAAATAGAACATGCCGGTCAACAGCAGCGGCACCCCGAACATGAAGACCAGGGCGAAGGTGCTGCGGAAGGAGCGGGTCATGTCTTTGAAGGCGATGTCGATTGCTTTCATGGAGGATTTCCTTTCGAAAGGATGTAAATCGTTATTCGTGAGCCGTGTTTGTAAAACGTAGTGTGTAAAACGTAAGGGATCAGAGTTTCAAGTTGCGCTCTTGCTTTTTACGTTTTTCGTTGCCTGTACCCGTTCTTAGGGTATACGTTTTACATCAGTCTCTCAGCGCCTTCCCCGTCAGATGCAAAAACACCGCTTCCAGGTTGGGTTCCTGGATGGCGACGGAGGTGATGCGAGTGGCATTGGAGGCAGCCGTCTCGAACAGGCGTGGCAGAACCCGGTTGCTGTCGTCCGCCAGCACGGTGATCGTTCCATCATTCGCTGTCACCTGGCTGACACCTTTGACGGCTTTCCAGGCTTCCATCACCCGGGCGGATTCGGCATTGATGGTCACGCTGATGCGGTCCATCTCGCCGACGATCTTGACCAGCTCGGCATTGGTGCCGCTGGCGATCATTTTTCCGTTGTCCATGATGGCGATATGGTCGGAGAGCTCCTGGGCTTCCTCCATGTAATGGGTGGTGTAGAGCACGGTCATGCCCTGGCCTTTGAGCGCCACGACCGAGTTGAGGATGTTGCGGCGGGACTGCGGGTCGATGCCGACGGTGGGCTCATCCATATAGATGATCTTGGGTTTGTGCAGCAGGGCGACGCCGATGTTGACACGCCGCTTCATGCCGCCGGAATACTTCTTGATGAATTCTTTGGCCCGGTCGGTCAGGCCGATGATCTCCAGCACCTCGTCGACGCGCTTGTGCAGGGCCGCGCCGCGCAATCCGTACATCTTGCCCCAGAAGGTCAGGTTTTCACGGGCTGACATATCTTCGTACAGTGCGATCTCCTGCGGGACCACACCCAGGTTGGTTTTGACGCCCAGCGGATCAGTGCGGATGGAGTGGCCCATCACCAGGGCGTCGCCTTCATCCGGGCGCAGCAGGCAGGAGAGCATCGAAATGGTGGTGGTCTTGCCGGCCCCGTTGGGCCCCAGCAGGCTAAAGATCTCGCCTTTTTCCACCGTGAAATTGATGCCCTGGACGGCCTGGCGTTCGCCAAAGGCTTTGTGCAGGTTTTTTACTTCAATGGCTTTTTCCATAAGGTGCCTCCATTTGGTTTCGATCCAAAAGTTATAGAAGAACCACATTTTGAGAGTGTACGGCTTCGCACCCAACGGGTGTGCTTCGCGACCTTACACTCTCAAAATGCGAACTCCTCCAGATTTTTGGGTAGATAATTATTTTCTCTTTGGTAGTATATACGGGCAGCCGCGGAAAAGGAACTGGCCCTTGGGCAGGTTTGCGCCTGTCCATTCGGACAGTGTCCGCGCGGACGGTATGCCAAAATCCCAAATGGTATACAATAAGAACAGGTGAATATGAAAACAAGCTCCTCTGCCCATCTTCACAATGTACAGAATGACCCGCGCCTGCTGATGTGGTTTGCGATATTCTTGATGGTGACCATGTATGTCTGGTCGTTCTTCCTTACGCCCAGGCTGGTCAACCTGGCATACTTGCTACCGTTCACAGGATTATTCCTGATCCATCTATTTTTGCATTCAAGGGTCGAGTTGGTGGAAAAACGCCCGCACTGGCTGGTGTGGTACACCATTTTCCAGGGTCTGCTGGCTTTTGCGATCACCTGGCTCTCCGGGAATGTCGGGATGGTGTTTTGCCTCTTCATGGCTCTTGTGGGCGAACTGCTGGCATTTTACAAGATCACCTTACGAGGCATCCTGGCAACTGTTTACCTTCTGGCGCTGGCGTTTACCAACTTTGCCCTGATATTGGGCTATAAACAAGCCGGCTGGTTCCTGCTGGGAACCATCCCGACCATCATTTTCGTAGGCATCTACGTGATACTTTATACTCGCCAGGCCGAGGCCAACGCGCGGGCGCGCGAATTGCTGGCAGAACTGGAGAGCGCCAACCGCCAGCTGACGGAATATGCCGCCAGGGTGGAAGACCTGACCATTGCGGCCGAACGGCAGCGCATGGCACGCGAACTGCATGATACGCTCTCGCAGGGATTGGCCGGCTTGATTCTACAGCTGGAAGCGGCGGACGCGCACCTGGCGGCGAACCGTCCGGAACGGGCGCGTGGCATCCTGGAACAATCGATGGAAAAGGCGCGTGGCACTTTGAAGGAAGCCCGCCAGGCTATCGATGACTTGCGCCAGCCGGCCGGACATAACCTGGCAGAAGCGGCCGGGCAGGAAGCGGAACGGTTCACCCGCGCTACTGGCGTCGCCTGCGATCCATGTATAGAGTTGAAGAACGCCCTCCCTGAAGAAGTCACCGAAACGGCCATCCGGGCCATCTCGGAGGGGCTTACTAATATTGCACGGCACGCGCATGCAAAGCATGTCAGTCTGACCGTTTCTGAAATTGGGAAAGAATTGCAAATTGAAATCAGCGATGACGGCGTGGGGTTTGCTCCGCAAGCGGTGGAAGCGGGCCACTACGGGTTGCTGGGAATGCGCGAACGGGTGGGGCTGGCAGGCGGGCGGCTTGACATTCAGAGCAGGGTGGGCAAGGGAACGTGCATTTTGATTCGCTTTCCGCTGGAAAGTGCAGATTCTGCTTCTTACCCCCTTGCCCCTGCATCTTCTTCCCCCGTCGCCGGGGAAAAGCTCAACCTGGAACAACGCTCATGACCAATCCCATCCGCATCCTGGTGGCGGACGATCATCTGATCATCCGGCAGGGACTGCGCCTGATCCTGGAGACCCAGGTGGGTTTCGAGCTGGTCGGGGAAGCCTCGGATGGGGCTGAAGCAGTTCATCTGTGCGCAGAACTGCATCCGGAGGTGGTGCTGATGGACCTGCGCATGCCTGGCATGGATGGGCTGACCGCCATCCAGCGCCTGCGCGCCGAGCAGCCCGGCATTGCGGTGGTGATCCTGACCACCTTCAACGAGGATGACCTGATGATGCGCGGCCTGCGGCTGGGGGCCAAGGGTTATTTGCTGAAAGACACCGACCGGGAAACCCTCTTTAACACCATTCGGGCAGCCAGCCGCGGCGAAACCCTGCTACGGCCTGAGATCATGGCGCGCGTGCTGGCGCAGGGAAAAGCAACTGGTCCAGCGGCCTCCGTGCCGTTGGACCTGACCGAACGGGAGCTGGAAGTGCTGCGTGGGGTGGCGCAAGGCGAGCGCAGCAAGGAGATTGCTTTCCGGTTAGGCATCACCGAGCGCACGGTCAAGGCGCACCTGGCGAGCATATACAACCGGCTGGGGGTGGATTCGCGGGCGGCGGCGATCGCAGTTGCGGCACAGAAGGGAATTTTGTGAGACTTTTTTTATCCGCCAATCCACGCTAATAAAAAATGATTAGTGAAGGTTAGTGAAGATTAGCGGATGAAAGGTTATTATGAACAGTCGGGAGAGATTTCTGGAAACCATGCGCTTCGGCAAACCCGAGCGGGTGCCGTATTTCGAAGAGGGGATTCGCAAGGAGGTGCTGCAAGCATGGCGGAAACAGGGGCTGGGTGCGCAAGCCGACCCAGTGAAGATGTTCGCAACGGATGGGCGCGAGGAAATACGCCTGGATGTGGAACCTCATCCCTGGCCGAAAAAATGGCCTACCACCCGGGCGGAACTGGATGATTACGCCCGCCGGCTGGACCCGGACGATCCGGCTCGCACACCGGTAGGTTGGAAGAAAAATATCAAGGCATGGAAAAACCGATCGCATGCTCTGATGATGCGCCTGCATATCGGCTTTTTCGAGACGATGGGAGTGGATGGCTGGCCGCGCCTGCACGAACTGATCGTGCTGATGCATGACGATCCCGGTTTTGTGCGGGAAATGATGCGGATCAATGGCAAGTTCGTGGCAGCCTTGACCGAACGTCTGCTGCAGGATGTGCAGATCGATGCGGCCATTTTTAGCGAGCCGATCGGCGATAACCACGGCACGTTGATCTCGCCGAAAATGTATGAAAACCTGGTGCTCTCGAGTTACCAGCCGATATTGGAGGTGTTGCGCAGCCATTCGGTGGATATCCCGATCCTGCGCACATATGCGAACGCCCGGCAACTGGTGTCGGTGCTGATGGAGCATGGCATCGACTGCCTGTGGGCCTGCGAAGTCAACGCCGCAGCGATGGATTACCGCGCCCTGCGGCGGGAGTTCGGCAGTGGGCTGCGCCTGATTGGCGGGATCGACCTGGATGTGCTGCGGGAGGGCAAAGACGCCATCCGGCGCGAATTGGAAGAAAAGGTGCCACCGCTGCTGGAGCAGGGCGGGTATGTGCCGCTGGCGGATGGGAGGGTGCGGGAGGATATTCCGTTCCAGAATTATGTCTATTACCGGGAGTTGCTGGAGCAGGTAACGCAGAGATAATATCTCAACACCAAGGGCATTAAGGATCACGAAGGGGGCACGAAGAAGAAACAAGAAACAAGAGAAATAGCAACACTTCTATATTGATTATGGCCCGGATGGGATGGTAGAATGGCAATATTGAGGCAGGATACAGAAATATGCCAACCCTTAATCTTGAAAAACTCGAGAATCTGCGCCAGCGCACGTTTAACCTTGCCCCCGATCGAGGTTTAAGAACGCCGGAACAGGCGCGTCAGTTCGTGAATGAGCGCGGTTTTGTGTATTTTTGGCCGATCAAGGGGATACTCCTGCCAACGCTGTGGGTGGCCACCGCTGGCGACCGGCCGGTGCCGAACGAGCATGACGATCCCAGCATGGTGACATGGGGGTGGAAGGACGATGCGCTTGGTAAACACATCTGGTACTACGGCAAGATCCTGCGGCGCAAGGCGACTTTTATTTCCTTGGAAGTGGCGCCGTATTTTTACGCGCTTTCCGAGAACTTTGGCTCCCCCGAGGAAGATTACCTGCTGGCCTACGAGGAAGGCCGCCTGACCCAGGCCGCCAAACAGATCTACGAGGCTCTGCTGGACAAAGGCTCGCTGGATACGATCTCCCTACGCAAGGAGGCGCGCCTGTTGAATGCCAAGGAGTTGGTTTTCAACCGGGCCCTGGAAGACCTGCAAAAGGATTTCAAGATCATGCCTGTTGGGGTGGCCGAAGTGGGCGCCTGGAAATATGCCTTTCGCTACGAGATCACCGCCCGGCATATGCCCGAACTACCGGAGCAGGCCCGCCCGATCGGCGAGGCACAGGCGCGCCGGAAGCTGGTGGAGCTGACCCTGGCCTCGTTGGGCGCAACGCAGACCCGCGAACTGGTCAAGCTGTTCGGCTGGCTGCCCGACCTGGCGCAGCGGACAGTGGCCGGGCTGGCGCAGAATGGAAAGCTGATCGAACATGTGGAGCATCCGAAGAGTAGCGGCGAATGGGTGGCGCTGCCGGAACTGGTGGAATAATATCCTCACCCCTGCCCCTCTACCGAAAGGAGACGGGAAAAGTCGCCTCTTCTTTGGGAGAGGGCGGAGGGTGAGGGAGAACGTTCGGCAACGAATTTTATTTTGAGGAAATCATGGCGATAAATTCTGAATTTCTTTACTGGAATCCATCCATGCCTATCCCAGAGCGGGTAGCCGATCTCCTGGGAAGGATGACGCTGGAAGAGAAGATCGCCCAGATGTCGATCTTCCATATGCAGACCAACGTGTTGCCGGAGGATAGCGTTGAACTGGACGAGGCTACCCGGTTGCACCTGGCCAACGGCATCGGAGGACTGGGCCGGCCAGGACTGAACATCCGCGCCAGGGAGACTGCCGTGGCAACCAATGCCATCCAGCATTACCTGCGCGAGCACACCCGCCTGGGCATCCCGGCCTTCTTCATCGATGAAGCCCTGCATGGCTTGATGGCTTACGGCAGCACTTCGTTCCCACAGGCGATCGGGCTGGCCAGCACCTGGGACCCGCAGCTGGTCCAGGAAGTGTTTGCTGCAGCGGCACGCGAGATGCGGGTGCGCGGGGAGAATTATGCCCTGACGCCGGTGCTGGATCTGGCGCGCGAGCCGCGCTGGGGCCGCACCGAGGAGACCTATGGCGAAGATCCGTACCTGGGCAGCCGGATCGGCGTGGCGGCGGTGCGCGGTTTGCAGGGTGCCAACCTGGCGGAGGAGACCGCCCGAATAGACAAGCAACACGTGCTGGCAACTGCCAAACACTTCGCCGCACATGGCCAGCCGGAAGGCGGCCGGAACAGCGCCCCGGCCAATTTTTCGGAAAGGGAACTGCGTGAAAATTACCTGAAGGCTTTCCAGGCGGCGGTATTGGAAGCCGGAGTGGCATCGGTGATGGCGTCGTACAACGAGATCAATGGCATCCCGGTGCATGCCAATCCCTGGTTGTTGGAGCAGGTGCTACGGCAGGAATGGGGCTTCCAGGGTTTCATCGTCTCGGATGGCAACGGCATCAGCCAGTTGGAAAGCTGGCACCACGTGGCGGGCTCCAAGGCCGAAGCCGCCCGTAAAGCGCTGGGAGTGGGGATCGATTTCGAGCTGGATACCTGCTATTCCGACACGTTGTTGGCGCAGGTGCAGGATGGTACCGTCGCTGAGACCGAGGTGGACCAGGCGGTGGGACGCGTGCTGACGGCCAAGTTCCAGTTGGGCCTGTTCGACGATCCGTATGCCGACCCGGACGAGGCTGAACGGGTGACGAACTGCGCCGAGCACCGCCGGTTGGCCTACCGGGCGGCCACGGAAAGCCTGGTGCTGCTCAAGAACGATGGCCTGCTGCCGCTGTACGTGGAGAAGGTCAAGACCCTGGCGGTGATCGGCCCGGACGCAGCCGGGCTGCACCTGGGCGGTTACAGCGCCGACCCGGGCCACGGCGTTGGCATCCTGGATGGTCTGCGCCAGAAACTGGGTGGGCGGGTGCAGGTGTTGTATGCCGAGGGCTGCAAGATCACCCAGGAGAATTTCGGCGGGCAGGGCTGGCTGGGCTGGCATGAGGATGTTGCCGAGATGCCGGACCTGCTGGAGGATGAACGCCTGATCGCCAAGGCAGTGCAGACTGCCCGCAAAGCGGACGTGGCCCTGCTCGTGATCGGCGAAAACGAAACGGTCTGCCGGGAAGCCTGGGGCGAAGGGCACCTGGGTGACCGTGATTCGCTGGACCTGCCTGGATGCCAGGATGAGCTGGTGCGCCGGGTGGTGGAAACGGGCGTGCCGGTGGTAGTGCTGATGATCAACGGCCGGCCACTCTCGGTGAATTATGTTGCCGGGCATGCCAGGGCGTTGTTCGAAGGTTGGTACCTGGGGCAGGAGGGTGGCACGGCTTTTGCGGACGCGCTCTTCGGCGATGTGAATCCAGGCGGCAAGCTGCCGATCAGCTTCCCGCGCTCGGTGGGACAGATCCCGGCCTATTACAACCACAAGCCTTCCGTCCGGCGCGGCTATCTGTGGGCGGAGAAGACCCCGTTGTTTCCATTCGGGCATGGCTTGAGCTATACCACCTTTGCTTACCACAATTTGCAGGTATGCCCGGCAGTGATCAAGCCGGATGGAATGGCTACGGTGCAAGTAGAGGTAAGCAATACCGGCATACGCACCGGGGACGAGGTGGTACAGTTGTACATCCATGATGTGCTGACCGAACGTGTGACGCGTCCGGTCAAAGAGCTGAAAGGCTTCCGGCGAATCACACTCCAACCGGGCGAGAGCCGAACGGTGGAATTCAGCCTCAGCGCGAACGAGTTAGCTTTCTTGAACGAAAGGATGGAACGGGTGGTGGAACCGGGCATGTTCGAGGTGATGGTGGGGGGCAGTTCGGTGGATGTACAAACGGTTTTGGTGGAAGTAAAGTAGAAAGGTCATCCGTTAATATTCGCTAATCTGCACTCATCTTTTTATGGATTAGCGGTAATTAGCAGGGATTAGCGGATAAGTCTTATCGAGTGATAAGAAGAGCGAAACAATCAGAAGTCATTATTAAGGTATTGGGAGGCGCGGTATGCTTGAAATTGCCATCATGATCGAAGGACAGAACGGGCTGACCTGGCGAACCTGGCAGAACATCGCCGCGGCAGTGGAAGAGCTGGGCTTTACCGGGCTGTACCGCTCGGATCACTTCACCAATGCGGATGGCCCGGATAAAGATTCGCTGGAATGCTGGACCTCGCTGACCTGGCTGGCCAGTCACACCCAGCGGATTGAGTTCGGCCCGCTGGTCTCGCCGGTGTCGGTGCGCAACCCGGCGCTGACCGCGCGCATGGCAGCGGCGGTTGACGACCTCTCGGGCGGGCGGTTGACGCTGGGGCTGGGGGCGGGTTGGCAGGAACGCGAACACCATGTGTTCGGCTTCGACCTGCTGGATGTGAAAGCGCGCTTTGCGCGCTTCCATGAAGGGCTGGAAGTGATCACGCGCCTGCTGAAAAGCGATCAACCTGCCAACTTTGATGGACAATATTATCAACTACGCGAGGCCAGCCAGTTACCGCGTCCACAACGTCCGGGCGGCCCGCCTCTGCTGGTGGGCGGCAACGGCGAGAAGCGCACGCTGCGCCTGGCGGCGCGCTACGCAGACGAATGGAACGCGGTCTTCCAGGCGCCGGAAGGTTTCAAGCGCCTCTCAATAAAACTGGACGAATGGCTGGAGGACGAAGGCCGCAAGCCGGAAGCGGTTCGGCGCTCGATGATGACGGGGATCCGCTTTGCGCAAACGCGGAAGGGATTGGAAGAAAAGTTGCACGGCCGCACGGCAGAAGAGCTGCGCGGCCGCGGCATGATCGTGGGGGTGGGGGAGGATGTACAGGAGCAGTTGATAGAACTGGAACAGGCGGGGGTGCAGAGGGTGATGCTGCAATGGATGGATCTGGATGATATTGATGGGCTGGAGGCGCTGAGGAAGGCGGTGGGGTGACCGACAGGGCGCTGAAATAATCGAGGAGCCTGGCATGCTATTACAAAAATCCCCGGGTGGTTCGGCCTACCCTTATTATTACAAAGGTGGCACATTATTAGGGCTGCACTATGGCAGTTTTTTCAAAGACGAAGAAGCACTGTTGGCGCGCATGCGGGCGGAAGAGCAGTTCATTACCAATTCAGTCCGGCAGACGCCCCTATGGATCGATTTTTACGAAACAAAGCTGACGGATCGGATTTTGGATGAATTTTCCAGCAGTATCCTGCGCCTGCAAAAGCATCTTACCAAGCTGGCCATTGTTGGCTGCTCCTTCTGGGATAAGCGAAGATTAATGAAACTGTTTAAAAAATCTGTCCGGGAATTCCCCATCCCGGTCAGATTCTTCAGCGATCCGGAGCAGGCCAAGACCTGGTTGGTGAGCGAGACTTTCAAGGATTGATTTACCATCAAATAAAGTGACTGGCACCTTCAAGGTGGCGGGCACATTTACTATTCAAATTGGAGTATTACCCTGAACGTGGATATAATAGATAGTCTTTGATAATATAATTTAATGATAAGGATTACCCGTGATGAACAGTAAAGCAAAATTTGGTTTTGTTCTGGAATATGTGACCGATATTGAGGCGACCAAACGGTTCTATGTCGAGGTACTTGGCCTTGAAGTCGAACGATCTTCCCCCGCGTTTATCCAATTTAATAATTTCGCGATTGCCAGCGATGAGTCGATGACCAGCACTCGCGATCCAGAGGTGTACTGGGTGGTGGAGGATGCTGAAGCTGCTTTCAAGGATTTCTCTCAAAAGGGAGAAATCAGCTTGCCTCTCAAGCAAATGCCTTTCGGCAAAGTCTTTGGCATCAAGGATCCAGCCGGTCAACCCCAATACCTGGTCGAATTTGCTAAAAACCGTCCGAGCCAGGTCGTGAAATAAGCAAAATCAGCTTAGAAGTGAATAGTTGCGTTCATAAAGTGCCCGGCATCTTCAAGGTGTCGGGCACTTGTACTTAACAAATCCTTGGCAATAACTCCCCGGCCGGCACATCCACCACCCGCATACCGCCGATGGTGGTTCTGGCCGTAACCAGACCAGGATGCTCCGCCACTACCTTCCCAATAATGGCGGCGTCTTTGCCATATCTGTGTGCGCGCATGGCGGCCAGCACCTGCTCCGCAACCTCACCTGAAACGATGGCCACCAATTTGCCCTCGTTGGCCACATAGAACGGGTCCAGGCCGAGCATTTCGCAGGCGGCGTTGACTTCTGGCCGTAGCGGCACCTTGCGCTCGTCGAATTCGATACCCACCCTGGAAGAACCAGCTAATTCGTTCAGCACGGCCGAGAGTCCGCCGCGTGTGGCATCCCGCAAACAATGAACGGATTGTTGTTGGTGCACACCCGTCTGTCCGTCTGGTTGGGCAGCCGCCATCATCACCTCCACCAGCCCATTCAATGGGGCGGTGTCGGACTGGATCTCGGTCTGGAAGGTAAGTCCTTCGCGCACCGACATGATGGCGATGCCGTGATCACCCATCGTGCCGCTAATCAGCACCACATCACCGGGGCGGGCGTTGCGTGGACCGATATCCAGACCAGTGGGAATGACACCGATGCCGGAAGTGTTGATGTAAATACCGTCGCCGTGACCCCGTTGCACCACCTTGGTGTCGCCGGTGGCAACCTTCACACCGGCTTTTTTGCAGGCCTGTGCCATGGCTGTGACGATGTTACCGAGCGTTTCCATTGGCAAGCCTTCTTCTAGGATAAAACCGGCCGATAGGAAGAGCGGTTTGGCTCCGCGCATGGCCAGGTCATTGACCGTGCCATAGACGGCTAGCTCGCCAATGTTTCCACCCGGGAAGAACAGAGGGCTGACCACGAAGGAGTCAGTGGTGAAGGCTAGAGACGAGTTGACGAGTAACGAGTTGGGGAGAACGGTAGAGTCGCCCATTTGTCCGAGCCACTCATTATCGAAAGCCGGCGCGAAGAGGTGCTCGATCAGATCGGCCATCATCCGGCCGCCCGCGCCGTGTCCCATCACGATGGTCGGGTAATTTTGCAGCGGGCGTGGGCATGTCCAGCCCATCAGGTTGAGTTTTTCAGTCATGGTTGCTCGTTTTCACCGCGAAGAAGAGTAGTACGCGAAGATTTTCCTGATGAACGCGGAGAAAGCTTCGCGCTCTTTGAATCTTCGCCGTTGATCAAGGATTTACAAATCTGCCGTAACGATAATAAGCTGCACAGGCACCCTCGGATGACACCATGGTCGCGCCGAGCGGGGTCTGCGGGGTGCATTGCTTGCCGAAGGCCGGGCATTCGTCCGGTTTCTTGCGGCCCTGCAGTACCAACCCGCTGATGCACAATGGCGACTCATGCGTTTCAATGGACTGGATCTGTGGGAAACGCTGTTCGGCATCGAAGGCGGTAAACTCCTCCCGCAACTTGTAGCCCGACATGGGGATGACACCGATGCCGCGCCAGGCCCGGTCGGTCATCTCGAAGACTCTGCGGATGACAGCCTGGGCAGGCTGGTTGCCGTCGCGCGAAACCGAGCGGGCATAGGCATTCCGTACCTCGAATTGGCCGGTTTCCAATTCCTGCACGCAGTCGAGAATGCCGTGCAGGATGTCGACCGGCTCGAAGCCGGTAACCACGATGGGGATGTGGTACTTTTCGGCCAGCGGCTCATACTCCCAGTAGCCCATCACCGTGGAAACGTGCCCGGCGGCCAGGAAACCATCCACCTGTACGTCCGGCGAGTCCATCAAGGCCGTAATGGCGGCCGGGACGGTGACATGCGAGACCAGCACGGCGAAGTTGGTAAGTCCCTGCGCCTTGGCCTGCAGAATTGCCATGGCGTTGGCCGGGGCAGTTGTCTCAAAGCCGATGGCAAAGAAAATGACGGTTTTCCCTGGATTGTCTTTGGCGATCTTAAGCGCATCCAGCGGAGAATAGACGATGCGAACATCCCCGCCGGCGGCTTTCACGGCGAACAGGTCACGCAACGAACCCGGCACACGCAACATGTCGCCGTAGGATGTGAAGATCACATCCGGCAGGGCAGCCAGGGCGATGGCCTTATCGACCAGTTCGAGCGGCGTAACACAGACCGGGCAGCCCGGACCGTGGATCAGGTTGATCTGGGGCGGCAGCATGCGGTCCAGACCCGATCGGATGATGGAATGCGTCTGCCCGCCGCAAACTTCCATCAGGTTCCACGGACGGGTTACCAGCTTTTGTAAGTCAGCCAGCAGCTTGCGGGTCAGATCTGCGTCGCGGTATTCGTCAATATATTTCATAACGCGGCTTCCAACCGAAACAAAGCAGGATTCACCACGAAGGGGCTAAGGCCGCGCTGTTCTTTTGGCGTTTGCACAGAATAATTCCCCTTCGGGCGTTTCATTTCTGCGCGGTTAATTGCCCGCCTCAAGCTCACCGAACGCGTCGATCTGCTTGAGCAGGTCGAGCGTTTCCATGGCTTCCTGCTCATCCAGAATGGATAGGCCAAAACCGACGTGGACGATGGTATAGTCGCCAAGCTTGGCTTCGGGCAGATATTCCATGCAGGCTTCCTTGATCACGCCCCCAAAATCAACTTTGGCCATTTTCATGCCGTTGGTTTCGTATAATTCAATTATTTTTGCGGGTATTCCGAGACACATTCGACACCTCTAAAGGTTGTTGGTGGAGCCGTCGGGGCGGGTCTTAGACCTGCCCTTACTCGTGGATATGTTCGTGCTGGTCGCCATCTGTTTCGACTTCCAGGCTGGAAAGATAGACACCGTTCCCGCCGGTTACCTGGACCGGGAAGGCGCCGCACTTGGGGCAGGCGGCATAGGCTTCAGTGATTTCGAATTTTTCGCCGCATGTGTTGCAAGTGGCGGTGCCGGGGGCGCTGTCGAACTCCAATTCCGCCTGAGCGGCAATGCTGCCAGGGGCCATGCTATCCCAGTAGAAACGGATCAACTCGGCGGTCATATCCGAAAGGGCACCGATGGTTACTTTTACGTGCGTGACACGCCGGGCATGCGCTTCCCGGGCGTGGATGAGTACATGTTCGAACAGGTCTTCTGTTAATGATCCTTCGTGCATTCAAGCCTCAACGATAAAAGATGGCAAAGCAGGTCATTATCATACACTCAGATGGCGTTTTGTCAATACCCGATATAGATGAAAGAGTAATGAGAAACGAGTAAAAAGTAATAAGTTTCTATCCGAACATTCAGGAGGATGTCGCATTTTGAGAGTGCTGGCACTCTCAAAATGAGGTTCTTATCTAATTTTCGGATAGATAAAAAGGAAAAAGCACCAAGGGAAAAGGTAGGAGCCTGGGAAGGTAAACCAGAAATGAAAAATAACCAGGGGTTAACCCGGAAAATAAGAGCAACCTGTATAATGCAGGTAACTCATTCTGCGGACAGGGTTTTACATCAAGAGGAGAAATCATGGCAATTGCGCAGGCAGAAACTCCCAAAATAAACGATAAGCGAGAGATCTTCGGTTGGGCCATGTACGATTGGGCCAACTCCGCCTTCAGTACCACCATTGGGACGGTATTTCTGGGCCCGTACGTGGCCAGCCTGGCGGCAAAAGCTGCCAGCCTGAGCCCGGATAAAATGGCCCATTTCCTGGGTGTCCCGGTGGCTGCGGATTCGTTCTTCCCGTACTGTATTTCGATCTCTGTTTTTGGCCAGGTGTTCTTCCTGCCCATCATGGGTGCCATTGCAGATTATTCCCATCGCCGCAAGCAGATGATGCAATTATTTGCCACCATCGGCGCAATCGCCACCATCCTGATGTTCTTTGTGATCGCTTCATTGTGGTGGCTGGGGGGGGTGTTGTTCATCATCGCCAACCTGGCGTTTGGCGCCTCGATCGTTTTCTACAATTCCTACCTGCCGGACATCGCCTCCGAGGATCAGCGTGACCGGGTCTCTTCTTATGGTTGGGCGATGGGCTACCTGGGGGATGGGCTTCTGTTGGTCTTGAACCTGATCTTGTATCTGTTGGGACCTAAAATTGGCATCCCGAAGGACCTGGCCATCCGGGTCAACCTGGCCTCGGCCGGCATCTGGTGGCTGACCTTTTCCTTCTTTACCTGGACGCGCCTGCGAGCACGGCAGGCGGTCAAGCAACTGCCGAAAGGAGAAACGTATGCCCGGGCGGGTTTCAGGCAGTTGTGGGGAACTGTGAAGGAAATTGGAAATTTTCCCGAGACGCTAAAATTCCTGCTGGCATATTTTCTTTATAATGATGGTATCCAGACCGTCATCGCGATCTCATCCACTTTCGCGGCTGCGCCCCTGATTCGCGGCGGGGTGGGGATGGACCAGTCCACACTGATCATCGTCATCCTGATGATCCAGTTCATGGCATTCGCCGGGGCTTTGCTGTGGGGCAGGCTGGCCAACTGGGTGGGCGCAAAACGCTCGATCATTGTCAGCCTGTTCATCTGGGCGGGCGTCACGATCTATGCCTATTTCGGTCTGAAGGGACCCAGCCGGGTGCTGGAATTCTTCATCCTGGGGGCCTTTATCGCGATTGTTTTGGGAGGTTCGCAAGCCATCAGCCGCAGCCTGTACGCCCAGATTATCCCGGCCGGGAAACAGGCAGAGTACTATTCTTTCTACGAAATCAGCGATAAAGGTACCTCCTGGTTCGGCCCGCTGCTGTTTGGCCTGGTTAACCAGTTGACTGGCAGCCTGAGGCCGGCCATCCTTTCGCTGATCTTCTTCTTTATTGTGGGTTTGATCATCTTGCCCTTTGTTAATGTAAAGAAGGCCATGGATGATGTAAAAATCTACGATGCAAAGAGCGCCTGAGACCCGACCGGAAAATTAGGGGGGAGTTCGCATTTTAAGTGGTTGCAGCGGAGCCGCAACCACTTAAAATGCAGTTCTTCTATAATTTTTGGATAGATATCAGATATAAACTGCCCAACCCGGAGACAGGCGATGAATGTAAAGAGCAAATATGATATGGAAGTAAATATGCCGAGCCGCGCGACCAGTATATGCGTGGCGGTTATGGTATGCCTTTCAGCATGATCGCCGGGCCAACCCGCATGGATGTTAGCGCCATGCGTGCGCCCGGCTTGATCGAGAAGATCTTCCGGGCGTTGGGCTGGAAAACTGCCGCCGATAAGCGCGCCGATAATTTATAAATTCTCTAAACACGAAGGACTCAAAGGACACGAAGGAAATGCTTTCTTTTTTAAACCTTTGAGTACGTAGTGTCCTTTGTGTTTAATCTCTAGATTTAAAAGAGGTTGGTTTTTTCCGGCCAACCTCTTTTGATTTAGAGCGCTTTGAACCAGGCGGCCATCTTCTTCAGGCTCTCCCGGATCACATCCATGGAGGTGGCATAACAAATACGCAGATACCCCTCGCCGCCGGCGCCGAAGTCCGAGCCGGCCAGCAGGGCCACCCCGGCCTCATCGATCAGGCGGGCGGCCACCTCTTT
The DNA here is from genome assembly GCA_963779935.1 of uncultured Chloroflexia bacterium. Classification (GTDB taxonomy): domain Bacteria; phylum Chloroflexota; class Anaerolineae; order Anaerolineales; family Villigracilaceae; genus UBA877. The sequence continues at coordinate 410,089 of CAWAAC010000013.1, read as the reverse complement.
CGAGCTCAGACCAAAGGATTTGATATTGGGGAATACGTAGAAAGCTCCCTGCGGGGTTTGGCAGCCCACACCTGGGATGGCGTTCAGCCCGGCCACAATATAGTCGCGCCGGCGCTGGTACTCGGCCACGTGTTCGGCCACCATATCCTGGGGCCCGGTCAGGGCGGCCACCCCGGCTACCTGGGTGAAGGCAGCCGTACAACCAATGGAATGCGTCAGCAGCAGTTCGACACGCTCGGCTAATGGCTCGGGCATAACCATGAAGCCCAGCCTCCAGCCGGTCATGGCATAGGTCTTCGAGAACCCGTCCACGATGATGGTGCGGTCGAGCATGCCTGGCAGGGCCGCGATGCTGGGCACCTGCAGTCCGTCATAGGCCAGCTGGCTGTAGATCTCATCTGACATAACCCAGGCGTTGTGCCGGGCGGCTTGCTCGGCGATATGCTTCAGGTCGGCCAGCGGGATGACACCGCCGGTGGGGTTGGCCGGGGAATTCAGGATGATCAGGCGGGTTTTTTCCGAGATGCTTGCATCGAAAGCGGCCAGGTCAAAGGAGAACTGGTTTTCTTCCTTGAGCGGGATCGGGATGGGCACGCCGCCTGCCACCCGGATCATGGCTTCGTAAGTGGGGAAGCCCGGGTCGGGGTAGAGCACTTCATCGCCCGGGTTGACCAGTGCCAGGGTGGGGAAGAACAGACCGGGCTTGGCGCCCGGTCCCACTACCACACGCGCCGGCTTTATATCCAGCCCGAGCTTCTCCGAGACGGATTCGGCAATGGCGGCGCGCAACTGCGGCGTGCCGGCCGGGGAGGTGTAACGGGTCTGCCCGGCCTGGATGGCGGCGATGCCAGCCTGGCTGACATTGGGGAAGGTCGGGAAATCTGGCTGGCCGATTTCCAAATGGAGGATCTTGCGGCCCTTGGCTTCGAGCGCCTGGGCGCGGGCCAGCACGGCATAGGCGCCTTCGGCCTGGAGGAAAGAAACTCGGTCTGTGAACATAATTAAAAGTCCTTATCAGTGGGATTGGCGGGAATTTCACGTACATTATAAGGCGTAACCTGGTAAACGAAGTAGTTCAACCAGTTAGCGAATAAGAGATGAGAATGGCCGCGCCAACGCACCTGCGGTGGCTGTGACGGGTCATTATTGGGGAAGTAATTGGCCGGCACACGGATGGGCAGACCTTTGGCTACGTCGCGGTCGTATTCGGCCTTCAGCGTGAGCGGATCGTACTCCGAGTGGCCGGTGACGAAGGTATGCCGGCCATCCCGGCTGGCCACGATGTAAACCCCGGCTTCTTCTGACTCGGCCAGGATCTGCAGCTCGGGCACGCCCTCGATATCGGCCCGGCGGATCTCGGTGTGGCGCGAATGCGGTGCCAGGAAAACATCGTCGAAGCCGCGCATCAGCTTGTGAAAGCGGTCGAAGACCCGGTGCGGGAAGACCCCGAACATCTTCTCAGGCAGGGTGTATTTGGGGATCCCGTAATGATGGTACAGGCCAGCCTGTGCGCCCCAGCAGATGTACAGCATGGAAAAGACATTCCTTTCGGCCCAGTTCAGGATGTCGGTCAGTTCGGGCCAGTAGTCCACTTCTTCGAAGGGCAGCAGTTCCACCGGCGCGCCGGTGATAATGAAACCGTCAAACTTCTGCCGCCGGACCTGGGCGAAGGATTTGTAGTGGGTGATCAGGTGCTCGGCGGAGACGTTCTTTGAATTCATGCGAGGCAGTATGCAGCAGGGTTACTTCCACCTGCAGAGGTGAGTTGCCCAGCAGACGCAGCAATTGGGTCTCAGTGGCCACCTTGGTAGGCATTAGGTTGAGGATGGCGACGCGCAGCGGGCGGATATCCTGGTGGCGGGCACGCGCTTCGCCCATCACGAAGATATTTTCGCTTTCCAGCGTCAAACGAGCGGGCAAGCTTTCGGGAATTCTAACAGGCATAAGACCTCCAAATGCAGAAGTCAGAAGGATAAATGTAGAAGGCAGAATGATGAATAGAGAGTAAAAATCCATCATTCTGCAATCATCATTCCTCCTTCATCATTGCTTGAGTGCTTGATCCAGATCCCACAGAATGTCCTCGATGTCTTCGATGCCGATGGAAAGGCGGATGAAATCGGGTGTCACGCCAGCGGAGGTCTGTTCCGCTTCGCTCAACTGGCTGTGGGTGGTGGTGGCAGGATGGATGGCCAGGCTCTTGGCGTCGCCCACGTTGGCCAGATGGCTGAAGAGCTGCAGGCTTTCAATGAACTTCCGGCCGGCTTCTGCGCCGCCCTTGATGCCAAAGCCCAGGATGGCGCCGGGACCCTTGGGGAAGTATTTCTTGGCGCGCTCATAATCGGGATGGCTTTTCAGGCCAGGGTATTTGACCCAGCTGACCCTGGGGTGCTTCTCCAGCCACTCGGCCACCGCCTGGGCATTCTGAACGTGCCGGTCCATGCGCAGGCTAAGCGTCTCGATGCCCTGGATGGTCAAGAAGCTATTAAAGGGGCTCTGGCAGGACCCGTAGTCACGCAAGACCTGTACACGTGCTTTGATAATGAAAGAGGGCAGACCAACTGCCGGTAGGTCGGCATAGATCAGCCCGTGATAAGACTCGTCCGGCTGGGTGAAGTTGGGGAAGCGCGGATTGTGCCAGTCGAACTGGCCGCTATCCACGATGGCGCCGCCAATGCTGGTGCCGTGTCCGCCGATGAACTTGGTGGTCGAGTGTGTGATGATATGCGTGCCCCATTCGAACGGGCGGAACAGGTAAGGCGTGGCGAAGGTGTTGTCGATCACTAATGGGATCTGGTGCTTTTTGGCAATCTCGGCTACTTCCTCGAAGGGAAATACCGCCAGGTCGGGGTTGCCGAGCGTTTCACCATAGATGATCTTGGTATTTGGCTGAATGGCGCGCTCGAAGTTTTGCGGGTCGGTCGGGTCGACGAAGGTGACATCAATGCCGATGCGCGGGAAGGTGTAGTTGAACTGGTTGTAGGTGCCGCCGTACAGCCGGCTGCTGCTGACGATATGATCACCGGCCACGCACAGCGCGAAGACCGTCAGCGCCTGGGCGGCGTGTCCGGAACTTACCTCCAGCGCGCCCACCCCGCCCTCCAGGTCGGCGATGCGCTGCTCAAGCACATCTGTGGTGGGGTTCATGATGCGGGTGTAGATGTTGCCTAATTCTTTCAGAGCGAACAGGTTTGCGGCGTGTTCGGTGCTCTTGAACTGGTAGCTGGTGGTCTGGTAGATCGGCACGGCCCGCGCACCAGTGGTTGGGTCGGCTACCTGGCCGGCATGCAGCTGGCGGGTGGAAAAGCCATACTTACGGGTATTGGTGGTCATGATCATTGCTCCTTTTTATGATCTGAAATCCGATGCAACGCGTCCTCGTCGCGGCGCCAGCGAATTGGGCAACTCCTCCAGAAGGGGATAAAAAAAGCCCCTTCTGGATATGAAGGGGCTAGGATAACAAAAACACAGCCTCTCATCTTCCAGATAAACCTGCCGGAATTGGCACCTTGACTTTCGTCAGGTTGCCGAGGCTTCAAAGGGCCGGTCCCTCCGCCTCTCTGGATAAGAGTGTTGCAAAACTCGGTTTTAATTTCCGAGTTTATATCACGCCTGTATAGAAAAGTCAAGGAAAAGAGAAAGGAAAAAAGAAAGAAAGATAAGGCCTTGTGTTTCCATGGAATTGGGCATCAATGACTATCTCAGCCTGGCTGGCAGGTAACGAATTCGAAAGCAATAAAATCAATGTATTTTTTCATCAGCAATGCGTATCAGGTACTCGGTATAGCCATTTTTATTGTAGGATTGCGCCAGCTTGATCAACATCTCTTTCGAGATGAAGCCTCTTCGATAGGCAATCTCCTCCGGGCTGGAAATCATAATGCCCTGGCGTTCCTGGACTGCCTGGATAAAATTGGCTGCCTGAAGGAGCGATTCGTGTGTACCGGCATCCAGCCAGGCAATTCCACGCCCCATCTGCAGTACCTGCAATTGACCCATTTCAAGGTAGATCCTGGCAAGGTCAGTGATCTCGAGCTCACCCCGTGGCGAAGGTTTAAGAGCCCTGGCAAAGGAGGTTACGCGCTGGTCGAAGAAGTACAACCCTGGAATGGCAAAATTCGAGCGCGGGTTGGCTGGCTTTTCTTCCAGGCTGACGGCGCGATAATTATCATCAAATTCAATCACGCCATAGCGTTGTGGGTCACGCACCCGGTAAGCAAATAAAATTCCGCCTGCCTGTAATTTTGCCGCCTCGATCAATTGACCCGAAATACCCTGCCCGAAGAAGATATTATCCCCCAGGATCAGGCAGGCTGGACCGTCATCCAGGAATTTTTCTGCGATGATAAAAGCCTCCGGCAAACCACGCGGCTCGCTTTGTTCAGCATAGCTGAATAGCATGCCCCACTTCTGGCCGCTGCCCAGCAAGTGCCTGAAAAGAGGCAAGTCCTGTGGGGTGCTTATGATCAGGACCTCACGAATGCCCGCCAGCATCAGCACGGAAAGCGGATAATAGATCATGGGCTTGTCGTACACCGGCAGCAACTGTTTGCTGACTGCCAGGGTGATGGGATGCAGCCGCGTGCCCTTGCCGCCTGCCAGGATGATTCCCTTCATTTCCGGCCATCCACACGTTCGGTATAGTTTTTTCCCAGCCACCGCTGGTATTCTTTTTGCTTTTGGATGGTTTCCACCCAGCCGGTATGCTCGAGGTACCAGCGGACTGTTTTTAGAAGACCTTCATGCAGATCATGGACCGGCTTCCAGCCCAGTTCCCGGCTGATTTTTTCGGTATTCATGGCGTAACGCCGGTCATGCCCGGGCCGGTCAGATATATTTCTTTTCAAGCTTGCGTGCGGTTTAAATGGTGAGCCTGGCTGCAACTCGTCCAGGATATCGCACAGGCTATCGACGATCTCCAGGTTGGTGGGCTGGCAATTCCCGCCGATGTTATAGCTCTCGCCAATGCGCCCATGCCGGAGTACCAGTCCGATGGCTTCACAGTGATCCTCCACATATAACCAGTCCCGGATCTGTCCCCCATCGCCATAAATGGGTAAGGGTTTTCCTTCCAGGGCATTCAAGATCATCAGTGGGATGAGTTTTTCGGGGAACTGGTAGGGGCCGTAATTATTCGAGCAGTTTGTCAATGTGTATGGCATGCCATAGGTGTGGCCGTATGATCTGACCAGGTGGTCGCTGGCGGCCTTGGAGGCTGCATAAGGGGAATTGGGAGCGTAACGGGCTGTTTCGTTCCAGGCTGGTTCACCCTCTGCCAGTGAACCGAAGACCTCATCCGTCGAAATATGGTGAAAACGAACTTTATCTTTGGCGATGGCTGTGTCCTGCAGCCAGATCTGGCGGGCCGCTTCCAACAACGTGAAGGTGCCAATGATATTGGTCTGGACGAATTGTTCAGGGGCCAGAATGGAACGATCTACGTGCGTTTCGGCGGCAAAATGAACGATGGTATCGATGGCATGTTCGCGCATCAAATGCTTTACCAACTCCCCATCGCAAATGTCGCCATTTACGAAAGTGTAATGATCCCCTTTGGGCAAGTCTTTCAGGTTTTCAAGATTGCCTGAGTAGGTCAGAGCATCCAGATTGGTTACCCTTACCTGAGCATCCGATTGCAACAGGTAACGCACAAAATTGGATCCGATGAAGCCTGCCCCGCCGGTAACTAATACATTTTCCATGGTGCCAGCCTGAACCTTTCGTTCCTCTCTATTTGTTCATCCCCGGCCATTTCTTTTAATCTCAGGTGAATTAAGTTTTAGAGGAAGAACTGGGTGAGAGGTTTCAAAAAGATTTTACCACGTTCAAATGGGCACCCTGTTTATTTATACCGCTGCCAGCTGGCCATCCTGTGCGGAATGATGAAGCTTTCCATCATTCCATACCACACGCACTTCAAATTATTCGCGCAAATGCTGCGCGATAAACCGGATGAACCGTTTTCCGGCTATAATTTGCCCAGCATCTTTTATTCCATCCAAAGGAGAGTAACGATGATTACTGTAGAAATCAAGAAGGATAATCAGGCGGTTGGTATTTTGACAGCCGCTGAGAAAGCATTCAAGACTGGTTCGCGCGGCTTCTTTGGGATGGGTAAGATCCAGATCGATGATAAGCGCTACCAGGTGCAGGTGCAATTGGTGGAGATCGGGTCGAAGCCAAAGGCAGAGGAGACAAAATAAAAGACCCTCGCTCTGGCGAGGACCTAATTGTGCTGGTGGGGCCCCCGCAGGGAGGTAAGTACCCCGAAGGGGCCTCGAATGTCTCGAATAAAGAAGCCCCTCGCCAGAGCGAGGGTCTTATGGAAGAGCTGGGGGCAAAGGATTCGAACCACTATCGACTGATCCAGATGCGTTCCAACCTTTTTCCATAGCTTCCACATGGTATTGTTTCCACGGATACGGGGTAAAAGAAGGCATGATACCGAATATCCGGGGGTTTCGTGCATTCCGAGCAATTTAGACTCATTTTGGCTGCAGCCGGCCTGCAATACTCAGAATAAGTCTTTCGATGTTATCGGCAGCTTCTGCCTGGGAACGGACCTGGGAATGGCCGTAGGTGTCAGTGGTAACGCTGGCTTTGGAATGGCCGGCACGCTGTTGAACCGTATTGATTGGCCTGCCCATGTCCAGCAAGAAGGATATCGAGAAATGTCGCAGAACGTGAAAACGGACCTCTGGGAGGTTGTTCCTGCGAAGCATCCGTTTGAAATCTCCGATGAGTTTGGTATTTTCGTTCGGTTTGCCGATGGCATTCGGAAAGACCGGGTGGTGCTCCTCCCATCGATTATCGGCAATTTCCTACTGGTCTTTTAGTTGTTTCAATAATCAGCCCGGGTTGGTTTGCTGGCTTCGCGGTCTGTATAGTGCTGCTTGATCGTTTCTTGGAACCTAGTCCGCTTCGATTTTCGCCACCAATTGCGGCGACATCAGGCACAGCAGGCTTGACCCTGCATTGTATAGGCGGCACAACTCGGGACGTCGCTCATAATCGCCGCACCTGCCATCCTCCCTGAGCCAGTCGCATTTGAACACCCAGCCGAACGGGTCAATATTGTATAAAGGCGTGAACGGAAGCTCCAATTCCTTTGCAACGTACTCGGTCACACTTTCCAAGGAATCCGATAAAATTCCCACCCCACCCTTGGATATATAAAACTCCCGGCAGCAGCGGCCTTTATCCGGACAGGCATCACAAGCATTCATGACTATCCGATCCTGTTCTTTCACTCCAGAATTCGATGGATGTAAAACCGGGCACAGCCGAATGGCATTCTCCTGAATTGCTCCTATATAGGTTCTTCACATCATTGCTATTACTTATTGTTGGCCGCGTTCATTTTCTGGCATGCCGTCGTGACGGCGCTCTGTGGAGTAGTATTCAAGGAGAGTACAGCGGTGATCATGTCTTCAAATGGACTCCAGTAGTTGCTAAATTCAACGTTTTGCGGTCGGGGAACGCCATTGGCTGCATAATCGGAAAGAGCCTGTACTAAAGGATCGGAAAAGGGTATATCAGAGCGGGCAATCGAATCTTCTGCATTGTTCGCAAACAGGGTCAGGCCGTGACTGCCGAAAGCATACAGAGCAAGATCCACGGCAGCCTGTTGATTCGTGCTTTTCGGATTAATATACCATCCGTCGATATCTGTGATGGGTTTGGAAGGGCCTTTCGGCCCGGCTGGTAGAGGCACCAAACCCAGATTGTTGCCAAGGCCATTTCTGAAATTATCGATGTTCCACCAGCTACCTACAATCATGTCCAGTTGGCCTTGAACAAAAGCATTCTCCATCTTGGTCTGATCGGTATCCATATCCGCCCCGCTTATCTTGAGGTCGACGAAGTACTGCAGTGCATCTGCAAAGCCGCCTTGATCGGCAATACACTTGCCGGAACTGTCCATAAGGGTTCCGCCGAAGCCGCTCCAGAATCCATACAAGTAGTAATCGTTGTTGAGCAGGCCAAGTTTCTTGCCTGATTTAACCAATTTGAGCAGATCATTCGTGGTTTGGGGAGGATTTGGGATCGTACTCTTGTTGTAAAACAATCCGAACGCTCCGGCGATGCCGGGCACGGCGTAAATTTTGCCATTCACTGTGACCGCTTCGATGCTTACTGGCGTATAACCATCCAACTTGCCTTTGACCAGACCATCGATCGGAGCGATCAAACCAGCACGTGCTTCACTGCCCAGATAGTTAGGCCCGGCGGTGAACATATCCGGCCCATTACCGGCTGCAACATCTGTTTCGTATTTTGTGAAGATCTGGTCACCTGGCACCTCAGTTATATTGATGGTTACATTGGGGTGGGCACTCATGTAATCATCTACGATCGTTTTAATCGTGGATTCTTGAGGACTCCCTGAAGAGTAATCATCCCAAACGGACAAGATTACCGGTGAAGCCGGGATCAACGCCTGGGTGGTGGGATGGATCGTGTCCGTTGGCACCGGGACGCTTGTGGGAGTGGAAGGAGGAATGCTTGCAGCAGGCTTTTTCGGACCGATCAATCTGCCGCCGAAAACCACACCCACGACTGCCAAAAGCATCAACGCGGCTGCAGGCAGCCATACTTTCCAGGTAATCTTGAAGCCAGGCTTGGGGGTTGTAGTAACCGTCTCGGCAAGTCGGTTTACCTGGGTGGCTTCGCTTTCTGACCAGGGCGAGAGTGCGGATTTGTTCGTTAATGCTGCTGGAGCTGGCTGAACTTCTGCTCTCCGCCCTTGCGCATCTGCCTGGGCAGTGGCAAATTCACCCATCGTAGCATAGCGGTCTGATGGATTTTTGGCTATGGCCTTGTTCAGGATCTGTTCCACCTTTTCAGGCAGATCGGTCACAAAGGCCCTCGGCTGTGGCAGCGGTTCAGTTGCCTGCTTGAGCAGGATCTCCGCTGGTGTATCCGCCGTGTAAGGTTTATGTCCTGTAACCATCTCATAGAATACCACCCCCAGCGAATATATGTCCGTTTGCGGGCTGACCTTCCCTGACCACTGTTCGGGAGCCATGTATTCCGGAGTCCCGATCCCAAGGCCCGTCCCGGTCAAGGTTTGGGCATCCCCGCTTTCCAAAAGTTTTGCAATGCCGAAATCTGTCAGCATAGGCTGGCCGCGGTCGGTAAGTAGGATGTTGCCCGGCTTGACATCCCGATGGACAACACCCAGGCTGTGGGCATAATCCAGGGCTTCTGCGATCGGCTCCAGCAAGCGGGCAGCTTCCTGCCAGGCGATCGGCTTGCCCATTCTATCCTTCAAGGATCCCCCGGACAGGTAACTCATCACCAGGTAGGGGTTGCCATCCTGGCTGCCGTAATCAATAATGTTTACGATATGCGGGTGGACCATGTGAGCCAGGGCCTTGGCTTCCCGCTCAAATCGCTTAAGAAGCTGGTCTGTTTGTTCAGGCGGGAAAGCATCCCGGCGGATGATCTTGATCGCCACTTCCCGATCCAGGTTGGTGTCATAGGCCTTATAGACCGTGGACATTCCTCCTTCACCCAGCAGTTCAAGTACTTTGTAATGTCCCAGGGTTTTTCCGATTAAGCTCTCCATGAAAATCTCCTTGTAACAAATAGCTTGCCTATACTGTGTCGCCTGGCTTGATGTTAATATTTAAGTCGAAGGGTGACAATTTTTCCCAAACCAATCTTCGAACCTGGCTTGATCTCCATAGGCTTTTCGGGTTCTATGTGTTTGCCGTCTACTGATACCCCATTGGTGCTCTTAAGATCAGTGACAGAAAATTGTCTGGTTTGAGGATCGTATGTAATTTCCGCATGCTGGCGCGAAATCTCCTTCTCGCCGCTCAGCAGGGGCAAATTGCGGCCCAGGAGGAAAGGGTAATGCTCAGGGATCAGCTTTTGACCTATGTTGTCCAACACCGAACAGGTTTCGATTACCAGGTAAACCACCGGAACTTCACCAGATCCCGGAACTGCGGCCGCGGTTTCGGGCTGCGTACTGTCTTTCTCGGCGGTGGACCGCTTTGGGTTTACCGGCGCCATTTGAGCAGCCTGTGGGATCGCGTTAACTTGGGTCGGAGCTTCGTCGTGCTGGGTCTCAAAGGTCATCCCGATCCTGTGTTTTCCGATCGCAATCTTATCCCCGCGCTTGATTTCACGCCGGCTGTTGAGTGGCAACTCTTTGCCATTCAGGAAGACAGGGTTGTTTTCGGCCAGCGGCTCGAGATAAAAACGACCTTGAGAAAAGGTGATCTGAGCATGTTTGTGTGAGACGGTAATACTGTTCGGCAAATCCTGCAGGTTGACGGACAGGATGAGGTTGTGACTGGCATCCGAGGTGGGGCGGCCGATCACAGCCGGCTGCCATTGAATTTCATAGGTGTTCCCGGAAAGGTCCTCACGCAGGCTTGCGAAATTCGCCGGATTGAGCATCTTCTTGATCGGTTGGTGGATGTAATCAAAATTTAATTCGTCATGCGGTTGGATATCCAACTTTTCCAGGGAAAAGTTTGGCCACAGTGGACGATCGGCATCCTTCAGGTATAGGGCATATTTTTCGGGGGTTTCACTGGCAATATCATCGAACTGGTTCAAGACTTCTTGAATCAGAGCAGCAACCGTAATGTTCCGGCGCACGCGGGCATGCTGTGCACCATGTTCAAAGATATTAATTACGACATCCAAGTAGTCATCCATATGCACCTTGCCTGCTGTCCACCATCATTTGATCAATCCCATGTTCCGGGCGTTGTTTACGATATCATCCGGCGAGAGCAGATCCAGCAGGGATTCAGTCATTCCTTTTCCGATCAGCTTTTTTCGCAATGCCGGTATGTCGTACTGGCTGCCTGGTGCCTCAACATGGCCGGCTTTTCCTCCCATTCCGCCTCCAGCTTTGGGGCTTCCATCGTTCGAGGCTTTGGCAGGCCATTTAACCATGGATTGAGGATAACGCGTCTGCACCAGCCTGACCCAACGATCCAATGAACCTTCGGGGTCTTCATCGTCTTCATAGGGCGTGGCCAGCTGTAACATGCTGGTGATCCCTGAACGAACGGTGAATGCACGGCCCTGGGGAAGTTCCACATCCGCCAGACTGCGCGGAAATTTCCCATTGAGGCGATTGACCGCGTCCACACTTTTTAGCCCGATCCCAAAGTTTGGCGCCATAAATACCTTGCGGAGGTCATCCTGGGAATTCACAATATTCAGCGAACCGGCCACAACCAGGCAGACACCCGCGGTCTGGTACTTGCGGATCAGCACGGCAAGTCCTTCAAAGAAGGCAGATTTCTTTCGGCCCGCCTCTTCCGTAAAGGCATCATAATTATCGATAACGATCAAGATCTTGCGCCTCTTCTTACGGGTCTCAAACTGCTCACATTCCGCCTTCAGGTTCACAAGAAAATCATCCAGCTCATCAATGCCCGAGACGATGCTCGCGACCTGCGGCAGGTCAGACAGGGAGAGCTCGTTTCCCATCCAAAGCCTGCGCGAGAAATCTATCAGCACCATCATCACTTCGTCTGGAGAAAAATGATATGCCACGGAAAGGATCAAGGATCGCAGGGCGGTTGTCTTCCCGGAGAAAGGCTGGCCAATCACCACCAAATGGGGGCCTTGGCGTTCGATGTCAATCAGGGCGGGCAGAAGCGTGCGATCATCTACCCCCATTGCCGCACTCAGGTGTCGCGTCGGGGGAATGGCAACCTGGCTTACGATACTCTCGAGACTGACCCGTAATGGTAAGGTTTCGATGGAAGATGGCCGCTCGCCGGTCCAGGCACCATTCCAAAGGTCTTTCATCCGCAAAGCCATTTTGCCGATCCTGGACAGGCCATCGGGGTCATCCTCTTCCGGATCGATAGGCAGGGCGGTCTGGAATTCAAGGGGAATGTTGCCCGCGCGTACGTAGCCTCGCCCAGGGATGGACGCCAGATCGGCCGGGACGCCGCGTCCCACCACTTCGGAATACTCGGCCGGGTTGGAAAGCCTCAACGTAAACCGCTCGGTCACCAGACCGTACAGTTTGCCTGGCATGGCATTGGGCGAATCCGCTGAGAACAGGAAATGCATCCCATAGGCGCGCGCCTCTCTCACGAGGGAGATGAGGGGAGCAAGCAGATCCTCGTAATATTCCTTGAATTCTGCAAAATTATCCACAACGACCAGGACCGCTGGCAATTTTCGGTTGGGATTTGCCAGGTTGAATGAATTTAGGCTGTTCACCCTGGCTTCGCTGAAACGGACTTGCCGCTCGTCAATGATCTCGTCGATTTTACGCAGAAGGCGCTTGACACGTTCATCTTCTTCTGATGTAATCACTGCACCGACATGAGGCAGGTCACATAAGCTGCTGAGCGCACGGCCGCCGAAATCGAGTAGGTATATATGAAGTTCGTCGGGTGAATGGGTCAGAGCCAGGCTGGTAATCACCGTACGCAGGAAAGTGGTCTTGCCCCTGCCCGAGGCACCAAAAATGACTGCGTGGCCATTGGGGAAATTGACCATTAACGGGCACTGCTTGGCCCGGTAGGGATTATCCATCAGGCCGATCAGCGGGCGCATGGAATTCTTTCCCCACTGCACACCTGGCCATACGAATACCCCGTCCCAGAACGTGGCTGCTTGCTCGTTGAGTGTTGGATTGGCTGCATCCTCCCGGTTATCCATCCCCAGCAATGCTATATCCGCATCATCCATGTAGGCGGTATCCAGCGGGGTTTGCAAGCTAAGACAATTCCCACGCGATTGGTTGGGAAGGAACTCCGGCCAGGGACGCCACTGGGGGCGAGATTCCTGCACCGCCAGGCCGGCCAGCATGCTCACGATGGCATCATACAGTTTTGGAGGTTCAGCTGCATTCTGTGCAGCGGTTTTCTTCGGCAGATCCAGCCAGATGACCTGTGGGGCAGCCACCACCTCTTGCGGTCCCGTGTAATCTCCTCCCGTATAGGCGGTCTGGATGAGTTCGATGTTCTCGTTGCCAACCTGCAGGTAACCTCGGCCGGGGATTCCAGGCGGCAGGAAGGCCGCGTCCGTTCTTCGTAGAAGTTCCCGGCTGTCATCCGGTGTTTCCACGCGCAGGCAGATGCGGAATTTGATATTTGCCCGCATCTGATCGGTCACCCCGGCCGGACGCTGCGCCGCCAGGATCAAAGTCACCCCGAGGGCCCGGCCCAGGCGGGTGATGCTTTCCAGCTGGGCGCGGTACTCGGCATTCCCGGCAATCATTTCTGCAAATTCATCAATAATGATGAACAAGTGCGGATAAGGCGGCCGTTGCGAATCCAGGTTGAGGCCTTTTTTTCGATAATGCACAATATCTTTCGAGTTGGTGTAGGTATTTAATTTCTGCCGTCGGTCCAGCTCTGCCATGATCGAGGCAAACACTCTGGAGGTAGCCGATTGATCGAGGTTGGTGACGATATCCACCTTGTGGGGCAGGCGCTTGAATGGCTCAAAAGCGGCGCCGCCTTTATAGTCAATCAGCACAAAATTGAGCACATTCGGACTGTAATTAAGCGCCAGGCCGAGAATGAGGGTCATAAGGAGTTCAGATTTGCCTGATCCGGTCGATCCTGCGATCATTCCGTGCACGCCATCTGCTTTGGCAGAGAAAGTGAGCAAGCGCGGTTCATTTCCGGAAAGCAGGCCAACGGCAGTATTCAGCCAGTCAGCCGAGGCCGGATCCATGCTTCGTCTCCAGTTCTCCACGGCCAATTTCTGCAGCTCATCGATGGAAGTAACGTCCAGCATCTCCATCAAGGTGACCGTCGAAGCCAGGCTGGAGCCATATCCTCGGCGGATTTCCACCGATTTAAGCTGCCTTGAGAAATTGCGAGCGGCATCCTGGCTGGGAACCAGGCTCGTCCGGCCTACGAAGCGAAGTGGATTGGCGCCCGTCTCCGCGTAGCGAAAAACAGCCGTGTCTTCGACATGTTCATCCTTATCCACTTCAACGACAGCAGTGCAGCGGCTGGGTACACGAGAACGATCCGGCACCAGAAAAAGGATGGCCGCTCCGAGATCTTGACCTCCCATAAGAATGGTGGAGATCGCCGCTTCGCTTTCCAGGTCGTTCAGGCTGGACCATTCCGGCGCATCCGAAAGAACGTCCACCACAACCAGAAGAAATGGCAGCCGGACATCCCCCTCGCTTTCCTTGTTTTGCAACCGCATCCGCCGGTGCTCCAACAGGGTGCGCATGTTTTTCCAAAAGAGGCCCATTTGACCTGCGTCATTCTCTCCGGACATTTGCTCGTTTTCAAAGCACAGGGTCTCGGCCTGATCCGTTCCTTTGCAATGCGGTAGCGCATACGCCCAGCGCCAGTTCTGGCGGGAAGCTGCACTCCCGGCAACGTACAATGTTGTATCATCCGGGGAATGAAATGCGGCATAATCCACCAGCGCCGTTCGCACATACGCGTAGGCTGTTTCGGGTGTACCGCTGACGATCCCAAAGCTGTTGTGGATCGCTCCCTGGAGCTGGGGACCGCCCCCTTGTCCTTCAGAGGCCGCCCCTGCTCGTGCCTGATACATCGGGATGGTTACGGGGACATTCTTAAGCCAGAGCGAATTCTTCTGCCAGCCGGTTGGCCTCGCGGAACAAGGGGCTCTCCGATCCCCCCCCAGAACCCATCTTGTAGATGACAGTCGAGGGGATGGTGCTGTTGCCCAGCCTCAAGCGCATGAAGTCGTGGTCAGATGACCGTCGCTCCCATAAGCGGGTGCCCGACCGGGAATCTTCCTGGCGGGCCTCCGGCTGTTGTTCGAGATCATCCGCAACCGCCAGGATCCGGTCAGGGTCGGGGAAATTGTGATGATAATAAATGCGCTGCTGCTCGTGCTCGCTTTCCATTTTTCGCCGGAGTTCGCCGATGCTCTGGCGATAATTGGTTTCCTGGGCGCTGCGCTTCTTCCTCTCCTGGAAGAACGAGTAGATTCCAAGGCCGACCGAAGCCACCATGGAGAGACCCATGGGAATAACCAAAACCAGGGAGCGCCCCCCGCCGGAGGACATGGCCAGAATGGAACCAAGGATCACCAGTATGGGCAGGGCTGCCTGGGCGATGATCTGATTGCCGCTTTCGCGGGAATCAGGAGGCGCAGGAATTTCAAACGTTCCCGATGGAAGTTCAGGCTCTATTCGGGGTGGCCGGTTGATAGTGGTTTTCTTGGACAAATCACACCTCCCCGTTACCTGCGCAGCAAGGATAAGCCATATAGGATGATCACGGAAATCGCTAGCAAAGCGCCCAGAATAATCAGGGCTGTCCGCCAGTTGAGCCGGAAGGGTTTACGCTCCGCTGGGATGGGCGGAAAGTTGGGCCGGAGCGCATTGACAAAGCTCGCTACATCTGGGTAGCGTTGGCCAGGCTGTCGTTGAATCGCTTTTTCGGCGATCTCCGGCATATTTTTGATATCAATGCGGCCAGACGGCTTGAATTCCCCCGCCAGGATGTGTTGGGTGAGGACCTGCTCATTCACCAGGTGGTATTGGAATGCCGGACGCCCGGCCAACATTTCGTAAAGCAGCAAGCCCAGACCATAGACATCCGCTGCAATTCCAACAGGCTCTTTTCTTGCTGGATCAAGCAGCTCGGGTGCTGTGTAAGCGGGCAGGGTATAGCTGTCATTCCACATTCTCACCGCGTCCTGTGGCGGGCTGCTGGTACCCAGGTCCAAAAGTATTGGGCGCGGGACTCCCCGGTGGTCTTGCTGAACCAGGATCACATCTGGATTCAAGCAAAGATGTACACATCCGGCCTTATGTAAATAATAAACGGTATCCGCAATGCTCAAGATAATCCAGCCGGCATGCTGGTACCATGGCTGGGTGTTCTTAAGCAGGAAATTTCTCAGGATTTCCCCCTCGAGGTGTTCAAAGACCTCATAATATCTCGACTGTCCACCGACGACGATCCAGCCAAAGAGGTCCTGGTCGACCGATCCCTGGCCGTGAGCCGCCAAAAGCACAGGTAAATGCGGATGGTGCCTCGATTTCGCCAGTGCCCGGAAGGTTTTGGCCTCCTGTTGCAATTTTTCTTCACAGCCGGGATTGGCGATCTTGAGCAAGATATTTTTCCCCCCTCTTTTGGCTTGGTAAATGATCGCCGACTGCATGGCAACCATCGGCTGCATGATCTCGATCGGCCCAAACCATTCTCCGCTGTCAAATACCTCGGTCGCGTTTTCTGCTGGACAGTTCTTTTCCTGGCACCAGAGATTAAAGTCTTGGGTTGTCACATTGCAGCGCAGGCAGATTCGCTTCATGCTTACCTCATGCAGGTGCGGAAGAAATGGCGGGGCAGTGAAAACTTAATTTGAAATTTCAGGAGCGGAAACGGCCCGACCCGCTTGTATCACCTGTCTGATAATGGTTTATTGCGTCTTGAACTTCGCTCTGGATTTCCAGCATTCTGGCCGCCATATTATCGATCAGCGGCTTGACATCGTTCGCGAACTCATCGCTGGCGGTGCTACCAATCTGGCCGACGATTGCAGTGGTTTTTACCAATGCAATCGCTGCCTCCAACCCGCTACCAATCGATTGTAAGGCTTCATGCAGGGCTCCCAATTGCTGTACCATTCCGCTTACCCCGTCCACATCCATATACAATTCGCCTGTTGGCATAATCGCATCCTCCTGGCCCGTATGGCCTGCAAATTAGGGATTGAAAATCTTACCAAACACATCATCCAGGTCATTGACCAGGCTTAACGCCTGCTGGTCCGCCGCTGTTACCGTATCGAGTGCCGCAGAAATCTGTGAGGCTGAGATTCTTGATCTGGCCCAGAATGGCCTCGAGGCCTGGACCAATTTCCGCGCTTATCAGGCTATCGAACGCATCCCCACCGTTACCCGTCCATATAGCCGGGCGATTGCTGACGATAGTGTTCAGCGGAGTTTCCACATTTTGGGTGATGGCATCCCCCTGTTTGGTGATGGTGGCAACCACTTCCTGAACAAGATTGGCCTGGGCGCTGAGTAGATCTGAGTTTTCCATCTTTAATCTCCTCTCTGGTCCTTATCCTTTAAATTCACTGCTGGCCTGGGCATCCTGGCTTTGCATATCCTGGACGGCAGCCTGGATATTCTGGCCGGTGCTCTTGATCGCCTCGCTCAGGTTCTGAATGGCGGGCAGGAGCTTGCCTGTGATGTCATTGGAAAATGCATCCCCTGCAACCCCCACCAGCGCGCCTCCAATCATCTGGCTGGCGATACCCTGGACGGTATCCCCAATTCCATCCAATTCATTGGCCTGGGCGATCAATGCACTCGCCACATCATTCATTGCCTGATAATTTAGCTTAATTTTATTGTCCATAAACCCAACTCCTTTTCATCCACGTTTGCGTTCAGGGTTCTGACGGATGATCTTTTGCTTCCCAATCATCTTCGTTTTCCGTCTTTTGGTTATCTTCGTGTTGACTGGGAGCGGCGCTCTTCTGAAACCCTTTGACGGGCGAGGCATCCTTTGTAATGCCCTGACTGGGAGGAGCATTCTTCGTCATGCCCTGGACAGAGGATGTACCTACATGCGGATCGCCATAAGTATGGGTATCTATTGTTGCTGCCGACGCACCACCCCCTACTCCGGGGCTTACGGTGGTTGTTCCACCGCCGCCGGTATTCTGCCTGGTTACCCCACCACCTCCGGGGCTTACCGTGGTTGTTCCACCGCCGCCGTCAGCCTGCCTGGTTATTCCTCCGTCAGTTTGCCTGGTTATCCCACCATCAGTCTGCCTGGTTATCCCACCATCAGTCTGCCGTACGGTTGACGGATTGCCCTGGCCAATGGAGACACCCTTGTGGGGAGCGGGCCCGACTTTGGCGCTCATTGTTGTTGCCGACCCACCGCCACCGCCACCACCGCCACCTCCGGCTCCCTGATAGGGAGTGTTACCTGGGTTCGTCGGGTTGCCCGGTCCCTTATTGCCTCCCAACGACGCATCGTCCTGGATGTTCCCCCCGCCGCTCTGCTGTCCGGGCGGCGGGTTGCCCTGGCTGTTGCCTGAGTTACTTGCCGCAGTGGCTCCTCCTGGCGGCGGGTTGCCCTGGCTGTTGCCTCCGTGACTTGCCGCTGTGGCTCCTCCTGGCGGCGGGTTGCCCTGGCTGTTGCCTCCGTGACTTGCCGCTGTGGTGCCTCCACCACTTTGCTGTCCGGGCGGCGGGTTGTCCTGGCTGTTGCCTCCGTGGCTTGCCGCGGTGGTTCCTCCGCTCTGCTGTCCGGGCGGTGGGTTGCCCTGGCTGTTGCCTCCATGGCTTGCCGCGGTGGTTCCACCGCTTTGCTGTCCGGGCGGCGGGTTGCCCTGGCTATCTCCGCCGTGGCTTGCCGCGGTTGCGCCTCCACTTTGCTGGCCAGGCGGCGGGTTGCCGTGCGGGGTACCCTGTGGGCCCAAGGGACCAAGAGGGCTAACGGTTTCTATCGGGCTGCGGTTATGATGTGCCGCATTGATTCCCCCTCCACTCTGCTGACCGGGCGGCGGGTTACCCTGGCTGTTGCCTCCGTGGCTTGCCATGTTCGTTCCTCCGCTCTGCTGTCCAGGTAGCGGGTTGCCCTGGTTGCTTCCAGAGGGGTTTGCCGCGTTCGTTCCTCCGCTCGCCTGTCCGGGCAGCGGATTACCCTGGTTGTTTCCTGAGGGGCTTGTCGTGGTCGTTCCTCCGGTCTGCTGTCCAAGCGGCGGGTTGCCCTGTGAGCCTTTGATCCCCATCCCATCATTCTGCCTGGTTATCCCACCATCATTCTGCTTGATCCCCTCACCAAAATTTGGCTGTCCGGTCGGTGGATTGCCCTGGCCAGCTCCCGGCTGGCTTGCAGCCGGCGCTCCACCGGAGGAGGAACCAGAAGCACCGCTGCCCGGGTTGATCGGCACCCTGTTCGCTGAATCGCCAATCGGCTCCCTCGGGCCGTGGATGCCGCTGCCCTTGAGTTCCTCCGGGCATTTGGTTAAAATTCCGCAGGGTGTGAATGATCTGGCCGGAAGCGCCGCCTTCCGCCTGATGGTAAACGTTCATGATCTGGTTGGTGGTTTCCCGGGCGCTCGACAATGCGGACTTCAGGCGCTGCAGGGCTGGAATCAACTGGTCTCCCACATCTGCCTGGAATGCATCTGCCCCGCTGCCGGTCCACTTGGACCGGATCTCGTCCCTTTGGCTCTGGATTGCGCTGATGACGGATTCCACATTTGAACTCAGATCACCAAATTGACCGGCTATCTGAGTCATTTGCTGGTAATCGATCACTGTTTTATTTGCCATAAGATTTTCCTCCTCGATAGGTCAGGACAGGATAAAACACCTCACAACGTTCGGTGCTTGTTCGATCCGGGCGCCATCAGCCAGCTCCCTGGAAGGTAATGAATACAGCCGGACCCCGTTCGCCCGGATGCTGTTGCTGCCATTCTGGTCCGCGATCGGACAGGTCTGCTTTTCGTTATCGTGCCAAACAAAAGCTTGCTTACGGACAAGCCGGGTCACCTGGATCTAAAAACCCGAATGTGTAGATAATACGTTAGATGGAAGGATGATGAGTGTGATGAAGAAACTGGCTGTTATGAACCGCAATGCAAGAAGCACGACCCGACCTCATAAGCTAACTGAATGCGTCATACATATTTAATACACATTATAGCCATTTTGGGTTTTAAATACTAGTAGGGCATAAAGTTGACACGTAAAGTTGACCGCCCTTACATGTGCATTTACATCAAACGCTTGTTAGGCAAGCCAGATTTCTTTCAGATCAAAGCCTTAGCTTTCCCATACTAGCATAAAGCCTAAATAACTATCTTTCGAAAACTATAGAAGAATCAAAATGCGGCCTCCTGCTTAATTTTTGGATAGACACTAAGGCAAAGAAAGTTGATATTTTGGGTTTCTGTAAGGTTGCTGTAGAAAAAATAGCCTCCCGGTGTGGGAGGCCATTTCTACCCCTATATCTGGGTCGGGGGAGGCGGTTTACCGCCATATCTAGGCTGGGGGCAAAGGATTCGAACCTCTATCGACTGATCCAGAGTCAGTTGTCCTGCCATTGGACGAGCCCCCACCAATCCTGCTGCGCTACGCAGCATTTTTCCAGCGGGCTGGATTTTACCACGCCCTGAGAACATCCGTCTAGGTTTTTTTAATCACAAACCATAATTGTAACCAATTATTTCCTATCCCTTCTCCCCTATCCCCTTTGTTCTTGGTATACTGGAAGATAACGAATCTAGATGGAGGCTCTTGTGGAAACTTATATGAGTGGAAAAACGGTCCTTGTCTCTGGTGGGACCAATGGCCTCGGCCTGGTAACTGCTCGTGAACTGGCGCGCATGGGCGCCCAGGTGACCATCCTCAGCCGAAACGCCGAAAAATGTGCTACGGTGGCAGAAGCTATAAAAGCCGAAACCGGCAACCCGGTCGAGTTCATTGCCGCGGATCTGTCCACGCTTAATGGCGTCATGCAGGCGGCGGCCACGTTCAAACAGCGCCATACCCACCTGCACGTACTGGTTAATAACGCCGGGGCCATGTTCACCCAGCGGAAACTGACTGCCGACGGCTTCGAAATGACCTTCGCCCTCAACCATCTGAACTATTTCCTGCTCACCAACCTGTTACTGGACTTATTGAAGGCCAGCGCACCCGCGCGGATCGTCAATGTCTCCTCGCATGCCCATGAGGGCGCCTCGCTCGAATTTGACAACCTGCAGAGCGAAAAACACTTCGCTGCTATGCAAGCCTATGGGCAGTCCAAGCTTGCCAACGTTCTGTTCACCTACGAACTGGCCCGCCGCCTGGAAGGCAGCGGCGTGACCGCCAATGCATTGCACCCGGGTTTCGTTGCCACTGGTTTTGCCCGCAACAACGGAGCCCTCTACAACTTTGGGATGAGATTGATTGGGCCATTCATCCGCCAACCCGATCAGGGTGCCCAGACCAGCATCTACCTGGCCAGTTCGCCCGAGGTGGAAGGGATTACCGGGAAATACTTTGTCGATTGCAAAGCCGTTGATTCGAGCCCGATCAGCTACGACAAGGCCCTGGCCGAAAAACTCTGGCAGGTCAGCCTGGAATTGACCGGCAAATCCGCTTGAGAAGATAACATTCTCCTCACTTGTAATTACGGTCCACCTGTCTCTGCGTCAAGGTACAGGCAGCGTAAGCAAAAGCCATTTAATCACCCGGTTCCGAGCGGAACCGGGTATTTTTTCGCCTTTCCATTGCTCTTTGATGGCAAAGTTTCAGCCAATGGATAGCCGTTGTTTGCTCGATGCACCTATAATAAGGGGGACAGCTATTGTGCAAGGCACTGCAATTGTTCTATCCGAAAATTACAGAAGGACCGCATTTTGAGAGAGTGCGGTAGAGCCACACGTTCTCAAAATGCGACCTCCTCCTGAATTTTCGGATAAACGCTAAATGCCAGCCTTGAAAAAGTAACTTTTCCCTGTCTTTGGCGTACATATGGTAGAACTTATATGAGGAGAATGTGTATGGAAAAGAGAAATCGCACGCAATTGGTTCTGGGAATCCTCCTGATCCTGGTGGCAGGCTGGTTGATCGCCAGCCGGGCAAATCCGGACCTGGCAAGGTTGATCCAGCTGCCGATCTTTGATTGGCCCATGTGGGTCATTCTCACCGGCGCCACCCTGCTGGTGATCGGCCTGCTGGTCGGGGCGCCGGGGATGGCCATCCCCGCCTGCATTGTGGCAGGCATCGGCGGCATCCTGTATTACCAGAATGCTACTGGCAACTGGGAATCCTGGGCCTACATGTGGACGCTTATTCCCGGCTTCGTTGGGATTGGTAGTATCCTGGCCGGCCTGCTAGGGGATGATTTCAAGTCCTCGATCCGTCATGGGCTGAATACCCTGATCATCAGCGCCATCCTGTTCGCCATTTTTGGCACTTTTTTCAATGCCTGGTATATCTTCGGAGTCAACAGCGTGTACGTACCCATCGCGTTGTTATTCCTGGGTGGTATCTGGCTCATTGTGCGCGGCGTTCTGCGCCATGCGTAAAGGAAAATCCCATGCGTCTACGCGGTAGCTTTTTCTGGGGCATCGTGCTCATTATCCTGGCAGTTTTTCTGCTCGCCAGCCAGCAGGGCTGGATCAAAGGTGATATTTTTGGCTATTTTTGGCCGGTAGTGGTCATTCTGTTCGGGGTCTGGTTGTTGACCGGCGCGCTTGGCCGGGGACGCTCCACGGTAAAAGCACAGTCCATCTCCATTCCGCTGGAAAGCGCCCGCAGCGCCCGCATCAAGCTGGACCATGGTGCCGGGCGGCTGAGTATCCAGGCCGGCGCGGCATCCACCGAGCTGTTGAATGGGTCTTTCGGCGCGGAAGTGGAAAATAGCACCCGTTTCGAGGGCGATCAGTTGCAGGTCAAGCTGCGCAATTCACCGCAATTCTGGGGCTGGAACCCGGGTGATAGCCTGGACTGGGATATTCGTCTCAATGACACTATTCCGTTGAGCTTGAAGATCGACAGCGGAGCCAGCGCTTCAACGCTCGACCTGACCAGCCTGAAAGTGGTCGATCTCAATATCGACACCGGCGCCAGCAGCACGGAAATCAGCCTGCCTGCCAATGCAGGCAATACGCGTGTGGATATCGACTCGGGAGCAGCTTCCCTGAACCTGCACGTACCAACGGGAGTGGCTGCCCGCATTCGGGTGAAGAGCGGCATTGCCTCGGTCAACGTGGATTCGATCCGCTTCCCACGACAGGATGGTGGCCTGTACGAGTTGGCCGACTATGCCACTGCCGCCAACCGCGCCGATATTACCATCGACACCGGTGTCGGTTCGGTGGAAATCAAGTAAGGAGATTACCTCTAATGAAACGTTTTGATTATCGTATCCTGGTCGGGGCGGCACTGATTCTGGGCGGTATCTTGATGCTGCTTGACCAGACCGGTGTGTTGAGAGGCGCAGCCGATCTCTTCTGGGCAGGTGTTCTGGCCATCGGGGCGGCCATCTTTCTGTTCTGGTTCTTCAGTGACCAGTCCAGATGGTGGGCTGCCATCCCCGGTTTTACCCTGGCCGGCATGGCTGCCTCCTCTTTGTTACTCGATAGGATCGGCTGGGGCGGGCTGGCTTTCCTGGGCGGGATCGGGGTGGGCTTCTGGGCCGTCTATCTCAGCGACCGGAGGCGTTGGTGGGCGATCATCCCGGGCGGGGTGCTACTTACCTTGGGCGTTACATCCGTGATGGGTGACGCGTATGGTGTCGTGAATTCGGGCGGGGTTTTCTTCGTCGGTCTGGGCCTGACCTTTGTACTGGTGGCGCTCCTGGCAAAAATGAAATGGGCCTTCATTCCTGCCGCAGTCTTACTGCTGTTGGGCTTCTTCCTCGGCACGCCTTTCGTGGGCGCCATGCAATATATCTGGATCGGTGTCCTGCTGGTTGCCGGCGTCATTTTGGTAGTTTCGGCGGTTCGTTCCACTTAGAAAGTTCTTCCACGTAAAAGGGCCCGATCAGAAAGGCAATAAGAACGGACGTCACCAATTTAGCGGCGTCCGTTTTTATTGTTCCATGCAGATGGCAGCGGAACGCTGTTCCGCCCTACTTTATTGGATTACCCCTACGATCGTCGAAATATTCACCTCGTTACCTGGCGCTAATGTATGGAAATAGCAGGTGGTACTAATGACGTCGCACCAGATCGTCCAGCCATCAAAAAGATGAAGGGTATTTCCATTTAGATCATTGACATAGATTTGAATATTATCCCCGGTCGCATTTGCCAGACCGATGTTGCTTCCATGTGGCGCCCAAAGGATACAATCGACCGGAGCAGTCCAATCGGCCGGGTTCAGGCCGATATCGGTAAAATTATAAGGGCCATAAGTACGTGGCCAGGATTTATATTTATTATAGTAATTCAGGCTGCGCTGTTCCATGTCTGCCACTATACCAGGCACGCCTGCCGTTGAACATTGCGGCGTGGGAGTTGTTGCTTGCGTAGACATGGCGGGGGTAGACAGACTGCCCACTTTGGAAAAGGTATTCCCAACCCTTGGGCCTATAAAGATTAAGACAGCTGTAACGATGGCTGCCACCAGCACCAGGATCAGCGCGTATTCCACCAGCCCCTGGCCGGATTGTCTGCTATTTTCCTTGCTGCCTTTTCGTATTTTCATTGCCCAACCTTGATGGTGCCGAGACCAACTGCCTGGCCGGATATTATGGTGATCGTCTGCTTATAAACTATCCCCGCGCTGCCTTGCACCTGGAAGCGGTGTGCGCCAGGCTTCAGCGCTGCAAAAAAGAAACATCCATTTCCATCCGTGGGCGTCGAAATAGCATCCACCAATATTGTTGCCGTAAAGGGCGCTCCGCTGCTGGTGACCAGACAGCCATCCAATCCGCCTGGCGGAGTTGTAAACCTGCCTGGCGAAATTTTATATGCCATGAACAGGATATCGAACAGCACCAGCAGTGTGGTCAAACCCAACAGGATGGGTCGTCGAAGGATTGCCACCCAGCCGGAAAAAGTACGGACAGGTTTTGAGGGATGATCCAGTTTGGGACTGTTTTCAAAAGCCATCGGTTTCACTTTCGATAATGGATCATAGCATCCGGAGCTGCTCTTATTTCTTTCTCTCTGAATAGCGTTTATAGACGCGCTTCCAGGTATCCGTTGGATTCTCAGGACGGGACTTTTTATGAGTCTCCCTGCTCAAGAAGAAGGCCAGGTCTTCCAGCAGGCCCCCGATCGGTTCATCCGGCTTGGCGGAGATGAGCGGCTGCCCAAAATTGATGGCTTCCACAAAACGGTCGGGAGTATACGGGATCGTTACCATGACAGGGATGCCCAGGGCCGATTCGATCTTATCCTTGGGCAGGCCGTGTTTGGGGAAAGTAGCATTGAGAACCAGTTTTATCTTCTCGGGTGGATAATTCAACTTGCCATACGTGTCCAGGGCCAGCGCAGCCGCCCGGATGGAGGCAACGTCGGGAGCAGTTGTCAGCAGAATGAGATCGGCTTTATCGAGGGTATGAATAACAATCGAGTCAAAATTGTGTGGCAGGTCTGCCACCATGTAATCATAGCTTTTTCTTAACAATTGCAGCGAAGCATCCAAAATATCATCGCTGATCGTTTCGGCTTCGGTGGGGTAGGTGGGGGCGGCGATGAAATGCACCCCGCTTTCATGTTTCCCAAGGATAGATTCCAGCGTATCCATATCCAGTTCGGCCGGGCTATATTTGGCAATATCTGCCCAGGTGCGTTTGAGGGTGGCATTCAGCATCAATGCCACCTGGCCTGCGATCATGGTCATGTCCAGCAGGATCGTGGGAGTTTGCCATAATGATGCCAGGCCTACCCCCAGGTTGACTGCCAGGCTGGAACAGCCGGTCCCGCCGCGTATGGCATGCACCGCGATCAGCCGTGCATCTTCATGCGCTGCCTCAGAAATAGCCCGTTTTTGGGAAATTTCGGTTCGGCGCAGCAGAGCCGCCAGGCGCGCCGCCAGTTCCACCGGTTCAAATGGCTTGGTCAGGTGGTCATCTGCCCCGGCTTCGAAAGATTTCAGCTTGTTCTGTAAACCGGATTGGGCAGTTAATACCAGAATGGGAATATGTGCAAATTGCGGTTCCCGCCTTAAGAGCCGGGTTACCTCATACCCATCCATATCGGGCATCACCACATCCGTGATAACCAAGTCCGGCTGAGTGGTTTTGGCCTTCAGCAACCCTTCCGCGCCGGTGGAGGCAAAATCAAGTTGATAATTTGCGGCCTCCAGCGCATGGGCAATCATTTTATGGTAGAGCGGTTCATCATCAATGACAAGAATGCGGGGCATCCGAACTCCTCCGGTGAAAATATTCAATCAAAGACCTGTCTGAAAAATTAAGGAGAAGGTCACATTATTATTGTGTGTGGTCGCGAAGCATCCCCGAAGGGGGCGAAGCCGCACACAATAAAAATGTGGTTCTTCTTAATTATTTGGATAGAACCTACACCTTCACGCCCAGGCCAAGCATATACTCGCGCAGTCGGAGCAGCTCACTCTGCAGCTGTTCCAGCAAAGGACCGGCCTGCTCCAATTCGTCCTGCCGCCCCAATCTTTCCAGTTCGGCTGCAATCCGGTTGACCGGATTGGCGTTGAAGTTGGCCGAAACTCCTTTGAGATTATGGGCGGCCCGTGAAAAAGTCGCTGCGTCCTTCTTCTCCAGGGAACCCTTCAATTCCTCCATTCGAACAGGCAGGTTCTTCAAGAATTCCTGGCACATCTCCAGGAAGAATGCCCGGTCGTTATCGAAGCGTGGCAGTGCTGCCTTTTCATCCAGTGGAGCTTCCGGCGCTTCTTCCACAAAGGGCCTGACCCCTTCAGTGGCAGATGTCTGGTTCGACAGCACGGGGCTTTCGCCAAACAGGCCTTCATCGAGAGACAGGTTGTTGAATGCCTCTGGCTGGAGGGAATAATCCTGGCTTTCCAGATCAATTTCCGCATCCTCCGGTCTTTTTTCTTCGGACCCGATTGCCATCCACTGGTCCAATTTTCTCATCAGCAGGCGTGGATCGAGCGGCTTGGAAACGTAATCATCCATGCCTGCACCCAGGCAGCGTTCCCGGTCGCCTTTAAGCGCATGCGCCGTCATTGCTATGATCGGGATATGCTCGCCTGCCCCGGTCTGCTGGCGGATGAGCATAGTAGCTTCCAACCCATCCATCTCGGGCATCTGCACATCCATTAAAACTGCATTGTACTTGCCTTGCTTGACTTTCTCAACCGCCAGCAAGCCATTCTCGACTACATCCACCGAGTAGCCCGCTTTTTGCAGCAGCACCATGGCCAATTTCTGGTTGATCGGGTTATCCTCCGCCAGCAGGATTTGCATGCCATGCCGCTTTTTCTCGGCTAAGAGGTGCCGCGTTATCAGGTGCCCGGTGCCATCCCCGGATTGCTTTTGCCCCAGTACGGTCACCAGTGCCTCGCGCAGCAGGCTCTGCTTGACCGGTTTCAGCAAATAACCGGCACAACCTAATGCCTCCAACCGGGCGGCATCTCCGCGCTGCCCCATAGAGGTCAGGATGATGATGGTGATATCCTTGAAGATCGGATCGGATTTGATGGCGCGTGCGGTTTGCTCGCCATCCATCCCAGGCATCTGCAAATCCAGCAACACCACCTGGTATGCATCCTCGTTATTGTACCCAACGTGAAGCATTTCCAATGCCTTCTTTCCACCGGTGGCTGTCTCGATCCGGCAGCCAAAGCTTTCCACCATCTTGGTGATGATCATGCGGTTGGTGGCATTGTCATCCACTCCCAGTACGTGCAGGTTGCGGATATTCACGGATGGAGCCGGCAACGTCCCGGTCTCTTTTTTATGCAATTGTTTTTGAAAAACGGTCTCGAACCAGAATGTGCTGCCCACACCCGGGAGGCTGTCCAGGCCCATTTTTCCACCCATCGCCTCGATCAGTTGTTTGGAAATGGTCAATCCCAGCCCGGTCCCGCCAAAGCGGCGGGTGGTCGAGCCATCCACTTGCGTGAAACGCTCGAAAATGGCCGCCTGCCGGTCCAGTGGGATGCCGATACCGGTGTCCTTTACCGAGAACCGGATGGTGGCGTGCGTTTCCGTTTCCGATACCGGCTCGGCCCGGATCAGGATCTCGCCTTTCTCGGTGAATTTGATGGCGTTCCCGGCCAGGTTCACCAGCACCTGGCGCAATCGGCCGGGGTCACCACACAAATCGGTTTTTATATCCGGATGGATCAGGCAGGCCATCTCCAGGCCTTTATCCTGGGCGCGCTGGGCCAGGCCATAGGCTACATCCTCCACAGTGTTGCGCAGGTTAAAGTCGATCGTTTCGAGTTCGAGTTTTCCGGCCTCGATCTTGGAGAAATCCAGGATATCGTTCAGCAGGGTTAGCAAGATCTCGGCACTTTGCGAGGCAATATTCAGGTAATCACGTTGTTCATCATTTAGAGGCGTATCCAGGGCCAGATCAAGCATGCCGATCACTCCATTCATCGGCGTCCGGATCTCATGGCTCATATTTGCCAGGAATTCGCTCTTGGCGCGGTTGGCCTGCTCGGCTTCCTGGCGGGCCTTATCCAGCTCTGTAATATCATGATAGATGGCTAACGTGCTGACATTTACCCCGTTGACCAATACCGGCACGCCGAAAATTTCCACATTGACCAGGCTGCCATCCTTGCGGCGGCGCCTGCCCAGGCCGTGCACCGGCGCAAGCATGGCCTGCCGGGTTAAATCATCGGCTTCATTGAGCGGATTTTCTATATTTATGAGTGGGTACAGGCTTTTCCCGATTATTTCTGCGGAGGTATAGCCATATAATTTCTCAAAAGCGGGGTTACAGGATGCAATTTTCTGCTGTGTGTCCAATACAACGATAGCCACCGGGCTGTTCAGGTTTAATGCAGATAGGAATTCCTTTTCCCGGATAAGTTCGACCTCGGCGCGCTTCTGTTCGGTGATGTCGCGTGCCACCCAGAGCGTGTTTTCTGCATTCATCGCAGAGATGGTTGCCTGGAACCAGGTGGCCTTGTCGTTTACGTTGAGTTCATATTCGATTTGTGCGGTTTGTTTGGTCTCAAGCACTTGACCCACAGATCGGATCAGACTTTCCGCTTGTTCCAACGGAAAAACATCCCGCAAATTTTTACCAAGCAGTTCCGCTGGACTCGTAACCAGCAGACCAGGGTTGGTGGGAGCTATCTTACGATAAACGCCTTCCCGATCAATGACCAGCACCACGTCTTGCATTGAGGAAAACAGGGCGCGCAGTTCTGTTTCCGAGGCGGCCAGCGCCTCTTCCGCCCGTTTCTGTTCGGTAATATCCCTTCCTATACCCACCAATCCCGTAATTGTTCCAGAATTATCTTTGATCGGCACCTTTGTTGTCAATACCCAGGCCGGATTACCTTGATCATCCAGTCCGAGTTCATTGCGATTAGATATCGGCGTTCCTGAATCCAGAACCATCTTATCATCCGCCCAATATTTGGCGGCTAATTCGGGTGAATAGGTGTCGAAGTCGGTTTTGCCTAAAATATCTTCCATCTTCTTTCCGCCGGAGGCATGCCAATCGTACGTATTGGAAATGGTCTTGCGGCCCTGGGTATCTTTGACATAGATTCGGTATGGTACATTATCGATCAATGTGCGTAGAAGATTTTTTTCTTCCGCCAGCGCCACCTGGGCCTGTTTACGCTTGGTTACAATATGTAAAATAAATATTCTGCGATCGATGCCTTCATCCACCTGGTAAACCTGGCTGGAGATATCGTACCAGCCTCCCAGGGAGGCGATTTCCGCCTCGCTCTCTCCGGATGGAAGAGAGCACCCAAGCAAATTATCGATTGACCTGCCTATAATATTTGCAATGGGAAGATTGAATTTCCCGATAACGGCATGGTTGCATTGGAGGATGGTATTCTCAGAGTTGACCACAAAGACCAGGTCTGGAAATGAGTTAAAGATAGACTTCCTTTCCCTTCTCTCATGATCGAGGGTGATCTCTATTTGGCGCATTAAATCCAGTTCTTGCTGGAGGTGCTGATTGGCTGCATTTAAATCCTTAAGCCCTTCCTGCACCTTCCGGTCCAGGCTGGCAGCCATCTCCACCAGTTTATCTTGCCCTGCGCCTAATATTCCAAATGTAATGCCCCAAAATAGGGGAGCTGTCTCAACAATCCATAATAATGGATGTGTGGTTTGATAATTGAAGAGTGCATTGCGGGTGAAGGGAATGTGATCGAAAACTATTTCCAGGAGAATGCCCAGCGCGGAAAAAAGAATGCCAACCCCTACACCTATCAGAACAAATATTACTTTCCTGCCAGAAAAGAAAGCCTTTTTATTCATTGCTCTCCAGTCACACGATTACCAGGAACCCGCATCTGTTATCTACTTTAGAACCTTTGAACGGCAATCGTCATTACAGTCAGCTTCCATAAATTTAATAATTTCGTCTTTATTGACGGAGCGATGCCCAATAACATCCTGATAAATCCCCATGTAAATAAAACGAACACCCAGGTTCACCATTATTCCTGATATTGCCGGGGGGCCAGTTATTTTAAATCCAGCACAGCATTTCCCAATGAACCGGATTAAGTCTACCATAATTCAACTATTATTGGCTTACAATCCGCATATACCCCAAACATATACGAAGCGGATTTTCATCATGTTCCTGGTAAAGACGGTAACATATGACCAAATTGAAAGGTTCTCCCTGGCGCATAACGGCTATAATGATTATCGTTGCTCATCACCAGCTATGTTCACGAAAGTAGGAATATGCCCGCAAAAGTTTTGTTGGTTGACGATGATGAAACACTGCGCCAAATAACGGCGGCGCTATTATCCAGGCATGGGTTTAATGTTCTGGTTGCAGAGAGCGGAATAAAAGCATTGGAAAGCCTGAAAACCATCCATCCTGATATCATCCTGCTGGACGTGATGATGCCGGATATGGATGGATTCACTGCCTGCCGCCAAATACGCGCGGACACATCCCTCGGCTATATTCCGATCATCATGCTGACCGCCCTCGACAGCGTCGAGAACAAAGTCAAAGGCTTCGAGGCCGGCGCAGATGACTATATTGCCAAACCCTGCGATACGCTCGAGCTGGTTGCCCGCATCAATGCGCTGCTGCGCCGGAGTGAGATGGTTGAACAACCGGCGCCTTCCAAAGAACCTGCCCAAACGATTGCCGTTTTTTCTTTGCGCGGTGGTAGCGGGGTTTCCACCATCTCGGCCAACCTGGCAGCAGGTCTGGCGGAACTATGGAACATGCCGGTGGCGCTGGTGGATATGGTCTCTTACGTTGGCCAAAGCGCGTTATTTCTCAACCAGTCTTTGCATAATACCTGGGCGGAATTAGGCAAAATGAAAGTCGAAGAGATCGATGAAGAGGTTGTGCTGAAGTCCATGCTCTCGCATAAAAGCCAGGTACGTACGCTGGCTGCGCCGCCCCGCCCTGAACAAAGCGAGCTGCTTACTCCCGAATTAACCGGGCGTGTACTGGATATCCTGCGGGGTTGTTTCCCTTATGTCATCCTGGATATGCCGCATGATTTGAGTGAACGTTCTCTGGTTGGGCTTGACCGCAGTAACATCATCCTGGTCATCGCCCAACCGGAAATCGCCTCCACCCGGGCTGCCAGCGTGGCCCTGGAAACTTTTGAGACCCTGCAATACAAAGACAAAAAAATCTATATTATTCTGAATTGGACCTTCCCCCACAAAGGATTGGTAATCAAGGATATAGAGAACCTGCTTAAATCCAAAATTGACCTGATCCTGCCCTACGCAGCCGATGATTTTATCCCTGCCCTCAACTTTGGCAAACCGCCCGTCCTGGAAAACCCGGAAGGCCCGCTTGGGATCATTTTCGAAGATATCGCCATGGCGCTTAGCAAGGAAAGCCAACGTGCAGTCCGGCCTGAGAAACCAACCCTGGTCTGGAAACGCGTGATCGAACGGATTCGCAGCCGCAAACAGAAATAACTACTTTACTTCCTCCACCCGTTCAATTTCCGGGAAGAACTGCCTGACCGTCCCTTCCACCCAGCCATGCAGTGTGGCTGGGGAAAGCGGGCAGCCCAGGCAGGCTCCGCCCAGGCGCACTTTCAAAATCTTGCCATCGAATGAGATATATTCGGCTGCACCGCCGTGAAATGTTTCGATATAGGCACTCAACTGTTCAACCAGCGCCTTCATTTGTAACTCGGTTTTCGGGTCTGTCTTTAATTCAGCCATGTTTGTTCCTCAATCTTTGGATAATCGTCTCATCCCATTCGCCAGGATGGAAGTTACCGCGCCTTGCTGGTTATGTTTGCGTTCTGCGATCACCCCGGACAGCCGTTCCAGGATGATCTTGCCCAGCTCCGGGTGTTTTTCGCAGATGGTTCGCAAATCTGTCCCACGAATCCGCAGGACTTCGCTATCCAGAGAACACACTGCGCCGGATGTGTAAGCCGGGTTATTCATCGCTGCCGACCAGCCAAAGATGCCTCCGGGCTGAACGCGCGTCACAATCATCACCGGTCCATCGTGCGGCTTGTAACGGATCGTGACTTCTCCTCTTACTACAAGATAGAGGTACTCGGCATAGTCCGCCTGCTCAAAGATAACGGTACCAGCCACCCAGGTCTGCGGCGCGAAATAAGGCGCAAGCACCTGCAGATCTGCGGGTTGCATACCTATAAAGAAAGCAAGCTGACCATACTTTTCGAGATTCATATTTATATACGATAATAGCGAAACCCGCCAGACCTTCATAGTGGCAAACATCCTAAAAGATTGGACAATTGTCCGTGTGTTTTGTCATGGAACCAACGGTTTCGTGTATACTCTGAAGAGAAGCCATCTCGATCGTGCAGAGAATATGGTTGCATCCCCATCCTTCCATTTTTGAGATGCCTTCAGCAAGGCAACTTTTATACGAGGAAGTCATCTAATGAGTGAGAGCAAAGCTGATATCTCCATAGAAGCGTTACGGCTTGGAGACCGGCGCGAGTTTGCCCGTCTGGTGGATGTGTATTCAGGTCCACTCTACCGGCTGGCGCTCAAGATGCTCGGCAACGCGCCGGATGCAGAAGACGCACTTCAGAACACTTTTATTAAAGCGTTCCAGCATGTGGACAAATTCGAGGGGCGCTCCAGCCTGTCCACATGGTTGTACCGGATCGCTTCCAATGAAGCTCTGATGCTTTTGCGCAAACGGCGCCCGGAAACAAATTTCTTCGACGTAACGCCGGAGGTAGAAGATGACCAAAATCTCGATCCGGTCCAATTCACAGACTGGTGCTGTCTCCCGGAGGAAGAATATCTTTCGGCCGAAGGGCGAATAGCCATGGATCGGGCCGTAGAGCACCTGCCGGAAACCCTGCGGATTGTTTTCGTCCTGCGTGATCTCGAAGACCTATCCATCCAGGAAACCAGCCAGGTACTCGGTTTGAGCGAAACAGCCGTCAAGACCCGCCTGCTGCGCGCCCGCTTGCGCCTGCGGGAAGAATTGAGCAGTTATTATGGCGATCGGCTCAATAGAAGGAGCAAAGAATGAGCGCGAACGACCAATCCCAATGCAAATCCTTATTGGTTTTCCTGTCCGATTTTGTGGATGGGACACTCAGCGAAGAACTCTGCCAGGAAATTAAATGCCATACTGCGGAATGCGAGCATTGCCGTATCGTGGTGGACACGCTGCGCAAAACCATTTCCCTTTACCATGAGTGTGCGGATGAACCCGTCGAAATCTCTGGCGAGTTACGCTCCCACCTCTTTAAAACCCTCAACCTGGATGATTACATGCAACCTTAATCGGGTGGAATTAATTTACCATGCAGCGGGATTCAAAATCGCCCACAACACTTGTTCGCATCCTGATCGCAGCAGGTATCTGCCTGGTTGGGGCGGCATTGCTCTCGTTTTTGGTGGGTCTGAAAGCAAACAGGCTGGCAGACACTGGAACTGTTCGCCCGCCGGTAGTCATGCACCAGGCAGCGCCTCAACTGGCACTGACCAGCTTGCAAGGCAATCCGGTTTCCCTGGCTGATTTCCGTGAGAAAGTGATTCTGGTCAACAATTGGGCCACCTGGTGCCCGCCCTGCCAGGCTGAATTACCTGAATTGCAGGCCTATTACCAGGCGCATGCCAAACAAGGCTTCGTAATCGTCGGGATCGAATTGGGCGAACCCGCTGCCACCGTGAGCGGGTTCGTGCGCCGGCTTGGATTGACCTTCCCGATCTGGCTCGACCCGAATGGCACAGCCCTGGATGCCTTCGAAAATATGTCCCTGCCCAGCTCTTATCTGGTGGACCAGAAGGGCGTTCTTCGCATGAGCTGGACCGGACAAATCAACCAGGACACTCTCGAAAAATATGTCACCCCACTATTGGAGAAATGATATGGATGCAAAAGTCATCTGGCAACAGGGAATGCATTTTTCTGGCAAAGCCGGCTCGGGCTTCGAAGTACCGCTCGGCGCAGAAATGGAGGTGGGGGGAGCGGAGGATGGCTTCCGTCCGCTGGAATTGATGGCCGTCAGCCTGGCCGGCTGCACAGCCATGGATGTGATTTCCATCCTCAAGAAAAAACAACAAAAGGTGACCGCTTTTGAAGTCAAAGTCCAGGCTTCCCAGGCTCCGGATTTCCCAAAGGTATTTACGCATAGCCTTATCACCTACGAGGTCACAGGGCACAACGTGGATGAGCAGGCCTTGCGGCGTTCGATCGAACTATCGGCAACGAAATACTGCCCGGCCCAGGCCATGCTTAGCAAGGTGGTACCGATGGAGTTGCGCTATGAGATATATGAAGGGGAAAGCGCCGGAAACCGTGCGCTGGTGAAAACCGGGATTTACACCCTGCCAACGCATTAACAGACCTTTCATTCGCTGAAAGGCGCCTGCATGAATAGAAAAATGACAAAAACTTGCAAAGTGACTATCTTTTTTACTTTCCAGCCGTAATATGACTGGCGGCATCCGAGCAAGTGCAGGCAGTTACGATCTGCGTGCCACGCGTCAGGTAGCCCAGATAGGGTGTACCGCTGCTGTGCGCGATCCAACCTTCCAGATCGAACGGGATGACACTATCTGCAGGCATCCATTCCCCATTGTATTTTCGGGCAATGTGTACATGCGTCCCGGTGGCCTCACCGCCCTCACAGGATGGAAAGCCGATCGGATCGCCGCGCTTCAACTTCTGGCCCACCTGGTCGCGCCCGACGGTGGCAATATGCAGATAGAGCAAATCCCAGCCGGTCTGTTCCTTGCCATCCCCATCCAGATCTTCCATTACCAGGCCGGTTTCAGAACGGACAACCATTCCGTCTGCCATTGCCACCACAGGATGGTTGTAGGGATTGCAGCCCTTGACCGGCGGCCCGAAATCGAGCGCCGACCAGGGTTGGAGCGCAGCCGTCCCCCAGCCGGCATGCGGGCCGCCCGTGAGACTCCATGTTTCCCCATCCTCAAATGGAAAACCCAGATCCGGCTGCTGAAGACTGACCGGGATGTTCGGAAGGTTCACGTCCGCGGCAAAAGGGTCGCCGAACAAGGCGCGGTACACATGTGCCATGCCATCCGGTCCAGTGGCACGCGTGTACTCGAACATGGGTGAATTCAGCGAAAAATAGTATTGGAACGCGATCGTACCGGCCGTCTGCCAGGGATCCGGACGTTCGAGGGTGCCATCTGGATGGTTGAGTTCGGTCAGACTGCCGCTGCGCCAGCCATAATATCCGACATTCAGGATGTTGGCTGCCCAGATGAGTTGCAGGTAAAGGCCGGCATAGTTATAGTCCACGTTGCCGAGCGGGTAATCGCCGGTCGGCGCGACCGGCTGGGAAAGCGCGCCGGTCTGGTATTCCAGCAGTGCCAGCAGGACGCGCGGGCTGATGGAGTAGTCGATTGCCACCATATCCACAATCTCGGCACCGGTGTGGTTATCACCGCCAGCATAGGCGCTGTAATCCTTCAACCAGCCGGGATGGCTGTTAACGAATGCTGCGGTATCGAAAGTTACCGCAGATGGCCCATCGACATACTGGCTGTCAGGCAGGATCTGGACGGTTGTTCCCCAGAACGGCAAATAGTAAATCGGGATCTTCATCGGCATACCGGGTGGCATGGTGGTGGTTTCCGATGGGATTTGCGGGTTGGCCATGCGGATTTGATCGATGGTGGTATTGAAGTGGGCTGCCAGAGCTTCCAGGCTGTCACCGCTCTGGGCGATGTAGTCCACCAGTTGGCCGGGCGTGTAATGGGGACGGGAAGGTGTTGCCACACTGGTGGGGAGCGGCTGGCTGGTGGGTGTGGTTGGAAAGGGAATCATCGTGCCGGCGCTCTGCGGTAAACAGGCTGCCAGTATAAAGGCAAGCACGAACGGAATAAACTTCTTGTAGAGAGACACGGAAAGGATTATTCACCCGGCTGGCGGATGATCTGCGACTCTTGGACACCGGTCTGGTTGGCGATGATAGTCAGGTTGCCTTTGGTGAGCGTACCCTGGTAGGGGGCGTTGCCTTCATGTGCGATCCAGCCGCTCAAATCGAAAGGCAAAGGACCACCTGCAGCCACCCATTCACCATTGTACTTGCGGGCCATGTGCAGGTTCGTACCGGTGGCTTCGCCGCCTTCACAGGAGGGATGGCCGATACGGGTGCCGGCATTCACAAAGGTGCCGGCCGGAATGCGATCCTTGGCGCTGATATGCTGGTAGATCACCACCCAGCCGGTCTGTTCATAGCCATCCCCATCCAAATCGAGCACTACATAGCTGGCTTCAGAGCGCACGATCTGCCCTGGTGCGATTGCCACCGCCCAGGCATTCGATACGGCGCAGCCTGAGACAGCTGCGGCCGGGGCGAAATCCAATGCGCCCCAGGCGCTTTCTGCCTCCCAGGCCGGGTGTGGCCCGCCTGTGAACGCCCACAGAACGCCCACTTCGAACGGCAGGGTAAAAGTTGGCTGGGTCAGATTAGGAGGGAAAAGCGGTCCGAGTTCATTGGCGCGTACCCAGGGATCGCCGAACATGCTTTTATACAGCGAAAGGAAACCAGTATCCGGATTAATGGCCTGCAGCCAATCGGAATAATTAAACTGTTTGGAGAAGAAATATTGCAAGGCCACACTGCCGGCATTCAAGCCCGGCGCAATCCGCATGGTTGTACCATCCGGGAAAGTCAGTTGACTGAGATTGCCGGCGCGCCAGCCATAATAGCCTGTCAAGAGATCCTGGATGACCGGACGCATCGGCTGGTAGATGGTTGGAGTGGCCGGGTTATAGGATGAGTAGGGTTCGCCGAACAGTTTCTTTTCATTCAAGTCCGCTTTTGGCTGTCCCTGCACCCAGCCTGTGTAGTACTGGATCAGAGCCAGGATCAGGCGTGGGCTGATGGAACTGCCCACGGAAATGATCTGCACCGCCTGGGCTCCGGAAATGGTGCCAACCGGGTTATGAAAATCGGAAAAAGTGCTTAAAAACCCACCTGCGGAACTCACATAGCTGGCGATATCGAAGCCGACCGCGCTGGGGGAATCAACCAGTTCGCTATCCGGGATGATCACCTGGGGCGGTGTGGTGGGGGTCTGGGAAAGGCGGTTGGGCATGAAAAGGAGCGTACCGGGGTTGATAAAGCCACTGGTAGGCAGCGGCCCGGAAGAGGTTATCTCGGAAGGGTTAACGCCAAAATGGGTGGCCACCACCGCCAGACTATCACCCGATTGGGAAGTATATGAAACTGTGGCACCTGGTACGGAGGTGCTTGTAACCGGTGTGGGGGTGTCGGTGGATGGGGCGCCGGTTGAAGTAGGATCGAGGGCGATCGTCGGAAAGGGCGAGGCGGTGAAAGTTGGAAAAGGAAGCAGTGTGGAAACAGGGCTGGCGGGAACCATTTCGGTGGGACTGGGACTAACCCCGGTACTGCCGGGCTGGGTCGTTATGGTTGGATCATAGCTTCCCCACAGGTCGTTTCCGCAGGCAGACAGGATGAGGGTGGTAATAAGCAGCAGGGCCAGCCCTCTGCCTGGTTGTTTTAAAGGTGGTTTCATCAGCGCCAAATTATACTCTAGCTGATGAAGTGCCGAGATGAGAGAGTTGTAAGGAAAAAACCTTCCCACCCGTCAGGCCCGATGGGTGGGAAGGTACGCAGGATACTCTATTGACCTACCTGGCAGGATTTCACAACCCCAAATGCCGGATCACCAAAAACAGAATTATTACAGGCAACTCCATTTGTGAATGTCCCGGTATTCCATGAGCTGCCGGCTCCATATCGTACTTGAGCGGTACCGCTAAAGCTGCAAACCCCGTTTTCACTCGCACAGGTTGTCCAGGTGACTGCTACAACGGTTGGCGTGAGGGCGACATTTACTAATAGTCCTCCGCCTTCGGCAGATAACGAGTTATTAACCTTTGCGAACACATTCACAACGTTAGGGCCGAGGAGTAACAATACAGCTACGACCACCACGGCTACACCAACCAGGATAAGTGCATATTCCAGCACTCCTTGCCCTTCTTCTTTGTTTCTTTGATTAATAAACGTACCCATAATATAAACTCCTATTATAATTGGATAAATCAGAACTTATTTATCCAATTATAACTCTTCTTCATTAATAAGTATATGGGTTATGGAACAACGCGTTTTTTCCATCCTTTCCGGAGGGATCGCTAAACATGCCCGAAGGGTAAAGGGGGGACGGTGAAAGTGCCCCGAAGGGATATGGGACGCGCAGCCAACACAGATAAATGTGTTGCTACCGGGTTTTGTGTCTCCCTCAGGTTTTAGCGTTGAACCTGGTTGTCCGGGCTGGCGCCATCCATATTATTGAGGACCACCCCGTTGCGCGTCAGGGTACCAACGTATTGCTCGCCGGTACCACTAGAAATCCAGCCGCTCAGGTTGAATGGCACCGGGCCAATGGCAGACAGCCATTCCCCGTTGAATTTGCGGGCGATGTGAACATGGATGCCGGTGGCTTCGCCGCCCTCACAGGAAGGATGCCCGATCCGGTCGCCGGCGTGCAGTTTCGTGCCGGGTTGGACCCGGTCCCGCGTTTCGATGTGCATATACAGGATATCCCAGCCGCTGCCTTCATTGCCATCCCCATCCAGGTCGAGCATCACCTCGCCGTTGCCGGTACGTGTCACCACGCCATCCGCCACGGCGGTCACCCAGGCGTCTGATTCATCCCCACACTGGGTATCGCCGGGGGGGGCAAAATCAATCGCGCCGTAGGGTGTACCATCCAGCCAGGCCAGGTGCGGGCCACCGGTGAAGTACCAGGATTCCCCCGCAGAGAACGGCAGGGCCATGGGCGGCTGAATCAGGTTGGCCGGCACGAGCGGCTGGATGGCCAGGTCGAACGGGTCGCCGAAAAGCTGATGATAGGTGGCATAGAATCCAGCCGGGCTGACATCCCGCACCCAGGTGGAATAATCATCCAGTTGGGCAAAAAAATTCTGAACGCCAGCCGTCCCGGCGTTAATCGTCGGGTCGATCGGGACAACCGAGCCATCTGACAATACCCAATCCGTAATCGATTTGGCGCGCCAACGATAGTAACCACTGCTCAATTGGATGGCTGCCCATTCCATCTGGCGGTACAGCCCGGTATACCAGGCATCCGAGAAACCCAGGGGCTGCCCACCCAGGGCCGGGTCGGGTTGGGGGTTTGTCAGCCAGGCGGAACGATATTCCACTAATGCCAGCAGCAGGCGCGGGTTGATCGAGGATTCCTGGGCAGCCAGCACCAGCGCCTGCGCCGCGTTGAGGGTATTTCCATTCACATCCTGGCTGTAACTGGCCATGTAACCGGCTTTGCTTTTGATCAGGGCATCCACATCTGTCTGGGCTGCCAGCGGCCCGTAGACCAATTCGGAATCGGGAATGATTTTATCGGCCGGCCCGGGCGGCTGGGGCGTGACGACCGGAATGGTGAGTGTCTGGCCAGCCTGCAGTGCATTCGGGTCTTTGATGTTGTTGGCCTGGCTGAGTGCCTGCACACTGATGCTATACTTCTGGGCGATGGCGCTGAGCATATCACCGGGTTGGACAACATAGGCCTGCGGGGCGCGCACTGCTCCGGATTGGTAATGCGGCGTGTCGGGTGTAGGCGTCAATTCTGGTGAGCCGGGCACGCGTGTGGGTGGGATATTATAAGAGCGGGTGGCCTGGCCTGCCACTACCCCTGCCGCGCTAGTGGGGATGCTGCCCACAGCCCAGACAGAGGCAGGTGTGATGACGGGTGACATTGAGCGTTCACAGGCGCTTGTACTGAGGCCGAGTGCCAGCAAAGCGATCAAGTGCAGGCCAATTATCCAGATTCGTCGGGGTTGCATGGCAGGATTCTACCAGTTTCTGTTAAAATCAGGTTCGAGATAAAGGGATATGTAATATAGGAAGAGGAGATATCTATGGAAAAACTCTACGGCGGTATGGAAGGTGGCGGAACCAAGTTTGTCTGCGCAGTGGGGACGGGGCCAGACAATATCATCGCTGAAACCCGTTTCTCCACCACCACTCCGGACGAAACACTGGAACGGGCGATCGCTTTCTTTAAGAAATATGCTGGGTTGGCCGGTATCGGCCTGGCGCCCTTCGGCCCGCTGGATTTGAACCCGGCTTCCCCCAGTTATGGCTCGATCACCGCCACGCCCAAACCCGGCTGGAGCAATGCGGATATTCTCGGGCCCTTTCGGCGGCAGTTCGATCTGCCGATGACATTCGACCTGGATGTAAATGCAGCCGCTTTTGGCGAATTTGCCTGGGTGCCTGAAAACCAGGCGCTGGAGTCGCTGGTTTACTTCACCATTGGGACGGGCATCGGGGCCGGAGTGCTCATCAATGGGAAACTGGTGCACGGCCTGACTCATCCCGAGGCCGGCCACATCCGCCCACCGCACGATTGGCAGAAGGATCCATTCCCGGGAATCTGTCCCTTCCATGGCGATTGCTTCGAAGGCCTGGCCAACGGCCCGGCAATTGCCAGGCGCTGGGGCCAGGCGGCCGAGACGATCCCTGAAAACCACCCTGCCTGGGATTTGGAAGCGACCTACATCGCCCATGCTCTCACCGCAGTTATCTACCTGATATCGCCGCAGCGCATCGTGTTGGGCGGCGGCGTGATGGAACAGCCGCAATTGTTCCCGCTTATCCGCCAGAAGGTGCGGGAGGGACTGAATGACTATATCCCTTCCCCGGTCACAAAAGGTACAATGGATGTGTTCATCGTTCCGCCCGGTTTGGGCAAGCGCTCCGGTATTCTGGGAGCGATGGCAATGGCAAAAAGCAGTATTTGATTCCTTTTCGAAGTCCTGCTCTGGGTTCCTATCGATCGGAGATTCCTATGCCTGAAAATACACATAGACCAGAACAACATGGCTGCATTGTCTGTGGAAAGGTTTACCAGCTCCTGGTTGAATATGCTCCAGACGGCCAACTGGTTGATTGTAAGGTCACCAGCCCGGGTGGACGAAGGGTGCCGGATGCCCATTGGCCTCTGGTTGCTTGTAACAACCACACAG
Source organism: uncultured Chloroflexia bacterium (assembly GCA_963779935.1). Lineage (GTDB taxonomy): Bacteria > Chloroflexota > Anaerolineae > Anaerolineales > Villigracilaceae > UBA877. The sequence goes on along the minus strand of CAWAAC010000013.1, from coordinate 369,082 downwards.
AAGCGCAAGTCGAAGCCGCCCTGGCCAAGAATTATCCAGGCAAGGCTTCCGAAGACCACGAAGACGATTGATAAAGTATTTTTATTTAATGGATACACACCGAAAAGCTTGGAACCAACAACAACAAGCCTTGCGGCAAAGTCTCACAAGCCTTGAGAATCTCTCCGGGGCGATCGAAATCTTTCTGCGCCAGCATGCCATGCTGCATGCTGGCGGGATGTCTGAGATGGACCTGTGGTCTTTTGAAGATGAAACCCTGGATGGGTTATCCGACCAGCAGATGCGCATCATCCCAGGCAGCCTTGAACATTCCATCACCTGGGTAGTCTGGCACATGACCCGCATCGAGGATGCCACAATGAACCTGCTGGTGGCGGGAAGCCCGCAAGTGCTGTTTGAGGAAGGCTGGCTCGAACGATTGGAAATATCCGATTGTGATACCGCTAACGGCATGGAACTCGCCGGAGTGGCAGCCCTCAGCGCTACCATAAACCTGCCGGCGTTGCGCGGCTACCGCCTGGCGGTTGGCCGCCGGACACGAGACATCGTGATGCAGTTAGGAGCGCAACAGTTAAAACAAAAAGTGGATCCGGCTCGCCTGGAAATAATGACCTCCCAGGGTGCAGTCCGTGCGGAAGCAAGCGGCCTGTTGGAATATTGGGGCGGCCTTACCATTACCGGGCTCCTGCTGATGCCTCCCACCCGGCATGCCTTTGTTCATTGGAACGAGGCACTGCGAATAAAACAAAAAATAAGCTGATGTTCTGGATCTTTTCAATAAATGAGAGAGAGTGGGGGGTGCTGGCGGCGGAACCTCCTGCCACCCCCCGTTCCCTTTTTTATTGAGATATTACGATATTCTTTTAGGTTGGGTGAGCCGAGGGAGCGCTCGTGGCAGTTGGGGCTACCGTCGGGGGAACCGGGGTGTTGTGCTGAAAATAGAAGGTATTGGTTGGGACGGGTGTGGGAATGAACTGTATTTTTCTGGTCGAGGTCGCGGTGTATGAAGGAGAAGATTTCGGCGTTTGGGTGGGTGAGCTGGTTGATTTAAGCGTGGGAGTCAATGAAGGGGATTGAAGCGTTGCAGTATTGCTGAGCGCAAACGCAGGCGTATTCGTAAAAGGAGCTGTGCCAGTTGTCAAAGGAAGCGTGCTTGCTGTAGGCGAGGAATTTCCAAGAAAACCGAACAGGCTGCTGCCATGGATATAACGATTCTGAATTCCCCAAATCACCCCGATTAGGCCGAGCAATACCACGATTCCGCCAACTAACCAGAGTAGCATCCCTCGATTTTCTGGGAGCGGCCTATCTGCCACGAAGAGCATTTCCCCAGGTAAAGCCGCCCGTCCGGAGCGGGTAAAGACCGGGCAGGTTGAATGGTTATCGCTAAAACAAAATGATTGCTGAAAATCGAGTTTCGGCGTTCCATATGGCCTGGAGCGATGGCAGAAATTCACTGCGGATGGATAAGAAAGAGATGTCTGCGAGTCCTCTGCCAGACCCAGGAAGGGGCACAATTCCTGATGGTTCGCTCCGGCAATTTCTGGAAAAGAATTATCCAAAGTCATGAATATATTCCCTGCACGATTTAATTATAGTACAAAGCATTGATTGATACTGTGCCCAATAATCCAGAAATCATGGTTTTCATGAAGTCGGAAAAGAATCTGGTTGGCGGCGGGAAGAAGAGGGCGAAATTGGGGGGCGGAGCGAAGCTCCGCCCCCCAATTTCGCTTTTCTTTCGAGACGGGATTTTGACGGGATGGGCGTCAGGGCGGGGAAAAGGGGACAGTTGCCCGAGGAAGACTGGATGCGGTGGGCGTAGGGGTGCGCGTCGGGGTGCGCGTCGGGCTTGGCCAGCGGGTATCGGTGGGGCGGGCGGTTGGACCGGTCGGTGTACTGGTCAATGTCTGCGTGGGAAGAGCGGTCAAGGTTGGCGGCACCGGGGTAGCCGTAAAAGGAATGGTGTCGGTCAACACAACTGCCGCCACGGCGGTTGGAGTGGGACTCATGAGGCTGGCAGACAGGCTGCCGTTGGGATTACGGCCATCCTCAATCCCTCGAACTATTCCTATTATGGAAAGGGCCAACACAACTCCGCCGATCGAAAGGTAAAGAATGAGACGCTTTTGAATGGGTGGTTTTTTGACTGGGAAGCGTATGCCGGAAGGCAACGGGTAGCGTTCGAGGCGGGTGTAGACCGGGCAAGTGCAATGGTTCTTGCTAAAGCAAAATGATTGCTGGAAATGGAGGTTTGGGGTACCCGCCGGCGTGGTGTGATGGCAAACATTCCAGGAAGAGGGATAGGATAATGCGGTTTGGGAATCTTGCGGGAGGCCGATGAAAGGACACATATCCTCCTGGTTTGCTGCGGCGATTGCTGGTTTGGCTTCGTTGAGACTCATGAAAATATCGAAAAAGGTGCGGGTTTAGGATGGTTTTGGCAGGAAAGATCGCAAGGCTCATTATTGCCCTGATGGAAATTCTATGAAATTGGCATCGAACCGGGGTGAATGTATCTACCATTTCTATCAATTTTATTATAGTCCAAAAAAGGAATTCCAAACCATCCAATGGTACCGGCTGGGTTATAATCCTGGCGTTCTTTTGGAGACAGATATGCCTAATCCTCTTGTCGAATGCATCCCCAATTTCTCAGAAGCCCGGCGCCCGGAAGTAGTTGAAGCCATCCTGGCCTCCATCACAGGGGTGGCTGAAATTTCCCTGCTTAACTCCAGCTCCGACACTGATCACAACCGCAGCGTGGTCACCTACGCCGGGCCACCCGCGGCAGTGGAAGAAGCGGCGTTCCGGGCGATTCAAACGGCCGCCAGGTTGATCAACCTTGACCAGCATAGTGGTTCCCACCCGCGCGTGGGCGCCACGGATGTCGTGCCGTTCGTGCCGATCTCTGGAATAAGCATGGAAGAGTGCGTGCAAATGGCGCGGCATCTGGGCGAGCGCGTCGGCCGGGAATTGAATATCCCGGTTTATCTGTACGAACAGGCCGCCACCCGTCCGGAACGGACCAACCTGGAGAACATCCGGCGTGGGCAGTATGAAGGACTTAAAGCGGAGATCGCGACGAACCCGGAGAGGCAGCCGGACTTTGGCCCAACCCAATTAGGGCCGGCTGGAGCCACGGTTATCGGGGCGCGCCACCCGCTGGTGGCCTATAACGTCTACCTGGACACAGAAGATGTCCGCATCGCCAAGGTGATTGCCAAAAAGATCCGCCAATCTTCCGGGGGGCTGCCTTCTGTCAAAGCGCTTGGAATGTTGGTAGAAGGCCGGGCCCAGGTCTCAATGAACCTGACCAATTTCCGCCAGACCTCAGTTAAAACCGTGGTGGAGGCCATCCGCAGGGAAGCTGCTCAATATGGCCTGATCATTCACCACAGCGAACTGATCGGGCTGATCCCACAGGATGCTTTGATCGATTCGGCGGTCCAATACTTGCAATTGGATGGATTTCAACCCGGGCAGATCCTTGAACGGCAGTTGGCCGATGCCGCTGTACAGTCTGCACTCGCTTCCGACAACAGCTTCCTGGATGCCCTAGCGGCTGCCACCCCGACCCCCGGCGGAGGTTCGGCGGCGGCACAGGCTGGTGCGATGGGCGCGGCCCTGGTGGCGATGGTTGCGCGCTTGACGATCGGCAAAAAGAAGTATGCGGCAGTCGAAGACCAGATGAAGGAAATCCTGAACCAGGCCGAACGCCTGCGCCGGGAATTGAGCGAGGCGGTTGCGGCGGATGCCGCCGCCTTCGAAGGCGTGCTATCGGCCTTCCGCCTGCCGAAGACGACCCCACAGCTGGAATTGATCCGTCTCAGCATGATCGATCAGGCCACCTTGGTGGCTGCACATATGCCGCTGGGGGTGGCCCAGAAAGCCGTGCTGGTCATGGCGTTGGCCGAACGCTGCGCCGCCCTGGGCAACCTGAATGCGATTAGCGATGCCGCCTCAGGCGCGGCACTGGCAAAGGCCTGCCTGACTGCGTCCGGCTACAACGTGCGCATCAACATCAGCGGGTTGAGCGACCGGACCTCCGGCGAGGCGCTGCTGATCCAGTTGCAGGCGCTCGAAGCGCGCGCCATCAAGCTGGAGAAAGATCTGCACAAAACGCTCAGCACACGCGGTGGTATTCAGTTAAAGGATTCTCCACGAATACACACGAAGGACATAAAAAAAGACTGAGAACGGATAGATCCTGATGGCACCTATTTTGCACACTGGACCGGATTCATGGATGCGCAAATTTGACGAACTGCTCAGCCCGGCCGAACGGCAATTTTTGGCCGGACTGGACAGCCCATTTGCCATCCAATCCTTCCTCAATACCGTTCCTTATAGCGAAGATAAATTCTATCGCTGTCCGCTACGCCTGTTGCGCGAGCGCAAGGGTCACTGTTTCGACGGGGCTTTGTTCGCGGCCATGGCCTTGCGGCACCTGGGTCATCCGGCGCAGATCCTGGAACTTATCCCAAACGAGCGCGATGATGACCACATCATCGCCCTGTTTAAGGGGTATGGCGGCTGGGGGGCTGTAGCGCAATCCAATTTTACGGGCCTGCGCTTCCGTGAACCGGTCTATCGCAGCCTGCGCGAGCTGGTCATGTCTTATTTCGAAGATCACTTCAATGCAACCGGCGAAAAGACCCTGCGCGGTTACCGCGGGCCGGTGCACATGCAGACCTTCGACCGGCTGGAGTGGATGAGCAGCGACCTTGGGCTCGAAGCACTGGCGGACGGTATGGAGCGCTACCGCATCCAGCGGCTGCTTACCGATGAAATGGAGGCCGGTCTCAGCCTGGCGGATGAGCGTAGCCTGCAGGCCGGGCTGCTGGGCGCCAATCCGGATGGGCTGTTCAAAGTTCCTGATTGAAGTGTTTAAATTCATGCGCCGCCGAGATCGCGGCTGCCAGGTTATCCCAGGGGGTCTCGGATGGCACTGTACAATCGGCTGCCAGGATGAACCGGGCAGGGGCCTGTGCCAGAAGTTCTTGCACATGCTGGCGGATGGCTTGCGGGCTGCCGGTGGCGATCAGGCCTTTGCGTTCCAGCCCCCCCATAAAGGGGCGCTTGAACAGGTTGGAGACTTCCCTGGCGCTGATGTTGCGCTCTCCCAGCTTCAGGCTGCTGTTGATCACATGACCGGGGTAATCCAGAAAGGGGCTCAGGTCAGTATACCCGCCGACATAGTCGCAAATGTGCAAAATATTAAAGGAGCATGCCTGGATTTCTGACCAGATGGCCAGGTCGGTTGGCTTGACATATTTCCTGAATAGGTCACCGTTCGGAAAGCGGAAGGCTTCGCCGCCCTGCGTGGAAACGTAGAAGCCATCCACACCGGCCTGCATGCAGCCACGCACCAGCTTCTTCACATTTTCCGTCATGATCTCCAGCCCCTGCGAAACGGCGCGCGGGTTCTCCTGCAGGTGCGCACCGATCAGCCCGGCCGGGTCGAGATGGGTGGCCCACATAAAGGGCGAATAGACCGTCATGAGCACGAGCGCGTCTTTTCCGGCGGCCTTGACCAGGCCTTCGACCACGTGCAGGCTTGGCGCAAAGAAATCTTCCCCTACCAGGGGAACGTGCAGCCAATCTTCTGGTTTATGGACGGGGGGGTAGGACGGTTGCACCTGCTCATACTGGATTTTTATGAAGTCCATTCCGGTGGAACGGAAGAATTCCAGTTGTTTATCTACAGCGGCCTGGCCCTGATGGTAGACAGGATCAAAATGCATGAAAAAGGCGGCTGGAACATAATCTGATGCAGCCTGGTTATGGATAAAGTCGAGCATGGTATCCCGGTGAGTCACTGAATTTCTCCTTTTTATTCGCTTCTGCCAAACCAGCCGGGCTTATTGGACGGCTGACAATATGTTCTCGGATAATTCCTGCAACGCTTCTTGATATTTCTTCTCGAAGCCCCATTTGAAGCCAAACTTATGAGTATCTTTGATATCCAGTACGAGCAGGGTACCGCCGCTGGCAGGCTGCAACTGGATAACGGCCTGCTTGGGCAGGGTGGCTTTGGAAACCCAAAATTCGCCCACCAGGCGCGATTGCAAGAGTGAGCCGAAATCACAGACAATGGAATTCCCGTCCAAGCTGACCAGGTGGCCATCCAGCATTTTCACTCTTTGCAGGAGCGCAGCTTGGACAACCGGAAGGTCCCTGCCAACGGTCAATTCCTTATGAATAGGTGCCACTGAACTCATTTATAACTCCTTGCAGATTGGGCCGGCGTTTCCGGTCGTACATGCGACGGTTGGTAGACGCCCAGCTGGCCTCCACCGGGGAGGGTGATATAGGTAATCTGTCCCCAATTTTGGTTTTGGATCGGGGAACAGTTTACGGCTTGCTGTTCCATCTCCTGAATAAATACCCGGATATCGTCACAGATCAGGAAGAGCTCCTGATGGCTGTTATGTTCAGTGGGGTGCACGGCCAGTTCCGCCGGGGGTAAAGCGAAAATAAGCCAGCCCTCGCCGGCGTCGACATGCGGGAATTTAAGCACATCCCGCAGAAAGGTGCGATCAGCCGCGGGGTCTGTACTATAGATAATGGAATGGGCACCGGTAATCATTTTATTACCAGACGTAAGGTACCAGGCGGTAGCGGACTTTCTGGCAATAATCGGCATAGCCAGGCAGGTTGGTCCGCAGGAATTTTTCCTCCTCAACTGCCCGGATGGCAACGACCACGATCAAGGGCAGCGGGAAAGGCAAAGCCACCCAAGAGCCCAGCGCGATCGGCGTAAAGATCAGCAGCAGGATCGCTCCTGCGTACATGGGGTGCCGGACCACTTTGTAAGGCCCGCTTGTCACCACCTTTTGTTCGTCCGCCACTTCAATGGTCGCACTGGTAAAACTGTTTTCCTTGAAGGTCAGGAAAACAATGAAAAAGCCCAGCACCACGAATGCGTTGGCAATCCAACTCAAAGGGGATGGGACAACCGCCCAGTGAAACCGGAAATTGAAGCCGGCAACGATGAAAATGCCGATGAAGAACAGGCTGGCGAAACCCTGGATGACCTGCTGAACCTTCTGGGTCTCGGCGACCGGGCCGGCCTGGGTGCGGCTGGCCAACAATTTCTGATCATATTTCATCAGATAGACGGTGATGAGAAGCACACAGACAGTCCAGACGAGCAGGAAGAGCCAGGCCTGCCAGAATGCCAGGGATCCGGCCGGCAGGAACATGGCCAGGCCCAGGACCAGATCCAAAAAGATCAGCCCCGCCATCGATTTAACAATCAGATTGTTCATATATTCTCCTGATCAAGCATGATCCTGCAGACTCTTCAGATCTGACAGCAACGCTTCACGATCGCTTTTTTCCTTAACCTCTCCAGCTAATTGGAGGGCGGCTTTGAGATGTTCAGCCGCTGTGGCGGAGTTGCCTGCCAGAGACTGGGCACGGGCGAGGGCTTCATTGGCGTAGGCGAGATAAAAGGGTGCCAGCCCTGTGCTATAAGACAGACAGACCTGTGCATGGCGGAGCGCCTCTGGAGCATGGCCGAGGATGGCCTGGATGCGGGAGGCCTGCCAGTATCCCACAGAAAGACTCTGGTTGCTACAGTCCTGCCTCTGGAACCAATGATAGATGGAAGCCTGACTGAGCGCTTCCATCAGGCGGTCCTCTGCGGGCGTACGATCAGGTTTTTCGATCAAATCCCAGGCCTGGTTAAAGCATTGGGCAGCGAAGTATTTGTTAGCAGAGGCCAGATCGAAATCGGGGTTAGTTGGCATGTTTACCTTTAGGGTTTGTTCAGCTTTCCATCCACTTGAGAATGCCCGGGATGGATTGGTTCATTTGGTTGGTTGTAACAATACAAGAGGGATGACGCGGGTGGTCTTCTTCTCGTAGGCGGCATACGAAGGAGCGCTGGTGATGACCTGCTGCCAGGCCCGGGCGCGCGCCTCGCCGTTCAGTACTTCGGCGGTGACGGGGATGACCTGATCGAGCACCTGCACCGTGGCGTGTGAATTACTCATCAGGTTAAGGTACCAGGCCGGATGCCTGGGCTGTCCGCCGTTGGAGGCCACCACCAGATAGCCACCCGGCCAGTCGAATAGGCCAAGCGGCAGGGTGCGGGTTTGGCCGCTTTTGCGACCGGTGGAGGTTAGCAAAATAACCTTGAAACCGCGCATCTTTCCCCCCAGTTTGCCTTTTGAACGGCGGTATAACCAGACCTGGATTGCCATAAAAAGTTTGAACATTGATTAGTTCCTTATTTTTAAGCAGGCTGTTCGGCGGCAGCCTTGAGGCGGGCCAGGGCATCGGCCACCCCGGTATGCAGTTGGCGACTGCCTAAATGTTCCCAAACCCAGGCCCACCAGACCGGTGAGATGGAAAAGTCTCAGCCAAAACTGAGGCGGGTATGCTGCTCATCGAGTGGAGTGCAGGTGATATGGTTAGCAACGGTGATCCCAAGCGGCAGCTTGGTGAGCAGATCAAGGACGTGTTTCTCCGGATTGACGTTCTGGACGGTGATGTGGATTTGCCAGCCTCGTACGGGGGGAATGGTATCAGCGAGAATCAACTGCCCGGGTTGGGCCGGACCGGATGGGAGGATGGAGCGGGTGCGGGCATCCCACCAGAGCGCGTACGCGGACGGGTCGGCCAGTAGCCGCCAGACCCGCTCGACCGGTGCATCCACGGTATCAATCGGACAGGTGCTAAAACTCATGGCAGGGATTATAGTTACTGGTTTTAAAGACATTTATAGACACTGCCAATTGACCAGTTTTCGTACAGGTTGGACCTGTACCGGGCGAACTACAACGCCCTGTATTCCACGGGCGAAAGCCGATGGAAGTCCTTTTCGCAGAATGTTGTAAGAGCCATTGATGTCGGCATGGATCGGTAAACCCTGGGCTGAGACAAATTCGCCGCGCTTGACCCGTCGACCGCAATACTGGGCATGCTTGCGGATGGGCTCCAGATCCAGGAAGGAGCATTTGGAAGTATACCCTTCTTCCTGGACGATCACCTTGATCCCAGCCAGCTGGGCCTTGTAGGTTAGCATGTGGATGAAGGTGGAATGGGGGATGGCAACGAAGTTCTGGTTGTTGACGGAGCCGATCTGCACATTTTGTTTCCAACCCTGGTTGTGTCCGATGATCAAAGTACCAAGCCGTTCGGACACCATCCAGTCCACAATATACCGGCTGGCCCAATGCAGGTAGTGCTTGATCTTGCGGTTGCGTTTGTTGGTCAGAGCCGTGAGACGGTGAGACGTATGCTGTCCCCTGGGCAGGAGAGACTGCAGGTCGGCCTTCAGTTTGTTGTAGTAGGCGTTGACACTCTTAAGGGGTCTGCCGTTAACCAGAAAGGGAGTGATTCCCTTCTTGTTTGAGGTTACAGCCGCAAGGATGTCAATGCCCAGGTCGAGACTGGCCGCCCAGGCTGGGTTGAGCTTATTCGCAGTGCGGGATTTGGGTTTGACCGTGTAGATGACTTCGACGACATAGTGGGACGCATGCGGAACGATCCGAACTTGCTGTACCTCCTTGTGTTTTGTTTGGATGACCAGGTTCAATTGCGATGGACAGATCCGACCTTCCTTCAAAGCCGGCCGGCTGATCGCCTGGCGGGTGTAGACCAGCAGATTGCGCCCGTCTGTTTTGGGCTTGTAATGCGGCAGTTTCGGCCGGCCGGTAAATTTATCCGGGCATTGCTGGTAGGCAGAATGCGCCTTCCAGAATGTGTCCCAGGCAGTGCAAACCTGCCGCACGACCCATTGGGCCACCTTGGCGGGTAGCGCCCGGAACTCGGGCGTGTCTTTCAGCGTGTGAGCCAATTTTGCATAGGTGGGAACAGTCTCATGCTTGAAGAAACTCTGGCGGAGAATGTAAAGGGCGGCATTGTAGAGGTTCTTGGATGCAAAACAGGCCGGATCGATCACGGCGAAGTGCGGGTTCTGTCGATCAATGATGTACTGTTCCACCAGCTGCATGCCTTATTAATAGCACAAACGTTCTTATTTGTCAATCCTTGTTCGCAAAATGAATGATGACTCTGCTGCAAAAACTCATAGATTAACAACCCGTAAATAGGTCCGCGAGCCGGGACTGACTGATCAAGCCCAACCAGGCGGCTTTTACGAAAGCCAAAAAAGAATCTTCCTGCTGGCCGGATTGGCTTTCCGCTTGCAAGTGATGCTGGATGTGGCGTACGTTCGTCATGGCAGTCGAACCGATCAACAGGCAGGTCATACGGAAGAGGCCTCGCACCGGCAACTTACTGGCCGGAAAAGGATGCTTCACAGACCGTATCGTAGCTTCAATGGCCGCACGCGGATTACGGACTTCCTTTTTCCGGGCCAAAGTCTGGCGTCGTCGTTGGGTGGGATGGATCCGGGGAGAATGGAAATAGATCTCGGGACGCTGGGCTGTTCGACAGAACCGAGTAGGACATGTTCCAGCGATTTGGAATGAGCAGGTGTGGCAAATGGCCGGATCGAAAAGACCCACCCAGCCTGCCTTTTGGCGGGCGGGCGCCATCGGGACTTGCTGTTTCATGGGACAGGTAACGTGCACTGGCTGGCCATCCTGATCAAATTGGATGGAAAAATCGGACAGGCTGAGCTTCTCGGGATTGGGGCGACGGCCGCGAATGCCAGTTTGGATTTGAGTGACATGCAGTTCACCCAAAATTGCATCCGGTCCAGGTCCCGTATGACCGCAATCGGTATACAAGGTGTCCAGGTTCGTACGCTGTTTCAAATTGGGCAGAGCATCCACCAGCAGGCTAGGATCGTTGGTATGGTTGGGAGCCACTTGTACTTTTGTGACCAGCTGCAACTTGTTTTGTGGATCGCAGGTTTCCGTCAGGTTCGTAACATAGCCCTGATAACCAGTGCCTCTCTTTTGCCGAAAGGTAGCTTCCAGGTCGTCCGGGGACTGCAGGCTGCTGGCGATCAGTTCAGAGTTGGCTTTTGCCCTGGCGGTAGTTCCTTCGATCCGGAAATGATCGTTAAACACGCGCTCGAGAACCTGGTAGATTGGATCGTTACCATACCCTTCCTTCAATTCACTGAGCAAACGGCACATGAACTCGCCAATCTTCTGGATATGTTCCGCATACTCTTCTCGCTTAAGGTTATAGACGTAATGACCGGCATGGCCCTTCATGTAAGGAGCAAAGGCTTCTACATATTTCCCCTGGTCTGCCTGGCTCAACATCCGCTGTACTCGCTGCACTACCACGGCGAGCAATTGCAGCCGTCCCACCTGACGGATGTTGCTTGCCGCCATGGTGCTGTCCATTCGCTGCAGGTTTGTCTTTACCTGGAATGCTGCCAACTGTTCATCCGTGACCTGCTCAAAGGCTTGATCCAACAGGTTCACCCCCTGCTCCTGCATGTAACGGCTCAGGCGCTCACGAAAGTAGTACAGCGTTCGCAGATCGAAATATCCTGTGCCAAATTCATCGTACCCTAACGCATAGCGGACTTGCAGATTGTAGAGAAAGGCCTCGTACATCTCTTCATCCGACCAGCCAAAACCCGCCTTGAGATATTCCAACCCCACCAACACATTCACGGGAACATTCGGCCGTGATGGCAGATCGGCATACAGCACTGAAAAGGGTTCTTCGTCAAATCGACAAAAGAACTCCCGATAGAATACGCCCGCCCAGGAGCTGTTTAGATGTTCGCGCTGCTCCTCGGGCAATTCGTTGACACTGCAGATCAGTACTGGTTGGAGATGATGTTTATTTTTCTTGAACATGCTTTAGGCCTTTGTCTATGCGTTGGCCTGATTATATTAAGAAATCGCGCTTGTTGAGGAGGGTTCAATTTGGACGAATTCTGTCCACTCGTTTTTGCAGTAGAGTCAATGATCGTATTCAATACCCGCTTGAATGCAAGGAAAGGCAGGTGGCGCGACAAATTAATTAGGATCAATTCGCGCGGGAAGAGACCAGGAAGAAGAAATTCATGCGGCTGGCAATAATGCGTTCTATTTTTTCAGGTTCACGTAGGGGCAGGATTTTAGAAATTCAGGCTGAAGGCTGGTACGCTTCGATCAAGTATTTGCGGGTGGTATAGGTGAGTAGCCGGCCGCTTTCGAGCTGGTGTTGAAGGGAAAGCAAGGGTTGCAGGTGGGTGGCGACGGAGAATCCGGGGACGAGCCAGGGAACAGCTTTCAAATAGTAGACGATGACGGTCACATCGGTAAAGGCGAGATGACCGGACCAGTCGCGCGTATTGACGATTTCCAATCCGCCAGCCTGCAACTGCGGCACGTATTTGGCCGGGCTGGAGTCGGGCCATTGGGGTGTGGCGCCAAAGACGGCCAATAAATCCTGCGCCCACAGGCCTTGCACCTGCTGGGTGAAAAATGTGCCGCCCGGGTCGAGCAGGCGGGATACTTCGCGGGGGTTGAAGGCGGAATGACGATCCAGCACGAGGTCAAATTCGCCATCGGTAAAGGGCATGGGGTCGCCTTCGGTCAATCGCACGTCGACCACCGGCACGCCCAGGGGAGCCAGGCGCTGGGTGGCCAGACGGAAGTTGGGCGGATACTCTTCGGTTGCGACGACTCTGGATGGCCAGTATTCCTGTAATTTCAACAAGCGTTCGCCGCCGCCTGTGCCCAGATCGAGCACGGCGGAAGACTGGCGCATCAGTTCGGCGGCGCGCGAGCTGTAGGCCCAGGGGGGCTGGTCTTCGAGCATGCGGCCATCCAGGTGGGAAAAGTCCCAGCCGGTGAAGATGGCTTGTTCTTCCTGCTTCCAGGAGGAGATCAGTTTGTCCGAATTCATTTATTTGAATATAGAGAAAAAATATTCAAACACACTTGTGCCTGCGGCGTCAGTGGCGCAGCCAGGACGTAGATGGGCGGGCAAGCTAATGGAGCAGGGCCAGGATGGGTTCGAGGTGCTCGAGCTGGTGATGATCGTAGGAGCTTTGCAGAACTGCCATGAGCGGCTGATTGCCCATCCAGGAGTATCTTTTGGGGTCCAGCAGGTCCTTTTCGGGGATGGCTTGCGCCAGTTGCAGGAAGCGCTCGTAGTCGGCGATCCAGGCTCGATGGATTTCCGGCCATGGCGTATCACGGTAGGTTTCCTGGATCCAGGCATTGGTTTGATCGGGGTTGTCCAGCAGGTCCGGATCGACCTGCACCGGCCAGCGCGGGAAATCGGGATCCTTATCCATCCGGGCGGCTTCCAGGCGGGCAATCGAACGGGTCTGCCAGGCCATTAAATGGGCCAGCACATCTTTTATGGACCAACTCGCAATGAAGCGAGGGGCAGTGATCTGCGGCTGGCTGAGACTGCCCAGAAAGGTCTCCCAGCGGTCGAATTCATCCTGGAGCAAGGCGAGCATTTCAGATTTATTGTTCATCTTCAACTCCTTCGATTTCCAAAACCAACGCCAGCCCATTCGTTATTTGTTCAGCCGGCCGGATTTCCGGATAAATATACATCAGAAATGCTATGCCCGGCCGGTTCCCAACCAGGCGGCCCACTCGACCTGCCCCAACGAGCGGGCTTTTTGAGCGGCTTTGTACCAATCATAGGGAACGGCGATCTGTTCCACAGTCCAGCCCACCACGGTTTTGGAAACCAGGGCATAGCGGGCGTGCGGGCTGCCAGTTTCCATCTTGTGAGCCACCGGCAGGTAATCCGAATAAGCCGGCAGCCCAACGCTGCCCGGATTGATAACGAGCGGGCCAGCGGGCAACTGTAGGATGCGGGGGATGTGGCTGTGGCCGCACAGGACAACCGGTTGCTCCAGCGAGCCAAGCTGCGCCTGGATGGAAGTTGGTTCCTGCAAGAATCCGCCGGAAGGGGTCATGCTTTCGAGCAGATAGGTCTGGTCGGAGTTGGGAGTGCCGTGGCAGAGAAAGAGTTCCCTGGCAACCAGGCGGGTGTATGGTTGGGCGGCCAGCCAATCCAGACTGCTGGGAGCAAGGTCATTCAGAACGTATGCCAGACTGGGAGAAACCGGAGGAACGGGTTTCTCCAGGAGTATTCTATCCTGGTTGCCCAGTATGCTGACGATGGGAAGCTGCATCAGGCACGCGGCAGTGGCCTGCGGTTCGAGTGGGCCATACAGACTGTCACCCAGGTTAATCGAGCTGAGCCGGACCGCGTCTGGAGATATTGTCCAGAACGGCTTCTAGCGCCCAGATATTGGCGTGGATATCGGAGAGGATGGCGAATTGGTTCATGGTTGAGGAAAAAATTAACACAAAATATTCATGAATGGAGTTCATCCCAAAGGATGAAAACATCGTTCCTAAGATTCACGAGAGGATTCATAGTCTTAACACAACCTTTTGGAACGTTTTTTACCTGTTTTAATCAATGAACACAAGGGTTCACGAAGGGAAACGAAAAAAGTAAAAAACGAAAATAGCAATGAGAGGCGCAAACTGAGATGATTATACAACGGTTAGAAGACCATGCTCATTTTATCAAGCAGCCTCTCAATAAATGGGCAACCAACGTATAGGACTACGGAGTTTTCATCCCACGGCTGCCTTAGGACAGCGGCGGGGACTCCGCCTTGAGCGGAAAAGCACCCAGGAAAGCTTCGGTTCCATCCGGGATCAATTCGAAGAAAAGATGTTTCGCTTCGGCTGTGTTGGCTGCCATAAGGGCATGGATCCCCAACCAATGAAGGTTAATCGATCACTCGCCTGCAATTTATAAACTTCTTCCCAGCAGAGTCTACCCCAAGTGGCGGATGCGAACACTCCCAAGCTGGTGGTTGTGGGTGGGGATTCAGCACCGTAGAATGGTAAAGAGTTTGGAAATAAAAAGATCGAAATCCATTTTCGATCCAATTGAGCGGGGTTTTTCAATGAATGTCATAAACTTTTTCCCGTTTCTTTTCGAAGAGCTTCTCAAAGGGGAGACCATCATTTCAGAAAGGAATTAGATATGGATGAACAGAGCTTTCGAGACTCTATTTATCCCACTGACAATGTCAACAAAAATGATCAGGATGTGAACAGCCCGGTATTAAATCCGGATCTTTTTATCAGCCAATCCTCAGAGAATACGGCGCTTATACAACAAATGCCCAAGTTCGGGAGCGCGGCTGTGGTGGTTCCAATGGATGAGACAATCGTCCACGAAACTCTCATGGTAGCCGCAGTGACGATGGTCAATCCAGCCCCTACCGGTGCGAACCCTGGATCACCGGTACCCTTGCTTACCCGTGAGGAATCCGAGCAACTTCGCATGCGTTGGAGGGAGGTCCAGGGCAAGTTCGTGGATGAACCGCGTCATGCTGTCCAAGAGGCGGATGAATTGGCATCTGAAGTGGTCAAGATAATTGTCCAGATGTTTGCCAGCGAACATAACTCGCTGGAGGGCCAGTGGAATCGCGGCGTTGATGTCTCCACTGAAGATCTCCGCCAGGCCTTGCAGCATTACCGTTCTTTTTTCAACCGTCTGGTGGTTTGAAAGCACAAGAGTTTACATATTGAAGGGGATTGGCCTTCTGGTCATCCACTTTCACGATCTTCGGCATAGCGCGTTTACGCGCATACTGTAACTTCAGAAATATCCTCTCATCATGGGATGCTATTTCCACTCCCGGGGTCACGGGTGGCTGGGGGCAAAGAACTTGTCCCCTGCAAGGGGGTTCGAAACTCCAATGACTGATTACGAGTAGTGAATGTGCAGGAAATCAACAGCATGCGAGATTGGCTGGAAGCAAGCGGGGAGGCTGTAGATATCGTGTTGTGGTTGTATAATCAAGAAATTAATTCCGAACAGAGCAACCTATGAGCACAATTGAAACGGTCACCAATCGAGAAAAAAACGGAGCGGCACTTTTATCGGTGCTGGCTATTATCTTTTTAACGCTGGTCAAGGCCAGCGTGGCCATCCTGACCGGCAGCCTGGGGTTGCTGGCGGAGGCGGCGCATTCGTTGATGGACCTGGTGGCGGCAGGCGTAACCTTCTTCGCGGTACGAATTTCGGGGCGGCCGGCGGACAGCTCGCATACGTACGGTCATGGAAAATTCGAGAACCTTTCGGCGCTGGTGGAAGTGCTGCTGTTGCTGTTCGCCTGTGCAGGCATCATCTACGAGGCGGTGCAACGGCTGTTCTTCAAGGCGGTGTCGGTGGAGGCTTCGCCGTGGTCCTTCCTGGTGATGGGAGTTGCCATTGGCGTCAATATCCTGCTGGCAAGACGGCTGCGCCGGGTGGCAAAGAAATATGACAGCCAGGCCCTGGAAGCGGAGGGGCTGGATTTTTTGAACGATATCTGGTCTTCGGCGGTGGTGATCCTGAGCCTGTTATTGGTGATGGCGGCGGACAAGTTCAATATCGTCTGGCTGGCAAATGCCGACGCGATTGCGGGAGTGGTGGTTGCAGTGCTGATTGCGAATTCTGTCCTGCGGCTGGGACGCCGTGCGGTGGGTGAACTGCTGGACGAGGTACCTGTAAACCTGCAGGATGAAATCAGCCAGGCGGCTAAGGTTCCAGGGGTGGAAGAGGTGCGCCAGGTGCGGGTACGCCGGAGCGGCAGCCAATATTTTGCCGACCTGACCTTGGCGGTGAGCCGCAGCACTAGCTCGGAACGTGTGCATCAGATAACCGATGAGGTGGAAAAAGCGGTCCAGGCCAGGCTTCCAGGAGCGAGCGTACTAGTGCACAGCGAACCGGTCCAGACGGAAAACGAGCAGTTGACGGAAGCCCTGCATGCGCTGGGGGAACGATTCGGATTGGGCGTACACCATATTCATATCACAGAAGTGCACGGAAAGCAGATCCTGACCGTGCACCTGGATATCGAAGAGGGGTTACAACTGGAGCAAGCGCATGCCCAGGCCAGCGCTTTCGAGCAGGCGGTTTCTGAGGCGTTCCCGGCCTTCGAGCGGGTATGGACGCACCTGGAGCCGGCGCAAAGGCACACCAGCAATGCCGACAAGGCGGTATTCACCCATAATAAAAGAATCGAGAAGCTCATTTTGGAGCTGCCAGAGAGGCTGGGAGTGGTGTGTGAGATCCATGAGGTCACGCTGCTGACGGAAAAAGGCTGCCTGGAGATTTCCTTCCACTGTATGCTGGAAGGCGATACTTCCATGCAAAAGGCCCACGAATTATCGGAAGAGATGGAAACGGAGTTAAGGGAGAAGATCCCGAACGTGGATTCGATATTGATCCATATGGAGCCGAGGGAGTAAGGGAGGAGGAAAAACAAACCGAAATGCAAAAGGGAGGAAATTGCAAGGTGAACCGGTATGCGGTATTCGGCAATTACACTACGATCCTTGCGAAAGTTCCGAAATTGGCAAAACCTTTGCAAGGCATCAAGCGGCCATTTCCACGAAGATGTATTTTGCGGTTGAGAAGCCTAGCGACACCTGTTTTTCACCCAATTGCAGGCAAAGCGTTTGATTGAAAGAGAGTACATTGCAAACCTCAGCGTGCGCTCCGGGGACAATGCCATTGATTTCAAGGAATTCCATCAACTCATGGTTGTCCTCGGCTGTTTCGTGTATCCTGCGGATGATGATCTGACCGCCCGGTTGTATCCCGGTCAGGGGCAGCCAGTCGGCGGCTACATATTCATAGCCGGGCAGCGGATTGCCGTGCGGACAAAGCTGCGGGTCATCCAGGTTGAGACGCATCTGGTTTTCGATCTCATCCGAAATGGAATGCTCGATCTGGTCGGCTTCGGCATGTAAGCTCGACCAGGGCACCTTCAGCATGCGCGCCAGCATCCACTCGGTCAGCATGTGGCGGCGGATGACCGAGCTGGCAGCTTCGCAGCCGGTTTTGGTCAAATAGATGCCCCTATCCGGATCGACTGCAACCCAGCCATCCCGTTCCATCCGCTTGAGCGTGACGGTGACGGTGGGTGGGGCCACTTCCAGGGATTCGGCCAGACGGGCGGCGATGACTTCATCGCCATCGCGTTCCATCACGTAGATAACTGCCAGGTAATCTTCGATGGTGGGTGTGGGGCGGAGGTCGAATGGGGGTTTGGGGTTGGATGTCATATTATTTCCTTGACTCATAAAACACTGATGTGGTATATTAACTATAAATATTAGTATATACTAATCATTATACTTGTTTTTTGCTAAAATTATTTTAACATATCCTATAACATTGTCAAGATGCTAGCAAAAAAATCCGTTAATCGGTCCTCATGCCACTCGTGGTACAGGTCGTTGCGAATAAAAAGCCAACCAAACCCTGGCGAAAAATGATTTATGGAGGCTGGGAATTATGTGGACAATCCGGTTCGTGCTGCTGGGTATATTCATTGTATTTTTGATCTGTTCGGGATATTTCTTGCGCCGCCGCCAGAAATATCAGAACTTTCTCGAAAACGGGGTATTCAATTTTGTGCTGGTGTTTTGCTACAACCTGCTGTGTTATCTATTGACCGGCCTGCCATCTGCGCCGGGAGGAATTCCGGTACCTGGCTTCTTCGGGAATCCCGCCAGCCGGGTGATTTTCCTGATAATTGGCTGGGTTCTTATAGGGGTGTCAATCCTGCTGATGGGCACGGCAATCCGGCAAAGAAAGACTCTGGGCGGGCAAAATGTCAAAGAGGGACTGCTGACAGGCGGGTTGTATCGGATCTTCCGGCACCCCATTTATACCGGGGTGATCCTGGCCTCCCTGGGAGTGGCTTTGGTGACTTGCAGTTGGGATGGATTGCTGATGCTGCCATTGGTTTTTTTATTGAATATGGTACAGGCTCTCATTGAGGAAAAGTTCGATATCGGTGTGCGCTTTCCGGGGCAACACCAGGAATATAAAAAACGGACAGGCATGTTCGGGCCGATCTGGGTGTGGGGGATCGTCATGGGCTTGCTGGTTGCGGCAAGCCTCCTTCATTTTGGATGATAGGAGGTCGAAATGAATAAAGATACCACAAGAATACTGGTGATCGGGGCTGGAGTGAACGGATCGATCTGCGCGACGAAACTGCATGCCGCCGGAGTAGCTGTGACGGTTCTGGCGCGCGGACAGCGCTACACTGAAATCCGGGAAAATGGCATTGTGATTGAAAATTCACTGACTCATGCACGCAGCGTTACCAAAGTCCCGGTCATTCAAACGCTGGAGCCGGAGGATATCTACGACTATATCCTGGTTGTCATTCGACAGGATCAGATGGCTGTGCTCCTGCCGGTCCTGGCCCGTAACCGGTCCGAAGCCATCGTCTTCATGGTGAACGATCTTACCGGTGCCGAAGTCTATGCGGCGGTAGGAAAGGAACGGATCCTGCTGGGGTTTGTATTTGCCGGAGGAAAACGGGAAGGGGAGGTGGTATATGCAGTGAGCGGCGTTGGCGGCCTCTTGGGAACACTTTTCAGAGGGACGCCCTTTGGGGAAATTGACAATACCATCACGGCACGGCTCAAGCGGCTGGTCGGCATATTCAATCAGGCCGGTTTGGATGCGAAAGTCTCCACACGCGTGGCGGATTATCTTTTTACGCACGCGGGATTCGTGACGTTGATGGTAGGATTGGCGATTAAATACAAAATGGATATGCAAGCTCTTGCCCGAAACAAGGCGGACCTGGGATTGCTGGTCGATGCGTTACGGGAACTGTTCCAGGTTTTACGCACCCTGGGGTACCAGGTCACCCCGCCAAAGTTCCAGGTCATTCAAGCCATTCCACGGTTCCTGATGGTGGCAGGGTTGGGGGCATTTATCAGTTCTGATATGATGAAACTCGGCATGGCCGATTGGGGCATGTCACAAACGCGGGACGAATGGGTTTATCTCGGGCAGGAATTGGAGATGATCGTGGAAAAGAGCGGTCTGGCTGTTCCGGCGATGCGAAGCCTGCTGGCGTATTATCGCGAATAAAATCAATTGCCGCTTTTAAAGGAGGAATATATGGACAAAGATAACGCCAGGATCCTGGTCATCGGTGCTGGAGTGAACGGCTCGGTTTGTGCGGCTGGCTTGCAACGCGCCGGTGCGAATGTCACGGTGCTGGCGCGCGGCCGGCGCTATGAGGAATTAGCAGAGCAGGGCATCGTCATCGAAAACCCCATCAAGGTGACCCGCACGGTCACGAAGGTACCGGTTATCAACCGGCTCGAACCGCAGGATCTGTATGAATACATCCTGGTGATCGTGCGGAAGAATCAGGTGCCTGATCTTTTACCGGTACTGGCGCAGAATCGCTCCCCGAACATCGTTTTCATGATCAACAACCCGTCCGGTCCGGAAGTGTACACGGCCGCGCTGGGCCGGGAAAGGGTGATGCTTGGTTTCGTTTTCGCGGGCGGGAAGAGGGATGACAATGTGATTCGGGCGATCGGTGGGCCGGGTGATGCGGTCGGGACGCCGCCCTTCGGCGAATTAAACGGCTCCATCACTCCCCGACTGAAGCGGCTGGTGGCCATTTTCAGACAGGCAGGGTTCAAAGTTACGATCTCCGCTCACTTGATTGATTACCTGGCCACGCATGCTGCCATGGTGGCGCCCCTGGCGCGCCTGATCATCAAGAACGACTCGGATACCTATGCCCTGGCGCGCTCGACCGCTGACCTGCGCCTCTGCGTGAACGCCATGGGCGAGGTACCGGCGGTGTTGCGCGCCAACGGTTTCCGGGTCATCCCGGCCAGTAATGACCTGATCTACCGCTTCGTGCCGCGTTTCCTTCTGGTGGCCTTCATGCGACGCTTCTTGGCTACCCGTCTGGCCGAGGTGGGGGCGGCCTGGCACTGCCAGCAGGCGCCGGATGAGATGTGCCAGCTCGGCGTGGAATTGATGGCGCTGGTGGAGAAATCCGGCTTGCCTGCCCCGGCACTCAGGGAGATATTTGCTGGATGGGAAACGAAATGATTAGCAAATTCTCTGACGTTTTTCAACTGTTCAATCTGGCTTTTTTCTTGGTTGTTTTCATCGGGCGGAGCCTGATCCTGTGGTTCAGGCAGGGGATCAATCCTTTTGCGCTGGGAAAAGGGAAAAAAGGACTGGGGCGCATGCTCGAACTGTTGTTGCTGCCATGGCTGGCGCTGTGGATGCTGGCGGTGGCAGGGGAAGCGTTGCACTTGCCCTTCCAGCCGGTGCGGGTTTTATGGAATCCGGCCTGGCCGGATTGGTTGCCTGCCCAGGTATTGGGGGTCCTGGTTATCCTGGCTGGGGATATGCTGTTTGTGTGGGCGTTGATCTCCTTTGGAAACTCCTGGCGGATCGGGATTGATGAGAAAAGGGCGGGCAGTCTGGTAACGAATGGGATATTCATCTTTTCGCGGAACCCTATCTTTGCCTTCATCGACCTGTATTTCCTGGGAACCTTCCTTCTGAACGGCGGGCCGGTCTTCCTGGTTTTTGTTATTGTGACCATGCTGGCGCTGCATTACCAGATAAGTCAGGAAGAAAAATTCCTATTGAAAAAGTACGGTCAGGCTTATGAGCGTTACTGCAGGCGGGTTGGGAGGTATGCAACCTGGAAAACCAGCCTGTGGAAGAGGGCGGAGTGAGGAACTTACCAAGATGGAAACCATGGAAAGAACGCTAGCGGGAGAGGGTCAGATTTTTGCACTGACAATGCTGGTTTGGCTCGGAACCGGCAAGGCGTCCGGGCGGTTACGCAGGTAGCGCTCGAGGATCATGGTGGGGGTCAGGAAAAGGATATCGGAAAACCCCAAAGTGCGCAGTTCGCCTTCAAGAAGATCCGGTTGGGTGGTGCTCAGCCAGGGCTCACCCAAACGGGCCGCTTGCGACTGGGTGGTGGAGGATTGCTCCGGATGGCCGGGCCGGGCGGGGCGATTGGCAAACGAGAAGACGATCT
The DNA here is from genome assembly GCA_963779935.1 of uncultured Chloroflexia bacterium. Lineage (GTDB taxonomy): Bacteria > Chloroflexota > Anaerolineae > Anaerolineales > Villigracilaceae > UBA877. The sequence continues at coordinate 347,325 of CAWAAC010000013.1, read as the reverse complement.
CACCGGGCGGAGGGGTGGATGCGACGAAATGCAGGATGGAAGTAACCGCGGCGGGCGTAAGGTACATTAATACTCCCAGGCAGGAGAAGAAAGCCGGCCCGGCAAAGTTGAAATGGCTGCGCTCCAAAACGGAGTGCAAGGAGTCTTTTTCAAAATCGATTTCCAGAAAGGTAAGATTGGCAGGTACGCCTACCCCGGCAGCTTGCAAAAGATTGCATTTATTGGCCTGGCTGGCCGGCTGATCCAGCTCGAAGATCTGCAAACCAGTGGTCCAGGCAGGCTGGCGGTAGGCGAAGGTATCCAGGCCGGCGCCCAGGATGACGAACTGCTGGATGCCGCGCTGGACGGCCTCGAGCAGACGGTCCTCGGCAAAGCGGCTGCGAACGAGCGCCTGCACTCGCAAGGCTCTCAAGCGTGCGGTCTGGTAGATTTCCGGATGGTCGCGCAGGCGCAGGCGGGTGGCTTGATCCAGCATGCGAACGATAATGGGATCCTCCAGTATTTTGGGGGTACTGTCGATCAACTGGTGGGATGCGCGCAGTACGGCAATTCCCTGGGCGGTCTGGCTGGCTTTATGTTCGGTCAAGATGGGTCTCCTGAAGCTTTCCCTTTATTATAGGGAAAATAATATCGTATCGCAGACTAAAAACGGGTATCATTCGATGAATTGCAGGCGGTCCAGAATGAATAATACGGATTTTGTATGATCCGATTTTGGGATCTATGAACAGGAATTAATTTAATTATGATAACCGACAATAGCGATCCATGCAGGCAGGAGTACCAGGAAAAACGCAGAAAGCATTGGGATACTTTTGCGAAAAAGAAAAAAGGCAAGCATAGCTGGGGCAACCTCTATCATCGCCGGCTTAAAGAGGTATACGGCCTGCTGATCAGCCCCGGATGCAAAGTGCTCGAGATCGGCTGCGGGGAGGGAGACCTGCTGGCAGCCCTGCACCCGTCTGTGGGAGTCGGGGTTGATTTTTCGACGGAAATGATCAAAATAGCCTCGGCCAGGCACCCGGGATTGAGTTTTGTGGTGGCGGATGCGCATGACCTATCCTTGTTGAACGATCGATTCGATTTCATCCTCTTATCGGATACCATCAACGATCTTTGGGATGTGCAGCAAGTTTTTGAACAGGTCCAATCCTTATGCGAGCAGCATACCCGTTTGATCATCAATAGTCACAGCCAGTTATGGGAGCTTCCGATCGGACTGGCGCAAAAATTGGGAATGGCGGTTCCGACCCTGGAACAAAATTGGCTGGGGCCCGAAGACATCGCCAACATGATGACCCTGACGGGCTTCGAGCCGATCCGGATCTGGCAGGAATTCCTGGAGCCTTTCCGGTTGCCGGTGTTGGACCCTTTGATCAATCGATTCGTGGTGCGATTCTGGCCGTTCAATGAGCTGGCCCTGGCGAATTTCTTTGTGGCACGGCCCTTATTCGTTCACGAAGAAAACCCTAAGGTATCCGTCATTGTCCCGGCCCGCAACGAAGAAGGCAATATCCCGGCAATTTTTGCACGTCTGCCACACATGGGCAGCGAAACCGAACTGATTTTTGTGGAAGGGCATTCCAGCGATAATACATACCAGGTACTGGAACAAACGATCCAGGAGCATCCCGAATGGAAAACCAGGTTATTCAAGCAACAAGGGATAGGCAAGGCCGATGCAGTAAAACTGGGCTTTGATAAAGCCGACGGCGATATTTTCATGATCCTGGATGCGGACCTGACCGTACCGCCGGAGGACCTGCCCAGGTTTTATAGCGCGCTGGTGAACGGAAGAGGCGAGTTCATCAACGGGGTGCGGCTGGTCTACCCGATGGAAAAGGAAGCCATGCAACCGGCCAACCTGGTCGGGAATAAGCTGTTCAGCCTGGTATTTTCGTGGATGCTGGGCCAACCCATCAAAGATACCCTGTGTGGCACCAAGGCGCTGTGGAAGTGCGATTATCAAAAATTGGCTGCCAACCGGGCTTATTTCGGGGACTTCGACCCCTTTGGTGATTATGATCTCATCTTCGGCGCGGCAAAATTAAGCCTTAAAATTGTCGACCTGCCGATCCGGTATCGCGAGCGGGTCTACGGCACGACCAATATCAGCCGGTGGAAACATGGCTGGCTGTTATTTCGAATGGTGTTGTTTGCCGCACTCAGGTTAAAGTTCATATGAACAAACCTGGAAATTTCCTGGCGAACTGGCTGGCGCATCCCAAATTGCGCGGGGTGGATCTGGATGACCCGCAAACCACCAATATCCGCAAGGAGATCGTTCTCGGCAATAGTTTCCTGCGCCAGATCTATGAAAGCTGGTATGCGGACATGCTTGCCAGCCTTCCCAATGGGGATGGCCAGGTGCTGGAATTGGGATCGGGAGGTGGTTTCCTGGAGCGAAGCCTGCCCCTGATCACGTCGGAGGTGTTTTATTGCCGGCACGTGAAGGCCATCTTGAACGGCCAGATGATCCCATTCGCCAGCGGGTCGCTACGGGCGATCGTGATGACGGATGTGTTGCACCACATTCCAGCCCCGCGCGCGTTTTTTCAGGAAGCGGCCCGTTGCATCCATCCGGGCGGGGTGATCTCCCTGATCGAACCGTGGGTGACGCGCTGGTCCACGATCATTTACACACGCTTACATAATGAACCCTTTGATCCGGCCGTTAAAGAGTGGACATTCCCGGTGAGCGGGCCGTTATCGGGTGCGAATGGGGCCTTACCGTGGATCATGTTCGTGCGCGACCGGCTGCAATTCCAGAACGAATTCCCGATGTGGCAGATCTTAAGTATCCGCCCGATGATGCCAATCGTTTACCTTATTTCGGGCGGCGTTTCCATGAGGCAATTGATGCCGGGCTGGTCCTATCCTTTCTGGAGAGGGCTGGAAAAAATGCTGGATAGGGGCGAGAATCCCCCGGCGATGTTTGCCCAGGTTGTTTTGAAAAGGATATAGAAGTTGATCAATTCAAAGTCTATCCGGGTGCCAGGGATGGTTGTGGTGGTGATCCTGGCAGCTATCTACAGCCTGGGTTTCATCATCACCCCTTACTGGATACGGTCCAAAACAACGCCTGAAATGGTTTTCATCCTGGCACTGACCATTGCCATTGGGGGCATCTGGATCGTTTCCGCTGCCAAAGAACTCGATATCCAGGTTAAACCCATGCAGTGGGGCTATTTCTTGATCCTGCTGGGGGGGGTAATCCTTCTGAATATCAAGCCGCTCACGGTCGATATTCCCTGGCGAGGGGACGAGGACATCCACATCGCCCGAACGATGGCGCTGGCTACAACGCCTGCGAATATGGTCGCGGTTGTTTTTGGATTCGCGTTTCTTTAACGGCGGCGCTGGCCTGGAAGAAATCGAAATGGGCCGTTTTGCCGGGGATATTATTTTTAGCGGCCGGCATCGCTTATTACATCACTAAAAATCCCCTGGCCGGGATAACCACCTCGATCCTTTTGCGGTACCCATTCATCAATTATTGGTTCTATGCGATCATCCCGATGGCGGCGATGGCGTTAAAAACCAATCCATACCAGGAAATATTTTTCCGAATGGTGCCATTCCTGAGTACCTTCCTGCTGGTATGGATATTCCAATCTTCCCTGTCCGGATCGAATACCTATTTAAACATATTATGGGCACTGGCGGCGGCCAGCCTCCCGCTGGTCTATTATTATTCGTCAATCCTTTATATTGAACTGCCGGCGGTTGTTTTAATGCTGGTGGTATGTTTGAATATCCGCAGCCTTTTAAGAGACGATTATCAAACGATCCGGCAAAACCCGGCCTGGTATGCCTTGATCTTGATCGGGTTCATTAAGGAAACCACGCTGCCGTTTTTGATCTGTTTTATCGGCTGGCGACTGATCGTGCAGGTGGCCCAGGGGCGGATATCTCCAGAGAAGATAAGACTCTCCGTGCGCAAGGCGTGGGAAGAAGTGCGTATCGCACTTGCGGTGCTTTTGCCGATCGCCTTCTTTCTTTTTTTGCGGGGAACGCTATCCCAACAGAGCCGGGAGTTTTCCTTCCACCTGACCGACCTGGGAAAGCCGGTCGTTTATTCCACCATCTTTCAATCTTTTTATCAGCAATTTGGCATCCTGCTCGAGATACTGTTTGTGGGAAGCTGTATATTCTTGCTTTTCATTAAAAAAGAATATTCCCAGACCGGATTCTATTTATCGCTGGTCTTTTTGTACCCGGTCTTTTTTGCGGTTGATACGCTCATCTATACCGGGTACAGCCGGTTTAATCTGTTCGTATTACCGGCGGTATTGGCCGGGGTGGCAATTCTTTTGCGGGAATTGATAAAGTATAAAAAGATCATCGGTACGATCAGTGCCTGTGCGGTACTGGCGCTTAACGTGTGGGCAAGCCCGGTTAATATCGATGGGTCAAAAAAGCCACTGTGGGGGAACTATCTGACTGACACATCCGAGCACTATTACCCGTACCGGTCGGCGCTGGAATGGTTGAAAAGAAACAATGGCGAGAATCCGATCCTGTTCGCAGGCATGTATTATCGATATAACTTTGATTTTTATTTCGGCCAACTCTCCTGGATACCCATATACTATCCCCAATTGATCGCAACCTATGGAAGCAGCAATTCGGTGAACTTATCTCAAGCAGTGATTGAGGCCAATGCGGATCATATCAATACCATCCTTTTCCAGGTATTGGGAAATAATAATACGGCAGTCATTCCCGTTGTGGGCTCGTTCTACGAAGAGAAAACATTCATAAACGACGCGCATGTCCTGGTTGTTTATAACAGAAAGCCCTAGCCGTTTGCCCGGGAGCAAAAGCCCTGCAGGTGCGGGTGGTCTGATCTGGTTTCAGGTATAAAACCCCGTTCATATTCAGTTTACAATGTTGGCTTATCGTATAGATTGATAGGATTTGGAGACAATTTATCCGGAATAATCTCCAAAACAAAGGTTCCTGATAGGTATGAGTAAAATTTTGATCGTCGATGATGATCCTCACATCCGTGAACTGGCGAGCGTATTCTTGCATAACGCCGGGCATGAAACCCATCAAGCCAGCGACGGTGTGGACGCGCTGGCCCTATTGGATACGCTCAAGGTGGACCTGTTTGTCATTGATATCATGATGCCAAATATGGATGGCTGGGAATTATGCCGGGAACTACGGGCAGCTTATGACCTGCCGATCCTGATGCTGACCGCCAGGGGCGAGGTCAGCCAGAAGCTCAAGGGCTTCCAGTTGGGGACGGATGATTATCTGGTCAAACCGTTCGAGCCGCTGGAACTGGTTGCACGCGTGGAAGCCCTGCTGAAACGCTACCGGATCGTGGCATCGCAAACGGTGGAGGTGGGGGAACTGCTGATGAACCGCAAGACTTTCGAAGTGAGCGCGGCCGGCCAGAAAATAACTCTGCCGCTCAAGGAATTCGAGCTGCTGTTCAAGCTGGCCAGTTATCCGGGCCGGACATTTGCGCGCGAGCAGTTGATCGAAGATATCTGGGGCTATGACTTCCAGGGCAACGACCGCACCCTGGATGTGCACATCAATCGGCTGCGCGAGCGCTTCCCGGAAGGGCAATATTCCTTCAAGATCACGACCATCCGCGGGCTGGGCTACCGGCTGGAGTTGAACGCATGAGAACGAAACACCCGCGGCTTTTTACAGTTCTCTGGTTGCTCTTCGTGTTGGCGTTGGTCACTAGCATGTTCGCTGTAGCATTCTACCTGACCGGTTATCTTTACCGGGCCGTGGGCTGGAACCCGCCGGCAGCGTTGGTGCAGATCGTCAATTCTTTATTGGGATTGGTTTTTACATCGCTGGTGATCCGGTTGTTTGCAGGATTTTTCAGGATCCAGCAGGAGAACACCTTTGCGCCGGTGATCGATGCAATGGAAAGGATGGCCAGAGGGGATTTCACCATCCGGTTGGATAATTTGCACGATGACAGGATCCTTAACGGCCTGGCGGCAAGCGTCAATAAAATGGCCCAGGAATTGGGCCAGATGGAAAATATGCGCCAGGAATTCGTCTCGAATGTCTCGCATGAGATCCAGTCGCCGCTTACCTCGATCCGCGGCTTTGCCCAGGCGCTCAAAAGCAATTCCTTGAGCGATGCAGAGCGGCTGCATTACCTGGAAATCATCGAAATGGAGAGTAAACGCCTTTCCAGGCTGGCGGACGATTTGCTGAAACTTACCTCGCTGGAAGCGGAGCAGGTGAAATTCGCCCCACGGCTTTACCGGCTGGATAAACAGGTGCGCAGCCTGATCCTGACCTGTGAGCCCCAATGGGCGGAGAAGGGGATCGAGATGGATGTGGCGCTGAAGGAGATGACCATTCATGCCGATGAAGATCTGCTAAGCCAGGTCTGGCTTAACCTGCTGCATAACAGCATTAAATTCACCCCGCCGGGCGGCTCGATCAAAGTGGCGCTGCGCATGCACGCCGACAAAATAGAATTCAGTATTACGGATAGCGGGATCGGGATCGCGTCGGAAGACCAGTTGCACATCTTCGAACGTTTTTACAAGGCAGATAAAGCCCGCACGCATGCCACGGAAGGCAGCGGGCTGGGGCTTTCCATTGTCAAGAAGATCGTCGATCTGCACAAGGGCACGATCGATCTCGAAAGCAAATTGGGGGAAGGGACAACTTTCGTGATTTCGCTGCCAGCGGAATAAATTTCCAGGGGTTAATATAGCGCTTATCCAAATGATTTATCCTGAGCGGGAAAATAAAATTATTAGTACTTCACGAAAAGGCTTCGTAGTAGCGACTTCCCTGCAAAGACCGCAGGAATGCGTAGTCGCATATTAGCCAATGACTATCGGGATGCTTGCATGAAAGGAGCGATTCGATGGAAATAAAAGGCGTCAGTTACGATGTAGGGCGGGTGATGGCGGGCAATTGGCGGCCGGATTTCGACCCTCAGGTTGTGCGGCGCGAGCTGGAGATCATCCGCAACGATCTGCACTGCAACGCTGTGCGGATCTGCGGGTTGGATATCCAGCGGCTGATGGCGGCCTCAAAAATGGCCCTGGAGTTGGGGCTGGAAGTGTGGCTGTCGCCCGAGATGTGGGATAAAAGCCAGGCGAAAACGCTGGCATATATCACCAGGGCGGCTGCAGCGGCTGAAACCTTGAATGCTGAATGGCCGGATCGGCTGGTTTTACTCGTGGGTTCGGAGCTGACGCTATTCATGCAAGGGATCGTGCCGGGCCGGAACCTGACTGAGCGGATGCGCCATCCGTCCTTCTGGGAGAATGCCAAAGCCGGCAAGCACAACCCGCCGCTGAATGCCTTCCTGGCCAGAGCTAATGCACAGGTCCGGCAGGTATTCCATGGCAAGGTCAGTTATGCATCGCTGATCTGGGAAGCGGTGGACTGGAATTTGTTCGATTTTGTCGGAGTTGACCATTACCGGGCGGCCCGGATCAAGGAGCGCTATACGGAAATGCTCCAGCCGCTCTTCGCGACCGGCAAGCCGGTGGTGGTGACGGAGTTCGGCTACCGGACCTACCAGGGCGCCGATAGCAGCACGGAAGGGATGGGTGGCGACATCCTGGATTACCGGCCCAACCTGCGGGTGGCCTTTACGATGCTGGCCAACCCGATCCGCACGGCGCTGACGGGCAGGCAACTGCCGCCGCCGCGCCTGCAACTCAAGCAAGGGAACTACGTACGTGATGAGGAGATGCAAGCGCGCGAATTGAAGGACCAGTTGGGTGTGCTCGGCCGGGCCGGGGTATACGGGACGTTCGTCATGACGTTCCTTTCGCCGACGGCACCGTACAACGACGACCCGCGCCTGGACCTGGATATGAACAGTTACAGCCTGGTGAAGACCTATGAGCAAGGAAAGCATGGCATGAGCTACCCGGAGATGACCTGGGAACCGAAGGAATCCTTCCGGGCCGTGGCGGACTTCTATCAGAGAATACAGCGCCCAGGCAGGATGGGATAATTTAACTGGAGATGTTAGAGATTTGAAGAATCCGAGAAAATCCATTTTTTCGGTATTTCTCCCTCCCCCCAAGGGGTAGGGTGCGGGTAGGGGCGCTTGCCATGCTCCAGTCGGTGTCTCTTGCGAAGCACCCAGTCGGGGCGCTGCCTAGCACGGTGGCTTGAGCAATTATTTTGTAAAAGCACTTCCAGCGATTTACTTGGTAGTTAAGATTGAGTTTACAAAGCTGATTTATTATTGGGAAACAATGAATTACAGGAATCTGAAGTGCCGGACTTCGGACTTCGATTTCAAAGCAATATTCATATCAATAATGCAAAGGAAAGAAAAAATCAATGGATAACCACTCTAACGGCCGATCGCATGACGAGATGCGCGACAGACTTGGCCAAAAGGAAATCAACAAAAAGAAGCCCCCGTTTCCTTTAAATCGGTCGCCTGGGGACGGCTGTTCGGCTACCTCAAGCCGTACAAGGGCCGGATGGCGCTCGCGATCCTGGCGCTATTGATCTCGAGCGGATTCGGGCTGGCTTTCCCGCTGGTGATCGTGCGGCTGCTCAGCTCGGTCACCCAGTCTAAAAGCGTGACGCCGCTCAACAACCTGGCGTTTTTACTGGGCGGAATTTTCCTGCTGCAGGCGGCTTTTTCGTTCCTGCAATCCTATTTGCTGGCGTACGTGGGCGAACACCTGGTATATGACTTGCGCACAAGCTTATATAACCATCTGCAAAGCCTCAGCCTGGACTTTTTTGCGAACCGGCGGGTGGGGGATATCGTCAGCCGCCTCTCCAGTGATGTGACCCAGATGCGCACCATGCTGACCAGCAATCTTACTACGTTGCTCAGTCAGGTGGTCTCGCTGGTGGGGGCGGTGGTGATCGTGCTGACGCTGAATGCCCGCCTGACCCTTTTCATCCTGGCGTTGGTGCCGGTGATCCTGCTCGTGGCGTTCTTATTTGGCAGCCGGATCGAGAAAGGCAGCACGCGCGTACAGGACCTACTGGCGGCCTCGACGGTGGTGGCGGAGGAAGGCCTGCAAGGGGTGCGGGTGGTCAAAAGCTTCGGACGCGAGCAATACGAGTCAGTGCGCTATGACTCAGCCAACGAGAAAACCTTCCGGCAGTCGCTTAAGATGGCGGTGTACAACTCGGGCTTCATGTCGCTGATGATGTTCCTGGGCTTCGGCTCCATCGCGGCGGTGATGTGGTATGGCGGGCGCGAAGTCATCGCCGGGCGGCTGACGCTGGCGCTGATCACCGGCTTCCTGATGTATTTCGTCACCATCGCAGCCAGCCTAGGCGGGCTAGCGGGGTTGTATGGGCAGCTGCGGGCGGCCATCGGGGGTGTGCGGCGAGTATTCGAGCTCATCGATACGCGCTCAACCATTCAGGATGCAGCCGATGCAACCACCCTGCCCGTCAGCCAGGGCAGGATCAGCTTCGAGAATGTGTGTTTCTCGTACGAAGACGGCACCCCGGTCATTCAGGATGTATCGCTGGAGGTCCAACCCGGGGAGATCCTGGCGCTGGTGGGCCCGAGCGGGGCGGGCAAGAGCACTATCTTCAACCTGATCCCTCGCTTCTACGATCCGACCGAGGGCGTGATCCGCATCGACGGGCAGGACCTGCGCTCGGTCACGCAGGCCAGCCTGCGGGCGCAGATGGCGATCGTGCCGCAGGAGACCATCCTGTTTGGTGGAACGATCCGGGAGAACATCCTGTACGGGCGGCTGGATGCGACGGAAGAGGAATTGATCGCGGCGGCGCAGGCGGCCAACGCACACGAGTTCATTATGGCCTTCCCGAAGCAGTACGAGACGGTGGTGGGCGAGCGCGGTGCCAACCTGAGCGGGGGACAAAGGCAGCGCATCTCGATCGCACGGGCGATCCTGAAGGATCCGCGCATCCTGCTGTTGGATGAAGCGACCAGCTCGCTGGACAACGAATCCGAGGAACTGGTGCAGGAGGCGCTCGACCGGCTGATGCACACGCAGCACCGCACCACGGTGATCATCGCGCACCGGCTGAGCACCATCAAGGTGGCGCACCGCATTGCGGTCCTGGACGAAGGGCGCATTATCGAGCTGGGCACGCACGTCGAGTTGATGGAGAAGAACGGGTTGTATGCGCGCCTCTATTCGATGCAGTTCCGCAACCCGGAGGAGGAGCTGGCGGCGTTGCTGGCGAAGGCGCGGGCGGATGGGAACGGGGAGCGAGCGCCAGAAAAGGCCGGAGGAATTTTGGATCTGTTGCGAGGGAGAATATAGTTCGTAGTATCCAGAACAGCAACCAATCGCAATAAAGCTTCTGATAACGCTGATAAGTAATATCTCAATAAAAGAGAGAATGGGGTGTGTGCGGGCGTTCTCAAAGCGACTTATCCCTGGAAAGGCTACTCGAAGGGTGCGGAGCCACCCGCAAACATCCCACCCTCCCCTACTTTTTGAGAAGGTACGATGATAACGATTTGAGAGAGGTGAAAAAATGCAAACAGAAATGGTTCATTTGAATCCGGATTATGGTTTTGATGGTTCGCCTTTCGGCGTCGCCATTGTTTGCCTTGTGGGAGTGATTTGTTTTGGTAGTGGAGTTGCCTTAACCACTTTTCCCGCTTTCGGCCTGAAGATTGTGGCCTTTGTTCTTATGCTTTGCGGTTTGTTAATGGTGCTTGTTAGTGGTTCCTATCTTTATTACACGAAGCTCGGTAAACTACACCGCAGGGATAAGATGATTTCCATGATTGATTGGAAAGGAAATGAAAAAGTCCTTGATATCGGAACTGGACGGGGACTTTTGATGATTGGTGCAGCCAAAAAATTGACTCTGGGAAAGAGCATCGGCATTGATATTTGGAATTCGGGAGATATGCACAGCAATACATATCAAAATACCATGAGAAATGCCGGGCTTGCGGGGGTCCTTGAAAAAGTTGAAGTAAGAAATGAGGATGTGCGCAGCATGTCCTTTCCCAATGGTACCTTTGACGTGGTTCTTTCCAACCTTTGTATCCACAACATCCCTAGCAAAGATGAACGGGATAAAGCCTGCCGGGAAATGGCGCAAGTCTTGAAACCGAATGGAATAGTGATCATCACCGACAAAGCACACACCAAAGAATACGGTGAAATTTTCTCAACGGAAGGGCTAACAGTGGAGGTTTTTCGCACTACTTTTGACGGTTCACTGCGCGGAATGGTAAAGGCGGTCAAAAAGTGAAGCTTATATTTGATGCAAAACCCTTCAAAACGATCGGGGTTTGGTGATTTTTGCAAAATATAAAGGATAAAGGATAAAGGATAATAACCATTTAATCCCTTGCACTTCGTGCGAAGATATTCGACGCCCCTCCCCAACTCCCCCAGCGCCAGTAATGCAAATCGATCTTTTGCGAGGAATCAGGCAATGAGGTGATTAAGGATGATGGGAATAGGGGAGAGGGATGATGAGAAAGAACGGCTGAGCTGTAGTAACTGCTTCAGCCGTTTTTCTTCCGGGAGACGGAAAAGGGGGTTTTCGAGTGGCGATGGGCGGGCTACCAGGAGTTAGGAAAGCAGTAGAGCAGGGTAGAAGGTGGCATTCACGTCCAATGTGACGGTCACATGGATAAGAAGCTGGAGGATACTCCGCCCTTCTCGGATCATGCTGAAAGCTGGGAAGATGCTTTCACGGATGGGCTCGCGCCGTAGCGCAGCCCGTCAGTAAGGATGCCTACCATGCGCCGCGCACGATCGGGATCGTCGCCGGGGTCCTGCCTGCACAGGTTCCCTACCGCACTCAGCAGGTCGTCCGCCTCGACACCCTTGCGCACCTCGCCCGCTGCGACTGCTGCATCCAGCAATGTTTGCAGCGCTGGCAGGAGTCGCTTTTGAAAGTAGGCGGGTAGGGTCTCGAAAGCTGTGTTTCCTGAGTGCAGAGCCGTAGCAAGCCCGCGTTTGGTTGCAATAAAGGCAGCATATCGCTGCATCCAGCGCGCCAGCGCCTCGCTGGGATCGTACTCGGCGGCCAGGATCAGTGCGGCATCTGCGCAGGCATCGATTTCGTGACGGAAGACGGCCGCGATCAGGTCGGAGCGCTGCGGGAAGTGGCGATAAACTGTGCCGATGCCGACACCGGCCTTATCCGCAATCTCCCGGACTGGAGCGTCCACTCCTGAGGTCACGAACACTTCCAGGGCTGCCTGGAGCAGTGCGTCGATATTGCGCTGTGCGTCCACCCGTACCCGTCGCTCCTTGCTGCCCAAAGGCTCCAGGTTATCACCATTGTCTTCCGGTTTCTCGTTCATCGCACCTCCGCTTGACAAACGGAACATTGTTCCGTATAATATGGAACAATGTTCCACTTATCTATAATATCACATTATGGTGGTGTCAACCATAGTTTGATACAAAAAAGGAGATTATTATGCAGGATAAACCCATCGCCCTGGTCACCGGGGCCAATCAAGGAATCGGTCTTCAGATCGCCAGGGATCTCGCTGCGCACGGCTTCACCGTGCTCGTCGGGTCGCGCAACTTCGCGAAGGGGGAGATAGCCGCGCAGAGCATCGGGGCGGCAGCTCACGCCGTGCAGCTAGACGTTACCGATCACGCCTCCATCACCGCCGCGGCGGAGTGGGTTCGCAACGAGTTTGGCCGCCTCGACGTGCTGGTTAACAATGCGGCGATCTCGAACACGGGTAGGCGGCCCGGCCAATCTGTCGAGGAGTACGCCAGCTTAAACCGTCCGAGCAACGTGTCCCTTGATGACGTGCGCGCGATATGGGAGACCAACGTGTTCGGCGTCCTCGCTGTTTACCAGGCGATGCTGCCGATCCTGCGTGCATCGCCGAACGCTCGGATCGTCAACGTGTCGAGCGGTGCTGGGTCGCTGACGCGGAATGCGGACCCGACTTTTCCCGGGCGCTCGATCTTCGGCCCCGGCTACCCTGCATCCAAGACGGCACTTAACGCATTGACGCTCGCCATGGCGATCGAGCTGGAGCCGGAGGGGATCAAGGTCAACGCCGTCTCCCCAGGCTTCGTCAAGACGAATCTCAATGGATATGCGGGTACGCTGACGGTCGAGGAAGGCGCCCGCGAGCCGGTGCGTGTTGCGCTGCTCGGGCCGGACGGCCCGACAGGAAAGTTCACGCGCTGGGAAAACGAAACGATCCCGTGGTAATGTAGTCTCGGATTCAAAATCGAAGGGTCGCCGCACTGATCACCAAAGTACGCCTTTGATTTATGCACGTCTATCAATGAATTGAAAAGGAGAACTATGAAAATTATCATTACAGGATCGTTGGGTCACATCAGCAAACCGCTGACCGAGGAGTTGGTGGGAAAAGGTCATTCGGTTACAGTCATCAGCAGTAAAGCCGAAAGACAAAAGGACATCGAAAGATTAGGCGCAAAAGCGGCTATCGGCACAATGACAGACGCTGATTTTCTATCAGCGACTTTCAAAGGTGCAGATGCAGTTTATATAATGGAAGCACTGGGTCCCGGTAGTTACAATGACTCAAACCTTGATATCATGGCTGCCATTATCAAGCTTGGCAATAATTACAGGCAGGCTATTCAACAATCGGGCGTGAAGCGTGTCGTTCATCTCAGCAGTATCGGCGCACATACCGATCAAGGCAATGGTCTTCTTGCTTTTCATTATCAGGTAGAAAAAATTATCGATCAACTGCCATCTGATGTCAGCATTACTTTTGTGCGTCCCGTTGGCTTTTACAACAATTTATTGGGCTTTATACCTACCATCAAAACGCAAGGCATGATTGTTTCAAACTACGGCGGAGATGATAAAAAGCCCTGGGTTTCTCCTATCGATATCGCCGCTGCCATTGCGGCAGAAATTACAACTCCATTTGTCGGCAGAAAAGTGCGCTATGTGGCCAGCGAGGAAATTTCCTGCAACGAGATTGCCAGTATTTTAGGCACAGCCATCGGAAAGCCCGACTTGAAATGGATCGTTATTTCGGATGAACAACTGCTCAACGGCATGATTGCTGCCGGGATGAATCCTCGAATTGCAGCCGGTTTGGTGGAAATGAATGCAAGTGCAGGCAGGCACGGCGGTAAGTTTTATGAGGATTACTATCGTAACCGGCCGGTTTTAGGAAAAGTAAAAATACACGATTTTGCCAGGGAATTTGCTATAATCTATAATAAGTAGATCACGAAAACGTAGTAACGACTTTAGTCGTTCGGCTAATTTGCGACTACGCAGTCCTGCGGTCTGTGCGGGGAAGTCGTCATTACGAAGCTTTTAGTGAAGTTTTGATAATCAAAAACAAGAATAACAAAATGGATTTAAAACTTGCAGGAAAGCGAGTGTTGGTGACCGGATCAAATTCCGGTACAGGTGAGGTTATTCGTACCAGAGACGGTCAATTGGGTTAGAAAATGTGATTGTCAACTGATCTTGATTTGGGGAAGGGTGACTCACTCCGTAAAGGTCACTACAAGTTGTGCTTTTTGGACCAACAAAAAAGACAGATGCCGGGGGGGCGCATCTGCCTTTTTTGTTTTTTGGTTTTTTCTTAATGTCCCAGCAGCCTGTTCTTTTCGCGGGTGAACTCGTCGTCGGTCAGAACGCCTTTGTCGTGCAGCTCACCCAGCAGCTTAAGCTGGGCCAGGGTATCGACACTGGTTGGGGCGGCCGGCTGGCCCTGAACGGGCGCCGGATACCCCTGTTGCGGGTATTGCGGCTGCTGGTTGGAGTTGCTGCCCAACACGTAGCCCAGCCCGCCGGCCATCAGGCCGGTCATGAGCGGCCCCATGCCAAAGCCCATGCCCATGCCGAGCAAGGGGAAGCCGCCCCGTCTCATTCCAAACCCGCCCCCCCTGAAACCACCCCTGAAACCACCACCAAATCCTCCACGCATTCTAACCTTCCTTTCCGGCTGCAGCCAGTTCAAGACTGACCTGCGCCAACACTTCGTGGGAAACCACACCACCCGAGAAAACTACTCCGCCAGCCGACCGGACCGCATTCGCCAGCCCGGTCACCCAGGCATGCTCGAACAGGATCACAAAGGCGGAGGAACCGGCCGGAACCGGTTGGGTGAGGCCTTCGATATCCTGTTTGGTCAACAACCCCATCAGGTTGCCGGCGATCTTGGCGTACCTGCCGGGCGCTTGTTCGATCATCTCGTTCATTTCCTTCATTGATACCGCACCCTCGGCGGCCTTGGTGACCAGGATCAGGTCGACCACGTAGACCTGGCCGGATTCCTGGATCTTATCCAGTTCCGAAACCAGCGCGTCGGGCAGGTGCTGATCCTTCAATCCGATAACCACATATTCCAGGGGACCAATTTCCATGTATTCTTCCTTTCTCTTGTATGGATTGTATCAGGCATCCATTACAGCTTGATTAAGAAACCGCAGTATTCACATTTAAACTGCCGCAGGCCCTGCTTGCCTGTTGGGTTGACCGGTGCGCCGCAGGCAGGGCATTCGGAGGGAAGTTCGCCGGGAACGGGCATGGCGGCCAGGACCTCTTTGGAGACAACGATCTCCATGACCTTGACTGCATCGATGCGAACGCCCTGTGAGGGACCGAGCTCCTGGTTGAGTTTGGTGCAGATGGCTTCGCCAAGTTCATCCCGGGCCGACAGGATCTGGTCGAGCGGGCGGGCGCTGACCATTTCCTTGAGTGCGCTGGAAGCGAGATGGGCAAAATCCTGGCGGCTGCGGCCGGCCTGGGAGGTAAATTTCAGCGGATCGATGACCCGGCTGTAAACCAGCATATGGATGATGGAAGAGGCATGGTCGTTGGTGATGCAGGTCTGATCCTGAATGTTGGTGGGCCTTTCGGCCATGTCCACTTTTATAACCTTGTCAAGCAGGGGCATTTGCCACGTCCAACCGGGGCCCTTTACGGAGGTGTCGCCCAAGCGCGTGACGACCCACTTCTCATTGTCGGGGATTTTTCGGATGGAACCGATCAGGACAATGGTACCTGCCAGGATAGCAATTAAAAACAGGCATAGCAGAGTTGAGAAGAATGCAGCCATACGTTTTCCTTAATCCTTCAACCAGGCGACCGAAAAATGGCTCGAAAGCGAGTATAGCACTGAGTCATTTCGATCACCAGTTGGCATCTCATTCAGCCAGTCAAATATACGTTGGTTGGGGGAGCAGGGTTGCAGGGGCAAGACTGGTCTTTTTATTATTACAAATCAAGTTTTATTATCCAAAGTCAACCCGTTTTTCTTTATTATTTGCTTCATTCCCGCGAATCTAAAACCCCATATATGGCAAATAAAACCAGTGAGCTTATTATCGCCACCCCTATGGATATTCTTAGCCTTTTTAGAATTGTTCCTCGTCGTTTTTTAATTAAGCGCGCGCAACTCCCGTTTTTCGGATTCCCTGACCTGGACTGGACGGCTGGGTTCCTCTTCGACACAGGCACCCCTGCAGCCGCGCGAATCCGCACAGTAAACGCGGCAGGATGTGTAAGCTGGGGCAACTTGGATGATAAATATCAATAATTACTCCTGCCACCTGCCCCGCGAATTATGCTGAGCGTGTGCGCGCATCACAGGGCAGGTGTTACTTCGAGGAAATAAACTAATTTGCCAGGCGGTGGGCCAGGCGGGAGAGCAGCAGCCAGAGAATGGCCAGGAAGGCGGCGACCAGGGCGACATTCCAGCCGGTGGTGTAATAGTCGCCGATGGCCAGGCGGGAGAGCGTCTGGACAGGCGAGAGGCCCAGCAGGGTGCTGATGGCCACCGCAGCCAGCAGCGCCAGGCTGTAGATGAACTGGGCGCGTTCGCGATCCCGGAACAGGACCGCCACCAGGGCCGCACCGGTGGCAGTAATGCCGGCAATCAGGACCCCAAGGCTGAGCACCCAGGCAGAATTCTGAACGGAGATGTGATTCAGCCAGATCAGGCCCAGCCAGGCGCTGCACTGAATCACTGCCAGCAGAACCGCCGCGCAGATCTTGGCATTGACGAGGCCGTTAATTGACAGGGGCGCCGATAAGAGCGTCTGGAGGGTGTTGTTTTCCACTTCCTCGGTAAGAGAGTCGATGACCATGCTGCCGGCAACGAAGGCCGGGAAAAACATCAGGATGGGCAGCAGGACGGAATAGATAAACTCAAAGGCGGTGGCGGGTTTGCCCTGCAGACCGGTGTAACGCACGACCACGCCGCGCTGGGCACGCAGATAATTCTCGTATTGTTTGAGCGGCGTCTGCAGCACCGTGCGGACGATGGGGGCAAAATCGGAATCGGCCAGGTACAACTGGATATCCACCAGGCCGCCGGTGGCCTGCGGCACCACCAGGATGGCGTTCAACCGGCCGTTGTAGTAGGCCCGCTCGGCCGAATCGAGCGAAGAGAAGCGAGTGGCGGGGATGCCCCGGGCGCTCAAATAGGATTGCAACGGATCACCGGCCGGGCTGACCAGGCCGATATGCACGGACGAGCCGCTGTACTGCATGACCGTATCGGGGTCATATAGCGCCAGCAGTCCCAGCAGCAGGGCCGATGAAAAGGAAGCGATGAACAATTGGATAATGATGGCAATGACCATGGTGCGGTCGCGCAGGACGGAATTTAATTCTTTCTTCATTACGGCCAGGAAGGCGCTCATCGCAAGCCTCCCACCAGGTACCAGTTATACAGGGCGTGTAAGAGCGTGCCGATGGCCAGAGCAAGTATGTAGCGGAATTTCAATTTGGTATGCAGTAGGAGCACTGTTGAAGTAAAAACGAAATGGGCGATCAGTGGCACAAGCAGGAAGCCGCCTGTGCTGAACAGGATGCTGGAGATGGAGGCCTGCGAGACACTGTTGATGGAGACCAACAGAAGCAGCTTTTCGCCGACTAGGAAGCCCAGCGCCGAAAGGAAGGCCAGCAGCAGCAGGTGACCGGTGGAACGCACAAGCCCGTGGTCGGCCAAGACGGCGATGCCGAGCGATTTGGCGATCTCTTCCACCAGTGCGGCGGCTACCAGGGTGCTGCCCAGCATGGCCCCGACCGATAAATTGGTGGCGATGGCCAGAAAGACCAACTGCACTAAATAGACAACCGGGATCATGCCCAGGCTCATCAGGGTGACCGAAACAACCGGGCGGGCGCGCTTCAGCATCAGGTAGATCGCATCGGTCAGCTTGCGGGTAAGCGACCGGTAGCCCATCAGGAATTCCTCATTAAGCATGCGGGTGCCGGCAAACATAGCCAGCCCAAAAATGGCCGCCATGGGCAGGGATGGCAGCAGGTATTGGCGCCAGCTGAACGGCTCGCCGCGTACCATTTTCACTGCCAGGGTCAGCGGTGACAGGTACGCAAACTCGCTGATATTGGTAAACATGGCCGGAAAGACCAGGTAAGCGGTGGTGAGGGTGGTGACCAGCATGGCGATGAACGTGGTGTCTTTGAAGGAGCGATAGAACAGCGGCACCATCAGGTAGATGGCAAAGATGAACAGGGTGGTGGGGGCATAGATCGCCAGGGCCAGCAGCACAGGCGCATGGGTGAGCACGGCGATCAAGGTGGTGGTGGCCAGCGCGAAGAGCACGTAGGGCAGCATCTTGCCAAGAATGATCTGAAAAGGCGTGACCGGCGCAGAGAGAAGGATCACCAGGCGGCGGTTGATCTTTTCATCCATGAAGCTGCTGGTGAAAAATATGCTGGTGAAGGTGATGGGCAGGATGTAGAGCAGAGCAATGATAACCTGGGCGAAGGGGGCGGGCGGGGGCGTGAGCGAGGGGATGATGGTCTGCACAGGGGCAGCCGGAGTGGCAGCCACGCCCGGGATGGCCGGGGAGGAACTGAGGTAGTTGATGCCGACCCGCAGCGGGAAGGCGAGATTGTAGGTATAGGATGAACCGACCCGCAGCAGCTCTTGTTTTTCAAGCGTCTGCTTGATGGCGGTCAAAGCGTACTGGCTTTTTTGGTCGGTGCGGGAATAGACCTGTGCGCCATCCACGAATACGTCAATGGCGTGCTGGTCAAGCAGCGCCTGGCCCCGGGAAGGATCTACTTTGACAACGGAAAAACGACTGTCCGCGATGGTCGGTACATCCCCCGAAACACCTACCCGGTAGAGCCCGTTGCCGAGCGCCGCGCCATTGCGCAGGGCAAAGGCGGCCAGCCCAAGCACGGCCAGCATGAGGACTATGGCCAGCGGACTGGCGCCGCCGAAGCGGGAGCGCAGCCGGGTGATTTCACGCCAGGCGATGGTGAAAATTTGATGCATGGGTTTTGCCTAAAAATATCTTAACATGAAGATCACGAAGGATAAATAAACACGAAGGAGCACGAAGAAAAAAATAAATACATCAGTACCTTTTTAACACAAAGGCCACGAAGAGGCACGAAGGAAGATTCTTTATAAAATTCCTTTATATTCGTTGTGCCCTTTGCCTACACTTGGCTGCACCTGTACCTGCGGTACCCTGGACTGTCCGTCTAGGACAGGCTGGCGTAGGCAGGCACACGTGTGTTTAATATGCTTCTTAGTTTGTCTGATTGGTTTAACGATAAAATCAGAGCATGATCGAACTGAAGGATGTCAGCAAACGCTACAATGATACTACAGCCGTGGAGCCGCTCACATTGCATGTGCCGGACGGAGAGATCGTCGGGATCATCGGGCATAACGGGGCGGGCAAAAGCACGCTGTTAAAAATGATGGCGGGCCTGATCGAGCCAAGCTCAGGTAGCGTGACCGTAATGGGGCGGGATATTCAAAAAGAAGGCGTGAAGGTGAAGAAGCAGATCGGTTTCCTGCCGGAAGACAGCCCGCTTTATGAAGCCATGACCGCCAGGCAGTACCTGCTGTTTTTCTCCGAGCTGTACCAGATGCCGCGCAAAAAGGCGCTGGCTCGGATCGACGAACTGCTGGACAGCCTGGACCTGCTGCAGAAAGACCAGCTCACCGGCGAATTTTCCAAGGGCATGAAGCGCAAGACGGCCATTGCCCGTGCGCTGCTGCACGACCCCGGGCTGCTGATCCTGGATGAACCCAACTCCGGGCTGGACCCACTGACGGCGCTGTTCATCCTGGGCTACCTGAAGAAGCTCAAGAGTGAAGGCAAGACCATCGTCCTCAGCGCGCATAACCTGTTCCACGTCGAATCGATCTGCGACCGGGTGGCGATCATCAAGAACGGGCGCATGCTGGTATTCGACCGGATGGAGGCCATCCGCGCACGGCTGGGAAAGCGCGAATACCAGGTGATCTTCCGGTCGGACCAGGCGCTGGAATATGAGCGGCTGGATGACAATTATGTCTACCGGACGGATCAAATCGGGGGCATCACCAGCATGCTCGAAACGGTCTCGCAGAATAAATGGGGGCTGGTGGATCTATCAATGAAGGAATTGGCCTTGGAAGAAATATACGTAAAATTGATGGCGGGGTGACTAAAATCATGGAAGAGCCGCAATTTGAGTATGTGCGGCAGAACCGCACATACTCAAATTGCGCACTCTCCCGATATTTCCTGGTAACCTCCTCTATAGCGTCTCATCCAGCTAGCGTCTCATCCAGCCAGTCGAAGAGACGCTGGTTGAGCAGCAGGGTGGCGCCGGCGTGACAGTGCTCTTCGGCAGCATCCTCGGCAGTGAAGAGCAGGTAGGTTTTGGGGCAGCGCAGATCATCAAAGAGCCGGCGGGGCTGACCGGCGAAAGCATGATCGGCGGCGGCGTCACAGACCAGGGTTGGGCAGGTGATCAGGCCGGCAACCCCCGTGAGATTGTATTGGGCCATTTTCCGGGCAACGTCTGCGAGCGAACTGCCCTGCATGCTCCACATGCCCTGGCTGATGGCCCATTGCACGTTGGGGTTCTTATGCATCTCTGATTCCAGGAAGGAACTCATTTGTTCATCCGAAAGGGCGGTTGCGGCGTTCCCCATTACTTTTCCATACTGGGTTGGAATTAATGCATAGACCCCATCTACTGCGATGCAGGCGGCCAGGCGGTGTTCGAATGCCGCTGCGCGCGGCGCCAGCAGGCCGCCCAGACTTTTCCCGAGCAGGATGATACGGTGCGGATCGATCTCCGGGCGCGAGAGGGCATAATCGAGTACGGGGGTGACGACATTTTCCCAATCTGGGCGGAAGGGCAGGTTCTGGCAGCGGATGACACTGCCTTGCCCGGGGCCCTCGAAAACGAGACAGTTATAGCCGCGTTCGAGAGCATCCGGGACGGTTTCGAAATACTGTTCTTCGCCGGTTGAGTCATAGCCGCCGTGCACCAGCAGGGTGGGCCGGAGGGTGGCGGAAGGATCGACCCGGAAGAAATAACCCGGCAGGCAGGCGCCTTCATAAGGAATGCTGATCTTTTCGCAGGGGAATGGGAAAAGCGGCAATGCCTGGCGGAAGCAGGCAATGCTCTCTTCATAGGTATCCAGCGCACGTGGATCTGTTTTTCCGATCTGCATATGCATGAAAAACTCGGCGCAGCGGTAATAATTGGAGGCGCGCAGGAAAGCTTGCCGGGCGCTCACCAGATGGCCCTCGGCAAGACAACGCTCTGCGATCTGACGGATGCGCTCGGCGGTATGGTTCCATTCCTGGTACCAGCTTTCATAGTCGCCTTCCCGGATGCGGGCGGCGGTGGCAAAACATTCGTTGATATCGGATCCGCCATGGATCGATTCACCCAGAGCGCGCAGGAATTCGAACGAAAAATTCTGGTCTTGAAAAGCAATTTTCATTGGGCATACTCCTTTTTGAATTATTGATGAATTTTATATAAGCTAGTTAACGCTAGCTAATATACCGGGATAAAAAAAAGAGATTACGCAGTTCGGAGAGCTTGCAGCCAGAGACGGTTGATCTCACGGATGGTTTGCTCGTTGTATTCTTCGAAAATATTGGCTTTCGCCCGGTATTGCAGGGCAAACATGAAACTCAGGGTACCCCACGCAGCCGCGGTAAGGTCAAGCCGGGCGGAGAGCAACCCTTTTTTTTGAGCCTGCTCCACCAGGCCATACACCAGATCGTACATGGCGCGGTTGTGCGCCTGGGCGAGCTGTGTAACTTCTGGATCGTTTGACTCCAGGGTGGCATTCAGGAGCAGGTGGATATTATCGTGGTCCGCCATCCCTGCGTTGCGGTAATCCAGCATCAGGTAGGTCAGGCTGTCTAACGGATTGGTCATAGCCCTGGCTGCCACCATGCCGTGCAGGCGTTCCATGAACTCCTCGCTGAGCTTTTTGAGCACTGCCAGGTAGAGCTTGTGCTTGCTGCCGAAGTGCTTGTAGAGGATGGGTTCGGTGATGCCGCTGGCACGCGCAAGTTCGCCGGTGCTGGCGGCAAGGTAGCCTTTACTGGCAAATACTTTCTTGGATTGCTCCAGGATGAGCGCCTTACGATCCTCGCCGCGCATGCGGGGATGCTGTTCGTGCACGGCTTGCCCAAGATCGTTCAATCCAAGCTCCTTGTTAGTTAGCGGTAATTAACTTGCAAGTCCGATTGTAACCAATGAGGCTGCGGGTGTCAAGTGTATGGAGCGCCTGGAGGGGAACCAGCAGCGAAAAGTGATGGGATGATTTATATTAGGGATGCTGGGGTGGCGTTCTTGAAAATGGTTATAATGGGTAAAGTTTCTCAAAAAAAGGAGCAACCTGTGAATAGACGCAATTTCCTCAAGTTGACAGCCGCAGGCGCAGTATCCTTTGCACTTCAGGCATGCGGCCAAACCATCCAACCCTTTATCCCCTCGCCAACTGCCAGACCGACCTTTTTTCCGCCAGTCGCCAGCCCCACCAATACGATTGCGCTGCCCAGTGCAAGCCCCACCAGCGGGACAGTGCTCCTGCCACCACGCGGGCTCGGTAGCAATTCCAACTACTACCTATATAGCGACTGCAATCCAATCACAGGATTATCCGTCACCATCGACATCAAGAAAGAGATCGTTTCCGATATTGGCTTCAGCTTCCAGTTGAACGCCTGGTCGCCGGAAGGCGCGAACTGTGTCTGGCAGCAATACGGTTTTAAGCTCGTAACAGCCGATAATTCGCCGCTTAAGGTATCCGAGTTCATCGACAACTGGCCTTCCGCAAATTTCGTGAAGTCGCAAAACCTGGGCAAGGGTAACTTGATCAACCATTTTGAGCCGATGCTCACCCTGCCCGATGCAAAATTGCCTGCCGGCTACCGATTTACCATCACCTTGAAAAACGATAAGGATGCCAACGTCAACGGAATCACATACACCATTCTGGACAAAGCCGGGAAGAGCACAGCTCTGGATCTGGAGTTGGAATCGCTGACACTGGCAAAAAGTACCGGTAAAACAAGTCAAATTACCTCCGCCGATCTGGCGCCGATCAACTCATTCATGCTTGTCCTGGTTGGGCCGGTTAATGGAGAGCATGCAGCTCTTTCCGCCGGCACTGGCACATTCACATATTCAGCCGACCGTCCATTGAAAGTCTCCGGCAAGGATCCGCAATGCACCTCTGCGACAAAAACGATCACGACGGAAACGGCCAACAGCGTGTATGGCAGCCTGCCGGCCGGTCCGAGCCGAATGCTGA
The DNA here is from genome assembly GCA_963779935.1 of uncultured Chloroflexia bacterium. Lineage (GTDB taxonomy): Bacteria > Chloroflexota > Anaerolineae > Anaerolineales > Villigracilaceae > UBA877. The sequence continues at coordinate 323,855 of CAWAAC010000013.1, read as the reverse complement.
CGCAGTCCTTCGATACCGGATCCCTGTAGCCCTGTGTACCCAAAAAATTGTTCGCGGTATCAATCCCGTACCATTATTGCCTGGATTAATTAGCAAGCTGCCTGCTGGCAAACGGGCAGCTTTTTTCATGGAGGAAAGCTAGACAGGGGTATTTGGCGGAATAACCCAGATGTTGCCTAAATAGTGTACAATATATCTACAATATATTGACAAATACTGTAATATCTCCTATAATACTGATAATTAGGATAAAAACAGGAGATATTGAGATATGGACACTATTGTTATTGGAGCTGGGATCGGGGGCATTGCCGTGGCGGGTCGGCTGGCACGGGCCGGGCATAAGGTTACCGTGATCGAAAAGGCCGGCCTTCCGGGCGGCCGGGCGAGTTTCATCCAGAAGGACGGCTACCGCTTCGATACCGGCCCGACGCTGTTCCTGATGCCGGAAGTTTTCGCCGACACCTACGCCGCGCTGGGGGAGCGCATGCAGGATCACCTGGAACTGGTCCACCTTGACCCAACCTACCGGGCGCATTTCCACGATGGCAGCAGCCTGGACCTGACCTACCAGATGCCGCGCATGCGCGAGCAACTGGACGCGCTCGAACCGGGAGCTTTTGGACAGTTCCTGCGTTTCATGGCGGAAGGCTACAGCAACTACAACCTTGGCCTGGATAAATTTGTCGGGCGTAATTTCTATTCGCTGGCGCAATATTTTGACCTGCGCAACCTGCCGCTGTTATTGAAAATGAAGGCGCTGGTGAGCCACGCCAGCAATACGCAGCGCTATTTCAAAGATTTCCCGCCTGCAGGCGGCCTTCTCCTTCCAGAATATGTACCTGGGCCTGAGCCCGTACGAAGCACCGGCCACCTACTCGCTGTTGCAATATACCGAGCTGGGGGACGGGGTCTGGTTCCCGAAGGGCGGGATGTACCGGCCGATCGAAAGCCTGGCGCAGATCGCTGAAGGGCTGGGGGTGCGCTTCGAGTACGGCACAGAAGTCAAACAGATCAACGTGGAAGGCAACCGCACCAGCGGGGTCACTCTGGCGGATGGCAAGCGCATGCAAGCCGACCTGGTGGTGGCGAATGCCGACCTGCCATACGTTTATTCTGACCTGCTGCCGGATGACGGCACGGCGGCGAAGCTGCGAAGCAAGAAGTACACCTCTTCGGCGCTTATGTTCTACTGGGGGGTGAAAGGCACGAAGTCGCCGGAACTGCTCCACCACAACGTCTTCCTGGCGGACGACGAATACCGGGCCTCGTTCGAGACCATCTTCCGGGATCTGAGCCTGCCACAGAACCCGTCCTTTTACGTCAACGCCCCGGCCCGTACCGATCCATCCTTCGCGCCGGCGGATGGGGATGCGCTGATGGTGCTTGTGCCGGTGGGGCACATTAACGAGGCCGCGCCACAGGATTGGGTTGGCTTGCGGGAACGGGCGCGCAGCTTTGTGATCGCGCGGTTGGAAGGCATCGGCGTGAAGGATCTGGGCAGCCGGATCGTGATGGAAGAGACGATGGGGCCGCCTGAGTATCTCAAAGAGCTCAACCTGGCCAAGGGCTCGGCTTTTGGCCTGAGCCACAACTTCACCCAGATCGGTTATTTGCGCCCACACAACCGGCACCCGCGCTACAAGAATTTGTACTTCGCCGGGGCCAGTACCCATCCGGGTACGGGGCTGCCGATCGTGCTTCTGTCGGCCAAGCTGACGGCAGAACGGATCGTGAAGGAGCTGGGCGAAGAGAAAAGCCTGAGCAGAAGACCGGCGCAACTTTCTGTTCTTAAACGCGAATACCCTGGCGGCCATACGTTACACGAATAGTCAAATACTACGAATTATTTATTGAATGATTTTGGAGGTAATTTATGGCAATGCAACAGAACACTTTACCCTGGGAATCGACCCTGGTGGGAATGGCGCACGAAGCCTTCGAGTACCTGGCGGTGCCCGGTATCGCTACTCTGGATTCCAACCTGATCCAAAAGGCATACCTGGCCTGCGAAGCCATCACCCGCCAGCATAGCCGGACCTTCTTCCTGGCTTCGGGATTGCTGCCGGCTGAAAAGCGCCAGGCGGTACGGGCGCTGTATGCCTTCTGCCGGGTCAGCGACGATATCGTTGACCGCAGCCTGACGGCCGATCCCCTGCCGGCGCTCAACGCCTGGCGTTCGCACTCGCTCTCGGCACATCCTTCGGACGAGGACCTGGTGAGCCTAGCCTGGGCGGATACCCGCCTTAAGTATGGCATCCCGGTGCGCTATGCCGAACAGTTGCTGGATGGGGTGGCTTCGGACCTGACGCACTGCCGCTACCAGAGCTTTGACGAGCTGGCCGAATATGCCTACCGGGTGGCCTCAACGGTGGGACTGATGTCGATGCACATCATCGGATTTTCCGGGGCGGAAGCGATCCCGTACGCCATCAAACTGGGCGTGGCGTTACAGGTCACCAACATCCTGCGGGATGTTGGCGAAGACTGGCGCAATGGCCGCCTATACCTGCCAAAGGAAGACTTGGAGCAATTTGGATTGGCCGAAAAAGACATTGCCGCGGGTGTGGTCACACCGCGCTGGCGCAAGTTCATGCGTTTCCAGATCCAGCGCCTGCGGCGCATCTATGCGGAAGCCTGGCCGGGCATCGGCATGTTGGCCGGGGATGGGCGGTTTTCCATCGCGGCGGCTTCCGGGCTGTACGAGGCCATCCTGGAGGATATCGAGAAGCATGACTACGATGTCTTTTCGCGGCGCGCCCACATTGGGGCAGTGGGGAAACTGCTACGGTTGCCGGAGATCTGGTTGCGGACACGGTCGTTGGAGGATGTAACTGTTTGGTATGATGAATGAAAAGTGAGAAGTGAGAAGATGGCATCGCGAACAGGCATCCACTTAGGAACACCCAGGAAAGAAAGAATGGTGTTTCCACCGTGCGCCTAGGTGCCCTTCGTGGTAAAAAAGAATTATCTATTGAGGTTGGGATAGTCATTACAAAGAAAGGGTAAGAATGGCACAGGTTCCTGTACCGGATTCGGCGGCGGGGCAGGCCGCATTGAAAGAGCTGGTTGGACCGCAGCGGACTGGTGGGCGCGCTGGCGGGCATGCGCAGGCAGTTGGGCTATGTGTTCCGGATTGCGTTACCCGGATTCAGCCCGGTGTTTCTATCCGGACCGGAGGCGACGCACTACGCCCTGACGGAAGGACGTGGAAAGCTGCGCTGGCGAAACGAATCCGATCCGGTGACCGGCCTGCTGGGGCACGGACTGCTGGTGGAGGACGGCGAGGCGCACGATCGCCTGCGCCGCCAGATCATGCCGGCACTGCACCGCCAACAGGTCGCCGGATATATTGACAGGATGTGGTGGCGCACCGGGCAGGTGATCGATACTTGGCAGCCGGGGGAAACCTACGACATGCTGGTTGAAATGCGCCGGCTGGCGCTGCTGATTGTGATGGACACGCTCTTCGACGTGGACATGACGCCTGAGCTTGACCGGCTCTTCCCGGCCATTCTGGATCTGCTGAAATTCATCTCGCCGGGGCTTTGGCTGCTGGGCGCGCCGCGCAGGCGATACGACCAATCGATCACAGCAATTAACGAATACCTTTACAGGCTGATCCAGGAGCGGCGGGCACATCCCAACGGCGGGGATGACCTGCTGAGTCAGTTAATCCATGCCGGTATGGAAGATGAATTGATCCGGGATCAAATGCTGACCCTGTTCATTGCCGGGCACGATACCAGTACGGCCCTGCTGGCCTGGGCGCTCTACCTGGTGGGCAGCCACCCGCAGGTGCAGCCGGAATTGTTGGCAGAGGCTGAGACGCTCCCAACCGAAATGCCGCCCACACCCGAACAGGTGGATTCCCTGGGGTATTTCAAACAGGTCATCGACGAGACATTGCGGCTGTACCCGCCCATCCATGTGGGCAACCGGGTTTCGACTGAGAACCTGGCGGTGTGCGGGTACGACATCCCGCAGGGACAGCGGGTGATGGTCTCCTATTATGCAAACCATCACGATGAGACGCACTGGCCGGAGCCGGAACGCTTCGACCCGGGGCGCTTCGAGCCGGGCAGGCAGCATACCCCTTATTCATACCTGCCATTCGGGGGCGGCGCGCGCAACTGCCTGGGCGCGAATTTCGCCCAGGTGGAGGCAAAAGTGGTGCTGGCACGCATCTTCCAAAGCTACGAGCTGACCCTGACCCGGCCGCGCGTGCATGTCCACATGGGCGCCACGCTGGAACCGCGCCCGGGGGTGTTCATGCGGGTGGAGAAACAATGAAATACGATTTTGCTATCCTGGGCGGCGGCGCGGCCGGCCTGAGCCTGGCGCTTGAACTGTCCAGCAGCCGGCTCAAAAACAAATCCATCTTGATCGTGGAAAAGGATGCCAAGAATACCAACGACCGCACCTGGTGTTTCTGGAGCGACCGGCCGACCCGCTTTGACGAGATCGCCCGCAAGGTCTGGCCGCGCCTGCGCTTCCTTTCCGATGGATTCGACCATACCTGGGAACTTGCGCCGTTTCGTTACGAGATGGTGCGCGGGCTGGACTTTTACGAGTATGCCAGGAAAGAACTGGCCGGATCGAGGGTTACTTTTGTGCAGGGCGTGGCGGAGCTGCAGGACGGGCAGGAAAAAGCTGTGGTCCAGGTGGGCGGCGAGAGCTATGAGGCCGAATGGGCCTTTGACAGCCGCATCCGCCCGGCGGATGTTATTCCGGATCCGCAGCATTACAACTATCTGAAACAGCATTTCACAGGCTGGGAGATCGAGACGGATAGACCGGTCTTCGACCCGCAGACGGTGACGATGTTCGACCTGCGTACGCCCCAGCGCGGCGGCGTGACGTTTTTCTACACCCTGCCGTTCAGCCCCACCCGCGCCCTGGTAGAATACACCCTTTTTTCGCCGGAAGTGCTGCCGGAGGGGGAATATGAAGAAGCCCTGCGCGCCTACCTGGCGAAGACCCTGGGATTGAACGACTACCGCATCCTGGAAAATGAGCGGGGCATCATCCCGATGAGCGACCACCCGCTGCCGCGCCGGCTGGGGCAGCGCATCCTGGCGATCGGCTCGCGCGGTGGGCGGGTGAAACCCTCTACGGGGTATGCCTTCGCCCGCATCCAAAGGGATTCGCGCAGCATCGTCGATTCTTTGATCCGCACAGGCCAGCCGTTTGCCATTCCGCCCGACCCGTTGCGCTACCGCTTCTATGACAGCGTGGTACTGGATGTCTTCGCAAAAGAGCCGCAGCTGGGCCGCCCGATCCTGAGCTCCATTTTTGCCAGGAACCCGGCCAACCGGGTGCTGAAGTTTCTGGACGATCGTTCCTCCGTTTGGGACGATCTGCAGATCCTGCGTGCGCCGCAGGCGAGGCCGTTTTTAAGGGCAGTGGGGAGGATGATAAACAAAAAGCGAAAGCAATAAAACGTAACGCCTGAAACGGGAGAAGAAAGAAACATAAGGCCTGAATCGCAAAGTATGGAGAAGCGAGAACAATTTTATTCTGCCTTACCTTTTGGCTCACCATGCGCCATATCCATCTCAGTATCCAGGCTGGGTGGCTCAATGCCCATCATCCGGTAAGTACCAGCTACGCTCAGCCAGCCAAATCGGTCGGCCATATATTCAGGTGAATGCGGCAGGCCGTTATCCAACCACCAGATGATGATGCCCAGCAGCGCCCCCGCCACATACTCGCTGATGAAGATATCCTCCAAAATCGGCACGGCGGCGGGATAGAGCGTGTGCAAACTGGCAATGCGCAATTGCGTGAATGTGACCAGGTACTCGCGCATCCGCGCTACGAAGGCGGGCACGCCCGATCTCCCCAGTACCACCCGGTAAAAGTCCCGGTGTTCGGCCAGGTGCTGGAAGAGAATCACCACCTGCTGGGGCGGCTTCTCGAAAGCGAGATTCCCGCGATCAATTGGCCCGGCTTCCAAAACCAGACGATCAAAGACTGCCTCACTCGTACGAATGAGCAGATCTTGTTTATCCCGGTAGTGAAGGTAAAACGTGGCGCGGTTCAGCCGTGCCCGCTCGGTGATATCCTGAACCGAAATCGCGTCAAAACCTTTCTCCTCGATCAATGCCATAAGCGCACCACGGAGCGCTTCCCGGGTGCGCTCGATACGCGGGTCGATTTTGCGACTATTGGTCATGCTATCATGCAACGCTTTTTCTCTGGACATTATCGACACCTGTTGCTTATACGACGTATTGGTACCATTCGTGATTGACTGGCACCGCCGATTCTTTTATAATTTTATCAACGAACTGTCGATAAAGCAACGGTTAGTCGAGGAGAACACCATGAACAAGTCCATCAAAGAAGAGAAAATCATGCAACGTCGGGCCGTCAAACTCCATTTTGACAACGAAGATATGGATTTCAACCTGATGTGGGTACTTGGCCAGAGCGCTGCCGGCGGTGCCGAACTCGGTGAATGTCTGAGTACTGCCTCGCAGATCAAGGACGCGGAAAGCTGGGTAAGCGAGTGGACGAAGGCTGGGCAGCGGCTTGAAGCCCAGGCCCAGGCGGCTGAGCGAGCGCATCATCTGGTCAGCGCCCGCGAAGCCTACCTACGGGCCTTCAGCTACTACCAGGCCAGCATATTTTCCGCTCGTCCTCAGGATAAACGTCTGGCCGAAAACTGGCACCGGGGCACATCCTGTTTCCAGAAGGCAGCTGCCCTCCTCGATCCACCAATTATCCAGATTGAAGTGCCCTTCCAACCGTACTCGCTGCATGGCTATTTCATGCCAGCAACTGGGGGGGCGGCCAAAGCACCGACCTTGATCTACGTGACGGGCGGTGAGGGCTGGGCCGAACATGCCTATTTTTGGGTTGGAGCCGGGCGCTGCCGGGGGTATAACATCGTCGCGGTGGATCTGCCCGTCCATATAGGGAGTCGCTTACGCTACTCTCAGCTTCCCTTGTCTGGTCTCAATGACGCGATCGATGCACCCCTGAAGGCAATCATCGACTACACGGTACAGCGCCCGGACGTGGATCGCGACCGTGTGGCGCTGATCGGGTTTAGCATCGGGGGGTATTTTGCCCTCCGTGGTGCCGTGGCCGACGGCGGCAACCGCATCAAAGCCCTCATCGCTGACTCGCCAATCAGCGATCCGTATCGACTGTCCATGGCAGAGTTCCCGCCTGCTCTGCTGAAAGCCCCGGCATTCGTCACCAGCCTTGTGGGCCAGATCGCCATACATCAGAACACGATGACTTCAATCACCGCGGAGCGCACCTGCTGGCAGTTTGGGGTGAGCAGCCTTTCTCAACTCATAGAATTTGGACGAGAGATCATCGAACCTGAAAAAATCCACTGCCCGACGCTCTGCCTCGCCAGCGAAGGTGAAGCCCCAATGTTCCTGACACAAGCGCGTGAGGTCTACGATGCTCTACAAGTCCCGAAGAAAATCCACATCTTCAGCATTGAGGAAGGCGCTGATGCACATTGCCAGGTCAACAACCTGATATTGATGCAGGAAGTCATATACGACTGGCTGGATGAGACGTTTGGCAGATAGGTTCTCGGTGCAGCCCGGTTCACTAAATAAATCAGCCATTATTAGTAATAAAGCGCTGGATATCGGGCTCGAAGGCGGACAGGGCGGGCATGGGGAGACCCAATTGCCGGCCGGTGTTGAGCAGATCGTAGTAGAAGGTTTGCACTTCACGGGGATCGCCCAGGCCGTGGGCGGAACTGCGCTGGACGAGCTTGTTGAAGCGGAACATGAACTTGAGCGCCAGGCCGGCAATCTGCATGGCGAGGGGAGAGGCCTTTGCGTACATTTTCGTCTGCGGGTATTGCTGCAAATCCACACCGCGGCGGGCAACAATTTCCAGGCATTCCCGGACGGCCAGGAAGGCCTGTTCACCCACCTGGCGGTTATCCAAAGCGGCGGAAAGACTACCGGTCTTGACCAGGGCCGGCCACAACCCGCCGGTGATGGCATATTGCACCCACAGATAATGCAGGATATTGGGCGGCAGCTCAAGACCCACCTGGGCCGAGCGGCACAGCGCAATCACCTTATCCAGGCAGGCATCGTGGCGGCCGTTTACCTGGCCGGCTGCCACACTGGCAATGGTGGCGATGAGGGTATTGCCCTCGAATTTGCCGCCGGCGGAGGCATCGCCATAGACGCAATGGGAAGGCGGGAGCAGTGCGTTGATCGCGGCAGTCCCGGCCCAGTTTTGGGTCAGAAGGAAGGTATCGATGGGACCGGTTTGGGGGAGAACCTGTTGAAGGGTTTCCAGCAGGCTGTAGTGCTTGGTTGGAATCACCAGCAGATCGAAGCCAGCGGAAGGTGGAACGGTCTCGGTGAGACGGATGGGATAGTGGCCGAGGTAATTCTTCTTATGACCTTTGCGAACATCGTACATGTCAATTTTTATGCCATCCGGGTACATACCGGCGCGGCCGGGCCGGACCATGTGAGTGACCTCATGACCGGCTTCGGCAAAGGCCCAGCCGTAAATCGTGCCAACAATGCCAGCGCCAACAATGAGTATTTTCATTATTAATTCTCCTTGTGTATTGATTTGATGGTTTGAAAGCGTCGATCAGGTTCAAAAAATGTAGGGCACCAACGCTGCCACCCGGCGAACGTAGGCCTCATAAGGCTCCCCGAACTGTGCCCGCAACCATTGTTCCTCCAGCCTTAGTTTGCGCCACAGAACAATGAAAACAATGGCCACCGCCAGCAGCCCGCGCCATTGACCGATGGCTACTGCAGTCCCAATAAATCCCAGCAGAAGCCCGCTATAGATGGGGTGGCGAACCAGGGCGTAGGGGCCACTGGTAATGAGTTCATGGCCGGCCTTGATGGTGACCGCCTGGCTCCAGTTGCTTCCCAGATGGCTGCGTGCCCAGATGGAAAAGAGCAGGCCTGCTGCGGTTATTGCTGCACCGATCCAAAAGCTCAAGGCGCCGGACGGAAGGAAGCGCCTTTCTAATACTTGAAACGGAATGCCAGGCCAGAGCAGCACGACCGCGCAAACCATCGCAACCAGGCGTACCAGCCGTGACAGGGCCGGCTCGCCGCGTTCGCTATCCTTAACGTGGATCGACATGACCCACCAATAGGCTAAATAACCGAGCCACATGGCCGGGAAGAGATAGTTATATATGAGTGACATAACCCACCAGGCAGACCAGAAATACAGCAAAAACAAACAGATCAGAAAAAGTGGCCAGGTTCTCGGTCAGATTTCTTTGGCTTTTTGCCAGATGGTTGAAACCGGCCAGACCGTAGAATAAACACCCTGCAATGGCAAAGGGAATCAGCCAGGCGGGATTGAGTATGGAAAGCAGTGCGGCTGTTCCTAGGGCGATATTCGCAAAGCCCAATTCCCGGATGATAATGACCGGTTCGGAAGTCTTAAACTCGAAGATCTTCTTTGCCGTGAAATTTGGATCAATGGCCTGGCGCAGGCCGGCGGTAAACAGGCGAACGCCGACCGCCCAGAAGACAAACCATTTCACAGCCACGATCACGAAGGCAAGCGACCCGTGAAAGACGAGTGTTTCGAGGCCTATGGATGCCAGCGGGAATACCAGCATAAAAAGAATAACAACTGCGTAATACATCATTGCTCCAAACCTAGTGTCGATCAGAAAATTATTGAAGAACCGCATTTTGAGTATATGCGGTCGCGTAGCGTTCAGCTGCATACTCAAAATGCGACCTCCTCCAGAATTCTCGGAAAGTTAGTAAACAGATTTTGGCGGAAATAACCCAAACATTAATTAAAAAAGTATAAAGCCCATGATTTATGCATGGGCTGATGATAGCGGACGGGTGGATGGAGCGCATCCCTCTTAAGAGGGAATGGGCGGGGGGATTTACATGGCAGGTGGGATAAATCCCGCCTTACGGTTTAGCAGTGTGAGAAGAGTGCTGCCAGGCAAATTCCAAACGAAGCTAGAGAATCTGTAACTCCCGGGCGCGAGCCACGGCCTGGGTACGGTTTTCGGATTCCAGCTTCATCAGGATGCTTTTTACGTGGCTCTTGACGGTGGAGAGCGCCAGCACTAGGCGGGAGGCAATTTCCTGGTTGGAGTGGCCGTCTGCCAGCAGCTGCAGCACCTCCAATTCACGCGGGCTGAGCAAGCCGGGCGGTGGCTGGAGTCCAGCCAGGCGAAGCTCGAAAGCCGGCAGCAGCTGCGCGGCGAAGTGGTCGTGGGGATGCCGGGAAAGGTGGGCTTGAAGCAAGGGCAGCAGCCCGGGCTCATCCACGAAGACACGCCGCTGGTTTTGCGGTTCGCCCAGGCGCAGGGCCTGCTCCATTGCGGCCTCCCGATCCGGTTGGGAGAGCTCAGGGGTAAGTGCCCGCAGCAGCATAACCTCGATCAGGCTGCCGATACGCCGGTCGGCACGGATGGTTTGTTCGAGCCCGGCCAGAATGCGCAGCGCTTTGGCAGAGGCGTGGCTGGCCAGGAGTACCCGCGCCAGAACCAACATCTGTTGCTCATCGGGATAGGTGACCGGATGGCTTTCATCCAGGTTGCAGGCCTGCGCCCAGGCTTCGGCGCGGGCAAGCTGTCCCTGGGCCAGCCAGACGCGCGCCTGGATGGACTGGATGTGATCGCGTTCACGCAAGGGGGTGGAGGTGAAAAAATCAGCTTCCAGCTTTTCCAGGATTTCCAACGCCTCGTCCAGGCGGCCCTGGGTGTAGCGCAGGCGCGCCAGGCTGAACCAGCCGCCGATCAGGATCTCGGGGCTGCCCCAACGCTGCCCGATGGACAGGCCCTTCTGGAGTGTCGCCTCGGCTTGATCGAACAGAAGCCATTCATGCAGGATGCCGCCCAGCCCGACGTAGGCGACGCCGATGAGCGGCAGGCTGCCCAGAACCGGGTCGCCTTCGAGCGCGATCACCTGGCGGTGCAGGCGAGCAGCCTGGCTGAGCTGGCCAAGCGACTCATAGGCACTGGCCAGCCCGGTGGTGGAAACCAGCCGGATAATGGATTGGTGACTGCGCCGGCTGGACTGGATGGCCTGCTCGAACAGGTCAACGGCCGGCAGGGCGTGCCCCGAAAGGGCTGCAGCGGTGCCCAGGCTGAGCGCCATGGCAGCACGCATCAGGCTGTCATCGTCGGGCAGGTTTTGCAAAGCGAGGGCAGCCTGCTGCTGGATGACCGGGATATCCTGGTGCAGGGTGGCAACCATGGCGCGGATGGCGGCAATCTCCCCAAGCAATTCTGGAGCCGGATCGCCGGGGGAAGCCAGCAGCTCAAGCAGGGCTTCGATTTCATCCAGCTCGCCAGCCGTGATCCAGGCCCAGGCTTTGGCAATGACCAGTTGCGGGCGCTCATTGACGATCGCAGCGGGCAATTGATCCAGCCAGTGCAACAACAGGCTGCCTTCGCCGCGCAGCACCATGGCCCGGGCGAGCGGTTCGATCCAACCTGCAGCCCGCTGCGGTTCGCCGGCCCGGATGGCATGCGGGATGGCTTCGGCCAAAAAGCCATGTTTTTCGAACCAACCGGCGGCGCGCTGGTGCAGTCCCGGGATCAATTCCGGAAGCTGGCTGAGCAGGCGGGTTTGCAAGACTTCGGCCCATAAAGCATGATAGCGGTACCAGCGTCGCTCGGCATCCAGGGGAACAAGGAACAAATTGAGACGTTCGAGGGTTTCGAGCATGGCCTGGCTGCCGGTCCGCTCTAAAACTTCATTACAGAGCGGTGCCGAAAGCCTTTCCAGAACGGAACTCTGCACTAAAAAATCCTGCAGCTCAGGGGACAGGCGCTGGAGCACTTCACTGCTGAGATAGTCCAGCACGTGCCGGTGACTGCCGCCAAAGGCCTGGATGAAACTGTCCATTTGCGGGTGACCGGCGGAGGGGAGCGGGCTAGCCTGCCGGATGGACTGCATGGCGATGGCGGCTAATTGCAGACCGGCGATCCAGCCTTCGGTGCGCTGTTCCAGGAGGGCGACCTGCTGCGAGGATAGTTCCAGGTGCATGGCCGAATTCAGGAACGCGCCGGCTTCTGCCTCGGTAAAGCTGAGCGAGGTCAGATGAATCTCGGTTAACTGCCCACGGGCGCGCAGGAGTGCCAGGTTAAGCGGTGGCTCGGTGCGGCTGGCAATGGCGATGTGCAAGGCTGGCGGCATTTGGTTCAACAGGGATTGCAGCGCGCTATGGATGCGCGGATCGTGGATGACATGGTAGTCATCCAGGATAAGAACGACCGGCGAGAGTACAGTTTGGATGGCATTGATCAGGACAGCCAGAACCTGTTCGACCGGTGCGGGCCGGAACAGATCGCCCTGCAGCAACGCGCGGGCGGCCTGGATTGCGTCGGGGAGCTGCACTTCCAGCGCGGACAGGAAGTATCCCCAAAAACGCAGCGGGTCATTATCCTGCTCATCCAGAGCCAGCCAGCAAAAACGTAGCGGCACGCCCTGCGGAGTGCGGGCCCACTCGCCCAGCAGGGTGGTCTTTCCGGAGCCGGTGGGGGCGGTCACCAGCGACAGATGACGCCCGTTCTGCCACCCGGACTGCAACTGCGCCACCAGGGCTGGGCGGGGCAGCCGGGTGGAGGAGGCAAATGGGAGCGCGAGTTTGGTCTGGACTTGCAGCATATGGAGTGGATTCTAGCCGGAAGAGCGGGAAAGGGGAGGGGAGGAGGAAAAATGTAATGCGTAAAAGGTAAAAAACAGATAAGGAAACCCTTTTCGTAAATCCCCCCAAGGTACTAATTGATTATTAATCAATTTTTCCTTGACCTGAAGGGTGCCCTATGGGATAATACTTTTGCTCTTGATTGGTTGCCCCCCTCAACCAGTCAGGGGCATTTTTTTTATTTAGAATTCGTTATTGTAACTTAACCCATAGTTTTGCCGTTTTGGCAAAACTATGCTTCCAGAATTTACTTGCGGCAAAACTATCATTCCAGCCTGTTCTCACTTCACAGCTTTACTCCCACATTTATGGGCTAAAAGCGGCAAAACTATGCTTCCAGCTCGTGGCAAAACTATGAGTAAAGTTACAGTTATCCATAAATCGGTATTCGGTATAGGTAAATATCACCGAACGGTAGCCTGAACGATGCGTTCACCGGCAAAAACGGCCAGGGTGCGCCCCATCGGCTTCAGGTAGCTGGCCTGGTAATCCGAGGCGCCCACGTCGGCAACCAGGGCGAGATGAAATGGCGCCAGGAAAACGGGAAGGCTGGCGGGTTCCAGGCCATAAACCCACGGGGAGCTCTTTGCAACGGTTTCCAGCATATGCTCCGCATCCGGGATATCCGAGTGGTGCTCGATCAGGCTCTTCAGAACATAGGTAAACACGATCAGGCTGCCGGGAGCTGATTTTCCGACGAAGGTCAGGGTGCGTTGGACGGCTTCTTCTGTAATATATTGGGTGACGCCTTCCCAAATGAATACGGCTGGCCGGGAAGAGTTGAATGTTGTCCCGGAAAAGATGGTTTCCAGGTTCTGGCTATCGAAGTCGATCGGGATAAAAGTGACGTTTTCGTGCAGATGCCCGAAGAGCTTGGCGAGTTTCTTCTTTTTATCATCCTGCACTGCCGGCAGGTCAAGCTCATAGATCCTGACATTCTCCAGCCCGGGCAAACGGTAGGGGCGCGTATCCAGCCCGGCGCCCAGGATGACCAGCTGGTCGATACCGCGAGCCAGTCCGGCCTGGACGGCGTCATCGATGTAGCGGGTGCGACATACTTGTACTCCATAGATCCCCTGGGCGACAGCGTCCGTCTGTTTGACCGTAAAATTCCGCATGGCGGCCAGTTGCATCATGACGCGCACGGGCGCGCCGACCAGTTCCTTGGCGACCGGATCGTTAAACAGGCGGTTTTTCGCGGGTTCGTATTGTTCGATCAACCGACACACTGCTGCGCCGAGGGCGGTCCTGCCCACATTTTGATTTGCCATCATGTTATCCTTTTGGATTTATTTGAACTCTTCTTTTATGCAGAGTACATTCTAATGCAGCGGGCTTACTCTGTCAATCATTATGTACTATAATAGTATTCAGAGTTCATTATTCGTCCTTTTTAAAGGAGCGTTAACCAATATGAATGGCCATGACAAACGCAGACAACAGATCATCGACCGGATCAAAGCAACTGCACTGGATTTGTTCACGAAAGCGAACGCAGAGCAGGTCAGCATGGATGAGATTGCTGGCAGGGCGAAGGTATCCAAGGTAACGATCTATAAGTATTTCAAAACCAAAGAAATATTGTATAGGCAGGTGATCGATATGTACGTGGACGAAAGTCTGGCGGCGGCCGAAAAAGTGATCGACAGCAACATGGACTTTCCCGGGAAGCTGCAATTTACGCTGGGGGCTAAGGAGAATTCTCCCAAAGTGAGCGATGGGCAGGCCCTGTTCGACCTGCTGGATAAATATGGTCAAAGTGGGGACGGCAGACAGGCTGAGCTCAGAAATAGAATCAAAAGGAATCATGTTCAAATTTTACGAGCAGGGGAAAAAGGAAGGTTATATCGAGGAAAGCATTCCTTTTGAACTGCTGTACTTATATTCCGAGATATTCGACGCAGGGGTGAGGGCAAAGTCGATCGAGATGCAAGCAGTAATGACGGACCCGCAGGCGTTCGATCAGCTGATGCAGATTTACTTTTTTGGGGTTTTCAGGAGGAAAACGGAAAACGTAACGCGTAAAAACAAAAAACGTGAGAAGGAATTCGGAATTCGTTAGGTGGTAGTAGTAATTTGGAAAAAAGAGAAATTAAAAACACCCTCCCCCCACTAAAGTAAGGAAGGCTGTTTTGTAGATTATTCAGTAATCTCCCCGTTGTGCGACAGAGATGTTACTTTACTCTCATGGGGAGGCCTGAGACCATAAAAATGGCGCGGTCGGCAAGTTGGGCGAGTTTTTGATTAACTTTCCCCAGACCATCCCGGTAGATCCGACCCAGCGGATAGGGCGGAACGAGCCCCAGGCCGACTTCATTCGACACAATCAACCATTCGCCCGGATGGGATCGATAGGCTGCCATCAATTCATCCAATTCCCGATCCATTTTCTGCTCGTATAATTCTTCATCGACCGGTTCAGGGCAGGACATCAGGACATTACTGGCAAGCAATGTCATGCAGTCCAGCAGGACATACGGAGTAGCGGCGGCATTCCGGATGGCCGGCCCAACCCGGGTAGGCGCTTCCAGGGTAATCCAATCGGTTGGGCGGCCGAGGCGGTGTGCGGCAATCCTCTGCACCATTTCCTTATCGCCGGCTTCGGCGGTGGCAACAAACAAGACCGGCTTTCCGGCAGCCAGCAGCAGGGATTGAGCGTACCCCGATTTCCCACTGCGCGCGCCCCCGAGAATTAACGTCAATTGTTTGCCCACGCAGCCTCCAGGGATAAGCGCTTTAGCGCCGCTTTCATCGCGACTATGGAGGAATGAAAATCCTCTTCGCCAAAAATCTCCATCGTCATGACGCCTTGAAAACCTGAGCAGTGAATAAAGTCAATCACCCGCACCAGTTCGTCGATCGGGACTTTATTCAATGACTTATGGTCTCTTTCGCCAATGCCATGGATATGCAGGACCCGGGCCCGGTCAATATGTTTTTCCAGGTAAGGCAGGGGATCGAGCCCATCGTACCAGAGGTGGCCGATATCGATGCAGCGGCTGACCGGCGAGCGACTCAGGACTTCATCCCAAAAGTTGAGTGGATATTTTTCGAGGTTTTCGACTGCCAGACGCCTGGCATTCGGCAGCAGTTCTGTGACCATTTCCAATGCCTGGATCGCCTGATCGTTCCATTTTGAGATATTTGCCTGGTTGGTACTATTCATAATTTCCCGGCCATCCAGATGGACTATATAGGCCCATGGATCCAGATCCAAAGTGGATTCGATCACCTTGCGCGCCAGCAGGATGGATCTGTGCTGCTGGCTCCCATCGGCAGCCAGGCGCAGATCCAGAGGCAGATGCACAGTGTAACTGAGCTGGTGCTGCCCGGCCAGCTCTTTTAGCGCATGGATGGTTGCCGCATCCGGCAGGTTGTTCATTCCATCATCGGCCTCGAAGAGCACCAACTCTACATCCTGCACCTGGCCGGCCAGGAAACGGACATTGGGGATGATTTCATCCGGAATAATATAAGAGGTAGTACCAATTCGAAATGGCAACGGCTTCATTGATAGCTGCTCCTCTAGCGGATACAAAAACCCAGCAGGGTGACCAGTTCGGCCAATTCCACGACCAAACCCAAGACATCCCCGGTTACGCCGCCCAGGCGGGCTTTGGCCAGGCTGAGAACTCCCCAGGTGACAACATGCACCACCAGGACAACCAGCAGGCCACGCCAGCCAGCCAGGGCGGTCAGAAGCACCACAACCAGTGCGCTCCACAGGATGACCGTTCGGTTCAACCCGCTCGCAAAATCCGCACCCATGCCACCCGGGCGGGCCAGCGGCTGCCGGCCAGCCGGCAGCAGCAGGTATCTGCCCAGCCCGGCGGCAAACGGCAAAGCAACCCAGGCCAGGCTGGCGGGCATGCTATAGAGACAAATGACCTTCAATAAGATGGTCAGCACCAGGCCAATTGCGCCGAAAGTTCCCAGGCGCGGGTCTTTCATGATCTCCAGGCGGCGTTCCCGGCTGGAGGCGTGCAACATGCCATCGCAACAATCTGCCAGACCGTCCAGGTGCAATCCACCGGTCAGGGCGATCCAAACGGCCATTGCCAGCGTAGCCGCCAGCAAATGCGGGAGAATAAGGGATAATCCGTAAAAGGCTGCCGCAACCAGGCCTCCCATGAGCGCGCCGATCACGGGAAACCAACCGGCGGCTTTCCCCAGGTCACCGGGACGGGGCGGTTCCTTCAGGCGAAGCGGGATAACGGTCAGGAAGCTGACTGCCAGTGCGAAACGTTTCATTCCTTATTACTTACTCCGGCTTCATCAAAAGTAGCCATCTCATCCAGTATGCGGGTGGCTGCTTCGATCAGATGAAAGGCCAGCACCGCTCCCGTCCCTTCTCCCAGACGCAAGCCCAGATCGAACAACGGGTGCAACCCCAGGGTATTCCAGATGGCCTGGTGTCCGATCTCCACCGAACGGTGCGAAGCAACCAGGTAGGGCTTTACCTCAGGGATCAATTTTGCGGCGACCAGGGCAGCCGTGCCCGAGATGAAGCCATCCACAACCACTGGCACCCGCCGGGCGGCCGCGCCGATGATCACTCCGGCCAACCCGGCGATCTCCAGGCCGCCCACTTTGGCAAGCACATCCAGCGCATCCTGTGGATCGGGTGCATTCAAGCGGATGGCTTCTCGAATGACCTGGATCTTCTTTTGCAATCCAGCATCGTCAATGCCAGTGCCACGGCCGGTGACCTGTTCCACCCTCAGGCCGGTCAGCACCGCCGTAATGGCGGAAGAAGCTGTGGTATTGCCAATGCCCATTTCACCGATTGCCACCAGATCAAGCCCCTGATTAATTTCTGATTGGACCAGCTCGATCCCGACCTGCAGGGCGGCTTCGGCCTGGGCGCTCGTCATGGCGGGGCCCTTGAGCATATTCATTGTGCCATTGGCTATTTTACGATGAAGCAGCCCTTCCACGCCATGAAAATCGTAATCCACCCCGATATCCACCACTTTTACCAATGCACCGGCCTGGCGCGCCAGCACATTGACCGCCGCGCCGTTATTCAGGAAATTCAAGACCATCTGAGCGGTTACTTCTGATGGATAGGCGCTGACCCCTTCTTTTACGATCCCATGGTCGGCGGCCATGACAATCACGCCTTTACGATGGAAACGCGGCCGGGCTTTTCCGGTCATGCCGGCCAATTGGATCGAAAGATCTTCCAGAAGGCCTAAAGACCCGGCCGGTTTGGTTAATGTTGCTTGGCGATCGCGCGCCTGTGCAGATGAAGAAACGTCGATTGAGGGAATGGTTGGATAGTTCACAATAGTTCCTTTTTATTTAAACAACTCGGGATGGATCAACTTAGCCAGCGCTTCGAGCCCGTCCACCAGGCGCGGCCCTGGCCGGCTGACCAGGTTGTCGTCAAAGGGATAGACCTGCTTGTTCTTTACTGCCAGCAGGCTACCCCAGCCAGGCCGTCCGCTGACCTTGTCGGGCGTTTCGCCGTAGGCGGAATCGCCCAGCAGGATGATCTTGGGATTGTCGACCAGCAACTGCTCCAGGCTGACCTGCGGCCAGGCGGTATTGAGCTGTGTAAAGATATTGACCCCGCCTGCTTGATGGATCAACTGATCGACGAATGTGCCTCCGCCACTGGTATAGGGCTTGGTCGGGTCAGTTCCGTCCAGTTCATAATACACACTGGGGCGGGTGGTGGCTGTGGCAACCTTGGCATCCACCGCCGCAACACGGGCTTTAAGTGACGCCACGAAAGTCGCGGCATCCGCGGGATGACCTGTCAAAGAACCGACCGTTTCGAGATTGGCATACAATCCGTCGAGTGTGACCGGATTCTTCAGGTAATACACGGTCAGACCGAGCTTCTGAAGCGAGGCAACCAGATCGGGCGGGTTGATCTCGGCCGCCAGGACCAGGTCGGGGTGCAAGGCAACGATGGCCTCGGTGTCGAAGGTGCCCATCGAGCCGCCGATATCGGCCAAGGACTTGGCCTGGGGTGGGTAATCAGATAAGGTGTCCCTACCAACCACCTGCGATCCGGCGCCCACCGCGAACAAGAGCTCGGTATTCGATGGAGCCATGGAGACGATATGTTGCGCCGGGCCCGCCAGGGTGACGGCGTGACCAAGGTCATCAGTCAGCGTGATCGCCCCTATCGTAGGGGTTGCGTCAAGGGCCGCCACAGTTACCGGGAGGGCAGTTGCAGTTGCTGGAAGGGTAATCGGAGTTGCTGGAAGGGCAGTGGCAGTGGTAGCAGGGTTGGCCCCGCAAGCCGCCAGCAGGATCAGCATCAAGAGTGCGAAGGGTAATTTATGGTTCATTCAGGTGCTCCTTGAGCAAACTTTCCATACAGATAGTTAAGAAAGCGTTCGGTAACTCACCTGATGCCAGGTAGAGGAAGAGCGAAAGTTGGTTTTGCGAGCGTTTTGCGCTCACAATGCCAAGTTTCCCTTCCCGGAGGAATCGCGCAGCATACCCGAAGGGTAAGGGGGCGGTGGGTAAAGTGCCCCGAAGGGGTTTGGGCGCGATGCATAATCACCGAATGCTTTCAGTTAATACAAAATCCCCTGCCGGTTGGGCAGGGGAGGGGGGAGTGGCAATCCAAAAAAGGCCGTTCCCACCTCCTCTTCACGAGAGTGTGGAGAACTGACCAGGGCGGGCGGCCTGACTTATCGGTTTTCAGTTATCAGCACCCAGCTTTCAGTATTTTGCTGAAAGCTGATTGCTGACTGCTGATGACCAATTCACAGTTGCGGGACAGCGCCGGACTTGCACCGGCTTCGCCATTGAGCCTTCCCATCCGGGGGAAAAGGCACCTTGATCAGGGTTTCGATTGTGGGCTTATTGTACGCACACCCGGGCAAAACGTCAATGAGAGTGGCAATTCTTGATTAGATCTGAGGGACCTTTTATCTCCGGTTCAACCAATACCATCTCGCCTGACGGCCGTGATTCTGGCCCGGCTCAACCCGTTCGAGCCTGAAACCAGGCGCGAATAATTTTTCCATTTCTCCTGGAACCAGGCCGAAGCCGGCCACACGATCGCCGCCCCAGACCAGAAAAGTGCCTCCAAACAGCATCAGCCTGGATAATTCCTGGGCATAGCGGCGCCGCTCCTGGGCGTTCAATCCATGTAGACAACCCACATCCAGTGCGATATCGAAGGGACCGTGCAGAAAATCCAGACGGGTCACATCGTGGACGGAAAATTCCGGATGCAGGCCTGCTTGGGTGGCCCTGGCGCGGGCCAGGTGAATGGCAGTGGGGGAACTATCCAATCCTACAACGGAAAACCCCTGGCCGGCCAGATAAATAGAGTGCGTGCCGGTGCCACAGCCCAGATCAATGGCGTTTTTTGTATTCCCGGAGCGCGCAGCCAGTTGGGCCACCTGGGGCGGGATGCTGCCATCATCCCAACGTGGGCGGATAATTCGATAGATCATTTCATACATAAGCGAGTCGATTGCACCCATAGTGTAAGTCCTTTGGTAAAGATGAGAATGATATCCAATGAGACTATATCAAATGGCTGGGGAGCCGGCATGAATAAGCTGTGGAGGAATTGTGAAGACCTTGACAGGGAATAAATAATGCTAGAACATACAAGCTTGTATATATTTGAGATTATAGGAAGGCTGCCATATCCACCCGATTGGTTATTCTCGGTCTGCTGCGCGACCAGCCATTGCACGGCTATGAGATCAAACACATTATCGAAGAGCACATAGGCGACTGGACCTCAATCGCCTTTGGTTCGATCTATTTTGCTTCGGGGAAACTCTCCGAGGAAGGACTGATCGAAATGGTGGCAACGGAGAAGGCAGGCAACCTACCTTCGCGCGGCATTTATCAGATCACTGGGCTGGCCGGGTGCAAAGTGGTAGGTGATGCGATCGGGCTGACGATAACCGGCGTGAAATAAAGCAATTTAATTCGCAAACCTTCACTAATGCCACTTTCCAGAACCTTAGGGACGTTTTTTCTATTAATCCATTGACCGTGGTAATATCGAAGTACATATGCAAAGCGGGATAAGGAGAACGGCGATGATCGATGATGTCAGTGATATTGTGGCATATTACAATAGTTGTTCAGATAATGAACATTCCCGTTTGGAAAGGCATCCGCTTGAGTATGAGCTGACCTGGCGCTACCTGGATAAGTACCTGCCTGCGCAATGTTCGATCCTGGAAATCGGCGCGGCGACCGGCCGATATACGCTGGAGTTGGCCAGTCGAGGCTATCAAGTCACTGCGGTCGATCTTTCAGCCGTGGAAAGCGGGCAATGCTGGCAAAGGATGGCAGAGGCAGGGCTGGATAAGCAGGTGCAGCTGGTGGTAGCTGATGCACGCGACCTCGGCGCGGTAACCGGGCAGGAATTCGATGCGGTGTTGCAGATGGGCCCGCTCTATCACCTGGTGGAACTGGCTGACCGGAGGAAAGCATTGCAGCAGGCCTTCGAGCGGCTGCGGTCAGGCGGCCTGATATTCTCGGCGTTCATCAGCCGCTTTGGCATCTTTTGCGATTTGCTCAAAGACCATCCGGATTGGATTCAAGATCGAGCCGAAGTACGCTCGATCTTGGAGCGAGGCCGGGACCCGCATTATTACCGCAATGGAGACTTTCGCGGCTACTTTGCCCAGCCTTCCGAGATCGCCCCTTTACATGAAGACCTGGGGTTCGAGAGCCTGGTCCTGGCAGCCGTGGAACCGGTCATCGCCGCGGAGGATGAGAGTTACAACAAGCTTGAAGGGCAGGAACGACAGCTCTGGCTGGATCTGTTGTATGAAGTGAGCACGGAAGCCTCCATCATCGGTGCTTCCAGGCACCTGCTTTATATCGGTAGGAAGAAATAAGAACCTATCGTTAAATTCAAGAGAAATTCGCATTTTGAGTGTCTGCTCTCAAAATGCGGTTCTTCCCTAAATTATGTAGATGTTTCGAAGCGATAATAAAGCAATGTGCCATCAGCCAGATTTCAGTTACAATGATGGCAGAAAACCAGACTGAAATTCATACAAGAAAAGGAGTGAGAAATGTCCAATAAAACGTACGGGATCCTGTTGGTCGTGGTCGGCGTGTTGATCGTGCTGGTGGTTGTTCTGGCGGTTCCGCTGCACTTAAGTGCCGGCGGGTTCGGTTATAAGAAAATTGCCGCAGCCGTGATTGGGGTGATTGCTGTGGCGGCCGGCCTGTTCCTCAGCCTGCGTAAAAAAGCCTGATTAACAACTGGTGAGAACGGGGATTAAATTAATTGTAAGCCATTCAAATAACACAATTGCCTGGTATCCATTGACAAGGATGTCAGGCTTTTTCATTTCAGGAGTTTCATCAAAGATTCCAGGGGCTCAAAAATTCCCACAGGGAAGCTATCAGGAGCAGGGGCACCACCAGGGCATAGATGCGGGCCAGATCGAGCAGGGCTTCTTTGGGGAAGATACGTAGCCATTTTTCGCCCTGGTAGCAGGGCTGCGGGCGGAGCAGAGCCAGGCCGCAATTGACTCCCGCCCCGACTGCCAGGGAATAGGGGATCAATTGCAGGAGCAGGGTCAGGAGATAATAGGCGGCGGAACGCGGATCATTGAACCGGCTGGCGCGATCAGCATTCACGGACACGATTCCGCCCACCCAGCCCTGATATGCCACCAGGGTGTAGGGGAAGATTACAGCAAAACCGCTGACGGTCTTGGGCACGGCTCCCACGAACAGGTTGCCGGTGAAATCCCACAATGCGGCCTGTAGGCTATTGCCACGCCCGGTGGCATGTGCGGCAGGGTCCTGCTGCGAGGCCTGGTTGACCAGTTGATCGCGGCTTTGCAGGGCAAAGGGGCTGCCGGCATGCACCATGACAATCCCTACGATAAGGGAGATGGCATAGGTGGTGGCTATGGTCAAGATAGAAAGGCGGGCCCGCCGGATGGCCTGGAACACAGAGGTTACAAAGTTTGCCATGGAACTTGCAATTCGTTTCCCTAAACCTCTCGGCGCTTGCCGGTGAGCTGGTCGATGGAAATGCACCAGAGCCGCACCTGTGCGAATGTTTCGGGGTCGAATTCCCAATGCTTGCCGGAATAATGCTGCATGACCTGGTTCATGGCAGCCAGCCGGCCGGGCGGATCGGTGATCTCCCGCACCGTGCCGAACCCGATCACGCTGGAATAGAGCTGGCCCCACTTGCAGGCCAGCTCTTCGTTGCGGACCAGGCTGACATCCTGTTCCATTTCAAAACAGACACGGGGATTGGCGGTGAAGTAATCGATTTTCATGCCTTCCAGGGCGGTATGGAAATAAATGGCTTTGCCATCATATCCAAACGAGACGGGGACAATATATGGCTGATCACGGTTGGATAAGCCCAACCGGCAAACTCCGGCGGCTGCAATGATCTGGTCAATGGTTTCCCGGTCAGGAATTTCGCGGTCTATACGGCGCATGCTTGCTCCTTGATTCGATTAATTTCTATCCGAAAGTTCAGGAAAGGCTCGCAATTTGAGGGTGCCAGCACCCTCAAATTGCTTTGCTCTTGCTTGTCAGACTTGTATCCTACATTGACCATGGCTCGGCATGGATATCGATTTCGTCCGACCAGCGGGATTGCAGGTTGGTAATTTCCTGCATTATATCCGCAGGCAAAGGCGCCAGGTCTTCTTTGGCGGACAGGAAGGCGTTAAGGTTCTCGATTTTTGCGGTGGAACCCACGCTGGCCCTGACCAGTGGAAAACTGTGCGCAAAGCGCAGACAGAATTCCGTCCAAGAGGATATGCCCGACCTTTCAAAGATGGGCGCCATTCGCACGGCGCGTTTCTGGAGGTATTCTTTCCAGGCGAAGCCGGGCACATCCCGCAGGTTGTGGACGGGTCCGCCGGAAACAGTGCGCATGGCGATGATCGGCTGGCGTCTGGCCGAAATTTCGTCCCAGAGAGCGTTGGATGCAAAGCGCTGGAGCGGGTTGAGATAAAAGATAAAGCCATCGATGATGCCCCGGGTATAGCCATGCTGCAGGGCTTTTAGCGGCGGGCCGGATGTCCAGGGGAAGGCCTCGACCACGTAGCCCTGCACCAGCCCCTCCTGCTTCAGTTGCTGAAAGACCTTGTAGCAGGAGCCGCCATTGGCGAAATCCTCGGCCAGTTCCCCGCCCAGGCAGAGCTGTCCCAGTTGCATGCCGTCGAGACCAAGCGGCCGCAGGTTCTCTTCGATCACGCCACGCAGCTGGTTTATATTATCCCAGCCGATCTTGATGATCAGGTGGGGGATCAGGGTGGGGGCTTCTTTAAAAGCTTCGCCGAGGACTTCCAGGGCGTCACCATACATGCGGGAGGTGTGGAACCATACGCCGGCCTGCATGGCGGCATGCGCCACCTTCAGCCGGTCGGCACGCGGCAGGCTGGCATCGCCCAGGCGGGTGGTGCCATAGATGTAGGGGGTAATTCCGGTCAGGCCGGATTGGTTATCGGTCATGGGTTGAGCCTTCCAAGGTTGAGGGTTTAAGCATGGGGATATTTTATCTGATAATGTTAGCTATCGGTTACTCATTGCCAAAGCCGCCGGGGGCTGTCCCAACGGAGTGCGACCCGAAAGCTCCCGGCTCAGGATACCAAGCCCGCTGCCCTAAAGGATGCTGCGCGAAAGCGGGCTGAAATAACACTTCAAAACCATCGCGTGGCACGGGTCAACACCATTCTTTTCCTGATTGGCGAAAAGTCGTGAGGATGTGTGCCCCGTAGTGGTAATGGCGGATTAATCTTACTCCCATACTGGTCAGATGGGTGATCCGGCTTACCCCCTTTACCCTTCTTTTTTCCCCTCTTACCCCTGCTCGTTAATTGCAAATGCAATGGCTTCTGCGATAGTCATAGCCTGGCCGGTGGTGACCGCGGCGGCCAGGGTGCCTTCATCCAGGTGGGCGCGCATGACGGCCAGGTCCTGATCCACATCGGCCTCCTCGTTGGTAGGGCGGAAGCTGCCATGTTGGAGGTGATGGAAGTCAACCCAGGCGAAGAGACGGGCGGCGCGCTCCATTTTCCCTTCCGCTACGGCCAGGCTGGCCAGCCCTTCGATAATGTAATTGACTCCGCCCATGTTTTCATTGTCATGCAAGCGGGCCAGACTGTCCACAAAGCCCTGGCGGGCCTGGGTGAATTGGCCCTGGCGCAGGTTCAGATAGGCCAGATCCACGCGTGGCCAGATGTTCTCTCCCGACCGGCCAAGAACATCGTTCAAGGCAATGCCTTCCTCATAAGAAGCGCGCGCCAATTCGGGATCGCCCTGCCGGAAAGCCACCCGCCCAAATACATCCAGGCTTTCGGCCAGGTCATGCTTGAGTTCCAGTTTGCGTTGGATGGACACCGCTTCCTGGATATAGGGTTCGGCCGCGGCGTAATCGCCTTTGCGGCAGGCCAGGGTGGCCAGGGCCACCAGGCGTCGGGAAATGCTCAGCTGGTTTCCAGTCTTTCGGCTGAGAACCAGGGCTTCCTGCGCATACTGACAGGCCTTCTCAGGATCGTTCGAGGAGATGTAGCCGAGCTGCGCCAGGACGCGCGCCTGGCCGAACCCATCGGCCAACTGGCGGAACATCGCTAGGCTTTCTTCATACAATTTACGACCGGCAATTGCATCGCCCTGGCCGGTAGCGAGATAGCCCAACTGGTACAGGTGGGCAGCCTCCCCGCGGCGGTCGCCAATCTCACGCGCCAGGTCAAGGCCCTTTTCGGCGCAGACCCTGGCCCGATCTGAATCTCCCATGTAAACAGTCAACGTGTAACTTTGAATTTCCAGCGCCTTCACCCGCAGCATGGGGAAGCCCTGCGATTCGGGACTATCGAGAAAGCTTTCGAGCCAACCATACTGCTCGCGGACATGGCCGCGTTGGTACCAGAATAGATCGATCTGGGTGAGCAGTTGCAGCCCGGCTTCGGCATTGGTCGCCAAGGCCCATTCCAGGGCGTGGCGCAGGTTGTCCAGCTCGTCTTCCATGCGCTTGAGCCAGGGCAGCGGATTGGCACCTTCGATCCCGGCGGCGGTCTGGCTGGCCAGGGTACGGTAATAGGCCAGGTGCCTGTCACGCAAGCTCGCCACTTCACCAGCCTGGGAGGCCTTGCCGGCGGCATACTGGATAACGGTTTCAAGCATGCCGTAGCGCAGGGTCTGGCGTGGTCTGCGCTGCACCAGTACGAGGGATTTGTTGATCAGGCCAGCCAGCAGGTCCAAGATGTCCGCTTCCATCAAAGTCTGGTCGGCACAAACGGCTCTGGCAGCCGCCAGGCTCCAGCCGCCGGCAAACACGGAAACGTGCCGCAGCAGGATTTTTTCCGCCTCCGGCAACAGTTGGTAACTCCAGTCAATGGAAGCGCGCATGGTTTGCAGGCGAGCGGGGGCGGTGCGGTCACCGCCGCGCAAAAGGCGGAAACGGTCGTCCAGCTCGCCGGCGATCTCTTCCATATCCATTACTTTAAGCCGTGCGGCGGCCAACTCCAGGGCAAGCGGGATACCATCCAGCTCGCGGCAGATCTGTAAGACGGCCTGGGCGTTCTGCTTGTTCAGCTCGAAGCCGGGTAGGGCGGCTTTGGCCCGGCGGGTGAAAAGGTCCACGGCTTCATATTTTAGTAACTTTGCGAGGGGAAGGATCTGGCCAGGCTCAGGGAGCGAAAGGGACGGAACCAGGTAGGTGCATTCGCCCGGGATACCGAGCGCTTCCCGGCTGGTGGCCAGAACCTGCAGGCCGGGACAGGCTTGCAGCAGGGTACTGACCATTGCAGCGCAGGCCGCCACCAGGTGCTCGCAGTTATCTAGCACTAGCAGCAGCTGCTTTGTGTACAGGTAATCGATCAGCCCGTCCAGAACAGTAAGAGCCCGTTCGGGATGTAGGTTGAAGATGGCTGCCACGGACTGTGGCACTAATTCTGGCTCGGTGAGCGAGGCCAGGGTTACCATCCACGCACTATGCATGTAGTTGCCCTTGCAAACACGGGCAGCCTGCAAGGCCAAGCGGGTCTTGCCAACACCGCCGGCACCGGTCAAGGTAACCAGGCGATTAGCCGGAGCTGAAAGCATCCTGCCGATCTGGTGCAATTCGTCCTGGCGACCGATGAAGGGTGTTAGGGAGACCGGTAGATCCTTCAGACCAAAACTTGGCGGCGCTTCAGGATTCAGCAGGCCAATGTTACTGGCACGTTTAATAGCTTCCTTGCGGCTGCTGACGCCCAGCTTTGCGTAGATCTGGCGGGTGTACCATTTGATGGAATTGGGGGCAAGCTGGAGGGCGTCGGCGATCTCGCGATTATACAAATCACTGGCCAGGCGACGGAGAACCTCAAGCTCCCGGCGGGTGAGCGGTTCTGCCAAGGGATTAATGCGGTCAAATTGAGATTTGGCCATGGAATGCCCCGTTTTTATTGCATAGTCCCGCACTGTTTGTTCCTTCCATTCTGGCACCCTCTGGGTATGACGAGCGCCAAGCCGCCCAAAAGGTGTGCAAAGTGATTTAATTGCTACGATGTGCTGCGAAGGCCACCCTGCAATCCGCTTATCAACGAAGCAGGGCCTGTAGTGTGAAGCTATTCTAAGAATCCCTTGCCTGGAATCTCGTACAGACACCTGATTCCATTATATAACAAAAATTGGATTTATAAAGAATCCAAAAAGAATCTTTATTCCTTCTCCCCTCGGATCACCCCATATAAAAATATCCGGCCGCAATCATTACACATAAAGGGTTCCACCTTGCCGGCCTCCGGGAAGACCCCCGAGAAGGACCCGCGTTGCGCATCTGCTTCGCTGAAGATGCGCAGCTCGGTTTGTACGGCGATTCCGGTGAGCGGATTCTCCCAGCCGGTGCCGATCAACTTAATTCCGGTCAACTTACCTTTGCAATCGGGACATTCCCTGTCTTCCATGGTTTCCTCCTGTTAATATTTGTCCGAAAATTAGGGAAAGGTCGCATTTTGAATGCGTGCGGTCGCGAAGCATACCCGAAGGTTGTGGAGCCCCACCCATTCAAAATGCGATTTTCCGATCATATTCGGATAGAATCTTGATTGAGCGCCTGAAACGATAAGCGCAAATAATCCTGGACCCCCATGCTTTTTAATCCCAACTGGAACAGGGCGGGAAAAGCCTGCAGTCCCTGCGCCTGGTCAATAAATACCGGATCCGTGAGGGCATAATCGTGTCTTTTCCACCTAAGCGAACAACCGCCTTTGGCTTTGACGTTTTCGTACCAATCGGTCTTCCTGCCATAGGTGAGCGCGATCACGAAGCCGTTTTGCACCGGCACTACGATGATGGGGATTTGATAGAACTTTCCGCTTTTCCGACCGGTGTGGGTAAGGATGGCAAACATGCCCAGACCTTTCCCGGAGATATGGATCAAGAGCTTATTGGTGACGTGTTTATTGAGAACCCGGATGCGGTCGAGCAAGCGTTGATTCATGGTTAGGTTGTCTTTCCTTCCCGAAGGCGAAGTTGCCCACCTGGGAGTATGCAATCCATCAAATTACGATTACATGTGCAATTTCAAGAGATTTCCAAGCGCTTTCCTATTATCCATGCCAATTTGCTTATTGCATAGAGTACTTGCGATGATTGGGAATGGGGGAATATGCGAAATTTGGTATTGCGAGCGCACTGCGCTCGCAATACCAAATTTCGCTAACTTTACTACATTTATCCCTGTTCTTTCGGCAATTCGATGCCGGCGCCCCAGTAGGGGCCGTAGGCGGTAAGAAGCAGGGTCTGGTAGGAGAACTCTTCGGGGGGAATGGGCATATCATTTTCCAGCCACCAGGTGATCAGCCCGATGATCGAGCCGGCGGCATATTCTGCCACCACTTCCAGCGGAACAGGGCCCGGCTTGTCCGGATCGGTCACCAGCCGGAAACGCTGCATGGTCAGCTCCGCCAAGAATTTGCGTAGACGGTCCACCAGCAGGGGAATGCCATTTTCGCCCAGCAGCTTGCGGTAAAACTTGGCGTTCCCAGCGATGTGCCGGTACACCAGTGTCATCCCCTCCGGCGCGACATCCAGGCGGAAGGCTTCGCCGGTCAGCGGTGCCGTTTCGGCAACCAGTTCATCGAAGATCACCTCGACGCTTTTTACCAGCAGATCCTGTTTATCGCGGTAGTGCAAATAGAAAGTAACCCGGTTCACGTTGGCCCGGTCGGCAATATCCTGGATGGTTATCTCGGAATAATCTTTTTCCTCGATCAGGGATATCAACGCCTCCCAGAGCAGTTTGCGGGTGCGCAGGA
This sequence comes from uncultured Chloroflexia bacterium, assembly GCA_963779935.1. Taxonomy (GTDB): domain Bacteria; phylum Chloroflexota; class Anaerolineae; order Anaerolineales; family Villigracilaceae; genus UBA877. Next base: position 294,969 of record CAWAAC010000013.1, on the reverse strand, counting down.
TTCGGCGGTCGACTTTTAGATCGGGAGCGGTCATAATTTACACCTGTAGTATATGCTACTGTCTGAAATATTCGGAATTGACTTGTGCTACATAACGTATTATAACATACATAATGTAAAATATATAAATGGATGGAGGCTGATGATGAAACTCGATTTTGGCAAAAAGTATATGGATGTGGCAACCTTCCCGTTCCGGTTTATGCGGGCCCTGATGCCGGTGGGGACGGGAGCGGCGGAGCTAAACGAATGCTTCCTGGCGCTCGAGAAGACGAAGAAAAATAACGACCAGAGCTGGATCCGGGAATGGGCGGCCCTGGCGAAAAAAAACGCGCAGTTAGCCGGGAAAGCCAGGCAGGCCGGGCAGATAATCACGGCCCGCCAGGCGTATATGCGGGCCTGCACCTATTACCAGGTGGCCATGTTCTCCCTCTCGCCTACGGATCAGCGGCTGTTCGAATACCTGGCGGCATCCCGGGAGCTTTTTCATCAGGCTGCCCGTCTCTCCACACCTCAAATTGAAGTATTGGATATCCCCTTTGGCGAATATCGTTTGCCGGCCTATTTCGTGGCGGGCGGCAATTCCAAACAGCCCACTTTGCTGGTTATCAACGGCGGCGACTCTACCAATGAAGAGATGTTCAATTGGATGGGAATGGCTGCTGCCGAAAGGGGTTGGAACCTCCTGGTGTTCGAGGGGCCGGGGCAGTGGAGTGCGCTGCAATTGAATCCGGGCATGACCCTGCGAGTAGAGTTCGAAGAACCGGTCAAGGCGGTGATCGATTACCTCCTCACCCGTAATGATGTGGATCCCGATAAGATCGTCTTGTATGGGCTCTCGATGTCGTCGCTGCTGGCGGCGCGCGTGGCTGGGATTGAGAAGAGGATCTGTGCCTGCGTCATCAACGGCGGCCCGGTCGTGGATATAAACCAGGCCTGGGAGGCGGTCCGGCCGCCCTGGGTTAAGAAAGCCATTCCGGGCATCTGGGACGTGCTGTTTGGCTGGCTGGCAAAGGTAAATTCGCAGTTTGGCGGCTTCGTCAACCATTTCTATTGGTCGTTTGGCGTCTCTTCGCTGCGAGAGCTTTTGGATGCATGGAAGCCTTTCAACATCACCGGCCTGGCGCCCAGGATCCATATACCGTTGCTGATCCTGGAGGGAGAGGCGGAATATGCCCAGACAGACGCAAAATCGACCCTGCTGGCCTTACGTTTCATCAGTGAATTGACCTGTCCCACCACGGTCTACGAGTTCGAGATCGAGAAAGATGGCTGGGCGGCCAGCCACTGCCAGGTGGGCGGCGCAGGCCAGACCAATATTGTTATTTTCGACTGGCTGGACAAAACTGTGAATAATAAGGGTGGCATGCTGAGGGCGGTACCCAACCCGGATTGGAGTGTGATCAAGCGGCACCACCATGAGAAAGAATTGGAAGAAGTATTGCAGCATATGCCGGGCAATGTAACGCTGAGCAGCATGGTTGAGTAAATTTGAGGCTGCCATTAGATCCGAAGTTTGGAGACTTCGGACTCCGTGAATAATGTCTTTTCTTTGGAATCTGCGGAGCGATCTCCATCTCTGGCAAACAATCCGTAAGGCGAGATTAATCTCGCCGTACGGATTGTGGCATAACCCTGGGCTTATCAATAAGCGACATCATTTACAACATTTCACGCTGAACGGATAGGGTAAAATCAGGGGAGCAAATTCTGGAGGCGTGGCATGCATTTGAAATGGTACGGACAATCCTGTTTCCTGATGACATCGCAGGCAGGTACACGGGTACTGATGGATCCCTTTGGGAAGGGGCTGGGCTACAAGGTGCCGCAGGTGCAGGCCGACATCGTCACCACCAGCCACGACCATTTCGATCATAATAACATTGCGGCGGTCAAGGGGAATTTTTATCACATCGATACACGCGGTATCTATACCCACAAAGACATCGGCATCAACGGGATTCTGACCTGCCATGACAAAGTCCAGGGGGCCAGGCGGGGCAGCAATGTGGTCTTTACCTTCAGCGTGGACGGGTTGTACGTGTGTCATTGCGGCGATCTGGGGCACGTGCTGACGCCGGAGCAGGTGAACGGGATCGGGAAAGTGGACGTGCTGATGGTGCCGGTGGGGGGCACTTTTACGATCAATGCGGCCGAGGCGCTGGAAGTGCGCAGCCAACTGAACCCCACCATCACCATCCCGATGCACTATCGCCGCACCCGCACACTTGGCCTGGTTTCAATGATGTTGGCGCCGGTGGATAAATTCCTGACTAAGGCAGGCCAGCCCGTTCGGGAAGTGCAGGAACTGACGGTGGATCAGGCCACCCTGGCGGAGCGGGCCGGGATCGTCGTGATGAAATATTGATTCACTTATATACCAACCCAAGGTTGGCTTACGTTTCCTTCAATCTGGGATTGAGGATTTTCTCCAGGGCAAAGCCCAGCATGGTAAAGGCAAATCCGGTCAACAACAGTAGCCCGATCGGTTCCAGCACCCAGAAGGCGTTGCCCCAATTGCCCCAGTAGCGGATGGCACTGTAGATGATGGAGCCCCAGGTGGGGTAAGGGGAAGCGATCCCCAGGATCCCAAGGGTTGCCTCCAGGAAAACATAACTGGGTATCAGGCTCACGAATTGCGGCAGGATCACCGGCAGGATGCGCGGAACGAGATAGTGGAAGATAATGCGCCCATTACTCGTGTTGTAGACACGCGCGGATTCAATATAAGGAGCATTCTTGACCTGCAATAAAGCCGCCCGAAAGGTTTTGATCGGACTGCCGAAGACATTCAACAGCACAACGATCCACAGGATCACCCAGATGCTGACATTGAAATAGGAATAGACCAGTACGCAGATTGCGACGACCGGCAGGATCATATTGGCCTCGACCAGCCGCTGGATCAAGGTATCCACCCAGCCGCCATACCAGACACCGGCTGCCGCCAGAACGATCGAGACCAGGCTGGTGACCGATGCCCCTACCAGACCGATCAAGAGCGCAAAAGGCATGCCCCATAACAGGGGGATTAACAGGTTGCGGCCCAGGTAGTCTGTGCCTCCCCACCCGTAAACCCGGCCAAGCACGACCAACCTGGCATTGATATCGCTGCCCTTTTCGAACGAATACCCCTCGAGCTGCAGCTGATACTTTCCTTTCAGGGCCAAAGGCTTGATAACATGCGGAACTGCGTAAAGCAGATCAAATAATGGGGTCGGATAATTACTCCCAACCGGTTGGAACCACGAATTCCATTGGCTATCATTCTGGGTTAAGTAATAAATATCTTGATCGGACGACAAGGAATAGCTCCCGGAATGGTCAACGGATGTCCCGCTGATATGATATATTCTTCCATCCGGGGTGGTCCAGGTAAAAGCTACAAAAGGCTGTTTCTTATCGTATTTCGCGTCAAAATAGAGAGTCACATCCTGTGGAAATTCAGAGGAGTTATTATTGAATGTGAACGTGATCGTTTCCCGGGGCATCCCGCTCGAATCGGTGCGCACCTTTTTCTGCGCCGATCCATTGGAACTGTCCAGAGAGATTGTCTCCGGAACCTTATCCAGCCTGAACCAGTTGACCCAGAACGGTTGGGCATACTTGGGAATGAGATTCACGCCAGTGCTCTCGGGAGGCAGGGTATCCCACAGTTCTCCCAGGCGATTGAACGGGAAAAGGGTCACGGCCAGGATGGACCCGCCGATCAGGAGCATGATGATGAATAAGCCGATCACGGCAGTAGGATGACGAAGGATTTCGACCAGCCCGGATCCAACCGGTTTGAGGTTGTCCCGGAACGATTTTATTCGGGTTGTAAATGATATCTTTTCTTTCCTGGGAGGGTTGACTGGTTTTCCGGATCGTTCGAGAGCATTTGGGATAGTATCGGGAAAGCTGCCACGCCTGGAGCGCCGCCCGAAACGATGAACCTTCCTGGCTACCACCGGCCTGACCGTTTGTTCATCGTTCCCGATCCTGACGCGTGGATCCACAATGGCGTACACGATGTCGAGGATCAGGACAGTGGCCCCCAGCAGATAGGCAAAAAGGACAACCACGCCCACTACCATATTGGTATCGCCGGGGAATTGTTGACCCAGAAGAGCCGCATGCGGTAGACTATTGATATAGAGCCAGCCAATGCCCGGCCAGTGGAGGATGTATTCCAGCGCGGCAGTCGTTTGCCAGAGACCGACCAGCAGCATGGAAAAACTGGTGATCAGATACGGCAGAGTTGGTCGAAGCACATAGCGTTGATCGATGATCCGCTGGCTCAGGCCTTTGGCTTTGGCCAGCTCCAGGTAATTTTCATCTGCATAAAGCAGCAGGAACGTTCTCCAGGCATAAACGCATTGAAAGAACAAACCGAGGAAGATGGCCAGCACAGGCAAGATCATGTGTTTGGCCTCATTAAAGATTAATTGCACGCTTGTCCCATTAAAACCCGCATCCCACATATCCCCGGGCGGTAGGAGATGGACCTCGATGGAGAAGACCAGGATCAACAGGATGGCTAGCACCCAACTGGGGATTGAAGAGATCGGGACGAACATGGTGGTCAGCCGGTCCAGGAATTTGCCCTGTTTGCGAAAGAGCACCAGCGCCAGTGGGATGCCCAATAGGAATAAAAGCAGGAAAGCCGGAGTGATTAAAAGCAAGGAACGGGAAAGATGGATCAATAGAATATCCCGGATCGGGGTACTGACCAAACCGTTGGAAGATTGAACCTGCACGGCCCCCAGATGCAGGTTGAGAGCCTTATAAGTTATTAGCAGCATCTGACGCATAGAGGGCAACGATAGCCCGGAGGCTTGCCCCGTACTACTTCCAACATCCGCATTCGAATAGGCTATACTGACGGTAATGAGGATGCCCACAAAGATCGTTGCCGCAATCGTCAACACGCGCACGAAGAGATAGCGCGCTAACCGTAGGGCGGTATGCAAGGAGGTACGTTTTGGTGCGGATTCTGGCCTGGTATCATCGGCCTGGAGCATGCTCAGCTTCCCTCCTGAAGAGCATCATGATGGATGAAATTTACAAGATCATCACTTTCCCACGCTAATAATAATATCATAGTTCTGGAACCGTTCAACAGACTTTTTTCCGCCAGCCCCGACAACCTTTTCAAACTCTGTTCAACCGGTCATTTTAGGCTGGATGATGAGGTGAATCATAAAAAGGATGCCGGGCAGGAAATTCCGCAGGGCAATATCTTACAGATTTGTTAGCCGCTTGAAATGGGATAGAAAGGATTTGGATACCTTCGACTTCGTGTAGATAATGATTTACAGCCACTTTTCCAGGAAAGCCAGGCTTTGCTGGCGCATGGCAGGGGTTTCCTGATGCCCGCTGGCGTAGCGTCGCATCTGCCAGGCTTGCGAGGCGCCCAGGGCAGCATAGACTTGGCGCAGCTCCTGGTCAATGCGATCCAGGCCGGCCGGCGGGGTGAGCGGGTCGAAGTCCCCGGCCAGGCTGAGATGCGGGCGCGGGGCGATCAGTGTGTTTATTGTGGATGTGTTGAAATGCTTGAGCAGGGAAGGCACAAAGTAGTAAATGCCATGCCCATCCAGCCCGCCGGCGGCGATCAGGGCGTCATAGTCGGTCATGCAGCAGATATCCACACACACTCTCAGGCGCGGGTCCAGTGCGGCAGTCCACCAGGCCATTGTGCTGCCCATCGATAGGCCGAGCGTGCCAAGCCGGGTTGCATCCACATCCGGGCGCGATACCAGGTAATCCAACGCGCGCAGGCTGTCGTAGACCATCTGGCCCCACAGAACCTGGCCTTTCCAAAGCATTTCCTTGAAGGTCTCCGTCTCCGTGCGCCCATGGCGTTCGCCGAAGCACCAGGCATCGATACAGAGCGCAGCCCAGCCGTGAGAGGTGAGCGCCTGGGCGTAGGGCGGCGTGCTCAGCTCCTTCCGGCCCAGCAGCAACTCATCCTTGCCGAGTTGGTAGTCCCCGCCGTGGGCATGGTTGTAGAGCAGGCAGGGAATGCGACCGCTGGAATGGATCGGTTTGACGAAATAAGCCGGTACGGGTTCGATGCCGTTAAGATCAAGGATGAGCTTTTCGAGGAGATAGCCATCCTGTTCGCTCTGTTCTAGCCGGCGGACCGAGATGGGCGCACCTCGGGCAGGCAGATCGCCCAGAAGGCTGTAGAGTAAATGGCGTTGTTGAACGTGGTCGGGTAGATTGATCATTCTATTAAACCTGGCCATTTTTCCTTAAGAAATTACCTGGCGCGATTACGAATATGGTTCTGCGAGCTATCCAAGATAGCTTTTGACCTTTTCATCCAGAAAGCGGCTGAATCCTGTACAAAAACTGGTCAATTGGCATCGTCTGGGTTTGTCCATAATTCCAGTAACCATAGATCCGTTCGGTAATATAAGCCATTACCAAACCGGTGTTGCCCCCACAAACCAAAAGGTTAAACTGAACGTCCTTTGATGTAATCAGATCGTAGATGGCTGTACAAATTATCGTAAACGCTGTTCCGCTTCCAATTCTATATTTACCACTGCAGCATCTCCCGTTATTATGGCGAATGATAGAAATGCTTGCAGCCATTTGCAACAGGCCATGAACCCCCTAAAACTCAGCCAGTGTGGTATCAAACGCCCGCCGGCTGAGTTCTTCCAGGGGCAGGCCTGCCAGTTTTTCGGACATGACCTCAACCGCCCAGGGACCGCTGTAGCCCATCTTCTTCACGAATTGGATCAGCCCGCGAATATCGTACTGGCCCTCCCCGCAGAACTTGCGCCCACCGGGGTCATCATCCGGGTGACCGGGCAGGATCCCATCGTTCAGCTCCACATTGAGCAGATATTTGAGCGGAATGCGTTTGATCTGCTCGAAGGTCCAGCCCTGGTGCGCCACCTGGTAGATGTCGATGATCAGGCCGCCATTGGATGCCCCGGCCGATTCCACCAGCGTGATGGCGTCCGGAATATTATCGATCATGGCGCAGCCCATCACCTCGAAGCCGATGATGGCTCCATATTGCTGGGCCTCCTGGCATAATCCCGCAAAGGCCTCCACCAGGCGCGGCATCGGCGCTGCCAAATTGTAGAAATCGCCCACCTTGACGTGTTTGGCGTGCAACTCAGCCGAGGCTTCGAACAACCTTTTCTTGCGGTTGTCAGATTTGCCCTTGCGGGCGCCCTCCAGGAACCAATCCGTCAGGAATTCCAGTTCCAGGTACTGCATGCCGTTATCGTCCAGTATTGCTTTCATTTCCTTGAGAGTACGATGCACCAGGATATGCTCCAGGTCGGTGTGCCAGATCCCAATGCCCTTAAACCCGGCTTGGGCAGCCGCTTCCACCCGCTGCCTGAAATCGAACCGGCTGATCTCGCCCTGCCCAGGGAAGATCCCGGCGGTGGTCCAATACAGACAAATCAAGTCGACCGCATTATCCATATTTCCTCATAAATCTTACAGGTCTGACATATCAAACTTAGTAGACCTGTAAGACAGTAAGACGTGTCAGATTTATAGGACTGCCTTCGCGAATTTCTTGATCGCCTCAATATGTTCTTTCGGGGTGGCAAGCCCCTTGCTCATAGTATTGAAGGAAAGGTGTGTCGCGCCTGCAGCTTGCCATTCCCGTACAGCCGTCTCCCAGATTTTGGGGTCGCCCGAATCATAAGAGATCCGCGCTTCCAGGCCGACCTCGCTACGGGTGCGCCCGGCTTGTTCCAGGAAACGCTCCAGTAGGGCCAGGGCAGGCTGGGCCTCGGCTGCGTTGCGGGAAAGAACGATCCAACCATCCCCCAGCCGGGCCAGGCGGCGCAGGGCGGCTTCGGCGTTGCCGCCGAACCAGATGGGGATGGGGCGCTGGACCGGCAGCGGATTGAGACCGGCATCCGGGATGGTGTGCCATTGGCCTTTGAAATCGACCAGCGGCTCGGTCCATAAGCGCCGCATCAGGCTGATCTGTTCCTCGATGCGTTTGCCGCGGTTGTGGAAGTCCTCGTTCAGGGAGATGTATTCGACTTCGTTCCATCCCAGCCCAACGCCCAGTCGCAGCCGCCCGCCGCTCAGCACATCCAGCGAGGCGGCCTGCTTGGCCACCAGGGCAGTCTGGCGCTGCGGCAGGATGATGACGCCAGCGGCCAGCCCAATCCGCTGTGTCAGGCCGGCCAGGTAGCCGAATAATACAAAGACTTCGTGGAAGGGTGTCAGGTAGGTATAAGGGCCCGTCCAGCCCCCCGGGCGCTCCGGGTTGGCTCCCAGCACGTGGTCGTAGGCCAGGATATGGCTGAAGCCCAGCCCTTCGGCGGACTGGGCGTAATCGCGGATAGCAACCGGGTCATTGCCAATCTCGGTCTGCGGAAAAACAACGCCTATTTGCATGGTAACTCCCTTTATAAAATATGCATGGTTATTGATCGGAGAGTAAATAGAACCAAAAATAAAATCGGAGATGGAAAGAGTAAACAGAGATTTACTCTGATAGACCAGCACAAAGCCACAGTTTATCTGTATATCCTGTTCATCCCTCTTTATCTCCGGCGAATTATGGATCTGAAATAATTACCGAATGCTTCTTGTTTTTGTTTTTCCTCCAGACCGATCGAATGGCCTGAGAGGCGGTTTAGGTACGTGCTTACGGATTTTTGGCGGCGGTTGGAGTCGAAACCCATTCGACTGACAGGATATCTCCTTCATTGCCGCCATAATAGACCGTATAGGTATCGCCCTGGTGGAAGCTGCTGGCGATGTTATCCTCGAGACCCCAGCGCTCGCCCTGGATGTGTAGATAAACATCGTTGGAGCGCTCGTCTTGATCGATGTGGACGGGCCCTTCCAATTTTTTCAGTTCCCTGACTTCTTTGGGGGCGTCACCCTTATTTGTATTGTAGGCACTGCGCAGGGTGTAGTACGCTACCACCAGGCAAATCGCCATAAATACCATGACAGCTACATCATAATCCTTGAAAAAAAACAGAACACCCAACAGGACCAGAAATATGGTCAGCGCTCCCAGCCCGATGATGAGTTCGGTGTTGAATTTGCCTTTATCCTGCTTCACCAATTTCTGTTTCTGCTTTTCAGAATATTCGCCATTTCGATTAGCAGCCAGATCGTATTCATCGAATTGAAAATAGTCCCTCAAAGCCTGGTCATCCATGCAGTTGCTCCTTTGCCGGGATGCATTTCAATTCTTTGCATGTCAGGGAGTTTTGGTGGCGGTTGGAGGGGTGCCGCTGACGGTTGGAGTATTTACTCCCAGCGGAGTCAGGGATGGGGTGAGGAAGATCGGCAGCAAGGTCCACGTGGGAGCCTTGGTGCGGGTTGGCACCAGCGTGAGGGTCGGTACAACGGTGCGGGTAGGGGTGGGTGTCCAGTTGGGAGTATCCGTGGGGGTGGGGGTAATCGTCGGGGTGTAATAGGGCGTTGGAGTAGCGGTTGGAGGTGGAAGCAGGAAGCTGAGGTAGGGCGGCACCTTGACGCCCGGAATGGAATATCCAAAATACAATAAAGCTACCATACCGATGCAAGCTATTCCCACCAGGGTCATGAGGAAGAGCAGAATTTTCGAATACCAGCGCAGACCGCGACGTTGTTGAGGAACTTGTGACATTTTAACCATAGTACCTGTTTCCTTTTATTTTGCCAGAGTGCCAGACGGACAAAAAGAACGCATCCGCCAACCAGGGCGATTGCCGGTGTTACCTGCGAATCTCCCTGCTCCAATTATTGCATCATTTCCGAAAATGCGCTACTGTTTTGGGTAACATCTGCAGGGCTTTCACAAAGTCTGCAAGCCTTGCAACCCTAATCCCCTGACTCCTTTCCAGGGGTGGGAGAAAAAGGAGAGTTTGGGGTGTAACATCCCCAGCCACCAATTCAGTAATTGTTGGTAACATCGGTTTACCAATAGTTATCCCGGATGCTGTGGATGTGATGGATCTCATGACCAGCGATCATCCAGGCCAGGGCGCGCACACTGACCCGGTTTTCGCCCACCAGTCCGGAACGCACCAGCGCCGCTTCGTCCAGACTCTCGAAGAGAGCCAGCGTGGCCTGGCGGACGGCTGCATATTCTTCGAGTATTGCGATCAGGCTGCGCTGGTTTGCCCTGGAATAGGGCACATAGGCATCCTGCTCGAACCCGGCCAACTTTCTGTCGTCGTTCCTGGCAAAACGGAGCGCCCGGTAACAAAAAATTCGCTCGGTATCGATGATATGAACCAGGATTTCCTGGATGGTCCATTCGCCTGGCTTCCAGGGGGTTGCCAGCTTCCCGGCCGGGAAGGATCGGATGAATTCCGGCGTGGAGATCAAATTTTCCTGCAAATGGCTGATCACCAGGTCGTCCGGCGGAACCAGATCGATGTACGTGATCGCATAGGGGGCATATTCGCCTTCAGAGGGTTTCTGGATTTTTTGCATAAGATCAATCTCCTGGAGAGTTTTTTCAAGACTAATATTGTATCATTTCCGGGCATGGGCCATTTTTCCCCATATGTGGCTGTCACTGGATGGCTGGACATATTTTGAAGGCGGGTAGGTACAGGCGCATGGTATGATGGAGTGGCATTCCATCCGACCATGCGCCGTAGACTAGAAAACCCCAACATTAAATCCAGGCCGTTACAAAGACGGCCTGGATTTAATGATGCAAGTTAAGCTAAAGCCTACGAATTGATAATCCTATCAGCGAATCAAGGCCCCACACCCCACAGACGAATGGTCCCATCCAGGCCTCCGGAGGCCAGCAGCAAGCCATCTGAGGAAAAGACCACGCCTTTGACCCAGGAAGTGTGCCCAGTCAGGCTGGCGAGAGACTGGCCTGTGGAAACGTCCCACAACTGGATCGGCCCGTCAAAGGAACCGGATGCGAGCGTCTTGCCATCCGGCGAAAAAGCCAGGCTGGCGCCGGAATCCAGGTTCCCATTGGGGAAAGCCAGGGATTTGCCGGTGGCAACGTCCCACAGCCGGACAGTTTTATCGAATGACCCGGAGGCGAGCGTCTTGCCATCCGGTGAGAAGGCCACGCTATAGACGATGCCGGTATGGCCGGTCAAGGTGAACAAGCTTTTGCCTGAGGTAACATCCCACAGGATGACTGTCTTGTCCGTTGACCCGGAGGCAAGCGTTTTTCCATCCGGCGAGAAGGCGACTGCCCAGACTGCATCGGTATGCCCGGTCAGGCTATTTAAAAGCTTGCCCGAAGCAACGTCCCATAACTCGATGGTCTTATCATATGACCCGGAGGCCAGTGTCTTTCCATCCGGGCTGAAGGCCAGGCTGCTTACACCGCCAGTGTGGGAGCTGATGGTGCTGCTGATCTGCCAGGTGGAGGTATCCCAGAACTGGATGTTCCCATTACTCAATCCACTGACCAGCGTCTTGCCATCCGGGGAAAAAGCCAGGCCGCCCACCGATTGCATGCCTCCAGGGAAAGCGTGCAGGGTCTGGATTGCTTTATGCATTGAGGCGTCCCACAGCCTGATCAGCCCATCGAATGTTCCACCTGCCAGAATCTTTCCATCTGGTGAAAAGGCAAAACTGGCATTGTTGTGGCCATCCTGCTGCAAATTCTGCAATTCCTTTCCGCTGGCCACATCCCAGAGCTTAATGGTTCCATCGGACGACCCGGTAACGAGGCTCTTCCCATCCGGGGTAAAATTCAGGCTGCCCGCGGTAGTGCTGAACCCGCTCAAAGTTTGCATTACCTGCCAGCTGGAAATATCCCACAGTGTGACCGTCTTGTTAAGTGAACTGGATGCCAGCGTCTTGCCATCCGGTGAAAGCGCCAGGCCAAACACCCGGTCCGGCTGCGGCATGGATTTGATCAATTTTCCGCCGGCCACATCCCATATTTTGATGGTCTTGTCATACGAACTGGAAACCAGGGACTTGCCGTCGGGGGTAAAGACCGCGCCGAAAATGGAATCGGTATGCCCGCTCAGCGTAAATAATAGATTTCCACTGGCAACATTCCACAGTTTGATAGTCTTGTCGTAGGAAGTGGAGGCCAGAGTTTTGCCATCCGGAGAGAAAACCAACAGGATCACAACCTCCGTATGGCCGCTCAACGTGAAGAGCATCTTTCCAGAAACAACGTCCCATAGATCGATGGTTTTGTCGGCCAGGCTGGTCGCCAGGGTTTTGCCATCCGGAGAAAAGGCCAAGGCATCGAAAGTGGAGGTCGGCGCGTTGAGCGTTTGGATGACGTTCCCCGTGGCAAAATCCAATAACGTCACGGCCTTATTCCCCGCAGCCACAAAGCCGACGGTCTTTCCATCCGGCGAAAAGACCGGGTTGCCAGCCCAGGCTTGTGTTGAAGCTGGTTGAGAAATTGGGGTAAGCATGGTGGAATCGTAAAACTTAAGGCCGGCCGAGCTGTTTTCAACCAGCCATTTTCCATCCGGGCTGATCGAAAGGGTGTAGAGCAATGGATCACCCATGCTGGCCACCTGCACCACCTTGCTGGCGTTGGCTGATCCGATGGGTGCCGGAAGTTCGGCGGCCGGTGGGTTGGTGGCAGTTGCCGCGGGAGCCTGGGTTGCAGTAGGGGTGTTGGACGGGGCGGCTTGCGCGGGACTGCCGCAGGAAACCAGGAAGATCAGGATAAGCACAGCGGCAGGTACTATTTTTTTGTACATGACTCCTCCTCCAAGTGGAAAGAAAACGACTAACTTCCTACCCGAAAATTAGAGAAGAACAGTATTTTTAAAATGTGTGGCGGAGCCGCACACTTTCAAAATGTAACCTGCTCTTTGATTTTCGGATAAACACTAAAAGCAAGCGATGAATTCATGGGGTTTCCATAAAAATAAGTGAAATTATTATAACTGTTATTATGATATTTATTATAAAAAATATCCTAAAATTTATCCCCCAAAGATACTATCTTCTTCCTGCTTCATTTGCTGGTTATACTTTCCTTCTCCGCCAAACCAGCCCCGCCAGCCCAACGATGGCAGCGAAGCCGCCTGAAGAAAACAAATACGTGCTGGGTTCCAAATGGATCAAGTCGAGGTCGGGCAACCCGCAGCACAGCGCCGGCGTGTAATATAACGCCGGATAAGCTACTATGAACAATCCGATAAGCAGATATAGGAGGGAAACCCAGGTATTCCCGGGCAGCCGCAGTAGCACCACCCAGGCTACCAGCAACCAGACGGCTGCCAGCAGCAAGGCGACCAGCGCGAAGGCCCAAAAGATAACGTGACTCAGGGAGAATGTTTGTGCGTTCTCGTATTGAAGGAACTGAATTATGGCATCACAGAACCGGGCTATTCCCAGGACGCCAACCAACCCGGTCAACGAAACCAGCACCGGATGATTTGGTTTAATGGCCATACCCATTTTTCTCCTCTATCAGGTTCCCGATTTTCTCCTGACCGTCAGATAAATTTACCTTCGACCTTCTTCCTTGTTCTATTTTTTGCCATTCAGCTCATCCGGGGTGGGGCGGCGGATGGAATCGTCATCGGCACAGTCCTCATCGGTCGCAGCGGTCAGCCGTTTGCGCAGGGTGGTTACGAGTGTATTTTGATGCAGGGATTCTTCAAAATGTTGGCCCTGGTCGGTTCCGTCAAAACGCTCCAGCCCGCGCGGGTGCAGCGACTTGACATCCGGCAAGGCCGTCCGTTCGAGTGCGACTAATTCCTTGCCGGCAAGGCTGGCCAGCACGCTCTTCAACTCGTCCATCTCTTTGTTCTGGTTATCGAGTGTTTGCATGATCAGGGCATGCATCTCGGTCACATGCATATGATCCTCAGTTGCGCGCTTTTCCTGCAATTCGGCAATTTGCTTCTGGCGGGCCTCGGAGATGGTGGCATACAGCAGCACGATCGAACTGACCGCCACGCTCATGACGTTAAGGTAACTGTTGACCGCCAGCACCAGCTTGATGCGATCGGCATAAATGATCAATGGGATCAGCAATGCCATGGTCAGCAAGATCACAAAGCGAAAGGTTAAAAAGCGTACCGGCAATGGCAATACATACCGGTCCAGTAGATCGTTGACCCCGTCGAGTGTCTTTCTCAGCTTGGATTTCATAGCGATGATGTCTCCTCTTTGAACCTGACCGAAAATTCAGGGGAAAGTCGCAATTTGAGTGCGTGCGGCCTCACCGCACGAACTCAAATTGCGGTTCTTCTATAATTTTCGGATAGAAGTAAAGTTATATTTTACGACAAAGCAACTCGCCATTGCCGATCGGCACGATCAACGCGTCTACGCGTGGGTCTGCCAGGGCCCGCTCCAGCAGCGGCTGCAGGGTGGTGCGGTGGTTGATGGCATTATCGGCCATCAGCCAGCCGCCCGGTACCAGGCTGGGGACAACTGCTTCGTAACAGTCCGCGTAGGCCTCCTTCTCGGCATCCAGGAAGCAGAAGGCGATACTGGAATACTGCGGCAGGTACTCACGCGCATCGCCTTGCACCAATTTTACCAACCCTGCCAGCCCGGCCGCCCGAAAGGTAGCGCGTGCCAGTTGCGCTTTTTCAGGCAGAACCTCGAAGGTGGTCAGGCTGCGCCCGAGCATTTCACAAGCAATCGCCAGCCAGAGTGTGGAATAGCCCGCACTGGTGCCGATTTCGAGAATCTCTCCCTGTGGGGCGCTGGCTGCCAGAAGGGAAAGGAATTGGCCGGTCTCGGGGGGAATCTGGCGCAGGCGCTGCAGGCGCGGCGTGCCATCCAGACGGTCACGCGCGTCGATCTGCTCCAGAAAGTGCATTCGTTCCAGGATGGCGGGGCGGATGGAATGGAACATTAAATTGCCTGTTTTTCGGGGAGATTCCGGATGTTTCCCGTTAAATACCGTCCGGTCAACCAGGTGGAAATAAAGATAAGCGTGAAAGGTATCCAGGTTCCCAGCAAGCTGGCAAACATCCCCAAATTATGCAATATCAAGAGCGCCACTATAAAAAAATCCAGCACCATTATAAAGCCTGTGAAAACCAGGGCGGTTTGCAAGGGCGTGGTGAAGTTGAACTTTCTGTAGTAAACCAGGGACACGAACAAGAAGATAATCGGGGCAGCGACTGCATGGATGATGAGAGCATTCTGCTGCGAGGTGATTACCATACCTATGCCCATCATGGCCGCGCAGAGCGCCCAGCCCACCACAGCGCAACCCAAAATGGTTAAGATTTTCCTGGCATTCATCGTATTCTCCTCGTAAAAATATGGAATGGCTTATCTCAAATATTTACGAGAGTCCCCCTGCCAGGTAGCAACCTGCGATTATTTTTATCCTCCGATCTGGCTCATGCCGCGCAGCGCTCCGGCTGGCTCTGCGATGACCAGATCGTGTTGTTTAGGTTTGTTCAAAACGGCCTGGCGGAAATAGCTTTCGAGGGATTCACCATGCACCATCGCCTCGCGCAAGGAGACTTCTGCCGGAACCACCAGGCAGGAGCGCAAGCGCCCATCCGCAGTCAGACGCAGGCGGTTACAATTTTCGCAGAAATGCTCGCCCAACGGAGAAATGAAGCCGACCGTGCCGAGTGCTCCCGGGATGCGGAAAGTGCGGGCGGTGGCATGCCCGGTCGGGGCAGGCACGGACTGCAAATGGAGGGCTGCCAGCGCAGTGTGCATTTCCTGCAAGGAAAAGTAACGCGTATCCGCAGCCGGGAAGTCCTGGCCCCAGGCCTGGGTATTGCCGATCGGCATGATCTCGATGAAACGCACATGCCAGGGGTGGTCGATGGTAAGACTAGCCAGCGCAGGCAGCTCGTCCGAGTTGAGCCCGCGCACGATCACGGCATTCAGTTTAAGCGGAGCCAGCCCGGCGCGTTCTGCCGCCTGGATGCCGCGCCAGACGCGCTCGAAATCGCCGAAGCGGGTGATGCGCTTGAACTTATCCTTATCCAACGTATCGAGGCTGATATTGACGCGCTTCAGCCCGGCCCCGGCCAGCGGCGCAGCCATCTTTTCGAGCAGCATCCCGTTGGTAGTCAGGCTGATGTCCTGGATGCCGGGCAGGGCGGCAATCCGGCGTACCAGTTCAAGCAGGCCCGGTCGCACGAGCGGCTCGCCGCCAGTCAGGCGGATCTTGGAGATGCCCAGGCTGGCGGCTTGCCCGACGATCTGGAGAATCTGTTCGTCGCTGAGCAGATCAGCCAGGGGGGCCCAGTGATTGCCGCTGGCGGGCAGGCAGTAGACACAGCGCATGTTGCAGCGGTCGGTCAGTGAAATGCGCAGGTAGGAGATGTTCCGTCCGAAGGGGTCAGTGAGCATAGTTAGATATCCTGAATGGATTATGTGCGTGCTTGATTTCAAAACAATGAGGAACTATCATGAAAAGGGCCAAAAATGTGTACAGGGATGGCAAGAAATGACTTAACGGAGGATTTTTAGCCAGATGTGGTATTTTTATTTCGCGCGATTTGATGCAAACAAATCGCTAGTCGGAATGGTAGTAGCCCAACCCGGCGCAGACCACGCAGAGCGTTTCCGTGCCCACGCAGGCCTGGCGGGCGTTGATGATCTCCTCGCCGCAGTGATCGCATTTGGTGCGCAGGCCCGGGCGGCTGAGAATCACTTCCAGGGTTGGGTCCAGGGCAACTTCCTGGAATGAGAATAATTCTGCCTCGGGCATAAGCCGGTAGCCTTTGAGCTGGGCATAGTATTTGTTCTTTACGCCTGGGGAAAACAGATGCGCCCGTTCGCGGATATCCAATTGAGGCGCCAGGCGGATGGTTTGGCCGGTTTTGGTGTTGGCAAAGGTGGCGCCGGTCTTGCCGTAATCCAGCACGCGTAAGGTGCGGTGGCCGACCGTCGCGCCAGTGGCCACTTCGATCCCATCCGCAAAACAGCCGTCCGCCTCGATGAATACCAGAGCTTCCTTGTGAGCCAGGGGCGCTGCCACGCCAATGGCGGTCAAGCCGGCCAGGCCCATGCGCACGCCCAGTACCTGGCGCGGGCAGAGATGGTCGTGGCGGGCAGAGCTTTGCTTCAATAATTCAGTCAGATCAGAGGACATGCGGACCTCCAGGTAAATTTTGGCTCATCCATTTTTGCAGTAAAAAAACAAGAATTACTAACCACCAGGGCGCCCGACACGAAGTTTTTTTGACAAATGCTCCATAAAATTCGTGTTCTGGCGTCTTTATGCTAAATCTTCCCGGTAAGAAGGAGAGAACCATTTTTTTTGGGTAGCCAATGTTTGCTTCCTAGAATAAAACTCGCCGGGAGAGAATCCGGCGAGTTAATAGACACTTGCGCAGATGATTCTCCTTTCCAATTCGATCCCGGATCGGGATGTCGGGAGGCCGCGATGTTTCCATTGCGACCCTGGCCTTCGCTGAGAGAGAGGGCTGTCTGCGAGACCATGGCAGTTGGCTTTAGGCTTGGCAGATTGGAGGTTTCTTTATAAACTAACCACCAGGCACGGAGACACGAAGCTTTTTTTGGTTAAATGCACATGAAATTCATGCCTTGGCGGCTGGTAAATCATCCCAGTAAGAAGGGAAGAGCCTTAACTTATTTTACATCCCGGGCACTTACCCCGTATCCCTCTCCGGGGTTATTCTTGCCTCACCCGAGTGGGTGACAATAGGGGAGCGAGAGTTGTCGGGGAGCCTGTGCCAGCGGGGAGATTGCTTACTTACGGTATGTGCTACACGATCCTTGTCAAAGCCCCCGAAGTACGGGGACAAGTCCAGCTCCTCCCAACGACACAATGGGGGCGGGCTGATTAGATATCGGCGGAGAGGCGGAAGGTTTGCGGGGTGGTATAGTCCACTTGCAGCTCTCGCAGGTATTGTTCACCATCGCGGGTCTCGAAGACATTAATCGAGAGACCAATCTCGATATCCAATTTCCTTAGGGCGCTGATTTGGCTGACATGGAATTCGAGATAATTGTGCTCTTGATTTAAGACATAATCCTTGTAGCCGGTCTTTTCAAAGAAACTCTTGACGGGGGCGATATCGGCGCCGAAAACTTTGGCACTTTTAAGAAAATAATCCGTCTGGGAAAAAAACATGGTCTTGGGGAGGGGGCAGCCGGCGTTCTGCTGGTAGAGTTGCCCGGTGTGCTTATTTTCCAGAGAGCAGTAATGCACTCCCAGCGTGAGACCCGCATCAAGGGCAAATTCCACCAACTTCAGGCAGACAGATTCACTTCCGGCCACCGGCAAGCCCCCACCATACAGGTAATTGTAGAGCACCCGGTAGGGCCTGGCCTTGATCTTGTAGCCGCGCTCACGGTATAAATCGGCGTTGTTATAGGGGAAGCAGAACTCCAGCAGGTTGATGCCAAATATCTGCAGGCGGTCCAATTCGGTCAGGACCGATTTCATTTCATCCAGAGTGCCAGGCAGGACGGGCATTTCCACCATGACGTGCGGGATATATTCACGTGCCAGGGCGATCTGCTCGAAGGTATAACGCTGGCCGCGGGCGAGATCCTGCATGCGGATACTGAAACGGATCTCGTTCATGCCCGAATCTTTGAGGGCCTGGAGGGTCGGGCGGTCGATATGGTCGCCACAGGTATACAGACGGGTGTAGACGCCGGGGAAACTCTGGCGAGCCTGCTGGAAAAAACGGATGGTCTCTTCTTTTTGTAGCAGAGGTTCACCACCGGTCAACGCCAGGTGACGCACGCGTGCCCCACTGGCACGCAGGGCATGCAATTCCGCAACCGTGTCACGGGTATGCTCGCGATAGTATTGATAATCTTCCTGGTTGGGATTGAAGCAGTAAAAGCAGTCCCGGTGGCACTTCAACGAAATGAAAAAAGTGTCACTCTCCAGGCCGGTCTTGCAGGCCTGACAGGCGGAAGAGATGCGCTTGAGGTAAATACTTTTGGAAGCGTTGCGAGTCTGTGCGCCTTTCTTTTGCAAGGCAGCGACCCGGGCTGCAAACTGGCCCTGCTCATCGCCGGAGTCTATCTCCAAGCCGGTCTGGCGAACCTGATCCATGAAATCTTGATATATCCGGACATACTGTTCCGCGTAGGAACGCAGAGCAGGATTGTGGATGGAGGCAAGGGTAGCCTCCTTCACATCAACTTTCATTGTGTTTTCTCCTGTGGTTGCTCCTGTGCGGAGGGTGGCCGGATACTTTTCAGCCCGGGGGGCAGCAAGGACCCGAATGGATGAGTGCGCCGGAACTCACAGGGCGGGCAGAGCTCCACACCTGGCAGTGCAACGGTGGGAGCGCCGCATTTCTTGCACTTAATCAAACCACCGGCGCGAAGAATAACGTTTTCCTGGCTGAAGATGCGGGCAAAAATGGGATCGTGATCGATGGTCATGGCAGCCGGGCTGCATACATGCATACACATATCACAGCCGACGCATTTGGCGGCCTGGAAAGTCAATTGAAAGGCGGTCTCTCCGGCATATTTTCCAAATTGGAGCGCGCCGGTCGGGCAAATGCGGGCGCAAACCCCGCAGGCAGTGCAGGCTTCGGAGACGGAGACCCAGGCGAAATCCATGCCCTTCAGGCTGCCGGGCCGCTCCAGCTGGGGCGCCGGCAAGTGTTTCAGCGCATTTACCATGCGTAGCCGGTCACGACCAGGCTGACGTTCAGCAGGTGCGGTTGCCCATTCATCCACCACGCGGGCGAGCGTTGCGCGTCCCTGGCGCAGGGCCGATTGGAAGATGTCACGCCGGGAAAGCGGAGGGCTGGCAGCTTCCCAAAACGGGCGTTCGATGGGAGATTCCAATGCCGAAACACAGGCAAGCGAGCTGTCTTTGCCCCAGCCTTCCAACAACTGTCTGGCATGGCTGATCTGGGCTTGTACCTGGGCGGGGATGGTGGCCCATTCGCAAGCGGAGCACGCGTCAGTACGCACCAGGATGGGGTCCAGCCCTAGAAATGCCAGAACCAGGTAAGCCCCCGAACCCAGACCGGCCAGACAACCTTTTATGCGAATGGCTGTGCCGGCCTGCGAGACACCCAGGGCGGGGCGCGGGTTACGCTCACACAGCAGCTCAAGCGGGCCGCCTTCCAGGCGTTTGGCCGTGGTCAGCAGGGTGGAGACTTCATCGTCGGCGCTATAGGCCCCAACCGGGCAAACCATCAGGCAGGCTAGACACTTGGCACATTTTTCGGGGTTCAGACTGGGCGGCTTACCGGGGGTGATGGCGTTGACGGGGCAAATCGCAAAGCAGGCCTGGCAGCCGGAGAAGCGATCCTGACTGTGCAGGCAGCGCCCGGTATTCAACTCCAAAACAGAATGGTCAGGGCCCGTAAATCGTTCGGCGATCGAAAAAAGACTCAATGGGTGAAATCCCTGGTCAACTGGATATCCAACAATTCCGAAAGTTCAGATAAAGCCCCACGGGTGAGGGTTACCAGCCCTTTATAAAATTCGGTGCGGGCGTTCGTTTCAACCAGGTTGCACCAGGGTAGTGCCCAACGGCCCAGGTGCTGT
This sequence comes from uncultured Chloroflexia bacterium, assembly GCA_963779935.1. Lineage (GTDB taxonomy): Bacteria > Chloroflexota > Anaerolineae > Anaerolineales > Villigracilaceae > UBA877. The sequence continues at coordinate 274,599 of CAWAAC010000013.1, read as the reverse complement.
TGTGTAAACTCCTGTTGAGCAACCCAACATTCTTCGAAGCGGGCCTGATCCTGATCATTGAGCGCCTGGATACCCAAGGCCGCCAGGTGGGACAAGAACAACAGTTCCAGGCCGAAGTGATCATCCGGTTCATTATTGATCTTTTCGGCTTCCAACCCAAAGCGACGATACCAGTTGCGCACTTCAAGGGTTTGTTGCTGGAAAACCAATCTTTCTTCGCTGAAATAGACTGATTCCCAGGGGGCGGCAAAGCCATCCCCGAGCCCAATGAACAGGCGGGTGTAGTCGGCTTGCAAGCTCTTAAAGCTTTCGTCCGAAAGGCCTTGCGCGGCCCAATTTTGGAAGAGCTTGAGACCGGTTTTGGTCTGCTCTTGTTCGGCTGCAAAGGGTGCTTCGGAAAATATATCCTGGTCGATCAATGACTGCAACCAGGTGCGCTCGTCGTTGGTCGGATATGTGTAAAAAATCCGACCGAGCATGTTTAAGAGGAGCATTTCCCCGGTTAAAGTTTCCTGCCGGTCGATGGGAGAGGGGTAAGTCAAGGTTTTTTTCATTCCTTTTCTTATTTATTTATGACTTATATGACCCATTTTACCGCCAGAAAGCCTATTGCAAGCAGGGCAAGAACGTCCATTAATTAGGTGATGAACGTCACTGAATGGGCGGTGGCAATTCCGACGCGGGAAGGGGGAATGTTGGGTTATAGCCGCCTCCTCCGTCCTTAGCCTGATATTCCTGAATGGAATTGAACCTAAAACCAAACGTACTCAGGCTCTACTCAAGTTCGGCTACACTATAGCCTCGAATTGGAAAGCGGTTGTGAACCCAGTGGTTTGGGGCTCAAGTCGTTTTGAAATACATTTTCAGCGAGGATTTGTGACAAGAGATCTATCAACTACGAGGCATCTTCTGATCGTTGCCTTTTAGTAGGCGGGAGATTTCTTCAATTTGCCGTGATTGATCCATGATCTTCATAAACAGGATTAGTATGCCAACTCCGGTCATGAAGGCTCCCACAAGGGCCCAGATGTGATTGGAAGGATCAGATGCGATGACGATTATCAGTGGGCCAAATATCACCAGCGCTGGAGTGATGGGCAGAAGAAGGTTGATGAAGGTTCTCATTATGGATCTCCTTTTGGATCAGAAAAAATGACTATCATTTTATCAAAAGGCTTAATTATTTGAACAGTTCCTTGAGCGGCGCAAGCGCAAAAAATAAGACCGCACCTGAAAATTGCGCTTCAAATTACCTTAAAAAGCTCAACGCCGAGGATTTTTGAACCTCGAACCTAGCGGACTGAGGTTCTATTCTTGTAGAAGTACGTTTTCAGTTTGTGATTCGTAATTGTATTTTTTCTTGACCATTCAGTTGTGATTCAATTTTTATTTATCTACAATTATCGCATAGAATTTACAATTGGATTCAATGCAAGAAGTGTTGCAACCGGAATGCAGATGTAATAAGTGTAACCTTATAAAAACTCTACCTATTTGGCCTTGGGCAATACCTTTCGCTGAAGGAGGCGTTGAAAGGCTGGCAAGGCTGTCAACGGACTGCCTTCGGTATCACTGACTAATGGACACCTGAAGGCGGAACGGATTGGTGGGTCTTGACACCTGGATGGGCTTGCCTTAGGTAGACAAAAAAGGATACCTGACGGTGAAACGGATGAGTGGACGGCACCCGTTCCTCAGGGGGCTATAAGGCAACACAACAAAACACAAGGTGGGGAGATTCAGGACCTCCCCACCTTGTCTTCACACAATAATCTTACTGTTCATGAACTGCTAAACTCCTATGCGGATGTGGCTGGCATAGAAGAGCAGGCGGCCGAGGACCTCGGCGATCAGGACCATTACAAAGGCGACATAGGCCAGAGTACCGAGCATCTTTTCGCGACCGACGCTCATGGCGTTCTGATACAGGAAGACCGCCAGCACGCCGGCGCCAACGAAGGCCAGGACAACCCGTAGCACCAGCGCCCAGCCGTAGGCTCCGATCATCAATTGGACACTGGCCAATCCGGCCGTGCTGCCAACGGCAGTGGTGGCCATGGAGAGGGGCAGGACAACCAGTTCGACTCCGACGAGCAGCACCGCTGCCACGGCGATGCCGCGCAGCATGGCGCGCATGAGGGTGCATTGTTCATCTGCACAGCCGGGCTGTTTCCGCTGCAAATATGCGTAATTGGCCACGAATGCGGCACCCATGGCCATTGCACCCAACAGGAAGGTGGTTGCAAAGAAGGAGACCGGGGTGGACCAGGAATTCCAGGAGGGCTCGGTCGGCAGCATGTAGACTCTGGACATAACAAAGACCAGCACCAGTCCTTCCAGTGCGGCCAGCCAGGCCACGATGGTGCGCAGAAGCATGGGGCCGAGCTTGCGCCATTGCAGGAAGGCAAAGGCAAAGGCCAGTACGGCGAAGATGACCCCAAAGAAGATCTCGGCACTAAGCCAGGATGTTCCCAGATGAGCAACCGCACGGTAGGCACGGAACGGGTTGCCCAGGTGTAAGAGCGAGGCGATAAAGGCCAGGACAATGACCGGCACCAGCGCGTACATGGCCCGGTCGCTCAGGAGATCGGCTTCTTCCGCACCGTATTTGCGTGTAGCATAATAATGTGCGATCCCCAGCACCCAGATGGCGCCGACAGACATTTGAACCAGAATCGTGAAGGTAATCAACGCCCAATCACGTACATCCATCTCACACCTCCTCGAGATTCTTGACCGAGCCGCTTTTGTCACCGGTCAGCTTGGTGACGTTGTTCGGATTGTAGACGATCGACGGTTTGGTGATGGATGGATCAGGCAGCGGCGCAGGTGCGTTGAAGGTTCCATGCGCTTGCTGTAATTCATCCAGGGGACCGAAGTCCAGGGCACGATAGGGGCAGGCCTGCACGCAGGCGGGTTTCTGACCCTGATCCACCAGGTCGTAGCACATATTGCACTTGGTCATGACACCCAGTGAGGTATTGAACTGCGGGGCGCCGTAAGGACAGGCCCATGAGCAGTAGCGACAGCCGATGCATTTGTTGGCATCGATCAGGACGATCCCGTCATCCCGCTTGGAGATGGCGGCTGCCGGGCAAACTTCCAGGCAGATGGGGGATTGGCAGTGCATGCAGGCTGCTGAAACAGAGTAGGCATATAAATTACTGGGGATTAATTCCCCATTCTCGGGGACCCATTCGCCACCTTCATATTGGAAGACGCGACGCCATTTAATGCCTTCAGGCAGTTGGTTCTTGTCTTTGCAGGCGATCTGGCAGTCTTTGCAGCCCGTGCACTTAGTGATATCGACGAAGAAAGCAAGTTGTTCAGACATGGTTCATCTCCTATAGCTTCTCGACCTGAACCAAGTTGGTGTGCATAGCACAGCCTTTTGCGAACGGCGTTGGATGGTAATTGGTCAGCATATTCCCGCAACCACGAACATCCACACCTTTTGCATCGAGGGTAAACCATGCGCCCTGCGGCATATTGGTTTGACCTGGGCGAATCCGGTTGGTCACATAAGCAGGCAAATGGACTTCACCGCGGTCGTTAACGACCTTGACCAGGTCACCGTTCTTGATGCCGCGCTGCTGGGCATCGGTTGTGTTGATCCAAATGCATTGTGGATGCGCCTCGCGCAGGTAATCCACGTTCTCAAATGTGGAATGCGAGCGTGCCACAAAGTGTGTGGTGGACATCTGTAGCGGGTACTTGGAAGTCAGCGGATCGCTGGGACCCTCCCACTCCGGGATATACATGGGGATCGCGGGGATCTCTTTTGGATCATTCTGGCTGGCCAGGAATGGGGAGTAGACCTGGAGCTTGCCCGATTCTGTCTGGAGGGGATTCTTAACAGGATCAGCACGGAAATCTGCAAAGGCAATCATCGGATTAGGATTGCTGATCTTGTAGATGCCGGTTTTCTTGAAATCATCCAGGGATGGGAACGCCGGGATGGCTTTCTGGGCAACTGCAACCATATCTTTCATCCAGTCATCCGAGGTCAAGTGGCCATTACGGAACTTATCGCCGAGGCCAAGACGATCCGCCAACTGGCCGCAGATCCACATGATGCCCTTGCTTTCATACATGGGTTGGATCACCTGGTGATTGAAGAGCGCCCAGGCATGGTTGCCTTTCATTCCATGACCTTCCCCAGTGATGATCTCTTCTGCCTCAAACCCGGCCGTCTCGGGCAACAGGATGTCAGAGAACTTGCAACTGGGCGTCATGGCTACGTCACAGGTGACGATAAACTCCAACATCGTCTCATCCTCAAGGATCTTGGAGGTGAGGTTGATATTGGCATGCTGGTTGATGATCATGTTCCCAGCATAATTCCACATGAACTTCATGTTGGATTTCAGCTTATCTGCGCCTTTGATGCGATCCTTTGGACCACTGGTCATTTCTGCGCCACGCGTGATAAAGTCGGGCCACATGAAACAAGGGATGGAAGCCGTGATCGGGTTATCAACAGCGGGAATCCCACCCATGGGGAAATAGGCCCCGTTCATGACATTGCCCGAGTTTCCACCGCTGATGCCAAAGTTGCCGGTCATGGCAGCGATGATCGGTATAGTTCGGACGATCTGCTCTCCATAGGCCCGGCGTTGCACACCCCAGTTCTGGTAAATCGCACAGGGTTTGGTGAGGGCAATCTCGCGAGCCAATTTGACGATGGTTAGGGCAGGGATGCCCGTAATAGGGGCAGCCCACTCGGGAGTCTTCTCAATCCCATCCGGACCTTTGCCCATAATATAGGCCATCCAGGAACTGTTGGGAGCGACTCCGGCTGGTAAAGTGTCTTCGTCAAATCCGACTGCATGCGTGGCCATGAATTCCTTATCGTACAGGTTTTCTTTGACCATCACATTGGCCATGGCAGAGAGCAAAGCCACATCGGTACCACCCCGGATCGGAACCCATTCGGCTTGCGTTGCAACAACCGTGTCCGTCATGATTGGATCAATGATGATGACTTTGGTACCCTGGTTGGCAGCCTTCATTAACCAGTACCCGGCGTTATCCCCGCCTGCATGGGTCACTACCGAGTTGTCGCCGATCATGACCACCAGCTTGGCATTGGGGATATCATCGGCTGAGTTGCCGCTATAACCGCCGGTGATGTATCCGATCGACTGGCCGTAAGCAGCTTCACTGTAGCTACCATACATATTGACATAGCCACCAAAGAGAGCCATTAAATTGGTGACTGCGTTGGTAGAGTCTGGGCCAGACCAGTTGGATCCTGAAGCATATTGATAATAGAACGCGTCATTGCCGTATTTACTCTTGATGCGTGTCATTTGGTCGGCAACCGTGGTGAGAGCTTCATCCCAGGTGATGCGCTGAAATTCGCCCGATCCGCGCTTGCCAATTCTTTTCATTGGGTATTTTAGACGTTCGGGGGCATATACCCGGCGGATCTGAGAGCGTCCGCGCAAGCAGGGGATGGCGCGCGGATTGTAGTCCAGGTTTTCCTGACTGGCCGGGGTGGGGTCTGGCACCAGGCGGGTGACGGTGCCATCCTTTACGACTGCCCCAAGGATGCAGCGCCCACCGCAGTTGTGATAGCAACCTACCGTCAGGATCTGTTCCGGACTGGCCGGACTGGCTGCAGCAACCTGCTCGACCGCCTTGAGGCCGTAGGCCAAATTTCCGGCCAACGCGGCGGTACCGCCCAGCGCGGCGCTCCATTTAAGGAAGCTGCGGCGGCTAAGGGCATTTTCGGTAATGACTTTCGTGAGAAAATTTTTCTCAGTCATTCCTTTCCTCCATATCACTATAAGAGAATAAGATATGCTCCAAAGGAGCAGTGCCTTTTGATGTTAACGTGAGGCTAAATGGGTAAAGCATGATTTCGACAAAGAACCTCCTGGAAACATAATTAACGGCAGCCTCGCCGTCCATAAAATTTCACATAGCATAAGGATACGATATCAGCCGTAGAACTTCATCACCCCCCCGGGCGCTCCAGAATCACCCATATGGGTGATTCGGAGCTGTTAAATCCTCCCAAAAATAAAAAAAAACTGCATTTTGAGGGTGCAGCCACCCTCAATTTAAGGCCTCCTTATTCAATTATTGGATGGAACGTTACTACTCAGCCCCTGTTGGCGCACCACCCCTCATACCCATTCGGGTACTTTTCCCTGCCCTTCCCCGGAAGGAGGAGAAGAGTCTCCTCTCCGAAAAGGAGAGGGTTAAGGTGCGGGAACACCTTTGGAATGCAAGATCAGTCAGTTTTATCAGATGCCTGGACAGTTACGGTCAATTTACCAACACAAGGTGGGGAGATCCAGGACCTCCCCACCTTGTCTTTACACAATTATCTTAATGTTCATGAACTGCTAAACTCCTATGCGGATGTGGCTGGCATAGAAGAGCAGGCGGCCGAGGACCTCGGCGATCAGGACCATTACAAAGGCGACATAGGCCAGAGTACCGAGCATCTTTTCGCGACCGACGCTCATGGCGTTCTGATACAGGAAGACCGCCAGCACGCCGGCGCCAACGAAGGCCAGGACAACCCGTAGCACCAGCGCCCAGCCGTAGGCTCCGATCATCAATTGGACACTGGCCAATCCGGCCGTGCTGCCAACGGCAGTGGTGGCCATGGAGAGGGGCAGGACAACCAGTTCGACCCCGACGAGCAGGACGGCTGCCACGGCGATGCCGCGCAGCATGGCGCGCATGAGGGTGCATTGTTCATCTGCACAGCCGGGCTGTTTCCGCTGCAAATATGCGTAATTGGCCACGAATGCGGCACCCATGGCCATTGCACCCAACAGGAAGGTGGTTGCAAAGAAGGAGACCGGGGTGGACCAGGAATTCCAGGAGGGCTCGGTCGGCAGCATGTAGACTCTGGACATAACAAAGACCAGCACCAGTCCTTCCAGTGCGGCCAGCCAGGCCACGATGGTGCGCAGAAGCATGGGGCCGAGCTTGCGCCATTGCAGGAAGGCAAAGGCAAAGGCCAGTACGGCGAAGATGACCCCAAAGAAGATCTCGGCACTAAGCCAGGATGTTCCCAGATGAGCAACCGCACGGTAGGCACGGAACGGGTTGCCCAGGTGTAAGAGCGAGGCGATAAAGGCCAGGACAATGACCGGCACCAGTGCAAACATGGCCCGGTCGCTCAGGAGATCGGCTTCTTCCGCACCGTATTTGCGTGTAGCATAATAATGTGCGATCCCCAGCACCCAGATGGCGCCGACAGACATTTGTACCAGAATCGTGAAGGTAATCAACGCCCAATCACGTACATCCATCTCACACCTCCTCGAGATTCTTGACCGAGCCGCTTTTGTCACCGGTCAGCTTGGTGACGTTGTTCGGATTGTAGACGATCGACGGTTTGGTGATGGATGGATCAGGCAGCGGCGCAGGTGCGTTGAAGGTTCCATGCGCTTGCTGTAATTCATCCAGGGGACCGAAGTCCAGGGCACGATAGGGGCAGGCCTGCACGCAGGCGGGTTTCTGACCCTGATCCACCAGGTCGTAGCACATATTGCACTTGGTCATGACGCCCAGTGAGGTATTGAACTGCGGGGCGCCGTAAGGACAGGCCCATGAGCAGTAGCGACAGCCGATGCATTTGTTGGCATCGATCAGGACGATCCCGTCATCCCGCTTGGAGATGGCGGCTGCCGGGCAAACTTCCAGGCAGATGGGGGATTGGCAGTGCATGCAGGCCGCGGAGACCGGGTAGGCATAGACATCACTTGCAACCGTTTGCCCATTCTCGGTGATCCATTCGCCACCTTCATATTGGAAGACGCGGCGCCAGCGGATGCCTGTCGGCAGGTTGTTCTTATCCTTGCAGGCGATCTGGCAGGTTTTACAACCCGTGCAATTTTCGATATCGACGAAGAAAGCTAATTGTTTAGCCATGGTTTACCTCCTTAACTCTTCTCAACCTGAACCAGGTTGGTATGTTGAGGATTCCCCTTGGCAAATGGCGTCGGTTCATACTTGGTCAGGACGTTGCCACAACCGCGCGTATCCACTCCATTGGCGTCAGGAGTATACCAACCGCCTTGCGGCATGTTGGTTGAGCCGGGTTTAATGCGGTTGGTCACAAAAGCTGGCAAATGAACTTCGCCGCGATCGTTGAAAACCTTGACCATGTCACCATGCTTGATGCCACGTGGTCCTGCGTCAACAGGGTTGATCCAAATGCATTGGGGATGCGCTTCTCGCAGGTAATCCACATTGTCGAATGTTGAGTGCGAACGCCCAACCCAGTGGGTAGTTGACATGAGCAATGGATATTTCGAGCGCAGGGGGTCGCTCACGCCTTCCCATTCCGGGATGTATTTGGGGATGGCGGGGATAAGGTTTGGATCGTTCTGGCTGGCCAGGTAGGGCGAGTAGATCTCGATCAGTCCGGTGGGAGTCTTCAACGGATTGGCCACAGGATCCTTGCTGAAAGCTGCGAAGGCGATCACCGGTGTCTTGCTGCTGGTTTTGTAAATGCCCGTTTTTCTGAAATCAGCCAGGCTGGGGAAATCTGGATAGTTCTTTTGGGCGGAAGCAACGATGTCATTCTCCCAGTCCTCGGCGGTGGTATGACCGGCACGGAAAGCATCGCCTAATCCCAGGCGGTTGGCCAGTTGCTCGGCTACCCACAGGGATGGTTGGGCTTCATACATCGGTTGGATCACCTGATGGTTGAGGAGTACCCAGGCATGATTGCCCTTCTCGCCATGGCCTTCGCCAGTGATGATGGCTTCCGCCTCGAACCCGGTAGTGTCCGGAAGAAGGATATCCGAATACCTGCAACTGGGCGTCATCTGAACGTCGACGGTCACGATGAATTCCAATTTCGTTTCATCTTGGAGCATCTTGGCAGTACCATTGACATCAGCATGCTGGTTGATGATGGTATTGCCGCCAAAGTTCCACATGAATTTCATGTTGGAGGCTAATTTATCGCCGCCATGGACACGGTCGAGGGGACCGCTGGTCATTTCGGTACCGCGCGTGACATAATCGGGCCATTTGAAGACAGGGAAGGTGGTCTTGATGGGGTTGGCGGGAACCGGAGGAGCGGCAGTGATTTTGAAGGTCGCGCCGGTGGGGCGCAGGCCGGGGCCGCCACCGCTGAGACCAAAGTTGCCGGTCATGGCAGCCAGGATGGGCAGGGCACGGACTGGTTGTTCGCCCTGGGCACGGCGCTGCCAGCCCCAACCCTGGAACATGGCGCAGGGTTTGGTTAATGCCATATCGCGGGCCAGTTGAACAATGGTGTTCACCGGAATACCGGTAATCTGGGAAGCCCACGCCGGCGTCTTTTCGATGCCATCGTCGCTTTTACCCATAATGTAGGCCATAAAGGAAGTGTTGGGAGCAGCGCCTTTTGGCAGGGTGTCCTCGTCAAAGCCGACTGCATGGGTGGACATGAAATCCTTGTCATACAGGTTTTCTGTAACCATGACATGCGCCAATGCAGCGATCAAGGCCACATCGGTGCCGCCGTTGATGGGGATCCATTGGGCATCCGTAGCCAGAGCGGTATCGGTGTAGATCGGATCGATCACAATGAATTTGGCACCCATCTGCTTGGCTTTGATGTAGTAATAACCGGCATTATCGCCACCGGCGCGGGTGACGACCGAGTTATCGCCGAACAAAACAACCAGTTTGGAGTTGAGCACATCATCGGTGGTGTTGCCGGCGGCGGCAGTAATATAAGGCAAGACCGAGCCATAGCAGGCGGTACTGTAGGAATTGTAATAGCCCTGGTACCCGCCGAACAAGACCATGGTACGTGCAAGCGGGTTGCGGCCTTGCGGGCCGGTCCAGCCCACGCCGGAGGCATAGTGCATGTAAATGGCAGCATTGCCGTATGAACCCTTAATCCGCTTCAATTGAGCGGCAATGGTGTCGAGCGCTTCGGTCCAGGTAATGCGTTCGAACTGACCTGAACCACGTTTGCCGACCCGTTTCATGGGGTATTTGAGGCGTTCTGCCGCATAGACGCGATGAATCTGCGAGCGTCCGCGCTGGCAGGGGATGGCACGCGGGTTGTAGAGAACGTCTTCGGCGGTGCTTGGGGTGGGGTCTGGCACCAGACGGGTAATCGTTCCATCCTGTACGACTGCCCCGAGAATGCAGCGCCCACCGCAGTTGTGGTAGCAACCGACCGTCTCGACTTGCGGTGGAGTGGCCGGACTGGCGGCAGCGACCTGCTCGACCGCTTTAAGGCCGTAGGCCAAATTTCCGGCCAACGCGGCGGTACCGCCCAGCGCGGCGCTCCATTTAAGGAAGCTGCGGCGGCTAAGGGCGTTTTCGGTAATGACTTTCGTGAGGAAATTTTTCTCAGTCATTCCTTTCCTCCATATCACTATAAGAGAATAAGATATGCTCCAAAGGAGCAGTGCCTGTTGATCCTAAAGTGGGGCTAAATGGGTAAAGCATGATTTCGACAGAAAACCTCCAAGAAATAAAATTAACGGCAGCTACGCTGTTTCGAGCCTTTTCATAGCATAAGGATACAATGTTTGCCGTGGAACTTCATCCCCCGGCGGAGCACTATCGAATCACCCATAAGGGTGATTTTGAGATGCGGTTTCTTTTCTAACCTGACAATGTTCCAATAAAGATTTTTACCACGACGGTCACACGTGCACCTGGCTATGCCAGTACCGCAGGTACAGGTGCCCCGTGGAAGAGCGCCGCGGGACAGGCAGACACAGTGCGGGCAAAGGGATACGAAGGAAAGATATTACAGAGCCCCTGGTGGTGCGGCTCCTTACCTATTCGGGTACTTTCCGCAGCCCTTCCTCAGAAGGGGGAAAGGAATCCCATCTCCCTTAGTGAGAGGGAGATGGTGAGGGAACGCTTTTGAAATTAAAAGTGAGCCAATTCACGCAGGTGCTGAAAAGTAACGATTAATGCTTAAGTATCCCGAGGGGAGACCAGACCATGGGTAAGGGCGTAGGTGGCAGCTTGAGTGCGATTTTCCAATTGAAGTTTTTCCAGGATGTTTTTCAGATGGGTTTTCACGGTATTGACAGAAATGGACAATTTTTCCGCAATCTCCTGGTTTCCAGCGCCGCTAGCAACCAGGCGAAGCACCAATAATTCCCGTTCGGAAAGGGCCTGCTCGCCTTTGTCTTCATCTGCCATCCGATTTGCCACCGATTTCAGGAACTTGCCGGCCATGGCGCGCGTCATGGCGGGTTCGCCCCTGGCCACCCCGCTGAGCAGGTCAAAAAGATCCGTTGCATCCAGGTCTTTCAACAAATATCCAGCCACGCCAATTTTCACGGCTTCATAGAGATGACCGTCCCGTTCCGAGGAAGTCAGCATGACGATGGCGATCTCAGGGAAACGGATGCGGATCTCTTTGGCCGCCTCCAGGCCATCCATCTGAGGCATGTAAATATCCATCAGGATGATATCCGGATGTAATTCTTCCGCCAGTTGGATGGCCTCTATGCCCGTTTCTGCTTCTCCAATGACTTCGACCAGTTCTTCACGGGTTTTCATTAAACCGATCAAGCCTTGCCGGAATAGTTTGTGGTCGTCAGCAATTAATACTCGAATAGCCATGCTTTCACCTTAAATTAAAGCCTGTCCGAAAATTAAGAGAAAAATCGCATTTTGATACTGTGCGGCTTCGCATCCTTCGGGTATGCTTCGAGACCACACAAGTTCAAAATGCGGTTTTTCTACAATTATTTGGATCATAGCGCCTTTACAATCCGGTACGGATGTGGGCGGCGTAAAAAAGGAAGCGACCCAGGATCTCGCCGACAATGACCAGCAGGCAAGCCAGATATACCGGAGTGAAAATCTCCTGAACGGATTTTCCGGTACGCTTCAGCATGGCAACCGGAATAACCAGCCAGCCCACCCCGGCCAGCAGGAGCAAGAAGCGGATGATCAGGAGCGGTTCGTAAAGTTGCACCAGCAGATCGTAGCTGGTCTGCATCAATGTGTTGCCCGTACGAAGAGAATGGATATAAAACAAGTTGATCATGACAACCGGGATCAAAATTGCACCGGCCGCCACGGCCAGTCGTTTTACCGTCTCATTTACAATTATCGCCCATTCGTTCAAAACACCCTTTTGGCGGATCTCCATGAAGCGCAGATCCATGATCAGGATGGTTGCGAGGGCCATCACCCCCAGCAGCAAGACCGTGCCATAGAAGGAAATGATGGTTAAGGGTGTATTCCATGCCGGTTGGGTTGGCAAAAGATAAATCTGGCCCATGCAATAGACGGCCATAAACCCGAATATGATCGCCAGCCAGCCCAGAGCCGTTTTGAGCCCCCAATGGCCTTTGCGGTACCATTGGATGAACAAGAGCGCGGCGCTGACAAGAAAGAATAACAACGTAAATACAATTTCCCGGCTCAGCCAGGATGTGCGGAAGTTACTGATCGCCAGGAAAGAAAGATAAGGCCGGCTGAGGTGAAAGTGCGCACCGATCATCCCAAAAATGGTGGTCGTATTAATGATCAGCAGGGAATCTCTCACAACCCGATCGATGGCCGCTTTCCCAAATTTTCTACTTCCAAAGAGGCGCAGGCTCCATAATACCAGCAGCATGCCAAGCGCCATCTGGATCAAAATGGTATAAACCGGTAAAGCCCATTCGCGAACATTCATTCGAGGGACCCCGACTCAGGCATAAAACTTTTTTCTTTTTGGGTGGAAATGATCTGACTTTCCTTCAATCGCTCTGTTTCCAGGCAGGGCAGGCGGCAGGCAACCACTGTCCCTTTTCCGGGAGGGGACTGCAATTCCAATGCTCCACCAACGCTGTTGGCGCGTTCCTGCATGGTATTCAGCCCGAAGCTGTGCTTTGAACGCTGGCCGCTCAGACCGATCCCATCATCAATTACCTGCAGGCTGATCCAGTCTTTGCCGTTTTCCTTTATGCGCGACATGGACACATCCACTTTACGCGCGTGGGCATGCTTGCGGACATTTGCGAGCGACTCCTGAAGAATACAGACCAGTTGGACTTCCGCGACGGAAGAGAGGTTAAGCTCGCCATGCAAATTGTTCGCAAAGCAGGTTTCGATCCTGGTTTGGATACTGAATTCATCCAGGTACTCTCCAATGGCAGAAACCAGGCCTTTTCCATTGGCCAGGGTGGTTCTCAGGCTTAATATATTCTCGCGTACATCTGCATTGGCTACCAGGATGGCTGCCCGCATTTTTTCCAACTCTGACGAAAGGGCTTCATTTTTTCCCTGCTTATGCAGCGCGCCCAGCGTTTGCACTTCCAGGTTTAAATAACCAAGCACCTGCGCCAGGCCGTCGTGCATATCACGAGCGATGCGGGCGCGTTCCTCGGTGATCGAAAGAGACTGTAACTGGGCTGTCATCAAGCCATGCTGGATGGCAATCACCACCTGGTCGGCCAGGCATTCCAACCAGATTAGATCTGTTTCGGTATATCGGCGCTGATCCGAGCGGGTGGCCCACAGGAGGCCGATCGGACGATTGTCCAATTCCAGGCGGACAATCCCAAAGCTATTGGGTTGCCTGCCCAGATCACAAGTGATATGCTCGGTCTGTTCGAAAGCTTCGTGGCCGGATGAACAATAAGAGCGCGCGGTCTGTAATGTTTCCAGGAGGAGAGGGGTATGAATGCGAACCTGCGAATCGACGATTTCAGTGGCAGCTTCGGCTGAATAACACTTCAACTCCAGGCTATTGGTGTTATCTGCGATCAGCGCCAGCCCAATGAAATTAGCAGGCAGGAGTTCCCGGGCATTATTTGCGATGTAGAGCAGGATCTTATCCACATCTTCCATTTCCATGATCTGCCGGTTAATGATCATCAAAACATTGGTCCACCTTTCGGCGGTCTGCCTGGCAACGATCTGTGTATCAAAGGCTTCTGCCTGGGCCCGGTCACGTTGCTCCTGCAATTCGCGCAGTTGTCGCTTACGGATCGCATCAAAAACACCCAGACCGCGCACCACAAAGAATGTCACTGCAAAGGCTGACAACATGCGCCAAAATTCGATGGGTAATCCGGTCACAACCAACACATGGGCATAATCCAACCAGGCGGTGAACCCGGAAAACATATTCTCGCCGGCCACGCCCGTGAAGGCATTGGAGAGCACGCGATCATAGTTGTAATAGGAGGCCGGCCCATAGGGGGCCGCCGGCACCACCAGTCCAACGATGAAGGCTTCGAACAGGAAGGCCACCCCGGCTCCGAATAATAGGTTGGCTACGTCAGAGAAGCCGCGCTTGCGTTGCGCATTGCCCAGGCGCAGGAAGCCGATGCCGGCCAAAATGCTGCCCGGCAGGTAAAGCAGGTAACGAGACCAGATATCGATCGGGATTTCAATCGGCGAAGGAGTGATGAAGGTGGTGGCTGCGTAGGTAATCACCAATGCAATTGGAACGATCAGCACTCCGGGGATAAAGGTCGCCCAGGATGGCAGGGAGATGTCTCTCAGGATATCCCAGCCAAACTTGAGCAGCAATATGCCTGTGAGAGGCTGGGTGATCATTTTTACTATTCCAAGTACGTGCAGGTAGGCGGCAGTACCTCCACTGGCGATAAACATATCCAGCCAGCTGGTGATGCCACAGACCAGTCCAAAGGCTGCCAGCCAACCGAGATGCTTGTTAAGCGGCAGGTCGCTGCCCTGGCGGTACTGTAGATAAGCGGCTAGACCCAGCCCCCCAAAAGCCAGTCCATTAAAGAAAAAAATGAGCATCATGGGTCAAACTCTGTCCGGGCGTTGTTGTCAATTAGAATCTCTTTGTTGCAAACAACAATCAACCTTTTATAATCTTACCTCAAAATGCGTCCGCCTCAATTGATTTTTATCCTGACAAATCGGGGTAGTGTCATCTGGATATAAATGACATTTCACCGCCTCGATGCTCTGATTAAGAACCTGAAAGCATTTGGTGACTCAATGCCATATCCGCCGGGGAGATAAATCTTCCCTCTAGGAACTTCGCCTGCCAGGGCGGCCTAAAACAGGATGACTAAGGGTCTATCAGAAAATTTAGAAGGAGGTCGCATTTTGAGTGTGTGCGTCCGCTATGCGACCGCACACACTCAAAATGCGGTTCTTCTATAATTTTAGGATAGATAATAATCGCTATAAGCTGATAGCTGTTAGCTGACAGCTAATCTCACGGATCGCACAGGTCATAGCTGGGATGCCAGTTGATATTTTCGCCCTGTTCGTTCCACCACTTGCGGGCCAGGCCGCTGAGGTTGCCGACGGGCGTATCCGCCGGCACCGGATTGTCTGAAAATGGCTGGGGGTGAAGGCCAGGCCAGCCGGCAGCAGGTCTTTGCCGGTAATGTTGGCGAGCGCCAGGGTCGCGGCCGAGCGGATGTAGGCGTAAGAATCCCACAACAACGGGGCGATTTTTCCTACCGCACAGGAGCCCTGCTTCCCGACCGTGCCGAGGGCCAGCATGGCATACAAGCGCACCTGTGGACGCAGGTCGACCAGGCCGTCAAACAGGATGGGGGCAGTGGTCATGGTCCAATCCGGCCCAAGCGAGATGAGCGCCTGGGCGGCCAGGTAGGAATTGGGGCGCGGGAATGTGAGCGCATAGGCAGCCGAATTGGGGGCATAGGTGGAGTATTTCGGATCGGAGGCTTCGATGATGGCAAGAACCTCATCGAAGGACCCGGCTTAAACCAACGCCGGCGAAGTTGCGGTGGGGGGGATGGTGAGTGTGATGGTAGCAGAAGGCAGGGTGGTGGGTGGGACGGAGGCGGGCACAGGAGTCTGCTTACTGGTGCAGCCGGCCAGAAAAAACGCGATGGCGGTGGCAAACCTTGCTATCCTGGAATATTCATTTTTCATATTCCCTTGCACCTTCGCCCTAATCCCAATTAGCAGGTGACCTATCATCTGCTAATCTATACTAATCTTCTCTAATCCGTTTTTTATTAGCGGGGATTTGCGAAGATTAGCGGATCCAGATCTTCGTAATTTCAACATTGCGCTTTAATACCAGTCCATTGCTCTCATTCCTTAATTGCAAAAAATACCCCCACGAAGAAATTCTTATAGACGCAATCCACATTCTGGAAACCGCTGGTTTGCAGCCAGGCCAACTGTTCTGACAACAGCGCCTCTTTGTCATAGGTGGTGCGCCGGTCAATGCTCTCCTGGATGCGTTCTTCCGAAAACCCGGATGCCCGCACCTGGTCCAGCCAGTGGTTCCAGTACAGCTCCCGTAAAAACTGCGTTTCGCCACGGATCTGGTCAACGTTGATGAACATGCCGCCCTTGCGCAGAACGGTATAAATATGTCCAAACAGGGCCTGTTTCTCTGCATCTTCCAGGTGGTGGATGGATAAACTGGAGATGACCAGATCGTACTCCGCCGCGCCTTCCAGATTGCGGTAATCGCCCAGCACGTATTGGAATTGGTCGGATTCGTCACCGAAGCGCTGGCGCGCCACTCCCAGCATCTTTTCGGCCAGGTCGACCAGCACGAAATTGGCGTGCGGATATTTGCCCAGCACATGGCTCGAAAACAGCCCGGTGCCGGCGCCCAGGTCCAGTACTTCCAGAGCGGCATCCGGTTTGAAGGGCAGCAGGGCTAGGGCGGTGTTGAAAATATCTTGATAATTGGGCAGGGCCTGCTTCATCCAATCATCGTAGTAATCCACGGAGGCATCGAACGCTTCATCAATGGTCATGAGATGCCTTTCCTTGCAAACGTGATCAATTCAACCGGTGCGCCATTGTCCAGGATCATGGCTGCCCGTACTCCTTCCGACGGCACGCCGGGCTGGATAAGCACATCCCGGCCTTGCAGAGCTGCTTCCAGGTCATCCACCTCGAAGGCCACGTGTGGTACTCGCTGGACGATCTGCGGAAAAGGGCAGTCCGGTTCGAAACGCATCCATTCGACGCCATACGGGCTGCTGCTGAAACCCGCCACGTACATCTTATATTGGGGGATGTATTTCTCGCCAGCCTGACTGGTTTCGGTGGGTATGCCCATATGATGGTAGCGCCATCCCAGGCTGGATACCACCTCCGGTGGTTCATCGTCGCGCCGATACGTCTCTGGTTTGAGATCCTTCTTCTCCATCTCTGTTATTCCTTTTCGTTTAATTCATGAGATTCTAACATCGCCCGTCCATTGGAGTAAGTCGGATTGTCAAACCGACACTATCAATTGGTGTCATTATTAGGCCCCCCGCAAATCCCGGCTTTCCGGATATCCATTTTCAGTACTTCATAAAAATGCTTTGTTGTGGCGACTTCCTTATATAGATTGCAGGACTGCGCAGTCGCATATTAGCCGAACGACTACACCTGCCACCTGCCCCGCGTAGTTTGCCGGGCAGGTGGCAGGTGTTTCTAAGTTTTCGTGATCTTCTGATAATAAGCCAGGTTTTTTTGGAAAGCTTCGCTGAATTGGGCGGATATGGCTTGCATTTCGGCTTCGACCGACTGTGCATCCGCCAGGTGGGTGGCAAAGCGCCTGGCCGATTCGAGCAGGACCGGCAATTCATCCCGCAACTGTCCCAGTGAATACTCCGCGTAATTCGGCGGGCGTTGGGGATCAAACTGGAACTGCCATTGATGTTCTTTGGCGATTTGTCTCAGGTTATCCTGAAAGAGTACCCCCATATGCGCTCCGGCGGTTTGGTAAACAAAATTATACAAGCGCTTGAAAAAGGCCAGATAATAATCGATGAGCAGTTTCTTTATCTCGATCTCTTCATCATTATGGCATTTCTTCAATAAATAATGAACGATTGGTTTCTGTTGCTCATCCAATCTATCATCCAGGGTATAGTCACTCTCTACCAGTGTTCGCAGCAAAAGGTTTTGTCCCAGGTATTCCCCTGTGGAGGAGAAAGTAGCCATTCCGCTGATAAACACGTCCTGGGTAATGCCGGAGCGGTTCTTTACTGCGATACATTTTTCAATATTCTCACCGCCGCGGATCCTGGCAAGGATGGGTAGCACAACTTCTTCCGGGACCTGGAGCAATTCTGCCAGGGATCTTACCTTCTCTTTATCAAACTCGAAAACGGAACCAAAATTTTCACTCACATCGA
Source organism: uncultured Chloroflexia bacterium (assembly GCA_963779935.1). Classification (GTDB taxonomy): domain Bacteria; phylum Chloroflexota; class Anaerolineae; order Anaerolineales; family Villigracilaceae; genus UBA877. The sequence continues at coordinate 256,549 of CAWAAC010000013.1, read as the reverse complement.
CGATCGTGTCATCATTTTTGGTACAGACAGTAATATGAACATTGGGTACCAATTTTGATTCGATGGCATCTATTTCGAGGGGATGTTGTTCCCTCAGCACGAGCAGCAGTGCGAAAATACCGAAGATCCACACCAAGTAGGAAAGATTGTAAGGAACCGAATTTCCCAAGGTGCTGATAAGATTGGCTTTCTGATCAGGATAATACAAACCCAACGGCGTTGCATAAGCAAAAACCAGGTCGGCAATGGTCATTAAGACAAAACCGGTAATCAGCATATCCCAACCCAGGCCGTAGTCGCCGGTCTGGTAAACAAACATGAGACGCAATACGCTGACCAACAAAACCAGGTCGGCCAGGGGATAGATGATACTGATGATGCTGGCCATCGGGTTCGAAGCATCATATTGCTTGAAAACCGGCAGAATGACAAAGGCTAATGTGATGAATATCGTCGCCAGCGAACTACCCCAAAGGGCCAGTTTCTGGAGGCCGCTTAACTTCAAGGGCATTTCCCGTAGCCGCGAATACAGCCCAATTCCCAGTGGGATATAGCCGACCAGCCAGAACAGATCAGCTATGGAAGGGTAGGGCACATCCTTGCCGAGAAAGCCAAAAACCATCCAGATGGTTTCAGCGATGGCCCAGAGTGCCCATCCGGCAAACAAACCGCCCCAAAGAATGCGGCTGCGGAGATTGGTCCGTAATTGAAGGAACAGGAAAAGGGCGAAAACGGTGGTAATAATTGCCAGGAATGGGGCAATCAGGTTGTTTAAGGTGATAATAAAACCATCACCCCCGATAACGAAAAGGTTGGCCACCACATACACAAGAACAAGCAGGCCGGCAACAATCGCCGACCTTTTATACAATTTATTCGAGAAAATGCCTGAGCCTGTTTTCTGAGCAGATGAAGATTCCATATCCGTGCCCTTCAATATAATAAAAAAACGGCTTCATCAATTTTCCTCATTATACAGGGAAAATCAGAATTTCCGTGGTGGAAATAGGTTTTTCTCATGGTAAAACCATTTCAATTTTTGGGTTGCCCCGTTGTTCCCCGGCCGGATAGATGCTTAATTTTAGCTCAAATCTTTTTTACCACAAAGGCCACCAAGTAACATGAAGGAAAGTTTTTTTCCTGTACGATTTTGCGAAGGCCGGATTACCGATCCGACCTACCATTAGGCCGCATTGAGAAGCCGACTGGGAATCCCGTCTTTGTGGATATCTATTGTAGTAAAATAAATTAGTAGATGTTCCGGTTTACAGGAAGGAGAATGCGATGGATACAAGCCCTGAACATGTAGGTGAACCTGAAGTCCACCCTGTAACAGAACCCGAAGCCACGCCCAAAGCAGCCACGCGTGCCCGGTCGCATGCGAAAAAAACGCTCGCCCTGCCCATCCCTGAAGAATTACTCACGCTGGCGATCGACGATAATGAAGGAGTGGTCAGCGCCTCGATGAAGTCGGTGCTGCGTTTTGGGTTGGCCGGGGCTTTCCTGGCCGAACTGGTGATGGCCAATAAAATCCAAAAGGCGGAAGACCGTCTGACCCTGGCCAGCAGTGCGCCAACCGGCGATGCATTATGCGACGATATCCTGGCTATGATCACTTCTGATAAAAAACCGCATAAATTGAGCCACTGGATCCAGGCCATCGGGAGCAAGCTGACCATTAAACAGGTGGCGTTGCGCCTTGTGGAACGGAAGGTGATCGTGATCGAGAAAAAGCAATATGAGTGGGTTATTCCCTACCCGGCCCTGCCTCAGGGACATGCGTCAGCGAAATACCTGCTCAAGCAGCATTTGCGCGGGATTGCTCTGGCAATCGAGCCGGCGACCCCGGCCGATCTTGTGCTGCTCAGTTTGCTCAAGGCCTGCGGCATGCTGCGATTCTTGTTCACCCGGGATGAGCGCAAATTCGCCGATAAAAAAGTGGATGAATTGGTGCAGGGCGAAGTCTTTGGCGAGGCCGTGGCAAAACTGCTGGCCGGGTAAAAGAAAGAGTCTTTTTTAATCCAAGCCAGCCTGGCTGTAGATCTGGGAAGGATATAGCAGCCATTCCAGCGTGGCGCAGCGGTCGTAGCGCAAATGATCGCTGCACAAGCGGCACAGTCCGCCCTTTTTCAAGCTGATGCTTAAAGTTGGGTCTCCGGAGATGAGCATGGAGATGAGCGCGTTCAAGGAGGGCTGGTGCCCGATTAAAACCACGCTCTTATACTGAGGATATTTCTCATTGATCTCGTTAATGATCTGGCTGCCAGGGGCTTCGGGCAGCAGGGCGGATGTTAATACCAGTTTATCCTGAATATCGTAGGTTTTGGCCAGTATCCCTGCGGTCTGGCGGGCGCGCACCAGTGGACTCGAAAGGATGAAATCGAATTCGACCTGCATATGCCGCAGACCGGAGGCGATCCGTTTCATTTTTGCGCTGCCCCGGGGGGTCAGCGGCCGCTGGCTGTCATCTTCGTAGGCCGGGCTGCCTGAATCAACGGCGATGGCATGACGTAAAATGTAAAGATCCATAGGTTCCCTAACCCAGACAAGCTGGAAAAGAATAGATTTCACCACAAAGGGCACAATCCTGCGGGAATAAATTGCTGGACAGGCGGAACACGAAGGTTTTTTTTTCTATGTGCGACTTTGTGTACGCCTCTCCCGCGGTGGTCTTCTGCGGGATTGTCATGATAAAACTTTGCACACAAAACAAAATAATTGGTTGAAAATAAATTAACTCCATTGCGATGCTCCAAGGGACGTACTCGCCGCCCCGGACGGCGGCTTAAGTAATTATATTGGGCGCGGACGAGCCCGGAAAAACGCGGAAAAGTGCTTTTTTGTGCGTTTCTTTTATAATTTCTGTAAAGGTTCCAATTTCTTTGTTTTACCCCACGGGTAAGGCTGCTGGGGAGAAGGCCGCCAGAAGATCTGGATGGCATCTTTTTTGGAAAGGTATCCGGTCACCTTCTGCCGGTGGATTTCTTCCACAGCCGCCATGGGTGAAGAAATATCGGCATTCGGGTGGACTTTCCCAAACGCTACGAGCATGCCCTGTAATACTTCAATATCCTGAATATCGCCCATCCAGCCCTGATATTCATTCATCGCTTTCAATAAATCGGCGGGATACCTGGCCAGTAATGGATGAATTATTTCGATGGCATAGCGCAGGGATTTGAAGGCGATGCGGGTACGGTGGATGGTTTCGGTATCCTGGGGATCGATCCTGGCGAAGCGGTGCAACACATTCTCATAAGAACGGTCGACTGCGCCGATCAGGCGGAGGCGCACATCCGGCACCTGCAGCCTGGCTTCTGCCGCCTGGCGGATATCGGCCAGGCGGCGCATCTGGCTGGCAATTGATATGCCTCGAATGATATGTTCCACCTGTTTGAGCAGACTGGCCTCCCGGCGGCACAGATATTTTATGAAGGCAGAAATGTTTTCCACTTCTGCCATTTCTTCCTCCACAAAGGCAATCTGCACCTGGGTATCCATCAACTCATCCAGGCAATCCAGTTGCCGTTTCAGTTCCCGGCGTAATTTGCGCCCTTTCATCCCCAGGAACAAGGTTTCGATGATTTCCATCAGGGTTAGCAGGCGGCGGGTGGCCACGCGCAGGTCATGCACCGCCTCCTTGGAAAAATCCTTTAGGCAGAGTTTGAAACAATCCTGGTACCTCTGGCAGCGCAGGTCCAGCATTTTGAGCAGGAGCGTGGCTGCCCGGGAGGGGGTTGGGGTGGGAGTTGCTTCGGAGGGGGTCATTTTTGCCATTGGGGCAAATGCCTATGGAGGTTTGAATGAAAGCCCGGATCAATCCGACTGCCCGGGCTGCTCGATGATCGGGCGGATGCGGCTGACCAGCTCCTCGTAAATGGTTTGAGGCGACCGGTTGCCGTCCACGACCACAAACCCGTATTCCTGCTGGAGGTCCATGAAAATACGTTCCAGTTTGCGCTGGTATTCAATAAAACTGCGATACATATCCACCTGGCGATGCACATCCATGCCCGATTCCCAATAGTTGAGGGTATCGTTCTTGCGGAAGGTGCGTTCGGCCAGGACGGACGGTTCCACCGAAAGATAAAAAACGGCATCCGGCACCAGGGCAATCCCATATAACTGGTTGATCCAGTTCCGGTTGAGCCGGCGGGCAATTGCGCGGGCGACAAGAGTGTAAATATAACGGTCGGCCAGGACGACAAAGTTGGCGCGCAGCGAGGGGATGATGACATGTTCCAGCTGGTCGGCGAAATCACAGGCATAATAGAGCGTCATCGTCATGGGCGAGAGCGTGGTGCTTTGGCGGGCGATATCCAGTTCCGTAGCCACCAGCTGGGAGCGCTTGATGCCGATCTCCACGGTGGCATAGCCCTGGCCTTCCAGCCAGGTGCGCAGCATATTGATCTGGGTGGTGCGGCCGGAGCCATCCGAACCCTCGACGACGATCAGTTTGCCTTTCAGGCGGTCCGCATCCAGGTGGGGGATCCCTTTGCCATAGAATTGTTTGGTCATGGTACGTTCCATTCGTATTTATAACGGGCCAGATCGATTTTCTTCTGAACCAGGTTGCGCATTTCCTTCTGCTCTTCTTCGGGAGTGCGGCTGGCATCCAGCACCGTGAAACCAAATTCATCCACCATCTTTATATATTCGTCGTAGACATGGCCCTGGAAGATGCGGAAGGATTGGTAAATATCATCGTCGAAGCCCATATCCATGCCGGCTTCGTAATACTTGAGCTTGGGCCGCCCATCCAGGAGGCGTCCCAGGGCCACTTCCAGCGGGACGTTGAAGAAGAAGGTCAGGTCGGGCTTAATGGCGAAGCGATAGAGGTTACGCACCCATTCCCGGTCAACTCCCCGCACGGCATCCCGGGCAAAGGCGGTGTAGATATAGCGATCAGCCAGCACGATATACCCGGCGTGCAGCATGGGCAGGATCTGTCGTTCAAAGCGGTCGGCAAAATCGGTGGCGTGAATGATGGAAAAGGTGGTGGGGGTGAGCAATTGCTCTTTTTTTCCGCGTTTGGTGACGTTTTTTACGAGCGGAGACGAGTTCCATTCGGTGAAATAGACCCGGTAGCCGCCGATCTCCAACCAGCGCCGCAAAAGGTGGGCTTGGGTGGATTTCCCGGAGCCATCCAGGCCCTCCACGACAATTAATTTTCCAGGCATTCCTAATGGCATATCACCGCCTCCTTAATCTATCATTGAGAAAAAATCCCACCACCATCCCGCGGAATTGCATCGCGGGACAGGCGGTCACGAAAGAATACCAAGGAAAGAAGAAATTGTTTTTCTGTCGTGTGTCTTCGTGCCCTTAGTGGTAAAAAGAGTTAATCAACCATTTTCGAGATCAGTACCTCACTCTTTTATTTCCAGGGTTACGCCGAACAGTTCGCAGAAGAGGCTCTTGCGTTTGTCGGCCGTCCATTTTTCGAGCAACAGGTCGCCCTCGCCCTTGAGATCCATTTCCCAGGCGGATCGTTCGTTCGTCAGGCTGATTTCCCTGATCCGGCCGGACCGGTTGGTATCCAACCCATCCGCGATGCGCAGGATGGAAAGCAGTTTCATCACCACCAGGCGGTCTTTCTGTTGCAGCAGGCGGAAGGAAGGATCTTCCAGGCTGGGCTGCTGGCGGCGATGGTAACGCACCAAACTGGCCACCATGGATTGTTGCTCATCTGTCAGCCCGATCATCGGATTGGCGGTCAGGATGTAATAGCCGTGCTTGTCATGGTCGATCGTGCTGATGAAATGGCCGATATCGTGCAGGTAGGCGGCCGCCTCCAGCATGAGGCGCTGTTCGGGCCCCAGGGCGTGCAGCATGCGGGTCTGGTCGAAAATGCTGCTGGCCAGTTCTGCAACATGCCGGGCATGCCCCTCATCCATCCCATATTTGCTGCCCAGCCTTTGGATGGAGACCCAGACCTGGTCATGCCGTGAAAGGCGCGTCCCCGGGGTAATCTGCTCGGCCAGATCCCACAACACCCCTTCCTTTAAACTGACGTGCGGGATGGATATCTCAGGCTGGTGCGTTTCATCGGCGACTGCTTTCAGCAAAATGGCGGCTGGCAGGATGACATCCGCGCGGTCGGGGCGGAGGCCCAGCTGGTGGATGCGGTCTTCGTAGGAAGTATTTTCCAGGCGTTCGATCAACAGTTCGAGATCTTTCAGGCTGAGAGTGGCGTTGGTTTTATGTAAAAAGAGTTTGTGGGCCAGTTCGCCGAGCGTTTCCACATTCCCGCCGGTGCTGATCAGCAGGTTGACCGGTTGATCTTGCAGGATTTTTTGCAGCCGCCGGAGCGGGCTCTGGATGAATTCCCGCACCAAATCTTTGAAGGAAACATCTGGCCGGTCGGGGGTTTTCAACTGGCTTAGCAGGCGCACGGCCCCGATCTTGTAACTTTCAGCAAAAATGATATTCCCGTTGACTGAAAGGGTGGTTTCCATGCTGCCGCCGCCGATATCCACCAGCAAGGCCACATATTTTTGCAGGTCGATCGCTTTGGAAACCGCCAGGTGGATCAAGCGGGCTTCTTCCTCTCCGCTGATGACTTCCACCGGGATGCCGGTGGCCTGCAGGATGCGTTCCACCAGGATTTCCTGGTTGGCGGCCTCGCGCATGGCGCTGGTGGATACCGCCCGTAACTGGCTGACGCCGTAATCGTGCATCACCTTCTGGAAGGTTGTGAAGGCATTGACCGTTTCCTGCATGCTGGCTTCGCTGATGATGCCGGCGCCATTTTTGAAGGTATCCTTGCCCAACCGGACGGGCACGCGCAGGCTTTCGAGAGCTTCCAGGTGCAGTGCGTCATCCACCTTGCCAATTAACAGGCGGATCGCATTCGAACCAACATCAATTGCGGCAATGGTTTGCATGACACACACTGGTCCCGGATTCGGCTTCTACCCATCCCTCCGAAGGGAGAAAATGGATGCATGTATATTTGTATTATGCCATAAATCATAGTAAATGGATTAATCGTCAATAAAGGAATTGTTATTCTTTCGTTAACAAAGATTCTTGATCCTCCCTTTTGCCGAGAAAAACAAGGATAACCAACCACCAGGCGCGAAGGTATATTGACTGCCAGAGTGCGTGGGAATAAATCCCCGACGGTGCTTTTGCCCGGCATGGATTCCTTTTTGCCTGAATTGCCCGGCGATAAATCACCTGGCCGGATGCAGCGCCCCGTGAAAGGAGCTTACCTGCGGAAGAAGCTCCTTTAGGGAGAGCCGTTTCTCAGTCTGCGGATTGACCGGCGGCCAGGGAGAATGGCAACGCAGTCTTACAATCAAAGTATAATAACTATAATAGTACATTGACAGTAATAGTAGTGTGTCGTATAATACCAACATTGAGGTGATGTTATGAGCGAGAATAAAATTACATCCGATCTGTTGCGCGGACATACCGATACGATGATCTTACGGCTCTTATCCGAAGCCGATCGCTATGGCTACGAGATTGTCAAGTTGATTGCCGAGCTCTCGGGCGGCGAGTATGAATTAAAGGAAGCCACGATGTACTCCAGCGTCCGGCGGCTTGAGGCAGACGGTGATATCGAGTGGTACTGGGGCGATGAAACGCAGGGTGGCCGGCGCAAGTATTTCAGGATTACCAAAAAGGGGTTGTCCACTTACGCCAGCAACAAAAGCAACTGGGAGTACGCAAAGCGCGTACTTGGCAACTTATTGTAAAGGAGATCCAAATTATGAATGAGAAATTGAGCAACTATTTGAACGGCGTGTTTGCACCGTACGATGGAGTAAAAAGCGTCGCCGAACTAAAGGCTGACCTGCTCTCCGATTTACAGGAGCGCTTCCGTGAACTCAAAGCCGAAGGCAAGGACGATGAAACCGCCTTCCAGATGACCATCGACAGCATTGGCGACATTGAGCAAACGGTACAGGATGTGGCCAACCTCTCGCGTTCTCTGGAGCGACAGGTGCTGACAAACTTCAGTACGAGCAACCTGCCAAAAAGCGACTTCGCGGGCGTTACTGCACATAAAGGGAAATTTGATGCCAGCGCGTTGGCCGGCTCCAACTTTTCAGGTGCAGACCTGACCGGGAGCTCGTTTAAAGCAAGCGATGTGGCCCAGGCCAACTTTGACGGCGCAAATCTGACAGACTGCAATTTCTACACTTCCGATCTGACAGGTGCGAGTTTCAATAAAGCCATGCTTGTGCGCACCGAATTCAGCACCTCAGAGCTGACCGGGGCAAAATTCACCGATGTAAAAATGGTCGAGGTAAAGCTGACCATGAGCGAACTTGGGAAAACAGTCTTTGAGAACTGTACCTTTAGCGGTGTGGACTTCAAATACTGTGACCTGCGAGGGCTGTCCCTGGACGGAATGACGTTCATTGGCGTCAAGTTTGACAAGTCGACGTTGAACGAAGTTTCGTTTAAGGGTGCTACGCTTAAAAATGTATCCTTCCATCCGGCGTTTGCCCTGACAAATAAAAACTACCTTGCCATCAAAACCATCCACTTTGACGGCGCGAGGATGGATAAATTGACCTATGCCGCACTCAAAGGGTTGGGAGCGGATTTATCCAAGGTTACCGTTATCTAAGGATTAACGATGATGCAAAACTTAGCCATTGAAAGTAAAGGTCTGCTAAAGTCCTACCAGCAGCTGCATGTCCTGAAGGGCGTGGATTTTGAGGTGGAAAAGGGCAGTATTTTCGCCCTGCTCGGCTCCAACGGCGCCGGCAAGACAACCATTATCAAAATCCTCACCACGCTCCTCAAGTATGACGGCGGAAGCGCCACCGTAAACGGATTCGACGTGGCGTTAATGGCCAATAGTGTACGTCAGTCGATCAGCCTGACCGGGCAATTTGCCGCCGTGGATGAGATTTTGACCGGGCAAGAAAATCTTATCATGATCGCCAGGCTAAGACACATCAAGGATCCGCGCCAGGTTGCGGACAATTTGATCAAACGCTTCGGCTTGAGCGAGGCGGCCAACCGCAGGGTATCGACTTATTCAGGTGGTATGCGCCGCAAGCTCGACCTGGCCATGAGCCTGATAGGAAAACCGCAGGTCATTTTCCTCGACGAGCCGACCAACGGCCTTGATCCCGAGGCGCGCAACGAGGTTTGGAAGATTGTTAAGGAACTTGCGGAAGGCGGCACGACGGTATTTTTGACCACTCAGTATTTGGAAGAGGCCGAGCAGCTTGCCGATCGAATTGCCATTCTGCATGAAGGTAGGATTATCGCCAGTGGCACCCTTGAGGAACTGAAAAAGCTGTTCCCGCCCGCAAAGGTGGAGTATGTGGAAAAAAGCCCTTCATTGGAGGAGATATTTCTCGAGATCATCGGTAAAAAGGAGCTAAAGGTACAATGAATAAACACTTTTTTAGCGACTTGGGTGTTATGCTTGGACGTTCCATGCGCCACATTTTCCGCAGCATGGACACCATCATCACGGTCACCATCATGCCGATCGCGTTTATGCTACTGTTCGTCTATGTGTTTGGTGGCGCAATCAAAACCGGTACGGATAACTATGTGAACTACCTGTTGCCCGGCATCCTGCTGATAGCGATTGCAAGCGGTATATCCTATACGGCTTACCGCCTGTTTTTGGATGTGCAAGGAGGTATATTCGAGCGGTTCCATTCCATGCCGATTGCGCGTTCCACCGTGCTGTGGGGGCATGTGTTGACCTCGCTTGTTTCCAACGCCATATCGGTTGTGGTGATCATTCTGGTTGCGTTGATCATGGGCTTCCGCTCGCCGGCGGGGGCGCTGGCATGGCTGGCCGTCGCCGGTATCCTGGCGCTTTTTACGCTGGCCTTGACCTGGATCGCGGCGATTGCCGGACTGTCCGCAAAATCGATAGACGGTGCCAGCGCCTTTTCCTATCCGATCATCTTCCTGCCTTTTATCAGTTCGGCGTTTGTGCCGACCGCTTCTATGCCGGGGCCTGTGCGCGCCTTTGCCGAAAACCAGCCGGTGACCTCAATCGTGGATGCCATCCGAGCGCTGCTGTCAGGTCAACCGGTCGGCAACGGTATCTGGGTTGCGCTGGCGTGGTGCGTCGGGGTTATGCTCGTAGCTTATATCTTTGCGATGAGGGTGTATAAAAAACGGGTGTGAGCAAAGGACAGCTTTTCGATCCCTTCGGGAAAGGGAGCGAAAGACGCGAAATTTGGGGTTTTGCAACGCTTCGCGTGGCAAAACCCCAAATTTCGCTTTCTGCCCCCCACTCCTTGTGGCGGGGTCTAAGACACCGCCCTACTTCTCCGTCAGACGCACGATATTCGCGCCCAGGGAGCGCAATTTTTCATCCACCCGCTCGTAGCCGCGATCGATCTGGCCGACATTGCGGATGGTGGATTTTCCCGGCACGGCCAGGGATGCCAGCAGCAGCGCCATGCCGGCGCGGATATCCGGGCTTTCCACACTCTCACCATACAGCTTGGTGGGCCCGGTGACGATGACCCGATGGGGATCGCACAACACGATTTGCGCGCCCATGGAAACAAGTTTATCGGTGAAATACATGCGGCCCGGATACATCCAATCGTGGAAGAGCACGCTGCCGCGCGCCTGGGTGGCCACGGTGATGGCAATGCTGACCAAGTCGGTCGGGAAGCCCGGCCAGACATTGGATTTGATCTCCGGGATGGCGTTGCCCAGATCGGGCTCGATCTTCAAGCGCTGCTTGGCCGAGACGATGATATCTTCGCCCTCCACGGCCCAGGTAACGCCCAGGCGGCGGAAGACGTAGCGGATCATGTCGAGGTACTGGTTGCCGGCATTGCGGATGCACAGCTCGCCGTGAGTGACTACGGCTGCGCCGATGAAGCTGACCACTTCCAGGTAATCGGGCCCAATGGTGAACTCGCCCCCGTGCAAACGCTCCACTCCTTCTATATTAAGCGTATTTGAACCGATGCCAGTAATGTTGGCCCCCAATGCATTCAGCATATTGCACAGGTCTTGGATGTGCGGCTCGGAAGCTGAGTTGCGGATAACGGTTGTGCCGCTGGCGGTGACTGCAGCCATCAGGACATTTTCGGTGGCGGTGACGGAGGCCTCGTCCAGCAGGATTTGCGTGCCTTTAAGATGTTTGGACTTGAAGGAAAATGCCGAATGGGTATATTTAACTTCGGCCCCGAGCGCCTTTAGTGCCAGGTTATGTGTATCCAGGCGGCGCCGGCCAATGACATCCCCGCCCGGCGGAGGCAGGTGGAAGTCTCCGGTGCGGGCCAGCATGGGGCCAGCCAGCAGGATGGATGCGCGAATGCGCCGGCACAGGTCCGGGTCCAGATCAGCCGGCTGCACGCTTTGTGCGGCAATCCGCCAGGAACCGCCGCCCAGGTCCTTAATATTCACACCCAGGCTGGCAACCAGCTTGCGCATATCGTTCACGTCACGGATATTGGGAACATTGTGCAGGATGACCGGTTCATCCGTCATGAGCGTGGCTGCCAGGATGGGCAGCGCGGCGTTCTTGTTACCGGATGGTGTCATCTCGCCCTTCAGGGGTATTCCGCCTTCGATGTGAAACTTCTCCATTATGAGTCTCCTGCGTGGGATGGGATTCCTGCCAATTCTAACTCATCCCGGGAGATTGGGGCTTACTATCTATCTGAAAATTATTTAAGAACTGCATCTTGACTTTGTGCGGTTCCGCTGCACACACTCAAGATGCGACCTTCTCTTGAATTTTCGGATAGGATCTTAGTACTACAGGACGAATTCCTTTAATCTGATGATTAGTGATATGATTACATCAGGGTATCTGCCATACCAGCGGATGGGATCAAAATATGGGTAAAGTTTTCTTCTCGCACATTCTTTTCCAGATTGATTTAGCCTGGGCTCGCCTCCCATTTTCTGTTTAAAAAAACGGTATTCCAGGATACCGTCTTTTTTTTAATTGTGCCTGGATGCCTCCTTTACCAATTGGGCCGGACTTCCAAAATGGATATTCATTTTCTCGTTGAGTATCGCTTAGAAAGGAGAAAGAAGAAAACCATGAAACGCCTATTTTTTGTCCTGAGCCTCATTCTTTTAATGGCCTTGTCGGCCTGTAATTTGCCAGTCGCCACCTCCGTGGCAGCCCCCACCTCCGCACCCGTGGCTACCCGGCCGCCCTCAGGCAACGGGGGCGCGCGGGCCACATTCCCCCCCCTGGCCAACCTTCCGCCTCTCAGCCAGACCGAGGTTGCCATGGTCGAGAGCCTGCCGACCCTTACCCAACCTCAGATTGACCTGGCCAAAAGCCTTCCCACCCTCAGCCAGTCCCAGATAGCCCAGTTGGTCCAATCCGGCTCCTTCCTGGATGTCGGCACTGGCACGCCCACTCCCAAATGGGTTCCTTATATTCATACTTTCAGCCTGACAGCTTTCCCGGGTTTCCCCACTTTCACTCCCCCTGCCAACCTGGGTGATGTGAGTACCCAGATGTTCTATAAAGGCCAAAATTGGGGCCTGATGCCCAATGCCTTCCTGGTTCCAAACTGTGCCATCCCATACACCTTCCCGGCTGGCACCTTTTCCGAAAAAGTCACCGTTGACAAGCCCTTGACCCTGAAATCTTTCTGGATGGCCTGGATCAACTATCAACAAGCGAACAATACCTGGTACGAGCAGGTCATCGATATGGGGCCCGATACGAATACCGTCTTCACTTCGGCCGGCCAGCAAAAGACCTTTACCCAGGATATCCCCTTCAGTTTGACCTGTGGTAATCATTATCAGGTTGCTTTTGGGATGAATGTTGGTAATACGGGTGGCTGGGACTTGCTGAACGTTGTCATCGCCCCCATCAAATTAGTAAAAAATGGCCTCGGGCTGTTGAACCAAACTCCTACCCTAACACCCACTCTTATTTACACTCCCACCCTTGGCAAACTTTCCTTCAATCCCAATCTCAACGCCAATTGCCATACCGGCCCTGCCCTGGTCTTTGACGTTCTTGACGTTGCTGTGAAAGGCCAAAGCTACCCGATCGACGGTCGCGACCTGGCCGGCGATTGGATTCGCATCATGCTCAACCCGGATCGGGGCTGCTGGGTTCTGGCAAGTTCCGGCATTTCTTCGGGTGATCTCTCCGGAGTGCGCGTCCTGATCTCCCCGCCCACCCCCACTCTCACCTTCACCATTGCCCCCACCAAATCCATCGACTGCAGCAGCTATACCACCAGGCAATCCTGCGACACGGCTCCCGTATGCAAATGGCAACTGATCAATGACGTCAGCGGGCTTTGTAAGCATAAATAACGGCTGAAGGATCAAATTCAATTCAAGGACCAGGCCATCTGGCACCCGGCCCGATCCTTGAATTTTTGAAGTTTTTGGTAGTAACGCTTATAGCGTGAATTACTCCTTGCCCGTGCCTACTCATCCATATTGCCAGACATCTCGGTGGGTAACTTCTCAGCTTGCTTTGGATTCTCACAAAAAATGGAGAGAGTATGAATTGGAAAAAGATCATTGCTTTTTTCACCGCTATCGTGTTCATCAGCATATCTGCCTGTAACTTGTCGGCTTCTGTACCTCCATTAGGAAACGCCGTGGCTACTGCTGTTGCTCAAACGGTGAGTGCACAGGAACTTTCCGCCTCCGCAACCACTATTGTTCAGACGATGAGCACACAAACGATTCTTTCCGCCTCTGCAACGCCGATTCCTACCCCTACAGGTATTTTCCCGGCGCCAAATACAACCTGCAATAAAATTACCCTCTACATCCCCCCCGCTCTGGCATCTGGCTCATCTTGCAAAACCGGGGTGGCTGAGGGGATGGGTCCGGGGAATTCTCTTGGCAATGCTGATCAGCTCCTATTACAAGGTTATACTCTTTCCGGTCGGCCTGATAATCCCCAACTGCTTCTTTACTCGGTCCAGGAACTGCAGCAGGCTGTTCCATCCTTCACGATCACCGATCTGCAAGCGCTGATCAATGGCCAGGCGCCGGGTGTGCAGGATCTACCGTACCTGCCAATCGGTGAATCCGCTCAGATAATTCGCCTCAAATATAAAGTGGTTTCTTTTAGGAATGGCAGCGGTATCCGCTACCTCATGCAGCAGGGCCAGATGACTTACCCGATTAACAACCAGGATATATTCTACACTTTCCAGGGTCTCACCAGTGACGGAAAGTATTGGGTTAGCGCTCGTCTGCCGATTTCCAATCCGGTCCTGCCGGAAAACGGGAATACTCTGCCGAACGGCGAGAGCATGAGTGCGTTCAGCCAAAACTTTTCTGCATATATTGCCGCTCTCACCAGCCAGCTGAACGCCGAGACTGGGGGAAGCTTTTCCCCGGCAATCCCTGCCTTGGATAAATTAATTTCCAGCATCATGATCCAGCCATGAGTTCCCAAACGCGAAAATCTGTGGGTGGGTGAGTAGTGCAAAACGAGGCTGGTCGTTTGCGAAATCATCAGATCCTATCCTCCCATTTTCCTTTATCACCAAAATGTTAGACAATATAGCTGAGTAGTAACCCCTGCCACGTTACAACCTTTTCCGCAGCCTCCTCGTAATTAACCATAAGAAAACAAGGAGGCTGTTATGCGTCGAGGTTATGGTCATTATTGGCACCGGGGGATGGGGTGGATGAGGCGGGGAATGTGGTGGCCGGGGCGGTGGGGTTTCTACCGGAGGCCATGCTGCTGTTTGTTCTTTGCGCTGCCACTGATGCTGGTGCCTGTGCTGGCAGTGGCGGCACTGCTGCTGCATTTCGCGGGAGTGCATGTTTAGAAAATAGATCCGCCAGTACCACTACGTGGTCCACGTCCTCACTAATCCTCACGAATAAAAACCGACTAGTTGTAGATAATGCTTCAAGCGTGATCTACTGATTAATGTTACGATTGGCTTTGAAGCGGCTTTCAGCCCGCATTAGCGGGCTCTGTCTCTTAGCCGGGGGCTTTCGCGGAGTATCCCGTTGGGACCGCCCACCAGCGATTATCATAATGAGTTTCCGAATGCTTCCATAAAAATAAAACCTCTACCAATCTTTAGGTACGCAAAAGAACCTCATAGTTTGATTAATTCATGGTAATATTATTACCATGAATATATTCCTTGTTGGAGCAACCGGACGGGTCGGAACTGAGTTCTTAAAATTGGCATTAGCTTCGGGCAACCGCATCACTGCCTATATCAGAGACCCTAAGAAGGTGTCGGTAAGCCATCCAGGTCTGACCCTTCTGACCGGGGATCTTTATAACGCTTCTTCCCTGAGGACTGCTTTCTTCTCCGGGAAATGGGATGCCATAGTCAATGTTGCCGGTGCAGATCCATTCAAACCATCGACTTTGGTGACCGATGCAGCCAAAGCGCTCATTCCGCTGGCCGAAGAAGCGAAAATCCCGCGCTATCTGGCCATTACTGGTACGGCCGAGATGCCAAAAAACCTGGGTGGGAAAATCTCAACTGCCATATTAAGGCTGACTCCGATCGGGAATGGGGCACGTGACCATGACGGGGCTTTTTCGGTGGTAAGTGCCAGTTCTCTCGATTGGGCTTTGATTGGCTGTCCGTGGATCAAGGACGGCCCAACCCGAGGTAATTTTAAGATGGCGAAGGTTTTCACGGGCGGGATGAAAACGATATCTCCCGGTGATGTGGCCCTGGCGATTTCCCGGGAGCTTGAGAACCCAAGTGTGCACAGCGGCATCCTCGGAGTCTGGTATTGAAGCGGATCTACAGCATGGTCCGCAGGGGAGAGACCAAGGCTGCATCTAGGGATTTGATCCTCGATGCGGCAGAGCACTTCTTCTCGCAAGAATTATACGAAAACGTTTCACTCAACAGAATTGCCGGAGAAGCGGGTCTGGGAATCCAAACCGTGCTCCGGCATTTTCCAACCAAAGAGACTCTCTTCCTGGCCAGCATGACCCGTTCCCTGGAAAAAGCAGACAAATCGAGGAACTACCTCCCCGGCCAGAGTCTTGAAGAATCAGTATTGCAACTGTTGAGCTATTATGAAAGCCATGGAGCAACCATTATTAATTACCTCAATCAGGTTGCCACCAATCCGGCCTTTGCGCCTATTACTCAGGCAGGCGGGGAAGCCCATGCACGCTGGATCAAGGTCCTGTTTTCTTCATACTTTAAGTTTGGAAATGACAACAATCCAATCTTGCAGAAGCAAATCGAAGTTATTTTAGATATCCGGGTTTGGGAATTGCTCCGGTACAGGAAAGGACTCTCCGTCGAGGAAGTATCCAGGGTCATTACAGGACTACTAAAACCATTTTGCGATTTTCCCAAAGCTACTGGCGATGGATCGAGTTTTCCGGCATGATTTGTGAACATCAAGCCTTCAAAAAACAAAAGGCATATCTTTAAGCATTCGCTTGGGAAAGTTAATCAGGTAATTTGGCGAAGGTTTTGCTGATCTAATTACCTGAATCCTTCTTTCTTCCCGATAGAGGTAAAGCGGGTCTGGTCTTTTAGGCAATCCGGGTATAAGATATTACTGTCCTTACGAGGATAAATTGGAGAGGAGATGCCATGAAGAAAAAGCGCGCTTCGTTATTTCTTGTTTACCTGCTGATCCTGAGCCTGGCCGCCTGCAATTTACAGCCGGCCGCAACGAGTGCTCCCGCTCTGAATGCAGGCGCGACCGCGGTGGCCCAAACCGTGCAGGCCTTGATCGAGCAATCCGCTCCGGGTGGCACGGCCACAGCCAGCCCCATTCCCGCACCTGCCACGGCCATCCCGGTCACGGCCATGCCGGCCATGACCGCGACCCCGGCAGCTATCACCAATACGCCCGGAGGATCGTCAACCCAGGTCTGCGACAATGCCGAGTTCATTTCCGAGACCATCCCGGATGGCACTATCGAGCCGCCCGGAGCAGCCTTTGTCAAGAAATGGCAGTTGAAGAACATCGGCAGCTGCACCTGGACCAGTTCGTATGCGATCGTGTTCCTGAATGGCGATAACCTGGGCGCCCCCAATGTGGTGTCGATGGGCCAGAATGTGGCCCCCGGGGATACCATCAGTATGGCCGTCAACATGCAGGCTCCGGCGGCCCCCGGCAATTACACCGGTAACTGGACCTTGCGGAATGCGTCCGGGGTGCTGTTCGGTCTGGGCAAGAGCGACGGGCCTTTCTGGATCAAGATCAGCGTAGTCGCGCCGACCGCCACATCCAGCGGGCTGACGCTGCATTTGCCGCTCATCCCGCTTAAGCTTTTGCCGGTCGCCAGCCAGGTGCTTAACCAGATTTCCGTACCGGCTTCAGGAACTGGGAATGCTGTGGCGACCTGCCCCTCTGGGAGCATTCTGACCGGCGGAGGTTTTGCCGGCAGCGCCAGCCTGTCGGTCTACAGTAATTACGCCAGCGGCAACAGCTGGCAGGCCGACGCCAAGAATCTCACTGCGAGTGCCCAGGGGTTTAATGTATATGCCGAGTGCCTGTCCAATTCGTCCGGCACCACCCAGCAGGTGTTTTCCCAGGCGAACGTTTCTGCCAACGCCACCGGTCAGGCTGTGATGCCCTGCCCATCCGGCAGCGTGGTTACGGGGGGCGGTTTTGCCAGCAACGCTAACCTGGCGGTATACAGTAGTTCAGTCACCGGCAACGGTTGGGAAGTGGATGTGCAAAATATCTCCTCGTTCAGCCAGCCGATGAATGCCTATGCTATCTGTCTGTCTGGCACGAGCGGAACCACCCAGGAAGTGGTGAAGCAGGTTAGCGTATCCGGGAATAGCAGCGGAAATGCCACGGTGGCCTGCCCGGCCTCCACCTATCTGACCGGCGGTGGTTTTGCCGGCAGCCAGAGCCTGTTTGTCTTTAGTGAATTTGCCAGTTCTTCAGGCTGGCAGGTTGACGCACAGAATAGCGCCAACGCTGCCAGGATGCTCAATGCCTATGCCGTCTGTCTGACGCTGCCGTAAGGGATCAAGCCCTTCAGGGATTGCCTGGGAAAGAAGAAAAATTAGGGCGCCTCGCGCCCATTTCCTCATCCCTCTGCCCCCCCTTACCCTTAGGGCATGTTTTGCGATCCCTCTGGGAAGGGGGAGAATATGCAAAAATGGAGATTTACAAGCGCGAACCGCTTGCGAATCTCCATTTTGCGATCTTCTCTCCGCACCTTATTGGCTCAATGGGTGAGCTGGATCTGCTTCGAAAGGGCATAGACCGTCGCCACGTTCCCGGCGCTTTCAACGAGGGCTCGAGCAACCACCAACACGGGGCTGATGAGATTTGCCTCCACGAGGTGGGCTCGAGAGCGTTGCGAGGATAGTTGACATGCGTGAATTATTCGCTTTATTGAGGGACAGGAGATGAATGATAAATCCCCATACAGACACACTTGCAGAAGGATAAATGATGAATGGAAGAAAAAAACGTAATATGTAAATCGGAAGGGTGATGGAAATGGGGCAGGAGGAATGGGCAGGAGGCGTACAAGCCGTGATGGTCGTCAGCAGTCGAAGACCGACCAGCAGATCTCGTTTCGTAACTTTTGATCTTCCAATACGAGAGCGCGGATAGCATCGGGGAGCTGTGCGCGCTGCCAATGGCACTCAAGCCGCCCGGCACTTTCCTGCTCGCCTGCTGGGGCGGTTGCCCGGGCGGCCTTGATAGCGTAGGCCGCAGCACCGAGCTCGTGTGCGGCGACATGCGCCACCGCGGCGGCCTGGCCGGCAGCAAATGCGGCATGCCGAGCGGCTCCGCTCAACTCTCTTGCCGCAGCCTGGGCATGGCCAGCCGAAGCGCGGGATTGAGACATCTTGATCTCGCCGCGCGCCCATGCCCGAGTCTGCTCGATCGCCTGGCGGGGCCGTGGGTCCGATGGCTGCACCGACTCGAAGATGTGCAGAACGTGCTCTGCGCAGGCGGCCGCCCACCAAGCCAGGAGGCGATGGTCGGAGTCCGTGAGAGTGCCGCCGCGGCGGAGGGTGATGAAGCGGGGGTCGCGGTCTTTGGGGAGGATCATGGTTTATTGTCCATAGTTGTATTTTATCTCTTCCGAATGCCGAATTACCTGTTCCTTCCTTGAATTCCTGCTTCGATCGTGCTACAGTATATTTTAACGGGGCGAAGGGTTGCCTTTATTTGAGGTATGGAGGTGGCTCATGGGACTTGAAAAGAAAAACTTGCAATTCAAAATCCTGTTGGGAGATGACCGCTCCGACCATGCCAGTGCTGCGCTGGCCTTGTTGGAAGATCTGCCACTGGCCGCCGGGACGGATGTGACCGTTTTCCGGGCTTTTTCGCCCAACCAGGCCACGGATCTGGTGTTGATGGAGGACGCACTCAACCAGACCTGCAACCGCTTGAAACGAAAAGGCCTGGCGGCCCACCCGGAACTGTTGCTGGGTATCCCCACGGTCAAGTTCTTAAAGCATGCCGAGGAACAAAAACCTGATCTGATCATCATCGGCGCGAAGGGCTTGCGCGCTACAACGGGAATCCTGGTTGGCGGGGTGGCCCAGCAGGTGGTGGAATACGCGCCTTGCCCGGTGCTGGTGGTGCGTGCGCCCTACCACGGCATCCATGAGGTCATGGTTGTGACGGATGGCTCAGCCTCCAGCCAACATACGCTGGAATTCCTCAGCCAGCTGCCCCTGCCAAACGGAGCCCGGCTGTGGGTGATGCACGTGCTCCCGCCACAAACCATCTCCATGATATATATGGAAACGCCGATGGGTAGTGCGCCGATCGGCATGCTGGATACGGAGCAAGTGGCGGCGCAGGCTGCCAGGGAAGAAAAAGATGGACAGGCGCTGCTGGATGAGGCGCTGGCCACACTGCGGGCCGCCGGCAAACCCGCCACGGGTATCCTGAAGCGGGGCGATGCCGCCACCGAGATCATGGCTATGGCCAGGCAACAAGGTATCGATCTGCTCATCACTGGGTCGCGTGGGCACAGCCCGATCAGGGAATGGATGATGGGCAGCGTCTCGCGCAAGCTGGTGCATTACTCGGGCTGCTCGGTGCTGGTGGTGAGGAAGTAGGGATGAGCAGGGGGCAGGGGAAAAGAGGCAGGGGCCACGCCACCTGGCCGCCGGCGCCGCTGATACCAGGCGCATTGCCGGGCAATGTTAATATTTTGACCCGCCCTGCCACAAATAGTGGCCCTTCCAGCGTTTGGATCGTTTTCCGCACATGCCAGTTCGGCCGCATCTTCAGTTCAGCCCGACAATGTGCGCAAACATTCATTTCACTTACGAATATCTGCCGTTTCGTTTCTGGGTACCTGCGCTTTGGGCGTTGGCGTAGTCGTTTCTCCATTCGGCTCTCTCCTGTGCGGGTTTCTCCCACCTTTCTACCGCATATAACCACACATCACTTAGAAAGTCAGGGAGGAGTACTCCCATATCTGCCATCGGTTCTCGTCGTTTTAACACTTAGGCTCCCGGAAAGCCTTTTTTCCCAATTCCCCATCCTTCCCCTTATTTCGCCATCCCGTTTGGCAGCCTCTCCTCCCTCATTTTTTGTATTTAAAAATGAGGGGAGGTGCCCGGATGCGCAGGGGGTTCCTTTCCCAAGTGGCGGATGGAAATATCCGCTAAACGGTTGATGTGGACAGGCCATGCTTGGAATATGATACTTTCATGACACGCGTATATTTATCCGATGCCCAAGTTGAAGAACGTTCGGCGCTCTGCCAGGTTCTTCTGGATCTCAACATGCAAGTGGTAGGGGAAGCCGCAGATTGGCCCATTACCCTGGCCCAAACCCCGGCCACCTGCCTGGATATGTTGCTGGTGGATTGGAACCTGCTGCCCGCCGGCCTGGGGCTGCAAGCCATCTCTGCATTGCGTCAGGCTTGTCCGAATGCGATCGTGGTTTTGCTGATCAGCCTTCTGACTGACCGTGATCGGGCGGTCTTCTCCGCCGGAGCAGATGCATTTATCAGCAAAGGCGAAACCCCTGAGCGAGTGCTGGAAAGTTTGCGCGCCATAGCAGCTGGTGTTATCCTGATTTAATGGAGATTGGTTTGTCCCAAGCCTTGCAGATATTGCGTGAACACCCGGTGGATGTTTTACCGACGGATGTTGAATGCCGGGGATGAATGGATTGGAACTCTTCCGGGAAACCCGCAAGGTTTATCCCACGCTCTCGACCATTTTTATGACGGCTTATTCGGCCGATGAACAGATCCAGCAGGGCAGAATGGAGGAAATCAAAACAATTCTGGACAAACCTTTGGATATCCAATTCCTGTTGACGCTGTTAAGATCTCTTAAATGAATTAAATAAGCATTCGGTAACTCATTGCCATATTTGCCGGAGGCTGAAGCCCCTGGCTAAAAATACACAGCTTGCTGAAGCGGGCCTAAAAACGCATCGATGCTGATTGAAAGCGATATCCAACACTTTTGCCGAATAGGTTTATTACCCGCAAAGGTTGTAGGCGAGTTTCCGAAGGCTCTCAATTAATTCAAATGCGCAGTGAAGTCTTCCAGAAGATGGATGTCACACTTTAAGCGTGACTATTTCCCTTCCGCTGCGCTTCTTTTTTCCAGGATTTCCAGCATCCTGGTTTGTTGCTCAGCAATCCCATGCACTTCGGAAGTAAGGGTCAGGATGGAGAGCAGAGTTTCGTGATCGCTTTCGGCCCTGGCGTCACTGGCGGCTGCCTGGACATTCTGGCCGACGATGATGATGGGCAGCAAGACCAATTGCAGGAAGGTCTGCGCAATCCAGGCCACGATAATGATCGGACTACCGGATTGGAGCGCGGCCGGCAGTGAAATAAGCGCTATCACTGCGAACACATACGCGCACCACATGGAGCCGACAGATTTTGTAATCCTTACTGCCACTTTCGTATTAAAGAGACCAATCGTGCTCTCTCCATGGACGGCCGCATGGGCGTGGCTGTTAAGGACCAATTTTGGTACGTGGGTTTTTGCATTGGCGATTGCAGATCTGCGTTCCATCATTTCACCTCTTTGGGATTGGATTGCTGGTGATTATATGGGAGAGTGCTCATAATGGGTATGGTTTGCATCTCCCAACTCTTGTATAGAAGATGTAAAAAAGCCGTAAATTTTCCTTAGTGGTAGCACCACATTTATACGTAGCGGCTTCGCGCCCTACCCCCCGTCCACCTTTCTCTCCGGGAAAAAGGGAATGGGGTGATGGATTGGGGGAACTACCATGGTTGAAAAGGGCGGCACCAGTCGGCCTGAACACTCACTTTCTACACATTCATTCTCGAGGTCGTTGATACAATTGCATCCGCGTATCCACATCAAAAGTAAAAGGAGAGAAGAGAATGTCGAAGAAAGCGCTCGGAATCATCTTGGTTGTCGTAGGCGTATTGATCTTTGCGGCAGTTGTTCTTTCAGGAACTTTGCACCTGCCGGCTTCATTGTTTACGACTCATAAAAAAATGGCAGAGGGCCTAGTTGCAGTGATCGCCCTGATCGCCGGCTTGGTGCTCATCTTTACGAAAGCCAGCCAGCCGGAAGTTGCTAAAAAGGAGTGATGGGTTACTCCTCCCCTAAATACCATGCTTACCCGCGCAGGTTCTTTGGGGTACCCGGCGGATGGAATTGAGCAATATCAAGAGGTGACAGTCACTTTTAAAGTGACTGTCACCTGCCTTTTAATTTAATAAAAGGGGATGAACCCACTCTGCCCTGCTACCCTACGGATACTACGGGGCATCTAGTCAAATTCCGCTCTTGGGAATTCGGAGGAAGCAGGGTAGGGGGCGGGTCAGGCTGCCTTGGTAGCGCGGATGTCGATCAGCTCGTGGACCAGTGGGGTGATGGCTTTTTTCAGCTCTTCCAGCTTCACGCCTTCCACCTTGACGGTCACCACGCCGGTGGAGGGGCTTTCGCCCATGAACGTGCCCAGGGCGATGATGTTGCCGCCAAGTTGCTGGATGGCTTTGGTCAGGTTGGCCAGTTCCCCGGGTTTATCAAGCATGCTGACCGTCACGCGGATGCCGGCGCTGCGGGCTCCAAGCAGCTCGAGGAAGATACGAAACAGAGTAGTTTCCGTGATCATCCCCACTAGCTCCTTGCCGCGCATCACCGGCAACCCGCTGAACTTGTGGTCGGCCATGATCCGGGCGGCCTCTTCCAGCGGAGTATCTTCCGTAACGGTGGTAACTTCTTTGGTCATGATCCGCTCAAGCGTCAGCTTGCCGAGCAGGTAAGTCACCTCATAGATGCTCAGGCTGGTCGCTTCGGATGGGGAAGCCTTCAACAGGTCTGCTTCGGTGACGATGCCGATCAGCTCACCACGCTTGTTGACCACCGGCAGGCGCCGGATGTGTTCCTTGTGCATCAGGTCGAGCGCTTCCGGCAAAGTAGTTTCCGGCCGGGTCGTGATGACTGGTTTGGACATACGTTCTCCGACTAACATACTGTTACCTCCTGGGTTGAGTTGGTATCGAATTCGATCATTCAGTTTTGGATCAAGGATTGACAAATTAGAACGCATGTGCTATTGTTGGCGATAAATTGGTCGCCTACAGCCAAAGTGCCATATAGGCTGGAATTTCGTCTTTAGACGCTTGAATACTGGAAGTAGTCCTTTAAGGCAATCGAATATCCAGTGATGGTGGGAATTGGGCGGGTGTAGTCCACCCACCACCCACCATCTACCCCATCGGCACCGACAATCCCGGTGGGCCAGAACTTTACCAATCGAAAAGACACGCGAGTACACTATTTCTGGGAGGAACGGCTCTTACAACATCCTTCGCAAAGGACTCCCATCGGCTTTCGCCCGTGGGATATAGGGCGTTGTAGTTAGCCCGGTACAGGTCCAACCTGTACAAAAACTGGTCAATTGGCGTTGTCTATGATTGTCCATAATTCCAGTAACTATCCTTGCCTTAGTATAGATATGTTCCCGGGCACAGTCAAGGAGAAAATAGCAAACGGGGATTCGTAGCAAAACGCCAAACCGAAAAGTTGCCATGGGTGGGAATAGTACCCGAAGAATACACCACAGTGCAAATTTCTTGGGGTTAATTTTAATGTTTGGATCGTCAACCCGAGCAATTATTGCAATACTGCCATGGATAACCGTTTATGGTTAGGGTTGATAGCACTGACACTGGTTCGTATTGCTAAGAAGTCCAAACAAAGGAGAAAATAGCAAATTTGGGGAGGTGGAGCGAAGTTCCCCCCTAATTTTGCTATTTCTTCGAATATGCGACTGAAGTCGCCAGTACGAATGTAAAGAAAAAGTCAAAAAAAGGGCTGTCTTTGTCACCAAAGGCAGCCCTGCTAAATTTATGGGCTTGGGAACGCCCCCTGGTCAAGCCTGTTTCCGTCCGGTGGGGTTCAGGTTCATGAGCCAGGACTTGTGTTGCCAGAGAAATGTACTAATTGGCGGTATAGGTGCCCGGGAGCGAGCTCGCGGCGCAATCCCAACCAGGCAGGTGGTACGTGGGTAAGGCCCACCAGCTCCCCGACGCCGGGCTTGAGCCAGACCACCAGTAAACATTACCGCTGGTGCTGGCATCCGCCAGGCAGACTTCCAGATGTACGGATGTTTGAGCTACACCAGCTGAATTCACTACGCTGATAGTTTGGGCTGCGCCAAGGAAGTCTACCCTAGGTGCGTTGGGCAAGTTCCAACTGGTTGGCACTGATTTTACCCAGAGAAACCCTCCCAACGGTACAGCCGCATCAACGATCCAGGAAGATGTGCATTCATGGACTTCCTTATCGGTCTCCTGATCAATCGCCGGGCAGCTTGATGCTGCCGAAACAGCGTAGCTGAAACCAAAACCAAGCAAACTGGCCACCAACAAAGCAGATATTGCAATGCGAAGTTTCATACAAAAAACCTCCTGTAGTATTAGTTACCGGTAAAGGGTAGTGCACCTGGCAACGCCAGACCTGAAAGGATCATAGGGATTTGTTTTGGCATGTCGGTCTTGAAGATGCCACCGGACTGGCAGGCTTGCTTCTGGTCGTTTGTGAGCTCGTGCTATGAATTTTTTTGCCCCCATATTAGTATGGAACGACCTCGAAATTTTTCTTAAGTAGCAATGGGTTTACGTGAATTTTGATTACATTGCCATTGCATCGAAGGTCTCATAGACCGAAACTTTGGCGCCTTCCTTCAAGATGGGGCAGGATTGCGCCAGCATGACGGCCGAGTCGATGTTATCGGCCTGGATGATCGTATATCCGCTGGGCATGCAGTCATCCCTGTCGTCAATCACCATGCCGTTGCTGTGGATGCTCTTGGCCTTTTGCCCGAAGGGATTCCCGGCATCCACCAGGGCATTACCGATCCTGGAATACCAATCCTGCCAGGACTGCAAAGCGGCTTTCTGTTCGGTCTCGCTCTCGGGCATACTGCCGCCAGAATAAAGGATTACATACTTGGTCTTCATTCGTGTTTTCTCCTTATGTAACCGGATAAATTGGATAAATAATATCCTAATATAAGGGGATGTCAATAGAAAGGTATCCGGCAATAGGAACAATGGGGGATAGAATGGCCAATATGCGCGGTTGGGATTGAGGGGAACAAACCACGGTTAAGTGGGGGTGTCATCGCAACACAGAACCTTCGAAAAGTGCGATAATGGGCCCATCCCTCCACCCAGGCAGAGCCTGCCTCCCGTAGAAGTGCCGGATAAGGTACCATCGTGAAATTTTTAGCCAGTCTTGAAAAATGCAACCGTCTCATCTGGATCATCGTAGGAGGCGCGCTCATCGCCGCTGTGGGCGTGATCGATTACCTGACCGGCAATGAAGTGGCGGTTTCATTATTTTATTTGATCCCGATCGCTTTGCTTACCTGGCTGATGGGGCGGCGGTTAGGAATTGCGGCCTCCGTTATCAGCGCGGCGGTGTGGGTTGGTACCGATATTGCGGGAGAGGAAACCTTCCTGCCTGTATCCATTTACATCTGGAATACCTTCATCGTTCTCGGTTTCTTTTTGGTCGTCGTGTTCTTGCTGTCGGCCCTGCGAAAGGCGTTGGAACATGAAAGGGAATTGGCGCAGACCGACTATTTGACCGGTGCGGTCAATCCGCGTTTCTTTTTTGAATTGTTACAGATGGAGATCGACCGTTCCCAACGCTATGCCCATCCCTTTACTATCGCTTATATCGATATCGACAACTTCAAAGCCATTAACGACCATTTCGGACATGTCACCGGCGATCGGGTTCTGTGTACGATGGTCGAGCGGGCCAGGCAGAATTTGCGCAAGACAGACCTGGTTGCGCGCCTGGGCGGGGATGAATTTGCCTTGCTGCTGCCTGAAACCGGCCAGGAATCCGCCCAAGCCATCCTTTCTAAAATCCAATTGGAGATCCTGACCGGAATGCAAGCGGAGGATTGGCCGGTGACCATCAGCATCGGCGTATTAACCTGCATTAATCCATCCCTGACCACCCAGGAAATCCTAGGCTTGGTGGATGAATTGATGTATTCCGTCAAGCACGCCGGCAAAAATGCCATTAAATTCTCGGCTTTCCCCGGCGAATTTGCCTGACACTTCTTTTCATCTCGTTAATCGGTTGAGGCCTAAGCACCAATTTCTGGAGGACTGCCCATGAATATAAGCGTGATGCAACATTTACGTCGCCTCTTCCCTACGGAATCTTCATTTTTCGTTAAGCGCATCTTTCACGGAGTTTGATGCGCATATGAACTCAAGGAAGAAAGCGCGCTTTTTGCTTGGAGGCCTGCTGGCCCTGCTGGTGCTGCTGGGTTTCTTCGTTTATTTGTTCAATCAAGCCACCCGTCTGCAAAAGCTCAGTCAAAACCCGATGGTCAGTCATCTGGAAATCTTTATCCTCCTGGCTGGGCTGGCCCTGATCAGCAGCGGGGGTGTTGTGTGCCTGTCGGCACTGTGGAAAGACCGC
Organism: uncultured Chloroflexia bacterium; assembly: GCA_963779935.1. GTDB lineage: Bacteria > Chloroflexota > Anaerolineae > Anaerolineales > Villigracilaceae > UBA877. The sequence continues at coordinate 229,736 of CAWAAC010000013.1, read as the reverse complement.
CTCAAACCGTTTCGATACGGCATCGGGTTGCGCCTGGTGCTGATGGGCGATCTGGTGGGTTTCATCTCCGGACTGGCCGATTATATTGGGATCGGTGCGCATCACCATTTGCCCTATTTCGGTCCCCTGCAAACCGCCGGGGTATTCTTGGGGGAAGCGCTGATCGCAGCCGGCTTTTTGCTCATGTTCTCCTGGTCTCCGGAGAGAGGCGGGCATGAAATTAAAATCGATGAGGAATGATGTTGCAGGGGGAATAATAATGTAATCAATCAGACAATCCTTCTTTATGATCATCAGACTTGCAAAACTCTTATGACTTTTCTGGCCATTAAAAGGTGTACAATCCTTTCATAACTCTTCCATACAAGTAAAAAACGGGCAACAATCGGGATACCGTTCTTTATAAGGAGATTTGCCATGACTCCAAAAAAGAACTCCGCCAAACCTTTTGAAACTCACGAGCAAAATCATCCAGCAAGGCCGGATGTCCTGTCAGAGCAGAACGCGTTGAATCTCGAAGCCGATCGCTTCGAGTGCATGTTCTATCATTCCATCGTACCAAAAACCTTTTCCCTGCTTTCGGGCGAGATAACCGCCAACCAGGCTTTCTATGACATGCTGGGCTATTCCCGGGCTGAACTGCAGGGCAAAAAATGGCAGGAAATCACCCATCCGGATGACCTTGAAGCAAGCCAAACCACAAATAAATCGCTCCAGTCTGGCGAAAAAGATTCGGTCCGTGTAACAAAAAGGTATCTCCATAAGAGTGGGGCAGTGGTCTGGGCTGATGTTAGCACTTGCGTGCGTTTGGATGAGGCCGGCCGGGTACTTTACTTTATGACCGAGATAAACGATATCACCGAACGCCACCAGGCAGAAGAAGCCCTGCGCCTGAGCGAGGAAAAATGGCGCAGCCTGGTGAGCGCTTCGCCTGACTACATTGCCATGCACGACTCCGAAGGGCATTATCTTTTCCTTAACCATTTTGCCGAAGGCTTTTCCGAAAAAGATGTCATTGGCGCCAGCCTGTATGATTACCTTCTGCCTGAATCGGTGCCAATTTACCGCAGCGCCATGGAAAAAGTCTTGCAGACCGGTACCATCCAGCATTTTGAGATGAATGGCCTGGGGGATCATGGCTTTGTGCGCATCTATGAAAACTATATCGTTCCCATGCACGGTAAAGATCATGCGCCACATGTTTTCGCCGTCGCGCGCGACATCACCGATCGCAAGCAGGCTGAACAGGCGCTCACCCAATCACACGCGCGCTACCAGCAGTTGTTCGAGAACTCCGGTACCGGGGTGATCATTGCAGATGAGGATGGGCGGTATATCCTGGTAAACAATGTCGCTGCACAGAAGTTCGGCACTACCCCCGATCAGATGGTCGGAAAAAACGTGTTCGATTTCCTCACGCGCGACCAGGCCGGGCATTACCTTGAATTAAATCGCCAGTTGCTGCTTTCCGGGTGCCACCGGGAATATGAAGACACTTTCCAACTCCCTACTGGAGAACACACCTTCCTGATCATTGACCAGTGCCTGCAGGATGAGCAGGGCCGGAATTTCGCTGTGCAGAGCAGTAGCATCGATATTACAGAACGCAAGCAGGCCGAACAGGCACTGCAGGCCAGTGAGCAGAAATTGCGCACGCTCTTCGATACCATGTCCGAAGGGGTTGCGCTCAACCAGATCATGTATGATGAAAATGGTGAAATGGTGGATTTCCGCATCCTGGAAGTTAATCAAGCTTTCGACCAAATAGCCGATTTTATTCCCGGCCAGGTGGTCGGGAATGTCGCCACCAAACTGTATGGCATGAGCCTTGAAACCATTCAAGAGTTCTGGAGGTCGCATATGGAAGCCACTGCACCGGTCCATACAGAATTTGCCAGCCCGCTGAGCCATAAAACCTACTACATCTGCACTTCTCCCTTCCGTGATGACTCCTTCGTGACAACATTCGTGGATATTACGGATTTCAAACAAAAGGAAGCATCCCTGAGAGAATCGGAAGAAAGGCTCCGCAGCATCTTCGCATCCTCCCCCAATTCCATCACGGTGGTCGATCTGAAAGGGAACATTACTTTAGGTAATCAAGCTGCGGCGAAAATCCATGGCTTTTCATCGCCGGAGCAAATGGTTGGGATAAGCTTTTTTGAACTGGTGGCTCCGGAAGATCGGACGCGCGCCGTGGAAGCCATGCAACTGGTCATGCAACAGGGAATGCTGAAGGATGTGCCCTTCACAGGATTGAAGCGCAACGGCGAAACATTTGCCGGGGAACTTTCTGTAAGCATCATCAAGGAAAGCCAGGACAATCCGCCGGGATTTGTGGGCATTACCAAGGATGTTACCGCCCGTAAGCAGGCCGAAGAAACGCTGCACCAAAAAATGGAGGAACTCGAGCGCTTCCAGAGTCTAACGGTGGGGCGCGAACTAAGGATGATCGAAATGAAAAAGGAGATTAATGCCCTGCTGGCACAATCCGGCCAACCCGCCAAGTACCCTCTCCCACCTGAAAGTTAAGGATGGCTTATGGAAAAACTTACCAACCGAATCCTGCTGATCGATGATAACCCGGATAACCTGGAATTGCTGTCTGATCTGATCCAGCATGCCTTTCCCGGCCATACCAGCCTGATTGCAAATAGCGGTATCAAAGGCCTGGCGCTGGCCGCTTCGGAAGACCCGGATGTAGTTCTGCTGGATGTGGTCATGCCCGGCATGAATGGATTCGAAGTCTGCCAGAAGCTCAAATCTGATCCCAAGACCAGCCTGATCCCGGTGGTGTTCATTACCGCCATTAAAGGCGACCGGGAGGCGCGCCTGCAGGCCATCGAGGTGGGCGCGGATGCCTTCCTCTCGCGGCCGGTGGATGAATCGGAACTGAAAGCCCAGATCCGGGCTATGCAAAAGATCAAAAGCGCCGCAGCGCTCCAGCAGGATGAAAAAGAAAACCTTACCCGTCTGGTGGCGCTGCAGACCCAAGCATTACAAGAAACCTATTCTGCCACACTCAATCTGCTGGATGACCTGCACGCGGAGAACGAAGCCCGCAAGAAGAACGAAGCCGCTTTGCGCGATAGCGAGGATAAATTCAGGTATTTGTTTGATTATTCGGTCGCCCCAAAATCGGTTACCCAGCTTTCAGGTGTGATGCAAGTAAACCAGGCCTTTTGTGACATGTTGGGCTATACCCGCGCGGAACTCGAAAACAAGACCTGGCAGGAGCTGACCCATCCTGATGATGTGGAAATGAACCAGAAGGCTATCAATTCGTTGCTCAGCGGTGAAAATGTTTCTCTACGCCTCACCAAGAGATACCTCCATAAAAATGGTTCCATCGTTTGGGTGGATTTTGGCAGCGCCTTGCGCCGGGATAATGATGGCAAACCGCTTTATCTGGTTAGCACCTTCAACGACATCACCGAGCGCAAGCAGACCGAAGAAGCCCTGCGGGCAAGCGAACAGCGCTTCCGGACTTTGATTGAATCGGCCCCGATGGGCATTTATATGTCACGTGATGGGATCGGGTTATACGCCAATCAAAAAGATTTGCAGATGTTCGGACTGACTAGAATGGAAGACGTCATTGGCCGGCCGGTCACCGATTTCCTCGCCCCACAATCCATTGAAGCAAGCCAGGATCGCACCCAACGGCGCGCGCATGGCCTGCCAACCCCGAAAGAAATAGAAATGGTTGGTCTGCGCCCGGATGGCTCGCAGTTTCCCGCCCATGTGCTCGTTGACTGGGTTCAGTTGCCGGATGGCCCGGCCAACCTGGCATTCATTTCCGACATCAGCGAACGCAAACATGCCCAGGCTCTGCAGGAGGCCGTCTATCAGATCGCCGCGGCGGCCGAAACCAGCCTTTCCTTGGATGAGTTCTATCCCAAGATCCACCAGAGCATATCCTCCGTCATGCCGGCTGAAAATTTCTATATTGCCCTTTATGATGAAACCAAAAAAAAGCTGCGATTCCCGTATTACCGGGATATCGTGGATATGCCTTTCGCCACCGATATTGCACCCGGGCAGGGACTGACCGCCTATGTGCTAAGGACCGGTAAGTCCTTATTGGATACCTCGGAAAAGCGCCAGGAACTGGAAGGTCTGGGAGAAGTGGAGGTTCAGGGCACGCCCTGCGCCATCTGGCTGGGTGTGCCGCTGATCGTCGAAGGCAAAACCATCGGTGCGATGGTGGTGCAGCACTATTCTGACCCGCAGGCGTATGGAGAACGTGAGCAGCACATTCTGGAATTTGTCTCCACCCAGGTGGCTATCGCGATCAGCCGCAAACAAGCCGAAGAAGCCGTGCGCGCGAGTGAAGCGCGCTATCGCGGTTTGTTCGAGCATTCGCCGGTCGCGTTGTGGGAGGAAGATTTCTCGGCTGTCAAGCTCCATATCGATAAGATCCGCCAATCCGGCGTGACGGATTTTCGTGCATACTTCACAGGCCATCCAAAAGCCCTGCTCGAATGTATTGGAGAAATCAAGGTGCTGGATGTGAATGCGGCTGTCCTGACCTTGATGCATGCCAGTGATAAAAGCCAGCTGATCGGAAGTCTGCAACAGGATTTACCTGATGAAGGCCGGGATGGATTTGTGGATGAGTTCGTTAATATTGCCGAAGGGCGGACTGAATTTGCATGGGAGAGCCAAAATTTTACACTGGATGGCGAAAGATTGATGATCAGCCTGCGCTGGTCGGTGGCACCTGGTTTTGAAGACAGCCTGGAGAAAGTGCTCTTGTCTGTGATGGATATTACTGCCCGTAAACAAGCCGAAGCAGCCATGCGCGAAAGTGAATCGCGCTATCGCGGCCTGTTCGAACATTCGCCGGTTTCGCTGTGGGAGGAAGATTTCTCGGAAGTGAAGCACCATATCGAAAAAATTCGCCAGTCTGGTGTGACGGATTTTCATGCATTCTTCGAAAGCCATCCGGATGAGTTTTTTGCTTGTGTGCATGAAATCAAGGTACTGGATGTGAATGAGGCCACGCTGGCCTTGATGCATGCCGCATCCAAGGAACAGCTCATCGGAAACCTTAATCAAGTAATTAGGATCAAACCTGCTTGGGATTTCATGGAAGAACTGATCAATATTGCAGAAGGACAGACAGAATTTTCCTGGGATGGCATCAACTACACCTTGGATGGCGAAAAATTATTCGTCAGCCTGCACTGGTCGGCTGCCCCGGGGTTTGAGGGCTCCCTTGAAAAAGTACTGGTTTCAATAATGGATGTTACCGAGCGCAAGCAATCCGAAGACCAGATCCGCCAGTTGAATGCCACTCTGGAACAGCGCGTGGCCGAGCGGACACGCCAGTTGAGCGAGGCCCAGGAGCAGTTGGTGCGCCACGAGAAACTGGCCACGCTCGGGCAACTGGCTGGTGGTGTGGGTCACGAACTGCGCAACCCGCTCGGTGTCATCAACAGTGCCGTTTATTACCTCAAGCTGGTCCAGCCGGATGCCGATGAAAAGATCAAGAAATACCACGCAATCATTGAACAGGAGGTAAGTACCGCCAGCCGGATCATCAACGACCTGCTGGATTTCGGCCGCAACGTAAACCCGGATCGCCAGCTGGTCAGCATCCCTGATCTGATCCAACACATGCTCACCCGCTTCCCGGTTCCGTCCTCTGTGCATTTACGGCTTAGCCTGCCTGCCAGCCTGCCCAAGGTTTTTGTGGACCCGATCCACCTGGAGCAGGTTCTAGGCAACCTTACCACCAATTCCATCCAGGCCATGCGGGATTGTAAAGATGGTGGCAAACTGGTCATTTCGGCCAGCCAGAAGAAGGAACAGGTTATTCTTACTGTGAAAGATAACGGTACAGGTATCACTCCCGAAGCCATGCAAAGATTGTTTGAACCGCTCTTTACCACCAAGTTGCGCGGTATCGGCCTGGGGTTGGCCGTCAGCAAAAAACTGGCAGAAGCCAACGGTGGCAGCATCACGGTCCGCAGCCAACCCGGTAAGGGCACCACTTTTTTAGTTTCCCTGCCGGTGAAAGCATGATTCTGCCTTTTCGGGCCAAGCCGTTGCCGAACCTCCTGAACCTCTGACTTTTTTAGGGAAGATGGCGATGTTTTCTGTTCTCATTGTTGACGATAACCCTGTCATGGCAGCTGCCCTCTACGACATCCTGGTGCTGGAGGGCTTTACCACATTCCAGGCCTCATCCGGGGTAAAAGCCCTGCAGATCCTGGCGGAACACCCGGTCGATGTGCTTATTACGGATGTGATCATGCCGGAGATGGATGGGGTGGAGCTCTACCGGCGGACCCGCCAGGCTCACCCGCAGCTCATCACTGTTCTAATGACTGCTTACGCGGCCGATGAGCTGATCCAGCGGGGCATGTTCGAGGGTATCAAAACCGTGCTGACCAAACCGATCGATATCGACTTCCTGATCCTGCTACTTAACACCTATAAAAAGAGGAAAGTTGCCGGGGACGCGTGAGAAGCAAAGAAGTAAAAACAAATAAAGTGACGAGCCAGCGCCTGTCATAGTTTTTTATCAGCATTCCGCTCTCTGACTTGGTAGACCTGTCCGACTTAATTAAGAAAATACCCCTGACTGGCTGAGGGGGGCAGCCAATCAAGGGCAACCTAATTTTGGCATAACTTCGATAAAAAGTCAAGCTAAATATTGGGCAATCAGCGGTGAAGGGTAGTTATTTTTCCGCGCCAAATTGGGGGATCCTTCATAATTAAGTAGGTGAACACACTTTGCCAGTGAGGAATATTCTTCGCGTTAAATTTGGGTCAGAATGGGCGGCTGAGGATAAGATGGGGGGTAGAGAAGGATGATTCCGATAAACGAGGGAGCCGCAACATGGCAGACGAGCTACTCGAAAACGCATCAGCTCAAGAGATTATCCATACCAGCATAATAAGAGCATTCTTTGGTACGCTCCGGCACTTTTTTGGGAGACCGCAGAAGGTGTATGAGGGGGTGGATGATCCCCGCAATCCCCAGATGATTCTCTACCCGTTGAGCGGGGTGCTGTTTGCGGCCACTTTCCTATTTGTCTGTCGCCTGGGATCACGGCGAGCGGTGCAGGCGAAGCTGCGCGGGAACGGGGCTGGGATCGCCAAATTCGCAGCCTGGTTTGGGGTGGAGAATATCCCGCATGGGGACACGCTCAATTACAGCTGCCGGCGAGTGAAAGTGGAACAAGTCCAAGAGGTGATCTGTGGTTGTATGGAGAAATTAATTCGCCAGAAAGTACTTCTGCGGTATCGTCTGCTGGGGATGTACTATCTGGTGGTGATCGATGGAACGAGGGTGATCACCCAACAGGATTACGATAAGAAGAAATACGAAATCCTCGCAAAGATGGGATGAACCTGGATTGGCAAAACTTTACGCACAGTGGATGTGATGAAGGTAAGTTCAAAACGCTCGCGGGCTTCGTTCCGATTTGCCGGGGCGGATGAAGCTACGTAAAAAGTGACTGTCACTGAAAAAAATCCCTTCAGAAAAGGCATCCTATGCCCAGTGATGGTCACTTTTATTTTCCCTCAATCTTAAAATTTCCAAATTGTGCAACCAGGTACTTGACTCTTGTCTAAATTAATGCTATTATTTTTCTTGTAAACGCTTCCAAATCCTATCGGTATCTTTACCCAATATTTGTAGATATTTCCACAAGTTCTGAGTTGCTGGCCATGATTTTTGTTAAATTATGCCCTGCTGCCGCACGAACTGGCCTATAATTGGCTTATCTGTGCATCATAGGGCATAAAAAATAAAATCGAATGTAAACGCTTACATCAATATGGACAAGAAACCGAACGGGAAAGTTACCATTGTGGATGTAGCCGCCGAAGCGGGGGTTTCGTTCGGCACGGTTTCACGCGTGATCAATGATGATATCCATGTGAAGAAAGAGACCCGCGAGCGGGTTCTGGACACCATGCAGCGCCTGGGTTTTGTGGCAAACCGCCAGGCCCGCAGCCTGGCCGGGGGTAAATCACACAGCATCGGCGTGCTCGTGCCCGATCTTGGCACCGGCTATATCGGCGAGATCATTCGCGGCATCGACGCTGAACTCAGCCTGACCGATCTTGACCTGATCCTGTATACCACCCATCGCACGGCCAGCAAGGAAGCCAGCTATGTAGCCAACCTGGCCACCGGCATGGTGGACGGGCTGTTGCTGGTATTGCCGCGCAGCCCGGTCGATTTTATTGGCAATTTAACCCAGCGCAAATTCCCATTCGTGCTGATCGATCACCAGGGCGCCGGCCGAGATTGCCCGGCAGTCGGTGCTACCAATTGGCAGGGGGCTTATAACGCCACGGAATACCTCATCAAACTAGGCCATGCCCGTATCGGTTTTATTACCGGCTCGATGGATCTCGGTTGCTCGGTCGACCGGCTGGATGGCTATCGTTCCGCCTTGCGCACCCACCATATTGCCTTTGCGCCTGAGCTCGTTTACGAAGGTACTTTTGACCAACCGGATGGCTATGCCGGCGCCCAAGCGTTGCTGGATATAAATATCCCGCCAACCGCCATTTTTGCCTCCAACGATGTGATGGCCATGGGCGTGATGGATGCCGTCCGCAGCCGGAACCTGCGCGTGCCTGAGGATATCTCCGTGGTGGGTTTCGATGATATCCCCCAGGCTGCCATGGTCCACCCGGCGCTGACCACCGTCAACCAGCCACTGGAAAAAATGGGGCGTGTTGCCACTCAGAAGTTGCTCGATCTGCTCCAAAAGCCTGATACGGAAGCCGAGCGCATAGAATTACCCACCGAACTTATCATCCGCGATTCGTGTAGCACTGCAGACATGGTCGATCGCGTTCCTCTCAAATAACCAGATAATTCAGGTAAGGAGGTGATACTTCCAAAAACTATCCATCCGGTTCTTCACACTTGTAATTTGTTTCGATTGTATACTAATGCTCAAAGAGGAGAAAACTTATGCTTCGAAAATTGTTTACCCTACTCAGCTTCGTGCTGATCGTATCCTTCGTTCTGACCGGCTGCGGTCCGGCTGCCACTACTGCGGCGCCCGCCACGGTAGCGCCCGCCCCGGCAACTGCTGCCCCGGCTACTGCGGCTCCTGCAACCCAGGCTCCGGCTCCAACCGCCACGGCTGCCCCCGCCAAGCAAGTAACCATCGAATGGTGGCATATTTCCACTCTCGACCCGGGCAAGACGCTCTGGCAAAATTTGGCCAATCAATACATGGCAGCGCATCCCAATGTCAAGATTAATATCACCATTTTGGAAAATGAAGCCTTCAAGACCAAACTGACCTCCGTCATGCAGGGCGGTACACCCCCCGATATCTTCCAGAGCTGGGGCGGTGGCGTTATGAATGATCAGATCTCAGCTGGCATGCTTCAGGACATCACCCCCGCCCTGGATGCCAATGGCGGCGCCTGGCGCGCCACCTTCGCACCCGGTGCGCTGGCTGTCTATGCTGAAAGCGGCAAGAACTACGGCGTTCCGTGGGACATGGGCATGGTCGGTATTTGGTACAACAAGGATCTCTTCACCAAGGCCGGCATCACCAGTGTTCCCACCACCTGGACCGATTTTCTGGCTGACGTAAAAGCCCTCAAGGCCGCTGGCATCACCCCCATCTCCCTGGGCGAAAAAGACAGCTGGACCGGCATGCACATTTGGTCGTACCTCGCCACCCGCATTTGCGGACAGGCCAAATTCCTGGCTGCCGCGAACCGCTCGGGCGGCTCCTTTGATGATCCCTGCTTCGTTCAGGCAGGTACCGATCTCAAACAACTGATCGATCTGCAGCCCTTCGAAGCTGGTTTCCTCGGCCAGACCCATGATCAAATGGAAGGTATCTTTGGCAACGGCAAGGCTGCCATGGAGATCACCGGACAGTGGGCTCCCGGTTCTGAAGCTGGCCAGGCCGCTGACAAGAAAGGTGTTGCCAATCTGGGCATGTTCAACTTCCCGGCGGTCGAGGGTGGTGCTGGCGCCGTCACGGATGTCATGGGTGGCGGTAATGGCTTTGCCATTGGCAAGAATGCACCCCCGGAGGCGATTGACTTCGTCAAGTTCCTTACCAGTGTGGATAATGCCAAGCAGATTGCTTCCACCGGTACTGGTATCCCGCCAGTCGTTGGCGCGGATGCCGGCCTGACCGATCCCAATATGATCGCTGTTCAGAAGGCCTTCACCGCTGCGAGCTACTTCCAGCTGTACTATGACCAGTATATGCCTTCCGCCATGGGTAGTGCCATCAATGATGCGGTAGCCAAGCTGTACGCTGGCACCGAGACTCCGGACCAGGTTGCCAAGGAGGTCGAGGCTGCCGCTGTGACAACCTTCGGTAAATAAGCCCCCTCAGGCTTTTTGGCTGACGCGGGGGTTGGGTCTTGGATTGCCCAACCCCCGCCAATTTCTTCCCCCTTCTCATGTGCCCGCCACCTTTTCGGAGCTGGCGGGCACAAGCCTCGGCTAAATACTGGAAATGATACAATCCTACCGACTCTATTTTTTCCAAAATTCAGTTGCACGGAAAGAAGGAGAACTCTCATGAATATCGCCCAGGCCAGACGGAACGACTCGCTGCCCTCGCCGCGGAACCGTTCTCCCCGCCGAACGCGCGATTACGTGACCATCGCACTGTTCCTGCTGCCGGCTGTCATCCTTTTTGTTGTTTTTCTTATTTATCCTATTTTTCGTTCTGCCTATTACAGCCTTTTTAATTGGAATGGCATGGGTCCTGCCACCCGTTTCATTGGATTCAATAATTTCAAGACGATCCTGACCGATCGGGTTTTCCAGAAAGCGATGGAGAACTGCCTCATAATTGTAGTATTCTCTTTGATCATCCAGTTACCCTTGGCCTTGCTGCTGGCCATCATGGTGGGACGTGACCTTCCCGGGCGGGTGTTTTTCCGCTCCATCTTCTTCATGCCTTACGTGATCTCCGAAGTCATCACGGGCATCATCTGGATCAGTATGTTCAGCCCCGATCCGGAGAACGGCTTTATCAATGCGATTTTGACGCTTATCCCGGGTGTCCATCCACAATTGTTCCTGGGGGATATCAACCAGGTGATGCTGTGTGTTTTTCTCGTGCTCACCTGGAAATATTTCGGGTTGCACATGCTGTTGTTCATGGCCGGCCTGCAAAACATCCCGCGGGAACTCGAAGAGGCGGCAATGATCGATGGAGCCAACCGCTGGCAGTCGGTCTGGCATGTGACTGTGCCCCTGCTTGCCACCACCATCCGCACCACCACCTACCTGTCTGTTTTGGGCTCGTTGACGCAGTTCAACCTGATCTGGATCATGACCAGAGGGGGGCCGGTCAACACCAGTGAAGTGATGGCCACCTATATGTACCGCTACGCTTTTATCCGTTTCCAGTTTGGCTACGGTTCAGCCGTGGCGCTGGTCATGTTGGTGTTCTGCCTGCTGTTTTCTGTGGCGTACCAGTGGCTTAACCGCTCGCCTGATCCGCTCAGCGGTATATAGAAAGGAACCTGCATGGCAAGCATTGATTATCGCAAAAGCGACGCTTTCAAAAAGAGGTTACCCAGGTTCTTCCAGTACCTGGTACTGGGTATCATGACACTGGTCATTGTGGTGCCGCTCGTAATCATGCTCTTTGGAGCACTCAAGACGCGCGGAATGATGTTCTTACATCCATATACCCTCCCCATCCCGCCGGATTGGCAGAACTTTGCCACTGTCTTGAACACGCCCTCCTTCTGGAATATGCTGCGCAATAGTACCTTCGTTATGTTGTGTTCAACGGCAGGTGTGTTGATCGTTTGCAGCCTGGCAGCCTTTGTCTTTGCACGCATCCAATTTCGCGGCAAGGATCTGGCCTTCAATTTCCTCACCCTCGGGCTGATGTTCCCCATCACGGTTGCCATTATGCCGGTTTACCTGGTCATCCGGCAGATGCATCTGGTGGATACGCTCCTGGCCGTCATCCTGGTGCAGATCGCCTTCGGGGTCTCCGGCAACACCCTGATCCTGCGCGGCTTCTTCCTGTCGATCCCGGCGGAGCTCCAGGATGCCGCCTCCATCGATGGCTGCACTTCGTTCGATTTCTTTTGGCGCATCCTGCTCCCACTGGCGCGCCCGGCCCTGGCTGCCGTGGGCGCACTGACCATGATCGTCAGCTGGAATGATTTTCTTACACCGCTGGTTCTGCTCAATAGTGACAAGCTCTGGACCCTGCCGCTTGGCACCATGCAATTCCAAGGACAATACAGCGCCGATATGGCGCTAACCGCCGCTTTCGTGACCCTGTCTGCTTTGCCGGCCATCCTGTTCTACTTGTTTGCCGAACGGCAAATCGTGGCCGGGCTGACGGCAGGTGCGCTAAAAGGCTAGCCATCTCCTTTTCAAATTGTAATAAAGAGGGCGTGACGAATGTCACTTGAATCAAGGTTCACAAAGTTGTAAAAAGATATTAATATGTTGCATTAGTATACAAACACATGAATAAGCAAATTGGTGTTGACCAAAGCCTGGCCCGCAAGTATAACAGTGCGACGATACTGGATCATCTTCGTTTGCATTCCCCGGTTTCACGCGCCGGCCTGGCTGTTTTCACTGGTCTCACCCGCAGCACCGTTTCCCGTATTATTGATCAATTGCAAGCTGAAAACCTGGTGCACGAGATTGGCGCACGCCAGGAGAAAGTTGGCCGTCCGGGCACCCTGATCGAGCTTAATCCCTTCGGCGGGGCCGCCGTTGGGGTGGAGATCGGGGTTGATTTTGTTTCCATTATCCTGACGAATTTTGTTGCCCAGATCCAGTGGCGTGAGCATATCAGCCTGCCGGACGAATCGGATGTGCGCGCTTATCTGCGCGAAGCGGAAAAATTGATCTACGCCGCCCTGCAGGTTGCCAAAACGTGCGGATTGCAGCCGCTCGGGATCGGTGTAGGGGTCTGGGGGCTTGTGGATATCGAAAAAGGGGAGGTCCGGTTTGCGCCAAACCTGAAATGGCGGGATGTTCCACTCAAGAAATTATGGGAAGGCCGTTTTGGGCTGACGGTTTTTGTGGAAAACGATGCCAATGCAGCCGCCATGGGGGAATACTATATGGGCGCGACAAAAAATATCGATGATTTTATTTTGGTAAATACCGGTATCGGCCTGGGTGGTGGGATCATCAGCGGTGGCAAATTGTTCCGGGGCTGGAATGGCTACGCCGGCGAAATCGGCCATATGACCATCGATCCGGATGGGGAACCGTGCATGTGCGGAAAACGTGGATGCTGGGAGACCCTGGTCGGGTCACGTGTGGCTGTACATGACTACAAAACGCATACCGGCCGGGATGTCTCGTTTGAAGAACTGGTGGAGCTCTACCGGACAAATGATCCAACCAGTGTCGAGATCTTCTCGAAAATGGGGCTGGCTCTTGGGGTGGGGATTGGCAGCCTGGCAAATATTTTCTATCCGCGTTGCATTGTCGTGGGAGGGGCGCTCAACCTGGTTTCCGACCGGCTCCTTCCGATTGCCCGGGATACTTTTGCCAAAAACAGTTTGTTCCAACCCCAGCAGGATATCAAGATAGTTCCTTCCGAGCTGGGGTCCGATGGTTGTGTCCTGGGATGTGTCGCGCTCGTTCTGGATGAAGTAATTCGACAACGCGCCCAGTCTTGAGGCTTAGTTGATGCGAAGTTTCGATCATGTCCATTAAATGTCCGGCTTATGTCCGTAAGGTTGTTCTGAATCGTTTTGTTCGATTGTATACTTTAATAGACGTAGTTTTCATAAATTTTCCTGACTCTATGGCCTGGAAAGGAGGTCGAGAAAAAAATAAGTAAAATATTCCTGGTTCTCCGTTTTATCCTATTCGATCTATAGCAAACAAAAGGAGCTGAATGATGTCTCGCAAAATCTTTTATGTAGCAATCCTGGTCGTTTTGGTCGCCAGCCTGGTAGGCTGCGCCCCCAAAGCGGCCACCACCACCACCAGTGGCAAAACCATTGTTGGCCTGTCCTTCTCTGACTACGCGACCGAGCGCTGGCCCGTTGAATCAGCCCAGATGACCCAACTGCTTCAGAAAATGGGCTACCAGGTGATTGCGCAGGAAGCCGATCATGATGTCAAGCTGCAAAGCGATCAGATCGACAACATGGTCAGCTTGGGCGCCAAGGGCTTGATCGTCATCGCCGAAGATGGCTCAGCTGCCGTTACCCCGGTTGAAGCAGCTGTTGCCGCGGGCGTACCTGTGATCTCCTATGACCGCCTGATCAAAACCTCCAAGATTTCTGCTTATCTGTCCTTCGATAACGTCGAAGTCGGCAAGCAGGAAGCTTTGGGCGTCATGACCGCCCTGGGCCTGCCCGGCAGCACCACCTGGACGAAAGCCAATCCGGCCAAGGTAGTCCTTTCCGGTGGTTCCCCGACCGACAACAATGCCGTCCTGGTCCGCCAGGGCCAGATGTCCGTTGTCCAGCCCTACATCGACTCCGGCGTTGTCAAAATCGTAGCCGACCAGTGGGTTGATAACTGGGATCCTGCGAAGGCCGAATCCATGATGGAGAATATCCTCACCGCGCAGCAGAACAAGATCGACGCAGTAGTCGCCTCCAATGATGGTACCGCTTTGGGCGAACTGCAGGCGCTGGCTGCCCAGGGATTGGCCGGCAAGGTGCCGATCTCAGGCCAGGATGCCACCGCTGATGGCTGCAACAGCATCGTCAAGGGCCAACAGACCGTGACCGTCTTCAAAGACACCCGCCTTCTGGCCCCGAAGGCTGTTGCGATGATCGATCAGCTGATCAAGAAACAACCCCTGACTGGCCTGACCAGCTACACCCTGGCTGTTCTGACCGGCGATAAGACCCTCACCGGCTCCATCCAGGCTGCCTTCCTGCCCGTTGTCCAGGTCACCAAGGCCAATGTCTACGATGTGGTTGTGAAGAGCGGTTTCCAGACCTACGATAATGTTTATCGTGGTGTTCCGGCCGACCAGCTTCCTCCCACCCTCGCTCCCTAATTAGTCAACTGTAACAACCCCCGGCCCCCCTATTAATTTATAATGGGGGGGCCGGGAAACTGCAAGAAGAAGAGAATCGCCGGTACAGCCTTATCCGAAGGAGTTTGCAGTGGATAATGATATTATTCTCGATTTTAAGAACGTAACCAAAAAGTTTCCAGGCGTGGTGGCGTTGGATGATGTTTCATTCTCGATTCGCACCGGTGAGATCCACGGCATCTGTGGAGAGAATGGCGCCGGTAAATCCACCCTGATGAAGATCCTTTCAGGTGTTTATCCCTACGGAACCTATGATGGTTCCATAGTTTATTGCGGGGATGAATTTAAGCTAAATCAAGGTTCCATTCACGAAGCGGTCAAGGAAGGCATTGCGATTGTTTACCAGGAATTGACCCTGGTACCCACCCGCACGGTCGGCGAAAATGTTTACCTGGGGAAAGAGCCGGTCGAACTAGGCGGGATCAACTGGAATAAAGTATATGCCGATACCCAGGCGATCCTGGATAAGTATCAATTGGATGTCGATCCGCGCGCCACGGTCGGCACTCTCGGCGTTGGCAAAATGCAGATGGTCGAGATCGCCAAGGCGCTTTCCGAAGATGCCAAGATCTTGATCCTGGATGAGCCTACCAGCGCACTCAGCAAAGCCGAAGTCGAAAAGCTGATGCAGATCCTGTGCGGGCTGAAAGAGCACGGCATCACCTGCATTTACATTTCCCACCGGCTGGAGGAATTCTTCGAAATTACTGACCGGGTGACGGTAATGCGGGATGGCAAGATCATTACTACCCAACCCACCCAGGATCTCACCCAAGGTGACTTGGTGAAATACATGGTCGGGCGTGAGATGAAAGAGCGCTTTCCCAAAGGCAATCGCAAGCCAGGGGATGTATTATTTGAAATCAAAGATCTGGAAGCGATCGATCCCAATAATCCTGCCCGCAAAATCCTGGATGGGGTAAGCTTCAACGTACGCAAAGGTGAAATATTCGGGATCGCCGGGTTGATGGGTTCAGGTCGGACGGAACTTGTGCTGACGCTCTTCGGCGAGTATGCGAAGGTTTCCAATGGTCAGATTCTACTCAATGGAATGCCCATCGAGCCAAAAAGTGCCCGGCAGGCGATCAATTCTGGCTTGAGCCTGGTGCCAGAAGACCGCAAGCGTATGGGCCTGGTGTTAATCCAATCGATCCTTAAGAATATTTCGCTGCCCAACCTGGATCAATTTTCCGCATTTGGCCGTATCAATGCAAATGAGGAGATGAAGGCCAGCATTCAGCAATCCAAAGCCCTGTCTATCAAGGCGCCCAACATGGAAGTAAGTACGGAAACCCTTTCGGGCGGCAACCAGCAAAAAGTGGTTATCTCGAAATGGCTGCTCTCCAGGCCGCAGGTCATGATCATGGATGACCCGACCCGTGGTATTGATGTAGGCGCCAAGTTCGAGATTTACAAGCTGATGAATGAGTTGGCCGAGAAAGGCGTGGCAATTATTATGATCTCCAGTGACCTGGAAGAAGTGCTGGGCATGAGCGACCGGGTGATGGTAATGTGCCGGGGTCACTCCACCATCACATTGCCGGTTGCGGAAGCCAGCCAGGAACGCGTTATGGCCCTGGCCACCGGTATTGCAGTAGCATAAATCTATTCAATAGAATAAAGCGAGGTAAATCCCATGAGCACTTCTGTCACTGAATTGAAACCAGCCGCAAGTTTAGGCTCCCGGATATCCACTGCCGTCCGGCGGAATATCCAGACCTATACGCTTATTATCGTGGTGGTGATCGTTTGGGCGGTCTTTTTCTTTTTGACCGGCGGCCTTTACCTGAAAGGCGAAAACATCTCCAACCTTTTCCGTCAGATGACCGTGACATCTTTTCTAGCTCTCGGCATGGTGCTGGTGATCGTCACCGGCGGCATCGACCTGTCGGTTGGCAAAATGGCGGGCTTTGTCTCGGTGGTGGCGGCATATTTGCAATACTATGTCTGGTATTCTTTGTTTCCCAATCAACCGGCCCTTTCAGCCGTTCTTTCCGTTATCTGCGGCCTGCTGGTCGGCACGCTGGCTGGCGCTCTGCAAGCGTATTTCATCGCTTTTCAGGGCTTACCCGCTTTCATCGTAACCCTCGGCGGCCAGTGGCTGTTCAATGGCCTGCTCCTGCTGGTTACGCAGGGCAAAACTATTGCGGCCAATCAACCCGTGTTTTCCACGATTGCCCAAGGGTATATCCCGCCCCTGTGGGGTTGGCTGATATTTGTGCTGATATTGGCTTTCCTGGTTTGGAACATTATCAGCGGCCGGCGCGGCAAGGCCAAGTATGGCTTTAAACTGCGCCCACTTTACATGGATGCGCTGATGGGAGCGGTTATCCCGGTCATCTTGATCCTGGCCTACCTCCTCAGCGTCAATAGCTACAGGGGTATCCCAGTGCCGGTCTTGTTGCTGGCAATCGGAGCTATGATCATGATGCATGTGGCCAACAATACCCGCTTCGGCCGTTACACCTATGCCATTGGTGGCAACCGGGAGGCTGCCCGCCTGTCGGGTATTAATATCACCAGTGTGCTCTTCCGGGTGTTCGTCCTGATGGGTTTCCTGAGTGGTGTGGCCGGTGTGGTGCTGGCTTCGTACGTCGGTTACGGCACCATCGCTGCCGGCACCGGCTATGAGTTGGACGCCATTGCCGCCTGCATCCTGGGTGGCACCTCGCCGCTGGGCGGCGTCGGTACCATCCCGGGGGCCCTGATCGGCGCCCTCATTATCGCCAGCCTGACCACTGGCCTGCAGATGTTGAATGTGGCCCCGGCCTGGCAATACGTTGTGAAAGCGGTTATCCTGGTACTGGCAGTGCTGCTCGATTATTACTTCAAGCGCAATCGTTGATTTTCAGGCCGGGCTTCCTTGCCCGGCCCGTTTCTCTTGTTGCGGCTTTTATTACTGGTTCTCCTGGGAGATGTAAGGCGAGACTTATCTCGCCTTACAATTAACCCTCCAGCTTCTGGATTGATAAAATTTTTTTCCAATGCCATTGTTTCTGAGATCATTTAAGAAAGGATATAAAAATGACCACTTCATATGAACCCAAACCCGAAGATAAATTCACCTTTGGTCTGTGGACGGTAGGAAATATCGGCCGCGACCCGTTTGGCGCACAGGTGCGCGACCCCAAGACCCCGGCGGAGCTGGTGTATTTGCTGGGTGAAGTTGGCGCGTACGGCGTCAACTTTCACGATAACGATCTGATCCCGATCGATGCCACGCCCGCTGAAGCTGAAAAGATCAAGAAGGAATTCCGCAAGGCGCTCGACCAGACCGGCCTCAAAGTGCCGATGGCCACCACCAACCTGTTCTTCGACCCCATCTTCAAGGATGGAGCTTTCACATCCAACGATGCCAAGGTGCGCGCCTATGCCCTTCAAAAGACCATGAAGGCAATCGACCTGGGAGCCGAATTTGGCGCCAAGGTGTATGTTTTCTGGGGCGGGCGCGAAGGCACCGAAACGGATGCCAGCAAAAGCGCTCTGGCCGCCATCCAGCGCAACCGCGAAGCTATGAACTTCCTGTGCGAATACGTGCTGGACAAGAAATATGACCTGAAGTTGGCCCTGGAAGCCAAGCCGAACGAGCCGCGCGGCGACATCTACAACGCCACCACCGGCCACATGCTGGCTTTCATTTCCACGCTCGACCACCCTGAAATGGTGGGCGTCAACCCGGAAGTGGCGCACGAGCATATGTCGGGGCTGAACTTCATGCACGGCGTGGCCCAGGCCTGGGACGCCGGCAAACTGTTCCACATCGATCTGAACGACCAGTATCCCGGCCGGTATGACCAGGATCTACGCTTCGGTTCGCGTGACCTGAAGGCGGCCTTCTTCCTGGTGAAGTTCCTGGAAGACGTGGGTTACCAGGGTTCGCGCCACTTTGATGCGCATGCCTATCGCACCGAGGATTTCGAAGGCGTCAAGGATTTCGCACGCGGCTGCATGCATACCTACCTGGTCCTGAAGGAAAAGGCCACCCAATGGAACGCCGACAAGGAAATCCAGGCCATTCTGTCCGAAGTCAACGCCGAGGATGGCAGCATGGCCGCTTATTTTGGCAAGTATTCGGCTGCCAAGGCAGCTGCACTCAAGGCGGAGGCCTTTGACCGGGCTGTCATCGCCAGCCGCGGCTTGAAATACGAACGACTTGACCAATTGACCATTGACGTGATCCTGGGCGCGCGCTGATGTCTTCTCCCGACGCCACTCTGCCAGTCTCCAGGCGTGTTGCTGATCTGCTGGATCGGATGACGTTGGATGAAAAACTGGCCCAGCTTACTTCCCAATGGATGCGCGACCTGCTGGATGACAACTGTGTTGTCTCCAGCAGGAAAATGCAGGCCTTGCTTCCGCTTGGGATCGGGCAGATCACCCGGGCTGGCGGCTCAACCATTTTCGAGCCCGTCGAGAGTGCACGCGCAACCAACTCCGTTCAACGCTATCTGATAAAAGAAACCCGGCTCGGCATTCCTGCCATTATTCATGAGGAATGCTGTTCCGGCTATATGGCCCTGGGCGGCACGGCCTTCCCGCAGATGATCGGGCTGGCCAGTACCTTCCAGCCCGATCTGGCCCGGGAAATGACCGAGACCATACGCCGGCAGATGCGGTCGGTCGGCGCGCACCAGGGGCTGGCGCCCGTGCTGGATGTGGCGCGCGACCCGCGCTGGGGCCGCTTGGAGGAAACCTTCGGCGAAGACCCCACCCTGGTCAGCCAGTTTGGTATCGCCTATGTGCGCGGCCTGCAGGGCAAGAGTCTGAAAGATGGCGGGGTGATGGCCACCGGCAAGCATTTTATCGGTCATGGCGCTTCGCAGGGCGGCATGAACTGCGCGCCTGCCCATATTGGCAGGCGCGAACTGATGGATACCTACATCGTCCCTTTCCAGGCCGCCATCCGGCAGGCCGGGCTGCATGCCATCATGAATGCCTATCCGGAATTGGATGGAGAGCTAGTGGCGGCTTCACGCGCCATCCTGACGGACCTGCTGCGCGGCGAACTGGGCTTCGATGGGCTGGTTGTCTCGGATTACGAAGCCATCAAGATGATCTACAGCTACCACTTCGTAGCCAAAGATTTGGTTAACGCGGCCCGGCTGGCGCTTACGGCAGGCATCGACGTGGAACTTCCCAACCCGGATTGTTACCAGCAAGCGCTCAAGACGGCGGTTGAAACGGGCCTGGTGGGCATGGAACTGGTCGATAAGGCCGTCTCCCGGCACCTGCAGAAGAAATTTGAACTGGGCCTGTTCGAAACCCCTTATGTGGATGAAGGTAGTGTGTTGGAAGTATTCACTGCGCCCGGGCCGCGCAGCCTGGCGCGCCGGATTGCCGGGCAGAGCATGGTGCTGTTGCAAAATGACGGTTTGCTGCCTTTAAAGAAAAGCACAGGAATGCTGGCGGTGATTGGGCCGAACGCGGACGAATGGCGCGTGCTGCTGGGAGATTATTCCTTTATCCCGCAACTGGAGTATGCGCTGACCGTCCTGCCGCCGGATTCTGCGCTGGCAGGGGTTGATGCCCGTCAGGTGGCCGCGCAGGCCGCCCCCATCCCGACCATACTCCAGGCCATCCAGGCTGCCGCGCCCATGCTGGAAATCTGCTATGCACGGGGCTGTGACAACCTGGACCCCTCTACCAGCGGGTTTCCTGAAGCCGTTCAGGTCGCGCAGGCCGCTGATGTGGTGGTGCTGGTGCTGGGCGACCGTTCAGGATTGATGAAAGACTGCACCACCGGTGAGACGCGCGATAGTGCCGACCTGCGTCTGCCGGGCGTGCAAAGCGAGTTGGCCCAGGCGGTACTGGCAACCGGCAAGCCGGTGGCGGTGGTATTGGTCAATGGCCGCCCGCTGGCCATCCCTGAGGTGACCGGGCAGGCTGCAGCCATCCTGGAAGCCTGGCTGCCGGGCGAGCAAGGCGCGGCGGCGGTGGCGGACGTTCTCTTTGGGGATGTGAACCCGGGTGGCAAGCTGCCTGTCAGCTTCCCCAGACACGTCGGGCAGGTGCCGCTCTTTTATAACCAGAAGCCCTCGGGTGGCAAATCGAACTGGCATGGAAATTACGTCAGCGTGGAAGCTGGGGCGCTGTTTCCCTTCGGGCATGGGCTGAGCTATACTACATTTGAGTATATGGATCTGCGCATCGCCGCTGCCCAGGCAGAGCCCGGTGGCATTGTGGATGTGAGCGTGACGGTTCGTAACAGCGGCGCTGTGGCAGGCGATGAAGTGGTGCAGTTGTATGTCTGCGATGAAACTGGCTGCGTGCCGCGCCCGGTGAAAGAACTGAAAGGCTTCACACGCCTGGCGCTGCAGCCCGGTCAGGCCCGGCGCCTGACTTTCCACCTGCCCGTGGACCAGTTGGCTTTTTACGACGAATCAATGGACCTGGTGGTGGAACCCGGCACGATCAGGCTCATGCTGGGTTCTTCATCGGCCGATATCCGCTGCGAGGGCAGCTTCGAGATTGTTGGCGAAGGCAAGACGATTGTGACCGAGCGTCTGTTCGAATGCCCGCTGGAAATTAATTAATCTTCTGGCCTTCTTCCTCCTTGAAATTGTGCCCGCCATCTGCATTTCCTTGGGTTGCTTCGCAAAGGTGGCGGGCACAGTTCATTTAATTGACAATCATAAGTAACAATTAGTTTTGAGGTGATTGTCACTTAAAATTATTTATTATGGAATTATTATTGTTCAAGGTTGGGCTCTATGCAATAATAATGTTGCTCCCGGCTAGCTGCCATCCCTTTTTCATAACAATATTGTTTGGGCAGCCGGTCAGGGGCATTTTTTTATTCTAGTAACGTGCAAGTGACAGTTCCTCCAACTTTTCGAGGAACTGAAGGGGGTTTCAGGGCGGATTTTGGGGAAATAATGATATTCTAGTCAATAGGTGAATGAACTAATAGGCTGATAGGCAAATTGCCGGATTGGCAGAAAGTCTGCAAGGCAAATAGCCTGATAGGCAGATAGAAAAAAAATTTTGCATTGCTGTGACCGCCGGGAAATAAATCCACCCGGCTGAGGTCAGCAAGCCGGCTCAAGCCGGTTGAAGAGCGACAGACAACCGATTGAATTGGATGGTTGAGGAACGTAGCCAAATTTCCGAAGATTTTAGACCACGGTGGGGTAACGTATCGGGCAGGTGGCAGTGCCATTTACGGCTCTGTTACCTGAAGCCTCCGGGCGGGGGAGGATGACTAGGAGGCTGACTGGGTTGGGAAGGGGATTGGATTGCCTTCTCCGGCATATGGCACATTCAAACAAACTGGCAAGGTGAAGAAGGAAGACGGGAGGCAGGGGCAGTTGGGGAGCAAAAGAGATGGGAAATGCAGAGATTGGTGAGCGACAGCAAAACCAACCTAAAAAAACGCCGAGAGGATTGTCAGACAGGAGTAGGGTGAGCGTAGGGATGCCGTCAAGCAGGGCATGGAACGGCGTGCTAATATCTATATGAAAGGTGACACTTCCTCCCTTTCAAGAGAGCCGAGGCAGGCGCCCCCGGCTCTTTCGATTCATATGAAAAATTTCATAAAGCCAGAACTATTCACAAGGGCGCAAGGTGCTAGTAAAATCAATTAATATACTTTATATACAAAGTGGAGGGCTTGCCATGTCACCAGAATATTTCCTCGGCATCGATGTATCCACCACCGGCAGCAAGGCGTTGCTGGTGGATGAAAGCGGGGCGGTGGTCGCCACATCCGCATCCCCGCACACGCTGCAGACGCCCCGGCCGCTCTGGTCGGAGCAGGACCCGCGCGAGTGGTGGCTAGCCAGCGCTGCGGCTGTGCGCTCGGTATTAAAGCAGGCCGGAGTGCGCGGGGAGAGCGTGCAGGCGGTCGGGCTGACCGGCCAGATGCACGGCCTGGTGCTGCTGGATGAGCACGGCGAGGTGCTGCGCCCGGCTATCCTGTGGAACGACCAGCGCACCCAGGCACAGTGCGACGAGATTCACCGGCGCATCGGGCGCGAGAAGTTCATCCGGATCACCGGCAACGTGGCACTTACCGGCTTTACCGCTCCCAAGATCCTGTGGGTGCAGGAGAACGAACCGCAGGTCTATGAAAAGGCCCGGCACGTGCTGCTGCCCAAGGATTACATCCGCTACCGGTTGACCGGTGAATTCGGAATGGATAAGGCGGATGGCTCCGGGACGGTGCTATTCGACCTGAAGCAGCGCAACTGGTCGACCGAACTGCTGGCGGCGCTGGGCATCCCGTTTGAATGGATGCCGCCCACCTGGGAAGGCCCGCAGTTCACCGGGCAGGTGACACACCTGGCAGCTGAAGCAACAGGATTAAATGAAGGAACTCCTGTAGCAGCCGGCGGCGGCGATCAGGCTGCCCAGGCGGTGGGGGTCGGGGCAGTGGAAGCCGGCGTGGTGGCGCTGACGGTGGGTACCAGCGGGGTGGTCTTTGCGACTACTCCTTCGGCGCTGATCGAGCCGGAAGGGCGCCTGCATGCCTTCTGCCATGCCGTGCCGGGCATGTGGCATTTCATGGGCGTGATGCTCTCAGCAGCCGGCAGCCTGCAGTGGTACCGCGATACGCTGGCCCCCGGCATGAGCTTCGATGAGCTGCTGCGCGAGGCGGAACCGGTCCCGGCCGGCAGCGAAGGCCTGCAGTTCCTGCCCTATCTAAGCGGCGAGCGCACGCCCTATCCCGACCCGCTGGCGCGCGGTGCCTTTGTGGGGCTGACCCTGCGGCACGGGCGCGGCCATCTGACGCGAGCGCTGCTGGAAGGGGTTTCGTTCGGCCTGAAGGACAGCTTTACGCTGATCCAGAATGCCGGGCTGGGCGAAATCCGACAGGTGCGCGCTTCTGGTGGCGGAACCAAGGGTGCGTTGTGGCGGCAGATCCTGGCGTCTGTCCTGGATGCGGAACTGGTGACGGTCAATACCACCGAAGGGGCGGCCTTTGGTGCGGCCCTGCTGGCAGGAGTGGGTGTGAAGGCCTGGGCGGATGTGCCTTCGGCCTGTGCGGCGGCGGTGAAGATCACCGGCAGCACCCGTCCCGACCCAGCCCAGGTGGCGGTCTACCGCAAAGCCTATCCGCTCTACCGTGAACTTTACCCGGCGCTCAAGCCGGGGTTCGACAAGATTGGATTGTAAGGGCTTTTAACACGAAGGTCACAAAAAAAAACACAAAGTACGCCAAGGAAGCTCTTTGTGTACTTTGTGTTTAATCTTTCGTTTTTTGTTTCTTGTTATTTTAAACAACCTTTTCGGGTAGTTTGGAGCCGCAATTTGCGCAGAAACGCGCTTCGGGCAGGTTGGGGGTACCGCAATTAATGCAGAAATTTCCGCTGGGTCCCGCCGGCCTGGCTGGCTGCGCGAACACAGACTGAACAGGCGCAGTCTGTGCAGGCCCGGACTGCACTGGCGCAGTCTGTGCAGGCGCATAAGGATCCGCTGGAGGCAGCGGGGTCACAGGGAACGAAGAGGCTGCCGGAGGAACGGCAGGTTTCTGGACTTCCTCTTTGAAACCTTCAGCGGCTTCCTTGGTCCCCTTACGGAATTCGCTGATGGTCTTGCCCAGGCTGCGTCCCATCTCGGGCAGCTTGTTGGCCCCGAAGATCAGGAACGCCACCAGGACGATGATGACGATATGGATGGGTTGGATTCCGAATGGCATGGCAATCTCCTTTCTAAATTTTTTTATCCGCGCACATTCGCTGGATCAGCAGGATCCGCATTCGCTTT
This sequence comes from uncultured Chloroflexia bacterium, assembly GCA_963779935.1. Classification (GTDB taxonomy): domain Bacteria; phylum Chloroflexota; class Anaerolineae; order Anaerolineales; family Villigracilaceae; genus UBA877. Next base: position 205,011 of record CAWAAC010000013.1, on the reverse strand, counting down.
CGTTTGTCTGCCCAGGATGGAAGGGTCGGAAGGCAGGATGGTATTTTCGGGCAGTTTGCTGCCACATTGGTTGCAATAAAGCGCCTCGGGCAGGTTGCCGGCTCCACATTGGATGCAGAACTTTCCTGGCGCGGCTGTTAGGATGGAAGAAGGCGCCTGGAAGGCAACGGAGCTTGTGGGCGGGGGTGCAGCATGTTTGAATTGGCCGGTCTCGCTGCCATTGACTTCTGCTCGCAGACCATCGGTTATTTCCCTGGTTCCATTGCGGAATTCGTTCAGCATCTTGCCGATGCTTCGTCCCATTTCGGGTAATCTTTTGGGTCCAAAGACCAGCAACGCTACCACCAGGACGATCACGATATGGATGGGTTGGATTCCAAAGGTCATATCTGGTGTCCTTTCTCAGACCTGTAAATATACCACTCTATCGCAGTTTCAAGCTTAAAGTCTTAATATATTCTGGCTGCTCTTCATTTCGGGTAATCAACCGAAAATTATAGTAGAACCGCATGTTGAGTGTGTTCGTCTTCACTGCACACACTTAACATGCGAATTTCCTTCACGTACTTCGCTCCTTCGCGGTAAAATATCTTATTCGGCGGACATTAAATAGTTCGTAGTGAAATCTGGCTTCCGCACACATCCCTGAAATTGGATAGAACCCCTTATGCATAATTTTCATGGCTACTCCAGCGCAATCCTTGAGAATGAACATCTCCGTTTGGAATACTTGACCACTGCCGGCCCGCGCATCGTCGGATTATCCTATCATGGCTCGTCCAACCTGCTGGCTGATGTACACGATATGGTCTGGGATACCCCGAATGGCAAATATATCCCCTTCGGCGGGCACCGCCTGTGGATCTCGCCGGAGTTTCCCGAAAAAACTTATGTAGCGGATAATACCGGCCTCTCGCTGCGGGAAATTCCACATGGTGTGGAATTGAGCGGTGCCAGCGAAACCAGCTCGTTCGTCCAGAAAAGTATCCGTGTGGAATTGGAGCAGTCGGCTGCGCGCCTGCGCCTGGCGCATACCATTTTAAATGTTAGCTCTTCCCCGCAGATGTTTGGCCCCTGGGGCATCACCCAATTGTGCCTGGGCGGCACGGTGATCCTGCCCCAGCCGGTCGGGAATACCGATCCACACGGCCTGCTGCCCAACCGTCTGCTGGTGCTCTGGCCCTATACCGCCATGCATGATCCCCGACTGGTGTGGCGGGATGATTTCATTCTGGTGCGTGCTGAAGCCGCCCTTCCGGCGCTTAAAGTGGGTTATACCAACCGGGCTGGCTGGCTGGCCTACTGGCGGGATGGTTTGCTCTTCCGCAAGAGTTTCGAATGGCAGATCGATACGATCTACCCGGACGGGGGCTGCAACGCTGAGGTGTACTGCGGTGATCGCTTTGTGGAGCTGGAAAGCCTGGGTGCGCTGGGCGTGGTTGCACCCGGCCAGTCCGTGCAATGGACCGAGACGTGGGAGATCTATCCCAGCTTGGATGTGCCCTTCCTGCCTGCCGAGATCAGGGAGATTCTAATAAAGAGAAATTAAACACGACGGGCATAAAGGACACGAAGCGAACAAAGAAAAGAAACAAGAAACAAGAAACAAGAAAACAGCATCCCGAAGGTTTACGAAGGATCACCCTTCAAAACCTTCGGGACGCGCTTATTTACACTGTCCCTACCCCCTATCCCTTTTGATTTTCGTTTTTGTTTTCTGTCGTGTCCTTTGGTGTGAATCTTCCTAAATCAAATCCTGTGCAGCCTGTTTACCAGGTCACGCAATTGCGTGAAGGTGATCGGTTTGATCAGCACGAAATCGGCAATGTCCGTATACATCTCGCCCATACGCGCATCCGCGGTGGCGATCACCACGGTGGTGCGTTTCAAGCGTACGTCTGCGCGGATCTGTTGCAATATTTCCCCCCCGGAAACGTAGGGAATGTGCATATCCAGCACTACCAGGTGCGGTTCAATCTGGATGATGCGTCGCTGCGCCGACAGGCCATCCCGCACGGTTTCAACCTGGTAATTGGCTTTTTGCAATGCTTCGGTAAAGATGGCTGCCAGATCTTCATCGTCTTCCACCACCATGGCCAGTTCACTAATCATCGACAGGTCATTCATTAGTGTTCTCCTTGTTCGGCCATTACCAGCGGGAGCGAAACGGTGAAGCAACTGCCCTCGCCTAGTTTACTGGTGACAAATACGTGCCCTTGCATTAACTCGGTTAGCTGTTTGACGATGGACAGTCCCAGCCCAAACCCGCCATATTTACGTGTGGCAGTGCTGTCCACTTGCCGGAAGGCCTCGAAGATGGTGGAGATTTCCGCTTCGGGGATACCGATGCCGGTATCGCTGACTTCCAATAACCAGGTTTGCGCATCTTTGCTCTTCAGGCTCATGTGGATGGAGCCTTTTTCGGTGAATTTAACCGCATTATTAATCAGGTTCACCAGGATCTGCTGCAGGCGGGCGATGTCGCCGTGAATGAATTTGGGCAGAGCAGGGTCCAGTTCGCTGGTGAGCGCCAGGCTTTTATCCTCGGCGATCTTATCCATCACGCCATGTACGTTATCGATCAGGTCAGCCGGGCGGAATGGCCGTGCATGCAGGGCCAGCTTGCCGGCTTCCATCTGGCCCTGGTCGAGCAGGTCGCTGACGATATCCAGCAAGCGATGGGAATTGGTCATGATCCGGTCGGAGGCCCGCACCTGTTTCTCGTTAACCGGGCCGTAGATTGCCTCCTTGATCATTTCCGCGTAACCCAGGATGGCGTTGAGCGGAGTACGCAGTTCATGCGAGACGATCGCCAGGAAGGTATCCTTCATCCGTTCCACTTCGGCTTCGTGCGTGTAGTCACGAAAGACTGCTACGGTGCCGATGTAGGCTTTCTCACTGTCGTTCACCAGTGCCGAGGTAACAGAGAGGGTCTTCTTTCCCCATGCGATGTGGGCATTGCTCGGCTGCCCGCCCGGCTTGGTCAATAGGCCGGTCAGCACGTTGCGACCTTCGGCATCCAGCGGCGCGGACTGGCTCAGGTCGTCAACAGTTACGCCGACCAATTTTTCACCGGGCAGTTCCAGCAAGTGTGTGGAGGAAGGGTTGGCAATGATGGCACTGCCATTGACGTCGAATACGATCACGCCGTCTGCGATGCTTTCCAGGATGGCCTGGCTCCGGCTGGCCTCGATCCGTTCGCGGATGAGCGAGTTGGCCAGTTCCTGCGTGCGTTCCTGGACAAGGTGGTCGAGGTTGGCGTTAATTCCACGTAAATCTTTTAATGCCTGTTCCAGGCTGCGAGAGGCCAGCCAGGAGATCAGTGCCAGCACGAAAAAAACCAGCATGATGATGAAGTTGGGCGAAGTGCCCGGGGCGGCCAGGGCGTTTTCCCAAGTGAGAAGCCCACACCCGATCGCCGCCACCGCGAAACTCGCCACCGGGTGGATCAATAAGCTGGCCATTACAATCGGAATGGCGAAGGTGAAGACGCTGCTTCCATTGGAGAGGTTTTGCGGAGTATCGCTGAATGCATATCCAACAATTAGCAGCACCAGGAACAGGTAGATGGCTGCCCTGCCCTTCCGGCGGTTGATGAAGAAAATACCCGCAATGAGACAGGTAAAGATTACCAAGAAGACCAGCAGAAAAGCCGCATCTGAGAACTTCCACAGATGCATTGCCAGGCCGAATAGCAGGATCAGAACCCCTACAATACAAGAAACTCCACATCCTGCCAGGATAATGTTCAGTACGTTTCGCTGGCGGGCATCCTCCGGATCTTGAGAGGTAACAAGCATGAAACTTCTTATTCTTTCCAGCATAGCTTTATCCCTCCGCGATCGCCAGTGCGCTTAAAATGGCTGATTGGATGACATTCTCGGGACAGTATAAACCTTTTCCAATCCAAAGGGGAAGGTATGGCGGCTGGGCATGGTCTTGTAGCCACGCCAGACCGCGTTTAATGGCAGCACCTATGAGCGGGTTTTTGTGTGGTGCCTGGGCTTGTTGCCAGACCCACAGCGCTTGAATGCAATAGGCACTTTCCTCCGCTGTGGAGTTGTATGTGCCCCACGATCCGTTTTCGAGCTGGGTCGCCAACACCCATTCCACCGCTTCAAAAGTAAGCCAGGGTGCAAAATCACTGCAAACAATAATCAAATGGCAGGTGACATAATACGGGCTCAGATGCCATTTATCGAACCAGTAGCCCGAGGGCATGCGTGTGCGTTGCAGGAAGCCAAGCGCTTTTCGGACAGGTTCAGCTTCTGGTGGCATACCGGCCCGGCGTAGCGCTCCCAGAATGTGGGCGTGGGTGCAGGTGGATGGGTTGGCTTCCAGAGCATAACAACGGAAATGATCTTCTGCCTCAAAGGATAGAATTTCATTAATATCTTCTGTTCCATCGTATTGCCATAGTGTGTCGAATACCAATGCGCTGTCATCCCCATCGAAAACCGAGTACCCGGCCGCGAACCCGGCCCCTTTTCCGGAGTGCCAGGAATTTCGCAAAAATTCCACATGCCTGGCTACCTGTGGATCATGGACGATCTGCGGATTGGTGAGTGCCAGATTCCACAGCACCCAGGCCACTTCAAAGATATCAAATGGAGCCACATTGGGCATACCCCCGTCTGAATTGACGGATTTTCTCAAATATACCAGTGACCTTTCGTCTCCAGGCTTGACGATCAGCGCATAATAGGCCGAGGCCGCCGGGCTGTATGCGATTGAACCGTTCTGCTCGGGCAGTTCCGGAATATCCAGCATTTCGGTATCCATACCGGCCATTTCGGCTGAAAAAGCCGGCGTGATATGGCGGTTGATGCGATGCATTAGTTTGGTTTGCTTGATCTTGCGAATATCCCCCATGCGCCCCAATATGCGGTTATCCTGGTTGGGGATCAGTCCCAGGCGGTGAGCATCTGCCACCAGCGTCGGCACGATCATTTCGAACCCGATCGTCTCGCCGTTGGGGTCGGCGGCCAGCCCCTGCGTTGCGCTGCCCACGATCCGATTCAGCGCCGCCAGCCCATTTTCGATCATTATCTTATCACCGGCGCGCCGGCCCCTTTCTGACAGCGCGATCATGGCAGCCAGTGTGCTGATCACACGGTCATGATAGTAGAAAGGTTCTGCTGCACCCCAGGCCCCGTCTGGCAGTTGGTTCGCGCAGATCCATTCCAACGCGGCACTGCTGATATCCGGGGCAATCTCGCCCAGACGCGCCGCCCAGGCGGTATCATAGGCGATGGATGGCATACGCCCGGGCCCGATGATGTTGAGTAGTTCGTGAACAGAATCGATGGAAGTCATGATGTAGGGTCTCTCTGCCACAGATGGGGCTGGTAGTATCTCTGCGAAAATTATAGAGCCAGGGGATTTTAAGCGCAGGCACTATCACTGCAGCTTGCTCCTCTTCTCCTGAATATGTTCTTATTTGGTAAGTATCTTTCAGTCTTTATTTTCCAATTGGTTAAAGATCTGCTCGGAAACCCAGGTGCCGTGATAAATGGCTCCGGCGCCGAGAATGGTATCTTGTTTATTGTAGTAGTACCGTCGCAGCGCCTCCAGTTCGTCTTCTGGTAATCGGTTCCAATCCGGGTCCGGCAAGCCGCGCCGGAACAGATGGTCGTACAGTATCTTACGTAAAGCGTGCTGAGTGAGGTAAGGGGAGGGGACAGCTGTAAAGTACAGGCTTTCGTTTCCCAGGCTCAATAATGGATAATCGAAGACGGTCGGTTTTTCGAAACCGATGAAAAGCGTGGCGGGGCCTACCACTTCGCCATAATACAGCTGGATGATTTCCTGGCGCTTGGGCGGGCGCTTTTCCTTCTGGAAGAATTCGATCGCCAATTGGCCGATCTGTTCCGTGGCATCGTTGCCAAATAAACCAAAGAACAACCCGCGCTGATGGTTTTTGCCAGTCATGCTGGTGATGCGTTCCAGCAGGTCCAATTGGGCAGTCGATGCCGAGCCGCTTAAGATGGCTTTGTATTTCCCATAGAAATGAACCCGGATATCGTTTTCTTGATAAAACGCCATGAAATCTGGCGCTTCCAGCACCTTCAACCCGTCGGTCAGCGTGGCGCGCATGTATTCTTCGCCGCGCGTCAGCAATTCGTCGCCATAGGCCGGGCTCAGGATAGTGTCGATGCCATGCTCGAATAACATGGCAAACAAGCGGATATATGTTCGCGCGGCCACTTCCACATAGTGCTCCAGGGAACGGTTCGCATCGTTGGCGTGTTCCAGCCGGAACCAACGGCGTGTCCCGTTGATCGGGAAGACACACACTTGTGCCCCGGCTGCGCGTACCAAATTGGCCACTTCCCCGGCAGGCAACTGTAGAAAATCTTGCATGGAGATGGGTGCGATGTTTGTCATTCGCTTACGCCGGCAATTCCCGGGTGGCGGAGATGCGCGCGGTGATTTTCCATAAGCGCCTGGCCAGGAAGAAGTAGAACGTGAGGATGACCAGCATGATCAGGGGTACATATACGCTGGGATCGGTCAGAACGTATTCACCCTGCATAATCACCAGGCTATCGCCGCCGACTATATAACTGACCAACTGGATCACATCCACAAATGCGTACAGGCCAAATAGACCCCAGATAAGCCCCCTGGCCCAACGCTTGTCCAAAGTGGCCAGCAGGTAAGCAAATATTACAATGCCCAGCAGGGCTTCCCAGACGATATCCAGCCAGATGAAGGCGCCCAGGTACAGCACAAAGATCAGGTCGAGAGTCAGCATGGCGTTGGCTAGTGAGTCGGAGCGCTCCGGGGGCCGGCGAAGCAGCCGCCAGCAGATGACCGCCAACGGGATCAGGATGATTATTTTGATGACCGTAGCCAGCGTCAATACCCAGGCCTGGTTCCCCAGGATAAAAACTACGATCTGTTTGATGGAATGATTGTATCCGAGGAAATGTGTCTGGCTCCAGACATGCCAGGGAAAATCGGTAGTCATGCGGTTCAACTGGCTGATGTAGCCCGCATATTGCCCCACCACGTACCCGGGGCCGCCAACCAGCATGCTCAGGCCCACCATCACAAGGTAGGCCAGCGCTCCCAGCCCCAGTAATTTGAAGAAGAAACGCCGGCGCCCCAGCAGCAGCGGCAAGGCCAGCGGGAAGGCCCACATGATCTTGGAGATGAGCAGGCAGGTCAGCCAAACCACTGCCCAGCCCAGCCGTTCTTCCAGGATGCATTTGATCAAGGCCGTGGCTGCCAGGGCCACCAGGATGCCCACATTCAGATAAACGATATCGCCCCAGAAGGCCGAAAAGATCAACCAGACCGGGATGGTCCAGGCCATTTGTTCCCGGGTGGTGGTCAATTTGAAGCGCTGGAAGATGTGCATCCATTGCGTGTAGATAAGGAAACATGCCACTACGCTCACCAGTGTGGCAATCACAGCCACCCACGGACCCGGTAGCCAGAGCAGAACGATGGAAAGCATGGCAAAGGGCGGCGAATAGGGGTATTCAGCGGTGGTGTTACTCAGATCCTGCGGGTAGATGCCCTGGTGCAGTTGGAAAGCCTGGGCTGCCCCCATGTAGACCGGCAGATCCTCGGGTAGCCCGCTCGAGCCGGTCAACTCGGGGAACATGCCGGCCGCGTAAATGAGCTGGAAGGCCAGGCGGAGCACAAACCAGACGAGCGCCACGATCAGGATGATGCGGTATGCTTTTGATTTTGACCAGGCTTGCCGTAAGGGTTCCATAGGATATCTCCTTTATTAGTCGGCCAGGCGGGCGATCAGCCCCGGGATCAGGCCATTGCTTTGATACACCACATTGTTGTTGTATTCCAGTTCAAAGCCCAGGCGCCGCTTGGTTTCATATGCTCCGGTTCCCCAGCGCAGGCAGGTCAACCCTTTATCGAACGCGTCCTGGATTGCCTCATACAGTAGCATGAAATAGGCAAACGGCACATCATTCGTCAGGCCAGGCAAAGTGGCGATCTGTGCCCCGGCATCAGCCAGCAGCAGCATGCAGCCCACCAGCTGGTCCCCGATTCTGGCGGTCAACCAGGTACTTTCCACCATAGGCATGTAGGCCAGCATTTGCGCGGCCCAGGGGTTGGGTGAGGATTCGTGCCGACGCTCCACGTTATGGATTAATTCAAGGGCGCGCTCTGAGCTGTCAAAGATAGTCTGCCGGCTAACCAGGATCCCCAGCTCGGCAGCTTCCTGACTGCTGCGCCGGAAGTGCTGGTGTATTCTAAATTTCTTGTTTGATCTCAGGTATTCATCAAACCCCCCGTGGCCGAGGACCAGCCGGGTGCCTGGCCCAATGATTTCCATCGGCTTGAAATGTTTCGGCCAACCAGCCCATTTCACCTGGTCGGGCTCCAGATAATCAAATAACAAGAATGAACCGCGCAACCGGTGCAGTTCCAGGAGGGCGGTTTCGGCAATCACTCGTAAAGCCTCTTCACGCCAGGGTGCCTCCGGCAGGATCAAGCCGGTGCTATTCGAGAGCGGCGAGCGGCAGATCAGCAAGGGCCGGCGCCGTAATGCCGGAGCCAGCAGGCTGCGCAGAGGTGCACTGATCGGCAGGGGTTCCGAGCGCACCAGCCAGAACGTCGCACGCGCCACCGGCTGTTTGTCCAGCGAAAGGATGATATAGACAGGCTGGCAGTCCGCCATGACCCTTTCGCCAAAGCGGTACCAGCGTGCGCTTTGAAAGGGCCGCCCCGCGCTCAGGGCATCCCAGGCGCTCACGCCTACTTCATCTACACTCGATGCAGTCCGGGTTTCAAATTCATCTGACATTTCTTGGTGCCTGCTCTACGTACGCGAACGGGCGGCATCATGCCGCCCGCCCTGATTGCAAAGTTGTAATGGTACTGGCTGTCTATATAACCGGAATATTTTACTTTGAGTTGTTAATTTTTCCCGTAGATATTTAATGAATTAACAAATCTGTTAAGCGGGCTGAAAAAAAAGTGACAGTCACCATAAAAATGACTGTCACTTTAATACGCGAAGAGAATTTTCTATTCCAGTGTGGTGACCGATTCTTCCTTGCGGTGGAACCAGTTGCGCCACTCCCGGTTCTCCCAGACCACCAGAATGGGGGAGGCATTGAAGATGGATGAATAGGTACCGCTGAATACACCGATCAGCAGGATCACTACAAAGTGATGGATCGTGTCGCCGCCGAACAGGGCCAGCGCCAGCAGGGTGATCATGACGGTCAACTGCGTATTGATCGACCGGTCCATCGTCTGGACGATCGAGTGGTTGACCACTGTCTCGAAGTCGATCCGGCGGTAGATGTTGGAGTTTTCACGGATGCGGTCGAACACCACGATGTCATCATGCACCGAGAAACCGATCACTGTCAGCAACGCTGTCAGGAAGAGCGAATCGACCTGCCAGCCCAGGAAGTGCCCCAGGATGGCGCCCATGCCAAGTACCACCAGTGTATCGTGGATGGTGGCAATGATGGCGGCCACACCAAACCGCAGCGGGTGGTTCACCTTGCGGAAGGCGTACCAGATGTATAACAGGATGAACAGCGAAGCCATCACCACCGCCAGCGCCGCCGCCCGCGCCACTTCCGCGCCGACCGAAGCAGTCACCTGGTTGAAGTTCTGGATGACCACATCCTGTCCGCCGCCGTACTGGCTTTTAAGTGCAGCCACTACCAGGGATTTTGTGGCGTCGTTCATTTCGCGCGAACGGATGGAAAGACCATCCGTGCCCAAGGGTTGGACTTCCGGATTGGCAATATTCACCGTACTGGTCGATAGGTTGTTGTAGATCGTTTCCACCTGGGCAATCGTCGGCGGAGTGCCCGATTTAAAGGTCACTTCCAGCAGGCTGCCGCCGGTGAAGTCGATCCCCAGCGGTAAACCCCAAATGATCAGCGCCAGTACCCCCGGGACGATCACCAGCAGGGAAATGGCAAAGTACCAGTAGCGATATTTGATGAGATTCATCGCGAACCCTCCGTAATACCGAACCAGCGCGGATGTTCGGCGAATTTAATGCTGTCGAGCACCACGTGCAGATAGGTGCGTGTGACAATGATGGACGTGAACAGGCTTACGATGACGCCCAGTGCCAGCGTGATCGAGAAGCCCTTGACCATGCTGGCTCCAAAGGTGTTACCGAAGATGAACAGGATCAGGCAGGTGATCAGAGTGGAAATGTTGGCATCCCGGATGGACGGCCAGGCCCGGCTCCAGCCCAGGTCAATGGCCTGGCGCAGGGTCCGCCCGGCCCGTAACTCTTCCTTGAGCCGTTCGAAGATCAGAATGTTGGCGTCCACTGCCATGCCGATACCAAGAATGAAACCAGCAATGCCAGGCAGGGAAAGTACCACCGGGATGAGTTTGAACAGCATCAAACTTATGCAGGCATAGGAGATCAGCGCCAGGTCGGCAATGAAACCGGGCAGGCGGTAGTACAGCAGCATGAACAGGATCACTGCCAGCAGCCCGATGATGCCGGCGAACAGACTGCGGCGGATCGAGTCGGCACCCAGGGTGGCACCGACGGTCTGGCTTTCTACCACCTTGACTGGAACGGGCAGGGAACCATAGCGCAGGTTGATGGCAAGCGCATTGGCGCTGTCTGATGTGAAGTTGCCTTCGATGTAGCCCTGACCCTTGTCAATCTTAGCATTAATGGTTGGGGCCGAGATGATTTTCTTGTCGAGCACGATCGCCAGGGTTTGGCCGATGTGGCTGCCGGTGTAATCGCCGAACGCCGTGGTGGCATCTGGTTTCAAGGTGAAGTTGATCACGTAACCGGCGACGCCGACGGTCGATCCGGCGCTCACTTCAACGGTGGCCAGCGAAGTGCCTGCCATGACCGTGTGGTAGATGGTGGCGGGGGGGATAGCTGTGGGGGCCGGGGTTGCCCCTGCTACAGCCGTGGCGCTGGCGGTGGCAGCGGGCGTGGCCGTTGGAGTGGCCGCGCTGGTGGCGGTGAGTGTCACGATACCGCTTGGGCCGGCGGCGGCAGACCGGTAATCGGTCTGGATGACGGTCCCTTCGGGCAATTGCGTGCTGCCCAGGTCGACGAATTCAAGCACGCCGGTCTCCTGCAAAGCAGTCACAACCTGGTCTGTGTTGGTCAGACCGGGGAACTGTGCGATAATGCGGTTGGGCGGGGCGCTCTGCATGAATACTTCGCTTACGCCCAAGGCATTGGCACGACTCATCAGGATCGTCTGCTCGGTTGACAGGTCAGTTGTGCTGACCGTGGTAGTGGCAGGCAGGTCGGCTTGCAGCAGTACCTGCAGCCCGCCGCGCAGGTCCAGGCCAAGCTGAACGTCTACATTGCGGCTTATCCAGGCCTGGCCGTTAAAGGGATTCGAAATAATAATTTGCTTGCTCAGATCCACCCAGGCAGCAAAGGCTACCAACAGAAGGATAATCACAAGCGTTAAATAGGGACGTCGGGTCATGTGGCTTTTCTCCGCTCATAAAAATGCCAGCCTTTGGCTGGCGGCGATACATTATAACCTGATTGAAGGCGAAACGGAAGCGTGGGATAATTCAACGGGTTAAAAAACGTTTATGCCTGAAACAGCCATTCTCCTTCCTTCCTCCCAGATCACACAGGCTGCCGGTGTGCTGGCGCGGGCATTTTATAACGATCCGTTTTTTACCTTCGCCCTGCCGAATGATGCCAGGCGCAGGATGGTACTGCCCTGGTTCTATGAAAAATTCCTCGATTATGGCCAGCGTTACGGGAAAGTATACACCACCGCCTCCCTGGAAGGCGTCGCGATCTGGCTCGGACCGGATAAGTCCTTCCTGGCATTCCCGGGAATCTTGCTAACCGGATTGTGGAGGCTCCCTTGGAAGTTACACTGGCCCGAGTTGCGGCGCAGCCTGCTTTTGTCCAACTATGCCGACCGCCAGCATGCTGCCGCCCTCACCGGCCCACATTGGTATTTAAATGAACTGGGCGTCGAACCAGCCCTGCAAGGGCAGGGAGTGGGGAGCGCCCTGCTCCAGCCCGTTTTAGAGTTGGCTGACCGGCAATCCCTGTGCTGCTACCTGGAAACAAATAATGAAAAGAACCTGTCCTTTTATGAACGGCATTGTTTTACTGTAGTGAGCCAGGGAGAGGTCACACCAGGGGCGCCGCACACCTGGGCCATGCTCAGAAAACCCGCCTGATCACCAGGAACAATGCAGTGCCCATCACTCCAAACCCTTTCTCTTAGTCTACGCCCATATATGGTTTCGATCCTCGTCGTTTTAAACCTTAAGCCCACGGAAAGCCTTTTTTTCTCATTTTTTCATCATTCTGTCATCTTTCCGCCATAGAATGATAATTGGAAAGGATTGGTCGCTGCCTGGTATCAGGGAATTAAATTGATTAGACCAATTGCCGCTCCTGCAAATACTATGAACAATATTGGCGGATTGCCCGATTATTATCACCGCAAAAAGGCTGAGATGAACCTTCCGCAGCTGGATGAGACCCCCAGGATCCCGGAAGGAGGGTTGCGGGAGACTCAGTTCGATCTTCAATTCTCGCGGGAACAATTACTCGCCCGCCTGGCTGCGCTGCAAACCCGCAACGAAGAACTGGCCGCCTATGCCCATACGGTGGCCCATAATCTTAAGAACCCGTTATCGGTCCTGGTCATCACTGCAGATCTGCTCACCGACATCCCCGACTTGCCGCGTAAAGAGTTAAATGAGTATCTAGATCAGATCAGGTCGGTGGCCTACGAGATGAACAGTATCGTCGATAATTTGTTATTGCTCTCAGAAGCGCGCCAGGGGCATGTGGAGACACAACCTCTGGATATGGCAGCCATCGTGGCAAGCATCCGCAACAGGCTCGGCTTCATGATCAAAGCCAGCCGGGCCCGTTTGCACGTACCGGAAACCTGGCCGATCGCCATGGGCTACGCCCCCTGGATCGAGGAAGTCTGGGCCAATTATCTCAGTAATGCCCTGAAATATGGCGGTGACCCGCCCCAGGTGGAGTTGGGCGCCGAATCCTGGCCTGGTGGCATGCTCCGCTTCTGGGTGCGCGATCATGGCGCGGGCATCCCGCAGGAAGCCCAGGAACGCCTGTTCACACCCTTCACTCAGGTGGGTTCGCCGCATGCGGGCGGACATGGCCTCGGCCTGGCCATCGTGCTCCAGATCGTTGAAAAGCTGGGTGGACAGGTTGGCATCGAAAGTGAACCGGGCCGCGGCAGCCTCTTTTTCTTTACTCTGCCGGCCGCCCCGCCTGAAAACAAGTGCCCGGCACCTTGAATGTGCCGGGCACTTCATCAATCCTTTATATTTTATGTTTTATTTCTTTCACCACCCGCTCGAGCACCTGCTCCGCCGATAACTTGTCCGTCTCTACATATATATCCGCGTTTTCGCGGGCATGCCGCAGACGGTGCTGCTGCTCCTGCCAGTCCGCCTCGCTCCAATCCAACTGGCGACGCTGGATGGTGCTGGGATAGGATGCATCCAGAAATACCAGCACGTCCGGGTTGGTCAGGCGCAGCCACATATCCTTGACGTAAGAATGTTCCTGGGCAATGTGGCGGGTGTGGTAGCCCAGTTTAGTCAGCCCGGCGATCAGGGTCGATTTGCCGGACGCGCACGGTCCGACCACCCCAATCAAGGGCTGGCTGGTACCTGGAGGTTTATCCTTTTGATTATTCATTGGTTTCTTCGGGGGCTGGTCTAAATCCCGCACCTACACAAGGGCGGACACTCCCTGGCGGGGCAGGCGTCAGTCCACCCGACAATTTCATCTCATTAGGTCGATCGGCAGTCTCACCGTCATGCGGCGCGCATTGTCACCGCGCCGCTTAAGCACCTTCAACACCACCACGCTGATGTCATCCACCGGGCGTCCATCGTCCAGGGTGACCGCCTCGCTCAGCAGTGCATCCGCGATGGCCTGTGGGGAGGGATCCTGGTCATCCAGCATGGCTTTTAATGAAGTACACACATCCATGGGCCGCCCCACCCGGCTGCCAGCATGCACCAGGCCATCGGTATAGATCACTATCACCAGCCCCGCTTCGACCGGGATCTCGCTGATGATTGGGCGAGTATTGCGGCTAAAGCCGATCTGGACGCTCTCATCGCTAATGCAATCCACCCGATCGCCGTGTGCAATGAAAAAGGGGGCCGGGTTGTTGCGGGTCAGCACCACCGTGCCGGTATGCAGATCCACCGAGATGATATTGAGTGTGGAAGAGACCTTGCCTTGTTTTTCAGTAAACAGCAAATCGGAAGCCGCCCGGGCTGCGGCCCCATCCCGTACCCCTTCGGCCAGCAGGCCGATCACTTTGCGCACCACCATCATCGAGACAGCCTTAGCCCCCCGCCCGGAGGTTTGGCCATCTGCCAGTACCACCGACAGCCCGCCGTTTGGCCGTTCGACCACTTCCAGCGTGTCGCCGCTTTCGGTCACGGCGTACTTGTTCGTTTTCGCCGCCGCAATCTGCACTTCCATATTTTTATTGTACTCCAATTTTTGTTGTCAGCAATTAGCAGTCAGCGTTCAGCGTGACTTCCACCCAACCAAGGCAATCGCATCTAAAATAGAGTAAAACTGGCTAAAAACGGAGGAGCAGCCTGACACCCGCTTGTGCATACTCCGACACCGTAATATACTATGAATGGCAGTTGCATCCAGGGAACTTGGTTAGGCTTTGCTTTGTTGGTGGAGGAAGGGAGAGCATATGTTCTGGATGGTTTCAGGTACCAAAGAAGAACAGGCAGAGTTGACCCACCTGAAGGGAGCAGCCCGGCTTCGCCCATTCACATTCATATTAATAAAGGCAATATATTCAATCGCAGCAGTGGCAATGGGGCTGGCTTTTTATTGGAAGGTTTTTGTGGATAAGATTTATAGCGTCGGTGGTGGCATTGGAGCTGGCGTCTTACTGCTCTTTTGTATTTCATGTTTCATTGCGGTTTTCCAAAAGAATAAAAGCCCTGACGACCAGGCCCTATGAATGCCTAGGTTACGCTTTCAACATGACCAGCACGGCGAAAAGATTCCTAACACAATGTGACAGTCACCTTTTCAACTTGACCCAACCTCGTAACTCGAATGTGACCATCTCCTTACCCTTCCGGGGTGCTTCCCTAACGGGATGCTACACGATCGCGAGGCTGACTGTCACAATTTCATTTTCGCCTACCCCGCAGACACGCATCAAACGTGACCTACATTTCCAATACCAAATTCCTGAGACCCGGTATATAATATCTTTACAATCCCCCAATTATTGAGATTATCCAACCCCTTTTTCGGTAAAGGAGACCCCCATGAAACTCCGCCTGACCAGTTTGTTGCTGCTGCTTGGATGGCTGTTTGCGGGCTCTTTCCGCGCCGCCGCCCAGTCAAATTATTCCTTCAATCTTACCAAGGAAGTTGTCCAGGTAACCTGGAATGCCAACGGCAGCGAGTTGCTCGATTACGTCATGGCATTTACCAACGATGCCGGCGCGGCCACCATCGACTACGTCGATATGGGCATGCCCAATAGCCATTTTGACATGAACACGGTCCACGCCGATGTAACGGCGGACTTGATGAGCGGGTTTACTGTGCCCGTCTCCACCTCCAATTACGAGGGCGGCGGCTCGGGCTTTGCTGTCCAGATGAGCCTGCCCATCTACGCGGGCCAGAGTGGTTCCGTGCATGTGTCGGTCGGTTCCATCACCAATGTGCTATATAAGGACACCACCAACCCCACCACGTATGCCAGCGCGGTGTTTTCTCCCACCTGGTTTAATGCAAAATATGTGCACGGCAGCACCGACCTGACCGTGGTCTTCCATCTCCCGCCCGGCGTCCAGCCCGGCGATGCGCGCTATCACACGCCTTCCAGTAACTGGCCCGGCGATGCCGCCCCCGCCATCGGCCAGGATGGCTCCGGGAACATTACCTATACCTGGCACAGCGCCGGCGCCAACGGTTCCACACAATATACATTCGGCGCATCCTTCCCGAATACTGTTGTCCCGGCGGGCGCCGTTGTGGTGCCACCGCTGATCGATTTCAGTGGGATTACCGATTGGTTCGGCAAGGTCATCAACAACGGCGCCTTCTGGGCGATCTTTTGCAATGTGGTGCCGTGGGCGGTGATCCTGCTCTTTGTGATCATCGGCGCGATCAATGCCAGGCGCCGCAAACTCGAATACCTGCCACCCAAGATATCCATTGAAGGGCACGGCATCAAACGCGGCCTCACCGCCGTGGAGGCCGCCATTCTGATGGAGGAGCCGCTCGACAAGGTCATGACCATGATCCTGTTCGGGGTGGTCAGGAAGAACGCCGCCACCGTCACCAGCAAAGATCCCCTCAGGCTGGCGCTTGCCAATCCACTTCCGGCCGAATTGAACGATTATGAAAAAGCCTTCCTGGCGGCCTTTGCCGACCCCAACCAGGCCAACCATCGCAATGCCCTGGAGGATATGACCATCAACCTGGTCAAGAGCGTTGCCGAGAAAATGAAGGGCTTCAGCCGCAAGGAGACTGTCGAGTATTACAAGGGCATCATGGAGCGCGCCTGGGAAGAGGTCAAAAAAGGCGGCACGCCCGAGTTCAAGAGCCAGGTTTTCGATCAGACCCTGGAATGGACCATGCTCGACAAGGATTACGAACAGCGCACGCACAGTGTTTACACGGGCCTGTTCTTCGCCCCAATCTGGTGGGGTCGCTATGACCCGGGCTTCCACTCTCCTGCCGCCCCATCTGGTACGCCGGGCGGCGCCGGGCGTGGCACGCTGCCTGGGGCTGCCCTGGCGGCTTCGGTGGTTACCGGCGTACAGGGCTTTTCGGGCAAAGTATTGGGCGACGTGAAAACCTTCACCTCTGGTATTTCCAGCCGGACCAACCCGGCCCCCATCTCCACTGGTGGAATTGGCCACTCCAGCGGCGGCGGCCACTGTGCATGTGCCTGTGCCGGTTGTGCGTGTGCCTGTGCCGGCGGTGGTAGATAATTAAGGAGGTCGTATGTCTTCTCTCACTGAATTCATCCAGGAACAGTTCCACCATGTCCATCCGCTTACTGCAGAAACCCATCATTTCCAGTCTGCACCCGGCCAGCCCCCTTGCCGTTTGCACCTGCGGCTCGAGCCGGACGGCAGCGGCGTACTGATTGTCAACGCCACCAATGTGCTGCATCTCAACCCAACCGCCGCCGAGTTTGCCTACCACTGGATAAAAGGCAGTCCGCCCGAAAAGGCCGCCCGTGAAATTGCCCGGCGCTATCGCACCAGCCGGGCCATCGCGCAGAAAGATTACATTGACTTCCGTGACAGCCTGCAGACCATGATTAACCGGCCCGACCTGGACCCGGCCGAATACATGGACTTCGACCGGGTAGCCCCGCACTCGCAGCCGCTCTCCGCCCCTCTGCGGCTCGATTGCGCCCTGACCTACCGGCTGCCCCCCGGCACCCAGGCGGAGTATGCTCCCACCAAGCGTGTCGACCGCGAACTGACCAGCTCTGAATGGCTTACCATCCTGGAAAAAGCCTGGGCCGCTGGCATCCCGCATGTCGCCTTCACCGGTGGGGAAGCCACCCTGCGCGATGACCTGCCCTCCCTGATCGGGCTGGCCCGCAAGATCGGGCTGGTTACCAGCCTGCTCTCGGATGGGCTCAAGCTGGCCGACCCGCTCTACCGGCATACCCTGTTGCAGACCGGGCTGGACCATCTGCTCTTCATCCTGCAGCCCGACCTGCCGGCCTCCTGGGATGCCCTGGCAGCCCTTATGCCGGAGGACCTCTATACCACCGTTCACCTGACGGTTACCCCGCAGAATGCCGGCCAGGCGGGGCAGATCTTGCAAAGACTGGTGCAGCTGGGCGTGAAGAGCCTCTCGCTGAGCGCATCGGATGAATCTGTTCACGCTGCCATGCACGCATTGCCCGGCCAGATCGCGGGAATGGGGATGACGCTGCGCTGGGACCTGCCGGTGCCGTATTCCGCCGAGAACCCGGTGGCCCATGAGACCATCGAGGACCAGGTTGCCTCGGGCGCCGGGAAGGCCTGGTTGTACGTCGAGCCGGATGGCGACGTTCTGCCCTCCCAGGGGCAGGCCGATCAAATCCTCGGCAACCTGCTGCGTGATCCATGGGAAAAGATTTACCACCCCCAATTGTAGGTCACGCTGGAAGTGTGGGAGTTTGCGATATGTAACAGTAAATAA
Source organism: uncultured Chloroflexia bacterium (assembly GCA_963779935.1). Classification (GTDB taxonomy): domain Bacteria; phylum Chloroflexota; class Anaerolineae; order Anaerolineales; family Villigracilaceae; genus UBA877. The sequence continues at coordinate 186,842 of CAWAAC010000013.1, read as the reverse complement.
GTGCCCGGCGCCTGAGATGTGCCGGGCACTTTTCTACCTGCGAGGTTTGCTTGCCCAATTTCTACCCCTTCCTGGTCTACGTCCTCGCCACCACCTTCACCCCGGCCCCATGAACTTTATTTTCCTAACCCACCTGTACTTATTCTGGCACCGTAATATCTGTTAATGAAGGTAGTCACCTGGGCTTCCGGCCGGCCTTCCCTGCCAGGGTGAAGTAAGGGTGTAGGTTATCTCTTGGATGTCTGCGGCTAGAAAAGAAAGGCTGCCGTCCCTGATCAAGCTTTCGTCCAACTCTCGGCAGCGCCCATTCATGTTCTGGCTCATCCGGGCCATTTATCTGCCCGTAGCCCCATTATGAGGCTGGCATTCTATTGGAAGGTTTTCGTGGATAAGATCCACAGTTTCGGAGGCTTTCTGGGAGCAGGCTTCTTGCCACTCTTTTGTATTTTCTTGTTTTGTGACAGCCTTGCTAAAAAATAAACCCCCGAAAGAAATTCTCCCAATGAATGAGTAGGTTGGACTTCATCCTTCCGGCACGACGCCACTACTAACTACCATAGTACAGTCACTTCAACAGGTCTGTACCATGGCACCATGCTGCAGGCTATGTTTCGAGGCTGACCTGCAAGCGATTCCAATAATCCCTAATCTCCAACCCTTTTCCCTAATATCGAATTATGTAATCCGAATGCCTTGTATGGTAGATTTTCGGATATGGCAAAATCAATGGACTTGGTATACAATGATCATCAGCCCGGTAAATCAGGTGGTTTTCATATCAGGGCTTGATAAACCCGAGCGGATTATCGTACAGGTTTTATTGCAAAGTTGCCGTGGAGGGATTTCTGTGACCAAAGCCAATCTATTAATCGTTGAGGACGGGTTGATATTTCCTCCAGAGATCCAGAGCAGCCTCGAAAAGGATGGCTATTCGGTGGTGGGTCATACAGACACCGCCGAAGCCGCCATCCGATTAGCGGGGGATTTGCATCCAGACCTCATTTTGATGGATATTAGTCTTAAAGGAGAGATGGACGGCATCGAAGCTGCCCGGCAGATTCGAGCGCGCTTCAACCTGCCGATCGTCTTTCAATCGGCTATTTTCGATCCAGCCACGCTCGAGCAACTCTGCCAGGCGGAACCATACGGCTATATTGTCAAACCCTATCAGGAACGCGAGCTGTTGGTTGTTCTGGAACTGGTAGTTGCACGGCATGCCCTGGACAAGAAACTGCTGGATAGCGAGCAGCGTTACAATCTTGCCATTCGTGGCACAAATGACGGCTTATGGGATTGGAACCTGCTGCACAACGAAATTTATTACTCTCCGCGCTGGAAAGCCATGTTGGGTTTCAAGGAAGAGCAGATCGGCACCAGCCCGGATGATTGGCTAAAAAGGGTGCACCTGGATGACCAGAAACGCATTTACCAAAGCCTGGGGGCCCATCTCAAGGGAAAAAGCCTCCGTTTCGAGTGCGAATACCAGATGCAGGATGCCAAAGGCCGGTACGTCTGGATGCTGGCGCGCGGGGTTGCGGAGCGGGATGCCGAAGGGAAACCTTATCGCATGGCCGGGCTGCAAACGGATATCACCTCCCAGAAGCTGGCCGAAGAGCGCATGGCCTATGGGGCGCTTCACGATGGCCTGACCGGGCTCCCCAACCGAGAGTTGTTCATGGACCGGTTGAGTCAGCGGGTAGAGTTGACCAAACGTCATCCCGATGCCATGTTTGCGGTCTTATTCCTGGATATCGACCGCTTCAAGGTGGTCAATGACAGCCTTGGCCACGCTATGGGTGATCAACTCCTGGTCAGCCTGGCCCGGCGCCTGCAACTTTGCCTGCGGCCGGAAGATACCATTTCCCGCCTGGGCGGAGACGAGTTTGCCATCCTGCTGAACGAAGTAAATGATGTCAATGATGCTGTTAGGGTGGCGGAGAGATTCCAGGCGCGCTTGAAAGAGACCACCGTTCTTTCATCCGTGAGCAGGGCCACCTCTGTGAGTATCGGCATCCTCTTCTTCAATAAAATATACACCCATCCCCAGGATATCCTGCGCGATGCAGATACCGCCATGTATCACGCCAAAGCCTTGGGTGGTGGCTGTTACCAGGTATTCAACCCGAGCATGCATACCAAAGCAGTTGCGTTGTTGCAGTTGGAAGCCGACATGAAACGTGCGGTAGCTGAGCAGGAATGGCAGGTCTATTTCCAGCCGATCCTCTCGATGGTCAGCGGGGAAATCAGTGGTGTGGAAGCCCTGGTGCGTTGGAACCATCCCAAACGAGGCTTGCTCTTGCCGATGGAATTCATCCATGAAGCCGAAGATGTCGGCTTGATCCTGCCCATCGGTGAATTCGTCCTGCGTACGGCCTGCCTGCAAGCCAAAGCCTGGCGGGATGCCGGGTATTCCAATCTATGGGTTTCTGTGAATTTGTCCGGACGGCAGTTCCAGGACCATAACCTGGTCCAGAAGGTTAGCCAGATCCTGACGGAGACCGGGCTGCCAAGCGAATGGTTGCGGCTGGAGGTTACGGAAACGGTAGCCATGCAGGATCTGAATTACAGCATCAATGTTCTGAATGAATTGAACGGGCTGGGCGTGCAGGTATTTCTGGACGATTTCGGGAATGGATATTCCTCGCTCAGTTATTTGAAAAGATTCCCCCTGTGTGCTTTGAAAATTGACCAGTCGTTTATTCAGGATATCATGGTCAATAAAAACAGCGAGGCCATTACGATCGCGATTATTGCGATGGCGCGCTCGCTTGGCCTGGATGTGATTGCGGAAGGGGTGGAAAATGATGCTCAAAACATGTTCTTGAAGGGGATTTTTTGTGACCAGGTGCAGGGTTTTCTCTTTAGTGAACCGCTGCCTGGGATAGAACTGACCAGTTACCTGCAAAAGAACTTGAAAAATAATAAAGATAAATCGTCCAGCTGAACTCTAAAGCGGACGAGCGGGATAAAAAAAGATTTCACCACAATCCCGCATAAGAGCACAGCAGGACAGGCGGTCACAATGGAACACGTGGGATTAAATATCTTTCTTATTACCAAAAATTCGATTTACGGGTTACTTTTGCCTTTTTTCCCCACCACCACCAGTACCCTGCTCCCGCGCGCCTCGACCAACTCGTGGCTCACAACGAACCCGCTTTCTGCGATGCGGCGCTTTATCCCGGGCAGCACCAGTTCCAGCGCCCCGGCCTGCCCGGTCACGCGGAACAGCTCTGCTGCCAGCTGCTCCAGCCAACCCTGCCCGGTGATCCAGGCGGAAGGGATGATCACCAGCTTGCCGCCCGGTCGCAGCACGCGCCGGATCTCCGCCAGTGTCTGCGGCTCGAATATATATTCTGAGGGAAAGGTGGCTGCAACACAGTCGAAGCCGTCACCTGAGAAAGGCAGGCTCTGCGCATAGCCATTGATTAGATGTTGCGGGTACTTCCCCCTGCGCAGCCGCCGGCGCGCCTGCCGCCCCATCTGGCGGCTTTCGTCCAGCCCGAACGCTTGCATTCCAGCTTCGTTCAGCGCCACCTGCAGGTGCCCCGGCCCGAACCCGATCTCCAGCACCCGCCCGCTTAAATAAGGCATTGCCTGCATCAGCCAATCCTGCCAGCGCCCGAGCGAGACGATCGCCGACACCAGGTCATACGTCCAGGCGAATGGATGATAAAGAAGATTAAAAAACATTCCGAGTATTCTTCGCATGATTTGAGATGCAATGTACCCGTCAGCTGTATGTCTGTCAAGGAGGATCGGACCTGTGTGTCCGCCCTTTGCACAAAACCAGCCACGGTATGAATGCGTGGCCCAATGTATCCGCCAAATTGAATGAATCTTTTGGCGAATATTGTGCGATAATAATTGTAAGTATCGGGAGGCGAAATGTTCCTGCCCCCAGGTTGTGCGGAGAAAAATCGAGGCTGTGCCCAGTCGATTGCCATGGATCGTCGGGAGGGGTAGGGATTGATAACGAAATGGTCTTTCTCTAAGGCAAAGATATTTTTCACATTCGCCTGTGTGGCGAGCTGCTGCGTTTTCCTATTTTTGTCCGGAAGCTCTTTGATCAACGGGTCAAAAAACCATCCCGCTGCCCCCGCGGAAATGCTTACTGCCATACCACTCCGGAACGTCTCGCCAGCCTTTACACCAAAAATCGCCCCCACACAAATAATTTATCGCCCGATTACCTGGATGCAATTGGTGAGTTTTATCGAAGTGGATCATACCAATTGGAACACGTATACATCCAAATATAAATGTCTGGACTTTGCCATCGACCTGGTCGCGAACTCAGCGAAGAAGAATATCAAAGCCTGGATTGTTGTCGTATATTTTCTAAACCAACGGATTGGCCACGCTTTTACGGCTTTTGAAACGACCGACGCAGGGATCGTTTACATCGAACCACAAACAGACATTCCTTACCTGCACCCGCGGGTTGGTCAGCCCTTGTGTAATGGCTGGACCGGGAAAAATTGTATGGGAACAATCTCGGAGATCGATTATTTCCAGTGTAAACATACCGGTTACTGCACGAAGTATGTTCCATGATTGGCTTTTTTGAGTAGCAACTCCATAACTTTATCCAGGGAGGTCTAACCCGGGGATGTAGCTACTCTGGGGCCAACCTAAAAAAAACAGTGCGGGTGTTATTTTGGTTATCCCTCACGCGCCGTAAATGTGCGATAATAGAACAACAGGTTGCAGGAGGAAATAATATGAAGAAATGCCCATATTGCGCTGAAGAGATCCAGGATGAAGCCATCGTCTGCCGCTACTGCGGGCGCGAGCTGGTGCACATCACCACTCCTGAAGAGCAACTGGCTGCTCGCAAAGCGGAAACCTTGAATAAAGCCGTGGCCTTTTTTCAGTCACGTGGATGGGTCTTGCTCAATCAAACGACCAGTTCCGCCCAATTGGAAAAACCGAAGGAATTCAACCTGGCGGTATTCCTGATCGGTTTAATCCTGGGCGTTGTTTTAGGCGTGGTTTACCTGGCTGTCTTCCTGGCCCAACGAGACGAACTCGCCACCCTTACCACAGATGAACAGGCCAACCTGGTGGTGAATGGGAAGGTGGTTAACTCTGAGTAAAACCAGCGGGCTCTACTATGGTGAAAAATTGAGCGATCCAATCATCGCATCCAGCGCATTCAGGGAAGGGCTGAAAGAATCAGCACTTGCCCCATTCAACATATCCGTGATGGCCTTGAAATAATCGAAATGCGCCACATCCGTCCCCAGGCCCGGGTATGCAACACCCCCCGCCGGAACCGGCGCGTTGGGATCGGGGTTGTTCGCCAGCCGCGCTGAACCTAGAGGCAGTATTGCCACAATATAATTCTTCCCATCTGTGCTAAGCCCCTCGAAATGATAGAATAGCAGCCGGTTGACAATCGGGTCGCCAGGTGCCGTAACCGTGGGGTCCAGGAAAATATCATACTGGGTGACCACCCGGATGCCACTGCCGCCCTGAAAAGCGATCACCTTTGGCAGCGCTGCGATGGATTGCTCGCCCGGTGTGAAAGGCAGCCACGGTAAAATGTCATTGGCCAGCACCGCCGACGGGTTGGAAAGGATTGTTTGCAGCTTCTGCAGGTTTAGCTTTGCACCGGGATTCACTGCTGCATAATCCTGGGACGGGTACACCAGGATTTCCGGTGTCAGGAAACTGCCTTTCGGGGCGGCATACTCCACCAGAGTGATCTGAACAAATTGCGGGGCAACCAGCCAGGCCTGGTTCTTGTCGGAACGGACTGCGGGAACCATTTTGGATTCAGCGTTACGCGCTAACGAGGAGGGGATCACCAGGCGGATGCCATTGAATTTATAGGCCTTTGCGTTGGGGTCGGGTGTGGGCGTTGCCGCCGGGTTGGTTGAGGTAGCAGGAACAACCGTTGGCAGCAGATTGGTGGCCCCTGCTGTAGGAACGGCAGTTGCCGCAATCGAGATGGTCGGTGCAGATCTGGCTGTTGTAGATACCTCTGATGTTGGGGCAGGGGCAGGTGCACCGCAGGCTGCTAGGACGCTTCCCATAAAGACCAGGCTGATCAGTTTTTCCCAATGGCATTTCATTTTCTAATCCTTTTGAGGCTGATCAATAAGTATATGTTCACCACGGATGAACACGGATACAAGGCATTAAACTGGATTAACAACAAAATTTTGGAAGGTTTATCCAAGCAGTTTTGTTCATGCGCGTTTCAATTTGCACGTGTAGCAGTTCCAGTGTTGTGGAAAATTATGGAACTGGATATAACAAACAAGGGTTTGACCGCACCGGTCAAACCCTTGCATGAAAATACAATTGCACTATTCGCCGGTCATTTCCAGCGGGGGCTTCTTGGCAACCGCCTTCTTGGCCGAATCGACCAGCTCTTTGCCGCGCGCCCTGGCTTCATTGGCGGTCTTCCCGGCCGAATCGACCAGCTCTTTGCCGCGCACCTTGGCATCCTCAGCAACCTTGCCGGCCTGGGTGGCGATCATATCGGCCTGCTCAGCCGCCATATCGCGCAGCTCGATGCTCTTATCTTTGATCAGAGTGCGGGTCTCTTCACCGGATTGCGGCGCCAGCAAAAGGGCAGCCACTGCGCCCGCTACACCGCCTACCACAAAACCGATCAAGAACATTCCAAAATCATCATTATCAGACATTTTAAATCTCCTTTTATGCAAATGGACTACTTGGTTTTGACGCCGAACAGGTCGAACAACTTTTTCAACCCGGCCAGGTAGGAATTCAACTTGATCACGGGTTCCACCAGGTTCTCGCTCAGGAATTCACTGGTGCCCCGCAGGGTATTGACGGTTTCATTGGTGGATTTCAGGATCGGTTTGACTTCATTTTGCAGCAAATTGATCAGGCTGGCCAGCTGGATGATCAGCACCACCAGCGCCGCGCCGACCAGCAGGCTCTCGAGCGCCATGAATATAATGAAAATATCACGCACGTTCGCAGCGGCGGCCGGATTGCTGCTCAGAGCCACCACCGCCCAGACCAGCAAGGCCACTACGATCACGATTCCGGCAATGACGCCGGCAATCATCCAACGCTGCCTGGCTAGCCTGGCCTGTTGGGCAGCGATTTCTTCCGGGGTGGGGGGGACGGGAAGGTTTTCGGTCATACTAGACCATTATAGCATAAATTGATTTGGCAGCCTTTTCTTTGCCAATAGTTCTTATGTACTTCTTACATTACTTGCAGAATATTGCTTGACGGGTAAAAAAGTGCGATAATAATCGTAACAGAGGAAAAAGAGGAGAGTGATGACCGAGGCGAAAAGTTTCAATTGTCCTAACTGTGGATCACCGCTCATGCCAAACGGGGAGGCAAAGGATGTCAAGTGTGCGTTCTGCGGCAGCATTGTGATTGTGCCTGTAGAGTTGCGTGACCAGCACCTGGATAAGCACCAGAAGTCAAGCCCGAAGTTGAAACCTGAGTTGAGCCCGGAGGAGGACTTTTTCAGTCACCGGCATATGGATTGGCTGATACAGAACGGTGCGGATGCCACTGCCAGGGTCGACGTTGTAAAAGATACGGGCGAGACTAAAAACATGAACCCGGTAGTAGTTCTTCAGTTGAGCGGGAAAAAGGCAGGCGGCGGAAAGTTCGACGGAGTTGCCTCGATCAATGTTCCGCGCAGCGTCATTCCGCGGCGTGGTACTACTATCAAGATCAAGTACAACCCGAACTACGAATTTTCGGATTTCGCCCTCCAAATTGATGGGCAGTTTTATTACCATTCCTATCCGAGATAATGATCCCGCCTCCCCTCACAACAAATTCTTGATCCGCTTGCACAACTCGCGCATCACCGCCAGGCTGATCTCTGGACGCTCGCGCAGCAGGCTCTCGAAGTGCAGGCGCTCCAGGCAGAGGGTGTGCACATCTCCCACTGAGATGACCGAAGCCAGACGCGGCTCCCCGCTGATGATCGACAGCTCGCCCACCACGTCCCCGGCTGCCCGGCGGGCGATCTCCTTTTCCGGCTGCCCCGCCTGCGTCACCACCACGCGCGCTTCGCCCGAGACGATCACAAACATCAGGTCGCCGGTTTCGCCTTGTTCGCAGATCTTTTCACCATCCTCGAAATCCTGGTCGGTGGATATGGCTGCCACGCGCTGCAGCTCCTCGGGCGTCAGGTCTTCCAGCAACGGCACGCAGCGCAACAGCAGCACTCGCTCCATGCTGGATAAGATCTTTAAGTCTTCCATGGATTGATCCTCCTTGTCCTTCCCAATTGCATAGGCTGCACAGGCTCGCAACCAGGCATCCTCTCCCTGCACCAGTTCTGCAAGGGCCGCCTGCGGGGCAAAAGCCGGCGCACCGGCATGACCTGGGTCCCAAATGCGAAGCAGCGGGCGAATAAGCGTTTTATCGCGGATCGAATCGAGCGCTTCGACCGCATTGGAAAGCTGCGCCGGGTTGCGGCTTTGCAGGTTCTCCACCGCCACCGCCAGCGTTTCCCGGTCGCTCAACACGCCCAGGGCGCGCAGGGCCGAGAGCCCGTCCCGGCGGGCGCGCGCCGCCAGCGACTCGTGTAGCAGCACCATCCGTTCGTTCCCGTCTGCCGGCAGGGCTTCCCGCAAGGCTTCGTAATGCAGGCTGGTTTCCACCCGTTTTTTGGCATACCCGCGCACTTGCGCTGACTTCGTCCAGGCCGGCAGCTGTTCCAGCGCCACCAGCGCGCCTGGCTCCAGGGCTGGGTTCATTAAGCAGTCCAGCACAGCCGGGAGCGCCGCTTCGCCGATCTGCCCGAGCGCATCCGCCACCCCGGATTGCACGAACTCGTCTTGTGTGACCAGCGCGCTCGTCAACGCCGGAATGGCGCCCGGGCCGCAGGATCCCAGCGACCAGGCGGCCGCGTGGCGCACCTCCGGCGGAGCGTATAGATCGGCCAGCTCCATTTCAAAAAGCAGCTGTGCCTGCGGGTCGCCCACTTCGGCCAGCGCATGCAGGGCCATCACCCGCTCATCCAGGCTGCCCAGCATGGCCATCTGGCGCAGCAGGCTGCGCGCCAACTCCACGCCGTCCAGTTTGATCAGGGCCACTGCGGCGCGCACTCGGACGCTGGCAGCCGGGTCTGCCAGTCGGGGCGTCAACAAGGCCTGCAGGCTGTGCGGATAAGGTGTCAGCGCCGGCAGTGCATCCACCGCCCGGGCGCGCACCTCCTCCTCCGCATCCCCCAGACAGGCGCTGATCTCCAGCAGTGCAGCGGCCGCTTGCGGGCGCGCCAGTCCTTTCAGTGCGGCCGCGCGCACTTCCGCCGCCTCGTCACGTAAACTCTCCACCAGCGCATGAATGGCGGCCGGTTGGTCGACCTGCCCAAGGACTTCGGCGGAAAAATGCCGGATGAGCGGGTCGGGATTGTGCAGCCCCTCCAGGCTGATGTGGATCGCATCCGCATCCGGTTGCAGTCCGATCCGGTCATCCGAAGCGAATAAGGTCGGCTGCCCCAGCCGCAGCGAGTCCACCAGGCTGTGGGTATAGGCCGGGCGCGCCCGCCAGATCACGAAGGTGGTCGCTGCCGCCGCAGCCAACCCGACCAGGGCCAGCTCCCGGGAAGAAAACACGTGCTGCCCCACGATCAGGATCGCCCCGGCGAGGAATGTGCCGGCTTGCTCAGGCAAGCCGCCGATGAAAGTCCGCACCTGGTCGCGCCGTTTGGCCGGCACTGCGTTGAACATGGCCTGGTAGGCCGAATCGGCCATGCCATTCAGCCAGACCGTTTGAACGAATCGAAACAATGCGATAAACAGGAAGGCCTGGGTGAGCACCAGCCCGCCAAATCCCAGCAGGTAAATGACCGGCAAGGCCAGGATGGCGGTCATGATGCCGAAACGCGCATACAGGCGGTTGGCCGCAAGAAAGGACACCAGGAAAGCCGCGGCGGTGGTCAGCCCGTTGAACAGGCCCAGGAAACTTGCCAGGCTGTTTACATCCGGAAAGGCAGCCGCGGCGCCCTTGGAGAACGGCAGCGCGATCGAGAAATATAAGATCGAGAAGAGCACGGCAGCCAGCGAAACCCAGCGCATCAGCAGCGAGCTGCGCACGAAGCGCCAGCCCTGCTGCATTTCGTGGATCAGCGAGCCCTGCCGTTTGGAATGGAAGCTCTGCCGCACTGGTTCGGAGCGCAGGTAGGCTTTGATCAGCGCGCGTGTGACGAAGAAGGCCAGCACCAGCAGCCCGGCCCAGATGAGCAATAGGTTGTGGGTGCCGAACAGGCTGACCAGCGCGCCCGTGCCCAACCCGCCCAGCACCGATCCCAGGATTCGCCCGGCGTTGAAGAGCGGGAAAAGCCGCTTGGATTGGCGCGTATCGCAGACTGCCCCCGCCAGGCCCCATACCACCAGCGTGATGAGTGAATTAATGATCTCTTTCCCCAGCCATAAGACCGGGTAAATGATCGACCAGCCACTGAAGAGCAGCGCCCAGGCCACCACCGTCAGGATGGCGATCCCGATCGGCACATATATATAGAACAGCTCGTGCCGTAGGCGCCCCAGCAGGGCGGTCATGCCCAGTGAAGTGATGAAAGACGTGAGCCCCAGCAGCATGTACATGCCGGGCAGGTACTGCACCCCGTAGCGCGCATAGAACAACGCCTCCACGCTGGTGCTGCCCAGCGTAAAGCCGGCCGAGGTGAATAGCATGATCCCGATGATCAGGGCCACCATGCGGCTCTCCCCGGCCCGGATATCCAGCATGCGGTGGAGGCGGAGTGTGATCGCAAACATAATTGCTTAATTTCCGAGTTTTTAGACTGTTTAATAAGTTGAAATTCACCACGGATAAACCCAGATAAAAGGGATAAGATCGGATTACAGAACCATGATTTGAAAGTTAAATCCAAGAATCTCTTTTCATCCGCATTTACACCTGCACTTGCAGCAGGTGCAAGTGTCTGTGGTTAAAAATCGGTTTTCAAACAGCCTCTCTTCGGTCTGGTTATCGACCTGCGCCGGTGGGTTGGCGCGCTAAAGCCACCGCCTGCTCCATCGGCAGAAGCCGGCCTTTGGCCCATAAGGTTGAAAATAGCTCTGCTGGCATGCGGCCGCGCAATTTGTCCACCTGTTGATCATATTCGGTCCGTTCAAATTGACTCATCTGGATCTTGATCTTCTCCCGCAAAGCTTCCGCTGCGCCCAATAAGCGGGCGGCGCGTTCGTCCTGTGCATGCGCCATGGCAATAAAGGCGATAAATTCCAATTGATTTGCCACTGCCGCGCCATGCCCGATTTTTTGCCAAACCAGGATCGTTTCGCGATAGGCCTGTTCGGCCTTATCAAGCTGGCCTTCATATCTATCCATATGCCCAAATTCACTTTGGATCATGGTCACACGTTGGATATCCTCCATCTCCTGAAAGAGCGGCAGAATGTCCTTGAAGTTTTCACGGGATGTTGCGAAGTCGCCTTTGTACTTGGCCATCATGCCTAATCCGAGCATGATGATGGCGTAGGGCCAGATCAAGCCGTGCTCCTTAAAAACCTTTATGCTCTGGCTGGCAGTTTCGCGCGCCAATTCGGGGTCCTTGCCGGTAAGCATTAGATATTGACTGGTGGCCCCCAGGCTCATGCCGAGTGCAAAAGGATCGTTAGCCGCCTGGGCATATTGCAGCGCTTCGCGCGTCCAGGTCTCCATACCCTCCGTATTCCCGACTGCCAGGCGCCCCTGACAGCTATAGGCTAAGGCACGTGCCACCATCGCTTTATCGTTGATATTGCGGGCATAGGCTTTGCATTTTTCTGAAACCTCATTTATGTATTGGATATCCCCCTGGTTCATCGCCACTCCGTTCAGTGTGCTCAAGGCTCTTGCGATCAGAAAATTGCGCCGGTTGGCCTGTTCGCCTTCCAGAGGCGGCAGGGTTTCCGCCCTGGAAATTACGCTCTCCGCCAGCGTCCGCCATTCTGCTTGATAACCATTCCTGATCCAGAATATCTGCAACGCGTACACTATTCGCAGGGCAGATTCGATCTCATTCTCTCTTGTCCACTCCAGGCTGACTCGAAAATTATCCTGCTCATCTTCGAGCAGCCTGATCAATTTTGCAGAATCTGCCCGATAGAGTTTCGGCTCGGCAGTTTCCGCCAGTTGCAAATAGTACTGGCTGTGCAGGCTGCGTACTTCCAGGGCTTCGCCTGCCTCCAGCAGTTTGTCGCGCGCATACTGGCGGATGGTTTCAAGCAAATGATAGCGCGTCGATTGGCTGCCGTTGTTATCAACCACAACCAGGGATTTATTGACAAGTTGTGCCAGCAGCTCCAAAACATCCTGGGTGGGACAGACAAACTCGGCAGCTTCGAAGGTCCAACCGCTTGCAAAGACAGACAGACGCCGGAACAGCTGGCGCTCTTCTTCCCCCAGAATGTCGTAACTCCAATCGATCAGCGCTCGCAGGGTCTGTTGGCGGGGTAAGGCGTTCCGCGATCCCCCGGTTAATAATTTGAAGCGGTTATCCAGCCGGCTGGCGATCTGTTCGACCGAGAACAGACGAATGCGGGCAGCCGCCAGTTCGATTGCCAGTGGAATCCCGTCCAGCCGGGCACAGATCTGGGTGACAGAGGCAACGTTCTCGGCTGTCAGCGAAAAACCGGGATTGGCGCCGCGGGCGCGTTCCTCAAACAGACAGTTCGATTCCGATTCCACCAGCGAGGGGATGCGGTAAGCCACTTCGCCGGCGATGCCCAGGGCTTCGCGGCTGCTGGCCAGCACCTTCAGTCCTGCGCAGTGATGCAGCATTTCCTCCACCAGCCGGGCGCAGGCCGCGATCAGGTGTTCGCAGTTGTCCAGGATCAGCAGCAGCTTTTTATCGCGCAGGCTATCCATCAGCATGGTTTCCAGGGAACTGAACGGCAGGTCCTGCAATCCAAAAACCTGCGCCAGGGCCGGGATGATCTGTTCCGGGTTGGTCAGCGGCACCAGTTCCACCAGCCAGACACCCTGAGGAAATGCTGTCAGCAGGTCCCCGCCCACTTCCAGCGAGAGGCGGGTCTTGCCGGTGCCGCCCGAGCCGGTCAGCGTTACCAGCCGCGCGGAATGCAGCAGCTCTTTGATCTCTGTCCGTTCTTTTTCACGGCCAATGAAGGAGGTCAGTTGCAATGGCAGGTTGTTGGGCAGGGTCGATAGGCTTTGCAGCGGGGGGAACCCGCCAGGCAGCCCCGGGGCAATCACCTGCCAGAGATGCTCCGGGTTCGATAGCCCTTTCAGCCGGTGTTCGCCCAGGTCCTGCAGGCTGGTCTCTGCCGGCAATGCCTCGCGCACCAGCCCAGCCGTCACATCCGAAAGCAGGACCTGTCCGCCATAGCCCACCGCCATGATCCGGCCGGTGCGGTTCAGGCTGGTGCCGAAATAATCCCCATCCCGCAGTTCGGCTTCGCCGGTATGCAGGCCCATGCGCACTTTGATCTGCAGATTCGAGAGCGGCGATTGCAGGATGGTTTGCGCCTGGATGGTGGCTTGCAGCGCTTCCAGAGCAGTTGGAAACACCGCGTGGATGCCATCCCCGGTCGATTTGATCACCCGCCCGTGCCAGGCTTCGATCGCTGCGCGCAGGATCGCATCGTGGCTGGCCAGCGCGGCCTTCATGGCCTCGGGCTGCTTTTCCCACAACGGGGTCGAGCCTTCAATATCTGTCAGCAGGAAAGTGACTGTCCCGGTTGGAAGCATGCTTGCGCCTCAGATTTTTTCCGTCTCCACCGCCAACCGCACCGCCTGATCCATCGTCATCCCGCGCCCCTCTGCCCAGGCCGCCTGGAACTCCGCCTCCACCAGGGCCTCGCGGACCTGCGCAACCCATCGGTCGTATTCCACCCGCTCTTCGTCCGTCATCGGCGATTTGCACTTTTCGCGCAGGGCTTCCGCCGCTCCAAAAAGGCTGGCCGCGCGGCGGTGCTGCTTATTCGAGATTGCTAATGATCCAAAACATTCCAGTTCATGCGACACGGCTGACCGGTTGCCCAGCTCCTGCCAGCGCTTGATCGTTTCCTGGTAGATCGCCCTGGCTTCCGGCAGGTTACCCGCCAGTCGTTCCGCGTGGCCGGTCTCACTGCGCATGGCATTCGCATAATTTGGGCTGCCTAATTGCTTGTAAAGGCTCTCCGCCTCCGCGAAGATCTTTTTTGCCTCTGTGTAGTTGCCGTGCTTGGCTTCGTCCCTGCCCATGAAAAGGTGGAAAATTCCCGCCTGGAAGGAAGCCGGGGCTGCCCGCATTTCTTTCTTGAGTTTTTCCAGATACAATTGCTTTTCATTTTCATTGCCGTTTTCTGCGGCAAGCATTGCCATGTTCATGTACGCCAGGTTCAGCCCGTAGTCATCCTTGATCTCCTGGCTGAATATGGCAAAGCCTTCGCGCGCCGCTTCAACTCTGTCGGGCATATACACGAAACCGGTAGCGTTAAAGTACAATTCCAGGCAGTAGCCCAGCATTAGTCTATCGCCGGCCTGGCGACTGATCGTAATGCCCTCTTTCAAAGCTTTCAGTGCAAATGGGTTATCTCCCACCCCCATGCCCATCATGCCCATGGCGAACATAGCCCGGGCGATGATTTTCTGCCGGCGCAGATCGGCCTCTGTGCCTGCTGGCACCAGGCTCCTCAATCGTTCCACCGCCTCTTTTGCAGCAGCCAATCCGTCACCCATCGCGCCTGGCAGGATGCTGGTTATCAAACAAAAATTCGCCGCCAGCCGGGTGTTTTCTTCCGGATGGTTTTCCAGTCCCCATTGCAGCGCCGCACGCAGGTTCTCCGCTTCATTATTGATGCTGGAGACCATCGGCATTAAATTATAGGAAAGGAATGCATCCCACAATTTCTCAGACAGGTCGTAAAAATATGTGAAGTGCCGGTCGCGTTTCGCTGCCACCTCCTTCGCGTCGAACAGCTTTTCGCGTGCATACTGCCGGATGGTTTCCAGCATGAAATAGCGCATCTCGCTGCCGCTTTCGCGTGTGATCACCAGGGACTTGTTGATCAGTTGTTCCAGCTGCTCGATGGCATCTGGGTTATCCGAGACCGCTTCGAGCGCCTCCAGGCTCCAGCCGCCCGCGAAAACCGCCGCGCTGCGCAGGAGCCCCTGTTCTTGCTCGGATAGCAGGTCGTAACTCCAATCAATTAGCGCCCGCAGGGTTTGCTGGCGCGGCAGGGCGGTGCGGCTGCCGCCTACCAGCAGGCGGAAGCGGTCATCCAGCCGGGTTGCGATCTGTTCCACCGAAAGCAGTTTGGTGCGGGCGGCGGCCAATTCGATTGCCAGGGGAATCCCGTCCAGCCGGCCGCAGATCTGGCCGATGAACGGCGTGTTACCATCGGTCAATTTGAAATTTGGATTGGCGGCGCGGGCGCGTTCCTCGAACAGGCAGGTAGATTCGGCATCCGCCAGGGATGGGATGCGGTAAGCCATTTCACCGGCGATGCCCAGCGCTTCCCGACTGCTGGCCAGCACCTTCAGGCCGGCGCTGTGATGCAGCAGTCCATCCATCAACCGGGCGCAGGCCGCGATCAGGTGCTCGCAGTTATCCAGAATCAGCAGCAGCTTTTTATCCCGCAGGTAATCCATCACCAGGGATTCCAGCGGGGCAAATGACACTTCCTGCAATCCAAACACCTGCGCCAGCGCCGGCATGATCTGTTTCGGGTCGGTCAGCGGCGCCAGTTCCACCAGCCAGACCCCGTTGGGGAAACTTGTCAGCAATTCGCTGCCGATCTCGAGCGAGAGCCGGGTCTTGCCGGTGCCGCCCGAACCGGTCAGCGTGACCAGCCGGGCCGTGTTCAGCGAGCTTTTGATGGCAGCGATCTCTTTTTCCCGCCCAATGAAGGAAGTTAATTGGAATGGCAGGTTGTTAGGCAGGGTCGAGAGGCTCTGCAGCACCGGGAAATCACCCGGGAGTCCCGGGGCCAGCAGCTGCCAGAGATGCTCCGCGTTCGACAGCCCCTTCAGGTGGTGCTCACCCAGATCCTTGACCGTGGTGTTTTCAGGCAAGCTTGCGCGCACCAGGCCGGTTGTGGCATCTGAAAGCAGCACCTGCCCGCCGTATCCCACTGCCATGATCCGGGCGGTGCGGTTCAAGGCCGGTCCGAAATAATCCTGGTCGCGCAGTTCCGCCTCGCCGCTGTGCACCCCCATGCGCACTTTGAGCTGCAGGTTCAACAGCGGCGTTTGCAGTCTGTGCTGCGCTGCGAGCGAGGCATGCACCGCCTCTAGTGCGCTTGGAAAGACTGCCAGGAACCCATCCCCGGTGGTTTTGATCACGTGCCCGTGGTTGGACTCGATCGCCTCCCGCAATATGGCATCATGCCCGGCCAGTGCGACCTTCATGGCCTCGGGCTGGCTTTCCCACAGCTGGGTCGACCCTTCGATATCGGTGAGAAGAAAAGTGACAGTCCCGGTTGGAAGCATATTTATTTTTTGATTAAATTGAATATATATTCCGTGGATAAAACTGGTCAATATTATAAATCATAACATCCCAATAAGATAATATTAGTACTAATTACCCACTTCTATCAGCTAAAACGGAATGACATTCCGTCTTAGCTGATTGAAAAACGAACTCGGAGAACGTCACGCCTGGCGATCTCCGAATGACTTCAAGGATCTTCTATATTCACAGCCCGCCCTTTGGCTTAAGTGCCTCCAGTAATTGCGAAAGCATATGCAGAATGGCGCAACAATGCTAGACTTGCAAAATTCCGTAAAAATTTACATAGGGAGCAACCATGATAATCACAGTCTTGTTATGGGGCGCATTAGCAGGTCTGGTTCATTTTGTCGTGATCGGAATCCTGTATGGAAATCCACTGGTAGATCGTATTTCCGCCAGGGCTGAGGCGGAAAGTCCGGCCGTAAGGAAATGGCCTTCAAAAGTCAGGTACTTTGTAACCCAATTTTTCGGGACCCAGGTGGAGGTTTATATTCTGACGTTTGCTTTCGTCTGGTTGCGGCCTTTGCTGGGACTGAACGGCTATGTCGGGGCACTGCTGCTGGGACTCATGTTCGCCGCGATTCGGGTCTATCCCAGGTTCTGGAACATGTGGGTTCAGACAACCTACCCATTCCGGCTTTTGATGGTTGAGGTAGTTAACGGCACAATCGGAACGCTGGTGATCTGTGTTTTCCTGCAGCTTGTTACGCAACATTGAGTGTGCTACGCCAAGCTATCGAACGCACAAAGACGATGCACCAAGCCGCAGTGGTTGAAGTTTGATACCGAACACCATGGTTCGTTTTTTACATCCAATATTGAGCTGCAACCTGGATCGCCGCAACAACGTTCGCACCGGTGGATGTACCTGATAGTAATGCGTTCTTGGATTTCTCCCAGCAGGCAAAAAGTGACAGTCACCTTTAAGGCATCTGTCACTTTTCTCTAACACCATCCACCCGCCTCACTTGGATATGAAATTACCCCCTGATAGCCGTTAAGAACCCGCTGCATTCTAGCGCGAGGGGAAAGGCGGGTTTCTCGAAAGGGCTTTAGCCCGCCGATAGGCGAAACCAGGGTTTGACAATGTATGCTTTTGATGTATACTACAGGCATGACTCCTAAACGCTCTAGCATCTTCCTTTCCGCCGAAGACCATGCTGCAATCCAAAGGGTGTGCGACCTGTACGGTTTGTCTACCGACTCCGACGCTCTCCGATTAGCGGTACGAATATTAGCGGCCAGCCCAAAACTCACTCTGCCCGCCGATTGGCAGCCGCCAGCGAATTGGCCTCGTCGTCAGAAAACGAGCAGATGATTTGCACGCACGCTTTTCCTTGCTGGTTGCCCAAACCCGAGGCCGACGCGCTCAATCAAGAGTTGGGGCGCATCTACTCGCGGGTTATGGTGAACCACTACCGAGTTTACCGACAGTCGGGCGAGATGTGGCTGTCGCAATATGATGCGATGAAGCTGACGGATTTTTACGATGCGCAAGATGGGCAGGAAAGACTCTTGCACGCCCATTCGGTGGATGCTGCGCAGGAAGGTTTCTACAAAGCCTGCAAGACGGCGAAAGCATGCAAACAAGCTGGATTGCCCAATGCCCACTATCCCCGAAAGCGCAAGTTCTGGCGCACGACCATCTGGAAGAACAGCGGCATTCGGGCGGAAAGCGGCGTTCTGCTTTTGGCGCGAGCCGTCGATCCGTGTCAATCTGCCTACCCAACTGGCCAACCTGCCGCCCAAGAGCTTTGTTGAAATGCGTCTGGTGTGGGATAAGGCCAGCCGCCGCTACCACTGGCATCTGGTGGTAGAGGATGGCAAGCTCGCCGCTGAACCCACCGGCACCGGCGTGATGGCGGGCGATCCAGGCGAAATTCACCCGCTGGCGCTTACCAATGGCGTTGAAACAGTGGTGGTGTCGGCCCGCGCGCTCCGGGCGGTGCATCAGTACACGAATAAAGGGTTGGCCGAAATCCAACGCTTACAGGCTGCGAAAGTGAAAGGTTCCGGCAAGTGGAAGAAACTTCAGCGCCGGAAGAATTGCTTTCTCGCCCAACAGAAGCGGCGCAGCCGCGACATTGAGCATAGGGTGAGTCGGGCGGTGGTGGACATCGCGGTAGATCAGCAAAGCGGCACGCTGGCGTTGGGCGACGTGCGGGATGTGGCCGATGGCAAACGGCTGAAAGCCAATAGCCAACAGAAGATTGGCAACTGGAGTCACGGCCAGTTGCGCCAGCAGATCGAGTACAAAGCGGCGGCGGCTGGCATCACCGTGGAACTGGTGGATGAGGCCTATAGTTCGCAGACTTGCCCCAAATGCAGGCACCGACACAAACCCAGGGGACGGCTCTATCGCTGTCCGGCTTGCGGTTTCGTTGCTCATCGCGACGCGGTCGGGGCGGTCAACCTTCTTTCGCGGCGGCTGCACGGTGAAGTAGGCGGGATCAGGCCGCCCGCTGAGACAAAGTATCGTCACCCGTTTGGCAAGCTTGCTTTCCGAACGGGCAAGCGTAGTCGCCCGGACACGGCGGAACTGGCTGAGGCAGGTCACGATGGCCACTAAGTCCTTAGAATCTGCGGGGCTTTTAGCCCCGGCAGAGTGTCACCCCTCCTTCCTATTCTCTAATCTCTACTCATTACATACTAATCACCTTCTCCCTCCCCACTTCCCGTTTATAATTACCATCCTATGACCACCCTCTTTGCAGATCAAATGCTGGCGCTCTTTACCATCCTTGCCCTGGGCGCGCTGCTGGGCAGTTTCTCCTGGCGGGGCATCTCCCTCGGAACCGCCGGCGTGCTATTTGTGGCGCTGGTCTTCGGCCATTACGGGCTCTCGGTTCCCGCAGCGGTCATGAACCTCGGCCTGCTGCTCTTTGTCTATGCGGTCGGTTTGCAAGCCGGGCCGCGCTTCTTCCGCATGTTCCGCAAGCAGGGCCTGCGGTATGTCATCATCGGGGTGGCCGTGGCTCTCACCGGGGCTGTCGCTACGCTCGCGCTGGCCTACCTGCTGAAGCTGCCGCATGACCTGGCCGCCGGCCTCTACACCGGCGCGCTGACCTGTACCCCCGCCCTGGCCGCCGCCCTGGATGCATTTGCCCGCCTGGTTCCCGCCACCAGCGCGGCCGTCTCGGTTGGCTATGGCATCGCCTACCCGTTCAGCATGATCGGAGTGGTCTTGCTGGTGCAGTTCCTGCCCAGACTGCTCAAACGTGACCTGCGGGCGGAGGAGCAAAACTACCTGGTCGAGCGCCAGAAGGAAATGCCCTCCCTGGTGGTCAAGCAGATGCTCATCACCAACCAGAACATGGATGGCAAATCGCTGCGCGAGCTCAACCCGCACCGCCTGGCGCACGTCAACATCACGCGTGTCCGCCGTGGTGACCAGGTCAGCATTGTCACGCCTGATTTCGTTCTGCACCTGGGGGATGTGGTCATGGCGGTCGGCCCGCATTCAGAGATGGAGAAGATCAAGCTGGTGCTTGGCGAAGAGACCGAAGTACCGATGGATATGAATGCAAGCATCGCCACCCAGGACCTGGAGTTGAATTCAGCCCGCTTTGTAGGTAAGACGCTCGCCGAGCTGCAGGTATGGGAGAATTACGGTGTGATCGTCACCCGCATCCGCCGCCAGGGCCTCGAGATCAGCCCGGTCGGCTCCATGATGCTAGAGATCGGGGACGGCCTGCACGTGGTGGGCGACCGCCTGGAAGTGCAGGAGTTTATCAAGGTGGCCGGTGGGGATACCCGCAAAGCCGAAGAGACCAATATGCTGCCCTACCTGCTCGGCCTGGTGCTGGGCATCGTCCTGGGGCTGATCCCGTTCCGGCTGGCCAATGGCGTGGATGTCAAGCTGGGCACCGCCGGGGGCGCTTTCCTGGTCAGCCTGCTGATCGGGCATTTCGGCAAGATCGGCCCGTTGCGCCTGAACGTTCCTGCCGCCGCCAAGAACCTGACACGCGAACTGGGCCTGATGCTCTTCCTGGCCGGCGCCGGCACCACCGCGGGTGCGCAATTCGTGCAGGTGATCCAGGCACAGGGCTGGAGCCTGCTGCTAGCCGGCGCGCTGATCACGCTCCTGTCTGTGGGGGTGGCCCTGATCCTGACCATCAAGGTTTTCAGGCTGGAAACCCTTGGCACGCTCGGCGCGCTGGCGGCTGCAATGACCAACCCACCTGGCCTTTCGGCTGCCAATAACCAGACCGCCACCGATCAGGCCACCCTGGCGTATGCCAGCGTCTACCCGGCTGCGCTGATCTTCAAGATCCTGTTTGCCCAGATCCTGGTGACGCTTTTGCTGCGATCGTAGTTTTCGCAATCGGAAATTTATTTAAACACAAAGGACACCAAGTATACAAAGTAAGAAAAGAGCTTTATTTTTCTTTTTCCTTCGGGTTCTTTGTATCCTTTGCCTGCACTGGCCCGCAGACACACGTGTGTTTAGGTCTTTTGCTTGAACAAGGTAGAAACATTCATTCTGCAATAGGAGATTATCATGCCAGACCTGACTGTTTCCGAATTCATGGCCCGTATGGGCAGTGCGATCATTCCTGAGAAGGCCGCCGGCATCGATGCGGCGATTCAGTTCAACCTGACCGGGGCGCAGGCCGCCGATTGGGTTGTCACGATCAAGGATGGCAAATGCACGGTCAACCAGGGCCTCGCTCCGGCGCCCAAACTGACCATCAGCGCCGATTCGGCCAACTTCGTCAAGATCTTTTCCGGCCAGACCGATCCCATGCAGGCCTTCATGCAGGGCAAGCTGAAAGTGACTGGTGATATGAGCCTGGCGATGAAATTGATGGGACTGTTCAAGATGGGATAATAAATCTGCTGATATCTCCACTAATTAAAAAAGTGCCTGGCACCTTCAAGGTGCCAGGCACATAATAAATTATGGTGTAGCCGGCGGAACAAAGTGGGCAATCCCGCCATCATACGCCAGCCAGATCGACCCATCCGAAGCCGCCAGGATCGGACCAACCCAATTATTGCCGGAATCACCCTGTGGTTTGAAAATGCTCCAATTTTTTCCATCAAACCGGTATGCGCCGGCAAAGGTACCGAACCAGATCGAGCCATCCCTGGCTGCGGCCGCGCTGACGATCATATTATCAGTTCCCAGGCTATAGGCTGTCCATGTATTTACAGAGAGTTGGTACACATGGGTGAATTCCGTCGCAAACCAGACATCTCCATTGGGAGCTGCTGCCACAGCAGATGTATATTTCCCCGCAGCCATCCAGGGAGTAGGATAATTCACCCAGCTTTGCCCGTTAAACTGATAGAGTTTAGCAGAGCCTCCATCGCTGGAACTAACCAGAACCGTCCGGTTTGGAAGAATAAAGGACGGTGCTGCATATTTTCCTCCCAAATATGTTTGCCAGCTCTTTCCATCAAAACGCGCCAGGCCATTATCCGATGTACCCACCCAGAGCACGCCATCTGCAGTGAATGTTAGTGAGCGGACATTGTCGCTCGGAAGTCCATTTTCGGTGGTGTAATTGGTCCAGCTTTTACCATCGTACCGGGTTACCCCGCAGCAAAACGAGCCAAACCAGATGGCTCCATCCGGAGCGGCTACAATGGGAAAAACCTCATCCAAAGGCAAGCCATTTACCTGCCTGAAGCGAGTCCAGGTTTTCCCGTCGAAACGGTAAACTCCTGTCCCGCCATCAGTGCCACTTCCGGTAGTGCTGAACCAAAAGGTACCGGCAGGCACCTCGGCGATGGATGTAATATCCTGGGATACCCCACCTTGCGGGGCTTGCCGCAGCCATTCTGGCGCCGTATAGGTCGTCCAGGTTCCGTTGAAGAGCTGACCGGTTTGCATGGTTTCGGTCTTTGGGGATGGGAAATCTTCCACAGGAACAGCTTTTGGCAACGGAAAAACAACCAGGGCAGGAGTTGGGGCTGGAGTTTGTATGTCGGTCAGTGTAGGTGCGTTTGTTGGGGTTGCGCTTACCGCTGAAATCGGGCTGT
Organism: uncultured Chloroflexia bacterium; assembly: GCA_963779935.1. Taxonomy (GTDB): domain Bacteria; phylum Chloroflexota; class Anaerolineae; order Anaerolineales; family Villigracilaceae; genus UBA877. The sequence continues at coordinate 164,428 of CAWAAC010000013.1, read as the reverse complement.
CTAAAAATGGAGCAGAAGCTGGTGTTTTAATAGGCTGGTCTGGCATGCATCCTGAAATAACCAGCAGCATACCGGCCACGCAAAATGCCTTCACCCCTTTCCATATATTATCCATCAAGCTTGTATTCATTCCAACCGCCTCCCTTACTCCCCCCAAATTACCTTCTACCTGCTCTCTTAAGTATACATTCCCCAATCCAGCGCCCCCGGATCTTCCATAAATGAAAAGTCCCACATTTCCATGCCCAATTCCAGGTTGACCGGCATGTTCAAGGCTTCTGTGGCCTTTTCCTTGATCGTTTCCAGCATGGCTGGCCCATATGGACAGAAGGGCGTGGTCAGCAAAACATACATGTTGGCTTCTTTTTTATCCGTGATACTGACCTTACGGATCAAGCCCAGCTGGATCACATTTAACGCAATTTCCGGGTCGACAATTTCCGCCATCTTGGCCCGCAGCGGTTCAACCATCTCGGGATGCGTGTCGTGGATTTCCCAGCGGATCGGGGTGACAGGCGCGTCGCTCATTTTGCCAGGGCCCCCGCCTGGACCACGTAGGTACAGTGTGCGTCCCCTTGCAGCAGGCACTGGACTTTTTCGGCCGGTACGGCCAGCATCTTTGAGATGAGCGTCTGGTCCACCGTGCAGACTTCCGGGTGGCTCAGACCGATCTGCAGGTATGGGCAGGTGATCTCATGAATCGCATACTGATTGCCGGTGCGCTCCCACTGGATATCGAAGCCTTCCTCGGTCAGTAAGGTTTTGGCCAGGTCGAGCCGTTCTTCCATATTCAGGCCCTTCATCTGATCGGCATATTCCTTGGCAAGGCCATCCGCCATCTGGGCGAACAGCTTGCTGACCACCGGCTCGGGCATGCTTTCCTTCATCTGCGCCAGCAACCGCGTGGTCAGCCTCAGGTAGCGCGTGGGGAAATGCTCGGTGCCCGCTTCGGTCAGGAAGTACACCAGGCGCGGTCGACCCACTCCGTGCCTTTCCTCGTCTGTACTTACCAGGCCTTCCACCTGTAAATTGGTCAAATGGTGTCGAACTGAAATGGGATTGATCCCTACCGCCACGGCCAACTCATTGATGGTAGTGCGTGGCTGGCGTAGGAGGGTCTGCATGATGCGATCGCGGGTACTTTTCATAATTCGGAGTATAACAGTCTCATTGCTATTTGTCAATAATATAGATAAATATCATAAATATAACCCGACGTTATTCTGTGCCGGGTACCTTCAAGCGGTGACACCCCACTAAAAACGTGGTCACTCCCCAATCCCCGACCCGCCCCCTTCCCGGAGGGAAAGGGGATAGGGGGATAGGGCGCGAAGCCACCCCGCTTAAAGGTGGTGCCAGCCGTCATGCTGCCGGGCGCAGATATTCAAGTTTTTTTTGCTATCCATCGAAAATCCATATAACGGCTTTTGTCCGCTGGGAATTACGTAGTTTTACATATTCCTACCTATCCCGATTTAAGTGATAATTATTACGGTAGGTTGGGGCTAATTTCAAAACCCTCTCTGCCAAAACAATTTTAAGAATGAGGTTTCCAGATGGGTTATCAGCGCTTCTTTGGATCTCTTCCTGGCAGGATTGTTCATTTTGTCATGGTCATGGTGAATGCATTGTCGGCCCTCATGCCGGTCAAACTGACCTCCAATTCCATGTCCAGTGTCAGCTGGAACGGATGAATCCAGCGAATGAATATGCTTGCATTCAGAGGAAACAACCCGTGAAAAAAACATCCTGCATCACTCAACGCTCGAACTGGGGTTGGCTGTTGTTGAGCCTGCTTGTGGTGATTACGATGCTTTCGGCGGCGGTCGGAGTATTCAACCCTTCCGCTGGCCCGGTACGTGCCCAGTCAAAGCTTTTACAGTTGGCAGCGCAGCAGCCGCATCAGGCTGTCAGTGTCATTGTGCAAATGACTGCTAATTCCGCCGGGCTGGAAGGGCTGATCGCGCGCATGGGAGGTAGGGTTACCGCACACCTATCCATTATCCGTGCATTAGCTGCCGACCTTCCGGCAGAGGCCGCCTTGCAGTTGGCTTCCAACCCAGGTGTACGCTGGGTGAGCCTTGATTCGCCCATGCAATCAAGCGCCTGTTCGCAATGTATCGATACTTCCAAACTGGCCAGTGCTTATATCAGCGCAATTCAGGCGAATAAGGTCTGGAATGCTGCTCCTTATGACCAGGGGCAGGGCATTGGAGTGGCAATCGTTGACAGCGGGGTTAACCCGACCGGTGATTTTTATACCAACTCGGGAACTAATCGCCAGATAGCCAATATTCGCTTTAACTCTGATTACAACCAGTCCACCTCCGACGGCTATGGACATGGCACACATGTCGCCAGCATCGTAGCGGGAGATGGGAGTGACAGTTCCGGTAAATATATTGGCGTTGCGCCCATGGCAAATATCATCAATGTGAAGGTGAGCAACGATGATGGCAGCGCCTCAATGAAGGATGTTGTCCTGGGTTTGCAGTGGGTGCTCCAAAACAAGTCTACTTACCATATTCGGATTGTCAACCTCTCGCTTAACAGCGCCGACGCAGAATCCTATAACACCAGCCCGCTGGATGCAGCGGTAGAGATCTTATGGTTTAACGGTGTGGTGGTGGTGGCATCCGCGGGAAATAAGGGCAATGGTGCGATTTACCCGCCTGCCAACGACCCCTTCGTGATCACTGTTGGTGCGGTGGATGATAAAGGCACTGTAGCCATCACGGATGATGAGGTAGCAAGTTTTTCGGCCTACGGGAACAGTGAAGATGGCGCGGTCAAACCCGATCTGGTCGCTCCGGGGGTCAATATTATCGCCCGATTGGTAAACCAAAATATGGGGGTGGCGTTATCCCATCCGGCTAATAAAGTTGGAACCCAGTATTTCGAGATGTCGGGAACCTCCATGGCTGCTCCAATGGTTTCGGGAGCAGTGGCACTTCTGTTGCAGGATGAACCTGGGCTGACGCCTGATCAGGTCAAATATCGTCTGATGGCTACGGCCAACAAATCCTGGAATGGGTATAAAGCCTCCAAGGCCGGGGCGGGTTATTTGGATGCGTACGCGGCGGTCACCGGTACTACCAATGCGTCTGCCAACACCGGTATCGTGCCCAGCCAACTGCTTTCCACCGGTTCTCAACCGATCACCTGGGGAAGCGTCGGGTGGAATTCGGTTGGTTGGAACAGTGTCGGCTGGAACTCGGTTGGTTGGAATAGTGTCGGCTGGAACTCGGTCGGTTGGAACAGCGATTATTGGAATCATTAGACCAGTCGGCAAGCTTGCATAGTTCGATTTTCTTGAAAATGAGAGCCCCGGAGAGATTCATTCCTCGCCTGGGCTCCCATTTTATATAGATGTTACACCTTTTCATCTCGATAGAATTGGAAAGACTGATTTTGCTCTGGCAGAGAATGCCGGGGAGCTTGTCCCTCAATGCAATGATGTGTTAACCTCCCTTTATCTGAATTTGTGTATACTTGAAATATCATTTATTGCTGTGCCCGACTCTTCCATCAACGTTGCCTGTTGGAGTAAAAGAAGCCAATATGCATTTTAATGCAAAAAAGTCGTATAGCCTTACAAGTTTGCGTGGATAGGGATATGAGAAAATTATCACTGATTACCAGAATATACCTCCTTGCTACCATGGTCGTGGGGGTTGCTCTTATCTTCTGGTTCTTTAGAGATCTTCATACCGATACTAATAGCCTGGTGACACTGCTCGCCTTGTTCATACTGGCATCCATCGCCCAGATCATCAAGGTGGAAGGCACCACCAACCGTTCGCATTACGCGATCAGTTTCGTTATCTATGCTTTTACCCTGTTTCGTCTTGGGCTGGTTGAGACCATGTTCGTCATAATGGTTTCATATTTTGTCGAATGGCTTTGGCGTCGTCCAGCCTGGTACATCTCAGCTTTCAATTGTGCCTCATTGATAATTGTCAGTAATGTTGCATTTGTCGTCTACAAACTGGTCAACCCCGGTGCGGGGTATCTCCAGGGTTGGATCAGTGTGGCCGGGATTATCGTGTCCATGCTTGCCTTCATGCTGCTCAACCATTTGATGGTAGGCATCATCGTCTGGTTGGCGCGTGGCGAGAATTTCATCCAGTCCGGCATCTTTGACCTCTTGCCGCTGATGATCGACCTGACATTGCTGGTAATGGGGGGAAGTTTTTTCCTGATCTGGAATTTCAATCAATATGCCATCCTGCTCTTCCTGGCACCCATCTATCTGGTTTATAACACCCTGCGTGTGCCTGCCCTCGAGCGTCAGACCGAACTGGACTCCAAGACCGGCCTGTACAATAATGTCTATTTTATGAACCAGTTGGAGAACGAACTGACGCGCGCACAGCGCTTCGATCGTCCGCTCTCGGTATTGATGGCCGATCTTGATCTGCTGCGTAACATCAATAACACCTATGGCCACCTGGCCGGAGATGAAGTCTTGCTTGCTATCGCCAAAACCTTGCAGGCCTCTGTGCGCGATTATGATGTAGTCGCCCGATTTGGCGGTGAAGAATTCTCCGTGCTCATGCCAGAAACCGCCATTGAGGTGGCCTATGAACGTGCCGAGAATATCCGACAAACCATCGAAGCGGCCGAGTTTACCATCGCTACCAGCGTCACGCCCATCAAGGTTACCATTAGCATCGGGGTGGCCGGGCGATCCGAGTTTAGCCAAACCAAGGAAGAGATCATCCACAATGCGGATATTGTGCTTTACCAGGCCAAGCTGAAAGGCCGAAACTGCACTGTAATCTATAATGACGACCTACCCGAGGGCAGGCTCCTCAACCAACCTCATCTGGCCATTCCAGAAGAGCCCGAGCTCCAGACACAGGCGCCCATCCCTGCCCGTCGCTATGTATCCAATTCCCAGGATGCCCGCCAGGAAACGAGTGGTGCCTACCACCCGGAAACGCCTCCACCCGGCCACGACACATCCGCCCCGGCCAAGACTTCAGCTGAGCTTAGCCGCATCCATCGCCATACCAATCTGTTCATATTCACGCTGTCAGTTATTGCCGGGCTGCTCTTCATCCTGTTCTACCGGCCCTTTATATTTTCCAATATATGGGGCCTCTTGTTCTTCGCACTGGCGCTGATATTCACAGAGGCCAATTCCACCGTGATCTATTTACGCGATACGGCTGTCTCCACCTCTGCCGCGCCACTGGTGGCAGGTGCCCTGCTTTTTGGCCCGTCTGGCGCTTTGTTTTTAAGTTTGGTGTTTGCCATCACCACCTACTTGAAGTTTAAAGGACCCAGGGACCGGATACTTTTCAACACGGCCAATCAACTCATTCCGGCCATGCTCTTCTTGGGTTTTGCCAAAACCATTGGCCTTCCCTTCCTGCAATGGCCGCCTTTGATCGAACTGCTCTTCACGGTCCTGTGCATGACCATTGTTTATCTTTTCACGACCTGCATGGTCTCGATTGGAGTCAGCCTGAATAGCGGTACGAGATTTAAAACTGTCTGGATGGAACAATTCAGCTGGCTAGCGCCCTACTACCTGGCGATGGGCGTCATGGCCTACGCGCTGATGCTTGGCTTTACGCTGGCCGGTTTCCTGGGACTGGCAGCTGTGCTCTTCCCACTGATGGTTTTGCGGTTGGGACAGATTCAATACATCGAACGTACGCGTGCGGTGGTCTCGGAGCTGCGTAAAAAGAACTTCAGTGTCGAACGAAATTCCGATGAAATTTCACGCATCAATGATGGCCTGCTCGAGACCCTGGCGGACCTGATCGATTTGCGTGACCCATACGTGCTGGGGCATTCGCAACAGGTTACGCACCTGGCCGTACAGATGGCCGAATCTCTTAACTACGATCCACAGCGTGTCCAGCTGATTCGGAATGCCTGCCTGCTGCACGATCTGGGCAAGCTTGGCATTCCAAATGATATCCTGACCAAACCCACCCCGCTCTCCGAAAGTGAATACAGCATCGTCAAGAATCACCCTGCGATCGGTGCGTCTCTCCTGGGCAAGAACCCCTCCCTGAAGGGCCTCATCCCGATTGTACGCCATCATCACGAGCGTTTTGATGGAAAGGGTTACCCGGATGGATTGCGGGGTAACAGTATCCCGATCGAGGCGCGCATCGTGGCCGTCGCCGATGCCATCGATGCCATGTCTTCAAACCGGATTTACCGTCCAGGCTTGACCAGGGAAATGATCATTGCCGAATTAAAACGTAACATTGGCATCCAGTTCGACCCGCAGATCGCCGCCATTGCCATTAACCTTTTAGAAAGTGGAAAAATGAAGATCGATAACGCCAGCTTCCAAAGATAGATCGGTTATCAATTTTCGAAGCATTCCCTGCTTGAGCAAGTTCCATGAGGTTGCATGACTTTACCATCTATTCTGATTCTTGAAAGTGACGCGGACCTTGCCACTGACCTTTCCGGGCGATTGTTTAGCCTCGGATACCCTCTTTTACCAGTAGTGGAGCAAGAGCACGAAGCGCTTGAGACCATTCGGGCGGGCAAGCCAGAGATGATCCTGATGGACTTGCACTTTGGCGGGGCGCATGCCGGACCGCAAATGGCGGCGCAGATTTGCCAGGTCTACGACCTGCCTGTTCTATTTATTATCCCCTGTAAAAATGTCCAAGCTCCCAGCCAGGCTGAGATGGTCGACGCCTACGGGTTCCTTGTCGCACCTTTCGACAATACTTCCATTCAGGCTACTCTTGGGCTGGCCGGTCAGTACTATCAGAAAGAAAAGGCGATCCGCGCCGATCAATACCAATTGGCCGCCATTCTTAAAAGCATCGGCGATGGAATTGTCACCATTGACGAGCAGGGCCTGATCCAGTTCATCAACCCGATTGCGGTAAATCTCACCGGGCTTTCTGAAAGCAAGGCCCTCGGAGTTAGTTTGGATAGTGTGGTGACCATCATCAACAAGGCTACCCAACAGCAAATAAGGGTATCCGATCTCATCCGTAGCCATCGTAACACAGGGCCGCTATCCGGCTTCGATATAATGCTGCTTGGTCCTAACGGCATCCATATTCCGGTGGATGGCACCGTCGCACCGTTACGCAACCACCTTGGCTATCCCAATGGCGCCGTCATTGCCTTTCGCAGTTTGTCAGAAATCCAGCGCTCGCTCGAGCTGATCAAGGCTCAAGCCGCCCGCTCCGAGGCACTGCTTCGCATCATCGCCCACATCAATTCGAAGTTAAAGATCGATGATATGCTGGCATCCTTTCTGCAGGAATCAATCGATGTTTTGGATGCCGACGCTGCGGCGGTTTTCCTTGCAGATAGCGCCGGAGCGCCCTTGCGAATAGCTTCGGCTTATACCATCAATGAACGCCTGTCTGCTTACACCAGCAACCTTTTCGAGTTCAAGCCCGAAGTTATCCAGGCCTTGCTTCCCCAGGATCAGGCGATCAGCTACTTTCCCAATATCCAGGAAATCACCTGGATGCCTTACCATGCCTTTTATATCCAGGAGGATATTCGCAGTATGGTAGTGGCCAGGCTCCAACACGAAGACCAAATCCAGGGAGTATTGGTCATCATCACCAATGGACGTTTCCGCGATTATGCCCGGGAAGAGCTGCAATTTATCAAGGGGCTGGCGGATTATGTCAGCGTTGCCCTCTCCACCGGGCGCCTGATTGAGACCCTGAGCGCCAGTCGCAGCCGTTTGCAGATGGTCACCCGGCGCTTGGTGGAAGTGCAGGAGGCCGAACGACGCGCCGTGGCACGTGAACTACACGACCAGGTCGGCCAGGTGCTGACCGGGCTTCAATTTTCACTCGAAACAGGTAAACGCTCGTCAGAAGGAGATCTGCGTGCTATCTTTGAAAATTCCCAGCAGCTGGTCTCCAGCCTTATGAAGCAGATCCGCGAACTATCCCTCAAGCTGTCTCCAGCCATGTTGGAAGATATGGGACTGTTACGAACGCTGACGTGGCATTTTGAGCAGTACACGACCCAGACTGGCATCCAAGTGAATTTTTTACAGAGCGGCCTCGAAAGGCGCTTCTCTTCCGATGTTGAAATAGCCGCCTACCGCATTATTCAGGAGACACTCACAAATGTGGCACGTTACGCCAAGGTGGACAAGGTAGATGTGGCTGTTAACTCCAGCGGTGATGTTTTGCGCTTGCAGGTGAGAGATCTGGGCTGCGGCTTTGATATCCAAAAAACATTCCAGCGTAAAACCTTCGGCCTGACCAGTATGAAGGAGCGCGCTTCCCTGGTAGGCGGCCAACTAAGCATCATAAGCGCGCCCGGTACCGGCACCGAAGTACTTGCCGTCATACCTGTATCCGGAAAAAAACCGGAGTGGATTTAATATGAGCGTTAAAGTGCTGCTGGCTGATGATCATCCCATTGTTCGACAGGGGTTGAGAAATCTGCTCAACTCAGAGCAGGATTTCATTGTGGTCGGGGAAGCCAGCGACGGTTTGAGAGCCATCGAGCTGGCCAATCAACTCCACCCCGATGTGCTGGTGGTGGATTTGATGATGCCTGTTCTCAATGGCCTGGAAGTAATCCGTCGGACAAAGCATAGTATGCCAGGCCTGCACATCATCGTTCTATCCATGCAGAACGCGGATGCTTATATAGTTGATGCGTTCAAGTCAGGAGCCTCAGGCTACGTGCTCAAGGATACCGGCCCGGCTGAGCTGATCCAGGCAATCAGGGATGTGGTTGACGGGCAACGCTACCTCAGCCCGGAAATTTCCGAGAGGCTGATTAATCCTACCATCCAGCAATCCGGTGAAACCATAGATGACCCCTATCAACGTCTGAGTAACCGTGAGCGCGAGGTGCTGCAATTGACTGCCGAAGGTCTCACCAGTGCTGAGATTGCGGCACGTTTGTTCATCAGCACGCGCACTGCCGAACTCCATCGTTCCAATTTCATGTCCAAGCTCAATCTGCACTCCCAGAACGAACTGGTCCGCTATGCCTTGAAGCGTGGGATTCTCTCGTTGGATGGCTGACCGAAGCCACACTGGTTAAGTCGCTAATAGGTTAAGTTGAATATATGCCCGGCGCTTTTAGCGTGGGTAGCATCACACTCAACCATGGTAGGTTCGCGCCCTTCACCCCTTGGGGACATTTTTTTCCCATCCCCTTTTACCCTTCGGGCATGCTTCGCGATTCCTCCGGGAAGGGTGGGGTGGAGGAACTGGCCACATTTAAGAGATGTGTCCCCTCAACGTGCCGGGGACAGAATATCTGGGCACAATTACAAAGAAGCCAATCATAGAAAACATTAATATACTAGAAAAAAATGATAAATATTGACTTTTTACTTCTTTTTTGCTATAATCTGGTTTCGGCAGCTAAACCGCCGAAAAAGGAGAATTTATGTCCGAGCTGGTCATTAAAGATCTACACGTCAGCATCGAAGGTAAGGAAATCCTGAAAGGCCTTTCCCTTACAGTGAAACAGGGCGAAACCCATGCCATCATGGGGCCGAATGGTACCGGTAAATCTACGCTGGCATATACATTAATGGGTCACCCTTCCTATAATGTCACGGGTGGGGAAGTCTGGTTCAAGGATAAGAATCTGCTCGAACTACCGGCGGATGTGCGCTCCCGCATGGGCCTGTTCCTGGCGTTCCAGTATCCGGTTTCCATCCCGGGTGTTACCGTGGCGAATTTCCTGCGCACGGCGGTCAATGCACGCCGGCATGCCGATAACCCGCAGGACAAGGGCATCCCCATCCTGGAGTTCCGGAACATGCTCAAGGAAAAGATGGAAATGCTCAAGATGGATGCGGCCTTTGCCGGGCGCTACTTAAACGAGGGTTTTTCGGGCGGCGAGAAGAAGCGCGCTGAGATCTTGCAAATGGCTACCCTCAAACCCGAGATCGCCATCCTGGATGAGACCGACTCGGGACTGGATATCGATGCCATGCGCATTGTGGCGGAGGGCGTCAATGCCCTTTCCGGCCCGCACCTGGGCTCACTGGTCATCACCCATTACCAGCGCCTGCTGAACTACATTAAACCGCAGTTCGTCCACATCATGCTGGATGGGCGGGTGGTCGAATCCGGCGGCCCCGACCTGGCTCTGCACCTCGAAGAGCAGGGTTACGATTGGGTGCGCGAGAAATACGAAGAAGAGAAAGTGTAAGAGCGTTATAGGTAAAACGTTATTTGTAAAACGTAAAAAACAAGAAACAAAACGAAGAGACAAGAAAACGAAAATAAAAGGTAGAAAGCTACCTATTCATTTAACGGTTATGGTGAAACCATGAGCGAAGACGCAAAGATTTTGGAAGACATTGGTCAAAATAAATACGGATTTCACGACAAGGAAAATTACTTCTTCAAGTCCGAAAAGGGCTTGAGCAAGCAAGTGGTCGAGAATATTTCCCAAATGAAGGGCGAGCCGCAGTGGATGCTGGATTTCCGTTTGAAAGCGCTCGAACATTTTCTCAGCCGTCCCATGCCAACCTGGGGTCCGGATATTTCCGGGCTGCATCTGGATGACATCTTTTACTATGTAAAACCGACCGAAGGCTCAACCAAGTCATGGGAGGATGTCCCGGATACCATTAAGAATACCTTCGATAAGCTGGGTATCCCCGAGGCAGAGCGCAAGTTCCTGGCAGGCGTGGGCGCGCAGTATGAATCCGAGATGGTCTACCATTCCATCCTCGAACACCTCGAGAAGCAGGGTGTCATCTTCCTGTCGATCGAGGATGGCCTGCGCCAGCACCCGGACCTGTTCCGGGAATACTTTGCTACGGTCATCCCGATCGAAGACAATAAGTTCGCTGCACTCAACTCGGCGGTCTGGTCGGGCGGATCGTTTGTCTACGTGCCGAAAGGCGTCAAGGTGGACCTGCCGCTGCAGGCTTACTTCCGCCTGAACACCGCCAACGTCGGCCAGTTCGAGCGCTCGCTGATCATTGTAGATGAAGATGCCTCGGTGCATTACGTTGAAGGCTGCTTCCTGGCCGGTGCACGCGTCCGGACACGTCAGGGAGAAAAACCAATTGAGGTGATCGCTGTCGGCGATGAAGTGCTGACCCATCAGGGTCGCTATCGCAGGGTCTATCATACCCAGAAACGCCCATATCACAACGATATTTACAGTATCCGCTTCTATGGCGACAGTGATCGGATGCTTAAAGTAACAAAAGATCACCCTCTTCTAATCGTTACACGCCAGCACACCTCCACACGAAATAAGGATTTCAACCTGGCCTGGAAACCGGCTTCTGATTTGCATGTAGGCGATTATCTGGCAATCCCGGTACCCCAACCGGAACTTGAGACAGTTGCGGCCGGTATTTCCATTCCAATTGGCTGTGGAAGCCACGAGCCATTGGATCAGCATGTGGAATTTCCCCAGGAACCCGACTTCTATCGTTTGCTGGGTTATTATTTCTCAGAAGGCCATGTTGATAACGAACATTATTTGACATTCTCTTATAATGCTTCCGAAAACGAACTTCTCGAGGATACCCGCCGGCTGATAGAGCGTTACTTTGGCAAGACCCCAATTGCCAACCGGCCACGCCAGAATGGACAGACGCTTGTGCTTGCCTCTACGGAGGCCGCCAGTGCATTTGCGCGTGAATTTGGGACAACGGATTACGAAAAACATATTCCAGAATGGTTGGTTGGCGCTTCGGCAGAATTGCTGGTTGAATTTGTGCACGGGATGTGGGCTGGCGACGGTAGTTACGATGCCCATAAGAATATGTTCCGCTACAACACCATTAATGCCAACCTGGCCTATTCTTTCCGGGATGCCTTATTACGCCTGGGTATTGCAGCCTCAGTCAACCTGCAGAAACGTTCGAAACCGCGTCAAGATATCTACGTCGTTGTCATCCCTTCACCGTTTAGCCCCCGCTTCGGTCAGATCGTTGGGGTGGATGCGCCAGCAGGAGAGTTAAGAGGCTCACCTTTTCAGATTGATGGGAATTATATGTATGTTCCCATACGGGAAATTAGCATATCTGAGGATGAGACCGAAGTTTATAACTTTTCTGTCGAAGAAGACGAGTCGTATGTATGCGAAGGTGTGGCTTCTCATAATTGCACCGCCCCCCAGTACACCTCGAACTCGTTCCATTCCGGTGTGATCGAGATCATTGTCAAGCGCGGGGCGCGTTCACGCTATTCGACCATCCAGAATTGGTCCACCAATGTCTATAACCTGGTCACCCAGCGCGCCAAGGTATTTGGCAATGCCACACACGAGTGGGTGGATGCCAACCTGGGTTGTCTGGCAGAAGGCTCAACAGTTACAACCCCTACAGGCATAAAGGCGATCGAATCGCTTGTGGTAGGGGACCGGGTCTTGTCCTATGACGAAGCAAAAGGAAAGCTTTGTTTTCGCGCAGTGACCGCCAAGCGTTTTTCGGGCAATCAACCGGTTCATACGGTCTCGGTCGGTGAACGGAAACTGCGGGTGACTGCCAATCACCCATTCTATTCTTATTTGTATTCCCCTGATCTGCCGCGGAAAAGCGGGCGACATCACCTTGGTTTTGTGCGTGCCGACCAGCTTAAAGAAGCCATCCTTCCGCGCACATCCCTGGATTATGGGCAGCCTCACTTTTTGACCATGCCGGATCTTGAAACAAGATTTGATTCCTATAATCAGTATGCCCCTGCCCTGAGCATGACGCGCTCGCGATCTTCTCGCATGACCCTTGGAGAGTACACTACAGAAGAATTAATGTGGATGTTCGGTTACTGGATTGGCGACGGTAATATCGATACAAAACCCGCCAAGACTGCTGACGTGATTCGTTTTGCTCGAGTGGGTTTTTCCACCCCTCGCGAAGATCGAGCCCGGGAAAAACTGGTCAGTGTGATGGACGCAGTCATTGATGTCGAACCCAAGGAACGTGCAGACGGGAATCACCTTGCCTGGAACAGCAAAGAGCTGGCAGAATTTTTTAGAGCCAATGGCTTCTATGGCAAAGCACGAACTAAGCGGGTTCCCCAGTGGGTCTGGTCCATCCCGGAGTCGCAACGCCTGGCATTTATTGCCGGCTATCTCGATGCTGATGGAAATGTAAATGAAAAAGAATTAAACATTCGTTCATCTAATTTCTCTTTACTGGAAGATATCGCCTCCCTCTTGGTTACTCTTGGCATCACTTCGCGATTGCACACCGAATTCAGCGAACCTCGTCAGGTGACCATAATGGGCACAGAATGTACTGTCAACGGTTCATACCGCCTGAGTTTCCATACGGATGCTCGCTTCCTGCCATATTTTAGTGAGTATTTTCAGGCGAGATCTCTGACACAAAAACCACTTTCATTGCAATCCCGGCGTGCAGTGGGACGTTCCCAGATTGTACTCGGCGAAGATGTGGAAATAGTTCCCGTGGAGCTTTCGGAGGTTAGTGGAGATGCAGTTCCCACCTGGGATATTGAAGTGGACGGCACTGGCAATTTCATATCCCAGGGATTTATTGTCCACAATTCCAAGCTGACCATGAAATACCCCTCCTGCTATCTTATGGAACCTGGTGCGCACGGCGAGATGCTTTCGATGGCCTTCGCCGGGCCCGGACAGATCCAGGATGCCGGCTCGAAGATGGTGCATTTTGCCGCCAACACCTCCAGCAAGGTCACATCCAAGTCGATCAGCAGGGGTGGCGGGCAGGCTTCCTTCCGCGGCCTGGTCAAGGTCTACAAGGGCGCCAAGGACTCAAAGTCCCACGTGGTCTGCGATGCCCTGCTGCTCGACCCGCAGTCCCGCACCGATACCTATCCCACCATCGAGATTGACGAGAGTGATGTTACCATCGGTCACGAAGCCACGGTTTCGAAGGTTGGTGAAGAACAGCTCTTCTATTTGATGAGCCGCGGTCTCACCCAGGAACAGGCCACTACCATGGTGGTCTCGGGCTTCATCGAGCCGCTGGTCAAGGAACTGCCGATGGAGTATGCGGTCGAGATGAATTGTTTGATCCAACTCCAGATGGAAGGATCGGTCGGGTAGGTATGGAAGAGAAACCCAAGATCGTCATTACCCGCTCGCGCCATCCGGAACCCACCGTAAGGAATTTTTCCTTCACCACTGCCATGGTTCCGGCGGATGGAGTATTGAAAGATTACCGCGCACACGCCTGGGAAACCTATGCCCGGCTGGCGATGCCCAGTGTGACCGAGGAAGCCTGGCGGCGCACCGACCTGCACCTGCTGCCCGCCGATACCTTCCACTTGCCTGCCAGCGGCGCATTTGACCAGCTCGCGCCGGTACCGGATGAGCTGCTCAAGCCGCTGACTGCCGAACGGCAGGGCGGTCAGGTGATCCTGTTGCCAGGCGGTTCACGTGTCACACTTGACCCGGAGCTGATCAGCAAGAAGGTCATTTTTACCGATCTGCGCACTGCACTGGTGGAATATCCCGAACTGGTGGCTGGCATGGCGGGTGAACTGGTTCGCCCGGAAGAAGGCAAGTTTGCCGCGCTGGCGGCAGCGCTTTCGCAGAACGGTGTGGTATTGTATGTACCCAAAGGCGTCCATGTGGAGCAGCCGCTCAACAGCCTGCTGTGGGGGCCGGGAGGCGGCCTGGCGCACGTTTCGCATATCCTTGTCTGGGTGGATGAGGGCGCTTCGGTGACCTATGTGCACGAAGCCGCTTCGCCGGATGAAACCCAGGCCTCCATGCATGCCGGGATCGTTGAGATCAAAGTCAGCGACGGCGCCAGCCTGAAGTTCGTTGAACTGCAGTCCTGGGGAAGGCATGTCTGGAATTTCAGCCACGAGCGCCTCAGCGCAGGTCGCGCCACCAACGTGGATTGGATCTTCGGCGCGGTCGGTTCGCATCTGACCAAGAATTTCTCGGAATTGGACCTGGTTGGGGAAGGCGCCACCGGCCGGATGTCAGGCTTCTATTTCGCGGATGGCGACCAGCACCTGGACCACGATACCCAGCAAAACCACCTGGCACAGCACACCACCAGCGACCTGCTTTTCAAAGGTGCGCTCAAGGGTCACAGCCGATCGGTGTGGCAGGGCATGATCTACGTTGCCCCGGGTGCGCAGAAGACCGATGGGTACCAGGCCAACCGCAATCTTATTCTCAGCCCGGAAGCACGTGCGGATTCCATCCCGGGACTGGAAATTTTGGCCGATGACGTACGCTGCACGCACGGCGCGACGGTCGGCAAACTCGAACAGGAGCCTCTGTTCTATCTTAAGTCGCGCGGCATTCCCGAGAAGGAAGCCGAGCGGCTGATCGTGGAAGGATTCTTCGATCCCATTATGCAACGCATTCCATTTGAAGGTGTACGTGCCCGTTTCCAGCAGGCCATCCATGAAAAGACGGCCTCGCAATGACAACCAAACCCCTTGTCAATAAAGAGAGACCTCGCGTTACAAAAACCAGAAGGCCAACCCGGGGAGGCCCCGTGACCCAATTCGCATTCATGCGCAACCCGGGCGCCGAACATGACTACGAAGTTGGCGATACCGTGGAAGTATTTTGCGACCATGAAAAAGCCAACGATCGCATTCGCGGCTGGTTGAAAGGTATTGTCGTTCAGGTGGACAGCAAGATGGTGGCGGTCCAGTTCCGTACCAATGTCTACCTGACGGATGGCTGGATGGTGCCTGATCGCATTCTCTGGTACCCGGTCACCTCCGAACATATCCGCCCGCTGGGTACCCAGAAGAAATTAGGAAACAAGGAAATTCTGGAGTATTAGGGAATAAGGGGCAAGGGACAGGGGATAAAGATGTTGGAACTTTATCCATTCTCTCCTCTCTTGATTCTCTGTTCTCTTTTTGTTTTCCTCATGATCTGACACCTAACCCCTGCTATTATGGCCCTTGACGTTCTCACCCTCCGTAAAGACTTTCCCATCCTGACCCGTGAAGTGCGCCCCGGCGTCCCGCTGGTCTACCTCGATTCCACCGCCACCACCCAGAAGCCGCTCCCTGTGCTGGAGGCGATGGAAACCTTTTATCGCACCAACAATGCCAACATCAACCGCGGCGTGCATACTCTTGCGGAAGAAGCCACCGCCATGTACGAACAGGGCCGCCAGGCCGTCGCAGATTTCATCCATGCCGCTTCGGCCGACGAGATCATCTTTACCCGCAACGCCACTGAGTTGATCAACCTGGTGGCTTATACCTGGGCACGTGCAGCCTTGAAAGCCGGCGACCTGATCGTTTTGACCGAGATGGAACACCATTCCAATATTGTGCCCTGGATCATGCTGGCCTCCGAGCGCGGAGTGCTGCTGGAATACGTCCCGGTCACCCCTAACGGCCTGCTTGACCTGGAAGCGTACCAGCGCCTGCTGGAACGTAATCCGAAACTGGTGGCATTTACCGGCATGTCCAACGTGCTCGGGACGATTAATCCAGTTACGGAGATGGTACGCCTGGCGCATGCTGCCGGTGCATTGACCCTGGTGGATGGGGCGCAGTCCGTGCCGCACCAGCCGGTGGATGTGCAGGCCCAGGGAATGGATTTCCTGGCATTCTCGGCCCACAAGTTGCTCGGTCCCACCGGCATCGGCGCGCTGTATGGCCGGGCGGAACTGCTGCGGGCCATGCCGCCCTTCCTGGGTGGCGGCGACATGATCAAAACCGTTCACCTGCACTCATTTACGCCCAATAACGTGCCGCACAAGTTCGAAGCCGGCACTCCGGCCATCGCCGAGGCGATCGGGTTTGGCGCGGCCGTGCAATACCTTACCAAACTCGGCATGGAAGCGGTGGCTGCCCACGAACGCGAAATGGTCAGCTATGCCCTCGAACGCCTCGAAGAGATCCCGGGTGTACATGTTTTTGGCCCGCCTGCGGAGAAAAAAGGTGGCGTGGCCTCTTTTACGCTGGAAGGCGTCCACCCGCATGATATTGCCCAGATCCTGGACCGGGATGGTATTGCCATTCGCGCCGGCCATCATTGCGCCCAACCCTTGCATGAAAAATTTGGCATTACGGCCACTGCCCGCGCCAGCTTCTACGTCTATAGCCTGCCGGAAGAAGTGGATAAACTGGTGGATGGGATTTATAAAGTTAAAGAGATATTTGGATAATAATCAGAATGTCCTCCATGTCTAAAATGTCCACCACTTCAGTCAGGCGTCTTTGTCGGACTTCTGTGACATGGGTGACTTGTAAGACATATTAGACTGGTAAGACTTTGAGACTTTTCCTATGGATGATCTTTATCGCGATCTCATCATTGACCATTACAAGAACCCGCAATACCGCGGGCATCTCGATCCGAACGATATCCATTTCGAGGATGACAACCCGCTCTGCGGCGATCATATCGAAATGACCTTGCGGGTGGATGCCGAAGGCAAGGTGATCGACGGCCGTTTCGATGGCAAAGGCTGCGCCATTTCGCAGGCCTCGGCTGACTTGCTGATCGAATCCATTATGGGCAAGCCTGTGGAAGAGGTAAAGCAACTGTCCAAGCAGGATGTGCTCGACCTGCTCGGCATCGAACTCGGCCCGGTGCGCCTGAAATGCGCTTTGCTGCCCTTGAAAGTCCTCAAAGCGGGTGTCTACGGCCTGGGTGAGTTGAGCGATGAATTGGTGGAATAAAGTTTTATGTACAACTACACCATTCTCGATCCCTTGCAAGTGGAATTCGTTGAAATTGCTCCGGTTGCAGAGGTGCCGGTGGGTGAGCGCCTCTTTATCGATGCAGCCGGCCGTTCGATCGTAATTTTCAATCTGGCCGGCAAATTCTATGCTATTGGGGATGTCTGCTCGCACGATAGCGGCCCGGTAGGGGATGGGGAGATCGAAGAACACGAGATCATCTGCCCGCGCCATGGCGCCCGCTTCGATATCCGCTCCGGCAAAGCCACCTCCCTGCCGGCAGTGGTGGATATCCCATCCTACCCGATACGGGTGGTTGGAAATATGCTCGAGATCGGGTTGCCGAAGGGGTAAAGAAAGAACAAAAAGCAAAAAACAAAAAAAGCGAAGGCTTTCCCGGCCTCCGCTTTTTGCTAATTTTAATGAGCTTTCAGATAACTGCCATCTTTCGTATCCCATCACGGTAGGCGACCGCATAGGCGCTGAACCCGGTTGCGCCGGAAAGGAACAGGATCAATGCAAACGCGAATGGCACCAGGAAGCACAGGATGATGGTGGCGGAGAGTGCGATTGCCAGCATGTACATCAAATAGAACAGGCCCATCGCCAGAACAACGGCCAGTATAAAACCGCCCAGGTTGGCTTTTAATACCGGCCACCATTCCGCGAAGTGGAAGGCCGCTTCAAATTTCCCCTTGGCGAGCATATTCCCGAGAGCCGAAGGCAGGATGATGATGGTCACCATAGCCAGGGCAATCCCCAGCATCATAACCGCCATGCCTGCGAACATCCCGAAGATGCTGGCAACCATTGCCAGTGGGAATGTACTGGCAGAACTCTGCGCCAATGTGGCGGCTGAAAAGCCCATGGACAAATCCAATGCCATGAACAAGGCATAACCACCGATTCCCAGGATAAGCGCAGGCAGCAGGTAAATTATCACGGCGCCCAATAGCTTCAGGCCGTCCAGGAAAAGTGTGCCCCAATCGTTCCAAACAGGCATTTCCGGGTCCTGCTCCTGGATGATGATGCCTTTCATGATCTGCCCAAAGTAGCCGAAGACCGGCAGCAACGGGATGATCGGTATGATGAAGCTACCGAATGTAAGAGCTGAACCGATCAGTACCTTGATGCCCCATTTTTCTCCGCGGAAAGGGAAGAAGACGGCCTGCTTTACTCCCTCAAAGCTGACAGTGGATGTGGTCATAAATGCCCTCCGGGTATGACTGGATTGTAATTTCCTCTCACTTTCGCAGGCATTATACCCTTTGTCTATCAATTTATCGAAAAATAAAAACTGCCTATTGACATTCGCTGGAGAATATTGTATCCTTTATCCATGACAACGTTGTCGCTAACGATGTCAGTTGTTGACAACAAGTTTGACAATTTTTCCCCGTTTTACAATTGAACTGACCAGACATGACCAGCGTTTCGCCCAAGAACCAGCTCGCTCATAAGTCAAACAATCACCTGCATGCCACCCTGCGGGATGTGGCGGAATATGCGGGTGTATCCATCAAGACCGTCTCCCGTGTAGTAAACCATCAAAATGAAATCAGCGAGGAAACCCGCCAGCGTGTCCAGGCTGCCATCGACGAACTTGGTTACCGGCCGAATGTACTGGCGCGTAGCTTAATTCACCAGCATTCGAAAACGCTGGGGGTGATCGCCTGGGGAATTGATTATTATGGACCATCACGCACAGTGGTGGGGATCGAGCAGGAAGCCAATGAATTGGGCTATTCCCTGTTCCTTTGCCTGGTGAACCATCCAACCGACGACCACGAAAAAATATTGGATACGCTCATTTCCAGGCGGGTGGAAGGCATCATCTGGGCGATCCCCGAAGTGGGGGATAACCGGATGTGGATTCAGACCAATCATCTTGATCAACTGCCACCGGTCGTCTTTCTGAGCATGGCTGCCCACCCTGGGATTTCAGTGGTATCGGTCGATAACCGTAATGGTGCCAAACAGGCGGTACAGCACTTATACCAGCAGGGCAAACGGAAGATCGGCATCATCACCGGTCCGATGGCCTGGTGGGAAGCGGGTGAGCGTTATGCCGGCTGGCAGGAAGCCATGAAAGAACTGGGCCTGGAAGCGTCTGCAGCTCTGGTGGTTCATAGTGACGATTGGTCGGCAGTCAATGGAGAGCGTGGCATGCGCACGCTCCTGGCGCAGGCGCCGGATGTTGACGCTGTTTTTGCCAGCAGCGACCAGATCGCCCTGGGTGCTATGGGGATCGCGCACCAACTGGGCCTGCGGCTGCCGCAGGATCTGGCCATAGTGGGCTTCGATAACACTCCCGAGGCGGCCTTCTTCTGGCCTCCTTTGACAACCATGTACCAGCAGTTGATCGATGTTGGTCGCATTGCAGTAAAAAATCTGCATGAAATCATCGTATCGCGCCAGACGCAAACTGAACCATTGCCGCCTTCGCTGACCAAGCTAAAGCCGGAGTTGATTATCCGTGCCAGTTCTTCACTGCAACACTCCCGGATCCTCCTGGCGAATTTACCCGGTCTTTCCCTTCCCGAGGAAAAGCATTGAAAGGAGGTGACCCCCAACTAAGATAAGCACTTTTTTTCATCCCCGATGAAGGCAAGCTGTATTCGAGATTGACCAAAACCTTTTCGAAAAGCTCTAAGGAGGCTTAAATGTTCAAGAATGTTTCACGGATTTTGTCCGTGGTTGCCTTACTGACCATCGTTCTGGCTGCCTGCGCCCCCGCAGCGACCGCCACCACCGCTCCTGCCGCCCCGGTCACCCAGGCTCCAGTTGCCCCAACGACTGCGGCTGCAACGACCGCTCCAGCGACTGTTGCCGCCACGACTGCCCCAGTCGCTACTTCAGGCGCTGCTCCGGCTGCCGCTGGTGGTTGGTGCTCCGGCGTAAATATCGTCTTCTTCCCCGGCGGAACACCCGGTGGAGGCTTTGAGCAGGTCGTCTATAATGGCGGCGTCCAGGCTGCCAAGGATACCGGCGCGAATGTTCAGTACGTCTGGTCCGACTGGGATCCTTCCAAGATGACCACCCAGTTCCAGGCAGCCGCAGCCACCAAGCCGGATGGGATTGCCATCATGGGCCATCCTGGCGATACAGCCTTTGATCCCTTGATCGATGCAGCTGAAGCGCAGGGCATCATCGTAACCAGCATGAACACCCCCCTGCCACTGGCGCAAACCAAGTACAGCGCCAATGGTTTTGGTTACGCTGGCGCCGTTCTCTACGATGCAGGTTATTCTCTGGGCCAGGAAGCCGTCGCAGAATCAGGCTTGAAGGCAGGCGACACGGCCTTCGTGTGGGGCTTGAAAGCCCAGGCCGGACGCGGCCAGCGCACCATAGGCATACTGGATGCGCTTAATAAAGCCGGATTGAAAGTGATCTACCAGGAGATCGATGACGCCACCAATGCGAACCCATCCGCTGGCGTGCCGATCTTCACCGGCATCATGTCCGCTCACCCGGAAATAAAGATGGTCATCACCGATCACGGCAACATAACGGGCACCATCGCGACCTTCCTGCAAGCTGCAGGCAAGAAACCCGGTGATGTCTTTGCCGCTGGCTTCGATATCTCCGGCAATGGCGTTACCGCGATCCAGGGCGGCTGGCTGCAACTGGTGATCGACCAACAGCAGTATCTGCAAGGCTATTTCGGCGTTCTGCAGATCTGCCTGAGCAAGATGTATAAATTCGGCGGTCTGAATATCAATACGGCCGCAGGTTTTGTCAACAAAAGCAATGTCGATGCACTTGCTCCGTTGATTGCAAAGCAAGTTCGCTAAACGGAAGCGCTCAACCAATTTGCTGAGGCTTTTCTTTATCTGGATCAGCAATAGGAAATCACGCAAGGGCTAAATGGCGCCCGATGGACTTTGTCATTTAGCCCTTGCCTTTCAATTTAGCAGTAAAAAATTCTGTCATCAGTATTGTGTATTTCAAAGGCTGATGCCGTTCCTAAAATGCAATTATTCCGAATATAATTCACGTTATAGCTCTATCCCTTACTACAATGGAGAAAGTTCTAATGGAAGAATACCGACTCGAACTTAAGCACGTGTCCAAATCCTTTGGCGAGGTCCAGGCGCTCGAGGATATCAATTTTCATTTAGGCCGGAATGAAGTGGTTGGCCTGCTGGGCGATAACGGCGCGGGCAAATCCACCTTGATCAAGATCATCACCGGCTATCATCAACCCACATCCGGCGAGATATATTTCAACGGTAAGAAAGTGGATCACCTAACGGTTCCTAAAGCCAGAGAGTTAGGCTTGGAAACCGTCTACCAGGAGCGGGCGCTGGCTGAATTGCAGACGCTCTGGCGCAATATCTTCCTGGGCCGCGAAATTACTACCGCGATGGGTTTCCTGGATATCCAACGGATGAGAGATGAAACGCACCGGCTGATGACGGAGTTGATGGGCTTTACCTCGCACGCCGTCAGCCCGGATTCGATGGTTGGTAAATATTCGGGGGGTGAGAAGCAGGGTGTTGCGATCGTGCGTGCCCTCTTCTTCAACGCGGATATCGTCGTTCTCGACGAACCCACCATGGGTCTCTCGCTTAAAGAGTCAGCCAAATTGATCAATTTCGTTAACGGCATCAAGCAAGCTGGCAAATCCGCCATTTTTATCGACCATAACATCCTGCATGTCCATAATGTTGCCGATCGTGTGGTGGTGATTGACCGTGGCAAGGTTGCTGGTGAATTCCAAACCAAGAATATTGGCCTGAACGAATTAATGGATAAGATGATTCGCGTTGCAGAAACCGGCAGCCTCGATTAAACATATCAATCATTAATATATCAATAAGGATGGATGCAATGAGTATTCAAGACAAGGCAATTACACCCAAAGTCACTCAGCACTATAAGCCTCCCTTCACTCTCAGAAGATTTTTACGCACGAACAGCGCCCAGCTTGGAATCCTGGGTGTCTTCGTCACTCTGTGGATCATATTTATCGCTTCTGCCCCAAAGACCTTCTTAGCCCCACAAATCTACTCTGCCTTCATGTCCTCCACCCCCTTCTTTGCCATTATGGCCATTCCCCTGACCATTGTGGTGATCGCCAAAGAGATGGATCTCTCGTTCCCCTCCATCATGGCCATGGGCATGGTGTCGTTCACATATACCTATAGTGCTACAACTTTTATCCATAATGCGACCATCCAGGTGTTCCTGGCAATTGTGGCTGCTCTGCTAACTGGAGCGATCATCGGCTGGCTGAATGGGTTTATCATCGTCAAGTTCGGCATTCCTTCACTCGTTGTCACCATCGGTACACAATTCCTATGGAGTGGTGCGGCCCTGGTGCTTACACAAGGGGCAAATTTTTCTCTGTTATATATTAAACAGACCTTTTTTTACAACCTGTTTGTCGGCAAGATCGGCCCATACTTCCCCATGCAAATGTTATGGTTGGTTTTGGTCGCGATACTGGGCTGGGTGCTTCTGAACCGGCACCGGTTTGGCGCGCACGTTTACTTGATCGGAGACAATATCAACAGTGCTGAACTGATGGGCGTCAATACCAGACGCACTCGCATCCAGGTTTTCATGCTGGTCGGTGTGGTCTCTGCCTTTGCCGGCATTCTTGCCAGTTTTTACGTGGCTTATTTCTGGCCCACCTTGGGAGATGGTTTTTTGCTCCAAACCCTGGCTTCTGTCTTCCTGGGTGGTACATCCGTCTTAGGCGGCACTGGTACCATACTGGGGACCTTTCTCGGAGCATTCATCATTGGCGCCATCGAAGCTGCAACCGTTGCCGTTGGTCTGACGGGATTCTGGACCAATTTCATCTATGGTTTAATCATCGTACTCTCGGTGATTATGCATATGTATCTGCGTAAGCGTGGGGAGTAATTCAGCCCCGTTTAATAAATCGATCATCTATTCAAAATAACTATCTCCCCTTGTTGTTTTTCTCCCATGATCGGAAGGAAAAGAAAAAAACGAGGGGAGATTATTATTAATGCATCTTCTCAATAAGTAGGGCAGGGTGGTGTTCGGGCGGCACTGCTTCCCGCACACTACCCGTTTCCCCTCTTATTGTGATGTTACTAAATAATGCCCTTATTTACTGACAAGGTCGATCTTCCAATCCCCGCTGGCTTGAATGTTGGTAGCGTTACCGGGCCAGTAGAGATTCGTCCAATAATCACCACCGCGCAGGACCGATGGATTCACTCCCATGGTGACAATAATATGATCGGGCGTATAGTGGGCAAAATAGTCATCGCGGTTGACCAGCGACCGTCCGAGGGTGGGATCCATTGCGACCCAGCCCGTATTTGGCAGGTAGACATCCGGCCAGGCGTGGTCAATTTGCGCCAAAGCAGCCGTGCTTTTATCCAGATACAGTATTCCTTCGAAATAACGTGCCGGAATGCTGCTCGCCCGGCTAAGCGCCACCAGCAGATCGGAGTATTCGGTACAATCTGACCCCATCGGTCCCAGGGCAGCCTGCGCACCCCAGTTGGCTCCATTATATGTGTAGACCAGGGTATTGCCGATGTAATTATAGAATGCGCGCACTTGCTGGCAAGCCGTGGCATTTCCTTGCGAGAGCTTGGCCGCCAGGGCCATAATTTGCGGGTTGGCTGATTCAATATGCAGTTCGGGCTGGGTAAATTCATTCAGAAGCGCCCCCCGGCAGTCTGACAGGTTGTAGGCCAGTTCGTTAACGGTCACCCGATAATCGATTTGCACAGTCTGGGTCGTTCCTGCGGGCTGACCAGAAAAATCAAACTCGGCATACTGGTTGCCATATTCATCCGTGACCTCTGTGTATTTTGCGGGTGAAACCTGCATGGACTGGACTGCCTGATAAGGTGGAAAGGTGCGAATTAATGCCACCCAAATGTTCTGTTTTTCTGGCTGGCCCGGGCCTTTATTCACCAGTGTGAGTTGCTGATGTACGGCATAGACACGTTGGCTCTGGATGGTGACCTGCTCGCCAGGCGCTGGCATGCCAGAGGTGGAGGGAATCGCCCCCGGTTGGCACCCCAGCAGGAATACCAACAATGCGATTGACCAAAATGCTCTTCTCGGAAAGGTTTTTATGCGGCCTCGATTCCGGCCAATTGTATACCATAACTATCGTGCGCGTGGCAGGGCCGCCGGTTTTCCGGGACTGGAGAGGTAGGTTGGGCACTGCTTTACTGGACTCTGTTCTTTAGTAGTGTTATCATTATGACATCGTTGTCATACATGCTTTCCCGTGTCTTTTTCGTGTTTATCCGAAAATTGCGGACTTTTCCAGAAATTTTTTAGCATAAGGATGATAAAGAGATGACCTCACGGACCAGGGTTATGCAGGCCCTCAACCACCAGGAGCCTGATCGCATTCCAATCGATTTGGGCGCCACTTGTGTTACTTCGATCGTCAAGAAGACCTATGTCGATCTCAAGCAGCAGCTGGGGCTGCCGGTCGAGCAGATCAAGATGTTCGATTACGTGCAGCAGCTGCCCTATGTCGATGATGCATTGATGGAGCGGTTTGGGGTGGATTTCCGCATGGTGCAATTACCGGCGGCCACAACCGTGGGGGTGGATATTTTCGAGGAAGGCGATTACCTGGCCTTCATTGATCGCTGGGGTTCTAAATTGCATATGCCCAAAAAGGGTGGCTTATATTTTGATTGGGTTGATTTTCCGATCAAAGAAGCCAGCATGTCTGCGTTGGATAATTACCATTGGCCGGAGCCAGATTCGGTTGAAGTGAACACCCAACTGGGCAGGCAGGCCAAAGCCCTGTATGAGACCACCGATTATGCCCTGGTGGGCAGTGCGGTGATTGGCGGGGGCATTTTCGAGCAGCCAGCCCGGGTGATGGGGCTGCAGAACTTCCTGATGGCTTTGATCTCCGAACCGGCTTTTGCAGACCGGTTGATGGAAACCATTACTGATATTTATATCGAATCATGCAACCGCTACCTCGAGCAGGTTGGTCCGTACATCCAGGTTTTCACCTTTTGGGATGATATGGCCGGGCAAAACGGCTGGTTGATCAACCCGGAGATCTATCGAAAACGCATCAAGCCCAAACAAAAGCGCCTGGTGGAAGCCATCAAGAAAAAAACGGATGCGAAACTCTTCTACCACAGCTGTGGCGCCACGCGCGGCCTGATCCCTGACCTGATCGAGATCGGATTCGATATTCTGAACCCGGTCCAGGTTTCGGCGAAAGGCATGGATACCCGCGAACTGAAAGCTGAATTCGGAAGGGATATCGTGTTTTGGGGCGGCGGCGTGGATACCCAGCACGTCCTGCCATTCGGCAAACCCCAGGAAGTGGTCGACGAGGTGAAGCGCCGGATCGATGACCTGGCCCCTGGCGGCGGCTTTGTCTTTGCAGCGGTGCATAACATCCAGGCCTTTGTCCCGCCGGAAAATATCGTGGCAGCATTTGACACTGCCATGGAATATGGCAAGAGGCATTAACTATAAATCATCGTGAGCGTGTCTTGGCGGCACTCAACCACCAGGAAGCCGATCGCTGCCCCATGCAGATCAGCTTCACCCCCGAATTTGCCGCCCGTCTCGAAGCCGATCTTCGCCTGAAAGGGCAGGGCCTGCACAATCCGCATGGAGGCGGCAATACCTACGAACTGGAACGGGCCCTGGATGAGGATATGCTGCTGAGCTCGGTTGGCTGGGTCAATAGCTACTACCAGGATGGCTACCAGAACGTCGACAGCTACCAGGATGAATGGGGCGTTACCTGGAAGACGGTCGAATATGCCACCCCCTACGGCAAAGGCAAGTATACCGAACCGTTTGGTCATCCCCTTGCCGATGACAAGGTGCTGGAGACCTATCTTTCCCCCGATCCGAATCGTCCGGCGCTCTACGCGGAAACACAACGTGTCCTGGCAGAATTTAAAAAAGATTACTGGATAGTCGGTGTCACACCCACCACCATTTTTGAATGTGCCTGGGCCTTGCGCGGCTACGAACAATTGATGATGGATCTTGCCATGCAGTCCGAGCAGGCCAACCGGGTGCTGGACATACCATATACCTACCATAAAGCCGTTACACAGCGCCTGGTGCGCATGGGCGTGGATATGATCTGGCTGGGTGACGATATGGGCGGGCAGACCGGCATGTTAATGTCTCCCAAAATGTGGCGTCAGTACTTCAAGCCGCGCATGGCCGATTTGATCACTTCGCTGCGCCTGATCAACCCGCAGATCAAGATCGCCTACCATACGGATGGCGTGGTGTATCCGATCATCCCGGACTTGATCGAGATTGGTGTGGATATCCTGAACCCGATCCAACCCATGGCAATGGATCCGTCCCGATTGAAGAAGGAATACGGCCGGGATTTGTGCTTCTGGGGCTCGCTGGATATCCAGCAAACCCTGCCTTTTGGTACGCCTGCGCAAGTGAAAGCGGAAGTGCTGACCCGCTTGCGGACCATCGGGAAGGGTGGGGGGCTTTTGATCGGTCCAACTCATAATCTCCAGCTGGATACCCCGCTCGAAAATTTCTGGGCCATGGTCGAGACCATCCGTCAAACGCCTTATGCGTCGCTGGGGTAGCCCATGAATAAACGGGAAATCATAGCCACGGTTCTTGCCGGCGGGACAACCCCCTACGTGCCCTGGTCGTGCGGCTTTACCAAGGAAGCCAAAGCCAAACTGGAAGAGCATTTCAGCCCGGTGGAAGTCGAAGATGCGCTGCAGAACCACCTGCTGAAGCTGGGCAGCGATATCGGTTTCTTTACCGACCTGGGGCATGACCACGTGCGGGATGTTTTTGGCGTGGTCTGGGACCGCAGTATCGACAAGGATATCGGCAACGTGATAGGGAATACCCTGCCCGAGCCCAGTCTTGCGCGGTACCACTTCCCCGACCCACTTGACCCCCGATTTTTCGAGGATATCCCCACCCGGATTGCCCGCTACGGGGACCGCTTCCGGGTCTTCCAGATCGGTTTTTCCCTGTATGAACGCGCCTGGACCTTGCGCGGCATGCAGAACCTGTTGATGGATTTTTATGACCATCCCGATTTTGTCCACAGCCTGTTGGAGACAATTGCCGATTACAACATTGCCCAGATCCAGGAAGCCCTTAAGTACGATATCGATGCGGTTTATTTCGGGGATGATTGGGGCCAGCAACACGGCTTGCAGATGGGACCCAGGTTGTGGCATCAATTCATTTACCCGGTGCTCAAGCGCATGTATGCGGGGGTGCACGCGGCCGGCAAATATGTTTTCATCCACTCCTGTGGGGATGTGGATGAACTGTTCGATGATTTGTTCGCGATCGGGTTGAATTGCTTCAACCCTTTCCAGCCCGAAGTGATGGATGTGGCCGCCTTGATGGAACGCTATCGCGGGCGGTTGACGTTCCACGGCGGCCTATCCACCCAGCGCACCCTGCCGTTTGGCACGGTTGAGGATGTTCGGGCGGAAACGCAGCGGTTATTGAAAATGGGCGCCTCCGGCGGCTATATATTCGCACCGGCGCACGATGTGGAAGGGGATGTGCCGTTGGAGAATATGCTGGCTTTTATCGAACTCGTTCAATCCCAACCCGGTTTCCAGGAATAGGCATCTTCCAACCCATTTCGCAAAGCTGAGCAAATACAATATTTTTTTACAAGGAGAGATTTCATGGCAATACTGGATGATATACGCAAGAGTGTGATCGAAGGTGATTTGACCGCCACCCAGGAGCAGGTCAACCAGGCCGTGGCGGAAGCTATTCCGCCCGAAACCATCCTCAAGGATGGCCTGATCGCGGCGATGAGCGAGGTGGGCCGGATGTTCGAGGATGGGGAATTTTACGTGCCCGAGATGCTCATCTCGGCCCGGGCCATGAAGGGCGGGTTAGCCATCCTGCGCCCGCTGCTGGCCTCCGCCAATATCAAGGCGATTGGCAAGGTGATCATCGGCACCGTGCAGGGCGACCTGCATGATATTGGCAAGAACCTGGTCGGGATGATGCTGGAAGGTGCCGGTTTCGAGGTGATCGATCTGGGCGTGGATGTTTCCCCCGAGAAATACGTCGCGGCGGTGATGGAATATCACCCCGACCTGGTGTGCTGTTCGGCTCTGCTGACCACCACCATGCCGCGCATGAAGGATATCGTCCAGGCCTTGCGGGCTGCCAGCCTGCGCGATTCCGTCAAGGTTATGATCGGCGGCGCCCCGGTGACGGAACAGTTCGCCAAAGATGCCGGCGCGGATGTGTACGCCCCGGATGCTGCTTCAGCCGCCCAACGCGCCCGGCAGTTGATGCAGGCGTAAGAAATATGTTGTACCCTGATGTGCCCGGCACCTTAAAGGTGCCGGGCACATACTTCCTGCCATGACCGACCTGATCAAACAGATCCTGCAAACTACCACCTACCGCCGGCTGGATGTGGAAGCCATGCTGGACCCAGCCAAACCCTCCTGGTGCAGCTTTGACCCGGAGATCGGCTACGTGCCGCGCAGTATCGTTCTCCGGGACGGCATGGATTTCTGCCGCACCACCTATACCTACGAACCGGCCGGTCAGCGCAAAATGGTCAATTATGCCGACCAGCCCTGCCGTATTAATTCCTATGGTGACAGCTTTACGCAATCCCAGCAGGTCAGCGACGATGAATCCTGGCAGGAACGCCTGGCCGCCCACCTCGGCGAGCCTATCCGCAACTTCGGGATCGGCGGGCACAGCGTTTTCACGGCCTACAAGCGCCTTATGCACATGGAATCAGGGGAATGTTCGGCGGAAAACCTGCTGCTGACCATTTACGATGACGACCACGTACGCAATCTGGATGCCTCGCGCTGGATCAGGACGCAGTGGAATGAAAAGGAGCGCGCGCGCGAGCGCGCCTGGCCGTTGCATGGGCTGCCCTGGGCGCATTTGCGATATGACCCATCCATGGGTGGCTTTGTCGAAGTTCCCGGCCTGTGCCGCAATGGCGACGATTTGCTGCGCCTGTGCGACCCGGACTTTTTCTATCAAGCTTTCCATGATGACCAGATCGTCCGGCTGTTTGCGCTGGAAAAAGGCGGCGAGGCCCGCTTTGACGACCTGGAAGCGGTGGCGGAGGCTTTATCGATCAAGGTTAATCTAAGGGACCCGGCCGCCCGAATGGCGGATGCCGCCAGGCTGCGCCTGGAGTATGGATTCAAGTCCACCGAGTTTGTCCTGGACGCGCTTTCCGCCTGGGCAGAAAAGCACCACAAGAAACTGATCATACCGCTGGCGTACTCCGAAACCAAGGTTATCCACCATCTCAAAGGTGACGAACGCTTCGACGCCAGCTTTATTGATTATCTCGAAAAGAAAAAGATACTTTGGTTCGACAGCCTGCAAAAACATCAACAAGACTTTGCCGATTTTCGCATCACCCCGGAACAATATATCGACCGGTTGTATATCAAGCCGGCTGCCGCGGCAGTCTTCGGGCACTACAACCCGCTCGGCAATGCCTTTTTTGCCTTTGCCCTGAAAGATGACCTGGTGGGTTGGCTGGATCCCAAACCCCCTGCTTACCGGTTTTAAAACAAAAAGAACCTGCAACCGCTCATCTACGCTAATCTTCACTAATTGGCAATGACCTCTGGTATCGTTTTTGACATTAAAGAATTTACCGTCCATGATGGCCCGGGCGTTCGCACCACGGTCTTCCTGAAAGGCTGCCCGCTGGCCTGCATGTGGTGCCACAACCCCGAGAGCCAGTCCATCCAGCCGCAGATCATCCGCAGCCCCAGCAGCGAACGGCTGGCGGGCCAGGAGTATGAAGCCGCGCAGCTGGCTGCCCTGTTGAATCAGCAGGCCGCCCTGCTGCGGGCAAATGAAGGCGGTATCACCTTTTCGGGCGGGGAACCGCTTTTCCAGGCCGGTTTTGTGGCCGAGGTGATCGATCTTCTCGAAAAAGGCACGCATGTATTGCTGGACACGTGTGGGCACGCCTCCCGGGCGGATTTTCAACTGGTGCTGGCCCGCTCGGACCTGGTCTACTACGATCTGAAACTGATCGACCGGCAGGCCCATCTGCACTATACCGGTGTGGATAATGACCTGATCCTGGGCAACCTGGAAGTGCTCGGGGAGTCAGGTAAGCCATTTGTCATCCGCGTGCCGATGGTGCCGGGTGTTACCGATACGGATGAAAACCTGGCTGGCATCGCCAGCCAGGTTGAAAATATGCTCGCTCTGGTAGAGGTGGACCTGTTGCCGTATAATCGCGCTGCCGGCGCAAAATATCGCTATGCAGGGATGGAGTTCAAACCGGATTACGATGAAACGCAGCCGCTGAATTTCAACACTAAAATTTTCGAACAAGCCGGGTTAAAGGTGAAACGGGTATGAACGAGCGATTGGTCTTTCTAAAGAACAGTATGCGCGCCGGGAAACATAAGGCGCTGCGCCGGGCGCACCCGATCGAGCTCCTGGGGGAGTGCGAAGCTGCAGGCCTGTCCTGGCCGCGCCGGGTGTCCCGGCTGGTGCGCCGGCAGTGTGAAGCCGAGCGTGTGATCATTGCGCCCGAGGAACAGATCGTTTTCACGCGCTCGCTCCCGGGAGTTCCACCGATCTATACCGATGAAGAGTGGGCCAGCCTGACCGCCGGGCGCACCCTGCACGAGCTCGGACCGGTCAGCAATATTTGTGCAGATTGGGACTTGCTGCTCTCGCAGGGACTGCTGGGACGCCGGGAAGTTGCCCTGTCCACCCGCCAGAGCATGCCGAATGACCCGCAAGCACTGGAGTTCCTGGATAGCGCCATCGAAACCATCGATGCCGTAATGGCTTTGTCCGCCCGCTATGCGGATGAAGCTGCCCGGCTTGGACGGGCGGACCTGGCGGCCGTGCTGGAAATCGTGCCGGCCCATCCGGCCAGCACGTTCAGGGAAGCCCTGCAATCGTTGCGCTTTTGCCAGGCGATCGTATGGCTGGGCGGAAATTACCATGTCGGCCTGGGACGCTTCGACCAGTATATGGGATCATTTTTGCAATCCGACCTGCAGGCGGGCCGGTTGACGCTCGACCAGGCGGAAGAGCTGCTGGCGGAATTTTTCATCTCGCTTAATAAGGACAGCGACCTTTATCCAGGCGTCCAGCAGGGTGATAACGGCCAGAGTCTCACCCTGGGCGGCCTCAAGCCGGATGGTTCGAGCGCGGTCAACGAGCTTACTTGCATGGTGCTGCGGGTTTCGCGTGACCTGGAGCTGATCGATCCCAAGATCAACTTGCGCATAGACACAAATACAAACCTGGAACTGCTCAGCCTTGCGAGCGAATTGACCCGCAAGGGGCTGGGTTTCCCCCAATACAGCAACGACGAGGTGGTCATCCCGGCGCTGCTGGCGCACGGCTACGACTTGGAAGACGCCCGCGATTACGTGGTGGCGGCCTGCTGGGAATTCATCATCCCCGGGCGCGGCATGGAGGTGGTAAACATCGGGGCGGTTTCCTTCCCGGCCGCGGCCGACCAGGCCATCCGTAGCTGCCTGGCAGACGGGCTGGGATTCGATGAGATCCTCAGCCGCACGGCTGCGGGCATTCGCCAGCAGGTTGACAGGCTGGCTGAGACCTATTCCCGCCTGTTGCTGCCGCCCGCTCCGTACTATTCGGTTTTCATGCACGGTTGCCTTGAGCAGGGTCGCGACCTTTCCCAGGGCTTGAAATATAACAACCTCGGCATTCACGGCGCCTGCTCGGCCAATGCTGCAGACGCCCTGGCGGCGGTCAAACAATTTGTTTTCGATGAGAAGGATGTGCTGGCCAAAGAGTTGCTGGACGCACTTCAGGCGAATTTTGCCGGTTACGAACCCCTGCGCCGCCATCTGAACGAGGATGGTCCCAAGGTGGGCAGCAATGATGTGCGCGCGGATGCGCTCCTGGTGAAATTATTTGATGATTTTGCCAGCGCCTGTGAAGGGTATGGGCGCCTGCCGTGGGGCGGGCTGCTCAGGCCGGGTACGGGCTCCGCCATGTATTACATCTGGCTGGCCGAGGGGCATGACGGCATGCGTGAGCCGCTGGTCGGCGCAACCGCCGATGGTCGCCTGAGCGGCGAGCCCTTCAGCGCCAACCTGGCGCCTGCGCCAGGTGTGCGCGTGCGAGGTCCCATCAGCACTCTGCAGAGCTTTTCCAAGATCGACTACCGCCGCATCTGCAACGGCGGCCCGATCACCATGGAACTATCCGATACGGTCTTCCGCGATCCCGAATCGATCCGCAAGGTGGCCGTGCTGGTACGCATGTTCGTCCAGTTGGGCTGCCAGCAGTTGCAGCTCAACAGCCTGAACGTAGAGACTTTGTTGGATGCCAAGGCCCATCCAGAGCAGCATAAGAACCTGATCGTGCGAGTGTGGGGCTGGAGCGGCTATTTCTGCGAGCTGGCACCCGAATACCAGGATCACATCATTGCCCGCAGCCTGTACCAGGTGGCGTGAGGAAACAGAAATACAAAAAGAGAGTGTGCGACCGCACACTCTCTTTTTGCAAACACATCCGATTAGGTTGGAAGCGGTGCGGTTGGTTGCAACACATGGATGAAGTGGAAATAGAGGAACACACCGAAGATTAAGCCCAGGCTTCCCAGGGCGATCGCCCAAATAGCCCATTTTTCCCCCTTCAGGAATTTGTCTGCCCTGATTCGCCGCAGGGCGAGGATGCCTATCACCAGGCTGGCGATCGCAAACGGCAAGCTGCCCAAAAAATTAAAAAATAGCAATGCATTCTGCGCCCCGGAAGGCATTTTGGCCACTGCATCGGCAAACGACTGCGGCACGATAAAATCCACCGTCATGATGCCCATTGGAAAGAGTGCCAGGATTCCCAGTCCAAAGCCGACGAAGGCCAGGACAGGGGTTTTAACTTCACGTTTCGTTACGGATTTATGCGGCATGCGGTTATTTTACCGCATAATAAACCCGAAGCCAAAATCGCGGGTTGTTGGCAATTCCGCAGCAGTTCCCATAGAGCTGGAATCGTGAGAGCCGGGGACGCCGGCCCCGGCTCTCTTGAAAGGAGGAGAAGAGAAATCGCCTTACGTTTATATAATACACCCCCTGTCGTCAATCTGCTTGACGGCAACCCTACGCTTACCCTATTATTGTCTGACAATCTTGTAAGGGGTTAGCTTTTTATCTGCCAACGAGAGATAGGATGGGATCCCAAGTATCAACACTGGACGAACCTTCCTCCCGTCCAGCCAATCTGGCCTCTAGCATCATATTGATGGTGAATGGCCCAGATTAACAAAAATGCCCCTGACTGGCTGAGGGGGGCAGCCAATCAGGGGCAGGACTATTATCGCATGCTAAGGGGTTCCGGTCAATATAGGAAGCGTTTGTTTATTGTTTGAATCTTGTAAAAGATTTCCCAGTGGATTATGGCCTTTTGCTGGGTACCAGGTCACAATAGTAAAAGCGGTTTTCGCGTAAAACAACTTCCCCGGATATGAAAGGCACGCTCTCCTTGAAAATTGGCCCATCAAATACAAAAGAATGATATTCGCCGTTCTCGCCGCACGGATCGATCCCAGCCGGCAGCTCCGCCAGGAACTGCGCATCGATCAGCCGGCCGACAAATTGCCTGCCCAATACCTGGCTGTCCACGCAGGTGGTGATCGCCTGGAATCCCCATTCGGTCAGCCAGCGGGCCAGTTCGCCTGTATCCCTTTTCCAGAGAGGGAAAATGCCCTGCATTCCCAGGCTGGCGAGTTTGTCCTCCCGGTACTTCCGCAGGTCTTCCAGGAAGATGTCTCCGAACATAACCAAGCGCACTCCGGTCTGCCGATATTTTGCCAGGAGCTTGCCCATGTTGGCTTCATATTCGTCGTTGGAAGCGTTCTTTGGAATGAGCACTTTCTCCAGCGGGAATCCCAGCGCGGCCGCTTGCTGCTCGAGCAGGACGCGCCGGACGCCGTGTATGCTGATCCGATCGTAGTCTTCCGTCACGGTCGTGACCAGGGCTGTTATCTGGTAGTTCTGAGCTTTGAGAATTTCATAAAGGGCGAGGGCGCTGTCTTTCCCGCCACTCCACGAAACAAGCACATTTTCCATTGGTTGACAACCTTTTCTTTTCTGCCGGGACCAATCTCTTATGTTTTGTCCCCGGCACCTTACTCCTTCGGGCTGCTACACGAAGGTGCCGGGCACTGCGCATCTTAAAGCAATTATAATCAAAGCAGGAACGATAGCCCATGCCACGAATTAAGAAGACACCATCCCCAGCACTGCCCGCGACACTGGCCGAAGACCTGCTCCAATCCGTGCAGGAAGGCATTGCCATGCTCGATGCAGGTGGTCGGGTCACTTTCTTTAACCGTAGCGCCGGGCGCATCACCGGTTGGGATATGCGGGAAGCGCTTGGGCAGCCGATCGAAGAGATCCTGCATCCGGCGGTGGGCCGCGGGCAATTCCTCGAACTGTTGGCTTCCACCGGGAGAATGCCATTCATGAACGTTGTCAACCGGCGCGGGGAGGAGATCACGCTCTCCGTAACGAGTGCGGCTCTGCTTGCGCCTGCCAGCCTGCCATCCAAAACAGCCCTGGTGTTCCGGGACGTGACCGAGGAAGATGCCGCCCAGCGGTTGCG
This sequence comes from uncultured Chloroflexia bacterium, assembly GCA_963779935.1. Taxonomy (GTDB): domain Bacteria; phylum Chloroflexota; class Anaerolineae; order Anaerolineales; family Villigracilaceae; genus UBA877. The sequence continues at coordinate 129,293 of CAWAAC010000013.1, read as the reverse complement.
CTCGTATTTCCTGGCGAACATCTCGCACGAGTTCCGCACCCCGCTCTCGGCGTTGAAGGCTTCGGTGGAACTGCTGCTGGAAGAAATAGAAGATCTTTCCAAGGCGGAAACGGTCGAGCTGGTCAAATCCTTGCATTTTAGCGTGACCGGCCTGCAAACGTTGATCGATAACCTGCTGGAAAGTGTCAGCATCGAAGCCGGGCGTTTCCATATCCGGCGGCGCTCCACCGACATGGTCACACTGGTTGCCGACGCGCAAAAACTGATGCAACCTTTGCTCGAACGCCGCCACCAGGAACTGGTGACGGACTTTCCGCCCGATCTGCCCAGGGCGGAAGTAGACCCGATGCGCCTGACCCAGGTATTGGTAAACCTCATCTCCAATGCCAGCAAATATGGCCCGCTGGACCATCCGATCGGACTGGAAATGCTGCTCGAAAATGCGGATACCCTTAAAGTTTCGGTCAGCGACCAGGGCACCGAGATTTCACTGGAGGACCGGGAAACCATTTTCCGGCGGTTCATCCGCCTGGATGAGAAAGATAAGGCTCAGTTCGGCGTTGGGCTGGGATTGTCGGTGGTCAAGACCATCGTTGAAAGTCATGGTGGACGGGTAGGCCTGGATGCGCGCCCGGGCGGCGGAAACATCTTCTGGTTCATCCTGCCATTGCGGGATGTATTATGAAGGCGCTGGTGGTGGATGACGACCTGGCATTGGCCGATGTGGTCTCTTTTACGCTGCGCCGGGCTGGTTATGAAGTGATCGTGGCGAACGACGGCCAGATGGCGCTTGACCGCTGGAGATCCGAGCGGCCAGATTTCCTGGTGCTGGACCTTAACCTGCCACGGCTGAGCGGGCTGGAAGTCTGCCAGCGCATCCGTGCTGAAGCCGATACGCCCATCCTGATCCTGAGTGTGCGGGATGACGATGACGATGTGGTTAACGGACTTAAAGCCGGCGCGGATGATTACATTGTCAAGCCATTCAGCCCGCGCCAGCTGGTGGCGCGTGTCGACACCGTCCTGCGCCGCGCCGGCGCCAGCCGGGCCAGCCGGGCTGCACCGGATAAATTTAACGCCGGTGTGCTGGCCCTGGATGCCGGGCGGGGTGAAATATCCGCCGGGGCGGAGCCGCATGTGCGCCTGACCCCGCTCGAAAGTCAGCTGCTGCAGACGCTCATGCTTAATAAAGACCAGGTTCTTCCGGCCGATTCGTTGATCGAACATGTCTGGGGGCCAAACGGCGCCGATCGGGCCATGCTAAAGCAACTGGTCTACCGCCTGCGCGCCAAGATCGAGCAGGTTGTGGACGGTTCTGTGCGCATTGAAACTCTGCCGGGTGTGGGGTATTCCCTCGCCACTTCGCCGGAGCCTACAGGAAAATCATCACAGTAAAGAAAAAAAAACACAAAGAACACAATGGATACGAAGGCGCATTAAGGAAACCTTTGTGTACTTTGTGTCCGTTGTGGGATTTTTTTTGTTACCAGTTTGTGACCTGGTTGTTACGCTCCTTGTGACATGTTTCACATATACTTACCATTGAAAACCGGGCAGATTGCACCGGAACAATTTAAAAAAACAAGCAAATCCCATTTAGCCGGAGGAAGCATGTATACAAAAACTGAATTGATCAACAAAATCTGGGGCCTCGAAAACAAGTATTCTTTGCAGGCCATCGAGGAAATGCGTGTGCGTGGTTGGTTGACGGACGGTTCCCTGCGTGGGGTGGCCATGTGCCAGGCCCAGCTGCAGGATGCCAACCTGATGGAAGCCGACCTGTCCAATGCAGATTTCCACCAGGCCAACCTGGACTATGCCGATCTACGCAAAGCCAGACTGAATGGCGCCAAGTTCAACCGCGCCAGTCTGCAGGGTGTCAATTTTGACAACGCCGACCTGGGCCTGGCCGAGATGTACAAGGTGAACCTGCGCGGCGCCCGCAACCTGTGCGAAGAACAGCTTTCCAAGGCCAACCAGTTGCTCGGCTCGATCATGCCGGATGCCATGCCTTATGATGGCCGCTATAATTTACCCGGTGACCTCGGTCGCGCCCGCTGGGCCAAGCTGGATATCAATGATCCGGCCGTCATGGCCAATTTCTACGGCGTTTCGCTCGAAGTGTACCTGCAAGGCCAGAAGAAGAATCAGCCGGTCCAGGCGTAACCATGCTGGCTTTGTTGTTGATCGTCGTGGCAGTGGTGTTTGCCTTTCAGGCCACGCGCGCCCGCGGACTGATCGCCAGCGCGCTCTGGCTGGCGGGTGTCAGCGCGCTGACCGCCCTGGTGCTGTACCTGTACGGGGCACACCAAGTGGCGGTGATCGAACTCAGCGTTGGCACCGGGCTGGTGACCGTTTTGTTTGTACTGGCCATCAATATCGCCGGGGATAATCCGATGTCTGCCGGCTGGGTCGTGCCGCTTCCACTGGCAATCGGGATCAGCCTGCTGTTTATACTGGTATTGGGTTGGATGGTGCTCTCCGCTCTACCCGCACCGGCCGTTGCAACACCTGCCGCGACCGTCTTCGCAGATGTGTTCTGGCAGGGCCGCGGCCTGGATGTATTGGTGCAGGTGGTCTTGATCTTCTCGGGTGTGCTGGGCTTCCTGGGCCTGTTGGCGGAAGTCAAGGCGCCGCTGGGGGGTTCGCTGGCCGAGTCCGTTACATCCGATCGTGACCTCGAGCTGAAAGCCATGGAAGAGCAGTTACTGGAAGGACAGGAATCACCGGAATGAATCTTTCCCCCTTTACGATTGCTTTGATCGGCGTGGTTGGACTGCTGGGCGTGGGTTTCTACGGCCTGCTGGTCAGCCGCAACCTGATCAAGGTTGTGGTCTGCCTGCAGATCCTGGCGAAAGCCGCCTTGCTGGCATTGGTGGCAGCCGGGCAGGTTTCCGGGCAGATTGACCTGGGCCAGAGCCTGGCCCTGACCGTCATCGTTGCCGATACGATTGTAGCCGTCATGGGCATCGCCCTGGGCGTGCAGATCCGCCGGCGCACCGGCACGTTGGATGTGCGTAAACTTGCGAGCCTGCGAGGATGAGCAATGGGTAGTGTTTTAGCATTGGTGGGCATCGGGTTGCCCTGGCTGGGTGCGGCCATTATCTGGCTGGCTGGAGACCGGCGTCCGCGTTTGCTGCACATCCTGGCGGTTGGCTTCTCGGCGCTCACCGGGCTGGCCGCGCTAGCCTTACTGGCCTTCACCAGCAGTTCCGCGGCGGTCCGCATTTCTCTGGGCGGCGTTCTGGGCGATTTCACCCTGGTTCCGGATGGACTGGGGGTCTTTATTGCAGTGATTGCGGCCGTGGTTGGCAGCCTGGCGGTGCTTTTTGCAACCGATTACATGCGCGGCCACAATGAGCAGCTCAGTCGTTTTTATGCCTTGATCTTATTCTTTATTGGCGCCATGATCGGGCTGGGACTTTCGGGCAGCCTGCTGTTCACTTTCTTCTTCTGGGAGATCACCGCTTTCTGTTCCTATGCGCTGATCTCTTTCCATAATGACGACCCGCGCGCCGTGGCAGGCGGAGTCAAGGCCCTCATCATGACCCAGCTGGGCGGCGTCGGGCTGCTGGCCGGGTCGCTGCTGTTGTATAGCTACCAGGGCAACTACGATATCAACCAGTTCCTGGGGCATGCCGGTACCTATCCGGCCAGCGTACTGAGCCTGATGGCCTTCGGCTGCCTGCTGGCGGCTGCGGCCAAGAGCGCCCAGGTGCCGTTCCATACCTGGCTGCCGGACGCAATGGAAGCGCCCACCCCGGTGACGGCGCTCATCCATGCTGCCACCATGGTAAATGCCGGTGTGTACCTGCTGGCGCGTTTCTACCCAGCCTTTAAGGGCGTGCCCGGCTGGTGTTTGTCTGTGATGATCGTCGGGGCGGCTTCAGCTTTGCTGGCCGGCATCATGGCCGTGGCGGCCGATGACATCAAGCGCGTGCTGGCCTATTCCACCATCAGCCAGCTCGGCTTCATGGTCTACGCGGTTGGCAGTGGAGCCATCTTTGCCAGCCAGTTCCACCTGCTCAGTCATGCCATTTTCAAGGCGCTGCTGTTCCTGTCGGCCGGGGCGTTGATCACCTCGCTTGGCACGCGTGATCTGCGCCAGATGGGCGGCCTGGGGAAGAAGATGCCCTTCGTTCAGGCTGTTTTCGTCATCGGCGCACTCGGACTGGTGGGATTGCCAATCGCCAACGGTTTCTTCAGCAAGGACCTGGTGCTGGAAGGTGGGCTGGCGGGTGGTCCGTTCTGGCTTTATCTCATCATGCTGCTCAGCGTGGGCATAACCGCCCTATACACCTTGCGACTGTTCCGGATGGTCTTTGGCGGCGAACGACGCGGCCCGGAACCAACCCATGACGGGCTGCCGGCCATGCGGGTTTCGCTGGCGTTGCTGGCGGTGGCTACCCTCAGTTCCTGGCTGCTGGCTGGACCGCTCGGACGCATGCTCTCCGCCACGCTGCCGTTCCACGATCTTCCAGGGGAAGGCACCTGGGCGCTGGTCGGCCGGATCCTCCTGAACCCGGCCACCTGGATCACCCTGGTGGTGATCGGCCTGGGCTTCGTCGTCTGGGCGGCGCGCAGGTACCTCGTCCGCCCGGCCAATGCGCTCAAACCACTGGCTGAAAGCGGCCTGGGCTTTGAGTGGCTCAACCGGCAGATCGTCGCCCTGACCCAGTCGGTTGCATCTTTTCTGCAGCGTTTCCAAACCGGCCAATTGAACTGGAATGTGGCCGGTATCCTGGGCGGCTTGATCCTGATCCTGATCATCCTGGTAGGAGTCAAATAATATGATCCTGCCCGGTTTTCTCTGGTTGATCCTCATCCCGGTTCTGGCCGCTCCCGTGGTCTACCTGGCCGGCCGCTTGAGCCGCAATACCCGATTGGTGCGTCTGCCGGGCTGGCTGGCGCTGTTGGCAATGGCAGCCGCCTGGGTGCCCTTCGTCCTGGCTGCCCGGCAACTGGCTGCTGGCCAGACCCTCAAATACACGCTCGGTTCTGTCAGTCTGAACATGGATGGCCTGAGCCTGCTGCTGGGTGGAGTGGCGCTGGCCCTGGGAACGCTGGTGACGCTCTACTCCGGCCCCTACCTTGCCAGGGAAGAAGGCCAGGAAAAATTCTATGCCATGCTGCTCCTGATGGTCAGCATGATCACCGGCCTGGGCTGCGCCACCGATCTGTTCAATCTTTGGATCTGGTTCGAAGCCATGGCGATCACTTCCTACCTGCTGGTGGCCTTTTATCGAGAGCTGCCCACCTCGCTGGAAGCCGGTTTCAAATACCTGGTGCAGAGCGCTGCCGGATCAGTGCTGGTGGTGATCGGTGTGGCCCTGCTGTTTGCCGCCTCCGGTTCGCTGGAACTGGCGCAGATTCGTCTGCTGGCAGTCCATACGCCGCTTTACCTGGCCGGGGGAGCCTTGATCGTGATCGGCTTTGGCGTAAAGGCTGCCCTGGTGCCGATGCATACCTGGCTGCCGGATGCTCACTCACAGGCGCCCAGCGGGATCAGTGCCATGCTTTCGGGCGTGGTGATCGAAGCCGGGCTGGTGGCCATGCTGCGTGTGCTGGCTGCCCTCACCGGAGCAAGCTCCTCCTGGTATCTGCTGCTGATCGGTTTCGGAGTGCTCAACATGCTGGTGGGCAACCTGATGGCGCTGCGGCAGAAGCAGGTTAAACGCCTGCTGGCGTATTCCAGCCTGGCGCATGTTGGCTATATCCTGCTCGGGCTGGGCATCACCTTCTATACTGGCCTGGCCGATGGAGCGCAGGGCAGCTTTTTCCATCTGCTGACGCATGGTCTGATGAAAGGATTGGCGTTCCTTTCCGCCGGGGCCCTGTTATACTGTCTGCATATCTCGGCCGGGGATCACAGCCCGCTGCTCGTGACGGATTTGGCCGGTGCAGCCAAACGCTATCCGCTGGCGGCGCTGGGACTCAGCCTGGCAGTGTTGGGATTGGGCGGGCTGCCGCCGCTGGCGGGCTTCATGTCCAAATGGCAGATCTTCGTAGCCGGTTTCCAGACTCGCAACATCTGGTTGGAATTGCTGGTGGTATTCGCCGCCCTGAATAGTGTCCTCTCGCTGGCCTACTACGCTCCGCTGGTCAATGCGCTCTACCGTTTGCAGCCTTCCGAACGCGTCCAGAAGGGGAGTCGCTTACCCTGGGCCATGCTGGTGCCGATCGTGATCCTGAGCCTGGCAGTGGTGGTGCTGGGTGTCTGGCCGGGCCTGGCGAACTGGCTGACTGCCCCGGCGGCGCATGCGCTGCTGGCGGGTTTCGGCGGCTGATACTATTGAGGAAAGATGAATATCCTATTTAGCCCTTTGATCGCGTTTCTGGTTTACTTCGGCCTGGTCGGCCTGCTGGCGCTAGCAGGGAAAAAACTGGCCGGGCCGTCCACCTATAATTCGGTCAAGTCCAGCACCTATTCGAGTGGCGAAGCCGCCCCCACCAGCGTGGGAGTGCCGGGCTATCGGCCATTTTTCGTGGTGGCGCTGTTCTTTGCCGTTCTGCACCTGGGCGTCCTTGTGCTAGGCACCGGTTTCTCCTCGCCGGTCACCGTCATCTACCTGGTTGGCTTGATGATGGCATTATTGGCATTGATTTTGGGCTGAGCCCGTAAAGAATTCAAACGCACGTGTGCCTGCTGCACAGTGCAGGCAAAGAACACGAAGTACACCAGGGAATAAAAAGTAAGAAATTTACTTCGTGTTTATTTATGACCTTAGTGGTGAAAGTTATTTCTTTCTATTTGGTAGAAATTTTATTCGACAGGAGTTTTAATGGAACCTAAAAAGAATGTCTGGGATGAAGTGGTCAAGGGGCTGAAGACCTGGGCGCGCGTCAATTCGCCCTGGGTCTTGCATTTCAACAGCGGCTCCTGCAACGGCTGCGATATCGAGATCCTTTCCACACTGACGCCGCGCTATGATATGGAACGGATGGGCGTCAAACTGCAGGCCAGCCCGCGCCATGCCGATATTTTACTGGCCACCGGAGCGGTCACTCGCCAGGCACGCGAACGCCTGGTGCGGATCTACGAGCAGATGCACGAACCCAAGTTTGTCATTGCCATCGGCTCGTGCGCCATTTCTGGCGGCGTTTTCGAGGGCTGCTACAACGTGATGGGCGGGATCGACCAGGTCATCCCGGTCAACGCCTACATTCCCGGCTGCCCACCGCGCCCTGAAGCGATCATTTACGGCATCGTCAAGCTGCTCAACAGTCTGCTTCCGGCCGGATCGCAGATCCCCGCTGCGCTGCCCGTTCCAGAAAACTCTCCCGAAGAGGTGACCACGCTATGAATTCGCAAGAAATATTGACTCTGGCCGAAGCGATCGTCGGGGCCTGGGACTGGGCCACGGAAGTTTCGCATCCACGCCCCAACCAGATCGACGTGAAGGTCACCCATCTCAATGAACTGGTGCCAATCGTGGTGGGCCTGCGTGTCAAGCGCCTGGGCTACCTGTGCGCCATCGTCGGCCTGGACCTGGGGCCGGAAGTCAACGAGATGGAAGTGCTCTACCACTTCTGCCCCGGCGATGTAGTGATTGGCCTGCGCGTGCGCATCCCGCGCCAGGGCGGGGCCGTGCCCAGCCTGAGTGAAGTCATCCCCAGCGCCGAGGTCTTCGAGCGCGAACTGCACGAGATGTTCGGCATCGAGATTACCGGCCTGCGCAATACCGAGCGCCTGTACCTGCCAGAACGCTGGCCCGAAGGCGTCTATCCTCTTCGCAAGGATTTCGATCCCGCCAGCCTGGCGGCGCACGAAGGAGGGGTATAGCATGCCCGAGAACCTTGCCCCCAAACGCTTTACCATTCCGATCGGTCCACAACACCCGGCTCTCAAGGAACCCGGCCATTTCCAATTCACCGTAGATGGGGAAGTGGTCACCAGCGCCTACGTGCGCCTGGGCTACGCCCACCGCGGCATCGAGAAAGCTGCCGAAGAGCGCACCTGGATCCAGAACCTGTACTTGATCGAACGGATCTGTGGGATTTGTTCGCATATCCATGCCATGGCCTACTGCCTGGCGGTTGAAAGCCTGGCCAATGTGGAAGCCCCGCCGCGCGCCCAGGCCATCCGTGTGCTGGTGGCGGAGCTGGAACGCATCCACAGCCATTTCCTGTGGATTGGCGTGTCGGCTCATGAAGCCGGCTTTGAAACCCTATTCATGTATTCCTGGCGCGACCGCGAGACCGTCATGGACCTGCTCGAAGGTCTTACTGGTAACCGGGTTAACTACTCGGCCAACCTGCTGGGCGGGGTGAAATTTGACCTGGACCAGGCCCAGATGGATTCCATCCGCAAGGGCGTTGATTTTCTGGAAGAACGCACCCACCATTATCTCGATGTGATCATGCATGACTCCACTTTCCTGCAGCGGACGCGCGGCATTGGCGTGATGACTACTGCCCAGGCGGAGGTGATGGGGGCGGTCGGCCCGACCGCACGTGCTTCCAATGTAAAACGTGACCTGCGCGTGGAGGCCCCTTATTCGGCTTATAAGACCTTCCCGATCCAGATGGCACTGGATACGCGCGGCGACCTGGAAGCGCGCTTCGAGGTTCGGCTGAATGAACTCTTTGAAAGCTTCCGCCTCATTCGCCAGATCCTGGACAACCTTCCGGAAGGACCGCTGGTGGCACGCATTCCCCGCCGTATCCCGGCCGGGGAGGCGGTCGTGCGCCTGGAAGCGCCGCGCGGCGAGGTCTATTACTTCGTCAAAGGCAATGGCAGCGATAAACCCGAGCGTCTCAAGGTGCGCACGCCCACCATTTGCAACCTCACCTCGGTGATTCGGCTGGCGGTGGGACACCAGTTGGCGGATGTGCCCATGATCCTGGCAGGTATCGATCCGTGTTTTTCCTGCAACGATCGCATGGTGCAGGTGCGGGATGCAACCACCGACAGCCAGAAATTGCTGACCTGGGAACAATTGCGCCAGCACGGCATCGACTTTTACCGGAGCAAAGCCAAATGAATGTTTTTCTCGGGATCAGTTCCCTGCTGATCTTTCCCGGTGGCCTGTTCCTGGTCGTCAGCGGCTTGCTGTACGAATGGGCCGACCATAAAATGCTGGCGCTCCTGCAGAACCGGGTGGGACCGCGCTGGTTCCAGCCTTTTGCGGATACGCTTAAGTTACTGGTTAAGGAAGAGATCATCCCGGATGGGGTCAATCCCTTCATGTTCGTCGGGCTGCCGTTGGTGGCCCTGGCGGGTGCACTGACCGCCGGCCTGTACGTGCCGCTGGCAGGCCTGGCCCCCACCTTTGGCTTCCCGGGCGACCTGATCGTGGTGCTTTACCTGCTCAGCCTGCTGACCCTGGGAATTGGCCTGGCCGGTGCCAACAGCCTGGACCGTTTCTCGCTGATCGGCGCCACCCGCACACTAACGCAGGTTTTTTCCTACGAAGCGCCCTTCCTGCTGGCGCTGCTCGGCCCGGCCATGGTGGCAGGCAGCTGGCAGATCGGCAAGATCACGGCCTATGCCGCCAGCCATTGGCTCATCCTGACCCAGCCTCTGGGTTTCCTGGTGGCGTTGATCGGTTTGATGGGAAAACTCGAACTGCCACCCTTCGACGCCCCTGAAGCCTCCACCGAGATTGTATCTGGTGCGATGACCGAATACAGTGGCCGCGGCCTGGCGATATTCAACCTCGGCCGGGCGGTGGAACTGGTGGTCGGACTGACGCTGGTTTCTGCCTTCTACCTGGGCGGCCTTTCCAACCCACTCTGGTTCCTGGGCAAGACCCTGGTGCTGTTACTGGCCTTGGTGGGCATCCAGTCCCTGCTGACACGCCTGCGCATCGATCAGACTGTCGGCCTGTGGTGGCGCTATGGCGTGTTGCTGGTGCTGGTTCAGTGGTTGATCGTCATTCTGTTTAGAGGTATGTAAAATGAATAGATTAGGTACCATGCTCCCGGATGTCTTCCGATCGGTCTTTCGCCCCCCGGTGACCGAGAACTACCCCTTCGTTCGCCCTGAGAAAGTGGAACGGCTGCGCGGACTATTGAAGTTTGATCCGACCAATTGCAGTGGCTGCGGGCTGTGTGCCATGGACTGCCCGGCCAAAGCGATCGAAGTCACCATGATCGACCGCAAAACCAAAAAGTTTTTTCTTACCTACCATACCGACCGCTGCATGTTCTGCGGCCAATGCGTGGTGACCTGTAATAAGAGTTCTCTACGCATGTCCAACAACGAATGGGAACTGGCTTCCCTGGATAAAAATTCGTTCACGATCTATTTTGGAGATAAACCGGATGCAGAGCCAATCCTGGCAGGCCAGCCTGAAGGCCAGCCTGAACCCGTCAAAGCGGGCTAAACAACCCGTCCGGCTGGCCGTGCTGGGTATTGGCCATGAACTGTGCGGCGATGACGCCGTGGGTGTGCGTCTGGCCGGCATGTTGCGCCCGCTCGTGACTGGCAACGAACGGACGTTGGTTATCGAAGCCGGCCCGGCCCCGGAGAATTTCACCGGTCCACTGCGGCGCTTCCGTCCGGATCTGGTGCTGCTGGTGGACGCCGCCCAGATGGACGCCAGGCCCGGGACGATTGGCTGGCTGGATCTGCAGTCGGTTGGTGGCATCAGCGCTTCGAGCCACACCCTGCCGTTGCATATCCTGGTCTCGTACCTGGTGGCGGAACTGGGCTGCCAGGTGGCGCTGATTGGCATCCAGCCGGAACAAACCTTCGCCGATGCGCCGCTCACCCCCGATGTCCAGTCGGCCGCTCAAAGAGTGGTTCAGGAGTTGCTGGATTGTTTGCAAAATTAGTTTTGTTTCGAAATGATGAATCCTCCTTAATTTCTCCTGGGTACCTTGCGCTGCACTAATAAGCGCTGAATTGTAAATATCATTCAAACCATATAGAAAGGATATGAAAATGGCTAAAATTTTGGTAATTGACGACGATCCTGATATCGTCACCGCAGTACGCCTGACCCTGGAGAGCGCCAAGCACCAGGTAGTAACTGCCAACAGCGGAGAGCAAGGCCTCGAAAAGGTCAAGGCGGAAAAGCCGGATATGATCATCATGGATGTGATGATGGAGACCCATACCGCCGGCTTCCAGCTGGCCCTCAAACTGCACAGCCCCGACCCTTCTTCCGAGCTGAAGCAGTTCAAGGATATCCCCATCTTGATGCTCACGGCCATCCACAGTACCACCCCGCTGCATTACGAACCCGATATCGACTATCTGCCGGTGGATTTGTTCGTCGACAAGCCGATCGACCCGGATGACCTGCTGGGCAAGGTGAACTGGGTCCTGGCGCACAAGAAGGCGTAAGGGCTGCAATCTCCTCACCCTGACCCTCTCCCGAAGGAAGAGGAAACTCCCTTCCCCCTTAAGGGGAAGGGTAGGGGATGAGGATGGTTCCTGCAGGAGGTTTGCGTGTGAAACGAATTAGCGCATGGCTGTTGGGCGGCCGGCTTTTGTACGTCTTGATCTCGTCCCTCGCGTTGGTGGCGCTGATCACCGGCGTGCTGAACGCGCTGGTCATCTCACGCGTGATCAATAATTACCTGTCCAATGCCCAGGCGGACCGCGAAGCGCGTGACCTTGACCTGGCGAACGGCTTTTACAGCCTCAAATTGCAGGATATTTCCGGCATCGGCGAACGGGCCGCGGTGGATACCGTGTTGGTAGAGAATATCAACGCTGCCATTGCCGGTAACCAGGATGCCATTCAGAAGGTGGATCAGGAGCTGATTAAGAAGATCAATGTTCCCATGATCGGGAGTTCGCAGGCTGTATTGGTGCTCGATCAAAATGGGAATATTGTAGATGCCCGCAGCCTGTATGTAACCGAACAGATGTCGGCCCCGTATACGCAGGGCAACTGGAGCCGGCTGCCCATTGTCGCGAAAGAATTATCTTCTGAGCAACCGTTGTCAGGCACGGAAATCATCCCGGCGGATCTGCTATCGGAAATCGGCATGGATAACCAGGCGCGTGTGCCGGTCATCAAAACTGCCCAGGAAGCCCCGACCTTATTCAACTCTTCCGAAGGCACCGCCGGACTGGCCCTGACCAGCGTTACCCCCATCACTGACGATGCCGGCAAGGTAGTCGGGGCGGTGCTATCACTGCACCTGTTCAATAACGATTTCTCTTTTGTAGATAACCTGAAAAATGTCGGCAAGATCGACACTGCCACCGTCTTCCTGGGCGATCTGCGTGTGTCGACGAATGTAATGGATCAGGACGGCAAACGGGCGGTCGGGACGCGTGTTTCCCAAACTGTTTACGATAACGTTCTTACGCAAGGCCAGGAATACCTTGGGCGGGTCTTCGTGGTGGATGCCTGGTATATCGGGCGCTATGAACCGCTGCGTGACTACCAGGGTAATGTGATTGGGATGTTGTATGTGGGGGTACGCGAGGCGGTCTTTAAAAGTCTGGTGGATGATTTTACATGGACCGTGGCGTTGGTGGCTCTGTTCTGTGTGCTTGTGGCGGGTGTGATTGCCTTCCCGCTGGCCAGACTGATTACTCATCCCATTGTGGAACTGGCCGAAGCGAACAGCCGCCTGGCCCATGGGGATATGACCGTGCGTGTGGAACCGTATGGCCGGGGCGAGATTTCCTCGCTGGGTAATTCATTCAATAACATGGCCGAAACCCTGCGCGCCACCGAGGCCGAGCTATTGCAAAAGGAAAACCTGGCTTCGATCGGTCAGTTGGCGGCTGGTGTGGCCCATGAGCTGAACAACCCGCTCAGCACCATCCTGCTCTATTCGGATGTGATGTATAAGGATGCGCCCGAGGGCGACCAGCGCCGGGAAGACTTGAAGATGATCATGGATGAAGCCCAGCGCTGCAAGATCATTGTTGCCGATCTCTTGAACTTTGCCCGCCAGCAGGATATTCTGGCCCAGGACACCGACCTGCAGGCGTTGGTTGGTGAAGTGCTCCTCAAGGTGAATCACCGCAAACACTTCGACAAGGTCCAGATCGTCCGGGAGTTCAGCCCCGACCTGCCTCACATCCAGGCCGATCCGGCCCAATTGCAGCAGGTGTTCATCAATTTGTTGAACAACGCTGCGGATGCCATGGAAGCGGGTGGCACCATTACCATTTCGGCGGCCCGGCTGGATGCGAAAACGGTCGAGATCCGCGTGGCAGATACAGGCTCCGGCATCCCTCCCGAGAATCTGGACAAACTCTTTACGCCTTTCTTTACCACCAAACCGGCCGGCAAGGGCACCGGGCTGGGGCTTTCGATCGTTTATGGCATTATCAAGATGCATTATGGCCAGATCCATGCCCAGAGCCAGGTTGGCCAGGGCACCACGATCATAATCACCCTGCCGATCCGCTTGCCGGAAGGGCGCCTGGACCGGACTGCCAACAAAAGCGATCTGATCGGCTGAAACGAGGAGCGCCATGGATCCAAAAAGTAAAATCCTGGTGATCGATGATGAAATTGGCATCCGCAAAGGCTGCCGCAGGGTTCTTGAACCGGCCGGATACATTGTCGATTCGGCTGCCAGCTTCCGTGAAGGGCTCAATAAGATAAAACAGGAACAATTTGACCTGGTCCTGCTGGACGTGATGATGCCGGACGGGCGCGGCATGGATTTGCTGGTGCCCATCCACGAACAGGACCCTGAAACGGTTGCGGTGGTCATTACCGGCTATGCCACAGTGGAAATGGCCGTGGAGAACATCAAGCGCGGAGCGTACGACTTCATCGCCAAGCCTTTCACCACCGACTTGCTCTTAACTACCGTCCAGCGCGGCCTGGAAAAACGGCACCTTTCGCTGGATGCGCGGCGTCTGCAAGTCCTTGAAAAGGAAGCCTATGAACAGGCGCTGGCCCGGCAGCAGGCTGAAAAGCTGGACCAATTCAAATCCTCCTTTGCCACGATGGTGGCGCATGAACTGCGTTCGCCGGTGGCGGGTGTGCAGAGCCTGGTGCGGACGCTCTTGCGTGGCATGGCCGGTGACCTGAGCACCCAGCAAACGGAAGTGTTGGCGCGCGTCGAAACCCGCCTGGATTTTCTGCTGCACCTGATCAACGACCTGCTGGCGCTGGCGGCCAGTAAATCGATGGATGATGAAAAACCGCTCCAGCCTGTAGCGGTGCAGGCGGTGCTCCAGCGCGTCCTGGATCGCTTCGCCGAGGAAGCCAAAGGCAAACCAGTCGAGGTCAAGCAGACCCTGCCGGCCAACTCCCTGGTGGTACGCGCCAGCGAGGACGGCCTGGATTCCATCCTGCGCAACCTGGTTGGCAATGCCATCAAGTACACACCCGCGGCGGGGCAGATCTGCGTGGATTGCTCCTCCGATGGGGAAGATGTTATCTTGCGCGTAGCCGATTCTGGTATTGGTATTTCCAAGGAAGATCTGGCGCATATCGGCGAGGAATTTTTCCGCGCCAAGAACGCCCACCGGCAGGGCATCCCCGGCACAGGTCTGGGCATGAGCATTGTCAGGCAATACGTGGACCGTTTTGAAGGCCAGATGAATATTGAAAGTGAAGAGGGCAAAGGCTCGACCTTTACCGTCAAGTTGCCGCTCTGGCGGGAATAGAACCCAAGTGCCCGGCACCTTCAAGATGCCGGGCACTTTTCAAGCACGGGAGGTCACGCGTAAAGCGCGACCATCATTATCTACACCAGAACATGAATCAATCCGATCAGCACCCCTCCGGCGATCAGCCAGGTAGAATTGAGCTTATAGCGCAACAGCAGGAAAAGGCTTACCAGTGCGATCAGGATGGTGATGGGGTCAAGGATGGCAGTCCTGGCGATCTGTATGGTTACTCCCAGCATCAATCCCAGCGAAGCCACATTTACACCATCCAGGAAGCCGCCTGTCCAGGGGGAATTGCGGATACGGTTGATCAGCAGACTGGCAACAGCCACAAAGATAAACCCCGGCAGGAAGATGCCCGCGGTTGCCACCAGTGCTCCGGGCACTCCGCCGAGCAGATACCCGATGAAAGTGGCCGTAGTGAAAACGGGACCCGGAGTGATCTGGCCGATGGCAATCGCATCGATCAACTGTTTGTCCGTCAGCCAGCCCAGGTGTTGCACGAAATCGGTGTGCAGGTAAGCCAGCAGCACATACCCGCTGCCATACAGGGTCGCCCCAACTTTGATGAAGTTCAGGAATAACCCCGGCAGGCTGAACGGGATGGATCCAGCCACCAGGCCTGCGCTCGCCACCGGCAGCCAGAACCCAACCACCGGCAGGCGTTTTATCCTGGAAAAATTCTCCCAGGCCATGGCAATCAACCCGGCCGCCAGCAGCAGCACCAGGATGTTTACCCCCAGGAAATACAGAACCACTACCAGCAGCCCCAATGCACCGGTCAGTCCGTTCTTGACCGCCTTCCTGCCCAGGTTCCATAAAGCTTGAGCTACAATGGCGATAACCACCGGCAGGATGCCATAGAAAATCCCGGCTGCCAGCGGCGTGCTTCCATAACGAACGTACACCCAGGCCAGGGCCAGCACGATCAGCATGGCTGGCAGGATGAAGCAGACTCCCGCCAGGATCAGACCGATCCAGCCCACCCGCCGGAAACCCAAATAAATGGCCAGTTCCGTCGAGGTTGGTCCGGGGATCAAGTTGGCCGCGCCGAGCAGATCCAGGAATTCCTGCTCGCTGACCCATTTCCGCCGGTTTACCACCTCATCGTGCATGATGGCGATGTGGGCCGCCGGGCCGCCGAAAGCAGTCACCCCCAAACGCAGGAATAATTTTACAACTTCGCTCAGGCGGTCGCGATAAGAAGGGATGGGCTTCATCGTTTCCATAATAAAGGATTATAGCTCAGGGAATTCCATATAACCGGACCTCCACCCCATCATAATCACTCTGCTGGATTAATTTCATGTGCGACGCAAGTGTTTGCGGGATCAGCCCCATCGGATCGGTATACCAGTTCTGGCTGGTAACCAACCAGACTCTGTTATGCCCGCGCAATAAGGATAGCAACCTGGGGATATCCCTCTCAGTCATCCTTGGTTCCAGGATACCGCTAACGAACAAATCTACAGGCACCCCATGTTGCTCAGCTCCGATAAATTTTTCTATCTGAACAGAATTCGGGTCATATAATTTGGAATAATAGTCGAACGGGATTTGCGCCCGGGTGGCGTTGAAAAGGATCAGGTCATTCTTTTCAACGAAACCTATCACATCCCGGGAAGCATTACTCCAATCCTCTGTTTGCGCGAACCGATAATAATCGCTGGCGGAAAAAAAGTTGATTGCACTTAAAATTCCCAGCGCCAGGATAATAACATAACGAAATCTTAATTGAGAGATACCAGCCGCCAGAACCAGAAACAATGGAATCGTTGTCCAGATCAGAGTCTGATCTACAAAAATAGGCCGGCGAATACTAACGATCAGCTCTCCCAGGAAGGGAATGACGAACAGGGCAGCCAGAAATAATAATCGGGAAATATTTTTCCGGAAATGCACCAGCCCCAAACAAAGTACCAGCGCATACAGGATCCAGATAATGATTACCAGGTTAGCCTGAACCAGCGTATTTTCATTCAAAAAGGATCTAAATACCTGGGTTACGGTGTCCCAACCTGGCGTCGGAATCCAAAATTCCTGATAAACCCGGCTGGCTTGCTGAAAAAACGCAAATATCCATGGACACCAAAGTAAGAAGATGCCAATCTGAGCCTTTACCCAATTCCCAAGAGAGGGTGCCTGGAAAGTGGGTGAAGCTCCTGTTTTCTTTATCCTTTGAAAAAGCAGCAGACCTAGAACGAATATATTGGTGGCGAATGGGAAAAGCACCGCCGTATTGTGGCTGAGCATGGTCGCAGCCGAAAACGCAATAAATCCAAGCCAGGCCAGATCAGTCTCGATGGCATGGATGGGTAACCATCGATGGTGGGATATCCAGGCTCTCCATCTGGTTTGATTGCGGCTCACAACCTTGTAGCTGAAATCCCCTTTGGTGTCGGGTTTAGCCGGCCCAGGTGTACGCCAGGCAAGCATATATTCACGAAATTGGCTGCCGATGGGCCTGAGAGAACGCGCGTCCGTCAGCAATCTGACCAGTGCATATATCGCAACGCTTGCATTGAACGCCAGCAGGGTATACATGCGCGCATCCTGGGCCAGCCGGATGTTGAAAGGCGAAAGAGCCATGATCACCGCTGCCGCCAATCCCATCACCGCGCCAGATATACGTTTGCCGATCAGGTAAATGATCGGGATGGTTCCTGCGCCGAATAATGCCGAAAGCAGGCGGGCATAATATGGAGTATCTCCATATAATGCTATCCAGTAGTGCAGCAGGAGATAATAAAGCGGAGGGTTCTGGTCAATTTTAACAATCCAATGCAGCATATCGACAATACTGTGGTTGGCCAGCCACAGACTGAACGTTTCATCCATCGTCATCCCTTTATTACCGAGTAAAAAAACCCGCAGAATACCACCAATCAACGTGATGCTGAGAACCATCCAGGGCGCAAACCCTTCAAAATCGATTCCTTCATTCATCGTCTTTATGATTCCTCTGATTCAAAGATGGGATCGCAAGCAAGCAATTGTCCATATTTTAATTCATTTGGTAGACATTCCATCTTTCTATCCGAAAATTAAAGAAGGACCGCAGTTTGAGAGTGCAGGCACTCTCAAACTGCGACCTCCCCCGGAATTTTTGATGGACATTAATATATGTTAAGCCCGATTGATTTGGATGCCATGATTAAATATATCCAAGGATGAAATTTGATTCAACAAATTGTTAAAGGTCTGAAAAAAGAAAAACGCAGCGCTGGTCCGCTGCGTTCATGGATGCCTGGAATGCTCTGAAGGAACTATTTCTCCCCCATCCATCCCAAAATCATTTCAATCGCTTCTGGCACCAGTGCGGCGGTTTCGGCGGAGAGTCCGCACTCGAACTCGAACTGGTAGCCCCGTACTGAGACAAGTGCCGCCTGTGGGGCTTTCCCGTATAGCGATTGGCACATGGACAACAGCGTTTGGGCGGTCAGGTGGTGGGTGAAAGGTGAGTTCTGGAACTGGCCTATCACCGGCACCAACTGCACCCGTGCGGCAATGCTGCCGGTATGCGCATCCACAAAACAGACCCGCTCGTAAGCGGAAATCTGCTCGGCCATCTCGGGTGTCAATTGCAGTGTAAAGGCAAAATCCAACTTTTCGTTGGGGGGAAACTCTTCTTCGTAGGAATCCGGGAGGGGCAGGTTAAGTTGAAGTGCCAATGCAAGCAACACATGCCAGGCTACGCCATCATCCTGGCGGTCCGGGTTGCCATACCCGAGAACCAGCGTCTGGTTCAAACCCTACCTGCCGTAGCCGGTGCCCTGGATGTAATTTTGCAGATCGTTGATGGTGCTTTCGTCTTCATCATTGACCGCCCGCACCACATCACCAATGGAGACGAGCCCGATCACGCGCGCATTGACAACCACCGGCAAATGGCGGATGCGGTACTTCGTCATCAGTTCCATGCATTCATGCACGGTTGTTTCGGGTTTTACCGAATACAGCAGTTGCGACATGACATCTTTGATCAGGGTATCCTTGGCGCACTGGCCTTTCAGTTCCCCATCCCGGGCGTAATCACGCTCGGTGAAGATGCCAACGTACTGGTCACCTTCTGAAACCAGCACTGCGCCGGTATCGGCATCGGCCATCACCTTCAAGGCTTGCAGGACGCTATCATTCGCTGCAACGGAATAGACATTTTCTTCCTGCGTTTTTTCTTCCAGTAGTTTGCGGACAGTGATCATATCGATACTCCTTCGCGAAACAATAAAAGATGGTTATCCCGTTTCATAATTAAGTATACCCATAGTTCAACGCAGATGAAAGGGATTATTTATCACGATTCAAGGTTTAACCGCGTCCATCTGTGGTGAATAATGGTTCTCTTAAATTTTACAGGATCTATCCGAAATTAAGCAGGAGTTTACATTTTGAATGTGTGCTGCAAAGCAGCACACATTCAAAATGCGGTACTTTATTATTTTTTCGGATAGAAACTAGGCCGAGTCGCGCTGCAGAGTACGAATTAACTTGCCATCCGCGGCAAGGATTTCCACCTGGATGGGCATCTGGCCGATGGCATGTGTGGAGCACGACAGGCACGGATCGTAAGCACGGATGGCCGCTTCGACACGGTTAAGCATGCCTTCCTGGACTTCCGGCCCGTGCACGTAGGTTTTTGCTACGCTGTCAACGGCGTTGCTCATGGCCCAGTTGTTATGCCCGGTTGAGACGATCAGGTTGACCTTGGTCAGTTTGCCGTTCTCATCCGCATGATAGTCATGGATGAGCGTTCCGCGTGGCGCTTCCAGCACGCCCACACCGTGTCCGGTCCAGTTCTTGCGGGTGTTCAGGATGTCTGTGCTGAGGATGTCCTTATCTTCGCACAAAACCTGTACGCGTTCCACCGCGAAAAGCGCCTCGATCAGGCGGGCATAATGATAATGGAGCGTGTTCTCCACCGGTCTGCCGCCGCTCAATGCCTTGAATATCTTATGTTCCTCGTTCGCCAAGGGGGTATCGATATGTTCAGCAATATTCAGGCGCCCCAGCGGGCCGACCCGATAAACTCCCTCCGGGTAGCCCAGCTTCTTATAATAGGGGAACTTGAGGTATGACCAGGGTTCCACATGTTCGGCAATCTGATCGAGATAGGTCGCCGGGTCAAAGCATTCCAGTTCCTTACCGGTCCGGTCGATCAGGCGGATATTCCCATTATACAATTCCAGGCCATTCGAAGGCGTTACCATGCCGAAGTATCCGGTCGGGAAGACCGCAAACTTGTTGATATCTTCGATGTTCTTTTCCGCCCAGTCCTTCATGATCTGAAGACCAACCTTGATGGTTTGCGTGGCTGCATCCACGCCCTTAAGGATCCCATCCCGTTCACTCGCCTGCAGGGCTTTGTTGACGCCACCCGGTACGGCGAAGTTGGGATGGATGCGCCGCCCGGCCAGGGTCTGGATGATCTCCTGCCCGAATTTACGCAGTTGCACGGCCTTGACAGTCAGGGCGGGGTTGGCGCCGACCAGCCCAACCACATTGCGGGTTGCGGGGTCGCTGTCGAACCCGAGCAGTAGATCTGGCCCAGCCAGTTCGAAGAAATGCATGCCGTGGCTCTGGATGATCTGGCCCATGTGCATCAGCTCGCGCAACAGGTTGGCCGGATGCGGCGGAGTTTGTCCGGTCAGCATATCGTTGGCTTTGGCCGAAGCCAGGTGGTGGCTGACCGGGCAAATACCGCAGATGCGCGGGGTGATGGAGGGCATTTCGAAATACAAGCGGCCCTCGCAGAATTTCTCGAAGCCGCGGAATTCGTTCACGTGCAGGTAGGCGTGATCGACGCTTCCGGCATCATTCATATGAATGGTGACTTTGGCATGCCCTTCGATGCGGGTAACGGGTTCAATCGTAATTTTTTGTGCAGTCATTCAGTACTCCTAATCCCAATGCAGCAGGTCGTTCTTCAGTTCCGGCTTGCGCCCCTGGGCCAGTTCGCTCAAAACGTAAAAGATGATATCCGCATCCGGAGGGCATCCAGGAACGTTGTAATCCACCGGCACCACCTCGTGAATGGCGCGTGTTTTGGTCATGGTCGCCAGTTCGGGATCATTCGGGATCTGGCTGCCAGGTTCGTTGCTTTCTGCGTCCACGTAAGCGCGCTGCAGTGCTTCCTGCACACCGCAGAAATTACGCAAGGCCGGCACGCCGCCAAAGACGGCGCAATCGCCCAGCGCCACCAGGATTTTGGAGCGCTGGCGGAATTTGCGGGCCACTTCTTCGTTGGCAGTGTTATTGATGCCGCCTTCGAGCACGCCCACATCCACACCGCTTTTATCGGGTTCTTTCAGATCGGTAATGGGGGAGGAGCGCAAATCGGCCAGTTCAAGCACTTGCAGGATGCGCTCGTCCATGTCCAAAAGCGACATATGACAGCCGGCACATCCGCACATCCAATCCGTAGAGATCTTGGGTTTTGCCATATTGTTTCTCCTTACTTGCTTAACACCACGCTGGATTTCTTTGCGTGAACTTCCGCCTGCCAGTCTTGCTTGACGGGCATATTCATGCGCATGGCTACTTCTGCCAGCACGGCGGCATTCGCCCGAACGCCTTCCGGTGCGTGGACGGCCAGTTCGGCTTTCTGCACGCGCCCATCCAGGCTGATGTAATGACCTTCCTGTTCCGACCAGAGCGTCACCGGCAGGACAATATCCGCTTTTTCGGTCAACTCTGAGACATACGATGCCTGAACGACCAGGTATGGGGCCTTCTCCAGGCTCTGGACCAGGTTCTTCGATGCAAAATCGTCACCCAGGGCCACGTAGATGGCCTGCTGGCCATCCAGGCTGAATTGCTTATCCAGGCCGAACAGGGCGGCTGCCACGCTGTTGGCTTCGCCCTTGAGTGAAAGCAGGCCAACCCGTTCACTGTCTATTGCGCCGATCAACGTTGCGAGTTTGAGTAACGCTTGCACCAGCTTCTCATCGCGCTGGGCAGTGACCCCCTTGCCGAACAGGATCACCGGGCTGACCGCGTGCGCCAGCATGCGGGCTGCCTGGGCCAACTTTTCGGTCTCCAGGCCGGTGGCCTGTAGCGCCTCGGCGATGACGGTCTCGGCATCCGGCATAGCCAGCGGGTTTCTCCCAAGACCTTCCTTGACGATGACAGCCAGCATGCCGTTAATCAGGGCCAGGTCGCTGCCGGGCGCGTTATTCAACGTAACATCCGCAAATTCATCCAGCGGACCGGCTTTGGGGCTGACCTGGATCAGGTGCATGCCCTTGGGCAGCGCCCGTTTTACCAGAAAGCCCGCCACCATATGGGTCTTGGCAATATTCGCACCCATGCACAGCACTGTATCAGCGTTGCGCAGTACATCCAGCTTGCCTTCGAAAGCGCCGGTTTTTTCGGCCACTTTGTTGAGCACGGCCGTCGGCCAGCCTTCCTCTGTGCTGGTAACCATGCCGCTCTTGAAGCCATCGCCAAAGAGTTCCTTGAACATGGCCAGCGTTTCGACCGGCAAGCGGGTGGATGCGATCGCGGCCAGTCCGGCTTGTTCCTTGCCGGCCAACGGTTTGAGTTTATCTGCCACGGCGCCCAGGGCTTCGTCCCAGGTGGCCGGTTCGAGCTTGCCGTTCTTGCGCATCAGCGGCGTGGTGATTCGGTCGTGTGTATTCTGCATCGGGTCATAGCGCCCGTGCTCGCATAGCAGGCCGTGGTTGACCGCGCCATCCCAATCGCCTTCGATCCGCACTATGCGGTTGTCGTGCACGATTAGGTTCAGGCTGCAGCCCACCGAGCAGCCCACGCAGACCGACTTGATCTGGGTCATGGCCTTCTCGTGGCCCTGGTAGGCGCTGGTGCGGTCGATCAAAGCGCCAGTCGGGCAGGATTGTACGCAGGTACCGCACTTGATGCAGGTGCTCTCGCCCAGCGGCACGTTGGTATCCGCCACGATCAGGCTGGCCGCACCGCGTTCCGCCACTGCCAGGGTAAAGTTGCCCACCAGTTCCCCGCACGCCCGCACGCACCGTCGGCACAGGATGCAGCGGTTGTTATCCAGAATAAAATACGGGTGGGAAGAATCCACCGGGTAATTATTCCAGCCAGGCTGCATGGGCCAGTAGGTCATTTCCTCGTGGTAGGCTGCGTTTTGCAGGTCGCAGTCGCCCCCACTGACCTGGCAGAACGGGCAAAAGTGATTGCGTTCGCTGAACAACATCGAAAGGATGAATTTTCTGGATTTCTTCAGCGTTTCCGTTTCGGTGTTGACCACCATCCCGTTGCTGACTGGTAGGGTGCAGGCCGCGATCGGGACGCGGAAGCCCTGCACCTCCACGATGCATAGGCGGCAGCCGCCGAAGGGCGTCAGTTCCTTTTGGGCGCACAGCGTCGGGATTTCGATCCCCGCCTTTTTTGCCGCCGCCAGGACGGTAGCGCCTTCGGCTGCTTCGATTTGTTTGCCATTGATAGTCAGTTGGATCATACTATTCATCCTTCTTAATTCACAAAATCTAATTCATTTTCGGGGGTCATGCTGCATACGCCCGATGGACAAACGCCCAGCCGGATATGCGCTTCCACTTCCGCCCGGAAATTCTTCAAGGTGTCCCGGATCGGCACCGCCGCCGTCTGGCCCAACCCGCAGTTGGAGGCCAGTTCCATTTCATCGGCCAGTTTCAACAGAGTATCCAGGTCGCTCAATTGCGCCTGCCCTTCGGTAATGGAGGTCAGGATGCGCACGGCCCGTTCGGTGCCCACCCGGCAGGGTGTACATTTCCCGCACGATTCGAAACGGAAAAACCTCATCAGCGTCAGCGCCAGGTCCACCACGCAGGTGCGTTCATCGCAGATCAGCAGCGCGCCCGAGCCGAGTGAAACCCCGGCTTTCTTGAACGATTCAAAATCCATCGGCGTGTCCTGCAGGCTGGGCGGGATGATCGATCCGCTCGAGCCGCCGGTTTGTGCCAGTTTGAAATTGGAGCCGGCTTTCATTCCACGCCCATAGATGCCGATCACTTCGCGCAGCGTGATGCCCATGGGCACTTCGATCAGGCCGGTGAAGTTGACGTTCCCAAGGATGGTGTAAACCTTTGTCCCCGGGCTGGATGGGGTGCCGATCGAGCGATACCATTCGGCGCCGTTCAGGAGGATCGCCGGCACATTCGCCAGGGTCTCCACGTTGTTGATCAGCGTTGGTTTGCCCCATAACCCATGCGTGGTGGGGTAGGGCGGGCGGCTGCGTGGTTCACCGCGTTTGCCTTCGATCGATTCGAGCAGCGCCGTTTCCTCCCCGCACACATAGGCGCCCGCTCCGCTATGCACGTGCACTTCGAAGCTGAAGCCCGAGCCGAGGATATTCTTGCCCAGCAGGCCATATTCACGCGCCTGGGTGATGGCTTTCTTAAGCCGCAACTGGGCCAGTTGGTACTCGCCGCGCACATAGAAGTACCCCTCGTCTGCCCCCACGGCATAAGCGGCGATCGTCATGGCTTCCAGCAGGCTGTGCGGGTCCCCTTCCAGGATCACGCGATCTTTGAAGGTGCCGGGTTCGCTCTCATCAGCGTTGCAGACTACGTATTTCTTTGCGGATTTCGTTCCGGCCACAAAGCGCCACTTGGTCCCGGTTGGGAAACCCGCCCCGCCGCGTCCCTGCAGGCCGGATTTTTCCAGTTCCGAAATGACTTCCATGCGGGTCTGACCGATGGCTTTTGCCAGGGCCTGGTACCCGTCTTCCGCGATGTAGTCCTCGATGTTTTCAGGGTCGATCCGCCCGGCGCGCCGCAGGACGATCCGTTTTTCCATTGGAGAAGCGCCCTTGCGGGCTTTTAGCCAGCTGACCCGTCCGGTCAGTTCCCGTACCGGGGCCAGCAGATCCTGCACCACGCGCCCCTTGTACAGGTGTTCATCCACGATGCGTTTCACGTCCTCAAGTTTGACCGGTCCGTAAACCGACGCTTCGGGATAAATGATCACCATCGGCAGGATGTCTGTCCGGCCGGAATCGGTTATTTGGGAGAGCGCCACTTCCTCGCTCAGGTCGGCTGCAGCCAGTTCGTCATGAAATGCCTGGAAGATCTCGGCTGCCCCGCGCCGCATGCTTTCGGGGTCATTCGACACAAGAACCATGGATCGGGTGAATTTCATGCTGCGCCTCTCATTCGTATCGGGCCAGGATGCCCGCCAGGTCTTCCGGTTTCAGGTTGCCGTAAAAATCCTCATCAACCAGGATCACCGGGCCTACGCCACAAATGCCCAGGCAGCTGACGGTCTTGAGCGTGAAACGACCTTGCGGATCGGTCTGTCCGGATTTAAGCCGCAGTTCCTGCTGGAGTGCTTTCCAGATTTCGCGTCCGCCCTCCACATGGCAGGGAGCGCTTTCGCAGAACTGCACCACATGCCGACCGTTCTTTTCGGTTGAGAGCATATGGTAGAACGATGCCAGCCCGTACAGCCTTCCTTCCGAGACCAGACTGTGTTCCTGCGGCTGGTGTAACTTTACACGCGCCAGCCGGATGGCCTCGGCGGGGATGTAGCCATAATTGTGGTTAATTTCCAGCAGGATCGGGATGAATGCATCTGCATGGGTGCCGTGTTTGTCCACGGCGGCTTCCACGATTGCGGCCAGATCTTTTTCTTGCATGACTTCGATCATCCTGCCTCCAAATGAACCTACTCAGTCTCACCCTCATTCCCTGCCATCCCCTCTTGGGGGGAGGACCAGAAGGATAGGTTTTTAACTCAAAACATCAATCGCGTTAAAGTTACACACCTGCGCGCAGATCCCGCAGCGGATGCATTTATCCGGATCGATCAAATGGACCTGGCGCCGCTCGCCGGTGATGGCTTCCACCGGGCAGTTGCGGGCGCACACAGTACAGCCGGTGCAGACCGGAGGGTTGATTTGATAGCGGATCAGAGCGCGGCAGACTTTGGCCGGACACCTTTTTTCGTAGATGTGGGCTTCGTATTCGGAGCGGAAGTGCTTCAACATGCTCACAACCGGGTTGGGCGCACCCTGCCCCAGGCCGCACAGCGAGTTCCGCATGATCTCTACACACAATGTTTCCAGTAAATCCAGGTCGCTCGGCTCGCCCTTACCGGCGCAGATTTTTTGGTGGATTTCCAGCAGGCGTTTGGTCCCCACCCGGCAGGGTGTGCATTTGCCGCACGATTCGTCCTGGGTGAATTCCATGAAGAAGCGTGCCATGTCCACCATGCAGGTCTCATCATCCATGATGATCAGGCCGCCCGATCCCATCATGGAGCCGGCTGCCGTCAGGGCCTCGTAATCCAGCGGCAGGTCCAGGTGCTGCTCGGTCAGGCATCCGCCCATCGGGCCGCCGGTCTGGATGGCCTTGAATTTCTTGCCATCTTTGATCCCGCCGCCCACGTCGAAAATGACTTCACGCAGGGTCAGCCCGAAGGGCACTTCGATCAGGCCGGTGTTAACCACATCCCCTGCAATGGCGAAGGTCTTGGTGCCCTTGCTCTTGGCGGTGCCCATGCTGCTGTACCACTCCCAGCCCTTCAGGATGATTTGCGGCACCACTGCATAGGTTTCTACATTGTTATTGTTGGTCGGCTTGCCCCACACGCCTTGCACGGCCGGGAAGGGCGGGCGTGGACGCGGCTCGCCGCGTTTACCCTCGATGGAGGCGATCAGCGCGGTTTCCTCACCGCAAACGAACGCCCCGGCGCCTTTACGCACTTCCAGGTCGAAGGAGAAATCGGTTCCAAAGATATTCTTACCCAGGAAGCCGAACTCACGTGCCTGGGCGATGGCAATGTTCAGGTTCTGCACGGCGATGGGATATTCCGCCCGGCAATAAATGTAGCCCAGGCTTGCACCGGTGGCGAAAGCCGCGATGATCATGCCTTCCAGTACCGAGTGAGGGTCGCTTTCGAGCACGCGCCGGTTCATGAATGCGCCCGGGTCACCTTCGTCCGCATTGCAGGTCAGGTACTTGGGGCTGTCTTGAACGTCCCGGCACAATTTCCATTTTCTGGCGGTCGGGAAGCCCGCCCCGCCGCGTCCGCGCAGGCCCGATTTCATGACATGCTCGATCACCTGTTCAGGCGTCATCTCTGTGATTACCTTCGCCAGGGCGGCATAACCGTCTTCTGCAATGTAATCCTCGATATTGTGCGGGTCAATCTTGCCGCAGTTGCGCAGAACCACGCGCACTTCCTTGGCCTTGGGCGCACCGAGTTCGATATCCGAGACCACTTTTTCCTGGGCGCGGAATTTTTCCACCACGCGCCCTTTTAGGAAGTGTTCTTCCACCAGGAAGGGGACATCATCTACACTGATATTGGCGTAATGGACCCCTTCAGGGTAAACCAGCATATCCGGGCCCAGCCGGTACGGGTCGCCGATCCGGGAGGTTTCCAGCACCTGCACTTCGCTTAGTAAATCCTGGACGAGCAACTCATCATTTAAAGCGTCAATGACTTCGTGAGCCCCGCGTTTCAGGCACTCCGGGTCAACAGACACAAGTACATGCGAACGATAAAAAGCCATAATGTATCTCTAATTTCCTTGCGTTTCCGACACCAACTCTCGGAAACGAGCGCGAATTACGCCGGGATTACGTAGTCGCTGACGACCCGGCCGCCGAGGACATGTTCTTCGATGATCCGTTCCACTGCGAACGGCGTCACCTTTCCATAGGTAACCACGGCTTCCTCGCCTTTCAATACCTGTACGATTGGCTCCCAGGAATCGAGGCCGATGTTGCCGGTCTGCCGGACGGTGATATTGGTCAGGTGTTTCTCTTCAATGATCCGCAGGATCTCTTTCAGGGTTTCGCGCGCACCCGCCGCGATGCCAGGTGTACCCATGCCCACAATGATCTGGATACTGCCTGGGGCGGATTTGATTTCGCGTTTCTTCAAAGCATCTTCACGAATTTTCTTAAGGTCATCGAGCGATTTTACAGTTGGCATTTCATATCTCCTGATAAATTACCGGTTTAAGGCTTTTTTGCGCCGTGCCCAGGCCTTCTTCCAGCGTTTCGCGCAAGTACGCAAGTACGTCGGGGTGGGTCAACGGGAGATCGCCTAGAATTTCCTTAACCGGTTCATCGTTAAATTCGTATGTTTCCTGGCTTCCGTGCGAGCGTGCGGTGTACTGGAAGATCCAGTGGATATCGGGATGGGCTACCGTCAACTCCAGGAAAACGGTGGACAGGTTCCCGAGCGGCATCCGGTCAATATGTGAATGCTGGAACGACACATCCACCTGCGTACCCGCGCCCGGTTTCGATCGGATTTCCAGCCTGCCGTTGCTGGCTTCGGCGGCCTCTTTCAGCAGGGGGATGCCCAGCCCCACCTTGCGGGTTGTCCGGCTGGTAAAGAAGGGATCGGTTACCTGGCGGACGGTTTCTTCATCCATGCCGCGCCCGTCATCCTCGATCCTGGCTGTCAACCTGTCTGCATCCAGGTCTTCACACACGCTGATCTTGATTGCGCGTGCCCCGGCGGAGACGCTATTTTCGGCCAGATCCAGCAGATGCAGAACAATTTCTCTCATATATTTAGGTAGGGTCAACTCTCCAGCAATTTCTTGAGCAATTGGGGGAACTTGTTCGGCTTGACCTTGCCGATCACTTCCTCATCCACCATCAATACCGGGCTTTGCGAGCAGGCGCCCACACACCGGCAGATTTCCATGGTCAGTTTGCCATCCGGAGTGGTTTTACCCATATCCGTTCCGGTCAATTGTTTGGCTTTTTCCATTATTTGAGGGATACCGCCCACGTAACAGGCCGTTCCCATGCAGAATTTCATCGTGTGCTCGCCGCGCGGTTCGGTGGTGAAGAAGGAATAGAAAGTGACCACGCCATGCACTGCGCTCACCGGCTGGTGTAATTGTTTGGCAATGTATTCCTGCATTGGTGCAGAAATATACCCCACCTTGCTCTGTGTTTCATTTAGTACAACCATCATTGCGCCAGGTCGGGTTGCGTTCTCTGCAATGATTTGGTCGATGATTGAGCGCTTATTGTCGCACAATCCCTGTGCTTCGCTCGTTGTGTGTTCTGGCATGCCTGTCTCCATTAAAGAAAATATCCATTCGAAAATTGTGAAAGAACCGCGCTTTGAGCGCGAACTGCTCTTGAATTTTCGGTTGGGTTCTAACAATGTAACTTTTCAATATACTGTCAAGTTGGGGGGTGTGTGCGGACCGCGAAAGCCCGCACACACCCCCCGACTTGTGGAAAAGATCTTAATTGTGATGGTTTTCACAAAACAGGCTAAAGTTTACCCTTTTCTTGTGAAACCGTCAACTCTATTAAGTCACGCAGAAAGGTGACTTCTGTTATCCAATTAGGATGGAAAATTTTCGTCCGTCCTGTCCTTTGATCGCCTTGGAGATCTCAGCGATACAGGGTTTTTCCAAATCCAGGTGCAGGCTCCCCAGGAATCCATCCAGCAGGTGTACATCGCCGCTCTGAATGAGTGGATGCCCACGCAGCTGTGGAAATTTCAAGATTGCCTCGCTGGGTGTGATATGGCGGCTTATTTCGAGCGCATCGAAGCCGGGGGGTACCAATCCCAGGTTCTCCAGGAGACCATTGGCTTTCCGATCCACGTGCGCCGGAATGGCCAATCCACCCAGGGCTCGTACCAGCCCTGCGGCATTTTCAAGCCCGATTGCGGCAGAATTGATCAGCAGGCGCTCTTCCCGGCGGATGAATTCTCCAGTGGCATCCACCACGAATTGTTCGCCGAAAAATTCTATATTATTGGGCGTTTCCGGAAGGAAAGTATCCACCTTTGCCTGCCATTCTACCGCCTGTTCCAGTGTATCGAACAGGCACAGCAAGTGCACTTCTTCCCGGGTCTGCAATTCCATTCCAGGCAGTACCACCAGCCCGCTATCCCTGGCGGCTTCCATCACTCCGGCAATATTTGCCGTGGCATTATGGTCGGTGATCGCAATCAGGTTGAGGCCAAGCTGAAGCGCCTCTTGCACGATCAGCGGCGGAATCATTTCCACTCCGGCGCACGGGGAAAGTACCGTATGAACATGCAGTTCGGCGCGATAGGTTTTCATAGGATTTCGCCCATCCTAATGTTGATTGCGATGCTTGATGGCTAATGAATTCCCATTTCCCACAGGTGCCCCACCACCTGGTAAGTGGTCGCTTTGGTTCCCAGCAGGGTGATGCCCTGGGCATTGGCCTTTTCGATCACACCCGCTTCGGGGATGGCACCTTCGCTGATGATGACTGCGCACACTTCTGCGAGGGCGGCCACAGCCACAATGTTAATATGTGCCTGCAGTGTTACCCAGACAGCTTCGGATTGTGCGCCCGCCATGACGCAGCTCAACAGGTCAGCCGCATACCCACTGCCCGGATGGATCGCTGCAAAATCCTTCGGCTCAGTATAAATAGACAGGTCGAGCTTCTGTATTATATCTTGTAATGTCATTTGCACTCTCCTTACAAATTATCTTCTTCCTTGTCCTCTTTGAAACTTTCATCCGGGCTCAGCAGGATCTCCATGATCAACCGGGTTCCTTTTCCGGGGGTTGACTCTAATTCCAGCCGGTCAACGCAGCGGCGCATGTTTGAGAGACCCATTCCGGCTCCAAAACCCATATTACGGACTTCCTGCGAGGCGGTTGACCAGCCCGCCTGCAGCGCCAGGTTGATATCCGGGATGCCCGGCCCGCTATCGGTCACTTGCATCAGTATGCGGGTCGGATCGATTTGCATCCGAATGATACCTCCTTCCGTAGTATGGATGACCAGGTTCATTTCGGCTTCATAGATGGCGATGCCGCATTGCCGGGCCAGTTGCGGACTGGCGCCCAGCCTCAATAAAGCCCGTTTGATGTTGCTGGAAGCCTGTCCGCCGTTCTGATAATCGCCGGCCTTGATGTTATAACGCATGATCAGGCTGGTTCGGTCAGACGTGATATCTTCGAAAAGGTGGCTGGCGCGGTAGCGGCGTACCTCTTCCACTTTATAATCTTTTTGAAGAGCGGTCAGGATGCCGCGAGTTATGTCGCCCTTGGTGATGATGCCAACCAGGTTTCCGTTTTCGTTCACCACAGGCAGGCGTCCCACCCGGTACTGGCTGAATTTCTCGATGGCCTTTACAACCGGTTCGAATTCCTTCACGGTGTAAATGCGGGTGCTCATGTGCTTGCTGACCGGTGCAGCCAGGTCGTTCTGTTCCATGGCATGCACTATATCTTCGATGCTGATGATGCCTATCAATTCATCGTTTTCCAGTACCGGCAGTCCCGACATATGCCTGACACGCAGGATCTCGAGCAGACCTGAG
This sequence comes from uncultured Chloroflexia bacterium, assembly GCA_963779935.1. Classification (GTDB taxonomy): domain Bacteria; phylum Chloroflexota; class Anaerolineae; order Anaerolineales; family Villigracilaceae; genus UBA877. The sequence continues at coordinate 98,485 of CAWAAC010000013.1, read as the reverse complement.
ATGGGCGTGCTGGGTGTGCAGGTCTTGACGTCTCGCGTCATGGTATCGGAAATTCTCAGTTCATAAGAGAGTTCCTCGACGCGGCTGATTTCACGCGCTTCTGCATCCGTGACTTCCCGGCCCTGGCGGCCTTGCGGTTCCTGGGTATCAGGCATTATTCTCTGAAGGGATGACCGTTTCTGAACTGGACAGGCCAGCTTTGTATAGTCTGCCAGACAACTCAAAAGTCCCGAATGGACTGGTGATCAACGGAATGCTTTCGCGCTCAGCCAGTGCAATAATATCCGGATGAGGAATTTTCCCGCGCACAAACACGATTGCACATATGTCCGCCATCTGGGCAGTCCGCACCACCTGGATGTTGCATAAGCCGGTCAGCAATACGGCTTCCGGTTTTACCGATGCAAGTACATCGCTCATTAAATCCGCACCGCAGCCGCCTTTGATTTCTCGATCTAATGCCACCTGCGGTGTCAGTACGGTCCCGCCGATAATTTTTACCATTTCTTTAATATTCATCGAAATAAATTACTCCTTCATATGGAAGTGACATTTTAGCATATGTAACCAGTTTCACAAATAGTATTTCAGTTACATTTTCGTTTCGTTCTGAAAATTATGGAAACACTGTATACGCTCAAAATGCGAACTCCTCCTGAATTTTTCGTTAGCCCTTAATAATCAACCAGGGCAACCCTAAAGGTTGCCCTGGTTGATTATTCTTGTCAAATAAGCAGGTTACGGGTTGGAAATTGTCAGCGTATAGGCGCTGATCTTATTCCCTGGAATAACCTCCACCACATACTCTTGTGTGGATGGCATCGTCCCGGTCCAGGAGGTGGCTTTGTCAGAAGCATTCAGTAGTGCTCCAGTTTGCACCCCGAAGACATCCAGGTAGGCAGTGCTTGCGGGTACATTTAGATTGACGGTCATAACAACGCCGGCGCTCAATCGGAATGCATATGATTTGATCAGGCCCTTAAGCGTGGTGGCATAAATATTGATGGATTTGCCGTCGGCGGGATATGTATACAGTTTGCCGATCTTGGTGGTCAGCGTAAAGTTTTCCGTTGTCAGGCCTCCCACCACCTGGATCGTATATGTTCCGGTCATGGGCAACTGCCATTGCCAGTAGGTATACATGTTAGCCGGGTCAAGCAGCCGGTTGCCATTTGGATCAAGGACGCCCAGGGCAAGATCATCGTTCGGGTCTCCCAACACCAGCATGAGCGGCTGATACTGGCTTGCATTCACGCTATAGGTCACGATCTGTCCGGGTTGAATCGAACCCTGAACCACCGCCATGGTTTCTCCGGGTCTAAAGAAGAACGATCCTGCGCCGGATGTGCTGCTGCTGGTAGGCGAGGTCTGGTTATAACTGCTTCCTGGTGTGCCTGTGCACGAAACCGCCAGTGAGTAATCGATCACCTGGTTATTGGCAGGCACAACTTCGACCACATAATCCTCTGTTTCAGGCAGGGTGCCTGACCAGGAATTGAATCCCGCCGAGGCATCCACGAGCGTTCCGGATAAAATCCCGTAAATATCGATGGTTGCCGTGCTGGCAGGTTGCGCCAGGGTGGCAGTCAGGGTCTGCCCGGCCGCGCAGTTCAGGGCATAGGAAAAGAGATATCCACTTATCGTGGTGCCGGTCAAAGTTGTCGAGCTGGTGCCGGACGGAAATGAGACGACCACGGGGAGTTTAATGGTCAGGTCGAAGGTCTCGCTGCTCGCGCCGCCCACCACCTGGAGGGTGTACTGTCCGCTGGTTGGCAGAACCATCTGCCAGGACCTTTGCCTGTTGCTGGTGCCAAGGAGGACATTCCCGTTCGGATCCAGAACTCCCAGGGTGACATCATTGTTGGGAGAATTCATGATCAGGGTCATCGGCTGGGCCTGGGCTGCTCCAACCGTATATGACAGCACCTGTCCGGCCTGGACGGTGCCCTGCAGCACTCCCGCAGTCGTTCCGGTTGTAAGGGCGAAGGACCCTGTCGAGCTTGGAGCGAGTGTAGGAGCGGGCGGAGCGACGGTAGGCACCACCGCCGGGTTCAACAGTGTGGTATTAACGACCACGGAAGTGGGTGTATCCTGAGCCAGCAGGGGCGTGGCAGAGGGAGGTACCGGTGTGTCCGTGGGCAGCTCTGGGGTGGCCGTAAATACCAGGGGCACCGGGCTGGAAAGGCTGGTGGGAACTGCCGTCGCCAGGCCTGCCACCGGCGTTGGGCTGGCCGCTGGGGTTGGGCTGGGCGCGCTGATGATAGGCGCTTTGGCGCCGCAGCTTGCCAGTAGGAAAGCGCAGGCGACAAAAAAGACAAAAATCGAATAGGATGGCGTGCGAAGGCTGGGTTGTTTATGGGACATGGAATTTTCCTCCTCAAGGAACGGTCATACCCTAATCATAGCATAAGAAATGCCAACTGAAATGTATTCCACGACGTTTCACTTCGTTACCTCAAGATTATACACTTCTTTCCATTGTACACAATATGGCATTAATAGGGTAATCGTATCTAAATTGAGAAATATGCTAAAATGATTCTACTTTCTACCAAAAAATACGAAGAAGGTCGCAATTTGAGTGTGCCTGTACACTCAAATTGCGGTTCTTCAATAAATTTTGGATGGCTTCTTAGCTCATCCTAAAACCCGGAGCGAATATGAAAAACATCATCCCCCCTGTCAAAGGTACTCGCGATTTCTACCCCGAACAGATGGCCGTGCGTACCTGGCTTTACGGCATTGTCCGGCGCGTCTCTGAATCTTTTGGCTACCAGGAATGGGAGGCGCCCATCCTTGAATCGCTCGACCTGTACGCCGCCAAATCAGGCGAGGAGCTGGTCAAGAAGCAGTCCTACGTCTTTACCGACCGGGGAGGAGACGAAATTACCCTGCGGCCCGAGCTGACGCCCTCCCTGGCGCGCATGATCGCACAGAAACAGGCCGAACTGGCCTTTCCGACACGCTGGTGGTCGTTTGGCCCCTTCTGGCGTTATGAGAAAATGCAGAAAGGCCGCTCGCGTGAATTCTTCCAATGGAATATCGATATGCTGGGTGTCAATTCCCCAGAAGCAGACGCCGAATTGGTGGCCATTGCCGCCAGTTTCCTCAAAGCGGTTGGTCTCATGCCCGCCCAGGCCCGCATCTACGTGAATAACCGGCGCTTTATGGACGCTGAATTCGAGAGGCTGGCCATCCCGGATGACCAGAAGGTGGCGGTCTCCTCCCTGGTGGACCGGCGTGAAAAAATGGAATCGGCTGCCTGGGAGGCCTATGCGCTCGAAATTGGTCTGACTTCAACTCAATTGGATGGCCTGAAAAACTTGCTGGCCGACAGGCAAGCCTGGCGCCGTTCCGAGGAACTGGTGCGCCTCTTTGCCGCCTTGGAAGCTCTGGGCGTGGCGCAATATGTGGAATTTGACCCGAACATCATGCGCGGGCTGCTTTATTACACCGGCACGGTCTTCGAGGCCTTCGATGTAAGTGGTAGCCTGCGGCGCGCCATCCTGGGCGGCGGGCGCTACGATAATCTGCTGCGCGATGTGGGCGGCGAGCCACTCTCGGGGGTCGGTTTTGCGATGGGCGATGTAGTCATCGGCCTGGTCCTGCAGGAGCTGGGGCTTATCCCGCCGCTGGCCACTACTCCGGCTGCCGTGCTTGTAACGGTCTTTTCCCCGGAACTGCAGCCAGAGTCGCTTAAATTAGCCGCCCAATTGCGCGTAGCTGGACTCAACGTTACCTGTTACCCCGAAGCCGCCAAGCTGCCCAAACAGTTCAAGTTTGCCGACCGCATGGGCATGCAAGCCGTGCTGGTGCTTGGCCCGGACGAAGTTGCGCAGAGCCGCCTGACCCTGAAGAATTTATCCAGCAGCACGCAGGTGGTTATCGAACGATCGGATGTACTTGAGGCTGTCAAGCGTATCCTTGAAAGCCATTAACGCTGGTGGTATAATCGCCCCCGCTCGTGGTGCCTGTAGCTCAATGGCAGAGTACCTGACTGTGGATCAGGCTGTTGTGGGTTCGACCCCCATCAGGCACCCTAAAAAAGACTCCCCAACAGGGAGTCTTTTTTATGTGTTGCATTAACGCAAGCCAACGAGAATGTCGAAAAAACAGTTTTAGAATGAGCCCTTACCGGCCAGAGATCATTGAAAACCAGTCTTCTGGTGTTTAGGGGCGGTTGGACAGATAGTTTGATCGGTATAGGGTCAATGGAGTGCCCCAAAGGTGTGGATTTTGCCGATATTGTGTACCAAGGCGAACAACTTCCATTGTACATCCACCCTCGACTTGGTGCGTAGCGTGAAGCGGTTCATGCGCTTTTGTACACGGATGTTGGCGAAGACTGGCTCGACAATGCCCAGGCGTCTGGCGTATATCCGCTTCCCCTGTTCGGTATCAATCTTTGCCTTCATTTCATCAATCAATTGGGCTGCTGGCTATCTACCTGAATGGAAAGATATCTGCGCGAAGTATTCGGCTTGCTCAAACAACGCTCTCTCACCGGGCATGCGGCGCAGTCTTCGATACGGGCGTGATAGACATCATAAGTCCGATAGCGGTTGACCTGGTTGTGGGCATGGCAGGTCAGTTCTTTTCCCTCCGGACAGAGGTAGACCTCTTTGCTCGCGTCGAAAGAGAAGTCAGAAGTAGTGAAGAGTGTTGGCTTGGCGTCAGGGTGCTGCCTGCCGTGGATGCCATCCTTGAAGCGTTCTTGCTCGGCAAAGAGCGGATCGCGTTTGCGAAATTGGATATCGGGGATGTACGCGTCGATCTTTTCTTTCTTGCAGATCGTCAAACTGTTGAGTGAATGATAGTTGCTGTCGGCTGTCAGTTTTTTATCCTCGAAGTAGTTTTCGCCTTTGTCGATGGCCAGAAGGTTCTTTTTTACGCCATCCAGCATCGGCTCGAGGTTTTCGTGATCCTGACTGGCGAACGTCTCCGCTGCCAGAATAACGAGATGTTTTGAATCGACCAGGGCTTGGGGGTTGTATCCCTGAATGACGCCGTACGAGGATGGCATTTATACCGATTCGTTATCCACCGCATTGCTTTGGATCTCATTGCCATCGCTGGCGCGCTTCGGTTCCCAATCCTTTAGAAATACATTGAGCCGCTCGACTTGCAACTGAAAGCGTTGTTCGCGTTTTTTTCTGGCGTTCGATGACTAACTCGGGCTGCTTGTCCGCCTGTGCATGTTCGACGATCATGCGCTGTAGTTTTTCCTGCAGCTTATCGCGTTTGTGTTTGAGTTCTTCAAGCGTGCCGCCCCATTCTTTGGAGACATTGGCTGAGAGTTAAACGCCATCCAGACTGAAGTGAGTACCATCGAGCAGCCCCAGTTCTTCGCAGATGAGGAGGACATTGCTGAATACGGCCTGGATCTTGGTTTGCATCGAGTAGATATAATGAAGCAATCGTGCTATGGTCTGGGGCGTAACCGTAAGAGAGGGCAACGAAGATAATGTTCTCCTGGCAAGCCTATTCGATCTGACGTGAACTGATCATTCCCCAGGCGTAGGCAAGCAGAATAACCTTGAGCAGGATCTTGGGATGGATGGCGGTGGCGCCGGTCTCATCATTGTTGTAGCGCACATCAAAGACTGACAGATCGATATGCTTGTCTACTAATTGGCTGATGGTGTGCTCGAGTGTTCCCGGCACAAGTTGGTCATGCAAGGAGATCGGGAGCATGACCATTTGGTCTTCATTGCATGGTTTGAATTTTGCCATGGGGTCCTCTGTCTTTATTGAACCCTGTAGCTTTGTGCTGGATTCTCCCTGTTTTTTCGATAATTTCAACGGTGCACGCCTTGTTAAGCGGAATTTGATACAGGTTCATCTGCGGACAACGTGTCAATGAACAACACCTTGGTTTTGTGTCCCTATCGTTTAGCTTGGTCTTCCTGGATGCCAACCATAAGGAGCCACGCGCCCGAAATGAGGAATCCAAATAACACAACGGTTGCGATGGCTGCAATGTAAAGCCCGGCGCTTCGTCCAGAAATAAGGAAAATTGCGCCTGCAACTTCAGCAAGGTAACAAATAGTGCCGCCCGCAAGTCGTGGCACGGTCAATCCAATAGAACTCATACCCGCTCTGATAGCTTTAATATATCCCCTGACAAAAATGGCTGTCGCGATCAACCAGAGAGCAAACCACTCTAGGCCGAGTGCCGCAAGATGTTGATTTCCCATGAGCGCAAGACTGCACGCCATGAAAACTGCGGTAAAGCCCGTCAGCATGTTAATTGCTCGGTTCTTATGTGTTAAGTTCCGGAATATGAGACTGGGATTGATCGACATCGCGACGAAAATCAAACCTGCAAGCGCAGCAGCGCCGCCGCCTACCATAACAAAGAAGTTATTCCATTGATCCAACATAAAATATTTATCCTCAGCTCGAGTGCCAGGGCATGTCACAACGCCAGCCTTCGCCTAACGAGACTGTCGAAAAACATAATTTTGTATTTGCCACTGGCGCGGGTCCTTCATTGAGTAAGTAACCAACTATAGTTGTCTTTTCCGCATTTTTATACTTTTTCGACAGTTTCAACTGCTCCAATCCAACCACCAGGAAATCATAAATATTGCCGTGCACTATGGTCGCGTACTGACCAGCTACTGACTACCCTTTCGCCGGTATAAGTTGTAGTACCATCCGTTCCCAACCGCAAGAGGATGAAATTCATATTCGGCATGGAATTCCGGGTCATTCCAGATCTCAACTACCGATTTATATTGCAGCATGTCGTTGTTCGGTTCCGCAATCGGTTTAGAAGTCAGGTAATCCATCAGCTCGATATAATCCGGATGCAAGGAAAGGATATATTTGCCGTCACCTTTATCGTGACCCGGCCTCCAGGATGCAATATAGTACGGATCGAACGGCTCATGTGCGATGACCGGGTCTACAACCCCCAACATATCAAACAAGGTAAGATTGGAATAATAACCGATCGCGCCGATAGGTACGACTGCAATCGATTCATTTGGCGGGACCTCCTTTTTCAATGTATTTCCCATAATGGCAAAGCCAACGTCATATTGCTGGAAGATCTGATAGTATTTGGGATCGGCAACCGGAATTGCGACTGTCCTGGCTTTAACCACATCCCCAATATGATGGCGGATGATCGAATATTCAGGGTCTTTGAAGGAGGTATAAGCCAACAGGATCAATGCCAACCCGGCCAGGATGAGGGTCAGCCTATTTTTTTGATACAGGGTCATAAAACCAGTGGTTGCCAGGATCGCCAAAAAAGGAACAGATGGAAGAAGGAACCGGCCGCCTCCAAAATGGTCACCGCCATCTATTACTACATAACCCCAGATGCTCGCTACCACCAGAACCAGGTATGCGATCTTCGGATTAATCCTCTTTGACCGGATCAAGGGAATGAATAGCAAGGAAATTGCCAAAAGTATCAAGGAAAGGCCAAATACCCCGTTGATGGATTGCCACAAGTAGCGCAACCCTCCTTTTATTTGAATCAAACCCGCGCCGGTCTTGTCATAGTATGTATTGGGGAAGATATAACCAAAATAGTGCCAGCGCCATATGAAATAGGGCACGTAGATAACCAGGAATGGCAGCCCAAGCAGGATTAATCTGCGAAAGAGTGTTTTTTTCTCCTGACGGATATTGCGAATGATTTCGAATAACCCGGTGATGCCAAACAGGAGTATCCCTTCCGGGCGGGCCAATGCCAGCAGAGTAAATAATAACCCCACCACCCATAAAGATACTTTCCCTTCCTTGCTTAAGATATATGTTAGCGTGGCTGCAAGCATGAGGGCAGTATATAGAGTTATATCCAGTCCTTCCGTTGTCCAGGAAATAAAAATTGGAAGAGAACCAACCACGCCAAAGACGATTAACCAGACCAAAGGCCTGTCAGGAATGATCGTTTCGGCCAGCTTCCAGGTCAGTAGAAGTGCTGTGACGCTGGAAATGATCCCCAACCAACCGTTGGCTGATACGCTGGTAAAGCCAAAAAAGCGAATTATCACAAGCAGCATGAGAAACAGAAAGGAGGTATACCCCTCCACCGGCGCCGATCCATGGTTCCAGACAAAGCCATAACCATGGACGATATTATTGGCATAACGGAGGAAAATGAAAGCATCATCAACATAAGGTGTATACATTTGGCGCAGGTTGATCAATGCAATGGCAACAAAGATAATTAGGAAGGCCCATTTCAAAATCTTGATCAGTGGGTATTTTTGTAGATGAAGCATAAACTTCCTTTCGTTGTCCAGGAATTGCCCGATGCACCGGAAGGAAATCATCCTGGTGCATTCGGCCATTATCGCACTTAATAGTCCGTCACACAACGGCTTGATCCCGCACTTTCAGGTTTCCTTATTCACCGGGTACTCTCTTCATTTTTTTATGTATAATGGTAAACGCTCTTTCATGGATGTGAATCCTCTTCGGTTTCAGCAACCCCAGGGTACTCTGTGATTGATCTTTTACTATAATCTGTATGGTAGAGAAATTCATAAACAAAAAGGGATCCCGAGGAATAGTTGATGATCATCTCCCGAAATCTTAAATTATCCCTGACAATACTTTGCGTGTTATTAATCGTTATTGGGTTAGGTGGTCAAATCTATTCAACTGCTTTATCGATCTCAAACTACCCCCTGCCAACTGGATGGTCAGAATCTGGAAGATTATTTGAGGCTGCTACAATTTATTCCCCTTTAGTTTTTGGAAAAACATTGCCCTGGCCCTGGTTGGATCCAGGTCGGGCAATTCTGGAAGGCCTGGTTTTCTTGATCCCTAATAGTCAAATTTGGATGTACCGCTTCTGGACAGGCCTATTGGGTTTGCTGGCCGCTTCATTCTCTGCTCTGCTCATAATTAAAAGAATATGGAATAAAACGCTACGAAATAAATTTAAAACGAAAACACCACTATTTGTTCTTTTGGTGGGATGGGGAATACTCTATATTCTTCAGTTCCCGATTCAGGCGCACTTGCTTCTCGGCGCTATCTTTGTTCTTTGGCTGTTTGATCTGGACAAGCCAATCTATTCGTTAATTATTATCGTTATCGCTTCAGCCTGGGAAGGCCTTTGCAGAGTAAATTGGTTTTTAATGCCGGCTGTATTGGGGATTACTATATACTTTCTCTCAGTAGCCGTGACAGGCAAGAATCCTTTCCGATACTTATTATGGCCTGTAATTTGGACTGTTGGTGGTACCCTATCTAGCTTTCTTGCATATGGTATTTTCATCAAAATATCCAATTATGTTATCCCCTTCTACAATTCCAATATGCACTATGGCTTCTTTAGAAATAGATTATGGCCTAATGCAGATTTTAGTTTGGGATTGATTCCGGGTATTATTTTGCTTTCCGCACCTCTCATAATCCTTATTTTAGCTCTTTATTTGCGGATTATTCACAGGGTACATTGGATCAGGATTTTCGCTCTTTTAGGTATTCTGGGTATCTTTTTTATCGGTAGCACAATTGTGAGCACACGTGCCGGAGGAGGATTTGACCTTCATAATTACGATTCATTTGGATTGATATTATTTATTATCGGGTGTTATTTTGGGTTGGGGGCGGTAAACCTTGATAAACCTGAACCTGGTTTGCCTGAGCCTTGGATAGTTAATCGTTTAATTATGCTTGGTTTATTGTCGGTCCCATTATTTTTTACACTTAGCGGCATACCTCGCCCAACCAATTTGCCAGTACAAGCAGCCAAAAACAGCATACAGCAGTTACAAATGTTCATCCAAAAAACAGATACCAGTAAAGGCCCTATCCTGTTTATCGATAATCGACAACTATTGGTATATCATATGATCCCGAATGTAGTATGGTATGTGCCTTATGAGAAAATCGAGTTAATGGAAATGGCAATTGCGAATAATAATCCCTATCTCAATCAATTCTGGAAGGATATTAAGGGACACAGGTTTTCATTAATTGTCGCCGAGAAATTGCAGCTTGCCAAACAAGATATTAATTTGCCTTTGGGATATGAAAATAATGTTTGGGTTGCAGGTGTTTCTGATCCGATCCTCAGGTATTACCAACTAACCTACCAGGGCCCCGGTTTTGCAATTTATCTACCGCTGCCCGAAGCCAAATAATGCTGCCTTATATGCGAATATAGTTGGGTTTCAACGACTTTGCATCAGGCTGTTGTGGCTTGGACCCCAACCTCGTCCCCGCAGGGATCGGGCACCCTTAAATTTGCATTCCGTCCTCCATCCATTGCTTGAACCTGGCAACTTGTTCTTTAGACCAAGTATCTGTGCAAGGCATCGAGCCATCCGCCACGCGCTCGTAGATATCCGCCGCGTGGGCGCGCACATCCTCATATTTCGACAGGTCAAAATCTGAAATGTTCTTCATCTGATCAATATCTTCATCATGAAACAGCGGCCGGATGTCTTGCGCAAAACTCATCGGTGGCATGGGAATAACCTCCTCATAAAAATGAAAAGTCTATTATTGGAATAAGTCGAATAACGGCATTATAGTCTGACCAGGCGATCTGTGGCTAGTGGAAACCGGCCAGTTGCCAAGCCCGAATTGGATTTGTTTCCACCTGTTTGAAAAAAGGAATAATCTTGCGAGTAAAAACCCAAAGCGTGCCAATTTTCTAAGGCGAAAAATTGCGCAAGGTTTCCAGGGCAGTCAGGTGCAACTCCCTGTCTTGTACAATCCTTCTTCTTTCTTTTTCCTCATATCTTATCCCTTGAACCCTTCTCTTGCCTTCGAAGAGCTTAAAACCATCCTGGATGCCATCCGCACCCCTGAGTGCCTCAGTGACTATCCCTGGACTACCAGCCTGGTGGTGGCCCAGGCGCTCCAGCAGGATGCCTCCCTGTGCCAGAAAGCTCCGGGCTACCGGCTCATATCCGCCTTGAGCGGGCTTTTCCGCCTGATGATACCTGCCACACCGCCCAGACTTTGATCTGCCCGTACAACCATGCCTGGAATCAGTCGAATTGGGCAGCCCTTCTGGAAGCGGTGAGCTGGGCTGGAACTGTCTTATAATGCAGAGTAGATGATAAAAATGACTGCGCTTTTCCATGCCTCTGCATAAGTTGCTTTGCACTTTTCTGCTTCTGCTCCTGCTGGTGGCCTGCAATCTACCGCACACACCGATCAGTCTTCCCACTTTGGTGTCCACGCCAACGCAGTTCGCCGGCTCCACCCCTGCAGTTCTGCTTATGCGTCCGCACTACACCCCCGGCCAATTGGTGGATTATGTGGCTCAGTCCGGCGATTCACTCCCGGCACTGGCAGCCCATTTCAATACGACCACTGCCGAAATCCTCTCTGCCAACCCATCCACCCACGCAGATGCCACCACCCTGCCGCCCGGGCTTTCGATGAAGATTCCCATCACCTATTCGCCTGACTGGGGCACCCCGCTCCAGATCCTGCCCGATAGCCTGTTCGTGGATGGCCCTTCTGTCAATGGATTCGATACTTGGACATTTGTTGCCAGCCAGCCCGGCTGGCTGAAGGATTACAGCGAGGTGGTCGGGGATACCAACCACTCGGCGGTCGATCTCGTCAATACCGTGGCCACCAATTTCAGCATCAGCCCGCGCATCCTGCTGCTTCTGCTGGAATATCAGGCCGGCGCGCTTTCCCAATCCGTCCCGCCCGCGGGCGATTATCTGCTTGACCATGTCGACCCAAACGCCGCCGGCCTTTACTTGCAGCTTGTCTGGGCGGCGAATATTCTGAATGCCGGTTATTACGGTTGGCGTACCGGCGGCCTGACCCAGCTGGTTCACCCCGATGCTACCATCGAACAACCGGACCCCTGGCAGACCGCCGCCACGGTGGCATTCCAGTATTATTTTTCAACGTTTTCCCTGGATGATTATGCGCGTGCTACCGGGCCGGATGGCCTCCGGGCAGTCTATTTCACCCTGTTTGGCGATCCATGGGCTGCGAACGTTGATCTGCCGACCATTCCAGCCAATTTGCAGCAACCGGCGCTCAGTCTTCCTTTCCCGGTGGGTTATGCCTGGTCCTTCACAGGCGGCCCACATTCCGCCTGGGGAGCGGCGGCCCTGCGGCCCTGGGCGGCCATCGATTTCGCGCCTCCGGTCTCCGGCTGTTCCGCCTCCGATGTTCCCGTGGTGGCCATGGCGGATGGGATCGTCGCCCGTTCGGAAGCAGGTGTGGTGATGGAGGATCTGGATGGAGACGGAAACGAACGGACCGGCTGGGATATTCTCTATTTGCACATTGCAGCAGCCGGAGAGGCCCGGCTTGGCCAGAAGCTAAAAAGCGGTGACCCGCTTGGTTTCCCCTCCTGTGAAGGGGGCACCGCCACAGGGACAAATGTTCACATTGCCCGCAAATACAATGGCGAGTGGATGCCTGTCGATGGTGCCATCCCCTTCAACCTGGAAGGCTGGATCGTCCACGCCGGGAATGCCGCCTACCAGGGCACCCTCACGCGCGGCAGCCAGACTGTTATCGCCGCATCCCCTTCAAATGCTGCCAGCCTGATCTGGGCTGGCCAATAAAAAGACTCCCAAGGCGGGAGTCATTTATCGTTTCTTACGTGTCTGATATCTAAGTCCCTCAAACTCCTCAGATAGTTACTGGTTTTAGACATTTATAGACAGTGCCAATTGACCAGTTTTCGTACAGGTTGGACCTGTACCGGGCGAACTACAACGCCCTGTATTCCACGGGCGAAAGCCGATGGAAGTCCTTTGCGCAGAATGTTGTAAGAGCCATTGATGTCGGCATGGATCGGTAAACCCTGGGCTGAGACAAATTCGCCGCGCTTGACCCGTCGACCGCAATACTGGGCATGCTTGCGGATGGGCTCCAGATCCAGGAAGGAGCATTTGGAGGTGTATCCTTCTTCCTGGACGATCACCTTAATCCCGGCTAGTTGGGCCTTGTAGGTCAGCATGTGGATGAAGGTTGAATGGGGAATGGCAACGAAGTTCTGGTTGTTGACGGAGCCGATCTCCACATTTTGTTTCCAGCCCTTGTTGTGTCCGATGATAAGGATGCCGAGCCGTTCGGACACCATCCAGTCCACAATATACCGGCTGGCCCAATGCAGATAGTGCTTGATCTTGCGGTTGCGTTTGTTGGTCAGAGCCGTGAGATGGTGGGAGGTGTGCTGTCCCCTGGGTAGGAGAGCCTGCAGGTCAGCCTTCAGTTTGTTGTAGTAGGCGTTGACACTCTTGAGCGGTCTGCCGTTAACCAGAAAGGGAGTGATGCCCACTTTGTTTGAGGTTACAGCCGCAAGGATGTCAATGCCCAGGTCGAGACTGGCCGCCCAGGCAGGGTTGAGGTCGTTCTGGGTGGGGGAGAGGGGGATAACGGAATAGATCACTTCGACGACATAGTGGGATGCATGCGGAACGATCCGAACTTGCTTGACCTCCTTCTTCCTTGTTTGGATAACAATATCCAATTGCGATGGGCAGATCCGGCCTTCCTTCAAAGCCGGCCGGCTGATCGCCTGGCGAGTGTAGACCAGCAGATTGCGCCCGTCTAATTTGGGCTTGTAATGCGGCATTTTCGGCCGGGCGGTAAATTTATCCGGGCATTGCTGGTAGGCAGAATGTGCCTTCCAGAATGTGTCCCAGGCAGTGCAAACCTGCCGCACAGTCCATTGGGCCACCTTGGCGGGTAGCGCCCGGAACTCGGGCGTGTCTTTCAGCATGTGAGCCAATTTTGTATAGGTGGGAACAGTCTCATGCTTGAAGAAACTCTGGCGGAGAATGTAAAGGGCGGCATTGTAGAGGTTCTTGGATGCAAAACAGGCCGGATCGATCACGGCGAATCGGGTGTCCTCTCGATCAATGATGTGCTGTTCCACCAGTTGCATGCCCTCATTAATAGCACAAATGTTCTTATTTGTCAATCCTTGTTCGCAAACTGTATGATCGTATTCGATACCTTATACCTTGTCTTCATCGTTCCTCTGTCGTGCTCTCGCCTCCCTTTCTGCATTAACTCTATGCGTTCCGTCGCAGAGCGGTTTATTGCCCGACTTGCCGCAATTGCACAGCGTGACACGGTTGCGCGGCTCGAACGGCTTGCCGTCCGAACGCTCGATCGCGATCCCGCCGGTCACCCATAGCGGACCTGTTATGGGGCCGCCCGAAGTGATCTCCACCGTCTCTGCGATTTGCTCCGGCAGGTCTGGTTCGATCACCATCAAATCCGGTGCCAGGCGATAAGTTAATGCTCCGGATGGACAGCGCTCGACCATCGCGATAACGAGCGAACGGGTCTGGGTATCCCGTTCGGCCCGTACGATCAACGCCGGCAGACTGGCATTTTCAAAGCCACAGAATCCGGACTGCATGCACAACGAAGCATCCTTCTCCACCAGGATCTTGCGTCCGGCGGGGAACAACGTCTGGTTGCTCTCCCGGGGGCCTGTATTGGCCTGCTCGCTCCCGTTAAAGGCTACCCGGCGATGGCTGCCATCGCAGAAGGGCTTGTTGGCAGACTGGCCGCAGCGGCACAGCGCATAATCATCATCGCACTCCGTTACCCCTTCCTTTTCCCACGTCAGAGGTTCCCCATTTTCGGATACGACCTGGGTCTTGCGCACCAGCGGCATGCCGCCGCTCACAGAATACGGTCCATCCTTGATGATTATGATTTTCTTTGGGTTGGCAGGGTTGCTTTCATCGTTTTGTGTCATAATATCTCCATATCCTCATCACCACAAAAATCCAACACTGCGCTTGCCCAGGATCAGGTCATCAAAGATCAGGCTGGCAGGCTTGTCTGCCATACCCACACACACATGCACCGGTAGCAGGTGCTCCTCACGCGGGTGGCAGTAGCGTGCAGACGGCGCTTGCTGCCAGTCGATCAGGCGTTCTTCACGTTTGGCTTGCGCCATTGGAGCGGTGCAAGTCTCGATCAGCCAATTCTGAAAGGCGTCATTGGCCGGGTCGAATTCACCGGTTCCATCCCAGGAAAAGGCCCGCATATTATGGAATGAGAAACCGGAACCGATCACCAGGATATTCTCATTCATGAATTCACGTAAGGCTTTCCCCAGGGCGATATGTGCGGCCGGGTTCAGCCCGCGCAACAATGAGAGCTGCAGGCACGGAATATCCGCCTGCGGGTACATCAATTTCAGTGGGATGAATAATCCGTGGTCAAACCCACGTGTTAGGTCAATTCGTGCGGGAATATTGTTCTTATTCAGGGCCCCGGCAATTCGATTCGCCAATGCCGGGTCGCCCGGAGCCGGGTAGGTGATGTCGTAAGCTTCTTTCGGGAAACCGTAATAATCATAGAACATCGGCGGGTTGGCTGCTCCCAGCAACGTGGCGGCACTTTCCTCCCAATGCGCGCTGATCACCAGGATGGCGTCTGGCCTTTTGAGCCGGGTCGGCAGGCTTGTCATGAAATCTATCATCTTTTTGTGGCCGGCGTCTCCCAGAATGGGCAACGGCCCCCCGCCATGGCTAAAATAAACAATTTGGGCTTTGCTTTCAGAACTGGTTTGATTCATCATTAGATCCTTTGGGAATTCCACGCGTACTGGCTAAAAAAGGTTGCCCGAAATCTGTGCTTGTCCTGGATTATTAATTCAATTTCCTGCTCGACCAAAGCCATGGCTTACAAAATAGGGATTTGGAGGGCCGGCGCCCCAAATTTTCTCCTTCAGCTTGGCGAATTACGGGCGTTTGTAAACCCAGGTGGTGCTTTGGTTCAAGGACCAGAAAGCGTCCGATAGGATGACATAATGCATGTGCTCTTCTTCTGATAATTTGGCAAACATGGCGTGGCCTTCCGGGTCGTCAAGTTGGTCGGCCAGATCGGCATAAGTTTTTTCCGCAACCTTTTCTATTTTCTTGGCTTCCGTAATGATTTCCATTAAGCTTTTATGCTCGGGTTCTTCGGCGAACTGGATTTCGAGCTTTGGCGGGAGAATCAGTGCTTTCCCTTCATAATTAATGAATTTGCCACTTTCTTCCAGGGATTTCTCAAGTGCGGTTAACTTTTCAAAATGAAATTTTTCGAACTCGCTCAATTGAATGAATAATTCCTTCCCCAGTATATGGGTTTTTTGGGCTGCTTTGGAATAAGTCTCCGCAGCCAATCTTTCATTTTCTTTGACAATACGGATTGCATCTAACAGACTTGGGGTATTCAATATTAACTCCTGGATGTAAGGTTCGAAGAAAATTTAAATAAACTCTTGATGCCTTAATAAAGATGACAGGATACGCCTGTATTCGTATTATAACGGATACGAGAAAAAGAGTTTTATTGAAATCTTCTTAAAAGGTCCGCGAGGCATTCGCACAGGTGATGGGCTGTCCCAATTGTAGGGCGGAATGGCATTCCGCTACCTCTGTGGGGAAAAATGCATTCGGAGATCGCCACATGTGGCGATCTCCGAATGGTTTCACAACCTTTTTAGGCAGCCCCCGTTATGGCTTTTCCGTATTCGTTAAAAAGCCTCGCTTCGGGCGGCGTCCATTGCGCAGCCATCGGTGGGGGCGCCCCATCCCCCGTCGCGAGAGCAGGTTTGGTGAGGTGCTATAAGTCCTGCTTGGCTTGTTCTTCCATCGTGATGACTATTTTCCCACGCGCATGTCCTTCGCCAAGATACCGCAATGCTTCCCTGGTTTCACTTAACGGGTAGCACCGGTCGATGACCGGCGTTATTTTGCCGGCTTCCAGAAGCTCTCTCAATATTCCCAGGTCGTTCTGGTTTATTTTCGCCGTGACCGCACCCAATTTCCGGCCATTGTTTTCTGACATTTGTTTCCCCAAAAGTATACCCTGGAAGATTTGTGTCACGGAACCACCGGCCATCATATAAATCCCCCTGGGAGCCAGAGCGCGCTTGTAGGCTGAAATCGGATGGTATCCGTTAACAGCCAGGATCAGGTCATACTTCTGCCCACTTTTAGTGAAATCCTCTTTGGTATAGTCGATAATATGATCGGCTCCCAGCGAGCGCACCATTTCCATTTTTTCCGTGCTGCACACGGCAGTGACCTCCGCCCCGTAATATTTGGCGATCTGCACTGCGAAGGTTCCCACGCCTCCCGATGCGCCGTTGATCAACACCTTTTGCCCGGCCTGGATCTGCCCGGCGTCGCGCAGCCCCTGCAGGGCAGTCAGTCCTGCCATGGGTACCGCTGCGGCTTGCTCGAACGAAAGGTTGCCTGGTTTCAGCGCGAAGGCCTTTTCAGGCACGCTTACAAATTCGGCAAAAGCCCCATTCCCCCAGGCGCCGATATCCCCGTATACCTCGTTGCCCGGCTTAAACTGTTGAACGTTTTTACCAACCGCTTCCACACGCCCGGCCATATCCGCGCCCAAGCGCGTGTTTTTGGGCTTGAAAAAACCACCGCCAAAGCGAATCAGGAAGATATCTGCGCTTAAAAAATGCCAGTCATAGGCATTTACGGAGGCTGCCATCACTTTTACCAGCACCTCATTATCTTTAGGTGCAGGTTTTTCAATCTCTTTTAGCTGTACGACATCTGCTGATCCGTATTCTGTGTACACGATTGCTTTCATTTGGGCCTTCTTCCTTTTTCAATGATTATTTTTGTATTTGCTTTTTATATTTTGTTTTTAACTTTACTCTTCGCACGATGTGTTTAATTAGGGCTGGGCTCCAACCCCATTTTCGTTTCTGAGCCGTCCTGGAATCCTTTGACTAAAATCCATACTGATATAACCAATTCAAAGGGGACATAGGGGACGTAAAAAATAAACGGAATGGAATGGCCAAATATCTGTGTCAAGGTTCCAAACAGCATGGGGAAAGTCGCAATGAGACCCCAGAGCGAAAGAGCAACCGGAACGACTCGTGATTTAACGAGTAGGGAATAGAACATGATTCCGCCCAAGCAAAAAACTAGCATGTGCAGCGTCGACCCAACAAAATCCATCGATTGGAATGCCAGGTTTCCCATCGTCAACAAATTAGCCGGGGCTGCTGCCACTACATAGGCCTGGCTGATCCCTATCAATGCGAAAGCCGCTATCCTGCTGACTGCCAGCAGCGCCGCTTCCAGAATATAAAATCCCAGCGCCGTCATGGCGAGTATTTCATTTTGTTCTCTCAGTTTTACAAAAAGGACGACACCCAAAAAGATAATGCCCAGCGCGGTCAGCATATCCACCAGAATGTTTGCTTCCATCAGCCACGGTTTGTTCGCTATATTCAGCATGGTTGCACCGATGTCCCCAGGCACCAACCACGCCTGGCGCAGGACTGTTCCACTGAATATGGAAGTTACGAACTGCAGGAGAAATGCAATTCCTAAAACCCGGGATGATTTATTTATGGTATCCATCTATTCTCCCTTGCAGAATGATATTAGTGGCAAATTCCGACAGAAACGGCTGAGTAGGTCATGTGGCAGCCAATACCTCGATAATTTTCGAGCAGCCGCCTGCGCGTAAATAACTGGCATGCTCACTCACGCTCTCGAACTGCCGCCCGACTATTTTGGAGCATTCGAATTCATTATTGGTGCATTGGGCAAATCTTTCAATTGTATCCAGCGCAGCAGGGGGAACCAGACTAATTTTGTCAACCCCTTCCTTGAGGCTGTTCATTCCAATGATCCACATTGCAGCTCCCAGGGCACCACACGCACCTCCGCTCAAACCGATGCCGCCCGCCAATCCCGCTGCCATGACCGTATGCAAGTCGGATGCGCCCATCCTTTGCGCCAGCATGGCTGAACAGCTTGCCGGAGCCGGCAGTGCTTCGATATGAATTTCGGAAGAAGTGGCATTTATCTCTCTGAAGGCTACTTTGGCATATCTTGCGGCCATGCCAAAGCAGGTTCCCTTAGCGGCCGTTTTTGCCAGAAACCATAGGATTGCCTGCGGCTTTGGTGCAGATATATCGATCCCGGTTATTTCACTACAGTCTATGGCTTTGTTCTGAGCGCGGAATGATTCCACAATCCTTTGGGCCGTAATAATTGCTCCAGCTTCCGCTTGCGGACCCTTGCCGACGATTTGATATGCCTGTGCCCCTCCCGCCAGCGCCGCGCCCCAGATCATTCCACACTGGTAGCCGCGCATTAATCCACCCGCCAGCGGTGCGGCCGCGCGCTGCTCCAATTCCATTGGTTGATCATATGCCGCGTTGAGAACTCTCAACAGTGTTTCTGATCAGGTCCCGACTTTAAAGAATGTTCGCACCGTTTCCATCGATGATAACTCATTGACTGAATTCATTTTTATTCCTTTTTTGAATTGTAAACATTCATTTCATTAACGAACGTTTGCGGCTATTTATTCGGATGGATCTCCCCCAACCGCATGAAAAAGAATCTCATCCTGCTAAGCCGTGACCAGAACGGCCCATGCGCCGATCATAACCTGTTCTTCAAAAGGTATTCAAGAACGGAATGTGCCTGGATTCGCGCCAATTGCTTCGGTCAACGATGCCAATATTTACTTGCGAAGTCCAGGGGTTCTTCATGATGCTATTTTATTTCAGGAGCGGTCACTGCTGGCAGGAAGTTCCCTAATCAGAGACCAGTATTCCTTTCCGGTTTAATTGTTTTAATCACAAACCCACACTTTTCCATCTGGTCCAGCAGCTCCTTTGGATCGCTCAGCCACTGGCCCCACTTGCGGCTGATATGTTCTGTCCACGAGTAATCATCATAGCTGAATGTTTCTTCTTTATCGTTCTCCAATCGGATTTTGGCTTTTTGTTTGCGGTAATAGCCTTGTGCCAGGTAGCCTTCATCCATTATGTGCATGGCCTGCTCGATCATTTCATCCGTCATTTCAGGGTATTTATCCTCGAACAGGGTGAATTCGAGCGGATAGCGCGGCCGGGGCGGGAACTCCTCCGCCGGGTAACCCATCACCAGTTCTACCAGCGGGAAAACCCGTTTGGGCAGGCTGTATTGTTTCTGGATCCGTGCTGCCCGCATTGGCGTTTCCCCCAGGAAACAACTGCCCATGCCGAGACTCTCTGCTGCAATCACCATGTTCTCTGCCATTAACCCAGCGTCCTGGATCCCAAACAGCAACATGTTTAGATCGTTGGCAACCACGCTCCAGCCGCGTTTTGCCATGATCAATTCCATCCGGTGCATATCCACGCAGATTGTGAACCACAAGGGCGCCCGGAAGGGTGCTTTCTTGCGGGTAAGCAGCAGGCTGCATAACTGTGAAGCGAACGGTGCCTGCTGCCCGGCCCGCACCACCGTTGCGATTACCTCGTCGCTGGGCTTTTGATCCGTGTATCTGCGGACAGATTTTCGGTTGAGTAAGGTTTCGATGACAGGGTTGCTGAGCATGGCATTCCTTTGCACTTGAGATTGACCCGGAAGACCGGCGCGTTTCCATCCCGGAGAGCTTGGTCCGCGATTACTGCTGGTTTCTTGCTCTTTAGTCGTCTCTGATCATCCCATCTTTCAAAAACGCCAGCACATCCCGGTCGAATTGTTTTCCTAAGGCAGGATGCCCCATCCCCTTGTAAAGGATAAGTTTGGCATTCGGGATGCCCTCAGCGGTCTCGCGGAATAGATCCACCGTGTAAAAAGGATCCTTATCGCCTGCCACCACCAGCGTCGGCGCGCTGATCTGCCCCAGGCGCTCTCTAAAGTTATGCAAGAATTCTGCTTCTATGGTCACAATCAAATCGGTCGGGTCTTTTGGAGCACCGAATAGCGATTCGCCCAGCAGTTGTACCAGCCAGACGAATGGTTTGGCTAAATACTTCAGAATGCCATTTGGGGGGATCATTGGACCCACTAAGGAAGCGTAGGCTGTTCTCCATTGCTGCTGGCGCGCCAGTTCCCCGATCTGGATTTCCCCGCTCATGCCCGCCTCGCTCAGGGTGTAAGCGCTCGAATGGATGATCAATTTCCGAAGAAGATCGGGATGGTCGGCGGCGAAGTGCTGGGCTATGGCACCTCCGGTCGAAACCCCGATCACATCCACCGGCTGCCCAAACTCCTCTTTGATCATCGTTGCATAATCGTCCGACATGTTTTGCATGCTGTAGCCGGCCGGCAGCCCCGGTTTTCGATTCACTATATAGGTCGTGTAGTCTTTGTCTTTGAACAGGAACGTGTAAACAACCGAAAAAAGTGGCAGCATCAGCCCGGTCAGCGGCTTGTTTTCAAATTCCAGACCTTGAAAGATCACCAGGGGCCGGGCTCCATTCCCGAACCGGTTATATGCCAGACCGCTGTGGAAATATCCAGCGGTTTCTTTTGAATTATTCACTTAGCAGCTCCGAAAACTCTAATTCATTCAACCATAAATTATAGCATTTATACTTCTAACTACTCTGCTCTTCTTGCAAGTTGTCAAGCCTGTTCTTCCTGGTTATTCTGGCTTCCAGAATCCCTCATGCACCGCCCGGGCTTCCGCTTCCAGTTCAGCCGCCGGGCCGAGTACATCGATCGGGCGCTTGCTGTGGGCAAAGACTTCCCGGCAGGGCAGCAACAGATGCTCCGGCGATGGCCCGACCATGTCATACAGGCCTGTTTCGCTTAAGGCGTAAACGACCCGCCCGATCTGGCTCCAATGGATCGCTCCGGCGCACATAGCGCACGGTTCCGTGCTGGTGTAGAGGCTGAAGCGCTTCAATTCTTCAGGCGAAAATTGACCCGCAGCCAGCCGCACGAGATTGGTTTCGGCATGCCCGGTAACGTCCCGCCCGGTATTAACCGTATTTTCGGCTCCCAGCACCACCCGGTTATGCTCATCCACCAGTACTGCTCCAAAGGGATGGTTGCCGTGCTGGCGCGCCCGCCAGGCCAGCGTGATGGCTGACCTTAAATGGCTGATATCGATTTCTTCCATGTTATCCTTGAACGCCAAAATGTTTTATGAACAACTCTTTGGAAAGTGCTGCGCCCGCGTCGGTCAGATCGATGGTAGGCCCTTTCCCCCTCGGATCACCGACATAGCCCTTTGCGTGTAGCCTATCAAGAATGTTCACATCCAGGCCTTTCCACGCCCGGGTTGCATATTGATCGTGTGAGCTGGTCAGATACAGCAGCGCCAGGATCATTTCATCAACTTTATCTTTGTCGTACTCCATGCCTATGCTCCATAAATTCAGAAGGAAGTCGCATTTTAAGAGTGTGCAGCAAAGCCACACACTCTCAAAATGCGTTCTTCTTCCGCGTTATCATCACGAAGGATCATGGTGAATATTCAAGAATTCTACAAATATGCCGTCGGGACCCGCTCCGCCCAGGGCTTGGCACGCTCCAGTTGTCCGGCCAGGCGGAACAGAGTGCTCTCATCGCCAAATCGCCCTACAAACTGCATCCCTATCGGCAGCCCGGCTTCATTCCAACACAGCGGCACCGACATGGCAGGCTGCCCGGTCACGTTGAAGACGGCCGTGCATGGCATGAAATCGAAGGTCTTGGCGGCCAATGGCTTGATCACGCCCAGCGCATTGAGCAGCCAGGCTGCGTTGAGCCCGCCTACCGCCCTGATCATTAACCTCTCCGAGCTGGAGGGTTGCAGTGCACCCGTCAGGAAGGGTGGCTGCGCCAGCGTCGGAGTGAGTAAAACATCATAATCTTCGAAGAAGCAGCCGATCCCTCGACCCGCCGTGAAAAGGTAATTCAGTGCTCGGGCATATTCTCCGGCGGGGAAGGCCTGCCCCAACAGAGCCAGCGCGGCGGTACCTGCTTCGAAATCACCATAACGGGTCTTGCGCCCGGCCATTTTAGCGGCCCAATCGATCTCCGCGCGCGTCTCAGCCGCCAGCATGGTGATAAATGCGATCGCAAAGGCTTCCCGGTCGATCTCTGGTGCGGCTTCCACCACTTCGTGCCCCAGCTGCTCCAGCAAGTGTACCGTCTCTTCCAATCCCTTCAGGCAATCCGGGTGGACTTCATGGCCCAGGAAAGGCTTTGCAGTGAAGGCGATTCGCAAGTGCCCGGGCTCGGTGGTTACCTCCTGCAGGTAAGGCCGCTCGGGCGCGCTCGCCCAGTATGGCGCGCCGACATCCGGGCCGGCGATCGCATCCAGCATGGCCGCGCTGTCACGCACCGAGCGGGTCAGTACATGTTCCTGTGCAAAACCCCGCCAGATATCTCCTACATCCGGCCCGGTGGGAGTGCGGCCGCGTGTCGGCTTTAATCCGAACACACCACAGCACGAAGACGGGATGCGGATGGAACCGCCTCCGTCTGCTCCGCCTGCCAGGGGCACCAGCCGCGCTGCCACCGACGCTGCCGAACCTCCGCTGGAACCGCCCACCGTGCGGGTCAGATCCCAAGGGTTGTTGGTAGGACCAAAAACTTCCGGCTCGGTATAGGGCAGAATGCTGAATTCGGGTACGTTCGTTTTTCCCAGCATGATCACCCCCGCAGCCCGGTACCGCCGGACCATTTCACTATCGTGTGGCTGAGGAATATCCTTCAACATGCGCGTGCCGCAGCATGTGGGTACGCCTGCCACCGTGGCATGCATGTCTTTTTGGAGAAAAGGCACGCCCTTGAATGGACCGTCTGGCACTTCGCCTTGAGCAGCTTTGCGTGCCTGCTCATACATTTTATGGATGACGGCATTGATCTTGGGGTTATATGCCTCGATGCGGCGAATGGCCTCTTCCACCAGTTCGCTGGGGCTGACCTGCCTGGTTCGCACCAGTTCACCCAGACCCAAACCGTCGTACTTGTCGAATTCAGGGAAAGTGTTCATCGGCTCCTTATAAAAATCCGCACGAAAATGTGTTCCCCTATCAATCCATCCGAAAATTCACGATGGCTTTTTTTTCGGATGGATACCAGGCTTTAACAGTAATAAGGTGCTTCCAGGATTTTATTAACAGGATGCACAAATTACGTTATTTTTTTGTTTTTATCCGCATAATCTGCAATATTGTTGGATTATTACTGAATGTCAAGTGTATATTTACCGGGACTATCTCTCAATGCTGTGGGTAGGCTTGTGGAGGCTTTACGGTAAGCGTACCAGTTCCTTCTGATACTCCATGGCACTGGGGGTCTGGTAATCGCATCCGCACGAACGACGCAGGATCATCTCGGTCGGCAGAAGCACCTTCTGCTCGATCGGCAGTCCCTGGAATATTTTCGATAATTGCCCGGCTGCGATTTGCCCAACTTGCTCAGTGGGAGCCCGCACAGTGGTGAGCGGGGGGTTCAGGAAAGGCGCCAGCCGGAAATCGTCGAATCCCACCACTGCCACATCCTCCGGCACGCGCAGCCCGGCTTCTTCCAGGGCGGTCAAAATTCCTACCGCAGAGTCATCGTTGCCCGTGAATATGGCATCAAAATCCCTCGGGCCCTGGGTCAAATGCGCGCGCAGTGCCTGGTAGGCTGCCTGGTGTTCGAACTCCCCTGGCACGATCAGGCTCTCGTCGATCGGCAAGCCATGCGCCGCCAGCGCCGCCCGGTAGCCCTTTTCCCGCCATTGCGAATCTTCCTGGTCTTCCGGGCCTCTGAAGTACATGATCCGTTTCCTGCCATGCACCTCGATCAGGTGACTGACCAGCTTTTGGCTGGAGAGCTTATTTTCTACCGCGACCGATGGGATCTTGAGGTTGACTGGCGGATTGCGATAGAGCAGCACCATCGGGAAGCCGGCCTTGCACAGTTCTGTTAATTGTTCTTCCGTCAGGCTGTTGGCAAAGATCAGCGCCCCATCCGTGTTGTGCGGGCCGACCGGTGAGGCCACGGATTGATCCCGCATTTCGGGTTTCGAAACGGCTACCAGCAGGTTGTAATTATCCCCGGTGGTCACGGAAAAGATCCCGTTGACCAGCGGTGAGAAAAAGTCATTCATGACAGTGGTGATCAAAAGACCCACCGCATGCGTTCGTTTGGTGGCCAGCTGGCGCGCTACTGCGTGGGGGGTATAGTTCAGGTCCAGCATGACCTGTGAGATCCGTTCGCCCACTTCCTGGGATACCTGGCCGGTATGGTTCATATACCGGCTGACGGTGGCAACGGATACTCCAGCATATTTGGCAACATCCCGGATGGTAATGGTCGATGATTTTTTGGTCATAAATTCAAAGCTCTGAAGAGCACCTCGGCAACATGCTTTCCGGTTGGATCAGGTCATGCCCATTCGGGTCTATGTCCCTGCCTGGCAGGAAAATGCTGGCAACCTTCAAGCATAGTATAGAGTATATCCATCTTTAAATCAACCTTGGCGGCCCCGTGGCACTCCGTTGGGCCCACCCTCCAACACGGTATAATATTTTGCAAGTTTTCCTGCTCAACCTCGCGAAGGTTCTCCTTCGACCTGGTTCGAAATTTATTAAATCTGCGTAATCTGCACCATCTGTGGATTATTACAGATAATGTCAATTCTATAAACGAGGTGATTTATGACCAATTTGGATCCGGCGGTGCTGCTCGGGAGCGCTTATTACGTCAATACCGAAGATACCCCGGAACAAGTGCGGGCTGGCATCCTGTCGATGGCCCAGGCCGGCTTGAAGCTCGTCCGCATTTTCCTTCAGTGGACGCATGTGGAACCGCGCCAGGGCCAATGGGATTGGTCGCAATATGACGCCGTTTTCGATGCCGCGGCTGCCAGTGGGCTGGGTGTCATCGTCACCTTCACTGCGCTCAATCCGCCCGGTTGGATGCGGATTTCCGCCGGCCCGCAGGATATCGGTCCGCTGGATGATCCGCTCTACTGGGAGCGCGCCAGTGATTACCTGCGTCGCGCTTGTGAACGCTATTCCAACCAGCCTGCCTTGCATTCGTGGATCTTGGCGAATGAGCCGCAGTTGTTCCTTGCGCAGGATGAAGCTACTCTGAAACGTTTCCGCAAATTTGTGGAGCACAGGTATGCTGGCGATATTTCCGCCCTCAACCGGTGCTCCTTCCGTCAATTGGACTCGTTTGATCAGGTCGCCTTCCCCGGGTCCGGCGCGGAGGGCGGCTTCCTCGGCTATACCGAGCGCCTGGACTGGATGGATTTTGTAAGCAGCCGCCTGTTGGAAGTCTTATCTATCATCCAGACGGTTATTCGGGGCAGTGGTGATACGCATCCAATCCATGTCAACCCGCATGCGTTGTTGCACGATATGTATCCGCGCGGCCAGTCCATCTGGGCGGAAGGCCGGCTGGTGGATTTTATAGGCTGCTCGGCCCATCCATCCTGGCACTCCACCCGTTTTCTGGACAACCGCCTGTACCAATCCGTGGCTTTGTTTGCCGACCTGATGCGCGGGGCCACCCGCGCACCCCGGCGTTATTTCTGGGTGTCTGAACTGCAGGGGGGCACCAATATTTTCTCTGGCAATAATTATTTGGGACCCTCGGGTGAAGATCTGCGTTCGTGGGCCTGGGAATTGCTCGCGGCGGGCGCGAAAGCTGTTATTTTTTGGTGCTTCAATGCGCGTACAAGCGGATTCGAGGCCGGCGAGTGGAGTTTGGTAGACCAGCAGGGCCGCCCTTCCCGCCGCATGGTGGAAGTATCCAGGATCGCTGCCTTGCTAGATCAGCACCAATCCACTTTCTCGCTCAGCCAGCCGGCGAGCGCTTCGGTTGCCCTGTTATTTAGCGAGGCCACCTGGAAGCTGACCAGCCTGGAAGGCCAGGGTCTGGATCCCGAAAACCCCCGCAATGTGCAGGGGGGTGCTGACGCGCTGGCGGGTGCGTGGATGGCTTGCACTGATGCTGGCCTCAGCGTGGATATCCTGGATGAAACCGATTTGCAGGCTGGCCTGGCGCAGGGTTACTCGCTCTTGATCCTGCCCGGTTGTACTTCCCTGGAAGACGCATCACTGGCGGCCCTGCAAACCTATGTGAAGGACGGTGGCAGTCTTTTGGCCGATGGCCTGTGTGGTTACAAGGATCCGAATGGTTGGGTGCGCAAGGTTGCGCAAAACCCGCTCAATACGTTATTCCACGCCTCGGTTTCCGATATCCAGGCCGTACCTGAAAATAAAACCACCTCCTCCCTCGGGGAACTGACCCTGCCGGTTTGGTGGCTTAAACTGATCTTGGAGCCCGAAAACGGCACCCGCTGCCTGGCCTCGTTCGACGAGCCCGATCCGCGCCCGGCAGTTACTTCTGCCCGGGTTGGTCTGGGCCAGGCCATCCGCCTGGGGACGGTCTTCTTCCAGCATTACCTGCGCCATCCCGATCCTCAGGCGTTTTCAAGTTTATTGCCTCTGCTGCCTCTGCCGGAGCAATCCCTTACACTGCTCAATCCCGGCCCAAATCTGCGCTTGCGCAAGCTGGACCTGCCCGATGGCGCCCTGTGGATCTTGCTGAATGGGGGACCGGCGGTGCAAGCCAGGTTGCGGGTTGCATCGGGAATCCGGCTGGCCCGCCTGACGGAGTCTGGTGAAGAGCCCCTGTCGTGGCAGACCGATACCCTTGAATTGACCATCCCTGCCCAAGATGCACTCGTTTTGCGGATGGAACAACCCGATTGACCGCTTGCATAAAATTCTCCTGCCTGCAATTAAAACAACCATCCCCTGCCGGTTCAGACAGGGGATGGTTGCTTTCTTTTGGTACATCTGGTTCTTTAAATTCCTCAGACAGCCCAGGTACCTTTGGTGCCTCTGATTCATCTGCCCACTTATCCCTTATCTCCTTTCCCCTGAAATAACGCTGCATACTTCCCAAACCCTTCCTTTTCCAGATCATCCACTGCTACGAAGCGCAGCGCCGCAGAATTCATGCAGTAGCGCAAGCCGGTTGGCGCCGGACCATCGTCGAAGACATGTCCGAGGTGTGTACCGGCATGCTTGGAGCGTACTTCCGTACGGGTCATGAAAAGTTTGTGGTCGCTGTGGGTCTGGACATTATCCGGTTCAAGCGGGCGGGTGAAACTCGGCCAGCCTGTGCCTGAATCATATTTATCGAGCGAACTGAACAACGGCTCACCCGATACCACATCCACGTAGATCCCGTTCTTCTTGTTATTCCAATAGGCATTGTTGAAGGGCGGCTCGGTGCCTTCGCGCTGGGTCACCTCATACTGCGCCGGGGTCAGGCGTTTCCGCAATTCCTCGTCTGGTGGTTTAATATAGTCTGTCATGGCAACCTCCTGTAACCTAAATAATAAATGGTAATTTTTACCGTATTTATATTATATCCCCGAAATATTACGAATTTATTAACGACGGCTTATACCTCAACTTGAGTGAATCGCACAATCAACGTACTATTTTCCTGCGCACAGCCCAACCCAGCGCCTTTGCCGGATCGACCCAAACTCCTGCTATTCCCCAACCAGCAACTGCGAGGCTTCAACCTACTTGCCAGTGGGGGTCGGCCCCGAAAGGATGTTCAAATCCACGCGCCCAGCCCGCTCCCCGCAAAACTCCACATAGCAGGAGCCTGCCCCGGCGTATGGTTCGGGTCGTGTCCCGCCGTGGGTTTCCGCAATCAGAGCTTCCGCCACCACTCATGCGGCCCCCTCGGCGATAACACCCGCCTTGGACGTGCCCACGCTGGTCACATCCCCGGTAGCATATATACCCGGGAAGCGTTTCTGCAGCGTCTTTTGGCCCACGGGATCCAACCATCCTCGGTCATGCCGCTGGACGCCAAGACATCCGGCACGCGATGCTTTCGAATTCCCAGGAACTATCGTAGAAAAGCTCGGTCGCATCTCCAGGATGGCAACCCGCCGCTCCGGATCGAGCGAATGCACGCGCCGGTTGGGGATGAAGCGGATGCCCCGTTCGGCAAAGGCCCGCAGCAATGCCTGGGAGGAATCGGACGAGGGCGGGATCGGCATGTTAACCGGCATACCAGGCTGATTTGGCAGTCCGCCTGCACGCCTTTCTTGGTTAACTATTCATCCAATAACAGCGCGGCTTTGCTCGGCGCGGGCGGGCACTTGAATGGTTCCGAGGTCACCCCCACGATTGCGTGACCCTTTGTGAAGCCGGGCAGCGCTTCTGGCACGCGTTCGGTGCCTTCGAATGAATAGAATTCGTTGCCGCCTTCCTCCAGCCCGGGGTAGCCGCCAGATCGTAATCCGCCCCCAGCGCCACCACCAGCATATCCGCCTCGTAAATTCCGCGGTTAGTGGCCACGCGGCCTGTTTTCGGGTCGATTGCGGTGATGCTCTCCTGGCGGAACTGCACGCCTGTCTTCACGATAGTACGGTAAGCGAGAAGCACTTCTGCGGTTTTTTTGCACCCAAACATCACATCCAGCTTCGAATAGCCGAAGAAAAATGCCTCATTCGGGTCGATCAGGGTCAGATCGAGCTCCTTTCCCGGCCGGTCGATCAGCGAGTGCTGAGTTCAAGCCCTCCGAACCCTGCCCCCAGTACCACTATGTGAAGTGTAATAGGTTATCTCATTGATTCTAAAACTTCCGAAGCCACTGAGGCTTCGGAAGGTAATTTCCATCCTTCAGGATGCGAACTATTTTCTCTGGCTGTTTCAGCTTTCCAGGTCGTGCCGAAGACGTTCAGACAGCAGGCGCATCATATCCAATGCAAAAAGTGGATTCTGCGACACCAGTTTGGTGAACCGTTGCTCGGTGATGGCCGCCACGCGGCAATCCGTCTTGGCGGTGGCAGATGCGCTGCGCGGCGCATGGTCGAGCAGCCCCATTTCCCCGAATACTCCCCCCACCGGGTTGGTCGCCAGCACGCGCCCGCCTCTGACCAGCTCCACTTCGCCTTCCAGCACGGCGAACATCAGGCCCTCGCTGGGTTGTCCTTCATTGAAAATTACCTGTCCGGTCGTAAAAGACCGCACATCCGGCTCATTATTAAAAATACGAAATAAAGGCATGGCAATTCCTCCGTGTGAAAAGATCAATACCTTCTGCGCCTCTGCGCGGATGGCTAGGTTCAACACAGATATTATATACAAACATACTCCAAATTATTGTTAAGGTTTGGTAAAATCTTTCCCCTGACATCCTGCAAAGTTTCTTATCATGGCAAAACCATCGGTACAAAATCCCCCAAATCATCCTTCAAGCTATTGTCTCCCGAATGGAACCCAGCTCCCTTTCCAGAGGGATCGTGAACTATGCCTGAAGGTTAAAGGGGGGTGGGGACAGGGAGGAAAGCCATCACCGTTAGATGTGGTGCTACCTTCACTTCAAGGATGGGGATAAATCGAGTTCCATCTCGGGGCCTCCGGCAGGTACAGCACCCAGACCGTTTTCCCGGCCTGGTATTGTTCGCCCGGCTGGTTCAATATGCTTACCTGGCCCGCCTGTTCCTGTTCGCCTATCTGGAATTGATACTGGATCACCCAAGGATTGCGTCCATTGATCCGAACGTTATAGTTTTGTCCCAGGCTGACAACCTGTCCGCGTGTCGCCTGACCGTCCCGCAGCACCGTCACAAGCTTTTGTGCGGACCGGTATCGCCACAGGATCAGGGCTGCTGCGGCAAACAAGAAAATTATCCCGAGAATAAGGAATGGGATGCCAATGAATGCCGTAATTACCGCCAGCGTCAGCCCGGTACCCACCAGGCTGAAAACAAATCCCACTATCGCTGCCACAAATGCCGCGATTGCCCCGCCATCCCGGGTTAACAGCCGCCAGACATAACCATCCGATATGGGGCGCGGCGCCAACGGCGGTGTCGGCAGGATTTCATCTGCTGCGGATGAACTGGTATGAGCATCTGCTGCTGGCAGGGGCGCCCCGCAGTTCGAGCAGTTGGGTTGAAATGTCGGGTGACTGGTGCCACAATACGGGCAAGTTATCATAATTATTCCTCACCATCGCTACTTTACAGCTTTAAGCTGAGCTTTTTTTCCAGACAGGTTCCTCCCAACCCGTTTTGGGAACAAAGCTCAATGATCACGGTAAAGTTGTGTCCCGCCGGGTTGAGCGGAAAACCAAACACGGAGGTGGTCCCGGATTCTCCCGGGTCCAGCTTCTGGATCGAGTTTATCAGACTGCAGTTGCCGCTGAAGTAATTGGGGAAGGTATCATAAGCCACCGTCTCGGTTACACCGGCCGTGGCATCGGTTGCTTTGACCTGTTCGGATTCCCAGCTCAGGTGGCCGTCATTGCTGATCTGGAATTTGATTCCATACGTTCCGCCGCTGCACGTCTGCGTGGAAGAATAAGCCACCGTGAAGGAGCCCGCCGGCGTTGGGCTGGCTGGCGGGTTGACCAATGGCAGCGAGGTGGTATTCCCTGTTACCGTGGCATACTGGTTCCACAGCCAGCAGGTAACATGTTGTGGATTCAGGTTGACGATCCAGAATCCGTTCAGGGTATTTTGCCCCACCACCTGGGCGCTCTGCCCCACAACCAGTACTCCCAGAATTGAATACGGAACACCCGGGCCGCTGCGGCAATTGGTATTTACTGAGACGCTCACCATTGGGACCGTCGGTGTCAAGGTATCTGTTAGCGCGGCTGGCTGCGAAGGCGTGAATGTGAATTGGGGTGTAGTGGTCGCCATGGCATTCAGGCCGGATGCCGAGTTAACGGCAATAACTGTCTGGGCCGCCAGGGTTCCAGCAACTATCTGGGCCACTTGTGTGTCCAATGGTACTGCCGTTGGCTGCCCTCCGCCTGACCCCGCCAGCAGGCTGCATGCAGACGAAAAAATGAGCGTGATCACCGCCGCGATCGATAAAACCTTATTCCAGTTCATGAGCTCTCCTTCCCTTGGCAAACGAAATTTCACTAATATAATAATACATAATCCCGCCACTAAAAACAACCCCCTTTATCACTCCGCTTAAGGCGCCATCCATGGCTGTATAATTTGCTGGTAAATCAATACAACTCTGCGCCCTCTGCGTGCTTCACGATGCACATTTTCATCTCAGCCCGTGAATCAATTGGGCGGCCGAAAGGCCGCCCATTCATTTAAAAACCCGATGATTAGCGAACTCCTCCTGAATCTTAGGATCGGTTAGTAGTTATATTTATGGTACAAAGCTGATCGTTTTCTCCATGCAGATCCCCATCAGCCCGTCCTGTGAGCAGACCTTGATGGTCGCCGTAAAGTGATGCCCGGTCGGCAGTCCCGGGAAACCAAATACGGAGGTGGTACCGGATTGACCCGGGTCCAGCTTCATAACCGAAGATATCAGACTGCAGTCGCTGCTCTTGTAATTGGGGAAGGTATCATAGCTGGCTGTCTCGGTCGCGCTGGCATTCGCATCGGTCGCGGTAACCTGGTTGGATTCCCAGGCGATGCCACCGTCGTTACTGATCTGGAATTTGATCCCGTACCCGCTTGAGCAGGTTTGATAGGAAGAATAAGCAAGCTTGAAAGACCCGGTTGGGGTCGGAGTTGGTGGTGGGCTGACCAATGGCAGTCCACTGGTATTCCCCGTCGCCGTGGCATACTGGTTCCACAGCCAGCATGTTCCGGCTGCTGATGGTAGCTGGATGATCCAATAGCCAATCTGGGTGTTTTGCCCCACCACCTGGGCGCTCTGTCCCGTAGCCAGCACGCCCAGAATGGAATACTGATTGCCTGGGCCGCTCCGGCAGTTGGTAGCTACCGAGACGCTCACCATGGGGACCGTTGGAGTGAAGGTAAATGTCAATGTGGGGGTGATAGATGGTGTGAAAGTGAATTGTGGCGTGTTGGTCGAAAGGGCCGCCAGACTGGCGGTTGCCTGGATGGCCAGCTCCGCCTGGGCCGTTTCCGTGCCAGCCACCATCTGCGCCACTTGCGTGCTGACAGGCACAGTCGTTGCCTGGTTCGTACCGCTGGTGCCGCTGCCTGTTCCCCCTGGCAGATTGCAGGCGGATAATATCATGAGCAGGGTCAATCCCGCAGCTGTTAAAAATCTTCTCATGGACATCAGGTCTCCTTCCAAATCCGGACGAATATTACCCCCATACTACATTTTATTTCTGCTAAAAACAATCCCCTACTGATACTGGTATATATCTTTTTATTATTTCCCCATCGTGTCCTTTGTACCCTTTGTGTTTAGCTTCTTTCTTTAGGGACTGCCTTCAGACTGCCTGCTCCTCAAGGATCTTCATGGCTGTTTCCCGGCTCTCCCAAAGCACAAACAGATGGTCATGGTAAAACGCCGATATCGCGTTGACGCTGATGCCCGCCTGCGCCAGCCGGCCGGTCAGCGCAGCCAGGAACCCCACCGCCGACAGGGAGGAATGCACTCGTAGTGTGATGCATGCCCAGGTTGAATTGTACGCCAGCCCAACCTCCCTGGCTTGTTCTTCCGTAATAATGATGGTTATTCCTTCCTGCTCTTGGAATGTCCCCAATGGCTTGATTTCCAACCCTTCATAGGCTGCCTGGCCAACCGAACAAAATACATATCGCCCCTCCAGCAGTACCGGCTGCATCGTTGCCATTAAAGTCTTAAGATCCGTTTCTCCATGATTAAAAACCTTGGTGTTCCTTTGTGACCGCCTGTCCTGAGGTGCTCTTTCGTGGGATTGTAGTGATAGTTTTTTACCTCTGCTCATCCCGCCGCCTCCGCCTCCAGCCGTCTCAGCCATTCTTCCGCTTTCTCCAACTGCGTCTCGCTGAAAACCCGCACCCCCGCCTCCTGCAACCGGGCAGCTGTCACTCCGGGCAGCGCCACCCTTGTTCCACTGAAGCTGCCGTTATAGGTATAGGCCGTCCCGCACGAAGGACTGCCTTCCTTCAACACGGCCATCCGGATGCGCCTTGAATGCGCCAATTGGAGTGCCTGTTCGGCGCCCTGCCGGAATTGTGCCGTCACATCCCCTCTGCTCGGATCCATCACCCTGGCCGCACCCTTCAATACTTCCATTCCGCCCGCTCCTTGCTCGATCTCAGCCGGCGCCCGTGGCA
Source organism: uncultured Chloroflexia bacterium (assembly GCA_963779935.1). Classification (GTDB taxonomy): domain Bacteria; phylum Chloroflexota; class Anaerolineae; order Anaerolineales; family Villigracilaceae; genus UBA877. The sequence continues at coordinate 64,762 of CAWAAC010000013.1, read as the reverse complement.
CAGGCAGTCCGCCCAGTACTTCCGGGCACACGGATACCACCCGCCCTTCCCGCACCCAGCCTTGCAAGATCGGATCGTCGCAGCGTTTGTCACCGCCGTTATAGCGTACTGCTTCGCCCAGCAGGCAGGCGCTTACCAGGATCATTTCCATAAATTCCTCCGGGGACAATCGGTTAACCTGCCGGCTATGAATGCCAGCATTTTTGACCTCGTTATTGATATTCTACCTTCATAAATTCTACCTTTTCTCATGCTTCCCCAGTAGATTCTATATTACCCGGTTTCATCTTTTGTTCATCTTCGTAACGTATATTTATCTGAAATATCTTATTAGTCAAGGAGATTGTTATGGCCCGCAGACAACCCACCCAGGAATTGAATTTTATCCGCCAGGTGAAGAAATTCTTTTTATCCGCCTTCGTGGTGATTACATTTATCGCCTATTTCTTGCACGAGAAAGGCACCAATGTAGCCGCCGCCAGCCCGGTAACTTCGCCCACTGGCACAGGTGCAGTCAATACCGCCACAGATCCCAGTACTACCAATACGGCTGCCAATACGGCTTCCAATACTGCCACCAATCCTCCCGCTCCGACCGCTACGTTGCCGCCCCAGGCAAGCAGCTATAAAAACGGTACATTTACCGGACCCGTTGCGAATGCCTATTATGGCAATGTGCAGGTACAGGTGGTCATCCAGAACGGAAAAATTACCAATGTGACGTTCCTGGATTATCCCCATGATCGCCGCACCTCCCAGGAGATCAATGCCCAGGCCATGCCCTGGCTGACGCAGGAAGCCATCCAGGCCCAGAGCGCCAACATTAATATCATCTCCGGGGCCACTCTAACCAGTGAAGCCTTTGCGAATTCCCTCCAGGCCGCCCTTACTTCTGCTCAGTAACGGATTACTATGAAACAGACTCGCATCATCATGGGTATGCCGGTTACCATCGAAGTGGTTGACTCCGCTGTGACTGCACAAGACCTGGATTCCGTCTTCGCCTATTTCGAATACATCGACCGAAAATTCAGCACCTATAAGCCCGATAGCGAAATTTCCCTGCTCAACCGGCAGGAGATCACGCTTGATCAATCCAGCGAGGATATGCAAGCCATTTTCGCGCTGGCCGAGCAGACCCGACTGGAAACGGATGGCTTTTTCAACATCGATCGCAAGGGCATGTACGATCCTTCCGGGATTGTCAAAGGCTGGGCCATCTTTACAGCTGCCGAACTCTTGCGCCAGGCCGGCTTTACCAACTATTATGTCGATGCCGGCGGCGACATTCAAATATCCGGGAAAAATGCCGAAGGCCAGGATTGGCGCGTCGGGATCCAGAATCCCTTCAATACTATGGAGATCGTAAAAGTGCTCTCGCTACGGGATTGCGGTATCGCCACATCCGGCACTTATGTCCGCGGGAGGCATATTTATAATCCCACCAACACCGACCAGCCAATCAGCGGGATTGTCAGCCTGACCGTGATCGGCCCCGACGTGTATGAGGCCGACCGCTTTGCCACGGCTGCTTTTGCTATGGGGCCTGCCGGCCTCCTTTTCATGGAAAATCTGCCGGGTTTCGAAGCCTATATGATCGATCCGAACGGGATGGCAGCCTATACCAGCGGGTTTGAGAGGTATGTAAGTCATGATTAAGACCATCGACAACTGGCTCAACCGGGTCACCATGTACCGGTTGGTGCTCTATTATTTGATATTTTTACTCAGCGCGGCGGTGGTCCTTTCCATCACCGGCGCTTTGAAGTACGATGTTTTCGCTTTGCTATTTTCGATCAGTTTTCTTCTGGCCGTTTGCTGGCTGGTGAACTGGGTCTTTGCCCGCACGTTCAAGGTGGCCGCCAATGTGGAGTCGGTTTACATTTCCGCCCTCATCCTGGCGTTGATTATTACCCCCATCAAATCGTTTGGCGACCTCTGGTTCCTGTTCTGGGCCGCCGTCCTGGCCATGTCTTCCAAATATATCCTGGCCATCAACCGCAAACACATCTTTAACCCCATTGCGTTCGCGGTGGCCCTGGCCTACTTTACCATCAATCAATCCGCCAGCTGGTGGGTTGGCAATGCTGCCATGCTGCCATTTGTGCTGGTTGGCGGTATCCTGTTGGTTCGCAAGCTTGGCCGCCTGGACCTGGTTCTTAGCTTTTTGATTGCCACCCTGGCCACCAGCCTGCTCTTGAGCCTGTTTGGCGGGGGCAATTTGATCTCGGATATGCAAAAGATCATTTTCCTTTCGCCATTATTTTTCTTCGCCTTCCTGATCCTGACCGAACCGCTCACCACGCCGCCCACCCATACCACCAGGGTGATTTATGGGATTTTGGTCGGTATTCTCTTCTCCCCACAGATCCATTTTGGCGGTTTCTATATCACACCCGAACTGGCCATTTTAATGGGCAACCTCTATTCCTATATCGTCAGCCCAAAACGCAGGTTGGTGCTCAAACTCAAAGAGCGCATCCGCATTGCGCCGGATATTTACGATTTCGTTTTTTCCCATGGCAGGAACTTTGCGTTTGCACCCGGCCAATACATGGAATGGACGCTTGGACACGCCAGCCCGGATGCGCGCGGCAACCGCCGTTACTTTACCCTGGCTTCCGCCCCGACCGAAAAGACCCTGCGCCTGGGCGTAAAGTTCTATCCTGAATCGAGCAGCTATAAACAAGCCATGCTGAAAATGACTGTCGGCGATGAAATTGTTGCCAGCCAGTTGTCCGGGGATTTCACCCTGCCCGATAACCCCTATCAGAAATGTGTCTTCATTGCCGGTGGGGTGGGCGTAACCCCCTTCCGCAGCATGATCAAGTATTTGCTCGACACGCACCGGCCTCGCCCGATTACCCTCTTTTATGCCAATAAGACCGTTGACGATATCCTCTATAAAGATGTCTTCGATCGGGCACACCACGAATTGGGCATCCAGACCATTTACACCGTCACCGATCCCAAGAACCTGCCTGCCTCCTGGACCGGTGTCACCGGGCGTATCACCCCCCAGTTGATCAAAAGCAAGCTGCCCGATTACCGTCGCTGCATCTTTTTTATTTCCGGCCCCAAGAGCATGGTCGATTCCTTCAAGGAAACCCTCCAGCAGATGCACGTCCACCCTTCCAACATCCGCACCGACTTCTTCTCCGGTCTGGCCTAATGTTACAGCGTACGGTCGATTGAATATCAGTGGTAAAAAAAAGCTGGCAAGTCTTGGCAGGATGCCAAGACTTGCCAGCTTTACAACTCAGCTTTCAATCTCTTTAGAAATTCTTTGGTATAAGTTTTCTTCTTCCTCTTCCAAAGCTTCCCGGCCGGAGTTTGGAACACTACTTTATCATGAAATTGGTTTTCAAAAAAATTGATTGTTTCTTCGAGCGACTGTCCTTTTGCACCGCCGGTAGTGAATGCTTTAGCGATCCAAAATACTCCCAGAGTCTTTACGTAATTTGCATCTTGCACAACCTTTTCTTCAATGGATCGTGGATTGGAGAGATGCTGGCACAGGCTTTGGAATGCTTTTTCAATATTTTCCTTTGTCCAACCAAGACTTTTCAGGAAATCTCGTGCTGTAAAGTCAAAATCTGCATTTCTTGCTAATATCTTCCCAAGTCCATGAAAACAAACCAGGAAGAACAGCTTATCGTGTCGAATCGGCTCCGGTATGCCATCAGACAAAGGGGTAAGGCGGTTATTGATTCTCGTAATATGTTGAAAATTGTGCACCAAATCTTTCCCTTTATAAAACGGCGTAACAAAACCAAATTAGCGGTCGATCTGGCTTTTTGACGGCATATCCAACTTCCTGATTTCTACCTAACCTCGCCCTGAGCCCCTTGATATTACAGTCCCCAAAGTCTCCTTACTTAGGATTCTCTCAAATTTCCAGCTTCTGCGCAAGTGTGGTAACGACTTTAAGCGTTCGGACTTTCCGCCACTGCGCCAACCCAATGATAGATATGGCAGGATATATTAATTTCCCAGGCTGGATTTGACTATTTCCACGGATTTCTTGGCTTCCTCAAAGCTGGAATTGTAGATGCTGCGATGCCGGCGGATTGCTCCTGCTTCGTCGCCTTCCTTGATACATCTTATTATTTCTGCATCCTGCGCTTCGTGACCCGAAAGGGGTTCCATTGAGGGTGCTGCATCGGCTTTCTTCAACAATTCAACCGAAAGGATATCTTCTGAAGCTGTGGGATACGTAATGCCGGATGGATTCCTGGCCGGGCGATCAAAATAATACACAATATAATCGCCTTCCGGCATGCGGCCTGCCAGGACCCTGGTGGCCACGAACCTCTTCCCACCGATATGCAGTTCCTGGTGGATTCCGATCCTGTTATTTGCATAGGATGATTGCACATCCACGATCCTGGCATGGCCCTGCACCCTGGCAACTTTAAATTCTGGCCTGGAAGATAGTCGCGCCAGCACGATACCACCGATAATTCCCCATACTAATACCCAGATGCCGCCGGCGATCAGGTCCACCATGATCGTGGATACGTTATCCGAAGATTTGATCCACGTATATAACGTAAGAGCCAGGCCGAGGGCGGCGATCACCAGCATGGATATCCCCCCGATCCTACCCCATTTTTTGTTATAGCGGTCTTCCGCGATAAAACGCACTTTTTGCTTCGAGCTGATCTGGCCCGCCTGGTTTGCTAACCGGTCGGCTTCATCGAACTTGAAGTAATTCATCAATTCCTGGTCAGACATACTTTTCCTCCGAATGCACATGGCGTGGGAAGAACGCAAACTTATCTTATTATACAATCAGGCTGCACAATTTTGATTGCTTTGCAGGTATGGTTCGAGGGTTTTCACTCAGTCGGAAAACCGCAGGGGCCCCCACGACCGACACCGCCCCACCCTGTAAAACGAAAAGGGCAGGCGGCGGGGAGTAGAAAGCAAAATTGGGAGGCGAAGCGTAGCCTCGCCCCTCAATTTCGCTATTCTTTGATCGCGCTGCGGAGGAAATGATTGGTAAAGATACTTTGTGAAAGCCCTGGGCATTATTCCTATTATTTCGTGGTTTCGAAACACCTCTTCATGACTGTTCCCGATTTTGTTGGGGAAACCCGCCTTACCCCATTTTGGTGCTGCCCAAAGGGTTAATGCGGGAGTTGAACTCTTGAAATCCACTTTCTTTGTCAACCCACTGCAATGCCTGCATTCCAATTCGCCGGGCGCCCATAATATTTTCTTTGCTGTCATCCATAAAAAGGCAGTTTCCGGGGCTGCTGCCCAATGCCTGGCAGGCTAGCAGGTAGATTTCCCGCTCTGGCTTGCAGATGCCTTCTTTTGCTGAAGAAAGAAAAATATCAAACCGGTTACTGATGGAATATCTCATTTCGAAGAGCGGGTAGGTGAGGTAAGTGCCGTTATTAATAATTCCAAGTTTATAGTTCTTCCTTAATTCCGGCAGAATTTCCCACAGGGGCAGATACGGGTCGTATTTATCAACAATGCATTGTAAAACATGCTCAAATTCGTTTGCCTGGAGATGATATTCGCGTAAGATCTTCTCCTTGAAAGCGATATCGTTGGTGACTTGCCCCACCTGCCGGTCAATTTCATCGACAATACGGTTCGCCGCAATATTCTCTTTTGGAAAGAGTAGCACGCCCACAAAGTCAAAAAGGATGGTATCGATCATTGGGTTGAGAGCCTTTCAACTACTCTCGCTCCTCTTCGCCTTGAAGCTCCCGACCAGCCTGTCTGCCAGTCCAGGGAACAGAAAAGCCACCGTAACCAGCACGCTCCAGCTGCGCGGCAATACCAGCATGCGGCGTGGCTGCTTGACCAGCTTTGCGATCTGATCCGCCACGTAGGTCGTTGGCATCAGTCCCGGGTGGCGCACCGCCTGCGGGCTGCCATCCACGATCGCCTTCAGCCGCGGTGTGATCTCGGAGGGAGTGTAGCCCGGGCAGACTGCCGAGACCTGCACCCCGCTGCCGCGCAGTTGCCGGCGCAGTGCGTCCGAAAACCCGAAGACCCCGAACTTGGTCGCGCAGTAGACGCTACTGCCGGGTGTGGCGATCAGTCCTTCGATGGAGGCCACGTTGATGATATGCCCGCACCTCTGGCGCAGCATCGATGGCAGCACCGCCTGGGCGCATTCGATCACCGCCACCAGGTTGACTGCCACTTCGGCCCGCATTTTTTCCGGATCCAGTTCCACCAGCGGCTCGTCGAAGGAAATTCCCGCGTTATTCAAAAGCACATCCACCCGCCCCCAGCGCGCAAGCGTGGTTTGCAGCATGCCGTCTATATCCGCCCGCCTGGTCACATCCGTTGGCACGATCAGCGCCTCGCTCCCCAGGCCTTCGATCTCTTTGGCCAGCGCCTGTAGCCGGCCTTCCCGTCGGGCCGCCAGCGTCAGGCACACCTGCTCTCGCGCCAGCCTGCTTGCCGTTGCCGCTCCGATCCCGCTGGATGCGCCGGTGATGATAATAACGGGTTTGTTCATTGTCTGACATCTCCTCATTCAACGGATTTATTATTTTTATCGTTTTTTTGTTCTTCTTCGTGTTCCTTGGTGTAATTCGTGGCGAATCTTTTTCTTCACGGCATAACATGCGTAAACCTCCAGCTCGGCCCCGCCTGCGCCGCCGTCGACTGCAGCCCGATCACCTCGAACCAGGTATTGCCGGGCTTGAATGGGAACGGGCTACCATCCGGGTTGACCAGCGAGACCACATCCGCGTCGTTGCGCTTCCACTGCACCATGTACGCCTGTCCATCCCGGAAGGCCACCGCCTGCCCCGCGCCGCTCAACAGGATATCGTAGATGCCCGGGCCGTACAGATCGTGGATCACGTATAACACCACCACATTGTCGAAGGCGATCGGTTGTTTGGTCAGGCGGTCGGCTAACGGTGCATACTGTTCGCTCTGGCCCACATTGTTGACTGTGGCCGTTTCGGAATAGCGCAGGTATTTCCCGCTGGCCGCATCGTAATCCCAACGGTTGTAAATCGCGCCGGAATAATGCACAAATAGCTGCGTGGCGGGCTGGCCTCCCGCCGGCACATCTAGCTTGAATGACATGTTATCCAGGTTCTGTACCCCGTTATAGCCCTGCCTGGTGGCATACGCGCTCAGGTCAGCTGTATTGACCATCAGGTAGTCATAGCCATTCGGATCGTAACGCGTCAACGGCTTGCCCGGTCCTTCCACCACCATCCGGGCTGCGAAATCGGATGTGTTAAACCGGTTCATCTCGGCTTCATAGGCCGAACCAAAGGCAAAGACCGCCTTGTAGCCCTGCACCAGGTCTCCATCGATAAAACGCCCCGAGCGGATCGGGCCAACCATGCTGGCATCCTGGCTGTAAAAAATGGCCGCGAAGCGAGTTCGAGCCTTCCTCGGTATAGTATTCGAATATGAGATCTGCCAGGGAAAGTCCCCACTGTGGGCGCACGTTGCGCGGCAGGTTCGAGACCTTGATCAGCATCGGGCGGCGTTGCAGCAGCGCCGGGTCGCTGACCGGCAGGCCGGTCAAAGGATCCACATTCGCCGGAAAATTTGCCGGCCCATAGCCTTCCGGCGGATACAGCGGCGTGATGGTGGGAGTGAGGGGGATGGTCGGCAGCGGAGTTGGCGCTGCGGTGCTGGCGGCTGTGGCGGTGGCACGGGCAGTAGGGGTGCTGGTTGGAATGGTAGTTGTCGCACCGCCACATGCGCATAGCAATAGTGCCAGTAAGATTATTCCATACCCGGTCTTTTTCATGAATAGGCTCCTTCTTTGGAAATATTATCATAAATCATTCGGCAACTTATTGCCATATCTGCCAGAGGCTGCCTTTCCGGGATGCTACGCGAAAGCTCCCGGCTCAGAATACCAAGCTCCCTGCCCTAAAGGGTGCTGCGCGAAAGCGGGCTGAAGGCGGCGCTGAAGCTGCCCAGGCGCAAAGAAGGGACTTGGCCGAGTTGTGTTATCGACCAGCAAAGCTTGCTGCACAAGTTACCGAATGTTATCGAAATGAGAAAAAAGGGGCAGTCCTTCATCCTTGACCGAGAAAATGGAAAGTTATAAACTGGCCTCACTAAGAAAAGGAGTGACGTATGAATAACGGTATCAGGCTGGTGGTTTATTCGGTAAAAGATATGGCGAAAGGCACGACATTTTATAAAGACCTGCTGGGCGTGGGGCCCTATGCAGAATCGGGGTATTACACCGGATTCAGGCTCGGAGATCAGGAAATTGGATTGGTCCCGGCTGGCAATAAAAATGAGCCGGCCGGCCCGCTGGTCTACTATGACGTTGACGATATCAATCTCATTCTGAACACCCTGCTGGAGGCGGGCGCACAGGAGCTGGAAAAGCTGAGAGATGTGGGCGGTGGCTTACAGGTGGCTTCGGTAAAAGACGCAGACGGAAACGTGATTGGGCTGCGACAGAAACCATAGCCATGGGAGAGTTGGTACATGGGAAAATTAATGGTTTTCAACAGTATCTCGCTGGATGGGTATTTTGTGGACCTGAACGGTGACATGGGTTTTGCAAATAACCCCACACCGGATGCGGAATGGGAGGCCTTTGTAAACGGCAACGCCAGCGGCAGCGGCGGTACCATGGTTTTCGGCAGGGTGACCTACGACATGATGGCCAGCTTCTGGCCCACTCCGATCGCGGCCCAGAGCAATCCGGTGGTGGCCGAACGGATGAATGCCGCCCGGAAAGTGGTTTTCTCGAGAACGATGGAGAAAGCAGCCTGGGTCAACACCCGCCTGGTGAAGGACGATCTGCCTGGCGAAATCCGCAGGATGAAGAAAGAAGACAGCCAGGGAATGGTGATCTTTGGTAGCGGCAGCATTGTTGCACAATTGACGGACCAGGCTTTGATCGATGAATACCAGTTCATCGTGGTTCCCATGGTCCTGGGCAAAGGCCGGAGCATGTTCGCAGGCATCAAGGCCAAGCTGCCGCTGAAGCTGAACCAGACGCGCAGTTTTGCGAATGGGAATGTCTGGTTGAGCTACGAGCTGATTTCGTAAGAGTTGCCCTATCGTCTTGGGCCGCATGCCCATGAGGGTAGAGTGCAGAAAGTGGACTTTTCACCGCCCGCCGTCCTCCGATCTGCCAATATACTTTCGCTGGTGCAATGAAGCCAGCCCTGGAAAATTTGATAATCTGCGGGCGTAAATTACAAGGCAGGTTCGAAACCTTGATCAGCATCGGGCAGCGTTACAGAAGCCCCTTGAAAGGGTCGACAATCGCCGGAAAATTGCTTGGCCCCTATCCATCGACCGGATTAAGCGGCGTAATGGTCGGGCTGGGGTGATGCTCGGCAGCGGTGTGGTTGGGTGTTGGCGGGCGTGACGGTGGCATTCGCAGTGGGGAGGCTGGTTGGAATGGCGGTGGCAACCCCGCGATATGCGCATAGCAATATTGTCAATCAGATCAACACACCCCCCAGGTTTTTTCATCCATAGGCTCCTTCTTCGGAGATATAATCATAAATCTCATTTTGTAACTATTCACATCCACCCTTATTCACCAGAGTTACTGCACGTTCAAGAAAAAAGCGCTTATCAAGCCAATAATGGGAGGTACCCTCTCATGAGGAAATTTGCCGTAATTTTCCTCATTTTATCCATCACAGGCTGCAATTTCCAGGCAGCCGGGATGAATGCCCCTCCCCCAAAAGCTGTTTATCTCGTGCGCGGGCAGGGCGAACTTTCTTCGCAAGATTTACAGGTGCACCCTGAAATTGTCGTAGTGCATACATTTGCTGATTTCAAGAAGGCTGCTTCCCGCAAGATGGCACTATGGATTGACAGGAGCGCAACCCCCTTCGACTCTGAACAAGGTGAATGGATTAATGAAGCGCCCCAAATGTATTACCCGATGGTTTTAATCGGTACCAGTGATATGTTGCATGCATTTAGAGACTTGCTTAATATATGTTGGTTTGCGGGACCAGCCGATTATCCCGGCATGGATGCACCTGGCTTTAGCCTGAGCCAAAACGATCCGGATAACAATGGTTTTAGTCAGGGGTATGACCAAAAGCCAACCGTTCAATCCATTCTTGACATTACCAATGCCCTGCTGGAGGGAAAACCGACACCTGCGCCAACCATACCGTTTGTTCCAGTTCCTTCTCCCACATTCTAGCCATCCTCATTTCTCCAGTTACACCGTTTAACGCTCACGTTGTTGTTGGACGGCCGAATTGGTAAGGAAATTATTTTTTTGATGATAAGATTGCCTTAAGGTTTAAGCATTTCTTCTTAAGCATCCTGATCATAACCAGAATTGGCTGGATGAAAGGAAAGAACAATGAAACTTTACAACTCCAAAACTCAAACAATTGAAGAATTTACTGTGCCGGATCATGAAGCAACTTTGTATGTTTGCGGCATTACCCCTTACGACACCACTCACCTCGGGCATGCATTTACCTATACCACTTATGATGTGCTCATCCGTTACTTGGAGCTGAAAGGCATCCATGTGTTTTATGCTCAAAATGTGACCGACATTGACGACGATATTTTGAAGCGGGCCAAAAAAACCGGGGAAGACTGGCGCGAGCTGGGCAACCGCTGGACCAATCACTATATCGATGACATGGTCGCGCTCAATGTCCGTCCGCCCGATTATTTTCCACATGCAACGGATGTCATTCCGGAAATTATTCATTCCGTCGAAGAATTAATTCGCGTGGGTGTTGCCTATGAGAAGAGCGGCAGCGTGTATTATGAAGTCAACCGCGATCCAGGTTTCGGACAGCTCAGCCACCTCCCGCACAGCCAGATGCTGTCGGTCGCCAATGAACGCGGCAACCACCCGGATGATCCGAACAAACGCGATCCTTTGGATTTCGTTTTATGGCAGGCCCAGGCGCCCGGCGAACCAGCCTGGGTAAGCTCCTGGGGACCCGGCCGGCCGGGCTGGCACATCGAATGCTCGACCATGGCAACTAAATACCTGGGAAAAACAATCGACATTCATGGCGGTGGGCTGGATCTTTGTTTCCCCCACCACGAGTGCGAGATCGCCCAGTCAACCCCGTTCCTGGACCACCATCCGTATGTTCGTACCTGGATGCATACCGCCATGGTAGGCTACCAGGGCGAGAAAATGAGCAAATCGCTCGGGAACCTGGTGATGGTCGACGAGTTGATGAAAAGCTTTTCTTCCGATGCGCTGCGCCTGTACCTGGGCTCTCATCATTATCGTCAGGCCTGGTCTTATGATGAAAAAGATTTGAAAAATTCCCAGGCGCTGGCAGACAGTCTCAGCCAGGCGGTGCAGGTGGAAAGCGGGCGAGACGATCCATTAAACCCGGCTGTATATGGAAATGAATTCAGCGAGTCAATGGAAAATGACCTGGGAACCCCGGGAGCTGTGCACGCCTTACAGGGGCTGGCCCACGCCATCCTGGAGGCTGCCAAAGGCCAGCGTGACGTGCAGGAGGCCCAGGAGAGGCTGCGAAAATATGGCCTGGTACTGGGTCTCACCTTCGGCTTTAAACCTCCCGAGAAGCGGGTGGTTAAAGGTTGGAATACGAAAAAAAGATAGCCATCCAATTATTATCCGTGTCCACACCTGCACTTGCAGCAGGTGCAAGTGTCTGTGGTGAATGACGATTGCTCTTTCGAACCTTCAGAAGAAGGCTTTTCCAAAAGGAGATATTTATTATGGCGCAGAAATCAATGAAAGCGGTTCAGATCCAGGATTATGGCGGACCGGAGGCCCTGGAGATCGTGGAAGTTCCCATTCCTCAACCAGGAGAAGGCCAGGTCCTGGTCCAGCTCAGGGCTGCCGGAGTCAACCCGGCCGACTGGAAGATGCGGGGCGGAGCTTATCGGCAATTCATGCCTTTATCCTTTCCCTGGATCCCGGGCCTGGAAGGCTCGGGGATTGTAAGCGAAATTGGGACTGGCGTAACCGAATTCAAGCCCGGACAGGCCGTGTTTGGGGTCATCTCGGCTGCTTATGCGGAATATGCCCTGGCCGCGGCGCAGGATCTTCAACCCAAGCCGGAGAATCTTACCTTCGAGCAGGCTGCCACCATCCCGGTGGGAGCCCTGACAGCCTGGGGAGCTGTAATCGATGCGGCCAAGGTGCAGGCCGGCCAACGTGTGCTGATCCAGGGAGCGGCTGGCGGAGTTGGGGTGTACGCTCTTCAATTGGTTCGATGGAAAGGGGCGCACGCAATCGCGACCGCTTCCACGAGCAACCTCGATCTGCTACGCACATTGGGGGCGGAAGAGCTGATCGACTATAGCTCCACCCGGTTCGAGACGGTCCTGCATGGCCTGGACGCGGTCATTGACACCCTGGGCGGAGATACTCCCGAGCGGGCCATTAAAGTTCTCCGGCGGGATGGAATCCTGGTGTCCGTAGCCGGCCGGCTGCCGCCCGACCTGGGGAAGGTAGAAGGTATACGTGCAATGAGTGCCGGACGGGCACCGGCTTCCAATCTCAAGCAAATCACCGCCCTGTTCAAAAGCGGGCAGCTTAAAGCGGTGGTTGGAAAGGTCTACAAGCTGGAAGAAGTCCGCCAGGCCCATGAACTGTCCCAGACCGGGCATGGAAGAGGGCGGATCATCCTGCAGATTGGTGAGTAAGGTTATTCCACACTGCCGGTCGGACTCCGAAGTCTTCCCATCGTCCCTTTAAGGGGGACTTCGGACTCTGGAAAAAGATTTTCTTCCTTCAGTGACTGTTCAATAAGTAAAAATTCAAACAGCCACTTGCGCCTGCCGCAAGTGCAGGTGTGAATGGAGATAAAAAGGATTAGATTGGATTTATGAACCCTATTAAGAATAAGCGGCTTAATATTTCGTCACATACCAAATGGGAAGATATTGTCGGTTATTCGCGCGCGGTAAGGATCGGCAATATCATCGAAGTGGCCGGAACAACTGCGATAGACGAAAATGGCCAGGTTGTTGGAGTTAACGATCCTGGCAAACAGACCGAGTTTATCTTATCCAAAATTGAAAAGGCTTTAACCTCTGCCGGAGCGACGCTGAAAGATGTGGTACGAACAAGAATGTTTGTAACCAACATCGCTGATTGGGAGATGATCGGCATGGCGCACGGTGTTTTCTTCAAGGGTATTTGCCCCGTCTCAACCATGGTTGAAGTGAAATCCCTGATCAGTCCGGAATTATTGGTTGAAATAGAGGCCACAGCAGTTCTTATCGAATAGCAATTCTTTTATCTCATAAGTTGAGAACCTCGTATTTTCATCCAATTCATCATTTTCCCGCTTTTCAGTAATCACCGATCTCACACTGTCAAATTCTTATCAGGGCCTGGCAAGGGGGAAGCGCGCTATAATATTTTCGATTCATCCTTATGACAAATCCTAAATTTCCTTTCTGTTTATTATGAATCATATCGATGCCAACAACACGAATGCCGTTATCCCCGCCCTCATCGATCCCAATAACAGGCAGTCTGCCAGTAATTAATGAATGAGGCTCATGACCCGTTGTGTCCATCGTGCCCGTCATGGTTAATAGTTTTGTTTAGATGGGCATTCTTTGTTCATCAACGGTACAAAATGAGTTTCAAAAAACTCTCTGAGGAAATAGATTGAATATTCTTTGGAATGAAGAAGTTGATCTGCTGGTGGTCGGTTCCGGCGCCGGCGGCATGACCGCGGCGCTGGTCGCAAAAAGCCACGGTTTGCAGGTGCTCGTCATCGAAAAGACCGAATTCTTTGGCGGTTCCACGGCGCGCTCCGGCGGTGGCCTCTGGATCCCCAACAGCTATCTGCTTGAACAGGCGGGCGTACCCGATTCATTTGAAAATGGCCGCCTGTACATGCAGAATACAGTCGGGCAGCGCGCCCCGCAAAAAATGCAGGACGCCTATCTCACCTATGCCCCGCGCATGCTCACCTGGCTGCGCGATCATACCTGCGTGCAGTTCCAGCGTATGCCCGGTTACGCTGATTATTATCCCGAACGACCTGGCGGGGTGGCCGCCAGCCGCAGCCTGGAACCCGTCCCGTTCAATGGAAAAAAGTTGGGGAGCGAGCTGGCCCATTTACGCAAACCCATGGCCGAAGCGCCCGGTGGCCTGGCTTTTACCGCCTCCGACTATCAAAAAATCGGCATGCTCACTTCCACCTGGGCGGGAAAAATCACCGCGCTGAAAGCGGGGCTGCGCTGGCTGCGCGACCTCATTACGGGCGCGCACACTCTCACCATGGGGCAGGCTCTGAGCGGGCGCTTGCGGTTTGCACTGCAGCAGTCCGCTATCCCCTTGTGGCTTGATACGGGCCTTCAGGATCTGGTTGTTGAAGACGGGCGTGTAGTGGGTGCCATTGCCCTCAAAGACAGCCAGCCCATTCGGATCCGTTCCAGACAAGGGGTTATCCTGGCCGCCGGCGGCTTCGCCCACAACCTGGCAATGCGCCAACAATATCTCCCTGAGCCCACCTCAGTGGATTGGACGGTCTCCAATCCGGGTGATACCGGTGACGCCATTCAGGCGGGCTTGAAATTGGGCGCCGCCCTCGACCTGATGGAGGATGCCTGGTGGGGTCCAACTTCGTTTGCGCAGGATGAACCGCCCTTTTTTCATGTGGGCGAGCGCGGCTATCCGGGTGGGTTGCTCGTCAATACCGCCGGGCAGCGCTTTGTCAACGAATCTGCCCCCTATATTGATGTAGTCCACAGCATGTATGCACAGCATAGTCAAGGCGTACCGAGCATTCCGTCATATTTCCTGTTCGACCAGCGCTACCGGAATAAATATCTCTTTGGCATGTTCTTTCCTATCCTGCCCATTCCGAAGCGCTACTTCGCCAATGGCTATATTTGCCGGGCTACCACGCTGGCCGCCCTGGCCCGCCAGATCGGCGTTGATGAGGTAGACCTTGCGCGCACGGTCGCACGCTTCAACGAATTTGCCCGCTCCGGCAAAGATCTCGACTTCCAGCGCGGCGAGAGCGCTTACGATCATTATTATGGCGATCCCACGGTAAAACCGAATCCAAATCTGGCTCCACTCCAAAAGCCGCCGTTTTATGCCGTCAAAATGTGGCCGGGCGACCTCGGCACCAAGGGCGGCCTGGTGACAGATGAATGGGCGCGCGTGCTGCGCAGCGATGGATCGATCATTGATGGGTTGTACGCCGCTGGCAATACCATGGCCTCTGTAATGGGCCACAGCTACCCCGGCGCCGGCGCCACCATTGGCCCCGCCATGACGTTCGGCTATCTGGCTGGGCTGCGCGTGGCGGAAAGCCTCTCCTCCGGCAACTCCACCCTTGAAGATCGCTTGTAAAAAAACTGCAGGCCACACACTTCGAGCATGGCCTGCAAATAAAACGCGAATAACAAATTCCCCATACCGGATTTCAAATTCCTCTTTACCTGCTTGCCTGGGCGCGCTCCAGGCCTGTGCAACCCGGATCATGGCTTGTTCATTTTCCACTCTGGCGTTGAAAGGAGCTATTTCTGCCAGACATTGTCTTCCTTGGTGCCAGCCATATGGGTTTCGTGGTCGCCCGATTCGAAATCGAACCACCATTTCCATTCCTGATCCTGCCTGCCATAACCGAAAAAGGTATCCAACTTGACCAGCCAGGGGTCCATGAACGGGATAGTACGAATGGTCCAACGGGTCAGATCGTGGAACCAGCCTTGTGGCTTGTTCCAGGGACAGGATTTCACGCACATGCCACAGCCGGCGCCATTCTGGTTACAGACACGGTACTTGGTACACCGGACCATGTCCAACGGCCAGGACATATAGCCATTATGTTCCACCTTGTCATCTGCCGATGAGATTGCCTTGGATGGGCATGACTCGGCGCATTTCTTGCACGTACGGCAAAAATTTTGCAGGCCGATATTGATCGGCTTGTCCGGCTGGAGCGGTAGATCGGTGGTGACCACGGATGCCTTGAATCGCCCGCCCAGGAAGGGGTTTAAAGCCCAGCCCGCCCGGCTTAATTCGCCCAATCCTGCCAGGATAATCAAGGGTGTGAGGATCATGTCGTAAGCGGGGATCGGCCCGCTTTGGAAGTTCGCCCGCGCAGGAAAACCTAACCTCCGGATATAGGCAGCCATGGTGCAGGCCATATGTGCAGAGGCGTTATAGGTCAGAAAACTCTCGCAATTGGAAATCCAATCGTGACCGGTCGATCCGGCCATCGTCTCATAATCCCACTCAGATAGCAAAACGATCGCATATTTGTGCTTCAGGTCGATTGGTTTTCCTTCCTGATCAAGAGAGTAAATTGCCCATTGCGGTAATTCACAAATTCCAACCCCCTGCGCTTTGAGATAATAGCCCAATGCCTTGATATGGCTGCTCATAACGGCAGGATCGTCCGGGATGGGAGCTTTGGCAGGAAATATTGGGCCATCCCGCAGCGGCGCAAAGTTTTTGCCGAAATCAAACATCATTGCAGCGTTGAGCGGTGACTTGGTCCCAAATCGACCAAACTCTCGCTGGGTCACCGGGCCGAGCCGACCAGTCATTGCCTGCGAAAATCCCTGGTCTCGGGCATCCAGTCGTGCAATCTCACCAACGATCGATGTGGTCATTTCATCGACGTGCCGGACGCGCTCGATGGGATAAGGGGCAAGCGACCTTTTTCCATCCAGGATTTTGGAATACTGTTTGTCTTTATCCATTTGTAGCCTCCTAATGTGAAATAAGGATTATTATCCCTGGCAGTGGTACCAAGGTTGGTTGTGAGTTCTAAAAAGAAAATATTGCCATTTGACGGCTGCACTGATATTTGATATCATCATAAAGTGTATTAATATCAGGACGCTGATATTATATAAGGGTCCTGAGATTATGTCAAGTTTGGGAGTTTAATATGGAACAAGAGATGGGATATTTATTAAAGAAAGTGCAGCATGCCTTGCATCTTTGTTTGGACAAAGAACTAGCGGAGCACTCAATTACCATGGCGCAATTTAGCGTGTTAAGGGCTCTTCATTTGCAGCCAAATTCATCGAACGCCGAACTGGCCCGGGCCAGTTTTGTGACCCCCCAAACCATGATCAAGATCCTGCAAGGGCTGGAACAGGCTGGTTTAATCACGCGGCAGCCCCACCATCATAACCGGCGTGTGATCACTGTACAATTAACTTCTGCCGGCGAGGAAAAATTTGCTGCCGGGGAAGATGTGGTCGGAACAATTGAAACTCGTATGGCGAAGGGCTTGTCTGTTGAGGATCAACATGCTCTTAGACTCATGCTTTCGAGCTGCTACGATGCCCTCGAGCAGCCATAATGCCCGTTTTGCTTTTTCCATGCCCCCCTTCCTCCACCTGGGCTAAATCGCTTGCACCCTTAATCCCGGGTACAATTTCGTCTTCACTTCCTCAATCCCAGCAGCGATGGGAAAGAGTAGCGTGGGATGGAAGCCACCGAGTATTCCGTTCCCTGGATGATCGCCTCCGCCGCCAGTTGCCCGCTGCGGATGGCCGGCCCGATCCCCTCGCCCATATCCAGGGTTGCCAGTCCCAGTGCATCCCCTACCAGAAAGGCGTTCCCGTTCCGGATCTCCGTCAGGTTCTGGCGCAGATAATAACTGTGCCCGGTCGGTTTATAGACATGGTCGGTGATCAGACTGTTCTGCTCCAATTGCTTCACCAATAAGTTCCAGTGCCGCTTGAGTGTATCTGCCCGCTGCTTAAGTTGCCCGGCAAAACCACCCACGCCCACATTGACATAGCCGTCCTTTTTGGGAACATACCAGGCATACCCGGGCAGCTTATTCTCAAAGAACCACAGCTTGCAGCGGGCATCCTTGTAATCAAATTGGAATTCCTCTTCCTGTGCCACGATCAGCGCCCCCTGTCTCTTTGGGCTGGTCTGGCTGAAAAAGGTCTGGTAGACCGGGCAGTGCGTGCCGCCTGCCCCCACCAGGTAGTGTGCCGAGAATTCGTCGTTAACCACGTATTCCCCGTTCTCCTGCCGGATCTCACGCACATCATCCATATAAAATTGGGGCTCGGCCAATTGCAGCAGCCAGTCGTCAAATTCAAACCGCCGGATCGAATACTGGTGGGTTGGTAGTTTGAATTTGAATCCGTTAAGTGAAACATCGAAGCTGGTAAATTCGGTCAACCCGTGCGGGTAATTGTTCACCTCCTCGCCCACCCAGCGCAGCACCTGCGGAGTCACCCAGCCTGCGCAACGGCTTAAAGCGCGGGAATTTGGCCTTATCCAGCACGATGCTGCTGACATGCTCCTGCTTCAACCTTCTCGCGCAAGCCGACCCTGCTGGCCCTCCGCCCACAATAAGCACATCCGTTGTGATCATAATGATCTCTGTTCTTCCGTTTTCGGCGGAAAATTAACAACCAAGCAATAAGTCACAAAGATTTTTGGGCGTTTTCTTGAAAAACTTTGTGTCTTGGTGCTTGGCGGTCGAGGTTATGGATTTTTCGTTAATCCTGCAGAATCAAACTGCTTATGAGAATCTGCAATCCGGCTGCGGCGTTCCCGTACGGGTGAATACCATCTGCCAGAGCTGCTGATTGCGCGCCCGGAAGGCACCTGCGCTTGAGAGCAGGTAATAGCGCCACATGCGATAAAACCGGTCATCATAATTCTTCTTAAGCTCCGGCCAGGCTTTTTCAAAATTGGCATGCCAGGCCATTAGGGTTGGGTCGTAATTCGGCCCGATATTCTGCCAGTCTTCCATGACGAATTTTTCTTCCATGGCCTTGCTCAACTGGGCCATGGAAGGCAGCAACCCGTTCGGGAAGATATATTTATCCGTCCAGGGTTCGCCGGTGGTATAGCTTTGGTTGCCACCTATGGTGTGAACAAAGGCAATCCCATCCTTCTTCAGGCAGCGGTCCACCACCCGCATATACTCACCATAATTCTTATAGCCCACATGCTCCATCACCCCGATCGAGATCACCGCATCGAAAGAGCCGGTCACTTCCCGGTAATCCTGCAAGCGCAGTTCCACCGGCAAGCCCTTGCACAGCTCCATCCCAAGCGCCACCTGTTCTTTGGAGACTGTCACGCCCAGGATGGATGCGCCGTATTTCTCGGCTGCATATTTGGCAAAGCTGCCCCAGCCGCAGCCAAGTTCCAGGATGCGCATGCCGCTGTGGATGCCGATCTTCTTGCAAACCAGTTCGAGCTTGGCCTCCTGGGCTTCATCCAGGTTGCTGGCGTTCTTCCAATAGGCGCAGGTGTAATTGAGCCGTTTATCCAGCATGGCTTTGTAAAGGTCATTGCCCAGGTCATAATGTTTTTGGCCCACCTCGTAGGCCCTGGCGGAGGATTGGCGGTTGAACACCTTGGCCCGAACCACCTGGAATGCCATCCGGAGGTTATTTTTGACTTTGTCATCCAGATGTTCCTTGAGTACCCGGCAAATGAATCCGTCAATCGATTCGCAGTCCCACCAGCCCTCCATATATGCTTCCCCCAGTCCCAGGGAGCTGTCACGCAGGATGCGTTCATACAGTCGGTCATTGTGCACCTGCAGGTCCCAGGGCTGGCTGCCATTGATCTTTATTCCAGCCGTATCCAATAATTCACGAATGATGCTCTCCGATGTAGCCATAAGGATCCTCCTGGTTTTAGGTTGTTGGCGATAGTATATTCATTCGGCCTGATCGATCTGAATATTAACACCCTTTGTTGAAATTCGGTTTGAAAATTATGGTTATTTTGGGTGATGCATGTCTTCCCACATATACAATATTCCCAAAGATATTAAAGGATTTTATGACCGCGTAGGCTGCCACTGGTTCTCCCTCATGCCCATTCCGGTACTTTCCCCTGTCCTTCCTCGGCAGATGGAAGGGTCTCCTCTCCCTTCGGGACGTGTACCTGATAGGGCAGAGGGTTAGGGTGAGGAGACAACTTTGGATTGCAAAATGAGCCGTTATTTGAATAGATCCATGGCATCCGAATGAATAATGATCCCGCCCGGCTTTAATAAGCGTCGTTCCTGTTGCACGATCTCGCGTGCCACCTTAAGGCGGTCGGCCTGGTCCGGGAATTGTGCGGTGAATTCCGGAGAACCAAACAGGCGGCTGTCCTGGATGGCGTCGAAGGTCGCATCGGGTAAAAATCCCAGGGCGCCGGGCTTGCCAAGATCGATCTGGCAATGCTTGAAGACTTCACGATCCAGATCGCCGAAATCGAGACCGACTGGTATCGCGCGTAGTTCGAACAGCAAGCGGCAGAACCACGGCTCAAACAGGGCCGTATAGCCCCGCCTGGCGCCCAGGGTTATTTCACCGAACGGTGTATTCACATAAACTGCTCCAGGCATCTTGCTGGAATTTGAGCCGCAAGCGATATCCAGGATCCGCTTATACTTTAGGTCGGATACCCTGCCAAAGGAATGCGCCAGCCTGCCGGCCATTTGTTCGATAATTTCCGCCACTCCCGGCTCCCTGATCAATTTCTTGTGCAGGTCATAGCGGGTGTCGAGTTTCTGGATGGCCAGGGCGATCAGGAGATAATCCTGCGGGTCCTTCCATAAATGCACCAGACTGGCGATAAGCCGGTCCATCCCGTCATCCGGGTATTCTGCTCTCTTCTTTAACATGGTTTTAAAACTAAAGAGGTTTCCCTTTAGCTATGTTTATCTCCGGTTGATTTCATGAAATTTTTAAAATATTTAGATACCGATCGGCTCTCTGACCAGGATCACGGTTGTCCGCCCGTTCACCCATTCCCGTTCGACAATTAGTATTTTACCAACAAAAGTGCTTATATTGGCGGCTTTCCGCACCTGGGCCTCCTCCCATGGCTGCACATACTCCCGGATGCGCCGGAAGGCAGTTTCGAGGTCGGGCACGATCTTCTGGCTGCCCACCACCAGGATCAGCTTGCCGGCGGTATTGGCGTAAGGGCCGATCTGGCTGGCAGTTGCGGAAGCTGCCACCAGGATGCCTGACTCCGTGACTGCATTGACACTGCCCAGCATGAAATCGGGGGCTGCAATTAATTTTCGAATTTCCTGCCCCTGGGTTTTGCGGTCCATTTTTAGCATCTGGTGGCGCAAAGCGTTATATTGGCTCGGGTCCATGATCGCATCCAAAATACCGGCGTCCTGGAGCGTTTTCGACTTGCCGGAGTGAACCTGGGCGCCCTGGGGTATCCTTTCCAGTACCGCCTGGCGGGCTTCTTCTGCATTGTTTACGATCACTACCTCCAAGTTCCGTTCCCGAATGCGCTCCGCCACCTGCTGGAGCGTTTCTTCCGATGTCGCAATATCAAATTCTGTTCGAAGTTGTTCCATATATTTTTTCTTCTTCCTCAAGAGAATGGTATTTGCCATGTGATGTGGCAAGATCTATGGTCTTATGGTCAAAGGCGTTGGGCAATTATCCATGCCTTGATATTATTTAGACATTTTAAGTCTAAATTGTTAATATAATATAATACATATTCTTGGAGAGCTGTATGAAATGGATCCTGAAGGTGATAATTCAACCACCTTTCTAAAAATGAATCCCCCAATAGCAATAACATCCCCGCGGGATAAAACCAGCCATCGCTTCAGCCAGCCGGCTTGTGCAACTTTTCCATACTACCCTCTGGTCATTGGGCTCGAAACCGGATAGTACGATCAGGAGATTGGCGCTGACTTTCCCGGCGTTGCGCCAGCGGTGCACCAGGTGGGCTGCGAATAGGAGACTTTCTTCTGGGTTGAGAATATCGCTGTGTTCTTCCACTTCATACTCGATGGTTCCGGCCAGGCGAAAGACGAATTCATGACCGGTGTGAACCATCAAGGTGAACCCGCTATCCGCACCCACATCCAGCGTTAGTACAAAGGGCTCCACCCGGCCGACGAATCTTTCCCCGCCGCGTCCTTCCCATAGGCCGCGTGTGATCGGGACGAGCACTCCTTCGTGGGCGCGCTGGAAAATAACCTGTTGCTGTTCCTGCTCCGTCCCGAAGAACTTTGTAACAGGCACGCCTAGTGCTGCGGCGGTTCCGGGCTGGTGGCCAATCCGGACGTGGTTGACCTGCGTATGCTTGCCGGTAAACCGAGAGTGGAGCAGATTTGCAAACCGGGCGCGCGCGGTTGTGGCAGCCTGCAAGAACTGCCGCCTGCAACTGGGCGACCTTAGTTCCTATTACCGGGCCGGATTTGGTGTGACTGCCATCGCAAACCTGGTGGTTAAGGCCATGCGACTGCCCGGCAGCGAGCGGATAATCGAATCTTCCATGAACAATGCTGCTGTGGAAGCGAAGAAATAAGCTAATGCAACGAGCATAAAGGCTTATTTACAAACGCCATGAAGATCTTCGGAGAACGCCAAGGGTGGAGTTCTCCGAAATATTTTACAAATAGGGGGTAGGTCGATGTCATTCCGTCCTACGAAGGTAGGGAGATGCCACTTTTGGGGGAGGCTTTCACCTAATAATTGAATTTGTCATAACCTCGGACCAATGTCGAGAACCCTGGATAAACATCCTCGGCATTTTATTCAGCGCTAGTGGAAACCATCGGCGTGCATGGATTGCACGGAAAAATAGAGCAGAGGCAGCAGCCTTTTATCCTGGATGAACTCCAGCCGGAGGAATGCCGCATGGGACATATTGCCGGTGCAAAACTGATCCTGCTCGGACAACTGGGGCGCCGGATCAGCGAAGTGTCGCGCGACCGGGAGATCGTTTGCATCTGCGCATTCGGGCACCGCAGCGCGCCGGCTGTGCAGGCATTGAATGCCGCCGTTTATACTGCCAGGAGCATGAAGAACGGCATGATCGCCTGGCAGTTAGCCAGATTACCAGTAGATAAAGGCAGCCGGATTAGGAAGAAATAAGTAATGGCTCACCAAGCTTGTTTAATTTATAAATATGAGTAAAATAGTCTTGTATAATTCAACCGATACTTGTTTCAGGAGGTTTGTTAGATGCGGATCAGTGCACGTAACATCCTAAAAGGAAAAGTAGTCAAGGTCACCCGTGGCGCAGTCAATGCCGAGGTGGTGCTCGAGCTGTCAGGCGGCACTCAGATCGTTTCCATCATCACGCTCTCTTCGGTGGATTCCCTAGAAATCAAGGTAGGCAAAGAAGCATACGCAGTGGTCAAAGCTTCCAACGTAATGATTGGTGTGGATTAGCCAGCTGGCATTCGCAGCCCTGGCTGGAATATTAATCCATCGGCTCCGCCTTGCCCAAAAAAAAACGGATGTTTTATTGTTCCGATCCGAAGATTAGGATGGAATCTTACAAAGAGAGCGTGTGGCGCAGCCGCACGCTCTCTTTGTACGATTCCTTTTTAAATGCGTGATTTGTACCAGCCGTTGCGGGTGTGGAGGCGGATATCAAATTCCGGCACATAGGGCTTGATATCCAACAGCGGTGTACCATCCAGCATGTCCACCCCCTGGATTTCTAAATTATTCTCTTTTCGCATAACCAATTGCACCACCGACAACCCGATCTGGTTGGGGCGATAAGGATAGCGCGTGGCAAATAGCCCATGCAACTGGTCATCCAGGAAGGGTTTGGCGAGCAGGCTGTAGCCCGAGGATTGGTGAAAAACGTACAATAAAATGATATGGGAGAATCCTTCCAGGTCCTGCAGGCCCTCTGCAAATTCCGGGAAGACTTCGACAACTCCCATGGCCTGGGAACGGGAGGATTGTATGGGAGCCTGGGATTTTTCTGTGAAAGGGGAATGGATCACCCCGATCGGCTGCATGGGAATTGCCGGCATATCTTCACTTGTAGACATAATTGCCCTCGTTGCAAATTTTCCTGCAAAGCATACTGAAAACGCAGAACATTCCATTTTTCCATTTCACTCTTCATTACAATCTCTGCGCTGAACGAACAACAACGAATTACAAATCACGAATTACAAATTCCCCAGGCTTAAGGACTCACTCCGGGTGTATATCGACGGCGCTGCGGTGCTCGAGCCTGCGCATCAGCGCCAGTAAAACCAGCGAAACAACCATCAACATGACCGATAATGCAATTGCCACACCTAAATTGGTTTCGAATCCCAGATAAATGGCCAACGGCATGGTCTGGGTTTTTCCTTCCAGGTTGCCGGCGAACAGGATGGTGGCTCCAAATTCGCCCAGAGCGCGCGCCCAGGTGAGGATCACCCCGGTCAAAAAGGCCCGCCCGGCCAGGGGCAGCATGATATAACGGAAGATCTGCCATTCGTTGGCCCCTTCCATCATGGCAGCTTCTTCGATCTGTACATTGATCGTAGCGAAGCCTTGACGGGCCGAGCCAACGAATAACGGTGCCGAGACGAATGTCTGTGCCATCACCACGGCGACGGTGGTGAAGGGCAGGGTGATCCCAATTCTATTCAACCAGACCCCGAAGACCCCTGTGCGCCCGAAGGCGATCAGCAGCGCCAGGCCTGCCACGGAAGGAGGTAACACCACCGGCAGGTCGACCAGCAGCTCGAGTGCAGTCCGGCTGCGAAACTTCCAGCGCGCCAGGATATACGCCAAGGGGGTGCCAGTGACCACTGCAACCAGGACGGTGGCGCTGCTGGTCATCAGGCTTAGTTTGAGCGCCTTTATCGATGTGGGGGAAAGGGCGAATGTGAAGAAATCTTTGTCGATGGCGCGCCAGACCATGGCCACGAGTGGCAGTCCCAGCAGCAAAATTAAACCCAGGCTGGGCAAAATGAAGATCCAGCCTGGATTATTATTTATGGAGAGTTGTTGAAGAAAACGACGCAAGAGAGTTCCATTCCTATGGGGTAACGGTGGTAAAGCCCCATTTCTTCATGATGGCCTGCCCATCCGGCGAAAGAACGTAGGCCACGAAGGCTGCGGCCAGGTCGGGCTGCGGGGCGTTGGTCAGCGCCGCAATGGGATACTTGGCAACCACATTGTAATTCGTTGGAATTACGATGGTTTTCAAGGTGGGCGCAGCGATGGCATCCGTGATATAAACAATGCCGGCATCGGCCTCGCCCAATTGTACCTTAGCCACCACCTGTTTTACATCGGTTTCGTTTGAAACCACGTTGGCCAGCACTTTGGTCTTGAAATCCGCGCCATAAGTGGGATCCTTGCTCAAGTTATCAAGGATAGTCAGGGAATACGCGCCGGCCGGAACGGACTTGTCTTCCAGGACGAGTTTCAGGCCGGGTTTGGCCAGGTCCTGCAGAGTCTGCACATTGGCCGGATTATTGGCAGGGAGAATGACTTCGAGTACATTGGTCACAAAATCCTTGTAGCCCGCTGCAACCAGGTTGGCGGTGACCATATTATCCATATAGGTGTGGTTGGCGGATGCAAAAACGTCTGCTTTCGCGCCCTGTGTGAGCTGGGTGGCCAGCGCCTGTGTTCCGGCGAAATTAAACGCCACGGTGACGCCGGGATTAGCGGCCTCGAAAGCCTTGCCGATCTCTCCGAAGGAACCGGTCAGGGAAGCCGCGGCAAAGACGGTGATGGTGCGCGGGGCAACAGTTGCAGTCGGCGGAACAGCAGTGTCGGTCGCCGGAGCCATTGTGGCGGTGGGGACGGCTGTAGCCGCGGCGGTTGGGGCGGGCGTGGGCGTTGCAGCCGGCCCGCAGGCGGCCAGCAGGATGGCTGCCGACAGGAGCACGATAAGAGCTAATTTTTTCATTTTTTTCTCCTTTATACTTTTATTTCAAATGCCTGGTGGCATTCGATTAACCAATCCAGAATGGAACCGAGTTGACGGATGTGCAGATCCAGGCTGAGACGGTTGAAGGTTTGCCCATCAGGGATGGCTGCCTGGTCTACTTCTAGGCCGGCCAGCCCCCGATCGACTTCGCCAGATTGCGCTTCGAGCATTTTCAGGATAATATCTGTGAAGAGTTTTTCGGCAAAAAAATACAGCCGCGTGGTATATTCCACCCGGATGGTGTGTACACTGCTACCGTCAGGCTTTTCCAACCATTCCCGGAAGCGGCGTGGCTCCGCCTTGGTGATCTGAAAGAGTTCGCCGGGGGAGAATTTTTCCTGCTCCGCAGTGTTCGAAGTTACATAGCCCTGCTCCATCAATCTTTTCAGGATGACGTAGGTCTGGCTGCGGCTGATCTTCCATATATCCGAGCTTGGTCACCACCTGCTGGTGCAGGCTGATGGCATTACAGGGTTGCTCGTAAAGAAATCCCAGCAAGGCGTATTCCAACGAGCGGCTGCCGATGTAGGTTTTTTCAGCCATATATACTCACTAAGTGAGTATATCAAGGGTGGAGATTTAAGTACAGGGTTTGACACTTAAATTCGGAATCCAAAGTCTGGAGACTTCGAACTCCGGGGAGACATGATTTCTTTTGAGTGAAGAAAGGGAGACGACCGGGTTGACGTACTATTCCGGCTGGAAGTATTCCTGGCTTTCCACCAGCCAGTTCAAAACGGCATGCAACTGTTCGATGCGCAAGTCGACGCTCATGCGATTGTAGACCTGCTCATCGGGCAACTCGGCAAGCGTTTTTTCCAACTGGCGCAGGTGGCTCTCGGCCTCGGCCCTTTGCCGGTCAAAGGCCTGAGGGAGTTTTTCGGGCATATACATGCGCAGGAAATACAGCCGGGTGACAAACTCGAGCCGGATGGCGCGGCTGCTGCCGCCGCTGGGGGTATCCAGCCAATCCAGAAAGTGTTTGCGACCCAGCGGGGTCATTTGCAGCAACTGGCGGGCCGGCAATTTTTCCTGAGGTAATCGTTTCATGGAAATTTCCCCCTGCGCTTCGAGACGCTTCAAAATGGCATAGGCCTGGCTCTGGCTGAGATGCCAGACCTGCCCCAAATCTGCCAGCACCTGGCGGTGTAGCCGGTAGCCGTAGCTGGGGGCCTGGTAGAGCAGGCCGAGCAGGGCCATTTCGGGGGAAAGTGCGCCGATATCGTGAGGTTTTTTCGTGGGCATGGATACTCTTGAGAAAAGTATATCATCAATGGGAATTAAGGAAATCAGTCCTCCACCGGCAAACCTTCGATCTGCATGATCTTGAGAGCGTTTGTGGTAGGGCTGGGGCCGGGGCGCAGCAAGTAATCGAAGGTCAGTTTTCCACCGGCGACTTCGTCACGGAAGTGTACATTGCGGGCCTGCGGGTGATTTTCTGCGAGCGTGGCCAGGTCCAGATCATGGGTGGCGATCAACCCTACACCGGCTGCGCCGATCAGGGCCTTTACGTAGGCGCGACTGCCGATCAGGCGCTCGCGGTTGTTGGTGCCCCGGAAGATCTCATCCACCAGGTAGAGCAGGGGCAGGCCAGATTGGCCAGGCTGGATGGCTTCCAGCAAGCCTTTCAGCCGTTTCACCTCGGCGTAGAAATAAGAGAATCCGTCGCCGAGTGAATCGCTGATGCGGATGCAGGTATACAGCCGGAAGGGCAGCGTTTGGAATTCGACGGCGTCGACTGGCGCGCCAGCATATGCCAGGCACAGGTTGATCCCGACCGTGCGGATGAAGGTGCTTTTCCCGGCCATATTCGAGCCGGTGATGATCAATAACTCGCCCAGCGCCTGGATCTGGAGATCGTTGCAGACCTTGCGGCCGGGCGGCAGCAGGGGATGTCCCATGCTGCGCGCGGCAAAGACTGGCACGGGTGGAGAGAGACTAGTCGGCTGCCCGCTGGAAGATTGCGCTGGCTCCGGCAGCGGCGTGATAACCGGAAAGGTGTAGGTGGGGTGCAGGAAGGCGAACTCCCCCAGGGCGATGAGCGCCTCCAATTCATGGAAGGATGCCAGCCAGGCGGGGAGCAAGCCGGTCATGCGGGTGCGCTGGCGCGAAGCCAGCCAGGCCACCCAGAAATCCCACGGAGTGAGCACATTGAGCAGCAGACCCAGAAATGGGTTCATGCGCAAGCCGGCCAGGGCTGTGACGAACCGCAACCGGCGCAGGCGGGTGGAGGGACGATCCGCTCCGGCAATAAACGGGGCACACTGTTGCCGGAGGGCCGGCCGGTCGCCATACTGAAAACTTTCCAGGTAGCGCATTAGCGGCAGGAAGCGGGCCAGTTCGACATCCAGCCGGATGACGGCGGATAGGAATTCCCCAACCAGGGCTTGACTTGTGAAATAGACGGCCGCGTACAGCAAGCTCGAGAGCACCCAAAATGGCGGCAGCACGCCAAACGCAAACAGCACAAACAGGGTGATATTGATTATCACGAGGATGGTAGCCAACACTAATACCCGGCGCAGGCGCTTTTCTGGATAGGGGGATTGCAGCCAGCCGAGCAATTTGTCGCTGTCGAGCGGCTCCCGGCTGAGCCGGTGAAAAAGGAGTGCCAGGCGGTTGCGGAAGCGTGCCAGACTGGAGAGCTCGCGCACCACGGCCTGGCGGGCGGCGATCTCCTGGATGTCGGGAGCGCCAGTGGTGAGCCAACCGGCAAGAAGGCGGCTGCCCTGGCGGGAGATGGTGGTGTCGAGCAGCGCATGCAGGGAACGCGGACCGGTCAGATCGAGATCAAGCGCCAGCGCAGTGGGAAGTGGCTCATCAGAGGCGGACGGCCTGGGGATATGCTCCCAATCCAATTCCAGCCTCGCCAGGCTTTCCCGGTAGATGGCTTGCCAGATGCGGAAGGATGTGGCCCAGGCATCCACGCGGCGGTGCTGCAGCTCAATTGCGATGAAGACCAAGGCTGCGAACGCAACCGTCAGCCAGCCGGCGGTCGCGCTAAAGAAAACTGCTGTGACCCAGGCGGCGGCTGCGCCGGCCAGGAAGACCGCCAGGCGGACCCATGCATAGCGGCGGCTGATGGTTTC
Source organism: uncultured Chloroflexia bacterium (assembly GCA_963779935.1). Lineage (GTDB taxonomy): Bacteria > Chloroflexota > Anaerolineae > Anaerolineales > Villigracilaceae > UBA877. The sequence goes on along the minus strand of CAWAAC010000013.1, from coordinate 36,085 downwards.
GCAGCGGGTTAGCTTGCGATCCAGGCGCTGAATATGGCGTCGGAGCAGATGCGGATTGGGCATAAATCTATTTTACTGGCATTTGAGGGATGGGAGGGATGTAAAACGGAAAACGTAAAACGTAAAAAACAAAAAACAAAAAACCTGAAATGAGAGATCAGAAACAAAAAAAGACTCACCCGCTTTTGGAGGAATAATCAGCCCAAGATCAAGCGCGAACGCTTGAAGCTGGCCAGCGCGACAGCCAGCAGAATCGCATCCAGGATGGCTATTCCGATCAGGATGATGAGCGCAATCTGATTATTGTTCAAAGAGGATATCAAATTCGACGGAAGGGATCGGATCCCAAGCACCAGCAGCACTGCAAGCACAATGGAGGCGATCGCCAGGGTTTGTTGCGCCTGTCTGACCGTAGGGGAATGAAGCGATACCAGTACGCCGCCACTCGCCACCAGGAGACTGGATAGAAGACTCAAAACGAGTGTATAAATCAGCAAACTGAACGGGGCATAGAAAGTCCAGGGACCCGGGCCTTTGGTAACGTTCACCACCAGCGCACCGATCATCAGGCTGACCAGAACCAGCAGCCAGGTATATCCAACTGTCACAATCACTTTGCCCAGCAGGATGGCCCGGTCCGAGATGCGGCTGGCCAGCAGTGTTTCCAAAGTGTGGCGCTCGTGCTCTCCGGCAATGGCATCCCCAATAAAGCTGCTGATGAAGAAGAATGAGATATAGACTACCACCAGTATTACCACGTTATTAAACGCAGAGCCAGCCCAGGCCCAATTCCCAGGGCAGAATAATCCCCATAATGGCAATGATCAACAAAGGGCGGATCCATGCCTGCCGTCCGCCCTGCAGGACTTCGTCCTTCACTTCTTTCCAGATCATGATCCAAAGGTCGCTCATCGTTTATCTTCCTCCATGAGGGTCAAAAACACTTCTTCCAGGCTGGCCTTGCCCCGGCGGATCTCCTCCACCTGCCCGCCGCCTGCCACGATCAAACTGACCAGGGGGCCAATCTCGTTCCCCTGGCGCAACTCGATCAGAAGATGACCATTTTGGAGTTCAGCACTTGCAACCTCCGGCCGCGCCAATAGCTGTGCCAATATCTGATCGGTAAAGCCCTTGCCCATGATCTCGGCCTGGGTGGCGTCCTTGCTGCCTCGCAGTTCATCCGGGCTGCCAACCGTCAGGAGTTTGCCCTGGCGGATCACGCCCACCCGGGCGCACAATTTTTCAACTTCGACCAGGTTGTGAGTATTCAGGAAAACGGTCACCCCTTCGCGCTCGACCAGGCTGAGCAGGTCTTTGTGCAAAGCTGCAGCGGCCTGAGGATCAAACCCGGCAGTCGGCTCATCCAGGAATACCAGCGGAGGGCGGTGGATCAGGCTGCGCGCAACAGCGAGCTTTTGCTTCATGCCCCGGCTCCACTTGCCGACCAATTCCTTGCGGCGGTCCCATAAATCAAGGTGGGTGAGTAATTCCTTAATGCGGGTCCGACGATCGGGAGCAGACATGCGGTTTATGCGGCCATAAAGGTCGAGGTTATCCTCGGCAGTCATACGTTCATACAATCCGGCAAACTCAAGCAGCGCCCCGCAGCGGGCGTGAATGGCATTTGACTGGGTGCGGGTATCGAAGCCAAGCACGCTCGCGAGACCCTGGGTTGGTTCCAGCAGGCCCAGCAAAAGATGAATGGTGGTGGTCTTCCCGGCACCATTGGGGCCCAGGAATCCAAAGACGATGCCGGCCGGGACTTCCAGGGTAAGGTCATCGACGGCTTTGACGGTGCCAAAAGAGCGGGAAAGATGTTCGGTGCGGATGATTGTTTCAGGCATACTGGCGGAGGATTAAGCTCCTAAACCTAACAAAAAGACAATAAAGTATGCGGGACAACTGAAATCGTTACTACGAATTTTGACGATGTCGTTGACTATAGCATGTATGGATTAGCATTTTGTGAGAGACCCACTGCTTCGACAAGACAATCCCATTGCAACTTGTGTATGGTTGCCTGCGCTGGCCTATCCTGGACGCCCAGTCGAGAGTACCACAGGTACAGGTGCGAGCTGCCAGTCCTTGGCGGCGATCGCGTAGAAGCTCTTTAGGGAACCGATCTCCCAGCCGTATAGGAAATTGCTTACCCTTCGGGTATGCTCCGCGATCGGGCTGGAAAAAACATCGGCTCTCGCAGCGGCACCCTCTGTTACTTTTTTGATCATTCCAAATGCGATTGCCCGGGGGTGGAGGGGGCAGCATAAAGAAACTTTCACCTGCGTGGCCCATAAGGTATTAAAAAACCCCTTGAGGGGGTTTTATATTTTGTTCACTGACAACTTCGATGGTCTGCTTAAGCGCCTGGGTTTGTCATGCATTGGCCAGCGGCAGGGATGGCTTTATCAACAGGCTTTGCAGCCTGTCCTGGGCGAGTGCCAATGGGATCGACAGGGAGAATTCCCACTCGCCCAGCAGTGAATCAGAGGCCTGCTTCAAAACCAGCCTATCATTTTCGTTGAGCGTTTTTCCATACTGATAAAACGACAAATCACGCACAACCCTGCAGCAGGATTCGGCTTTGCCATCCTTCAATTCTTTTGCCAGGTACGTCTTCCGTTCAAGACGGTCATCCGGCAGGGTTCCGCCGGGTTCATTCAAGATGGAGAACAGCCTGGGAAACTCGGCTTGCGGTGTTGGGGAACGCATTCGGCTCATCACCTGCGCATCCGCTGGAACCCAGATGGTAATATCCCGGATCTGGACCACGTAGTAGAAGATCTTACCACCCGAGAAAGTCTGCTCCTCCAGCCGGACGATTGTCCCCAAACCATACCTTCCGTGAATGACCGTATCACCGATTTTGAAGTCCATGATCAGCTCCTGGTTCAACCTGATGGAAAATGAAACAAAAAACACCTGTCCTTGATAAGCCAGGCGTTCTTAAACCACTCTTCCGGGATAAGTGGATACATTATATCATATTTACCTGGCTGGGAGAGGATGGGTATTCCAGGAATGAAACCAGTAACCGCCAGGTTCATAGTGTGCCGATCCTCAGCTGCCCCAACTGAAATTACTTACCTGTCGCCACACCTAGACAAATTAGAATATATGTACTAGTTAATGTGCTGTGAATCTCTTAAGAGACAGTTTGAAAACATTTTTTAACTACTAGACCCTTGCATCTGCCGCTAGTGCAGGGGTAAACCTGGATGAACAATAATCCTTGGATAAGAACTCTCTGTACTCGGTTTGTGGATCGGTATCCCATTTATCAGTGTTCATCTGTAGAGAATTTCAACTTATCAAAAAAGTCTCTGAAAATTTTGCCTGCTTATTTCTCACCTTGACAATTGTAATTTCTGCAGGCACGCCAGCAATGCCCCGCTGCTCTCTCTGGAAATCATTCGTTCTTCTTCGTTCCGTGCTTCGAATAAAGGCAAAACCTTTTATCCGCTGATACCCCACCACGGCACACGTCCTCGCTAATGCCACTTCGTGGTAAAGCTCTACACGAATAAAAAACCCGATTAGTGAGGATTATCGCAGATTTGTGTATTAGTCACGAAAAGGATGGATAATTCCATTTCCTATCACTAATGCTATTTTAAGCGTTGCAGACCAATCTCTCACAGGTGCAGGGCTATTTCATCGCAAATAGCTCTCATTGTAGGGGCAGTTTTGTTCAAGTTATCTATGACCAATACAATTATCGCAGATTTGCGGAAAATATTGCCTTTACTACTGCATAAAGTCTGTTCCAGGAGCGATGCTAGGCCTTTTTAACTACCAGGACCGGACATTGCGCATATTCAATGACTCGCTCGGTCACACAACCGATCAAGACCCGCCGCAGGCCACGGCTGCCGACCTGCCCAATCACAATCAGGTCGACTTTCATTTCCTGGGCTAGGGCTGTGATCTCGTCACAGGGTTCGCCCTTGCGGATCACCTGGTTGGCGTCCAGGCCGGCTTCGGAGGCCAGCCGGCAGAGATAATCCAGTGAGCGTTGGCCGCTCAATTCCAATTCGCTTTCCATTTGTTTTGGCTCTTTGCCGGACGTGCCGGCCAACTCAGTCGCAACCGAATTGTCCACTACGTACACGAAGCTGAGGGTGGATTTATGCAACACAGCCAGGCGGATCGCCACCTTGCCGGCCTGCACGGATGGTTGAGACCCATCGACTGGCGCCAAAATATGCTGAAAAAGAGAAGGAATTGCTTCCATAGGGGAGTATCCTTTGATACGTATCCGAAAACGATGGAAGAACCGTAATTTGAATGTGTACGGCTTCGCCGGCCACGTTCAAATTACGACCTTCTTGTAAATTTTTGGATAATTTTTTATTCACTACCTGAATCGATCATACCCAGTTCGAAGCTACTGCGGGATGAACGATCTACATCGGAGGTGGACTTGCCCAGGGTGGGGCGGGCGGTGCGGTGTTTCAACAATTTGAGTCGGAAGGTTTCCTCGCGTTCGCGCTCCTCCAGGGTGGCCTCGATAAAGGCAACCGTCTCGATATAGTTTGGGATGAAGATATATTGCAATGCATTCACACGCCGCTGGGTCTTGCGAAGTTCCCCGGCCAGCCGCCAGACGGAGGCCTCCAATTCCGCCAGTTCAGGCAGCTGGCTGAGCACCTGTCGAAAGGCCAGGCTGGCTTCGTCCAGGGCGGCGGTGGTATCGCCCAGGCTGTAGGGCATGGCGTGCGGTTCCCCTTGCGCATTCACCAGCGGGACCGGTACGCCCATCACCCCGCGAAACTTCACTTGCACCTCCACTGTCTTGCTGACCGCCAGAGCTGCCCATTCGACATGATCCTGGCCCATGCTCAACTTGGCGTTTTGCAGGTCGGTATATGCCTCCGCCAGTTTTTTCCAGACCTGCTCCTGTAGCGCCTGAGCGCTGTGCGCCACGTGGATCAACTCGGTGGTCAGCACTTCGCGCTTGCGATCCAGGATCTCGTAGCCATTGCGCGCAAATTGCAGTTCGTGTTTTACCCGCAGCAGATTGCTGCGGGTGGGCGGTATATTAATGCGGGCCATTTTGATCCTTGTGGTAAAGTTTGATCTCTTCCGGACTGAGCCGGGTCAATTCCTGGGCGGGTAGTATTGAAAGCAACTGCCAGCCGATTTCGAGCGTCCGCTGGATGGAACGATTTTCGGTGGTGGCCTGGTTGACGAAGTCTTGTTCGAAAGTCCGCCCAAACTTCAGGTAGAGCTGATCGATGGAGGACAATTCCTCCTCGCCGATGACGGATGCCAGCGAGCGGATATCTTGAACGTGCGCAAAAGCGGCGTACAGTTGAGCCGATAGATGGCTGTGGTCCTCGCGGGTATGGCCTTTTCCGATACCATCCTTCATCAACCTGGACAGGCTGGGCAATACGGCAATAGGCGGGTAGATCTCGCGGTGGTTAAGATCACGGCCCAGAACGATCTGGCCCTCGGTGATATAACCGGTCAGGTCCGGGACCGGGTGAGTGATATCGTCGTTGGGCATTGAGAGGATCGGTATCTGGGTAATAGAGCCCTGGCTGGTTTTGACCCGGCCAGTCCGTTCGTACAAGGAGGCCAGATCGCTGTACAAATAACCCGGATAGCCTTTGCGGCTGGGCACCTCGCCGCGGATATTTGAGATCTGGCGCAGCGCTTCGCAATAATTGGTCATATCGGTTAAAACCACCAACACGTGCATGCCGCGCTCGAAAGCCAGGTATTCGGCCAGGGTCAAGGCGGCGCGGGGCGTGACGACCCGCTCCACCGGAGGGTCGTCGGCCAGGTTAAGGAACATGGCCACCCGGGTCAAAGCTCCGCTTTCGGTGAAAGAGTCCTGGAAAAAGCTGGCCACATCGTGCTTGACGCCCATCGCAGCAAAAACGATCACGAACTGGTGGCCTTCTGCAGCCTGCGCACCCACCGTGGTTCCCAGTGTGGCCTGGCGGACAATCTGGGCAGCCAGTTGATCGTGTGGCAGTCCGGCACCAGAAAAGAGCGGTAATTTTTGGCCCATCACGAGCGTATTCATACCATCGATGGCGGAGATGCCGGTCTGGATATAATCACGCGGATAGACCCGCGCGGTGGGATTGATTGGTTGGCCGTTGATATCGGCAAAACGGTCACTGAGCGGCTGCGGGCCGCCATCAATGGCGCGCCCCATGCCATCGAAGACCCGGCCCAGCATCTCTTCACTGACTGGCATATGCAGAGGCTGGCCTGAAAAGCGTACACGCGTACCAGCAATGGACAACCCGGTGGTACCGGCAAACACCTGCACCACGGCCATATCCCGGCCCACCTCCAGCACTCGCCCACGCCTCATACGCCCGTTGGAGTCGACCACCTCCACCACTTCATCGTAGCCAATGTTGCCACCGCCTTCTACGACTATGATCGGCCCTTCCACCCGGGCCACGCCAATTACTTCCTGTCCGCCAGTATCTGAGGATGCACTCATTTGTACTCTTCTTCCAATTTATCCATTTCTTCATCGACTTGCTTTCGGTTCGCATCGAAAGCGGGCAAATCGTTATTCGGGATAAGCGATTTCATCCGGATGAGCGAATTCAATACGGGCATATCATGGATGATCACGATGGGTGCGCCTTTATTGATAACCCGTTGGGCCCGTCCGTGAAAATATAAGATCAGATCCAGCATGCGGATCTGCTTCTGAACGGTGGAATAGGCGTCGATATCATCCATGGCGTTTTGCTGCAGGAAGCCCTCTCGCAAGAGCCGGGCAGTCTCCAGCGTCAGGCGTTCCCCATCCGGCAGCGCGTCTGGACCGACCAATTTGACGATCTGCGAAAGGTGGTCTTCTTCGTTTAGGATGTCCATGGCCTGGGCGCGCATACCATACCAGTCCATGTCCACCTGGGTGCGCCACCAATCTGCCACATCTTCCAGATACTCGCTGTAACTATCCAGCCAGTTGACAGAAGGGAAATGCCGGGCGGAGGCCAGGCTTTTATCTAGTGCCCAAAAGCAGCGCACGAACCGGCCGGTATGCTGTGTGACGGGTTCGGAAAAGTCGCCGCCGGGCGGGGAAACCGCCCCAATGATGCTGACCGAACCGAACTGCCCGTTAAGGGTTTCAACATAACTAGCGCGCTCATAGAATTCCGCCAGCCGGGCTGCAAGGTAGGCAGGATAGCCCTCTTCGGCCGGCAGCTCTTCCAGCCGTCCGGATATTTCGCGCAAGGCCTCGGCCCAGCGGGAGGTGGAATCAGCCATCAAGGCGACGTGGTAGCCCATATCGCGGTAATATTCTGCAATGGTGATGCCGGTGTAAATGCTGGCTTCGCGGGCGGCCACCGGCATATTGGAAGTGTTGGCGATCAGCACGGTGCGCTCCATCAGCGGGTGACCGTTGCGGGGGTCGACCAGGTGCGGGAATTCTGTCAGCACCTCGGTCATCTCATTGCCGCGCTCGCCGCAGCCGATATAAACCACCACCTGGGCATCCGACCACTTGGCGATGCTATGCTGGGTGACGGTTTTCCCGGCTCCAAACGCTCCAGGGATGGCGGTCGCGCCGCCTTTGGCAAGCGGGAAGAAGGAGTCCAGCACCCGCTGACCTGTTACCAGCGGCTCCGTTGGCCGGCGGCGCGCCCGATAGGGTCGCGGCCGGCGAATGGGCCAGCGCTGCAGCATGCTGACCTCTTGGGTGCCATGGCCGGTATCTAGACGGGCGACCGGTTCCTCAATGCTGTATTCGCCTTCCCCTGCCACCCAAGTGAGGCTGCCGGAAAGATTGGGAGGCAGCATGATGCGGTGTTCCAGGGCGCGCGTTTCTTGGACGGTGCCCAGAATATCGCCGCCGTGTACTTTCTGGCCGGCTGTGGCACGCGGCTGAAATATCCATTTATCCGTTCGATTTAATGGCGTCAGGTGGTTTCCGCGCGTGATAAATGATCCAGTTAATTTCTCCAACTCAGGCAGGGGACGTTGGATGCCATCGAAAATACTGGTCAGCAAGCCCGGCCCCAATTCAACCGAAAGCGGCAATCCGGTGCCAAAAACGGGCGCGCCTGGGTGCAGACCGGAGGTCTCTTCATAGACTTGGATGGTAATTGTTTCGCCCTCCAGGCCGATGATTTCGCCCACCAGCCGTTCCTCGCCTACCTCGACCAATTCCAGCATACTCACCTGAAGCGAGCCGACGGCCTTTACCACTGGGCCGCTGATCCAGGCTACTTCGCCAATTTGCTCGTTCATAGGCTCTCTCCCATCAACAAACGGTGGACCGGATTGCGCAGCGCATCCTGCATGCGGTTGAGGCGCGTCTCCAGGGTGTTATCGTACTGGCGGTGGCCATCCGGCGTTTGTACGATCAGGCCGGTCCCTTTTTGCAGCGGCTCGCCGAATTCAAGGCTGACCCCCATTTCTTTTACAATGGGATCCAGCACTGTGCGGGGTAGGTGTCCCTGCGTGGTGGAATCCGCCCGGATGAGCGCCGAAGAATTCCCAAGGTGGCCGAGGGCCTCTTTCAGTAAAGCGATTGCGATAGCCTGGTACTCCGGGCTTTTTTGTACAGCCGCAATTTGCTGCCTGGCCTGTTCGAAGACAGAATTTAGCAGGATTTCGCGCTGTTCCAATTGCAACGTACGCGCTTTCAACTGTGCAGCCGCAATAGCCTGGCTGCGCAGCCGGGCGGCCTCCTGATCGGCATTCGCTATGATCCGGGCGCGTTCGGCGGCTGCTTGCTCCCGGTAATCCGCACGGATTGCATCCGCCTTTTGCCGGGCTTCGGCCATGCTATGGTCAACTTCGGCACGCGCTTCGAGCATGACTGCACGTGATAGAGCCTGGATGCTTTCTTCTTCCGTTGTGCTCATATTCGCTCATCTATAATTAAACCAATATCTGAACTGATCAAACCTTCACCCCGATCGCCCGGAACACCAGCTCATCCAGGGAAGGTTGATCGGCAGATACGCCAGCCGGTCCGGGAATTTCAATAACGAGCGGGACCGCGCTGCGTAATTTCAACTGGTTCATCCTTGGCGCAATTAATCCGGCAACCTCATTAGTAACTACCACGATCCCAATTTGGGGGTTGGCTAAGGCGGCTTCGAGCGCTAGGTTAGCCTCTGCCGCGGAAGTTGCCACGTGGCCAGGCAGCCCGACCAGGGAAAAGCCCAGGACGGCTTCAGGATGGCCAATCACGAATATTTTCATCGGGTTTACCTGTTCAGGATCAGAAAAGAAATGATCAAACCGTAAATGGCAATCCCTTCCGCCAGGCCGACAAATATCAAGGCCCGGCCGAAGGATTCGGGTTTTTCCGCTATCGCACCGATGGCCGCCGCGCCGGTGCTGCTAACAGCGATGCCAGCGCCGATGGTGGCGAACCCCGTGGCCAGTGCGGCTGCCAGCGAAGCATAGGTATCCACGCCTGGCGCCGTAGCGCTCGGACTGGCGGCCATCACCGTCGCTGGGGAGGCCAACCAGACCAACCCGAAACCGGCGGCCATCAATCCGACGATGATGTTGAAACCTTTCAATCCGAGCAATAACCCATTGGTGGCCTTCTCAAGTTTATTTTTGCGCTGGCGTATGAAGAAGATCACGGCAGGAACCATCGGGATAAGGCCGGCAAGAACTGCAATAATTATTTTCAACATTTTTCACCTCTCATTTTGTTTCTCAAAAAGAATATGGCGTGTGGTGCTTATTTTCTGGCGGAGGATGGCAGGTTAAATGGCTGGTAGACCACCCCGCCGCCAGTAAAGAACTTGCTGAAGAATTCATAATATTCCAGGCGCATGGTCTGGATGCCGATGATCAGCCCTTCAAAGCCGACGATGAAAAGCGTACCGAAGGCGACCACGATCCAATAGCCGATGTCATGACCGGGATTGACCAGGTTGGCCAGAATAAAAATTACGGCGCTCAGTCCCACATGTGCAACGGCAAAGGCGCCGACACGCACATAGGAAAGGGTATTACTTAGAAAACTGATCAATGTTTCGAAAAGTTCAAAAGCCGCCTGGACAATGAAAGTTAAGATGCCACCCTCCACCAGGGGGCGATGGCGGGCGATGAGATGCTGGCCAACCTCGGAGAACATCACTACAATGCCTGAAACCACGGCGGTGACCACAAAGACTAGGCGCGGGATGGGGAATCCCTTGATCACAAACCCCAATAACAGGCCGATCAACGAAAGGTACAGAACGAATCCATCCAGCCCGTTTTGCCCAAAGAAAAGCCGCTCCCATTCGCGCGACATGGAAGCATTCACGATATTGAGAATGAAGCCCGTGCTGAGCAGGACGATCCCAGCGGCAATCGCGACGATCAGCATTTCGGTGATATTCTGCATCGGCCTAATCCAGAATGCCGGTAAAATAGTTTCCATGCCAAACAGGCTGCCGTAGAACAGGCCAAATATGGCTGCAAAAAGCCCGCAGGCCACGATCAAGCCGCCTAAGCTGGCCAGGCCGCGCAAAGCCCGGATCGTGCGGCTTGCGATGATGCCACCGATCAGCATAAGTATGACGCCCTGGCCCACGTCTCCAAACATGGCTCCAAATAAGATTGGGAAGGTCAATGCGATCAGAAAGGTGGGGTCCAGCTCTTGATAGCGGGGCTGGGCAAAAGTGGTGACCAGTGCTTCGAAGGGGGAGAATATACCGGGGTTTCGCAAGGCCACCGGTATATCCTGGCGTGTGTCGCCCGAACGGGAGGTGGGGATAGTTTCGATCAGAATATTATCCGAGAGCCGCTTGAGTTGTTGGGTCAGTATTGCCAGTTTCAGGGTAGGTACCCAACCGACAATCAGATAGGTGTAGCGCAGTTTTCCATAATGCGCCATGGCGTCGGACAGCATCCGGTCAACCCGCACACGCCACAATAGCGTACGTAGTTGTTGCTGGTTGGCCTCGCGGACCTGGGCCATTGACACCAGATCTTCTTCGATCTGCGCCTGCGCCCGACGGATTGAAGCATTTAATGTATCGATTATTTCGGCGGGAGAACCTTCGTGGATATCCGGCAATTCGAGCGGATTGAGGTAGGCGCTGCGGGCAGCCCGATCAAGGATATCGGCGTTGCTGCGTGAGCCGGCCAGCCAGACAATGCTGTTCTGGCGGTCCTTGCTCATGGGAATCAAGACATAAGGTATGCGCGCCAGGCTGGTGTGGAGGCGATCCAGGTTGGCGGTGGGGAGGGCGCCAAGAATGGAATAAACGAAATGGGAATTGTGTAGAACCCCCATATCCAGGTCAAGGTCGGCAACCGGCTCCAATTGATGCAATTGGTTTTGGAGCTGTTCCAGTCTTTTTCGGTCGTTGGCCAACTGTGAATTCACCTGCCGGATCGCTTGCTCGATCTGGTCCACCATCTGCCGGGCGACCTCAATTTCAAGCATCGAATTATTATTGTCGTGGTTGGGCTCGCCTTCTTCCATATTCAGAGTTTGCATGCTGGCCTGGATGCGGCGCTCCAGGGCGGAAAAAGCGCTGGCTTGCTCGCGCAAAGAATCGGTGGACTCGACCCCGGTTTGTGAATTCATGTGGCTGGCATCGGTCTGATGAAAGATCCCGCGGTTCGCCAACAACCGCGTGACAGGTAACATATCCCTGGAAGGGACGATCAATTCAATTTCGGTCATTGCCTGAGAGAAGATCATTTCATCTCCGTTCTGTCTGTATTACCAATGAAAGATTGCCAGTACAAAATTCAGAATCTGCTAATACCACTTCGTGCCACACTTCTTCGCTAATCCACAATAATAAAAAAACTTGTCTCTCTGCGTTCTTTACATACTCTGTGGTGCAAAAATTCGAGCGGCCCTTGGGATTATCCTTTCCCTGGCTTGAGCTTGGGTAAGGAGGAAGCAACAACAAGGAATGGCGCATAGCCATCATAGGGCACCATCGAGGATTTCGCTTCGATCAAGACGGTCAGGTCGCGTATTTCCAGCTCGGTCAGGATCAGGCCGGCCAGGAGCAGGCCGATGTGAAATGGATAACCGGTAAAAACTGACCGGCATTGATTCGCAAGCAATCGTTGGATGAAGCTCTCTAAAATAGGCAGACCATGCTGAGGAGCTTGCAGCAAACTGGCTACATTCTCCAGGCTGGGATAGACTTTTTCTACGATATTAGCGATGTCGGCACCGGCGGCAATGGCTCTGACGTCTTCGTCGCTGAGATGATATCCAAAGGAAAGGGTGTAATTGATGATTTCTTCTTCAGTTAGGTGGTGATAGGTGCGATAGCGCAGCGCCCACATCAGGTTGGTCAGATCCACCAGCGGCCCCATAATTTGCAGGGAACGCGAGCGGTCCTGGCCCGGAAGTGCGTTAACATAATCCCAGAGTTTCCGCCAATAATCCAGATCGAGGGCCACCTCAAGCGGGAAGAGGCTTTGTTCGTTCGAATAACGCTGCATGGCATGGGAAAGAATGCCGTAGTAAGGTGTGTCGGCCAATAGCTCCACGGCCGTGCCGATATTTGCGGATTCCATCATCAGCTGGGCCGGGAAGGCCGTAAAATCCCCCAAAGGGTAAAGAACAGGTCGAACATGCTCCCAGGTGGAACCGATCACAATCCCCCGCAAGATGGCCTTGAGGTTATCCAGTTCGAAACGCCGGAATAAATGGGTCAAGAGGGGACGGGTATGAGCGGGAGCCGCCTGGATAATATCCCGATATGAAGCAACCAGACGGCCTTTAATCAAATAAACAACCTGCCGTGGATTAAGCGCCCGCTCTTCGACCTTCGATAGGTAGGAGCCATAAATACCGGCCTTCATTATTGCGATCAAGGCCTCCAAATTTGTGGCTTCCTGCAGGTTGGCCATCATTAGAGGCGTTAATAGAAATGAATAAAGGATTCTTACGCGTGAGTGGACATCAGCATAGGTGGTTGCATTGTTGGATACCATTCCATTAGCCCTTCCCGATGACCTGGTTGATCACAAAGCTGATGGCCTGTTGCATGTGCTGCGCAGCCAGGGCTTTGTCTTTATCCGTTTTCTGCCGGGCATCCGCCAAGATCTGAGCAGATTCCTGCTCCGCGGCGGAACTGCTCAAGATTTGCCGAGTCTCCCGTTCAGCTTCCAGACGGGCATTTTCAAGCAAGGTGCGCGCTTCATCCAGCGCTTGTGCAGGCAGCCTTTCGGCATCCCGAAGTGCGCCCTCACTCAGGGCTAGCGCCTGTTTTTCGATCTCAATTATTTCTTCTATTTTTTTGTTCACGACAGTTTCCCAGCAGATAAATGATTACAAAGAATAAGATTAATTTATAAGCGACTTTTCCCTTTTTTCCTTGGGATCATATACAGCTCTTCCCAAGCTTTTTCGGCAGCCCAGGGTACTGTAACCGCCGGTTGGATGCCTTTCAACGCCTCCAATACATTCAAAAGAGGAGCTTCCAGGTGACTTTTCTCCTTGAGTTCATTCAAAACATGCCGGGCGCCTTCCCGCAAATAGACAGAAGAAAAATCCTCCATCAAAGCCTTTAATAAAGCCTCCAACCCGGCCTGGTCGAGAGCTACCAGGGCTCTCATGGCTGCCCAGCGGGCGTCATGATCGTCATCCTCAAGCGTACAGATTAGCGCCGGAGCGGTGCGGGCATCCCGAATGGTCACCAGGGCTTCCGCAGCTTCCCGGCGGGCAATGCTGGTCCCTTTGAAAAGTGCCTCGATCAAAACCGGGACAGCTTTTTTCCCGGCGAGCTCCAACGATCGCCGAGCCTGGAGCCTTTTAGCTTCATCGGCGAGGCCCAACATTCGGGCGGTCTCCTTAGTCTGGCGATCTGGCGCCCCATCATCGGTGGAATTCATACCTCACCAAGCATGGTTGCCTTCAGAAATTGCTTAATCCTCATACGCGTCTACCCGAAAATTCAGAATATTTTTCATTTTAAGATTGTACTGCCGGGCTGCGCACTCTTAAAATGTGGTCCTCCTACAATTTTCGGACAGATAATAATAATTACTTCAGTGTACCGAACAAGTCTGATTCTACTACTACTGGATAAATTAGGTAATAATTATAGTAATTACACTTAAGTACTATTTTTGAGATGATGTACACGCCGCAGGCATAGGTATCGAATTCGATTTTTCTGCTATTCCGCTTATCTTTTCAATGTTATAGTTCATCTTGGGCCTCGGGTGGGTGGTTTGCTGATACCTTACTATCCTGCCCCTGGCTCACTCTTTTTGATCGCCTTAGCGTGCACGCCATGATTTAGGTTGGAAACTGGCGCTTGATTGCTATGTATAATAGATCTGCGCCGGAATACCCTTTACTGGCTGCAATTAATCGAACCAACTCGACGCGTTGAAAGATCAGCCGAGAACAGCGCTCCCTCGAAGCAGCCACCAGTTGATTAAAACGGGCACCTGGATTAGTCATTAGATTCCTGTCGATAATTGGCGCTAATAAATAATTATTATCCCATTACTATACTGAGAAAAAATGACGATGGAAACCAAAACGAGGCGGTTGCGGGGCTGGTTGATCGGCATTTCCGGACTGGCTATCGTTCTTTTTCTGGTGGACGCTGTGCTGGTTTTTTCGATGATCAGTGCATCCGTCGATCATCTTAAGACGGGTAGCAAGAGCATCTCGGCCGGAGGCGACTTGGTCGTGCTCTACTCCGTGGATGATTTTCATAACGATCTGGAAATTGAAATCCTTGCCAGCCTGATCAGCATGGTTGTGCTGGCGGCCGGTCCAGTTGGGGGTGGGTGCTGCGAAATCGGAAACCGAGGCTCGCGTTTGCGCTCAGCCTGCTGCTGGTGGTGGTTTCGTTGGTTGTGACATTCCTGTTAGCGTTATTGCTGGTGTTTATTGAGGGATGTGGACCCCCTCCGCCCTTTGGGCACCTCCCACATTTCCGAGTACAGAAATTGAGGAGGCATTGCCGATCAAGAGTTTCCAGAGGGGGCAGTTGCTTCTTTTTGTGCCGGGAAATGGGTACTGGATTATCTCGTTAATCCGCCCAAACTATTTCTGACATTTAACCCTGCTATAATTCTTCCACCCGGTCTGCTTTACCCGGGGTGGAAGGGATTGCGTCGATGCCATACTGTCAACATTGCGGAACACAAAACACAGCCGATAGCAAATTTTGTAAAAATTGCGGCCGGCCTCCGTTTGGGCCAATCCAACCTGTGCCCAGGCCAAAAATTTTATTCTTAAAAAATTGGCTTTCCAGGAGGGGCCGGCATCCGGCGATCGGAACGCTCGGTATGATTTTGAGCATAATCGGGTTCCTGTTATTCTGTTCCAAGCCTTCCCTGGGTATGACGATCCTTTCGTTGGGGGGGTTGGTGTTGATCTATGCAGGCATTACTGGCAACCTGAAGCTTTTCAGGTAAGCCAGAACGGATTCCGGGGGCAATTGACTGAATAATTCACTTAATACACCCGAACTTTTTCCAACCCCTGCACCCACACAGCATCCCAGGCTGCCAGGCGCGCTGGCGCACCACGTTGGGAGCGGGCTGGCGGGCTGACGCATAGCCTGACGAAAAAGGGTCTGACTGTCTTTATTGTGGAAACTGGGGCGGATGGCAAGTTACATTTATTTACGAAGCAACGATAAGAATTTAAACACGACCCTAAAAATATTGGGGCAAGCAGACATGAAATAAAATATATCCGCTAATCTCCGCGAATTTACGCTGAGAAAGTACTCGAGAAGTTGCGATAAGGTTAACGAGGATTGCGTAGATTAGCGGATAACCACAGAGGCGAGGCTAACTTTTCGGAGAGCTCACCACGGCTGATGCGATGGCTACATCATGGGGAACCAGGCGACCGGAATTATTACCGATAAAATAGTGCTGTTTAAGCTCTTCCAGGGTCTGGCTATGCACATCACTAAAACCACGCTGGGCCATGAATGGCTCAATCTGGCCGCGATCGATCCCAAACATATAGGCTTCGCCGGAGAGCTGCGCGGCACGCCGGAGCGCTTTGGCATAGCTGTTGGTGGCGTCGTTGAAGATCTCATTGTAGAAATAATCGAAGATGACCGAACTGCCCGCACCGGAATGAGTGGCGATGAACGCCAGTGTGCTGTCCACGCCTTCCTTGGTGAGAAAATAAGTGACGCCCTGCCAGATGAAGAGCGTTTTGGCGTGTTCATCATAGCCGCTGCCAGGCAGGCGGTCTTCGAGAGTCTGGGTGTTGAAATCTACAGGTAGGAAGCTGACGTATCGAATTCGATCATTCAGTTTTGGGTCACGGATTGACAAATTAGAACCCCTGTGCTATTAATGGTGATAAATTAGTCGCCTGCAGCCAAAGTGCCTTATAAGCTGGAATTTCACCTTTAGACGCTTGTAGACTGGAAGTAGTCCTTTAAGGCAATAGGATATCCTGTGATGGCGGGTGTTGGGCGGGCTATGCCCGCCCAACACCCGCCATCTACCCCATCGGCATCGAGATTCCCGGTGGGCCAGAACTTTATCAATCGAAAAGACATAAGAGTACACTATTTCTGGGAGGAACGGCTCTTTCAACATCCTTCGCAAAGCACTCCCATCGGCTTTCGCCCGTGGGATACAGGGCGTTGTAGTTCGCCCGGTACGGGTCCAACCTGTACGAAAACTGGTCAATTGACATTGTCTATGATTGTCCACACAAATAATAACCTGTCAATGCTATGGATCTTCCTGGTTGTAAACAGATAGCTTTGTTCCTGTAATCGATGGTTTTTCTTGATATAAAAGACGAGCCGACCGGTTAGGAACCGATCTGGCCCGTCTTCGTGGGGGGTAGCTTGATTTTAACACAAGACATAAAACCAGTAACTATTTAGGTATGGGATCGATCACCTTCTTCAAGCGTTTCAGTTTTTCCGCCTGGGTGGTGGGGTGGTCGATCTCGAATACAAGCGTTTTCTCGATTTCGGGGATGCGGTAGGCACGCGTATCGAAGCCGGCCCCCAGGATGACGACCTGATCGAGCCCTTTCGCCAGACAGGTTTTGAGATAATCATCGATGGCGCGTTCGCGTACGACCACCATCCCGACCCCGCCGGGGGCCATCTTATCATACATGCCGGAAGTGATGATCCATTTGCCGATGGACCAGCCAAGACCGCCGGGGGTGAAGGCTTTGGCGTATGGATCGTAACAAACCCGCTCGCCTTCCGGCTTTTCAGACTCGATGGCACGCAGGCCTGCCACACCTTCGGCAGAGCGACTGGACTGTTCTGGTTTCATAGGAAATCTCCTTGGTGTCCATCCGAAAATTATTCTTCTTTTTCTTCCAACCTGGCGTGTTCTTCCGCCTGGCGGAAATCTTCGGGCGTGTTGAGATTCCAGAAGGCCAGGCCATGCGGGTCGAAATGCGCCACTTCTTCTGGCAATACGATCCTGACACTGACATCCTGCAGCCAGGCAATCATTTTCAGGTTGCCGCCTTCCAGGGCTTTTTCGATAGCTGGCAGGCAGGCGTCCCGGCGATAGACGGCGTGGAATGGTTCCAATCCATTGGATGAGCTGGGAATGACCACGTCTGCTCCGGTCTGGCAGAGCAGCCGCCATTCGTATTTGAAGAGGGCCGGGTTGGCAAAGGGCATGTCGCAGGCCACTGCAGCGATAATGGAATGCCCGGCTACGCTGAGGGCAGTGTAGAGTCCACCCAGGGAGCCGCAATCCGGTTTGATGTCCGGAAAGGAAGGCAGGTCGAGGAAGGTGTAGTCAGCCGGGCGATTGGTCGACAGGATGACCTGCTCTCCGACCTTTGACAGGCGTTCCATAATGCGTTGGATGAGCGGGTGCCCCAGGAAGGGCATCAGGGCTTTGTCCTGGCCCATGCGGCTGGAGCGCCCGCCGGAAAGCAGTGCGAGAGATAGCATGAGGAATATTATACCGGTGTTGAGGAGGAGAATAAAACGTAAAAAGGATATCGGATAAAGTTAGATGCAGAGGGGATTGAATGAAACATGGAATGATTTGAAGTGGCTCATAATGAAATATTACTTTCGGGATTCCCGGAGGGTGTAGGCCCCTCAAGTATAATTAGAGGTTCGAGGATATGTCCTTATGAACAGCCAACAGAAAATCGAAGAGTGGATCAAGCAGGCCGAAGAACGCCCGGAAAGCGCCTTGATGATCCTGAAACTGATCGCCGGGCGCTTGCGCGACTTGAGCGAGCGGGATGAGGAAATCCTCGCCGAAAACATTGCCCTGCAAAATGGCAGCCAGGTGGAACAATACCAGAAACGAATTGCCCACCTGGAATACCAGTTGGACCTGCTCAAACGGCGCTTCGGCGAGGATGCGCTGGAGACCGCCTTGCTGCCGCCGGCGTTGCCTGCCGCAGCGCAGTTTAGCGTACTGGTCTACCATGCCGGCGGGAGGATCATCCGCCTGATAGCCGGCAGGCCGGAACTTACCGACCGGGCGTTCCTGGGACAAATCAGCGGAACCATCTCCCCAAGGAATGAGTGGCCGCGCCTGCTGGTTGTGCCTTCCGAGGAGGAACTGCTGCTGTTGTTCAACTCCGGCAGAGTAAGCACCTGCCCGGTTATGCAAATTCCAGCGCTGGAAACCGGAGGCAGCTGGTCCTGGGAGCAAGGCGCCCTGCCGGACGAGCCGCACGGAGGCGAACTGCTGTCCAGTATGATGCCGCTGACACCCCTCCCGATGGCAGATTTCTTTATGCAGGTCAGCCGGCGGGGCTGCATCAAAAAGACGATGACATCCGTGGGCGAGACGATCCTCTCGAACCATTACATGGGCCGGGGTACCGTGCAAAAAGCTGACCAACCCTTCGATGTCCGGCTGTGCAATAAGAAAGCTCGCCTGGCGTTGGTAACATATGAAGGACGCCTTCTGGGCCTGGATGTGGACGAGCCGGGTTACTCTGCCGAGGAAAGGATCCGTCTCGAACCGCACGACCATCTGGTGGCCACCTGCATACTGGAACCGGGCGGGCTGCTGGTGTGCCTGACCCAAACCGGCAAGGTGGTCTCGCGGGAGGCGAATTCGATCGAAATGACCAAGTCTGCCAATACGCGCGGCCAGGCGCTCATCTCGCCTGCCCGGTTGGATCAGGGCACGCGCTTCGTGGCGGCGGCTGGGCTGCGCGAGAGCGATGTGGTACTGGTGCTGGATGGCGCAGGACGGCTCACGGCGCATGCCTACCGCGAGCTGGGCGGGGCCGGAAGGCTGCCGGAAGAAGGGCTGGCGCTGGCTTTAGGCGTGATTCCCGGCGCGCCGGAAGAGTCCCGGGCATGAGCGTGAAGGTTGGTCTGGATTTTGGCACTTCCAACTCGGGTGTGGCCGTTTACCGCGAGGGAAAGGTGCAACCGTTGCCGATCGATCGTAAAAACATCCAGCCGGAGGTGGTCAAATCGCTGCTGTATATCACGCGCGACTACCATGCATCGATCGGACAGGCAGCCATCGAGCTGTATTACAGGCACAATGTCAATCGCCAGCGGCATTACGTCAAACAATGGGCCGGCGAGATCGATTATTCCGGGGCAGACCTGCACTATGTCCGGGATGTGTATGTCTACGTGGATGAACTCAAACCGGGCCGGCTACTACAGTACCTCAAGACAGCGCTGCGCAAGAGCAGCCCGACAGAGTACACCGGCACCCAGATCTTCGAACGTTTCTATACGGTTGGAGACCTGGTGCAGATCTACCTGGGCTTGATCAAGCAGCGCGCTGAAGAGCTGCTGGGGGAACCCATCGGAGGCGTGACGATGGGCAGGCCGGTTCATTTCTCCGCCTCGCTTGAGCAGGATCGCCGCTCGGAAGAGACACTGCGGCAAGCAGCCCTGGCGGCCGGCTTTGCAGAGGTGGAATTCGAACTGGAGCCGGTGGCGGCCGCCCTGGATTACGAACGATCGCTTACGCGCCCGCAGAATGTGCTGATCTTCGATTTCGGAGGCGGGACGCTCGACATTGCTGTCATGCGCCTGGGTGAGCGGAGTGGTAACAAGGTGCTGGCCAGCGGCGGGGTGGATATCGCCGGCAGTGATTTTGATCGTGCCATCATCGAGAAGCGCATGCTGGCCCATTTCGGCCTTGGTCAAGTCAGTCACCAGCCTGATATCCTGGCCTTGATCCAGGCGGTGCCAGATTGGATGGCGCTACCAGACCTGGCCACGCCACAAAACCGTCATGTGCTCGATAAGGCCATCCGGGAGGGGCTTGCACCGGTGCGGTTGAAGGCGCTCCAATCGCTGATCTATAACGATATGGCCTTCACATTCTATAACCGGGTTGAGAGCGCAAAGATCACCCTTTCCAGCCAGGCTGCTGCAGCGATCAGCCTGGAAGACCGTGACATACCGATGTGGGAGCTATATACTCGCAGCCAATTCGAAGCTGATATTCAGGAATATGCAACCCAGGTGGAAAAAGTACTGTTCGAAACGCTATACCGTTCCGGCCTGGAACCGGGTGCCATGGATGCAGTGGTCAAAACCGGCGGTTCCTCCAATATCCCGCTTTTCACCGGTATGTTACAGCGGATCTTCGGGGAGGAAAAAGTGAAGGAATCCAACCTTTTCAGCAGCGTGGCGGCTGGCCTGGCGATCCGGGCGGGACGGTAAAAAAAATTTACCGTCCCAAGAAGACAGCCTGCGATCATTTCAGGTTGTTGAGTTAGTTTTGACCCAATCCAGCGAATGGTTTGAGATTCAACGCAGTAAGCTGATCGCGAAGGTGGCCATGAAAACGATCACCGTCATTGAAAGAGTAATCTGAAGCATCGTCAGAAACTTTGCACGCAGGGAAAGAACCTGCGTATCGCCCAGCCCAAATTGGGTATTACTACTGAAGGCCAGAAAAACGTAATCCCAGAAGCGCGGCTGCCAATTGTCCCAACCCGGCATGGACAGGCTGCGTTGAGGAAAAGCAAAATCATAGCGTCGGGCAAGGCCTTCATGCCGGGCTCGCGGGCCGCCTGCGTCGATGATCCAAAACCATGTTCCGAAAAGAAAGAAATTGACTATCCATAAAACAACCGTATCTTTTAGCAGCGCCCCTTCGACGGTTTGAGGGCGTGAAAGAATAATGAAAACGATCAGTACGACTTTTATTACCAGCCGGAGGGTCACCCAACCCAGATAAAAAATAGCTATGTGACGGACCAGGGAGTTCCGGCGGATCAACCAGAAAACCAGCATACCGATAAATAGAAGGATCGGTACCAAATATTCCAGGCTCGAGACCGTATTAACCCAGTACTTCACCTGCAATAGGGGACTGCGACGCAATGTAAAGGGCAGCGACACTGAATTCGACAGGAGCAAATCGGGGAGCGTGATCAGGACAAGCACGAACATTATCTCCAGCGCGCTTCTGTCCAATGGCCTGGTAGAACGGGTAGTGTCTTTCATGGGTTTCTCCCTTCTCAGCAACTGCATAGGGTTTCCATCTACAACATCCCGAGGGTTTGGTTTGTAGACCGCAGACCCTCAGAAAAACTTTCAGGACGGTTTAAGGTTATTTTGGATTATTTAATAAGATCTCGGCCCAGTGGACGGGGTGGTCGGAGCCGGAAGCGGGGGGCAGAAGGTAGACTGGATTGCGCACTCCCAGCGAATGGGAGATGAAGATATGGTCAATGCGGTCCGAGCCGGACATATTCACACCATCCGGGCTGATCTTGGTGGGATAGACGCTGGTCCAGGCATTGATCAAAACGCTGTCGAGCAGTTGGTAGGCCGGTTGGGTATCCGGCAGGTTGTAATCACCCAGGGCGATCACGTAGGGTTTGCCCTGGGAGCGCTGCAGGAGGGCCTGAACGAAGGTCATCTTGGCGAGATCCGAGCCATCCGGGTGGACATCGTAAATGGTGATTGGGAATCCATCCACATCAACATCGGCTTCCGAAACGCCGATCTCATCTGTGTCGCTATAGGTATAGACCGAGCGGGTGTTGAGCAGCGGATATTTCGACAGAATGGCGGTTCCGAAGGTTCCAGCGACGGTGGTCGGGCCGTAATAGGAATAGTACCCCAGGCTGTCGGCATAGAAGCGTACATAATCGTTGTTGTTGAGCGAGATGCGAGCCGAATCACTTTCTTGCAGGGCCAGGATATCGGGCGAAACCTTGCGGATGACCGCCAGCTGCTGCTGGAAGGATTTCTGGGCGTTGGCGTCGTTGGCCTGCTGGATGTTGAAAGTCATAACGGTGATGGACGGCCGGTCGATTGTCTGAACCTGACCGGTTTTAACTGTCAGGGGGCGGGCCAGTATGCCCAGGACAAGCAGACCGAGCACGAGCGCCCAGGCCCAGGGAAAACGCCCGGCGGGTTCTTCATCGTCGTCCGGCATGATCTTCCCGGCAGCCCATGCGAGCAGGCAAATGGCTGCAGCCGGTATAAAATAGGGTAGCCAAAACTTGCCACGGAAGAACAGGCTGACCGGCTGGATGTAGCCCCACACATTGGTGAAGACATTCGCAAACGCCAGAACGATCAAGGCCAGGCAGCCGAGCGCAAGACCCGGCACCAGTTGCGAAGGGGTGGGCTCGGCCAGACGGATCTGGCGCACGAACAGGCCAAGATCCAGGAAGAGTACCGGAAAAAACAGCAGCATAAGCGCCAGCGGGATGGCCGTCCACCAGGCAGGGGCTGCCACTGTTACCGCGGGAGAGGAAAAGCTGGGCGGGTACGGCACGCTGTGTGCCAGGATGGTGCCCGTCAGACAGATGGTGAAAGCCAGGTTACCGGCCAGGAGCAGCCGGCGGTCAATCTGCTGGAAGAGTTGTGGGTGGAGTGGCGAAAACAAAGCCCAGCCAGCAGCCAGCATGCAAATGCTGAGCACAATCAGGAGGTAGTTGCCCTCGGTCCAACGGGCAATTACGGAAGGGGCGGAAAAGGCAAAATAGATCAGGGTAAGGACGGAAAAAAAGCCCAGGATGGGAACGGTCACTCTATGACCTTTTTTCGAAGGGAACGGGGGGGTGCCCGGCTCCAATTGATTCAAAACACCGGCGAGCAGAAGGCCCAAAAGGATCCCGCTCCATCCGCCGGCAGGGGTAAGGGAATAATCCAGGCCGGAGTAGGCAGTACGCAGCAGGGTGGACAGGAGTAAAGCCATTGCCAGCCCGGTGGAAGCCCACAGGCCGAGACGGGAATGGGTAATTCCGCGTGGCTGTACTCCCAACAGGAGGAAGAACAGGCTGATGACCGCGGCAGTGGCAATCCCGGAAGCCATCAAGCGGCCGGCGGTGTCGAGGTAAGGCAGAAAGCCGCGGGAAATCAGCAGCAGGGTGAAGGTGGCCCAGATCAGTTGTTGACGGAATTTCTTAAAAAATGGGATCAGCACGAGCGGTGCGAAGAAAAACAAAACGCCCAGTACCTTGGTATCGAGGTTCAAGTTCATCAGGTCGAGGATGTAGATGGACTCGACCAGTGTGCCGACCGATTGAATGAAGAACAAGAAGATGACTGCGAAGGCGAGGATGATGGAGTAATTTTTTTTCATGGAGGAGTGGCCTCAGTCTGATTGGGAAACCGTGGCTGTCCCACCCCCTACTTCCGCCCCCAAGGCGGGAAAAAGTACTTGGGGACAAACGCCACCTTGATGAAAATATTGTGGCATGAAACGGGTGGGGGCAGGGAGAGTCTAAAAGGGTGATATGATTATAACGTATCCGTCATTGGCATTCACCAGAGAGGCGATGAATATTCATGTCTGAGCGATACGATGTGATTGTTGCCGGTGGTGGCCCTGCGGGGGCCACGGCTGCTTTTTTTCTGGGGCAGGCGGGAAGAAGGGTGGTGGTGCTCGAGAAGGAATACCTGCCGCGCTATAAACCGTGCGGGGGAGCCGTATCGGCAAGGGTGCTGGAACAATTCCCATTTTCCTTTGAGCCGGTGATCCAATCCCGGGTGAATACCATTTCATATGCACTGGGCGATAAGGTAGTGACTTTCCCGGTGACGGGCTCCAGCCTAAGGATGGTGATGCGGGAGCAGTTCGATGCCTATCTGTTAAAGCATGTGCAAGCAGAGATCAGGCAGGGTATACGAGTATGTGCGGTGGAAGAACGGCCGGAATTGGTACGCGTCGAAACAACGGCGGGGGAATGGATCGAGGCGGATACCCTGGTGGCAGCAGACGGGGCAAACAGCATCATTGCACGGGCCTTGGAGATGCGTCGAAAGAAGGTTATGGCCGGGGCGATCGAGATCGAAGCCAAGGTAGCAGAGGAAATACTGGCCCGGTTTGCAGGAAACCCGACCTTCATTTTCGGTGAGATCGGGACAGGATATATCTGGATCTTCCCGAAGGCCGATCACCTGTCGATCGGGATCGGCGGTTTGAAACCCAGGCCGGGGGAACTGCAAGCTGTTTTGGAGCGGGTAATGCAGCGCTTTGGGATTCCGGTCCAGCGGCAGGCCAGCCACGGACACCCGGTGCCGATCTACGTACAGGGGGAAAAGCTTGGCACGCGCAGGAGCCTGTTGGTGGGGGATGCAGCCGGATTGGTGGACCCGTTCACCGGGGAAGGCATCCGTTTCGCGATTAAGAGCGGACGCCTGGCGGCGCAGGCAATCCTGGATGGGCACCCGGAAAATTATACAGTCCGGGTAAATCAGTCCATCGGTAACGACCTGCGAATGGGAAATTTAATGCGGAAGATGTTCTATGGATTGCAGGGCACCTGGTTCGAACTGGCCTTGCGGAATCCGGCAGTCAGTCGGGCGCTGGTGGACATGTTCGCCGACCGGATCGGATACGGGCGTATCTTGCTGACCATCGCGACGACTTTCCCGCGAGCCATGTTCACGAAAAAGGTGACGCTGGGAGAGTTTATGAATGGCAGATTGGCTCCTGGCGCCAATAGCCCAATTTTGATGAAAGAAATTCACCGCGAATAAGACTGAGAGCGCGAAGAAAAATTATGACAAAGTGAGCGCCTGCGCAGCCCTGCGGTCTGTGGAGGAAAATCGCTATTCCAATTAGATCCAGCGCAGCTCGGGCAGGGTGGCAAAATCCGGAGTGCGCGGGACCAGGTTGAAAATTTCCAGCAATTCGGGTATGGGAGCGACCGCTTTGCGGGTAGATAGATCGAGAATCGTGCCTTCCAGATCCAGGCTGACGGCTTTCTTCCCGGTGGATTTGAGCACATCATGATGGACTTTCCAATTGGAACCGCGCGGGGAAAGACCGGAAATAGAATAGGAAAGAGTGATCGTTTCACCCATGCGAACCTCGCGTAAAAAACGGGCCTGCAGGGCGGTGTAGACTGGCCCAATGCCGAGTTGGGCGAAACGTGCTGGCGGAAAGCCGTGTTCGATGAAGAAGCGGTAGCGCAGGTCGCCGGCGGCGTCGATATAGGTGGAATAATTAACATGACCGTTGGCATCGAGGTCGGACCAGCGAATTTCATAATAAGATGAATAAGGTTCCATAAGAAGTCCTACAAGTCTACCAAGTAGAAAAAGTCTCAACTGTCAATGCAGGATTTCCTGGTTGGCACGGTCGGCTTCAAGGAGGATCTGGGTGACCTGCTCTTTGATCTCGGAGGTGGCGCTGGGAGTCTTGGAGATGTACTTGACCAGGTCACGTGCATCCTGCAGGAAGGCTTTGACCTGAGCCACATAAGAGAAATTGTATTTGCCGGCTTCGCTGGCGGGCGGAACGGGCAGGTCACGCGCCTTCTGGATGAGCAGGCGGGCACGCCGAACGCGTTCGGCGGCGAGGATCAGACGAGACATTGCAGCTCCTTTATCAATTTTCAGATGGGATACGGAAGGAACGGGTAAGCAAGAATAGCAGCACCATAGAAAAAATCATGAACCCGGCGATGGCCAGCACCATGATCTGTGCGGAAAATTGTACCGGTGTGTGCAGGTTGGCGTAGGTGGAGAGTTCAAAACCGAGCTGAACCACCAGCAAAATGCCGCCAAAAAGGGCAAATCCGAAAGAGCTTAAGTTTTCCATTAGCGCATCGTGATGTTCGGGAATGAGCCAGTAATCCCGGTTGGGTAGATTGATCCATCTGGCAGGTGTGATCACAACCAACAGCTGCATGAGCAGACCCAGGCCGATCACTACGATGGCGACCTGAATCTGGGATGCAAAAAACTGCAATTTTGGCATGAAGCCATCTGGGTTTCCCTGAAAATTAAAATGGGAGGCCATCTGAGCAGGAGCCAGGAACCACAGCCGGGCGGTCTCAAAAATACAAAGCAAAAGTACGATGATGAACAAATATTTTCCAAAACGCATGGATTGCTCCCAGATTTTAGATTTCGTGTCCATCCGAAAATTCAAGAGGATGCTGCATTTTGAGAGGGTTCAGCTCCGCCGCACCTTCTAAAAATGCGGTTCTTTCATAATTTTTGGATGGATGGTTAAGTAGATTAATCCAAATCATCGAAAAAATTGGTTGGACCTATTCCAGCCACGAAGTCGAAATTTCCTTCCCCGCCGGTGCGCGCTAAAGTATCGAGCACCGATTTAATTTTACGTTCATCGTCGTTAGGGCCGGAAATGAAGAATGGTTTGCCATTTTTACCAAATTTTACATGGTTTGTGCGGGGGTGTGCCTCCGGCGGATCCAGTACCTGATCACAAAATTGCGCCGTGAAATCGCGATGGGGCTGGAAGCCAAGGCGTTGGGCATATTCCAGGCCGCCATAAATGATCTCATGAGCAAGTTCAATTGAGCAAGGTTCAGGTGCATCAATGCACATGTGGGGCAGTTCGCGCATAAATTTGGCCTGGGAAAAATCTGCATTGGCATATGCGTCTTTTACCCCCAGGCAAAAGAGATCCACCATGCAAACCGCAAAAATGACTTTTTCCGGTTCCTGCTGGCGCACAATTATGACGGGTGTTATGCCTTCTTTCTTCCATCCCGCCATTACCCAACAACCCAGGATGGGATATTCGCGGGCATGCTTAAGGTAGTAAGCAGGGCCAAGAATTTTTATTGGGCGAATGTGCGAAAGCGGAATTTGTGAATTGAGCTTGGGAGAGCGGATGCGCTTGTCTTTTTTTAGTTTTTTTGGCATAGGGGACCTGGTTAATCTATCAGGATGGATGGCAACAGGCGTAGGGATGGAGATAGGCGCATCACAGCTCGTATGCTTCCATTCCTGCCAACATTGCACCTTGTAAAGTTCCATCTACTTTGTCACTGCCAGGGAAGAACCATTCTTCGGGATCGTAGCAATTATCAGAATATTTGTAAATGGCGAAATCCCAATCCTGTAGTTTGCCTGTCCAGGTCAGGCGGCAAATAGGCGCAGGCTCACCAGAGTCATCACAGTCAAGATACAGGAATTTCCCTTTGAACCGCCCCGAGTAACCAGTGATGCCGAATTCTTTGCAGTAATCGTTGCCAAAATTTTCCAGATTGAATTCATCAATCAGTTTTTGTACTTCAGTTTTAATTTCAGGAGGAATTGCAGGTGGTCTTGCCATAGGATCAATATCTTCAAATGCAATTAAGCAGAAATATGGTTGGTACTCTTCCCAACAATTAGTAAAAAGTATACATCAAAAGAGCAAACGAAGGAGAATTTCGTGCCTTTAAAACCTTGACACAGAACGTATGTTCGTGTATATTCATTTTAGCACAAATGAGCGAGTGCAAGAAAGGTAGGCAGAGATGGTACGAACAAGTAAAGGTTTGACACAACGACATCACAAAATCCTTGAGTATTTAGGCGACCGGTTGAGCAAAGGCTATCCCCCCTCCATCCGGGAGATCGGGGAGGCGACCGATATTTCATCCACATCCGTCGTCACATATTACCTCAAACAACTTGAAGAATGGGGTTATATCGAGAGGGATGCCAAGTTCTCCCGGGCATTACGCCTGAGCGGCCCGACAACTCACAGCCTTTTCAAAGTGCCCATCCTTGGCCCGATCGCGGCTGGCCTGCCCATCCAGGTGCCGGCGCCGGGTGAGACCTATATCGGTGACGAGATCGACGGGGTAGACGTGGCCCGCAGCCTGCTGCCGATGGGCGAGAAGGGCACCGAATTGTTCGCCTTGAAAGTCAAGGGTGACTCGATGATCGACGCCATGGTCAACGACGGAGATATCGTCATCATGAAGAGCGTCCAGCAAGCCAATAACGGGGACATGGTAGCAGTCTGGTTGCCGGCGCGGGATGAGACAACGCTTAAATATTTTTATAAGGAAAAAGACCAATATCGCTTGCAGCCGGCCAATCCCACCATGGGGCCGATCTTTATAAAGAAAAGCGAACCCCTGGAGATCAAGGGGAAAGTGGTGATGGTTATCAGGAGTGTGGCAACGACGGTGGTGTAGTAAAAAGAACTAAATACAAAGTGCACTAAGGAAATACTATAATAAAAAAGGCCTCCGATGAAAATGCGGAGGTCTTTTTTGTTATTGCTGGGATTTGGGATCTTCGACCGAGGGGAGCTTCTCTTCGAGCAGGCGGACGCCGTTGCGCACCTGCGTCAGCAACTGTTCCATGGCATGTTCCAGATTTAACAAGGATTCTTGGGCATACTGATCCGCGCCGGACTTGATACTGTCGGCTTCGGCGCGGGCCTGGTCGACGATCTGGTCGGCGCGACGCTTGGCATCCGAAACGAGCGCCTCCTTATCGATCAGGTCGCTGGCTTTGTCGCGGGCCAACTGCAATGTGCGGTTGGCTTCTTCCTGGGCCTGAGCCATGTAGCGGTCTTTTTTGGTGAAGACCTCCTGCGCCTTTTTCACTTCCTCCGGGACGGAGATGCGCATCTGGTCAATGATGTCGAGGAACTTATCCTCGTCCACAATGACGTTGTGGGTCAGCGGGATGGCACGACTGTTATTGAAGAGTTCTTCCAGGCGGTCAACTAAGTGAAGAATGTCCATGGTCTCCTCCGCTTGAATGGGCGGAACACCTCAATTATAAATCCAACCAAAAAAGGATTGTAATAGCATTTTTATCCGCTTTTTGGTAATTATTATGACCGTATTAACGATTTAGTAACGACTTCAGTCGTTACTACGGATATTTAATACTTATTATACTTTAATACCGAAAGGACGGACCTGCTGGTCACTCATGTCTTTGAGTTTGTTTTTGAGGGCGGCATTGACGTAGGATGGAACCATACTGGAAACATCACCGCCCAGGGAGGCAATTTCGCGCACGGTGCTGGAAGAGAGGAAGGTGTGTTCCTCCGCGGTGATCAAAGCGATGCTCTCGATATCCGGAGCCATCCGGTGGTTGGCGAGGGCCATGCGGAACTCGAACTCGAAATCTGAGAAAACGCGCAGGCCACGCACGATGACCTGAGCACCGATCTGGCGGCAGAACTCAACCGTCATGCCGCTGTAGCTGACGACCCGAATGTGGGGGAGATCCTGCAAGGCCCGCGTGACCAGGGCAATACGTTCCTCTGGCAGGAACATGAGGGATTTGAGAGGCTTGTCGTATACGGCGACCACCACCTCATCAAAGAGACGGGAGGCACGCGTGGCAATGTCGATATGGCCGTAGTGAACGGGGTCAAACGTTCCGGGGAACAGGGCGCGAACCATCTAGCTTACATCTCCTTTCCCACCACCCCAGAAGCGCCCAAGGGCTTCAGCGAGCAAGCTGTTTTCGGGGTTCTTCAGGTCGGGGTCACGGGCGAAGAGCGCCTGGGCCTGTTGGCGGGCTTTTTCGATCATCTGAATATCGCCCAGGTTGGCCATTTTCAGGGAAGTTGCATAGCCGGCCTGGCGCGTGCCGAGGAACTCGCCCGGGCCGCGCTGTTGCAGGTCGCGTTCGGCCAGAATGAAGCCGTCGTTGCTTTCGGCCATGGCTTGCAGGCGCTGGTTCTCGGCGGCATCCTCGTGATCGGGAATGAGCAGGCAGAAGGACTGGGCGGCGGCGCGCCCGACCCGGCCGCGCAACTGGTGGAGCTGGGCCAGGCCGAAGTGGTTGGCGCCCTCGACCAGCATGACGGTGGCATTGGGCACATCCACACCGACCTCGACAACGGTGGTGGAAACCAGGATATCGTACTGGCGGTCACGGAAGGCGGCCATGACGGCATCCTTCTCGTCAGGTTTCATGCGCCCGTGCAGGAGGCCCAGCTTCAGCTTGCGGAAGATCTCCTTTTGCAAGCGGGCATGTTCCTGGGTGGCGGCGAGCAGCTCACTCTTTTCGCTCTCCTCCACCAACGGGTAGATTATGAAGGCCTGATGACCGCTCTTGACCTGGCCCTCCACCAGGGTGTAGGCGCGTTCACGTTCGGTGGGGGTGAGCACAAAGGTTTCGATGGGCTGGCGGCCAGGGGGCAGCTCATCCATGACGGAAAGGTCAAGGTCGCCATAGACGGTAAGGGCGAGTGAACGCGGGATGGGCGTGGCGGTCATGACGAGCAGGTGCGGGTTGGTGCCCTTGGAACGCAGAAGGGCGCGCTGCTCGACCCCGAATCGGTGCTGTTCGTCGATGGTGACAAACTGTAAGTCTTTGAAGGCAACCGGGTCTTCGAGCAGGGCATGCGTGCCTATGACGATCAGGATGCTGCCATCCGCAAGACCGAGACGGATCTCTTCCTTTTCGGTGGCGGAGGTATCACCAACCAACAGGCGGATCTGGGCAGGCTGGAGCAGGCCCCCTTCGGCGGCCAGGATTGCGAGGAAGGTGCGGTAATGCTGTTCGGCCAGGATGGAGGTGGGGGCCATAATGGCAGCCTGGGCGCCGGATGCATTAACCATGGTGGCAGCCAGGGCAGCGACGACGGTTTTGCCGGAACCCACATCGCCCTGCAACAAGCGGTTCATGGGCAGGCCAGACTTCAGATCGGAACGGATCTCGGCCAGGGCTTTTTGCTGGGCATTGGTAAGCGCGAAGGGCAGGGCGGCGAGACGGGCAACTAGCCAGGCGTCTTCGACGGCGAAGAGGCGTCCGGGGACGGACTGCCAGTCACGGCGCTGGCGTAGCACTCCTGTTTGGAGGAAGAATATCTCATCGAAGGCCAGGCGCTGGCGGGCGGCCTGCAGTTTGGCATCGGAATCGGGGAAATGCACCTGGAGCAGGGCGGTGCCGAGGTCGGGCAAGCCGGCCGCAGTACGGATGGTCTCAGGCAGGTGGTCGGTGAGCTTGGGAGCCCAGTAGGTGACGACCTGGTGCATCAACTTGCGCAGCCATTTCTGGGTGACATTGGCTGTGAGGGCGTAGATGGGGACGATGCGGTTAGTGTGGAGGTTTTCGACTTCGACGGGTTCCCAATCGGGGCTGTTCATGACCAGGCGGCCGAGATATTGCTCGACTTTACCGGAAACGGAGATGGCATCGCCGACCTTGAGCCGGTTGGCCAGCCAGGGCTGGTTGAACCAACTGAGACGCAGTCCGGCGGTGCCGTCGTTGATGACGACCTCGGTGACGGTCATTTTGCCGCCGCGCAGGGGGCGCGAATTCAACATGGTGACTTCGCCGATGACAGTGACCGACTGACCATAGAAGACGTCCCGGATGGGTTTAAGCTGGCTGTAATCTTCGTAGCGGCGCGGGAAGTTGTAGAGCATGTCGCCGAGGGTATTGAGGCCCAGGCGGGTGAGCATGCTGGCGTGACGCGGCCCGACGCCGGCCAGTACAGTCAGCGAAGCATTCAAGGCGATGGGACGTTTGCTGGTAACCCCGCCAGGGCGGGAGTCGGCGCGGCCGGGATAGGCAGGAGGAAGGGGAGAAGGAGAGATGGGGGAAGTTGATAAGGAAGAAGGTGAATCGGGGGCGGTTGATTTAGAAACAGGGGAAAGGGGGGAAGAATCAGGAGACAGGGAAGAAAGGGGGAAGGAAGAAGGAGAATCAGGGGATGAAGAATCAGGGGAGAGGGAAGAAGGGGAAGAATCAGGGGACAAGGGAATGGGGGAGTGAGTGGCAGAGGATTGGTCGGCTTCCAGCGGGATGGTTGTAACTGGTTCAGGGAGGGATACGGGGGCTGGCTGGAAGGGCGGCTGGGGCCGCGGTTCCGGAGGAATTATGGGAGCAGCCGGTTGAGCGGGCACCGGTGAGGCAGAGGCTGTGACGGGCTGGGCGGGTTTCTTTTGTGGAGCGGCCTCGGGATATTCATTCTGGACTTGTTTCCAAAGGGAGAGCAGTTCAAGGCGGCGAACTTCAGGGGACTGGTCAGCGTAACCACGCAGGGTGGCCTGGACGGACTGGATGAGCGTCTCTGGGATGGCTTCATTGCGGGCTTCGCCTTCCCAGTAATCCAGAATATTGGCCAGCCCGCCAATGACTGCGGTATTGGAGTAGCCATTGCCATGCTCGAGACGGAAGAATTTACGCAGTTTTTCGAGGGATGATTGCATGATGTTATTTTATCATGATGTAGGGGGAAGAAACTTCACCACGACGGACACGAAGAGACATGAAGGAGGGGAAACAAAAAACAAAAGATGAAGAAAGAATTGGGAAGAAAAACGTAAACGTAAAAAACAGATTAAGGAGGATTGGTAGCGATTAGCGGATTTGCGGATCTTTGCAAGGGATGGAAAAGGATTTTCGGTGGATTTCGCATAGACCTAATTGGCGAATGGATTGCTGGTGGAGGCGGGTGCCGTAGCCTTTGTGCCGGGCAAAGCTGTAGCCAGGATATTGATCGTCCGCCGTGCGCATGAGAGCATCCCGGGCGGTTTTGGCCAGGACGGAGGCGCCGGCAACACTGAGGGAGAGCTGATCGCCTTTGATGAGGGCGGTCTGGGGCAGGTCGAGGTTGGGGAAGAGCAAAAAGTCGGTGAGAAGGTAATCAGGGATAAGGGGAGAAGGAACAAGGGAGAAGGGAGAAGGAGAAAAGGGGGGATAAGCAGGGGAAAAGGGCGAAGGGGAAAGGAAAAGGGTAGAAGGGGAAGGAGGAAGAGGGGATGATGTGAAGGATTCGAGGGCGCGGGTGGCGGCGAGTTTGGTGGCGGGCACGATGCCGAGGGTATCGATCTCTTGCGAGGATGCGAAACCAACTCCCCAGGCAACAGCGGCGAGGCGGATGCGGGGCGCCCAGGCTTCCCGGCTGCGCGACGTCATCAGTTTGGAATCGCGGACCTGATTTAGAGTATCAAGGATGTTCGGGTTAGACGGCAGGATGAGGGCGGCGGCGCAGACCGGGCCGGCCCAGGCACCGCGTCCGGCTTCGTCAATGCCGGCAATTTGCGTATAGCCAGATTCCCAAAGAGGTTGTTCGTAGGTAAGGGTTGGGTATTTTGGAATCATTTGCCAATTGGAAAAAATTGATTCGCGAAGTACGCTCGCAATGGCATGAGGGGTTGTTCAAAGAAGATGGAATAAATAGATGATGAACATTGCAAAAGTTTTGGAATTCCGTTCGCTGACTGCCGGGGATTAAAACCCAAGCTATGAATATAAAGTCCGCTAAAGCGGACTGAAAATATGCCTAACTTAGAACCATCGCGGAACAAGGAACCCCACCCCTATATTTGGGGGCTTCCCTCCCTACGGGCACCCTCTGGTTTAGTGGGCACAAGCCCAAACCCACCCCCTTCGAGGAAATGTTGGATTTGGAGAGGAGAACAAGGGCTGCGGTACCTTCACCCGGGGGCGGAGCCTGACAGTATGGCATTGTGGATAGTAGATAGTTGGTGCGTGGCGGAATTAATTGATTTACCAGCATGCTAGTCACGCTTGGAGCGTGACCAACAATAGTCAGTAACAAAAGGCTCCTTATGGTCGTTCGGTCAAGGGGGAAGATGGCAAAGCGTCGTAGACGCCACGGCGCAAGTTGCGGCGGATCTGGAGGAGGTCGAAGAACATGCGCCAGGAATCGTGCAGGACGTTTATTTTGCTGCCGGGAGTATAGTACCAGGGGATGCCAATCTCGCAGATTGAATAGTTGCGATGGCGGGCAATGGCGAGTAGTTCCACGTCAAATGACCAGCCGGTGAGGGTCTCGCGGGGGAAGATGTCTTTGGCAACGCTGGCTCGGAAGCACTTGAAGCCACACTGGGTATCTTGCAAACCTGGCAAGACCAGCCAGCGGATCCAGAAGTTATAGACGCGCCCGGTCAGGTGACGGAAACCGGGTTCGTTAAAACGTGTCGCACCAGCGGCTTCGCGGCTGGCAATGGCGATGTCGGTAGTACAGGCAGGTGGCAAAAAACGATTGATCTGGTCGACCGGCATGGAAAAATCCGCGTCGGCGATTAGACGGTAATTGCCTTCCGCCTCCATTATGCCGCGCCGGACGGCGCGACCTTTGCCGGGCAGGTCTTCATGCAAGATGCGCAGCCCGGGGAAGTACTCGGTAAATTCACGGGCAATTGCGAGGGTTCGATCCTGGCTGCCGTTTTCCACCACCAGCACTTCGTAGGAGTAAGTTTGTTTTTCCAGAAAAGCAAAGACCTGGCCCAGGGCGCGGGGCAGGCGGGATTCTTCATTCCGGGCGGGGATAATAACAGAGAGAAAAGGCGGCATTTAGAAGAAGAACCTGACTTAAACATAATTAATGGCGGATTCATGTTCATTGCGACAAGGATAACGATAGCCACAATAATGATCAACCAGATGATGACCATACCGGCCAGGAGTATGATCTGTTTGGTGGTCAAACCCCGGCGGGAACGCGGGTGGGCTGCGGCAGGTGGGGCCGCCTGGGGAAGAACTCCCGTACCAGGCGATGCAGGCTCTATGACAGAGTCAGTTACAGGCGCAGAACCGGGCATGGCGAAGGCCGGAACGTAAGCATCGGCAGGCTGGGTTGAAGGGGAAGGGGCAGCTTCGGGCGCAGCAGGTTCGGCGGCTTCAACAGGCTTGGAAGGCGGCGGAGGCGGGGGATTAAGCAGGCGATTGACAATATCGAAGGCGGATTCCGGGTTCAAGACGATGCGCGCCTGCATAACCGATGCTGCAAAACGCTCGAGCGAATCGCGCATGATCACACGGATGATGGGCCGCATGGTGTCTACGGTGGTGGCAGGATCGGAGCAGAGCAAGGCGGCTTCCACATTGGATAAATCGGCATAGCCCTGACGTTGCAGGTACACCTGAATGGCGCGTGACATCTTTTCAGTCAGCGTGAGCAAATTGGGATTTTCGGGCCGGAATGTGCTGCCCGAAACAAAGCCCCACTGGTCACCCCGGGCCCGGAACATCCCGATCTTGGGGGTTACGGTCATGACATAAACTCCGGTGGGGCCAACCAGGATGATCGGAATCCTGGCCTCCAGGCCAGGGGGGATAACGTTGCAAAGCAGGGTGTAATTTTTATCGAGGTTTTTTTTCAAAACAGCGATAACAGATTTCTGCGCTTCGACCTCCTTGAACCAACCAGGGCCGAATTGCAGGATGGCCTTGGCGCGATCAAGAATGCTTAACTCGCCGTTTTCTTTATAGAATGGGGTCTGGTCAACGATTTTCATATAGGGCCTCCCGACGAAAATCCACGCGCATGGCTAGAAAATCGAAATACCAACCAACAGATCCCTGCCATCCGACTGCGTGCCGGCAATAATATGTTCCCCGGCAAGCTGAACGGGCGATCCAGTATCGAAAACGCTGCCGAGGGACTCTTTTCGCTGTCCGGTTACAAATTTTTTGCCACCCACCAGGCGAGCAACAAGTTCGGCCCGGTCCAGAATGACATGGTCCGACCAAACTGAGCCGCGGCGCTCATACGTTCGTACCACGCTGATCATGCCGCCAGGAGAATAGCGAACGGCCTCGATGACTCCGTCAATTTTTATCCGTGCCATGGTGTTTTCCTCTGCCTTTATTGTAGCATAGGATAGGGAGAAGAGACCAGAGAACAGTGAACCGGTAATATCGGAAAAGGGGAACAGGGAAAGGGATGTGGATGATCTAAAACGTAAAACGTATAGCGTAAAATGTAAATCGTAGAGAGCAAAACATAAAAACAACAAACCAATGAAAAGAAGTGATTCGTAATTTGTTAGCCGGAATTTGGTATCGGGGAAGCGATGGAAGGAGAATGAAATATCAAAAACGTGATGCGTAAAATGTAAACAAAGAGGAAGAGGAAAAAAACCGCCGAGAACCTGATCGGCCTCGGCGGAGAGTCGGGGTGGGCGGACTTGAACCGCCGACCACCGCGTCCCAAACGCGGTGCGCTACCAACTGCGCTACACCCCGGTGAGGGGTGAGTATAATGCGGATACCATGCTCACGTCAAGCAATTTAGAACG
>CAWAAC010000012.1:0-387940 GCA_963779935.1 uncultured Chloroflexia bacterium | reverse complement strand
CCGTTATCCCGCCGATAAAGCGCCGATATTCCGCCGATAAACGGTAGCGGCGGGTCTTGCGAGCCGCCTCGCTGACTTCCAGCCAGCCTTCCCCTACCCAGGCATTCAGTAAATCCCGCACCTGGCGTGGAGAAAGTCCCAGTACGTGCGCCACATCATTGGCCGTAATCTCTTCCTGGCGCCCAAACAATCCAAGCACCATCCGTCCCCGCCGGTCCAGGTGGCGCAGGAGAGCATCCACTTCTTCATTACCGGGAACGGCGCTCGAACGCACTTCCCCTGCTACGCTCTCAAAGACTGCCGCCATTCCTCTCAGGAAATAAGCCAGCCAGGGAGTGATATCTGCCTCCGCCCGGCCTTCGTAATAGTTGTGATGGGGGTGCGTTACCAGGGCATCATAGTACCCCTGCAAATCCTGCGTGTAAAACTCTTCCAGGCTGTAAAACCGGCCCAGATCGTAGCCACCCCGGTACAGGATCCAAGTGGCCAAGGCGCGCGCTGTTCGCCCGTTTCCATCAAAATACGGGTGGATCGTCACAAATTGATAGTGCGCCATCCCGGCGATAACCGGCACGGGTTGGTCCGCTTCCGCTTGCCTGATCCAGGCCACCAGATCCGCCATAAGCACGGGAACATCTTTCGCTTCCGGTGGTAGATACACGATCCCACCTGCCCCATCCCGAATGACATTCTGTCCGTCCCGATAAGGAGTGGCCCGGGTGCGTTTCCCGGCATAGATCATGGCATGGAGCTTCCGGATGCGTTCCTCGGTAACCGGCAGCCCCTGTTCCACCCATTCTTCAACCAACGCCAGCGCCTGGAAATAATGCTGCACCTCGAGCGTGTCCCTTTCCCGGCCCGGGAACTGCCTGCCTTCAATGACCACCTGCTCCGCTTCGGCCAGGGTCAGGCGGTTGCCCTCGATGCGTGTGGAAAAATGCGTGGATTTCACGCGTGCCCGCAGGCGCAGCCCTTCTGCCACTGCAGGCGGAAGTACAGTCAGGGTTACTTCTGCCCGCGCCCTTTCAATGGACTGCAGAGCACGCACGATTTCGGGGGTGAAGCTAAAGCGATAAGCCATATCAAAAGTATATCACGGGCGTCAAATTTCCGAGCGCGCAAGTCAATCACCTCCGTCCAACCTCTCCACTGCCTGCTCCAGGTCCTTCTGGTTCGGGGTGATATAAATCCGGGTGGTGTTCAGGTTGGAATGGCCCAGCAGGGCGGCCACCTTTTCCAGCCCCACCCCGCTATCCACCAAATTCTTGGCGAACGTATGGCGAGAACATGCGGGGTCAGATGCTCCAATCCGGCATCCTGCCCGATGCGCACCAGCACCCGCTGCACCGAGCGGTTGCTCAATCCGTCAGACGGCTCCCCCTCCACCTGTACCCAAACGTGGCTGCCGTTCCCCGGTCGCACCGCCAGCCATTCCTGCATAGCTTTACGGGCCTGCACGTTCAACGGTACCGTACGCACCCTGCCGCCCTTGCCCTGTCGCACCAGCACCTGTCCCTTGCGTTCGGCCAATTGCACATCACCCAGTTGCAGGGTCAGCGCTTCGCTCAAACGCAGGCCGGTGTGCAGCAGGAAAACCACCATGGCCGCATCCCGCTGGCGGGAGACCCAGCGCTTGGGGTAACGCATCCGGGCAAGTTGCATGTCCTTCTCGATGGCGCGTTGCAAAGCATACTGCTCTTTCTTGTCCAGGTAGCGCGGGCCGGGATTTGTCTGTGGAACAGCATGTACGTTCCCGGTCGGGTCGTGCTCGATCTTTCCGCTCTCTTTGGCCCACTTCATCAGGGTTGCCAGGGAGGCCAGCCGCCGGTTGACCGTGTTGGCCTTATGGGTCTCCACCACCAGCAGGAACTGGCGATATTCCCGTACGTCTGTGGGAGTTACAGCTTGCAGGGTGAAAGCCTCACCGTTGGTTTGCTCGAACCAGCGCACAAAGCAACGCAGATCCGAAAGATAGCCTTTCACGGTCAGGACAGCTTTGTCGTTTTCGAGCAGGTACTCCTCAAATTCTTTTACAATAAGATTTTCCATCATCAACTCCATTCCTCGGCCCATAATGGACCGGCTTCTGAACCTTTAGATTCCTGGTACAGGGTGACCAGATCGGTGGCAAAGCCTACTGCTTTTACATTCTTGCATTCAGCGATCAAAGAACTACGAGAGGCAGGCGTTTTGGCGCAAAGCGCCACAAAGCCCTGCTCCTTCTGCATATTGCTCCATTTCCGCCCCTTGCGCGAGCCCAGTTCCACTTCCACGTACATCTGCTGGAACTCATCCTGCACAAACACATCCGGGAAAAAGATCCGGCTGTCGACATCCGGAAGGATAACGACATTCCACTCACGCAGGCGGGCATGGTAGGCAAAGGTCAGCACTGCCCCCGTATGTTTGGGCTGGCTGTCGGCAGAGTGCAGGGCTTGCAACCTCTCCCACTCCCCATGGACAACCGTCCAATCAAAGTTGCGGCAAAGCTCCTTCCCCCGTTCCGTAAGCTGGACCACAGAAAGCTTGTGCCTGCCGAAGGTGGGCAGGGTATCGCTCTCGATCAATCCTGCCTCGGGCAGATCGTGCTCAAATATGCGCCGCATGGAACCCGAGCGAGGCTCGATCCCGCGTGGGCTGGCCAGTCTCTCCTGTAGCTCAAAACGTATCGAAATACCGGTGGTGGCCATCATGTTCAGGGCCTGCACGACCACCGGCCAGTGATCGCTGCGGAAGTGCAGCCAGGCTGGTTGTTTTGGAATGATCATCTTTTTCTCCTATTACGCCGCTGTAAAGCGGGCCAATTACACCGTTCAAACAAAGCGGACTTAACGAGTGCTGCAAACCGGGCCGTTTTAGCCCCCGCCCTCATACCCAAACCCGGTGAACTGCCTCAGTGGATTGGACCGGTTATGCCATCACCCGGCCGGTTCACCGGGTTTGGGAGCGTGGGTGGGATCGAAGATCCGTTTGAACTGTGGACCTTCACTGCCGAAATTGAGCAGCAGTCCCACCGCATAGCCGCCATCCCGCAGGTAGGCTTGCAGCCGGGCCTGGTCTTTCCTACGCAAGGTATCCAGCGTCTTGAGCTCCAACACCACCTTGCCTTCCACCAGCAGGTCGATCCGGCCGGTGCCGATCTTGTGCTCTTCGTAGCGATGATTGACCGGCACCTGCTCACGGTAGCGTAGCCCGGCCTTCTTCAACTCGATCATCAAAGCCTTGGTCAAGCTCTCTTCCGAAAGGCCGTGGCTGGAGCAGGTGAAGAACACGCGATGGTAACAACCCAGGATAGTCGATGTCAGATCTCCGTAAAGTAAATCGTTCATGGTATGCTCCTTTGATTTCCAAAAAGATGGCGGTACAGTTCCCGTTTGCGGGGGGCTTCCAGGTTGTGGAAGTTGAGGGTATAGATCTCCTTGAGGGTGGACTCGTCTGCCTGCCAGAGTTCGCCGGCAAGGTCCTGGTCAAAGAGCGCTTTCAGCTCGAAAGGACGGAGTTGGGCCAGCAGGTCGAAGTCGCCTCCGGCGCCAGCAGAGACATTTTCCATCAATCTCCTGGCTGCCAGCGATACCGGATCTGTGATGCGCGTGCCGGCAGGGGAGAAAGCATACAGCAGCCAGGAGACGAACTGCTGCGCAAGCTGCACGGAAGTAGCGCCGGTCTCTGCATGCTTGCGGCGAAGCTCACCAGCTCGGGCGAGATGGTTGTTCCTGGCCAGAGAGTCAAAATCCCAGCAGGGCAGATCTCCCCCCACCCCCCGTGCGGGTTGGAGTTTTTGGATGGGATACCCTTCGGCGGTGTTTGCGGGGGGTTGGGGGGTAGAGTCATTGGGAATTGGGTTTAAGCGATTAAGAGATTTAAAGACTTCTGAAAATCGCGCCACCGAATTGTGAAATTCGCGCCACTGCGATACTGAAATTCGCGCCACTGGATTCTGAAAATCGCGCCACTCCGATACTGAAATTCGCGCCACCACGATACTGAAAATCGCGCCACTCGGTCTGGCCGATGACCGCCTGCAAGATCTCATCCGGAACTTCGTTCAACAAGACTTCGAACAAACGCGGAGCGGTCCATTTGTCCCCAGTCAATTCGCTCGACTCGCATCGAAGATATACTTGCACGATTGGGTTCCGCAGCCACTCCCAGACCGTTTTCGGCCTGAGCAGGCCCAGCCATCCTGCGATCTCGGCGTATCCACCGGCCACCCTCACCTGAGTGCGAACTTCTCTGGTTTCCAGGTTGTAATAGCAGCGGTCCCGCAGGATGGTGAGCATCCAGCCCGGACCAATCCCCAGGTGGGGCAGGATGTGTTCGACGAAGAAATGGGTCACACCCAGCCGGTCGTTGTCCGGCATGATGGCCTTATGCAGGCGGGTGGCCAGCCCGGCCATGCGCTCCGGTGGGATCTGCCCGCCGAACAGGTCAGCCAGGATGGCCGACACGCTCTCCACCCGGTCGCCTTCACGCGTATCACCATCCAGTGGCAGCAATTCGTTGAGCGGCATCCTGGATGCCGCCTCGATCACCTGTTCCGGCCCGCCGAAGCGTTCCACATTCCTGGATAACCAGGCCCGCAAGGAACGGGCATCTGTGGCCGTCAGGGGCAGGCTCATCGCTACCGTGTAGCGCCGGGGCAGCCGGCGAGGTGTGCCACTTGCGGTATTCCATCCCGGAGAACCGAGCTCTGTGTCCACCAGTCCATGCAACCGTTGCCAGGTTTCGGGATTGCCGATCCGGTTCCAGAAAGTGCGCTCCGTGATCCCACTCAGTGCAGCGATGGACTGTCCGCTAAAGCGGGCGTGCTTGCTGCCCTGACGCCCTCCAGCGTTAAAGGCTGCCTGGCGGAAACCCAGGTATAGCCAACCGAGCTCGGGTCCTATCATGCGCAAGTGACGCAGGAAATATCGAGAGACGAGGGTGACATGCTCGGGTTGAACGATCTCGTCATAGAGCAAGTCGTATACAGGTGCAATCTCCACCTGGTCGGGAGTCAGATCATTCTCGCTGCTTTCCTCGTTATCCGTTTCCTCTTCCGGAATTGCCTCGGGCGCTACCACGAACTGCACTTTCACGGGCTCGTTCAGGATCCCGGTCAGCAGGCGGGAGACCGTGCTGGTCAGACGGCTCTCCAGCCAGTCGCGGGCGTAGGCGTTGGATGCGCCGATCAGAAATTCCCCGTCTTGCAGAGAAATGACACGCGTGTCTCGGACCCAGGTGTCGAAGGATGCCTTGGACATCTCCAGTTGGAGTTGTCCGAGGGCAGATTGCCAGGCTTCTTGTGCCGCGTGAAGCGGTAGTTCAGCGTCCATGTGCGTCTCCAGTGATGTGTTTCAAACGGTATAAAAGGTCGAAAATAATTTCTTTGGAAAAATTGATAAAAACCCACAGGAAGGCCCAGGATGAGAGACCCTTTTCATCCGAGCCCGTAGGTCGAAATATGTCTGGAACGCGGCCCCTGAGGCTTCCTGTTCAAGCAAGGAACATTCCAGAGAAATGCAAGGAACGTTCCTGTACGGCGTTCCTTACATTCTGCAAGAACGTCATTGAAGAACGTTCTTTGAAAAATCCAGGAACGTTCCTTGTTCATGCTCCCCAGCCCGAATTTTCATTTTTCCGCGCAGCCGCTTTCTTCATCCGTTCCCCATCCTTTGGGTGGATCAGATTCCACTCCTGGCGGGGAGAATCGGAACGATACTTGTGTTCCCCAAAGTCGAGCTCCTGGCGTTCAAGATGTTCCACCGCCTCGAACAGGAGATAGGTGATCACCTGCGACATACTCACGCTTTCCTTATCCGCAATGGAACGGATGGCAGCGATCAACCCGGTTGGCAGGTAGACCGTGCGGCGGTTTCCTTCCCTCTCAGCGGCTTTCTGTCTCTCCCGCTCCTTGCGTGCATCCTCTTTCTGGCGTGATTTCAACAGGCGCTTGCGTTCATCAGTACTCAGGCGAAGCTCATCGAAATGCTGCTGGCGGTCCTGCAGGATCTCCGCCACACGCTCATCCGCTGGTTCGATCGGGCGGATGGCGGGAACATACTGGCCTTTCGTCTTATCGGGCATTTCACACTCCTTCCATCAGACGGATCATTTCGCTCAGGATCGTCTCATAACCACCGATGTGTTTGCCTTCGCCATTCAGGTATCCCTGCACACCGGCGCACTGCGGGCTGTATTCCCAGATCGTCATGCCGCGACCCGGCGCCTCTGCCAGTTTCACATCCTGGGGAATGGGCGACCAGACCTGCCGACCGAACGCCGCAGCAAGTTCGTTCAACCGTTGGGCGGTTTCCCGCGTGACCCGGTCGAAAAAGGTGGGCAGTAGAAAAAAACGCTTGGGCATGCTGGACCTGCGGGAAGTTTCAACGATCGAACGGGTGATCTCGCTCACACCGTCCATGTCGGTGAAACGCAGGCGGGTGGGAATGATGACATAATCGGATGCCAGCATGGCCGCGATCTGCAGGTGGTTCAGGCTGGGCGCCAGGTCAAGCAAGATAGCCTGGATCTCCAGCGCTTCGCTTTCCGAACGCAGGCGCTCGGCAAATTCTGCTGCTCCCCACTGTTCTTCCCTCAGCTTTCCCAGAACGCGGTCGGTGCTTTTATCGCCGGCCAGAACCAGCAGGTTATCGCGTGCCTGGACGGTCACTTCGGCCAGAGGCTGTTCGTCATAGTACCAGCGGCGCAAGCCGGGAGCCTTTGGAATGGAAAGCTGGGTGGCTACATGGCCTTGCGGATCACCATCCACGAGCAAGGTGCGATACCCACGCAAAGCCAGGCCATGCCCAAGGGTCACGGCGGAAGTGGTCTTTCCTACACCGCCCTTTTGATTGACAAAAGCGAATACGGTGGTCATTTTGCCTCCGGCCTGGCGAGTAAAGCGCACAGCGGACAACTGATATATGACCCGTTCCAGACTGACGGCAGGTTTCCGGTCAGCCGGTCCTTTTTATCTGCTTCCAGGATGGCCAATGCCTTCGCATGCGCCTGGACATTTCGGCAGATGTGCGAGTAGATCTTCAGGGAATTATGAGGTGGGATGGTCACCAGGAAGCCGGCCGGAGTATATATCTCCTGGCCCTGGGCATCCTTGACAGGGACCAGGACGGTTTCCATCCATTTGATGGTGGGAATGGCTACCACGGGCTTGTCACCTTCGGGAGCGCACAGCAGCACGTCCTCGAAGCGATTAGGAGTTGGGTTGTCGGTTTTTGGCATACATTCTCCGGTTTTAAAGTTTGTAGGCGGTTTGATAGCCGGTTTGTCAGTTTTCTGCCGGGTTTGGTGGTTAGGATAAGAAGGAGCAGAACCGCCAAACCGCGTTGTGGGTTCATACCGTTTGTCTTATTGCATTGGCAAGGGCCATCGATTGTTATCGTCCTTGGGGAAATTAAGCTGCTCCTGATTCTGCCGATGCATATCGGACTGCATTTGCATGTATATCTGGTTAGCCATCATCTGATTTAGCTGATTGAGCGAGGCTTGTTGGGAAAGAGGCGGAGTGATCTGCTGATCGTCGAACTGCCAGAGTCTGCTGGATCTGCGGT
This sequence comes from uncultured Chloroflexia bacterium, assembly GCA_963779935.1. Lineage (GTDB taxonomy): Bacteria > Chloroflexota > Anaerolineae > Anaerolineales > Villigracilaceae > UBA877. The sequence goes on along the minus strand of CAWAAC010000012.1, from coordinate 380,390 downwards.
GCAACGTTCCAGCACGCATGAAGGTGGGCTTGACACCCAGGCGGTATAACAACCACAAAGTACCGATCACGGTAACCAGGCCAGCCAGGATCACCAGGACGATGACCAGGATCGCAATAAGGTAGCCAGTGGCAGAGATCTGTACCGCCCGAGCTACCTCGATGGTGGCCTGGGCTTGTTTGGCAGCGGCAAAGGACTGCGAGATGGACGGCAGACCCCAAACGATTGCGATGATTGCGAACAAGACTACAAGAATGATGATTCCCATCAGGCTCTCCTTGGGTCATATGACGGCTTGATCAGACCCTTCAGTAATTCGGTCATTGGGTTTCTTCGACTTTCCATGAAAGAACATTTAGGAAGAATTTCAACATCGTTCCCCCTGATGAATTAGAAGATCACTTGCTCCAGCTTTGCCTGTAATGCGGCTTATAGGCCAGCCTGAAGATATTACGTTACTTTTATGCCTTGCGTTTTTATTTCCTGTTTCTTGTGTCTTTAATTCCCATCTCTTGTTTTCTCCATTCTGTCGTATAATATGTGCCCTGCGGCTACCTGCCGGATTACTTATTAGTCAACCTGGAATGGTTGGGGGGACACGCAGTTTCCATACCAGATGGGACTTAACCTTGTATCCCGGGTATGCCTTTGGTATAATTGCGCGGCTTAAGCCGGAAAGGGCGATTGCCGACGTAGCTCAAACGGTAGAGCAACCGCCTTGTAAGTGGTAGGTTATGGGTTCAATTCCCATCGTCGGCTTCGTACGTTGACATTCTTTTCCGTTCATCTGTTTGTCGGTTGGCCTCATCACCCGGCTAAGGGAGAAAAATGAGACCAAGCGACCAGCGCATGCAACGGCTGGAATAAAAGGGCAGTTACCCAAGTGGCCAAAGGGGACTGACTGTAAATCAGTTGTCAGTAGACTTCGGAGGTTCGAATCCTTCACTGCCCACCAGAAATTCTGAAAGACTGATGGTCTTCTAAAGACTATCAGATAGCCCGCCCTCATAGCTCAGTCGGTAGAGCACGTTCTTGGTAAGAACGGGGTCATGGGTTCAAATCCCATTGAGGGCTTCGCAACATGGAATATTTTGTATATATTGTCAAGGAAGGAGAAAGGCTTATGGCGAAGCAGAAGTATGCCCGGACGAAACCGCACGTGAACGTTGGGACGATGGGTCACATTGACCACGGCAAGACCACGTTGACGGCGGCGATCACGAAGTACAGTCAATTTCTCGGGAAGGCGCAATATCGTGCGTACGACTCGATTGACAATGCCCCGGAAGAGAAGGCACGCGGCATCACCATCAACATTGCCCACGTGGAATATGAGACCGACAAGCGTCACTACGCCCATGTGGATATGCCCGGTCACCGTGACTACATCAAGAACATGATCACGGGCGCCGCGCAGGTGGACGGCGCGATCCTGGTGGTGGCAGCCCCGGACGGACCCATGCCGCAGACGCATGAGCATGTGCTGCTGGCCCGCCAGGTGGAAGTGCCGAGCATCGTGGTCTACCTGAACAAGGTTGATCAGATGGATGATCCCGAGCTGCTGGAACTGGTCGAGATGGAACTGCGCGAACTGCTGACCAAGCAGGGCTTCCCGGGCGACACCACTCCGATCGTGCGTGGCAGTGCATTGAAGGCGTTGGAGAGCACCTCGACCGACCCGAATGCGCCGGAATATGCCAGCATCAAGGAACTGTTGCGCGTGATTGACGAGTACATTCCCGAGCCGAAGCGTGAGCTGGACAAGCCGTTCATGATGCCGATCGAAGATGTTTTCTCGATCAAGGGTCGTGGCACGGTGGTGACCGGGCGCGTGGATCGTGGTGTGGTAAAAGTTGGCGAGCCGGTGGAGATCATTGGCTTGCGCGAGACCCGCAACTCGGTGGTGACGGGTGTGGAAATGTTCCACAAGATGATGGACGAAGGCATGGCTGGTGACAATCTGGGTCTGCTGCTGCGCGGTATTGAGCGCACGGACGTGGAGCGTGGCCAGGTGGTAGCCAAGCCGGGATCGATCACCCCGCACACCAAGTTTGAAGCGAAGGTGTACGTGCTGAAGAAGGAAGAAGGCGGACGGCACAGTGCCTTCTTCAACGGATACCGGCCGCAGTTCTACATTCGCACGATGGATGTGACCGGCAACGTCGAACTGCCTGCGGGCGTGGAAATGGTTCTGCCAGGTGACAACGTCGACCTGACCGTGACCCTGATCGTCCCGGTGGCGCTCGAGCAGGGTTCCAAGTTCGCCATTCGTGAAGGCGGCCTGACCGTCGGCGCGGGTGTCATCACCAAGATCATCCAATAAGAGAGTAGCAAGGGTAGCATGGCTTCGAAAAAGAAAGATGTTCGCCCGGTAATCATCCTGGCATGTAATGAATGTAAGGAACGGAATTACGTAACCGAGAAGAATCGCCGCAACGATCCCAATCGGATGGAGTTTCATAAGTATTGCCCGCGTTGCCAGAAGCACACGTTGCATCGCGAAACCAAGTAAGTATCATGTGTTCCGGTGCCAGGTTTCGCGAGATACAGAAACACCTGACACTGGAACACTGATTGAAGGCCAGTAGCTCAATTGGTAGAGCACTCGTCTCCAAAACGAGTGGTTGTGGGTTCAATTCCTGCCTGGCCTGTAGATACTCACCGTCAGATTAGAAGGAGTTCGACGTGGCAAAAGGCGATAAAAGTAAACGCGAGAATGCGATCCAACGCTTCTTCCGTGAGACCATGGGCGAGTTGCGTAGAGTAACCTGGCCAACCTGGCTGGAAGCACGCAATTTGACTGTTGTAGTGATTATCGTATTGATAATCATGGCGCTTTTTCTCTATGCGATAAATTCGGGTGCCACGGCTCTCTTGGCCAAGTTAATTGGCTCTTAGATGGACAACGCACAATAGACTGATGAGGTTGAATGATGCAAGACCTGGATCCAGAAGAACAGTTTGACGAGGAACCGCTTGAATCCGAGCAGAATGAATCACGCCCGGAAGAGCCCGTTTTAAGCGAACCGAAGACTGTTCACCAGGAAGCCTCCGGTCTGCCCGAAGATCTCGAATCGATCCCGGAGGGTCCGGCCTGGTATGTGATCCACTGTTATTCCGGGTATGAGAATAAAGTGCGGCACAACCTCGAACAACGCATCGAAACCATGGGGATGAAAGATAGAGTCTTCGATGTAGTCGTGCCCACCCAGGAAGAGATCGAGGTGCGCGATGGCAAGCGCCGCACCGTCGAACGTCACATCTTCCCCGGCTACGTGCTGGTTAATATGTTGTTGAGCGAAGAATCGTGGTTTGTCGTCCGCAACACACCCGGTGTGACCGGTTTCGTGGGGATGGGCAACCTGCCCACCCCGCTCCGCCCAGAAGAAGTGGCCCAGATCCTCAAGCGCATGGAAGCGGATGCGCCGATGGTCAAGGTCACGTTCAAGGTCGGGGAACGCGTCCGCATTGTAGATGGGCCATTCAATGACTTCCGCGGCGTTGTCTCAGAAATCGATATGGAGCGTACCAAAGTGCGCGTGATGGTCTCGTTCTTCGGACGTGAAACCCCGGTGGAACTGGACTTCCTGCAAGTAGAGAAAGCATAACAGTCTCCGCCCTCCGGCACGTGCCGGTGAGGGAAGGCTGATGGCTAATTCGTGGGAGGGCCTCCCGTAATGGCCCGCTAACACCACCAAGGAGATAAGTACACATGGCAAAGAAACTCAAGGCAATTGTTCGTCTGCAGATTGAGGCCGGTAAGGCCAATCCTGCGCCCCCCATCGGTCCCGCACTTGCTGGTCATGGCATCAACATCATGGCTTTTTGCAAGGATTACAACGCCCGCACGTCCAACCGCCCGGGCGAGGTGCTTCCCGCAGAAATTAGCGTCTATTCAGATGGTTCGTTCACTTTTGTGCTGAAGACCCCCCCAGCGGCAGTTTTATTGCGCAAGGCCGCCGGGATCCCAAAAGGCTCTGGCGTTCCCAATCGGGAAAAAGTTGGTAAAGTGACCCGCAACCAGGTACGCGAGATCGCCCAGTTGAAGATGAAAGACCTGAACGCCCTGGATATCGAAGGCGCCATGCGCCAGATCGAGGGCACTGCCCGTAATATGGGTATTACTGTAGAAAATTAACCCGGTGGGAGGGCCGCATCCCGGCCCGCTTGCACCACAAAGGAGATTTCATGGCTAAACACGGAAAGAAATATATGGCCGCCCTTGCCAAGGTGGACCTGGACAACTTCTATGGTCCCAAGGATGCGGTCAAGTTGGTGAAAGAAACCTCGTACGCGAAATTCGATGCCACAGTGGAAGTGCACATGCGCATGGGCCTGGATCCCCGCCAGGCTGATCAGCAGGTGCGTGATGTGGTGGTTTTGCCGCATGGTTTGGGCAAGGCCGTACGCGTACTGGTCTTTGCACAGGGCGACGGCGCCACCAATGCCCGCAACGCTGGTGCGGATACGGTAGCAGATGATGATGAAACCCTGGCCAAGATCCAGGGCGGCTGGCTCGATTTCGATGTTGCCATCGCCACACCCGATATGATGGGCAAGGTCGGTAAACTTGGACGCGTGCTTGGGCCGCGTGGCCTGATGCCGAACCCCAAGGCCGGTACCGTTGTCAGCCCCGCTGACATCGGGCGTGCGGTGACTGAATCCAAAGCTGGTCGCGTCGAATTCCGCCTGGATAAGACCGCCAATATCCACGTCTCGATTGGCAAGGCATCGTTCGACGAAAAGAAACTGTATGAGAACTTTGCTGCACTGATGGAAGCCATCAAGAAGGCCCGCCCATCGGCTGCGAAGGGTAATTACATCAAACACATCACAATGACATCGACCATGGGCCCTGGCGTGAAAGTGGATGCCAATATGGCCCAGGCGATGGAGGAAACCGAATAACTTTATTCGGATAGCCCGAGGATTTTTCCTTCGCCGAAGACGGCAGGCGCTCTGCCATTGCATTGTGGTCAGAGCTCAATTTCCTGCCCAGGTGAAGACTTGTAGAAACACCATCCCCCTTTCCGGGGTCAAGTCTTTGCCTGCGTTACTCGGGCAAAGACTTTTTGATTAGAAAGGAGGTGATATTCTTTGGCTAAATCAAAATCGCAGAAAGAGGCCATGCTGGCCGAATATATGGATTGGATCGCCAAGAGTTCAGGCGGTAGTACTGGTTGAGTATGCCGGTCTAAAAATGAAAGACCTGGATGCCATCCGCGCCAAGGCTCGTGAAAATGGCGGTGAATTCCATATCGTTAAGAACACGCTTGCCAGAATAGCTTTGGAAAAGGCTGGCTACAGCGTCCCGTCCGACTTTGCAGAAAAGAGCACTGCCATCGGTTTTGCATTCAAGGATGCAGCCGGTTTCACAAAAGCACTCACAGAAGCAACGAAAGGCATGGAAGCCGTTAAAGTGAAAGGCGGTTTCCTGGATGCAAAAGCGCTCAACACCGCCCAGGTTAAATCCCTGGCATCCCTGCCGCCTCTGCCGGTCATGCGCGCCCAATTGCTGGGTGTCCTGCAAGCTCCCGCCAGCAAACTGGTACGCACACTGGCCGAACCAGGCCGTTCTTTGGCATATGTTATCAAGGCACATTCCGAACAGACTGCACCTGCAGCTGCATAAAACTGTAGTAGCGACTTCAATCGTTACCACCCTAATTAAATTATTCAAAAGAAATCTGAAGGAGATTTACAATGGCTGATCTGGATAAAATCGTCGAACAGTTGAGCGGGCTCTCGGTCCTCGAAGCTGCTGATCTGGTTAAGAAATTGGAAGAGAAGTGGGGCGTTTCCGCCGCCGCTCCTGTTGCCATGGCCGCCGCCGGTGCTGCTCCCGCAGCCGCCGCTGAGGCTGTTGAAGAGAAGACCGAATTTGACGTCGTCATCAAGGACCCCGGTCCCAAGAAGATCGAAGTCATCAAAGTCATCCGCCAGCTGGTAAGCCTGAGTCTGACCGAAGCCAAGGCCCTGGCCGAGACCGCGGATGGCAAAATCCTTGCCGCAGTCGGCAAAGACGCCGCCATGGATGCCAAGAAGAAGCTGGAAGAAGCCGGCGCTGTCATCGAAGTCAAGTAATTTTCTGACATGCTACGATAAAAAAGGCGACCTGAAAAAGGTCGCCTTTTTTGTTTAATCCTCCAATTTAATATCCACCGAAAATTATGGAAGAACTGCATTATGAGTGCTTGCGCTCATTTTGCAAACCTTGCTTAAATTTTCTGATAGGTTTTTATTATCATTTTCCTATTGACATTCCCTATGAAAAAGCATACAATTTATTTATCTGGTCTGACCACCATACCAATGGATGAATATGAAAATCCAACCAATCACTCACAAAACTCTTGCAGAAACCGTCGCCAGTAAGCTGGCTGTCTCCCTTTTGGATGGAAGCCTGGTACCCGGCTCCCAACTCCCATCCGAAAGGGAATTGATGAACCAGCTGGATATCAGCCGCGCCACATTGCGGGAAGCGCTTAAGGCTCTGGAAGAATCCAGGCTGATCGAAGCCCGTCCCAATGTAGGCTGGTTCGTGCATGCCATTGACGAATCGAACATAGCCAAGGTACGCGAGCTGGCTCACCGGGATGGAAGCAACTTGCAACGCTCCGCCGCGAATGAACCACCCACTGGTCCATTGCGCATACCGGTCGCTCCAGAAAAGCCCCTGCACATACCGAACCTCCGCACCGACCGGTTGGGAACTTTCGAGCTCATCTCATGGTGGGAGCGTGAAAAGGTCCAGAACGCCCATGTTCTGGTGGTGGGTGCCGGTGCACTGGGGAACGATGTAATTAAAAACCTGGCCTTGATGGGGGTCGGATACATTTACATAGTTGACTTCGATACCATCGAAGCCGCCAACCTGAGCCGATCAGTGCTCTTTCGCGAATCAGATAATAGCCGCAGCAAGGCCGAAGTTGCAGCAGCGCGGGCCAAGGTGCTTAACCCTCAGATCCATGTCCAGTACCTGAATGGCGATGTGATGACCCAACTCGGCCTGGGCGTTGTCCGACGCATGGACGTGGTGATCGGCTGCCTGGATAACCGGGAAGCCCGCCTGGCAATCAACCGTTTCTGTTATTGGATGAATAAACCCTGGGTGGATGGGGCCATTCAGGAACTACTAGGCCTGGTGCGCGTATTTGTGCCCGGCCAGGGTGCCTGCTATGAGTGCACCCTGACGGAGGCGGCAATTCGGGACCTCTCCATGAGATATTCCTGCCCCCTGCTGGCCCGTCAGAATATTCTGCTTGGAAAGGTGCCCACCACCCCAACCATCGCCTCCATAATCGGCGGTATCCAATCGCAGGAAGCCCTCAAGCTCATCAATGGTATGCCGGTAGAACCCGGCAAGGTCATCCATTACAACGGCATGGTCAACGAGATGCACACCACTGCCTATGTACCGCGCGAGGATTGTGAAAGTCACTGGACGTACGGCGAGATAACCGAACTACCCGCCCGGGCAGAGCACACCACACTGGGTGATCTGCTACGCATTGCCCGTGCGGACCTGGGTGCGGAGGCGATCATTGAACTGGACCAGGAACTGATCACTTCCCTGTTCTGTCCGGTCTGCCATACCCTTGAACAGGTTTTAAAACCGTTGAGTGCAGTCAGTTTCGAGGCCGGGCACTGCCCGACTTGCGGAACCCTGCGCGAGACCGAACTAACCCATGTGATCACAGGCGAAGAGAATTACCTGCACCGTACTTTGGCCAATGTCGGTGTACCATCTTTGCATATCCTGCGCGCCCACAATGGACAGGAGTATCGATTCTACGAACTAACCGGTGATCTGCGTGAAGCGCTGCATTTCCGAGACTTCCAACAGACCGGGCAACCCGAGGCAGGGCGCGGCCGGATTCGCATCAAAGAGGACCTGCATGCCAGGCCCGATGAGGATAGCCCAGTGCGCGGACGCGTAAAGCTGCACGATTGACGGCAAATCTGGCACATTGTCTTCATAAACCATGACCACCCAGAAGCCTGCTCCCCACGATCCATTCTACCTGGCCTTCTCCCGCAAGTTGGTGCTATTAATACTTCTGGTGATCACCACGGCGATGGGGTTGGTCGCTCTGCTTATGCAGGTCAAGGTATCAATCCGAGTCCTTGATTTCATACTGGCAGATACGATCATGGGGTTGGTAGCCGGTTTCTCTGTCCGCTGGATCATTCCCAGGAAAGCCCTGGTGTTGCGCATCTTCTCCACCCTGGCATTCATCCTGGGCAGTCTGATCCTGCTGGGTTGGTTTACCGGTTGGGGGTTCGGCATCGATCCCTACACCAGAGCGGACTGGTGGAAGGGAGGCCAAATCCTGATGGTCACCAGCTTTGCTCTTTTGGCCCTATTTGCCTGGCAGCACCCATCCCCGATCGTGCATTCCGCAACGCACGCCAGAACTTCGAAGAAAATGCTACACCCCCGGCGAAAGCCAATAAAACGACCAGGACTAACCGCCCAACCCCGACCTGCCTCGCCAGCCTTAAACCTGGCGATCCAACCCACGTACCAACCGGTCATTGTCCAACCTGCTAAACCGAAGCGGAAGCGCACCGGTCATCCCAAGCCCAAATTGCTGCTGTCCGACCAGGAAGAGCATCGTTGTCCTTATTGCCTGGAATTGATCGACCTGAACGACCGGCGCGGCGTTGTGGAATGCAAAATCTGCCACACCCTGCACCATGCAGATTGCTGGGCCATCACAGGTGCCTGCCAGGTGCCGCACTTCACCGCCTGACCAGATTCAATTAAAAGGAGATAGCCATGCCAGATTTGAACGTGACCATTATTCTACCGAGCGGTGGAGCGCGGACTGCCGAAGTTCCTGATGACGTCAACGTGCGTGACTTGCTGACCGAACTAACCTCCCTTTTAAAACTGCCTACCGTTGGCCCTGACGGACGTCCGATGTATTATCGTCTGGACAGCAAGGCGCTCGGGCGTGAACTCAAAGACGAGGAAACGCTCGGCTCGTCCGAGATTCCGGAAAACGATCGACTGATGCTGACTGCAGATATTACCGCTGGCGCAATCGGTTTGGATCAGAGCCCGCGCATGCGTCGCCTACGCGCCGATTATGAGCTAATGCAGGAACTGGCAGCCCGCAGCGACCTGATCAGTTTCGAAACAAAACGGCCTCACCCTGACCTGCCACCCGAGACCTATATCGTCACATTCAAATGCAAAGGCATATTCACCGTGGACCGCCAGGGAAATCCCGAGTTCGGTACACGCCATCAGGTTGAAATCTACCTGCACAACCAGTATCCGCAACGCTGGCCCGGCATGAAATGGCTCACGCCCATCTGGCATCCCAATATCAACCATCTGAACGGCAGCGTGTGCATCGACGCTGCCTGGTGGACGGCCAGCCGTTCCCTAGATCGGCTGGTTGTGATGCTCGGTGAAATGCTTCAATATAAAAACTTCCACGATGACCCGACCAAGCCGCCCTTCCCCTGGGATCCCGAAGCGGCGCGCTGGTGCCGGGAATATCGCAAAAATCATCCCAAAGCTTTCCCGGTGGATGAGCAGGAGCTTTTGCGCCCCGAGCGTGTCAAGCTGAAAGCGGTGGAATCCAGACCAAAACCGAAGATCCATTTCAAATAATCTTTCCAACCGGCTGCAATCCAGCCACAACCTGAAAGGAGAAATACCATGTCTGACCTGCCTGTAACTGTTGTACTTCCCTCCGGAGGAAGTCGAACTGCCGAGATCCCTGATGATGTCATCGTCAAGGAACTTCTTCCTGAATTGACCACCTCGCTTGAACTTCCGGTCACCGGTCCGGACGGACGTCCCATGTCCTACCGGCTGGACAGCAAGGCTCTCGGTCGGGAGCTTAAAGAGGACGAGACTCTCGTTCAAGCCGGCGTTCCAAAGGATGATCGGCTGATGATGACCGCTGACGTCACCGCCGGATAATTTTTTCCGGGTTCGGACTGCTCTCGGCTCTCCCAGGGCAGTCCGAACCACAGACCGAGAACCCACCTTCTTCAATGAATCAATTACGCATTCACCTGCAGCCCCCCGAAAGCCTGGTCCCACGGTTGGCAAGCCTGCCGTTGGAAAAGGCCCGGCATTGGATATCCTCTTATGAAGGCGAGGGGGAGAGTGCGCCCGTTTCTGTGTTTCTCACCCAGAACGCCTGGAATCAGGCTGTTCAGCATGGCTCGAGTGACCTGAATAATGAAGTTGGTGGCATTCTGGTAGGAAAATGGTGCGCAGATTCTGAAACCGCCCGGCAATTTATCGTGATCACGGCAACTCTTCCAGCCCGGTTTACCCAGCAAGGTAGTGTTTTCCTGACCTTCACCCAGGACAGCCTGGTGGATTTCCACGCAAAAATCGACGAAATGTACCCTGAGGATGCGATTGTAGGTTGGTATCACACTCACCCGCGAATGGGTGTTTTTCTCTCACACTATGACACATGGCTGCACAACCACTTCTTTCCTGAACCATGGCAGGTGGCGCTGGTAATGGAACCACATACAGCAGTCGGCGGATTCTTTATCCGGCATGTGGATGGTGTACTCGATCCCAGCCGTTACTTTGGGTTCTATGAACTGGAAGAGGATAGCGGGCAGACCAGCATACCTTGGAAAAACCTGCATCAGGAATCAGCAGGAGCCGAGAAAAAAGGAGACGACCCCAATGAATAGACGCATGCGAACGTATTATTATGCCGTGTTTGGCGCTATCGGCGGACTTGTCGGTTGGCAGGTCAGCAACCTGCTCGGCCTGTCGTTCATCGCGAACATTTACCTCAGCGAGACAATCGTCGGTGCGCTGGTCGGATTGAGCATCGGCCTATTGATCGGGATTGTGGAAGGGGTGCTGACGCGCAACCTGGTCCAAGCTGGAAAATCCGGCCTCTTTAGCGGGCTGCTCGGCCTGGTTGCCGGAGCAATTGGTCTGCCCCTGAGTGAATGGTTATTTCAGACAGTCGGCGCCGGGATAATTGGCCGGGCGCTCGGCTGGAGTGTCTTTGGGCTATTAATCGGTATTGCAGAAGGAGTATCAGGCAGGAGCCAGGTCTGGAAAGGTCTGCTCGGCGGGTTGGTGGGCGGAGCCATTGGCGGATACCTGCTGGAAGTCAGCTTTAGTTTGATAAAGAACACTTTAATTGGCAAGGCTATCGGCCTGATGCTGCTCGGCGCTTCGGTAGGTGCATTCATTTCTTTAATTGTAGTGCTTCTGGCCAGCGCCTGGCTGGAAGTGACCAGCGGCAAACTCAAAGGCACCGAATTCATCCTGGACAAGTTCATGCGTGCCAAGGGCCCGGCAATCGCGATTGGCAGCAGCGCCCTAAAATCAGAAATCGTCCTGCCTGATCCCGACATTGCCCCACAACACGCCATGCTGACCGGCGATGGATCGCATTTCACGCTCAAGGATATGAGTCTTACCGGCAGTTTCATTAATAAACACCGGATAGAACGGGCGCAGCTGACCAATAACAGTACCATTCGCATGGGCAACACCGAAATGGTGTATCACGAAAAGAGGTAATTTCATGAAAAAAACCAAGCGCATGTTCCTGGCAGGTTTAAGCCTGCTCCTGATGCTCGCTCCGCTTCAAGCTGCGGCTGCGCAGAATGTCAGCGCACTTGTCCACATAACACAAGTGGATAATTCCAAATTCCCGCAGGTTACCGTTTACGTTTCAGCGACGGATGCCAAAGGAGAGCCGCTGGCGGTGAATCCAGATCAGCTCCAGATCTCCGAGAACGGCGCAATAATGCATCCGAACCAGGTCAGCGGGTCCGGCGAAATAGGTGCGCTGACCACCCTGCTCGTGATGGACGTTTCCGGTAGCATGAACAATGCGGGCAAGCTCTCCGCAGCCAAGGCGGCTGCACAGGCATACGTCAATCAAATGCGTCCCGGGGATCAGGCCGGCTTGCTTACCTTTAACACAACAGTGACCTACGTACAGACCATTACCACCGATCACGCTGCATTGAGCCAGGCGATCAACAGCCTGAAAGCCAAGGATGACACCGCCATGCTCGATGCCCTGGCCCAGGCGAACTTGATCCTGCAGAACTATCCGGGGCGGAAAGCCATCATCGTTTTGACGGACGGGATGGACAACCAAAGCAAGAAGACTTCTGATCAGGTCATCCAGACCATCGGCACGAGTGGGGTGTCCATCTCGGCCATCGGCCTTGGCAACCCGGATGGCGCCGGCCCCTATTTTGGCCTGGATGAATCAGCCCTCAAGTCCCTGGCTCAAAAAGCCGGCGGTGTGTACAGCCATGCCAACACGCCGGCGGATCTATCCAATTTATTCGAGTTGTATGGCCGGGCGTTACAAAGTGAATATCGCATCACTTATACATCTCCTTCCACGCTGCGGGACGGGCTCGGCCGCATCCTGACAGTTTCGCTGAATGGAGCGGTCTCTGCAAAAACCGAATACAATCCCGGCGGGGTACTGCCGGAAGTAAGCAGTCCGGCCTCCTGGACAATCTTCCTGTCGCTCCTGGCAGTTCTGGTTATCTTGTTATTCGTTCCGGGAGTCTTGAACCGCTTCCCGCTGCGCAAGTCTACCGGTATGAATCCCGGGCCAGCAGCGGCATCAAAATCACGGATCAAGCTCAAATAACAGCTGGTCGATCAAAAAGATGTCCCGGTTAGGGTCACCTTTATTGCTAATATGAATGCTCCCGCAACCTTGTGCGGGAGCATTCATATTAGCAATAAAGGAGGAAGGGGATTTCAGCAGATGATAATCTTGGAATATATTCTGGCTTACGCACGGAATGGGTCAAAATCCGGGTTCGTGCCAGCCCACACACAGGCTGCCTGGGCCAACTGGTTGCATTCCGTGCCATGCGAGCAGCGGTGTGACAGAACCCGCGGCGAGTTTGGCAGTTCATCCACCGGGTAGAGTACTTCCGCTTCCAGGGCAACTTCGCCCTTAGCGTGTTCACAATAACAGACCTTGCTGGTTTCCCATACAATATCAGCCACAACACACCTCCAATCTATATACAGAGTGTATGACATCCGGGCCGGGTTATCCAGTGACAGGCATCACTAATCGTTATGACAATTCGCGCAATTTGGATAACAAAACTCCACAAAATTAGGCCCGGATTACTTCTTTTCCAGACGGAGAAGTTCGCCAGATCCATAATCTGCCAGGTAAATTTCCCCGGCCTCATCCACACCAAAAGTGGTGATTCGCACACGGGTGGTAAAGAGGATTTTTGCCGGCGCGGCGCTTCCATTGGCAAGGCGCAGTCCCCAAATATTTCCAGAGCAATAATCACCATAGAAATAAACACCCTGCCATTCCGGCAATGCCGCTCCCCGGTAAACGTAGCCGCCGGTAACTGCACAGCCATCCGCGTGCGAATATTCCGTGACTGGCATAGTAATAGAGGCATTGGCAGGCGGCTGGCCTTTATAAGGATGCATGCCCTCGTAGAAGCTCCATCCAAAGTTCAGGCCGCCCAGATTGCCGGCTGGGACAAAATCGATTTCTTCCCAGGCATCCTGGCCTACGTCTGCGATGTACAGATCCCCGGTCAGGCGATCGAACGAAAAACGCCACGGATTCCGTAATCCATACGCCCAGATCTCTGGCAGCCCGCCGCCTTTGACAAAGGGGTTGTCGGCCGGGATGGCGTAGTTAGCTCCGTGATTTACATCGATGCGTAACAGTTTGCCAAGCAGCGTACGCAGGTTTTGGCCGTTCAATTGCGGATCGCCCTCCGATCCGCCGTCTCCGAGACCTATGTAAAGATACCCATCCGGGCCAAAAGCCAGCTGGCCACCCTTATGGTTGTTATAGGGCTGATCAACCCGCAGGATATCCGATTCACTGGATGTGTCGGCCAGGTCCGGGTTGTCTGCCGAGACATGGAAGCGAGCGATGACGGTGTTGCCCTTCTCATCCGTATAGTCGATATAAAACAGGCCGCTCTGTGCATAATTGGGATGGAAGGCCAACCCAAGCAACCCCTCTTCAGTGTAGCGGCTGCCTACCTTGCCAGAAATATCCAGAAAGGGAGTAGGAAGCAATTTTCCACCCTTGAGGATGAGGATCCGGCCAGGCTTCTCGACAATAAACAGCCTCCCGGAGCCATCCCCCGCATTCTGGATATCCGTCGGCAACTCCAATCCAGCGATGACCGGGTTCCAGGCATATTCGGCCGGATCGGGAAATATTGGCTGCAAAACTGGAGTTACGGTGTAAGATGGTGTGGCGATAAGCGTGTAGGTAAGTGTTGAAGCAGGCGAGAGTTGCACTGCCTGGATCTCGGTCGCACTGGGCAGCATTGCGCCGGTCACCGTAGAGGAAATCCCCTGGGTTGCATCACAGGCCGCCAGGAGCAGGCCTAGAATTACTAAAGTTCCAAAAATCCCATGTTTAATTGCCATTTCCTAATCTCCAGTAAACGCCGGGAAAAGCCCAGTCCGGTACAAGAACAATTATATATAGCCCGGCGCGGCATGCCAGAACACTAAAGGTACTATCGGATTTGTTCACCCTTCCAGCAAAACCGTGTACAATTTGTCCATCAACCCCATCTGATCATGCTCCGGAGGTCTTATGCCTTTGCAGGTTTCCCGCATCCATGCAATTTGCTTCGACGTGGATGGTACCCTCAGTGATACCGACGATGTGATGGTTGCACAACTCAGCGAACTGCTGAAACCATTCCATTTGCTTTTCCCAGGAAAAGATCTCACCCGGGTGGCACGCAGCATGGTGATGGAGGCCGAAGTTCCTGCGAATTTCCTGTATGGCGTCACCGATCTCATCGGCCTGGATGATGAACTCTTCGCCCTGAAAGATTGGTTCGTCCGCCTGTCTAAGAAGAATACCAGGCCGTTCCAACTGGTTCCAGGTACCATGGAGATGTTGGAAACACTCTCCAAACACTACCCACTCTCGGTGGTGAGCGCCCGGGATACGCGCACAACCATGGTCTTTCTCGATCAATTTAACCTGGTACCGTATTTCAAATGCATTGCCACGGACCAGACCTGTACACACACCAAACCCTTCCCGGACCCGGTCTTATGGGCTGCCAGGGAAATGGGTGTGCTCCCCGAAGCCTGCCTGATGGTGGGGGATACCAGCGTGGATATCCGCGCCGGCAAGGCGGCCGGTGCGCAGACTGTCGGGGTCTTATGCGGTTTTGGCGAGGAGGCCGAATTGCGCCAGCATCATGCAGACCTGATCATCTCCATGACGGCGGAACTTGCCCAAGTGTTGGCAGATTAATATCCATTTCCTGGAACGATTGCGAACTTGACACGTATATTGGAGGACAAACAGTATCAAAAGAGGAGATTATCATGATTCGCAAATTGCTGCCGGTTGTACTCGTCCTGGCGCTGAGTACGATTGCCTGTGGGTTCAATGTCAGTGTTCCCATCCATACCATTACACCCGGGCCTCTGGTAACAGACCCGATCAATGTTAACGCACCTGACTCTGCCAGTACGGTGAACCTGTCGCTGGCTTTCGGTGCCGGCACGCTAAACATCCACCCCGGTTCCAACAGTGCATTGGTCTCCGGCACCGCCAGCTACAATATCGCCGATTTCAAGCCTGCCGTAACCGTGAACGGTTCCGATGTCCGCCTCGAGCAAGGTAACTGGCACCTGACCGGTATCCCGGATCTTTCCAATATCAAGAACACCTGGGATCTATCCCTGGGTGAACAACCGCTCAACCTGAGCATCGAAGCCGGTGCGTACCATGCCAATTATCAATTCGGCGGCCTGGCGTTGGCCAATCTGACCGTTAAAGATGGCGCATCCGATGCCAAAATGAATTTTGCCTCCCCCAACCTGACCGAGATGTCGCTCTTGAGCTATGAGACTGGCGCATCCAATGTCTCGTTGACCGGCCTCGGTTATGCGGATTTCGCCAGCCTGATCTTCCATAGCGGAGCAGGGAACTTCACGCTCGATTTTACCGGCAGCCTCAAACGGGACGGCAGTGTGGACATCGAAACAGGCGTAAGCAACACCACGCTGGTGATCCCATCCGGCATCCCTGTCCAGCTCACCGTGGACGGTGGACTGTCAAACGTCACCTATGACTCAGGTTGGACAAAAAACACCAACCTGTATACCCAGACCGGCAGCGGGCCGCAACTGACCATCGTTGTCCATATGGGAGCAGGAAACCTGACGATCACCAAATAATCTTCCAGCCAGGCTGCTGGAGCGCCGAAACCAAGCTTTATCCTTCTGACGCCTCACCTTCCCAAAGGTGGGGCGTTTCGTTTTTCCCGCCCCAATCTTTATCGAAAAGACACAATTATGATATTAATCGGAGTAAAAGGTCATATTTCAATTGTGACCTCTATCACTTGCCCGACCTTCTAATAACCTATACAATAGGATAAAGATTATCCTAATATCCAGAAAGGAAAGACTTCATGCAAATCACACGTCAAGCCGACTACGCCATCCGTGCAGTTCGTTATCTCGCCAAACAGGGGCCCAATGAACGCGCCGCCACCAGCACTGTTGCGCAGGAAATGAAAATCCCGCCTTCCTTCCTGGCAAAAATCATCTCGCAATTGTCCATTGCCGGATTACTGCACACCAGCCGGGGAGCACGCGGCGGGGTAACTCTGGCACGCGACGCAAAAGATATTTCTTTGCTCGATGTGGTCGAGGCCATCGACGGGCCGATCCTGCTGAACGAATGTGTGGGCGACCCGGCTGACTGCTCCTTCAGCGATGATTGCCTGGTCCATCCGATCTGGGTGGAAGCACAGGAGACCCTGGTCAAGCGGTTGCGCGAAACCAGGTTCGACAAACTGGCCGTAAAGTAATAATTAACAGCCCCATCCAAGGATAAACTAAAATTCCCTCCCGGCGTATAATAGCCGGGAGGGAATTTTCTTTTCCACCAAGGAGATAAAATATGACCGGACCTCGCACAGTCCGCGCGCCGCGCGGCACAACGCTTACCTGTAAATCCTGGCTAACCGAAGCCCCCTACCGCATGATCCAAAACAACCTCGACCCGGATGTGGCCGAACGCCCGCAGGATCTGGTGGTGTACGGCGGGCGCGGACAGGCGGCGCGCAACTGGGAATGTTTCGACGCCATTCTCGAATCGCTGAAGAATCTGGAGGATGATGAGACCCTGCTGGTTCAATCCGGCAAGCCGGTGGCAGTTTTTAAGAGTTATCCAGATGCCCCACGCGTCCTGATCGCCAACTCCAACCTGGTGCCGCACTGGGCCACCTGGGAGCACTTTGACGAACTGGCTGCCAAAGGATTGATCATGTACGGCCAGATGACCGCCGGTTCGTGGATCTATATCGGTACCCAGGGGATCTTGCAAGGCACCTATGAGACCTTCGGCGCGCTGGCCAATCTCAAAGGTTGGGGCTCGCTCAAAGGCAAGTTCTGCCTGACGGCCGGTCTGGGCGGGATGGGGGGCGCGCAGCCGTTGGCCATCACCATGAACGAAGGTGTCGGCCTGATCGTCGAAGTAGACCCGGCCCATGCCAAACGTCGTCTGGATGGCGGGTACGTGGACCGGGTGGTGGACAATCTCGAAGAAGCCATGACACTGGTGGATGAATATAAAGACCAGGAAAAGCCCTTCTCCATCGGCCTGATCGGAAATGCCGCGCAGGTCACCCAGGAACTGGCCATGCGCGGGGTCATCCCGGATGTGGTTACCGACCAGACCTCGGCACACGAGGCGCTGATGTATATCCCCTCCGGTTTGAGTGTGGCTGCGGCCGGCGAGTTGCGCATCTCCAACCCGGAGGAATACAAAAAACGGGCCATGGCCTCCATGGCGCAACATGTGCAGGCTATGCTGGCTTTCCAAAAAGCAGGCGCCGAGGTGTTCGATTATGGCAACAACCTGCGCCAGCAGGCTTACAACTACGGTGTGACGGACGCCTTCGAGTTCCCCGGCTTCGTTCCGGCCTATATCCGGCCCCTGTTCTGCGAAGGCAAGGGTCCCTTTCGCTGGGTGGCGCTCTCCGGCGATCCCGAGGATATCTACCGCACTGACGAGGCCGTAGCGGCGCTCTTCCCGCAGGACGATCACCTGCAGCGCTGGCTCAAGCTGGCGCGAGCCAAGGTGCCCTTCCAAGGGCTGCCGGCGCGCATCTGTTGGCTGGGATACGGGGAACGCCTGCAGGCTGGCCTAAAATTCAACCAGATGGTGGCGGATGGAACTCTCAAAGCACCGATCGTGATCGGCCGAGACCACCTGGATTGTGGGTCGGTGGCCAGTCCGAACCGCGAGACGGAGGCCATGAAGGACGGTTCGGACGCCATCTCCGACTGGGCGATCCTGAATGCCATGATCAACGCGGTTGGCGGGGCCACCTGGGTTTCGTTCCACCATGGCGGGGGCGTGGGCATCGGCTACAGCCAGCACGCCGGGCAGGTGATCGTGGCAGATGGCACGCCTGCGGCCGCCAAACGGCTGGAGCGGGTACTGACCACCGATCCGGGCCTGGGCGTGGTCCGGCACGCGGATGCCGGGTATGAGCAGGCCATCGCCGCTGCCAAACGGCATGGCATCCAGATGCCCATGTTGAAATAGCTGCAAGTCAATAAAAAGAGATAAATATTTGAGAAAAAAAAGCTTCCTGTCTATTGATGAGATCTTGCTGTGGTGTGAGTTCGTTCTCATGATGATCTAGCTATGGGATCGCTGGTTGATCCGGGGCCCGCATGGGACAATCCACTGGGTCGG
This sequence comes from uncultured Chloroflexia bacterium, assembly GCA_963779935.1. Taxonomy (GTDB): domain Bacteria; phylum Chloroflexota; class Anaerolineae; order Anaerolineales; family Villigracilaceae; genus UBA877. The sequence goes on along the minus strand of CAWAAC010000012.1, from coordinate 361,656 downwards.
GATGGATTTCGTGTCCTATTGGATTGGGGTGAGTGCCAGGCTGGCAGGACAGAGTCCGAACAGCACACCAACAACCCACCTCATTCAACCACGCTGCTCGGCAGTGCCCCTAAAGCCGGGGGAGATCCCATGCTCTTCGTAAATCCGGCCTGCATCTTCCTGGTGATCGCGCCATGGGCACTCTTGCCGCTCAAGTGGGCAGTGGCTTTCTGGACCGGAAGCTTGCTCTTCGGGATTTCGCATCTCATCAGCGCTCTGGTATTCCGCTGGGGAGGCCGCCGACTTGGCCCAACCAGGTTATGGGCAACCGTCCTGACCTTAGGCAGCCTACCATTCCTCGCTATTGCAGTAAAAAAAAGGACAATTAAGCCTGCTCAGCCTGGGAGATCTGTTCCTGACCATTCGCCTGATCTCCGTTCAAACATTGGAACACTGCAAAACAAAGTCCAACCGAGTCGGTTGGCATGACACGCTGGCCTGCGTTGGTTATCGGGCAGCCGCTGGTTTGGGCATTTGTCTGGTTTATGCTTTCCACTCTACTCACCGGACGTTTGCCACCATTTTTAGCATTATAATGCAGGCGCGTTGGGAATTCCCATGACAGGAAGCGCGAACAATCCTTGCACACTTCGGTGTCTCTTCGAGACGCTGTACGGTGCCCGATAGCCCCTTTTAAGCCTGGCGCTTGAATATTTACCTTTACAAGAATTTCCCAAGAGCCTTATAAATTAATCGATTAATCGGAGTTCATAGTTATGGCAACAAAACGAATTGCAGTATTGACCAGCGGTGGGGATGCCCAGGGAATGAACGCAGCCGTGCGAGCCGTCGTACGCACTGCCCTGGAGAAAGGCGCTGATGTTTACGCCGTCTACGAAGGCTACCAGGGCCTGGTGGAAGGCGGGGAGTATATCAAAAAGATGACCTGGGATTCGGTCGCCGGGATCCTGCAGCGCGGCGGCACCATTATCGGTACTGCCCGGAGTGATGCGTTCCGTACACCGGAAGGACGCCGGGCAGCCGCCCGGAACATGATCCAGACCGGCATCGACGGGCTGGTGGTCATCGGCGGCGACGGGTCCCTGACCGGCGCGAACCAATTCCGCCACGAATGGCCATCCATCATCACCGGGCTGGCAGCCAGCGGCGAGATCAGTGCGGAACTGGCAGCCGCGCACCCCAACCTGCTGATCGTCGGGATGGTCGGTTCGATCGACAATGATTTTTCCGGGCCAGATATGACCATCGGGGCGGATAGCGCCCTGCACCGGATCACCGAAGCCGTGGATGCCATTACGAGCACGGCCGCCAGCCACCAGCGTACCTTTATCGTCAAAGTGATGGGGCGCAATTGTGGCTATCTGGCGCTTTATAGCGCCCTGGCTACCGGCGCGGACTGGGTGCTGATCCCGGAAGCACCCCCGGCTGTAGATAACTGGCAGGAGGTGATGCTCGAACGCCTGAAGGCCGGCACCAAGGCCGGGCGGCGCGACCATATTGTCATCATGGCTGAGGGCGCTCGCGACCGGAACGGGAATTACATTGGCAGCACGGATGTGCAGCGCGTGCTGGAAGAGCATCTCGGCGAAGAAGTGCGCGTCACCGTGCTTGGGCACGTCCAGCGCGGCGGGCGGCCAAGCGCTTATGACCGCATTCTGGCCACTCAACTGGGCTACGAAGCCGTGATATCTCTGCTAAATGCCGGGCCCGAAGATGAACCCGTGGTGGTAGGCACCAAGGCCAACCATATCAAACACTTCTCGCTGGTGGAATGCGTGGAAAAGACCCGGGCAGTTGCTGATGCGATCAACTCCAAGGATTACGATAAGGCCATGAGCCTGCGCAGCACCAGCTTCAAGGAATCCTTCAATACCCTGACGACGATGGTGCGGGCCCTGCCCAATTCTCCGGCGCCTGACCAAAAGCGTTTCCGCATTGGTGTGCTGAATTCGGGTGCGCCCGCGCCCGGCATGAACAATGCTTCCAGGGCAGCCATCCGGTTGGGTCTGGACCAGGGGCACATCATGTTGGGCATCAAGAACGGCTTTGAGGGCCTCGCCAAAGGCGAAGTGGAGGAAATGCACTGGATGAGCGTGAGCGGCTGGGCTTCGCTGGGCGGATCCATGCTGGGTACCAGCCGGGTAGTGCCACAAGGCAGCGACCTGTACGCGATTGCGCGCGTGATCGAGGATAAACATATCCAGGCGCTGCTGGTGATCGGCGGTTGGAACGGGTACGAAGCGGTCCACACCATGTTGATTTCCCGGCCAAATTTTCCGGCTTTCAACATCCCGATCATCTGCCTGCCGGCTTCGATCAATAACAACCTGCCCGGCACCGAATTCAGCATCGGCGCAGACACGGCCCTGAACAGCATTGTGGAAGCGGTGGACAAGATCAAGCAGTCGGCAGTTGCCACCCGGCGGTGTTTTGTGGTGGAAGTAATGGGCCACTGGAGCGGCTACCTGGCCCTGATGGGTGGCATCGCCACCGGCGCAGAGCGAGTTTACATCCCGGAAGAGGGCGTGACTTTACATGATATGCAGGTGGATGTGGCAAACCTGAACCTGGCATTTGACGCCGGCAAGCGGCTGGGTTTGATCATTCGAGCCGAGTATGCCAATTCGATCTACAACACGCCCTTCATGTGCGCCCTGTTCGAAGAGGAAGGCCGGGATGTGTTCGATGTGCGCCCGGCGATCCTGGGCCACTTGCAACAAGGCGGCGATCCATCGCCTTTTGACCGAATTCAGGCGACCCGGCTTTCGAGCCTGTGCCTGGACTACCTGATTGATCAGTGCGAACAAAGAGATATTAATTGTGCTTTCATCGGCCTGCAAATGGGGCAGACGAAATTCCATGATATGCGGGATTTCGAGCGGATGATCAACTCGAAGCACGAGCGGCCGAAGGAACAATGGTGGCTGGAACTGAAGGGCATTGCCAGCCTGATGGCGAAACTGGGGCCGGGTGCCTGAAAATAGCCGGAATGCCAAACCTGGGATTTTGCGGGATAAGCTCGCAAAATCCCAGGTTTTTTTAATCTTCCAAGAGAATGAAATCAGATAGTACCGATTGGGGCTATCACCAGAATTTCGCATTGATATTGTTCGGATACTTATAATCTTGTTTATGAATATAAGAGCACGGATGTATCCTTTTGACAGGAAACTGGAATAAGAACCTCAAAAAGCTTGGATTGCCGCCAGTGAAAACATGAACAGGCGAAAGGCATTAATCCTGCATCGATTAGGGATCGGTTGCCAACCCTGAACCGGTGGCATGGAAAAAAAATGAAGCCGGGGTGATCAACAGCAGTGGCTGATGCAAAACAGACTAGAAGGTACCGCAGAGGTCTTCTCCATCGCAGCCACGGGCATCGAGTACAACCTGGATCCGGTGATTACTTTAACGCTGAAAATCCAGCCAGCCATGATCGCGTTGGCGTTTTAAACGACCGGTAAAATAATTTCTCTCCAGGCTAAGGGCCTGTGGGAAGGCAACCGGATCAATGTCAAGCACAACCCAGCCCACCCGACGCGGTTTAATGGGTACCCCAAAATGGCCTATAGTACTTAGAAGGGATTGAACCGGATTTCCTAAGATAGTATTATGGGTCGACATAGTTATTACGAAGACAACCATAATCTTATCCGTTCATAAAGGAGATTGTATGTTCAATTTTGGGAAGAAAATAGAAAAAGACCCACAGAAGGCCTTGGATAATGCCAAGAAAACCATGAACAGCGGGATTACCGGTGGGTTGACAAAAGCCTTCATGGGCAAGGATTTTGTTAACGATATGAACAGCGCCATGAACCAGGGCCAGGCAGCCCTGGATGGCCTGCAGCAGCAGCAGTGGCTGGCTCAGAACGGCTTGGATGCGACTGCAGATGTGGTCATGGTGACGGATACCGGCGCCACTGTTAATATGAATCCGGTCGTCCTTCTCCAGATGAAAGTCACTCCGGTAGCCGGCGCGCCTTTCGATGTCACCACCCAGACGATGGTCAGCCGCATCGCCGTGCCGCGCGCTGGAGACAAGATCAAGATCAAATACAACCCGGCCAACCCCCAGCAGGTGGCTGTCTTATAACGAGACTGAAAATAAAAAGCGGGTGGGCCCAAGGGTCCACCCGCTTTTTATTTTCAGAGTACTACCAGCCCCCGCCGGGCGCCGGAGCGCACGGCCTCCGTCCGGCTGGTGACACCCAGCTTGGCGTACAGGCTGGAAAGATGGAACTTGACCGTGTTCTCGCTGATCTCCAGGGATGTGGCAATCTGCTTGTTGGCCAGGCCCTGGGCAGTGAGTTGCAGCACCTGCCGCTCCCGCTCGGTCAATGGGTTAACCACTTGTTCGGCTTGGTTCAGCAATGGCAGAGGATGACGCTCCAGGAGAACCCGGGCCAGCGTCGGGCTACCGGCCCACAAGCCCTCTGCCAGGGCATGCAGAACGGCAGAGAATTCCTCCGGGCTGGCATCCAGGGGCAGGATTCCCCAGACCGGCCAACCTGCCAGCCGGGCAGCTTCCTCCGGGTTACCGGTGACCAGCAGAAGTGCAGGGGATTGTTCTTCATTCAAATCGTCGATAAAATCCACCGAAGTGACCACCCACACATCCGCCTGGGGCAACTCTTGCGGTACGGAGGAATCCGTCAGCATTTCCACGTCCGGCAGGCCGTCCAATACTCCGTGCAACCCTATGCGCAGCGCCAGCGCTGGAGCGAGAATGGCCACCCGGATCAAAGCACAACCTCCTGCTTTTCCTTGCGGGCGCCTGCCAGGAAGCTCCGGATCAGGCTGGCGGGGATGGCAACGCTTTGATCACCGCCGAAGATCATGGCATTCAAGCCGATCACTTCCCCCCTGGCGTTCAATAATGGTCCGCCGGAATTACCGGGAGCCAGTTGTACGTCTGCCCGCAGGACGGGCAGTTCGCCATGCCGCCCGCGCAGGCTGGTAACGGCCGAAAGCACCCCACCGGTCAGCACGTTGCGCTGGCCCCAGGGATGCCCGAAGGCATAGACCAGCTCCCCGGGGCGGGGCATGAAGCTTGAGAATATCGCCCCGGCGTGACTGTTCGCCGGGATTTGCAGGAGGGCCAGGTCCACATTTGGATCGCTGGCGATTACGCGGGCATCATAGCTGGTGTCATCGTCCAGCAGCACCTTTACCGAGCGGGCCCGGCCAACCACGTGCAGGTTGGTCAGCACCAGGCCATCCCCGGCCAGCACCCCTGCCCCGCTGCCACGGCGTCCATTGCTGATCAGGGCCAGCACCGGGCGGACGCGTTCAAGCAATTCATCCAGGGCAGCATTAAGCAACACAGTGGCGTTCATGGGCGCGCTCCCACCTCCACCATGAAGACCTGCGGCTTGCCGCCGCGCAGCACTTCCATTGGGACAGATTTGCCAACCACATCGCCGGTAAGCTGGGCAAAGAGAGCGTCATGGTCAGGAATGGGCTGGCTGTTGATGCCAACCAAAATATCACCCACGATCAGTTTACCGGCTTCGGCCGGGCTTTTGCGTTCCACACTGACCAGCAGCAGGCCGGTGGCCTGTTTGCGATTAAGGTCCTTCTGCGTACTATCAGAAAGCTCGACCGCCTCGCTGCGCACACCCAGGTAGCCGCGCTTGACCGAGCCCGTGCGGGCCAGCTGCTCGGCCACCTTCCAGGCTACATCGGCCGGGATGGTGAGCACCACGCCGCGTCCAAAGCCGGAGGTATTCACCCCGACGATCTGTCCTTCGGCATCCACCAGCGGACCACCTGAGAAACCAGGATAAGGGGTGGCATCGGTACGGATGTACTTGTCAATGCTACCATGCGGTGTGCGCAGCGGCCCACCCATGGCGCTGATCACCCCCAGGCTGGCTTCGATGCCGGAATCGGTGGGACGCCCGAGCGCCAGCACGAGCTGGCCGACACGCGCTTCTTTGGCGGGCTCGGCCGGGGTGAGAAGTTCTTTTCCTCCATCCAAACGCAACAAGGCCAGGTCTGAACCAGGATCGCGCCCGGCCAGTTTGGCGGCGGCCTGCGTGCCATCAGGCAACAGGATGGTGATGCCATCCTCCTGCTCAACGACATGGTCGGCCGTCAGGACCAGGTCGGGGGCGAAAGCGATCCCGCTGGCCGGCATGCGCCGGCGGGCATTGACCAGCAGCGTGGAAGCCGCGGCCTTTTCGGTGGCGGCTGCCATGGAATTGGATAGTTCTACCAGTATATTGGACATATTTACTCCTTATTTTCCTCGAGTATACCCCCCGGCATCGCAACCGCCATCCTCCAAACGGGTGGGAAGAAGCTGTAGGAAAGGGGGGGAAGAAAAAAATAGGGATGTGCGCGCGAGGGTGACGAAACAATGAAAACAAATGGGGGGAATTCCGGTAGACTTGTTTACAATTTAATGAATTCGGTCCAACCTGCCCGGTCAAATAATACATAGTAGACTTTATTAGTAGTGTATAATCGGAAGATACGGCAAGACCTTCCCAACAAGAATCCTGCAAGAATGGCTCGGGAAATACAAAAAGAGGAGAAACCAGATGAAAACAAAAGGATATTTTGTGCTGGCCGGCGCGTTTTTCCTGCTGCTGGCATCCAGCGGTTGTTCCCTGCCGATGACCCCGACGGGGCTGCCAACCTGCCCGACTGCCGGCCTGGTGGCGCCGGTGCTGACCGGCCCGGCCATGTGGTCGGTGGTCGGATCCCTTGAGCCCTCGCTGAGCTGGAGCTACCCCAATGCAAGTTGCAACCCGCAGGGCTACGCCATCGACCTGCGCACCGGGCCTCTGTTCAGCGATAGCCTGGGTGGCGGCACCGGTAACCCATCCACTTCCTGGGGACCCGGCAGCCCTCTGCTGCCCGGCAAGGAATACGAATGGGCTGTGCAAGCCATTAACGGCACTACGCTGGGCCCGATCGCCGGTTTCAACTATTTCTTCACCGGCCCAATGTGCGCCACCGCCGCGCTGGCAGCCTCAACCCCGCTCCAGCCAGCCAATGGCGCAATCATTAACGAACTGGACCCGACCCTGATCTGGCAATATCCGGATGCCTGCCTGCCGCAAGGCTACCGGGTCGACCTTTCGACCGACCCGACCTTTACGGATACCAGCCTGAGCGGCGGCACCGGTAATCCTTCTACGCTCTGGGGGCCGGCCAACCCCCTGGCAAACTGCACGGTTTACTACTGGAAGATCACACCGATCAACGATACCACGCTTGGCCCGGCTTCGAGCGTGTTTTCCTTCACCACCCAGGCCCCGGGGATCTGCGCCAAGCCGGTGCATGTGGGCCCCAATCCGATCCTGATCCTGGCCACGCCCACACTGACGCCCACCCAAACGGCCACCTTCACGCCCACGCCATCAGCAATCTTCTTCGTTCCAGGCTTCAATGCCAACTGCCGCAGCGGACCCAATCCGATCTTTTCCATCGTGGATGTAGCTTTGAAAGGCAGCTCCTACTCGATGGACGGACGCAACCTGGATGGCAGCTGGTACCGGATCATGCTCAACCCCAACCAGGGCTGCTGGGTGCCATCCACCGCCGGTACACCCTCTGTCGACCCCAAGGGAGTGCGGGTGCTGATCGAACCGCCCACACCCACGTTTACCGCTGTGCCCCCCACCGCCACGCGGCTGGCCTGCGCCAGCTTCAAGGATGAGAAGAGCTGCCAAGCGCAGCCAGGCTGCGGCTGGGGCATCACGGTAACCACCGGGGCAGGCTGGTGCGGGAATAAATAGAGGTTAGCAGTTGTAAGGGATTCTTAAAGACGATCCCACTGAAGAGCGCCGCGAGACAGGCGAACCCAAAGGAAACCCTTTTAGAATCAAAAACGGGCTTGCAGCCCGTTTTTGATTTGATCACTGGCGTGGGGAAAGCAGCAGCTGCGCCAATCCAGAACATCCTGGTAAGATGCGATCCCTACGGGGAAACGGGGATACGCCAGGAGCACATCAACTGTGCTGGCCTAATTGATGCCAGTTTCTTTCTTCGATCGTGACTCCAAAATGCCGGGCGGCTTTGAGGATATTAGCAAAGGCCAGGTCACGCCCGCCGTCAGATACCTCTTTGACTTGATCGAAGCGGGCCAGTGCGTTTCGGACGTGTTCGGCATCCGTGAGGGGTTCTTCGCGCTGTTTTTGAAATGCATAAACACTTTCGGGCAGTTCTTCCCGATCTTTTGCATCCAATTCACAGTGTTGTACATGGGGCTTCCATGTTGCGGTAGTCATGCCTACCTCCTGTTCTTTTCTGTGAAAGGGTTCACGATCAGCTAATGATTTACTTGGAAGCCTCTATTCCTTTCAAAAAGCCATTGAGGAAAATTTCAAAGATCGCGTAACGGATCTTCCCGTTAAAAAGCCAGTAGGTCTCACCATTGAGTTCGGTTTCGATCATATAACTCAATGGAAAAAAATTCTTAAAGAAGGGAAATCTTTTCAACAAATTTATTAGCGATTTTGTGAATATCTTTGAAAAGATTTGGATGCTGCTCGAATTTCCCCTACAGGCATCAATGGATAAATCAAAACCAAATCGCCACTGGACTCTGCAAAGAAGTTGGAAATAATTATAAAGAACCCAATTCTTGACAGGAAACGGGTTTTTATATTACGCACTGAAGGCTTTGTTGGCCACATCTGGGAGGGCCTCAAAGGCAGGCCGGGCGAAATAGTAGCCCTGGAAAATGCTGATGCCAGCTTCACTCAGCCAGTGGTATTCGGCGGCGTTCTCAACCCCTTCGGCTATGATCTCAATGGCCAGCTGCTTGCAGATATGCTTGACGCCGGCGAAGACGCTCTGCTTGACAAAATCCTGCTGGATGTTGCCGATCAAAAAGCGGTCGAGTTTGATGTAATTAGGCTGGTACTCGGCCAGCAACTTCAGGCCGGAATAGCCCGCCCCAAAATCGTCGATGGCGGTGGTGAAGCCGAAATCCTGGATCAGCCGCAAGTATTGCAGCAAATTGCGCTGGTCGGTCAGGCTCTCCATTTCCAGCACCTCGAAGATAATGTTCTTCACCGGGATACCGCTTTGGATGGAGGCCTGAAAGGTCGTCATGATGCTCAGGTCGATCTCGTAAATGCTTTGCGCAGACAGGTTGAGGTTCAGGTGGTTGGGGATATTCAGGCGGCTGGCCAGGTAAATGGCTTTCGAGCGGCAGATCTCATCAAACCGGGAGGCATCGTATTTGGGCACCTGGGCAAAGACCGAGGCGGAGGGTTCCCCGTGCGGCCCGCGCACCAGGGCCTCAAAGGAGATGATCTCGCGGTTGCGGGCGTCCACAATAGGTTGGAATGCGAAGCTGAATTCGAAACCGATATTCCCGTCGGTCTTGAATGGGGCGATTGGTCTGCCAGGCTGGGGCCGATTCTGCATTGTTTTATTCCTTGATTCCGGTGGGGGTTATTTCCCGAAAGGAATATACCGGAAACGATGTACTATAAGGATTGCGTGGGAACCATCCCTTATTCCATCATAACCATCCGCACTTGAATGCGATAGCCTATTATACAGGTTCTTTGATACCTAATTTTTGACCAGTTGGTTATTTACTCATAGGAAAGAACCGTTTGATCCGCTTATCTACGCCAATTCCCACTAATTTTTTTAATCTTTTTCGTACAGATCTTTACCATTTCGTGGCAGAAGTACCACGAAGGCGCAGTAGAGAGTATAGGTGGATAATAGCAGGTGCCCTATGCATGATTAACAAACACATCCCGAAGCAATTAATTTCTTCGGGATGTGGAAAACCAGTCCGGTTGGGTCGTTTAATGAACGAGCCTCCAACCACTGGACCAGTTGAGATTATGAGGACCCTGCAAGGTAATGCCCAGCAGTCCCAGGCCTTCCAGCAAACGCGCCCGCTGCAATGCACCCACGTCAATCGGGGTCATACCGCCGTCAAGGACGATCTGCGCAACGGTCTGTTTGGCGCCCAAGTCGTCTCCTGCAATCATGATATCCAATTTCTGGCCGGCCACGTTCCCGGCAACAAGTGTGCCAGCGAAAGCCGTATTAAAGGCTTTGACCATTTTCGTTCCGGCCGGGGCCACCTTGGCCAGTTCCTCAGGTGAAGAACTATCCGGGGGTACCGCCAGGCCGTCATAGGTGCTGTTGAGCGGGTTGGCAATATCCACCACCGTCTTGCCGGTCAGGCGGGAACCCAACTGTTCGACCACCTGCTGGTTGATCGGGTACCAAAGCGCCAGGAATACCACATCATCCAACTTGGCGGTATCGAGATCGGCCACTTTGACCGACGCACCCTTTTGGGCAACGCTCTGCAATTCGGCAGCCAGTTTATTGGCAGCCTCGCCGTTCGAGTTCGATCAGAGTAACCGAATGGCCGCCTGCCATCAGGCGATAGCCAATGCCGCGTCCCATATTTCCTGCCCCAATCAATGTTATGTTCATATGCTTTTTCTCCTGTCAATGATATTTTTTATATAGCTGCTAATCTTTTGATAGTATAAGCTAATACTATCCTCTTGTCAAGTTACTATACAAAGGATATAATTAGAGGATTATAAGAAAGGGAATAAAGTATGGAAATCATTAATGAAAAACCCTGCCCGGTGGAAGCCGTTGCCGAGATCATTGGCCGTAAGTGGGTCTCGCTAATCATCCGCGACCTGGCCCAGGGGGTGCATCGCTTTGGCGAGTTGCAGAATTCGCTCTCGGTTAGCCCGCGCATCCTTTCGATGCGCCTGCAGGAAATGGAACAAGAGCAGTTAGTGCATCGGGAAGTGTTCGCCGAAGTTCCACCACGGGTGGAATATACCCTGACCGAGAAAGGCTGCCTGCTGGTGCCGGTGATCGACGAGATGCGCCGGGTGGGCAGGAGTTTCATCGAGCCCAAATAGTTCGATAATGTTCCAATCCAGAGTGAGAGAAAAAACCTCACCGCGAAGGTCACGATAGGTAACCAAGGTAAGAACAATTGATGTTTATTACATCATGGACATTAATGCACTTGATGGAATACATTTCCGCTAATCTACACAAATAAGAAAGGATTTGTGCGGATTAGCGGATAATCCAATTTCGTTTCAGGGCTGCGTTTCCGGGGGAGGACAAATCCCCGCTCCGCCTGGGGGGCTTTCTGCGGTACAATCGCCGCATCAATCCTTCAATTCTCAATCAAAAATCTGAAATCAAAAATAAACCATGCCATCCGATACGCAAGTCATCTATTCCATGATGCGGGTTGGGCGCATCCATCCCCCCAACAAACAGGTCCTGCGGGATATCTCGCTGGGCTTCTATTACGGCGCCAAGATCGGCGTACTCGGCCTGAACGGGGCCGGAAAATCGACCCTGCTGCGCATCATGGCTGGCCAGGACAAGGATTACGTTGGCGAGATCAGCATGAGCAAGGGCTACAGCGTGGGCCTGCTCGAGCAGGAGCCGCAGCTCGACCCGCAAAAGACCGTCATCGAGGTGATCCGCGAGGGTGTCCAACCGATCGTGGAACTGTTGAAGCGCTACGACGAGGTCAACGCCAAATTTGGCGAAGCAGATGCAGACTTCGATGCGCTGATCGCTGAACAGGCCAGGCTGCAGGAGGCGCTCGACAAGGTAGACGCCTGGAACCTGGACAGCCACCTGGAGTTGGCCATGGACGCCCTGCGCTGCCCGCCGGCGGATACGCCGGTGAGGGTGCTCTCGGGCGGTGAACGCAGGCGCGTGGCTCTCACCCGGCTGCTGCTGACCGAGCCGGATATCCTGTTGCTGGATGAACCCACCAACCACCTGGATGCCGAGTTGGTAGCCTGGCTGGAGCATCACCTGCGCGAATACAAAGGCACGGTCATCGCCGTCACCCATGACCGCTACTTCCTGGATAACGTGGCCGGCTGGATCCTGGAACTGGACCGGGGCTACGGAATCCCCTGGAAAGGCAATTATTCCTCCTGGCTGGAGCAGAAGAAGAACCGGCTGGCGCTGGAAGAGAAGAGCGAGTCCCGGCGCCAGAAGACGCTCGAGCGTGAACTGGAGTGGATCCGCATGAGCCCCAAAGCACGCCAGGCCAAGGGTCAGGCCCGCCTGACCGCTTATGAACGGCTGTTGAGCCAGGAGACGGAGGCACGCCGTGAAGAGCTTGAGATTTATATCCCGCCTGGCCCCCGCCTGGGCGATATCGTCATTGAACTGGAAGGGGTCAGCAAAGGCTATGGCGACCGGCTGCTGCTGGATAATTTCAGCGCTAAAATTCCGCCCGGCTCCATCGTCGGTGTGATCGGCCCGAACGGAGCCGGCAAGACCACGCTGCTGAAGATGATCACCGGACAGGAAAGCCCCGACCGCGGCACCATCCGGATCGGCGAAACGGTCAAATGGGCCTACGCCGACCAGACCCGCACACTCGACCCGGAGCAAACCGTCTGGGAGCAGATCACCGGGGGGGCCGAGACGCTCACGCTGGGCACACGCACGATGAACTCGCGCGGTTACGTCTCCTCGTTCAACTTTTTAGGCCCCGACCAGCAGAAAAAAGTCGGCGTGCTGTCGGGCGGCGAGCGCAATCGCGTGCACCTGGCCAAAACGCTCACACAAGGCGCCAATGTGATCCTGCTGGATGAACCCACCAACGATCTGGATATCAACACCCTGCGCGCCCTGGAGGAAGCCCTGGAAGACTTTGCCGGTTGCGCCATCGTGGTCAGCCATGACCGCTGGTTCCTGGATCGCATCGCAACTCACATCCTGGCTTTCGAAGGCGACAGCCAGGCGCGCCTGTTCCTGGGCAACTGGACAGATTATGAGGCGCACATGCGGGAGGCCAATGGGAAAGACATGCAGCCGCACCGGGTGAAGTACCGGACGTTGAAGCGCTGATCGAGAACAATGACGAAACCAAAACGACCCGGTCAAAAGACCGGGTCGTTAGCGAGGAGGAAACGCATCCCGTTGTTTGCGGTTTCCAATCCTAATCTTAGCGCCTGTTTATGAACCTACCATGAATTAAGAACCTATCCGAAATTCTCATGAATAATGGGAAGAAACCAGGCTACCAGATGCATCCATAGCATCGAGTTTTCTTGCGGGGACTGAACAAGAACCTCAGCCGGCTAATGCAGACAGCCATTGTTTTTGCCTTGAATTAAAGCTGGGAGACAATTTCGTTGAAGATGACGATCTCTTCATCAGTCGGCACCACCCAGATTTGTGTTTTTGATGTAGCGCTGCTGACCAGGGTAGCTTTATCCACTGGCGCACGCCTGTTCGCATTCACATCAATCTCAACCCCTAAATTCTGTACGTTACTGCATACTTTTTCACGCAATCTCCATGATTTCAAGCCAGCCTCATCCGTAAACACAATGGCATCTGCTCCATTGAGCAGCCAGGTGTATGCCCCCAGATACATTTCCAGACGATGGGCATAGACTTCATAAGCCAATTCGCAGTTTGCATTGCCTTTTTCACCTGCATCAATTACCTCCTTAAGATTCGAGGAAAAGCCGGATAAACCGATCAGCCCGGATTTGTTATTAAGGATCTTACTGACTTCATCCGGAGAATATCCCTTTCGAATCATTTCCAGCACAATTTCGGCATCAATATCCCCACAGCGGGTGGACATGACCAAACCGGACAAAGGCGAATACCCCATGGATGTTTCCAATGATTTTCCATCCTTCACAGCCACTATGCTTGAGCCGCCAGTGCCCAGGTGGCATATGATCAATTTCAGGCTTTCCAGAGGTTCTCCCAACAATACCGCCATCCTGGATGAGACAAACTGGTAGGACAGCCCATGAAAACCAACCTTGTAAAAACTATTTTTTTCGGCCAGTTCGCGCGGAATGGCATATTGTTTTGACACTTCCGGCATCCCTGAATGGAAGGCCGTATCAAAAACAGCATATTGTGGGATTCCCGGCAGTTGCTCAAGGCATACCTCGATCACACTGTATGAGTTTGGATTATGGATGGGTGCAAAAGGCAGGCATTGCTTCAATTTTTCCAAGGTTGGCCCATCGATCCTGACAGTCCTGTCAAACAGGCTGCCTCCGTGCACAAAACGGTGACCGATTGCATCGATTTCTATCCGGTTATTTTTCAGAACAGTGATTATTTGCTGTGCTGCCAGGCGATGCGTGGATAGGTCTGTGATTTTGGAGCCGGCCTTGTCTTTGATCTGCCAATCCAAAACCGCATCCGCCTTCGTTTTTGTGGCAACATTTTTAGCTTTTCCAAACGCGACCACTACCGGTTCACTTGCGTTCTTTGATATTTGATATACCTTAAAACCTTGCGAAGAACTACCACAGTTGAAAATGAGAATATTCATTAAAGATTCACCTTGTGTTTTTTCTGCTGTCTGAGCGGTATATCAGGTTGCAGTTTCGGTTCGATTTATCTGGAATGAATTGTAGCTCAAATAAGGATTGTGAGATGCAAAACGGCCCGGCTGATGGCCGGGTCGTTTTAGGAGGAGAGAAGAAATGTTCGCGTTTGTCAACTGCTTGTAACTATATAATAGTACCTGAACGTGAACAATAGATGAATTTATATAGAACCCATCCTTAAATTGCGAACTCCTCCTGAAATTCGGAAAGTGCTTCGCGAGTGAAAGCAGGCTGATAGGAAGTAATCCCCTGCAAAAACAACAGAATATTATTAGGTTATCAAACGTATATAATAGGAAAGTTATCTGTTCCATGGAAATTCCTCGAGGAGATATTATGGCAAACAGCGCCACCCTGATCGAAACGCAAGCCCTGGTCAAACGTTACGGCGACAAGCTGGCCGTGAATAACGTCAGCTTAGAAGTGCAGGCCGGCGAAGTTTTCGGCTTCCTGGGCCCAAATGGCGCCGGGAAAACCACCACCATCAAGATGATCGTGGGGCTGCTGCAGCCCACATCCGGCACCATCCGCGTGGCCGGGTACGATGTGCAGACTCAGCCCCTGTTGGCCAAAGCCGCCAGCGGCTACGTACCGGATACGCCCAACCTGTACGCCAAGCTGACCGGGCGCGAACTGCTGCGCTTCGTGGGCGACCTGTACAGCCTGGATAAACAACGGCTGGCGCAGCGCACTGAAGAACTGCTGCGCGTGCTCGACCTGAACGAGGCCGCCGATAATACCATCGACTCTTACAGCCACGGCATGCAGCAGAAGGCTTCCCTGGCGGCCGCGCTGATGCACGATCCCAAGGTGCTGGTGCTGGATGAGCCGACCGTGGGTCTCGACCCCAAGTCGGCGCGCCTGATCAAGGATATCCTGCGCCAGATGGCCGACCGCGGCACGGCGGTCTTCCTCTCCACCCACATCCTGGAGATCGCTGAGCGCATGTGCGACCGGATCGGCATCATTGACAAAGGCGCACTGGTGGCGGTCGGTACCATGAACGAACTGCGCTCGCTTGGCAATGCCGGTGAAACCAGCCTGGAGGATATCTTCCTGGGCCTGACCGGCGGCGCCGAGGAAGCCGCCATCTCCGAGATCTTGAGATGAACAGCCTGTCTGCCATGCCCCCAGCAGGCCTGTTCCCATCCATCTGGAAACTGATCCGCCTGCGCCTGAGGCTCAACTGGAACGCCTTCAAGCATGCCAAAACCAGCCGGAAGATCGGCACGATCGCGCTGGTAATCCTGGCGCTGGCTTTCACCGGCTTCATCTTCTTCCTGAGCTGGCTGCTGCTGGGATTTTTGCGTTCCAACAGCCTGACCCGCTATGTCGGGTTTGACGTTGGCCCCTTCCTGCAAAGCGTGCCGGTGCTGATCTTTGCCTTAATTTTTATTGGAATTTTGTTCTCCAGCTTTGGGGTGCTGCTGCAAGCGCTGTACCTTTCGGGCGACATGGATTTCCTGCTGACCTCACCGGTACCCATCCGGGCGGTCTTTGTCACCAAGCTGCTACAGGCAGTGCTGCCCAGTTTCGGGCTGGCGGCGCTGTTCGGCCTGCCGGTGCTTTACGGGTTGGGCATCACCGGCCATTACAACCTGCTTTACTACCCGTTGGTGTTACTGAGCATGATCGCTCTGACGCTGGCTGCCGCCGGACTCTCGGCGCTGCTGGTCATGCTCGTGGCACGCCTTTTTCCACCCCGGCGGATAGCGGAGGTGCTGGGTTTCCTGACCGCCACCCTTTCCATCCTGTGTTCGCAAAGCGGCAACCTCTTCAACAGTCTCGGGCACAACGTTACGATCTCGGGATCGCAAGTTAACGGAGCTTTTGCGCTGCTGATGCGCTTCAACAACCCCTGGAACCCTTTAAGCTGGGCGGGCAACGGCCTGGTGGCCCTGGGTGAGGGGCACTGGCTGGCCGGCCTTGGCCTGGTAGCGCTGATCCTGGGGCTGTGTGCGCTGGCCTTTTCATTCGCGCTCGTCACGGCCGAACATTGGTATTTTAGCGGCTGGGCTGGCATGCAGGTGGTGGCTTACAAGAAAAAGCCTATCCGCCCCACCCGGGCAACCTCAGCCAGCGCGCGACCGGTGCAGGCGAATGCTAGCCTGGCGGGAGCGCAGATGAGGCGGCTGCTGCCGGCCCCGGTGCGCGCAATCCTGCAAAAGGATTTCCTGCTGATGCGGCGGGACATCCGTAACCTGTCCCAGTTGGTCACCCCGTTGATCTTCGGCGTATTCTATACTTTCATTTTCCTGCGGCCCGGGGGTTCCCTGTTCCCGGACAGCCCGGACATGCCTCCTATCTTCTCCACGATCTCGCATCTCGTCTCCACTTACGGGAACATCGGCATGAGCCTGTTCGTGGGCTGGATGCTGCTGAGCCGGCTGGCGGGAATGGCCTTTTCGGCAGAAGGGAAAAACTACTGGATGTTGAAGGCCTCGCCGGTGCGCAGCGTTCATCTTCTAACCGCAAAGTTCCTGGTAGCTTACCTTCCAACCGTTGCGCTGGGCGTGCTCTTCATGGTGGCGGTCTCGATCCTGCAAAAGGCCACCCTGGCCATTTTCCTGTATGGCCTGCTGGCAACCGTCATGTGCCAGGCCGGCATGAACGGCATCCTGCTGGCTTTCGGTGTGGCCGGCGCGAACTTCACCTGGACCGACCCGCGCCGGATGAATGCCGGTGCGATCGGCTGCCTGGGCCAGGCTATAACAGGGCTGTTCCTGCCCATCTCGTTCGGATTTTTCATCGGCCCGCTGCTGCTTGTGGCAGTTTTCAACTGGCCGCAGGTCTACGGTTACCTGGCCGGAGCCGTCGTCGGCGTGGCCGTATGCGCCACCTGCGCGCTCCTGCCGCCCTGGCTGGTGCAGAAACGCGTTGATCGGCTGGATGAGAATTAAGAATTCATCCAGGATAAGTCGGTTACATGCCAAATCTGCGCGAGTAGAGCAGTGCGATCATGGTGACGATATCCGCGCTGAAGAGGACGAAGAGAGCCACATGCAAGACCCCAACGCCGATGCGCGCCCAGCTGAACCGCCCTTTCAGGAATGTGTTTAGTCTTTCGCCAGCCCGCAGGTATAGAAGCGGGAAAACAAGCATGGCAGGGTAAAGAAAGATCGCTTTCATAACCGAAAAATCACGGTATTCCAATGCATACAGAATAATGAAGAGAACAAAGCCTGAAAAGATAAATACGGTCAGGCCGTAATTCGTTTCGGCAGCAAGGGCCGGGTCTCGTTTGATCAGGCTTTTCACGGTCAGAAAAATTTCCATGGCCGCGCCCACCAGCAAGATTTAATGTGGGCAGAAGCGCCAGGATGTAGATCGCCCGGCTGAGGGCAAAGCCCTGATCCCCCGTGGTGAACCAGGATGGCGGCCAGTTATCAAAATACACCGAATAGGCTTGGCCGTACAATTGTGTCCAGAGTGAGGTACGGTTGGGTGGATAGATATCGCCATCCTCAATACGTGGGTGGTTCAGCAGATCGATGAATTTAAACGTGAAGATTCCATCCTGGATGGACAGGATGCCCGGACGGTAGGCAGTAGTTTGCACGAAGAAGTCTGGAAGGGGCTGCCGGTCAATATTCAACAGAATGGGCGAACCATAATCCCGGACGTTTGAAATGTATTGATTGAGAGGGTTAAAGATGGAAAGAGCCAGGGTGGCCAGCCCAAATAAAATAGTAAAGCGAAGCATGATAACCTGTTCTTGTTTTTCGATCCACGCTTTGAAGAACAGAGCCAGAAAGATGGCAATCGCGGTAATCCAAACATTGGTCTTTGTGCATATCCCCAGAACAGTAAAAAGCAGGATCAGCAGGAAGGTGACGGGCCGTTTTTTCTGCAGGAATGCATAGGTGCAGTAGAGCGCCAGGGTCGAAAAGAGGATCGCAAAAGTGTCATTGGTAGCCTGGGAATTGATCCCGATCAGGTTTGGGTTCAAAGCCACGAGCCCAAAGGCAAGAACTTTGAGATATTCCGCCTTGGCTGGCAGGCGGTAAAGGAACAGGCCGATAACCAGAATGGTAATCATGCCAGCCGTGTAATTCAGCAACTCGATCGCCAGGATCATGGTACCTGGGTTCGTATTCGCTAAGCCAGTCAGTTGCAGGAGTTTAGCGGCAGTATAGTGGAATAATTTCGGTTGGTAGCATTCCCAGCAATCCGCCTTTTGGGGCAGTCGCCCGGTTTTCAGGATAAGCTGGATAACCGTAAAATGGTCATCGTTCGATTCACGGTTAATCGC
The DNA here is from genome assembly GCA_963779935.1 of uncultured Chloroflexia bacterium. GTDB lineage: Bacteria > Chloroflexota > Anaerolineae > Anaerolineales > Villigracilaceae > UBA877. The sequence goes on along the minus strand of CAWAAC010000012.1, from coordinate 343,032 downwards.
CACCATTCCCAACCGCAATCCGGCGGAAAAAAGGAAGATGAGCACAATCAGTATATAAGTTCTGCGATTCGAAGTGGCCGTATTCTCGCTCCCAAGGGGGTTTTGAAAAGTATAACATAGGCTTTTGTGCCTGGACACAAAAGAAATCGTATAATAGGGAGACCATGTTCAAGAAGAACCTTCTTATCCTGCTCTGCCTGTGTGCGGCTGCCTGCAGCCCGGCCAGATCAACCCTTATGCCAACCACCGCGCCGGGCCAGATCAACCAGGAAGAACAGAACGTTTACGCTTTTCTACTTGCGAAAATGTACCAGCACAAGGGCTATGTTATCATGGCAAACACCGCCACAAGCGCCACCGGGGTGGATAATACCGCCCAGACGCTGGACTATGTTCTGCAGAATATGCACGATGTGGCGCCGGCAACCCTCGACAGTTTCCGCGCCCGCAATGGTACGGCCCAAATCCTGCGCCCGGACATGCAGGTCGGCAACCCCTATACTCTGTTAAGCGAGACTGCCAGGAACCAGATCTTCAGCCAAAACCAGAGCGGCTGGGACATCTTCTATTACCGTTATCCACAGGCGCCCGGACTCACCACGTTTTCGAAAGTTGGGTTCAATGCCAATCTTGACCAAGCCCTGGTCTATATGGGCACGCAGAGCAATTGGAAGGTTGGAACAGGCTATTATCTCTTATTAAAAAAGACAAATAGAACCTGGAGCATCGACCAGCAAGTGATGATCTGGGTATCTTAATAGACATGCAAACTCCCCAGCGCTGGCAAGTCGCTGCTTTTACGATCATCCGCGCAATCTTCAACACCCTGCACCGGATGGTTTACCCATTCCTGGCAATTTTAGCGCATGGATTGGGCGTGGACCTGACCACCATTTCCTACGCCCTGACTGCGCGTAGCGTGGTTGGGACGATCGGGCCATTCACGGCTGCAGTTGCCGACCAGCGAGGAAGGCGTTTCGGCATGCTCCTGGGCGCCGGGCTTTTCATGCTCGGAGCCTCCGTAGTAGTTTTCTGGCCAAGTTTCCCTGGTTTTACCATCTCGCTGATCCTGGCAACACTTGGGAAGTATATCTTTGACCCCGGCATGCAGGCTTATATCGGCGACACCGTCCCGTATGAACGGCGTGGTCGGACGATTGCCATTACCGAGTTCGGCTGGTCACTGGCTTTCGTGGTGGGAGTCCCACTGATGGGTCTCCTGATCGCCCGGGCTGGTTGGATGGCACCTTTCCCTCTGTTGGCACTGCTGGGCGTACTGATCGTTGCCGGCCTTTACTGGATGCTTCCGAAGGAGGCACATCCGGTCAACGTGCCGCGCTCGCGTGACAATTTTCGCCTGGTGCTGACCTCCCTGCCCGCCCTGGCCGGACTGGCTGTGGGAGTGCTGGCCTCCGCAGCAAACGAAGAGGTCAACCTGATCTTCGGCGTCTGGTTGCAGGATTCCTTTGGCCTCAAGATTGCCGCGCTGGGGGCTGCATCGGCTGTCATCGGCATCTCTGAAATGTGCGCCGAGGGCCTGGTGGCCGGCTTCGTAGATCGCTTGGGGAAACTGCGCTCCATCGCGTTCGGGCTGGCGGTCAATTCGCTGGCGGCGCTGGCACTTCCCTGGCTTGGCCATACGGAATGGGGCGCACTGGTTGGCCTGTTCTTCTTTTATTTATCCTTTGAATTTACCATCGTCAGTTCCATCCCGTTGATGACCGAATTGCTGCCATCCGCGCGCGCAACCCTGATGGCCTGTAACGTGGCCGCCCTGTCCTTTGGCCGCGCCATCGGAGACTTCCTGGCTCCCCGCCTGTACGGGGTGGGTTTCCTGGCGGTTGCGCTGGGCGCGATTGCTTTTAACCTGCTGGCGCTGCTGGCACTCTTCCGCCTGTCGAAAGGAAGACGGCGGGGTTCGGGCTGATTTTCATTTCCCTAATTAACAGCGGCTCCCAAAGGAGCAGATTTTTCCAGCCTCCATGCCAACAATGGAATGGTGGCCATCAAGAGGTACGCGACCGTAAAATTCGCAGTACCCCATAATTCGGCAAATAACATGAGCAGGGAAGTTGCTATAAGAATAAGTGCCCCATGGAGTGGCCTTATCCGTATCTTCGTGCCTGGATAATGCCTGGTGGATGGGAATACGGATATCCCATTTGTTTCGCCTATATTTCCTGCTGCAATAATCAATCCGAAGAGAGGAATAAGTAGAAATCCCAAATCGTGGGAATTAAGATGTGGCGCAACAAAAAGGCTCAAGCAGGCAGCCAGGGAAATGTGGCGAATCCCGAGCTCTGGGGAGATTTTCCACAAGACCGCCAGGCTGGCCAGCGCTGCCAGAAATAGGATCCAGGAAAGCCCATGCAATAAAGGTATTGGTATAGCCGGGAAAATCCTTAATAACATGCCAGTCAAGTTGAACATGGAGGCTTCGTCCAACCCGTACCCATGCCCCCCGGCTGTGATTACCATCAGGTTAATAAAATCTTTTACACCCAAGATTCCAACCAGGCTAATACTAAAAATTACCATTAACGCAGCCCCGGCGACAAACCACCACCAGACCTTGCGGCGGTTAAAAATGAACGGCACAGCCAAAATCAAGGCAATTTGAGGCCGGATGACCGTTATGGCCAGGCCGAGCCCGGCCGCCCAATCTTTGCCCCGCACCATCCCATACAACCAGAGCATTCCTCCCAGGATGAAAAAGGCTAAATCCTGTCCTTTTAGTAGACCGGTAAAAACGGGATAGAAAGTTATGGCTGAAATAAACAGCAATACCCTCGCCTCCAATGGCCATGCCTTGGCATGCATAATCCGCTCCATGAGAATTCCAGTGCAAACTACAAAGGCGAACGAAACAAGCACCCAACGCCAGTAAGATGCGATGTAATCAGGAGTGCATATCAATTGTAAAATAGGCACCAACATGGGTGGATGGTTAAACAGCAGCACTTGATCTTCGCGGAGCGAAAAACCGTAGAGCGTCTCCTGTACACGGAGCTCGGCAGGTACATCATAAAGCAGATGGTATGAATTGGTCGCAACAACCCTGCCGGCGGTATATAGCGCACTAAAATCGACCGGCCGATAGGTTTCTGGCTGGAATACCACCAACGACAATAACAAACCTTCCCAGAGTATTTGGAACGCCAGCCCAGTGATAACTGCTATGCGCAGAACATTTATTCGTTTCACCGAATTACTCCATCTGTCAGACGGTTCCAGGGGAACTTTCGACAAGGGATATTTAATTTCCAGGTGAGAATACGGGGATCCTGTTACGATTCTCAATGGAATAAGCTTTAATTATGCATAGAACAAATACAATGAGAGTAACGAAAAAGGAGCCATCCGAAAAATGCGAGAGGACCGGTATTAAGGCAGCACCGAACCAAATTAAAGCAGTTCCAGGCGACCATTTCTCGCTCAACCAAATCATGGCGGGAATTAACTGAACCAAATCGTAGGCATACGATCTGGGGGCGCAGAATAAGGAAGCCACCAAAGCAAATGCAAGCAAGGGCATTTTTGGAAGGGAACGAAATCGGTACACAATGTATGCTGCAATGATCACCAGGACAGCCGTGATCGGAATGTCCGCCGTACCGGTGATATTCTGATGGAAACCCAATAAAGTAGGGAGAGTGGAAAACTTCCAGAATATATTAATATCCACATTGCCAACTCCCCGGATGAGAGAACCGAGCATTTGCCTGACCCAGTCCGGCGTAATCAAAAACTCGATCCCGCACAGGCCGAGGGTTGCCAGCGCCCCGGAGAGGAACGTTTTCCATCCACCCATCCATAACGCCAGCGGAATAAAAACAATGAAAAGGTGAGGCTTCATAAGGAGGAGAGGCATGCAGAGTCCGGCGAGGTATTTGCGATCGCCTGCGAGCAAAAACATGGCCAGGACTGCCCCTCCCAAAACATAATAGGACATCTGGCCGACGCGGTAAACCTGCCAGCTCATCCAGATGATCATGCTAAACATATAGATGCGGTCAAAAACGCCCACTCCCTGGTAATGCCTGGTCAAGGAATAAATGACCGCGGCCACGATCAATAAACCGATCGCCAGGAATAAGTACCAGGCGATCTCAAAAGGGAAAACAGCCAGCGGAAGAAATAACCAGGAAACCCAGGGGAGATACCAGTATGGCAAATGCGCCAGCCCATAATATGTATAGATCGAAATTCCCGCTATGACATTTCGAGCGGCCCCATAGAAGACCTGAAAATCCCATAATTGATCCCCCCTGCTCATATTTATCGTGTAAAGCATAAAATAAACAGCGAGTATAAGGTTGAAAAGCACAAATGCTTTGTAAAGGATTCGTTGAATTTTCATCAATCTCATCCTGCAGGCCGATTTTTACGAAGTATAGCACAGTGGATTTGAACCAGGAGCAGCTCCTATTATCTGGCAATTTCCCTCTTACTCATAAAGGCCATCGCGCTGCCGGGCGGTTCGCGTCGTATAATTCCTGCATGCTCCTGCATGCAGGAACCACATACCAGGAATTCCAAATAAAACCATTGTTAATGATGAAATGATAAATCCCGCGTGAAACCGAAGCTTTTGACAACACTACCCAAGAAAGTCCAGATGCGCTGGTACTGGTGGGGGCTGCTGGTACTGCTCCTGTCATTGACCAGCTATGCCCTGGCAGTTAGAATTGTAAACTCCATTGACTATCATAACAATGATTTTTTTACGTTTTGGCTGGCAGGGCATATGGTCATGCACGGAGGCAATCCATATTCATCCGTGCAATGGGTGGCCGGACACCATGAGTTTGACGTCACCTGGATCCCCAACCAAGCTTACGTATACCCGCTGCCCCTCTCGCTCTTGTTCGCCCCGCTCGGGTGGCTGTCTCTCTATCAAGCCTATATCGTCTGGGTGGCACTCTCCATCATGATGATCCTGGCTGTGCTGACGCTCTTGCTAAGAACGCAGGCGGGTTCTGTACGCTTTATGATCCCACTGATCGTCGGAATCTTATTCTTCCGTCCCACCATCCTGACATTGGTTACCGGTCAAATCAGCGGCTGGCTTTTGTTGATTCTGGCCATCACAGCGTTCTTGTGGGAAAAAGGCAAATGGAATTGGGGCAGCCTGCTTCTGGCATTCCTGATGCTGAAACCCAACCTAGGCACGCCGCTGATCATCCTGCTGGGATCCTGGCTGCTATTGCAAAAACGCTACCAGGCCATCCTGACCATGGCAGCGATGGGAATTATCCTACTTCTCGTCGGTTTTCTACAGAATCCCTACTGGGTTTCCGAATACTGGGGGATTGGCAGTACCAAGCTCTCGCAGACCTTCGGCGGTTCCCCAACCGTCTGGGGGTTGGGCGCGCTGATCAGCCATAACCAAATCACGACCACACTGGTCATCGGCAGCCTGGCCGGATTGGTAATCCTGTTTGGGTTTTTCTGGGCGATCATACGCATGCACGCCAGCCTGCGACCAATGAGCGTGCTGGCACTGGCGGTCAGTGTAACCCTGCTGGTCACTCCGTATACCTGGACTTACGACCAACTGCTGCTGATACTTCCTCTCAGCGCGGTCATCCTGGCCATGGACCGGAGAGGGGCGACCTTCCTGTTGAGCGCCGGCCTTTTCCTGGCGGTGGATGTGCTCGTGGTTATCCTGTTGTACTTCGATGTAATGGAGCAGGTGGAGATTTTAAACGTGTTTGTGCCCATGCTTGTTTTTGGCCTGTGCTTATGGTGGCTGGCGTGCAAAGTACCTGGGCCTGCCGGAGAGAACGTTTCGCAAAGCTAAAAGATAAGCCATCGATGAACGCAGATGAATCCGATCTTTGATAAAAACCAGATGACAAGCATTTAGATTTATTTTTCTGCGTTCATCGGTGGAAAAAACGCCTTTGCCAATTTCAAGATAGAAATGGAGTCCCAATGACAATAGCACCATTCGAGTTGGAACGCTACTTTGCCCTGTACGAATTCAAACTGAAATACCTGCTGAGCCCATCGGATTGTGAAAGCCTGTCGATGGCCGAACTGCTGGCGCTGGCCGCTCCCGCCAGCCTGGAGCTCTGGCAGGGACTGCGGTTGAGTTATACCGAAAGTCAGGGCCATCCTTTATTAAGGGATGAGGTTGCCAAACTTTACCAGCATATTTCCCCCGAGAATGTGATCATTGCCGCTCCAGAAGAAGCCATCTTCATCGCTATGCAGACGCTGCTGAGGCCGGGCGACCAGGTGGTGGCGATTGCTCCGGCCTACCAATCGCTGCACGAGATCGCCCGTTCGATCGGCTGTGAGGTTGCCGATTGGAAGCTCGAACCCGGCCCGGACGGGACCTGGCAGCTTGACCTGGACCAATTGGAAGCCAGCCTGACCGGCCGGACGCGCATGCTCGTGATCAACTTCCCGCATAATCCCACCGGCTATACGCTCTCACGCAGCGCGCAGGAGGCGGTCATCCGGCTGGCCCGCAGGCACGGCGTGTACCTTTTCTCGGATGAGATGTACCGTCTGCTCGAATATGAACCGGCCACGCGCCTGCCGGCGGTCTGCGATCTGTACGAAAAAGGAATTTCCTTATCCGGCCTGTCGAAATCCTTTGCCTTGCCCGGCTTGCGGATCGGCTGGCTGGCCACGCAGGAAAGCACATTGATGGAAAGTTGGCTGGCGTTCAAGGATTACACCACCATTTGCAACAGCGCCCCGGGTGAGATTCTGGGCATCATCGCCTTGCAGAATAAGGAGCGGATCATCCGGCGCAACCTGGCGTTTATCCAAGATAATATCGCCAGAGCGGAAGAATTCTTTGGCAAGCACAAGCAGCAATTTGCCTGGTTTGCACCCAAAGCCGGTTCGGTGGCTTTCCCGGAATGGCTGGGGGATGGGCCGGTAGAACGGTTCTGCCAGGAGGTGCTTGAGCAGCAGGGAGTGATGATCGTTCCGGGCAGCCTGTTCGGCGCCTCAGGGAATCACTTCCGGATCGGGCTGGGACGGAAAAATTTGCCAGAAGCATTGGCTCTTTTGGGTGATTATTTGAAATAACGCTGACCAAAGCAGTATAATTTGTCTGACAAGTTATCTTCCTCATATTATGGGAGAACCGCAATTTAAGAGTGTGCTCGCGAAGCACCGCAGAGCATCCCGAAGGGTACGAGGACGCGCACTCTCAAATTGTGCACTCCTCTCGGATTTATTCAATGAGTATAAAGGAGTAAAGAAATGCAGAACGAAATCAAAGGACAGATTGACCGGCTGCGCAGTCGGGGCGCCACCTATGTGGATGCGCGTTGGTATCCGTTCGAAGAAACCAATCAACTGATGATGTGGAACGGCAACCTCAAGAACGCCAGCTCCAGCCGGGAAAGCGGGATCGGCATCCGGGTGCTCTATAACGGCGCCTGGGGTTTCTCGGCCTCCTCGGACATGGGCGATCTGGCCGGGCTGTTCGACCGGGCCTTCGATAACTCAAAAGTGGCGGCCGAACGGGTCACCTTCCCGGTGCGCCTGGCCGAGAAGGATGCCATTCAGGCCAGCTTCGAGAGCCCTTCCCGCATCAATCCATTCGAAATTCCGCTGTCCGACAAGGTCGCCTTCCTTAAGGAAATGGACAGCCAGCTGAACCAAAAGGGTGTTTCACAGCGCGTCAGCAGCCTGACCTTCGTCCGCAAGCAGATCGTATTCCTGGACTCGGAAGGCAGCCAGATCGAAAAGCACATCACCGAGGTCTTCGCCGGACTGGAAGTAAACGGCATGGACGAGCACGGGGAAACCTTCGAGCGCAAGTTCCATCTGGATAAGCACGGCGACACGCGCGGCTGGGAGTCTATCGACCAACCCTTCTTCTCCGAAAATGCCGAACGGATCGTGCAGGAACTGAACCAAGTGCTGGCAGCGGATGAGTGCCCCAAGGAGGATCGCTCGGTCATCCTTCTCCCAGGTATCATGTACCTGCAAACGCACGAGACCATCGGACACGCCCTGGAGTTGGACCGCATCCTGGGCTACGAGCTGGCCTTTGCGGGCGGCTCGTTCGTAACACTGAACGATTTCGGCAAGCTGCGCTACGGTTCCGCAAAGCTGACCGCCCACGCGGATGCCACTGTGCCCAACAGCCCCGGCAGCTTTGGGTTTGACGATGACGGCGTTCCGGCCCGCAATATGCTCTTGATCGATAAAGGCATCCTGGTGGGCGCCATCACCGGCCGCCAGATGGTGGAGGAAGCCAATGCCACCGCCCGGCGACCGATCTTCTCCGGCAGTGGCGGGGCCAACCGGGCGACTGCCTTCTACCGGGTGCCGATCGAACGCATGACCAACATCAACATCGACCCGGGTCAGGACGGCAGCCTGCAAGATATCATCAGCCAGACTGCCAAAGGCATCCTGCTGGATGGGGACCGAAGCTGGTCGATCGGATCGAACCGTGAACAGTTCCACTTCGGCACCGAGATCGGCTGGCTGGTGGAGGACGGTAAGGTTACCAAACCGGTCAAAAATTCCACCTACCGGGGTGACACACTCAAATTCTGGAATTCACTTTCGGCAGTGGGCGACAGCTCCACCTGGGAATTGAAATACGTGGACAATTGCGGCAAAGGCCAGCCCAACCAGATCATGCAGCTGGGTCACGGCGTGCCGGTCTGCCGCTTCGACAATGTCCGGATCGGAGAATAGCCATGAAAGAACAGATCATCCAAACATTGCAGAATTTGCGGCAATATGCGCTCGGGAAAGGCTACGAGATCGAGGTTTTCTATCACGAAGAGGATAGCTATCTCATGCGCTTCGCCAATTCGGCCATCTCGTTGAACACCAACGAGCACCTGATCCGGCTGGATCTCACGGCCTATTCCGGGCGGCGGCGCGCCAGCTATGCCCTGATCACCGGCCTGGAAAAGATCGACGAAATAAAGAACGGCATCGATACGGCTGCGGCCATGGCACTGCTTGCCCAACCACTTAATTACCAGCCGACCGTCCCGGCATTTGCTGAATCCTTCGCGGACGAAAGCGGCTTCGATCCGGGGCTGGCAGGGTTGACCAATGCGGAAAAACTGGCTTACTTCAATCTGGCCTCCAAAGGATTGGAAAACGGCGAGATCAAGCTGTCGGGCATCTTCTCCAGCGGGACGAACACCATCGCCCAGATCACAACCCGGTCGGAGAACACCCAGTATTTTAAAAGCTCGGATGCCCAGGTCACAGTGGTTCTCTCGCATTCCCGCCTCAAATGGGAAGTTACCGCTGAGCAGTCGGCCCAGAAAAAATCCGACCTGGACCCGATCCGGCTGCAACGGGAACTGGCTTTCCTGGTGAGTCACTACCAGAGCGATACCCCGCAGCAGATCCCGCTGGGCAGTTACGATATCGTTTTCGGTTCGGCCGCCATCGCCGAGATGCTCCAGTTCATGAACTGGGTCGCGTTCAACGGTGGCTCTCTCAAGCGCGGCTTTTCCTTCATCGCAGAAGACCAGATCGGGAAAAAAGTCTTTTCAGAGCATTTCAGCCTGCTGGATGATCCGGACCGGCTCGAAACCTATCCTTTCAAACGCGACCTGGTCGGGATGGAACGGAAAACCTGGCCGATCTTTGAAAAAGGCATCTTCCAGGGTTTTACCTGGTACCAGGATGACGCGGATGAGTTCAGCGCCAAGCCGACCGGCCATACCGTCTTGCATAAGAGCCTGGTATTATGCGGCGGCGATAAGGAAATCGGTTCGCTGGAAGAACTGGTCAGGCTGCCGCGTGAGAAGGATCTGCTGTACATCCCCTTCATGCATTACATGAACATTGTCAACCCGACCAAAGGCATCATCACTGGCAGCTCGCGCTTCGGCGCGCTGCTCCTGAAAAAGGATGGCTCGGTGGCCATCCCGTACAACGTGCGCCTGACCCAGAGTCTGCTGGACATTTTCGGGGATAAAGTGGCCTGGGTTTCGAAATCCATGCTGCCTTATAACATCTCGCAGAGTTATGGCGCCCGCAACCCCAGCGCCATATTGGTGCCACAATTCATGCAGGTGAATAATCTGGAGATCTCGCATTCCAATTCATCGTATTAGAAATCACTGTTCCTACAACTCGGGCGGCTCCCAAGTGAGCCGCCCAGTTTTTAATCCCAATCCAGGTTCACCTCAGAAATTAGCATGATGCTATAATTTCTCGATCCACTGCTGTCCTATGCATCTTTTCGAAACACTATGTCATTGCCTTTGCTTACCCTGGATAACGTAACCATCCGGGCGAACACTCTCCTGTGCTTTGCCGGGACAAATTGGTCCATCCATCAGGACGAACAATGGACCTTGATCGGCCCGACCGGAGCGGGGAAATCTTTATTTGTTAATGCTTTGTGTGGCCGGCTGCCGGTGGTGCATGGGCAGATCCGGTATTATTTTGATGACACTCCATATGGGCGTACCTATCCGAGAGCGGGAGAAATCGTTCTGGTGACGGCCGAAACCCAGCGTGAACTAATGCAGCGGTACGCCGGGTATCATCAAGCGCGTTGGCAGAGTACGGAAAGCGCTGGAGTGCCAACCGTTGCTGAATTCCTCAACTGGCAAACCATTGAAGGCCATTCTCCCAATGAACTGAACCCGCCAGGCGTGAACGAAAGTATTTATGCAACCCACTGGGAGCAGACGGTTGAGCTGTTGGGAATCGGTCCCCTGCTTAACCGAAAACTCATCCATTTATCCCACGGAGAAGGGCGTAAAGTATTGTTGGTGCGCGCCTTGATGCAATCGCCGAAGCTATTAATTCTGGACGATCCTTTTGGCGGCCTGGATGAGCTTACCCGTAAAGTGCTTATCAGATACCTTACTGCCATCCTGGAAGGCGGACAGCAGAGGCTTTTGTTGGTCACACCTCGACCGGACGAGATTCCCAATGGCATCACGCATATCCTGGGGATCGCAGAGTATCAGGTAGCGGCACAAGGTTCAAAAGCAGCGGTATTAGCCTCGCCTTTTGCCAAAGGCATGTTCAAAGGCGATCCACGGCCGGTGCAGGAAGATCCTGTGCTGCTTGCGGCGGATTGGCCTGCGTCGCCGCCTGGCGCGCCCTTGATCGAACTGCAGCATGCCAGTGTGAAATATCAGGATGTGACCGTATTACAGGATATTACCTGGACGATGCGGCAAGGGGAACACTGGGCCATCCGGGGACCGAATGGCGCAGGCAAATCCACCCTGCTGAGCTTGATCCTGGCCGATAACCCGCAAGTGTATGCCAATGAGTTGAAGATATTTGGACAGAGGCGTGGCTCCGGGGAAAGCATTTGGGACATCAAGCGCCACATCGGCTGGGTTGCGCCTGAAATCCATATGTATTACCAAAGTCAGGCCACCTGTCAAACGATTGTTTGCTCAGGTTTTTTCGACTCGGTCGGACTGTATCATAATGTCACTCCGGATCAGTTGCAGGTCGCAGCAAAATGGATGCAGGCGGTGGGAATCGAATCACTGGCTGAACGATCCTTTCAAGAAGTTTCGATCGGGGAACAACGACTGGTTTTGCTGGCGCGGGCGCTTGTGAAACAACCGCGCTTGTTGATCCTGGATGAGCCATGCCAGAGTTTGGATGGGTTGAACCGGTCAAGGATCATTCAATTGTTGGATCGCTTGTGCCGGCAAACCCCGGTCAGTCTTTTGTATGTCACCCATCATCTGGATGAATTGCCACGCTCGATTACGCACGTAATGCACCTGGAAAATGGCAGGATGCGAGTCGAGAAGGAATGGTGAGATGAAAGACAATGATGTATAGGAAAAGACGAACCCTGGCCTGGCTGATCTTGCTGGTCTGTCTGGTGCTCTCCAGCTGCCAATCTGGCCAAACGGCGAGTCCTACACCCACGCCGGTAACCCCAAAAAATCCAACCAGCGACAATTTCGTGACCTCCAGCCACGGCAAATTCATGCTGGCAGGCCATTCCTATTATTTTATTGGCGCGAATTTCTGGCAGGGCATGAACCTGGGCGTGAATGGCCCAAGCGGCAACCGCAACCTGCTTAATGAAGACCTGGATCAATTGCAGCAGCTTGGGGTGACCAACCTGCGTGTCATGGCTTCATCGGAAGGGCCCAATACGGAACCGCACCGGATGGTGCCGGCTCTGATGGATTCGCCGGGTGTGTACGACCGGAGCGTCCTGGACGGGTTGGATTATTTGATCGCCCAGATGGGCAAGCGTGGCATGAAAGCCGTTATGGTGCTCAATAATTTCTGGCAGTGGTCGGGCGGCATGGGCCAGTACGTCTCCTGGCAGGAAAAAACCCCCATCCCCTACCCGGGCGACTACAACACGTTCATGGACTACGTCGCCAAGTTCTACGCCTGCACGGAATGCCAGACCTGGTATCGGGCTCATATCCAGGCCATGATCGACCACACCAACCCCTACAATGGACTGAAATACCGGGATGACCCGACCATCTTTTCATGGGAACTGGCCAACGAGCCGCGTCGCTACCCGCTGGATTGGATCAACAATACGGCCGCCTATATCAAATCGCTCGATCCCAACCACATGGTTACCACCGGCTCGGAAGGCAGCCCGCCGGGCGAGGACCAGAATTTCATCCTGACACACCAGGGCGCCGCCATCGACTATGCCACCATCCACATCTGGCCGCAGAACTGGGGCTGGTATGATCCGAACAACCCGGATTCCTATACCAACGCTGAGAAACTCGCCATCCAATACCTTCAGACCCACGCAGTGGAGGCCGCCTCGCTGGATAAGCCGCTGGTGCTGGAGGAATTCGGCCTGGCGCGTGACTCACAACCCCTGCAGGATATCTACAATCCGAATGCGCCGACCACAATCCGGGACCAGTTTTACACAACCATGTTCCAGCAGGTGCTGACGGCCATCGGGCTGGGCGAACCAGTGGCAGGCGCCAATTTCTGGGCCTGGGCCGGCGCGGCCCGCCCGGGCTACCCGTGGATCGGCGATCCACCGCACGAGACGGCTGGCTGGTATTCCGTCTATGATACCGACAGCAACACCCAGGCGATCATCTCTGAATTTGCGCAGAAAATGACCCGGCTGAATAAGTAGGCCGGATTGGCAATCCGGCCTACGCCAAACCAGCAGGGATGCGAGCCAATTACCGAAAACCCGAAATGTCCAGGAACCCCTTTCATTTCCGGAGGCAACAATGCAGAAGAATCCTTCCTCGGTCTTGTTCTTGATATTACCTGTCCTGGCGATAGCCTTTTTATCTGCCGGATGCAGCGTGGCTACCGCCAGCCCAACCGTCATACCGACACTTCAGAAGACCACTGCTCCAACCGCCACGCCCGACCTGCCTGTGATTTCGGCGGCGGTCCCCGATCGGAGCGAACTGCCTAATTATCAATCGCTTACGCTGAGTGTGGCGCTGAAGGCCAAATACTCCAACCCGTACGATCTGCGCCAGATCAGCCTGGATAGCATTTTTAGCGGGCCAGATGGAAAACAGATGAAGGTGCCGGGTTTCTGGGATGGCGACTCGAGCTGGCAGGTGCGCTTTACGCCTTCGCAGGTGGGCACTTGGAACTACCAGTTGACGGTCACGGATGGGCGCGGCTCCAGCCTGCCCTATCAAGGCACATTCACCGTAACGGCCTCGGACCTGCACGGCTGGCTACAGGTCGGCAATTGGGTCAACCCGGCCTACAGCGGCCATTACCTGGTCTACCAGGATGGCACGCCCTTTTATGGCATCGGGCATGACGACGCGCTGAATATCTTATGGGATGGCTTCAACATCGATTCTGGCGTGACTCTCTTCAATGATATGAAAAAAGCCGGGGAAAACTATGTGGTCTGGTGGCCCCTCTACAGCATGTCACCAATCAGCACCAGCTACAACGATTATTCCGCCGCCAATATGAAAATCATCGACCTGGTGGTAGCGGACGCGCAGAAGAAGGGCATCTTCCTGGTCTTCACCGTCTGGGACCATCCCGAACTGCGCGACAGCACCCACGCCTGGGGCAATGGGAATTGGGATAAGAACGGTTTCCACTTGCTGGATGAAAATATCAGCTCCTTCTTCACATCGCAGGAAGCCTGGGCCTGGCAGGAAAATTTCTACCGCTACATCATTGCGCGCTGGGGCTACAGTCCGGCCATCGGCATGTGGCAGACCGTTTCGGAGATCAACGGGACGAACGCATATGCGCAGACCGATCCATGGCACAAGCAGGTCAACGATTACTTCGTGGCGAACGACCCGTACCGGCATCCTACCACCGCCAGCATGTCGGGCGACACACCCTGGCCGGCCGGCTTCCAGGTGATGGATGCCCCGCAGATGCATGTCTATGACTTCAAGAACGGCAGCCAGCCGGCCGACGCGGTCAAAGCCGCAGATGTGCTGGCACAGTGGACCAGCCTGATGTGGAGCCAGGGCAATAAACCCAACTGGGTGGGCGAATTTGGCACGCCCGGGGATACTTATTATCCGGAGCTGTTCCACAATTCCATCTGGGCCGCGCTGGGCGCGGGCGCGGCCATGACCCCGGCGAAATGGAACGATGGCGGCACGTGGGGTGAAATGACCCCGGCCATGCTGGCAGATATCGGCAGGCTCGGCCAGTTCGTTGCCGGGCTGCGGCTGGCGCAGTGGAATCCACAACCCCTGGCAATCAGCAGCAGCGACCCGCAGGTGCGCGCCTGGGGCGTAGCTAGCAAGGCCGGCGGGCTGTTCTGGGCGCAGGACTTCTCGCTGGAAGGCAGATCCATCGATGATGTGCGGGCCAGCCAGACCGTTCGCAAGGGCGTACAGGTGCAGATCCAGGGGCTGGCAGGCGGTAATTACACCATCACGCCCTACGATACCTGGCAGGGAACGTTCCTCGCAGCGAACACCGTATCCTGCGCAGAAGGCCAACCCTGCACCATCGCCCTGCCGGATTTCAAAGCCGACATGGCCTTCAAGATCGAAGGCAAATAAGCCATGGAAAAGGGAGCATTGATCGGTAGCGGTCGCACCGCGGATGTCTATGCCTGGGGAAACGAGCAAGTCCTCAAGCTCTATCAGGAATGGATGCCGGCCAGGGCAATTGAGCGCGAGTTCGAGATCACCCGGCTGGCCCGTGAGGCCGGGCTGCCCGTCCCGGCTGCGGAAAAAACGCTGCAGGTGGATGGGCGGCTGGGAATCGTCTTTGAGCGTATCGTAGGGAAGTCGCTGCTGAAAATCCTGGAGGCCCGCCCTTGGCAACTCGTTTCCATAGCCCGCCTGCTGGCTGATTACCATGCCAGAATGCACGCCTGCAGCCTGCCCCCCGATGCGCCCGGCCAGCGTGAACAGATCGAACAGGGTGTCGCATGGGCCAAGGACCTGTCTGAAGACGAAAAACGAAGGATCCTGGCGGTCCTGGCCCGCTTGCCGGATGGGAATGCCATCTGCCATGGCGATTTCCATCCCGACAACATACTCATCACGAAAAAAGGTCCGGTCATCATCGACTGGATGACCGGGCGGCGCGGCCACCCACTGGCAGACGTGGCCAGGACGGTTTTGCTAATTGAGTCAGGCGGCCTGCCTCCCCGGGTTTCCTTTGCCATGCGCCTTTTGATCAATGCATCCCGCAGCGGATTGGTGGCGAATTATTCAGCCCACTACCGGCAAATCCGATCCGCTTCCCGCAGCGAGATCGATGCATGGAAGCTACCGTTGATGGCCGCGCGCTTATTCGAAGTGGAAAACTACCCTGCAGAAAAACGGCTGCTCGTGCAGCGCATCCGGATGGCTCTGGCGAAAACGGAGCAATGACGGCTAGACTTTCTTCCTGAGAAGTGCCATGTGACAGACGTTTACAAACGAAACCAAAACGCATACGATCGGATCGTCTTGGAATTCGCCAGACGCAACGATGCCAGCCTGGGTGGTAACCTGCTTGTATTGGCCCAAAAACTGGTCCAGCATGTTGGCCGGGATGGAGCCATAATCGATATCGGCTGTGGCACCGGTCGAGATATGGCATTTTTTGAGTTGCAGGGAATTTCCGTTACTGGCCTTGACCTTTCAGCTGGAATGTTGGCTTATGCTCGCCAGCAGGCGCACGGCGGGCTTGCGCAGATGAATATGTGCCGGATCGGATTCCGGGAGGCTTGCTTCGATGGAGCCTGGAGTTGTGCCTCCCTGCTGCACATACCGAAGCAAACCGCGCCGACCGCATTGCAGGAAATGCGGCGTGTTTTGAAGCAAAGTGGCATGCTCATCTTAAGCATTCAGGAAGGTCATTCTGAAAGCTGGGAGGGAAGTTATTTAGCCGGCATGAAGCGTTTCTTTGCGCGCTATCAGGTTGACGAGATGAAGAGCATGCTCTCTGACATCGGGTTTTCTATTTGTGAAATTGGCTCATCCCATGCAAACAATCGTGACTGGTTGTCGTTCATATGCGTTCCGGAATAACTCTCTCCAACACCCATCATATTTTCCCTTCAATTACGGGAATTCCCAGTAAACCAACAACCAGACCACATTTTCTCATCACAACCGGGGTAAAATCAAGACTGCCATGTTGATCCATTCCGCCTCCCAACTGCTTACGCTATCCGGCGGCCCGCAGCGCGGGCATACGCTCGGTCAATTGGGCCTGCTTGAAAATGGGGCCGTGCTCGTCCGCGAGGGAACCATCCTGGCTGTTGGTTCTTCAGAGGAAATGCTTGTCGCATATCCGGAAGAAGGCCGTCTGGATGCCGGCGGCTGTGCGGTCCTGCCCGGCTTCGTGGACCCGCACACACATGTCATCTGGGCCGGCGACCGGGCGGCCGAGTTCGAAATGAAGATGGCCGGGGCCAAATATATGGAAATCCTGGCTGCCGGAGGCGGGATCCTTTCGACCGTACGCCGGACACGCCAGGCTTCGCTCGAAACCTTGATGAACGAAACCCGCCTGCGCTTGCAGCGCATGTTTGCATATGGCACCACCACCGCCGAAGCCAAGACCGGTTACGGCCTGCAGACCGAAACCGAGCTGCGCATGCTGGATGCCATTCTGAAATTGGATGCAGAAGGCCCGCTCGATCTGGCGCCGACCTTCCTGGGCGCACATGCCATTCCTCCCGAATACAAAGATGATCCGCAGGGCTATACTGACCACCTCTGCAACGAAATGGCACCCGCTGTCAAAGCATGGTGGCGCGGCCAAAAAATGAACGCTAACCGCCAATTGCCATTTGTCGATGTCTTCTGCGAGACCGGCGCCTTTGACCTGGCCCAATCCCGCCAGATCCTGACCCGGGCGAAGGAACTGGGCTTTCTGCTCAAACTGCATGCGGATGAGTTCGACAACCTGGGCGGGGCCAGCCTGGCGGCCGGATTGGATGCCGTTTCCGCCGACCACCTGGTCAGGACCTCAGATGCCGATATCGCCGCACTGGCCAAATCCGATACGGTGGCTGTTTCGCTGCCCTGCACGCCCTTCGGTCTGGCTGAGAACGCCTACACGCCGGCCCAGAAGATCCTGGCCGCGGATGGCCTGCTGGCGCTGGCTACGGACTGCAACCCCGGCACCGCCTGGTGTGAGTCGATGCAGTTCGTGATCGCCCTGGCCTGCCGCTCCCTCAAACTGACGCCGGCTCAGGCGATTGCCGCCGCCACCATTAACGCCGCCCATGCCCTCCGCCGCGCCGAGCGGATCGGCTCCATCGAACCCGGCAAGCAGGCCGATTTGTTGGTTTTATCCGTGCCCGATTACCGCCAGCTCGGTTATCGCTTTGGCACCAACCTGGTCAAACAGGTTATCAAGCGTGGCAATGTCTATACTGTGGAGACAGGCTATTCCTCTCAGGAGGTTTCCTATGAACATTGATATGGCCACCCTGGCCCCCTACGTCTGGATCGTAATAATCATCCTGGTGATTATCGTGGCATTTGTGGTCATCCGTTTCTTCTGGCACCATGTCCTCAGGTACCTCTTGCATGGCTGCGTGGGCCTCCTGGTGATTCTTGCCGTGCTGGCCCTTCTGCACTTTGTCTTCCATGTATTCTGAAAACGCCCGGCAGTTCTTATCGGTAAAACCTGATAAAACTATTCACCGCAGAGCACGCTGAGGACGCAGAACTCTAAATAAATCTCCGTGGACTCTGCGCTCTCTGTGGTAGAAAATTTTTTAGGCGATTACTTCTTTCGCCCATACCTTCGCAATGCTGCAAAACAGCCGTTATTAAGATACAATTTATCAACTCAATCCGCCTGTTTCATTGAGACACATTCCCCGCCCAGGAGCCCAGCATGAGTCCCTTTCTCGCCCTCTTCATAACGCTTGTTCTCGCCCTCGCAGAAATTCGGGCGCTGGATTTTGCCGCCCACCGCGGCTGGATCGAAAGCCGCCTGAGCCGCAAGCTCATCCACATTCTGACCGGGCCGCTGTTCGTGCTGTGCTGGCTGCTGTTCCCATCTCCGGACCTGTGGTACTACCGCTGGCTGGCAGCGCTGGTGCCATTGCTGTTCACCATCCAGTTCGCACTGATCGGGCTAGGGATCGTCAAGGACGAAGCCTCGGTCAAAGCCATGTCGCGCAATGGGGACCGGCGTGAGATCCTGCATGGGCCGCTCTACTATGGCATCATCTTCGTGGTCATGACGCTGCTTTTCTGGAAAGACTCCCCCATCGGGATGATCGCGGTCATGCTGATGTGCGGCGGCGATGGTCTGGCTGACATTATGGGACGCGGCATCCGCTCCCCGAAATTGCCCTGGAACAAGGACAAGTCCGTGGCCGGCTCGCTGGGTATGCTTCTGGGTGGATGGGTGTTGACGGCTTTCATCCTGTTCATTTTTGTTCTTAAAGGTATCTTCGTGGGTCCATTTACCCACTTCCTGCTGCCGGTCACTTATCTGGCCGTGCTGGCCACGCTGGTTGAGTTGCTTCCAATAAAGGATGTCGACAATATTACCGTCACCCTGGCAGCCGTGGCATTGGGCTACTTGTTGTTCTAATTTAGGAGATTCCTATGTCCGATTACCTTTTCCGCGGTACGCTCGCCGACCTTGATCCCGAAGTCTATGAGCTGACCCAGATCGAATCTGAACGGCAAGCCCGCAAGCTGATCCTGATCCCGTCCGAGAGCCAGGCCCCCCTGGCGGTGCGGGAAGCCATGTCCTCGGCTTTCCAGAACATTTATGCCGAAGGCTATCCAGACGAGGATTCCCGCTGGATGAGCGAGACCGAGATCCTCGATTACCCGGCCCGCCTGGCGAATTTCCGGCGTAATTCGGACCCGCGTTACTACAAGGGCACCGAATATGCCAACGCCATCGAAGCCCTGGCCCGCCGGCGCTGCGCGGAAGCCTTCGCCGCCAACGGTGTGACTGCCAACCAGATCTACGTCAATGTGCAGGCCCTCTCCGGTGCCCCCGCCAACAATGCTGTCTACCATGCGCTGGTGGAGCCCGGATCAGTCGTGATGGGCATGAACCTGCTGCACGGCGGGCATCTCACGCACGGCTCCTCCGCCAACCGGTCCGGCCAGCTGTATAAGATCGTCCACTACGCCGTCGACCCGGAGACCGAACAGCTTGACTACGACGCCGTGATGGAGTTGGCCAAAGCCAACCAACCCAAAATGATCATCTGCGGCTATTCGTCCTACTCCTGGATCCCCAACTGGAAGGCCTTCCGCCGCATCGCCGACGCGGTCGGCGCCTACCTGCTGGCCGATATCTCGCACCTGGGCGGGCTGGTGGCCTCCGGGGTGGTGCCTTCGCCGGTTGGCTATGCCCATGTCATCACCTCCACCACCCACAAGACCCTGGATGGGCCGCGCGGGGCAGTCATCCTGACCACCGATCCAGCTCTGGCCAAAAAGATCGACAAGGCAGTCTTCCCCGGGGAACAGGGCGGGCCGCATGTCCACATCTTCGCAGCCCTGGCGCTGACGTTCAAACTGGCCCGCACCAAGCAGTTCGAGAAACTCCAGAAGCAGACCATTAAGAACGCCCAGGCCATGTCCGAGCGCTTCAAGGAGCGCGGCCTGCGCGTCCCGTTTGGCGGTACCAACTGCCATATGCTCAACGTGGACTGCCGCAGCATCGTGGGAGCAGATGGCACCAGCCTTTCCGGCGATCAGGCTGCCCGCATCCTGGATCTGGCCGGCATTGTGCTCAACCGCAACACCATCCCCGGCGATAAATCCGCCTTCGATCCATCCGGCATCCGCCTGGGCACGCCCTGGATCACTCAGCGCGGCTTTGACGAGGAAAAGTCCCGCCAGTTGGCCGATGTGATCGCAGATGTTCTACTGGCCTGTGCGCCGCATAGCGTGCTTTCCGTTCACGGCAAGCCGCAGCGGCGTGCCAAGCTGGACTTCGAGACGTTGAACACGGCGCGTCTAAAAGTCCGCGCGCTGGCCGAATCTGCCGGCATCGACTTCAAGCCCGCCGAGCACGGCTACCCGCATTTCTATTACATCGACGACAAAGCCACCACCGGCGTTTTTGAGCTAAGCGGTGAGCGCGTGCGCCAGTTCCTGGATTATGCCGTTTCCAGCGATCTGTCTGTCCTCAAGCCGGGGCAATCCCAGGCCACCCGGCTGGCCACCCCGCGCGGAGAAATTAGCGGCACGCTGACCTGTCTCGATGCCAATACCTACCGCCTGTCTGTATCGCTCGAACAGGCCAGCCTGGCGGCCACCTGGCTGCGTGACCTTTCAGATGGTTACATTTCGTTCAATCTGGATGGCAAGCCGGATGCTTCGCCGCGCCGGCTGCCCGGGCCGATCGTGGTGATGTCAACGGAATCATCACCGGACTCTGTCACAGATTCGCGGATAGAAACAGATTTGCAAAAACCCTGGTTCATCGGCATTTCTGGCAAAGGAAAAGTCAACGCGCTACCCGATTTCAAATGGACGGGTCTCGAAGCGCCGCTGCACCGGACGCCGCTCTTCGAGACCCATAAGGCGCTGGGTGCGAAGATGGTCCCATTCGCCGGTTGGGAAATGCCGGTCTGGTATTCGTCGGTGGTGGAAGAGCACCTGGCCACCCGCCAGGCTGCCGGCCTGTTCGACGTTTCGCACATGGGCGTCTACCAGGTGGAGGGCCCGGAGGCGGCCTCCTTCCTGGACTGCGTCTGCGCCAACTCGGTCGGCGCGTTGAAGCCGGGCGAGTCGCTCTATTCGCACCTGCTCGACCCGGACGCCAACGTCATCGACGACACCCTGGTCTACCGCCGCACGGCTGACAAATTCCTGATGGTCGTCAACGCCTCCAACGATGACAAGGACCGGGCCTGGCTGGAAGCGGTCCGGGATGGCAAGGTAAAAATCGACAATCTCCGGCCTGGCAGCCGCACGCTCGGCTACGCAGCCGTTATCCGCAACCTGCGCGACCCGCAGGCCGGTTCGGAAATGCGCGTGGATATTGCCCTGCAAGGCCCCAAAAGCCAGGAAATCCTGCTGGCCATGGGCGTCAGCGCCGAGACGCGCAAACGACTGCAGGCGCTCCAGCGCACCGAATTGTGCGACGCCAAAGTGGGCGGCTTCGACCTGATCGTTTCCCGCACCGGCTACACCGGTGAGAAGATGGCCTTCGAACTGTTCATCCATCCAGAGCGGGCGGTTGACTTCTGGAATAGCGTGCTCAAAGCCGGCGAGAAATGGGGCGTCAAGCCGGTCGGGCTGGGCGCGCGCGACTCGCTGCGCACCGAGGCCGGCCTGCCGTTATATGGCCACGAGATGGGGCTCGGCTCCGGCCGGACCGGCGAGCGCGACCTGGGCGTGGGCGAGGCCGGTTTCGGGGCCTACGTCAAGACCAGCAAACCCTGGTTCATCGGGCGGGAGGCCTTCGTGGCACGTGAACAGGCCCGTCAGGGCGTGGTTTGCCGCTTCCAGTTCCCCGAGAAGGGCGTGCGCATGGCCCACAACAGCGATCCCTTGCTGGATAAGCGCGGCAAGGTGATCGGCTGGGTTACCAGTTGCGCCGCAGACCAGTCCGGCACCCTGACCGGGCAGGCCTATATTGAATTGAAATATGCCGTGGAGGGCACCCAGATCTATGTCTATCAGAGCGCCCGCAAAGAGGCCGGTATCGCCCCGGCCGAGTTGAAACTCGGCGACAAGGGTCTGGTGCCGACCGAGGCGGTGGTGCTGAGCCGGTTCCCAAAGTTGTAGGGAACAGGGAGAATAGGTAAAGACGGTGCAATTCGGCTGGCCATTGGGCATGCCCTTGGTTCGCAAGCTAGAACCTGGACTGTGGGAAATACGCTCCAACCGCCCATCCGGTATTGCCAGGATTATTTTCACCGTGAAAGACAATGCCATGATCCTTTTGCATGGTTTCATAAAGGAATCCCAGAAAACCCTGCTGGATGATTTGCGGATTGCCCGCTTGCGTCTGGGACAAATAAAAGCTTTTATTTTAATTTCAAATGAAGAACGAACATATTGGTTCCACTTTCGATGATTTTCTGGCCGAAGAAGGCCTGCTGGCGGATACCGAAACCGTTGCAGTGAAGCGTGTCATTGCATTTCAGGTGGAACAAATGATGAAAGAGCAAAACTTAACCAAAACGGAAATGTTCCGCCGGATGATTACCAGCCACGCCGCCCTCGAACGGCTGCTTGACCCTGCCAACCGATCCATTACGCTACAGACGTTGGAACGGGCCGACAAAGCCTTGGGCCGCCGGCTGCAAATTACCCTGACCTGACCTCGCTGTCACTTATCGCACCAAATAGGAGATAGACTCTTGGAAAGAGGATCAGGCAGATAAAATAGTCATTTATTATTCGCCTAATGGGTATCAAAAACGCAGAAAGGGTTGCCACCATGCCACCAAAATTCAATTTTCTTCCCATTCTTAACTTTCTGGACAATCTCGCCCAGAATAACAATAAGGCCTGGTTTGACTCGCACCGTCCGGAGTATGAGTTTGCCCGCGAAATTTTCAATCAATTCGTCGACTACCTGATCGATGAACTCAGGGCCTCTGATAATTTAGAGGGTCTTTCTTCCAAAAATTGTGTTACCCGCATCTTTCGTGACATCCGCTTCTCACACGACAAATCGCCATATCACATCAACTTTTCGGCCATCATCGCGCCGGGCGGTAAGAAATCGGTCACGCAGGGCTATTATGTCCACATCCAGCCACATGGCGAATTGATGGTTGCCGGCGGGCTGTACATGCCCAGCCCGGAGCAGCTGGAGCGATTCAGGCAGGCCATCGATCAGCACTCCGGGGAATTCAGGGCCATCACAGGCGATCCGGCCTTTGCGGAGCAGTTTGGAACAGTTGCAGGGGAACGCCTCAAGACTGCGCCGAAAGGCTACGACCGGGCCCATCCCGAAATCGAGCTGCTGCAGCTCAAGCAGGTGACCGTCTTGCACCATTTCACCGACCGGCAAGTCCTGGCGGGTGATTTTCCCGGAAAGACGCTGACTGCCTGCCGGGTGATGAAGCCCTTTGTAGATTACCTGAATGAAGTGATCCAGTAAGAGGCACCAAATTGATCGTCGAGACTATTCTATGGCAGGGATTTTTTCTTCCAGGTCACGAGATCTGCCGGCTATCCTCTGTTAATTCAGGTTGGCAATTGGAAGGAACGGCGATCTTCGCGCACGATCAGAAGCCCGGCCAGTTGGAGTACCGGGTGTTGACTGACCCCTGCTGGCAAACGGTGTCCGCCCGGATCCGTGGCTGGCTCGGCAATTCGGCAGTAGACATGCAGGTTGCCTCTGACGAAGCCCACGTCTGGTTGCTGAATGGCGTCGCCTGCCCGGAAGTTGCCGGTTGCATTGATCTGGACCTTAATTTCAGCCCGTGTACCAACTTGCTGCCCATCCGCCGCCTGGCTCTAGCGGTCGGGCAAACCGCCTCCATAAAGGCCGCCTGGCTGCGCTTCCCAGGTTTCCAGCTTGAACCTCTTGCACAACAATATACCCGCCTGGATGAGACCACTTATCATTATGAAAGCGCCGGCGGTCAATTTATTGCCAATCTCCAGGTTAACCCCGCAGGTTTCGTGACTGACTACCCAAATATTTGGCAGGCTGTGGCTGTCAAAACGGGATAATGCATGGTTCTTCTTATGTTTGCTTTCAAGACATCCTCTTGAATGGAAATGGATGGAATTACGATGACCATATGGGAACAAATCAAAAACGGGGCCTTGACCGATCCAAAAACCTTGTCGGGTGCGATTCTATATGCACTCGTTTTTCTTTTCCTGGCCTGGCTTTTTGGCCGTGCTTTGCATCTGGCAGTCCAACGACTGTTCATCAGGGATACCCATAACCACGTCGACCGCACTGCGGTTAAATTCCTGGCACAACTCGCCCGCTTTGCCGTCTATATTTTTGCGTTCATTTCCTATGCGCACCTGGTTCCGGCCCTGGCAGGCTTGGGCACTGCCTGGTTGGCCAGCGCCGGCATCCTCTCGGTCATTATCGGGCTGGCAGCCCAAAACACGCTAGGCAACCTGGTTGCCGGGATTTCCCTTCTGCTTTACCGCCCCTTCGATGTGGGTGACCACTTGCAGATCACCGCGCCGACCGGTCTGGAATTGGGTTTTGTCGAAAGCATTAACCTTGGCTATACTCACTTGAAGACGGATGACAACCGCCGCGTGGTTATTCCAAACAGCCTGATGGCCAGCCAGACGCATATCAATCTGACCAGTTCTTTCGGGGTGGCCACGCCCGGCTCGCTGCCTGATCCAAAGCACACCATCGCGGAGCATTTAGCAGAGTTGCAGCACCTGCGCGAGCAGGAGCTAGTTACAGAAGAAGAATACAACCGCAAGCGGGAAGAGATTCTTGGCAGATTGTGACCATCAAAAGAAAGGAAACCCTATGAGCGAAATTCTTGATCGATTATTGGCGGAAGAGCAGGATCTGCAATTCACCAGCTTCAATGAAGATACCGCCTGGCAGATTGGTTGCTGGCTGGTGGAATATGCCATTAAATCCGCCCTGCCCATCACCATCGACATCCGCCGCGGCGAGCAGCAGCTTTTCCACGCCAGCCGGCCGGGTACCTGCGCCGACAACGATGAATGGATCAAACGCAAGGTTCGCCTGGTCAACCGCTTTGGGCACAGCTCCTATTACCTGGGCCAGCAATTGAAATGCGAGGGCAAGCGCATCGAGGAAAGGTTCCTGCTGCCGGAGAGTGAATTTGCTGCGCACGGCGGTTGTTTCCCGATCCTGCTCAAAGGTACCGGCATGGTCGGCACCATCACCGTCTCCGGGTTGGCGCAGGATGAAGACCATAAATTGGTAGTTCGCGCCATCAAGCAATGCCTGGAGATGCTGTAGATGAGTCTTAATCCGGTAATTTCAATCATCGGGCGCCGCCTGCGCCTGGCAGTGATCGGCGGTGGTCCGGGTTCCTTCATCGGCGCCATGCACCGCCAGGCCGCCCGCCTGGATGATCGCTACGAACTGGTCGCCGGGGTGCTTTCTTCAAACCCCGAACGAGCCAAAAAAGCCGGGCTGGAGATCGGGCTTTCCCCCGAGCGCACCTATACCGATGGCATGCAGATGTTGGATTCCGAAGCCGCCCGCCCGGATGGCGCGGAGGTGGTCGCCATCATGACCCCCAACGACAGCCATTACGAATATTCCGTGGCGGCGCTGGAGCATGGTTTCGATGTCATTTGCGACAAGCCCATGACCAATACCCTGGTCGAGGCCGAGCAACTGCATCAAAAGGTCCAGCAAACCGGCCTGGTTTTTTGCCTGACGCATAATTACACCGGTTACCCGCTGGTGCGCCAGGCCAAGGCCATGGTCATGGATGGCCAGCTCGGGACGATCCGCCTGGTGCAGGTGGAATACGTGCAGGGCGGCAAGGCGGATGAAAACGACCCGGCCCCCTCTGCCGCGATAGTGCCCTGGCGCTATGACCCTGTCAGAGGCGGGCCATCCCTGGTGATGGGCGATATCGGCACGCACGCCCACAACCTGCTGCGCTTCATCTCCGGTCTGGAAGTAGACGAAGTGGCCGCCGAAGTCGGCGCGATCGTCCCCGGGCGCCGGGTGCATGATTATGCCGGGGCACTGCTGCGCATGGAGAACGGGGCGCGCGGCAGTTTCTGGGTCACCCAGGCCGCCGCCGGGGTGGAGAACTGCCTGCGCATCCGGGTAAGCGGCACGCTGGGCACCCTGGAATGGCTGCAGGAATTCCCCCAGGCGCTTACCTTCAAGCCCCTGCGCGGCCCCTCCCAGAACCACACCCCCAACGGCCCCGGCACCCTGCCGCTGGCCGCCCGTGCCTCCCGCATCGTGGCCGGCCACCCGGAGGGCTTCCACGAAGGCTTTGCCAATCTGTATTCCGACGCGGCCGAGGCCATCGCCGCCCGCCGCACCAGCACGCAGCCCGACCCGCTGGCGCTGTACTTCCCCACCTCGCTGGATGGCCTGCTGGGCGTGCGCTTCGTGCACAGCGTTATCGAATCAAGTCAGGCGAATGGGAAGTGGGTGAAATGTTAGAAAGGAGGGAAAAATGAATACCTATGGGAGAATCGCCCGGCCGTCACTTCTTCAAAGTGGCGGCAAGGTTTCCCAGTGGTCCATCTGGTTCCTGATATGGGTGATCGTTCTGCTGTCCACAGGTTGCAGTTCTTCAGGAAGCCGAGTCATCAGTGTGTCGAATGGGCAGGTGGGGCAGAGTGTGGTGGCTTCGGTTGGGGACAAAATCGAATTAACCCTTCAGACCATCGGACCCGGACAGTATGGGACCCCAGTTGTATCATCAGCATCGCTGAAGTTTTTGGAGGAGTTGCCAGCCGGCGCACCCAACCCGGGTGGATCAAGGCAACTTTATCGGTTCGAGGCAGTTACCTCCGGCCAGGCTGAAATCACAATCCAGCACACGGGCGGCTTTCCACAAGGCCCGACAACTCCAGATTTTACGCTTATCGTAAAAGTGAAGTGATGCGCCTCCGAATGTCTGAAGGGGAAAGGCCATCAAGGCATCTGGCGGGCTGCTAGCTATGTAATTGGCTGCCAAAACTGCCAGGTTTGCCAGATCCATACATGGCATGCTCGCAATTCCAAGCGGCATCGCGCACTTAGCAGTTGCACCCACATGCAAAAGGGGATAAGATAGCCTTCAATGTCTACACTCTCTTCCCGTACCATCGCCTTCCTGGATACTGAAACCACCGGCCTCTCCGCCTGGTTCGGCGACCGCATCTGCGAGATCGCCATCCTGCGCTGCCGGGGCGACCTGATCCTCAACTCCTTCGATACGATGGTCAACCCCGCCCGGCCCATCTCACCCGGTGCCGCGCGTGTCAACGGGCTGACAGATGCCGAACTGGCCAGCGCACCACACTTTGCCGAAATTGCCGACCGGGTCATGCCGCTGCTGGAAAATGCCATCCTCGTCGGCCACAACGCCGCCTTCGACCTGGGCTTCCTCTCCAGCGAATTCCAGCGCCTGGGCCGGCAGCTTCCACCACTCGAAGTGATCGATACGCTCCTGCTGGCACGCGCCCATTACCGCTTCCCATCCAACAGTTTGCAATCCATCGCCGATGCTTTGCAGATCGACCGTACCGGCGCCCACCGCGCCCTGGCAGACGTGCTGACCACAAAGGCCGTCTTGGGACATTTTCTCGTCGAATTGGATCAACTGCCTCTGAATAAGCTGGCATCCACCTACACGCCGCTCGTAGCTGCCCCGGCTGCCTTCGACCTACCGCCTCAGCTCCAGGAGGCCTTTTCCGGCAACAAGCGCCTGTTCATCCGCTACGTTGACCAGAAAGGGCACACAACCGAACGCTGGATCACCCCCAAGCAGGTCTTACCGCTCAAGGATTATATTTACCTGGCCGCCCGCTGCCACCTGCGCAACGAAGACCGCTATTTCCGTCTGGACCGCATCGCGGAGATGAAGCTCGACCAGGAATAAGGATTTTTTCGACCAGGCATTTGTACATGCCGTCTGGAAATAGAACGCGGCTGATATTGATTCAGTTGATTTCCACGGCCGGATCTTCAGGAATTTGTGCAAATCCGGCTGATCCGTGCTTATCTGCGTGCAATTTTTCCTCACCTGTGGCAAAGGTTGCCCAACCCTTGACGGAAATACGAATATTATTTCTATTATTGTCCTGCGACCCTCTGAAGTATGTGTTTTGCGCAAAGAGCTAAAGTTGAAATGAGATCTTCCATTCTTCCTGCCCCTTGTTTGTCATTTCTCTTTTGTACTTTCCTGTCTCCTCCCCGTTCCTCTTCGTTCCGCGGAACGCGTATCCCACTGGTCCGGGTGCATCCCATTTCATTCGCAATCCTCAATCAAAAATCGTCAATCTAAAATTCCCCAGGAGCCTCCATGCCCAAGCAAATCCTCATCCTCAAAGCCAGCCCGCGTGAACGCGGCAACAGCGCCACCCTGGCGGACCGTCTGGCGCTCGGCGCCAGTGAAGCCGGTGCGCAGGTCGAGAGCATTTACCTGCACGGCCTGGATATCCGCGCCTGTGACGCCTGCGACCTTTGCCAGGCGCCCGGCAGTGGCTGTGTCATCGAAGACGACATGCAGCCGCTCTACCCCAAACTGGCCGAAGCGGATGCCCTCGTGCTGGCCAGTCCCATCTACTGGTTTACCTTCAGCGCCCAATTGAAGCTCTGTATGGATCGCTGGTACGCTTTCCAATCCTCCCGTTACCAGGAGATCAAGAATAAACCTTTTGGCGTCCTCCTGACCTATGGCGATACCGACCTGTACAGCTCCGGCGCCATCAATGCCATCCACACCTTCGAGAGCATGGCGCGCTTCCTGCATGGGGAGTTGATCGGGATCGTCCACGCCAGCCTGGATGAAGCGGGCGAAGCCGCCCAGCAGCCCGCCCTGCTGGAGCAGGCCTATCAGTTGGGCCGGCAGTTGGCGCTTGGCCAGGCCGCAAAATCATAGGACTACCTTCGTGTACTTTGTGAACTTTGTGTTAAATCTTTAAATCTTGAGCCATAACGCACACTATGAACCTCATCCAAAACCTCAAAGAAAAATTCCTCGATAATTACAACATGCTCTCGGGCGTGCTGCGCTCTGCCCGTGGTGACCCGGATGCCTGGAAAGCCAGCCTGCGCCGTTTCGAAGCGCGTGACCTCCTCCAGCCTGTCCCACTGGATGTTATCCTGTTTACCGGCAGTTCCAGCATCACCTTGTGGTCCAGCCTGGCGCGGGACATGGCGCCCCTGCCGGTGCTCAACCGCGGCTTCGGCGGCTCGCGCATGCCAGACGTGGTCCATTATGCGGAAAGGATTGTCCTGCCTTATCATCCGAGCGCCATCGTTCTTTTCGCCGGCACCAATGATATTGCCGATCCCAAACCTGCCACGGCGCAGGAGGTGTTAGAAGGCTACCTGGATTTTGTTCACATCATCCATGCCAGCCTGCCCGGCACGCCTATTTATTACATCTCGATCACGCCCACGCCCCTGCGCTGGAAATACTGGTCCATCGTCCAGGAAGCCAACCGCCGGATCCAGGCCCATACCCTGACCGACCCAGCCCTTCATTATATCGACATCACCCACGCGTTCCTTGGCCCGGATGGTCTGCCCGATCGCAATCTCTTCCGGGCTGACCGGCTGCACCCGAACGCCCGCGGCTATGAGAAATGGACCGCCCTGATCAAGCCTGTCCTGCTTGCAGATTTGTTTCCAAATATAGAACCTGTAGTAACGACTTCAGTCGTTGCGTAAAGGAGTTCCCATGGCCCACGACGAATTATTAGCTCTTCGCATCCGCGCCGCCCTCGCCCCCCTGGCCGGGCTGGAAGAAAAGAAAATGTTCGGCGGGGTCGGCTTCATGGTCAACGGCAATATGGCCTGCGGCGTCCACAAGAATGGTCTGATCGTGCGGATCGGGCCGGAGAAGGATGCCTGGGCCAGGGTCCAGCCGCACACCCGTCCCTTTGACATGACCGGCCACCCCATGTCCGGCTGGATCGTGGTCGATCCTCCCGGCTGCGCTACCGAGAGCGCCCTCAAGGCCTGGGTGGACCTCGGCCTGGCCTTCGCCCTCTCCCTGCCTGGGAAATAAGGTCATTCACAGCTTTTGCAAAGAAGGGGGAGCAAGTCAGGTTGCCGAGGCCACAAGGCTCATGTAGAGCCCCATTTGCAGACCAGTTGCAGACCTTGACAGCCCTGCTGTCATCGGTTATTGTTCTATTTAATAATCGCATTAGTTCAGCAGTCGCTGCTGTTGTACGTTTGAGCTCCGCTCTTTCCCCCAACGCTTGTTTGACTTCTGAAGAAAAGGAATTTTAGTGAACTTCAACCAGTTCAACCTCGATCCACGCCTGCAGGCGGGGATCAACCGTCTCGGCTATGTCGAGGCGACCCCCATTCAAGTCGCGGCCATCCCGGCTGCCCTGGCCGGCGAAGATCTGATCGGCACCGCCCAGACCGGCACCGGAAAAACGGCTGCTTTCGTCCTGCCCATCTTAAATAAACTCCTCAGCGGCCCGCGCAACAAGACGCGCGCGCTGATCGTCACCCCAACCCGTGAACTCGCCGAACAGATCCACGAAGCCGTCAAGGATCTCGGCACCGGCACCAAACTGCGCTGCGCCACCATCTACGGCGGCGTGGGGCCCGCTTCCCAGACCTCCGCCCTGCGCGATGGGGTCGAGATCCTGGTGGCCTGCCCCGGACGCCTGCTTGACCACATCCAGCAGGGTCATGCCCACTTGGACAATGTGGAAATCCTCGTCCTGGACGAGGCCGACCGCATGCTCGACATGGGCTTCCTACCGGACGTGAAACGCATTCTCCAGCACATCCCCGCCAGACGGCAGACCATGCTCTTTTCGGCTACTTTCCCCCAGGAAATCGAAAAACTGGCTGCGGCCACACTGCACCACCCCAAGCGCATCGCCATCGGTCTCAGCCGGCCGGCGCACACCGTCACCCACGCGCTTTACCCGGTACCCCAGCATCTCAAGCCATCCCTGTTATTGGCGTTACTCAAACAGACCGATACACTGTCGGTGCTGATCTTCACACGCACCAAACACCGCGCCTCCCGCCTCTCGCAACAGATCGAGCGGGCCGGCTTCAAGGTCACCAGCCTGCACAGTGACCGCACCCAGGGGCAGCGCCAGAGCGCGCTGAGCGGGTTCAAGAGTGGCCAGTACCAGATCATGGTGGCCACCGATATCGCTGCGCGCGGCCTGGATGTGGAAAGCATTTCGCACGTCATCAATTTTGATATGCCCGCCACTGCCGACGATTACATTCATCGCATCGGGCGCACCGGCCGTGCCGAACGCTCCGGGGATGCATTTACCCTGGTCACGCCGGATGATAAGGATGTCATCCGCGCCCTGGAAAAGATCATGGGTAAACCGCTGCCCCGCCAGATCCTGGAAGGCTTCGACTACGATATCCCGGCGCCTGAATTATCCGTCTCCCGGGCCAGGCCTGCCTATGCTGCATTTGAACCACGCCGCAGCCAGCCTGCTGCCGCCCCGGCAGCAGCCGCACACAGACAGCCAGCAAACCGTTCGCCCCAGCGCAGGCTGCGGCAACGCTTTGCCAGTGGCAGATAACCAATCCCCATAACATTAAAAGATTTGTCCGGCAGGTTTCTACCGGACAAATCTTTTTATTCCTGAACTTCTTTCTGCTTCTTCGGCATGGCCCAGATGAAGATGGCGGCGCCAAAGCCAAGGCCAAACCCGCCCAACGCACCCGGTGCAAGGAACACCACCATGGCGATCACCAGGCCAGCCAGGCCCAGGAAGAGCGCCACCTGCATCGGCCAGGTCTGCGCTTTGTGGAACATTTCCACCGCCAGGTAGCCAATGGCCACTCCCAAGGCCGCCATTCCAAGCAGGCGAATTATTGAGGCTATGATGTTGATGATATCAAATACGATTTGAGGCATTGCAGGGCTCCTTTCAAGCTGAATCAGGCTATACCCAGGCCCAGATGAGCCACAGGCCGATCATGACCAGGCCAATTATAAACCGGATCACAAATGCCCAGCCCCAGCCGATCGCCATCCCTTTCAGGGAAGCCAGGGCCTTGCGCCAATCCTTGCGGCGGATGCATTCGATCACGAATAAAGTCCCGAGCGCCGCCAGGATCCCGCCGATCACCGGGATGGGAATGAGAAAACTACCAATGATGGCAGCCACCAAAGCAAGCATCGTGGCCCACCAGGGAGCGCCCTCTTTATGTGCCGACCTCCCTATGATCACATTGTCAATTACTGAACCGGCGATCATCAGCACCGTCAGGAGGGCGAACGTGATCCAGCCCAGCGTACCGAACCCGGAGGCCAGTCCGTACCCCAGCGAAGCCGCCCAGATGATGACCAGGCCCGGCAGGAGCGGCAGGACCAGCAGGCCCGCCAGCATGACCGTCATGGTGATGCTCTTGACGAGCAGCGGTACATCGATGGTAAAAGGCCCGATGGACATGCAGCTATCCTGCGCACATCAGGGACGGATGACTTCCACCCCCCCCATCCAGGGCAGCAGCACTTCCGGTATCTTGATGGAACCATCCGCCTGCTGGTAATTTTCCATGACGGCGATCAGTGTACGCGGCATACCCAGTCCCGAGCCATTCATCGTATGAACGTAGCGGGTCTTGCCGCCATCCGCTGGGCGATATTTGATATTGGCCCGGCGCGCCTGGAAATCTGTATCGTTCGACACTGACGAGACCTCCAGCCATTCCTCCTGGCCAGCCGCCCAGACCTCGATGTCATAGGTCATGGTTGCGCCGAACCCGATGTCGCCGGTGCACAACTGCTTGACCCGGTAGGTCAGACCCAGACCAGTGCAGGTGGCCTCGGCGTCCGCCCGCATCTGCTCGACCAACCGGTCCGAATCTTCCGGTTTGCTGAAACAGTACATTTCCACCTTGTCGAACTGGTGGCCGCGCTTGATGCCGCGCACGTCCCGACCGGCGCTCATTTTCTCGCGCCGGAAGCAGGGTGTATAGGCTGTATATTTTAGAGGTAATTTAGCCTCGTCGATAATTTCATCCATCAGCAGGCCGGTAATGGGCACTTCGGCGGTTGGCACCATCCACAGATCCTCTTCCGCGTCGTGGTAGAGGTTATCGGCAAATTTCGGCAGTTGTCCAGCGCCGAACAGGGTGGCCGCCTTGACCATGAAGGGTGTGTATTGCTCGGTATAGCCCTGGCGAATGTGCAGGTCGAGCATATAGGCGATCAGCGCCCGCTGCAAGCGTGCTCCCGCTCCGCTGAGCACATAGAAGCGCGAGCCAGTGATCTTGACGCCGCGCTCGAAGTCGATGATGCCCAGCGCCGGTCCCAAATCCCAGTGCGCTTTTGGCTGGAAATCGAATTTCGGCAGTTCGCCCATCGTCCGCAGTACCACGTTCTCGTTTTCATCCTTGCCAAAGGGTGTGCGCCCATCCGGGATATTGGGGAGGGCCGCCGTCATCCCCTTGAGCTCCTGCTCGACTGCCGTTACTTCCTTATCAAGCGTAGCGATCTTATCGCCGACCGTCCGCATGGCCTCAATCTTGGCCTGGCGGAAAGCCGCATCCTTCATTTGACCGATCTCTTTCGAGACGGTATTCCGTTCAGCTTTGAGCGCCTCCACTTCGGTCAGCATGCTGCGCCGCTGGTCGTCCAGCTTAAGGATGGCGTCCACCGGCGCAGTCTCCATCTGGCGGTCGCGCAAGGCTTTTCGAACCAGGTCGGGGTTTTCGCGAATGAGATTGATGTCCAACATAAAGCACCTCCAGGGTAGCAGTTAGCCAAAGCATTCAGCCATTGGCTATGAAATAGGAACGCCCCCTCTCCATTGCAGGACGAGGGGGCAACTCGTGGTGCCACCTGCTTTTATTATTGCCCCTCTCCCACCAGCCTAAGCGGGTGAGGGAAATAATCTCTTAAGTGCGCTAACGGGCACATCCCGATCCTCTTACAACCTTGCGGTTCCTGCGAGGATAACTGCCAACAGGTTGGATTGAATATCCGCCTGGCTGGCGCCGGAGTGGATTTCGCCGCCTGGCTGCCTGCCTCGCACCGACCGGCAGGTCGCTGAACAGCCCAACGGGTACTTGTCTCCGGGTATGTTATTGAATATGGGCTGATTATATGCGCCATCCAAGGCATGTCAAGGTAACCAAAACTACATTTTAGAATCCAGACAAACTTGGTATAATTCACGCCCTATGGCTATGAAAAAATATCATGTTTGGACCGAGGGCTGCCAGATGAACGTGGCCGATTCCCAGCGCGTCGGATCGGCCCTGGAAAGTCTGGGGTATTCTTTTACCGGTACAC
The DNA here is from genome assembly GCA_963779935.1 of uncultured Chloroflexia bacterium. GTDB lineage: Bacteria > Chloroflexota > Anaerolineae > Anaerolineales > Villigracilaceae > UBA877. The sequence goes on along the minus strand of CAWAAC010000012.1, from coordinate 308,789 downwards.
TCGAAGACGCCGATGTGATTGTGCTCAACACTTGCGTGGTGCGCCAGTCGGCCGAAGATAAAGCCTACGGCCGGCTCAGTTCCATTAAACCGCTCAAGACCAGGAACCCCGCCCTGGTTGTCAACCTGATGGGTTGCCTGGTCGGGATCCGCGATAACGAACAGTTGCGCGCCCGCTTCCCCTATGTGGATGTCTTCTCCCCGCCTTCCGATCCAGGCCCGCTGGTTTCGTTTCTGACCCAGGCGGATGTACGCCAGCTCGAGGTTGCCGAAACCGGCAACCGCTTTGCACTGATGGATGGTGACCTCCTGAATACGCTTCCCGCAACAGCCTTCGGGGCAGGGAACTCAACCTTTATCCTGCCTGAGCATGAACGCGGCCGGCTGATTGCGGCGCACGTGCCGGTGGTGCTGGGCTGCTCGCACGCCTGCACGTTCTGCATCATCCCATCCCGGCGCGGTGGTGAACGCTCCCGCCCGGCCGAACTGATACTTACCGAGGCGCGCGCCCTGGTGGCGCAGGGGGTAAAGGAAATCACCCTGCTCGGCCAGATCGTTGACCGGTACGGGAAGGATCAACCCGGGGGCCCCAACCTGGCTGCGCTGCTGCGCATGCTGCACCAGGTGGAAGGCCTGGAACGGATCCGCTTCCTGACTTCCCACCCCAACTACTTTGGCGAAGATATTATGGATACGGTAGCCGAACTACCCAGGGTGATGCCACACATTGAAATCCCGGTGCAGGCCGGGGACGACGAAGTGCTGAAAAATATGCGCCGGAGCTATACCCAGGCCGATTACCGTGAAATTGTTAAAAAGATTCGCGCCCGCCTCCCGCAAGGTTCCATCGCCACCGATATCATCGTGGGCTTTCCCGGCGAGAACGAGGCGCAGTTCATGGAAACATACCACCTGATGGCAGACTTGCGGCTGGATGTGGCCCACCTGGCGCGTTATTCCACCCGCCCGGGCACCGTGGCCGAACGCCGCTTCCCTGACGATGTACCGGAAGAGGAAAAAATGCGCCGTTTCCGCCTGCTGGAAGAGTTGCAGGAGAACATCGTCGCGGAAATCAATCGCAGCTATCTCGGTAAAAAGGTGGAAGTATTGTTCGAAGATAAGATTAAGAACCGCTGGCGCGGCCGCACCCCCACCAATAAACTGATCTTCACGGAAACCGAGCAGGACCTGCGCGGCAAAGTGGTCCCGGTGACGGTAACGTGGACCGGACCGTGGTCCATGCAAGCGCGAATTTAATTCATTAGCGCTTCACAAAACGAAGAATTTATCCAAAATTCAAGGGGTAGTGATAGATAACTAAGATCTCTCGTCGGTTCCGGCGAGAGATCTTAGTTAGTAAGATTTAAGCTGGCTGCCTATCTTTGTAAAAACGTTGCCTATGATCGGGCCAAGGAAAAATAAAGTTAGTAAAACAGCGACTGCAAGAAAAACTAATAGTAGAGTATATTCAATCAGCGCCTGACCACTTTCGTGAAGGCTGTACAGCATCCATCTCACCTCCTTTCTTTAAATAATAAAATAGGAAATACAATTTCATTATATACCTGATTGAGCCTCAAGATTCTTTGCATAATTGCAAAGTCCGCGCAAAGGGCAGCTCGGGCAGGCCGGTTTGCGCGCCGCACAAATTTCCCGCCCAAGCCGGATGATATTCAAATGGGCGGCGTAGTAGGCCTCCGGCGGGAAGATTTTCTCGAGCAGGACGTGGGCTTCTTCTACCGTTATTTTTTCCGGGCGCAGTCCGATACGCCCGGTGACCCGATAGATATGGGTATCGACCGGGAAGGCCGGGCGACCCAGTGAAAAGAGCAGCACAATCGCAGCGGTCTTTGGGCCAACGCCTTTGAACTTCATCAGCCAGGCGCGCGCTTCTTCGAGCGGCAGGTCCTGCAGGAAACCCAGGTCAAGCGACCCGCGTTCGGCAGAAATATCCCTCAGTACCTGCTGGATGCGTGGCCCTTTCTGGTTGGCTAACCCGGCCGTGCGGATGGCCATGATGATGGCGCCCGGATCGGCGTCGCGGACCGCCTGCCAGTTCGGGAATTGCCGGCGGAGCGACTCAAAAGCCCGATCCCGGTTGGTATCGTTGGTATTCTGGGAAAGGATGGTCGAGACGAGTTCATCCACCGGCGGAAGGGGATTCCGCCAGGTAGGCTGACCATAGAAATCCAGCAGGCAGCGATGGACTGCGCTGGCAAGTTGGAATAAATCGGGTAAGGGTTCCATGCCTACAACCATCGGGCCAACGTTGGTGCGCCCGGCTTCGATTACTCTCGTTTGAGGGTAAACGCCGGACGGGCTTCACCCACCACAATTTTACGCGCGTTCGTGATCGGCTTGATCGGACCGAATTCGGCCAGTGCTTCCAATTCTATATCGGAAATATAGCCCAGTTGTTTCAGGATTTCCAGCGCCATTGCCGGGCGAACGCGGTTGCGAAAAAAACCATCCGCATCCCGCGCTGAAAGGTCGCCATCTGAAACTTTGAAAACGATCCCGATTCCGGGGCTCTCCGCCCCTAATGCTCCCGGCATGATCCCCATGGCCTGATAGCCTTCCGCGCCGCCCTTCACCAGGATGCGCTTGGCACAAACTTCCATCACGCGTGTATCAAAGCGTCCGGTCCCACTCACCATAACCGGGTTGGCCATCATCGCCGAGGTGATCCGCCGGCAGGCGGCCGCGCGTTCCTGCGGAAGGCTGCGCGGGTCGCACAGGCGCGCAAAAGCCAGCGCGGCGTTGGAAAGCGGTACGGCAAAATTGGGAGCGGAACAGCCATCCGTACCGATCTCCACCCGTTCCGGCTCCATCCCGCACATTTCCGCGAAGGTCTCCAGGATGGATTTCTGGATGGGGTGTACCGGGTTTATATAATCCCCGATCGGCAGGCCGCGCATGCGGGCGTGCGCCAGCATGCCGGTATGTTTACCCGAACAATTATTCCGGTTGGGAGTGACCCGCTCGCCACGCGCCCGCATTGCTTCGACGGTCGGGAGATGGGAAAGTAGGTGGGTACCGCAGAGAAGGTCGCTCTCTGACACGCCCACTTTGGTCTGGATACCCTTGATTACTTCAACATGCTCATCCGTGCCTTCATGCGAAGCACAAATGATGGCAATCTCTTTGGATGTCAGGTGGAAGGTCTGGTCACCGCCGTGCTCGATAAATGGCAAGGCCTGGAAGGGTTTGGCGCTGGAACGCATGAAGGTTACTAATGTTGGATCGCCATACCAGGCCAGCAAACGGCCGTTCGAATCAACGACTGCTGCTGATCCAAAATGGATGGATTCGACAATGTTCCCCCTGGTCAGTTCAAAAACGGGTTGGGGCAGCCCGGCCACGGAATATTACTCCTCTCCAGCAACGTTGCTGGCCGGATGATAATGGCGGGCATAATAATGGTACAGGCCATAACGCAGGCGCTGGGTATACTTCTGGTGCCGGTTGGCAGGGATCTTGAATGAGCTTAGAAGGGGCGTGATCAGGGCTTCCACTGCATCCGGTGCGCTCTTTTTTTGCGCCAGCTTTTCTATCTTATTCAATACCTGTTCCAGATAATCCTTTTGCGCCCGGATGATATCGGCATTGACCAGCCCGCCACGCCCACTGACCACCAGCCAACCCCGATAAGCCGGGGTTAGCAGCAGCTTCAGTGTTTCAAGCCAGGCAGATAAATCCGCCCCGGCCAGGAAAGGCGGCTGGTTGCGCAGGACCGCGTCCCCCACAAAGACAACTTTTTCCTCCGGCAGGATCGCCCAGGTGGCCCCGGCAGATGGCCCGGGATGGTACTCCAGCACGATCGGGGCATTATCGTCCCAGTGCAGCGTCATCTGATGGCTGAATGTAATTTCCGGCAAGATCCAGCGCACGTTCCCCAAGCCGGGAATGCTTTCCCAGTCCGAGCCGGTATCTTCCCCCTGGGCTTTAAATGTATTGGGACGGCTGCGAAAAACCTGGGCAGTTTTCTCGTGGGCCACAATGGTGCAATCCATGGCGCGCGCCCCCAAAGTACGATCCGGATGCGCGTCCAGGTTAACCAACAACCGTTCCGAACCGCCGCCCAGGCTGAGCAAAGCCGCCCGCCAGATACGGGCATCTTCCGGGGAGGGCGGAGCATCGACCTGCACCAGCCCGTGAGCTAGAGAGATCACCCCCAATGTGACACCGGGATAATCTGCCTCAATGTAAACATCTTTAGCGATGGACTGCATATTTTCTCCTGAGAGGAATTTTTATTAATTGTCTCAATAAGTTCCCAGGCGGGTACGGCTTATTAAGCAGGGACTTTATTTTCTTTAACCAGGGGCAAAGTGATAATGAATTTGGCCCCTTGACCCGTGCGGCTCTCGACCCAGATTCTTCCACCATGACCCTGCACGGCCAACCTGCAAAAAGCCAGGCCGACTCCCAGACCATTGGCAGATCCCTCGGTCTTCAAGCGGGTAAACTTCTCAAAGATCCTTTCCTGGTCGGCGAACGGGATGCCCGGACCGTTATCCTGCACCCACATTTGCAGCCATTCGCCATCCAGTCTGGCTCCGAGTTCGATCTTCCCTTGCGGTTGCGTGAATTTGGAGGCGTTTTCGATCAGGTTGATCAGCACGCGTCGGATCATATCCACGTCCACCCAGACGGCCGGCAATTCCTCCGGCAAACTTTTGGTTAAAGTCTGGTGCCGGCTTTCAACCATCGGAAGGACAGCATCCATCACATCACTGGCCAGCATGGCAACCACCACCGCCTGTTGGGAGACGATGGTCTGGCCCAATTCCAGCCGGTTAATGTCGAGCAACGAACTGACCAACCGTTGGATGCGATCGGTGGAACGCCGGGCGATCATCACCACCGATTGCAGGCTTTCATTTTCCTGGCCGGGATACAGGGCGGTCAGCACATCCAGGCTGGAGACGATATTTGCCAGAGGCGAGCGCAGGTCGTGATAGATCATCGACATCATGTCTTCGCGCAATGTATCCAGATCCTTGCGCTCGGTGATGTCACGCATCAGCCATTGCAGTGATTCGGCTTCTTCAAAAACCACTTTGCGCACTTGCACCTGGATGGGAATGGCGCGTCCGGTACAGCTCTTCAAGACTGCTTCATAACTCATCGTCTCCCCGGCTTTGAGTTTTTCTATGTTGACGGTCTTGTCACCACGCGTGACATCGTGCAACTTATCGATCAGCATCCCCTGCAGTTGTTTGGATGTATACTCGCTAATGAGGGCTGCCTGGCGGTTGGCCTCATGAATTTTTCCATCCCAGCCGGTTACAAAAATAGGGTCCACGCTATCGTCGAACAATTCCCGGTAGCGTTTATGGGCGGTCTGCAGTCGCTCGAATAACTGGGCATGCTGGATGGTGGTCCCGGCCAGGTTGCCGATCCCGGCCAATACCAGCAAGGCATCCGGGTCGAACGAGCCGGAGCGCGGGTTGATAGCCTGTAAAACGCCGATAACGCGTTCCTGGGCATAGATGGGTGCGACCGCCATGGAGCGCGTCTCAAGGCCTTCAAATTGTTCCACCCCCGGGCGGAAACGTTTATCTTCCTGGACAAGGGGGATGATAACACCTTCGCCTTCATGTACCACCCAGCCGATGATGCCCTGCCCGGCAGGCACCCGTTTGCCGACAATCCCTTCCTTGTGCTCCCCGGTGGCAGCCCGGAAAATCAAGTCCCAGTTTGGCTCAACCAGCGCCAGGGTGACTGTAGCCACTTCCAACGCCTGGATGGTTTCATTCAGGATGCGCTGGAGCACCTCGTCCATGCGCAGCGAGGCATTAATGGCGGCTGCACTGACTGCCAGGGCGGTCATCACGCGCGCCTGGCGCTGGCTCTCGGCGTACAGGCGGGCATTCAATACGGCAATCCCGGATTGGTCCGCAATGGCCTGCATAAGGTTGAAATGTTCTTTGGTATAGGCTCCTGGCTCCGGATGAACCAGAGTCAGCACACCCACCAGGCGCTCGCGCGCCATCAGGGGAACGCACAGTGCGGCCTTTGCCCCCGATTTATCGAGAGCATCATCCGGGCGTCGCAACCATCGCTCATCTTTGCTGGTATCCGGCACCCAGGCTGGCTGCCGTTTCCGCACCACCCAGCCTGCCAGGCCGCGCTCAACCGTTTCACGTAATTGTTGCGTGGTGTGGTCGTGGATCTTGCGCCCATAGACGATGGCGGAATCCACGACTTTGCCGTTGTCATCCATGACCACGATGCTGCCGCGTTCGCCGCCGACATATTTCAGCGATTGGAATAGGATGCGCTGCAATACGGTGCGTAAATCCAGAGCCGAGGCCAGTTCACGGCTGACGTTATAGAGCAGTTCTAGAGGGGAATGAGTTTCATCATCAGGCATAAAATTTGCCCTGTTGCATCCTGCAAACTTCTAGTGCCCATCAGCCCCTAAAACGCACAGGTAAGCTGCCGTGAGTGCAGGGGCCTGGGGAATTGAATAGACGAAAAGATGAATAGTTACTGAAATCTGGGTTAACTTCAATTTGCAGCATAGCAGGAATAATAAATAATTGCATCAATATTGTTCTTTCCATCTGATAGTATAGCACAATTGATTATTGGCAGAATGCGCCACTTCCCGTCTTTCTGAGAATTGCCAAAGGAAGCAAGGGAAAAGGGGGTATCCCCATATCCTCCCGATAGACATCCTTCTACAAACCAGGATTCTCTGTATAATCAGTTTATGACCGATCCTACTCATATCCTGTACATCCACGGCTCTGACAGCAGCAGCCAGACCTATAAAGCCACGCTCCTACGCGATATTTTCCCCGGCATGCGCATTCCCGATTTTGCCGGCGGCCTCCCGGAACGAATGGAGCAACTGGAAAAGATACTGGGGGCTGAATCCGGCTGGACCCTGGTTGGCTCCAGTCTGGGCGGATTGATGGCAGCGCTTTTTGCAATAAATCATCCGGAACAGGTGCAAAAACTGGTCTTGCTCGCGCCTGCGCTCACGCTGCCTGGATTTACGCAGAGTCTTTCCTCCCAGGTTTCCACTCCCACTGTCATCATTCAAGGCACGCGCGATGAATTCATCCCGCTCGAAGCCACCCGCAACCTGGCCGAAAAAATCTTCCTCCACCTGACCTATATCCCCGTGGATGACAACCACCGGCTGCACAAGACCGCCGAAGGATTGGATTGGAAGAAACTGCTCGAATAGGAATCTTTCCAAAGAATTAGGAGGAATTCGCATTTTGAATGTGTGCAGCTTCGCTGCACACATTCAAAATGCGATTCTTCTAGAATTTTTGGATAGATATTTCAGCCTGTACCCAGGCGCAACAATGCTTGCGGCACCCAGAAACCCCCGTAGCCTTTAAAAACCAGCACAAAACCTGCCAGCAGCATTAAAACGCCGAAGGCGATCAACAACCGATCCTTCAGATGATAGATGAGTTGTTCCAACCAGGTACGCGGGCCAATGCCGAAGGCCCGCAGGTCCATCGCGTCGATAATATCCTCGCTGCCCATAATGGCATGGATGGTGACCGGAACAAAGATCGGCCCAAGCTTGCGCACCTGGGCAAACAACCCACCGGAGATATTCTCCAGCTCATAGCCGCGCGCCCGTTGCGCATCCATAGTCAGTTGAAAATCCCGGCCAAAGGTTGGGATGAAGCGCATGGTCAGATCCATGGCGTAAGCGATCTTGTCCGGCAGACCAATGCCACGGAAAGTAATCCCATAAAGCGCCGGATTGAGCGTAAACGGGATCAGGATAGTCATAATGGCAATCCCGAAAACTCGCCCGAACTGGCTAACTGCGAAAAAAGCCCGCTCCACCGTGATCTTCAAGGTAGGGGTCCAACCCAGAATCGAGAAAGGCGCTTGAAATTGGCGGATAAGGTGTTCCTGTTTATAGACTTCCGAGCCGCCTCGCCCGGTCAGAAAGGTCAGGAAAGTAAATATGAAAATGAAGCCAGTGATGAACAGGAATGACCGCCTGATCTCGCGCCACTTCAGCCCGGAGGTCAGCAGGACGATCACCGAGATGGCGATCAATGGCAGGAGAAACCGGATATCCCAGAAAAACAGCGTGGTGACCAGGAAGCAGCCATAGAAGATCATCCAGGCGCGCGGATCGAACCACTGGATCAAGGACTTGCGTTTGCGGTATCGCCAGGTTACGAGCATAGGGGCTTTCAGCTTTCGGCGAACAGCTATTAATAATGAATAGATGAAAGATGGCTGTTAGCGGGCAAGAGAGCCGTCCGCTAACAGCCTAATATCCGAGTCAGGATTTAGCGACCTGATTGCTTCTGGACGGCCGCGTAGGCCACCACAAGAAGGGGCACCAGGATGGCGGCAAAGATCAGGTTCGGGCCAGCCGCCGGCAGGAACTCACCGACAATGGCCGTGGCCGGGCTGTAGCCATTAATCCATATGTCGGAGAGTGCAGCAAAGCCTATGCCCAGGATGTTGCCAAGCATCGCCCATGTCACCGCCGTGGCGAGGTCAATGTTCTTGCCAAAGGCAAAGCGTACCACCAGTACCAGCACCAGGCCAATGATGATGGAAAGTCCGGCCAGGAGGGAAGTGGGCTGGGGGGTATCTGAGAAATAGAGTTGGTTAATCTCGCTGCGGTTGAAGAGATAGACCACCACTGCCAGGGCAGCCAGAACGGAGCCAATGATCAGGATGAAATCCAGGCTCTTCTTCTTATCGGCAAACAACATCGGCAGGCCGGCAATGAAGCCGATCAAGCCATTGGCAATGCTCCACTGTGGACTGAGGCCAAAGCCAGTCAGGGCATCGCCGAAGATGTTGCCGACCGCACCGCTGAAGAAGCCCACCACCGGGCCAAAAGCGTAACCGAAAAACATCGGGATAGCAATGGCCGGGCGCAGGGCTACCTGGCTGATGGAAGGCACCACAAAGACAGTCCCGTTGAACAGCCAGGAGAAGACCGCGTAGAGTGCCGCTCCGATGGCCATCCAGACCACCTGGCGGGTGCCGATTTCCCAGGCCTTGTTACTGCGGGTTGCCAGGTAGACGGCGAAGGCGATCAATGCTCCCAGGATCACAAAGCCAAAGCGCAGCAGCACGGTAGCCTGGTCGGTCTGGAAAGCTTTCACTCCCAGAACATTGCCCACCAGGAAGACGGCCAGGGCAAAGATGGCCACAACGACGACCAGAGTAAGCAGCATATTGACTAATTTCTTGTCCATTTTATTCTCCTCTTGGAATGGTCTAATGAATATGCGCCAGTGCTTCGGCACGCAAGAACCGTTGGGTGCGCGGCCAGCGGTCCAGGTTCTCGCTCAGCAGGCTGGTGGGCACAAGCCGGCATTCCTCCAACCGTTTCAGGTCGCCCAACACGTCGTGCGGGGAGCCATCCGCAACGATGGAGCCATCGGCTACCATCAGGACCCGGTTGGCATAAATGACTGCCAGATCAACATCATGCGTGATAAACAAAATGGCTTCGAACCCGGGTAATTGCAAAATGGCATCCATGAAACTCATATAGTTGTGGTAATCCTGACCGGCGGTTGGCTCGTCCATCACCAGAATGCGCGAACGCATGGCCAGGATGGCCGCAATGCTGACGCGCTTCTGCTGACCGAAGGACAGTGCAAGGGGTGGATCGTTTTCCATCTCTGAAAGATTGACAATCTGCAGGGCCTCTTTCACCTCCTTTTCGATCTGGTCTTTGGGGTGCTTCAGGTTTTTCGGTCCGAAGGCCAGTTCCTCCCGCACAGTGGGTGCGAAAAGCATATGGCTCGGGCTTTGGAATACATATCCAAGCGTGGCGGCGATCTGAGCCACGCTGGCCTCATGCGTGTCACGGCCGCCCACCAGTACGCGACCCGTCTTGGGCTTGAGCAGGCCGATGGCGTGCTTAACGAAAGTGGTTTTTCCGGCTCCGTTTGGTCCCAGTACGGCAATTACATCGCCGCGGCGGATATCCAGGTTAATGCCGTGCAGGACCTCGGTCCCGCCTTCGTAATCGAAAGCAACGTGCTCGAATTGAACCAAAGGTTCCGCCATTACACCTTTATCTGAGGCGGTGGGGAGAATCTTCAACTCCGCCGGAGCGGGGTCGTGGGCAGCCCGTTCGATAATGACCGGCGCGGAGAGTTTGACTTCATGATAATCGACCACTTGCTCCAGCCCTTTCAGCGGGCCAAGGTACTTGATCTCCCCATCAGACATGAACATGACCCGTTCGGGCCGGATGCGCAGCACATCCTCGACCCGGTGCTCGATCATCAAGACGGTCATGCCTTCGTCCGCCAGGCGGCGCACCATGTCGAGCGTCTCGTAGGCCGAGGCGGGGTCCAGGCTGGCCAGCGGTTCATCCAGCAAAAGGATAGAAGGACGCATGGCCAGCACACCGGCCAGGGCCACTTTCTGTTTTTCCCCGCCCGACAGGTTAAATGTTTCCCGGTCACGCAGGTAGGCAATATTGAGATATTTGAGGCTCTCATCCACGCGACTGATAATCTCCGGACGCGGCATGGCCAGGTTCTCCAGCCCGAAAGCCACCTCGTGCAATACTCTTGTGCCCAATATCTGCCGTTCTGGATCTTGAAGTACCGTACCAACCGTCTGAGAGATTTTGGCAAGCGGCCAGCTGGCTGTATTGCCCCCATTTAAAAGAATATGGCCGGATAACTCGCCCTTATAGGAACGTGGAATCAGGCCGTTTATGCAACGGATGAGTGTTGTCTTGCCACAACCGCTTGCACCGGCGATCAATAATATTTCCCCCGGATGAGCATTAAACGAAATATCCCGGATCGCGGTGGTTCCCCGGTCGCGATAACGGAAAGAGAGCTTCTCGATAACCAGTGAGGTTTCGGCAGGCATGGATGCTCACACTAAATAACACTGCAATGGGCTTGCAGTTCTATTCTACACTAACTATTGAAAATGACCTCAATGACATCGCCGATTTGCGCTCCCAATACTTTTGCGGCGCTGCCGTTGACGGCGGCGATCTCGACAAATTCTTCGCTATCCACCAAAGCCACCAGCGCGCCGGCTTGCTCGTGCCCGTAGGAGTTGACCAGGCCGCGTAATTCCTGGCCGAGCAGGCGGAACAGCACGCTTTCCTGTCCTTCCAGCTTGGAGGCCGGCAGGTCGGTCGTCAGATTGCCGAAGATATCCACCACGGTAATATGAGCGCGCCAGCCGGTGAGAGTCTTTTCAGGCTGTGGCATGGCCAGCCGCACCGGGTCGGTGATGGCCGGTCCCAGGTTGGCCAGCGCTATACCGTTGGCCAAGGCCGCACCCACCGGGGCGAAGATATCGCGCCCATGAAAGGTGCGGCTGACCTCCGCCAGGAAATATTTCGCGTTTGTCAGATGGACGATTTCCAGCGGCCAGCCGTTCCTTTCGGCATCCTCATAGATAGGTGTGAACAAGCCATTGTCCGGGCCGACAAAATAGTAGCCGCCCAGTTGGGCCGCCAGCGGGCGGCGGCGCGTGCCAACACCCGGGTCAACTACTGCCACATGCACGGTGCCAGAAGGGAAGTAAGGATAAGCGCGCCAGAGCGTGAAGGCGCCTTCCATTACATTTTGCGGGGTTATGATATGGCTGATATCGGCGATCTGTGCAGCCGGACAGATGCTCCAGATGACGCCTTTCATGCTGCCGACAAAGCCGTCTTTCATCCCGAAATCTGTGGTAAGAGTAAGCGTAGGCATGGGGGAAGGGAATGGTATGATTTTTCAGGCGGGCAGAATACTCAAAATCCCAAAAATCGGTAAAAATCGATGCCCATCTATTGTAGAACGAACGGTCCGATTTTACAATAGCAAGCTAAAAAATCCCAGAAAATCCCAGAAAGCTTGACCAGCATCGCTTTCTCGATTAGAATTCTCCCGCTTAAAACCTATGCCCCTTTAGCTCAGCGGATTAGAGCGTTTGGTTGCGGACCAAAAGGCCGTGCGTTCGAATCGCACAAGGGGCACCACTGAAGCGGGAAATCCCGCTTCTTTCTTTTTTTCAGGAGGTACCATGGGGAAGAGCCAGATATTGCTTACCAATGACGATGGAATCCAATCGCCTGGGCTGTGGGCCGCGGCCGAAGCGCTCTCCGAACTTGGCTTTGTCACAGTGGCCGCGCCGCGCGATCAATCTTCGGGGATGGGCCGCAGCCTGCCGTCCACATCGGATGGCATCATCCGCACCGAGGTAGTTCAGGTTGGCGGCAAGCAGTGGAGTGTGTACGCAGTTGGCGGGACTCCTGCGCAAGCCGTCCTGCATGGTATTATGGAAATCATGCCGCAGCCTCCCGACCTGGTGGTTTCGGGGATCAATTACGGTGAAAACGTTGCCACCGGAGTGACCATCTCAGGGACAGTCGGCGCGGCGCTGGAAGCAGCCTCCCACGGCATTCCCGGGCTGGCCATGTCACTGGAAACTAACCGGGAAGAACACTTTTCATATTCGAAGGATATCGACTTCTCAGTCGCCGCGTACTTCACCACGTACTTTGCCCGCCAACTTCTGGAGAAACATTTTCCGCCGGATGTTGATGTGATCAAAGTGGATGTGCCTTGCGATGCCACCCGCTCAACCCCCTGGCAGGTTACGCGCATTGCGCGCCAGCGCTATTTTGTGCCGGTGCGCCCGAAACGGAAATCCTGGGAAATACCGGGCGGGGTCGATTACACCGAAGCCGCCGAGCTGGGTGAAGAATTCAAAGGCAGTGATGTCTACGTGCTGCGCGTCCAACGTGAGGTTTCCGTAACGCCGCTCAGTCTGGATATGACCGCCAGGGTGGATTTCGATGTACTGAACCGTTTGTTACGCAATGATATTGTTATGTAATAGCAAGCTTAAAATCTCCAACCACCTCTTGTTATTTTCGTATATTATCGTATACTACAAAGTTGAAATTCATTCTAATCCGAGGTAAATAAAAATGGCCATTCCAATGCAAGATCAAGAAAAGGATAACGAAAAGCCTCCCAGTTGTCTGCCGCGTCCGGCACATCCGTGGCGTGTAGCGGTGCTCGCAAATATCAAAGAGCACGATAAGCCTCTCCCACCGGATGTACCACCAGATGCCGGAGCGGACTACGATTATATAGAGACGATAGATTACATCCGGGCAGCCATTGAAACCGATGGTCATCAGGCATTCTTTATCCAAGCTGATGCGAACCTGCCCACTGCTCTAAAGGAAGTCAAACCAGATATCTGTTTTAACATCGCCGAAGGTTTGGGGGGCGACGCCCGCGAAGCCCAAACTCCAGCCCTGCTGGAAATGTTAAAAATTCCCTATACCGGCTCACGTGTCCTTACCAATGCTATTTCGCTTGATAAGACACTGACAAAACGTCTGTGGCGTGACCGCAACCTGCCGGTTGCCCCATTCCAGGAGTTTACGTTCGGCGACGAACCCCTGCGCCCCGAATTACGTTTCCCGCTTTTCGTTAAGCCGGCCCGTGAAGGCACCGGCATGGGCGTGGATGCGAAGGCAATCGTCAACAATGAAACCGAATTGCGTGAGCGCGCCGAATACGTTATCCGCATGTACCACCAGCCGGCCCTGGTGGAGGCCTTTTTGCCGGGCCGCGAGTTTACGGTCGGGGTAATGGGCCGCCACGACACGGTTCTCTATTCCCGCCATCCTGAGTGGTTCGACAAAGACGGTTTCCATCGTTTGCCCGTGCTCGAGTTGGACAGTTCCCGTTCGGTCACACCGGGCGTTTATGGGATTGCCGCCAAGGCCCAGTCAGTTGGGTCGGAAGGCGCACCTGGTTACCTTTGCCCCGCCCCGGTTGAACCCGAACTGACCCGCAAACTCCAACATCTGGCATACCGTGCACACGTTGTGCTTGGCGCGCTGGATATCTCCCGCACTGACATTCGCCTCGACGCCGAGGGCCAGCCACGCCTGATAGAAATCAACACCCTGCCTGGCCTGACACCCGGCTATAGTGACCTGTGCATCCAGGCTGCCTCTGAAGGCATCTCATATGAGGATCTGATCCTCGAGATCCTTTACCTGGGCGCCAGCCGCTGGGGCCTCCTGCCTGCACGCGACATCTCCGTTTTCCAGAAAAAGAAGACCGGACCATTGAACGGCAAGACCAATGGAAACGGCAAAACTGCCAATGCAAAACAATTCGTTCTGGATGGGCGCTTCGCGAAACGTATTGAGGATTCTCTGGTATAATTCGCCCCGCTCAAAAGGAGAGGTCGCGTAGCTGGCTTAGCGCGCACGCTTGGAAAGCGTGTAACCCACAAGGTTCGCGGGTTCGAATCCCGCCCTCTCCGCCATGAAACACCCCTTCCCAAAGGGGTGTTTTTTATGCCAATCTCACATTTGCCAATCTCATCCCGGCGCGCACAGTCAGGTTTCTGTTATACTTGTCATGAACATGAAACATCCCCATATACCTCTTGCACTCATCATTTTAAGTATTTTTCTGGTCATTGCGATCTTTCTGGCGGGAGTTTTGCACGCTTTTGATTCCGCCCGGGCAGCTTCAGTCACGCCGGCAGTCATTGCCAGCCATCAGGTAGAAAACGAAACAGTTCGCACGCCAACACCCGCCCCCACCTCAGATAGTGTATCCGGGGATACCACCGGCATCCTCACCCTTGCCATCCTGATTGTCGTCATTGTGCTGGTAGGTTCTGTGATGGGTACCAAAAAACCTATCAGGAAAAAAACTCCCTAATAGTTCTTTTGGGAAGAGCAAAATATGCGCTTAATACCAGAAAATCCCCCTCTTTAGTCGATTATGTAAACATTGTTGGGGTTGCCAACTTACCCATTCGCCTGTATAATCCACTTATCTTATCCGCCGAGGTTTCTCATATATGGATCAAAACGATTCCCTGCTCGGGCAGGGGGCTGCGCCCGAGAGTAATCAGCCCGCTGAACACAATAACAATAATGTAAACATGGAAACCCTCCTGAACCAGGAAGGGATGACCTTAGATTTTCCCCAGCCCGGGGAAATCCGTTCCGGTGTAGTTGCCAGCATCAGCCAGACACAAATACTGGTCAGTGTCGGCGCAAAATCGGAAGGTGTGATTACAGGTCGCGAACTGGAATCCATTCCAGTTGATGAACGCGCCGGTCTTCAGGTGGGCCAGGAAATCCTGGTCTATGTGCTGAACGCCGAAGATGACAATGGCAATGTGGTGCTTTCGTATACGCGTGCTCAAGAGCAAAAAGGCTGGGCTGAGGTCGAGAAGATGCTCGAAGAGAGCGGAACGTATGAAGGCAAAGTAGACGGCTTCAATAAGGGCGGTATCATCGTCCCTGTCTACGGCCTGCGCGGTTTCATCCCGGCCTCTCAACTGAGCATTTCCCGTCGCATGGGAGTCACCGGAGATACGCCGGACCAGCGTTATGCCAAAATGATCGGCGAACCGATCAGCGTGCGCGTCATTGAAGTGGACCGCAAGCGCCGCCGTCTGATCCTTTCCGAACGAGCCGCGTCCAGTGAGACACGCCAGTCCATCAAGGAGCGCGTGATCGAATCGCTGAAGGAAGGCGAAACCTATACCGGCAAGGTCACCAGCTTGGCCGATTTCGGTGCGTTCGTCAACGTCAACGGCGCGGACGGCCTGGTACACCTTTCGGAAATCTCCTGGGACCGTGTCCAGCACCCCTCCGAGGTGCTCGAAGTAGGCCAGGAAGTTAAGGTCAAAGTCATCAATATCGACCGCGAGAAGAAGCGCATTGGCCTATCCATGCGTGCTTTGCAAAGCGATCCTTGGCAAAGCAAAGTGGACAAGTTCAAGGTTGGCCAGCTTGTAGAAGGTGTTATTACCCGTTTGACCAAGTTTGGCGCCTTCGCCCGTCTGGAAGGCGACTTGGAAGGTCTCATCCACATCTCAGAGATCAGCGAAAACCGCATCGAGCATCCCAAGGAAGCCGGACTGCATGAAGGCGATGTAGTCACCCTGCGCGTCATTCGCATCGATCCCGACCAGCGCCGGATTGGTCTGAGTCTGCGCAAGGTGGATTTGGGTGCATTCAAGGACCTAGATCTAAAGCAGATCAGCCTGGATGGAGTCAGCCTGGAAATGGCCGGTGGTGATGTGGTTGCACCAGCAACGGTCACCGAAAAAGACGAGCCTGCGACTGGCACAGAACCCCCTACCGGGGAAACCCCAGAAAAGTGATCCCGAAACCCGGTTTCTCCCGAAACCGGGTTTTTTATCCGCCCATGTGCCCTGACCTGATTGTTGACGCCCACGAAGATATAGCCTACAACATGCTTACCTTCGGGCGGGATTACACCCGTTCCGCGGCGGAAACGCGCCAGGTCGAAGAAGCTTCCGCTTCGCAGGCAATCGAACACAATGGCGAAAGCGTGCTCGGCTGGCCCGATTATCAACGTGGAAGGGTGGCCGTTATTTTCAGCACATTGTTCGCCACGCCCCTTCGGCGTGTAACCGGGGCCTGGGATACGCAATCCTACGCTGATGATGAACAGGCCGAGCACCTTTACCGCACCCAGTTGGATACGTACCACAGTCTTACCAACCAGGCCCCTGACCATTTTCAATTCATCGCCACCCGCACAGACCTGGAAACCGTCCTCGCCGATTGGAACGATCCCGCCCGTACCACCCATCCGGTTGGACTGGTTCCCTTGATGGAAGGGGCCGAGGGCGTGCGCAGTCCTTCAGAACTGGAGGAATGGTGGCAAAGCGGCCTGCGCATGATTGGCCCAGCCTGGGCCGGCACGCGCTTCTGCGGCGGCACCCACGATCCCGGACCATTGACCGATGACGGGCGTGCCCTGCTCGAAGCAATGGCCGATCTGGGCTTCACCCTGGACCTTAGCCACATGGATGAATTATCGGCCCGTCAGTCCCTGGATATGTACGAGGGCCCCATTATCGCCAGCCACGCCAATGCCGCTGCGCTCCTGCCCGGCTACGATGGCAACCGGCTACTCCCAGATGAGGTTATCAAAGGGCTGATTGCACGCGATGCCATCATCGGTGTGGTGCCTTTTTGCAGGTTCCTGAAAAACGGTTGGAATGTGGGCGACAGGCGCGATGACATTACCCTTGCAACAGTGGCTGCCCATGTGGACTACATCTGCCAGATAGCAGGGGATGCTAGGCACGCCGGCCTGGGAAGCGATTTCGATGGGGGCTTTGGCCTGAGCGCCATCCCTGCCGGCATGGATACTATTGCCGACTTGCAAAACCTTGGCCCCATCCTGAAAGCCAAAGGATATAATGACAAAGAGGTCTCGGCCATCTTGGGGGAAAACTGGCTGCGCCATCTGCGGATATACTTGCCAGCATGAACACGAATCCCAAACCGTCCATCTCCCCTGAAACAACTCCCCTCGGACCGCTTCCTTCCCGTTTCCGTATTCGCAGTGGGTTGACTATTACCTTGATCGGCCTGCTGATTTTCCTGGTGGGCGCCCGCCCGGCTTTCTTTGACTTGGACCGCAGTCCGGTGGTAGGGTTTGTACAAATATCCGTTTTCCTGGTGGGCCTGGCCGCCATTAGCATTGGCGGATATATTTGTTTAATGGCCTTTTGGAGAAATGGCGACCGCTCCATCCCGGCTGATATCGGCATCCGCCTGGTGACCACCGGGTATGTAATTTCCGTCTTTTGTGGTATGGCAGATGTATTTGGCTTCGGTACCCAACTACGGCCACGCGTCCCCTATTTCGGACCCTGGCAGGCCGCCGGCGTACAGGTAGGCGAAGCTGTCATCGCCATCGGCTTCCTTATGTTGATCCCCTACCAGCGCAGCCGAAAAGTGCTCGAAAAATGAAGCAGCAACGCCCCTCGCGGGGCGTTTTTATTTCCAGATAGCGTAACAAACATCATAAGCGTTATGATCCAGCCTTACTATCCAATCTTATATCCCCGGACGTCGAAAACCACGTAGAGCGACACTCAAGTCGCATTGTAGTTTTTTCTCACCGGTAAATCCATCTAGAGCTTGCCAATGCCTGTCTTGGTAATATAAACCAGGCCGGCTGAACGCACGATCGACCCTTCCGCCACCAGGTATTTGGTTATTTCATCGAATAAGAGGTCCTCGATCTTGAGCGCCCGCTCCACGTCAACGATCTTGACAGCACCTTTCCGGCTGGTCGCGCCGCTCTTGTTCAGGAACTTGAGATAGGCTTTTATCTTGGCTTCCTTGGCCTCGAAAATGTTCATGGCTGCTCCTTTGTGGGTAATCATACCGCAGCTGGAATACCATTACAACCGCATTTTCATGCCTTGCATTATTCCTAAAATCATGTATAATCTGCCCTGCCTCACGATTGGTTGCCCCCCTCAACCAGCCGTGAGGCATTTTTATTTCCACACCCCATCCGTGATAAAGAGAAACGGCGGGCCTTCCTTGACCCATATGGACGGGGTGTCAGGGATAACAACGAACTAACTATCCAAAAATTTTTGAAGGACCGCAATTTGAGTGTGTGCGGTCGCGTAGCATGCCCGAAGGGTGCGAAGCCGCACGCACTCAAATTCGACTTCCGCCGAATTTTCGGAAGGATCCAAGTAAATATAGTGGGAATGTGTAGGAAAAATGAACTATAGTGCATCTTCGATAATAGCATTATTATAAAAATAATCTACTTTTTGGATACGGATGGACTGTCCGATAATCGTCTATTTTTTGGCATACCTACTCAAGGGCCATTAAGTATCCGTTCAGACTTAATGATTTAATGAAATTGGATGTTCCTTTCTAATGGTAAAAGGAGATAATAATTATGAAAATAAAGAATTCGTTCTATCTATTGTTAGTCGCCATCCTGGTTGGTTCTTTATCATTAACTGGAACCGTGGCGGCCGCATCCAGGCCTGACGCCGGCAATAAGATTGGAGCCAAACCAGTCTGCGGCCTTGTTCCTATTGGCAGCGCCCGTTGCATCGCCTGGGCCAGGCCGAATGCATCTTCATCTCCAGTTGGGCTATCTCCTCTCACCATGAAGGCAGCTTATGGTTTTTCTACCAGCAATACCGCTGGCGCGGGTAAGACCATTGGCATCGTGGACGCATATGACGACCCAACCGCAGCAAACGATCTGGGTGTCTTTAGCTCACAATTCGGTCTGCCAGCCTGCACCACTGCCAATGCTTGCTTCACCAAGGTTAGCCAGACCGGTAGTACGAAGCTTCCCACCGCTAATGCCGGCTGGGCGCTCGAGATTTCGCTGGACATCGAATGGGCGCATGCCATCGCCCCGGGCGCCAAGATTCTGCTCGTGGAAGCCAGGAGCGCCAGTTTCACCAATCTATTGACCGCTGAGGATTATGCCTCCGCGCACGCCAATTATGTCAGCAACAGTTGGGGCGGCAGTGAGTTCTCCGGCGAAAAGAGCTACGACTCCCATTTTATTCGCTCGGGCGTTGCATTTTTCGTATCTGCCGGGGATGCCGGTCTTCCTGCCGAATATCCATCTGCGTCTCCAAACGTTATTTCGGTAGGGGGCACCCTGCTGACCTTCAACACCAATGGCTCCCTGGCCAGCGAGACCGGTTGGACGGATGGCGGCGGCGGATGCAGTGCATATGAAACCGCCGCCAGCGCGCAATCCGGCTATTCAGGCTATGCCCAGGTAAAGTGCGCCGGCATGCGCGCCACCCCGGACGTTTCCCTGGACGCAGCTCCCAACTCAGGCGCGGCAGTGTACGATACCACCCGCTACAGTGGCCAAAGTGGTTGGTGGCAGGTCGGTGGCACCAGCCTGAGCTCGCCCATGTGGGCAGCTCGTTCAGCCGATGCTGGCGTGGTTATGAATGCCGCTTATGTTTACGGCAACAACATCACTTTCCGCGATATCACCAGCGGAAATAACGGTGCCGCCTGCCTGGTCGGCTTTGACCTCTGCTCGGGCCGGGGTAGCTGGACCGGAGTCACTCCCTAGAGAATTATTTTTCAAAAATTGGAATCTGAAAACGGCCTCCCCATTTCGGGGAGGCCTTGTGTTTATGGATCGCTTCGATTGGGATATAGACCGTCTTAAAACAAAAAACCGCCTTCCTGCGGTTCTTGTTGTGCCCCCATGGTGCGCCAAACCCTTGCAGGTTTCGATTCCATGAGAACAGATAATGTAACTCTTTAAGCCATGCTGCAAAAATTCGGCTGGATTGAATCAGCCGGCGCTTACTATCCCAATTTCTTGGCAAATTCGGTTTTTACATTGTGCAAAATGAAACGGTACAGGCCATGACCGGAAAGCGCCAGAACTTTCATTTTTTCTACGTTTTCCGTTCCGACATTCTCATAAGAGTATATGTAGACTGAAGCATCCGTAAATTGAATGGTTATCCAATCTTCCCCAATTTCGTATGCCCAAACCTCTGATCCGCCGCTTTTATTCTTATATAATTCCATGGTCTTTCTCCCTAAAGCAACTGTTAATAAGGTCGGTTAATGGCCTATAGGCAGTTCCTCTTCAAGCCTCATTATATACCAAGTCAGGCATTCATAATTGTTTTTTTTGAAGTCTTGAACAAATATTGCCCCAATTGAATACCCTTCCAGAAACCATTTTACACTTCTTTTGTGCCCCATAGTGACTCGGGGACCATTCCCTTGCGGGGACTCCAATTCTAACGAAATTACCTCCTTACGGAGGTAATAATTTTGTGCCCCCATGGAGACTCGAACTCCAGTTTAAGCCTTGAAAGGGCCTCGTGCTAACCGCTACACAATGGGGGCAAACGGTGTCATTACCCATCCGGGTACTTCACCCTTACGGGTACTTAAGCGGACGGATTTTACCATTCTGCTCCATGCTGGTCAAGCAATTCATGCAGTTTCTTTTTTCTCAGAAACTAGCCCCAGCAAATCCACCTGGGTGCGATTGAACAGGATCGCCGGGCTTTCGATACGCAATTGTGGGATCAGGATGGCGGTCAGTGTGGCATCATAAAGCGGAACGAAGTCACGCACGCCTTCCACCATGATGGCGGTAAAGTTGAACCGGCCGCTCCACTCCAGCGTGCCTTCCAGCTCGTACACCTGGGTGGTAATACGGATGGAATACTCAACCAGATTCTTGTAACCACCGCGCGCCAGTGCCTGCGGCCCCATATCTTCCCGCCGTGTCAGGCAGATCGCGAAAACATTTTCCTTGACCAGGTCGATCACTTTGTATTCCCCCACCAGTTTGGTGGGCATGTGGATCCGGGCCAGTTTGGCATCCATCACTTCCATAAAGGAAGTGGTAGGATCGTTGATCAATCCAACTACTCCCGTATTGGGTACCATCATCTTGCCTACCACACGATAGCTCTGAGTGAGAAAATCAGCAGCAAGCATACGATGGGTGACGTTTGTTTCTGGCATCTCTACTAAACTCCTGTCGGGATTTCAGGGCACTGGAAATTCATCTGCGGGTGGCAGAGTTTCCTGGACCGCAGCGATTCTCTTTAAACTAATTTCTTCTCTGGCGAAGGGCGGGTTCCGTCATGTTTTTTCTGCGGCGGCCGTGGGCGCCGTTTGGTCGGGCTGGCCTTGCCGGTTTCCGGATTGAGAATGGTGACCAACCAGGATATTGCGCGCGCGTCATACTCACGCCGCCCGCACATATCGCATACCCAGGCCGGGAAATTTGGGACAGTGACAAGTTCTTCATCCAGCCAGGTGAAGTAGGTGATATGCTGCAGGTGCATCATCCCGGCCTGGCATTCGCTGCATTGGAAGGATTTGTTGGGTACATCGTTCATCGGGTTGCTCCCATGGATTCATTTATTATTGAGACGCCCGCGCTCGCCCCGATCCGATTCGCGCCGGCGGTGATCATCATCAGAGCGTCTTGGTAATTTCGGATTCCCCCGGCCGCCTTTACACCGGTTTCAGGTCCCACCACCCGGCGCATCAGTTCCACATCCTCCAGCGTGGCTCCCCAGGGGCCAAATCCAGTGGAGGTTTTCACGAAATCGGCTCCGGCTGCCTGGGCCAGCAGGCAGGCCAGGATCTTCTCACGCCGTGTCAGCAAGGCTGCCTCGATAATGACTTTTAACCTGGCGCCGCGTTCGTGCACTTCCTGCGTCACGAAAAGGATATCGTTCAGAACCAACCCATACGATTCGCCCTTGAGCGCCCCCAGGTTGATGACCATATCCACTTCGCTGGCACCATTTTCGATGACACGCCGTGCCTCATACACTTTGTCTTCCGGCAAAAGCGCACCCAGCGGAAAAGCGATCACCGCGCACACACACATTCCAGAATCCTTGAGCAGGCCGCGCGCCAGGGGTACATATACCGGGTTCAGGCAAACGGAGGCAAAGTGATATTTTTTGGCCTCTTCGCATAATTTCTTAACCTGATCGGGGGTGGCTTCGGGTTTGAGCAGAGTATGGTCGATCCAACCGGCAATCTCCGCTCCGCGGGGCGCCACCAATGCGACCGTTGCAACCGGCAGTTCCTGTTCGTAAGAGTTCGGCTAGGTTAATGATTTGTTTCAATGATTGCATGGAGCTACTCATGGGGTGGTCGCGATCGCCAGGTTGGATTTTAATATTTTCCAGTCCACAAACGGCCAGTAGATCACCATTGCCTTGCCAAGCACGTTCTGTTCCGGCAGGAAGCCCCAGGCGTGTGAATCAGCCGAGTTATTCCGGTTATCGCCCAGCACGAACAGGTTCCCGGCCGGAACGGTCCATTCGCCGGAATAATTGGGCGAGTCAGCAATATATGGTTCGCTGATCGGGGTACCGTTAATGCTCACCACCCCGTCCGCTATCTTTACCGTCTCACCCGGCAGGCCGATAACACGCTTAATGTAATCCTCATAATCATCACTGATATTGGGCAGACCCAACAAACGCCGCCAGAAGTCCGCCTCGGGGTACATTGGCGGGCGGAAAACGATGATATCGCCATGCTGGAAACTGCCAAACTGGTAAGCCAGCCGGCTGATCAGTACAAACTCGCCATCATCCAGGGTCGGGCGCATTGAGAACCCATCCACGCGTACGCGCGCCGAGATGATATTGATTACCAGAAAAAGGAGAACCGCCAACCCGAGCGTCTCCAGAATCTCCTGCAGGAAACTCTTCCAACCTTGTTTAACAGGTGGGGTTTCCGGAGCCGGCTGGGGTGCTTTCTCCGAAGAAAAGTCAGACAATGGAACCTCCGGTGAAGATTATACCATCTGCATACCCTGCCCCCATAAAAAACTATGGCTCTCTGGTCAGTACTGGTGCAGGCGAGGGAAACCCGTTAGCTGGAGCTTCCCAGAATCCAATAGGTCGGTACATGCAGCACGCGCTCGCCACGCTGCCAGGCTGCTTCGTCCAGGCGCTTAAGCCGCTGGATTTCCGCTGCCGGGATCATCCCCGCCAGATCGGCTTCCAGCACCGCCCATTCCAACTCCCATTCCCCGGGCCCTGGCCAATTCGTTCCAGCCGGTTGCAGGCTGCCTGTTTCGACCGACCGGATGGCCGCCTGGCCGAACAATTCAGGCAGCCGGCTTCCCACGGTCGGGTCTGCCCCCTGGCGCCACAGGGATTCGGCCTGCCAGTGGCCCAATACAGCCAGTTCCTCTGGCTTGTCCACCCGTGCACTGTAGTCCGGCTCCGCCAGCGCCAGGATACTTCCCCCCGGTCGGGTGACGCGCTTCATTTCCCGCAGAGCTTGCAGCGGATCTCCCACCCAAAGGAGCAAGAAATGGCAAAAAGTAATATCGAAAACGCTGCTGGCATACGGTAGATGCAGCGCATCCGCACAGGTCAGAGTTGCCCCTGGAGCATATCGGCGCGCTTCAGCCAGGCAATTTGGCTCCCTGTCCAGCCCTTGGATGGCTGCGCCGGTAACCAGGCCGGAAAGGATGGCCCCGCTGCCGCAACCCACTTCGAGCACCCGCCGCGCACCAGATAGGCCGGCACGCTTGAAAAGATAATTGCGCACTTCGCTGGACCAGCCGGCCTGCTGTACATAGCGCTTATGCCAATCCATCTTCCGCCCACTCCAGGATAAATTTCATCTGTGCGGCTGTTTCCGGGGAGCGTGGGAATAAATGGCTCTGCTCGGCGTTCCGGTAGAGTTCGTTCAAACGGATCAGCGCCTGTCCGCCAGTCAAACCATGTCGTACCAACCAGCAACCTACTGTAGTACCAGTGCGTCCGATGCCGCCCCAACAATGCAGGTAGACCTTGTGGTCGGAATCGAGCGCGGCATCCAGGGCATCCAGCAGCATCGTCATTTTTTCTTGTGATGGCAGACCCTTATCCTGGATGGTCATGCGCTGATAATCGATGGGGATGCCGTGCCGGAAGGCTTCTTCCTGTAATGCCGGCAGGTAAGCCGGCAGCTCGCCCGGGCGCGTCAGGTCAAAGAAGCTATTGATGCCGGCATCGATAAAAGCGGACAGCCAGCGCCGCGCCATCATCTCATCGGCGCTGGCGATCGGATATCCGCCGGCTAAAAATTTTCCCGGCACAACCCAGTAAGATTCGGGGATGGGTTTATCACTCATGAATTTTTTTTACCAACAAGCAATAGTCGCGATAAATGTGACTGTCACTTGCTTTCATTTTATGGATAGATATTCAGGCTGTTTCGAGCAACTTCTGGACAATTTCAACTGCATCCCGTACCAACACCGGGCAAATGGTGGTGAAAACACGTTTGTCCGTGGCTGCCTGGTAACCGGCCGGTGTGCTCAGGTCACTGTCGATCAAATCCCGGCAAAGAATCGTGCTGTGCTTTTTCTCGAACAGGCGCATAAATTCCTGCGATAGCCTGTAAATACCTTCTTTTTCGGCCGGCAGCTGTGCGCCGCGCGCCAGTCCAAGAGCCAGCATAGCGCCAGAGACTGCCCCACAGATTTCACCACGCCTGGCCACACCGCCGCCAAAAGGCGAGGCCAGCTTGAGAGCAGTTTTCTGATCCATGCCCAACTGCTCGGCAAAGGCCGAGAAAACCGACTGCGAACAGTTGTAATGCTGGCTGAAAACGGAACCGGCGATTTCGGCAGGTGTTGCCATTAATTTTCTTCTCCATAGACAAACAAATCACTGATGGACTGCCGCAGGTAATTGCGGGAGATCGCATCGCCAAAAACCGGGGCAACCGAGAGCACGGTCAGCTTGGGATGGCGCTTTTCAGGCGGCGTATAAACGGTATCCGTGGTTACGATCTCCGTGATCTGCGGGACAGCAGCCAGCCTCTCCAGGCCACCACGCACAAATACTCCGTGCGTACAGGCAACCCAGATCTCCTGGATGCCCTGCTCGATCAAAATTTTGCTGATCGCAACGATCGAGCCGCCTGTAGCAACTTCATCGTCGTAAATGATCGCCCGCCGGTTTCCTTGGACTGACTGTCCCACCAACCCGCTGATCAGCACTTCGGTGTCGGAGATGCGCTCCTTGTTGCCGGCCGCAACCGGCATACCCAGACCCTTGGCAAAGCGCGCCGCCGATTTGGCGTGTCCCATATCCGGGGCCACCACCACCGTGCTCGCCAGGTCACGCCTCTCGAAATAGCGGTTGAAGACCGGCTGGCTGGTAAGCGGGTCGGCCGGGATGCTGAAGAAACCGTGTACCTGCGGGGAGTGCAGCATCATCGTCATCACATGCGTGGCTCCAGCGGTCTGGATCAGGTCGGCCACCAAGCGGGCGGTAATGGAAATGCGCGGCGCATCCTTTTTGTCCGACCGGGCAAAGGAGAAATACGGGATGATGGCGTGGATTTCCCGGGCCGAGGCGGAACGGGCAATATCCAGCATCATCAGCAGCTCGAC
The DNA here is from genome assembly GCA_963779935.1 of uncultured Chloroflexia bacterium. Lineage (GTDB taxonomy): Bacteria > Chloroflexota > Anaerolineae > Anaerolineales > Villigracilaceae > UBA877. The sequence continues at coordinate 283,066 of CAWAAC010000012.1, read as the reverse complement.
CAGGTGGTCGTTCACCGGCGGTGTCAATGATTGGACAATGTATACTACGCGCGAGCGCACACTGGCGCCAAGCTGTATGTACAGGTCATCGTTGCTGAAACGCTTGATCAGGGTCTGGGCGAGGCTCAGACCCAAATGGGAAGCGATATCTTTCGCCAGTTGCGGGTGGGAACTGCCGCTAAAAAAACGGACTTCATTCGGGTCTAGTGCAGGTTGGGTCATGGTCCTGATCTCCTAGGATACGCCAGGATTGTAGGTAATCATGATTGGTAGATTTTCTCCCAGGGGTCTTTCAGGAAGTTCCCCAGGATGTGATCCGCTTCGCCCTGCGTGGGCAGCACGTCCCCATCTGGCTCCACATACAGCCAGACCTTGCCTGCCCCGGAAGGTACTTCATCCTCGATGGTCTCATGCGAAACCGGGTTTTCGGCGGAGTAGGGCACCGGCATATCCCAGCGCAGGGTCAACCCGAGATTGGCGGCCTGGTTGTGCAAACCGTGCAGCGCCTCGTGCAGGGAGGGTTCGGAGGTGCCCAAGGAAAGGCTTTTTACTTTCAACGCGCAAAGTCTTTCGAGGGTTTCCCCGGCCTGATTGACATTCCATGGTGTGACGGTCAGGTGGACGGTGGTAAACAGGTCTGCCTGCAGGATGGTCTCGAGCGCCTGCCAGGAGGCCGGATTCTCAGGCTGCAGGATGAAAAGCAGGTGGTCCAGGCCGGTCTGCAACAGGCTCTGCAGGTAAACCTTATCGGCCAGTTTCAGTCCATCCGTCAACAGGCCGGTGACCTGCCCGACCCTCTCGGCGTGGGCGATCAGGGCCGGCAGATCCTCGCGCAGGGTTGGTTCGCCGCCAGTAAAGGTGATATGCGGAATACCAGCCGCCCAGGCCTTATCCATAATGGTCTGCCACTCATTCGTGGTCAGTTCACGGTCAACCCGTTTGGTGGGGGCATACTCGGCCTGCGTGCCAGCTGGCAGGCGGTAGGTCAGGGCACAGTCGAGTTGCAGCGGGGCCGTCAGGTCCTTGGAATGAGGCACCACCCGTTCAAAATCGAGATAGGTGGTTGGATCCAGGTCGGGGGTATGGATGGCGGTCTGGATACGCTCGTGAAAATCCACGTAATCCTTTTGCGCTTCCGCCACACTGATGCGGTAACGCTTAGCAATTTCTTTTGCAGCCTGCTCCGGTGGGGTGCCTTTCATCATATGGTAGGCGAACTCGGCCGCGGTGGGGTTCAGGTGCAGCACGGTGGCCGCATTAATAATCAGGATACCGGAGCCATCCTTCAAAAGCCGCAGGTGCAGGCGATAAGGCGGTTCATCCGGGCCGGATTGGAAGGTGTGCGTCGCGGCATCCAGGGGCTGCGTGGCGGCCGGTTTTTCGGCCATCAGCAGGGCAATGACCACCAGCACCACTGCCAGGATGATTTCTACCGCCAACCCGTATTTCGGGATAAAAAAACCGGCTGCTCCCAAGAACAGAATGGCGCACAAGATCCGGAACACCACGCCTTTTAGCTTGATATGGCCGATCGAAAGCCGGCCAAATACGAGTCCCAACAGGCCGGCGACGAGCATGATTATACTGAAAATAATGACAGGGTAGCGGATCAAGAATAGTGTCAGGGGCGATGCATTGGACATTTTTCCTCTCCATCAGCCGCGCACAAAGTGCGGCAATTCGAACGGGATTTCCAACGAAAGTTCAATAAAACCGGCAAACACACCGTTTTGGTACCAGGGAGATTGGTAGATTATTTTCTTGACGCCATTTTTCTCAATAGTATAAACATTTCGCTGGCGCATTTCCATCAGATGCTCCAATTCACTGCGGGCCCGTTCGGGATGGCAGTCGAACAAGTTCTTTCCGATCAGCGCCCGCCCGCCATCTTGCTCGAATATCTTCGCGGCTTTGTCGTTCATCTCGATGAGGATGCCGCCCGCATCGCAAACGGTCACCCCGCCGGGAAATTCCTTTATCCAGGCATTTTCCAGAGTTGGTTTGTCAGGAGTTGCCGGGCTGGAGGCGACTTCGGGATGTTGGGCAGGCTTCACCTGCCCAACATCCCCATCTTCTTCCTTGCTCCGGTAATTCCCGGAAAGCTTAGGGTCTTTCATCGTGCGGGCGCTTCATATTGGGTCAGCAGGTTATACAGGACGGAAATAAACAGGTTCAGATGCTGATCCACCCGACCCGGGAAGGTTTGATCCAGATACGCCAGGGTGTCATCTTTGGTATGCCGGATCACTCCGTTCTCACCATACTTCGTATCCACCTGGGTGGCGCCTTTTTTGTCGCCGAGCGTCCAATCGGTGGTATCGAAGTAAACGTAAGGGATCCCGACTGCCTGGAAAGGCGCGTAATCCGAGGAGCCAATCCCATTATTATCCGGAAACTTCAGACCATTCTTGACGGTTTGCAGGTCAAAACCATTGCCAACCGCCCAATCAAGCGCCCAATCCCGCACTGCTGATTGGCTTTCATCGCTGTATACATATGCAGTATCACCGGCCACCAGGGAATCGAGGTCGATCATCACGATCACATTCTGGAAATCATCCTGGCTCATCTGGTTCAGATAAGCATACGAACCAAGTAAACCACTTTCTTCCGCTCCAAACGCAATGAAGCGAATGGTATAAGGGGTCTTTGTTCCTTGAACGAGCTTGGCCACTTCCAGCATGACCGCCACACCGGAAGCATTATCATCCGCCCCCGGGCCGGCTTCCGTCGAATCATAATGCGCGCCGACGATGATCTGCTGTGAAGAGGTGCCGGTCTTGACCGCCACGATATTGGTCGAGCCGATGGATTGGCTCCCGGCAGCCGCAGTAAACGCCTGGGTATCCGGTGCATAACCGATCGCCTTAAAAGCAGCGACAATGTACTGGGCGGCTTTGGTCTCTCCATCCGTGCCCGCCACCCGCGCACCGATGGCGGTTAAATCGCCGATCAGGGGACGCGCAATGCCCCCGTATTTGGCAGAGGGTGTCCCCAGCGGGACCAGGCTGGCAACCGCAACAGGTCCGGCTGCAACCTGGGGAGAGGCACCTTTCAGGCTGCCACAACCATTCAAAAGCAGAGCTATCAGAAGAATAATCGGCAGGATACGTTTCATATCATCAAACCTTTTCTAAGTTATGCATGGATTCAAATTGCAGCGGACAGCCGCCGCCGCATTCGGCCAGGAAGGTGCAGCCGGAGCATTTTTCCGGCAGGCCTTGTCGTTCACGCAGGCGCACGGCCAGGGGATGGTTCCAGATGGAGTCCCATGGGTCCGCCAGCAGGTTGCCAAGCGGCTGGTAGTACGATTGGCAGGGCAGGACATTCCCATCCGGTTCAACACACATATTGTACAAAGCCGCCGTACAACCTTTCACGCCCAGATCAAGCGTCATCGGGTCAAAATTGCAGTACTGGGTCGGCGTATACCAGATCAGGCGCTGGCCGCGCATTTCGGTCTTCTGGCGGGCCTGCTCCAGCACCGGTGACAGTTCGGATTCTGAAAGACCCGTCCCCACCAATGCGCCGCGGCCGGAGTAGATCAAAGCGTTCAGCCCGACGGTCGGCACACCCAGCTCGGCGAGGAAATCCAGCGTGGCCGGGATGGTCTGTACGTTCGTCCGCAGCATGGTGGTATTGGTCATTACGTACAACCGGTTGGCCAGGGCGTTCTTCAGTCCCCTGACCGTCTGCGTGAAAGCGCCTTGCGAGCGCACCATCTGGTCATGGATTTCCATCTCGCACGATTCCAGCGTGATCTGGACATGGTCCAGGCCGGCTGCCACCAGCTTCTCCACGTACTGTGGGTCTGACAAGCGCCGGGCATTCGTGTTCAGGCCGGTGATCTGGCCGTTTTGCTCGGCGTGTGCGATCAACTCCGGCAAATCCTCGCGCAGGGTCGGCTCGCCGCCCGTAAAGATGATATGCGGCACGCCCATCTCCCAGGCTCGATCCAGCACCAGTTTCCAGTCCGCGGTAGTAAGCTCGCCCTTCACTCCTGCCTGTCCGGATTTGATCTGGCTGAGGGTCGGATGCTCCACATTATAGCAATGCGCGCAGTCGTTATTGCAGCGGTAGGTCAGGGCCAGGTCCAGCCGGTAGGGGGCGGTGGGGCGCGCCGAGAATGGCATGACCGTTTCGAGCCCGAGCTCGTGGATCGGGCAGGCCCCATCCGGGCGAACGAGTTCATCCAGCTGGTTGCGGATGGATCCCAGGTCTGAGCGCGCTTGCATGGCGCTGACGTGATATTTTTGCCGGATCAGGCGTACGGCCTCCCCTTCGGAGGTCTGCTCCAGCAGGTGGTATGCCATCAATGCAGCAGTTGGGTTAAGGTGCAGGATCCGGTTGGCATTGACGATCAACGTGCCATGCCCATCCGGGTCAAGCCGCAAGTGAACGCGCGATTTTTCATCCGGTCCCTCTCGGCGATAGTGGTACAGCCCGGATTGCGGATTGTCGATTTCAGATTTTTGATTAAATAACCTTTTCAACATGCAGCACCTGTAAATAAATTAACCGTCAACAATCGAAAATCCCAAATTCCCTATCTTCCGCCACCCGCGCAGGCGCAGGCGCAACCGGCACAGGCACAGGCACACGCGCAATGGCCGCCACCACCGCCTCCATGGTAACCGCTGCTGGTGGAGACAGGTACCGGGTTGGTTTTGTTGGTAACGCCGGAGGTGAAGGATTTCACATCACCGAGCACCTTGCCGGAGAAGCCCTGCACGCCTCCCACCACTGAAGCCGCGAAAGCCGAGCCCGGGATGCTGACCGGCAAGCGGCTGCCACCGGATGTGGGCATGGAGGCAGACGGCACCGAACCGGTCGAAACCGGGTGAAAGCCCGGATCATAGCGGCCCCACCACAACGGCAGGAAGATGGGACCGACGAAAACGTTGCGGGTGCGTTGATCGTAATTCTTGTCGAGCATGGTCCACTCGAGCGCTTCGTCGTACATCTGGCTCTTGACCTCCGGCGTGCCGGCTGATTCGATCTGCTGCCAGGCACGTTCCATGATGCTCTGGTAGAAGGCCACCGTTTCCTTGCGGCTGAAGCCTTTCATCTTATCGGAAACGCTGTTGACCAGCTTGATCGTCATATCCTGCAGGGCCTTGCGGCGGGCAGCCAGGTCTTCCAAGGCAAAAGCCTGCAAGAAATCGTTCTCGTAGTCCTGCAACCCGGCCGGCAGCGGATTGGCGAGCTGAATTTTGAGCGGGTCACGCGTCACCACCGTGGCGGCATTCTTCTTAACCACACCGAACAGGATCATGGTCATGACTTTGTCAAGCGGCTGTTCCATCAGGACGGCTGCTTCAACCGCTGTCAGGCCTCGCTTGATGCCGTGGCCTTCGATCTGGATCTTCGGCGGCAGGTAATCAAGTTTGCGCTTCTTGCTGCTGTTGGCGCTCAGGATTGGTATGCCAATGAACAACAGGATAAAGAACCCGAAGCAGCAAAAAGTGGAACCGTTATTGCTGAACCAATCCAGGATCCCGCTGATGTCGAAGGCGGCCGGGACCACGATAGCGCCTGCCGGAACGTAGCTGGCCGGGAAAGAGGCTCCGAAGGTATATTGCGTGGAGCCATTGGCATTGGGGCACTGCCAGGTGTAGGTAACGCGGTTCTGGATATCCAGGTCGGTGGCAGGGGCTTGATCACCACATGGCCAGCTGCCCTGGATGGTGTGATAGCGCGGCTCGGACGGTTGTACGCCCTGCGGGAGATGGAATGTTACAGTGATATCCGTATTTCCGTGTACATATTGAGAATCAAAATAGAGCGGGGCGAAATCCCCACTCGCATCTGTTTTCGAGCTTGTATCCTGGTAGAGCACCCCGGTGATCGAGCCAACCGATACGTGCACGGTGCCACTGCCGCCGGATGGGATGGTCTGGGAGCCCATATCCACTGCAAAGCCTGATCCGGTGCCCTGATAATCCGAGGTGGAGACATCCACTGCCTGCCCACCCACATCCGCCTTGGCCGTGTTTATATCGAAGTTGGCGTTAGGCATGCCAATGTCGACGAAATCGATCGGGTGGCCGCTGGGATCATTGGTAAAAGTGAGCTGGTAATCCAGGGCCTCCGTGCCGTTGGCATTCCAGTAAACCTGCACAACTTCCTTCGTCAGGCTGAAGGAATAGCTTGACTGCGCCGAAGCGCTGGTTGTGAACGCGAACATCAAGGCAACGAGCAGGAAGGAAATGATCAGGCGAGGTTTCATCATTAGGACCATCCTTTCAAAATCAAGGAGCTATAAATAAAATAAACGAGAAACAAAATACAAAAAAAAACAAAATGCAAAAGTTAGGTTTTTTACATTTTGTTTTTTCGCTCTACCACTTGGGCTCTTCGGTCAATTGATACACGGAATTGCAATACGGACAGGTGACCATGGGTGCGCCGTTGACCAGCTTGATGTTTTCCGCCGTCAGGGTGCCACCGCAGGATTTACATTTCATCGCTTCGATCTTGGTGTCGCCGGGCAGGTCCACCTTAAGGGTGACATTCTGGGCGGTGTCCGATTTGGTCTTGCGGGCGGCGATAACGATCATAACGATGCCGGCCACCAGTGCGAGCACTCCCAGCACCACTCCCACACTCCCGATCCCGGTCACTCCCTGTGCTCCGCCGGCCGCGCCCAATAGAATAAAGCCCCCCACGCAGATCCCGGCAGCAGCCAGAAGAAGAAGTATTACCGCCCCAACATACAACCAGGTAGTAGGTTTCATTCCGACCTCCATAACCTTCCAAAGATATAGTATCGTCTCAATCGGTGATTGAGAACCTACGCAATATACGTATTTAAAACAAAATGGTTGGTTCAAGTTTAGCACTTTATCCACTATGTGACAAATGATTTTTATCCGCTTTTCGCCCGGTCCACGACCCCATATTTCTTCCCTTTTTGTGTTATAAAGGCAATGGTATTGGGCGGATACAATCCATTTCCTGGCAATTTCCCGGCAACCTCCTGGGTCTTGATATCAAGGAAGGAGCACAAGTAGAAATATGCACAGAAAAGTGGTTGTTGCAGCAGCATTGGGGGAATGTGTCCACGTGGCAGGTGTTTCCAACTTTCTGCGCCTGGCAGAGGCGGCCGGTTGGCAGACCGTTTTCCTCGGCCCGGCAGTATCCATCCAGGATGTGCTGGAGGCTGCCCGGCGTGAAAAGGCCGACCTGGTGGGCGTCTCCTATCGCTTGACGCCCGAAACCGGCGAACGCCTGCTGGGGCAGTTCGCCGAAGAAGCCTCGGAGCTACACGCCCAGGGGGTACGCTTCGCCTTCGGTGGCACGCCGCCGGTGGCGGAACGCATCAGCCGGTTGGGCTTCTTCGAGCGCGTCTTCGACGGCAGCCAGATGCCCGAGGAAGTGCTGGCCTACCTGAAAGGCCAGGCCGGCCCGGGCGAAAACGCCACCGAATATCCCCAGACCATGGTCGAACGCATCCGCGCCAATTCGCCCTATCCCATTCTTCGCCATCATTTCGGGCTCCCCAGCCTGCCAGACACGCTGCGCGGCATCGAACAGATCGCCGAAGCCAAAGCGCTGGATGTGATCTCGCTGGGCACCGACCAGGAGGCGCAGGAGAATTTCTTCCATCCCGAACGGCAGGACAAAAGCCGCACTGGAGCAGGCGGGGTGCCGGTGCGCACCGCTGAAGATTACCGGGCTCTTTACGCCGCCAGCCGCCGGGGTAACTTCCCGCTGCTGCGTACCTACTCGGGCACGGACGATTTCATACGCCTGGCCGAACTGTACGTGCAGACCATTAACATCGCCTGGTGCGCCGTACCGCTCTTCTGGTTCAACCGCATGGACGGGCGCGGCCCATGGGATCTGGAAGGCTCGATCCGCCAGCACCAGGAATTGATGCGCTGGTACGGCGAGCGCGGCCTGCCGGTGGAACTGAATGAGCCGCATCACTGGGGCATGCGGGATGCGCCGGATGTGATCTTCGTGGTGGCGGCCTTCCTTTCAGCCTATAACGCCAAAGAAGCCGGCGTGCGCGATTACATTGCCCAGTTGATGTTCAACTGTCCGCCCGGTCTCTCAGACGCCATGGACCTTGCCAAGATGCTGGCAGTGCTGGAGATGATCAATCCGATAAGCACTCTCCTACCCAGCCATGGGAAAGAGGAAAAATGGGCAAGGGGGAAGAGCGCATTTAGAATTTGGAAGCAGACCCGCACCGGGTTATTAAGCTACCCGCTCGAAGCCAACGCCGCGCGCGCACATCTTTCGGCCAGTATCTACCTGCAAATGGCACTCAAGCCCGATATCATCCACATCGTCGGGCATACCGAGGCGGATCACGCCGCCACGGCGGAGGATGTGATCGATGCGTGCCAGATGGCACGCCGGGCCGTCGAAAACGCTGTGCGCGGCGCGCCGGATATGACCAGCGACCCATTGGTGCAGCAACGCAAATCAGAATTGATCGCCGAGGCCGGGGTCACGCTGGAGGCCATCCGCAAATTGGCCGGGCCGGGCATTGCAGATGCCTGGAAAGACCCTGCCACTCTGGCGAAGGCGGTCACTTCCGGCATTCTGGACGCGCCACAGTTGAAGAACAACCCGTTCGGCAGGGGAAAAATACGCACCCATATCGTGAACGGTATGTGCGTTGCGGTGGCTGCAAATGGCCGTCCGTTGAGCGAATCTGAGCGTCTCTTCACATTGGGAAAGGAGCAATTATGAGCACCCCTGAAAAATACACGGTCATCGGCGCCGGGCACGGCGGCAAGGCCATGGCGGCACATCTGGCATTGATGGGGTTGAAGGTCACGCTGTACAACCGCACGCTCGACCACATCAGTGTAATCAAGAAGCGCGGTGGGATCGAGCTGGAAAGTGCCGAGGGCGGGCCGCACGGCTTTGGCAAACTGGTCAATGCCACCGCCGATATGGGCGAGGCACTGCGCCGGGCCCAGATGATCATGGTGGTGGTGCCATCTTCGGCGCATGCCGACATCGCCAGGTGCGCCGCCAAACACCTCAAGGATGGCCAGATCGTCATACTGCATCCTGGGCGAACGTGCGGGGCGCTGGAATTCGCCAAGGTGCTGAGGGACGAGGGCTGCACAGCGGATGTGACTGTTGCAGAAGCGGAGACCTTCATTTACGCCAGCCGCTCGGACGGGCCAGCTCAAGCGCGCATCTTCCGAATCAAGGAAGCTGTCCCGCTGGCGGCCCTGCCAGCCATCCGCAACGAGCGCGTGCTGGAGGCCATCCAGCCGATCTATCCGCAGTTCATCGACGGCGTGAACGTGCTGAACACCGGGGTGAACAACATGGGCGCCATCTTCCACCCGGCCCTGACCCTGCTGAATGCCGGCTGGATCGAGGCCACGCATGGCGATTACCAGTTCTACATCGACGGGGTGACGCCCTCGGTGGCACGCGTGCTGGAGGAGCTCGACCGGGAACGCGTGACGGTGGCCTCCTCGCTGGGCATCCGCGCCCGCACCGCCATGGAATGGTTGAAAATGGCCTACGATTCCGACGGGCAGGACCTGCACGACGCCATCCAGAACCAGCCCGGCTATTACGGCATCAAGGCGCCCAGCAACCTGAGCCATCGCTATATCTTCGAGGATGTGCCGATGAGCCTGGTGCCGATCGCCTCGCTGGGCGAGCGCTTCGGCGTATCGGTGCGTGGCATGGACAGCATCATCCGGCTGGGCTGCATCGTCCACCGCACCGATTATTGGAAGCGCGGCCGCACGGTGGATAAACTTGGCATCGGGGATATGAGCGTGACCGAGTTGTCGCGCTATGTAGATGAGGGAGTGAGGGACTGAGATTACCCAATTCAAAAATTCAGGGGGAGTTCGCATTATTAGAGTGTGCGGCTTCGCCGCACACTCTAATAATGCGGTTCTTCAACAATTTTGATGTAGCTACCTATTTGCGCAAGCCATAAACCTGGGCCACCGGCATGACGATCAGCAGGCCGCGGTCGGGCTCGCACAGGTCGCCGACCACACGCTGGGTGGCTTCCACCACCCGTTCCACCACTTCTTCGTTGTCAATCATCGTGAAGATAGTTCGGCTGAGGTGTTCGGCGTGCGGCAGGAAATCTTCCAGCGAAGGCATCAGCGGCAGATCGTCCCGCAGCGCTTCGGCCTGGTTGAGCCGACCCAGCCCGGTGCTATACAGCACAGTCGCTCCGCTTATCCCGGCCTCGGTCCAGGCATCCAGCAGCGCACGTAATTTCTCCGGATCGTGCAAGATGAACAGGATTAGTTTCATAGCTCACTCCTTCCCTGCGGATGGGGGAAGATCCTTTTCTTCTACCATTGGAATAGGCGGCCTGGGTTTGAGATGTGCGAAGACAAAGCGCAGCAGCGGCGGCGTGACCAGGATGCTCAGCAGCACCGCTGTGACAATGGCCGAAAACGCCCCGGCATTGATCAGCCCGGCCCGGCTGCCGGCTGCGGCGATGATCAGGGTCACTTCGCCACGCGCGACCATCCCGGCGCCCAACTGGATCAACTCGTGCCACGGCAGGCTGCCCAACCTGGCCCCCCCGGCCGCCCCCAGTAGTTTGCCCAGGATAGCCGCCAGCGTCACTGCCAGCATCAGCCACAGGTCCCCGGCTTGCAGGCTGCGCAGATTGACGGTCAGGCCGATATTAATAAAAAAGATGGGGACAAAAAAACCGTAGGCCAGCGCGGTGATGCCCTGCTCAATGCCCCGTTTTTCGAGCGTGCGAGCGAACATCAGGCCGGCTAGGAACGCTCCGATGATGGCGGCCATCTGCCCGACCAGCTCGGCGGCCAGACCATAGACCAGCAGGATGACGATGGCAAAGGCCAGCGTGCCCTGGCTGATGGACAGGCGTTCCACCCAGGCGGCCAGGCGAGGCAGCACCCACAGCCCAAAGGCCCCTGCCAGCGCCAGGAAGGCCAGCATGCGCAGCACGATCAGGGTCAAGCTGGCCAGGCTGCCGCTGCCGGAATAGACCGCCAGGAAGATCGAGAACGCCAGGATGGAGAGGATATCGTCCGCCACCGCCGCCCCCAGCAGGCCCAGGCCCACCCGGCTGCGCAGCACGCCCAGCTCCATCAGCGTGCGGGCCGAGATGCTGACGCTGGTGGCGCCCAGCGCCAGTCCGAGCAGCAGCGCGGCCGCGCCGCTCATGCCGAACAGCCGCCCGGCTCCCCAACCCAGCCCGATCGAGAGCAGCAGACCGCCGGTGCTGGCCAGCAAGGAGACCTTGCGGTGGCTGGCCAGCTCGTGCAGATGCAGCTCCAACCCGGCAATGAACATTAGCAACAGCACACCCAACTGGCTCAGATCGGAGACGGTCTCGCCCAGCGAGGCGCTGTTGATGATGCGCAAGCCCAGGATGTTGACCAGTGAGGGCCCCAGCAGCACGCCTGCCAGCAACTCCCCCAACACGGAGGGCTGCCCCAGTCGGCTGCTCAGATAGCCGGCGGCTTTGGCGGCCAACAGGATTACCACCAGTTCGAAGGCGAGCTGAAGGAAAGGGGTCATGGCGAGGGAAAGTTTATCATATTCAGAGGAGAGAGATCAGGGATCAGGCATCCCCCAAGGGGACGAGTATGCTTTATTCGAAAAAAACGAATGAGGAACGAATGGTCGCGAACCTCACCCGCATATCTCAGGACTTCTCGACCTGCAGGTAAAAGTTCGGGAATTTCAATTCTTAAGGTGCAAAAGAACCATCCGGAGGAAGAAATCCCTGGTCGCAGCACAGGGATTATTAAACAAATGTTCTATTTTGTCAATCCGATGGCAGCTTCCGTAAAGATCGGATATTGACTTTCATTGATGCGGTGGTATCATCGAAGACATAGACGGTAGGAATTATATAAAAATAAATTTCCACCCAATCCTTCGAAAGAAAGAAAAACAGCCTGATGAGGTGCAAACAATTATGAAAAAAAGCGCAACGACCAGGGGCGAATCCCCTTCCCAGCCGATCAAGGCGAAGAGCGAGGAACTGGACGACTGGAGAGGCAGGATGCTCGCGCATCTCCGCAGGCTCATCAAACAAGCTGACCCTGAGGTGGTCGAGGAGTGGAAGTGGGTCAAACCATCCTCCCCCGGTGTTCCAGTCTGGTCTCACGATGGAGGCATCTGTACTGGCGAAACCTATAAGAGCGTGGTGAAGCTGACTTTCTACAAGGGCGCTTCGCTCAAGGACCCTTCAGGACTGTTCAACTCCAGCCTGGCAGGCAACACCCGGCGCGCGATCGATTTCCATGAGGGGGATAAAGTAGATGAGGAGGCCTTCAAGACGCTTATACGCGCCGCGGCAGCCCTGAACAAGTCAGCGGCCGGATAGTCGCAGCCGGCGAGATACGGCGAACCTGGCTGCAGACTGGCAGGCCACGTTTAAATCTTCGCAGCGCATCCCTTTTATTAGCAATGCGGCCTGTCAATCAACCCCAATGTAATGAAGGCTCCGATTCCTGCCTGAATTTAATTATTTGGGGGAAGAGAACAGATTCATTATTTCATACAAAGTTCCCACTCCCAAGGATTGCATTCTCTCCATGAGATTGTTACAATGGTTTTAATAAGTATTCATCCGAAAATTCAGGAGGAAGTCGTGATTTTCGGATAGATATTACGCGGTGAGTAACGAATTGGAGGCGGTGCAGATGAGCGACAGTTACCTGAAGAGCTTGTTAGGCGAAAACGAAGAGGTGCTTTTTGTGACCCATCATCACTGGCTGGTGCTTTTTGGCGAGATCCTGGCCGAGGCGCTTCTGGCGCTGGTTATTTTAGTGCTGGTCACGGTTGTTTTGGCATTGCATTGGGTGTCCAACCCGCAGATCAACTCGCTGGTGCCGCTGGGCTACCTGCTGCTGATCATCCCATTCATCAGCCTGCTGCGGGATGTGCTGATCTGGCGCAGCCGCGAATACGTGGTAACCAACCGGCGCGTCATGCAATTGGCAGGTGTCTTCAACAAGAACATCACTGACTCTTCTCTCGATAAGGTCAATGACGTCAAGATGAGCCAGTCCTTTATGGGACGCATGCTGGGCTACGGCAACATCGAGATCCTGACCGCCAGCGAGTTGGGCGTGAACAAGTTCACCTACATCGGGCGGCCGATCCAGTACAAGACCGCAATGCTGAACGCCAAGGAAAAGCTGGAGCATGCCACGGTGCAGCCTTCCGCTCCCGTTCGTGCGCCGGCCGGCCCGGCAGATCTGATCACCCAGCTGGATGCACTGCGCCAGCACGGCGTACTGACCGAGGCGGAGTTCCAGGATAAGAAGGCGGAACTGCTAAAGCGGATGTAAAAAACTTTAAACACGATCTCGCGGTATTCTTCCGCGGGACAGGCAGCCACTAAGGGTACAAAGAAAAACAAAATAAATTAAGATTAAAACCTGCCGCCGGACTCCGAAGTCAGAGACTTCGGAGTCCGGCGGCTATTTCTTATTCAGGACGAGAAAGCGGCAGTTATTTAATAACCAACTCTGCGTTCCTACTCATCCCATTGTGTGGAACCCTTTTCGCCAGGCATACGTATGTATTGATTATTTAGGTTAATCCGGAGGTATTTCCGATGCTTGGTGTTGATCTAAAAGTCCCGCTGACCACGCTCCCATTCTTCGACGGGCTGGTCAGCGAACTGGTTTCTCATTTTAAAGAGATGTGGTGGAATTGCTCCTCCGGGCTGCCCGAGCTTGGCCCCATCTACAGCCTCAAAGAGCAAAAAGCCCATGAAGCCCTCCTGCGGGATAGTCTGGACCAGCTGGGGCAGGAATTGGCGCATATTTCCAACGAGCGTCCCGATCAGGCCGCGCTGCAGCAGCGGCTGATGCCATTGGCTGGTGGTATCCTGCAGACCAGCTTCGGCCTGGAAGAGCGCCACATCCAGGCGCTGCCATCCTTCGGCTTTACCGAAGCCGTGGCGGAATTCGTCCGCCAGGCCCGCCGCTTCGACCCGCACATCTCCGCCGCGGATATCATCCAGGCTGGACGGAACGCCTGGTCGATGAACCTGCAGCAGTACCTTTTCGGCCTGCCGGTGGAAATGACCCCCTCGGTATTGGCTTACAGCTTGCTCTACCCCTACAGCGACAACTACCTGGACGATCCGGCCATCCCTGTGAAAGAGAAGGCTGCCTTCAGCCACGCCTTCGAGCGCCGGCTGCTGGGCCTCGCGGTGACGCCCTCCAACCCCTACGAGCAGAAGATCTTCGACCTGGTCGGCATGATCGAAGGCCAGTTCGAGCGGCCGTGCCACCCGGAAGTTTACGCCAGCCTGATGGCCATCCTGCGGGCGCAGGGCAAAAGCATGCAACTGCAAACCCCGCATGCATCACCTTATGAGCTGGATGTGCTCGGGCTGGTCTTCGAAAAAGGCGGCACGGCCGTGCTGGCAAACTCGTACCTGGTAGCCGGCAGCCTGACGCCTTTCCAAAGGGAGTTTTCCTTCTATTACGGTGCATTCACCCAACTGATGGACGACCTGGAAGACGTGCAATCAGACCGCCACTCCGGCATCATGACGGTCTTTTCGCAGACCGCCGGGCGCTGGCCGCTGGACGCCGTCACCAACCGGGCCATGCGCTTCGGGGACGGCTTGCTGGAGGCCATGCTCTGTTTCGACACCCCCGGGCTGGTCACGCTGGAGGAGATCATGCGCAAATGCATCACCCCACTGATGATCGATTCGGCCTCACGCCTCGGCAACCTGTACAGCCGGGAGTATTTGAAAGAATTGGAGCACCATTCGCCCTACCGCTTTGGGCAGATGAAAAAGGTGCGCCGGGAAGTCAGCAAGAGGTTCTCGACGGAAGAGATTGTGGAGATGATATTGAGGGCGGAGGACCCTCGATAAAATGTCCCATTGGAAATTAACCACAAAGGTGCAAAGGGCGCGAAGAAAGTTATTAATACTTCGCGGTTAATTTTCCTTCCTGAAGAATTTATCGAACCTGCCTGGATCGGAGAAGTGGCATTTTCGAAAAGAAGCTAAACCATCCAGCCAACTGAGCATCTCATTAAACTGCGCGATAATGTGAGAAAGAGTTTTGCCGGTCCCTACGCCGGGGTAGAGCCCATCAATTACATAAAATATCACCATATATTGTGAGCAGCTATGCAGCCGATACCAAGCTATACGACGCACAAACAAGGGCAATACCTGGCCTGCATTTACTACTACACCAAGATCAACGGTCGCCCGCCGGCTGAAGCCGATATCCAGGCCTATTTCAGAGTAACTCCGCCTTCCGTCCATCAGATGATAGTGAAATTGGAAGAAAAAGGACTTATCAGGAGATTTCCTGGCAAAGTGCGTTCGATAGAAATTCTTTTACCATTCGACCAACTCCCTTTGCTGGATTAACGAACTGCTCAACAAAAATAAGAAGGCCCACCTTCCCGCCGCCCGGCACATGAACTGGAAAGGAAATGGAGGAACATGATGAAATTCACCCGCAGCGTTTTACTCATTTTGGTCTGCTTTATCGCCCTGGCTTTAACCAGCTGCTCATCCAGCCAGAATTCCACGCAGCAACAAATCAGCGCGATCAACGCAATTCGCCTCAAATTGGATTTGCCCGGGCTACCGCTGAAATTTATTGGAATTACCGATATGGCAAATTCCCCCAGCGGTGGGCTGAAAGTTGCCCAATTCCAGGATACGCAGGGCAGGAATTACTTTGTTGATCCCGGCACGGATCAGGTCGCGGAAATAGATGCCCGTTCCCTGTTGGCTGGCATTCCTGCGGATGCTCCAACGCTCTCCGAAGCGGATATTACCGCCCAGGCGCAGAAATTCATCGCTGCCGCTATCCCCGCTTTCAAGACTCAGCAAGCCAGCTTGACCTATGAAGCCGGCAACAAAGGCGACAACTACTTCTTTTCCTGGTATGGCCAGGGCGCTGCAGGCGCAATGAATCGCCCGTTCGCCCAAATTGGCATGTGTAAAAGCGGCCTCTTGTTTGCATACTACAACACCTTGTTCCTTAATAAATAGATAAAAAATAGAGCGCGGCTCCCCCTCGGGCCCCGATTCAAACCGTTTGGCAATGGAACACGTATAGTTAACTATCTATCCAAAAATTATAGAAGGACCGCATTTTGAGAGTGTGCGGCTCCGCCGCACACTCTCAAAATCCGACATCCTCCTGAATTTTCGGATAGACACAAAATAATAACGGAGGGTACCATGTCCAAAAAGGCTGACCTTTCCAAACCATCCAAAAAGTCATCTGACAAAGGGCGGCACGATAAACCCGTCACCTTGCTGCCGGGCCAGCCGGGTTATCGCACCCGTGACGGTCGCAGCGGGCTCGACCCCATCGATATGCGCACCGAGGCCGCTCACACCGCCGGTACAATCATCCAAAAACTTTTTACCGGCAGTATCAGGAACCCGTTCTACCTGCTTCTTCTGGGTATATTGGGGCTGGTGCTAATCACTCCGCTCGTCCTGGCAATTTCAGAAATAACAAGTGGGGATCAATTTGCAGGGTTTGCCTGGAATGCATGGACGATCCTTTTGGTTGCTGCCATAATCGGAGTTGCCATCCTGGTCAATTCCATCAAGAACCTGATAAAAATGGTTGTCAGGTAGTATGCGGAAGTTAATAAAAACTCTGCGCTCTCAGCGTGCTCAGCGGTGATATATTCCCGCCTGAAAGGCAGGCAAAATGCGAAAAGTAATCTACTGGATGTCGCTCTCGCTGGATGGCTTTATCGAAGCGCCGGATGGCGACCTGAGCTGGGCCTATCCCGACGAAGAACTGCACCGGCATTTCAACGAGCAGGAAGCGTTGATCGACCTGCACCTGTACGGGCGCGGGCTCTACCAGAATATGTCCTCCTATTGGCCGGCCGTCAGCGATGATCCGGCTGCGCCGCAGGTGGACCGGGACTATGCCCGGCTCTGGAAGGATATGCCCAAGCTGGTATTTTCGACCAGGCTCACCGAAGTTGGCTGGAACTCCCGCCTAGTCAAAGGCGATATTAACGCAGAGGTGAATCGCTTGAAAGCGCAGCCGGGCGGGGATATCAGCGTGGGCGGCGCCGGGCTGGCCCGCTCGTTCATGCAACTTAGCCTGATCGACGAATACCGGCTCTACCTACATCCGGTCATCCTGGGCGGCGGCAAACCTATATTCGGTCCATTACAGGATAAAATTGCCTTGCAACTCGTCGCAACCCACATCTTCGGGTCTGGCGTGGTCCAGTTAATATATCAAAAAACATAATCCACCAGCACACGCCAGGCACTTTACGCTGATATTACCAAAAGGAAACAACCCATGCCAACCGAACGCGAAGTCACCTTCCCCTCCGGCTCCCTGCAACTGGCCGGCAGCCTGCGCCTGCCCGATTCCGCGCAGCCCTGCCCGGCTGTCTTATTGATCGCCGGCTCGGGCAAGGTCGACCGAGACGAGAACGCCCCCAAAGCCCGTCTCAACGTTCTGCGCGAGATTGCCGTCGCTCTTTCGGAGCAGGGCATCGCTTCGCTGCGCTTCGACAAACGCGGCATTGGCGCCAGCCAGGGCGATTACTGGGAGACCGGTTTCTTCGACAATGTCACGGGTGCCGGGGCCGCGCTCAGCTTCCTACAATCGCAGCCGGAGGTTCGGAGCGAGAAAGTCTTCCTGCTCGGCCACAGCGAAGGCGCGCTCATCTCCACGCGCCTGGCTGCCACCGGCGCACAGCTGGCCGGAGTGATCCTGCTGGCCGGGCCGGCCCAGAACGGCGAGCAGGTGCTGGTATGGCAGTCCGCCCAGATCATCAAGGGCATGCAGGGTTTCAACAAATGGATAATCGATCTCTTCCACATCGATACCCGCAAGGCCCAGCAAAAGCAGTTGGACAAGCTCAAACGCTCCACGAAGAATGTCATGCGCATCCAACTGGTTGCCAAATTGAATGCCAAATGGTTCCGCGAGTTCATGGCCTACGACCCGGCCGGAGACCTCCCGAAGATCCAGGCGCCGGTACTGGCCATCACCGGCAGCAAGGACATCCAGGTCGATCCGGCCGATCTGGAGCGGATGGCCGGGCTGGTGCGCAGCGAGTTCGAGCCGCATCTCGTGCCCGACCTGACGCATCTGTTGCGCTCGGAGCCGGGTCAGCCCAGCCTGTCCACCTACAAGCAACAGATCGCCCAACCAGTCGACAGCCGGGTGCTGCAGATCATCTCGGAATGGCTGGGGAGGAAATCCGTCTGACGCATACGCTGGATGAAAATCTTATCAGCGTAGTCCGAAGTCTCCAGACATCGGATTCCGAAATCTTTTTTCATAAAAGCCATCCTGCGCCCTGCCTACCTGAAAGAACACCCCAATCGACTGGGATGTTCTCATCTCCGCTGCTTGAGGAGATCCACCCGCAATGAGTCATATGTGACTTTAAACATCGCAGAGTTTCTCTAAGGCAGTTTTATCGGGTGCCACATATCCGCGTGGAATAAACTTGCACGGGGTTTATTTTCTGCCATCCAGGCAAGTTCTATCCAGGGTTCTTTTACATCGCTATATGGGATGTTCTTGCCGAGGTTAGTGCGGGTGGCTGTGTTCTTCCGGATTGACGTATTTTTCCGGATTCTTTTCGAAATCCTTCTTACATCCGGGGGAGCAGAAACAATACATCTGGCCCTTGTATTCGGATTTGTTGGCAGCCGTCTTGGGGTCGACATCCATACCACAAACAGGATCTTTAACCATTTGATTTCCTTTCTTGGGCGATAAAGAAAGCCCAACTATACGCCTTTTCTTGTAAACAACTCGGGGCCGACTGGCGCAATGGAAAATACGCTTTTCGGCGCAGCAAAATTTCGATCAATTATACTCGGGCACCGTTCAGTTCCGCCGCGGGAGGCCACTTCTGCCATCTGCTAGCGATCTCTGCCAGTTTTTTAGAGACATTACCATAATTCTCGAAGCCGCCGCAGGTAGTAAGGCTGCTCCACCGGATTGTTCCTCATTTACCTCATTTTGTTTGCAAAAACAACCCCCTTTTTAAGCCAATCAATTCCGCCCCACGCTCTGGCTCCTTCGCCACCGCCATCCTTGCACAAAACCGCCCAAAAACCATCAAATTCTGCAAGAAATTGCTCTTCCGGTCTTGTACTGCTCTCTTTTCTCTACTCTCTGCTCACTTCCCCAGAATTGTTCCTCGTTGAATTCAACCAACGATCGCGCCCCCCAAAAAAAAACGGGGTTTTTGCACCCTGTTACCATCCACTTGCGCGGTAAAACGGATGAAAATAGCTCCACCGCAAGGGATGCAAAGTATAAAAAGATTTTCCTTGATGTTTTTGTGCCCTTTGTGGTGAAAAATTCTTTGATCAGGCTTACTGTATACGGGCTTTGCGCAAACGCAGGCTGTTGGTAACCACGAACACGCTGCTGAACGCCATCGCGCCGGCTGCCAGCATCGGGTTCAGGAAACCCAGTGCCGCCGCCGGGATCAGGATGATGTTATAGATGAACGCCCAGAACAGGTTTTGGCGGATGGTGCCGAGCGTCTTGCGCGAGAGCGCTATGGCGCGTGCTACCCCGTGCAGGTCGCCGCTGATCAGCGTGACCGGGGCGGCCGCCATGGCCACATCCGTGCCGGTGCCGATGGCAATGCCCACATCCGCCTGGGCCAGCGCCGGCGCGTCGTTCACCCCATCCCCCACCATCGCGACGACATTAAGGATTTTTGATTGATTATTGACGATTGAGGATTGGAGCTGGCTGATTGCGCCTGATTTTCCTTCCGGCAGCACCTCGGCCAGCACCTGGTCGATGCCCACCTGCCGCGCAATCGCTTCGGCGGTCTTGCGGTTGTCGCCGGTGATCATGGCCACATGCAGGCCCATCCGCTGGATTTCGGCAATGGCGTCCTTCGACCCGTCCTTGAGCGTATCCGCAACGGCGATCACGCCCCGCACCGATCCATCCACCGCCACAAGCATGGCCGTCTTGGCCTCGGATTGCAACTGATCCACTCTGGCTTCCAGTCCATTCAGCGGGTAATTGCGCGCGTTCATCATGCGCAGATTGCCCACTGCCACGGCGTGCCCATCCACTTCGGCTTCCACGCCCGCCCCGGCTTCGGCTTTGAAGCCGCTGCCATCAGAGAGCACCAGGCCGCGCGTAGTGGCTTCGGCCCAGATGGCTTCGCCCAGAGGGTGCTCCGAGCCTTTTTCCACCGAAGCCGCCAGTCTTAAAAGCTCATCGGCGCTGATCGCAGCTGGCTTGCCTTTGCCGGTTGATTGCTGCTCGTCGATGCCTGTTCGCATTTCGCTGACTGCTGACAGCTGATAGCTGACAGCTTTTTCCTGGTCGCTGACGATGATATCCGTCACTGCCGGCTGGCCCCTGGTGATCGTGCCGGTCTTATCCAACACCACCACCGAGACCTTGCCGGCTCGTTCGAGCGCTTCACTGGTGCGGAACAGGATGCCCAACTCGGCCGCCCTGCCCGTCCCAACCATCACGGCCGTCGGCGTGGCCAAACCCATCGCGCACGGGCAGGCAATCACCAGCACAGCCACCATGTTGATCAGGGCGCGCGTGAACTGCGGCACCGCCGGAGTCACCGGGGCGAGCAAAAACCAGGCCAGGAAAGTCAGCGCGGCAATCCCCAGCACTGCCGGTACGAAGATCGCCGACACCTGGTCGGCCAGTTTCTGGATGGGGGCCTTGCTGCCCTGGGCATCCTCCACCAGCCGGATGATCTGAGCCAATGCGGTCTCCTTGCCCACCTTGGTGGCCTCGAACTTGAGCACACCCAGCTTGTTGAGCGTCGCGCCGATCAGCGGATCGCCGGGGCCTTTCTCGACCGGCAGCGATTCGCCGGTCAGCATCGATTCGTCCACAGCAGAACGGCCTTCCACCACCACGCCATCCACCGCGATCTTTTCGCCCGGCCGGACCAGCACCAGGTCGCCTACCGCCACCTCGTCCACCAGCACTTCCAGTTCCGTGCCGTCCCGGGTAACGCGGGCGGTCCGGGCGCGCAAGCCCATCAGCTTCTTGATGGCATCGCTGGTGCGACCCTTGGCGCGCGCTTCCAGGTACTTGCCCAACCGGATGAGCGTGATGATCACCGCAGCCGTTTCGAAATAAACCTGCCCGGGAATCAAGCCCAGCATCACGAATATCGAATAGAAATAGGCCACCGAGGAGCCCATCGCGATCAGCACATCCATGTTTGCTGAGCGGTTGCGCAGGGCTTTATAGGCGCCCATGTAATATTGCCAACCCACGTAGAACTGCACCGGCGTGGCAACCACACCCATCAGCCAGTTCACCCAGGTCGGCTTGGTCCCCATGCCCATCGCGCCAAAATCCAGCGCCATAGAAAACAGGAACAGCGGGACGGTAAAGATCAGGCCGGCGACAAGCAGGCGGCGCTGGTTGGCGATCTCTCTCTCTCGTGCCTTGGCCTCGGCGTCTTCGGATGCGCCGCCCAGCTCGACTGCTTCGAAGCCGCTTTTCGTAACCGCCGCGCGGATTTCGGCCTGGCTGATCACCGTCGGGATGTATTTCACGCGCGCTCGTTCGGTCGCCAGGCTGACGGTAGCTTCCAGCACGCCTTCCAATTTCCCCAGCGTCTTTTCCAACCGGCGGGCGTCATTATCATCCGCCAGGCGCTTGATCACCAGGTCGGCATCCCCGGTGGCGATGCCGTACCCGGCGCGTTCGACGCGCACCAGCAGGGCCGGCAGCCTCACCACGTCCGGGTCGAATGTGACTGTGGCGCGTTCGGACGATAGGTTAACCACCGCCGCCTGCACGCCGGCCTCCTTCTTCAGGCCGCGTTCCACCGTCGCCACGCAGTTGGCGCAGGTCATACCGGTAATGGGGAGGGTCAGTTGTTTCGTTTCAGACATCATTTACCTGTAATTGCGGGGAGGCACTGCCGAGCCGTGCCTCCCCGGGATACAAACCTTTCAGGCTGCGACGGGATAATTAATTTCCGCCAGCAGCGCCTTGATCTTGGTCTCATCCGCCGGGGCGTCGAAGACGATCTCGACCATTTTGCTGGTCTGGTCCGCCTTGACAGACTGAACGCCCTGCACGTCCGCCACTTCGGTCTGGATGGTGTGTACGCAATGCATACATTTAATATTGGGAACAGAGTATGTTACGGTTTTCATGAAATTTCTCCTTTAGGAATAAGATAATAGTGAACGGAGATTAGTGAACAGGGCGAAAAGATCTGGGCCAATTGCTGGTGTGACTGCTCTCGATTCTCTTTTTTCTGTTCTCTGGCCTCGCTATACTTTCGTAGCAGCTTCGAACACATCCGTGATTTCCTTCAATACGCGTTCCCGCTCGGATGGGTCTTCTCCACGGATGGCGGTGGTCACGCAGGAATTCAGGTGGTTCTCCAATATGGCCGCGCTGACCTTATTGAGCGCCGCCTGCACCGCCTGGATCTGGCGGATGACATCAATACAATAAGCATCTTGTTCCACCATCCGGATGACACCGCCCATGTGGCCGGCGGCGATCTTCAGTCTTTGCAATGTTTCTTCATTCTTCATCTTGAACCTTCTTTCTTACCCCACCCCCCCGGGGGGGATATACCCACCATTTTACCCCTCTTTGTGCCGGGATGTCAAGTTTGCCCAGCCGCCATATCCAGAAAAGCCCCCCTGTGTTATAACTTTTGAACCTATTCCACGAAGGAGACTGCATGCCCTCTATCGCCATCATCACAGATACCGATTCCAGCCTGCCGCTCGACCTGGCAAGGGAATACCAGATTGTAGAAGTGCCCATCATTGTCCAGTTTGGGGAAGAAAGCTTCAGGGATGTGTACGATATTGACAATGCGGCTGTTTTCGTACGCGCAGATCGGGAAGGCCGATTGCCCAAAACGGCCGCCCCCAGCCCCGGGGAATTCATCAAAACGTACCAAGCCGCCTTTGATGCAGGCGCCGATCAAATCCTGTGCCTGACCATTTCCGGTGAGATGAGCGCAGTATATTCTTCCGCCTCAAGTGCAGCCGGAATGTTCCCCGGCAAAACCATCAAAGTGGTGGATACCCGTACAGTGTCATATGGGGAAGGATTAATGGCGATCGAAGCGGCCAAGGCCATTGCAGAAGGCGCATCCATGGATGAGGCTGTCGCGGCAGCTGAAAATTTACGCGACCGTACCTACCTCTTTGCGGCCCTTTCCACTCTGAAATATCTCGCCATGAGCGGCCGGGTTGGGCAGGTTGCCGCCGGCTTCGGAACGCTGTTTGAGGTTAAACCGATCCTGACTTTGCGAAACGAAAAACTTGAAATGCTGGAACGCATCCGCACACAGGGTAAAGCCTGGGCACGCACCATCGAACTGGCAATCGAAGCGACCGGGGGCAGCGTCGTGGAACAGCTTGCCATCCTGCATGTCAATGCGCCTGAAGCGGCCGGCCAGTTCGAGCAACTGGTACGTGCGGCCCTGCCCTGCCCACCCGAGATGCGCCATGTGGAAATGACGCCCGGCCTGGCCATCCACACAGGCGATGGATTGGTGGGGTTAGTACTTGTTACAAAGAAGTAACCTTCCGGTGATTAATTATGCCTTACCTGATCGACGGCCATAACCTGATCCCCAAACTCGGCTTGCGGCTGGATTCGTTAGACGATGAAGAGCAGCTCATTCCGCGCTTGCAGGAATTTTGCAGACTGCGACGCGCACAGGTGGAGGTTTACTTCGATGGCGCTTTACCAGGACAGGCAGCCACGCGGATGGCTGGCGCGGTGACGGCTCACTTCGTCCGCAAGGGCTCGACCGCAGATGCTGCCATCGAGGCCAGGCTGGCCCGGCTGGGAAAGGCAGCCAGGAACTGGACCGTGGTCAGTTCCGACAGACGGGTGCAAAGCGCAGCGGGAGCCGCCCATGCCAGCGTGCTTTCTTCAGAAGATTTTGCTCATGAGATGTCCAAAACACAAGCCATTGGGTCTGCCAGGCCAAAACACGAAGCCACTCTTGCCCCGGACGAGGTAGAGGAGTGGCTGGATATTTTTAACCGGAGAAGAAACGATTAATGATCCTAGAATAGCCCCCGGATCAATAGGAACAGCCCAAAGATAATGAACGGGATGCCGATGATCGCCCCGATGACCGTAACCGTGAGCACCACACCAACGATGAGAAAGACCAGGCCCAGGATGATAGCCACCAATCGACCGGTTGCCAGAAGGATTCCAGTCACCAGTCTCCAGAGCGCCCAGAATGGCCAGAGATACCAGGGGATATGCCGATGATGTGTCATTGTCATTTATGCCTCCACAAGATGTTTACGCAGTTGCTTGTAAAAAGTTGTAAGGGGCCTTCTAGTGAAAATGTGGGTGAGCAGACGACGTAGCCGTCCACTCACCCACATGGATTTCTTGCAGTTGGAATAGACGCTTGTTACGCCTCCAAATGATAGGTATGGTACGGGTTCTCGCAGGGATTCCCCCAGGCAATATGCATTTCGCGGGCGGTCAGGTCGATCACCATGGCATTGACCGTTTTTTCACGGTCGAGCGGATCATTGACATCTTCGGCATGGTTGCAGATGGAGTTTGAAAAATTAACGTGATCACGCTGAATAGCCTGGAGGGTCTTGATGGTATGCTGGTCTTCGCGCTTGACCAGCCGCAGGGCCCGGAAGTAACGCACGCGCGAGGCGATCAAATCCTCCGGCTCGCGTTCGACCGGCTGCATATTGGCAGAGAGGTAGTGGTTGGTGTGGACAATATAACCGTCCTCACCGTAAAGGATGCCAAAGTGGCGTGCCGAAACTTCCACCGAGTATAACTCACCGCTCTCATGCACCAATAAATGGTTGTATCCAGCGGCGCGCTGGGCCGAAAGCATGTGCCGGATGGCTTCATCCGGCGTCTCGCAGGCCAATACCGCGCGCGAGACCACCAGGCGCGGCGTGCCTATGCGTGAATCATTGGGATAGACCGAATCACATAACTGGGCAATGCCATAGGCATTGAAGCCAATATTAGGCAGCAAACCGCCATAGGTCATTGCAAGAAAGGGCGGTTCGCTTTTCGGCTTGGCATGGATGATGAATACATCATCCTCATCCTCCGGCACCCAGTCCTCATTGTGAGCCAGCAGCACGTGACCATCAGCAGTGCGGTCATCATTGACCGCCATGCTGGTGCAACGGGTCAGGTGTAAGGCGTCTGTGGTCACCGCTTCCATGGAATTTACGACGGCAATATCTTCAAAAGCAGCATTGGCGCCTTCGGCAATACCCATCATTTCTTCTACGTACTGTTGGTAACGCTCCTGTGCAAAGGGGATATATTTACGTGCTTGGATCTGGGCTCCCTCCCAGGTCAATTCCAATTGAACATAAGCATCGGAGACAAGTTTGCGACTGTTCTCGATGCCATGCTGAACCTGTTTGCGACAGGCCTCGCCAATCTGGCGTCCCATCTCGCGGTGGGTCCCGGAGACTTGAACAAGGGGTGGCGGATTGGGGTGCAGGGGGGTTTTTGTTGCCGAAGCCATAAGGATAAGCCTTTCTCTTATTTGAAGATGAGAATTATAACATTGCCTCCGGAAAAAGAATTTCCCCACGCCTGTTGGCGTGAGGAAATAAGCACAAAAACCAATGCCAGTAAATTTCCAGCTTGAAAGGCACCAGCCGGCCTTAAATTACATGCTACCGTCGCCAGACGAACCAATTTCTTTATTCTCGCCGGTGGCGATGAATACCGTTCGCTCACAAATATTGGTGACACGGTCGGCGAAGCGTTCCAGGTTATGCGCCGTCCATAACAGGTAGTTGGCACGGTCGATATTTTGCGGGTCAGCCAGGACAAAAGTCATTAATTCGCGATACACCTGCGTATAGAGTGCATCCACTTCATCATCTTCGGCGGGGATGGCCCGGGCGGATACCACATCTTCAGCGATAAAAGCGGTAAGAGCACGATGAAGCATATCGGACGATTTCTGTGCCATGCGAGGGATGTCTATCAATGGCTTGAGAGGCGGGTCGCCGCCCATGCGTATATTGATCGTGGCAATGCCCTTGGCATAATCGCCCATGCGCTCCAGTTCAGCGCTTACCTCCAGGATGGAGGCCAGCAAGCGCAGGTCGTGGGCCATGGGCTGCTGGGTGGCAATCAGGATCATTACATCTTCCTCAATACCGAAGCGCTTGGAATTGATTTTTGAATCGGCATTAAAAATGCGGTGGGAGGCATCGATGTCCCGTTTCTTGAGGGCCTCGACCGATTCCATAATCTGTTGTTCAACCATACTGCCCATCAGGAGCAGTTCATCCTTCAGCTGCTGAATTTCCGCTTCGAACGTCTTACGCATGAAAGCCTCGCTTCCCAAATCCAATTTCCATTATTATAACCATATTGGACTACTTTGAATCAACCGAAACGACCAGTAACATAATCTTCAGTGCGTTTATCCTTCGGGCGAGTGAAGATTATATTGGTCTGGTCATATTCGATCATACAACCGGCACGCTGATCATCGATCATCATCATGGCAGTGTAATCCGAGACACGCGCGGCTTGCTGCATATTATGTGTAACGATGACAATGGTATAGTTCTGCTTAAGGGATTGCATCAACTCTTCTATTTTTAACGTGGAAATTGGATCAAGGGCAGAAGCGGGTTCATCCATTAATACCACTTCCGGTTCAACGGCCAGGGCCCGGGCAATGCACAGACGCTGCTGCTGCCCGCCCGAGAGGCTGAGGCCAGACTGGTTCAATTTGTCTTTGGCTTCATCCCACAAGGCGGCCTGCTGAATGGCTTTTTCCACAATCTCATCCAGGTCGGCTTTGCGATGAATGCCATACAGGCGCGGGCCAAAAGCCACGTTGTCATAAATGCTCTTTGGGAATGGATTCGGGCGCTGGAAGACCATGCCAACCCGCCGGCGGATATCCACCACATCCACGCCGGGAGCATAGATGTTCTCACCATCCAGAGTAATTTCGCCCTGGACACGACAACTGGGTGTCAGATCATTCATGCGATTGAAGGAGCGCAGCAGGGTGGACTTGCCGCAACCCGAGGGGCCTATGATGGCGGTGATCCTTTTTTCGTGCACCGCCAGGTTGATGCCGGCCAGAGCACGGAACTTGCCATAATAGACGGCCAAGTCTTTGATGTTCACCTTTGCAATCCCATTGACTTCCACAGCAGGTTTAAAAACCGATTCAGAGATTTCCATTTTCATCTCCATAAGTCATTAGCCTTTCATCAGGCGGTTGCGGTGTTGAATCCAGACCCGCGCAGTGACATTAACAATTAGAACGAAGAGCATCAGCACCAGCGCGACTGCCCAGGCCTGTTGGATACGTTCCGGGTAGGGCTGCTGAGCGTATTTCCATAAAGCCAACGGCAGGGAATCAACCGGCTGGTTGACAACGCTCCACAGAATGGTGAAGACCGATTTGTGACCTTGAATGCCGCCCCGGACGATCTGACCGATATCAAAGCGTTCGTTCCCCAAGGTGGTCATCAAGAGAGGAGCGGTCTCCCCGGCGGCGCGGGCCAGGGCCAGCAGAAAGCCGGTCAGGATACCGCTGGAGGCAGCCGGGAAGAGCACACTCAGCGAGGTTTTCCATTCCGGCGCGCCCAGGCCAAGCGAGGCCTCCCGTAAAGTAGCCGGGACCAGTTTGAGCATTTCCTCAGTAGTACGAATGATGGTTGGCAACATGATCACTGCCAATGCTGCCCCACCGGCCAATCCTGAATAATGGCCCATAGGCACCACGATAGCAGCATAAGCGAACAACCCAACAACAATGGACGGGATTCCAGACAGGACATCCGTGCTGAAGCGCAGCGCCACTCCCAAAGGGGTGTTCGGGTACCTGGCAGCATAAAAAGCCGCCAGAACACCGGGCGGGATGGCAAATACGGCCGCCAGGATCGTTACCACCAGGGTGCCTTCGATGGCAGAGAGCACGCCCCCGCCGGTAATCCCGATCGGGCGCGGCAAATGGATGAAGAAATCCAGGTTGAGGTTTGTTCCGCCCTTGAGGACCACATAACCAATGATCCAGAAGAGTGGGACAAGCGCTAAGGCAGTCAACAATCCGGTCAACGAAAGCATGGCAGCGTTGGCAACCTTACGCCGACGACTATTGCTGATCCGATTGCGATCCATTAATTCTGCAAAGTGACTCATACGCGTGCCTCCTGCGGCGTCTGGCGGGCCACCTGCCAGACCAGGAAACGGGCCACGATATTCAAAAGCAGTGTAATAACAAACAGGATCAGACCGATTTCAAGCAGAGCAGACGTATGGAGGGGGGAAACGGCCTCGGCGAATTCGTTGGCGATGATGCTGGCCATACTGTAGCCAGGTTGCAACAAGGAAACCCCTCCCTGGATACTATTGCCGATGACCATGGTGACAGCCATGGTCTCCCCCAATGCCCGCCCCAGCCCCAGGATGACCGCGCCGAGAATGCCAGAACGGCCGTATGGGATCAACACCTGCCAGATGGTTTCCCATTCCGTCGCCCCGAGCGCCTTGGAAGCCTCGCGCTGCGCACCTGGAATTGCGAGGAAAACATCCCGGCTGACGGCAGCAATGGTGGGTACGATCATGATGGTCAGGATCAGGCTGGCAGCCAGCCGGGAGGCCCCGCTGGCAGGGATTGGGCCGGTAAACACATCGCCCAAGATCGGTATCTTCCCAAGTGAATTCCCCAGGAAAATCCCGACAGGCGCAACCACTTTTGGCAGGAAGACGAAAATGCCCCACAAACCATAGATCACGCTGGGGATGGCCGCAAGCAACTCCACCATCCAGGTCAGGGGGGTGCGCAGCCAGGCCGGGCAAAGCTCGGCCAAAAAGATGGCAATCCCCAGCCCGATCGGAAGGGCAAAAAGGATGGCAAATATTGAGGTCAAAAGGGTACCGAACAGAAACGGCCAGGCCTGGAAATTATCATTAACGGGATCCCAGTTGGGGTTGGCAGTTGGTGTCAGGAATGACCAGCCGAATTTTAGGCGGGCGCCAGCGGATTGAACCCATAACATCCCACCGACTGTTAGCATCAGGATGATGACGAGAGCGGATATAAGGATAAGGATGCCCTGCCAGGGGCGATCGCCGTGTTGAAAAAAGCGCGAGAAGATTCCAGGCCGGGAGCGGGAGGAAGATTTACTTGTTTGCATGGTTACCAGCCTCGATTCGTGCAGCCAGTTCATTAACGCGGGCCCCGATCTGGTCGCGGACCTGGCGGAACTGTTCCAAAGGCAACAATTTTGGATCGGGTATGGCCCAATCTTCGTGGAATTCAGCCGGGATAAAGGGGCATTCGTCCCCGCAGCCCATCGTTATGACATAGTCATAGACGATGGGGGGAATCTCAAGCAAGGACTTGGAAATATGGCTGTCGAGCCCATAGCCCAGTTCAGCCATGACGGTAATCGCTTTTGGATTGATCCACCCGGATGGGCGAGAACCAGCGCTATAAGCCTGGATCGTATCCTGTGCATACAGGTACGCAAGTGCCTCAGCCATCTGGCTGCGGCAGGAATTTTCAATACACACGAAGAGAACGCGTTTTCTTTTTTCCATGGAAAACCCTTCCCCACAGGTGGAAGACATTTCCTTCAAGGTGAGGTCCCGTCACGTTGAAGGAAATTCCTTCTCCTGCAATTTTTTTGGTCGGAGAGCCCTCCGGATGCCGGAGGGCTCTCACTAGGACCAAACAGGTAATTATTTTGTCGAGATATTACTTCAAGGGCTGACCGTTGCAGGTGACCTGACCCAGTAGGGTGAGGACTTTCGCACTGACGGCAGCCGGCAAGACGGAGTAACCGAGCTTGACAGCGGCGGCCTGGGCAGTCGGGTCAGTCTGGGCCCATTTCATGAAATCAACAATCTTCTGGGCTTTGACACAGTCGGTCATGGATGTGGTGTGGAGAATAATGTAGGTATAGCCAGTGATCGGCCAGGAACCATCGCCGCCACCATCCGGGATATAAGCGATCATTTTGGGATTATTGTCGAAGATAGTGCCGAAATCAGCCATGTCAGCGTTAATGCTGGCGCCGTTGGCGGAAACTGTCTTGCCAGCCTTGTTGACCATCTGCGCAAAGGACATGCTATTGGAAAGTGCGTAGGCGATTTCAACATAACCGATGGAGTTAGGGGTATTGAGGATAGCGCCAGCAACACCCGCATTGCCCTTGCCGCCAAGGTTGTTCTTGCCAGGCCATTGGATGGACTGGGCAGCGCCGGCGGTCCAATCAGAGCTGAAGGCGGCCAGCGCATGCGTGAAGATATCCGTGGTACCGGAAGCATCCGAGCGGTGGACGGTGGTGATGGGCGCGGCAGGCAAATAAGCCGCCAGGCCAGGGTTGAGGGCGACGATCTCGGGATCATTCCAGGTTATAACCTTGGCATTGTAGATGTCCACAAGGAGCTGGCGGCCCAGGATGAGCTTGGGCAGGGCGACGGCGGTCGCGCCGGCCACAGCGGTTGGGACAGGCTTAAAGGCGATATTATAGGCCAGAACTTCTGCACCAGCGATCATGGGATACATCTGGAGATCCTTACCGTCAGTGTAATTCTGGTCACTCAGGGCAGAGTCAGATCCGGCAAAATCAACGGTATTGGCGATGATGGCGGTCTTGCCTGCACCGGAGCCGACGCCATTGTAGTTGATGACCACGGAGGGATCAACATACGAATAGGCATAGGCCCACTGGGAGTAGATCGGCTGCGGGAAGGTCGCACCGGCCGCAGTGATCGTGATGGAGCCAGCCGGGAGCGGGGTATTGGTGGGGGCCCCAGGCGGGAGCGGGGTGGCGGTAACAACCTGCTGCACTATCTGAGTTTGCACTACAGTCATCGGGGTGGCTGTGGGTGCAGCGCCGCAGGCGCTCAGCGCCATTGAGGCGGCGACGAGCAAGACGAAAATGGAAACATAAATATTTTTGCGCATTTCATTTCTCCTTTTTTATTTGGTGATCACTAAGATGCCATAAGAAAAGCTGGCCAAAAAAACAGCCAGTAGAATAATGTTAAGAACCTTCCAGAGAACCTTTTCATATTTCCTTGTGACCTTCATGCTCGAATAATATCAACCCATCATTAAGACCTAAAAAACGCTTGTTTAACGTTTGGTTAATGTTATTGCAATCGCCAGCATAACAAGATAATTTGTGGGATTGCGGGCAGTTCCGCAGCCCGCAATCCCACATTGAGGAGTTTTCATTAAGGCTTGGAAACGGTGAGCGCAGGCAGACGAAAGAAGTGCTTCCTGGATTGTTCCTGCCATTGCCAGGAGGAGAGATCTGGCAGGACGCGGTAAGCGGTCAAATCCAATTGCAGCGGGGTAACAGAGATAAAGCCTTCGGCCAGCGCCCCGATATCGGTACCGCATTCCGGAACGCCGGTGGGCGCGTCGCCGCCGATCCAGTAGTAGGGGCGGCCGCGCGGGTCGACGCGCTCGTCGAGGCGACTGTGGTAAACACGCAGCCCCTGGCGAGTGAGACGGAAGCCCTGAATCTGGTCATTCGGCAGGAAAGGCACATTGACATTCAGCAGGATCTCAGGAGGCAGGCCATTCTCGATGACGCGCTGGACGACCAGGCGGGCAGCCGAGGCGGCCGGGCCGAAATCGATTTCGCCGAGATGACCTTCGGGGACTTCCAGGGAAACGGCAATACCGGGCACACCGGCAATCCCGGCCTCCATCGCGGCAGTGACAGTCCCGGAGTAGGTTACGTCATGACCCAGGTTGGCACCGATATTAATACCGGAAACTACCAGGTCGATTGGTTCCTTGAAATATCCGAGAGTAGCCAGAGCCACACAATCTGACGGTGCGCCGTCACTCGCATAGGCAACCGTTCTGTCCAAAAGACGGACTTCGCGCACCCTTAGGGCGCGATCTAGCGTTTTAACATGCCCACTGCCGGACCAATTACGGTCCGGAGCCAGCACACTTACTTTCCCCAGGTGTTGCATTTCCTTAACCAGGGCAAATAATCCCGGCGCATTTACACCATCGTCATTGGTAACTAAAATATGTTTTTCCATTTCTTCTTTCTACAAGTATTTACCGGATATCCTTATGACGTTTCTGCACAATATCCACTGCAAAAACAATCAGGGTAGCCACGACAAAAAACCAGAATAAAGCGATCGGCAGCATAGGACCTCCAAATAAAAAACCGGCGGCGCTTTCTTTCAAAGAAAGAATACCAGACCGGTCTTAATAGACAGCAAAGGATGGGTTATAGGATTGTTATGGTTTGATTAAAAAACAAAAGGGGAATGGGGGGTTGAGACTAAAACCAATGAGGAAAGATGGATAAAGGGAAAGGGTGTTCTTGGCGAAATTAAAATAAAAAAATGAGGTTGTCGTCTTTAAAATTCCTTAAGCCGGATCAGTCTGCCGGTTGACCGGGATGGTGAAGTAAAAAGTGCTGCCATCCCCTTCGGTGCTCTCCGCCCAGATCCGACCACCATGCGCTTCGACCAGGTGGCGGGAGATGGATAAGCCCAAGCCGGTCCCACCGCCAGAGCGGGCCCGATCCGCCTTATAAAAACGCTCGAAGATACGCTCCAGATCATCGGCAGGAATACCAACCCCAGTATCACGCACGCTAAAGCGGACGAAATCGGCTTCGGTTTGCGCCGCCAGGATCACCTCGCCACCGGGAGGAGTGAACTTGACTGCATTATGGATCAGATTAACCAGCACCTGTTCCATGCGCGGTGGATCCGCCAATACCTCGGTCATATCCTGGGCAGTGTCGAGACGAAGAACCAGACCGGCGCGTTCCACCTGGGCACGCATGCGCTCGGCAGCCGAGAGTAACAAGGCGGTCGCAGGCACGGCTTTGCGTTGCAAGGGTACCTGTCCCGATTCGATGCGGGAAAGCTCGAGCAGTTCAGTGGCCATCTGGGTCAGGGCATCCACCTCGGTTTCGATCCGGCCAAGGAAGCGATGGGCAGCTTTTGGATCCTCCAGCGCGCCATCCCGCAAGGTTTCTGTGAGCGCCTTGAGGGAGGCCAGGGGGGTGCGGAGTTCGTGCGATACGTTGGAAATAAAGTCCCGACGGACGGTTTCCAACCGGCGGACACGCGTCAAATCCTGTACCAGCAGCAGGCTGCCGTGTGTCTGGCGGTCAGGCAGGACAACCAACTGCAGAAACCTGCGCCGGGCAGGAATTTCAACGGATTCCTCCTGGGCTTCACCGGTCTCCCGGCTGCGCTGCCAGGCCTCTACCAATTGATGCTGGCGCAACACCTCCACCAACCGGCGCCCGACTGCCTGGTTGGTATCGAAAAGGCGCTCGATGGCTGGATTGGCAAACTGGATCTGTCCGTTGGAGTCTGCAATCAGCACACCATCCGTCATCCGGTCCAAAACGGCGGCCAACCGGGCGCGTTCCGCATCCACCACGGAAGTCCGCACACGCAAGGCCAACGCCATAGTTTTGACAATGTTGGAGAATTCTTCCAGGGCTGGCAAGTCTTCCGGCAGATCGCTGACGCTTTTTTCCCCATTTGAAACCGAACGAAGCAAGGCAGCATATTGTTTCAGGCTGCGGCGAAGGACAAAATAGCGTGCGCCCAGCCATGCCAAAGCGATTGCCAGGATGACTGCCAGGACAAGTAAAAACCAGTTCATAGATTGCCTTGGAGAAATTAATTAATCGAACACGCCTCAGCCTTCGAAGCGGTAGCCTCCGCCGCGCACCGTAACGATGCGAGAGGGTTCGGCAGCATCCTTCTCGATCTTCTGGCGCAGCCAGCGCACATGCACATCCACCGTACGGCTATCCCCAACGTAATCCCAGCCCCAGACACGCTCCAGAATGAACTCGCGCGAAAGCATCTGGCCCTTATGCTGGGCAAAAAACAGCAGCAGATCGTATTCCTGGGGCTTGAGCGCCAGCACATGGTCATCCAGAGTGACTTCCCGGCGGGTCAGGTTGATCCTGAGGTTGTCGAAAGTAAGCACTTCGTGCGGAGCATTTGCATCAGGCGTTTTGAGCTTGGCCATTTCATCGCGCAGCATGCCCGTACGGCGTAACTGCGCTTTAACGCGAGCCATCAGTTCGCGCATGGAAAACGGCTTGGTCAAGTAATCATCCGCGCCCACTTCCAGCCCAACCACCCGGTCGATCTCATCATCCCGGGCAGTTAACATGAGAATGGGAACGGTCATTTCCTTACGCAGGATCTTGCAGACCTCGAAGCCATCCATTACCGGCAGCATAATATCGAGAATGATCAGGTCCGGGATCAACCGGCGGGCTGCCTCGATGGCGAGGCGACCATCCGCGGCCGCTTCCACGGTATAGCCCTGTTTTTCCAGGTTGTAAACCAGGGTCTCCTGGAGGGAGGGCTCATCTTCGACCACCAAAATCGTTTCCGCCATAGCTTTATCTTATCACAAGGAACCAGATTATTGTATCCATAGATGTATCAAGGTCGGTTACGCCGACCGTCAATTTCCCAAACCCCAACCTTGCAGAAGCCCCCGATAACAACAGTATTTTGCCCCGCTATTTGGCCTGCGGGGCAAAATACTTGAAGAGGAGGAAGAAAAATGAAGGAGAAACTTTTTTTCAAAACTAATCCTTTAGCCTTCTTCCGGCAACCGGGAAATATTGCTGGCTAGACGGGCTGGTGAACAAGCGGGTGAGTGGAAATAAACAAACCGGAATACTCATGGAGAAGGTTTTCGACAAGCTTGTTATAGGGCAAAATCAACTGCCGGGATTGTGGATGAGATTGACGCTTGAGAGTGACCAGGTAGATAAAACCGTACTGATCCCAGGATGGTGTCAGCTCCACTTTTATGACCTTCCAGCCCTGGTCCAGAGCGGAAAGCAGAAGCATATAACTATTTGGAAGGTAGGCAGGGCAGCGTGGTTCCTGGAAGGTATCCCAGACATTCTCCATGCGAGTCAGCGTAGTTGGTGGCAGCATATTCTCATCCTTTCTTGCAAGGGAATAATCATCTCTGATGGCAGGAGGCTCAGATTTAACGAGCCAGCCTCTAGCGGGAGAATAATTTGAGAATGCTCAGCAAGTATTTTCTTGACTAAGGCATTGGTTGGAAGGTTTACCTTTAGTTCCTGTTGGCTAGAAATGGATTTGAGAATGATATGGTAAATCAGGCTGAGCTGATCTTCCGATGGAGCCAGTTCAACTCTGGTAACTTTCCAACCGTTTTCGATGGCCAGCAGCAAAAAGAATGGGCTGGGAATATAAGTTGTCCAACGCGGTTCACGGATGACTTCCACAGAATTTGTTGCATTTCTAAAAGTAGTTGCTAACATAGTGTTATCCTTTCTACTTGTAAGTGTCGGTCATGACTATTTATTGATCCATTACTATAATAAACCAGCATGATTGTTGTCTCTTTAAGGCGAGGTTAAGGTTGTGTAAAGGTAAGATGCTGGCATTTTCAGCGTTTCCGGGTTACCCGGGGAACCATCGCATAGAGGAAACGCATTTAGAACATATCCAAAAAATAGGGAAGACTTCGCAATTTGAGTGTATGTGGTAAAGCCGCACACTCAAATTGCGGCTCCTATTGATATTCGATAGGATACTAAAAGAATCATAACTTGATGTTAACAGCCCGTTCATGGCTGGATGTTATTATTTTTCCGATAGATAACTTCGTGATAACAATCTATTTCTAGAGTTAAACAAATGTCCCATATTTCTGCATTTATAGAGCATAAATCAGTGAATTCCTCAAGAAAGTGGTCAATCTCGCTGCCGGGTGCCCACTCCCTTTTGGGAAAAATTCTGCTTCCGGTGGTCGGTTTTATGCTGGCATCCATGGTGGTGACCAGTTTGGTTTTTAATAATGGCATCAGAGCCACTTCACGCCGAATCCTGGAGCAAGAGGTTCAAGCGGATAACCAAAAAGTCATCCAGAGTCTGAACGGACGAGTGCAAACGGTCCTGGCAGCCTCGGGTATCCTGGCGAATGATGCAGTCATCAAACAAGCAGTGGAGGAATCATCCACCGATTCGCTTGCGATACTTAATAGCCGGGCACTGGTGGTAAGTGAACGTTTTGAACTCGACCTGGTGCAAATTTATGATGCGAGTGGAGCGGAGCGGACCAATTTGGAACAGTCCAGTCTCTACAAGGTCTCATCGGTAATTGGCTTAATTCCCAATCCAGGCGCCAATCTGTTCATTATAGATGGAAGGTTGGTTTATCTTTCGAGAGAAAATATCGCAGGCGGTGGAGTGACCATTGTTGGAATCGACCTGTTATCGGAACTCGACCGAATCACGTTTCAGTTAGGATTACGGGATAGTTTGTCGTTTGAGCAGAATAATCCTCCGGCTGAAACAGCCAGCTTTATTGAAAATAATTATGTTCTGAAAACGCCATTTACGATCGGCACGCGTTCCATCACGCTTGTCCATAGCCGGAATATTGCCCAAATCAACCAGATAGCCGATTCTGGCCGGAATTTGATCCTGTTGACAACCACAGCCACCACTCTGTTCCTGATCATTATGATGGGATTGGTACTGCAGGGAATTGTCAGGCCGGTGCGCCGGTTGGCTGCTTCTGCACAACTATTAGCCCGGGCAGATTTCGAAAATCTATCCCCTCATATGCTCACGCCCGAGGATCTGGAAAAACCCTTCTGGATCGGAAAAAATGATGAAATCGGTCAATTGGCTAACTCATTCACCCACATGTCAAATGAGTTAAGCAATATTTATCATGGCCTGGTCTATGATCTGCGACAGGCCAACCAGGAATTAAGTGCTGCCTACGATTCCGCTCTGCAGGGTTGGTCCAGCGCCCTGGAATTACGCGACCATGATACAGAAAAGCACACGACCAGGGTGACAGAACATTTGGTGAGCCTGGCACGCTATATGGGCATCCCGGAAGGCGAAATTGTGCATTATCGTCGGGGCGCCTTATTACATGATGTTGGCAAAATGGCTGTTCCAGACAGCATTCTGCAAAAAGCTGGCCCGCTTTCAGATCAGGAATGGGAGATCATGCGCCAGCATCCGATCTACGCGTATGTGATGCTGCGGAAAATCCCCTTCCTGCAAAAAGCATTGGATATTCCCTATTGTCATCACGAAAAGTGGGACGGCTCAGGCTATCCGCGCGGCTTAATGAAGAAGCAGATTCCCTTATCGGTGCGCATCTTCAGTGTATTGGATGCCTGGGATGCATTACGGTATGACCGGCCTTACCGGAGGGCCTGGCCAAAGGAAAAAGTATTGGAATTCATCGCCGCACAATCCGGGAAAGATTTCGACCCGGAAGTTGTGACACTATTTTTCGCCTGGGTTAATACCCAAACCCTGTAATACCCGGAGGTGGAGATATGAAGCGAATGCTTTCTTGTTTGGCAATTATTTTTTTCCTGGCAGCCTGCGGTCAAAGCCTAGCCGCGCCTGCAACTCCCACGGAAGATACACTGACCGGGAAGTTAACTTTTGCCGGTTCCACAACCATGCAACCGCTAGTTGCACAACTGGGAGATGAGTTCCGCAGCATCCATACGCATGTAACCATGGATATTGCTGCAGGAGGGTCGGCAGTGGGCATCAAGGCGATCCATGATGGGACAACGGATATTGGCATGGCTTCCCGGGCATTGACAACCGATGAAGAAAATGGGATCAGCCAATATCAGGTTGCGATCGATGTGCTGGCTCTGGTTGTTCATCCGAGCAACCCGATCAAGAATCTTTCCCTGGCGCAACTGCAAGATATCTATATGGGTAAAATCACCAACTGGCAAGACCTGGGCGGCCCGGATCTTGCGATCATTCCGGTCCAGCGCGAGACAAGTTCCGGTTCACGTGGGGCATTTGATGAAATGGTCCTACAAAACAAAACAGCCAGCGCGGATAAATTGATAACAACCGCCACCGCGGGTGACGAGGCCGCCAATGTAGCCAACAATCCGGGCGCAATAGGATATATTGGGTTTGGAAATATGGATAACTCTACCAAAGTAATCACGATCAACGGTATTCTTCCCACCCAAGAAACCGCCCGGGATAATTCCTACCCTCTGACCCGTCCACTTATTTTTATGACCGGGCCGCTTTCCCAACCACTCGCGCAAACTTTCATTGATTATGCACTCAGCCCGCAGGGTCAGAAATCTGTCCAAGATTTGGGCTGGGTTCCGGTTAAGTAAATGGTTCTGGAAATAAAGAAGAGAAGCACCTTCCATTTCTCCGGTGAGCACTTCTTCAAAACACATGGTCCCCGATAAAACCAAAATACCAGAGATCAGCGGATGCCGCTGTCATAAGTGACCGTCAGTTGAGTAAATTGCCCCGAAAGGACGGAAAAAGTTTGTTCCAGTGCAACTGGCATGACTCCTGGTGATTCGGGGTGGAGAATGTACATTCCGGGACCAAGCGCCTGATGGAAATATCCATTGGCGTCTGTCTGGAATTTGACAATCTTTCTTCTATTAGCGTCAAGTACAGATAAAACAGCCTGATAGGGTTTATTCGGGCAGGGTTTATTGAGTTGTTCAACCGGGCAGACAGGGCCAATCAATACACGCCCCGCTATGCCGGTGTTCTCCGGGATACGGGGAGAACAGCCAACTGTCAGAACCACCAGGATGGTGGCCAGTAGGAAATACCTCAAGACTGATTTAACTCCCAGATAATTCGCAAGCCATCCAGGGTCAACCAGGGTGAATGGATCTGGATAACGGGGGTTTCTTTGGCAATCAACCCGGCCAGGCCGCCGGTGGCGATCACTTTCATCTCTGGCCCCAACTCTTCGCGGAAACGCGCCACCATGCCTTCCGTCATGGCAACATAGCCATAGAGTAAACCGGATTGCAAGGCGTGGGTGGTGTTACGCCCGATGACCGAGGGCGGTTTTTGCAAGTCAACCGGCTGCAACTTGGCACCGTGCGCAAAGAGCGCCTCGGCTGCCAGGTTGATGCCGGCGGTTATGGCCCCACCGAGATAATCCCCCTCTTTGGTCAGGGCATTGAATGTGGTAGCCGTACCGAAGTCAATGATGCAGGCCGGTCCGCCGTACGCGTGCATGACTGCCACTGCGTCGCAGACCCGGTCGGCGCCAACCGCTTTGGGATCTTCATAACGGATGCGGATGCCGGTCTTGACACCGGTATCCACCACCAGGGCTTCCTGCTTGAGGTACTCCCGGCAGGCCTGGGTCACGCGGCCGGTCAGCGGGGGAACCACAGAGGAAAGGCAGACGCCTGTCAAATCGGCCGGGGTGCGCCCGGCATTGGTCAGCAAGCCAAGCAATTGCAGGCCGTACTCATCCGGCATGCGGGCCTGATCGGTTGCCAGCCGCCAATGGTTGGTGAGCGTTTCGCCATCATATAAACCGATGGTCAGGTTGGTGTTACCAAGGTCAATGGTGAGGAGCATAGCGAGAAGGCAGAAGGTAGCAGGTTGAAGAGGAAAAAGGGTTTAATGGACTAATAAACGAGTCATCGGGCTCTATTGTACCGCGATGGGAATAGGCAGGCTATTTGCAATCTTCGATGATTTCCGCCACCAGATCGTAGCGGCTGAACTGCGGCATCAGGTAGACACCCTGCGCCCAGGGTTTGACCGCGTTAATTAATGTTACCGCCAGTTCCACGCCGACTTTTGCGCCTGCCTCCCCGGCTGCCTCCATGCGCCGGCGCGTTTCCTCGGGGATGGATATCCCGGGGACCTCATTGTGTAGAAAACTGACATGCCGGGAGCTGACCAAGGGCAGGATGCCCACCAGAATGGGCCGGTTGAGTGGACCGTATTTGGCGGCGTATTTTTCAAGGAAGGCCGGCCCTTCTTCCGGGCGATAGATCGGCTGGGTCAGGAAGAAATCCGCGCCGGCTTCCACTTTGCGGTGGGTATTGCGAATCTCCTGGTCCGGTTCGGAGGGATTCAGGTTGAGGGCCGCTCCGACGAAAAAACTGGTCGGCTGGCCGATGGAAGCTCCGGAATGATCGATACCGGCATTAAACCCTGTTTAATCAGTTTGATCAAGCCGGAGGGGACCAGATCGTAGTTATCCATGGCTTCGGGGTAATCTCCGACCGAGGTCGGATCGCCCATGACCACGAAGATATTACGCAGCCCGAGCGCATGGGCCGCCAGCAGGTCGCCCTGGACGCGCAGCAGGTTACGCCCACGCGTCGGGAAGTGCAGGGTGGTTTCCACGCCGACCTGGTGCTGGATGATATCGCAGACCGCCCAGGCAGACATACGCATGCGCGCCATGGGACTATCGGCCACATTGATCACGTCTGCGCCGGCTTCCTGGAGCAAGGAAGCCCCGGCTATCAGTTTATGGGTGGAAAGGCCGCGCGGCGGATCCATTTCAGCAGCAATAACAAATTTCCCGCCCGCTAGCTTTTGGGCCAGCCGGGAGGATGGTTCCCCTTCCGAGGCTTCCGAAACCTCGATGGCTTCCGATGAATGCAATACCTGCGTATCACAACCGGGCTGGTTGCCAACCAGGGCCCGGTGCATGGCGGCGATATGGTCGGGGGTAGTGCCACAGCAGCCACCGATGATGCTGGCTCCGGCTTCACAGAAGGCCAGGGCATAATCGCCGAAGTAATCTGCGTCGGCCGGGTACATGATGCGCCCGCCAACCTGTTCGGGCCAACCGGCGTTGGGCTTGACCCAAATCTTTGCTGAGGGGACGGCAGCGTGCATGGCCTTGAGCAGGCGCAGCAATTGCGCCGGACCGCCCGAGCAGTTAACACCAATCACATCGGCGCCGGCCTGCACCAGGGTGCGGGCAACCTTTTCGGGAGAATCGCCCAGGATGGTGCGGTCATCGCGCGTGAACGTGACGGAAGCAATCACAGGCAATCCTGTGGCAGCCTCGTGCACGGCCTGGATGGCTGCCTGGATTTCATAAAGGTCACTCATCGTCTCGATGACGATCAGGTCCACTCCCTCTTTCGCCAGGGCCTGGGCCTGTTCAGTAAAAGCGGCGCGAGCCTGCTCCGGCTGGACGCGGCCAAACGGAGCGATGCGCACACCCAAAGGACCGATATCACCCGCGACAAGCGCCGAATCATTGGCGGCTTGACGGGCCAGTTTCACCCCGGCGCGGTTGATGGCGTCCACCTTGTCCTGGAGACCGTGCTGGCTGAGTTTGAAACGGTTGGCGCCAAAGGTATTGGTCAACAGGATCTGCGCCCCGGCTTGCAGGTATTCGGCATGGATGCCGCTTACGACAGCCGGGTTGCTCAGGTTCAATTCATCGAAGCAGTGGTCGAAGGGGGTGCCGCGCGAGTGCAGGAGCGTACCCATGGCCCCGTCGGCCAGCAGAGGTGCGGCAGAGGACTGGAGCAGGGAGAGGAATTTATCTGTCATTTAATTTCCTGAATATGATTTTTTTCATCAACCAAAACAATGATCGGCTGCCATTTTTCGGGCAGCGGCTCGGGTACCTGGACATAGTTCATGATGATGATGTGATCATGGGGATAAAGCAGGCGTGCGGCAGCGCCATTGGGCTGAATGACACCCGAACCGGGTTCCCCGGGGATGAGATACGTTTCCAGGCGAGCCCCGTTTTCAATATCCACCACCTGCACCAATTCGAAGGCATGCATGCCGGCGGCTTCAAGCAAGTTGGAATCAACCGTGAGGCTGCCTTCATAGTTTATGTCCGCGCTGGTTACCACGGCCCGGTGAATTTTAGATCTTAACAGGGTACGAAACATGCTTTACCTCATCAATTGTTCTACGCGGCTCTCACCGGTACTGTAATATTTGGCCTGTGGGTGATGGATGACGATGGCGGCAGTGGACTGCTCCGGGACCAACTGGAAGGCGGACGTCAACGACATACCCAGTTCTTTTTCAGCCGGCAGCAGGTCGAAGATCTTGCGGTGGTCTTCCAGATCCGGGACGGCCGGGTAGCCCCATGAATAGCGTTTGCCCTGCCCTTCCGGGATACCCATTTCCTGCCGGATATGCCGGTGCAAATACTCAGCCGTGGCTTCAGCTGTCTGGACCGCCAGTCCATGCAGGAAATAACCTTCAGAATAGTCATTTGCAGCCTGTAGCGCGTCGAACCTGGCAGTGGCAGCCTGTCCGACTGTGACCACCTGGAAGGCGACCACATCCATCCGACCGGAATCGAGCGGGGCGAAGTAGTCCGCCAGGCAAAGGTGGTCATCATAAGGCTGGCGCGGAAAATTAAAATGAGCCAAGACATCCCTCACCCCTGGCCCATCCCCTGAGGGGAGAGGGGAATAAATAATAAGGGAATCTCCATCCGCCTGGCAGGGAAAGAAACCGTAGACAGCCTGCGGTTTGAGCCAGCCATCTTTAAGGGCGGCACGCTTCATTTTTTCGAGGCGGGCATCGAACCCGGCCTTGAGTTCTTCCCATTCCGCGCCATGGGTGTTCTTGGCGCCCCAGGAGAGGCGGTAGAGTTCGTTAATGTTAAGTTGCTGGAAAATGAATTCCAGCGGCATGGAGCGGACCACTTTCGGGCCGAAACTGACACCTGCCGGTAGCGCGAGCGGTTGCGGAAGGATGGGGGAATGCTGCCCGGTGATAAGCTCCGGACGTGCCGGGGTGGCGCGGTCCATTTCCATATCGGCTTCTTTGCGGACCTGCTCGAGAAGGGCCGGTTTGCGCTGCGGGTCGACCAACTGACCCATGGTTTCCAACCCTTCGAATGCGTCCTTGCAGTAAAAAACACCCGGATCGTATGGGGTACCATCATCAGTGAATAGGATGCGGCGCCCAAAACGGCGATTGATGGCGGCGCCCCCCACCAGCACCGGGAATTTCAACCCGCGGCGCTGCAATTCGTTAATAATGATCGGCATCTGTTTGGATGTGCTCACCAGCAGAGCCGACAAACCAATCGCGGTGGCATTCACTTCGACCGCCTTGGTGATGATCGTCTCAGCAGGCACCTGTTTGCCGAGGTCGATCACCGTATAGCCATTATTGGCAAGGATGGTCTTGACCAGGTTCTTGCCAATATCGTGCACGTCTCCATACACGGTGGCGATCACAATCGTGCCCTTGGTGACACCTTCCACCTTTTCGAGATAATTTTCTAGGTGTCCCACGGCTTTCTTCATCACTTCGGCAGACTGCAGCACAAAGGGCAGGATCAACTCGCCCGCGCCGAACTTGTCGCCGACTTCTTTCATGGCAGGCAGAAGAACGGTATTGAGGATGTGAACGGCTGTTTCGTGGCGAAGGTGCTCTTCTGCCCCATCGGGAGAGGGGCCGGGGGTGAGGGGACGGTTGATAATCTCATCAATATCCGCCTCCACGCCTTCCTTGTGGCGGTGGAGGATACGCCAGTGCAGGCGCTGTTCGGCGGTCATGCCTTCGGTCGGAT
Organism: uncultured Chloroflexia bacterium; assembly: GCA_963779935.1. GTDB lineage: Bacteria > Chloroflexota > Anaerolineae > Anaerolineales > Villigracilaceae > UBA877. The sequence goes on along the minus strand of CAWAAC010000012.1, from coordinate 239,749 downwards.
CTACCGCAGGGGTTTCGGCTGATTCGGGCGAAACATGCTCAAAATGCTCGATGAAACGCTGCAATGCATCCGGGCGGCGGTTGAAGATCAGGTCTTCGGATAGTTCCTTCTCCTCGGCAGGGATATCGGCATAGGGGGTGACCTGGGCCGGATTAATGATGGCCATATCCAGGCCGGCCTGGACACAGTGATACAGCATGACCGAATTCAAGACTGGTCGGGCTTGTGGCGCCAGGCCAAAGGACAGGTTCGAGACGCCCAGGGAGGCCAGCACACCCGGCAGGTTCTGCTTGATCAGGCGGATGCCTTCCATGGTATCGATGGCCGAATTGGCGAATTCAGGATCGCCGGTGGCCAGGGTGAAGGTAAGGGCATCGAAGACCAGCGCATCCGAGCGCAGGCCATGTTCGGTGACAGCGATTTCATATATACGCTGGGCTACTTCCAGTTTGCGCGCGGCGGTTTTTGCCATGCCGCTCTCGTCGATGGTCAAGACGATAACAGCAGCATTATAGGTTTTGGCCAGGGCAAAAACCTTATCGGCTTTGGTGCGGCCGGATTCCAGGTGGGTGGAATTGATCAGGCAACGCCCGGGAGCGGTTTGCAGGGCCTTTTCGAGTACATCCAATTCGGTCGAGTTCGATCACCAGCGGCACATCCACGCCCATTTCCAGTTTCTTGACTACATTGCGCATCAACGCCACTTCATCCGGACGCTCGGTCACCGCGGTGGAAATATCCAGAGCATGCGCGCCGAAGCCAACCTGCTCACGCGCAATTTCAAGGATGGAATCGTAATCCTCTGCGAGCAGCAGTCGTTTGAACTTCTTGCTGCCCTGGGCATTGCAGCGTTCCCCGATCAGGAGCGGGGGTGGATCCTGGTGCATGCTGATGGCGGATATGGCAGAAGCCAGGTGGGCGACCGGTTGGTCCGGACGCGCTGGATGGGAACGGGAAGCAAGTTTCTCGACCAGCAGTTTCAGATGAGCCGGGGTGGTGCCACAACAGCCGCCCACAACAGAAATATTATTCTTATCGACGAACTCCATCAGCGCCTGCGCAAACGGTTCCGGTTCGAGCGGGTAGACGGCCTGCCCGTCCACATTGAGCGGGAGACCGGCGTTGGGGATGCAGGAGACCGGCAGGGTGGACTGTTCCCCCAGGATACGGATGGGCTCACGCATGTGCTCTGGGCCGGTGGAACAGTTCAGGCCAATCACATCAATGGGCATGCCTTCCAGGATGGCGAGGGCGGCGGTCATATCGGTGCCGAGCAACATACGCCCGGTGGTATCCAGCGTGACCTGCGCCTGGACCGGCAGACTGGCACCGGTTTCGTCGAAGGCCTTCTGGATACCGGTGATGGCAGCCTTGACTTCCAGGATATCCTGGGAAGTCTCGATCAAAAGCAGGTCAACCTCGCCCTGGATGAGACCCGTGGCCTGTTCGCGAAAAACATCTGCCAGTTCATCGAAACTGACATTGGAAAGATCGGGATCGTTGGCTGAAGGGAGCCGCCCGGAGGGACCGATGGACCCGGCGACGAACCTTTTCAAAGGTGAACGACCATCCGCCCCTATTTTGCTTGAATACTCATCCGCCAGGCGGCGCGCTAGGGAAGCGGCGGCTTTATTGATCTCGAGCACCCGTTTCGCCAGGCCATATTCGCCGAGTGTCAGGCGGTTGGCACGGAAGGTGTCGGTTTCGATAACATCCACGCCCACGTCCAGGAAGGAACGATGGATCTGTTCGACCACCTCAGGGCAGGAGATGACCAGGTAGTCGTTGCAACCGTTAAACTGCTCGCCGCCAAACTGTTCTGCGGTGAGGTTCATTTTTTGAAGGTTGGTGCCCATTGCGCCGTCGAATACCAGTACTTTTTGATTAAGCGCATCCAAATAGCGGCGGTTGGTATAATTTCTTGGCATAGCTAACTCCGATCGGTTGTTCTGCCTTCGAGACTATGAATCAGACGTATTGCTCCATGCCTCTTTCGAAGGCTTTCTTATCGTCATTCTTCCAGCCGTAGAAAGCTTCCTCCAAGGCAAATATGCCCCGGTAGAATTTTGCACGATTAAGAATGGATTCGTTCAGCGTGTAAAAGTGGCAAAAGTGGCTAAAAAACGCCTCGCCGTAGGTGGATAGTGAGGCAATATCCAGGGCGGGATCGCTAAAACATACTGAACTAAAATCAAGGATTCCGCTAATCTGGTTGTTTTCGAACAGGATATTACTGCCTCCAAAATCACCGTGGATGATGGTGGGCTGATAGAGCTGCAAGGCGGGTGTATTGAAATAATCATCGAAGTGCTCGGTCAACACCTGGCGGGCATCGGGGCGCATGCCGGGAAAGAGATGCTCACGGACCTCGATGTAGAACGTGCGTACCCAGTCCGGCATATCCTGCAAGGGTAAGTCCAGACCAAGCCTGCTGGGTGCCAGATGGTGCAACATAGATAGAAAATCCGCCAGTTGCTTTGCTAGCTCATGGATGATGGTTTCGTCAGCAATATTCTTCACTATATCCAGATAAAGTGGTTGTCCCGGAATAAGCCGGTAGCCCATGAACACTTTTCCCAGCTCGGCAGTATCGCCGCTCATGTAGATCGGGGTGGGAACGGGCAGGGGCAGGCAGCCCTGAAGCTTTGCCAAAAGCTGTATCTCGCGCAAGAAGCCGATGATATTTTCTTGATAGCGAGGAAAGCGGAAAACCAGATCCTCATTGACAAGAAGAATGTCATTGAACTCGCCATCATGGTTGTGCAGACGCGCGGAATGGATATCGATACCTGGACATATGGTATGAATCATTTCCACGTAGTTCCGCTGCTTGTCGGTTTCAAATGCCATTTCTACTCTTCATGCCGGAATGTCTGCTGCAAGAGCTGATTTTGTTCAATAAGTTTCAATTCGGACGATTCTGGTTGACTTTTATCACAGGCACGTGGGATTGTCAAATATCCATCAAACTAATACAGCCAATACCCCCAAAACAGGCTTTTTCTTGACTTTTACCCCCCATATGTGCTAGATTAAGGTATCTTTTCTTTTGAGGTCTGTATGCATCACGAACGCGTTTCCGAAAATGTTTATTGGTTCCAAAGTGAAATCTATGCGCAGGTTACGGCTGGCGTAGTAGCCGGGCCGCAGTGGGCCATCGTCATTGATACACTCGCGCTCCCCGAAGAAACCCTGGCCATCCGCGACTTTGTGGAACATGAAGTGGGAATCCAGGTGCGCTATGTCATCAACACGCATTACCACGCCGACCATACCTGGGGCAATTGTTTCTTCCCGGGCGCGACCATTATCTCGCATTCCCTGTGCCGGCAGTTACTTGAGGAGCGCGCCATCCCTGCGCTCGAGGCTGCCCGCAAGCAGAATTCTGCTTTCCGCCAGGTAAAGATTGTCCTGCCACACATGACCTTCGATCAGGGTGTGCTGACCCTGCGGGTGGGCAAGAAGAATCTAACCATCATGCCAGCTCCCGGGCATAGCGCGGACGGGATCGCCGTTTTGATCGAAGAGGACCGGGTCCTGTTTGCGGGGGACGCCTTCATGCCGCTGCCTTACGTGGTGGATGGCGACGCGGATGAAATGGCCACCACGATTAAGAAAATCGGGCGGATGGGCCTGGAGAACATTATCCAGGGACACGGTGACATCATCCTGCGAGGCGAGATTGAAGCGGCCGTGCGGGAAAACCTGAATTACCTGACCAACATCCGCAAAGTGGCCAAAACCGCCGCACGGCGCAAGGCTCCCACGGATTACCTGGATGAAAATAATGTCGAAAGTAGCGGGAAGAGCCGCGTCAACCTGAGCGGGCTGGCCGAAGAACTGCATCGCCGCAATTTACGTGCGCTACTCAGGCAGGAGCAGGCTGAAGCAGAAGCAGCCAAAAACAAGTAAAACCAGGCACCGCACCCAGACAGTGCGGTGGCTGATTTTAAAGCCCTTTTTTAGAAGCTTTGACCTGCCTGCGCTGCTGGAGCATGGCGGGCAGCCCATGCCGGCGTTCAGTGCCTTCGATCAAACGCTGGATATTGGGGCGCAATGTCCAGATCAATAGGGTCTCAGCCACCACACCGTAAATAATATATTGCCAGGGCCCCAGGCCGAGGACAGCCCGCACCCCGAAGATAACGATAATCATCAGCCCGATGCTCAACGTTGTAATCGAGGCATAGCCGATCAGGTACCAGATTAACAGTCCGAGCGGAACGAGGATAAGGGCAGCCGGTGGCCAGAGACCCAGTGCGCCCCCACCAGCAGTCGATCCACCGGCGCCTCCACGCAAGCGGACGCTCCCATCCGTTCCACGTTCGATCATAAAAAAGGAATAATTATGTCCAAGAATGGCTGCAATCGGCGCAAGGATGTGCATCCAGACATTGGCAGTGATGGCCTGCGCCAACCAGACGGCAGTGGCAGATTTGAGGACATCCAGAATGGCAGTCAAGATGCCGGCAGAGAGTCCGGCAGCCCGCATGGCGTTTGTTCCACCTGTCCGTCCGCTGGCAATGGTACGGACATCCTTGCCTGTCATCAATTTCACGACGATCAGACCAAATGGGATAGAACCAAGTAAATATGATGCAACCAGGATACCAGCATCAATCAGGAAAACCATCCAATGCTCCTCGGGTCAGGGAATAGGCACAATTGTTAACACAAAAAACGAAAAAAAGTCGCTGTTAGCGATGATTGTCATGCAAAGAACTGCTTGATTTCCGTATAGAATCATGTATAATATTGACGGGTAGGGAATCCTACACAAGCGCATCTCTGTTTCAGAGATGCTTGTATTTTCTCAGGGTAAAAATCATGACTGCGACTTTCCTGACTAAAGAAGGCTACCAAAAACTCGCCGATGAGCTTGAATTTCTGCGTACATCCAAGCGCAAAGAAGTGGCTGAGCGTTTGCACGAGGCCATGGAAGGCGGAGAATTAATCGAAAACGCAGAATACGAGGCCGCCAAAAATGAACAGGCCTTTGTAGAAGGTCGAATCCAGGAATTGGAAATGATTCTGGCTTCGGCGCGCATCATCGAGGAACAGAATAACGATCCGACTACCGTTCAAGTCGGTGATACCGTGGTTGTCAAAGAAGGCAATAATAAACCGGAAGAATATACCATAGTGGGCGCCGCTGAGGCGGACCCGCGCAAAGGTAAAATCTCCAACGAATCTCCGTTGGGCAGGGCCTTGCTCAATCGTGGCATCGGTGATGATGTAACCGTTGAAGCCCCCGGCGGAACGTTCAAAGTACAAGTGGTTAAGATCAAATAGGCTTGGGGCATGCCCTTCCAGGCCCCGCGCAACCTGTCAGGTGCGCGGGGCCTTTTTGTTTTTATCCTTAAAACCCAATCCAAAGAATGGCAAAGCTTTGGATGGTAAAATATCGTCAGAAAGGTTTCAGCATGAGCGAATATAATTCCCTAGAAAAAATCCGCCTCGAGAAAATTAAAGAACTTGCCATTGAAGGGATCGAGTCCTTCCCTACCCGGGCCGAGCGAACGCATACCAGCCTGCAGGCCATCGCAGCCTTCGAAGCTGCAGAAAAGGCCACCGTCGAGGGCCAGCAAGTTCCCGATGTGAAAGTGACCCTGGCGGGGCGCATCCGCGCAACCCGCCCTATGGGCAAGATCGCTTTTGCACATATCGAAGACGGCTACGGGCGCATCCAGTTGTTTTTCCGTGTGAATGACCTGGGTCAGGAAAGGATCGACTTCTTCAACAAGATGTTCGACATCGGTGACTTCATGCAGGCTACGGGAGTCATGTTGCGCACGCGCACGGGCGAGGTAACACTGCGCGTATTGGACTACCGGCTGTTGGCAAAAGCCGTCAGCCCGCTCCCGGCGGCCAAAGATGAGGTCATGGAGAGCGGCGAAACGGTCCGGCACGCTGCGCTGGAAGACCCGGAATTGCGCGCCCGCCAGCGTTACGCCGACCTGGCCGTTAACCCGGATGTGCGGGAAACCTTCCGAAAACGGGCTGGCATCATCCGGAGTTTGCGCGAGTTCCTCGATAGCCATGAGTTTCTGGAGGTTGAAACCCCCATCCTGCAACCCATCTACGGCGGAGCGGCTGCCAGGCCGTTCACCACACATCACAACCAGCTCAAACAGGACCTTTACCTGCGGATTTCCTTTGAACTCTACCTGAAACGGCTGCTGGTCGGGAACTTGGAACGCGTGTATGAGATTGGGCGTGATTTCCGAAACGAGGGCGTTTCCTACAAGCACAACCCGGAATTCACCCAATTGGAGTTCTACTGGGCGTATGCGGATTATCTCCAGGTAATGGAACTGACCGAACAGATGGTGGCGTCTGCCTGTCAAAGAGTTAATGGAAAAATGAAGGTGGCTTACCAGAGTTATGAAATTGACTTCACGCCCCCCTGGCAACGGCTGGAAATGCGGGCCGGATTAAAAGCGGTCACCGGGATCGATATCGCTGAGCATGCCGATGCGGAAAGCCTGTATAAGGCCCTGATCAAGACCGGGAAACAACCGGATCCGAAGGCCACGCGCGGCAAATTGATCGATTTCATGCTCTCGGAATTTCTTGAGCCTACCCTGATCCAACCCACCTTCCTGTTCGATTATCCACGCGACATTTCCCCGCTGGCTAAATCCAAACCGGGCGATGCCCTGACCGTGGAACGCTTCGAGGGTTATGTGGCCGGGTTTGAGCTCTGCAACGCTTTCACCGAACTCAACGATCCGCTCGATCAGGAACAGCGTTTCCTCGAAATGGGCCGCGACTACACCTCAGATGACGAAGAGAAACATCCCATGGATGAAGATTACCTGCGCGCCATGCGATATGGAATGCCGCCTTGCGGAGGCTTCGGGATGGGGGTGGACCGGTTGACGATGCTGTTGACCAATAAACACTCCATCCGTGAGGTGCTGTTGTTCCCGCATTTAAGGGAAACTGAAGGCTGAAAAGAGACAAAATCGCTCCGGCGTAAGATCGCCCGGAGCGATTTCTTTTATCATTAGAGGGATCGGATGGTGTTTATTCCTTTTTAACGCAATTCCGGCCGGCAGCTTTTGCAGCATAGAGGGCCAGATCGGCGCTTTTGATCAGCGTATCCAGCGTATGTGTTTTATCAAATCCGCGTTCCAGACTCGCCAGCCCCATGCTGACCGTTACCGACAGACTGCCTTCGGCAGTATTTATTTTCATTTTTTCGATATTTATCCGCAGCCGTTCGGAGGCCAGCATGGCGCCTTCTGAAGCAGTTTCAGGCATCAAGACAACGAACTCCTCTCCACCATAACGACCCAGGATATCGTCATTGCGTAATTGCTTCTGGCAAAGCAGCACCAGATTGCATAATAATTGATCACCGGCCTGGTGTCCATAACGGTCATTGACACCCTTGAAATGGTCGATATCCATCATCAGGAGAGAGAGCGGACGATGGTAGCGCATGGAGCGGTGGATCTCCTGGGCCGCCTTTTCCATAAAATATCGCCGGTTGAGACATCCGGTTAAACCATCCAGGTTGGCCAGCCGTTGTACTTCCTGGTAGAGCTGTATCCGCTCGGTAATATCAGAGGCCATGAAAACAACTTTACCACTTCCCAGTTCGCCTTTTTCCATCAAAGCGACCCGCCCTTCAAACCAACGTTCACTCCCCAACACAACTGGGATCTTATATTCAATAACCTTTATTTCACCCGTCTGGATGGTTTGCCCGATTGCATCCAGGATTTTGGCACTTTCCGGAGGCGGTAGCACATCCTCAACTAAACGGCCGACGAGTTTATCCGGTCTGGCGGCCAATAGGCTCTGATCGTTGGCGATGACTTCAAGGTAACGACCCTGTTCATCCAGGATAAAGGATAAATTCGGTAATGCGTTCACGAATGCCGACAATCGCCTCTCCCGTTGTGCCAGGAGTTCCCTGGAATTGGTTAATTCTTCCACCCGCTCGGCTAACGCCTGGTTGGCCTGCTCGAGTTTGACGCGCAAGTGGCGCAGGGTCAGATGAGTCTCCACGCGCGCCTGCACTTCTTCGTATTCGAATGGCTTAAGGATGTAATCGACGCCCCCAACCCGAAAACCTTTGGACTTGTCATCAATACTGTCCAGCGCACTAATAAAAATAACCGGAATGTCACAGGTGCGTTCGTCTTTCTTTAACTGCACACAGGCATCAAAGCCGTCCATCACCGGCATGTTGATATCCAACAGGATAATATCAGGCAGCATGGTCCGGGCAATTTCGACCGCCTGCGCACCATTTTCGGCAACCTGTATCTGATAGCCGCACTTGCTGAATATCCGTGACAACAATTGGATATTTTCTGGCGCGTCATCGACAACCAGTATGGTCGTTCCAGATTTATCTGCCATGGTGGTTTGACACCATCCCGTTAGTCGTTTTTGGTGACATTACTAACAACTTTACAACAGAATCGGAATTTGCACAATTACATTATTGTAGTAAAGAACACCTGTTCAGTCACATGAAATGATAAACGGCTCTCTGGGAATCGCTGGAGTAAGGAAGGGAAATGGGGGTGTAACACCCCCATATCTTCCGCACTATACCAGCGAATCCCAATGAACCGACAAACTACCTACCTATCCATTATTCATACGGGGTAAAATATCAACGGAAGAATGTCTGCTAATCCTGTGATGCCCACCATTATTGTTACTCTCGCGCTTGGCACCAACCTGGGCGACCGCCCCGGCAACTTACGCGCAGCCATAACGGCCTTAGCGCCGACGGTGACAGTGCTGATGCAATCCTTTATCTACGAGACCCTCCCGTGGGGCGTGACTGACCAGCCCAGCTTCTTAAATATGGTCATTTCAGGCGAAACCCGTCAAAAACCGCAGGAACTTCTCAAAAACCTGAAAGAACTGGAAACCCAACTGGGGCGTGTCCCATCCATCCATTATGGACCGCGAAAAATTGATATCGATATCCTTTTCTACGATAATCTTATCTTCGAAAGCCCTGAACTGACCCTGCCGCATCCACGCTTGCATGAGCGCGCCTTTGTGCTCGTTCCATTGGCGGACCTGATGCCGGAGCAAATCCATCCATTGCTTGGAAAAACCATCCGTCAATTGCTGGCAGAAATGGATACAACCGGAGTGAAACGATATGGATAAACCGATCGAACCGCTTCGTTCTGAACCTGCCCTGGCCTGGAAACTGGCTGTCAACATCCTTGGAAGAGAGGATGGTTCGCCCGAGGCTGGCAGCGCCCGGGAAGAAGTCCGGGAAGCCCCCCTGGTGAAAGCTTTAATTGCCACCTGTGACCGCAGCCGCAGCGCGTATAAAAAATGGGATGGAGCGCATTGGGTCCTGTCCATTCTGGGCGACCTGGGTTATCCGACAAAAAATGAAACCTTGCAACCTTTGATGGAAGACACGTTTAATGAGTGGATGAACAGGGAACATGAAACCAAACACCTGCGGGTGATCGATGGACGCGTCCGGCGCTGCGCCTCGCAGGAGGGCTACGCGATCTGGTGCTCATTACGGCTGGGATTCGCAGATAACCGGACCGAGGAGCTGGTCAACCGTCTTTTGAAGTGGCAATGGCCGGATGGCGGCTGGAATTGCGACAAGCTTCCCGAAGCGGATACATCTTCGTTTATGGAGACGCTGATTCCTTTACGGGCCCTGGCGCTGTATGCCAAAGTATCGGGGGAAACGAAGGCCAGAGTGGCTGCCGAACAGGCTGCCGAGGTTTTTCTGACGCGCCAGTTATTCAAGCGCCGCAGGGATGGCCAGGTAATCAACCAGCGCTTTATCCGGCTGCATTACCCGCTCTACTGGCATTATGACATACTTTTCGGCCTGAAGGTGATGGCTGAAGCCGGATTGATCGGCGACCCGCGCTGCGCCGCCGCGCTCAGCCTGCTTGAATCCAAGCGCCTGCCGGATGGGGGTTTCCCGGCAGAGGAAACTTATGCCCGCACGAATCGCCCACAATTGAGCGGGTATTCGCCGGTCAGTTGGGGCGGAACGAGCCAGAAAAGCATGAACCCATTCGTGACAGCGGATGCGCTTTACGTGCTGAGGATGGCCAGGCGGCTACCGGAAGCAGTATAATCATTCAGACAGGAGACCCCATGACTGAACCTAAGCCCCTTTATTGGAAGCCCGAACCCGGAATTGGCTATTCCGTCGTTCGCCGACCGGATGGCGGCATGCTAGTAACCGTCACAGACCTCTCAAATGCCACGATCCAGCATTGGCACGATTTTGCCCTGGAGCATTTGCTTGGCTCAGACCGGCTGACCCGCAATCTGTACGACCTGCGACAGGTGAAAGAGATCCCTGCAAAGGCGGTTAATGTTGCCATCGAGGTCAATAGCGACCCGGCCGCGCGCAACATCCGGGTGGCCGTGGTGGTAGCAAGCGAGAAAGTAGCCAACGCCGTGAAGGAGTTATATTACCAATCCTTCCCCGAGACTTCCGCAGCCATCAAGATATTCTCGGATATCGAGGCGGCTGAAGTCTGGCTCAGCCGGCCGCTCGACCAGATGGCTTGATTTTTCCGTTGGGGTGGGCGTGAGAGCAGCCCAACAGGTTCACGCATGCATTCATTGACGATCGGTAGCCATTCCCTGAGCTGGGGCCAGCGAACCTATGTGATGGGAATTTTGAACTTTACCCCGGATAGTTTTTCGGGAGACGGGTTGCTGGTTCCCGCATCAACTGACCGCCTGCCCGAGGGACAGAAGCCCGGGGTACGGGAAGCCCGCCGTTTTATCGAGGCGGGTGCAGACATCCTGGATATCGGCGGAGAATCCACCCGTCCCGGCTCCCAGCCAGTGGATGCTGACGAAGAGCTGCAGCGGGTTCTTCCAAGCCTGCGCGCCATCCTGACCGAATTTCCGGATGCGTTAGTCTCGATTGATACCTATAAGGCCGTTGTAGCCGAAGAGGCCCTCAAGGCCGGGGCATCCATTATCAATGATGTCTGGGGCTTGCGCGCAGATCCTGGCCTGGCCAGGGTGATCGCCCGCTACCAGGCTGCGGCTGTGCTGATGCACAACCGGTCAAAACCCGCCAGCGTGGAGGTGCGGGAACGGCTCGGCAATGCCTACATAGGTGCAGAATACCAGGATTTATTGCCAGACGTCAAAGGCGAGTTGTTGGAGTCGGTGGATATAGCCCGTTCAGCGGGAATCCCGGATGAACACATCATCCTGGACCCCGGGATTGGTTTTGGTAAAACAGTCGCACAAAACCTGGAGCTGATCAACTGCCTGGATGAGATCCGGGCCCTGGGTTTTCCGGTCTTGCTCGGGCCTTCGCGCAAATCCTTTATCGGTTACACCCTTAACCTGCCACCCGACCAACGTTTGGAGGGAACGGCTGCCTGCGTGGCAATTGGCATCGCCCGCGGAGCCGACATTGTGCGGGTGCATGACGTGGAACCCATACAGCGGGTGGTGCGCATGACGGATGCAATCGTAAGGAAAAAATGACCGATGTCCAGTGAATATGATAACGATCTCCTGAAGGAAGGTATTTTCCATTACAAGGTAAAGGAATTCGATACCGCACGTAATTACATCGAACGCGCCCTTGAAAACGCCGATGACATGCAAACGCGGGCGCAGGCAAATTATTACCTTAGTTTGCTGACGGGTGATCCGGTCCAGAAACGTAAGTATCTCGAAGAGACCCTATCAATTGACATGACGTATGCCGAAGCCCGGCGCGACCTGGCGGTCATGGATGGCAAGCTCAATGCATCCGCCATCGTTGACCCGGACAGGATGCCTGCCCCGGTCGCCGGGACGGTAACGGTGCAGGTGGATCGTTTTACCTGCCCGAAATGCGGCGGGCGGATGGTCTATGCTCCAGATGGAACATCGCTTATCTGTGAATACTGCAACCGGACCCAACGCCTGTCCACCACGACAGGCAGCGGGGAACAGGATTTTATCGTTGCCATGGCAAATGGATCGGGACAACGCAGCCCGGTGGCAGTGCAAACCTTCAAGTGCCAGGGTTGCGGGGCTACTTTTATCCTGGCACCCGATGAGATCTCTGCCACCTGCGCCTACTGCGGTTCAGTGCACGTCGTTGCGCAGGACGGGAAACAGCAGATGATTGAGCCCGACTCGATCCTGCCCATGGCCTTCGACCAGAAACAGGCCGCCTGGCAGCTTGTCCATTGGGTGGAAAACATGAAGATCACGCCGCAGGAACAGGTACAGGCACCACGTGGTCTGTATCTGCCAGCCTGGACATTCGACATCATTGGTTCCATTCCATGGAACGGCATGGTTTACCGTAACAAGCAAGAGGTACCCATTTCCGGCCAAAAGGAAATAAATTTCAACGATGTGCGCATCCTCGGATCGAAAAAGTTAGCCGACCTGATGGTAAAAGCGCTGCCAGAATTCGATCTTTCCCAGGCGACGGCCTATGATGCACGCTTCCTGGCTGGCTGGATGGCGGATGTTTACGACCTGCCCATGGCAGATGCCTCGCTGGATGCCCGCCAGATCGCCGTGGAGCACATGCGCGAAATGGTCCACCAGGAATTTGGCCAAATCCAGAACTTGAACTATTCCAGTGCTGGCATCATGGTAAGCGGGTTCAAGCTCGTGCTTGTGCCGGTGTGGGTGACGGATATTAAAATACACGACCGGAGCAGCCGTGTACTCATCAACGGACGGACCGGTTCCGTTCAGAGCGAAATCCCTGAGCATGGATTGGCGGGCTGGTTGAATGCCATGTTCGGCAACCAGGCAGGCTAAACCCACCTCTACTACTGGTTTTCATGTCGATCCTAACCATCATCCGCCAGCGCCGCCATCGTCGCAGCCAGATTCGCAGCAGTACACAACAACGCTCCCAGCGGGTGGCTTTCGGGTTCGGTTTTGTCTTCAGCGCGGCGCTGGTGCTGGCGGTTCTGGCGGCTGTCCTGGCATATGCCGGGCTGACCAGCAGCCTCCCGCCAATCGAAGAACTATCCGTCCTGCTCAATCCCGATAACGGCCAACTGCTCCAGCCGACGCGCCTGTACGACCGCACCGGCCAGAACCTGCTGGCAGTACTGGCCCCCGGTGATGGCACACGCATTTACGCCCTTTTCAGCGAAATTCCACAAACTTTGGTCGATGCCACCGTGGCCCTGGCCCAACCGAATTTCTGGTCATCGCCCGGATACGTGGTCAGTGGCTGGCAGGCTTCCCAAACGCATCCCACCCTGGCACAGCAGTTGGTATCCAATTTACTACTGGGAGATCAGGCAGCGTCGCCGCTACGCGGCATCCATGAGCGCATCCTGGCCGGGCAGGTGACCGCCCGCTATGGACGGCTTCAGGTACTGGAATGGTACCTGAACAGCGCCGACTACGGTCATTACGCCTACGGCGCCGAAGCAGCCGCGCAGCTCTACCTGGGTAAGTCTGTTACCCAGATCAACCTGGGCGAAGCGGCGCTCCTGGCTGCCATCAGCCAGCAACCCGCCATCAATCCCATCGACGCACCCCAACAGGCTGAACAAAACCGCTTGCAAGTGCTGCGGGACATGCTGAACCAGGGCTTGATTACACCCGCAGATGCAGCACAGGCGGTGCGGAACCCTCCATCCACCCGAGATCAAATACCAGTAGAAGGAGGAAAAGAAGGGAATGGTAGCATTGCCCCGGCGTTCGTCAACCTGGTGCTTTCCCAACTGGACCAGCAATTCGGCGCGGGCCGGGTGGAACGGGGTGGGTTGACCATTACCACCAGCCTGGATTATGACCTGCAATTGCAAGCCATCTGCGCCGCCCAGACGCAACTCGGCCGCCTGGCAGGCTCCAATGCGGAAGTGAGCGCTGCAGATGGGTCAGCCTGTCCGGCGGCAGCCCTGCTGCCGGCACTCCCATCCGGCGAGAGCCTGCCGCATGCTTCGGCCAGTATCGTTGTGCTCGACCCGCAGACCGGGCAAGTGCTGGCGGCAGTGGGAGATCTGCAGGCAGGGGTGCAAGCTGCGGCCCTGGCAACTCACCCCGCCGGAACCTCCATCACCCCCTTCATCTACCTTACCGGTTTCTCGCGCGGTCTCAACCCGGCCTCGCTGAGCTGGGATATCCCCGGCAATACCCCGGCCCTTGGACAGGAATATCACGGCCCGGTTCGGTTGCGGACGGCCCTGGCGAATGATTATCTCCCGCCAGCCGCGAATCTGCTCGAGCAAATGGGGCAACAAAGTGTGCTAAGCATCGCGGCGCCCTTCGGCGTGGATTTCCCGTCCGGCGTCCGGCTTCTGCAGGATGATTTCAATATATCCCCGCTCAGCCTGGCGGAGGCGTATGGCGCCCTGGCAAATAATGGTACGCTGGCGGGGCAGGCGATCGGCAACAGCAGCCTACGTCCCTCGGCGGTGCTGGAAGTAAGCGGTGTGGACCACTCCATCTGGGCCAACTGGACGGCTGCACAAACACGCCTGCTGCTCAGCCCACAACTTGATTACATCATGAACCAGGTATTGAGCGACGAAACCGCCCGCTGGCCGTCGCTCGGGCACCCCAACCCGCTCGAGATCGGACAGCCGGCCGGGGCAAAGCTATCGACCAGCCTGGACCAGTCAGGCGCGTGGGCTGTGGGGTACACACCTGAGCGCGTGGCGGTTGTCTGGATGGGAACGGGGTCCGAACAAAACACCAGCACAGCCTCCGCGCCCATGCAACCACTGCTTTCGGCGGATTTGTGGCATGCCCTGATGCAGTATGCCGTGCGCGACCTGCCATCATCTAGCTGGGATATGCCCTCCGGCATCGTAACCGCCTCGGTATGCGATCCATCCGGCCTGCTGCCCACCCAGGCCTGCCCGAACGTGGTCAATGAAATCTTTTTGGATGGCCGCCAGCCGGTTCAGAGCGATACTCTCTTTCAAACTTTCGAGATAAACACGGAGACCGGGCTGCTGGCAACTGTCTTTACCCCGCCGGAACTGGTCGAGAAGCGGAATTATATGATAGTACCGCCGGAGGCGTTGGCCTGGGCCAAGACTGCCGGAATCACCAGCCCCCCAACGGCATATGATACATTCCAGGAGCCAGCCGTGCAGCCGGAGGTGCACATCAGTTCGCCGGCGATGTTTACAGACGAGCGTGCCAAGCTCGAAATTCGCGGCAGCGCGACCGGCGCGAACTTCGTCTGGTACCGGCTGGAGTACGGCCAGGGACTTTACCCAAGCGGATGGGTGCAGATCGGCACAGACAGCCATACGCAAGTAACGAATGGTTTGCTGGGCGAGTGGAATACGACAGGCTTGAACGGGCTGTATTCCCTGCGTCTGATGGTGGTACGCAGCAACCAGCACATCGACCAGGCCGTGGTGCAGGTGACACTGGATAACACCCCACCCCAGGTGGCCATCACCTATCCACAGGCCGGGCAAACCATCAGTGCCACGCAGGAACCACAGGTGGCGCTGCAAGCCCAGGCCAGCGACCCGTTCTTAACTGAAGTAGATTTTTACATTGATGCCATTATGGTGGGAAAATCGAGCGTGGCACCCTTTGGCGTAATCTGGTCTGCCAAAAGCGGGGGACACATCTTAAAGGTTGTGGCGACAGACCAGGCCGGTAATACGACTGAGGTCGATGCTAATTTTACTGTGGCAAAGTAGATACAGCCAATCAAGCCGCTACTTTTTTTCTGAAAAATTCCCCCAGTCCAATCAACAGTCCGGCCCCAATCAGCAGGATCAAGCCATTCGGCCAGGAGAGCCAGAAGGCAAACCCGGAGATAACTGCTGCGACGGTGGCAATAATATACCAGATGCGTTTGTTCTTTCGGGCACGCCATAGGGCAAAGGAGGCGACCAGCAAAGCCAACAACGAAAGAAAGCAATTAACTAGGATTTTGGTGAACACGGATTCTCCTCTGCGAGTGGGCAGCTACATTTTAAGGCATTTGCTGCCAACCCGCCATAGGCCAAGAAGATGAGCAATTGGCAGTTAGTGATTAGATGCAGCCCGGGTAGGACCCCGATTTTAGTGGGTTTGCGCGATCCTTGGTTGAAAACAATGTGGATCAATTCGTGAGGAAAGGGGAGAGTTACGAATAATTAATAAAAAGGAAGAAGGAAAAAAGATTTAACTGCAGAATTTGATGGATCTTGGGGTTTTCGTGCAGGTGGCATCCCCTTAAAATCGGTTATGCGACTTGCCTCCAAGAATTGTTCCGCGGGAAAGGGTGTCTTTTGAGCAAATTTTCTTGTTTTTGGGAAGACACAACCCTGCTAGAGCATTTGGGCGGATTGGCTAAAGCCTTAATACAGCCTCAGGTGCCAGATCTAAATTCAGCCAGAGATTCTTTCAGGCGAATGAGGCCTTCTTCTATTTCCGCGGAAGAATAATGGACAAAACTCAAGCGAATAAAATCCAGCAAGCCCGGCTGGCAGGAAAAGCGCGGCCCTGGACTGAAACCGACCTTGAAGGAGCGGGCCTTTTTTTGCCATGCAAGGGTGTCAACGCCAGGGAAGCGCAGCCAGAAGAAATATCCGCCCTGGGGAGGAACATATTCAGCCGATGGAAGGTGCCTTCGCAAGCTTACATCCATATCCAGGAGGCGCGACCCGTATTCGGCCTTTAATCTATCGATATTGGCTGCTAACCCGCCGCTCTCGATCACGAAGCGTACCAGCGCGGAGGTAAAAGGATTGAGCCCACCGCCACTATCCAAGAGCCCGGAGGTAACAAAGCGCTGGAGCGTGACGGGATTGGATTGGAGCCAGCCCAGCCGCAAGCCAGGAGCCAGGATTTTCGAGAATGAATTAAGCGAGATGATCGGGCCTTCGTCAATTGACCCGCCGAATGGTTCAGGGGACTTGCAACGATAATTCAAAAACTGATAGATCTCGTCAGCGACGACGATAAAATCATGTTTGCGGCTGAGGCTTATCAGCTTCGCCCGGCGCTGCGGGGAAAGGGTTCGGCCAGTAGGGTTTTGGAAGGCAGGAATGACATAAACAAATTTGGGGTGGTAAGTCTTAATTTTTTCTTCGATGCAGTCGACCACCAACCCATCCCGGTCGGTTTGGATGGGAATTATCTGCAAGTCATGGTCGGCCAGGATACGCAGCGCAAGGAAATAGGTGGGCTCTTCGACAAAGACCACATCGCCCGGACTGGTAAATAAACTGCAAACGAGATGAAGTCCCATGGAGGAACCGTTTGTCACGAGCAACGTGGCAGGATCCGTGGGAAGGCGGCAGCCCTGGCTTAAGAAATCCGCCAGGGCCTGCCTGAAATAGCCATTGCCCAGTTCCAATCCATATTGCAGGAAGGACGGATCATTTTGATCGAAGCACATTTCAGCCGCCTGATGGAGAAGACCCACAGGCAAGGAGGCGAGCGACGGTTCGCCAACGCTCAAATCGATAAAATCCAAAGGGATGGGCGTCTGGATGATAGGCAGGCTGATTGTCATGGTTGGTTTGTTACCCTGATCAGATTGGATGCACCTGGTTAATTTGCATCTGGAGACGACGATACTCTTGCGAGGCGGCATACTGACGTAACGCATCCAGGCGCCGGACGGTCATAGGGTGAGTGGAAAGCATTTCTCGCAGGTTATTTTCCAAATGATCATTCTCGGCTTCAATCTGATGCAGGGCCTGCTGCCAACCCTGTACAGAGTGCAGCGCAGCGGAACCGCCGGATAATTTGATCAGTGCGGAGGCAGCTTTTTCCGGCTTTCCGCAGGCCAACAAGCCGGCCCGGTCAGCCGAGTATTCGCAGGCACGATTCCACCAGCGGAAGGCGAAGTACAACACCACCGCAGCCAGGTAAGGGCTTGGGATGCCGGCCATGCCGCCCACGAGCGAATTCAGCCAGGTGTGACCCAGGCGCACGTGCCCCAGCTCGTGCCCGATGATGAAGCGCAACTCGTCCGCATCCATCATGCCGAACAGGCCGGCATAGACAACCACCACTTGAGGCTCCACCAACCCAAAGGTGTAGGCGTTCAATATGTTGCCGGGTGCAACAAAAGTGCGAACAGGTCCGGATTGCAGACGGGCGGCGCAGTCGCCGATCAGGTTGGACAGGACCGGTTCGGTCTGGGGCGTGACCGGGTAGGCCCTTTGGATCAATTCATTGTGGTGGGAGCGGTTAAGCAGGATGGAAATGGCCAGCATGACCAGCACGAATAGGACGCTGCCGCACAGGGTAGCCACGGCCGTAACGGCGATCACGCCAAAGACCAGCAGCAACGTGATTGTCAGGATGACATATTCGTTTGGATACCGGTAGGAAGTCATTAGACGTTGATTCTACTGTAAGTTGGCTGAAATCAGGAAGAACCCGTTTCTTGCCCCCTTCGGTAGTGCTACGCGAAGCAAACGGGTTCTTCTGCGGTACATCGTATCGAATACGATCTTTCACTTTTTGTACAAAGATTTACAAACAAGAACATTAGTGCTATTAATGAGCCATACAACTGGTGGAGCACATCATGGATCGACAGGACCCGCGTTTCGCCGTGATCGATCCGGCCTGTTTTGCATCCAAGAATCTCTATAATGCTGCTCTTTACATTCTCCGTCAGAGTTTCTTCAAGCATGAGACTGTTCCCACCTATGCAAAATTGGCTCACATGCTGAAAGGCACGCCCGAGTTCCGGGCGCTACCCGCCAAGGTGGCCCAATGGGTCGTGCGGCAGGTCTGCAGTGCCTGGGATAACTTCTGGAAGGCGCATTCTGCCTACCAGCAATGCCCGGATGAATTTACCGGCCGGCCGAAACTGCCGCATTACAAGCCCAAAGCAGACGGGCGCAATCTGCTGGTCTACACTCGCCAGGCGATCAGCCAGCCGGCTCTGAAGGAAGGTCGGATCTGTCCATCGCTATTGGATATTGTCATCCAAACGAAACACAAGGAGGTCAAGCAAGTTCGAATCGTTCCGCATGCATCCCACTATGTCATCGAATTGATCTATACCGTTATCCCCCTCTCCCCCACACAGAATAATCTCAACCCTGCCTGGGCGGCCAGTCTCGACCTGGGCATTGACATCCTTGCGGCTGTAACCTCAAACAAAGTGGGCATCACCCCCTTTCTGGTTAACGGCAGACCCCTTAAGAGTGTCAACGCCTACTTCAACAAACTGAAGGCCGACCTGCAGGCTCTCCTGCCCAGGGGACAGCACACCTCCCACCATCTCACGGCTCTGACCAACAAACGCAACCGCAAGATCAAACATTATTTGCATTGGGCCAGCCGGTATATTTTGGACTGGATGGTGTCCGAGCGGCTCGGTACCTTGGTCATCGGACACAACCAGGGCTGGAAACAAAATGTGCAGATCGGCTCCGTCAACAACCAGAACTTCGTTGCCATTCCCCATTCGACCTTCATCCACATGCTGACCTACAAGGCCCAACTGGCCGGAATCAATGTCATCGTCCAGGAAGAAGGGTATACTTCCAAATGCTCCTTCCTGGACATGGAGCCCATCCGCAAGCATGCCCGGTATTGCGGTGACGGGTCAAACGCGGCGAATTTGTCTCAGCCCAGGGTTTACCGATCCACGCCGACATCAATGGCTCTTTCAACATCCTACGCAAAGGACTCCCATCGGCTTTCGCCCGTGGGATCCAGAAGGGCGTTGTAGTTCGCCCGGTACAGGTCCAACCCGTACAAAAACTGGTCAATTGGAATTGTCTATGATTGTCCATAAAACAGTAACTATAATGAGGTTTAATTCACAAATTCTCCACTGACAGGAGCCCATATGACCAACCTTCAAAATAAAGCATTCTCCACCCGGGCAGTCCACGCTGGCGAGAGGACAACCCTCGGGAACTCCAGCCCTGTTACCAGCCCAATCGTGCCAAGCGTGAGTTACACGTACGAAAGCATGGATGACCTGGATGCGGTTTTTGGCAATACGCAGCCCGGCTTCATCTATTCCCGCTACACCAGCCCGACGGTGGCGGTCTTCGAGACGGCGGTGGCCAACCTGGAAGAGGGTGAAGCAGCCCTGGCCTTCTCTTCAGGCATGGCAGCGGTACATGCGGCGCTGCTGGCAGCAGGCGTGCAAGCCGGGACGAACGTGGTTTCTTCCTTCGATGTCTATGGCGCCACATACAGTCTGCTGACACGCTTCTTTTCAGGCATGGGCGTGAGTACAAAAATGGTGGATGTGAACGATTTGGCCACGGTTGAAGCCGCTCTCAAGGAATCCAAACCATCCGCATTAATGGTGGAGACGATTTCGAACCCGTTGCTAAAAGTGGCCGATATTCCAGCTTTGGCAGGGCTGGCCCATCGCTACGGAGCCCAACTGCTGGTGGATAATACCTTTGCCACGCCGTGTCTGTTCCGTCCACTTCAGTATGGAGCAGATTATGTAATCCACAGCGCGACCAAATACCTGTCAGGGCATGGGGATGTGCTGGCTGGCATCGTAATCACATCGGCGGCCAACCGGGCGCGCATGTTCGAGACCAACAAGCTGGTAGGCAGCACACTCGGTCCTTTCGAAGCCTGGCTGGCATTACGCGGATTGAAAACCTTGCCGCTACGCGTCCGCCAACAATGCAGCAATGCCCAGCATTTAGCCGAGTGGCTGGCCGAGCAGCCGGAGATTGCACGCGTTAATTATCCCGGCCTGCCAACCCACCCGCAACATAAGCTGGCCCAACGCCTATTCAACGGCCAGGGAATGGGCGGGGTTTTCTCATTTGAGATAAGAAATGCTGGAAAATCAGAGGTATTCCACTTCATGGAAGCCTTGCAACTGTGCCTGCCCGCCACATCCCTGGGTGACATCTACACGCTCGTATTGCACCCGGCCACTTCCTCGCACCGAACTCTGTCAGCGGCGGAACGGGAGAAGGTCGGTATCAGCGAGGGCCTCCTGCGCCTTTCGGCCGGGATCGAAGACCCGATGGATATCCAAGCGGACCTGGAGCAAGCTCTGGAGAGTTTGAAGATGTAAACAGGCTTTCTCTACCCTATATCCGGGAAAATCGCACGCGAATCAGCGCGGCACATTATTTGCAACCAACCTGCCACCACCCGGGGCAGCATGGGAAAAAAACCGATCAAGGCCAGCCCGCCTGCGCCGGTGAACGGTGCGGCAGCCACAATCCCAAGTACAGCGACCGGGTAACTCGCCAGCGCCAGGCGGTCAAAGCCGGTTGGGGCAGGTTTTATGGTCTTGCCGGAAAGCCACAGGTTCAAGGCAAAGGTGGTTAAGATAGTCAGCTACCAGCCCCAGTAGTTCTGCAAGGGAATGCCGAAGTAGGCACCTTTGACAACCCAGACCCAGTTGCCGCCCGCCATCTTGATCGGGTCCATGATCAGATCCCAAGCGGTCATCACCAGCCCGCCTACAGCCACCATGTCCAAAATTAGCTGCCAACGCATCCAATGGATGGAATCAGCCGTTCGGCAATGACGAAGGATGGATAGTTCATCATGAACCAGGCCGCCGGGATCAAGTAGGGCACCAGCCCCAGGAACTTTGGCCCAAGCAAGGCGGTGTAATGATAAATAGCGCACACAAGTCGGAGTGCTGCTCTCTGCCCGGTTGTATTTGGATAAAGTGGCCTGACTTATTTTTTCGATCTCAATGTTTGCTCAAGGTTTGCCAGAGTGAGTAGATTCAAATCGAAACCTGGTTCAATAAAGGGACTCACATCAGCCAGAATATTGCTCCAATCTAACGTCTGAAAACGGTCGCCAACCAGTTTTCTCCAGTTGGCTTCCGTTAATTTCTCTCCCCGCCAGTTGGTTTGCGCCAGGGCATGGTTGAGCAGCACCAAGTTCGGTGGCGGCCAGGCCGGGTCGCTCAGATACCAGAGCAGATCGTAAATATCGCGGCCCTTGGTGTAGGAGCGCTGCAAGATGGCGTGCAGCTTGCCAGAAAGCAGCGAAGCCTTGTCATGATGCTGAAGTTGAAGCATGAAAAAATGGCGCACCACGGTGGTAGCCAGTCCTGCTCCGGCCGGTGGGTTTGTATCCACTTCGAGTTTGACCGCTAGTGTTTCGCCGCGCTGTGCGGACAATCCGAGATCGTACAACAAACCGGGAAAGCGAACGAAAGCGCTGTGAACTGTCTTACGATCATTGATATTCAACTCAACAGCGTACCCTTCCGGCATCAATTCCGCCCGAATAGCCTGCAGATAGCTGCGAAAATCGTACCTCTGCCGGTTGCCTTCCAACGCAAAATCAAGGTCTTCGGAATAGCGCCCGTGTGCATACAAGAAGCGCAGGGCTGTGCCTCCGTGAAAAGCGAGTGGAATCATTGCCCCGGCACGCTGCAAAGCGACCAGGATGCGAGCCTGCAAGTACTCGCGTGCCAGGTTGCGACCATCCAAGGGCGTGGGCAATTGCCGGACTAATTCAATCAGGTGATCTTTCATAGCGGCTCATACTCCTGGGCTTCGTTTTGTGTCAGGTGGGCAACAACATCAGCGGCCCGAAGCAGTTTCGGGGAATTGAAGAGCTCAGCCTGTCGGTAGAGTTCCTCCATATCCAACCTGTCCAGGTTCTGAAGGCGCAATTCAGTCAGGTAATTGGGCTCATCGCCGCCAGGCTGCAAATAGACAAGATCGAGCAGGGCTTTCTCGGGCATGGCAACCAGAGCCTGCTGGGCAGGTTTCAAACTTTGCAGTTCCATCATGCGATAGCCGTGCAGCAGTTCGCGCTTAATATGTCGGAATTCAAAATCTCCCAGTGGTGTCTCCCAGCGTTCCGGGCGGCTCGTGGTGATGCTCAGTGTAACGTACACAGTATCCGGGATCAGCCCATGAAAAGCCAGCGCCGATTGGAGACTGACATATGAAGCCGGTTTCATGAGGTTGGCAATTACAAAGGGATGGGGTTTTACTTTTTGATAGGGCGGGGCGATTGCATACAGCCCACGGCGCAGTTGGTATACTCGCCCGCTCTTGAACCAGCGGGAAAGTTGCAGGCGTACACTTTGCGGGCTGATGTTCCCGGCCAGAAGCAATGCGCTTTCAAAGACGGGAAGGTCCCCCACCAGGTTGAGTAAGTGTTCGAAATCCATTGCAATATATTATCATATATGATAATTTAATGCAATAGAAATAAATTTTAATACCAAATAATCGTTATGGATCATTTCAGCCAGAATAGTTTTCTTTTGTAACTTGCGCGGCAAAGAATCTAACATGGTCAAGTTGGAGAATCGTATCCTGACCAGGCTCGGACCCGCAGACAAATTTGCCTGGAACATTGTATAATCCTTTTATCCAGTTCCTTATGTAAGGAGTGCTCCCATGCCAACAGATATTCAGGAACAAATCGAACGCCGTCGCGAGCGGGCGCGGGCGGAGATTCTCAAGATAGCCAATAAGGGCAGTCATCCCGTCTTCAGCCAGTTCGAGGTCAAATCGGTCAGCGGACGTGCCTACCTGGTGGAGATCCGCTCGCTGGATGAGTTTCAAAATTCCTGCACCTGCCCAGATTACAAAGCCAACCTGATCGGCACATGCAAGCATATCGAGGGCGTACTCATCCATCTCCGGGCCGAGCACGGCGGTAAGCTCGAAAAAATGGCTCTCTCACGGCCGCGTGGCACGCAAATTTACCTTCATTACGGCATGGAAGTGACTGTGCGCGTGGTTCTGCCCTTGCCTGAAAATGCTGCAGTGAAAAAACTGCTTGAACTTTATTTCGATGCATCCGGGGTGTTGATAGGTGCGCCTTTGCAAAACATTCCACCTTTGCTGGCTGCAGCCGAGAACCTGCCGGCGCGCGAACGCTGTCTGGTGGTTATTGCCCAGGCAGTACGTGAATACCTGGCCCTGCTGGAGGATCGCGCCGAAGTCCAGCAGCAAAAGGAATGGTTCCTTGACCAAGTCAGGAGCGGACGCCGCACCTTCGATGTGCTCTCCACCAAACTCTATCCTTACCAGGAACTGGGCGCCATGCATCTGGCCTTTGGACGTCGCGCCATGCTGGCCGATGACATGGGGCTCGGCAAAACGGTCCAGGCCATTGCAGCAGCGGCTCTGCTGAAGGAAATGCGCGATATCCAGCAGGTGTTGATCATCTGCCCGGCCTCGCTAAAACACCAGTGGGCGCGCGAGATCCGCCGCTTCACATCCCTGCCGGTCACCGTTGTCGAAGGCGGCCAGATTAATCGCCGTCACATCTACCAGGCCCCCGGCTTCTTCAAAATCATCAACTACGAACTCGTCCGTCATGATTTCGATGAGTTGCTCAAACTGCAACCTGATCTAATCATCCTCGATGAAGCCCAGCGTATCAAGAACTGGCGCGCCAAGACCGCCCAGATGGTTAAGGCGTTACCAAGCCGTTACGCATTTGTGTTGACCGGCACTCCGCTTGAGAACCGCATTGACGAACTGTACAGCATTTTCCAGTTCCTCGATCCGCGCATCCTCGGTCCGCTATGGTATTTCAACGATCGCTTCTATGAGTTGGAAAAACGCGACAACGGAACCTACAAGGTGCTGGGCTACAAAAACTTAGACCAGTTACGGGTGTTGATCGCTCCGTATTTAATGCGCCGTACGCGCGCCGAAGTGCTTAAGGATCTGCCGGCGCGCACCGATAACACCTACTTTGTTGAAATGACCGATCCGCAATGGAAGGCCTATAACGAATTCAAAGAACATCTTGCCAAGCTGCTTTCTATTGCCCGCCGCCGCCCGCTTACTCCCAAAGAACGTGATATTTTGCTGATGTGCCTCATCAAAATGCGTCTGATCTGCAATGCCCTGGCGCTGCATGATAAGGAAATCCCTCTCCTGGAAAGTGAAAAAACCGGCCCCAAACTGGTTGAACTGGCAGAAATCCTGGACGAAGATATCGCCAGCAACGGTCATAAAGCCATAGTTTTCAGCCAGTGGGCCAACATGCTGGCACTGACCGAACCGGTCATCCAACGCGTCGGCCTGGGCTACGCCAAGCTGACCGGTGATGTACCTTCCAGCAAGCGCGGAGATCTCATCCAGAAATTCTTCGATGATCCCGACTGTCGCATCTTCCTCTCCACCGATGCCGGCGGGGTGGGTCTCAACCTGCAAGCCGCCAGCCTGGTCATCAACCTCGACCTGCCCTGGAATCCCGCCGTACTCGAGCAGCGCATCGCTCGCGCCCACCGGCTCGGCCAGCCATCATCAGTGCAAGTCATCAACTTGGTTGCCAAGGACACCATCGAAGAACGCATGCTGGATACACTGGCTGCCAAGCGAAATGTGTTCGCCAGCATTTTTGGAACGGAGGAAATGCCGAGCGCAATCAAGTTTGCGGACATGGGACAGAGCCTGCTGCAAAAACTGGGCGACCTGCTGGAGAAACCGGTGGCGGTCGAACTTGACCTGGAACCTATTCCTGTTTCCGAAGCTGAGACCCAGCCTGAGACGGTTCCTGTGGCACCGCCCACGCTGAAAGGCTTCACTGCGCTCCTGCTGGATCGTCTGCATGGACGCGTGCTGCTCGTCCGCAAGGCCCCGCCCATGCCGGGCTCGAGCGACAATGGGATTATCGTAGTTGTGTCCGGCGCGCCGACCGAAGTGCGTCCACTGGTTGAGAGTTGCCTGGCCGAGCATTACGTTACGAACGCGCCGCAAATGCACCTGATGGATGCCGAAGGTTTTCGTGCGTTGACAGCCTTCCTGCCATCCCTGACCGCCGCGCCTAACCCTGACGAAGTGGCCTATCACCATATTGCTTCCTTGCCAGCGGCGGCGTCAGCAGATACAGGATTGGCAGCCGCCCGTCGCAAACGAGCCAATGAAGGCCTGGCCTTTGCTGAAAAGCGTCTGGCTCTGGCCGATGTGCTGGTCAAAGGCGGCTTCCCCGAAGAGATGACCCGCCCCCTGCGCGAAGCCCTTGGCTGGGCATTAACCTCCTTCCTGGCCCTGCACACCGACCGCGATCCCGCCGCCGACCTGCCATCTCCACGTCTGGTGCAAGCTGAACTGGTTGAGCCGGGCCACCTGTCTGGAGAATTATCACAGCGTCTCGCCCAGGTGCGCGATTTGACTGCCCCGCCCGAGGCGGGGGAGGAATCGGTTCCCCTATCCGCACGAACGGGGCAAGCCCTCTTGGAGGCTGTGCAAGAAGTGGTCAGTCTGATCCAGGAACAGGTGGTTAAGGTAGGCGCTTAATGTCCTCTCGCCTGCTGCTTGCCCCGGCCGGGCACGGCAAGACCGAATATCTTATCCGGCGAATCCGGCAGGTTAACGCCGATGAACCGCTTGCACCGGTGACGGTTATCGTGCCCAACACGATCCAGGCCGGCGGATTCCGCCAGCGGCTGGCGGCTGGCGGAGGCGCAGTGGGGGTGGAAGTTCACAC
Source organism: uncultured Chloroflexia bacterium (assembly GCA_963779935.1). Lineage (GTDB taxonomy): Bacteria > Chloroflexota > Anaerolineae > Anaerolineales > Villigracilaceae > UBA877. The sequence continues at coordinate 213,436 of CAWAAC010000012.1, read as the reverse complement.
CTTTCATACCCTTTATGCCGAACTGTTGAGCCGTGCCGGGCAGCCCATGCCCCTGTTAGCCGATCCGTTACGCATCCACCTGTTACGCCATCTCGTGGACGATCTGTGTGAACGCGGTGAGATACGTTACTATGCCACGCTGCGCAATAAGCCCGGATTTATTGCCGCTCTGCGCAACACCATCGAGGAGCTCAAGCGTACCCGCATCTTTCCCGAGGATTTTACATCCCCTTCACATGACATTGGGCCCCGCCTGGAAGAAATCGCCCTGGTTTATTCGGCCTACCAAGATTGGCTGCAGACCCAACACTGGGCCGATAACGAGGGACGCGGCTGGCTGGCGGTGATCGCTCTGGAGGCGGATCCGGGCCTGGGAACGGATGGCCGCCTTTTGGCTGTCACCGGCTTCGACGAATTCAACCCCACCCAACTGGCGGTTCTTTCCTTGTTGGCAAGGCGTGCCAAAGAGACTTCTATCACTTTAACTGGCGACTTGCAGCACCCGGACCGTCCTGCCCACCGCCGCTTCCGACGCGCACAGAACGTACTTGTCTCCAGCCTCAGTATCCGGCCCGAAGCAATGGATTCAGCATCCATGCTGGTATCTTCCATCGCGAATGTCGAATCAGCATTGTTCGAAAATCGTCAACCAGAAATACCCTCCGGGCTCGATATCCCAAATCCAAAATCTGAAATCCCCTTCGGGAATGATGTCGAATTCATCGAGGCTCAGACGTGTGCCATCGAAGCCCGCGCGGCCCTGCGCTGGCTGAAAATCCGCATTGTTCGTGACGGAATGAAGCCAGGAGATGTGGCTGTATTAGCGCGGGATATCGAGCCCTACCGCCCATTCCTGGAAGAGACCGCCGCCGAGTTTGGGATGCCGTTACGACTCGTGGGCGGACAACCGCTGAACGAAAATCCCGCTATCGCCGCACTGCTTTCGCTGTTCTCGCTTTCCTGTGGCCGCGAAGCCTGGCCGCGCCGCGCTGTGCTGGAAGCCTGGCGCAGCCCGTACTTTGATTGGTCGGGGTTGGGAATCAGACCTGTAGACGCCGCCGCGCTCGATGAAATCTCACGGCTCGGACATGTGACCGCAGGCCTGGAACAATGGCGCGAGGCCTTTATTATGTGGGAAAAAAGGCGGTTGGTTGCGGATGATGAAGAAGGCGATTCTCATCTCCCTGTGGGAGAGGAGAATGGGGTGTCGAAAAAATTCGAAGCTTTCGTGGCCTTGCTCACCCCGCCAGCCGAAGCCACAGCCAAACAATGTATTGCCTTCATCGAAAACTTATTGGGAGATAATCCAGCTAATCTCCCATCTCCCAGTGGGAGATGGGCCGGGGGTGAGACCATAAAAATCGTCGCTTGCGCCCGCAACAATCCCGCTACCGCCGAACGGGATGTGGCTGCGCTGAGCGCTTTCAAAGATGTTTTGCGCGGCCTGGCGCTGGCAGAAATCACACTCCAGACTGGACCGTTGGCATATTCCACCTTTTACATTGATTTGCTCGGCGCGGTGGAAGCCGCAACGTATACGGTTCCATCCTTAATCGGAATCCTGGCCGCCTCGGTACTGAACGGGCGTGGACTAGCCTTTGAAGCAGTGGCATTGATGGGCCTTTCGGAGGGAGAGTTCCCACGCCAGGAACGCGAAGATATCCTGCTCCGAGAAAGTGATCGCGCTGTGCTACGCGAACACGGATTGTTGTTGGAGTCGCGCCTGCGTGGCGATGAAGGTTCACTCTTTTACCAGGCTGTCACTCGCGCCCGCCAGCGGCTGCTGCTGTCGCGTCCCTACCTGGCGGAAGATGGCCAGCCTTGGGAAGCTTCCGCCTTCTGGGATGAGATGCGTAGGCTAAACGGGGGCAAGATCCCGGTCCGGGTGAGACCAGAAGATAAGCTGGGCACGGCCGAGGCGGCCTCACCAGTTGAATTGGCGCAACTCAACAGTTCAGTCAACATCCATATTCAACATGGGGCTGAAGTTTTGCAGTCCCGCCTGACCCACTATGCGGTCGGACCGTTCAATGGCGACATCTCGGAGCTGGGCGAAATCCTAGCCAGACGGTTCGGCATGGATCAGGGTTGGAGCGCCAGCCGGCTGGAAAGCTACGGGACCTGCCCGTTCGAGTTTTTCGTAGCTTATGCATTGGGGCTGGAGCAGCGCACTCCGCCCGAGGAAGGTTACGACGCGCGCATGTTTGGTTCGATGTTGCATAAAATTTTAGAGGATGTTTACAGCGTGGCGAACGACCTGGACACCTGCCTGGCGCTACTACCCGAGAAAGCGCGGGCAGTGTTTGCGCGTGCGCCTGAGGAATATGGTTTTCGCCCGACGCCGTTGTGGAGGGTGCAGCAACAGGAAATGGAGCGGCGGCTGCGCGAGACGATCAGGGCGCTGGCGGAAGTGTCACAGGGATACACACCGCTTCGCCAGGAGGCCCGCTTTGGGATGGGCGAGCCATCGCTGGTGCTGAAGACCGAGGCGGGCGAGGTGCGCCTGCATGGGTATATCGACCGCCTGGATGCTGCTCCAGATGGTTCGCTGCGGGTGATCGACTACAAATCGGGCAGTACACCGATTTCGGCAAAACAACTTCAGGAAGGCCGGCGCCTGCAACTTCCGATCTACGCCCTGGCGGCGCAGCGGGCACTGGGACTGGGTCAGGTTTCGAGCGGATTCTACTGGCACATCCAGACTGCCGAAGCCAGCAGCTTGAAACTAGAGAAATACGAGGGCGGGGTGGAAGCCACCTATGCGGTTGCTATTGCCCACATCGGGAAACATGTGAAAGGGATCCGCGCCGGTCACTTCGAGCCGAAGCCGCCCGCCGAAGGGTGTCCATCCTACTGTCCGGCAGTAGGATTCTGCTGGGATTACAAAAAAGGATATTGAAATGTCTTACGAACCATTTTTTGAGCGTTTTGGCGAATTGGCACGCAAGGAGACACGAAGTGTTTCGTTGCGTGCGGGCAACCAGTTTGGCCTGCCAGCCGATGATTATGGCCTGTTGGAATTGTATTGTAACGATGATAATTGTGACTGCCAGCGGGTCATGTTTAACGTGCTATCCAGGAAACAAGAGAAAAGTGTTGCGGTCGTCGCCTTTGGATGGGAGACTGCCACGTTTTATCAAAAATGGTATGGCAGAGATGATAGCCCTGCATCCCGCATAGCTTTGAACGAGATGACCGGCCTTAACCTAAATTCGGCCAGCCAACAATCCGAAATCGCACCTGCTGTTTTGGAGATGGTGCGATGGCTTTTGACCGATCTGGCTTATGTGGCCCGGATAAAGCGGCACTACCGGATGTTCAGAGATGCAGTGGATAACAAGCCTTTCCGGAAAACCACCAGGCTAAAACCGCCGGTTGGTTCGCCAGATGATTTTGATCCAGCCAGGGTTCGTGCTCAAGAATTCCGCCGACGCCACCGCTCCCGCAGCACTGGTAATTGATTGCTTCACTAACCCATGTCTCTCCTCTCCCAATACCACTTCAAAGGCCGCCAGGAACAGGCCGCCACTGACCCCAACCCGCGTATCGCCGTCACCGCCGGAGCCGGGGCGGGGAAGACCCTTACGTTGGTGGCGCGGTATCTCCACCTGCTGGAACAGGGCTACCCCCTGCGCTCGATTCTGGCAATCACCTTCACCGAAAAGGCGGCGCGGGAAATGCGCATCCGCACCCGCGCTGCCATTGCCCACCTTACCCGAGATTACGATTCGGCATTTTTCATTTCCTATTCTGATCTTGACTCCTCCCGCATTGGCACCATTCACAGCCTGTGCGCCGAAATCCTGCGTGCTTACCCATCCGAGGCCGGACTCGATCCCGCCTTTGAAGTACTGGAGGACGGCCTTGCCGCTGCCCTGCAGGCCCAAGCCATCAACTCGGCGCTCGCCTGGGCTGTCACCGATGACTCCTTAGCGGCTTTGTTCGCTTCGTTCAAAGAAAGTGATCTGCGCGAGATACTCCGTATTCTGATGAGCCACCGCCTGGATATTAGCTCATCTCTCCTACCAGAAAAAGGGTGGGGGGATAAGGAAAAGTTTTCATCCCGCCTTGCTTCCTACCTAGTCGCTCACCTCGATTCTCCTGCCTGGACAGATGCTCTCGCTGCTCTCGCTTCCCAGGGCTCTCCTGTTCCCGAAGATAAACTCGAATTCGCCCGCCGGGATGTTCTCGCCCAATGGGATAAAATTCAGGCAGCCCGCGCCTCCGAAAACTGGGACGCGGCTCTTGCCGGCCTCGCCGCGCTGCGCAAAGCCATCTCAATACAAGGCAAGAAGGATAACTGGGACGATATCGAATCTGTCCGCGCCGCGATGACCGATTTACGCAGTCGCTACGATGAACAGCTCAAATTCCTGGCCGAAAAGGCTCGCTTCAGCCTGGATGAGCAACTTGCCGGACAGCTGCCTGCCCTTCAGTGTCTATTCAGCCAGGTACTATTTGAATACCAGACTCATAAAGAGGAGCGCCAGGCGCTTGACTTCGACGATCTCGAAGGCCTGACTGCACAATTGCTGGTCGGGCATCCAGAAGTCCGCCTGCACCTGCAATCCGAACTGCGGGCCGTGCTGGTGGATGAGTTCCAGGATACCAACGATCGCCAGCGGCAAATTGTCTATGCGCTGGCAGGCTTCGATCCACAATCAGCAATACCCCCCGCGTCCGATGCTGAAAACCACCCAGCGTCAATCGTAAATCTCTTCATCGTTGGAGATAGCAAACAGTCCATCTATCGCTTCCGCCAGGCGGATGTGACCGTCTTCCGCCAGGTGCAGGATGATATCCGTTCCGCCGGTGGGTTATGTCTCGATCTCAACCTGACCTTCCGCGCCCACAATGGTTTACTGGGAACGCTCAATGCGTTGCTGGCTCCCATCTTAGGCGAAGAGGATGATCCTGCCCGCCCTTATGTTGTTCCTTTCACATCTTTGACCGCCTATCGCCACGCCGCGCGTGAAAAGGTTCAGTTCCCTTTCGTTGAATTTCACCTCGGCCTCGGCGCATCCGCCGAAGAGGGACGCCTCGCTGCCGCACAATCCCTGGTCGGCCGCCTGCTCCAGTTGCACGAAAACGAAGGATTCGCCTGGGGTGAGATGGCCTTGCTCTTCCGCTCTTCCATCGCTTTTTTCGCGTATGAAAATGCCCTACAACAGGCGGATATTCCCTTCGTGACTGTCGCCGGGCGTGGTTTCTACGATCGCCCGGAGATCCGCGACCTGCTGAACGCCCTGGCTGCCATCGCCGATCCGGATGACGATCTCGCCCTCGCCGGTCTCCTGCGCTCTCCTGCCTTTGCCCTGTCTGATACGGAAATCTATCGTTTGTGTTTCCCCAATCCGTCCTCCCCCCGCGCCAGCAAAATCATCGAAAGCCTGCGCGCCTCTATTCAGCACCAATCATCCAGCATTCAACCTTTACCAATCCTCGATGAACTTCATGAACTATCCGGGCGCGAACCAGCAGCTGCTGTACTAAAACGCTTCCTCGATCTGACCGATTACCTTGCTATTCTCTCAAGCGTTCCGAGTGGCGGCCGCATGATCCGCAATGTCGAAAAACTACTGGCCGACGCGCACCGCTCGCGCCTGGTCAACCTGAACGATTTTCTCGCGTATGTTCAGACCCTGCGTGATGTTGGCCTGCGCGAGGGCGAGTTGCCCGCCGATCCTTTGGCAGGCTCAGGCGGAGCTGTCCAGTTGATGACCGTTCATAAGGCCAAGGGACTTGAGTTCCCGCTGGTTGTTCTGGCCGATGCCAGCTATGAACATCGCAGCGCAGGGGGCAAAGTTTGGCTCACCCCGGACGGCCCGCTGCCTGACCTGAAGGATGGCGACTTTCACTCCACGACCTGGCAGTTCTCGGCCCGTCTCGAAGAGATGCTCGAAGATGCCGAAGATCGGAGACTACTTTATGTGGCTGCCACGCGCTCCAGTGAAAAACTGCTTGTCAGCGGGCAGGTTAAGACCAAGAAGGATGGTTCTCCCAGCATGGCGGGCTGGTTGGAACGGCTGGGGATGGTGATTGGCTTGGATCAGATGAAAATCTCCGGGGATATGTCTGAGCCGAAGGCAATTCCATTAGAAATTATGCCGGGCTGCTCCCTGACGCTTTACCCCGCTTCCACGGCAGAAGACGGCGCTGATTCTTCCCAGCCTGTTTTCACATCTTCAGTAGTATCTGCCTCGCAGGGTGATTTGCTTGATCCCCTTCCGGAAGGGGCACCTGTAACCGACGAAACGACGCGTTTGCGTGAAGCCGACCCGCCGCAGCGCGTCTGGCGCGTGGTTGCCGAGACAAGCCATCCGCGCACCCCAGCCTGGGTAGTGGGACGACTTGTTCACGAGGCGTTGCGCCGCTGGCGGTTTCCCGATCGAGGTTCCGACAGGCTCAACCCGGTGGGTCTCGATGATTTCCTGCATCCTTTCGCCCTCGAAGCCGGCCTGACCGATCCGACGGAAATCCACACTGCTGTGCAGGAATCTTGCCACCTGCTCGAACGCTTGGTCGCCCACCCCCTTTTTGTGGAATTAGACTCTGCCGAGCGCCACCACGAAGTTCCCTACTTTCTGCCGGCGAAGTACCCGCAGGGTGACGAACGCGGCGTGATTGATCTGCTTTACCGCACCGACTCTGGGTGGTATATCATTGACTTCAAGACCGACGAGATCCGTACGGAAGAGCAAGCAATACTAACCATCCAGCGCGAAGGATATGATGCTCAGGTGAGGCGTTACGCCAGGGCGGTGGCGGACCAGCTAAGAGTCCAGGCAAAGACGCGAACTCGTGTTCCTGAATGTCGAAAATCGCTTGGTCATATACGATCTACAGGAGAATCCATGACTTCAAGGATAGTCTATCAAATCAAAGTCACGCTGGACGATTCGAAGCCACCCATCTGGCGCAGATTATTGGTGGCGGATACCACCACGCTAGGCCAGTTGCACAATATTTTGCAGATTGCAATGGGCTGGGAAAATTACCATCTGCATATGTTCATAGTTGGTGAGCAAGTTTATGGCGATCCGGAAGATGATGAAACCGGGGATATTGGAATAAAAAGTGAAAAACGATTTCGTTTGAATCAATTTGTAAGCCGGGAAGGGTTCAAGTTTCGCTACGAATATGATTTTGGCGATAGTTGGGATCATACCCTGCTGGTGGAGAAAATCCTGCCGGCTGAGAAAGGGATGCATTACCCGGTGTGTATTACCGGAAAACGCGCCTGCCCACCCGAAGATGTGGGCGGAGTTTGGGGATATAAAGATTTCCTGCAAGCCATCGCCGACCCAAAGCACGAGGAGCATAAAGATTATCTCGATTGGATTGGCGGGAAATTCGACCCGGAGGAATTCGATCTGGAAGAAGTGAATGAAGGTTTGCATTCATCCAAAAGCCAGGAAAAAGATCACCCAGAAGATCCTCCTTTGTCTGAGCCCGAGGAGCAATCCTTCGAGAAACTCATCGATTGGGTGAAAAGTTTGAGCAAGAAACAATTGAATCAATTCGATTCGCTGGCGATACAGCGCAACATGCTAACCTTCCTTACCTACCTGGTTGAAAACCGCACTGTAGGAACCCAGTCCACCGGCAACCTGCCGCTCAAAGCCGTAAACGCCATCTGCAAACGATTCGTCAATCCGCCGGTGCTGGAAGAGACCATTGGCGATCATACCTACCGCGTGCGCAGCGAGGATGATGTTTATCCACTGTTTTACATTCATACCCTCGCTCATTCGGGCGGCCTGGTAAGCGGCGGACCGGCCCGCACCTGGCAGGTTTCAGAGGCAGGGCAGAAATTTCTCGAGCGCCCGGGCGTTATAGATTTATTTTTTCTACTCACCACCTGGTGGCAAGTGGTGGATTGGACAATAAATTTTCCCTATACCGGTTTCAGAAATGGACTGCCATCCGGGTTCAATACGAAAACACTGACCTGCCTGCTCGAGCTGCCAGTTGGAAAAATGTTTTCTTTTGAAACCTTTGCCGACAACCTGATCGAGCAAAGCGGACTGACCTGGCCGATTGAAAACCAGGTTTCTGCCAGAACCATTTTGCACTCGGCCATCGAGCGCATGGTAATTGACCCACTTGTCTCGTTTGCAGCCATGGAAACGAAATTCGGCACAAAAATAATCGGCGGGGAGGGATTCCGTGAATTAACCGCCATCCGCCTGACTCCGGTAGGGAAGAGCATGCTGGAGTTGTTGAAGTAACTTACCCATGGATTTGAAAGTATTCATCACCCGCAGAAAAGCGGTTTGCACAAGTGTGACGAACAACTGGGACCCCATTCCTGGATTACACTGGTCGAAGGAGCATTATCTCTACTTCGCGGATATCTTCAACCACCCCGACAATACCCACAGCATCATGGCAAAGAAACCGATCAGCGCCAGACCACCTGCCCCGCTGACCAAAGCCGCAATAATAATTCCCAGCGCGGTCACCAGATAGCTCCCCGCCGCCAGCCGGTCAAACCGAACATCGGCTGGCTTTTCACCCTTCCCAAACAGCCACAGGTACAAGGCAAAGGTGGTGAAGATGGTCAGCCACCAGCCCCAGTAGTTCTGCAGGGGGATGCCGAAGTAGGCGCCTTTCACATCCCAGACCCAGTTGCCGCCCGCCACCATGATCGGGTCCATGATGACGTCCCAGGCGGTCATCACCAGCCCGCCGACTGCTGCGACAGACAGGATTCGCTGCCAGCGTTTCCAAGAAGGTGGCACCATCCGGTCGGCGATAACGAAGGATGGATAGCTCATCATGAACCAGGCCACCGGGATGAGGTAAGGAACTAGGCCGAGGAACTTAAGTCCAAGGGTAGCGGTGTAATGATAAACAGCACACAAAAATTAGAGTGCTGCTCTCTGCGCGGTTATGTTTGGAAAAAGAGATCAATTGAGGCAAAAATACCATTCAGTAATACTATAATAGTCAGTGACGAGTTTGGCGCAGAATCCGCTTGTCATTTCAGATTCACATAAACAATCGAGACGCACCAAATTACGGAGACTCAATGAATATTGCTAACCCAGATTCTGAAGTCCCTATCCTGACTGAGAATGGAATAACTTTCCGCGATCTGAATAAAAATGGCCGTCTGGACCCTTACGAGGACCCGCGCTGTCCCATCGAAGAACGCATCGCGGATCTGCTCTCCCAGATGACCCTAGAAGAGAAAGCCGGCATGATGATGCATTGCCCGGTCGCAATGAATCCGGATGGCAGCCTGGCCGAAGAGATCGCACCATTCAACCCGGCCAGCACCTCCGATATGGTGCAGGAGCGCCGGATCAATCATTTCAATGTATATGAAGTGGCGCCGCCCAGGCAGATGGCCGAATGGTACAACCGGCTGCAGAAGCTGGCCGCCCACACTCGCCTGGGCATTCCGGTGACAATCTCTTCTGATCCGCTACACACCATTAATAGCAGTCCAGCCGTTGGTATAAGCGAAAATGTTTTTTCCAAGTGGCCCGAGCCGATCGGTTTGGCTGCTGCAGGAGACGATGCCCTGGTGCAGGAATTCGGCGAAATTGCCCGGCAGGAATACATCTCCGTGGGCATCCGGACCGCTCTCCATCCCATGGCGGACCTGGCCACCGAGCCGCGTTGGGCACGCATCGCCGGCACCTTTGGGGAAGATGCCGGACTAGCCTCCCGTCTAGTTTCTGCTTATATACGAGGCTTCCAGGGTGAAAAGATCGGCCCAAACAGCGTGGCCTGCATGACGAAACATTTCCCGGGCGGGGGCCCACAAAAAGATGGCGAGGATCCGCACTTCTTCTACGGGAAGGATCAGGTTTATCCTGGGAACAATTTCGAATATCACCTGGTTCCCTTCGAGGCCGCCTTCAAGGCCGGCACATGCATGATCATGCCCTACTACGGCCGCCCGCTGGGCTTGCCGCTGGAGGAAGTTGGCTTTGGTTTCAACAAGGATGTCATCACCGATCTGCTGCGTGGCAGATACGGATTCGACGGAGTCATCTGCACCGATTGGAGTTCTCATCCATGATACCGTTATAGATGGGCAGGTGGTCATGCGAGCCCGGTGCTGGGGGGTGGAGGATCTGAAGGCCGAAGAACGTATTCTGAAAGCCATCGAGGCCGGCGTGGACCAGTTCGGCGGGGAGTGCTGCCCGGAGATCATTGTCGCCCTGGTGAAAGGCGGGCAGGTCAGCCAGTCTCGCATTGACGAATCCGTCCGCCGGCTGCTGCGTGACAAATTCCGCCTTGGCCTGTTCGATAATCCGTTTGTGGATCCGGACGCGGCTGTCAAGGTGGTTGGAAATGTTGCCTTCCAAGCCAAAGGTGACCTGGCCCAGCGGAAATCCATTGTGTTACTTAAAAACAGTGTAACGGAGAACAATACGATCCTGCCGCTCCGAGGGAAACCACAGATCTACGTTGAAGGCATTAACCCTGAAGTGGTTGGCCAGTATGGAAAGGTGGTCGCCAGCCCCGCTGAAGCCGAACTTGCCATTATCCGTCTGGATTGCCCATTCCAGCCTCGCCAGGGCTTCCTGGAGAGTTTCTTCCACGCCGGCGACCTGGACTTCAAGAGCCCGGAAAAAGAACGCATTCTGGCTCTGCTGGAGAAAATTCCGACCATTGTGGACATCCACCTTGACCGCCCGGCGGTCATCCCGGAGATTGCCGAGAAGAGTGCCGGCCTGCTGGCCAACTTCGGGGCCAGTGATACGGCTATCCTGGATGTTATTTTTGGGAAATTCAAGCCTGGCGGGAAACTGCCTTTCGAATTGCCGTCTTCGATGGAAGCGGTCAAAAGGCAAAAGGAAGACCTACCGCACGACTCAGAGTATCCGGTTTTCCCGTTTGGCTATGGGCTGACTTATGAGTAACGTCTTACGCTCTCCGCATCCACCCCGCCACGGCCCACGGCATCATGGCAAAGAAGCCGATCAATGCCAGCGCCCCTGCGCCGCTGAACAATGAGGCTGCTACAATCCCGAGGGAGGTGACCAGGTAACTCCCCAGCGCCAGCCGGTCGAACCCGGATTGGGCAGGTTTTGCCCCCTTGCCGAACAGCCACAGGTACAGAGCGAAGCAAGTGAAGACCGTCAGCCCCCAGCCCCAGAAGTTCTGCAACGGGATGCTGAAATAGGCGCCTTTGACATCCCAGACCCAGTTGCCTCCCGCCACCATGACTGGGTCTATGACCAGATCCCAGGCGGTCATTACCATCCCGCCCACTGCGGCTACAGCCAGTGTCCTTTGCCAGCCGCTCCAACCGGATGGCACCAACCGGTCGGCGATCACAAAAGATGGGTAGCTCATCATGAACCAGGCCACAGGAATAAGATAGGGAACGAGACCGAGGAACTTTGCGCCGAGCTGATTGGTGTAATGATAAACAGCGCACAAAAATTGGAGTGCTGCTCTCTGCCCGTTTATGTTTGGATAAAGTGGTTTAATGTTCGAGCGGTGTCGCGCTTAATTTACGATATCGATTAATGCTTCAATTACCCGATCAAACTCGATGCCATTTGCATAATAGTTTTCTTGACAGTAACGATCCCAACGTTGTCTCATGATTGTATCTGACTGGATTTCCTGCAGAATCCTGTCTTTATCCTGTAATGCCGCATGGGACATTCTTTTTTCGGAAGTGGCATTCAACGCGGTGATAAAAGTTTCCTTGCTGATCGCTTGCCGCTTGGTCTTCATAATGATGTATACATCATAAAAGTCCCTTGGCCGGGTGTTAAGCACACTCCTTCGCAAAATCGTCTCAACTTTTTCTGCCAGGATCGTTTCGATGTTATAGGCCCAGACCTCGATCAGCTTGTTTTCAAAACCCGAATGAAAGGCATATCTGACAGCCTCCGGGGTAATAATGTCGCCAGTTGTTATATCGATCTTCAATGGGGTATTAATCGATTCATACCTGGCAATGATCGCTACTCGATAACCACCGTATTCATCATCCTCCCGGATGGGAACAATATGATCCAAGACGAGTGTTACTTCATCATCCAGTTGAATGGCGCAAATTTCCGATAATGCTTCCCGGATCGTTTCTTCAGTAAGCGGGTAGCCTCGCAGGGTTGCATCCATATCCATGGTTGTTCTGCTTTTGAGCCCAACCATTGAAGCAATCAGCATACCACCTTTAAGAACAACCATTTCTTTGTATTTTGAGATTGAGATTCTTTCCAATAAACGTTCCAGCATGAAATTCTGCAAGACTGCCTGAGCAGGGATATGGTTTTTCAGTGCCAGGTTTTTTATTTTATCTTTGAGCTGCATCGCTTTATTCATAGAAGGACCTCAATGTATTCCCTGACGATCTTCTGGATCCTGAATTGCATGGCATAGTTGTAGAGCAAATCCAGATCCTTCTCTTTTTTCTTTACATACCGCTTCAACACTTCGTTGATTTGTTGGATGTCAACCTGGTTCCGACTGCGTAATACATCGCATACTGTTCTCTCGAGATTAAGCGTCTTGATATCATTCCCGTGGGGCGATTTCAGCATGATCGATCCTAACCGGTAGAGTTCGCGGTTCACAAAATATACTTTCACTCCGCTTGCCTTCAGGGAAGTTGCATTATATCCGGCGGGGACTGTCACTGAATAGAAGAGCGGCGTTCGATCTGTTAGATCTAACAGGTAGGCGGCTGTCTCATGAGAGAAGATCGTCCCCCTATATCTTGCCTGAATCCCAGCCATCTCATCGAACATATAACCGGCAGTTGCATAAACTCCTCTGGAAATCCGCTGAATTTCACCATTCTTTTCTAAAACAGACAGATAGATTCTCGGAATACCATATTTAAGTAGATCAGAGGTTAACAGGATTCCATTCTGATCTTTCAGGATATCCCGAATTTTTTCGGAGGAGTTCATTTTACTTTTTACTACCATGCTTATATTATATGCTAAATAAGCATGGTAGTAAATATCAATATCCCTTATTTCGAAAAATTAGACCGTTGTTGATTGTACAATTTTACGATGGTAAAGAATATTCCTTCCCGGGCTTTTTTGCTTTTTACTCTGGCTGCATCTTCAGCCATCCCGTCACTACCCAAGGCATCATAGCGAAGAATCCGATCAACGCCAACTCACCTGCGCCAGTGACCAGCGAGGCTACCACGATCCCCAGCGCAGTGACCAGGTAACTTCCCAGCACCAGACGATCGAACCTGGCCTCGCCGGGTTTTGCATCCTTGCCAACCAGCCACAAATACAGGGCAAAGGTGGTGAAAATGGTCAGCCACCAGCCCCAGTAGTTCTGCAGGGGGATGCCGAAGTAGGCGCCTTTCACATCCCAGACCCAGTTGCCGCCAGCCACCATGATCGGGTCCATGATGACATCCCAGGCGGTCATCACCAGCCCGCCGACTGCTGCGACAGACAGGATTCGCTGCCAGCGTTTCCAAGAAGGTGGCACCATCCGGTCGGCGATAACGAAGGATGGATAGCTCATCATGAACCATGCCACCGGAATGAGATAGGGAACCAGACCGAGGAACTTGGGACCGAGCTGATCGGTGTAATGATATGGGCCATAGACCCAGCCCGTTGCCACGCCGACGCTCTCGAAAGCCAGGCTAACGGTGAAAACCAAAGCCAACAGCCAAAGCGCACGTTTCCAGCCTTCGCGCTGGCCGGCATGCAGAAGGGCGAATGTGAAACCGGTCAGGGTGACCAGCGGGGTGGTAAAACGGGATGAGACGCTTCCCAGGGCGGAAGCGGCGACGAAATAAATCGTAATCAGGGCATACAAAATCAGCAGGGCAATGGTAATACGGCGTAAAGTCATATTTCCTCCTGAATAACCGAATGGGTGCTTAATATTATAAAGCGTTTGCGATTAGGCCAAAGGCGGGATATTTTAACCCCTGGGTGGGTGCACGGCTCCGAAACGTCGGGTAAAGTTGGGGGTTTCCATTGACGACAAGGTCACGTCAAGGTGCCCCAGACAACCAGCACATTTATACATGAAATCTCTACGCATTACCATATAGTTGGGTGTATACTGCCTTCACAAAATCCTAGGAGAATGCCATTATGAAACGTGCAGTCAGCGTCAGCATCGGGTCGCCCAAGCGTGACAAGGCGGTCATAGTCAATTTGCTGGGTGAGCAGATCAGCATCGAACGCATCGGCACCAATGGAGATATGGAAGCCGCGGCGCTCAAATATAAGGAGCTCGACGGCAAGGTGGATGCCTTCGGCGTCGGCGGCGCGGACCTGGGCCTGATGGTGGATGGCAAATGGTACCGGCTCTATTCGGTCGAGAAGATGGTTCGCTTTATCAAGGAAACGCCGGTGGTGGACGGTACCGGTTTGAAGACCACCCTGGAAAGAAAAGCGGCGCCTTTTGTGGAAGCCAAACTGGGCGACTACATCCAGAAGAATGGCGGGAAGAAAGCTTTTGTCATGACCGGCGTGGATCGCTGGGGAATGGCGCATGGGTTTGTGCAGGCCGGTTACGAATGCACCTTCGGTGACTTTATGTTCTCCCTGGGTATGAATATCCCATTGCACACGGAAAAGCAGATAAAAAACCTGGCCGGGATTCTGATGCCCATCGCCGGACGACTGCCCTTCGAATGGGTCTACCCGACCGGCGAGAAGCAGGAAGAACGCAAGCCCAAGTACCCAAAATGGTTCGAGTGGGCCACGGTGGTGGCAGGCGACTGCCTTTACATCAAGCGCTACATGCCGGATAATATGAAAGGCAAGATCGTGGTTACCAACACCACCACGCCCCAGGATGTGGAGCTCTTCCGCAAATGCGGCGTGAAATACCTGGTCACGACCACACCCATCCTGGATGGACGCTCGTTCGGCACAAACATGATGGAATCGGCCCTGATCGCACTTTCCGGCAAGAAACGGGCCCTGACACAGGACGAATACGAGGAAATCCTGACCAAACTCGGCTTCGAACCCTCGCTGCAGGAATTAAATTAAAAGGAGTTTTCGATATGGATGCAATCGTCACTGCAGGCGGAATCCCGCTTCCGGAAGAACCACTCTATCCCGCGACACAAGGCGAATCCAAGGCACTCGTAGATGTGGCTGGCAAACCAATGATCCAATGGGTGCTGGATGCGTTGAGCGAATCCAAGACCGTTGATAACGTCATCATCGTTGGGCTGACAGAGAAAAGCGGCCTCCTTTGCAGCAAGAAAATGTACTTCGTTTCCAACCAGGGCAAGATGGTCGCCAACCTGCAGGCCGGCGCCAGGAAAGTGAAAGAGATCAACCCGCAAGCCGAGCATGTGTTAATGGTCTCATCGGATATTCCGGGCATCACCGGCGAAATGGTCGACTGGGTGGTTAATACTGACATGCAGACCGACCTGGATGTGTACTACCATATCCTGGAACGCGAGGTGATGGAAAAGCGCTATCCGGGATGCAAACGGACCTGGACCAAGCTGAAAGGTATGGAAGTATGCGGGGCAGACATGAACATGGGCCGTATCAGCCTTCTGCTGAGTGAAGAGACGGATATGTGGGAAAAGATCACAGACGCCCGCAAGAGTCCCATGAAGCAGGCGGCACTGGTCGGTTTCGATACCGCCTTCCTGCTGCTGACCGGCCAATTGACACTCGAAAAAGCCGAGGCGAACATCATGGCGCGCCTTAACATTACCGGCAAAGCCATCGTCTGCCCATACGCCGAAGTTGGCATGGATGTCGACAAGCTTTTCCAACTTGAGATCATGCGCGAGGATCTGAAGAAACGCGTTAGAAAAGCAGAGCGTGCCTCGAAAAAAGCAGAAAATACGGAAGGAAAAGCCAGCCCGAAAAAAGCGGCCAAGAAGTGAGCTGGGAGAAGTTACTGGCCCTGGACGCTCGCCTATCTGCACAGATGCGGGTGGCCGAGCGTCCGGGTTTATTAAGAACCTGTGCGGCCTTCCTTGCGCATTCGGGCGATTCGTGGTTCTGGTGGGCTGGGTTGGCCCTGCTGTGGTGGCTGGGCAATGCCTTCTGGCGGCCGTGGGCACTGACGGAGCTCCTTTCGATCATCGGCCTGGCAGTACTGGTGCTGGCGATCAAATTCACCATCCGCCGCCGCCGGCCGGAGGGCGAATGGGGCGGGATGTATCGCAGCACCGATCCACATTCCTTCCCATCCGGGCACGCCGCGCGCGCCTTCCTGATCGCTGCGCTGGCCATCGGAATGGGGCCGGTCTGGTTGGCGATTTTCCTGTGCTTCTGGGCGCCCCTGGTCGCGCTGGCGCGCGTGGCGATGGGGTTGCACTATTTATCGGATATTGCAGCCGGAACCGTTCTGGGAGCCATTGCAGGCGGGGTTATTTTGCTGATCAGATAAGAGAGCAACCGAACGTTTTCTTATGCCGCCTTCAGGGCGGCTTTTAGATTCTGCAGGGTCTCATCGGGCATCGGATCCATCCCATACGCCATCGCCAGATAGTAGGCCAGATAATCCCCGAAGTGAAGGGCTGTCCAGAGATGTGCCAGGCGGGATTCCCCATTGGCATGATAGACATCTGTGTTCATGCCCGCCAGCATGAATTCATGGCGGGTGAGGTCGGCACGCAGACGGTTGCACGGGTGGTCAGATGGAGAGCACAGGAACAAGGTCATCGTCTGCATGAGGGACTTAGGGTTTACCAGCCCGGCTAATGCGTTATGGTCCGCTTCGGGCAAGAATTCGAACCCGGCGCCGGCCTTGGCAAGCTCATTGAGCTGGGTTTTCCAGCGCCGTGCCACCGGGGCCAGGATGCCGGAACCGTATACGTTAACCCAGCGCCCCATCAATTGCCCCGCCATGCGTTTGGCAGGATTCTGCGCCACCGGCGCCTGCGCACGCAGAGTCTCCTGTTGCGAGCGCATGCCGGCCAGCGCTTCGAGCAGATCCTGTTCCGGATCGGGGACCAGTCTCAGGCGGGCAAAGGCCGCCAGCAAGAGCCCAAAGGAGAATCCGACCGCGGCGGGGGGCGGCCCGGCATGAACGAATTTCCAGACCGGCAGGTGCTGGGCAGCCGACCTTTGCTCCAATTCGCCGCCGGTGCAAACAGCCAGGAGCCGGCATCTGGCCTGGAGGGCAGCATCGAAGACTGCCAGGGTCTCCTCGGTATTGCCGGATTGGGAAGAGACAATCACCAGAGTCTCCGGGCCACAGACCCAGGAAGGCAGATCATAGTCACGGTGAACGAAAATAGGAACCGGGCAATCCGGGGCGAGGCAGGCGGCCAGCAGGTCCGCCGCGATGGCGGAACCGCCCATGCCGCTGATGAGCACGCGGGTAATGCCTGAGAAATCCGGCAATGGCAACTGCTGGCCCAGTTCCCAGGCAGATTGCAACTGCTTGGGCAGGGCATCGATTTGACCCAGCATATTTTGAGGATCCATTTGCTTGAAGGAGGCTATGTCATCCAGGATCATATTTATTATTTCCCGGTCTCACTTATCATCCGGTAGATTTCGCGCCGATCCCAGCCGCTCTCTTCCGCAATGCGCTTGGCCAGTGCAGAGGGGGATTCGCCAAACTTCAGGCCAAACTTGATGGCAATCATGAGTTTGTCTTCGGCCCACTTCTGCTTTTCATCTTTCATTTTTCCCGCCACCACGAGAGTAAACTCGCCACGTGGCTCGTTAGCGGCGAAATACGCGCGGGCGGCACTGAGCGGGCCGCGCCAGATCTGCTCGTGAATTTTGGTTAGTTCACGCGCGATCGCAACCTGCCGGTCACCCAGGCTGGACTCGAGGGCGGCCAGCCCGTCCAGCAGTCGATGAGGCGATTCGAGGAAGATCAGGGTGTAGGCAAGATCACCGATTCTTCCGAATAATTCGCGCCGTTCTGCCGAACGGCGCGGCAGGTAGCCAAGGTAAAGGAAGGCATCCGAGGGCAACCCGGAGGCAGCCAGGGCTGCCAAAGGAGCGGATGGCCCGGGAATGGGGCAAACGGTGTGACCAGCGAAAAGGGCGGCCCGCACCAACTCGTAGCCGGGATCATTGATGGCGGGCATCCCGGCATCCGAGACGAGCGCCACATCACCCTGTGACAGGGCAGCCAGGACCGAGTCAAGCTTGGCGAGCTTGTTGTGTTCGAAATAACTGGTCAGCGGAGTATGGAGATCGAAGTGCGTGAGTAGTTTGCGGGTGACACGCGTGTCTTCGGCAGCAATCAGGCGGGCTTCATGCAGGATGCGCAGCGCGCGCGGGCTCAGGTCTTCCAGATTGCCAATCGGGGTGGCGACGAGATAGAGGGTACCCATGGGGCTATTAAACCACAGATGGAGGAAATAAAACGTAAAACGAAAAACGTATTGATGAAAAGTGTAATAAAAAACAAAACCAAGCTTATTTTTTCACCAACAACGATGGCATAACCATACCAGTGACACGATCGCTGGACCAAGCCGCATACGGTGCCATAACCAGCCCGCACAAACTCAGAAGAACACGATCATAGTTGACACGCCAGCCAGCGAAGTCACGCCAAGCCTGCTGACGTTCTGATTTTACCGGCAAGCCGGCCTGGAATAATTGATCAAGGGCTGCCTCGAACTCTGCACGGGTTACGCTGATCGAGTCTTCAGGATAATGCGGGTTCTGAGGATTGGGAATGTCATAGTAATCCGTAATTCGGCGTAATGCCAGGAAGCCCGCACGGATGCATAAGGCTGCGCTCGTTTCGTAAGGGATATCCAGGGAGGAAAGAGTCAGGGCGGCCGCATCCAACACAGTTCCGGCGGCGGTGATCCATGAGTTTTCCGCACGGGGCGAGCGGAAGAAGGTCAGCGCAGGCAAAGTTGTATGGCTTTCTTCGATGTCTGCGAACCAGGCTTCCCAGTTCTTCCAATAATCGGCCAACTTTTCCAATCCGTGATTGCGATGAAAACGCATGAGCATTTCGAGGGCAGAAGGCGGCGTACCGGCTCGCACCCCCAACAGGTTGACAGCTTGCTCGCGCCGTGAAAAGGCGGAATACATGGTAGGCAGGTAAGCGATGAGCAAGGCCACCAGGATCAACCCAAGCATGGCTTCGGAAAAAATCAATATAGAACCCCAAAAGGTCAGGGATGTATCCAAACCCAGGGTGAAGAGGGATGAACCACTCAAATGGAATACTGTGAACAAATTCCCCACACCCAACGCCCAGTACATGGCAGTATATCCGAGCAGAATAAGGGTGTACCAGGTGGGGACAAGCAGCATGAGGCCGATGGGGGCGTAATAGGCCATAATGGCATCCCGGCGCTGGTAGGACTTCGCAAAACGCAGGATGAAGTTGATGACCCGGCGCAGGCTGCCAAAGACGACCCGGTTGAGCTGGCTGCGAGAAGCTCGCGGCAAAACAAATGTAGAAAGAGCCGAGAAAAGGGTCAGGATGACAACCAGGAAACCAGAAAGGAAGGCAAGAACATGGAAGATAGGCATAAAGGAAAGCATGGCGAGATTATATAATGAAATGATCTGTTCATTATCTCCAACCCGGGTGCACACGCAACGTAGATTAGGAGTGCTATAATCCAAAATATGAACAATCCGCCAATCATCTTCCGTATCCACGCGGTGCAACGCATGTTCGGGCGGCGGATAACAATAGAAAACGTGCGGCAGGTGCTGAACTCCGGGGAGATGATCGAAGATTATTCCGAGGAGATGCCTGACCCGGGCGGCCTGCTTTCGGCCAAACCCGGCCAGCGACCTTTGCACGTTGTCATGGCGGAAAATACCCAGGAGGCGGAACGGGTGGTCATCACTGTGTATGAACCGGATCGCGCCCAATGGAAGCCGGGTTTCAGGAATAGAAAAGAATGAAATGCTTCATTTGCAACCAGGCGGAAACAATGGCCGGCAGTACCTCGGTGCTGCTCGAACGTGGGCATGTGAGCCTGACCATCACGAATGTGCCTGCGCGCATCTGTCCAACCTGCGGCGAGGCGTACACGGATGAAGGCGTTGCAGCAAACCTGCTGCGCCAGGCGGAAGAGCTGGCCAGCGCCGGGACAAAAGTTGCAGAGTGCGAGTATATAAAGTAGAGAAAAAGAACTCCGAGATTTTAGAAATCCCGGAGTTCTTCACTTTTAATCTATGCAAAGGTGGCTTTGCGGCTGACCGGCTTGCCATCCTTGAAGGCCTCCGCTTCCATCCCCCAACTCCACAATCGTTTTGGATGAACGACCAGCGCGAGGCGGCCATTCTTCTCCACGATTTCGGCCTGCCCATGAATCTTGATGCCACGCGCCTGCCAGGGTGTCTCGGAAGCCAAATCGTCAATTACCAGCGAGACCGAGGCGTTGCCAGCCTTGACATTCTTATATTTGAAGGTTTTGGAAATGTCATAGCCTGAAATGTAGAACGTTTCGCCATCGAATCGGAATGCCACCGGGGCAACATCAGGTTGATTTTTTTTCGAGACGGTCGCCAAGCGGGCCAGGCGTTGAGAGTTAATGTAAGCTATTTCTTGTGGTGTGAACATGTTTGTTTCCAATCGATGTTACCGGTAATAATCCACAGATGTTGCAGATTATATTACCGATAAAGTCACTTGTTTTGCCAGGGCTAATGAACCTGCCTGTTACAGCACTGTTTTTTATCAGCTTCAGCCGGCATTGGTAGAAGCCGGGACGGGCTGGGCATTCTCCCAGCCATTCTGGCGGAGATATTGTTCGAGCGACAACAGCCCGGGATGCAACCTGCGCAGGTCAGGAATATCGGCGCTATACCCCTCGCCGTTGAAAAAGTCGAACATGGCCTTCGTTTCTTCGTCAGTACGGCGGCGCGGGGCCGAGCCCGGAGCAGCCAGCTTGATCGGCCGGCCGATGACCTTGCTAAAGACCTGGGCAGTCTGCAGTTCGGTCAATTCATCTCCGGCCAGTTCGATGGTGCGGCCAAGATATTTTTCCGGATCAGCAAACGCCAGGACCGCAAATACGGCGATATCTTCCACAGCGATACTCTGCATGGCTTTTTCAGGGGACAGACCCATCCCGGAGAGTACTCCGTTCAAGATGGCCGGGCGGCTCCAGTTGTGATTATTCATGAAATAGGCCGGACGCAGGATGGTATATGGAACTCCCAGGGCATGGATATACTTCTCGATGATCCATTTGCTTTCGAAATGTTTCTGGCCCATTCCTCGGTGGGCCGCACCAACGGAGGAGTAGACCAGCAGTTCGACCCCGGCGGCTTTGGCGGCATCGGCAACATTCTTGCCCTGGCGGATCTCGCCATCGAAACCGACGGTTGGCAGCCAGAAATTCTGCACGCTGAAAACGCCATAGACTCCCCGGAGGGCGCTGGCGAGCTCGTCCCGATTGTCCATATCGCCGGGCATGATCTGCGCGCCCAGGGCCGCCAGTGCTTGTGCGGCAGGTTTGCCGGCGTCACGCGTGAGGGCGCGCACCTGCCAACCTTCCACCAGGAGCTTCCTGGCGACTGCACCACCCTGCTGCCCGGTTGCACCGGTTACTGCGATGATTTTGTCATGCATATTTTTTGCCTTTCAACCTTTTATATTTTTAGCACGAATTGGTATCTTCTCAATAAGAAGGGGAAGTTCGCATTTTGCGTATGTGCGATTTCGCCCCCTTCGGGGATTCTCCGCCACCGCACATACTCAAAATGCGGTCCTTCCAAAATCTTCAGTTAGATATTTGTGTGCCGCGCTTGCCTTTGCCCAGTTTCTTGCACAGCTCCGCCAGGGTCTCCTGTTCATCGGCAGACAAGACGCTGAATTCATCTACCAGGGCGGCCACATGACCCGGAAGGATCGCTTCCAGCCTGGCCGAACCCGCCTCGGTTAAATGGATATGGATCACCCGGCGGTCATCGGCATCGCGCTGGCGCAGGACCAGCCCGAGCCGCTCGAGGTTATCGATCACGGTGGTGATATTACTGCCGCTCTTGAGCACCTTCTGGCTGACTTCGCCCTGCGTCAACGAGCCCAGGTGATACAGTGCCTCGAGCACCGCAAACTGAGACGAAGTCAGGCTGCCCAACGTGTTGCGCTCCGACAGGCGGGCGAAAAGGGAATTGGTACAGCGGGTGAGCTTGATGAAGCTATCGAGGGTACGCGTTTCTGCGCGAGAACCGGTGAAATGAGTAGGCATAGGGTTATATTTCGACATCGATTGTTTTGATGTCGAAATAATATCGCAGAAAGGGAAGCATGTCAAGGGAAAAAAACTTATTGTTCTGACCCCCATGGGGGCAACCCCTACGGGATGCTGCACTAAAGCCCCAGGCTCAGAGGTAAAGTCCGCTGAAGCAGGCTAGAAACCCACCTTTAATATTTTTGTTCCAATAAATGTTTGAGTAAATTGACGTGCACAAAGAATACAAGTAGGATAGGGGCACACCCTTACATTCCGGGGAGAAGAAAATCATTGAGTAAAATAACCTTGCGGTCGATTTTTTATTTCTGTTCACCTGAGCGGAACCTGGGATGACTTCCTCTTTCCGTGCCTTGCGCCTTCGTTCGTTCGCACTCGTTTGGAGCGGACAAACCATTTCCCGCCTGGGAGATCGTTTCTACCAGGTGGCATTGGTGTGGTGGGTTTTGGAAAAAACCGGTTCGGCGGTGGTGATGGGCACGGTGTTGATTTTCTTCGAAGTTCCGATGTTGATCTTCGTGCTGCTGGGCGGCGCCCTGGTGGATCGCTGGCCGCGCCTGCCGGTAATGATGCTCTCCGACCTGCTGCGCGGCCTGGCAGTGGGTGTTATGGCGGTTCTGGCTTATGCCAATTTATTACAGGTCTGGCATATATATATCATCAGCCTGATCTTTGGCATGGTGGATGCCTTCTTTCAACCGGCCTACCGTGCATCGGTTCCAGAGATCGTGCCACTCGAACATTTGCCCAGCGCCAATTCATTGACCAGCTTGAGCGGAGAAATCTGCGGCATCCTCGGCCCGGCATTGGGCGCAGGGATGGTTGCATTGGGCGGGACTTCGTCTGCATTTGGGCTGGATGCGCTCTCGTTTTTTATTTCGGTGGCATGTCTGTTGCCAATCCTGCGCCGGTCAGGTTCCCCGCGTACTGAAGAACCAAGCGGGAGCATACTGCGGGATGTGCGCGAAGGGCTGGGGACGGTATTGGGGAGCCCCTGGTTGTGGATCACGATTGGCATAGCCGGGATTTCCAACATCACCTATGTCGGACCGATGGATGTGGCCCTGCCGTTTTTGATTAAAGACCACCTGCACGGGCAAGTGGGTGTGCTGGGTCTCTTTTACACTTGCATGTCTGTGGGTGCACTGCTGGCAGCCTTCTGGCTGGGGCGATATGCCCACATCCGAAAACGCGGTCTCAAGATGTACGGCGCCTGGATGTTGATCGGGATCATGGTGGTGCTGATCGGTCTACCAATTTCGATCCCGGGCGTACTGGCAGCTGCGTTCATTATGGGAGGGGCCAATACTGCGCTCGGGTTAATCTGGGTTAATACACTTCAGGAACAGGTTCCGCGTGAGCTCCAAGGGCGCGTCTCCAGCGTGGATTTTCTGGGTTCGTCCATTTTAGCACCGGTGGGATACGCCATCGGTGGCTGGGCAACCGCCATGCTTGGTCCGGTATTGATTTTCATTGTTGGAGGCATCCTCCAGACCGGGCTGATTGGCCTAGGGCTGCTCCACCCGAAGATCAGGACCCTTGATTAAAATGCAACTGCGATGGCAGATTGTCCGAAATCAAATCCATCCAATAATTCAGGAGAAGTTCACAAATTGATCGGATCAATATATATTTGAAGTGGAGGCTATAATTTTCTAATGATGAGACCCCTTGATATTCTGCCTCGGGAAACAGTCCTGATCCTATTGAACAAAATCTCCCCCGGCAGCCGTCTGCAAAGCGTGGAACTGATGGCAGGCAGTTTCTCGAACCACACCCACCTGGTCGAAGCAGATTTACCAGACGGGAGGCCACTTAAGTTGGTGGTACGACGCTACCAGGAATATGGCGGTTACGACCGCGGCGAGAAGGCCCGGCGCGAGTTCAAGGCCTTCGAACTGATCCACGCGCGTGGTATCCCCGGCCCTGAAGCGTTATTGCTGGATGATCGCGGCGAAATCCTGGGCGTGCCCGGCATCGTGACGCGGTTTGTGCCCGGCGCGCTGCGGCTGAAGGCGCCGACTGAGAGCTTGCCCTGGGCGCGCAAATTGGCGGTGATGCTGGCAAGAATCCATGCCATCCCATTAGATAGACATGCCCGCAACTTCCTGCTGGATGCCAAGCGTGAAGCGACCTGGTTCCTGCAGGAACATGCGGCTCCGAAGTTTATGCAGAAGTTCCCGGGCGGCGCAGGGCTGTGGCAGGCGCTGCATGAACGGTACGATTCCCTGCGACCGGTTAGGCCCACGCTGGTGCACATTGATTACTGGGTGGGCAATGTGCTTTGGCAGGAAGGCGAGATCTCGGCGGTGCTGGATTGGGAAGAGGCGGCCTGCGGCGACCCGGTCATCGATGTGGCGTATGCGCGCATGAACATGTACCTGATGGGATTGCCAGACGCGGCGGATGAATTCCTGCAAGCCTACGAAGAAGAGAGTGGGCACAAGGCAGAGAACCTGGGATTCTGGGAGATGGCGGCGGCCGCCCGCCCGATGGATGATCCGCAGGCTTGGGAAGTAGAACAGGAACCAAAGGCTGCTAGGTTCCAGAATTTTGTGGAGGAAGCGATATTGAGAAGGTGAGGACTTCCAATCATTAAAGGGAAAACAAAATTTATCCGCTATCGATGCTAATCTCACTAATCCATCCCATTAACCTGGATTGGCGAGGATTGGCGAATGTTCCATCCCAACGAACTTAATTAAACCTGTGCAATGACTGGCTCTGTTGCGATCCGGGGGCGGAAGAAGATCCAGGTGAGGGTGATGCCAATGCCGTACATGACGGCGGTGTTGATGAAGAGCGGGGTAAAACCCCAACGCTGCTGCACCAGGCCCGAGACGTAGGGGCCAACCGTCCAGCCGATATTCCAGGCAAAATTGCGGATGCTGGTAACGGCGCCGTGCTCGCTTTCATGGGACTGCTCCAGAGCAAACGCATCGAATAGCGGGGAGACCATATTCATCAACGCGCCGCGCACCACAAAGCCAATCACGGCCAGCCAGGGCCAGGGGGAAAACCCGACCATCAACAGGAAGACCAGGCTGATAGTCTGCCCGAGGGTGATGGTGCGAACCTTGCCGCCCAGGTGGGGGATAAACCTGGGTTGGATAATGCAGCCCAAGCCAGTGGCCAGCGAACCAACCCCAAAGAGAATGCCAAGGGCCGAGTCACTCATATGGAAACGTTCGGAAAAGAAAACGTTAAGATAGGGGACGAGGGTGGCTGCGCCAAAGCCTATGGCAAGGTTAGGCACGGAAAGCTTCAACGTCAGAGGGCGCACCAGGGTTTTCCAGATGGACGGTTTAGGTTCCTTCGCCTTTTCCCGCCGCTCCTCGCCGGCCAATTTCGGCTCGCGAATAAAAACAATCGGAACCAGGACGAGGAAGCTGATCATGGCACTAAAGAGCAGCACCGCCTGGTAGGCGGAGGCCTGGGTGGTCAAGCCGAACCAGCCTGCAAACGCGCTTGGAAGATAGCCTGCCAAAAAGTTGCCAAGCGTATTGGCAAGCGGGACCACGCCAAAACTCAGGCTGAAGAGCACGTCACGGGATTTATCGTCGGAAGTCCGCATCATAAACGGCGCCTGGCTGAGGAAGTACAACTGCCCAACTGCGCCCGAGATCAACGCCAATACAAGCATAGCGCTTTCCGCATGCACCAGCGCCATGCCGAGGATTGCAAAATTCTGAAGGATGAAACCGATGATCATGGCCAGTTTGCGGCCCATGCGATCGGAGAGCAGGCCGATAGGGACCCCCAGCAGGAGTGCGGTAAGCGAGGGCGCGGCATTGACCAGCCCCAGGAAATCCCGGCTATAACCGGCAGAAATGATATAGAGGTTGAAAAACAGATTCCAGCCACTGAAAAGCAACCCATACAGGAAGAGTGATAGAAGAAACAACCTGGCCGGTTGGCTCAGGGCGCGGATGGGATTGAGGATGGAACGGAAGAGCGCTTTCATGACATTAAGAACTTGTGAACGAAAGAGAATTAAGCGAACCCAGCCCAAAAAGGCGCGATAATTTCAGGAACATCCGATACGGAAGATTTTTGGGAGGAGGAATACCATCCGCCCTATATATGGAACCGCGAGCATCGCAGGTGGCTGCCCCCCCGGAAGATGCGAGGTCAGGGGTGGTCGGCTAAAATCTGATCCAACTCGGCCAGCGCCTGCCCGGGTTGGGTGAAATGGATAGCGTGCATGCCAACCGCCCGGGCGCCGGCCACGTTAGCCGGGAAATCGTCCAGGAAAACCGCCTCGGCCGGGGCAACATCGAGCTTTTCAAGCGCGATCCGGAAGATGCCAGGGTCCGGTTTGGCCATCCGGACCTCGGCTGAGATGATCAAGGCATCGAAGACATCTTCAAATTTTTTATCGATAATCCACGGGCGCAGACCCGACCAGGCATTACTAATAAGGCCTACTTTATGTTGCTGGCGCAGGCCGCGCATAAAATCCAGCAGACGCAGGTCGGTGACATCGCCGGCAAAGAATTCATCACGGACGGCCTGAATTTCTGATTCCTGCAGATGCAGCCGGCGCGCAACGGCAGCCCAATGTTCATCTTCGCTGATCAGGCCAACAGTGGCCTGGAGGGCGGTCTCACTATCGAAAACCAATTTGACCAGGTCATCGTATTCCCTGCCAAAGCGTTCCGCCAAGTGCTGGCGGGGCGCCTGGAACTCGGTGCGGACAATCACGCCGCCCAAGTCGAAATAGACGGCCCGGATGGTCATGCCTTCTTCGCCCTGGCAGGTTTCTTCTGTGAGGCCGCAGCCTCTGGCTTATCCACACGGGATGCGCCATCCGGCTTATCCACACGGGATGCGCCATCCGGCTTATCGCCGCCCGCATCAGGCTGGGTTGATTCCTTTGCCATCGTCTTGAGGGTCTTCTTCCAATCCGGGTAGAAGCGTTCCATCTTGGCCCGTTCCACGCGGTTGGCACGCCGGCATTTGGGGCAATGGGCATCGTAAAAAGCCAGTTTTTGCTCTTCCATATGTTCCAACCCGGCCAACATTTCATCCCGGGTAATATTGAACATGGTCTGACAGTAAGTACAGCGTAGTTGCATAAGAGATCTCCTAGGTAGGGGCGAATGTTTTAACGAAACGATAGAGTATGATTGTACTCTGATTTGACAATTTATTGTTTCTCCACTGGCGGCAAGGCATGGTAGCACCACATTAAGCCTGGTGGCTTCGCGTCCTATCCCCCCGTCCCCTTGGGGCTGGTAGGAGGTGGGGGAAACAACCATGTTTAAGTGGGGTGTCCCCTATGGGGGCCGCCTCGACAAAAACACGAATGTTGATTTTTATCAATCCGAATGTGAGTGCCATTGGAGAGGATGTCCGGCGGAAACCCGGCCAGGGAATCTGAGGTACAATCCAGCAAATGACTGAAAAACGCTATAACCCCGATCCGACGCGGGTCAGCATCCTGACGGCCGTTGTTTTACTGGCGTTTGCCCTGACACGCGTCATCAGCGCACCCCATTATGATTTCACCATCGCGCTGTTCGGCCTGTATTTGACATTAAGCCTCAACCTGGATACGCTGATCGTGCTGCTGGCCGCCGGGTTGACTGCAGCCGGTGTGGATTGGCTGCTGCGTACGCACCCATCCCTGGAAAAAGGGGAAACGCGCGAGCATTGGCTGCTGCCCACCCTGACCGTGCTGGTGATCGGAGTATCCCTGTATACCCTGCCGCAAACTAACATCTGGTGGCTGGGGTTCGGCCTGGGCGCAGCCATCCTGCTGGCGGTTTTCTTTGCTGAATATGTGGCGGTGGACCCGGCCGATATCCGTTACCCATTCGCGACCGCCATTTTGACGGTGCTGGCCTTCGTCATCTTTTTGATCCTGGCGATCGCCTTGAAAGCCTCGAATGCGCGCCTTTTATTGGTGGTGCCGGCATTATTCATAAGTGGAGGCCTGGTGGCCGTGAGGACCCTGCACCTGCGCTTAAATGAACGTTGGGAAACGGCCTGGGCGATTGGCATCGCCGTGATCATCGTTCAACTGTGCGCCGCCCTGTATTACATGCCATTAACACCCATCCGTTATGGCCTGGCATTAATCGGCCCTCTGTATGCGTTGACCGCCCTGGCAGTCAGCCTGGCAGACGGGCATCCCTTCCGGCAAGCCATTGTCGAACCGGCCGTCATGCTGGCGCTGCTTTGCGGGCTGATGCTCTGGTTTCACTAGTGATATTTACTTAACGGTCCCGTTTTGGGCAGATCGGGCAGGTCTTTCGGATTGAACTTCTTCTGCGGCTTGATCTCTTCCCTGTGGATGATGGCCGTTGGTCGGTCAGCCGCATAAGGGCTACCCAGTTCGATAATTTTCATATCGCCAGGTTTGGCAGGCATCTCCTGCGAAAAAATGAAGACAACGCCTGCCAGCGAGACCACATCGCCAGGATAAAGCACCGACTGGCTGGTAGGCTGGCCATTGACGAATGTTCCCCCGGTGGAATGCATATCGAAAATCACGAAGCGGTCATTGACCAGCTTTATTTGCGCGTGCGAGCGCGAAACGCGCGGGTCTTCCAGGATAATGTGGTTATCCAACTGGCGTCCGATCTTAATTAAGGTGCGGTTGAGCGGGATGACCCGGGTGCCTTGCAGAACAAGGTAGGCATTCCTGGGGATGGTCTTTGATTCCGTTTCTGTTTTTGGTGCAGAAGGCTGGGCGGGAGAAACCAGCGCAGCTTCGGTTCCGGCAGGAGCCGGAAGGTCGGCTGGCAGGGGTATTTTAATCGGGTCATGCGGAGTAAGCGGTCCGGTGGCAGCCGTGGAGCGTTTTACAAAAGACGGATCGGGTATAGCTGCCGCGGGGAACGCCCCAGGTTCTTCAGATGCAACCGGCACTGGTTTGACGGCAGGCGCAGCCGGAGGCTCGGGGATAACAGAACCAACGCCAGGGGGCGGAACTTGCTCTTTGGACGTCTTTTCAATGGTCGCTACAGGTGGCCGGACGGGAGCAACGGCAGGGTCAAGCAGTTTGGCCTGCTGGCTGGAACGCAGGAGCATGTCAAAATATTTCTTAACATCCCTGGCATAAGCAGGATCTGGCTGCAAGGTGACGCTCCAAATCTCGATACAGCGCGTCCAAAAATGGGATTTGCTGCCCTGGGCGGCCCCGAAGAAATTCATCAGCATCGCTTCCGTCTGGGGAGTTTGTTTGGTTATTTTTTCCGGCAGGCGGCGCTGGGAAAGATCCACATAAAAATCGCTGAGAGCCTGGCCCAGATCGAAGGGCCGGATATTTTTTGCGGGGTTATCTTTCCAGACGCCCTGTAAATATTTGGTTAATGCCCAGACCGCCACCTGATCCAAGTCGGTCTCATTCTGGGCTTTGTTGAGGGCATCCAATAGTTCTTGAGCGATCACGAGCAACTCCTTGCCTCGAAAAGATGGCAATCCATTTCAGGCTGGTCGGAATCCGGATGAGTATAAAAGAGTGAGTGTTGAGCAAAAGCTGTCCGCCCAACACTCGCATGTATTTATCTTCATCAACCGTAAAAAATCCTAACGCCCCTGATTATATTCTCCGTTGGGGAAATTGGTAATGGGTAAAATCATGGCTTTCACAAATAAAGAGGATCCTGGGGAATTGACATCAGGCTTTGCCTGATGTCAATTCCCCAAACCACTACCTTGTGAAAGCCCTATGAGTTAAATCAATCCCATTCCGGCTTTCCCATTCCGCACGTATTGCCGTACGCATTTTGGCCTCGGTTTCAAAGACCATGACCATTTGGCTCTGGTAGGCAGCCGAGCCTTCCAGCCAGCCGTGCAGGCCTGCTTTCGAAACCGGGTAGCGCCGCAACTCCATCCCCTGGATGGCCGGGGCGAGCAATTCCGGCTTGCGCAACACGTAGGGGATATCAGCATAATAGCGCAACGGGCGTTGCAGCCGCTCGGCGGCCAGACGCGCCAGGCGGTGGTCGACATGCTGCCCAATCGCCAACGGAGCCACCAGGATATCATCTTCAGTAAGTTCGCCCGCCAGTACGGCCGCGATATCGGCATCCAGGCCCATGTCAAAGGGGTGGAAAGGGGCGAAGACTTCTTCCGGATACAAGGGTTCGCCCTGCTCCGAGAGGCGGTAAATGCAATCGGGCAGGCTGAAATGGACGGTCTCCGCCCCGACGATGGCCGCGGCGGTCTGGTCTTCCTCCCGGCGGACAGCTACCAGGGTGTGTGGATCGGGGATGCCCCAATCAATGTGGCAGCGCAGGGCCAGCGGCGAAAGCGAACCATCCGGAGCGTCTCCGGCAAAAATCGTCCAGATCTCGACCGGTAGCCCCTGGCGGGACTGCTCAAAGATCAAGCCGCCACAGGAGAGAATGGCATCGTCAAAGTGGGGGGAAAGATAGATCCAACGCATAGTTTTATTTGGGCAAAATGCAAATGAGATGATGAAATTGGCTGGGCGAAATCCGGGGCAGCCGCTATCCGCCCCTCCTACGGTTCTTCCTCGATGATTTCCTTGGCTAACTTTTGCAACATGTCCACGTCTTCGGCATGACTGGCGAGCCAGTACTGGTTGAGCAGTTCGAGCGGGCTGAGGCTGCTGACAGTCTGGTTGGCGGGCAAGCGAATGCGCGACTCGATCTGCGGGCGCTTGATCAGGTGGAACTCGAAGGCGGACTGGGCATAGCGCCGTAGGGCCGGCTCATCGATGAGCGGATCCCACTCGCGCGGATAATCCACGGTCAGTCGGATGATGGCATCCGCCAACTGCTCGGGGGCAGGCAATGCCCCTTCGAGAACGGCGGTAACATCTTCGGGCGACTCAAGTTGTTTATAGCGGTCGATGAACGGGCGAACCCCGGTCAACTGGCGCCACTGCACCCTGGTGTGACCTTTTTCAACCTCGGCGATAATAAAGAATTTGTCGTCGCCGGCCTCGCCAAAGTCGACCCGTTCGATCGAGCCGGGGTAGATGACCGGCGGGTGGGATTTTTCATTGAGATCCTGCGGTTTGTGGATATGACCCAGGGCCACATAATCCAGTCGGGCATCCCGCACCAGCGAACCCGGCAGAACCAGGTCCGCGCCTAACATGACGGTTCGTTCGGAACCATATCTGGCGCCCTGCACGGAAGCATGAGCGGTCAGGATGGTGGGGAGCTGAGGGTCGGCCTGTTCCAGCCAGTCATTCACCAGGTCGGTCAGGCGTTCCTCGATATTGGTAAACACTTCCGAACTATCCGCCGGGCTGATATCCGTGGCGGCCACCAGGCCGGAACGGGCAATCCATGGGATGGCAATAATCTGGGCAGGCAAGCCGAGCTCATCCGCAGAAAGGAACTGGGGCCGGGAAAGCACGGTGACATGCGGGACGGCCAGCGTCTCGAATTCCTGGATGGCATTGGCCCGGCCGATGGCCGGGGAAAGGTCGTGGTTGCCAACCAGCAGCAGGGTGCGGATGCCGGCCTGAGACAGCCGGATGATACGCCGGCCCCATTCGCGCTGGAAAGTGGGCGCCGGAGAGCGGTCCTTGTAGGCATCCCCGGCAAAAATGACCAGGTCCACTTTTTCGGCGATGGCCGTATCGATGATGGTATCGAGGGATTTGAGGAAATCCAGCACGCGCAACGGCAGGCCCGTCTCGGGGTCATGCCGGCCATAGTTGGCCATGTCAATATGCGCGTCGGCGAAGTGCAGAAGTTTCATGGTTGGGCAGTTAGGTAGTTTTATAGTTGCATCGTTCAATCACCATGCAACCATGCAATTAAACAACTATGAAACTATTATTTTATGGACTGACGCCCCATAACGAGAACATATCCAGGGCGGGTTGGAAATTGGGGTGATAGTAAAGCGCCTTACGCATGTCAGCATATGCGGTATCGTAGTTGCCCAGGGCATATTCGGCGCGGGCCTCCCAGTACCAGCTCTCCTCAAGCGAGCGGGTGGCCATGATCTTATTCAAATTTACTTCGGCCAGGTTGATAACATCCTGATAGCGGCCGGTATAGTAGTAGGCCGAATAGGGCGCGGTCTCGTACCACATGATGCGATATGGGAGCGGCTGGTTGGCGGCCTTGTCAATTTGAATGAGCTGGTTGTTATAGTAGGCATTGGCCTGGTCATAGGCAGCACCGGCGGGACCATAATCGGGGTTCTTCAGGTTGATATCACTGGTGACCTGGTTGAACATGGCAAAGAACAGATCGTTGCCGGTAAGGGTATTGCTCTGGATCTCCTGATTGGCAATATCCAGGGCATGCTGGGCAGCCCAATACTGGTCGGTCCACGGACCGAGGATCTGCTCGAGCTGCGCTTCATGATCGGCCGGATAGACGACGATGAAAACATAGTCGAAGGAGCGCCAGCCGGACATATATTCGTCGTAAGAGGTCTTGGTATTTTTACCAACCGAGGTGGGCAAGGGGATATAAGAATCCTGCCAGGTAAATTGCTTGTTTACATCGTCATACCCGGTGGTCAGGGCATAGTGACCGCCCCACTGGATGGTGTTCTCCGGCAGCAGGGGTTCATAAATACCCTTTTCGGTAATGACCGGGAAACCGGCCGCGATCAGGCGCTTGAGCAGGTCGGCATCGCCGCCGTAGCGGAACAAAGCCTTGTAGGTGGTATTCTGGTTGACAAAATCCACCATCTCATAGGGCATTACGTTGACGTCCGACTGGCTGCGGTCGACAAAGTTCAGGTCGGGATTATTTTCGCCGGGCTTGATGACTGAGGCAACCTGATCACGCGGCTCCAGGTTCGAGGTGGGATCGCCTTTCCAACCCCAGTATTCTAGCGCCATGGTCAGGTTGGCCGGCCCACAGTAATTGTAACGGCCCATCTGGTCCACAAAAGGAACATGGGCCAGAATGACGGAACCGGGCACTGGTGTGGATGTAATGGTAGGGGTATCCGAAGCCAGTTCCGTAGGGGCCGGCGTAGCCGTCAAGGTGGCGGTCAGAGAGGGAGTGAGCGCAAGGTTGGTCGCGTCCGTGGGAGTGGACTGCGATTGCCCGGAAGGATGGAAAGTGACATCCTGGGGTGGGTGGAAGAAATAGATAACGCTGTTCCTCAGGTTGGTCAGGCGCGCAGATGCCTCCAGCCTTGAATGAACGGGCGGTACGAAGTATAAGCCGATGGCAAGCAGTACAAGGACTGCCAAGCCAAGCAGGATTTTTAATATACGCGGGGTTCTTTTGAACATGGGTAGGATTATACTGCTTTCTGAAGAAAGTCAGATGGTCAGCTGGTTTACAGCCTTGTAGACAAAAAGCCGGGCGCCAACCTGAAAATAATATCGAAAAAGGCAATCCCCTGCCATTTTTAGATTGAGAGGGGTATTATTCCAGCCATGAGCAGCATCGATATTTTCATCTCAACCGCTCAATCCCTGAAAAAACGCTACTGGTCGCTGATCAAAAGCCGCCAGACTTTCATGCTGACTCTGACCGGGGTGGCAGGTTACCTTAGCCAACGGCCGGCTTCCATGGATTGGCTGCGCTTTACAGGCATGCTGGGCAGCCTTTTGCTCACGATTGGCGGCTGCACGGCCGTAAATATGGTTTTCGACCGCGACATCGACCAGAAAATGATCCGCACCCGCCAGCGGCCCCTGGCGGCCAACCAAATTAATGTACGTGCGATAGCATGGCTGGCAAGCGGGCTGATCCTGGTAGGCCTGTTGTGGAGCCTGACACTCTCATTGCTCTACTTTGCCCTAGCCCTGGCAGGAGTGGGGTTGGATCTGCTGGTCTATACCATCTGGCTGAAACGTCGTTCGGCCTGGTCGATCCTGTGGGGCGGGCTTTCGGGCGGAATACCGATCCTGGCCAGCCGTACCCTGGTGATTGGCAGGGTGGACGCAATCGGACTGCTGCTGGCACTGGCTATCGTTTGCTGGATCCCCAGCCATAATTTAACGCTGAGCATGCTCTATTCGGATGATTATCTCAATGCAAGCATACCGACCTTCCTGAATGTATATGGGTTGACCGCCACACGCGCGATGGTGGCATTTTCCAGCCTGGTATCCGTTACGGTGATGGGGGCGGCGTTTGTACGGCTGGCCCTTTCCCTGCCGATGATTGCGATTCTAGCTGCAGGCAGCTTAGGACTGGTGGGAATGGCGCTCTATGTTT
Source organism: uncultured Chloroflexia bacterium (assembly GCA_963779935.1). Lineage (GTDB taxonomy): Bacteria > Chloroflexota > Anaerolineae > Anaerolineales > Villigracilaceae > UBA877. The sequence continues at coordinate 179,212 of CAWAAC010000012.1, read as the reverse complement.
GGGCCCGGTTTTCCCGGCAGGCAGTCAGTGTTTTATATAAATACTCATCTTTTTATATGCTGGCCGCCATGCTATTGCTGTTGATTGCAGTGTTTAAATAAGGACTGAAAATTAGGAATAATCTGCAATTTGATGATGTGCAACTACGTTGCATATCATCAAATTGCGGTTCTTCCATGATTTTAGGACAGTTGCACCATCTATTCGAAGAAGGAAATGCCATGGCCCAAAACGATCGCAATGCCGAAGTACCCATTCTTGACTGGCACCGCAGACTCTTAGCCGCGGCGGCAATCTTCACCGTCCTGTTGATCGGTATGGGCGGCGTATTATGCGTGACGCAATCCATCCGGAGCTGCCCGGATTGGCCGGGCTGCTTTGGCAAGATCATCCCGCCATTGGAAATGAGCCCGATTCTGGAAGTGACCCACCGGGTGCTGGCGGGGATCAGTGCCCTGCTGATCCTGGGCGCGGCCATCGCTGGGCTGGCGCGGGCGCGCCGGCTGCCCTGGATCGTGTTTCCCCCGCTGGCGGCAGGCGTGCTGCTGGTGGAAGTGAGCTATTTTGGCGCGATGGTCGTGCTGCACGGCGTTTCTCTGTGGGAGGCGGGATTAGATGTGGGGTCGGCATTGCTGGCGACAGCCCTGATGGTAGCGGCAGCCGTCATCGCCTGGGCGCACCAGTCACACCCGGCCCGGCCCGACCGGTTGGCCATCCGGACGTCCCTATCCAGGCTCGGGCTGGTGACGGTCATCGTAGTTTATGGGGTGTTCATAAGCGGGATACTGGTGGCGGGAAAGAATTCCATCACGGCCTGTCTGGGCTGGCCGATCTACAGTACCCAGCTGTTCCAGGTGGATTTGCTTGGGATGGGAAATATCCTGCGTCTGGCCTTTTCCGTGCTCGGGATTGGGCTGATCGTTGCAACGCTTGTGCAGGTCTGGCGCAGCCGGCAGGAACATCCGGCCATTTTCGGTATTGCGCGCTGGGTGCTGGCGGCTTTCCTTTTGGAAGCCCTGTTGCAGGTTCTGTTGCTGATATTCGGGTTCAAGATCCCACTGCTGGTGCCTTATACAGTCACGGCAGCGCTGCTTTGGGGCCTGCTGGTGGCATTGGGAATCAGCATCGGATTGGAAGCTGCTTGACGGAAACTTTTCGGAAATCATGCCGCGCGCCTATCCCCCATACCGGCCTAGAAACAATAATAAAAAAAACGGGCGACCAGTCTAAAACACTGGTCGCCCGAATGTTTTGCTAAAAAGATCAGGCGTCGCGGACTTCGCCTTCGATCACGTCGCCATCGTTGTTGCCGCCGGCGGGTGGAGGCGTTTGTGGGCCCTGACCAGCCGGGCCGGGGCCGCCTTGAGGCGGTTTCTGGTCCTGAGCGTACATCTGCTGGCTCAAGGCATAGAACATATTCTGGAGTTCATCCGTGGCCTTCTTGATGCGATTCAGGTCATCACCCTGGGCAGCCTGCTTGAGATCGCTGATCTTGCCTTCGATCTTGCCGCGCTCGGCGGAGGAGACCTTCTCGCCCAGTTCACGCAGCGATTTTTCGGTCTGGTAAACCAGGTTATCGGCGTTATTGCGGGCATCGATCACTTCGCGGCGTTTCTTGTCTTCGGCCTCGTATTTTTTGGATTCTTCCACCTTGCGGGCAATATCATCCTTATTTAAATTCGTCGAGGCGGTGACGGTAATCTTCTGTTCCTTGCCGGTGGCCTTGTCCTTGGCAGTCACGTTAAGGATGCCGTTGGCATCGATATCGAAGGTGACTTCCACTTGCGGGATGCCGCGCGGCGCAGGCGGAATACCATCCAGCCGGAAGCGGCCCAGCGACATGTTGTCAGCCGCCATCGGGCGCTCCCCTTGCAGGATGTGGATATCCACGGCGGTCTGGCCATCCGCGGCTGTGGAATAGGTTTCGGTCTTGCGGACCGGGATAGTGGTGTTGCGCTCGATCATCTTGGTCATAACACTGCCCATGGTTTCCACGCCCAGCGAGAGCGGGGTCACGTCGAGCAAGAGGATATCCTTCACTTCGCCGCCCAGCACACCAGCCTGGATGGCGGCACCCACGGCAACAACTTCGTCGGGGTTGACACCCTTATTGGGCTCTTTCCCATCGGTAAGTTTGCGCACCAGATCCTGGACCATCGGCATACGGCTGGAACCGCCCACAAGCACGACCTCGTTCAGGTCGGAGGCTTTCAGGTTGGCATCCTTCAAAGCGTTCTCAAAGGGATGGCGGCAGCGTTCCAGCAGGTCATTGGTCATCTGCTCGAATTTTGCGCGCGTCAGCTTAAGCACTAGGTGCTTCGGGCCATTGGCATCCGCAGTGATGTAAGGCAGGTTAATCTCGGTCTCCATCATGCTGGAGAGTTCGATCTTGGCTTTTTCGGCGGCTTCGCGCAGGCGCTGAAGGGCCTGGCGATCCTGGCGCAGGTCAATGCCTTCCTGCTTCTTGAACTCATCCGCGGCCCAGTTGGTGACCCGCTGGTCCCAGTCATCGCCACCCAGGTGGGTATCACCGTTGGTGGATTTGACCTCGATAACGCCCTCGCCGACATCCAGGACGGATACATCGAAGGTGCCACCGCCCAGGTCAAAGACCAGGATGGTTTCGTTCTTCTTTTTATCCAGGCCGTACGCCAATGCAGAAGCGGTCGGCTCGTTGATGATACGTTTGACATCCAGCCCGGCGATCTTACCGGCATCCTTGGTAGCCTGGCGCTGGCTGTCGTTGAAATAGGCCGGCACGGTGATGACGGCTTCGGTGACCGGCTGGCCGAGATAGGCTTCGGCATCCGCCTTGAGTTTGGCCAGGATCATAGCCGAGATCTCCTGCGGGCTGTACTCGCGGTCGGTAATGGGAATCTTTACGCGGGCTTCGTCGGAGGGTCCGGCGACAACGGCGTACGGCACCATCTTGCGCTCGGTCTCCACCTCTTCGAAACGGCGGCCCATAAAACGTTTGATGGAATAAATGGTATTTTCCGAATTGATGACGGCCTGACGTTTGGCGGTCTGGCCGACCATGCGCTCGTTATTTTTCGTGAAAGCCACCACGGATGGGCAGAGCCGCCCGCCTTCGGCAGTGGTGATGACGGTGGGCTGGCCCCCTTCCATGACGGCTACCACGCTGTTTGTGGTCCCCAAGTCAATTCCGATGATTTTTCCCATGGCAAATCTCCTTTAGTAAATTAGCGCAAATATAATGCGCGCAAGATTTCTGATGTGGTAAGGATACTGCATGGGTGCAAGAAAAACGTTAACGCTTTGTAGAAATTATATTATTAGGGGACATGGGGGAAGGGAAAGGGGCACTCGTGGCAGGATTCAAAACGTCGGCGACCAAACGCTTCAATATGCTGAGAAAAACACCTGGCGCGCCAGTCTGGCAACGCAATTATTTCGAGCATATTATTCGGAATGAAGAGGGATTACGAACGGATATTCAATTTCATCAAATCCAACCCGTCCTATTGTGCGGAGGATAGGAGAACATTTAGCAAGCCAGACTCAAAACTCCCGAAGTTTCAAAAACTTCGGGAGTCTGCTGGTGGAGATGGCGGGAATCGAACCCGCGTCCGAAAAACTCGACCCTCGGAAATCTACGAGCGTAGCCGGTTGGGCATGTCGCCGCAGGTCACTCAACCGGCAAACTTAACCTGCAGCCAGCCGCTCGGGCCCGAAAGCCCTCTTTCACGCAATCAGCGGCATCATGCGCGGCACTCCACCTTTGTGTCGCCCAATCCCTTGACCGGGTGGAAAACGGTAAGGGCGGACGCGGCCTCACTTAGGAGACCGGCTGATCAGCTCATCGCTTATGCAGCGAGGGGCATAGCAGCATAGGAAGTGTTATTGGCACTTGATTGTTTGCACTGAGTTTACGAGTTCGGCGCCTCTCGGCTCGCATTCCGGAACCAGCCTCTTCCGTCGAAGCCTGTCATCCCCAAGGAAACGGGGATTACCCGGGGCCCAAATTATAGCACAATTCGAATATGATATACTTTGTCAGGAAAAGGTTCGAATGTTATTATAAAATGATAAAAAATCAAACACGAAGGATACCAAGTGTACGAAGAGGAAAAAGAATTTTGATTAATCCTCTTTTACCCTCGTACCCTTTGTGTTTAGGTTCTTCCCGCACAATACGGGATAAACCAACGAAACCTCTGAAACCCGGCGGGGTTATGGTATGCAGAACGCCGCCGGTAAGGTGAGCCAAGTGCCGGAGTTTGACGATAGAGAGTTCCTGGCGCGCGCTGCGCAGGGCGACCAGGAGGCTTTCGGCGCATTGTACGAGCAGTACGTGGAACGGATTTTTAACTACGTATATTATCGTACAGGCAACGTGCACGACGCCGAAGACCTGACCGCCCGTGTTTTTTATCGTGCCATGAGCCATGTCCAGAGTTACACCGACCGGGGTGTGCCATTCTCAGCCTGGTTGTACCGTATTGCCCACAACCTGATCGCCAACTGGCATCGCGACCGCAGCCGCCACCAGGAGATCCCGCTGGACGATGCTCCCACCCTCCATTACAAAGGCGAGCCGCCCGAAGTGGCCCTGATCCAGGGCCAGGATCGCGAGGCGTTATTGAAACTGATCCGCCACCTGCCAGCGGAGCGTCAGCATTTGCTGATCCTTAAATTCGTCGAACATATGTCGAACATCGAGATCGGCCAGACCATGAACCGGAGCGAGGGCGCGGTGAAGAGCCTTTACCACCGGACCCTTCTGGCGTTGCGAGATGACCTGGAAGGTATGGATTTGGAAGGAGAGTAATTGATGCTACGGATTGTCACCGACGGGGCGGCCGATATGCCCGTTGGATGGGAAAAAGAATACGATATCCAGGTTATACCGATCAACATGCAATTTGGAGAGAAGACCTACCTGCAGGGAATTGATTTGAGCAATGAGGATTTCTACCGGATGGTGGAAGAAACCGGGAAGATTCCCAAGACTTCCCAGCCATCGCCCTTCCAGTTCAAGCAGTTTTACGAGAGCGTGGCGAAGGCAGGAGATACCATCCTTTCCCTGCATGTGACCAGCAAGTTATCTGGAACGTTTGAATCCGCGGTAACTGCTGCGAGCGAGCTGGATGGCCGATTTAGCATTATCCCTTTTGATTCAGGCGCCGGGTCGGCCGCGCTGGGGATGATGTGCCAAGAGGCCCGTTCGATGGAGCGCGCAGGTGCCACCATCCAGCAGATCATCGAGCGGATATACCGGATTCGCCAGAGCGTTCAAATTGTGCTGACCGTGGACAAACTCGATTACGCCCGCTTGAGCGGCCGGGTGGGAACGCTACAGGCGGCGCTGGCCTCGGTGCTCAACGTTAAGCCGATTATTGTTCTGCAGGAAGGCATGCTGGATGTAGCAGAGCGGGTGCGGACACGCAGCAAAGCACTCGACCGCGTGCTGGAGATGCTGCAGGCCCAATTTGCTGGAGAAGAGGTCAACGTGGCAGCGGTACATGCACGCGACCTGCCTGCCGCCCAAGCCTTGTTGGAAAGAGCCAGGAAGATATTTAATTTCAAGCAGCTGATCCTGACTGAATTATCGATTGCAGTAGCTGCCAATTTAGGGCCGGGAACGGTTGGTTTGATCGTTTATCCGGCAGGAGGTTGAACTATGGGTAAGGGAAAAGACCTTGCGGATGCATCAATGGCAAAAATCTCCGCCATGGAAAACCGCTTATCCGGCGCATTGAAACCGGTTGCGCCGCGGCGGGAATTTGTTAATGGTCTCGGGCAGCGCATTCAGTCTGGCAACCGGAGTGGCCTGGTTTATACGGTTACCAACTGGCATATCCTGGCGATGTTGATCGCCGGTTTCGTGTCGCTGGCCGTGGTATTGGCGATGGTAATGCGGGCATTGCTGGTACTTTCGGGGAAGAGGCGCGCGACGTGAGAGAGGAATGTAATTCGTAAAACGTAATTTGTGTTATGGAATTCGTGGTTCGTAAATCGGTAATCGAAATAAGGCAGCCTGAAAGCAATACAGAAACAAAGAAAGTCCGGAGGAATGGTTCCGGACTTTGCGTTTAAAAGGGTACCCGCCCGCTATGCTTCGATGCCTAGTTTTTTAGCAAGCTCATCAGTGGATGGCTCGGTAAGAGAGGAGCCATCCGGCCAGACAATGGTCGGAACACTGCGATTGCCATGATTGAGACTCTCGACGTATTTGGCGGCCTTCTCATCCTTATCGATATCGATCCAGCGATACGGGATGTGATGCTGGTCGAACATGAGCTTGGCCCGGCGGGAACCTCCGCACCAGGTGTTGCCGTACAGGGTGATTTCAGTTGTTTCGCTCAATCCAATCCTCCTATAAGTTTACGTGCATCAGCAATAAGATCAGCGTCCATCGGCAGGGTGAATTCCTCCGTGACGCGTGTAACCAGGTGAAGGGTGGCAACCTGCAGGTCGGAAGCCAGGCCGGGATACTCTGCCAGTGCCTGTAACGCGGTATAGGCGCTCTTATCCGGCAACCCCAAGGTGTGCCGGGCCAGGAAATTCCGGGCGGCCATGCCGGCGGCGCGGCGCGCACAGACGCGGGCCCGGCCCTCGTTCCCGGCCAGACGGGCACGTTCGGCATTCTGCAGTTCGGCTTCCATCTCCGGGGTTGGCTGGGCCATCTTGATTCTAATTGATAACCGCGAAAAACTGGAAATAAACCAATAAAATAATCCCTGCCGTTACCACCAGGTACAACAACGCCCGCCCGATACCACAAGTAAAGACTGGCAGGGTGTGTCTGCGTACATCATTAAATGGCCAGAAAAATGGCACGCCCTCGGCAGTTAATCCATCCGCCAGGATATGCCACAGCCAGCCCCAGCCGAAAGCCAGACCCCACGTCCAGGGCAACCAGTAATACCAGAAGGCCCAGCTGGCCAGCGCAGTTACCCCGCAAGCAAAAACAATTGAATGCAACGGGCCGCGGTGATGCAGGCTTTTATAGAGCAGCCAGGAAAGTAGCATCAACCCGAGCGAACCAGCCAGGGCGATCAGCGCCCAGCGCAGGAAACTCACGCCAAAAACGAGACCGGACAATTGCAGCCATGTGCCGGAAACATCCCGCGTGGTAAGCAGGGCTGCCAGCGCGGCCAACATGGGGATGGCCAGGACAGCCAGCGCAATCCGGATAATATGGGAGGGGATGCTGTTACTGATAAAAGATTTGGGGTGGTCCAGGTCTGTGGCAATGGATCCGGTTGCAACGATCAAGGCGCCCATCCCGAGGGTCAGGAGCGAAACCGGGGGCATTCCCAGCATTTCTGCCACAGCCAACCCCAATCCGGCCGTTCCAACCCCGATGAGGGCATGATGTACATAATTCATGGGTTGATTTTATCACGACGGAGGAAAGACGGTGGGCTGACCCACGGCGGGCGGACATCCCCAGGTGGAAAGCACCCCTCCATGGACAGGCTCAAGTCCGCCCATCCGAGGAGATGGGTTCGACCGGGCGGCCCGTTCGCAATGCTGACAAATGCGGGTGGTAAAATGGGCAGCATGTCCACCCTGGAAGCTGCCATCCGCAAACACCTGCGTTTTAATCTGGTCTTCAACATGATGGATGGCGGATTCTTTGGGATGGGCTGGGGCTTTGGTTCGCTTGGCACCATAGTGCCGCTGTTCGTCAGCCACATGACTAGCTCCGCCCTGCTGATCGGGCTTATCCCGGCCATCCATGCGGTTGGATGGCAATTGCCGCAGTTGTTTATGGCAAACTCGGTCTCCCGCCTGCGTCGCTACAAGCCGATGGTCATGCTGATGACCATCCAGGAACGTCTGCCCTTCCTGGGATTGGCATTGGTGGCGCTGTTCCTGGCTAAATTGGGGAATACGCTTGCCCTGGTATTGACGTTCGCGTTGTTGGTCTGGCAGGGCCTGGGATCCGGGTTCACCGCCAACGCCTGGCAGAACATGATCGCCAAGATCATCCCGTCTGACTGGCGCGGCACCTTTTTTGGCGCACAGGCCGCAATTGCGAACGTGTTGATGAGTATCGCTGCGATTGCCGCCGGTTACATCCTCGACCGGGTGCATGCCCCATTCAACTTCACGTTGTGCTTCCTGTTAACGGTTGGCGGATTGATCCTTTCTTATATCGCAATAGGTATGACACGCGAGCCGGTCGACCAGGAAAAATCTGTTCCGGAACACCTGCCTTCGCCCTGGCAAGGCGGTCTTGCCATCCTGCGCCGCGATAAAAACTTTATGGGATATCTGGTAGTGCGCGTGCTCTCCCAATTTGCTACGATGGGCTTTGCCTTCTATATCGTGTATGGCCTGCTCCATTTTGGAATGAGCGACGTGACCGCCGGATTCCTGACCGCAACACTGACGATCTCATCTACGATCGCCAGTGCGCTGATGGGCTGGCTGGGTGACCGGCTTGGGCACCGCGCCATGTTGATCGCAGGCTCAGTGGCGGTGGCGCTAAGTTCTCTGATCGCCTGGGCTGCCCCATCCATCGGCTGGTTATACCCGGTCTTCATCCTGAGTGGGCTGGCCAACGTGGCCATCTGGACGATCGGCATGGCCATTACGGTGGAATTTGGAAACGAAGAAACGCGCCCCACTTACATTGGCTTGTCCAATACGCTGGTGGCGCCTTTTACCATCATAGCCCCACTGATCGGCGGCTGGATTGCTGAGACAGCCGGCTTCCAAACCACCTTCATGGTTTCGGCTATAGGTGGGTTGGTTACCGCCGTGCTGCTCTTCTGGCTGGTGCGCGATCCACGCCCGCGTAGCAAAACGGAAACCGCTTGAAAGTCAATTTGTGGTTGCACCACTATTAACTGTGGTGGCATAGCGCCCATTACCCCTTTGGGGCACTTTCCCCCCATTTCCCCTTTACCCTTCGGGCATGCTTCCCAATCCATCCGGGAAAGGAGGCGAAAGTTGCTTCTTCCTGCATCTTGGGGCTAATAGGGGCAGGGTTGGGAATGGGGGAACACTACATTTGAGCGGGGAGCCACTCTCGCTTCTTCCCGGGTAATTGAGCTTTCAAAAAAAAAATATAAAAATGCCTTCCCGGCGGGAAGGCATTTCGAATAATAAGATTTTTCTGCCGGGCGAGCGACCCGAACTAGCGGACCAGCGCGTGATGCAAGGCGCGCTCCAGCTCGGCGTCGACTCCGGCTGGCAGCTCGATCGGCCCGGCCTTTTCCAGCAGGCTGATGGCTCTGGCATGGGCCACTTCGTAAATATTTTTACTGCCAGCCCTCAGCCAATCATCGATCGTTTGGCGCTGGAAAAGGGAAGGAAAATACATTTCCTTGCGGTAATTTCGCCGGGTATGTTCCTGGGCCAGGTAGCTGCCGTTGAAGCCACATTTGCGGATCACATCCAGGGCAAGGGTTTCGTCATTAACCTCGAACCCGTTCAGGATGCGCTTGACAATGCGCACCAACTCGTCGCAAATGACCACCATCTCCTGCGAACCGTACATGCCGAAGGCCATTGAGCCAAGCGCCTGGCAGAGGGTCATGCCGGCCAGCCCGTCCAGCAGCAGGGTCTGCATTGCCTCGGCGGCGGCTTCGGCGTCCGGGAGCTTGCCCTCCACCCCCCCGCCCAGCCCGTAGATCGGGAGGCGATAACGCTTGGCCAGCTGGACCATGGCAATCTTACCCAGATTCTGCTCAGGGCTGCCATAAGTGACCTGGGTGGTCTTCATATCGAAGACATCGGTATCGGGTTTGAGCACCACCGGCGCACCCTGCTTAATCAACTGTACCAGGGTGACACCGAAAAGCACTTCCGCATTGGTAAGGGCCACCAGCCCGGCAACCGTGGCGGGGCCGGTTGCGCCCATCAATGGGCCGGGTGAATACAGGATCGGCACGCCGGCATTGACTGCATCGATGATCCCTTCGTTCATGATTGGGATCTTGAGCGGGCTGACCGGTGTGGCGATGCCCAGCATACTGGGCTTTTGCCGCAGGGCATTCTCGCCACCCGAGGCAGCCGCCGCCATCTCCAACAGACGCCGGGTGAACGGTCGCTCCAGAATATTGAGGACGGTAGGCTTGGTCGTGTTGCGGAAGATGGCGTCGAAATCATGGAAAAAAATCACATCTGTCTGCTGGTCGCCAGACATGCAGAGGGTCTGGACAAAGTCGATATCGGGCAGGGCGTGGCCCAAACGGGTATTGTTGATCATATCCTGCTTGGTTGGCTGGCGCGGTTTTCCCTGGTCGTAATCCCAAAAGGAAGGTTCGGAGGTGCCACCCATCCCATAGAAAACGTGACCCAGCTCGATCTTCAAATCCATGGCGGAATCGTTGCGCCCGTAGAGTGTGAAAGATTTGGGGGCGGACTGGATGGCCCATTCCACCAGTTCCTGAGGGACCTGGATGGTGCGTTCAGCCCGATTGACCCTGGCTCCGCCCTTCTCGAAAAGGTCCAGAAAAAGATCCGATTCGCTGAAAATACCGGGGTCCATCAGAAGATCGAGGGAAGCCCGATAAATGCGTTCCACATTTTCATCAGAGATCACAGTCAGTGATCCGCCAGGTGCACCATTCTTCATAAATCTATTTCTCCTTTTGCTAAGAATTTATCCGAAAATTCAGAGGAAGGTCACATTTTGATACTGTGCGATGAAGCCGCATAGTATCAAAATGCGGTTCTTTTATAATTTTCGGATAGATGCTATTTCCAATGAGGCACGGATCTGCGCGGCGCGACCGCCGACTTGCGCAGCAAAAGCTCGAAGCTGATGTTCATCATAACCGATGGGCGTTTGATGCCATCCGGGTTCTCGATACGCTGCAGCAGCAGTTCCACGGCAGCCTCGGCAATGCGCTTGTGGCTGATCGATATGGCCGAAATGGATGGATTCGAAAACGTGAACCAGTCCAGATCGTCGAAACAGATCAGCGACATTTCCTTCGGAACATCCACCTGATGCTGGAGCAGCATTTTCATCACGCCCGGCATGATGGCGTTGGATGCAGCAAAAATGGCTGTGGGCGGATCAGTCATACAGAGCAGTTCCCCTGTGGCAAGCGAACCCCAGGCGTCCCGCACCGTGCCGATCTTGACCAGGCTTGGATCTACTACAACACCAGCATCTTCCAGAGCCTTGCGATACCCCAGCCAGCGGTCGTTATTACTATTGTAGGAGATATCGCCTCCGATAAAGCCGATGCGTTTATGACCGAGCTGGAGCAGGTATTGCACAGCCGCGTAGGAACCGGCCAGATCCTCGAAGAGGATCGTATCAAGCCGGTCTCCATCAACCCGGCGCACGATGGACACGCAGGGGATATTCTGATTAAGCAATACGTCAACAGTCTTCTTATCCCCGACCGTTGGAACCCACAGCAGGCCATCCACATCATGGCCGATCATCTGGCGCAAGGTGGCCTGCTCGAGGACGGGGTCGTCACGCGTCGAGGAGAGCAGGAGTTGGTAGCCGGACGTGGTGATCAACTGGCTGATGGCGTCTGCCAAAGCGGTGTAGTATGCGTTGAGCAGGTTGGGAATCAGCAGGCCGATGGTGTTGCTGCGCTTCTGACGCAGGCCCTTGGCCCGCAAGCTGGGATGGTAGTTCAAATCCTCGGCAGCCTTGATAACCCGGGTGCGCGTCTCCTCGGCAAAATAGCCGGTGTTGTTCAAAACCCGGGAGACTGTCGCCACGGAGGTGCTGGCAGCGGCAGCTACGTCCCTGACACTGATACGTTTTCGGTTAGTAGGGTTCATGCCGGTCTTCCTGATACAAGATTCATCCAGCCGGGTAAATCAAAATCTTCCAGCCGGCGGGCAATGGTTTTGACTCGCTCGATCGAGTTGTGGCGCAGGAACAGGTCTACCAGGCCCAAGATGATGGGCTGGTCAATGGCAGCCAGCAGACCGTCGAGATAGGTCTGAAAATCGCTTTCGGAGGTATGCGGTTCCAAGAGCGGGGTCGGTAAGCCGCCCCACAGCAGCGGCTGGCCACGCCAGGCCTGATTGACCTGCTGGAAGGTGAACGAGGTCAGCGGAGCCGGAGAAACCGACTCGCACACATCCAGGCCAGATTCGACCAGCAGCCCCAATAGGGAGCGGATATCACCGTCAGTATGGCTGCCGACCTGCTTGCCCTGCTGGTGAAGGATATCCGTGTAATTCTGGTAAGCCGGCAGGCAATACTCCCGGAAGAGTTTAGGATTGGTCATCAGGCCGTGCAGATTGTCCGGGAACTCAACGTAGGGCACGTCCAGATCGACCAGGCGCTCGATGGCGGCAAGCAATTGCCGATCAAGCAAATCCAACAAGCGTCGCACCAGAGCCGGATTGTCGTGCAGCGCATAGAACAGGTTCATCTCACCTAAATATTCCAGCAGGATCTGTTGAAAGGGGATGCGCTGCAGAAGCGGGACAAGCAAGCCGCTCTCGCCGAGCTGTGCTTCTTCGGTCTTGATCTTCTCAAAAGCTGGAACGAACTCCACCCGTTCCAGGATGTATTCCACCACCTTAAGGTCGGCCTCGTTTTTTATCAAGTGCTCTTTCAAGTAAGGATCGGTGCCGTTATAGACACCCTCTTCGAGCAGCACGTGGGTGAGACTCAACCGGCCGACCGGGGTGATCAGCTCGGTGCGGGTGGTACCGGCACGATCCGTGGGTACCAGGTCCCACAAGCCGGGGAAATTCTCAACCACCGGATTGGCCAGACGGACAAGCTCTTCGCCGTTGAAAGTGGCATGCACTTCGAGGCCAGTCAGCCGGTATTTATAGGGGACGGTAAATTTAAGGCGGCCCACCCCAACCGCCCGGTGGACCTGATCGAGAGTCATGCCGGCAAATTCTTCAGGGAGTGTATAAGTGCGCTGGTGCGCGGTGTACCAGGTCTCCAGGCGGGTGACGAAAGGCAGGCGCCGGGGGACAGCGCCCCGCAGCACCATCAGAACCCTGTCACGCACGCTCAATTCATTTTCCGGCATACCCCAATATCTAGATCACTTGACGGCGCCGCTGACCATGCCACGGATAAAGTAGCGTTGGCCCAGCATATAGACAACCACAATCGGGATGGTCGCGATGGTGAGGCCCGCCATGGTGGCAGGAATATTGACATAATTGCGCGAGCGCAAAGCCGAGATCCCAACCATGAGGGTCTTTAGTTCATCCTTCTGCATGAAAACGAGTGCAATCAACAGCTCGTTCCAAACCCACAGGGCATTGACGACCACCAGGGTAACGACCGCCGGACCTGAAAGCGGCAGCATGATCCTCCAGAACACATCCAGCAGGGAACAGCCGTCAATACGGGCTGCCTCGATGATCTCATGCGGGATGGTTTGGAAGAAGTTGGTCATCAAATAGATCGAAAACGGCAGCAGCAGGCCGGTATAGATCAGGATCGTACCCTGGTAGGTGTTCACCAACTGCCAGCGTACCATCGAGACAAACAGCGGTACGATCATAACGACCGGGGGAATCACCATAAGGGAAAGGATCAAATTGAAAAGCAGGCGCTTGGCCGGGAATTGCATGCGCGCAAAAGCAAAGGCTGCCAGGCAGGCGATGACCAGCGAAATTGCAACCGCACCAACCGTCAGGATGGCGCTATTGGCAAAACGCAGGGGAAATTTATTCCCCGCCAGGGCAGTAGTGAAGTTATTCCAGTCCAGACCGTGCGGCAAGCCCCATTTGTTGGCGCTGTATTCCGCTTCCGTTTTGAAAGAAGAGACCAGCATAAAATAGATCGGAAAGAGCACGATCAAGGTGGCAATGACCACCCAGATCTGCCGGATGAAACCGGCCCAGAGCTTGCGGAGAGTCAGGGGAGATTTTTTCATCCGATTGCCTCCATGGCGGACGAACGATCCCGCAGGTACAGCTCCAGGAAAATAAAGATACCCACCACCAGCAACATCAGCACCGAGACCGCCGCTGCCAGGTTCAGGCGGTTATACTGGAATGCCATCAGGTAGATATACAACTCGGTGACGGTGGTGGCATGGCCAGGGCCTCCACCGGTCATGACATACACATAGTTGAAAACCCATGAAAGCATGGTTACCACCGAAATAACGGTAAAGAACTCGATCACCGTCGAGAGTTGCGGGACCGTGATATTCAATTGCAACTGCCACCAATTCGCCCCATCGATCTTTGCAGCATCGAATAATTCCTCTTCCACAGACATCAAGCGCGCCAGGAAAAGAATCACGCCAAAACCCATTTCCTTCCAGACAATCACAAACATCATGGTTGGTAAAGCCAGTTTCGTGCTGCCCAGCCAATCCAAAGCCAGGGCTTGCAACCCCAGCGCGTTCAGGATGTCGTTGAGAACTCCACTCAATTGAAAAATATAGGAAAAGACCAGACCCACCACCGTGATCGGCAGGAGGTAAGGCAGGAAAAGAGTAGTGCGGTAGAACTGCCAGCCCCGGATGCGCTCGAATAAAAGGATCGCCAGGAAGAGGGCGGCAAACACCATGATCGGAACGCAGATCAACAGGATCAGGTTATGCTGGACCGCCTGAATAAAATCACCATCCTGGAAGACGATCTTATAATTATTGAGCCCGGAAAAGAACACGTTCCCACCGGAAGTGCGCTGCAAACTCATAACGATCAAGCGGTAAATGGGATAGCCAAAAACAAGCAGGAGCACGACCAGCGCAGGCGCCAGGAAAAGAAAAGGTTCGATTTTTTTTGTGCGCATAAACTCAGATACCCAAGGTGGACCGGCAGTTGCACAGGCAAACAGCCGGTCCACCCTTTATTGAGGATTTCAGGAAGTTATTTTGCCCAGGTTGTGAAGTTGGTGACTTCGTCGGGGTTCTGGGTACGCCATTTATTAATGGTATCTTCGGAAAGCTGGGCCAGTTGGGCGGGGGTATCGTCACCCGAGAAGAGCAACTGGACGCCGGTCATATTGGCATCATTGTCCAACTGATCGGGGATGAAGTTTTCCAGGTTGGCTCCGGCTACCGTGGAGTCCCACTTGAAGATTTGCTTCTGAATTGGTTGCGTGATCAGGCTGGTATCCATGCGGTTGTCAGCCGGAAGCACGCCCGTGTCAGCCCACCAGGCAGCCAGGCGGTCAGGTGTATGCATGTACATCAGGAAATCAGCATCCTGCTTTGGGTATTTCGACCAGGAGGTGATGCCCCAGCCCTGGGCCGTGGTGATATATTCATCCGCCATCTTGCCAGTGTCCCACTTGGGCACCATCATGACAGCCATCGAATCCCAGCCAAAACCGGGCGTATCCGCAAAACCCTTCAGGAAGGTATCGTTACTGAAGAGCATGGCCGACTTACCCTGGACGAATTCATCCTGGCCCTGCTGATAATCGACTGAACTGATATCCTTGTTCCAACAATTGGCTTGCTTGAGCTGGTCCAGGGCGGTCCACCAGCCGGAGAACTTCGGGTCGGTGAACTTATATGTGCCAACCGAGGCAGCCATGAAATCCTTGTAGGAATCATGCGACTGGCGGGCCAGAATGGAGAAGAGCCAACCGCCAAACCAGCCGTCCTTCATACCGCCGGAGATGGGGGTCACACCGATGGCATTCAGCTTCTGGCAGGCTGCGATAAGATCCGTCCAAGTTTGCGGAGGGTTCTGAGGATCCAGGCCAGCTTTGGTGAACAATTTGGGGTTATAGACCATCGGGTTGCCAGAAAGGTACCAGCCGATGCCATACTGCTTGCCATCATACGAGCGCTCAAAGTTGTTGATGTAATGCGACATTTCATCCGCAGGGATGAGGTTATCCAGCGGGATGAGTGCGCCCGTCCAGGCATTCTCGAGGGTGTAAATGCCGCCCCAGAAGTACTGGATGTCAGGCCCAGACTTGGCTGCCGCGGCAGATGTGAAGGCCGGGATGAGCGAATTGGTGGATTGCAGGACGGTCTCAATGGTTACATTGGGATGCAGCTTCTCATAAGTTGCAACCGTATCGTCCATCCACTTCTGGGCGCCAGGGGCCTCCTGTTCGCCCCACCACCAGATCACCAGGTGAACGGGGGCCGCAGATGTTGGGGCTGCCGTCGCTGGGGCTGCCGTCGCTGGTGCTGCCGTCGCCGGTGCCGGTGCGCTGGTTGCCGGAGCTGGTGCGCTGGTTGCTGGTGCGGCTGTGGGGGTAACAGCCGGTGCACAACCGCTCAGGATTAGCCCAAATAAGGTTAGTGCCGTAATGATCTTAGCGATATTCTTCATTTCTTTTATTCTCCTCGATCAAACAAGGTCGGACTGAAGTGACAGAATAAGTATGGATATTTTTCTGAAAAACCCTGATCTCTTCCCGCAACACCTCCTGTCCAATTTAACCGGAATGGTGAACGCTCCATCGAACTATCGATAGAAGAAAAGAATGCCCTTCGACCCGGTAAGCTTACCGGTTTCTGATCAGGACATTCATCGGGCATAATTGCTGGGTGAGTTCAAATATCGCCTTGGGAATAAATATTAAATTGTTTCAATGTGAGAACGTTTACAGAAATATGGTAGCATTAATCGATTAGCTTGTCAAGCTGGGGAAGAGGGATTTATTATGGTTTTCAGTAATTTGGAAAGCCGTGTAAATCCATTCCTGTGACTCCCCGCCCAAGGGCGGTTGAAGAAGATTTTGGGGGATGCATCGCCCAAGCCACTACTTTGTGAAAGTTGTGGTGATATTTATGATAGGATAAATATGAATTCATTACCTAATTTCCAATCTCGGAGGAAATCATATGCGCCCCCAACTTGCCTTCCCACTCCAGTTCCTTACCCAGGCCCAGGTTGAGAGCCTGCACCAGGCAATCCTCAGCGTGCTATGGGATACCGGCGTGCGGGTGGAGTGGCGCCCGGCCCTGGATGTGTACGCCGGAGCCGGCTGCCGGGTGAACTCCGAACAGCAGCGTGTGCAGATCCCCGAACAGGTTTTGCAGCAAGCCCTGAAAACAGCCCCGGCCTGCTTCAGTCTGTATGGCACCAACCCAACCGACAAGATCCAGGTTACATTGGATGACATTTATACGATCGCCGGCTCTTCCGCCCTGAATGTGCTCGATCTGGAAGGCCGGCACCGGCCGGCAACCCTGCAGGATCTGGCCGACTTCACCCGCCTGATCGACGCGCTGGAAAACGCCAATATCATGCACGCCATGGTGGTTCCCCAGGACATGCCCCAGCCCGGCTTCGATCGCATTCTGCTCTCCACGATACTGAAGAACAGCAGCAAACATTATTATTCCCAGGGTCTGGGCGGCGCCAGTGTCAGAGACCAGGTTGAGATCGCATCGGTTGTGCAAGGAAGCACGCAGGCGGTGATGGACAGACCCTGTTTCAGCATGGTGGTGTGCCTGGTTTCGCCGCTGGTGCACCCGGCCGAACGGGTGCAGGAGATTATGGAATGTGCCCGCTTCGGCATCCCTCTGTGGTTGGAAGCCACCAACATGATGGGTGCAACCGCCCCGATCACCGTAGCCGGGGCACTGGTGGAACACAGCGCCAACGTGCTGGCCAGCCTGGTGCTGGCACAGTTGCTCCACCCCGGGCTGCCATGCATCTTCTCGGTGGCCTCGGGCGGGTTTAACATGCGCAGCGGGAGCTATGTTTCCGCCTCCCCCGAGATGGTGCAGTTGCATTGCGCCACGGCTCAGATGGCGCATTTCTACGGCCTGCCATTCCACGGCGGAGGCGGATTAGATGCCTGCCTGCCGGACGCCCAGGCCGGTTATGAACGCACCATGCAAGCTCTTCCAATGACCCTGGCCGGAGTTAACTTTTTTTGCCTGGCGTTCGGCATGATGAACCAGTTGCTCACTGCGAGCTTTGAACAGGCCGTCATCGACAACGAGATCTTTTCAGCGATCTTCCGCCTGGCGGAAGGCATCCGGGTGACACCCGAGACCATCGCCCTGGACCAGATCCACAAGGCGGGTCCGGGCGGTCAATTCCTGAACCAGGCGTACACGCTGCACAATTACCGGCACGAGCAGTGGCAACCGGAATTGACCAACCGGTTGGAATGGCAACAATGGCAACGCACCAGCGGGGGAAAAGGAATGCGAGAGCGCGCCAATGAACGCGCCCGCAAGCTGCTGGCCGAGCACAATCCCCATCCGCTCAGCCCGGCCCAGGAAGCCGAAATAGACCGGATGGCGCACGCCTTCCAGACACTAGCCGCGGGAACCGCAAAGCTATAAAGGCGTAATCGAGGCGGCCAGGCGGGTCTGCAGGCTCGCCCCACCGGCCAGGCGCATGGCCTGACCTTTTTCGAGCGCTTCCGCCAGCGGGTAGCGGGAAATCCACGGCTCGAGCCCCACCCCGTACATGCCGGTAAAAGGCGGCTGGTCCGCACCGCCATAGGGCTGCCAGAAAGCCACCCAGGGGAAAAGAGTTTCATCCCAGTCCAGGGAGAAACTTAGACCTCGGCGCGGGCTGGTGACCGTGTAATGACCGCGCTCCAGGCCGGTCAGGAAGGCATCATCGTGGGAAAGGATCTGTCGCCCGGGAATGGAGGCCAGGTCGACCGTCTTTCCGGTTCGATCCCGGGCGGATGGCCACGGACTGGTTTGTCCGGGAGCCAGGCGAGCCGTCCCGGGTTCAAAGAGCACGTCCGGGGTTAGGATGGTCCGCGCCGGGATATCCAGCCGGCTTCCCCCATCCAGGAAGGCCTCGCCCAGGGTGACGTGGTGGCCCCAGACGAATTCGCATGGTTTATCCGACTCGTTGGTCAGGTTCTCCAGGAGCTCCAATTGGGCTGTTCCAGCCCGCAGGCGCATGATCCGTTCCAACAAAAATGGGGTCTTTTGACAACTTACCTGTAAATGGAGACAGGTTTCGCTATCATCATCTTTAATCACCTGCACTTCCCAGGGCAGCAGAGCCACTTCCCCGTGCATGGGCATGGCATGTCCCCTGAATTCGCAGGCATCGCCATGGTTGGGGAAAAGTTCCTGCCAGCCGCCTTCGTAATTGTCCAGGAACTCGCCTTGCAGGCCACCCGCGAACGGTTTCAGTCCGGCCGGCATTTCCATAAGGATTTGGATCCCGCTTGGCCGGTAAAGGAACTCGAAGATATCCGCGCCCTTTTCCGGCAGAACGCCCACCCGCAGGAATTCATTTTCCAGCCAGAGGGCTGAATACCCGCGGTTTTGGCCTTTAATCAGCATCGCGGCTCCGGCGTCTAAAAGGTGATGGTCAGTCCGCCATCGACCGTGATGACCTGCCCGGTAATATAGGAGGCGTCCGGCCCGGCCAGGAAGAAGAATACTCCGGCCACCTCTTCAGGCAGGCCAGCCCGACGCAAGGCCAGATGGTTGCCGGTTACGTAATTCTGTTTGAACCATTCCGTATCCAACTCACTGACGCCATTTACCACGCTCATCGGGGTGCGGATAAACCCAGGGGCGATTGCATTGACCAGGATATTTTTTGAGGCCAGCTCGAGCGCTAATGCGCGGCAGTATTGATTGATGGCTGCCTTGGCCATGCTGTAGCTGCTGGATCCGGTTTCGGCACGTTCGCCATGGATCGAAGTGCAATGAATGACCCGGCCGCCATCCGTCATCCAGGGAACACACATGCGCGTCATGTGAACCGCCCCGTTGATCATGATATCGAGCGGTTTGCGCCACTCTTCCAAAGGCGAGTCAATCACATGCGCAGCGAAGTACACCCCGGCAACGTTGGCCAGGGCATCCAGCCGCTGCCATTTTTCCCGAATCGAGCGGTCGATCAGCGCCACCGTTACCGGGTCGCTGTAGTCGCCCGGACATACCAGATGTTCCCCGGGTGGGAAGGAAGCAACCAGTTCTTTCAGTTCCTTCTCGCGCCGGGCCGTCACGCAAACATCCCAACCCTCCCGGGCAAAGCGCAGCGCGGTGGCGGCTCCGATGCCTGAGCTGGCGCCTGTGACAACAACCTTCTTTTTGCCTGCCATGATGTTCTCCTTCGATAATTTTCGGATGGTTTACGCATTACCGAGGTGCGAGGTAAGCACCTCACAACCGGAGGAAGTCACCAGGACGACATCTTCCAGACGCACGCCGCCCACTCCGGGGATATAGATGCCCGGTTCGATGGCTATCAGCATGCCGGGTTCCAATTTCATCTGGTTATACGGAACAATGCGGGGTTCCTCATGATAACTGGCACCCACGCCGTGGCCAGAGTGGTGCGGGTAGACCGGGTAGCCCTGGTCGCGAATCAGGCCGCGCAACCGGGCATCCAGGTCACAGGCCCTGAGGCCCGGCTTGACCGCTGCGATGCCGCGGCGCAAGGTTGCAAGAACGATGTTGTAGATCTTACGCAGTTCTGAGGATGGCTCGCCCACAAAATGTGTTCCAGCGTTGTCGCCCCAGTAACCGTCCAGGCGTGGGACAATGTCGGCAATGACGGCATCCCCGGGCTGGAGGGCATACCGGCCGGGCAGCCCGCCGATCTCGGCCGTGCGTGCTCCGGCAATAAAATCCGCCAGGACAGGCAGGCGCCCGCCGGCATTAATTTCCATTTTAGTTTTGACACCGCCCCAAACTTCAATCTCGGTCCGGCCAGCTTGGAGCAGTCGTTTTGTCTCCGCCTGTGCAAGGTCACACAAGGATAGGGCGGCGCGCAGGCGTTCAAGCTCCGGCGGAGATTTGACCGCCCGCAGCGGGTCGAGCATCCCATCCAGCGATTGAAAAGAGGCCAATGGCAGCGATTCGCGCAGCCGCTCCAGCAGGATGGCCGGGAGTTGATTCATTTCCACCCCAATAGCGCCCTTCAGGCTCCCAAAAGCGCTCAAAACCTTTTCCAGGGCTTCCGCCTGATTGGACAGCCCGGCGATGGGGGTTTCAATGGTATAGGAAGTGTAATCCTGCACAGCCACCCCGCATGCTTTCGCGGCTGCGGATTCTGCGTCCGACAATATCAGGGTGAGCTGCCCGCCGGCCGCCCAGGCAAGCGCCGGTCCACCTTCGAACGGGCTGGGACCAGTTTGGATGGGTGGGGCGTAGCCGGTTAACCAAGTGAGGCTGTGCGGGGCCGACAACAGCAATGCGACGAGAGCATGTTGCTTACAAAAGTCTTCCAGACGTTCCTGGCTGTAAGTGTTCATTCCAATACCCATTCCTTTCCGGTCGGCTTCCTGGATGTTCCTGAGGGCGGGAGTTTATGCAAACGATTACAGGTCTCGAATTATGATAGCATATCTGGAAATGAGAGTCAACGACTTACAGAGAGTATGAAACGGCTTTCAGAACGTCTCTGAAAGCCGTGCAACCTGAATACCCGGATGCCGGCCCATTCGCTTTGCTCACATTACCTGCGGGATAGTGCAAACAAAGCAGAGAAAGAAAATTTTGGGATGCAGGCACTCCAAGCCCGGCCTCTGTGAAAGCCCTGACGGGCAAAAGAGGGACGTATTGACGCTGGTCTTATCTTGTGATATTCTTATTGTGTAAACGTTCTCAGAAATTCCAAATTTTCCCTTTCCATATTTAGGAGCCTTCCATGAGTAAACCGAACGTGCACGCAGTTCACCGCGACTGGGACCGTTCGTTCCCGGTCATAACGCACGCCGAGGGGATCTATCTGTATGACCAGAACGGGAAACGTTATATTGACGGCTCTGGCGGCTCATCCGTGGTTACCACCATCGGTCACGGCATCATGGAAGTCTCAAAAGCCATGGCAGAGCAGGCCGAAAAATTCTCCTTCTATCCGGCCCACGCTTTCACGAACCAGCCTTTTCTTGACCTGTCCGACCTGGTGGTCAGCCTGGCACCCGGGGAGCTAAAAAACAACAGCCGCGTCTGGCTCACCTGTACCGGAACGGACGCCACCGATGATGCGGTACGCCTGGCCCGCCAGTACTGGGTTGAAAGCGGCCGGTCTTCCAAATACCAGATCATCTCGCGCTGGCAGGCTTTTCACGGCAATAATATTTCGGTAGCAGGCTTTTCGGGCATTACCGCGCGGCGCAGCCTGTTCCAGCCCATGTATATCGACTCACCGCACATCCCGCCGGCTTTCTGTTACCGCTGCCCCTTTGAGAAGACCTACCCCTCCTGCAACCTGCTGTGCGCCCGCTCGCTCGAGACAACCATCCGCCAGCAGAACCCGGACAACGTCGCGGCCTTCATTGCCGAACCGGAAGTCGGCGCGGCCCTGGCTTGCGTGCCCGCCCCGGATGGTTACTTCCAGATCATCCGTGAAATCTGCACCAAGTATGACATCCTCTTTATCGACGATGAGGTCATGACCGGCTGGGGGCGCACCGGCAGCCTGTGGGGCATTGAACACTGGGGCGTCACCCCCGATATCATCGCCACTGCCAAGGGCATGACCGCCGGTTACACGCCGCTTTCCGCCGTGATCGCCCGTGACGAGATCTGGTCAGTCCTGGAAAAGAAACATTCCCCCTTTAAAGCCGGGCATACCCTGAATGCCAACGCGGTTTCCTGTGCAGCTGGCCTGGTGGTCATCCAATACATCCTGGACCACAAGCTGGTCGAGAACTCCAAAGCGCGCGGCGAGCAGTTAACCGCCGGGCTGAATAAGATGATGGATCGTCACCCCAGCCTGGGGGATGTGCGCGGCAAAGGCCTGATGGTTGGCTTCGAACTGGTCAAATCACGCGAGACCAAGGAACCTTACGATCCGGGGAGACATGTTTCGGTCCTGCTGGAACGCGCCGCCCTGCAGCGCGGGCTGGTAACCTACCCGTGTACCGGATCGATCGAGGGCGTGGCGGGTGACATGGTTTTAATGGCACCCCCGCTGGTGATCAATGCCGCTGAGATCGATGAAATCCTGAAAATCCTGGATGAATCCTTAACCGAAGTTGAAGCCTCTCTCAGCATAAACTGACCGGAAAACGATGAGACTGGCCCTGACCATCCAAACCCCGGAAGTACCGGTACAAGTGCCGGTGGCACTGCTTTCTGGCACCCTGGCAGAAAAACTGGCCAAAGCCGCCCGAATGGGCGCCGCCGGGGTGGAGTTGGTTACCACCCAGCCAGCCTCCCTGGTTGTATCCGGCTACCTGGAACAGCTGGACCGGACTGGTTTGCAGGTCGCGGCGATTGCCAGCGGGGGCATGGCCTTCGCCGCCAAGCTGACCCTGCTGCATGCGGATCCTGCGACCGCCGCCCTGGCGCGCCAGCGCCTGGATGAATTGATTGACCTGGCGGCTGCTCTGCACGCTCCGGTTGTCACCGTGGGCAGCTTCCGTGGCCGGGCGGTGGTGGACAAGGAAAACTCGCTGGCCGAGCTGGTCCGGGTTTTGCGCCGGGCTGGGGAACGGGCAGCCAAAGCCGGGGTGCGCATCGCCCTGGAGCCGCTCAATCGTTTCGAAGGCGACCTGCTCAACAACGTCGCCGAGGGGTTGGCTTTCCTGAATGAATTGAACCACCCGTCCGTTGGCCTGCTGCTGGATACCTTCCACGTCAACATCGAAGAAAGCTCCTGGACCGAGCCGTTCCGCCAGGCCATGCAGGCCGGCAAGCTCTTCCATGTGCACCTGGGCGACAACAACCGCCTGCCACCCGGGCATGGCCTGATCGATTTCGCGGCCATCCTGGCGACCCTGCAAGAGACCGGCTATACCGGCTGGCTTTCGGCCGAGCTGCTGGGGAAACCCGACCCGGATACTGCCGGGCAACAAACCATCGATGCCATGACCCACCTGATGAAGGAACTTGTATGAAATTAAGCTGCCTGCCGGTCTCCTTTTTTACCGATATCACCTCCGGGAAAATGAGTGTGGCGGAATGGGCGCACATGGGCGCCGGGCTCAAGCTGGATGCTGTGGATCTGAGCATCCTGTTCCTGCCGGAGCGCAGTATCAAGGCCGCCGAGACGATCCGGCGACAGGTAGAAGCCGAGGGGATCCGCATTACCATGCTGACCACCTACCCCGACTTCACCCACCCGGATGCGGCCCAACGCAAAAAAGAGCTGGAGTTGGAAATCGAAGCCGTCAGGCTGGCTGCCGCGCTGGGGGCACAATTCATCCGTGTCACCGCCGGGCAAGCCCACCCGGAAACATCCATCAAGGATGGGATTGTCTGGGCCTCCGACGGACTTGCCTGCCTGGTCGAGGCAGCCGGGTGTCTGGGTGTCCAACTGGCTTATGAGAACCACGCCAAACCGGGCGCCTGGAAGTACACCGATTTTTCGCAGCCTCCAGAAATCTTCCTGGAGATCCTCTCCCGGGTGCCTTCACCGCTCCTGGGAGTCAATTTTGACACCGGCAACGCCACCGCTTTTGCGGCTAACCCGCTCACTTTCCTGGAGCAGATAGCCAGCCGGGTGGTCAGCGTGCATGCATCCGATACGTCCGAGCGCGGCCAGCTCAAGCATGTTTTATTGGGCACCGGGGTGACCCCATTCCGGGCACTTTTCCACGGTCTGAAATCGAGCGGCTTCGATGGCTGGATCTGCATGGAAGAAGCCTCCGGCTTGGGCCGACCGGGAGTCGAGGCAGCCGCACAGACCATCCGGCGCATTTGGACGGAAGCGTAGATTGAAGCTTAAAGGAGTCGTTTAATTTATGTGTGCTTTGGAAACATTAACCACCGACCTGCCTCTACCCACCGAGGCATTGCTCGAGGTCTACCGCAAGATGCTGACCATCCGGACCTTCGAGGAGACCATTTTTGACGTTTATCGTAAAGGCTTAATGCCCGGTCTGGCGCACCTGTCAGATGGACAGGAAGCCACCCCGGTGGGTGTCTGCGCCGCCCTGCGCCAGGATGACACCATCACCAGTACGCACCGCGGCCACGGTCATATCATCGCCAAAGGCGGGCGGGTGGAACCCATGATGGCTGAAGTGATGGGTAGGGTTACCGGCTACTGCCGCGGGAAAGGCGGCGAAATGCATATTGCGGATGTCTCTCTGGGTATTCTGGGCGCCAACGGCATCGTAGGCGGAGGAATCGGTATTGCCGCTGGCAGCGCTTTTACTGCCAAGCGGGAGGGCAAGGGCCGCGTCAGCGTGGCGTTCTTCGGAGATGGCGCGATCAACCAGGGCATCTGGTATGAGACCGCCAACATCGCCGTGCTGTGGAAACTGCCGCTCATCTACGTGTGCGAGAATAACCAATACACGGAATTTACCAATTATAAGAAACTGGTCTCCGGAGCGGGTCTGGGCGCGCGCGCCGAGGCGATGGGCATGAAAAGCCTGGAGGTGGACGGCAATGATGTGCTGGCGGTGTATCAGGCTGCCCACGAACTGGTCGAAGCTGCCCGCCAGGGTCAGGGCCCGGCCACCCTGATCTGCAATACCTTCCGCTACGGCGGCCACCATTCCGGCGAGCCCGGCACGGCGTACCGTTCGAAGGAGGAGATTGCAGAATGGAAAGCCAAAGATCCCCTGCCGCGTTTCGAAAAAGTGCTGCTCGAGCACAAGGTGATTGCTCCGGCCGATATCGAGGCCATGCACGAGCAGGTTCTGAACCGTGTGCAGGCTTCTGTTGTCTCCGCCCAGGCAGCGGCATTCCCGGATATTAGTGAAGTAGGTGAACATGTCTACGCGTGAACTGACTTTTGCTCAAGCAATTCGTGAAGCCCTGGATGAAGAGATGGCTCGGGATGAGACCATATTCGTGTTGGGTGAGGATGTCGGCGCCTGGGGCGGCGTATTCCGCTGCACTGAAGGCCTGTTCTTGAAATATGGTGCTGACCGCATCATCGACACCCCACTAAGTGAAGAGGGCTACGTAGGCCTGGCGGTCGGGGCGGCCATGACCGGCATGCATCCCGTCCCCGAGATAATGTTCGGCGACTTTATCACCCTGGTGATGGACCAGATCGTCAACCAGGCCGCCAAAATGCGCTATATGACCGGAGGTCAGATAAAGGTACCGATCACCATTCGCGCCACCATGGGCGGCGGACGCTCGTCCGGCGGACAGCACTCGCAGTCCTGGCATGCCTGGATGGCGCATGTGCCTGGCCTGAAGGTGGTAGTCCCATCCACACCTTATGATGCCAAGGGGCTGCTCAAAACCGCCCTGCGGGAGCCCAACCCGGTGGTCTTCTTCGAAGACAAGGTCATGTACGCCAAGGTCAAGGGACCGGTCCCGGAAGAAGAATACACCATCCCGTTTGGGAAAGCAGATGTCAAACGTCAGGGCACGGATGTCAGCCTGATCGCCCTGTCGCGTATGGTTCACCCGGCGCTGGCCGCCGCCGAGAAACTGGCGGCTGAAGGCATCAGTGCGGAGGTGGTCGACCCACGCACCCTGACTCCGCTTGACACGGAAACCATTGTCCAGTCGGTCGCCAAGACCGGCGGAGCGGTTATCATCGATGAAGGCTACAATCATTTCGGGACAACCGCCGAACTGGCCGCCACGATCGCCTATGGCGCTTTCGATTACCTGGATGCGCCCATTGAACGGTTGGGAGCCATGGATGTGCCCATTCCATTCAGCCCGGTGCTTGAGTTTGCCACCATCCCGGATGAACCGGCCATCATTGCAGCGGTCCACCGCATCCTGGACGGAAGGAAGCGCTGATGACCGGCCAGATTGTAATGCCCCGCATGGGCCTGACGATGGACGAAGGCACCCTGGTGGGTTGGCGCAAGGCGGAAGGACAACGGGTGACGGCCGGCGAGCCGCTCTTTGAGATCGAAACCGACAAATCCACGGTTGAGGTCGAGGCATCCGAAAGCGGCGTACTTGGCAAGATCCTGGTGCCGGTCGGCGCAACCGTCCCTGTGGGGACGGTCATCGCGCTCCTGGTTCAGCCAGGTGAAACTGCGCCTGCGAGCGAAAGCCCGGCAGGAATATCCATGCCTGCAAAAATCACAGCAGCCTCTATGGAAACTGAGTCAGGCGATAAAACATCTCAGGTGGTTTTCCCAACCAAAGTGAGAGCCAGCCCGGCCGCCCGAACAGTGGCAAAAAAGCTGGGCGTGGATTTAAGCCAGGTGGCCGGCAGCGGCCCGGGCGGACGCGTGGTGGCCTGGAATGTGAGTACCCTGCACAGCCAGTCCTCGATCAAAATCACTCCACTGGCAGCCAAAGTCGCGGCCGACCTGGGCCTGGACCTCTCGGGCATGCAGGGCAGCGGCCCGGGCGGACGCATCACCCGCCAGGACGTGGCACAGGCCACTACCCTACCGGAAAGCCAGCCGGAAGTCTCTGATCTTGCAGCACCCTCCGAAACAATTCGGCCCTTCACACGCATCGAGCAGGTGATGGCCAAGCGCATGGTGGAAAGCTTCACCAACGCCCCGCACTTCTACCTGCATGTCTCGGTGGACGCCCGCCCGTTGGTAGCTTTACGCGACCAGCTCAAAGCCAGGCTGGAAAAGCGTTCTGGCATCTATCTTACCTACACCGATCTGCTGGTCTATTTCTGCGCCCGGGCGCTGGCCCGTCACCCGGAGGTGATGGTCCAGTGGACCCCGCAGGGCCTGCGCATACTCCACCAGGTGCATGTAGGTGTGGCGGTCGATAGCGTATCCGGCCTGTTGGTACCGGTGGTTCGGAACGCTGACCAGCTCGGTTTGGCTGAAACATCCCGGGCACTGGCTGACCTGTCGAAACGCGCCCGCGCCGGAACCCTGCTGCCTGCCGAACAGGAGCAGGGTGTCTTTACGATTTCCAATCTGGGTGCTTATGGAATTGATGCTTTCGATGCCGTGCTCAATCCGCCCCAGGCTGCCATCCTGGCGGTCGGGCGCATCAAGGAACAGGCCCTAGTGGAAGACGGGAAAGTTGTGCCGGCTGCCATGCTGACGCTAAACCTGTCAGTCGATCACCGTGTCCTGGATGGCGCCCGGGGTGCCCGCTTCCTGGGTGACCTGGCCGAGTTGCTCGAGACCCCGTCCCTGTCGATGGAATAAGTATCTATCCTAAAATTATGGAAGAACCGCATTTTGAATTTTCGGATGGATAATTAATGAGGAGAGCTGTATGACTAATAAAGTTGCCTATCTTCACACCGTGTCCTCCCTGGTCGGATTATTCAATAATTTATCGAAGGAACTCCTGCCGCCCGGGACAGAGGTGTTCCACATCGCGGATGAGATGTTGCTGAAAACCGTCATGGCTCAAGGGGGGTTATCCCCGTTCATCTTCCAGCGTGTGGCCGAGAACGTTGTGGCGGCCGAACGGGCCGGCGCGAGCATCGTGCAATGCACCTGCAGCTCCATCTCGCCCTGTGTGGAAGCCGTGCGCCCGTTGGCCGGTATCCCGGTGCTTAAGATCGACGATGCGATGATCGATAAAGCCCTTTCGTTGGGCAAGCGCATTGGCGTGGCCGCGACCGCCCCCACCACGCTCAAACCAACCACCGAGCTGGTACATGCCAAAGCCGCTGCCCGTCATCTGATTGTAAAGGTTGACGCATTGCTGTGCGAGGGCGCTTTTACCGCCCTTTCATCCGGTGACACAGCCACCCACGACCAGCTGGTCAGCCAGGGTCTGCGGGAGCTGATGAATCGCAACGATGTGGTCATCCTGGCGCAAGCCTCCATGGCGCGTGTGGCGGATGCGCTCCCGGTTGACGAACTGAAAGTACCCATACTCTCCAGCCCGCGCATGGCGGTTGAAGCCCTGGCGGCGGTGCTGGTGGGATTATAGAATTAGTCCTATTTCCGAGAGAAAAGTTAGCATCATTTCCAAACTGCGTTCGTATGCTTGAAAAGGAGACCATCCATGCAAGAACCCTATTTCATCCGCGTTGCCAAGCAGACCCCAACCGAATTTTGGATCAACAATCCCACCCGGGACCAGGCTGACTTGGCTATCGCCAATGGCGCGACGGGCTGCACGAACAACCCTTCCTACTCCCAGAAAATGGTCGATCATCCCATCGAAGGGGCATATGCCCTCCGGTTGTTGGATGAAGCCATCCATGAATTGGCCAGTGACGATGAATCCATTGCCATTTTCCAGCGCAAGCTGGTCAAACCGATCAGCGACCGGTTCTTGCCGATCTTCAGGAAATCCAACGAACAGCAGGGCTACGTTTCGATCCAGGGTGATCCGATCCGCGAGGATGATCCGGACGTGGTCATCCGCGAAGCCCTGGAGAACCGCAAACTCTCCCCAAATATCTGCTGCAAGATCCCTACCACCCATTCCGGCTTGGTGGCCATGGAGTACCTGGTTGGCAAGGATGTGCCGTTAAACGCCACCGAAATCTTTGGCATCAAGCAGGCCACCGTGTTAATGGACACTTACGAGAAGGCCAGCCGGAAGACCGGCAAGCATCCCAAAGTGTTCCTCTCGCACATCGCCGGCATCTACGATGACCATTTGAAGAAGGTGGTCGAGAGCCAGAAGATTGACATTTCCCGGGACGTGCTGTGGCAGGCCGGCCTGGCGGTGGCACGCAAGATGTACCGTATGATGGAAGAACGCGGCATGCCCGGAACATTCATCGCCGGCGGGGCGCGCGGCCTGCATCATTTCACCGAGATGGTGGGCGGCAAAGTCTGCTGCACCATCAACTGGGAAGGAACCGCCGATAAACTGATCGAGCAGGATCCGCCAGTGGTTTACCGCCTGTTCAACCCGGTGCCGCAAAAGGTGATCGATGAATTGATGGAAAAATTGCCCGACTTCAAACGCGGCTACCTGGACGATGGCCTGGAGGTCGAGGAGTTCGAAGGCTTCGGGCCGGTCCAGTTGTTCCGTTCACAGTTCACCGGCAGCTGGAAACGTGTCCTGGATTTAATCAAAGAGCGCCGGGAAGTGTTGGCTTAACCCTGGTTCGCTTTTCAATGAGTAACTAAACGAAAATTATAGAAGAAATGCAAAATGAGTGTGCGCGGCTAAGTCGGGTACACTCATTTTGCGATCTGCTCTTAATCTAACCAAATCTCCCCTCTATATAATCTTCGGTTTGTTTTTTCTGCGGGTGTGTAAAGAGTTCCCCACCCTGGCTGGCTTCCACCAGTTCCCCCTGCAAAAAGAATACGGCATAATCCGCCGTCCGGGCAGCCTGCTGGACGGAGTGCGGAACCAGGATGATGGTGTAATCCTTTTTGAGTTCCTGCAAAGCGGTTTCCACCTTGCCGGTCGAGATAGGGTCGAGGCCGGAAGTGGGCTCATCCAGCAGGATCACTTCCGGCTGGTTGGCCAGGACACGCGCCAGGCACAGACGCTGCTGCTGGCCGCCTGAAAGGGCGATACCCGGATCATCCAGGCGGTCCTTTACTTCATCCCACAGGGCGGCCAGTTTCAGGCTGCGCTCCACCGCCTGATCCAGCTTGGAGCGGCGTTTTTCATTGGCCAGTTCCAGGCCATAGGTAATGTTCTGGCGGATACTCATGGGCAGGACAACCGGGCGGGCGAACACCATCCCAACCCGGCGGCGCAAGTCAATCACATCCGTTTTGGGGTCAAGGATATTCTTGCCATCCAGCAAAATCTTTCCTGTCAGAGTCTGGATATCGCTCAGATCGTTCAGCCGGTTGAGACAACGCAGCATCGAGGATTTGCCGCCGCCCGCCGGCCCAAAAAGTACCGTGATGGCATTGGCCGGGATGGCCATATTGATATCCTTGAGCGATTCCGTCCCGGATGGGTAGGTGAGGTTCAAGTGTTCGATGACGATCTTATCCATGCCTACCACTGCCTTTTGGCACGCGCCCGGGAACGGATCACCGTGGCGATCAGGTTCATGCCCAGCACAAAAACGATCAGCACCAGGGCGGTACCATACTGGATCTGAACAGGCATGCCGGGCACCTGGGTGGAGATGACAAAAAGGTGATACGGCAATGCCATGGTGGCATCGAGCGGAGAGTGCGGCAGGCGCGGCAGAAAGAAAGCTGCACCGGTGAAAAGGATCGGGGCGGTCTCGCCGGCGGCGCGTTCCAGGCCCAGGATGACACCGGTAATAATGCCGGGCAGCGCCTGGGGCAGGATAATCTTGCGGATGGTCTGCCAACGCGTGCCGCCCAGGGAAACGCTGACTGTGCGGAAGGCCTGCGGCACGGACCGCAAGGCTTCCTCGGCCGCGCTGATGATGACCGGAAGGGTCATGATGGAAAGGGTTAGCGAAGCGGCCAGAATGCTGGTGCCAAACTTCAGGAAGAGCACGAATAACCCCAGCCCGAACAATCCATATACTACAGAAGGGATACCAGCCAGGTTGATGATAGCTATACGAATGAGACGGGTCAGCCAGTTCTCCCGGGCATATTCGGCCAGATAGATGGCAGCGGCGATACCGAGCGGCACCGAAAAAATGGCGGTGCCAAGGGTAAGGTAAAACGTTCCTACGATGGCCGGCAGGATGCCGCCCGCCCGCATGCCGTCACTCGGCATGGCCGCCAGGAAATTCCACGAAATGGCCGGCGCGCCCTTCCCGATGATATAGGCAAATACGGCAATGATCGGAATAACGGTAAGGAACGCCACCAGGGTGATCAGGGAAATGCCTATTCGCTGGACCATAAATCGGTCGAAGACCAGCCGGCGCTTCATGACAGCACCCTCTCGGCACGCGTCTTCGATTTGAAAACCACCGAAGAGGCAATGATATTGACCACCAGCGAGATAAGGAACAACACCAGGCCAATAAAGAACAAAACGTGGTAATAACTGCTGCCATTGGCCACTTCCCCCATTTCGGCCGCAATGGTAGCCGTCATGGTACGGACCGGCGAAACAATGGAGGATAATTTGACCGCCATCACCGGGGCATTGCCCGTCACCATCATGACCGCCATGGTCTCGCCAACCGTCCGGCCGATCCCGAGCATGAGAGCGGTCAACACGCCGGAGCGGGCCGCCGGCAGAGTCACGCGCCAGATGGTCTGCCATTTGGTCGCGCCAATCGCCAGAGCCCCTTCGCGGTAACTCTGCGGCACAGCATCCAGGGCATCTTCAGAGATGGAAACGATGGTAGGAACGGCGATCCCACCCAGCAGGATCGCCCCGGCCAGGGCGGTCAGCCCGGTCGGCAGGTTAAAAAGGTACGCAGGAAGGGCGAGAGGATCAGGATTCCCAGGAAGCCCAGCACCACCGAAGGCAGCCCACCCAACAATTCCACCAGCGGTTTAAGGATCTCACGCAGCCAGCGCGGGGCGATCTCTGAAAGGAATACGGCTGTACCGATCCCGAAGGGGATAGCAATCACCATCGCGCCGACGGTCACGATAAGCGAGCCGGTGAGGAGCGGCAGGATGCCATAATAATTTTCAATCGGATACCAACGCGTGGAAAACAGGTCGCCGAGCTTGACTTCGGCCAGGGCAGGTACACCTTCGCGCAGCAGGAAGAAAAAAATCAGCAGCACAAAAACAATGGCCGAATACCCGCAGGTCTTGATGACCGCAGTAATGATGGGCTCGCTCCAGTGGACGGACTTTTTCATATCGCTCCTGCCTCACTCCTTTTCCCATGTATGCAGGAAAGGGCGAGGGGTAAGGGTTATTTTGCAATTGGCACGAAACCCAAATTCACAACAATAGCCTGGGCTTCGGGGGAGACAATCCAATCGAGATAGGCTTTCACCGCACCGGCTGGCTGGCCAGCAGTATACATGTACAGGTCGCGCGCGATCGGATAGCTTTTATCGTTCACGCTGGCAACCGAAGGGAGTACATACAGGCCACCGGGCAACCTGGCAATCGCGATCTTCTTGAGATCGGCCGGGATATAGCCCAGGCCATCATAGCCGATGGCATTCGGGTTCTGGCGCAGCTCGGCGACGATGCCTTCCGATGAAGGCAGCAGCAAGGTGTCGGTGGCAAAGAAAGTCTTGTTATTCGGATCGCCCTGGCGGATGACCGTGTCGCGGAAGTAAACGTGCGTTCCGGAGTTGACCTCGCGCGAGAGCCGCACGATCGGCCGGTCCTGGCCGCCCACCTGGGACCAGTTGTTGATCTTGCCCGAATAAATATCGGAAATCTGCTGGAAGGTCAGCCGGCTGACCGGGTTTGCCGGGTTGACCGCCACAGCGATGGCATCCCGGGCAACCACAAACTCGACCGGTTCGAACCCATTCTTTTTGGCCTGCTGGATTTCACCGGCCTGCATCTGGCGGGAGGCGTTGGCAATATCCGTGGTTTTGTTGAGCAGGGCGGCAATGCCCGTGCCCGATCCGCCGCCGGTTACAGAAATGCTGATATTCGGGTACTCAGTCTGGTATTTCTCCGCCCAGGCCAGCGCCAGGTTGACGATGGTATCGGAGCCTTTATCCTGGATGTACAAGATCTGGGGTTGCGGGGTACCCGCATTGGATGGCCCACAAGCGGCCAGCAGAAATACAATCAGCAAAGGCAAAACCCGTCGAATGAGCCACATCGGGCCGAATTATAAGCCATAATAAAATGACCAGCCGCAGAATGGATTACAATTGCCATTGTGAACACCCCGCCCATCTTCGCCATACATGACCTGGATTTCTTTTATGCTGCCAAACCGGCCCTGTTCAAAATCAATATGGAGATCCTGCCAAACCGGGTCACGGCATTGATCGGGCCTTCCGGCTGTGGCAAATCCACTTTCCTGCGCTGCCTTAACCGGATGAATGACACCATCCCCGGTACACATCTCACAGGCCAGATCCTGCTCGAAGGCAGGGATATCTATGCTCCCGATATCAACGTGGCCTCGCTGCGCCAGCAAGTGGGAATGGTATTCCAAAAACCCAACCCCTTCCCTCAATCGGTATATGACAATGTGGCCTTTGGGCCGCGTGTGCTGGGAATGGTGAAAAGCAAATCCCAACTGGATGGGATCGTGGAGAAAAGCCTGCGGGATGCAGCCCTGTGGGATGAAGTGAAAGATGACCTGCAGGCCAACGCGCTGGGTTTCTCATTGGGTCAGCAGCAGCGTATCTGCATTGCGCGCGTCCTGGCGGTCAAGCCGGAGGTGATCCTGTTCGACGAATCCACTTCGGCGCTTGACCCGATCGCGACCGGCCGGGTCGAAGACCTGATCGCGGAATTAAAAGAAAAGTACACCATCGTTATAGTCACGCACAACATGCAGCAGGCCGGGCGCGTCTCAGATTTCACCGGACTGTTCTGGTTGGGCGAACTGGTGGAATTCGGCGCAACGCAAAGATTGTTTACCCGCCCGGAAAAGGAACTGACCGAGGCGTATTTGACGGGGAAGATGGGGTAAAAGAAAAAAGCGAAAAACAAGAAACAAAAAAGGCCGAGGGAAGGTACCTTCGGCCTTTTCGCTATTACCTGTCCTACTTCAATTCCAGTTCGGTCCGGACAGTGCCGGCGCGATCGTGGCGGGCAACCAGTTTGACTTTTCCGCCATTGGGGGCATGCACCACCCACTCCACCTTCAGCCGATCATCCGTGCCGCCTTCCATTGAATCAGCAAAAGCAGATTTGTAGGCGCGTCCTTCCAGCTGGACCAGTTCCTCGCGCAACTTGCCGGATTGCAGCATAGCGCCGCCGGGAAGCTCGATCTCGCAGATCACACCACGGCTGACTTTCTTCTCCAGCGCTTTTTTGGTGACATAACTGGGCAGCCAACCGGCATTCTGAACCACCATGCTCACCCGATACGTGCCCGGCTCGATGGACTTTACCTCCGCCTGACGCAGCTCCAGCCTGGGGGAGATGAGCAGGTGCCAGAGTATCCAATCGGGGAAAATGGCAACTTCCTTTTCCAGGAAAGCCGGCGGCGGGTTGGTCCAACTATTCATGGAGTCCCAGCCGCCCATTTCCAGCCTGCCAAGCTGGGGATGCTCAAACGGGTACCAATCCACGTATGCCTGGCCGCCCAGAGCTTCATCGTTCCACTTCATCAATTTAAGATCATCCTCCAGCGGATGCTCCCGGTACCAATCAATGAATTTGTAGTCTTTAATACCTGCCTGCCGCAACGGACTCCAGATTTCAACCGTCCAGCTGAACATGCCCAGATGGTCGTACATCCAGGTATCGAACCCACCGGTGGTGACGGTCTTGGGATGGTAGCGGAATTCGTGGAAGGTGGAAATATTTGGATAGCCTGTCAGGGTTGTGCCCTTATCGCCGATCTTTTTGTAGGTCCACAGGTCTTCGGCGGGGAATTCATCGTCCGGACGATCGTCATACGGGCGCAGGATCACACCGGCATAGGTGTGGAAGGTGACCACGCCGGTGAGATTGGGATGCCGGATGATGAAATCCACCAGGTTGCGGGCCTCCGGTTCGCTGGCCGGATAGGGTCCCGCGCCGGGTTGCTCGCCCTCCGTCCGCCAGGCGGCCGGGAAGTTGCGGTTCAGATCCAGTCCTTCTTTGGGCGAGCGTACCTGGATGGTGACACCGTCAAAATTGTTCAAGAGTCCTTCGGGTAATAGCCGGTAGTACGTACCGCCCGTTTCGACCGGGTCACGCCGCACCATCAGGCGCGGATCGGCGGGATGGGCCTTCCAGGCGCCATTCGGGTCAACCAGGCGCATGGTCAGGACGCGTCCATCCCCATCGATATCCTCATTGGCAATCAAACCATCGATCGGTTCCTCATCATATGGATACGGCCGCGTGCTCGACCGGATGATTTTTGGCCGGTCGGCCAACGCCCATTCGGCTCCATCCGGGTTAATGCGCGGAACGATGTAGAAAACGCGCGTATCCAGGCATTCGGTGACGGTTTTATCCTTCCCATAGCGCGCGACCAGCGATTGGATGAAATACAGCGCGGCAGTCGAGCTGGCCACCTCGGAGGCGTGCAGATTGCCATCCACCCACAGGGCGGGCTTCTCTGTATCCGGTCCGCTGGCAAAATTGGTGGCTGTCACCAGCCAGACCTCCCGCCCGGCATGGCTCTTGCCGATGGATTCAACTTTGAGCAGGCCGGGATACTGCGCAGCATACTCGTGCAGCAGGCGGGTCAGGTCATCATAGCGATAGAAGCGGTCAAAGGAGATCGCGGGCATAGATTCCTACCTTTCTTATTAATCATGTATCCAAAAATTATTTAAGAACCGCATTTTGAGTGCGTGCGGCTTCGCCGCACGCACTCAAAATGCGAATTCCTTATGAACTTTTGGCTTGTTATGCGACAGCAATATTGCGCCAAGCAGGCAAACCACGCCGGCAGCATCAAAGGTAATGAAGCGCAGCAGCGAGGCGTGCAGCAGCGCATGCCCAGCCGGGAGCGAAAGCAGGATGAAACTCTCCCCGATCACCCCGACAATTTGCATGGCCAGCGCCTCACCCAGGGAAAGCCGGTAATGCTGCGGGTGCCAGAGCGCCACCAAGTAGGGGATATTCCACATCACGAACAGTATGGCAAAACCGCGCACCGCCGCCGCGCCCGGCAGGCCGGCCAGCTCAAAGCCCGCAGCAAACCCACCCGGGTTGAGCCAGAAGACCAGCGCACATTCCAGGTTCCAGGCTACTACCACGGCGATCAGGAAGCGGGCAGCCCACAGGCGCAAAGTAACCATTTTCATCTCCCTGCTCCTATACGGATCCTCTCGAATCATCATGAAATGATGGAAACCATTTCAAGCACTTGCAGCCCTAATTTCCGTTCCCCTATTATGCAAACCGTTTCACGAACCTGGGCCGGGGTCAAGCCATGTGTAAAAAGCCGCCATGAAGTTTCTTCCTCAAGAATGGTCTCTGCGGTTGGATTGGCCGGCGCACCTGCGAAAAGTTCCCAGCCATCTCCAGTGTACAGGATGGACCATTGTCCACCTGAATCGCCGGTAATTGTGAGTGTCAAAGAAGTCCCCCGCTTGGCAGATATGGTTTCGAAAGTTCTTGGCAATGCATGAACAAAACTCGCCAGCACCGGAGCCAGGTAACGTGGCTGCTTGAATCCTGCATGCAAGACGGCATCCCGGATATGCTGCTGATGATGCCAACGCTCAGAATACTCTCTGGCCAAGTCGAGCCAGACTGGTGCTGGTCTCTCACCTGCCCAGGCGACCGATCCACCCAGAGCATGTGGGTCGAGGGTTCGGAAATAGTCACTCGTTTCAGTACCCATTCTCTGCAGAAGTTCCAGCAGGAGCGGCGTGCTGATCCGGCGAGCCACCTGCACCCAATCGTTATTCCATTTGTTAACAAAAGCAACCAGTTCGGTCCAACCATCAATTGAAGTTTCGCTGGCGTGACGATCCCGCCTGCGGGATAAGTTGCCGATCTCGTCACCCAGAAGGTGCAAAGCTATATCTTTAACCGACCAACCAGTACAAACGGTTGGCCTTTGCCAGTCCTGTGTGGATAATGTGGATAAAAGTTCGACCAATCCCATCAGAATTTCAGGAAAAAGATCGATAACGATTACCGGTTTGGGAGGCCTCAGTCCTATTTTTGCATCCATTCGGCACACCTGTGGAGAATCGTGGCTTTCGAAATTCTTTTCATCAAGAAATGTCAGTTCTTTCTAGGATTACTAACCATTTCTTCCATCAGTCCGGCCAGCTTCTCTGCCACAGCGGAACGGCTGAAGTGCTGCTCCAGATAAGCGCGACCTGCCAGGCCCATGCGGCGGGAGGCGGCCCGGTCAGCGGCCAGCTGCAAGATGGCCTGCGCCAGCGCGGCCGGATCGCCCGGCTGGGCAAACACGCCGCATCGGGCAGTCTCAACCACCTCACGGATCACCCCGTCGATCGCCAGAACCACCGGGCGGCCAGCCGCCATGTAATCGAAGACTTTATTGGGGTAGGTGGTCTTGTATTCTTCGATCGGTTTGAGGATTGCCAGGCAGGCATCCGCGCCGGCCAGGGCTGCAGCCATTTCATCTTTGGGGACAGGCGTCAGAAAAAGAACATTGGAAAGCCCCATATCGGCAGCTTGTTTCTGCAAAGCGAATTTTTCCTTGCCATCGCCGAGGAACACAACCATCACTTCAGAAGAGGCCGGCTCATTTTGCAGGATTTTGGCCGCCTCCAGCGCGACGCCCAGATCGTTCGACATGCCGTGCGCACCGGCATACAGCACAACGAATTTATCTTCCAGCCGGTTTGCAGAGCGGAAGCCGGCGCCCGGATCGATCGGGTCGAACATCTGTGGGTCTGCACCGTTCGGGACCAGTTCCACACGCCGTGCGCCGCGCCCACTGACGTGAGCCACATAGCCAGGGCTGTTGACCACCACCAAGTCGGCATGCCGGTACAGGAAGCCTTCCAACCAGAGCGACATTTTTATCAAAGTGGGATTTTTTAGTACGCCAACGGCGATGGCAAAAGACGGCCACAGGTCACGCACTTCGAACAGGAACGGCGCCCGCTTCAGTCGCGCCAGCAGCCAGGCAGTGGCCCCCTGAAAGATGGGCGGGGATGTGCCCCAGACCAGGTCAACGTGTTTCACGCCCAGGCCGGCGAAAAAAGAGGAGGCCATAAACGAGAAAAAAGAGAAAACGCGGTGGACGAAGGATTTATGCAGGGCCTGGTAGGTATAGGCGCGGATGACCGTGATGCCGCCCTCACCCCTGGCCCCTCCCCCAAGGGTGGAGGGGGAACCTGTCAGGTAGCTCACCGGGCTGGCAATGATCGTCACCTGGTGGCCGCGCCCGGCCAGGTAGCGCGCTAGTTCGTGGTGGCGCGTTCCACCGGGCTCGTCGAGAGCGGCGAAAGCCTGGTGAACTAAGAGAATATGCATGTTACTCTTCGTCGCGGGAAACAGGTGCGGGGTCCGGCCAGCCTGTGGAGCGCGCCTGCACCACCAGCCTGGCCAGCGAGCGAGGCAAAACCGGCAAATCGAGCATGTTCGCGACCGTCACCCAGGTGGGAAGGTACGTGCCTTGCTCCGGGTGCGGGTTGTGCATTTCTTCGCCCGTGCCGGTCCCAAAATCCCCACCAACGGCCTCGGCCAGGTAATAATACTGCGGCCGTTCGTGCCACCAGATCACTGCTGCCAGCCGCTGGATGGTTACATCGATGCCAAGTTCCTCTTTGGTCTCGCGGATGGCTGCCTGTTCGGGCGTCTCTCCGGGCTCCACGTGGCCACCCGGAAAGGTGAAATAGTGCTGATCGGCGCGGTGACGTTCAATCAGGGCGATCTGATCATCTTTCAGGAGGATAATGGCAGCCCGGTAGCTCATGATGGAAAATTAAACTCGCTAATGAATTGTACATCATTTGCAGATTTTGTTTCAAAAGCCAGGGAGAGCGCCGGTGCTTTGACCCCATAGGTGGGTGAAACCCAGCCGCGGATGGTTGTCTCCACCTGGGTCTCCGTCTTACCGGCCCCGGAGGAATAGACCTGTCCCCCTGCCCGGAAGAGAGAAATTCGGAATTCTTTATTTGGTATTCGTGAGGGGTCGCAAACAGTGAGCGTTATCCAGCCGTAGGGTGATTTTAGGCGGAATTCGAAGACCGATACCAACAGTCTGGCTTCCCACTCCCAATCGGGCAGCAGCCAGTGCAGGCGGTAGGTGATCGGCCGTTTATCCCAGGGCATGCGCAGTGGCAGCAAATCGTCCAGCACCTGCCAGTGACCATCGGCATAGGCGGTCACAATACGGGCATGCCGAACGCCCAGCCTCCAGTAGCCCCAATGCCGGCCGCGTGTGCGCTGGAGGATCTGGGGATCGGCTTCCAGGCTGCTGCGCCGGTAGGCATTGAACCAATCCAGGTAAAGGAAGCGCCCGGCGCGCGTGAACTGGTCGCGGCCGTTGACCGTGACCGTGTTGTGCACCTGCGCGGCGGTCAGCCGGTTATCCCAGGGCGGGTCGGCGTTGTATAGATACGTCCCGGCATCCCGGGCCACATTCAAGCTACGCCACCACAGATCCACGTGTAACTGGTCGGCATGCGATGGGCGGCCGGTGAATTGCGCCGTCCGTAGATAAGCCCAGGAATCTTTGCCATAAAGCTGGTCGCCCAGGTAACGCGGCAACTGGATATATTTTGGGTGCTCCAGGGGCAAGCCAAACCAGAGCGCCAGCTCATCCCAGGCTCCGCGCGGCAGGTCATAATCCAGGAAGGCGCGTGCAGCCGCATTCAAGACCGGACGGTAGTCGGCGAACGGACAAATGGTCAGGGGAAATATATAAGAGCCATCATTGGCGCCCAGGTTGGGAGTCTGGCCCGAATTGGAATCGAGGATGGCCAACAGCCAGTGGATCGAACGCACAATGGCATCGTTGGTCTGACGCGGCCAGAAGCTCCTGAAGTCGGTGCTCTTCATAAGGGCATTTGTCCACAAAACTATCTGGAGCATCAGGCGATGGTAATTGGTGGAGTGCTGGGCATATTCGCCATACGAGTTCGATCTGGGAACGCAGGCCTTCGTTGAGCCACTTCCAGCCCAACGTACACCAGCGGGAGGATTGCGAATGATCGGGCATGGCCAACCCGGCCGTCAGCAATCCGGCCGCTTCCGTCAGCAAGTGGTTATTCTGCTGGGAACGGGCATAGACCAGGGTCGGCACAATGCGGGCGGCATGCTCTGAAACCGAGCGCGCCAGGGCAGCTTTTCGTTCCGGCGTGCTGCTGTTGGAGCCGGCAAAAACCTGCCCGGCCCAGACAAACGCCATCAACCGCAGGGCAACTTCCTGGCCGGAGATCCAGTTGGGGCCGCAATAGGGCGGGTTGGCAGCATTGAAGATCTCAAAATTATTCCAGAAGGCCTCGGTATATTTTTCATCATGCATCAGGTGATATGCCCGGCCGAGACAAAAAGCCCAGCCAAACCGGGCGGGTTCCCAGATAAATTTGAGGTCAGAGAATGGAGAATGGAGAGAAGAGAGCAGTGCGGGATGGGTTTCGTAGGCAGTCCAATGTTCCAACTTTCCAGGAATATTCAGATTGAGCTCGACAGGTTCGCCGCCAAAAAGACGGACTTTACCTGCCACAATTTCATTCGCTTCGGCCAGCAGAGCCGCTTTTCCATCATCTCCGTTCGCGGCCAGAATTTCTTCTTTTTTGGGAAAAGTGAATAATGGCCTTAGCTCAATATTCTCTGTTCTCTGCTCTCTTTTCTCCATCCTGCGATAATGCCCGCTTGCCAACCCTAGCCGGTAGCGCACGTTGAGCGCCACCGGCTGGATACCCAATTGCACCAGGGCCTTATAATTGGTATATAGTTTTGACCAGGGCGCCATTATTTGATCCGATCCCAATACGCCAGGGCAAAGAAAACGGCGCTGACCTGCATGGATTGGAAAAGTTCCCCGCTCTTGGCCATGCGGATGACTTCATCCAATGGCTTGAGGACAACTTCGATATCTTCCGTATCATCCAGGTTCTGGCCGGATACTTTTTTGGCATCCAGCGCCAGGAAGGAATAAATCAGGTTGGTCTGGTTGGCCGGATTGGGGGAGACGCAACCGATTTGGATGAAATTGTCACTGTCATAACCGGTCTCTTCCAGCAATTCCCGCCGGGCCGCTTGCATGGGGTTTTCATCTCTGGTATCCATGGCTCCGCCGGGCAGTTCCAGGATCACTTTTTGGGCGCCGTGCCGGTACTGCCGCACCAGCACTACTTCCTGCTGCTTCGTCAGCGCCAGGATGGTGGCCCAATCCCCGTATTCAAGCACGAACCCGTCGAGGGTCATCCCGTTGGGCAGTTCACATTTATCAATGCGAACGTTCTTATGGATATTATGCGATTCCAGAATTTTCCAAGGTTTGATCGTCATACGGATTGGTTCCTTGAACTATCCGGGGTGCAGGCTGTGCCTGCGACGAATGAACCGGATGATTCCCGCTAAGACCCATATCCTGAAGCGCGCCGCATCAGTTCACCGGTTTCATCGGCTTGCAAAACCGACAATTCCGACATCGGGAAGTGACGAACATTGGTGGTCACCAGCGTCAGGCCGTCGTGCAGCGCATAAGCCGCAATAATGGCATCCGCGTCGCCAAGGATGACACCACGGCTGCGCCAGGAACGGATCAGTTCCCCGGCCAGGTCAGCGATCTCTCCGGTCATGGGATTGGTCTTAAAGAGTTCGAGCAAATCAAATGTTTTCTTGTGCTCGCGATCGTGCATTCCGCGTTCCACTTCCAGGCGAGTAAACGAAAATATGTAAACTTCTGTCTCGTCAGATAAACGGGCCACAAGTTCCGGATAGCCCTTCTGGTCACGTAAATGGCGAATCAGAAACCGGAATTTAGCAAATGATCACTCATCCCTCCCCCACGCCTCCGACCAATCACGCGTGCCGAGTTTGCGCTGTTCTTCGATCCAGCGGTCGATATCCTCTCCGGTCAGCATATCCGGATGATCTTCATGTTTCCACGCGCCAGCTGACGCCTGGATGGCAGCTTTTCGCTTCCTACGGCTCAACTCACGCTCAAGGATTTCCTCCACGAAACACGTGCGTTCACACGCCGGCACGAGCCGGCGTAAAT
The DNA here is from genome assembly GCA_963779935.1 of uncultured Chloroflexia bacterium. Taxonomy (GTDB): domain Bacteria; phylum Chloroflexota; class Anaerolineae; order Anaerolineales; family Villigracilaceae; genus UBA877. Next base: position 137,030 of record CAWAAC010000012.1, on the reverse strand, counting down.
CATCAGCCACCGGCTTGGTCAAATACAGGTTCATGCGTTCACGGAGTACAGCCACTGCGCGCCTCTTTTGCATTATAAGTTTGCACTGTAATAATAGCACAATCAACCCGTGATGTTGATTTTTTGTCCTTCATGCAATGCCTGCATGGCCGCGAAGGTGGCCCTGGTTACGCCGAACAATTGCTCATACGGAATGGGCGGCTGCCCGCCGGTGCGGATGGCATTGGTGAATATCGCCCATTCTTCTTTCCAGCCTTTATCCTGGGCCTTTTTCACTAGGCTGCGGTGACCGGCCTGCTGCATTTCCAGCGCGCGGAAATCATCCAGAACGGCAATGCGCCCGCCGCAAAAGACCTCCACGCGCTCCTTGGGAAAAGATTTATCACCATTAGCAAGGTAATCCACCACGCCGACGGATCCCTCCGGGAAGCTGAAAGTCATCGAGAGGTTATCTTCGTGGTAGCGACCGTTATCCGGCAAGGCGCTGCTCGTGACTGAAAGCGGTGCGGCCCCGGCCAGACAGGTCAGAAAATCCACAAAGTGACAACCTTCACCAATAATCCGCCCGCCGCCCTGAACCAGATCGTGAGTCCAGTGGCTCAAGGGAATAGGCCCGGCATTGATGCGGTAGTGCATGTACAACGGCTCGGTCCGTGCCAGCAGGAACTCCTGCAGCCGGCGGGTCAGCGGGGCAAAACGGCGGTTGAAGCCAACCGTCATCAGCGGACAGTTTTCAGCTTTCAGCGCTTCACTGACTGAAGTAAGCTGATCGTTGTTGACAGCCAGCGGTTTTTCCACAAAGACATGCTTGCCAGCCTGCAAGGCCCTGATCACAAGGCTGGCGTGCAGGCCATGCCGTGTAAGGATGGCAATTGTGTTGATGTTTGGATCTTTCAAAATTTCGTCATCATCGGAAGTGGCGTAAGCAAAGCCAAATTTTTTGGCCGAATGCTGCGCATGCAGTCCGCCTGCCGAGGCAATCCCAACCAGTTCTAGCCCATCGAGCCCTTTGAGCGCCGGGAAAAGAGTAGCATTCGCAAATAACCCCGCCCCCAGCACGCCGAGTTTCACCGTGCCAGCCTGGCCCGTGGGATGCGCCACCGGGAACGTTATCCGTGACACGGCAACACCTGAGACACTTTCAGGGTATGTCAGCAATACGCCCAGGAACGGTTCCTTCATTTTCCCAGTGATAATTTCATATGCTCCGGCGGCTTGTTCGATCGGGAAGCGGTGAGAGATCATCGGGGCGATCTTTAATTTCCCGCTTGCCAGTAGATCCACGACGGCCTCGAAATTGCGGCCCTCCGTCCAGCGCACGTAGCCGAGCGGGTAATCCCTGCCATTCTCCTCGTAGGTATTGTCATAACGGCCCGGCCCATACGAACGCGAATTGATAAAGCTCAATTCTTTTTCATAGTAAAGTTTGCGCGAGAAGGTCAGCCCAACCGCACCGGTCGCCACCACTTTGGCCCGGTCACGGGCAATGACTGCGGCCAGTTCGACCGGGTCGTTGGAGGACGTGTCGGCGCAGATAAGCACGTTGTCAAAACCGCGACTGGCGGTGAACGCCTGGGCTGACTCCACGGCCTGTTCGCGCAACGCTGCCTGCAAGCCGAGCGAGCCGGCCAGCGCGATCCGCTCCGGGTTGACATCAATGCCCAGCACCTGGCAGCCCGCCGCCGTCGCGATCTGTCCGGCCAATAGCCCCAAAAGGCCCATCCCAATGATGGCTACCGTTTCTCCGATCTGGGGTTGGGCCAGCCGGAAGCCGTGCAAGGCGATCGCCCCGAGCGTGGTAAAGGCTGCCGATTCGAAATCCACCCCTTCCGGCAGCCGGGTAAGCAGGTTGCGGGGCACAACGTTGTATTCGGCATGCATGGCATAGCCGCCGCCTGCGCAGGCGACCCGCTGCCCCACTTTAAAACCGTCCATTCCATCCCCCAGCGCCACTATGGTCCCAGCGGAAGAATAGCCGAGCGGCATGGGCTGGTCCAGCCGGTTGAAGGTCGCACCAAGCGTGGCCAGCAGGCCATCCCGGCGCATCTTATCGAGAACCTGTCTGACCAGGTCGGGACGCGAGCGCGCCTTGCCAAGCAGGGATTTCTCGGCAAACTCAACCAGCATCCGTTCGGTACCGGCAGAGACCAGCGAGGCGGATACCCGGACGAGCGCCTGACCGGCGGCTGGCGTAGGGGTTGGCACTTCTTCGACAGCCGTCTGGCCGGTTTTCATGTTTTGGAGGAGTTGTTTCATAGAGTTTTAGAAAGGAGAGAAAAGAAAACAGAGGATAAGTGAAAAAAAGTTCGAATGGATAAAACCACCGGTTGCGCCCAACAATTAGAAAGTATACCGCAAGAAAGGCTGGCGAAAGAGTTGGTCACGCCGGATCATCTGAAATGGCACCAAAGGCATGGATGCCAGGCCGCCTGGAAACGAGTAAAATTACCATACTGCCCATGGCCGCCGAAATTTCTGTCAGCCGCACCAAGATTGTCATTCCCACCCCCCGACCGGAGATCCTGCACCGGAGGCGATTGCTGGCGCTCTTTGACAACCTGCTGGACAGGAAACTCATCATCATAGCAGCACCGGCTGGCTATGGTAAAACCTCCCTGCTGGTGGATTTTGCACGCCAGTCTGAGATACCCATTTGCTGGCTCTCCCTGGACCCGCTCGACCAGGATCCCCAGCGCTTCTGCGCCTATCTGATCGCGGCGCTTGAGCAGCGCTTCCCCAAGTTTGGCAAACAATCCAAAGCCGTCCTGCGGAGTCTGGTCAGTCTCGAGCAGGATATGGAACGCATGCTGGCGGCGCTCGTCAATGAGATCAGCAGCCAGATCGATCAACATTTCACCCTGGTGGTGGACGATTATCAATTTGTAGATGCCGTCCCGGATGTCCGCAACCTTTTCAGCCGGTTCGTTTATCTGGTCGGCGAGAACTGCCACATCGTTTTATCCTCACGGCGTGTACCGGCCCTGCCCGACATCACCTTGATGGTGGCGCGCCAGCAAGTCGGTGGGTTTGACCTGCAAGAACTGGCCTTTCGTCCCAACGAAATCCGTTCGTTATACGAGATGACCTATGGGATGTCCCTGGACGAAGGCTCCGTGGATGGGCTGATGCAGCAAACGGAAGGGTGGATAACCGGCCTGCTGCTCTCCGCCTCCAGCGTAGCCAGCGACCTGCCGGACATGAGCCGCGCGGCCCGTACCGCCGGTGTGGATCTGGATGGATATCTCGACCAGGAAGTCCTGGCCCCGCAATCCCAGGAAATACGCAATTTTATGCTTCAGACCTCCCTGCTGGAAGAGTTTGATGCGGATTTATGCGCTGCAGTATTGGGCGAAGGGGATTGGAAGAATCTGATCAAAACAGTCCGTCAGAACAACCTGTTTGTGCTGCAGGTGGGTCCGGATGGGCGCTGGTTGCGTTACCACCATATTTTTCAGGAATTCCTTCAGCGGTGCATTCGGCAGGAAGAACCTGAGAAAGCACAAAGTATCCTTTTCATGCTGGCAAATGTTTATGAAGCGCGTCTCGAATGGGAAAAAGCCTATTCCATCCTGCGGCAATTGAACGCGCACGACCTGGTAGCTGCCCTGATCGAACGCGCCGGGATGCCAATGTTATTGGGTGAACGATTGATCACGCTGCAAAGCTGGCTGAACAATTTACCTACCGAACAGTTCCAAAAGCGTCCGGCGCTGCTCTCCCTCAAGGGCGCGCTCCTTTGCGCCGTAATGGAAGGACACATCGCACTCACAACCCTGGATCGCACCATCCTGGAATTCCAGAAAACAGATGACCTGTATAACCTGACACTGGCATTCGTCCGCCGTTCTTCTGCCCATAACCTGGTGGGGGATTATGCCAGTTCCCTGCAGGATGCCGAAGAAGCCCTTCGATTGAGTGAGAACAAACCCGATTTGCAATCCACCCATGCGGAAGCGCAACGATTCAAGGGCATCAGTCTCTACTACCTGGGGCAGATTGCAGAAGCCACCCGGGTTCAGGAAGTTGCATTGCAATCCTACGAACAATTAGGCGATAAACGGCGGGCAGCCTGGGTGCAGATGGAATTAGGGATTTCTTATTATGCTGGTGGCAATTACCCGGCTGCCCGCATTGCATATAACCAGGCCCTGGAGGAGTGGCAGCATGAAAGCAATCTTCCCTCTCAGGCAAATGTACTGAATAGCCTGGGAGTGCTGTACCATCACCAGGGAGAATATGAGCAGGCGGTTAAGGCCTTCGAGTCGGGGTTGGAAAGCGCCCGATCCAGTAGTTCCCAGTGGCAGGAAAGCCTGCTCCTGACCAGCCTGGGTGACATGTATTTAGATTTGGATGAATACGAATCCGCCTGCCAGGCTTATGCAGACGCAGCCCAACTTGCCCAGCTGGTTAGCTATCAATTTCTGACCAATTACCTTGGCCTGGCGCAGGCGCACCTGGCGCGCCTGCGCGGGCAGTTCAGGGAAGCCACCCAGTGTTTGCACGATGCCCAGGCATCCATCCTGGCAACCAATTCCAACTACGAATGTGGTCTGTACTACCTGGAGCACGGCTGCCTTCAATTTGCGGAAGAGTATACTGACTCGGCCGCCTACCTGCTTAATCAGGCACTGGATTTTTTCCTCGATGGTGGATTGACTGCCGAAACAGCCTGTACTCGCATCTGGTTGGCTATCGCCTATTGGAAGGGCGGGAAAATTGTGGAAGCCCGCGACCAATTGAAATCCGCCCTGGGGCCAGAATTATCGGTACAGTCAGCTTTTCCCGTCCAGCAGAACCTTCGTCAGGCTCGCCCCTGGCTGGCGGATTTGGAAAAGGACGCCGAATCCAACGCTATCCTGGCGCCCTGGCTGGCGGATATTTCTTCCATCGAAAGCCGCCTGCCCGATTTACGCAAACGCCTGCGCAGGTTGCTTCATACCGTTCCGATCCGGGTTCCACATTTGGTGATCCAGGCATTTGGAAAGGCGCAGGTGCGGGTCAATGGCAAATTAGTCACCACCCGGCAATGGAAAACCGTCTCGGTGCGCGAACTCTTCTTCCATTTCCTGGCGGCCGGCCGGCCTGCCACAAAAGAAGAAATCGGTGAGATGCTCTGGCCTGAGCTCAGTCCCCAAGAACTGAAACTCCGCTTTAAGAATGAGTTGTATCGTCTGCGGCATGCTCTCGGACAGAATGTGATCCGTTTCGAGAACGATCTGTATTCCTTCAACCGTCTTGTGGATTACGATTATGACGTAGAGAAATTCAACAATGCCATGATGAAGGCAAAATTGGCCGGAGATGCAGAGGAAAAGATTGCAGCCCTGCGTCTGGCGACCAGCCTAAGGAATGGACCGTACCTTCAGGATTTGGATGCCACCTGGGTCTGGCCTGAACGCGAGCGTCTGGATAGGATTTGCACCGATGCCTGGATGCAATTGGCCGAGGCCCATCGAAAAGTCGGGGGGCTGCAAGCCGCGCTGCAAGCCTGCCAGGAAGCGTTAAAGATCGACCCATCCCGCGAAGAAATACTTTGTCTGGCCATGCAGCTGCATGCTGACCAGGGAGACAGGCTGGGAGTCATCTGGCAATACCAGGCCTGTCGAGATTTCTTAAGCTCCGAGCTGGATGTAGAGCCTTCGCCGGAAACACAGGCTTTGTTCAAGCGACTGACTGCCTGATAAAAAGCATACTTCAACAACCCCTGCGGGGACTTTTTTAATTCCTGCTCCCCGGAAATTCCCCAAAATAATAAAAACCTATCAGAATATTAGAAATGAACCACATTTTGAGCGGCTTCGCCGCACACACTCAAAATGCGTCTTCCTTCTAATTTTAAAATGGATACTTATAATATTTGCGAAAATTTAGGAGGAGTTCTTCCATAGTTTCCAGATAGATTCTGGAAGATTCTTATCTTCACTGCCTGTTTTGAAGCCTCCTTTGCAGTCCGCCGGATTGTAATGTTAGTCATCTACCAAAAAGGAAGGTGACTGATGAAAACAACATTCGCAAATGGCAATCAACTTGACGTACAGGCCGGCTTTGTACCTAATAGCCCCGGAAGCGGGCCGCATTCTTTCAAGCCCAACAGCCCAGGCAGTGGCCCACACTCTTGCAAGCCCAATAGCCCCGGCAGCGGCCCGCACTCCTTCAAGCCCAATAGCCCGGGCAGCGGACCTGATTAAGTCACCAACCTGTTGATGGAGACGCTCTAAATCAGTCCCCAACAACTTAGAGAACCATTTATAGGGATGCTGAATGATCGAAACCAAGATCTACAATCCTCCCATCTCGCTCATCAGTCGTAGTTTATCGGATGGACGATTGGAACTTAGCCGTTTGCTGGCTGCTGCAGTTATCAACCCGGAATTCTGTCGTCTCTTGCTGGATGAACCGGAGTTGGCGCTGGATGGTGGCTTCCAGGGAGAAGACTTTTTATTTACTGAAGAAGAACGCGACCTTATATTGTCGATCCGCGCGGCTTCGTTGGCCGATCTTGCCGGCCAGCTTGCACGGACCTTTACAGAGCGCCTACATATAAGGATAAATCGTCCCGTTCAACCGAACGCAATTTTCGGATACTGAGCGGCGAATACCGGATGCGCGGTGGTTGGGGCGCGGTGGTCAAGGGAAACCATCGTGCTCCGCGCCCGCGTTTCCGGCGTTATGCTTGATTAATGGACCAGAATCAAGGAGAGGAGAGGCCTCTTTATTGGAGCCTGTTGGTGTTGGTGATCGAACGCTATTGGATGCATCCCTGCAACTGGATGCGATTTTTCGCGCTTACCCCGACCTGCTCTTCTTCATGGATGCAGATGGAAAGGTCTTGGATTTTAGAAACGGGAATAACCCGGTTGTACCATTGACTCCAGATAAAGTCCTGGGGCATTCGATGCGGGATTTCCTTCCTCCGGAGATTGGACCAAAATTTAATAATGCCCTGCGTGAAGCACTGAAAACAGGCATGGTTCTCGCGATGGAATACCGGCTGGCAACATCGGAAGGGGATCATTGGTTCGAAGCCCACCTGGTTCCTTGCCAGAACGAAGCTCGTGTGATTGCCATTGTGCGCGATGTTTCAGAACGGGTCAAGAGTACAGAACAGATCCAGACCCAGTTACGACGGCTGTATGCACTACATTCAGTCGATTCAGCTATTACGGCAAGCTTTGATCTGAAAGTCACCTTATCGGTAATTTTACGGCAAATGATCAACCAATTGGGCGCGGATTTAGCCGACATCCTGATTTTGAATCCAAATACCCATATGTTGGAATATGCCTGTGGCCAGGGTCTCGGGGCCAGGCAGCCCCAGCCGTTGCCGCTGATGATGGGACAGGGGTATGCTGGAAAAGCAGCCCTCGAACGGCGTACGATCAGTTTCCCCGGCCTGGAAAACCGGCCAACCGATACTCTTTCAGCGCCCGGTTTTTTACAGGAGAAATTTGCCAATTATTATGCCGTGCCGGTAATTGCCAAGGGGGAGGTTAAGGGGGTCCTTGAAATTTATCATCGCTCGTTATTGCAGCCGGATGATGACTGGTTGGATTTCCTGTCAACCATGGCAAACCAGGCCGCCGTAGCCATTGACAGCGCGAATCTGTTCCAGGATCTCCAACGATCCAATGCAGAGTTGAGTTTGGCCTATGATGCAGCCATAGAAAGTTGGGCCCAGGTACTTGAATTAAGCAACCGCGAGAATGGGGCGCATGCCTACCGTGTGGTCGAACTGACCATTAAATTAGCCCGCTCGATGGGCATCGCGGAACAGGGATTGATCCATTTCCGGCGGGGCGCCTTGCTCCACGATGTCGGTAAATTGGGCATCCCCGAAGCGATCCTCAACAAACCGGGTCCCCTGGATGAAGCGGAGTGGAAGATCATGCAAACCCATCCACAGCTTGCTTATGATTTGCTTTCCTCCGTTAATTACCTGGCTCCCGCCCTGGATATCCCACACTATCATCACGAACGCTGGGATGGGAGTGGCTACCCGGAGGGCCTGCGCGAGGAACAAATCCCCTTCCCGGCGCGCATCTTTGCGATTGTGGATGTGTACGACGCTCTGACCTCCACCCGCTCGTACCGGCCGGCCTGGTCCCGCCAGGTTGCCATAAACCATATCCAAAACTCCTCCGGGAAACTTTTCGACCCGGCCGTTGTCAAGGCTTTTTTGCAGGTGATGAGGGATAGATTATAGAAAGAACGCAATAGGTCGCAAGCGGATTGGATTAAAATCACACTGCCCGGTCATCGCATCAGATGACCGGTTTCCCATTCTTATAAAACAGGTCGCCATCCACCCGGATTTCAGCATCGTTCATATCGCACAGCATGTCCCAGTGAATTCCGGATTCGTTTTTACTGCCGCTTTCGGGATAGCCAGCGCCCACTGCCAGGTGGATGGTGCCGCCCATCTTCTCATCGAATAGCATGTTCTTGGTGAAACGCGTGATACCATAGTTGGTGCCGATCCCGAATTCGCCCAGGCTGCGGGCACCGGCATCGGAATTGAGCTGGGCTGTCAGGAGTTCTTGATTCTTGCTGGCAGTCTCTTTGACCACCCGGCCTTGCTCAAACCACAGCTGGATATCGGTAACTTCCTGCCCATATTCGATCGCCGGATACTTGAAACGCACCCAGCCCTCCACCGAGTCTTCCACCGGACCGGTGAAAATTTCCCCATCCGGGAAGTTGTACTGTCCATCGCAGGTGATGAAGACGCGTTCCTTGATGGACATTTTCAGGGCTACGTTGGCCCCCGTCAGGGTGACCTGGTCGCGGCCTTTTAACCAGTCGGCCATTTTCTGCTGCTCCTGCCCGGCCTTTTTCCAATACGCCACCGGATCATCTTCGTTAAGCATCCCCGCCTCGAAAACGAACTCACGATAATCCGCCAGGCTCATATCGGCTTCCTGAGCCATGGCATGCGTTGGATAAACCGTCAGGCACCAGCGCAGTTCTTTTTTAGCGGCGCGCTCGAAGAATACTTTATTGAGGGCTGCACCGGCTTTGACCTCTCGCGCGATGCGTGTGGGATCAATACCTGAAAGCGCACGGGTATTGTGCTCGGACCAGATATCCAGATTGGCATCAAAAGTTTCATTGATCAGCTTGCGGATGGGCGAAATGTAATCCAGCTGCGCGTCTGAAGCATGTTTGAAAAAAATCTCCTGCGCTCCAGGGACTTGATTCTGAATGAACACGTTGGCCCCGGCCTGGATGGCTTCTTCATAAACTGCCAGGGTCAATTCATCAGCCAGCGGGTGGGTGCGGATGAGCAGCTGTTGCCCCGGTTGGAGATCCAGCGAGTAAGACACCATCACTTTGGCAAGCTTGGTAATGCGCGGGTCGCTCATAGGGTACCTTTATACATTCCACCATCCACCGATAACATGACTCCCGTAATGTAGGAAGCCGCCGGCGAAACCAGGAATACGGCCGCGTTGGCAAACTCTTCCGGAGTTCCCATCCTGCCCAGCGGGCTGTCCATGGACTGCTTTGCAATCTCCTGTTCGAGCGTGGAATGGTTCAGTCCAGCTCGCGCTTTCATCAGTTCGTAGACACGTTCCGTTTCGGTCCAGGCCGGCAGAATGGAGTTGAAACGGATGCCAGCATTGCCCAGTTCGAGCGCCAGGGATTTGGTCAGGCCCACCGTGGCGGCCCGGATGCTGTTGGAAAGCACCAGGTTGGGGATGGGCTGCTTGACCGAATAGGATGTCACCGTAAGCACGCTGGCAGCTTTGGAGCGCCTGAGGTGCGGCAGGGCCGCCCGGATCAGGCGCACATGACTCATCAGCGACAGGTCAATCGCCTTCTCCCAGGTAGCTTCGTTGAACGACTCAAACGGACCGGAAGGTGGCCCACCCGCGTTGGTGATGAGGATATCGAGCCCGCCAAAAGCGCCGGCGGCCTCGCCAACCAGCCGCTCGGGCACATCCGGGTCGGCAACGTCGCCTGCCAGTCCAATTACCCGGGCACCGGTTTCTCCGGCGATCACCTTGGCGGCCGACGAGGCTTTCGTCTCGTCACGGCTGTTGATCGCCACCCGGCAGCCTTCGCGCGCCAGGCACAGGGCCACCGCATAGCCCAGCCCGCGGCTGGATCCGGTTACAAGCACACTTTTATCTTTGAGTTGTAGATCCACTATTCCTCCTGTTGAGGTGGGCCTTGCGCCCGCCGGGGCCGACACACAGATCAGCCCCTACAATAATTCGATTTTTGTATCCAGCACATCCCCATCTGGCCAGTTGGCCTCGACCCATTTCCGCACCGCTTCCAAGGCGGAGCGCAAATAGGCGCTGTCATTCCCTACCATCCCGCAGGCGATCATCGTCTCCTGCCATTTATCCTGCAAGCCCATTTCCGCAGTCGAAGTATTGAACTGCCGGTGCAGGCGCGCCAGCAGCGGTTTGAGCCGGCCACGCTTTTCCTTCAAAGAGGCGCAGCCGGGCAGGTGCAGGTGAAGGGTGAGTATGCCGATCATAACTTTTATGTATTTCTAATTTACGAATAACCGATTACGCTTTACAATGCCTTACCTATGGACACCGAAATTGCCTACAACCAAGCACTTGATTATTTATATTCTTTTGTAGATTATAGCCTGAAAAAATCCTCCGAACTCGCCAAAGCCCACTTCGAATTGGGGCGAATGCGCGCGCTGATGGCGGCCCTGGGCAACCCGCAGGATGCGTATCCGATCATCCATGTGGCCGGGACAAAGGGCAAGGGCTCCACTTCCGCCCTGATGGCCTCGGCCTTGACCACGGGCGGGTATAAGACCGGGTTGTACACATCGCCACACCTGCAGGATTATGTGGAGCGCATTCAAATTGACGGAGAGCCCATTTCGCATTCCGGGTTGGTCAACCTTGTTGATGAGATCAAACCAGCCGTTGCGAAAATTCCAGCACTGACCACCTTCGAAATTACCACGGCGCTCGCCTTCCTGTATTTTGCCCGACAGGAGGTCACTTCCGCCGTCATCGAGGTGGGGTTGGGCGGGCGGCTGGATGCCACCAACGTGGTCACGCCACGGGTCGCGGTGATCACGTCGCTCTCCTACGATCACATGGCGGTGCTCGGCAACACCTTAACTTTGATCGCAGGCGAGAAAGCCGGCATTATCAAACCCGGCATACCGGTAGTCTCCTCGCCCCAGGTTCAGGAGGCGCTGGCAGTGCTGGAAAAAGTCTCAACCGAACGAAACGCCCCCCTGACGCTGGTCGGCAGGGATATGACTTACCAACCGATCGAGCACTCGTTGGATGGTCAAACTCTCGCCATTTTCAATCCCCACTCCTCAATCACCAATTCAAAATCGGTTATACTCCGTATCCCTTTGCTGGGCGCACACCAACTGACCAATGCTGCCACGGCCTACACGGCACTTCAGGCCAGCGGATTGGGTCTGTCAGAAGCAGACCTTCGTAAAGGGTTTGCCGAAGTATGCTGGCCATGCCGCTTCGAAGTTGTCCGCCGTGAACCACCGCTGGTGTTAGACTCGGCCCATAACCTGGACTCGTTCGAGAAACTGGCCCAGACCCTGGAGGATTATTTCCCCGGCAAACCGGTCATCCTGGTTTTCGGGGCCTCGGAAGATAAAGATGTGAGCGGGATGTTCAATGCCCTCAAATCCCGCCTGAAGCGTGTGATCGCCACGAAAGCCGTCCATCCGCGCGCCCTGGAGCCGGAACAAATTGCTAAAACGGCCGGCCGGTTGGGCATCCCGGCGGAGTCGGCCGCGCCCGTGCGGGCTGCCCTGGCACGGGCACTGGAACTGGCCGCCAGCGGCGGAGAAATCGTATTATCTGCAGGCAGCATGTTCGTCACTGCCGAAGTAAAAACGGCCTGGGAAAATAAATTGCGAATTACCAATAATGGATCATAAAACAATGACTCAAAACGACTGGTCTTATCAAGAAGATGATGCCTTCAACATGGCGCTCAGCCAACGTACCGAAGAACTGTACCGCGTCCCGAACCAGACGCCAGATGAAGATGGCTGCATCGAAGCGCTGGTTCTACCACTTCGGGATATCGTCATTTTCCCGCACATGGTCACCCCCGTCTTTGTCACCCGCCAGAACTCGCTGCTGGCCATCCAGGAAGCCCACGAACGCGATCTGACCGTCATCGGCCTGACCCAGCGCGACCAGGAAGTGGAAGAGCCGGGGCCGCAGGATTTCATGCCCATCGGTGTGGAACTGGCGGTCGGGCGGCTGCTCTCGATGCCGGATGGCTCCTCTTCAGCTTTGGTACAGGGGCGCCTGCGGGTGGAAGTGGTGGAATTCACCCGCCTCACCCCGGTATTAAAAGTACGCGCGCGTGTAATCTTCGAACCCACCACCGCCGACAAAACCACCCAGGCGCTCATGCGCAACGCGCTGGACCTGTTCGAGCGCTGCGTCTCACTTGACCGGGCCATCCCCGAAGAAGCCCACCTCTTTGCCATGAACATATCCGAACCGGGCTGGCTTTCGGACATGATCGCCACGGCAGTTTCGATCAACCTGACCGAGCGCCAGCAATTACTCTTAATGAAGGATCCGCGCCAGCGCCTGCAGCGCATCAACAAACTGCTGGCCCAGGAACTGGACGTGCTCGAACTGGAAGACGAGATCCACAGTCGTGTCCAGGATGAAGTGGATAAAAGCCAGCGCGAATTCTACCTGCGCGAACAGATGCGCCAGATCCAGACCGAACTCGGCGAAGGCGATATCTTTTCGCGTGAGCTGGTCGACCTGAAAAAGAAGATCGAGTCATCCGGACTGCCGGAACAGGCTCATACCACCGCCCTGAAGGAATTGGAACGGCTGAACCAGATGCCACCCATGGCTCCCGAAGTGGGCATCATCCGCACCTATATCGATTGGATCCTTGACCTGCCCTGGTCGAATAGCACCGAGGATAACCTGGACGTTAAGCACGCCGGGCGTGTGCTGGAGCGCGATCATTACGGGCTGAAGAAAGCCAAGGAGCGCATCCTGGAATACATCGCGGTGCGCTCGCTCAAACCAAAGAAGGCACGCCAGCCCATCCTGTGCTTCGTTGGTCCTCCCGGTACGGGCAAGACCTCGCTGGGCCAATCCATCGCTGAGGCGCTTGGGCGCAAGTTCGTGCGCGTCTCATTGGGCGGTGTGCGGGATGAGGCCGAAATTCGCGGCCACCGCCGTACCTATATCGGTGCGCTGCCCGGACGCATCATCCAGACTATGAAACGCGCCGGCACGGCCAACCCGCTCTTCATGCTCGATGAAATCGACAAGCTCGGCCAGGATTTCCGCGGCGATCCTTCCTCGGCGCTGCTGGAAGTGCTCGACCCCGAGCAGAACCATGCTTTTTCCGATCATTACCTGGAACTGGATTTCGATCTCTCCAAGGTAATGTTCATCACCACTGCCAACACGCTCATGACCATCCCGCCGGCCCTTCTTGACCGGCTGGAGGTGATCGAATTCCCGGGCTACATTGAAGAAGAAAAAATGATCATCGCCGACCGCTTCCTGATCCCGCGCCAGTTGGAGGAAAGCGGCATCGATACCCTCGGTCTGAGCTTCCAGCCCGAGGCAATGCAGCGCATCATCCGCGAATATACCTATGAGGCTGGGGTGCGCAACCTGGAGCGCGAGATCGGGCGGATCTGCCGCAAAGTGGCCCGCTGGAAGGCTGAAGAGAAGCGCTATCCCACGATCATCGCGGCGGAATTGATTGAGAAATTCCTTGGCCCGCAGCAGTTCTTCCAGACCGAGGCCGAACGCCAGGATGAAGTGGGCGTGGCTACCAGCCTGGCCTGGACCGAGAACGGCGGCGAGATCATGTCGATTGAAGTGGCCGTGCTGGATGGCAAGGGTAATTTGCAGATGACCGGCCAGATCGGCGACGTCATGCAGGAATCCGGCCAGGCCGCGCTGACCTACGTCAAATCGCGCGCCCTGCAACTGGGCATCGACCTGGAAGTGTTCGAACGCATGGACATCCATGTGCATATGCCGGAAGGCGCCATCCCGAAGGACGGCCCGTCCGCCGGCATCACGCTGGCGACCGCACTCATCTCGGCGCTGACCGGGCGGCCGGTCTATAAAGAAGTGGGCATGACCGGCGAGATCACCCTGCGCGGGCGGGTGCTGCCCATCGGAGGGCTGCGCGAAAAGGTCCTGGCCGCTCACCGCGCCGGGTTGAAAGTGGTGCTCGTCCCGGAAAAAAATATCAAGGACCTGGTGGATGTGCCCAAAAAAGTACGCGAGGATCTCAAGATCATCCCTATCACGCACATGGACCAGGTGCTCGAGCTGGCCCTTGCCCCGGAAGCCGTGCTCGAACCACCCCGGCCCAGGCGCCGGCCGGAAGAGCAACCACAGGAAGAAGACTAGGAAGAAATGAGTAACGAGTAATGAGTTGCAAGTTTGGACACTCATTACTCGTTTCTTATTTCTGATTACTCGTCTCCAGAAATAAATCGCATGCCCACTACGCTTTCTGACAAAATTATCTTGATCACAGGAGCTTCCTCCGGGTTCGGCGCAGATGCTGCCCGCCAGTTTGCCCGGGAAGGTTGCATTGTCGTGCTGGCCGCCCGCCGCATGGAACGGCTGACCGCGCTGGCCGAACAGATCCGCCAGGAGGGCGGGCAGGCCTTCGCGGTCGGCCTGGATGTTACGGAACAATTCCAGATCGACGAGGCCATCCAGACCATTCTCGAAGCCTTCGGGCGGATCGACATCCTCTTCAACAATGCCGGGGTCGGCAATCTGGACTGGCTCGAAAGGCTGGAGCCGGCCGCCGATATTGATCAACAACTAAATGTTAATTTGCGCGGGTTGATCCAGGTGACGCGCGCCGTCCTGCCCTCCATGCTGGCCCGCCGGGAGGGGACGATCATCAACATGTCCTCGGTGGCCGGGCTGATCGCCGCGCCAATGTACAGCATTTATGCCGCCAGTAAGTATGGCGTGCGCGGTTTTACGGATGCCCTGCGCCGTGAAGTAAGCCCCTTCGGCATCCGGGTCTCGGGCATCTACCCAGGACCGGCCGTCACCGAATTTGGCCAGCACCCGGGCAAGGAAAACGGAGTCTCCCAGATTCTCAATGTGCCCGGCTGGATCTATATGGCCTCCGCTTACGTTGCCCGCCGCACGGTCGGCCTGGCCAAACGTCCCCGGCGGGCGCTGGTCATCCCCTGGTGGTTCCGGCCACTAATCAGCATCGACCGCATCTTCCCCGGCCTGGTGGATTGGTTCCTGAAGGTTGCGTTTGTGAATCGGTTCCATAAAATCTAAACACAAAGAACACCAAGTCTCACGAAGGGAATCTATTAATTTTCTTTTTATATCCAAGATTATTAAAGGTGTCATCTATGATCCTGTCCCGTCTTACCAACCTCTCCCAATCCCTTCAGGCCTCCGGGCTGGATGCCCTGGCGCTTAACCCCGGTCCCAGCCTGATCTACCTGACCGGGCTGCACTTCCACTTGATGGAACGCCCGGTGGTGGCTTTCTTCACACCTGATTCGACTCCGGTACTGGTGCTGCCCGAGCTGGAAATGCTCAAAGTGCAGGGCCTGCCATTCGAGGTCAGAACGTTTTCCTATGGCGAGGATCCGTCCACCTGGAACCAGGTCTTCGAGCAGGCCGGGGGCTCACTGGGATTGGAAGGCAAACGTATTGGGGTCGAACCGCTGCACATGCGCGTGCTGGAATTCAACCAAGTGAAAACCATTGCCGGCCAGGCGGAATGCCCGGATGCAAGCTGGCTGGTCGGCCAGTTACGCATTCGAAAAGATCGAGAGGAAGTGGCTGCCATGCGGAAAGCGGTCAGGGTGGCGCAGGCCGCCCTCGAAGCGACTTTTCCCTCCATCAAAATCGGCCGCTCCGAGGATGAAATTGCCGCCGAATTAGTGGTGCAGCTGCTGCGTCATGGCTCGCAATCCGACCTACCCTTCCCCCCGATCGTCTCCAGCGGCCCCAATGGTGCCAACCCGCACGCCGTGCCCTCCGCCCGCAAGCTGCAACCCAACGATCTGCTGGTAGTGGACTGGGGCGCCACGGTGGCTGGCTACATTTCCGACCTGACCCGTACCTTCGCCGTTGGGAAAATAGATGAAGAGTTCCGAAAAATCCACCAGATCGTCCTGGAAGCCAACGCCGCCGGGCGGGACGTCGCGCAGCCGGGCGTCCCCTGCGCCAACGTAGACCGCGCCGCCCGGGCTGTCATCGAAAAAGCCGGCTACGGAGAGTATTTCACCCATCGCACCGGTCACGGCATCGGCATGGAGGCGCATGAGGATCCCTATATGCGCGGCGATAACATGCAGTTATTGGAGCCGGGCATGACCTTCACGGTCGAGCCAGGCATCTACCTGCCCGGGCGCAATGGAGTGCGGATAGAAGACAATATCGTCATCACGGAAAGCGGCGCAGAGTGCCTGAGTGACATGCCACGCGAACTGCGAGGATTGGGGGAATAAATTCTCCAGTGAGGTTGAAATGTCCAAAATCGTCACATTAACGAAGACCTCCATGAAATTTCCACCTGACTGCATCATCTGTGGCGCGCCTGCAAAAGAGAATGTTTCCATTGAAAGACTTTTTCTTTATAGTACAGGCGGTCGGGGAATTTTAACCTCTCGGCTGATGTCGAAATCACCATTCCAGTGTGCGAGATGCACTACCAGGATTTAATTGAGGAAAGCCCGGTTGAGCATTTCTTAATGAGTAAAACTAAATTGTTGGCTATTTTGTCTGGAGTACTGGGCGCTTTTTTCGCTTTGTGGCGTGTTCAATGTATATCGATCGAAGCCATATTCTTTGGAATCTTTTTGGCTATATTGGTTGGAATAGGTTTAAATAATTTAATTGTTGTACTATCCCCAATATTGGCATCCTTTTTTGCTTCTCCGGAATCCATAGAAATCCGAAAATTCATCCGTTTGGTAAGTTATTCCGTGAAATCCGATCTCCTTCAAATAGCATTCGAAAATGAGAATATTGCGGATATGGTTGTCAAAGAAAACATGCAAACGGCTCTTTAGGAACTGGTTTATTTGAATAGGTAGCCGAAAATGAAAATCCTTGCCATCGAAAATGAACTCCCCGGTCTCACCACAGCCGATTTCCTGCCCCACCTCAAGGACGAAGCCCGGTGCATCTGGGAATTGCAGCAATCCGGAGCCATCCGCGAGGTTTACTTCACCGCCGAGCGGCATACCGCCGTGCTGGTGCTTGAATGCAGCGACGCGGAGGCAGCCCGCCATCTGCTGGATACGCTGCCGCTGGTGCGGGCCGGCCTGATTTCCTTTGACGTAATTCCGCTTGTCCCTTATGATGGGGTTGCCCGGCTGTTTGTCTGAAGGCAATGATTTTTTTTCGAAGTGAGGCTTCCAATGATCGATATTGTCGCTTTTGCCCTGCCTATTTTGACCATCGGATTTTTTGTCTGGTTCTTCCTGCGCATGCGCAAGCCGCATAAGAAGGCCGTCAAGGACGATCCCGCCACGCGTCGGGATCGTGCCGTGTGGGCCTGGGCAAAGGTGCTCTCCTCGAAACAGGGAGCGGTCAACTCCTACCACATGGCGCGCGTCGAGATGCAATTGGAAGTCCATATGCCTGGCAGCCCGGCCTACCAGGCCAAAACCACCTGGCTGGTTGAACAGGATGCCCTGCCTGCAGTGGAAGTAGGCAAAGAGATCGCTCTGAAAGTGGACCCGCAGGGGCCGCAGTATGTTTACCCGAATGGCACCTGGGCCAAATCCATGGAATAATGCCATGACCAGCTACTGTCAATACCTGCAAGAACATCCGGAAGATACCCTCAATAAACTCTATCACGATAACGAATATGGCTTCCCACTGGCGGACGACGCTGCCCTGCTCGAACGGCTGGCCCACGAGATCAACCAGGCTGGTCTCTCCTGGACTCTTATCCTTAAGCGTAAAGACAATTTTCACGTTGCTTTCGAAGGCTTTGATGTGGACAGAGTCGCCTCCTACCAGGAGCCGGATGTAGCGCGCCTGCTGGCGGACGCCGGGATCATCCGCAACCGGCTGAAGATCAACGCGGTTATCGAAAACGCCCGGCGCATCCAGGGCCTGCGAGAGGAATTTGGCTCCTTCCAGGGCTGGCTGGATGCGCACCATCCGCTCAGCCTGGATGAGTGGGTGAGCCTGTTCAAGAAAACCTTCCTCTTCACCGGCGGGGAAATTGTGCGCGAGTTCCTGGTCAGCACCGGTTACCTGCCGGGGGCGC
Organism: uncultured Chloroflexia bacterium; assembly: GCA_963779935.1. GTDB lineage: Bacteria > Chloroflexota > Anaerolineae > Anaerolineales > Villigracilaceae > UBA877. The sequence continues at coordinate 118,781 of CAWAAC010000012.1, read as the reverse complement.
ACGACCACGATTGCCGGGTCTACTGGCAGATCGCCCGGCTGCAGCCGGCCTGGACGAGAGGCATGCGGAATGTTACCCTGGGCGGAAACGGAGAGGCAGAAGCCCATTCAGAGTAATCAGGTGTTATGTTATCCCGCGTGTCCACCTTCACAAATCAAAGATCCCTGAAGCCTCTTGCCTCCGTAAAATATCCATAAAATCCAACAACCCAGCCAGGGCCTCTTTAGGAATTCCTGTCAATTGGCAGGAATTACCTTAAAATTGCAATCTTTGCAGAAGTATAATTCACTGATTTAACTAACATTTTCTACACAAGGAGGAATGAAATGAAGCCATCGAATATTTTTAAATCCATTTTCGTCTTGATAATCTTGGCAAGCCTGGTACTTTCAGGCTGCAATCCCAAGCAAACGGCTGCTCCAATTCCAACAGCCACAAGCATCCCAACAACCATTCCTCCAACCAAAACTGTTATTCCCTCCCCAACCGCCCTTGCAACGATTACACCGGTTCCATTCCCGTCGCTTACCCTCAAATCGGGCGATTTCTATTTCAGCGTGGATGGCACGCCAACTTTTCTCTTTTCACGCAACCTGGCCGGGATCAAGCCGAATGATTATGAAGTTCTGGTTGAGTGGGCGCACATGCAAGGTGACCAACTCGTGCGGGTAGCTACAGATAATGAGTTGATGGGAGGATCTTCCGGCTACGGATACACACCGACAGGAGATATCCAACCAGACTGGTCGAATAATTGGGAGCATTTCTTTGACACGGCCGAAGCCGACCAGGTTTATGTTATTCCTACTTTTACGGGCTGGGCCAACTGGAACAACACGGGCTACAATACCTGGCCCCATAATCCATTTAACAGCGACAATGGCGGCCCTACCAAAGACCCGCGGGATATTTTCAAGAAAGACTCGCCAACCCAGCTACTGTACTTGCAATGGTTTAAAAGCGTCGTCACGCGTTGGCAGAAGCACAAAAACATCCTGGCCTGGGAAGTAATCACCGAGGTCAACTATATCAATGGTATTTCTCAACAGGAAGGTGTGTATCTCACCGAACAACTGGCGAATGTCGCCCGAGCTGCCGATCCATTACACCGGCCAGTAACTGCTTCCCTTGCAGATGTCGGCGAATGGCCGGATTTCTATCGCAGCAACGCGATCGATTTCATTAACTTTCATCCCTACCCTCCCTCAGCAATGTTGGATACGTACACTTTGCACGAAGTCCGAAGATATATGACAACCTATGGCAAACCTGTTCTCATCGGTGAGTCTGGTCTCAACGCGGACACTCCCGATAGTGCAGATGGAAAAATTACTGCGGCACAGAACGCCCGTTTGGGCATCCAGCATGCTATTTGGGCAGAAACGGTCTCAGGCGCCATGAACGGCCGGGCGCTTTTCTGGGAAGATGGCTTCGGAATTTACTTTCAGGATCTCGGGATGCCCTTCCTGCAAAAATATACAGACGTAGAAGCCCCGGCTGTAAAGTTTATTAGCAAAGTGGACATGACCGGTTTCAAACCAGTGGCAGCCCAGTCTTCTGGTGAAATCCTTGGCGCCGCTCTAGGAAACGATGAGCTGATCATCGGCTGGTTCCGGGATGCATCCAGTGAACCACCGAACTGGACTCTGCAGCCCGTCATATCCAAACAAACCGTCACTCTGACCGTACCCGGTTCGGCCGCCAGTTGGAAAGTGGATTTCTATAATACCAAAGACGGCACGACAGTTGTCAGTTCGGCCACTGTTAAACGCGACGGCAAAACGATCAGCATTCCCCTGCCGGATTTTCAGGATGATATTGCTTTCAAGCTTTATCCAAATTGAGAATTGGGCACACCTACCTAACAAGGAGAATTTCATTGAAAATCAATCGGAATCCACTTTTCGCATTTTCGATTATTTCAATTGCATTCAGCATGGGCCTTTCAGGTTGCAATCCCAAGCCAACCGTCGCGCCTATCCCAACAGTAATCAGCATTCCAACGAGCATTCTGCCAACCGATACGATGGTTTCCACTGCCACCCAGGCTGCCGTTGCAACTGCGACGGCAACTGCAACAGCGATTCCATTCCCGTCGCTGACCCTTAAACCGGGCGATTTTTATTTCAGCGTGGATAGTAAAACCAGCTTCATTTTTTCCAGGAATATCGCCGGGTTCCAGCAAGTTCACTATGACACCTTTCTGGATTGGAGCAAGGCCGGCGGCAGCAAATTCGCCCGCATCCAGCTGGACAGCCTGGGGATGGGTTATACCATGACCGGTGAAGTGGACCCGACTTGGGCGCACCAGTGGGAGCTGATCTTCGATAAGGCCCAGGCGGATGGGATCTATATCCTGCCGGTATTCTCTGGCTGGTTCGACTGGAACGCCGGCAGCGGTTATTCCACCTGGGCAAAAAATCCGCTCAACCAAGCCAACGGCGGGCCGGTCAAAACCCCGGGTGAGCTGTTTCAAAAAGGTTCGGCCACTCAGACCCTTTGGATGCAATGGATGCAGACCCTGGTCAAACGCTGGCAAGGTCGCAAAAACATCCTGGGCTGGGAAATCTTTTCCGAAGTAAACCTGGCTTCCGGTACCACCGAAGTGACCGGAATCGATTTCGTCAACACCGCCTCGGCATTGATCCGGGCAGCCGACCCGACCCGGCCCGTCACGGCTTCGTTGGCCGATACCGGCACCTGGCCCAATTTCTACAAAAATACAGCCATTGATTTCATCAACACCCATCCCTACCCACCCTCAGCCCAACTGGACCGGACCATCCTTAGCCAAGTACGCACCGATCTCAGCACCTACAAACGGCCGGTCCTGATCGGTGAATCCGGTTTAAACGCCGATTCTCCAGATAAATATCCACCCAATGCCGAGATCGGCGTTCGGCATGCCATCTGGGCTGCCGTAGTTTCGGGCGCCATGAACGGCCGGGCGCTGTACTGGGAGGATAGTTTCGGGATATACTTCCCCAACCTGGGCATCCCCTGGATGCAAAAATTCGAGACGGAAGAACTCCCGGCGGCGAACTTTGTCAACGGCGTTGATTTCTCAGGCTTCCAGCCGTTGACATCCTCGACATCTTCCGGCATCTGGGGCGCGGCGGTCGGCAATGAAAAAATGGTACTGGGTTGGTACCGGGATGCCACCAGTGAGCCGCCCAATTGGAACATGCTGGCGGTGGTATCCAAACAGACCGTCACAATCACAGTCCCGGGAACAGCCGCAGCCTGGCAGGTGGATTTTTACGATACCAAAACCGGAACCAAGGTCACATCTTCGGCTGCTGTCACCCGCACCGGCAATACCATTGTCATTCCCTTGCCGGATTTCCAGGATGAGGTTGCTTTCAAGCTTTATTCAAAATAAGCACAAAATCGTTGTATCCTGCGTGCATCAAACATTCAGGGGCTGCCTCCAAAAGTAGCAGCCCCTTTGTTTACCAAGGGCCTTACCTAAAATTTATGAGGAGTTCACATTTTGAGAATGCGGTTCTTCCATAATTAACGGTTAGGGTAAAAGTCCAGCTTTTCGAGGGGTATAATTTCGTTGCAACTCCTCCCAAAAAACATTTTCATGACACAATCTCAGGCGCTCATGACCCAAATCATCCCGACTGCTGAACCATTCTTCTTCCCCGGCCAGGGCGAAAACGCCCGCACCGGCTGCCTGGTCACGCACGGTTTCACCGGCGCGCCCAAGGAAATGCGCCGGCTGGGCGAGCAGCTCAACATGCTGGGCTACACGGTCTGCGGGATGCGCCTGACCGGGCACGCCACCCGGCCAGCGGATATGGTGCGTTCGCGCTGGCGGGATTGGTTGCTTTCGGTTGAAGACGGCTATGACCTGCTGCGCTCCTGCACCGACCGGGTCTGCCTGCTCGGCCTTTCGATGGGCGGGGTGCTCTCGCTGACCGCCGCAGCAAAACTCCCGGTCAGCGGAGTAGTGGCCATGTCCACCCCTTACAGTCTTCCAGGTCTGTCATTCCCACTCTGGGCCGCCCGCCTGTTGAGCCTGTTCAAACCCTACATGCCCAAAGGCAAAGTGCCCGGCAGCGGCTGGTTCGACCCGGCTGCCTACGCCCAGCATGTGGCCTACCCAATGAACCCGGTCCGCTCAGCCGTGGAATTAAAACTGCTGATCGAGCAAATGCACGCAGCCCTGCCAAAGGTCAGCGCGCCGGTTCTGCTGATCCATTCACACGACGACGATTACGTGGTCAAGAACAGCATGGAACAGATCTACCGGGCCCTGGGAACTTCCGACAAGCAGATGCTGTGGGTGGCAGGCGGCGGGCACGTCATCACCGAGGAACCAACGCGCGCGACAGTTTTTCAGGCCGCGGCGGGTTTCGTTGAACGAGTCTGCCAGCCTGCATGAACCTTGACCTGATCCTGCTGTCCGTGTCCCTCCTGACCTGGGGGGTTGGCGAGGGCATGTTCCTGATTTTCCAGCCGATCTACCTGCAACAGATGGGGGCCAATACCATGATGATCGCCGGGGTTTTCGGCCTGTTTGGTCTCGCGATGATGGTGGCGCACATCCCGGCCGGGCATCTGGCTGACCGCGTCGGGCGCAAACCTCTGCTGGTGACCGCCTGGGTGCTGGGCATCCTGGCTGCCCTGGTAATGGGATTGGCCCGCACCTTACCGGTTTTGATCCTGGGAATGATCCTCTACGGATTTACCGCCTTCGTCACCTCGCCGCTGAACAGTTACATCACCGCCGCGCGGGGAAAAATGTCGCCGGTGCGTGCCATGACCCTGGTCTCCGCCATCTACAACGTGGGTGCGATCCTCGGCCCGATCAGCGGCGGCTGGATCGGTGAACGGTTGGGCCTGCGCACGGTTTATCTGGTTTCAGCTGGTTTATTCGCCGTTTCAACCGTAATCTTATTCTTCCTGCGCTCCCAACCGCGTGAGGCCCATGACCCGGCCGCGCCGCCGGAGAGCCTGTGGAGGAATACGCGTTTTATCAGCTTCCTGGGGATCATCTTCCTGGCGGTATTCGTCATGTACCTGCCGCAGCCGCTGACACCGCGCTTCCTGCAGAACGAGCGCGGCCTGTCACTGGAAAGCATTGGCCTGCTCGGTTCGGTTGGCAGCCTGGGGAATGCCGTACTGGCCCTGGTATTGGGACAGATCGCCGCCCGCAGTGGGTTCCTGCTGGCGCAGGTCTCGGTGGCAGCCTTCTCGCTGCTGCTCTGGAAGGGCAGCGGGCTGGGCTGGTACGGCCTGGGCTATTTCCTGCTGGGTGGGTTCCGCTCGGCCCGTTCGCTCATCTATGCCCAGGTGCGCCCGCTAATCCACCCGGCCCAGATGGGGCTGGCCTATGGCATAGCCGAAACAGCCAGCGCCCTGGCGGTTATGCTGGCGCCGCTACTGGCCGGGGTGCTGTATACGCAGGAGCCCGGCATGGTCTATTGGGTGAGCGCGGCGTTGATCGCGGTGATGCTCGTGGTGAGTGGGATTTTCGCACCGCGCCAGGCCGGCAGTGCAGAACCGACCATAAGCCTGGTTCCACCAGAGGGTTAAATGCTCGAAATTGTCACTCTCACGCTTGGCCCGCTGGCCACAAACACATATCTGACTGCCAATTCCGATACTGGCGAGGCAGCCGTCATCGATCCGGCCTGGGATGGGCAACTGATTGCAGCCGAGACCAAACGACGCCATTGGAAAATCAGCCAGATATGGATCACCCACGCCCATTTCGATCACATCGGCGGCGCCGGGGATCTGGCGCGTATTTTGGAAACCCCTCCAACCATCTTCTTACATCCGGATGACCGGTTGCTCTGGGATAATCAAGGCGGCGCGGGGCTTTTTGGCTTTAGTCAGCCTGCCAGTCCTGCCCCTACATTAAATCTTGCCGACAAAATGGAGCTGAGTCTGGGGTACATACCCTTCCAGGTGCTGCATACTCCCGGCCATACGCCCGGACATTGCGTGTTTTATTGTGCGCAGGCCATGGTCTGCTTTTGCGGAGATCTCATTTTCCAAAATTCCGTCGGCCGCACGGACCTGCCTGGTGGGAATTGGGATGTGTTGTTAAAAAGCATCCGTTCACAGATTTATTCTCTGCCAGGCGAAACGCGCTTACTTTCAGGCCACGGCCCGGAGACAACAGTGCGACAGGAAAAGAGCGCAAACCCGTTCGTGCACTCCTAAAAACACAAACAGATTGCCTGCCAGTTTACCGCTAAAATAAAATTGTCGCGGCCTACTCACTTTTTAAAACATTCCCAGTAATAAAATTTTTTATACTGCTCCATGTGCCGTTGTTTCTCTGACCAAAGATCTGATAGCATATGAGAGCAAGTGATAGCTGCGCAATCCAAAATGCCATTAAACTATTTGGTGGAGGTAAATGCTATGGCAAAGAGGATAACAGAAAAGCGCATTCATTACTTAATTATCTTCTTTATGGTAGCCCTAAGCATAAGCGGATTAACGGCTATTCCATTGGCTTGGGAAGTGGGCATTTTGCGCCATTATCTCGGCGCGGGTACATGGCTTGCGGCGCTCTGGCCTGCCATGGCCCAATGGATAGAAGCAGTTTATAAAGGGATTACTACCACTGCCATAACCTATCCCTTTTATGCTCTTTAGCACCGACTGGCTGGCTTTTGCACATGTGGTTATTGCCATTGCTTTTATTGGGCCTCTGCGTGATCCTGCCAGGAATTGGTGGGTAATTGAATTTGGAATGATTGCTTGCATTTTGATCATCCCATGGGGAATAATATTTGGAATGGTCAGGGGCATTCCATCATTTTGGTCTGTAATCGATTTTTCCTTCGGTGTGTTTGGATTGGTACCCCTCTGGCTGGTGCGAAGGTACATAAAACAACTTGCCAAACGATAATGCAGTAGGCTGGAATTTGTAATTCTAGACAGTTCGCGCTTCTGATCTAAATTCCGAAATGTCCGAATAGCAATTGGATGATTATCAGCGCCGCCATCCCTGCCAAAATGGTCAGCAGCACATTCTTCGTCTTCCACGCCACCAGGATTGCAACCAGGCCTGCCAGCAGTTCGGGGTTGCGCCAGGAGAGAACCAGTGTACCATTCGGGCTGGTCAATTCCGGCAGGATGATGGCCGAGAGCACCGCCACCGGCACAAAACGCAAGCCGCGCCGGAACCAATCTGGCACCTTGATCCGGTCCAGCAGCAAGATGAAGGAAAGCCGTGTGGCAAAGGTCAGCAGGCCGCCGATGATCATGATGACCCAGATGTTCATTTCTGCCGCCCTTCGATCACCAGTCCCGTGAGAATGCCAATCAGAGCTGCCAGCAAAAGTCCCGTTTTGTAGGGCAAGCCGAACGCCAATAGTCCGACCAATCCCGCCACCAGGGCTGCCACAACGCCCGCCCGGTCCTTGAGCGCCGGCACCACCAGGGCGATGAAGGTCAGCGGCAACACGAACCCGAGCGGCCAGCTGGCCGGGATCTGCGCGCCGATAAAGATGCCCACTGCCGTGCTGGCCTGCCAGGCGCTCCACAGGGTCAGCCCGGCCCCCAGGAAGTACCAGTGCCGGTCGGGCCCGTCGCCTTCCCGGTTATAGTGAGTGATGGTAACGGCATAGGCCTCATCTGTCAGCAGGTACGAAAGCAACAGTTTCCAGCCTGTGCCCAGGTGGCGGACATGCGGCGCCACCGAGGCGCTATATAAGGCATGCCGCAGGTTGACCACAAAAACCACCAACAGGATCACGACTCCGGAGGTGCTTGAGGCAACCAGTTGGGCGGCAAGTAACTGGGCAGAGCCGGCGAAAATGATCGCAGACATGGCCTGGGAAGCCAGGCTGCCGAGGTGTGCGCTGATGGCCAGTGCCCCAAACAGCAGCCCGAATGGCACCACTCCCAATAAAATGGGCGCTTCGTCCCGTACGCCACCCCAAAATTCCTTTTTGCGTGTGTTTGCGATCATCCGGTACCTCTACCAAGCTGCAAAATTCGTACTATTATACACGCCCATGCCAGAATATCTCCCGTAACGAATCCGTAGCCAGCAGGGTTATATGCCTCAAGGACGACCAATCCGTCCACAAGGAGACTCAAACCATGGATATCTTTCTTGCTCCAACCCTGCTCGACCGCAGCCTGCCGCGCCTGAACCGGCATGTGCGTGAGCTCCTGCTCGTGGTTGGCGGAAGCCTGTGTGTGGCCGGGATGGCCCAGGTCAGAATCCCCCTGCCCTTTACGCCCGTCCCGATCACCGGCCAGACCTTCGCCGTCCTGCTGGTGGGAGCCGTGCTGGGATTCCGCCGGGGCGCAGCCAGCCTGGGGCTCTATCTCCTGATGGGTCTGGTTGGCCTGCCGTTCTTTGCGGGCGGAGCCAGCGGCCTGGCCTATTTGCTCGGGCCCACCGGCGGCTATCTGGTCGGTTTTGTTGCCGCAGCCAGCCTGGTTGGGCTGTTGGCGGCGCGCGGCCTGGACCGGCGCATCCCCACTGCCCTGCTGGCGTTTCTGGCCGGTGAGATCGTGATTTATCTCTTCGGCGTGGCTTGGTTGAGCCTTTTCCTGGGCATACCGCACGCCATTGCCGCCGGCATGCTGCCATTCATCCTCGGGGATGCCATCAAACTGGCCGCAGCCGGGCTGGTCCTGCCGGCAGCCTGGGCCTTGGTGAAATAATTCACAGCCGTAACCGTCTCCACAAAAGAGTGTTTTACCTCATAGTTATAAAACCATATGTGTAGACAAGATGTCCTTTTCGGGCAAGTACATGTAAAAGAGCACATCAAAAAACCCTGACCTGCGCCAAGTTCCACGTTCCGCTGGATTGAACAGTTGTACAAGCTACAACTGGTAAATTCATGTACCTTTTTTCAAAGAATAAACGGTTTTACGAGGCAAATAGAACAGTATGGAAAAAGCAGCCAATCAATTAGAGCAGATCCGGACGGTCGCCAGTTCAGGCGGTGGCGAAGCGCGCATTGCCGCCCAGCACGCCAAGAACAAGCTGACCGCCCGCGAGCGTATTGAGCAATTGATTGATCCCGGCACCTTCCAGGAAATCGGCATGTATGTCACCCACCGCGCCAGCGGCCTGGGCATGGAAAAGTCGCATCCCTACACGGATGGCGTGGTAACCGGCTGGGGCAAAGTGGATGGGCGGCTGGTGTATGTTTTCGCCCAGGATTTCACCATTATGGGCGGTTCGGTCGGCGAGGCGCACGGGTTGAAAATCGCCAACCTGCTGGATCTGGCCCGCCAGAACGGCGCCCCGGTCATCGGCCTGAACGATTCGGGCGGGGCGCGCATCCAGGAAGGCGTGGAAGCCCTGGCCGGCTATGGGCAGATCTTCTACCGCAATGTGCAGGCCTCCGGCGTGATCCCGCAGATTTCGGTCATCCTCGGGCCGTGTGCCGGCGGCGCGGTCTATTCCCCTGCCATCACCGATTTCATTTTCATGGTCGAGAAGACCGCCCACATGTTCATCACCGGGCCGGAAGTGGTCAAGGCCGTGACGCACCAGGAGGTCACCTTCGATCAGTTGGGCGGAGCGGCCATTCACCGCGAGCAGAGCGGCGTGGCGCATTTCACCGCTCCCGACGAGGAAACGCTGCTTTCCAATGTGCGCTGGCTGCTTTCCTTCCTACCGGCCAATAACCTGACCCCGCCGCCTTACCTGCCCCCCACTGATGATCCCCAGCGAAGCCTGCCGGAACTGGCTGAGATCGTTCCGGCCGATCCGCAGCAGCCATATGATGTGCGCAGCGTCATCGAAGCGCTGGTAGATGGCAGGGAATTCCTGGAAGTGCAAAGCGAATATGCCGCCAACCTGGTGATCGGTTTCGCCCGCATGGACGGCTATCCGGTCGGGATAGTGGCCAACCAGCCGCTGCACCTGGCCGGGGTGCTGGATATCAATTCCTCCGACAAGGGCGCCCGTTTCATCCGCTTCTGCGACGCCTTCCACATCCCGCTGGTGACACTGGTCGATACACCCGGCTTCCTGCCCGGCACCGAACAGGAATATGGCGGCGTGATCCGGCATGGCGCCAAGCTGGCCTATGCCTATTCCGAAGCGACCGTGGCCAAAGTCACCCTGGTGATGCGCAAGGCCTACGGCGGCGCCTATATCGTGATGGGCTCCAAGCATTTGGGCGGAGATTACAACCTGGCCTGGGCCGCGGCCGAGATTGCCGTGATGGGACCGGAAGGAGCCGTCAGCATCGTCTTCTCGAAGGATATTGCCGCCGCCGAAAACCCCGCAGCTGAACGCGACCGGCTGATCAAGAACTACCGCTCCGAGTTTGCCACCCCGCTGATCGCCGCCAGCCGCGGTTACATTGACGATGTGATCGACCCATCCGAAAGCCGCAGCCGGATCGTCCGCGCCCTCGAAGCGCTGCGCGATAAACGTCAGAACACGCCCTCCCGCAAGCATGGGAACATCCCGCTTTAGGTGACTCATATGAAAAAGATGAAAGTACTGGTTGCCAACCGAGGGGAGATCGCCGTGCGCATCCTGCGCGCCTGCCAGGAAATGGGCCTGCCTTCCGTGGCAGTCTTTACGAATGTAGATGAAGCTGCCCTGCATGTACGCTATGCAAACGAAGCAATTGCCATCGGCGAAAAGCAAAAATACCTGGATATCGCCGCCATTCTGGAAGCCGCCCGCCAGAGTGGCGCCACCGCCATTCATCCAGGCTATGGCTTCCTGGCCGAAAATGCCGAGTTCGCCCGGCGCGTCGAGGAACAGGGTCTGACCTTCATCGGCCCTCGTCCTGAAACGGTTGCCATGATGGGCGACAAGCTGGCTGCCCGGCGCTTTTCACGCAATGCCGGTCTGCCGGTCATCGCCGGGACGGACGAACCGCTGCCACTGGAACTGCCGCTCGACATGGCTGAAAAGGTCCAGTATCCGGTGCTGGTTAAGGCTGCCGCAGGCGGTGGCGGCCGCGGCATCCGTCTGGCGCTTTCGGCTGGCGAGCTGCCCGCCATGATCGAAGCCGCCCGACGCGAAGCCAAAGCCGCTTTCAGCGATGATACCGTCTTCCTGGAATCGCTCGTGCAGCAGGCCCGCCATATCGAAGTGCAAATCCTGGGCGATGGCGAAGGCGATGTCGTCTGCCTGGGCGAGCGAGAGTGCTCCATCCAGCGCCGCCGCCAGAAACTGATCGAGGAAGCCCCGGCCCACGCACTCAAGCCCGAACTGCGCCAGCAGGTGCATGAAGCCGCCCTCAAGCTCGGCAAGGCCCTCAAATATCGCAGCCTCGGCACAGTCGAGTTCCTGCTCGATAAGAAAAACCATTTTTATTTCATCGAAGTCAACCCGCGCATCCAGGTGGAACACCCGGTTACGGAAATGGTCATGGGCGTGGATATTGTCAAGGAGCAGCTTCTACTTGCCATCGGCGAACCCATGCGCGCCTTCCCGGAAGAGATCCGTCCGCGCGGCGCGGCCATCGAGGCGCGCATCCTGGCAGAAGACAGCCAGGCCGGTTTCCTGCCTTCCACCGGTCAGGTACTCTACTTAAAAGAACCCGGCGGTCCGGGCGTCCGGATCGACTCAGCCCTCTACCAGGGCATGAACGTCGGTACGGAATACGATTCCCTGCTGGCCAAAGTCATCGTGTGGGGCGAGAACCGGGCCGTCGCCATCCAGCGCCTGCGACGCGCCCTGCATGAATACCAGATCGGCGGCCTCAGCACAGATATTGACTTTATCCTGCAAATCATCGAAAGCCGCAAGTTCATGAGCGGCGACATAACCACCACCTACCTGGAAACCTTCCAGCCCAAACCCGCCAGCACCGAGCCGGCGCTGGAACGTGACCTGGCCTGGGCCGCCGCGCTGTTTGCCCACCAGCAGCGTAGCGGGAATGTCATGCCCGAGATCAGCCAGGCCAGTAGTAACTGGCAGATGACCGCCTGGAAAGAACAGATGAACCGAAGTTAAAGGAGAAAGCCATGTCTCTTTACACCGTCACCATCGAAGACCGCATTTACAAAGTGAACATTTCCGGAGAGCACTGCACCGTCAATGGCGAAGCAGTGGATGCCACCATGCTGCCGCTCAACCGTAATGGTCTGCACGTGCTGCACCATGGCAAACAGGCTTACGAGCTGTTCATGAGCAGCCAGGAAGCCGATACCTACCAAATGCTGCTTTTCGGTGGTCACCGGATCGTCACGCAGATCAGCTCGCGCATGAAGAAACACTTCAAGGCAGGCGAAACCTGCAATGCCGGCAACCTGACCGCGCCGATGCACGGCATGGTAGTGGATGTGCCCATCCATGAAGGGGATTGCGTGGAGAAGGGCCAGACCCTGGTAGTGCTTGAATCCATGAAGATGCAAATGCAATTGCGCTCACCGCGCCCGGGCAAGGTCAGCAAAGTGACCGTGCAATCCGGCAGCCAGGTGGAAAAAGGCGCTTTACTGGTTCAGTTTGATTAAGAGGAAATAATGAGTGAAAATCCAGCTATAGCCATCGTCGGCCTGGGTGCCATCCTGCCAGATGCGCCTGACGTGCAGACATTTTGGAAGAACATCCAAGCCAGCCGGTATTCGATCACCGAGGTGGCTTCTGACCGCTGGAAAGCGGAACTTTTCTATAATCCTGACCCTTCCGCTCCCGATAAGACCTACACCAAAGTCGGCGGCTGGGTGCGAGGCTTCACCTTCGAACCTGGCAAAATGGGCATCGCCATTCCGCCGCGCATCCAGGAACAGATCGATGAGGTTCAGCAGTGGGCCATATCCGCCTGTTACCAGGCGCTGCAGGATTACGGCTACCCGTCGCGCTTCCTGGACCCAAACCGGGTCGCCGTCATCCTGGGCAATGCCATGGGCGGTGAGAAGCATTATCTCTCCACCATCCGCATCCACCTGCCCGAATATATCGATTCCCTCTCCGCCACCCCGGCCTTTAAAAATCTTGCTCCTGACGTTCAATCTGCCCTGGTCCAGGGCTTATCTTCCGGCGTGCATGCCCTGGTGCCAGCCATCACCGAAGACACAATGCCGGGCGAACTCTCCAACATCATCGCCGGGCGGGTGGCAAATGTCTTTAATTTCACCGGCCCCAATTACGTGACCGATGCGGCCTGTGCCTCCTCCCTGGCAGCTTTGCAGAGTGCCATCGATGGGCTACGCTTTGGCCAGTTCGACGCCGTCCTGACAGGCGGCGTGGATCGCAGCATGGGCGTCGAATCCTTCGTCAAGTTCTGCAAGATCGGCGCGCTCAGCCCGGATGGTTCCCGCCCGTATGCCGAGGGTGCCAACGGCTTTGTGATGGGCGAAGGCACGGCCATCTTCCTGCTCAAACGGCTGGAAGATGCCGAACGCGACGGCGATAAGATTTACGCCGTCATCCGCGCCATCGGCGGCTCCAGCGACGGCAAGGGCAAAGGCATCACAGCCCCCAACCCGCTCGGGCAGCAGCGCGCTATCCAGCGCGCTTGGAAGAACGCCGGCATCCCGCTCTCTACGGTTGGCCTGATCGAAGGCCATGGCACATCCACGCCGGTCGGCGATCTGGCCGAAGTGTCCAGCCTGAATGCCATCTTCGGGCAGGTTGGCCTCAAGCCCGGTAGCGTGGCGCTCGGCTCGGTTAAATCCAATTTCGGGCACCTCAAAAGCGCAGCCGGCGCAGCTGGCCTGCTCAAGACCGCCCTGGCGCTCTACGATCACATCCTGCCGCCCTCGGTCAACTTCAACAAGCCCAATTCCAAAATAGATTTTTCGAACTCGCCTTTCTACGTTAACACCCAGGCGCATCCATGGGAAATCCCTTCCGGGGAAGTGCGTCGGGCCGGCGTCAGCGCCTTCGGTTTTGGCGGCACCAATTTCCACGTGATCCTGGAAGAATATCTTCCGGGCGTGCTGACCAGGGAATCAGCCATCTATCCCGGCACCGACATGCAAGTACTGGCCCAGACCATTCCCGTCGATCTCAAGCCCTACCGCGGCCTGCTTTTCATTGGCGCGCAATCCGCCGCGGAACTGAGCCAGTCCCTGGCACAGATCCTCCATCAAGCCAAACTGGGTCACCTGCCCGGGAATACCTGTCCGACCCCGCAGCAGGTAGGCCAGCCGGAACGGTTGGTGATCGATTATGAGAACCTGAAGGAATTTATCCCACGCGCCGAAAAAGCCCTCAAAGCCCTTGAAACCGACGCACCGGCCGGATGGCAGGCGCTGGGAGTGCAGGGCATCTACCGCGGCAGCGGGCGACCCGGCAAGCTGGCCTTCCTGTTCCCCGGGCAGGGTTCGCAGTACGTCAACATGCTGCGCGACCTGCGCACGATCGAACCTTTGGTGGCCGAGACCTTCCGCGAAGCCGACGCGATCATGACCCCCATTTTGGGTCGGCCCATCTCCAGTTATGTTTTTGTGGATGGAAAAGATGACGTGATCGCCCAGGCAGAGTTGAGGCTGCGCAGCACCGAAATCACCCAGCCGGCCCTGCTGGCAGTGCACGTTTCCATGCTGCGGGTGCTGGCCAAATATGGATTTAAGCCCGACCTGGTCATCGGCCACAGCCTGGGCGAATATGCTGCCCTGGTGGCATCCGGCATTCTGAACCTGTCCGAAGCCCTTCAAGTGGTCAGCGCGCGCGGCCAGGAAATGGCCAAAGTGGCCGCGGATGACAATGGCTGCATGGCGGCCGTCTCGGCTCCACTGGGCGAGGTGGAGCGCATTCTCAAAACCATCCCCGGCTATGTCGTCATTGCCAACATCAACAGCCCGCTGCAGTGCGTCATCGGCGGGGAGACCGACGCAGTGGATGCGGCCATCCGCGCTTTCCTGGCAGCCGGCCTGCAAGCCACCAAGATCGCGGTTTCGCACGCCTTCCACACCCGCATCGTTGCCCCGGCCAGCCAACCGCTACGCAAGGTAATTGCGCGCATGGATATCCAGGCGCCCACCATTCCGATTGTCGCCAATGTAACCGGCCAGCCTTATCCCAACGACCGGGAGGGCATCCTCGACATCCTGGCTGCTCAGGTGGCCTCGCCGGTTCAGTTCGTGCAGGGTGTTAACGCGCTGTACGAACAGGGTGCCCGCATTTTCGTGGAAGTGGGCCCCAAGCGCGTCCTGAGTGGATTGACCGCTGACATTCTCAAGGAACACAAAGACATCACCGTGTTCTCCACCAACCACCCCCGCAAGGGCGACATTCCCAGCCTCAATGAAGCCCTGGGCCACTTATATGCCGCCGGTGTGAATGGTACTTTCGCCGAGGCAACTCCTGTCGAAATCACGCCTGCCCCAGCCAAGGAAATCAGTAAGCCTGTGGCTGTCGCTGAACCTGTTTCCATCGAAATTCGATCCGAAATTCCATCCCCAATTATTGCGGTCGACCCCGTGTCTGCCGAAGAAGGAGCAATTATGGACGGTCGTCTGCCCATTACCGGTTCGGTTGTTATCAGCGGTGCCGGCCTGGGTCT
Organism: uncultured Chloroflexia bacterium; assembly: GCA_963779935.1. GTDB lineage: Bacteria > Chloroflexota > Anaerolineae > Anaerolineales > Villigracilaceae > UBA877. Next base: position 103,359 of record CAWAAC010000012.1, on the reverse strand, counting down.
GCCCGGGCGCGGCAGGCACGTCTTCGACGATAATAATATCCTGGATATCCTGCATGGCCAGATGCGCATCGAGCCGCTGCCCGATAGCACCCGTCAGGGCATGCTGGACAAACGACCCACCCGCCTGGTCAAGAGCGAAGCCGGCGCGATCATGCAGACCATCGATAATATGGAATTGACGCTCAAACTGGCTGGACAGCGCGGCACTTTCGATCCGGCCGGTGAGTTTGGCATGCCCAAGGACCGCCTGGAAGCCATCGATATTTCCACCCAACTCGCCATCGCGGCCGGGATCGAAGCATTGCGCGATGCCGGCATCCCGCTGGTGATGGCTTACAAGTCCACAAGCACCGGCTCCTACCTGCCGGATCGCTGGAAACTGCCCGAGTCGCTGGCCGACGAGACCGGCATCATCTTCGCTTCGGCCTTCCCAGGGCTCGACCGCATGGCCGACGAAGCCGATAAGTATTACCAGAACCAGGTGGTTGCCAAACAGATCGAAGAACTGCGCAACATGGCCGGCCTGGTACCTGTCCAGCAAATTGACCTGAAAGCTGAATTTGAAAAACGCATCACCGAACTGGAAGCCGAAGCCGCCCGGCTCGACTATCATTTCGACCGGCGCTATGTTTTCCGCGTCCTGACCATGGGCCACTCCCAGTTCGCCGAATACATCGGGGCGCGCGGGCCCAATACCCACGTCAACGCCGCCTGCGCTTCCACCACCCACGCCGTCGCCATTGCAGAGGACTGGATCCGCCTGGGACGCGCCCGGCGCGTCATTATTGTGGCCGGTGATGATGTCATCAGCGGCAGCCTGTCCCAGTGGATCGGCACCAGCCTGATGGCCAGTGGAGCAGCCACCCCCGAAGGCAACCTGCGCCTGGCCGCCCTGCCCTTCGACCGCCGCCGCAATGGCATGATCATCGGTATGGGCGCAGCCGCCCTGGTGGTCGAGTTGGAAGACGCCGTACGTGAGCGCGGCATGCGCGCCATCTGTGAAGTGCTCGCCACCAATATTGCCAATAGCGCTTTCCACGGCACCCGCCTGAACGTGAACCACGTTAGCCAGGTGATGGAAACGCTGCTCAAGACCGCCGAGGAGCGCTATGGGATCGTGCGCAGCCAGATCGCCGCCGAAACCATGTTCGTCTCGCACGAAACCTACACCCCGGCGCGCGGCGGCAGTGCGGCCGCCGAGATTCATGCACTGCGGGACGCCTTCGGCGAACAGGCCAACCAGGTCATCATTGCCAATACCAAGGGCTTCACCGGCCATACCATGGGCGTCGGCATCGAAGATGTGGTGGCCGTGAAGGCGCTCGAGTACGGCATCGTTCCTCCTATCGCGAATATCCACGAGGGCTTCGAGCCGGACCCCGAACTGGGCGACCTGAACCTCTCTCATGGGGGTCCATACCCGCTGCAATACTCCTTGCGCCTGGGCGCCGGTTTCGGCTCCCAGATCGCCATGACCCTGTTGCGCAAGATCCCCGGGCAGCATGAGCGGGTGAATAAGGCCATCTATGACCGCTGGCTCGCGCATGTTTCCGGTTACCCTTCTACCGAACTGGAAGTTTCCCAGCGCACCCTCCATATCAAGAACCAGGGTGTCCCGGCCCGCAAGCCAGGTGCCTCCCGCTGGCAGTATGGCCAGGGTCCCACTCTGTGGGCGGACAAGGCAGCCAGCAATTCCAACTCCTCCACCGGCCAGTCTGTCCCTGCCACCCAACCGGTCGAAACCAAGCCTGTTGTGGTGTTCCCGCAGCCCGTTGCAGCCCAACCCACCGGTACCGAGGCCATCCAGGCCTTCGTTCTTTCGGTAGTCAGTGAAAAGACTGGCTACCCGATGGAAGTGCTGGCCCTCGATCTCGACCTGGAAGCCGACCTGGGCATCGATACGGTCAAGCAGGCCGAACTCTTCGCCTCCATCCGTGCCCAATATGGCATCGCCCGCCGCGAAGATTTGCGCCTTTCGGACTACAACACGCTTGCCAAGGTGATCGGCTTTGTCAGGGATTCATTGGCTGCCCCGGCCATGCCGTCGGCTGCATCCATCTCTCAGCCAATCGCTCCGGTAGTTATCCCGGTATTGGAAAAATCGCCCGAACCGGCACTTGCAGCCATTGCTCCTGCCCCTGTGCAAGTCGACCCGGAAGAGATCAAGGCTTACGTCCTGGCTGCGGTCAGCGAGAAGACCGGGTACCCGCAGGAAGTGCTCGACCTGGATCTCGACCTGGAAGCCGACCTGGGCATCGATACTGTCAAGCAGGCCGAACTCTTCGCGGCCATCCGCACACAATATGGCATCGCCCGCCGCGAAGATTTACGCCTTTCGGACTACAACACGCTCGCTAAGGTGATGCGCTTCGTGGAAGATTCGCTCACCGCCGCACCTGCCGCGCCAGCTGCCGAACAGCCTGCCATCCCAGCAGATGCTCCGGTCGCAATATCGAGCGAGCTGGTAATATCCACCACTCCGTTCGTTGCCAGCTTCGAAGAGATCAAAAGCTATTTGCTGGAGGCCGTCAGTCAGAAGACCGGCTACCCGCAGGAAGTACTTGACCTCGATCTTGACCTGGAAGCCGATCTGGGCATCGATACCGTCAAGCAGGCCGAGCTGTTCGCCGCCATCCGCACCCAATATGGCATCCCCCGTCGTGAAGATCTGCGCCTTTCCGATTACAACACCCTCGCCAAAGTAATCCATTTCGTCGAAGAGGCTCTACAACCGGTCGCCGAAAAGGTGGTGGAAATCACCTCCGAACTTCCGGCATCCGCAGTCGTTGCAGCTTCAGATGCGCCAGCCGAGCCGGTTGCCATTCCATCCACTCCTCTGCCCGTACCCCAAATCAATGCAGTCAATCCAGCACCCATCTCCACACAACCGCTAGTTGAATTGCAGGAGATCAAGGCCTACGTATTAGCCATCGTCAGCGAAAAGACCGGCTACCCGCTGGAAGTGCTCGACCTGAACCTGGACCTGGAAGCCGATCTGGGCATTGATACCGTCAAGCAGGCCGAGTTGTTTGCCTCCATCCGGGAACATTTCGATATCTCGCGCCGGGAAGACTTGCGCCTTTCGGAATATAATACGCTCGCGAAGGTGATGAAATTTGTGGAAGATGAGTTGAATTCCATCAAGGAAGCCGCCCTGATAGCTGCCCAGAAAGCTGAAATCCAAGCTGCAGAGCCTGTTCCCGCTCAGCCTGTTACCCTCGACCCGGATGAAAGCGCTGCGCCATCTGTGATCGTGCGGCGCGCCCCGGTGCCGGCCTTGCGTCCGCGCCTGGATCTGTGCATCCCGACCGGCGTGGAACTGGCGCAAGGCCAGCGCGTCCTGGTGGTGGAAAGCCAGACCGAAACCGCCGAACCGCTCGTCCAGAAACTCACAGAACGCAAGCTGGCTGTGCTGCGCTTGAGCGCCCGTCTCACCTCCAAAGAGATTAGTGCCAAATTAAGCGCCTGGCTGGCCGAAGGCCCCATCGCTGGCGTGTATTTCCTGCCGGCCCTGGAGATCGAACCCGGCTTTGCTGAATTGAATATCCAGGACTGGCGGGCCGGTCTGGAAGAACGTCTGTACTGCCTGGTTACCATCATGAAAGTCCTGCCCGAAGAAACCTTCCTGGTTTGCGCTACCCGCCTGGGCGGGCTGCATGGCTATTCTGCCCAGGGCGCATCCGCCCCATTTGGCGGCGCCGTCAGCGGCTTTGCCAAAGCCATTGCGCGCGAACGGGAGCGGGCTTTCGTCAAGATCGTTGACTTCGAGACCAGTGCCATGCCAGCAGTTATCGCGGCCCGCCTGATCGAGGAAACCCTACAAGACCCAGGGGCGCTGGAGATTGGCTGGGAGAACGAACTGCGCTATGGCATTGCTACTTTGGCACAACCCCTGCCAGCTGAAAATAACTTTGTCCTGGAACCAGGCAGCGTTTTCCTGATCTCCGGCGGTTCCGGCGGGATCATCCGACCGATCGTCGAGGATCTGGCGCGCGCCACGCAGGGCAAGTTCTACCTGCTCGACCGTGTTCCCATCCCCGCCGCGGACGACCCGGATATCCGGAGGCTGGCCAGCGACCGGGAAGGCTTGAAGAATGAATTGATCACCCGTCTTACCCGGGATGGCAAAAGACCCACCCCTGTGCAGGTGGAAGGCGCGCTATTCGGTATTGAACGCGCCGCCACTACTTTGCAAACTCTCGCCATCATCGAACAGTTGGGCGGGCAGGCACACTACCTGGCCTGTGACGTGACGGACCCAGCGCTGATCGATGCGGCCATTCAAAAGATCAAGGATGCCGAAGGCCATATCGACGCCTTCCTGCACGCCGCCGGCATGGAACGCAGCCGCAAACTCGAAATGAAACCGATCGAGGAATTCCGCCTGGTGGTATCGGTCAAGGCGGATGGCTTCTTCAACCTGTTCAAAGCGATGGAAGCCAAAAACATGCTGCCGCGCGGCCTGGTTTTCTTCTCTTCGGTGGCGGGCCGCTTCGGCAACTCCGGCCAGACGGATTATGCCGCTGCCAACGACCTGCTCTGCAAGGTCGCCTCGGCCATGCGCAACCAGTATCCCGGCCTGAAAGCCGTTGTGATCGACTGGAGCGCCTGGGGCGGCGTGGGCATGGCCACGCGCGGCAATATCCCCACCCTGATGAAGCTGGCCGGCATCGACCTGGTCCCGTTCGAACAGGCCGCCCCGATGGTCCGCGCCGAACTGTTGGCAAGCACTGGGGAAGCCATCATCGCCGGTTCGCTGGGGGCGCTGCTCGAAGCTCGCATCCCCCACGGGGGCATGGATTTGGCAAAGGCCGATAGCGCTCTGCGCACCGGCCAGCCGATCCACAGCATGCTCAGTCATGTGGCCGATTTCGAACTCAACCGAGGCCTGACATTGGAAGCCGAGCTCGACCCGAAAGCCCAGCCGTACCTGTATGACCACAGCATGAACGGCATCCCGGTTTTGCCGGGCGTGATGGGCATCGAAGGCTTTTCGGTGGCCGCCAAACACATCGGCTCGGTGCTGGCCTCCAGCATGCATGAGTTGGAGGTGGAGAGCCTGGAAGACATCCATTTCCTGGCGGCATTCAAGTTCTACCGCAAGGATCCGCGCCGGGTCACCTGGCTGGCGCGTGCCGTGCGGGAAGAGTCCGGGCTGGTGGTATACGTCAGCCTGGAATTGAGCCGCCTGATGAAGACCGGCACTGAAAGACACATGCAGCATTTCAGCGGCAAGGTACATCTCAAGCCGCATCAAGCCGAAGCGCTGGAAGTCAGCGCTGCCATCCCGGCATGGAATGGCAGCTATACCGTCCAGGCCGCAGATATTTATCAGCTCTACTTCCACGGCCCGGCCTTCCAGGTGCTGGAGGGCGTGCAGCGTAGCGGGGAAAGCGTGCTAGGCAAGTTGAACAAGAGCCTGCCGGCTTTCACCAACGAAGGGCACGGCCTGTTGAGCACTCCCACCCTGGTGGAATTATGTTTCCAGACCGCCGGGATCTGGGAAATCGGCAAGACCGGCGTAATGGCCCTACCGCGCTCCATTCAATGCCTGACCCTTTACCGGCAAAATGTCAACGGCGCCGCCATCTATGCTGAGGTCAAGCCGTATCGCTCAGGGAATGGCGACCTGTATTTCGATGCGCGTGTGGTAGACTCGAAGGGCCGGCTCTATCTGGAGTTGAAGGAATACACCACCACGCCCCTGCCGGTATCGGTGCAACCCGATCTGCTGGCGCCCTTGCAGGAGTTGATGAAGGACTCCTGAAGCGTTATATGACAAACCGCCCGCAGTTGGTTGCGGGCGGTTTTTTTACAACAAGTTCGAATCAAAAATTTTAGAAGAACCGCATTTTGATGCAAACTTCTCCCAAATTTTCGGATAGACTCTAGCTATATTATGTCCAATCCCATCTACTGGATGCTGGCCCATTCCGATCCAGCCATACTGACAGCAGCACAGGTGCTTTCCCCCTCCGAGCTTCAACGCTTTTTCGCCTTCCGCTTCCCCAAGCGGCGCGACGAATGGTTCCAGGGACGTTGGACCGCCAAAACCCTGACCCACAGCTTGCCGGCCTACCAACATTACCCGCTCAACCAGATCGAGATTTGCAACGCTCCGGAAGGCGCGCCCTTCCTGCAACTGCCGGATAGGGCTGCTCCGGCAGAATGCCTGAGCATCAGCCACAGCGGGAACCTGGCCGTGTGCGCGCTGGCGCCCGGCCTGGAGCTTCAGGTGGGCGCCGACCTGGAAAAGGTGGAAGCGCATACCGAAACGTTCATCCTGGATTACTTCACGCCCACCGAACGGCAGCTAGTGGAAAGGTGCTCATCTGAAAGCCGATCCACACTCGTTACCCTGATCTGGAGCGCCAAGGAATCCATGCTGAAAGCGCTGGGCGTGGGCCTGCGCCGGGATACGCGCATGGTGGAAGTGCAGGGGCTGGATGGCGCTCTGCCCGGCGGCGAGGAAGTGGCCCGATGGCAAAAACTCCAGGTGGCTGAACAGCCGGCCAGCGGGAAGACCTGGGCAGCCTGGTGGCAGCGCCGGGACCCGTTCGTGCTCACCCTGGCAGCCTGTGCCGCCACCCCGGCAACCATTCGGTCAGCCCGGTTGGTGGAACAACGGATGGAAGAATAAAAGAAGAGGCATGCTGGGCATGCCTCTTCGGGTTATTTAAGGATAGTATTAGCTGATGGATTTACGGGACCGCGTTGACGATAAAGGCCGGCGACAAGGTGATGCGCTGGGTATTGCCGAGAGTATCGTTGTAAAAAGCCCGCACGTAGACCCGTAGGAAGACCTGCCCGGCGGTCATCGGATTGAAATACCAGCTGAGGGTGCAGGTCTGCTTATGGCCCAGGCTCGCAGTACTGGGGCAGCCATTGTATGGATCCTGGGTCACGCCCCAGCCATTGGGCACTGCCAGGTTGCCTACCACCTGCAGAGGTACCCAACTTGTATTTTCGACTACGGCACGGAAGATGAATTGTTTGTTCAACGGGACCGTCTCGGAATACGTAGCAATGTCATTCCCGATCAGCGTCACAGTTATGGAGGGGAACAAAATGGCCGGAGGCTGCGTGCTGGTGATCGTGGTGATCGTTCCATTACTCTGGGTCTGCCATGTATAGGTGGGCAACACAATAAAAAGGAAGGCCGGCGCGCTGGTGATGCGGTTGGCATTGCCGCTGGCATCCGTATAACTGCCGCGCACGTAGGCTCTTACATAGGTCTGTCCGGCGGCCTGTGGGGTGTATAACCAGGTGAGGGTACACGAGCTGCTAACTGCCAGGGTGCCGCAATTATCATATTTCTCATCCAGGGTCCAGCCGGTGGGAGTGGCCAGGGTGGCAGTGATGCCCAGGCCTACATTTCCGACATTCTGGACTTTTACCTGAAGAGTAAGCTGCTTGCCGGTGTAGACCGTCGAATTATATGAACTGCCGCCTGACCAAATGGTTGCATACATACCTGGCAGCACAGCAGCGGCCTGGACAGTTAGGGACGGCTGGAACAGGCCGCTCCCCACCAGAGCCAGGACAAGCGCCATACTGACAACAAAAATTCTACGCATGGTATTAATCATTTCATTTTCCTCTTTTCATTGGGTGTTTCTCATGATACCGACCGGATCAACTCCCTTGAGTGATGGCCAAAATGATTGTAGCACAACGACCTAGACCTTACAAGGTGACCTAAACGCGGCACAAAGCGTTCTTAAAGCGCTAAGAGGTTGAAAAAATCTCCGCTGAGCGCGTAGAGACAACTCAGTGATTTTTCTCTACGAACTGAGCGGGCTCCATGGTGAATTTAATTGCAGTTTATAATGCGTTGCATGGGCAACAAACTCACTCCCAAGATCATCCTGGAAGGCACCCGCCTGACCTTAAAGACCGAGATCGCCTTTGCGCTTAACGAGCATCCACGCATCGTCGGGCCGCGCAAGTACCGCTACCACTCCCCACTCATCTCGGCCGAATGGTGCGCCTTCACCAACTTCCCATGGGGGCGCGGGCTGATCAACTTCGAGCCGCAGGAAGAAGCCCAGGCCATGGAGACCTACGCTACCTGGCTGCGCCTGTTCGAGCTGCAGCGCTACTACTCCTGGATCGTAGACCGATTCCACATCTCCACACGGGCGTACCAACTGCAGGCAAACAACAGGAACTACGATTTCAGCTGGCTGGAAGAGCGCCTGTTGCCGCTCAACTTCCGGCTGGTGCTCCTCCAGCGCACCCCCGCCACGTTCGCCGCCGCCCGGGCCGAGCGCCTGAAAATCTCAGGCAAGCCCGACCAGTACAACGATCTGGAGGTTTTCATCCATGAGCAGGAACTGATGCAGCGGCTGGTAACGGAATCGCGCCTGCCCTGGCTGAGGCTGGACATCTCGGATAACAATATCCCGCTGGCTGTGGAGAAGATCGCTGATTGGCTGGAGACCACAGGAGGACTGTACATGGAATGAAGAATGGTGAAGGATGAATGGTGAATAGGTAATTGTAAAAGGGGAATAGATATTCGGAATTCGGAAATCGGCATTCGCTATTCAAAAAAACGGACGAGGAACGAATGGGGCGGATTGTAGATTTTTGATTGCCGATTTGTGAATCGGTAATTGGGAGAGGCATGCCCTTTACCCTTCGGGCACAGGCGAGCAGGCTTCCCCTGGCAAGCAGAGGCGTGCCGCGCGGCTTCTATTTTCGAATAAATGTTCCCATTTAACAAGGGTGATATTACCCGTCTCAGATATTTTCTTCCTCCGGGCTCAAAAATAAAGCGATCAAAAGGGCCAAACCAACCACCCAGCATGGACTGACCACGGCTACCAGAGTAAGCGAAGCCCAGTCGTTATAGAAAATGAACATCACCCCGAATATTAGGGGCCAACATAGGAACAGGCCTACCAGAGTCATCGGCAGTGCGTAAAGCGGATTATTGATGCGGAAGCGTCCGGTAAGCAACTGGCGGATGATGGTCCCCTCTACATGGGCTTCTTCCATATTTGAATCTACCGGATCGTAGCCGGACCTGCCCGGGCGGGTGCGATGGCCGGGCCAGCCCCACAACCAATAAGCACTCTCATCGGTATAAAGCCATCCCGGTACGGGCTGGTCATCTGCGGCCATTTTGGCTTTTTGCCACTCTGCCGCATCCGGCAGGGCTTCCTGCCCTGGCTGGGCCGGGTCATCAGCCTGGGGGGAAATTACCAGTTGATGGTATTGTTCTTCTTCCCATTTCACCCGGGCATTGGCCAGGTTTTCCCGGGCGGCATAATAACGCGGGTTGCGCTCTATGGCAGCGAGATAGGCATCGATGGCCGGCTCGATTTGTTCCAATCCTTGTAGGATCAATCCCAGATAATTGTAGGCCAGGGCGAGCTCCGGCAAAAGCGACCGGGCCAGGGCACATTCTTCCAATGCCAGGTCGGGTTGCCCATCCTGCGCATACTCAAGGGCTTGATCGAGGTGCGCCTTGGCAGGAGAGGCCAGAAATTGCTCTTCCAGTTCCTCTTCCAGATCGAGCAGGTTATCCCAGGCATCTTTCAGACTGGGGTTGAGCCGGACGGCGGCCTGGTAATCGGCCAAGGCTTTCTCCAATTCATCCGCATCCAGGTGGGCATCTGCGTTCTTTAAAGCCTGCCCGGCCTGGGCTTGCGCCTGAACTTGCAGGCTTTTTTGTTGATCATCTTCGAGTTCCTGTTCCAGGCTGAGCAGGTTATCGCGGGCGTCCTGCAAACCGGAATCGAGCCTGAGAGCGTCCTGATAGTCGGAGCGGGCTTTCGCCAATTCCCCCATCTGGTCATACACCAGACCACGCTGGTTGTAGGCGCTGGCCAGGTCCGGCGCCAGCTGGATGGCCCGTTCGCACTCGCTCAGGGCTTTGGTCAGCTTGCCTTCCTCCAGGTAGACGTCAATTTGCCTTAATATTTGTACGGCCTGGAATTGCACGGATTGTGCGGGAAGCGTGCCCAGCCGCTGCAGCAGGATCTCCCGGATGATCTCGAAGGTTTCTTCGGCATATTCATCCGTGTTTGCCGCCTGCCAGATCTCCAGCAGGTCTTCGGTCTCGCGCAGATTCAGGGTGTCATAAATTTGTTTGCGAACGTAATCTTCCATATCTCCCGCCACTCGCTAGTTTGATGAGAATGATTACATGCGGGCCGCTGCGGCCCACCATTCCCATTATGGCATCAATCCTGCAAACACGCCAGCGGGAGGGAGAGTTGTTCCAGTTTGACCCCTTGCGGGGCATTCCATATTCGGGCAAAATATATCTTGTGGGTTCATTGGTGGCTCTCAAGGATCTCGAAGTCCCTAGATTTTGCCAATGAACCCCATTTTTTACAAGCCTTTTATCAACTCCCCACACTTTACTGGGGTGACACCGCGGTTAAACCCCCTTTCCTATGGCTCCTACCCCTGCCCTTGGGGATTCTTTCTCGTTGTTTCGGCAAACCGTTCGCGCCCCCTCAAAAAACGGGGGTTTCCCCTTTCCTCCATTCTCTGCTCCCTGCTTCTCCCTCAAGAGGCAGAGACAGGGTTATTCTTCCAGAATGGATATTCGGCTATAATCGGATAGAAATTTATTGCGGGATATTTGCATCCGATACTTTGACCAGCCAGCCTGGAGGGAGGCGGTTTATGCAACATGGTTCTGCCCGCTCGAGAAATTCGGTTGCCGTCCTGCTGGGGGTCTTGCTGTTGGCCGGGCTGTACCTGACCAGCCTATTCAATTATCTACTGTTCCACAGCCTGGTCGAACTATTCACCATCGTGGTGGCCGCTGGCATCTTCATGATCGCCTGGAACGCCCGCGCGTATCTGAATAACAACTACCTGCTCTTTCTGGGGATTGCAGCGGTCTTCATCGCTTTCCTTGATATTTTCCACACCCTGGCCTATCAGGGCATGGGGGTCTTCACCGACCATACTGCCAACACGGCCACGCAAGTGTGGGTGGGCATGCAATACCTGCAGGGGCTGTCGCTGCTGGTCGCACCCTTCTTCATTGGGCACAAGCTGAAAGTCGGCCTGCAACTGGTGGCCTATATGCTGGTCACCGCCATGCTTCTGGGCGTGATCTTCGCCTGGCACATCTTCCCCGTGGCGTACGTGCAGGGTCACGGCCTGACCCACTTCAAGATCGCCAGCGAATATATCATCGTGGTGTTCTTCCTGACCTCCATCGGGATTTTATTATGGAAACGCCGGGAATTCGACACGAGCGTGCTGCACTTCCTGATCCTGTTCCTGGCCTTCACGATCGTATCTGAGATCGCATTCACTTCCTATGTCAGCGTCTATGGCGCCGCCAACCTGGCCGGTCATATGCTGCGCCTGGTGGCTTTCTTCTTCCTGTATAAGGCCATCATCGAGACCGGGCTGGAGAGACCGTACGCGATCCTCCTGCGGGACTTGCAGCGTTCGGAGGAAAGCCTGCGCCAGCACTCCGCCGAGTTGCAAACCCGCAGCGAGGAACTGGATGCCTATGACCACACCGTGGCGCACAACCTGAAGAACCCGCTGACGGTGATCATAGCCTCAGCCGAGGCCATCACCGACATCGGCGACCTGACACCTGCCGAGCAGCGGGAGTTCATGGAGCAGATCAAGGCGACTGCCTTCGAAATGAACAGCATCATCGACAACTTGTTATTGCTGGCAGAACTACGCAAGGTGGAAGTACCGGCGGAAGCGGTCAACATGGCCGAGGTGATGGTAAAGATCACCAAACGCTTGAGCTATATCATCAAAACAAATCAAGCCCGCCTGGTCCTGCCGAAAACCTGGCCGGAAGTAAGCGGCTATGGTCCCTGGATTGAAGAAGTCTGGGCCAACTACATCAGCAATGCCATCAAATATGGCGGGCCGAAAGCGTGCGTGGAGCTGGGCGCAGCGCTCCAGCCGGATGGGATGGTGCGCTTCTGGGTGCGCGACCAGGGCCAGGGCATCCCGCCGGAAGTCCAGCCGCGCTTGTTCGTGCCATTCAGCCAGGTGGGGCATATGCACGAGGCCGGGCACGGTCTGGGCCTTTCGATCGTGCGCAGCATTGTCGAAAAACTGGGCGGGCAGGTGGGAGTGGAGAGCCAGGTGGGGCAGGGCAGTCTGTTCTACTTTACCTTGCCAGCCATGCCAAATGGTAAAACAACTGCCAGCCATCAGCCGGAGCGTCAGTCCAAAAAGTTGTCGTTCGAGGCTTGAATTTACTTAACAAGTACCGCAGAGCTTTCACAAAGGATTTGAACAAAAGAAAAAGGTTTTTTCATTGCAAGGGCCGGATGTTCTTTCCGACACGCAGCAATCCCCAAATTGTGGGAAATTTCCCCTCACAAGCTGGGAGATTGCTTTCTTAACGGGATGCTGCGCGATCGTCGCATCCCGAAGGACAACGGGACGATGAAGAACGCTCCTCGCAACTGTACCTACAGTACCCTGGATGTCCGTCCAGGACAGGCTGGCGCAGGCAACGACACAAAGGGTGAAATGCGATAGCCCTGAAAAATTGCATCGTCTATGTCACTCAAGTATGCTAAAATAAGACAATAATTATCATAATATAATAAGTCCAGCCGGGCAGCAAGCACGCAGGTTTATGGGCAGGTGTCCTACTAGAGGATACCTGTTCTTTATTCCGGGAAAGGGCTGGAATTAAAAATTTCTGCTCATCGCGATGGGGAAAAACATCTCACCACGATCCCGCGGGAAAGAACCGCGGAACAGGCGGTCACGAAGATACATTAAGAAAAAAAGTACGAAAAGGAATTCATGCAGACAGACATTCTAAAAATGGAACCGGTTGGGAAACCGCTCCTATCGCATAAATACAGGATCCTGATTTCGGTTATTTTCGGCATTTTCATGGTGATCCTGGATACCACAGTGGTTAACGTGGCCTTCCAGACACTGCGGGCCGAATTCGGGGCCAGCCTGAACGATTCGCAGTGGATCATCAGCATTTACGTGCTGACGCTGGGGATCAGCACGCCGCTCTCGGCTTTTCTGGGCGACCGGTATGGCATGAAGCGCATCTACCTGGTCGGGCTGGGTATCTTCGTGCTGGGCTCGTTCCTCTCGGGCATCTCCCCCACGCTGGGCTTCATGATCGCGGCGCGCGCCCTGCAGGGCTTCGGCGGTGGGATCGCCCTACCGCTGGGCACCGCCATCCTGCTGCGCAGTTTTCCCGCCAGGGAACAGGGGAAGGCGCTGGGCGTATTCGGCATCGCCTCGCTGGTGGCGCCGGCGCTAGGTCCGATCCTAGGCGGCTACCTGGTGGACCTGCACCTGTGGCGATTTATTTTCTTCATCAACCCGCCCATCGGGATCGTCGGCATCATCCTCGGCTCGTTCTTTTTGCCCGAATTCAAGGGCGAACACTGGCCGGCGCTGGACTGGCTGGGCCTGATCGCCGAGGTGGTCGGGTTCGGTGCGGTGCTTTACGCGGCGTCAGTGGCAGCCGACTTCGGCTGGTCAGCTCCGGGTGTGCTGGTCTGGTTCGTTGTGGGCGGGGTCGGACTGGCCGCCTTTGCCCTGATCGAACTGTTCTGGGCAAAAGATCCGCTACTTGATCTGCAGCTGTACCAAAAGCCGACCTTCCTGAGCGCCAGTATCCTGGGCTATGTCAGTGTGATCGCGCTGTTCGGGGCTGAGTTCCTGCTGCCAATCTATCTGCAATACCTGCGCGGCCAGACCGCCTTCCAAACCGGGCTGATTTTGCTGCCGATGGCGATCACCGGCGGGGTTGCCACCATCCTGGCCGGAAACCTGTATGATCGCTTGGGCCCACGCCCGCTGCTGGCATTCGGCTTTGGCATTTTGATCGTAAACACCTGGCAACTGGCGCAGATCAAGGCCGACACTCCGATCAGTTGGATCCTGTTCCTGCTAGCGCTGCGCGGACTGGCCTTCGGCGCAACCATCCAGACAACTTTCGTGACCGCTCTATCGGCGGTGCGGCTGCCGGAGATTGCCCAGGGCTCGTCGCTGACCAACGCCACCCGCCAGGTATTCCAGGCAGTGGGAATCGCCATCCTGGCAACTGTGCTGGCCAGCACGCTCTCGCCCAAGATCTATGCCCTGCAGCAGCAATTCCTGAACGCCCCGCCGCAGCCAGGTGTAGCGCCCCTGGCAATCTGCCAACCCGCCCCCGGGACATTGGTGGTTGCCAGCCTGAAACCGGGTGACCCGCCGCCCGCCCCCATCCCCCCGCAGGTGGCTCCGCTGTTGGGAGAAGCCTGCCGTGAAAATATCGCCGGTTTCGAGCAGGCCTACCGGGTCACTTTCTACGCTGCCATCCTGGCATTCCTGATCGGGCTGCTGCTGCCCGGCTGGCCTTTCAAGTGGGCCGGGCGCAGGGCGGCAGATGGGCCGGTACCGATGGGACATTGATTCAGCCATGAATTTCACGAGGGGATTCAGATGGAAATGGCATATATGCAAAAGACAACCCAGGGCGAACACGGGCGGGAGGAACACAAGCTGGACGGATTCAGGTCCGCCCCTACGAAGGGGCCGCGAAAAAGGATGCACAATCATCATGACAAATGGGGGAAAAGATAACCGCCAAAAAAGATTATAATTGTTGTGTATAAAGGATTTGGAATATGGAAATAGCCAGCATTCAAAAACTAGGCCAGCATTTGCCCGTCACCGTCCTGCAGTTAACTGGAAAGCTGGATGGTTCCAACTATATGCAACTCGTCGAAGAAGCCAAACGAAACTACGCCAACGGTGTGCGTGATTTGCTGATCGATCTGAGCCGGCTAAGCTACATGAGCAGTCTCGGTATCTCCGCCATCCACGAAACCGCCCTGGTATTCCGCGGCCTGGAGATTCCTGAGAAAGAAGCCGGCTGGACTGCTTACAATGCAATCGAACGTGATCGCAGCAACGGGGTACAAAAACACGTCAAGCTGCTCTCTCCGCGTCCCGAAGTCGCTCATATCCTAGAAATTGTCGGGTTCAAGGCGCTTTTCGAGATATATACCGATCTGGAGACAGCGTTAGCCTCTTTTCAATAGGCCGTGAACAGAATATACAGACCATTATCAAGAGCGACAAGTCCGGTCGCTCTTTTATTTTCATTCCTCCATTTCGCACTTTAATGCACAACGAAAACCAATTTCAAAACGGGAACGCCATAAACGGGTAAAATAGCCTTCGTGCTCTTAATTCTGCCCGGACAAATATGATGGATTCCAAAACTCTCAGCGTGCTCGAATACCCCAAGATCCTGGCCCGGCTGGCAGACTATTGCGACTTCTCCGGCTCGGCCGAACTGGCGCGTCTGTTGACGCCCTCCGCCGACTTCACGGAAGCGACAGCCCGCCTGGCGGAAACCAGCGAGGCGCGCAAACTACTCGCCACAACCGACTTGAGCATCGGCGGCGCGCATGACATCCGCGCCCAGGTGGATCTGGCGGCGCACGGCGGCGTGCTCGACCCGAAGGAATTGCTGGATGTGCAGGCCACGCTGGTAGCGATGCGCTTGCTGCGGCGTTTCTTCGAAAAACACGCCGAGCCCTCCCCGCAGTTGGCCTTCATCGCCTCCCGCCTGCCGAGCCCGGTGGGACTGATCGAAGCGATCGCGCGCAGCATCACGGATGCCGCCGAAGTGGCAGACAACGCCTCACCCAAACTATCGGATCTGCGCCGGCACGTGCGCGTTTCACATGACCGGCTGATGACCCGCCTGCAGCGCTACCTGACGGACGCATCCACCGCATCAAAGTTGCAGGACAGCGTCATCACCCAGCGGGAAGGGCGCTACGTCATCCCGCTGCGGGCCGAATTCAAGGGCCAGGTCAAGGCCATCGTGCACGATCAATCCTCCACCGGGGCAACATTGTTTGTCGAGCCGCTGGCGGTGGTGGAACTGAACAATGCCTTGCGCGAAGCCGTCATCGCCGAACGGGACGAAACCCGCCGGGTGCTGGCCGAACTCTCGGAGCAGGTGGGGGAATTGACCAAAGAAATCGTCCCCGGTGTGGCGGCGCTGGCCGAACTGGATCTGGCATTTGCCAAAGCGAAATACGCGGACGTGATCCGGGCAAACGAACCGGTGTTGCGCGATCAGCGATCAGCGGTAAACTATCAGCAATCTGCTGAAAGCAAGCAACGGCCAGCCATCCGGTTGTTGAACGCCCGGCACCCGCTGCTGGATCCGGAGACGGTGGTACCCACCAACATCGACCCGCTGCCCGGCACGTTCGCAGTGGTCATTACCGGCCCCAACACGGGCGGCAAGACCGTGACACTCAAGACAGTCGGCTTGCTGGCAGCCATGGCACAGAGCGGCCTGCACATCCCAACCCAATCCGGCTCGGAGCTGCCCTGTTTCGCGGCCATCTACGCCGACATCGGCGACGAGCAATCCATCGAGCAATCCCTTTCCACATTTTCGGGGCATATCACCAATATCGTGCAAATCCTGAAGAAGGCCGACCAAAACTCGCTGGTGATCCTGGACGAACTGGGCGCCGGCACCGACCCGCAGGAGGGGGCAGCACTGGCCCGCGCGATCCTTTCAGACCTGCTCGGACGCGGCATCACCACCCTGGTGGCCACCCATTATCCGGAGTTAAAGACCTTTGCCCATTCCACCCCGGGCGTGGTCAATGCCTCGCTGGAGTTCAACGTGCAGACCTTGCGCCCAACCTACAAATTGACCCTGGGGCTGCCAGGGCGGTCCAACGCCCTGGCGATCGCCCAGCGCCTGGGATTGCCGCAGGAGATCATCGAGGCCGCTCGCAGCGAGATCAACCCGGACGATCTGCGCGCCGATAAGCTGATCGGGGACATCCATCGCCAGCGCAAGATCGCCTTCAAAGAGAGTGAAAAAGCCGAGCGCTCCCGCTCCGAAGCGCGCCGCCTGGAACGTGACCTGGCCGAGCGGCTGGATAAAATCGGGGACGAGCGCCAGAAGGTGCTCGAACAGGCGCGCGCCGAAGGCGAGCTGGAAGTGGAGGTCTTGAAGACCCAGCTTAAAATGTTGAGGAATGAATTGAAAAAAGCCCGTCAGCCACTGGATGCGCTGGATGCAATCGAAGAGAAAATCGAGATCGTGGAAGAGCAGGTTCAGGAGCCAGTTCGAATAAAGCATAATACGCAAAACGTAAAAAACTTAGGGGCGTTGAAAACGGGGGACAAGGTTATATTGCGTACCCTGGGCACGGAAGGGATCCTTTCCTCCATTGATGGGGAAGATGCGGAAGTGCAGGCGGGTTCGCTCAGGCTGAAAGTGCGGCTGGATGAGTTGAAGAGGAAAAGTGATGTTAGCGATCAGCTGCCAGCCATCAACGATCAGCAGTCAGCCAAGAAGCACTCCGCAGAGCCGCAATCATCGTCAAACCGGTCGTCAGCCATTCTTTCAGCCTCCCCGGGGATGGAACTGGACCTACGCGGGCAGCGCGCCGAAGATGCGCTGGATATGTTGGACCGTTACCTGGAAAAGGCCTACATGGCTGGGCTGCCATTCGTGCGCATCATCCACGGCAAAGGCACCGGCAAACTGCGTCAGGAAGTACGCACGGCGCTTAAGGATCACCCCCAGGTGACTTCGTTTGAGGAGGGCGGCCCCAAGGAAGGTGGCGAAGGGGTTACCGTGGCAAAGCTGGCCAGTGGATAAAACGAAACGGGCTTCTGAAAGAAACCCGTTTCGTTGTTAATTTGAAGAGGAATTTGGGTTTTTCTATAAAAGCAAGAACCTAATCTATACTCTCCCAGGCACGCGCAAAGCGCAGGATGCGGCTGCGGATGTAAAAAATATTCGGGTCGGCAATCGGACGCTGCTCCATAATCAAATCGATAGCCTCATAGGGGTCGTAGCCCATGGCGATCAGGATGGAGGCCCCCATAGCCGGGGCGCGGTGACGGCCTTTGTGGCAGTGGGCATAGACCTTGCCGCCTGCTTGAATGGTATCCATTGCGGCCTGGACGCCACGGATCAGGAAGCGGATGGGAATGGCCAGACCGGGAGTATCGAAAGTGGGCAGCCACAGGAAATCCAGCGGCGGATCGTGCAGGTCAACCGCCGGGCGCTTCTCGATGCGCATATTTATTACCAGACGAACGCCCAGCTCGCGTAAAAGATCATAGTCATCTGCGCGCGGGGTATCACCAATAAACAGGCAATCGGTAATCTGGGAAAAATTCATGGGGGCAATCTTACCACAATGAAGGAATGCTGACCATTTCAATTGAATTGGGATTTAAACTGCAAAAAAACCATCCAAACATAAGGGGCACCGAGAAGCACAAAGGAAGAACTTTCACTTTAAATCCTTTGGCGTAAATGCCCCGGGCAGCAACCCGGAGACGGCAGTCTCCTGGACCAGGTGGCCGTGACTATCGGCAATCAAAACAAGGGTGTCGAGACCAAACTCGGCCAGCACCTGCCGGCAGCCTCCGCAGGGCGAGCCACCATTGGAAGTGACAACCGCCAGCACTTCAAACTCCCGCTCGCCTTCCGAGACGGCCTTGAAGACCGCCACCCGTTCCGCACACATGCCGGTGGGATAAGCGGCATTCTCCACATTACAGCCGGTGAAGACCCGTCCGCTTTTAGTGCGCAGGGCCGCGCCAACCGGGTAATTAGAATAAGGCGCATAGGCCCTCCGGCGCGCTTCAATCGCCAGGTCAATCAAGAGACGACGTTCCTCATCACTCAGATCGCTCATTTTTTGGCCTCGTTCAATTTCCTGATCGGCCGCGCTGGAACACCCACCACCAGGGTATCAGCTTCCACATCTTTCGTGACCACCGCTCCGGCGCCGGTCTTGGCATGCGCCCCGATCTTGACCGGCGCAACCAGCATGGTATCCGAACCAATAAAGGCGCCTTCGCCGATCTCGGTTGGGTTTTTGTGCACGCCATCGAAGTTGCAAGTGATGGTGCCTGCGCCGATGTTCACATCCGCGGCGATGGTGGCATTGCCAAGGTAAGAGAAATGGCCCATCTTGGTGCCGGGCCCGAGTGTGGAATCCTTCACCTCGCCAAAGTTGCCCATGTGGACACCTTTGCAAAGATGCGCGCCTTTTCGCAGCCGGGCGAACGGGCCGATGCTGACATTATCTTCCACGACTGCCTTCTCCATTACGGCTGCCAGGATGGTGCAGCCATCGCCAACAGTGGTATCGCCTGCGATAGTATTGGGTCCGATGATACATTCTGCGCCGATGACAGTCTTTCCGTGCAAATAGGTGTTCGGCCAGATCACCGTATCCTGGCCGATCATGACATCCGAGTCGATATAGGTGTCGGCGGGGTTTACGATCGTTACGCCGGCCAGCATATGATTGCGGTTGATGCGCGCCCGCATGGCCGCTTCGGCTTCCGCCAGATGGACACGCGTGTTTATGCCAATGCTCTCCGTCAGATCCTGACTGACCAGCGCCTGGACCGGCAGCCCGGCTTGCACAGCCAGTCCGACGGTATCCGTCAGGTAGTATTCGCCTTTTTGGGAAAGAGGAAATCCTGCCCAGGGCCTGCCAGAGCCAATCGGCAGAAAAGCAATATGCACCCACATTCAGTTCCTGGATGGAAAGTTGCTCGGGTGTGGCTGCGGCTTCCTCCACAATCGCCTGCACATGCCCATCCGGAGCGCGGATGACCCGTCCAAAGCCGCGCGGATCGGCGGCGATAACGGTCAGCATGGTGATCGGGCCGGGGTTATTCTTCTGGGCTTCCACGAGGCGCGCAAGGGTCTCGGGGCGCAGGAGCGGCATGTCGGCATAAGTGACCAGCACCAGATCGGTCTTGCCTCGCAGGGTTGCCTCGGCCTGCTGGACGGCGTGCCCGGTGCCCAACGGAGTGTTCTGGAGCACACATACGGCGTCATCCCCCAGGAAGGAGCGCAGGGCCTCGCCATCCCTGCCAATGACAACCACGGGCTTCTCAGTACTGGCAGCGCAGGCAACCGCCAGAGCATAGGCCAGCATGGGTTTTCCGCAGACCGGGTGAAGCACTTTCAAAAGCTTGGACTTCATGCGGACTCCCTGGCCAGCGGCCAGAAGTACAGCAGTGATTTTCATGAGCAACTCCTGCAGGAATGGAATGGAAAATAAAAAAATGAGCCCGCGCTGCCAGCATTGCGGCGCGAGGCCCATTCCCGGAAAAAACCCGCTGAAAATCGCGGGACACGCCTCACACTGCGGGCGGGTAATTCAGGCTGGGGCGCCTGGATTCGAACCAAGATAATCAGCTCCAAAGGCTGACGTGCTGCCATTGCACAACGCCCCAAAGCGGCGCGAATTGTATCACAGGCCGTGCGGAGGGACAATCCCTGCTTCTGGAAGGCATGCCAATTTACGATTTATCTTTCGGAGCCAGGCCGAGTTGTTTGGCCTGCTCATATGAAAGCATGTCTGGTTTGGTGGGAGCCTTGTGCTGATCGGCAGCTTTATCCCAAAAATCGTTTACATCGGCAGGTTTGAGTCTCTTCCGGGAATCTTTAAATAATGGATCCATTTCCCGCATGCCCACATCGACTGCTTCCAGGGGGGCCGTGGGTGATTCGTGGGTGGCAGGTATGCCAGGGGGAACTTCGCCCAGAGCCGGTTCGATCTGCTTGCGGGCAGCCGAGAAAATATCCACGGTTTTCAAAACCTGGTCTTCATCCGCCAGCCCCTTGCCGATGACCAGCATGGCGTGCGAAAGTCCTACCGGAGCAAAGATCAAATCATAATCGGCCCCATCAAAGACGTACCAACTCGAAGCTGCCTTCTCGCCAATCAGGCGGGTGACCTTCTGGCCGGCGCTGTAAATGGAAAGCAAGGAGGAGAGCAGTGAGACTTCCTCATTCGAATCTGGCAGATCCCCGGCACGTGCCAGGATATGTCCGTTATCGTTCAACAAAAGAACGGCAATCGCTTCCAGTTCCATGCGCAGATGAACCATAATATCCGGCAGGTTGGGCTGGGCATCCACCTCTTCGACCGGGACAATCGGTTCCGGCGGCAGGATGGATTCGACCAGCCCAAGATGACGTTCGACAGCATCCAGAAAATCGGCAATGGGGACAGGCTTGATGAAAAAAGCATCCGCGCCGGCCTCGGAAACTTCTTTGCGAATCCTTGGGTCTGTCTGGCCGGTAATTAGGACAACCTTCACGTTGGGACGAAACTTGCGCACCTTGCGCATCAACTCAACGCCTGAAATACCTGGCAATCGATAATCGGTCACCAGCAGGTCGATCGAATTGCGGGAACTGTCAAGAATGGCTTCCTCGCCGGAGGGCATCTCGACAATATCCAGCTTATATTCCAACGTAGCCAGAGCCGAATGCAGCAAGCGGCTGACTTCACGTTGATCGTCGACAATCAAAATGCGATGTGAGGCCATTTTTATCCCAAAAGTACCTGCCGAAATATGAATCCGAGCCTACAATTTATTATGATAACACCACTTACCTCTAAACCAAAAACCATTTTCGAGGGTCGTTGGAATCCGGCGTGAAAGTGGGAAAGATTTAGGAATTCGAAAACGGGCCAGAGGGCTTCCTGGGATCTGAGGGGCGGTTCGGCGGCCTTTTTATGCGCACATACATGGCGGTCCCGATAATACCCAGGAACAAGCCCGCCACGGACATACCATAAGAAAGGAGAGGAATAAGAAAGGCCAGAGCGCCATTTATCCTTTCAAGCGGGATGACATTCACCTCGGGCAACATCAGGTACGGTAACACGATCCCGCCTACGCACACCAGCACAAATCCAAGCAGGATCATCCAGACCGGGCGGGTCATTTTGCCTGTTCGAACAACCAGCACTTGACCAGGTGATTGGCTTCCGGCTCAAACTCCGGTGGTTCCTTCACGTCGCAGGTACCTGGAATCATACGGGAACAGCGCGGATGGAAACGGCAGCCGGCGGGTGGGTTCACCAGGCTGGGCGGCTCGCCGGGCGGGACTTCCTTGAATGTCTTGGCATTATTGGCATCCGGGTCGGAGGTGCCGGCCAGCAACGCCAGGGTGTAGGGATGACAAGGGTTATACAACAGCCTCTCGACTTTGGCCTTTTCCACCACCTGTCCGGCATACATTACGAAGATCCGCTCCGAGAAATAACTCACCGTTGAGAGGTCATGGGTGATATAGATCACCGAAAGGTGATGGGTCTCCTGCAACCCGCGCAGCAACTTGAGGATTTCCACCCGCACCGAGGCATCCAGCATGGAGACAGGTTCATCGGCTACGAGCAGGTTCGGTCCCATGATCATCGCCCGGGCGATCACTGTACGCTGCTGCTGTCCACCCGATAACATATGCGGATATTTACCCAGAAAATCCTCCACCGGGAACAGTTTGACTTCTTCCATCACTTTATAAATGCGCTGCAGGCGTTCTTCCTTGCTCTTTACTCCCCCCACGATCAGCGGCTCTTCCAGGATCTTCTTGACAGTCATGAAAGGAGCCAGCGCACCATACGGATCCTGTTGCACATAACCGACGTGCGAACGGAACCAGCGCAAGCCCTTGGCATCCAGACTTTGCAGATCCTTGCCTTCCATGGTCACTTTGCCAGTGGTTGGCTTGTAGAGCGCCAGGATGGTCTTCATCAGGCTGGACTTTCCGCAGCCGCTCTCGCCCACAATGGCAATCGCTTCGCCGTGGCCCAGATCGAAAGTCACTCCATCGACTGCGCGCACAAACCCGGCATGCCCGAATCCGAAGCGGCGCAACTCAAACCAAACGTGCAGATCCTGGATGGATAGCAGGGCGTCATTCGCGCCTGTGTATTTCGTAATCACATCATCTTGTAATTTCGCTTCAACGGACATGCCTTGCTCCTGATCATCTTGGAACTTATCCGAAAATTCTAGAAAAGTTCGCATTTTTCGGATGGAAACTTAATATAACCAGCATTTCACCATCCGCCCATCTTGCTTTACATCCGGCGGATCTTCTTTACATCTCCCGAAAACCTGCGGGCAGCGCTGCGCAAAACGGCAACCGTGCGGCAGGTTCACCAGGCTGGGCGGCTGGCCCGTAATGAACTCCAGTTCCTTGGTACCGCGCAGACGGGGCACACTGGCCATCAGTTTTTGCGAGTACGGGTGCAGAGGCGCCGTGAAGAAGCGGGCGGCATCGCCCGTTTCCACGATCTGCCCGGCATACATAACCACCACTTCATCCGCCAGCTCGCTGGATGTGGCAATGTCGTGCGTAATTAAAATGAAGCTCGTGCCCAGTTCACTCTTAATGCGCTTCAACACATTGAAGATATTTGCCTGCGTGAGCACATCCAGTGCCGAGGTCGGTTCATCCAGGATGATCAGGTTGGGTGAAGTTACGAGTGCCATGGCAATCGCCACCCGCTGGCGCATGCCTCCCGAAAGTTCAAATGGGAAACGCCCCAGAAAGTCCTCCGGTACCCCGACGTGCTGGAACATTTTCAAAGCAGTCTGGATGGCACCTTCCTTCTTCAGTCCCAGGTGGATCATGGCGGGCTCGGCCACCTGCTCCCCCACACGCAGCACCGGGTTGAGTGCATTCATGGCAGCTTGCGGCACCATCGACATTCCGACCCAGCGAACATTCAGCCGGAATTCCTCATCCCCTAACTTCATAACATCCTGCCCATCCAGGAACACTTCGCCGCTGTACTTCTCCACGTTCCTGGGCAGCAGCCGCAGGATGGCTTTTGCCAGGGAACTCTTCCCGCAGCCACTTTCTCCCAGAACCACGACTGCCCGGTTATGATCCAGATCAAAGTTGACCTGGTCAACCGCCTGGACTGTTCCATGGATGGTGCGGAAATGCAACACCAGGTCGCGTACCTTTAACAGCATATCGTCTGCCATGAGTTACGCCTCCCTGAGACGTGGGTTAAAGATCCGGTCCAATGCAAAGCCCAGCAGGGCAAACGCCAGCCCGGTAATCATCAACAAAACCGCTGGTTCCAATATCCAGTAATACAGGCCTTTGTAGAGCGCGCCGTAATTGAAGGCATCATCGATGATCTTGCCCCAGGTCGGCAGGGTTGGATCGCCCAGGCCAAGCACGGCCAGCGAGGCCTCCAAAAACACAAAGGAAGGAACCGAAAGCACCAGGCTGGGAATGAGGGTGGGGATCATGCGAGGGATCAGGTAAAGGGAAATAATGCGCCAGTTACTGGCACCATAGGCCTTGGCAGCCTCAATATAAGTGGTCTCTTTCACCTGCATGAAGATCGCACGATAGGCCTTGATCTGACCGGTGAAGATGCTCAAGGCCACCGTAGCTCCCAGGATGACCCAGATGCTGCGACTGAAAAGAGTGCCGATCATGATCAGGATGGGCAGGAAGGGTAGAACCAGGTTGACCTCGGTGATGCGCTGGATCAATCCATCCACCCAACGCCCGTACCACGCGCCAATGGCGGCAATGATCATGGTGAGAACGGAGGTACCAACCGAGGCGATCAGGCCGAAAGCCAGGGCTACCGGTACGCCCCACAGCAGCGCCACCATCAGGTCACGCCGGTAGAAATCCGTCCCGGCCAACCCGGCCACCTGGCCCTGGAAAACGAACTCGGAAGTAATATCCGATCCCTTTTCCCAGGCAATCCCGGTGATTACCAATTGATAAGTACCCTTGATGGGGACTGGTTTCTTCGGGTCTTTGCCTTTTGGATCGGCGAAAAGGGCGATCATGGGATCCACCCCATTCAACTTCGTTTGCAGGACTGAATCTTGCGAAAAACGATAGGTAAACTGGGCCGGGACCGCAAAATTTGCCACTGAAATTTTACGACCATCCGGGGTGAGCCACACCAGGGAAGCAAAAGGCTGCTTTTTAATGAAATTGGTAGTGAAATACAGAGCTATATCCTGGGGGAAGTCATCATATTGATAGTCAAACTTATATGTAAGCGTGATAGTGCTGCTGCCATCACTGTGGGTCTTGACGGCCCTGGTCAAATTTCCTTTTTGGGCATTGATAACAAATGAGATAGGTTCTTTTTTCTTGGTGAATAAGTTGAACCATTCCGGTGGAACTGTTTTGGGATTTTGATACCAGACATCTTCGCCCCCACGCCACAGATCAATTGCTTTTTGATAAGGAATGGTGATCATGGTATAGATGGCGACACCGATTAATATCAGGATCACCACCGCGCCCACGATTGCAGAAGGATAGCGGGCAATTTCCTGGAGAGATTTTTTGAAGTTATTCATGGTCATTCACCCACTTTGACTCTGGGGTCAACCAGGGCATATACGAAGTCAAGCACAAACACCGTCAGGGCCAGCAGGTAAGCATAAATGATGGTCGTGCCGACAATGACCGGCGTGTCATAAAAACCGATGGCAGTGTATAAAGTGCGGCCCAATCCGGGCCAAAGGAAGACCGTTTCCGTAATGATGGCGCCCTGCCAGACGCCGATCAACAGCAGGGCAAACTGGGTAATGATGGTTGGGAGCGTGGGGCGCAGGATGTACCGGCGCTCGATGTTGCGCGCCGTCAGCCCTTTGGCTTTGGCCATATCCACGTAATCTTCACTGGAATAGATCAGGAAAAATGTACGCCAGTTGTAGATGCTCAGGAAAAAAGAAGCCAAAATCAATGATAGAGCCGGTAACGCCAAATGCTTGAGCACGCTCAAGGCAAATAAGAACGGATTGGTTGGAACAGGTGTATCCGTCAGCCCGCCGAATGGCAGGATGTGCAATACCGCAGCAAAGATCAATATCAGAAAAATTCCATAGAACCAGGGCGGCACAGTCGAGGTGGGGGAAAGGGCTATGGTGAGCTTATCCCACAGGCTGCCATAATGCCGGGACAATGCCAGCGCCAGGAAGAGGGTGCTGAAGAACAGGAATAATTCCGAGGTGCCCATCAGTAGCAAGGTGGCCGGCAGGCGTCCCAGAATGATCAGGCGCACCTGCTTGGAGCCGCTATCGCTGGTCATACTCTGGGCATAGCCAAGGTTGAGTGTCAGTGCATTCCCAAGATAGCGGAAACTGCGGACCATGAAAGGTGTATTCAGCCCCAGACGGTCTTCTTCCTGGCTGATGGTGGCTTCCAAAAGTTTCGACCGTGCATCGGTGTCCATCTTTTGGAATCCTTTACTGCTCATCATGGCCATCGTGGTATTTTCACGAATCTGGGCTTTCATGATCTGGTCGACGTAGCCGCCCATGTTTGCGATCAGGATGGTCAAATAGACGCCCACCATCATGGTGAAGAAAAGCGTCACCAATCGCGTTAGCGTGTAGCGACCCACACGCCCAAAAGTGCTCGTCGAAGAGGTTTTCTTCTTCTTCTGAACACCAGAAGCAGCCTGGACTTCTACGGCCATTGGCTCACCTCATAACAATCCTTGATCCAACCCGAAAACTCAGGATGTTCTTCTAGAATTTCCGGGAAGATAGACATTGATAGGGGCAAGGTTACCCTTGCCCCTATCTTTGAAATCACATTCGGAGCCGATTACGGTGCAACGGTCACGAATTGTTGAGTAAAGAAGGTCGGGATAGCGACTGGCTTGGCGACAACTACAATCATGAGCTTATCCGATCCAGCCGTCAGCTTGCCGGTGATATCAGCGGTCAGGGCAACCGTATAGGCACCCTCGGCCGTCATCTTCGCATCACCCTGATTGACGATCGTATTGGTGGCATCGAACAGCAAATACTTGACGCTGGTGATCTCAGCGGAAGGATAAGGAGCCTTGTTGTAGGTTACGCTCACATTGAAATCACCTTCCTGACCGGTTGTCACCTGGGCTGGTCCATCGACTGCAACAACCGCAATCTGAGGCGCGCTGAACTTGGACCATTGGTCCGAATCAAACGGGAACGCCGGGTAACGGGTCATGGTGGCTGTCTTTTCAGTCGTGGAGACAGTCCCCATCATGTACGGGCCGGTGCCTACCCAGAAATTGCCATGGGCGGAGAACCAGTTCTTCAGGTTGGTATAAGCGGCCACTGCGTCATCGGCTGTAATGTACTGGCCAAGCGTGGCAGCGTAGGGGATGTACTTCAGGGCAATCGCCTGATCGAGGTACTTGGACATGATATCCAGGCTCGGACCGCCGACATAGTTGGTCCATTCGATCTTCTTGGCAGTGGCTTTATCATCCGAGTAAGCCAGTTCGCCAGCGGCTTCAGCCAAGTTGGAGACTGCCAGGACATGCCAGGAACCTTCACCATAGGTGTACCATGGATACAGGGTGGTCACATCCAGTTCGGCATCGGCGGAATATACATTGGCATAGTACTCTACCGTCAACGGGCTGGTGGAGGTGATGCGGAAGCCTACGAAGCCTTGCATGAAGGACTGGAAGTTCGGGACAGCCTGATCATCATAGATGGCACTGTTCTTATCGGCGCGATCGAAGGTCATGATCATGCTCATCAGGAAATCTGCCACCGACAGCTTGGTGCCATCATGCCAGGTAACCTTGTCGAACAGGTCGGACGGGTACGTAATCGAGCTCATGATCTTGGAAGTGGATTGATAGTACCCACTGGTCGCCGTGCCAACAAAATTCATGGCAAACGTGGCAATTTCACTCTGCTTGGCAGCATCGGTGGTCATTCCAGCAATATTTGCAACTTCTGTTTCCAGACCAGCCTGTCCCGCTGTCAAAGCGGTAGCAACTTGCGTGTCAACAGAGGAACCAGAGTTCTGATCGTAGAAAGTTGCCAGATCGGTGATTACCTTCGACAAAACTTGAGCACCAGCAGACAAAGGCGCCGGGGTAGCGGTAGCTACGGGAGTCGCAGCCGGTGCAGGTGTTGATGCAGGGGCAACCATCTGTGTCAGGTCAGCCGCGCCAGCCAATTTTGCCGCCTGAGCGGTAACAGCAGCCGAGTCAGCCCGACCTTTTTTGTAATCAGCTTCGGTGATAAATTTCTGTGCCTTGGCATCCCAATTTACATCGGCATCATCCGGAACGGTGATGCTGGGGACGGTATTCAGCGTGACCCAGTCGAGGGTCTTACCAACTGGCAGGCCCTGTGAAACAGTGACGGTGGCCTTGTCAAACACGATCGGCCAATTCAAGCCGGTATACGGATCGGGCATCATACCAGCATAACCCATGGCCGTAAAGTTGTGGTTGGCCTGATCCCAGGCCCAGTTGCTGCCAGCGATCGGGTTCCAGGGGTCGGTGAACAGATCAGGGGCGCCCCATTTCAAGATGCCGCCCGTCTGGTTGGCGAAGCGCAGGGTGTAAGGTGCTACATAAGCACCTTCCACACCGGCGGCCAGGTCATAGCTTACCTGAACCTTCGGATTTTCCGGAACAAAATTCTTGCCGTCGATCAGGAAGACCATCAGGGAATCCTGCAGAGAGAGCGGCAGGGCCTGCGCCATCATCTGGTCGCGCTGGGCAAGTGAAGTGTAATTACCGTTCGCCAGGTCATCGCAAAGCTTCGCGAAGGTGGGATCGATGCCGGTGTTGGACAGGAAGGGCTCTGTGCCCTGGATGCTGTCGGGGGCATAGTATTCCTGAAAGTTGACTTTCTCTTCGCGGTCGATGGAAGTGGCGCTGTAAGCCGCAGTGTACAGGTTCCAGGCGCCCGTGGTGGGATCGCCCTGCCAGATCGGGCTGGCTTCGGAAGATTTTTTGTACTCGCGGTTAACCGTGAAGCCGACGCTTTCCAGCTGGGTGGCAACATAATCGCCAATCGGCTTGCGGGTGCCATCGCTGTCGGTACGGATGAGGAAATTCAGCGTGACGGGCTTGCCGTTGAACTGGAACTTGCCGGTGGAGTCCTGGGTGGCGCCCAGGTTGGTCATTTCAGCAACAATGATGGACTTGGCCTTATCGGGGTTGTAAGCATACTGGGCTTCGAGACCAGCAGCCACAGCCGCATTATTGGCATAGGCCGGGAACTGGGTGGTAATGGCAAAGAACTTGGCCAGGTTCGCGCCGGCATAGACTTCCTGGTTGATATAGTTGCGGTCATACAGGTAGTTGGTGGCCTCGCGGATCTTCTTATCCGAGAAGGGGTTGAGAACCTTCTTATCCGTGAAGGTGGCCGGGTTGTACATGATCGAGTACTGCAAACCGCTCGAACTCGGCATAGGCCAGGTTGGCTTTGGTGATGTTGGGGAAATCAGCCGCAGCCAGGCCGCCGGCATAGATGTCGATGGCTCCGGCCTGCAACTGGGTGATGGCCGAACTACTATCGACGACCGAGAAGACCACCTGGTCCAGCCAGCCGCCAGTGTGCGCGGGCATGGCTGTCGCAGCAGGGGCCTGGGTGACCGGGGCAGCAGTCGCGGGGGCGGCTGTCGCCGGCGCCGTAGTGGCGCTAGGGGCAGTGGTAGCTGGCGCACAGGCGGTCGCGAACATGGCGAGCGCAATCAGTACACCAAGTACCGTCATTAAGCGATTTCGAGACATGGTATTTCTCCTCCGATTCTAATTTGAACAGGTTAGGGTGTTTGTGGGGCAAATAAACGCGCAAATACAGATATTCCTATCACCTCCTTTGGAAATACTGATTTTCAATCTCATTATTTGCAGCTGGGTACGTTCTTCATTGAATTGTCTAACAATTAATACAAAGCGCCTTAAGATTATACACGATTTTAGCCTTACGGTATTCGTCTTATTGTCATGCCAATAACAGGACAATCTTCACTCATATTGTAAAACTCCGCCGAATCATTGACCACACGGGCTGCCCGAATCTATGCTGTCGATATTCCACAAAGCTGTAGCGGCGGTTGGGTCGAGCGAGAAATGACACACTTCCGTTCGAGCCGCTGCAACTGCGAGTCTCCAGTACAAAGGAAGGACTGGCAAATCCCCGCTAAAAATTGATTGGGCCTGCTGGTAGGCTTGGGCGTGCGTACTCTCATCCAAGAGAGATTGCTGGGCCGTCTGGCAGGCTGCATCGAAATCCAGGTTGCTGTAGCCGCTGACATTCGTACCCACCCATTGATTGGAGGCATCCGGAATCTCTGCAGTCGAAAACCATTCGCAGGGTGGTTCCATATTGGTGCTGCCCATGGCAAATTCGGCCAGATCAAAATTACGCCCGAAAAGCCGGCCGGCCGGCCCGGCGGCATATAATTCCGTCTGGTCTAGAAATTCTATATTCACCTTAATACCACATTGTGCCAGCGAATCGGACACAATCGCGCTAACCTGTTTGCGCTGCACTGCGCTGGTGGTAATGTAGTCCAGTACCAGAGGAGTACCATTCGGGACATTTTTTACCCCCATGGCAAGGCGTGGTGTCATTGGGTTGTTATCAGTATCCTGCCAACCAGCCTGTTCGAGCAGTGCATTGGCGGCGGTGACATCATAGGAATAGGTGGGTGCTGCAGAGTTATAAAGTGGGTCACCCGATGGAACAAAAGAAACCGGCACCTTGGAAAGTCCTTGCAAAACCGTATCCACCACCTTCTGACGATCAATACACATGGCAATGGCCCGGCGCACACGAACATCGCCGAGATAGTCCGGGCGATTGGTATAAGTGGTCTTTGAGGTGTTATCATAGACAGCCGGACGGATGCCGAAGGCCAGTTGTTCCATGACCGGCGGTGTCGCGAACGAAACCTGGAGTTGTTTTTTCTCAGCCATAGAGCGTAGAACATCCAGCTGCCCACCCAGGTTAATGCTTGGATCAAGAATATCACATCTACCAGTGGTTAAGTCGCCGATGGCTGTCGCCGGGTCAGGGTCAAATCGGAAGGTCAGCGTGGAAATCTTTGGCAGCCCTTCGCTGGCGCGAAAGTAATGGGGATTCTTCGTCAAAGTGATATGGTCTCCGGTCACCCACTCCTTGATAACAAAAGGACCCCAGCCAACCGGAGAGCGGGATGGATCGGTGGAACCCGCCAATTGGTCATCCGCGATCTGGCTCCACAAATGGCTGGGCAGCGGCGCCCAGAAATTCGTGACATAGGTAGTATCAATAAATCCTGGTTTGCCCAACCATTGCAGGGTGGTATCGTCAATCGCTTCATAGGATTTAGTATGATCCAAAAGATAATTGGATCCGACCGCATTCAAGTCAACCGCCAGGTTGTACGCGTAAACAGAATCGTTCGCAGTAAGCGGTTGCCCGTCTGACCAGGTCAGTCCGGGAAGCAAGTGAAAGGTAACCTTCAGCTCGTCCATCTGGATGGCGCTTTTCCCATCGTAGACAACCGCGCAGGTATCGCTACGGCAGCCGGCCGGTCGAACCCTGCTCCCAACCTCCAGCGTGATCGGGGTATCGGTGGTATCCATCACCTCATCGCCCACGTAGGCGGATTGTTGAAATAGCAGCGCTTCGCCATTTGCCAGGCTGGGCAAATCCTTCAGAATAACCGGCTGGTAACCGTAGGAATTTGTGTTAATCGGGCCATCGTAAACAGCCGCCAGAACGGCGCGTGCCGAAGACGAAGGGTTATTAACCGGGAAAAGGCTGGCAGGCTCCTGACCCAGGCAAACGGTCAGGGAACGCGGTGGAATGGATGTGGGTGTGGATGTTGCAGAACTGGGTGTGGCAGTCGTCAGTGGAGTGGCCGTTGGTTTTGCACTGCCACAGGCCACCAAACCGGCCAGGACAATCAGCAGTCCAGAAAGGATGAGGACAAATCGACGGAAGGATATGCTTTTCATCCTTGGAATAAGGTTCATATATACGATTATACAACAGGTCAATGGGGAGTGTCATTGCGAGCAGAACACACTTTACAGTCCGGTTGCCCTTCAGGATGCCCGACGATCGCGCAACATACCCGAAGGGTAAGCAAACCCCAAATTACGGGGCTTTCTCCTGGCCGGAAGATTGGAATGATATACTTCTGCCTACAAATCATTCCTTTTCGGGTATCTATCCGAAAATAAGAAGGGGTTCGCATTTAGAGTACTGGCACTCAAAATGCGGTTCTTCGTTAATTTTAGGGTAAATTCTTAGCCAACCTGAAAAGATTGAAAGGCAACGGCCCATGAAACTTATCAGTGTAAATATCGGTCAGGAACGCAGCATTCCCAATGCCAAGGCCTCCGGGAAAACCGGGATCTATAAAATCCCCATCAGGGCACCCGTTCAGATCACAGCCAATGGCATCCCGGACGATGCAATTTGTGACACAAAACATCACGGCGGCCCCGACCAGGCCATTTATATCTATGGCACGCCGGATTACCAGGCTTGGTCGCAAGCTTTGGGCAGAGAACTTGAACCCGGTACTTTCGGGGAGAACCTGACTATCAGTGAACTGGAAAGTGCAGCCTTGCGTGTTGGCGATATTTTGCAGATCAATGAGGTACTATTGCAGGTTACTTCGCCGCGCATGCCATGTGTGACATTAGCTGCGAGGATGAGCGATAAAAAGTTTCCAGAAAAATTCCGGCAGATGGAACGGCCGGGGTTGTATTGCCGGGTTTTAAACGAAGGCTGGATCCAGGAAGGTGAGGTTGTCAGCCTGGAACGCTATTCCGGCGAAACCATTTCCATCCTGGGGATGTTCCGCGATTACTATATCCACGACCTGGATGTAGCGAGAGTGCAACAACACCTGGACGCGCCGATAGCGATCCGCGATCGCCTCGAAAAGGAAAAACAGTTACAACAATTGTTGGGGAAGTAAGGCGGAAAAGTTTTTATCGCACTGCGTTGATAAAATCAGCCAGCAGGCCATATGCGGTGCAGTCCGGTGTTGGATCCTTCTCAGTGATGGACAGGTTACCCAGCACATCCGTCTTGAACGAGACAATGGATGTAGCTCCATCCACCTGGTAGAACATCGAGTCGGATAAAACCATTTCCGGGGCAACCCGCCCGGTTACCACTGCGCCTGTGCGTTCGGCGGAGCAGATTAGCTTCCAACGTTTGCCATGTGTCTGAGCTTCTGCGATCATTTCCGGCGTGATGCCGCGGATGCCGGTACGGTCCACCTGTTGGGGGGTGAAAGGGATTTCCATCAGGACGCTCACCAGCGCCGCCACCTTGATGGCCGCGTCCCACCCATCCACGTCCGCAGCCGGGTCGGTCTCAGCCAGACCGACAGACTGGGCATATTTGACAGCATCATCAAACGATTCGCCGTTCTCCATGCGGCCCAGGATCAGGTTGGTGGTGGAGTTCAGGATGCCGCATAAACCCAGCAATTGGGCGGCCGGTAGGGCGGAACGAAACAGCGAGAAGATGGGCGTCCCGTCCATCATGGTCGACTCGAAGTAGAATTTTTTGTGTTTTGACCGGGCAAATTCGGTCAGTTCGCGGTAAGCATGTACCACCGGACCTTTGTTGGCCGTAATGGCGTGCATGCCCAGTTCGAGCGCCAGGTGAATATGGTCAATGGCCGGCTGGCCAGTGCTATGGTTCACAGGTGTATTCTCGAACAACACATCCGCTCCACAAGCGCGCAGGAAGTCTAGATTATCTAATACAGGGATTTTCGAAAGCGAGGCCAGCGGCTCACCGACTTCGACCAGTTCGGCGGCCCGGATATAGTTCAGCCCATCCGGGTCAATGGCAGCGCCGTGCCGTCCGGTGGCAATGCCGGTGACGTGGAAGCTGATATCGTAGCGGGATTTCAGTTCGGCTTCTTTGCGCATCAGCAGACGGGCCAGGGCGCGTCCAACGTTACCGAATCCAAGCAGGGCGAGATTATATTGAGGCATGCGGGACTCCTGAGTAAAACGTAATGCGTAAGAATCAAAAAAAATACAAAAACTAAATCACTTACTAAACGGGAGGGAAAGGAAAGGCCCGGCGGTCTTCAGGGGGGAATGGAAATTGTCCGGCCGCCAGGAGCGCATCGGCCCGCTGATCGAGAGCAGCCACTTCCTGCGGGCTGAGGTACGGCGCAAGCGCAGCTGATAGTTGCTCTTTCGCTCGGAAGGCGGCCAGCGCTGTCAGCAAGTCGGGTGGGATGGGTTGGCCGGCAAAATTCCAAATCACGGTGCGCAGTTTATCCTCGACATGGAAGCACAGGCCGTGATCGATCAGGTAGAGTTTGCGGGTGCGTTTCTGTACCAGGATGTGGCTGCCCTTGCGATCAGCGTTATTCACCAGCAGGTCGAAGAGCACTACCGGGCGCAGGCGTTCCAGTTCAGCTGGCTTAAAATTGAAATAATGATAGTTGGGGTCATGGTCGATGTACTCCTGCAGCGAGCCGGGGCCGAGCGGCCCATCCCGCAGGAGCGTGAAAGGCACCATCTCGAAGCCCAGCGCCTGGCTGACCAGGTAGGCGCACACTTCCCGCCCGGCCAGGGTGTTCTCGGGGAAGTCCCACAGGGGCTGTTCCCCGCGCGTTGGCTTGTAGACAGCCGGGATTTCACTCCCCGCATGACAGACATTTACCAGGAAGGTATAGTTATTGCCACGCGTAAACTGACCCTCGAGTTCGATCTCACCGTTTGCAAGAACAACCTGGGAGAGTTCGGGCGGAATAGTCACATCTTTAGTGCTTATGCCCATTCTTCTTCGGACAGAAGTGTCCTTCGGGTTCCATCGGTTGCCCGCACTGCGGACAGATCTGCCGGCCATGTTGGACAACTTCGGCGCTCCAGGCTGCCAGCCCGCCGGCCTGTTGGCGGGTGCACCAGAAACGCACTACCGAGGCTTCTTCCGGGTCGCCATCTTCCGCCACAATCTCGCGCACCAGGATCACGATCAGGTCCTGTTCAGCGTCATAGCCCAGGCCCATTTCTCCGGCGCGGAAAAGCGGGTCAACTGGCGGAGAAATGTGCATTTTATCGGCATCGAATTCCGCCGTCGAACTGGCCAGGGCCGGGTTCTGGCGGGTAATTTCGACCAGTATTTGCTCCAGCCCGGTCGCCAGAGTTTGAAGCTGCACTTTTTCAATGATAACCGTCACCGGCTGGATATCAGCTTCACGCCAGCCCTGCAGATAAAAAACACGCTGCCCGGGCTTTCCGATGGCGTCCGCGGTAATGTGTTGTACGGGGTTGAGATCAAGTTCAGAACGAGGCATGGTTATCCTTCTTGTTTGATGGAGAATACGTCAAAATCGCGTGCAACGCGCACGTTTGGGAAGAACGCCTGGGCTTCCGCCAGGACATCTTTTTCGCGGTAACGGCGGGAGAGGTGTGTGAGAATCAACTGTCCAACGCCGGCCTTAACTGCCAGCTCCGCAGCCATTTTTGCCGTCAGATGCGAGTATTTCTTAGCCATATCGGCTTCTTCTTCTATATAGGTGGATTCAATTACAAGCGCATCCACGCCCTGGCAGGGCACAACCAGATCCTCGGTACGACCGGTGTCGCCGATATGCACCATGCGCAGCCCGGGTTTGAGCGGCCCCAGCACATCCTCCGGCCCAACTGTGCGCCCATCCGCCAGCGTGACCGTCTTGCCATCCACCAGGTCGCGCCGGATCGGACCCACTGGTACGCCCAATGCTTCCGCCTTTTCGGGCAGGAATGGGCGGTGGGAATGTTCCTCGAACCGGAACCCCAGGCTGTCGGAGCCGCGGTGAAAAACCGGGAAAGCCGTGATGGTGAAATCGTCCGCCTCGAAGAAAACGCCCGGCTTGAGTTCGTGCAGATTAAGCGTCATCGGGGCCTGGCCGCCGCGCAGCACAACATCATAGAGCAGATCATGGATGCGATCGAGCGCCCATTTGCCGCTGTAGATATTCATCTCGTCGATCGTCTCCCAGCGCATGAAGGTGGAAAGCAAGCCCGCCAGGCCGAGGATGTGGTCCAGATGTCCGTGAGTGATAAGGATGTGGTTCAGGTTCTTGAAACCGATGCCGGACTGCAGGATCTGGCGCTGTGTGCCTTCGCCGCAATCGATCAGGAAGCGGAACTCGTCGTGCTTGACGACTTGCGCCGAGAGCCCGCGTTTGGCTGAGGGAGCGGATGCAGATGTGCCGAGGAAGATGATTTCAAACATCTCGTAATTGTACCTCAATCAAAAAGAGGGGTGTATTTCCCCCGAAGGAATGAGCAGGGTCCCGGTGATAATTAGCCCATCAGGAATCTCGCCAGCTTTCCGGCTATCAGATGGACATGCAGATGAGGAACGGTTTGCCCGCCATGCACACCGGTGTTGATCATCAGCCGGTAACCGTGTTCTGCAACGCCCTCCTGCTTTGCCAGCTCTTTCGCCACCAGCACCATGTGCCCCACCAGCAGCTCATCCCCCGGCTCGAGCATATTGACCGAGTCAATGTGGCGGTTGGGGATGATGAGAATGTGTGTACGGGCGATCGGGTGGATATCGCGAAAGGCGGTTACCTGCTCATCGCGGTAGATAATGGTAGCAGGGGCTTCACCGGTGATGATTTCACAAAAGATGCAGGACATAAGCGCTCTCAGCTTTCAGCGGTCAGCAGGTAGTATCTATACTAAAATTATGGAAGATCCGTATTTGAATATGTGCGGTCGCGCGACATACCCGAATAGTGCGAAGCCGCACCCATTCAAAATGCGAACTTCTCTTGAATTTTCGGGGAGATTTTTAATGATCAGAGGAGGGGGGATTAAGGGATGACTCCATAAGTAGCAGAACAAACACTGGCATAATATACCATTTCGGCAGGTTTATTGGCCATGGCATAACTGGCTGCCTCCTGGCCAATCTGGATCACTTCCTGCAGGTGCGTAGCCGCATCCGTATCCCAATAGCGTGGCAGGACCATCAGCGGGTCGTTCGCCGGACCCTCCGGGATCCAGGTCTCACGCCTGGGGTCATCGCTATCGGCCAGCGGGACCCAGTTATACATGACCGGCCCGCGCGGGTTGGTGGTAAACCCCAGGCGATAACCCGACTGGCGCGCCAGGCTCACCGCATGCGGGGTAAACCCGCCGCCCGGCCAGATGAATGCGATCGGCTTTTTATTGAAATGCGTCCGGAATACCTCCATCGGACCGTTCAACTCACCGAGAATGTATGCGTCCGTGGAATCCTGCGTGATGGGAGCGGAGACCACCCCATGGGCCTGGTAGTCTACCCAGCCTTCTGCGTTCAATTCTTCCTGCTGCTTCCAGTTGTCGGCCGTGGTCAGATCGTCGCTGATCCAAGCGTTGACCACCGGCCAGTCGTAATCCAGCCAGTATGACCGGAATAAGACATTAAAGTACGAAGCAGCATGTTTGTCATCGGTTACCAGCAGGACGGAACGTGGCGGGATTGGGGAGTTGTGTTCCAGGAATCCATCCAGTTGCAAGGTGGTGATTGCCTGGAACCCATTCTGGTAAAGGCTTTTCATCAAAAGGCGAAAATTGAAGGCCGAAATCTGGTTGGGGTTGGTCAGGGTTGAATCCGTTATTTCATGGAACATGATGATCATCGCCACTGTCCCGGGTGAGCTGTTTCCCGACAACCATTTGTCATGCAGGTATTGGCAGGGATCCGCAATATAGGTGTGAGGAGTATCGAGCGGGTTCAGCAGGGCGGTCTGGTACAGCCCAGGCAGCGCCGGGAGGATGGGCGTCAGCGTGGGGCTGGGGGCCACTGTTTTGGTAGAGGTTGGGCTGGCAGGTACGCCCGGCACTGGGAAGCGGGTCGGAACCGGTTTTAGTGAAGGCGCCGCGGGTGAACAGGCTGATAAACAAAAAACCAGCAAAAGCAGGAAACCAGGAAAGCCGTGTCGAGCCATACTCAATCGATTGGGCGATCAGTCAATTCCGTTGCTTAAGGGATTGGGCCCAGTGTTGGGGCGCAGACACTATCGTAATATTCCCGTTCCGTGGCCTGGTTTTGTTGGGCATAGGCAGTGGCATCCTGCGAGATCTTGACGATATCATCCAGGTGCTTGAATGCGTCCGTATCCCAATAGCGCGGCAATACCATCAGAGGGTCATTCAAGGGGCCTTCGGGCTGCCAGGTCGATCCATGCACCGGGGTTATTTTGTCGCCCAACGGAACCCAGTCAAACATCAACGGCCCGCGCGCATTAACCGTGAAACCCAACTGATAGCCGAGCTGGCGGGCGATTTGGATCGAGCGGGCTGAAAACCCCCCTCCCGGCCAGATGATGGCAATTGGCACTTTGTTGAAATGCGCTTTGAATGCATCAATCGAGCCTTGCAGTTCCCCCATGATATACGCGTCGGAAACGCCCGGCCACATGGGGATATTATGAACAACACCATGCGCCTCGTAATCGACCCAGCCCTGGCTATTGAGCGTCTCCTGCTCCAGCCAGAGCGCCGCGTCGATAAAGTCGCGCGAGGCACTGATCCAGGCATTGACCACCGGCCAATGGTCACCCTGCCACCATGGCAGGAAATATTGGTTGAAATATTGGGCATGGTGCCGGTCATCCACGATCAGAATAACCGAGCGGGGCGGGATTTTGGCATTATGCTCCATGAAGGCGGCCAATTGCACCGTGGTAATGGCCTTGAACCCGCGACTTTCCAACCCGCCCATCAGTTGGGTGAACTGGGCCTGCGAGATCTGGTTGTCACTGATGGTATCTCCCGGCGCCATGATGGAATGGAACATGACCGGAATGACCACCGTTCCGGGGGCGCTGTTCTTCGATGACCATTTATCCTGCAGGTACTGGCACGTGTTTGAAAGGTAGGTATGGGGCGGATCGACCGAATTCAGCAGTGCGGTCTGAAAAACCTCCGGGAGCGCCGGAGGGGTGCGGATGGCTGTTGCCGTGGGGATGGAGGTGGCTGTAGGAATGGCCGTCGGGGTCAGGGTGGTGGTTGCGCGGATGACAGGCGTCGCGCTGGTTGTAGGAGATGCAAGCGGTGCAGCCACGCCTGCGCAGCCCGCCAGGCAGATCAGGATAAAAAGCGAGTACACAAATTGTCGCATGGGTTCCTTTGAATACTTGGTTTCTCTTGGAAAATTATTGTAGGACCGCATTTTGAGTGTGCAGGCACATTCAAAATGCGACCTTCTCCTAAATTTTCGGATGGGTTCTTACACCATCACTTTTGCGGGGAAAGGTCATAGATCAAGTAGGTGGCATCCTGAAAGAGAATCGGGAAAGAGCTGCAATGGGTGTGCTGGGCGTTCCGTTCCACCACGGCACGCGTTACTCCATACTTTTTGATCAAATTTCTAAGCGGGTCACACGGATTTCTGTCCATGGTGTTGTTATAGAACCAACTGGCCCACTGCAGGCGTTCGTACCAGTTCATAATATCCACATCCCGGTAAGGGATGGAATCAAAATCCGCCAGTACCGGCTCACCCGTCATCAGGCGGAAATTTGCCAGTTGGGCTGGGGTCAGGTAAATATCCCCGGGGGATTTATGGGCAGCGACATAATTCATCATCGGGTTGGCCGGGTCGGCCCTCAGGTCGGCGCTCTCGATCTGAAAACGAATCACGCCGATGACCATCAACACGCTGATTACAATGAGCGACAGGCCGCGCAGCCACCGGGTTGTCAGCGGCGTAGGTTGCCAGGCATCCATGCTACGCGTCACCAGATCAGCCAGTAGCGCACTGACTCCCAGCGGGACAAGCAGGATCGAGACGCGCCAGGGGAAGAGCAGCGCCAGGGTATTACTACCAGTGGCCGCCTGGACCAAGGTCAGCAGAACGGTTGCAACTGTCAGAATTGCGAAAATGGGAAAAAGACTCTTCCGATACAGGACAGCCAGGGCAGCCAGGACAAAAATACCCTGAACCGCCACCGTCCAGTTCAACCACTGGCTTATCAATGCATGCGGTGGAATACGGAAATACACCAGGAAGTGCTGGGCTTCGGCGTATACAATGGCATTGCTAGGGCGGAAGATCACCAGGGTGTACGCCAGGATCGGCAGGATGGGAACCAGGGCTTTCAAGCCGTATAGGAGTACTGCTTTAACCTGGCGGGTTTCGCGAAAGATCACCCACAGGTATGCCAGGGTCATCAGGCCGCCGCACAGCAAATAGGTGGGATGGAACGTAGCAGCTACAGCGATCGCCAGAACGGCCCAATTCCGCCGGTTGGACAGGAATAGGTAAAGGGACAGTACCAGGAAGACAGCGAATGTGCTTGGTTGGAAGACCTGCCCGAGCAGACGCTGACCGGCTACGCCACCCTCCACCATGAAGGTGGCGGAGGAGCCCACCAGTTTGGAGAGCAGATAGCGCAGGGCCGCCGAATGCGCACCAAGGAATAAGGCTACGAAGAGCAGGCTGCGGGTCTTCGACCGGCGCAGATCGAACAGCAGATCCATCAAGCCATAGGCGCTGAAGAGATAGATCCCCATCAGCAGCGCATAATAGACATAGAAGAGCAGGTCATTGTGCGTCAGGGCATAGGTCAGATAGATCAATGTGCTGAAGATCGGGGTGGGGTCCGGCGTGCCGGCCAGCCAATCCCGGTTAAGAAAGCCCAGACCGGCGCGCGCCAATCCATGCAAAAAATACTGGTTCTGGTTGGAAGAATACAGGGGAGACTGGGCATACAGGATGGCAAAAATAGCTGTCCAGGCCAGGAAAGCACCCAGGGCAGTCCACCAACCGCGCCCGATTTTTAGATGAAATGGCATATTTTTTTTCAGGGGTGGCACAGGGTCCAAGTGTACTACATCTGTTGCAGTATAATCGAATCACCTATGAATGCGGAAACGACTCTTTCTTCAGGTGAACATTCCCACCAGATGGAACGTCTCATCGAGATCAGCCGTACCCTGAGCACATCGCTTGACCTGGAACCTTTCCTGAGTTCGCTTATTGCAGCTGCCAGCGAGCTGACCGGTTGTGAAACCGCCTCCATTCTGGAATTGGAAGAAGACGGAGAGCAACTGCACTTTCTGGCCTTGCCCTGGTTCCACGAAGAATTACTGAAACCGCTCAAAGTCCCCGTACTGGCCAGTGTGGCCGGATGGGTGCTGGAGAATGGACAGGCGGCGGTCATCCCGGATGTAAATGCAGAACCACTGCACTTCAAAGGCGCCGACCAGGCCACCAATTTTGTGACCCGCTCCCTGATGGCGGTTCCGATCACGTTTCAAGACCAAAAACTGGGCGTGCTGGAAGTGGTCAACAAGGCCGGTGAAGCCAATTATACCGAAGAAGATCTTTCCATTCTGGAGACCCTGGCTTCCCTGGCAGCCAGCGCAATCCAGAATGCACACCTCTTGGAGAAAATTAAAAAGTCAGGTGATCAGGTGTCCCAACTCGACCGCATGAAGAGCGACTTCATCGGCATCGCTTCGCATGAGCTGCGCACCCCGCTCGGCCTGATCCTTGGACACGCCACTTTCCTGCGGGAAGTCATCCAACCGGATTACCGCGCCCAACTGGATATCATTATCCGTAATTCCATGCGGCTCAAGGAAATCATCGATAGCATCGCCAACATGGATAATGCCCAGAGCGGCACGGCTAGCCTGCGCGCCCGCTCGATCTCGGTTAGACACTTGGTTGAAGAAGTAATGGATTCTTTCATGGAGGAGGCCGGGAAAAAGCACCTGACCCTGCGCGCCGATACAGGCCGGGCGGAGTTACTGGTGGAAGGCGATGCCTCCAAAATTTCCATCGCCCTCAGTAATGTGGTCAAGAATGCGCTCGACTTCACCAATCCGGGTGGGCATGTTTTCATCGTCGCAGAGCAAATTGAAGGATATGTAAAAGTCTCCGTCATGGATGATGGCATCGGGATTCCCGCCAAAGACCTCTCACATATTTTCGAACGCTTCTACCAGGTGGAATCGCACCTGACCCGCAAGCACGGCGGCATGGGTCTGGGGTTATCGGTCGCCAAAGTCATGACGGAATTGCACGGTGGGCGTATCTGGGCAGAAAGTGTGGAAGGCCAGGGTAGCAACTTCACTCTCCTTCTGCCGGTCAACCCCGGACAAACCAGCCCTGCCAGCCGCGTCTTTGGAACCTGAGCGCATGGAACCCACATTCGTCATTGCTGGTCGTCTGCGTCGAGACTATCTGCTGCCCCCCGCCGGCCACGCCCTGGTGGACGTACCGGGCGGGGATTTGCTTTATGCCGCCGCCGGCCTGGGAATTTGGGATAGCCATGTGGGGCTACTGGCGCGTGTGGGCGAAGATTATCCGCATGAGTGGTTACGCTCCTTTGAGAAACACAGCTGGGATACGCGCGGCATTCACATTCTCGCCGGAGCGCTCGATCTGCGTTATTTTCAGGCCCGCCTTGACCCGCTCACCTTCCAGCGCGCCAACCCGGTCACACACTTCGCCCGCATGAACCTGACCTTCCCCAAGTCCCTGCTGGGCTACCAGCCGCCCTCCGAGAGCGACGATCGCAAGACCATTCCCCCCACCTCGCCGCGTCCGGTCGATATCCCGGCAGACTACCTGAACGCGCATGCCGCCCACATCTGTCCGCTGGATTATATGACCACCAGCCGCCTGCTCTCCGCTTTCCGGCAGGCCAACATCACGTTTGTCACCCTCGACCCTTCCGCCGCCTATATGACCGCCACCTCCCTAGATGATATGCGCAGCCTGCTACATGGAGTGACAGCCTTCCTGCCATCCGAGGAAGAACTGCGCGCCATTTTCTGGGGCCGCACCGATGACTTATGGCAGATGGCCGAGACCATCGGCAGCTTTGGCTGTGAATTGATTGTAGTCAAGCGCGGGGCACTTGGACAGATGCTCTACGATGCCGTCTCTAAAAAACGCTGGGAGATTCCGGCCTACCCGGCCCGCCTGGAGGATGCGACCGGCGCGGGTGATGCGTTCTGCGGCGGTTTTTCAGCCGGCTATTTAAAAACCTTCGACCCCATGCAGGCAGTTCTACATGGAAGCGTCTCCGCTTCCCTTGCCATTGAAGGCAGCGGCGCCTTCCACGCCCTGGATGCCCTGCCCGGCCTGGCGCAGGCCCGCCTGGAGGCACTGGCTGGGTTGGTACGACAGGTATAATAAACTGATGGGTAATCGAATCCCTGAACTTATCCAACCGCTGATAAATGATTATCTGAATCAAATTGAAGAATCTTTGCCCACCTTCCTGAAGGGATTTTATATCCATGGATCGATTGCATTGAATGCGTTCAACGAACGCCTAAGCGATATTGACTTCATAGCTACAATTAGCCACAACTGTACTGCTGGCGACCTGAACTACCTCGCTAAAGTGCACCGGACGATAGCCCGCAATTACCCGCAATGGAACTTAGAAGGCAGCTACCTCCATGAAGGCGATTTGGGAAAGTTCAAAGGTACGATTGCGCCATACCCGGCTTATCATGATGGCGTTCTAAAGCCTACCGGCTATCATGATATTAATCCGGTGACTTGGTGGATACTAAAAAACCGAGGGATCGCGCTGAGAGGGCCTGAACCGGGTGAGCTTGCTTTTACTGATGATCTTGATCAGCTATTAGCCTACATGAGGCAGAACCTCAACACCTATTGGGCAAGTTTCACACGCAAGCCATCCCGAATCGCATGGTTGCTGACCAATTATGGCGTTCAATGGACAGTTCTCGGCGTTCTCCGACAATGGTATACCATCAAAGAGCATTCCATCACTTCGAAAACGGAAGCAGGAGAATTTGCTCTTACCCACCTGCCAGCCAGATGGCATCGACTTATTCGGGAAGCCATTTCCCTTCGAGAACAAAACAAAGTCACTCATTACAAATCACGCGTAAAACGAGCCGTGGACTTGTTTACATTCCTTCAATTTATCATTCAAGTTTGTAACACGGAAATCTGAGTATGAACAATTTGGCACTCAAATTACTCGACCTGGCCATCGCCATCCAGCAAATTCCCGCCCCCACTTTCCACGAAGCCGAACGGGCTGCTTTCGTGCGTGCCCGCTTCGCAGAAGAAGGGCTGCAGGATGTAGAAATCGATTCCGCCGGAAATGTCTATGCCCGGCTTTCCCAAACGGTGGCAAACTCCCTGATTAAGCCGCTGGTCGTTTCCGCCCATCTCGACACGGTCTTTCCCACCAGTGTAGATCTGAGCGTTCGGCGCGAGCCGGAGCGTATCCTGGCCCCCGGTATCGGCGACAACTCCTTGGGCGTGGCCGGTTTGTTCGGCCTGCTGTGGGCATTGCGGAATAAGCACATCTCCCTGCCTGGCGATCTGTGGCTGGTGGCAAACGTCTGCGAGGAGGGACTGGGGAATTTGCGCGGCATGCAGGCCCTGGTGGAACG
The DNA here is from genome assembly GCA_963779935.1 of uncultured Chloroflexia bacterium. GTDB lineage: Bacteria > Chloroflexota > Anaerolineae > Anaerolineales > Villigracilaceae > UBA877. The sequence goes on along the minus strand of CAWAAC010000012.1, from coordinate 59,398 downwards.
CTTCGGGTCTCGTTCGCTGGCGTACATCGTCGTAGAAGGTATGGCGCTGGGCCAGGTATACCAGCGCGGGCTGGGTGTGCAGCGCTACCGCCTGACCGTACGCACCGCTGGCGGTCACTCATGGATCGACTATGGCCAGCCATCCGCCGTGCATGAATTGACCGCCCTTTCCACTTGCATCACCGCCCTGGAACTGCCGCGCCAGCCGCGTACCACGCTGAATGTTGGCATCATCTCCGGCGGTTCCTCCGTCAATACCATTGCCGCCGAAGCCATGCTGGAACTGGATTTGCGTTCGGAAAGCGCCACTGCCTTAAAGGACCTGGCCGGGCAGGTCGAGCAAATAGTTCATTCGGTGCAAAAGCCCGGGGTAAGGATCGAGTTGGAAACGATCGGCAAACGCCCTTCTGGCGAGCTTGCGCCTGAGCATAAGCTGGTGAAACTGGCCCAGGCTTGCCTGAACAGCCTTGGTATTGAAGCGCGACTGAGTATCGGTTCCACCGACGCTAACCTGCCGCTCAGCCTCGGTTACCCATCCATTACGGTTGGCCTGACCACCGGCGGCAAAGCCCATTCGGTCCACGAATATATAAATGTTGCTCCACTCGAAAAGGGAGTGGAGCAACTGGTGGGACTGGTCAGCCAGGCCTGGGATTAAAAACCCATCCAAAAAATCAGAGGGGTTCGCAAATTGGATGTGTGCGGCTTCGCTGCACACATCCAATTTGCGTTCCTCTATAATTTTTAAATACTTTAAATCTACATGTGCAGGATGATGGCATCCCCAAACTGGGAGCATTTCACTTCGGTGGCACCCTCCATCAGGCGGGCAAAGTCATAGGTAACGATCTTCGCATTGATCGCGCCGCCCATGCCTTTCACGATCAGATCAGCGACCTCATCCCAACCCATATAACGGAACATCATTTCGCCCGAAAGGATCACCGAGCCCGGGTTGACCTTGTCCAGGTCGGCGTATTTGGGCGCTGTGCCATGCGTGGCTTCGAAAATGGCATGCCCGGTCTCGTAGTTGATATTGGCACCGGGAGCGATGCCAATCCCGCCAACCTGTGCGGCCAATGCGTCCGAGAGATAATCTCCGTTCAAATTCAGGGTGGCGATCACATCGTAATCGCGCGGGCGGATCAACGTGAATTGCAGGCTGACATCTGCGATCGAATCCTTGATCAACAGCTTCTTTTTCCACTTGCCATCGCCGTGGCTATCCCATAATTTCAGGGCTTCCTCCACTTCCCGCTTGATCCCGTTCTGCTGGTCCGGCGACATCATATCGAAGCCAGGGTCGATACTGCGGGCATTCTCTTCCACGCTCAGGCTCGCATCCTTTTCACGATTTCCCAGGATCCAGGTCTCGCGTTCGGTCACGATATCGCCCCGGAATTCACGTTTGGCCAGGGCATAGCCCCAATCCTTGAAAGCGCCCTCGGTGAACTTCATGATATTGCCCTTGTGGACGAAATTCACGCTCTTGCGCTTGTTCTCAAGCGACCACTTTATCGCGGCACGCACGAGCCGTTCCGTACCCTGTACCGACACCGGCTTGATGCCAATGCCAGCCGTATCGGGAAAGCGTATCTTGGCATATTCCTTGGGAAAAGCTTCCTTGAATAATTGCTTGAATTTAAGGTTGTCTTCGGTGCCGTTGGCGAATTCAATGCCTGTGTAAATGTCTTCAGTGTTCTCGCGGAAAATGACCATATCCACGTATTCGGGGTGTTTAACCGGCGAAGGGACCCCTTTATAATAGCGCACCGGTCGTTGGCAGACATACAGGTCAAGCGCCTTGCGCAAAGCCACGTTGAGCGAACGGATGCCGCCGCCGATCGGCGTGGTCAGCGGGCCTTTAATACCCACCATGAACTCCGTGAAAGCCTGGACGGTCTCATCCGGCAGCCAGGTCTGGAACTGCCGGAAAGCCTTTTCGCCGGCGTACACTTCCATCCAGTGGATCTTGCGTTTACCGCCATAGGCTTTCTGGACCGCCGCGTCGAAAACGCGCACCGAGGCGCGCCAGATGTCGCGGCCGGTGCCGTCGCCTTCCACGAAGGGCAGGATCGGTTGGTCCGGTACCTGCAACTTGCCTTCCTTGATCGAAATCTTTTCCCCGCCTGCGGGGACTTTCACCTGTGTATATGCCATATCTCATCTCCTTTGGAGTAATCCGGTCTGAATTATAACAAACTGTTAAAGAGAAAGATTAGGATTTTCTTTGAATCGCATTCGGTACCCCCCCTACCCCCTGAGCGAGGAAATAGTAGCCCGAAGGGGCATGGGCAAAAAATATAGTTTCCGAACGCTTTCTTAAAATAAAAACCGGGTCCTTTGTAGGGCCCGGTTTTTTTGGAACCAATGAAAAAATTATACAGGTCTGACGTTGGTGGCCTGCAGGCCTTTCGGACCCTGTTCGACCGAGAACTCCACTTTCTGATTCTCCTCCAGGCGTTTGTAGCCTTCCATCTGGATGGCTGAAAAATGGACGAATACGTCCTCGCCACCTTCACGGCCGATAAAGCCAAAGCCCTTGGTGGCATTGAACCATTTGACGGTACCAACGAAACGTTCTTCTGACATCTTGCTTTCTCCTGCAAAAGTATTTTTGCACTTACCCGGCCAGGCCTTTGCCCAGCCAAGCGTGCGGGCAAAAGATTATCATGGAAAAGTACAGGTGTCAAGGAAAGCAGGAAAGCAGGTTATTGATAATTTTAGGGTAGATACCAAAACTGTTACATAAAATTCTTGACGGCATCCGGCAAAGCCGCCAGGGTATGGATGGTCCGGTGCAGTGCAGCTTGCCTCTCTTCAAGGGAATACTCGTTGAACCAGATGGCAGGCAGGCCACTCTCGTTTGCACCCAGCACATCCAATTCAAAATTATCACCAACCATGCAGAGCGATTGGGTGGGTAGCTTCAAATCGGTCTGGATATATTGGAAGAATTCCCGGGCTGGCTTTTTATAGCCGATATTCTTGAAACAGAAAACCTTATCCAACCAACGGTCGATATCAACACGTTTAAGCGCCAGGCGGATGTTCATTTCATCTGAGTCAGCCGCGTTGGTGGCCAGGGCCAGGGTCCAGTCGCCATGCAAGTAAGCCAGCATCTCTAAAGCGCCGGGTATGATTTCCAGGTGCGGCCAGTCCTTCATCGGGCCATGGTACTCTTTGAAATCACGCATCAACGTGTCGCCCCAGTCGAATAGGATGCAGCCTTTCTGATGATCTGGCATGGTGTTACCGGCGCGCGTCCGGGCGGACGAAGGGTGGCTCAACCGTGGGACTGGTCAGGGTGCCATAGCGCCTGGGTTTGCGGTAGGCGTTGCCCCAGACCTCACTGGAGCGGTAAGCCCGCAGCCAGTCCAGATCCAACTCGGCCAGAAAGATACCTTCATGCCCATCTGCCTGGACCAGGCAGGTATCGCGCGCACCGGTCTCCTTAAAGGCGATTCCATCAAAAGCGGCCGAGCGCCCGTTTTCCTGCGGGATGGCATAGTTCGCCATGGCCACGCACAGCATATTTTCGAAGGCGCGCGTGCGGAATTGGCCGAGCCGGTTGGCTTCCAGTTCGCAGGCATTCGAGGTCAGGATCAATTCGGCGCCATTCAACATTAAGATACGGGCGCTCTCGGGAAACTCGCGATCGAAACAGATCATGCCGCCCACCTTGACCGGTCCGCAGGCCGTGTCAAGCTCACAGACGTCGAAAGATTCGCCGGGGGTCAGTCCAATCTCCTCGTCAAAGTCACAGGTATGGATCTTGGCATAGGTCAGGCGGATCTCGCCATGCCGGTCAATCAGGCAGAGCGAGTCACGCGGGCCGCCCTGCCACTGCTCCAGGAAGGTCAGGCCGATCGCCAAATCCAGGCCCCAGGCCAGCTTGCGAAAGGAATTCACAAAATTGCTGTCACGCGCGATGGCCTGCTGCTGCCAGTATTCGATCTGGTCAGGCAGGGAGCTATCGGGCAACTGGTAGCCGATATTCCACATCTCGGGGAACAGGGCAATATCCGCCCCCAGCTGTTTGGCCATACGACAATATTGGTGACCCTTGGTCAGATTGGCGTTCTGGTCATAGCCGGCAGAGAGCAATTGAAGCAGGGCGACTTTTAATTTGCTCATATGCTATTCTCCAACCATCTGGACGACCAGCTCGCGCTGGCGCGGGCGGATGTCGAAATCCACATAGATGACCTGCTGCCAGGTGCCCAGTGTCAGGGTCTTCTCCACGAACGGAATGGTCAGGGAAGGCCCAAGTAAAGAGGCGCGCATGTGCGAGTGGCCGTTTCCATCATCCCAGGTAGCGTTATGCGCATAATCCCGGTTGGATGGAACCAGTTCATCGAACATGCGCTTCAGGTCGGCCACTGCGCCCGGCTCGAACTCCACCGTGGTCAACCCGCTGGTGGAAGACGGGCAGAAAACCGTCAGTGTGCCAGATTTCAGCCCGGAATGTTCCACCATTCGTACCAGTTCACGCGTGATATCCTGGATTTCGGTATTGCCTTGGGTACGCAGGGAAAGGCTGGCAGTTTTAACAGGCATGTCTACGCTCCTATAATTATGGAAGATTTGCAATTTGAGCATGTTCGGCTTCGCCGCACATGCTCAAATTGCGACTGCTTAGTGCGCCTTTCCTCGCCGGATGGCTTTGTCGCCAAACTTTTCATGTAAATTATCCAGCGCATCCTGCAGGCGGCGGGCTTTCTCGGTCTGCGCGCCCCATAGCTCCATCTGGCGCAGCGGCGCGCCCAGGCCGCTTACTCCCACCCCGATCAGGCGCACGGCCTGGCCCTTCTTGCGGACTTTGCCCAACAGGCTCAGGGCAGTGACATAGATCTGTTCATCCTGGTCGGTCGGTTGGGACAGGGTCACCTGGCGGGTCAGCGTGGTGAAATCGGGCCAGCGCAGCTTGATCTTCACGGTGCTGCCGCCAATGCCATCCAGGCGCAGGCGATGACCCACTTCGGCGGAGAGTTCCCTAAGGGTGCCGGCCAGCTCTTTATCGTCGCGCACATCCTGCACGAAGGTGGTCTCCGAGCTGACCGATTTCATGGTGTGTTCGGTCACCACCGGGCTCTCGTCCACCCCCAGGGCGCGCCGGGCCAGGTCACGCCCGTTCTCGCCGAACCATCGTACCAAATCGGTCGGCGGCCGGCGCGCAATGTCGCCGATGGTTTTAATATCATAACCGGCCAGTTTGGCATTCGTCTTGGGACCCACGCCCCACAGCATATCCACTGGCAGGGGCTCCAGGAAAGCCGCTTCCGTGCCGGGCGGGACCACCGTCACTGCGTTGGGCGGCAACCCTTTCTGGGCGGTCTTCTTGCCCACCTCGGTGGCAATCTTGGCAACCAGCTTGTTTGAGGCCACCCCCACCGAGCAGGGCAGGCCCAGTTCATCGTTGACGCGCTTCTGCAGGCGCAGTGCGATGGCGCGCGTATCTTCGTGCAGGTCGCTGATATCCACGAAGGCTTCGTCAATCGAAATCTGCTCGACCAGCGGCGAGATGTCGCACAGGCGCTGCATCACTTTCTCGGACATTTCGCTGTAATTGCCGCGGTGGTGCGAGATGACCAGCAGGCCCGGGCAGATGCGCAGCGCCCGGCTCATCGGCATAGCCGAACGGACCCCGAAGCTACGGGCGGCATAAGAGCAGGAAGCCACCACGCCGCGTTCATCCGGCCGGCCTCCCACGGCAAAGGGCTTGCCGCGCAGGGATGGATCGTGCAGTTCTTCGACCGCACAGAAGAATGCATCCAGGTCAAGGTGCAGGATGATGCGAGGCATAATTAAATTATATACCGGGGGCAGGGAAAAACAAAATGCAAAAAACAAAAGGGCACGGAAAAACGTATTCGTTATTTATTGATCGTGTCAAAAAAATCCCTCGAGGGGATTTTTTTATTTTCTGATATTCAACTTTTTGAAAGGGAAGTTCAGGCATTTACATATGTAAATACTTCAGCGCTTCGTAAACCAGCATGGCGGGCCAGACGATGCCTTTGAAAAATCCCAGCACGCCCAGCCAGAAGGTGGCGGCGTGGGTAAAATAATAGATCCACGCACCGATCAGGCCAAAACCATAAACGGCTTCTGAAGCGCCGGCCTGGCGGGTTACTTTTGGTTTCTGCTCTTTTTTCTCACCGGGGGTCGGGTCTGTGTTCATTTCTTCTCCTTTTCTTCATCCTTTGTTATGAAGCATACGCCGTTCGATCAGACAGGGTTGCCCATGGGCGTCTTTGTGCGCCTGCTCGGACGCGTGTTTCAAGCTGATGTTGTTATATCTAGATAACGAATGACAGGTAGGATTTATTCGGTCCAGATGAAACAATTCACCCGCATTCCAGTAGTGGCAACGCTATTAGCAACCTGTCTTTAACCAAAATAATCGCGTCAGCGAATGACCTTTGCTTTTGGGCACACAGACCCTCCTTGGCGCCCATGGAAAAAATCAAAAACAACTCAATTATTGGTTTTTTCGCGCTTACAAATAGTCATATACGTAAAAATGTCATTACACTTTTCCCAAAAGAATACCAGACAATTATGTCACATTGTACAGTTTCAAAGTACAATAAAATATCCTGACCCGACGTTATCGAATGGGATGCGGAGAAAACGCACATGCACGTGGATATTTTTATTGATTAACAGCATAAAAAGTCCTTTTCAGCGCTCTTCCGCGTCCAATAATCTGGCATTGTCAGGTGAGTAACCAATCAACCTGGAGGAAGCATGGCCCTTAAACGCTGGCTTTACCGCGGTGGCCATCCGCACACATTGGCAAAAATCCTTAACCGGGGCTGGGGCATCCTGCATTCGCTCGGGATATACCCTGGGCGCTGGGTTACCCTGCAAGTGGCCGGACGGAAATCGGGCAAAATAGTCAGCTTCCCGCTTGCCATGACCACAATGAACGGGGAACGCTACCTGGTCTCCATGCTGGGGCAGGATGCCAACTGGGTCCGCAACGTCCGGGCCGCCGGCGGGAAAGCCCGGCTGGTGCACGGCATCCGCGAGCAGGTCCGCCTGGTAGAGCTGGAAACCAGCCGGCGGGCGCCGGTCTTGAAGGCCTATTTGCAGCTTGCACCGGGGGCGCGTCCGCACATCCCGGTTGATAAAGCTGCGCCCATCGCAGAGTTCGAAAAAATTGCCGCATGGTTTCCTGTATTTAAAATCGACCCCTGAGCAGCGCCCACTCCGAAGGCTGAAAATCTCCGTAGTGCGAATATTTATATCGCCCCCCAGGAGGCTGCCAGGCTTTTCAGGGAAATTAGAGCAAAGTTCCACCGGTCGCAGCTTGTGCTGGATATTGTGCCCGAAAAATACGCGCATACAACCTGGAAAGAATTCTTCCGCCTGCACTCCCGCACCGCCTGGGCTTGGACGTGGCCTGGGATTATGGCAACTTAGCCGAATTATCTCTGTTCACACCTTACCCATCTCTTGGTGTATCTCCGGTTAAATCTATTTTCAAGTCAACCCTGATTAAATCCGGGCAAGCGCTTGGCGCACTTGTCCTTTTTTGTGTATAATTGCGGCAAACCAGCCTACCAGAGGGTTAATGATATGGAATGGAACAGTTCTTTTCTCCCAGATGAGCAGATTGTCATTATAAGAACATTCGGCGATGCAGATGAAAAAAGCTCCATGGAGATGGCGAAAAGCATCTCGCAGACAATGATGCAATTTAAAGCCAAGCGCTGCCTGATCGATCACAGTGCCCTTCTTTCGGTTTCAGGCAGCTCGGTCGATATTTATTATCGCCCGCAGGGGATAAGCCAGACGGGCATTTCTTCAGATGTAAAGATAGCTGAGCTGGTGAATCCGGCTCATAAATCTCACTTTGGTTTTCTTGAATATACCTGTCGCAATAATGGCTTCGACTTCCGTGTATTCGATAGTCGCGAGACGGCCATTCAATGGTTGAAGAAATAAACCGTTGATTTCATCTTCAATTCATTCCATTCGTTTTTCCCCATTTTCTTTTTATCTTTACCCTGCCATAGTCAAAACCTGCACAATCACAGGTTAATCGCTGCCGCCAGTTAGAAGCTGGCCGCGTGGCTCAGCGGGCCCTGCGCCCGCATGATCAAAGGGGCAGGTCTGTGCATCCTGGGCAAAAAAGGCACTTTGCAGAAAATTGTTATTTCAGGCAATGGCCCATTTCCACCAGACCCGCCCCGGCTGGAAATTGTCATTCTAGTCATCAGTTCTTTGCCTGTAGCTCGTTCCATTTGCCCAGGCCGTCATAGGCGGCGTATTTGTATGAGTCCGAGAGGGTCGGGAAGTTGTAAACCGAATTAATGAAAGCATCAATAGTCCCGCCATCTGCAAGCACGTTAGCGCCCAGATGCACCAGCTCGGAGGCCAGCTCGCCGATGATATGCACGCCCAGCAGCTTCTTATCAGCCGGGGAAAAGACCAGCTTGATCATGCCATCGGTATCGCCGATCAGTTGGCCGCGCCGGTTATTGGCGTAATAGGCCAGCCCCACCAGGCAGGGAATGTTCTTCTGGCGGCATTCGTCCTCGGTCAGTCCGCTCATGGCGATCTCTGGGATGGTATAGACCGCCAGCGGGATCACCGGCGAAACGCTTTCCTTATAGTGCAGGTCGAAGGCGTGCACCATGGCCACCCGCCCCTGCTCCATCGATGTGGAGGCCAGGGCGGGGAATCCGATCACATCCCCTGCCGCGTAGATATTGGGGATGGAGGTCTGATATTTTTCGTTCACCAGCACCAGGCCGCGCTGCCCGAGCGCCATGCCCAGGCCTTCCAGCCCAAGCCCCTGCACGTTGCTCTGCCGCCCAGCTGCGAACAGGGCCGTCTCCACGCTGAGCACCTGGCCGGTACTGAGCGTGATACGCACGCGCTGCTCGGAAGCAGTTGTTTTTTCGACGCGCGTATTGAATATGAAGTGCAGGCCGTTCCGTTCGAGACTGCTGCGCAATCGCCCGGCGATCTCCGCATCTAGGAAAGGCAGCAACCGGTCGCGCCCATCCACCAGGGTCACCCTCACCCCAAGGGCCGAGAAAACGCTGGCATACTCCGAACCAATCACGCCGCCCCCCACGATGGCCAGGCTGCGCGGCAGGGCTTTCATCTTGAGGATCGAATCCGAATCATACACACGCGGGCTCTCGAAGGGCACCCCGGCCGGATGGAACGGCCCGGAACCGGTGGCCACCAGGACGATCTCGGTCCTCAGATCACGCGTTCCACCCTCCTTGAGGCTGACGCGCACTGTGTGAGCATCCGGCAGGCTGGCCTTACCCCAGACGGTCTCGATGTGGTGGTGCTCCAGGTTCCTGGAGATGGTGTCCCGCTCGGTCTTAACCAGGGACTGCTCCCTGCGCATGATCTGGCTGACATCCAGGTGCGGGTTGAGTGAGTAATCGATGCCGTAAGAGCGCCGCTGTCGCAGGCCGGAGTAGGACAGGGCCGTCTCGCGCAGCGCCTTGGAATGGGTGCCAGTGTTCAGGCTGGCCCCGCCGATACCGCTAGGCAGCCGGTCCACCACGGCCACTTTTTTGCCGAAATAGGCTGCCTGTGCGGCACCCTTCTCCCCGGCCGGTCCCGCACCGATCACGACTAGATCATATTCATAATTTCTGGTCATTGTGTCCTTCCTATATTAGATAAAAAAGATAATCATTTGTATATTATAATCGGAATGTCTGCCTGACTGGGTCCGATAAATAGGAATTTGGTAATCATTATTCAATTCCAAAAAGCATGGCTTTGTTTGCAAGAACAACCCCCTTTTTAAGCCAATCAACTCGGTTACCCCCTGAGCCGACCGATCTTTGCGAATTCGAAGAGCTCCTGCCCATCCATCCTCGCCCATCTCTCGCCTCCCTGCACGAAATCGCTCTTCTCGTCTCCTATTGCTCTCTTTTCTCTATTCTCTGCTTACGATTGAGAATTGATCCTGGTGAATTCAACCGAAGGTCGCGCGCGCCCCTGAAAATCCTGGTTTTCCGCCTGATCCGGTTCTTTCTGGTACCCCCTTCCTAGGGGGTTCCGACATCCGCTTCTTCCTCCCACTTCCGGCCATTAACCCAGCTCAGGAACGTTTTTCTACTACTTTCCCCTCATTCCCTTATTTCATCGCTCTTTTTCCTTCTTCCTTCCCATCATCCCCTGTCCCCCTTATTAGGGCAGCCCCAGGCTCTGCCGAATCTGAGCAGCCGCCTGAGTGTCGGCCGGAAGCACCCGGCTTCCAGCCGGATCGATCTCGAACGGCACCACCTTCGTGGATTGCACACCCGAGGCAGTCAGCGTCACCAGCACCAGGGCGGATTGGCGCGTATCCGGCAAGCCGGGCTGGTCGAAGAGGGCATTACCCAGGCTGTACAACACCAGGGTTTTCACCCGGGCAGTCGGGATCCAGGCCGCCGGTTGCAGCACATGCGGATGAGTTCCCACGATCAACGCCGCGCCGGCGTCGGCGAATTGCCGGGCCAGCGCTTCCTGGCGGGCAGTCGCGCCGGACTGGTATTCCATGCCCCAGTGGACCGCGACCACCACATCCGCCCCACTCGCGCGCGCAGACTGAATGGCCTGAACGGCCACGGCGGGGTCAATCGGCGTAAGAATGTCGTCGAAGGCCAGAAACGCCAGTTTCAGGCCGTTGATCGTGCGATAGACCCCTTCCGGACCGGACACAAGCGGGGTCAGGCCCAGGGCAGTCAACGCCTGCTCGCTAGCGGCGACGCTGGAAGGGCCGCAATCGAAGCGGTGGTTGTTGGCCAGGGAAAGCACATCCAGCCCCCAGGCGGGTAAAAAGGCTGCTCGATAGGCAGGCGCGCAAAGGTTGTAGCCGTCCACTGAGGCGGTAATCACGCCGCCATCGGCTAACGGGCTTTCCAGGTTGGCCAGGCTCAGGTCGGCCGCTTTCAACTGGGGGGCCAGATAGGCGAGCGAAGCTGCGCTCGGATGCACACCGCGCCCGATCATCAAGTCCCCCAACAAGGCCAGGCGAACGCTGCGGCGCGCCGGCAGGCAGGCAGAAAGTAGAATGATTATCAGTAGGAGAAACCCTGCACGAAATTTGATCATCGGGATGAACTATTCTCACCACGGAGAGCAACATTGTTGTTGCTCTCCGTGGCAGATGCAGCATTCATGCTCCATGCGATTTTTTCATAGGCTCCAAAGTTTCCCAACTTCAGAGTCCGTTTTGCAACAGGATTCGGGGATTGCCACAACCGGCCAGGAACGCCAGGATCGCAATGACACAATTTATTGACTATGGTGCCACGAACATCTTCGTCCAATCGGGCTGGGCCGGGTTGGTCCCGGCTTCCACCTGGGCCTGCCACTGCTGGTCGGTCAGGCGCCCGGAAGGAGGCACGGTAAACTCGTAATAGGAATAAACCGCGCCAATCGCAATTCGCTCGGGCGAGTCGGGCAGAACTACATAAATAAGGGTGGGCTGCCCGTCCGCCTCTTCCAGCGCCACCAGCGTTTGCAGGTCATTCGTGCCGGTGGCAACATCCGCCACCAGGGCAGCTTTCTGGTCGGAGAGGTCGCGCGAATCGCTGCCGGTGGTATCCGCGGCCGCCAGGGTGAACTGTTCCAGCGTGCCACCCCAGTACATGATCTGCTGGTATTCATCGTCAGTGATCTTCCCGCCACTCAGTTCGCGCTGAGAGATATCCTGCAGAAACTTGAGCTGGGAGATCAGGTTTTCGAGGTTGCCCTTGGTCAGATCGCTCAGCAGGTTGCGCGATTGCAGCCCGGCCTCGGTCATCTGGGTCAGCGCCAGCAAGCGCGCATACGCTTCCGGGTTGGGCTCCACATAGCCATGTGGGATCTGATCCGGGCCGCCCCCACCCATCTCGGCCATCACCTGCTTGGCGTACAGGATGGTATCATGCTTCAATTCCGTCCAGGAGCCCAGGGCGGTCTGCAAGTCTTTGCGTGCCCAGGCCTGGGTCTGCATGAAGGGCGGGTAGGCGCTGCCCTTTTGGACTATCAGCGGCTGGAAGGAATACAGCCACGACCAGTACAGGTTCTGGGTCCAGGAATCCGGCCCGAGCGCCCCTACCTGGCTCTTGACCTTGGCCGACTGGCTGTCAAAGTTGGCATATTGGTTCTCGCCCATGCTATTCAGCAGGCTGGCAGCCTCATCGGAACCCATGGCGGCGAAGAAATCCAGACCTTTGGGCAGGCCGCGCGGCTTATCCATGGTGCCCACATTGCGCCAGATCACTTGACCAAAGACATACTCATCCAGGGTAAAGCGCTGGCCCATGAAGCGGAAGCCCTTGGTAACCAACGACTTATCCTGCTCGATCCAGACCCACATCGAGTTGATCTGCGGCGGCGGGAGGGTTTTGGCGGCCTGCTGGAAACTGGCAAACAGGCTTGGGTCAGCAAACTTGCTTGGATCGGGATTCTTACCGAAGACCTGGTCTGAAAGAGCGCCATATTCGATATATCCCAGGTCATCCGATTTACCGACGATGAAGACAGTCGGCTCGTAGATATTTTCCCACAGGCTGACGGCTGAAGCCCCGCCAGAGGCCGTGGCCGAGCGCATCGCCTGCACCAAAAGCAAGGCCCGGCGGGTTTCAAAATCATCCGTCTGGCGAAAGGTCAGGCGCCCGTACCACATCATTGCCTTGAAATACATCTTCAGATCTTCACTGAGTGTGTAATGGCCGCGTGGGATGTACTGGGTGTAATCTTCGATCAGGCGCATATCCTGCGGCAGGTCGGGGCGATCCCAGATCGGCGAAAAAGTCTGGGTATTAGCGTCGTTGATCAGGGCCAGCTCGGCGTTTGCCATGGTATCCGCCTCGGTCGGGGCTGGGTCCGAGAGGCCCAGCAGCCGGTCGGCTACCTCAAAATAGGCCGCGTTGCGCAGGGCGGGATCTCCCAGCGAAGTGGTTTTCAGCGACTGGTACTGGGCCGTGGTGGCAGCCAGCATACTGGTGGTGAGGGACTTTAGATCGGTGATGAAGTAGCCGGTTTCCAGGTCACGCAGCATTTTGTCGAAAATCAGGTGATAAACGTGGTAAACCGAGTCGGTGGTGATGAAGAGCGGTACCGTCTCATAGCGGTTCTGTTCATATATCTGGTAGAACTCGCGGTATTGCCCCGGCACGGGCGCAGCCACGGCAAAGCCATTCTGTACCAGCAAGGCGCGCTGCGCATCGCTCAAGGTGACCTGGTCAAGCCCCTGCACCTGATTCAAATCCAGCGGTAGGCTGTAGCCCCCGCCCTGGAAGGTCTGCGGCAGGCTGACAGCCGCCTCGCTATAACTGGCAAAAGGCGGCGGATAAACTCCGGCCGGCGGCGGTAAAACCTGGGTGGGGCTGGCTGCCGGGGTAGCTAGCGCAGCCGATGTGGTGGGAGTAGTTACCGGTGAAGCGGTACCGGACAGATTGGGCAGCCCGCTGCTGCAGGCCGCCTGCACCATCACCAGTACCAGGAATATCCAAAGTACCTTGCGAAAAGTCGTTTTCATATTTCCTCCTCAAGGAACAAGTATCAAATTATGGCCATCCCTGGCCTGGACGAGGGCCATTTTGTCAAATGTCCCTTGTGAAGTAGAGACGACGGTAAACCCGAATCCGTTCCAATTCCATACCTTAATTGCACGTCCTGGCGCAGAGCGGGCATCCGAGTACCTGCCTTCGAGCGTAACCAACTCCTGATGTCTGCCGGCACTTAATCCTACCACGGCAAAAGAGCGCACCGGTTCCGCCATCGGGGAGCCGGCCCACAATTCGCCATACTCGCTGCCACGCCAACCGATCAGGATAATCTGACAGGAGTAGCCTGCGGCATCATGAAAATCAGCGATGCGGCCTCCATAAGGCAACCACTGGTCGACCGGCCAGGGACGGAAGAGCCGCCAGACCAGCAAGGTGGCCTCCGGTGCGCCATCATGGTTGAGGTCGGTAATGGCGGCCTGAATGACCGTCCAGGCGGCCGGGCTTTGCCAGACAGATCGGCCACGCGATAGAATACTCAGGTGGCCGCCAGTCAGCAGCAGGCTTTCCGGGGATCCATCCCGGTTGAAGTCGGCCCGGACAACCGGCTGGATGGCAATGTTCCCGGCTGGAAGGGCCATCGGGGCAAGACCGGCCGGTCCCAATTCCAACGCGCGCAATGGCACCGGCGAGGTTTGTAATACCATGCCCAGAGTCAATAAACTCAGGATAATGTATTTTCGCAGCATGCTATTCCGATTTCATTGTACAACTCTGGAAGATAAAGCTCAAGTGGATTACCTGTCGCGAATGGAGAATTTAAGTCTTTAGAGAGTTGCCATCCGGCGCCTCTTGCCCTCAACCTGCCCATTTTTTATGACCGGTTCGTAAGCAGTTATAATTAACCTTAATGATTCTGCTTACCGGCGGGACCGGCTTCATCGGGCGGTCCCTCACCCGTCAACTGGTCGAATCCGGCCACCAGGTCCGCATTTTATTGCGGCCTTCGCCACGCACACCGCGCCTGCCCATTGGCGTGCCAGTGGAAGTGGCCGTCTCCAGCCTGAACGATGTGCGCGGTCTGCGGGCAGCCATGAAGGACGTGGAGGCGGTCTACCACCTGGTCGGGGGCGAAGGGGAGGGCGGCCGCGCCAATTTACAGGCGGTCGATATTGACGGCACCCGCAATATGTGTGAAGCTGCCGCGGATGCGCGTGTGGGCCGGCTGTTCTATTTGAGCCACCTGGGCGCTGACCGGGCAGCCGGCTTCCCTGTGCTCAAGGCCAAGGGCATCGCCGAGGAATATATCCGCAAGTCCGGGGTTCCTTATACCATCCTGCGTGGTTCCATCCTGTTTGGGCCGGGTGATGAATTCACCACCGGCCTGGCCAAATTACTGGCTGCGGCTCCTGGTTTCATGCCTCTGCCATCGAAAGGCGAGACCCTTGTCCAGCCGCTCTGGGTGGAAGATGTGGTCACCTGTCTCATCTGGGCACTGGATAACCCCGAAACGGTCAACCTCACCTATGAAGTCGGCGGGACAGAAACGCTCAGTTTGCGCCAGGTGGTCGGTGTGGTGATGGAGATCACCCGCCAGCCACGTGTGCTGGTCAATTGGCCCACCCAGTCGATGCGCGCTCTGACCATCCTGATGGAATTTCTCTTTCCGCATTTCCCTGCCTCGATCTTCTGGATGGACTACCTGGCGGTCAATCGCACCTGCCCGGTCAATACCATCCCGCGCATATTCGGATTAATGCCGGCCCGCTTTGGCTCCCGCCTGGATTACCTGCGCGGCGGCCACTGGACCCGGCAAATGTTACGTGACTTGTTGCCCCATCATGAATGAGTGGATCCTGCACATCCTCGAGACACCCGAAGAAATGACCGCCGTGGAGCAGTTGCAACGGCTGGTCTGGGCTGCCCCCGATATCGAGATCGTGCCGAAAGATATACTCCTGGCAATGGTCCATAACGGCGGCCTGGCAATTGGGGCAACCGTGGGAACTGACCTGATCGGCGTAACCTTCGGTTTCCCCGGCACCTATCCCACTCCGGACGGGCCGCGCCTCAAGCACCATTCACACATCCTGGCGGTGCATCCGGATTGGACATCCAAAGGCATCGGTTTTGCGCTCAAGCGCGCCCAGTGGCAAATGGTCCGCAAACAGGGCATCGACCGGATCACCTGGACCTACGACCCTTTGCTCAGCCGGAACGCGCATCTCAATATTGCCCGCCTGGGCGCAGTCTGCAGCACTTACCTGCGATCCGAATATGGCAAGATGAACGATGGCCTGAACTCCGGTCTGCCATCCGACCGCTTTCAGGTGGATTGGTGGATCAATACGACCCGCGTCTGGCGCCGCCTCAGCCGCCGATCCCGCCCTTCGCTGACGCTCCAGCACTTCCGCATGGCCGAAGCAACCCTGCTGGAAGCGCTCCTTGGACCATCGCCGGCTGGCATCCAACCTCCGCAGGCGCACCCAGAGTTGGCGGGAACTCTCCTGCTGATCGAAATCCCATCCGATTTCCTGGCGCTCAAGGCGGCGGATTTGCCTCTTGCACAGGCCTGGCGATTTTATACCCGGGCCATCTTCGAGGAAGCCTTTGATGCCGGCTATCTGGTCACCGATTTCGTCTATGACCAGAGCCGCAGTTTCTACGTTCTCACCCACGGCGAGACCACCTTGTAGGTACTTTCAAATGTTATTTCTTTCAAAGGCTTTTCACCGCGAAGTGCACGAAGGGACTCTAAGAATAATAAAACCCTTCGCGTTCCGTTGTGTCCTTCTGTCCCGCGCTGCTCTTCTGCGGGATTGTAGTGAAATCTTATTATTTCCAACTCATCCAGCTTAGGAAACCTTTTATGGAAAACACCATCACCCTCAAATCCCTTGCGAAAATGATCGACCACTCCCTGCTGCATCCCACCATGACCGACCAGATCATCGCCTCCGGTTGCGAACTGGCGCTCAAGTACGATGTGGCCAGTGCCTGTATCAAGCCCTATTCCATCAGCCTGGCCAAAAGCATCCTGGCCGGTTCGGATGTGGCCGTCTGTGCCGTGATTGCCTTTCCGCACGGCAACAGCACCAGCGCCATCAAACTGCAGGAAGCGGAAGCAGCCGTTGAAGCCGGGGCCACGGAGATTGACATGGTCGTCAACATCGGCAAGGTGCTCGGCGGAGATTGGGAGTATGTCTCCGATGAGATCCGGGCCATCAACACCGCGGTAGTGGGCGCCGGCGCCCTCCTGAAGGTAATTTTCGAAAACGATTTCCTGGAAGATCAACATATCATCCGTTTGTGCGAAATTTGTTCCGAACATGCAGTGGCCTTTGTGAAGACTTCCACCGGCTATGGCTTTGTCAAACAGCCGAATGGCTTTTACACCTACGCCGGGGCCACCGACCACGCCCTGCGCCTGATGCGCATCCACGCGGCCCCCGCCGTCCAGATCAAGGCCGCCGGCGGCGTGCGTACCCTGGACGATCTGTTGCGGGTGCGTGCCATGGGGGTGACCCGCATCGGCGCCACCGCCACGCGCGAGATTCTGGAAGACGCCAAATTACGCGGCTTCATTTGATATGCAATCTAAAATTGTAGAAGAACTCATTCTCTTACCATTGCAGCCCAAAAAGGATGGTAGTATATTGTCTGGAATTTCTTCCCGACCAGACAAGAGCATAGCATGCCTCTGATACCGCCTGAAATCCTCCAAAATTTCGGATATTTACCTGCTGATCGCGCAGTATCCCATGCTGGCCTCGCGCATCCGCCGCCAGATGCGCCAGGAGCTCTTCCGCCGCGGCATCATCACGCCCGAGCGATTCGAACAGGAAGTGCGCGAAAAGGCTGTGCTTTCCCAGCAGCGCGAAGGCATCGTGGCGCCCCTGCAAAACGAGGATGCCTCTCAATGGGATCTGCGCTTCCACCGGGTGCAGCGCACACTGACCGATTTTTATTTTGCCTATAACCTACCGCTCGAAATCCTGCATACCATCATTGATGGGCTGCTGGCCGAACGCCATAACGGCGACTCGCCAGAGTTGCGTTTGCGCTTCAACCCCGAGCTGGCGCCGCTGGAAATGGTGTTGAAACAGGCCGAGAAATATGAGGCCCTGCCGGATGACCAGCGCCTGAGCGTGGACCACACCTTGCAGGAACTGCGCGTCGTGCTGCTCAAAAGCACCATAAGCGACCAGTTGGCCTTCATCCACATTGCCCGGCAGTGGTTCACCACAGCCGATTTTAATTACGTGCTGGAACACCGCATCGGCACCGGCAAGATCGGCGGGAAGGCCGCCGGGATGCTGCTGGCCTATAAGATCCTGCAAAGCACTGCTCCGGATATCTGCCAGCAGATCGTTTTGCCGCGTTCCTATTTCGTGGGTGCCAACGTCTTCTATGATTTTATGGCGATGAACAACGTGGAATTCGTGGCACAGAAATACAAGTCGGCCGAACAGATCCGCGCCGAGTTCCCGGCCATCCAGGCGCGCTACGCCCATTCGCGCTTCCCGGAGGAGATCGCCGACCAGCTGCGCGGTATCTTGCAGGAGGTCGGCAAAACGCCCCTGATCGTGCGCTCCTCCAGCCTGCTGGAAGACAATTTCGGCACCTCCTTTGCCGGAAAATATTCCAGTTTCTTCTGCCCCAACCAGGGCAACCCCAAGGAAAACCTGCGTGACCTGACCCTGGCCATCCGCCGCATCTATGCCAGCGTCTACAGCCCGGATGCACTGATGTACCGCCGGCGCATGGGCCTGCTGGATTACGATGAGCGCATGGCCATCCTGTTGCAGGAAGTGCAAGGCCAGCGCCACCGCCAGTACTACTTCCCGGCCATCTCGGGCGTGGCCTACAGCACCAGCCCGTTCGTCTGGAACCCGCGTCTGCGGCGTGAGGAAGGCTTCGCCCGACTGGTGATGGGCCTGGGCACACGCGCCGTGGAACGCATCGGCAACGACTATCCGCGCATGGTCAACCTCAGCCATCCGCAACTGCGCCCCGAAGCCACGCGCGAGGCCATCAAATATTATTCCCAGCATTCCATCGACCTGCTCGACCTGGAAAAGAATGAACTTACCACCCTGCCGGCAGATGCCGTTCTGGGTTCTGATTTTCCCGCCATGCGCTGGGTGGCCTCTGTTGACGACGGTGAATCCGTGCATGCACCCACCAGCATGGGACTAGGCATCGATCCCAAACAGTTGGTGCTCACCTTCGACGGCCTGCTGCGGCGCAGTCGCTTCGTGCCTCTCCTGAAGAGCATCCTGACCGGCCTGGCGGAAGAGTACCATTTGCCCGTGGATGTGGAGTTTGCCGTCTCGCTGAACCCTGGCGCGAACGGCGAACCCGGGCTGACCTTCCACCTGCTGCAGTGCCGCCCGCAGACCATCTGGAGTCCGGATGGCCGCCCGCTCCAGGCCGCCCCGCAGGATCTGCCGGAAGCGGACAAGCTGTTCGTTTGCACACGCATGGTGCCCGAGGGCCAGGTCAGCCAGGTGGAATACCTGGTCTACGTGGACCCGCAGGCCTATCACCGGCTTGAAAATCCGCAAGATTACACCGAGGTGGCACGCTGGATCGGGCAATTGAACAAAAAACTGGAAAAAAACACCTTCATCCTGCTGGGTCCGGGCCGCTGGGGCTCGTCGGATGCCATGCAGGGCGTGCCGGTCAGCTATGCCGACATCTTCAACGCGCGCGCCCTGGTGGAGCTGGCCGGCAAAAAGGGTGGTTACTCGTCCGAGCCCTCCTACGGCACGCACTTTTTCCAGGACCTGGTCGAGACCAAGATCTACCCGCTGGCCATCTCCGAGGAAGAGCCCGGCGATCGCCTGAACCTGGAGTTCATCCACCAGGCAGCCGATCAGATGCCTGCCTTCTTCCCCGAACCAACCCCGGCCAGCCGCTGCATCAAGGTCATCCACATCCCGGACGAACGCCCGGGCTGCCGGCTCGAGATCGCCATGGATGGCAAGCAGGCGATCGGGTACCTCATGCGAAGCGTATCGTAAAAAATCCATCGTTGTCTCCCAATTCTCATGGACGCAGGGTTCCTGAGCCCGTCCGCGGCGAGAGGCAGGCTAATCGGTGCTGGATGCATCAAATCCCGGGCGGCCATCGTCCCGGGCAGACACACAGGTCCGCCCCCACTTACAAATTACGTTTTACACTTTATTCTTCCCCCTCTTGACAGGGCTGGTATAATTTTCAGTTCTACCCTGAAAAAGCAGGGATCACAAAAAAACCTTCGTTTTCTTTGTGTACTTTGTATTTAGAAATCTTACTGCTTAACAAAACATTTGTGCTATAATCAGCCCGTACGTGTTTAGTGTTCAAAAGCAAAAAAAAACGGAACATATGGAACTTTTCGTGCAAAGAAGCTATTAATTTCCGATTATGGTGGCACCACCTGTGGAATCAAAGGCGCAGGATAGTGGATTTACACCACAAATAGTGCATTTTTACGCATGCTAAACAAGTACATCGGCCCATCTCACAGAGAGGGAACCATGACCTATAACGTCATCCGCGTGGTGGGGGCACGCGAACACAACTTAAAGAATATTACCGTCGAGATCCCGCGTGACAAACTGGTTGTCATCACCGGGCTTTCCGGCTCCGGCAAATCATCGCTCGCCTTCGACACCATCTTCGCCGAGGGCCAGCGCCGCTACGTTGAGTCGCTCTCGGCCTATGCGCGCCAGTTCCTTGGTCAGATGCAGAAGCCGGATGTGGATTATATCGAAGGGCTTTCCCCGGCCGTTTCGATCGACCAGAAGGGCACCTCACACAACCCGCGTTCCACCGTCGGCACCGTCACCGAAATTTACGATTACCTGCGCCTGCTCTACGCTCGCGTCGGCATCCCGCACTGCCCGATTTGTGGGCGGGAGGTGGTCAAGCAGTCCGCCCAGGAGATCGTGGATGCCGTGCAAGGTCTACCCGAGTCCACCCGCATCCTGGTGCTCTCGCCGGTGGTACGCGGCCGCAAAGGCACCTACCAGGCCGTTTTCGAAGAGATCCGCAAGGCCGGTTTCGCGCGTGCGCGTGTGGATGGCACGGTCTTCAACCTGGAAGACGAGATCAGCCTGGACCGCTATAAGATTCACACAATCGAGGCTGTGGTCGACCGCCTGGTCATCTCCCCGGGCGGAACGGAAGAGGAACAGAAAGCCAACCAGACCCGCCTGACCGATTTGGTCGAAACCGCCCTCAAATTTGGAGACGGTTACCTGACTGTCGCAATAGTTCCTTCATCCGATTCCCCTGTCGGGGTCGCGGAGCATACCCGTCAGGGTGGAGGGGCCAGGGGTGAGGGGACCGACTTGCATTTCTCTGAGCATTTGGCTTGCCCCGAGCATGGCATCAGCATCCCAGAGATCGAGCCACGCACCTTTTCCTTCAACACTCCGCACGGAGCCTGCCCCGATTGCCAGGGCCTCGGCAACAAGCTCGAGATCGACCCCGACCGCGTCATCGACCCCGAGAAATCCCTCTGCGACGGCGCGCTGATCGCCATGGAATGGAATAACGTCAAGGAGGATGGCAACCCCGGCTATTACTGGCAGATGCTCGAAGCCATGGCGCAGCATTATCATATCGATATGAACACGCCTTTCAAGGATTTGACCGCCGAAGAGCGTGAGCTGATCCTGCATGGCACCAAGGGCGAAAAAGTGCGCCTGCATTACCACAATAAGGATGGCCGCCAGGCCACCTTTGACACCGCCTTCGAAGGCGTCATCGGCAACCTGGAGCGCCGCTATCGCGAGACCAACTCTGAATATATCCGCGAGAAGATTTCAGAATACATGAGCGACCGGCCCTGCCCCACCTGCGGTGGCAAGCGCCTGCGCCCCGAAGCGCTGGCGGTCACGGTGGATGGCGCCAACATCCTCCAGATCACCGAATGGCCGGTGCTACACTCGCTGGCTTGGGCCACTCAACTGGCCGGGCTGCATAGCGCCCTGACTGCCCGCCAGCGTGCCATCTCCGACCGCATCCTGAAGGAGATCGTCAGCCGCCTGGGTTTCCTTGTGAATGTCGGCCTCGAGTATCTTACCCTGGCCCGCTCGGCCGGCTCCCTTTCGGGTGGCGAAGCCCAGCGCATCCGCCTGGCCACCCAGGTCGGTTCCCGCCTCGTGGGGGTGCTGTACGTATTGGATGAGCCCTCCATCGGGCTGCACCCGCGCGATAACGACCGCCTGCTTACCACGCTGAAAGGCTTGCGCGATATCGGCAATACCGTCCTGGTGGTGGAGCACGACGACGATACCATCCGCTCCGCTGACTGGGTGATCGACCTGGGCCCCGGGGCGGGTGAACATGGTGGCAAGATCATCGCTGAGGGCACTCCCGAACAGATCATTGCCCACCCCAAATCGCTCACCGGCGCATATCTCTCCGGCCGCAAGCATATCCCGATCCCCAAAAACCGCCGCCTGGGCAACGGCAAAGTCCTCACCATTGTCGGCGCGTGTGCCAACAATCTGAAAGATATTACCGTCGCCATCCCGCTCGGCATGTTCGTCTGCATCACCGGCGTATCCGGGTCGGGCAAATCCTCCCTGATGAGCGACGTGCTCTACAATGCCCTGGCCGCCAGGTTGAACGGCGCGGATACCCAGGCGGGCGAGCATGAACGCATTGACGGTCTGGAACACCTCGACAAGATCGTCAACATCGACCAGTCTCCCATCGGGCGCACGCCACGTTCCAACCCGGCCACCTACACCAGCCTGTTCGAAGAGATCCGCCGGCTGTTTGCCGAACTGCCCGAAAGCAAAGTGCGCGGCTACAAGCCTGGCCGTTTCTCCTTCAACGTGCACGGCGGACGCTGCGAGGCCTGCCAGGGCCAGGGCGAGCTGCGCATCGAAATGCAGTTCCTGCCGGATATTTACGTGCCCTGCGATGTCTGTCACGGCACCCGTTTCAACCGCGAAACCCTACAGGTGCACTTCAAGGGCCATAGCATCGCGGACGTGCTGGATATGACCGTCGACGCGGCGCTCGAGAAGTTCTCGGCCTTCCCGCATATGATGAACAAGCTCAAGCTGCTCCAGGAAGTTGGTCTGGGCTATGTCAAGATCGGCCAGCCCGGCAACACCCTTTCGGGCGGTGAAGCCCAGCGCGTCAAGCTCGCCAAGGAACTTTCCCGGCGAGCCACCGGCCGGACCCTGTACGTGCTGGATGAGCCGTCGGTGGGTTTGCACGCTGCCGATGTGCATAAGCTGATCGAAGTCCTGCAGCGTCTGGTGGATGCCGGCAATTCAGTTCTGATCATCGAACATAACCTCGAAATCATCAAAGTGTCCGACTGGATCATCGACCTGGGTCCCGAGGGCGGCGATCGGGGTGGTGAACTGGTGGCCCAGGGTACCCCCGAGCAGATCGTGGATGCCCCCGGCTCCTACACTGGCGCGTTCCTAAAGACACATATGAAAAGGTAGTGGGTAGCAGAAATTGTAGCGAAATTTGATATTGCGAGCGCAAAGCACTTGCAATATCAAATTTCGCATCATTCTCCCTTCCCTTCGGGAAGGGGACAGGGGGGAAAGTGCCCCAAAGGGGTATGGGCGCGACGAGTAAATTCTGAAAACTATACGCAGGCTTCTGCACTCGCAGAATCATCCAAGTTCAGGTAGAATAGATTATTGACCTGCCTCCAGGCGTGTTATCGGGATCTCTGTTTTATAGAAATGGACGGGTAAACCTATGTCAGTTAACGATACTATCGAGTTTTACCGCAAGCGCCGCAACCAAATGACGCCGCTGATCCTTGGCAGCGTGGCGGTGCTGTTGGTAGTTATCGGAATCATTATCGTGGTGACCTCCATGAACGGGGGCGGCCTGGCCAGGCTGATCGCCACCAAGACCCCCACGCCCACCATTACCCCAACGGTAACCAACACCCCCGTGCCGACCGATACCATGACGGTCACTGCCTCTCCAACGATCACGTTTACCAGCACTCCCTCCGGCCCGCAAAACTACACGGTCCAGGAAGGCGATACACTCACATCAATCGTCAACACCCACAACCTGGGCGACAATGGCTTGATCCTGATCTACCTGCTTAACCCGCTGGTCAAAGATGCCACCACCGGCACTACTACCGGCATTGATCCGGCCACGGGTTTCATTACGGTCGGGCAAACCATCGTCATCCCGAACCCGGGCATGAAACTACCCACATCCACCCCGCTTCCCACCGGCCTGTTCCCTGGATCGCGCATTACCTACCAGGTTCTGCCGGGTGATAGTTTGGCCGGAATCGCGAACAAAATGAATTCCACCGTTGCCGGTATTGTGGCCGCCAACCAGTCGATCATGAAAACAGACGGAGCCAATACCGTGCTCTACCAGGGCGAGCTGATCGTGGTGCCGATAGATCTGGTCACTCCCGTTCCCACCAAAGCGGTGACTGCCACCCAGACCCCGACCGCCACACCCTAAAGGCAAATGCAGAAGTCCGGTCCAACCCACCGGACTTCTCTTTTCTATTTCCTGCTGCAGCCAATTCGCCTGAACTGCCATACCGGGGCATTAACGAAGAAAGGGGTTGAGGCATGGCCGGCAGACAAAGCCTGCCGGCCATCCCCCAAGATCTTATTTTTCCCGCCGCATACCCTGTCCCTTTTACAGGAGGGGTGGGAGTCAGATATTTGGGATGAGTTGGCTTTCAGAATGGTTGAAAGCCGTCAAAACATCCTCCAAGCTGGTTTACAGATTCACAAAATTGGCAGTAAAATGAATAATAGCTTGCTCATCTCATTATGCATTGAGAGGAAGGGGGAGTGCGGGCGGTCGCGAAGCATACCCGAAGGATATGCAGCCGCCCGCACGCCCCCACTCTCTCACTAGTGCCTTGAGATGGAAATAATTGCTACCATTCCAAACCCTGTAAGGAGAGACCGTGAGCAACTGGCCTGGCAAATATGTGATTGGTTTAACCGGCAACATCGCCACGGGAAAAAGCGTTGTCCGCAAGATGCTCGAACATCTTGGGGCCTATAGCATCGACGCAGACGCTCTTTCGCACCGCGCCATCGCCAAAGGGGCGCCTGGATATCAAAAGGTGATCGATACTTTTGGCAAATGGATCGTGGGTGCTGATGGTGAGATCGACCGTGCCAAACTCGGACGCCTGGTCTTTAATGATCCGGAGGCTCTCCAGCAGTTGGAAGCAATTGTCCATCCGTTGGTGGAACAAGCTGTGGACATTATGATCAAACGCGCCGGCCAGCATGTCATAGTATTGGAGGCCATCAAATTACTCGAAGGAAAGCTGGCAGCCGGTTGTGATTCGATCTGGGTGGCGGTCGCCCCGGAATCTGTGCAGAAAACCCGCCTGGTCCAGAAGCGGAAAATGAGCGAAAAGGATGCCCTGCAGAGGATCCATGCACAGGCCGCCCAGGAAATAAAAACCGCCGCCGCCAAGGTGATCATTCAAAACAGCGGTTCGTTCGAGGATACATGGAAACAGGTTGTGGCGGCCTGGAAAATTATCTCGCCGGTTACCGACACCAGCCCGGTGGTCATGCGCAAAGCCACCGATGGCGAGTTATCGGTGCAGCGCGGACGTCCGCACGATTCGGCCAATATCGCGGCTTTGATCACGCGTCTCGCCAAGGGTACCCGTCCCCAGACCCAGAATGATATCATGGCTGCGTTTGGCGAAAAGGCCTTCCTTTTACTCATGTCAGATAAACAATTGGTCGGGCTGGTGGGCTGGCAGGTGGAAAACCTGGTTGCCCGTACCACCGACCTATATATTGAAGCCGGCATCCCCTTCGAGCGGGCTTTGAAGATCCTGGTTACCGAAGTCGAACGCGCTTCGCAGGACCTGCAATGTGAGGCTTCCTTGTTTTTTCTGCCACCGCAAGTGGTTGGGCAGGAATTGATCTGGCAAGGATTGGGGTATGCCCGCCGCACGCCGCAGACTCTGGGTGTGCAGGCCTGGCGGGATGCTGCCATCGAATCGCAGCCGCCCAATACCATCATGCTTTTCAAGCAACTCCGTCAGGACCGCGTTCTGCGTCCAATTTAGCCGGGCAAACGGGTTTTGCGGCGACGGTAGCTATCACGCTCCGGAGCTCCGCCTCCCGTTCGCCTGAAGCTTTAGGTTCCAACCGAAAATTATAGTAGTAGCGCATTTTGAATGCCTGCAATCAAAATGCGAATGACTGAATTTTCGGGACCATTTAAACCATTGCTGTGACAGATTTCTTAAACAACATTCTTTTCATCTTTCAACGCCTTAACTGGCTGGGTATCATTGATATCCTGCTGGTTACATTGATCTTCTTTGGCATTCTCTATCTCGTCCGGGATACGCAGGCCATGGTACTCCTGCGAGGCATCATCGTGATCCTGGTCCTGGTGGCCCTGCTGACCAGCCTGGTTAACCTGCCGGCGCTTTCCTGGCTCATCCGAACGGTGTTGCCCGCAATGGTGGTGGCCATTCCGGTGATTTTTGCTCCCGAGCTTCGGCGCGCCCTCGAGAGAATCGGCCGGGCCGGTACATTCTTCCGCGTATCCAATAAAAATGGCAACCAGGAGATCCAGCAAACCATCCAGGCAGTGGTTGCAGCCTCCGCCCGCCTGTCGGCCCGCCAGCATGGCGCCCTGATCATTCTGGAACGTTTCGACCACCTGGATGAATATATCCGCACCGGCGTTCTGATCCAGGCCGAAGTAACTCCTGAGCTGTTGTTGCAAATTTTTTATCCCAATACACCTCTGCATGATGGCGCGGTGATCATTTCTGACAACAAGATTTACGCGGCAGCCTGTGTGATGCCGTTATCCTCCAGCGGCATTCTGGCGCGCTCCCCCGAAAGGCAGATGGGGCTGCGCCATCGCGCCGCGGTCGGCATCTCCGAAGTGTCGGATTCTATTGCAGTGGTTGTCTCCGAGGAGACAGGCGCCATCTCGATTGCACACGCCGGGCGGATCATCCGCCGCCTGGATGTCGAGCGGCTCGAAAACATCCTTGTGGCCTTTTATAATCCAGACAAAGCCCCCAAGGAAAATTTCTTCCAGCGGCATTTTCCTTACCTTTTTCCCCATAAGGAGGAGTGATATGCTTCGCTGGTTAGCAACCAATCTGCGCACCTTTTTACTGGCATTCGCCCTGGCTCTGGTCGTCTGGGTGACGGCTGTCACTGCCGCGAATCCTGATGAGACCCTGACTTATCCCAGTCCCATCCCAATTGAATTCATCGGCCAGGATCCCAGCCTCGTCATGATCGGAACCGTCACACGGCAGGTACAAGTGACCCTGCGAGCCCCGCAATCAATCTGGCAAACTTTGACCTCTGGCGAAGTACCAATTCATGCCATTGTTGACCTGACCGGTATAAAAGCTGGTACTCACACGGTGGTAGTGCAGGTACAGATAGCCACCCAGCCGATCCGTATCATCTCGGTCACCCCCGCGAAATTTGAGCTGGGTCTCGAACAGCTGGTGACTAAGACCCTGCCAGTGGAATTGAGCTTTACCGGCCAACCTGCCGTCGGCTATAAAGCCGGGGATGTTGTTTTAGATCCGGCGGAGGTGGCCGTCTCGGGTCCGCAATCATTTGTGGCTCAGGTTAAGCATATCCGCGCAGCTCTGGACATGACCAATTCACGCCAAAATATTGATGTAACTCTTCCCATCAGTGCCGTAACAGAGAACGGCATAGAAGTGACGGGCATTACCGTTCAACCCGGTAGTGTTCATGTCAGTCTGCCGATCGCCCAGCAGGGTGGTTATCGTGATCTGGCGGTAAAAGTGATGATAACCGGCAAACTTGCCAGTGGCTACCGACTCAATAATATAACAGCTGCACCACTTACCGTCACAGTGTATTCGGAAAATATCCCGTTGATCGAGAGCCTGCCGGGTTACCTGGAGACTTCCACGCTTGACATTTCAGGTGCGTCCAATAATATCAATACGCAATTATCCCTTAATCTGCCGAATGGCGTCTTATTGATCGGCGACCAGGCTGTCTCTGTACAGATCGAAGTTGTCCCGATTGAAGATAGCCGCCCGGTGGCTTTCCGGCAGGTGGAAGTGATCGGTTTGGAGCCCAATCTGAACGCCGTTATTTCACCGGCCACTGTGGATGTGATCCTGGCTGGCCCCTTGCCGGTGCTGAACGCCCTCCAGCCTGACGATGTCCACGTACGGGTGGATCTGACCGGCCTGGCGGTGGGTACCTACCAGTTGATCCCGGATGTGTTGGTTGCGGACCTGGGGGTGACCGTCCAGTCCATTCTACCCGGAACGGTGGAAGTGACCATCGCCAAGGGGACACCCACCCCGCCTTTGCCCACGCTCACGACCACCCCGGCTGCCACGCCGACCAAATAACCTTGCCTTTTTAAGAAAAGAAAGATTTGGATTTACATGCCTAAACCAGTTGTAGCATTAGTAGGACGTCCCAATGTAGGGAAAAGTACGCTCTTTAACCGCCTGGCCGGAGAACGCCTGGCTATCGTGGATGATGTGCCTGGAACCACGCGTGACCGCCTGGTGGCCGAGACGGAGTGGAATGATTTTATCTTCAACATAATCGATACGGGCGGCATTGATCCAACCCATGGCGGCAAAACGCCGCTCTCGGTTGGCTCGGCTGATTTCATCGAGGAAATCCGCGAGCAGGCCTTAATGGCTGTCAATGAGGCCGATGCAGTCCTTTTTATCACGGATGGTAGCGTGGGCATCACCCCGCCTGACCGGGAGGTGGCCGGGATCTTGCGGCGCTATCAAAAGAAAGGGGAGGATGACCAGCGCTGGCCGCCCATATTTGTGGTGGTAAACAAATGCGAGAACGAAAAATTGCGGGCCAATGCGGCGGAATTCTTTGAATTGGGTCTGGGTGACCCTTATCCTGTCTCTGCCATTCACGGCACCGGCACCGGCGATCTGCTGGATGCAGTGGTAGCCTCGTTCCCGGCCAAGGTGGAAGCCGAGGAAGACGATTCGGTCAAGATCGCCATCGTCGGCAAGCCCAATGCCGGGAAATCCTCCCTGCTCAATAAGCTGGTCGGCCAGGAACGAGCCATCGTCAGCCCGATTCCCGGCACCACGCGTGACGCGGTCGATACCCGCATTGATGTGAATGGATTGCCGGTCACCTTGATAGACACGGCCGGGATCCGGCGGCGCGGCAAGATCGAGCAGGGTGTCGAAAAGTTCAGCGTGCTGCGTTCCTTCAAGGCCATCGAACGGGCCGATGTGGCCCTGCTGATCGTGGATGCGGAAGCCGGGATTACCTCCCAGGATACCCATATCGCCGGTTTTATACTGGATGCCTGGAAGAGCACGGTGGTATTGGTCAATAAATGGGATGCCATCGAAAAAGACTCTTTTACGATGGATCAGTACACCCAACACGTCCGACAGGAACTCAATTTCATGGATTATGTACCCCTGATCTTCATCTCGGCCAAAACCGGCCAGCGCGTGGACCAGGTGCTGCCAATGGCCTTACGTGTTCAGGAGGAACGCCTGGCCCGCATTACCACCGCCATGTTGAACCGGGTTTTGCGGGATGCCCAGGATAAGCATCCCGCGCCATCCCATGCCGGGCACCAGTTGAAAATCTATTATGGTTCCCAGGTCAGGGTGGATCCGCCGACTTTTGTTCTGCACGTCAACGATGAGAAATTGTTCCATTTCTCTTATATGCGCTACCTGGAAAATCAATTCCGGGAAACGTATGGTTTCCTGGGCACTCCCATCAAGATCATTGCGCATGGGCATAAAGAAGAGAAGTTTTAAGAGTTCCTCCATAGCTTAACGGCAAACCGGACTGCGCGAATTCAGTGCAGTCCGGTTTGTTATTTATTCCGGGCCGGGGCGATATTTCGCCCGGCTGGCTGAGGATGAGACCGCTTTGGTCTCATCCTCAGGTTGAAACCTCTACATCAATTTATGGCATGGCTCGTCGTTGTCACGCTGGGATTATAGTTCGAATCGCCTGGGGTGTAATTAGCCGTGATGGTTGCGCTGCCGGTGCTGGTGAAGATCAAATTACAACTACCGGTTCCACCTACGATCGCGATGGGGCAGTTGGGTGAGCCGCCGCCTACGGCAGTGACGGAAACAGTGCCGGTTGGAGTGGCGCCCGCACCGGTTACGGTAACGGTTACCACTACCGTTTCACCAACTGCAGAAGGATTGGGGTTGGCACTCATGATGGTAGTAACAGTGGATCCCTTGTCGACAGTATGGGTGGTATTGGCTGTACTGGTCGCATAGTTCATGTCACCGCTATAAGTAGCCGTAATGGTATAGGGGCTACTGGTATGGGTATTGAAGACCACGTTGCAACTGCCGCTGCCACCGGATAGTGTAACGGTGCAATTAATATCCGCGCCGGTGATGGCCACCGTGCCGGTCGGTGTATCACCTGCACCGGCTACATGAACGCTCACTGTAACTGATTGGCCAGGAGTGGATGGATCGGGTGCTTCGGCTGTGATCGTGGTAGTGGAAGAACCCGGGGTCACGGTGTGGCTTTCAGAATCCGAACCGGTCGTGTAGTTTGCATCGCCGCTGTAGCTGGCCTTAATGGTCTTGGCGCCAGTGTTGTTGAACACTATATTACAACTGCCACTGCCACCCGCAAGGGTGATTGTGCAGTTGGTATCCGCGCCGGTGATCGCCACCGTTCCGGTCGGGGTGACGCCCGTGCTTGACACCATGACGCCCACCACTACTGATTGTCCAGGAGTGGAAGGATCGGGTACGTCGCCGGTGATGGTAACTGTCGGAACTAATTTTGCGGGAATGACTGTCTCGCTCGCGGTACCCGAACTGACCGCATAGTTCCCATCACCGTTATAGGTAGCCGTAATGGTCTTGGCGCCAGGTGTATTGAAAATAACCGGACTGCAACTGCCGCTACCGGCTGAGAGTGTAATGTTGCAATTCGTGTCTGCACCAGAGATTGACACCGTTCCGGTCGGGGTTAGCCCGGCCCCGGTGACGGTAACGTTCACGGTAATTGCCTGCCCGGTGGTGGCTGGATTGGGCGTGTTGGTCGTGATGACGGTCGCTGTGGGGCCCTTGTTCACGGTATGGCTGGCGGTTGTCGAACTGCCCGCGTAGCTGGAACTGCCGCTGTATGAAGCTGTCAAGGTCTTGGCGCCGGCGGTATTGAAGGATACATTACAAGTGCCGCTTCCGGCAGTAAGGGTAATGGTGCAGTTGCCGTCCGCGCCGGTGATTGCCACCGTTCCGGTCGGTGTTCCGGACGAGCCGCTGACGGTAACGGTCACTGCAACCGCCTGCCCGGGGATGGATGGATTGGGCGTATGGGCGGTAATGGTTGTCGTGGATGGAGTTGTGGCGGTGGTCACCGTATGGCTCACGCTGGTTGAACTGGTGGCGTTGGACCCATCCCCACTATATACAGCCGAGATGGTCTTGGTGCCATTCGAGTTGAAGACCACATTACAACTGCCACTCCCGCCTGAAAGCGTGATGGTGCAGTTGCTATCCGCGCCAGAGAGTGCCACGGTTCCGGTTGGGGTCGGTCCCGATCCGCTCACTGTTACGCTCACTGCAACTGCCTGTCCGGGTGTGGATGGGTTGGGCGTGTGGGCGGTGATGGTTGTGGTTGTGGCAGTCGAGGTGGCGGAGACCGTATGGCTCACGCTGTTCGAACTGCCGGCATAATTTCCATCTCCGCTGTACACAGCAGTAAGAGTCCTGCTGCCTGCGACATTGAAGACCACATTACAACTACCGCTCCCGCCTGAAAGTGTCATGGTGCAGTTGCTATCCGCACCAGAGAGTGCCACGGTTCCAGTTGGGGTCGCGCCTGACCCGCTCACGGTAACGTTCACTGCAACTGCCTGGCCGGATGTGGAGGGGTTGGGCGTGTGGGCGGTAATGGTTGTCGTGCTCGAATTAAGCCCTGAATTCGAGACGTAGATATCTGCGAAGAAAGTGATCATGCCGCTTCCCACGCCGAACTGATTGGCCGATGCATCCTGGAAGCGCCAGTAGCTGCGGTAATGACCGGCGACGCTTGGCGCAACCATATTAACCGAGAAATCTGCGGTTGCTCCGGGAGCTACCGAGGCTGGTAAATAGAGCGGTGAAGATGCACCCAATGGGTTTCCAAAAACATACACCAGGGCATAGCTGGTCGTCCAGGTGCATGAGCCGTTGTTCCTGATCTCCCAGGTCTTGGTAAAGGGCGTGCCGGGGGCCAGTACTGTCCCGTCGGGGATGGTCACATCCGTCACAAAATAACCCAAATTGCAAGTGCTACTTGGCGGGATGGGGGTAGGGGTCCCTGAGTTGCCGGCGATCCTCGTTTCCACCCACTCTGCGCGGTCACCGGAGGGCGTACCGTGCCCGCTGACATCTGCGGTATACAGGATAAAGTTAACGCTCTGTCCGGCCAGGGAGCTCAGGTCCAGGTTAAAGCGGTAGTACAGACCATCGTAACGCTCATTGAATGACCAGAAGGTCTGCACCGGACCGGAACCGATCTGGTACATCAACCGGAAATTAACATAACAACTGGGGGAATTAAAGGTGCAGTTGATGATTCCCTGGAAGTGATCGCCAGACTGAACCGTGTAAGCCGGGTAAACTCCCTGGATATATCCGCCGGTCACTTGCTGCGGGTTCACTACCACGCCGGGATTCGAGTCAACCGTGCCATTCTCCAGTTGCGGGGAGCTGACAGGGAGAGCAAAACCCCGGGTATCCCCATCCGTTCCAGGGCAGGGCAGTGCGCCTGCCCCACTTGACCAGGCCGCTGAGCAGGCATTGGTCATAAAATCATAGCTGGTGGAAGTAGTGTACGTGCCGCTGACATAAACATCCACCCAAAAGATGGAATTGGCGTAGGTGCCAACACCAAAAATATTGCCTGAACCATCGCGAAGTTTCCAGTTCCCACGGTAATGCCCTGAAGAGGATGGGGCGGTCAAATTGACCGAGAGATCCACGGTCGCACCCGGGGCTACGCTCGTCGGCATGTTGACCACCGCGGGGGCGCCTAATTGATCGCCACTGGTGAACACCGCCGAGAAGGAGGTGGTCCATGTGCAGGAACCATTATTCTCCAATCGCCATGTTTTGACGAATGTTGAACCTGGAGCTACAACGGTTCCATCTGGAATGGTTACATCGGCCACAAACAGTGCCGAATCACATGCTTGGGCTGCCACCGGGCGTGGGGCGAACATTGTTCCCGGGACAAATTGCAGTAGCAGCGTTAATGCCAAAGCAACTGGAAAGAAAACTCTTTTTAGGGACATCTCAACCTCCTTATGATAGACGAGTGGCACAGATTTACGCGAGTATACGCATAGCCTGGGCCTGCGAATAGAGTTCAGACGAATAATAGCCTGAAAAAGTTCCCTTCTTTATATAATAGCGCATAACCTTATTAATAGCATACCATATTTTCATGGTAAACGTACTGACATTTTGCAGATTATTGGGGTACCTTAGTAGGAGAAAGGACGGTTTTAGGCTGACCATGCTCGCCTGCCCGCTCCTTTTTACCCCAAAACCTAATATTACAGCGCAATGTTGGCTGGCAAGGTAGCAAGTTGAGCCAATTTTGACTTGCGATGCGAGACATAAGCAACATAATTGCGCTTCTGGTAGTACTGTACCCGGTGTATAGCAGCCGGACCGTCGAAGATCGGTTTGGGCAATACACTGGCAAGCAGAATGCGAACTTGATAAATGGTCAAAGCCGGAGCTTGTTCTTGAAAACGGATCCTCAAACGAACCAGGAAGTGATGAGCCAGAGAGACCAACAGCATATGGTGATGCCATCCCAACCAACTACGCATCTCATAATGATCCAGGCCAACTTCGCCTTTAAATTCTTTAAAAATGGTTTCGATCGGCCATCTCATCCCGCTGATGCGGACAAACTCGATCACGGGCGTGCTGGCAGGAGCATTGCTGAAGTAATACTTGATGACCGCAGGATCCAGCACATTGCGACGGATGATCAGCCAAACTTCCGGACCCGGCAAGTTTCCACGCGACTCGGTCAAGCGCAGGAAAGCGAAGTCGCAAATGATCGGTCCCTTACTGCCTTCTTTGACGATGGCGCGGGTCCAGCCTGTTTTCGGGATGCCTGCTGCCAATTGGTTCACCTGGGTCGGGCGATCGCCTGGATGGAACAGACGCAGTTGTGTTGGATGACGACCATGGCCCCTCCAGGCAGGGACATGCACTGCGGGTCGAACACTCCAGACTGGGGTATTGCATTTGATCTCGGTGAAATAGCATTTGCCCATTTCTGCGACTCCGTCCCGAAAAGTAGGCGAATCCCCGTACAATTCATCCGCTGCCACCCAGAAAAAGGGCAAATCGCCTCGTTTTACCGCGGCTTGCAGCAATTTCAAACCGATTTCTGGCTTGGTCTGGTACACCAGATCTTCCGGCAGACCACATCGCCGGCGTTTTTCCGCATGCGCTTCATCAAACCATTCTTCCAGCACGAACAATTGCTCATCGATCAGGCTATACCCTTTGCGACTGGCATAGCCCAGATGAACCCCCACCTGTCCATTCGCGGTTTTACCCACCGAACCACAGTATTGTGCTCCCACCCCAACCGAGTTTTCCCCTTGCTTGACCACACTCGATTCGTCGATCAGCGCTACTCCATCTGCCTCCCCCAGACTCTCCCCCACCAACCGTTGGTGGATGGCAACCACCCGTTCCCCTTCCCACGGACTTTGTCCAACAAAATGCTGCATGCTGCGGACATTCTCCCCCAGCTCAAGCGCCATCCGCTCAACGTTCTTGCGCGTTTCATTACCCAGCAATCCTTGCAAATATCTCTGGCTCCATTCCAACTGCTCCGGCCGCCGAAAAGCGGGTTTGAACATCTCTACGTATTCCGTCATTTCATCCACAAAATTGTGAATATCTTGATCTGTCAAATTGCACTCTGGCGCAGGACAGGTTTGGGTTACAATTTCGTTCGACATGGTATTTTCTCCTTTTCACTTGGCTGTGATTGGAGAAAGATACCATGTCTTTCTATTTTCAGGCTACCCGGATTGTCTGGTGCCAAACCTTACGAAGTTGTCTGACATTGCGCTGTAATACTAATCATATCCATTATAACTAATTCTACGCTTATTGTATGGATTTAGTTTTGTCATTTAGTTTTGTCATGTGGGGAGGAAAAATCCTGAGAATTTGAACACCAGGGCCAGGAAAGCGTGCCATATGCACCGGCTTTATATGTAGACGAGAAAACCTGAAGAAAACTTCGTGCAGCTCCTTTCTACACGGTGATATTTCCATCCTGATGAACTTTTTTAGAAAGCCATGACAGCACGGCAACTTTGAAAAAAGACATTTTCGTTCTTGGATGTGACCCCTACTTTGTGGAAGACCTGGACTTATCGGAATACCTTGACAGATTTTTACCCATGTGTAAAATTAGCCCCAATGTCTACACAGCTTCACTCTAGGATCCACAGAACCATATGGGCGATCGGGCCCAGTGGTAATGTTTTTTAGGAGAGCCGCTTTTTACGGCTCTCCTTTTTTTATCTGCAGATGGACAATAAACTTTAGTGTCTATCCGAAAAATCAGGAGGAGGTCGCATTATGAGAGTGTGCGACTTCGCCGCACACTCTCATAATGCGGTTCTTCACTAATTTTAGGATAGAAAGTTATCCCATATTCAAAGGAGGAAGAACGTCCGCAATAGCATAAGCCAACCCCAAGGTCACCGGCCATTTGCCCGAGGAAACCCCGCCCGGCGCGGAAATGTCCAGACAGTCCTATTCAACCTGCAAGAACCATATAATTTGAGGAGGAGCTTTATGTTTGCGTATCTGAAACGGTTTTGGGGACAAAACACGTCAAAAACAGTTGAGGTAATGCCAGAAGAAACCATGGGATTCTGGCGGTCTTTGTGGCAGGCATTCCAACACCTGCTGACTGCCAGCGGCGCCAATATTGTCGGGCCTGTGCTGATGCACCTGGATCCAGCCATGGCACTGTTTACCTCCGGCATTGGCACCATCGTATACACTGCAATCACCGGCGTGCCGGCCTACATGGGAACAAGCTTTAGTTATATTGCCCCCATCGCGTTGGTTATGACCTCATCCTGGGGTAACCAGGGCATGGTCGGCGGCGGCATCATTGCAGCAGGGTTGACCACGATTGTGATTGGGTTATTGGTAAGGCTGATTGGTTGGCGATGGATCAATATTATTATGCCGCCCAGCATTTTAGCCATGGTAGTCATTGCGATCGGTTTACTCCTGGCCCCGACTGCCTGGGGTGAAGCGGCTGCCAATCCCTGGTTAGCCCTGATTACCTTTGCTTTGGGTGTCATCTTCGCCACCAAATTCCGCAAAGGCCATATTATCAGCGCCCTGCCCATCTTGCTTGCCATTGTGATAGGGTATCTGGTCGCCCTTGTATTTGGCCAGGTCGACCTGAAAGCCGTCAACGCGGCCCCATTCTTTGTCCTGCCCAGGTTCATTCTGCCGATCTTCGATATGAGAGTGATCGTCCCAATGGTACTTGTCACCATAACCGCAGTGTTGATGGAACATCTCGGACACCTAAAGGGAACTTCCTCGATTGTTGGGCAGGATTTCATCCCGCGCACTTCCAAGAGCCTGATCGCGGATGGCATCAGCAATATGCTTTCCTGGTCGGGCACGCCCAGCGTAACCTACGGGGAAAATATGGGTGTATTTGCCATCACGCGGGTGTTTTCATTGAAGGTAATGTATCTGGCAGGCGGCTTGGCAGTTCTGGCAGGTTTCCTCGGGAAATTATCTCCGCTGATCCTATCTATTCCGTCAGGTGTGCTGGGCGGAGCGACCTGCCTGCTATTTGGCTTGATTGCCTGGGCCGGGTTCAATTTACTCCAAACTGAAGGAGTTGACATGGCCAAAAAGAATAATCAGATCATCGTGGCTTCCATGGGAACTATGATGATCGTGGCAATCATTGTCGAATACCTCCGGCCGATTGTCGCCGGGATCGATGCATCCAGTCTGTCTGCCGGCGCGCAAGGCGCCATGACGACCCTGCAACATTTCGCCGGAACATTAAATGTTGGTTCATTCGCCATTCCAGGCCTGGTGGCCGTTTCCCTGCTGGGGATCATCTTAAACCTGATCTTGAACTGGCAGGAAATTGTGGCAGAGGTTAAAAAGCCCGCTGAAGTCAAACTGCCTGCGGAAGTCGAACAACCTGCGGAAGTATAGTGAGTCCCTGACCAGGTTGCGTAAATAATCAGATTTGACGAACTTGAGGGATTGGACCAGGAGAGGCATTTCTCCTGGTCCTTTTTGTTGCGGTCAGCCCTGCCTACAAACCTGCCTACAAACCTTGACAAAAATCCTGCCTTGCCTATAATTCCGCCCGGTATGTTTGAAAAACAGACTTTTCGAGATTTCTTAATCATTGACGGAACAAACTATTTTTATTTTTCCTTTTGAGAGCCTTTCCAGGCTCTCTTTTTTTGTCCCTTACCGATAGAGTAATGCAGATAGAAAAAACATGCTCAAACTCCCTGGATTAATCGACCCACACGTACATATGCGCGAACCCGGCCAAACCAATAAGGAAGACTGGGACAGCGGCACCTGCGCGGCGCTGGCGGGCGGCGTGACCATGCTGCTGGCCATGCCCAATACCAAGCCGCCCATCTTCGATGCTGGAACGCTCGAACTGGCGCTGAAGGCCGCACGTCCCAAAGCGCACTGCGACTATGCACAGTTTATGGGAGCCGGGCCGGATAACTCTGATTGGGACAGGCACACCGATCTGCCCCACCAGGCGGCCGGACTGAAAATGTACCTCGACAGCACCTTCGGCGAATTGCGGCTGAACGACATGACGCTCTGGGCGCCCCATTTCGAAAAATATCCGCGAGAGTACCCGATTGTGGTACATTCGGAAAGCCGGAGCATGGCTGCCGCGATCTTATTTGCCGCAATTTACGACCGGCCCGTGCATATCGCCCATATCTCTTTAAAGAGGAAATCCTGGTTATCAAGGCGGCCAAGGAACGCGGAATAAAGGTTACTTGCGAGGTATGCCCGCAGCATTTATTCCTGACCAGGGATGACATTCCCGCCATCAGCCATGGGCATCCCGGACGCGGCGAAGTGCGGCCGCGGCTGGCCGCGAAAGAAGATGTGGAAGCGCTGTGGGCCAACATGGAGGTGATCGATTGTTTTGCTACCGATCATGCCCCGCATACGTTGTCCGAAAAGGATGGCGAGAACCCGCCGCCGGGTTTCCCTGGCCTGGAGACCCTGCTGCCTCTTTTACTGACCGCCGTAAGCGACGGACGCCTGACGGTCGACGATATCCTGAAGAAATCCGTTACGGCCCCACGCCGAATCTTCCACCTGCCCGAGCAGCCGGCAACCTGGGTGGAGGTGGATGAGAGCGCCAGCTATGAGATCCGCGCGGCGGAAATGCACTCGCGCTGCGGGTGGACGCCCTTCGAAGACCGTAAGGTCAAAGGACGGGTGACACGGGTAGTGCTGCATGGCCGGGAAGCCTTTAAAGACGGTAAAATTCTCGTCGAGGCTGGCTATGGGAAAAATGTACGAGCATAATAAAACGGGAACAGGAAAGTGATGTGATGCAAACAGCCATCATTTCTCGGTCAATACTCCGGAGGTATATTTGTGCAACACGCTTGCGATCAAGGTTTGATAAGGAATACCTTCCCGCAAGGCACGTTTTTGCAGCTCAAGCAGGTCCTTTTCTGAAATACGAATATTCACCCGCTTATCCTTTCGGAACGTGGCGCGCGCGTAGGTACGGTATTGTTCTTTCTGCTCTTCGATATTTTTAGCAGACTGCCACTCGTCCTTTTCGTAAGCTGCCAGCAGTTCGAGTTCATCAGGTTGGAGTTTCAATTCGCTCATTTTGCACTTCCTTTCAAGTATTTCCTGGTTGCTTTGCGACTTGGAATAATGGTTTTCAGGAACACTTGATCAGCGGTTTCGACAAATGGCACTAGATAGACATAATTATCAATCTGCACCACAAATACCTTTTGTCCTTTATACTTTTCCTGGTTGGGATGTTCCAGAACATCGAGAAGGAATCCCATCTCGATGTAAAGAACAATCTCCTCGAAAGAAATCTGTCTTTCGACTTGCAACAGCGCGTTCTTTTCGTCATTCCACGAAAAGGTTTTCATGCACCAATTATAGTATTTTGTGTGCCTTTTGGCAACACATCAAAGATGCTCATATCCCCAAATGTACATTACCAGTAATCAACAACATTCGATCTTCATTTCTATAAAGGAGTAAATCATGATGAACAAACACGATCTGTCCCACCTGCCCTTCGGTGATCATAAGGGCGCGCCATGGTACGGTCAGGATATACTATCGGTCAAACAGTTCGGCCGGGAAGACCTGGAGTATATCTTCGCCGTGTCACACGAGATGCACGATATGGTCGACCACATCGGCACATTCGACCTGCTTAAAGGCAAGATCCTGGCCAACCTGTTCTATGAACCATCCACACGTACATCTTCCTCGTTCACCGCGGCAATGGAACGGCTGGGCGGCTCAGTCATCCCGATCAACGACGTAAAGTACTCATCCGTGGCAAAAGGCGAAAACCTGGCAGATACCGTGCGAACGCTGGAATGTTACGCGGATGTGATCGTTATCCGTCACCCGGAGGTCGGTTCGGCAGCCATCGCCGCCAAGGCCGCCCGCAAACCGGTCATCAACGCCGGCGATGGGATTGGCGAACACCCCACCCAGGCCCTGCTGGATGCCTTCACCATCCGGGAGGAACTTGGCCGCCTGGACGGTCTGACCATTACCCTGCTGGGCGATCTGAAGCATGGTCGTACGGTACATTCCCTGGCGAGACTGCTCTCGCTCTACAAAGTTAAGCTAAACTACGTGGCCCCAGATCTCCTGCGTATGCCGGCCGAGCTGATCGATGAGCTCAATGCGAAAGGTGTGGAGCAGAGCGAATACACCACGCTGGAAGCCTGCCTGCCGGAGACGGATGTACTATACGTGACGCGTGTCCAGAAGGAACGCTTCACAGACGAGGCTGTGTACGAGTCCCTCAAAGGCGCATATGTGATCGACCCCAGGGTGTTGAAAGCCGCCAAGGAACGCATGATCGTGATGCATCCATTGCCACGCGTCGGCGAAATTTCAATGGAAGTGGATGACGACCCGCGCGCGGCCTACTTCCGCCAGATGGAATATGGGCTATACGTGCGCATGGCCCTGCTAGCAATGGTGCTGGGGAAGGCGTAATGGAAACCTTCTTTTCTTTTCTTGCCAAGCGCGTGGATGACTGCTCTTCGCGGTTATGTGTGGGGCTGGACCCGCATCCATCCGAACTGCCCGCGCCAACCGCAGAAGCAGCGCTGGAATTTTGCCTGCGTATCATAAAAGCGACCGCACTCTACGCAGCCGCCTTCAAACCCAACGCGGCTTTCTTCGAGCTGTACGGACCGGAAGGCTGGGCGGCTTTGAAAGAAGTGATCACAGCCGTTCAAGCAGAGTCTTACCGGATGGGATCGATGATCCCGGTCATCCTGGATGCCAAGCGCGGTGACATTGCCTCCACCGCCGAAGCCTATGCCAGATCTGCGTTTGAGTTGCTGGGCGCGCATGCGATTACGTTGAGTCCATTCCTTGGTAAAGATTCAATCGACCCGTTCCTGGCATACAAAGAAAAAGGCGTATTTCTGCTATGCAAAACATCTAACCCCGGCGCGGCGGACCTGCAAGATTTGATCGTCGCCACCAGGGAAAGCCATGGTACACACACAGGTGTACCCCTCCATATCCATATTGCCCAACTGGCCCAGACATGGAACAGCGGTAACAACATCGGTCTGGTAGTCGGTGCGACGCAGCTGGAAGCGCTGAGGCGCGTGCGTGCGGCCGCACCCGACCTATGGCTGCTCGTGCCGGGCGTGGGCGCCCAGGGCGGGGACCTGGAGGCTGCGCTCAATGCCGGGCTGCGGCCGGACGGGCAAGGCATGTTAGTCAATGTTTCGAGAAGCATTCCGCGTGCGGAAAACCCAAAGCTGGAGGCAGCAAAGCTGCGGGATGAGATGGCGCAAGTGATCAGAGCTCGAAAAATGGAAAGCAGTAAAACCAATTCCAGTTCAACAGGAACCCCACCAGGCCCCAACCTTGCCATCGCTTTACTCGCAGACGATCTATTGGCGGCAGCCTGTGTAAAATTCGGCGAGTTCACACTAAAATCCGGGTTGAAATCCCCCATCTACCTTGACCTGCGGCGGCTGGTGACATATCCCAAGCTGCTGGCACAGGTGGCAAGTGCCTATCTGCCCGTGTTGGAGAAGCTGAAATTCGACCGCCTGGCGGGGCTGCCGTATGCAGCCATCCCGATCGTGACGGCGATCAGTTTGCAGGCCGGATATCCACTGATATACCCGCGCAAGGAGATCAAAACGTACGGCACAAAAGCCGAAATCGAGGGCGAGTACCAGGCTGGAGAAACCGCAGTGGTGATTGATGATCTGGCTACAACGGGCGAAAGCAAATTCGAGGGCATCGAAAAGCTGACCAATGCTGGCTTAAAGGTTAAAGATGTGGTCGTGCTGATCGATCGCCAATCCGGGGCGAAGGAAGCCCTGGCTGAGTCCGGGTGTCGCCTACACGCAGTGTTGACGATGACCGAATTGCTGGATTATTGGGAGGCGACCGGCAAGGTGGATGCAGAAAAGATCGGCGCTACACGTACGTTCCTGAAGGCGAATAAATAGGACTGATCGTTCCACGCAAGCCCAGCCATGGCACCTTCTATCGCTTTCCCTTACCATGATCCTGATCTGCGGTTGTTCCCGCATTTACAGGCCAGCCTGCCCGACTTAAAAGCGCTGTTCAGCCGGGCGTATATTAGCCTGCCACTCAATACCCGAAGGCTACCTGGCCTGATGGAGTGGCTGGCAAAGGACAACTTCTTTACTATTTTCCCGGTCGGCCGAGAGATGCAAATCGGCGAACGGTTTGCCCATCTATATCTAAACGCGGCCCAGATGGCTGATCCGGATGAGATAATCCACCTGGCCTATATCGACAGGTTG
The DNA here is from genome assembly GCA_963779935.1 of uncultured Chloroflexia bacterium. GTDB lineage: Bacteria > Chloroflexota > Anaerolineae > Anaerolineales > Villigracilaceae > UBA877. Next base: position 17,819 of record CAWAAC010000012.1, on the reverse strand, counting down.
GCATTTGCCCTGCAAGGTCCATATCGGAAGCAATTTATGGCTGATGTGAACAACATTAGCCACGCGGATGTGCCATTGATCTTCCAGCGTTCCACAAAAGCCTGGCAGACCCATCCGCAAAATTATTATGAGATCGAGAGCTTTGTCACAACCATCGGAAAAATCCTTTTTGGGAGGTCACTGGATTATGCCTGGTGTCACCTGGTTGCCAAGGCTGCTCAGCTGGCAAAAATCCTGCCTATGGTGAGAAACCCAGATTTGAGCATGGTTGCCGAGATGATCTTGTACCTTCAATCCGATATCAAGACCAAAGAAGTTGACTGGCTGGCCTGGGAGGATCCCTTCATCCTTTCGCGTGAGGCGGAAGAACTAAAATCTGAGAGAGAAAACTGCCCTGAAGAGACCCAGAAACGGCTTGCATATGCCATGCCAATGGTTGATGTAATGGTTCAATACGCTATGAAACAAAAAATGATTCTAAAGGCAGGAAATGAATAAAATGTGGTACAACCAATGTAAAGGTTTTTCCTGCTTGAGGAGTACGAAATGAAGAAAACAGAGTTTGAAAAAATTGTTGATAAGGCTTTTTGGAGCCTGGAAGGCAAATTTGGGTTTAAGAAAACCAAAACCAGTTTTGTGGATCGCTCGTGTACCGTGCAATTCCGAAATGCAACCACTGAAGTCCTTCTAAACTATGAACTTGGAAATACGCCGTGGCTGGAGATTTCAGATATACACAATGCAGAAAACAAGTCCACGCTTGGATGGCTGCTGGTGGAATTGGGCGTAGAGAAACCCCCGACAGCGGAACAGGCTTTTCACCCAACCACGTTAAGCGAGGGCACACTCGAGCCCACGCTTCAGAAAATGGGTCAACAGCTATCGGATTATGGCACAGAGTTATTGAAAGGCGATTTCACGATCATGCGAAAGCTACAGGCGCGTGCAAAAAAATACGATCTGGAATGTCAGCGCTACCTTTCCATCCATAAATCTTAAAAACAGGGGAAGGAGGGTAGGGTGGCTTCCCAACCATCCGCATCCCTGCCTTCCCCAAATAATAAGAAGATTCCATTCGGCATGTACCCGCTTTTCCGCCCGTTTCTTTTCAGGCTCGACCCGGAGGACGCCCACCACTTGACCCTGCAATTGGTCCGGCTGGCGGGCGTTTTGCCGCCCTCACGATGGTTGTTGCAGGGCCTGTTCAGCGCACCGGAAAAGCCGGTGGAAGCATTCGGGCTGCATTTTAAGAATCCGGTTGGGCTGGCAGCCGGCTATGACAAGGATAGCATTGCCGTACGTGGGCTGGCAACGCTTGGTTTTGGACATCTCGAAATCGGGACGGTTACGCCACGCGCCCAACCGGGCAACCCCAGGCCACGTGTTTTTCGGCTGGTGGAAGACCAGGCGGTTATCAACCGGATGGGATTCCCCGGCCAGGGAGCAGGGTTTGCGGCTGCCCATTTGCAAAAGGCTTTGAAAGGGCAGCAAACCCACGGCAGCGTGGGAACAAGGAAACTGCCAATCATTGGCATAAATCTTGGAAAGAACAAAGATACTCCGCTTGAAGAGGCTGCGGATGATTATGTCTCACTGATGCGATCCTTTGCTCCCCTGGCAGACTACCTTGCCATCAACATCTCCTCGCCTAATACGGCGGGACTACGCCGCCTGCAAGGCCGGGACATGCTTGAGAACCTGCTCAGTGCGATTGGCCAGGAACGCCAGGCGAACGCTTTACCAAACGGCAGGCGCATACCAATCCTGGTCAAACTGGCGCCTGACCTCACGGATGACGAGCTTGAGGATGCGTTGGATGTGATTCTGAGCAACGGCATGGATGGCGTTATTGCCACCAATACCACACTCGGGCGAACAGGATTGCGCTCCCGCCGCCAAAATGAAACCGGTGGCCTAAGCGGCAACCCATTGCGGCTGCGGAGCGAAATGGTGCTGGCGCAGGTGCTGAAAAGGTTGGATGGCCGCATTCCAGTTGTCAGCGCCGGAGGAATCATGTGCCCCGAAGACGCCAAACGCCGCCTGGATATGGGAGCAGCGCTGGTGCAGGTTTTTACCGGGCTGGTCTATGCCGGGCCGGGGCTGGTACAAAAAATCATCCGGGCAGTTTAACTGCCCGGATGTGGCTTATTTGGCTGGACGAAGGGCCGAATCCGGCAGGTCAAGAGGGTTGGTAAGAATGTCAGCCGGTAAAGGCAAGGGCGTATATTTTGCGCCCGTGCCGATACTTCCATAGGAGACATAAAACAGTTGCGTTTTCGCTTGATTTCCCTGATTGATATCCTGGAAAGCAAAAAGAACATAGGTACCATCCGGGCTCCAGTGTGCGTCCGAATAGCAGCAAGTCGTTCCCGTTGGAGCAATCATTACAGCAGCTTGTTTTGTATCCAAGTTGTAATTGTACAGGTAACCGAACTGGTACCTGAAAATGCTGTTGAGAAGGAAATTTGACTGGCCATCCCAATCCACGGAAGGGATGGTGGTGCTTTGGCCCTTCATGGTAAAGCGTGAACCGGGGAAGTTATCCAACAAGGGGGGCATGAGAGGAGCGCCAGGCGTGGGACTGGCCAACGGTTGCGCAGTTCCGGGCAGAATTTTTGTCGGACAGGGTTTGGCGGTAGTACAGCCGGAAATATCGAAAACGAGTATTAAATCCACCTGGATACCACCGACCGGGCTCAGCGTAACTATGGCGAGTTTCTTACCGTCGCTCGACCAAAGGACCCCTTTTGAGGGGGCTTCATAGGCGCCTCCATAAGTGAAGATGCCATTCATGTTCTCCAAATCTATATGGGTGCGGGCAGTTTTTAATTTAGTCAAATCAAAGGGGACTACATAGACGATATGGTTTAGGCTGATGGCCACCTGTGTGCCGTCGGGCGAGATCCTGAAAGCGTCCAAATAACTGACGGAGGGGAAACAGGCAACCTGGGAAATGACCCCCTCCGGAACCGTAACGGACTGGACGCATTTACCGCTGATGTAAAAAAGGCTTTGTCCATCCGGTGACCACTGGAGATTCTGTTTGTCTGCGCCATCCTTGGTGAGCTGGCGCACGTTACTCCCATCGGTATTAACTAGCCAGATATCCCGGTTGCTAAGAAAAGCAATCAAATCAGCACCGCCGAGCGTGGGCAAGCTGGGGAGGGATGCAGTGGCGCTGGCTGCAGGCGTATCGGTAAATACTGGCGTATTCGTGGAGGCAGGTATGTTACTGGCAACCGGTAAAACGACCGCGACAGTGGTTGCGGTGGGAGCTGCAACCGGGGAGGCCTGAACCAAGAGTTGTGTTTTGGTGGGGATGGGGGCAGCGAGAAAGGGGATTCTATCCCTTAAGACCAGCGCTACGACAACCGCGGCAATGAACAGCACGAGGATGCCAACACCCAGACCGATCCACAGCCCAGTTCTTTTTACTGGCTCATCTTGCTGAGCGGACTCAGACGGTTGTGGGCGCCGGGAAACCTTTGTTCCGGCGATAGTTTGAGCGGAGCTTTTCGGAGAAGCAACAGTCTTAGGCGAGGCCACCTCAGTTGCCGCAGTGAACTCGTGACCCAACGTACCGCCGCTGGCAACTGTCGTGAGTGCATCCGCCAGGGATTTTACATTCTGGAAACGCTCATTTCGATCCTTAGCCATGGCCTTTTCAATAATGACTTCGACGTCAGGCGGCAGATCAGGTTTGACATCCAGAATATGCGGGACCGGGTCAGTAATGTGCTTAACCACAACGCTCATGGGAGTGTCGCCATGATAAGGCTGCTGACCGGTCAGCAACTCGAACAGGATGACACCCAAACCGTAGATATCGCTGCGACCATCAATCCCTTCACCCTGGGCCTGTTCGGGACTCATGTAAGCCGGGGTACCCACAATGGCGCTGCCGGTGACGTTGGTCTGAGAGTCAGAGAGTTTGGCAATGCCGAAATCAGAGATGTAGGGTTCGTTAAATTGATCAAAGAGGATATTGCCGGGTTTCAGGTCGCGATGAATGATGCCTTTGTTATGCGCATCATCCAACGCAGGGGCAATGTGCGTCAGGATGCGGGCGGCCTCCTGGATGGACATCGGCCCATTTTTCATCCGGTCTGTGAGCGAGCCGCCGGTCATATAACGCATAATGAAGTAAGGTTGCCCTTCTTCCTCGCCGAAGTCGTAAACCGGTACGATGGCCGGATGTTCGAGCATGGCGATAGTTTTGGCCTCGCGGTCGAAGCGGGTACGGAATTGTACATCGTGCAGCATCTCACGCGGCAGGACCTTGATCGCCACTTCGCGTTCGAAACGCGGGTCATAGGCATGATATACGGTGGCCATGCCGCCCCGGCCGATTTCGCCCTTGATCTCATATCGTCCAAACTTTTGTGGGTCCATGGACTCCCTGCTCCTTGCGTGAACCGGTAAACTCGCCTGCGCTGGATGACTCTTGGATGACAGGATGTTGGTTCGCCTATCCACGCGAACCCCTGTAGTATAGCAATGGATAAGAGGAAACGCAAGAATTTGGTATAATTTCCTTTTCGCCCCAGTAGCTCAAATGGACAGAGCAGAGCACTCCTAAGGCTAAGGTTGTGGGTTCAATTCCCGCCTGGGGCACCTAGCAAGAAATTATTATGTTTTTTTAATGGAAAGTGCTTGCTTTTTTGAGGACTATCATGTATTATATAGGCACGAACGGTTGGATGCCCCCCTCATCCAGCCGTTCGTGCTTTATTAATCAATCCCGCCAAATCGCGGGATTTTTGTTTTTTGAATAGAGATCTTATGGATATAATGGATTGCGCCCTGATCTTATGTTAATTTCCGGAGGTAATTCCATGAATTTCAACGTGTCTACCATTCGAAACCAGTTCCCTTCGCTCAACCGGCCGGATGTTTTCTTTGACAACCCCGGCGGCACCCAGATCTCGATACAATCGCTTGAGCGAGTAAACAAGTATCTGCTGGAATGCAATGCCAACCACGAAGGCGCTTTCGCGACCAGCATTGCATCGGATGCCATTCTAGAGGAAGCACATCGCGCCATGGCGGATTTCTATCATGCCGCTAGCCCGGAAGAGATCATTTTTGGCAACAACATGACGACGCTCACGTTACACATCAGCAGGTCGATCTCACGCGACTGGCAGGCGGGCGATGAAATTGTGGTTACCCGGCTCGACCACGATGCCAACGTGACTCCCTGGGTGCTGGCAGCCCAGGAGCGGGAATGCAAGGTTACCTGGGTGGACTTTAACCTGAACGACGGGACTCTGAATTTGGACCAACTGGAGAAGGCGCTGGAAGGCAAGCCGCGCCTGCTGGCAGTGGGGTATGCTTCCAATTCGTTGGGAACGGTCAACCCGGTGGCAAAAATAATCCAAATGGCGCATGCGGAGGGAACGCTGGTTTATATCGATGCGGTGCAATATGCTCCGCATGGAGCCATCGATGTTGAAAACCTGGACTGTGATTTTCTGATCTCTTCGGCGTATAAATTTTTTGGGACTCATGCCGGTATCCTTTATGGAAAGCGTGCCTTCCTGAAACAATTATTTGCCTACAAAGTGCGGCCAGCTACGGATCGGTTACCGGGAAAGTTCGAAACGGGCACACAGAACCACGAAGGGATTGCCGGGGTGCTGGGAGCCATCGAATATTTTGAATGGGTTTGCAAGGAATTTGGGAGTGTACCAATTAAAGGGCTGGTAACGCCAGGTTACCAGGGCCGCGGCATGAAACTCAAGCAAGCCATGGCTGCTATCCGCAAATACGAACTCGAGCTCAGCCGGGCATTACTGGAGGCTTTGCAAGCCGTTCCCGGCCTGACAATCTAAGGCTTGTCGGATCTAAACCGTATGGAGGAACGTGTGCCGACGTATTCCTTCCGCTTAAAGAATCTGTCCCCGCAGGAGGTGGCCGGGAAATTGGCCCAGGAAGGTATCTATGTGTGGGATGGAAATTACTATGCCATTAACATAACCGAGCAGCTTGGATTGGAAAATAAAGGCGGCATGGTACGCGTGGGAGCGGTGCACTATAACACTTTCGAGGAAGTGGAACGGCTGAAAAAAGCGTTGATGAAAATTAGCAAAGGCTAAACCCGCTCAAGCAAGGAGATTTATTATGCAATGGCTTTTTTAGCACTTTCGGTTGTAAATTCCTGTCCTTAAAGATAGAATAGAAATAGCCATCCGGCGAGCGTTATAAGGCCGGTTTCGGCGAGTGCCGATAAACAAGGAGATGAATATGGAACAGATACAGCCTCCTGGTTCGCCGCAGTGGGGTTCCACGGCCAAACTTGTGGCATCCCTGACGATAGTTGTCGTACTAGGTGCACTCGTGGCACGTTTTGAAGCCATCATCGGCCCGATATTGATGGCGTTTGTTCTCGCCTATCTTCTGCACCCGCTGATCTCATTTCTGGAGAATAAATTACATTTTGCCTGGGGGCTGGGGGTCAGCCTGGTTTACATTCTGATTATTTTAATCCTGCTTTCCCTGATCACCTGGGGCGGGGTGGGCCTGATCGGGCAGATCCAGAATTTGATCGTGGCTGTACAGAACTATATCAATGGATTGCCCGCCTTCATTGCAAGCCTTTCCCATAAGATTGTGATGCTGGGGCCATTCCGATTAGACTTCTCGACGTTTGACTGGACGATCGTGAGCCAGCAAATCCTGTCCTACGTACAGCCAGCTCTCGGCAATGTAGCGGGACTGGTAGGGACACTGGCCAGTGGAGCAGCCACCACCCTTGGCTGGACGGTATTTGTAGTGGTGGTCTCCTTTTTTTTCCTGCTGGAAAGCGGCGGGTTGCGAAATGGCATCCTGCATTTCGACATCCCGGGTTATACAACGGATATCCAAAAGATCGGCCGGCGGCTCGGACGCATCTGGAACGCTTTCCTGCGCGGCCAGGTAATCATTTTCATCTCCAAAATCATCTCTTATACGATCTTAATGAGCATTCTGGGGGTGCATTACGCCCTCCCGATCGCCCTGATTGGCGGGTTCGCCGGCTTCCTGCCCTACGTAGGTGCAGCCATTAACTACATCATTATCGGTCTGGTGACCTACTTTCAGGGCTCCAACCCATATGGGCTTTACCCACTTACTTATACCATCGTGGCAATTGTGGTAGCCCTGTTGATCGACCAGGTGCACGACAACCTGGTGTCACCGCGCCTGATGGGACAGACCCTGAAAGTCCATCCGGCTTTTGTGTTGATTGCCGCCTTCATCGCCTTCAACCTGCTAGGCATCCTGGGGGTTGTCATCGCGGCGCCCCTCCTGGCTACACTGCAACTATTTGGCCGGTATACCTTGCGCAAAATGTTGGATGAGGAGCCCTGGCCGGCTTCTGAAGAAAGCCTGCCTCCCCTGCCGATGGCGCGTCCGCTGCAGAAACTGCGCGGCTGGTGGATGAAGCGCATACGCACCCGGCCGGAAGCGGGGAAAAAACCGCCTCCAGGCAATGGGGTTGAATAGGGAGACTATGATTGGGATTGGCAACTGCTTGCATTCTTTAAGATGCAATTCAAACAATAAGTCCGTATAATCTAAGTATCAAAATAAAGGAGATTATCCATGCCCAAGAATGAAACGGAACCCAAGACCGAGACCCTGGCCGAGACAGAGAGCTACCTGGCTTGGAAAGCCGAAGAGCCGGATGGTGAAACCACCTATCACCTGGAACTCAACAACGTGACAATTCACTTTTTTAAGGAAGAGTGGGACGAATTCCTCGTACTGGTGCGCAGCCTGAAATAGGCATCTATTAGTCTCAAATGAAATACAACAATGCCATTACCGACATCCCGGGGATCGAAGTCGGCCAAGCCCAGGATGATGCAGCCCTGACGGGCTGCACGGTCATTCTCTGCCGCAGGGGGGCAGTTGGCGGAGTGGATGTGCGCGGCAGCGCCCCCGGCACACGCGAAACCGATCTACTGAACCCGGTTAACCTGGTGGAAAAAGTCCACGCGGTGGTGCTGGCAGGCGGCTCGGCTTTCGGGCTGGATGCCGCATCAGGTGTGATGAAATACCTGGCCGAACAGAAGATCGGTTATGGGCTGGGGGCCAACCGTGTGCCGATTGTCCCGGCGGCAATCCTGTACGACCTGGAACTGGGCAAGCCTGCCCGCCACCCGGACCCGGAAATGGGCTATGCCGCGGCGGCATCAGCCAACAGCGGCCCGGTGGCAGAGGGTAATGTAGGCGCAGGGACGGGCGCCTCGGTGGGGAAGATTTTCGGCATGGGCGGAGCGATGAAATCGGGCCTGGGTACAGCCAGCCTGGAAATTGGCGGCGGAGTGCGGGTGGGCGCCATCGTGGCGGTCAACGCCTTCGGCGACGTGTTAGATCTGGCCACAAGCCAGATCCTGGCAGGGGCACGCCCGACAAGCCTTGGCCCGGTCAAACTGGGCGGTGAGGGACGCTTTGCTGACACGCTCAAGGTGATGCGAACGCTGGCCGGGCGGACCATCTTAAACCTGGCCACCGGTGGCAATACCGTCATAGCTGTGGTGGCGACCAATGCCAGATTCGATAAAGCGCAGACCACTAAAATAGCTCAGATGGCGCAGGATGGGCTGGCGCGCACGGTCAGCCCGGCGCACACCATGCTGGATGGCGATACGGTCTTTGCGCTGGCCACCGGACATAGGAAGGCCGACGTGAGCATCGTGGGAGCGTATGCCGCAGAAGCGCTGGCGCAGGCAATTGTGAGGGCGGTAAGGGCAGCGAAACCGGCGGGAGGTCTGCCGGCAACTGAAATATGATTTTCCCAACGAAATTCGTTTAACCTTTAATACAGAAAACTTTCACAGCCAGAACAAAAGCCTGGCTGCAACCGCGGTTGCTGATTTTAAAGGTGGTCACGATCAAGCCGGGCGCAGGTTTCTGTCAAGGATTAATTAGAATGTCCCCTGTTCCCGACTGAATAGGAATGTCCCCCCCGCGGGGGGGACATTCCTATTCAGTCGGGAGGGTGCGGGGAGGCCGATAGGCCCAGGGATGGTTCTCGCTGGGCTTGTGGACCTTGCTCTGGTTGAGCAGAACGTGATTGACTTGCTTGGCAGTGACCACTTCCGACTGGCGGGTCTGTTTATGGAATATGGTGTAATCCAGCGGATCGTTTTTGTAGAGGATGGTTACTTTGCCGAGGGCGTCCTGGCAAATATTGACCTGCGCATTGTGCCAGGCATAGGCGGGACGATCGGTCTGGATCTGATAGACCACGTTTTTGAACTGTACGGTGAGATTTTTGGAGACGGAGCGAGGCTCCTGCCAGGCGAGGATCTGGTCAAGATTTTGATGGGCCAGCAGGGGTCGATGCGCATCCAGGGTAGAGCGCGGCTGAACCGAAAAGCGAGCGTTGAAGTCAAGGATGAACTCGGGCAGATAAACATTGCCCTGCTGCATCGTGTTGATGCCGAGCAAGCGCATCTCCCTGACCAGGCGGTCCTGCAGGGTCTCGTTGGCGCGCTCGACCCGCCCTTTCGCTTGCGGGGTATTGGCACACAAGATCGGGATCTCCAGGCTGTGCATGGCTCGTCCGAACTGGGTCAGGTTGTCTCCGCTACCCGCATTGGGCATATTGACCCGGAAAACGCCATGTTTATCGGTGTAGAGCCCGGCAGGCCTGCCATGGGCTGCCAAATATTGCCTCAGTAGACTGCAGTAGCCGAAGAAACTCTCTTCCGGCACAAAAGACAAGGCTCCCAACTGCCCCGTAGCATCATCGATCATGACCAGCAGCGTACAACGCTCCGAACGCCCTTCGAACCAGTCATGATCCGTCCCGTCCATTTGCTCCAGCTCCCCATAGCACGCCCGGCGCTCCCGCAAAGGATGCTTTTCCACCTTCCGAACTCTTTTCGCTTTCCAGATCCCCTCCTCGATCATGATCTTGCGGGTACTCCCCAAACACAACTTCAACCCTTCTCGCTCCACTAATTTCTCGTGAGCCAGCGTCGGTCCAAAGTCTGCATAACGCCCCTTTAGCAGATCCAGCGCCGCCTGTTCTGTCTCCGCATCCAGTTGATGGTGGCTCGGCTTCCCGCGTTGCTTCGATACCAGACCAGCCGCTCCGTCTCGCCGATAGGCGCACAACAAACGCTTCACTTGCCGGACACTCACCCCCAGAATTTCCGCGGCTGTTCTTTGCACCATCCGTTTCTCTTGCAAGCGTTCCATCACTTCCAAACGACTCAGTTCCTCTTTGCTCATGCTTAGCAGTTCCATTTCTATGTCCCTTTCATAGGGGACATTCTAACTTGTACGCAAAGGGGACATTACTATTAAACGCTAACACCGGGCGCAGGTTTCTTGACAGGGAAAACGATTGCTTGTATACTCACGTTGAAACGATATGGTAACGTTACCATAACATTCATTTGGTGATTACTCGAAAAGTTTAAAAAACCAATCGCCAGTATTTCTATATTTTATATCAGGCACAACGGTTTGACGCCTGTAACACTTCTTGAGCATATTCCACTGCCTGTCTGCATCTGGCGTGGCTGATCAGTTTTTCAGGGCTATCTACCGAAAGATCGATTTATCCATCGAATGTAAAGTTGCGCCACAGGCTTATTCCGCTGGGCATTTTATTTCTCTCTTACTTCACTCGCTGTACAAGATCTATGCGGATCAACTCCTAACTAATCCCGTTGTCAGCAGAAGTTTCTCGGAAAAGAATCAGCGCAAACTATGAGAACCCTCTCGGAAAAAATATTTCGCCCGTGGTCGTTCTGCCTTGTCGCTATACTGGTTTCTTGCACTTTCCCGGCACTTTCGGCCAAGGTGCCTGTGGCAACTCGACCTACCTCCAATACATCTCCCAGCACAATTCCATCTCCTGCATCAACAAAGTCTCAATCCCGGATCACTATCTGGCTCGACTCCACCCGTATGGACGGCGCCATGATTTACCAGCAGCTTTTCCCTGAGAAGGCCAGCCAAATGGATTTCCAGATTGTGGATCGGACTCAGTTCCCGGCGGAAGTCTTGCGCTTCAACCAGACAGGCCAGGGCTGGCCCGATGTCGTCTTTGCTGAACCGGAACTGGTTGCCGAGACTATCGATAGCCAGCATGACTTTCCTCTCGACCTTAAGCCCTTGCTCTCCGCCGAGGTGCTGGGCAACTTCGAGCCGCACGCCAACGATGCTTGCACCTTTGCCGGTAGGTTACTTTGCCTACGCCACGATACAGCACCGATGGTGCTTTATTACAACAAACCGCTAATGGATAAACTCGGCTATCACATCCCGACCACCTGGCAGGAATATCTGGCTCTGGGCGAACGTGCAGGTAGCGAGTTTCCCGGATATATCATCGGCTCCTTTGGAGATGCCTGGGCGTTCAAGGCTTATTTCGATGCTTCCGGCTGCCCTTCCTCAAGAATACTAAATGAGAAGAGCGTCCAAATCAACTTTAGCGACACTCGCTGTGTGCGCGCGGCCAAACTGGTGGATGCTTTGCTGGCGAATGGAACGCTTGCCCCCTATGGCTATTTCGACTCGCGCTTCATCCAGATTGCCCAGGCCGATAAAATCCTAATGCTTGTGGCTCCATCTTGGATGGCATTGGCTAGCTTCGGCGGGAAGCCAGACAGCCAGTATTACAACACTGCAGACCACCAGCTTGGCGTTGCAGCGCCACTACGCTGGGAAGGCGACTCCACGGTGATGACCTCCGCCATGGGAGGTGGGGCATGGGTTGTCTCCAAGCATACGCAAAACCTGCAATTGGCTCTCGATTTTATCACCTGGATGGTCAGTGCCCCAGAGTTTTGGGATATCTCCCCCGATTACCCAGTATATATCCCGGTCCAGCCAGTCTGGGAAAAAACCGTCAACGCGAACCCGCTCTTTGCCAATGATCCTTTCCCGATCATGCAAGCGGCCTCGGAAACCATCTCATCGCTCAATACCTTACCCAATTATGATGTGATGGGAGTCTTGAATGATTTTGTGGGCCGTGCTTTAGGTCAGCAAAAGACACTTGAAAGCCTGCTGCCAGATTTACAGACAGCGATGACGGACCAGGCCCTGGCAGCCGGGTACGAAGTGACTATTGATAGCAAGTAGTTTACCCACTCCGTGAAGCCCTGGATCACTCGATAAAATAAGGAGAAATGCCTGATGATCAATGCAATTTCGGTCCGGGATTATGGCGCGAAAGGCGATGGTCTTACCCTGGATACCGTTGCCATCCAGGCAGCGATCGATGCCTGCACAGCCGTGGGTGGCGGTACCGTCTACCTGCCGCCAGGCAAGTACTTGAGCGGGACGATCACCTTGAAAGACAACGTCACCCTGCATGTGGGGCCGAACGCCCAGCTGCTCGGCAGCGCTTCGTTGGCCGACTATCCCAGTCTCGAACGACCGAAAGGGACAATTGACTACCTCCAATATCTCGGGTATTGCCTGATCAATGCCTACAAGGCACACCATATCGCCCTGACCGGTGAAGGCAGCGTGGACGGGCAGGGAACGGCTTTTCCGTATGGTATAGAGAATTACAACTTCGAAGACCAAACGCTCGCCAACAACCAACAGTCCTTTAACCGCCCTACGCTGCTGCGCTTCACGGATTGCCAGGATGTCACGATAAGCGACCTAACACTCCAACAGGCGGCCTCCTGGTGCTGCAACCTGGAAAAATGTAAGGAGCTGCGCATCCATGGCGTGCATCTCTTCAACCGCGCCAACCAGAACAACGACGGTTTCGATCTGACCCTGTGCGAAGACGTGACAATCTCTGATTGCCATATCGACTGTGGCGACGATGCCATCGCCTTGAAGGAAGGCGGCCTGCGAATTGCAGTCACCAACTGTATCATCAGCACCCGCTGGGCGGCCATCCGTATTGGGCCCGAATCGCTGGGTGTGTTCCGAGATATAGCCGTATCGAACTGCGTGATCTATGACACCTACGGCTCCGCCATCAAGATCCAGGAGGTGGAAGGCGGGGTGATGGAGAACATCAGCTTCGACAACTTGGTGATGGACCACGTCACCGGGCCGATCTCGCTGCGATTGGGTGGCTACCTTGGCTGGAGGAAAGAGCGCAAGGAATTGCTGTCCATCGGAGTGCTGCGCAATATCCGCTTCAGCAACATCCAGGCCACGGTGTCCGATAATGCCTACCCGCTGCCGCATGAAGTGCCGGCCTTCCCCGGCGAAAAGAAATCCTGCCTGAACATCACCGGCGTGTCAGGCTATTTCATCGAGAAGATCAGCTTTCGCGGGCTGCATCTCACTTTCTCCGGCGGCGGCACCCGAGAAGATGCCCAAGCGACGGTTCCCGAACTGCGCGACCGCTATCCGGAATATCACATGTTCGGTACGCTGCCGGCCTATGGCATTTACCTGCGACATATCAAAGGACTTTCTTTTGAAGACGTAACCCTGGAAACCGCCGCCCCCGATCTGCGCCCGGCGCTGGCCGGCGAAGACGTGGAAGATTTGGAGCTTGCCAACTTCCGGGCGGCCGGGAGCGGGCCGTCACCCATGCTGCGCTTGCGGGATGCACGCCAGGTCTACCTGCACGGCTGCCGCCCGCTCGGCGATGCCACTTTGTTCCTGAGCGTGGAAGGCCAGGCAAGCCGGGAGATACTGCTGCAGGCCAACAAACTACACCGGGCCGCGCAGGCCTACACTCTGGCCGAGGGTGCACCGGTGGATGCGATCATCAATGATTGAAGGATAGGATAATCATGCCCACTCTTTCCCGTCGCGAATTCCTGAAGCTGTGCACCGTGGCGACCGGAGCGTTAGCCGGCCAATCCTTTCTGAGCGGCTGCCGCCAGGTATTGGCCCCCATCCTTACCAAACCTGCGCCCACATCCGGCAAAGTACTCGGGGTTGGACGAGGTATCTTTCCGGGCCGGGTGGTCTGGGCACACAACCCCCAGACCACGTTGTGGGATGGCCAGAGTGATTTCTGGTGGGCTGAAAAATTCACGAACCAAAACCTCGTGAATGAAATGCTTTCGCACTCATTGCGCCAACTGACCGGCCAGTCCAGTGATAAAACCGCCTGGGATGCACTGTTCACGTATTATAAAACCAAGCGCGGCCAGACCGGCGGCTACCGACCCGGCGAGAAAATCGCCATCAAGGCCAATTTAAACGGCAGCAAGAGCCACAGCGGCCTAAAGAACGACAGCTTTCTCTCCCCGGCATTGGCGTTTGCCCTGCTCACTCAGCTGGTCCAGGCGGGCGTCAAGCCGGACGACATAACTGTTTACGATGCATCGCGTTTCGTGCCTGATCCGGTTGTAAATGTCTGCAGGACAGCTGAACTGGCTGGGGTACATTTCGCCGACTTCAGCGGCGACGATGGCCGCGAAATCTGTCAACGGGATTTGAGCCGGCCAATCCAGTGGTCAGTGGATCCGAAAGGCAACCCGACCTACCTGCCCACCGTGGTTACCCAGGCTACATATCTGATCAACGTCTCTTTGTTCAAAGGGCACAGCCTGGCTGGTGTGACGTTGACGGGAAAAAACCACTTTGGAACCCTGATGACCGACTTGGACGGGGTGCCCACGCTCAACCCTCCCCAGGGCGCCAACCTGCACGGCTTCGTTGCCGCCTATAACATCCAGGGTCCTCCCGGCTGGAGCTGGCCACAAGCTCCGATGGGCAGTTACAGTCCCCTGGTGGATCTGATCGGCCATGCTCACCTGGGAGGAAAGACGCTTTTGTTCATGATCGATGCCCTCTATGGAGTAGAAGACCAGAACGCCGAGCTATCAAGAAACAGCTTCTTCCAATCCGCGCCATTCAATAATCACTGGTCTTCAAGTCTGATCCTTTCACAAGATCCGGTGGCACTCAACTCGGTAGGTGCGGATATCCTGGTCAATGAGCCAATCATGGTCACTCATCCTGATGTCTTGCCGAAAGACAGCACCTACCAGAACTACCTGCACGAAGCCGCGTTGGCCAACCGCCCGCCCTCCACGACAGACTATAAGCTCCCCAGTCTGGGCGTACACGATCATTGGAACAACGCCGCCGAAAAGAAATATAGCCGTAACCTGGGTTACAACGAGGGCATCGAGCTAATCATGAAATAATCTCCCCCTGGTGGATATCTTAGGAAGTCATGACCTATACTTCCCATTCGCTAATATTTTTGACGAAAAAATAGAAATGCGGTAAGCTACAGGAATGAGTGGAGAGCTTACGATAACGACAGAACAAGTGGATGATTTTCCGGTTTTGATCGCGCAAACTGAGCGGATGGACGTTGCGGAGTTGCTGGACAGGAACTTCACAGTGCATGGGAATTGGCAGGGATTGAGCCTGGGTTGGATAGGAACAACCTGGTCGGGACATATTCTTTCGGTGGGGGATCATCGGCTGAACCATGTGCAACCATGGGTAGAAAAGAACCTGCTGACGGTGCAAATGGGTATCCAGCAGGCAGTCACTGGCCTGGATTTTACCGATGATCGGTTGGAAAGTGTTCTGGATGCGCTTAGCGACGATGAAGGTTGGGCAGCATTTGAGGCGGAATTGAATCAACGGAGCCTGCGGGTGTACGATTTGAAGGTGGAAGTGGTGCGAGTGGACAGCAGCACAGCCAGCGGCTACGTCTCGGTGACGGAAGATGGGTTGTTCCAGTTTGGGCAGAGCAAGGACCATCGGCCTGACCTGCCCCAGGTGAAGGTGGTGCAATCGGTCTTGGACCCTCTTGGGATGCCTGTGGCCACCCAGGTGGTGTCGGGAGAAAAAGCTGACGATCCCTTGTATATTCCGGCTATCGGGCAAGTACGCAAAGGGCTGGGAAAACGGGGATTGCTGTATGTTGGTGACAGCAAGTTGATGTCGCTGGGCAATCGAGCTTACATTCAGGCTGGTGGTGACTATTACCTGGGGCCTTTCTCGAAAGTAGAGATCCCGGATGAAGATATGGATATCCATTTGCGACCAGTGTGGAGTGGTGAACAGGCTTTGACGCCGGTCTACCGTACCAATACTGAGGGAGAAGAAGAAGAAATTGCCGAAGGGTTTGAACGAGAAGAAAGAATGACCGCCACGGTGAATGGGGAGGAGCTCGTCTGGATAGAGAGACGACTGTTTGTCCGCTCGTTCATGTATGCCAAAGCCTCCGAAACTGCCTTGCGAGAACGACTGGACCAAGCTCAAGCGGCCCTGGAAGCTTTGAATGAGCGCAAGCAGGGCAAGCGACACTTCCTGGAAATCGCCCCCTTGCGTCAGGCTGCCGAAGAGATCGTACGCCAATACCGGGTAGAAGGGCTGCTGAATTTGAACTTCACCGAGCAGGTTCAAGAACGAAATGTGCACCAATATGGAGATCGGCCTGCGGAAGTGCGCATCGAATGCGAAGTTACCCTGGGGGTCAGCCGGAATGAAACTGCGATCGAGCAAGCAGGCGCCCATTTCGGCTG
Organism: uncultured Chloroflexia bacterium; assembly: GCA_963779935.1. Lineage (GTDB taxonomy): Bacteria > Chloroflexota > Anaerolineae > Anaerolineales > Villigracilaceae > UBA877. The sequence continues at coordinate 1,389 of CAWAAC010000012.1, read as the reverse complement.
GCGAGTATATGGGACAAACCACTCGACAAAGCATCTGCCCCTGCCGAAAGCGGTTCTGGCTTATCGGAACGAATACCTGGTGGAAAGGGGCTTTGCCCGTCTGAAAGGCAGAACGTTGTCGCTGACGCCCATGTACTTGAAGGAGGATGATCGAGTAACCGGCTTGATCCGCCTGTTGTCGATTGGCTTGCGAGTGCTGACCTTGCTGGAGTTCATCGTTCAACGTGGATTGGCCGAAAGCCAGGAAAAACTGGCCGGGTTGTATGCTGGAAATCCCAAACGAACCACGGTCACCCCTCGGGCGGAAACCTTGCTGGAGGCATTTAAATCCATTTATCTGAACACCGTTACGATTGGCGAGCAAATTCACCTGCATATCACGCCACTTTCAGATCTTCAGTTGAAAATCCTGAGCCTATTGGGTTTCTCGCCAGATATCTATTCCCGATTGGCTGCCAATTCTCAAAAACCACCATAAAAATGAGCGAATGGGAAGCTATAGCCGTTTGCTCTTGCGCCTGCGATAAAAGGGAAAAAAGACCGCCCTCCATTTCTGGAGGGTGATCTTAGTTTACTTTATCGAGAACTGCATCCTCAGTCTGAACTTATAACAGTAGATCAACATCCCGCGTTCATCTTTGAAACGATCCCACAACGCACCCGATTGGCGCGGTACAGCCGTTGATGTATCCTGCGTTTCCTTTTAAACCTTATTCATGCTTGCTCGAGTTTATTCGTGTGCAGTCATCGGTCTGGATGGCTTGGTAGTGGAAGTGGAAGTGGACTACACCGCCGGCATGCCCGGCATGACCATCGTGGGCCTGCCTGATGCCGCCATCCAGGAGAGCCGCGAACGCGTCCAGGCAGCAATGAACCTTGATCCGTGCGGATATTATGGAGATCCCGTCAAACCCTGCACTTGCTCGAACATGTAGGTGAGCAAGTACCAGAAGTACATCTCCGGCCCCCTGTTGAACAGGATCGACATCCACTTGGAGGCGCCGCAGGTAGAGTATAAGAAGATATCAGAGAGCTGGTTGGGAGAATCGTCTGCCACTGCACGAGCTCGATTGGGAGCGGCACGGCAGATTTAAAGGGAACGCTTCTCGAAGAATGGATCGTCGAATTCCGTCATGTGTAATGCGGATATGTGGCCGGCGGAGGTGCGTAAGTTCTGCATGTTGGATGGTGCCGGCAAAGCGCTGATGCAATCTGCCATGAACCAATTTCAGTTATCGGCGCGGGCATATCACCGGGTTCTCAATCTGGCAAGTACGGACCTGGCGGTGAGTGAGAGTTTTGGGCCGAGCCACCTGGCGGAAGCGCCGCAGTACTGGCCGAGGCTGATAACAGGATAGTTAGAGCGAGTACCCTTTGCCTGGGGCGATG
>CAWAAC010000011.1:0-873554 GCA_963779935.1 uncultured Chloroflexia bacterium | reverse complement strand
CCACAAAAAATGGAAAGCAACCCGGAACGCCTCGCAACGCCTGCAAGTTATGGTAAAATCTTCCCTCTTGGAGGGATGGCCGAGTGGTTTAAGGCAACTGACTTGAAATCAGTCGTGGCCGCAAGGCCACCGGGGGTTCGAATCCCTCTCCCTCCGCCTTGTACCACCGGGGGTTGATAAATTAAATTGGGTTGTGGGTATGCACCTGGGGAGGTGCCAGAGTGGCCGATTGGGCTCGCCTGCTAAGTGAGTGCTGGGATTAAAACTCAGCCGCGGGTTCGAATCCCGCCCTCCCCGCTGTTACACGCTTGAGGCCTTATCAAAGGCTGAAACGCTGAAGTTGGCTGCACCGCCGCGAATGCGTTTCCACACAAAAGGCTGCTTCGATTGCGAGTCGAAGCAGCCTTTTGCGTTTAAATTCTTTCACGATCCGGTGAGCCTCTTTGTCCAATCCCACTTTGCGTATAATCCCGCCAAGGTAAAGATCCTTCAACTGTCCAACTCTTTGCGTAGCCCATACCCTTCCCTTTCGAACTCGATGAGCTATTTTATTGCAATAATTATCAATAAATACACAATACTGTAAAATACTACTTTACAAACATAGGTATTTTTTGTAAAATAGATAAATGGCTACCTATCCTCGCATGATTTTCCCAGCCTTAAAGGAAGCCCTGGCGGACCAGCGGGCGATCGTGATCACTGGTATGCGACGCACAGGGAAAACAACCTCTCTCCGTTGGCTGCTTGATCAGGTGCCAGGTCAAAACAAAATCTATCTCGACCTCGAACGCCTGGACCAACGGGGGGTGCTTCAGGAAAGCAATTATGATCGGGTGCTGGATTACCTACGGAATTGGGGGATGGACTCTAATCTTCCCATGACTGTGGCCCTGGATGAGATCCAGTATGTTCCCAACCTGCAGAGTGTTGTCAAATATTTGCACGATACTTATCGTATCAAATTCCTGCTTACCGGTTCAAGCTCTTTCTACCTGAAGAATTATTTCACAGAATCACTGGCAGGTCGTAAAGTTGTTTTCGAGATGTTCCCGCTGACCTTCGGGGAATTTCTGGATTTTCATAGCATACCCTACCGCCGTAAAGAGCATTTCTCGGATATGCGTTTTGATCAACACGAGTACGAACGTCTCAAGGGATCTTATGAGGATTTTGTGTTATTCGGCGGCTTGCCGGATATTGTCCTTGAAACCCGCCCGACAGTACGACTCGATCTTCTGAATGATATTTTTTCTTCGTACATCAATATTGACGTCCGGGCTCTGGCAGATTTCCGCAAGATCGGGAAACTCCAGCAATTAATGCATCTGCTTGCCTTACGGATTGGCAATAAGCTGGATATAACAAAACTGGCTTCGACCATTGGGCTATCTCGCCCGACCATCCTTCAATACTTGGATTTCCTGGAGATGACCCATGTGATCCAGCGCCTACCTGCATTTGCTGGTGGGGATAAACCATCCGCCCTGGCCAGGAAGCTCTATTTTTGTGATAACGGGATAGCCAGCATCCTGGCAAATTTAAGCGAAGGAGTATTGTTTGAAAATGCAGTATTTAACCAATTGAGGAATTATGGAACTCTCAATTACCTTGCTAAAGGGAATGAATATGAGGTCGACTTTATTGTGGCGACTGAAACGGGTTCGTCCGCTCTGGAAGCAAAATATCACCCCATTCTCTCTGACGACCAAAAACTCAAGCGCATTGCTGTAAAATATGGATTTAAAGAAGCCTGGTTGGTTGGTAAATATCCAGCACCCGGGTTCCAACAATTCGTTTGGAGCGGCTTAATTTTCTAAACCGAACGCTCGGTGGTATTTTCTAAAGAAGAATAGATCGAAACATTTGACAAGGTCCCATCCCAGTCGAAAGACAATCCACCATACAACGCTCTGGGTAAGGCTTTACGGTCCAGGCCATTTATTTGCTCCCAGGTAATGGCCAATTTTTCAGTAATAGGAATACTTGAATAGCTCAGGCAGAGCGGGAAGACCGGGCAAGATTGACCAGCTGGCTCTTCAAATGATCCCCAGACTGGGAACGGATGAGTTCTACCAACTTTATTGAAAGACGGAGTAAGAAAATGACCCGTACTTATTCTCCTAAAACAGCATCAATCTACCAGTTTAAAATTTCCCTGGATGGCATCACGCCCTTGATCTGGCGGCGGTTCCTGGTTTCTTCGAATATTCCCCTGAACCGGCTGCACGATACCATCCAGATCGTCATGGGCTGGATGGACTACCATTTGCACATGTTTGAGATCGATGGAAAGGTCTTCGGCGATCCGCAGGATGATGAATACGGTGACCTGGGAACATTGGATGAAACGAACTACCGGCTCAGAAAGGTCATCGAGCAGGAGGGCATGCGATTCCAATATGAATATGACTTCGGCGATGGCTGGAGACACACGCTGTTGCTGGAAAAGATCCTGCCACCCGATCCCACCATGCACCTGCCGGTCTGTTTGCAGGGCAGATGCGCCTGTCCCCCAGAGGATGTAGGTGGCGTAGGCGGATATGAAAATTTTCTGGAAGCCTTGCGTGATCCAGAGCACGAAGAGCATGAAGAGTACCTGATTTGGGTTGGCGGAAAATTCACTCCGAATGCATTTGATATGGAAATTGTTAATCAGCGCCTGCGCAAGATAAATATTGCACCGAACGCCTGGCAGATGGAGGATTATCTATCTTATCCAGAAGAAAAGCAGGCCCGGGATCCCCTACCGCCGGTATTGGATGATGAGCAACACCACGCTGTTGAAGCGCTGCCCTTGCGCCACGATGTTCTGATCCTGCTGAATTACCTCAAGGCCAACCGGGTGACCGGCACGCCATCCAGTGGGAACCTGACCCTCCAGGCCGTCCGGGCCATCTGCGCACAGTTCGTGGACCCTCCAAAGTTGGAGATCCGGATCGGCAAGTATGTCTCCCGGATGCGCAGCGAGTCCAGTGTCTGGCCTCTGTATTTTGTGCACGTTCTGGCATCCGTGGGCGGGCTGATCGCAGGCGGCCCGGGCCGGCGCTGGCAGGTCACGGCAATGGGGGAGAAATTTATGCTGGCCCCGGCCGAGAGCCAGGTCTGGTTGCTGTTTATGACCTGGTGGACAAAGGTCAACTGGGGCATTGCAGCTTCTTACGCATCGGACGAATCTCTTTCCGCGCGTTTTCGCCAGAACATTCTGGAACAGCTGCTCAATCTTCCGCTGCAGCAATCTTCACCCTTTGATGAGTTTGTCGACCGGATGGTCCAGGCAGCCGGCATGAGATGGCCGGATGGGGATGACAGCCATGAACGCTCCATTTTGCAAGGACTGATCAGATCTACTGTTGCTAAACCCTTGAGCAGCTTTGGTGTACTCGAACTGGTGAATAAGCCGCATTCGACCCTGGGGGCAGAATTTCCTGAATTGCACGCCTTGACCCTGACAGCCCTGGGAAAGCGTTTACTGGAAGAAATTGTTAAACAATCAGTAATGAAATAGGCTAATCACAGAGATATTTTTGATCTGCCGAGGTTAATATGCCACGTCCACAAGATATCACCCCATCCTTTTCACAGATCATTGCACAGTTCTTGGATGCCGCATCGGGACCGGTTCAAGTCGAAGAACTTTCTGAAAAGGTGCTGGCTCTGCACCCATCCAATGCGAAGAATCCGTTGCAGGCGCTTCGAAATCAGCTCCGCCGGGAAAATGGAAGTCTCCTCATTTACCTGGATGCAAATACCCTCTTACCCCTGCGCCTGGCGATGCAAGGTGTACGCTTTCGACTCCAACTGGATCGTGGTGTCATCAACACCGGCCGGATAAGAATCGACGGCTGGCTGCCTTCCTATTTACCCAGACAATTTCCACTGGAAAAGATTAAATTCCTGGATGGAAATGGACTTCCCATCGATTGTCAAATCAAATCGGCCATGGAAAAAGAAAATTCCATATTCGGATCATACGATTATGCAACCTGGTATGCATTTCTGGGTAATTGGTTGCGAGAACAAAAAGCTTATCCCAAAGCCTACATTCTGTTCACGATCCTGGACTGGCAAAACGGCGTATTTCAAATTGAACATGAACAATATGCCAAACGCGATATTGCACTATTGGAACAACGCAATCAACTCCTGGACAACCTTTTCTACGAGATGCTGGATAAAGCAGCCCATGAAAATCTCTATACGTACGAAGCCGTCCCAACCGTGTATGCCCATCTGCCGGAGAAAAGTGGATATCCCCCGGATCATTGGATGGTCGTGTTGGGAAAAGACGAACGGATGAGAGTGGATGATTGGAGCATCCACTACAGCGATGGCAGGTTATCTCCACTTGACAATCTAGCGCGTGAACTCGCCGGGGAATCCAGAAAAATCACTACGCTCCCATTTACCAAGGAACAGGGGAATTTGATCTATCGATTCAAAGCCGAGCTCAAACATCAGCCAAAAATATGGCGGGAGGTTGAGATCCAGGGCAAACAGACCCTTTCAGATCTAAATGGAATCCTGGTACATGCCTTTCACCACGACTTTGATCACATGGGCGGTTTTTGGAGACTGGTTCCGCGCAAGGCTACCAATCTTAGCGTGAGGCGTTATCGTGAGGTTGAGCTGGGAGAAGTCAATCCATTCGGCGAAGGAGATGGCGCTGATCTCAAAATTGCCGGGCTGGAGCTATCTACAGGTGACAGGCTAAAGTTCGTTTTCGATTTTGGGGATTGGATTGAACACACTTTGATATTAAATGCGATCGAAGCTCCACAGGCTGGCGCGAAATATCCCCGGGAAGTTGCCCGCAATAAACCAAAATATGTGAACTGCGTGGAATGTCAGAAAAAAGGCAAGCAGGTTGTGGCCAAATGGATTTGCCTGGAATGTTCAAAGGGCCCAAAAAATGAAGTTACGCTGTGCGAAAAATGTGTGAAGAAACATGAGGAGCATCATGTGGAGGAAATTTTGTATTAAAGCTAGGTTTGTGGCGGATGGCCAGGCTCGGAATGCCAATTGCCCGATCGGCACCGCTTATCGTCTGATTAGAAGCGACCAGCCATACGAATTCCATCAAATCCCAGGTAGTCTGATCAACTCAGGGCCGGTAACTGATCAAAAGGGGGATAAGCCTCAATTCTCTGAAGGATTTCCTCCTTTATCAAAATACAACCCACCAAACATCGTCCCGATCAGTGCCTTACGTTCCAGACCATTCAACTGCTCCCAGCTAACAGGCCAATCTTTCAATAATGGGAGCACTGGGGCGGCTGCAGGCGCCGAGGATGGTTGGAGTCTCTCCAGCTCTCCGCCCACCTGAAAAGCCCCCTTTTCGAATTCCACTTTGCTGATGTGCCCAGCCAGGTATCGAATACGGTCCAGTTTTCGAAGGCCTGCAATCTGTTACTCTATTGATATGCCATATTTCAATTCACTATGAAGATATTGTCAAATCCCACGATCAGTAGCTCTTGAGGCCTAATTACCATGCATTACATAAATCCTTAAGCATTATGGTTTTTAAGGGGTTTTCCATCCTACTTAAGCAAAATGGACTGGTTAAGTTACTAAATCAAAGAAATTTGACAAGAGCATCTTCAAAAGGTATAATGAAAGTGCTTTCATATTCCTTTCATAGAAGGATCCTATGCCGCCCAAAAAAGCATCCACCATTTATGATGTTGCCAGACAAGCAGGAGTAAGTATCACCACCGTCTCACGGATGCTAAATGCCCCTGGCAAGGTCAATGGCGAAACGAGAGAACGGATCCTGGCAGCCATCGATGCCCTTGGTTTTGTACCCAAAGCAGAGGCCCGTGCCCGCGCCTTGCGAGGAACCGGACGGATTGGAGTTATCTCGCCATTTTTCACAGCACCATCCTTTGTCCAACGCCTGAGGGGGATTTCCGAAGCTTTATCTGCCAAAAAATTTGAATTGGTCATTTACACTGTTGATTCAGCAGAACATTTGAAAAGTTTTCTCTCTTCGCTGCCCCTAACCGGCAATTTGGATGGTCTCATCATTCTTTCCTTGCCGGTAGATGACGCGGATGTACGCCGTCTCGTGAAACACGGTCTGCCTACCGTTTTGGTTGAGTTCCCGCATCCCAGCTTGAGCAGCGTAGAAATCGATGATGTGATGGGTGGGCGCATGGCGGCACGATATTTAATGGAAAAAGGCCACCGCTGCATCGCATTTTTAGGTGACACCGATCTGCCTGAATATTCACTTCATCCAGTCAGCCAGCGTCTGGTAGGATTTCGTCGGGCGTTAAAAGAGGCCGGGATCGAACTTCCGCAGGAATTTGTAAAGCTGGCTCCTTATTCGCAAGAACAAACCCGCCAGGTAGCGGCAGATTTGCTCAGCCTGCCCGAACCACCGACCGCCATCTTTGCTGCAACGGATTTTCAAGCATTGGGTGTTCTGAAAGCTGCCCGCCAGTTAAAAGTCCAGGTACCCGAACAATTGGCAGTAGTAGGTTTTGACGATCTTGATATCGCCGAATATGCCGATCTGACTACTATCCGCCAGCACCTGGATGAGTTGGGAAGGTTGGCGGTGGAAATTTTGCTTGCACAGATAGAATCGCCTTCCAGACCGCCCAGGCACGTCAATCTTACCCTCACTTTAATCAAACGCCAAACTGCATAAAACCGGATATTGACTCTCAAATTGAAAAGTTGTATACTCTTTATGAAAGTGCTTTCAAGATACTACTATCATAAAAGTCGTTCATATCCTTACCATATTCATGGTTCAGGAGGCATAGCTTATTGAGAATTCAAGAAGAACAATTTCCCGAACCTCATATTGGATCAATATTCAAGCTGATAAAGGAGAACGAGAAATGAACAAAAAAAACGTATTATGGTCTTTGACAAGCCTGCTGGTTTTGGCAGCCATGTTACTTTCTGCCTGTGGGGCGGCAGCAACGACGGCTGCCCCGGTTGCTACACAGGCGCCAGCATCAACTACAGCTCCTGTCGCAACCCAGGCACCCGCCACAGCGGCTGCCACCGCAGCGCCGACGGCGACTACGGCCCCAACTGCCGTCGTCCCGAACTGCGGGACGGCTCCCGTTGTGCTGAACGGCTACTTCGAGACCGGTTTCGATCTGCCCTTTAAACTTTCCGCAGAATTTACCAAGGAATACCCGAACGTCACCTGGAATATCAGCCAGGACCAGTTCGCGAATCTCATCACCTCGGCGCCGCTCCTGCTGGCGAGTGACAACCCACCCGATCTGCTCCGCCTACCGACTATGGTATCATACGCCAAGGATGGCCTCTTGATGAACCTGGATACCTATGCAACAGAGTTTGGTTGGGACAAGTGGCCGATGGCGCAGATCAACCAGAACCGGCTTGCCACTGATGGCACCCGCGGTTCCGGCACGCTCTACGCATGGGGCCTCAACTACAGCCTTACCGGTGTCTTCTACAACAAGAAGTTGGCCGCACAGATCGGCATGACCCAGCCTCCACAGACACTCGCTGACTTCGAGAGCCTGCTTTCGAAAGCGAAAGCAGCCGGACTCCTCCCGATCATGCAGTGGGGCAGCGCCAAAAGCGGCATGGGTCTCGCCTTCCCGTTACAGGCACTCATGGCGTCCGTCGGCCCGACCCAGCCAATCAACGACTGGATCTTCCAGAAGAAAGGCGCCACAATCGACACTCCGTCGAACCTGATCGCCGCCCAGGACCTCCAGCAGTGGATCAAGAACGGCTACTTCCCGCCTGACATTAACGCCATCGAGTACACCGACTCCAACGCCCGCTTCGTTAAGGGCGAGGGCGTCTTCACCTTCAATGGCGACTGGGAAAATGCCGACTACGATAAGAACATGCCCGGCAACATCGGCTTCTTCCTGATGCCGCCCGCGACGGCCGGCAATCCGCCTGCTGCCATGTCCTCTCCGCTGACCTATGGCATTTCTGCGAAGGCCAAGCATGCAGATTGCGCCGCATTCTTCCTCAACTGGGTTGCAACAAACGACACCGCCCGCCAGATCGACGTCACCGTCGGTGGCTCGAACCCCGGTGGTCCGTCGAATGCCACAATGCCGAGTGTGACTGCAGGCTCGATCACGAACGACACGCTCGCTGCCGGAGGCGTGGTCAACACGGCTGGTACAGCAATGGACTTCATCGCAAACTCAACCAGTTCGATCTTCGCCCAGGGCTGGACGCCTGAGCTTCAGAAGATGGTCGGCGGGCAGGAGGATGCGGCCGGGTTGCTTAAAGCCGTCCAGGCCGAGTATCTCCGGGAACTGGCTCAGCAGTAGGATTAGGGCCGCGTGATGATGCCTGCGCCTTCAAAATCAACGGTGACATCTTCAATGACAACAGACAGCCGTCTCGCGGCTCCCGTACTCTCCCAGCGGACCTTCCCGCGCAGGAAGATCCGCTGGGAGATCTTTGTTGGCTGGTTATTTGTCTTGCCGGCCCTCGCGATGTATGCGCTGTTCGTGCTCACACCCCTCGTGCTAACTGTCAAGTATTCATTCTATAAATGGAACGGTGTTACTCCTGCAATTTGGGTCGGATTGAAGAACTACCTGACCATTTTCCAGGTTCCTGATTTGATCGGGACGATCTATAACGCGTTCTTGCTGGTCGTGTGGTTCAGCTTCATTCCAGTGGGACTCGGTCTCATCGTCGCGAGCGTGATTCACCGCGTGGCGACCGGGCGGCTCGGAGCAATAGCCCGGACAGTTCTGTTTCTGCCCCAGGTAATACCGCTCGTCGCTGCCGGCATCATCTGGGGCTGGCTGCTGGCGCTCCCGGGCTTGATCAACCAGCTGCTTAAGGTTGTTGGGCTCGGCGCGATCACGCGTGCCTGGCTCGGCGACTTTCATTGGGCACTCCCGGCTGTCGGGATCATCGGTATCTGGGTCCTGCTGGGATTCTGCACAGTCCTGCTATTGACCGGCATGGGGAAAGTGGACCCATCCCTTTATGAGTTTGCCAGGATCGATGGTGCCGGCTGGTTCACGGAATTTCTCTCGATCACTGTCCCACTTCTCCGAAACGAGATAGGCGTGTGCCTGACCGTAACCGTGATCGCCGCACTCGCTGCATTTGATATTGTCTATGTCTCGACGGCCGGCGGGCCTGGCAACGCGACGGCGGTTCCGGGGATCCAAATCTACGTCCTTGCGTTCGCCCAGCGGGCTGTGGGTCTGGCATCTGCTCTGGCCGTCATGCTCATGATCCTCGTTGTTATAGTTATCATACCGATCCAGTGGCTAAGCCGGGAGAGTGCAGGATGAGGGTCGCTCGCGGCGAACTTTGGGCGGGCCGAGCCTTCCTCCTGGTACTGATGACGTTCACGATCCTGCCCTTCATCAGCATCTTTATGACTGCGCTGCATCCATCAGGGACAGTGCCCGGCGGTCTCGATTGGCCCGCGCACCCGCAGTGGGGTAACTTTGTGGAGGCGTTTAAAGTCGCGGACATGCCCACGCTGCTTGCGTCTAGCACATTTATTGTCCTCGCTGTCGTGCCCGTGTCCCTCGTCATCTCGACCATGGCCGGGTTCGCCATCGGCCTACTGCGGATCCCCGGCGCACGCGTGCTGCTTTTCCTATTTGTATTTGGGCTGACGCTCCCTTTTCCAGGGATCATCATCCCGATCTACTTTCTAGAACGGGCGGTTGGGATCTACAACACCCGGCTCGCGATCGTCTTGCCGCTTATCGGCTTGTACATGCCATTTGCCGTCTACTGGATGCGGGCCCATTTCGTTAACATGCCGACCGAGATCTCGGAGGCAGCCCGCGTGGATGGTGCAACCACCTGGGACCTGTTCTGGCGCATCCACGTTCCGCTCGCGCGGGCGCCAATCGCGTCGCTCGGGATCCTGATGTCCATCTGGACCTGGAACCAGTTCCTGCTTGCTCTGGTGCTCGTCGAGAACCCGAGTCAGCGAACGATGGCCGGTGCGCTGGGAGCGTTCCAGGGTCACTATGCCACTGATATCCCCTTGCTGTGCGCAGGTACTATTCTGATCCTCGTTCCCACCCTTGTATTGTTTATCCTGTTCCAGCGCCAGATCATCGCGGCGCTGCTCCAAGGCTCGGTCAAGGGATGAGCAGCGGCCTTTTGAACAGAACGTTATCACGCTGACCAGCCTATCTCTCATTCTAATCACTACCTCAAGCACATCGTATTTTCTTTCCAGGAACCTGTGGTAATACAATGCGATTTTGCTTGCCACCTTCTTGGTTGCATTGATTATGTATTTTCAAGCTCGAATGCTTTCACTGGTCAAAATCTGTGGTCGATGACCTTACTAAACAACAAGAGGATAATCAAAAATATCTGCTTGAAGGAATAGTAAAGGGCGCAATAATTAATGTGACAATTACCTTCTATTGTTTTCCTAACAGCTTAGGAACCGGAAATGCCCTTGACCTTTGACTTACCCATTGAACAATTGCAAACATATCAGGGCAAAAATCCATGTCCTTACGATTTCGATTCGTTTTGGGACAAGAGCCTGGCAGAAATGCGTGCGGTCGATCCACAAGTCGAATTAACCCCGGCTGAATTTCAGGCACCCAATGTTGAGTGTTTCCATCTGTTTTTTACAGGGATAGGAGCTGCGCGCATTCATGCCAAATTACTGCGACCTGCAAGTGCCCCTTCCCGCCACCCTGCCATATTGCTGTTCCATGGATACACGGGGGATTCTGGAGACTGGTTCGATAAGCTAGGCTATGTCGCGGCAGGTTTCACCGTGGCAGCACTGGATTGTCGCGGTCAGGCAGGATTATCGGAAGATGGAGGCCGGGTATCTGGCAACACACTCCACGGGCATATTATTCGCGGACTCGATGATGCGTTGCAAGGTGTACCCGAAAAAATGCTCTTTCGACAGGTATTCCTCGATACAGCCCAACTTGCCAGGATTGTTATGGACATGCCTGACGTGGATGCGAATCGAATTGGTGCAATGGGCGGCAGCCAGGGTGGCGCCTTGACCATAGCCTGTGCTGCCCTGGAACCACGCATAAAACGTGCTGCTCCAATGTACCCTTTCCTGAGCGATTACATTCGGGTATGGGAGATGGATCTGGCAAAAGATGCCTACAAGGAGCTACAGGAATATTTTCGTCATTCGGATCCCAAGCATAAGCTCGAAGGGAAAATCTTTGAGAAGTTGGGCTACATCGATATTCAATACCTGGCTCCGCGTATCCAGGCGGAGATATTGTGGGGAATTGGGTTGATGGATACCGTATGCCCCCCATCCACCCAGTTTGCCGTATACAATAAAATCGTTTCTCCCAAGAGCATGGCAGTATACCCGGATTTCGCGCATGAACCGCTGCCGGGCTTCAATGATCAGGCTTTCCAATTTATGAAGGGTTTATAGTGGGGTTGCCGGTGTTGGCAACCTAACCGTAACTGCAGAGTTAGATAGCATGAAAAATAATGTTCAACTCATCACGTATGCCGATCGCCTGGGAGGAGGCGATATAAGAACGCTGCATCGATTGCTGAAGGGACCTCTCGCAGGGCTTTTCGGTGGCGTTCATATCCTTCCCTTCTATTACCCCAGTCACGGGGTGGATGCCGGCTTTGACCCTATTGATCACACCAAAATCGATCCCGGCCTGGGAAGCTGGGCAGATATCAAAGAACTGGGACAGGATGTGGACCTGATGGCGGATTTAATTGTCAACCATATATCCTCATCTTCACCACAATTTCTGGATTATTCTGAAAAGGGCGATGCCTCCATTTATAAAGACCTGTTCCTCACCATGGACAGTGTCTTTCCGAATGGCGCCACCGAAGCTGACCTGCTGACCATCTACCGCCCGCGGCCTGGCCTGCCTTTTTCCTATGCCATGCTAAAGAACCACCAGAAGCGTTTGCTGTGGACTACCTTTTCGAAACAACAGATCGATATCAACGCAACACATCCGCAGGGGAAAGCCTACCTGAAGTCTGTCATGCAAACACTGCATGAAAATGGCATACGCATGATACGGTTGGATGCCATTGGATATGCCGTTAAAAAACCAGGCAGTAGTTGTTTCATGATCCCCGAAACTTTTGCTTTTATCAAATATCTTACCCAGCAGGCGGCGAACCTGGACATTGAAGTGCTCGTTGAGATCCATTCCCACTTCCTCAGGCAGATCGAAATTGCCCGCCATGTTGACCGTGTCTATGATTTTGCACTGCCTCCCCTGGTGCTGCATGCCATATTCAACCAGACAGCTCGTTACCTGAAAGAGTGGCTGGCGATCAGCCCGCGCAATGCGGTCACCGTACTGGATACGCACGATGGCATCGGCGTAATTGACATCGGCGCCGACAGTAGCGACCTGCAATTCAATTCTGGCATGATTCCTCCTGAAGAACTGGATGCCTTGGTCGAGCAAATCCACATCAATAGCAACGGGCAGAGCCGCCAGGCGACTGGCGCGGCGGCCTCCAATCTTGATCTGTACCAGGTGAACTGTACATTCTACGATGCACTTGGGCGAAATAACCGCAACTATTTATTGGCGCGTGCAATCCAATTCTTTGCTCCTGGCGTGCCTCAGGTCTATTATGTAGGCTTACTGGCGGGTGAGAATGATATGAACTTGCTCGCCAAGAGTGGAGTTGGGCGTGATATCAACAGGCATTTTTACACGCCTGAAGAGATTGATCGAGCCATTCAGCGCCCGGTAGTTCAATCGCTGTTCGAATTAATTCGTTTTCGTAATCACCATCCAGCTTTTAATGGGTCGTTTAGCCTGCCGGAGACTAATGACACCGGAATTACCTTGCGTTGGGATAATGGAGTGGATTGGGCAATGCTGGAAGTGGATTTTGCTTCCGGTTCTTATTCTATTTCCAACAGTTCATTTGAGAAACTTGCGTTTAAATAGTTGCCCCGTTTCAATCGCACAGACTCTGCTCCAAAAGAACTTATTCACATTTCAAAGATTCATCGTAGCAAATCTATTTGAACCGGAAAAGTTCCAGACTTCCCGGTTGCTCCAGCGCATGGAGCGGGATGGATCGCGCATATCGAACAGCGAAAAAAGCCGGTCTGGATGCAGTACAGCATGCCATCCCAACCTTATGCCAGCGCTAGCGTAGATTTTCGTTCGATAATCGAAACGGGTAAAACTATATCCTGTACCCCACCGGAATTCTCCCCATCCAGGCATTCCAACAAACGCCGCGTGGCGCGCTGTCCCATCTCATAGGCCGGCTGAGCTGCCACCGTCAGGAAAGGGTCCACCAGGATGGCCGCGGGCAGGTCATCGAAACTCACCACAGACATATCTTCTGGCACAGACAATCCCGCATCGTGCAGGGTCTTCAAAGCGCTGATGGCGATGAAGTTGTTTCCGGCAAAAAGTGCGGTTGGCCGGGAAGGCAACATCAGCAGGCTGTGGGTCATCTGGTAGCCGCTCTCGAGCGAAAAATCTCCGTAGAATATCAATTGGTCTTCTGTTTTCAGACCAGCCTCAAGCAACGCCCGCCGGTATCCGGCCACACGGTCATCCGCCGACGATACTCCGCTCGGGCCGCTCAACATTGCAATCCTGCGATGCCCCAACTTCAACAACAACTGCACCAGTTGATAAGCGCCTCCATAGGAATCGCAACGCACCACATCCGCCTCCATAATGGGCAGACGGCGGTCCAATAGAACAACTTGTACATTTTGTTGGTGCAGGAAACCGATCGGACTCTCTTCGCTGCGGGCAGGCACCAATAAAATTCCATCCACCTGTTTCTGGATCATGGCTTCCAGATAGCTGCCCTGCTTGGTGGCCGACTCATCCGTGTTACAGAAAATAACGTTGTAGCCTTTTTCACTGGCGGCGTCTTCAACCCCGCGCGCCACGGTGGTCCAGAATGGGTTGGTAATATCCGTCAAAACCAGTGCAATAGTATGTGTCCGCTTCGAACGCAGGCTGCGCGCCAGAAAGTTGGGAACATAGCCAAGCTGTTCAGCGGCCTGGGTGACGCGCTGGCGTACCTCATCACTGGCATAACCAGAGTTGCTAATAACCCTGGAAGCGGTGATGGGGGCTACTCCAGCCAGTTTGGCTACATCCCGAATAGTTGGCATTGGATCAGATTTCGTTCTCCACTACAATTTTTCCTAGAAAAATAAGCTCCTATCCGAAAAATTCAGGATGTTCTTCTCCAATTTTTGGATAGTCACCAAAAATTTCCCTACGAAGACACCAGGATCATATTCGCATACTGGATGGTGTCACCAGTCCGGATCAAGCCGATGGCAGTAGGAACCCGTAATTTGAAATCAACATGGGGTTCAAATCCAACCGGAATTTTACCCCAGGAATCTGCAAATGCCTGCTGAACTTTCGCCGTATTATTTGCCTTGAATTCTTCTGCCATATAGATCTGACCGACGGCAAAATTGGCTTTCAGGGCCTCAAAAACCTGCAGCACGGTCGGAACGTCATCCACCAGGGAGATATCCACCGTTTCGATCATCGGCCAATAAGGAAAGCCCCGGTCCGAGATGACCAGCGTATTGGTGTGGCGTACGCGCGCGATCAGGGATAAGATTTGTGGGTTGAGGATACCTTTCACAATCATAAGGGTTTGCCTTTCCTTTATCGGATGTTTTTTACTCCGCCCAAGCATTCCGGGCAGCCAGGAATTGTAATTCTACCAAACGGTCGAATTCGACCTGCCGGCAAATCAAATCAGGCGTTCTTGGTGTGTTTGTTTGAGTAACTCAACCAGTGCTTTAACATCCTGTTCGCGTTCTCGTGAACATACCATCACAACATCCTCGGTGTCGACGATCACCAGGTCCTGGACACCCATCACGGCCACCAGGCGTTTATCCCCAAAGATCAGGGAGTTCTGGGTGTCAATTTCAATATGCGGCCCGACGAATACATTATCATCATCATCCGCCGGCAGGAGATTGAACAGGCTGCCCCAGCTGCCGATATCCGTCCAGCCGATGTCTACCGGTATGACCACCACATTACTGGCACCTTCCATGATGCCATAATCGATGGTTTCTTTGTCTACCTGAGGCCAGACGCGTTCTATGGTGGGCTGATAATCTGGCGAACCCAGAACCGCCCTGACTTCAATTAACTGACCATAGAATTCCGGCATCTGGCGCTGAAATTCTTTCAAGATGTGACTGACCTGCCAGACGAACATTCCGCTGTTCCAGGAATATTCGCCGCTTTCCACCATTTTCCGGGCAGTGGCCAGGTCGGGTTTCTCGGTAAAGCATTCGACGGTATAAAATGGGAATCCCTTTTCGACACCCGCCATGGCAGTCTGGTGGATGTACCCGAAGCCGGTGGATGGACTGGAAGGCTGGATGCCCAGGGTCACCAGTCGGCTATCTGCCACCTTTTCTGCGGCCGCCAGAACCTCGCAGAACTGCTGCGTCTTGGTAATAAAGTGGTCTGCTGTCAGGATGACCATGCAGGCTTCCGGATCCTGGTTGGCGATGTGAATGGCGGCCAGCCCGATGGCCGGAGCAGTTCCGCGCCCCTCCGGCTCGAGGATAAAATTCCCGGCGGGAAGTTCGGGTACCTGTTCCATCAAAATGGAAGCATGCTTGGCCAGGGTGACCACCACGATCCGTTCCGGAGGAAATATGCTCCGGATCCGCTCCACTGCATACTGGAACATGGTTCTTTCCCCTACCAACTTGAGAGCCTGTTTGGGATAGTTGCGCCGGCTGAGCGGCCAAAGCCGGGTGCCCGAGCCGCCGGCCATGATGACTGCGTAATACATGCCCATACTCCCTAAAAACCGCGTAGAACGGTGCTTTGCCGGGCGGTCAGTCCTGGTTTGGGAACCCGTTTCAGCACCACGTACTTGATCCCGTGTTGCTGGCAGAATTCCTTTTTCTCGGGCTTGTCTCCATCTTCATTGACCACATAAAAATCCGGCTTGATTTGTTCGATTTCCGGTTCGGCGTCCATCCAGCCGTTGCCGCTCGAAACCAGGGCCTGCTTTACGAACCGGATGGATTGAGCCATGTAGCGGCGTTCATCCTCTGATAACAAGGGATGGCCTGCCCCTTTGAGCAGGCGCACGTTGGCATTACTGCCAATCACTACATACAGGTCGCCCAGTTCGGAGCTCTCTTCGAAGAAGCGTACGTGCCCCGAGTGGAACCAATCGTAACAACCGGTCACAACCACCTTTTTTGCAGTCGATGATCCAGCCTTTTCCAACGGGAGGATCGGAAAACCAGCCAGTTTCTTCTTTTTTACGATTGAATATTCGAGCGCATTGGCCGCGCAGAAAAATCGTTTCGCCAAGGTATCTTCCGCTTCAGACACCACCCAGCCCTCCGGTTAATCCCTTCAACATGAGGGATCTCATCGGGCTTTACGATCCCATCCACCGGGATGACCCGCTTTACATAGCGAACCGACTCCAAAAAATATCGTCGTTCGGCCTGCGGGAAATCCGGTTTTCTGCCGGTTATTTGTTGGCAACCATTATCAGACCAGAGCAGCACGGTTAGTGCACCAAACTTTGCAGCTTCTTCCAAAAAACGGATATCCCGGGATTGAATATTATCGAAACAACCGCTAACAACGACAGTTTTCATTTTGCAACTCTGATATTTACTTTAAAACCATCCGGTACCGTTTCCTCAGAAACAACATAGAGATAGCCGCCCCCGCAGCCGGAATACATGGCTCCGATATAACGATTTTGATAATAAGAAAGGATTTCAAGCAGATCAGTTTTAATTGTCCGGTGGCGGACAGTGCCTGGAAGGATATGTTGCCAGCAAAGCATGCATTCATTCATCGAGGCCCCCAGCCCTTTGGCATCCCTGGCTATGATCGCATCATAACAAGCCTTGCCAGACTGGCTCAACCTCTGGATCCATTCCGGCTCCAGGTTTTTTTCTTCCAGCGGGTCATATCCCAGAGACCGCTGGCTGACCGGTACCATGGTGATCACATTTTCCAACCAATCGGCCACCTGTGGGTCGTTGTTTGATTCGACATGCGCGGGAAAATACCCCCCCTCAAAGTCGAAATCATAGTCCAGGCGGCTGATACCCGGGTAGATAATTCCCGCCATATCCTGGGAACCGGATGGTGCCGTTTTTCCTTCATTCTCCGCAGCATAGAGAGTCTGCATCAGAACGGCCGGTTCACCTGCCGGGATCTCATTCCCCCACATCTGCATGGCCGCCTTGCGGGTACTGGTTCCCATGCCGCAACGATCCATGAACTCGATGGTCGGTTGCAGGGATACCACGACCATCGAGCCAGGCGGCTGCGGGTTATACCTGGAAAGAAAGGGTTGGTCGATCCACCCACCCGCAAAAGCCATGCGGTAGGGAATTTTTAGCTCAGTTTTGTTGGATTTTATGTTTACGGTCATTATCCGCCAAAATTATGACACACCCAACCTCGTGGGGGTATTCCTGGCGTCGCCCGTGCCACCAGGAATACCAGCCCACTGAGGAGAAGG
This sequence comes from uncultured Chloroflexia bacterium, assembly GCA_963779935.1. Lineage (GTDB taxonomy): Bacteria > Chloroflexota > Anaerolineae > Anaerolineales > Villigracilaceae > UBA877. Next base: position 856,076 of record CAWAAC010000011.1, on the reverse strand, counting down.
AGAAGAATGATTGTTTAGTTGTTCTTATAACCGGCCGGGGTTGGTTTGCCGGCTTTGCGGTCGGCATATTGCTGCTTGATCCAGGTATAGGTCTTCTCCATACCGTTCCGAAGCGTGGTGTCAGGTTCCCAACCCAGCACCTGTTGGATGAAAGTATTATCGCTGTTCCGGCCAGCCACGCCCCGCGGAGCCGTCAGGTCATAATGGCGTTCGAACTTGACGCCGGCAATTTCTTCGAGCAACCCAACCAGGGCGTTGATCGAGATCAGCTCATCCGAACCCAGGTTGATCGGGGTTGCGATCAATTCGCTGCAATGCATGATCATATCGATGCCTTTGACGCAATCATCGATATACATGAAGCTGCGCGTCTGGCTGCCGTCACCCCAGATGGTAATATCATGGCTGCCATTAGCCTGGTTTTCCACCACTTTGCGCGAAAGGGCTGCAGGAGCCTTTTCGCGTCCGCCGTCCCAGGTGCCATTGGGGCCGTAGACATTATGGAACCGGGCAATATGGGTTTCCAGTTTGCGTTCAGCCCAATATTCCTGACAGAACATCTCCGAGATCAGCTTTTCCCAACCATAGCCGCGCTCGGCCATGGCCGGGTAGGCATCTGACTCTTTCAATGCCCGCACATTCGGATCTTCCTGCAGGGTGGTGTTGTATGCGCAGGCCGAAGAGGAGAAGAAATAGCGGTTTACGCCCGCCCGGTAGGCCGCTTCGACCATGTGGGTGTTGATCAAAACGCTCCGCAGGCATTCCACCCGGAAACGTTCAATGAAGCCCATCCCACCCATATCGGCCGCCAGGTTATAAACTTCCACAGCGCCTTCGACTGCCTGGATGGCGTTTTCTTTCTCGCTCAGGTCCATGCACAGGCTTTCCACTCCCGGCACTCGCTGGTACCACATGGGCAGGGGTTTTTTATCGATGGCGCGAATATTGGTAAAGCCCTGGTCGTGGAAATAGCGCACCAGGGATCCGGCAATGAAGCCACCGGCTCCAGCCACAACGATTAAGTCGTTCTTTTGGAGGGTGGATAATGCGGTTGGGATATTTTTCATGAAGTTCTCCTTGCAAGTCATAATTATATGGTATCGGTACCATATCTGTATAATATCAGATACAGAACCTGTTGTCAAGGATTCTCTCCGGTAACATTACCGGTAAACTCGACACGGTACCCAAATAATATATTTTTGTGTTTTACTATGTCTTCATCTTCAAAGTTAATTCAATGCGCTTGACAAGGACATTTATTTCTGATAGTATATTGATATGGTACCGATACCATAACGATGGCTTCAATGTTGACAAAACCTTCATTGCCTCCGTTCCACATTGCTACCACCCGAGCCAGTCGGGCCCCGTATTTATTTTCGCAAGTACTCAAAAACCTGGGGGAAACAAGCAAGCGCACCGATCAAACTCATCAACCAGTTTTATTGGAGTTGAGCAATATGCCAGGCCAATTGGCCCGGCTTTTCCGCGAACCAGCCCACCACACACTGAACTTGGCATCTCATCCTTTAGCTATCCACCCAATCCAATTTTATTAAGAAGGATAAAAGAATATGACAATTCAGGTAAAGCCTAAGCAGTCGCAGTTTATGCGCCAACTCAGAGAATTCACCGGACCCCTGCTGGCCCTGTTTTTAATCTACGCCGCGATATGGATCCTCGCGCCGACCTTTAGATCCACTGCGGCCTTCGCTAATATCTTCGAAAATGCCTCCATCCTGTTCATCATGTGTACAGGCATGACAATTGCCCTGATTGGCAATTGCCTGGATTTGTCGGTAGGTTCAACCTATGCCCTTGTATCAGTGGTTGTTGGTCAATTGATTATTTTCCAACACGTACCGATTGCATTGGCCATTGTGTGCGGGCTGCTCGTCGGAGTCTTGTGCGGAGTGATCAATGGAGTGATAGTAACGCAGACAGGTATTCCGGTTTTGATTGCCACCCTGGGTACCCAACTGGCATTCCGGGGGATTGCCAATATGATCGGCGCAGCCTCGAATATGTCCAATTTCGGGGCTGCCTTTGATAGCCTGGGAGCGGGAACCTGGGGACCCGTTATCAACTGCATTATCGCCTTCGTCGTGGTCTGGTTTTTCTTGAACCGTACCAAGTTGGGCTTTCACGCTTATGCCATCGGTGGTAATGAAGAAGTGGCCCGCCTGTCTGGTATACCGGTAACTCGAGATAAGATCATTTTCTACGCTATGGCCGGATTGATGGCCGCATTGGCCGGGATCGTATATACCGCTCGGGTAGATATGGCGCAGGTTAACCGTGGTGTGGGTATGGAACTATGGGCCATTGCCGGAGTAGTTGTCGGCGGTACCAGCGTCGGCGGCGGCTACGGCGGTGTGTCAAGAACCGTCATCGGCGTACTGATCATTTCCATTTTGCAGGCGGGTATGATCCATCTGCATGTACCGGATTTCTGGCAACAGGTAGCAACCGGCACTTTGATCGTCGTAGCTGTTTCGCTGGATTATGCACAGAGAAGAGCTCGGGAAAAAGTAAGACGTGCTGCTAACGTGGAAGAAAAAGCTGCCTAGACCTGCCTATCCCAGAAGAAAAATTCCTGAAGAAAATCGGCGAGAAACTTGAAAGGAGGCTTAAAAAAGTCAGATAAAAATATTCGTTTCGAGAATCGTTTTTCAGATCTATCCAATCTATCCAATCTATCCAACTATTCCAAGGAGGAAGAAATGCAACAAGGAAAGAAGCTTTACAAGCTCTTCGCTGGATTGATGGTTATTGCCATGCTCCTATCGGCATGCGCTTCCAGCACTACCCCCACCGCCGCCCCGGCAGGTGCAGCCACAACTGCCCCAACCAAGTCGATCACGATTGCCTACTCCGGCTATGCCACCAGCAACGATTACTGGAACGGACTGGGTAAAGCCGCCGCTGCGGAAGCCCAGGCCAAGGGTGTCAAGTTCGTTGATCTGACCACCGAAACCCAGGATGCCAATGCCCAGGTCCAGGCCATTGACACCGAGATCACCGCCAAGCCGGATGCAATCATCATCGGCTCGGTCGATCCGACCGTCTTCAAAGACACCATCGCCAAGGCCAAGGCCGCCGGCATCCCCTTGCTGGCCGCCGACACCGCCATCGCGGATCCCTATATCTCCGCCCTGGTCCAGACCGATAACCTGGCCACCGCCACCACCCTCGGCCAGTACATCTGCAAGGCACTCAACGGCGCCAAAGGCAGCGCCCTGGTCATGGCCGGCACCGTCGGTCACCAGACCGGTGACGCCCGCCAGAAGGGTGTCGCAGATACCCTGGCCGCCTGCGGTGAAACCGTCATCAAGCAGTATGGCAACTGGGACGAGAACACCGAAGTCCAGATTGCCACCGATACCATCACTGCCACCCCTGACCTGAACATCATCTTCGCTCCGCATGGAGCCGGTGCCGCAGCCGTTGCCAACGTTGTCAAGAATAAGAATCTCGTTGGCAAGGTCATGGTCTTCGGCTTCGATGGTTTGCCTGTCGAGTTCCAGGCCATCACCGATGGCATCGAAGTAGCCACAGCCAAGCAGGATAATGTCCGCATCGGCAAAGAATCGGTTGATGACGCACTGGCGATCATCAATAAGACATCCTTCACTGCCACAGACCTGATCACTGGCATCATCATCGACAAGACGAATGTCGCCCAGTACATGGCTGGTGTAACCCCCGCACCTGCAGCAACAGCCGCCCCAGCAGCCTTGAAGGTTCCTCTGTCCAGCATTACCATTGCCTACTCCGGCTATGCCACCAGCAACGATTACTGGAACGGGCTGGGTAAAGCCGCCGCTGCTGAAGCCCAGGCCAAGGGTGTCAAGTTCGTTGATCTGACCACCGAAACCCAGGATGCCAATGCCCAGGTCCAGGCCATTGACACCGAGATCACCGCCAAACCGTCTGCCATCATCATCGGCTCGGTCGATCCGACTGTCTTCAAAGACACCATCGCCAAGGCCCAGGCCGCCGGCATCCCCTTGCTGGCCGCCGACACCGCCATCGCGGATCCCTATATCTCCGCCCTGGTCCAGACCGATAACCTGGCCACCGCCACCACCCTCGGCCAGTACATCTGCAAGGCACTCAACGGCGCCAAAGGCAGCGCCTTGGTCATGGCCGGCACCGTCGGTCACCAGACCGGTGACGCCCGCCAGAAGGGTGTCGCAGATACCCTGGCCGCCTGCGGTGAAACCGTCATCAAGCAGTATGGCAACTGGGACGAGAACACCGAAGTCCAGATTGCCACCGATACCATCACTGCCACCCCTGACCTGAACGTCATCTTCGCTCCGCATGGAGCCGGTGCCGCAGCCGTTGCCAACGTTGTCAAGAATAAGAATCTCGTTGGCAAGGTCATGGTCTTCGGCTTCGATGGTTTGCCTGTCGAGTTCCAGGCCATCACCGATGGCATTGAAGTAGCCACTGCCAAGCAGGATAATGTCCGCATCGGCAAAGAATTGGTTGATGACGCTATCGCCATCATTGAAGGGACGCCCTTTACTGCCACTGACCTGATCACTGGTATCATCATCGACAAGAACAACGTCGCCCAGTATAAATAAACGACAAGTGTGGCCTGTGAGGCTGTACCCGGGTCTTTAGGGAAAGCCTCACAGGATAATTCTTAAACCCGGGAACGGGAGAGTGCGGATGGCCGCGAAGCCCATCCGCACTCTCTCCACCCGCACAGGTTCGCGAACTTGCCTCTGGCATGTCTCGAATTAGGAATAAATACATGGAAAATCTACCGGAAAACAAAGACGCTCTTCTTGTCGTCGAAATGAAAGATATTGTCAAACGGTTTCCAGGGGTTAACGCGCTGGATCATGTCAATTTTCAATTACGTCCAGGTGAAGTCCATGTACTCCTCGGCGAAAATGGTGCCGGAAAAAGCACTCTTATCAAGGTTTTGAGCGGGGCTTATGTTGCCGAGGAAGGGGAAATACTGATCGACGGAAAGCGGGTGAAAATAAATTCCCCGCAAGATTCACTGGCCCTGGGAATCAAGGTCATTTACCAGGAGCTTAGCCTCGTAAAAACACTCGATATCGCCAGGAACTTGTTTCTGGGGTTGGAGCCAATGCGCTTTGGGATGGTGGATTCAAAAAAGCTTTACCAACAAGCCGGCCAATATCTGGAACAGTTTCATATTAATCTGGATCCTTCCGAACAGGTGGGCGTGTTGAGTGTGACCCAACAAAAAATGGTTGAAATCGCACGTGCCCTGACAACTCACGCGCGCGTAATTATATTGGATGAACCGACCGATGTACTTGAGGATCGCTCGCGTCAAGATCTCTTTAAAGTCATCGCTCAACTTAAACATGAACAAAACGTCAGCTTTGTCTACATTTCGCACCGCTATGCGGAAGTTCCCGAGGTTGGCGATAGGGTTACGATTTTGCGGGATGGCAGGAACGCTGGTACGTACACACTTAAGGAACTTGGTTTCAGTCAGACCGTGTCAAACCTAATTGGTTCAGACTATGCCCAAGGCGTGGCATTAAATAAGATGATCGAGTTAATGGTTGGGGGAACCATCAAGAAGCAATATCCCAACCTCAAGAATCCGTCAGACGACAACGCCCTTCAAATCGAAAACCTGAACCAAAAAGGTCATCTCTACGATATAAACCTCACGATTAAGAAAGGCGAAATTGTGGGTGTCACCGGTTTAATGGGTGCAGGCAAGACCGAACTCGGCCGGGCGATCGCCGGTGTGGATCCCTTCCATTCAGGAACCATCCTGGTTCATGGAAAGGAAGTTCACTGCACTTCTCCGGAACAGGCCATCAATAACGGTATTGCCTATCTCCCGGAAGACCGGAAGTCTCTCGGCCTCATTCAGGATCATTCCATCCGTAATAACTATGCTCTGCCAAGCTTGAACCGGCTGAGCGCGGCCGGCCTTGTGCAACATGGCCATATTGATGCCGAGATAAATGAATATATGAGTCAGTTGAGCATTAAAGCACCCGGAATTTTCACGCCCACCCGCCAGCTTTCGGGCGGCAACCAGCAAAAAGCGGTGGTAGCAAAATGGCTGGGAGCGCGCGCAAAGGTATTGATCTTTGACGAACCTACCCGAGGAATTGATATCAATGGCAAGCGCGAGATTTACCGCATCATGGAAGAACTGCTCGGGCAGGGTGTTGGCATCCTGATGCTCACATCGGATTACACTGAAGCGATGGAGATGGCGCATCGCATCATTGTGTTACATCGCGGAAAGATTTGTAAGGAGTATCAACACGGTGAACCAACTGAAGCAGATATTTTGCGCGAGGCGATTGGTGGCGTTAAGGATGAGAGTCACCTTAAAAAGCAACCAGCTTTTTAATTCACATTATGCAAAATTGTTTTGAATTGGTTTATGAAGATTGAAAAGTCGCGTGTTTATTATTATCCCACTCAACCAGAAAGTCCATCATATTCAGCTGAACTCGCCGATATCCAAATCGGCGAAGTTCATTTTAATCAGGAGAAATCGGTATGACTAAAACAAATCCGGTAGTTTCCAGCCTTTCCCAGGCCGAGAACCATCCCAGGATCGGCATTCGCCCCGCCATTGATGGCCGCCGCAAAGGTGTGCGTGAATCATTGGAAGATACCACCCTGGCACTGGCGCACGCCGTGGCAGACCTGTTGACCCGCAATTTGCGCCACCGGGATGGAGCGCCGGTCGAGTGCGTCATCCCGGAGACCTGCATCGGGGGGGGGGCCGAGGCCGCCCAGACCGCCCGCCTGTTTTCCCGCCAGGGAGTGGGGCTATCCATCACCGTCACCCCGTGCTGGTGCTATGGCTCCGAGACCATGGATATGGACCCGCAGCTCCCCAAAGCCGTCTGGGGGTTTAATGGCACCGAACGCCCCGGCGCGGTCTACCTGGCAGCGGTCCTGGCCGCCCACAACCAGAAAGGCCTGCCAGCCTTCAGCATTTACGGTCAGGATGTGCAGGATGCCGGGGATGCTGCCATCCCCGCGGATGTGCAGGAAAAGATCCTGCGTTTTGCCCGGGCCGGCCTGGCCGTCGCCACCCTGCGCGGCCGGTCCTACCTTTCCATCGGGGGTGTTTCGATGGGCATTGCCGGTTCCATCGTCGACCATGGCTTCTTCGAAAGCTACCTGGGCATGCGCGTCGAAGCCGTCGACATGAGCGAGATCACCCGCCGCATCGAGGAAGGCATTTACGACCCGGATGAATTCCAGCGCGCCCTGGCCTGGACAAAAGCAGCCTGCCCGGAAGGCCGGGAATACAACCAGCCTGATAAGCAGCGCTCGCGTTCCCTGAAGGACCGGGATTGGGAGACGGTCGTCAAGATGACCATGATCGCCCGGGATCTGCTGGTCGGCAACCCGCGCCTGGCCGAACTCGATTGGGGCGAGGAAGCCCTCGGGCATAACGCCATCCTGGGTGGGTTCCAGGGCCAGCGCCACTGGACCGACCACTTCCCCAACGGCGACTTCATGGAAGCCATGCTCAATAGCTCCTTCGATTGGAATGGAATTCGGCCTCCCTTTATTTTTGCCACCGAGAATGACAGCCTGAACGGCGCCTCCATGCTGTTTGGCCACCTGCTGTCCAATACCGCACAGGTTTTTGCGGATGTGCGCACCTACTGGAGCCCGGCGGCAGTCAAACGCGTCACCGGCTACGAGCTGGTCGGCCCGGCCGCCGCCGGCCTGATCCACCTGATCAACTCCGGGGCCGCCTCGCTGGATGCCACCGGCCGGATGGAAAAAAATGGCCTGCCGGCCATGAAACCCTTCTGGGAGATCGATCAATCGGAAGTTCAGAAATGTCTGCAGGCCACCAGCTGGTATCCGGCCAGAACCGAATATTTCCGCGGCGGCGGTTTCTCATCCGGGTTCCTGACGCGCGGCGGCATGCCTGTCACCATGTGCCGGATCAACCTGGTCAAGGGCCTGGGACCGGTGCTGCAACTGGCCGAAGGCTGGACGGTCGACCTGCCCGGAAATGTCCACGAGTTGATCAACGAACGCACCGATCCAACCTGGCCAACCCACTGGTTCGCGCCGCGTCTGACCGGGCGCGGCGCCTTCCGGGATGTCTATTCCGTCATGGCTGCCTGGGGCGCCAATCATGGCGCGCTCAGTTACGGGCACATCGGGGCAGACCTGGTCACCCTGGCCGCACAGCTGCGCATCCCGGTCTGCATGCACAACCTGGAAGATGCGGCCCTCTTCCGCCCAAGCGCCTGGAATGCCTTTGGCACCGAGGATACTACCGGCGCCGATTATCGCGCCTGCGCAGCCTTTGGACCGTTATATGGTTAGGGCAGAAATGAAATTCAACTTGTTGGATCGTGACCGGTCTGATATAAACCGCCTGCTCAAGGCACTCCACCACCAGGAACCCGACCGTCTCCCGCATATCGAATTATGGGTCACCAGCCAGGCAGTTTATGAATACGTGCTGGAACGGAAACTGCCTTATGCCATCGGCGATGCCGCCGAAGGCGGGCAGTCCATCACACCTGAAGATGATGTCGAATTTGCCCGCCGGCTGGGACAGGATGCTGTACTATGTAATTTTAACTGGCGTCCCAACAATCTCTTTGAAAAAGCCCTGGACGGGACACGCCATTACGTGGGTGGATCGATTAAAACCCTGGCCGATCTTGAAAATCTTGAGCCCCCCACCCCGATCGATGAACAATTGCAGCATCTGGAACGTTACCTGCGCGCCGCCCAGGGTACCGGCGTGGGCATCATCCCCAACCTGACCTCGTTCTTCGACAGCGCCATGCTTGCCATCGGCGTGACGGATGCCATGTACATGTTTTACGACAACCCCCCGCTGATCAATAAATTAATGGATACGCTGCTGGCGCACCAAGAAAAAGTGATGGCGGCCATCTGTGACCGTTTTGGCGCAGAGATCGCATTCGTGATGGTCAACGATGATATCGCTTATAACTCCGGCCTTTTGATCCGCCCAGGGATGTTCATGGAAATCTTCCCGGAACGGATGAAGCGCCTGATTGCCCCCGCCAAGGCGTGCGGAAAACTGGTACTGATGCACACCGACGGTAAAATGGAAAAGGTTCTGCCGATCCTTTATGAGGTCGGGATCGACGTTGTCCATCCGGTCGAACCGGAATCCAATGATCTCAATATCGTCAAACAAACCTGGGCAGGCCGGATGGCTTTCATTGGAAATATCCATACACCGCTCCTGGCTTATGGCAGCCTGGAAGAGATCGAAACCAAAGTCAAGGAATATTGCATCCAGATTGCTCCCGGCGGCGGCTATGTACTGGGTTCTTCCACCAGCATCATGGATGGCATCCCGCCGGAAAATTTCGTTACAATGGTCGCGGCGGTCCACAAATATGGCCGTTACGGTTCACTAGGAAGTAACGATTAGAGGTTACCTCCCCATTACCAGGGCCCCCAGATTCGCCAATTCCTGCACCGCATCCGGGAGCATACTGCTCGTGTTGGCAACATAGGCGCCGCTCGGGCAATATGCTTCCGGGTCGGTTGCATCTGTAAGCGGGCAGCGTATGGCTCAATTCGCCGAGGCGCGACCGACTGCTGGGTCGCCTGCAGGTTGCACGCTGGGGGTTCGCACCGATTTAATCGCTCGAACGCACGCTGCCATTCGGTTATCTGGTTGTACCTTGTATAACCACCCCGGGTACTGTGACTATGGTACAGATACCCATCAGGAGTGACTCCATGCAAACTTTGAAACTTAAGCCATTTGATATTCAAGATTTAAAGCTACTGGATGGGCTCTTCAAAGCCGCTCATGAAGTCAATATTGCTTATATGTTCCGGTTGGATCCTGAGCGCTTGCTGGCCACCTTTCGAGAAAATGCAGGTATTCCAACTCCTGCTGGAATAAAAGCTTATGCAGGCTGGGAGAGCCCTGATTGTGGTCTGCGCGGGCATACCACAGGCCATTATTTAACTGCATTAAGTCTCTTATTTGCTGCCGACGATAACCCGGAAGCACTCCAACGCCTTAACTACATGGTAAAAGAACTGGAACAATGCCAGGATAAATTCCCCAATGGCTATTTGAGTGCTTTTCCCGAAAAAGTTTTCGATGTCATTGAGACTTCGGGAGAAGGTTGGGCGCCGCATTACACAATCCATAAGCTTCTGCAGGGCATGCTTGATGCTTATAGGTATGCTGGCAACAAAACCGCCTTGTCTTGTGCCATCAAAATGGGAGACTGGCTCTGTAACCGTTGCGACAAACTCGAACGTGCCACATGGCAAAAACTTTTTGACAAAATAGAAACCGGCGGCATTTGTGAAAGTCTTGCCAATCTATATTTTAATGACGGAGGAAAAGAAGTACCTAAAAACAGCCGAATTTTTCGTTCAGGATAGTAAATATTACCCTGCCTTGAAAGGCATTGACCAGCTGGACAACCCGATTACCGGTAATTACAACCATTCCAACACCACCATTCCTCAGTTCATCGGGCTTTTCAGGCTCTACCAGGCGACCGGTAACCCCGATTATTTGCAAGCAACGAAATTCTTCTGGCACCAGGTGGCTTTGCACCGTTCTTATGCTACCGGTGGCACCGGTTTTCACGAGCATTGGAATTATGGCCCCGATTCCCTCTGCCAGGAGCTCGATTTTCAGGCGCAGGAAACCTGTTGCTCTTATAACATGCTGAAGTTAAGCAAGGATTTGTTTTGCGAAGCAGCTGACTCGATTTATGCCGATCATTACGAAAGGGTGCTTTATAACCATATTGTAGCTTCCCAGCATCCCGAAAATGGACGCATGCTATATATGCTGTCGCTTCGGCCAGGACACTGGAAAATGTTTGGCAATGAAGAAGATGCTTTCTGGTGCTGTCAGGGTACCGGAATTGAAAACCACAACAGATATGGCGAAGCCATTTATTTCAAAGGCGAAAACGAATTGCTGGTGAATCTTTTTATTGCCTCTAAGGTAATTTGGAAAGAAAAAAATGTAGAGATTACCCAACAGACCAATTTTCCGGCAGGTACCATTTCTATTTTAAAGATCTCAGGCCACCCGGGGAACTTTGATTTGAAGATCAGAGTTCCCTATTGGGCTAAGGATGGCATCCTTGTAAAAGTAAATGGGGTAAAGCTGGAAATCAGCGCTGAGGCTTCTTTCATATCAATGAAACGAATTTGGGAAAATAATGATGAGGTTAAGCTCGAAATCCCAATGCGAATGCATTTGGAATTTTTACCGGATGATGTTTCAAAATTTGCTATCCTTTACGGCCCGCTTGTCATGGCCGCCGAGCTTGGACAATTGGGGATGCCTTCGATATACACCAGTAATAACTACTCCTCTCCCCCTCCCGACAACTTACTTTCCAGAGAAACGATACCTGAATTGGATATAGACACCAGCAAAACGGATTGGATTGTGGAGACAGAAAAACCTTTGCACTTTATCATTAAAGACAGGCAGAAGGAATTTAAGATCGCCCCCCTCTGCAGCATTTATGATCAAAAATATAACGTATATTGGCAATTAAAAAAGAAATAATCCGTAAATCGTGTTGGAAATATCCTCCAACACGCATGACACGCCCAAACATCCAACGTTATGGCCCAGACACGGAAAGGCATGCGTACCGGTCAGCTTTTGAAAATTCAACCCTGCAGCGTTCAACTGTCTGGCTACGGGTGAAGAGCAGCACCCGTGCTACCGCGTACAATTAATTCAAGCGGAATAAGGATTTGCTTTTCCCCGTCCTGGTGTCCTTCCAGTTGGTCAATCAACATTTTGGCTGCCTGAAAACCGGCGGTCTCGCCGTGGTAGTTTATGGTAGTTAAAGGTGGAGCAGTCAACTCGGCCAATTCCGCGCCGGCCGATCCCACGATGGAAATATCCTTTGGGACATCCAATCCCTTTCCTTGAACGGCCTTAATAAGCCCGAAAACAACCGCTTCCTGAACGGTGAAGATCGCAGTGATGGAGGGATTCTCAGCCATTAAATGCAAAACCCCCTGTTCGATACTTTCTTTTGTGATCTGAATTTGCTCACAAATAACCGGCAACCCGTTTTGTTCGCAGACTAGTTTATATTCTTTTACAGCCAGGGCAATCGATCCAAGCCTGTTTACTTTTTTCTTCCCGGTGAACCAATAAGGTTCGGTCGAGATAAAACCGATCTGGCGATGTCCCAATCCCATCAAATGTTCCATCGCGACTTTTACGCCAGCTTCTACATCCAGATCAACAAAACTAGCCCCGGAGTTATTTTCGCAACGACCTATCATGACAAATGGGAAGTTGTTCTGGTTCAGAAGGTCAACCCGCCAATCCTGCATCAGTGTTTCCATCAAGATCATCCCATCCGTCTGGCCGCTGCGGTAAAAGGTCAACAGGCTGGTTTCATCCAAGGGACTAACCACAAGATTGAGGGAATAATTATTTTCTTCACAGGCCGTCGCTGCCCCGATCACAAAAGAATTTATCGTATGGATTCTGTCGGGGTTTTTAGGATAGTGCAAGGTGATGAAATGGCTTTTCCCGGATTTGAGTTGTTGCCAGAGAGCCTGCGGAGCAAAACCATAATCTTTAATGATGTCCAGAACCCGTTGACGGGTTTCTTCCGCGACATCCGGTTTATCGTTGAGGATGCGGGAAACTGTTGATACCGACACACCACTGGCTTTGGCGATATCTATAATGGTGGTTTTGGCAATTTGGTTTGATTTTCTCATTTTTGCGAAACTTCCTGAGCAATTGGCCTGCACGATTTCATTTTAACAGAATTCCAGTAAGTTGTTAAATCAATAATGGTTTTTTCTCAATGTTAGGCAGTTTTTTCGATGCATACTCCTCCCACCAGACGGCGGGCTTCGATCAACGACTCGGCGCGCAGGCTATAATCTGAAGGATATAAGATTGGCAGGAAGCCTAATGAGTTGACTGCCTGCGAGCTCTGAATGAGCCTCCGGGCACGGGTAGCCCTGGCTTTCTCGCTGGCGTTACCCGTGGCCAGCCAGGTCTCTGCTTTCGCCAGAATGAGTTGTTGCTGTGGACCCAGGATCTCTTGTATGGTCTCCGCTGGATTAGTTTTTAATTGGTCGCGCGGCACAGCTCCCACCAGCATCTCGGCTCGCAAAAGATTCTCAAAACAATATGCGTAATTGAAGGGATGTACAATGTGCGGCGCCTCCGGCAGGGTGGGAGGCCATTGGCCGTCGGAGTTGTAGGAATTGGTGAGATGGAACCAGGCCATTTTTTGGGTTTCTTCGTCCAACGACGCACTTTTTATTCGCGCTCGCACCAGTTCCTGCCAGGGCCGCAACAGGCGCGCCATGGGCGTGTTCGCCCAGGTGGATGACCGGGCGCCGTGCCAGGCTGAATCATCATCAAACGTAATCTCCTCTGGCAACGGCGGAAGTGTCCGGCAGGCCTGGTCAAAGGTCACAAACCGGCCCATGCGGCGCACGGCTGAGATCAAGTCGATCAGCTTCTGTCTGGAGGCCGGCGTAGCTTCAAACACGTTGTCTGGCTTATTCTGGAATTTCAACCGGAACCAACCGTTGGTGCCAATATATTCGGCGTCATCGGCAAAGATAATCACGGCACCTTCTGGCTCGCCAGCAGGCTGCTCTGAATATTTTCGAATCAACTCCAGGTACTTCTCAAAGGTGTAGCCGTCCATGCCCATGAAGTATCGCACACCAAACTGTGCCAGGCGGTCGGTGCGTAAAAACAGGCGCAGCCGGTCGACCGGGAGACCGTGAACCTTGTTAAAGGGGAAGTGCACGGCTTTTTCCGAGCCGGGCAGATCGTACTTGAAATTGAAGTTATAGAAAGCCGGTTCCCGGCTAAATTCCGCGGCATGGATTTCGGGTCGCAGAGGCTTGCCATCTGGGCCGCACGAGCGGCTGTAGGCTTCAAAATCGCCGATCATATTGATGTAGCCGGCCTCTAAAACCTGAGCCGGAACGTAGCTACGCCAGCCGCATTCGGGATTCCAGAAGCTCTTGGGGCGGAAACCCAGCAGCCGGTCATACACTTCATTGGAGAACCGGATGGACCAGAGGCCATCGGCCTGCGGGAAGTTCGGCAACATGGGATGGGCATAGGGCGAACCCATGAACTCGCATTGTCCTCGCGCTATCGCCGCCTTCAATTTTTCCAGCACATCCGGTGTTTTCTGGGCCATGTGCTCCAGTGTGTATCCCGAGGCCTCAAACACAAATGGCACTTCCGGGAACTCCGCTTGCATGGTATCCAGCGTCATCTCGTATGCCCGGCGAATTACGAATTCATAGCGATCTTCGGTCAGGTAAGCATAATTTAGATTGGCGTGAAAAATAGTAATATAGTGCATTTTGACTACTTTGTAGAATTTTGGGAAAGATAATACACTTCCGTCAGGCTCTGCCGCTCGACCTGCGGATCGCAGAACGTTTTCATCAGCGCCTGCCAGCGGATTTCCAGCGGGTTACAGTCCAGGCTGGCTTTGGCCTGCTCATATATCTCCGTCTCGTATTCCATGAAAACCACCCGCTCGCAGCCGTTCAGGTAACATCCCATTTTGAGAATGCCTGCCTGGCGATAAGCCGCCTCCAATTCCGGCCATACCTGCTGGTGCAGTCGGATATATTCGGGAACACTTTCGGCTTTAAGCCGGTCCAGCCAAAGGGTGCGTTGTTTCGACATAGGGGGTATCCTCGGCGTTTATTGAGGTGTTAAATAACCGGCTGATGTTTGACCATGACACTCTTGGCGTCAAGAGCATAGTTTTCGCCATATACCTTGACCGTCACCGAAGGGCCGCTGATCACCCGGAATGCAACCCACTCGCGGTTCACCCGCACCTCGATCATCGCACCCTGGTAGCGCACCCTAAAACGGTACGATTTCCACTGGGCTGGCAGCGTGGGCTGGAAGATAAGAACATCTCCGTCGGTGCGCATGCCGCCGAAACCAAATATCATGCTGGCCCAAACTCCCGCCGCGGAGGTAACATGCAGACCCTGATCGGTATTGCGATTGTAGTTGTCCAGATCCATCCGGGCCCCGTAGGAGAAGAAAGTGTACGCTTCATCCAATTTGCCCAACTCGGCCGCCAGAATGGCATGCAGCGAAGGCGACAAAGACAACTCGTGAATCGTCCGGGCCTCATAGAACTCATAATTCGCACGCTTCTCGTCCATGCTGTAATCCTGGCTGAAGAAATACATCAGGTTCAACACATCTGGCTGCTTGACCATGTTGTGCCGGAATATCTTGATATAGGCCCAATGCGTGTAAATCGGGATCTGTTCGGCATCGAAATGCTGGAGGTCCACATGCGGCAAATCGAAATATCCGGCATGTTGCTCATACACACCCGTGCGCTCATCTTTGGGGATTCGCATCTTTTCAGCCATTTTCTTCCACTGTTCGGGTTCCTGAGGCCTTAAACCCGTTCGGTCGATGGCTTGTTGATATTGTTCGGGCGCATCCCGTTGCATTTCGGCCAACACGCTGAGCGTGAATTCAAACGCTTTCTTCCCCATGACGTTGGTATAACAGTTATGATTCACCATCATGTGGAACTCATCCGGCCCCATCACGCCATAGAATCCGAAATCTCCGTATTGGGGACTCCAGCCCCCCGCACTGGCCATGAAACGGCAGATCTGCAACAGCATCTCAATGCCTTCGTGGTACAAGAACTCCTTGTCCCGGCAAATCTTGTCGTGATGCCAGATGGCATAGGCCACGGCCATATCAGCATGGATCTCCAGATCCACATGCTGCCAGGTGCCGCTATCTTCCATGCCAGTGATGGTGGCGAACGGGAAGCGTGCACCCTCGCAATCCAGCTGTTTAGCCCGCTCCAGCGCCTGCGACAGGCGATGATAGCGGTATAGCAACAGGTTCTTGGCCGCTGGCGGGTCAATAAACATCATCAGCCGGTGAGAGTATATTTCGCTATCCCAGAACACCCAGCCAAAATACACTTCGCCCGTCAGCCCTTTGCATAGCGCGTTCAGATCAGCATTTTCGCCATGATACGATTGATAGGTTTGGAAGTCGGAGAAGCGCAGGCCCTGCAACACATCCGGATCGCCGTCAATCTCAATATCGAAAACGTCCCACACTCGTTTCCAAAAGGCCGCGTGTTCAGCCTGGGCGTTGTCAAAAGTAGTGGCTGCGCACTGTCGCGTCAATTCCAGGCCGCGCCCCCAGACATCCTCCACATCCGGCGTTTTGCGCCAATCGTTCACCACCACTTTATCCACCGAGGCGGCGACGCCTTGTTGAACTGCCAGGACAAAATCCACGCCGATGAACTTTTCCTCTTTCACGAGGCTGGGGTTCAATGCCTGTTCTGAATGAAGGCGAAAACTGGAAAACAATTGGATCCCGCTGCGGGCAGTTTGCGCCTGGATGGCCCAGGCGTTATCAATCACGCCTTGGCGCTCGCACTTCCAGAAGTTGATGATCTGCCCACTCTGCTGGAATCCGCCCTTTCCGGTTTGATCCCAACCAGCGCCGATTTCATAATGGGTATTGAAGTCCAGTCCGCAGCGAAATTGAACGTCACCGGAAAAATTCAGCGGCTCCACCATAATGCGCTGGCAGCCGAGATGGGTTGACTGCATATCTGTGAAGCGCAAGAAGACGACCTTCAGTTGCTTGCCGCCAGCCGTCTCCCACACAAATTCCCGGGTTAACACACCCTGGCGCATATCCAGCTTGCGGGTAAACCCGGAGAACTTCGATTTTGCCAGATCCAGTTGTTCTCCATCCACCCACAGGCGCGTATACAACCAGTCCACTGCGTTGAGCATGGCTGCGCCCTGTGTGACAAAACCTTTAAATATCTGGTCATGGTGGATATCCATCATCTCGTACAAATGGTTGAAATAGCTACCCAGCAGGTGATCCCCGCTGTAGCCTTCGTCAAAATAACCTCGTACGCCCATGAACTCATTGGCCACAGAAAAGACTGATTCAGACACTCTTTGGTACGCAGGATCGAACCCCTCTTCCACAATCGTCCAGGGGTCGCCTCGAAAATACTTGATCGGTGTCTTAGGTAAATGCATGAAGTCAACTCCTGTAAAGATATCCTAATTTTGAAGGCGGAACAATCCGGGCCACAGTCTCGCCGTTAGCTTGCATGAGCGGCTTGCATCCGCGCCAAAACATCAGCCAGCGTTCCGCCAAACGGGCCAGGCGTTTCCATCTTGATGGATACCAAAGCTGCGGCAAATTTCAGAGATTCAGTCACATCGTGATCCATGCGCCAGGCCAGATAAGCCGCAAAAGTGGTGTCGCCGCGTCCCGTCCGGCCAACAATGCTCTGATTAGAGAATTTCTCGTAGTACGTTTTTCCATGGACCCGGGCCAAAACCCCATCCGCTTTGGTAACCAAAATTTCGGAACAACCCCAACCTTCAATTACCAGGGCTGCCCTTTCCAGGTCATCCGTACCAGTCAATACCTTGGCTTCCACAATATCCAGCTTGACCATATCGATCAAGCCAACGATTTCCTTCTTGTTTGGTACATCCCGGAATGCAATGCAGCGCGTGACGGGATCCACCTGGCGTACAAAACTTTGCATATCCGTCGACAAACGAAAACCTCTCTCTTTAAGTCCGCAGATCAGGCCCAGGTCAAATTCCTGATCCGTAATGCCAGCCAGGTGCACCTGCCGCGCTGCCAGCGGTGGCAAATCTGCCAGCGAGAAGAGCCCGGCATCAGCCAATTGGAAGATTTGACGTTCATCCACATCGGCGGTAGTGTGCACTACCTTCATGTAAGTCGTTTCTGCGGACGGGATAACATGGACATCAATTCCGTTTTGCAGCATGGACTCCAGGATAAATTGATCCTTGGGTGCCATGCGGGTCACTACCGCCACCTTTTTACCCACTCGCGCCGCCGCCAGCGCGCCGCACAGCACAGCGCTGCCCGGCGCCAGGCGCGGCGCTCCCTGGAAGGGGACCACTTCATCAAAACACATATGGCCGATGAAGGCCATATCATACAAATTGGAGGATAAACTCATTTTTTCACCCAACCAGTAAGGGCGCCAGAGATAAAATAACGCTGGGATAATAGAAAAATGATGACAACATTCATAATCATAGTCAATCCAGCCATCGCGGCGTCCGCTCGCTGGAAATATTCAGTTTCGTTTTTCGTATAACATCCGCTCGGGGTGCCGCCGTATTCAAAACTGCAGGCTGAATTCCGAAGGGAAAACCAAGCTGGAAAGATAACCTTAGGCCTATCTGAAAATTAGAAGATAACCATATTTTGAGCGTGTGCAGCCACGAAACCCCGCGCAGCATCCTTTAAGCTGCACCCCCAGGGTGCGCAACTGCTTGTTCTCAAAATATGCCCCCCCTGTTTTCAGAACAGAACCTTATTATCCTTTTACCGAGCCGGTGAAGGCGCCAGAGACAACATACCGCTGTGACAGAAGGAAAATGATGACTACCGGCACGATCATGATCAATCCAGCCACCGCGGCTTCTGCATACTGGAAGTGGATGGCGCCGGGAGTTGGATTGAAACCTGGTTGAAGCGCCGATGTGCTTCCAAGAACCGTTTGAATACCTACTGGTAAGGTGAAAAGCTTATCGTCATTCAACAGCACATACGGACCAAAGTAATTATTCCAATTCGCATTGAAACTGATAAATGCCAGCAGGCCCAACAGGGGTTTGGCCAGTGGTAAAGCAATGTTAAGGAAGATATCAAATTCAGAAGCACCATCCACGCGCGCCGCATCGACCAGTTCTGAAGGGAGCGAAGAATTGTAATAGATGTAGGTCAAATACACGCCAAAAGGAAAAAAACAAGCCGGTAGGATGACCGCCCAGGGAGTATTAACCAGGTGCACCAGGTTTAGCTCCATGAAAAGTGGCAGGACCAGCGCCGAAGTGGGTAATAGCATGGTGATCAAAGTCAACCAAAGCATTAAAGACCTGCCCGGAAACCGCATGATTGCCAGGGCGTAGCCTGCTGGGAGACCGATCGCCAGGCTGCCAAGGAGAGAATACAGCACATAGAAGAATGAGTTACGAAACCATAGGAACACTTCCCCATTTTGATAACTAAAAACGTTCTTCCAGGCAGTAATATACTGGGAAAAGGAACCGAACGCCAAAGAAGGAAGGCTGGAAAACTGGGCGGTCTCTTTGGAAGGCGCCAAAATTAACCAAATTATGGGGATCACAAAATAAATCAAGAAGATCAATAACACAGCCCAGCGTAGTATGGACCCCAAAATCCCTATATCGCGTACGTTTTTATTGAACCATCTGGTCACCATATGAACACTCCTTATTCTGAGTAGCCGATCAGTTCCAGCACGACTCTAGTTTTCTATTTTGAAAAAACCGGTCCAGCGAACCATTAAGTAAGACGCTCCAAGGCCGATAGCCAGCATGATCAGAGCCAGCGCGGCGGCTGCCCCAAAATTTCCCAGGTCGAAGGCAAAGGAGTACGCCAATTGGTTCGGCGACCATACCAGCGGTACATTGGCATGGATATAGGTTTGATTCCCGAGCAACTGGGGCTCGACAAAAAGCTGTACGTTACCAGCGAAGATCAAAATAAATTGATAAATAATATACGGTCGGATGAGCGGCAGTTTGATATAAAGCGCTTTTTGCCACTCATTGCAGCCATCCATGGTGGCGGCTTCCATGACTTCCGGTGAGATACCCTCCAAAGCGCCATATTGGATCGCGATCCACATGCCTGCCCCGGAGAAGAAACCCATGATCAAAAAGATGAACGCCAGGCTGCCGGGGGTAATAATGGCATTAAAGGATGTTAAGCCCAAAGAATTAAGCAAGAAACCAAATGGACTCACTTGCGGGGTCAACATAAAAATGACCAGCAGTACCACAGCGGGGCCGACAGCTGCACCCGGAATGAAAAAAAGCGTTCGCAGAGTGGATGCAACCTTCCCAGGCCGCATGTGCAGGAGCAATGCCAGCAGTACCACGAGGGCAATTCCAACGGGTACAGAAATGAGCAGGAATTTTCCGATGTTGGCAAAAGTAAATCCGAGCCGGGAATCCTTGAATACCGTCAGATAGTTTTTTATGCCGGCTTTAAAATAGCGTGGCAGGCCGGAGGAATAATCTGCAAAGCTGATTATCAGGGCATAGATCCCGGGCCCCAGGCCGAAAGCCAGCATAAACAAAATATACGGCAAAAGAAATGAATATGCTTCACCGGTCCGCCTGTTCCGGTATCGACTGGAGCGTGAAAGGCGGACATTCTTTTTAGACTGGTTTTCAATAGGAACGGACAGGTTTGCCATGAAGCCCTCCGGGTAAATTCTGAGGCTTAGGATAGGGGCGCCTTATTTCGGCGCCCCTATCCATGAAAAGGGGGAAGTTAGTTAGCCAGTGCTACTTGCTGACAACGTCGTAGCCCTGTGCCTGGGCAAGCGGCGTGAAGAGAGCGGGTATCTCGGACAAGTTAGCTGTGACAGTTAATTTTTTCTGGTACGTGTCCTGTGCAAACTGGGTCAGAGGAGAGATGAGATCGAACCGGGGCCAATTGTCCAGGGGCGAGATCTCATCCGCGGCAGCTTGCATGATCGGGAAAGGATCGTTGGCAAAGAGCGGGTTACTTGAAACTGCCTGTTGCCACAAGGACTGAATTGGCTTGTACGCCGGGAAGTTCTCACTCCCTGTCCATAGTGTTTTATCTTCGGTGACGAATGTGATCAGAGCCACCGCCAGCTTGGGATTCTTGGTGTGCCGGGAAACAGTCCAGGCCGCACCGCCCATGGCCGCCACGACCGGAGCGGGATCAGCTGCCCATTTGAACGGAGCAGCAACACCCAGTTGGTGAGAGGCCGTCGTCCACCAGTCACCTTTGGCGCCGCCGAAGCTGCCCCACATCCAGGCGGGTCCTTCGAACATCAGCACTTTATTGGCAGTGATCAGAGCGTCGAATTGGGTATTGAAGAAATCCGTGTTATACAGGGTTTTGTTGGCGATCATATGATCGACCAAACTCGCAGCCCGTGTACATCTTGGATCCGCCATATTGATATTGAGGGTGCCGACATCCACCAGTTGATGGGTGGGGCAGTTACTGGCTTCAAAGAAGGAGAGGACGCTCCAACCATCTCCAAAGGTGCCCATGTAATAGCCCGGATGATCCTTGGCAAGTTTATCACTGAGAGCCTGGTAGTCTTCCCACGTGGTCGGTACGGTATAACCGAACTGAGTCATGAGAGGTGCGTTGTAATAGGTCACAAACTGGGCCAGGTCATTCCGCAGGCAGTAGACCTTGCCGTCGAAGGTGCAGTTGCTCATTGCGGAATAATTAGCGATCGTATCTGCAGGTACCCATCCGGTCAGGTCAAGCGGGAAATTGTGGGCTGCATCGGCTACACGTGCAACCAGCCGCGGCTCTGCAAAGACCACATCCGGCCAACCCTGGTTGGTGTTATTGAAAAGCAGGACTTTTGATGGGAATTGTTCGCGGTCGACGACCACAGTCTTGATCAGGCTGGCATCCGCCGGATTCGCCTTAATGAAGGCATCGATGGCTGGCTGGCGAGGTTGGTCGATCCAGACCGTGATGGGGGCAGTATCATCGTACGGATTTACGGTGGGTGCCTGGGTGGCTGTAACCACTTCCACCTGTGGTGTTCCAGCTACCATCTGGGTGATCACCATCGGAGCAGCTGTGGCAGTGGGTGACGGGGCAGCACAAGCCGCCAGCAAACCACCGATCACTGCAAGTGCAAAAAGAGTCGACACGAGCTTTTTAATAGACATTTTTCTCTCTCCTTACTAAGTATGAAAATAGGGTGAATTTGGGGGCAACAGCATTGATTCTAAAGGGGTTTTTCGATAATTACGCGCACCTCCTTCGAAGAGACTTAAAAAGATTTGAATGCGTATTGCAAGATGATATTGGTGCCGGTAACGATACCGGTTATGGTACCGGTACCATTACCGATAGTATATAACAAACTAGCGTTAAAATCAATAGGCAATTTTGCTGGAGATCACCCGATTTCTTGCTGCTCTTAAAACATCTGACCCTCTTGACCAAGGTGCCCATCCTGACCGAAACCAGCGCTCACCAAATCTACAACGACAGGACTCTGCGCGGACGCATGGAACATGGCTATCGCTTTGACCAGGAGCCGGCCCTGGATGTCGAAGACCTGCGTGTTCATCCCATCGACCGCATGCGCCGGGTTTTCGCACTGTTCCTGGTGGCTGCCCAGTTCGTTTTCATCCTCATGAAACGCTGGCCTTCCAAAGCGATCCTCCGGCTAAGCAAACTGAGTGGCAAACTCGGCCTGAAGTCCGATCGCGATGGTTCGTATATCCTTCTCCGAGCTATCAGCGCCATCTGACAAATGGTTACTACGCTCTCCTGGACAGCTATTCAGCCTTTCCTATACCACCTATTCCGAAGTTCCTGAGATGTGGGTGATCACCAGACCTGGATCTGTTGTTTTTTTACATGTAATCGA
Source organism: uncultured Chloroflexia bacterium (assembly GCA_963779935.1). Classification (GTDB taxonomy): domain Bacteria; phylum Chloroflexota; class Anaerolineae; order Anaerolineales; family Villigracilaceae; genus UBA877. The sequence goes on along the minus strand of CAWAAC010000011.1, from coordinate 833,568 downwards.
GAATCAGCAAAGCATCCTTGACTTGATCGTCTGGGAGAGAATATTGGCGCTTTCGGGAAACAGATGAAGAGCTCCCGCCCGGCCTGAAGAAAAAACACGCTAGCAGGGCGCGTTTTGTTGTTTCAGCCGAGCGCATCTCGCGCTATTTCCCATTCGAACCTCAAAATAAAAATGGTGATATAACTATTCGCAATATACAGACAATCTGCGCCTATCAAATAGGCATGGCGATCTATATAAGAATCACAGATTGGTGATCTATGGAGACCATCGGGATCATTGCAGCAATGCCACAGGAAAGCGATGCGCTGCTGCGGCTGGTCGAGCAGCGCGATTGTGATGAGCGTGGGTCGTACCGGTTTTATCACTTCCGGATATTGGACCGGGTATGCTGGTTGTTGACCTCCGGGATGGGTAGCACGCGCGCTGCCAACGCCACGCGTGCGCTGATCGAAGCAGCCAGCCCGCAGCTACTGGTTTCCGTTGGCATTGCCGGCGCAGTCAATGCCGACCTGCAGATCGGGGATGTGGTTAATTCCACGAACACCTGTTTTCTGGAGAAAAGTGAGCTGGCGGGGCCGCTCCAACCGCTCGCCCAGCTATCCCAGATGGCCTGGCAGGCGGCGCAATTTATCCTGAAGTCAGGCGGGGCAGACCTGTATACCGGGACATCCATCACAACCCGTGGGGTGCAATTCGTACCTCAAGAACCGGGACAGTTTCCCAACCCCGTCCTGGAAATGGAGACGAGCGGGATTTCGGGTGTGGCTGCGGAAAAGGGCCTGCCGCTGCTTTCGCTGCGATCCATCAGTGACGGGCCGCGTGCGCCCATTCCGTTTGACCTTGGGAAGATGATGGATGAAAAGGATAATTTGCGCAAAGGGGAAATCATCAAGACCATCTTCGGCCATCCACGCATGCTTCCCGGGCTCGTCCGGTTGGGCCGCAATTCCCGCAAGGCTGCCGATAACGCCGCCATCGCGCTAATGGCAGCGCTGAAGCAGCCCGGACCAGTTATAGCTCTGTAAATCCCGAACATAAAAAACGTCCCGAAGGTTTTCTTAGCGCTGGATTTTCCAACGCGAACCTTCGGGACGTCAGGGTTTAAATCCAGTTATTACTCTTCCAAGGTGGAGATATCGCCTTCCGGCATGCCCTGGGCCCGCGCTTTCAGGACCCGCCGCATGATCTTACCGGAACGCGTCTTGGGCAGCTTATCCACAAACTGGATCTCCTCCGGCTTGGCGATCGGCCCCATCTCGTGGCCGACGTGTTTGCGCAATTCTTCCTTTAGTTCATCCGAGGGGGTAAAGCCGGTGCGCAGGATGACAAAGGTGTGGATGGCGGTGCCTTTTACATCGTGCGGCAGGCCGATGGCAGCCGCCTCGGCCACGGCCGGGTGGCTGACCAGGGCTGACTCGATCTCGGCGGTGCCCAGGCGATAGCCGGAGACCTTGATGACATCATCCACCCGCCCGATAATCCAGTAATAGCCATCCTTGTCACGCCTGGCCGAATCACCGGTCATGTATTTGCCGGGGTATTTGCTCCAATACTGGCTGACGTAGCGCTCCGGATCGCCATAAATGCCGCGCAACATGGCTGGCCAGGGCTTGTTCAGCACCAGGTAGCCTTCTTCTCCATCTGCAACCGGGTTGCCGGCCTCATCCACAATTTCAGCCTGCGCCCCGAAAAAAGGACGCGTGCCCGAACCTGGCTTCAAAGGTACCACCGGCGTGGGGGTGATCATGAACATACCGGTCTCGGTCTGCCACCAGGTATCCATGATCGGGCAGCGGTCTTTGCCAATGACGTGGTGATACCACTTCCAGGCCTCCGGGTTGATCGGTTCCCCGACCGAACCCAGCAGGCGCAGCGAGGAGAGGTCGTGCCGGTTTGGCCAGGCTTCGCCGAAACGCATCAGACCACGGATGGCGGTTGGGGCGGTATACAGGATTGAAAGACTGTATTTTTCGATCAACTGCCACCAGCGGTTGGGATACGGATAGGAGGGGGCGCCTTCATACATGAACGAGGTAGCCCCATTCAGTAATGGGCCGTAGACCATGTAGGAATGCCCCGTCACCCAACCCGGATCAGCCGTGCACCACCAGCGATCTTCATCCCGAATGTCGAACACATCATGCAAAGTGGCATAGATCCCAACCATGTAACCGCCATGTGTGTGCAGGATGGCCTTGGGCTTGCCGGTGGTGCCGGAGGTGTAGAGGATATAGAGCGGGTCTTCGGCATCCATCACTTCGGTTTCACATTTGGGGCTGGCGATCGGCAGTGCCATCAGGTCGTGGTACCACAGGTCACGTTCGGTATCCATACAGACTTCCTGCCCGGTTCGTTTGACCACAATGACATGTTCAACACTCGGCGAACGCTGGAGCGCTTCATCCAGGATATCCTTCAGCTTGACGATTTTCCCGTTCAGCCAGCCGCCGTCCGCGGTGATGGCCAGCTTCGAATGCGAGTCAAGGATGCGCCCGTGCAGCGCCTCGACCGAGAAGCCGCCATAGACCACCGAATGGATGGCCCCGATCTTAGCGCACGCTAGCATGGCGATCACGATCTCGGGGATGCGTGGCAGGTAGATGGTAACCCGGTCGCCTTTCTTGATGCCCATGGCTTTAAGTACGTTGGCAAATTTGCTAACCTCGCGGTTCAGCGCATGGTAGGAAAAAGAACGCTGATCGCCCGGTTCGCCTTCCCAGATGAGCGCCAGCTTGTTGCGCCGCCAGGTTTTTACGTGCCGGTCCAGACAGTTACTAACAATGTTGACCTGGCCGCCTACGAACCATTTATAGAACGGCTTGTTGCTTTCATCGAGGACGGTATCCCACTTGCGATACCAGTCCAGCTCGCCTGCCCGCCCGGCCCAGTAGCCGGTCAGATCCCGGTCGGCCCGTTCAGCGGTCGCATCCCAATCCGCAACGTACGTTTGCGCGACAACCTCCGGGTTGGGGTAGAAGACATCCCCTTCCAATTCTGTTTTTTCATTTACTAAAACACTCATGGTGGTATCCTCCTGACATTTAAACGGTTAATAGAAAGAAGAATGACAAATATATTCTAACTTAATTTATATTAATTATCCATAATAATTTTATTAAAAACGATCAGCCCCTACTTTGGGGGCAGCCCATGGACACAACGAACCCGTTTCATGGCAGGAAACGGGTTCGTTAATTCGTGAGGTCTGGCAGATGATGATCCCGGCTCAATCCAGCCAGCCGGTGCTGAGGGCAGCCTTTACTTCGCCGATGGCCTTGGTGATCTGGATATCGCGCGGGCAGGCCATGGTACAGTTGTAGATGGTATGACAGCGATGGATGCCAGTCACTTCATTCATGATCTTCAAACGTTCCCCGGCGGCCTGGTCACGGTCGTCGAAGATGAAGCGGTGGGCTGCCACAATGGCCGCCGGCCCAATGTAATCATCGCTGCCCCAGAAGGATGGGCAGGCGGTGGTACAGCAGGCGCACAGGATACACTTGGTGGTATCGTCGAAGCGCAGGCGCGCTTCCTGGCTCTGATAGCGTTCCTTTTCCGGCGCGGGATCGTCGTTGATGAGCCACGGCTTGACCGAGCGGTAGTTCTTGAAGAACGGCTCCATATCCACGATCAGGTCTTTCATGATCGGCAGGCCCAGCAGGGGTTCGACCGTAATCTTCACGCCCACATCCCGTACCAGGGTTTTGCAGGCCAGTCGGTTCATGCCGTTGATCCGCATGGCATCCGATCCGCAGACGCCGTGCGCACACGAACGTCGGAAAGAAAGCGACCCATCCTGGTAGCCTTTGACCTTTTCGAGCAGGTCGAGCACGCGATCCATCTCGATGGCCTCCAGCTTGTAGGTTTTGTAGGAGGGTTCTTTGTCTTTTTCCGGATTATAGCGAAATATTTTTAAAGTGACTTCCATTTAGTCTCCTCCCCCTCTCCCTTTGGGAGAGGGGCCGGGGGTGAGGGAAATATTAGTACGTGCGCACTTTGGGCTCGAAGCGGGTGATCACCACCGGCTTGTACTTCAGATCGATGCTGCCATCCTTATGCGCCCAGGCCAGGCTATGCTTGAGCCAGTTCTTATCATCCCGGTCTGGATAATCCTCGCGCGAATGGCCGCCCCGGCTCTCGGTGCGGGCAATAGCCGCCACCGTGGTGAGTTCGGCCAGATCGAGCAGGTTGCCCAACTCCCAGATGTTCATCATCTCCATATTGAAGATCTTGCCGGTATCAGTTACCGAAACGTGCTGGAAGCGCTGCTTGAGATCACGCACCACCTTGAGGGCGTTCTCCATCCCCTGGGCATTGCGGAAGATGCCCATATCGTCGAACATGATCTTCTTCATCTTAATGGAAATATCGAAGGCATTCTCCTTGCCGTCCGCCTGGCGGATGCGCTCGAATTGTGCCCGGGCAAATTCGGTCGGGTCAGCCGGCAAAGGCTGAAAGTCGGTCGTTTTGGCAAATTCCGCCGCCCGCAGGCCGGCGTGTTTGCCGAAGACCACCAGGTCGAGCAGGGAATTGGTACCCAGCCGGTTGGCCCCGTGGATGGAGACGCAGGCGCATTCTCCAGCCGCATACAAGCCGGGCACAACCGTATTCTTCTCGTCCGAGAGCGCTTCCCCAAACATAGTGGTGGGGATGCCGCCCATGGCGTAATGTGCCGTGGGCTGGATCGGCATGAGTTGTGTCACCGGGTCCACGCCCAGATAGACGCGGCAGAAATCCACAATATCCGGCAATTTGGCCAGGATATCCTCACCGGTCAAATGCAAGGGAGTGCCATCCAGGTTTGTGCGGCCATCCAGCGCGGCATAGCGGTTTACGCTCTCCGGACGCACATCCAGGTAGACGTAGTTCTGGCCATTCACACCGTTGCCGTTGCGGATTTCCATATAAATGGCCCGACTGACCACATCGCGCGAGGCCAGGTCCTTCACCCGGGGGGCATATTTCTCCATGAAGCGTTCGCCCTTGCCGTTGATCAGGATGCCACCCTCGCCGCGCACGCCTTCGGTGATCAGGATGCCCAGCTTGTAAATGCCGGTGGGATGGAACTGGAAGAATTCCATATCTTCCAGCGGCAGACCACGCCGCATCGCCATGGACGGGCCGTCGCCGGTGAATGCATACGCATTGGAAGTGATCTCCCAGATACGGCCATGCCCGCCGGTGGCTAAGATGACCGCCTTGGCATGAAAAACATGCATCTCGCCGGTGGCCAGCTCGATCGCAACCACGCCTGCAGCAACCCCGTCAACCATCAACAGGTCAACCGCCTGGAATTCGTCGAAGAAGGTTACGTTATTTTTCATGCACTGCTGGTAGAGCGTCTGCAGGATCATATGACCGGTGCGGTCAGCGGCATGACAGGCCCGCCGGACCGGTTTGCCGGTGACGTTATTGGTATGGCCACCAAACGGGCGCTGCGAGATCTTGCCGTCCGGCGTCCGATCAAACGGCAGACCCATATGCTCCAGTTCATAGACAGCCGGCACGGCCTCATTGCACATGAACTCGATCGCGTCCTGGTCGCCCAGGTAATCCGAACCTTTGACGGTATCGTAGGTGTGCCATTCGGGATGGTCTTCTTCCTGGCTGCCCAGCGCTGCGCCGATGCCGCCCTGGGCGGTGCCGGTGTGAGAACGGGTGGGGTAGAGCTTGGTGATAATGGCAGTTTTGGCCGTGCGGGAGGCGTACAGACCGGCCATCAGCCCCGCCCCGCCTGCCCCAACCACCAGTACTTCGAATTGATGCGTTATCATAGCGACGCTCCTAGCGTGTCCAGATCACGTCAATGGCAATGCCGATGCCGATAACGGTCAGCGCCAGTACCACATAGCGCAGGATTTTGCGCAGCGTGGGGTTCTTGAGGTAATCCTCTTCCACGCTCAACACGCCATGCAGTCCATGCGAAACGGCAAAGGCAACGAACAGGCTGCCCATCAGTTTCCAGTAAACGCTGGCCCAGGCTGCCATGTTGGCAATGTTGTTGATGGTGGTATTCATCAACACGTGGTTCTCATCCGGCATGAAAGACCAGCGCAGCAGGTCCGCAAAATTCACCTGGGTCCGCGCGCCCATGATGAGCGCTCCCACCAACCCGATGAAAGCGCACAGGTACATGGCCAGCGCCGAGAGCCGGGTATACAGCCACATAAAGATCTCAAAATCGAAACCTCGTTTGGAGAAAGAAACCGTCCTGCGTTTCGCAGCCATGTCAGCCTCCCAACGCCGTGCTTACGATGACATAGACTGCCATGCCATAAACCGGCAGGAAGATCATCCACTCCAGCCAGATGGCTTCGCGCTGATGTTCGATCAGTTTCGGGAACAGGTCCAGGATGATGATGCGCAGCCCGTTGATCATGTGGAACAGTACCAAAAAGAAGATAAAGATCTGGAAGACCCAGTTTTCATAGACGAGGTTAATGGATCTCCCCACCGTCCCGCCCATGAAGGAAGCCAGGACGTGTAACCCCACGAAAGTGACCATCCCCAGGCCGCCGATGCGATGCAGGAAATAGGTCAACATCGGACCCTTGCCCTGGTACCGCACGGCATCTTTCAGGCTGACATCCCTTTTCAAGCCCATCCACGCCTCCTTATTGATTGTAGTGGCAACTTAACTGCTACACCGAACGACTGATGTCGTTACTACATTCTTGTCCAAGAAGAACATCCTCTATTATCCCATCCGTAAATCAGACAAGAATAGTGACAATACTCATAGATTATTCATTCCAGACTTCCTTATGGGGAAGCCTGCAACATCCTTTATAATAATCCATTATAAAGGTATATACTGTCTTAATGTGAGCCCACTGTAAGAACGCACTACCAGCATGCTTAAGGTGCAGGGTTTTATCTCAGTTTCCACACACTTTATCGTTTCCGCAGCAAAACGACTTTACCCCTGAAGCCCTTTGTATCCAGGAGGTTCGCATGGCAGCTTCTGAACATCTCAGCCGGCGGGATTTTGTCAAATGGGTCACTGTGTCTGTGGGCGCGTTCATCACGGCAGCCGTTGGGCTGCCGGCGCTCGACTACCTGATTGCACCGGCGCTCACGGCCACCAGCACCGACACTTGGATTCCCCTGGGGAAATTGGACAGCTTCACGGTCGGCACCCCCACTCTATCCACATTCACACGCAGCAAGGTCAACGGCTGGGAAAAAACGGTCAACAGCTACGGCGTGTTCGTGCTGCGCAAATCCCAGACCGAAGTGGTGGCCTTTTCCAACGTCTGCACCCACCTAGGCTGCCGGGTCAACTGGCAGGCCGATAAGAACCAATACGTCTGCCCCTGCCACGACGGCCATTTCAATATCGACGGCCAGGTTGTTTCCGGGCCACCACCGCGTCCGCTCGACACGTATGCCACCAAGGTCGAGAATGGCCTCCTCTCCATCCATTTCCTGGAAAGCTGACATGTTCAAAAAACTCTACGCCTGGCTGGATGAACACCTGGGTCTCAACGACCTGTATAAAGCGGTTTTGGACCGCCCAGAACCCAAAGGGAACTGGTGGAATACGCTCGGCAGCGCCAGCCTGTTCCTGTTCGTGATGCAGGCCATCACCGGCATCTTCCTGACCGTCTATTACACGCCATCCCCCGATCACGCCTATGATAGCATCCAGTACATCATGAATGTGGTGCCGTATGGCTGGTTGATCCGCGGCATCCACCACTGGGGCGCCACCCTGATGGTGCTGGTCGTCTTCATTCATATGATCCGGGTGTTCGTGACGGCGTCGTACAAGTATCCGCGCGAACTGACCTGGATGGTGGGCGTGGGGCTGCTGATCTTGACCCTGGGGATGGGCTTCACCGGTTACCTGCTGCCTTGGGACCAGAAAGCCTACTGGGCTACCACGGTCGGCACCTCCATTGCCGGGACCGTGCCCTGGGTGGGGCCAATCATCGAAAAAGCCCTGCGCGGCGGGTCGGAGCTGAGCGCGCTCACTCTCAGCCGCTTCTTCGCCGCCCACATCTGGATGATCCCCGCCCTGCTGGGCGGGTCGATCGGCGTCCACCTGTACCTGATCATCAAGCACGGCGAATCGCAGTTCCCGGAAAAGCAGGATTAAAGGAGCGCCGCGATGAAAGACGAACAAAAAAAGTCCATCCTGGAAAAATACAAGCTGGCCCTGCAAAAAGGCGAGCGCTTCTGGCCGGACAGCATCTACAAAGATCTGCTGATCTCGCTGGCAATCTTTATCGTTCTGATCCTGCTGGCCAGCTTCCTGGGCGTCCCAACCGAACCCAAGGCCAACCCGAATGACACCGCCTATATTCCGCGCCCAGAGTGGTATTTCCTGTTCCTGTTCCAGATGCTGAAATACTTCCCAGGCAAGCTGGAATGGCTGGGCACGACGATCATCCCTGCCATCGCCATCCTGGTGCTGCTGCTATTGCCCTTCCTGGACCGCAACCAGAAGCGGCATTACTCGAAGCGTAAAATTGGCCTGACGATCATGGGGGTGGTGGTAGCCGGCATTGTCGGGCTGACCATCATCGCTGCGGTCACCACGCCGCCCCAGGAGCCACTGACCGCCGCCAACACAATCCCCCAGCAGATCGCCCTTGGCCAGAATCTGTGGTCGGTCAACTGCACCCAATGCCACGGCCCGGACGGTGAGGGCGGCGTGATCCAGGGTGTGGCCGGGCTGGAGGGATTTAAAATGAAAGCCCTGCACAGCCAGGATGAGATGTATACCCGTACCGACGAGACCCTGGCCGACATCATCGCCTACGGCCAGCCGAACCTGGGCATGCAGCCATTCGGGCAGGCTTATGGCGGCACGCTTTCGCCAAGCGATATCGATTCAATCGTTACCTTCATGCGCTACACCTGGGATGACCGCTCGGTGCTCCCGGCCGGAGCCACCCTGGCGGGCGGCATTCCGGCGCTTAAGCCGGGCGAGGTGCCGTCCTATGATGTCCATATCGGGCCGCTGGTGACCCATTACTGCGTCTCCTGCCATTCGGCTGGCAAAGTCAACGATAACTACCTGCTAACTTCATATAAAGATATGCTGAACTCCGGCGATAACGCCCCGGTGCTCTCCGCCGGCGACTCGCAGAGCCTGCTGCTCAAGCTGATCACAGGGCACACCGGCGTGGACCCAAAAACCGGCCAGGCCATCCGCGCGATGCCGCCCACCAAGCTGCTCGACCAGCAGTATATCGACATAATCACAGAATGGGTCATGGCGGGAATGCCGCAGACTGCCCAGGAGGCGGCCAAAGCCCCCACTCCCACTCCAAAGCCCTAAATTGCTTTCCATCAAGAACCCGGTCCTCTCACTGGACCGGGTTCTTTTTTGAACTATCTTCAGTCCCTGGTCCCCCAACCCAGTTCCTATTGACAGCCGTGTGAAAGAAAATTATTATCTTCCCTAAAATAAGATATTATTTATCCAAATATATTTACTAACTATCTATCTGAAAATTATAGGAAAACCGCATTTTGATGTTACATCTCCTGAATTCTCAGATAGACACAAAAGAGATGGAGAAAGGTTGAAAATGGAGAAAACCATGCAAGCTAATGCGAGCGCTACAGCAAAGCCGCGCTCATACGCCCGGGAGATTGCTCTTACAAACATTGCCCTGGTGATACAGTTTTTACTCGGCATGTATATAAATCTGTACGTGAATTTCCCCACCAGTGGCCCGGCAGAAGCGTGGAAATTCGCCTGGACCGTCTGGCCGGTAGGCACCCATATCATCCTGGGCACCCTGCTCCTGCTGGGCGGCATCAGCTTGCTGGTGCGGGCCATACGGCGAAAGGACCGGCATTGGATACTATTTTCTGCCATCGCAGTATTAGGCTTGCTCCTGGCGTACCTGGGCGGGGAAAGATATATCACCACCCTGAATGACATTGCCTCTCTCCTGATGTCTTTCGGTTTCTTGATTACCTTCCTGGGGTTAAACTGGGGCCTTTATAATCAATAACTATTCCAGAAGATGGCTAAGGATGAGATTCAAGCATGATTCTTGTGTAAAAACAACTTCCGTTTCTTTGGGTTCGAGAGAGAAGACCGATTAGAATACATGGTAGTATTTTTAATTTATTTCAACCCCAGCCTCTCATTCTTCTCCAGCAAGGCAATCGCTTCCTGTATCCGCTTCTTGCGCGTCTCTTCCCGCTTGGCCTGCGAGACCCACAGGATGTAGTTACGCTGGTGCGAGGATGGCAGCTTGCTGAAGTTCTCCCATGCCCTGGGGCTGGCCATCAGGCCCTCTTTTAACCAGTCTGGCAGGGGCAGTTCGGGACGCTTCGGGCGGGCCGGCGACGCATCTTCCAGGGAAAACTCCACCTTTGCCATGCCGGCCTCGGTCATGCGGCCTTGCTTAATCAGCTTTGCCACCAGGTGCTTGTTCAACTCGGACCACTTGCTGCCGGGCTTGCGCGGCGTGAACTTTCGGGCGTATTTCTCATCATCGATCTTCTGGATCAGGCTGTCCACCCACCCAAAGCACAGGGCTTCTTCCAGCGAATCCTCGTAGGAGATGGTCGGCTTAGCCGTGCCTGCCTTGTAATACACCAGCCAGATTTCACTTTCACTCGCACCGTGTTCGTCCAGCCATTCCCGCCAGCTTGCGCGGTCAGGGGCCGTAAAGGTTTGCGTAATTTTCATCCTTTTTTCCTCATGGCGCCGGTACCAGCACCAGCTTCGCGATGCCTACATACGAGCGTTGCCCCTGTGCATTGCAGGTACCGCCACCCGCTACATCCGTTGGAATATTGATCACTCCAGTGCGATTGAATGTCATCCTAATCACCACTCCACCGCTGACCGGGGCAGCGCACCAGTTCTGCCAGATCAGGTTGGCCCACACGCTCCAGCCCGGCCACAACCCTACTTTGGCGGTGCTCCCTTCCTTCGCCTCTTCCGTCGCCGTCGAACCGGGCACATTCAGGCCGATATCGAAATAACCATAATCCACGTTCAGCGATTTACCCTGCCCATCCATCAGCCGGACTTGCGGCCAGCTCTGCAGGAAACATGCTGTGCTGCCGGTATTTTTCAGACCAGCGCTCAGCAGGATTGACTGGGTGGCCCCGTTCGAACCAAAAGAGGCTTGCAGATCTGTTGGTTTGCAAAACGGGGCATCCACTGGCACGGGCGGGAAAGGCGTATCGCTCGGCTGGGCTGTCATAGTCGCCGCCATGGCGGTCCCCAAGGTATATTTGCTCCCCATGACCGCCGTGATGGTGGCATCGTTTTGAGGATTACCGGCCGTGACCGTTTCCATTTCGGCAGTCAGCGCAAATAGCTTGCTGGCTGAAAAGCCAGGGATCTGCGTGGCCTCCTGAACGTTCGCAGCGGTCGCTAGTACCATCGGGCGGGCAGAAGCCCCTCCACAGGCAGCCAGGATAAAAGGTAAAATAAACCAAAGCCAGTGCTTCATCTAATTCTCGTAAAAACCTCGCCTCAATTGTACGCTTTTCTCATGCAAAACTACAGGTGGCTGATATGGATGATCAGACCCTTCGACAGCGTTATACCGAACTTCAGCAGCAGCTCCACTTCCACAACTATCGCTATCATGTCCTGGATGACCCCGTCATCAGCGACACTGAATATGACCGGCTGCTGGTCGAATTGCGCCGGATAGAGGCCGATCACCCGGACTGGGTCACGCCCGATTCGCCCACCCAGCGCGCCGGGGCGGTCGTCTCAGAAAAGTTCGAGAAGGTCCGCCATCCGCATCCCATCCTCAGCCTGGCAAATGCCTTCGGCGCCGAAGATGCGCGCGCCTGGTACGAGCGCGTCACCAAGATCGACGATCGGGTGGAAAAGACCCAGTTCGTGGTCGAGCCCAAGATCGACGGCCTGAGCGTGGTGCTGCATTACCGTAACGGCCTGTTCATCCAGGGCGCCACGCGCGGCGATGGCGAGATCGGCGAGGACATCACCGCAAACCTCCGTACTGTCAAGGCCATCCCGCTGAAAATTCCCGTTGCTTCTGACCCCTCTTCCTCCGGGACGAGTACCCGTCAGGGCGGAGGGGCAGGGGTGCGGGTTCCTGATTACCTTGTCGTTCGTGGCGAAGTCTTCATCCCCATCCACGATTTCGAAGAGCTCAACCGCAAGCTGCAGGAAGCTGGCGAGAAGACCTACCTCAACCCGCGCAACACTGCCGCCGGTTCGCTGCGCCAGCTCGACCCGTCCATTACCGCCTCCCGCCCGCTCACCCTGCTGGTCTACCAGATCGTCGCCTGGGAAAACCCCTCTCAGGCACCTCAAACCCCTCAGGAACCCCATTCCCAATGGGCTCTTCTCCAATACCTCAAATTCCTCGGTTTCCCGGTTACAGATGCAGCCCGCCGTTTCGACAACATAGAGGATGCCATCGCCTATACCGTCACCTGGGACAGCCGCCGCGACGAACTGTCCTACGAAGCCGATGGCATGGTCATCAAGATCGACGACCTACCCCTGGCCGGCGAGCTGGGCTTCGTCGGCAAGGACCCGCGCGGCGCCATCGCCTTTAAGTTCCCGGCGCGTGAAGTCACCACACAGTTGCTGGGCATTGAGGTGGAAGTAGGTCGCACCGGCGTCTTGACCCCCAAAGCTATCCTGGAAGCGGTCGAGATCAATGGGGTCATCGTTCGCAACGCCACCTTGCACAACTTCGACTATATCGCCGAGAAGGATATCCGCGTCGGCGACCGGGTGCTGGTTAAGCGCGCCGGCGAGGTCATCCCCTACATCATCGGCCCGGTCGTGGATCTGCGCACCGGTGTCGAAAAGCCCTACGTCCCGCCAATTACCTGTCCTGCCTGCGGGCAGCCGGTTGAGCACATCGAGGACGAAGTGGCCTGGTATTGTGTCAATGCTGCCTGCCCGGCCCAGTTGGTGCGCAACGTGGAGCACTTCGTCTCGCGCAGCGCCATGGATATCACCGGCCTGGGCATCAAGATCGTCGAGAAGTTGATCGAGACCGGCGCGGTTAAGATGTGGCCGATATCTTTACCCTCAAGCGCGCGGATATCCTGGGCGCTGTGACCAAGAAGGACCGCAAGACCGAGAAGGAACCACCCGGCAAGATCGCCGATAACTTGCTGGCCGCCATCCAGGTGGCGCGCGGCCAGCCGCTCAGCCGCCTGCTGACTGCCCTGGGCGTGCACGGCGTAGGCGAGGTTTCGGCTGTCGACCTGAGCCGCGCCTTCCCCTCCCTGGATCTGCTGGCCAAAGCGGATGCCGACCAGTTGCAGATGCTGGATGGCATTGGCCCTAATATCGCCGAAGCCATCGTAGATTGGTTCAATAATCCCCGAAATATCGCCGTACTGGAGAAATTAAAGGCTGCCGGCGTCTGGCCCATCAATCAACAATCACGAATCAATAATCTTCAATCCTCAAGTCCTCTTTCCGGCCTGACCTTCGTTGTCACTGGCACCCTCCCATCTCTCAGCCGCGAAGGCGTGAAAGAATTCATTGAATCACACGGCGGCAAGGTCACCGACTCGGTCAGCAAGAACACCAGCTACCTGGTTCTCGGCGAAGCCCCCGGCTCGAAATACGAAAAGGCCAAAGCGCTGGGGGTGAAAGTGATCGGGGAAGAGGAATTAAGAAAGAAGTGCGAAGCCTAAAAACCAGCCGTGTCCCCTGGCTTATAATGAATGCAAAGCACTCTCATCGGCTTTCGCCCGTTGGAAACAGGGCGGTGTAGATCGCCCAGAACGGGTCCAACCTGTCCGAAAACTGGTCAATTGGAATTGCCTATGATTGTCCATAATACCAGTGACTATTTCTAAAAAGTAGGCTATTTATAAAATCAGCAGCCCGATTTTTTGGAGAAGTTCCTTCATTATTTCTTCCGGTAAAGTATTTATTCTTTCAATCTGCCTGGCCTGCCAATCCAGGCTCTTTACTTGGTCGGCCAGAATCGCGCCGTTTATCGGCAATTCATCTGGCAAAATCACCTCAAATGGATAGCCTTTTACCTGGCTGGTAATCGGACAAAAAAACGCCAGCCCAACCTTTCCATTATAGGCTTGTGGGGAAAGCACCACTGCCGGGCGCCGGCCAGCCTGCTCATGCCCCGCTTGAGGATTGAAAGTCAGCCATACCAGGTCACCCCGCTCGGGTACGTAAGTCATTACCATACCTCATTTCCAACCGCCTCACCGGTATCCACAGCAGCGTGAAGGTTGTCCTTGGTTACAGCTGCCAACAGCGATTCAAGCGTGGGGGCTTCATCGCTCCGCTGGATCACCAGCTTTCCATCCTCCACTTTCATCTCCACGGCTGTGTTGTATTCCAACCCGGTTTCGCGAACGATGTGGCTGGGGATGCGCACTGCAAGGCTGTTGCCCCATTTCTGCACACGAGTTTTCATTGGTTCTCCTTGTATCTACAATGATGATACATTGTTCTACTCGATTTGGCAAGAGGTTCCGATTTCTCGTATGCCCCCTACCCTTGCCAAACCAGAACAATATTCAAAAATTATCCTTCTCGGGAATGGCTTTATCCATCCTCGCCTCCTGCATGCATCTGTCGCCAGCCCTGCTCCGCCCTCGTTCCATCCAGGAACCACTTTTGAACAATTATCAGCTCATCTCCCCTGTTCCGGTTTCAAATGGAAGGAAAACATCCTTCCACTTTTCATTCTTCTATTCGCTCCGCGAAAAAATTTCAAAAAGTGACATTAATTTCGCTTTCATCTTGCTCACATCTCCAAATGTGTACTTCATTTGGGACGGGTCGGGTTGGGCGAGGCATTCGTTCCTTCTTCGCTTTTTTCGAATAACGATTCCCTAGCCACCTGATTACTTGATCCATTTTTCTAATATTCTTCTACTATCCCTATGCTATGATATTCCCATTAGTTGATCACCTTTCATAACCCGGGAGTCTGCCATGTCAAAGATCATCCAACAAACTGTCACCTTCACCGCCTCGCCGCACGAAGTCTACGAAGCCTTGATGGATTCCGAGAAGCACGCTGCCTTCACCGGCGGCAAAGCCAGGATCAGCCGGGCTGTCGGCGGCAGCATCATGGCCTATGACGATTACATTGCCGGCAAGAATATCGAATTGGTGCCCGACCAGAAAATCGTCCAGGATTGGCGTGCCGTCGATTGGCCGGAAGACTATTTCTCGCGCATCACCTTCGAACTAACTGCCGTTCCCGAAGGCACCCGTCTCGATTTCACTCACACGGATCTCCCCGAAGGCACCGAAGACGAATTCACCCAGGGCTGGATCGATAATTACTGGGAGCCGCTGAAAGCCTATTTTGAGAAATAAAAAAGGAACTCGTTTTCGGCGGCGAGGATGCTGCCGAAAGTTATTTGTCAATTACGACGATTTTCTCGTAAAATTCGCAGTGACGATTTAAATCGTTACTATCTTCAATAAGAATCCTTCGTGTTCCTTCGTGCCTTTTGTGGTGAAATCTTTTTATTTTCGATTTACCAGTCAGGAAATCATGAATAAGTTCTCCCTTAAGCTCTTCATGTCGCTCAATACCTTTGCCATCCGCCTCAGCCACGGTCGCATCGGCAGCCAGCTTGGCACGCAGACCATTCTGCTGCTGCACAGCCGCGGCCACCGCTCTGGCAAGGAATATGTCACACCGATCGCCTATTTTTACACGGAGGGCTTTTACTTCCTGATCGGTTCCAACTGGGGCAAAGAACAAAACGCCGGTTGGTACTATAATCTGCTGGCCCAGCCGCACACTACCATCGAGGTCAAAGGCCGCACGATTCCTGTCGAGACGCGCCCGGCCGAAAAGCTTGATTATGACAAGCTGTGGGCCTATGCCATCCAGCACCACCCGCCCTACCAGCACTACAAGCAAATGACCAGCCGGCGCATCCCGATCATGATCCTGCAGCCGGTCGCTGAATGAAAACTCCTCAGACCCCGGTTCTCTCCACCAGCAGGTAGCTGCAAAGCTTTTATATTCTATATTGACAAGCCTCTCCCCCATTTTTGTTCTTGAAATGGGGAACTCGCCCCGCATTCTTCGCGGGATGTTATTAGGACAGTGGTGTTTCGCGCTGGTTGTCGCCCTGGTTTGACAGAACCCTGCCTTGCGGCTACACTTACGCAGATTTTTAGGTAATAGGAGCTCTCATGGATATTCATACCACCGACGATGCCGTTACCCGCCGGATTAAATTCTTTACTGACCGGGAAATGCGCTTGCGCCAGAATGACCTATATTTCTACAACCAGCCGGTCGAAGAGATCAAAGGCGGGGCGCGCGTTATCGTCAATGGCCGCGAAATGGGCATGTATGCCTCCTACAGCTACCTGGGTCTGATCGGGCACCCGCGCATCAACGCCGCCGCCAAAGCCGCCATCGACAAGTTCGGTACCGGCACCAACGGTGTCCGCCTGCTGGCCGGCACGCTGACGGTCCACACCGAGCTCGAAGAGACCATCGCAGCCTTTAAACATGCCGAAGCTGCCATCACCTACTCCTCCGGCTACTCCACCAACCTGACCGTCATCTCCACCCTGATGGGCCGCGGCGACTACGTCATCTCTGACAAGCTCAACCATGCCTCCATTGTGGATGGCTGCATCATGTCGGGTGCAGAGTTCCGGCGTTTCAAGCACAACGATATGGTCGAATTGGAACGGCGTCTCCAGCAGTTGCCCTCTGACGTGGCCAAGCTGGTGGTGGCGGATGCCGTTTTCAGCATGGACGGCGATGTGCTCGACCTGCCCAAGACGGTTGAATTATGCAAAAAATACCATGCCTGGCTAATGATCGACGAGGCCCATTCGGTTGGTGTGCTCGGCAAGACCGGGCGCGGCATCGAGGAGCATTTCGGTCTGGGTGATGTGATCGACATTAAGATGGGCACGCTCAGCAAGACCATCCCGTCCGTGGGTGGCTATGTGGCCGGGAAAAAGGAGCTCATCCAGTACCTGCGCCACGCCAGCCGGGCCTACATCTTCTCGGCCGCCCTGCCACCTGCCCAGGCCGCCGCAGCCAACGAAGCCTTCAAGGTCATTCTGGATGAGCCCTGGCGTATTGAGAAGGTCAATGAAAATGGCTGGCAGTTTATCAATGGCTTGAAGAAGGCCGGCTTCGACACTATGCTAACCACCACCGCCATCGTCCCGGTGTTGTGCGGCACGGATGAGCGCGCCTACACGCTCACCCAGGTCTGCCAGCATAAGGATCTGTTCGTTCTGCCGGTGGTCTCCCCGGCCGTCCCGGAAGGCCAGGCCCGCCTGCGCGCCACCGTCACGGCTGCACATGAGCCGTATGAGATCGATTACGCCCTCGGCGTCATCGAACAGGCCGGTCACGATATCGGCATTCTTACCTAATCCGTCCGGGCGGATCTTGCATCCGCCCTTGTTTTTGTTTTTTTGTCTTTTTGTTTTAGCTCTGGTCCTTGATATCTATGTCCTCCCTCACCCTCAAACCCGGCCGCGAAAAATCACTCCTGCGCCGTCACCCCTGGATCTTCTCCGGCGCCGTCGCCCGCGTAGACGGAGACCCCGCCCCCGGCGCGACCGTTGACCTGCTGGCGGCCAATGGGCAGTTCCTGGCGCGCGCTGCCTACAGTCCCAGCTCCCAGATCCGGGCGCGTGTCTGGACCTTCGACCCCTCCGAACCGGTCGATGTAACTTTCTTTCGCCGGCGTATCGCGACTGCCCTGGCTGGGCGTGACACCTGGCACCTGGCGCCTGGCACTGATGCATTCCGCCTGGTTCACGCCGAATCGGATGGTCTGCCCGGGCTCATTGTGGACCGCTATGCCGGTACACTCGTCCTGCAATCCCTGACGGCCGGTTCCGAATATTGGAAAGACACGCTGGCCGACCTCCTGCTCGAACTGACCGGCCTGGCGGATATTTACGAGCGCTCTGACGCGGATGTGCGCGAGCTGGAGGGTCTGCCTGCCCGGGTCGGCCCGCTGCGCGGTGCTATGCCCGCATCCCCTTTCACCATTCTCGAAAATAATCTTAAATTTATAGTCAACCTTGAGACCGGCCACAAGACCGGCTTCTACCTCGATCAGCGCGAGAACCGCCTGCGTGTGCGCGTTCTGGCTGAAGGCCTTGATGTGCTGGACTGTTTTTGCTATACGGGCGGCTTCACCGTCAACGCATTGGCAGGCGGCGCGAAATCGGTACTTTCCGTAGACGGCTCCGCCGACGCACTGGTGCTCTGCCACGAAAATGTCACTCTCAACGGATTGGATGGCTCTCGCCATACCGTTCTGGAGGGGGATGTCTTCCAACTCCTGCGTAAATTCCGTGACGAGGCGCGTTCCTTCGACCTGATCGTGCTCGACCCGCCCAAGTTCGCCCCCACCGCGGTCCAGGCCGAGAAGGCCGCCCGCGGTTACAAGGACATCAACTTGCTGGCCTTCAAATTACTGCGTCCGGGCGGATTGCTGGTCACCTGTTCCTGCTCCGGCGGGGTGGATGCGGCCCTTTTCCAGAAAATTGTCGCCTCGGCCGCCCTGGATGCCAGCGTGGATGCCCAGATCCTGGCCCATCTCGAGCAGGCCCCCGACCATCCGGTCGCGCTCGATTTCCCCGAGGGCACCTATTTGAAAGGCCTGGTCTGCCGCAGGGCCTGAGAGAGGCTTCGAAATAAATCATGCCTCTCCCCATGGTCCATCTGTCGATCGCTGTAGCCCTGTCCGAAAAAGCCGGCCGTTTTCCTTCCGCAGATTTTCTATTGGGCAGCCTGGCTCCGGATGCCATCCATATGCGCCCACATTCGGTGAAATTGGATAAGGAACATGTCCATTTGATCGACCTGGGCGCTTCTCCGCAGGAATTGCTGGGGTTATTCCGCAGCGAATATGGGCTGGCCGAATCCCAGCCCGACGATTTCGCCGGGGGCTATCTGGTGCACCTGCTGACCGATCGGCTCTGGTGGCAGGCCATCATCACGCCGTTCCGCGCCAGGTTCCCAGCTGATTTCCCGGAGCCGGATTTTCGTAAATTATATTATCGGGATACCGACCGGATCGATCTCGACCTGTACCGCCAGGCGCCCTGGCAGCCGCAGGCCTGGTCCAGCCTGGAGTCTGCCGCTACCACAGATTTTTCCCCCTTCCTGACCGCAGCAGAGATCCTGCAATGGCGCGACCGCACCCTGCACTGGTTTGATGATCCCGCTCAGGCTGCACTGGGCGAACCGGTTTATCTCACCCTGTTCGCCACGCAGGCTTTTATTGTGCAAGCAGTCGATGAAATCGCCGCTCTCTTTTCCACCAGATAAGCCGTATGGCGAGATTAATCTCTCCAGACATTAATAGGAGCCATATATGGATGTTTTTGAAACAGTACGAACTGTCCTTGCAGTACGCATGTTCCAGTCGAAGCCCATCCCAACGGACGTGGTCCACCGGATCGTCGAGTCTGCCTGGCTGACCGGCAGCAGCATCAACGGGCAGCCCTGGCATTTCATCGTGGTGGAGCAGCGCGACACATTGAAGGAACTGGCGGCACTGGCGCGCAGCGGGCCGTATATCGTCCAGGCGCCCCTGGCGATCGTGGTCGCCATGGAAAAGTCGCCCTATGCCGTATCGGATGCCAGCCGCGCCATCCAGTCGATGATCCTGACGGCCTGGGCCGAAGGGGTCGGTTCCAACTGGGTCGGTTTCAATAACCTGGCGCAGGTCAAGCCGCTCCTGGAGATTCCGGACGAAGTGGATGTCATCGCGATCCTGCCGTTTGGCTATCCGGTCAAAAAATTGGGAAAAGGCCGCAAGAACCGCAAGCCGTTGGGGCAGGTGGCGCACCGCGAGCGCTTTGGAGAACCGTTCTTTTAAAGCGGCCGCCCTTAATCCTTGCGATTACCCGTTCGGCAGCAGCATCACCTTATAAACCGGCTCGCTGCCTCGTTCGATCATTTCAATCCCTCGCTGTAATTGCTCCAGCGGTAGACGGTGCGAGATCAGGCTATCCACCCGGATACTCTTGCTTTTCAAAAGGCCGAGCGCCTGGTAGGAATTCCGCAGGGAGGTGTAGGAGGAAAGGATCGTCAGCCCCTTGTGGAAAATGGGGAATGCCTCCACTGTCATCTTCTGCCCGGCGGGCGGCACTCCGAAGAGCAGGATCTTGCCACCCGGGCGGGCAAAATCCAGCGTTCGTCCCATCACTGCCACGGCCCCGGTGGCATCCACGACCGCGTCGTAGGCATCCCGCTCAATTTCATCCAGATTGGTCAGGCTGCGGTCGGCCCCCAGGATTTGCGCCAGGGCGGCCCGGTCGGGATTCTTGTCCGCCACCACCAGCTCGGCTGCGCCCCTCAGCCGCAGACCTTGCAGGAGCAGCAGCCCGATCGGCCCGGCGCCCAGCAGGAGTACTCTGCTAGCCACTGCCAGATCGAGCCGCTCCAGCCCGTGCAGCACACACGAGAGCGGTTCCATGAATGCGCCCTGTTCGAAGGGCAGGTCGCCGATATCAAAGACAGCCTTTTCCGGCGCACAAACGTATTGCTCCATCCCGCCCGGCCGGGTCACTCCCACCGCCTGCCAGTTCAAGCAGAAATTTTGGCGGTTATTTAGGCAATTGACACAATTGTCGCAGGGCAGGTTGGGCTCCACCGCCACCCGATCGCCAACCTTGAAGCGGGTCACCATGCTGCCAACCCGCTCGATCACCCCGGCGAACTCGTGCCCGGGGATGATCGGATAGCTGCCCAGGTATTCTCCCTGGAAGATATGCACATCTGTCCCGCAGATGCCACTGGCCATTACCCGAATCAGTACCTCGCCGGGGGCAGGTTGCGGCAGCGGCAGTTCCTGCATTTCGATTTGTTTGGGTTGAAGGATGCTGGCTGCTTTCACGATTATCTCCTATCTCAAAAAATATCGCCTCCGCTGTCCCATAAGGGCGCGGAGGCGCTTACTATTGCAAATTGTGTATCACCCAATCCGGTCAGTCTTCGCCCAACGATAATATCGAGCGCAGCAGCCCGGCCATCAGTACGCCCAGTTGCACACCCTTGCCGGGGGTGATGGACAGCTGTGTGCCTTTCTGCTCGGCGCGTTTGGTCAGCAGGTAGGCCCCGGTAAGGCCGGCCAGCAGTCCCAGTACACCGCCAATTACCAGCGTCTGGATTTTCCAAGATTCATCGGGTTGGTCTTCTACAGGGATGATGGCATTTTCTTTCATGATCAGATTCCTTCCTTGTGTAGGGGCGGACATTGCCTGTCCACGGCAGCAGATTTCCGCCCAGGCTATGAGTCCGCCCGTGTCATAATTTAAATATCGATTTGATTACAGCTCCGGCTTGTTGGAACCACACAAACGGCTTGGCTGCTCCATTTGCAATGGTACGCGCCCAAGCGGAAACCAGGGCGAAGAAATCCTGGGCTTTGCCGGTGTAGCGCGGCGTTACCTGCAACAACCTGGCAAAACCGTAGATCAGGAGACCCAGCACAGTCACAAAAAGCAGCGCAAAGACCAGCACAGGCGCGATCAACCAGATGGTCGAAACGTCTGCCCAGGTGCGGGTTTCCGTTGCACCGGTCGCGACCAGAACTGCCACAACCAGAATAAGCACGGCTACCACGCAGATCGGTACCAAGATCTGCCAGAATAACTGGCGTTTATGGGAATGTACGCTCGGGCTTTCAGGCATGCATTTATTCTAGCACAAAAAAGACCTGACAGGTGGGAAAATCTGTCAGGTCTGGTAACAATGGGGGATTTATGCGCGGCTCATGGCGTCCATGGCAGCCACAGCGGCCACCTGGACAATGGAATCCACCTCGTCGCCGATCTGCAGCACATGGATGGGCGCGCCCGTGCCAAGCAGGATCGGGCCAATGGCTTTGGCGTTACCCAGGCGGGCCAGCAGTTTATAGGCGATGTTGGCCGATTTAAGCGATGGGAAGACCAGCACATTGGCATTCTTGACCTTGCTGAACGGGTAGCGCTGCTCGATGATCTCGGGCACCAGGGCTGTATCCGCTTGCATCTCGCCGTCCACTGCCAGATCCGGGCAGTTTTGTTTGACCAGTTCCACCGCTTTGCGGATCTTGTTGGTGAGCGGGTGGTCGGTCGAGCCAAAGTTGGAGAAGGACAGGAATGCCACGCGCGGTTCCAGTTCGAGCTGTTTGGCAAACTCGGCCGCCCGGCAGGCGATCTCGGCCAGATCTTCCGCCGTGGGCTCGATATTGACCGTGGCATCCGTGAACAGGAATACGCGGTCATCCACGATCATGATATACACTCCGGTCACCAGGCGCACGCCCGGCCGGGTGCGATGGATCTGCAGGGCCGGTTTGATGACTTCGGGGTATTCGTAAGTCAGACCCGCCACATAGGCATCTGCATCGCCCATCTTCACCATCATCGGGCCAAACACGTTCGGTTCGCGCACGCGCTTATAGGCTTTCGGCAGGATCATGCCTTTACGGGCGCGCAATTCATGGAAGGAATTAACATATTCATCAAAGCGGGCAAAGTTGTTTGGATCGACGATCTCACAATTCAAGTCGAGCGCCATTTCCTTGATCTTTTGCTGGATGACTTCCGGCCGGCCGATCAGGATCGGGATACCGATGCCATCATCCTGCACCTGGGCAGCCGCCCGGATGATCTTGGTCTCTTCCCCTTCCCCAAAGGCAATCCGCTTCTTCGGCTTGGCGGACTGGGCCTTGTGCATGATGAAGTAGCGCACGCGCGCCCCCTTGCCCTGGCGGAAAGCCAGTTGTTCGCGGTACTCGTCGATATCGATCTTCTTACGGGCCACCCCGGTTTCCATGGCGGCCTTGGCAACCGCGGTGGATTCCCATAGCATCACACGCGAGTCAAGCGGCTTGGGGATGATGTAATCCGGCCCAAACTTCAGGCTGTCCACCCCGTAGGCGCGTAATACGTAATCGGGCACATCTTCCCGGGTGAGGTCGTAAAGGGATTTGGAGGCCGCAAACTTCATTTCTTCGTTGATGCAACTGGCGCGGACATCCAGCGCGCCGCGGAAAATGAAGGGGAAACCCAGCACGTTATTGACCTGGTTGGGGCAATCGGAACGGCCGGTCGCCACGATAACGTCCGGGCGGGATTCCTTGGCCAGTTCATACTTGATCTCAGGATCCGGGTTCGCCATCGCGCAAATGAAGGGCCGGTCCGCCATGGTCCTGACCATTTCGGGGGTCAGAACGTTAGCGATGGAAAGGCCATAGAACACATCTGCACCGCGCACGGCCTCCGCCAGGGTACGCTTGTCCGTATCCACCGCAAAGGGTTCCTTGTACTTGTTCATACCCTCCGTGCGGCCCTTATAAATGACACCTTTGCTGTCAAGCATAATGATGTTCTGGCGCTGCACGCCCCAGCGCATGGCCAGGTTGGCGCACGAGATGGCGGACGCGCCAGCTCCTGAGATAACCATCTTGATATCTGCGTGTTTTTTACCAACCACTTCCAGTGCATTTGCCAGGGCGGCCGAAGAAATGATGGCCGTACCGTGCTGGTCATCGTGGAAGACCGGGATGTCCAGCATGGATTTCAGGGTTTCCTCGATGTAGAAGCACTCCGGGGCTTTGATATCTTCCAGATTGATGCCCCCGAAAGTGGGAGCGATGGCTTTTGCCACCATGATGACTTCATCCGGATCGTGGGAATTCACTTCGATATCGAAGACATCCACATCCGCAAATCTCTTAAAGAGAACTCCTTTTCCTTCCATGACCGGCTTGCTGGCCAATGCTCCTCGGTCACCCAGGCCCAGGATGGCCGTTCCATTAGTCAGCACGGCCACGAGGTTGCCTTTGGAGGTATACTCGTAGGCTTTTTCGGGATCCTTTTCAATATCCAGTACCGGAACGGCCACACCCGGCGTATAGGCCAGGCTCAAGTCACGCTGGGTATCCATCGGTTTGGTCGGGACGACAGCGATCTTGCCCGGCTTTCCATTCAGATGATGATATTCGCGAGCTTCCTGATCAGTAACTTTTGGCATATGACCTCCATGAGTAGAGACAAGAAAAGTACAGGGGACATTGTTTATTATTGCACAGGTCAATTTCGGGAGATAGTTCCTTTTGTCACTATTATTATAAACGCCTTGCCTGATGCCTGTGAATTTTGCAACAATTTGCCGGTTTCGTGTATAATATATTAACAATTGTAAGAATGGCAGCCGCTTCACAATATTTATCTTCACAACAGCGGTCACGACTTGAAAATGGAATTCCTGGAAAATCATGGGTACGCTCCTGACCCGAAATCAGGGCAGTTTCTTTGGGAAGTTTGGGTGTCTGAATTGGAAATGAAATTTCACGATCACTTGAATTGGTTTTTATTAAGAGACGAATGGCCTCCCAACTCTTCCGGCAGCGGTAATTGATTCGTTACTTGCTCCCGCTAATTATCCTGTGTCGTTTGCTGCCATGAGCGAGGCGCAGACATAGGTGTAAACCCAGGTAAATCTCCACAGCCGTGGCCCCCTAAAAAAGGCGGTCTGCGGCTGTGTGTTTTTTAACATGCTAAAACGAATTACGGCGATTGAACCCCAGCAAAAGAATCCCCAGCGGGTGAATCTTTACCTGGATGGGGAGTTCGCCTTCGGCCTGGCCGCCGTGGTGGCTGCCTGGCTAAGGGTGGGACAGGAACTGGGCGAAGAGAAAATCGCCAGCTTGAAATCGCAGGATGAGGTTGAAATTGCGTACCAGAAAGCCCTGCATTTCCTGAGTTTCCGGCCGCGCTCTTCGGCCGAAGTACGCCAGAACCTTTCAAAACGTGGCATCTCCGAGTCACTCATTGAAGAAACTTTGGATCGTCTCCAGAGCACCGGGCAGATCGATGATGATGCTTTTGCCCGTGCCTGGGTGGAAAACCGCAACACATTCCGCCCGCGTGGCAAACCGGCCTTGCGGATGGAACTGCGCAGGAAAGGTCTCAGCGATGAGATCGTTCAATCTGTTTTGAATACGCAAGTGGACGAGGCAGCCCTGGCTATCACGAGTGCCCGAAAATATGCACGCCGGTTGATCGGTCTGGAATGGCCCGAATTCCGCCAAAAGCTGAGCGGTTTTCTCGCCCGGCGCGGCTTCTCGTACACAACCCTAGCCCCGGTCGTCTCTGAAGTCTGGAAAGAAACCCAGACGGCGGACACCGGGAGTATATCTGACAACGAGGAATAACCATGGAACCTATTGCTTTCATAATTGCCGGCCTGACCCTGGTGGTGGGTCTCGCCATTGGCTATTTCATCAGCCGCAACCAGGCTGAAAAGGTGCAGCGCCAGGAGCGGGAAAAAGCTGACAATGTTGCGGCAGCAGCGCGTGAACAGGCGCGCACCATCGAACTTCAGGCGCGCGACAATGCCCTGAAGATTTCACAGGCAGCCGAAGCCGAGATTACCCGCTTGCGCTCCGAGTTGACCCGCGAAGAGGAACGTCTGCAACACCGCCGCACGGAACTGGATGGGCGGGTGGATCGTCTGGAACAACGCGAACAGGCCGTCAATAAACGCCAGAGCGCGGTGGACCGGCGTGCCAACGAAGTTGAGAAATTGCATCAAACACAGATGGAGGAAGTCCAGCGTGTGGCTCAGATGAATGTAGAGGAAGCCCGCGCGCTCCTCTTGGCTGATGTCGAAAAGGATGCCCGTGCAGATATGGCCCGCATCATCCGCCAAATTGAGACCGAGGCACGCGAGGAGGGCGAAAAACGCGCCCGCAAGCTGATCGCCGATTCTGTCCAGCGTGTTGCGACAGAGAATGTAGCCGAATTCACCACCTCCCTGGTGCCTCTGCCGAACGAAGAGATGAAGGGCCGCATCGTCGGACGCAACGGCCGGAATATCCGTGCCTTCGAGCAAGCCGCCGGAGTGGATGTTATCGTGGACGATACCCCCGAAGCAGTGACCATCTCCTGCTTTGAACCGGTCCGCCGGGAAGTAGCCCGGCGCGCCCTGGCCAAACTGATCCTGGATGGGCGTATTCATCCGGCACATATCGAGAAAGTGCTGGAAGATGAACAGAAGGCAGTCGATAAAGTCATCATGGAAGCCGGGGAACAGGCCACCTTTGACGCCGGGGTGACCGGCCTGCATCCGGAAGTCATGCGCATGATGGGGCGGCTCAAATACCGCACCTCCTACGGCCAGAATCAACTGGCCCATGCAGTAGAAGTTGCCAAACTTTCTGGCATCCTGGCTGCCGAACTGGGCGCCAACGAAGAAGTTTGTCGGCAGGCCGGTTTCCTGCATGACCTGGGCAAAGCCATGGACCATAACCAGGAAGGCACACATGCCTTGCTGGGGGCCGAATACGCCAAACGCTACGGCGTCAGCGCACAGGTGGTCAATGCCATCGCTGCGCACCACCATGAGGTGGAGCAGGAGAGCGTTGAAGCGGTCATCACCGAATCAGCCGATGCCATTTCGGGGGCACGCCCGGGCGCACGGCGTGAGGACCTGGAAGCCTATATCAAACGCATCCGCACCCTCGAAGATATGGCCACCGCTTTCAAGGGCGTCTCGCAGGCCTATGCCATCCAGGCCGGGCGTGAAGTGCGCATCATTGTCAGGCCAGAAGAGATTGACGATCTGGAGGCAACCCGCCTGGCGCGTGACATCGCCAAGAAGATCGAGGAAACCATGCAATACCCCGGCCAGATCCGGGTCACCGTCATCCGCGAAACCCGCGCAGTGGATTACGCCAAGTAAAAATTGTAAAGAATCGCAAATTGAGAGTGCAGGCACTCTCAATTTGCGATTCACATTTAATCTGCTTTATTTGTTAAGAATAAACAGCCAGCCATTACTAAACGTGCATTTCGACTCCCCGGATTGGCTGACATCAATGAAGCCCAGCAGGCCCTCCGAGAAAATAGGCTTATTCTTGGCAAAATTCGTCTGGGCATCCGACATCTGGGATTGCACCACTCCGATATTCTGGCTGTCCTGGCCTACCAGACCTTGGTACTCCTGCAATTGCTGGGGAGTGGCATTCTTGGGAACGGAGAAACTGGGCGGCGATTGCATGTTATCTGGAGGGGGTTGGGTGGTATCGATTTCGCCGATCATCACACCGTTGGTGTAAACATCGATCAGTGCGCCGCGTGCCACAACCGCCAATCGGTTGGTGGCATTGTTTTGCCAGTTAAAGGATTTATCCTGCTGGGGTGGATAGAATGTGCGCATATTGCTCGTTTGCCCATCTACCGTGGCGGTAAATGCCAGGTAGCCGGTGGCAAACCGGGTGATGATCACCATGTACTGGCTTGGCTTGTTTTTATCTCCATTCGATCGGAACATGAACCCGCAGGCCGACAGGCTGTTATTGGTGTACCAGGTGATATCAGCAGCCATGACGAAATCCTTGGCAGTAACTTGTTGGTAATCATTGGCATAGCCGGTCTGCTGGTAACCATTCAAATCGATGGTGACCGGCTTATGTACCCAGGCCACGTAGCCCTGGCCCGGGTCGATATTATAACGGGGCAGTTCGGCCACCACTGGGGCGATCACCGTTGCAGTCGCCTGCCTGGAGGCATCATTGAGCGAGCCCCGGGCGGTTTGGGTAGCATAAATATTCGCGCTCTGGGCGGTGGCCTTCGCAACCGCTGTGCCCAGTTGGTCGCCCGCCCCACCCACATTGGCAGCCTGGGCGGTGGCGGTGCCTGCCACGGCAGCGCTGAGTGGAGTCAGCGTCAACGAAATCGGGTCAGGTTGCCTGGCTCCGCATCCGGATGCCAGGATGACCAGCAGGAGCAGGATTGAGAAAAAGCGGGGATACTTTTTATCCATGGTGGCTCCTCACAAAGGCACTGCGTAACGAAAGCAAAGCGGGTTGGATCATGGCGTCATTTAACATCTTTTCTCTTGATCAAGAACAGGATGGCCACAAAATATACGGCCACGATCTCGATCTGGGCAAACCACGTTTTGAACAACCATGGAAAATAAATCTTTGGGTCTTTCTTGTTCACAAACGCCCAACTATAGGAAGCAGAAGTGCCTTGAATGGTGCCTTCGGCTGTGTTGACAGCCGAAATACGGGCAACATCGTATTTGGCCAGATCTTCCTGGTACTTGGTTATTTCACTCTTGTAAACATCCGCTTGCACCTGGTAGAGATCAATCTGGTTCTGGTAATTGTCCTGAATATTTTTGACGTTATCCTGGTAGGAAACCAGCGCATTGATATATTGGGCCATCTGAACCTGGTCGTATTTGTTCGCCGGCGCAGCAGGCGCGTCCGGGATGACCGGTTGCGGCGGCTGTGCCGGCAGGGAGGCTGGTTCCACCGGCGGAAGCTGGTTGATCTCGGGGGTATAAAATGCGGGTATCCCGGGGAAATTACATGAATTCTGGTTAAAGACCTGCACGCCCATGCACCTGCATTGGAAATAGGATTTTTCATTCAGGTCCATGGAATTACGCAGGGTTTTATCCAGGTGCCAGCACGGGTCGGCTGCCACATCTGAACCCATCCCGCTTATCCCGATCAGACTCTGGAAGGCCCAGCGTGTGGAGGCGATCTGACTGACATTCGATGGTACCGGGGCGAGCGCGCCACTCAGCACGATCAGCGGTATGAGCATTGTTATCAAGGTCAACGGCGCGGAGGCGGCGTTTGGAGAGAGCGCCGAAGCTAACAGGCCCAGCATCATGCCGGTGATCACCGCCAATACCAGGGTAATGTACACTTCCAGGAAATCAAGCGGACCTCCCGGCATCTTGAACGAGATATATTGCAATACGGTATATGCCAGGGCATGCCAGAAGGCCAGCAACAGCGCCACCCAGACCTTTGAAGCAACGTAGGGCAGTATCCGCAGGTTTACCAGCCTCTCGCGCCGATAGATATCGGACTCTTTTACGAATTCGCGCATTTGCGACATCCCCCCCACCAGCAAGGCAAATAGCGATAACAGGAACAGGGTGATCCCGGCATTAGCGGGATCACCCCCCACGTACGAGTAGGCATTCCTGCCCATCACAAAAGACAGAACGATGGATAGCGCGCCCACCCCTACAGGCACAGCCAGCATCAGGCTCAAGCTGGAGCGGTCTCGCAGGAGTATGGTGACATTGCGGGCAGAGAGCACCAGGAACTGCCGCACCGACGAGATGCGCGCACCTTTGTGCGCCTGCTTTTTACCCGGTTGGACCTGCGCAGCACCCGCTTGCAATTGGGATGATTGCAGCGGCTCGACAATATATTTGGCAAACGCATAACTGGCCATGAAGCGTTCACCCCACTCATTGGGCTTGCCTTTGGAGGAATCGTCAAGGATGGCGTAGATCTGGTCGAACTCCATGGCACGCACTCGCTGATCCTGTTCGCTGCGGTACTGGTCGAAATAGGTCAGCGCCTCATCCGGTGGTCCGAACCAGGCCACATACCCGCCGCGTGCCAGGAAGACCACCTTGTCTGCCAGCATCACGTTCTTGGTGGCGTGGGTAACCATTATAATGGTACGCCCCTGGTCGGCCAGGCGCCGTATCAGGTGCATGAAGGCCGTCTCAGTGCCGGGGTCTAGCCCCGAGGTTGGTTCATCCAGGAAGAACAGGTCCGGGCAGGTAAGCAGTTCCACGCCGATGGAAACGCGTTTCTGCTGGCCACCGCTCAATCCACTGACCTGGACATCCTTGCGGTGTATCAGATCCAGATCATTCAACACTTCCATGATGCGCTTATTCCGCTCTTCCTTGCTGGTGTCTTTCGGCATGCGCAATTGGGCGGCGAAATCCAGGGCCTGGTAGACCGTCAATTCCATGTGAATGATGTCTTTTTGCGGTACGTAGCCGATGTCGTTGCGGATGGCATCGAAGTCCTGGTAGACATCAATGCCGTTGACGAAAACCCTTCCCTGAGTGGCCGGGCGATACCCGGCAATGGCATCCACCAGGGTGGATTTACCGCCGCCGCTCTGCCCCACTACCACGATGAACTCACGCGGCTGGAAAACCAGCGAAATATCCTGCAGCAAGTTCAGATCTTTGCGTACCCACTTATTCAGGTGGTAGGCTTCCACCCGCATTCCTTCGGTCTCATCATAGCGGGTGAACTGGTTTTCACCCAACACCAGTTTGTAGGGGCCGATCCGGATGGTATCCTGCGGGTTGAGCCAGACGTTACCTTGAATGCGCTTGTCATTAACAAAGGTGCCGTTGGTACTGCGCAGGTCGGTAACATAATAGCGCCGGCCCACCCGGGTCACCTGGGCATGGAAGCGTGAGACGCGTGGGTTTTCGCAGATAACGTCATTGGTCGGGTCACGCCCAAATGTAAGCTGTTCTTTCTCACCAAATTGTACGGTTGATAGGCTGGCTGTCGCCTGTAAGGGATCCAGGTAGGTCATGCTGACCATCATGCCCGGCAATTCGCTGTCGATGCGTAGCACATCCTCATGCGACAATAACCGCCGGCCATCCACCGGGCTCCCCTGGCAGGTAAGCCGGTTGATAACTCCAGGAGCCATGACGATCTCATACCCAAGCGAGGTCTTCTCGAGGGTGGCATGATGGCGCGACATAATCTGGGAAGCCACCACGATGTCATTATCGTCGGCACGGCCGAGGGAAATACGGTCTTTGGAAAGCGTATATTTCTTTGTATCCTGCCCGGCAATGGTGACAAGCAGATCAGGAGGATTGTTCAAAATGGAGGCCTGGACCACAGCCACATTCAGGTCACTCTCCATCATGGTTCTGGAAGAACTTACCTGCTGGACAGGCTGTACGCCGCCAGGCGGCTGGCTGAATAACAGTTTGATTTGGCTGCCCAACCGGATCTCAGCTCCGTCCGTCAGCACCTGGGCATCCCGCAGCCGTTGTCCGTTGAGGAAGGTTCCATTGCTGCTGCCAAGATCCTCCAGGATATACCTGCCCTGTTGAAATGACAAACGGGCATGCCGCCGAGAAATATCCGGGTTATCGATGATCAAATTGGCCGGGGCGGCCCGCCCGATAACCAGCTCGCTTTGGGAGAGCTCAACAACTTTTTCGGAATTTGTCCCGGTTTTTATGGTTACCTTTGCGATGGAAAGGGGATTCGTCATATGCCCTCGCTTACGCTATATTACCTATAAGATACCTGTAAAAAAACAACCGCAATCCAATATTTGATTTATATTACCTAATTTATATTATTTTTTCAATGGAGTCAATAGTACCTATCTACTTGCAAAAAATGCATAATGATTTAGAATGATTTTCTGCTCCCATGCCATCGGCAGCTTTTCTTTTTAGAAGCTCCGCGCAGGCAAACTAATTCTTGGCCAGCCGGCTCAAAATTTAAGAGGATATTTCCTATGAAGATTGCGATCCTCGATGACTATTTTGACACGCTCCATACCCTTGTGTGCTTTTCCAAATTGGATGGACACGAGGTTACGGTCTGGAACGATCACACACAGGATACCGATGCGCTTGCCGCGCGTCTCAAAGATACGGAAGCACTCGTGCTAATTCGCGAGCGTACGCAAATTCGCGCGCCGTTGCTCGAGCGCCTGGAGGCATTGCGCCTGATCAGCCAGCGCAGTGTTTATCCGCATATCGACATTGAGGCGTGTACGCGTCGCGGGGTCATCGTATCGTCCAACCAGCACGCGGACAGCCCTTCCTATGCCACCGCCGAACTGACCTGGGGATTGATCATTGCGGCGATGCGGCAGATCCCTCGACAGATGGCCGCCCTGCAGGCTGGCGTCTGGCAGATCGGGGTAGGCAACAGTTTGCGCGGTAAGACGCTTGGGATCTACGGATACGGTCGGATCGGCGCGACGGTGGCAGGTTATGGGAAAGCCTTCGGGATGAACGTCCTGGTATGGGCAAGGGAAGCCTCCCGGGAACATGCCCGCCGCGACGACTATGCGCTTGCCCAGAGTAAACAGATGTTCTTCGAGTCATGTGACGTGCTCTCCCTGCATATGCGCCTGGTAAATGAAACGCGCGGGATTGTTACCAGGGCTGATTTGTCTTCCATGAAACCAACCGCCTTGCTGGTCAACACCAGCCGGGCCGCGCTGGTTGAACCGGGCGCCTTGGTGGAGGCGTTGCGGGCCGGCCGGCCGGGCATGGCCGCACTCGATGTATATGAAGAAGAGCCATTGCGCGACCCAGAGGATCCTTTGCTTAAAATGGACAATGTGGTTTGCACCCCGCATATCGGATATGTTACCCGCGACGAATATGAACTCCAGTTTTCCGACATCTTCGACCAGATCGTTGCTTACACCGCGGGTACGCCCACAAACGTGGTAAACCCGCAAGTCTTCGATGTATTGAAGAACCGGCGGGTATCCTGAAGGCTTGCACAAAATAGGGGCTCGGGATGTTGTCGGCAGGCTTTGCCTGCCGACAAGACCCTATAATCTTCCTTTTTCCCCCCACCTGCACTATTCTTTTCACAGGGTGGGCGGGAGTCAGGGAATTGGAATTGCACAGCTTTCAGTTGCTCTTTGTAAATCCCTAGCTGATAGCCATCGTAAAGACTTCCGGTTCTGTTTTTGCATAAAAACAGAACCGGAAGGACATTATTTACGCTCGCACCGAACCAGTCCACTAAGGGTTATCGTATAAGACTTATCCCCAACTAGTTAAGGAGTTGCAATTGGATACCGCACTTGCTTTTAATGGTTTAAATGGATTGGCGGGGTTAGCCTGGCAGGGCGAAAAGGGAAATATTAATTTATCCTTTGATGAAATGCGCCGCGTATTGATGGTACTCGACCAGCCCATCTGGGTGATCGAGCAGCAGGGGAATATCGGCCTGGTTGCGGGAGGAAAACCCTGTCTGGCCGGCTCTGGCCCGCAGGTAATGGGCATGGCGCCTGCCCTGACCCCGAATATGCTTGGCGACCCATCCTTTTGCAAAACCTATGGCACACGCTACGCCTACTGCGCCGGAGCAATGGCCAACGGGATTTCTACGGAAGAAATGGTGCTTGCACTGGGCAAGGCCGGCTTGATGGGTTCATTTGGAGCGGGCGGCCTGTCTCCCAATCGCATCGAAACCGCCATTCAAAAGATCAAGACAGCCCTGCCGCAGGGACCTTATGCCTTCAACTTGCTCAACAGTCCGAACGAACCGATGCTGGAGGCCAGGGTAGTTGAACTCTATCTGAAACACCAGATCCGGGTCATCGAAGCCTCCGCCTACCTGGCCCTGACGGCCCCTTTGGTGCAATATCGGGTTGCCGGCCTATCCCAGGGCATCCATGGGGAGACGGTGATCGGCAACCGCGTCATAGCCAAGCTCTCCCGTCTGGAAATGGCGCAACGCTTCCTGGAGCCTGCACCGGCTGACCTGCTGGCCTTGTTGCTAAAGGCAAACAAGATCACGCCGCTCCAGGCGGAGCTTGCCAAAACGGTTCCAATGGCAGACGATATTACCGTGGAAGCCGATTCAGGCGGGCACACCGACAACCGTCCGCTGGTTTGCATGCTGCCGGCTTTCATTGCCTTGCGTGACCAGGTGCAGGCAATTCGCCAATATCCCCAGCCGGTGCGGATTGGCGCAGCCGGTGGCATTGGCACTCCTGAGGCTGCACTGGCGGCTTTCACGTTGGGGGCAGATTATGTAGTCACGGGGTCTATCAACCAGTCCTGCGTGGAATCGGGCGCTTCGGAGCATACCAGAAATCTACTTTCGCAGATGGAAATGGCGGATGTTGCCATGGCCCCCGCCGGAGACATGTTCGAGATGGGCGTAAAAGTGCAGGTGCTCAAGCGCGGCACCATGTACGCCATGCGGGCGCAAAAGTTATCCGAACTTTACACGCGCTACAGCTCCTGGGAAGATGTCCCACTGGCTGAGCGGGAGAAAATGGAAAAGACGGTATTCAAACGTGACTTTGAGTCCATCTGGAATGACACGGTCAAGTTTTTCATGGAACGTGACCCGCGCCAAGTGGAACGGGGCAATGCCAGCCCAAAAGATAAAATGGCGCTGGTATTTCGCTGGTATCTGGGGTTATCTTCCCGCTGGTCGGTCGCCGGGGAAAAAGGACGCGAGATGGATTATCAGATCTGGACCGGCCCTTCCATGGGCGCCTTCAATAATTGGGTCAAGGCTACCTACCTGGAAGCGCCTCAGGAACGCCACGTGGTCGATCTGGCCATGCACATTCTGCGCGGCTGCGCCATCCTGTACCGTGTCCGCTCGTTGGAGATGCAAGGGGTGGTATTCCCGCCCGCCTTGCGTCGGTATATCCCAACCCAGGTTATCTAAACCAACCCCTACTTTCCGTATCCACCGCATTATGGTATCATCCATCCAATACAGGTATAAACTATGGATGACAAAATAACCATTATCGAAGGACCACCCCCCGTATTCGAACCCGTCCAGGATGGCTGGGCGCTGGGTCTCGGTGAAGGACCGCGTCTGCCGTTGACCTTGCTGACCCGCCTGCGGACATTCAATGGCCCGGCGCTGGTAGAACGTTGTTACCGTCGCTGGCGCGTCAACCAGCCCATTCACCTGGAGTATCGCAACGACCTTGGCCTGGAGGAACAGGCTCCTATTGTAGCGGCCCGCTCGGTCGAAACAGACGATGGGCACGTACTCCTGTTGTGGGTTCAGTTGGATCCGCAAAAAGTCCGGCTCGAACTGGATTCGGGGGAAGATGAAGAGCCGGGAGATGATGATAATCCAAACTAACAGAAAATAATGGTCCGGGGTTCCGGGCCGTTATTTTTTTAATTGTGAGTTTTGTCACATTAGTCATAGGTAAGAATGGAATTCGTCATATTGACTTTGCATGTTAAATCGTGTACGCTTAAGTTGTAAGACAACTTAAGGTAATGCCTATGCAGGAATTATTTTCCATCGAAGAAATGATATAAGCGGGTCTCCCTCCGGGGTGCCCGCTTATATTTTTGCTTCATTTGGTAACCTCTCGATAAGCCGGTGAAAGGGCTTTATTGAGGCGCTACACATTTTCAATCCTAAAAGGAGATGAAATATGGCTGGTGTAAATGAATTTGAAATGGCACAGAAACAATTCGACCGGGTAGCCGGATTGCTCAACCTCGACCCGCAGATCGCCGAGGTGTTGCGCTGGCCGCTGCGTGAGTTCACTTTCCGCATCCCGGTGCGCATGGACGATGGAACGCTGCGAGTCTTCACCGGCTTCCGCGTACAGCACAACGATGCGCGTGGCCCCCATAAGGGTGGTGTGCGCTTCCACCCGGCAGAAACATTGGACACCGTACGCGGCCTGTCCATGTGGATGACTTGGAAGTGTGCCGTGGCCGATATCCCATTGGGCGGCGGCAAGGGCGGCGTCATCGTCGATCCGGCAACACTTTCCGTCGATGAGAAGGAGCGGCTATGCCGCGGCTGGGTCGATCAGATGTGGAGGAATATTGGTCCGCGCCAGGATGTGCCTGCCCCGGATGTTTACACCACGCCCCAGATGATGAGTTGGATGATGGATGAGTATTCCAAGCTGGTTGGCCATTACACCCCTGGCGTGTTCACCGGTAAACCGATCGAAGGCGGCGGTTCGGAAGGCCGCACAGAGGCCACCGGTTATGGCGTCATTTACACCGTCCGCGAAGCCATGAAGCACCTGGGAATGGATTCAACCAAATGCGTGGCTGCCTTGCAGGGCTTCGGCAACGTGGCCCAGTACGCCGCCATCGCCTTTATCGAAATGCTGGGTGGCAAGATCGCCTGTGTCTCCTGCTGGGACCATATCGACCGGAAGGCCTATACCTACAGCCACCCGAACGGCGTGGATCCGCACTTCCTGATGACCATCATCAACGAATATAGCGAGATCAACCGGGAAAAGGCCATCCAGGCCGGTTATATCGTCGAAGACGGCGATGTCTGGATTACCAAGGATGTGGATGTGCTGATCCCAGCTGCGCTGAGCGGCCAGATCAATGCTGAAAACGTCAGCAAGATCTCCAAACGTGTTCGGATCGTAGCCGAGGGCGCCAATGGTCCGACCACCCCGGAAGCCGACGAATATTTCAAACAGCACAATATCTTCGACATCCCGGATTTTCTGTGCAATGCCGGCGGAGTAACCTGCTCTTACTTTGAAAGCGTCCAGAACGATATGAACTTCTACTGGACCAAGAAGGAAGTCCTGGAAAAACTCGACACCAAGATGACATCGGCTTTCCAGGGTGTCTTGAACATGTCGCTCAAGCACAAGGTGGGTATGCGCGACGCCGCCTACATGGTAGCGATTGACCGGGTGGTCAAAGCCATGCAATTGCGCGGCTGGGTGTAATATTCTACGAATATAGGAAGAGTTCGCAATTTGAATGTGTATGGCGTGGCCACGCACATTCAAATTGCGGTTCTTCTCTGATTTTATTAGACGCTAAACAACAAAGACGCCAGGTGTATCCTGGCGTCTTTGTTGTTGTATAATAAGCTTGGAAAAACGAGAGCGAGGATGCGAACATGAGTTTTCCAGAAGACGAACAGCCCAAGCCAATCGAACCGGTCTCTCAGCCGGCTTCTTCGGATGAAGAACCCAGCCCGGTTGAGCCGGCTCCTACGGAAGAACCCCCCTCTGGTGAAGTTGAGTTCCCGGAAGAGCCCGTCCTGCCTGAGGATTTCACTCCGTTTGGCGAGTCGTCGCGCCTGCCGCGTGCCCGCCGCAGACGGGCTCATCGTACGCTGGCAATGCCCGGCGCAGACGAGCGGGCTGCCATCCTAGATGGCCTGGCACGGCGCGCGTTCCCATCCATTGAATTTTTCGTGTTTGCCCTGTTAGGCGGAGCCGTCATGGGGGCAGCCTATCTGATGGATTCTCCAGCCATGCTCCTGTTGGGGATCTTACTCGCTCCGATCCTGACCCCCTGGGTGGGTCTGATACTGGCCATTCAGACCGGCTCCTGGCGTTTCTTCTTCCAGACTCTTGGTGGGTTCCTAGTCGCCAGCCTGCTGGTGTTCCTGACAGGAACGTTGGCCGGATGGGTTGGACGTCTCTGGCAGCCGCTACCGCTTACCCAGGCCAGCTTCCATTCCCATCTGTGGTGGCCGGATTTATTCCTGGTGGCGTTGGGAGCGATTCTCCTGACGATCTCCTTTGTACGTTCCGAACGCCGGCCGATCCTGCCTAGTATTATGCTTGCCTATGGGTTGTTCATGCCGCTCAGTGCCGCCGGAGTCGGGTTGGGGACAGGCATCCAGCTCATCTGGCCGGATGGCGCGGAGGTCTTCCTGGTTCACCTGGCGTTGGCCATGCTTGTTGGCGGTATTACCCTGGCTGCTTTGCGCTTCAAACCGTTGAAGGCCAGCGGATATCTCCTCCCCATCATAATGGGCCTGCTTTCCCTGGCTGCGCTGGCATATTTTACCGGATTGACCAGGGTCATCCGGGATGAGATCCTTGTCACCCGCCAGATCTTACCGACTCCCACACTGGCTCCCCTGCTATCTGTAACTGACACTCCGACATCGTTGCCAACCGCAACCGTCGCTACCTCCACACCCCTTCCGAGCAACACACCACAGCCAACTGCCACAGCCCAGCCCACGCCTGTTTACGCGGTCATCGAGGCTGTCACTGGAGGTGGAGCATATATTCGTTCACAACCAGGTAGTGGGAATGGGACCGCATTGGCTGTTTTGATTAATGGAACTCTTGTACAGGTTATGCCAGAAATCCAGAGCGTCAGTGGAATAAGCTGGGTGCATGTCCGTTGGAACAATGAAGATGGTTGGGTTCTCACGAATGTCCTTTTGGCAACTACAAAAACGCCTCTCCCGCCTACGCCGACGTTTACATCCACCCCCTGATCCTTCGCTCCGCCAATCCTACTTTTCTTTTCAAACTGGAGTTTTCTATGACCATCCATTTTGGTACCGACGGCTGGCGCGCCGTCATCTCGGATACTTTTACATTTACCAACCTGCGCATGCTCAGCCAGGCCATCGCCGATGCAGTAGCATCCGAATCCTGGGATAAATCCGTCAAGGGAGGCCAGGCCCCCGACCCGAAAAAATTTGTGGTCGGCTTCGATACGCGCTTCCTATCCGACCGCTACGCCGGAGATGTGGCGCGCGTCCTGGCTGCCAATGGCTTCATCGTCTACCTGGCTCAATCCGACGCGCCCACACCCGCCATCTCCTATGCCGTAAAGAATCTCCATGCCATCGCAGGCGTAATGATCACCGCATCTCATAACGCCCCGCGCTACAACGGTGTCAAGCTCAAAGCAGCCTACGGCGGTTCAGCCCTGAATGAACAGTGCCACCGGGTGGAAGTTTATCTCAATGATAATGAAGAACGGGCGCGCGGCCCAAACCTGATGGATTTTGATGTAGCCCGCGAAAGGGGCCTCATCCAAAAATTCAATCCGCTTCCGGAATATTTCGAGCATCTGCGGCAGTTGATCAACAGCGACGTGATTGCCGAAAACCCGCAATCTTTCGTTGTGGATTCCATGTACGGTTCCGGCCGCGGTGTCATTAAAGCTTTCTTACAGGGGACCGGCTGTGAGATCACGGAGATCCGCGGCGAGATGAACCCCGGCTTCGGCAATATCCACCCCGAACCAATTGCCAAGTACCTGGGTGCGTTGGCCGGAGCCATCGGTGCCGGCATGGGCAATTTTGGCGTGACCACCGATGGGGATGCCGACCGCATCGGTGCCATGGACGAGCACAGCAACTTTGTCGATCCGCACAAGATCATGGCCCTGGCCTTGCGCTACCTGGTGGAGAAACGTGGCTGGAGCGGCGCGGTGGTGCGGACGGTTTCCACCACGCGCATGATCGACCGGTTATGCCAGCGCTATGGCTTGAAGCTCTACGAGACCCCGGTAGGCTTCAACCACATCGCCGACTATATGATGGCCCAGGACATACTCATCGGCGGCGAGGAATTGGGCGGCATTTCATTTAAAGGACATATCCCCGAGGGAGATGGCCCAATTATGGGGTTATTATTGGTGGAAATCATTGCAGCCGCGCACAAATCCCTGCACGACCTGGTGGAAGAACTGTTGGCAGAGGTTGGCCCGGCATTTTACGAACGAACCGACTTGCGCTTGAACCGTCCGGTAGCCAAAGCAGAGATGACCGATTTCCTGATCAAACAGGCTCCGGCGGAGATCGGCGACCAGAAAGTGTCCCAAATCAGCAATGTGGATGGCGTCAAGTACATCATGGCCGACGATTCCTGGTTGCTGATCCGGCCATCCGGCACCGAACCGGTGCTGCGTGTATATGCCGAAGGTCGCAGCAAGGAAATGGTTAAATCCTTGCTAGGATATGGGCAAACGGTGGCCGCCAGCGTTACGTAATTCCAGATCGATATATTCAGGATAAGTGAGCAATTTGAGCATGGGCGACCATTTCGCCCATGCTCAAATTGCGATTCTTCCATCCTGTAATTAGATTAAAAAACGTGAACCCGGCAAAGCGGGTTCACGTGAATACAACCGGTAGGGATGCAGAAGGTATCCCTACAGTGTTATTGATCTGCCATTTATTTTGAAGGAGAGTTACGCAGGCGCCGTGACAGGAAAATGACCACGATCAACGCCAGGGTCAGAATGACCAATCCGGGCAGGCCGATCTGATCGAAGAAGCCGGTTTTGGGCATGGGGCCGCCGGTGGCAGGCGTAGCATTCGCAGCAGGCACTACATTCCCAATGGCCGTAGAGGTCATTTGCGCGGCCAGTTGAGTCTGCATGGCAACCAGGGTGGCCGGGTCAGTCGTGGGGGTATCGGTTCCGGTGGCCGTACTTATGGCAATCACCGCGGTTTCGGTGCTGAGGGGTTGGAGCGGCGGTATCAGGGTTTCCGTTGGCGTGTCGGAGGGCAACGAGGTTGGCGTCCAAAGGGCAGCCTGCGCGGTGGATGTCATCTGTGCAACGACCTGTGCATTGCCTGCCTTGATGGCCGACTGGGTGGCATTTTGGGAAGCGTTATGGCTTGGCAGGTACCAGAGCGCGTACACTGCGCCGCACACCAGCGTCAGAAAAATGAGGACCGCAAAAATTCCCCCCACGATTAAGAAAGTACGATTATTCGATTCCTCCGGAGGAGGAGTCTCCTCGGGGGTTTCTATGTTGGCGTTATTACCTTCATCTAACATCGCTGCATCCTCCTCGTTTGAATTATCTTACCCTAGGACTTCCAAATTGGCAAGCGGAATGAGAACTTGATCACCGGAATCCAGCCGCACATCAGCTGCTGCCACCCGCATCCCGTTGGATAGGCTGGTCAAACCGGGTCTTAAACTGATTAATTTTCCAACTGTCCCTACATGTGGTTCCCGCGTCAGACGCACTACCTGGTCCGGAGCAAAGGTTTCAATGTCGCGCGGCGCGGGTGGTTCCTGTGTCACCGGCAAAGGAATGAAAATCTCTGGTCGCAGGCCGGTCTGCCGGTCAAAAGGCTCAGCATTAAGAGTGGTTTCGCGTTTGGCATTGGTGGTCAGCAATTTGTAAGCAGTCCCATTCATCGGCCTCTGGATAAAGCCATCCACAATAATGATCGGGTATTGCGCTTGCAATGCCAGTGGAATGAGCGCCGGCGACATGCTGCCCAGGATGATGCCGCGCACGGGCAGATCGCTGGCTGCTAGCAGGGCATCCGGGTCATTACAAATCCCTGCCATTATGATCGAGCCGCGCAGGCTGACATCCATATGCTTGGCAGTCAGGGGATCCTCCGGAGAAGTCAGCACGGGCAGCATCAATCCGACGTTCATTTGACCATTCCCCCATACGCCCTGTACAACCGCTCCATTGAATTTGATTTCCACGCCGCGTTCAGAGATCAGGCGTGTAACGGTCCCCGGCATACCTGCGCGCAAATCAAACGAAGTATCGCCAATTTCCAGCAGGACCCGCCCGGCGCCGCATAAAATTACCCGGCCATTTACAGGGGTGTGGACAGTTTGCAAGCCAAGCCCCGGTCGCCTGGCAATGACATCGCCCTGGGAAATCATATCCCCCGCTTTGATCTGGATCAGGCTCTGCGCCACCTCCGGCCGCAGGCCGAGCACACGAGCCACATCGATCAGCAGGTGTTCCGCTCCGAATTTGGTTTCGGCTACCACATCCAGCGGATTGACTTTCTGGTCCAAATGGACAGTTATACGTCCCGGCACGGGCAATAGCCGTTCGCGTCGGAGAGTGGTTAGTGGGAGGATATGTGCAACAGGAGCCAGCATCGAATGTCTAGCCTCCTAACATCCAGAGCCATTTTTTAGCAATATCACGCCTTCTCGCCGCATCGCCAGGTAAACGCAATGGCCGGCCGCGCGCATCGATCACCAGGCCCAGCGCCGTTCCGGTAATGGGAATTCCACCTTCGACGGCATGCCCGGGGCCAAAACCTATATCAGTATGGTGAAATGGATGCAGGTACAAACGGCCTGATTGTCCTGCCGGAAGAGGAAAGACTTCCAGCGCGCCCTGTTTGATATCCACGCGGCTTTCATTCCCATTCTGGTACACCACGCGACCCTTAAGGATTGGCGTCCCTTCCTTGGCTGTAGAATAGGGCGCCACCACGGTTGCCAGGCCCAGAAAAGCGCCCGATTCCAGTATCTGAATGGGCAGAATGGAATTGCGGCTGGCCGCCGCCCCCAGGGCAGGTAGCAGGTTATTCTGATCCAATATCATCGTGGTAATACCTACTGGCTGGATGCCATCCAACAACATCAGCAGACTCTGCCCGAGGGTGGGGGCGCGCGTGATGACACTCCCGCAGGCCAGGATCGGCTCGAAATAGGGCACCAGGCCAGGCGAGGCGCGCCGCGCTTGGCGAGGGAAATCCTTGGAAAGGCTGTTCAACGCCATATTTAATGTCTGACGCGCCAGGGCCTGCTCGATCGATAGTTCCTCGTCAGTTGCCGGCAGGCTGCCAGGATAAAGGGATTTCTGGTAAAGATAGTCCCTGACCGTGTCGGCCGGGATGTCAAGCATGAGCCATTTCATGATTTCATTCAAGCTGGTAAAACGCAGCAGGTTGGCAAGACCTTCGCCCAGGCCCAGTTGTGGATAGACACCCAGGGTCAAATCGCCGCCGAAAGAAGCGGCTATACTGGCAGCGGATGCACCCAGATCCACCCCCAGGATGCCTTTGGCTGAATCGTACACCTGGCTGAGAAAACGGATGATCCGCCCCTCAGCATAGGCGGTCGGCATCAAGCTATTTCCCGCCAAGCTATTAAGCTCATCCACACCGCTCATCTGGTTGCGCCGTACCTGGGAATAAAGCCGGGCCAGTGCATTTTGAGCGGGCGGCAGGTCTTCCGTTTCAAGATCAGGACGCACGTTGGAGCTGATGCTCAGGGAAGAGGTCAGGTTCTGCAGGCTCTTCTTGATCTCGTCGGCCATGTTCTTGTTTCCTGCAAAGAGCACAGCCGGGCGATTTTCGGCCGGCAGGATATAACATGTCAGGCCGATTGTCTCGATTAAGTTCCGCACGGAAATGGTCGCGCCGTCATCCGTTCCGCCGGCCACCAAGATCAGGTCGGGGCGCAGCCGCAACAACGCGTCAATTTGCTGTTCGGGTTTGCGCTTGTCGTTTAATCCGATGGTATCCACCACACGCACATAAGCCGAACGCGCCAACCGCTGGACGCTCTCCACCGAAACGTCGTTCAAAAGGCCCATCACCACGGTTTTCAGGGCCGGCCCGGCTGAAAAAGTGGCCGCAAAAGTATCCACGCCTTTGCCATCCTCGGCTGGCAGGATCAAACGCTGGTTTTCTCCCAGGAACTTACGCCCGGTAATCAGTTGCAGGTCTTCGATGGCGTGATGAACACCCTCACTGATATCTTTATATGGGGCCTGGGCGGTGCTGGGGGCATGGCCGGAGGCAACAAACCGGTAGTATCCTTCCACCACGTCAAAAAGAGCCGCGCGCGTGGTCACGCTGCCAACGTCAACCGCCAAGAGAGAATCAGAATCAACCAGGGATCCAGGCATAATTTTTTAGAAGAGAGTACTCAAAAAGAACAAGATGGAATTCAATCGCTCGATCATCGCAGTCAGGGCAGCCGCAAAAACACCTGCGAACAGTACTCCAAGGGTGATTGCAATGAAAACCTGTCCGATCCAACCCAACCATATCACCAGCTTGCTGCGCTGAGGTCCGCCGGGAGTGGATTTGGCTCCAAAGTGGAAATAAACCAGTGTTGTTATCGTACCAACCAGCATGATTGCACCATAGGCCAAACGCGCAAGCCAGGTTTCTCCGCTGCTAGTCGGATTGAATACATTGAATGAAGCCTGGGTCAGTGGGATCAGCGTTCCCATCACTGCCCCGCCCACCGCCACCGCCGCGCCTACTCCCACCAGGAAGGCCACAGACGGGGTGCCCAGCCAGGCCGTCCTCGGCGAAAGTTTCATCAGGAGCAAAACGCCTAGAATAAGTGGGATCAGAGCCAACAATCGCTCGATAAAGCTGCCGGTCGTCAAGGGTAGGAAGACTTTCGGATAGAGCACCTGCCACCAGGCCACCGCAGCAACGTATCCGGCCGATACACCGATAAAAATATAGACCGCCACTCGAAAAACCGGGTTGTCCCCGATCAAATAACTCAATATCATCAGCGTAA
Source organism: uncultured Chloroflexia bacterium (assembly GCA_963779935.1). Classification (GTDB taxonomy): domain Bacteria; phylum Chloroflexota; class Anaerolineae; order Anaerolineales; family Villigracilaceae; genus UBA877. The sequence continues at coordinate 790,067 of CAWAAC010000011.1, read as the reverse complement.
GCAGGAAGCTGATAAGCCCGGAAACCAGGTCATGGGAAACAGTCACAGGCATGCTCAGGCCCCTTCTCCAGATTCTTTGTGGTGGGCCCGCCAATCGGCAACTAGGCCCAATACTACACCCGCAACGATCAGAAGCTCGGCAACCAGCATCCCGATGCTGAACGAATCCCAGTATTGGTTATCCAGACCAAATTGATGGATTGGCCCAAGGCTTTGATTAGCCTGTTCATAAATCTTTGCCTCGGACAACCCGGAAACCAGCCCCTTGAGCTGGCCCGAATTGAGATAGGGCCGGATCATTGGCTCCGCCTGGGCGCTGATAACCATCAACATCGGCGTGCTGCCGAGTTGCGGGCCGGCCTGTTCGATCCAATTGCGCCCGGTATCGGCATTGTCGGTCAGGATGATGACCGCGGCAAAGTCGCTTAACTTCTGGATGCCCTGCAAGGGTCCCGCACTCCAGGCAGGCTGGCCATCTATGCCAACCGGAATGGCCTCTGCCGGCGTATCCGCGAAATACAAAATGCCTGCCGGGCCACCGGCCAAGTAGCCCAGATTGATATACTTATTTCCAACCGGATATTGATAGTCTTTTACCAATGGGGTGGTTTGCAGGAAATGCTCCGCCAGGATCGGGCCGGTCGGTGACGTGGAGATCACCGCCAGCGGATTACCCTTGGAGAGCAGCCGGTCGATCACCGGTGCTGCCACCGCTTCCAATTCGCCGGAGAGTGCCGGATCATAATCAAAAGCAACCAATACCGGGACATTTGCCGGAAGCCCATCGATAACCCGGTCTGTAGCGAGCTGATCGGAGGATACGACCGCGGTACGCGGGGCAATCCCGACGCCGTTTACATTAGTGCCGATCACAAAAGGCAATCCCACCGCCAGGATCAGAAGAACCGCAATCAGCCACCGCAATACCTGGCTCGAAGGCAGTCGCGTCGGTTTAGCTATGCGCGGATTGGATTCGCCCGCAATCATTCGCTCAAGCGTGGCAGCATAGCGCTGCTGCCCATCCGATACCTGCAGTTTCGTGGAATACGCCGGGGGTTTGCGCAACATTCCCAGCCCAGGTTCTGATGGAAGCACGCCGCGCAGACCTGCCAGCGGGCCGCTGATCTCAGCAATCCGGTTTTCATCCACCAGGGCCGTTTTTTGTTCCACAACGGATTCCACCGGGCGCATGGCCTGTACCCAGGAAGGTAGTTCAGCGGTTTCAAGGCCTCCAAGTTCTGGCTGGCCTTCGTTGGGTTGGGCAGGTTTTTCTGCTGCCTGTTCCGGATTCAATTTGGAAAGCCAGTCGGGGGCTTCCATCGAAAAAGCCGTATCTGCCTGTTCGCCTGGGGCATTATCCTTGTTATCCCCGATCAATGCCGGGATACTACTACCTGAGGAGGGCGCCGCAGGTTCGATGCCGCTTAACCAATCGGGTAGCGCCCCGGTACCTTTTGGGGCCGCCGGCGGGGTGGGAACGACATCAAAGTCATCCTTGTGCTGTTGGGCTTCCTGCGCATTATTAACATCGGCTTGTAACTGGGACAACCAGCTCGGCATATCTCCAGGCGGATTGGTCGGCTGTGGCTCGCTCGTGAACGCTGCCGCAGGCGTTCCGGACCCGGGTGTGGATTTTTCTTGCAGGTTCGACAACCAGTCAGGGACATTTTCTGCAGGAGCCGCGGCAGGAGGCGCGGCAGGAGGCTGCGCGGCAGAGGAACCAAAGCCCGCCAACCAGTCCGGGGCGGGCTCGGCTGCTTCGGCAGGAGCAGTGGCTTCCGGCGGGACGGACTTCTGCTTAAGCTGGTCCAGCCAGTCCGGCATGCTTTCGGTCTGGGCAGGTTCTACCAGCTTATTTTCATTTTCATTCTGGGCAGGGCTATTGTTTTGAGCGGATATCTCCGGCAGCCCGGAGAGCCATTCGGGTAAATTATCTCCGCCTTGCAGCGCTGCCGGAGGTTTCTGCGCATTGGCAGGTTCCGATTGCAGGGATTTTAACCAGTCGGGGGCATTATCCACATCAGCAGGTTCGGGCGGTGTTTCAACCGCGGATGGTACCTGTACGCTGGAGGGAGTGGATTGCATGGATTTTAACCAATCGGGCGTGTTATCCACCCCGGCGGGTTCGGGCGGGACTTCATCTGCAGGCGCTGGTTGTTGCGCAGCGGAAGGTTCAGATTGCAGGGATTTCAGCCAGTCGGGCGTATCATCCTTCCCAGCAGGTTCGAGAGGGCATTAAATGCAGCCGGTGGTTCTTGTGCAGCCGAAGGTCCAGATTGCAGGGATTTCAACCAGTCGGGCGTATCATCCTTCCCAGCAGGTTCGAGAGGGGCATTAAATGCAGCCGGTGGTTCTTGTGCAGCCGAAGGTCCAGATTGCAGGGATTTCAACCAGTCGGGCGTATCATCCTTCCCGGCAGGTTCGAGAGGGGCATTAAATGCAGCCGGTGGTTCTTGTGCAGCCGAAGGTCCAGATTGCAGGGATTTCAACCAGTCGGGCGTATCATCCTTCCCGGCAGGTTCGAGAGGGGCATTAAATGCAGCCGGTGGTTCTTGTGCAGTCGAAGGTCCAGATTGCAGGGATTTCAGCCAGTCGGGCGTATCGTCCTTCCCGGCAGGTTCGAGAGGGGCATTAAATGCAGGCGGTGGTTCTTGCGCAGAGGAGGGTTCAGATTGCAGGGATTTCAGCCAGTCGGGCGTATCATCCATTCCAGCAGGTTCGGGCGAGGTTTCTGACCCAGATTGTTGCGCGGCAGGCGTATTTATTGCGGCGGGAGGTTCGGGGGCAGGCTCCTGCGGCTCGCCGCCCAAACGTGCCATCCAGTCGGCGTTACTCAGTCCGGGAGACAACTCCTCATCTGTGGCGGGCGTAGGCACTGATTCGACAGACTTGCCACCGCGCAGACCAGCCAGCCAATCGGGGACTTCTTCATCTTCAGAGGCGGCTTTACTGAGGCCTGAGAGCCAATCCTGTGTACCTTCAGATGAGTTTAAAGCAGGTACTGGTTTGGACACAGGCGGTGAGCTCTCAGGAGCAGATGGTTCCGCCATGGATTTGCCGGCTACCGGACGCTTCCCCTCACGTAAGTTCCGCAACCAGGCTGGCAGCGCCCGTTCCAGTTCCGCGGTATTTTTCTTGGTGGGGGCTTCCCCGGGGTGGATGGGAGCCCCCCGGCTAAGATTGACCTTTTCTAATTCAGAGGTATTCCGCTTGATTGGTTCTTCCCCGGGCTTAATGGCCTGGGAATCACCGGAAAGCGGGCCAAGCACTGGCTTCAGGCGCGCCCCACAGAACTGGCACTCTTCCAGATCCTCGGGATTGGGCTTCCCGCACATCGGGCAGCGCACATCAGCCATTCTTGCCCCCGTATGGACGGTCAGAGCCAAACAAGACACGCAGTCCGGTGGTCAGTGTGCCGAGACCCACCCCAAGCAGGATGCCGCGCGCGCCGGCTCCAGCCGGGAACTGGGCTATCCATGCCCGCAAGGTGCTCAGTACAGGCACATCTCCCAGGAAAGGCCAGGGTGCCGTTCCAACCAGAATAAGGAAAGCGGTTATGAGGAAGATGATCGAAAGCAGGTTTAGCCGTCGGCGCAGCAGGCGGATACTCGCATAGGTCAACGAGACCACCAGCAGGGCCATCAGGCTCGTCTCGATTGGCAACTGGATGGTTAGAAACGCATCGTTGAAGAGGGATTTGGCAACCGGGAAGTTGAAATGAGCCAGGAATCCAAGCACAAAAGTCACCACCAGGGCAATGATCAGAACAACGCTGTAAATGCCGCCCTTCTGCTTTTGACGAATTTTACCGGTGTGGACGATCAATAAATTAAAAATCCCAACCAATATCGCGAACCCAGCCAGGATGACGGCTACGTTCAGGATAAAAACCTGGATTTGGCCCAAAATGGAGGGCCCACCGCCAGCACTGATCCCAAAAAGATAACCCGCCAGTACCAGGAAACCAAAGGCAATCGCTACAACAGCAGAGAAAACACCCTTGAATTTCACAGGATACCTACCGCCCTCAGTAATTGGACCAACGCCCCTATCAGGATTACCACGATGATCAGCCAACGCAGGATATCCTGGACTCTCAGGCTGGCCGTATGTAATGGCCCGGCATCCATGTAAGCACCCGCAGCATATAGCTCTTCGCCAATCAGCGGTTCCTCGGCAGTGGCATATAAAACTGCCTGCCCCGCCAGGTTATCGCTGGCCGCCAGGGTAAATGCATTTTTCCGTTCAGAAGCTTCTGCCAGCAAAGCTGCTTCAACCCCGAAATTGCCCATCAACACATTGGCAGAAATATTTTCATCGCGGATAGCTGGGATCACCCCCGCCGCATAGGAGAAAGGCGTCAGGCCGGTCAATCGCCCGGCAGTTGGATCGTAAACACCCTGCGCAGAGGTCTGGGAAGCAGTTTTTAAAGTGTCCTGGGAAAGGATGGCCAGGGCAGCATCACCGGAGGTGGCGATGGGCGGCTGGTCACCGGCCAGAGTCAACTCGGCCAGGCGGCGCAATAGCGTCAGTCCCGCCATGGCGGAGGCAGACTGGGGTGTAACCAGCCCGCCGCGCCCGAGCGAGACGTGCAAGCGAGTTCCATCTTCCACTACTCTGCCAACAGCCTGCCGCAATCGTGTAAAAGCGGGAATTTCACGAAAAGCCAGGGGAGACTTGCGCCGCAGTGTAGCTAATCCCACCATCAGCGCTGCACTGAGGAAAATAATACCAAAACCAATCAGCCCAAGCAGTATGTCGGTCACAGGGAAATTTCCTCCCGCAGAAACGCGCTAAAGGCCAGGGCCTCCTCACGGTCTTCGAACAGGTCGGCCAGGGCATTCCGCTGCAAATCTGTCATTGCCGGACGCAGGAACGGGCCACCAACATAGAGCGCCTGGGCGCCAAGCACCGCCAGCGGACCGGCCGCCTCCAATGCCCAGGCAACCATATTCTCCAGTCCGTGACGGTGGAGGAATTCGGCCCAGCCGGGCCATACGGAACGCGCTTCGGGAATAGAATCTATCTGCATGTATCTGGTATCAGTATAGCACAAGTTGCGAATCGACAGAACAGATGAGCGTCAGTACGATTGTACTGCCTTTTTAATAAAACTGTATACCATATAAAGTTGGTTATTCTTGTAGATTTTAGGTGTATGATTAAGAGATGATACCCATCGCAAGTGATCTGGACCAGTTAACGGTCGCAGGCGAATTGACCGAAAAACAGCCTGACGGTTCCATCCGCTGCAATGCATGCGGTCACCGCTGTCTGATCCGGGAGGGCCGACGCGGCATTTGCCAGGTGCGCTTCAACCGGGGGGGAGAATTGCGCGTACCCTGGGGCTACGTGGCTGCGCTCAATGCCGACCCGGTGGAAAAGAAACCCTTTAATCATCTCCTGCCTGGCTCCATCGCGCTGACCTTTGGCATGCTCGGCTGTGACTTTCACTGCGGCTATTGCCAGAACTGGCTGACTTCCCAGGCGCTGCGCGACCCGGCAGCAGACGATTCAGCTAATTATTTAAAGCACATTTCTCCGCAGCAAATCGTGGAAACGGCCCGGCGCGTTGGGGCGAAAGTAATTGCCTCCTCTTATAATGAACCGCTCATCACCAGCGAATGGGCAGTGGGTGTTTTTAAATTGGCCCTGCAAGAGGGGATGAAGTGCGTTTATATCTCGAACGGTAATGCCACCCCCCAAGTACTCGAATATGTGCGCCCCTATCTTTCCGGCATGAAAATTGACCTGAAATCCATGCAGGACAAAAACTACCGGCACCTGGGTGGGGTTCTGAAGAACGTTCTGGATACCATTAAACGGGTCAAGGAGATGGGCCTCTGGCTGGAGGTGGTGACTCTGGTTGTCCCGGGTTTCAATGATAGCACGGCCGAGTTGTGGGAAGCCGCCCGCTTTCTGGCGGGTGTGTCGGCAGATATCCCCTGGCATGTCACGGCTTTCCACTCGGACTATAAAATGAGCGAAACCGACAACACTCCGGCCAAAACCTTGCTGCGCGCAGCCGAGATCGGGCGGGAGGCCGGCTTGCATTACGTCTATGCCGGGAACCTGCCGGGACGTGTGGATGAGTACGAGACAACCTTCTGCCCAAAATGTAATACACCGCTGGTGAAGCGGACCGGTTATACCATTCACGCAGTAACGATCACACCCCAGGGCACCTGCCCACACTGCGGTACGGCGATTCCCGGCGTCTGGTTGTAATCCAACATTGGATCATACCTTCCCTCCCCACCCCAAAAACAATCCCCAAACCTGGATTGATTGAATAAAACAGCCCTTTTTGGGCGTTTGTTTGCCAAAACAATTCTTGTGTCCCGCCCCAAAATCGTTCAACGCCCCACAAAACCGTTCAAAAATGTCTGGGACCTTGAATTGAATGCTATTTTCCCCCTTATTCCTGCCCGTTTCTCCCACTTTTCGGAATTTATCCCCGTTATTCCGTAAAAACACCCTCGCGCAACCCGTAAAAAAGGCTTTTTTTGAGTAGGCAACCCGGAGAATCGCCCTTCCTTGCCCTTTCTTCGCTCTCAGCAGAGATGCCCCCGGGTGCCTCCACGGAAGAGTCTTGCCATCCTGTCCTTGCACCCTGGCTGAATCTAACATGCAACCGACCTTGCGCTCTCAAACTAATTTCTAAAACAACCCATAAACCTATCCTCAGATAAGAACGATCTTGCATTTTAAGTGCGGTTATGCGCCCTTCGGGCATTCTGGGCGACCGAATCCACTCAAAATGTTCAGACATTATTCACGTGCATCTTGTATCGCGCCCCTAAATAATGTACAATTTAAAGCAGAAGCGTGCCCCTCTCACTGATCGTTCGTTCAAGGGAGAAATGATATGGATATTATCAAAGTGTCCGCAACCTCCCGTACCTCCGCAGTAGCCGGGGCAATCGCGGGCGTCATCCGCGAACACAAACGGGCGGAAGTACAGGCAATTGGAGCGGGTGCAGTCAACCAGGCCGTCAAGGCACTCGTTCTGGCTACCGGCTACCTCAAGGGTGACGAAATTTCGGTGGTATGCGTGCCGGAGTTCGTCGATGTGGAAATCGAGGATAAAGTTCGCACTGCCATAAAATTGGTCGTAGAGCCCCGCTAGTTTTTTCGGCAAATCCATTATATCCGCCCTAAGAACGGCGTAGGGCAATCTGCAGGCCGAATATGTTATCATCGCCGGGAGGTTATTTCACCGGTTATGTTGCGCGACAAAAACTTTTATCTGCGTGGCTTAGTCGCTATCCTGCTTGTTGGCAGCCTGTTTGGGTTGGCAGCAATCCGCCGCGTAGGCGCCGCGCCGGCTGGCCGGCCAATGGCAGAGGCCGCGTTAACAACCGAAACGCCCACGCCGACTGAAACGCCAACGAACACCGCGACTCCTAGCGCCACTCCTACATTTACACTGACGCCCACAACCACACGAACTTCCACCATCACCGAAACCCCCACGATCACCCCAACATCCAGCATTACCATCACCTTTACGGCGCCCCCCCCGCCTCCGAATCACATCGTCATCAGCGAATTCCGCACAAACACCCTTTATGGAGGGTATGACCAATTCATCGAACTCTACAACCCCACCGGCTCGGCTGTCAGCATTAGTGGATGGATTATTTATACATCGAGCTCATGCGGGAACATTGTCCAGTATTTGGCAACCATCACTTCCGGCACCGTCCTGCAGCCCGGCCAGCATTACCTGCTTGCTGCCAGTGGTTCCAACCCAAGTATCACCAACCCCGATCAGACCTTCCCCTACTCGCCCGGCATAGCGGACGACGGCGGCCTGGCCTTGTATAATAGTTCCGGTCCTATCGATCAAGTGGGGATGTGTCAAGGCACCTATTTTCATGAAGGCAACACCCTTTCAAAACTCACAGGAACGTCCGACCAGAGTTATGAGCGGAAACCCGGCCGGAACACGGCCGGCAGGGACACGGCCTGTGTGGATACTTCCAATAACGCCACTGATTTCATGCTCATCTCCCCGGCTAATCCGCTGAACCATAACAGCCCGGCGGTGATATGCTCCGGGGTGGTTTTGTCCACCCTCACTCCCACACCCTTGCCGACTATTACACCCACCCGCACCCGTGGTCCGACTGCCATTCCCCAGCCGGTGGTACTGAATGAAATCCTGCCCCACCCACGCAGCGACTGGAACGGCGACGGTACGGCCAACGTAGGGGATGAATACGTCGAGATCATCAACGTGTCTACCACTGCGGTTAACGTGGCCAGCTGGAAACTGGATAACGGGATAGGCAGCCCAAAAACTTTTACCCTGCCAGCCATAACCCTGCAGCCGCGCCAGATTGCCTTCTTTTTTAGCTCCCAGACCGGCCTTTCCCTCAGTCTTGGCGGCGGCACCGTCCGCTTACTGAAATCATCCGGGCTGATTGCGGATGCTTATACCTATCCTGCAGTGGAACGGGCCGATCGGACCTTTTGCCGCCAACCGGACGGGACCGGAAAGTGGGGTTACGTTTGCCTGCCTAGCCCGGGCCGGCCTAATATTTTTCTTGATATCGGCACACCCGGTGTGCCGGCGGAGAACTCATCCGTCTGCTCCCTCGATAATACCGCCCCCCAATCCATCATCCTGGCCGAATGTGGCAGTTTCGACGCCGGGATCGCCGCCAACCCGGGAGAAAAGTTGTTCTGGCTGCAAAGTCGCTGGAAATGGGATACATTCGTGGAATAAAAAAATCCCCGGTCTGCCGGGGATTTTTTGTCGGGAAACAATTAATCGAAGGCCGCCCGCGCCACTTCTTCCGGGTCGAAAATAACCTCTTCCTTGCCGGTCAGTTTTTCCTGTACCTTGCTCACAATTAATTCAAGATGGCCAGGGTGAGCCACGTAATCGACATCGTCTGCCGGGACGGTCAGCACCGGGCAAAGCGTGAAATCCGAGATCCAGGATTCATACAGGTTATTCAAGCTGGCCAGGTAATCTGCCGGAATGGTCCGTTCGTAATCCCGCCCACGCCGGCCAATTCGTTGAACCAGCGTATTCACGGAGGCATGCAGGTAGATGACCAGGTCGGGCGGAGGTAGGAATTCTACCAGTGTCAGATAAAGCTCACGGTAGGTCTGGTAATCACGCGGGCGGATATGCCCTTGCAGGAACAAGTTATGAGCAAAAATTTCAGCATCCTCGTACACCGAACGGTCCTGGATGACCGACGTAGGATACTGCGCCAGTTGGTGATGTGCGCGCAGGCGGTGGGTCAGGAAGAAGATCTGCGAATGGAAAGCCCAGGTCTGCATATCCCGATAGAAATCGGACAGGTAGGGGTTTTCAGCCACCGGTTCGAAGAACGGTGTCCATTCCAATTTTGCACACAACATTTCCACCAGCGTAGATTTACCTACGCCAATGTTCCCTGCAATGGCTATAAATTTTTTCATATATTCCCTCTTGAGGTGTCATCAGAACAAACAAGGGGCAAAGGGATACGGTACCGCATCACGCTGTTTCGCGCCGGCTCACCATTCATCCATTCTCTTACATTTATTGAAAGGTTACCTCGTGAAAGTGCCCTGTCGGGCAAGTTGAAAGATTAAGAATTTATCCGAAAATTATTTTAGAACTGCATTTTGAGTACAGGCACTCAAAATGCGACCTTTTCCTCAATTTTCGGATCGGCACTAAGGCTTTGCAGCCAGTTCTTCGTCAATGACTGCTTTAAAATCCGATAAAGGAAGCGCCCCGATAAGAACCTTGCCATTTATAACAAAAGATGGCGTACTGTTCAAGCCAGCGCTGGCTGCATCACTTGCATTGGCTTGTACCTTGCTTAAATAACGTTGGCTGTCGAGGCAGGTGGCAAATGCTTTGCTATCCAGTCCCAAATCTGCTGCATAATGATCATAAGCCGAGCGGCTCAAGCCGTATTGTTGAATGAAAAGAGCATCATGGTATTTCCAATACGCGCCTTGTTCGCCGGCACAATCCGCCGCCTCCGCTGCAGGGATTGCCTCAGGATGCATGGGCAACGGCAAATCCCGGTAAACAAAGCGGATCTTGTTTGGATAGCTCGTCATCAACTGCTGGTAAACTTGCTGGTCCCAAACCTGGCAATAAGGGCATTGGTAATCGCTGAACTCGACGATGGTAACCGGAGCATTACTTGGCCCCAGGGAAGGTTGATTATCTGTCGAAACGGTCACCTTACGTGGCACATTGTTGTCGGCTGTGTTGGAACCGGCAGCAACTGACGGCTGAGTGCTGCCCCATAACAAGTATCCGCCTCCCAACCCAAGGAAAAAAGCTACCGGTATAAGCATATACACAAGCGGAGAAATCCGTCTGCGTCTGGAATGTGGTGTACTGATAAGCATGGCGGGATTATACTGCTTCTTGGCGGAATCAGGAAAACGGTTCTATTAGGCGCAGTACCAGTACTGCTCCTTTCTTGAATCCCCTTTGGATTTATGGCTGCCGCTGCAGGTCGGATGTGCCGGAATTGTTTCCGCTCGACCAGGCCCAACTAACCGTAAGGATATTCCCGTTCAGAGCAACCGTATGTTGAATGATGCAATCCTGCATATTGGATGGACAATATCTCCAGGTTAAAACCCCGTTTACCCAGGAGAAAGTTTTTAACTCATTCCCGCCCCTGCTGGTGTTGATTACAGAGGTCACCACATATGTGCTGTTCTGCCATACAATGGTGGAAACGGTATCGCCATTGGTGGAGTCCGGATCGATCCATCTCCCGGCCAGACCGGGCATCGCCTCCAGGTCGGCAGTTGCCGAGGCCGTTGGGGTGGGAGGATTGATGGTAGGAATTTCGGTTGCCTGGGTAATAGCCTGCGGCGCGACCACCGTCGGGATAACAGCTGTCGCTTCCGGCGTGGCTGCCGGCGTTGTTTTCATTGCGCTTGTGCAAGAGACCCCGACGAAAAGCAGACAGATTGTTATTACCGGGATCTGAAAGTATTTCGCGGAAAGGGCAGATTTATCCATGGCAGCTTCTCTCAGGCCAATTGTAGCACCGCTTCGGGAGAAATCCGAAGTATCAGTTTATCGGCTTACCTTTCAGGGAACACGCCGCGTAATAAGGGAAAGAGGATATTCTTCATCCCTGATAAGAACACTACTTATAGTAGAATAACGCATTGGCAAAACCGGTTAATCGAAAGGTATTATTTATGCCAGCCGTAACATCGCAACCTTCCATGCCCGCACCTGCAGCGGTCCCACTTAAAAAGGGCCCGCGCGGCCAGGTCATCCTGTATGCCACCTGGTGCAAAGGCTGTCGCATCTGCGTGGAATTCTGCCCTCCCAAAGTACTGGCGATGGATCCGGGCGACGAGCATCCCAGGGTAGTGCTATCGGATAAATGTACCGCCTGTCATTTTTGTGATACCCATTGTCCCGATCTTGCCATTGTCATCAGAAAGCTGGAGTAGTGACAAATTACATCGTTACCACCAGGAGAAAACATTGGTCATCAAGTTGATGCAAGGGAACGATGCCATCGGCTGGGGTGCGCTTGCCGCCGGCTGCCGCTTCTACGCAGGCTACCCCATCACGCCTTCCACGGAAGTGGCTGAAATCCTGGCGCGTGAACTGCCCAAGCTGGGTGGTAAATTCATCCAGATGGAAGACGAAATCGCCAGCATGGCGGCCATCATCGGCGCTTCGGTAGGCGGGCTGAAATCGATGACTGCCACCAGCGGGCCGGGTTTCTCTTTGATGCAGGAAAATATCGGTTATGCCGCCATGGCAGAGATCCCCTGCGTGGTAGTGAACGTGCAGCGTTTGGGCCCTTCCACCGGCCAGCCCACCGCGGCCTCCCAGGGCGATGTGATGCAGGCGCGCTGGGGCACGCACGGCGACCATCCCATCATCGCGTTAAGCCCGGTCTCGGTCCGCCAGGCCTTCGACCTGACCGTTAAGGCCTTTGAGCTTTCCGAGAAATATCGCACACCGGTGATCCTTCTGACCGACGAGATCGTCGGTCACATGCGTGAACCGGTCGAATTGCCGGACTTTAAAACCATCCGCATGCCTGAGTACCGGGTGACAAAAAAGGATGGGGAGTATATCCCCTACCGCAACGAGCCCGGGGATGTGCCACCACTGGCCAATTTTGGCGTAGGCTATCGCTACCATATCACCGGTCTCTTCCATGATGTTCAGGGCTTTTCCACCCAGCGCATGGATGAGATCGATCCCTGGCTGGAACGGGTCAATACGAAATTGGAAAAGCACCTGGACGATATCATCATGCTCGAAGAGGATCAGATGCCGGGTGCAAAGACCGCCATCCTGTCCTATGGTGCTTCCGCCCGCACCGCCCGGCACGCCATAAAACTGGCGCGCGCCCGCGGGCAAAAAGTGGATCTGATGACCCTGCTGACCATCTGGCCTTTCCCAGAAGCTCAAGTGGAGGCCCTGGGTGAGCGTGTGGATCGAATTATTGTGCCTGAGATGAACCGGGGCCAGCTGGCATATGAAGTGGAACGGATGGTTGGCCGGAAGAAAGTCAGGCGTGTCACACGCGCTAATGGCGAGATGGTCACGCCGCAAATGGTCCTGGACGCGCTGGAAGGCTAAAGTATGAACGATCCTATCTTGGAAGCCCACGATCTGGAAGAAAACGAAGCCCAGATGCCTGCGGAAAACTGGTTCGAGAGCAGTGAAACCCTCCAGAAACTGCGCAAGAACAAGAAGTTCCCCACCATCTGGTGCGCCGGCTGCGGGATCGGTATAGTAATGGGGGCACTTATCCGTGCCATCGACCACCTCGGCCTGAAGAATGATGACGTGGCCCTGGTGGCCGGCATCGGCTGCACCGCCCGCATGCCGATCTACCTGGATTTCAACACGCTGCACACCACCCACGGTCGCGCCCTGGCCTTTGCCACCGGTCTGAAAATCGCCCGTCCCGACATGAAAGTCATCGCCATCATGGGCGATGGAGATGCCCTGGCGATCGGAGGTAACCATTTTATCCATGCCGCCCGGCGCAACATCGGCATCACCGCCATCGTGGTCAACAATGCCATTTATGGCATGACTGGCGGCCAGTACAGTCCCACCACGCCCATCAACATGCGCGCCACCACTGCGCCGTATGGCAACATCGAGCCGCCCTTTCCGATCTGCGACCTGGCTGCCGCGGCCGGAGCAAGCTACGTGGCGCGCAGCACCGTTTACCATGCCCTCGAACTGGATAAATTCATCTCCGAGGCCATCGCCAATGACGGTTTCAGCGTGGTCGAAGCGGTCAGCTACTGTCACACCACTTACGGCCGCCTGAACAAACTCGGCACAGCCGCCGATATGATGCGCGCCTTGAAAGATAGCAGCATTTCTCAGAGCGCCTATGGGCGGCTTAGCCCGGAAGAACAGGCCAGCAACACCAAGGTGCTGCGCGGCAATTTCGTCAACAACCAGCGCCCGCAGTACACCTCGGTCTATACCAACCTGATCACGCGCGTCCAGAGAGGCGAAAAATGACCGAGCCTATGGCAGCCCGCACCGAGATCCGGCTGGCCGGCGAAGGCGGCCAGGGCATGATCCTGGCCGGCATCATCCTGGCCGAGGCCGCCTCCATTTACGAAGGCAAGATGGCGGTACAAACGCAGAGCTATGGACCCGAGGCGCGCGGTGGGGCCAGCAAATCCGAGGTGGTGATCGCCGCCGGCGAGATCGACCATCCCGAAGTGCTTTCCGCTGATGTGGTGGTCACGCTCAGCCAGGAGGCCTTCGACAAGTATGCCGGCAGCGTCAAACCGGGCGGCCTGTTGATCGTGGATAGTGACGCCGTTCACTCTATCCTTATACCTGAGGCAGTCAAGATCCCGATCGGTTGGTTGGCGCTCCAGACTACCGGGAAAGCCATCACCGCCAATACGGTCGCATTGGGGGTATTGGTTGGCTTGACCGGTGTGGTGTCCCGGGAGGCCATCGAAAAGGCTGTCACCGCGCGTGCCCCGCACGGCACCGAAGAGATGAACCGCAAAGCCCTGGAAGCTGGCTTCGAGGCTGCGCGCATGGTTCAGCAGTCAGCGGTTAGCAATTAGCTGTTTAAAATCGGCTGATTGGGAATCGACGGAATGAGAAAGAGCCGCGTTTTGAATGTGCGGTAAAGACGCGCACATTCAAAACGCGAACTCTTAAAAATCCCGGGACGTTCAACGAAAGCCATCCTTGGCAAAATCAAGCATAAAGCCCTATTTTGACCGCCTGATCCGCCTGCTCGAAATGGAAGCCGAGACCGAAAAGCGGGCAGCCCTGCATGATATGCAGCGCCGCTCTCCGGCCGCGGCGGAGGCCTCCGGGTCCACGCTGATCAATCTCGTCATCCGGGATGAAGACGCCGGGCTGGGCGGGCGCATCCTGCTGACGTTAGGCAAGCGCAACCAGACCCTGGCCCTGCCTTGGACGCGCCTGGGCAGTGGCACACCGGTCATTCTCTCCGAAGAAGGCAGTCAGGACAACGCAGATGGCTGGCGCGGCGTGGTGAGCCGCTTATCCAAAGACAGCCTGCAGGTGGCCTTTTCCCAATGGCCGGAGACCGAATCCGAACGAGCCACCTTCCGGCTCGATCGTTCCAGCGACGAAATCTCACGCCAGCGTCAGCGCCAGGGATTGGAGAAAGCCGGTGCGGCGATAGATTCCCGCTTCGCCGATTTACGCGATGTTTTGCTCGGGCTCCGTTCCCCGGCTTTCCATCCGGTTGAGTACGCTGCGCCCTTCAACCCTTCCCTTAACTCATCCCAATTGGCAGCAGTTCACTTCGCCCTGACGGCCGAGGATGTCGCCATTGTCCACGGCCCACCTGGAACAGGCAAGACCACCACGCTCATCGAACTGATCCGCCAGATCACCGGCAAGAATCAACGCGTTCTGGCAGTTGCCCCCAGCAACATCGCCGTCGATACACTGTTCGAAAAACTGCTCGCGGCCGGTGAAAAAGCCATTCGAGTTGGGCATCCGGCGCGCGTATTGCCCGAACTGCGCCAGTATACACTGGATGCGTTGGTGGAAACCCATTCCAACGTCAAACTGGCCCGCAAGCTGACTCGTGAGGCCTATGCCCTGCGTGAGCAGGCCGCCAAATACACGCGTGCCAGGCCCGAGCCCGGTGAACGGCGCGCCAAACGCCAGGAAGCCAAACAGATGCTGGCGGACGCCCGCAAGATCGAGGATCAGGTGGCCGAAAGCTTGCTTAACTCGGCCCGGGTGGTCTGCGCCACGCTGACCGGTCTCGATCGTGACCTGCTAGACAGCCAGCACTTTGACTGGTGCATTATGGATGAGGCCAGCCAGGCCACCGAAGCAGCCGCCTGGTCGCCGCTCCAGATCGTCGACCGGCTGGTGCTGGCTGGCGACCACTTCCAGCTTCCACCGACGATCATTTCAACCCAGGCTGCATCCGAGGGGTTTAACATCAGCCTGTTGGAACGGCTGATCGAACAGTCCGGCCAGCACATTTCGCGCCGTCTGACAGTGCAGTACCGCATGCATCAAGACATCATGAAATTCTCCTCGCAGGAATTTTACGAGGACAGCCTGGTAGCCGACCGTGCCGTGCAGGCGCACCTGCTGCGGGATTTACCCGGTCTGATCGCCAACGAATTGACCGAAACCCCCATCCTTTTTATCGATACCGCTGGAGCCAGTTACGACGAAAGCGCCGAGCCGGAAGGCGACAGCCTGTTCAACCTTTCAGAAGCCGATTTAGTGGCTGAAAAGGTGCAGGCGCTGCTAGATGCCGGGCTTTCCGCCGCTGAAATTGCCGTCATCTCGCCCTATTCGGCGCAGGTCCGCCTGCTGCGGGAGCGCCTTCAACAGCCCGAGCTGGAGATTGACAGTGTGGACGGGTTCCAGGGACGCGAAAAAGAAGCCGTGATTGTCTCGCTGGTGCGTTCCAACCGGGAAGGCGTGATCGGCTTTCTTGAAGATGTACGGCGGATGAATGTGGCGCTGACGCGCGCCCGGCGCAAGCTGATCGTCATCGGCGACAGCGCCACGATCGCATCGCATCCTTTTTACCAGCGTATGCTGACCTATTTTGAGAGCATCGGCGCATATCACTCAGTCTGGGAATATAGAACCTGAGTAACAATTGTAGAAGACCTGCAATTTGAGAGTGCGCGGCGGAGCCGCACACTCTCAAATTGCGACCTACTATTAATTTTCTGAAAGGTCCCTCGCTTCCTTGACGGGCCGCATTTGGAGTGATAAACTCACTTTTGATCGTTAAAACCATCCACGAAAGGAGGCTCGCAAACCATGTCGAAAAATGAATTGGCTGAAAGGCTTAAATTAAGCGCGCCTCCTGTGGATATGAAGAGCTGATCTTTTCCGATCATGTCATTCCATGCCGCAGGCGTGTCTCCTGCGGTTTTTGATTCCTCAAAGGCCACAGGGTAGGAGATTTTTCGTGCCCTTCCGGGTACATTACCCATTCGGGTACGGTGGATTTTTGCGATTGAGTCAAAAATGGATACCCTTTCAAAATATTACGATGATCTGGATGACGATGGCCAGTTCGAACAAGTTCACCGCCCTCGCACCAATAAGCCAAAGGTGGACCCACAAATTGTCCGGCAATTCATTCAGAAGCAGGATGAGGCCCGCCATTCCTTTTCCTTTACCTACAAACCTGCCCGCTTCGAAGAAGGCTGGCTGCTCGGTTCGCTGGCAGGCTTCTTCGAGCAGCGCTGGATATCGGATGTGCTTTCCAAGATCAAGGCCGGCAAGGAGGCCTCGGTCTACCTGTGCCGCGCCGGTGACCAGGTCAAGTCCGGCCTGATCGCGGCCAAGGTCTTCCGGCCGCGCATGCTGCGCAACCTGAAGAACGACCAGCTTTACCGCCAGGGCCGCACCGACCTGGATGAAAATGGCCACCCCATCGACGACCCGGGCATGTTGAAGGCCAGACACAAACGCAGTGTCTACGGGGACCAGATCCGCCATCAATCCTGGCTCGCCTATGAGTTCCAGACCCTCAAGACGCTGCATGCGGCCGGCGCAGATGTGCCGCAGCCCTATGAAATGGGTGAAAACGCCATCCTGATGGGCTATATTGGCGATGAAACCTCCGCTGCCCCGACCCTCAACACGGTCACGTTGGAACCCGCGGAAGTTAGGCCGCTGTATGAGCGCATCCTGCATAACGTCGAATTGATGTTCTCCAATGGCATCGTCCACGGCGACCTTTCGGCATATAACATATTGTATTGGGATGGCCGGATTACTCTGATCGATTTTCCCCAGGTCATTTCCCCCGCCGGCCACCCCAGCGCCTATCCAATCTTCTGCCGCGATATCACCCGCATCTGCGAATACTTTGCCCGCCAGGGTTTACGCAGCGATCCTGCCCGCCTGGCAGCTGGCCTGTGGAAGGCCCATGGTTTTCAGCGCAGCCTAGAAGTCCACCCGGCCTGGCTGGATGGAGATGATCCGGCCGATCGGCGGTTCTGGCAAAAGAGCAGGGAGGGGTAAGGGGGAACCGATCGGCAATCCGCTAATACTTTTCAGGGTTGAGCGAATAACCCGGGTTTCCCTCGGGAGGACTGGCCCGAGAGTCAGTATGATATTCGAACCAGATATTCAGGATAGGCGTTTGAGAATGGAAGTTTTGCCAGCAATGACGCTTGATATTAATAACGCAAGGCGTTATTATTCTACTGATTATAAAGACCTTCGCAGATAAGGAAACCGAAAGACTGTTCTGGCGTACGTTTTCACGAAAACTGCCCCCAGCTGTTCAGTTGGTTGCACGAATGAAGTTAGAGATCTTGGGAGCTGCGGAGGTTTTGCAGGATCTGCGCATCCCACCTGGTAATCGCCTCGAAAAACTAACTGGCGACAGAGCAGGTCAATATAGTATCCACATTAAGAACAATGGCGCATTTGTTTCACTTGGCACCAAGAAAACGCCTATGATGTGGAAATTTCAGATTATCACTAATTCTGATATAGGTATATCACTTAGGAGTTGTGTAAAAATAACTTCCGCACTTTAAAAACCGATCTCAGATACAACTCGGCATAGAACGTGGTCTGATTGTGTAATTCCAATTGGGGCAAGTCGCGTGCCGTTCCAGGTTCAAACCTTGGTAGATCTCATCCTCGACTTTGATGCCTCGTTCATAAACCTGGTCCACTTGGAAGGCAGCTACCCGAAGCCCCGTTTGCGTGGTGGTACCGCGAATGTAGGCCAACATTGTCTCCGGAGTACGTAATGGTTTGCCTGTCCAGTTGAGACTGATCGGACTGAACAAGCGGTGTTCGATCGGGTTCCATTTCGAGGCGTTCTTTGGATAATGGCAAACCATTACTTCCAAGCCAAGCCGATCGGCCATCTGTTCTTGCAGTTGAAGCTTCCACAACCTCGAACTCCATCCATTACTGCCGCCGCCATCACAGAGCGTCAACAGAGCGGGAGCGTTTGGAAAATCGCACTGCCCAAAAGTTTGCCACCAACGGGCAATCATATCAACCGCAAATTGGGCTGTGTCAGCGGATTGACTGACATACACATAGCCACGATTATGGTTCAGGTCATAGATGCCGTAAGGCACCGCCTTGCAAATAGCTTCTGATTCAAAATCGTGGTCGTTGACCGCTTCGGCTGTCTGGCACCAACACCGTCCAGCGTTCTTGAAATCGCCAATCAGCTCTTTTTTCTTGGCATCTACGCTGATCACGGGCCAGTCGTGGCGCAAAAACAGCTCTTTTTGCGCCTGGATGTATTCAAACTGCATGTTGCGATCCGGGTGCTGCGCACCAGCCAGCTTCTTGGAATTGACCTTGAGCGAATAGTCAGCCTTCTTCAGTAAGCGTGCCACTGTTTTGGGGCAAGCTGGATGCCCACTCTTGATCAACTCATTGCTCAAATGCCGCAGGCTGCTGTGCACCCATTTCTGTTCGCTCATCGGATTGCCAGCCGTCTCGGGTTCAATGATCTCCTGCAATTTGCCTTCTATCGCCGGATCTTTTTTTCGACCCGTGGTCGTCCAGCCCCGCCAGAACGCACATGCTCCGTCGGACGGTCCACCAGTTTTTGTTCCAGCTCTTGCCGCCCACGCTCGATAGTTTTCTCATCCATCCCGGTAATCTGCGAGAGCAAGCGAACGCCGTCTTGACCTACCCGGTTTGCTTCCACCGCCACAAACCAGCGCCGCTGTTGTTCATCCAGTCGGCTCGCCACCAGATTAATCTGTCCGTGGATCTTCTTATCCGGGTGTTCTCCCGGACCCTGGCAATGAGGACATTGACACTCATGTATTGCTGAGATCGGCATTTCGCACTCCGTGTTCTTGAACGTTATGCCTTTATTTTAGTCGCCATTCGTAATTACGCTTGAATAACCGGAAGTTATTTTTACACACTTACTTATTCAGGATTAGAAAATGAACAAAAGACTTGCTCCCATCCATCCCGGAGAAATTTTGCTTGAGGAGTTCCTCAAGCCGATGAATATCAGCGTTCCAGCTCGGCGCATCAATGAAATTGTGCATGGTGCCCGGGCTATCATTCCCGATACTGCACTCTGTTTATCCCGTTATTTTGGGTTGTCAGAGCGCTTTTGGATAAACTTGCAGACCCGCTATGACCTTGAAGTAGAAAAGAATCATCAAACAGGCCGGCTCGATAAAGAAGTACATTTTTACATAGCCGCACCATAAAATGTAAAACAGATCAAAAAAGAATAGGAGACAATCATGAAAGTCTACATCAGTGCCGATATCGAAGGGGTCACCGGTGTGACCCATTGGGATGAAACCGACCTGGCAAAAGGGGAATACAACCAGTTCCGGGAGCAGATGACGGCCGAAGTAGCGGCAGCCTGCGAAGGGGCTCTCGAGGCTGGCGCAACCGAGATCTGGGTCAAGGACGCCCACGATAGCGCCCGGAATATCATCGCCTCCAAACTGCCGCAGGCAGCCAAACTCATCCGCGGCTGGAGCGGCCATCCCTTCATAATGGTGCAGGAACTGAACGAAACGTTTCAAGCAGTCTGCCTGATCGGCTACCACTCACGCGGCGGGGCTGGCTCCAGCCCGCTGGCCCACACCATGACTGGCAGCATCACCCGCATGTTCATCAACGAGAAACCAACTTCCGAATTCCTAATCCACACCTATGCCGCCGCATCCGTTAAAGTGCCGGTTGTATTCGTCTCCGGTGACCAGGGCCTGTGCACGGAAATTGCCGGGTTCAATCCCCATATTGGGACGGTGGCTGTCAAGCAAGGCGTCGGAAATTCCACCGTCAGCATCCACCCGGAGCTAGCGACCGCCCGTATCCGTGAGGGCGTGGCCAAAGCCCTTCAAAGCGATCTGTCGTTGTGCCAGGTCAGCCTGCCAACCCATTTTTCGGTGGAGATCCAATACCGCCGCGCCTATGATGCCTACCATTTTGGCTTTTATCCCGGAGCGATTCAGAAAGATGATGTAACTGTCCGCTTCGAGAACGATAGCTACTATGAGGTGATGCGCTTCTTGTTGTTTGCCGCGTAAGATTTCAGTACAAAGTTGTTTGAATTGCTTGGGAAAGAACTTTTTTATCCACCAATCTACACTAATCATCGCTATTTCTTTCATATTCGTGAAGATTAGCGGATTCCATAGAAAAGAGCCGGGCACATAATCCCGGCTCTTCCTCGTTTACTCAATCCGACTAACTCTTTTCCTCCCCCGGCCCTATTCCCAACGGCTTCCACTTGGCATCGTCTTTCAGGCGGTGTTGGCTGCCGTGGCGGTCGTGCATCTCATCGAAACCTTCCGGCTTGATGAACATCTGCTCGCCATCCAGCAGGCCGGTCAGGCCGGTCTGCCCGGGTTCAGGGCGTTTGGGGCCCTTATATTTGGCTGCCATGGCCGGCGTGTAATCGGTCGGCTCCTCGTAGGTGGTGACATAGCCCTCATAATTACGCAGGATGATCTTGTGATCTGACATGCTCAGCAGATAGTTCGGCATGACCGGGATCTTGCCGCCGCCGCCGGGGGCATCCACGATGTACTGCGGCACCGCATAACCAGAGGTATGCCCGCGCAGGCCCTCGATGATCTCGATGCCCTTGGCCACCGGGGTGCGGAAGTGACCGGCGCCGTGCACCAGGTCGCACTGGTACAGGTAATACGGTCGTACCCGGATGCGCACCAGGTCTTGCACCAGTTTGCGCTGGATATGGACATTATCGTTGACTCCCGCCAGCAGCACGGATTGGTTGCCCAGCGGGATGCCGGCCCGGGTCAATTTGTCACAGGCTTCGGCCAGCTCTTTCGAGATCTCGTTGGAATGGTTGACATGGATGTTCAACCAGAGCGGGTGGAATTTCTGCAGCATGTTGCACAGGTCATCAGTGATGCGCTGCGGCAGGAAGACCGGGACGCGCGAGCCGATCCGCACGATCTCGATATGTGGGATTTCGCGCAGGCGCGTCAGGATCTCCTCCAGGATCTTCGGCGCCAGCACCAGCGGGTCACCGCCCGAAAGCAGCACATCCCTCACCTGCGGAGTGCGCTTGAGGTATTCGATCTGCATGTCGAATTCCTGCCGTGAGAAAGTGGCCGACGGGTCGCCGACAATGCGGGCGCGCGTGCAGTAGCGGCAGTAGGAGGCGCACTGGGTGGTGACGAGCATCAGCACCCGGTCCGGGTAACGGTGCACCAGTCCCGGCACCGGCGAGTGCTTATCCTCGGCCAGCGAGTCCTCCATTTCGGCCGTGAAAGGGATCATTTCGCAATCGGTAGGAATGACCTGTTTGCGGATGGGGTCATCCGGGTCATCTGGGTCGATCAGCGAGATAAAGTAAGGGGTGATATCCACACGAAAGAGATGATCCGCGCTGAGCGCTTTTCGTTCGTCTTCCGTTAGAGGCAGGACTTTTTCGATCTCTTCTGCTGTGTTCAGGCGGTGGCTTAACTGCCAGCGCCAATCGTTCCATTTTTCATCGGAGATATCGGCAAAAGCCGGGGCACGTTTAGAAGGGAAGGGCAGATTCATTTTTGCTCCAGAATATTTAATTGTCAGCCACGCCGAGTATTGCAGACAGGTTTTATCCACATAAGAATTGTATTGTAAAGAAAAGGGGGGTGGGAGTCAATGCTAAAAAGCTTAATTCTTGTGAATTAAAAAAAGCCCCCGCTGAAGAAAACGGGGGCGTAGCTCTATCCTGGATCAAGCCTGAAGTGTTTTTGGGGATATTTCTTGGATGAGGGGGCTTTTTGATACTGGCTTGACGGAACGGCAAAGCTGATCCGCCAGGATAAAACTGGCCATAAATGAGACTCCCCGGAAGATAGACCAGGCAATCATTAGGTAGGCATACTGTGCAGGCAAGCCACTTAAACCCGTGCTGAATCTGCTGTCAAGAGCAGCAAGGGAAGGAAGGCCAGGATAGCCGGTAAAATAATTCCCCACCGCCTGCTCTGAGGAGAAGAGGCCCGCACAATCCATAAAGGTAAAAGGAATGTCAGGAATAGCCGGTAAGTAAAAACCAGCAGGTTAATAATGCCTGCGCTGGCTGAGGAAACACGTAAAGAAAAATAATTTACAAAGAAATAGCCGAGCAGGAATAAAATCGATAGATTAGCATATCGCCTGGCAAACATGCTCGTGCAAACAATAAACAATAACAAGGCGGTGGTTTCCTGTACTACAAACCAGACGGTCGGATAGTTATTTCTCGTTGATTCTGAAAGCACGGCTGCCCAATTTCAGTTCGATACCTGCCAGCCATAAAAGCGGCTATAAAAAATCATCAATACCACCTGGGTCAAGTTCGCTAACAGGCAAATTTCCAACCACACATAAACCTGCCTGGATGGATGCCAGAGCCGGGCATACCGCCATCCCAATGAAATAATCAAGGTTAAAAATAGCGCAGTCAACAAGAGCCAACTGCCAGTATGGAAACCGCGTATTGGAAGGTTCATTTATCCTCTATAAATCTTACGCAAAACTTAAATAATTATCCGCTGGTGCCACTTGTGGTAAGGGTGCCACTTCGGGGTAGACGTTTCCGCAAATGCTCCACCAATCTGAATATAATTGCCTTAAATTGGCGGGGATATTGTGAGAGTAAACGCGGGTCAGGTCAATATAAAAAACCGATTGGTATCCCAAATTGAAAAAACGGATGGAAAGCGTCCGCCTACGAGGCCTGTGTCTCCCTGAGTTAGACAGCGGGCTTCGGAGAACCCCGGTAACCAGGTTGGCACTGGCCCAGAGGATAAGTTATAATCCGCCCGAAATCCACCCGGTATCCTGGCTGGTTGTGGATCTACACGTTGAGAAGCTACCTTGAGGATTGAGGCTCGGAGTGTTTTTGTCGAATATCAGATGCGCCGATCCCAGCAATGGATGCCGGCACTCCAGGATGTTAATTTTGTGGCCGATTCAGGGAGGTTTGTATCGGTCGTTGGTCCCAGCGGCTGTGGAAAAACCACCTTGCTCCATGTCATTGCCGGCCTGCAACCTGCGACACACGGGGAGGTATCCCTGGACGGGCAACCGATCAGAGGGCCGGGGCGGAATCGCGCCATGGTTTTTCAATCAGCCGCACTGCTGCCCTGGCGAACGATCCTGCGGAATGTCATCTACGGCTTGGAACTCCAAAAATATCCTAAAAAACGCATGCTGGAAATTGCACGGGAACTTATCCAGCTGGTCGGGTTGAATGGATTTGAAGAGAGCTATCCTCGTGAGCTTTCCGGCGGTATGCAACAGCGCGTGAATTTAGCCCGGGCTCTGGCAACCTCTCCGGAAATCCTGCTGATGGATGAGCCTCTTGCTGGCCTAGATTCCCAAATGCGCGAACTGATGCAGGTCGAGATCCAACGCATCTGGCTGCAGAACCAGAAGACAACGGTGTATGTCACTCATCTGATCGACGAGGCCGTCTTCCTGGCCGACGAGGTCATCGTCCTGACCGCCCGCCCTGGGACCGTCAAGACAATCATCCCGATCAACCTGCCGCGTCCACGCAGGCTAGAACTTAAGAAGAGCCCGGAATTTCACCTCCTCCAGGCCCAGCTTTGGGACCTGATCGAAGAAGAATTCAAAAAACTCGGTGAGCCGGGAAGCGAAAAGCTGGCATGAACCTGCCCACTCAGCACTTTTATTCCCCGCATGGCATGGCAAACTTTTTCCGCCGCCACGAAAACACGTTCTTGTCGCTGACGGCTTTTCTGGTGTTCATCTTCCTCTGGGAGCTTCTGCCAGCGCTCGGATGGGTCAACCCCTTTTTCACCAGCTCTCCCTCGCGGATCGTCGCCGCAGCCGGCTGGCTCTTTGCTCACGGTTTCTGGAATGATATTTTGGTCAGCTTTGATGAATTTGCCATCGGAATGGGCCTGGCGGTCCTCTTCAGCATACCGATTGGCCTACTGTTGGGCTGGTACCGGCGGCTGAACGCCACATTCGAGCCATTTGTGACCATGTTCAACGCCATGCCGCGAGTAGCGCTTATCCCGCTGATCATACTCTGGCTGGGCATCGGGACCGAGTCCAAGATCGCCGCAGTATTTCTGGGAGCTTTTTTTCCTTTGGTGATCAATGTGATGGCGGGGGTTAGAACAGTCGACGAAACCTTGTTGAAATGCGCACGCTCATTTGGCGCGAATGACTGGCAGGTCTTCAGGACTCTGGCGCTCCCATCCTGTGTGCCATTTCTCGTGGCTGGAATGCGTCTGGCCTTGGGGCGCGGTCTGGTCGGCGTGGTCGTCGGAGAAATGCTGGCATCCACCGCCGGCGTCGGTCACATGATGGCACTCGCCAGTGCCACATTTCAAATGGATAAAATGTTCGTTGGGTTAATCCTGTTGGCTGGCTTTGGCTATATCCTGACCGTACTTCTGATCCGTCTGGAGAAACACTTTGAATTCTGGCGCCCTTAAGAGAGAAAAAATGAAATACTTTATTGTACTGGTCACCTTTTTGGCATTGTCTGCCTCCGCCTGCGGTTTCGCCGCGGTACCATCCGCAACTTCCACCCTCCATGCAACCGCGACCTCCAGCTTGCTAAATACACCCACCATTGAGCAAGTCCTGGTGCCCCTGAATGTCTGTTACAGTGCGCTCACAGGCACACAAGCGGTCGTCTGGTACGCCTACGAAAAAGACTTGTTCAAAAAATATGGCCTGGATGTCAAGCTTATTTCCATTGACAGCGGGACCAAGGCAGTGACCACTCTGCTGACGGGCAACATGGATATTTGCGAGGTGGCCGGCTCCGCAGTGGTCAATGCGGTGGCAGCCAGGCAGGATGTGGTCATGATCGCAGGCCTTTATAACATCTACCCCGCCTCCCTGATGGTTACAGCCTCCATCAAGACTGCCCAGGATTTAAAAGGCAAGGCCCTGGCAATCAGCCAACCCGGTTCTTCAACCGACGTCGGTACCCGCCTGGCGCTAAAACAACTCGGGCTCGTGCCAGATAAGGATGTGGCCTTGCTAGCCATTGGCGAGGAACCGGCACGCATGGCCGCCATGGCGGCCGGTCAAGTTGCCGGATCGCTGCTCACCTCACCGGATACGCTCATCGGTCGACAAAAAGGGTACATCACCTTACTCGACCTTGGAGCCACGAACATCCCGTACCAGCACACGGGCATCGCAACAACCCGGAAGTTCACCAGTACCCATCGGACGGAAGTCGAAAACTTCATGAAAGCCGTTCTCGAGGCGATCGCCTTGATGAAAAAAGACCCGGCAGGGACAGAGACAATCATGGCCAAATATTTGCTCCTCGATCCAGCTAAGGATGCAGCCTCACTGGACGACGCCTACCAGACCCTGATCCTGAAAAGCCTCTCGGACATCCCCTATCCCTCGACTCCCGGCATCCAAACCTTAATCGATTACGAGAGTCCGACCAATGCCTCCGTTAGTCAACTGGTACCGGGACAGGTGGTCGATGTAAGCATCCTCAAGGACTTGGAAGGCAGCGGCTTTATCGCCAATCTTGGCAAGCCATAAAACCACACTTGAACTCTTCCAACTATATGGAGACAATCCCTTTTAATGAGCAGGAAATCAAAGGGTCTATCCCTGATCGATTTGCGCGGATCGTCTCTACCTTCCCCGAACGGCTGGCAGTAATATCCGGGGACTTGGCCCTGACCTATGGGGAGCTTGGGGATATTTCGGATCGGATCGCAAAATCCTTGTGCGCTCGCCTGGGAAATCAAGCGGAAGCGATCGCATTGCTGACCACCCACGGCGCAACGACAGTCATCGCTCTCATGGGGGTGATCAAAGCCGGGAAGTTCTACTGTGCGCTGGATCCTGATGATCCCGTCAGTCGCAATAGGGCGGTTCTAGCGAACTTGTCGGCCCGCCTATTAATTGCCGATCAGAAATGCCTGGTCCGTGCCCGCCAAATTGCTCCGAACCAATGCGAGGTTACAACCATTGAGGAACTGGAAACACATCCCCTCAGCTACGATCTTCAAGGATTGATCCTGAACCACGCCACACGGGCAGCCATTTCTTATACGTCGGGCACCACGGGCGAGCCCAAAGGGATCCCCCGCGATCATCACGGCATGCTTTATCGTGCCTGGTTGGATAGCGTGGTTCTGGGATTAAAGCCTTGGGATCGTCTAGTCATGCTCAGGAGGTTTATGTTTTCTGGCTCATCGGGGGATATCTACAGCGCATTGTTGAGCGGGGCAACCCTGTGTATTTACGACGTGAAACAGCTCGGCATTTCCATGTTACCCGGGTACCTGAATAGCGAGAAAATCACGATCTTTCGCCCGCCCATCGAATTGCTCAGGTATTTTTTAGACAATTTGGAAAGGAATGCTTCTTTCCCAAATGTGAGATGCATAGCCTTGAGCGGCGATGTCCTGTTCAAGAAAGATATCGCTAGAATCCGTAGCCACTTCGCCAAGGGCGTTTCCATTGTTTATCAATTATCGGCCAGCGAAACCGGGGTTCTCGCCCGTTGGGTTATTGATGCAGACACCCGGATCGATACCGATATTGTGCCTGTCGGTTTCCCGGTTCCTGGGAAAGAGATCTTGATCCTGGACGATGATGGTCGGAAGCTATCCCCCGGCATGACGGGCGAAATCAGCGTCAGGAGCAGTTTACTCGATGCGCAGGGTGGGAAAAACCCTGACTTTATGGAGAATCAATTCATCACAGACCCGGATCATTCCTCCGGAAGGATCTATCGAACCGGTGACCTGGGACGGATGCGCAAGGACGGCTTGTTGGAATTCGTGGGACGCAAGGATTTTCAGCAGAAGATCCGTGGCTATCGCGTAAATATGCCCGCCATTCTCAGTAAATTGATGGAGGTAAAAGGCGTCAGGCGGGCTGCGGTCACTGCCAGGGCTGACCCCACCGGTGAAAAACGGGTGGTGGCCTACCTGACCCCCGCTCTGGGGGCCAACCTGTCGGCAGAAGGTTTGCGCGCCAGCCTCGCACAAGATTTGCCCGACTACATGCTTCCGGCCGCGTTCGTTCTTTTGGATCAGATTCCCATCAACGCCAATGGCAAGATCGATTACCACGCCCTTCCAGATCCGGACTGGAGCCATCCAGAAGTCCATTCGGATTTCATGGCTCCGCGCGATGACATCGAACGGCTGCTGGTCGACTTGTGGCAGGCCACTCTGGGCGTGGAACAGATCGGAATTCAAGATGATTTTTTCGCCTTGGGCGGACATTCCCTAAGAGCTGCTGAACTGGTCGTTCGCATCGAAAAGGAGTTGGGGAAGAAGCTGTATCCTGCAATCCTGCTTGAATGCAATACCGTGGAACGCCTCGCGCAGGTTTTAAAACAACCCGATATGCCGGCAAAGCTTATCATTCCCATTCAAGTGGGGGGCGATCGTCCCGCTTTATTCCTGGCGCCAGGGAATGGAGGGGACACACTCTATTTCCGCAACCTGGCCTCCTACCTCGGGACCGATCAACCGGTCTACGGATTACAGGTGACCGACCTAGGCAGCCTATTACCCGTTCTTACTGACCTGGAAGCGATGGCGGCATATTATGTACGCGAGATTTCGCGCTCTCCAGCCAGCTGGCCCGTACTATCTGGCGGGTCATTCATTCGGCGGCCGGCTGGCGTTTGCCATCGCTCAGCTTCTCGCCCAAGCAGGGGAACCGATCGGCCTGCTTGTCCTGATGGATACATTTGCACCCGGTCAATACCCCCGGGCGCTGTGGTATGAGCGCATCCGCATCCACCTGAATAATTTACGCGCACTTCCGGCAGGCGAGTGGTTCGGGTACTTCCGGCAGCGAGTTAATGACGCCGTCGTAAGCCTGTCACGCTATCGCGCGGTTCGTTTCATCATCGGTAGATTGCGGCTTGTCCCCCCGGGTCCCTCCTCAAAGAATCGAATTGCTGCGCGGGGTTATGTCTATCGACCTTATCCCGGAAAAATGATCTTCTTCCGGGTCAAGGATCGGCCCTTCTTTGTTCGTACGGATCTGACCGCGGGGTGGCAAGATTATGCCGCCTCGCTTGAAGTGCACGATGTCCCGGGCAACCATGCCACATTGATCCAAGAACCCCACCTGCATTTCCTGGCAGGCGAATTGAACAAATGTCTGAAGGAAGCGCAGTCAGAGGCGGCTGCAAAAAATCGTGCGGGCTTGTCAAGCTAAACATGCCCCGGGAGAATGTTTCGGGCACACCAAGCGTGGGTCAACCGGTGCACCCCGCGGCTGGCAGGCAGGGTCAGGGTCCAGTTCGAAGAAGAAATGTGACGAAATCAGACTCAACCTTCCGGTGAGTATAAAAAGGCGTAAAATACAAATAGGAAAATAAGGTAAGGAATTCTCATGCCCACAGTTGCCGTGCTGACCGACAGCACTGCCAGTATTCCGGAAGAACTGCTTGCAGAACTGCATATCCATACCGTGGCCTACTACATCCACCGCGGCCAGGAAGTGCTGCGTGACCTGGTCACGATCCAACGCCAGGAATTTTTAAACTGGCTGGCAACCGCCAGTGTCCTGCCAACCACCGCCAGCCCGGGGCCGGGAGATTATATCGAAGCCTATAAAAGCCTGGCTGAATCCGGGGCGGGTGAAATCATCAGCATCCACATGACATCCAAAGCCAGCGGCGCCTACCAGGCCGCCCGCATCGCCCAATCCATGCTGGAAGAACAAATGCCGGAACTGCATATCGAGGTGATCGACACCCGCAATGCCGCCCTCTGCCAGGGCTGGATGGCCATCGAAGCCGCCCGGGCCGCGCTAGCCGGGCTCAGGCTGGACACCGTGGCGGAAAAAGTACGTGCCATGGTCCCGGTGACCCACCTGCTTCAGACGGCCGATACGCTCCGGTATCTCTACATGGGTGGGCGCATTGGCAGGGCCAGGAACCTGCTCGGTAGCCTGCTCAACATCAAGCCTCTCATCGGGGTGGAGGACGGCGAGATCGTGCCTCTTGGAGTGGCCCGCAGCCGCATCCAGGCCTACCAGTCGATGGTGGACAAGATCGAAGCGGTGGTCGGAAATTCAAAAATAAAGATCGCCTACGTGCACGCCGGGGCCAGGCAGGAAGTGGAGAAAATCAAGGGTCTGGTCGAGGGCCGCCTGAACGCGGTCGAGTTGATCATCGGCGAGCTTTCCCCGGCGCTGGCAGTCCACACCGGACCCGGCACCGCCGGGCTATGCTATTTCCCGGTGGAGAACCTCCAATAAACTGGTTTTTTAACCCTTTCGGCGAAGAATTTAATCGGTAACCCTTCTTGAGCGGTAGGGAGAGTAACGAAATTTGGTATGCATCCCAAATTTCGTGTCTTTCCCCCCTTCTGTAGGGATCGCAAAGCATACCCGAGGGGCAAGGGGGATCGGAAAGATGGGTGCGACGCGTAATTTCCGAATACTCTCCTTAATAAAAAAAGTGGCGCTCTTTCAAGAGTGCCACTTTTTTTATTGGGTTATGAAGTTGGGGGCAGGGGATCCTGTGGAGGCATCGGGGGCTGCGGGGGTTCCTGCGGAGGCATCGGAGGTAGTGGGGGTTGCGGAGGGAACACGTCGATCGGGGCGGCGGCTTCAGGTGCCACTTTCTTCTTGCGCAGTAGCAAAATCGGTACTACCACTGCAATGAGGATGAAGATGAGCGACACGCACAGCAAGGCAAAGCCGATCCAGCCCGGAATAAACCCGGTATTACCAAAATTATTATTCGTGTCGGCCACCTTCCCGGTGGCAAAAACGACTCCGAACAGGCACATCGTCAGGCCGGGGCACCCGCACAACAGGATGGCCAGGACGGTTCCGACAATTGCCCAGGTTCTGGTTTCTTTCTTTTCTACAGGCATTCCCATGACAATTCTCCTCTCGTTTTTAAGTTTCTTGTTTTTTTGTCTTGCGAATTACGTTTTACATTCTTTTATATTTCTCACTGCCAGTATACAATTTTCGTAATAATTATGCAAGCGTTTACTGGCGCAATTTCGCGCCCAATTCCTGTTCCAATTTCCGCAGGATGTGCGTCCGCAATCCCGCCACGTCTTTATCGCTAAGCGTCCGGTCGGAGGCCTGGTAAGTGATGCTGTATGCCAGGCTCTTCTTGCCTGCCCCAACCTTTTCGCCGCGGTAAACATCGAACAGGCGTACCTCCCGCACCACTTTTCCGCCCGTCCGGCGGATCAGTTCGGCGACCTGTTCCGCCGGCAGGCTCTCGTCCACCACCAGGGCCAGATCTTCCAACACCGGTGGGAATTCCGGCACCGGTGCAATATCGTACAGGGTCGGGACAAGCGCCAGCAGCAAATCCATGTCGATGTCCGCCGCAAGCAACGGGGTTCCGCTGAAAGCAGCCGGCCAATCGTAGCGTTCCCGCACCTGCGGATGCAGTTCGCCAAACACACCCAGTTGCTTTTCACCGGAGAGGATGCGCGCACATTTGCCAGGGTGGAAGGTCGGGGCGGTGCCAGTCTCATAATGCACATCCGGGATGTGCAGGCCTTCCAGCAAGCTGGCCAGCAATCCCTTCAGATCGTAAAAATCCATCCGGCCCAACTCGGTGCCCTGCCAGGCCGGCAGGCTGCGTGGCCCAACCAGCAGGATGGAAAGTCGCTGGAGTTCATCAGGTAGTCCCTGTCCTAAACCTTCAGATTCAAAAAACACCGGGCCGATCTCAAACAAAGCCAGCCGTTCCCGGATGCGGGCATTATGCTCGGCCGCCTCCAGCACGCTCGCCAGCACGCTGTGGCGCATAACGGCTTTGTCCGCCGAGATCGGGTTGAGCAATCGCACGTAGGGCCTGTCATCTGGTGCGCTGGTAACCGGAATGCGCCTGGCTTCCCTTGCGGGTGTGGTCAGGCGATAGCTGATGACCTCCTGCAGCCCCTCCACCACCAGCCGGTCGCGCACTCGTTCCTCTTTTTCGAGCAGCGGATTGCCGATTTGCAGCGGCAGTTGGTCGGCCATGCGGGTCTCGGGAATGCGGTCATACCCGTAGATGCGCGCGATCTCCTCGACCACATCCGCCTTGCCGGTCACGCCCTCGCCGATATCCAGGCGGTGATCGGGGGCGATCGCGCTGACAGTTTCACCGCTCAAGCTTACTTCGAATTCCAGGCGGAGCA
Source organism: uncultured Chloroflexia bacterium (assembly GCA_963779935.1). Taxonomy (GTDB): domain Bacteria; phylum Chloroflexota; class Anaerolineae; order Anaerolineales; family Villigracilaceae; genus UBA877. The sequence continues at coordinate 758,486 of CAWAAC010000011.1, read as the reverse complement.
GCAAGCCGGCAATTTCATCACCCGAAAGGTCGATGCCCAACCAGCGCTTCACATCCCGTGGCGTAACCTGCACCTCCGGCTGTGTGGGTGGCAGCGGGTATACATCCACCAGCCCTGTCGCAACTTTCCCATCCGCCCAGGCCTGCATCAATTCCAGGCCGCGCCGCACGCCCCGCTCGGCCATCGCCGGGTGGACACCCCGTGAGAAGCGGTACGATGCTTCCGATGGCAGGTTTTGCGCCACAGCAGTCTTGCGGATATTGATAAAGTTCCAGGCCGCCCCTTCCAGCAGCACGTTTGCCGTGCTCTTGCCGCGCAGGCTGATCTTGCCTTTTGACATATCCCCGCTCTGTATCTCAGGCCCTTTCGCGTCCAGAATTTCCCTGGAAGCGTCATACACTTCCGACTCGGCTCCGCCCATGATGCCGGCAATGGAGAGCGGGCCGACCGCGTCGCATACCAGCACGGTGCTCGTGTCCAGTTTGCGTTCAACGCCATCCAGGGTGGTGAGCTTTTCGCCAGGTTTTGCGGTGCGGGTGAAGATATGGACCGGCTTGCCCTTGGCGCGCGCAACCAGCACGTCATAATCGAAGGCATGTAATGGCTCGCCAATATCCAGCATGGCATAGTTGGTGGCATCCACAATATTGTTGATCGGCCTCATCCCTGCCAGCTTCAAGCGCAATTGCGTCTTGTAAGGGCTCGGGCGAATTTCCACATCCCGAATCAGTCCCAACACGAAGCGCGGGTTCAGTTCGGGCTTGGTTATCTCGATCTCGGCAAAGTCTCCTGCGCCAGCCGCCAACTTCTGATCGCTGATGGCTGACCGCTTTAACGGTTTCCCGGTAATAGCGGCGATCTCGCGCGCCACCCCCAGCATATTGGCGCAGCGCGCCGTGCTCGGCAGGATCGATACTTCCATCACGGCGTCACCCAGGTAATCCACCAGCGGCATGCCGGCCGGAGCCGCCTCATCCAGGATGATGATGCCTTCATGTTCATCCGAGATGCCCAGTTCCTTTTCCGAACAGACCATCGAATACGACTCGATCCCACGGATCTTGGCACGCTTGAGCGTAACCAGCACCTGTCCATCCTGGTGGCCATCGTAGATCTGTGCGCCTTCCTTGGCGTAAGCCACTTTCAATGGCTTGGGCAGGGGACCTTTGCCCTTGAACTCGAACAGGTTCGGTGCGCCGGTTAGCACGATATGCTCCAGCTTGCCATCGAACAGCTTGCAAAGCGTCAGCCGGTCGGCGTTGGGGTGAGGCATCACTTCAGAGATGGAGGCAACCACCAGTTTCTCAGGGTCCCATTCGATCCCGATCAGACTGGCATCGCGTGAGCCTTCCTTTGGAATGGGTAGACCGATGAAGCGGATCTCTTCCACTTCCAGACCGGCCATTGTCATCAAGTGTGCCAGCTCCGGGATGGGAATATCAATATCGACGAAATCTTTTAGCCAGGAAATAGGGACTTTCATAATAACTCCTAGAATTGCTCAAGGAAGCGCAAATCATTCGCCCAGAAATACCGGATATCCTCAATGTGGTGGCGCAGCATGGCCATACGTTGCGGCCCCAGGCCGAACGCGAAACCGCTGTAGCGCTCAGGGTCGTACCCGCCATTGCGCAGCACCACTGGATGCACCATCCCGCAGCCACCGATCTCCAGCCAGCCGGAACCCTTGCACACCGCGCAGCCCTTTCCCCCGCACAGGAAGCACTCCACGTCGAATTCGGCCGAGGGTTCGGTGAACGGGAAGTAGGAAGCCCGGAAGCGCGTGCGCGTGTTCTGTCCGAACATGCGCCGGGCAAAATTGGCCAGTGTCCCTTTCAGGTCGCTGAAGGTGATCCCCGGCCCCACCGCCAGGCCTTCCAACTGGTCGAACTGCGTTTCGTGCCGGTTGGTCACCTGCTCATAGCGATAGCACATGCCCGGAAGCACGATTTGCACAGGCGCCGGGTTTTCCGGGTCCATCGCCGTGATCCAGCGCATGGCGTGGATCTGACCCGGCGAAGTGTGGGTGCGCAGCACAATCGGGTTGTCGCCACGCTCGCCCGCTTCTACAAAATAGGTGTCCTGCATATCCCGGGCCGGATGGCCGATCTGGAAGTTGAGCAACTGGAAGTTATACTCATCCGTCTCGACCTCGCGCGAGCGGAACACCTGGAAGCCCATTTCGCCAAAAATGGAATACAGCTCGCGCATGGTCTGCGTGTCGGGATGCAGGCGGCCCAGCGGCAGTCGTCGACCCGGCAGGGTCACGTCAAGCTGCTCCTGTTCGAGCGAACGCTTCAACGCTGCCAACCGTAGCCCTTCAGACTTCGCCTCGAAGGCGGCTTCCAGCGTTCTTTTTACCTCATTGGCGCGCTGGCCGACCACAGGCTTTTCTTCTTTCGAGAGCTGCCCAAACTTGCTAAAGACCTGCATCAATCCTGAACTGCGGCCCAGGTGCGCCACGCGCCAGGCTTCCAACGCAGCCTCATCCTGCACCGGCTCGAGTGTTTTGAGGCTTTCCTCTTCAACGATCTTCAATTGATCCAGCATGCTACCTCCAGTTTGAGTAAACAGAGAATAGAGAGCAATGAGCAGTTTTTTGTGTCAGGCAAATTCCTCCTCACTATTCTTTATTCTCTCCTCTCTGATTTATAAACAAAACTCCCGTCCAACAAAGGGACGGGAGGGGATTCCCGTGGTACCACCCAGTTTAGCCGCTCGCACAGCTCTCTCTGGAGAGCAAAGAGCCGATAAAAAGAGATCAGTGCACTGTTCTCTATTCTCTTCTCTCTAATCTCTTCCCTCGTAACGCTGGGATTGCGGCCCGGACTACTGAATGTGTCACGCGTTTCAGTATTTTAGTATCATCTGATACGGGAATACCTGGCACATGAAACATTTTCACCCGCGCAGCTCGAGAGGGAACTTCGGCCGGTTTCCGCCGGGTACGGGTCTCAGTCCATGCCCGCATCTCCCTGTCGGTTTCCGCAGACCTACTTTCCTCTGTCTTCGCTTTTAATAATAGGCTCGCCTGTTGCTTGTTATTATCCGCAGAAAAAGCCGCCTGTCAAGGGCGTGTGACACCCCACTTATACGTGGTCGTTTCCCCCAACCCGCCCCTTGGGACGGGGGAGAAGCATGCCCAAAGGGTAAAGGGGGACAGGGGAAAGTGCCCCGAAGGGGGATGAGGCGCGAGACCACCAGGATAAATGTGATTTTACCCAAGGGTGCATCAGGCTACATCTTTTCTTCTTGACAGGGGCATTGCAATAATGGTATTATTGGTTGAATTGTCATTCAACCAATAGAAAGGGCTAGATGTCTCCCAGAACCAGCCAGTCCAACCAAAAAATCCGGGATGAACGCCGGGACCAGATCCTTCACGCCGCCCTCAAGGTATTTGCCTACAAGGGCCTGAAGGCCGCCAAGATCGCCGATATCGCTGCCCAAGCGGATATCAGCCAGGGTCTGATCCACCACTATTTCCTTTGCAAGGAAGATGTCTTCACTGCCGTGGTCGAACGTGCCATGACCGGCGCCCTGGCGGCTTTCGACGATCTGGCGGTCGTCGACACAGACCCGATGGAACGCCTGACCCTCATCACAGGCCGCATGCTCGAAGGCCTGATCATCCACCCGGAATATATGTTGGTTTTGACCCAATCCCTGGTCAATCAGGATACCCCGCCCGAAGTTGGCAAACTATTGGCGAGTTTTGGGCAGCAGATTAACACGCACCTGGTCAGGCTGATTGAAGTGGGCCAGGCTGCCGGCAAGGTAGTTCAGGGCGACCCGCAGGAACTGGCCATGACCTTCATAGCCGCCATCCAGGGACTGGCCATTACTCAGTTCACCCAGGGCATGTTCATACAGCCCGCACGATCTTCATCCGCCAATTTCCTTCCGTCGCCTGCGACGATCCTTCGCATATTGAAAGCTTGAGGCAAATTATGGCCGATCCCAACGACATCAATGGACTCCAGCATTTTAACACCTGGTCCGAGACGTATGAACGTTCTTTCATGCAATGGATTATTTTCGACCGCGTACACCGCAAAGTACTATCGCTCATTCCTGCCAATTTCGTTCCCTCAAATATACTTGACATTGGCTGCGGTACCGGCCGGCTGTTACGCCGGATGCATGCCCGCTGGCCCTCGGCCTCTCTGGCGGGAGTTGATGTGGCCGAAGGCATGGTTTCCCAGGCGTGTGAACGAACTGAATTTGCCAGGATCTACCAGGCACCGGCTGAACAATTGCCCCTTGAGAATGCTTCGGTCGACCTCGCCACCAGCACCACCTCTTTCCACCACTGGAGCAACCAGGCAAAAGGCGTGAGCGAGGCAGTACGAGTTCTACGTGTGGGCGGATTATTTATCCTGGCAGACATGAACCTGGCAGCCCATGGCAATCCCATCTCGCGCGCCCAGGTGCGGGGTATTTTTAAGGCCTCCGGACTGTCCATCCGCTCACAGAAAAGCCCGGTGCCATTCTTCACATTTACGGTTGGGGAAAAAACTTAATTATTAGGCCCGCATCAGGCAGCTGGATATCAGCAAGCCTTTATCGGCCAGGATCTGCTGCGGGGTCCCTTCTGCCACCACCTGGTGTTCCTCACCCAGCACAATTACGCGTTCGGCGATCGTTTCCAGAATGCCCAGATCGTGCGTGGCAGTGATGACCGTTTTGCCGGCCCGTCCCTGTTGGTCTATAAAATCGAGCAGCCATGCCACGCTGCGCGGGTCCAGCCCGGCGGATGGCTCATCCAATAGCCAGACCTGCGGGGAAAGTCCCAGCACTGAAGCCAGCGCCACACGTTTCTTCTCCCCCCCGGATAGTTGGTGTGGGGCACGCTCGCGCAGTTTTTCGATCTGCAGATCGTGCAGCGCCGCTTCGACCAGGCGCTTCACTTCTTCCTGCTCCACCCCCAGTTGGAGCGGTGCAAAGGCCAGTTCATCCCAGACGGATGGCATGAAAAGCTGCACGTCGCTGTCCTGGAACACCAGGCTGACCCGCCGGCGGAATTCAAAATTGAAAGCATCTTCCAAAAAGGCCTCTTCAGTCAATGGGCTCCCGAATGCCAGAACCGAACCCTGGCAGGGAAAGTACAACCCATCCAGGATTTTGAGCAGCGTGCTCTTCCCGCAGCCGTTCGAGCCCAGGATGGCCAGCCGTTCCCCCGGCCGAACCGTCAGGCTGACGTTATCCAGTGCCGGGATCTGGTTGTCGTAATCGTAACAGAGTCCATTCACTTCAAAAACAGGCTTTATTTCCATAAAAACGTCCTCAACCCTCTTATCTTCCCATCCAGATCGCCGCGGCGGCAGTAATGACCACCAGCGCTCCCGCCAACCAGTCGATCCTGCGCATCTTAAAGGTATCCAGCGTGCGAGGGTAGTTACGAAAGCCGCGGCTCTGCATGGCCAGGTACACCTCGCTGCTCACCTGCAGGGATTTGTTCAGCAAAGTGCCGGAAGTGGCAGCGATCATCCGCCGTTCCTCCGGCCCATTCATCCGCCGCAGCAGCCGGCTTTTCCGCGACAGGAACATATCGTTGGTGAGATGCAGCAATAAGTGGATATACCGGTAGGTCATCCCCAGGATCAAGATGATGACCGCCGGGACGCGCAAAACCCCCAGGGCTTTGAGCACACTGTTCCAGGGTGTGGTCAGCATCAGCAGCACCGCCACCGAGACCGATGTGCCAACCCGCAGGAGCAGGAACAGGGCCGTGGTAAATCCTGTTTGGGTGATGACCAGCCCAAGCGGCAGGTGCGCCAGTACCGGCCCGGGTGTGATGAACAGGGCTGGCAGGGCCACCACGCCTGTGAAGAACGGAATCAACAGCCAGACCCGCTTGATGAAGAACCCCAGCGGGATTTTGGAAAAAAAGGCCAGAACGAGTGCCAGAAAATACAATATAAGAATAACCAACAGGCTGTGCGAAAGGCTCACCGCCAGCAGTAACAGTACTGCCGACAGGATTTTCAGGCGCGGGTCAAGTTCCTGCAGCAGTCCCGCTCCCCGGGCGATACGCTCGGCAAAGACGGATTGCTCCAGGGCGTGATTGATATCCAGCAGTGTCCGCTCGACGAAACTGCTGCGGCTGGCGGGATGCGCGGAACGAAAAGTTGTACTCAATTGGTTTCTGACTTGCCGGGTTCCGGCTTGCGCACCGTAACCAGCGACGTGAATAACCAGACTAAAATTCCGATCACGATCGTTCCAACGATTCCCGACAGGATGTAACCGAGGTTTGGATTTTTCAAGGCAGGCAGATTGTAGCCCGATAGCGGAGCAGACCACAGTCCGGATAGTTTGGCCATCCCTTGAGGAACAAAGGCCAGCCCCCGGCTGGTCAGTTCCTGTGCACCCCATTCGCCCCAGGCAGTGCCGGGCGCCAGCAGGCCAATCGGCACCAGAACGATCATGACCGCCAGCACGACCCACAGGAAACGCCATTTTGCAAACCCACTTAATTCGGGTGAAATTTCGGGCTTCTTTACAAATTCCAGGGCAGATTGGTTGGTACGCACTAAATAGGCAACCACCAGGGCAGTCACCAGGGCCTCCACGGGTGAGGCAACCAAAGCATGCGCAAACACCATGGCCGGGATGGAAACGGAGAGAGGGTAAGGCGCATAAAGCGGAGTGCCATTGGCCGTATGAAATAATAAAGGCTGGATGCCAAATTCAAAACCAGCAAAGAAAGCCGCCGTGGTCAGTCCGGTCCAGCCCCCGACGGCAGCCCCGACGATGCGTCGTTTGGAGGTTACCGGCTGATTTTTCGAGATGGCCTGGTAGATGGCATAGCTGACATACGGCAGCACCACCGCCATGTTGAAACAATTCGCACCCAGCGCCAGGATGCCGCCATCCCCAAAGAAAAAGGCCTGGATGACCAGCGCGATCGATATCGCCATGGTCGCGATTTCAGGCCCCAGGATGATTGCCGCCAGCGCCCCCCCGACTGCGTGGGCAGTCGTACCGCCGGGTATTGGCACGTTGAACATCATGATGATGAAGGAGAAAGCCGCGATCAGGGCGATCAATGGCACATTCCTGGCGGTCATCTTCTCGCGCAACTTCCTGACTCCCATAACCCAAAATGGCAGGATAATGAGAAACATAATAACCGAAGTCACCGGGCTGAGATAGCCGTCCGGGATGTGCATGGCGGTAGTGAACAGCCAGGCAGCGAAAATGCCATAATAGAGCAGCAGGTTGCGCGTTGTTCCCCGGGTTAATGGCTTGAGGAATGTTTTGATTTGCGACATGATTCCTCCTATGATTTTGGCGCACATTTCGGGCACAACCCAAAAAATGTCATGTGGCCGGCTTCGATCTGGTAACCGGTCCGGCGTTCGAGTTCGGAGATTGCATCCTGGAGTGAATCCGGCGCAAGGTCCAGTTGCGCGCCGCAAGACCGGCACACCAGGTGGTGGTGGTCGTGCCCGGCCAGTTCATAGGTAAGGTGGCCGCTGCTGTTCTGGGTGGGATGAACCACTCCGTTCTCGGCCAGGAATTCCAGCGTGCGATAGACGGTTGTCTCTGTCATGCCGGTAACGCGTGTGCGCTCGTAAACCTGTCCGGGCGAGAGATGTCCACTATCGTGTAGGGCTTGCAGAATCGACAGGCGCTGGGGTGTCATCCGGTAACCCCGCGCCCGCAGGGTTTGGGTATGTTTAGGTATGCAGGACAAGCGAATACTCCTTATTGCAAGTATTATCAATAGCATATATATTATACAACAAAATAGCAAAGCCCCGTTTCCTAATGAAGAAACGGGGCTGCACTTTTCACTGATTACGAATTACGCTTTATGCTTTACAAATTACTGCCCTCTCCATTACGGCTCCCACTGCAGCTGCGTCACGCTGAAGAGATAGGGCTGGTTATTCACATACTCCACCCCCACCAGCAGGGTTCGCCAGGAGTTTTCGCTGCCGGCCGGGCCAGGCTTATAGATTGAATAGAAGTTGATATTGGCATAGGGTTTCGGCCAGGAAGTATCGTAACTGGCGCCGCCAGTCTGGGGGGAATTGCAGCTCAGGGTATACCCGGGCGTCGGGGCATTGAATACATCCAGCCATTTTGGCACCACCTCCGCATGGATCGACCCGACTGTATCCAGCCCGCTGCCCGGCGCCGCGCCCCAGTTGTGTATAAATGTACTGGTGAAGATCCACTGGGCGTGTGCCTGGTCGAAAACAACCGCATTGCCGTTCCGCCACAGGCGCACCACCATGCCATGGAAGGGGCTGACCAGCGGGTCCAAAGCCCCGCCGTTGGAACTCTTGACGGCATTCCCAAAATTGTTAAGCAGGGTATTGACGCGCCCGTCCGCGCAGAAAGTGGCCGGGGCCACGTATTCGGTCAGGTACGCCGCGTCGACCCAGCCGGTACCGCTGCTTGGGGCGATCACCTGCACCCACAGGGTGTTGTTTACGGTTATGCTCGGCCCGGTCCGCATCACGTTGTTGGCAGTGGCAGCAAATGTGCCGATGATGGAACCGCTCGTACCTGCCGCCGAACGGACATTCAGCGCGTCGCCCGCGGCCACCAGGATCACACCATACGGCCCGGAGGGCAGGCCCGGCTGGATCACGCCCGGGGCCGCCGTGGATATCGCAGCTCCAGGGACCGCGGTGGAACCAACCGGAACGGCTGTAACCGCTGGCAGGTTGAGGGTCGGGGTTGCGTTTGCCACGACCGGCGCGGCAGACGCCGTTGGTGGCAGGGTCGCCGCTGCGACGGTCGGGGTGGATAGGAGCATGGGGGTGGCTTGGGGGGTCGGTGCTCCGAGCGCCGAGCGTGTACAGGCGCTCAGGCCCAGTATGGCGAAAACGACAGCGAAGAGGATAAAGGTGCGTTTCATAATCTCTCTCCTTTTTGGTGGGGGCGATCCCACCTGCCTCATTTTATCACTTCGGCCTGTCGCTGCAGAACGAATAAATTCTTTCAGAACAAAGCTGGCTGGGTCTGCTCTTTCTGGATGCGTTTTCGGGGCGCAAAAGTCGGCATCTTCGTCACCATCCCGAGTTCCTGGCACATTTCTGCGAAGATCTCCCCCAAGTGACGGGCATTCCGGGCCGGTGCGGAATAGCGCTCGCCGAAAGCCTGTTCGTAGCGCGGGCGCATTCCAGGGAAGAGCCGGTCCAGTTTGGCGTAGTAATAGTCACGCTGCCGATCGCGCAGCGTCATGCCAAAAGCCGGTAGGATGTACTTTGCCCCGGCCGCCTGTGCCAGGCGCAGGATGGTGTTGATATTCTCTTCCGTGTCCTCGATGAACGGGAGCACCGGCATCATGGCCACGCCCGCCAGGATGCCCCTTTGCCTGAGCGTCTGCAGCGCCTCCAAACGCCGCGCGGAGACCGGCGCGCCCGGCTCGAGCCGCTTGCTCAAGGCATCCTCGGCGGTGGTGATGGTGAAGGTCACGGCGGCATAGCTTTTGTGGCTTATTTCTTCCAGCAGGTCGATATCCCGCAGCACCAGATCCGATTTAGTGATGATATGCACCGGGAAGCCGGCTTCGGCGATGGCTTCCAGAGCCCGCCCGGTCAGTCTCACTTCTGCCTCCAGCGGCATATACGGATCATTCATAGAACCGGTTCCGATCGTGCCGACGACGCGTTTTCCCGCCAGTTCCCGCCGCAGTAACTCGGTCGCGTTGGCTTTGACCAGCACGTCATGCTCGAAATCTTCTATCTGGTAGCATTCCGAACGCGAGTCGCAGTAGATGCACTGGTGCTGGCAGCCGCGGTACAGGTTCATGTTGTAATAAAGCCCGAACCAATCCTCAGACCCTTTCACGCGCACCAGCAGGGTTTTAGCCTGTATCTCTTTCATAATGGCTGCATACAAATGATATTCTTGTTTTTTTGCAAAGATTGTCCACCACAAAGGGCACTAATTGCCACGAAGGAAAAACCTTCGGTTTTTTCTTGTGATCCTTTGTGTCGTTAGTGGTGAAATCTATTCTTTTCCAGCCGTCCGGGTTAGGGTTTTGGGTTCTCAGATAATTCGCGGTACAGGAACCAGTGTCCCAGGCGGTCATCCACATCCTTGATGGCGCGGTCATAATACAGGTCGAAGATCTGGCCCGTATCCACCCGCACCCGGAAGTAGAACCGTCCCACCCCAAGCGATCCACGTTCCGCCGCCAACGCGGCATGCGCCGGTTGCATGTTGCGCGCCATCCTGCCGCGCCTGGTAAAATCGACCCATTCAGAGATTCTATCTGTGACGCGATAAGCATGCCCATCCCAGGTAAATCCATCCGGGCAGGGTGGCGCTTTCGGCCTGACCGGGCTTTTCACAAAGTAAGCTTCGATGGGCTGGTCGATAAAGTGCAGGGCGGTAAACTCTATTTTTCTTCCTTCGCTTCCCCAAATACGACCACGACCATATGCTGGTTCAGGAATTGCGGTGAGGCTTCTTTGCGCGGGATGATCTGCCCCAGTGTATAGCCTCCGGCCAGCGGAATATTCGCTCCGAGCGCGGCCTGCACCGCCGCTACATCCGCCCCCACCTGTGCCTCGAACAGCATCTGCCAGGCCACATCAGCCAGCACCAGCGCCAGCACCGGGCGCGCTCCATCCAAAGCTGCCAGAGCCTGAGTGGTTGCGGTAGTGGCAGCTTGCTGGCAGGCCGACAGGCTGCCCACCATCAGGTAAGCCTCCGTTCCATCGCCAACAGCCGCGTTCATCCGGAACGATCCGTCCGCCTCCACCCGCATCGGCGAGCGCAGCAGCAGGCTTTTATCCAGTTGTTCCAATCCGAGCGGATACAGCCGCGCCAGGTGGTTGAGCGGCGGGAAGGCCCAATCGCGCGCCGGGTACCCAAACAGGTGCGCATACGTCTCGGAGGCCGGGCGCCCGTCCAGAGTGCGCACCCAGAAACCCCGACTGCGCGTGACCCGGAAATGCGAGCCCACCGGCTGCCAACCCGCTCCGTATCCAACCCCCACCCGGATATTCCCTTCCAGGCGTGCCAGTGCCAGCCCGCCCGCCCCGAACTGCGCTCCGCCGATCTGGTAAGCATTTCCGGCATTCATGTCGCCGCTGGAGAGTGCGCCCGTCAGGTTCGTCCCGGCCGTCAGGCTGGCGCAGAATTGTTCAGCATCCGCGTTGAAACCATCTGCGAAGAGCAGGGCGGGTTGCTGGGGTTTCCGTTTCAACAGTTCTGCCAGTTGCTGGGAAACTTCCCGGCTGCCCTGGGTATAGCCGGCCAACCAGGTGATATCCGCCCGCGCATCTGTTGCGCCGATCAAAGCCAGCACGACAGAATGAGCCTGCAGTCCATCCGATGTCAATCCGGCCGGCGTACTAAACCCGATCACCGGTGTGTTGCCGATCAGGCCGGCGATCCCGTTGATTACCTGTTGGGCGTCAAACTGGTAGGAAGAGATCACGATGCCAAGGATCGGCGCGACGGCGCCCAGATTATTCAGCGCATAGTGGGTGGCTTGCAAACCAGCTTCACGTCCATCCAGAGCACTTGCTTTTCCAACTGCCGCGAGAAGAGCCATACTTATCCTTCTGCCACCGGGACGGTGAAGTGGAAGGTTGTCCCCTGGCGGAATTCAAATTCGAACCAGACGCGCCCGCCCATCATCTCGATCAGGCTCCGGGTGATATTCAACCCCAAGCCGGTGCCGGGAGACTCGCGCGCTTTTGAGTCTTCCGAGCGGAAGAACTTCTGGAAGATCTTCTTCTGGTCCTCCAGGCTGATGCCGATCCCGTTATCCTTTACCCAGATGTGCACCACCATCGCCGCGCCGGCCGGGTCCCATTGATTTCCGGACTTCTCGGCGCCTATGGTGATAATTCCGCTTTCGGGTGTGTATTTATTGGCATTGCTGACCAGGTTGACGATGATTTGTGCCAGGCGGGTCGGGTCTGCCCAGATCTTGGGCAGTTTGGTCGGAATAGCCAGATTGGTGGTCTGCTTTTTATCTTCAAGTTGGCGTTTGGTCGAGCGCATCACCTCGTCCACCACCCCGGCCAGTTCGATGGCCTTGAAATCCAGGCGCAGGCGTCCCGCCTCGATCTTGGAGTTATCGTTCAGATCGGAGACCAGGGTCGACATGCGTTCCACGTTCGAGTGAATGGTCGCCAAAAAGTTCGCCTGCATGTCGGTGATGGAACCGACCGCCCCCTTCGCCAGCAGTTCGGTGTAACCCTTGATGGAGGTCATCGGGTTCTTCAGCTCATGCGCCACAAATGAGACAAATTCGCTTTTTGCGTCATTGGCAGCCTGCACTTCCTGGTAAAGCTGCGCATTGGCAATAGCAATGGCAGCATGGTCGCTTAAGCGGGTCAGGAATGTTAACGTTTCGGCGGGTTGCGCTTCCGCCAGGCGGCTCTCCATCACGATTAATCCGATCACGGTGGCTTCCCGCCGGATGGGTACAACAGTCTGGGTATGCGCGCCGGCCAACAAACCGGGTGCCTTTTCATCCAGGGCTATCCGCTGGGGCTGGCCGGTCTCGACCGCTGTGCGCATTGCCAGTTGTTCCAACGGCATCAGCGCTTCTTTATACGTCTGCTCGATTTCTTCGTAGCCCTGTTGGGCCATCAAATGCATGCCTTTTTTCTCCAGAATGCCGATCAGTCCTGCCTCGGCGTTCGACTGGCGCATGGCCCATTCCAACGTCAGCCGCATGGCACGGCCTACATCCAGGCTGGCGTTCAGTTCCCGGTCGATGCGCTGCATGACCGAAAGTTCTTCCACGCGAGCGCTCAATTCCTGGTCGGTCAGGGTATACAAGCGGGCGTTATCGATTGCGACAGCCGCCTGCCCGCCAAATGCGGAGAGCAGGTTCTGGTCATCTTCCACGAAAGGCAGGCCGTCTTTGCGGTTAATGACCTCCAGCACGCCAATAACGCTTTCCTTCACCTGCATCGGCACAGCCAGGATAGAGCGCGTGACAAAACCGGTCGTTTTATCCGTCGAAGCGAACCAGACCGAAGCCTGTTGGACATTATTGCTGAGGACCGCCCTTCCGGTCTGGACCGCTTCACCCACAATTCCCGTGCCGGCGGCCAGGTGCTGTCCGGCCAGGTTTTGGGCCACCGGGCCGGCAGTCGCTTTGAAAACCAGGTCGTCGGTGGTTTCATCCACCAGGAAGAGACTGCCGGCTTCGCAGTTCAGGATGCTGACGGCGCTGTCGAGGATATTCTGGAGCAGCGGCTCCGTCTCGAGGGTGCCAGTCAACTGCCGGGTGATATCGTTCAGGATGGATAGCTGGTGTGCGCGCCGTTCCGTTTCCTGGAAGAGCCGGGCCTTAATGATGGCGCCGGCCGCCTGTTCGGCAATAGACTGCAGCAGCGATTGTTGCGCCGGCGTATAGACCACACTGGCATCCCGGCTGCCTACCGAGAGCGAACCGATCGTCTCCGCGCCGGTATTGAGCGGCACACCTGTCCAACCATAAACACCATCCGAATACACTTTAACGCCGCGGGCCTGACATTCGCGTGTGTAGTCCTGTGTCAGGATGCCACGCCGTGAGCGAATGACCTCCGGGCTGAGCCCGGTATCCGGCGGCATGGGCAGGTTTTCGCGCGCATTGATCCGGTCATCTTTTTCAACGCAAAAAGCAAAATAGCAATAATTATTATCTTTATTGTAGAGTGTGATGTGGAAATCATCCACAGGCAGCACCTGGTCGGTCTGGGCGTAGATCAATTCCATGATGTCATCGAAGGCCACAGTCACGTTGACGCCCTGGGCCACGCGCGCAAGGATGTTCATCTCGCGCACCCGTCGTTCCAGCCGGTCGATCACCTGGGCGCGTTCCACCGCAACGGCTGCGGCATTGCTGATCTGTTCAAGGAAGCCCAGGTCGCGTGAACTGAACATTTCCCCCGAGCGGCGCGGTCCCAAAGCCAGCCAGCCAATCGGATGTTCGCTCCCCGGCAGCGGCACAAACAGAAGCGTATTTAACAGGGCCAGGCGGGTCTGTTCCGGTTTGAGTTCCACGGGCAGGGCCCCATCGTCCAGGGAAACCGGTATGCTGGAGCTTTGCAGCAATTTGACCAGCGGGCTATCAAGGTTAAAATGAATATCGCTGGTGGGGCGTCCATCCTCGCCCGCCGTTGCAGCATACTGGTCGTTGATCAGGTCAAAGATGTAAACGTGTAATTGTGCCGGCAGCAGGCTGCTGGCAATATGCTCGCGCAGGGTCTTGACGATCACCGCCAGATCCACCGTGTTGGTCAATGCCCGGCTGAAAGCATGCACGCGTTGTTCATAGCCCTGCACACCCCGGAAGAAAACATTATCCACGTAGCGCTGCAGGCGGTTGCGCACCGGGTTCAGCGCCAGGGCCAGGATGAATACCAGCAGACCAATAAAGAGCGGGTTGGTCACCTGAAAGGCCTGGCCAAAGATCAGCGTCAGTCCGCTTACCAGCAGGGCGTATCCGCCCAAGGCCAGCACCGTTAGCACTGCATACAGTACGGCCTGGCGGAACAAAAGGTCCGTCCGCACCATGCGGTGTCGCAGAATGCTGTAACCCATTACCAGCGGGAACAGCACGGTCAGCAGCAGGAGATAGGGTGGGAAATTGAGCGAGAACAGGTCGGTCAACCAGTGCAACCCGGCCGGCACATGCTGTGGCAGGACGGCTGTCACCAGGAACCAGGCCGCCAGCGGACCGAAGGCCACCAGCATCCCCAAAAGGATCGCTCCCGCCTGCTGGCGCACTACCGGTGACCGGGCCGCAATCCAGCGGTAAAGCAACATGCCGGCAAAAAACAACACCGCCAGGGCAGCCAGAATATAGATAGTTCGCCAGTTAAGGATATAAGCAGTTGGATTCTGGAAGTTGTAAAGATTGATGGCCGCCAGGATGAACAACACCAGGCCGATAACATACCCGATCCCGCGCAGGTACGGGCGTTCCTTGACCCAGCCGGCTTCCTGTGGAAAGACCAGCCCCATGTCCACCATCGCACCGCCCGCGAGCGCCAGCGCCAGCGTCCACAACAGCGATAACCGGTGCGTGGTATACAGGTCGAATAGTCCGGCGCTGGCGATTGCCACCGAAGTGGCGAACACCGCAAAGGCCCGTCCGGCCGACTCGCTCCGCCGCATTCCGAAGATCCACAGGCTGATCCCCAGGAAGAGTACGCCGACGATATAAGGGATGACGAAATAAATCGTCCTGGCCGAAGCCGGGAAAGATTGCAGGGTTACGCTGAGGGTTTGCTCCTGACCATCCGCGATGCGACGCACCACCACCGGCACCGTTTGCCCGGGCAGGCTGCTTTGCAAAGCTACCCGGATCTGCGCCTCGCTCTGCACATCCGCCGCGTTGACTTTTACCAGTTGATATTTAAGCACCAACGAGTTATCCTGGAACAGGCTCCAGGCCGGCTGAGGACTGTTCTGTCCGACGCCGTTGAATACCATGGTCTGCTCGACGAAGGCCCCCAGGAAGGGTGTCCGCAACCACGAGATGGCCAGGAACGGGATCACCACCAGGGCCAGCAGCGCAACTCCCTGGTATGCCAGCACCACGATCTGGAGCACTCGGTCAATGATTTGGTTTAGACGTTCAGATTGCAACATGGCGGTGTCAACTCGATGGAGAGGACGGAGTTTCTCCATCATTTTACACTACAATCCAGCCAGGATAACAACGCTTTCATAACATTTCTGTTGGTTACTCCAGCGCCTGGTATGCCAGTTGAGCGAAATCTTCTACCACCGGGATGGTGAAACATGGCATATATACAACATCACTTCCTTGTCTGGCCCCCCAAAAAATGCCCGCCAATTCCGCTAGTTCGTTGTAAAATTCATCAAGTAGTAACGGCTACCGCCGTTTATTTTACGGCAATTGTTCACCCTTCGGGATGGCATCTTTTCATGCACACATTCTTGCAAAGGCCGAAAAAATCTTGATATCTGTCTGACTACGCCTAAAGCAGAGGGTCGAACGTTCTTTTTTCGGCCCGTAGTTAAAGGGCTCATCCTGAGGGCAGTCGAAGGTCAGTTGAACAACGAAGGAACATTCGTATGAATGAACACGCTTTACAAGACTTTTTTGATTTCGACGAATCCGATCTGGCCGCCAACCGGAACGGAGAATTTTCCGCAAAACAAAAACAGAAAATCACCAGCGAATATCAGGAAAACACCAATGATGGCCTCAGATTGGGTGTGCCTACGGCTGCCCTGGCCTTCATTCTTCTCCTGGTAAATATCATATTTTTCAAAAAGCTTGGCTCGGATGCCATCACGACCATCATATTCATGCTGATCTGCGCCGGATTGGGGTACTATGGTCTTCGCAATGCGTATAACACTCGTAAGATTGACTTTTCCAGATTTCCCGTCGAAAAAGTGACCGGTCCGGTTCGGATTGAACAAGCGAACTTCACTAATAGTTTTATCCATATCGGTGAACAGCAATTTGAGATCGATCAACAACTCGCCAGTTCCTTGAAAGATGGAGATAGCTATACTTTTTTTATAAACAGCCGCGACGGAGGCGTTCTGTCGGTCGAAGGGATTTCAAAGGATTAATCATCTTCCCAAATCAAAAGCCTATCCTTTTCTTTGCGGTCGTGTTAATATGATTTGTGAAGCTTGTCTTCGACCGGTCAAACTCAGCAAAAAATCTTTGTAGATCAGAGGAGAACCAATGAAAAAAACGTTACAGCGCATCTTCGGTCAGGGGATTTTTTACACCGGTTGGAAGAATGCCATCTTCAGCCTGCTGCTGGCAGTGGGCGTCTATTTCACCAGCCAGATCTACGACCTGCTCAACCACGGCCCGGCCGTGCTCAACCTGCACACCATCCTCGATTCGGCCATCCCGGTCGTACCGGTCTTCGTCATTCCGTACAATTCGCTGCAGCCCTACATCTACGCCACGCTGCTCCTGTTCTTGTTTCTGCGCACCAAATATTTCCAATCCGCCTGCCTGGCCATGATCACGGTCTGGTTCATCAGCTATGGCTTCTACTACTTCCTGCAGAGCGAAGTCGTCCGCCCGGTTCTCACTGCCACGGATGTGTTCTCCAAAGCCGTCATGAATGTCTATGCCGGCGATAACCAGTTCAATGATTTCCCCAGCCTGCACACATCCCTCTCCACCATCCTGGCACTGCACTGGATCAAGGTCAACAAGACCCTCGGGATCATTTTGAGCATCTGGACCGCCCTGATCGTGGCTTCCACGCTCTTCATCAAACAGCACTATATCGCCGATATGCTCTTCGGCCTGGCCCTGGCCTTCACCCTTTCCTGGCTCTACAACAAATTGATCGTAAAGAAACCTGCCGTGGCCTGATTCAACCTACGTAAAGCCCATACCAATCCCGTCCCGAAGGTTTATTCGAGTAACTGTGTCGCGCAGCGCAACCCTTCGGGACGGTGCATAAATTAAATATGCCTTCAAACAAAAATAACCAGCATCTCCACTCAATGGCTTTGGTGGAAACGTATTCTAAAATCCTCAACACTTTATCCTGGATCTGGGGTGGCTACACGGTCGATATTTATAAAAATCACATCCTTCGGCCGCATAATGACATTGACTATCTGACGCTAAACCTGCATCGTCTACTTCCTGATTTCGTACAGTTGTTCGAAAATGACGGTTGGCAAACCACCTTGTTGGAAAATGGTGATTTGAAAGCAGCGCAGGATTCTGGAAAGATCCAACTGGGGCACGTTGAATTGTCAGAGAAAGCCAGCTGGACTCATAATGGGCTCAAAGGTAGCCTCTGGTTTCCCAGGGAATGGTTAAGTTCAGAACCGGTGGAATTTTGTGGTGTTGAGATTCACGTTGTCGCCCCCGAATTGCAATATGTGCTGATCGAGCGTCCGCAGATTCTCAACGCGGATTGGACACGTAGGGAGAAAGATAATATCGCTCGAAAATATCTAACCAATTATGTCGAACAAAAAGGATTTTCTCCGCAATCTTTGTTTGCACAAATCAGTGAAATTCGCCTATAGCAGGTAGTAAAGATTTTCGCCGCTCCCATGCTTGCAGGGTAAGCAGAGTAAATCCCAGCAAAGGAATGTCATTCAATTATGAAACAATCCGTCGTCCATATCGCCCTGGTCGTAAAAGACTACGATGAAGCCATCGCCTTTTTTACCCAAAAGCTCCATTTCACCTTGGTGGAGGATACCTACCAGCCCGAGCAGGATAAACGCTGGGTGGTGGTTGCTCCACCTGGTTCTGCCGGCACCACTCTACTCTTGGCCCGGGCCTCCAAACCGGAACAACAACCCTTTATTGGCAACCAGACAGGCGGGAGAGTTTTTCTTTTCCTCAATACGGATGATTTTTGGAGAGACTACAACGAAATGGTCTCTCTGGGGATTAAATTCGTTCGGCCTCCCAAAGAAGCGACCTATGGACTGGTCGCCGTTTTCGAAGATCTATACGGAAATTTATGGGATTTATTGCAATTAAATGCCGATCATCCATTGGTGAAGCATGCTAACCCGTTGGGATGAGAAGTTAGCCATGTCATTTTTCTTCGTGCAAATTCGTGTTCTTGGTGGTAATATTTTTTAAATATGGATGACCTCTCACTCATTCCCCTGCTCGAGCGCGCCAATCATATCGCCTCTATATCCGATCTAAATGATTTGCTGGAGCAGACCTTGGCTCTGCTCGTGGAAGTCAGCGCAGCCAAGGCGGGGGCGCTCTATTTGCTCGACGAGACCGCGCAAACCCTGATCTTTAAAGCCGGCGATAGCCGGCCATTCGGAGTACGCCTTGCGCTGGCTCGCAGCCTGGCCGGCCAAGCCTTGCGCCAGCGCCATCCTTTTCATTCGGAAGGGCTGACGAG
Source organism: uncultured Chloroflexia bacterium (assembly GCA_963779935.1). Classification (GTDB taxonomy): domain Bacteria; phylum Chloroflexota; class Anaerolineae; order Anaerolineales; family Villigracilaceae; genus UBA877. Next base: position 739,659 of record CAWAAC010000011.1, on the reverse strand, counting down.
GCGTCGGTTTCATACACTGCTTTCGCTACCGCTCTTGAGCGGGAATCAGCCGGTCGGGGTGGTTCATCTCTTCGATGTCACGCAACCCGACTCCGGGCTGGCGCAATTGCTGGCAGACCGCATGGCCGCTGAGATCGATCGTTCCGTCCAGCTGGAAACCAGCCGGCAGCACAATCGTCGCCTGGAAGCGCTCATCGCCATCCTTGGACAGATCGGCACCAGCCTGGATCGTGATCAGATCCTGCGCGTCATCATCGATTCGGCTCGTGAATTCCTGCAAGCCGAGGCCTGTTCGCTCTTTCTGGTCGACGAAGCCACCGGCGATCTGGAACTGGTGATTGCCAGTAACATGGATGACAGCATCCAGGTGGAGCAGATGCGCGTCCCGGCCGGCAAAGGCATTATCGGTCAGGTGATCGCCAGCGGCCAGACCATACTTGTGGCCAATACAGCCCGCGATAAACGCCATTATACGAACATGGATCGCGAGAGCGGTTTCGTCACTCGCTCCATCCTGGCAATGCCCCTGACTTCACGCAAAGTTGATCTGGGCAGCGAGCGCGGCGTAACCCAGGAGCGTGTCCTGGGTGGTCTGGAAGCACTTAACAAGATCCAGGGAACATTTAACGATGATGACGCCAGCCTGCTACAAATTCTGGCGAACCAGGCTGCTACCGTGCTGGAAATTGCCGGCCTTTACACCGACGCCAACGAGTTGTTTCTGGATGTGGTCAGGTCGCTGACCGCTGCCATCGATGCGAAAGACCCTTCTACCGAAGGCCACTCCAGGCGGGTATCCGAATACTCGGTTGCGATTGCACGCGAGTTGGGCCTCCCGCCTGAGCAGATCTACCACATCCGCATCGGCAGTCTGCTGCACGATGTTGGCAAAATCGGTATCCCGGATGCCATCCTGGCCAAGACAAGTGAGTTGACCGAGGCCGAGTTTGATCTGGTCAAACAACACACCACCATCGGTGCCAGGATCATGGGCCCGGTTCGCATGTTGCGCGCCGAACTGCCCATTCTGGCCGGGCACCAGGAACGCCTGGACGGCAGCGGTTATCCCGAAGGGCTGAAGGGTGGGCAGATCCCTCTCGACAACCGCATTGTTGCCGTGGCAGATGTCTTTGACGCCCTTACCTCCGACCGGCCTTATCGCAAAGCCTCACCCGCTGAAGACGCACTGGATTACCTGCTCAGCCGTGTAGGCACCCAATTCGACCGTCTCTGCGTCGAGGCGTTGGCACGCGCCTACCAACGTCACGCCATCCACCCTCCCGGAGCGCAGAACAAAGCATAAAGGCTGGTCTCTCGATGCAACTCTCGGAATCGTCCCCTTCCTTTTCATTTGTCCAATTTACGATCCCCTCCGGCCAGGTCGCCTGGATCCCGGCAGATGTCGAACTGTGCCTCCCCGAAAAATCCTCCCTGGCTGCCGAGGATTTGCATTACTTGATCTATCTCCCCTGGCATGATGGATACTTGGAAAGAGTCGATGCCGCTTACCGGGATTTCTTCAAAGTCGTGCTGCCATATCTGCACGCCCGCAGCACCGATGTCCACGTGGTCACCTGCCTGCCCTTTATCAAAGAGCTCATCCAGACCGGGCCGGAACCCGTCGACGAAAGGGTTGTTCAGATCGCCTTCATCCTGCACGACTCCGGCTGGAGCCAGATGAGCGAGTTAGAGATCGCCGAAAGCCTCGGTATCGTTGGGCTCAGTTTATCCGGGCACGCCCTCCAGCCCAAAGCCCGCCACGCCATCCTCGGCCAGCAGGTTGCCCAGCAGATCCTGGCAGACTATCCCTTTCAGCCCTCGCTGACTGCAGAACAGAAAAATAATATCTACCAGGCGATCCTTTATCACGACCGGCCTCAGGATCTGGCAGCCGCCGGCGGCATCCCCGCCAGCCTGAAAGTGGTCTGCAATGTCGACCACTTGTGGTCTTTCACTTACCCCAACTTTTGGCAGGACACCCTTCGCAAGGGCGTCCTGCCTCCAGAGTACCTGGAAAACCTCGCCAAAGACCTGGATACATATTTCGTTTCCGCACCCGGTCGCATCCAGGCGCGGCAACTCCTGTCGGAACGGGCGCTGGAAGTGGCAGCCTGGAAAAGTTGGACAGAGAGGAATAATAAATGATCCTGCCAGATGATATTCTTAAGGACCGCTATGATGGCATCGTGGTGGGTGCCGGCTTGGGCGGGTTGACCGTTGCCAGCCTGTTGGCCAAACGTGGCCTGTCCATCTTATTGATCGACCAGCAAAATAAGCCGGGCGGTGCCTGCACTTCCTTCAAACGCGAGGACCATGTTTTTGACGCTGGTGCCGCCATGCTGTACGGTTTTGGCGAAAAAGGCTTCCGGCCATTCCGCTTCGTGCTGAACGAGTTGGAAGAACCCATCGATATGGTGGCGCATGCCACCCTGGCCCGTATGACCTTCGAAGGGCAGGAAGTCGTCTTCTGGCCTGACATCCCGCGTTTTCTGGACGAATTGTTCCGTTTATTCCCGGAAGAAAAAGATGGTCTGCAGCATTTCTATGCCGATCTCTACAAGATGTATGAAAATATCGTCATCAAGAACGAGGTCATTTCACCGCCCTCTGAATTCTCCCCGCGCCAGGGCCTGCGCAGCCTGATGAGTAGTCCATTTACCATCCTGCGGATGCAGAAGCTGCTCTCCACCAGTACCATGGATCTGCTCAAAAAGTATTTTCACACCCCAGAAATATTTAATTTCTTCGATAAATTGTGTTCAGCCTATTCCTACACCAACGCTGAAGAAACCCCGGCGGTCATGGCAGCCACCATGTTCATCGATAATCACGTTGGCGGAGTTTATTTCCCGGCCGGTGGGGCGCAGATGCTGCCCAATACGATGGAAAAAGCCTTCGAACGCTATGGCGGCCAGACCCTTTACCGGCAACTGGTGGATGAGATCCTTATTGCAGATGGCAAAGCTTATGGCGTGCGTCTGCAAAGCGGGATGGAGATCAGGGCAGAGCGCATCATCGCCAATGCCACGGTATGGAATATCTATACCAAGCTGGTGCGCCCGCAGCATATTACCCCCGGGCGGTTACAATGGGCCCGCGCGTTGGTGCCCACCTACCCCAGCATGACCCTTTATATGGTGGTGGACCGGGAAGCCGTTCCGCCCGGCACGTATCCCTGGGAAATTTACATTGAAAATCGAAAGGTGATTGATTCCTCCGACCTGACTCTTTATATCAATTCCCTCGTTGACGCCAGCTTGTGCCCGCCCAGCCAGCTCGTGGTGATGGCCATTGCCCCCAACCTGTGCAAGTGGCCCCGCCCCGATGACCCGGCCTATCACTCGGTGGAATATGAAGAGCAAAAACAGGCCGAAGCGGAGCGCATGCTAACTCAAATTGAGCAGCACCTGCCGGGTTTTCGCCAGCACATCCGCACGCTCATCATTGGCACTCCCACCACCATTGAGCGCTTCCTGTTAAAGAATGGCGGTGCAGTCGGAGGCCCGAAAAATCAGATCGGGCAGGAGATGTTAAAACGCCTGCACGCCCGCAGCGAATGGAAGAATTTATACTTCTGTGGCGATTCCACCGTTATGGGCACCGGCGCGCCGGCCACCGTGGTCTCCGGGGTGGGCGCGGCGAATGTGGTTCTGCGTGACCTGCACCTGCCGGAGTACGATTCCCACAAATTCCCTTGCCAGTTCGTCCATTTTGTAGATCTTCCCTACCGGCGACCCGCATACCATCTTGAGGATGCGATCACCTTGCAAAACGCCCATCTGGCCGCCGCAGCCTGCCAGGATTGCCAGGCGCCCGAGTGCATGCAGAGCTGCCCCGCCGGCATCGATATCCCGGGCTTTTTGCGCCGCATGGAAACCCAAAACCATGCCGGTGCCGCCCGCCTGATCCGCACGAAGAATCCCTTTGGCGAAACATGTGGCATCACCTGTGCGGCTGACCAGCTGTGCCAGCGAAACTGCACCCGCCGTGAATTCGCCGGTGCACCGGTGCGGATCGCAGAACTTCAACACTGGGTTTGTGCCGAAGCCGGTCAGGCTGGTTGGCTCAAACCGCTCCGGCCTGCTGGCAATCCGGCGGTGGCAGTGATCGGTGCAGGGCCCTCTGCATTAAGCTGTGCTTTTTACCTGGCGCTTGCCGGCCGACTGGTCACTGTCTTTGCGCCAGAAGACCAGCCTGGCGGAAAATTGTGGGCAAGATCCACTTCCGATCCAGCTCTCAAATTGGCCGTAGAACGGGATCTGCTAGCGGTGTTTTCCAGCGGAATCACCTTCAACGGCGGCCAGATCGCAGGAAAAAATCTGGACATCAGCACCGTTCTGGAGAATTTTGTGGCTGTTTACCTTGCAGAGTCACTTCCTGGCGATTTCATTGGATCGTATCCCGCCTGGCTGGAGAATAACGCTCGTGAAGCACTCGAATCGCAAACTTGGCAGATTGCCGGGCATCCTGGTGTTTTTGTCGGGGAAGAATTTTTGAAGAATTGCCTCAGTGTAGTTGAGGCGGTTGCTTGCGGACGGTCAGTAGCCGTGGCTATCGATCAGTTCTTGAACGCCAGGGTGAAATGATCCCGTTTCTATTCATACTCATTGCATTTCTTTGCGGTGCGCTGCCATTTTCCGTCTGGCTGGGGAAGCTCTTTGTTGGTCTGGATGTACGCACGCTTGGCGACGGTAACCCGGGCGCGGCTAACGCCTTCAGAACCGGCAACCGTCTGGTAGGCCTTTTTGCCCTGATCCTGGATGTCAGCAAAGCGGCCGTTCCCGTTGGACTGGCTTACTTCAACCTGGGGGTGCGAGGCCTGCCCATGTTCTTTATCGCGATTGCGCCGCTTCTGGGGCATGTCTTTTCCCCTTTTCTGGGCTTTCGGGGTGGTAAAGGCCTCTCCACCGCCCTGGGCATCTGGATCGGGTTAACTATCTGGAAGGCTTCGCTGGCGGCAGTGTTGGCCGCTGTGGTTGGGATCGCCCTTTTCACTCCACCCGGTTGGGCGGTCATGTTCGCTTTGGGCGGCATTCTGCTGGCGCTACTGTTCTGGCTGCCGGATCCGTTGCTCCTGTCGGTCCTGCTGGGTCAAATCCTCATCTTGGTTTGGACGCATCGCAGCGACTTGAGCCAACGGCCACACCTCCGTCACTGGTGGGCGCAGCATTTGCGCCGGGGCAGAGGATCAGTCTAACATGGCAGAATACTTCACCCACACACTAATCCTTCACCTCATTGTTTTTCAAGCCATCATCCTGCTGGTAATATTTAGCAACACCTGGGTCCTCCACCGCGCCAGACGGCACGCCCCCCCGTCTGTTTTCCCAAAGGTCAGCCTGCTTGTCCCGGCCCGCAATGAAGCCGGGAATATTGCCGGTTGTATCCGTTCCCTTTTAACACAGGATTATCCTTGTTTTGAAGTCCTCGCTTTGGATGATCAATCCAATGACGATACTCTTGCCATCCTGGAGCAAATTGCTCTCACCCAACCTAAGCTGAAGGTTCTCATTGGCAGCCCGCCTCCCGCCGGCCAGGGCGGCAAAAGCTGGGCCTGTGCCCAACTGGCGCAGCAGGCTCAAGGGGAATTGTTATTTTTTACGGATGCCGATACCTTTCATAGGTCAGACATGCTGCGTCTCAGTGTGACAGCTTTGATCGGTGAAAAGGCCGACCTGTTGACCGGATTTCCCCGACAGGAAGTGCATACATGGGGCGAACGCCTGCTGGTTCCTTTTTTTTCATGGGCCGTCTATTGCTTCACACCGCTAAGCGTGGCCTACCGGCTCCGGCTGCCGGCCCTTTCCACCGCAGTCGGGCAGATGATGCTCTTTCGAAGCGAAGCCTATCGGGAAATTGGCGGGCACGCCGCTGCCGGTACATCCATCGTGGAAGATTTGCTGCTGGCGCGGCGCATCAAAGCCACCGGGCTGCGCTGGCGCGTCATCCATGCCACCGATCTGATCAAATGCCGGATGTATCCTGACAGCCGTACCCCTTTTAATGGTTTTGCCAAAAATCTCTTCGCGGCTCTTGATTTTCACTTGTTGGGATTTTTATTTGTGTTTCTCTGGCTGGCAGTCATGTTCTGGGAGCCATTGGTTATCCTTGGGCTGGCCATCTACGGGCAAGCTCCCTTGGTCCGGCTTGACCAGCTGGTTGTTTGTATCGGGCTTTCCATCCTAATCTGGCTGATACCTTATCTGGAATTGGGCATCCCACCTGTTCTCGCGCTTATCTATCCCCTCACCATCCTGGCAACCGAAGCCGCCGCGCTTCAATCGCTGCGCTTCAGTTTTGCCGGTCGCTTAACCTGGAAAAGTCGCAGCCTGGGCCGTCCGCGTTGGAAGTGGTTTTAGTCGCCTCGTCTGTTGATCTGAGAGTCCGCCCTTTTACCCATACCCCCACATCCATTGGGGATGTCCGCCCTGTTCGTCCCGGATAGTTTTGCCGTCATCAGAACAACACTGCGCCCTCACTTGCATCTGTCACCATAACATTCCCCGATTGAGCTTCTGCCTCTTATCCATAACTAATCTTATTAAGGTATTAATTGAAAGCTTTTTACCGGCTATTCAGATGATTTTCTCTGTTTCTCTTTAGTTGAAATTGAGTTTTCAAATGCTCTCACCAAATAAATTGGCGTAATCGTTCTATAAGATTATCAGGATAAAACACTGTATGCTCCAAAGGTTTTCGCGTATTTTTCCCGGCCCGGCCTCCGCTACCCGGCGCTGGGTTTGGTTGCTGGCGATTGGAGGATTGAGCCTGCTGGTCTACTGGATCTGGCTGATCCTGCCCTACAATATTTTCGTCATCCAACCGAAGCTGCTCCCCAACATTGCCACGTTGACCTTCCGCAAGCCCTTTGCCGAGGCCAGCTTCGTATTGGTCATGGCCCTGGAAAGCAGCTTATATTTGCTGGCCTGGCGTCTGTGCCGTCTGGTGGAACCAGAGCAGGCGCGCCGCATGCGCATCACCATCGCAGTCATACTGGGACTGCTGGCCATTTCGATGGTCTGGCTTTATCCGATCGGCGATGGGGATGTCTTTGATTACATCATGCGCGCCCGCATCACGGCTGTTTATGGCGCGAATCCCTTTGCCATCACCCCCGCCATTTTTTCATTTGATCCCTTCTACCATTACGTCGGCTGGCCGGGTTACACATCCAGCTATGGGCCTTTGTGGGAGCTCCTGGCTGCCCTCATCAGCCGCTTGTCCGGCAATGGCTTCCTGGCCAATTTGCTTGGTTTTAAACTCCTCAGCCTGGTTTTCTACGCAGGTTCCACCGTTCTGGTGGCCTTGATTCTTAAACATGTTGCCCCGCAGCGGGTCCTGCCAGGGGTGGTATTATTTGCCTGGAACCCGCTTACCATCTACGAAGGGCTGGGCAATTTTCATAACGATATCGTTATGGTCTTTTTCCTGCTCCTGGGCATCTATGCCGTCCTTCGCAGCCATTTTAGCTGGGGCATGCTGGCATTGATGGCTGGCGCGCTGGTCAAGTTCATCCCGCTCGTCTTGCTTCCCCTGGCGTGGATAGCCGGATTGCGTGGCTTGCAATCCCGGCGGGAGCGTCTGCGTTTCACGTTCCTGACCGGCCTGGCCTGCGTGGGATTGGTATTGGCAGCTTTTGCACCATTCATGAACAGTTGGGATCGATTAAAGCTATTGCCAACCCTGAGCAGCTTCTACACTACTTCCCTTCCAGCTTTCATCCAGGCACAACTGGTACTGCAATTCCATATTGGGGTAAAGTCCAGCCAGACCATAGTGGCCTTCCTTGCGTATGCTGTCCTCGTTGCGTTCATTGCTTATCAAATGCGCCGGATATGGAAGGAAACACCGGCCAGCAATCTGCCTGCCGAAAGCCGGATTCCCGCCAGCGCCCCGGCCTTCATGCGTGCAGCCACCTGGACTCTCTTGTTCTATTTGATCTTCACCTGCGACTGGTTCCAGCCCTGGTATTCGTTCTGGCCACTGGCCCTGGCGGCGCTCCTGCCGGAGGGCACCATCACCTGGACGGCCATGCTGCTCGCCTATGTCAGCTTGTGGAAGACGCCCATTTTTAATTTCTTATTGTTCCCCACCCATTTGCCGCCCGCCCGGGTGCGTGAGACTCTGCTCGGTCCGCTCACCCTTGGGCTGGTCTGGCTTTACCTAGCCACTCTCGCTGTCTACACCTGGCGGACAAGGCATCCAGTGAAACCCCCGGCAAGAGCAACTTAATTTACCTGGCAAACCGCTCCACCGCCCGCGCATGCGCCTTTGCCGCTTCTTCCATGCGATCCCGCGGCGGCGCATTTGTTTCGAGCGATCGCAGAAGTTCCCTTGAGGCGTCTGCAACTTCATTCACCGCCTTCTGGAAGGCCGCCTCATTCGCTCGCGATGGCTGGTGGAATCCGCTCACCTTGCGTACATATTGCAGCGCTGCCGCGCGGATCTCGTCCTCGCTGGCGGGTGGTTCGAAGTTGTAAAGTGTCCGGATGTTCCTGCACATCTTCTACCTCAATCCTCAAGCCGCTTCGTAGGCTTGTTTCAGCCAGGTCATTACTTCCTCATCGATTTGGTCCGGGTCGCTGATACGTACGCGATGGGTCACCATGCTGTTCCACGCTCCCGCGGCTTCGAAACGCTCGGTTGACTGCATGCTTTTGAGCTTGATGCCAATATCCAGACGCTCCGTACTTACCTGTACGATCGCCAGTTTCTTCCCATTTCTCAAAATGCTGATGTAAGTATTGGTCGGGGCCGTTGATACATCCGGCCCAAATTTGCCGATTCTGGCCAACAGTTTGTCATAAGGCGCTCGCCATTTGACTTTGTCACCCTTAAAAAGCCGGTCAATTTTCTCGGCATCACTTTTCCTGGGTTGGGTGGCATTTTGCAGGGTCAGCACGATCGCCATGGCATGTCCCTGTCCCAGCCCATAATCTTCCTTCAACCAGGATACGATTTGTCCGGTCTTGACACCCTCCTTCAGCAGCCCCTTCTTTTCTGCCTCCATCCTGAAGTCCTGCGGCGTTTTTCCGGTCTTGGCCTCGATGTTATCGAGATACGCTTTTAATGTCATAGTATTTCTACTTCCTCTCAGCATGGTAAACCAAAATCACAATGCCCGACCCGATTGGCCTGGCTTCATCAAGGTGCAAAGCCAGTCTTCCGATCCCATCATTGAAAAGACGCTTTCCTTTACCCAGGATGACTGGATACACCATCAATCGCAGTTCATCCACCAGGTTGTGCTGCATCAACGTATTGACCAGCCAGCCGCTGCCGGCCACCAGGATATCCCCGCCCGCCATCGCCTTAAGTTTGGAGACGCCCTGCTCGATATCGCCCTTGATCACCGTCGTGTTGTTCCACTTACCCTGCTCCAGTGTGCTCGAAACAACATACTTTGGCATACTGTTCATCTTGTCGGCAAATTCATTCTTCATGGCAGGCCAGGCCGCCGCAAAACCTGCATAGGTTACGCGGCCCAGCAGCAAAGCGCCGGCTGTCATGGTCTCATCCAGCTTGAATTTGTCTCCTTCCGGCCCGCGCTCGAACTGGAACGCCCAGCCGCCCTGATCGGTTTGTTCGGCTCCGCCGGGATCCTCCATCACGCCATCCAATGTCACAAACTCGCTCACGATTATTTTTCTCATTCATATTCTCCTCGCCAGACTGAAAAAGGGAAATGGGAGGGCTCCATTCTTCCTTTATTTCGAAGCAGTACCCGATAAGCCTTCCTTGGGCATGGGTGCATCCAGGAAAGGCTTGATGATCGCCCCCAGGTTGGGCGACACGGCGATATTGTAGTGCGTTACGCCCGGCAGGATGGCCAGCTGCGCCGCTGGCCGTAACGATCCGTCCAGCCCGGCATCCCGTTTACCCCCTCCCAGCAGTATGTAGAACTCCATGATATGTTGCAATCGGATGGCATCCGCGTCCGCATAGGCTAAAAGTATTGGCATCTGCATGGCATCCACTTCCCTCGACCAGTCATAATCCTGCCTCTGCAGTTCGCCTATCTTGGTGAAGAGATTGGCCCATTTAACATCCGGATAAAGTTGGTAGAGCGGACTCTGGTCCATGTATCGGGCAGCCTCTGGACCCAGCTGGTCAAAACCCGCCAGCACCTCCGGGTACCATCCATCCCGCTTGGCCGGCGTCGAAATTAACACCAGCCTGCGCACCATCTCCGGGTGTCGGATGGCCGTCTGCAGGGCCACTCCGCCGCCCAGGGAATACCCCAGGATATCAGCCTGGCTGATTTTAAGATACTTCAGCATGGCGGATATGTCGTCTGCCATCAATTCGTAGCTGAGCGGCCGGTCGATATCGGCTGTCCGCCCGTGCGCTTGCAGGTGCACGGCGATTATCAGCCGGTTGGCCGCGAACACCGCCAGGTTGGCGCCAAACATCTCGCTTGCCCCAACCCCACCATGCAGCATGACCAGCGGTTGCCCGGCGCCGTACAGCTCGTAATACAACTTGAGGCCGTTTACCGGGGCAAATTTTCCCGGCAGGTCCTCCTTCGTTTGGATCGATTCAGTCATAACCTTGGCCATCTTTCACCATTCCTTTATTAAAACATGCCATCTTCATTCGGGGAATTGTCCGGCACCGGCTCACCGCAGTCCCAAAATTCTATGATCTTGTCACCCTGGAAGCGGAAAATGTGTACCGCTGCCATGCCCGCCTCGCCCGGGGTTTGCACTACCTGGGAATGGATGACGACCAGATCGCCCTCACCGATCACATTTTTCACGCTAAGCCGCATGTTCGGGAACTGATCGTGATTCTCCTGCATCCCTTTTTGCAGCGCCGGGAAACCCGCCCGGAAATATGGGTTGTGGTGCCTGCCGTTCGGCGCGGCATACCTCCGGTACTCCTGCTCGATCCGGCCCATCGCCACCAGCTCCAGGAAATGCACAGCCGCCTGCTTGTAGTCTCCAACCGGGTTTTCAATTTTCCTGGTTTCAACCTGATTCTTTTTGCTATCCATCATAATGGTTTTCCTTTTGGCCGGTAATAAAGCAGCACATTCCCCGATTTAAAAGTCTTTGTCCTGATCAATTCCAGATCCAACCGGCCTGGCAGTCCTTTGAACAGGGATTTGCCATCGCCCAGGGCCAGAGGGTTAATCATGATCCGAAACTCGTCGATCAGCCCGGCTTCGATCAAGGTCACCGAAAGGTCGGAACTACCGAAGATGATCAGGTTTTTGCCCGACTGCGCCTTGAGGCTTGCAACCTCCAGGGCGATATTGTCTTTTACCAGCCGGGTATTCTGCCACATCACGCTGGAGAGTGTCCGCGAAAAAACCAGCTTCGCCTTGCTGTTCATGGCAGCCGCAATCACTGGATCGTTCTTGATAGCCATCGCGGTCGGCCAGTATGCCGCCATCCCTTCATATGTGACGCGCCCGAATAAAAGCACATCAACCGAATTCAACTGGGCATTGGCAAATTCATTGAATTCTTCATCCACGTTATGCCAGTCAATGCTATGTCCCGGTCCTTCGTAAAATCCATCCAGGCTGGTCATCATGAAAAAAAACAATTTTCTCATCAATTGCTCCGCGGATTTCCCCGGAGGAACCAGGCCAGCGGAGAATATCATGGTTAAATTTGTATAAATACTGTCTTGATTGTAGAATATGCAGTATATTAAGTCAATGAATACAACCGCTCGCTAATCTTTTTCTTAGGATACCCCCATATGTGGTTTCGTTCCTCGCGTTTTATCACTCCACCTTCCGCCGCCCCTAAAACAATCCACTCTTCCCCCTTCTCCCTTCTTCTTTAGTACCTTAGTACCTGATTACCTTATCCCTTATTACCCAATTCCTTTGTATAATTTGCTTGGAGGTAAACTATGGAATCATTCCCAACTCTTACCAAAACAACCGGCTGGCATAGGCTGGTCGAAGGCTACCCATGGTACAACCGGGCTGGCTCCTTTCCTTTGCCGGCCTATTCGGAATTCATGCCCGCCCCTCTCCTTGGCCACCTGCCTGCCGGCGCCATCGATGACTCACTCCTTTCCGAGGCGGATCCCTTTGGATGGGCCATCTCCGAAATGGAGGAAGAATACCAGCTAAAACCCGGCCTGGAATGGATCGCCCGCCATATCATGAGCCACATCCCCAAACTGGGCCAGGGCCTGCCGGATAGTTTCATTGGCGGGCATAAAAACAAGAATTTACAGGATAACCCTTATTGGCCGCCCGAACTGGCCGCCCGGGCCGGCAGCCTGGCGCATGAGCGCTACGTTTGCATCCTGCCGCTGGCTCTCTCGCCCACGCAGGATGATAAAGGCCGCATTCTCTGGACTTTTTTCGGGGGCAGCGAGCAGGGTCCGGAGTACGTTTTCTGGAAGAGCTTCTTCTCGGCGCCCGGGCAGGAACTGTCTGCCGAACAGTTTACCAATTTCATCAGCCGGCTTTTGTCCGAAGTCTACCAGGAGCAGATTGTCTCTCCTCCTTCCGGGCTGTTGGAACTGGGTTTCCGCATCTTGCCTGGCCAGGCAACCATCAACCCCAATTTGTTTCCAGCCTGGGCGGGCGAGTTCGTGGCCGATGACAGCACAGACTGGGGGAAGGTCCGCTACCTGCTGACCTTCCGCCCATTTGGCCAGCTTCCAGCGCAAGTACAGGCCAATTACCTGGCCGGTGGCCTGCAACTTCTGCCCTTCCCCGGCAGCCTGGTTTTTTGGGGGACGCCGACTTTTGCCCGTTTGCAAAAACAGCTCCCCCTGGCTGGGCAAATCCCCCTGCTGCGGCTGGTACCCCGTCGCGCCGGGGCCGTAGGGGTACGTGTACCGCAAAGTGGTTGGCTGCACGAGCCTCACCCGGATGTGAATCCCGATGAAATTCAAAACGAACTGTTGAAACCCCAGTACACGCGCAGCCACCGCTGGGACCGCAACCGGCGTACCGACGATGAGTTGGCCAACAATCCCCGCCTCGAAAAAATCGCCCGCGTGCTTTTCAGCACCGACCTGGAGGCGATGGGTCTGTACGATAAACCCATGGCCCGCAACTGCCAGTTGTGGACCCGAGATTTCGATCTGCTGCTGGATGGGCCCAATGCCACTGTGGCTGAATTGAACCATGCCGAAGCAGTCATTCTGGATGGCGGCCTGTTCGGATATCGCTTCCAATTCCCGGCTGCCCGGGTGGGACGGCATGAGGTCTACTGGCACCGGCCGGTTTGCGCATATCTCTCCGGATCCGGCGAATTTCACCTGCTCCCGGATGCGCCGCTGGGCGTATTGACCGCCTATGAATCCGGCCACCCAGATTTGAGCGCTCCACTGGAACTCTGGCCGCGCCTGCAAAATCGCCCGCTGTATTCTTCTGCATTAACCGTCTTTCATAATCCGCACGACCATTACCTCCACCAGACGCCGCTCAACCTGCTCTCCCTCCTGGATGCCTGGCACTCCCTGGGCGAGCACCCCCTGCCGGCCAGCTTCGCCCGCCATCTTTTGCGGATTTCAAAGGAAGAGAGCCTGGCACAATGGCGGGCTGCCCTGCCAGCCTCCGCCAGCGACGGAAACCAGGCACTCCAAATGCAGAAGGCCCTCCAGTCCTTGCTGGAAGAACCCTCTCAGGCTGCACCATTGCCTGAACCGTTAACGTATCCTTACACCGCCAACCGTCCATTCGAGCTGGCTTACTGGAACGATATTAAAACGCTTGCCGAAGGGGAATATCGCAATAAAGATAACGCCGATTGCGTCCAGGATCCAACCATCCCGGATCAACCTCCCTGTACGCTCCGCGACCTGGACCGGCTGGGCGATTATTTGATCACCCGCCACCGGGAATCCATCCAAAAAGCCGGCATGCAAGGCCAGGCGTTTTGCGGCGAAATCCCCTTCCACTGGAAAACAGACTTTGCCTTCCCGCTCTTCGGCGGCTGGAAAAGCAACCAGGAAGATCGACTGCATGAACGCGATATCCTGGTCGTGATCCCCGGCAGAGACCGCTCGCAAGCAGTTGTCCTGGCAGACCATTACGACACGGCTTACATGGAAGATATGTACGATAAAACGCGTGGCGGCAGTGGGGCGCGTTCCTCCGCCGCCGGCGCGGATGACAATTACTCCGCCAGCGCGGTATTGCTGCAGGCTGCCCCCATTTACCTGCAACTTGCCAAAGAAGGCCTTCTCGAAAAAGATATCTGGCTGCTGCATCTCACTGGCGAAGAATTCCCGGCCGACTGCCTGGGTGCCCGCCATTTCTGCCAGGCTGTCATCGAAAACCAGTTGAAGCTGCACCTGGGTAGCAATGAGACCATCGACCTGTCATCCACGCGCGTGGCCGGTGTTTTCGTGATGGATATGATCGCCCACAACCGCGATACCGACCGCAACATCTTTCAAATCTCCCCCGGCCGCACCCCCCAGTCCCTGCAACTGGCCATGCAGGCCCATCTGGCCAATCTGGCCTGGAACGCCGCAGTTCCGCAATGGAACGCCGGTCCCGAGCGCAAGGCCTGCGGCCCCGGGCGGCGCAGCCCGGATGGGGTACAGATTCCCGAAACGGCCGCCCATTTATCCCTCTCCGGCGAGGTCCGCACAAAGGATGATCCGCAGAGTTCCCTTTTCAACACGGACGGCCAGATCTTCTCGGATGTTGGCATTCCGGTGGTGCTGTTTATGGAAAATTACGATATCAATCGCAGCGGCTATCACGACACCAAGGACACCCTCGAAAATATCGACCTGGATTATGGCGCCGCGCTGGCCGCCATCGCCATCGAGACCTGCGCCCAGGTCGCGCACGCATCCGAAGCCAGCCAGACGGCCTGATATTAATGAAGTACCGCAATTAGAGAGCGTGCAGCTTCGCTGCACGCTCTCTAATTGCGGACTCCTCCTGAATTTCCGAAAGCCGGTAAGTCAGTTCCTCGATGCGGGCGGCATCCAGCGATTGGCCTGCAGCGCCTCGATATCACTTTTCGCTTCTGCCAGGCCAACCCCATAAATCGCACGGTAGCGTTTGATCGCCTCGAGCATTTTTCCACCCCTGGCCAATTGACGGATTTCCTCCAATGCCGGGGTCAGTGCCGCCGGTGGGGCCGCAATAACGCCGGGAACCTGGGGCAAATTACCGGAAACCTGGACTACATTACCGCAAAACTTGCACCGAATGACCAGGCTGCTTCCATCCAGATCCAATGCCGCTCCGCAAGCCGGGCAGTTCAAAATGCTGACGTGATTATCCATGGGGCCTCCATAATGAGAATGCTGGTGATTATCACACGATCCCCCTCGCCACGCAACGGATATTCCAGATCCATTGCTCTGACAAAAGAGGCTCTGTTAAGCCACTTCTTAAAGATCACGCATATAATATAAAAACATAGATAAAAATTCTTTTCTGCTGGAACTCACCATGAGTGAACCTTCCGTCCACCTGCATGAATTATGTAAGACCTACCGGGTCGCCGAACGCGAGTCCGGCATGGGCGCAGCCATGCGCTCCCTGTTCCACCGCCGCATGCAGGAGGTTAACGCCGTCGATGAGCTGACCTTCGACCTGGTCCCAGGCGAAGTGGTGGGATTCCTGGGCCCCAACGGCGCCGGCAAGACCACCACCCTCAAGATGCTCTCCGGGCTGCTGCACCCCACCGGCGGCGAAGGCCGGGTGCTCGGGTACGTGCCCTGGAAGCGCGAGCGCGCCTTCCTGCGGCAGATCACCCTGGTAATGGGCCAGCGCAACCAGCTCGTCTGGGATATTCCCGCCGCCGATTCGTTCGAACTGAACCGGGTCATTTACCGACTGCCGGTGGCAGATTTCCGCCGCACCGTCAATGAACTGACCGAACTGCTCGAGCTGGGCCCGCTGCTCAAAAAGCCGGTCCGCAACCTGAGCCTGGGGGAACGCATGAAGTGCGAGATCGCCGCGGCCCTGCTGCATCGTCCCCAGGTGGTCTTCCTGGACGAGCCCACCATCGGCCTGGATGTGACCATGCAGCGCCGCATCCGCACCTTTATTGCCGAGTACAACCAGCGCTCCGGGGCAACCGTGCTGCTCACCAGTCATTACATGGCCGATGTGGAGGCGCTCTGCAAGCGCGTCATCGTCATCCACCATGGCCGGCTGCTCTTCGACGGTGACCTGGCGGCCCTGGTCCAGCAATTTACTGCTCATAAGACCATCGTCGTCCAGCTGGAAGATTGCCATGCCAACCTGCACAGCTATGGGGAGGTGCTCAGTTGTGAAGATGGCCGCTTCACCCTGCGAGTACCAAAAGCCAACACCGCCAAGGTGACAGAGCGCCTGTTGGCCGACCTGCCGGTGATCGATCTGCTGGTGGAGGATCCGCCCATCGAAGAGGTTATCGATCAGGTTTTCACCCAGGAGCCGGCATGAACGTCCTGGAAGAGCTGCGCAGCCTGCTGCGCCTGTACGGCCAGCAGTTCAAGACCACCTTCGCGACCATGGTCCAGTACCGCGCTTCCCTGTTCATCTGGATGATCGCCCAGGTGCTTGAGCCGCTGGTCTACCTGATCGTCTGGTCGACCGTCTCGAACGGCTCCGGGGGCAGCGTGGGTGGTTACACCGCCCAGGGTTTTGCCGGCTATTACCTGGCCCTGATGCTGGTTAACCAGGTCACCTATACCTGGGTCATGTACGAGTATGAGTACCGTGTCCGCCAGGGCGGTCTCTCGTTTGCCCTGCTCAAACCGGTTCACCCGATCCACTCTGATATTTCAGACAACCTATCTTCCAAGCTGGTCACCATGCCGATCCTGCTGGTAGTGGCGGTAATCCTGGCGTTTATTTTCCACCCGACTGCTCCGTGGACCCTGTGGGCCGTGCTGGCCTTCATCCCGGCCCTGATCCTGGCCTTCCTGGTACGCTTCCTGCTGGAATGGACCCTGGCGCTGGCGGCCTTCTGGACCACGCGTGTGGCCGCCATCAACCAGGTCTACTTCATCCTGATGCTCTTCCTGGCCGGCCAGATCGCCCCGCTGACGCTTTTCCCTCAATGGATCCAGGTCCTGGCCGACATCCTGCCCTTCCGCTGGATGCTGGGCTTCCCGGTCGAACTGGTGCTCGGCCGGCTGACGCAAGTCCAGGCATTTGAGGGGTTGGCCATCCAGGCCGCCTGGGTCATCCTCGCCCTGATGCTGGTGCGCCTGGTCTGGCGGGCCGGCGTGCGCGTTTACTCGGCGGTGGGAGCGTGAAAGCATGAACACCCTGCGCTTGATGGCGGTCTTCTTCCGGATCAGTGTTCTCAATGAGACCGCTTACCGGGTCAACTTCTTCCTGCAACTCCTTCAATCCTTGCTCGAACTCGGCACTGCCCTGGCCGGGCTGGCGGTCATTTTCTCCTACACCAATAACCTGGGCGGCTGGAGCCCGAACGAGATGCTGGCGCTGGTGGGAGTTTACTTCCTGGTGGGGGGCATCATCAGCCTGGTGATCCAGCCGGGCATGTCGGCCCTGATCGACTCGGTCCGGGATGGCACGCTGGATTTCACCCTGACCAAGCCGGAAGATGCCCAGTTGCTCGTCAGCATCCAGCGCGTGGCCATCTGGAGCCTGCTGGACCTGCTGATGGGAATTGGCGTGCTGGCAACCGCGCTGGTCCGGCTGGGGCAAACCATTGGGGTGGCAGAAGCCGCCGGGTTCATCGGCATGCTGCTGGCCGGTGGCGTGATCGTCTACAGTTTCTGGCTGATCCTGGCCAGCCTGTCGTTCTGGTTTGTGCGGGTGGAGAACCTGCTCGAGATCTTTCAGAGCATGTACCAGGCCGGGCGCTGGCCGGTCAGCCTGTATCCGGGCTGGCTGCGCTTCGCTCTCACCTTTATTGTGCCGGTGGCGTTCGCCACCAGCGTGCCGGCCGAGGCCCTCACCGGGCGCCTGGGCGGGACAACCCTGCTGGGAGCGCTTGGGCTCGCAATTCTTTTGTCGGCAGTCGCCCGCCTGGTATGGCGGCTGGGGTTGCGTCACTACTCGGGCGCCTCGGCATAGGCAATAATTGGTTGATCATGAAACGAAGTGACGACTTTAGTCGTTCGCTAAAAAGCGGTCGCACAATTTTGTGGTCCGTGCAGGGAAGTCCCACTACGAGACCTTTTTGTAAAGTATTGGTATATAGATAACACGGTATTTGGAAAGAAATGGAGGTTTAGCGGCATGAAAGTGGTAATTTTAGGATCCACGGGAGTTTTGGGAAGAAATGTCCTGCCACGCCTGCGCGAGCGTGGTCACCAGGTCAGGGCCGTTGCCCGGCGACCTGAACAGATCCAACCGCTCGAAAGGATGGGAATGGAGGCCGTGTTGGGCGACATCCTGCATCCCGATACGCTGACCGGGGCTACCGCCGGCTGTGATGTGGTCTTGCACCTGGCCACTGCCATCCCGCGCGCTGGCCGTCCGCAGGATTGGAATCTGAATGACCGCATTCGCCGGGAAGGCACACGCAACCTGCTGGCGGCCTGCCAGAGCAACGGCATCCGCCATTATGTCCAGCAAAGCATTACGCTTCTTTACGGCGATTGCGGGAACCAGATTGTGGATGAAACCCAGGCATTGCATCCCATCCCCCTGGTCGAATTGGCCTTCGACATGGAGACCATGGTGCAGGCATCTTCGACCGAATGGTGCATCCTGCGCGCTGGTCTGTTATATGGTCCGGGCACCTGGCGGGAAGAGACCTGGCGACAGGAAGCCCGCGCAGGCCAACTCAACTGGTATGGGCAGGGGGATGCCTATTTATCCCTCATTCACGTGGCCGATCTGGCCAGGGCTGTCGTTCAGGCGGTCGAATTGGCCCCATCCCACAGCATTTACAACGTGGTCGACGACCTGCCGGTTACCATCCAGGCCCTCTATCGCTATATTGCCGCCTCGGTTGGCGCCCTCGAGCCATCCAGTGGAGGCGAACCCCACCTGCTCTCCCTTGGCTGCAGCAGCCGCAAGATCCATAAAGAACTGGGTTGGGAACCCACCTACCCCACCTTTCAATCCGGACTGGCCATGTAATGCATCCTACCCTGCATAAACGGCATCCCGCGGTTTTGTGGATTTTGCTTGGCGTGGCCTTGGCATTTGTCCTGCTGGTGCAGTTCCTTCCCAACCTGACCGGCAACGACCATCTGAATGGCTATATCAGTGTGGCTCTGGGGTTGTTCACCGCGGCTTTCCCGGCCGCCAACTTCCTGGATATGCTCCTGGCCGAAATGGGCTCGCTGCGCTGGCGGGCCATCCGGCGGGCCGATCTGCCGTGGGTAATCCTGAACCTGGTGGTTTTATTCACCGGCATGGTCATCGTGGTGGCTGGCACGAAGCTGTTTTACCAGCACTGGGTGCCCGGGTAAGCCAGCCTCACGCCGGAGCGTTCTCTGCCTCTGCTTCAGATTCCGGTGGGCACGGCAGGCGCAGTCTGACCGTGGTACCCATGGCCGGGTCGGAGGAAATATGCAACTCGCCATGGAAAAGACGAGCGCGTTCGTACATGCCGGCCAGGCCCAGGTGACCGTTGCGTACCAGCGAGCGCACATCCGGCGCCGGGAAGACCGGCCCGTCATTGCGTACCAGGGTCCAGATCTCGTTCTCGCCAAACTCCATTTGCACCTCCACCCGTGTGACCGAACGAACGTGCTTGCGGATGTTTCCGAGCGCTTCCTGCACCACCCGAAAGGCCGCCAGCTCAAGATCCGGGGATAAGCGCCGTTCCTCGCCGGTCACCACGCACTGGCATTGGATAGATGGCATTTGCTTCTGCAGGTCATTGCACAACGCCTGCAAGGCAGCCGAAAGTCCCAGGTCTTCCAGGATGGAAGGCCGCAAAGCATTGCTGATCCGGCGCACATCCGCCAGGGACTGCTCGAGCAGGCCTTGCAGTTCGTCCAGGCGCCGCCGCGCCAGCTGCGGGTCACGATCCATCTCAGTTCGGCAAAGCTCAACCCGCTGCACTAACCCGACCAGGTCTTGCATGGTCCCATCGTGGAGCTCGTGCGAAAGACGCTGGCGTTCCTCCTCCTGGCTGAGCAAGGCCTTATGGGCGTACTGGCGCAGGCTGCCCTGTTGTTCTGCCAGTTGGACTACCATTTTGTTGAATGCTTTGATCAATAGCCGCAGTTCTTGTGGCCCCTGCTCGGTCATCGGACGGAACAGGCTGCCGGGAACTGCACTGGCAGCATTGTCTGCCAGTTTTGCAATGGACCCGGTCACCCGCCCGACGCTCAGAGACAACACATACAGGGAAAAAATCGTCCCTAGCACCAGCAAGCCGATCAGGATCAACTCGTAATAAAAGGCCGGGCTCATCACCGTGCTCCAGGGCTCTTCTATGATCAAGCTGTACGGCCGCCACGGCAAATAGGCAAAGGAGGCAATGATTTCTTCCCCGTTCGGAACGGTTTGGGTCAAATGACTGGCTGGCTTTCTGCCCTCAATGAACGTAGCGAGCTCCTGGCTGGTCAATCCAGGCTGGCCGCTGCCGGGCCCCGAATGAGCGACGACATCCCCGTATCGGCCGATCAGGAACAATTGCTGGCCTGCCCCAGATGATTCTTCATTCAGTGCCGTTTGGGTGCCGGCATCAATGGGCTGGCTGGAAGATATCGATATTGCCAGGTCGCCGGCAGCTGCCTCCACCCTGGCAGTATCGCGTTGCAGTGCCAGAGTCAGGGTCAATTGACGAAATGCCACCGTAGCTACAAGTATCGATAAAAGCACGAACGTAACCAGGGGGAAAAGCGAGGCCCACACCAACTGGGCCCGTAAGGTGGTGCTCCCACCCTTATTTCCTCGCAGGATTTGTCCGCCAGTAGATTCAGTCATCGTTTTCCTCTAAACTGATCAGGCCATGCCGGATGGCATAGGCTACCGCCTCGGAACGATTATTTACTCCCAGCTTGGAAAAAATGTTACGCAAATGCACCTGTACGGTCTGCGGGCTGATCGCCAGGCTGCCGGCGATGGCCTTGTTTGGTTGTCCATAGGCGGTCGCCCGCAGGACTTGCATTTCACGGTCGGTCAACCCTTCCGGCATCTCGGCCGCCCGGTGGCTGCCACGTTTGCCTAGATGGTCCACCAATTTCGTGGAAATCCGTGGCGAGAGGGCTGTTTCCCCGGATGCCACCCACCGGATCGCATCGGCCAGTTCCACGCCGCTGGCAGTTTTAAGCAGGTACCCACTGGCGCCGGCCTCTAAAAGTGGGAAAACGTAGCTGTCGTCATCATAGGCGGAAAGGATCAAAATGCGCATCTGGGGGAAACGCCCAGTGATGGTGCGGGTGGCCTCGATCCCATTCAACCTTGGCATGCGCACATCCATCACCACCACATCCGGGTGCAGTTCCCCTGCCAGGCGGACTGCTTCCAATCCATCGGCCGCTTCCCCGACAATTTGCATATCCGGGGCCTGCTCCAGCAGTTGGCGCGTGCCTTCCCGGACAATTTTGTGATCCTCGGCCAGCAATACTTTTATCATCATTGGAAACTATCTTAGCACACAGGCCGGAAACCGGGTAGCTGGAGATACCATAAATCAGGTAGACCCAATACACCAATTGATTGATGCGTTCTTGATTCCACAAACATACAATCAACCTGTAAACCAAATCTTGATAGAGGAGAAGAAGATGCAAACTATCGATCCAGCCTCAACTGCCCTGGTTTTAATTAGCGCAGCCCTGGTATTTATCATGACACCCGGACTGGCATTCTTCTACGGCGGTCTGGTGCGCCGCAAGAATGTGTTGACCATCATGATGCAAAGTTTCGTCTCGATGGGTGTCGTCACCGCCATCTGGGTATTCGGGGGCTTCAGCCTGGCCTTCGGGAAATCGCTGGGAGGCATCATCGGCAATTTGCAATATTTCGGTTTGAACGGCGTCGGATTCGCGCCCGGGGTGGTGGCCGGGGTGCAGCAAAAGATTCCCTTCCTGGCCTATTTTGTCTTCCAGGAGATGTTCGCCGTCATCACCCCGGCTTTGATCACGGGGGCATTTGCCGACCGTGTGACATTTAAAAGCTATCTTATTTTCCTGGTGTTCTGGTCCATCCTGGTTTATCTGCCTATGGCGCACTGGACGTGGGGAGGCGGTTTCCTGGCAAAACTTGGTGTAGTGGATTTTGCCGGCGGGATTGTCGTTCACATGAGTGCCGGGTATGCCGCTTTGGCGTCTGTTTTCATCGTCGGGAAGCGTAAGATCCAGCCCGGTGAAAAAACGGCCCCGCATAATATCACCTATGTTGCCCTGGGCGCTGGCCTGCTCTGGTTCGGCTGGTTCGGTTTCAACGGCGGCAGCGCCCTGGCAGCCAATGGACTGGCAGCCAACGCCTTCGTGACCACCGATATCTCGGCCTCCGTCGCCATGATTGTCTGGTTGTTCATCTCATGGATCCATGAGGGCAAACCGAGCATCACCGGGGCCATGACTGGCGCGGTAGCCGGCCTGGTGGCTATCACTCCCGCAGCCGGATATGTCCAGCCTTGGGCCGCCGCTGTCATCGGCATCATCACTGCTTTTGTATGCTACGGAGCCATCCAGTTGCGCGCAAAATGGGGCTGGGATGATGCGCTGGATGTATGGGCTTGCCACGGCGTGGGCGGGACCCTGGGCACCATCCTGGTGGGCGTGTTTGCCGCCAGTGCCGTTAATGGCGTCAGCGGATTGATCGAGGGCAACGTGCATCAGTTTGCTGTGCAGCTTCTCGCAGCCGTGATTGCCATCGTATATTCCTTCGGCGTCACCTGGTTGATCCTGAAGATCCTGAATCACTTCATTCCCGTGCGCGTTCCCGACGAAATTGAAGCGAAGGGCTTGGACGAAGGCGAGTTCGGAGAGGAAGCCTATACGCTGTAATTCTGGCTTAAGGAGACTAACAAAAATAGGCTGCCCCGAAAAAAGGGCAGCCTATTTTTCCAAACCAGAATTCTGCTTTTTTTGCGATCTCCACGCTGAGTATGGTTATTCGACTTTTCGCGGCTAGATAATATCCTCGATCACCTGTTTGAGTGCCGCCAGGTCAAGATCTTTCTTGTCCAGGAAAGCGACCGCTCCGGATTCCAACCCCAGCCGATGGAACTCACGATCCGGGTATGCACTGATCAATACAATTCTCGAACGCGGTGAGACTGCTTTAACTCTGCGGGCACAGCGCAGGCCATCTTCATCGCCCAGGATTACATCAATAAAAGCCAGATGCGGGGTAATCCGGCTTGCCATTTGTACAGCGTTCTCGATATTCTCTGCTTCAAAAATGGTGGCCTGCGGACACACTTTTCCGATCATGCGCAACAAATTACCGCGATAACGCCCATTGTCGTCGATTACCATTATGGAGACAGTATGCGGTTTGGTCGATTCCAGCTGGGCAGCTGAACTGGCAGCCTGTCGACCAGATAATCCCAGCAGCTCCGGCTGCAGCATCAAATAATTCACCGCTTCCAGGCGGCTTTGCACATTCAACTGGCGATAAAGGCGGGTGAGATGATTTTCGATGGTTTTTATACTCAGTCCCATTTCTTGTGCGATGGACTGATTATCCTTGCCATCCCGTAATAGCCGGAGCAGTTCGCGCTGACGGCCCGTCAACTGCTCCGAGGAAGTGTCCTGATGCGATTTGCCTACCAATTTATTGATGATCGGTGTGGATAGCCATCGTTCGCCGGTGAGAATCCGTTCGAGCGCCAGTTTCAAATCATTGAGAGGCTGGTCCTTCAGGTGATAACCATTGACGCCCACATCCAATAAGCCCTGTACATAAATATCATCATCATAGGCGCTGACGATCAGTATCTTCATGGCAGGGTAGGCGGCATGAATTTGCCGGATGGCCGAAATTGGTTCAAATTCTGGCATCGTCACGTCAATGATCAGGCAATCAATGGTTCCTTTCTCGAGGGTCAAAAAAACCTGTGGCCCGTTTTCCGCCTCAGAGATTACTTGCATTCCCGGGATCTCCTCAACCACTTTGCGGAGTCCCGCCCGTACAACCGCATGATCATCGGCCAACAGGATACGAGTATTTTCCATTGCTTTTATCTTATACCACAAAGGAGTAATCCCATAATTCTGCAACCCGCTCTCCGCACGGGGGAAATCCCCCTATGGGAAAGGGGGGTGGAACAAAGAATCAATGGTTTTCCATGAAGAACGTTCAGTTACCGAATGCTTTCAGGTATGCTAGAATGATATATCCATGCGTCCATTAAACCAGCTCTCGGTTTTTTAAAGGTTACCTTCAACCTTATATAAAAAAATAATTTTCTCCAGGAATTGCTTCGGTGAGAGAGCAACGAACAAAAAATGAAACATGCATTCATTAAACACCGGCGGTTCGAATGGATTAATCGGCGGGAGGTAATTGTTTTTATCCTCCTGGCGATTTTAATTGTGTTTAAGCCTGTCAACCAATACGTTCCTGACAGCCAACAACCTGGAAGATGTATCCAGAAATTTTGCTTGGATCACCATTCCTGCCTTTGGTGAGAGTCTGGTTATCATCGTTGGCGGTATCGACCTTTCAGTGGGCGCTGTGATGGCTTTATCAGGGTTGATCACTGCACTGGCATTGCGGTTCGGTCTGCCGATCCCACTGGCTTTAATTGCGGGTTTATTGGCCGGCGGTGCGGTCGGATGGATAAACGGAACGTTAGTTGGACGTGTTCGTTTTCCTCCATTCATCGTCACTTTGGGGACTGCGAGTATTTTTCGGGGAATCATTTTTGGTCTAGCGCAAGGCTGGCCAATTACAGACCTCCCAGCGAACTTCCGTTACCTTGGCCAGGCGGATGTACACGTTGGGCCTTTAGCGATCCCGGTCCCGCTCATCATTACCATCCTGTTAGCTATTCTTGTATATATCATTTTAAGCAAAACCGTACTTGGCCGTTATATTTATTCGCTCGGAGATAATGAACAGGCCTTGATCGTTACCGGGGTTGGACTGCCAAATCTAAAGACAATCGTATACACGCTCTGCGGCGCACTGACGGCGGTTGGCGGAATCCTGATGACCGCCCGCCTGGGTGTGGCAGCGCCAACTGCGGCAACCGGATATGAGTTGAATATCATTGCGGCTGCCATTATCGGCGGTACCAGCCTTTTCGGCGGAGAGGGGAGCACATTGGGTGTGCTGCTGGGAGCAGCTTTTATGCAAATATTACTCAACGGCCTGGTGCTGTTGGGATTGCCCACATACTGGCAATCTGCCGCACTCGGTTCCATGATCTTTCTCGGCCTGCTCCTGGATCTGTGGAGACAGAATAGGAACCCATCATGAAAGCTGGTCGAATCTTTTCTTTGGTTTTTTTGTGCATCCTGGTTGCCTGTCAAACATCTCCCGGACAGCCTGCCCAAAAGGCGACTCCTACCGGGGCTGCACGCCGCAAGATTACCATAGCCTGGATACCCAAAGGACTCAACAATCCAGTCTTCGAAGTAGGGCGGTCGGGTGCCATCGCAAAAGCCGCCGAACTGTCTGCGGCGGGGCCGGTAGATGTTGAGGTGCTATATATAGGCCCGGTTGATTTAGATGGGTCAGAACAGGTGCGCGTGATTGACGATGCCGTCGCACGGGGAGTAAATGCCATCGCAATTTCGTGCGACGACCCGACTGCGTGCATCGATCCGATCAATCGTGCAGTTAATGCCGGGATCCCGGTCATGACTTGGGACGCTGACTCACCGCAAAGCAAACGCTTCACCTACATGGGGCTGGATAATATCCAGGCCGGCATTGCAGGTGCAAGTATGTTGGTTCACGCCATGGGCACCCAGGGGAAAGTAGCCATATTGACCGGTGTTCCAGGTGCCGACAACTTGGAAGAACGCATTCGCGGGTTCCGGGATGGCCTGGCTGCCTATCCCAACATTCAGATCATTGCCACCGTGGTTACCAACGATGATATTAATCTAGGCGTCCAGGCAGTTGAAGACACCATGCGAGCGCATCCCGATATCAAAGGTTGGTATTTTGCCGGTATGTGGCCGTTATTTGCCGGCCGAGGCGCCATGCCGCTCTGGGAGGAGGCTGCTTTACACGAAGGTATGAAGACCATTGCTTTCGATGCGCTTCCGGTGGAACTGGACCTCCTACGTGACGGTTATCTCTCCGGGTTGATCGATCAGAAAAACTGGTTCTGGGGCTATGAATCCGTACAGATCCTCTACGACCGCGTCGTAAACCAGAAGAATTTCCCATCTTTTGTGAACCTGGGCTATAACATCATCACCAAGAACAACGTGAATGCCATGTTGCAGGCCTGGGATACCAATAATTTCACCAAGCCACTCCCGCCTCCCTAGACCATGGAACCGCTTCTGCGCGTGATTAACCTTTCAAAGCAATTCGGGAACCTGCCGGCGGTGAGGCAGGTGAGTTTTGACATCCAGCCGGGGGAAGTGGTTGGCCTGGCCGGAAGCATCGGTTCCGGCAAATCGGTGCTGGTAATGCTACTGGCCGGCTTATATGTTCCAAACGAAGGAAATATCTTTTTTGACAACAAACGGCTCAAATGGCCGTACAATGCCCAACGTTTCGGGATTGGCGTAATCCATCAGAAGCCCGACCTGGCAGACCGGATGGATGTGGTTGCCAATATGTTTCTCGGCAATGAGGCCGGTTGGCCGACTGGCTCCCGCTGGCTGAAATTTCCCGACCAGCATAAGATGGAACAGGAGGCCGGCCGCATCCTGGCTGAACTCGGCGTTCCGATTCCCTCCTTGCGGGAAAAAGTGTCAAACCTTTCCAGCGAGGAACGTCAGATGATCGCAATTGCGCGTGTGCTGACCCAGCATGTCAGGTTGGTGATCATCGATGAACCGACCATTTCCCTGACCTATCCTTACCAGCAGAAACTCCTGCACCTGATCGATGACTGGCGTCAAAAAGGCGTGGCAGTGCTATTCAGCAGTAACAACCTGGACCATCTTTTTGCAATCACCGATCGAATTATCACCCTGCACCAGGGTCGCAAGGTGGCTGATTTGAAAACCGATGAAACAAACCGGGAAACGATGGTAGCCTATCTGGTCGGCACCGATGCACAGCAGAATGTTAGCGCGACGATATTGGATTTCGACAGCTACGACCGCATCCGCAAGCAGGCGGAACAACTCCATTACCACCAGATGCTTTTGGAAAAGGACCTGGCTGCACAGGATACATTAAACCGCCAACTCATTGATGAGTTGGCAGGCCACGTACAGGCCCTCGACCAGGCCAATGTGGCCCTTCAGGAAGCCCAACGCCGGTTACTCTCGGAAGGAGAGCAGGAGCGGAAGCATCTGGCGCGTGAACTGCACGACCAGGTCATTCAGGATCTTTTGGGCGTCAACTACCAGCTCGAAAGTATTGAGACGGAGCACAAACTTCCTGAAATTCTCGTCGGTGAGTTGGGCGAAATCCGCCAGGGCATCCGGGAGCTTGTCATCGACCTGCGACAAATCTGCGGGACTTTGCGTCCTCCCACCATTGATAGCCTCGGGTTGGGCGCTGCAATTCAATCCTTCACCCACGATTGGGCGGAACGAACCGGGATCAAGGTTGCACTGGATGTAGACCCCAAACTTGGCAGGTTGCCCGAAGCGACAGAACTTTCCATCTTCCGCATCGTCCAGGAAGGCTTGAACAATGTCTGGCGTCACGCCAAAGCTTCCTCGGTTCAAATCAGTCTTCAGCACACTTCGCCGCGGGCTTTGCTGGTTTCCATCAAGGATGATGGGCTGGGGTTTTCCAACGATTTCGACCTCAACAACCTTTCAGAAAGCGGCCATTTTGGTTTATTGGGCATCAGTGAACGGGTCGCGCTCCTGGGTGGACGCATGCGGCTACAACGCCAGCCCCAGGGTGGCTCGCTCTTGCAGGTGGAAATTCCTCACCCCCGGGTATCAACAGAGAGCGATAAGGCCAATTAACCGGCTTTTTAGGAATTGCCGGGGAGATGGAGTAAATTGGGGATGGTAGTGGCTACCATCCCTTTATCCTTCCTTTACCACAGAATTCTCAATAATCTGATTAACCGATAACGAGGGGAAAACCCTTGAGGATGGCAAGGGGAATCCCTCAGGGAACACAAGGGGAAATACAAGGACAACCTGTCCCAATTTTGCTACACTAAAACAGCGTCTCCTCCTTAGCTTATGGAAGGTTGGGGTTATGCGGATGGCTTTGCACTCTACGGATGTCCCTACGGGATGCTACGTGGTGCTTCGCGACCATCCGCATAATCCTGCACGCCTAGATTTTTGAGACGAAATCGGCAATTTATTCCTTTTTAAACAGTTTCAAACATATTCATAAAAGGAGGTTTCCCAGTGGTTGAGTCCCCAATTGAGCGCAGCGCCCTGCGCATGGTGAATATCGAGAAATATTTCGGTCAGGTATGCGCACTAAGGAAGATAAATTTAGAGGTGGGGTCGAATGAAATCGTTGGACTGATTGGCGACAACGGCGCCGGAAAATCGACCATGGTGAAAATCCTCACCGGCGTGTTCCCGCCGACCAGCGGAGAACTTTACATCGCCGGAAACAAGGTTAACCTGCACGCTTATAACGTCAAGAAGGCGCACGAACACGGCATCGAAACTGTCTACCAGGATAAATCGCTCGGAGAAAAGCAGGTTCTCTGGCGGAATTTCTTCATTGGCCGCGAGATAACCTTGCCATTGGGTTTCATCGATGTCAAACGGGAGAAGGAAATCGCCAGTGAGATCATGGTAAACACAATCGGATTCCGCGGGAAGGGCATCACAGTCGATTCGAAGGTAAGCAAGCTTTCCGGCGGCGAACGCCAGGGGGTGTCGATTGGCCGGGCCATGCACTTCAAAGCCGAGTTGATCATTCTCGACGAACCGACGGTCGCGCTTTCCCTGAAGGAAGTGGCAAAAGTGCTCAACTTCGTACGCAAGATCAAGGAATCCGGTAAGGCCTGCGTTTACATCTCCCACGACATTTCAGACGTATACGAAATCTCCGATCGCTTTGTCATTATGGATCGCGGGGAGATCGTAGCGAGTATCGGCAAAAAAGATATCTCCCTGAAAGCGCTGGACGAATTCCTGCTCGAATACTCGCATGGGCTGAAAGACAAGGCTGAGCTATGAAGCAAAAAACATCCTTCTTAACATTCCTGGGGAAAATTGAAGGCCTTCCCGTCGCGGCAGTATTGTTGGTACTGTATGTCGCGTTCATCATCACAGCGCCGCTGGTCTTCAAGGGATACCGCATCTACATGTCCTTCTTTCAAACAGTCCCGCCGTTGCTGGTGGCCGGTTTGGGGCTCACCTTTGTTATTACCGCCGGGGAGATCGACCTGAGCTTCTCTGCGGTTATGGCCTTTTCCGGATTCGTTTTTGCCTGGTTCTACAAAGCCATACCCGGCGAATTGGGACCGTGGCTGGCCGTACTTCTCGCGCTGGCCTCCGGCGCGCTGGTCGGATATGTCAATGGCCTGCTGGTCGCAAAGCTCCACGTGCCTTCGATAATGGCCACCCTGGCCGCCCAGTTCTTTTGGTCGGGCGTATCGGTGCTGCTGGCGGGTGGTAAATCCTGGAGCATCGAAGGCATCACAACCAACATCGTTCACACGGTTTTTGTTGGGCGGATTTTTGGAATTGTACCGGCGCAGGCGCTCTGGGCATTGGGACTCGCCATTTTCCTGTGGTACATCCTGAACCGGCATAAGTTTGGCGAGGAAATCATGTTCATCGGTGACAACGCGGACGTGGCACGCGTGATGGGAATAAATGTTGATGCTGCCAGGATCAAGCTCTTCGTCATGAACGGCGTAATTGCCGCTTTCGGGGCACTGTTGCTCACCATCGAGATGAACACCTACTTTGATACGCAAGGGGAAGGCTTTCTGCTGCCCACCATGGCGGCCGTCTTCATCGGTGGTACCTCCATCGCCGGTGGTTATGGTTCCATCGTTGGTACGTTTTTTGGTTCCTACATTATCGGTTCGCTGGATGCAGGGGTTGTTGCAACTGGCATTGGAGGCTATTGGACCCAGCTTGTCAGCGGCCTGGTCATGGCTGCCTCTGTGATACTTAACATTGTCCTGGGCGAAGGGCACTTCCGCCAGGCCGGCTCCCGGATTCGTCACTGGTTCACGCCATCTGGCTCGAATGCCCGGGATAAAACGGATTGAATTTTTGGCAGGAAAGGAGGAGGAAGCAAGAGAAAGAGAAACATAGCGTGAAAAGATAGTGGGTTTACCGACCATCCTAACCAATCTATATTCATTAGAAAAGGAGAAGAATAAATGAAGCGCATCTTTAACCTGTTGGCTATCGTGTTAGTAGCCACTCTCGTTCTCTCAGCTTGTGGTACTCCAGCTGCGACGAAGGCCCCGGCTGGTTCAGCTCCGGTCACATCTGCCCCGGCTACGGTGCTGCCGGTCGTGTCTGCCCCAACATTTACTTCTGGCCCGGCTCCCGCGGCTGCAGGTGGTCCGCAACTCGTTGTCTATATGCAGATGGGCGGCACGCAAGGCGATGCATCCACTCTGGCACGCACCAACGGTGCGGAGGCTGCTGCCAAGGCTCTTAATATCAAGCTGATCGAGCAATACTCCGGTTGGGATCCCAACAAAATGATCGACCAGTTCAAACAGGCCATGGCAGCAAACCCGGATGGCATTGTCATCATGGGACACCCGGGCGAAGCCGCCTTTGGCCCATTGGTGGACCAGGCTGAGGCCCAGGGCATCATCGTTACCAGCGGCAACAACCCGCTCCCGAACATCGAAGCAAAATATAAGAGCAAGGGCTTCGGATATGCCGGCGCCAACCTGCACGACGGCGGTTTCCTGACCGGCCAGGCAATGATCGCGGCTGGACTGAAATCCGGCGATGAAGCGGTTGTCTATGACATCTGGCACAATGCCGGCCGCAGCGTCAGCTCCCAGGGCATCGTGGATGCACTCACAGCTGCCGGAGTGAAGGTGGACAAACTTGACGTGACCGACGCAGTGGATAGCGATGCATCCCTGGCAATCCCGATCCTGACTGCTTATATCGCCGCACATCCCAACCTGAAAGCCATCGGCACCCAGCATGGCAACGTTACCGCCAACCTGGAGAAAGTTCTCCAGGCCGCCGGCAAGAAACCCGGTGACATTATCACAGGCGGTATCGACCTGTCACCTGCCACGATCCAGGGCATCAAAGACGGCTACATCAGCGTCAGCTTCGACCAGGTGCTTTACCTGCAGGGCTTCTACCCGGTTGAGCAAATCTTCCTTACCAAGAACTATTTGATCCCGGGCATCGACATCAATACCGGTGTCGGCACGGTCACCCCGCAGAACATCGCGACTCTCGCTCCATTAATCCAGGCGGGTTACCGCTAAACCGATCCCATAACGATGGCCCCCGCCTTTCAGACGGGGGC
Organism: uncultured Chloroflexia bacterium; assembly: GCA_963779935.1. Classification (GTDB taxonomy): domain Bacteria; phylum Chloroflexota; class Anaerolineae; order Anaerolineales; family Villigracilaceae; genus UBA877. The sequence goes on along the minus strand of CAWAAC010000011.1, from coordinate 708,290 downwards.
TTTTTCTTTTGAACTGCATTCTCAGCATTTTCCGCCAACTCTGACATACCACGGATTTAGCTTTGGAGAGGTTTGTAACGCGAAAGATCCCATATTCCCGCACGGGGATATGGGATCAATCGATTGAGAAGAAGTGTGTATTTATTTTTCGATGCCAGTATTACGATATCCAGGTCCAGGAAAACCTTACACCGTCGAGAGATCCCATACCTCATGGATCTTGGGAACATCACTGATCAAGCGGCGCGTGTACGTCTCTTTTGGATGCAGGATCACTGCATCAGCAGTTCCGCTTTCGACAAATTTACCGTGCTCCATGATATATACACTGTCAGAAACATAATATGCCAGGCCAATATCATGGGTGATGAAAATAACCGTCATCCCGGTTTCATCCCGCAAGTTCATCAGCATCTCCAGGATGGTCGCACGCGAACAGGCATCGATCATCGAGGTGGGTTCATCGGCCAGCAGGATCTTGGGCTTCAGCAGGAAGATCCGGGCAATCATCAAGCGCTGCATCTGTCCACCGGAGAGCTCAAAAGGATACTTATTGGTCATTTCCTCAAACTTCAGGTTGACAAAACCGCAGGCCTCTGCCATCAATTCAACTTTCTTCGCATGCGGAAGCCTGCGCCCGCCACGCATATTAATGCAATCCATCAACACGGCATCGATTTTATTAAATATATTATATGAAGAGAACGGATCCTGGAAAATCGCCTGAATGTTCTTCCAATATTCCTGTTTCTTCTTTTGGGTGCGGATATCGCGCAACTGCCCCTGGAAGTAAATTTCCCCTTCAGTGAGGCTGATCAATCCCAAGAGCATCTTCGCCAAAGTGGTTTTTCCGCTGCCGGATTCGCCTACGATCGAGACGACCTCGCCCTTGTGGAGGTTGATATCCACATGATCAACGGCGATTGTTTTCTGGCTGCCCAACCCAAATACCTTGGTAAGTCCTTTTGCGCTCAGGTATATTTCTTTATTCTCAGCCATTTTTATATGCCTTCCTGATCTGTTCTAACGGCATGATACAGCGGTATTCTCGACCGCCCTCAACTAAACGAGTATCGATGGAATCGTGTGTGCATTCTGGCATTACATATTTGCAGCGCGGGGCGAACCGGCAGCCGGGCGGCGGGTTTTTTAGATTGGGTGGCACACCCGGAATGGCTGCCAGTTTTACTCCCCGCAGGCCGCTTTCAGGCACGATGATCGAGCCCATCAGGCCTTTGGCATAAGGATGGAGTGGATCAAACACGGCTTCCTTGGAAGTGGCTTTCTCCACGATCTGGCCGGCGTACATGACCATGATGTCATCAGTCACATTGTAAAGCAGCGGCAGTTCGTGCGTAATGAAGATCATCGATTTGATGTAACCTTTTTCCATCAAGTCCCGCAGCATCTTTATGACCATCTTCTGGGAAGTCACATCCAGCGCGGAGGAAGGCTCATCCGCGATCAGCACCAATGGTAGAAGGATCACCGAGATCGCGATGACCGTGCGTTGTTTCATACCACCCGAAAGTTCCACCGGGTATCTTTGCAGAACCTCTGCCGGCAGCCCCAGGATATGGAACCGTTCTTTTGCCAGCTCCATGATCTCCTGCTTGGATGCGTCCGGTTGGTGCACATGAATGACATCCTCGATAATACTGATGACCTTCTGGGTGGGATTGAGCGCGTTCATGGCGGCCTGTGGAATATAGGCAATTTCCGTGCCCAGGATCGATCTGCGCACCTCATCCGGATCCATCCCGGTAATACTATGCCCGTCGATAACGATCTCGCCGCTGGTATAGTGCAGTGGAGCGAAATAATACCCCATCAGGCTGAGCGCCAGCGTTGACTTTCCGCAACCGGATTCCCCTGCAATTCCCAGTGATTTCCCTTCTTCCACCTTCAGGGAAACGTGATCGACCGCATAGACATCTTCCCCAAAGCGGGTAATATACTTGGTGGTAAGCTCATTTACCTCTAACATCACTTTAGCCATTACAATCACCTAGCTCCTTAGCGCCGGATTGAACACCTGGTCAAGGCCGGTATTCATCAAATTCATCGAGAATGTGATCAGGGCTATGGTTAGCAGCACGGGGAAGTATGCCCACCAATCGCCCAGGATCTCGGCCTGGTAGATCATCGCCCAGTTCATCATCAAACCCAGGGTTGGCACTTCGGTGGTTCTGGGTCCCAACCCGAGGATCGACAAACCGGCCTCCGCCAGGATCGCCGAGGAGATCTGCAGGATCAGCGCCATGACCACATAAGAAGCAATGTAGGGCAGGATATCCGACACGATGATGCGCAGGATGGAATGCCCGGATAGTTTCGACAGGTTGACATGGTCGCGGTTACGCAGGGAAAATACTTGCGAACGCACGGCCCTGGCCGTCCAGACCCAGGAGGTCAACCCGATCACTATTGCGATCGTAACCGCGCCGCGTTTGTCCTGCCCGATGCTGAATGAGATCAGGATCAGCAACACAAAAGTAGGAATGACGGTAAAGATATTGGTGAAAAACGTAATGATGTCATCCACCATACCGCCGATATAACCCGCCAGTAATCCCAGGGTCAAACCGATCAAGGTTGCGATGAGGCCGGCGACAACACCGATCTCCAACGATACGCCGGCGGCTTTCACCAATTCCGTCAGCACATCCCGGCCGAAGTTATCAGTTCCAAGCGGTAATACCCGTACGTTCGACACCTGGCTGATATTGGCATAATCAGATTGCTGTACGGTACCCGTCTCCGTCAGAACGCCGGTGGTCGGATCTTTCGTTGCAATACTCACCCCCGTGGTTCCCAGGATTCCCTTCAGCGAGGCATCCAGTCTTTGATACGCTCTTTGCTTGGCGAAGGTCATTCCCGAAAAACTTTTATTGGGGTCATAATTTTTCGTCCACAGAGCCATGAGCGCTGCGGAGTTCGTGGTATCGATCTTGCTGGCCGGAATCCCATCCGCCACCAGCCATTCCTTCATTTGGCTGCGGGCATCGTTGGTCAACTTGGCATCAATCCGCTTGGCCGCGGCGTTATCCAGGTTAAGTGTATATGCAGGGGAACCAATGGAGTCAAAAACATTCACATAGATCCCGGGCGGGAAGAAAGTACCCTGTCCGATGATCTCCAACGGCGCCGCCGGTATGATCAAAGGATAAACGATCACGACCAGCAGTAATGCCACAAAAATGACAAACCCTATCACAAAATTAGGAGAGCGAAAAACTTGCCGAAGTGTATTTTTCATAGCCGCATCTCTCCCTAATCCGATTGCGATGCTCTAATGCGCGGGTCAATGATGCCATAGAGGATTTCGATAATAAAGTTTGCGCTCAACACCATTACCGTGACGATCAAAGTGGCTGCCGAGATGAGCGGATAATCCTGTCCTAAAACGGCATTCAAGAGCGTGAAACCCAGCCCTGGATAATTGAAGATGATCTCCGCCACCAGCGCGCCGCCGACCATGGTACCGATCGATAAAGCCAGGCCGGTCACCTGAGGCAGCATGGCGTTTCTGAAAACATAGCCAATGATCTTGCGGTCCTGGATGCCCAGGAAGCGGCTGTATTTGACATAATCCGCATTCAATTCATAGATGGACATCGAGCGCATACCGATGGCCTGTCCGCCGATCGCGATCAAAACGATCGACCAGAACGGCAACTGGTAATGGACGATCACAGACCATACGAATGTCCAGGTAAAGCTGGGAATCAGGTCAAACCCATATCCACCCGAGGTGGGGAACCATTTTAGATCAACTGCAAAAATAACCAGAAGAATGATCGCCATCCCAAAAGCCGGCAGGTTGCTGATAAAAATACTGACCGGCATGAGGATCCTATCAAAGCCCCCCTTGACATACGCGGCGATCGCGCCGAGAACATTGCCGATGATCCAGCCAACGATGATGGCCGGGAACTGCAGGCAGATCGTCCACCAGATCGAAGACCCGATAACATCCGCCACCGTTCGAGGATACTGGCTGAATGAGACACCAAAATTACCATGCACCGCATTTCTTACATACAGGAAAAATTGTACGATCATGGGTTGGTTGGTGCCAAACAGGGTCTCGTATTGCTGGTAGACCTTTGTGAGACCGGTTGTGTTGGCCATGCCCCGTGCAAGCCTGGCTACGATGGCAGCCACCGGATCACCCGGCATCAGCCGCGGCAGAATGAAATTCAATATGACTGCAAAAACAAATGTGATCAGGAACCACATCAGCTTGTTAAGGAAATACTTCCAATATCCCTTCAAAGCTGCACCTCCTCGTAACAATAACAGGTTATGATCCGTCGGGATGTGAAAGAAGGTATAAGGAGTATTGGGCGGGTAAAGCCCACCGAACACCCTCTATTTTCTTCCTCGCCCCGGCAATTTCCAGGGGGCCAATTAGATGCATTTTTCCAAACAGGTGATATGGAACTAGTTGAACCAGATCAGGTTCGCGGCAGTAAAGAATTGTTGTATTGTGCTAAAAGTAACTATCACCTGTTATTGTAATCCAAATGCTGTTAAACAGACAGCCATGTTCCGGTGTTGTGGAACATGGCTGTCATTCATGCCTTAATGGTTACTTGACAAGCTTGACGTTATACAGTCCGGCGATGCCCCAACCGTCGGTCAGATCCAGCGGCGGGACGACCGGGTTGGTACCATCACCCTGGTGCGGGAAGTTGGTCCAAACGGTCTCGTTGACAGTATGGAAATCTTGAGGCCGGTACATGACCGTGAAGGACGGGATGTCGGTCAGGTAGATCTTGACCAGCTGGGTGTAGTCAGCCTTGATCGCGGCGGGATCGGTCAAAGTGGGGATCTCATTGATCAACTTATCCGCGGCCGGATTCTTATAGCCGCCCCAGTTGCCGTTCCAGTTGTTCTTGGTCTGGGCATAGACAGAGTTCATCAGGTGATTGACACGGCCCCAAGGCTCGGTCGGGCCAGCGCCATCGGACCACATCATGAAGATGTCATAGCCAGCGGGGAGCGGCCAGTTGGTGACGGCGGCTTCGAACGTATTGGCGTCCGGGTAGTTGGTTGTGATGTCAATGCCGATCGCTTTACCGGCGGCAGCCACTACTTCGATGGAAGCTTGCCAGTCGGACCAGCCATTCGGGCAGGAAGCGACATAGGTAAGTTTCTTGCCATTGTAGGTTCGCCAGCCATCGGCGCCCTTCTTGATACCGGCGTCATCCAGCAGCTTATTGGCGCCATCGATGTCCTTGCCAGTCCACTGCAGAGCCTTGATGGTAGGATCACTGCTATCATACAGAGCCTGCTCACCAGCGGATGGGTTCATCAGGGATCGCGGAACCTGGGCGAAGGTGGCGGATTGGAGGGTCATGGCGTTGGCATTGATGGTGTCATAGTCAACAGCGATGGCAATGGCCTTGCGGACTGCCAGCTGATCCAAACCATAGGAGGCCTGGTTGAAGAAGACGGTCGGGAGGCTCGCGCCAATGTCATACGGAGGATCGGGCAGGTAGGTGGAGATGGGCAGGTTCTGCTTGGTCCACAGATCCTGAACATTGGAGTTGAACTCCTGGCTGACATCAACATCGCCGGCCTGCAGAGCGGTTGTACCGGAAGCATTATCCTTGTAGATCACGTGCGCCAGGTACTTGGGTGTGGGCAGCTTGCCCCACATGGAGGCATCCTGGCCCCAGTACTTGTCGTCACGAATGAGGACGACCTTGGTATCGTCCGAGAAGAACTTGTGATAGGGGCCGGAGAAAACGACATCTTCAGCGGTGTCGGCCATGAACTTGGTGGCATCGCCACCGGTGCGGGCTTCCAGGGTCTGAGTCCAGGCCTTCTGGATGACATAGTCAGCATCCAGGTATTCAGTGACGACCAGAGGATTGACCGGTTTGCCAGTGGCATCCAGTTTGGCTTTGACATCAACCGTTTGGGGATCAACCGCGGTAATGGTATCGATGTACGCGCTATCGGCAGCGCCGACGCCGTCATTGTATTTGACATGCGAGGCCCAGGTGTAGGCGACATCATCGGCGGTGACAGGGGTGCCATCGCTCCAATGAGCAGTCTTCTTAAGTTTGAAGGTTACATCAGTTCCCGCAGCATTCCATGCCCAGGGACCATCGGCCAGCAGAGGATAGGACTTGCCATCCATCATATCGAACAGGTAGGGGGTCTCGAACATGGTTACACGGGCATTGTCTGCCTCAGAGATAGCCATGGCATTGTTGCAGTTGGAAGAGTACGGATTCCAACAGGCAACGGTGCCCCATTGCTGGCCAGCGAAGTACATGGTCTCATTGCGGGGCAGCGCGGCGCCTGGGGCCAGAGGGGCTTCCGTGGCGGTCGGGGGGACAGCCGTGGGCGCAGCGGTCGCGGGTGCTGCCGTCGCAGGAGCGGCGGTCGCAGGAGCGGCGGTCGCAGGGGCAGCCGTCGTGGCAGCCGCACCGCAGGCCGACAAAAACATGCTAGCAGCCATAATAATGGCCACTAGAACGTACAGTTGCTTTTTCATTATTTTCTTCTCCTCAGAATTTTTGGTTGGTAGAAGGTTGAATAGAATAGTTTGTCGAAATACTTTAATGCACTTGTCTCGCGCAATCACCTCCTTTTTGTAGTTGACGAGCAGATGGGATTTTTTCAATTTCAAACGATTTATTATATCCCGAAAAGCTCATAGCATGATGTAGCCAGATCGGCAATCCCAGAATAGGCATAGCTAAATATAATTCTAAGGACTATTACTCACATGGACATGTAGAATTGTGCCCAAAACTAGCACAATCGTAATAAATATATTCGGTCCTGTATTTATATCTGGTGGCCCTGGCTTTTTCGCATCGGATCCGCATTTTGAACCATAGCTTTAGTTAGGTGGGTATTCAGGATGCTTTTCAAAATGTCAAGGGCAAGATTTTTTAGTAAAACCAATATTTATTATAGTAAATTATTCTTCCAGAGTCAATAGGTATTTTTCCATCGCATAAGATTCCTCATCCAAAACGACCCCAAAGATCCTATCGCTTGCATAAATATATCCATAGATATAGGAATAATCCATATAAAAGGATCGAACAATCCCGTATATAGCGACTCTAAAAATAAATTCACGGCTGGAAAATGGCTCAAACCGATGGGCAATTTTCTAAAATACCTACATATTTTACTATAGTAATATTGACAATTTTATTTTTTCGAGTATGATATTAACAGTCATGTGAATATTTCGCCAGCGCCATCCACCCGAACCATTTCCAGAGTCGCCTATGCCAGAAGTTCGCCAGCAAGATATTGCCGATAAGCTCGGCCTGTCAGTGAGCACGATCTCCCTGGCCCTGCGCAATTCCCCTCAGGTGTCAGCAGAAAATCGCGCCCTTATCATAGAAACGGCCCAGCAAATGGGGTATGCGCGTACGCAATCCGAGCAGCGCATTGAGGTCAAACGGCTCACCTACATCAGCCCCATCGCAGCCATGGATGCTTTTTATGGGAAAGTGCTCATTGGCGCAGAGGCCGCCTGTCGCCAGCGCAAAATAGCCCTGCATTACAGCCACCTGGAAGAACCGGATAGCTGGGTGCTGGATTACTATCGGGAAGCAGATGGTCTGCTCCTGGTTGGAAGTGTTGCCCCGAAAATTGTTCTGCAATTAAAGGCATTGGGACGCCCCATGGTTCTGGTGGATAATAACCTGCCCCAGACTGGCCTTGATCGGATCGTTACAGAAAATTACGGTGGTGTTTACAACACCATCACCCGTCTATATCAATGGGGGCACCGGAAAATCATGTTCATCCGCGGGCCGGATGGACACCCCAGTTTTGAGGAACGCCGCCGGGGCTATCAAGACGCCATGAAAAACCTGAAGCTGGAAATCCAGGAGATATTCTGTCAAAGCCTGGAAGGGCATCTGGTTGACTGTCTGCTGACCGATCTCTTTAATTCGCACCATGCCAGGCCGGAGATCACTGCCCTTGTGGCATACAATGATGGCGCTGCAATTGAGGCCCATCACACACTGCTAAATCTAGGCATCCGCTTGCCCGAAGATATTGCGCTGGTGGGCTTCGACGATCTCGAAGCAGGCCGGGTCCTGCAGCCTGGTCTTACCACCTGCCACGTGGAACGGGAAATGCTTGGAAAAATGGGCGTCGAGCGCTTGTTGGAGCGTATCAATAACCCCACCGGGCCGACCGTCTCCCTTATGCTCGATACATCTTTCATCGTTCGCCAATCCGCTGTCCCACCAGAAGCAAAATAAACCCAATCCACCGAACATCTTTTTTCCAAGGGAATACTATGCCCAATCCACAAACCGTATTGACCAAATATTCTGGCAATCCCATCATTTCTCCCAAAGGCATGCCCTTCCCATGCGAGACCGTTTACAATTCTGGGGTAGCCAAATTCAAGGATAAATATGTGCTCCTGCTCCGCTGCGGAAGGCATGATGGGCGCTCGGTCTTTGGTCTGGCAATGAGTGATGATGGCTATCATTTTCAAATCCACCCGGAACCGGTCTTCAGCCGCGCCACCGAAGGGATTTTTAAGGCCCCTGAAAACAAGGGGGTGGAAGACCCGCGCGTGACCCAAATTGGCGATATGTACTACATCTTCTACAGTTGCTATTCCTCACGTGGCTTCCAGATTGGGCTGGCACAGACCAGGGACTTTCTGCATATCGAGCGGGTGGCCCTGACAACTGCCATAGACTATCGCAACTGTGTCTTATTCCCCGAAAAAATCGACGGGCTGTATGTGCGCTTCGAGCGGCCCAATATCGGCAACCCGGGGATCTGGATCAGCTATTCGCCCGATTTGATCCATTGGGGTAACCAGCAACTGATCATGCTCCCCGATAAATATGATATCTGGCAGGATTTCAAGGTAGGCCCCGGTGCGCCTCCGATCAAGACCCCGCGCGGCTGGCTGAACATTTATCACGCCACCACCGCCACCATGGCCGGCCAAATTTACCGCCTGGGCTGTGCCGTCCATGATCTGAAAGACCCTCGGAAGGTGATCGGGCGAACCCACCGTTTCATTTTAGCTCCCGAGGCTTTGCACGAGCGGGTCGGTTACGTTGGGAATGTGGTCTTCACTTGCGGCGCCATCCCCGAACCCGATGGGACAATCAAACTCTACTACGGCGGTGCAGATACGGTAATGTGCGTTGCCACCGGGAAGATCGACGACCTGATCGACCTGGCCCTCGAAGAAGGTCCGGATACTACAGTCTAAAACGAATTCTTACGTTTCCTTTGGCCGGGAATGCTTTTTTGGATATCTATTGGGATAGAGTGTTATTCAATCGTTCTTCCAGAGGCAGAAGTGTATCTTCTATGATCCGGCCAACGTTTGGCTCCGGCGTGGCAAAGATAATCTGCCAGATATGATTCAATGCCTTTACCAGCTTATCTTCAACGAGTCCCCAAAGAGGAACACGTTGCAAAGCCCGGCCCATTTTCAGCGACTGTGTCAGGGGGAGGTAGGTTTTTTCGCGCTCCACCTGGTTGAGCGCCTCCAGGTTGGCTGGAATGTACCCTATCTCTCGAAATTGGGTTACCATATTCTCGGTCGAGCTAAGGTAACGGACCAGTTTGACCGCGATTGCCTCCTGGGCCGGCTGTACATGTTTCCAAACAATCAGGTTCGAACCGCCTACGAATGGGATACCGGGTTGCATTGCAACACCGGTATTTTGAAAAATCCTTTCCGCCGTCTTCGTATTGATTTGACCGAGTAAGTCCGGACTCCGCAACGTGATTGCAGTTCTTCCTTCAAGATATGCGTAAATACAGGCTTCGTCGGTCAAATTACGGGCCGCCGCAGGCAGAAACTTGTAAAGGCCAAAGTATGCTTCTAACCCGGCCAGGGTACTTGGGTTGGAAAACAGCACTTTCTTCCCATCCGGCGTGATTAACTCCCCGCCCATTTTCCATACAAAACTGCTGGCATTATGTAAAACGGATACCGAGTTCCCCGTCGTTGGAATTGCCAGGGGTATTTCAACATCAGCCTTTTGAAGATCCCCCAGGGTGCCAGCGAAGGCATCAAGACTCGAAAATGCGGAGCTTTCATCCACACCGGCTTGCCCAAAAAGATCACGACGGTAATAGGCCAGATAAGTGTTTAGCGTCCAGGGAATAGCCAGGATCGTTTCATTATCAAAGTCGATACAGCTCTGCCAGGCCGCCGGCAGGAATTTATCCACTCCGCCAATGGCAGCTACTTCGTTCATCGTAAAGGGCCTCAGGGAGTTCTGGCCGGCCAGGCTGCTCATCCAGGTGCTGCCTGTCTCCGAAATAATGGGGCCATGCCCGTACAGGCTAATTTTCATGAGTTCCGTCCACGCATTCGGCCAGTCAAAAGTTTGCAGGTCAATTTTTACGCTATTTTGTTGTTCAAATGCGTTCAGGAACAATACCATTTTGTTTATTTCATCAATAAAATTGATCGACATTTCAAACTGCATACCGGCCTCCAGCCTCACTCAATAATCACCTACAATCTGCAATTCATGCAGGCCTCTGCAGCGCTATCCGGCCAGAAAGCGGAAAGTGTTGATGGAATGTGCCGGGCTTTCAGCCATGGCAGCCAGGCCGTTGTACTTGAGTGCAAAGCGGAAAGATTTTTCGGTGCGGTTAAGAACTACCACTGCAATTTGGCCATCCTCATTCAAAAAAGCGGTTGTTTCCAGGTCATCCAGCGTGGATGCACTGATAATGCGTCGGGCGCCCGGGCGAATAAAGCGGGTTACCTGGCCAAGATAGTAGTAGGAGTTATGATAATAGAGTGTTCCTTTAACCGTATCAGCCATGATTGGGGCGCTGCAGTAATTGCCCTTGTGGTTCGGTCCACCGCGCTGGTCTAGCACCAGGTTCCAATCCACCCAGCCGGCTGACCAGTGGTTCAAGTCCTGGAGCATCGAATGGCCATAGCGCTCGCCGACCTCCCATCCATCATAGTGTGGTCCTCCTTCAACACATCCTTCCGAGAACAACAACTGTTTATCCGGGTAGGCATCGTGCGTCAACTGTACATTTTCAAAGTTATCACCCACGTACCAATGGAAGGCCGCTCCCCAAACGTAACGCGCCGCCATTGGATCGTCATAGACTACTTTGGCGCGTTCATATAACAGGTCACGGTTGTGATCCCAGATCAATAATTTGACACGGCCCAACAGCCCAGCCTTCTCCAGCATCGGGCCAAGATGGTCCCGCACAAAATCACGTTCCTCCTCGCCGGTGTAAATACAAAAATCCCAGGTCTGCACGGCCAGCGGTTCGTTCTGTACGCTTAATCCCCAAATGGGTAAACCTTCTTTTTTATATTCCTCCACATATCGGACGTAGTAATTTGCCCAGGCCTCCCGGTATTCCGGCTTAAGCTTGCCGCCTTGATTCATCTGGCCGTTGGTCTTCATCCATGCCGGCGGGCTCCAGGGAGTAGCCAGAAGCTTGAGCGGTTGCCCTGCCATCCGCGCGGCTTCCTTTATCATCGGGATTAATTGACGGCGATCGCGCTCGATGGAAAAGTGTCTCAGTTCCACATCCCCCGGCGTCTCGGTATACGCGTAATTGCCGAGCGAGAAATCATTGCTATTGATATGCGTGCGGCAAAGGTTGTAACCATTGCCCTTTTGCAGGTCAAAATACGCCTTGAGGATTTCTGCCCGCACCTCCGGAGACATTTTATAGTAGGTATCCGCCGCCGCCTCGGTGAAGGAGCCTCCAAAACCCTCGATGGTCTGGAACCGATGCTGTGCGTCCACTAAAACAGACGGCAAACCGGATATTTCCGCTTGAAAAGTCAAGGGATCTTTTTCAGTTAATCGGTCGCTCGTGCTCTGGGCAGTTCGGAAGACTTGGACAGTAACGGGCATGGGGATTTTCCCTTCTTGAAAAGATACAATGGCAAGGTAGTGCTATCGTCAGTTAAAAACTTACCCACCTGGCGGAAGCAGGAACCAGCCACTTGCCTTATGCTGCATCATAAGCAAAACGGCATGGCCGGAGATAAAATTATCAGGGGCAAGCTTGTACAATTTTTCCATTTAAAGTATAGAGGAGGTGCTCCTCAATCGCATGGAAAATTGTGTCTGGCATTAGCACGAAGGTGACCAAGTCCTCCGCTTACTGCTTGTGTCGATAAGCCAGCGGAGAAATCCCCACTTCTTTGCGGAAAGCACGGCTAAAATAATTGCTGTCAGAAAAACCCACTTCCATCGCAATATCGGTAATGGACATGTCACTGGTATTGAGCAATTGCTTGGCTTGTTGTATCCGATAACGAGCCACATAATGGATCAAGCTCAAACCAGTCTCCTGGGTAAAGCAGCGCGAAAGATAGCCTTCACTGACCCCGGCATGGTGGGCAACATCTTCGCGACCGATGGGGTCGGTAAAGTGTTCATGGATATAAGCCATGGCTTTGCGGGTGATGCGCTGGGCCTCACTGCTGAGCTTTTGCCGGTGAATCAGGGAATCTTTAATATGCGCCAGTGTTTCAGCGGAGGTAAACATGCCTTTGCGCAAAACAACCGTTACGCTCCGGTTGAGGCGCGTCATTTCTTCTTCTGTCAGGGTTTTGGCGCTTATCACGATCACAGGAACCTGGCGGGCCGTTTCCATTTTTTGCATCGCTTCCAGTACGCCAAATCCATCCACCTCAGGCATCATCAAATCCAATAAAACCAGGTTCGGGTGGCAGGTTTGGAGCAGTTGCAAGGCCTGCCTGCCACCGGAGGCCAATAACACCTGGTCTTGTGGGAACTTGGCGCGTACGATCTGGGCATGCATTTCCAACACGCCAGGGTCATCATCCACAATTAATAGTGTTTGGCAGGAAGACTCCCTATCGTCATCGGCTGCGCTGCTCTCGTTACATCCCAGGCGTTCCAGGGCCTTTGCCAGGTCAGGTGTATTGATCGGCTTGGTCAGGTATTCCAATTCCAGTATGCCGCCGCTGTTCTGACCTTCCTGCAACGAATAAAATAATACAGTAGTATCACTGGTGGCGGGATGAGATCGCAGCGTGCGCATGGCATCCAGGCTGCGCCGGCTGGACTTGTGAACATCCAATACCATGGCTGTCGGAGGCATCTGCGCTGCGCGTGCCATCCATTCACCTTTTTTATCCCAATATTGGATTTCGGCCTTAAAGCCGTGTTCATCCAGATAGCTCTTTAGCGGCTTGGCATTTTCAGGTTGCGTGGTGACAATCCAGACAGCATCAGTCGGCTGGGGCTGCAAGGAGACCGTATTAATCGTCGGAATGGTAAAAAAGAAAGTCGCCCCCTCTCCTTCAATGCCGGAAGAACGAACAGAAATATCTCCGCCGTGCATTTTCACCAGCCGCTTGCAGATGGCCAGACCCAGTCCCAGGCCACCATAGCCGCGCGCGCTGGTCCGGTCAGACTGGCGGAACTCGTCAAAGATGACACTTTGCTCGGTTTCCGGAATTCCCAGGCCGGTATCGGCGACAGAGATGGTAATCAACTCCCGGCCGGCCGCCACCAGCAAGCCAACTTCGCCTTTTTCGGTGAATTTGACGGCGTTATTAACCAGATTCAAAGCCACTTGCCGCAGGCGGGTGGGATCCCCCCATACCAGCGGCAAACTGGCCGGTATTTGCGCATGCCAACCCAATCCATGTTCACGCGCCAGTTGTTCACCCACCACTGCAACCGCTTCCAGCTCCTTTGCCAGGTCCAGCGGTTCACATACCAGCCGGAGCTCTCCCATCTCGTCACGCGCCAGGTCCAGTACGTCGCGTATCAAGGCATCCAGGTGTTGGGCAGTAACATGCATTAGTTTTAAATTATCAGAATTCAGCGCCCCCTGGCTGTCCGTGTCCATCAAAGTCAATTCACTCAGGCCGGTGATCAGATTGAGTGGCGCCCGCAGCTCGTGACTGACCATGGAAAGGAACCGGCTTTTAAGCCGGTTGGCTTCTTCAGCCAACTGCTGCCCTGCAGTTGCCTGGCGATATAACTGGGTGGTTTTTGTCAGCAGGCGGTCGCGCTCATCAAACAACACCGCGCCTTTAATGGAACTGCCCAATTGGCTCCGCAAAGCTTCATAAATCGCACCGTCGTGGGGCCCAATTTCAAACAGCACAAAGCCAATTTCTTCCCTTTGAAACTCCAGCGCTTCAAGCACCAGGGTGCGTTGCCGTTGGCCCCACAGGTTGGCCGGCAATACCTGGGCGGTCGGATATCGCTTCTTGCCCTTAAGTATTAACCTCTGGCCTTCATCGCTGGCCAGGGTCAGCCGCGTCCATTCCGCTGGCCGGTTCACCCCTTCATACAAGGACACGTAACAACTCTCGATTCCCAACTGTGGCAGGTCGCGTACCAGGATCTCCATCAGGTTATCCAGATGGAACGTAACCGCCATCGTCTGGCTGATGGCACGCAATACTGCCATTTGGTCGTTTAGTTGTATGCGCTTCTGGTCTTGTTGCTGGAGGGTTTGTTCATTCAAAAAGACCCGTGCCTGGTGCCATATATTCTCGGCCTGTGCCAGCCAGATCGGGTGCCTGTCCAGTGCCCGGCAACCCTCGCGCCGCATTGCCGAAAGCACATCCTGTAATTTGGCCACCGATATCTGCTGCTCCATCAGTTGCCGCGCAGTAAATTCAATTGCTGACAGGAAGGCTTCGCCGCTATCCCGTTGTTCCAGGCTGATGATTAGCGCTTCAAACCATTTTCCGGTAATTTGCGCGAACGCGGGAAAATCTTGCAATACCGTGGCGCGCTGCATTTCTCCCATTAAAATTTCCCGGCGCGCCTCCAATAGGGAACCCGCCTTAGCCGACCGCGTTGAATCGGAAACCCTTTCTTCGTGCCTGGGCATTTGCATGCCTTGATTAACATGCACCACCGCTTCAGACATACAGCCACACGAGCGGCGCAATTGCAGCGTGGTTGGCATAAACAGCTTTGGCGGTACGCTTTTGCCGTTGTGATTTGCCACCAACGCTTCCAGGGCTAACTGGCCCATCCTTTGGAACGGCTGTCGCATGGTCGTTAGTGGTGGCGTACTGGTTGACGATTTAATCACGTCATCAAAACCACAAACAGCTACATCGGAGGGCACTTTCAGGCCGCGTAATTGCAGTTCGGCCAGCGCGGCCAGCGCCATATTATCGTTTGCTGCTACCAGGCCATCAAATTGCACGCCGCGTTCGTCCAACAGGACCCGCACCCCCTGGCTTCCTCCTGGCGGTGACCAATCTACGGGTTGGAACAGGAGATCGGGGTCAATGCTCAGCCCGTGGGATTGGAGCTCATCCACATAAGCCCTGAAGCGCTCCTCCGAGTCTGGATTATCACTTGGCCCCTTGATCATGGCCAACCGGCGGCGGCCATGGTTTTCGATCAGATGCCTTACGGCCGTGCGCATACCCTCGTAGTTATCCACCAGGATTGAAGTAACAACATCTTCCGTTGCAAAGCCGATGTTTACTACTGGCAGCGGGCCGAACACTTCCCGATGGATGGCTGGCAGGCTGGGATTCACCAGCACCAGGCCATCCAGGCTGGACGGCTGGATCTGCCAGTACAGGGAACGGTTGCGCTCGAGATCATAGACATTGATATCGCCGAACCCGATCAGGTTAACATCCAGCGTTTCGGCCGCCTCCACTGCCCCCCACCACATTGGGCTGGAATACGGATTGGTTAACCCCCAGGTGACAATAAAACCAAAAGTGGGTCTGGAACGCAGGAACTCTCCACCTGGTTTGCTTATTTCAGGAACGGATATACTTGCAGGCATATGCCCTGCCTCCGTTATCGGAATGACATGTTTTGCACTTCTGGAAATGGGTTAAATTGGCAGAATACATAAATATCAAGACAGATATTATACTTTAAACGCTCGAGGCGTGATTTTTTGTTTTATTTGTGCTCTTCTCCCCCTTCCAATCGCAACTATTTGCTTTCCAAATATTCAAATTACAGGCCGCACCACTCCCCACTCAGCTCCCACAAACGGCGTGCTTTTTGCTCATCATAGGAATCGTCACTGGATCGTTTTTCTTTGCCGTCCACAATAAACTTGCCACCGACGTTCCCATACCGGGGGTCCGTGGCAGCCACCATGTACGAGTCGGAAGCCTGCTCCAGGGAGCGCGCAAAGGGCATGCACGCCAGGACTCGCCCAAACAGGAAGCGCTCCATCCGCAACTCCCGGCGTCCGGCGATTGCCTCAGGCACAAAACCGGGGCAAACCGCATTGGAAGTTACACCAGAGCCTGCCAGCCGGCGTTGCAGTTCGTAGGTAAACCACATGTTGGCCAGTTTGGAGTTCCGGTAGAAAAGGCTGGCATTGTAAAACTTCTCACCCTTTAAGTTGTCATAATCGAAAACCGCCCCCCGCCCGCCCCGATATCCGGGGATGTGCAATTGCGAGGATACTGTGATCACGCGCGCCGGGGCAGACAGACGCAAATCATCCATTAACAGGTTAGTGAGCAGGAAGTGTCCCAGATGATTCGTGCCGAATGTCATCTCGAAGCCATCCACGGTAAGCTGTGCTTGTTTGCCCGGGACCGATCCCCCTGCATTATTGATCAAGAGATGCAGCGGATAGCCTTTGGTGTGAAATGCAGCCGCACATGCGCGCACAGATACAAACGAAGCCAGATCGAGCGGGATGGATTCAACCCTGGCATCCGGCTGGCTGGTCTTGATCCGTGCGATGGCCTTTGCACTGGCTTGCTGGTTGCGAGAGGCCAGGATCACATGATACCCTCGCCTGGCAAGCTTGCTGGCGGTGACGAAACCGATCCCGCTATTTCCCCCTGTGATCATTGCGACGCGTGACTGGTCTGCTGGCATAGCTTTTTCCTGGCTCCTGTCTGATAAGCATCCGTTTATTGTCGAGTGGGGTGATAGGCCATCGGCGGAGTGACCAAAAGGTAGAGCGGAACGGCATTCCGCTCTACCTTTTAGAAAGTCACACGCTTACTATATAAAACTTCCCGGTTAAATATCCAAATTCCTTACTGCCTTGGCATGCGACGTGATGAACCTTTTGCGCGGATCGACCGCGTCGCCCATCAACATATCGAAAGTGCGGTCGGCTTCGGCCGCATCGTCCACACCCACCAGCAGGAGCGTGCGCTTTTCCGGGTTCATGGTGGTCTCCCACAACTGCTCCGGGTTCATTTCGCCCAAGCCCTTATAGCGGCTCAAATTGGCTTTATCCTGGCTGACCCCCAGGCTCTTCAGCAGCTTGTCTTTGTCGGCATCATTATAGGCATAATGGACCTGGTTCTTATACGCCAGGCGGTAAAGCGGCGGCTGGGCAATATAGAGATGGCCATCATCGATCAGTGTGGGCATGTAGCGGAAAAAAAAGGTCAGCAGCAGCGTGCGGATATGGCTGCCGTCCACATCCGCATCCGTCATGATGATGATGCGCCCATAGCGCAGACCGGCCAGATCGAAGTTGTCGCCAATGCCGGTGCCGAGCGCCGAGATAAGCGAACGCACTTCGTTGTTCCCCAGGATCTTATCCAGCCGGGCCCGCTCGGTGTTCAGGATCTTGCCACGTAGCGGCAGGATCGCCTGGAAGTGCCGGTCGCGGCCCTGTTTGGCCGATCCGCCAGCCGAGTCACCTTCCACGATGTACAGTTCGGTTTTGGTGGCATCCCGCCCCGAGCAATCCGCCAGTTTGCCCGGCAGGGTCAGGCTCTCCAGCGCCGATTTGCGGATCACCAGGTCACGCGCCTTGCGGGCGGCATCCCGTGCCCGCGCCGAAGTCAGGCATTTGGCGATGATGGCCTTGGCGGCTTGCGGGTTCTCTTCCAGGAAGGTCGCAAAGGCCTCGCCCAGCACCTGGGTGACATAGGTCTGCACTTCCGGGTTCATCAATTTAACTTTGGTCTGGCTCTCGAACTGCGGGTCCGGGTGTTTGATGCTGATGATGGCCGTCAGGCCCTCGCGTGTATCGTCGCCCGAGAAATTCGGGTCGGCTTCCTTTAGCAGCCCACTCTTATGGGCATAATCATTTACCACGCGCGTTAGGGCCGAGCGCATGCCGGTCAGGTGTGTACCGCCGTCCACCGTATTAATAGTATTGGCAAAGGAATAGACCGATTCGGTATAGGCATCGGTGTATTGCACAGCGCACTCAATCCCGATGCCTTCGATCTCCTTTTCCACGTAAACCACCGGATGCAGAACCTCGCGGTTGCGGTTTAAATAACGTACGAAGGAGGTGATGCCGCCTTCGAAGTAAAAGGTCAGCTCGCGGTTGCTGCGCTCATCCAGAAAGTAAATGGTGGTACCACGTGTGACAAAGGCCATTTCGCGGAAACGCTGTACCAGCGTATCGAAGCGAAATTCCATTGTTTCAGTAAAGATCGTCGGGTCGTACTTGAAGGTGGTCTTGGTGCCGGTATCCTCGGGGTTCTTCAATTTGCCAATGACCTTGACCGGTTCCTGCGGGTGGCCACGCACAAAACGCTGGAAGTGCACCAGGCCATCCCGTTTCACCTCTACCTCACACCATTCGGACAGCGCATTCACTGCCGAGACGCCCACCCCGTGCAGGCCGCCAGAGACCTTGTAGCCGCCGCCGCCGAACTTGCCGCCAGCGTGCAGCTTGGTCATCACCACTTCCAGGGCCGATTTCTTCTCGGTCGGGTGCATGTCCACCGGGATGCCGCGCCCATTGTCGGTGACTGTGACGGATGAATCAGGGTGGATGACGATTTCGATGCGGTCACACACTCCCGCCAGCGCCTCGTCAATCGAGTTGTCCACCACTTCATAAACGAGGTGGTGCAGGGCCTTGATGTCGGTGCCGCCCACATACATGCCCGGGCGGCGTCTTACCGCTTCCAGTCCTTCCAGGACTTGGATATCCTTAGCGTTATAACTTCCGTTGGTAGCCATAATTTCCTCTAGTTCGCCTTTGCCGAAGAAGTCCGATTCTGGAGCTGTTCGAGCACAGCCGACAGCCAGGCGTTGATATCACGATAATATATGAAGCTGGCCGCCAGCAACGCTGTTGAGACGAACGCGTGCCCGGCAATGCCCACCAGCATCCACCATGAATTGTCCGATGGGGTATTCCACAAAAAATTCATACCCGTGTTTATGATTACAAATACCAGCAGGAACAGGCCGGTGTTTGGCAGGGTAAACCGCACCATCCGCAGGCTTCCCAGGATCGAGCGGAACGCGTTTAATTGAAGGGTGTAAATGCCGTGTACCGAAAAAAAGACTGGCATGATCAACCATATCAGCAGCAAGGCTCCAATAAAGAACATGATCTGGCCAAGCGTCGGGCTGAAGGAATAGATGATGGATACCACCAGGGTTACTGGCAACCCCAAAACGAACAGGATCCCCAACCAGAGCACCGAAAGAAGCAGGGTTTGTTTGATCGATTTCCAGAACGAGCGTCCTTCCGGCTTGAGAGCCACACCGGAGATCCAGAAGTAATAGACTGCGCCGATCAACCAACCCAGCACCACCAGCAGCAAGACCCAGCTAAATATCCCAAAGAACGAACCGGCGTCCAGGTTCACTGGGGTTCCCAGAGGGGTCTGCCCGGGCATTTCCAGGCTTAACAGGCTCGTGGCTCCTACCGGGAAAGTACGCAGGATCATGAACAGGTTGAACTGGTTAATCGCACCCGTCCAGGCTGATTGGACTGTCGCTATATCCGTAATACTATAAGATGGGAATGCTTTTGCCAGCGAAGGCAACTGGTCAATGAATGGCTGGAGAAAGCTTTTCAAGCGTAAGTGCGGACCGAGCCAAAGGAACAGATCCAATAAAACGGGGGGCAGGATTACCAGGATGTGATTTGCAACAGAATTGAAGCCTCGCATCAGGGAAGCAAATAATCCGGGGGGTGGAGGCAATTTCATTTGTTCAGTTTCCATAGAGATTGATTCTACCACACGGGCATATTCGCACAGATGTTCGTAACTAAGCAATTGATAAGGAAAAGGCAAGCCGCATACTTGACTATTCGGGTGAACATCTTATACTTTATATATCGTTCATGAATTTTTATATCGGATTGGCCTTCATGATATTTCACATTTCTTCAAACCGGAGCGGATCACCCCGTCTGCCCATGCCCTGAAGAAAGAATGGAGTGCACAAGCATGAACCATTTACCGAATGACCCTCCCGCCAGGTGGAAAGGTTTGATCAGGGTCCGTGACACCCTTTCAGGCTGGCTGGTTGAACCATCGCCAAAAATTCAATCCCTCGGCCGGCGGCGCAATGCACGCCTTGTCTCCTTCTTCCTGATTTGCCTTTTCCTGCTCTTTTTGTCGGTCAATTTGGGGTACCTGCTGACCGTTCCACATTACCACTTTCCGTCTGCCGACCTGATCGGATATGTGATCCTCACCGTTGCGTACATCTTGAGCCGTACCCGCCTGACCAACCTGGCGGTTTTCATTTTATTGGTTATGTTTCCGATGAACGTATTTGAGAACATACTCAGCGGTACGTTCATTAACATGGCCGTCACTTTATCCTATCTGCTGGCCAGTTATATTCTTGCAAGTATTTTCCTGACAACCTTCTGGATGGCTGTGTACGGATATGGCACAAACCTGTTCATTCTGCTACTGCCTGCACTTGCTCCGAAGATAGTACATGGCTTTCCAGACATTTACGGTCCCCTGGCTGTCGGTCTGATCTCCGTGACGCTCCTGATCATTTCCATCCAGCACCGCAACCGGGTCGAGCAGGACCGCCAGTCGGAATTACGCATGGCCTATGACGAAACCCTGGAAGGCTGGTCGCGCACCCTGGAAATCCGGGATAAGGAAACGGAGGGGCACTCCCAGCGCGTCACCCAGCTGACCTTGCGCCTGGCGCGCGCCTGTGGTTTGCGCGGGCAGGATCTGGATTCAATCTACCGGGGCGCCTTGTTGCATGACATCGGGAAAATGGCCATCCCGGATGCCATCCTTTCGAAAAAGACCTCCCTGGATGATGATGAGTGGACGGTGATGCGGACCCATCCCAAGATCGCTATTGATATGCTTTCTGCCATCGCCTTCCTGCAGCCGGCCCTGGTTGTACCGGCCTACCATCACGAAAGATGGAATGGGGAAGGCTATCCCGCCGGTCTGCGCGGCGAGGAAATCCCCATCTCGGCCCGCATCTTTTCGGTAGTGGATGTCTGGGATGCGCTGCTCTCCGACCGGCCCTATCGTGCGGCCTGGACAAGACAACAAGCCCTGCAATACATAAAAGATCAAAGTGGCAAGCAGTTCGACCCCGCTGTTGTGGAACGCTTCATCGCCTTAAAGCCCTGACTCTTGAAATCTACTGCCCGGCACTTTGGAAGTGCCGGGCAGTTTTTCTTTCCATTACGCCGCCATTTCCACCTGCGGCAAATGCTGCATGGCTTCCTGTACCGCTTCGACCGGATATTCGAAATCTTCCAGTTCGCCGTTCAGGTAGGCTTGGTAGGCCATCATATCGAAATGCCCGTGGCCCGACAGGTTGAACAGGATCACGCGCTTCTCGCCTTTGGCCTTGGCATCCAGGGCCTCGTCGATCGCAACACGGATGGCATGGGCTGACTCGGGCGCAGGGATGATGCCCTCGGCCTTGGTGAACATCACCGCTGCCTGGAATGTCCCGATCTGCGGCACGGCCACCGCCTCGATATAACCGGCGTTACATAACGCCGAGATGCTCGGCGACATGCCATGGTAACGCAGGCCGCCCGCATGGATTCCAGCCGGCATGAAGGTGTGGCCGAGCGTGTACATCTTGACGATCGGCGCCATCTGGGCCGTATCGCCATAGTCGAAGGTGTAAGCGCCCTTGGTGATGGACGGGGTGGCCGTTGGTTCGACCGCCACCAGACGGGTGCGCTGCCCGTCTTTCAGGTTCTGGCGCAGGAAAGGGTAAGCGATCCCGCCAAAATTGGAGCCCCCGCCCACGCAGCCCACCACCACGTCCGGGTACTCCCCAGCCATGTCCATCTGTTTGAGCGCTTCTTCGCCGATGACGGTCTGGTGCAGCAAAACGTGGTTCAGCACCGAGCCCAGGCTATACTTCTTCGCTCCACCCGAAGTGGCAGCCACTTCCACCGCCTCCGAGATGGCAATCCCCAGCGAGCCGTTGTTTTCCGGGTCCTTGGCCAGCAGGCTGCGCCCATATTCAGTCCGGTTGGTTGGGCTGGCGAAAACCTGTGCCCCGAAAGTCTGCATGTAGATGCGGCGGTAGGGCTTCTGGTTGTACGAGATCTTGACCATGTAAACTTCCAGGTCCATGTTAAAGAAATTGCAGGCCATCGCCAGCGCAGTGCCCCATTGACCGGCTCCGGTCTCGGTGGTGATGGCTTTCGTCCCGGCTACCTTGTTGTAAAAAGCCTGCGGGATGGCGGTATTCGGCTTATGGCTCCCCACTGGCGAAACAGACTCGTTCTTGAAATAAATGTGGGCGGGGGTATCCAGCATCTTTTCCAGGCGGCGCGCCCGCACCAGCGGGGTGGGGCGGTACAGCCTGTAGATCTCGCGCACTTCCTCCGGGATCTGGATATAACGCTCACTGCTGACTTCCTGCATGATCAGTTCCATTGGGAAGAGCACAGATAGGAAGTCCGGCGTGACCGGTTCCTTGGTGCCTGGGTGCAATACGGGCGCTGGTGGCACCGGGCTGTCGGCATTTATGTTGTACCAAAATTTTGGCAGGTCGGTTTCATTCAGTAAAAATCGGGTTTGGTCAGACATGGCTAAGCTCCTTTTGGTTTGTAAACTAGATAAAGAGGCAGGAAAACAGAGTAGTGAGGGCTTCATCGACGCTACGTCTCAGGGACAGTCTATTGTTCGGGTAGAACCTTCAAGGGGGATGAAAGCTGATTGGGCACATGCCATCCTCTCCAGGTCAGGGTACAAATACCGGTGCCGGGCGGGACGGATCGGCCTCGGCCAGGCGTTCCTTCATGATCTCAGCCATCGAACGCTCACTCCGCGCCGGCACTGGGCCAGTGAATTGTTCGTGCTGATAGGTCGCCTGGGCGCCCTGCGGCTTTGCCGCCACGCTGCTCGTGGTCGGCGCTAAAAATACAATCTGAGGGGGTACGGTTACAGCCATCTTTTCGCTCCTTTTTCTAACCCCCTTTCTTCTCATCTTTTCCTTTTTGCAAAGGTCGAAGACTGGATCGGGGGCAGGCAAATAAAAATACACGTTCATCCGTTAACGGGACGAACGCGTAGTCCGTGGTGCCACCCGAATTAGGCCGTATTTAACAAAAAATCCCTGCCATGATGCACAGGGAAAATAGCCAGCCTCACTCGTTTCAGGTACGCTCCAACCGATTCACCCGCTGGAGTTATACCCTAACCCTGTAACGGGAGTATCCCGGCTTGTGCTAATCCTCTCACCGATTTACCATCCGGCGATCGTTTCGCTCTGCAACTCCGAGGTCCATTCGGCTCCATCGTGCGGACAGGACTTCCACCGCTTTCATCCTGTTCTCTGACCGCCGTACGAGGCGTACTCGTCCTCTTCAAAGTCTTTCAAAGTATTGGGCGGTATTATATACCCTCTGGACAATTTGTCAATGGCTGCGTGGACAATTTTTTTGAGATTCTCACCCTCCTTTTGTCCCATCTTCCTTGCCACTCCGCCACTCGCAAAAATATCCATAAAATATACACAAGTATGCCGGAATCGGTATTAATCACGAAAAGGTTGGATAATTCCATTTCCTATCACTATTGCCATTTTAAGCGTTGCAAACCAACCGCACACTATATACAGAGCCATTTCGTCGCAAAAATCGCTGTCGTATTGGCAATTATGTTCAACTTATCCATGACCAATACACAAGTTTGCCGGAATCCACATTCTTTTGTTCATCCTCCCCGATCCAGCTGTATCCGCTGATAGATTGCCTTGAGTTCCCTTTCCCCTGCCTTCATCCTTCCCTCCACTCACTAATCCCCAATCTCTTCTTCCTTCTCGATCACAAAGATCCCCGCGCAGCTGGAGACTTGTATGTAACTGCAAGCCAGCCCGATTGCTTTACAAGCCACAATAGTTTCGTCGCCGGCCCAGTAATACTCGGTTTCGCTCCACAGGCTTCCCCAATAGGCCTGTGCCTGTGCTCGCGCCGCCCGGTCCGGGTAGGCAATATCTGCAATGATCATCCGCCCTTGCACGGATAGATAATCCCGGCTGAGACGGACCAACAATCCCATCTTGGTCACCAGGTCAAAATCGTGCCAGACATATGCTGATACGATCCGATCGTACCGCCTCGTCAGGCTCTCTGGCCATGCTTCGTCGCGCAGGTCTGCCAGGATCGGGTGCAGGCCCGGCAGCTTTTCCCTGGCCTTCGCCTGCATGCCTTCAGAAAAGTCCATTCCCCACACCTCGCAGCCCGCGCTCACAAAATGTGCCGCCAGGTTGCCTGTTCCGGAGCCTAGATCCAGCACGCACATGCCAGGTACGGCCTGGGCCAGTGCCGTTGCTTCGGCCAGGATCTCTTCATACCCTTCGAACGAAATGGAGGCGTTCCCGCTATCCAGCAATTGGTCGTAATTCGCCGCCCAGGCATTGAAAAGTTCCTTGCCGGTTTTCATGAATGAAGATCCTTCTTGAAGTATTCGGTTGCTACCATCCGTTAATTTTTTATATCAGTTAAGCAGCCCAGAATCGAAACTGGTTGGATCAAGCCCTGGTACATTTCATTCGCAGTCAAGCCTGCATTAATCATCATTCCTACCTTCCACCCCCTTGTTGCCTGATTACCTGATCAACTTCTACCTGCTCTCTTTACCCCAAATAATCGCGCAGTTTGACGCGGATGGACGGGTGACGCAGGCGGTTCAACGCCTGGGCTTCGATCTGGCGGACGCGCTCACGCGTTACGCCCACCTTGCGCCCAACTTCCTCCAGGGTATAGGCCTGCCCATCCAGCAAGCCATAGCGCAATTGCAGGATGCGTACTTCGCGTGGCGGCAATCCGTTCAGCACTTCGCGTATATTCTCACGCAGCAGGTTATAGGTGGCGGCTTCATCCGGCGGCATTATTTCGTCATCTTCGATAAAATCACCCAGCACCGAGTCTTCTTCATCGCCAGTCGGCAATTCCAATGAAAGCGGCCGGCGCGCCACCTTGATGATATTCTCCACCTGGCGGGGCGGAATTTCCAACGCTTCGGCCAGCTCATCCACGGTTGGGTCGCGGCCCAGACGCTGAGTCAACAGGTACTGGGTGCGGAAGAGCTTGTTGATTTGGTCCCCCATGTGGACCGGCACACGGATGGTGCGGCCCTGGTCGGCAATAGCGCGCGTCACCGCCTGGCGGATCCACCAGGTGGCATAGGTGCTGAATTTATTGCCGCGCTGGTAGTCGAACTTCTTGGTGGAACGGATCAGTCCGATGTTGCCTTCCTGGATCAAGTCAAGGAAGGGTACGCCGCGGCCCATATATTTTTTGGCCACACTGACCACCAGGCGGGAGTTGGCGGTAATCAGGTGCTCGCGCGCCGCCCAGCCGTCTTCGATGGATTTATGCAGTTCGAGCCGGCGCGAGGGCGCCACCTGGCCGCGCGCCAGTTCTTCCCGGGCGCTGCGGCCGCGTTCGATGCGCTGGGCCAGTGTCACTTCCTCTTTGGCCGTCAACAGCGCCACCTGGCTGACTTCTTTGAGATACAGTCCGATGCTGTCGGTGATATCAATGCCTGCCAGGTAATCGTCCGGCGCCAGTTCAGGGGCAGGGCCGGCTTCTGCCTCTTCCAGCGCCGCGGCTTCATCCTCCGGAACTTCCTCAGCCGGACCGTCTTCAACGAAAGCCACCCCCGCACTCAAGAGCGCTGAAAAAGCCTCCTCCAATTGTTCAATATCCTTTTCGGCTTCAGGGAAGAAGAGCAGGATATCTTCGATCGTGACGTATTTCTTTTGCCGGCCCAATTCGACCAGGCGGGCAATGGGTGAATATTCCTCATCCATCTCAACCAGTAAACTGTTTTCCATATTAATTTCCTAACCCGGCCATGCCGGAACCAAAGAAAAGATTAAACACAAAATTCACACATTAACCTGCGGCACACCTGTCCTTGCGAAATTGGCATAGGTATTACCGCCTGTCCAGTGGTGCTTTCCCGTGGAATCGTGCGTGGTAAATACTACCGCGCTACAACCCGAAAGTGATTGGGAAGATACTAATCACCAGATCCCCATCCCCCTGTTCCCCTAGCCATTTCTTGCTCCCACCTTCTTGAAATCGATAAAGCCCGCTTCCACATTCGTATCGGTCAACTGCACGCGCAAGCGGTCGCCCACGTCCACACCCACATAGCCGGTGATCAACTTGCCTTCCACCGGCAAGCTGAGCAGGCGCACCCAGGTGCCTTTCTCAGAGGCGCCGGTGCAGATCGCATCGAACTGCTCGCCGAGGCGGTTTTCCAGCAGCAGCGCCGCGGCCGATTTGCCCACCTGTCGCTCCACCTTGTTGGCGGCATCTTCGGCCTGGGTGCAATGCGCCGCCAGCAGTTCCAGATCGTGGATGGAGTCCGGCACGGGCTGCCCGGCCAGGGCAGCTTTTAGCAGCCGCTGGGTCAGCAGGTCGGGGTAGCGCCGGTTGGGGGCAGTCGAATGGGCGTAATCCTTGACCGCCAGGCCGAAGTGCCCCGGCACGCTGCCATCCGGCGGCTCGGCCACGTATTCGCCAGAACCCAGCAGCTTGATGACCGCCAGCGACAGGTCCGGGAAGCGCAGTGGGTCGGCGGATTTTTGCGCCACCAAGAACTGCTCAAGCATCTTCGAATCCGGTTCAACAGGCAGCTCAAACTTGTGGTCGGCAGCAATCGCAACGATGCGGTCCCAGCGTTTGGGCACACGCACCACCCGCCGGATGGAAGGGAATTTATTGGATGATAGATAGCGGGCGGTCACGCCATTGGAGGCGATCATGAAATCCTCGATGATCTCCTTGGCGCGGTTCTTTTCCTCGATCTCGAGGGAGCTGATCTGGTCGCCATCGAAGACCGGGTGGCTCTGGATGGTTTCCAGGCTGAGGGCTCCGTGCATATGACGAAAGATCTTCATGCGCTGGGCGGCCTGGTCCTGCAGTTGCAAGTTCCCGGCCAACCCCGGGACAGCGGAAATGGATTCAGGCATGGGGCCGGTCTTTTCCAGCCAGGCCGCCACGCTGTTATAGGCCAGTTTAGCCTGGTTATGCACCCAGGCCCGGTACAGGCTGGAGCTTTCCACCGTGCCATCCGCATCGACCAGCATTTCGACAACAATCGAGAGACGGTCTTCATTGAAATTCAGTGAAGTGATATCGGTGGAAACCTTTTCCGGCAGCATCGGGAATATCTCGGCGGCGGTATACACCGAGGTGGTGTTATGGCGGGCATGCTGGTCCAGCGCTGTGCCGTCCGGTATGGACGAGTCCACATCTGCAATGGCCACCAACACCTTAATCTTATCGCCAGGCACAGCCTCTCCGACACTCAATTGATCCAGGTCGCGCGAGTCATCGTTGTCGATGGAGCACCACAGCAGACTACGCAGGTCGCGCACACCCTGCGGAATAGCGACGGTTTTGGCCGGCTCCTTGAGCCGATCCAGCTCGTCCAGGGCAGCAGGGGAAAAATCCGGCAGCAAGCCACGCTGGAGCATGACCCGGTGGGCAATTCTCTGCAATATGAGGCGATGACTTTGATTATTTGTGGTCATACACATCCTGATTAATTGAACTTCTAAAGAGCATCTGGTTTTCCGGCGTGGAGGTTTTATCACGAATAATACAAATTTTCCGAATTTATCGAATGCTTTTGATTAAATTCGTGCCATTCGTCATGTTCGTGCAATTCGTGTTAATAATTCAAGGTTTCACAGATAGGCTGGTGCAATCGAAGAGCTCCGTCTGTTTAGCGGTTGTGCTTGAGCCGTTTTTCCTGCTCCTGTTGTTCCTTCTGTCGCTCTTTGCGCTTCTTTTCCAGTTCCTGCTCCACCTGGATCTGCTCATGCTGGAGCCGTTTTCGCTCCTGCTCCTGCTGCTGCTCCACCTGCTGGCGATCCTGCTGGCGTTGTTTCTGTTCCTTTTCCTGCTCGGATTTTTGTGTTCTTTCTTCTTCGATCATGCTGGTTTCCTTCTGGTAACGGAGGTAGATCGCCTGCAAGGCGCAGCGAGCTTCCCGTTAATCTATAATCATTGTACACCCGCAAGTGTTGGAATAAGATATGAGTAAACCACCCGCCGGAAAGAAAAAACGCCGCGTTTTGCGGCGTTAATAATGCCCCTGGGCAGACTTGTTCCGAACTTCACCCTTCCACAATATGAGGGGTAACTATGAATCACTAATATTTCCTTTTTCCAGAATTTAATGGAAATCGTGTGATTTGTCAAGAAATGTCAGTGTTCTGTTAGCGCAAAGGGGACTCTACTTCTTTGCGCTAACAGAAACGAACCCGGCATTGCCATTTCCTATGATTATGCTATGCCTGGTTAGGCGCTTCGTTCATCCCATGAAAACATATCGTATAATTAACTGTCACGCACATATAAAAGGAGAATTTTAATGTCTGATGCAAAAAGCTTCAATTGTCCCAACTGTGGGTCTCCCCTTACGCCAGATGGTATGGCGAAGGAGGTCAAGTGTGAGTTCTGCAACAGCACTGTGATCGTGCCGGAGGATCTGCGTGGCGAGAATCTGGATAGCCATGAGCAGCTGACCCCGGAATTTGACCTATTCAGTCCCCAGCACGTGGAATGGCTGGTGCAGAATGGCGCCGACGCTACCGTCAAAGTCGACGTGGTCAAAGAACGGAAGGGCATGATATATAAAAATAATCCGGTCTTCGACATGATGTTTTCTGGAAAAAAAGCCTCCGGCGGAAAGTTCGAAGCCATCGCCACGATCAACTTTCCGCGCAACGCCGTTCCGAAACCCGGAACCACCCTCAGGGTCAAGTATAAAAGGGCCGCCGATTACATCGATGATACATCTGATTACGCCATCGAGATCGGTGGGCACTTTTTTTACATGGTGCTGGACAACCCAGAGGATAATTTATAGGGTATCTACGAGCATCTTGCCTGTCTTTCTTCTTTTGCCCGATGATATCTGAGACCATCTTGGGCTGTACAAACTCCTGTGCATCGCGCCTAACACAGTGTGCATTGGACTCTGGGGATTCTGCGGCATTTTCAGGCATTTTTCTGACTTCGAGTTTTTTCTGCTCCCAAGCAGAGTTCACGCCCGCCCCCAGCGCCAGTAATGCAAACCGTTATCATTCAGAATGGTCGCTGCCAGGAATTGAATCTGTCCTCCAAGGTTGGCGTTGCATTTTAATTATAGATTAATCGGGAGCTTATCCAACATCCACCGCTGTTCAAAACATAAACCAGCCAGGAATTCCTCGATATCCAAGGAATCCTGGCTGGTTTCGACTAAATTCTGTGCCCCTGGGCAGACTCGAACTGCCCTTTTTAGCTCCGGAGGCTAACGCTCTGTCCACTGAGCTACAGGGGCGGGTACGCACATTCTACCACGAGAATATGGTGAATATCAAACCTGTACCTCCGGTGCCAGCCGAATCAGCTCAGCTCGCAGATTCTGGATAACAGCCAGGTTGCCACCTTCATCGCCAAGATCGGCATACTGGCGGCGCTTAAGGGCATACTCGCCGCATACTTGAAAGAAACGGGCGGTCTTGCGGTAGCGCCCCCTGAACAGTGCAGTCGTGCGGGCGAACATCTGACGCCAGGCCGAGCAGGCCGCCTGGAAATGAGCCGGGCTGATCGTGCCGGCCCGCAGCTCCGCCGCCAGGTATTTCTTAAGGGTTTGCTGTTCGCGCCAGGTGGCCCAAAGAATGATCGCGAACATGAACAACCAGCCGGTCCAGTCAAAAAAGGCGCCCACCACCAATCCCTGTACCCCATTCATCAGCGAAGCAACCGTATTATGGAAGGCATGCGTGAACATGGACAGGCCCAGCCCGATCACCGGGGCAAATATTTTTACGAACCAGCTGCGGTTCAGGCGCGCCAGCGCCAGGCCGATCCCGAAGAAAGCGGTATAGAACGGATGCTGCCAGCCCACCAGGAAAACGCGGATGATGGTCAAACTCAACAGCCCGCTCCAGCCGCCCTGCTGGAAACCATAGGTATAGATATAGTAGGTATTCTCGGTGGCGGCAAACCCCAGCGCCGCCACGCCGGCGTAGATAATCCCATCCAGGACGGAGTCAAATTCGCTGTGGAAAACCAGGAAGATGCCCAGCACGGCCAGCCCCTTGAGGGTTTCTTCGACCAGCGGGGCAATCACGGAGCCAGTGGCAATATCTGTGGCAAAATTCGAGCCGGTGAAGACATAAATCCCCACGCCCAGGGTTGTATTGATGAGGAACGCGCTTCCGGCAGCAACGATGGCGCCCCACAAAAAGACGCCGCCCAAAAGTAGCAGGGGCTCCTTCTCGTAACGGTCCAGCCAGTACAGGATATAGGCGAAAAGCAAGCTCGACGCAAAGCCTACCAACCCGGAAACGATCAACCCCATCGAATAACTCCTTTGCCTGTCAATTCTTGAGAATCAGGCGGGTACGCTCTATGCGCGTGGCTTCCAGAGGGATACCGAGCGCGTCCAGCAGCTCCTCGGGGCGGCCGGTGGCGCCATCCCGGGCGGCCAGGCGAATGAAAAGCCTTACATCCTCCCCCAAATTGGGCGTCTCAGAGGCGCTGCTCGATGGGGCAACGGTAAGCTCTTCGATCAAAGGCCGCAGATCATAGGGTTTGTCACGGCGTATGCGCGGCAGGGTGGCGCAGGCCAGCAAATTGTCCAGGCGCTGCTGCAAGTCCGGCACGGAAGCCGGCTCCAGCAAGGTAACCTGGTACTCCGCCGAGATCACCTGCGTCTGCAAAGCCGGGCCGTGTTCATCGACCGTCTCGACCCGCAGGATGGTCAAACCAGGAGGAGAGCCCGCCTGCAAGCGGATCTGGGTATCAGAAGGGTCGCCAGGGGCCGTGTCGAGCCACAGATCCACAATTTCGGCGTTACCGGCAATCCCGAGCGGCAGTGCCGAGGCAATCTGGATGCGCGGGCCAGGGTGGAAGCCCTGCGTATATGCCAGCGACAGCCCGGCGCGCCGGGCCGTCCGCTCCCAGACCGTTTGCAGGTCCAGGTGGCCGGTGTAGCGCAAGGAGCCGGTTTTGGAAAATGTAATACGTATTCTCATCATTAATGTCTAAAGGCAACCAGTGTTTCAAGGTATTCCTCGGGCCGGCCGATGTCGAAGCGTTTGCCATTCATCACCAGACCCATGAAACCGTCCTCCTGGCGCAAGCGGTCAAGAGTGGATGTCAGTTGGAACTCGCCGTGTTCGCGCACGTTATTCTCGATGTGTTCCTTCAGATAGTCGAACAATTTCGGTTTGACGATGTACTGGCCAAACAGCGTCAGGTATTCGCCTTCCGGGAAACCCGGCACGCGCAGGTTGGTCCGGGCGTAGTCGGGCGTGGGCTTTTCGGCGAAGGCGCTGATGCCGAGCAGGCTTTCCTCTTCCAGCCAGACCCCGGTAACGGTGCCGAAACTGCCGATCTGGTCTTCCGGCGTGCGGCGCAGCCCCACCAGGCTCTGGCCATGGCGCTGGTAGGCTTCCAGCAGTTGACCCGCACAGGTTGTGTCGCTGCCTGAACGATAGATGTGGTCGCCCAGCATCAGCAGGAACGGTTCATCTCCCACAGCTTCACGGGCACAGTAGACCGCGTGGCCGAAGCCTTCCTGGGCGGTTTGGAGTACAAAGGTGACGTGCCGGCCCATTTCCAGCAGGCGGCGCGAATATTCCTGGGAATGCGGTGGAAGTTTATTGTAATTCTCAATGGAAATCTGTTCGGTGAACAGGAACCGGAAATCATCCAGGTCGTTCTTCTGGACTACGATAATCACTTCCTCGATCCCGGCTTCCAGCGCTTCCTCGACGATCACAAGGATGGCCGGCTTGGCAATCCCATCCCGGTCAACAATGGGAAATAATTCCTTCTTGGTGGCTTTGGTGGCCGGGAAAAGCCGTGTGCCGAAACCGGCGGCCGGGATAACGGCCTTGCGGATCTTTTGCTGAGGGGTGATGGTCATTTTAAGGGCTGGCAGGTGCAGGTCGCGCTCAAGAATCTGGATGACCGCCTGCTGGTCGGTTTCGGTGGGGCAGATGAACTGGGCCGTCCCATCGCCCTGGGAACCGACACCCTTGCCACCCAGGATGTGCGCCTTAAGCGGCTCATAGCTCAGAACGTGGTGGAGCACCGGCGAGGTCAATTCCTCCGGGCAGGCCGGCGTGGCATAACGGTCGAAAAAGATCTGTGCCTCGGTCAGAAGGGCGCCCAGGCGCGGGGCATCCGAATCCCGCAAGGCCTCCATCGACTGGTTGACCAGGCGCTTGTTGATTGGGCCGAGCAGTTCCTGCACGCCGCGCTCCACCTCGTTTTCGGCATAGGGATAGCAGCGGTTCAGCCGGTTGAGGATCTCCATCGTGTCTTTCCTGGCCTGCAGATCCACAATGACGAAGTAGAGCGGCTGGTTGACCTGCAGTGCGGTCGTCTCCAGCCGGTCGCCGTCGAAAGTCATCAGCACCGGGCGGTTGCCGAAGGCACAGCCCTGGTCCATGCGGCCGCAGCGCGAGGGGGTGGTGATCTCGCCCTGGTAGGCCAGTTCCATCTCGCCGCGCGTGGTCAACTTCAGGTCGTAGACGCGGTTGAAAGCACGCGCCGCCAGCACGCTGATGGCCGCGCTGGAGGAAAGGCCCTTTTTGATAGGCAGGTCGGTTTTATAGTTATCGATCACCAGCCCGTGCACGTGGTAGTTGGTCAGCACCTGGTAGGCCACCCCGGCAATGTAACTCCAAAAGCCACCCTTTTGGGCTTCTTCGAGCAGTCTTTTGGGTTCCATCGGGATTTCGGTGGGGCCCAGATGGGTTCCATCCGGTGCAGTGGAAGTAAGCACCAGGGAGGTGGGATGGGCGGAGACTTCGGCGTAGATGCCCTGGTCAGTCCCCGTGATAAGGGTGTAGCCCTGCTCGATCTGGGCGTTGATGCGGCGGTAGCCCCCGGCCCAATCCGAATGTTCGCCGACCAGGCAAATCCGACCCGGAACGAAGATTTTCATATTTCTCTCCCTTATATTTTTTAGCTAGCCGGGCTCTTTACTTCCGGGCATTTCCAGTATATTCCCGGATACTCGCGCCGGGCAGCAGCAAAGGTCGGCAGGATGCCACAGGCATCGCAATCGTCACGACAGTCATCACGCGTGCCCCCCTCCAGCGAGAGCTGGTAATCGCGGTACAGGTATTTCTTGCGGACCGCATCCGAGATATGCTCCCAGGGGAAGATCTCGTCGGAGCGGCGCGGGCGATGGGTATAAAAGGCCGGATCGATGCCCTGGGCAGCAAAAGCCGAGCTCCAGGCCTGCAACTGGCGCTGATCCTGCCAGGCATCGAACTTGGTGCCATTCTGCCAGGCAGCATAGATAACCTCCGCCATGCGCCGGTCGCCACGACTGAGCCAGCCTTCCAGCAGGGTATCCTCGGGCGGCGTCCAGGAAACTTTGAAAGACGGGCCGCGCAGTTCGCGCTTGAGCAGGCTCAACTTGGCCTGGATCTGCTCCTGGGTATCCATGGCCACCCACTGGAATGGCGTATGCGGCTTGGGGATGAAGGTGCTCACACCGGCATGCACCTTGGCCCGCCCACCCAGCACTTTGCGCCCTTCGGCCAGCACGCGCTTGCACAAATCAACGATGGCCTGCACATCTTCCAGCGTCTCGGAGGGGTGACCGATCATAAAGTAGAGCTTGATGTTGACCCAACCGCGCGAATAGATTTCGCGCGCGGTTTCGAGCAGTTGCTCATCGGTGATGAACTTGTTGATAATTCTGCGCATGCGCTCGGTGGCCGCTTCGGGTGCCAGCGTGAACCCGCCCGAGCGCCGGTCCTTGAGCTTTTCCATCAGATCCACCGAAACCGACTCGATCCGCAGCGAAGGCAGTGAAACCGTCAGATGCCTGCTGGTGAACTTTTCGCCGATCTTATTAACCAGTTCAAGAATGTCGGTGTAATCGGAGGATGATAAGGACAGGAGCGCCAGTTCCTCGGCCCCGGTAGCATTGACGGCCGCTTCGGCCGCCTGAACAATTTCATCCACGCTGCGTTCCCGCACCGGGCGCGTGATCATGCCGGCCTGGCAGAAGCGGCAGCCACGCGTGCAGCCGCGCATCACCTCTACTGAAACCCGGTTGTGGATCACGTCGATATTGGGGACAATGAAGCGGGTAGGCGGCGGCGGGAGTTGCGGTAGCATGCGCTTGAGGATGATGCGGGGAATTCCGGGGACATTGGGAGTGGTGCCCGCGACCGTTCCGTCTTCGAGATAGGCCACATCGTAGAAGCGCGGCACATACACCCCGGGGATCCTGGCCAGCTGCAGGAGCACATCCCGGCGTTGCTCATGATGAACTTTCGCGCCTTGCACCGCAGTGATGATTTCCATCATCACCTCTTCCCCCTCGCCGACCACAAATGCATCGATGAAAGCATGCATCGGTTCCGGATTAAAACAGGCGTGTCCGCCTGCGATCACCAGCGGGGCGGCCTGGCCACGCTGTTCAGACCGTAACGGGATATTGGCCAGGTCGAGTACGTTGAGGGCATTGGTATAGAGCGTCTCATACGGCAGGGAAAAACCGATGATATCAAAATCGGCCAGGGCGTGTTTGGTTTCCAGCGAGTAGAGCGGGATGGCATTCGCGCGCATCTGCTCTTCCATATCCACCCACGGGGCATAGGCACGTTCGGCCAGCGCATCTGGACGCTGGTTGACCAGGTCATACAGGATCTGCAGGCCCAGGTTGGAAATGCCGATATCGTAGATGTCCGGAAAAACCAGGGCGACCCTGGTTTCGGTCCGGTCCCAGTCTTTAACAACACTGTTCAATTCCCCACCCACATACCGACCCGGTTTCT
This sequence comes from uncultured Chloroflexia bacterium, assembly GCA_963779935.1. GTDB lineage: Bacteria > Chloroflexota > Anaerolineae > Anaerolineales > Villigracilaceae > UBA877. The sequence goes on along the minus strand of CAWAAC010000011.1, from coordinate 673,317 downwards.
GTACCTTTAAAAGGATGCGATCGAGGCTTGCTTCAATCTGTTCAGGAGTTAACATGGGCGGAATTATACCTGAACCGGTTTGGTTTCGTATCTATCCAAAAATTATAGTAGAACCGCATTTTGAGTGTGTGCAATCGCATAGCATACCCAAGGGTGCGAAGCCGCACACACTCAAAATGCGACCTTCTTTTAAATTTTCGGACAGATTCTTAAAAATAAAACCAGGGATGGCTGAGCATCCCCGGTTTTGGGTTATTTCACTGTAGTTAAATCGGCTGTACCTTGCGAACAGCCTCCAGATTGGCCCGGGCTGGCGGGACCATCTGGAAAAAAGCCGTCAGTTGTTCACAGGCGTAGTCCGGGCAAGTGGCGCAGCTCGCCACGCCACGCTGGATGGCGCACAGGCGAATATTGCACTCGCTGCAATGACCCACCTTGCGCCCGGCGGTCATGCAGCCATCGCATTGAATGTTGTCAACGCTCAGGCCGGTGGCATGAAATTCCTGGCTCCATTTTTCGACAACGGCTTCCAACGCCAGCAGATCGTTGGATTGGGTGGCCTGGTAGGCTTCGCACTGGGCGCAGTTCAGTCCACAGGCGGCAATCAGGGTTATCATAGGTTTTTATCCTCCAAAAAAAATTATTTGCATCACACATTGGGATGAGCCATTTTAGTACATATGTTCTAATTTGACAAGGATAAAAGGTTTTTTGATTCGGTTATAATTAAAAAATCTATCCTATGCGCCATATTAATTGGGCCGGATTTATTAAAATTGGAGGATTAATCTCGTGAAACGCCGTATGAAAATATTCTGGCTCCTGACGGCCCTGGCCTTGCTTGGTCTTTCTGCCTGCGGAGTTGGAGTCTTGGCACCAACTCATACAGTGGATTCGGCGCTGATCTTCACGCAGCTTGCATCGACCGCGCTCGCATTACAAACCCAGACCATGCTGGCCATGCCAACAGCTACCAGCACTCTCCAGATTCCCCCAACAGCTGAAACGACCAATTCGCCACTATTCACAGCTACATCCCTCCCGGGTATGGGACCTACAACAGCCACACCACTTGCTTTGTCCACGCCACTCGCCAGTTCACAAACGAGCTGTGATAACATGAAATATATAGCCGACGTAACCATACCGGATGGCTATGTGGCTGCCCACGGGGAAGTCATGAAAAAGACCTGGACAGTCCAGAATCTCGGCCCATGCACGTGGAACCAGAATTATGTGCTTATATTTGGCTGGGGCGGCCAGGGGACCGACTGGAATACCGCCCAACCAGCCCGCCTATCCAATTCGGTTGCACCGGGCGATAATATCGATATCACCGTGCCCCTCAAAGCGCCCAGCACACCTGGAGAGTATGTTGGTACCTTTAAATTACAGAACGACAAAGGGGTTAATTTTCCTCCCGGTCAACAACTGACCATTGATATCGTAGTGAAATAAGTGCAGGTATCGCTTTGTTGACGAGCCAGGCCGTCAAAAACGAGGCCCGCCAGCTGGGGTTACCCCTGGTGGGTATCACCACTGCTGAACCCCCGACGCATGTGTCGGCCTACGAAGATTGGCTGACGCAGGGGCGGCAGGCTTCGATGGAATACCTGGCAACTGAACGCGCCCGAACGTGCCGGCGCGACCCGCGCCTGATCCTGCCTGAATGCCGATCCATTCTCATACTTGCGGCACGCTATCCTGACCCAAAGATTGCCAAACAAGATGATAAGGCTGGTCCCACCGGACGGGTGGCCGCATATGCCTGGGGGCGGGATTATCATCTCGTTTTCCCACAGAGATTACAGGCGCTGGTAGCATTTATCGAGGGACAAGTTGGAGGAACGGTACCGAACCGCTGGTACACCGATACGGGCCCCATCCTGGAACGCGACCTGGCGCAACGCGCCGGCCTGGGCTGGATCGGAAAAAACACCTGCCTGATCAACCCAAAGCTCGGTTCTTATTTCCTGTTGGCTGAAATCCTGCTGGGGATTGACCTGGAACCCGACCCGCCCTTCACAGCCGACCATTGCGGAAGCTGCACACGATGTATCGAAGCCTGCCCAACCCATTGCATCCTGCCCGACCGGACGCTGGACGCCCGGCGTTGCATTTCCTACCTTACCATCGAGAATAAAGGCGAGATCCCATCCGACCTGCGCACGAGCATGGGTAACTGGACCTTCGGATGTGATGTATGCCAGATGGTCTGTCCATGGAACCGGTTTTCAGCGATAGAATACGATGCGAGTTTCGCGCCATACCCTGAAGTGCCCAACCCGGATTTGATTACCGACCTCAGGCTCACACCAGAGAGATTCAGGCAGAAGTTCAAGGATAACCCGGTCATGCGCGCCCGCCGAGGCGGTTATCTTCGCAATACAGCCGTAGCATTGGGGAATAGCGGAAGCAAGGCTGGCATCCCGGCTCTGGAATGTGCGTTGCAGGAGGATGTGCCGCTCGTCCGCCAGCATGTCGGGTGGGCGTTGGAACAAATCCGTAAAACCCGATAACATTTACAGGAGAATCATGCCCAAAATCCTACTTGCCACCAACAATAAAGGAAAAGTCGCTGAGATAAAAGCCCTTTTGGGTGGAACTGGTCTGACCTTGCTCACCCCCGCCGACCTTGGGTTGGTGCTTGAGGTTGCCGAAGATGGTCTGACTTATGCAGAAAACGCCACCAAGAAAGCCACGGCGTTTGCGCAGGCCAGCGGGTACACCGCACTGGGCGATGATTCAGGCCTGGAGGTGGACGCCCTGAACGGCCAGCCCGGGTTGCATTCGCACCGCTTCAGCCCCATGCCAGGCGCTACCGATGCCGACCGCCGCGCCTATTTGCTCGAAAAACTCCGGGGGGCGCAGCGTCCGTGGACAGCGCATTTCCATGCAACGGTTGCGGTGGTTTTGCCGTCTGGTAAGACGCACCTCACCAGCGGTATTTGTGATGGGGAAATTATCCCAGAAGAGCGCGGCTCCAACGGATTCGGATATGACCCGATCTTTTTTATCCCGGGAATTGGTCATACCATGGCCGAACTGGAGATGGACGAAAAAAACACCCTGAGCCATCGGGCTTTGGCGATTTAAAATGCCATCCCCATTCTCAAAGAATTATTCAGATTTTAGGCTGGCAAACGTTGAGGATTTACATCCCCGGGAAATAGGGGATGGAGGCCAAAAAAACGCTGATCAGTTTGGCCAGGCGTACCGGTTGCTCGAGGATGAGCATATGACCAGCGCCTTCCACGGTCTGTAAAGCAGCGCCAGGGATCTGGCTGGAGAGAGTTTGCGAAAAACGCAGGGGGGTAAGTTTATCATCGGTACCACAAATTACCAAGGCGGGGCTCCGAATGGCTCCCAAACTATCCATCATATTAAAGCGGTCGGAGGCCAGCAAATCACCCATTAGAAGTGGTTGGCGGGTTTCAGCCAGGCGTTTGAAATTGAATTCGTTCAGGCTTGAGGAGGTTTGGGAGCCAGACGACATTTCCTGCAATTCCTTAATGGCAAGCAGGAGGGTGGATTGATTGGCAGCATTTTCCATTACCAATGATGGGATGGGTAAACGAGCACCGCTTGAGATCAACCCAATCCCGGCAACCTGGTCAGGATAATCATAGGCAAGCGCCAGTGCAATTGCTCCACCCATGGCATGACCAACAAAAACCGCCCGGGAAAGCCCTAAAACATCGATGAATTTTACAACACTCCGGGCATAATCCTTGATGGATTGGCAGCCTGGTCCACCTGTTTTGCCATGCCCGGGTAAATCGAGGGTAATTACGCGATAATCCGGCAATCGCCGAATTTCCGGAGGCCAGAATAGATGGTCGCCGCCCACCCCGTGAATAAGCACTAAAGCAGGCTTCTGAATGCTTCCCCCATCATGCAAAAAATAATGTAACCCTGCAGCTATTGGCATGAGATTGGATCAGGAGGCGCGATTTACGGAGGCGTGGTGTAATCGGTCGGCGGCCTCTTCAGTTAGAGGAATATAGACCTGCACCCTGGTTCCCTTACCAGAAGAAGATTGAATATCCAGCACGCCATTGACGAGTTCGGTCCGTTCACGCAGGTTGACCATGCCCAGACTCCCGCGCTGGTCATAGGAACGATTTACTGCTGCCACATCGAAGCCAGCTCCATCGTCCCGAACTTCAAGCAGAGCCATCTCTTTTTCAAATGGGCGCAGGTTCACCCAGATGTGCTCTGCCCGGGCATGTTTGCGGGCATTGGTGACGGCTTCTTCCACAATGAAAAATACTACACCTTGTTTGCCCACTTCGAAGTTTTCAAGAATGTTCTCATCAACGGCAATAATGACGTTTTGCGAGTAGGTCTCTTTTATTTTGTCCGCCATGGATTGCAAAGCAGCAACCAGTCCCTGCGATTCCAGCACGAGTGGACGCAAGGTGAAGAGCATATGACGGATTTCCTTAGTGGTACGGCGGGCCAGTTCCTCTATCCGGACCAATTCCTCCCCGGCCGCCTTAGGGTCCTTCAACATAATACGCTGAGCCATGTTCACACGCATGGCAATTGCCGAAACAGATTGGGTGGGGCCATCATGCAGATCACGGGCCAACTTCTTGCGGGCCTCTTCCTGAGCCTCGATCATACGTTCCCGCTCATCCACAACATCCTGATAGAGACGGGCATTCTGGATGGCAATGACTGCCTGGCCGCCTAGTATATCGAGAATTTCGCGCCGGTCGCGCGTGAAAAATCCAGGTTGAGGATGGCCGAAGAGTAAAACCCCATAGGCGCTGAAACCGCTTCGTAAGGGGAAACAATAAATCTCCTTACATCTTTGGAATGCAATAAAGCGAGTCAATTCGGGATCATTGCTAACATCATTTAGCAGGACTGGTTTGTCTTGTTCTATCGCCTGGGCCACTGCTCCTGTCCGTCCATGCAAGACAACCCGCATATCGGCGATTGTCAGACGCCGCGCAGAACCGACCTCGAGGCTCTCATTCTTGGAAAATAACAGCACTGCACACACCAGGCGATCGTCTGCGGCCGATTCGGCTTCAGTATTTAGCGCACTCAGACTGAGGTCAAGGACAGATTCAAGCACACGCTGGTAGTTCAGGGTAGCCAGCAACGTGGAGGTTAGACTATATATGGCACGCAAGCGTTCATTCTCCATACCCAGTTTTTTTTGCTGGATTTCCTGCTGGGTCTGGCGATTACGACGGATGGTTTTTACCAACTGAACACTGATATATCCAAATACTCCAGCGATAATGAAAGTAACCAGGGATAGTAAACCCAAGAAAACTAACGGCAGCGGGGACAAGGTTTGAGAAACAGTCACAACAACTTGGGCAGCCGTCATCAAGACTGCTGAGACCAAAGCACCGATAATTTCGAAATAGAGTGCAGCGGTCATCAAAGGCAGAAACACAATCCAGAAACCGGGATTGGTATACCCGCCTGCCAGAACAAAGTAGGCGGTTGCAAACACGATGTCTACGCTTAAGCCAATTTCGCGATGGAAAGGCAGGCGGCGGTTGAGACCAGTTAAAAGAGTTCAGAACAATATTCCAAAAGGCCAGACCAATCAATAGAATATTGGGCAAGGCCAGCAAATTTCCCCCCAACGATAGCGAAATAACCAATCCCAGCAGGAACAACCAGCGAATGGATACGGCAAACCAATCTGTAATATAAGGGGTATCAGTTGTACGCATTTGGGTTATATCATAATCCATTCCAGCGTATATGAGTGAACAAAATGGTTAGCTTTCGGCTTATGGTTGCGTATTCCAAATACGATAGGGTTGTGCAGCCTGCCACAGATAGATCGATTCCACCTGCGGCTTTCCTTGAACATTGTCGCTCAAGTTAATAAAGCCATATTCTCCGCTGGTCAATTCCGGTTTCGATCCCTGGAGCCAATTGATCGTATAGCTCTTGTCGCCTGAAGGCGTAATAAAATCAAATGTCAGCTGGCCATTTACGTAATATGGGTACAGGAATTCTCCGTAAACGGTATTAGCGCCGGGTTGTTCTTGCGCGGATATGCTTGCCCTGGCCGATTTCACCTCTGCCTGGTTTCTAGCCGGGACGGTCACAACAGGTATGACAAAATTCGCGATCGGGATCAAGCTGGCCAGACAAATGATCCCGGCCAGAGAAATTCCCAGGCTGCGCCGATCGGAGATCCGCTTTGCCATACCCGTGTCCAGGCTGGCCGGCTGATTATGAGCCTTCCCCGTCAGTATTTTTAAGGCAAATTGAACAATCGCGACAATTGCCACCCCATAATAAAAGTAGATGACCCAATCTATAGGGGTTATGTATCGTCCACCTGAATTCAATGCAGCTCCTAAGGCCACAGAAATGGTAATAAATATGACCAAGGGGATCATGCCCGCCCAACGGTAACGGGCCCAACTGTATCCCAGGCCGACCGCGATAAGGATAAGATTCAAAAAAATAAGGCCAGTTTGGATAACAGGCAGGTTCCCTTGCCAGTTTCCCGAGTCAGACCAATATATGGGTTTAGTCAGATGGCTTAAATCATTATATATTAATGAATCCGGCATGGACATGACCGAGGTAGAAAAATTATGGAAAATGTGATACAGAAAGCGATAGACAAAACTGCCCGAATTAGTCCTCTTACCCATAAGTGTAGCGTGAAGGCCCTGCGAAAGGGAACCAGTGGCATTACCATTGGTTGTCCAACTCTGGAGACTGCTGAACTGGAGGCCGGAGACTGCAGGCCCAGCCAATTGGACGGAGGCCATTTCTGTATCGGGCGGTCTGGAATCCACATGACTCTGGATGGGAGAAGGGTAGAAACTCGAATAGCGCTGGTCAATGATAAGTTTTATTCTATAAAACAGATATGGCATCCCTTGTGAGTTGACAGTACTGAAGAACCAGGGAATCAGGAGGATGAAGAAAGCCAGGGTATACGCTGACAGATGCTTTATCACGAACTTCTTTCCCATCCCCCAAAACGCCACCAATACCAGGCAGGCCAGCGCAGGAAACAGGACAAGGGAGTTTAATCGGATAAGCGAAGTAGCGCCGATGCACCCACCGCAAAGAATAGCGAGCCAGATTTTTGGGCCGCGTATCCACATGAAAACAAGGTAGGCAAATAGGGCCACTCCCAACAGGCCCATTTCTTCGCTCATGAAAAGCTTTGGATTGACCGAGGAAACAGTGGGAGAAAGAACAATAGCATTCCTTTGCCGGGTGATCAGTACAAGAGAGAGGAAAATGCCCAAGGCTGTGCTATGAAATTTTTTCCCCAAGAAGAAAAGGATAACCGGAATAAAGGCAAGTAGAAGTACTTGCAACCAGATCATCAGCTTATAATCGAAACCCGCAAAGAAATGCAATACCGCCATAAAAACCTCAAAGAGCGGATTTTCATTATAATAATAATTTATCCCATGGCCTCGAAAGATGGAAATTCCCCCCAAGTCATATATACGGGCATCGTAAAATGGGATGGGTTGATAGGTAGGCGCTCCTGGCGCCAGCGAGAAAGGACTGAACAACATGGGAGTAAGCCCCCATACCAGGAAAGCAGTAAGGAAAATAAAGATCGGGATGAGCTGGTATCTTTTTACGAACTGTAAAAAGGAGCCTTCCTGTTCCCGGTCTGGCACAACTATGAACGACAAACCAACCAGGAGCAGGATAAAAAACAATTGCAGTCCGGACAATGGGATTCCCGGAACATTTGACCACATTAGTTTAGCCGGCAATCCAAACTTTGTGGAAGCCATGAATATGCCTATGCCGAAAAGGATAATTGCAAAAAGTATAATTGGCCGATAATATTTTCGAATAGCAAACCTGCCTGGGACACGAAACCCGAGCCGCCCCCTTGCATACAAGAAGAAAAGCCAGGATTGGGCCAGGCATATTCCCAACGCAATGGAAAAAGGCTGCATCCGCTCAAATATGTAATTTAGATGACCGAACAAATAGGCAGGAGAAACGATGGATAACCACCCCCAAACGATTAAAGCAATCGAGATGACATAAATGGTGTGCCTAAGATATCTGTTCTTATTGACCAGCCAGGCCGAATCCAACGATAAATTTTTCGTGCGCGCAATCCCACCAAAAACAAGAACAATGATTGCCAGAATCCAAGTGCCCGCCACCAGAAGCAACCTTTGGGCAGAAAAACCGAATACCAGGGCATTTTTAGGGTCGGGGGAAATGATCAGTGTGACTATCCCCGAAATAGACAATTCAAGAAATGCCAGGAGAGATAAAAGAAATAAGAATTGCGGCTCTTTGGCGGGCGCGATTTTAGAATCCATACAATTTATGCAGTTCTGGCGAGAGGTAAGCTAACCATTTGAGGCGGTCATCCCGATCAACACGCCCAATGGAAGCCAAATTGTGGGCATGGCCAGGGAATCCTGAGTAAAGCCAAGCAGGACAATTGAGAGCCAGGCAAGTAGACTTGCCACGGCCAGGAAAGCCAACTCTTTCCGTTTTGAGCCGAGCAGGCTCAATATTTTACCAAGCAAAAGCAAATAAAATGAAATAAAAGACCAGAATCCGAGTATCCCCGTTTCAGATAAAAGGCGAACATACAAATTATTGACATTTGGAAACACCTGGTTATCGGGTGAAAGAAGCTGTGCAATTTCAGCAATATTAAAATGTGCCCAGTCGGGTAACGCTTTAATCAGGTATAAGCCTGCTGCGCCCAACCCTACCCCTGTCCAGGGGTGTTGCGCAAAGATATTCCATCCAGCCCAGGCGTATGCCAGACGAGGCCCGGCATAAATACTTACAAAATAATTTACCAGGTTGCTCTGGTTTGTCTGCCATAACTGGGCGAAATAGTGATTCCGAGACAAAATAAATATTCCGCCAGCCAACGCAGCTAAAACTGCCAGCATGACAATAATCCTCAAGCCAACGTCCAGCAACCGATTTGATAATAAACTCTTCCTTCGTAAGGGTAAGACAAACCAACTCCAGGCCTGGCGAATGCGATCCCCGCCCGCGACGAGAAGAGTTAAGACAATTGTTGCAATGGCAATCAGGATACCACCACGAGAAAATGAGTAGATCAAAAGAAAAGCACAGGCTGCCAAAATAAGAACCCCTGCCAAACGACGGCTGCCCCAATTATAGTTTTTTACCAACCCAGCAAAAGCCCAGGGTAGATAGAAGGTCATCACCTGCGCCGCCAGCCAGGAGGGTTCCAGGGCCAACCCGGAAATGCGTCCATTTGGAGGCAATCCTGCCATCATAATGGTTTTTTGGATCTTATCCAGTAAACCGAAATGATGGACAAAATAAATCTCGAAGAACTGGACGAACGACCAGGCTACATCTAGAATCAAACCCACATAGATCCATTTAATAGTGAATTTTAAATCCTGTTCACTTCGATTCATGTACATCGAGGTTATCAGGAAAACCAGACCTACCCCCAAAGTGAGCCAGGCCCGCAGATCACGGCCCGAGTAAGTAAACGAATATAGATTCGCTGGCGCTAAAAGAAAGCCGACCGCGCTGGAAGCGACCGCGATCAGGATAAATATCAACAAAGGCAGGAATAACCCGCTCCACAAGAGCAAGCGGCGTTCCCTGATGCAACGGATACAAAGGGCGACCAGAAGCAGGACAGCCGGAATGAGCGAAAGGGGGCGAACTTGAGTATCGGCCCCCATAAATGGCAAATATCGGAAGCTGGTTACCGGCAATGCCACCAAAACGGCTGCCCAGAGTAAGCGCTCAAACCTTTGAAGAAGATCCCGGGGTGCCAATTCCATCTCAGGCATTCTTCCAATCAAAGAAAAGCAGGCTTAACGCCAGCAAGGTAATCCCCAACAGTGCCCCGCAGAACACATAAAATCCCATGGAGACGGTCCGCATGACCGGGAGATCCTTTTGCTGAACAAAATTGACCTGCAAAAGCGTACTGATCCCGGCTGGTTTGGATTGGACCACGTCCACGAAAGCACCCGCCCAGGCTGAGGCAAGCCGGGCCGCGCTGACAGGGTCCGGCGCGTCGGCCAGGAAATGCCAGCCGCCTTCGCCAGGCTGGTTTAAAATCAGGCGACCATCCCGCAATTTAGAAACAGGCAAACCGGTTTGGGCGGTAACGCGTGAGAGAGTTTGATCACCCCAGGCAATTGCAAGCAATTTATCGGTCTCGCGCTGGAGATAGTTGAACTTGCGCAGATCCGTCTGTTCCTGGGGGATTACCTGTTCAACGTGCTGATCCACCAGGACAGTAGCCTGAGCGCGGTAGGTAGGCGGAACGATCAAGTAGAGGACACTTGCCACAGCCGCCCCCAGAACCGCGCCGCCGATCCATACCCGCCAGGCGGACAGGATGCGTAACAAATCGTCATAGGAAGGTGGCTTTAATATCAACTTCTTCATCGGCTTTCCTCTCGAAGGCGCTCCCGCTCGGGCAGACGAAAGAACTGGACCGCAGCATCCGGAATATAATTTTCTTGGGTTTTCACATCATTCATCGTATATATCTTCATGCGAAGTAAGATTATAAGCAATATTATCCCGCTAATGCCACTGTGAAAAAAATCAGACTCGCTCTTATAGGAGATGATGATTCAGCCAATAAAGCCAGCAAGCCCGGCAAAATGGATGTGATTTGGATGGTTAGTACGTCCCGGTTTGGGTCCAATCCCAGGCCAACTAGCCGGTGGTATGTATGAGTGCGGTCTGCCAAGAAAACCGGCTTGTGCCGAAGAATGCGCGAAGCAACCACCATTGTGGCATCAAAAATTGAAATCCCCAACGCCCGAATAGGTACAAACCAGGTTGAAGCTTGAGGACGATCAAATGTGTAGATCATCGCAACACCAGCCAGAATAAACCCAAGGATCTGTGCTCCGGAATCGCCCAGAAAGAGTTGGGCCGAACTGACATTAAAAGCATATAAAACAATGCAGATGCTCATGATGCCCGCTCTGAAGATTGCCAGGGTCATGAAGATTGCAAAAGCAATCCCCGCGATGCCAACCGCCAGCCTATCCATGCTGTCAATAAAATTAAAAGCGTTTGTAATCCCGACAAACCATAGTATCGTCACTGCCCGATCCAGCACTCGAACGTTTTTGCGCTTACATGGAAGATGTCCATGTCTAAACCTGCCAAAAAGTGAACATGAACATTCATCGCAATGAGCAAAATGGAAGCCAATATCTTACCCGTCAGTTTGAATGGGAATTTTATTCTCTTCGCATCATCCCATAATCCAAACAAAAATATGATGCCAGCCGCCAACTACACACTATAAATATCTTTGTTGAATATGGAAAATCCAGGTCGAATAATTAGAAAATAAGAATTAAACAATTATGCCCAGCGTCAACGCAATACCACCGGCTAAAGGCTTTGGCCACAGGTGATTTTTATGGGGTGCGCTACCCGGAATATCCGGTAATCCCACCCGGTTGGTTATCAAGATGGCCGGTGGGCACAAGGCCCAAGCCGCCAAAACGCCTCCCATACATGCTTTGAACAAACCCATCAAGTGTTGTAATGTAGGCATGCCAGAATTCCCATTAATACCGCTTGCGAGTGTTTCGTTTTATCCCGCAGGTTTGATACATCAACTACACATTTTACTTTAAATGGCGTTTTATGTTGGGTAAGCGGGCATCATTTCTACATAATTGATAGACTGCAAAAGTTTGAGAGTTGACCATTTCCGTCGAAAACTCTTTTTCTGCAATTGTCCGGCTATTCATCCCCATTTTGACACGCATATCCGGACTTTGCAGTAATTCGATTAAAGCATCAGCCAATGCCGCCGCATCCCGGGCAGGAATCAGGAAACCGTTCTCTCCATGCCGAACAACTTCCCGGCAACCCGGCATATCACTCGTGATAATCGGACGGCCACAAGCAGCCGCCTCGATCAATGATTTTGGTACGCCCTCACGGTAATACGATGGAAGACATACAATGGCTGCCTGCGCATACACATCTTGCATGTCTTCTTTCCAACCCCACCATTCTATCACGCCCTCATTTCTCCACGCCTGTAGTTGGGAAACAGGCACCGAGCTAGGATTCTCATTATCACTATCGCCAACCAGAGCAAACCGAGCGTGTACGCCTTCAACATGCAATATACGAGCAGCGGCGACAAACTCACTTATGCCTTTATCCCATAACATACGCCCCGGCAAAACAACCAGGGGGGCGCCTGGCAATTCAGGGTGGGGGGAAAAGCGCTGGATATCTACACCTGAGCCGCGAATCAGCGACACTCGTTTGATATCCACCAAACAGCTCTCCAGAAAGGCAGACCTGTCATCCGGGTTTTGAAAAACGACCCAGGTATTTTTTAAAACCAGCCTGTAAGACAATTTGATAAAAAATCGTAACCATCGCCGCGCGGCTCCTGCATCCATAAAGACATACCCCAGACCTGTCACCGAGTTGATTACAGGACGGATGCCGAGAAGATGGCACGCCAACGAACCATATATAACGCATTTGATCGTGAATTGATGGACCAGGTCTGGCTTTTCCTGCCGGTAAAGTTTTACCAGTCGGTTAACTGTCTCAATTGCAGATAAAGGGTTAAGGCTGCGCCGCGCTAATGGAAATGGCAGCCAACGAAATCCCAAAGCCTGCATACGGGGACCATAAGGGCCATCCGGAGAAACCAAAACCACCTCATCGCCACGATCGCGCAACGCCAGGGCCTGGCCCAACCGAAAATTATACAGATACCAGTCAGTATTTGCAAACAGCAAGATCTTCATGATTCCTTACCTGTTCGCTTCAAGCCAGGATTGGAACATGAGAATATCCCATAAATGATATTGCCAATTGTGCTTTCCGGACAGGTGCTCCTGCCATTTTTGGCGGATGGGGACGGGATTAAGGAAGCCCTCATTCTTTATTCTATTTTCATCCAAAAGAGCTTCGGCCCACCCAAGCAACGCACCTTTTAACCAGGCACCAATGGGTACTCCGAATCCTTTTTTCGGTCGCTCAACCATCCAATCCGGCACGTACTGGTAAAGAACCTGTCGTAAGAGCCATTTTCCCTGTCCATTGCGAATCTTCATATGCGCGGGTAATCGCCAGGCAAATTCAACCAACCGGTGATCGTCCAGATAAGGGACACGCGATTCCAAGCTGACACCCATACTGGCCCGGTCCAACTTAACCAAGATGTCATCCGACAGGTAACTGACCAGATCCATGAACATCATCCAGGAAGTGAAATCCGGCAATTGCGCCCAGGTATCCCGGCGGGTAATAAGGGTAGGTGGTTCAGCAGCATCCAGCACAATCTCGGAGGGATTCTTCCAATGGGAAACCAGTTCCAGATAGATGGCTTCAGGATTCCCGGCCGAAAGAATCTCTGATATTTTATGCATTTTTTCACTTGGCTCAGAAACCCGCCAGCGTGAAGGAACAAACTGACTCGAAAAAAGGCTGTCCCAGATCGCCTGTGGAATCCGGTTCAATATTCCCGAACCCATGTTCCGAAAACAAACGGGCAGCCAGCTTGAAGCTTTTGTGATCGTTTGAACCCAAGAATAGCGGTTATAACCGCCAAAGAGTTCATCGCCGCCATCTCCGGAGAGGCTAACAGTAACGTCTCGCCTGGCAAGTTCAGAGACCAAAAAAGTGGGGATTTGTGATGAATCCGAGAATGGTTCATCGTACAGAGCTGGCAAGCGCGGGATAACCGCCTGCGCTTCCTGCGGAGTAACGTAGAGCCCGGTGTGATCTGTCCCCAAATGATGGGCAACCTCTTTGGCGTGTTTGGCTTCGTCATACCCCCTTTCATGGAAGCCGATGGTAAATGTTCGTACCGGGCGGTTGCTTTGCGCCTGCATCAGAGCCACTACTGCAGACGAGTCAATTCCACCGGAGAGAAACGCCCCCAGGGGGACATCTGCAATCATCCGCCCACGGATCGATTCACGTAACAACACATCCAATTCCCCAATCGCATCCTGGTCGGATCCTTCAAATGGATGTGCAATCCCGGATTCGACCACTTGCCGGGCCGACCAATATGAAACGGGTTGGGGGTATTCATTGGGCCGGTCAAATCCTTTCAGTGTAAGAATCGTGGCGGGCAGGAGCTTGCGAAAGCCTTTGTAAATCGTATAAGGAGCGGGAATACAATTATGACGCAGGTAGAGCGCCAGCGCATCCCGGTCGATCTCAGATTGGAAAGCTGGATGTGCCTTCAATGCTTTGAGTTCTGATCCAAAAAGAAAAACCTTGCCGCTCCAACCGTAATAGAGTGGCTTGATCCCAAACCGGTCACGTACCAGACTGAGGCAATGGTCGCGGCGATCCCACAACGCAAAGGCAAACATTCCGTTGAAGCGCACTACCGCCTGTTCAATACCCCACTGACATATGGAAGCCAACATGACTTCCGTATCGGAATGCCCCCGGAAAGCATGACCTAAACCGGCCAGTTCATTACGAAGCTGATTAAAATTATAAATTTCGCCATTAAAAACAATGATAAAACGGCCATCGGCTGATACCATGGGCTGGTGGCCTGCGGGCGAAAGATCTATGATAGCCAGACGACGGAATCCTAATGTTATTCCGTCTTGTGCATCCGTCCAGAATCCGCAATCATCCGGGCCGCGATGAATGATGACATTGGTCATTCGCTCAATAAGAGTCTTGGTTGTATCGGGGGGATAATTAAAGGAAGGATCGAAAAAGCCGGTAATACCGCACATATGGTCGATTATACCCGTTCACTTCCAGAGCCCAACCATTCCCCCTTCTCACGCAAGTTAGTTGGCAACCCCCAAAAACCTGCTCGTATAAATCTTCGTATCGTCGGGTGATCTGTACGATGCTAAATAGCTGCTGAATATGCTCGCGTGCCCGCTCGCCGAGAGTAGACCGATCCTCCGAGCCCAGGTTCAAAATCCGCTCCCAGGCATCCGCGAGCGCCTGTGGATCCTTGGGTGAAACGACCAATCCGGTATCTCCAATCAGGAAAGAAGAATCGCCTACATCAGTAGCAACGCAGGGAACACCACACGCCATGGCTTCGCCGAGCACGTTGGGGAAAGCTTCTGAACTGGATGAAAGCGTGTGCAGTGTCAACGCTGCAAAGACAGATGGCATGTCATCACGCCGGCCAAGCAAGTGAAAGTGGTGGTGTTATCCTGCAGCATCAATTTCCGTGCGGATGGGAATATTTTCCCGGGTGGGCCCTCCACCGCAAAGGAAAAAATGCGGCTGTGGATTTGCCTGATTGTAAATTTGGGCGGCATGAATAAAGGTAACGTGATCATTGATCTGATCATAGCGGGCCGCCATGCCAATGAGCTCCGTGTCAGGTTTCAAATGCCATTGCAGACGCAGTCTTTGGGCAGCCACGTGATCGGGGGGATAGTTACCGAGATCAAAACCGTTCGGGATGATGATGAATTTTTTCGCAGCATAGCCCACCTGCAGGTGAACCTGGCGGGCCTTTTCGGAGCAGGAAATGATTTTGGCGGGGATCAGGCGGGAAAGCAATGCACACATGCGAATCACAAGCAAGGTTCTCATTCGGGTGCGATGTGGGTCCGTGGGTGCATTACGGATCGCCCAAACGACCGGGACCATCAGAAAAAAACCTGCCGGGTCGCCGACCAGGTCAGAATGTTACATCCAACTATAGAGAATGTCGGGATGAATCTGGCATATGATTTTAAATAGTTTAAACCAGGCGATTGGGTTGGGACAGTTTGGGTCCAAGTCCAAAGGGAATACGGGGATTTTCAGGGAACGTATTTTTTCGCCTATCTGGTCATCCCGGCCAAGGCAGACAACCGTTGGATCAAACTTTTTACGATCCTGATGCGAAAGCACCCGAGAGAATACCCTCTGCCCCGCCTGTATCGAGGTCGGTGATGATATGAATTAGTATTATGGGCAGCGAAGAAGACCGAGACATTTTATTTTCGAGACCAACACCTCGCTATGATTCTTGTGAACCATCTATTCGACCACGCTGAATCCGTTCCCGCAAACGAATGAGCCCGGGAACCAAGGATGTCCCCAACAATGCATCCAATATACGAAGATACATTCCAGGTCTCTGGACCGGACTCTGGGAAAGCGCTTTCCAAAGCCAACTCCAGCCTGCAGGCCGGTTCCCTTCAAGGTAGTAATAAATGGCAACTTCAAGATACCGCTTCCCGATTGCTCTTTTCCCATAGTAACCAAACCGTTGAAAATCCTGGTTGTGCTTATCCAGGAATTGCCTTGCTGCCATTTCAACCACCTGCGCCTTCGGTTGGGAGATATGATATATGATTGCCAGCGGCTCGGTGATGACTGAAAGCGAGTAAAGGTGTGTGAACCGCAACAACCAATCCCAATCCGTATATCTGGGCAGAGTGGGATCATAATATCCGATTTTCTCGTAGGCCTCCCGGCTTACCATCAGTGTTGTTCCGGGTCCCTGGCTGCATCCCATAAGAAGATTTTTAAACCAGGAAGCTGGCCGAAAAGGTATTTCTTGCCTTTTTATATTGAACTCATCGAAGAGATAGTATCCTGTCACAATAGCTACGATCCCTTCCGGCTCTTTGCGGATCGCTTCCAATTGTCGCGATAACTTTTCCGGGAGCCATTCGTCATCAGAATCAAGGAACGCCAGATAGCGTCCCGAAGCCGATTTGATGGCAGTATTTCTGGCTTCCGCCTCGCCGGAATTCTTGGGATGCCTGACAACCTTGATCCGGGGATCGGCAATTGTTTTAATCACCTCCAATGTCCCATCTTGCGAGCCATCGTCTACGACAATCAACTCGAAGTCCTGGTAGGTTTGCCCCAAGGCAGAATCGATTGCCCTGCGAATCGTGTTCTCACAATTATAGGCAGGAATAAGAACGCTTACATCCATTAATCTCTATCGCCTCTTCGCCACGATTAACCCAATGGCTTTGCTCTGGGAAACTGTGACTAAATTATTACACACCATTTTATCCCAATCAATCTAAGTTACGCTGCGTTTTCCATATTTTTTTACTTCCGAAATATTTTACAACCATTACCGGGAACGCAACCATAAAATAGACCGGCCACCACCAATGTCGCCGGCTGATACGCCGGTAATATTTTTGCGCTGCGCCAAAATTCGATAGTCTCCCTAACAAGTGTTGTTAGCACGAGGCAGAGGAACGGTGTAGAGCAGTTCTTTAACGGTCCAAATATGATCGGTCAAGTTGGCTGCCATGCCAGGAGTGCGAAGGGACCACTTCAGCGGAAGCTGGTCATGGATTTCCATCCGTAAACTTTTATATGGACGAATCCGGTTGTAGTAAGCATCTTCCCCAATCACAGCGGCCTCATGGAACTCGAGGTCTTTGGAGAAAGCCAGGGTCTTGCGGGTCAGGCGAGCATTGAACAATGCGTACCGTCAAATGATTCCGCTCAAAATAAGCGGTGCTTTGCCTTCCATAAAAACGTAACCAAGCCCTTCAATCGAGTTGACTTCGGGCCGGATGCCTACGATGGACCAGGTCTGGCTTTTCGAGGCGATACAGTCTGACCAGGCGCAGAATGGCTGAAAATTCTTCCAGTGGGCTCAGCCCTCGCCGCACCAGTGGAAAGCAAACCCAGCGAAAGCCCAACTCCTTTAGGCGAGACATGTAAGCTCCATCCGGTGAGGCCAGCAGCACTTCGTCGCGGCGCGCTCGCAGCATCAGCGCCTGGGAAAGGCGAAAATTATAAAGATACCAGTCTGTATTTGCAAACAGTAAAATTTTCCTAAAAGGGAGCCGGAAATCCCACACATAGAGCGGATTATACTCTTTCACTCGTGCAAACAACCGGCCGATGCAATGTCTTATCCCCCTGCCCCAGACAGATCGAGGGTTACCGGTTGCCTATCCAAAACCTGCTCGTACAGGACTTCGTAACGCCGGGCAACCTGTGAAATACTAAACAGCTGTTGTATGCGTTGCCGGGCCTGTTCCCCGAGAGTGAGCCGTTCCTCTGCACTCAAGCTCAAAATTCGCTCCCAGGCATCCGCGAGCGCCTGCGGATCCTTGGGTGGAACGACCAATCCGGTATCTCCAATCAGGAAAGAAGAATCACCTACATCCGTAGCTACACAGGGAATTCCACAAGACATTGCTTCTGCAATTGTGTTAGGGAATCCCTCTCCATATGAGGATAAGGAAGCAATATCCAGGGCGGCCATCAGGTTGGGGATATCATCACGTTGCCCAAGCAAGTGGAGCCTGCCGTGAAGCGGATTATTCCCAAGGAAATTTCCAAAGAAGGGGGTGGAAGATTCCGCCCCTTTCCCAACCAAAACAAAATGAACATTGGGGAACTTTGCTGCCAGGAGGCTGGCGGCCCGCATAAAATTCTCATGATCCTTCATCGGATCGAAGCGAGCCACCAGGCCAATTAGCGGGGAATCCTGTTCAAGCCCAAGCTCGTTGCGGACCAGCGTACGGGCAAATTTGTCGGGCTGGAACTGCCCGGTATCGATGCCATTAGGGATATAAACCCAGCGCTGCGGATGGTACCCAATGCGCTCGTGGAATACCTCTCCGGCCCGGGAGTTGACTACAACCGCCTTTGGAAAAGCGGATAGCCGGGCGCATATACTGCGAACCCTAGTTGACCACCGGTTGTAATGGGACATATCTAAATAAGATCCCCGGATATTCCACAGGACAGGCAAACCGGTCAATTTGGCAGCCAGCAGGCCAAGCAAATCAGCATGATAGAGCCAGGTCTGAACCACATCCGGAGACTCACGACGCAGTAATCTTGATAACCTGAACAGACCGCCAGGAGAAGGATACCCGGGCCGCATTCCCAAGGAAAACACCGGTATAAAAAGGGCCTGGATTTTTTCTCCCACCGGCCCGGGGGGAATCAGACTTACCACCTGGTTTTCGAACCTGTCCGCGTCCATATTCTTGAGCAGATGGTAGAGGACTATCTCCGCGCCACCGATATCGAAACTCGTGATTACATGCAGGATTTTGATCCGGTCTTTACTCATTACCAACTTTCATAAGCAGGACAGGCCGGGAGGTGTCGCTCCCAGTATTTAAAGGGATGTTGTCTGATTAAAAAAACAAGCAGGATTGGAAAACATGGATATATTTTCTGACAAATTCATCAATGGTGAAATCATTCGCCCGTTGTAATAGTAAAGCCCGATCGGGGGGTGCCTGTAAAGTTTCCAGAATCGCAGCAGAAAGAGCTTTCGTATCCCCTACAGGCACAAGCCTGCCGAATCGCCCTTCCTCAAGAATTTCGCGCGGCCCACTCTTGCAATTTGTTGAGACCACTGGCGTGCCGCACGCCAGGGCCTCCACAAGAACATTGGCAAAGCCTTCCCATATTGAAGACAACACCAGCAGGCGGGCTCGCGCCATGTAGGCATAAGGGTTTTTTACAAAACCCGGCATCTGGACGCAATCAGAAAGACCCAGTTCTTTTACAAGCGATTCGATTCTGGCACGTTCCCGGCCATCTCCCAGGATCAACAAACGCGCCGGCCGTTTCTGAACCACATTGGAAAAGGCTCGCAGGAGGGTCGGGTAATCCTTTGCAACCGCCAGCCGTCCAACTGCTAGAATAACCGGCGGGCCATCAGCAATGAACCACGGATGAGAGATGATTTCGGATGCTTTTCGTTCCAAATCGGGCGATACCAACGGGTTATAAACTACGTGCGATTTTTGAGGTGGCATTCCGGTTGTCTTAATAAAATCATCCTCTACTCCCCGGGATACACAAATCGCTGCATCAGCAGAACGAAAGAACCAGCCGCCCAGTTTTATGATCAAGCTTTCGCGGATGGACGGTACGACCGCCAAGGGAGTGGAAAGCATGTTGTGGATAGAGATTACCAGAGGTGTCTTTACTCGAGAGAATTTGACAGCCCAAACCGCAATTAAGCTGGCATGGGGCAGGACGCTATAAAGAAGGTCGGGGCGTCTGGCACGGAGATAACGCACAAGGGCAAAAAGCGAGAAAAGCACTCTTTTCCCCTTCAGGTCAATAATGGTTACCTGGGGAGGCACTTCTGATAAAAAGGCTCCGGAGCAGTTTGTAAGCAGAAGGTCCACTTTAATATCCTGCTGGATCAATCCTTCGGCCAGGTTGATGGCGATCCGTTCTGCGCCGCCGATGGCAAGGGACTGCATAAATATGGCAATTGTTTTCCCTGCCAGACTGCTTCCAATATCCTGATTTGCCGTGCCTTTATCAGTATCACCGGCAGTTTGGGATGGGCGATTGATGGTAATGCCAGTTGAGATTTTCATTGGCGATTTTTCCAAATCAGGAGTGCTTGGATTTTTGTTTTGACCATCCCAGGAAATCTGCGAACGAATGATTTAAGCCATCCAGGCTCAATTTCAGAAATATGCCTCAGGGCTTTCCTCCAACCCGGCTGGAATGGTGGGTATAACGCCAGCTTGGCAGAAATTAATACGACATTATTCTGCAAGCGGTAAAAAGACTGGTCGGGGATGCGACCATCAGAAAATGCCTGCCAGACTCGCAAATAGTGATCGGCAGCCATTGCCCGTTTCCAAAACATGGCAGAATTACCAAGCAACGCGCCTGAAATTTGCAAAACTTGATCATGTGTAATTGCCAAACCAGGGAAATGATTCTGAAGATTGGCAAGTATTAACATCGATTTGTGATTGAATTTATCGCGGTTAAATTGACTGGTTATGCTGGCTGGGTGGACTCGATACATAAATAATGATTCGGCAAAATTGGCTCCGTGTGCAAATTCGAGCAATTGTGCAAAAAAATCATAATCCTCGGGTTGCTCCCTGGCAGTTCGATATTGTATGTTATGCGCCACAAGGACAGAACGACGAAGCATAACCGTAGGATGAATGAAACAAGCGGAGAACAAACTCTTCCAATGGATGGCAAGGTCCTCAAGGGGGAAGGATAATCGCCCAAGTTTACGGCCTCGTTTATCAATCAAATGGACTGCCGTCCCCACAACATCGACATCAGGATGTATTTCCAGGAAAGCAACCTGTTTTTCGAACCGATCTGGCAGGCTGATATCGTCGGCATCCATTCGGGCAATATATTTTCCGCGTGCCAGCACCAGCCCATAATTGAGGGCAGCGACGATACCCTGGTTTTCTGATTGTCTCTGAAGGATGACACGCTTGTCCTTCTGCTGGTAGGATTCCAATATCACAGCAGACTGATCGGTTGAACCATCGTCAATGGCAATCAATTCAAAATCAGCCAGCGTCTGCCCAAGGATGCTTTCAACAGCCTCTTGCAGGTATTTTTCGCTGTTGTAGACAGGCATAACCACGCTAATCAGCGGCAGCGACTCTTTATCCATTTTTCTTTTTCCCTTTGGGAAGAATAAAACGGGCTAGCCGCATGGATAGCTCTTTTTGAAAAGGCCGTTTCAGGAAAGATATCATTACACTTTGGATCGCAGATGCGTAACCTTTTTTTGGAAATGCAAGGGGGCAAAATGCAGATAATAGCTGGATTCTATTTGCCGGCGCAAAACAAATTTCTCATCCGGGTCTGCGCGGATGCCAAATTGAAGAACATTCTTCAAGGCCTCGAGGTGCTTGCCAGGGTCTATTCCAACGTTTTGACCCTGCATGCGGTACTTCGCCAGAGGGCGTTCCACCTCCCAGATTTTCCCCAGTTTTGATATTTTCCCAAACAAGATCACATCCTGGCCATAGCGGGAGCGTTCTTCAAATTCCAATTGATTAAACACCTTTTTTCTTACAACAACCGTCGAAGTGAGAAACCGGCAATTGAAATAGATACGCGGATAGATAGATCCGGTAAAAGTACCGGTCTGGAGAACATCGAGTTCGTTGCCATTTTTATCCATACAATAAAAGAAGGAATGAACCAGCAACAGGTCTGGATGGGCGCGCAAGATGCCGGTCTGTATCACAAGTTTTTCAGGAAGAAACAGGTCATCCGAGTCCAAAAAGGCAATAAATTCACCGGAAGAGTTTTTTACTCCTGCGCTCTTAGCTGAAGCAGAACCCTGCTGGACCTGACGAATGTATAGGATGCGATGCTCAAGCTTTTCGATGGGTGCACGATATTCTTCTGCAGAACCATCATCGATTACAATGATCTCGAAATCTTGATAGGTTTGTTGTAAAACACTAAAAATCGCCTGCTGAAGCCATTCGATTCGATCATGAAATTGTAGGATCACACTCGTCTCAGGCATGGTAGGTCATAGGCGATTTAAGTGATAGGCCAGGCGATAGAAACCATGGGAAATGAATTTCAGCGGCCACGCCCAATCATAACGGAGGCCCTGCCGGGCGAAAAACCACGCCTTCCCAAGTTCCCGCCTGTACAGGAGGGTCACCACTATATTGAGGGTAACGCGAGAGATTTGTTTTCGGAAGGATTGCCGAGCTTGCCTGGACAGCCCAGCTACTTTCAGAAAACCTTCCGACATTTTTAGATTCTCATGGGCGATTTCCAAATAATTAGGGGCATCAAAATTATACGTCATTGCCCCTGCATGCCGGAAATACCTATATATCAGGCGATCAGTCTGTACATAAACGATCCCGGCCAGCGCCAGGCGGATCATGAATTCCCGATCGCCACCGATCCGGTAGGCAATATCAAAAGCACCAATTTTATCAATCGCATTTCGGCGGAAAAACCAGGCATTAAAGCCTGGCGGTCCCTGAACCACCTGCTTTAGCAAACCATCCGGATTGGATGGGATAATCTCCGAAAGTATTTCAATGTTACCGGCCTTGTCTTTGCGATAAACTTCCGCCCGTCCGGCAACCGCCTCGACTTTTGGATCAACAAAGTAGGCGGCAGATTCAGCAAACACATCCGAGGCATACAGGTCATCAGAATTAAGGAAACCAACAATCTCTCCCTGAGCCAGTTTCAGCCCTTTGTTGATGGCATCATACATGCCACGATCCGGCTCGCTAACCACCTTCAAGTGAGAATATCGGGAAAGCAAATCCAATGTGCCATCAGTGGAACCGCCATCGATGATAATATGTTCGATGGGAGAATAATCCTGTTTCAAGACGCTATCAATAGCCAAACCGATCATATCGACCCGGTTGAATGAGGGGGTGATGATCGAGAGTAGTGGCGGATTTTGAGTCAAATAAAACTCCAGCTTTTTAATACGTCTCAGGCTTAGAACCATTAACAAAACCTGCTCCCGCCGCCGTCCCGGTGACGAGGACGCCGCCTAGAGCAAGGTTTTGTTAGTCACACTAATTGGCTTTTTATCCAATCATCACTCATATCTCCGGGTTATCCCCAGGACAGATATCCATTTCCGTATTGGTGCATCCACTCCTGGTTAAGAACCAGCTATTATGAAAGAATTCCTACACGGTGAAACAGCATCGCCGTGAACTAAATCAACGAGGCGTTAGGGTGGATATATACATAATATCTTATCAGCAACTTCAAGCAGGATGTTTCTTCTTATGATACCATATCGACAACCGCCGGTTAATTCCATTGATTCCTGATTGCCTGAAGGTAAAATAAAAGCTCCCAACCCGTTTCAGTAATCCTTCCACCAGAATAGAATGATAAAGTGTAATCATGAATTTCAGAGGCCAAGCTCGATCAAACCGGATACCATCCCGAGCGTAAAAACAAACCTTACTTAACCCCAACCTGGTTAAGGATAATTGAGCCATCGTGAGGGTTTCGCGAGTCCTTAATTTTAGAAAGTATTGTCTGGCCTTTTCCGGCATGCTGGCTTTTCCCTGAAAACCATCCACCATTCTTAAATGCTCTTGCAGGATTTCTGTCAAGTAGGTATTTTCTCTGTTGAATGTCAGCGATCCGGCATGTTGGTAGTAAAGGTACAGGAGGGTATCCGTCCTGGCATAGACAACCCCAGCAAGCGCCAGGCGGATCATAAATTCCCTGTCAGCGACAATCCTGTAGGTGGTGTCGAAAACACCAATCCTCTTAAAAATGCTCCTGCGGAAAAACCAGGCATTAATGGCGGGGGTACCCAGAATCGTCCGCTCCAGTAAATCCTCCAGACCGAGCGAAGTAATCTCACTACCATTTTCAACGCTGCCATCCTTGCCTGCGCGAAAAACCGTTGCCCGACCAGCCAGTGCCTCGACCTCAGGATCTTCAAAATGTAATACAACTTCCTTAAGAATATTCTGTGGATACAGGTCATCCGTGTTCAGAATCCCGATGATCTCTCCCTGCGCCATTTTCAGCCCTTTATTGAGCGCATCGAAATGGCCATTGTCCGGCTCGCTTACCACCTTTAGGTGAGGAAATTGAGTCAGCAAATCCAATGTACCATCTTTGGAGCCTCCATCAATAAGGATATGTTCGATGGGAGAATAATCCTGTTTCAAGACGCTTTCAATGGCCTGAACAATCATATCAGCCCGGTTTAACGAGGGAGTGATTATCGAGACCAGCGGCCGGCTTTGAGTCAAAGTTTGCTCCATTCCGACCAGTCTGCTCTCACTTCTGAATACCAATTCAAATAATTATCCACCTGCAAGTCCAGACCAAAATGACGCCGTGCATATTCGGCGGCCGCGCCGCCGATATTCTTACACAGATCTACATCGCCCAACAAACGTTGGAGTGCTTCAGCCAGCGCGCCGATATCCGATAGCGGTACCAGGCAACCGGTACTGCCATCCTTGATTTGCTCAGGAATACCACCGACTGCCGTAGCGATAACAGGTGTACCGCAAGCCATCGCTTCCGTAATAGTCTTGCCAAAAAATTCGACCAGCGCCGGCAAAGCATACACATCCGCAGCCTGGTAATACAACGCCATGCGGTCCGGATCCTTTTCAAAAAAACGGAATTGAACATGCAGACCGTTTGTTATTGTTTCCTGCTGGCTGTTCAATTCCCCAACGCAAAAGAGCGTCAAATCCCTGAATTCAGGAGAAGCCACTTGGATCAAGGCCGCTTCCAACTCGCTAAAATTCCTCCAAGGGCTGTATCTGCCACCATTGGCAGCATAAAGCACCACCTTCGAGTGTTCAGGGATGCCAAGTTGATTCCTGGCTGAACGCTTGTCACCGGGATGAAAGATATTCAGGTCAATACCGTTGGGAATGACCTGACAGGAAACTCCCTGGAGCATGGAATCTTGCACTTTTTGCGCCAGCCAGTGCGATACCGTTGTAATGTAGAGGCGGCTCTTGGAAAAGATCTTGCGCTTACGTTCCCAATTATATCTGGTGGCATCTCTGCTTATGGCGGGGTAGATAGTCAGGTCCGGGCATTGCCCGCAACCGATCTTCCATCGTTCACAATTGAAAGAATGGGCGCAGTGTCCGCTTAACAACCAGGCATCATGCAAATTCAGGATTAACGGAACTTGCGCACTAAGCCAAGGCAATGAACGCAGATCGAAATAATTTGCATGTAAATTGTGGCAGTGGACAATTTCCGGCCGCTGTGGGGGCAGATCCAACAAATCCCCGGTCCCAGGCCAGTTAAAATTCTCGCGGCCCAGCCTGGATTCGACCCACTGCTTTCCCAGAGGTAGTATTCCCAAACCCCGCGCCGGTTTTGCAATGAAGGAAAACGGACCCGGAATGAGCAGCTCGCTTATCCTCTGCCAGAAGCGTGTCCAACCTGGAAGATATTGTCCATTGGGAATCAAAAGAACGTTCTGATCGTCTGTCAATTTCCGGCCTACTGCAAGAAAGGAAGCATGACCCCGGTTTCGATAGGATTGGAAGAGACTCCAGGCTCCTCCTTCAGCGCCCCCGCCCCGATCGTGTGTGTTTACCTGCAAAATTCTCATAACCCGTGCTTCAAATCGTTTTGGAATGTTTGATCTGAAATAGCGCCAAGGACAAGATGCTCATGAAAATGTACCATGTATAAAAAAAACTGAGGAAAATGCCGGTAAATCCGCCTTGCCAGTCTCGCTTCAAGAACATGCGGATAATGAAAACTCTTGCCGTTTCTCTAAATAAATGATACAGGCTGAATCGCTCTCCATCCTCATAACGTGATTTTCCTTCAAGTTTAATGTAGCGCCAATGCTTTTCCCATAACTGGTGATATGAATTTATCCAGTAATGCTGAAGCGCGTTTATTCCTGAATATTCAATTTTGTGCAGAAGGAAGCCATCCTTGCATTCCTGCCCGTGATGAACCTTATCGGTATAAATGACACGGTCCCTGTGCATAATGTGAGGAATAAAGCGTATTCCTCCCCAGATACTGGTTGTGAGTGGTTTCCCAAGGAAATAATTTTGGTTCGGTAGACTAAGCTGTCCGACATCTTCCCTGATATTCATGATCGCATCCAAAATAGATTTTGCCAAAGCTTCTGGCACAATTTCATCCGGATCCAGCCGTAAAATCCAATCATTTTTTGATAATCCGATGATATCTGGCAAGATATATTCTATGATGGGTGCCCATGGGTGGGTAATCACTTCGGCTCCACATGCGCGGGCAATTTCCACACACTGGTCGGTAGAGCCGATATCCACTACGATTAACTGGGAACAGAACTTCAGGCTCTTCAAACACGCCTCCAGCCTGCGTTCTTCGTTGTAGGTTACAACAATCGCTGTAAGGCTCATTAAAACTAAGGCTAATCCGGACCGATCGTATTCCAGGAGAGAAGCGGACGAACCACACCAAGGAATTGTTCCTTTAAACCACCGCTGGCGGAATCATCCTGGCGACTATCAACCACCTGGAAAGTGACGACATCCCTTTCATAAACATGCTCGATGGTTGGGTATAATGTATTTATCGAAATCAACACTGACATATTGCCATCCGCCAGAAAATTCCCAGGGATCTTGACTGTGCTGATGTAGTGTCCCTTCGGCTTTGGTATGGAACGCCATTTTGAGTGTACGTCCATGGTGGTCAAAATGACTGTTCCATCCTGGTTCGTCAGGCGGTAAGCTGGCAGCAAATGAAGGCCTGGTTCGATTACATCATATTCAACTTCAAGAAAAATCGGATGGCGAATATCAACCACCTCACTCACTTTGCCGTCTTCATTTTTAACTGCCACGGAGCGCAAGCGGACGACCTCGTCGCCTGGCGCATTATCCGGTTTGACCCACTCCTGTTTTGCTGAAGTACTTAGGACCGACTTGAGATAGGCAGAAACAACGTTCGACGACAAGCCATCCTGGGTCAATTTTCCCCCATCGAGCACGATGGTTCGCTGGCAAAGCCGGATAATCGATGGCATGACATGGGAGATGAACAAAACCGTCCGCCCGTCTTTTCCCACATCACTCATTTTGTCAAGACATTTCCTCTGGAAGGCAGCATCTCCCACTGCCAACACTTCATCCACCACCAGGATATCCGGTTCCAAGTGGGCAGCCACCGCAAATGCCAGGCGCACATACATACCACTGGAATATCTTTTTACCGGGGTATCGATAAATTTTTCAACCCCGGAAAAATCGATTATTTCATCAAGCTTGCGTGTGATCTCTCCCCTTGTCATGCCCATGATCGCACCATTCATGAAGATGTTTTCCCGCCCGGTGAGATCAGGATGAAAACCAGTCCCGACCTCTAGCAGGGCGGCCATATTCCCTTTTATTTTGACCTCTCCCAGGGTAGGAGCCGTTACCTGTGATAGGATCTTAAACAAAGTGCTCTTTCCGGCTCCATTATGGCCAATAATACCAACCGCTTCGCCTTCCTGGATTTCGAAATTGATATCCTTCAGCGCCCAAATAGTCTCATTAATTAAATGCTTTTTTTCTTGTTCCCCAATCTTAAGATACGGGTCGGGTGTGCCACGTACTGACGCCCACCAACGTTTGACATCCATATCGAATGAGCCAGTGCCGATAACCCCCAGACGATAACTCTTGGATAGATTCTCTACAGAAATGACAGTTCTGGACATATCAAATCGTATCCATAAAGGTTGTTTCAACATGATTAAAGAGCAGCACACCCCCCAGAAAAACGACCAGCATGAAGATCAGACTATAGAGCAAATAAAATGGGTTGAAAGTGCCCGCGCCCAAAAAGGCCAGTCGAAAGGTCTCCACAAGAGGGGTTAGGGGATTAAGCAGTACTACCCAACGTAAAAGGCCTTTGACAGATGAAAGGGGGTATATGACTGGCGTGGCAAACATGAGCAACTGTACGCCAAAGCTCACTAATTGCTGCAGATCGCGATACTTTATTGTCAGGGAGGATACGATGATTCCAGAACCCAATCCCAGACCGCCCATAATCAGCAGCAGGATCGGTAGCAATAGGATCATCCAATTTGGATGAATTGAAGCTCCTGTAACCATGAAATAAATCATGAACCCCACCAGCAAAAGCAAACGTATTCCAAAGGAAATCAGGGAGGAAATCGTTATGGCCACCGGGATGACCAGGCGGGGAAAATATACTTTTCCGAAAATATAGGCATTGCTCGCAAATGTAAGCGAAGTATTCGTAAGACACATTGAAAAGTACGTCCAGATCGTGTTGCCAGCCAGGTAAAAAAGGAAGGAAGGCAATCCGTCCGTGGCCAGGTGTGCAATGCCCCCAAAAATAAAAGTGAACACCACCGTCGTTAAGACCGGTTGAATAAAATACCATAATGGGCCCAGGATTGTCTGCTTATATATCGAGACAAAATCCCGCCAGACAAATAACCAGATCAGGTCCCGATAACGCCAAAGTGCGCCCAGGCGCAGGTCCCACCAACTGCGTTTCGGGCGGAGTATCAGATCCCACTCGTCATGCGAACTTATCGTATTTTGAGAAATCATAGAAGTTGATTAATACTTTCAGATTGTGTATAGACATGGAAATTAATTCGTTTCAAAAGTTGAATAATGCCCAAATGGTCTGGTTAAGTTATGGGACATGCATTTTTGCCCATCTGCGCGCATTGATCAACGGAGCAACTATTTTCCGGAGGCCGTATTTGGCCGGCAAAATCCCGAGCCACGTTCCTCCATCCCGGAAGTGCACCTTCAGCATTTCATTCCAGCAGCGCTCATCCGCAATGATGGTTTTGCCCTGGCTGTGCAGGCGGAAATTTGCCCACACACGCGGCGTATAAAGCACAGGCGCCAGGGCCGCCAGGCGCACCCACAGATCGTAATCCATCGCAAAATAGAAAGATGGGTCGAGCGGGCCGACTTTGCGCCATAGCTCCGCCCGCCAGAAGGAGGCCTGCTGGGGAATGTGCACGTAGCCCTGCCGCAGCCGGCGGTAATTGGTCTGGGCGGCCGGGAAACGCCCGATAACACGCCCATTCTCATCAATGAAGTTGGCATCGCCATAAACCAAACCAAGCTCGGGCCGGTTTAGTAATAACCCGACCGCCTCCGTAATGGCATGGGGCTGGTAGGTATCATCCGAATTAAGCCAGGCCAATATTGCGCCTTTTGCACGTGCAAGCCCTTTGTTGATTGCATCCGTCTGGCCGCGATCTTTTTCCGAAACCCACCAGGCCAGACGGTCGGAATACCTGCGAATAATCTCCGCACTGCCATCATTCGAGCCTCCATCCACAATGATGTATTCGAAGTTGGGGTAATCCTGATCCAACACCGAGTGGATGGTGCTTTCAAGAAAGCGCGCCTGGTTATAGGATGGCGTGATAATTGAAACAAGCGGCGTGGTCAGATTGGTCATGTCTCATGGTTTGAGATTGTAGATCAGATACCCATCACCCTTGGCCATTACTGGATAATGAGCAGCCAGGTAGTCACGCAGTTGCGGCTGCCGGTCCAGTTCAGCGGAAGATGTTATCACGAACTCGTCCATGCCGGCAGTTGACTGGGCAAACTCGGTTGCAAAGGCTGGAGCTTTCTGACCGGCCATGGTACGCAAGTCGGTATCCATGGTACTCGGCCAATAGGCTCCGTATACCCAGCCCCAGTACGCCAGCCTGTAGCCGTAATCGCCGGATACCTGGATTATCTTTTTATCATGCCCTATCAGATTGCCCAGTTTTTGATAATAAGCGATATCGGCTCGATAATCCGCCGATGCCATGGTGTTGCGCGATACCCACATTTGCATGCCCACGCCGAACAGCACAATTGCAACAAAGGCGGCCTTCCATATCCAGCCATTTTTCTCCGTTACGGATCGCACCAGGAAATCCGCCACAGGGATCATGCCGAAGGCGACCACCAGGATGATCGGTAGGTGGTAATAGTCATGCGTTATGAAGTTGTAGGGGAATGTGAACCCGTAGGCGATGTACCCAACCCATAGCCCAATGGCGATGAATCGCTCCCGATTGGTGGGATAGAGAAGGATGCCAACCAGTGCAGCAAACATGGCAGCAAACCCTGCAAACCCGGCTGCCATGAAGAGCCAGCGCCCGTAAAAGGTTGGATCTTTCCAGTAGGATGGAAAGAAACGCAAGTCAAACTGGCTGCCCAGATTTGCATAGCGGATTCCATAGATATAATAGATCACGGTCGGCACGACTGTGATGCCGGCAACCACCCAGGTCTGTTTATCAGCAAAAATGCGTTTCCAGGAGGCCCGGCTGATTACCAGGCCCGCCGCCGCGCCCAGCATGGGGAATACCGCCACCGATTTGACAAAGATCGTCAGCCCGGTCAAGACCCCGGCCAGAATGGCCAGTTTCCAGGTACGCTGCTTCTCCCAGCGGTAGAGCGCCCACAACGACCAGGCGATCATTGCCACCATTAAAGGGTCGGGCAGGAAGGACCGGCTGACGGTTACCGCAAATGGAACGAATAGAAAATAAGCCAGTGCGATGATGCCGCCATAGCGCATCGACATCTCTTTCGCCAGCAACCAGATGGCAAACCCGCCGATCAGCCAGAACAGGGAGGCATACAGCCGGCCCATCCAGACCTTAACGCCGGTCAGGTTGTAGGTTAGAGCCACCAGGCTTTCCATAATGGGGGGTTCGATCAGGCCCTCCCCTTTCCACTCTGCCACTGCCATGGCACGCTGCCAGGCCGGCACAGTGGTCAGGTGGGAATAATACATCCCGCGTGCAATCACCAGGGAATGGTACTGGCGCACCATGTAGAAGTCATTCGGCAGATCGGTCAGGTCATACAGCCGGATGCCAAGGCCGGCAACAAAAAGCACCACCAGCAGAACGGTCGTCAGCCAGGGTTTGAGCAAAAATTTGGGTTGGGTGGCACTTTCCATTCTTATCATTTTCCTATGGTTGGCTCTGCAAAGGATGCTGGAGGTCAAAGATTACATAATACTTGCCCTGGGCGTAGATGGGATAATCCTTATAGAGTAAATCCTTGACGGTAGGTTCCTTGTCCAACTCCCCGAACAAGGTCACCAGGAAATATTTTTTCCCGGCCGTATCATTTTTAAAGTTTTGCAGCAGATCCACATTCTGCCCAGCCAGGTAGCGCAGGCCGATATCGGCACTGGTGAACCAGTTATCCCCGCCCTGCCAACCCCAATAGTTCAGGCGGTAGCCGTAATCTTCGGTCAAGCCGATTACATCCTTCCCATCGGTATGCCCAAGCTTATCTCCGATACTGGCCCAGAACGCAGACTGATCGTAATAGCTGGAGCCAACAATCTGGTCATGCACATACCAGGTCGGAATGGCAATCCCGATCAACACAACCACGGCCAGAACCAGGCGTGGGAAGAAACCGGGAGAGTGTTCAAAGAAACGTTCGAAAAACACGCGCAGGCCAGGGGCCATCGAGATGGCCACCACCGGGATAAATGACAATTGATAATAATCATGCGTAAAAAAATAATAGGAAAAAGCCATTCCGAAAAGCAGGTAACCAACCCACATTCCAATCAGCAATGGGCGCTCCCGCTTTGGATCTGCCAGGAAGATGCTCAGAGCAGCCAGCAGGACGGCCGTCCAGCCGATATTGAAATTTACCGTATAAGCCCAGCGAAAATAGAAAGCCGGGTCAACCCACATTTTGGGAAAGAAGCGCAAGGCAAATTGACTGGCCATGTTCAGCTTCAAAATCCCGTAGAGCGAGTAAATAGCCACCGGCAGAACCAGCAGTACACCCATTACCCAGACCTGCAAGTCGCGGATGGACCGTTTCAGGCCTCTTGCCCCCAGGATGACCCCGGCAAACCCACCCACGATGATGAAACTGGACAAGTTCTTGACGAAAAGCGCCGCCCCGGCAAAGAGGCCAAAAAGAATCGCCCATTTCCAACTGGAAGTATTCTGCCAGCGGAAAAGCGCCCATAACGTGAAGATGATCAGGCACACCATTAAAGGATCGGGCATGAAAGCCCGGCTGGCAATCACCCCGAAAGGCACAAATAAATAAAATAACGTCCCAATCATGGCCGCGCTGGTGGAGGCGAATTCACGGATGAGCAGGAAAAGCGCCAGCCCGGCGATCACCCAGAAGAAGGAGGAATAAATGCGGGCGATCCACAAATGTTCCCCGGTCAAGCGATAGGTTTGTGCAACGATATTCTCCATTAGCGGCGGCTCTACGATCCCTACATTGCCCAAGGCAATTGCCAGGTTGCGGGTGGCTGCCGGGACGTTCGTAACATACTCATAATATATGCCGCGCGCTTTCAGGGCCGAAAACAACTGGCGGGTACTGGCAAAATCCAGCGGCGGGTTTTGCAGGTTGATCATGCGTAACCCGAAGGCTGCCAGCAGGGCGGCTGCCAGGAAGATTTTCCACAACCAGGGTCTTTCATAAAAAGTGATCTTTGCCAGGAATTTATTCATTGTAGTTCCTAAGGGTAAGTGATTTATTGAGCAGTTGCCGGATCGGAGGAAAGACCAGCCATGAATTTCTAATCGAGTGGAATAGTACCACAGGTGCAATTTTTATTCATTGATCCAGATGCAAGCGCCGGGTACGCATGCGATCGTACCAGAGGCGGGCTTTTTCCAGCCCCAGCAGCGATAAAAACGCCAGCAGGATGTGTTTCCAATCCTGGACTGCAGTCATTGGGTGGAGGCGGAACGAGCGCCCGTAGGATCGCAGCGCCTTGCCAGGCTGGCCCGCGTCGGTAAGATAGAAACCGTCAAAGCGTTCCACGCCTGCCTGGATGCGCTTCTCATTCGATCGAATGAGATCGGAAAATTCCGGCCGGGATCTCAGATCGGCAATCAGCCGGCGGGCCTCTTCTCCATAGGCAGCGCCGCGCGTGCGGTTCTTGGCCTGATCGTGGTAACGGGCGGCCGCCCAGATCTGCGGCGTGTAAACAATCGGAGCCCGGCGTGCCATGCTCATCCAAAGCAGGTTATCCATCAATAACTGGTAGGCCGGGTCCAGGTAGCCGGCTTCTTCCAGAACCGACCGGCGCATGAAAGCGGCGGGCTGGCAAACAATGTTAAATGCCATCAAATCTGCCAGGGAATACTGCCGGGCATGCATCAGGTTAAACGGCTTACCATCCACATCGATTGCCCGGGCATCACCATAAACAAGACCAGCCTGCAAATGGGTCTGAAAAACCTGGATGGCCGCCGACACGGCTCCGGGGAGGTAGAGGTCATCCGAATTCAGCCAGCCAATGAATTCCCCTTGCGCCCGATGGAAGCCTTTGTTGATCGCTTCCGACTGGCCGGAATCTTTTTCAGAGACCCACCAGGTCAAACGATCGGCGTACCGGCGGATGATCTCCACGCTACCATCGAAGGAGGCCCCATCCACCACGAGGTACTCAATGCGGGGATAATCCTGTTCGAGCACCGAACGCAAGGTAGCCTCCAGAAAACGCGCCTGGTTATAGGAGGGGGTTACAATGGAGACAAGCGGAAGCTCAGACATGATCAGAACAGGGACAGATAATCGATTTTCGGGAATACCATCAGTTTGCCGCCAATCGTGGCATCCAGGACTTCCCGCCCGTCAGCCGCGTATGTCTGACGCGCCAGCCGATAACCGATTTCGGATGTTTCAAAATCGGGGAGTTGCCAGCGAAAACCTTTGCCAAAGTAGCCAGGATGAAAATGATTGGGATCATCACCTTGCGAGACAATCGTGGTATTGGCTTTGCCAGGCACATTGGAATTATGATCCACGCCAACCAAGATGATCTGATCAAAACCCATATGGAAAGCAAGCTGGAGAGCAACGTAGGTGACAGTGGCGCTTTCCCAAACACGCCAACGGACATCTCGAGCAAAAGCAGGGTTGTCGTAGGTGGTGTAGAGAAAATTGGCAGGGAGTGGCCCGGATGGAAAAAATCGGTGCGAACGCCAGGATAAAAACTTTGGCATGGCCAACGCACAAATATCCTTTGCGCACTGCTCGATCACCAAGTCGTTGACCGATACAAAATATGTAGTGTTGAAACCAAGCTCCGGAAACATTAAGTAAATTCGGTTCAAACCGAAAGTGAATTCATTTTTGAGCTTGCTTAAATCAGTCACCTTTAGGCTGGGGCCGTTGCCAATAATAAAGGCTCGTCGACCCTTGTGAACATTTTTTAGCTCGGCAAGTCCTGCCATGCTCGCCCGACGCCAAGGATGCAAATAAGCAGAAGGCAGTTCGGGCAAATGTATCAAACCGCTGTAAGTCTTATGCAGAACAGTCCACGCAGGAAGCGGAATAATCTGTTTGAGGGTTTGTTTTACACTCATTTCTTATTTCCTGCTATTCGGTGCTTAACCTGGCCGTCGCGCCGCCGTCCACGATCATGGCCTGGCCGGTCATAAATGAAGATTGCGTATTATCCGCCAAAAAATAGATGGAGTGGGCAATTTCTTCGGGCCGGCCGACCCGCCCGTTAACCGTTTTGCGGGCCAGGTTATCCAGGCGGGAATACACATCCTCCCCTGCCAGGTGCCCCCGGTCCAGCCCGGCCCGCAGCATGGGAGTATCCACCGCGCCGGGCAGGATGGCATTGACGCGGATATTATCACTGGCGAACTCAATGGCGATGGCCCGCGTCAGCGCCAGCAGGCCGCCTTTGCTGGTGGCATAGGCGGCGATATTCGCGGAGGTCTGCACTGCATGGACGGAGGAGACGTTGACAATCGCTCCCCCTCCGGCCGTTTTTAAGAGCGGGTAAGCCTGCTTGGAAAACAGGAAGGCCGGACGCAAGTTATTGGCGATCACCATATCCCATTCTTCCACGGTAGTTTCAACCAGCGGCTTGGCAACCTGCACGGCTGCATTGTTTATCAAAGCGTCCAGGGTTTTAGTAAAAGCCTGTACCTGTTGGAAAATTGTTTCCAGCGATTCGGGATGGGATATTTCGCTCTGAATGAACAGGCCATTGGCAGGGAAATCCTCGCCAAATGGGGCCCGGTCCACTCCGATGACGCGCCAGCCTTTTTCGGCGAACAGGGCAACACAGGCGCGTCCAATCCCGCCGGCTGCACCGGTGATGAGCACCGTCTTTTGATCAAACTCATGCAACGCTTGCGATTTGGCCATTTTTTGCCTTCCTACCAGATATTACGTTCCTGAATTCCTATCAGAACTGCAACCTCTCGTCAAAATTCATTCCGAGC
Source organism: uncultured Chloroflexia bacterium (assembly GCA_963779935.1). Lineage (GTDB taxonomy): Bacteria > Chloroflexota > Anaerolineae > Anaerolineales > Villigracilaceae > UBA877. The sequence continues at coordinate 637,892 of CAWAAC010000011.1, read as the reverse complement.
CCCTCGATCAAATTCTTGATCGTATTCCGATGGACCCGCTCCCAGGCCGCCGGGCTGGAATTCGAGTTGTGCGGGGCAAGCAGAACGTTGTCCATCCGTTTGAGAGGGCTGTCAACCGGCAGCGGTTCCAGCTCGAACACATCCAGGGCAGCCCCGCCAATGGCGCCCGCTCCCAGGGCCTGCACCAGCGCGACTTCATCCACAATCGGGCCGCGCGCACAATTGACCAGGATCGCCTCTTTGCGCATCAATCCCAAAGTTCGTGCATTCATCAGGTGGTGGCTGGTAGGATTCAGATCGCAATTAACGGAAACAAAGTCGGAAGCCGAGAGCAATGACTTAAGAGAGGTCATCTGGATACCTGTCTCGGCAATGAAAACATGGTCGATCTCCACAATGTCATTGCCGAGCACTTTCATCCCAAAAGCGCGCGCCCGACGGGTAAGCGTTTTGCCAATGGCGCCGACTCCGATAATGCCCAGGGTACACTCATGCAGCGCCCGTCCTGGGATTTTATCCCACACGCCGGCTTTCATGGCTTTGTCCATCCAGGGCTGGCGGCGGGCGAAAGCCAGCAGATAGCCCATAACTGTATCGGCCACTGGTAGAGTGAAGGCGTTTACCGTCCGGCAAAGCTTGATCCCCAGGCGGGCGCAGGCAATTGCATCGATCGAGTCAACGCCGGTTCCCCATTTGGAGATCACTTTCAGACGCGGGGCGCAAGCCTCCAGGACGCGTGCGCTGTAGCGATCGTCGCCACAGATGGCGCCATCGAATTGGCCGGCATATTTCAGCAACTCGGATTCTTCGAGCCGTTCATGGACTTCAGCAGTGATCAAATCCAGCTTATAGCGGTCGAGCACTGGAAGGAAGCGCTCAAGGGATTGGAGCATGTAGGGGGCAGAAAAAAGGATGGTGGGCATGCAGCTTATTTTCCGGAACAGGGATTGGCGATCGGGAAGAGATTAAAACATACGGGACGGGCGAATCATAGCTGATATTCTTCATCAGAGGATAATCCACTCCCAGGTACGTATTAAGAATTAGCTGGAAGATATTGACTGGTGAAATGCCGGGATAAAGCACACCATTGTCGACTGACAGGTAGTAGACATTCAGGATCTTGAACTGGTCGGACCCGCTTTGAAGCCAGGAACCATGGTCATCCTGGATAATTATGACCGGCAGATTCAACGTCAGCGCCGCGCCCTGGAATTGGGTCTTCCGCCAGCCTGCCCCGACCAGCGCCAGGATAAGCAAAACCACCCAGAGTGCTCCAAGCCAGAGAGGCAGGTTGGAGGCTTTCCATTTTTTTTGGATCTGATCGAAGACCTGGTAATAGGTATAAAACAAAACCGTAAACGCTGCCGCGGCAAAGGCCGCCCGGCGCCAATTCTTGTAAATCAGGCGAAAGAGCAAGAACAACAGCGTTGCAACGACGAATGAAATGATCAATGGACGGATCCCGGCAGTATAACGAACCTGGGAGATATTGTAAGAAAGGAACGCCAGCACCGGATATGCGGCGAAGGCGATGAAGTACCAGGGAGCATCCAATATTTTTAATAGGGTCTTTTTCATGGCAATTTCTTGACTCGCTACAAACCGTTTCAGTCTGCTTTCTATGGTGGATTTATTTCTCGCGCTGCTGCATCAAAAAATCAGTAATGGCAAAATCCAGTTCTTCATCAATATCCCAGGCTTCGTCAGCGCTCATTTCGAACATTAACGGGCGTTCACCGAGTCGGTTGCGTCGCCGTTCCAGGTTTTCACGCGTGAAGATATATATGCAGGAATTCTCTTCATAGACTGGCGGAAGGTTCTGCGTCTGCAGCAGAATATTTGGATCGTGGTTTAGCGCGTGCCCTACCTGATCGTACAGGCGGGTCTGCAGGCGTGTTACCGAGAAAAGCGAGTTGTGGTTCGGGTAATCAGTTAAAAAGGTCTGCACCGCTTTCGAAATCGTCTCCGGGCGCAGCAATGGGTTGGTGCTGTGGGTCTGCAGGTAATAATCTGCCTGCACCCTGGATGTATCGTATAACAGGATCTCATTCATGGGGATGGTATCATCCCGTAAATGCTCCGGGCGTGGCAGAATGACCACCTGCGGAAAATCCCGCCGCAACCCATCCATGACCAGCTCGGAATCCGTATCCACAACCACTGTGGAAATCTCCGGAACGGATAGCAGCGTGGCAATGATATGCTGGTAAAGCGGCCGGCCCGCCAGCGGGCGGTAATTCTTACCGGGAACACGCTGGGAGTGATGGCGCATGGGGACCAGGGCGGCAAAGTGAGGCATGAGTTACCTTTTACCATTCACTGTTACTATTATACCGTTCCAGCTTGTTCTCGCTTTGTGCATTACCACTCCAATGCATCACCGTTCGGGGCAATGAAGATCGGTCCGTCCAGCCCGAACGTATTTATTACCAACTTCACAATCTGCTCTGCCGCATCAGAAGGGGTAATCGGCGCATTCGCGCCGCCCATATCCGAACTAAACCAACCAGGGTTTAGCGCCAGAACCTTGATGCCATCTTCCTTTAGGGCATTTTGCATGATCCGGCTGGCCATATTGAGAGCAGCCTTTGACATACAATAGGAATAATCACTCGTGCGCCAGCTCGCTCCAATCGAACCGGCTTCCGATGAAAAATTGACGATCAGTTTCTTGGTCCCCAGGCGCAGCAACGGCAGGGCATATTTGGCTACCATCAGCGGGCCAATGGCATTGACCTGATAGGTGGGCAAATAGATCGAGAAGTCCACCTGCTCCAACAATGGGCCAGATCGCTCCAAATTAACTCCCGCGTTATTCAGGATGATATCCAAAGAACCGGTCCGGCTGGCGATTGCTTCCAGGGCTTGCCGGATGGAACTCTCATCACTTACGTCGCCCGAATAAAGCTGCAAGCTCCCGGGATATTTTTTCTTTAGTTCCAATAAATCCCGGCTCACCTGCCGGTTAATGGCATGGATAGACTGTCCATCCGCCAGAAGTTTTTCGGTCAGCGCCAGGCCGAGTCCGCGGTTGGCGCCGGTTATCAGGATCTCATAATTCATAGCTTTATTCCTTATATCGGATCGGTTCGACCTGCCTGGGTGTGGGCCTGGCGGGCATTTCGATGCCATGCGGGTAATAGAAAGTCTGCCTTAAATTCCAGTTCCATTCAAGGCTCCGGCGGTAGCCTTGATACGTGCCCCAGAATTGGGCAGTCCGATACCAGAAAATACCAGGAACTTTCCCCGGGGGAGTTTTCTGTTTCAAGGCATGCCACAAATCGCTGCTGATATTGGCTGAAGTCATACGAATAAAGTCATACAGGCTGAAATGCGCCTCCGGGTATATTCGCTTGAAAGCCATGCCTTCCCGCCGGTAACGGTTGTACACACCACGCCTTGTCTCATTATGGGTATGAATAACCTCCGCATCGGCTATGTAGGCAAGGCCATGTCCCGCGCCAAGCGCCCACTTGGCCCAGGCCAGATCTTCCAACCCTGTCAGGGTTTCATCGTATGGATGCGCGCCCCAGTCTGAAAGCCGTACCGCCGAATTGGCATTATTGCAGAATGGCTGCGCCTGGCGCAGGTCGGAAGTTTCCGGATACCAGCGCTGGTACACCTGCAGTTCGGAGAAATGCGCGGAATCCGGCGCGCGCTGTTTGCCATAAGTCAGGGCGACCTGAGGATCGTGGAACGGTTCAAGCAAACGCTCCAGCCAATCGGGATAGACCGGGTAGACATGCGCGCTGGCGATGATAGCCAGTTCGCGGGAGGCCGCAGCCAACCCGAGGTTGAGCGAACGCCCAAAGGTAAACTCCTCAGGCAGGATATGCACCACCTTTGCGCCGGCTTTGGCAGCTTGTTCAACGGTGGCATCGGTCGAGCCCGAGTCGACCAGGATGATTTCCGGGTCACGCAGCGTCTGCCGGGAGAGTCCTTCCAACAAACGGCCAATGTGAGCTGCCTCGTTGTAAGCCCGGATCACCACTGTGCAGCTAGACATCCAATTCAAACCGTTTGCCGTGAAGAAGTCCATCCTGAAGGGCGAGGGCGGTAGGCGATTTATCCAAAGCCTTCCAGGAGAATTTTTTCAGGCGCACATACCCGATGGGAGCAGTGGATTCGATGAAAGCGCCAAACGGCAGGGAAAATCGATAATAGCGGTAGTACATGAAGCGCCGGACGCGTTTGACTGCTTCTGGCGGAATTTCGATCCGTGCAGAAGCCAAAAAGGATTCCAGGCGTTCCAGGTAGGCTTCCCGATTGCGTTCAAAGAAGACGGTGTTGTAATCCACAAACGGAGCCTGGCCCGCGCCTAGAGCCGGGATACCCATCAACATGGCCTCCAGGCCAATCTGGGAATTATAGGTCAGCACAAATTTTGACAGACGGATGAGCTCATACGAGCTGATGCGTTCCTGAGGCGGAATAAAAGATAGATTGGATAGCATGGCGCCTTTTTGCTCGAACCACATGCCGACAGACTCGCGGCTGCTTTTGCCGGGGCGAGCCTCGTCAGGGTGGGCGCGCAATACGAAGAACGTCTCAGGGTGCGCCTTAAAAACTTCCAGCAGGGTGTCCAGCCAGGCAAACATATCCGTGAAAACCACGTTGGCATGAATTTGGGTAGTATCGAAGATAACATTACTGAAAACCGCCACCACCTGCTTGAACCTGGCGGCTTTTTGTACCAATTCCTCCGGCAGGTCGCGCATCTCATTCCAGAACTGGATGCCCGCCATACTGAAATTGCCCTGTAGGCGTTTCTGCAGGTCGGCATCCAGGCGGGCATTTTGCTCAGGCGTAAGATCCACTTCGGGGATGGTGATGGGATATTTGGTAACATCCCCGTCCACAAAATAACCGCTAAAAGGCTGGAAACCCAATTCATGGGTGATTACTCGCACGCCGCGCTGGCGACATAACCAGGCGGCTGTCGCTTCGGGAAAGTGGATCCCGTTGAAAAGAACAACCGCCTGCGGTTTGATGTTTTCAAGTAAGACGCTGAATTTGCGCGCCACGTTCCAGGCCGAAAGCATGAACTCGCGGCAGATAAAACGGGTTGGCTCGTCATCTGCGAGGGTCTGCAGGCGCAATCGCCAGCGCAAGGAAGGCAGGACTAATTTCCCTAGCGGCAGCGCCCCGCCTACATCCGGCAGAGGCTGTTCGTACCGCAGTAATTCATCCAGACCTAGGTTCTGCAGGATTGCAGCCAGTCGCTCATCCTGCTGATAAGTAAAAAAGCGTACTTCCGCAGCAGTGGTATTCATCCGGGATTGGCGGGTGCACAATTTGCACGGCATGGCCTTTTCTGGAAAATCTTGTTCGGTACCCAGAACGCAACGGCTCATTCCGGACCAGCAGATGAAATGAATGACCCGAACCCCGGTCAGCCGCACAGCCCAGGAGGCCAATAGCGAAAAAGCCGCATTCTGGCTATGCCCACGAATCCGTGTGGAGGCGTTAAAAAAGACTACCGGCAGCCTGCCCTGATCTGCGTGGGCGTGACTCGCCACCTGGCGCGCCATCTGGATAGTTTGCCAATCATTTTGGAAACTATTCGAAGCAGTCCGGAGGCGCCGAAGGATCGGCTGCGCGAAATTAAACACACTCACTTTGGTCTCACTTTTGACTCGTCTTCCGCGTGGGCCCTGGAATAGGCCTCGGAGAGACGCTGGATAGCCAGGATGAAGCCCTGCCCGGAATGCTGGTGCCCGCGCCAGATCTCAGGGATCATGGTGCCGCGGTAATCCCTGGTCAGGTGGAAGAAACGCACCCAGTCAATGTTGCCCTCACCAATTTGCAAGCCTTCCCCATCCAGGCCGGAACCGTCCGAGATATGCAAATGGTGGGTATACGGCAGAAGCGTCTGTAACTGCTCATAAAAGTCCACGTGCGCCCAGTTGCAATAGAGCTTCGAATGGGATGTATCGAAGCAGATGTTCATCTTTCGAGGGATGATAAAAGCGCAAATTTCATTGGCATCCATGAAGGCATTCGTGAGCCATTGGCCGCCGAAGTACCAGGGATGCGGCGGCAGGTTTTCCAGCAGGATCTCCACCCCATCTGAATCAATCTGCTCAACCGAGCGGCCCAGGGCATCGTACAGCGGCCGGTTATCGTGAATGGATTGGTCGAGCGTCATTCCTCCAGTGTGTACGATCACCTTGGGCTTGCCCTGGAAGTGCCTGGCCATGTCACGCGTAAGGTTAATGGATTTCTGGATCAGAGCCACGGAATCAACCCGCTGCTTTTCATCTTTTGCACACAGGTCCACCAGCGTGCGTTCCCAGAATTCCGGGGCGTGCACCACCAGGGGCATATCGTAATCAGCGCCTGTATATTTTTCATCCAGGTCGGCATCCGTGAAATGAAATTCCAGGAACTGTGGCTTATGAACCATCAATTCTTTGTAATCGCGGAACCGCACGGTGAAGCCCCACTGCATGGGCAGAGTGTGTTCCATCTGCCGTTCAGGGTGGATGCCCAGATCGCTCTCCACAAAAGGCTCATCCTCCTCAATTGCCCGCTCGGCCTGCTTGCCAAGCAACTCCGGGTAGCGTTGCGGTGAAAGGCCCAATCCGGGTCCCTTGACAGTGATCATCGCGTCGGTAAGGGTCTCGCCCGGTTCGATCTGACGAGCCGCCACCAGACTTTTTGCCAGAGATTCGCGATTGAGGATCTCTCCACGGGAGAAGAATTTCTCCTCCCCTGTTCCCAATGCCAGGGTTACCAGATGGATATCGCGTACCATTTTCTTAAATCCCTGCGGTTCCAGGCTGGCCGCATGGTCAGGGCCATCCATGGCCCGGTCCAGGGTGATATGCCGCTCGAGGATATTCGCCCCCAAAGCTGCCGCCACCATCGAGACGGCAATGCCGCGCTCGTGACCTGAATAACCGACTGGCACATCATACTTGCGCAATTGATCCATGTAGCGCAGATTGATATCTTCAAAAGCAGCCGGATAGGTGCTGTTGCAGTGTAACAAAGCAAACTGCACATTGCGCTCTTTAAGAAACTTAACCGTGAAATCCACTTCATCCGGGCGGGACATGCCGGTTGATAGAATAAGCGGTTTCTTCTTTTTGGCAAGGTGGTCGATCAACGGTAGGTTGGTCAAATCCGCCGAAGCCACCTTGTAAGCCGGAACTTCCAAAGTTTCCAAAAAATCGGCGCTTTCCTTGTCGAAGGGCGAACACAAAAACGTGATACCTTTTTTCTTGCAGTATTTGGCGATCTCCTGATAGGTGCTTTCCGGCAACTCCACCTTTTGCAGAATGGGAAGCAGGTAACGCAGGCTCTTCTCGCCCGCGTTGACATTATCCAGATACTTTTTAGGGTAAAGGGTTTTTAGGTTGCGCTTCTGGAATTTAACTGCATCCGCTCCGGCATCCACCGCGATGTCTATCAGCTCAAAAGCCAGTTGTGGGATGCCGTTATGGTTTACACCGATCTCAGCGATGATATAAGTGGGATGGCCGTTCCCGATGAGGCGATCGCCAATCTGGATCTCAGGCATAGAGGACCTCTTATTTATCCCGTCCGGTCATTGGATACGAACCGGCGCAGCTTCTTAAGCGATGATTGCTCGCTTTCGAATACGCGTTTGACGCCATCTCCAAGCGAGGCTTCGGCCACGCGTGTGTACATCACCAACCTTTGGAAACCGCCCGGCTCAACGGAAGCAGCCTGATCGGATCCCCACATGGCCCGGTCGAGCGTCAGATGGCGTTCCACCATGCAGGCCCCCAGGGCCACTGCGACAGGTGGCGGGATCAGCCCGACTTCATGCCCAGAGTAACCGATCGGGCAGGGGAACTCTTCACGCAGGGTCTGGATCATGCGCAGGTTAAGTTCATCCGGTTGGCATGGGTACGTGCTTGTGCAGTGGGTGATGACAAGATTATCTGTCCCGACCGCCTGCACTGCCGCGCGGATCTCTTCCATGGTTGACATGCCAGTGGAAAGCACCAGTGGTCTGCCAGTCTTGCGAACGTAACGCAAGAGGTTATGGTCAGTCAGTGATGCCGATGGAATCTTATATACGAGAGGATCGAATTTCTCCATAAAGTCCACAGAAACTTCATCCCATACCGAGGCGAACCAGTCAATGCCTCTTTCTTTGCAATATCGATCGATTTCACGATACTCCGCTTCACCAAATTCAACTTTGTAACGATAATCCAGGTAGGTGATATAACCCCAGGGAGTATCCCGCATCTGTTTCTGCTGTTCGGGTGGGGTGCTGATCTCCGGCGTCCGCTTTTGGAATTTCACCGCATCTGCGCCGGCATGGATTGCCGCGTCAATCATTTGCTTGGCGATTTCCAGGCTGCCATTATGATTGATGCCAATTTCGGCAATAATGTAGACAGGATGGCCATCCCCCACCAAATGGCTACCGATTCTAATTTCTCTTTTCATATCATTCACCTATATAAATAGATTGAAGTAAGTCTATCAGGGCAAGCCATAAACATATTCTGCTTCACTGACATGCAACAAATGCAAACCTAAAGATTGGATCTTTCCTTCAATAACAGGAAAGTTTTTATAGCCAGAGGAATCCACTACCACGTAGGCCACTCCCAATTGCTTGAGCAAGTCTACACTAGCCTGGGATGGGAAGGTCTGCATGGTCGGATCAATTCGTACGATCTGCTCCGGCGAATTGGCATTGAAATTACCGCCCAGGAAGGGTTTTTGATTCACCAGCGTGTCATACACCAGGCCCTGGCTGGAACTCCTCACTGAAGGGGAATTGCGCCACAGCCCCGGTGTCTGGCTGCGTAGCCAGCCAGCTATCCACCGGGCGGGCCTGCGTCACCCGGAAATCTGTCAACACGCCGGGATAGAAGTCGATGAATACCAATACCAACAATCCAATCCCTACCCAGCGCTTCACTTTCAAGGAGGCCGATTTCGTCAGCAGGTAGGCCCCCAGGCCGGCCAGCATGCTCGAGAAGATCAGCGTGAACAGCCCAAAACGCATCAACACCCGCATCTTGGCGAAGAAGGGTAGATAGAGGTATAGGTAATAAGCCGGTAGATAGGGAATCCAGGTGCGGTGCAAGATGGGCCGCAACAACCGGGGAAAAGAACTGATTGTCTTGCCCAACCAGTGGAACTGGATGCCCAGGGCAAGCACGAAGCCGGCCGCGGCGGTCAGGATGGCGATATCCGTCAGTTCAGGGTGCCGCAGCTGCCGGCGTTTGACCCAGGCAAACAAGGCCAGCACGAACGCCACTGCCCCAATATAGAGGGTCAACTCCTGGAATATTTGCGGCCTGAATGTTTTGATAATCCAATCTCCCCACAGGAACTGCTTGATCGATGGGATGACAAAGTCAGTCGGGCTGGCCGAATAGCGGTTCATATAATCGGCCGAGTGCGAGGCCAATCCATTTTGCGAATCCAGGCGAAGAAATGGCACCATCGAAATTCCCACCAGTATGCCCGCCAGTGCGCCAAATGCCAGAAGGCTTTTCCAAAAAGCCGCAACCTTTAAACGCTTGTACCCTTTGAAAATGATGAATCCAACCAAGAAAACGACCGATATCAGCACGGTCATTAGAACATAATAGGAACTGGTAAATCCGATCAGCCCGGCCGCGATCCCTGCCATCAGGACCGGCTTCCAGGAGAATTTCTCCTGCTTCAACAGGTCAAACAATCCCCAGAAATAGAAGGGGAACCATTGCGTTCCCGCCAGGTTCAGGTGTCCAACCACGAAATGCGCCATGCGGAATGGCAGGAAGGCAAAGACCGTTCCCGCCACTAATGCAGCCAGTGAATCACCCGTGAGGTGTCTCACCCATAAATACATGGCCCAACCTGACAGAATAAAACTGAGCAGCATGGCGAAGTTATAGCCAAAGGTTGGGCCGACCAGCAGGCTCCCAGGCAGCGCCAGTGCCACCATCGCCGGCGTGATGTCGGTAGTCGCCAGGTTCCAGCCTTGCGGGTAGTTCAGGTTGGGGGCAAAGAACGGCGAGATGTGCAATTGGAAAAGCGCTTTCTGGTACCATGCCACCAGCCAGATAAAATAGGTTCCATCCCCTCCACCACCACCAAGCGCTTCCGTACGCATCTTCAGGATCAGCGGGTAGGTCATTACGATACTCATCCCAACGAAATATACAAACGCCAGAAAAGCGGGCCGTTTTATAAATCGAAGGAGTTTTTTGGAGAAGGTCTGCATTAGGGCTTTTTTCCAAATTACTTGCTTAATCCGTAAACATACTCCGCTTCACTGACATGTAACATGTGCAAACCCAAAAATTGGATCTTTCCATCAATATCAGAAAAGTTTTTATAGCCAGAGGAATCCACCACCACGTAGGTGACTCCCAATTGTCTCAGAGAATCCACGCTATCCTCGGAGGGAAAAGTCGCCATGACTGTCCGGATGCGTCCATATTGTTCCGGCACATTGGCATTGAAATCACCGCCCAGGAAGGGTTTTTGATTCACCAGCGTGTCATACACCAGGCCCTGGCTGGACTCCTCACTGAAGGGGAATTGCGCCACAGCCCCGGTGTCTGGCTGCGTAGCCAGCCAGCTATCCACCGGGCGGGCCTGCGTCACCCGGAAATCTGTCAACACGCCGGGATAGAAGTCGATGAATACCAATACCAACAATCCAATCCCTACCCAGCGCTTCACTTTCAAGGAGGCCGATTTCGTCAGCAGGTAGGCCCCCAGGCCGGCCAGCATGCTCGAGAAGATCAGCGTGAATAACCCGAAACGCATCATCACCCGCATCTTGGCAAAGAAGGGCAGATAAAGGTATAGGTAATAAGCCGGTAGATAGATCGAAGGCATATCCACACGGTGAAAAATAAGTTGCAGAATCCGAGGCAAAGAGCTAACCGGTTTTCCTCGCCAGTACAGGATAAATAGCTGTCCCAACCAGTGGAGTTGGATGCCCAGGGCAAGCACGAAGCCGGCCGCGGCAGTCAGGATGGCAATATCCGCCAATTCCGGGTGCCGCAGCTGTCGGCGCTTGATCCAGGCAAACAAGGCCAGCACGAACGCCACTGCCCCAATATAGAGGGTCAACTCTTGGAATATCTGTGGTTTGAAGGCATTGTCTATCCAACCTCCCCACAGGAACTGCTTGATCGACGGGATGACAAAGTCGGTCGGGCTGGCCGAATAGCGGTTCATATAATCCACCGGGCGGGTAGTCAGGCCATTCTGGGAGCCCAGATTGAGATACGGCAACATTGCAAGCACCACTAGCAGCACCGCCAGTGCGCCAAATGCCAGCAAGCTTTTCCAAAAAGCCGCAACCTTCAAACGCTTATACCCTTTAAATATCAGGAATCCCAATAAGAAGACGACGGTGATCAGACCAGTCATGTACACATAATACGGGCTAGTCAGACCAATCAACCCGGCCGCGATCCCGGCCATCAGGACCGGCTTCCAGGAGAATTTCTCCTGCTTCAGACAGGTCAAACAGATCCCCAGAAATAGAAGGGGAACCATTGCGTTCCCGCCAGGTTCAGGTGTCCAACCACGAAATGCGCCATGCGGAATGGCAGGAAGGCAAAGACCGTTCCCGCCACTAATGCAGCCAGTGAATCACCCGTGAGGTGTCTCACCCATAAATACATGGCCCAACCTGACAGAATAAAACTGAGCAGCATGGCGAAGTTATAGCCAAAGGTTGGGCCGACCAGCAGGCTCCCAGGCAGCGCCAGTGCCACCATTGCCGGGGTGATGTCGGTGGTTGCCAGGTTCCAGCCTTGCGGGTAGTTCAGGTAGGGGGCAAAGAACGGCGAGATGTGCAATTGGAAAAGCGCCTTCTGGTACCAGGCCACCAGCCAGATAAAATAACTGCCGTCTCCACCCCCCGCGCCAAGCGCTTCCGTGCGCATCTTCAGGATCAGCGGGTAGGTCATTACGATACTCATCCCAACGAAATATACAAACGCCAGAAAAGCGGGCCGTTTTATAAATCGAAGGAGTTTCCTGAAGAAGATTTGCATAGGTTCTTCAAATTACTCTACAAACAACGCCTGTTCCACCATTCCACAGAGGACATGCCAGACAAATTCGTGCACTTCCTGAACCCGGGGGGTGTCCGTTGAGGGGACCACCAGGCAAAGGTCACATTTCGGCGCCATGCTCTGGCGCCCTTTTTCGCCGGTAAAGCCAACCGTTTTGACGCCGCGTTCGCGGGCAACATCCAATGCCTTGAGGACATTGGGAGAACCGCCGCTCGTGCTGATGGCGGCCAGAACGTCACCGGGTTTTCCCAGAGCTTCCACCTGGCGCGAGAAAGTGAATTCGTAGGCAGAATCATTCCCAATGGCCGTCAGGATGGAGGTATCCACTGTCAACGCAATGGCCGGCAGGGCAGCCCGGTCAAGGCGGAAACGGTTGACGAACTCGGCCACCATGTGCTGCGAATCGGCGGCGCTACCACCGTTACCGCAAAACATGACCTTGTTGCCTTTCCGGAAACATTCCACCAGGCAGTCGCGGATATCGTTAATGGCCGGCCAACACTCCGCTACGGTCTGTTTCATGATGCGGGTGTGGATGCTTAATTCTTCTTCAATTTGCCTTGGATCCATCTCAATCTGTTTTCCAAATAAATAATCCAGGTTTACCAGCAGCTTCTGCCACCGTCGATCACCAGGTTGGAACCGGTCATGTAAGAGGAGGCATCCGAACACAGGAAAAGAATGGCTGCCTGGTATTCATTCGCATTCGCCATGCGCCCAAGAGGAATCAGGTTGGCAAGCCGCTCGACAAAATCGTCTGTCTGGTTGTTGTACACTCCTCCCGGCGAAATCGCATTGACACGGATGCCGCAAGAAGCCCAGTAGGTGGCCAGGTAACGCGTCAGGCCAATCAACCCGGTTTTCACTACCGAATACGTCACCGGTTTAACCGGTTGTTGGTCATCGGGCAGGCCCGGCTTGCGATAAAGCCGCTGGTCGGGCGCAATGACTGCCAGGTCGGAAGCCACATTGACAATCACACCCTGCTTGCGACGGGCCATTTCACTTCCGATAACCTGGGAGCAGAGGAAGGCACCCTTCAGCCCGACGTTCAGGTCGGCATCCCACTGTTCGAGCGGGAAGAATTCCAGGCGGGAAAATTCCACATCTGCCTTGTTTTCCATCTTGGGGTTATTGGCCGCATTGTTGACAAGGATGTCAACCCGGCCGAACTTCTCCAACACGGTCTCCAATAAATTCCTGACGCTCTCCGGATTGGTGATGTCGGACTGAATGGCACAGGCCTTTTCGCCGAAACGGCTCTTCCAGGCCTGGCTCTGCGGATCGACGCCGTTCACGCGGATATCCGCAAGGACGGGAATCCCACCGCCCCGGGCGATTGTCTCGGCATGCTGCTGTCCCAAAAACCCGGTCCCGCCGGTGATAACCGCCACTCGGCCGGTCAGGTCAAATAAATTGCTGGCATTCTCCATTTGCTTTTACCTTTCCAATTCAACAACCTTGCCGGTCGCCAGGGACTCTTTCGCCGCCAGCGCCATACGCAGGCTTTGTGCTCCGTCGCACAGGCTTACCAGGGAGGATGGTTTTCCCTGCATGCCATCCAGAAAGCCATTCAATTCATCCAGGAACAGCTGGTTGCGTTGAAAATCCTGATATGATCTGGCCTCGACGGAATTGCCCTGGCCATCGAAAACCTGCACGGTAAGGGCCCGGATATCCACCAGGATCTTCCCGGCATCCCCGACGATGTCGCAGGAACGCTTGGATGGATTTTGTACGTAATCCTGGTGCAGGCTGATGGGAATGGGGTGACCATTCATTTCACATTCCATCAGGATATCAGCCGTATCCTCCACATCCACTTCCAGTTTGCTCAGATGGCCGCCCAGCGCAAATATGCGCCGGGGCATTCCAAACAACCAGTAAAGATAATCAAACTCGTGGATCTGCGAAAGAATCACGCCGCCTCCCAAATCCTGGCGGGCGGCATAACCCTGGCGATAATCCTCGTAGGTGTGCCAGCCGGGCAGAAATTCACCTACATCGGCCCTTACAGACAGGATCCGGCCGACTTTCTGCTCTTGAACCAGCTCATGCAGGCGTTGCAGGCACGGGTGGAAGCGCATCTGGTAACCAATGGCTGCCGTCAGGTGGCGACTTTCCACAAGGTCGATCAATTCGTCCACCTGCTCCAGGTTGTGCGAAAGCGGTTTTTCGATAAATAAGGCGCAGCCCGCTCGGGCTGCCCGGATCGCCGCCGTGACATGCAGGCTGGTGGGGTTGCAAACGAACGCCGCCTGCGGTTTTTGCGCCAGCGCCTGCTCGATATCCGGGAAAATGCGCAGGTTGTATTTTTTCTCCAGGATTGCCCCTTCTTCCACCTTGAGTTGGTCGGTCAGAACGGGGGGGTTGGGACGTGGATCATATGCCAGGATTTCCAGTTCATTCCCGCCTAATTTCCGCAGGTTACGCAGATGGCGTTGCCCAATTCCACCGAGTCCCATGATCAATATTTTCATCTTTTGTCCTCGCTGCTCAAGTTCAGCTGGCCTGCAAGAAATGGTTCAAAACAAATGAACGGTTCTGCACGGCCCAGGCAACTTCGTCTCCGCTGGCGCCACGCGCCACCTGCAGAATGAAATCTCCTTGATAGTGCACTTTCCGCAGCCCTTCGGCCAGGGCAGCGAAATCCGCGTCCCCCGACCCAAGCGGGACCGTGCTGGCTCCCAGCAAACGGTCTTTGATATGGACGCTGCCCACCCGCTCCCCATAGGCGGCAAATTCTTCACGTGGGTTGTATCCCAGGGACGAACTATTCCCGGAATCGTAGTTGACCTTCAGGCGCACATCCGACAATCTGGATAGTAGTTCGGCAAAGCGGGTCGGGGCCAGAGAAGTTTCGAGGTGAATCTCAATCCCGGTCTGGCTGGTCTCATCGAGAATACGTTGCAGGAGCATCACCACCCCGTCGAATTCAGCCTGGGTATCGATGCGCGAAGCATCCACGAACGGGATGACCATCCGGTTGATTCCGATCAAGCGGCCCCGTTCCAATAACCAGTGGAAAGTTTTGAGGCGATCATCCAGTTCCGCCTGGCTGGCCCGCACGAGCGGCTTATCCATGAAATAATCCGCACAGATGGAGAGAATCTTGACCTTATGCTGCTCTGAAAGGTCCTTGAGCTTTTCCAAACCGGTATCGGTCGCCAGAGGGTTGACATCCGCCCCGTACAGATCGTAGATCCATTCGATACAATCCAGCCCGGCCCGGGCAGCCAGCTCGAACTCATCCGCCCAGCGTTCACGCGGGAAACACTGGATTCGGTTATCGGTTGGGGGGACCATACGGCCTTGCATGATGCCGATGTGTGTCATTCATTCTCCGTATATTCAGTTGCTGAATTTAGCATGCAGATTTCGTTTTGAATGCCCCGCAGCCAGGACCGGGGGCATTCAGAGCGGAAAGGATGGCTTTCCTGGGATGATTCATTCTGAAAAAACTTGCTACAAGCTGCTGCCTTTGGTATCGACGCGGCGCAGTTTCTTCATGATGGGTACCTCGCGCTCGATCACGCGCTTCACGCCGTCACCCATGGCTGTCTCGACCAGGCGAATATCCCGCACCAGATGAGCAAAGCCCTGCGGCTCAACTGAAGCTGCCTGATCGGAGCCCCACATGGCTCGGTCAAGGGTGATGTGGCGTTCCACCACGCATGCACCCAGCGCGACACTGGCTATGGAAGTGGAAAGCCCGGTTTCGTGGCCTGAATAACCCACCGGTACATCATAGCGCTGCTTCATCATAGGAATAACACGCAGGTTCAATTCTTCATACAATGCCGGGTAGGTGCTGGCGGTATGCATTACCACCAGATCTTCTTTTCCAAGAAGCTCAACCGCATGATCGACCTGTTCCAGTGTGCTCATGCCGGTGGACATCAGGATCGGACGTCCTATGGAACGAGTATGACGGAGCAGGTCATCATCGGTCAGGGACGCCGAGGCAATCTTGTAGCAAGGCACGTTAAACTGCTCAATGAAATCGACCGACTGCTCATCCCAGCAGGAGGCAAACCAGGCGATATTGTTCTGTTTGCAATAGTGATCGATCTCTGCATAATCCTCCTGGCCAAATTCCAGGCCGTATTTTAAATCACCGTTGGTGTTGCCGAACGGGCTTTCGCGCGGGCGAGCCAGTTCTTCGGCAGTGTAAACCACCTCGATAGTGCGCTTCTGGAATTTGACCGCGTCACACTTTGCCGCCGCGGCAACGTCAATCAGTTTTTTTGCAATATTGATATCGCCGTTATGGTTGATCCCAATTTCTGCAATAATGTAGCAGGGCTGTCCGTTACCAACCAGACGGTTTCCAATCTTGATTTCTGACACTGTATTTACTCCTATAAAGGGTTTTCAAACCTTACTGGCTGAAGATTTGCTTATCAGGCTGGCCAACGCGCGCACAATTGTAATTCAGAAGTCAGCCTTTGTGTTACGAGCGGTTTTTTTGCAGGTGCGGGTTGTTCGACAACTGCTTCATAATCAAGTCGCACAGTTCCCTCACCGCTGCCCGTCCTCCGGAGCGAGTCAGGATAGAATCGGCCTGCCGGGCCACTTCAGGCATGGCATCCGCAACCGCCACGGCCCAGCCCACGATCGGGAAACATTGCAGGTCATTCACGTCGTTCCCCAGATAAACAGTCTGGTTTGCATTGATATTGCGTTCCTGAAGCAGCTTGCGCAGTGCAGAAGCCTTATCTTTTTCACCCTGGATCCAGGGGATGTTCATCTTCCGGCAACGCGCCGCCACGACCGGATTGGTTTCCAGCGAAATCACCACCGTCTCCACCCCGGCCTGGCGCAGCAGATTAATTCCAAGGCTGTCGCTGCGGTTAGCCGCCACCATTTCGCGCCCGTCCTGGTCCACCCAGACACGGTTATCGGTCAGGACGCCGTCAAAATCAAGCACCAGCAGGCGGATGGATTCTGGCATCTGGCGGGGCGGTTTGCCAGGCCAGACCATCTCCGGCCGGTCACGCAAAACACTTTCCTCGGCATGTTTCCAATCCTCCGGTGTATCCAGGTCGGCATCGTAACCGGGGTCGAACAAGATGGGCAGGATGGTTCGCCCGCTCATTGAGTTCATATCTAGAATAGTCGCCGGGCGGATGGTATCGATCAGGCCGGTATGGGCGTAGGCTCTTGGCAAAATTTGGCGTGGCGAGTTGTATGGCTCTTCGATCCCAGGAACCGTTGTCAATGGATGGATGGGTTTGTCATCTCCATCCATCAGCCACATTTTGAACGGGTTTTGATGGGCCGGCGTTATCCCGCGCACAGAGTCTGCTTCGGGGTGAGCCAGCAACAGGGCAACCGCGCGGTCCACCAGATCCGGCGGGCGGATGGGAGTGGTCGGGCGCAAATGTACAACAACCTGCGGATGATAGTCTTCATGTTCGGCCAGCCAACGCAGGGCATGCTGGAAGACAGGCAGGTCAGTGGTACGGTCTTGGGCCAGCTCGGCCGGGCGCAGGAACGGGGTCTCCGCGCCAAGCTTGCGCGCCACTTCGGCGATCTCTTCGTCATCCGTCGTCACCACCACGCGCATCGGCAGCCGGGCCTGCAATCCCGCCGCAATGCTGTAGGCAATCAGGGGGTTCCCTGCAAAAGACCGGATGTTTTTACGCGGTATCCCTTTTGAACCGCCACGGGCAGGGATAATGGCAAGCACTTTTTTCTCACTCATATTTGCTCTCATTTACTTGAATTCATTAAAGTATCTGGAAGGATCAGAGTTCACTTAAAGAATAAATTTAGGTAGCTGGTGCAATAAATAAAGGTTTCTTGATTTTGCAATCCTTCAAAGGGTTGCATTCATTATTTTTCGTTTACACTACCAATGTTATTTGATCTTAAAAATTGCATACATAGAGTCACTATAAACACGTTCAAAAGTCAATTGTTGATCTGCCAACCCTACATAATAATTGGTTCCATAAAGATTTGCGATTTGTTGGATTTGAGTTTGATCAAGTTTGTAAAAGTTAGTGTGAAGTTGTTTGACTGAAGCGGCGCTATCCCCTTTGACAAGGCTGGCATTTCCATTACATAACTCAATCCGTTTATACCACTCCAAAATAGGCCCTGCAGACTGAGGAGAATGTTTCCAGGAGACCAACATCGCTCGTTGTGCATCAATATAGAATTCCAACTCAGTAGGATCAACGAGGAATAACGCCTGCTTTGGTGTGTTTTTAGAAATCCATTCAAATGCCGGAAGAATTGTTCCTGGATCGTTATATAGAGAATCTTTATAACTGATTTGTAAACGATTAGTCTGCTGGATCATCATTACTACTAAGAGGATAATAATGGTTGGGGGCAGAAGCCTTAATAATGTTTGTAGCCCGAGTTGAAATTCCTGAAACAGAGATTTCTTAATGATATGGCGATCTGCAAAATCATTTAGGAAAAGGGCAATTAACGCAGCACTTAAAAACGGCAACATCACATCAGGAAATCTAAACCAGTAAAATCTTAGTAGAGTGGTATCACGTATTGTATATATACCCAACCCGATCAAAAACATGGATACACTTCCCAAGGCAAAAGCAGCAACAAAACTGGCTGACTTTGAAGTACGCATGAAGTAAATAATAATAAATAAGCCTGTTGCCAGGGCCAGTTCAGGTTTCCAATGCAAATTAGTCCAGGTAAAAGGCATAACGTGGTCTGGAACCCTGTAGTATACATAAATATTCCAGGCTTTGATTACGTCAATACCTCTTTGAGGGATTAATTCCTCAACTACCGCCCAAATTCCCAAACTACCCGTAATCAGAAAGGGCCAGAAATTCTTGAGGTACAGCCGCCATTCAGTTCGCCAGGATTTATTCAAAAGAGAAGCTACCAAGATGCAGATTAAAGCGTATCCGCCCACCAGAACGTGAAAAGAAATAGCCGCGCCAGCCAATGCAAACCCTATAAAATAGCGTTTGCGAAGGAAAAAAGAGAATGAAAGTATAACCATTGCATAGGCGATGGTTTTCGTTTCAAGCCCACCTACTATCCACTCCCCTGCAGCCAAAGACTGGTGATTCAGAAAAAACAATAATACCAGAATGCCAAACAAAGGTCGTAAATGTATCGTTCTGAAAAATATATATATGGCAATGGCCACTAATAAATAAGCTAATAATCTTCCTAGATAAGCCCCATTTACGAAACCAAACTTAGAAACAAGCTCGCCAAATATGAAATCAAAGCCCTGTCGATAACTAATATTAAGATTCAAGTACCAATCATTGGGCAGCCAGGCGCGGTCCACTGCCTGTTTAATAGATGGCAAATAATCAGTTTCATTACCGATAAAACTGAATGAAAACTCCTTTACTATTATCATAATCCATATGATTATGGTTGCACCTGCGTGCCCCATTATTCGCACAAACTTATTTTGTTTATAGCGCTCCCATTTCATCGCCAGTTTTATTACGAGTTTATTCTGTTTAAAATTAAGACCGTCCCAGTACGGAAGAATAAATAAGCCAATAAGAATTGCGGCGGTTACCAACATTCCCTGGGCAACTAAATGTAATTTGTCAGGCCACTGCAAGTTAGGTGATCTATGCAAAATAAATGAAATGACAGATAAAAACACCTTATCCACCCGTTGGTTGAAAAATAGAGCCGCACCGAAGGTGGCGAGAATTATGCCTGAAATAAACTCAATTCTGGCAATTATCTTGTTTTCAACATTCATAATTTTCAGCATTCCTCTTTGCCGTGCAGGGCCTTCAGGGATACCATGCACGTTCGTTTTTTATATGTTCCATCACGGATTATTTATTTCTGCCTCAAGTTGTTTTCTTCAGGCAGGATTATTTCCAATTTACCTTGAGCCAGCACCCATTCGCCGCGTTCCCAGTCCGCCAAGGTATCCATATCCACTTCATAGCTGGCATCCACAATCAACGGGAGTATGGCTTTCCCGGTCATCGAACCCTGCAGGATGACCGCCGGGCGGATGGCATTAACATGACCGGTTTGCAGGTAAACCTCTGGCAGCAACTGGCGCGGGGTGTTATACGGCTCGCTAATTCCC
Source organism: uncultured Chloroflexia bacterium (assembly GCA_963779935.1). Classification (GTDB taxonomy): domain Bacteria; phylum Chloroflexota; class Anaerolineae; order Anaerolineales; family Villigracilaceae; genus UBA877. The sequence goes on along the minus strand of CAWAAC010000011.1, from coordinate 617,801 downwards.
TCTACGGTCAAAAGCTGGATCATGCGGCCGGAATGAGGGTCGATTCGCCACATTTTGTAGGGATTCTGCCCGGGTGAAACCACACTGCGGACACATTCCACTTCCGGATTCTCACGCAACAGGCGGATGGCCTGGTCGACAAAACCGCGCGGCCGCACCGGACTGGTGGCATGCAAGTGCAGGACCATCTCCGGATGATAATGCTCGTGTTCGGCCAGCCAGTGCAAGGCGTGTTGGAAAACGGGCAGATCGGTCGTGCGGTCGGCGGCCAGTTCCGCCGGACGCAGGAAGGGCGTCTCGGCTCCAAAGTGTCGGGCAACTTCGGCGATTTCCTGGTCGTCTGTGGACACGATAACCCGGATCGCATTCTGCGTTTGGATGGCCGCGGCGATACTATAGGCAATCAAAGGATACCCGGCAAATGGTCGGATGTTTTTACGCGGGATACCCTTGGAGCCGCCACGCGCCGGGATCAAAGCAAGAACTTCGGGAATTGTCATGAATTGGATTCCTCGATGAGATGAAGCAGGTATTCGCCGGTTCGCCTTCCAGCGCTGCCATCGGTATAGGTGCATTCTTCCTTGATGAACTTTTGCCGCCTTTCGCTGTCGGCGGCCGGATCTTTCAGATAAAAGTTTATCAGCTCACGCAACTGGTCTTTGCTGGCAGCCACCCGGCCGGCCCCCGATTGGCGGAAACGCTGGTGGGTGGGCCAGTCACCGATGGCAGTTAACGGCAAGGAATAAACATCTTTCATATTCCAGCCTCCCGGTGTATCGATGGTCAGGCTGATGATCGGCTTGTCGTGGATGGCCGTTTCCACTACCATGGTTGAATAAACCGTCAGGAAAACATCCGACCAGGCCATCATGGAGGCTTTCTCGGGCATATCTTCCCCGGAGTAATGTCCCAGGCCGCCGCCCAGCGAAACCGGTTCCACGATGTGAACGTGAGGCATATCTTTTATATATTCGATAGTACGCTGCCTTTCCTTCTCAAAGCGCGAACCAGCAATGAAGTGATTGGGGTGGAAGCGAATCAACAATTGGCAGGATTCGGCCAATTCATTGTTATTAACTAACTCAATGATGGCAGCCATATTCGGGAAATTGGGGTGCAAGGTCTCAAAACTGCAAGCATAGGAGATCAGCTTACGGTGTGGGTCGAGGCCGTGCAGGTGGAAATACTCGTCGCGTGGGATCAGCCAGGAATGCAGGAAGTAGCCATCGTAAGCCGGAACGCCAGAGATATTCACCCGCCGGGGATCCCAATCCGAACCCAGAACCAACTCGTCTTTCTGTATCGCAGACCAACAGATGATGTTGTCCATCGGAGCGCCATTCTGGGTATAAGAGGATGGGTTATCCCAACCAACAATCGCCGCGGCAGTGCGGATACCGCGCTGAGCCGCCTCGCGTAATATGTAGCGATCCAGCCTCCAGCCGGGAGTGCGTGAAATGACCAGGTCAGGTTGATATTTTTCAAATAAGTCAGCATAAATGTTCGGTGTGAAGCGATACTGGAGGGGGATGATAAACCTACGCAACGGGCGGGAACGGCGCATCAGCCAGATGATGATACGGAGAAAAGGCAGCGCCAGCCGGCTGTAGCCGGTATACCCGGCAGTAATAAGTTGATAATTGCCATCCATGGCAATCGTGTTAATGCGTTTGGAGCCACCTGTCCAACGCAGTAAATCCAGCCAGCGCTGGGCTACCGGGCTGACCGAACGGTAATATTCCTGGCACTTATCCAGGCGCATGCCTTCAAAAATCAGGCCGGGTTGATGGAAACGCGCCTCGATGGCCGGAAGAGCTTCATCATCCACGAGCATGACAACTTCCACGCCTGCCTTCAGCAAGGTGGAAATAATATCGGACTGGAGGAAGTAAATCAATGCCAGACCGTGATCAGCGGCGATAAAGATACGTTGGGTCATTTATTCTTTCAACCAGGCCCGGCTCGGCATTAATTTCTCCAATATCCGCCGGCGCAGCATCCCAATCTGGCGCTTCAAAGGCACCTGCTTCTCGGCCCGTACCTTCAGGGATTGGGGAAAGATCGTTTTTGGGCGTGCCAGCAGTGTGATATAAAGAGGTAGCACGGCTGATCGTGGTCGTCCGTGCTGTTTTATCCTGACTATTTCGTAACCAGCACTTTCCAATGTCTGCAATAGCGTATGGGAACTGTATGAAACCAGATGAGCCACCTCGAATGAATCGTGCGCATACAGGTTCGGCACCTCCAGCAGCAGCCATCCCGGTGCGTCCAGAAGCTTTTCCCGCAAGTGAACAAGATAACCGACCGGATCCGGCAGGTGCTCAAGTACGTGGGACATGCTGATCAGGTCGAAGCGCCCTGTTCCGGCTTTTTCCAGTTCTTCCAATGATGCATATACCGTCAGCCCTTCTTTACGGGCCCGGGCACGGTGGGCTTCGCCTGGTTCGATGCCGGCTGGCTGGCAATGGTAGTTTTCCGCAAATCGCTGCAACAGGATCCCCATGGAACAGCCAATATCCAGATGGCAGGAAACTTTTTCTACCAATGGTCCGGTAAATGCTAAAAGGGATTCAGCCCGGGCATGTTGGGCAGCCATGTTGCGGGCGGTTGGGTCGAGGCTGCCTTCGTTGAGCAGGCGATATTCTTCGGCATAAAAAGCCGCCGATTCGGCATTTGTCATGCGCGGCGACTGAAACACCAACCCGCAATCCAGGCAAATGCGGTTCACCACCGCTTTTCCGTGGAAGGAAGCGGCTGTCGAACAAACAGCTATGTTCGCTTTTGCATAAGGGGCAATATTGAACGATTTCACTCATGTTAAAACCCCGGCGGCATATTATTCAGGTATGGGGATATATACTTGATGATGAAAATAATCATTTCCTTTTGCCAAATTTATTAGGACAGACAATGGAAGCGACAAACAGTATCTATATTTTTATCTGGCGATAATCGCATCATCAGAAACACCCTTGTCTGTCTCCACATCGTTCGTATGAGTCCGACAAGAAATCTCAAGATTACCAAGAAAAAAGGTAACTACTCAGCCTATTTCGCTGTAAACCAGCACATGTGGCATTAGGAGCCCAATTCCTTGGGCAATTGTCAGATATAGCGTTCCCATATATGGCGAAATCTGCATTTCTGGATGCATAAACACCAGATATATGGCCTTCCAGCATATGGCTGAGTAGTAACAAAAAAAGTAAGTAAGGGGGCTGCCAAGGCCAAGTTGATAGCATATCACAAATTTGCAAGGTGCGTGAGTTCACCCAGCCGCTTGTTAAAAGCCTTGATAAACAATAGGTCCGCCGGTATCTGCCAATAAAAGCACAACCAGCACAAGAATCAGAACTGACCAAAACAGTGCCCCCCTCAAAAAGCTACTTTGAAAAGAATGTTTCATCCTTATGGCGAGACTGCTACCAGTCCAGCAGGAGCGCCAGAATGAACAAGATGATCATCTATGGTTCGGGCAGTTTGTAATTATTCACCAGAGAGATTACTTGAGTTTAGAGTAACGAACTTAGCGTCGAAAAAGCGGGCAAACAACTCTTTTTTTCGGGCACACTGCCCAAAGTATTTTTTATCGCTTTTACTATTCTTGTGCTGATTGTGCAAAAGTTTCATTAGATTTTGTGAACATGCTTTGAAAATCGTATATATCTTATAACAAGGTACACCAATAATAACCCTAATACAGCAAGGAGCGTAATCAAAGCCATCCAATTCAGAACCTGCTCTATCATGGGCAATTTCCAGTCTGGCTGGCGACGATCAATGAAATCAAGAAATTGCGCTTTCTCTGAAACCGGGATCCTTTCAAACACGGATGAATTATTTTAATTTTGGAAATACATAGCCGGTCGGGTCGATGAGATTGTAGTACCCATTATATATATCATAGACCGACCCGACATGCAACACATAATGATATTCACCTGTGAGTGCAGCAAATTCCACGTTGTAAGGATCCTCCATATTCGTGGCATTTTCCTCGAAGACCGACCACGGCTGGGCATCTGGTACCACATACTTGATCGGGAAGGTTTCCCCTTTGTAGCGGATTTTGTCATACGTATCCAAGATGGGGCGATAATCACAAACAAACTGCATATTCCAAGGAGGAACTGAGCGAAACGCCAGCAAGGAACCCAAGGCAATCCCATCGAGCAATATGAAAACAACCAAGACTCTTGTTCTTGATTTCCAGTTCTTTGTCCACTTATCGAAAATAACCGCCCCAACAACGGCCAGTGGGAAAATAAATGCGCAGACATAGCGAACATTCCCCCGCAGCGATGAGAACAGCGGCAGGTTTCGGATGAGCGGGTAGATAATCCCTTTCGCCAGGCTAAATTCAATCACCAGCCAGATGGCCAGAACAAGGCATACTTCCGCAATGAGGTTTTTTTTATTGATTTGTACTTTGAAATTCCGTTTATGCAGCAAAAACGAAAATGCGCCTCCCGCCAGAAGAAGCAGAAGCGCCGGCGACAAACTCGCGTCCAGTTCCCAATAACTAAATGTGCTTCCTGAGCTTTTAATCAGATCTGTAATGAAACCAATACCGCGTTGTCCATTTACTATCTGATAAAAGGGCACCAAGTTCATAGTTCCAAGCAATTGTTGGATCATGAAAATCAAGCCGCTCCACAGGGTGGTTGTGTAATGATCCTGGGCCAATCTGGGGAAGAAACGCATGAAAGAAAATACGGCGTAGATCTTCGATCCACATAGAAAGGCGGCAAGAATTCCACCCAGCAGGACGATGCAAAACATTTTCTTCCAGTTCAGCATAGATGGCTTGATCAAATACAGGACAGGTAAAAAGATAATACTTATAAGAGGAAAGAAAGAAATGTTATGGAGTTCGGAATAGAGCAGAATGGTGATTATTAAAGAAAAGATCACTCCTCCCAGCCATGTAGGTAAGCGTGGATGGGTAAAGATGATTACGATCACTGCAAACAACGGAAATTCTTGAAAAGTAATGTGGCCGACAGCCGCATGTTCGAAATAGAAACCATTTGAAATAAAAAACACGGCTCCCAGAATGCTGGCCAGCGACCCCAATCCTAATAGTTTTTTCAAGAAATAATAAGTAGCAATGAATTCAATTATGATAAAGATAAGTAGCGAAGCCAGGATGGCAATCCACGGATCGACGACCCACATCAGGAACTGGGGCAGGGAAAACTGAAAATCCTCCGGGCTGGGATACACCGGCCTGCCTCCGATAAAACTGGGGGTGTACCATTGGATGGTAAGCCCATTAAATTTTTGATGAAGATAGGAATTAATCATATAGGGCATGAATAAACGGTAGTCATGCCCAATCATAGGGTATGTACGGTTGCAATACCATATGAGGAATGCACCGATAGCTACGATATTGAGAATAATCAACAAAACAATTAAATATGGTTTCTTCATGTTTGGAATCAATCTCCCCGTCAGACTTGTGTAAGCTTGGGCTCCAGGTTTTGAATATCGAATCCATTAATCGAAAGCAAGAATTCTTTTACCCAAATTCTATTATAAGCGTAACCCCGGGAATCGATTTACCAATAGCTATTCGCTAGCAAGGGCCATTGAACCATGAAATGGTGCCGTAATAGTTAATAAAAATGCTTGCAATGATAAGCGCTTTAAGGGGAAGTGAAATTCTATCACCGGCATTAAAGGCAATCAACATGATAACTGGAATGCTGAAGTCCAGCATATACCGATAACCATACTGAAGTGCCCCATTATTGGAATACATCAATAATAAGATGACCGAAAGCAAAATGGAACACCAGCAACCAAGCGTCCACCAGGAAACTTTGAATTTTCTGAAAAGGTAGACCATGGCAGGTGTGGTTATAAGCATACTCATTCCCCAACCCCTGGTGAGGAAATAGCTGCACTGTGCAGACAATGGCGGCAAGGCCAGGAACATCCAGTGAAGATTTTCCGGAATGAAGTGGGGACTAAAGAGGCCATATTGTTGCACCTGTTGAAGGAGGTGGGCTCCGCCATTAATGGTGACATATCCAAAATCGAGGAAATTTCCGAACCTGAGAAAATTATAGGTAAGCAGTAAACCTGCTCCGATGGCAGTTGTCACGGCAGAAACCACCCCCCAGCCAAGGATATCCCTCCATTTTGCTTTCCCTTCTTTTGATAATCGGTGTTGTATATGAATTGCCAATAGAGCCGGCCAAAGCGTAAAAGTATCCGGGCGGCACAAGATGGCCGCGGCAAGGCAAAGCCCTGAAACCCAGGCCGGAGAATCATTCACAGCCGCCAGGAAAGCCAGGGCACAAAACAAAACAGTCACTACCTGGCTAAAAAACCATACTTTACTTAAGATGGACAGCCACCAGTACATTGTTCCAAACGAGAACAAGGCAGCCAGCCAGATCGCCCCATAGTGAGTTAATTTGATCCAGCCTGACTGAATCAGGCGATGCAAAATTAGGTATACAGCTACAGCAGCTAATGCAGCTAGCATCAATGAGAAGGTGGTGGTATTAAAGGCCTGGACTCCCCAGATGGCAATAAGGGGCAGCATCAGAATGGCTGGAAAAGGAGGTTCTGCTACAAACCAATGGCCTTTATAAAAGGTGAGATCGCCCGTGTTCGCAGGATTGGATAGATACAACTTTCCATGCAGGAATGCGTCTGCCAGAATATTGAAATGATTTATTGCTGGTGTATTCCATGCATCAAACCATTCGGCAAATTGCAAGGATACAATGAAAACGCACAACCAGATACTGATGCAGGTAAAGAGCAGGAAAATACGTTCTGGCAGCTCCTTGCGCCTGTTCAGGAAAGCCCAGAATGAGAACCAAATGGTTAGGAGCAGGATCTTAAATCCAAGCCCCGTGAGGATCTCCAGTGTTACCTTTCTCGCGATCAAGCTCCACAGCACAAAGTAAATAAAAATAGAAGCTTCAATAACCCAGGCAATAATTGCCAGCCGGACCGGAATGGGCAAACTATTTTGGATCTGTTTTCTGGAGAGATGAAAGAGGATGAGGACTTTTAAGCTAATCAAGAAAATCCAACCGATCAATAAACCGGCACGTTGACCAATAGTGGCAAATATATAGTTATCGGGTAGAAAGAAAATCAGCCTTTGGAGCAAGGGCAACAGGAAGAACATAATACTGGTCAAACTAACCAACATGATTAAAATTAGGACTGATTTAATAATATAATTTAAAATACCATTCTTAAGGATCGGGTCTATTCTTATAGTGATGTATTTAAGAAGTTTCCGGGATCCGAACGAGTTAAATAGTAGAAAAAATAATGCGATCAGGGCAAGGATGATAATGAAACCTGTCCCAAAGCGCTGCATGGAATAACCTGCCAGGGTGACATTGCGAGATTCGGAAGGAATCCTGAATAAAAACCAGAATGCCAGGAATCCTTCAAGGATGGCAAGACCAAGAAAAATTTTGTAGTACCTGGATAAGGCCAAGGATGGAAAATTGAATTTCTTGCGCATAAGACTACTCATCTCTTTCTGGAAATGGAATAATATCGTGCATTATATACTGATGGTTTTTGTAAAATCTACGCTACAGCAGGGTAAATCATCAAGATGATTATCAAGAGGGCCCTAATACTGGTCACCCATTATATTATGGATTTGTTCCTGATCGTTTTTAAGAATTTGCCTACGCAGCCACAGAAACCCGAACTCAGTTCGGCACGCAACCATGTGCCGCGCTCATTGCTATTTCTCATATTGCTTGCAAGACTGAATACAACCGCATATTACCTTCCATTTCGACGATGTTAATTTACCGGGATATTGAGTTGATGCGGAATGTTCTGCGTCCAACCACATTGGATAAAATGGGAGAGGCGAGTCCTGGTTTATGTTATACTTTTTTCGGCTTATTAGAAATCATTGGGCTTGAGAAAAGATAGGAAGTGTAAGGCGGTCTACACGTCCCCTAAACAAATACTATTTTCCATCCCGCTACAACCTTTCCAAAAAAAAACTATCTCTATCCTCAGGAGGAGCAAACCCATGCCAAAAATTAGTCGCAGATACAATATTCTGATCCTGGTCATCTTCCTCCTATCAGTTGTCCTGCGGTTGGGAATGGTAAGTTTCAATCGCCAGTCCAACGACGATCATATGCAGGTGATCAGCCTTATTCTCAAATCAGGGACTTTACCATCTAAAAGCGATTGTTGGGAGTGTTTCCAGCCCAAGCTCTTCCATTACACCGCAGCTAAAATCCTTCAAATTACCGGGGCGGACAGGCTCAGTCAGAATAATATGATCCTGGCGGTTGAGTTGATCAACTTCCTGGCCGGATTGGTTACGCTGGCAGTCGTGGAAGCTTTGATCAGGCGCACCCCCATAAAGAGTGAGACGCTCAAACTGCTCGGTTTCGGACTTATCGCCCTGAACCCGGGTCTGATCGGGATCAATTCCCAGGCCACGAATGATACGTTCGTGATCCTTTTTTCCACACTGGCACTTTATTGTACGGTGCTCTTTTTCCAAAAGCAGAAACCGGGGACTTTCCTGCTAATCCTTTTATTCAGCCTTTTATGCATCAGTTCCAAATCCAATGGTTGGGTCACTCCCATAGCCATTACCCTTGCGCTGCTTATAAAAGCATGGATTGAGAAAAAACATGCAGCGAGGCTCTGGCTGACAGGATTCGTGTTTATTGCTGCTACGCTAATTTTTTCGATCCTGAATCCATTGAACCAGTATATTCCAAACATCCAAAAATACGGCTTTCCTCTCCAGATGAATGTCGATATTAAATCCCGGCCGTCCTTCATCACGCCGACGCAAAAGCCCTGCGGGATGCGCTCCGTCCTGGATGCATATTTCACCTTCAAGTTCGCATCCCTCATCCAACACCCCCGGATTGAAAACAGCGGTGTGCGTCCCGCCCACTGTACATCACTTTGGACAGTTTTGTACGGACAAGCGTATTCTGTTCAATATGACAATAGTCTGACAACCTGGTCCACGACGGGCGAGCAGGGATTCGATCTTTCCCGGGCAATATTTATCCTGGCGTTACTCCCCACCTTCCTTTTTCTATTTGGAGTGGCGCTTGAAATGGTTGTATTCGTGAAGAGTATCTTCAAACGGGATATTGTGTTAGCAACAACTACCTACTACGGCCTGAATTTAGCGGCCTTTATCGGTTTCATCCTTTTTCTCTGCATATATTTATTTTTATTTATTAACTTACCCATCATGAAAGTCATTTTTATTTTCCCGGCGCTGGTTTTCACCTTCCCGCAGTTTTTCCTGCGCGCAGTCGAGTTCATCGATACGCACTTGAAAAACCATTTTCACTGGATTCGGACAGTTTTTACTGTCTGGATTGTGACTTTAATAATTCTCTATGCGGCGGATATTATCAGCATGATCCAATTGCTCTATTCCCGCAGAATGGGCTTGTAGAGTCTCAACCAAGCTGTCAACATAACATCGAACCGAAGGAAGGAAAGAGCGCCTTTATGCGATCTATGGATATAAAGGACGTTGGATTATTTTTCCTGGGCATAATATTCAAACAGGAAGTTATAGAAACGTTGTAAAGTTTTTTTAAGAAACGGTATACTCTCCAACCGGCCAAGCATCTGCAAGGCGCGTTTTTTAGATGACAGGGCCTGCAACTCGAGTGGCGTATTGTGTTTAAGAGGACTTTGCTGCAGGACACTATCCAGGTTCATACGATGGATCTCGTCCAGAGTGGCTTCATCCAACCGGTTGCCCATGTGATAAACATAGGCCTCCAGGGAGGTGAGCTGCACCAGGCCCAGTTCATCGATAAAGGCATTTATTTTTTTAGTTTCCTCACGAAAAAGGGCATGCGAAGACGGTAAGGGCCGGATACGATGAGCCACAGAGCGTGACATGATAAATTGCATATGGGATTGGCCGATCAAAGCATGCACGCCGGTCCTGGTCGCTTCTACAACCCGAACCCGTTTTTGTTTTAACGCTTCTATCTTTTCGGCTTCCAGCCCAACCCCGCGCCCATATTCTTCAACAACCAAAGGGTCAGGTAGGCGGCTGGACAGAGTGTAGAGCGGGTTGTCATCGAAGATATGGTGCGCTTGCGCCTCATCCTTTAGTACATCAAAGAGGCATGGTTGGACAGAGACCAGGCCGGCATTGGGAAAGGCCTGCAGGATTTCCAAAGATTTTTCCAGCCAACCTGGACGGAAAAGCACATCGCCATCCGAGAAACCAATAAATTCATTGGGCAATGCCGCCAAGATCCAGTTCAACGCCCCGGTTTTCCCTACATTAAACCGCGAAAGCATCAAGAAATGGATAAGCCCCTTTTGTTGCAAGGTATGCAACTCTTCCTGGACTTCCGGACAGGAGCCGTTATCGAAGACCAGCAAATCAAACTCCTTGGTGGTGTGATGGATACTTGCAATTTGATATCTCAGGACATCCAATGATTGGGCAAAATAGCCTGTTTGTGATGGAATATATGACAATAACGCCAGGCCTAATCTTTTGGGCTGGTATGCAGGCAGACCCATCTTAGCAGGATTTTGTCCTTGACGCATGACTGTTATCCTTTACTCGATTGATGTTCTTGAACAACCTGGCGCAAAATCTCACCAAATTTTTTATCGACAACTTTCCAGTTAAGTTCCCGTTCATATCTATTTCTGGCTTTTTGGCAAAGGGCATAATAACTTTCTGGATTCTTAATCAATTCAATAATCGCTTTTACATAGGCATCTGGAGGACTCCATTTGGGAAGCACAATACCGGATACGCCATCCTTTACCGTAGTGCTCATTCCTCCCACATCATTCGTGATGGTTGGAGTTCCAAAGCTGGCGGCCTCGGCAGGCGCAATCGGACCGGCGTCAAAAAGAGCAGGATGAATTAACAAATGGGCTTGTCGATACAAGTCCACATATTGCTCAAGCTGCTCAGGAATGCTCTTCATGAAAGGACCAACAAAACTGACAAATTGATCCGCCTGCCCTTGTGCGCCACAAACAGTCAGCTCAGCCCGGATACCCGCAGCATTGAGTTGGTGGACAACTTCGATGGCAATATCGATCCCTTTCCGACGGTAATCGCGGCCGACTAAAAGCAACCGCAGAGGTTCCTTGAGCTTCTTCCGATCTTGAATGTTTATTTCTTTTGGAACAACCTGATCCGGCAAAGCAGCAGGTTCCGGATAAATCACTATTCGATTTTTTGGCACCTTATAAAAATCGAATAGGATCTTACCCGACCACTCACTGTGAGTAATCACTCTTACCGAACACTGAAAGGCCCGTTTTTCCTGCCATATTTCGAGCCAGAGCGCCAGTTTGCCATAGCGTGGATAATCTTTCTCTACCCCATAAAAGGTTGAGTCTGTGCGATAGACACATGGAATTCCGGGATGATGGAAGGTCAGAGGCGAGGGGAAATGTGTAAACAACACATCGGGTTTCCACTCATCAACGGCTCTTTTGGTCGCCCTGGAAGCCTGCCATGCGGCAGTCATAGTATGTTTTAAGTACCTCTTACCAGACCTTTGGTAAAGCCTGGTAATAACCCGTTCAGGCCAAACTGCAAGGGAACTGAAAGGGCCAACGACCTTCACATCGAAACCATTGTTCTGAACAGCCTGTAAGTAATGATAATCAGACCCACTGGCCTTATCGAGAATATAAGGATCATGATAAGTTATAAATAGTACTTTCATTTTTTCTCAGGGATTCCAGGCCAGTTATAAAGGATTATTCGACATTGAAAAAATACAATCGGAATATTTGGTTGTTCAACCAGAGCAATATACTGGCGAACGCCCGGTAACCAAATAGCCGCTGGAGCAGCGATTTATGTTTCAATATCTGCAACTGCTGAGGTTTGGATCTGGGAGGCGGTTACCCATGTGAATGACAAACGTTTTTTAGCTGTATTCAAGCGCAGGTATCTCATTTCATTGATGGCGAGATCAAGTGCGCGTTCGCCGCGCATCGGCTGGTCAGATGGCAGAGGAATGATCTTTTTAAGCAAGTCACGTCGGCGCCATAAACTGAAAATGTCCTCCGCCAACAAAAGCAAGCTTCCCACGATACATCAGGCGGTAATCGATCCCTGTGGGGTATAACTCGCGCGTTTTGCTTTCAGTTGCCCCGATACTTCGCCCATGTTCCCAATAGGTTTCCCAATCCAACAAACATCCTTCTTCAAGGATAGCACCTGAATTTCATGACTGCGCGCCCATTCGATCGTGGCAGTAGAGTAATTGGGAGATGTTCTAAATGGCCGCGCCGTTACCATGCCTACATTAGGGAATGTTTCAAAGAGTTCCAGCGAAGCTGGCAGCCATCCAGGGCGGAAAAGAATGTCCCCATCAGAAAAGACCACATATTTCCCTTCTGCAGCCCCGAAAAGGAAATTCCATGCGCCCAGTTTACCGATATTCTTGTCTGAGAGTATAAGATATTGAATGATTCCCCGCTGATAGGCATCCTGGAGATATTGACGCACTTCCTGACAGGAGTGGTTGTCAAAAACCATCAAATCATGGCTTTCCGGGGTGTTTTCATGGATGCTATTAAGGCAAGCTTTTAATACCTCCAGACTCTGTTCGTAATACCCGCTCAGAAACGGGATGCAATTGACCACTGTCACGGTAATCACGGCCGGCTGGGCTACTTTTTCAACAAAACGGGCGGGGTTCTGTCCAACTCGCATGGCTTATCTCCTTGGCTTGATCGACAACGGCCGCTGCATGTGCTGGAGCCGCAGGGAAATCTCCCAACCCCAGCCTTTCTGTTCATCGTTGATGAACAGCCTTTCCAACCACCGCAAAATGCGCACCAGCCGCAGCTGAGGCCTGCGGAGGCGTCCCCGCACCAATTCACGATTTGTATCCAGGGTGTTAAAGATGCATTTGCGACCACCTGCCTTGGCCAGGTTTGCCCTGGCAATTTCTGTACCGTATAACGTCCGGCCGGACAGGTGGCTGTAATCATGATTCTGATGAATTGCCAGCACATCCTGCGTGGCATCGATCGCCATACCGAAGGTTTTACGGGCGTGGTAAACCATCCAGTTATCCCAGGCTACCCGCCCGATGGTGAAATTAGGCACTTCGGTATAAAGGTGGCGTGGGAAGACAAAATAGTCGATCCCCCAGGGGGAAAAGAGCGCGCCATTCTGAAACACATTTTCGCGCAGACGCGCTTCCCAATCCTCGCTGAAATCAATAGCCTGCTTGATGTCCAGGTTCCAGCGCTGGCCGACCAGCAAGAAATCCTTTTCCAATTTGCCAACATTGCGGGCTGCGTTTACCAGGTCTGGCAACAGGATCATATCGGCATTGGAATAGCAAAGCATGGGGCTGTTTCCAGAGGCATGCGCGATATCCATTATGGAACTGACCAGAGGAACTCCTTCCCCATCTCGCTTGACCTGGGAGACATTTTTGACGCCGAATTCCTGTGCGGTTTCGGGGATACCGGCTTCGTCGCCGATCAGGAGCACATCAACATCCTTCAGCCGCATCCATGACTGGATGGCATTCCGCTGGATGATATTGATGTGCGGGTTGGTGAACGGCTTGGGAGCCGTAAAAATCGTCAAAAAAGCCATCACACCTTCTGTTCCACAGCCAGCTTCAGAGCCACCTGTTGCTCAATCCAGGTATAGGTACGCTTAAGCCCTTCCTCCAGGGTGAGCTGTGGTTCCCATTTAAGCACTTCGCGCAGGCGGGTATTATCCGAATTGCGGCCGCGCACTCCCAGGGGACCAGGGATATGCTTGATCGTGATCTGGATGCCGGCAATGCCGGCCACGATCTCGGCCAGCTGGTTGATGGTCACCATACGGTCTGAACCTATGTTCAGTGGCAATACGTAATCGGAACGCATCAGGCGATAGATTCCTTCCAGGCAATCGTCAATGTAAAGGAAAGAACGGGTTTGTTCCCCATCGCCCCACATTTCGATCTCATGGTTGCCGGTCAGTTTGGCTACTGCCACCTTGCGGCACATAGCTGCCGGGGCTTTTTCGCGGCCGCCATCCCAGGTTCCAAAATCACCGAAGATGTTATGGAAACGCGTGATCCGGGTCTGGAGGCCGTAATCCTCGCGGTAGTGGGTACACAGGCGTTCCATGACCAGCTTTTCCCAGCCATAGGCATCCTGTGGCATAGCTGGGTAGGCATCCTCCTCCTTCAGCGGAACGACATTAGCCTCTGTCTGCTTAAACTCTGGATAGACACACGCCGAGGAAGTATAGAAATATCTCTGCACGCCATTGATACGTGAAGCATCCAGGGTGTGCGTGTTGATAAGGGAATTATTATGCAAGATCTGTGCGTGGTGAGACGAGATGAAACCCATCCCGCCCATATCGGCAGCCAGGCCATACACCTCATCGATACCACGCGTGGCCTGCAGGCAGTTATCCCAGCGGCGCAAATCCAGAATTTCGAATTCGTCGGCATCGCTGCTGCCATACTCCGGATATTTGATATCAGCACCGCGTACCCAATAGCCTTTTTCGCGCAGGAATGTTACGAGATGATGACCGATAAAACCGCCTGCACCGGTAACAAGAACACGGATCTGAGACATGGTTCTCCTTTTACAATTTATTTTCGAATCACGAAGAGCGGATACTGCCCGATCCGCCCAAATCGGGCAGGATTATTTTCTTCCATTCGATAGATCCAGCGAAGTATGGCAGACCCGAAAAAGTGGGGATGGATATACATGCGCAGAAATGGCACACTAACGCTTCGCCAGACCGCAACTTCAAATTCCATTTCTTTAAGGTTGGCTTCAAAGTACGCCAGGTTGTGAGTAAAGTGATAGGGAGTTTCCGGAATAGTGATCGCAGACGCGGATTTATCTCGGTTTCCCCGGCGCAGGATCTTCTTGACCGGGTCTTTCAACCTCTGGGTCCAGCGGCGAACATCCTTCTTAACCCTGCGAGGAAAAAGCAACCATTCTAACATCTGAGAATGTGGCCAGGAATAAACAACAGCGGCGCTTGAACCCGGTAGCAAAACCCTGTGTAATTCGCGAAAAGCGGATACCTGTTCGTCCTTGGGAACATGATAAATGACATGCAGTGAAACTGCCCCATTAACAACATTATCCTGCAGGGGAAGATTGGTGATATCGGCAAGGATATAGATACCTTTATTCCCAAGTTTCTTCTGGGCCTCTTTTAATGCAAGGAAGGATAAATCAACACAGATCCTGAAATCATACCCGGCCGAGTAGGATAGATATTCCGGATACTGGATAGGACCAGAACCAGCATCGAGCAGGTACTGCCCATCGTTCTTAATATAGCGGTTCACTCGTAAATGACAGTTGTGAATATATTCGCTGGCCACCGGCCGCAGATCCTCCCATTTGAGTGAATCAACGAAACTGGAAGTCTCCTGCCCATTCTTGTGCCAGCCGATCAAATCATAGAAATCCTGTAAAACCTGCTTTTCAGCACGCAGGCTCACCCGGGCGACATCCTTTTGTCCTGCGATCGGAATCGCAAAATTCTCCATCAATAAAATGATCCCCTCGAGAATTGGATAAACAAACCGGCCATCCTGAGAAATAAAACCACCGTCAATGGAAGTCTTGACCGGAGTACCATCGCTATGAACCAATTCGCCTTTGGCAATCCGGCTGTTCAACAGGGTAACTTCTTGCGGATCCAACAAATGCAAGCCTTGTTTGGTGATAGGACAGCGTAATATTCCTTGCGCATGCTCATATAAAGGTTCCATGGAAAAAGTAACTCTCCTGTCAATTCAGAGGTGCGCCGGCCATTTGTTGGAAAGTGGCTTCGAATTTTGAGCGGCCCTCCGGGCTGAGAACATACGCGATGGAGCGTTCCCTTAGATCTGACGAAATCTTTTCCACATGCCAGGGGAAAGGCCGCGGGTATTCCCGAAAGTAAAAATAAGTGTAGTTCCAGGCTCGTTCGACCTGTTCGGGTGTCAGCCGGCCGCCCGGCAGTTTCTTGAGGGCCTGGTCAAGCACTGAGAAATACTCTTCCCAGGTATCCGCATCCAGGGTAAAACCCTTTTTGCGATATTGAGCCAGGCCGCTTACCAGCACCGGGATACCCCGGGTTGCCATTTCCAACCCGGCAGTGGTGGTGTACACCAGGGCCAGGTCGGTGATGTCCATCAAGTCATAGGTATTGACCTTCTCGGTTGGACCAATGACCCGAACATGGGGCGGTAGTTCAGGCAGCGCACCCCGGATGATTTCCATGACCGAAGGCCCCTTGGTCCAGGTCTCAGCCGGGTGAATCCGGATCACCAGCTGGACCTCCGAACGGTCTGCCAAAAACCGGACGGTGCGCTCCATCCAGTCGGCCATCGACTTGCTGAAGAGTGTCCGCCCCAGTGTGGCGGAATCTCCCAGGACATTGGTAGGCAATAAAACGATCGGCCGGTTGTCGAATCCAAACGTGGAGCGGATTTGCTCGCCCCCTGCCCGCGAGGTTTTCTGCCAGAGGTGTGCAAACTGGTTGCCTTTCTTTGACCCCTCGCGTCCGGCCAGGAAAGATCCCAGCCAGGCGCGTTGTTCATCGTTCAGGATGCGGTCCTGGCAACCCGCCCATAATTCGTCGGTCAGATGCAGCATGACCAGCCGGTTATGATCCAGCCAGACATGTTGGTCCAACTCGCTAAACTCATACGTAGTTGTTGGAATATCCAGGAACCGAGCAGTTTCATAAACCGCCCCATATTCCTGGATCATTCCATTCGGGACGATCACCACGTCTGGACGGTGCTTCTTGAAGTAGGCCAGGGCTCTGCGCGCTGCTGCGGTATTTCGCTGCTGGCGAAGATGGTAAATCGGTTCGTTACCGCTGACATCCTCCCGCTGGAGCGTGTACTGCACGTCACACACGGTTACTTTTTCAACTGCCCTGGACAAGGCTTCGGGAAGTTGATTCTCCGGCTTCAGCGTCAGAAACGGTACGATTTCCAGCAACGGTTCGGCGCCCCGCAGGATCTGCCGGGCATATAAATCTTGCAGGCGCAGATCGAACCTGCTGACAGGTTTGTTATAATCACCATAGGGGAAAAAGCCAAGCGTAACATCATTTCCCAACCCTCGTAAGGTCAGGCCGCATAAAGCCGTATGAATGATCCAATAGTGCCATGAAGCGAATAAGAATACTTTCTTCCCTTGCGGTACAGGCTTGACGAATGGCATGACCTGGGCAACTGCCTCAGGCAGACATTCCCGTAACGATTCCAGACTGAAACGACTGTTAATTTTTTGGTCACGATGGAGCAACTTCCAGTCAAGCTCAACTGTTAAAGGCAACGCACCTAATGCGTCTCGCATCAGAGAATTTGGCTTCATTTGGTCTCGATCTTCCATTCCAGGCGCGGCCTCAAAGCGCCTGGCCGTGGCTCGGCCCATTGCATCCCCGGCGCTCCGGAAGTATCCACATTAAAAGCCAAAGCTTGCTCATCCATAAAGTACCGGCGGATGCGATACGAGCTGGCGTTAACGCCCAAAACATATCGCCCGTCATTCAATAGATCCTTGGGGAATTCACAACGGCTGACATAATGTCCGGCCGGACGCGACACGAATTTTTCGAAGCGGCCGCCATCGTCTGTGTCAAAGGTGGTCAAGACCTGGTCACCGCGGGCGGAGTTGAGATAAATGCCAATCCGTAGGCCTGTCAGCGGGGAATCCAGGTAATACTCCATCTCCACTGTGAACGGTTCCACGGAGCGGATTACCTCCACCACTTTGCCCTTTTGGTCAAGCAGACGCAGGGCAACCGGGCGGAAAGGCATCGCCGCAAGCGGGATTTCATCCTTATCCCAAATTCGCTCCCCCGCCCTGGCATTCCCGGCAGACAGATAATAATCTACTGCCTCGGGAGAAGGCGCACGCATCACCACGCGACCTCTTTCGAGCACAATCGCCTCTTTAGTCAGGCGCAAAATAGAAGACATATTATGGCTGACGAAAAGGACGGTGCGACCTTGCTGGGCAACATCGCCCATTTTTCCGAGGCTTTTCCGCTGGAATTCAGCATCCCCAACTGCCAGCACCTCATCCACCACCAGTATTTCTGGTTCCAGATGGGCAGCCACGGCAAAAGCTAACCGCACGTACATCCCGGAAGAATATCGTTTTACCGGTGTGTCGATGAATTGTTCCACCTCCGAGAAAGCCAGGATTTCATCGAACTTACGATCAATCTCCACTCGTTTCATTCCCAGGATGGCGCCGTTCAGGTAAATATTTTCGCGTCCGGTCAGGTCAGGATGGAAGCCTGTCCCCACTTCCAGCAGGCTGGCAATCCGACCCTTTACCTTGACATACCCGCTGGTCGGGGCTGTGACGCGCGATAAAATTTTGAGAATCGTGCTTTTCCCAGCGCCATTGCGGCCAATAATGCCCAACACACTGCCCTGTTGCACATTAAAACTGACATCTCTAAGCGCCCACAGGAATTCTTCATCCCGGTTTCCATAATCCTCCTGGCCAACCTTGAGCAGAGGATTGGGCTTGCCCTGCGCTTTCGCCCACCAGACTTTGATATCATCCGTAAGCGTGCCAGCGCTAAACTGGCCCAGCCGGTAGGTCTTGGATACATTCTCAACGCGAATGACATTTCTACTCATACCGTATCCATGAATGTCGCTTCAACACGATTGAAAATCACCACCCCGATGATGATTGCGACCAGCATAATGGCAAAACTGTAACCCAATTGGAGAAAATTAACTGACCCTGAGCCCAGGTAGGCATATCGGAAAGCTTCGATGACAGATGTTAGCGGATTCAACCGGATGAGCGCCTGATACTTGGGAGACATGGATGAAAGCGGATAGATTACCGGTGTGGCGTACATCAATAGTTGCACACCGAATTGCACCAGGAAACGCAGATCACGATATTTGGTTGTTAGCGCGGAAACGATGATACCGAATCCCAGGCCCAACCCGGCCATAATCAATAACAGCACCGGGGTAAGCAAAACCCACCAGTTCGGATGCAACTGAGTTCCGCGCAGGGCAAAGTAAGCCATGAACACCAGAAAAAATCCGAATTGAATGACAAAAGCGATCAGACTGGAAATCAAAATGGACACCGGTACAGCCAGCCGGGAAAAATATACCTTGCCAAACATGTTGGCATTGGCTACGAACGTATCAGAGATCTTGGTCAGGCTGCTTGCGAAATAAGTAAAGATCACCGTTCCGGACATATAGAACATGAAGGACGGCAAGCCATCCGTAGGTAACTTGGCAATATTTCCGAAGATGACCGTAAATACGATGGTCGTCAAGAGAGGCTGGATCAAGTACCAAAGCGGGCCAAGGATGGTTTGCTTATACACCGAAACGAAGTCCCGCCGCACAAATAACATGATCAAGTCCCGCGAATGCCATAATTCGCGCAGGCGCAGATCAAGCAGATTACGCTGTGGTCCTATGATCATATCCCAGTCATCGGGATCGACTTGATCAATTTCAGCGTCAGTCATTGTTGTATTCAACATCTTATTTAGAATGTTCCAGATACCATGCGATTGTCCGGCGCAGGCCAGCCTCGAAGGGTGTACCGGCGTGAAAACCAAACAGCCTCTCGGCCCGGCTGACGTCCAGTCCGCGCCGCGGCTGTCCATTGGGTTTGCTCGTATCCCAGACCAGCTTGCCTTTAAAACCGGTCAGGCTGGCGATCATCTCGGCCAAATCCTTGATGGAAATTTCGTACCCGGAACCCAGGTTAACCGGATCCGGACCGTTGAATTTTTCGGACGCAAGCAGAATTCCTTCGGCCGCATCCTCCACATACAGGAACTCGCGCGTCGGGGAACCGTCCCCCCACACGACAATCTCCTCCTCGCCCTGCACCTGGGCTTCGAGACATTTGCGGATCAAAGCCGGGATAACGTGCGAAGAGGCTGGATTAAAATTATCGCGCGGCCCATACAGGTTGACCGGCAGCAGGAAAATGGCATTATATCCGTACTGCTGGCGGTACGCTTGTGCCTGGACGAGCAACATCTTCTTCGCCAGGCCGTATGGCGCATTGGTCTCCTCCGGATAACCATTCCACAAATCGTCTTCATGAAAGGGTACCGGCGTAAACTTCGGATAGGCGCATACCGTTCCCAGTGCAACGAACTTGCCCACGCCGGACTGCCAGGCCTGGTGGATTAACTCCACACCCATCATTAAATTATCATAGAAGAAATCCGCCGGGTGCTCGCGGTTGGCGCCGATGCCGCCAACCCGTGCAGCCAGGTGGATGATCACCAGATCAGATGGTTTGAAATTTGGAAGGGCGGTGGCCTGGAAACCTTCGGGAAGAAGATGGGAAGGCCGTTTTTCCGGGACCGCCAGTGCTTCACCCAGTAGGCGACGAATATCCTCGCGGTCCACCAGGTTGTAATGTTCGATGCGCGGAACCAGGATATCTGCTGTGCCACGCTGGATCAGTTTCTCCATCAGGAACGATCCAAGAAATCCGGCACCCCCGGTAACGAGTACTCTTTTATTTTTCCAGAAATTTTCTGTCATAGGCTGTACCCTAAGCTATTGGACAATGAAACGTGCATTGGTATATTTTTCATCCTGCGGGTTGCGGAAGATGCCCGTCCGCAGGGTATGGACAACTTCACGCACTCCATCATCAACGGTCAATTCCGCCTTAAAACCCAGCTTTGTGCGGATTTTATCGAATGAGATGGAGATGTCGCGGATGTCGCCGCCGAATGTCAGGTCCTTATACGTTACTACCGTTTCCGGCAGCCGCTTGATGACCAGGCCGACAATCTCGTCTTTGGTGTAATTACCATCCTCGGTGCCCAGGTTAAAAACCTGTCCGCGTACCGTTGCATCTGGTGCATTCAGGCCTGCCATAATGCCGTGTACCACATCCCGCACGTGAATAAATGAACGGCAATAACCACGCTGGTAAATGATGAGTTCGCGCCTGGTGTAAGCATCCAGGACAAACTGGTTGACTACCAGGTCAAAACGCGTGCGCGGAGAAATCCCATACAGCGTCGTCAGGCGAAAGACGAGTGGTGCGGTAACAGCATTCTTTTGTGCCAGAAGAAACTCTTCGGCGGCAATCTTGGTCTCGGCGTAGAGTGACTGCGGCGTGAGCGGGGATTGCTCCGTTAGCGGATCCTCGTTCGTAGGGGGGCCATAAGTGCTGTACGTGGAGGCAAACACGAATCTGGTAGATCCCAGGTCCACCACCTGCTCGTAGACACGCTTTACCGCCTCTACGTTGTGCCGCCAGGCAGCCTGCCTTCCGATCGCCTGACAAGCTGGGAACCCTGCAATCCCTGCCAGGTGTACCACGGCATCCGGCTTGGGCCAGTCACGGCTTAGCGCCGGTCGAACGGAACCCGGCTCGGTCACATCAGCTTTAGTAAAGTGGAAATCCGGATGGGCCAAAAAGCCTAACAGGCTCTCACCCCCATAAAGGAGGTTGTCCACCACAGTAACGTAATTACCGGCCCGTAACAGTTCAGAAGCCAGCAAAGAGCCGATGTAGCCCGCTCCCCCGGTTATCAGGATATGCTTCTTTTCACTCATGGCTGCCATCCGGGTGCAAAAGCACCTTCAAACCGACAATTTCAAGTTCCGGCGCATTACTATCGGTGGTAATGGCCAACCCTTGCTCCAGGCAGGAAAGCCGGCAAATATCGGCTACATCGCCTTCGCCTCGGATGGATACCTTTTCGTAACCGGCACTCTTTACCTGTTCCAGATGCTCGCGGACGCGCTGGCGTGTGTTTCGATAAAGCAGGAATTGCTGTTCGATATAATCAACCGTGAGAAGCGTTCGCAAGGCAATGCCTTCCGGGGTAATGATATAACGCAATTTCTTGCGCTCGGCGCGCTTGATCTTGATATAGCCCTTTTCAATCAAACGTTTGAGGTGCCAATTAACGGTTCCAACTGCCACGCCAAGCTGGGTGGCCAGGGAAGCCTGAGTCACATCCGGATCGCTCTCGATATGCTCTAAAAGCGCCAGTTCGCGGGCTGATTCTGACGGGATATTCATGGAATCCTAGAGAGTATCCTTTACCCGTTTCAGGTCAGCTTCAACCATCATCTCAACCAATTCGTGGAATTTTACTTTCGGTTCCCAATTAAGTTTCTGGCGGGCTTTCGTTGGATTGGAAATGAGCACATCCACCTCCGAAGGTCGCAGGAAATGGGCATCCTGGACAACGTAATCTTCGTAGTTCAATCCCACACATTTAAATGCCAATTCCGCATACTCCCGCACGGAATGAGTTTCGCCGGTGCCAATCACAAAATCTTCAGGCGTTTCCTGCTGGAGCATTTTCCACATCGCCTGAACATATTCTCCGGCAAAACCCCAGTCTCTGCGGGCATCCAGGTTCCCCAGCTTCAGTTCTTTGCTCAAACCTAATTTGATACTGGCCACTGCGTGGGAAATCTTGCGAGTTACAAATTCCAAACCCCGCCGCGGGCTTTCGTGATTAAAGAGAATACCTGAAACGGTAAATAAACCGTAGCTTTCACGGTAATTGACCGTAATCCAATGCCCATAGACTTTCGCTACCCCATAAGGGCTGCGTGGATAAAAGGAGGTCGTTTCCCGCTGGGGCGTTTCGGTCACCTTGCCGAACATTTCGCTGGAAGATGCCTGGTAGAAACGCACCTTGGGGTTAACCGACCGGATCGCCTCCAATAAACGCGTCACACCCAGGGCAGTTACCTCACCCGTCAATACCGCCTGACTCCAGGATGTGAAGACGAATGACTGCGCAGCCAGGTTATAGATTTCATCCGGCTTGTATTGCTCAAGGGCAGCCACCAATGAACTTTGATCATGCAAGTCGCCTTGAACAATATCAATGTCGTTCTGAATATGCTGGATCCGTTCGAATGTTACGGTACTGGATCGGCGAACCATGCCAACCACCCCGTACCCCTTCGAAAGAAGGTACTCAGCCAGGTAAGAGCCATCCTGACCCGTGATGCCAGTAATCAATGCAATGGGCATTATCCTCTCCTTTTTCAATATTCAGTCATTGAATTATAAACCTGATTTTAGTTTCGTCAAGCTTGCTTAATTCACTTCCTGATAAAAATCCTCAGGTACGTGTTCGATTCGCAGTTTAAAGGTATTTTAGGAGGGTCCACTTCGACAAATTTAGAAACCTGCAAGTATGACTGCCATTTTGGATAATCAACTTGTTGGGTGATTATCACAGCAGCTTCATCACGCCAGGTTGTTGCCAGTTCGTTGTTCCATTTGCTAATACGTGCAAGGGTATTGCTGTCGCCGCCAATATAAAAATTCCACTGTCCATCTATTTGTTGTGGAAAAATATGGATTTTTGGTATATACAGCAATATTGCAACGGCGTTTCCGCCATCCCAATATACCTTGCTTCCAACTGGGATATTCCTGGCAAGGTAATCCCCTACCTGCCTGTATTCTGTAATGACATTTCCGCTACAATTCCACTGGGTGAAACCACCTCCAAGTACACTGGTTGGTGCAAGAACAGTGCCAACAGCCAGGAAAAGCATCATAGTTATAAAACCGATTGAATAAATTACCGTTCGTTTACGGCGGAAGAAAGCCCAGATTCCCCAACCAAGAGCCAGGATTAGCAAACCGGCAATCAGCCCGGCCACTTCGGGAACGATCAGCCTAGAAGTGTTATGAGGAATTCCAAAGGTGGCGGCCAGATAATCCCATAAATGAATCTGCCCGGGCAGCACGTGGCCGGTTGTAAAAAAAGTCTTGATCCTCGGGATGGTGATGTCTATCAAGGTATCGCCAAACACACTGAAGCCGCCGAAACCAATTCCTATCGCAAAGCTCAATACCAGTAACAGCACAAGGAGCAGGCGGATTACCGAATGGCGTTTCTCCAGAATCGGGAAAACCGCTACAAAAACCAGGATACCCAGGTAATTGAAGAATGCAATATATTCACTGAGAGTAAAAGTATTGTAATTGTTTCCCTCCCCGAAACCGAGACCGGCCCAGGTATGCAGCCCCAGCAGAACAAAAAAAAGAACCGCTAAAAAAACGGTCGCACGGAATTGCGCTGAATCTTTCCACGCAGACCTTTTCGGCCAGAAAATCAAACTGGCAGCAAAAGCAGTCAATGTTGTGAAGTTGAAGCGAATGCCTTCCAGGAAACCATAGATTTTAGCAGATAGGTTGGGTTGTTGCACTTCCATCGCTGCTATGGCTCCGGCGGGTACCCGCCAGAGATTAAGAAAAGGCGTCAGGCTGGCTGGAAGCCAGGGAGTCCACATGCTGAGAATCCCCGGCCAGAATGCCAAGTGACCAACCAGTAGCGCAACCAAACCAGTCACCATTGCGATCCAGCCTAGCTTTTTGCCGTATTCCCAAAAAATATAAATGATAAGCAGTAGCAAGACCGGCGCCATATTCTGGCGGGTGAGCAATAAAATTACGGCCAGGACCGTCCCCGTAATGATTTGCCAGTTGGACCGGCTTTTTTTCAAGGTCAGCAGCAAAATAAACATTAAAAGAAAAATAACCAATCCCTGGTCGACACCAAAACTGTAGTTGCGGATGACTCCAGGGTTAATGGCAGTTGCCCAAACTGCCGCGGCGCCCCACCAATTTCCTGCCAGTCTGCGGGCCACCAGCCACAGCCCCAAGACAGCCAGGATCCCGGTAATGACGCCGAACATGCGGCCAGTCAGCAGACTGGGGCCAAATATCCGTTGAACATAGCCGGGAATCAGGTACGCCAGAGGCCCATAAAGTGTCCTCGGGCCATATTCCTGGAACGGTTGGTACGTTCCCATGGCAAATAAGTAACCTTTATACTGGTAAAGGCCTTCATCGATGGTAGAAATTTGTGTAAATGCGTAGCCCACTGATAATGTTGAATAGAGTATGACCCCGGCCAATGCCACCAGGATGGCTGCTCTATTACTCTCAATAATTTGCCTAATCCGATTTTTCATCCAATAGATCCGCTAAAACAAGCAATCTGGCAAGACTAATTCTTCTCCGTATGGGTGAAGGCATGCCGGTGCCCATATTTCACCCATAGCCAGTCACCAATGAGGATGAGCAGGCTGATGCCAATGAATGCCGCGAATGCTCCCCCCAATGGAAGCAGATATGGATTGGTATCGTTGCGCGTCCAAGTCCATATTGCAAAGCATACTACGAATACTCCCTCAATAGCCAGCAAACGACCCAGCCAGCGATCCTGGCTTTGACGTTGGAATGAAATGACTTGTGCCGCCAGGATTGCCTGAAAGATTAGAAGAATGCTCCGGTAACGCGGATTATCCCATTGGTCTCCGCCACCCCGCGCGGCGGAAATCAAAATCCAGATCCATACAACCAACCACATCCACAACCATGCCAGGCGTTCGCGTTTATCGGTCATCTTCCAGATGGGGTAAATGCCGTATAACAAAAACGGCAGCAGTGCATACCAACCCAGGCCGCGTAGAATTGCCAGCGCCCACATAGGCCAGACTGCCGGGGAGCCAATCGCGTCCGGCAAAACCGGTTGGGCAATTCCATAGCCAATGATCAAAGGCAGATGTAGGGATAAAGGTACATGACTGAAAATATTTTTCACCCAGCCTGAGTCTTGCTCCAATTTTTGGCTGTCAAACTGAACCGTTAGGCGCATCCAGTTACCCAGGGTTGCCAACGGTCCGCTTTTTACTGACAGGCTTCCCCCTACAGACCAGGAAAGCAATAAAAATGACAATAGCACGATCACTCCCACACCTGCGACCCACCACCAGCGTACGCGTCTTTCCTTGCCGCGCAACCAGATCCAGCCGGCCAGCAGGATGATTGAAGCGATTGCAATGCCCGGGCTGAAGAGCAGCATGCCAGCCAGGCCTCCGATCACCCAGGCCGCTGCCGAATGATGGTTTTCTGCCCAACTGGCCAGGCCCCAGAATGCCATGGCGATGAAAGTGATTAGGAACGGCTCGCGCATCTGCGAGCTTCCCAGCAGGATCGATTCAGGGAATAGCACCATGATCCAACCCACCCCCACGGCCATGGATTTTCCCCAAAGTTTATTGGCTGCCTTCCACGCCAGGGCTACCCCGATGGCTGCTGTCAGGGACGCCAAAAGGATGATCAGCCAGGGTCGTTGTGCATCCGGACTGAGATAACGGTAGATCAAACTGCTGACAAAAAGTAGTCCGCCATACTGGTCGATGCTGTAGGATTTATCGAATGCGCGCCAGAGCGGATTAGAAGAGGAGGCCAGTTCCCAGGATTGAGCGTCGCGGTTATAGGCATCCGGGAAAATATAGCCGGCTTTTTGAACATTGGTAGGGTTGCCGTAGGCAGGCAGAATGCTGGAGAAAGCCATCCCCAATCCTATGCGCAGAACCACTGCCAGGATCAACATCAGACCTAACATACCTTGCGGGCTGCGATTCCGTCCTGCATCAGACCCGGCCGATCGCCAGAGCAGAGCCAGCACCCACAAACCGAGCGCCAGCAAAAAAGCATATGCCAGCCAGCCAATCCACCATGTACCTGGGCCGAGCAGGCTAAGGGCCAATCCTAATACAATACTGCATGGCAGAATCCAGGACAAATCACGCAAAGGTTTCATTAAAATCCTTCCAGAACGCGTTCCGCACGTTTCACCCAGGAGTATTGCTCCACTGCGCTCCGGGCGCTCCGACCAAGGGCCTGGCGCTTTTCTGGGCTGGACAATAATCCACCCAGAGCGGATTCCCACGCTTCGGCCTGTTCCAGTGGGCTGAAGACTGCCTTTTCCTCATCCAGCACTTCACGCAGTACGGGCAGGTCACTGGTGAGGATGGCACGCCCGGCAGCCATATATTCGAACATTTTCATCGGGCTGCAAACTTCGGCTGTATTCCCGCCGCTGGAAGTGGCAACCGCCCGTCCATACGGCATCAGCAACACATCTGCGGCAGACTGGTAGAGCGGTATCCGTTCATTCGGTACAAAGCCGGTAAAAGTAACGTTGGTCAGGTTGCTTGCACGTCCCTTCCATGCATCCACATCCCCTTGACGTCCGCCCACCCAGACGAAGCTGGCCCGCGGGAATTTCGCCGCCAGCGTAAGGAACATATCCGTGCCGCGGCCCTCATAAAGATGACCGGTGCAAAGCACCGTTAGTGCTTCCGGGAGGTTAAGTTGGAGCCGGGCTGAATCTGCCTCCGGCAAATTGCGGTATCGGTCGATATCCACCCCATCTGGTGCAATGATAGTCAGTTTATCCGGCAAGCACAGAGCGCTTCGCAACGCCTTGGTGATGGGCAGGCAGCGTTTGTGTCCGGGAAAATTCAAGAAAAGGCGCAGCCAGAGCGGACCAAAGCGCCCGGTGGGAATGTCGTGCAATTCCAGCATGGACGGCTTGCCTAAGAGCAGCCCGAGCACGGCCGACTGGAGCGGCCAGACATATAGCAAGTCAGGGTCCAGGCAGCGCGCCTGCCAGGCGGCTTTCAATGGGAACAGGCGGCGATTACGGACTGCCAGCCATTGGATGGGGAAGGTCACCTGAAGACCATAGTGGCTTTGCAATTGCAGATTGCTATCCGCAGAGGGTTGGTTCCCCGGCACAAGCAACGTGACAGCATGTCCCAGTTGCCTGAAAGCCTGGCAGACTTTCATCACCTGGATGCTGTTGGCTGTATCCGAAGGGATTTGCGCGGCGGAAATGCAAACTATTTTCATGGCTGTCCCGTCGCTGCCATTTGCCGATGATGCACTTCCAACACCCCGCGCAGGCTGATGAAACCATTCGAAACAATGAAATAACCGGAAAAAATGGCACCCATCATCAGGTATCCGTAGCGGGGCACCAAGGTAAAGATCAGCGCCAGCTCGATCACGCCTGTAAGAACCAATATCAACACTGGATAGCCTGCTTTCCCAAGGGAAAGCATCAGTGAGCGGTTCCACTGGAAGATGCCGGCAAACCCATAACCCAGTAACAGGATCAGCAGGATCGGATAAGCCGGGCTGGCGGAGGGTTTATAGATAAACGGGATCAGCCACCAGCCTGTCAGTGCCCAAAAACCTGCGATTGCCAGAACAATTCCGCTGGCCAGCACGGTCACCCGCCGAAGCAGGCGCAGGGTCGCATCCCACTGCAGTTTGGCAACCGTACGGGAAATTTCACTGTAGATCGGTGCAATCAGAGGGTTTAGGGTTAGGGTGATGGTAGAAATTAAGGTGAAGGCAATGGAAAAATACCCCACCTGGGCAGTGGAGAGCAACGCACCCAGGTAGAGTGGGATATTATCCCGGAAAAACAGGTTGACCGTACCGTTAAGGTTGGTATTGATGGCAAACAATGCCAGGGCGCGCTTGCCGGGCAGCTTCTCCAGGGAACTGCGCCACCAGCCCGCGCCAAGGGTTGTGTTTATCTCCCGCAATGCCATCGCCACCAGGGAAACGTTATAATAGGCCTTCCCAACCACATACGCCAGCAGCACAGCCGGAACCAGATAGGGCGCCAGGAACTGCGTGGCTACCCACCGGTACACAAGGTAAGTAATCCCGATGATAGAAAAAGTGAGGATGGCCTGGATCAGCGTATAGCGGGCCAGGGCATTGAACCGATGCATCGCCTGCAGAATCCCTGTGGATGTTTCGTATACCAGGTTGATCAGCAGGATCAGGCCGTAAAAAAGAAACCAGGGTGCACTGGAGACATCGTGGGCGATAACCCGCGCAGCCCACGGAGTAAGCAAGACAAGCACAAGGCAAGCCACCAGCGATACTGCCGCCTCGGTCAAACCAGCCGCTTTGACCAGCGCGGCCGCCTCGGTCTTTTTATCCTCTGCCAGAGCCGGGCCAAGGTGTTTTAGAACTACCTCGCTCATGCGAAATGATAGCAAAATATTGATATTCGAGACAAAGGTCTGGATGACAACAACCATACCCAGATTGGCCACACCAATCAGGCGGATGATAACGATCCCCTGTAAGAAGCCCAGACCGGAGGAAAATACGTTACTGCCGAACAAATAGCTGCTGTTCCGGACCACCCGCCGCAGCAGGTTATCTTCCTTCCAGATCGCCGAAAGCTTTTGAAATATGGTCACCGTACCGTCCTCTTGCGTTCCCAGGATCGTCTAATCGCGAGACCCTCCGCAGCATTGATGGGATAGTGTGCCATATAGAGTTATTTTATGCGCAAAAAACGCGTTTACAGTCTGACGACTTTCGGACTTTCCTTGCCCATTTGTCCAAGGGCATTGCGGCTGTCAAAAATGAACTTCGCCGCGTCCAGGATAGGCTTGTATTCGTAGGTCTTGTGGTTTGTGGTGATAACAACGCAATCGGCGGCGCGCACGGCTGCCATCAGATCGGGAACGGAGTGCATTACCTCATCCTCGTGGGTCTTCAATGTCGGGATATAGGGGTCGTGGTATTCGACTGTTGCACCTTTCTTCTGCAGCAGGCCAATCACATCCAGGGCCGGTGACTCGCGGATATCGTCAATATCCGGTTTGTAGGCCACTCCCAGCACCAGGCACTTGCTCCCCTTCAGTGTCTTGCCGCGGTCGTTCATGGCGTCCAGGATGCGGCTCACCACAAAACGCGGCATGTTCGTGTTGATATCCGAAGCCAGCTCAATAAAACGTGCCGTATACTGGTAAGCTTTCATTTTCCAGGAGAGATACAACGGGTCGATCGGAATGCAATGCCCGCCCAGTCCCGGCCCGGGCGTGAACTTCATGAAGCCGAACGGCTTGGTGGCAGCCGCGTCGATCACTTCCCAGACATCCACACCCATGCGTTCGCACATGATTGCCAGTTCATTGACCAGGCCGATGTTGATCATGCGGAAGGTATTCTCCAGCAGTTTTGCCATCTCGGCGGCTTCCGCCGAAGAAACCAGGTGGATGTGCTGGATGGCACCTCCGTACCAGGCGGCTGTGATTTCCGCACAGGCCGGCGTGATACCACCCACTACTTTGGGTGTATTCAGCGTGGTGAAATCCTCCCGGCCCGGGTCCACCCGCTCCGGCGAGAAAGCCAGGAACCAGTCCTCGCCTACTTTCAAGCCGTTGGCATCCCCCAGCATCGGCAGCAGGATCTCGCGGGTCGTGCCCGGGTAGGTACTTGACTCCAGGCACACGACGATCCCCTTATGCATATACTTCGCCAGCTGCTCGGTGGCCGACAGGATGAACGACATGTCCGGGTCGCCGGTCTTGCGCAGCGGCGTCGGCACGCAGATGCTGGCTGCATCCATCTCCTTCAACAACGAAAAATCAGTACTGGCGGTCAGCCGCCCGGATTTGACCAGCGGGGCCAGCCGTTCGGTCGAAATATCCGGGATGTAGCTGACACCTTTTTTTACAGAATCGGACTTGCGCACATCCGGATCGATCCCAGTTACCGTGAAGCCCGCTTCGGCAAACACCACCGCCAGTGGCAAGCCCACATAGCCCAATCCCAGAATGGCGATCCGGGCTGTTTTGTCGTTCATCTTTTTGAGGAGGCTTTCTTTAGTGCTCATCTTATCCTTTCACTTTTACCAACATTAATTTCCGGCCTATCAAGCTTGAAACGCATGGCTTGGTTATCAAAAAAGACTTAATTGTTTTGGGTCTTCTTTCGGTTCTTCGACTGCCTGTATCGGGGTGGTATGCTTCTGGGCTGCACGCGCCTGTTCGAGCAGATTCGGCAATTGTCCAAAATCCTTCAGGATGGCCGGTTTGAGCGCCGCCTGGTGCAAGGCCGCAGCCGGATGGAACATGGCAATCACGTAGCGGTCACCCACCCGCCGCATCTGTCCATGGATGGAACTGATCTTGGCCCCGGGCATGAACTTGCCCATCGAGTAACGCCCGAGGGTGATGATGATCTTCGGATTAATGGCAGCAATCTGGCGTTCCTGATACTCATTGCAAGCTGCCAATTCTTCGGGTAAAGGGTCACGATTGTTGGGTGGACGGCATTTTACCACGTTACCGATCCACACATCCGAGCGCCTCAACCCGGCCTCGGCCAGCAGTTCGTTCAAGAAGTTGCCAGACGGGCCGACAAATGGACGGCCCTGCTCGTTTTCATGGAACCCCGGTCCCTCACCGATGAACATGATTTCCGCATCTGCCGGCCCTTCCCCGGGGACGGACTTCTTGCGCGAGTGGTACAGCGCGCACTTTTGGCAGACAGACACTTCTTTAGCCACCTGGGCAAGGACTTCTTCAGCACTCATGCAGCCTCCACACAATCGAATTTCTCCAAATTCATTAAGAAGGCATCCTCGTTATTGTCTTTGTAATATCCTTTGCGGACCCCGACCATTTCAAAGCCATATTTCTTGTACATTGCCTGGGCGGCGGCGTTCCCAGCGCGCACTTCCAGAAAGGCCCGTTGCGCACCTTCAAAATGGGCAGCCCGCAAAGCATGCAACAATATCTGCTCGCCAATGCCCTGCCGGCGGAAATCCGGGTGAACCGCAATGGTGGCAATATGGGCTTCATCGACAATGAACCAGATCATCAGCATGGCGGCAATTTTTCCATCCACTTCTGCCACCCAGCCGCGCGAGACCTGGTTCTCGGTCAACTCAAAACGGAAAGAGCGCTCCGGCCAGGGTAAAGTGAACGAGAGTACATCGATCTCGTGAACTGCCGGAACATCTGCAAGGGTCATCCGGCGGATAAGTGCTGTCACGCCGGCAATCCTCCGGCTACATGGATATAAATGGGTGCGAGAGTCGCTGCCTGGTCAATTTTTCCGGCCTGCCATTTTTTCCAGGCCAGCTCCGCCAGGATACCCGGCCTGCGGACACATTGCGCCGGGGATGCCAGGCTGACATTTTTGAACTTTCGCATCAGCCGGCTGCGTTCATCGGCAGACATTTCGCCACAAACAAGCACCGGCTTATGGATTTGATCTGCCAGTTCATCGGCGGTCGTCACCGTGACAGGGCTATCCGCCTGCCAACCGTCCTCGCCTGCCTGGTACCAGCCTAATGCCAGGCGTCCGCGCCCGGCATGTACCAGCGCAGCCAGCCGGGGAGGGTGGTTTCCATCTGCCGTTGTCACCGGGTTGGGAAGAGGAACCGCCGCAGCGACTACGTCCAGTGTGGGGATTCCAATTACAGGTATATGGCGTGCCAGTACCAGTCCCTTTACAAACGCCAATCCAACCCGCAGGCTGGTAAACGATCCGGGACCGAGCGCCACACCCAAAACGGTGATAGCCTCCATTTTAGTCCCCACGCGTCTCAGCAGATCGGCCAGAGCCGGGGCCAGTTCCTCGGTATGATGCAATCCGCTCTGCCAGACAAACTCGCCGGGCACGCTCGTTCCATCATAAAGAGCCAGTCCAATCTGGGCAGTGGATGTATCAATTGCCAGCAGCATCAATTTCCTCCGTATATACTCCGGCGGAGATGATCGAGCAAGCTTTCATATCGTTTTCCGCAGGCCGAAAAACGCATGGCACGGTGTTCTTCAAATTCATATTCCAGCCAGGCCCACAACCGCTCGGCAGGCAGGATCGGTTCGACCCGCTCAGGCCATTCAATCACCAGCGGACCCTGGGAAAGCAAAGTATCCATATCCAATTCTTCAGCCTCTCCGAGCGAGTTGACCCGGTAGGCATCAAAATGAAAAAGGCTGCTGGAATCGGGGCGCCGGTAGGCATTCACCAGCACGAAGGTCGGGCTGGAAACAGAATCCAGCGCGCCCCAGCCCTGGGCCAAACCCTGAACCAGCGTGGTCTTTCCAGCCCCGAGGTCGCCCTGAAGGCAGATCAAATCACCCGGTTGGAGCAACGCACCCAGGCGCATTCCCAGGCGGCGGGTTTGCTCCGGGGAACGGCTGAAGAATTCCAATGTGTGTGCATCCAGGATGGGCATGGCGAGAAGATTATACTACAGGGATTTTGGGTGCTTCTGGGCCGCAGGGGAATTGTCAGTCAGTCAAAGGGACTTGATTTTGTCCCTTCGGGCTGTCTGCGAATCGGAGCATGGGTCAGAACGTGGGCACTTCGCGCGGTAGGTCAGTCAATCCTATCTGTGCACCCACAATGAGGGCAATCTGCCGCGCCGCATCCGGGCGGGCCGCGTGGCGACAGGCATCCACCACCTTCTGGCGCTCGTTGGGGCGGCAAACCCAGCGTGTCAGAGCGCGGATTACTTCCTGTGATTCCGGAGCCCAGACGCCTACTCTTTCGGATAATACGAAATCTACATTCCCATCTTCCTGACCGGGCAATTTGGCATAAAGGATAATTGGCAACTCAGCATTGAGCGCTTCCGCAATGGTACTCGGGCCGGCCTTGGTGACGATAACATCAGCCGCCCGCATGAAATCGGGCATGTCACGGGTAAAGCCATAAATGAACACTGGATTCTCCCAGGTCTGTTCTCTCAGCTCCGTTTCAAGCTTTGTATTACGTCCGGCCACGATCACCAATGCCACGTCCAGCCCCGATTTGTCGATTGCCCGCGCCGTTTCGGCCAACGGGCCCATGCCATCCCCGCCACCTACGATCAGGACTGTAAACTTATCCTGCGGCCAACCCAGGTTGCTGCGAAGGAGAGTTTTGTCGCCGATGGGCGCACTGCAGCGTTGGCTGACCGGCTGCCCCACCACGCGGACTTTTTCAGGCAGCATATGATAATGAATGGCATTCTGGCGCGCCTGTTCTGTTGGCACAAGGATCAGGTCGGCACGCTGATCAAACCACATGGCGTGGGTGGAGACCAGGTCGGTTACCACGGTGACAAATCGCGGACGGACCTTTTTCCCAAGTGCCCTCAGGGCAAAGGAATTTGCCAATGGGTGAACACACACCAATATATCACTGTGATGATCACGCACCAATCGGTTAATAGCACGCCTGACATAAGGCCAGAATGTCGAGGTCACAAAGCGCGCCTGCGGCCGGCCATCGCTGATATCAAACATGGCCCCCCATAGCTCAGGGGCGCGTACCAGATCCGGGTAGATTTCAGGTAAAAGGTTAAATGGCGGCGGGGCATAATCCTTGAGGAAATCCACCATCTCTGTCACCACGGCATCACCAAACTCGTTATGAAGCGACTCGATGATGGCTTCACTGGCCGCGCGGTGCCCGCCGCCAGTGTCTGAAAACAGGAAAGTTATATTTGGCTTATTTGTCGGTAGAGTGGACATGCGATTCCTCCGGTAAAATTACTTTAATCCGCCGGGCCAATTCGCGGCGCGTTAACATCACCCGCCGCCCGCAGCCTTTGCATTCCAAACCAATATCTGCGCCAAGGCGGACAACCATCCATTCGTAGGAACCGCATGGATGAGGTTTTCGCAAGCGCAAGATATTATTAAGTTGCAAATCAGGAAGCATATGTCATGACAAAGGTCAGAATGATGGAAAAATTTGGCAGGAAAATTATACCGTAAGAGTCCGGCTACGCAAAATTTGTGATAAACTATCGCCGAAACTTGTTCAGGAGATGGATTATGTCAGCTCATGAAACCTACGATATCGAAATTGCCGGTCTCAAGCGCAGCCTGCGCTTATTTATGATAAAACCTGGCCTGAAAATCGCCATATTGAATATTCTTGGCGATACCGAACTGGTCCAGGCCTGCGCCAAAGCATTGAACGAGAAACTCCAGGGAGTGGATTTCGATGTGATCGTGACGGCGGAAGCCAAATCCATCCCGCTGGCCTATGCACTCTCAGTCGAGACAAAAAAACCGTATATCGTCCTACGCAAATCCTACAAACCCTACATGGGCGCAGCCCTGATTGCCGAGACGCTCTCCATCACTACCGGCGAGCCGCAAACCTTGATCATGGACGAGAAAGACCAGGAGGATGTCAGGGGCAAGCGCGCCCTGATCGTGGATGATGTTATCAGCACCGGCTCAACCCTGCAGGGGATGCGCATGATCATGGAAAAAGCCGGCGCTAATATCATATGCGAGGCCGCCATCCTGACGGAAGGCGAGCGGGCCAAGTGGGGGAAGATTGTCTCGCTCGGGCATCTCCCTTTATTCACCAGCTAACTATTGTTACAGCGCAATGTTGGCTGGCAGGGTAGCAAGTTGAGCCAATTTTGACTTGCGATCGAGACATACCTGCTTATGCAATTAACCTGCATCCTTTTTTAATTGATGGAAAAGGGCAGCCTGATCCCTAACGCTTTCCCCAACGGCTGGAGTTCTTCCAGACACCTCGCCTTTCTCTTCCCGAAGGACATCGGGACGATGTGCTCGAAGCCTGGCGTAATCTCGTCCTATCTGCAGGGGCCTTGCTTCGCCTCGGCGAAGGCAAGTTTCAGATCCGCTTCAATAATTCATCTTGACACCCCAAACAATGGAACCGGTCAGAATGGTCGGCTCTGCTCGCTCGAGTTCGCGACCCCAGCTCGCAATTCGCCTCTCATTTCAACCGGTCCATTGGGCTCCAGCGTTTGTCCGTGTGTGTGACTAACTCAGGAGGCCGCCTTTATTATGCCACGTTTTTGATAGTCAGGATAACTGTACCTCGATCTTCCTCTCGTCGATTAATGGCACCCCTTCCTTATCCCCGGTCTTGATTTTTCTTCACTCTCCCGCTTTCTCGAAAATCGATTCTTCACCGCTGTGAATCGCTTGTGCGACTAGTATTTGCAATTCGCCTATGTTTGAGGGGAATTGATTCCAGCTTTCTTCCAAATACCCGTGTTCTATTTGTTCCAACAAGTGAGATTCTACAATCAATCCATATTTAATTATCTCGGCCATACCGGAAACAAAATCTAACTTGGGCAATGTTTGGAGAGTTGCCACATCCGCTATCATTTTTGATGGCTGTTTATACACTCCTATTAAATTTTCCCCTTGTGGAAGATCGATACTTGTTTTTCCCCCGACACTGCTATCTACCATTGATATCAGGCTTGTAGGCACTGGACAAAATTAACACCACGCATGAATGTGGCAGCCACATACCCAGCAATATCACCGACAATACTCCCTCCTAGCAAAATAATGGATCCGGTACGATCGAAACTCTTATCAAGTAATTGATCATACACAAATTGAACTGTCTCAAGGGATTTATGCTGCCGGCCGGAAGGTATTTCAATAATGCGACCAATTGAAGCGAAACAAGGGCCATAAAATGCTTTGACGATATCAACTATTATGACAACTATCTCCCCTTCAATGCCGGTTAACTGTCTGATAAAGGGAAGTAACCCAGCCCCTACAACATATTCGTAATTTTTATGAGGATTCTCAATAACAATACTCTTTGGATCGGTATTAATAAAATCTATGGGATTCCTAACTATGGCTGTTGGTTCTTTTTGGTCGGTTACTATTTGTGGGAAACGATGATACTTGTCATTGCCTTCTTGGAGCAATTCATCGATACGCTCTCTTGGATCTGGCACAGATAATAATGGCCGAATATGGGCTGTATCCTTGGAAACGCGTGCCACTATCTGACTGCGGTAGTAAGTCAGCTGAGAGTAAATGGCTGGACTCAGGAGCTCTTCGAACTGTGCCTCAAGCGTCTCGTCCTCTGGACCAGGCCCATTGGCCCGCCGAACATGATCAGGATCGCGAGGTTTCTTATGATCTGCCATTTCGCATTCATAACAAATTCAATCCCAATTGTCCAGTCGGTATGAACTCTTAAGTTATGACCAATGCTCAGGCATGTAATAGTTCCGGGCGAATCGTTTTTCGCTCCCGAAATGCAAGAATCGCAAGAACAATCAAGGCAATGATTGTCACAGCCAAGCCGGCGACGATCGAAATTATATAAGGTGGACTAAAGCGGTTGACAACAGAAACCTGGATAATATCGGTATATTTTGGTAAAACCTTGACGGTGATATTGGTAAGACGCCAATCGCGGGAATGCTGAAATAAATCAACCCCGATCAACGCGGCCCCCAATAGCACAATAATCTTTTCCATCCAGCGTTCATGATCCCATTTTTTTATGAAAGATTGAAATTGAATGGAGGCCAAAAAGATCAAAATAACAACCGGGATGAGAATAAAGCGTGATGGAGCACGCTGCGAGTCCGCGAAAGGGATATGAGAATTAAAGATGGGAAGGTACATATCCCCGAGAGAGAATAATGCCAAAACAAGCATTGGAAGATAAAGAGCGCGATATCTTTTTTGATCCACCCAGCTCTTGATGACACCAAAGTAAACAATAAAAGCAAAACCAAGCAATCCCATGTAGTAATCAAACTCCCATCCGCCAATCTGGCTGGATGGGGTATCCAATAAATAAGGTGGATGCAATATGATGAAGGATTTAAGCATGTGTTCAATCGACAGGAATCCATAAATAAAATGGATTCCTGTATTTTGAAAGTATACAATTGCGGGCGGCAGGATCCGAATCATACTCACCAAAATACTGGCAAAGATCGCTTTCAATGCCGGAGACCAATGGCGCGGCTGAAAAACTGCCAACAGTAAAAGAAATGCCATACAATATAAGAAGATATGAACAGCCCCCTGTAAATTAATCGCCAGCATGGTCAGGGCTACCATAAACACCCAATTCCAGCCAGTTTTTTCCCCTTCCAACATTTTCAAGATTAAAAGTACAAAAAAGAGGCAACAAAAAATAGCCAACCCATTCCAGGTGGCCAACCACCAGGTGCGCTGTGATGTGCCCATTGAAGCTAAAAAGCAGATACATTGGTAGAAAGGCAGCTAGGGAAAGGTGATAGCGCCTGCGCAACAACAAAAGAGCCAGGAAACCAATGGCATAGAAGATCCATATATTCACAAGCACATATGTGGCTGGATCCAGGAAGCGTAAAAGCAGGACTTGCGGTGAAATTGGCATGTCATGTCGAGCAAAATATTGGCCTGGTACCATAAGAGGAGAATTGCCTTGAAGCGGAAGCTGTCCTGACCTGATGGCTTTTGTTAAGAATATCAAATATGGCGCTTCAACCAGGTGCCAATCACCGATATCGAAATGGTTACCAAACCAATTTAAGAAAAATCCCCAGTGAAGCAGGCCAATTAAGAACAATCCACCCAGCAAAAACGCCACAATTGTCTTTGCCTGAATTGTATCGGCCGGGCTAAAAAGGATCTCGAGGCTTTTTTGGCCGGCGAGCTTTAATTTCTGCAATAATCGATTTAACATATTATCCCATTTCACCTACCATAATAACGGAGCGTAGATTGCAGCATTTCGCGGATGGTATAATTTAGAAGTAAATTCCTTCACGTAATTGGATTCCTATGGATTCGTCTGACCATTTTATCCCAGTATCGGAACCGCTATTATCTGGCAATGAACTTTCCTATGTCACTGATTGTATTCGTTCAGGATGGATTTCTTCCCTGGGCAAATATATCACTGAATTCGAAGAGAGTTTCGCCCTTTTTTGTGGCTCATTGGGAGTTGCCGGGATACCCGCCAGATATGGGGGTAGAATGTTGAGAAACGGGATGAAGAAAAGGAGCAAGAGCGAGGATATGGCATCGGATAACGTAACGGTTCCACTGGGAATACCGGATGTACGAGTGCTGAAAACGGAGATGAATGCACGCGGCGAACTGATCGTGACCGTAGAGAGTACCAAAATGGGGACGAAGTGTAGTCGCTGTGGGCATTGGATTAGCAAGCTACACGGACACGAAGATTGGGGGGTAGTACGGCACTTACCGGTATTTGGACGGACGACCTATCTACGCTACCGTCCGAAGCGGTATGAATGTCAGGAATGTAAAGGAAAACCGACGACAACCGAGAAATTAGATTGGCGGGACCAAAACAGTGCGCACACGGTGAGTTACGATGATCATCTGCTCCTGCAGTTGGTGAACGGCACGGTGGAAGATGTAAGCCTGAAAGAGCGGATTGCATATGACCAGGTGTTGGGAGCCTTGGAACGGCGGATCAGTGCGAAGGTGGATTGGTCACAGTATCTGGAAATAGGGATACTGGGAATAGATGAGATTGCGCTCAAGAAGGGGCACCGGGACTTTGTGACGATCGTGACAGCGCAACTGGCGGATGGGCGCCTGGTGATCCTGGGGGTGTTAGCGGATCGCCAGAAGGACAACGTGGTCGAATTTCTGCGGTCGATCCCCCAGCGCCTGTCGCAGACGATCCACACGGTATGTTGTGACATGTGGGAAGGCTACACCGAAGCGGTGCGGGAAGAACTGCAGGGTGTCCGGATCGTGATCGACCGTTTTCATGTTGCCAAGAGCTACCATGCCGCCGCGGATAGTTTGCGCAAGCAGGAGCTCAAGCGTTTGCGAAGCGAACTGACGGAAGAAGAGTATCAGCAGTTGAAGGGCAGTATGTGGGCTTTCCGGAAAAAGCCCGGCGAATTGAAACCGGAAGAGTTCCAGGCGCTGAAAAGCTTGTTCACCCATGCACCCAAACTAAAACTGGCCTATAACTTGCGCGAGCAGTTGACCGAAATATTTGAACAATCAATTTCCAAACCTGAGGCACAGAAAAAGATCCGCACCTGGATCAAACGGGTCAAACGCAGTGAATTGAAATGCTTCAATGATTTCCTAAACACCCTGGACCACTGGTGGGAAGAGATCACCAATTATTTCGTGCAGCGGGAGAACAGCGGCTTTGTGGAAGGCTTCAACAATAAGCTCAAGGTGCTGAAACGGCGCTGCTATGGTTTGTTCAACCGGGAGCATCTTTTCCAGCGGATTTACCTTGATCTGGAAGGCTACCGCCTGTACGCAAGTTGACCCCCATATGTGCCATTTTCCCGGCGATTCCCAATGAGCCTTTTTTGTGGAACACGCCATGCCATTGCAGTAACCAATGGAACAACTGCCTTGCATCTGGCATTGGTTGCATTGGGGATTGGCCGGGGTGATGAAGTGATTGTCCCCAGCTTGACCTTTATTGCCACAGCCAATGCTGTTCATTACACTGGCGCTACCCCGGTCTTTGCAGATAGTGAATCAGAAACATGGAATATCGATCCGGAGGAGATAGCCCGTCTTATTTC
This sequence comes from uncultured Chloroflexia bacterium, assembly GCA_963779935.1. GTDB lineage: Bacteria > Chloroflexota > Anaerolineae > Anaerolineales > Villigracilaceae > UBA877. Next base: position 577,837 of record CAWAAC010000011.1, on the reverse strand, counting down.
TCCCCGTACCAAAGCCATCATTCCGATTCATTTATATGGCCACCCGGCAAATATGGGGCCAATCCTTAAACTGGCGAACCAGCATGCCCTGCATGTCGTCGAGGATGCAGCAGAGGCTCATGGCGCCTTGTATAAAGGGCAGCGTGTCGGAAGCCTGGGAGTGATCAACGCGTTTAGCTTCTATGGGAATAAGATAATTACCACGGGGGAAGGAGGCATGCTGACCACCAATGATGATAACCTAAATGAAAAGGTGCGCTACTTGCGGGATCATGCCATGTCAACCAAGAAACGCTACTGGCATACTGAAGTCGGATTCAACTACCGCATGACCAACCTGCAGGCTTCCATCGGAGTGGCCCAGATGGAACGCATTGAGGAATTTATCTCCCGCAAGCACTGGATTGCTCAAATGTACAACCAGGGTCTGCAAGGGGTTTCTTTTATCCAAACCCCTCCAGAAGCCAGTTGGGCTAAATCGGTATTTTGGATGTATTCGATTTTGCTGGCAGACGACTTTCCGATTGGTCGCGACGAGGTTATGACGCGTCTGCATGATCAGGGAATTGACAGCCGGCCTTTTTTCTACCCAATTCATTTACAACCACCTTATCGGGACAATATGACGTTGCCGATCGCTGAAAACCTTGCCCGCCGTGGCATCAACCTGCCTTCTGCAGTCACGCTTACCGAGGCAGACATCCACCGTATCGTTACGGCAATCAAGCATATGGGCTGAAATGGACATTTCCGTTGTCCTACCAACCTATTGCGAACGGGATAATATCGTTAGCCTGATCTCAGCGATCGAGCAGAATCTTCTTCCGCTTGGATGGGAGTTTGAAATTCTGGTGGTGGATGATAATAGCCCGGATTGTACCTCTGAGGTTGTCCAAGCATATCAGGCCAGTCCAGGTGTGCGGGTGGAGTGTTTCACACGTACTGATGAGCGCGGTTTGGCAACGGCAATCTTGCGCGGAATCAAAAAATCGAGAGGCGATATTATTGTGGTTATGGACACTGATTTTAACCATAGTCCCGACAACCTGCCTCAACTGATACAATCCTTGGAAAACTTTGACCTGGCAATAGGTTCACGGTTTGTCAGAGGTGGGGGAATGGAAGATAAACAACGTTATATTTTTAGCTTAATTTACAATTGGTTTATCCGCCTGGCGCTGCAACATGGAGTGCATGACAGCCTGAGCGGTTTCTTCGCCATTCACCGCCAGGCATTATATTCCCTGAAAGTTGAACGAATTTTCCAAGGCTATGGGGAATACTTCATTCGCTTAACATTCCTTGCTTTCCAACAGAAGTATAAGGTTATTGAAGTGCCTGTATTCTATTCGTTGCGCCAGCACGGTTTTAGCAAATCCAAATTCGGGGATATGTTGCGCAATTATACGTTTTGTGTGCTTAATTTACGCTTTATGAAATCATCGTAATTAGCCCAAACCTAAGGAAGCTCCGCCAGAGCGCATTAGGAACTATTAACCCAACTCCTTACACAAAAAAAAGAAAGATCAGGGTGCAGGGGTGAAGTCGAGCGCCGGGATCACGGTCATCTCACGGAGCTTGAGAGCCATGGCGACCGACTGGCGTCCGAACTCAGTGAGGTAATATTTATAGCGTTTGCCAACTTTCTTGATGACGCCATGGACCCGCAAACGTGCCAGCAGGCGTGTGATCTGGCCGGAGTTCTTGTCTGGGAAGTAGCTGCGCAACTCCTGGTTGGTGAAACCGCTGATGAAGAACTCACCCTGCAACAAGGTGCGGAACAAACAGGTATCTTCTTCTGAGAAGAGATTAAAGCCCTTGTAGCGGTGGTGATTTTTCTCTTGGGTTTCGGCCAGACGGTGGAGTTTCTGGATACCCACTTCCGGAGTGGCGATGGCAGAGATGAACTTGATGTAGCGCTGGTTGGCATCTTGCAGGACTTCCCATAAAGCAGGCAGGCTGTAGACGGTTTTTTTCATGGGCGCCCAGGCGTTTGTGCTGGAGCCATCGCGATGCTCCACCTGGCGGTACTGCTTGAAAAAAGCAACGTTGTTGACCGTGGTTTCGATGCGCAGGATCAAGCTGAATTTGTCGTATCGTTTGATCGAGACAGGACCCATCTGATGCTTGATGCGGGTACCCAGCCAGCGCCGCTTGAAGCGGTTACCCAGTTCGCCCTGGTAATTGCCATGCAGTTTTCGTCCCAGGAAAGTGGCAACATCGGCCGGTTTGACGGTCGTGATCAAGGTTTACATAAAGAAGCGGGTAGAAGGCTTGCAAAGTGGCCGGGTGGCGAAAGACCAGGTCGGTGGAAAATTCCACCTGCCAGATGCTCCAGTGGTAACTCAGGTTCAGGCTTTGGGCCACCGGACAATATTGCGGGATCAGTTCATCCAGCCAGGTGTGCAGCTGCTGGACATCCATTTGCTGCACCAGTTGGTTGGCGATCGAATAATCGTCAATATGGGCAATGCCATTACCGAGCAGGTCAAAAGCGACTCTTTTCTGCTTCGGTTGAATAACCAACCAGGCATGCCCGTTGATGTAGAACTGTAACCGAAAAGGACACCAGGTTGGCACGCGCAAATAGCTTAGTCCGAATTGCGCATGGATAAAATAGAAGTAGTAGTGCAGGCATTTGTCACTGTCCCCTATCAAATAGGTCTTGCCAGTGGCTTTGTTGTGTCAGGCCCGGTAGGAAAGACAGGGCTCCAGAGCCGAAAAGATGTCCACTAAGCCGGGCTGCTCCCGCGCTGCTTGAGGATCTTCTGGATGCGGTCTTCCTTGCGAAAATCTTTCTTGCGAATGTACTCGATCTCGAGGCCATTGGCTTTGGCAATCGCTTCGGCTTGCGCACAGATCTGCTCATGCAGCGGTTGAGAAAACTGGGCATAATCAAAAATGCGAATGCCCAGACGGTAAAGATAGCTGGTCATGCCTTGGGCATAGCACAAGGGCTGCAAACTGCCCGTCAGAACCACCCGGTCAAAGCAATGCAGGGTCCCATCCATGACCCCCGCGTACTTTTCTGAAAGAAGTTCTGTGCCCATATCGATCCACTCCGCCAGCCAGTATTTCCCTGAAAATACTGTAAGCGGAAACACCCCACTTTTCAAGATGGCACAGGATCGTTCGTGCTAAAATAGGTGCGAGGGAAAGTTGCCACCTGTGAGATAGCTATATGCTTGTCTCCTTACCTCAAGCTTGGGAAGCCTTCGGGCCAATCCCGCCATGACACTTGAGTAGGGTGCCTTCGGGCCCCGCCCTTTTGAGCAACTTTCCCTCTTTCTCTTTTCTCTTCCGGCTCGTCCAGGTCAGGAGCTTACCAGAAACAACTCGCAATTTCAATTCAAGCTAAGCATATAATCTGAATTTTCGGACAGAAACTAAGGGGGCCCATCCGAAAGCAGGCGGAATTCTATGGTTTTCGGATCGAGATTAATTTTTGCTTTTTTGGATGCGAGAGAGCCTTGATGGCTCTCTCTCGTTTCAAAGCCGCACTTTTATCTGGCAATTCCTCCACGTATACCAGCCGGGCCGGACGCCGGCTGCGCGTATAGCGCGCGCCCTTTCCGCTATTATGTTCCTGCAGGCGTCGCTGCGGGTCTGTGCTCCAGCCGGTGTAAAAGGTACCATCGGAGCATTCCAATATATAACAATAGAATGCCATATTTTTATTTAGCGTAGGTTTTGTGCAAATAGAGGCCGAGGTGCAAGAATTGGCTTAAAAACTGAACTTTTCCAATTTCATAAAAATCCGTTACCCTCATGGCTGACCTGCGAAAAGGAAAGAGCCATGAGTGACAACATCGAACAAGACACAAATGTGACCGATCACGCAATGTTGGTTGTCTGGGGCCAATATGCGCACTGCCTGGGGCTGCCGCAAGCGTTTGCGGAGGTGCCCATATCCCAGAAGACGGTGGAACACACGCCGCAAAGTAAAGTGCTGGAGTTCCTGGTAGCCCATCTGGCTGGACTGGAGTACCTGAAAGATATCAGCCATTCTGCCCATCCTCTGGACCAAGATCAGGCCGTGGCGCGGGCCTGGGGTCAAAGCAGTTGGGCGGATTCCAGTGGCGTCAGTCGGACGCTGAAGTGCCTGACAGACGATGAAGAGGCACGGTATGCCGCCATTTTGGAACAAGTGACCCAGGTCTTGCTGGATCAAGAAGTACAGCGAGCGTTGGCGCAAGGAATGATCGAGTTGGATGGCGATCTTACACCTCGGCGGGTTTCGAACGGCAGTCAAACCTATCCAGGAGCCGGGTACGGTTATATGAGTGGCCGATTGCAGTTGGGCTTCCAAGTGTCAGTGATCTCTCTGCGTAGTCCGACATATGGGCGCCTGGAGTTATCGGCCCGCCAGCATTCAGGCAAAACGGTATCGGTCACCCAGGCCGAAGAGCTGGCATTGGAAGCGGAACGTCGTTTGGGGCGTCGCCCGCTACGGCGGACAGATCTGCTGGCGCAGCGCCTTGAGCAGATGGAGCCGGAAATGGTCCGACGGCAGCAGAAAGTGGCTGAAGCACAGCAAAACCTTTTGGCAGCCGAAGCTGCACAGGCAGAAGTGCAGCAGCTTCTCCAGCAAATGGCACAAGAACTGGCAGAAGTACAGGCAGCCTACCAACAAAGCCAACGGCCTGAGCGTCCCAACAGCCACTTGGCGAAAGTACGCCAGCAGGTCGGTGTGTATCAGCAGCGTTTGGAACGTCGTCGGCGAGCCGTTCTCAAAGCGCAGGAGTGGTTGGAGCAGCAGCAGACCCGCCTGGCGGAATGGACAGCCGAAAAAGAAGGATTGAGCGCACGCTGGCAGCGTTTCCAGGCCGAGAACGCCGGCAATCCCAATCCCATCCAGGCTGTCTTGCGGTTGGATGCGGGTTTTGGAGACGCCGAAAACCTGGCCTTGCTGATCGAGATGGGCTATGAGGTCTTCAGCAAACCTTATGGCGCCTGGCTCTCCGGTACACTGGCAAAGATGAGCGCAGTGCGCTCACAGGATTGGCAGAAAGTCGGCCAGAACGCCGAGATGCTGGCCTGGAAAGCCGTCCACCTGGAAGACTTCCCGTATCCGCTGGATCTGGGCTACGAACGTTTCTGGCAAAGCCCGACCGCCTCTCCGCCACAGCTGGCTTACTCGGGACTGCTGCACTTTGGTCAAATAGATGTCTGCGCCGACCTGCCTGTCTGGTTTCACCGCTACAATGCTCGCCAAACTATTGAAGCTGGAAATAAGGAAGTTCAGCAGGTCTTTGAAGTTCACCACATCAAAGTGCGTTCACGCCCGGCTATGCGCCTGCAGGAACACTTCGCACTCTTCGCAGCTAATTTTGTCCGTTTCGCCGCAGTTTGGTTGGCAGAGCAGTGCCCACAAGTTCCTGATGGCTGGCAAGTCAGCCAATGTCCCAAAGTGAAGGAGCAGGTCAAAGTTGGCGCACATTCTCCGGCCCGGGTTGAATGGAATGGATCAGATTGTTTGTTAAGGTTCGCGGAGTGCAGCGTGTATGCGGGCAGATCATTTCTGGTCAGGCGACGAGTTGCGATCCAACTCACGCTGCGAATCTAATTTTGATGTTTTTTTGCCGATTCTGGCATCTATGGCACTATTTGCACAAAACCTACGTTAGGAAAATGGAGGTTTTCCCCGCTAATCGTCCTCCGGCTTTTTCCTGGGCCGGCCCAACATCTTTCCCAGGCCAAGCGGTCCCCGCAACATATCATTGAACGTCGGCATCGCTTGCCTTTGGGACTCGTCTTCATGCCAACTGCTATCCCCGCGCTCGCGCTGCCATTCTGCGCGGGCATGCAAAGCAGCCTTGAAGCGCTCCTGCAGGTTGATTTTTTCTTCCTTTTCAACCTCGTCCCGCAAGGATTGTAGTGCAGCAATATACTCATCCAGTACCCGCACGGTATTGATCCGGTTCTTTTGAACGGCTTCGGCCAGGGCCAGGCCTTTTTCTCCATCCAGCTGGTGCATGGCAGACATAAAGTGCCGCCCGGCCAATTTACGGATATCCGTCCAACCCGGCTGGCCGATGACGGTCTCCACCATCGCCGCGGCAGCCAGCGTCGGCAGGGTATGGATGGTTGCCATGATGCCATCTGCCTCAGCCAGGTCGGTAAAATATACGCGCGAGCCCAGCAGGGTCACAAAGCTGGCTGCCAGTTTGACAGCCTCACTGGAGGTCCCGGGTGGAGTTGTGATGGCCGCCAGCCCGTTTTGAAAGAGGTCGACGCGCTGCCGAATCAATGCCTGAGCCGGTTTCATCCAGGAGCAGCGGATTGAGCGCCATGGAAAGGCCCACATAATGGCAGTTGGGTGGCAGGAATTCTTCCGCCCAGGCTGCCACCGCCGATTTGACCGGGGCCATGTCGACCACGACCGCTTGCTCGCGTACATCCTGTGCCATGGCTTGCAGCGTCTCACGTACCTGGTCGAGAGGCAGGGCCAGAATAACCATATCGGCCTGCTCCACAGAAGCATACAGGCCGTGCCCGATCTTCTCGACTGCCTTCATATTAATTGCCTTGCGATTCACTTCCCCCGAAGAATCATATCCGATCGTGGTGACCTGGTCCTTGTGACTCGCCAGCGCCAGCCCGATCGAGGCGCCAATCTGTCCCAAGCCGATGATGGCAATTTTGACAGTCATGCTTGCCTCACTCCTATCCTAACTTTCATCATCTGCCGCTTGCAGGGCCACCAGCAGGTGTTCGGTCTGTGAATTTGAATCGGGGTTGGAGGTGTCCTGATGCCGGCGGATCAGTTCCACTGATAGCTGTGTCGCGCCGGCCTGGCAGGCCAGGTCCGCGCCCCATCCGGCATGGTGTTCGGCCACCACGAACGGCAGGCGTAATCCATGTGGAGTTCCCTCGGCCCAGCGCCGTGAAGCTTTCCGGAAAAAATACTTCCCTAACACGATCAAAACCCGGTCGAATATGGAAAGGGGCACCAGGATTTTTCCCACATCATGCAGGAGCGCCGCCGTAAGCAGGTCCGGCGTGGTTTGCCCGGCGGACTCCAAGCGCTTGAATATCTGGTATGCATGCACTTGTTCCGCAGGTTGCATGCGCCGGAATAGTACTATTTGAGCAGAATTTAGATGGGGGAGCAGTGCTTCGCTCGGTACGCGCTTGCTGGGGCTAAGCAGGGCATTCCAGAATTGGCGGGAGCGGTAGGTAAGGCGGGAGATATTCACGGCATAACTCTGGCGCTGGGCGCCGACAAGAGAATTATAACATTGTGATAGAATCGTGAGAGCCGGGGACGCCGACCCCGGCTCTCTTGAAAGGAGGAGAAGAGAAATCGCCTTACACTTATATAATACCATCCTGGTCTAAATTGTACTTGACGCTAACCCTACGTTTACCCTACGCTTGTATGACAATTCTGTAAGTATCTACCCGAAAATTATAGAGGACCGCATTTTGAGTGCGCGCACTCAAAATGGGAACTTCTCCTGAACTTTCGGATTGGCCTTAATGAATTCTTAGGATTAACCGAAAGAGGCGCATATGCAAGCGAAACCCGGATTATATATTGGCGAGACGGCCGAGACACCCATCGGCAAGCTCTGGTTGGCAGTCTCGGAGCTTGGGCTGGTGGCAATCGAATGGGGCCGGACCCAGGCCGAATTCGAAGCCTACCTGGTCAAACGTTTTAAACGGCCAGTCCAGCTCGACCTGCCGCGTGTGCTGGATGCCGCCAGGCAGATTGATGCCTATCTTTCCGGCGAACAGCGCAATTTCAGTCTGGCAATTGACTGGAGCGTGTTGCGACCTTTCCAGCAATCGGTACTGCAGGCCACCTGCGAAATCCCTTATGGCGAAACCTGCACATACAAGGAAATTGCCGAGCGCATCGGCAAACCACGCGCAGCCCGTGCAGTCGGCCGCGCCGAAGCCACCAACCCGATGCCGCTGGTACTACCCTGCCACCGTGTCATCGGCATGGATGGAAAACTGCACGGCTACGGCCTGGCAGAGGGGGTCAGGACCAAGGAATGGTTATTGAAAATGGAAGGGGCCGTTATTGCATGAAAACAGACCCTGCGATAGATGAATCATCGCAGGGTCTGTTTTCATGATAAACTCACATCATGATATTAAATCATTCGTTTTCCTTTGTGGTGAAGCATGTCTGATTTCCGCTCCGGTTTCATCGCCATACTCGGCAAACCCAACGTGGGCAAATCCACGCTGGTCAATGCCATCCTCGGCCAGAAGATCGCCGCCGTTTCCCCCCGTCCGCAAACCACCCGCCGCCGCCAGCTCGGCATCCTGACCCTGCCGGAGGCCCAGCTTGTCTTCGTGGATACGCCCGGCGTGCACGTGCCCAAGCATAAGCTCGGCCAGTTTTTCAACCAGGAAGCCGAGGAAGCCCTGGACGGTGTGGATGTGGTGTTGTTCCTGGTGGATGCCAGCCTCGAGCCGGATGATGAAGACCGCCAGGCCGCCAGCCTGCTGTGGGGTCTCCGCCGCCGCCCGGAATTGGTGCTGGGTCTCAACAAAATCGACAAGGTTCCGGCCCCGGCATTGGAGCTGGTGCGGGCCGAATACCAGAAACTGGTTCCGGATGCCCCATCACTGGCCTTCTCAGCCACCTCGCACAAGGGGCTGAAAGAACTGCTGGAGACCCTGACCTCCCACCTGCCGGTCCGGCCGGCCGAGTTCCCCGAAGACCAGATCACCGATCTATACGAAAAGGAAATCGCAGCAGAATTGATCCGCGAGGCCTGTCTGGTCTTCCTGCGTGATGAAGTACCGCACGCCCTGGCCGTCCGCCTGGACGAGTTCAGCGAACGCGAAAACGGCAACGCCTATATTTCCGCCACCCTGTTGGTGGAGCACGACTCGCAGAAAGGCATCGTCATAGGCGAAAAAGCCGCCATGCTTAAAAAGATCGGTTCGGCCGCCCGCATGGAGATCGAATCCATGAGTGGACGGAAAGTCTTCCTCGACCTGCGCGTCAAGGTCGATAAGGACTGGCGCGACGATGAAAACGCCCTGCGCCGATTGGGCTATAAAGTCAAAGGAAAAAAATGATTCCCGGCTTCATCCTGCTGTTCCTGGTGGCCGGGCTCGACTGGCTGGCGGTTGTCAAAAGCTGGAAGAAGGTCGAATATATTGCCAAGCCGGCGGTCATGCTTATCCTGCTCGGGCTGCTGGCGGTATTGGGCGGCTTCCGCTCAGTGCCGTTGATCTGTTTCGGCCTGGGGATCTTCTTCTCCCTGGCCGGGGATGTCTTCCTGCTGGTCTCGTACGCCCGATTCTCGGAACGCTGGTTCTTCATGGGGCTGGCCGCCTTTTTATGCGCACACATCTCGTACATCGTCGGCCTGAATACGCCTTTGCCAAATGTCTCCCCGATCTGGTCGCTTGGATTGGCCGTTATCCTTGCACTGGGGGCCGCGCGCATACTGCGGCGCATCATTGACGGAGTGCGCAAGAAAGGTCTGTCGCGGCTGGTGCGCCCGGTGAGCGTGTATGGGATGGTTATCACCCTGATGGTGCTCTCCGCCCTGTTGACAATTAATAACACCGCCTGGAAGACCTCCGCCGGCGGGCTAGTAGCCCTGGGGGCGATCCTGTTTTATTTTTCCGACATCCTGCTGGCCTGGAACAAGTTCGTCAACCCGATCAAGAATGGCCGTCTGGCCAACATGATCCTTTATCACCTGGGACAAGCTGCGCTGGTGGCAGGGGTACTTATACAATTCGCAAAATAGTGATGCATCAGTTTCTGATGACTCTGATGGTTTTTACGTATCTGAGGAAACCCCCTCAGATATTTTTTATTCCTCAGGTGCCTCAAAAATCTCAGGCACCTGGTTTCTTGAACGCCTGGAAACCTTCGCCCAGTGCCTCGTGCGCCTGACCGATCACCAGGAAGGCTTTCGGGTCCGACTCGTGGACAATCGTCTTCAACTGCTGGATCTCCGGGCGGCTGACCACGCAATACAACACCGGTCGGGCTGCTCCTGTGTATGCACCGGTCCCGTTCAGAATGGTCACACCCCGCTCCATCTCCGACAGGATACGCCCCGCCACCGTCTCAGCCTGCTCACTGACAATAAAGGCCGTACGGACGGTGGTTGCGCCTTCCAGCGTGCTATCCACCACCAGGCCGCTAACGTAGAGGACGATCAGCGCATATAATGCCTTTTGCCAGCCAAAAACGAATCCGGCGGCCAGGACCACCAGGGCATCGGTCATTAGGTAACTCTGTGTCATCGGGATGCCGCGCCAGCGGTTCAGGATGCGTGCCAGGATATCGGTGCCTCCGCTGGTGCCTTGCCCACGGTAGACCAGGCCATAGCCGATCCCCATTGCCACCGCCCCGTACAACGAGTTCAGCACCAGGTCATCCGTCAGCCCTTTTTTGGGGAAGAATGGCACCAGCAGGATCAGGTCGATGAAAAGTGCATAGGCCGCCACGGCAACAACCGTACGGAGCACGAAGCGCCGGCCGCCCAGATAACGCCAGCCGAGCAGGAACAGCGGCAGGTTGCCGATGAAGACCATCACGCCGATCGGCCAGCCAGTGTAGTGGTTGATAAGTTGCGAGATGCCACTGATGCCACCCGAAGCCAGGTTGGCCGGGACAAGGAACAGGCGCAGGGCCACCGCCTGGAGCAGCGCCCCGGCCAGCACCAGCCCGTAATCACGAACACTCGCCCACGAAATCTGAATCCTGCTCATCATCCTCTCACCTCTCAAAGAACCTATCCAAAAATTCAGGAGGAGAGCGCAATTAGGCAATGTTCTCCCGTGGGATTATGTTAAACAATCTTTAACTCCACGCCTGCCAACGCCTCGATCATACCGATCACCGCCGAGTTATCCAGCTCGCCCATGCCGTTCTGTAGCATGGCGTTATAAAGCTGTGCGTCCACGGCGGCCGAGGGCAGCGGAATGCCATACTCACGCGCGGTTTCCAGGATGATGTTCAGGTCTTTGGCCTGCATATGCGCCTTGAAGCCCGGCGTGCGGTTACCGGCAAACAGGCGCGGCGGCTTGACGTCCAGCGTCCAGCACTGCGCTGCGCCGCCCTTGATGGCTTCGACCACTTTCTGCGGGTCGACCCCGGCCTTCTGGGAAAAGATCAGCAGTTCGCCCATCGCCACCATCTGTGCGGCCACCATGATCTGGTTGGCGGCCTTGGCCACCTGGCCGGCACCCGCCTCGCCGACATGCGTAACCGTCTTGCCCATGGCCAGGAAAACCGGTCGGACTTTCTCCAGCGCCTCGGCCGGGCCACCCACCATGATGGCCAGCGTGCCATTGCGCGCCCCAATGTCGCCTCCCGAAACCGGGGCATCCAGGCTGAGCACAGCGCGTTCGGCCAGGCTGGTCGCCAGACTGCGGGCCGTGGCCGGCTTGATGGTGGAGTTATCAACAAAGATCAGGCCTTTTTTTGCGCCTGCCAGGATGCCTTGCTCGCCCAGCACCACCTTCTCCACGTCGGGTGTATCCGGCAGGTTGGTAAAGACCACATCCACCTGCGCGGCCACCTCGGCGGGTGAGCCAGCCGCGCGGGCTCCTTCCGCCACCAGTTCATCCACCGCTGCACATGAGCGATTATGCACCACCAGTGGGAATCCAGCTTTATGAATATTCCGGGCAATCGATTTACCCATCAGGCCAAGGCCGATATATCCGACAGTTAACATGGAAGGCTCCTCCGGTAAAAGTGTGTGGAAATTATAAACCTCCCCCGCTTTTGCATCGGGGGAGGTTTGGCTTTGTGTTTATTCCGCAGAGGTTCAAATGCCCTTTGTGTACTTTGCCTGCACTTTACCGCAGGCATCCGTGTACCCTTTGTGTTGAGAGCTTTTGAATTGGCCGTGCTTATTTCAATCCGTAGACGATGGTCACCGTGGTGTAGATCTGCATCGAGCCGGCCTGGACCGGGACACTGGCGGCTGCGGGAGCGGCCAGGGCAGCCCGGTCATATTGAACTGTGACTGGAGCAGTGCTGTCATAGTAGGAGATGCTCTGCACCACATCCAGTGTAACGCCGGTGGCCTTGGTCAGTTCATCGGCCTGCTTTTTGGCATCCGCAACGGCGGCCAGGCGGGCCTGCGAAAGCGCGGCGGTCTTGTCAGCCACATCGAACTGGATGCTGTTGATGTTGTTCGCTCCGGCATTGACGGACGAGTTGAGCAGATCGCCCAGCTTGGTCAGGTCACGCACGGTTACATAGACGGTGTTATCAACTACGTACAGGATACCGGTTACTTTGCCGTTCGCATCGGTCTGCTGCTGCGGGTTGATGCTGAAATCAGTGGTCTGGATATCCTTATCGGCCACGCCGAAACCCTTGATGGCGGTGATGACCGCCTGGGCCTGGGTGTTGTTCCCGGAAACGGCATCGGTGGCGCTGGCATTCTCGGTGTGAACGCCGATCGAGATATAGGCAATATCCGGCGTCAGGGTCACCTTGCCGGTGCCGGTAACGGTGATGGTTCGCTGGGAGGGCTGGGTCTGTACGGCGATGGTGGATGGGCCGCAAGCGGTCAATACGGCGCCAAGTACAAGTACGACAGTTAATAAGACGATTTTGGTTTTCATAAGATGCTCCTTATCATTATATTAGTATTGTACATTATGACGACGGATGCGCCGGAAAGTTCCCACTATTCAAAAATCGTAAAATGTAATTCGTTATTCTGGATTCGGCATTCTGGAGGGTGTCGAAGAGGATAGTCAAATAAACAGATGCGTTCGAGAAAGGCAGTGAAAATACTCGGAGGCCGCCGCATCTGGCGGCCTCCGAATTCGTTGTTCCAGCAGGCACTGGCGAAATCACATTCCGCCCTACTTATGGGATAGCCCGGGAATGGATTACTTGAGGGCGTAGGTCACGCTGACCGTTACCGATATTTGCGTCTGGCCCGGCTGGATCGGCACGGAGACATTCGGAGCCGCAGCGGCGCCCCCACCTCCCATGCCATAATATTGCAGGGGCGAGTTGTCGGAATAAGTGATATTTTGAATCCCGCCCAATTGCACATTGGCAGTTTTGGCCAGTTCAGTGGCCAGGCTGCTGGCATTCCCCATGGCCTTCTGGCGGGCCTGTTCCATCGCAGCGGTTTTATCGGCAACGTCAAAGCTTATGCTGTTGATATTGTTGGCGCCTGAACTCACCGCCGTACTGAGGATGCTGCCCAGGTGGCTCAGGTCGCGCACGGTCACGGTGACGGAATTATCGACGGAATAATAGCCGCCGCTGATGACCTGGCCGGTGGTTTTATCAACCGTCTGGCCGTTGTTGTTATTGTAGACGCTGAAATTGCTGGTCTGGATATCCTTGGCGGCGATGCCGGCCTTTTTCAAGGCATCCACCAACGCCTGGGCCTGCGAGTTGTTCTTGCTGACGCCATTGGCCAGATCGGGATCCTCAGTATGCACGCCGACAGTAATATAGGCAATATCGGGGGTCAGATAGACCGTGCCATTGCCGCTGACATTGAGCGTTTTGGGCTGGGCGGTACCGGCCGCGCAGCTACTCAGCGCCAGAGCTAAAACCAGGATGAAGATGAAAATGGAAAGTTTGGTACGCATAGGTTCCTCCTCGTTGGATAATGGTATAACATATGAGAAGACGCTGCGCGATGGGTGATTGTTCCCAGGCAGGCTTGTTTTTTGTGGGTTTTGATTGTAGAATTGAGACAAATGTTCTAAACAGCCCTGCGCAAGCAGGAAAGTCCCTCGCCAGAGGGAAAGTCCCGCGACCGCGGGAGGAAGCGGGCCATGGCACTGAACTTCCAGCAGGTATTCGAAAGGATTCGCGAGATCGGGTTGGGGCGCGCGCCCGCCAGCAAATGCAGGAAGCCTTGCGCAAGCAGGCGCGTGCCCTGCTGGCGGAATGGGCGGATAAGGACACAGATCTGCGCGCCAAACTGGAGCGCGCCCGCCAGGCTGACCCATCCCTGCGCTGCGCCATCCCTTTGGATGGGGAACGCCTGGATGCAGCCTTCCCAGCGCCTGCAGCCCGGAAATCGGTTACCATGCTGGCCGCAGACGGTTCGCAGATACTGCCCGACCGGCACGCGGCGCTGCAATATTCACTGGTCAATGTCGGCGCGATCGCCATGCAGTCGGGGTCGGGAAGCACGCCGGAAGTCTTCACCAACAGCCATTTGCTCTACGGCGAGGAACTATACACCGAGACAGGCGTGGTTTCAGGGGAAGCCATCGAGCAACAGCGTGACATTGCCGAACGGCGCAAGCTGCTGGACCTGGCCCCGAATTACCCCGCCCCGCTGCTGGCTTTGACGGACGGCCCGGTGGAACTATGGGGGGCCAAAGGCGCCGGCGAAGACGATTACCGTAAAAATCTGGAAATCCACAAGTCGATCCTTTCACAATTACAGGCCCGGGATGTGACAGTGGCCGGCTACGTGGACAAACCCGGCGCGGACCTGGTCATCCGCACGCTGGAGATCGCCCGCCTTTCCACCGAAGAAGAGTTTAAGGATATCCGCAAATTGCACAGCCTGCGCGGCGTGACCGACCGCTGGCTGTATGGCTTCCTGCCGGCCGGACATCGTTCGGCTGTCTTCGGGCTGCAGTCCGGTTCGCGCGTGCATTACACCGGCGACCTGGCTCTGCATTTTTTCTATTTGAATGTCGGCGATACCCGCCATCCCTGGCTGGTGCGGGTCGAAATTCCGAAGTGGGTGGCGGAGGATGCAGAAAAACTGGACCTGCTGCACGCAGCCCTGCTGGAACAATGCCAGATTATGGGAGCGAAGCCTTATCCGTACATTCTGCACCGCGCCCATGAGATCGCGGTGGTCAAATTCGATGAAAAAGCCCAGGTGGAGCAGATGTTGGAACTGGAACTGCGCCAGGCCGGCAGTGAAATGGATGTGGAATCGTACAAGCAATCTGCCAAGAATTTGAAAGGCAGATCGAGGTAGATATTCACTTGGCTATTCCAATTTACTGAATTGGTTTACCACCAAGACACCATGTCACTAAGTTCCAAGGGTTTTCTCCAAATAATTCATTTCTTTGCGCCTGGTGGTAAAAATTAAAGGTCTTTCACAGGAATAACCTGAAATTAATCTCAGGCAAAAAAGGATCGGAAACATGAACGCAATCCAGATTGGCCATTTACTGCATTCGAGTACAACTCAATTCGTCGCCGGCTGCTCGGTTACGCAACTGGAAGCCCCGGAGCTGGGGGCGCTGGTGCGCGCACCGCTCGATAACGGCTACCAGGTCTACGGCTTGATCACCGACATCCACATCGACGACGACGGGCTGGTGCGCCAGCTGGTCACGGCCGGCAATGTCAGCCCGGAAGTGAGGCAGGATGCCCGCGAACACCGCATCGTGCCAGTGGAAATGTCGCTGCTGGCGGTGGGATACGAGCAGGATGGCAGGATCTTCCACATGCTACCGCCTCGCCCGCCGCTCAGCCTAGATGTGATCTACCTCTGTTCTGATTCGGAGCTGGCCAGGTTTTCTGGGGCTGGAGGTCACCCTGAGCCTGGGCGACGGGAGTTCGGTTATTTCCGGCACATCTTACAGGCCCAGGACATCCCGGTTGGAGAGGTGCTGGCCGCGCATATTTTGCAGGTGAAACAACAAACAAAAAACGAGCAGTGGGTCGATCAGGCCACTCGGGAACTGATCACCCTGCTGCGCGATGATTACCCCACCCTTATGTCCGTCTTGGGTGCTTTGGGAGAAATCATCTAAAAAATTAATATGTTATATCTCAAATCATTAGCAGGTCAATGACTTGGTGGTAAAGAACCATGCCTTCAAAACGAAAAACAACGAAAACTAGCGATTTTGGCTCCCCCGGCCGCTCCGGTCATGACTCTTCAGCTTTCTACGCCGGGAAAATCTATGCTGGCCAACCCCAAGGGCAGGATGTTGCCTATATCGAAAACCCTATCCCTGCCGATTCTCTGGATCGAATTTTCAGCCATTCCGCCGAGACGATGAGTGAACTCCCAGACAACTCGGCGCACCTTATGGTCACATCGCCGCCATATAATGTAGGAAAGTGCTACTCAGAAGACACGGAAGTATTGACAAGAAAAGGCTGGAAATTCTATACAGAATTATCGAAAGATGATTTTATTGCTACGGTTAATCCCACTTCGTTCGAGGTGGAATATTACACCTTCGACGAGTTATATGTTTATGAACATAAGGGAGAAATGATTAATTTTCACAAACCGCGAAACTCAGTAAATATTTTGGTCACGCCAAATCACAATGTTTTTTGTATGCCTAGAACAAAATCTTCGAATCAAAGATGGCAATTTATCAAAGCAAGCGATGTAATGAAATATAACACGGTGTGTTTTTTAAACACGATAAAGTGGAAGGGGACTGATATCTTGACCATTAATATCCCTGTCCTTTCCTCAAGTCGGTATCCCAATCCTAAAGGAAATGAATATCTACTCGATGCAAATGTATTTTTAGAGTTTTTAGGCTATTTTATTTCAGAAGGACATCTCTCTTCCTCCCAACCAGGCCAATACGCAGTTGCGATAAGCCAGAAAAAATATTGTGAAAAAATCAGGGATTGCTTAGCTAAATTGCCTTTTAATGTTTATGAGTTCACTGATGATAATCAGATTACAAAATTTGCAATAACTGACGAATCATTGTTTACCTGGTTATCTGAAAATATCGGCAGAAAAGCGGCTGATAAAAAAATCCCTGATTTTGTGAAATCATTGAGTTGGAATCATTTGAAATTACTTTTTGATGCTTTAATGCTGGGAGATGGTACCTACCAGTCTACAACATTTTGCAGGTATTTTTCATCGTCGAGCAGATTGGCAGATGATGTTCAAGAAATTGGTTTCAAGCTTGGTTTTAAAGCTGAGATCAGGAAATCTTTAAGGAGAGAGCATTATCAATATAGAATAGATATAAAGATACCAAACAACCAAAAAAACTATTGTTCTCCTTATCTTGTCACTTCTAAACATATTAATAAGGTTGATTACGAAGGCAAGGTTTGGTGTCTCAACATTAAGAATCATCTTTTTATTACTAGACGTGATGGTTGCATAGCTGTACAAGGAAACTCATATGATAAAGACCAAACACTCGAAGATTATCTGGCCTTCCTGCAAAAAGTCTGGAAGGAAACTTGGCGAGTGCTCGTTCCGGGCGGACGCATGTGCATCAATGTCGCCAACCTGGGTCGCAAGCCTTATATCCCGCTGCATGCATTCATTTCGGAACAGGCCATCCAATTGGGCTTCCTGATGCGTGGCGAGATCATCTGGAACAAGGCCGCCAGCGCCTCCCCCTCCACCGCCTGGGGCTCGTGGAAATCGGCCAGCAACCCGATCCTGCGGGACGTGCATGAGTACATCCTGGTCTTCTGCAAGCAGAGCTTTAAGCGCCCGAACCCGTCCAAACGGCTAAGCAGCATTACCCGGGACGAGTTCCTGGAATACAACAAATCCGTCTGGGATATGAAAGCCGAATTGGCCCGCAAGGTCGGCCACCCCGCGCCCTTCCCGGTCGAGTTGCCGCGTCGCCTGATCCAGCTCTACACCTTCGAGGATGAGATCGTCCTTGACCCCTTCATGGGCTCCGGGCAGACCGCGATCGCGGCGGTTAGCAGTGGCCGGCACTACCTCGGTTACGAGATCGACGAAAGCTATGTTGCACTCGCCAACCAGCGGATTCAGGAGAACGCGCATGCCTCAATCAAAAGTGAACGATCCGCGATACCTTGAAAAACAATACAAGGATTCATCAAACCTGGACGCGCGCATTCGTTTGCACCAGCGCTTCAGCGTGAATAAATATGGCTGGCATCGCTGGGTCTTCGATCAATTCAAATTGCCTGTCCGGTGCCGGATATTGGAGGTGGGCTGCGGCCCGGGTTATCTATGGATGGATAACATTGACCGTATTCCCGCAGGATGGGAGATAATTCTTTCAGATTTTTCTGCCGGGATGTTGGAAGGCACCCGGCGGAATCTTGAAACGCAGTCTCAATTCCAGTATAAAGTCATTAATGCCCAGTCCATTCCCTTTAGTAGCGAACATTTTGATGCCGTAATTGCCAATCACATGCTCTATCACGTGGCTGATAAACCAGCTGCTTTCTCGGAAATCCGGCGCGTCTTGAAACCGGCCGGGATTTTCTATGCTTCCAGTGTTGGGGAACGACACTTGATCGAGATCAGCGACCTGCTCTGCAAATTCGATGAAAAGCTGGTTTCCTGGGGCAGGGTATCTGACTCTTTCACTCTTGAGAATGGCATGGCGCAGCTAAAGCAACATTTCACAGAAATCAAGCTGTACCTTTACGAGGATGCATTGGAGGTAACAGAAGTTGCCCCTCTGGTGGATTACGTTTTGTCCGGTTGGGCCTGGCATGTATTGGAAAAAAGGCTGGATCTGTTCAAGGAGTTTGTGGCCCGCGAAATAGAATCCCGCCACGGCGTTTTTCATATTACCAAGGATTCTGGCTTATTCGTTGCTTCACGGATTTAAGAGAATATATGGATCTCTTCTACGAACTGCATCAAGACATTCCCCGCGAAGGGCCGGGGGAGGCTGCATCCACCCGCCAGGCTTTTGCGCTGATGCGCGGCCTGCCAAGCCGGCCGCGCATTTTAGATATCGGCTGCGGCCCCGGCATGCAGACGCTCGAACTGGCCAGGATCAGCGCCGGCAGCCTCCTGGCGATCGATACTCACCAACCCTTCCTGGAGGCACTCACCCGGCGGGCCAGTCGGGAGGGCCTGGCAGAGCGGATTTTCGTCCTTAACCAATCCATGTTCGCGTTGGATTTTGAACCGGGCAGCTTCGATGTGCTCTGGTCGGAAGGAGCTATCTATATCATCGGCTTCGAGAAAGGCTTGCGGGAATGGCAGCCGTTCCTTAAAAACGGCGGCTACCTGGCGGTCACCGAGCTGAGCTGGTTGAAGCCGGATCCCCCGGCGGAAGCCAAAACCTTCTGGCAGGAAAATTATCCGCACATCCAATCAATGCAAGAAAACCTGGCCCTGCTCCAGAAAGCCGGCTACCACGAGGTTGACCATTTTGCACTGCCCGAGTCCGCCTGGTGGCAGGATTATTACACGCCGCTGGAGAAGCGCATCGCCATGCTGACCGAAAAATACCGCGACAATGATAAAGCTCTGGCATTCCTGGATATTAGCCAGCGCGAAATCGATCTATTCCGTCGTTATTCGGAATGGTACGGCTACGTGTTTTACGTTATGCAGAAATTGGCTGACAACAGCGTAGAAAATTAAGGCACGGTTCAGAAATGGTAAATAGGACCTTTACAAATTAGAAGACAGGTAGTCCCTAAACTGATAAGATTAAGTTAGACAAAAACCTATTCAGAAGGGAATCTACCTGCCATGACAGTTTATTCGACATCTGCATTTTCCGCCAGAGTTAGCTGGCCTGAACTCATCGAACCGATCTGGCAAATTTTGCCGTATCACGGTCAAAGTTTGCCGGGCTGGAAGCGGAAGGATCTTGGGCTGAGTGAACGATTGTTTATTGGAGCGACGCTCAGCCTCCCCAAAGAGCAGCGGCCCTGGGGCATCGTGAATTGGCTGGCAGAGGCGCTGCAGGTCAGTCGTCCGACCCTGTATGCCATCGGGGAATGGACCAAAGCCGCCCTGCAGTCCAGGTCAGATTCACTGACGGAGATCCAGGAGCCAGTATTATCAGAAGAGCAGAAGACCATTGTAGTCACACCCAACCGGGTGAAGCGGACCGCTCTGACGTTGGCACTGCCTGGAGGAGTTCCGGATCGCCCGGCAGAAATCTGCCTGCGAACTGCCTTTGACGAAGGTTGCTCTCCGGCGAACCTGTCTGCCCTTTCGCACGAGGCGGGCAGACGGGCCGGGGAGATCCTGCAAGAGATCGATCACTCTGTTCTGGGCCAGGTGGTGCAGGCCAGAGATGAACTATTTGTGGGCCGAGACCCGATCCTGCTGATGGTGGAGCCGCATAGCCTGGCGATCACCGGCTTATATGCCACTGCGGATCGGGATGCGGAGACCTGGGGCTGTGTCTTGCTGTTCACGCAGGATCGCCGGGTGCAGATCCAGGGTCTGGCCGAAGATGGCTGTATTCCTTACGCCCTCTCTTGCAAAGAAGCCGCCCTGGATGCCGCCATTCAGAAAGATGTCTGGCATCCACTGGCAGATGTTCGCAAAGTCATCCATGATGTGGAACGGGAAGCCCTGCAGAAGCTAAAAGTGGCCGAAAAACTCGAAAAACGACTGCGCAAGCACTGGGATGAGCCTGTTTTTGCGGAATGGGCGGCTCTCAGTGAACAATGCGATGGCCTGCTGGCACAGATCGACCGCTTGAGTTTCTGGCTGGAATGCTTGTGGGAGGCCGTCGAGTTGGTCGATTGGCGCTGTGGTGAGATCCGTACTCGGGCCATCAACCAATGGCTGGCAGACGAAAGTCTGAAAGGGATCCAGCAACTGGCCCATCCGCGCATTCAGAAGTTGGCGGAACGTCTGGAAAATCAATTGCCCGAAATGCTGACTTTCCTGGATGGCATTGCCCAACCCCTGGCCGATTGGCAAGCCCAGGCAGAACAGCATTTCCAGGATCATACCGCAGCTGCTTGCTTTCAGGACAGCGTAGCCCGTTTTTGGCGGCTGGAGCATGCCGTGCGGCACAATGGACATGCGGAGTTCCGCAAAGCCGCTTTGGAAGCTCAGCAATGGCTGGCGCTCTGGATCGAAGACGATCCCTCTCTCCAGGGGCTGGCGGAAGCCCTCTTGACCCTGCTCGAAAGAACGGTGCGAACCAGCTCCGCCGCTGAAGCCATCAACAGCGTTTTGCGCCCTTACCTGGTCCGTCGGCGTGAGTGCACGGATCTGGCCAGCCGACAATTATTCTTGAACCTGTTCGTTTTGTGGTTCAATCTGCACAAATTCGAGCGCGGGCCTCGCAAAGGCAAAAGCCCTTACGAGATCGCCGGTATCGATCTAGGCACCGATGATTGGCTTACCCTGTTGGGGTATCCACCAGACGTGTGTTGAGCCTGGCGAAACTCTAACCAGCTGCACCTGGCCGGTACTGCTTCATTATCACCGGACAATATTTCTTTGCTAAATTTGTAAAGGTGCTATATCCACTTTTTTAGATCTTTTGAACCGTGCCAAAATTAACTATCACGGACAAACACGGATGAACAAAGTTATTGGGATAATTTCTGATGAAAAATCTAATATCAAATTTATCTGTGTTCATCGGTGGTTAAAAACGAATTTCAAAATTCTCTTCTAGTTTGTTTTGTGGTGAAAAATATGAATGATAACTTGAAACCCATTGGTTATATCGTTGGCGGTGGATTGAAGGAAAGTTTTCGCGCACGATTAACTGTTCCTTCGCAGGAAGTCCAGGAAGGGGCGTTCGTGGTCATCCCGAGCGGGGAGTGGCAGTTCTACGGGCTGGTGACCGACCTGCAGCTGGGCGCCACCGATCCGCGCTTCGCGGATGAGCAGACTGAGACGCGCCTGCCGCCGGCCCTGGCCCAGGCACTGCACGGGCAGACGCTTTACACCAACCTGGAGATCCTGCCGGCCCTGATGCTGGAGCGCGGCCCCGATCCGGTCTCGCCGGAATACCCGGCCTGGGCGCAGGGACATGCCGACAAACAGCCGCGCCCGCTGCCGGTCAAGACCGTGCCGGCCCATCACGCACCGGTCAGCCTGGCCTCCGGCGGCGATATCGCCGAGATCTTCGGTGACCCGGGCAAGGACGGCAACTTCGTGATCGGCTACACGCGCGAGCAGGGCCATCCCGTTTGCATCAACCTGGATAAATTCGTCCAGCGCTCGGCCGGGGTGTTCGGCGCGACCGGCACCGGCAAATCCTTCTTGACCCGCATCGTGCTGGCCGGGCTAATGCACCACAACCGCGCCTCGGTGCTGGTCTTCGACATGCACAACGAGTATGGCTACGACGACACCGCCTCGGATACCGGCCTGCGCGTGACCGGGCTCAAGACCAAGTTCGCCAGCCGGGTACGCGTGGTCGGTCTGGGCGCGGGAACCACCATCCGCGGCACGAACCCGGATTTCAACCTCGAGATCGCCATGGCCGACCTCACCCCAGCTGACATCGAACTACTCACGCATGAATTGAACCTCAAGGAGACCACCCCGACCACCCTGCACGCCCTGACCGTTTCCTTCGGGCGGGACTGGTTCCGGCGCTTCAAAGGGATGAACCGGGATGAGATCGAAGTGGAAGACGAGAAGACCGGCAAGGTCAAGAAGGTCCCGCATCCCGATAGCGTGGCAGCCTGGGCGGATGAAGCCGGCGTCAATGTGATGGCGGCCGAGGCCCTGCACGACAAGCTGCGCCGCCTGTTCGACAAGGAATATATCGTTGAGAAACCCGCTGCGGATGCAATCGGCGAGACGATCAAGTCGCTCGAAGACGGCAAGCACGTGATCTTATCATTCGGGCAGGCCTACGAGACCGACCTGGACTACCTGCTGGTCTCCAACCTGCTGACCCGCAAGATCAAGCAGGTCTGGGAGAACAAGACCAACGCCTTCCGCTCGAGCGGCAAGGGCGAACCACGCCAGCTGGTGATCGTGGTCGAGGAAGCCCACAAGCTGCTCAACCGCGAGATGGCCGGACAGACCACCTTTGCCAGCATCGCGCGCGAGATGCGCAAATACTACGTCACGCTGCTGATCATCGACCAACGCCCCTCGCAAATCTACGACGAGGTGCTCTCGCAGCTTGGCACGCGCATCTCCGGCTGGCTGGGCGACGAAGACGATGTGCATGCCGTGCTCTCGGGCCTCTCCGGGCGTGACTCCCTGCGCGGCATGCTGGCGCGCCTGCAACCCAAGGAGGAGGTGCTGCTGCTGGGTTGGGGCGTGCCAATGCCGCTGCCGGTGCGGTCACGCCGCTATGATGATACTTTCTGGCATGAGCTGTTTGGCGCGGGCGGCAAGCGGAGCGAGGCGCAGAATTTGAAGGAGTTGGGGTTTTAGAATAGCAGGTGATCATCCCTTCCGATGCCGCTGGGGAATGATTCCCCCGGCTCAAAGCTCAAGGACGCTAAAGCGCCCTCCGCTCCAGCCCTGCAGGGGCTTAAGCCATGAGCCCATCCCGTTTACGGGCAGGCGGGTAAATTTCGAAAGGGAAACCCTTGTCCTATTGGCGTCTTTTCTACCATGCGGTCTGTTCTACCAAAGACCGCCAACCGATGATTGACCCGGCCTGGGAAAAGGACCTGTATCGCTATTTATGGGGAAAGACCACTGCCTTGGAATGTATCCCGCATGCCATCA
The DNA here is from genome assembly GCA_963779935.1 of uncultured Chloroflexia bacterium. Taxonomy (GTDB): domain Bacteria; phylum Chloroflexota; class Anaerolineae; order Anaerolineales; family Villigracilaceae; genus UBA877. The sequence goes on along the minus strand of CAWAAC010000011.1, from coordinate 554,534 downwards.
ACTGAATGCCCGACCATTTACTCGTAGTTTTCCCCATTCCGCCATGGTTGGCATTAGCCGCTATCCTTGGGCAGTTAAAAGTCGCCAGTTCTCTACACATCAACGAGCAATATATGAATGGCACATTCGCCTGGCAGGCAGAATAAAGTGTTTTTAGCATTTCCGAATCAGCTTTGGGAAAAGTGGTCAGTTATGCAAATATGCAAAAACAACATCATGCCAATCGCATATTGATTGATTTATTCGAGGCAACTGCCGATCAACCCCATAAATATCTTCTTCAATATCTTGATGAACAAGTCCTGGAGTACATACTTGCTCTTCGGACCATTTACTATCAACAGGCATTTTGCTTTTCCCTTTGTGTCACTTTGTGTCCGCCTGTCCCGCGGTTCTCTTCCGCGGGATCATGTTAAGATTTCTCTCCATCGTGTTAAAAAATCGCCTCCGCCGAATAGAACCCGTTCAAAAAGCTCGACAGATGCGTCGCCAGCAGCCTCGGCGTGCCGAACCCGGCTTCCACCGCCAGCCGCTGGAACCTTTCGAACGAAAATGGATACGGCACCCACATATTCCCCGCGTCCACGGCGTACTCCACCACCATCAGCCTGCCGCCCGGTTTGAGCAGTGTGCTCACCTGTCGCAGCACGCTGACCTTATCCTTGTAAAAATGCAGCGAATTCGCCATCAACAGCCCATCCAGCGCACGCAGATCCACGGGGCGGGTAAAGTCGGCCGGCAGCACGTGCAAGTTCTTCGCAGCCCCGAAGCGCACGCGCCAGGCCCGTTCCAGTTCGCCCAGCCTGGCTTTATCCCGGTCAACTGCGTAGATGCTGGCCTGTTCGCCGGTCAGTTCGCGCAGCGCCAGGGTGAAAGCGCCCGAGCCGGCTCCCAGGTCTGCCCAGGTACCGCCGGGGGGCAGCTCCGCCGGGCGGAGCAAAGCTACGTGATCGCTATGGTCCATAAGTAATCTGGAGCTTATCACAATTATGCATATAATGCTCCGAATAGGTATAAAGAAATTGCTTTTTTCTTCTTTCGTGTCTCTTCGTGACCAACCATTCCGCGGTGCTCTTCCGCAGGATTGTGGTGAGAGTTTTTAACGCTCAAACTGAAAGGGTACATCGTCAAGGTAAACAGCATGGACAATCGTCAACTTTCGGATATTTTTATCCTGATCGCCAACCTTTCCGAGATCAAAGGCGAGATCGTCTACAAAACCTTGGCCTACCGCAAGGCCGCGGATAGTCTTTTGAGCCTGGGCCGCGATGTCAACGAGGTATGGAAAGAGGGCAAACTCCAAGAGATCCCTGGCGTGGGCAAGGCCATCTCCGAGAAGATCGACGAGCTGCTGCGCACCGGCAAGCTCGAATTTCTGGAAAAACTCGAAAAGGAAGTTCCGGTCACACTGGCAGACTGGCTACAGGTGCCCGGCCTGGGTCCCAAGAAGGTCGCCCTGATCTGGAAGGAACTCGGCATCACCACTCTGCCCCAACTGGAAGGCGTTGCCAAAGCCGGTAAAATACGCAGCCTTCCCGGCATGGGCGAGAAATCCGAGGCGCAGGTGCTGGCCGGGCTCGAATTGCTGGCGCGCCGCTCCGGAAGGCTTCCGCTGGGCGTGGCTTACCCGCTCGTGCAGGGTATCCTGGTCGCATTGATGAAAGTGCCGGGCGTCGTGGATGCCTCTCCGGCCGGCTCGCTGCGGCGCATGCGTCCGACCGTCGGCGACCTGGATATCCTGGTGGCCGCCAATGATTCAGCCCCGGTCATGCAGGCTTTCACCAGCCTGCCGGGTGTGCTGCGCGTGCTGGGACACGGCGAGACCAAAGCCTCGATCGAGTTCAACGATGGCGTGCGCGCCCAGTTGTGGGTGCACCCGCCCGAGCGCTTCGGCACCGCCCTGCAGTATGCCACCGGTTCGAAGGACCACAACGTGCGCCTGCGCGAGCTGGCCCTGGAAAAGCACCTGTCGCTCTCGGAGCACGCCCTGTTGAAGACGGATGGCTCCGGGGAGATCACCTGCGCCACTGAGCCGGAAGTCTACGCAGCCCTGGGCCTGCCCTGGATCCCGCCTGAACTGCGCGAGGACCGCGGCGAAGTCCAGGCCGCCAAAGCCGGGAAACTGCCGCACCTGATCGAAGTCACCGATATCCACGCCGATCTGCAGATGCATTCCACCTGGAGCGATGGCAAGCTTTCGATCCTCGAGATGGCACGCGCCGCCCAAAGGCGCGGCATGCAGGTGATCGCCTTCACCGATCACTCGGTCAGCCTGGGCGTGGCGAATGGGTTGAGCCTGGCCAGGCATAAAGAGCAGCAGGTGGAAATCGAAGCAGCCCGGCATGAATTGGGAGACCGCATCCACATCCTGCATGCCACCGAAGTGGAGATCAAGGCCGACGGCACGCTGGATTATCCTGACGAGTTTCTGGCCAGCCTCGACCTGGTGCTGGCTTCACTGCACACCAGCCTGCGCCAACCACGCGCGCAGGTCACCGCCCGCCTGATCAGCGCCATTCGCAACCCGCACGTCGATATCATTGGTCACCCCACCGGACGGCACCTCATGCCCGAGCAGGAAGGCGCCGACCTTGACATGGAGGCAGTGCTGGCGGCCGCGGCCGAAAGCGGCGTGGCGCTGGAGATCAACGCCCACCCTTCCCGCCTGGACCTGGACGATGTTGCCGCCCGCCGTGCCCACGAGCTGGGCATTCCCATTGCCATCAATACCGATGCACATTCCGAATCCGACTTGGATATGCTGCCCTATGGCGTGGCCATGGCCCGGCGCGCCTGGCTGGAGCCCAAGGATGTGATCAATACCTGGCCGGTGGACAAGCTTTTGAGCTGGCTAAAGCAGCGCGGCTAACCTGCCCTTGGCCTTGGCGCCTTCGCTGAGCACCCCGGAGAGGAAAAGTGCCAGCCTCAGCCGGCGAATATACCCTGATCCACACCTATGCAAAAGGAATAGCTTAAAGGATTAGCGGATAAAAAAACCGACCACGATAAAGCGTAGTTTTTACAAGGAGAATCCCAGTTATGGCAACGAACCGCTTACAAGGATTAAGGGTCATGGTGATCGTCATGCTGGCCCTGTTGGGCCTGCAATATGAATTTGGCATGGCCGTCAACCTCGCCAACCCACCCAGCCTGCCGCCGGTCGGCTTTTCGATGAGCGGGGTTAACAATGCGCTCAACCAGATCGGCGTGGTGGGCTTGATCCACGCCAGCCTGGGCAGCCTGCTGGTCATCATTGCCCTGATCAACCTGATTCTCTCCCTGCGCTCCGGCTTGCGCAGCATAAAGGTTTTTGGCAGCCTGGCTTTCCTGACCATCCTGCTGGCCGCTGTCACCGGGCTGCTTTACACCCTGTCGGGCTTTCAAAATAATGGCGATACACACGGGATGGCCACCAATTTCCTCCTGTCCTTCACCTTCTATTTTCTGGAAATGTACTTCCTCAAACCCGTTCGGCTTTCTTCTTGATCGCCCGCAGCCACAGCATCCGGATCATGGCGCTGCCCATCCAGATGATCCTCCAGTAGAAGGCAAACTTGCGCCGGGTGGATGGTTCGGGCACATACACGCGTGTCTCGGTACTGCAACGCGTACGCCCATCCCCTTCACCAGTAACAAGCAGGTTGGCAGCCACTTTGGCATAGGCCGGATCGTTGAATGCCAGGAACGTTTGCGCATCCGGGATGGTTGGGCCTTTATCAACAGCCAGCTTCCAGAACTGGCCAACCAGCCCGAAAACGATCTCGCTACCGGCTTCCTCCGCCAGCGGGATAAATCCGCCCCCGTACATGCTGTCTAGAAAAGACCCGGCTTGAACCAGGCTGGGAGCCTGCCTGCCCGCCAACCTGGCAGGCAGGTTGCGGATGTTCAGCAACCAGGCGATCCATGGGGAGAGTTCTGGCGGGGTCAGTTCCCGGATGGCTGTGAAAACCCGTTCGGGCGGAGCATTCACCGCCACAGAATGGAACTCGCCGAATTGGGCGGTGGGCAGGAATTTGTCCAGTTGCATGGCTTCGCTCCTATTTTATGAACAGCCCGATGCCTACCAGCAGCGGTGTCGCCAGGTTGAGCATCACATTCAATCCCATGGAGGGGATCAGCCTGCCGATATCCTCGGAATAACGGAAGGCCTGGATCCCGGCCGGGATGGCGAGGGCTCCCCCCAGCAGGCCCATCAGGCTGAACGTTGGCAGGAGTTTGAGGGCAACTCCCACAATGATAGCCAGGTACGCTGCGGTCAGAAAAGCACCATAGATCAGGCTGCTATACTTCCGGCCGATCAGGATTGGGAAATGCCGGCGCCCGACACTCCGGTCGGCTTCCACATCCGGGAACTGGTTCAAGAGCAGCAGGTCACTGACCAGGAAGAAGGGCACCAGCGAGGCGACGAATGCCGTCCAGGTGTATGCCCCGGTCAGGGCGAAGGCTACGCTCATCACCATCAGCGGACCGAAACCTAGGCCGGGCGCCACCAGGCACAGGAACGGGTTGCGCGTCAGCCAGGGGGTATAGGCATACAGCAGGAACAATCCCAGCAGACCCGGCAGCAGGATGGCCGGACCGCGGAGGTGGGCAAAATACAGGCCGGTCAGAGCGGTGACCGCGAATGCCGCCCAGGCCACGCCCAGTGCCTGGCGTGCAATGTCTGCACGCGTCTGCAGGATGCCGCTGCCGCCGCTGAATGGCGTGCGCCGTGTCCTGCCATCCAGCCCACTTTTGAAATCAAAATACTCATTGAAGGCGTTAACGCTGATATGGGCACAGACCGCTCCAACCAGCAGCAGTGCGACTTGCCAGGCATTGACCCGGCCGCCTGTCACGACCGCCGCCCCCACTCCCAACAGCATGCAGGCGGGTGTCAGCGCCAGGAATGGGACGCGCATGATTCCAGGTAAAAGTTTCAGTTTATTCATGCAGGTATCCTTGGTACAGAATTTTGCGGCTATGTATCTATCCAAAAATTATGGAAGAACCGCCCGGTTTTTCGGATAGGTCCCAAGTTATTGATCCCGGAGAACAATATCCAGGGCAATCTCCACCAGTGCGAAGCGCTCAGGGCATTCGGGCAGGCAGGCCAATTCATCCATTGCCTCCCGGATGAAGCCGTGCGCCGTTTCCAGCGACAGGTTGATTGCCTCACTCCGGCGGATCTGTTCGATCAATCCCTGGAGGGCCCTTTCATCCAGACTTTCGCGCCGGAGGATCTTTTCCAGGTTCGCTTCGCCGGGATGCTGTTCCAGGTAGATCAGGGCTGGCAGGGTCATCACACCCTGGCGCAGATCGCTCCCAACTGGCTTGCCCAGCAACCCCGGCTCGCCGGTGAAGTCCAACACGTCATCCACAATCTGGAAAGCCATCCCTATCTCGTAACCGAACCGGCGGGCGTTTGACAAGGCCTGCTCGCCCGCTGCGCTCAGCAGCGCCGGCGCACCGCAGGCCAGTTCGAACAGGGCTGCCGTCTTGGCTCCAATCCAACGGTAATACTCCTCACGGCTCGAAATGCCCCGTTCACGCGCAAGCTGGCTGACCTCACCATCCACCATGATGGACATGGTCCGGGTGAACATCTCGATCACTGACAGAACCCGCGTTCCGAGAATGAGTTCGGCCGCCCGTGTGAAAGCCAGGTCGCCCACCAGCACGCTGGCCGCCGCCGACCAACGCGCGTTCAGCGTCTCGACACCGCGCCGCAGTCCGGATCCATCCACCAGGTCATCATGAATCAAGCTGGCCGTGTGCAGCATCTCGATCGCGGCGGCCAGGTACACCATTGCATCCGGGTCCGCATCCAGCATTCTGCCGGCCAGCAGCGACATGCGCGGGCGCAGCCTTTTCCCGCCCGCCGCGATCAGGCCAGCCAGAGCCGCCTCCAGCGGGGAGTGGTGCGCATCCACCTGGGCCAGCAGGCGGACTTCCATCTTTTGCTGCTGTTCCCGAACCGGATCCGCAAGTCTGAAGTCGTGTTTCGTTATCGTTGTCATATCGATCGTTTCGGAACAAATCGAAATATTCGGTTAAAAAAATAAAACTCTCCCCTAATCGGGGAGAAGCTTTAGCAACTTATTGACGATATCGCCCATCTTCGCGATCCGAACAACCTTCTTGGTCGGGATCTTCTGCGCCTGCTGGTAGATGTTGTCCAGGGTCTCGAATAACTCCTGCATCTCCTTCATTTTCTCCCGGGTGTACGTATCCTCCTGGCTGGCATCAAGGTCAGCAACCGCTTCCCGAAGCATCTGCAGGGTCGGATCGACCTCCCGGCGCTTCCGGTAATCCACGATGAAACGGAACATCTCATATACATTCCCCTTGATCTCGAACCGGTCAGTGCGGTCGCCCAGCACATGCACCGACCGGACGATTGACCAGGTTTCCAGCTCGTGTAGCCCCACGCTGACGGTTGAGCGCGCCACCGATAGGGTGGCCGCAATCTCTTCGGCATTGAGCGGCTCAGGTGCCAGGTACAGCAGGCCCTGGATCTGGGCCACTGTCCGGTTGATGCCCCACCTCTCTCCCATTTCCCCCCAGTGAATGATAAATTTTCGTGCGGTTGGCGTCAGTTCCATCAGTCGCTCATTTCTATTGTTTCGGTTATTACCGAATATAATGGAAATTTCCGCCTCTGTCAAGAGGAATTTTTCGGCGATTCCCTGCAGCCCTGCTGTATAATATCCCTGGCGCTCTTGCTGGATCAAAAAAAGAGAATCGGCCATGTCTTTCTGCCCCGTTCACCCGAGTTTATCTGTGGTAAAAGAATAATTATTATAGAACGCCTTCATCGATAATTATCGGAGAATCTAATGGACAACCCATCAAAGGGTACCTCGAATACCTTCCTGCAAAGCCTGCGCGGTCTGCCCGCCAACGTCTGGGTGGTGACCGCCACATCCTTCCTCACCGACGTCTCTTCGGAGATGATCTTCAACCTGGTGCCGCTCTTCCTGGCCAACGTACTGAATGCCGGCACGGCCGTGATCGGGCTGATTGATGGGCTGGCCGAGACCACCGCCAGCCTGATGAAGATCTACGCCGGCGGCTTATCGGACAAGCTCGGCCAGCGTAAATGGCTGACCGTGCTGGGCTATGGCATTTCCACCGTCTCCAAGCCTTTCCTGTACATTACCAACACCTGGGGCGGGGTGCTGGGCGTGCGCGTGGCCGACCGCTTCGGCAAAGGCGTCCGTACCTCCCCGCGCGATGCCCTGGTGGCCGACAGCATCGATGAAAAACAGCGCGGCCTGGCCTTTGGCATGCACCGCGCCGGCGACACCGCCGGGGCCTTCTTCGGTGTCCTGATCGCGGCCCTGGTCGTCTGGCTGACCGAACGCGGCGCGGCAAACCTGACCCGCCATACCTTCCAGATCCTGGTGGAGGTCAGCATTATCCCGGCGGTACTGGCAGTAGTGGTATTGGCGCTGTGGGCCAAAGAAACCGGCGTGCGCAGCCAATCCAAGACACCGGTACTGAGCCTGAAAGGCATGGATGGCCGCTTCAGACTGTTTATGATCGTACTGGTGCTGTTCACCCTGGGCAACTCTTCGGATGCTTTCATCATCCTGCTGGGCCAGAACCGCGGCCTGGATGTATTGCAGATATTGCTGATGCTGCTGACCTTTAACCTGATCTACTCGGTGCTGTCCGGGCCGCTGGGGGCGCTCTCCGATAAGATCGGCCGGCGGCGCCTGATCTTCGGCGGCTGGATCGCCTACGGGTTGGTCTACCTCGGCTTTGCCCTTTCGAAAACCGGCTGGCAGATCTGGGTCTTCTACGCCCTGTACGGAATCTACTACGCCGCCACGGAAGGCAGCTCCAAAGGCTTCATCGCCGACCTGGTGCCAGCCGACCGGCGCGGCACCGCCTACGGTCTTTACAACGCCGCCATCGGGGTGATGGCTTTCCCGGCCTCGCTGATCGCCGGGCTGCTCTGGCAGGGCGCTTTTGGCTGGAACGGGTTGGGTGCTCCTGCCCCCTTCTTCTTCGGCGCAGCTCTGGCATTGCTGGCGGGGATCATGTTCTGGCTGCTGGTCCCGGGCAAAAAATCGGCGGATTAATTATCTATCCGAAAATCAATGAAAAACGAGTGACGATTTCCGTCACTCGTTTTGATTCTGCAACCTGACCAGTCAGATCAATTCCAGCTCCACCACCGTGTCCAACCCATCCGGCAGGCGGGCGGAAGGAAAATCGATGAAGGCATCATCGGGATATTCCGTCGTCATCCAGGGCCGCTCCAGCTTGATCTCAGACCCGTCAGCCAGCCAGCGGGCTTGCTTGATCTTTCCGCCCAGTCCCCGCAAGTTGATCGGCCCGATGCCGCGCTCGTAGATGTGGGCATACAGGCTTTTGCCACGTTGGGTATAGCGGCCCCAGTCCGGCTTGGGATATTCTGACTGGCCGCAGCCGCGCAGGCTGGCGCTATTCCTGTGCATCCATTCGCCCAACTCGCCCAGGACTTCCACGCAGGCCGGCGGGATCTCTCCGCGCGCATCCGGCCCGACATTGAGCAGCATATTGCCATTCTTGCTGACGCATTCCACCAACGCCCGCACCACCTGTTGCGCAGATTTAAAATCCTGGTCGGCTGCCGCGTAACCCCAATTCTTGTTCAAGGTCATGCAGCCTTCCCATGGCACAGACTTTCCATCCTCATCCACAAACCCCTCCGGCGGAAGCATTTGCTCCGGGCAGGCAAAATCCCCGGCGTAGACCGATGGGTTCTTGGTGCCGAAACTGCGGTTGCTTTCACCCGAGCCGCCCAGGCGGTTATCGATCAGGATGCCCGGCTGGAGTATCCGCGCCATTTCCACCAGCTCAGCGGCTTTCCAGGTCTCGCCGTACATATTGTCATAGGAAAAGTCGAACCAGATGATATCGATCCGGCCATAGTCAGTCAGAAGTTCCCTGACCTGGCCGTGCAGGTATGTGAGGTAGCGGGAAAAATCCTGCGGGCGCTCCTTATAAGCTTCATTATCCCGCATCGGGTGGTGGCGGTCGCCATAGGCCGGATAGTCGGGATGGTGCCAGTCCAGCAGGGAATAATACAGGCCCACTTTCAACCCCTCCGCCCGGAAGGCTTCCACGTATTCCCGCACCAGGTCGCGCCCGCAGGGCGTGTTGGTGCTTTTGTAATCGGTCAGCCGGCTGTCGAACAGACAGAAGCCGTCGTGATGTTTGGCGGTCAGCACGGCATATTTCATCCCGGCCTGCCGGGCCAGGCGCGCCCAGGCGCTGGGATCAAAGTTATCTGGATTGAATTGATCGAAATATGGTTGGTAGGCCTCATTGCTGATGCGTTCCACACTGCGCACCCATTCCCCCCTGGCCGGGATGGCATACAAGCCCCAGTGGATGAACATACCAAACCGGTCAGACAAAAACCAGCGCGTCCGTTCCGTACGCGCGGCGATGAGAGAGTTTTGTTCCGTCATATCCATTTTTATTTCAACCCCACCACTTCGTACACTTCCACCGCTTCGCTTTTGCCCTTGACGTGTAAGGGCGTGCAGGCGTTTGCCTCCACCTGGTCCTTGACACGCTCATAGACTTCCCTGGTCATCAGGATCTGGCCCCTGGCGGAATTTTCCTGGATGCGCTTGGCCGTGTTGACGCTGTCGCCAATGGCAGTGTATTCCAGGCGTTTTTCGGTTCCGATCCAGCCCAAAACTGCTTCGCCATAATGGATGCCTACGCCAAAGGAGAGATGTGCCTCGGGCGGGAGTTCGGCATGCAACGCTTCCACGGCGGCTTTCAGAGCCAGAGCCGCGCGAACTGCCCGCAAGCTGTGGTCCGCCTGCGGCAGCGGCGCATTGAACCATGCCATGACCGCATCGCCCAAAAATTTATCCACCGTGCCTTCCTGGGCCAGCACGGCGTCTGCGCCGGCGGCCAGGTAGCGGTTCAGGACCGCCACCAGTTCCTCCGGCGGGCGATTCTCGCTGTAGCTGGTAAAGCCGCGAATATCGGCAAACAGCACGGTGATATCACGCAGCTGGCCGCCAATCTGCAGGCTGTCGGGGTTGATCTGGTCAAGCACAGCCGGGGAAACCATCCTTTCCAGGAGTTGGCGCTGGGCTTGCAGTTTATTATGCTCGGTCATATCATCGACCACGATCGCAACGCCGTGCGTGGTATGGTTGGCATCCTTGAGCGGCGACAGGTTGAGGCGCCAGTCCTGGGCGCCAAGTTGTGGGTGGTTATGGGTGATTTCGAGACCCACCACAGCCGTGTCGGTATCACGGACAGAAGCCAGGTGTACCTGGAGCTCCAACGGGAAAGCCTCATCCAGGCGCTGTCCGACCAGCTTGGCATTGCTTTGCCCCAGGATGGACTCGGCTGCCCGGTTGCAGAGGGTTATTTGATCTTGCACATCTGCGGTCAAGACCCCGCTGGCAATGGAGGCGAAAATGTTATCCATCAGGTTCTTGAGTTCGGTCACCTCAGCCAGGGTCAGCCGGACGGAGGCAAACAGGCGGGCATTCTCGATGGCAATGGCAGCCTGGTTGGCAAAAATGGTCAACAGTTCCTTATCGGCCTCCTTGAAGATACCCGAGCGGATGCGGTTATCGGCATAAATCACACCGATCAACTCACCCTTGACGGTAAGAGGCACACAAAGGATCGAACGCAGGTTATATGCCACGATGCTTTCCTGACCGCCAAAACGCGGGTCCTCCTGAGCGTTGGTGGTTAAGACCGGCTGGCCGGAATCGATCACCCGCTGGATGATAGTGCGGCTGATGGCAAACTCATTCGGGTTGATGGATTCCTGTTCCCAGTTGCGGGCAACGTGTGTGATCATCTTGCCATCTGCATCCCGCAGCATGAGGAAACCACGCTCAGCCTCGGTCAGGCGAACGATGGTATCCATTACCAATTGCAATACTTCGTCCAGTTCGAGTGATGAATTGACTGCCTGGGTGGTGGTGGACAGGGCCAGTAATTTACTGCGCTCCTCCTCGATCAAGGTCACCTGTTTGCTGACACGGAAGAGCATACTTTCCAGGTTGGATAATCCTTCCAGGGTATTGGGCGGTAGGCTGCCGCGCACGGTTTGCAGGGAAGTGCGCATCTGGCCGGTCAATTTACTGATCGCCAAAATTTGCTCATTCAATAAGACGGGGGGTTCGTTTGTCATACCTGTTTCCTGATTAATGATACGGATGGTTGCGAATCAAATTGCCACAAATGTATTTTTATCTACGTCCAAGCCTAAATATACCTCTAAATCTTCTCCAGCGCTGCTGAATCGCAACTCGCAGTGCCTCCTGCCGGATTATGCGCGCGGCGCTGCGGGCAGGGTGCACTCTCCCGTGTCTTTGGCCATATAGCTGGCGCTGGTATTCGTGCAGGAGGGAATCAATCTCTATGGATACCTGCGGGAGTCGCTCCGCCAGTGCAGCGGCGGCCTCAGCCGGGGTTTGCGCGGGGACGGCTTTCTGGCCCAACCAGCGCAGGCTGGTATAAACAGTAGTAAAAGACCGTTCAATCGGATCCAATCCCGCCAGGTAAGCCCAGCGCGACAGCCAGTCCGGGGAAGCCAGCCCCTGGTTTTCAACCAGGTGCTTCACGACCGCCGGCAAGGAATTTCTAGCCGCTTGCTCGTCTCCTTCAGGAAGTATGTTGAACAGGCCAAAGCTATTTATCCGCAAGATGGTGATGAGAATGACGAAAAGTAAAATAAGTGCCAGGAGCCATTTCACAAAAGTCCCCGACCCAGAGTTCGTACTTGTCTCACCTGGTGTTATGGGGGTCGGCCGACCGATGATATTCTGCCTGTCTGGAAAAGGCGGCGTTATCGTGCCCACCAATCCGCCGGAAGGAATTGTCTCGCCGGAAGGGCGCACGAGCGGAGCCTGGTTGCCGGTCGGCTCGAATTCGACCCAACCAACCTCGGGAAAATACACTTCTGGCCAGGCATGCTCGTCCAGCTCACGCACCACATACAGGTTGGGGGCGGAATATTCTCCCTGGGCGAACCCCACCACCATCCTGGCAGGAACTCCCACACTGCGTAATATAATAACCTCCGCAGTGGCATAATAATTGCAGAAACCCGTTTTTGAATCAAACAGGAACCAATCCAGGCTATCCTGGCCTGGCGGGGGATCATTTACCGTGGTCGAATAGGTAATATTGTTGCGCAGATACTGGGTAATGGCATCCGCCTTATCGTAGGGCGTTCTGGCGTGGTCGGCGATCCTGTGTGCCAGGGCAACGATCTCAGGCGATAGGGTTTTGGGCAATTGGAGATAATTTTTAGTGATCCAATCAGGATAGACAGTTCCAGCGTTGCGCATCTCGAGGATGGTTGGTTCGGATAGGTTGGCATGAACGAGGTATTGTTGCCCCGACAGGATGGATGGCTGGGACAGGAACTGGACCGGATCCATTTTTCCATCCGGCGTTTGCAGGTATACCACTTCGGAGGCATGACTGACCCACACCGGCCCTGCCGGAGTAACCAGAACAGCCAGGTTTGGCACCAGGGATGTGAAAGAAAATTCGCCGGTCAACATCTCGGGGATCGCCAGCGGGAAGGAAGCTTGTGTCGGTACAAAATTAGTAGTTGTGGCATCCTGGGAATACCACTGGTCATTTAAAAAAGTATTATACGAGCGGACTCGCCAATAATAGCGTTGCAGGCCGTTTTCAAGCGGGGCCCGAATGCGGAATAATTCCGTCTGACCTGTCGCAGCCTGGTTGCCAAGCGATAAGTTATCGCCATAGAAATCGACCGGGCGTACTGTCCCGGGCGATTGCAATCCGGCGACCGCGTGCCCGAGGTTTTCCTGCACTGTCTGGAGTGGGCGGCTCAGATTATCCCAAGCGGTCTTTATATCGGAAAGCTGTTTGGCTGAGGTCGGCGCCAACCAGACTGTTGCCACAATGATACAAGCCACGATTACCAGGGTGAAGTTCAGGTCGGTTCTCGACTCAACCAACAACGCTACACCTTGTTCCTTCCAGTACACCCGCCTTTTGGCATAGGTCATGCGGCCCAGTTCAAGCACGCCCAGGAGCAGATAGGCTGCCAGGATAACATTACCGCCGCCGCGGCCGGCATTATATAATTGGACGGTCACCATGATCGCCCCGGCCGGTACCACCGCACCGATAAAATTTCCGAAACGGGTTAATGCAAAACCGGCCACCAGGCCAATGATCCAGAACACCAAAGCCATAAAAACTACGAACAGGAGGGTATCCTGCACGGGCTGGGATGTAAAAAACAAGCCCAGCGAATGGTTCAGGCGCGCACTCAAATCTGCAAGGCGATCCATCCAGGAATTCCCGACATACAGAATCCAGCCCAATATCAGGATAACGATCGGAAGGCTGTAACCAAAGGAAAACCAGGTAACGGCTACCCGTTTGAATTGGCTGTATCCAAGCGTCATTCCAAGCACTGCGCCCGCCTCTGCCAGGAGGATGGCGGTACCGAGGCCCGGGGCCCATTGCGTAGTATACAGGCCCTCGCTGGTTGACAGCAAAATGAACAGGAGCAGGACTGCAGAAGGCAGATCCCAAAAACGTTCGGGGGCGCGATTCATGCTTTGAGTGTACAATAAATAATATCAAGTGTCTATCCAAAAATTCACCAGGAGGTCGCAATTTAAGAGTGTGCGGCTCCGCCACACGCTCTCAAATTGCGGTCCTTCTCTTATTTCCGGATAGATTTAGCGTCAATTCTCGCGGAGGGAACGTGCAATCCATACTGGAATTCGGGGTGCGGTTCATCGTTGCCTTTCAGGGATTGGGGGCTTGGCTGATCCTGCCCGCCCAATTCTTTTCCTTTTTGGGCACGGAAGATTTTTTCATCCTTTCACTGCCCATCCTCTACTGGTGCGTGGATAGTATGCTGGGCATCCAGGTGGCGGTATTATTATTGGTCACTACCAACATTAACGCGGCCTTTAAATTAGCCTTTCATGGTCCGCGTCCATACTGGTACAGTCCCAAAGTACGTGCCCTGGCTTCCGAGACCTCTTTCGGAGTTCCATCCGGTCATGCCCAAACTGCTGCGACGATCTGGGGCCTGCTGGCAGCATCTGTCCGGAAATGGTGGGGCTGGCTGATCGCCATTTTACTTACCCTATTGATCGGACTTTCACGGCTGTACCTGGGTGTTCATTTTCCGCACGATGTATTGCTCGGCTGGTTGATCGGCGGCATTCTGCTTTGGCTGGTACTGCGTTTCTGGGATCCGGTACTTGCCTGGGCAAAAAAGCTGGACATTGGCAGGCAGGTTCTCGCCGCTTTCCTGGCTTCATTGGTGCTCTTCCTGTTGCCGCTCATTCCCTTTATCTTATTGAAGCTTACCAACTGGCAGCCGCCCCTGGATTGGGCCATGTTCGCAACCCAGGCCATTTCATTAATTGATGTAGCGACAGTTGCCGGGACATTGTTCGGCATGCTGCTTGGCCTGGTCTGGCTGCAAAGGCAGGGTGGTTTCCAGACCAAAGGTCTATGGTGGAAACTCATCTTGCGCTATCTGCTGGGTATAGCCGGTGTTCTTATCATCAGATATGGATTGAAATACATCTTTCCCAGCGGCGAGAACGCGCTGGCTTATTTCTTTGGCTATCTACGCTACACGGTAATCGGGTTCTGGGTAACCGGCGGCGCGCCGTGGACTTTTATCCGCGTAAAACTAGCTGAAAAGTAGAAAAAGGCTTTCATTGCGACCTCATAACACTCGCTGGAGCAATTTTTTGCATCTGATATAATCGGATAGTCATGGGCACGACTCTCGAACGTGGTGCACTGTTACACAAACGCTACCGGATTATAGAAATCCTTGGACAGGGGGGCATGGGATCTGTTTACCGCGCCGTAGATGAGAACCTCGGCATGGATGTGGCGGTCAAAGAAAATCTTTTCACAAGTGATGAATATGCCCGCCAGTTCCGCCTCGAAGCGGTTATCCTGGCCAATTTACGCCACCCCAACCTGCCGCGGGTTACCGATCATTTCGTCATCGGCGACCAGGGACAGTACCTGATCATGGATTACATCGAGGGGGAAGACCTGCGCCAGCGGATGGAGCGTGCCGGCTCCATCTCTGAGGAAGAGGCTATCCTGGTTGGCGCGGCCATGTGCGATGCCCTGGAATACCTGCACACCCGCAAACCGGCTGTGATCCACCGCGATGTAAAACCCGGCAATGTTCGCATCACCTCGGATGGCCATATTTATCTGGTGGATTTTGGTCTGGCAAAACTGGTCAAAGGCAGCCAGGCCACCACCACCGGGGCACGTGCCATGACGCCGGGTTATTCCCCGCCCGAACAATATGGCACGGCCCGCACAGACCCACGCACGGATGTTTATTCCCTCGGCGCCACCCTTTACGCTGCATTGACCGGCATTATTCCCGAAGATGGGCTGTCGCGCGCCATGGATAACGTTGAATTGACACCGCTGCGCAAACGCAACCCGAAGATCTCCCGCAAGCTTGCCAATGCAATTGAAAAAGCCATGTCCATCCGCCCGGACGATCGTTTCCAGACGGCGGAGGAATTTAAACAGGCCCTGGCAACTTCCAATGTTAAAACACAACGCCTGGAGGGGGAGATCATGCTCGAACCCTCTCCGCAAGCAGTTGAGAATAATGAAGCCGGGAACCTTGCCCAGGAGGTCCCGCCAGCCGAAAATAACTTGCCACTGCCGCCGCCACCGCTTTCCAGACCCCGTAAAAAGCCGGGAAGGAGCAGCAGTTTTTGGATATTCCTTTCCTTTTTCCTTCTGGCAATACTGGCGGGTCTGGTCTCGATCATCCTCTTCCGGACACCGGTTTCGAAAAGCTTCCTGGCTTTACTGGTTCCTCCCACCCCTCGTTCAGCACCGGCGACTGCCACAACCGAGAAAAAAATCAAGCCGTTGCCGGATGTTCCCACAGTAGCTGCTACTCCAACCGTTATGGACGCTCCGTCGCCCGCCAAAACTGGGGTGCCAACTATTTTCATGCCATCCATAACACCTACCATGACCCAAACTTTGGGTCCGGTCGCCACCCTGCAAGGCGGCGGATATAGTCAGATAGCCTTCGCATCCACCCGGACCGGCGATGTCCAAATTTTTATGGTTAACTCGGATGGCACCAACTTGAAACAGATAACAACTATAACCGGTGGCGCTTGCCAGCCGGACTGGTCTCCAGACGGGCTCCATCTTGTCTTTATCTCTCCCTGTCAGGTGCAGCAACCGGATTCCCCCAGTAACTATAAAAATGCCAGGTTGTATATTATCAATTTCGATGGCAGCGGGTTGACAGAAATTTCATCCCTTAAAACCGGTAATTTCGACCCGGCCTGGTCGCCGGACGGGCATCGCATCGCTTTTGCATCCTTAACCAATGGACTGGCGCAAATCAATATCATCAATCTGGTTGATTTCGTGGTTACCCCCCTTACACAGGCCTCCACGGACGTGCACTTCCCAGATTGGTCACGACAACCAGCCTGGTCGCCGGATGGTAAAAAAATTCTTTATACCGCCCACAGCCGTCTGACCGATGCTCTCCAAATCTGGGTTATGAGCGACCTGGGTCAAAACCAAACTGCATTAATAAACCGGGGTTCCGTGAATTGGGACTTTCTGCCCAATTGGTCGCCAGATGGCAAAACGATTCTATTCAACGAGACCAACGGCCCGCAGGCGTTAGGCTGGTTGATGCTTTTTGATGATACCAATCCACTGACCGCCGCGGTTCATTGGCGCAGCGGCACCCAGGCAGGCCACGGCAGCTTTTCGCCGGATGGTCTCTGGTTGGTCTATCAAAGCCTTGACTCAACTTGCACCAACTGTCTGAACTATAATATTTACATCGTCAGGAACGCCAGTGGCAACTCGCCCGTCACGGTGTATGGCGGCAAGGACCAAAATTTTGATCCGGTCTGGCGCCCGATTGCATCTCCGTGATTCCAGAGTTTTACCGGATCGATAGGTTCTGATTTAATGTGAAAGCAGGTTTTGCCGGGCAATCCCCGGCCACCACCTGCTTTTTTCTTCCTTGCTGCTCCTGAATTTTTGGATAGATCCTTATTGAGTTGGCACGATTGTGGGGATTGGCGTATCCGTTGGAACAGCAGTATCCGTGGGGGTATCGGTCGGCTGCGGGGATGGAGTGACGGTGGGGGTCGGCGTGGAAGTGTCAGTCGGCAGGGGAGTTGGCGTCGGCACGATTAAATTCAGGTGGATATTCTGGTCAGCGTAGTTGGTCCCGTCCCCCTTCATATAAAGCCGCAGGAGGATTTGACCGTCGGGCATGCCGGTCAAGTCCCAGGTATACACATCAGAAGGCGTTGTGACCGGGGTGGTCATATCAGGCGTCAAACTCGTAAAATTCCCGGGGTTCTGACTCGAGCTCCAATCCAGCCGCCACGAATGGAACCCTGAGGTGGCGTTAGCCACAATGCTGATATCCAGCGAAGAGGCCGTGATGGTCTGCCCATCCTGCAGGCCGACAATCTGCAATTGCGGACGCGGGTCGCTGGCAGTGCAGGCCCGGTCAGGTACTAAGAAATTATCCTTAAAGCCCATATCACGCGCCCATTGTTGGCCGTTCTTATTTTGACTGATCCATGCGCGGGCCCATTGCTCCGTCACATTGATCGCCAGGCGGTCGTCGATGTAATCATTGGTACAGTCCGGGGAGGCCAGCAGACCGGTCCAGGTGTCGTACTGCACATCCTTCCACAGATCATCTTCAGGCGGCAGAGGCAGCTGGTCTGCCGCAAAATACTCTTGACGCTGGCTGGGGCAATACTTGGAGGGCTGGGTGCCCGAGACGGTACAGATGGTGCGCTGCACGATCCCGGCCGGCATGCTGAAAGGCGTCGGGTTGCCACCAGTCAGATAGTTGATCGCATAGGTCATGAACTGCGCCCAGATGGGTCCGGCGCCGGTCACGCCAGTGGTATTAAGCATGGGGGTATAGTCAGCATTCCCCACCCACACCCCTACCGCCAGGTCTGGAGTGAAGCCGATCGTCCAGTTATCGCGCGAGTCGTTCGAAGTGCCGGTCTTGACCGCCACCTGGAACGGCAGGTTCAGGACCGAGTTCGTCCCGTAGGTTGGGATGCGCGCCTGGGTATCCGACATAATGGAAGACATCAGGAAAGTATGCTCGGGGCGCAGCACCTGTTCCCCGGCCGGCGGCTTGTACTGGTAGACCACGTCCCCTTTGAAATCCACGATTTTCAAGATGGCCACAGGCGGAATTTTGATCCCGCTATTGGCAATGACTGCATATCCACCTGTCATCTCCAGCAGGCTCACTTCGCCGCCCCCAAGGGTAAGGGAAAGTCCATAATCATTGCGGGTCAGGCTGGTGATGCCCAGGCGTTTGGCCATGGCAATCAAACCGGTATCACCGTAGACGCCAACGAAATTCAGCGTCTTGACCGCCGGTATATTAAGCGAATTTGCGATCGCCGTTCGAACAGTGACCGGGCCTCGGTACTTGAGGTCAAAATCGGTCGGTACGTATTTCGGGTTCGGGTCGTTGGGCAGCCCGGAAGGCGGGAATTCGGAGGGCACATCCCAGATCAATGTGGCCGGGGTCCAGCCTTTTTCGAAAGCTGCCAGGTAGGTGAATGGTTTTATGGAACTGCCCGGCTGCCGGGTCGGACTAACCGCCATATTGATTTGCCCGGCATTGGCATCATTATAGAAATCCGGCGAGCCTACCATTGCTAGGATTTCCCCGGTGGAAGGCTTGATGGCCACCAGCGCTCCATCGGTGACGTGTTTATTGGCTAGCGCGTTGACCTGATTCGTTACGATTTGCTGGGCGGAATCCTGCATGGCCGGATCGAGCGTGGTATACACGTTAAAGCCGGAGCGATAGATCGTCTGTGGGTCGTAGCGGGATTCCAACAGGCCGCGGATGTACTCAACCCAATGCGGGTAACGCATGTTCTCGGTTGGCGGGCTGAAGGTCTGGTTCTGGATCTCCTGGATGGCGTTGGCCGCCACACTGCCATCCACGCACACCTTTTGGGAGGCGTTGCTCACGTAAATGCATTGATATTGTGTGCTAACCGTCAGCATCGCCATCACCACGGTCTGGAAGCGAGCCATCGTGGCATCCCGGTTAGAATAGATATCATAGACCGAGGGCGCCTGCGGCAAGCCCGCCAGGAAAGCCGCCTGGCCCACAGTTAGTTGGCTGGCGCTCGTATTGAAATAGGTTTCGGCGGCCGCTTCCACCCCATAGGCCAGGTTGCCATAATAGATTTCGTTCAGATACAGTTCGAGAATCTCATCCTTACTGTAACGGCGTTCAATTTCGGTCGCCAGGATGGCCTCGCGCACCTTGCGCAAGTAGGTCTGCTGGCTGCGCTGCTCGGGCGTCAACAGCAAGGCGCGCGCCAGTTGTTGGGTAATCGTCGATGCCCCCGAGACTGTTTCTCCGCTTTTTAAATTTTGCCAGAAGGCCCGCACAATGGCAAGTGGATCGAACCCGCCGTGTGTGTAGAAATCCTTGTCTTCGGTGGCGATGGTCGCTGCCACCAGGGTCGGGGAGATCTGACTTAAAGGAATGTATGTACGCCGCCCGGCTTGCGGATCAAGGATTTCATATAAGACATCCCCATTGCGGTCGAGGATGCGGGTGGTTTCGAACTGGGAGGCGCGTTGTTGCAAATCGGTGACACTGGGCAGGCCGGCGGCGATCGAGTAATACTCATAAATACCGGCCGCCACCAGAACCAGGCCCACCGCGACTACAATGAAAACCAGCACGATCATTCCCCGCAGCAAACAGCCACCCGTTTTGGACCAGTCGAACGATCCCCGGCCGGGTTTTTTAGTCTTCTGGGGCGCGGCTGGCCGGCGGATTGGTCTGGTGGGGGTGGGGCTAAACGCAGACGGTGAAACGCGTGTCGCGCCCATGTCAATCTCTTCCACCCTACGCGGCAGCGGCATACCGTTTTCATCGATGGCCGGATGGCGGACCACCGGTGTGTTCTTCCCCGCGTCTAATGGCTGTGCGGGTAGATCGGCCTGTGTATCGGCTTCAGAGTCCACCAGCCGGCGAAACTTTTCACGCGGGTCTTCAGGATTCGGCATAATAAAGCATTCTAGCACAAAACCTTTGACCTTCAACACAAACCCCCGTATACTGTAACTATGCGCGATTGGAATCTTGCCCCCGGTGACCCGCTGGCACTGACCCTGACAGCCGATTTCCGCCTGTGCAGCCCGGATTACCTGAATGATCAGATTTGGGAGCTGGAAACCGGCGGCGGAACCCCGCCCGCCCTGGCCCTGCACACCACCTATGGTTTGCGCGCCCGCCTGATGCGCATCTATCCACGCTTCAGTCTGGGCACCCAGGCAGTCACCGACCCGGCCCTTTTTTCCCGTCCGGTATGCTTGCGGCGTTTCTATCCCAACTTTCTCCTGCTTGAATTCTCTCCCTTCCCCGGCCTGGATGTCCTGGCCGAATATTGGTGTCCCGATTCTCATTCCACAGCCGGGCGCTTCACGGTCACGAACCACACTGCTGAACCGGTAACGCTGCTGCTCGAACTGTGCGGGCAGCTTGTTCCGCTGGATATGGGGCAGAACCTGGCTCCCTTACCAATGCAATCGGTCAACGTCCTGGCCGGGCGTACATCCGATCTCGCTCCGGTCATTTTCCTTACCGGCGGTCCCCAGCTTGGACCCGGCCCCTACCCTTCCCTGGCGCTCGACCTGGCGCTTGATCCGGCCGGCTCGCGCTGTCTCAGCTGGGCCCAGGCTGCCCTGGCCAGCCCATCTGAATCGCTTGACCTGGCCCGCCACACGGCCGCCCGTTCCTGGGAGGCCGAACTCGACCACATCGAACGGGTCAATATGGCCCAGACCGTCGATATTCTCACCGGTGATCCGGATTGGGATGCCGCCCTGGCCCTCAGCCAGAAAGCTGCTTTCAGCCTGTTCTTTGGCCCCAATCAATATCTGCCTCACCCGAGCTTTGTGGTGACTTGTCAGCCAGACCAGGGCTATTCGCCACGCGGGGATGGCACGGATTATTCCCCACTTTGGAACGGACAGCCGCCCCTGGAAGCCGCCTACCTGGCCTCTCTGCTGCCCGGCGCACCACAACTGGCTGCCGGTCTGGTGCGTAACTTCCTGGCCGTACAAGCACCAGATGGTTTCGTAGATTGGAAACCCGGCCTGGCCGGTCAGCGGGGACGCTGGCTTGCCGCGCCGTTGCTTGCGAGCCTGGCCTGGCAGACCTACCAGCGCACGCTCGACATGGATTTCCTGCGCGCAGCCCAGCCCGGGTTGCAGGCTTTCATCCAATGCTGGTTCGATGCCGCCCGCGACCGCGACCAGGATGGCTTCCCGGAATGGGACCACCCGCTCCAAACCGGTCTGGAGGATAACCCGGCCTTTACCTTATGGCAGGCTGGTGGGCAAGGTGCGGCCATTTCCGCCACAGAAAACCCGGCGCTCTCGGCCATGCTTTACCGGGAAATCCTTTCCCAAGCGTACATCGCCGGGGCGCTCGGCCAATCCCAGGAACGAGAGCGCCTGGAATCAAAGGCCGCGCAACTGCGCCTCCTGACGGAAGCCTGCTGGGATGACTCGGCCGTTCTCTACCACAACCGCGACCGCGCCACCCATCGCAGCCCCGCTGGGAAAAACCTGGGCAGGCAAATCGACGCCGGGGAACTTGCCCTGGCCCAATCTTTCCAGGGGCCCGTGCGCCTGCTGGTTCGGATCAAATTAATCGGCGAGGCCACCCGCCGCCCGGAGATTACCTTGCACGGCCTGGAAGATGCCGCACCCCGCTCGGAATGCCTGGAGCGGATGGATTTCCAATGGGGTGCCAGCCTGGCAGTAGCCACCAGCCGCCAGGTCTATACCCGCCTGGAGCGAATTGAAATCTTCGGCCTGGAGCCGCGTGACCAGGTTTCCATCCGGGTAATGGATTTCGCCAGCGAAGATATCAGCCTGTTCCTGCCACTCTGGGCCGGCATCCCTGCCCCACTGCGTCAGCAGGCCCTCACCAGCCGGTCGCTGTTTGCCGCACAGCGCTTCTGGAAACCTTTTGGCATATCCACCTGCCCATCTGACTTACCCAAAACCCGTACCACGGCAGCAGAGCGGACAATCGATTCCACATGCCAGGCCGTGCATCTGCCCTGGAATGCGCTCATCGGACAGGGATTGTTAGCCTACGGGCTGAAAACCGATGCCGCCCGCCTGACTGCCCGGCTGATGTCTGCCGTCATCCAGAATCTAAAAAAACAGCACGCTTTCTTCCAGGCTTATCACGCCGAGAGCGGGGAAGGGCTCGGGGAGCGCAACCCACTCCAGGGGTTCGCACCGCTCGGTCTGTTTCTCGAGACGCTTGGAATTACCATCCAGTCATCCACACGCCTGACACTGACCGGAAAGAACCCATTTCCGTGGCCAGTTACGGTAAAATATAGAGGCCTGACGGTCACGCGCCAGGCCGAAAAGACCGTGGTCGTCTTCCCGGATGGCCAGACCCTCGCCCTGGATGACCCGACCGATGCGGTCGTCTCGATAGATTAAACAGGGGCGAACCCGTGTGTCCGCCCATTTTCGCCCAAACGGAGGCTTTATGGAACATCTCCCGATCCGTTATCTGATGACTGCCATCGTCCAGGAACAGGACGTGGATGTAGCCGAGCGCGCCCTGGCCTTGCTGGAGGTGCCGGTCATTCATCTGGCCAGCACCGGCGGCTTCCTGGGCCGGCGTAACGCCACCCTCTTCATCGGCCTGCCGGAGGGCATGGAGGAAGAAGCCCTGGCAGCCCTGCGGAAATCCTGTCGCCAGCGCATTGAATACCTGGCCGTCCCGATGGAAGGCACACCCCTACCGTTACCCACTCCGGTGCCGGTTACGGTTGGCGGAGCCACCGTTTTTGCCATACCCGTGGAACGCTACGAGGAGATCTAGCCATGAAACTTATCCTTGCCATCGTGCGCGATTCCGATGCCGACCCCGTCACCCAGGGCCTCACCTCGGCCGATTTCCGCGTTACACGCGTCGCCTCCACCGGGGGCCTGTTGCGGCGCGGCATGACCACCTTGCTGATTGGCCTGGAAGCTGAACAAGTGGATGCCGCCATCAAAGTCCTGCGCCAGAACTGCACCCCGGCCTCTGAGGATGGCAAGCGCGCTACGCTATTCGTCGTCCCGGTCGACCGCTTCGAGCAGATCTAGAAAATTATTGAAAATCCAATCCTGTTTCAATAGTATTTTCTTTCAAACCAGGGATGGAATTCTTTTAATGGCAGCTCCCTGATCGGTTTCCGTTGATTGGTTGCCGGCGAAATGAAAATGCCCTTTTTACAGCAACAATTTCTCCCCTCCGTATATGAAAATTTATACGATCGGCTTTACGCAGAAAAGCGCCCAACAGTTTTTCAGCCTGTTGCGTGAGCATGGCGTCCAGCAATTAATCGATATTCGCATCCATCCGCAAGGCCAGCTCTCCGGTTTTGCCCGCCAGGAGGACCTGCCTTATTTTCTGCACGAACTGGCAGGGAAGTGCATATATTTATACCTGCCGGTTCTGGCTCCTACCGAGGAAATGATGAAAGAATATCGCAAGGATGGGGATTGGATACGCTATTCAACTCGCTACGAAGCACTTTTGGATGAAAGAAGCATTCCGGCAGAAATGGATCGTTCCATTTTTGAATCCGCCACAAGTTGCCTGCTTTGCAGTGAATCCACAGCTGAACATTGCCACCGCCGCCTGGCAGCCGAGCGTTTGGCCCGGCATTGGCCTGACCTGGAAGTTATCCACCTTTGATGAAGATATTGGCATTTTTTCGACTGTGCTTTCGTAACGTCTTTGATTTAGGCGCCGCAACAACCGGTTGTGTCCAGATAAAATGATTGAAGAGTTTACCCATGACCCATCCTATCCTTGAATATGATCCAGCCCCTGATGCGTTGATAGAACCTTCTAAAGTGCTTAAACCTCGGGACGTGCCTGAACATTGCGTAATTTGTTTTTTCAAAGAAGTGATTGATAAGGTAATTAGCGAATGCAATGCCAGGATTATTGTTGAAAATCCATGGGAAGATGGACACCACCCCATCTATGAGATTTCATACCAAAACCAGCGCCTGGCCTTCTTTCATCCGGGTGTAGGTGCACCCATGGCGGCTGGTTTGCTTGAAGAAGTAATTGCACTGGGTTGCCGGAAATTCATTGCCTGTGGAGGCTGCGGGGTTCTCGAAAAAGATATTCCAGTCGGCAGCCTCATAGTGGTTTCCTGTGCAATCCGTGACGAAGGAGTCTCATACCATTACCTTCCACCAAGTAGGGAGGTTATTGCAAATGAAGGGGCGGTGAATTCTTTGGCCGGAGTGCTTAACACACGAGGGGTCCCTTACCGGACCGGTAAAACATGGACAACCGATGCACCCTATCGCAAAACACCAAACAAAATAGCCAAAAGAAAAGCAGATGGTTGCCTTACCGTAGAAATGGAAAGCGCGGCATTGATCGCGGTAGCTCAATTTCGTGGCGTAATTTTTGGACAAGTTTTATATGGTGGCGATGATTTGAGCGGTTCCGTGTGGGATAATCGTGCCTGGCAATCAAGAAGTGAAATTCGGGAAAGCCTTTTCTGGCTTTCCGCAAATGCGTGTCTCACGCTTTAAATCCATCAGTCTCCTTGGGATAGGTGAATTATGCAGATCGCTTTCATCGGCTATGGTAAAGTCGGAGCCCCTCTGGCAGATCAGTTGGAGCGACTCGGCCATGCGGTGACCCTCGCCGCGGCCGACGCAAAATCGAAGAGTGTCCAGAAAGCACTGGCCAGGAACCCCAATCTCAAAATAGCTGTTCCACAGGAAGCCATTCAGACGGCCGAGGTGGTTTTTCTTGCCATTCCGTTCCAGTCCACTCAGGCAGCCCTCCAGCCAGTGGTAGAGCAGCTGCGTGGCAAGATTCTGATCGATTGCACCAATCCGGTCGGCCCCAACCTTACGCATGGCCTGAACGGTAGCCAATCCGGGGCACAGGTGATCCAGGCGCAGGTTCCAGAAACCCGGGTGATCAAAGCCTTTAATATTTATGGGTTCGAGGATCTCGAGAACAATGTTTTTCCAAAGTACAACGTCAGGCCGGTCATGATGTATTGCGGCCAGGATGCTGCCGCAAAGGAAAGCGTGGGAGGATTGATCACGCAATTGGGCTGGCAGGCTCTGGATGTGGGCGGCCTGGAGCAGGCGCTGCCCCTGGAATATATGGTACTGCTCTGGGTGCGAATGGTGCGCGCAAACGGCCATTCGCCAGCCATGGTCTGGGCCATGCTGACCAGGTGATCATGGAATCTTCTGCGCGAGGGCATGGGCTGGGCAAATACATGGTTGCCACTTGCCATTCCAACAGGCAAATTATATGAAACCGCAAATAAAATTAGCAACTGCCCGGACTCCGGATGGCGGCGAGATGGAGCTTTTTCAGCATGACCATGATTTCTTAATAAAGATCAACGGTCAGGAATTAATGAATAGCCGCCAGCATGAGTCGGAACAGGAATTGGCGCGCCTGGGTTGCGCACATCTAACCGGCCGCCAGGCGGCCTGCGTTCTGATTGGTGGCATGGGCATGGGCTATACCTTACGCCAGTCTCTGGATATGCTGGGTCCGGATGCCACGGTAGTGGTGAGTGAACTGTTGCCCTCTGTCATCGACTGGAATCGAGAGTACCTCAGCCAGCTCAACGGCCAGCCGCTCGGCGACAAACGCACGCGTGTCATTACCGGCGATATCTATCCTCTTATCTCGCAATCCATCCGCAAGTTCGATGCAATCCTGCTGGATGTCGATAATGGCCCGCGGGCGATGACCGATGCGGGGAATCAACGTTTATACGGTCCGGATGGAATCCTGGCCTGCCAGCGCGCGCTTCGCAAACACGGGAGTTTGGCCGTCTGGTCGTCTGAGACAAGCAAAGATTTTGAGCAACTCTTGATCAGTTGCGGATTCCACGTCCGGCGGTACCGGGCGAAAGCCTATCAGGAGAGCAATTCAAAATCATTCTTTATCTGGGTAGCAGCGGAAGATGAAGCGATTCTACCTGCCGGTGGTGGCGAGCCCTTGCCTCATCGTAGAAAGAAGCTCAGGGAAAGTCGCAAATAAAGGAGCCTCATGGAAACATTCGAAGCCATTCAAAAACGCCGCAGCGTCCGGCAGTTCACCGGCGAGATCATCCCGCGCGAACACCTGGAGAAAATTGTGGATGCCGGCCGGCTGGCTGCATCCGGAAGCAATCGCCAGCCCTGGGACTTCATCGTGGTCACGGACCAGGCGATGATCGAACAGCTTACCGTGGTTGGAAAATGGATGAGAAAGGCCGGCGCGATTATCGTCGTGGTGATCGATCCATACTCGCGCTGGAGCCTGGAAGATGGCTCCGCCGCCATCCAGAACATGCTGGTTGCCAGCACTGCCCTGGGCTACGGCTCCTGTTGGGTGGAAGGGGATTCCTTGCCGTACGAAGAGCAATTTAAAACGCTCCTGTACATTCCCAAAGGGAAACGCCTGCTGGCCCTGGTGCCGATCGGGGTGCCCGTCGAATGGCCTACCATCGAGAAGCGCTCCCTGGAGAGCGTCCTGCACTGGCAAGTCTATTAAATCAGTTTACCCAACCCTCCCGAAGGTTTCTACAGGTAGCTGTGGTGAAGAGCTTATCCAAAATTCAGGAGAAGGTCGCAATTTGAGAGTGCAGGCACTCTCAAATTGTGACCTTCTATAATTTTTGAATAGAGGGTTAAGTGAACCTGCGGAAGGCTGTCTGTAAAGAGGCATTGTCAATATCATGTTGGCATATCGCAACAATTCCAACCTGAAAGTGTTGTAGAAGGGGTTCGATACAGTTAGCCAAAATCTGATTAAATCTACTCATTCGGGTCTTCCAACCATGCCAATTGTAGTACAATTGTTCTATGAAGATCTTGCGTGCCTTCAAGACCGAACTGGACCTGAATAATGTTCAAAAGACAGCCTGCGCCCGTCATGCTGGGACAGCGCGCTGGGCCTACAATTGGGGTGTGGCTCGCAAGATGGAAGCCTATCGAAAGGGGGAAAAGGTTCCAAGTGCGATCGACCTGCACCGGGAGCTGAATGTGCTGAAGCAAGGTGAACTATCCTGGATGTTAGAAGTATCCAAGTGCGCCCCCCAGGAAGCCCTTCGCAACCTGGATCAGGCGTATGCCAACTTCTTCCGGCGGGTGAAGGAAAAGAAAACCGGTAAAAAGATCCAGGCAGGTTTTCCGAAATTCAAGTCTAAGAAGCACGGGCTGGGTGAATTCCGGTTGACGGGCGCCGTTCATATCTTCGATAAGGCCATCCAACTGCCTCGCCTGGGACGCTTGCGGCTGAAAGAGCGCGGTTATCTGCCGGTGGAGGGTGTTCACATCTTGAGTGCCACCGTAAGTGAGCATGCCGGACATTGGTTTGTGTTGGTCCAGGTGGAAAGGGAGATACCCGACCCGAAAGCCAGCTATCAGCCGGTAGTGGGGGTGGATCTGGGCATCCTGGCGCTGGCTACGATCAGCGATGGGACCAGGATCGAGAACCCGCATGCCCTCAAAAGAGACCTGGGCAAGATCAAGCGCTTACAGCGGGTGGTCTCCCGGCGAAAAAAGGGAAGCGCCAACCGGGAGAAGGCGGTCATGCAGCTGGCCAGGGCGCACCTGCGCGTCGCCAATGTTCGTAAGGATGCTTTGCATCAGGTTACCAGCCGGCTGGCAAGAACCAAGTCAGCGGTAATGCTGGAAGACCTGCATGTGAGCGGGATGGTGAAAAATCATCATCTGGCACAAGCGATCGAGGATGTGGGATTCTATGAATTCCGGCGGCAGATGGCATACAAAGGCCAGTGGTATGGCTGTCAGATCATCCTGGCCAACCGATTTTACCCTTCCTCAAAGCGCTGTTCGCAGTGTGGGCACATCCAGGCAACACTGGACTTGGGTACGCGTGAGTACATCTGTGAGCATTGCGGACTAATGCTCGACCGCGACTTGAATGCCGCGCTTAATCTTGAACAATTAGCTACCGGGAGTTCCCCGGAAAGATACGCCTGTGGAGAGATGATAAGTCCTGGTTACCAGGCAGTTCTCGTCGAAGCAGGAACCGAACATCAATCTACCAATGGGTAGGTTAGTGTAGGTTTCGGAGAACGGAAAGGATTTAATGGATACCGTCAAACTGAATCAATCCATACAAGAACTACAAGACCACAAGCATGAATGGGCTTGCCTGTCCATCCCGAAAAAGCTGGGCCTGTTGGAAGAAACCCTCCGAAGGCTGTCAGAAAAGAGCCAGGCCTGGGTGGAAGCCTCCGTAAAAGGAAAACAGATGCAGTTGTTGGCCCCGGAAGCCGGTGAGGAATGGACCGGCGGACCCTGGACGCTGGCCGAGGGGATCAACGGCTACATCGACAGCCTGCGCGCGCTTGAACAAGGCCAGATACTCCTGCCCGGGAAAATCCACACTCTCCGCAATGGCCAGGTGGCCGCCCGGGTTTTTCCCAACAGCCTCCTTGATAAATTAATGTTCAATGGCATTACGGCCGAAGTCTGGATGCAACCCGGCGTCACCCATGCCAATCTGACCGAAAAAATGGCAGCTTTCTATAAGCAGGAAAAACCACCCGGCAAAGTGGCCCTGATCCTGGGTGCCGGTAATGTGGCCGGCATCCCACCGCGCGATATGCTTCATCGACTGTATGGTCTGGGCCACGTGGTAATCTTGAAAATGAGCCCGATCAACGATTATCTCGGGCCGGTCTTCGAAGGCATTTTTGCGCCCTTCATCCAGGCCGGCTACCTGCGCTTCGCCTATGGCGGCGGGGATGTAGGAAGTTACCTGGTAAATCACCCCGGCGTGGAAGAGATCCACATGACCGGCGGTCTGCACACCTACCAAGCCATCTTGTTCGGCAGCGGCCCGGAAGGCGAAGAGCGTAAGCGCCTGAACCAGCCGTTGCTTAAAAAGCCTTTTACAGGCGAATTGGGCGGTGTGACCCCCACGATCATCGTACCGGGCAAATGGAGCAAAGCCGATATCCGCTACCAGGCTGAGAACGTGGCCACGATGAAGCTGCAAAACGCCGGCTGCAATTGTGTGGCATCCCAGGTCCTAGTGCTCTCTAAAACCTGGGAGCAGCATGATGAGTTTCTGGATGCGCTGCGCAAGTTGATGCAGGACCTCCCTGATCGTACCTGCTATTACCCTGGCACGGCTGACCGCCAGCAGGAAGCCGTTAGAGCCCATCCCGAGGCTGAATTATTCAATGGAGACGTGCCGCGCACCTTGATCGTTGACCTGGACCCCGGCGCCGAGGCGGAACTCTGCTTCCAGAAGGAATTATTTAGCCCGGTGCTCGCCCAGGTCAACCTGCCCGGCCGGGATACCACCGAATTTTTGCATAACGCGGTACGGTTTTGCAACGAGAAGCTGTATGGCACGCTGGGCTTGACCATCCTCATCCACCCGAAGACCGCGAAACAACTTGGAGCGGATTTTGAGTTGGCCCTGACCGATTTACACTATGGCGCGATTGGCGTTAACATCTGGAACGCCTCCGCTTTCATGCTTGTCCAGGCCACCTGGGGCGCTTTCCCCGGTTCCACGACGGATAACATTCAGAGCGGATTTGGCATCGTTGGTAATTCCTTCATGTTCGAGAGGCCCGAACGGACGGTCATGCGCGCACCATTCTACCCCTTCCCGCGCTCCTGGCTGCACGGCGACCTGGTCTTCCTGCCCAAACCGCCCTGGTTCGTCACCAACAAGACCGCCCACGTTACGGCGCGCAAGGTTGCGGAGATCACCATCGATCCCAAGTGGCGTTATTTGCCCGGTATCATCTGGTCTGGATTGAAAGGCTAATCGCCCCAAAAATGAATAGAACCCGGTTCTTTTGAAAAACCGGGTTCTTGTTTATCCGATCACAAGATTGTCGATCAGGCGGGTTTTCCCAAAATAGACTGCCATCGAAAGCAGCGCCTTTCTGCTGACCGTTTCCAGCTCCTCCAGTGTATCGTAATCCGCACAGGAGATATATTGCAGGCGCGCCAGCGGCTCGCTGGCGACGGTTGCACGCACGCGAGCGCGCAAACTTTCGGCCTGGCGCTCGCCGGAATCATAAGCCTGTTTGGCCTCGCTGAGCGAACGGAAGAGCACCGTGGCGGCCTGGCGTTCCTGGGAGTTAAGATAGACATTCCGGCTCGACATGGCCAGGCCATCCGCTTCGCGCACGATCGGGCAGACCACGATCTCAAGGGGGAAGTTCAGATCCT
Organism: uncultured Chloroflexia bacterium; assembly: GCA_963779935.1. GTDB lineage: Bacteria > Chloroflexota > Anaerolineae > Anaerolineales > Villigracilaceae > UBA877. The sequence continues at coordinate 524,216 of CAWAAC010000011.1, read as the reverse complement.
TTACCATTTGCCGGATGACGGCGGCCTGCTGGGCGTCCTTCTGACCAAAATAGGCTTTATCCGGCCCGACCGCGTTGAACAGCTTGGCGACGACGGTTGTCACGCCCTTGAAGTGCGTTGGGCGGGCTTCCCCCTCCAGCCGGCGCGTCAGGGCCTCCACGCTGACCCAGGTCTGGAACCCGGGCTGGTACATTTCCTCCGGCGTGGGCGTCCAGACCAGCTCCACACCGGCGGCTTCCAGCAATGCCAGGTCGTGCTGCAGGTCACGCGGGTATTTTGCCAGGTCTTCGTTCGGCCCGAACTGGGTCGGGTTGACGAAGATGCTCGCAACCACGCTGGCGCATTCAGAGTGGGCGAGCTGCGCCAGGGAAATGTGACCGGCGTGCAAATAGCCCATGGTGGGCACAAAACCAACGGGTCCCGGCAGGCGGCTGCGCGCCGCCCGTAATTCAGCCAGGGTTGTTACAGTTTGCATAAGATTAGCCTTTCATAATGCTTGACATTTTTCTTTTTTCCGCTACACTAAAAAAATTAATAATTCTTCTGTAAAAAAGATCCAAACACTAAGGTCGTTCAGACAGTTTAAAGGAAAATATTCATCCTCTCAAGCGTCGTTTACTTTGTGCCCTTTGTGTTAAATTCTTTTGCAGTTTTTCGCCAATCCTTCAGGGAAAAGAGCATATCGAATGCCTGCTTTAAACCGTGTCCAATTGATCGGCCGTCTCGGCCAGGATCCCGAAAACCGCTTTACGCCCACCGGAAAATATGTTGCCTGTTTCAGCCTGGCGGTCAGCAACCACTGGAAATCTGGCGAAGGAGAAGCCAGGGAAGGCACCGAATGGTTCAAAATCGAAGCCTGGGAAAGGCTGGGCGAAATTTGCCAGCAATATCTGCACAAAGGCAGCCTGGTATATCTCGAGGGCCGCTTGAAAACCGACAAGTTCGATGATGAAAGCGGCGAGACCAAATATTACTCCAAGGTGGTGGCTCAGTCCATGCAAATGCTTGACCAAAAGCCGGAAGAAGAACCGGTTTCAACCGTGGAGGATGAAGCCGGGGAATACGAACCGTAAAAACATTACAGGCTCGAACGGATATGCACAATATCGCCATCTTTGACGATATAATCCTTGCCCTCCAGGCGTAGCTTGCCCTTACCCTTGGCTTCGTTCATCCCGCCCAGATCGATCAAATCCTGGTATGCCACCACCTCGGCCCGCACAAAACCATGCGCCAGGTCCGTGTGGATTTCTCCGGCCGCTGCAACCGCCGTGGCATGACGCCGGGTTGTCCAGGCGCGCACCTCGTCCTCGCCCACGGTGAAAAAGGATTGCTGGTCGAGCAGGTCATAGGAAATGCTGATCATGCGGTTGAGCGACAATTCCGTGATGCCGTATTCTGACATAAATACCGCCGCATCGTCGGGCGGGAGTTGGGCAATTTCCATTTCCAGTTTGCCCTGCAAAGCCACCACCGGCGCGTCCGTCTGGATATCCGGGGCTGCCTGTCCCTCGCCCAGATTCAGCAACACCAGAATGGGTTTACGCGTCAGCAACCCAAATCCGGAAAGGAATTTCTCCTCTTCTTCTGAAATCTCCACCCCTCGCAGGGGTTTATCGGCGGAAAGGACTTCGTGCAGGCGGGTGAAAAGCACTGTCTGACGCTCATTCAATATCTTATCCGTGCCGCCTTTTTTACGTTCTTCCACCAGCTTTTCCAATTTGCGCTCTACCGCGATCAGGTCGTTAAGCAGAAGTTCGCCATTCATCGAGGCAATGTCACGGGCCGGGTCCAGACTGCCGGAAAGGAGCGGTACATTATCATCCGCAAAGCAGCGCACAACATGGATCAGGCCTTCCATTTGCGCCAACTGGTTCAGCAGTGCGCCAGCCAACCCGGATTTGGCCGCCCCGCTGTCCAACCCGGCAATATCGGCATAGGTCACTTTGGCATAGATGGTTTTCCTCGGATTGAACATGGCCGAGAGCTTATCCACGCGCGGATCAGGTACATCCACCACTGCAGTATGGATTTCGATCCTTCCTGCCGAGGCAGTGGTGGGTGCGTTGCCGCGTGTCAGGGCATTGAAGATGGTAGTCTTGCCGGATTGAGGGAAGCCGATAATTCCTAATTTCATGATTAACCCTTTTTTTAATTGTGGTAAAATCTGGGGCGTTAGCCGGAGTGGCGGAACTGGCAGACGCGCACGACTCAAACTCGTGTTCCCTTACGGGATTGTGGGTTCAATTCCCACCTTCGGCATTATATCAATAAAAAGTCCCTTTGCCGGGGACTCTCCCATTTTCGCGAGACCGCCATCCAGGTGGTCTTGCGATTTTTATTTCCAAGAACCTTTTAGAAAATGGGGGCGGAGTTTGCATGTTGTGATCGCGCGGCTTCGCCGCGCAATCACAACATGCAGTTGTTCTAAAGTTTTCGATCTAAATAAAGAGAACTGCAATTGTCTGACAAGCTTTTGGGGGGACAGATGCGATAAAATAGGGGAGCCTGTCAGAAGATTTATCCAAAGATTTAGGAGAAATTCTTCCATAATTTTTGGATAGACATAAGCCATTTCAATTAAATAAACCGGAGGAAACCCTATGCCTGGCATGAATGATATCTTGGCCCTCATCCTTGCTGGAGGGCGCGGTTCACGCCTCTATCCATTGAATAAACTCCGCTCGAAGCCGGCTGTTCCGATTGCCGGAAAATACCGGCTGATTGATATCCCCATCAGTAACTGCATCAACTCCGGCATTTATCGGATTGATGTACTGACACAGTTCAATTCGCACTCGCTCCATCGTCACATCACCCAGACATACAACTTCGACACCTTCCACACCGGTTTTGTGGAGATCCTGGCGGCCGAGCAAACCCCCGAATCAACCGACTGGTACCAGGGCAATGCCGACGCCGTTCGTAAGCAGCTATTCCAGTTGCGGGCTGCCCGCAGCAAATACGTGCTTGTCCTGGCCGGCGATCACCTGTATCGGATGGATTACGGCCCGATGGCTAAATTCCACTGGGAGCACGATGCCGATATTACGGTTGCCGTCCAGCCAGTCAGGCGTGCCGACGCTTCGAGCCTGGGTATCCTTAAACGCAACCAGGAAGGCTGTATCACCGATTTTGTCGAAAAACCCACCGACCCGGAAGTCTTGTCTAGTTTCGTCAGTCGCGCCGACGAGCAGCGTCCCTTTCTCTGCTCGATGGGCATCTATCTTTTCAAAACGGAAGCCTTGATCGACCTGCTGACCAATAATCCCGGTTTTGATGATTTCGGTGGAGATATTATCCCGTATGCCATCAAGAATTATACCGTCTGTGGTTTTGATTTTGACGGATACTGGCGGGACATTGGAACCATCCGCGCCTTCTACGAAACCAACCTGGACCTGGCAACTGCCAAACCTGCCTTCAATTTTTACGATACGAAGAATCCGATTTATACACACTCCCGCCTCCTGCCTGGCTCCACGGTGGAAGATAGCCTGCTGAAAGATGTGCTCCTGGCGGAAGGCTGCCGCATCCAGAAAGCCGAGATCACCCACTCGGTTATCGGCGTGCGGAGCGTCATCTCCTCCGGTACGGTCATCAAGGATAGCGTCATCATGGGGGCAGACTACTACTCCTCCGAGCAGCCTGGCCAGCCGCCGATCGGCATCGGCCCCAACTGCCATATCGAAGGCGCCATCATCGATAAGAATGCCCGCATCGGCGCGGATGTGGTTATCCGGCCCTTCCCGCTCGGCACCGATCTCGTTACCGAAAACTGGACCGTTCAGGATGGCATCGTGGTTGTCCCCAAAGACACCGTTATCCCCCCGGGCACCTGTATCGAAATCGAAAAGGCCTGAACATTCCCGGTAAAAACCGCCTCCATCCGGAGGAAAACACACCTGATGAAAAAATCCGCTATTCAGAATAACGCAGTGCCTGCACCGCGCCAGAACGAGGCCTGGCATGCCCTTACAACCGAAGAAGTGCTTGAACATTTTAAAGTGCGCGGAAATGGGCTGACCGGCGCGGAAGTGGCCCAACGGCAGGCCCAATATGGCCTTAATCGATTAACTGAGGCGCCTCGCCCGGGTTTTCTGAAACTGCTCTGGGAACAGTTCAACAATTTTATTGTCATGTTGCTGATCGTGGCTTCGGTTGTTTCTGCATTGCTGGGGGAATGGGTGGACGCAACTGCAATCCTGGCCATCGTTATTCTGAATGCCATCCTGGGCATCATCCAGGAAAAGCGCGCCGAGCAGGCCCTGGCAGCCTTGAAGAAACTGGCTGCGCCTGAGGCACGCGTCCTGCGGGATGGGCATCATGTCACGGTATCTTCGCGCGACCTGGTACCGGGTGACATCGTTTACCTGGAGGCTGGCAACCATGTTCCGGCAGACATTCGCCTGATGGAAGCGTTCAATCTCCAGGTGGATGAAGCCGCCCTGACCGGTGAAAGCCATCCGGTCCAGAAAAACGCCGCGATGATCCTGGAAAAAAACATCCCGCTGGGAGACCGCAAGAATACCACCTTCATGGGAACCATGGTCACCTACGGGCGCGGGCATGGAGTGGTGATCGGAACCGGCATGCGCTCGCAGTTGGGCCTGATCGCCAGGATGCTCGAAGGCGTGGATCAGGAAGAAACGCCGCTCCAGAAACGCCTGGACCAGCTTGGCAAGACGCTTGGCTGGGGCGCGCTGATCGTCTGCGCGATCGTCTTTATTGTTGCGGTGCTTGAAAATACCAACCTCGGATTGTTGACGGCGGCCGGCGGCGGCCTCCTGGTGTACCTGAAATCGGCGAAAACCGAGCTGGTTAATTTCTTCATCGTTGCAGTCAGCCTGGCCATCGCAGCCGTACCGGAAGGCCTGCCGGCCGTGGTAACCATCAGCCTGGCGCTGGGGATGCGCGAGATGATCCTTCGGCATGCCTTGATTCGCCGGCTCTCCTCAGTGGAGACACTCGGTTCGGCCACTGTCATTTGCTCCGATAAAACCGGCACTCTCACTCAGAATGAAATGACTGTCACGCGTGTCTGGGTGGATGGGCAGTTCATCACGGTAACCGGTTCGGGATATTCCCGGCAGGGTGAATTCCAGGTGGATGGCAAAACCATCGATCTGCACAAATACCCGGGCGTCGAGACCGCTCTGTGGGTGGGCGCACTCAATAATGACTCGCAGCTTGAAGCGGTCGAGGGGGATGAGCTATCCTACCGGATCGTGGGCGACCCGACCGAAGGTTCCCTGCTGATCGCAGCTGTTAAGGCTAATGCTTACCATGTAGATTTAACCAACGCCTACCCGCGTCTTGACGAGGTTCCTTTTGACTCGGAACGCAAGCGCATGACCACCATCCATGATATCTATGAGCCTGATCCAAAAGATGTCTCTCCATTCAAGGATTTCAAATTACGAGGTTGGGATGTGATCGCCGTCAAGGGCGCACCGGACATGATCCTGGATCTGTGCTCTTCCTATCAGACGGTGGATGACATAAGCGTGCCGATAGACGATGCCGCCAAACAACGCATCCGGGACGCCAACAACAGCATGACCGAGGCAGCCCTGCGCGTGCTGGGCCTGGCTTACCGGGTGGTTGAAGAGGCCCCACGGGCCGATTCCGTTGCAGTAAATGTTTTGGAAAAAGACCTGGTCTTCGTCGGATTGGTCGGGATGATTGATCCACCCCGGGTTGAAGTCAAACAAGCCATGGAAAGGGCCGCACACGCCGGCATCCGCACGATCATGATTACCGGTGACTATCCCAACACCGCCCGGGCAGTTGCCCTGGAAATCGGGCTTTTGCAACCCGGTCACGCGGTTCTGACCGGTGCTGACCTGGACAGGATGAGCGATGACCTCCTGAAAACCGAGATCAAGCATGTGGATGTCTTCGCGCGCGTCTCCCCCGAGCACAAGATGCGCATCGTAGATGCCCTTCAGGCCAATGGCGATGTGGTCGCCATGACCGGCGACGGCGTCAACGATGCCCCTGCCATCAAGCGCGCCAATATCGGCGTGGCCATGGGCATTACCGGTACCGACGTTGCCAAGGAAACCGCCGACATGGTATTGACCGATGACAACTATGTCAGTATCGTCGACGCGGTTGACCAGGGCCGCGTCATCTACAGCAACATCCGCAAATTCGTCTACTACCTGCTCTCCTGCAACATCGCTGAGATCCTGATCATCTTTCTCGGCACGCTCCTCACGAAAAACTCGCCACTAACGGCCATCCAATTGCTCTGGCTGAACCTGGTTACTGATGGCGCGCCGGCACTGGCGCTCGGAACTGAGAAAGGTGATCCGGATATCATGTCCCAGCCGCCGCGACCGCCCAAGGAACCCATCATCAACCGGTTCATGCAGGTGGGCATTCTCACCCAAACCATTGCGATCACTTCCGTTTCATTGGCAGCCTATTTCATCGGTTTGAAATGGTTCCCGGCACACATCGAAGCAGCCGAAACAATGGCCTTTGTGACCCTGTCGGCTTCCGAGCTATTCCGAGCCTATACCTCCCGCTCGGAGCGCTACCCCCTGCTGAAAATCGGCGTTTTCAATAATCGCAACATGAACCTGGCCTTCCTTTCATCCATGGCTCTGCTGTTGGGCGTGGTTTATATTCCCGGGTTGAACAATGTTTTCAATACCATCCCGCTCGGCTGGCAGCAATGGGAAATCGTCCTGCCGCTGCTGCTGATCCCATCGGTCGTAGCGGAATTGGTGAAATTCATCTCCTCCGCGAAACGGCCAACTCCAAGGAGCTGAGCCGGTTCCAGAAACCGTCTCTATCTTCCAAAGTGCTCATTGCGCTCGACTTTTTCCTGGCCCTGATCGTTGGCATTTTCCTTGTTCGGCTGGGCCGTCGCGCCCGTCCGGAACTCCAGCCTGCCTGGCGAGCCATTGAGATAGCCGCCCTGTTCTGTTTTCTTGTCGACTGGGGTTTGCTGGCCGCTTTACCAATCCTGCAACGTTCCTACGGACAAGTCGGCCCGTCCCTTTTGCTGATTTCAGGCCTGCGCTGGATTTTCTTCATCCCGGCTTTTTTCCTGCTCCAAAGAAAGCCTTTGAAACTCCATGCCATCACCATATTGGCAATATTAGTGTTCTTGCAGGCGGCCCTGTTTGCATTCGAACTGGATGGATTCTACATCGAGCCCTTCCGTCTCACGGTTACCGACCTGCCTGTCCAAGCTCCGGCTTTTCTACCCAACCGCCCTTTACGTATCCTGCAAATTTCCGACTTGCATATCGAACGCATCACGCAAAGAGAGCGGGATATGCTTGCCCAGACTGATTCCCTCCATCCGGACATCATCGTTCTGACCGGCGATTACACCAATTCAAGTTATACGAACGACCCGCTCACGCTGCATGAAACGCGCCAGATACTCGCCCAGTTACATGCCCCTTATGGCGTTTATGCCGTGAATGGAAATGTAGATCCTCCGGCTACCATGTCCATACTTTTCGATGGGCTGGCCAATATCCGTGTACTCAATAACGAAATTCTGCCGCTCTCCCTGCCCGGCGGAACCATTTATTTCATTGGCGTGACAATGGGCCGTTCCAGTGGCCCGGATGAACAGGTCTTAAAACCCTCCTAAATAGTCTCCCAACAAACACATACCGCATCTTGCTTTATCATACATCCGAAATAATCGGCACTGCTGCATCAGGGGGCGTGGATCTTTATCTTTCGGGGCATACCCATGGCGGACAAGTTCGTCTTCCTCTGTATGGGGCATTATTTACTGATACGGCTTTCGGGAAGAAATACGAAATGGGACCATACAATATCAAATCAACCACCCTTTACGTAAGTCGCGGCATTGGCATGGCCGGAGGCACGCTGCCACGCATTCGCTTCCTCTGTCCGCCGGAATTGACAATGTTCGAATTGGGGAAATGATCATCCTCTAATTATCAATCCGAAAATTAACGAAGTACCGCATTTTGAGTTTTTAGGTAGACACTAAAGATTATCCGGTCTTCAGTCCAACCACTTGATTAATAATATTGAGCAGCACATTCAGGTTGGGGATAATAGAGACCGGGACAGTGGCCTCACTTAAACAGTTTCCGTCTTTTTTTGACACCCTCAAAATACCCCGCCGGATCGAAACCTGCCGGACTGCATCCCAGGAATATGTTTTCCTGCTGACTGCCATCCCGGCCTTACTGATAACCACCGGTCCAAAAACAAGCCGCTGCCCGGCATTAAATTGCTGTCTGGCTTGATCATACAGGCTGGGGGTAGTGGCATCCTGGATGAGTAGCGCCAGTTCTTCCACCCTGTAGATTACGTTGTTCAATACCAATTGTTGTTTCTGGCGGTTGATCAGGGTAAAGACATGCCCTGCGTCTGTTGAAATACCATTCGAAAGCGGCCGGGTAACTGCTCCCGTCAACGAAACAATCTCCTCCCAGCGCCAGGGCCGGGATCCTTTGCGATCGTGTAAGGCGAAACCATGCTCATAAACAACCACGCCTTTATTCCAGTTCAGAAATGCCCACCAGCCGGCTGCCAGGCCTGCTAAAAAAAGGGCAATCGCGACCAGGCCGGGTACCGTCAGCAAATCCTCGATCATAACCGGGCCATGCTTTTGATAGGCCGGGTATGTGACAGATAAACCTTCCAAGAATACCACAACGGAGCAGCCGAGCAGGCAGAAAAAGGCCACCAGGCTGGCTACCCGGTACAGGTTCTTGATCGGGAAATATCGCTTTGGCGCGCCCAAGTCAGGGTTCATGGATGCAAAACCTTTGCGAATTGGAGCGTGGTTCACAAAAGCCTGCTCTGGACAATTTTAATAAAAAACCGGGACAAAGCCCGGTCAATTATTTATACTGGCGGCAGATTGCGCTTGAGGATCGTGTACATCCCCAGCGCCTTGGCAGCCCCCTCCACCACGCACGTTGTCGGGTTGTCCACCAGGTAGGCTGGTATTCCGAGCGCTTTCGTGAGCAATTTATCGATCCCACGCAGCAGTGCTCCGCCTCCACATAGCGCCACGCCCCGGTCAATAATATCCGAAACCAGCTCAGGCGGGGTCTTCTCAAGAACACGCCGGCAGGTCTCGATCACATGCTTGAGGGGTTCCTGGAGCGCCTCAACCACTTCGCTGGTGGTCAGGGTAGCCGGGCGTGGCAGGCCGCTAACCTGATCTTGCCCCTGTACTTCCAGGCTATCTTCTTTATCTTGCGGAACAGCCGCACCGATACGAATCTTCAACTGTTCTGCCGTGGCCGGACCGATGATAACCCCGTATTTTCTTCGCACGTACGTGACAATTGCTTCATCCAGCAGGAGGCCACCCGAGCGCATGGTTTCGGCGGCGACGATGCCATACATCGAGATAACGGCCACCTGAGTGCAACCCCCGCCCAGGCAAATAACCATGTTCCCAGAAGGTGAACCGATTGGTAAATCCACTCCCAGCGCCGCAGCCAGGGGCTGCTGGATAAGGTAAGCATCCCGGCTGCCTGCCTGAAGTACTGCCTCATGGACGGCCCGCGATTCTACGCTGGTAACGCCATAGGGAACACTGATCATCACGCGCGGGCGAAAAAAGCGCATTGGTCCGCTGACGTGCTGCAGCAGGTAGTGTAACAGCGCTTCCGTGATCTCGTAATCGGCGACCACCCCATTCTGCAATGGGTGCGCCACCTCGAGGGTCTCAGACTGCACCCGGCCCGACATATCCCCGGCTGCTTTGCCGAATTCGACCATTTTTTGCTCTTCAATAACAATGGCCACCACTGTCGGCTCATCCACTAGGATGCCCGTTGAATCGGCAATGCGGGTCTGGATGGTTCCAAGGTCAATTCCAAGATCTTTTGAAAAAGAAGGAAATAAGGCCATGTTATCTCGATTCGTCGGGGATACGGGCCGGCCTGGCGGGTCCGTGTCGGTAGCGCCTGACCGCATCCAGCCGCAAATTGGATTTGCGCAAAGCGGCTTCTATCAGCAAATAATTATCCGAGCCCGCCGGAACGCCTTTCGCCAGGCTTTCCTCGGCGCGTTTGCGAGCAGCCTGGGCACGCGCAATATCAATTTCTTCGATATTCTCTGCTGCATCTGCCAGGATGGTAATAACGTCAGGTTGAATTTCGGCAATTCCACCGGCTACTGTATAAAAGGTTTCTACTCCGTGTGAGCGCACTTTTATGATACCGTATTTCAACGTTGTCAGGAGGGGCGCATGGTGCGGTAAAATGCCCATCTCCCCGTCTGTGCCGGGAAGCACGACCATATCTGCCAGCCCCTGGAAGACGGTCCGGTCTTGTGAAACGATTTCGCAACGGATGGGCATTCCTTAATCCTTTACTTGAAATTACACGTTCCTGGCGAGTTTTTCTGATTTTTCGCGCACATCATCGATCGTCCCGGCCATCATAAAAGCCTGTTCAGGCAAATCATCGCATTTCCCATCCAGGATTTCGCGGAAACCGCGCACGGTCTCCTTGATTGGGACGTATTTACCGGGTGTCCCGGTGAAAATTTCAGCAACAAAGAACGGCTGGGAGAAAAATCGCTCGATCTTGCGGGCCCGTGAAACAACCAGTTTATCATCCTCGCTCAGTTCATCGATACCGAGGATGGCGATGATATCCTGCAAATCCTTGAAACGCTGCAGGATCTGCTGGCATTCGCGCGTGGTGTTGTAATGATCCGCTCCGACGATATTCGGATCGAGGATACGGCTGGTGGAGGCTAATGGATCCACCGCCGGATAAATACCCTTTTCGGCAATGGACCGTTCCAATGCAATGGTGGCATCCAGGTGTGTAAAGGTTGCCACTGGCGCCGGGTCAGAATAGTCATCCGCCGGCACATACACGGCCTGCATCGAGGTAATTGACCCATGCCGGGTGGAGGTGATGCGTTCCTGCAATTCACCCATCTCTGTCGCCAGCGTCGGCTGGTAACCCACTGCCGAGGGCATGCGCCCAAGCAGCGCCGACACTTCCGATCCGGACATGGTGAAGCGGAAGATGTTATCAATGAATAGCAGCACATCCCGGCCCTGGTCACGGAAGTACTCGGCCATCGAAAGCGCCGTAAGCGCGACGCGCAGACGCACGCCCGGCGGCTCATTCATCTGGCCGAAAACCATCACCGTATCCTTCATCACGCCCGATTCGAGCATTTCCCGGTAGAGTTGCGTGCCTTCACGGCTGCGCTCTCCCACCCCGGCAAAGACCGAATTGCCCTGGTGGACGGTCGCCACCGAGCGAATGAGTTCCTGGATGATAATGGTTTTGCCTACACCCGCTCCGCCAAAGATACCGGTCTTGCCGCCCTTGGTAAAAGGTGCGATCAAGTCAATAACTTTAATTCCAGTTTCAAAAACCTCGGTGCGCGTAGATTGTTCAGAGAAGAGCGGCGCCGGACGATGAATGGGGTAGCACTGGTCGGCTGTAACGGCGCCCTTTTGATCCACCGGAATACCCAGAACATTGAAAATGCGGCCCAGGGTAGCTGGACCTACCGGCACCATGATCGGCGACCCGGTGGCCGTGGCAGGTAAACCACGCTTCAAACCGTCCGTTGTATCCATTGAGACACAGCGCACCCGGTTCAAGCCCAGGTGTTTTTCCACTTCCAATACCAGATTCCCGCCGCTTTCGCGTGGAATTTCGAGCGCCTCGAACACATTTGGGAGCTCGCCGGCAGGGAACTCTACATCCACCACGCTGCCTTGGATCTGAATTACACGGCCAATTTCTCTTGCCATTCACTACCTCCGAAATTTATTCCTGCACCGTAATCTTGGCTAATGCTTCAGCTCCACCAGCAATATCCAAAAGGTCACTGGTAATTGTCTGTTGGCGCGCCTTGTTATATTCCAGTTCCAGGTGTGATACCAATTCAACCGCATTTTCGGTAGCATTGCTCATGGCAACCATACGAGCGGCATGCTCCGAGGCCAGCGATTCAAGAATTGCCTGGTACACCTGCAAAGCCGTGAAACGGGGGATGATCTCATCCAGGAGTTCTTCCTCACTGGGTTCATAAATATATGCAGCTGACAAATGCGGATGTGCATTGTCCTGCACCAGGCCAGTCTCGTCACCAACTTCCAGCGGGAGCAATTTCTTAATCACCGGCTCCTGCCTGCCCATATTAATAAAATTGGTATAGGCCAGGTAGACTTCATCCGCTTCGCCTTTAAGAAAATCATCCACAGCCATGTGGCCGATTGCAGAAACATCCGCGAAGGACGGAGCAGCCGGCAGGCCGGCGAATTCGGCCACAACCTGCTTGTGGCGCCGCAATAGCATATCGCGCCCTTTGCGCCCTACCGCAATATAACGCACCGGCGTTTCGCCACGATTAAAATGCTGGATGACGAAACGGATCACATTGGAATTGTACGCGCCTGCCAGGCCGCGGTCGCCGCTGATAACCACAACGAGCACATTATGGATCTGCGCCCTGCGCGCCAGCAGCGGGTGCAGGGTGGCTCGTCCCGGTTGCCGGGCAATATGTGTCAACACCTGCCAGGCCTTGGTGGCATAAGAGCGCGTCGCAGTGACTGCTGCCACCGCCTTACGGACCTTGCTCGCGCTGACAGCTTCCAAGGCACGCGTTACCTGTGAGATATTTTTGATGCTGCGGATTCGCAGCCGCATTTCGCGGGCTGACGCCATGTTATTTCCGTTTTCCCATCAGGCTATTGCCAGGAACTCTGGAAGGCTTCCAGTGCGGCGCGTAATTTTTTTTCTGTCTCGGGGGAGATCAGCTTCTTCTCAACAATGTCCTTCCCGACTTCAGGCGCAGAAATCATCAAGTTGCGAATCAGGTCACTCTCCCATCTCTTCATGCGATCCAAAGGAACGCTATCGGCATATCCATTCGTCCCGGCGAAGATAACCATCACCTGATTCTCCAGCGGCATGGGGTCATACTGAGGCTGTTTAAGAATCTCCTGCATACGCTGGCCGCGCGTCAATTGTGCCTGCGTGGATTTATCCAGGTCGGAGCTCATCAGGGCAAAAGCGGCCAGTTCCCGGTAGGCGGCCATATCCAGGCGCAATTTCCCGGCGACCTGTTTCATGGCTTTGGTCTGTGCATCGCCACCGACACGGCTGACGGAAATACCTACATCCACCGCCGGGCGGATGCCGGCATTAAACAGGTTATTGACCAGGTAAATCTGGCCATCGGTGATGGAGATGACGTTGGTCGGAATATACGCCGAGACATCGCCGAGCAGGGTTTCGATGATCGGCAGTGCTGTCAACGAGCCGCCCGAACCGGCCAGTTTGACCACTTTACAATCAGCAGGGTTTTCCAATGCCTTGCAGGCCTCCTCGGCATCCTTTTTGGCCATTGGCCCACCAAAGACCTTACCGGACAGGCTATCTGTTTCAACCGCTAACTCGTTCTTGAAATCCTGCTTAACCAGCACATACTTGTTCGCCAGGCGGGAGGCGCGTTCCAACAGGCGCGAATGCAGGTAGAAGATATCCCCCGGGTAAGCCTCCCGTCCCGGTGGGCGGCGTAGGAGCAGGGAAACCTGGCGATAGGCCCAGGCATGCTTCGAAAGGTCATCATAAATAACCAGGGCATCCCTTCCGGTTTCCATAAACTCTTCGCCCATGGCACACCCGGCATATGGGGCAATATATTGCAACGCAGCCAACTCATCCGCCGCCGCGATCACCACAATCGTGTGTGCCATGGCCCCGGTCTGTTCCAAGATGCCGACCGTCCGGGCAACCGCGGCTTTCTTCTGCCCGATGGCAACGTAAATGCAGATCAGGTCTTTACCCTGCTGGTTGATGATGGTATCAATCGCGATGGCTGTCTTACCGGTCTGGCGATCGCCGATGATCAGTTCGCGCTGGCCGCGCCCGATCGGGATCATCGAATCGATGGCCTTGATGCCTGTCTGGACCGGGGTATCCACATCCTTGCGTTCCACCACGCCTGCCGCGATCCGTTCGATCGGGCGGTATTTCGAGAACTTGACGGGCCCCATGCCATCCACCGGTTCGCCCAGAGCATTGACGACACGCCCGATCAACCCATCCCCCACCGGCACCGAGGCGATCCGGCCAGTTGCGCGCACGCCCATTCCTTCGGCGATCTCGGAGTAGTCACCCATGATGATAATGCCGACAGTATCACTTTCCAGGTTGAAAGCGATCCCCATAACACCATTGGCAAACTGGACCAATTCCTGTGACCTGACGTTTGCCAGGCCGGAGGCGCGCGCAATCCCATCCCCTGCCTCCTGCACCGTGCCAACGTCGGCGATCCCCATCTTCGGCTCATAAGATTCAATTTTCTTTTGCAGATCGTTTGTAATCTGTTTTACAAGGTCAGCCATTTCATCTCCACGAGAAAAAAACCGTATCTTCTCAATAAGTAGAGGAGGGTGGGTTGTGTGCGGGCAGCTCCGCTGCCCGCACACAACCCGTTCCCCTTTTTATTGAGATGTTACTAAAAACCTGTCCAAAAATTATGCTTCAAGATGCCAGTGCACAAGCTGAATAAAATTGCAGGGAAAGGCTTGCTGTCGCAGCGTAGTTTACCCTTAAATCTTCCTTTAATCCGGCTGCTACACGGTTAATTCTTCGACTTGTTTCTTATCCAAACGGGTGATCAATTCAACCAACAACTTCACGGCGTCATCATAATCATTGCGATGAATGATGGAGCTGTGAGAATGAATATGCCGCGCAGGAACACAAATCACCACGGTCGGTACACCGGTTTTGTAAAGATGGATCGCACTGCCATCGGTAGCTCCGCCCTCTATAGTGGATAATTGTACATTTACCCCGCTGGCCTTGCCACATTCCAATACCAGGTCGCGCAGTTTCAGGTTCGGGATCATGCGGGCATCATAGACAACCACCGTCGGTCCACCGCCCAGCTTGATGGATGATTCTTCCGGCTTTATCCCGGGCACATCCCCGGCAATATCTGCTTCAAGGACAATTGCCACGTCCGGATTGACGGCTTCCACGCTAGTGTTCGCTCCGCGCGTCCCTACTTCTTCCATCACCGTGGCTGTGGCGTAAATGTTATTCGGATGCGGGCGGTCTTTCAGGGCCTGCAACGCCGAAACCATCAGCGCCACGCCTACCCGGTCATCGAAGGCTTTGGACAGGTAGGACTTGCCGTTTGCCAGGATCTGGAAATCGGCGCGCGGAACGATCGCATCCCCCACCTGTACACCGGCAGCCCGTACATCTGACTCGCTCGTCGCGCCGACGTCGATGTACATATCCCTGCGCATCACCACCTTCGCACGTTCCTCAGCCGACAGTAAGTGCGGAGGTTTGGCCCCGATCACCCCGGTTACATCGCCCTTGCCTGTCTTGATCAAGACACGCTGGCCAAGCAGCACCTGGTCGAACCATCCGCCCAGTGGTAGAAATTTGACGAATCCTTCCTTGGTGATCTGCTTCACCATGAAACCGATTTCATCCATATGGCCGGCCAGCATCACGCGCGGGATTTCAGTCGTGCCTTTCTTTTCGCAGATGACGCTGCCGATCTTATCCTGGCTGAGCTCCCCCAAAGGTTGCATGTATTTACGCACAACTGCCCGGATAGGAGATTCATATCCAGGCACGCCGTGGGTTTCCGTTAATTCTTTTAGCAGGCTTTCAACCAAGTCCATACCATACCTCTACGCCATAAATTAAATTGGTCCATGGGATTCACTTAAAGAGAAGTTGTGGGGATGCTGGCAAGCCGATATCTGCCCGCATCCCCATCTCGTACCCATAACCGCAAATCTCAATTTATTTTTTAGTATCCATTCGAAAAACATGGATGAACTGTATTTTGAGTGCAGGCGCTCAAAATGCAAACTCCCTTAAATTTCCGGATGGGTTATTAATGATAAAAACCACAAGCCCAGCAATAATACCTGAAAGGAATTGTATTGTCCAGTTGGCACACCTTCACGCCAGTCTCTGGTCACAAACCTCGCGGAATCCACAGCGCCGGCAGCGTTGCTCATCCTCGTGGGAGCGCACCACCTCGCTGCGTTGCTCATGGATCCGCATTTCCGCCAATAAATCCAGCAGCGCATTCTCCAGGTCCGGCGTGTAATCAACGGCAAAGTCGCGGCCGGGGTAGTGGATGATACCATAGGAGGGGCGTTTCCCATACATCCTTTGGACCAAAAGACAGTACACCGCCACCTGGAAAATATGGCTGTCATAGGGTGATTCCGGGGTTCGCCCGGTTTTCACCTCCACCGGGATGATTTTCCCGTGTTGTTCGATCAGGTAATCCGGCTTACCGGTCAGGCCGAGGTCTTTATCGAAGAGAGGCTTCTCGACTTTTCCCCAGGCGCGTGTGTCTGTGTAAATGACCCGTCCGCTGGGCAGGCCAGTGGCGCGCCGCTGCCGTCCTGAAATAAAGAACAGCAGGAAAGCAACCAGTAAAATGAGCAGGCCGGCAATGAACATGGGAGGGATCAGAAATCAGCTGTAAGCAATCAGAAATTCTTGACAGGGTTTAATTCGCATCCTATCGTCAGCGCTTTTCTGCAGTTTTGATAATTTTCTTCAACCGCGCTGCCTGGGAGACGCTCATATCTTCGAGACGCTGTTCGAGCACCTGGATGAAATCAGATTTATTACCCGCCGTGATGGCTGGCAGGCTCTTTTCGGCGTGTTGGGGCACTTCCTTCAGACGGCAGATCCTGAGATGGTCAAGCAGGATCGGAAAGATGGATTTGCGATACTCGTCTTTTTGGGAGGCCACCAGTGCCAGGACTTTGATGCCATTATCCATGGTGATGACAGAGCCGCTTTCCATTATATGAATGATCTCCTCGATATGCGGGAAAATTTCGGCGGCTTTTAAATCCGCCACCGTCGAAAGGGCGATCATCCCACCCCAGACCATGCGATTGTTTTTGTGCTTGAGGAGTTTTATAAAATCACCTACATAATCAGCGATCAATTCCGGCGCAAGATAGCCGAGTTCATAAAGCACTTTGAGACAATCGCTCTGGATGTTGGCTTGTTTGTTCCACAAGCCTTCGGCAATTTCCCGGATATCGGCTGGATTGCGCGTGCGGGCCAATTCCTGCGCCAGTGCCTGGTTGGGAACTTCATCCCGCCGGTTCTGGAAGAAAGCAATTTTGTTCAACACGGGCATGGTTACCTCCTAAATCTAAATAAACCTGGCCGTACAATAGGCTACCAACAGCGCCAGCGCCACCAGCAGCAAGATGATCGCCAGTACGCGTGTCAGCCCGGAGGCGATCACCGTCCGCCCATGCTGGCGGTGCAGCTCCGTGCCTGATATCATTTCGGCCTGGTTTGCGGATTCAATCCCTTGCTGGCGGTACCACCACGCCCGTGCGCAGTAAAGATAGGTGCCTACTTCAGAAGCTCGGATTGTTCTCATAGCACATATATTCTAACATGTCTGTGACCAACTTACAGTATAATTTCGAGAATCATCTTTAGGAAAAGAAAACAGGCATGCAAACTCGTTCGATAAAAGGGACCAGAATTTTTTTCTCGGTCGGATTATTTCTTATTGCCATCACTTTATTCGGAATTTTCTTATCGCCGTATGGTTTTCTCAAATCCATTGGAGACCACCTCTCCCCGGATGGTAATTATCAATCCTTTACACCTGCATTATTTGCGACTTTACTTCCACCGGTTCTGATCGCTGGCCTATTTTTTTTATTGGCAGGGATTGGAATGCTGGTGTTTTCCAGCATGGCGGAACGCTGCCTCCTGTATATCGCGCATGTTCTACGCAGGGGGATGACAGATTGCAAAAAACTATATCGCGATTTTAGTGCGATCCGTTTGAATTGGAAGGAAAGCCTTTTATTGGTGGCGATCTTCATCCTTGGCCTGATCCCGCGCCTCCTGCTGCTCAACCGTCCAATTGAATATGACGAAGCCTACACTTTTACCCAGTTTGCTCGCTATCCATTTCTCAAGATCATTAGTGACTACAGTGCTCCCAACAATCATGTCCTTAATACCATTCTAGTACGGATCGTTTACTTGTTGCTCGGAGATCAGGCCTGGCAAATCCGTATACCGGCTTTCCTGGCTGGCTTGCTGATCATTTTATGCGCTTACTTGCTTGGCCGGATGTTGTACAATAAAACAGTTGGCTACCTGGCTGCCGGCATGCTGGCCGCCCTGCCCGACTTTATCATCAGATCAGTCAGCGCCCGTGGGTATACCCTGACGGTGCTGATGACCCTGTTGAGTTTTATCATGGCCGGTTATCTAATACGCAGCAAAAACCTTTTCGGGTGGTGCCTGCTAAGTTTATTTGGCGCGCTCGGTTTTTACGCCGTGCCGATCATGGTTTACCCGCTGGGTGTTGTATATGTCTGGCTGTTTCTTTCGATTTTTGTTTTAGATCCACAACAATACAGCCGTGGAAACTGGATCGAATACCTGATTTTTTCAGCCATGTTGACCACCGGGCTGACCGTTTTCTTCTACTCCCCGATCCTTCTATCTCCCAACGCCGTAAATATTTATCACCAAAACAACACACTGCACCCGCTTAATTTTGCCGAGTGGTTCCAGATCTTCCCGGCCAGGTTTGACTCGCTCGTGACTGAATGGCAGCGATATTTACCGCCGGTGTGGCCGGTGATCATCGTAATAGGACTGATCCTGTCACTGGTATGGATCAAGAAGAACAACAAATTCAAAGTGCCCACCCAGTTGGCCTTTATCCTTGCGCTCAGCCTCCTTTTACTGATACAACGTCCTGATTCGGTCACACGTATCTGGTTATGGATCGTCCCGCTGCTTGCGATTTGGAGTTCTGCGGGGTTGGTTTCTTCTTTTTTATGGATTCGTTCTCGTTCAATAAGAAACATAGTGGCCATGGCTGTTCCCATGATCATCATTTCCGGCATGGCGATCAATGCAATTTCTTATGCCCATACTGCCAAGATCAACCAATGGGGAGAGGATCCGGTTGCTGAAGAAGTCACACTTGCCATCCTGCCACATATATCACCAAACAGTTATGTGGCAATTAGCGGATGCTTCGACGCGCGCTATTGGTTTTATTTCTTTAATCACGGCATTCCGCTGTCTGTGTTTTACAAAAAGGATAAGGCCAGACCCTTCGACCAGGTTTTTGCAATCGTTTATGATCAACCAAAAGCCGGTTGCGGAACTGAGCCTGTATCAGAAACACTCCGGTTATATGGTCCCGATCCAAGTTTGTTGAATATGACTACACTCAAACCGATAAAATCAATCTATTATGTGACTATCTATGAAGTTCTTGCGCGCCATTAGGAAAGAGGTCTGCCATGCCCACCCTGCCTGAAATCAACACCCAGTTCCTGCTTGACTTTCTATCCAACCTGCTCAATACTCCCAGTCCCACCGGGCTGGCCGAACCGGCCATCGCCCTGACCGAGCAAACCCTCAAAGCGTTTCCTGCGCTCAAGCTCTCCCGCACACGCAAAGGCGCGCTTCTGGCCACCTGGATGGGCCAGCGTGACGACTGCCCGCGCGCGCTGACTGCCCATGTAGATACACTCGGCGCCATGGTCAAGGAGGTCAAGTCCAACGGGCGGCTGAAACTGTCTCAGCTTGGTGGCTTCGCCTGGAATGCCATCGAGGGCGAAGGTTGCACGGTCTTCACCCGCTTCGGGCGCTCTGTGCGCGGCTCCATCCTGCTGACCAAGGCTTCCACTCATATCTTCGCTACAGAGGTGAGCGAGACCAAACGTAATGCGGATACGCTCGAAGTCCGGCTGGATGCCCGCACCTATTCCGAAAAAGAGACGCTTGAACTGGGCATCAGCGTTGGTGACTTTGTGGCATTTGACCCGCGCGTGGAAATGAATGCCGGATTCGTGCGCTCGCGTCACCTGGATGATAAAGCCTGTGTCGCTGCGCTGGTGACGGCGGTCAAGGCTCTCTCGGATGCCGGTCTCAAGCCAGCCCGGACATTTACCTTGCTCATCAGCAACTACGAGGAAGTTGGGCATGGCGCAGCAGCCGGAATCCCGGCGGACGCGGAAGAATTGCTGGTTGTGGATATGGCAGCGGTGGGCGAGGGCCAGAACTCGGACGAGTTCCACGCATCCCTGTGCGTCAAGGATAGCCACGGGCCCTATCACCATGACATGTCTGACCGGCTGCGTACGCTGGCCGAGAAGCATGCCATCCCTTACAAAGTGGATATCTACCCGTACTACGGCTCGGACGGAGAGGCCTTCTGGACCGCCGGCGGGGATGTGGCCATTGCACTGATCGGTCCCGGTGTGGACGCATCCCACAACTACGAGCGTACCCATACCGAGGCCCTGCTGGCAACCACCCGGTGGGTTTTGGCTTATTTGCTGGAGGAGTAAGAGGAAACCATGAATTTCACCGACTACCAATCCAAATCCCGCACTACCGCCAAGTATCCGTCCATCGGGCACCCGGTCATTTATCCCACCCTCGGACTGACCAACGAAGCCGGGGAAGTCGCCGGCAAGATCAAGAAGATCTTTCGCGATAAAGGCGGCGTTATCGGGGAAGCCGAACGCGAAGCCCTCAAAGGCGAATTGGGCGACGTACTCTGGTACCTGACCCAGTGTTGCACCGAGCTTGACCTGTCCCTGGATGATGTAGCCACGCATAACCTGGAAAAGCTATTTTCACGGATGGAACGCGGCAAGATCGGCGGAGATGGCGACAACCGCTGAGCAGCCCGCCCGTTCGGTCAAGCATGACTAATCTCACAATAATATTGTGAGTATTATTATTTACCTTATTTGTCTCATTATGATATCATATTGACCATTGAAAAGGGGGGTACAGGCTATGACAAAAGGTGTAGAAAAGCCGCCTTTTTAAACTCTAATCAATTTCATACGAAATCTGTCCCGCTTTTTGGTAGAATCAATCCAGACACTTTTTGTCCAAATGGTAGAACGGGTTAATATCCCGCTCCACAGGAGATTTATATGGCTAGTATGGAACGCTTTACCCAGCGGGCCCGGCATGTGCTGGCGCTGGCTCATCAGGAAGCCGAACGCACCCATCAAGGACTTATTGGTACGGAGCATCTTCTCCTGGGGTTGTTGGAAGAAGACGGTGGTGTGGCCGGACGCGTCCTGCGCGAACTCGGCCTGGAGATCGAGCGGGTGCGTGAGATGATCCAACGCATCAGCAGCATGGGGAGCACCTACGAAAGCGGCAAGATCGAGCTTGGCCCGGATACGCAACAGGTACTGGAATTTGCCATCGATGAAGCCCACAAGATGGGGCATCATTACATCGGCACGGAACATTTGCTGCTTGGGCTGGTACGCTCGGAAGGTGCAGCTATGGAGGTTCTGAAAAAACTGGGCATCACGCCTGACCAGATTCGCCGCCAGACCCGCCGCGTCCTGCAGGAGAGCACCGGCACCAGCGCAGCCGTCCCTGAGACAGCCAAACCTGGTGGAAAATCCGAAGCCAAAACCCCGCTGGTCGACCAACTGGCCTCTGATCTGACTACTCTGGCCGAGGAAGGCAAACTGGACCCGGTAATTGGTCGCCAGACCGAGATCGAACGCGTCATCCAAATCCTGGCCCGCCGCACCAAGAACAATCCGGCCCTGATCGGGGAACCGGGCGTTGGCAAGACCGCCATTGTCGAGGGATTGGCCCAGCGTATCGTCGATGGCGATGTGCCTGCGCCGCTGTTGAATAAACGCGTCCTGAAACTGGATGTGGGTTCGCTGGTGGCCGGGACCATGTACCGCGGCCAGTTCGAGGAGCGCCTCAAACGCGTCATCGACGAGCTTAAGTCTACCAAGTCCATCCTGTTTATTGACGAATTCCACATGCTGGTGGGTGCCGGTTCGGCCGGTTCGGCAGTGGATGCCGCCAACATTCTCAAACCTGCCCTCTCGCGTGGCGAATTACAGTGCATCGGCGCCACCACGTTGGATGAGTACCGCAAACATATCGAATCCGATGCGGCGCTTGAACGCCGCTTCCAACCAATCGTTGTGGATGAGCCCACCGTGGAAGAGACTATTGAAATCCTCAAGGGTATCCGCAAAATGTACGAGGAGCACCACCACCTGGTTATTTCGGACGAGGCGCTTGAAGCCGCTGCTCAGCTTTCGGCCCGTTACGTTTCGGACCGGTTCCTGCCTGATAAGGCCATCGACTTGATCGACGAGTTTGCCTCGCGCGTACGCATGTACAAATCTGGGGCGACCGTTTCAGCTAAAGAGATCTACAAGCAACTCAAGCGTGTCCGCTCCAACCGGGCCCTGGCCCAGGAAGAGGGCAAGCCTGATGATGTTCTGACCTGGGATGCCCAGGAAGCCGACCTGAACGAACAGCTCAAGCAGATGAAATCCAGTTGGGAACGCGCCAAAAGCCCGGTCGTCACCGGCGAGGATATCGCCGAAGTGGTGGCCATGTGGACTGGTGTACCGGTTATGCAGATCGCCGAGGCCGAGTCGAAACGCCTGCTCAAAATGGAAGAGGAACTGGAGAAAGTCATTATCGGGCAGAAGGAAGCCATCCAGTCCATCGCAAAGGCAGTGCGGCGTGCCCGGGCGGGCCTCAAAGACCCCAAGCGCCCGATTGGCTCGTTCATGTTCCTCGGCCCAACCGGCGTTGGCAAGACCGAGTTGACCAAGGCGCTTGCCAAGTTCATGTTTGGCAGCGAGGAAGCCCTCATCCAGCTTGACATGTCTGAGTTCATGGAACGCCATACCGCCAGTCGCCTGGTGGGCGCCCCTCCCGGATATATCGGCTATGACGATGCCGGCCAATTGACCGAAGCTTTGCGGCGTCGTCCTTATTCCATCGTGGTTTTCGACGAGGTCGAGAAGGCCCATCCGGAAGTCCACAATATGCTCCTGCAAATTATGGAAGAAGGCCACCTCTCCGATGCCAAGGGCCGCAGTGTGGATTTCCGTAACGCAATCATCGTGATGACCACCAACGTCGGCGCGGAGGAAATCAAGCGGCAGACCTCGCTTGGCTTCCAGCTAAAGCGCGACGAAAAGACCGAAGAGCGCCAGACTTACGAAGAAATGCGCAAAAAATTGACCGAGTCGCTCAAGAAGGTTTTCCGGCCTGAGTTCATCAACCGTTTGGACAGTGTGATCGTCTTCCGTTCGCTAAACAAGGTTGACATCCGCCAGATCGTATCGCTCGAACTGAACAAGGTCACGGAACGCCTGGCCGAACACGAGGTAACCCTGACCGCCACCGAAGCCGCCCTGGATCTGTTGGCCGAATCCGGTTTCGATGTGGAAATGGGCGCCCGGCCTCTGCGCCGGGTAATCCAACAAAAAGTGGAGGATCCCCTTTCCGACGCTTTGTTGGCTGGCACCTTCTGTGAAGGTTGTACCGTTCTCGTGGAAGTTGTCGAGGGCGAAGTGGTGCTGAGACGTGCTCCACTGGCAGAAGAAAAAACGCCCGAACCGGTCATTTGATTTGGTTTGTGATTGATATAGGGGAGTGCAGGGGCGCAGCGCTGCGCCCCTGCACCCATGCAGCTTAATGGAGGTTTTTTATGGGTACAGAAAATGACGTTGCCACGCTGGCAGGCGGCTGTTTCTGGTGTCTGGAGGCCGTCTTCGACGACCTGAAAGGGGTCGAATTGGTTGAGTCCGGCTATTCCGGAGGGCATGTCCAGAGCCCCAGTTATGCACAGGTTTGTGACGGCAATACCGGCCACGCCGAAGTGGTCCAGGTGACATTTGACCCGCAGGTGTTATCCTACAAGGATCTGCTGAAAGTATTTTTCACCATCCACGACCCAACCACTCTCAACCGCCAGGGTAATGATGCTGGCACGCAGTATCGCTCGGCTATTTTTTATCATAATGACGAACAGAAGAAAATTGCCGAAGAAGTCATTCAGGAAATTACTGCAGCCAAAATTTGGAATCACCCGCTTGTCACCGAAGTAACGCCGTTCGACCAATTTTATATCGCCGAAGATTACCACCAGGAATACTTCAAGAAGAATCCTTTCCAGGGCTACTGCCGGGTCGTGATCGCTCCCAAGGTGACCAAGTTCTGGCACACTTTTGCAGATCAACTGAAGAAATAACCGGCCTCGAAGTAACGACCTTATCATCCTTATATGGGAAAGTCGTTGCACCCCGGAAACCTAATGGAACCCATCGTTTCCACCGCTCCCGCGCCTGTTGCCGCGCCCACCTTTCAGGTGGGAAATGTTCCCGTCTACGGGGATGCCATTCTGGCTCCCATGGACGGCTACTCGGATTGGCCGTTTCGTTCGCTTTGCAGCGCCCTGGGCTCAGCCATGAGCTATACCGAATTCGTCCGGGCGGAAGCAATCACACATGCCTATGAGGTTACATTGCCCAGGTTCACCTTCGAAGAACCAGAGCGACCGGTGGTCTTCCAGATCTACGGGGATGACCCGGATGAGATCCTGAAAGCCGCTTTGCGCATCCAGGAACTTTCCCCCGATATCATCGATATCAACATGGGCTGTCCATCCAAAACCGTCGCTACCAGGGGTGCGGGCGTGGGCCTGATGCGTACTCCCATTAAAATTGCCCGGATTTTCCACAAGCTGACTGCCGCTTTGAATGTGCCGGTGACCGGCAAGATCCGCCTGGGCTGGGAAGACCTGCGCAACTATCTCTTGGTTGCCCGTATTGTCGAAGAGAATGGCGGCGCCGCCCTGGCCGTGCACGGGCGCACGAAAGAGCAGGGCTACCGTGGCGAGGCCGATTGGGATGCCATCGCCGAGGTGAAAGCCGCCGTGAAGATCCCGGTCATTGGCAACGGGGATGTGAAAACGCCCGCCGATATTGACCGAATGAAGCAGTACACTGGCTGCGAAGCAGTCATGATTGGGCGCGCCGCGGTCGGAAACCCGTGGATCTTTTCCCGCATCGAGCGGACCCAGGTCACCCCGGAAATGATCCACCAGATGGTCTCCCAGCACCTGGAGCGCAACGTAACGTTTTACGGCTCCAATAAAGGCCTGATCCTGTTCCGCAAGCACGCCATGCAGTACTTAAAACTCCAGCGACTGCCGCGCGCCGTCCGCACGGAAATATTATTGCAGTTGACCCCGCAGGATTTCCTACTCCAGCTAGAAAAGAACAGCCCCATTCTGAATTGAGATTTCCCTAAAATCAAAAGAGCGCATTACCATTTCTGCGCTCTCGATCTGTTTTATATCTTTACTCAAAATTTATCGAAGAACCGCATTTTGAGAGCGCACGGCTAAGTCTCACACTCTCAAAATGCGAATTCCTCCTAAATTTTGGCCTAATAGATCGACTTCAACTGCCCTGTCGTAATATCCAGGGAGTAAATGCTCGAATCAATCACTACATAAGCAAGATTGCCATGCCATCCCAGCACCGTCGGGATATCGTAAAAATCACCCGAAACATTTTTCAAGGCAATGGCCTGCTTGCCTGTACTGCTACCTGTCGCCGGGTTGAAAGTTTCCAGGACAAGCTGGTTGGGTTGGGCTTGAAAAGTGGCCACCACCAGGCCGGTGGAAGCCAGCTTCCAGGTCCAGCC
Source organism: uncultured Chloroflexia bacterium (assembly GCA_963779935.1). Taxonomy (GTDB): domain Bacteria; phylum Chloroflexota; class Anaerolineae; order Anaerolineales; family Villigracilaceae; genus UBA877. The sequence goes on along the minus strand of CAWAAC010000011.1, from coordinate 498,690 downwards.
TGAGCCGGTATTGTCGATCAGGCCGGCCATCTGGTTGGGCGGGTCGATCGGGGAAGAGCCCGTCAGGTCCACCACCCAGACCGGGCTTCCAGTGGCGGCATTCACGCCCCACAACTGGAAGGTTTCTGTCCCGCGTGTCTTGCGGGCGCGTACGATCAGATTGTTGCCCGCCATAGCCAGCGGCAGGATCTCGTAGTCCGGGTTGGTCAGCAGCACCTTCATATTCCCGCTGGGTTTATCAACCTCCATGAGGTCGTTCCCGTTGCTGAAATACAGGGTCGAGTCCGTCATCAGGGATTGCAATCCATCCGCGGCAAAGCTGAAATCGTTCTGACTATCGGCTTCCCAAACGGTTTTTCCGCTGGCCAGATCCAAGCGTTGTACGCACCCGTATGAATCATAGACTAGATACAGGGCGTTCCCGGCCTGGTCGTAGAGGATTCCCGAGTCGGTATCAATATTGGCTGTGGAGTCATTGGTATTGCAGGTTGGGGTGATTACATTTTGCTGCGTGCCAGTGGCCGGGTCGAGAAATAGCAGGCCGTAATCGCTATTGCTGTCGGTATAATCCAACACTACCAGCGAAGCACCCACCAAGCGCAGGGTTCGGTCATCGCCCGCCAACCGTTTGCTCCAAACCTGGTGGCCGCTCTCGGCATCGTATGCCTGGATGGACTGGTCGGCGTTGTTCGTGATCACCCGCCCTGCCGTTACCAGCAGGGTGGCAGCTCCATAGTTCAACTTGTCGGGCATCTGCGCCTGCCAGGCCAGGCTGCCGTCGCTTTTATGGTAAGCCAGCAAATCGGTGGCATTAGCGGCGTAGATCAGGTCCGTGCCGGAGGCGACCGCATCGGCATTCCCATCCCCCGAGAGCTTCGCTCCCTGCCAGAGCAGCTTGCTGGTCGCAGGATCGATCAGGCCGATCGCACGGGTATCTGCGTCGGCATTGTAGAATACCCCGGCAATTTGCGGCGCGGCAGCGTTACCGGACGGGACCAGGACGAGCGGGGTTTCCGGGTCATAGTGTTTCCCAAAGCCGCCGCTCGACGCATAGATGATAAAACCGACAATTCCTGCGATCACGAGCAAAGCGACCACGGCAAAGATCCCGCCGCTCTTCCCGCTCGAACGGGCCGGTTGGGCTGCGTAGGTCGTCGCGGTTCGGTTAAGCGCCTGGAAGCCCGTTTCGGGCTGGAGCGTCTGCCCGGCCTGGATCTGTTCAACGGCATACTTGGCGCGTTCCATGCCCACATCGTAATGTTCCCGGTAAACTTTGATCGCACCGATCTTATCCCCGGCCTTCAACCTCGCTTGCACTTCCTCCAGCGCCCTGGTTAATTCCTCCGGAGCGCGCATACCCGGAGCGGCTGCCGTCGCCAGCCGCCCGCCCTGGATGGCCGCAATGGCGTTGCGGGCTTCCTGCTCATCGACCCCATATTCCTGGCAGTAGCGTCGGATGGCTTCGGCCAGGTTCCCGCTTGCAGCCAACTTACGGATATCATCCAGACCTGCCGAAAATCCCGCAGTCTGGCCAATGTGGCTGCCTGGCAGCATAGAAGTGTTGCCACAGAACTTGCAGCGCACCACCGTGCTGGTGCCGTCTGCCTCCAGGGGCGCGCCACAGGCGGGGCAATTCAATGAGGTGGGTTGATCGATTGTCATAGGGTCTCCACAGGGAAGGACTGGTAATGAACCTTATTATCCTGCAATTAACAAAAATAACAACCATCCGGAAGGGCTATGGTGCCTTTTCGATAAAGCAGTGAGCGGGCGCGGCAAAGGCACTGCATCCACTCAAAATGAAAACTCCTGCTCAGTTTCGGATCGGTTCCAGGTTTCTAATAGCTATCATACAGCGAACGCACCTTTATGGCGCTGCGGGCCTGTTCGAGCGTCCAGCCGGTGGGCAGCGGGCAGGTCACGGTCAGCGCCTGTCCGGCAGGCAGATCGAAGTAATTATCGCTAAAGACTACGTCCACGCCTTCCAGTTCAAGAGTCACAAAGCGCGCCAGGCAGCTTGCCGTCAATTGAATAGCCAGCTGTCCGCCGGTGACGGAGGCCTTCGTTTCCATCTGCGGCGCGGCCAGTTCCAGGTGCTTATTGGGGGCAAACGTTGCCAGGCTGCGTGACTGCAATTTTTTACCCTTCCAAAGTTCGGCGATGAATACCACCTGGCGGCAGTTCTCATCCCGGACCTTGCCGCTGAAATCCAGGTTGCGGATGGCTGTGGCAGCCAGTGCCGGCGCCGATACATTATCGACGCCCTGGTCGAGCCGCTCGCCTGCCAGCGTTTCCAGACTCCAGTGCACTTCGCCGGTCCAGGCCTTGGTGGTGTCGTTGGTGACGTACAGATTCATCTGCTGGGCCTTGTCTTCCACCGTCAGCAGGATCGGTGCATAGAACTTGCGGGCGGCGTAATGCAGCGCCTTCCAGCGCCCGAAGTAGTCGATGCTCGACCAGGAAGCCACCGGCCAGCAGTCGTTCAACTGCCAGATCAATGTGCCGCTGACGCGCTCGCGGTGGCGGCGCCAGTGTTCCACCCCATAGCGGATGCCTTCGGCTTGCAGCACCATGCTCAGGTAGACCAGGCTCTCAAAATCTTTCGGCATGCGAAAGGTGTCAGTCATCTGGCTGACCATCAGGCCGTTGCCTGAACCGGAGCGCTGGTGATGCTCCATTACGTAGGAGGTCATATTCTGGTCTTTTGGCTCGGCATACATCTGAACGGTCTTATAGGGCGGCAGAGCCTGGAAGCCGAATTCGCTCATGAAGCGCGGGAACTGTTCGCGATAGGCTGTGAACGGCTTGCGCCCGTGCCAGACATCCCAATAATGCGTGTCGCCGCGCTGCTGGCCGTTCGGATCGCTGAAGGGAATGCCCGAGGAGGCCGAACTGGGCCAGTAAGGCCGGTCGGGGTCCTCCGCTGCGACCACGTCTGGCAGCAGGTGATGGAACATGCGGTCGTAGCCGGCTTTCAGGCTCTGGACGGCAGGATCATTCGGGTTATTCCACTTCCAGTCCACCCAGCCCTGCTCCATTTCGTTGTTGCCGCACCACAGCGCCAGGCTGGCGCGATGCCGCAGGCGCCGTATGTTCTCCAGCGCCTCCACTCGCACGTTCTCGGCAAAGGCATCCTCTTCCGGATAAATACCGCAGGCAAAGATAAAATCCTGCCAGATCAGGATACCATACCGGTCGCACAGATCGTAGAAGCGTTCTTCTTCATAGAATCCACCGCCCCACACCCGCAGCATATTCATATGGGCCGCAGCCGCATCCGCGATCAGGCGTTCCATATATGTATCGCTGATACGGGTCGGAAACGCATCGGCCGGGATCCAATCCGCCCCTTTGACAAAGATCGGCACGCCGTTGACCACGAATGTGAATGACTCGCCCCACTGGTCCGGTTCCCGTTGCAGCTTGACCGTTCGCAGGCCCACCTGGTAACTGCGCTGGTCCAGGATGATTTTCCCGGATTCCAGGTTGACTTCCAGCTGGTAGAGCGGCTGTTTCCCAAACCCATTCGGCCACCAGATTTCGGGGTTTTTGATTACCGATTGCAGAGTGCAAATTAAAGAGCCGGTGGCAACCTGGTTCGGTTCAGCCTGGACGGTCTGCACATCGCCGTCCGGTGAGGTAACCTTCAGGGTCACCCGCAAATCGGTGTGGTTCCATTCTTTTACATTGACCTGCGCGCTGACGGTCACTTTGCCGCCCGCATGGGCCTGGCGGATGTGGACATCCTCCAGACTCGCCTGGCTATAGCCTTCCAGGCGGATGTCTTTCCAAATCCCGATCGGTGGCAGCTTGGGGCCCCAGTCCCAGCCCCACTGGTAGGGTGCTTTACGCATGTACGGGCCGCCCTTAATATCTCCGCCGCCAATCAGCGGTCTGGAGGCCTGTCTGACTTTGATAAATGGCACCGGGGCGCGGAAAAGGATGCGCACTTCATTCTCGCCCGCTTTTAACAGGTTCTTCATTTCCCAGGACCAGCGCCGGAACATGTTATCGGTTTTCCCGAGTTGCTTGCCGTTCAGGAAAATTTCCGCCAGCGTATCCAACCCGTCGCAGACCAGGATCTGGTGCTCTTCTTCAGCCAGAGCCTTCTCCATACTAAAGGTGCGCCGGTATTCCCAGTCGCTTTCCGCCACCCACTGGACTTTCTTCTCATTATCCGCCCCGAACGGGTCAGGGATGCGCCCCAGGGCCAGCAAATCGGAATGCACGCCGCCGGGGACAGTCGCCGGGAACCACTCCCTGCTGCCGGATTGACGGAATTGCCAGGTACCACTCAGAGTTTGTTTGAACATATGCTTTCCTAATTTTGGATTTTTTGTACCATCTGAATAGAGGGGAATGGGGTCTACCCCCAGTCTTCTCCTTCTTACTTTAAGACAATACATTTTACTTGCATTTAATGGCCGCTGGATTGCAAAAACGTAGTAACGATCTCGCTGTGCTGGCCGCTGGATGTCATCATCGTTCCCACTACGAGCCTATTAATGAGAGACTGCTCTAATAAACGAATTCACCAGCGATTAATTGGATTTTCAACTCCGAAAAGTCCATTTGGTTCCTTTCATCAAACTAAAAGCGTTCATCTCCGTTGACATCGTACCCGGCTCTTGGGGTATCTCTGGTTAAATTTTTGACCTATTAAACGGTTTCTGAAGGTCAGATTATCCGCGCCTGGCGGGTCCAAAGGCCAGCTTACCCGGCATATAGGCTGTAATTGACCCCATTCTTTCCGGTGTCCTTTACAGAATACATCGTTCGGTCCGCCATTTTTACCATGTCATCCACCGTTTTGGGGATTTCGCTGAAAGTCACTACGCCCATGCTGAATGTTACCATCCAGCTGTTCTGCAGCATTTCATCCACCAGGCTGGCATGGATGCGGCCAATCACCGTTCTGGCTGCTGCGCCATCCGTCTCCGGCAGAAGCAGTGCAAATTCGTCGCCGCCCAACCGGGCAAGCGTATCCACCGGACGCACCTGCCGGCAGATGCCCTCGGTGACTGCGCGCAGCACCCGGTCGCCAGTACTGTGCCCGAGCCGGTCATTGACGGCCTTGAAATTATCCAGGTCGATATAAGCCAGTGTGAAAGGCCGCCCGGATCGTTTGGCCCGATTTATCTCGTTTTGCGCCAGTTCGTAAAAGTAGCGGAGGCTGGTCGCCCCGGTCACGTAATCGGTGCGGGCCAGTTCCCGGTTGATCGTATAGGTTTTTTTCAAAGTTGATCCCAACCAGACAACCACCAGATAAAAACCCAGCCGCAACAAGATATTCCAGACGTAAATCGAAATACTGGAGTAGGTCTTCCCGCCGGAATAATCCACCAGGAAGCCCACGATTGTGCTGGCAAAGGAGAACAGCAGCCCCATTTCTCCATTTGTGAACCACACCACCATAAAGATCGGGATCAAATAGAACAGCGAGATATTCAGCTCGATTCCGCTTATATAATCAATGATCGCCAGGATGATAACGAGCACAACGCCTGTACTGATCCAGAAGGGTTTCCCGCGTTTCTCGAAAAAAGTCGCTGCGCTCATTATCCGAAGTATAGCATAAGCTTTAATCCCGGGGCTGAAGACGAAAAAAAAGCTCGTTCCTGGGGAATTAATGTCACTTACTGCTGCCAACAATCTTTGTGCGTTTAAAACCAGCGCGGGAGCTGAATCGGGGGAATTAATACTTGTCAATTCTTGTATTAACCCTTTCTGGAAATAAGCCTTCCCAGGATGGCTCTTTTTTTATCCCGATTCGTGCAAAGTGGGTAATGGACATATTTTATTCAACCTGCTAATATCCACTAAATATGATAAATAATATAAATATATGAATAAATCAAGCGAGAATTTAACGGCACTCCTTTGGGAGGAAATGGCCATAATTTTTTTCTGCATGTGCGTATGCTCTCCGAAAATAATCATCGGAAGGTTGCATGTATTGCAATGGAAAGTGTCACCTGGAAAATTTCTAACAAGGATAATTCAGGGCTGAAGTCCGGTTGGTCGAACCAAGCTGTCTGCTCCTACCCTTTATCTAGAAGAATACATGCCAGCACCGGTGTGAAAATTTATTGGTAAATGGTTGATTGGATTAACCTGAAATAAAAAATATGGACTGACAGGTAAGAAAATTCTTAATCCATTCTATTAACAATAGGAGCCTTAAAATGTTAAAAAAACTTGCTCAAATTATTGCAATCGCCTTATTGCTGGTCGGGACAGTTACCCTTCCGGCGCTGGCAGCGTCAACCCACTCGATCTCAGGAACGGTCACCTTTAATGGGGCTGCGTTAAAAGGCGTAAAAGTTACGATCCAGGGGACCGCATATAGCGCCGTTACCGACGGCCTGGGGAACTATCACATCGGATACGTCCCCGCCGGGACAAGCGGCACGCTCGTTCCCAGCCTGGTCAATTACTCCTTCGTTCCAGTGAATATAACATTCGCCGCGCTGACGGCCGACCTTACAGCGCAGAATTTTAAGGCCAGCCTGGCCAGCAGCGGGTTTTACAGTATTTCAGGGACCATTACTGTGGGCGGACTAGGCCTGGCAGGAGTGTCGGTTGCCTTCTCCGGCCATACTGCATTAACCAACTCCGCCGGCGCTTACACCATCAGCAATATACCGGGCGGTACCACTGGTCATATTGTTCCCATCCTGGAAGGTTATACCATTACGCCCGCTTATATTTCTGTCTCCAATTTAGGCGCCAACCTGGTAAATGAAAACTTCACTGCCGTGGTTGTATTGGTAGTCTCAGGTAAAATTACAGACAAGGCCAGCGGGCTGCCTCTGGCCGGGGTTACGGTTACATTAGGCTCCCTTTCAACCGTTTCAAGCGCCACCGGAACCTATACCCTCCGAAATGTCCCTGTGGGAACCAGCGGCAGCCTGACCCCAAGCCTGGCCGGGAAAACCTTCACCCCGCCATCCATAACCATTACCAACCTGCAGGCCGGCGTCCACAGTCAGAACTTTGTAGCCGTGCCATAAACGACCAGAAGAAGCCTGTTTTCATCTTGGGAATTTAAGTTGGCCGGCGTGTTAGCAAACACGCCGGCCAAAAAGTTAATCCGGTTTCTCAGTTTTATACGATTGGATTCCCCTGCCATGCCAAAGGTTATAATAGGCCTATGCCCAAAACCAGGACCCACACCCGTTACGTCTGCCAGCAGTGCGGACGCGTTTCCGCCGGATTCATGGGAAAATGCCCGCAGTGCGGTTCCTTTAACAGCATGGTCGAGGAAGTCATCGCCGAGGAGGCCGGCGGGAACAAGACCGCCGCACGCGGTCTGAGCGGGCGCTCGGTCCCGCGCCGCCTCTCCGAGGTCAGTGGGGACGCCGAGTTCCGCATCCCCGTGCCGATCGGTGAGTTTGCGCGCGTGCTGGGCGGCGGCCTGGTGCCCGGCTCAATCGTGCTGGTGGGCGGCGACCCCGGCATCGGCAAATCGACCCTGATGCTGCAGATGGCGCTCGCCATGGCCGGCCGCCAGCGTGTGCTGTACGTTTCGGGAGAAGAGTCCGAGCGCCAGATCAAGATGCGCGCTGCCCGCCTGGGGAGCGCAGCGAAATTCCCGGACGACCTGTTCCTGGTCACCGAGACCAGCCTGGATACCATCTTTGAACACGTCGCGGCGGTCAAGCCGGACCTGTTGATCGTCGACTCCATTCAAACCGTCTACATACCCGAGATGGATTCGGCCGCCGGCTCGGTCTCGCAGGTACGCGAGAGCGCCTCACGCCTGCGCGAGCTGGCCAAGTCCTCCGGCACATCCGTCTTCGTGATCGGGCACGTCACCAAGGAGGGTACCATCGCCGGGCCGCGCGTGCTTGAGCACATCGTTGACACGGTGCTCTACCTGGAGGGCGACCGATTCCAGGCCTACCGCCTGCTGCGTTCGGTCAAGAACCAATTCGGCGCCACTGCCGAGGTGGGCGTCTTTGAGATGCTAGAACGCGGCCTGGCCGAAGTCACCAACCCTTCCGAGGCCTTCCTGGCGGAACGGATGGTCAATGCGGCCGGTTCGGCCATTGCCGTGACCATGGAAGGCACCCGCCCGCTGCTGGTGGAAGTGCAGGGACTCACCAGCTCAGCCCAGTTCGGTAACGCCCGCCGCACGCCCAACGGCGTGGACTATAACCGCCTGCTGATGATCGCGGCCGTGCTGACCCGCCGTGTTCGGCTCAACCTGGCCGAGGCGGATATCTTCGTCAACGTGGTGGGCGGCTTGAAGATCGACGAACCCGCCGCCGACCTGGCGATCGGCGCGGCGGTGGCTTCCTCCATGCGCGACATGCCGGTGCGCGCTGACACGGTGCTGATTGGCGAGATGGGCCTGGCCGGCGAGCTGCGCATGCCCGGGCAGATGCCGGTGCGCCTGCGAGAAGCCGCCAAGCTGGGCTTCAAGACCGCCATCGTGCCGAAGCGCCTGCGCAAAGGCGAACCCTGGCCAGCCGATATCGAAGTGGTGGAAGCGCGTTCGGTCCAGCAGGCTTTGGAACTGGCCTTTGGCATCCAGCACGAAGCGCCGCAGGGACGCAAGGTAGCCTGATGCTCGCCAGCCACGCCTGCCCCGAAAACGCCACGCTGGTTTTCTCGATCGACCTGCTTAAAAACAAGCGCGTTTTTTGGATCCTTCAAATTGCCGGTACTCTGCTTTTCTTCGCCTTCGGGGGCTTCTTCGTGTGGTATACGCTTCAAATTCGCAGCGCGCTGTTCCAGTCCGGCTTTCTGGCAGGCCTGGGCACTGCCATGGGGTATACCAGCCTGATCCTGTTCCTGCTGGAAATGATCGGCTGCACTGCTGTTGTCCTCCTGGCGCACGAACTGGTCCATGGAGCCTTCTTCTGGATTTTTTCCCGCAGCCGGCCGGTCTTCGGACTGCGCATCGGCTACGCCTACGCCGCCGCCCCGGGCTGGTTCTTCCCGCCCCGCCAATACCTGGTGATCGCCCTGGCGCCGCTGGTACTCCTATCCATCCTGGGCATGCTGCTCGTGGCAGTGCTGCCGGCCGGAGTGCTGGCTTTGCTGCTCTTCGGCCTGGTGGTCAACGCATCCGGCGCAGTCGGCGACATTTGGATCGCCTACAAGGTCGTCCGGGAACGCCGGCCGATCCTCATCGAAGATTTGGGCGATGGGATGAATTTTTACGCTCTTCCTTCCCTTTCTGAACGATCAAAGGAGTAAGCCATGTCTATACTCGATCTCCCCGTTATTTCCCGCATCCGCCGCAACCATGGTCTGGAACACGCCACCATCACCCTGCTCTCGCAGCGTTTCCCCTACCATCGCATGGCTGGATACTCATTCCCGGGCGGGTTCTTCCTGCTGGGGGATGTGCCCACCGAAGAAGTACGCGAGGTGGTGGCCCAGGCGCTTTCCCGCATGAATAACGGCGAACGCCACCTGGCCGTCCATCCCAACTGCGGCACCAATTATGCCGTCTCTGGCATCCTGGCTGGAACCATGGCCTGGCTGGGCATGGCCGGTGCAAAGTCGAAACGCGACCAATTCGAACGCCTGCCGCTGGTGATCGTCCTGGCCACGCTGGGCTTCATAGTCAGCGCGCCACTTGGCCCGAAGGTTCAGGAATACATTACCACCTCCGGCGACCCGCAAGGGCTGGCAGTGGTGGATATCTTCCCGGTGCGCTTCGGGCGATTTTCTATCCACCGCGTGATTACGAAAGGATAAGGAGACGGGAACCACCAGCCCACGAAATCACCAAAAAATTAGTGACCTGGCCTGCACTGTGCCGCAGGCACACGTGTGTCCTGGTGGTAGATATTTTTCGCCGGAAATACTCCAAAGATGGCAAAATCTTCCCCTATAATCATCCTACACGGTAACGACGAGTTCGCCATTGCCGCCCACATCGCCAAGCTGTGCGCCGGGCTGGGCGACCCTGCCACCGCGGAGATGAACATCGCCCGCTTCGATGGTCGTAGCGGCCTGGACTTCGAAGCGCTCAACACCGCCGTTAACGCCATGCCCTTCCTGGCACCGCGCCGGGTGATGGTGTTGGAGCATCCCATCGCCGCGTTTGCCTCCGCGCCGGCCCGCAAAAAATTCCTGGAACTTCTGGATAAGGCCCAGCCCAGCACGACGATTGCCCTGGTCGAATATGAAGAACTCAAGCGCGACCACTGGTTACTGAAATGGGCCGTTACTGCGGGAGCGCGCGCCGGGGTGCACGTCTACAACATGCCAAAACACTGGGAGATGCCGCGCTGGATCGAGGCCGAGGCCAAGAAGCAGGGCGGCAAGATCGACCCGGATGCGGCTGCGCGCCTCTCCGAAATGGTCGGGGAGGACACGCGCATCGCTGCCCAGGAACTGACCAAGCTGCTGACCTATGTCAATTTCGAACGCCCCATCCGCCTGCTGGATGTGGAGAAGGTCAGCATCGTCAGCGCGCAGGGAAGCGTCTTCGAGCTGGTGGATGCGCTCGGCCAGAACGATGGCAGGAAGGCCCAGCGCGTTCTGCACCAGTTGCTGGAAGATGAAGAGGCCTCCGAATTGTGGGGTATGGTCATCCGCCAGTTCCGGCTGCTGCTGCAGGCGCGTGAAATGCTGGATGAACGCGCCTCAGTGCCGGAGATCCAGAAAGCGCTCGGGCTGCACGAGTTCGTGGCGCAGAAGGTCTGCAACCAGGCCGGGCGCTTTTCCATGCCCGCGCTGGAGTCCATTTATCACAAACTGCTCGAGATCGACGAGGGGGCAAAAAACAGCCAGGTGCCGCTCGACCTGGCGCTGGATACGCTGATCGTAGCCTTAATGCAAAAGTAAGGTGGAAGGCATTCCGCCCTCTGGGGGATAATAAAATCTGGATAATTATGGGCAAATTAATTACAATTATACAAAATTCGTCGTAACGACTTCAGTCGTCGCTCCATTGCAAAGCGCGACTTAAAATCATCGGTTCTTTCCTGGAGATAAGCTATGCCTACCCCTTTGATCCCTGATTATTTAATGGAATATCTGGACGGCCTGGTGCCTCCACGCCCGGCGGAAATGCAGGCCATGGAAGCCCACGCCCAGGAAATCAACTTCCCCATCATCGGCCCGGCCTCCGGCTATTATTGCTACCAGCTGGCGCGCATGATCGGCGCTAAGCGCATCTTCGAGTTGGGTTCCGGCTACGGCTACTCGACTGCCTGGTTTGCCAGGGCGGTCACGGAGAACGGCGGCGGGGAGGTCTTCCACGTGGTCTGGGATGAAGCCCTGTCGCAGCAGGCCCGCCAGCATCTTGCAGCGCTCGGCTATGACGGCATGATCCACTACCACGTAGCCGAGGCGGTCCAGACCCTCAAAGCCACCCTCGGGCCGTTCGACCTGATCTTTAATGACATCAACAAGGATGGCTACGCCGCTTCGCTGCCGGTGATCGTCGAGAAGCTGCGCCCGGGCGGGGTGCTGATCGTGGATAACATGCTCTGGAGCGGGCGCGTGTTCGAGCAGGGTGACAATACCCCGGAGACGGCCAGCATCCGCAAGTTGACGGAGCTGCTGACCCGCAGCCCGGATTGGATCGTCTCGCTGGCGCCGGTACGGGATGGGGTGGTGGTGGCATACCGGAGGTAATCTGGTTGCCGGAAGGTAAAATTCAAACACACGTGTGCGTACAGCACAGTGCAGGCAAAGGCCACCAAGGAATGCTACGGTGAAAAAATTCTTTTTAGTGCTTCCTTATTGTACTTTATGTTAAAATCTTTTTATCTTTTTCACCCGGAGGATATTCCATGCAAAGCTTCTCGCGCGGTTGGTCTTTCCTCAAGGAAGCCTGGCAGATGGCTTTCAAGGATCGCGACCTGATCAAGCCATCCATCTACTCGCTCTTCGTCGGCATCATCGTTTCAGTAGTCTTCCTCATCCCGATGATCGGGTCGGAAGTCTTGTTTGCCAACCAGGGGCTCGGCAACGTGCTGATGGTGGTCTTCGGGGCCCTGCTGATCTTTGCGCAATACGCCGTGGGCTATATTTTCTCGGCCATGACCATCTACCTGGTCTACGGCTACCTGGCCGAAGGGGATGGCGTTATGTCGAAGGCCTGGGAGATCGTCCGGCGCGAGTGGCTGAACATCCTCAGCCTGGCGGCGGCATCGACAGGGGTAGCCCTGCTCAGGAATGCCATCCGCGGCCGAGGCAGGTCGGGTGGGCGCAATTTCCTTTCGAGCATTATTGGCACGGTCTGGACCGAGGCGGCCTTCCTGATCCTGCCGGCCATGGTGATCGAGGGCATCAACCTGAAGGACGCGCTCAAGCGCGCCGGACAGATCGTCAAGGATAACCTGCTGCTGGTGGGCATCAGCACGGTCGGAGTGCGGGCCATCAACGGATTGATCGGCTTCCTGCTGGGCGCAATCGGGATCGCACTGGGGCTGGGGGCCGGGCTGGGGATCATCTCACTGACCGGCAGTTCTACCCTGGAGACCCTGCGGACGCTTGGGCTGGTGGGCGGGATCGGGCTGGGTGTGATCCTGGCGGGTATCTTCATCATGGTGGCCACCATCGTGACATCCTACACATCCACTGCCTACCATACCTGCCTGTACCTGTGGGCACGCGATGTGGAAAAGGCCCGGGCCAGCGGCAGCAGCACCGCGGTGCAGGCCCCCGCTCCCCTGGCGGCGGTGTTGAACAAATGAGTTGCAATCAAGAACCCGTTTCCTTCAGGAAACGGGTTCTTGAATTTACGGCACGGGCGTGTGCGGCAAGGTACTGGTTTTCATACTGGGCATCCATAACGTGGCAGTTGTTGTGGGTGTGCGGTTCGTACTGCAGGTAGGCGGGTGCGTCCGTCACCCAAACGAAGACGCCCACCGCAGCGGCCTAGGGAAAATCTACCCAGGCGGCGATCCCCCCGACCACCGCACCGGCAAGCAGGCTGACGACGCTGCAAACCACCATCACGGGACCCGGGATAAGCAAGTAGGGATAGATGAATGGCAGGGATAAAAAAACGAGATCGCCAGCCAGCCATATCCCGGCTCCCGCCAGCGGCCTGAGCCAGCGCTGGTTGACCAGCGGAACCAGGATGCCGGTGACCCAGCCGATCAAAAACACGCCCAACCCCGGCAATTCGCTGGCAATATCTGCGTAATAGGTGTTGTAGCCGTTGCGCAGCAGGGTAAGCACCGCCAGCCGCGCCACCGACCCAAAACAAATTCCTCCCCCAAAACCGAGCAGTACACCGAAGAGTATTCTGGCGGTCTTTGCATTCATTGGCATCTCTCCGTTCTCGATCGTGCTTGCTTGCCCCGGAAGATCTGCATGCGGCGGACAGTTCCAGGGATCTCTAAAAAACCTTTCAATTGAAAAACGCCCGGAGAAGAGGCGTTCCTCGGCATTAGGTACTCAGTTATTATAGGATTTTCGTTCGAAAATTACAATCACCTCATTAAAAGGATGTATAATTTAATCGGGTTGGAAAATAGATCACATCAAGATCAACAAAGTGCAGGGTGGCCTCATTTTATTGGTAGCCAGGGGTCTTCCTTCACAGGTGCAGCCTGTCCAACTGACCATTGCCTGCCAACCTCGGAGGGATAAAAAAATGTCGGCCCAAACGCCTATCATTAGCGTGAGCGCTATCTCCAAGCATTTCAAAGTGCCCATCCGGGAGGCAGGTCTCAAGGCCTCCTTCCGGAGCCTCTTCCATCGCACCTACCGCACCGTCAAGGCGGTCGACGATATCTCGTTCAACATCGAACCCGGCGAGGTGGTCGGCTTCCTGGGGCCGAACGGGGCCGGAAAGACCACCACCTTGAAAATCTTGAGCGGCCTGCTCTACCTGACGGGCGGGAACGCCCAGGTGCTCGGCTGCGTGCCATCGAAACGCTCGGCGGATTTCCTGCAGCAGATCACCCTGGTGATGGGCAACCGTTCGCAGCTCAACTGGGATCTGCCGGTGGTGGACTCGTACGAACTGCAACGGGCCATCTATCACCTGCCCAGGGTCGAATTCGAACGGACGCGTGACGAGCTTATCGAACTGCTCGATCTGAAGGACCTGGTCAACAAGCCCGTGCGCAACCTGTCGCTGGGGGAGCGCATGAAGGTGGAAATCGTCGGCGCACTGCTGCACCGCCCAAAGGTTCTGTTCCTGGACGAGCCAACCATCGGGCTGGACCTGACCATGCAGCGGCGCATCCGGGATTTTATCGCCGATTACAACCAGCGTTACGGAGCCACGGTGCTGCTCACCAGCCATTACATGGCCGACGTAGAAGCACTCTGCAAGCGGGTCATTATCATCCATAATGGCAAACTGCTCTTCGACGGGCAGCTCACCCATTTGATGGAGCGCTTCTCGGCCTTCAAAACGATTTGTGTAACCTTCGATACCAATTGCAACCGCTGGGGCCAGTACGGGGAAGTCCTGAAAAGTGATGGCGCACATGCCAGCCTGCGCATCCGCAAAGCCGAGACCGCCGAAGTGACCGCGCGCATCCTTTCGGAGCAAAAGGTCAACGACCTGACCATCGAAGACCCGGCCATCGAAGATGTTATCGAGAAGATCTTTAGCCAGCAGGATGCCCTGCGGGAGCTGGCATGAAACGCTTGCTGGATTTTTATTGGGTCAATTCCAAGCTCTCGATGATGCGGCAATTCCAATACCGCCTGCAATCGGTGCTGTATATGGTCTGGCTGGTGATCGAACCGGTCATTTACCTGGTGGTCTGGTCCACCATTGCCCGCTCCAACGGGGGCTCGGTGGATGGCTATACTGCCGGCGGGTTTGCAGCCTATTACATCGTCTGGATGCTGGTGCGTCAGATGAACATGGTGCGCGCTCCGGCCGACTGGGAATGGCGCATCCAGCATGGGAGTATGGCCGCGGAATTGATGCGTCCGATCCACCCGATCCATAATGATGTGAGCGATTTCGCCGGGGCAAAAGTATTCATGATCCTGATCTTTTTGCCGGTGGCCGCGCTCCTTTCGCTGATCTTCAAGCCGGTCATCCATACCACCTGGCTGCAGGTGATGGTCTTCGCCATCGCCATCTGGGGGGCGTACCTGCTGCGCAGCCTGCTGTGTTCGCTGCTGGGCATGCTCACCTTCTGGACCACCCGGGTGGGTGCCATCTTCGACCTGTACTTTGCGCTCGAATTGATCCTTTCCGGGCGGCTGGTGCCCATGCCGCTCATGCCTGCCTGGGTGCAAAACCTGGCCAATTTCCTGCCCTTTCAGTCCATGTTCTATTTCCCGATCAACGCCCTGATCGGGGCGCTCACCCCGCTGCAGCTCTTTGCAGGCCTGGGCGTGCAACTGCTCTGGTTCGTGGGGGCTCTTGGCCTGGTCAACCTGGTCTGGCATTTCGCCATTCGGCGCTTTTCTAGTGTAGGCAACTAATGCGAGGGAATGATGAGAGTACTGACCCTGCTGGGAAGTTATCTGAAGGTCGGCGTTGCCAACGAACTGCAATACCGGATCAACTTTTTCGTACAGCTACTGCAATCGTTCATCGGCCTGGCAGCCGGGCTGATCGGGCTGGCGCTCGTGTTCAGTTACACCAACGAGCTGGGCGGCTGGACCCGCCCGGAGCTGTTGATCGTGATGGGCATTTACATCCTGATGGGCGGCGTGATCAATACCTTCATCCAACCCAATATGGGGCGCCTGCTCTATGAAATCGAACAGGGCACGCTCGATTTTGCGCTTACCAAGCCGGTCGACGGGCTGGCCATCGTGAGCCTGCGGGAGCTCAATTTCTGGTCGCTCACCGACATCGTTGTTGGCCTGGTGGTTGTCGGGGTGGGCACCGGCCAGCTGCACCAGTTGGTCAGCCTGTGGCAAGTGGCGGCCTTCGTCGCCGCGCTCATTTTCGGCAGCATCCTGCTGTATTGCTTCTGGGTCATCCTCACTTCGATCGCCTTCTGGGTCATCCGGATCAACGAGGTGGTGCAGGTGTTCCAGGGCATCTATGCGGCCGGGCGCTGGCCGGTGGGCATCTACCCGGATTGGCTGCGCATCGGGCTGACCTTCCTGGTGCCGGTGGCCTTTGCCGTAACAGTACCGGCCGAGGCGCTGGCCGGCCGCCTGACCCCACCGGCCCTGCTGGGCGCCTTCGGCATGAGCGTGCTGTTCGCATTCCTGGCGCGCCTGGTCTGGCGTCTGGGCGTGCGGCGTTATTCAGGGGCTTCGGCGTAAAACGGGCAGGAGATATGTCTTGGATCACAAAGAAGAAAACAAAAAGCTTTTCCATCCTGTCTCTTTGTGTCCGCCTGTCCCGAGGTGCTCTTCCGCAGGATCGTGGTGAAAACCCTTCAACCCTCACCTAATCCCATACCTGCGACCCTTCCATGTCACCCCGCTCCCGGAGAGGATCTTCCAGGTGGAGGCGAACATCATGGCGGCAAAGATGGCCGCGCCGAGCGGGATGGTCAGGGCGTACCAGGAAGGAATGTGCATGGCGCGCAGCACGCACACCCGCCAGGAGATCAGGTAACCCCACAGCAGGGCAGCTTCGGCGGCGGCCAACCACGCAAGTGAAACAGGCACGAGCGCCCACCCGACCAGCCCGGCCAGCAGCCAGAGGGGCAGGGCCAGCGCGGCAACCAGGCTGAGCAAGGCGCCAAAAGCCCCCAGCATCAGCAAGCCGGCCGAGCCGCTCAGCCCGAGGAAGATATTCTTGGTCCAGCCCTCCCACATTTCGGGCAGGGAGGTGTACATGCGGGTCTGGGCCACCTGCTGCCCATCTGCGACAATCAGGCGATAGCCAGAGCGTTTGATCCTCACGGCCAGATCGCGGTCTTCGACGATGGAACTCTTTAAAGCGGCATGCCCGCCGACTGCATCATAGATTGTGTGCTTGATCAGGATGAACTGGCCGTTGGCGATGGCATCCTTGCGGCGGGGATCGTTGACCTTGCGCGGCGAGAACCCGACCGACAGCCCGGTGAAAACCAGCGGCAGCACCACGCGTTCCCAGAAGGTCTGCACTTCCTGCCCGGTCATGATTGTGAAGAGGTCCGCCTGGGTGGCCTGCGCTTTGGCAAAGACCGAGGCGAGCGCTTGCGGCCCGGCAAAGGTGTCGGCATCCACGAAGCACAGCCATTCGCCGGTGGCAGCCCGGGCGGCCTGGAAGAGGGCATGCGGCTTGCCGGCCCAACCGGGCGGCAGCTCTGCGCCGTTGAGCACGCTCAGGCGCTTATCGCGAGCGGCATAGCGTTGCAGGATGGCGGGCGTGGAGTCAGTGGAGCGGTCGTCCAGCACGATCAGCTCGTAATCCGGATATGTCTGGGAAAGCAGGCCATCCAGGCAGCGGGCGATATTGCGCTCTTCGTTGCGGGCCGGGACGATAACGGAGATGCGCGGTGCCGCCTCAGGCGGCGGGACGGGGGAGACAACCACATCCATGGGCGGCCGGAGGTGCAGCCAGGTGACGATAACGAGCCCGAGCAGGCAAGCCAGGCTGGAGAGGATAAAGATCATTGATTACCTAATAGTAAAAAAATGAGGGGTCGCCCCTTGGGCGACCCCTCATTTTTTTCTCTACAGCCCGGCGGCTTTACGCAGGGCGGGAGCCTTGTCGGTGTTTTCCCAGGGGAACTGGACGTCATCGCGCCCGAAGTGGCCGTAGGAGGCGGTTTTGCGATAGATCGGGCGGCGCAGATCCAGATCACGGATGATGGCGCCGGGGCGCAGGTCGAAGTGTTCCTGAATGAGCTGGCCGATCTTCTCGTCGGCGATCTTGCCGGTGTCGAAGGTCTCGACGTTAACGGACAGCGGATGGGCCACGCCGATGGCATAGGCCACCTGGATCTCGCAGCGGTCCGCCAGCCCGGCGGCGACCACGTTCTTGGCAGCCCAGCGTGCGGCGTAGGCGGCCGAACGGTCCACCTTGGTGGGGTCCTTGCCCGAGAAGGCACCGCCGCCATGCCGGCCCATGCCGCCATAGGTGTCGACGATGATCTTGCGACCGGTCACGCCGGCGTCACCCATTGGGCCGCCGATGACGAAACGCCCGGTGGGGTTGACATACACCTTGAGAGCCTTATCGGTCAATTCGGCCGGAATGGTCGGCATGATGACATGCTCCATGATGCCTTCTTCGATCTCGGAGTGCGAAACTTCCGGGGCATGCTGGGTGCTGATGAGCACGGTGTCGATGCGTTTGGGCTTACCGAAGGCGTATTCGATGGTGACCTGGGACTTGCCATCCGGGCGCAGCCAGGGCAACGCCCCGCTCTTGCGCACCTCGGCCAGCTTGCGGGTGAGCTTGTGGGCCAGGTAGATGGGCATGGGCATGAGCTGTCCGGTCTCATTGCAGGCATAGCCGAACATCATGCCCTGGTCGCCGGCGCCGATCAGGTCGATCTGGTCCTTATCGCCTTCCTTGGCTTCGAAGGATTTGCTGACACCCATATCGATATCGGGACTCTGGCTGGCAATGGCCGAAAGCACTCCGCAGGTATTGCCATCGAAGCCCTTCTCGCTGCTGTCGTACCCAATCTCCTTGACCACCCTACGGACGAGTTCGTCAAAGTTGACGAAGGCGTTGGTAGTGATCTCGCCAAGCAGCATCACGAAGCCGGTCTTGGTGGCAACTTCGCAGGCCACCCGGCTCATGGGATCCTGTTCGAAGCAGGCGTCCAGCACGGAATCGGCGATCTGGTCACACAGTTTATCAGGATGGCCTTCGGTTACCGATTCAGAGGTGAACAGCAGTTTTGGAGAAGACATAAAAGTGGTTGTCATTGGTTACCCTTTCCTTAAAAGAGATTGCCCTTTCCTGGCGAAAGGGCAATTGCACAGAGTGCACGGCTGCCCTCTCATCTTCCAGAATACGGATAACCGTAAAGGTTATCCCTACTGCCGGACTTGGCACCGTGTTCGGCTTAACGCCGACCGGTTGTCGAGGCATCATCGGGCCGGTCCCTCCGCCTCTCTGGATAAGAGTGCCGATTAGGGCTATTTGAATGTTTCGGGATGATACCACAGGTTAAAGGGCGAGGCAAGTGGAGGATTCGTAAAGCAGTGCTACAATTAGAGGGAGAGGAGTTGCCATGCAAACAAAACCATTTTCGCGAAAATATTATAAAGTTTTTATCATTGCAATTTTGCTGGTTTTGATCGGCGTATCCTGCTTACCAAATGCGGCCCCGGCTGCGACGCCCATCCAAACCGTGATCGTGCTGCAGCAGATCGTAACCAGTGTGGTTACGCAGATCGTGTATGTTCCCGTAACCGTCACGCCGACCCCGACGCCTTACACTACCGACACGCCCGGCCCAACGGACACCAATAACCCGGCGGCTGTAACCGCCTCGCCGGTCGCCACGGCCACGCCTCAGCCGCCGACCGTAACCGTGCTGGTGCACACCCAATGCCTGTACGGCCCCGACCCGGTGTATGTCAGCAAGTACGACATCCTGGCGAACAGCCCGCAGGTGGCGATCGGACGCAATATGGATACCAGCTGGCTGCTTGTGCAGGGCTCTGACCACGCCAATCCCTGCTGGGTGAAGGCGGCTCTGGTAAAAGTAAACACGGGCAGCTACACCGACCCGCCTGTGGTCACCCCGGTGCTGACGCCCTATACATCGCTCTACCCGGCACCAGTCGTCAGCTCCACCCGTGCGGGTAACGTTGTGACGATCTTCTGGCAGCCCGTTTCGATGACCGAGGCCGATTACAACGGCTACCTGATCGAAGCCTGGGTGTGCCAGGGCGGACAAATGGTATTCCTGCCGAAAAGCTACGTGCCCTTGTATGACAAGAATGTCTCCGCGATCCAGAATAAAAACGTGATGGCGATCATGGTCACGGACGAACCCGGCTGTTCTGAACCTTCCAACGCCCGCATCTATACATCCACCACCAAGGCCTATTCCTCACCGAGAGCCATCCTCTGGCCGGCCGCGCCGGCTGCTGCGGCGGCGACAGCGACAGCGACTCCGTGAAGAATAATTTAACAGGAATAAACGGAGATAAACGTTTTTTGTTCGGAAGAACGGTAGAAAATAGGTACTTTTAAGATCGCGGAGCACGTAGAGATTTAAGAAAAACTCTGCGTTCTTAGCATACTCGGCGGTGAGTTTATTTATAGGATTGAAGATGCACGATTACGCTGAATTTGTTCAGAAATACCCGGCTTACGATAGAACCCACGACCTGGACGAGCTGCGCGAGCGCGACTACGCCCGGCTCGACCGGCTGGGGCAGATCTACCTGGACTACACCGGCGGCGGCCTTTATGCCGAGAGCCAGGTGCTGGCGCACCAGAAGGTACTGGCCGAAAACGTGTTTGGCAACCCGCATTCCTCCAACCCCACTTCACAGGCAGCCACCCACCTGATCGAAAGCACCCGCCAGAGCATCCTGGAATTCTTTAACGCAGACCCGGCCGAGTACACGGTCATTTTTAGCCTGAACGCCAGTGGGGCGCTCAAGCTGGTGGGGGAATCCTATCCGTTCCAGCCAGGTTCGCATTACCTGCTGACCTTCGATAACCACAACTCGGTCAACGGGATCCGTGAATATGCCCACGCCAAGGGCGCCGAGGTTACCTACGTGCCGGTGGCGCTGCCAGATATGCGGGTGGATACGGAATCCCTGGCAACCTCGCTGGAGATGGGAACTAACGGGAAAAACAACCTGTTCGCCTACCCGGCCCAATCCAACTTCTCTGCAGTGCTACACCCGCTGGAATGGATCGAGCGCGCCCACGCCCTGGGCTGGGATGTGCTGCTGGATGCGGCGGCGTTCGCACCCACTAACCCGCTGGACCTTTCCAAATACAAAGCGGACTTTGTGCCGCTCTCATTCTATAAAATTTTCGGCTATCCCACCGGCATTGGGGCATTGCTGGCCCGGCGCGAAGTGCTGAAGAAGCTGCATCGGCCCTGGTTCGCCGGCGGTACCATCACGGTGGCCTCGGTGCAGGGCGATAAATATTACCTGGCAGAAGCCCCGGCCGCCTTCGAAGATGGTACGCTGGATTACCTCAACATCCCGGCGGTTGAGATCGGATTGAAGCACATCCGCTCGATCGGCCTCGAGACCATCCACGAGCGGGTGCGCTGCCTGACCGGCTGGCTGCTGGAGGGCCTGGCTGAAATGCGCCATAGCACGGGAGTGCCGCTGGCACGCGTCTATGGACCGCTGGATACCATAAAACGCGGCGGCGCGGTCACGGCCAATTTCTTTGACAAGGACGGCCAGCCGATCGACCATCGCTTCATCGAGGCAAAGGCCAACCAGGCCGCCATCTCCCTGCGGACCGGCTGCTTCTGCAACCCCGGGGCGGGCGAGATCGCCCTGGGCATTTCGAGGATCGAACTGGCAGCCTGCTTCACCAGTCCCGGCCACGACCAGCGCCTGAGCCTGGACGATTTCCGCCTGTGCATCGATGGGAAATCTTCCGGGGCCGTGCGCGTGTCCACCGGGCTGGTCAGTAATTTCGCGGATGTGCAGGGATTTTTGAAATTCGCAGAGGGTTTGCTGGCGTAGAACAATCCCAGAATTTAAACACAAAGGGCACGAAGTACATTACGGAGAAAAAAACATGGCAGTCCCTACCCGCGCACAAATCAAACCCGGATTGCGGGTGCGGATTGTCCTGAAGCAGGATCAGGCGACCGGCAAACTGACCGAAGGCATTGTTAAAGATATCCTGACCAGTTCACCCACGCACCCGCATGGCATCAAGGTGCGCCTGACCAGCGGGGCAGTGGGGCGAGTCAAAGAGGTGGTTATATGAAAATCCGTTCCATTACGTATTTCTGCAATCCTGGCTGGCCGGTGGACGCTTGGAAGATAGAGCAGGCCGGAAGATTCCTGGCCGAGGCCAAATCTGACTGTGAGGCGGCCGGCTTCGAAGTGGAGTTGCTCCGGCTGGCTACCGTGCCATTCCTGCAAATACTGGGCGCAGACCAGATCGCCGAGACGCCCCGGCTGGCGGAAAACCTTGGGGCGGCCATCAAAGCGGAGGGAATCGCTTACGCATCACTTGGACCCGCCCAGCCGGAAGTGCCGGAAAGTTTTACGGTTATCCCTGAGGCGATTGCCGCGGCACAAAACATCTTTTTCTCGGGCGTGATGGCGGATGCCCGCTTTGGAATTTCCATCCCGGCCGTGCAGGCCTGCGCACAGGTGATGAGCCGCTGCGCAAGCATCACCCCGGATGGGTTCGCCAACCTGCGCTTTGCAGCGCTGGCCAACGTCAAGGCTGGATCGCCGTTCTTCCCGGCGGCATACCACAGCCAGGATGAGCCAGCCTTTTCCATCGCAACGGAATCGGCCGATCTGGCCGTCAAGGCGTTTAGCAATGCCCGGACGGTGACGGATGGTCAATGGACTCTGGCGACTGAGATCGAAAAGCGCGCCAGGGAACTGGCCGTGATCGGGGATGCGCTCAACCAACGCTTTTCTATTATTTTTGGTGGGATCGATTTCTCCCTGGCACCTTTCCCATCTGAAGCCGTCTCGATCGGCGCGGCGATGGAGCGGATGGGCGTTCCGAGGGCCGGCCTGCACGGTTCGCTGGCAGCGGCGGCCATCCTGACAGAGATCATCGAGCGGGCGCGCTTCCCCGGAACCGGATTCAGCGGATTGATGCTGCCGGTGCTGGAGGATGCGGTCCTGGCGGGGCGGGCTGCGGATGGCACACTAACGGTCAAGGACCTGCTTCTGTATTCGGCCGTTTGCGGCACCGGGCTGGACACCGTACCCTTGCCGGGAGATACCAGCCCAGATCAGATGGTTGCACTGCTGCTGGACCTCTCCACCCTGGCACTGCGCCTGGATAAACCCCTGACCGCCCGGCTGATGCCGATCCCCGGGAAAAAAGCGGGCGACCCGACCAATTTTGACTTTGATTACTTTGTCAACAGCCGGGTGATGGGGCTGGAAGCCGAGCCATTGAAGGCGCCCCTATCGGAAACGAGGCGGTTCACGCTGGCACCGCGGCGTGTTCATTGAGAAGCCATCCAAAAATTCATGAAAATTTCGCATTTTTAGGTTGTGCGACTTTCACCCTTCGTATATGCTGTGCGAACGCATAATCTCAAAGTGCGGTTCTTCCAAATATTTTCGGTTAGATACTAAGTGGCAGTATAATCAGCGGGTATGACAATTTTCAGCGAAAAGCACATCCTGCTGGGCGTTACCGGCTCCATTGCCGCCTATAAGGCGGTCGAGCTGGCCTCAAAGCTAACCCAGGCGGGGGCGCAGGTGGATGTCATCCTGACCGCCGCAACCGAGAAATTCATCACGCCGCTGACCTTCCAATCTATCACCGGGCGGAAGGCTTTTACGGATGCCGATCTATGGGGGGGAGAGGCACATGTGCTGCACGTGGGACTGGGCCAGAGCGCCGATCTGATTGTGATCGCCCCATGTACTGCCAACACGCTGGGAAAACTGGCCCACGGCATCGCCGACGGCCTGCTGACCATCACCGCGCTGGCGGCGCGCGGCCCGCTGCTGGTGGCCCCGGCCATGGATGTGGGCATCTATACCAATCCTGCTACACAAGATAATGTCCGGATACTAACGGAGCGCGGGGTTACTTTCGCCGGGCCGGCCGAAGGGCGCATGGCCTCCGGGTTAATGGGCAAAGGCCGCTTGCTGGAGCCGGCCGAACTGCTCGGCCAGATCCGTCTTGTGCTCGGTAGAAAGGGCCGGCTGGCCGGCAAAAAGATTGTTGTTACGGCAGGGGGAACGCAGGAGCCGCTGGACCCGGTGCGGGTGCTGACAAACAAATCCTCCGGTAAACAGGGCTATGCCCTGGCCCAGGCCGCGCTGGATGCGGGCGGGAGCATCAGCCTGATCAGCGCACCGACGGGCCTGCCTGTGCCGGTGGGAGCG
This sequence comes from uncultured Chloroflexia bacterium, assembly GCA_963779935.1. Classification (GTDB taxonomy): domain Bacteria; phylum Chloroflexota; class Anaerolineae; order Anaerolineales; family Villigracilaceae; genus UBA877. Next base: position 474,852 of record CAWAAC010000011.1, on the reverse strand, counting down.
CATTTTATCCCGGTCAAGACTTCGCAAGAGATGCTGGAGGCCGTGCTGGCCCAAGCGACCGGGGCGGATGGCCTGATCATGGCCGCGGCGGTGGCCGATTTCCGCCCGAACCAGGTGCAGGCAAACAAGCTTAAGAAACGGGACGGAATTCCGCAGATCGAGCTGGAGGCGGCGCCAGATGTCCTGGCGGCAGTGGCATCGATGGGAGCCAGCAGGCCGCGCGTGGTGATCGGGTTTGCTGCTGAAAGCCGTGACCTGCTGGAGAATGCCGCCGCCAAACTAAAGTCAAAAAAACTGGATATGATCGTCGCCAACGATATTTCCGGCACGGATTCCGGTTTTGGGGTGGATACCAACCGGGTTACGCTGATTTTTCCTGATGCGAAGGAACAAGCCCTGCCATTGATGCGCAAGGATGAAGTGGCAGAGACCATCGTCGCCCATCTGGCGATGCTCCTGGAGAACCAATGACAAAAGTGCTGGTAATTTCCGACGTACACGCCAATATCACCGCCCTGGAAGCCGTACTGGCCGACGCCGGAAAAGTGAACGAGGTATGGTGCCTGGGCGATATTGCCGGCTATGGCCCGGACCCGAACGAGTGCATCGAGCGGATCCAGGCCCTGCCCAAGCTGACTTGCATGATGGGCAACCACGATTATGGCGCCATCGGTAGTTCAGCACTGGAGACATTCAACGTCGATGCTAAAAGGGCGCTGTTATGGCAACGCGATATTTTATCGGATGCAAGCAAGAAATTTCTGCAGACGCTTAACCAGGAACCGAAGGTGGTGGGGAGTGTCACCCTGGTGCACGGCAGCCCGCGTGACCCGATCTGGGAATATGTGATGAACACCCTGGTGGCGCGCATAAACCTGGCTTATTTCGAAACGCTGTGGTGTTTCGTTGGGCATTCGCATTTCCAGGCAGTCTTCCAGTACCATGCGGAAACGGATGATGTCTCCATTGAGGTGCCGGGAGCTGGGATACGCTATGAATTGAAAGAGCGCGCGCTGCTGAACCCCGGCTCGGTGGGCCAGCCGCGTGACCGGGACCCACGGGCAGCCTATGCCTTTTTCTACCCAAAGGAAAAAGCCTGGGAACCGCGCCGGGTGGAATACGATATCAAATCGGTGCAGAAGCGTATCCTAGCTGCCGGTCTTCCTCCCCGGCATGCCGAGCGGCTGGCGGGTGGTTGGTAGGGACTTTTTATTAGGCGGAACTTATAGCGGTAGCAAGGCGTCTAGAGAAAGTAAACCAACCCTTTCGTCATTCCAAAGGAGAAGATGCCATGAAAACGAAAATCGCTCTTATCGGTGCAGTTTTGATCATGATTTTGTCTGCCTGCGGGGCAGCCGCCACCCAGATGTCGGCTGCGCCGGCCGTCCAGGCGCCAGCGCCAGAGCCAGCCATCCAGGCAGATGGAAGCTCCAACAGCGCGACCACGAACGAACAGGCCGGCGCTCCGGCAAGCGGCGTAACCCTTTCAGGCAACAGCGCGAGCAAGGCCGTTGATAGCACTGCTGCAGCAGCACAGGCCCGCCTGGTTGCCATGAGCGTGGATTTGAGCATTGTGGTGGCCGATCCGCAGAAAAAGAGCGATGCCATCTACCAGATGGCGCAAGCCCTGGGCGGCTACCTGGTTTCCGAGAATATGTCGCAGGTTGACACGCCGAGTGGCAATACCGTTCCACAGGGAACCATTTCGGTGCGGGTCCCGGCAGATAAGCTGGATTCAGCGCTCAGCCAGATCAAGGCAGGGGTGGTGAGTGTGCAGAGTGAAAACCGCTCCGGCCAGGATGTGACCTCCCAGTATGTGGACCTGCAAAGCCAGTTGACCAACCTGCAGAAAGCCGAGCAGGATCTGCAGGCCATCATGGACCAGGCGCAGAACAACCCCGGCAATGACAGCACCACCAAGACCCAGGACGTGCTGAACGTTTATAACCAGATCGTCACCATCCGCGGGCAGATCGAACAGATCCAGGGCCAGATGAAATATATCGATGAGACCACATCCACCGCAGCCATCAACGTGACCTTGATTGCGGAAGAAACCATCAAACCGATCACGATCGGCGGGTGGAAGCCGCAGGGCGTGGCACGCGATGCCGCGCAGGCGCTGGTCAAATTCCTGCAAGGGTTCGTGAACTTCTTCATCTATTTGATATTGCTGGTGCTGCCCATCCTGATCGTGGTGTTTGGCCCGATCGCACTGATCATCTGGGGCATCCTGGCCCTGGTCAAGCGGCGCAGAGCAAAGAAAAACGCCCAGGCAAAGTAATTACTTGAATTGAAACTGTAAATGAAAACAAGGCGCAGATGAAGAGTTTGCGCCTTGTTTTTTTGGCGGTCTGGCGTAGGTCGGATTGGCAATCCGACTTAAGCAAATCAATCCAAATGGGCGGTACTATCCAGATGTTATAATCTCCCAATATGGAAGAATTTGTGCAGGCCGCGCAGAAGCTGTTTGGCATCCATCTGGCAGGGCGCCAGGTGGCAGCCCTGTTAGCCTTCGAAAATGAACTGCTGGCCTGGAATCAGAAATTCAACCTGACCGCGATCCGCGATAGCGAAGGAATCCGCATCAAGCACTTCCTGGATTCTTTTTCTTGCGTGCTGGCCTGGGGGGACAGGCCGCCTGTGCGCCTGATCGATGTGGGCACGGGGGCGGGCTTTCCGGGCATCCCCTTGAAAATCCTTTATCCTTCCATGCACCTGACACTGCTTGAGTTGGTTGGCAAAAAGGCGGCCTTCTGCCGCCACGCGGTGGAGGTGCTGAAACTGGAGGAGGTAGAAGTGATCACCGGCCGGGCCGAAGAGTTGGGGCAACTGCCCGGACAGCGCGAGACCTACGACTGGGCAGTGGCGCGGGCGGTGGCAGCCCTGCCTGTGCTGGCTGAATACCTGCTGCCGCTGGTGCGAGTAGGGGGAAAGATTTTGGCTCAAAAAGGTCACAGTGGGCCGGTGGAAGCGCAGAATGCGGAGCTGGCGTTGAAGCTGCTGGGAGGAAGGATGCGGCAACTGCTGCCGGTGGCGCTGCCGGGGGTGGCCGAAGAACGCTACCTGGTGGTGGTGGACAAGGTGGCAGCTACGCCACCGCAATACCCGCGCAAGCCGGGCTTCCCGGCAAAAAAACCGTTGTAAAGACTACATGAATCTCAATTTATTCTAAATTTCCTGAGACACCCAATAATCCCCACCCCCGCCGGCTCTTTTCATAAAACCATAGCCCACCAGTTCCCGTCGCAGGGTGGCAGTATCGGCGTGGAAACGGGCGAGGGTTTCATTGACCTGTTTCTCGGAATATTTCATACCCGGTTGGAAGGCTTTGCCCACATGGCGCAATACCACCTCCAGTTTCTTGCGTTGGGCCGGGATTTCTTTCAGCCGGCCATCCGGAAGGCTGAAATCGGCCAGCACTTTGCGGTCATACGCTCCCAGATCCACAGATTCAACCGACGCAGCGATTTGCTCCGTGGAGAACATTTTCCGGGCGGCGGATTCGAGCGCCGGCCGATCCAACTGGTAGACACTGTAATAGCCTTCGGCTTTCGCGGTCACCAAGCCAGCTTGCGCCAGCTTGGAGAGGTGATGCGAGACGGTGGAAGCTTTCAGATCCAGGAGGGCAGCCAACTCCTCCACACTATATGAGCGCTGCGCCAGCAAGCCGATAATTTTCAACCGGTTGGCATCCGCGAGCGCCTTGAAAAAGAGCAGCAGTTCCTCGCTCATGCCGGCCTCCAGTAACGCGAGCCGTCTCTTTCACGGGAAAGCATCCCGGCATCCACCAGGGCGCGCCGCAGGGCGGCGGTATCCGGGTGGAAATGCACCAGGATCAGGTTGACTTCCTTCTCGCTGTAATGCGCGCCAACGCTGAAGGCATTGACCAGGAAATCCAGGATGACCTGCCGTTTGGCGGGTTGTTGCGGGAATTGCCGGATTGTCCCATCCGGTTTGAGATACGCAGCCAGCACCTGCCGTTTGTCTTTTTCCAAATCGGCTGCGGGGGCATAGGCGCCACGCTTACCTTCGAACTGCCGACGGGGGAGCTTTTCGAGCGCGTCGGAATCCAAATCGTATAGACCTTCGGCCAGGCGGATCATACCACTTTGCAAAAGCTGGTCCAGGTGGTGGCCTGTATCGGAGGGGTGAAAACCCAAATCCTGGCTGATCTCAGTGAGGGAGGCGGATTTTTGCGCCAACAGGCCGATGATCCGCAGGCGGTCGGCATCGGCCAGGGCTTTGACAAAATTGAGCATGTCGGTTTCGTTCATAAACTCAGCACCGTAAAACTAATTAGATGAATATCTAATTAAATTTTATCAAATGAATTTCTGGCTGTCAAGACAGGTCTGCTCCCTGCCAGCAATTCTCAATATGAATAAGACGGGGTATATCTGATTTAGGTTGGTGGCGGGAGCATTGGTTCCAACGAAAGGGAGTTCCTATGCAAAGGGGATGAGATATGCTACCCTCGGACGCATATGCATGAAAACTTGCGAGCAACGAAGCTGATCAAAGATCTGGAAGGGGAACTGGAGAAGGTTCCGGAACATCGGGAGGGGAAAAATCTCCGCTACGAATTGGTGAATGCGGGGATGGCAGCCTTTGCGATGTTCTTTGTGCAAAGCCCGTCGTTTCTAGCGGGCCAGCGGGAGATGAAAGGGCGGAAAGGGCGGAGCAATGCGGAGAAGCTGTTCGGGCTGAGGGAGATCCCGAGCGACAATCAAATCCGGAACCTGCTGGACCCGCTTGAACCGAGCTGGGTGGGAGGGGAATATTGGCAGCTGTTTGGGGCATTGAAAGAGGGGAAGTTCCTGGACAAGTTTCGCTCCTATGAAGGCCAACTGTTGGTGTTGCTGGATGGGACAGAGTATTTCTCGTCGAAGAAGATCCACTGTGAGAATTGCAACCAGCGCGAATTGCAGGATGGGAAGTTGAACTATTATCATAGTGTGCTGACGCCGGTGGTGGCGCAGCCGGGGAACGAGCATGTGATCGCATTGGAGCCGGAATTTATTATTCCCCAGGATGGGCATGAGAAACAGGATTGCGAGATCCAGGCGGGGAAGCGCTGGATCGAGAAGCATGGGGAATATCTGGCCAAATTGGGGGTGACGATCCTGGGGGATGATCTGTACAGTCGTCAGCCGTATTGCCAGGATCTGAAGGACAAGCACTTACACTTTATTCTGGTCTGCAAGCGGGAATCGCACGAGTATTTGTATGAAAGCGTGGACTACCTGGCTGCCCAGGGGGTATTGGGGACCAAAGTGGTGCGCAAATGGAACGGGAAGTATGGAGAAATCCACACATATCGCTATGCCGATCAGCTTGCTCTGCGAAAAGAGCAGCCTGCCATGCAAGTGAACTGGTGCGAGTGGACGGTCAGGCGGGAAGATACCGGCGAGCAGCTCTACCGGAACGCCTTCATCACCGACTTCGAAATCCGGGAAACCAATGTTGAAGCCATTGCACGAGATGGCCGCACCCGCTGGAAGGTCGAGAACGAGAACAACAACGTTCTCAAAACCAAGGGCTATCATATCGAGCATAACTTCGGACACGGCCAGCAGCACCTGGCTTCCTTCCTTCTTTCGCTCAACTTGCTGGCCTTCCTGATGCACACGATCCTGGAACTGGTGGATGAGAAGTACCAGGCCATCCGCCAGGCTCTGGGGAGACGCCGCACTTTCTTCCAGCATCTGGAGGCTTTGCTCTGCTACATTTTCTTCGATAGCTGGGACGATGTCTTTCAGTTCATGTTCCATGGATTGGAACTGGATACCGGATGATGGCCCTCTCGACCCCTGTCCTTTTCTCCATGCCGGGCTCTGTCCCTTCCAAGGCGGCAGCCCTGATTGTGATTCAGCTAGCGCCCAGCCTCGACTATTTCCCTGGCGCTGCCTGATTTTCGTCCCCGCTTGCTATTGGGTCTGGCTCGCCCTCCATTCGCATCGCATCTACCCTATTTCGTCATATTGAGAATTGCTGGCTCCCTGCCCACGACTTTCACAAAGTCCGAAAGTCGTGGCATCCCCACCCTTGACTCCCGCCCTTTGGATGGCAAAAAAGAAGATTTGGGAGGTTGGAGGTAGGCAATGCCTACCGCCAACCCCCCTACCCCCTGCTTTGCGAAGCTCTGCCGGTCACGGGTACCTGTCTGGAGCACTGCGGTATCGAATTCGATCATTCAGTTTTGGATCAAGTTTTGGATCAAGGATTGACAAATTAGAACTCCTGTGCTATCAATGGCGATAAATTGGTCGCCTATAGCCAAAGTGCCATATATGCTGGAATTTCATTTTTAGGTGCTCGTATATTGGAAGTAGTCCTTTAAGACATTAGGATATCCTGTGATGGTGGGTGTAGGGCGGGTTTAGCCCATCCAACACCCACCATCTACCCCATCGGCAGCGAGATTCCCGGTGGGCCAGAACTTTACCAATCAAAAAGACATGTGAGCACACTATTTCTGGGAGGAACGGCTCTTTCAACATCCTTCGCAAAGCACTCCCATCGGCGTTCGTCTGTGGGATATAGGGCGTTGTAGTTCGCCCGGTACGGGTCCAACCTGTACGAAAACTGGTCAATTGGCATTGTCTATGATTGTCCATAAAGCCAGGAACTATAATGGCGCTGCCAAAGGAAGCAAAAATTAAATTCATGGAGGTGACTGGATGGATTTGCCAAAACATGCTTTTTTTCAGGGGAAAATTGTGCCTTATTCGGAGGCGAAGGTTGGAGTAGCCACGCACGGACTCAATTATGGTACGGCGGTGTTTGGGGGCCTGCGAGGATATTGGAATGCCGACAAGCAAAAACTGTTCATATTCCGTCCGGTGGATCATTATCGCCGTTTTCTGAACTCCTGCCGGATGATGTGCATGGAATTCGATCAAACCCCTGAAAGCCTGACCGACCTGACGGTGGAATTACTGCGCCAGGATGCCTATCAACAGAATGTGTATATCCGTCCGCTGGCCTACAAAGCCGACGAGGGGATCGGTGTACGCCTGCACGATTTGAAAGACGAACTGACCATTTTTGCCCTGCCCTTCGAACATTATGGCAAAAACGAGGGATCTTGCCACGTAACCATCAGTTCCTGGAGGCGAATGGATGATAATTCGATCCCGGCACGCGGCAAGATCAGCGGAGCCTATGCCAGCTCGGCGCTGATAAAAACGGACGCGGTGCGGGCCGGTTTTGATGAAGCCCTGGTGCTCACCCAGGATGGTCACCTGGCAGAGGGCAGCGCCATGAATATCTTTATGGTGCGGGATGGAGTGTTGATCACCCCGCCGGTCACCGATAATATTCTGGAAGGAATTACGCGCCGTTCCGTGATGGAACTGGCAAAAAATGAATTGGGGCTGACCGTGGTAGAACGATCCATCGACCGCTCGGAAATTTATGTTTGCGACGAATTCTTCATGTCGGGCACGGCCGCCCAGATCACTGTGGTAACCCGAGTAGACTACCGTCCAATCGGCAAAGGCACGATGGGGCCGGTGACCGGCTCAATTATGACAATGTTCGATGATGTTGCACACGGGAAAATTGAAAAGTATGCGCACTGGAACGTACCGGTGTGATGTCTATGTCTTCGCTGGATTAAAAAATGCGGCCGCTTGGCCGCATTTTATTTGTGGGCTAAGGTGATCACTTTAACGTGAAAACGAACTTGACCAGATTCCTTTGACAATCATTGTAGGTATCGAAATAGGTTTTATCGGTCAGTGCTTTGCCATTGTTATCGAAAAGCTGGACCCAGAGCGTTTGGGTTGAGGCGATTGCACTGTCGGCCAGTTTTAATTCAAACCCGGAGGTGCCATAGGCCGGGTTGTTGCCGCTCAAAACCTGGCCGGTGACCGCGTTCCCGTTAAGGGTGCCGCCCACCTGGATGGTCTGAAATTGCAACGGCTTGTTACTTGCGTCCATGACCGTTCCACCCACTCCCAGCCATTTACAGGCCAAATCGGGGTGCATGGTGGTACTGGCCACGTAGGTTTTGGTAAATGTGGCAAGCGGTGCAAGAGGAGTAGCGGTGGCCGTACCCGGCACAGGAGTATCGGTGGGCGTCAAGGTAACGGTTGGGCTGATAAGCATCGCAACCGAGGTCCAGGTGGGCGCCTTGGTGCGCGTGGGCGAAGGCAGGATGGTTAGCGTAGGCGTCCAAGTAGGGGGCTGCTGGATGATGGTGGCAGTGGGGGTAGGCGTCAGGTAGGCGGTGGGGAGTGCAGCGGGTTGGAAGCTGGCGGGGAGCATGGTCGGATTTTGATAAATTTTAAAGAACAGGTAAGCCAATCCGCAAGCTCCCAACAAAACAATTATTGTCAGGGCATTCCAGATAATGGGATTCCGTTTTGGTTTCGGTTCTGTCTTCAGTTCAAAATTATCCATCTCGACATCTCCCTAGACGCACATTAAGGTGCAAATAATATTTTGCTCGTATTGCGCTGTTGAGCCAACCAGCTTTGAACGGCATGTTCCTGCAAGGTCAGCAGCGCATCGGGTGAGAGCAGGTGGGCCGGGTCGCGCTCGACCAAATACAGGATAGCATACCCGGCCTGCGTCTGAATAACATCGCTGTACTGGCCCGGCTGGAGCGCAAAAGCGGCATTCTCGATGGCCGGGTCGGAGAGGTAACCGTGCGGGAACCAGCCCAACTCCCCTTTTGTCACCGGATCGTACTGGGCGGCCAGATCGGTGAATTTCCAGCCGGACTTCAGATAGCCGAGCGCCTGCTGGGCTGCATCTGCATTATAGAGCAAAATCTGGTTTACGTGTACCTGGTCTGCGGTGGCGGGGATGGAGGCGGCGATCTTGTCACGCATGAGCGCGGCAGCCATCTGAAGGCGCAATTCGGATCTAAAATCTGCGTCGGTGTAACCATGGGCGGCTTCCCAGGCGGCCAGCTTGTCGGGCCCGCCGATCTGAGTATCCAGGCTATCGATGCGACTCTGCAAGGCGGTGTCAGCCACGTTATAGCCGCTAGCAGCCGCAGCCTGAGCCAGCAGGAGGTTGTTGATGTATTCGTCCCTGACCGCTTTGGTGGCTGCATCCAGGCTGATGGTGTTGCCGAGCGCGGCCTGGGCTTTCTGGTAGCGGGCCAATTCTGCATTAAATTGTGGGATGGGTATGCCTGCACCGTTGACGGAAACCGCCAGCGGAACGGAGGTGGGGCTGGCAGTAGGGCTTGGGGAAGGTATGGAAGTAGGGCTGGCAGGAACTAGACCCAGCCTGCCCGGGGCTGCGCAGGCGCTGAGGGCCAGGATGAGAGAGATGCTTAAGCATGCAAGGAAGCGCGGTAACGGATGGTAATTCATGTAGCAGGATTATACCAATTAAATAAAATAGGGGCGCAGCGTTGCTGCGCCCCTACGAATGCAAATTGGATGTTTAGTAATCCATTCCGCCACCAGGGGGCATCTGGGGGGCGGGTTTTTCTTTTTCAGGCACGTCGGTGATCAGGCATTCGGTGGTCAGGATCATGGCCGCGATGGAGGCAGCATTTTCGAGTGCGCCGCGAACCACCTTGAGCGGGTCAATGACGCCTGCTTTGAGCATATCACCATATTCTTCGGTGATGACGTTGTAGCCGAGGTGCTTGTTGTTCTGTTCCTTGGCAAGCCGGCGGACGTTCTCAATGATGACCGCACCATCCTGCCCAGCGTTGGCGGCCAGTCTGCGGATGGGAGCTTCGAGGGCCTTGCGGACGATTGCAACGCCGATGGTTTCATCTTCGCCGTCCATCTTCACCTTGTCAAGGGAGGCAACTGCGTTGATGAAGACAATCTCGCCGCCAGGGACGATGCCTTCTTCAATTGCGGCACGGGTGGCTGACAGGGCGTCTTCGACGCGATGCTTCTTCTCTTTGAGTTCGGTTTCGGTGGCTGCGCCAACACGGATGATGGCAACGCCGCCGGAAAGCTTGGCCAGACGCTCCTGGAGCTTTTCCTTATCGTAGTCACTGGTGCTCTTGTCAATCTCAACACGAATCTGTTCAATGCGGCCCTTGATCTGAGCGGCATCGCCCTTGCCACCAACAATGGTAGTGTTGTCCTTGTCGGAGACGACTTTCTCGGCCTTGCCGAGGTCTTGCAGGGTGGTGGTCTCGAGCTTGCGACCGGTCTCTTCGGAGATGAGCTGGCCACCGGTGAGGGTAGCAATATCCTGCATCATGGCCTTGCGGCGATCACCAAAGCCGGGGGCTTTGACGGCCAGAACGTTCAACATGCCGCGCAGTTTGTTCAAGACGAGCGTAGCGAGGGCTTCGCCGTCGATATCCTCGGCAATAATGACCAGGTCGCGCTTGCCAATCTGGACGAGTTTTTCGAGCACAGGCACAATATCCTGGGCTGCAGAAATCTTCTTATCGTAGATGAGAATGTAAGGTTCGGAGATGACCGATTCCATGTGTTCCGAGTCGGTGATGAAATAAGCCGACATGTAACCACGGTCGAACTGCATACCTTCAACATATTCGGTCTCAAACTGCAGGGATTTGGACTCTTCCACGGTGATGACGCCGTCTTTGCCTACTTTGTCCATCACGTCTGCAATCAGCTTGCCGATCTCGGGATCAGCAGCGGAGTTGGTGGCAACCGAGGCGATTTCTTCCTTGGTCTCGATCTTCTGGGACATCTTGCGCAGGGCCGCGACGACGGTCTCAACGCCCCGGCTGATGCCGAGTTTGAGGCGCATCGGGTTGGCACCGGCGGCCAGGTTCTTCAAGCCCTCGGAAACAATGGCATGGGCCAGAACGGTGGATGTGGTGGTACCATCACCGGCGATATCATTGGTTTTGGTGGCGGCTTCCTTGAGAAGCTGCGCGCCCATATTGGCAAAGGGATCTTCCAGTTCGATTTCCTTGGCAACCGTCACGCCATCATGAGTGATGGTGGGGGAGCCGAACTTGCGGTCGATTGCGACATTGCGACCCTTGGGGCCAAGGGTGGTGCCCACCGCATCGGCGACTACATCAATACCTTGCTGAAGCCGGCGACGGGCGTCTTCGGAAAATACGAGTTGTTTTGCAGCCATATTTCATTCCTCCAATATACTATTTAATTACAATGGCGAGGAGATCGCTCTCGCGCAGGATCAGCAATTTCTTGCCATCCACTTTGATTTCGGTGCCGGAATACTTGGCGTACAAGACTTTGTCGCCGACGGCTACGTCCATGGCAATACGCTTGCCATCTTCATCACGGTCGCCAGGGCCAATTGCCAGAACGTGACCCTGTTGGGGTTTCTCTTTAGCCGTTTCGGGGAGCACAATGCCGCCCGCGGTGATATCTTCCTGTTCGATGGGATCGATCACCACACGACTGCCGAGGGGTTTGAGATTAAGTGCCATATTCGCCTCCAGATAAAATTTTCGCTGTATTTTAGCACTCTAGTACATAGAGTGCTAATAGTATGATACATGCCTTCGGGATGAACGTCAAGAGGGGAAAAAGGGTATTAATGAAATTCTGATAATAGGCGATTACAGCCCATCCGAAAACTCAGGAGGAAGTCGTAATTTGGGAGCGTGCGGCTCCGTACCTTTCGAGGATGCTGCGCGACCTTCCTCACAAAACTGCGGTTCCTCTATTCTTTGGATAGTGAGTTAGGGCATTGGCGTGTAAAGCGGTGCGGGCGGCAGGTAAGGGGCAGTGGGGGTGAGAGTAAAAACCTGCGTGGCACCCGGGGTGAGGGTGGTGGCGGGTGTGGCAGTCAGGCCGGCGGTCACTTCTGCGCAAATTTGCAGACCGACATTGGCATTGCGGGTAAGGATGGTGTTATCGGGATATTTTGTCTCAATCTGGGTCAACAACTGCACGGTCTCAGGGCAATATTCGGGCTTGTTGGGGGCAAAAGCCGATAGAACAGAGCCAAGGTCCAGGTAATAGACGGCACTGTTGGGGTTGAGTACCAAAGGATTTACCTGGACGCCGACACAGCTGCTCCCAGCCAGCACAGCCTGGCAGGATTCCAGCGCATCGCACCCTTCCACGGCACAGCGCAGGGCAATGATGGAAGTCTCGAAGTTGCGGCCGCGCTTATAGATGTCGCCGAGCTGGCCATACAGGTCAGCATTGGTGGGGTCGATTGAAATGGCTTCCTGGGCATTCAGGGCGGCCGCAAAGAACTGGCCTTGCTGGGCATATGTTTTGGCGATGGCAATGTAGGGCGAGGGATTGCTGATCTTGAGTTGATCGTCGATGGTGATGGCCTTGGCATAGTTTGAGCGGGCGCTATTATAGAGATCGCTCTGCTGGGATGGCAGTGTACTTTGGAAAGCCAGGGTGCGGTAATTGTTTCCGATTGAAAGGTACAGGAAGGTCAGATTGGGGTCAATCGCAAGGGCTTTCTGATATTCTGCGATGGCCTCGTTATAATTGCCGGTCGATTCAAGGTAATAGCCATAAACGCGATGCACATCCATCACCTGCGAGCCCAACTGGACGGCTGGCTTGATATATAAAGCGGCCTGATCCCACTTCTGCTGGTCGATCAGGATCTCTGCATAATAGGCCAGCCCCAACGGATTCTGGCTGTTCAAGCTGAGGGACTGCACCGCATCCTTCTGGGCGTCGAAAATGAAGTCGGCGGCTTTCTTCGTGCCGGTACGCAGCGGGTCCAGGGCCGGGTCGGCATTCCAATCCTCGACGAAGGCGCGAATGGCATAGGCGTCGCTATCATTGGGGGCAATAGCAACGGCTTGATTGGCAGACTGGTATGCTTCGGTAAGCCGCACCAGGCGGTCGGCATCGTTGGAGAGCAGGCTGGAGGAATAGGCCTGAATGCGGGGCAATTCCGTCCAGGCCTGTGGATCGGCCTGATTGCTCTGGGTAGTTGCCTGTTGGTAGGCGGCAATGGCGAGATCCAGGTTGCCGGCCTGGAACTGGGCATCGCCTTCCTGGACCAGGGAATTAATGGTGCGGGTGGCGGTGGGGGTTGGGTTAAAGGGGTTGGGGATGATACCCGTATACAGCCGCCATGTAAACCAAGACCCGGCAAGGATGAGGATCAGCAGCCCGAACAGGCGGTATATATTTGATACCCGGCGCTTGATGAACAGCGTCCGGCGGCGAGTGACTTTCATGGGGTTGGGGTGGTTTCGGGGATAGCTGTTCCCTGGGGGGTGGCCCCTCCTTGAGGGGTGGCTCCTCTCTGAGGGGTGGTTGTGCCTGGCTGAGGCGAGGCCGTGCCGAGGTTCTTTGCACAAAGGTTCTGGGCATATTGGGCGTTATAAACCGCAATATCATTGGCTCGGAAAACATCCATGATGGTTTGGGTGAGCGGCAGGGCCTGGCTGCAAAGGTTGCTCTGGGCCAGAACAATCGCATAAGTGTAATAGTATGTAGAAACCCAGGGATCATTGTTGGAGGGGGCCAATGCCTGAACAGTCTGTCCAGAGGCCGTCTTGCCGCCATTAATTGTCAATGAAAGCTGTTGGATAGCCGACGGCCAATCGTTGCTTTTATAAAGCATGTAGCCCCAATTACCGATCACGTAAGGATCGGTGGGCGAATCCTGAACAGCTGCATTGGCATACTGCTCGGCCTGGTTAAACTGCCCGATGGAGGCCAGGGCACGTGAACTGTAGAGCTCGGGCAGGTAATTATTCGGATCGAGGGTAATGGAAAGAGTATATTGCTGGATGGCTTGATCGATCACTCCGAGGGCTTTATAGGTAACGCCGAGTTCCAGGTGAATTTCAGAGATGTTTTTATTGATATTAATGGCAGCCAGGTATTCCTGGACAGCCAGCTCCTGATTGCCGGTGAGCTGGTATACATAAGCACGCGCCCAATGTGCTTCCAGGTTGTCGGGCCCGAGCGTGGTGGCCGTCCTGGATTCGTCAATGGCGGTCTGGATGGGGTTGACATACGGGCCGGCGCTGTTCTCGAACATCTTTCCATATAAGAACGCATTGTATGCATGTGCCTGGGCGTTGTTGGGATCCAAGCGCAGGGCATTCTGGAGAGAATTGTCCGCGGCGGTGTAGTTGCCCTGCTCTGCCAGCGCCCAGCCCCGCAAGGCCTGGGCCATCGAACTATTGGAATTGAGCAACAGGGCGTTTTCAGCATTCACCAGGGCATCGGCATACTTTCCGGCAAAAATCTGGACGCGCGCCAGGGCGATATAGAGAGACGGATCCTTAGGAGTAATGCGGATGGCTTCCAGGTAGGCATTTACCGCGTCCTGTAATTTGCCATCGGAGAAATCTCCCTGCGCTTCGGTGACATAAGACTCGGGGTCACGTGTGGCAGTGGGAGTGGGCAGAAGGGGGTTCTGTGCGGTCGGCAGGATAAACCGGTCTACGTAAGTGACCACCCCAATCAAAATTACCACCAGGATTACCAGGAACCAATTGATCCTGGGTTGCCGGCGGCGCATATTCCATTTCGAACCTCGCAAGTACATTCAATCATCTTACCATCTTATCCAAAAGGGCGTCAATCCCAACAAAAAGCCTCACCCGGCTTTACAAATGCTGCAAGCCGCGCAAATCCAACCTCCTGACTCCCACCTACCCTGTGAAAAGAACAGGGAAGGTGGCAGGGAAAAGGAAGATTTTGGGGAGTTGGAGGGCGGCAACTCCCCAAACCCCACATAAGTGAAAACTCTTAAACCCTCTTGTCAGGCATAGCGCAACCAGCTAGAATGGATATATGGAGTTCGACGTCTTCACGCTCCTGCCGGAAGTATTCCCCTCTTATCTTGAATCCAGCATTCTTCAACGCGCCAGCCAACATGGGCTGATCGAGGTGCGAGTCCACAACATCCGTGACTGGGCGACGGAGAAGCACCATGTTACCGACGATGAACCGTATGGCGGCGGCGGTGGAATGGTCATGAAGGTGGAACCGGTCTTCGCGGCGGTCGAAAGCGTGCTCGGCCCGCTGGCATCAAAGGAAGATGGGGCAGGCGGCAACAGCTGCCCGATCATTTTGCTGACGCCCCAGGGACGCGTATTCGACCAGGGCGTTGCCATGGAATTGGCCCGGCAGCCGCGCCTGGCTTTAATATGCGGGCGATATGAAGGTTTCGATGAACGTATCCGTGAACACCTGGCTACCGATCAAATCTCGATCGGCGACTACGTGCTGACCGGGGGAGAACTGCCTGCGCTGATCCTGATCGACGCGGTGGCGCGCCTGCTCCCAGGCGTACTGGGCGATCCAAACGGACCTTTCAATGATTCGCACGCGGAGGGCTTGCTGGAATACCCGCACTATACCCGCCCGCCGGAATTCCGCGGTTGGGGCGTACCCGAGACCCTGCTCTCCGGAAACCATGCCAGGATCGCCAAGTGGCGGCGCGAACAATCCCTGATGCGGACATTAAAACATCGCCCGGATCTGCTGGAAAAAGCAAATTTGAGCGAGGCGGACCGTAAGCTGCTGGAAAAAATTCGCTCCGAGGAAAGGCCGGATGAAGTTTAATACGCGCTGTGGAAATAAACACAGTCGCCGCCTTACTTTCCTTTAACGACGCGGCCTCCTATGCCAAGATGGAGGCAGCCAGGAAGAATTATTGGATGAAAAAAAGCCACCTTATATCTGCGCTACTTTTAACTGCCATACTATTACTGCCCGGGTGCGCCCCCAAAGCGGCCAATTGCAGCCAACCCGAGGTGTTCTGCGTGGGCCTGGTAACGGACGGGGGCCAGCGGGATGATCGCGCTTACAACCAGGCTGCCTGGGAGGGCATCCAGCAGGCCAAGGCCGCCGGGGCGGCAGATCTGGTTGCTTCCATAGAGACGGTGGATGCGCGGGATTATGAGCAAAATATCGACGTCTTCGCGCAGGCCGGTTACGATGTGATCGTAACGGTTGGCGATGCCATGGGCGATGCCACGCGCGCCGCGGCCAAAGCTTACCCGAACACCTATTTTATCGGCGTGGACCAGGACCAATCGACCAGCCAGGATTTCAGCCCGAACCTGACCGGCCTGGTGTTTGCCGAAGACCAGATCGGTTACCTGGCAGGCGCCATGGCGGCGCTGATGTCGAAGACAAATCAAGTTGGCGCAGTTGCCGGGAGCGACGCACTACCCCAAATGAAACGCTATGGGGAAGGATTCCTGGCCGGCGCGGCGTATATCAACCCGGCGGCAAAGGCGACGGTCATCTATCATAATGAGGTTGGCCTGGATAAGACCCTGGTTGACCCGGAATGGGGCGCGGCAACCGCCAACACGATGGTTGACTCGGGCACGGATATCATCTTTGGTGTGGGCGGCGATACCGGAAACAATGCACTGGTCGCGGCAGTCACGCGCGGCATTTATGCAATCGGCGCGGATACCGATCAATATTATGCTTCCCCGGTGGCGGCTCCGCACCTGTATGTGAGCATCTTAAAGATGATCTCCCCGGGTGTAGCTGAATTAATTAAAACGGCCAAAGGCGCCCAAAACGGAAGCTCCGTTTTCCCCAGCGGGAATTACCTGGGAAAGATTGGTCTCTCGTCATATCATGACCTTAAATCATCCATCCCAAGTGAAGTTAAATTGCGCATGAACGAATTGAATCAAGCCTTACTGACAGGCTCGATTCAGACGGGGGTGTCGCTGACAACCCCGTAATGCCTTAAATTATTGGATTTATGTCAGCTATATCTTGTCTTAATTTGCCAGACCTTGTATACTTAAAGAATGTCTGACAAACTGTTGTTGAGTAAAAAATAAGGAGGTGTAATCGACAAACAGTACAGATCAACCCACCCATTTTGAAAACCCTGGCTCTTACCAACTCTTAATTGATTATAGAAAGAAGGAGAAGAATATGAAGAAACTGAGTGCTGTTTTCACCATTTTGGTAGCAGTAGTATTTGTGCTATCTGCGTGCGGCCCCGCAGCCACCACGGCTGCTCCGGCTCCTGCCGCCACCACGGCCCCCAAGATCAGCGTGGGCATGGTCACCGATACCGGCGGTATTGATGACAAGTCCTTCAACAACTTGAGCTGGCAGGGTGTCCAAAAGGCAATCTCGGACCTGGGAATTTCCGGCAAGTACCTTGAATCCCACCAGCAGTCCGACTATGCCAAGAACATCCAGCAATTGATCGGCGAGAAGGATGACCTGATCGTGACCGTCGGTTTCCTGATGGGCACCGATACCGCTACGGCAGCCAAAGCCAACCCCAACCAGAAGCTCGCCATCATTGATTACACCTACCCGGATTGCAGTACCGGACAGGTGGAAGGTAAGGATTGCGGTTCCGCCACGGTTATGAACAATGTGCGCGGCCTGGCCTTCCAGACCGACCAGGCTGCCTTCCTGGCCGGCTATTTGGCCGCCGGTATGTCCAAGACCGGTACCGTCGGTACCTGGGGCGGCCTTTCGATCCCGACCGTCACCATCTTCATGAAGGGTTTTCAGGCCGGCGTTATGTACTACAATACCAAGCACAGCGCCTCCGTCAAGGTATTGGGCTGGGATGATAAATCCCAGAAGGGCACATTCATCAACGGCTTTACCTCCACGGACGATGGCAAGAACGCTACCGCTTCCATGGTTCAGGAAGGCGCAGATGTGATCCTGCCGGTCGCCGGCGGAGCTGGCCTGGGCGCAGCAGCATATTGCGAAGCAGCCACCCCGAAGTGCCTGATCATCGGCGTGGACCAGGACTGGTTCCTTTCCGCTCCTGAGTACAACGACATCGAGTTGAGCAGCGTCCAGAAGAGAGTTGACGTGGCCGTCTATAAGAGCATCCAGGACGTTATCGCCGGCAAATTCACCGGTGGAACGGTTACCTACACCCTGGCCGATGGCGGCGTGGCCCTGGCGCCCTTCCACAATTTTGACAGCCAGATCCCGGCTGCCCTGAAGGCTGAAATTACCCAGGCGCAGGCCGATATCATCAGTGGCGCAGTCACTGTGAACGGCGTTCTCGGAGAGAAGTAAATCTTCCATACCAACCTTTGGAGGGGCCAGGGAACCCTGGCCCCTCCTGTTTAGAAAGCCCGGCAAAACCCGAAAGTTCAGGAGTAAATTGCATGCCACCCGTCCTGGAATTCCGCGGCATTACCAAATCTTTCCCCGGTGTATTGGCAAATGATGGGATCAATCTCTCCTTAGAGAAGGGGGAGATCCATGCACTGCTGGGGGAAAACGGGGCCGGCAAAACGACCCTGATGAACATTCTTTACGGCCTGTACAAGCCAGATGCGGGGCAAATTTTAATCCAGGGGCAGGAAGTAAGCATCCACGGTCCCAACGACGCCATTGCGCACGGTATTGGCATGGTGCACCAGCATTTCATGCTCATCCCGGTCATGTCCGCGACCGAGAACGTGATGCTGGGGATCGAACCAACCCGGAATGGTATATTTCTGGACAAGGCCAGGGTGGAAAAACGAATTCTACAGATTTCCGAACAGTACGACCTGGCAGTAGACCCCAAGGCCTATATCGGCAACCTGCCGGTGGGCTCACAACAACGCGTAGAAATAATCAAGGTTTTATATCGGGAAGCCGATATCCTTATTCTGGATGAACCTACTGCAGTCCTTACTCCGCAAGAGGTGGAGGGACTGTTTAAAGTCTTGCGCTCTCTGGTGGCCAGCGGCAAATCGGTTATTTTTATTACGCACAAACTTAAAGAAGTGATGGCCGTGGCGGACCACATCACAGTGCTGCGTGGCGGCCGGGTGGTGGGAACCGCGACACCTGCTGAGGCCACGCCGGAGAAACTGGCGGCCATGATGGTGGGGCGGGAGGTCAACCTGGTGGTCATGAAAAAGCCTGCCAACCCCAAAGAAGTGGTGCTGGACGTTAAGGATTTGCAGGTCGAAGATGAACGCAAGAACATGACCGTCAACGGGGTGACCTTCGATGTGCATGCCGGGGAAGTACTGGGGGTGGCAGGAGTGCAGGGAAATGGGCAGACCGAGCTGGTGTATGCCCTGACCGGTTTACTCCCGCTGGTCAGCGGTGAAATTCATATTGTTGACGAACTGGTGCGGCACACCTCGCCGAGAAATATTCTGGAGAGAGGGGTGGGTCATATCCCGGAAGACCGCCAGCGGCATGGCTTGATCATGAACTTCCCCATCCATGACAATATGGTGCTGTGCACCTATTACAAACCACCTTTTGCAAAAGGGGTTTCCCTGCAACAGAAGGTGATCATCGAAAATGCCGAGAAACTGGTAAAACAGTTTGACGTACGCACACCCAATGTATTTGTGCCGGTTTCCACCTTATCCGGAGGGAACCAACAGAAAGTGATCGTGGCGCGTGAATTCTCCCGCCCGATCAAACTCCTGATCGCCTCCCAGCCGACGCGCGGCCTGGATGTGGGCTCGATCGAATATATTCACGGCCGGATCATTGAAAAAAGGGATGAAGGCACGGCCGTGCTTTTGGTTTCGCCGGAATTGGATGAGATCCTGGCCCTTTCAGACCGGATCGCCGTGATGTATAAAGGCCAGATCGTAGAGATCGTCAAATCTGGCGAGGTCAGCAAGGAATATATTGGCCTGCTGATGGCGGGCGTCAAACCTGCTGAAGCACGCAAGGCTTCCCCGACCACCGCGACAGATACCAAAGTGGAACGGGTCTTTTAGGAGGAGTTCACCTTGGACCGCAACACAACCGAAAAGAAAGCGGAAAAAAAGACAGGCGGGCGGGGAGGCAAGCTCTTTCAAACCTTGCTTATTCCAGTCCTATCCATTTTTACCGGCCTGGTCTTTGGCGCAATCGTGATCGTCACGACCGATGCCACCGTGATCGCGGCATACGGCAGTTTCTTCCGTGCGCCTGGAACGGCCCTGCTGGATACCTGGAACGCGATTGCCCTGGCCTATGGTTCATTATTTGTGGGCGCCTTCGGGAATCCAGCTACGATAATCCAGGCGATCCACGGGTACTACGCGACAGGGGATCAGAAGGACCTGCTGTTGTCCATTTACCCATTCACAGAGAGCCTGGCCGCAATTACGCCCTACATCCTGGCGGGCCTGGCTGTGGCAGTGGGTTTCAAGTGCGGTCTGTTCAATATCGGCGCGGAAGGGCAGTTCGGCATCGGGGCCTTGTGCTCGGCCTTTGTCGGCTATAGCATAACAGGCCTGCCATGGTACATCCACCTGCCCCTGGCCCTGCTGGCAGGTGCGGCAGGAGGCGCCATCTGGGGCGCCATACCGGGCTACTTGAAAGCAGTCACCGGCGCGCACGAAGTCGTTAACACGATCATGATGAACTATATCTCCTTCAGCCTGGGAGACTGGCTGTTGAATGGTCCGATGAAAGCGCCTGGATACCGGCCCGTGACACCCGTGATCCAGGACTCGGCCATGCTGCCGCGCTTTTTCCCGGCACCCTTGCGCTTCAACTGGGGCTTTGTTTTGGCGCTGGCAATCGCGGCCCTGGTGTACTGGTTCCTGTTCAAGACCACCATGGGGATGGAAATCCGCGCAGTAGGCGCAAACCCGGATGGCGCCCGCTATGCCGGGATGAACATTGTTAAAACTTTATCCTGGCCATGACCCTGAGCGGTGCGCTGGCCGGACTGGCCGGAGCCACCCAGGTGCTGGGGATCGACCACTGGGTGAGCCAGAATTTTTCGTCCGGTTACGGGTTCGATTCGATCGCAATTGCATTACTGGGCCAGAGCCATCCCTTTGGGGTTGTACTGGCAGCCGGCTTGTGGGGTTTCCTGCGCAGCGGCGCGACCAATATGCAATCCATGGCAGGTGTGCCGCTGGATGTTATTTCTATCATTCAGGGACTGGTGGTGATCTTTGTGGCAGCGCCAGCCGTCATCCGCTGGATTTATCACATCCGCCTGGCACGCACCGAAACAACCGTGCTTACACGCGGTTGGGGTAAATAGGCGCCTTCAACAAATCGCATGATTATCCAATCATTCCATGAGGAAGCATGGCAACTAACTCGGTCCCGGTAAAAGAAAGAAAAACTTATTCCCGCAATCGCCTGGTGATTGGTCTCGTACTCATTGGAACCGGGTTGTTGATCCTGCTCCTTTTCGGTCTGCATTTACAGGCCGGCCAGGTGGCCACATACGCTTTGACACCCCGGGGCGACACGAACGTGATCCCCATCCCGGATTTAACCCTGCCGGTCCAGACTTCCATTTATATCCTGGCCTTGATTTCCATATTTCTGGGTGCATGGCACCTGGCACGTGAAATTCGCTCCACCGGCGCGTTAATAGGAATGGTTGCATTCTGCTTTGTGGCCGCCTTCCTGCTGTGGGCGACAGCCGGCAAATCCATGGATCTGGTGGGGGTGTTGAACACCTCGGTGGTGCGGGCCACACCCATCGCGCTGGCAGCCATGTGCGGGGTGATCAGCGAACGCTCTGCCGTGATCAACATTGGCCTGGAAGGCATCATGCTATCGGCCGCCATGGCGGCCGTATCTGCCGCCACCATTACGCACAACCTTTACATCGGGCTGGCGGCTGCCATCCTGACCGGGGCAATTTTGGGCGCCATCCATGCGGTGTTGGTGATCCGGTTCAAAGTGGACCAGATCGTAAGCGGCACGGCAGTGAATATCATTGGGTCCGGCGCGACCAATTTCCTGTCTGCCCGCTTTTTGGAAACAAATATCGAAAAGCTGAACAACTCAGGGGTTTTTCCCAACATTACCATCCCGTTGCTGGTAAAGATCCCGATCC
Source organism: uncultured Chloroflexia bacterium (assembly GCA_963779935.1). Lineage (GTDB taxonomy): Bacteria > Chloroflexota > Anaerolineae > Anaerolineales > Villigracilaceae > UBA877. Next base: position 453,198 of record CAWAAC010000011.1, on the reverse strand, counting down.
TGGGGCCGATGCTTTTTGAAAACAACCTGATCTTCTATTTGACCATTTTCCTGGTGGCGATCTTGTACGTGGTGCTGTTCTATACCCCGTGGGGGCTGCGCACCCGGGCAGTAGGCGAGCACCCCAAGGCAGCCGATACACTGGGGGTGAATGTCTTCCTGACCCGCTATGTAAACGTCATCATTGGCGGCATGCTGGCGGGCATTGGTGGCGCATATTTCACGATCGGTTCGATCGGGCGTTTTGACCGGCTGATGACGAATGGGAAAGGCTTTATCGGCCTGGCAGCGATGATCTTTGGCAAATGGAATCCGATTGGAGCCTATGCCGCTTCATTGATCTTCGGTTTCGCCGATTCGCTGCAGGTTAAAATGCAGATCCTGAACATTCCCATTCCAAGCGAGTTCCTGCAGATGGCGCCATACATCGTCACCATGATCATCCTGGCAGGGGCGGTTGGAAGGGCACACCCGCCAGCGGCGGACGGCGCTGTTTACGAAAAACAGTAGATGATTGTCAGCCATCCGATTTTCGGTATAAATGAATGGTAAATCATTCGGAGAGCGCCCATTGGCGCTCTCCGAATGGTTTACCATAGAGGCAGTGGAAGAGCCGCAAAAAATTGAAATAAGACACGCTTCAAGGGGGATGAATACAACTTGCTTCTTGGGCTGTTCGTATGTAATATAGTGCTTCAAAGCGTTTTAAGCCCAAATTGGTGTGATTGCCAGGTCCTTGAGCCATCAAAGCTACCTTTATTATGCAATAAGCAGTATAGTATATCTGCTTCATCAGAAGCACAGAAAAGGAGTAAGTTGAATGAGTGAGATTTTGTTAGGGATAGGGATCATCGTCTTGGTGATCCTGTTTTTCGTTTTGCTTTCCGGGATTCGGTTCATCCCGAACAATCGGATCGGCATGATCGAAAAACGCTGGGCAGGGAAAGGCTCCGTAAAAGGTGGCCTGATCGCTCTGCAAGGCGAGGCCGGCTACCAGCCGCAGATCCTGCGCGGTGGCCTACACTACCTGATGCCGATCCAGTATGTGGTCCACATGGCGCCGCTGGTGACCATCTCGCAGGGCAAGATCGGCTATATTTTCGCCCGGGATGGCCAGCAGCTCAACCCGGCCCAGGTACTGGCATCCAACGCCACCGTCCAGGATTTCCAGAACGTGGAAGGGTTCCTGAAGAACGGCGGCCAACGTGGGCCGCAACGCCGCATCCTGCGTGAAGGCACGTACGCCTTCAACCTGATTCAGTTCATTGTGGTCACCGAAGAGCGCGTCTATGCGCTTTCGCTCAGCAAGGAAGAAGCGGATACCATCCGCGGCATGGCCGAAGTGATCGGCCAGCGCAACGGCTTCCGCCCGGTGGTCATCAAAGACACGGATGATACAGTTGGGATCGTGACCGTCCATGACGGCCCATCCCTGGTGCAGGGTGAAATCATCGCCCCGATCGTGGGGGATGCCTCGGCCCAGGCCAGCACCTACCATAACAGTTTCCAGGATGCCGATAACTTCCTGGCGGCCGGCGGTATGCGCGGCCGCCAGTTACAGGTCCTGGTGGAAGGCACCTACTACATCAACCGCCTGTTTGCGACCGTTGAAATGATCCAGAAAACGTTTGTCGAAGTAGGCAACGTCGGTGTGGTGGTCTCCTATACTGGCGCAATGGGTGCAGACCTTTCAGGCAAGGATTACCGGCATGGCGAACTGGCTTCCAAAGGCAACCGGGGTGTCTGGAACGAACCGCTCCTGCCCGGCAAGTATGCCTTCAATACCTACGCCGGAAAAGTGATCATCGTCCCGACCACCAACTTCATCCTGAAATGGATCCGCAGCCAATCCGGCTCGCATCACTATGATGACAACCTGTCCGAAGTCTCCCTGATCACAAAAGATGCCTTCGAGCCTTCCCTGCCACTCTCGGTAGTAGTACACATCGACTACCAGAAAGCTCCGCTGGTGATCCAGCGCTTTGGCGATATCAAGAAACTGGTGGAGCAGACGCTCGACCCGATGGTATCGGCGTACTTCAAGAACGTCGGCCAGACCCGTACGCTCATCCAGCTATTGCAGGAGCGCAGCGCTATCCAGCTTCAGGCCAGCACGGAAATGAAGGAAAAGTTTGCCCATTACAACCTGGAATTGGAAGAAGTCTTGATCGGTACGCCCTCTTCCCCTGAGAACGATACGCAAATCGAGACCATCCTGACCCAACTCCGCTCGCGGCAGATCGCCACGGAACAGGTGGAGACCTATGGCCGGCAGGAACAGGCAGCCGTCAAGGAACGCGAACTGCGCGAGGCCCAGAGCCGCGCCCAGATGCAGACCCAAATGACCGAAGCCGAATTGAACATCAATATCCAGACCAACCAGGGTAAAGCGGAATACCAGCGCTCCATTCAGCAGGCCGCCCAGATCCGCGCCCTGGCCGAAGCGGAATCGGAAAAGATCGCCCGCATCGGTATCGCCCAGGCGCTTGCCACCGAGGAACAGGTGCGAGCTTACGGCGGACCGCAGTTCCAGATGACCCAGCAGGTGCTTAACCGCTTCTCCGAGGCGATCCAGTCATCCGGAGTGGACGTGGTGCCACGCGTGGTGGTCAGTGGTGGCGGCGCCAATGGCGAACAAGGCGGCAGCAGTTCCAGCAACGTTATGGAAGGCCTGCTGACCATGCTTCTTTCGGAACGGTATGAGGCCCTGACACAGGAAGCCGAGCGAGCCCCGCGCTCTCCTGAAGCCGAGGCCCTGCGCGAGCAAATCCGCAAGGATCTGCAAAATAAGACTACCCCGCCTGAAGAAATGAAGAAAGCATAAAGGAGAAAACAATGTCTGACGAAAATTGTGATTGCAAGAACGGTGGTTGTGATTGTGGAAACGGTTGCGACTGTGGCTGCGAATGTTGCGGCGGAGATGACCGTTTCCAGCGCCGCTACCTGACCAAAGCCGAACAGGCCGAGGAATTGGAAGCCTACCTGGCCGACCTCAAGTTGGAAGTCCAGGCAGTGGAAGAACGGCTGGCTGATCTAAAGAAATAGGCCGCATTTATAAAGAAGCAGACTTCAGCGCGCAAGCCTGGAGTTTGTTTTTTTTGTTCTTAAGGATAGGATTTTACTTGACCGCCAGGCGGTTGCGGCCGGCGCTCTTGGCAATATACATGGCCTGGTCGGCGCGGGAGATCAAGGAATGCAACGTGGGGGTTTCTTTGCTCAGGCCGGCAATGCCGATGCTCAGCTGGATCGAGAGTTTGCCGGCCTCGGTATCGATGGGTACATCGGCAACATTGGCGAGCAGCCGTTCGGCCACATAGATGGCGGCGCTGTTGTTCGTGTCAGGCAAAATGATGGAAAATTCCTCCCCGCCGTACCTGCCGAGAACGTCGCTGTCACGCAGGGCAGAACTCATCATTTGGGCAGAGGCGCGTAAAACCTGGTCTCCCACCACATGGCCGTAGCTGTCATTGAATTTTTTAAAATGGTCCAGGTCCACCAGCAAGGCTGAGAGGGGACTTTTGTTTTTAATGGCATGCGCGAATTTCTTCTCGGCCATTTCAAAGAAATAGCGCCGGTTATAAATACCGGTCAAATCATCGGTGATGGCCAGCCGGCCCACCTCGGTCAGCAGGTTGGCATTCTGCAACGCGGCAGCCAACTGGCTGGCGAACAGCGACATGGTTGGCATATCGCTTTCGTGCAACCCTTCGCCCCACATCCACAAAACGCCCATCGATTTTCCCTCGGTGATCAAAGGCAAATAACAAACCGAGGTGGTCCTGGTCACGCCTATCAGCTTTAATATTTTCAGCGCAGTATGATGGGGCAAGCCAGGCACCCAACTGACCAGCATGGAAAGAGAATCATTCACAAGGCCGGCATTCTGGGGGTGATCGGCAAATGGCGTAAGCTGGGAAATGGGAATGGCATAACTTTTCATCTTGAGGTCGCTGATGCGTTCCAGCGCATGGATCAGGTGGTCAGACAGGGAAATATAGCGCAGGATGGCATGCTGGTTGCTGACATCGCTAAGGGCAATGGCGCAGCGCAGGCCCAGTTTGGCCAACTCATTCCCCAATGTCTGCAATACACCATCCGGGTCGGCCGCCACTGCCGCGCGCGCATTCACCTGCGCCAGCGCCCGGATCAAGGAGTTGGAACGTTCCAATTGCTGGGTCTGGTAGCGCTCCGCCTGGACTGTGCGCAGACGCTGAATAGCGGTGGCCAACTGGCCGGCAATAATGGTCAGGAGCTCCTCGTCTTCGCCGGTAAAGGCATTAATCTGGGTACTCTCCGCATTGACCACGCCAAGCATTTTTGTTTCAACTACCAGCGGCACGCACAACTCTGAATGCGTTAATGGATAAAGACTTAAATATTCCGGCGATACCGATACATCGTTCACCCGCAACGGTTTGCCTGACTTGGCGACTGCCCCGGTGACCCCGATTCCCATTGGCATGCGTGCCTGACCTTCGTGGCTGCCAATCCGGTAAGATGAATGCATACAAAGTTCGTGAGTTGCTTCATCCAATAGAAGGATGCCGAAGCTATCCGAATAGAGGCGTTGCCCAATGATCTGTGTGACGTGTTCGATCAACTGGTCTTCGTTGGCCAATTCGGTGGCAGCAATGGCAACCGCGTGCAATACTGCCAACTGCTCGGCGCGAGTGCGCTCGGCATTCAATAAGCGGTCGTTTTGAACGACAACCGCAACCTGTGTAGCAAGGATATCCAACTGGTGAACACTTTCTTCAGAAAAACCGTCCGGTTTATTTGCGACCAGGATCACTCCCACCAAGTGCTCTTCGAGATCCCATAAAGGCGCGGCAAGCAGGCACTTCACCCTGAAAGGTTGTGCAAATGGCATAAATTCTGGCAGGATCTCAGATTCGGAGTTTGCCCGAAATATACCAGATTTCGAAAAATCCCAAGTTGAATGATCCGCATCAGAAGGGCATTGAAGAACCGCCAACCGTTTGTCGTCCAGTCCGTACGCCGAGGGTTGAGGCAGGAGTTCATGCGTTCCACCACTATACAAATATAATGCGCACATTTTAACGCCCAACTGCCCTGCCAGTGTATCGGCCAGCAGGCCATAGATCCGGCGGGCATCGCCATGTAACGCAAAAGCCCGGGAGATATTGTGTAGACCAGCCAGTTCATTGATCTGCTGCCGGGATTCTTCAAGCAAAAGGGTCTTGGTTACCGCCAGGGAAATCTGACGGGCAGCCAGTTCGGCCTGTTCTATTTCCTCTTTCGTGAAGTAATGATGCTCTTCAAAGCCCAGGATAACCGTACCCAATTTGCGATTTCCTGAGGTGAGCGGGAGGCCCAGCACCGAGCCTTTCTTGAATTTTTCGGCAACGTTCTGTGATATTTGAGCGGTATTCCGGATATCTTCAATGGCAAAGGCATGCCCCTGATCCAGGATGGCCGCCGTCAGGGTTCGTTCGTTATCCTCAAATTGTTGAACCGTATCAAAAAACGCCGCGCTGCTTGGTCCATAGGAGGCCATGGGGATTGGTTTCCGAAGCTTTTCATCCCAGAAAGAAATAAAACAATTCTCAGTATTAAAGAGTTTACCGGTGCGGTTCGCCAGCACTTTTAACATGGCTGTCATATCATCCGTTTCCAAGGCAGCCAGCAAGATTTCATTAAGCAAGGTCAAGAAGCGGGTATGGTTGATCCGTTCTTCCAATAATGAGGTACTCTGAAGGAATTTTTCCTGGTTTCTCCGGCTGAGTTCCCCCAACCGTCCCATGATCAGGCTGGCCGCCATGCCAGTCGCCAGTCCAAGCAATTCCCCCGGGAGAATAGCCACTGGAATAATCCCCCCATTCATGAATACCATAATCAAAACATCGATAGCATAAAGGGCGAAGGTAAACAGGAGCCCTGCCCATATGCCATACACCCATGCCCCGATCAGGATGGGGATGAGGCCGAGGGTTGTAATGGGTTCGCCAAAGCGGGGATATAGGAGTGCGAACGCTACAAAGAAAATGATAAAAGACGCCGCAACCGAGCCAAACCTGCTTCGCGGAGTCTGGAAAAATGTTGCCAGTCGCTTAAGATTCAGAAAATTGCGCATTCAAATGATAAATTAAGGAGACGCCTGAGGGCCCCCATAGGAAGCCGATTCACAGTCGTCTCCTTATTGAATATTAATTTCTAATTCTATACCCGCCCATTTTATTGAAGGTTACAATGCCATTACAGGTTGACCAGGTTCGGATCGACCGTATATTGCCACCAGTTGTTGACTACCCCGCTGGTCCGCCCGGCAACTTTGGGTAGGTGGTTCAACCACCATTTATGGAGAATGTGCATATCCCCATTGCCCCATTCATCCGCGTTGACCTCGCGAATATCATTCTTGAAGGCCGGAAAATTGTACCAGTCGTAGCAATTGCTGAGGACTTTGCGGGGATTATTGTAATCGTAATCCGTGTCAGCATTGGGAGGAAAATGGACATCCCCGACCTGAGCCCGGCCTGGTGCGACCTTGTCATAAAGCGCAAATTGGGCGTACAGGTTGGCAGCTCCCTGAGTTTTGGAGAAGGTCTGGGTCAGGATGGATTCGACGCGGTGGCCGAACGAATGAAGCATTTCACCGACGCCCCGTTCGGAGGAAAAACCCATCACAACGAAGCGTCGACTGCAACCGGCTGACCAGTCCTGGGGCTGGGAATTACACCAGAATGCGCCCGCTCCGCACATGGTTGATTCAAAGAACCCGGTTTGTGGGAAACCGAACAGCCAGACCTCGTCAATGTCACGGGCATTCACACGCGCCAGCACATTCAGACCGGTCAGGATAGCCTGGTAGTCGGCATATTCCGGCTGGTGCGCCGGCTGAGTCTTATTGATTACCGCCATGTACGACCCGGCATCGTAACGAAATCCATCAGTTAATGCGGGGAATTCGTTGAGCTCCACCCGGTCAACAATCTGGAAACGCGCCAATCCGCCGCTGACTTCCAGGATATCCTGGATAAACGTATTCGACAGATCATCCGGGTTGTTCCAGTTCATGCTTTGAATGATTTTTGTCCCGGAGGCAGGATCCATCACGGGGTTATAGATGACCAGCAACACGCGGCTGGTTTCCATCCGGACCGGCTCGGTGGTGTTATCCGGTGGAATTACCGGTTGTGGTTGCGGCGGCGGCGTGACAGTTCCACCGGAAGGTTTCAGAAGGCCGAACAGGCTGAGCAGGAAATCCCAGAAAGATGTTTTTTGATTTCCAGATGGGGCATTCATAACTGCTCCTATGGGACATCAGTCGCAAAATAAACCTGATTACCTATGCTAAAGAAAAGTTCCCGGTTCGAGCTGATGGTCATGGCCGTGGCCGGGCCACCGAATAAAGCATTGTTCTCCTGCATGGTTGCCCGGAACTGGCCGCGCAGTTCGAGCGAATCGGGTCGCGGGCTGAAACTGTAAATGGCACGCGTTAACGGCTCGAGCATATAAAGCGACGGGTCAGGGGCAGTGGCAAAGGTCATCTGGGTGAAAATGGCATCGTTGATTTTTGGGCCGGGCTGCCGTTCCGGGCGAGTATCCACATAAGTGGTCGGATCGGCGCAACGCAGCGGGACGACCGCGTAATGGCTAAGCGGGCAAGCGGTGACGTGACCATCCTGGAAAAGCATATACAGGTCTGAATCATTGGCAGCCAGATCGATGGAGCTATTCATGTTTTGCGGCACCTGGTCCCCAAAAAACATGACCGGCAAATCCTGGAATTGGCCCGAGCTGCCGGTGTACTGCCAGACCGCGTTGGCCGAGGGATCGAGCACGTACAGATTCTTACCATCTGCACTGAGCGAAAACGCTGAAATATTGCGCCAGCCAAGCTGCGGCGGATCGAGTGAAACGGCCACCGGGTCAATCTGCCCGCAATAAAGCATGTTCCCTTTCGCATCCATCCCCATGATGGTGGCGTTATAAAAATTGGTCTGCTGCAAGACTTGCAAATCGACCAGGGGGCCTACTGTGACTGTACCATATATACCCGGATCACATTTAAAGTTTATGTCTTTCTCAAAGCTCTGGCCGTTCGATGTGGCATGGATGACATTGCCGTGCGCCCCATCCAGCATATACAGGTCGGTATCCGTAGCAGCCATGTGGGTGACATTCACACTTGGGTCCAGCGGGACGACAATCGCCGAACGAAAATCCAGTCGCGAGATGCCGTCCAGGTTATCGAGGGCGGTCTGCGCTTCCTGGCGCAAAGTGGCCGAATTTTGTGTCTTCAGGTTTTTATCGGCCAGATCAAGATAGTAAATAGTACTATCCCAGTCGCGCCGCACATCGGTGGGGTTGGTCTGGCCGCGCGCCTGGGCGGCCTGCGCCAGCGCCATGTCGTAGTTCTGGGTATACTGGGCCGAACGCCCGTAATGAATGTAAACTGTGGCTGCAACTGCCACAATGATGACTGGTACGACAATCGCAAATAATGCCATGCTGGACCTGCCAACATCCTCCTCATTGTCAGTATTGGGAGTAAGGACAGGTAGAAACTTCCCGATGGCCTGGAACATTCTCTGTGTGCCCGCCCGCAATCCATGGATGGCCCTGGCCAGCCCACCGAATATTTCGCGGCGCTGTCGGGATGGTGGGCGTTTGATCTCAGGCAGGTTGGACAGATTGCGCGGGGCAACAAAACGCCCGGTGCGCCTGGCCGGGCGCGCTGGAGGTCGAACGGGTACAGGCACGGTTTGGCGGATGCGCTCCGGCTGCCCGGCGGGTACTGTGGATGGCCTGGCGCCAACCGGAGGAACCGCAGCGTCAGGCAGACTATCCGGCGTCGGCCCGGTGCCGTCAGTGATCAGGTGGGCAAATCGGTTGGCAGGAATATCGCTCTCCACCTTGGAGGTGGGCATGCCACGCCCAACCGGGGGTGTTGCCGGCGCATCGGAAGCTGACACAGCCATTTGAGCGCCAGCTGGAAGCGTCTGTGAAGGGGTCGCCGTTGGGCTCGGAACCACGACAGGATCGGATGGAGACGGCTTCTCCGCTCCGGGCCGCAGCCCTTTCAGAATGGTCATTTTGCCTTTCCCTGGCAGGGCCTGGACAAGGATGGCATTCAAATCCACAGCAGCCGTGCTTAAAAGGGTTCGACGGACCGTTTCGTATGAAAAGTTTCTTTCCCCAAGCAGGGTAATGTCCCATCCGGCTGGCAGATTGGGGCAAAGCACCAGCAAATCATCGGCATGCAAATCGACTTGTGAGAAATACAGCGGTGTAGCCTGGCCGACTCCCAGGCCATGTCCGGCAATCTGTTCGTCATGGAACTGGCGGGGTTGGTTGCCGGTCAAGTGGAAAACATGGGTGGGGCCGCACTGGGCAAAAAAGAACTGCGAATCGCGCAACACCCCCATGATCAAACGCCCGAGGATGTATTTGCCTTTGGCAGGGGTATGCAGGTTGCGGTTGAGTAAAGACTGGTTGAGTTCCCCGGCCGCAGTACGCAAGGCAAAAGTCAACGAACCGGGGGTCTGGTAGAAACGCTGGGAAGTCTGAGTGATGAACTGGTTGTAATCGGCAGTTGAAAAAGCCGCAGTACCTGAGAGGGTCAGGTAAACCAGCAAATAATCGTCTTCGCGGCCATGTTCGCTGCGTCTGGGAGGCGCAATGGCCAGCAGGCCGGGCAATTGAGGCAATTCCTGGCCCTGGATACGATGGAAAGGGAACAAATTGAGATCCAACTCGGCAGCCACCCCCCCATTATAACTGGTAAAATCGCCACATGGAATTTTTTCTTCACAAAGATTTTACTGAACTTGCCACTCTGGCTGAAGATTGGAACAGCCTCCTGGCCGAAGGCGTAACTCACATCCCTTTTTTACGGTACGAGTACCTTTCTGCCTGGTGGGAAACACGCGGTGGAGGGGAATGGCCCGAGTTTGAGCTGGCCGTAGTGACGGCACATCAGTCTGGGCGCCTGGTTGGGATTGCGCCGCTGTTCTGCGCCCGCAACCTGGAAAGCCAGGCCGCACTCCTGCTGCTCGGCAGTATCGAGATTTCAGATTACCTGGATATCATCGTCCGCCCACAGGATTTATCGGGTTTCATGAGCGGACTGCTGGAATTCCTCGCCCGGCCCGCAACCCCGGACTGGCAACTGCTCGACTGGGACAACCTGCCCGAGGCTTCACCGACCCTGCCGGTGCTGCAGGCCGAAGCCGAAAAGCGCAGCTGGGCTTTCCGCCAGGAGCGCACCTATCATGTTCCTTCGATCCCATTGACCGGCGATTTCGAGACCTACCTGGCGGGGATCGATAAAAAGCAGCGCCACGAGATCCGTCGCAAGATGCGCCGCGCCGAGGAAAGCGGGCAAGCCGTGCGCTGGTATATCGTCAAGGACGCGTCTACGCTGGATGCGGAAGTGGAGGCGTTCCTGGAACTGATGGCGGAAGACCCGGAAAAGGCGGCCTTCCTGACCCCGGCGATGCGCAAACAGATGCACCTGGCCTGCCGGGCTGCTTTTGAATGCGGCTGGCTGCAACTGGCCTTCCTGGAAGCGGAAGGACAAAAAGCGGCCGGGTATCTTAATTTTGATTACCTGAACCGCATCTGGGTATACAACTCTGGAATTAACCGGCGCTTCATGGATCTTTCTGCCGGCTGGGTGCTGTTGGGGCACCTGTTGCAATGGGCGAATAAAAATAAACGAACGGAATTCGATTTTATGCGCGGGGATGAAGAATATAAGTACCGTTTCGGTGGGGTGGACCGATTCGTGGTGCGGGCCAAGGTGACACGATAAAGACAGTCTCTGGCGGGGCTAAATTATAGAAAAACCGCATTTTTAGAGTGTGCAGCTTCGCCGCACACTCTAAAAATGCGCACTCCTTCGGAATTTAGGAATAGGTTCTTATAGCTTGCTGGACAGCTCAGCCAGGCGGGCCATTTCATCTTTGGTTAGCTGGAACTTCATCGCGCCGGCGCTTTCCTCGGCCTGGCGCACCTTGGTTGCACCCGGGATGGTAACGACGGTCTCCCCGTTGAAATTGATCACCCAATTTAGCGCCACCTGGGCAACGGTGACCTCGTACTTGGCAGCCAGATCATTCATGACATTGATCAAAGGGCGGGTGCGTTCCAGGTTGCGCTGCATATCGGCCTTGCGGAAACCGGACATCCGGCTGAGCAGTTCCGGGTCTTTGTGGTATTTCCCGCTCAGCAGGCCGCGTCCCAGGGGGGTGTAGGCGGTGATCGTCACGCCCAGTTCTTTGGCTGTTTCCAGCACGCCGTTGGTCTCGATCTCACGGCTCAACAGGCTATAGCGCATCTGGTTGACGGCCAGCGGCAGGCCCCGCTTTGCCAGGGCCGCGTGCGCCCGTCGCATGCGGGCCGCGTTGAAGTTGCTGACGCCCACTGAGCGGATCTTGCCGGCTTCCACCAGGTCAGCCATGGCATTCATTTCGGCTTCCGGTGAGGAGAAACTATAGGGCTGGTGCACCATGTAATTAGCGATGCTAAAGCCATCCAGGAAGCGCAAACGGTCTGCGATGCTGATCGGGATGTTGCGAGCCGTCCGCAAAAAAGGCTGCCATTTGGTCGCCACAATGACATCCTTGTCGGTCTTGCCGGCGGCTTTCAGGCCGGTCGCCAGGGAGCGCTCGGATACTCCCGCGCCGTACATTTCGGCCGTATCGAACCAGTTGATACCGCCATCCAGGGCGGCCTTGATGATGGCGTTCTTGTCTTCCTGGGAGATGACCGGGAACATGCGCCCGATCAGCCCACCCCCACCGGCCATTTCCATCACGCCCAGACCGATCGGCGTTACCAGGATATCAGTCTTGCCCAGGTGTCTCAGTTGAATTTTTGCATTTGTGTCCATAGCAACTTCCTTCTCCGCTTATTTTAGATCTACCTGAAAATGGATATAAGTCTGCATGTAGAGAGCGTGCGGTTTCGCCCACGCTCTCTACATGCGGTATTTCTTAGATCTCTTTGCCTTCAAACTGGCTGTTATACAGCTCGGCGTAGACACCTTTCTTGTCCAGAAGTTTCTGGTGCTTGCCCTGCTCCACGATGTCGCCATCCTTCATTACCAGGATCCAATCCGCCTCGCGGATGGTGGACAGGCGGTGGGCAATGATGAAGCTGGTGCGATCCTTCATTAGTTCGAGCATGGCATTCTGGATGAGCAGCTCGGTATGGGTATCCACCGAGCTGGTCGCTTCGTCCAGGATCAGCATGGCCGGATCCAGCAGGATGGCACGTGCGATCGTCAGCAACTGCATCTGGCCCTGGGAGATGTTGCTGGTCTCCTCGTTCAAAACAAATTCATACCCATTTGGCAGGGCGCGGATGAAGTGATCCGCGTGGGCGGCTTTGGCCGCCTCGATGACTTCCTCATCCGTGGCGGTCGCCCGCCCATAGCGGATGTTATCCATAATGGAGCCGTTGAAAAGCCAGGTATCCTGCAATACCATGCCGAACATGCAGCGCAGGTCACTGCGCTTGTATTCCTTGACATCCTGGTTATCCACCAGGATGGCACCGCTGTTGACATCATAGAAGCGCATCAACAGCTTGACCATGGTGGTCTTGCCGGCGCCGGTCGGGCCGACAATGGCGATCTTTTGCCCGGGTTCAGCATAGAAGGAGAAATCATTGATGATGATCTTATCCGGGTTATACCCGAAGTGCACATCCTTGAAGTCCACACGACCTTGGATGTGCTCCGCGGTTAGTGTGGTAACCACATCTGGCACTTCCTCCTCTTCCGCCAGGAACTGGAAGACACGTTCCGCCGCGGCCATGGTCTGCTGGAGGATGTTGGAGATGTTGGCGATCTGCTGGATCGGCTGGGTGAACGAGCGCACGTACTGGATGAACGCCTGGATATCGCCGATAGCAATTTCACCCTTGATCACCAGGTATCCGCCCAGGATGCAGATGGCCACATAGCCCAGGTTGCCGACGAAGTTCATGATCGGGTATAGCAAACCGGTCAGGAATTGCGATTTCCAGGCCGAGTCGAACAATACATTATTCAACTGGTCGAACTGCCCGATGCTCTTGGCTTCCCCATTGAAGGCTTTCACGACAACGTGGCTTCCATACATCTCCTCCACATGCCCGTTGATGTGACCCAGATAATCCTGCTGCTGCTTAAAGTAGCCCTGGGACTTGGAAACGATCAGGCCGATGATGCCGAATGATACCGGGAGCATGACCAGAGCCACCAGGGTCATTAGCCAGCTTATGGTGAACATCATGACCAGCACGCCCAGCACGGTGACCACCGAAGTGATGATCTGCGTCAGGCTCTGGTTGAGCGTCTGGCTGACAGAATCCACATCATTGGTGATGCGCGAGAGCACTTCGCCGTGGCTCGTGCCGTCGAAGTACTTGAACGGCATCCGGTTGATTTTCTCGGAGATATCCTTGCGGAAGCGGTACGTCACGTTAATGGCCACATCGGTCATGATCCAGCCCTGGATATAGGCAAGCACGGCTGAGAGCAAATACAAAAGCAGCACCTGGATCATGATGTTGCCGATATGGACGAAGTCGATCGTGCCGGTGCCGGCGATCTTGGCCATTACCCCTGTGAAAAGTATGGTGGTAGCATTCCCCAGGATCTTGGGGCCAAAAATGGAAGCCACCGTGGAACCGATCGCAAAAAGCCATACCAGCAAGATCAGGCCTTGGTACCGGCCCAGGTATTTGACCAGTTTGATCAGGGTGCCCTTGAAGTCTTGCGGTTTTTCTCCGCGCAGCATCGCCATGGGGCTGCCGCGCCCCATCGGCATCATCGGCCGCGCACCCCCGGGGGCAGCTCCCTGCTGGCCTGGATTTTTAGGGTCTGGGTTTTGCATGGTCATGCCAGTTCCTCCTTGCTAAGCTGCGAAAGGGCAATGCCGCGATAAACCTCGCTGTCCTTCATAAGTTCTTCATGGTTTCCTTTGCCGACAATGCGGCCTTCATCCAAAACGATGATCTGTTCGGCATTTTTTACCGTGGCAATGCGTTGGGTCACAATCAACAGCGTACTGGACCCGGTATATTGCTTAAGCGCCTTGCGAAGCGCCGCGTCGGTTTTAAAATCTAAGGCAGAGAAACTGTCATCAAAGATGTAAATGGGGGCCTTCTTGACCAGGGCGCGTGCAATGGCCAGGCGCTGTTTTTGTCCGCCGGATACGTTCATACCGCCCTGGGCCACCTCCGTTTGCATCCCCTCCGGCTTGGCATTGATGAACTCACTAGCCTGGGCAATTTCTGCGGCCAGCTTCAATTCCTCATCACTGGCATTCTCATCGCCGTAGAGCAGGTTGGTCTCGATCGTACCGGAGAACAGGTTGCTTTTCTGCGGCACAAAGCCGATCCGCTTGCGCAGCTCGTGCTGACCCACCTCCCGGATATCCACGCCATCAACGTAGATGGTGCCTTTACTCACCTCGTAAAAGCGCGGGATCAGGCTGACAATGGTGGATTTGCCCGAGCCAGTGGTGCCAAGGAAGGCCGTGGTCTGACCCGGCTGGGCAGTGAAATTAATATTGTGCAGAGCGTCCTCTTCAGCACCCGGGTAATGAAAACTTACATCCCGGAATTCGATCGTCCCCTTGAAGGGTTCAGGGAACTGCTTGGGATCTGGCAGGTCGCGGATAACCGGCTCAGTTTCCAGCACTTCCGCAATGCGGTCGCCTGAAACCGAGGCCCGCGGCAGGATGATGAACATCATCGAGAGCATCATGAAGGCGAACAATATCTGCAGGGCATATTGCATGAATGCCATCATATCGCCCACCTGAATGGTGGCGTTCGCCACCTGGTGGCTGCCCACCCAGATGATCAATATCACCACACCGTTCATGATCATCATCATGAACGGCATCATCAATACCATGATGCGGTTGACAAACAACAGGGTTTTGGTGAGATTCTTGTTGGCGGTGTCGAAGCGATCTTCCTCGGATTTCTGCATGTTGAAGGCCCGGATGACCATCATGCCCGAAAGGTTCTCGCGCAACACCAGGTTGAGCCGGTCGATCAGGCTCTGGATGGCTTTGAATTTCGGCAGGGCGACCGAGAAGACCGCCATGATCATGCCGGTCATGATTACTACTGCCAGTGCGATGATCCACCACATATTGGGGCTCTTGCCGATAGCCCGGATGGTTCCTCCGATGCCGATGATGGGGGCGTAAATGAACATACGCATCATCATGATCACCACCATCTGGATCTGGGTGATGTCGTTGGTGGAGCGGGTGATCAGCGATGCGGTGGAGAACTTGTCGAACTCGGTGTTGGAGAAATTTTCCACGCGTTCGAATACATTCCGGCGCAGATCACGTGCCAGCCCGGCTGCCGTGCGGGCGGAAAGATAGCCGACCGCGATGGTACAGGCGCCCGACAGCAGTGTCAGCAGTAGCATTATCTCGCCGATGCGCAGGATATAATTCGTCTGCAGGTTATTCGTCTGCATCCCTAGGGCAATATACTCGGTCTTTACCGCCGCGGTGGCCATCTGGACGATCATGCTGTTTCCCAACGTGGCAAATTTCTGATCGATGGTGGTGCTGATCTGGCTAAGAACCGCCGGCGGGAGTTTCTGGATCAAGGCAAAGACATCCGTTCCGGCCGGAATATTGGACAACATCTGGGAAACGTTCGGGCCTAACATCTGACCCTTTGACTGCGCCGCGCTCGGGTTGGCGATGGCCTGTTCGATGCCTGAGACTGCCAGCAGCGCCTTGCCCATGACCGGGTTCAGCTTGTTGATCTCGGCCTGGTTAACCTTGTTGAGCACATAGATCGGCTCCTTTGCAAGGTCGGGGTATTGTTTAACATCGGCGGCATAATCGGAGGATTTCTGGTCCACCAGCGTATAATCGCCCAGGACAGTGATCTTGTTCTGCGCACTCATAAAGATCACCAGCCGGTTCATTTCGCTCTGGCGGATGGCCTGCGGTACCGCATCAACGATGCCGCCCTGCTGGATGCCGTAGTCGACAATATTCGACATGTAGTCCGGCAGGGCCAGGTCAGCATTGGCCTGAATGAAGAGCAGGATGACAGCGCCCAAGATCAGAAAAATATATGGCTTGAGATATTTTGCCAATCGTAGCATGGTTTCAGGTACTCCTTATAAAAATAAAATTCAAACGCAAGTGTATTGACGAGTTATGAATTGATTGTGACCGTAGCATAAATAAGCTATGCAGCCAGTGGAAAAAGTATTTTTTATTGTTTTACTTCTTTCCTGGCTATTCCTTAGTCGCCCGGGCGAGTTCGGTCAGCAGGGTCAGCGCTGCAATGGTCAGGCTTTGCTGTTCTGGAGTAAGGGCATCCGTCAGGCCTTCGATCCAACGGCTGCGGGCTTCGATGCCGCGCTCCAATAACGCCAGGCCTTTAGGAGTCAGCGCCAGGCGCTTGGCGCGCCGATCGGTAGGATCCTCGGTTCGCTCGATCAGGCCCTGCAGTACCAACCGGTCGATGGCCTGGCTGGCCGCCGCGCTGGTTACGCCCATTTGCTCGCCGATCTCCGAGACTCCGCTATTGCCGCCATGGTACAGGCGCATCAACACGTTCAGTTGGGAGAAAGAAAGTCCCGTTTCATCCATGAAACGTTTGAAGTCACGCCCCGAGCGGCGCATAAAAACTTCAGACCATTCATGGATAACTTCCGTTACTTCTTTAGTAGGAGACATAATTAACATCCTTAATTAGTTAAGCGGACTGAAATATATCTTGCCCTTGATTATTTGTCAAGTCGAAAAACATTTGAAAGCATTAACGTTTCATAATAAAAGCGTCCTTTCCCCGGGCACCCGGCAGGGCACCCTACGGTATAATATTGTAATGGCCGCTCCTTCTGTGCTTCTTCACCACGTTATTGTGGCTGCATATCCTAAAATTCCGGACGCGGTGACGGAAGCCGCCGCAATCAATGCTTATTTGGAAGAGCACGGCCTGGAATCCACTTACGGTACCGTGGATGATGGTTCCCTGCGGAAGCGTGTCAAAGAAGGCGAGTTTAGCCTGTTGGTGGCGGTTGGCGGGGACGGCACCATGCTGCGGGCCAGCCATCTGTGTGCCCCTTGCAACGTTCCCATCCTGGGGATCAACATGGGCCGGCTGGGCTTTCTGATGCAGTTTGGGCGTGAACAATGGCATTCCGCCCTGGAGCAATTGCTAAAAGGCGAATACTGGCTGGAAAACCGCATGATGATCCGCGCCGAGCATGGCCGGGCGGGGGAACCACTCGGGAACTGGCATGCCCTTAACGAAGCGGTGGTCTGCCGCACTGCGGCCGTCCGGCCGGTTCGTCTCTCCGCCAGCGTGGATGGAATGCAACTCTCCAACTATGTGGCGGATGGCCTGGTGGCTGCCACGCCGACCGGCTCGACTGCTTATGCCCTGGCGGCCGGTGGACCGATCCTGCCGCCTGAACTACGCAACATCCTGCTGGTTCCGATCGCTCCCCACCTCTCGGTCGATCGGGCGGTGGTCCTTTCGGAGGGTTCATCCGTCTGCATCACCTTGCGCGGCGGCGATGCCGTGCTGAGTGTGGACGGGCAGATCCCCATCGGCCTGGCCGAAGGGGATACCGTCGATGTGCGCGCCGGGCAGTATGTCGCCCAATTCGTGCGCTTCGGTGATCGCGGCTATTTCTACCGCAACCTGACCGCGCACATGAACCAGAACCCATTGGTAGGATTTCCCCGATGATCAACTATAACGCTCCAACTTATTGTGCAAACCATCCAAATATAGAGACCAGCCTGCGCTGCAACAAGTGTGGGAAACCAATTTGCGCCAAGTGTGCCGTTCGTATGCCCACCGGCTACCGCTGCAAGGAATGCGTACGCGGACAACTTAAGATTTTCGATACGGCATTGTGGTACGACTATGTGCTTGGTTTCATCACGGCCGGCTTCCTGGGCTTCCTGGCCAGCCTGCTGGCCAGTTTTGTCAGCAGCCTGAGCTTTATCGGCTGGATCCTGATCATTATCGGTGCACCGACTGCCGGAGTGGTGATCGCTGAAGGGGTGCGCCTGGTGATCAAAAAACGGCGTTCGCGGGCGCTTTTCATTACCATTGCGGTGGCCATGGTACTGGGTGCGCTGCCGGTAATCCTGATCCACCTGGTTACCATGAATATCTTCAGCCTGATCTTCCAGGGTATTTACCTGTTTATTGCCGTGCCGGTCGTATACACCCGGCTCTCGGGTATTCAGATAGGCAGATGACACTGTAGTAACGAATTAATTCGTTACTACTTTATGGATGCATATGCTGACTGAACTGCACATCCAAAACTTCGCCATTATCGACCAGCTCGCCCTGGAATTCGGACCGGGCCTGGTTATCCTGACCGGGGAAACCGGCGCGGGCAAATCCATCATCATGGACGCCCTGGACGTGCTGATGGGCAGCCGTGCGGATGTCAGCGTTATCCGCTCCGAGGCCGAACTGGCGCGCGTCGAAGGCACTTTCAAGCTCTCTGGCCCCGAACGCCCGGCTGCCCTCGAAATCCTCAAACGGGAAGAACTGCTGGATGACCCCGACTACGTTACCATGATGCGCGAAGTGCGCCGGGAAGGTCGCAGTGTGGCGCGCATCAATGGCCGGGTTGTCGGCCTGCCACTGCTGAAAGAACTGGGCGAACTCCTGGTGGATATCCACGGCCAATCCGAACACCTCTCGCTGCTAAACGTGCGCGCCCACCTGGGCCTGCTTGACCGTTACGCCGGGATCGAATCCAATCTTGCGGTTTACCATAAATCTTACCAGCAGTTGCTCGGGTTGCGCCGTGAACTGCACGACCTGCGCGCCGCCCAACAGGATGCCGAGCGGCGCACCGAAATGCTGACCTTTCAGGCCGATGAGATCGAAGCTGCCCGGTTGCAGCATGCTGAGGACACGGAATTAAAACAGGAGCGCGACCGCCTGGCCAACGCCGAAGCGCTGGCTACGCTGGCCCAGGATGCCCTGACCGTACTGGATGATGGTACCTCGGAATCTCCGGCCGCCACCGACCTGATCGGGCGGGCAGTCCAGTCGCTTGGGAAACTGGCCCAGATCGACACGGCCCAGCATGGCCTGGCGGAACAATCCATCACGATGGAAGAGACTCTGGCCGAGCTGGCTCGCAGCCTGCGAAACTACCTGGAGGCGATCGAATACAATCCCAAGCGGCTGGAGGAAGCCGAGGAGCGCCTCGACCTGATCCACCGGCTGGAGCGCAAGTACGGCGGCAGCATTGAGTCGGCGCTGGCCTTTGCAGCGGATGCGCGCAAACAACTGGAGACTATCTCCACCGCTTCGACGCGCATTGCCGAACTGGAAACCGCCGAGGCGGCAGCACTGGCGAAACTTTTCGAACACGGCCTGGCTCTCTCGAAAAAACGCAAGGAAGCGGCCGGGAAAATGAGCCAGGCCATCGAGGTGGAACTGGACGACCTGCATATGGCCTCAGCCCGGTTTGGGGTGGATTTCCAGACCAGGCCTGATCCGCAAGGCGTACCCCTGCCGGATGGCACTCGCATCGCCTTTGACGGCAACGGGCTGGATAAAGTGGAGTTCCTGGTGGAACCGAACCCGGGCGAAGGACTGAAGCCGCTGGCAAAAACCGCCTCCGGGGGCGAAACTTCGCGCCTGATGCTGGCCTTGAAGAATGTGCTGGCGCGCGCCGACCAGATTCCCACACTGATCTTCGACGAAATTGACCAGGGCATTGGTGGCCGGGTCGGGGGGGTGGTGGGGGAAAAGCTCTGGAACCTGGGCCGGGCTCACCAGGTAATGGTCATCACCCACCTGCCGCAACTGGCCGCCTTCGGTGACCAGCACTTCCAGGTGCAAAAAATCATCGAGAAAGGCCGCACGCTCACCCGTCTGACCCGCCTGAACGGGGAGCCACGCATGCTCGAGCTGGCTCAAATGCTCGGCGCAGTCACCGAAGGGACCATCCGTTCAGCGCACGACCTGCTGCAAAACGCCCAAACTTTCAAAAACGGCGCTAAATAGCTTTTTTCATCAAGCGATCTTATCAGAGGGGGTTTCATCATTCCAGGCAGGGGAAATTACCGATATCTCTTTATTAATATCTCTTTAGACGTAGCGTAGCCCTCCAAATATCCGGAACAATTGCGGTATTATTGAGTCTGATGTATTTAAGGAGAATCAAATCGATGAAGAAACTATTGTATTTGCTAGTATTCCTTTCCATGCTCTTATCTGCGTGCGGCCTCGTGCCAACAGCCACCCCCACCATAACCCCCAGCCCCACCGAAACGCCGACCAGCACCGAAACGCCCACCCCGCTTCCCACCAATACACCCACCCTTACGCCCACGCCGCTGTATCCGGTGGAAGGCTATGGACCGACCGGTTTTCCTGCGAATATTGACCCGTTGACCGGCCTGAAAGTCACCGATCCGTCCATCCTGCAACGCCGCCCGATGGTGATCAAGGTGCAAAACCTGCCGCGCAACGGTCGTCCGCAGTGGGGACTTTCACTGGCCGATATCGTTTTTGAATATTACACCGAGGAAGGCACCACCCGCTTCGCGGCGATTTTTTACAGCCAGGATGCCAGCATGGTCGGCCCGATCCGCTCGGGGCGCTTCATCGATGCCGACATCGTGCGCGGCTATAAAGCCATGTTCGCATTCGGCTCCGCCTATGTTGCCGAGATGAACCGGTTCCGCAATTCGGAATTCGCCGACCGCCTGGTGATCGAGGGAGCCAACACACCTCTGACACGTTACGATCCGAACGGTTTCGATTACCTGGTGGTCAACACCGCCGATTTGAGCGCCTATGCCACCAAAAAAGGGCTCAACACCCTGCAGAACCTGGATAATATGCTCTTTAAGCTGCCGGCGCCCGATGGCGGCCAACCGGTGACACAGGTCTACACCCGCTATTCCAGCGCAATCTACAACCGCTGGGACTATGATCCCACCAGCGGCACCTACCTGCGCTTCTCCGATGCCGTGGATGCCCCTAATGGCGTTGCCGAGGAGCAGTATGCCCAATTGACCGACCGACTGACCAACCAGCCGATTGCCTTCGATAATGTGGTGGTTCTGTATGTTAACCACCAGCTGTATTCCCCCAATATTTACGATATCCAGTTGGTCGGTTCGGGCGATGCATATGCTTTCCGCGACGGCCAGGCCTACAAGGTCAAATGGGTACGCAATGCCACGGATGTAGTCTCGTTGACCAATCTCGACGGTTCGCCCTTCGCCTTCAAGCCCGGTACCACCATGTTCGAGGTGATGGGTTTGGGTACAACCCTGGTGCAAAGCGGGCAGAGTTGGCGTTTCACTCATTTCATGCCTTAATTTTTATAAGGGCGACCGACCGGTCGCCCTTTTTTGTTTATAATCAAGAACATTCGGTAACTAAGCATCGCGCCAGTCCCCTCTGCCCCCTCCCTCCGGGAAGGGAGAAAGATGCGAAATTGGGGATTATGTTTTGCAAATACCAAATGGAGAAGAATATGAAACGTATTGCTGTGTTGACCGGTGGTGGGGATGCGCCCGGCTTGAATGCCGTTATCCGGGCTGTGACCAAAACGGCCATAAACATATATGGCTGTGAGGTCTTCGGCATAGTAGATAGCTATGATGGTTTCATCGCACCCGGCGGCGTGCTGCCCCTGGATATGGCGGCCGTGCGTGGCATTCTGCCGCGTGGCGGCACCATTCTGGGTACCGCCAACCGGGGCAACCCGTTTGCCCGCAAAGTCCTGGTGAACGGCAAGGAAGTCATCATTGATGTTTCAGATGAAATCGTTAAGGCCATCACCGCCATGCACCTGGACGCGGTTATCGTGATCGGCGGGGATGGCACCCTGCGCATTGCCATGGAATTATTCGAGAAAGGTGTTCCGGTAGTGGGTGTGCCCAAGACGATTGACAACGACATCGACGGCACGGAAGTTACCTTCGGTTTCGATACCGCCCTGATGATCGCCACCGAAGCGCTCGACCGGCTGCACACCACTGCAGAAGCGCACCATCGCGTAATGGTGCTGGAACTGATGGGCCGAGAGGCTGGCTTTATCGCCCTGCATTCGGGCGTTTCCGGCGGAGCCGATGTGATACTGATTCCGGAAATCCCCTTCAAATACGATGCCATCCTGCAGAAGATTCGCCAGCGCGCCCAGGCCGGCTCGAAGTTCAGCCTGCTGGCCGTCTCGGAAGGAGCCAGGCCGCTGGGCGGGCAGGAAATGCTTGTGCGTTCCGGCGATGCAATTTACGTGCCACGTCTGGGCGGCATCGGTCAGGAAGTCGGCAGGTATATCGAAAAACAGGGTTTCGAAGCGCGCGTGACCGTGCTCGGTCATGTCCAGCGCGGCGGCTCGCCGACTGCCTTCGACCGCTGGCTGGCCACCCGCTACGGCTCAGCGGCCGTGCGCACGGCTGCGGCGGGCGGATTTGGCCGCATGGTGGCCCTGCGCGACGGCAAGGTGATCGATATTCCGCTCAGCAAGGCGCTGGCCGTGCCAAAGCGGGTGGACCTGAACGGCGAAGGCATGCTGACCGCACGTGCCATCGGCATATCCTTCGGGGATGAGTAATCTCCATATTATTTTCCGATAATCTCCGCCAGTCAACGGTAATAAGAATCGGGATGTTGGACGGATATGCTTCGCGACCCGTCCAACATCCCGATATCTTTACCTTAAAGCGGAAGGCCGCCTTTCGGCGGTCTTCCTGGGCGCGCTGTGGCACCTTTACGGTCTGCGAATGTTACCGCAGAACGAGGAGGGATGCCACAGCGCTACGTTTCGTACTACTATCCATTGTAGGCACCACCTCCTCTTCTATAAGGATGGCGGATTAGAGGCAGGTCTTCGAACGCTTGAAGCCTTGCACAAAAATTAGTATCGCACCGAATTATTCAGGTGTCAATAGGTCGTTTTGAGCTCTCATAATTCCGTAAGGTAGATTAATTTGTCACTTCTCAATAAAAAAGGGAAGATGGGATATGTGCGGGCACCTGTATATGAATGTCTGCCCCGGCAGGGAAAGGCTATACCAGGGCTTTGGCAGCTACGATGGTTACATCGTCTGTCGGCGAGGCGCTGGCGCTAAAAACCGCCAGCCCTTTGCGCATGATGGAAACAAGCTCCTGGGCGGAGAGGCCGGAATTAGCTGCAACTATGTCTGCCAGCCGGTCCGGGCCGAAAAATTCCTGGGTAGGACTGGCAAGCTCGGTCACCCCATCCGTATAAAGAAGGAGAATATCATCCGGCTGAAGGGCCACCAGTTCCGAGCGAAGTGTGTATTCCTCCATTATGCCAACGGCTGCTCCAGTGGGGGCCAGCCAGGTGAGACTGGGAAGCGCACCTGGCCGGAATAGCAGCGGCGGATTATGACCGGCGTTGGCATACCTGATGGAACGCTGTTCGGGGTCGTATTGTGCCAGAAATAGCGTGATAAAGGTGGTTAGGTTGACGTTATGGAGAAAATAATGGTTGATCCGGTGGATTACATCCGAGACCGAGTCACTTTCGGCGGCCAGGGTGCGCAGAGCGGTCTGCAAGCTTGACATGAGCAAACTGGCGGAAAAGCCTTTGCCCGCCACGTCTGCAATGGCCAGGCCATAAGAACCACTCTTGAAGCGGAAAAAGTCGAAGTAATCCCCGCCAATGATCTGGGCCGGGTGGCTGAACGCGCCGATGTCAAGGCCGGGGAAGGAGGGAGCGTGCTGGGGCAGCAGGGCGCGTTGAATCTCCGACGAAAACTGCAGCTCGGCTTCCAAGTGGCGTCGTTCTGGTTCCGACAGGCAGTCCAAACAGACCTCGGCCGTGTAATCGATCTCCAGGATACTCTCTTCCACATGACCATGGCAGATTTTACAGACTCCCAGCGTATCGTTTTCAACCTTCTGGAGCGTTTGGTCCAGAATGGCGATATGCTCGATCACTGGCTGGTCGACTTCGCAATCCAGGCATAACTCTTTATCAGATTGAGGAGTGGTTTCCAACCAGTCACTCAAATTGCTGCGTTTATCTTCCACGCTTTGGCGAATTTCCGATAATATTTTCTTTTCCATGGAACGCCTCAGATCTCACCAGACAATTAAACCAGGAAAGTAGAACAATATTTCTATATTCTACCAATGTTGTCGGAATATTGCAAGCCTTCTCAGATATGGATTTAATTACTTGTTTCTCATTTCTCCCTTCCTGACAGCTTTTGATAGTCCTCTGTCAGACTCTGCCAGCCCGGCCGGCTTATCCTCCAGCCAATATGCAAGAAATTTCACCGCTGCAAAGCACCATGGCACCAGGAACACAAAATCGTTGTTTTTAGTTTTTTGTTTTTCCTTCGTGCCCCCTATCCCGCGGAATAGGATCGCGGGATCGAGTTAAAATCTTTTACTTGGATTAGGTAGAGGAGACAATTATGAAACGTACTACCATTCTTTGGATCACGGCGCTGGTGCTGGGTTGGCTGGTTGATTTCCTGTTCTGGAACCACACCCTTGGGATCAACTTTGCCATCTACGTGCTGCTCTGCCTGGCCGGGGGCTTGCTGGTGTTGGGAAGGAACGGTCTCAGGCCTGCCGGGAAATCCCTGCTGCTGCTCATCCCGATCTTGTTCTTCGCGGCTCTGACCTTCATCCGCCAGGAACCGCTCAGCCTGTTCCTCTCTACCATTTTAACCATTAGCCTGATGGGCCTTCTGGCTGCCAGCTTCCTGGGCGGAAAATGGCCGTCCTACGGTCTGGCAGATTATATCGGCCAGTCCTTCCGGTTGATCGGCAGCCTGTTCGCCCGCCCATTGATATTCCTGTCTGAGACCCGCCAGCCCGCCTCAGAAGGGGAAGCTGCGGCAGTTTCCCCAATCCGTTACCGCTCGGGTTGGAAACGCTTCTGGGCCATCCTGCGCGGGGTGCTGATCGCCGTGCCGGTGCTGGCCCTCTTCGCCGGGCTGCTCTCCTCCGCCGACCTGGTCTTCGCCCAGCGGCTGCATACGTTGACCGGTTTATTCAGCCTGGCCAACCTGTCACAATATCTCTTGCAGGCTTTCATCATCCTGGTGGTCGCCTATGCCCTGGCAGGCGCATTCCTGCATGCCGCCCAAAAAAGCCAGGATGAAAAACTATCGAGCGGCAAACAGCTCGTGCCGCAATTCCTGGGTTTCACCGAGGCAGCGGTGGTGCTGGGGGCGGTGGTGGCCTTGTTCGCCGCCTTCGTGGTCATCCAGTTCCAGTATTTCTTCGGCGCCACAGCCAATATCGGCGTGCAGGGTTACACCTACTCCGAATATGCCCGGCGCGGTTTCGGGGAACTGGTCGCAGTCGCTTTCTGCAGCCTTTTGCTCTTCCTGGGCCTGAGCAGCATCGTCAAACGCCTAGGCCCGGCCCAACGCTGGGGCTTCTCCGGGCTGGGCATGGCCATGCTGGTGCTGGTGGGCGTGATCCTGGTCTCGGCTTTCCAGCGCATGTTGCTTTATGAGGCCGTTTATGGTTTCTCGCGCCTGCGCATTTACACGCAGGTTTTTATGATCTGGCTGGGTGTACTGCTGGCAGGGGTGGTGCTGATGGAGCTCATGCGCCGGGAACGTCTCTTCCCGTTGGCCATGCTGCTGGCCTGCCTCGGTTTTGGTCTCACTCTGGCGCTGGTCAACGTGGATGGCAGTATCGTCCGGCAAAATGTGGCGCGCGCCAGCACCGGCCAGGAACTGGATGTGGCATACCTGGCTTCGCTCTCGACCAACTCGGTCCCCGCGCTGGTGCAGGCCTACCAATCCAGCGGCCTGCCTTCCGGAACCCGCGAAGCGGTTGGCGCGGTGCTGGCCTGCCGGGGTTATGCCTTCTCACCAAAGGCTGATCCGGATTGGCGCTCCTTCACCCTGACGCAATTCTGGAGCGATTCAGCCCTGAAGACGGTGCAGTCCGGCCTGAAGCGCTACCAGCTTCAGGCCGGTGACGGGCCCGTGACGGTCGTCTCCCCCACAGGGAAAAAGTCTCGTTGTCAGAATACCTACTCATCCGGAGGTTAACTATCCATCCAGAAGAACCCGTTTCCTGGAAGGAGACGGGTTCTTGATTGCTTTAAAATTGGCGTAAGAATGAATGCGTTACGGCGTCGCCGTAGGAGTGGGCGGGCTTTCCGCCAACTGACGCCGCAGAAAATCCAGCATTTGCAGGGCGGTCAGGTTGTGCAGCTGCACGCCGTGTTGCAAGCTGTTGGGAATGGAGAAATCGGTGAAATTGGCATAAGAAACAGAATTGAGGTGTTCCGGATCGACCAGGCCCAGCCCGGGTAAAGATTGGGCTGCCAGCCAGAAGTTCCACAGCGGCACCTGGTATTCCACTGCCAGGCGCGCGATCGTGGCATTAATGGACCCGTCGCCCTCCACGTTATCGGCCTTGGTGCCCAGGATCGGGACGATGCCTTTGGAAATCGTGTCGTCCAGGATCAGGCGCATATTGCGCTCGAACGCACCCGGTTCCGTGCGAACGTAATAGGCTTCGTTGGTGCCGATGGCGATGAAGGCAAAGCTGGGCCGGTCGAGGCGATACTGGCAGTCCAGCAGGCTCTCGTCCTTCTGGCATTGCTGGCCGGTCCAGAGCGTGGTCAGCAGCCCGGCGCTGTTCAACCCGGCCTTGGCTGCCAGACTGGGGCGTTTAAAAGAACCCTGGAAATAATCAATCGTCGGCTGGAGCGAGGTGTGCGTTCCCAGGTTGTAGGGGCCATCGAAGCCTACCAGGAAGGCCGGGGCGGCGCTGTTGCAATCGCCGATGCGGGAAAAAACGTGCGGGTTGTTGCCCAATGCCAGGCCAGTCTGGTAGATCTGCCGCACGCGCGCACTGATCTGGGTGGGAATGACCGGCAGGGTTTCCCAGAAATTGGCCGGAAGCGCCGTGGCGGTGGGGATGCCGGTCGCCGGCGGGACGGTGATAGTGGCAAGTACCGTCGCGACGGGGGTAACAGTGGCAGCGGGAATACTTGTCCGGGTGGGGACAGCCGTTTCAGGCACCGGGCTTGGAATGCTGGTCAGATCGGATGGCAGCGGGATCGAACTGCAAGCTGCCAGCAGGCAAAGCAACAGACAGCCCAGGCATGCAGCTGTCTTTAAGTCGTGTTCCCGGCGTGGCAAAACCAGGCGCATTATTTTACTTGACCGCCTTCGCAATTGCGGCGATGTGCGCGGGCATGTTACCGCAACAGCCGCCCACCACCTGTGCGCCCAGTGCAACATACTTTATGGCATATTCGGCCATTTGTTCGGGCGTAATATCAAAGGTGGTCACGCCATCCACCAGGTGCGGCAGGCCAGCGTTTGGCTTGGCCCACAAGGGGAAGCCGGGCCCCAGCGCGGCATATTCCTGCTGGATCTTTTCCATATTTTCGAGCGTGGTCCCGCAATTGGCGCCGATCATCACCGCACCCATTTCCTTGTAGCGTTTGAACATATCGGCGGGTTTGACGCCCATCATGCTGCGCACCCCACGGTCATAGCTGAAGGAAACCACGATCGGCAAATCGGTCACGGAACGGGCGCCCTTGAAGGCCGCATCCGCTTCCTCGAAGGCAAACATGGTTTCGATCACCAGCAAATCCACGCCACCTTCGGCCAGGGCTTTGGCCTGCTCGGCAAAAGTGGCGGTGGCTTCTTCCACCGTGAGCGGACCGTAAGGTTTGATCAGCAGCCCGGTCGGGCCGACCGAACCGGCCACGAGGGTGCCCGGGCGCGCCGATGCTGCCTGGCGGGCCAGCCCGGCTGCGCGTTGATTGACCTCGGGGGCGCGCTGGGCATATTTTGATTCCTTCATGCGTACGCGCGTCCCGCCAAAGGTATCCGTCAGGATGATATCCGAACCGGCGGCCACAAAGTCGCCTTCCAACTTCAGCACCATTTCAGGCGCATCGAAGACCAGATCTTCGGGGGGAATGCCCGGCTTGAGCCCCATCTTCTGCAAACTGGCGCCGGTTGAGCCGTCCGCGATCAGGATCTCGCCGGATTGGAGACGTTCCAAAAACTTATTCATACCAATTCTCCGTGTAACATAATTATCCATTATAACGGTGAAATCCTTCTTTTTGGCCAGTCCGGCCACTTCAGGCCACCGCTATTACATGGAAGGGGTTTGGGATGTTGACGGCAGGTCGCGAAGCATACCCGAAGGGTGCAAAGCCTGCCGTCAACATCCCAAAATCTTCTTAACGCCCGCACCTGGGTGGGAAGTCACTGTGGATGATTTAAACGGCTATCCAACTTTCTAAAAGCCGTGAACTGTCAGCATAGCCTATCCCCTTGATATCATAGTAACCGACCCAACATTGACTTAATATCAAGGCAGGTGTAAACTTACCTTAATTAATAAACAGAGGCTCGGTTTATTAAAGAGATGGAGCATGTCTCGCACAATCAAAGAAGACGAATATATCGCAAAGCGCAACGAAATCCTAGCTTCGGCACAGCGACTCGTTTATACCAAGGGATATGGAAAGATGACCATCCAGGACATTCTGGATGATATCCATATATCCAGCGGGGCGTTTTACCATTACTTCGATTCAAAACCAGCCGTGCTTGAAGCAGTCATCGATCGCATGGCAGCCTCCGCGGAAAGCCCACTCCACCTCATCGCTGACAACCCCCACCTGTCCGCCATCGAAAAACTGCGGGCTTACTTCGGCACGATTGAGCAAATGCGGGTCGCCTATCAAGATAACCTGATTGAGCTTATGCGCGTCTTGTACACGGACGATAATGCCATCATCCGGCAAAAAGTAGATGAAGCCGCCATCGAACGGCGCGCCCCGCTGTTGAACACGATCGCACAGCAAGGCATTCGCGAAGGTGTTTTTACGTTGGCCGATCCAGAAAGGGCCGGCGAAATAATCCTGGCACTGATCCTGGGCATGGGTAACACCCATGTGAAACTGCTGCTTTCGTTGGATCAATCAATCGACGAGATCGACTGCATCAAAGGGATCATCGATACCTATAACGCCTATATGGCCGCCATCGAGCGGGTGTTGGGAGCGCCCGAGAAAACTTTATCGCGGTTGGAGGATGAGCCGGTCAGGCAGTTGGTATCCGCACTGCGGGGGAAACCCATGCATGAATAAACTAAAAAGGAGAGAGATGATGGGAAAAAAACAAAAACCCAGCGCTTCAGCGGCAGGGGTTGCCATGATGCGCGCAATCGAGGCGCTAAAACCGGAAGAAGCGCGGATTTGCGACGATCCCTACGCCCATGCTCTGATACAGCGCGGATTTACGTACGCTCTGCTAAAGTGGATGATCGAATCCGGCCTGTACGACCGCCTGGCTCCCGGCGCGGTATCTTTTGTGGTTGGCCGGGAGCGTTACATCGATGATTTTCTCAAGACCTGCCTGAGCGAAGGTCTCGACCAGGTGGTGCTCCTGGGCGCCGGTTACGACACGCGGCCTTACCGCATCCCCGGGATAGAGAAGACGCGCGTGTTCGAAATCGATCAAGCTGCCACTCAGGAGGATAAGTTGAAGCGATTGGAGAAGGTCATCCATCCGCTTCCCGCTAATGTCACTTTCCTCCCGGTGGATTTCAACACCCAGTCTCTCGGTGAGCGGTTGAAGGGCGCCGGTTACAACGAAAATAGCAAGACCCTGTTCATCTGGCAGGGTGTCACCTATTTTTTAACGACGGCTGGCGTGGAAAGCACATTGGCCTTTATTGCCAGTCATTCCGGCCCCGGAAGCGCGGTGGTGTTTGATTACTTTTATAACGAAATCCTGCGCGACCCACACCGCAATGAGGTGAAGGCGATGCAGCGCACAGCGCATGCTTTTGGCGAAGATTATACGTTCGGGATCGACCACGGGCAGGTAGGAACATTCCTAACCCAGCGCGGCTTCAAGGATGTCACCGATATGACGATGGAAGACCTAAAACGGATTTATTTTATCGGCCTGAATGCCAAAAGAACGGTCAACGATAGTATCGCCATTGCCACGGCCCGGGTGGATCAGGATAGGGCATCCGGTTGAAAACCGGGTAACTCACTCGAGGCTGACTGTGCCGGCATTGCCATCGACGGTGACCAATTGCCCATCCTGGATGCGACGGGTGGCGGCGCCGGTGCCGAGCACGGCCGGGATGCCATATTCGCGCGCCACGATCGAGCTGTGGCTGAGCGGCCCGCCGATATCGGTCACCACCGCCGCGGCACGTGCGAACAGCGGCGTCCAGGCCGGGGTGGTGACAACCGCCACGATCACATCGCCCGGCTGCATCCGGCTGAAATCTTCCGGCCCGCGCATTACGCATGCGCGGGCAGTGACCTTGCCGGAGCTGGCTCCCGAGCCTTTCAGCGTATCCCCATGCTGGTCCTCGCGTGGCGCGAACCGGGCCAGCAGTTTATTCCTTGGCAGTATGTTCGGAGGCACGACCTTTCGCATGGCCTGCCACCTGGATTTGCGTTCTTCCACCAGCGCAAGCTGATTTTCCAGCCGCTCGGCCTGTCCGAGCATGGCTGCCATCCGTTCGACTTCCCCGGCTTCCAGCCAGTAAATCTGGTCGGGGCTTTCGATTGCGCCTGCCAGAACCAGGCGGCGGCCCAGTTCGGCCAGCATGAGGCGGATCTGCGGCTGCCCCAGCCCGATATCGGCAATGCCATCCTCGCGCAAGGGGGCTGACTCCTGCGCATATTTAAGCTGTTTCAAGAACCACTTGCGCCGCAGTGGGTCCAGCCGCTTGGCCACTACCCCAGCCATACGCTCGCGCCGTTCCAGCGCGGCCGCCTGGCGTTCATACGGGTTACCGGCCGTGCCATCCAGGAAGGCCTTGAGCGCCTGCACCAGCGGAAGCGGTTCATCCGCTGGGGTCGGCTTGGCAAAATCGAGATCATAGATGGCGTGGCCAAATTCCACCAGATGGGCTTGAAAACGGGTGCGGAACTCGTCCCAGCCTGGTTCGCCATCCGGTGTGGATAAGCGCTGGCAGATCTGGCCAGACGATTCTTTCCCCAGCGTCTCCAGTAAAGTCGGTCTTTCCTTCGCCCAGATTGCCAAGTCGTAAAGGGATTTATCGGCCCGGACGGCCTGGTTTTCTGAGCCGAATAGGAAGGTGGCTGCAGCCGGTCCGCCCTTACGCATATACAGCATCTTATAGAGATTACTGAAGGTCATCTCGCTGGTCAGGGCTATCGGGATCGGCCCGCTCTGGACGGCGGTGTAATAGCAGGCGGTTTCGGTGAAGATCTCCTGTACACCCGCCAACAGGGCCGGGGCAGTCAATTTAGCCAGGTCCTTTGCCTGCCAATTTCGCACCAGGGTCTGGTACTTTGCACGCGCCTCCAGCCATTTCTGCCGGCCGGTCTTGAGCATTCTCCTGGATGCAACCATGCTCATCATCAGCATCGGCCAGAGCACCTTGAAGGTCATTTTCAAACCGATATAAACGTATCCGTTGACCAGCGCCACGATGTAACTATCCGGGTCATCGATCCCAGCAAAATTTTTCATCATGCCCAGGCTGGCCTTTTCGGCCAGCGGGATTGCCAGCGTACCGAACAAAGGAGAGACGGGTTCCGGCAGTAACTCGGCAAAGCTCGCACGCGACAGGATGACTTTCGGTGCCGGGACCGGCCATTCCAGCGGCGGCTCCGGCAGGGCCGTCACTGGGCGAGCCTGGAGGATGGCAAACCTGCCATCTGCCCGGGCCCATTCGATATCCATCGGCCGGGCGTAAAGGCTTTCGATTTTCATGCCAAGCCGGGCCAGTTCCTTCACTTTCGCATTATTCAGCACCGCGGCCTTTCTGAGACGTTCCGGTACGGGCCGCTCTTCTGTGGCGTTCTCGGTGCGGACTGTCATAACCAGCTTTTCGGCCGTCTCCCATTTGGCTGGGCGGCCGGTGGATTTGTTAACCGTGATAGTATCGGGAGTGACTGCGCCGGAGACAACGGACTCGCCCAGGCCCCATGCGGCAGTGATCATTAATTCGTCCCGCCGACCATTTATTGGATTTGCCGTAAACATCACTCCGGCCGCCTCGGCAAAAACCAACAGCTGGACCACCACTGCCAGGGCCACGTCATCAGGCGCAATGTTCTGCCTGGTCCTGTAGGCCATGGCGCGCGCGGTCCAGAGCGAGGCCCAGCAGCGCTTGACCGCCTCCAGCACGGCCGGCCCGCCGTGGATGTTCAGGTAGGTATCCTGCTGGCCGGCAAAGGAGGCTTCCGGCAGGTCCTCGGCGGTGGCGGAAGAACGAACCGCGACATATTTCTGATTTTCAATTGATGATTGTTGATCGCATAGTTGTGCGTACGCGCTCGAAATTGCCAATGCAATATCCGTTGGAATAATGCCATTAATAAAGGTTTCTTCGATACTATGGGAAACCGGGTCGAACGCCTGTGGATCGGAGGAACTATCCACGCTTTTGAGTACCTGCAGGATGCCCGGCTGAAGATCATTTTCGGATACGAAGCGCCGGTAGGCTTCCGTGGTGATATGGAAGCCCATCGGCACAGGCAGCCCGGCGCGGCTCAGTTTTGCCAGCGACATGCCCTTTCCGCCGACGGTTTCAAGCGTGGCGGCAGGGTCAGAGAGATTCAAAATGAAGGGTGGCATGGTTTTCTCCTCTGGTTGGTTTTAGCGTATGGCAGATGGACTTCAAGCGGGTGTTATAGTTTTATTCCATGCATAAATATGTCCAGGACATCCACCAGCATCTCCTGGGGCGTCCCGGTTGGGCGGGTGGTATAAACCAGGACTTCCATCGCCTCGCTCATGGCCCGGGTTGCCAGCCGGGTGTTGACCGGTCGGAAAGAGCCTTGCTGTATGCCCTGATCCAGGATGCCGCGCAGCAAATCCTGATAGGCATAGCGTTTTTTCATAATGCGCTGTTGGGCGGCCTGGCCCAATTGCATCATCTGCATGGAGATTTCCATGAAGAAGTTCTTATTGTCGAGCAGGTAGGAGAGCTGCGCTTCGAGGATTTTTATGAGCTTGTCTTCCATCGGGATGGCCTGGGAAGCAATGCCTTCGGCCAGCGCCTGGAAACGATCCAGTTCTTCCTCGAATACGAACAGCAGGACATAATCCTTGGTGGGGAAGTAATCATAGAGGGTGGATTTTCCAACGCCGGCGGCGTCAGCAATTTCCTGCATGGAGGTGCCGGCAAAGCCCTGCTTAAGGATCAGCGCCACGCAGGAATGGAAGATCTCATGGCGGCGGCGATCGATATCCTCTTCGGTCAGCGGAATCCCTTTTGGCATGTGTGCTCCTCATAGCGACCAATGGTCGCTATGAGTTTACACCGCCTGCCTAAAGGTGTCAATAGCGAACCACGGTCGCTTTTGAAGAGCTTTCCCACCGAAAAGCAAACCTCCGGGAATTCCGGAGGGCTTGCAATTATAATGGGGGCGATTGGAGTACCCAAGCATGTTTTTCCCCTCGGCATATTATTTCCTGTTCTATGGTGCTTTTTCCGTCCTGCTGCCGTTCCTGGCGATCTTTTACAAGGCACAGGGCCTGACCGGTGCACAGATTGGCCTGCTGGCAGCCATTTCGCCGATCATATCCTTTTTTGGTGCACCGCTCTGGACCGGCGCAGCCGATGCCAGCCACCGTCACAAGCTTGTGACGATGGTTTCCATGCTGGGGGTGGTGGGAATTTGCTTCATCATCCCGGGCATCGCCTCCTTCGGGGGCCTGCTCCTGTTGATCAGCCTGTACGCTTTTTTCGGCGCTCCCACTGCTTCCCTGGTCGACAGCGCGGTGCTGACCATGCTGGGCGAACGCAAGGAACGCTACGGGCGTATCCGTTTGTGGGGCACCATCGGCTATGGGATAATCGCGCCCTTCGCCGGAAACCTGATCGGCCGGCTGGGGCTCAAATGGGCCTTCTGGGGTTACGCAATCCTGATGCTGGGTGGATTCCTGATCGTCACCCAGATCCCCTTTCGCCAGAGTCGCTCGGAAGGCTCCTTCCGGGGCGGGATGCGGGTGCTGTTTGCCAACCGGCCCTGGATGCTATTCCTGGTGATGGTCTTTATTGCCGGGATAGGCAATGCCACCATCAACAACTATCTCTTTGTGTATATGCAAAGCCTGGGAGCCAGCAATACCCTGATGGGTTTTGCCCTGACCGTTTCCACCCTTTCCGAAATCCCGGCCATGTTCTTCAGCGATCGCCTGCTGCGGCGGTTCGGAGCGCGCGGCATGCTGATCATTGCCATGACAACCATCGGCCTGCGCCTGATCTGTTATTCGTTGACCACCCAACCATGGGTTGTCCTGGTGATCCAGCTCTGTCACGGACTGACCTTTGCAGCCATCTATACGGCCGGCGTCCACTTCGCGGACCAGGTGGCCCCGCCCGGCATGAAAGCCACCACCCAGGGCATGTTCAGTGGCACCCTGATGGGCTTCGGAGCGGCTGCCGGCGGACTTCTGGGCGGCATTCTGCTGGATAGTTTCACACCGGGTGGCATGTATGGCATTACCGGCGCGCTCGTACTGGTGGGGCTGGTGGCCTTCTTGTTGGTCGAACGGAAATTTTTTCGCGTAAACGAAGTTCCGGCTTCCCTGCCAGAAAAATAACCTGATAAATTCAGGCAATCCGTACTTGCAGGATATCCTTGACCAACCGGCGGCGCTGCAGCGCTGGCTGGATTCCACCTATCCCGTCGATTATGCTGCTTTTGCCCGGTTATCTTCCGGGAAGTTCCGCCGGGTGATCATGACCGGGATGGGCTCCTCCCACCATGCCCTGCATTCCATCGGACTGCCCCTGAGCAATTGTACGGTAGAGGTGACAGGATAAGAGCTTTAACCAGTCAGTGGAAACGCTTCCGGCGTTAATTCAACCAGGGTCACCTGGTTCAAAGCAAAGATCAAAAGCTCACGGACCGTCAGCTTGTCCAGGAGAGTATGGGAAATCAGGCCTTCGATCAACAACGATGCAAATCCTTGCACCATGCTCCAGATGCTGACGGCCATTTCATCTGCCGGGCCGGGTTTCAATATCCGGGCAGCCTGGCAGGCTTCAACAAGCTCGACCAATAACTGGAAGTTTTTCCTGGTCATTTCCACGAAGGCCGGGAAATCTTTTTCCTTCTCTGCCACGCTGGAAAAGATAACTTTGAAATAGTCGGGATCGTTGCGGGCGAATTCGACAAACGCCCAGGCCACCTCGACAAACCGGCGCAATGGATCGTCCCGGTATTTTTGGACCACCGCGGTAAGGTTCTCGTACAGCCGGCGGTAGCCCTCGGTGGAGATCGCCGCGATGAGCGCCTGCTTATCGGTGAAATGGGCATAAGGAGCAGCGTGACTGACCCCGGCCCGGCTGGCCACTTTGCGCAGCGACAACCCGCTGACGCCTTCATTCGAAAGGATCTCCGCCCCGGCTTCGATCAAAGCGTTTTTCAAATCGCCGTGATGGTATTTTTTCTCAGACATAATTCAATCCTACTGTCAAATCTTGACACCGTCAAGATGAGGTTTTATAATCTTTACAGTGTCTAGTTAGATTGGAACTTGTTCAAAAATCGAGGAAGTTCCCAATTTGATGATGTGCGGTTTCGCCGCACATCATCAAATTGTGCTTCTCTATAATTTTTAGATAGTTGCATAGGAGATTATTATGGGACAGTTTGACTCCGCCAAAACCCTGGTAGTAGAAACCGCCCAAGAACTGACCCGCAAGGGCTATCTCATGGCAACCGGGGGAAACCTGTCGGTGCGCATCGCCGGGCAAGCCGCCCTGGCCATCACCCCTTCCAATTACGATTACATGAAAATGTTACCGGAGGATATTTGCGTGCTGGACTTTGCGCTGAACGTGCTCGAAGGCAGCCTCAAGCCCTCGGTCGAGAGCGGCATGCACGCGGCAATTTATCGAGCCCGGCCGGACGTGAACGCGGTTGTCCACACCCACCAGGTTTACGCCAGCACGCTGACCCTCATTCAGGCACCCATCCCGGCCCTGTTCGACGAGCAGACCCGCTTCCTGGGCCGCAGTGTGAACATTATCCCTTATGCCCCCTCCGGAACAGGAATGCTGGCGAATACCATCTCCAAACACGTGCGCGATCACAATAATGCCTATATGATGCAAAACCACGGCGCGCTGGTCTTCGGTGACGATATGGAGCGGGCCGTCCACAACGTGGAGATCCTGGAGAAGTGTTCCCTGGCTTATCTTCTGGCACTGTGTACCGATCGCAAGGTCAGTAAAATCCCGCTTGCCGTGCGGGAAATAGCCTTTTCCAAGCTGCGCAAAGACCAGAAGAAGGTTGAGGACGGCAACCGAGCAACCGGGGGAGAATAAAACCGCCTGGTTATCATATCTGCGAGAAAATCGTTTATTTCAATCTTTGGAGCCGCCCATGTCCGAAAACCAACAATACGCCATTTCCGAATATCCGGATGTGAAAGATGTCTACCGCCGGCTGGATGCGCTGGTGCGCCAGCCGATGCATCCCATCCGCGCGGAGCGCATGCAGGAATACCTGAACTATTTCGAGACCAAATGCGCCCGCTCGAAGGCGCTCAACCTGGAAGCCCAGAAACTCATCCCCGGCGGGGTGCAGCACAACCTGGCCTTCAATTATCCCTTCCCGATCGCCATCGAAAAGGCCGAAGGCGCCTACCTGTGGGACGCCGATGGGAACAGCTATATCGATTTCCTGCAGGCCGGCGGCCCGACCGTGCTCGGCAGCAATTATGCGCCCGTGCGCGACAAGGTCATCGAAATGCTGCAGACCTGCGGTCCGGTGACCGGTCTCTTCCACGAGTATGAACTCAAACTGGCACAACTGGTCAATCGCCTGATGCCATCCATCGAGATGTTCCGGATGCTCGGGTCGGGCACGGAAAGCGTCATGGCGGCGATCCGGGGTGCCCGCACGTTCACGAAGAAAAAGAAGATCATCAAAGTGGGCGGCGCCTACCATGGCTGGAGCGACTCGATGGTGTATGGCCTGCACGTGCCCGGTACGGGGCGCATGGAAGCCAAAGGGATCCCCTCTGGCGCGACTGCCAACACCGAGGAGTTCTTCCCGAATGCGCTGGGAGCGTTGCGGACCAGGCTGATCTTCAACCAGTTGCTGGGGGGCACGGCGGCCGTGATCGTGGAACCGGTCGGCCCGGAGAGCGGCACCCGCCCGGTGCCCTATGACTTCAACCAGAAAGTGCGAGAGTTGTGCGACGAGTTCAAGGCGCTGCTGATCTTTGACGAGGTCGTGACCGGCTTCCGGCTCGGGCTGGGCGGCGCCCAGGGCTATTTCGGGGTCAAACCCGACCTGACCGTCTTCGGCAAATGCATTTCGGGCGGCTATCCGATGGCGGGCGGCGTGGGTGGGCGGGCGGATGTGATCAGCTGCTTTGCGGCCGGCATCGGCGGGTCAGGCGAGCGCGCCTACATCGGTGGAACGCTCTCGGCCAATCCGCTTTCCTGTGTGGCCGGCTATTACGCCCTGCTGGAGATGGAGCGCACCAACGCTCCGGTGCTGGCCGGACAAGCCGGCGACCGGCTGACCAAAGGCTTGCAGGCCATGATCGAAAAACACGGCCTGCCGTTCGTGGCCTTCAACCAGGGTTCGATCTGTCACCTGGAGACTTCCGGCGTCATGCTGCTGGACCTGCATAACCCGATCCGCCTGCTGAAGGGGCTCAAGCCGCGCCGGCACATGATGGAAGAAATGGGTGCGGCCTACATGGCGAACGGCCTGATCACCCTGGCGGGCTCGCGCATGTACACCTCCATGGCCGATACCGACGCCGTCATCGATGAAGCTTTGGGCAAGTTTGAGACTGTTTTGGCAGCCTGTGATAATGCAGGGTAATTTGTACAACCAAGAACCTGGCCGAAAATATACAATGCGGTTCTCAATAATTTTCAGATAACCATCATCCATTCTCGTTGGAGGGATAATGTCCACTGAGCCAATCATCCTGGCGGTAGACCTCGGCACATCCGGTATGAAAGTGGCCCTCATCGGCATCAGCGGCGCGGTGCTGGGCTGGGAATCCGAACCAATCAAACTCATTCTCACTCCGGATGGCGGTGCAGAACAATCGCCGGAGGAGTGGTGGGCGGCTTTCCTTTCGGCATCCGGGCGGCTTTTGAAACGCACCCCGGAGGCAGTTACGCGCGTGCGGGCGGTGTGCTGTTCAACTCAGGGCGAGGGCACCGTCCCGGTTGATCGCGACGGGCGTGCCTTGATGAATTGCATCTTATGGATGGACATGCGCGGCGCACCATACCTGAAAGAACAATTCAAGGGTCTCATTAACGTTACCGGCGCAGGGCTGCGCAATACCCTGCGCTGGGTTCGTCTCACCGGGGGAATGCCGTCCATGACCGGCAAAGACCCGGCCGCGCACATGCTACTTATTCGTGAGCGCTTCCCGGACGTGTATGCGCGCACCTATAAATTCCTAAACGTTCTCGACTACCTGAACCTGCGCCTAACCGGACGTTTCGCGGCAACCTTCAACTCGATCCTGACTTCCTGGATCACCGACAACCGCAACCCGGACGCCATCCATTACGCCCCCGACCTGGTACGATCATGCGGTGTAGATGGCGAGAAGCTGCCCGAGATTGTGGCATGCACGACCGTGCTTGGCACGTTGAAAACGGATGTGGCCGCCGCCCTGGGGCTCGCACCGGATGTGCAGGTGGTGGCCGGGGCAATCGACAACACCGCTGCGGCGATCGGAGCAGGCGCAGTGGAAGACTACGCATTGCATCTCTATATTGGAACTTCCTCCTGGATGGCTGCACATGTCCCATTTAAGAAAACCGATATCGGCTCGTCGCTGGCCTCTGTCCCATGCGCTGTGCCAGGGCGCTACCTCCTGACCGCTTTACAGGCCACCGCCGGCGGCAACCTGACCTTTCTGCGCGACAACATCCTTTATCACAAAGACGAACTTCTGCAGGAAGCCGAAGTGCCTGACATCTTCAAGGTGCTCGACCAGATTGCTTCGCGTCCGCCCGCCGGTTCGAACGGCGTGCTGTATACCCCCTGGATCTGGGGCGAGCGCGCCCCGGTGGAAGACCGGACCCTGCGTGCCGGGTTGTATAATTTGTCCCTGAACAACACCCGCGAAGACATCATCCGGGCCTTCCTGGAAGGGATTGCCTTCAATACCCGCTGGCTGCTCGCCCCGGTGGAAAAGTTCCTCGGGCGCAAGACGCCATTCATCAACATCGTCGGCGGCGGGGCGCAGTCGGATGTCTGGTGCCAGGTCTTTGCAGACGTGCTAGATGTGGAAATCAGGCAAGTCGCGGATCCGATTTATGCCAACGCCCGTGGCGCAGCCTGGATCGGGGCAGCCGGCCTGGGCGAAGTTTCGTTCAAGGATATAGCAGGGCTGGTGAAAATCAAGCGTACCTACGCACCGGATGAGAAGAAACGGGCGCTGTACGATGAACGCTTTAGCGTTTTTACGCAGATTTACCAGCAGATGAAAAACGTTTACAAACGCTTGAATTCCTAAGGGGGCCTGTACCCCTGAACCATTTCATCAAGGAGCCTGCATGACCGAAAAATCCTTTCGCCTCTACGGCTACCGCTGGGTGGTGCTGGCGGTCTTCATGTTCATCAACCTGACCATCCAGATGCTCTGGATCGGCTATGCCCCCATTACCGGTCCGGCCGCAAAATTCTACGGGGTAACCGACCTGCAGATCGGCCTGCTGGCGATGACCTTCATGATCGCCTTCATCCCGCTCTCCATCCCGGTTTCATGGGCGATCGACACGTACGGCTTCCGCCTGACGGTCAGCATCGGGGCAGTGTTGATGGGCATTTTTGGCATTGTGCGCGGACTGGCCGGCGCAAATTACACTCTGGTACTTTTGAGCACCATCGGCGTGGCGATTGCCCAGCCCTTCCTGCTGAATGCCTGGACAAAAGTCCCGGCTCAGTGGTTCAGCATCGAGGAGCGTGCCACTGCAGTCGGGCTCGTGACACTCGCCAATCTGGTCGGTACGGCCCTCGGCATGGTCTTGACTCCCGTCCTGACCGAAAGCATGTCCATCCCGAGCGTGGAATTGATCTATGGCGGGATCGCGGCTTTCTCGGCAGTTTTATTCCTGCTGCTCGCCCGTGAAAAACCCGCCACTCCGCCCTGTCCGCCCGGACAGGAAGTGCGCGCCCTGATGCTGGACGGGTTGAAACATGCCCTGACGGTCAAACCTTTCTGGTTGTACTTGTTCGTCTCGTTTATTGGGATGGGCATTTTCAACGGCATAACCACCTGGGTGGAGAACATCATCCGCCCGCGCGGCTTCACCCCAACCGACGCCGGTACATTGGGTGCACTTATGTTGGTTGGCGGAGTGCTGGGGGCAGTGGCAATCCCGCCCTTCTCGGATAAGCAACATAAACGCAAGCGCTACCTGCTGCTTGGATTTATTCTCGCCATCCCCGGCCTGATTGGATTGACATTCCTCACCAACCTGTGGTTGCTGTTCATCTCAGCCTTCGTCCTGGGATTCTTCCTGGTCAGCACCAGCCCGATCGGGATGCAATACGCAGCCGAGATCACCCAACCCACCCCCGAAGGGACTTCGAACGGGCTGATCCAGCTCTTCGGCCAGGCATCGGTTGTGTTCGTATATATCATGGAAGCGCTCAAAGCGCCCAATGGAGCCTTTACCCCGGCACTGTTGCTGGCAATCGGATTGATGCTGATCAGCGCATTTATCATAACGCGCCTCAAAGATCCCGTTTTTAAGGCATAATTGCCGCATGATTTCACCGCCTGAACTTATCCTGGATGCAAAGGCCGACCTGGGGGAGGGCCCGGCCTGGGAACCTGAGGCGGCCTGCCTTTACTGGGTTGATATCCACGCCGGCCGATTGCATACTTTCAATCCGGGCGATGGCTCGGATCGATCGATCGAGCTGGGCGAATACCTGGGTTGCGCCGCCCCGCGCCATAAAGGCGGCATGGTGCTGGGCTTGCGCAGCGGTTTTGCCACTCTGGAGCTTCCTTCAAATAAGCTGGTTCGTCTCGTCAACCCCGAGCCGCAGCTACCCGGCAACCGGTTCAATGACGGTAAATGCGACCCGGCTGGGCGTTTCCTGGCCGGCAGCATGGACGATACAGAGATCGAAGCATCTGGCTCGCTCTACTCACTCATGCCGGATGGTTCAGTTAAAACGCTCCTGACCGGAACGCGTATTGCCAATGGCCTGGCCTGGAGCCCGGATACCCGGACCTTCTATTTCATCGACACACCCACCCACAGCGTGATGGCATTCGATTACAACCTGGCCACCGGTGCAGTTGCCAACCCGCGCCTGGCTATCTCCGTTCCGCCTGCGCTGGGCTGGCCGGATGGGATGACCTGCGATTCCGAGGGCCAGTTGTGGGTGGCCATGTGGGGCGGAGCCAAATTGACCCGGTGGAATCCTGGCTCCGGGGAATTGCTCGAAGTAATCCCCTTCCCGGCACTGAATGTCTCGTCCTGCGCCTTCGGCGGCCCGCACCTGACCGACCTGTACGTCACCTCTGCACGGAAAGAAATGGATGCGGGAAGCCTGGCAAATTACCCGCTCTCCGGCGGATTGTTCCGCATCCGGACGAGTATCCAGGGGCTGCCCACCTGCGCGTTCGCCGGATAGGTAAATTAATTCCCATTCCACGCCCCCAGAATTGGGGGCTTTTTGTTTTAGATTCAATCCGAAAATTCAAGAGAAAGTCGCATTTTGAGTGTGCGCGGCTCCGCACCCTTCGGGTATGCTACGCGACCGGACGCACTCAAAATGCGGTTCTTCAATAATTTTAGGATGGTTGATCAGGTATTTATTTTTTGCATTACCCATCCCAACGGGTTGTGCTAAAATAACCATACCAAACTGGAGTCCTTATGTCTGACATGGTTGAAGTAGTCATCGACAGTGTACGAGTTCAGTCTGATGTCCCCCCAACGGGTGGTGGTTTTACGCCAGACCGAAGTGGAACGCTACCTGGCCATCTGGGTTGGGCCATATGAGGCCGAACATATCACGGTGGCATTGCAGGAAGTTGAATTGAGTCGCCCGATGACGCATGACCTGCTTAAAAATGTTTTCAGCCAGTTAAACGCCAAGATCGTGCGAATTGAAATTGTTGCCCTGAAAGGGGAAACTTTCTACGGCAACATCGTTGTCAAAACGGATGAAAAAATCATTGATATCGACTCGCGGCCCTCAGACGCAATCGCCCTGGCAGTGCGGGCGCACGTTCCGATCCTGGTCAGCCAGGAAGTGATGGATGAAGCCGGGATTGTCCCCGAGCGGGATATGCAGTCCGAAAGCCCGATTGCGCCTTTCAATGATACCAAGCCGATCACGCATCCTTCTGAAGAAGGAGAAGAAGGCCTGGACGTGTTCGAGGATTTCCTGAAGAAACTCAAAGATGACCCGGGTGACGAAGAAGAGAAACCCAATTCGGAATGATTGATCTGCCGCCTCCCGAAGACCAGCCCATCGAACCGGTCGAAGAGCGCCGCCCAGAATCTGACCACGGGCGCCGTCCTGAGCCAATCGAAGGAAGCTCCGTCCCAACCAGCTCCGCCATCCCCCACAATCGTGAAGCCGAAGAAGCCGTTGTGGGGGCAGTGCTCATTAACCCCGAGGTCTATTATGACCTGGCCCAATTCCTGCAGGCTGACGACTTCTACATCCACCGGCACCGCTGGATCTGGGAGGCCTTTACCCGCCTGCATGAAAAACGCATCCCGTTGGATTTCCTGACGGTTACAGAAGAACTGCAAAGCGCCGGGCAACTGGCCGAAATCGGCGGCCCGGCTTACCTGACCGCGCTGCTCAACC
The DNA here is from genome assembly GCA_963779935.1 of uncultured Chloroflexia bacterium. Taxonomy (GTDB): domain Bacteria; phylum Chloroflexota; class Anaerolineae; order Anaerolineales; family Villigracilaceae; genus UBA877. The sequence continues at coordinate 410,415 of CAWAAC010000011.1, read as the reverse complement.
AGGTGCCGACCTCGTTGCATGCCGAGGCCTATGGGCGGATGGTGGAGGCGGCGGCGATCCGGCGCCGGCTGTTGACCTCTGCCAACACGATCGCGACCCTGGCCTACAACGAGCAGGAATCAGTTGAGAACGTTATCGAGGAATCTGAGAAGGCTCTCTTCAACGTCAGTGAACGGCGGCTCAAGAAAGACCTCCAGCCGATCTCAGCGGTGCTGAGCGACTACTACGACCGGATCGATGAACTCGCCAAACGCCCGGAGGAAATTTTCGGCGTCCCGACTGGCTTCGTGGATCTGGATCGGACCCTGACCGGCTTGCAGCCCTCCGATCTGCTGATCATTGCCGGCCGCCCCGGCCAGGGGAAATCCGGCTTCCTGCTGACCGTGGCCAAGAACGCCGCCCTGCTGCACAAAAAACACGTCGCCATTTTCTCGCTGGAAATGTCCAACGAGCAGGTGGTGCAACGCTTATTATCGCAGGAGACCGGCATCAACTCGCAGCGGCTGCGGAATGGCAAACTCAATGATAACGAATGGCCTTTGCTGACGCATGCCATCGAAGTGCTGGGCGATACGCACATCTATCTCGACGATACTCCTGCCATTACCCCGCTGGCGCTGCGCACCAAGTGCCGCCGCCTGCACATGGAATTCGGTCTCGACCTGGTGATCCTCGACTATATCCAGTTGATGGGCGGCGATAACCGAACTGAAAACCGCGTCCAGGAAGTCTCGTATATCTCACGCAACCTGAAAGTGCTGGCACGCGAACTGAACGTGCCGGTGCTCGCCGCCGCCCAACTCAGCCGCGCGGTCGAACAACGCACCGATAAACGGCCGGTGCTCTCCGACCTGCGTGAATCGGGCTCCATCGAGCAGGATGCCGACATTGTCATGTTCATCTACCGGCCCGACCAATACGAGAAGGATACCGATAAGCAGAATGTGGCTGAGATCATCATTGCCAAACACCGCAACGGTCCAACCGGCAGTGTCGAACTGGTCTTCATGAGCCACCAGGCCAAGTTCGTGGATGCCGCCACCCGGAATATTGATCTGAGCCAGGCATAATTCAAATTGTGGCATTCGTGATTGGGCATTGGCACCCAGGCTGGTAAAAAATGGCATCCGGCTTCAGCAACTCCGAAACATTCGCTAAAATCCCTAACTCGTTCTTCCGCCATCTGCTCAGCGAGATAGATGATCTTGAAGAGTTGAAGGTGACTCTGTATGCGCTCTGGCGGATTGGGAACATGGAAGGCAATGCACATGCCCTGAGCAGCCAGGACTTTACCACTTGCATCCCGGACCCGGCGACGGCGCTGGAAAAAGCGGTCAAACGCGGCAGCCTGCTGAAGGCCATGCCCCCCGCCAGCAGTCAAGATCCCCGGAAAAAGGCTGCTGCACTGTATTTCCTGAATTCCCCGCGCGGACGGGCCGCGGCCGAATCTTTTGCGAAGGGCCAGTGGCAGCCGGAGGCCGGAGTGTCCATGCCTGCGCCGCCGGAACGCCCAAACATTTTCAAGCTGTACGAAGAAAATATCGGTCCTCTGACCCCGTTGATCGCGGATGCCTTGAAAGACGCTGAAAAGACGTACAAACCCGAGTGGGTGGCGGAAGCTCTGGGAACCGCCGTCAAGAACAATAAACGCAACTGGAGATACGTGGAAGCGATTTTACGTCGCTGGAAGGAAGAAGGCCATGCCAAAAAGCAAGATCGACGAGACTCTCAAGAAGATGGCCGCCGGTACACCGAGGGCGAATACTCCGATTTCATCGAGCATTGAGGCGCTCGGCGATCCGGACTGCCCATACTGCCACGGGCTGGGCTACGTACGGCGCGACCTCGAGCCGGGTTCACCCGATTTTGGCCGGCTGGAGATCTGCACCTGCCGGCAGGGGGCAGTCATGCGGCATGTGCGTGACCGGCTCTTCTCGCTCAGCCACCTGGACGAACTCAAGGGCCTGACCTTTGATTCTTTCCAACCGCGCGGCCAGATCGGCCTGGGCGAGCGGCAGGCGCGCTCTTTGGAAATCGCTCACAATACCGCCCGGCAGTATGCCGGCTCATTGAAAGGCTGGCTGCTGCTGCAAGGCGGCTATGGCTGCGGCAAGACCCACCTGGCAGCCGCCATAGCTAACTTTGCCGTTGGCATGGGTGTGCCGACGCTCTTCCTGACCGTCCCCGATTTGCTGGACCTGCTGCGCTTCTCGTTCGATGCCGAGGATGTCACGTTCGAGGAACGTTTCGAGCAGATCCGCACGGCCGCCCTGCTGGTACTGGATGACTTTGGCACCCAATCGGCCACCCCCTGGGCGCAGGAAAAACTCTTTCAAATCGTAAACTATCGTTACATTAATCGCCTGCCGCTGGTAGTGACAACCAATATCCCGCTGGACGAGATCGAACCGCGCATCCGCAGCCGACTGACAGATCCTGAACTGGTCAGCAAGCTAAGTATCCTTGCCCCCGATTATCGAGATCCCACAGATGATAAGGGCCACCACGAGCTTTCCTCGCTGAATTTGCTTTCGAAATGCACCTTTGCCAGTTTTTCTTTGCGCGAGGAAGAAGGGTTGGAAGCCGACAAACTTAAATCTCTGGAAAAAGCGCTTAAGGTGGCGACGACTTTCGCCGAAAAGCCGAAAGGCTGGCTCGTGCTAACCGGTCCATACGGCTGCGGCAAGACGCACCTCGCTGCCGCCATTGCCAATTCCCGCACCGACCTGGGTGACCCGCCGCTGTTCGTCATGCTGCCCGATTTGCTCGATCACCTGCGCGCAACCTTCAGCCCCAACAGTAACACCAGCTATGACCGCCGCTTTGACGAGATCCGCACGGCCCCGTTGCTGATCCTGGACGACCTGGGCACACAGTCCATGACCCCGTGGGTGCGCGAAAAACTTTACCAGTTGTTCAACTACCGCTACATTGCCGAGCTGCCCACCGTGATCACCACTGCGGATACCCTGGAGGAGATGGACGCGCGCATCCGTTCGCGCATGCTGGACGCACGCCTGTGCAGCATTTATGCCATCACAGTGCCGGCCTACCATGGCGGCAGGGCCAGGAAAACCAGGAAATAAACAGACTTGATGGTATTATTTCAGCGCGATACGGGAAAAATCAGGAAAAACAGATAAGAATCAATTCAGACTATCCACTATCGAGCAATCGGACTATTTTGTTAGGGGAGAAACTATTTCCAAAAAACACAATTTCCAAACAGAAAACAAATGTTTTTTTAAAAGCATCGGGGTATATTGTTTGACGTCAGGGCATAAATCACCACCGCATAACAGCAAATGATTTCAACAACGCCACCAGGGGTGGTCCAAATAATAGCGTGTCTGCCATTCCATCGAGAAACTTTCGACCAGGAGAGTTTCTTTCGTGAAAAAGAACCATTTAATTACCTTACTCATCATCCTTAATATTTCCATCGTAGGGGCATTTCTCGTTTGGTATTGCAACCGTACCTATCCCATGATCGGCATGGATTACCGCCTCTTCATGCCTTACATGACAGATACCTACCTCTTCCAAAAGATAAACGGGCTGGCCATCCAATGGTACACGCCCAGCTTTGCCGGGGGCCGGCCGGTTTTTTCCAATCCGCAGGATCTGCAATTTTCTTTACCCCAATTTCTTATGTGGGTTTTCAATCCATGGGTTTCCATCCTGGCATCCATGCTTGTTTTCGTCAGTATCGGCTTTGTTGCCACCTATTATTTCTTAAAGAAACTCATGGGGCTTGGCTCCTTTGCCAGCATCCTGGGCGCCGTGTTCTTCGTAGGCAACGGTTTCTACTTTAATCATGCGGCGGTAGGCCATGTCACCTATCAAGCTTTTACACTGTTTCCGGTGATCCTGATCCTCCTTATTCATCCCAGGCTGCCGGCCTGGCTGGCAGGGTTGCTGTTCTCGCTGGTAATGGCCATCCTGCTTTATTCCGGGATTCACAATGTGCCCTTCTTTCTCCTGGCCGGTATTCTCATTTTTCCCATCCTCTATTTGATCAAACCAGCCATGTTGAATGGGAAACGGATATTTTCAGTTGCCCTCTGGGGGGCAATCCTGTCGATACTTTTATTGGGTTCAAAAATTTCCGCCATCGTTTATTTCATGCGTTTCTTCCCAAGGTTGGCCCAGGATAATTACACCACCACGATTTGGACCGGGATAGTTGGAATGGTCCACCAATTGCTCGGAACTCTGACTCTGGCACCTATTTACCGGGTGTTGCAGGTGGTGATACCGCAGACTACCTTCTACATGGCGACCGTTGACCTTGCAAAAAGCACGGGAACGGTATATGGCGCCTGGGAACTGGATGCAAGTTTATCGCCGGCCTTGCTGCTGCTCCTGGCCGGCGGCGCCATCACTTACTTATTCCACAAACCCAATTTCAAAGCCCGCATCGATAAAAAAAGGCTCCTCGCCGAAGTGTGCCTGCTCATTGCCGTATGGCTGGTGATCGAATTCACACTGGCTAAAGGGATCATTTATCCTTACATAAAGGACCTTCCCATCTTTGACTCCCTGCGTGTAAATGTGCGGAATATTTCTTCCCTGATTTTTCCACTCGCCCTGGTCGGGGCAGTCATTTTTGATAATTGGACAAATAAATGGAAGTCAAACACACGCCTTCTGGTCGTTTTCTTGCTACTGGACGGGTTTGCGCTGGTGTCTTTGAGTAGTTTTCATTACTTTCCTGCAAGTTATGAATTAAATGCTGATAGTTCAAGTTTTGTAATGTATCAATGTGATTACCGGCCCATTCTGGCCACCTACGATGAAATCCGCAACCAGGGAGCCACTTTCCCGGTAGAAACGGTTGTCCCCAACGCCGATCCATGGATGGTTTTCCAGGAGAATGCATCCAGCTTGATCGATCCGTATAACACTTATTTTAAAGGAATAGGCCCTAATCTTTCAACAGTGCATGCCGGCCCTGTTTCGGATATAACCGACGGCTACTATAACATCATCGACCCGACCGGCTATGTGTTCCCGGAAGTGAATCATTCGAAGGAGTATGAACGCATCCCGGTCACGGAGAAAGCCCAATTCCTCGCTTTTATCAATCGGCGCCAGCCGGACTGGAAACTACCGTTGATTCAACAGGTGCTGGACTGGGTTGCTTTATTCACGCTCATCGGTGAATTTTGCGTTTTATTGTTTTTGCTGGCCAGGAAATGGATCCGCTTTCGAAAGCATCCATCGATTGTTTAACTTGGGCCATGCTCCGATCCCCCGGGGCTGCCAAAATTGAAAAAGGAGTTCGAAAAATGAGAGTCAGCTCTCAAAAAGCTGGCTCTCATTTTTCGGTTCTTATAGTAAAAAAACCTACGGCTGGGCGACTGGTTTGTTGACGATAAAATTATCGAACTGGATTTCCACGCCGCCTTCAAGACGGCTGGAGCGCGCCACCAGGCCGGCATCGCCGCCGACAAAGGTGTGGTCATAACTATCAGAGACCTGCTTCCCATTGGCATAAACGGTCAACGCATCACCGATGCAATCCACCCGGATATGGTTGGTTACCGAACCCGGCTTAATTCCGTCCATTTTCAGCCAATTGCCACCCGGGGAAATCATCGAGAGTACCCCATCCTTATTCATCAGGATCCCCGAAAGGCCATCGCTGGTGATCAAGAACATATAATAATTATCGGGGTTTTGATAGCGGCAGACCACGCCAAAATAATTATTATCCGAACCGCCGACCTTGCGGGCATCCACTTCGATGCTGACATCATCCTGAAATGTCTTTCCGGCGGTAGCAATGAGCATCGTGTCGACGCTATTTACAAGAATATCAAAGTGGTTGTTTTTATAGCCGATGGTCCCGGTGGCATCCTTCTGTTTTGTCCAGGTGCCGTTGGTTTGGGAAAAGTTATCGAAGAACAGGGTATTATTGGTGACCTGAACAGCCGGTTTGCCGGCGCAGCCAAACAAGCCAGCCACCAGGATCAAAACGAGCGGAACCAACACAAAGCACTTTCTCACAGTAAATTATTCCTCATTCTTCCTTGAAATAGAGCTGCTGCCACAATCAGGCGGCAATTATAGCCGATATGCCGGAGGCGGATGAGCTCAAGCCAGGTGGGTCAATGAAAATCACCGGGATCTGCCTCCATAAATGTAAGGTCGGATTTGCACTCCAACCTACGGTAAAACCACAGATTTTCCAGCCTCCCATCAAGATCAGGGGGTGGGTGTCAGGAAGAGCAGGATGGGATGGAGGAACTGGTATAGCATCCAGATCACCGCTACAGAAACCAGTGCCAGCAGGATCAAACCGACCAGCCCCAACAAGAGCCATCGTCTGGATTCGCTGCCCGGTTGATACACCTGCACCTGCCCGGCCGGAACGAGCATCATCACCACCGTAATATTGTCCCGTCCATTGCGGGCGCAGGCCAGGTCGACCAGGGCCTGCGCGGCAGGCTGAAGGTCGAGGCCGCGCACCGCCTGGACAATTTCGGCGTTTTCCAGCACGTCGGTCAGGCCGTCGGTGCATAGCAGGAGCAGGTCGCCAGCCAGCAGGCGCAGGCCCTGATTGGAACGGGACTGGGTATCCGTCTCATCGGTGGCCAGCCGCAAGCGGATATCGGCCTGGGGTGTTTTGGTGGAACCAAGATAGCGCCGGATGACATGCACATTGGGATGGTTGCGGGCGTCCTTCGGGTCAAGGATGCCTCTTTCCACAGCCTCCTGCACCCAGGTATGGTCAACCGTCAATTGCGTCAGGCTGGCGCCGCGCAGGAGGTAGATGCGCGAATCCCCGACCGAGGCGGTGAATAACTGGTTACCGATGACCCAGGCACAGGCGCAGGTGGTACCCATGCCCAGGCGTTGGGTATTATCCTTGCCTTTGGTGGCGATCGCTTCACTGGTCACCTGGATGGCATTATCCAGGATCTCGACTGGCCGGGAGGCATTGGATTCAGCCACCAACTGGCTGATGCCCTCGACCGCCATTTCGGCGGCCACTTCCCCGGCGCGATGGCCGCCAATCCCATCCGAAACGATCGCAAAGACCGCGCCGGTCGGGTTATTTTCACTGATGCGATAAGAGGATACCGCCAGGCGGTCCTCGTTCTCCTTCCCGCCCATGCCGGGATGTGTTACAGCGGCAACGTGCAAATGAGCGTGGGTTGTGCGAATCATACCTGGGTGGGGGTAACCTTTGGTAGGGGCCGTTCAGGCGGCTTGCGCAGCATGAAGCGATACGAGACCTTCCCAATGAAAAGCACATCGCCATGCTGCAGGCGGCGCGGGGCCGCCAGCATCTCGTAGTTTACCCACGTGCCGGCGACCGACTTTTCATCCGAAAGGATATACTGGCCATCCTGCTCCTGAAGGCGGGCATGCAAGGGCGAAACAGACGGGTCATCCAGGATGCGCGTGACCTGCATCGGGTCGGAACCGAAGGTCATTTCAGGGGTGATGATCGGGATGGGCGGAGCAGACATGGGCTGGCCGTCTTCCTTCAGGCGCTCCAGATAGGCATCCGCCTGTTTGGCCGGACGCTTCCATGGCAATCGCATTTGCCGGCCGGTCTGGCCTGCGACCGGCTGGGTGAGCGGGTCGAGCGAGGTGACCTGGTTGGCCAGGGCGGTACGCCGCCTGAAGCGGCCACCGCTCAGGATGACACCCAAGGCTGCCCCGGCAAAAATAATGGCGGCCAGCGCCACCCAGGTACTGTTGCGCGAGAGGAAGGGCAACAACCCGAAATGCGGCTTGACGATCGTGACCATGACCGGAACAGCCAGGCTGGTTTTGCTCAAGCCGAGGCTGTCGACGGCTTCCACACTGAGCATGTGCTGCCCACTGGTGGCATACCCGCTCAGGTCCCAGACGAAGTGATCGAATGGCGCGGCGGTATTCTCGGCCACTTTCTGGTTGTCCACGATCAACGTGGTGCTGACGAGCGAACGGGTGCGCCCATCCGGAAATTCGACAATGATCACGATGAGCTGTTGGTTGGGCAGGAAAGCGCTGGTTTTGGTGGTATGTGCATCCGGTGCCTGGCGGACGATCGAATCCGGCGGTGCAACCAGGATGGGGTTGGGCGGCTGGATATCCAGCGAAAACGTCAATGGGGCAGAAGAGACGGTGGCCCCATCCACGGTGGTCTGCGCCACCAGGGTGTGATCTCCGGGTGTGAGAATACTGGAAGGATAGGTAAACTGATAGGTGGAACGGAGCGGGGCAAAATAGGTTTCCAGTCCGGGCAGCGGCTCGACCCCCGAGAAAAGTACGTACTGCCCGCCTGTCTGGATGGCAAGATCCTTGAGGGCGGTTGCACCGGAAGAAGAGAAGAAATCGGTGGAAGCGACAATCCAGACGTTGACGCGCACCTGCTCGCCGACGGCGCGCCCGGTCAGGTTTTGCAGGGTGGGCAGAGCATCGGTGGCGGTGGGGGAGGTGATGTACAGGACCGTGCGCTTCATGCCAGCCGTGGAAGTGGATTCGGATACGGTATCCAAGGCCTTCGAGAGGGTGTCCAAGCTGGGCGAGATGGATTGCAGGTTGGGCAGGTAGGCCGCCAGGGCATCCGAGAACGCCGCGGTGGTGGTCATGTGGGCGGAAAGAGTGCCATAGGTGGGGACCAGGCTCAAATCATCACCGAGGTTATCAGAATGGGAGGCTGCCCAGGCCTTCAGGATTTGGACAACCTTGTCATAGCGGGTGACCGCATTGGCATCCCGGTAAGCAAAGGTGGGGCCGGGATCGAGCGCCAGCGCAAACTCCACGCCCACTTTGACTTCCTGGAGCGAGGTAATGGAAACCGGTTTATTATCTTCGAGTAGGGTGATCGCACCCGATTTCAGGCCGGTGACCACATTTCCGGCCGAATCGAAGACATCCAACCCGGCCGAAATGGCCGGGAAAGCGCCGGTCTGCAGGGCATACAGGCTGAGGTGTGCGGTATTCTGACTCTGGGCACGCACAGGGATCAGCCCGACAAAGAGCAGAAAAAGGCTGAGAAGTACCACCAGATATTTACGCATATGCAGCGATCAGGCCGGGAGAAAAAAACTCACCACGAAGGTTACGAAGGAACGCGAAAGAAAGATTGTTTTTTTGGCTACACAGCCAACTCTTGCGAAGGTTCGAATTCTGGCAAAGCCATGGTCAAAGAAAGTGCATTCCAGTAGATATTCAAATCAGGGCATAGCCAATTCTTCGCAAGGTTGAGCAAATACACAGTTACTTGCTCCCTTGCAAAGATAAGAAAATCTAATCTATGTGTCGTTGCCTGCTCAAGTACCGCAGGTACAGGTGTGAGCCACCGTTTATCCGGCGAAGCAATCTTAAGAACGTGAGGGGGACTGCATACCCTTCGGGTATGCTCCGCGATCGGCGGAAATACACCGCCTCGCAGCAACACGTTCCGGTGTGTTTGCAAAAGAGCTCGATTACTTGATATCCTTAACTTCCGCGTCCACGATATCATCGGAGGGAGGAAGTTTATCCGACGGGGGCTTGGGGGCGGGGGTCTTGACCCATTGGTGCAGGCCAGCCCAGGCCAGCAGCGGGACGCCTACGACCGTGCCGGTGACCTGGAAAGGCACACCGGCGACGATGCCCATCACCAAGCCCTTGGCGATAGCAGGCCCCCACTCGTCTTTCGCAAGGTAACGCTGGACGAGCGTGGTGGCAACCGTGCAGACCACTCCCACGGTCAGGCTGGTCAGGATAATCGTCAGCGGATCAACCATCTCGATCACACCAAAGACGTTATCCAGCACGATGGTGGCGAGGGCGGCCAGCGGATGGACCGGGGCGGGTGGGATGGGGTGTCTATCGGGTGCGCTTGGGATGATTTCAGACATAATTTAGCCTTGTGGAACAACCTGATATAACAATACGGCCAGGATGAGCACGATCACCAGGGCGGCAATCGTAACCAAGCCAGTTACCACATATTTTAATACCGCCTGCAGTTCTGAGCGGAAAATACGTGTATTGGCATAGGCCGCCAGCAGCCCAATAATCGCACCAATCGCTCCGCCTGCAAAGAAGAGCAAAATGGGAATGGCACTCCAAACCAACTGGTACCAGGGCAGCGGCTTGACCGCCAAATACATTTTCTTATCCACCTCCAACTGGGGGATGGGGTCGACCAGATTACTGCGCAGGCGCGCCTGCACTTCAGTGCCATCCGTGCGGCGCAACGTGTATTTTCCGCCCCATTTGGTGGGCTTCATTACTTCATTGTCCACAATGAGTTTCACATTATTGAACAGGCCGGCGGGCTTGAGCAGGATGGTACGACCTTCAAAACCAGGGACGCCAACGATTGGATATTCCATGAGGCCTCCTATTCCCATTCAATGGTGGCAGGTGGCTTACTGGTAACATCATACACCACTCTGTTGATTCCGTGCACCTCGTTGACAATGCGGTTGGCCACGCGGGCGAGCACGTCGTAAGGGAGGCGGGCCCAGTCGGCGGTCATGAAATCATCCGTGACGACTGCCCGGATGGCGCAGGCTTCCTGGTAGGTGCGTTCATCCCCCATTACCCCGACGGAACGGACCGGCAGCAGGACCGCAAAGGCCTGGCTGGTACCGGCACCTTTGCCCAGCAAGCCAGCCGCGGCCAGTTCGCCGGTGAAGATGGCATCCGCCTGGCGCAGGCGGGCGACGCGCTCAGGCGTTACCTCGCCCAGGCAGCGTACGCACAGACCCGGGCCCGGGAAGGGCTGGCGCCAGACCATGGCTTCCGGCAGACCGAGGGCTTCCCCAACCGCTCTGACCTCGTCCTTGAAGAGATAACGCAACGGCTCGACCAGGGCCATTTCCATATCCTCGGGCAAACCGCCAACGTTGTGATGGCTCTTGATACGGGCGGCCTTGTTGCGGTCGGGGGCAGCCGATTCAACCACATCTGGATAGATGGTGCCCTGCACCAGGAAATTCGGCGTGCCGAGTTTTTTGGCCTCGCGTTCAAAGATGCGGATGAATTTCCCGCCGACGATCTTGCGCTTCTGCTCGGGGTCGGTGACGCCGGCGAGGGCGGCGAAGAACTCCTCAGCGGCATCCACCGCCACCAGCTCGGCACCCATCTGCTCCCGGAAAGTCTTCACCACCTGCTCGGGTTCGCCCTGGCGCAGCAAGCCGGTATCCACGAAGACTGCCACCTGCTGGTCACCGATGGCCTTATGCACCAGTGCAGCGGCGACGGACGAATCCACTCCCCCCGAGACGGCTGCGAGGACGCTGTCCCGGGCCTACCTGGGCGCAGATGCGGGAGACGCTCTCTTCAATGATGGAAGCCGGGGTCCAGTCGGGGGAGCAGCCGCAAATTTCCCGGGCAAAATGTTCCAGAAGGGCGGCGCCGCCCGGTGTATGTTTGACTTCAGGGTGGAACTGGACGGCGAAATACTTGCGGGTGAAATCGCCCATGGCGGCAATCGGGCTGTTGTTTGATCTAGCTAAGGCAATGAAGCCCTGCGGCAGGCGGGTGATGCGGTCGCCGTGCGACATCCAGACAGCGGAGATGGCATCGAGCAGGGTGCCGGGGATGAGCGGCTGGATGGTGGCAGGCCCGTACTCGCGCTCACTGGAATGGGCCACTGCGCCGCCGAGGGTGTAGGCGAGCAATTGCATGCCATAGCACAGGCCGAGAATGGGTAATTTCGAATTGAGAATGTAAGGCAGGAGGGTAGGCGCGCCTTCGGCATAGACCGACGCGGGACCGCCGGAGAGGATGAAGCCGCTGGGGTGGATGGCCAGCACTTTATCGGAAGGAGCGTCCCAGGGGAAGAGCTCACAGTAGACGTGGGCTTCGCGCACCCGGCGGGCGATCAGCTGGGCATACTGCGAACCGAAATCGAGGATGGCGAGGGAGGAGGGCATGGGAGTCAAGGGGAAGGGATCAGGGGAGTTGAAAAGGAGATTCTGAGATCAAATGAAAGTGCAGGTGCGGGAATTCCTGGTATGCGCCGCCGTTGACAAGCAGGCGGTAGGCGGGCAGGTGGTATTCGGCCACCAGGCTTTGCACCACCATAATAAGATCGGCCAGGAATGGGTCGAGCGGGTCCAGATCGGTTAAAGAACGGATATCCTTTTTGGGAAGGAGGATGACATGAAAAGGATGGTCCGGTTGCGGGTGATGGAATGCCAGCAATGTATCAGTCTCACGCAAGCGCCGGGCAGGGATAGCGAAGCTCATATGGGCAAAAATCCAACCGGTCAGGAACCGTCCCACTGGCGAATTCGCCAGCCGGAAGAACAATTTCATCAGCAGTCAGCCAGGATGACTTTGCCATCTTCCATGGATGTGATGGAGGCGAGGGCCTCAACCGGGATGCCGAGAGGGCGCAAGAGCTCCCGACCGCCCTCGAAAGTTTTCTCGATGAGGGTGCCGACACCGACCACGCTGGCGCCGGCGGTCTGGGCCAGGCGGATGAGCCCCATAATGGTGGCGCCGGAGGCCAGGAAGTCATCAATGATGAGGATCTTCTCGTGGCCGGCCAGGTACTCGGGCGAAATGATCAGCTCAACCATGCGGCCCTTGGTATGGGATGGCGCCAGGGTCAGAAAGACCTGGTCGGGCATGGTGATGGGCTTGGTCTTGCGGGCATAGACCACCGAAAGCCCCAGGTAGTGGGCGGTCATGAGGGCCGGGGCAATGCCGGAGATCTCGGCGGTGAGCACCTTGGTGGCGCCCAGGCTGGCGAAGCGGGCGGCCAGTTCTTTGCCGCAGGCGTCCATGAGAGCAGGGTCAACCTGGTGGTTGATGAAGCCATCCACTTTTAAAATGCCGTTGCCTAGGTTGCGGCCGTCCCTGCGGATACGATCAGTCAATTCAATCAATTGGGCCTCCGAAGTTTTAATAGTCTGGACATGTTCCATTTTACAACGGGGGAGGAGAACACGCCAGTACCGTGATGGAAATTGGAGATTGGCGATTGTGTTAGAATCCGCAACATGAGTAAAACCTTATTGGTACTGGCATCGAACTCGCCGCGGCGGCGGGAACTGCTGGCGCTGGGCGGGTGGATGTTCCACACCCGGCCGGCGGATGTGGACGAGAGCCAGCGCCCCGGCGAAGCGCCCGGGGAGTACGTGCTGCGGCTGGCCGAGAGCAAGGCGCGCACCTGCGCCGAAAGCGCCCACCCTGACCTGGTGATCGTGGGAGCCGATACGGCTGTGGTGAATGGGAAAACCATCCTGGGCAAGCCGAAGGACATGGCCGAGGCGGTGGAAATGCTGAAGGCCCTGCGGGGGCGCAGCCACCTAGTTTACACCGGTATCGCCACCCTCAGGTTGTCTGATGGCAGATTGGTGACCGACCTGTGCATCACGGATGTGCCTATGCGGAACTATCGGGACGATGAAGTGGAGGCTTACGTGGCCACCGGAGATCCGCTGGATAAGGCCGGGGCATATGCCATCCAGAACCCCGGGTTCCACCCGGTCGAATTGATGCAAGGCTGTTATGCCAGCGTGATGGGGCTGCCACTGTGTCACCTGACCCGCAGCCTGCAAAAGCTGGAGTTCGCCCCGAACAGCAATATTGCCGAGGCGTGCCAGTTCGCATTGGGGTATGCCTGTCCCATTTCTGGCGCAGTGCTGCGCGGGGAAATGGTTGGTTAAAGAAAGAGATCTGAAAATGAAAATCGCCCGATGGATACTCCTGACCATGGTATTGCTCGGCCTGGCCGCTTGTTCAGGCGGGGGCATCCTGCCTCTGCCGGGAAACACCAAGACATCCTCGCTGCCAACCGCCCCGGTTACGGTCATTCCGGCTCCAGACGCCAATACGGCCCTGAGCACATTTCTGGACGCTCAACTGGCGGAAAACTACCCGGTCATGTACGCCCTGCTCTCCAAAGCCAGCCAGTCGGCCATCAGCGAAGCGGACTTTGCCAAGCGCTACACCAACGCATTGGACTCGATGAGTGTCAGCAGCACCGCTTACAACATCCTGTCCTCATTGACCAACCCGCAAACTGCCCAGGCGGCTTTCCATATCATCTATCACACCGTGCTGTTTGGCGATATTGCGCGCGATATTAACGTAAACCTGATCCTGGAAGGCGGCGGATGGAAGCTGCAATGGGACGACGGCCTGATCCTGCCGGAACTGGCCGGCGGGAAGCACCTGGATGCCCAGCACGTTGTGCCGGCGCGCGGCGATATCTACGACAGCAACGGCGATGCCATCGTCACGCAAATGGATGCCTATGCCATCGGCCTGGTGGCCGGGAATGCCAGCTCGGATAAGGAGGGCGCTCTGATGAACGCACTCTTCCGCCTGACGGGCATCCGGCCGGAAACGATCAAGGGCAACTACGAGAATACCACGGATGGCCTGTACGTGCCGGTGGGGGAAGCCAGCGCAGATGCCGTCAACCGGTCAGGCATTGGCGGCTACAGCGGCGTGACACTGACTCCTTACACCTCCCGCTTTTATATCCCCAATACTGCCCCGCATGCGGTTGGATATACCCTGTTCATCTCACCGGAAACCTTATCCCTCTACAGGCGGCTCGGCTACAACGGTTCGGAACGGGTGGGGGCCGAAGGGATCGAGAAATGGGGCGAGACTTACCTGCACGGCCAGGATGCCGCCAGCCTGTACGTGGACGGCAATCCCGGCAGCGTGCTGGCCAAGGCGGATGCCAAGCCGGCCGATTCTATTTACATGACTATCAACAATGATTTCCAGCAAAAGGTGCAGGATGCCATGGATGGCATGCCGGGCGCCATCGTGGTGATGGAAGTGAACACCGGCAGAGTACTGGCAATGGTCTCCTCGCCAGCCTACGACCCCAACCTGTACGACGCCAATAACTTCAACGATCGCTGGAGCCTGGAAGCCATGTTGAACGACCCGAACCAGCCGACCTTCAACCGGGCCGCGCAGGGGCAGTACCCGCTCGGTTCGGTCTTCAAGATCATCACCATGGCGACTGCATTGGAGACCGGCGTTTTCACGCCCGCCAGCACGCTGGACTGCGAGTATGTCGATACCGAGGTGCCAGGCGCGACCCTGTATGATTGGACCTGGGAGGATTGCCAGACCGAAATGGCTACCAACGGCACGAATAAATGTGTTGCGGCGAAAAGCCAGCCGAGCGGTGTGCTGACTCTGCCGGAAGGCCTGATGCGCTCGTGCGACCCCTGGTTCTACCACATCGGCTATACCCTGTATACGCAGGATGGTGGCAAGTACAAGGACGCCATCTCGACCATGGCGCGTGCCTTCGGCCTGGGCAAGGCCACCGGTATCGGAGAGGTGGCCGAAGCCACCGGCAACATCCCGGACCCCACCGACGGTCTGGATGCCACCAGCATCGCCATCGGCCAGGGCAAGGTGCTAGTCACTCCGCTGCAGGTGGCAACCTTCATTGCGGCGGTCGCCAACGGCGGCACGCTCTACCGCCCGCAACTTGTGGATAAGGTACAACCGGTCAGCGGGGACTCGATCAACGAGTTCAAGCCGCAGGCGATCGGCACCCTGCCGGTCAGCGCGGATAACCTGGCGGTCATCCAGGCCGCCATGCACCAGGTGGTGGTCAACCCGCGCGGCACAGGCTACTACGAGATGGCGGGACTGAGCATTCCCACCAACGCCAAGACCGGCACAGCCGAGACCAGCGCAGTCCTCCCGAATGCCTGGTTTGCCGGCTACAGCACGGAAGGTAGCGCCACCAAGCCGGATATTGCCGTGGTGGTGCTGGTGAACAACCAGGGCGAAGGCGCCATCTATGCGGCGCCGATCTTCCGGGCCGTGATGGAAATCTACTTCTTCGGCACCCGCCAGACGGTCTATCCCGGGATCGAAACCACCTTCGGCGTGCTTAATCCGAATTACAACAGCTCCGCCACACCCACACCCACCCCGACACACTAATGCCCTCGCAACAGATCCCCGGCCTGATCATTCGCTCCCAATCGGGATTTTTTACCGTCCAGACCGATAGCGGTATCCTGACCTGCCACCTGCGCGGGCGGCTGAAGCAGGGCAAGCACGTCGGCGATATCGCCGCGGTGGGCGACCGGGTGCTGGTGACCTGCCAATCCGAGGGAAGCGGGAGCATCGAGTTGATCGAACCGCGCAGCCACGCGTTGGTGCGGCTGGACCCGCGCCCGCAGGGGGTCTACCAGCAGGTCATCCTGGCCAACCCAGACCAGGCCGTGTTCGTGTTTGCCTGCGCACAGCCGGCCCCGCACATGCGCATGCTGGACCGCTTCCTGGTGATCGCCGGACGGCAGGGCCTGCCGGCGCTGATCGTGGCCAACAAGATCGACCTGGTGGGCCGCGAAAAGGCCGAAGCGCTGTTCGGCTTCTATCCCAGCATCGGCTACCCGGTCATCTATGCCTGCGCGAAGAGCGGCGCGGGCGTGCAGGAACTGCACGAGCACCTGAAAGGCAAGATATCGGCGCTGGCCGGGCCGAGCGGGGTGGGAAAGTCCAGCCTGCTGAACTCGATCCAGCCGGGGCTGGGGCTGGCAGTGCGCGAGATCAGCGAGGCCTTCCAGAAAGGCCGCCATACCACCACGGTGCGGCAATTATTCCCGCTGGAACAGGGCGGCTACGTGGCCGACACACCCGGCATGCGCTCGCTGGCGCTGTGGGATACCGAGCCGGAGGAACTGGACGGCTACTTCCCCGAGCTGGCCGCGCTGGTGAGCCAGTGTCAGTTCAGCAACTGCAACCATAAGACCGAACCAGGCTGTGCGGTGCGGGCGGCCGTGGAGGCCGGCACGGTGCGCCCGGAACGGTATGATTTATATTTACGGTTACGGGCAGGGGAAGAATGACAACGCCCCGCCCCAAAAACAACAGTCGGGACCTTGCTGGTACCGGGACTACCCCGGCTAACTGGGGACTGCTCGGACACGAATGGGCGGTGGAGATGCTCAAGCAGCATCTCACGCACGATTCCGTCCGGCACGCCTATATCTTCAGCGGGCCGCCCGGGCTGGGGCGCCGCACCCTGGCGCTGCGCCTGGCGCAGGCTCTGAATTGCCCACAGCCGCTGGCGCCCGGGGAACCCTGCGGTACTTGCAAGACTTGCCAGCAGATCGAACGGATGCAGTACGCCGACCTGGCTGTGATCCAGGCTGAAAAAGAAGGTGGCACCCTGAAGGTCGAGCAGATTCGCGCCATCCGGCAAAGCCTGGTGCTGAAGCCGTACCAGGGTAGCTACCGCGTGGCGCTGTTTTTACGCTTCCAGGAAGCCAACGCCAACGCCCAAAACGCCCTGCTCAAAACGCTGGAGGAAGCACCCTCCTACGTGGTGCTGATCCTGACCGCCGACACGCCCGAGCAGCTGCTGCCGACCATCTTATCGCGCTGTGAAGTGCTGCGGCTGCGCCCGCTGCCGGTGGAGCGGGTGGAAGATTATTTGAAGGAGCACGGCGCTGATCAGGAGAGCGCCCGCCTGCTGGCGCACATTTCGGGCGGTCGGCCCGGCTACGCCCTGCGAATGATGAATGATAAAGAAACGCTGGACTTCCGCGCACAACGGCTGGAGGACCTGCAAAAGCTGCTCAGCTCCAACCGGCGGGCGCGCTTCGCTTATGTCGAAAAACTGACCAAAAGGAAGAATGAGAATAGCGAGGCGAACGAACGCCTGCGCGAAACCCTGCTATTGTGGCTGTCGTTCTGGCGGGACGTGCTGCTGTGCCGGGCCGGCGCGCAGACCCCGCTGACCAACGTGGATTGCACGCAGGGGATCGAGGCGCTGGCGGGTAAACTCACGCTGGCGGAGGCTCACACGCTGGTATCAGCCGCGGAAGAGGCGATCGATCAATTGGAGCACAACGTGAATCCGCGCTTGCTGGCAGAAGTTCTGATGCTGGATTGGCCACATGGATAAAAAGATTTTTAACACAAAGGACACGAAGTATGCGAAGGATAAAGAACCACAAAGGGTTTTTAATTTTCTTTTGTGGGACTTTGTGACCGCTTGTCCCGCGGTGCTTCTCCGCGGGATCGTGTTTAAAAAATGGTTTACGCCTGTGCGGTTTTGTTCTTTCGTTTTTGTTTTTTTGCTCTCCGCCTGCGCACCCTTAGCCACACCCACGGCAACGGCCGCCTCTACCGTTGCACCAACCACCACGCAAATCGCCACGCCGATCCCCTCTGCAACAGCAACGCTTATCCCCACACAAACGACCTTTCCCACCAATACCCTCGAACCGGCCTGGTACCAGAAAGTAGACCCGGCTTTGGGTGCGCTGAAATACCAGTATGCCAATGTACTGAATGCCAAGGCTAGGGTCTATGCCAGCTTCAAGGATGCGGTGGCGAAGACCGGCAACTTCGGTAATCTACCCAATTTCCCCGCTTATGTGGCCTATACTGCCAGCAAGCAGGGCAGCGACGGCCAGACCTACTACCTGGTCAACTACGGCTGGATGGACGGGCAGGACCTGCAGATGCTGACCCCTTCCACCTTCTCGGGCATCCTGCTGACCCGGCAGGTGACCTTCCGCTTCGGCTGGGTGCTGGCCGATACGCAGAGCGTCAGCATGGCCGGAGCGCCGCTGCAGACGTATAAACGCTACCAGGTGGTGCACGAAGTGCCGGTGGCCGCACAGAAAACCGGTTACATCGCCATCGGAGCGGACGAGTGGTTGCCGGAAGCTGCCGTGGCGCTGGTGAACCCGGCCGTACCGGCGGAAGCGGGGCCGAACACCTGCCGCTTCATTTACACCAACCTGGCCACGCAGACATTATCCGTTTATGACAAATGCAAACTGATCTACGCCACGCTGATCTCGTCCGGCAAGAATTCCTGGACCTTCGAGGGCCGGTTTGCCATTCTCTATAAGGTGGAATATAGTTCCATCACGCCTCCGGCCACCTCGACCAGCGATTATTACATCGAAGGGGTGCCGTATTTCATGACCTATTCCGGCAACTTCGGCTTCCATGCGGCCTACTGGCACGATGCGTTTGGCAGCGCGGCCTCGCACGGCTGCATCAACCTGGCCCCGGCGGATGCGAAGTGGCTGTATGATTGGGCAGGATTGGGGGAGCGTGTGATCATCAGTGCGGGAAAATAGGGGAAAATCAAGGGCAAGGGGAGGTTGATCCGCTTAGGCCACTGCGTGGTAGCTGTGTACGCTAATCTTCTCTAATCTTTTTTTGTTCGCGTGGAATGCCGAAGAAATGAAAACATCGTTCCAAAGGTTCGTGGAAATGACATGATCTTTTCCAGAAACCTTCGGGACGTTTTATTATTTTTCGATTGCCTGATGGGTAAAAAAAGTGAGATAATGCCCTTTCTTTCGGTAACAGAAAATCGAAACCATCGATTGTTCAGGATAGAAAAAAAATTAATCTAAGAAGGTGACAGTATGGGTTTATTATCCGGTAAAATAGCGGTAATCACGGGCAGCAGCCGGGGACTGGGTCTGGCAATTGCAAAAGTTTATTCCGAGCAAGGCGCAGCGGTTGTGTTATCATCACGAACTCCGCAGGCGGTTGAAGAAGCTGTTGCAAGTATTAAAAAAGCCGGCTACCCGGCAGTGGGTATGCCATGCGATACCGCCAGGCCGGAGCAAGTGGAGGCCCTGGCTGACCTGGCGATGTCAAGATTCGGCAAACTGGATGTATGGGTGAATAACGCCGGAGTTGGCGCACCTTATGGACCAACAGCTTCAATCTCCAGTGAAAGCTTTACCCGGGTGATCCAAACGAACATCCTGGGGGTTTATTATGGCTCGCTGACTGCCATGAAACGCTTTATTCCTCAAAAATCAGGCAAGCTAATTAACCTGATCGGGCGAGGCGCAGATAAGCCGGTACCATTTCAGAATGCGTACGCGTCGAGCAAGATGTGGGTGCGTTCGTTTAGCAAAGCCCTGGCTCAGGAATATAAAGCGCTGGCCCTGGGAGTGTATATCTTCAACCCCGGTTTGGTGCTGACGGATATGCTCACTCAGGTGGATGCCATTGAAGGCTATGGCCGGCAAATGGCGCCGCTTAACACCGTAATAAATTTGTGGGGAAATGCACCGGAGGTACCCGCTCGTAAAGCTGTCTGGCTGGCATCCGCCGCGACCGATGGGAAGACCGGCCTGGAGGTCAGCGTCTTAACCCCCAGCCTTCTGATCGGAGGAGCTC
Source organism: uncultured Chloroflexia bacterium (assembly GCA_963779935.1). Lineage (GTDB taxonomy): Bacteria > Chloroflexota > Anaerolineae > Anaerolineales > Villigracilaceae > UBA877. The sequence continues at coordinate 390,306 of CAWAAC010000011.1, read as the reverse complement.
TGCGCCAGTTGGGCAGGCGGATGCTGCGCCGGCCGAACAGGATAAAGGATGTCAACGTAACTGAAATTCCGGCCTTCGTGCCGGTCGAGGCTGGGAAGTAGGGTTTTCAAGGGGTGAGGGGGGCAGGGGAATTTGATCCGCTAATATCCGCTAATCCTCTCTAATCTCTCATTGTATACGGATTAGCGGATATTTCGTTTAAATCAGCCCACATTTTTCTAATTTCGCCCCCTAGCATTCCCTTGCCATTGATAAGCATACGCCAAATTTAGTGGCAGCGTCCACCAGAGCTGGACGGGCGAGCGGAACAAGCGTTTGGCGATGCTTTGCAGCGAATAAAAGCGGGCGTTAGCGTAGCGGTAGCCAGCCAGCAATTCTTGCGAGCTCATTTGGGCGGGCTGGTAGACTACATCAGAACGGCTGTTATATTTGCGCCAATCTTGGGTAAGGATGCGCCCTTCGGATTCCAGCTTTTGGAAGAGCGGGGTGCCGGGGAAAGGCGTCAGGATGTTGAAGGTAGCATTCTGGACGCCGGAGGTTTCCAGAAAATCCAGGGTCTCCTTGAAGATCGCCGGAGAATCGTGATCGAAGCCGAATACGATGCCGGCCTGCACGGCAATGCCATGCGCATGGATGCGCTGGATGATCTCGTAATAATCATCCACCCGGTTGAAGCCTTTTTTCACTTCGATCATGCTGGATTGAGAGATCGACTCCAGCCCCAGGAACAACTGCTTGCAGCCGCTGCGGGTGGCGGCTTCCAGGAAAGCATCATCCCGCCCGGCATGGATACTGGCCTGGCTGCTCCACCATTTATGATAGGGGGTAATGGCGTGAAATAGCTCTTTTGCGTACTCCAGATCGGCGGCAATGTTATCGTCCCAGAAGATGATGATTTTTCCTTTGAAAGAGGCGTATTCGGCTGCCACCTCGGAGACCGGGCGTTTGCGCAGGGTGTGCCGGTACATGACGGAAATGCAGCAGAAATCACACATATTGGGACAGCCGCGTGTGGCGAACAGAACACCATTGGTATGGTCACGCCGGTGGAAGAATTCCTTGCGGGCCATGGGGATATTTTCGAGCGCTGGCGGGCAGGGCTGATGATAAATATGCTGATACGCCCCATCTTCCCATTGTTGCAGGAACTCTTCCCACAGCCCTTCGGCTTCCCCGACGAAGATCGCGTCTGCAACATCTTCGGCTTCGTCCGGACAGAGGCTGACATGCGGGCCACCCAGCACCACAAAACTGCCATTTTCCTTGAACCGCTGCGCAATCGCATAGGCGTGATAGGCGCTGGGGGTGTGGAAGGTGATTCCGACCACATCCGGATGCAAGTCCCAATCGATGATGTCCACTTCTTCATCAACGTGGAACACATCCCAGTGCGCGGGCACCCGCGCTGCCAGGTACGGCATCGTGACCTGCTGGAAGTTGAGCACGCGCACCTCGCGGACCTTGCGAATTTCGGGGGAAGAAGCAGTGATTAGTAATAGTGTTGGCATAAAAAAATAAAAACTCCCATCACGAAGGGTACGAAGGAGAACAGAAAGGATCTTTACTTTGTGAACCTTGGTGGCCGCCTGTCCTGCAGTTCTTTTCCGCGGGATTGTGTTTAGATTCTTTCTTCTCTTTCCCGCCGGCGGCGATATTGCTCGTGGATCTCGGCCACGTGCCCGGCTTTCTCAGCAATGGCTGCAGCCAGCCAGAACTGGCCTTTTTCGGGGGTGCCAAGCGAGCCGGCACCATAGGCTCCGGTGCGGGTATCGTCATCCCAGGGCGGGTTGGCCACCAGGGCGCCACCTTCGATCCAGTCCATGTAATAGGATGGAGTGCTGATGAAACCGGTTTCATCGACCGCCCGTTCCAATTGCACCAGCTCCGGGCGCAGGTGCAGCACCAGTGAGGTTTCCAGTTCGCAGGCATGCCCCATTCCTCCTATGGGAGACTGGCGTTTGGCTTCCAGGGCAGCCACGCCCTGCGGACCGGAAAGGTACAGGAAGGAGGTGGCGCAGAAGACCCGGGGATACTTTTCGCCGGCATACTTGATCACGTTGACCAGGAACGAGCAGTTTCCACCGTGCCCGCTGATCAAATAGAATCGACGGAAGCCGCGTTCCACCAGGGTATCGATGACCGCCAGCCAGAAATCCTCGAAAACCCGCCCGCCTACATTGAAAGTGCCAGGGAAGGAGCGCCGGTGCGTGCTGACCCCATAGGGAAAGACCGGTAAGCACAAAGCCTGCTCTGGAACTGTCCGGATCGTGCCCAGACCGATGGCATCAATGATGAGCGTATCGGTACAGAGCGGAGCATGGTAACCATGTTGTTCAGTATGGCCAATCGGCAGGATGACCACCTTTTCGAGATCAGAGGGAGAGAAATGAGTAACGAGTAGTAATGCTTTATCAGGAAGATGCAATTGTGGAATATCCATCCCCAGACGCAGACTGGGTGGGATAAGCAAATAAAGATTGGTGAACCCATCTTCATGCAGGTTAAACACCAGGTTGCGCACAAGCAGATCATAAGTCTCCTGGGGAACTTCCAGATCACTCCCGGGCCAGCCGAAAGGAATGCATGGGAGCAACCCAATTGGTGCAGAAGTTTGTAATAATTGGGAAATAATTTCCGGGTCCGTCAGCTGGCCGAACGGCAAAACCAATGGCGTGTCTCGAGGTAATGCAGCTGTTTCGGGCCAGGTCAATTCATCGAAGCGGAAGACTGTCATTGATTCCTCCACATATATATTATTAGATATGAATAATAGTAGTGGTAGTAGGGACTGTGGATAAGTGGATAACAACCCGGCGCCCCCACCTGTGCCCAAGGCGGCCCGGGCATGCCAATAGCTGGGCTATTTTGCAGCGAAAATTATCCACAGCCTGTGGTTAACTTTGGGAGAAAATCGGTGGTTTTCGGGGGCCATGCAGGATTATTTTTTGTGTAGATATGCGCATTCCAGATTTTGGAGGGCGAGTAAATCTTCTCCCATATATGGGGGTCGCAAATCGAACAATTGAGCGACTTTTCCACAGTATGGGTGGTTTATCCACAGTTTTATGGCAGTTATCCACAGTTTGGTAGACGGGTTGTCTGAACAGTAACACCATATATGGGGGTGTCACAAACCCTGGCTGACGGTCATTTTTTCAAGGATCAACTCGACGCTATCTAGAAAATGATCCAGTCCGGCCAGCCGCTCCCCGAAGGATGCTTCATCCAACCCAAGCGTCCCGCAAGCCGAGTGCCAGTGCGCCTGCCCCTGGGGCGGAAGCACGGATACTGCCAGCGTCCAGGTAAGCAGCAATGGCCACAGCGTGGCCTGGGGTAATTCGCCACTAAGCATGGATTGGAAGGCCAGTTTATAGTATCCCAACCGTGGGGAGGCAATGCGTTTGTCAACCGCCGGGCCGGCGGCCGCGTCCAGAAAGTTTTTCTCCCACTCCGGCAAGAGACCGGTCAGGGCGCTGCCTTCGAGATTGATTCCACCCAGCAGGCTTAAAAGTACGCCAGCCAGTTCCGGTTGGCCGGCCGCCCGGGCGCATGCCGGGAACTGCAGCAGGAAGCGCCGTTCGGACAACAAACCGCCCGTCAGCTGGGCGATTGCGTGGGCAGCGAGGGAAAGGCTTTCCAGGTAATCCAGTACCTGCAACGGGCCGAACGCCGGGTTGTTTTGCAGCTTGCTCCAGGTCTGGCGGGCTGCCTGGGCAAGCTGGAGCGAACGCGCCTGCACGCTGGCGGATTCGTGGTACCTGTCCCGCACCCCGGCTTGCACGAATTCAAAAAAATGCCGGGTAACGTAGAGCGGCAGGGGATCGTAGAGTTCTGGTCCCAGCCATGGGTTAACGCGCAGCTCTTTGGGTTTTTCGTACAGACGACGCGGGTTATGGATGATATCCAAATGGATTTCGGGCGTGAGAGCAACAATTTCACGCCGGAGCTTGGGTTCCCCGGCATGGATGAAGACGATGTCAACATCGGCGGCGTTGCCCATGAACGGATCGCCGGTGCGCAGGGAGCCGGTCAGGTAGGAGGCCACCAAATCGGGGTCCGAAAGGGCGCTTTTCTCGGCGGTTTCTTTGGCAATACGGATCAGGGCTTCGCGGGATATTTGCATGCGGCTCTCATTGGTCAAGCGGGAGTTCCGCCTGGTAGGGGCTCAGGTTGAGGGCTTCCCGGATGCGGTTCTCGATCAAACGCAGGTGCTCCGGGAAGCGCACGAAATCAAGCGGGTTGGAATCGATAGTCAGCACGGGCGTGTTGTCATATGGCCGGGAAAAGAAATCTTCATAGGCCTGGTTGAGCTCATCGATATAGCTGCGTTCGATATTACGCTCATACGAACGGTCGCGCAGAGCGATGCGCTGCATCAACACATCCGTATCGGCGCGTAAGTAAACCAGGAGGTCGGGCATGCTGATCTTCTCGGCCAGCGCCTGGTGGACGCGTTTGTACATTTCGAGTTCGTCGCCCTTCAGGTTGATGCGGGCAAACAGGCTGTCCTTGGCAAAAGTATAGTCGGAAAGCAGCGATTTGCCAGCCTCGAGGATGGTTGTGACCCCGCGCCGTTGCTGCTGGTAGCGGCTGAGCAGGAAGAATATCTGGGTCTGGAAGGCGTAGCGGGCCCGGTCGCTGTAAAAATCGGACAGGAATGGGTTTTCTTCAAAGACCTCCAGAAGCAGGTCTGCATCAAAAGCCGGCTGCAGCAGACGTGCCAGGGTGGTCTTGCCGACACCGATGACTCCTTCGATAGCGATGTACATGGTTTCTCCCGCAGGGTTGGTAGCTATCCGAAAATTATTGAAGAACCGCAAATTGAATGTGTGCGGCGAAGCCGCACACATTCAATTTGCGGACTCCTCCCGGTTTTCAGATAGGTTTTATGTGTGGGTTAAGGATACCATAAAAAAGAGAGCAGAAAGCGGAGAGAAGAGAATAGGTGACAGGTAATAAGGAAATCAGGTGACAGGGCAGAATAAAATTGTAAAACGTAATTCGTAAAACGTAAGAACAAAAGGAACGGGATTTTTGGAATTTTTGGCTTGACTCGCTCTGGACGGAAATGTATAATGACGCCCATCACTCCTCCGGGAGGAGTAAATGGTCGGAACGCTGATAGAGAAGGATGGCCGCTGGCTGAAAGCCTCCACAGAATCCAACCGCTGAAGTCGCCCGGAGTATTGCCGAAGAAATCCCCAGGAAATTAGCAGGGATAGTAGACCGGCACGGGGTCCGCCCGTTACATCGGAACCGGATGATGGTCCGGACTGAGAGCACCCTCCTGATCGCAGGAGCGTGAATTGAGGTGGTACCGCGGCGCCCGCCGTCCTCAACAGGATGCGGGCGTGTTAATTTAATGAGGAGTCACCATGACAGAATACCAGTTACCCAAAGCCTACGATTTCAAGACCACCGAGCCGCGCATCTATACGATGTGGGAGAAGGGCGGTTACTTCAAGCCGTCCAACGACCCGAACAAACCCGGCTTCGACCCGACGAAAAAACCCTTCGTCATTTCGATCCCGCCCCCTAACGTTACCGGCGAGCTGCACCTGGGGCATGTCATGTTTGTGGCGATGGAAGACCTGATGATCCGCTACCAGCGCATGAAGGGTGTCCCGACCCTGTGGGTGCCCGGCACCGATCATGCCGGCATTGCCACCCAGCTGCAGGTGGAAAAAGACCTGTTGCGCACCGAGGAAGTGACGCGCGAAGAATTGGGCCGCGAGCAATTCGTGGAACGCGTCTGGCAATGGAAGGTCAAATATCACAGTATCATCACCAGCCAGATCCGCAAGATCGGCGCCTCCTGCGACTGGGAACGCGAGCGCTTCACCCTGGATGATGGCCTGTCGAAGGCAGTGCGCGAAGCTTTTGTGCGCCTGTATGAAAAGGGTCTCATCTACCGCGGCCCGCGCCTGATCAACTGGTCGCCGGGGCTCAAAACGGCCGTATCGGACCTGGAGGTGGAATATTCGGAAGAACCCGGCAAGCTATATTATTTTAAATATATGTTGGAAGGGTCCAATGGTGAATTCATCCCGGTTGCAACCACCCGCCCGGAAACCATCCTGGGCGATACGGCCGTGGCTGTCCATCCGGAAGACGAGCGCTACCGCAAGTTCGTTGGCCGCAAAGTGGTTGTGCCGATGCTGGGCCGGCTCATCCCGGTCATCGCGGATGATTACGTGACACGCGAGTTTGGCACCGGGGCACTCAAGATCACCCCAGGACATGACCCCAACGACTACGAGATCGGCCAGCGGCACGGGCTGCCGGTGCTCTCGATGCTTGATCGGGAGGCGAAAGTCACCGCCATTGGCGGACTCTATGCCGGCCTGGACCGCTTCGACTGCCGCAAAAAGTTGTGGGCCGATATGCAGGCGGCCGGCCTGGTTATCAAGGAAGAAGCCTATACCCTCAATGTGCCGCGCTCGCAGCGTGGCGGAGAGATCATCGAGCCGATGGTTTCCGAGCAGTGGTTTGTCAAGATCGCTCCGCTGGCCAAGGCGGCCGAAGAGGCCGTGCGGGACGGGCGCATCCGCATCATCCCTGACCACTTCGAGAAGGTCTATTACAACTGGATGGAAAACATCAAGGATTGGTGCATCAGCCGCCAGTTGTGGTGGGGGCACCGCATTCCCGTCTGGTACTGCGATGACTGCGGTAAACAGACCTGCACGCGGGCAGACCCAACCCAATGCGCCCAGTGTGGTTCGAAAAACATCCGTCAGGACCCGGACGTGCTGGATACCTGGTTCTCGTCCGGTCTGTGGCCTTTCTCCACCCTGGGCTGGCCGGAAGAGACACCCGATTACAAGTATTTCTACCCGACCAGCATGATGGAAACCGGTTACGACATCCTGTTCTTCTGGGTGGCGCGCATGATCATGGACGGGCTGGAGTTCACCGGGCAGGTACCGTTCAGCACGGTCTACCTGCACGGGCTGGTCCGCAACGAGGACGGGCAAAAAATGTCCAAGAGCAAGGGCACCGGCATCGACCCACTGCCAGTCATGGAAGAATTCGGAACAGATGCCCTGCGCTTCACCCTGCTGGTAGGTTCCACCCCCGGCAACGACACCAACCTGAGCCTCAAGAAAGTGGAAGGCAACCGCAACTTTGCCAACAAGATTTGGAATGCCGGCCGGTTCGTGATCTCAGCCATCAATACCCTCACCCCAACCTCTCTCCCTCAGGGAGAGGGGCGAAGGGGAAGCCCCCAGCATGGGGGTGAGGGCGAGTGGTCCCTGGCCAATTCCTGGATCTGGGCGCGCCTGTACGCGCTGGTGCGGGAGGTGGAGCGGTTATTCCAGACCTACCAGTACGGTGAAGCCGGGCGCCAGATCTACGAGTTTTTCTGGAGTGATTTCGCGGACTGGTATGTGGAAGTTGCCAAGCTGCAAATGCAGAAGGAAGATGGCAAAGGCCAGACGGTGGCTACGCTGGTACGCGTTCTGGATATGTGTCTGCGGCTGCTGCATCCCTTCGCACCGTTCGTTACTGAGGAACTATGGGGGCATCTGCGCCAGGCGCTGCTCCAATCGCCGCTGGATACGCTTGCATCGGACTGGCCGGAGGCGCTCATCGTGGCTGCCTGGCCGGAGGCGCACGCCGAGGAAGGCTGGGAAGCCGGAAAGATGGCGGATTTCGTCCTTATTCAGGATACGATTCGCAGCATCCGCAACCTGCGCGCCGAGAAGAAGGTCAGTCCGGCCAAACGCCTGCCGGCCACATTGATTGGTGGCTCAAAGGCGAATTTGCTTAAGGAACAATCCAAAGTCATTGCTGCGCTTGCGGGCCTTGACTACCCTCTTCTCTCTGTTCTCGAAACTCTGGAAACCAAGCCGGAAAACAACCTGGCCCTGGTGGCCGGCCCGGTGGAAATTTACATTCCTCTCTCCGGCATGCTGGACATGCAGGAGCAACATAAACGGCTGGAGAAGGAACTGGCCGAACTCCAGGTTCAGATCGACCGGTTGGAGAAACTGCTCGGTTCGGACTTTGCCAACAAGGCCCCGGCTCAGGTTATCCAGCGGGAGCGCGCCAAGCTGGCGGCGTTCCAGGATACGGCCGGAAAGCTGCGTACGCAGCTGTAAAATATGCAAAAGAGTGGCAGGGGCACCCTGCCACTCTTTTATCCAATTTTGTAAAGAAATTGCAAGGGGCGGGGGGATTTTTGTTGAATTCGTTTTCTTTCTTGAGGTGGTATAGTATATAAATGTTGTTCGCATGAGGCAGAGTAATGCAGAATTCGAGCAAGTCTCAACCCAAACAAACTTTGGGGCAGGGAAAATCAAAAGTACAATCTCGGAATAAAGTCCGATCGAATAGAAAACAGCCGCGCCTGCTGGCAGGGCAATCCTCGGATGAGAAATATCGCCGGCTGTTTGAGATGGCCCAGGATGGAATCCTGTTGTTGGATGCCCGCACGGGGGTGATCAGCGATGCCAATCCGGTTATTGAAGAAATGTTTGGATATTCCCCGGCTGAATTGATTGGCAATAAGCTCTGGGAAACCGGTCCCTTTAAAAACATATCAGCCAGCCAGGCTATTTTCTTGAAATTGCAAAAGAAGAGCTATTTTCGGTATGAGGATCTGCCGCTCGAAACCAAAGATGGCCAGCGGCGCAACGTGGAATTCGTCAGCAATGTCTACCCCGTGGGCAGACGAAAGGTCATCCAGTGTAATATCCGTGACATCACCGAACGCCGGCAGGCAGAAAACGCCCTGGTAGAGAGCATGCGCCGCTATCAGGACCTTTTCGATAACGCCGGCCTGGGAATTTTCCAGACGAGCGCAGATGGGCGGATCATTGCGGTCAATCCCGAATTTGCACGCATGCTGGGGTATCAATCGCCGGAAGATTTGCTCTCCGTTCTTACGAATGCTGCAGATGTTTTCGCCGATCCGCAACGCCGGACCGAGATCATCCGCTTGAAGGCGGAGAACCCGGGGAGGACGCGTTTTGAAAACCTTTATCGCCGGAAGGATGGCAGTACCTTTTTCGGCAGCCTGACGCTCAGGCAGGTCGCCGGCCAGGATGGGCAGGCCTTATTCGAAGGCCTGGTCGAAGATATCAGCCAGCGCAAGCAGGCGGAGCAGGAAATCCGCCAGCGCGCCGACGAAATGGCTGTCTTGAACAACCTGGGTAGCCATATCGGTCAATCCCTTTCATTGGACGATGTAATCGAAGATGCCGTAGGGGAGATTTTCAAGGCGGTTCAACCCGGCGTAGCTTTCCTGTTCCTGCGGGAGAATGATCAATTGATCTTGAAAGGGATTGCCCCTGCCGGCAGTAAGAATATCTTTGATGATGTTCCCAACCACCGAGTTGGCGAGTGCATGTGCGGGCTGGCTTTCATGGAACGCGTTCCCCTTTACTCGAAGAATATATTCCATGATGTGCGCTGTACCTGGGAGGAGTGCAAAAAAGCCGGCCTGGTTTCTTTTGCCGCACTGCCCTTGTTCAACGGCGAGGATGTCATCGGGGTGATCGGCCTGGGCGAGCGCACCGAACGGGACTTCGAAAAGCAGGCCGAATTTTTGGAGACCATCGCCAGTCAGGTATCCATTGGAATCCGGAATGCTCTACTGTATGAAACAGTACAGCTGGAACTTGCCGAGCGCAAGCGGGCGGAAGAGTCCCTGGAGAAAGTCGAACGAACTTACCGTCAGGCGATCACACAGGCTGGCATAGTCCCTTATAAGCGTTATTATCAGGGCGAGAAATTTACCATCCTGGGCAACGGCTTTAAAAGGCTGACAGGCTACGATCCAGAAGAAATGACAACCCAGTTATTTAACAGCCGGTTGCGGGAGATCGAATCGTTTGGAGAATATAAGAACCTTTCCCGTGAGGGGCGTGCCCGCCTGGCCCGCGAGGGGGAGGTTAAAGAGTGGCGCGAAGATTATCTTTTTGAGCGGAAGGATGGTAAAAAGATCTGGCTGGCTCACCATTCTCTGCCAATGTATGGCGATAACGGGGATGTGGTCGGTTCCCTTGGCATCCTGTCTGATATCACCGAGCGCAAGCAGGCGGAAGAAGCTCTGCGGGAAAGCGAAAGTCTGCTCAGAGAGTCACAGGTCAGCGCCGGCCTGGGAAGCTATGTTCTGGATATCCCCGGCGGGTTCTGGAAGAGTACAGATATGCTTGACCGGGTGTTAGGGATCGATGCTACTTATGAACGCTCCGTGGATGGATGGGCGGCTTTGACGCACCCCGATGATCGGAACATGATGGTCGACTACTTTAACAACGAAGTCTTAAGCCAGGGCAGGCCGTTCAACAAAGAATATCGGATCATCCGGCGCAGCGATCAGGCCGAGCGTTGGGTGCATGGATTCGGCAAATTGGAATGCAACGGCCTGGGGCAGCCGGTAAAGATGCGCGGTACGATTCAAGATATTACTGAGCGCAAACAGGCGGAAGATGCGTTGCGCACCAGCGAGGAAAAATTTCGCAAGGCTTTCTTTATCAGCCCTGACGCGATAAACATTAATCGCCTGCAGGATGGAATGTATATTGCCATTAATAAGGGTTTCACCCAGATCATAGGCTATAACGAGGCAGAATGTATTGGAAAGACATCCCTTGAACTGAATATTTGGGCCGACCCGGCTGACCGAAAAAGGCTGGTAGATGGCCTGAGGAATAATGGTGAGGTTACCAACCTGGAGGCGCGCTTTTGCGCCAAGGATGGGAGTATCAGATATGGTCTGATGTCCGCATCCGTGCTGGAGTTGGACAACATACCGCATATCCTCAGTATCACCCGCGATATAACCGAGCGTAAGCGGGCGGAAATTGTTTTGGCACAACAGGCTGAAGAACTTCGCCGGCGGAACGATGAACTGGCGCGTCTTTATCGTGCGTCCGGAAGCCTGATTTCTGGAGCCTCCTTAAGCCTGCAGGATTTGGCCCAATCGATCGTCTCGGTCGTTCAACATGAATTTGGCCAGGCCAATTGCAGCCTGCTGGCCGTTTCGAGGGATTCGAACGAATTGCTTCGCTTGGCAGCCGCAGGCCCGTATACCGGGCAGGTGAAGAGCAAGAGGCTGACCCTGGATGGGCCTGGACTGGTCCCGCAGGCAATCCGTACGGGCGAGACGATCAATCAGGGCAACGTGCGCTCAGCGCCCGAATATGTCTCGAATTGGGAAGCCGCCCAGTCCGAGATGGCCATCCCGCTCAAGATTGGCAAACATGTCGTTGGAGTGATTGATGTACAAAGTTCGGAACCGCAGGCGTTCAGCCCGGACGATGAACGTCTGATGTCCATTTTCGCCGAACGGGCTGCCCTGGTACTCGAACATAGCCGGTTGAACACTCAGACCGAAAAACACATGCAGCAGTTGCTGGCATTGCGCACCATCGACATGGCCATCAGTAGCAGCTTTGACCTTTCCATGACCCTGGGCGTCCTGCTCGACCAGATAATCAGGTTGTTGGGTATCCATGCCGTGGATATTCTGGCTTTCAACACACCCACGCAAACATTCAAGTTCTCCTGCGAGCGCGGCTTTCGCAGTCATACCCTTCAGCACATGCAGATCAAATTTGGGGCAGGCTATGCCTGGAGTCTGGTCCGCGAAAGGCAAATGATCGTTGTTCCGGATATCCGGGCAGTACCGGATGGGTTGCAAAGGATCCCTGATCTATCCGGCGAACAATTCGTTACCTATATTGGCATGCCAGTGCTTGCCAAGGGCCAGGTCAAGGGAGTCTTGGAAGTATTTCGAGCGCGAAACGCTTGTACTTGAGCCGGAAGAATATGCCTTTTTGGAAATGCTGGCCGGCCAGGTCGCCATTGCGATTGATAATTCCGAATTGTTCGAGCATCTGCAAAGTTCGAACGCCGAACTGGGAATGGCATATGACAGTACTTTGGAGGGCTGGGCCAATGCGCTGGAATTGCGCGACAAGGAGACCGAGGGGCATACCCGCCGGGTGGCGGAATTGTCCACGCGGCTGGCCCAAAGTATGGGGGTAAGAGAGAACGATATCCTGCAAATTTACCGGGGGGCCTTGTTGCATGATATTGGGAAAATGGGTGTGCCGGATAGCATTGTGCTGAAGCCCGGCCCACTGACGGAGGAGGAATGGGTTATCATGCGCAAGCATCCCCAATATGCTGCAGATATGCTCTCGCCGATCGCCTACCTGCGACAGGCGCTCGATATCCCCTTTTGTCACCACGAGCGCTGGAACGGCACGGGCTACCCGCGCGGGCTCAAAGGCGCCCAGATTCCCATGTCAGCACGTATCTTCGCAATCGTGGATGTATGGGATGCGATCACCTCCGACCGGCCCTACCGAAAAGCCTGGCAAAAGGAAATAGCCGTCCAGTATATCCAGGAGCAGTCCGGAGAGCATTTCGACCCGGAGGTTGTGAAAGCGTTCCTGTCCCAATCCTTCAAACGGGAATAAGGCTAAAGTAGGGGTTGGGGGGGATGCGGTCGGTTGTGGAGCATACCCGAAGGGTGCAAAGCCGAACGCATACCCCCCAAAAAATCCTCTTTCCGCCGCTTGCCGCGGGGGTCAGGCCGAGGTCTTAACAAAGCCAGCGACTTTGTGAAAACTGTGCAATTCCATCTGACACGCCTTTTCACTTTTGGCTTCTCGGTATATACTTTGGTTGGCATTATCCGCGGAGCCGTAGTAACGAATTCCCTGCACAGACCGCAGGACTGTGATTTGTTGCTATATGGAATGGAGAGGACTGAGCCATGAAAGTTAACGTCTTACAAGAAAGCCTGGCACACGGACTGAGCATCGTCTCGCGCGCCGTTTCGCCGCGTAGTACCCTGCCGGTACTTTCCAATGTACTGTTGGCAAGCGACGAGGGCCGTTTACGCCTTTCGGCCACCAACCTGGAACTGGGCATCACCTGTTGGATCGGCGCCAAGATCGAGGAGGAAGGTTCAACCACCGTACCGGCGCGCACTTTTTTGGACCTGGTGGGAACATTGCCGCAAGAGCAGGTCAGCCTCAGCCTGGCAAGCGCCACCCAGACCCTGAATGTGCGTTGTGGCGCTTCCAACACCGATATCAAATGCATCGATGCCCAGGAGTTCCCGCCATTGCCCGTCCCGGATTTGGAAGGCGCCATCCTGTTGAACGTGGCCGACTTCAAAGACATGATCTCCCAGGTGATCTTTGCCGCTTCGGTGGACGAGGCCCGGCCGGTATTGATGGGCGTGCTGGTTACGGTGGATAAAGACACCATTACCATGGCTGCCGCAGATGGTTTTCGGCTTTCGGTGCGCAAGGGCACGCTTTCCCAATCTGTGGCCCAGCCTTTCTCGGCCATCATCCCGGCACGCGCCCTCGGCGAACTGGCCCGGGTTGCCTCGGATGGGAATGAGACCATCTCGATGGTCATGCCCAAAGGGCGCGGCCAGGTTATTTTCCGTATGAAGGAAGTGGAGGTGGTCTCCCAGTTGATCGATGGCACCTTCCCGGATTACCAGCAGATCATCCCGCGATCCTACAAATCACGCACCATTCTCTCGACCCCGGCCCTGCTGAAAGCTTGCAAGCAGGCTGAGATCTTTGCCCGCGAAGGCTCAAACGTGGCCCGGCTCGATATCAAGTCGGCCGGCGACTTGGAACCGGGCGCGGTGGAAATCTCGGCCCAATCCGAGGAGACCGGCTCGAACGAGACGATTGTGGCAGCCACGATCGAAGGAATAGGCCTGCTGATTGCATTCAACGTCAAGTATATGCGTGAGGTTCTGGAAGTGGTCAAGTCGCCCAATGTGGCGCTGGAGACATCCGCCGCCAACGCCCCGGGTGTTGTCCGCCCGGTGGGAGACGATAACTTCCTGCACGTGATCATGCCGATGCACCTAGGTTAGTCCATCTCCTGGGCAGGTCTCAGACCTGCCCTTTTCATTCCTCAGGAGCCAAGCCCATCTACAACCATCCTTCCGACCGTGTCCTCAGCATCTATTTGACGCTGACTGATTATCCCATCCTGAGCGCCCGCATCCGGCACATTATGCGCAAACAGTTGTTTGCGCGCGGCATCCTCACACGCGAGACTTTTGATGCAGAGGCGCGCCAGAAGGCCATCCAGTCCCAGCTACGTGAGGGGCTGCAGGATCCGTATGGCGAGGAAGCCGCGGATGTGTGGGGAGAGCGTTTACGGATTGTGCGCGATCACATGACCGATTTCTATTTCGCGTACAACCTGCCCTACGAGGAATTCGAGAAAATTGTCCGTCTGGCCATCAGCGAGCAGGGCGAAACCCCCGATTTGATCACTTTCAACCCGGAGCTCGCCCCGCAGGATATGGTCTTCCAGCAGGCCGAAGAAATCGAGCGAATGCCGGCAGCCAAACGCAAAGGCTTCGAAGCGCGCTTGCAGGAGATCAAGTCGGTGCTCATCCGCTCCATGATCAGCGACCAGCTGGCCTATTTGAATATTGCCCGCCGGTGGTTCACGGTTGCCGATTTGAAAGGAATCTACCAGCGCAAGATCGGATATGGCAAGATCGGGGGGAAAGCCGCCGGGATGATGCTAGCATACCGGATCCTGAAGGATGCTGCCCCGCCGGACGTGCGGGAAACCGTGCGTATTCCGGTTTCCTACTTCCTGGCATCTGACCTGTATTATGTCTTTATTGCAAATAATGGCCTGGTGCATTGGGGTGATCAGAAATATAAGCCCGAAGAACAGATGCGTTCCGATTACCCGCACATCGTACGCGACTTTGTCAACGGAAAATTCCCGGATGATATCCTGGAACGCTTGCGGGACATCCTGGTGGAAGCTGCCAAACGTCCCCTGATCGTGCGCTCGTCCAGCCTGTTGGAAGACAACTTTGGCAATTCCTTTGCAGGCAAATACAACAGTTATTTTTGCCCCAACCAGGGTACGCCCGAAGAAAACCTGCAGTCCCTGACCGAAGCCATTGCCCGTGTATATGCCTCCTGCGTCAACCCGAATGCGCTGCTCTATCGCCACTCCAAGGGGTTGGTGGAATATGATGAACGCATCGCCGTGCTGCTCCAATTCGTGGAAGGTGAGCAGTTTGATAAGTATTTCATGCCGCATGCAGCCGGTGTGGCCTTCAGCCGCAACCTGTATCGCTGGTCGCCGCAGATCCGCAAAGAGGATGGATTCCTGCGGCTGGTCTGGGGGTTGGGCACGCGCGCAGTGGAGTTTTTCGGAGATGATCATCCGCGTCTGGTGGCGCTCAGCCATCCGCTGTTGCAGCCGGCCGATTCGATCGAGGAGATTCGCCAGCACTCCCAGCAATACGTCGATTTGATCGATCTCGAAAAGAATGCCCTGCAAACTTTCCCCGTCCGGGAGGTTCTGTCGGCACAATACCCGCTCTTGCGTTACACCGTCCAGGTGGAAGCGGATGGGTACCTGAGTTCCCTGAACAGCAGCATGGTGGATGTCAACCGCCTGGTGGTCACCTTCGATGGTTTGCTGCGCAGGACATCTTTTGCCAAACGGATGAAGGGCCTGCTTACCACGCTTGAAAAATACTACGGCTCGCCAGTAGATACCGAGTTCACTGCCGAGATCGTCGATCCCAACAGCGCCCACCCGGATGTATGCATTACCCTGCTGCAATGCCGTCCGCAGAGTCACCTGCGCGACGCGCACGAAGTGGAGCTGCCGGCCAAGCTTGATCTGGCGGATGTTATTTTCTCCACCCGGCGGATGGTGCCACGCGGAAAGGTTCAGGGCATCCGTTGGGTGCTGTTCGTCCCTCCGGAAGGCTACTTTGCCCTGACCTCCACAGCCGACCGTACCCGGCTGGAGCGTTCCATCGGAACCGTCAACGCGGCTTTGAAAGATGAGAAGTTTATCCTGGTCGGGCCGGGGCGCTGGGGCACCTCTACGCCCGACCTGGGAGTTGGAATTGATTATGGGGATATTTACTGCACGCGCGCTTTGATTGAACTGACTGGTAAGGGCGTCGGCCCGGATCTCGAACCATCCTTCGGAACGCACTTCTTTCAGGACCTGGTGGAATCAAATATCTTCCCGTTGAATATCAACCTGGATGACCACGATTTTATCTTTAACCGGGGCTTTTTCTACAAGACACCCAACCATCTTTCCGATTTCATCCGATCGGACGAAGACTTGCTAAATGTCCTGCACCTGATTAAGGTGGATGATTTCTGCCCGGGCAGTTCCCTGACGCTGGTAATGAATGACGATGTGGGCAAGGCACTGGCGTTTTTACAGGATGAATAAAAGACCACCCAAAAACTCAAGGAGTGTTCGAAAATTGAAGGGTGCGGCGTAGCCGCATCCTTCAATTTGCGCTTCCACAATGATTTTCGGATGGATGCCCGGTGAACTACGAAGTCGGGCAAACCACCAGGCCCGTTTTACATAACATTGGGGCGAAGAGTAACAGTGCCACGAAGGATGCGATCTGCAAAGCCGGGATCAGCACCAGGCCGATCGGGAACCAGCGCTGGCGGGCCGGATCGATTTCACCGCGGGCGGTGAGTTTGCGCCAGGCGATCCGTATCACCAGTACGCTGGCAATAGCAGCCACCGGGGTGAAAAAACACGCCGAGAAGCTGGAGATGGAGGGCCAGGTTTGGGTTGATGTGGCAATCCAGAACATGATCAGAAAATTCACCAGGACCAGCGCCAGCCAGAACAGTAGTTGGTGCCAGCCCTTGCCGCGCTTGAGAATGTTAATGAATGCCAGGCCCGCCAGGGGTCCGGCAGCCAGCGGGGGAATACATCCCAAAAGCAGGTACAGAATCCCAATCATTTCAGTATCTATCCGAAGAATATTGAAAGACCGCATTTTGAGAGTGCATGTACTCTCAAAATGCGATCTTTCAATTAATTTTCCGAAAGGTTCTCAGCGCCTCATGGACTGCAGTGCCGTGGTATTGATGAAGGGCAGCAGCACTTTGAACGTGGCGCCTTTGCCCAATCCGGGGCTCTCGGCCCAGATTTTGCCCCCGTGGGCTTCGATCAATCCTTTGGCGATGGAAAGACCGATGCCCATCCCGCCATACTTGCGGGTAGTATGCGGTTCGATCTGGTAGAACTCGGTGAAGATTTTCTTCAACTCGCTTTGGGGGATGCCAATACCGTTATCCTGCACCCAGCTCAACACTTCGCCGCCGGCTTGCGGGGAGGCTCCCAGCGTGATCTTGCCGTGTTCCGGAGTAAAACGGATGGCATTGTCAAGCAGGTTGACGAAGGCGGATTTCAACTTATCCGGATCGCACTTGACCGGGAAGGGGATTTCCTTTAAATCCAGCACAAGTTGTTGGTTTTTCGCATCCGCCAGGTTCTTGACTTCGTTATACGCCGCCGCCAACACCTGTTGCACCGGCAGCACCAGCCGGTGCATGATCATCTCGCTAGAACGCAGCATGTCCATGTTGGTCATGGCATCCACCAGCGCGCGGATCTGCATGGCGGCGTTGAGCACCTGCTTGGCGTGATCCGAAAGTTCGCCCGGGCTTTCCTGCTGGAGAAAAGTGGCATACCCGATAATGACCCCCAGCGGCGTGCGCAGTTCGTGGGAGGCCAGCGCCAGAAAATTGGTTTTTAATTCGTCGGCAACGCGCAGATCGTCATTGGCCTGCTGCAAAGCCTCCACCATCCGGGCATTATGAATTGCAACCGCGGCCTGCGAAGCGATCACTGCCAGGATATCCGCATCGCTTTCGTCGAAATCCCCTCCACGTTTGTTCAAGGCCTCCAGGACTCCGGTCGGCTTATCCTGGATGCGCATCGGCACGCCCAGCAGGTTATTCACTTGGATGTCAGCCATTTGCGACACCGCCAGGTAATGGCGCATATCGTGCTGAACGTCAGACAGACAAATGACCTTGTTTTCGCGAAAGATGGTTCCGGCCAGGCTGGTTTCCAGCGGAACCGGGGTTTCGG
Organism: uncultured Chloroflexia bacterium; assembly: GCA_963779935.1. Classification (GTDB taxonomy): domain Bacteria; phylum Chloroflexota; class Anaerolineae; order Anaerolineales; family Villigracilaceae; genus UBA877. The sequence continues at coordinate 372,402 of CAWAAC010000011.1, read as the reverse complement.
CCAGCCGCTTGGGGTCCGACCCGCTGGCTGCGGCAAAGATCAGGTGATCCTTTTTCTCATCGTATAATAAGATCGAGACCGATTCACAATCCAGGATTTCGGTGGCGGTGTGGATAATGAACTGAAGCAGCTCATCTTGGTTGAGAGTGGAATTAAGTGTGATACTGACCTCGATCAAACGGGCCAGTTGTTCTGCCATGGTGCGGAGGTCAGGTTTGAGATTGGACATATCCACCGATAGTGATAGTGTAGCTTGAAAATAGCAGAGAAGCAATACCCTTTTATAATTAACATGAATTAATTATGGTAAATATTCTCAGGAATATTTAAGTCGGTTTTATCTAAACTACCAATAAGAACAAATGTTCTATTTATTAATGCTCAGATGGCTGGCTGGAAAACCGCAAATTACATGAGAAAAGCCTTCCGGATAATTTCCCGGAAGGCCTGGGTTTTGATAGGTAAATTTTTTGCTTACTGGAGCTTGATGGCCTACTCCGCCAACCCTTTCGGAGAGAAGAAAATTGCAATTGCCACCAGGGCAAACCCCAGGGAACCGATAATCCCCACCGGCAAAGGTCCCAGCAGTGGATTGGGTTGACCCTTTGTGACCAGAACAGCTGCCCCGGCAATTCCATTAACGGCGGCGTGTCCTATCACCGCCGCCCAGATGCTCTTGCTCCGCAGAGTCAGCCAGCCCTGGAAGATGCCCAGCGCAAGCGTGAACCAGATGAACAACAGCGGCCCGACCCAGGGAAAGCCCGGATATTTGAAGCCATATTCGTAGCCCATGAAGATGACCGGCCAGTGCCAGACTCCCCAGATCAACCCGATCAGCAGCATGGCTTTGCGTCCGCCCAGCGGCATCAGTTTGGGCAGCAGGTAGCCGCGCCAACCGAATTCTTCACCGAATGTGGCCAGGGAATTCACGATCGGGGAAATCAACGCACCGCCGATCAGCTGGATGGCGACGAATAGCCAGGGCGAGATGGCAGACAGGGCCGGGGAAGCCGCGGTTTGCTTGTGTATGAGCGCCAGGCCTGCATCGAAGTATTGTGGGAAAAGCACGAAAAACACGGCTGCTCCAAACAGGGTCAGCACTGCCGGCAGGAACCAGCCGGCCAGCCAGTATGGCCAGCCCTTCTTGAAGTGCGGGCGCAGGCCCATATCCTTCCAGCCTTCGTGCGTGATCAGCCGGGTCAGGATGTTACCCAAGGCCGGCGCCCACATGTAAGTGGTGGCCATCAGTACGAGCGCCAGACTGATACCTGGGACGATTTGCGGGCTGTTGGCCAGGCCGCCGGTCAGATAAATGATCAGCCCCGTGAGCCAGGCAATCCCAAAGGCAACGCCTAGAAAAATGATAATGCGACGAGTGTCAGGTTGTTTTTCCATTGGATACTCCGGCGAAAAGTTTCACGTGAAACAATAATTGGCTTGAGCTAGAAGAATTATACTTCCTGGCGCCGGAAGATGATGCAGGCGGCCGCCAATGCAATCGCAATGATGCCCAGGCTGATCCCAAAGGCTGGCCAGGCGGTGCCATTCCCGCCCAGTAGCAGGGTAGCACCCCAACTGAATAGCCGGCCGGGCAAATATTCGCCGATCGTTGGCAGTGCTCCGATTCCGCTGACCAGGATCAGGGCCGCGAATGCCAGTCCTACCGCCGCGCCATTTGAACTGGCAATTGTGCTTGCCAGTAATGCCAGCGCCATGTAGACCAGGAACACCACCAGCATCAGCCCATTCAGCGCCAGGAACGGTCCCCGGGCCAGCGGGGAAAAAAGCACCAGCGTGTAATACCAGCACCCGGCTGCGGCGAGTACCAGGCTGGCGATAAAGGTGACGGCCAAGGCGGAAAATTTTGCCAGCAGAAATGTTTCACGTGAAACCGGACGGGTCAGGAAGAAGGCCGCTGTGCCGCGTTCTTTCTCCTGTACCACCACGCCCATGGTCACCAACAGGGCCAGCAAAATGCCAAACTGGCTCATATTCTTGACGTACTGGCTGATGGCATCTGCCACCGTCGGGGCCGGGATGGCCGAAAGCAGTTCAGGCGGCACACCCGGGATGGCTTTGAGCAATTCGGGGGTGAATTTTGCCAACAAAGGCGATGCTAACCCGAATGCGGCAAAAACCGCCGCCACGATCAGAAAACGATAGGTTCGCCACTGTTCCTGCATTTCTTTACGAAAGACAGCCATGAAGTTCATGCCAGACCCTCCGATCCGACCAATTGCAGGAATACATCTTCCAGCGATGGCCGGACTTCTTCGTAACGGTTCAACACTATCCCGGAATTCACTGCCAGTCTCAGCAGCGCCTGTTTGGCAGCCTGCACATCCCTGACCGTGATGCGGAATGCGCCATTGCGAGGAGCGACAGCGGTGACCCAGGGCAGCAGCCGCAGCTCTTCCACCCAGCCTGCCAGTGCGACCTGATCATCCGCCTCTACTTCGAACGCCGGGATGGCGTAACGCTCCAGTAATGCTTCCCGGCCCGACTGAACCAGCATTCGCCCTTTAGCGATGATCCCGACCACATCACAGACACGCTCAACGTCTGCCAGGATATGGGTTGACATCAGCACAGTACACTGGCCACGCAGGTTCCCGATCAGGTCGAGCACCTCTTTGCGCCCGGCCGGGTCAAGCGCGCTGGCGGGTTCGTCCAGGAATAGCACTTCGGGGTGGTGGATCAGCGCCGCTGCTACGCCCAGCCGCTGGCGCATGCCGCGCGAGAAGCCCGCGATGCGCCGTTTGGAAGCATCCTCCATCCCAACCAGCGCCAGCAGCTCCCGCGTCCGGGAGAGCCGTTCGCTGGACGACAGGCCATAGAGCCGCCCCAGGTAGTCCAGGAAATCACGCGGTGTCATCCAGCCATAAAAAGCTGGTTCTTCCGGTAAATGCCCGATGTGGTGGGAGAGCTTCCCAGGATCTTTCAAGACATCCAGTCCGGCCACCTGTGCCATCCCGGAAGTTGCCCGCGCCAGCCCGGTTAGAATGCGCAGAGTGGTGGTTTTCCCGGCGCCGTTCGGTCCGAGGAAACCGAAAATGGTTCCCTGGGCTACCTCCATATCCAATCCATCCAACGCTTGCACTGCACCGTAGGTTTTCTTGAGGGCTTCGACATGTACACTGCTCATGGCCGACTTACTCTTCCTTCCGGCCGGCTACGAAGTAGATGATCGGACCGATGAAGTTGATCAGGATGATGACAAGCGCCCAGACCCACTTCGGGCCGTGAGTTTGGGAACGACGGATCAAATCCACCAGGGCGGTGACCATCAGGCCCAGTTCGATCAGAACAACCGGGATTAATAAGGGCAGATACTGTCTGATGATTTCCATACGATTTTTCTCCTCTATTATTCTGATAAGGATTGCCCGGGCCAAGCGACTCGCCAGCGGTTGGCAGCTGTCACCAGGTGATTGGCCACGATAGTCATTTTGCTGCACTGGCTGAGCGGGTAGGCGTGTGGATGGCCTCCCAGCCTTCCAGACCCTACTCGTTCAGTGTGGCCTCGATTTGCTCATCTTTTGTGTCAAAGGAGCCGCCGATGGTCAGCACGCGATTTTCCCATTACGGGGTTTCTGCCATTTATTCTTCCAAAATAGCTGCGAAAATCGCGCTTATTTTTAACCTGGGCCATTCTGGAAGCAGCCAATAATTTGTCCGGCCGGCCAGCCGGCCGGGTTACCCGAAGTACTGGAAGGTTTTCCAGAACTGGGGCCAGGGCTGACGCAGGTTATGACACAGGTATATCGAACTGTGACTGGTCGCTTCATCGTTCTGGACGTTGAAAGGCACACGGATCGGCGCGATGAAGGTGCAGTCCTGGAAATCTGCCAGCAAGGGCGCATCGAAGCCAACCACCAGCACCGTCTGTGGCGCCGGGATGCCATAGCCATACTGCCAGTATGAATCAAAGCCACTGATGGCGCGTGGCAGCCCATAGGCCGGACCGTACAGGTCGATCGAACCGATCTCGCCAGAGCTGGCCGCCAGGATGGCCGCCCCGGATCTTTCACCAGCCGGTAACGCATCGTAGGCCTTTGCCACCTGTTGGGCGAGCTCCGGCCAGCCGACTTCTGATTTCAGCTGATCGTTACTCTTGCTGACAACCTCCCACCAGGCTGAGCCCAACGGCGCAACCGGCAGCTCAGTGGCGATCAAAACCGCTGCGAAAATGCCCAGCACGCTCCAGCTGATCCAGCGCCAGGCGCCTGCCCAGCGCGGGCGGGTAATGCGGGTGAGGCGTCCCTCCCACCAGACCGCTCCGCCTGCCGCCAGCATCGGGTAGGTAGCTGCCAGGTAATAGCCTTTCCCCTGGGTGAGCAGGAGCAGGATGAAAGGTACCACGTACATCCAGCCCATCATCCGGTAGCGCTTCCCGTCCGGCACAAAGAAGAAATAATACAGCCCGGTAACCACCAAAAACAACATGACCGGATTGAAATTGAACAGGAACTGGTCGGTCAGGAAACTGCTGGTCAGGCCGGATTGTACATCCCGGGTATGAATGCTGGCCAGAAAATATACCGAAACGAAGTGGTTCTGGAACTGCCAGATCAAGTTGGGCAGCCACATTACCATTGCCAGCCCGGCACCGGCCCACAGCCAGCCGTTTTTCAAGTAGTGCCGGTTTCGGGTTAACAGTACGCCCGCGATAACTCCCGCAACCGAGAAGGCGATGGTGTACTTGGTCAGCATGCCCAGGCCGATGGCTGCGCCGATTCCCAACCACCAGCGCGGATTTTGGGACTTCAACAGGCGGATGACCATAAAGGCCAGCAGCACCCAACAAAAATAATCCAGGGTTTCGTACTGAAAGAGGCCGCCTTGCACAATGGAAAGTGGTGTCGTTGCTACAGCGACCGCGCCGAGGATCTGCGCCCAGCGCTTGCCGCCCAGGTCGCGGATCATTAAACCCGCCAGCAGCATCACGAGGCCTTCGGCCAGGACGGCAAAGAAGCGCAAGCCAATCAGTGATGGGCCATATAATATCAACGATAGGCGTGCCAGGAAGGGCGTGACCGGCGGCCAGGCCACGTAGCCCCAGGCCAGGTTGTGCGCGGCAATATCCAATGTGACCAGCTCATCCTGATGAAAGCCGTACTGTCCGTTGGTAAAAACCTGCAGGAGAATACGTGCCAGCGCAAGCAAGATCAGGATGCCGATGTCACTTAATAGAAAGGTGGATATGGACCGACTGTTATTCATGCATGCCTCGATCGGAGCAAAGTGCGAACTGCCTTGATCGCTCGAAAAGGATTTACTTCATTGAAATTTTTATGCCTGTACGGATTAATCCTTCTCTTCCTTCGGCAGGTTCTGCTGGGCCAGGGAAACCATGCCGCTCAGGCCGCCCAGGTTCATCGTGTCCACGGCGCTGCTGGGGACGATCACCAGTGCGCCTTTTTCCTTCAAGCCCTCGAACAGCATGTTCATGGCGCGCAGGTGCAGGGCGGTCGGATTGTTAATATAGGCTTTGGATGCCTCTGCAAAGGAAGCGGCAATCTGCTGCTCGGATTCGCCCAGGATGACGCGTGCCTGGCGTTCGCGCTCGGCTTGGGCCTGGCGGCTCATGGCATCTTCCAGATCGGGCGGGATGATCACATCGCGGATCTCAACCGACTGGACGGTGACGCCCCAGGGGGTGGTGCGCTCGTCGATGATCTTCTGCAACTCGGCATCCATCTTGTCACGACCTACCAGGATATCGGCCAGCACGCTTTGCCCGATGATCTCGCGCAGGGCGGTTTGGGCAGCCCAGGCGATGGCAGCCTTGTAATCGGCCACTTCCAGCGCGGCCTTTTCGGCATCCCAGACCACCCAGAACAGCACTGCATCCACATCCACAGGGACGGTATCCTTGGTCAGCGTTTTCTCTGCTGAGAAGGGCGTGACCATCACGCGGTGATCGATCCAGTTGGCCAGCGTGTCTACGATGGGTATCAGCCAGAAGAACCCCGGCCCGGCCATTTTATGGAACTTGCCCAGGCGCAGGACCACAGCCTTTTCCCATTGCGAGGCTACTTTAAGCGAGAACAGCAGGTAGACCCCGATCAATAACCAGACCACGCTCCAGACGCCCGGTAAAATTTGATTGGATGGGTAGTTGGCCGTTATGATGGTGGCGCCGAGACCATCAGCCAGCAGGCAGACCGCGAAGAGGAAGCCGGCTATCCCGGATATATGCAGGTCGGGCTTCGGGCGGCCCAGCAGGCGTGTACCTAAATCTTTTGAACTGGGGGTTGGTGACATATTATTCTCCTTTTTATTTCTACTTGCCGTAGTAACGACTTCGCAGTCCTCCGGTCTGTGCAGGGCAGTCGTTATTGCGAAGCCTTGCGCAGGTTGGCTGAGTCGAAGAATAATCCTTCGACCTCCTGCCCGCCGACCACGAATGTGATCGTGACGGTGACAGTCTCGTCGGCATATTTGGTTGGAAAGCGATAGACCGCGTAGCCCTGGCTGTTCGAGAGGCTGGGTTTATCCGTATAGATAAAGTTTCCACTGGCGTTGTAGATCAAGGTATGCAACTGGCTGAACTTGATTGGTGGAAACGCAGCTTTCATTTGTGGACTGAAATCATGAATGAAAGCCGGATAGTTACCCTGGTCGAGTGCCTTCAGGATGTTTTCCGTCACGCCGGACACCTGCTGGTCGGTCAACCCGGCTTTTTGGGCGGGCAGGCAGCCGCTCAAGCCTGCCAGCAGCACCAGTATCATTACAGAAATTGATAAAAACTTCGTATAGCCTTTCATGCTTGTTTTTCTCCATTGTTAGATAAATTACTTGACCAGGATCGGCCATGTCGGGCACACGCAAAACTTGAGACTCTTTTACCACACGAATGGTATTAGCCGCTTGGTACGTGCTTGATAGGCTGGATATTGCCCGGGGAAAAGGCTGAGCATCACACGCTCTTCTTTGTGGATGCGGCGCAGACAAAAGACGATGCTTATCATAAACATCACAACAGCCACCATGCTTCCAGTCAGCGCACTGCCGAAGAGGCCGAGAATAGCGCCGGCATAGAGCGGGTGGCGAACATATGCATAGGGACCGCTGGTCACGAGCACAGGATCTTCTTTCGTATTTGAGCCCCAGTTGCGCCCCAAGCTGTACCGCGCCCAGATCGCAAACGTGACTCCGATTACGGTTAAAGATGTGCCAACCCAGTTGAGTGCGGGGCCGAAATTAAAGAACGCCCGCTCGAAGATGGCCGCGTCGTCATGCAGATTTCGCAGGGCATAAATCAAGAGCGCCAATAAAGGGATTCGCCAGAGCCAAAGAACGATGGTTGGGCTAGTTGAAACGTCGCGTTTGGCGGTAAAGGCGCCTATCACCCACACTGTCATAAGGGCGAACCAACTTGCGACGATAACATATCCATAGTCGTACACTACGCCCGAAGCGATCATTCCTCCCAATAAAAAGACAAAGCTTCTATTTTGTGTCTCCATATTGTTATCCTTATTGATCAAGCCCTCTTCACTCATAGGCCCCTTCCCGCCTCCTTGGTAGCACATTCACTCACCTTTTCCCGCTAAAAACTTGAGAGCGGTTATTTGTCTATTCAGTACTTGCTCCAGCTTCTCCGCTGAGACCCCCAGCCGTTCCGCATCTGCAATGTAGCGTTGAGTCAGGTCCTCCAGGGCTTGCATCCGGATGTTTTCGGACACTTCCGGCGAGGGCACTTCCAGAATATAGGTGCCGCGGCCTTGTTGGGTGGAGATGATGCCGGAATCGTCCATAATGCGATAAGCGCGCGCGATCGTATTGAAGTTCACCCGCAGTTCCAGGGCCAGTGAGCGCACGGTTGGCAACTGGTCGCCGGGTTTCAACTGCCCGGCGGCCAGCCGCTCTTTGATGCGCTCCACCACCTGCAGGTAGATTGGAATACCGGAACGGAAGTCTAATTCGATGTTCATCGTCATAATTGTATCATTGTATCAATGTACTAATTGTATACCTGTTTGTGGGTCTGTCAAGGTTTCGGTCAAGAACCCGTTTCCCTCAAGGAAACGGGTTCTTGATTTATTCCCTTACATTTTTACGTTTTATTTTCCCCTTCTGTGCTATTTTCCCCCAACCGCTTGATCGCCTTTCCGAGCCGTTTGATTCCTTGCTCGATCTCCTCTTCCGATGGGGCGACAAAATTGAGTCGCATCCAGTCCTGACCCCCGGAACCATCCGGAAAGAAATTCTTGCCAGGTGCAAAAGCCACGCCCTCTTCACATGCCAGTGGCAGCAGTGCTTCAGACGAAAGGCCATCCGGCAGGCGCAACCACAGGAACAGTCCGCCCTGCGGCGGCTCGATCGAGACGCCCGCCGGCAGGTGGTGCGCTATGGCTGCCAGCATGACATCCCGGCGCTTCCGATAGATCTGGCATGCCCGCCGCAGGTAAGCCTGGTAGCGCCCGACGGTCACATAGGCTTCCAGGGCCCGTTGAATTAATGTGGCAGTTGCCACGTCGCTGAGCCTTTTAAAGTCGAGCAGACTATCGTAGACCGGCCCATCCGCCACCAGGAAACCCACCCGCAACCCCGGCATGAGCATTTTGGAAAAGGTGCTGATATGGATCACCTGGCCGCCTGGGTCCAGCGCCTTGAGCGCTGGCTGCGCCCGACCTTCATAACGCATGTCCCCCACAAAATCATCTTCCAGGATTGGAACGTTGTAGCGGTCTGACAGAACGATCAACTGGCGACGGCGTGCACTGTTCAGGCAGGTGCCAGTCGGGTTGTGAAAATTGGGGATGGTGTAGATCAGTTTGGGATGGTGCTGCTGCAGCAGTTTTTCCAGCTTTTCCACCTGCATGCCCTGGTTGTCCATCGGGATGCCAACGATCCGGAACCCCAGCGCGCGAAATAACTCAATTGCGCTGGAATAGGTGGGGCTTTCCACCAGAATGACGTCCTCCGGTTTCAGGATCACCTGCGCCACCAGTGCGATGGCCTGTTGCGATCCGGCCGTGATCAGGATGTTCTCCGGGCGAGTCTGCAAGCCCTGGCTGGCCAGGATGTGGGCGATGCCTTCGCGCAGCGGCGCGTACCCGCTGCGATCGCCGTAATCCATCGCTGTCATTCCGTCCCGGCGCATGACGGCCTGGACGGTTTTTCGGAACTCTTCGGCCGGGAACTGGCGCGTATCGCTGATCCCGCTAGCAAAGCTGATCGAATGTACGTGCCCGCCAGCCTTGAGCATCGCCTCGATCGCGCCCGGCCTGGAGCCGGCCTTGTTGGCTTGCATGTTCTGCTGCCATAAAGGCCAGGGGGTTTCACTGCTGGTTTTGGGTCCCAGCGGGAGGGGATTGGGCGGCAGAACGTACGTGCCACTGCCTACGCGTGAGAAGATCAATCCATCGGCTTCCAGTTCGGAATAAGCGTTTTCCACGGTGATGCGATTAACGCCCAGGTCGCGCGCCAGCTGGCGGCTGGCCGGCAGGCGCGAATCGGCTTCCAGGCCGCCTGAAAGGATGCCCTGGCGCAAATGCGCCTTGATCTGCTGGTAGAGCGGTTCCGGGCTCTGACGATCCAATGGGATACGCATATTGTGCCTCCGAAATAATGGTATGGTAAATATACCATTATCTGTCTCCTAATAATAGAGCCAATTCTTCAAATATGCTTCTAATCCATTCTATTGGACTGGTAAAGATAGATTAATATTGGCTCTTAACATATACCAATTTATCTATAAAATTAGAATGACAACAACAAATGTAGGTTGGATTGACAATCTGACCTGCGCCAGCCCTACAATCACTGGCTGATGAAGAATAGCCCAATAGGTCATCGGCCGGTAGGATTGCTGATGCAGCAGCGTGGTAGAATCATTATTCAATCAAGATTAGGAGAGAATTATGGAACAACAAACAGGTACTTTCGCCGTCAAAAAAGGACTGGCGCAAATGCTTAAAGGTGGCGTGATCATGGATGTGGTTACCCCCGAACATGCCCGGATCGCCGAGGAAGCCGGCGCGTGCGCCGTCATGGCGCTGGAACGTGTCCCGGCCGATATCCGCGCCCAGGGCGGCGTGGCGCGCATGTCGGATCCGGATCTGATCCTGCGCATCATGGATACGGTCACCATCCCGGTCATGGCCAAGTGCCGCATCGGGCACTTCGTCGAAGCCCAGATCCTGGAAGCCATCGGGATCGACTACATCGATGAATCCGAGGTGTTGACTCCCGCGGACGAGGAAAACCATATCCTGAAACACAATTTCAAGGTGCCGTTTGTGTGCGGCTGCCGTAACCTGGGCGAGGCCTTGCGGCGCGTTGGTGAAGGCGCTGCCATGATCCGCACCAAGGGCGAGGCAGGCACCGGTGACGTGGTCGAAGCGGTCCGGCATGCCCGCACCGTGCTGGGCGAGATTCGCCGGCTGACCACCATGGCCGACGAGGAACTGATGCACTTCGCCAAGGAAATCGGCGCGCCCTACGAACTGGTCAAAGAGACCAAGGAACTGGGGCGTATGCCGGTGGTGAACTTTGCAGCCGGTGGCGTGGCCACCCCCGCGGATGCCGCCCTGATGATGCAGTTGGGTGTGGATGGGGTGTTTGTCGGCTCGGGTATCTTCAAATCCGGCGACCCGGCCAAACGCGCCGCTGCCATTGTCAAAGCCGTCACCCACTACCAGGATGCCTCCATCCTTGCCGAGGTCAGCAAGAACCTGGGCGAGCCGATGGTCGGACGCAATATTTCGCAGATGCCAGAAGGCGAGAAGATTGCGGGAAGAGGCTGGTAACGGGATTGTTATGGCGCAGCAGGGGTGCAGCACCGCTGCGCCCCTACGGATAAATGTTATGAATATTGGAGTCCTCGCCATCCAGGGCGATTTTGCCGAACATATTGTCATGCTCAAGCGGCTGGGCGTAAAGACCTCCGAGGTACGCCTGCCCGCGCAGCTGGCCGGGTTGGATGGCCTGATCATACCCGGCGGTGAATCCACTACCATCGGCAAACTGGCTGTGGATTTCGGCCTGCTGGAGCCGCTGCGTGAATTCGGGAAGGCTCACGCCATCTGGGGCACCTGCGCAGGAGCGATCTTCCTCTCAAAGGATGCCCGCCGTGACCAGCCCCTGCTGAGCATCATGGATATCACTGTCCAGCGCAATGCTTTTGGCCGCCAGGTTGACTCTTTCGAGGAAGATCTTGCCATTCCCGAACTGGGCAAAGGTGCGCCCTATCACGCCATCTTCATCCGTGCCCCGCTGATCGAATCCGTCTACGGCGAGGCAAAAATTCTTTCCTGCCTGCCGGATGGCCGGATCGTGGCCGCACAGCAAGGGAAATTACTGGCCACCTCCTTCCATCCCGAGTTGACCCGGGATGCACGTTTCCACGAATTCTTTGTCTCTCTGGCTGCTTAAGCCTTTCAAGAAACTGTTGAACATTCAAAAATGATAGTCCGATCCCTGGATGTCCTCGATCTGCCGTTGCTCTCCCGCTATCGCCGGGATATGCTTTCATTGGATAGCGCCCGCATCCTCACGCGCGGCGATCCTTTGGGTGCCGTGGCATTGCTTTCTTACCTGGACCCGCGCCGCCACATATACACTGCGGTCGCAGCCGATAATGGTACTTCATTGATGGGCCAGGTCACGCTGCGCGAAGAAGAAACTTCCGCCCGGGTGACTTTTCTTGCTCCTGCCAAGGATATCAACGGGCTGACTCAGCCACTCTTGGATCATCTGGTAACCCAGGCCGGCGAATGGGGCGCCTTCCACTTGCTGGCCGATGTGGATGAGGATTCTCCGGTCTTCCGGTTGCTGCGACAGGCGGGCTTTGCCATGTATGCCTGGCAGCGGGTCTGGAAATTACCGTTCTCCGATTCGGATGATGCGAAAAAAGACATCTGGCGGCAGGTCGGCGAAACCGATTGGCCGGCAGTCCAGTCGCTGTTTGGACAGATCGTCCCGGCCTTGCTCCACCCGGTGGAAACCCTGCCGAAGCAGGCCATCGGACTGGTCTGCCGCCCGGGAGGCGATCTGCAGGCCTATGTGACCGTGAAAAGTGGGCCAAAAGGTTTCTGGATTCAGCCGATTGTTCCACCTGATTCTGATTGTGTCTCCGAACAGTTGGCCGGGCTGACCTACGCCCTGGCAAGCGGGCGCGACCGGCCTATTTATGTTTGTGTGCGTTCCTACCAGGCCTGGCTCGAGTCCATTCTGGAGGATCTGGGTGCCGAGCCCGGGCCGCGCCAGGCTGTCATGGTCAGGCGGCTGGCAAAGCTCCAAAAGGTGGAGGAAAAGATTTCCGCCATGGACAAGGTGCTGGTTAAGCCAACTGCGCCGGTGGTACGCGTGGTAACCAACCAAGACATTCCGCCGAAAGAGTGATATAAATTACGCATGACTCAACTAAGAATAACTGATGACCTGGATGCCCTGTTGGGTGTTTTACCTGGGGACATCGTCGAAGCCGTCCACAAAGCCAATGATTACGACAACCTGTTAGAGATCATCCTGGACCTGGGGCGCGTCCCCACGGCGCGCTACGTTCAGGGCGAAAAGGTCTTGATCAATAAAGAAATCACGCGCGCCGAACTGGACCATGTGGTCGAGCGGATCGGTGAGTTTGACGCCGATAACCGCGCCGGTCTCGAGCGTACCCTGCACCGCATCTCCTGTCTGCGCAACCGGCGCGGGCATATTGTCGGTCTGACCTGTCGTGTGGGGCGGGCCGTTTATGGCACGGTCGATATCATCCAGGATATTGTCGAATCCGGCAAATCCCTGCTCATTCTGGGCCGCCCGGGCGTGGGCAAAACCACCCTGCTGCGCGAAGCCGCCCGCATCCTGGCCGAAAATAAGCGTGTCATCGTGGTGGATACCTCCAACGAAATCGGCGGCGATGGGGATGTACCGCACCCGGCCGTGGGCAAGGCCCGCCGCATGCAGGTGCGCGAGCCCATGCTCCAGCATGAGGTGATGATCGAGGCGGTCGAGAACCACAACCCCGAAGTCATCGTGATCGATGAGATCGGGCGCGAACTGGAAGCCGCTGCCGCCCGCACCATTGCCGAGCGCGGTGTCCAGTTGATCGGCACGGCCCATGGCCAAACCATCGACAACCTGCTGCTTAACCCCACCCTGTCTGACCTGATCGGCGGCATCGAAGCCGTCACCCTCTCGGATGAAGAAGCCCGCCGGCGCGGCACCCAGAAAACGGTGCTCGAACGACGCTCGCCGCCCACCTTCGATGTGCTGGTCGAGATCCAGACGCGCGACCGTTTTGCAGTTCACATGGATATTGCCGCCTCGGTCGACTCGCTTCTGCGCGGCTACCCGCTCCCGCCGGAAATCCGTTCGCGCAATTCCCTGGGCAAGATCCAGATTGAGAAAGTTAAAATCAACCCGAAATCCAAACCGGATTCCGAATTTCGAATCGAAACGGGCAATACCACCGGCGGCCCGCGCCGACCCCTGGGTTCCACGACGACACAATCAGGCCCTGGCCCTTCAATGTCCCCGGTGCAACGGGCCGAACCCACGCCTCCTTCCGAATCCCGCCGCACTCCGCTCCAGTCGGTGCGCGTCTACCCCTATGGTGTGGCGCGCGACCGCCTGATCCAGGCTGCCAAGCGCCTGGGCGTGCCCGCCCTGATCGCCAAGGATGCCGGGGAAGCCGACGTGATGGTGACCCTGAAATCGTATTATCGTGACCGCCAGCAGGCCATCATGCAAGCCGAACACCGCGGCATGCCGATCTTTGTGCTGCGCGCCAACACCGTCAGCCAGATGGAACAGTTCCTGAGTGACCTCTTCAACCTTTCCGAGCTGGCGCCGGCTGCAGGAGAGATGGATGAAATTAAGCTGCAAGCCCAGGCAGCCATCGCGGCCGTGTTGAATGGCGAACGCTGGGTCGACCTGCCGCCCGGGCCGGCCACAGAGCGAAGGCTCCAGCACGAACTGGCCCGGGATGCCGAGTTGGTCTCGCACTCCTATGGCAAAGAGCCCAGAAGGCATGTTCGGATCTTTCGCGAATAACCTGAATACCTCGTAGGGGGCGCAGCGGCGCTGCACCCTCTACGAGTATGGATAACCTATGTTCATCACCCTCGAAGGACCGGATGGCTCCGGCAAAACTTCCCACGTCAAACCTCTGGCCGAATGGCTGGAAGGGCAGGGGCAGCGCGTCCATGCTGCCCGCGAGCCGGGTGGCACGGCCATCAGTGAACAGATCCGCACGGTCCTCCACGATCTAAAAAATACTGAGATGCACCCGCACACCGAGACCCTGCTTTACCAGGCCGCCCGGGCACAGATCGTGGAACAGGTGCTCCGCCCAAAACTGGCGGATGGCTGGATCGTGTTGTGTGACCGCTATGCCGATTCCACGCTGGCCTATCAGGGCTATGGCCACCGGCAGTCCCTGGAGGATGTGCGCGCACTGGTGCACTATGCCACCGGCGGCCTGCAGCCGGACCTGACCCTGTTGCTGGATGTGGACGCGGAGACCGGCTTGCGCCGCCGGCAGAATGGCGGCGGGGAATGGAACCGGCTGGATGCTTATGACCTGGAATTCCATTGCCGCGTGCGGGATGGCTATCTGGAACTGGTAAAACAGGAACCAGATCGCTGGGTGGTGGTGGATGCCAGCCAGGAATGGGGAATAGTACAGCAGGAAATGCAAACGGCAATTCTTGACCGGCTGAAATAACCATACCAATCGAAAAAATAAATCTGCACCTATTTTCCTCCCCCGGCAAGGATGATATCCGCTATATCCTGGCGGCTGCCCGTCCATACCTGGAAGGCAAAGACGAACCGGTCGTTGCCTATATACCGGCAGCTTCCCTGGGCGGCACCTACCAGGAATACACTGAAAAAGCCTTCCGCGACCTGGCGCGCGTCGTCACCCTCAACACGGAATCAATGACTTTACCTGAGATGGAAGCTGACCTTCGCAGCGCCGCCCTGGTGTACATTCCCGGCGGGAATACCTTCCTTCTCAACCACCGTCTGTACCTCAGCAAGATCAAGGAATACCTGCGTAAGAAGGTGACAGCCGGCCTGCCACTGATCGGTTTCAGCGCTGGCGCGATCCTGTGCGGTCCCAACATCCTCACCAGTAAGGATATGAACACGGTGGAAACTTCCGTCTTCGCCGGGCTGAATTTAACGCCGTTCAACTTCAGTTGCCATTATCCCCAGGATGAAATTGGCCAGCTCGAAAAGGATGAGTGGTTGGCCGAGTACCATGTATTTCACGATAATCCCATCATTTTGCTGGCAGATGGCGCCTATATCCAGGTGGACGGGAAGAAAACGCAGCTGGTGGAAGGGCCGGCCTGGATCTTAAGAAAAGGTCAAGAAAAAGAAACACTCGCAGTGGGAAAGCAGATCCTGGCGTAAAGCCGAAACCAACTCTTATATTTAAAGGCTATTCCGCAGTACCACAGACCCTCTTGTATTTCTTGGAAAAAGAGGGATAATTATAATAAATAATATATTAATTAGGAGAAATCATATGCGTAAAAATCGCTGGTTGGTTATTCCATTTCTTATGCTCTTTGTCATGGGTTGCGGCCTGATCTCGGGTGTCCAGGGGTTGCAGAACGCAGTCTCGACCCAATTGCCGGCCCTGCAGACCGCCGCCTCGACGGATCTGCCGGCCATGGAGACCGCGGCAGCCACGGAAATGCCAGCCTTGTTGACCGGCGTTCCCACTGCGGAGGGCATGCTCGCAACACTTCAGGCCCAGCAGCAAGCGGCCGGTACCTGCCCCAATACCCCCACTCCGGGAGGCCTGGGCATCTCGACTAATACTGCCAGGATAGTCCTTCAGATATCCCAACAATTTGCGTTTGCACAAGGGACCGCCGATGGCCAACCGGCTATGATCGTCACCTTGACCACCACCGGGGCCTCCAGCTTTCCGGCCATCGCCCAGGGATTCACTGCCCAGTTCATTGGAGATCCATGCAATTTGAGCAAGGTTACCGTCACGATACCCCGCACGGATCAGTCGGACAGCGTCGATCAGGGCACCAGTGTTTTGAATATTGTCTTGACCGGAACATTGCCTCCGGACGTGCAATTGAGCTTCCTTACCTGGGTGGCGCAAAATTATTCGAACGTGCCCGTCGCGGGCCAGCAGCAGACTACGATCAAGACTTTCCAGTTTACTCTGCAAAGGAACCAGACCAGCATGGTTCTGGATATTTCCCCGGCAAAATAGGAAGTAAAGCGATCTCCGAGTTCTTCAAGAACTCGGAGATCGTTAGTGGGTTGGTTGAAAGGCCCCAAGGGGTGAGTCTGATTCTGAAGGAATGGTAAGTTTTCGATGGGCAGATTATTTTCATTTGACACAATGCCATAGGCTAAATATAATGATGCCTTCGTAACCTGGCAGGCAATTTGCTGCTGCCGGAATAGGAAGGGAGAATCATGACGGATCGTTTGAGAAAAGATGCCTTTATCGTATTCCTGTTACTGGCTTTTCTGTTCGCTTACTTTTTCGAGAGGGCGGATTGGAATCAGAATTCTCGCTTCGGCATGATATTCTCCGTGGTGGAGCAGGGGCACCTTTATACGGATAGCTTCCAGCAGCAGCAAGCTACTTTCAGCGGTGACGATGCCTACTTCAACGGTCATTATTATTCTGACAAAGCGATCGGTCCAGCGCTTCTGGGCATTGCCTTCTATGCGCCCATGTACTGGGCAAGCCATGCCGGGATTTCCATCTCCCAGAATGATGTACAAAGAATTTTGATATTCCTGGTGATCGGGATTCCTTCAGCGTTGGCAGGCAGCTTCATGTATATCCTGTGCCTGTACCTCTCCAGGAGCCGCTTGCGGGCTTTCCTGGTCATGTTGGCGGTTACCCTGGGGACGATGTATTTTCCATTCGCCACTGTGTTCTTCAGCCATCAGTTCACTGCCAGCCTGCTGTTTATTGCCTTTGTGTTGATTTTCTTCCTTAAGGAGAAACGCCTGGCCTGGAAGAAGGGGTACTCCTTCCTGATTGGTACCTTGCTGGGATGGGCGTTCATTTCGGAGTACCCGGCCATGATCATCGTGTTGCCACTGGCGATATATTTTTTTTATGCGCTGTGGAAGGAAGGCGGAGCGGTTAAATTTGCTTGGCCGATCCTGCTCCTGGCTCTGGGGGCGGCGATTCCCGTTTTATTCCAGATGATCTATAACCGGTTGTGCTATGGCAGCATGTTTTCCTTTGGATACCAGAATCTCAGCAACCCGGCGTTCAATGCAGGCATGTCCCAGGGCCTGGCGGGGCTCGGCTGGCCGAACCTGGCGGCCCTTTACTATACGACCCTGCATCCGCAGATGGGTCTTTTCTGGCAGTCCCCCGTTCTTTTGCTTTTCATCCCCGGGGCAGTATTCATGCTGGTCAAGCGTCAATACCGGTTGGAAGCGATCCTGGCATTATGGATCATCGCTTCGACCCTTATCATCATGTCTGGTTATTACATGTGGTGGGGAGGTTCCTCTTTTGGACCACGTTTCTTGATAATGTGCCTGCCGTTCTTCTCCATCCTGCTTGTTTTTGTTCCCCGGAAGTTCACCTGGCCCGGGCTGGTGCTCGGCCTGGTCTCCATCGGACAGATGGTCATTGTAACCGCCAATATCGTAGCGATTGGATCAAATGAGGCCTCGATAATTGCCACGCTGGGTTATTTCCAGTATTCGGTCATTTACAATTTTAGCCTGCCCCAATTGCTGGCCGGGAATTTCGCAAAAAACCTTGGGCAGCGATTCCTGGGGCTGCATGGCTGGCCGAGCCTTGTGCCATTTTTATTTGGCGCCATATTGGGTTTGTTCTTCTTCCTTTACCGCATGGAGATCAGGATCTCTGCCAGGGAAGATTTTCCTTCCCGTTCAAGTGGCAGTCTGTGACGTTGCATTTGCTACTAACCTGCCAGCGCTGGGACCCGCTTCAATGATGCGAGCTGGGGCAGGCTTCAGCACAAATCGCATTCGCGAAACTTGGGCACCGGTCAACCAGTATGTAGGCCCTGGCGCGCATATCCACATCCCCGTAGCTGCCGCCGAAATTCTGGCCGATGAACCCCCCAGCCGTGTCGAGTACACCCATCCCCTACCCCCTTCCTGCTCATTCCATTAACCCATCCTCCCCCATACCGCCCATCTCCCCTCCCCCCAGATCGGGCAATTCCTTCTCTATATCTTCCGGACTCTGGCCTTTCTCGAGCCGGTCAACTACTTCGCCGAACTCGGGCGGCATTTCTTCGCCCATTTCTTTGCCCATCTTGCGCATCATGCGCCCCATCGCCTGGGGGTCATTTTCCAATCCGGCTAGGGCCGACGGATCGGAAAAATCGCTGGAAAGGTCTTCCATGCGGCTGTCTTCCGATTTTGCCACGCGCACGCGCGGGATTCCCCGGCGTACGTTCTGGCTTTTACAATGCGGGCAGGTCACGCTGCGGCTACCGTATTCGGAGAACGGCATGAATACGTCGAAGCGTTGGTGGCAATCCAGGCAGGTATAGTCATAAAGAGGCATACCCCTATTTTATCGCTTTTTTCGAGCACTGGCTTTCGGTTACAATAGAACCATGACTGATTTCGAATACAACCTCCATAACCCCCAGCCTTTGCTGATTGTCATCTCCGGGCCTTCTGGTGTGGGCAAAGATAGTGTGGTTCAAAACCTGAAGGCGCGTGGCCTGCCCTTCCACTTTGTTGTCACTGCCACCACCCGTACGCCGCGCCAGAACGAAGTCAACGGTCGGGACTATTTTTTTGTCTCCAAGGAAGAGTTTGCCCGCATGATCGAATGCGATGAATTGTTTGAGTATGCCATCGTTTATAACGACTATAAGGGCAATTCCAAGAAGCAAGTCCGCGATGCGCTGGCTTCAGGCAAGGATGTCATCATGCGCCTGGATGTGCAGGGCGCGGCCACGGTCCGCAAACTGGCCCCGGAGGCCGTGCTGGTTTTCCTGACCACCCAGAATGAAAAAGAACTGGTGGAGCGGCTTAAAAATCGCAAGGCGGATAAAGCGGAAGATTTGAGTCTGCGCATTGCCACTGCCCAGCAGGAACTCAAACGCGCTGCCGAGTTTGACTACGTCATCGTCAATTCGGATGGCTGCCTGAGCGAAACGGTCGATACCGTCATTGCCATTATCCGGGCCGAACATCATCGTGTGAATCCCCGCAAGGTGAGTTTGTAATTAAACAAGGTTAAACCATGAATCAAAATCCTCCCCCCGATCAATACCCGCAATCCCCCCAGCCCGCTCAGCCGCGCACCGTCCAGGTGGCTGTGCCGAATGTAAAACCGACGGTAACCTATGCCATCATTGGGTTTACTGTTTTTATCTACCTTTTACAACTCGTCGGTGTGTATCTGCTCCCGGCCAGCCTGGCCAATTCCATTCTGGCCCCCTTTGGTTTATCGACCGCCCTTTTCGGCACCAATGATGTGGCTGCCATCCTGGGTGAAAAGGTCAATGATTTGATCCGCTTCGGACAGATCTGGCGTCTCATCACGCCAGTCTTCTTACATGATTCCAGCCTGCCCTATGGTCTCCTGCATATTGGCTTCAACATGTATGCCCTGTTCCTGTACGGGCGCGGGCTCGAGGGCCGCTTCGGGCACTGGCGTTTTACCCTGCTATACTTCCTCTCTGCCTATGCCGGGAACGTGCTTTCGTTCTTGATCACGCCGAACGCCTCGCTGGGCGCCTCCACGGCAGTCTTCGGCCTGCTGGCAGCCGAAGGGATTTTCATCCTCCAGAATCGCAAGCTGCTCGGCAACCGGGCCAACCGGGCTTTGATGAATGTGATTTACGTGGCCGGCATCAACCTGCTGATTGGTTTCAGTGTGACTGGTATCGATAATTTTGGTCACCTAGGTGGCATCCTGGGTGGCATACTTTTCACCTGGTTCGGTGGCCCACGCTGGAAGATGGAAGGATTTTTCCCGTCTATCAAGCTGATCGATGAACGCGAGGGTCACGGCGCTTTTGCCGGAACGATGGCCGTCTTGCTGTTTTTCATCCCGTTGACCGCCTTGGGGTGGTTTTGGATTGTCCGGTAAAAAAAATGCCATCAGACCGGCCCGCCGCCTGGCCCAGGCCGAAGCATATCCTGCGGAACCTGCTCGTCGCTGCAGGAGTTGTACTATTGTTGGCCATCCTGGCCCTGGCGTTCCGTTCCCAGATTCTCACTGGAATTGCCGATTACCTTATTGTCACCGACAGGCTCCAGCCGGCCGATGTTATCGTCCTGCTCAACAGTGAAGTCGATACCCGGCCATTCCGGGCCAGCGAGTTATATAAACAGGGGCTGGCTCCCCTGGTCTTGATTGCCCGTTCCGAAAGCACGCCAACCGTCGATCTGGGGTTGGTGCCCAATGACACTGATATATCCGTAGCAGTCATGGAGAAGCTGGGTGTGCCGGCTGGCAAGATCATCATCCTGCCGTTCCCTGGCGGTGTGACCAGTACATTCGACGAGGCTTCCGCCGTTCGCCAATATGTCGCAGCCCACCCGATCCGCCGGATCATCCTGGTTACTTCCGCTTTCCATACCCGGCGAGCCAGGTGGACTTTTAAAAAGGTGCTGGCAGGGCTGCCGGTCACGGTGGAAATGGTGGCAGTTCCTTATGCAGGCTTCGACCAGACCAACTGGTGGAAAAATGAGACCGGGCTGATAACGCTCAATAACGAATATATCAAGTGGTTCTATTATCTTTTCAAATATCATTAAACCCAGCCATCTGGTTCTAATTTATTCGTTGACTCTCTTCCCTATCGCTCCTATAATGCGTTCAGATGCCCCGTTATGATCTTTGTCTGGCCTGGAATTGGGAGTATGACGCCGATTTCGTTCACCTGATCGAAGTCGCTTGTGCAGCGCGCGGTGTGTCGCTCCTGACGGTCGCGCCGGACTCTTTAAATCAGGTGCTGGCTGGCCTGGAAAACAAAGAAGTATCCTTCAGCACCCTCTTCGACCGCGCATCCGAATCCGACCCGCGCTTTCAGCCCTTGGTTGCTTGGGCAATCCGGCATAGATCATTTTGCTTGAACCCGCAAAAGCGCACGCTATGGTCAGGGGATAAAGCCACCATGCACCTGGAATTCATCAGCCGTGGTCTGTACACTCCATATACCATCATCCTTTCTCCATTCACCAAGCGTTCCTCAATCCACCCGTCTGACCTACAGTTGCTGGGTGGGAGCTTTGCCATCAAGCCGGCCTGTGAAGGCGGTGGGGATGGAGTGATCCTGGAAGCCACCTCTTGGGAGCAGGTTCTGGATGCACGCCAGCAATATCCCCACGAAAAATATCTTCTGCAGGCACACGTTACCACGTGCATCCTGGAAGGACGCCCGGCCTGGTTCCGCGTGCTTTACTGCGATGGCGCGGTCTATCCTTGTTGGTGGGATCAACGCACGCATGTCTATGCGCGCGTCACTGCGGAAGAAAAAGCCCGCTTCGGACTGCGTAGTCTGCGTGAAATCCCGGTCCAGATCGCCCAGATTTGCGGCCTGCACCTGTTTTCCACCGAGATCGCCCTGACGGAAGAGGGCCGTTTCCTGGCTGTGGATTATGTTAATGACCCGGTCGACCTGCGACTGCAATCCAAGGCCAGCGACGGGGTGCCGGATTTCTATGTGGAAAACATCGCCGCCCGGCTGGTGCGCCTGGTCGAAAACCACCGGCATGGTTATCAATGATGGGTTCAAGCTGATGCAAACAAGTTCCTCAAAATCTTCCAGGTTGGCGGATTGGTTCAAGAAGAACACGGAAGGCCCCCTGCTGATGCAGTGGATCAGCTACTTCATGATCTTTTCCGTGCTGGTTATTTTTATTATCCAATACCCCACGACAGAAAGATTGGACTGGCGTTTTTTTGCAACCGTTCTGAGTCTGGGAACAACCCTGGTGGTCAATATATTGTGGTTTCAATACCACCTTCAACCGTTTATCCGCCGGAACACCATCTTCTACCAATGGGCCTTCAATATAATTACCAGCTTGCTCGTTCTGGCAGCCTTTGCGTTCACCGGGACCAGTGAAATTGTTTTTCTGTTGTTTATGCAGGTAGCTCAATTTGCCAGCATCTTCGGCGTCTGGCCGAGTGGGGCGGTCTATAGCGCGGTCAGCCTGGGGATTGCCCTTGGCATCCTTAAAGCCTATGGCTTATCCTCCAGGGATTTAATCCAGACCGCCGCGGAATTCATGACCGGTATGATCTTCGTCCTGGTTTTTGTTCTGCTCGAGAGCCGCTCCGCCCTGGCAACCGAGCGAGCGGAGGGTTTGCTGAAGGATCTGCAGGCTGCCAATGCCGCCCTGAGAGCCGCTCACCAAAAGGAAAAAGAACTGGCCATCGCCGAAGAACGTATGCGCCTGGCGCGTGACATCCATGACGGGCTGGGACATCACCTGACTGTCTTAAACATCCAATTGCAGGCCGCCGAAAAACTGGTCGAGCGCAACCCGCAGGCTGCTGCGGAAGCCTTGCGGGTTTCACGCAGCGAAGCCCAGGCGGCGCTGGAAGAGGTTCGCCATAGTGTCGGGGTGATGCGCCAGCCTCCGGCCGAAAGCCAGCCCCTGGTGGAGATGATTGTCAGCCTGGTGCATGATTTTGGTGAACATACCGGCTACCATTCGGAATTCGACTTGAGTGGCGCACCCATCCAGCTTTCGCCATTCGCCGAACAAACCCTTTTCCGCACTGTGCAGGAAAGCCTGACGAATATCCAGAAACATGCCCGGGCGGTCAAGCAGATCCGGGTGACACTGGCCTATTCGCTCGAAGCCATCCATTTGGCGATCAGCGACGATGGCCAGCCGCTGCCTGACGCTCCATCCGCGCAGTCTGGATATGGGCTGCAAGGTCTGCGCGAGCGGGTGGATCAGCTCGGCGGCGAATTTTGCTGCGGCCCGGATTCCTCGCATGGGTTCCAGGTGGATGTGAACATCCCTTTGCAGGAGGTAGTCCGTGATTAAAGTGCTGCTCGTGGATGACCAGACCCTCATCCGCCAGGGCATCCGGCTGCTGCTGGAGCTAGAGCCGGATATCCAGGTGGTCGGCCAGGCCGCTGATGGGCGCGCCGCACTGGCACAGGTTGAAGCCCTGCACCCCGATGTGGTCCTGATGGATGTGCGCATGCCGGAGATGGATGGGTTAGATGCCACGCGACTGCTCAGCGCCAGCCACCCCGAGATAAAAGTCATCATCCTGACCACCTTCGAAGATGATGAAACCGTCTTCGAAGGGTTGAAAGCCGGTGCCAGCGGCTACCTGCTCAAGGATATCAGTAGTGAAGAGATGGCCCAGGCGGTCCGCAAGGTGGCAGCCGGTGAGGCGCTTATCCAATCGCGGCTCACTCGCAAGGTGCTGGCGGAGTTTTCACGCCTGGCCACGGCCACTGACCGGCAGTCCTCTTTCAAAAGCGGGTCGGGTGCTGAAACATTAACCGTCGCCTTGACCGAGCGGGAACTGCAAGTTCTGCAGGCCCTCACGCGCGGCCTCTCGAACCGGGAGATCGCCGACAGCCTGGTCATTACCGAAGGTACCGTCAAGAACCACGTCTCCAGTCTGATCGATAAATTGGGGGTGCGCGACCGCACACAGGCAGTCTTGAAAGCCCAGGAACTTGGGTTGATTGCTTGATCTTTCTCTACCTAAAGACATAGACAAAAGCCCCATCCTATCCTCCTAAAGTCATACCCAAAACTCTACCCTTTTCAGTGCCGGTTTCTATCCCCCGGCACTTTCAGCTTGTGCGCCTCGGGCGTATCCTTTGCGTATATGAGGTGCATATGGAACCAATTTCTGAAAAGAAGACCGACCGCCGTCACAATAGCCGGATTGTCGCCGGGGTTATCCTAATCGTTTTTGGGGCCGCCACCCTGCTGCAGCGCTGGCTGGATATCGGTAATTACATTATCCTGTTGCTTGGCCTGGGCATGCTGATCTGGGGCTCCGTTTCCCGTAAAACTGGCTTGATCATCCCAGGCGGTGTCCTGACCGGCATCGGTCTCGGCATCCTGGCCATCCAGGGCCCCTGGCATTTCCCCTACGCAAGCCAGAATGCCATTTTCCTGCTTTGTTTTGCGTTGGGCTGGTTCCTGATCACCTTCCTGACCGCCATTTTTACTTACACCCAGTGGTGGGCGCTCATCCCGGGCGGCATTATGGCCCTGATCGGCGGCGCCATCCTGGTTACGAATGGAGCCTTCCGCTGGCTGGACCTCAACCTGGTTTACGCTGCTATCCTCATCGTGATTGGTTTGGTGCTGCTGGTATTCCGGGGCAGGCCAAAGAATAACGATTAATCCTTTTTATATTTCCTTTCCATGCGTCCGTGAAAATAGCACACGGAAAAAGGCGGAGGATGCGGAAGAGCGCAGATATATTTAGGTTTTATCCGCGAAAATCATTTGAATCTGTGTAATCCGCGTTCGATTTTTAGCCACCCTTCATCCATTTTTAGGAGCATCTATGACAGCCATACTTTCAGTGAAAGACCTTGTAAAGAAATACGGCGATTTCACCGCCGTAAATGGGATTACGTTCGACATAAACGCAGGCGAAATCTTCAGTCTGCTCGGCCCAAACGGAGCCGGAAAAACCACTACCATTTCCATCCTTTCTACGCTCTTCACTCCAACTGCCGGCGAAGCGACCATCGGCGGGCATTCAGTTACCAGGGAACCCATGGCCGTGCGCAACCTGATTGGCGTGGTACCCCAGGAACTGGCGCTCTACGACGACCTCAGCGCCCGCGAAAACCTGGTCTTCTGGGGCCAGATGTACGGTCTCTCCGGCAGGAACCTCAAGACCCGCGTTGACGAGGTGCTCGAGCAGATCGGCCTGACCGACAAAGCCAAAAACCGGGTTAAGACCTATTCCGGTGGGATGAAGCGGCGTGTCAACATCGGTGTTGGGTTGCTGCACAAGCCCAGTCTGCTCTTCATGGACGAACCGACCGTCGGCATCGACCCGCAATCCCGCCGCGCCATCCTCGACACGGTCAAGGCGCTCAATCAGCAGGGCATGACCGTCCTGTACACTACCCATTACATGGAAGAGGCCGAGGAGCTTTCCGACCGGGTCGGCATCATTGACCATGGCGAGTTGATTGCCATGGGTACCCAGGCCGAGTTGAACCGCCAGGTTGGTGAAAAGGACACGCTGGTGCTGCACATCGATGAAAGCCAGAACGGCGCAGTCCTGGCTGCGGCTGTCCGTAAACTCCCGGGTGTTACGCAGGCTGACATCACCGACCACACCGTGGCCGTCATGGCTCCGCAAGCCGAGGAAATCATGGCTCCGGTCATTACCGCCGCCAACGACCTTGGCATCAAGATCCGCTCGGTCGATATCCAGGAACCCAACCTGGAAGCGGTCTTTTTGTCCTTGACTGGGCGGGCTCTAAGAGATTAGTGAACAGTGAACAGAAACTGGAGAGCAGTTACTGCTTTCTAATCTCTTTTCTCTGCTCTCGGTAACTGGAGATTCTCATGAAAAAACTCTTCCTTATTGGTCTCAAAGACGTCCGGCTGGCCTTCCGCGATCGGGCCGCCCTGATCCTGATGTTGCTGGCGCCTTTCCTGCTGACTCTAGGCCTGGGCCTGGTCACCGGGCGTTTCTCGGGCAGTTCTTCCAGCGGCATCAGCCATATCCCAGTCATCCTGGTCAACCAGGATGGCAGGCAGCTCGGCAATGCCCTGGTGCAGGTTTTTCAATCCAAGGATTTGAACGGATTGGTTGACCCAACCATCAGTAATAATCCATCTGCCGCCTACAAACAGGTCGATGCCAACAATGCTGTGGCAGTCATCTTCATCCCGGCTGGTTTTACCGACAGTGTAATCCCCCCGCAGGGGCAAACCATCCCCAGCGCAACCGTTCAGATTGAGTTGTACTCCAACCCGGTTGCCCCGACCAGTGTCGGCGTGGTTAAAACCATCCTGGACCAGTTCATCAGCCAGGTGGAGGTTGGGCGGGTCGGTGGCCAGGTGGCTGTCACCCAGTTGGTTTCCAGCGGCCGCATTTCGCTCCAGAGCGCCCAGGCCGTCGGGGCGGGCATCGGCCTCAGCCAGGCCAGCCAGTCTGCCCGGAGCAGCTCCATCACCCTGAATAACGAAACCCCCAGCGGAAAAGCCGTCAATTTTGATGTTTTGGCCCTGCTGGCGCCTGGCATGGCCTTGATGTTCCTGATGTACACCGTCAGCTATGGCGGGCGCACGCTCCTGAACGAACGCAACCATGGCACCCTGCCGCGCCTGCTGGTTTCTCCCACCACCACCGTCCAGGTGCTGGGCGGCAAGATGGTCGGGATCTTCCTGACCGGTGCGGCTCAGATGCTCATCCTGATCGGGGGTACGACAGTTTTGTTCAAACTCCAGTGGGGCGACTCACTGGCTGTCCTGGTCCTGGTGCTGGCGGCCGTCTTTGGAGCGGTTGGCTGGGGCATGCTCCTGACCGCCGTTGCCAAAACCCCTGGCCAGGTCAGCGCGATCGGGTCGGCCATGATGCTGACATTCGGCATCCTGGGCGGCACCTTTATCAACATGGATAATATGCCGGTCTGGTTTCGCAGCATCACCAGATTGACTCCCAACGCCTGGGGCGTGGATGGCTTCACCACCCTGGCGCTGGGCGGCGGGCTGCACGATATTCTGACCCCCATCCTGGCCCTGTTCGCTATGGGCCTGCTCCTGTTCGCCATCGCTGTTGTCCTTTTCAGCCGGCGCGGTCTGACCAAAAGATAGGAAATTCTCATGAAAAAGATCTTTGCAATTGCCTGGAAAGATACCCTGGTGCGTTTCACAGGTTGGTCGGAGTGGCTCTTCTTCCTGATCCTGCCGATCGTCTTCACACTCGTCCTGGCTGGCGGAACCGGTGGCAGCACCGATAGTCGTGTCCGGCTGGTGGTGGTAGACCAGGCCAATTCTCCTCTTTCTGCCACCCTGGTCAATGCCTTGAAAAATTCCCAGGCTGTCCGACCCGATCTGATGACGCTTGCCCAGGCGAATAATCAGTTTTCACAGCGCACTGCCTCGGCCGTACTCACCATCCCCGCCGAATTCGATCTGGCTCACCTTGAGCAGGGCAGCATTCCGTTGGAGTTGCGCCAGCAGCCCAATAACATGGATGCCATGGTTGCCCAGCGCGCCGTCCTCTCGGTCATCAGCCGGGTCAGCGCCACCGCCGATATCGCCAACCAGAGCGTTGCCAAAGCCGAACAGATCCAACCCTTTGCTTCCGCTGCCGACCGGCAGGCCTATTTCTCCGATGCCCTCAAGCAGTCCCAATCCCTGCTTTCCGCGGCTCCCAGCCGAGTGACGGAGTTGAAAGGCAACACCGTCGAACCTGTCCCCTATAACCCGCGCACCAATTCTTCCGCTGGCCAGTTGATCACCTGGGTCTTCATCCCGCTCATCGGCATCTCGGCCATGTTCGCCTACGAACGCCAGAAGGGCACCCTGCGGCGGCTGTTGACCACTCCCACCCGCAAAAGCACTTACCTGCTCGGAACGATCTTTGGCCAGGTGGTAACGGCCCTGGTGCAGATGTTCTTGTTGATCCTTTTTGGCATCTACGTGATGAAACTCGATTGGGGCAGCCAGCCGCTCGCGCTGGGCGTGATGATGGTCAGTGCAGCCTTGGCGGCGGCCGCGTTGGGCACCACATTGGGCACCTTCGTCAAGACGGAAGGCCAAGCCAGCGGTTTGAGCATCATGACCGGCATGGTCATGGCCCTGCTGGGCGGGTGCTGGTATCCGCTGGAGATGTTCCCGCAAACCGTGCAGAAAGTGGTCAAGATCCTGCCAACCACCTGGGCCATGCGCGGCCTGCTGGATATCGTTCTGCGCGGCCAGGGCCTGGCGGCCATACTGCCGGATGCAGGCATCCTGTTCGGTTTTGCCGTTGTCTTCTTTGGGGTTGGCATCTTGCGCTTCAAATACGAATAGATTTGTATTCGTAGATTCAAGAATTACCAAATTTAGAGTGGCTGCGGCGGAGCCGCAGCCACTCTAAATTTGGGTTTTTATTTCCCCATCCTCTGGTTTGAAAATATCTTCAATCCTGCAACCGAATAACGCGGCGATCTTGAAGGCCAGCGGCAGGCTTGGGTCGTACTTGCCTGTCTCGAGCGCATTGACCGTTTGTCGTGAGACGTTCAGGAGTTCTGCCAGTTGGGCCTGGCTCCAGTCCCGTTCAGCCCGTAGCACCTTCAGACGGTTCTTCATCGGTATCTCCACAGGGTCCACATTTTCCCAACGAACCACATCAATACCATCACAAAGATGACCATGCCCCAGTTGAGTGCGGGCAGGAGGCCTGCCAGCCCCAGCAGGCCGTATCCGCCGCACACTATTACTGTTCCGGCAAAGCCGATCGCAATGGCTTCGGTCTGGATACGCCGCTGCAGTTCATCCAGGCTGGCGATTGCCATTCCCAGCGTGACCACCAGAAAAGCCCAGGACGCAATAGGCAGCACGGCTGCCAGGATTGCGCGCGTGCCGCTCCAGCCTCGGTCAAGCAGGACCGCATATCCCATCCCCACCAGCACGCAAAAACCCGCCGCCAGGAGAATTCGCCGGATGATAGGCATGGGATAGCGCATTTTGATGGGTACCCGCTGGAGACGGTAACCGATGGCCAGACCGAACAGAATGCCGGCGACAATGCCGATCCACAGGCTGCCCAGGCCGTACCCAAACGCTGCTCCGGCCATGCCGCCGGCAATTGCGCCGGCGATGATGTTCTTGCTTAACTCGCTGCTTGAAGTGGTTGGGGTGTTCTCATTCATGGAAATTCTCCTTGTAAAGTTTACTTGACATTATTATTCTACAGCCATTGCTTGAATGTGTCAAGTAAACTTTACTTATTGTAAAGCAGTGATTACTGTTTCTTGGGCCCGATTTTCGAACGGAAATAGTAACCACATAATTAAGGTGGGTTTTATAAGGATTTTCTCAGGTTTATCTCATATATCTCTGAGAAAATAATCTGACAGTGGTTACTTAATCCGCCGGTTGTTTTCAATGCAGTTCAGCTAAAAATTGGCTAAATCTTTTTTGAGCAAATATGGATGAACCATCTGTCTCAAGATCCGAACTTTGGCGGCAACGCCTGAAAAGACTCCGCAAAGGCTTGCGTGGCTTTTTGCTGTTTGTTCTGGGAGTGGCCGCGACCCTTACGGCGCTGTTGATCTACCATCTTCTGACTCCTGGTACCCCCCAGCTAACCACCAACGATGTCAGCACCGCCGTAAACCAGGTGCTGGCCTCTGCCACCCCGCCTGCTCCTTTTGCGGAAGCTGTATATGCAATTATCCAGCCCTCTCTCGTGCTGATCCAATCCAAGCTTCCGGGGACGGATGGGAAGTCGGATGACAGCCTGGGCACCGGCACCATTGTCGATGCGAACGGGGATATCCTCACCAGCCTGCATGTGGTTGCCAACGCCACTTCCATTCAGGTCACCTTTGCAGATGGCACCAGCTCCAGCGCCAGCATCGCCACCCAACAACCCGCCAACGATATCGCCGTTCTAAAGGCCGACAAGCTGCCTGCGCAGGTTGTCCCGGCCGTGCTGGGCAATCCGAATGCCATGCGAGTGGGCGATGAGGCGTATGTTGTTGGCAATCCCTATGGGCTATACAGCTCGATGAGTGCAGGGGTTATCTCCGGGTTCAACCGGACTTTTCAACCCGTCAATACCAATTTAAATCTGAAGGGCCTGATCCAGATCGATGCGGCCGTCAATCCTGGCAACTCGGGCGGCCCGCTGCTGAATCGCGATGGGGAAGTGATCGGCATTGTCGAAGGACTGGTCAACCCAACCAACCAGGATTTCTTTGTAGGGATTGGATTCGCCATCCCGATCAATGTGGCCGGCGGAGCCGCTGGATTGCCGCCGGATTGAATTGCGCTGTATTTAACCAGCACTGTTTTTGCAATTAGTTGGCACAATCTGTTGCCTTTTCATATGCTGGGAAAATAAGGAGATAACTTATGGACAATAATTCAAAGTCTGAAAACGGCTTGCCGATGGAACGGGTATTGTATGAAGTAAAAAAGGTCATCGTCGGACAGGACCACCTGCTGGAACGGCTGGTGGTGGCCTTGCTGGCGCGTGGGCATATCCTGGTGGAAGGGGTACCGGGGTTGGCCAAGACCATGGCCATCAAGACGCTCGCGGATGCGATTGGCGGCGAATTCAAGCGCATTCAGTTTACCCCTGACCTGGTCCCGGCCGATCTGGTCGGCACGCGCATCTATAATCAGAAGACCGGCGAATTCAACACCTCGCTCGGCCCGGTCTTTACGAATCTGTTGCTGGCGGATGAGATTAACCGCGCCCCGGCCAAGGTACAGAGCGCCCTGCTCGAGGTGATGCAGGAACATCAGGTCACCATTGGGCGGGAGACATTCAAGGTTCCCGAGCCTTTCCTGGTGCTGGCAACCCAAAATCCCATCGAGACCGAAGGGACATATGCTCTCCCGGAAGCGCAGGTTGACCGTTTTATGCTCAAGGTGTTGGTCGGTTATCCCAGTTCGACCGAAGAGTTTGTCATTGTCGAGCGCATGACCGGCATGCTGCAGGGTATGCAGAAGGTGCTGACCACCCAGCAATTAATGGATTTGCAGAACCAGGCCGACCACGTTTTTGTTGACTCTGCCCTGATTGAATATGCGGTGAAGTTGGTCACTGCCACCCGCTCTCCCAAAGATGTCGGTTTGAAGGAATTGGAGCATTACATCATGTTTGGTGCCAGTCCGCGTGCCTCGATTAACTTGATCCTCACCGGCCGGGCGCTGGCCTTCGTGCGTGGGCGCGATTATGTCTTGCCCCAGGATGTTTCCGATATGGCGCTGGATGTCATGCGCCATCGTCTCGTAATGACCTATGAAGCGCTTTCCGATAATGTCACCAGTGACGATATTTTGAAAAAAATCCTCGATCGCATTCCGCTTCCCGTGGTGCCGCTGCATGAGCATGCCAACGACCGCATCAACGCCTGAACGGATCCTGCAGCGCCTCGACTGGCAGGTTATCCGTCGCCTGGATGGACTCCTGCAGGGTGATTACCGCACCTTATTTTATGGCTATGGCGTGGATTTCGCCGACCTGCGCGAATACCAGCCCGAGGATGATATCCGCTACATCGATTGGAATGTCACCGCGCGCATGAATACTCCGTATGTGCGCCAATATGTCGAAGACCGCGAAATCACAGCCTGGTTCCTGCTCGACCTCAGTCCTTCGATTGACTTCGGCACAGCCCAGAGTCTGAAGCGGACCGTGCTGATCGATTTTGTGACCACGCTGGCCCGGCTGTTGACCCGCCACGGCAATCGGGTGGGGGCGATATTCTATGATAACCGCATTGAGCGCATGATTCCCGCCCGCAGCGGTCGCATCCAGGTGTTGCGCCTGACCAATGACCTGCTCAAGCAGCCGCAAATTCTGCGCGCTCCCTTCACCAACCTGACCCCCTTGCTCGAGAGTGGCTTGTTTTCGATTAGGAGACGCAGTCTCGTGTTCGTGATTTCGGATTTCATTTGTGAGCCGGGCTGGGAACGCACATTGAATTTGCTCAGCCGTCGCCATGAAGTTCTTACCGTTCGGCTGTGGGATCCGCGCGAAACCCAGCTTCCGGATATGGGCATGGTTGTAATGGAAGATTCTGAAACGGGCGACCAGATGTTTGTGGATACCCACGATCGCAAGTTCCGCCAGCGCTTCGAAGCGGCCGGCCGGCAGCGTGAAGCCGATCTGGCACAGTCGTTCAAACGCGCCGGGGTGGATGCCCTGGCGCTATCCACCGACGAGGACTTGGTGCAGGCGATTGTACGCTTTGCCACCTTGCGTCGCCGGCAAAGAAAGTAGCCCTGGGTTTCAATATGACATTCATCTGGCCTGTCATGCTTTTTTCCCTGGTTTTGATCCCGTTGTTCATCGCGGCTTACCTCCTGATGCAGCGGCGGCGCATGAAATTAGCCGCCAATTACGGCAACCTCGGTTTCGGAGCGGGCGCCAGAGGCAGCCAGCCCGGCTCACGCCGCCACATTCCGGTCGTATTCTTCATGGTAGGTCTCACGATCCTGGCGTTTGCTCTGGCACGCCCGCAAGCGGTGGTAGCCCTGCCCAAACAGGATGGTACGGTCATCCTGGCTTTTGATGTTTCCGGCAGCATGGCGGCAACAGATATCAAACCCACCCGCATGCAGGCTGCCCAGGCTGCCGCGCGCGACTTTGTCAAACACCAGCCACTTTTTGTACAGACCGGTGTCATTGCCTTCAGCGATGCCGGGCTGTCGGTGCAGGTCCCGACCAACGATCCGAGCGCGGTACTGGCTGCCATCAACCTTCTGGCTCCGCAAACGGGCACTTCGGTGGGGCAGGGTATCCTTGCCTCGCTCAATTTAATTGCCACCGGCGCCGGTGGTGGCTTGCCTGGGGAAGTTTACAGCAATAATCTGTTGACACCCACCCCCACACCCACACCCGTTCCGCATGGAACCTATACTCCGGCCGTCATCATCCTGCTCTCCGATGGCGAAAACAATGAAAACCCTGATCCCCTGGCTGCCGCCCAGACCGCTGCTGACCGGGGCGTCCGCATCTATACCGTTGGTATCGGCAGCCCAACTGGAACTACTGTGCATATCAACGGTTTTTCATTGCACACGCAGCTTGATGAGGCCACCTTGCAACAAATCTCCCAGATCACTGGTGGCACCTATTACAACGCCCAGAGTGAACAAGACCTGATCAAGATTTATGATCACCTCGACACGCAATTGCTGAGCAAGCCGGAACAGACCGAGCTAACCGCCCTTTTTGCCGGCGCAAGCATTTTCTTCATGCTGATCGGAGGATTGTTTTCTCTCCTTTGGTTTAGCCGTCTTCCCTGAGGCCGCCTGCCTCACCTTTGGCGATGATTTAATATCTATCCGATAATTATAAGACGAACCGCATGTTGAAATTGTGCAGCGTCATCGCACAAAATCAAAATGCGATCTCCTCCTGGTTTTTGGATAGGTTCTATAGTGATAGGAGCTATTAAATGGAATTCCTCTGGCCCGGATTTCTTTTCCTGCTGGGATTAATCCCCTTGCTGATCGGGCTGTATATCTGGATGTTGCGGCGACGCCGGTTCGCAGTCCGGTATTCCAGCCTCGAATTGGTACGCGCGGCTTTACCCCAAAAATCAAACTGGCGCCGCCATCTTCCGGTTGGCCTGTTTCTGCTTGGTCTTGGCAGCCTGGTATTCGCCCTCGGGCGCCCGGTTGCCATCCTGAACATACCCACCAACCAGACCACCATCATCCTGACCATAGATGTTTCAGGCAGCATGCGCTCGCGCGATATTCAACCCAGCCGCCTCCAGGCAGCCGAGGAAGCTGCCTTCTCCTTTGTTCAACATCAGAAATCCACCACGCAAATTGGCCTGGTGGCCTTTTCCACTTTTGCTGAAATCATCCAGCCGGCCACCACCGACCAGGCCGCGCTTCAGGCTGCGCTGGATAGTCTGACCGTTGGGCGCCGCACCGCCATTGGCAGCGGAATCCTGGTCGCCCTGGATGCCATCTCCCAGGTGGACAAGAATGTTGCCCGCAGCATTACCGATACCCAGCCGGGCGTCGAACCGAAACCAGTGCCCAAAGGCGATTATGCCCCGGATATTATTGTCCTGCTTACCGATGGTGACAGCAACACCGGTCCCGATCCAATCGTCGCGGCACAGCAGGCTGTCGACCGCGGCGTGCGGGTCTACACCATTGGCTTTGGCACGGCAAACGGGCCGGATGCCTCCCAAAGCCCATTCGGATTCGGCGGTGCTCCGGGCGGCGGCTTCTTTGGTGGAGGAGGTGGTGGCGGCGGATTTGGCCGCATGGGGCTGAATGAGCCCATGCTGAAGCAAATCGCCTCGATGACCGGAGGAACGTATCACCTGGCTTCAAGCGCCAGTCAGCTTGAGAGCGTTTTTGCCGGCCTGCCGACCTACCTGATCATTAAGCATGAGGTTCTTGAAATCAGCGTTCTTTTTGTGGCTTTCGGCGCGCTCCTGGCTGGAATTGCCATCCTGCTGTCATTGGTCTGGCGGCCATTACCTTAATATCCCTCTGAAAATTATAGAAGCTCACCCGGCTTCCGGTTCCTGCTCAACCGGCAACCAGACGGTAAAGATTGCTCCATGGCCATCAGGTACATTCTTCACGTCCAGCCGGCCGTTATGCTTTTCAACCATTTGTTTAACGATCGCCAGACCCAGGCCGGTTCCCGGTACACCGGTCGCATGTCCGGCCTTGCCGCGATAGAAACGGTCGAAAAGGTGCGGGAGATCCTCCGGGCTGATTCCAGGTCCGGTGTCTTGCACAATGAAGGCCACCCAGGATTTACCCGAGTGATCCACTGTCCGGCGGGTCGAAATATGCAACTGCCCTCCGCTGGGAGTATAGTTCAGGGCGTTGGTCAACAGGTTCGAGACGATCTGGACAACCATGACCTCATCCAACCAGGCTGCCGGGAGGCCGGGCTGCAATTCCACCGTCAGGGTCAGACCGCGCCCTTCCGCAATGGTTTTTCGGTCGCTTACCAGGGTCTGTATGATCCGGTTCAGATCCTGTGGCATCGGTCGGAATGCCACCTGCCCGGTGTCGAGCCGGGAAAGTTTCAGCATGTCTTCGATCAGGACGCGCAATCGCTGGATCTCGCGCCCGATCACATCCAGACGTTCCAGGGTTTTTACATCCGGGTTCGCCCGCAGCATTTGATGGTAAAGCACCAGGTTGGTTAAAGGCGTGCGTAGTTCATGGTTGATATTTGCAATGAACTCGGTCTTTAGCTGACCCGCCAGTTGTGCTTTTTGTAAGGCCTCTTGCAGCTCGGTTGTACGTTCCCCCACCATTTCCTCCAGGCGTTCGGAATACTCTTTTAGAGCCTGGTCAATCCGGATACGATCGGTGATGTCGCGGCTAACCCCCATCACGGATGTAGTCCTTCCGGCTCTGTCTCGCAGAGGTACCAGCCAGGTACCCAGCCATCTCTCGCCGCCCGGAAATCCCGAGGGCGCTTCGATATATACCGGTTTGCCGGTTGCCATTACCCGGGCGAGGCTCATTTGCTGTCGTTCGGCTGCCTCGTTGGAAAAGAGGCTTTTCATCTTCATGCCAACGATCAGCTCTGGCTGGAGACCAAACTGGCGCGACCCAAATTCGTTCACGTATTCAACCACACCCTGTTCCCCTATGATAAAGATCATATCGTGGGAAGCTTCAGCCAGGCTGCGATAGCGTTCCTCGCTGGCTTCCAAAGCTTCCTCGGCCTGTTTGCGCTCGGTGATGTCCCGGCAGAGTGTCACAACCACTTTGCCTTCCTTCGTTTGGACAACATTGGCGTTCATTTCCACCGGGGTGATCTTTCCATCCGCATGCTGGTAATCGATTTCAAGATTCTTTATGGAACCGTTCTTGAAACAGTTAATAACTTCGTTCCGGTTTCGTTCCAGGTCGTAAGGAGCGGTCCAATCCACTACCTCCCTGCCAAGGATTTCGTCCACGGAAGCATGCCCGCTGAGATGGGCGTAATTAATATTTGCATTGACCACCCGGCCGCTTTCATCAATTACCACATATCCGGTATCGGTGGCTTCGATGACTGCCCGGTATCTTTCCTCGCTTTCACGAAATGCTTCTTCCGCCAGCTGGCGTTCCGAGATATCTTCGACCAGCAGAATGCTCCCTACCTGCTGGTCCTGATCGCAAATGGGGCGTCCATTAATTCTGATGAAGGTAGTCCTTCCATAGATTGAGTTGAAAGGAGTTTCAAGCAGGATGTCCATTCCTTTTTGAAGGTCATCCAGGTATGGCAATAACCCGGCTTGTTGTATCCCCGGAATCTGCCGTATATCCGTTCCCATTGCGCGTGACCTGGTCGCATCTGAGGGTAGTCCGATGATCTTTTCCAATTGAGGATTCTCGTACTGGATCCTCATTTCTTTGTCCATTCGGATAATCCCGATGGGAGCATTTCTCAGTATTTCGCCGTTGAACTCCAGCAGGGACCGGTACTTTTCTTCCGATCTTTGCAATGCTTCCTGCGTTTGGCTGCGCTCTTGCAAAAGTAGAGCACCTTTCAGGGCGGTGCTGATTTGCCGGCTTAATGCTTCCCGCAGTGCTGCCCCGGGTCTCATTTTGAGTGGTCCGAGGATGATGAACCCGAGTTGGGTCTCATCCCTGAAGTGCAGCGGTTCAAGCAGGATGGCGTAACGTTTCTTTTTGGGCAGGATGCCCTCTGGTATCAACTGGCGTGACCGGAAGCGCCGGCCGCCAGGTTCCAGATCCATTCGCCCGTTCTCATTAAACGCCAGGATCAAGCGCGACCACTCGGTTGGAACATCCTTTTGCTCGTCTAGGACTTGCTCATATAACGAGATGTAGCAGCTTTCGATACCCAGCTGGGGTAATTGGCGTGCCACCACCTCTGTCAGCCCCTCCACATCGAATGCGGTCATCAATGGTTCGCTGATGCCGATGGTGAAGTCGAAGGCGCGTCGTTCAGCGAGCAGCCTGAGGTGCGCCTGGGCCCATTGGGCAATTTCCCCCACCAAAGCCTGGCCCTGTTGCAGAAGTTTCTCAACCCTGTACCGGTCCGCCTGATTAGCCAGGGCGGCGGATATATAATTCTGAATGCTGAAAAGCACCTGGCGCCATTCCATCACGGCGCCGTTATTCGTGCCAACCTTGTGGAGCATCTCATCCAGTGTATGGATAAAATCATTGCGGGACGGGTCATTCAACGTAAGGGAGAAAGCCTCAAGCAGCCGTTCGGCCCAGCCGGGTCCCAGGCTGGCAGCTGAAACGCCGGCTGTCTTTGCCATATCCGACAGGATAAGCGCCCGGTTAGCGGCGATCACAGCTTCGAAGGTCTCGCCTGTTTGTATTGTGGATGGATCGATCGCGCGGGATTCTTCCCTGGGTTGGCATCCGCACGACTGGCGGATCACTAATTCGGTCGGCAGTGTCACAGACTTGGACACATCCTCGCCTGCCATCAGCGCCAGCAGCATTTCGGTCGCCCGCCTGCCCTGTTCATACATTGGCTGTCGGATTGTTGTGAGCGGGGGGGAAGCGAATTTGGCTTCCTCCAGATCGTCAAATCCCACCACGCTTACATCCTCCGGCACGTTCAGGCCGCGTTCCCGGAGAGCATTCATCGCGCCTATCGCCATCTCATCATTGGCAGATGCGATTGCCTCGAATTTGACTTTTCGTTCATCCAGCAGCAGGCGGACTGCTTCCGCGCCTGCCGGGCCAAGATAATTGCCAGAAACTACCAACTCGGGGTTAAAGGGGATGGCATGTTCGGCCAGGGTTTTAACGTACGTTTCATACCGCTGTTCTGCTTCCGGATTGGTTTCCGGTCCGCGCAGGAAGGCGATCTGGCGGAAATGATGTACCTCGATGAGGTGGTTTATTGAATCTTTTACCCCGATTAAGCTGTCTGTCAAAACATTCGGAATACCATCCACCGCCATGGCAATACTGACCATCGGCAGGGGTTGAAAGTGCGCATAAAATTCTTTGAGTTGCTCCGGTCCAACAAACTGGCCGATCGACCCCGACATGGCCAGTAAGCCATCCAGCCTCTCCGGACTCGCCAGGTTGTAAGCCACGTTCCGCTGGGAGTCAAACTCGTGAGGGGCGCACAGGGTTCCGCCCACAAAACAGACCAGGTTGACATCCCGTTCCTCGGCCACGTCTGCCACCCCCGGCCAAACCTGCGCCGCATATCCTATATCTCCGAGACGGCCGATGAGCAGGCCGATCGTCAGGCGGCGGGAGGGGACTTGGCTGGTCTCGCTTTGCTCATATCTGGATTGTATCCTATCTGTCTCTTAATGGTATGGGATTTATGATGATCCGCTTTGGAGCTTTATTATCCCTTTTAATCCGTCACCATCCATCATAATCAGTTCTACCTCATCGATCCGATTCCACCTTGCCTCCGCTGCCAGGGACTTAACCCGCAGATAGTTGTCGGTTAACCCTTCCAGAGTCCAGCCCGCCTCGGTCAGCCGGCTGGATCCCTCCCACAGTACGGGCAGTGTCTGGCCGATGAATCCCGCTTGATACGCACGGGCCGATTCTTCCAGTTCGGCTCGCAGCACCGCGTTGCGTTCTTTGCGGATTTCGTGCCGGACCTGCGTTTTCATGCGCGCGGCCGGCGTGCCCGGGCGTGCCGAATAGGTAAAGACATGCCCTCCGGCAAATTTCATGCTCTTGACGAACGCCACCGTCTCGGAGAACTCTGCCTCGGTCTCGCCGGGGAACCCCACGATGATATCTGTGGTTATGGCTACACCCGGAATGGCCTCCCGCGCTGATCGTATCAGCGTGGAAAACGAATCGGGTGTGATCTTGCGCCGCATGCGTCTCAGCACGGCTTCGCTGCCCGATTGCAAGGGCAGGTGCAGGTGCCGGCACAGGCGTTTATCCTGCCAGAGCGAAAAGAATCCCGCCTCCACATCCCAGGGTTCCAGCGAGGACAGGCGCAGGCGTGCCATTGAAGTTCGCTCGAGCAGGCTGAAAAGTAATTCCGCCAGGCCTTGCGACCTGGCCTGGTCGCGCCCCCAGGAGCCGAGCTGGACGCCGGTTAAAACGATCTCCTTGGCCCCGCCTTCCAGCGCCGCCCGAACATCTGCCAGGACATGCTCCACTGGACGCGAGCGGCTGGCGCCGCGTGCCACGCTGGTAATGCAGAATGTGCAGGCATTTTCGCAGCCATCCTGAACTTTAATGAAGGCGCGTGTTCGGGCATGCAAGCCGGGCAGAGGGCTGCGGGCCAGTGGTTCGAGCTCGAAAAACTCCTGTGGTAGCTCGAGCAGATCGGCCGCCAGGCTGTCCTTTTGCAGGTTGGCTACAACCCTGTGCACCCCCGGGAGTTCGGCGGCTTTCACCGGCTCCAGGGTGGCCCAGCAGCCGGTTGCCACCACCTCGCCTGCCCCTAGTCGCCTGGCCCGGCGGATGGCGGCGCGCGAATCCGAGGCTGCCGCCGATGTGACGGAACAGGTATTGATCACTGCCAGGTCCGCCTCTTTTGCAGTGGCCACAATTTCGTGCCCGGCCGCCCTGAAGTTGCGGGCCATGCTTTCGATCTCCGCCTGGTTCAGGCGGCAGCCGATGGTATCCAGGAATATCTTCATGGTTTATATACCACAAAATTATCGAAAGCCACATTTACGCCCGGCTTATCCAGCGCCCCGGCCATCAGGCCTGCCTCGCCGGAGGAGAAATCGGCATCCGTCCCGCTGGCGATCAACTGGCCATTCACATACCCTTTTAGCGTCTCTCCGGTGCAATCAAAGCGTAGATGGTTTGGATTCACCTTCAGGATGGCCGGACTATACACCATCATTTCCTGCCCCAGCAAAGCCACCCGGGCGTTTTTAACTTTTCCCAGCCCATAATAGCCATCGCTCGAAATGGCAAAGAAATAAAAGTCACTCGCATCGCTGGATCGGCAGACCAGCCCGAACAGGTTTTGCAACGGGCCGGCCAGGCGCGTGGCATCCGCCTCCACCTGCACATCCCGGAAGATATGCCC
Source organism: uncultured Chloroflexia bacterium (assembly GCA_963779935.1). GTDB lineage: Bacteria > Chloroflexota > Anaerolineae > Anaerolineales > Villigracilaceae > UBA877. The sequence goes on along the minus strand of CAWAAC010000011.1, from coordinate 332,807 downwards.
GCTGGTCGCCAATATCTCCTTTTGCGCCGTAAGGACCTGCATCTGGTAGGCTCCTTGCGCCACGCCCGCATTGCCGTTCGGGCCGGCGAACTGCGGCCAGTTCCCGGAAGGATCGGAGAAATCATCCCAGAAAAGTTTTTCGCCTGGCCGCGCCACCAGATCGGTGATCAGGGTGGATCGGCAGCCGGATAACAAAACGGCCAAAAAGGCCAGCAGATAGACAGGCTGGGTTCTCATGGAAAATACTGCTCCAGCAGGCGGTTGGCCTGCCATCCGATCGAGCCATTCGGGTCAGAGGCTTTCGCCTGATTTAGGAACGCCAGCGCGGCCGCCCGGTCGCCCGTCTGCATATAAAGTAGGCCCAGGTGCAGGAAGGGCGCGGCCTGGCTGGAGTCCAATTCGATGGCTTTCTTTAAGATGGCCTCTGCTCCCACCGGGTCGTCTGTTTCCAGCAGGATTTGCCCGGCGATATCGTCAGACTGCCAATCGTTGCCTGCCAGTTCGACCAGCCTGCGGGCAGCCGGCAAGCCGGTACCCGCCAGATCCAGGTTGTCGCGCAGGCTGAATTCTGCCAGCGCCCGCCAGAAGGTTGCATCGTCCGGGGCAAGCTCAGTTGCATTTTGATAGTATTTCAGTGCAGATATCAGATCGCCGGTCTCTTCGTAGGCTTCGCCCAGGGCCATTTGCCAGCCGGGATTATCTGGCTCCAGAGCCGCGGCTTTCTGTATGGCCACCAGGGCTTGCTTGGGTTGTTTTTGGCGCTGGAGGTACAGACCATAAAGACTTTCTACCATGGCAGAATCTGGATTCAATGCAATTGCCTGTGCAATCTCGACGGACCCATTTTGGCCTTGTTGCTGTTTTGCTTCACCCAGCCAGGCCCACGCTTCGGCGTAATCCGCCCGCACTGCGATCGCATTACGGAAGGCTTCGACCGCCAGATCCCAGTTCCCCAATGCTCCCAGAGCCCGCCCTGAGACCAGCAGCTGGTAGGCGTTGTCATCTGAGATCAACGCGGCATTCAAGGCGCTCCGCAGGCTTTCGACGGATGGGTCCAACGACGGATCGAGGCGCTTGGCCTGCATCAGTTCAGGCAAAGCCTCCCCCGGGGCGCTGGTTGCCAGCAAAAGGCCCAACCGGTAATGAGCGGCCGCATCGTTTGGCTGGTACCCCAGATATTTTTGCCATGCATGAATCTCATTGGAATAAAGCCCCAGAACCTGGTCGGCGTGTGCGATGCGTGGCCAGAGCAACGCCGGGTTCACTGCCTTGATCTGTTCATTCCAAAGGTCCAGGGCCACTCCCGCATTTCCGAGCGCGAAGACACTGTCGCCCCAGCCCATGTAGCCGGTTGGGGAAAGTGCCTGTCGGTCGAGCGCAATCTCATAAGCGTTTGCTGCATGCGCATAATCCTTCGCGTTCAAATACGCCTGGCCGGCTTTTTCCCACAACGATGGCTCCCAGGGCAGGCGTTCTGCTGCGCTTGTGTAGGCAACTGCAGCTGCGGCATGCTTTCCCACGCTATCCAGATAGCGCGCTTGCTGGAGATCCAGGGAACCCGCGGCAGGTCGCGGAGCCAGGATCAGCGCCAGCAGGATGATACCAATCAGGGCATTCCGAACAGTAGCCTGCATATCAGTTGATCTCGTCACTCACTCGATTATAAATCAGTAGCTGGTCAAAAATGAGGCTGCGCTTTATTGTGAAAATGCTATATGCCCTTCCCGCAAAATCGGTTAAACTTATAAGAAGTACTAAAGCCTCAATAACTAATGACCATGGGGACCTGTGCGGGCTGCATCGCGTCTGCGCACTCCCGACCCCAGGGTTTATGAAGCTGGTACAAGAAGTACTATAATAGCGCAGGCGGTCCACTTATGAGTCAGTTTCTGGGACAAATCTTCACGCTCCTCACCACCCCCCCGGGTAATCTCGTCTATCATATTGTACTGGTATTTTCCATTGCCGGCGCGCTGCAGGGGTCTATTCACGCTCTTCGCTCCAGTAATTTTCCCCAGGCCCGCCGGACGGTCATCGGTCTCAGTATCATGTTGGGCCTGCAACTGTTCCTGTTTGCGATCAGTGCCCTTACCTGGCAGGGGCTGATAAATTCCCAGATTGTTTTCCCGCCGCTCGACCGGGCCGTGACCCTGCTCACCCTGGTCTGGATTGCCTGGCTGTGGGCTTTTCCCGAGCCGCTGCGCCTGGCAGATGCCGCCACGCTCCTGCTTAACTTGCTGGGCATTACCGTGCTTGGCCTCACCCTGGCCTTTTGGTTCCAGAAACCCTCCGGTTCCTTTGACCGGTCTCCCTATGAAATCATCTGGCAGTTATTTAGTATTGCGGTCATCTTGCTCGGCACCCTGGGACTTGTTTTGCGCAAACCGAATGGCTGGAGCTACGGTCTGGCCATGCTTATCCTGGGCTTTTTTGGTCACCTTGCCAGCCTGGTATTCCCCATGGATGGTAACTTCCCGGGTTTCGTCCGCCTGGCGCAACTGGCCATGTTTCCCATTCTACTGACTCTTTCACAACGCTTCCCGGTTCCGGTGCAGGTGCGCCCACCAGTTGCCAAATCGAAAAACCCCGATGAGCCCATCCAGGAGCGCCGGCGTTACAGTACCGATCCAAAAACCTTTCATGCACTGATGACCCTGGCGGCCGAAACAGACTCCGGCAAAATTGGCCAGGCCATGGCACGCGGCATTGCCCAGGCCATGTTGGCCGATCTATGCTTCCTGATCACCATTGGTGAGGAAAAGAGCCTCGCCATTAGCTGCGGCTATGATCTCATCCGCGAAGAAAACCTGGGCGGCACCACCATAGACAAGGAGAGCATCCCTCTGCTTGCCAACGCCATCCTGCGCGGGCGTCCCCTGCGCCTGCCCGCCAGCAGCACCTCCTCTGATCTCAAGGGTCTTGGACAAATCCTCAGCTTGAGCAACCCTGGCAACCTGCTCAGCGTTCCGGTTTCCACGCCCGAACGCGGCCCGCTCGGCAGCATTCTGATCCTTTCACCATATTCCAACCGCCTGTGGAGTGCCGAGGACCAGACGTTCCTTTCCAACGTCACTACCCTTTTCATCCCCATCCTCGAGCGCGGCCAGCACATTTCCGCCCTGGAAATACAACGTGACCAAACCGTTGAGGAAGCCCACTCAGTAATGGAGCAGGCTACCGAAGCCAAGAAAAAGTATGAACAAATGGCAGCGGAGCTGGAAGGCCAGCACGAAAAGACCGCCCAATCGCAATTACAGGCTGAAAATATGGCCGCCCTGCTGATTATGCAGGAAGAGGCACAAAAGAACATTGAGCAGTTGAAAGCCGAGAATGAGCAATTGCGTAAACCCGGCGGTGCGGCCAGCGCTGACTTCGACCAGATGGAGCGCGAACTGCGCCAGACTCTCGAAGAGATGGCGCACATGCAAAACACCCTGGCCGACGCCAATATCAAGATCCTCGAGCTGGAAAAGCGCCCGGCTGCCCCCATCACCACCGAACAGGTCGAAGTGATTGCTTCCATTTCCCAGGAACTACGCCAGCCCATGTCATCCATCGTCGGGTATACGGACCTGTTGATGGGTGAGTCGGTTGGCATCCTGGGCGCCCTCCAGCGCAAGTTTGTGGAGAGGATCAAAGCCTCCACTGAACGCATCGGCGGCCTGGTGGATGATCTCATCCAGATTACCAACCTGGAGACCGGGAAGATGGAATTCAACCCGGAAGATATTGACCTGAATCTCATCATCGATAACGCCATGGCCTATACCAGCACGCAGATTCGCGAGAAAAATATCACCCTGCGGCTGGATCTCTCCGGCACCCCACCACATATCCAGACCGATCGTGATGCGCTCCAGCAAATTCTGATCCACCTGCTCCAGAATGCCACCGCCGCCACGCATGCAGAGGGCAATATCACCCTGCGCGTCCAGATGCAGAGTGAGGACGGCAGCCATTTCATCTCCATCCAGGTTTCTGATAACGGGGGTGGCATTGCCTCGGAGGATATTCCGCGCGTCTTTGCACGCCGCTACCGGGCCGAACACTCGCTCATCCAGGGTCTGGGGGATACCGGGGTTGGGCTTTCCATTGCCAAGGCGCTGGTTGAGGCGCAGAATGGTCGCATCTGGGTCGAAACGGAAACAGGCGTCGGCGCCACGTTTAGTGTCCTGATGCCGGTCTTGCAAGAATTGCCTCAAGAGAACTAGCAATGAAGAATTTACGGCAGGTATTTTTGGGGATTATCATCGCCTTGGCCTCGATCGGCTTGCTGCTCGGAGGCTTTTCGCTCTCGCTGGCTGAGGGAAATACTATCAAAGCCACTGCTACTGCTACTCCCACAGCTACTCTGACCTTGACGCCAACTTCTTCCCCCACCTGGCAGCCAACCTCTCTTTCGGTCTCCATCACCCCCGTGTTGGATTCAGCCACGCCATCTTCAACCTGGACTCCCACCGTGACCCTCACGCCGCCTCCGTCGCCTGCAAATTGTCCGCCGCCGGTGGGTTGGCTGGTCTATTTTGTCCAACCCGGCGAAACACTCGATGCTATTGCTGCACGCTATCGGATTAGCAGCGCCGAATTGCAAGGCGCCAATTGTTTGTTAACGCCCGCGTTGATTCCTGGCGTGGTTCTTTACGTTCCTCCCATGCGCACCCAGACTCCTCTGCCCTGCGGTGCACCGTATGGTTGGATCGCCTATTACGTTCAGCCCGGTGATACACTCTACCGCCTGAGCCTGGCTTACGGGATCAGCGTTGCCGATCTCCAACGCGCCAATTGCCTGGGCGCCTCCACCCTCCTGCATACCGGGCAGTTGATCTTTGTGCCACCCTGGCTCCCGCACCCTGCCACCCCCACCCTTCCAGTCCTGATTTTCCCAACCACCACACCGTTTCCTGGGCAGCCATCCAATACTCCTGCGGCGACATTAACCACGGCCCCTCCTACCAGTCTACCAACGGATACCTCCATTCCAGTCCCTTCTGACACTCCTCTTGAGCTGCCCTCGGCAACACCAATTCCAACAACCTGATGAGTTTTATTAATGACCAGTAATAAAGCCTCTCCAGAACAACCTAAAGAAAAGCTGACCAAGGTTTGCCCATATCTGGGGTTGCTACAGGATTCGCAGACAGCTTTATCTTTCCCATCCGGTTCCAATCTCTGCTATCACGCCAAGCCGATGGCTTCCCCAAGCATGGAATATCAACGCTTGGTCTGTCTTAATGGGCGGCGACATACGCTTTGTCCGGTCTTCACCCGCAGCGAACTTGCCCCATTACCTCCGGAAGTAATTGGTAGCTCGGCAAACATCATGTTTCTTGGAAAGCCGGTCAGAAAACGCCTGCTCTTGCCGATATTGATTGGTATCGTTGTCCTTATTTTGGCTGGTATCGGATTATGGTGGTTCTTAAACGACCATGCCAGTCGCAATCCTGTTCTGCCAGGGATCGCAGCCAGCCCTACCCCAACCGCAAGCGCAGTCCCGCTGGCAACGGAACCGTTTTCGGTTACGGTTATCCCGATCACTCCGAATATTGGTCTCACTGCGACTCCGTTTACGGGTACATTTATCAACCCTGTCTATGCCACCGGAACAGCCCAGGTGTTGCTGACTCCATCTCTGGCTGGCATTACCCCTCTTCCCATCCATACACTGGCGGAATGTGGCTCCCCGAATACCTGGGTCGTCTACATCGTCCGGCCCGGGGATACGCTCTCCGGCCTCAGCCTGCGTTATCGTGTTACAGTTGCCGAACTCCAGCGTGCCAACTGTCTGGGCAGCTCTTCCGTCCTGCACACCGGGCAGTTGCTGTATGTGCCTCCTACCATCCCCATCTACCCCACACCCACCCAGCCTATTTTGCTGTTTCCGACCTTAACACCAACCGATACGCAGGTTTTCATCCAGCCCACCGATACGGCCACACCAGCTCCTACTGCCACGCCAGCTCCTGCCAATACAGCCACGGAGCCTCCCACTGATACATCGGTCGGTCCATGAACCATCCGGGCTTGAAAGCATGATTGGCATGAGACGAACACTGCTGACCGTTCTTATCATCATATTTATAACAGGCTGCACAGTCCCAACCGGGAACGCGCCGGCCTTGCTTCCGGTTGCCACGCCGACTGACCTGTTTCTGGTCACCGCTCCTGCCAACGCCACGCCCACCCAGACGCCCTTCCAGCCTTTTTCGGAAGCCGGTACCCCCACGCTTGTTCCCGCACCCAATGGGCTGGCTGCCACCTTGGATCCGAATGCGATTCTGCCAGCAGTCTCCACCGAACAGTCATTCTATGCTCCTCCATATGCCCCCAAACCCTTCCCCGCTCTGACAGATAACCAGACGGTCACATTCGCACTGCTTGGCTCCGACGTGCGCCCCGGACAGACCTATTTCCGCACGGATACCATTATTATCGCGGCGGTCCGCCCGGCCACCGGGCAGGTAACGCTCATTTCCGTTCCGCGCGACCTGTATGTCTATATCCCCACGGTCGGCATGGACCGTATCAATACGGCCTATGAGTATGGCCAGATGAATAAATACCCCGGCGGCGGGGCGGCCCTGCTTAAATACACTTTTCTGTACAACCTGGGCATCCGCATCGACCACCTGGCAATTGTAAATTTCACTGTTTTCACCAGCATTGTGAACACTCTGGGTGGAGTGGATGTTCCGGTCTACTGTGCCTACACTGACTGGCATTTGATTAATCCGAACTATGACCCCAATCTTGTGAAGAACTGGTCGCTCTTCACCGTTGGTCCCGGTCTCGTTCATATGGATGGCGATCTGGCGCTGTGGTATGCCCGCTCGCGCGAGATGTCCAGTGATTTTGACCGCGGTCGCCGCTCGCAGGATGTCTTGCGCGCCCTCTATGCGCAGGCTTTGAAAACGGATGCCATCAGCAAAATTCCGCAGCTTTACAACGATTTCAGTTCCTCGGTCATAACCGACCTTGGCCTGAATGATCTTTTAAAACTGGCTCCCCTGGCCCTGCACTTGAATAATGCCGATATTCGTAGTTATTACATTGGGAAAAATGATGCCACCCCCTGGATGACACCCGGCGGTGCGTCTGTGCAGCTCCCCAACGGACCTGTCATCCAGTCCATGCTCCAGCAGGCCCTCTCGCCATCCCCAAGGGCAGTCCAATCCACTGCACTGACGGTTGAGGTCCGCAATGGGACGACCAACCCGGCCTGGGACGCGTTGGCGGCCGAACGGCTCAACTTTGCCGGGTACAATACCAGCATCGCTCCATCAGACCGGCAGAACTATGCCAGTTCGCTCTTATATGACCTGTCAGCAACTCCCGACCTCACGCGTGCCAGCTCGCTCCTGAACATCCTCGGCTTGCCACCTTCGGCTTTTGTCACTGCTCCTAACAAGACCACCACAAATTACGTTTTCATTATCGGGGCGGATTATAAGCCTTGCTTTAACCCGAATGGGTTGGCTCCCTAGTAGTTCCAGGGGTTTTACTAAATAGGGGTTTGGGGTATGCGTACCCCAAGATCTTCTTTTTTTCCACCCATGGGCGGAAGTCATGCGATGCTATTTGCCGGTTTTCAATTTTTGTGAAACCCGTGGTTGAAGTGCTGTTTCGAAGTGCTCTTTCGATTGACTTTTTCCCCTCAATTTGCTAAACTATACGCAGTGAAAGTGCTTATTATGCCCATAAATTATAGGTAAAGGGCTTGTCGTTTTCCTTTGCTCGAGAAGGAGATTCCCATGTCTGAAACGTCCACTGCCCATCTTTCCCCCCAGACCGGTCTTGTTCCAGCGCTCAACGCCTGGGAGATGTATCTTAATGATCAGGGCCGTTCCCTTAATACGGTTAAGGCCTTCCTGTCCGATGTTCGCCTGTTGACCCAGGTGCTACCGCCCGACCGGACGTTGGGAGCCATCACTACCAATGACCTGAACAACTTCCTGCACTGGCTGGAACACGAGCGGGATGTACCCTGCTCACCCAAAAGCCTGGCCCGCCGGGTGACTGCCCTTAAATCGTTTTTCCGCTGGTTGCAACGGGGCGGCGCCATCATGGTTGACCCGGCTGAAAAGGTTGTCCAGCATTCCGTGCTCAGCCCTCTGCCTGATGTGCTGACGGATGCCGAGATTGAGACTGTGCTGTTGGCCGCCGACCGGTATCGCCGCCAGACCAGGCCGGATGCCCGCCCGTATACCCTGCTGGCCCTGTTGCTCGCTACCGGCATCAAAAAATCTGAATGCCTTGGCATCCACCTCAACCATGTGGATTTACAGGCCCCCAATGGCCCGGTCATCTTCATCCGCTACGGCAGTCCGGCCAATCGCTATAAGGAACGAAATCTGACCCTGCCTGAGGAATGGATCCCCGCCTACGAGGAATACCTGAGCCAGTACAATCCGGTCGACCGGCTCTTGCCCTGGTCGCCGCGCCGGTTGGAATACCTGCTTGAAGATATCGGCAAGGATGCTGGTCTGCCCAAGCACCTCTCTTTTGACATGTGTCGCTGGACTTGCGCTTTGCAGGATTACCTGAACAATATCGAGCCGGAAAAGATCCGCCAGAAACTGGGTATCTCAAAGATCCAGTGGCGCGAGATCCACTTGAAATTACGTCAACTGGCCGGTGGCGAGTAAAGTTAGAAACCATCTAAAAATTTAAAAGTAACCCGAATTTGGGGTAGGCGCAGCGAAACTGCGCCTACCCCAAATTCGGTTCTTCCAAAAAAGACCCCCTGGCTTTTCAAGCCTGTGGGAATTTTTTGATTTCCAGATGCAATACCTGCCTGGTTTTTTCGGTGATGCGGAAGGATTGCCCGATCCGGTAACCCGGCACCCAGGCAACCTGCTGCCCCGCACAGACCAGCGGCCAGTGTGCACGTACCCGCCGGGGCAGCTTGACATTGGTATAAAAATCCTGCACTCTCACGGTTTGCCCGCCCATGCCAAGCGGAGCGAAAATATCCCCGGTGCTGCGCGGGCGGATCACCAGACCATCCGCCGGCAGCCGGTCGGCATCCAGCCAGGCCGACCAGTTGTCCGTAGTATTGCTCCAATCATTGGTTGTCAGGGCGCGGTATCCAGCGGAGAGCATCCATCCGTTTCCCAATTCCAGCTGCTGTTCTTCTTCATCCGGTTGCTTCCTGCGGATGGGGAATGCCTGCTCCACCTGCGGTGACTGCGCGGAAAGGCCGGTCGCCTCATAACCGGCCAGGGTGATTTTCCCGTTTTCGGCGTACAGGCACAGTCCGTTGACAAAATCGATTTGCTTGCCTGCCGGCGACGATATAAAGGCGGCTGCCCGTTCCAGCGCCGCGAACCCAAAATCCCGGTCGTCCGGACGCAGCGCTTCAGCTGCCCGGCGGATCAGGTTCCGCCGCATGCCGGCGGAGAACCTGACCAGCCCGGCCTGGTCGAACGCCACCCAATCCTGGCCGGTTTCCACTACCACGCTTTTCCAGGCCTGCTCCAGAACTTCCTGCAGCGCCAAATAGTCACCCTGCAAGGCTTGCGCAGTGTGCAACACGGATTCTTTGAAGCGTGGGTTGTATTTTTCCAGCTCAGGCAGCAGCGTGTGCCGCAGGCGGTTGCGGAAGAAGGCCTGGTCGGCGTTGGAGGCGTCATAGTGCGGTTCCAGGGCGTGCGCGCGGCAGTATGATTCGGTCTCGGCCCGCCACATTCCGAGCAGTGGGCGAATCAGCGGGATCTGCGCATCGAAGACCGGCAGGAGCATCCGGTATTCCATTCCCTTCAGGCCCGCCAGTCCCGCTCCCCGCAAAAAGTGCATCAGGACGGTCTCCACCTGGTCGTCTGCGGTATGCCCAACCGCCACGGCCTGCGCGTGGGTTTGCCTGGCCGCCGCAAACAGGAACTGGTAGCGCAGCATCCGGGCGGCTTCTTCCAGCGATAGCCCATGCGCCTCGGCATGTGTGTGCACATCCGCCGTATCGCTGACGAAAGCCAGGCCAAGCTGGCGCGCCCGCTCCGCAACCGAATCGGCTTCCTGGGCTGCTTCGGGGCGCAGTTGGTGGTTGAAATGCGCCACGATCACCTGGTAACCGGCCGAATGCAAAATATCCAGCAGGCACAGGCTGTCCGGTCCGCCGGAAACGCCCGCCAGCAGCGGTCTGGCCGGGTCAAGCCCGCATTGCTCCCGCAAAATGGATTCGAGCATCAGACCTCCGCCTCGATCACGTAATCGGTCTTCTTCTGCCCGGCCAGACCGACAATCAGATGGTACATGGCGAAGAGTTCCAGTGCAAAGGGCAGGTAACCGCCGTAGCCCAGCAGGGGCATCTCAAATACATGCAGCCAGTTGCCCCACGGTACATGATAGACCCATTTGGGGTAGGAGTAGAAATTCCACATCTCCCAGAAGAAAGCCGTCAGGAGCACGCCCAGCCATAGGCTGATCACCGGGCGCCAGTTGCCATCCTTGGTGAATTCCACCAGCGTGCGGTGGCCCAGCCAGAGGTTGATCGGCTCAAGGATGAAATAGAAAGAAAACCAGACAAACGGGAAGAAGATATTTGGCCAGGCTACCATCAATCCCAGCATGGCCCAGCCTGCCAGGAAGAACCCGATCGAGATGGCTTTCGTTGGTCGGATGACCGGTCCCTTAAGCGGCCTCTTGATAAAGCTGCGCACCAACTCGGCGCTGCCGAGTACCGCCGGGATGACCGTGGTGAAGTTTAGCGTAGCCCACACCCAGAACATGAACAACGAAAAGCTTTCGGCGCCAATGTAATGCCAGTTTTGCAGACGCCAGTTGGCCAGCTCGAACAGCCACCAGACCGGTGCGGAGGCCAGGAACAGGCCGGCATATTTCCTCCAGCCACGGCTGAGCAGCGAGGTGCCGGTACGCCAAAGCACAAGTCCATCGATGGTCAGGCAATAGCCCAGCCAGAGCGGGAAAAATGCCCACTGCGTCCGCAGCCCTTTCAGACCCCAGTTCAGCCCCCAGAACACTGCCACCAGTCCCAGACCCACCCAGCCTTGCAGGGGCATCTTTTTTACAGTTTTGATCATGCCTCAATTAAACCACATTGTCTTATCTAAAGTAGGATCGCATTTCGAGATTGTGCGACTTCCCATCCTTCGGGTATGCTACGCGAGCGCACAATCTCAAAATGCAGACTCCCCCTTAAAGCGATCACCAGGCACAAGGCCTGGTGATCTAAGGGGGAGGGGACACCACCGTTTTCGGTCGGCATGGGGGGGACACGCAGACCTTCGATGGTAGACACCTGTTGTTATACCAGTAAAAGGAGACAAGTGTCTTGCATCTATACTACACCGAATTTATCCAAATAGTATTAATTTTGGATTAGAGCAAAATAAGAGAAACCCGGCCGGTCAAGCCGCAATGTTGGCCTTATCGCTCTCGGTAATAACCGTCTTGGGCTCCTTCAGGAAGAAGCTCAGCACCAGGCCCAGCGCCATCAATACGATCAAGCCGATCAGGGAAAGCGTCATCGAACCGGTTTGTGGAGATTTGAAGCTGTCCATCCCGAAGATGAACAGGATCCCTGAGATCTGTCCCATCATGAGCAGCAGACCGTTGGAGGTGCCTTCCGGTGTTGGGTAGGTGATCTCGGCCCCATACTGGAACCCGATCGGGCCGGAACTGAGCAGGAAAAAGCCCATCACGAAGCCCGCCACCAGTAGCAGCCAGTAACTCGTGGCAAATGCGATCCCGATCAGTCCCAGCGTGGCCCCGGCCAGGGCTATTGTGATAAACGGCGTCCGCTTGCGGTACTTGTCGGAAAAAGACGGGATGACCAGGGCGCCCACGATGCCGCCCGCAATCATCAATCCGCCGATGATGCCCGCCTGGGTGCTGGTGATGCCGCTCGGTCGCACAATATCCTCGATCCAAGTGGTGATAGCGTTGAAAGTCCCCAGGCCGATGAAGAAGATGATCAGCAACAGGATGAAGCCCTTTTCACGAAACATTTGTTTGAAACCATCTAATACCAGCGAGCGCACTTCCATTCCGGGAGGGCAGGGCGGGGTGGCCGGGCGTTCCCTGGCAAAGACGACAAAGACCAGCGCCGCCACGGCCGAAGCGATCCCATACGCCATCAGCATCCCGCCCATCTGCATGTGGATGGTCAGGTAGGGGGTCAGTGCCAGGGCCAGGAGGATGCCCAGGTAGATTGCCAGCGAACCCAGCCCGGAGGCGGTGCCGCGTTCACGCATGGGGAACCAGCGCGCCGCCACGGTGGTGACCGCATTCAGCACGAACGGTTGCCCGATGGCGATGCCGATCTGGGCCACCAGCACCAGGTTGTAGTTGGCCGGGTTGGCGCCCCAGATACCCCGCAGCAGCCCGAAGACCGCCGTCAGCGCCGCGCCGATGCCCACGCCCACCCTTATGCCGTAGGTGTCAATCACCCAGGAGGCCGGGATGGAGACGATGATGTATACGATCATAAAACTCATCGACAGAAGCCCGATGCTCAGATCCGAGACATTATAGAATTTGGTGGCTTCACTGGTGATGGCTCCAAAGGTGATCCAGAGCAGTTGTGTGGCTGCCACGATCAGCATGAATACGACCAGAACGATCCAGCGATAACCGTAGACTTTGAAGTTGTCTTGTTTCATTGGAACAGGCCTCCTGGCAATTTTGCGCACTTGGGTGGTTTTGCGATGCGAACAATATTCTATCAACAAACCCCCAACCAGGAAAGAAGTTACTACATATTCATCTGAAGATTATGCAAAGGCATGCTGCTCCTGGTATTCAATCCTGCCCTTTAAGGACCGGATATGGTTTCTCCCCTTCGAACAGCGGCAGTGTAATACCAGCGAGCACGGCTTCAACCCGGTTCCTGCCGCCAGACTTGGCTTTATACATGCCCATATCGGCCCGCCTGATCAACGTTTCCGGCAAATCCCCACCCTGGTAGGTGGTGATACCAAAGCTGGCCGTGACTTTGGTCGCCGTGGAGAAGGCAAAATTCTCCAGGGTTCCGCGTAGCCGGTAGGCCAGTTCGACCGCCTGTTTCCCATCCGTGTTGGTCGCCACCACCAGGAACTCGTCGCCTCCCCAGCGTCCGAATGGATCGGAAGTGCGGATGGCTTGTCGCAGCACTCCGGCCACTTCCTGCAAGACTACATCCCCGGCATTATGCCCGAAAGAATCGTTGATGGTTTTAAACCGGTCCAGGTCGAACAGGATGACGGAAAGCGGCAGGTTATGCCTGCCGGCGCGGGTTACTTCTTCCGTTAATAATTGTGTCAGCAAGCGCCGGTTATCCACCTGGGTGAGTGAGTTGATCATGGCGAGTTTTGACATATCGTCTGCCAGGCCATGTTCCGAGAAATACAGTTCTTTAATGTGGGAAACCAGGTAAAGAACGGTGATATAAAATCCACCGGCAAAATATATCTGTACCAGCAGGAAGGTATTTGGAAAATCCCTCCCCTCCACCAGGAAATGGATGAAGGAAGCCATCCCCAGGATCAGTGTTGCCAGGAAAAAGAGCGCCGAAACCAGCAGGGCCCGGTTTGTTCTCAAGATCAGGAAGCTCAATATGTAGACAAACGGCAGCCAGAGTGTAAAGGTGGGGCTGAACGAAGTATTGATGAAGGTCATCGTCATAATGGTCGAAGCAAATTGGCACAATGCGTACGCCAGGACCATCCCATAAACAATTAATTCAAATACACGCAGGGGAATAACCTGCCGCCAGTACAGCACGGTCAGGCTGAGAAATAAGACTGCCAGCACCGGCAGGATGAAAATATTCGCAGTGGTGATGGTATTTTGTTTCAGGCCAATAGCCCACACAGCCAGCATGCTAAGAACGCCGACTGGGGTGCCGATCAGGAATACTTTGCGTTTGGCGGATTCAATGGGATCGTTTTGTGGTTTCCCGCCATCCAGAATCTTGTTGATAGCCATATGCTGATGAATGTTATTTCCCTATCCAATATTCACCTTGTTAATAATTAAATTGTATTACGGTTCCCGATGATTACCAAATCCACCTTTAGCTGAATTTTAGTATACATCGAATACCTTGTGTGCACAACCTGTTTTTTTTCAGCTATTTCTTCTCGACATCCACCCACATGCGCGTTCCATCCGTCGAGACCTTGATCCAGCCATTCCGGTCAGTGCGCAGCAGCGTGGTGCCGGCCAGCTCATCCAGCACGGGCTGTTCGGGCAGGCCGTTCGGGTCGCCGGCTGCCACGGAGAGCACCGCCAGGCGCGGCTGCAGGGCCGCGATCCAATCCGGCGGGTTGAGCTGGCCAAAGCCGGAATCTGCCAGCAGCAGCACGCTAACCCGGCCGATCTTTTTCCCATTATCCAATGCTGCCATCGTATCCAGGTTCATGCCCACCGGTAACAGGGCGCGGAAGCCCAGCCATTCCACCAGCAGCACCGCCCCGCGCGGCGAAACTCCCACCACATGGAGCGTAGCGCCCTTACCCAGGTCCAGCCCCGCACCGGTGGAAGCTGGCGTGACCGGGGTAGTATTCTCGCTCAGCCACTGGTTGACCTGGTCGGATGAGTAGGAGGCGTCCGGGTTGCCCGCCCACATCACATTGTCGGGCGGGAAGAGGTCCAGGTCGTTCGGCAGGGCCGCAACCTGCTGTTCCTGCGGCGAAGCCACCACCAGCCAGTCCAGGTGGCGGTTGAAGGGCGAGAGCCGGCGGCCCAGCGTATCGGCCAGAGTGGATGGGCTTTGCCCGCCATCCACCAGCAGGCTGCGCCCTGTGGGAGTCTGGATCAGGATGGCATCCGCCGAGCCCACGTTCAGGAAGGTCAGGTGCAGGGCGCCATCCGGGATAGTGAAAACGGCCGACCAGGCCAGGAAGGTGGAGATGCCCAGGGTGGCCAGGATGACCGACGGCACCAGCACAGGGCGCAGGCTCTTATTCAAACCCACCCTGGCAAAGGTCAGGCCGAACAGGATCGCATAGAACAGGATGACGAACAGCAAGGAAAATTCCCCCAGCACGATCACGCCATGTGGGAAGCGGTTGAAGAACTCCACCGCCCGGTCTGTGTAGGCTGCGAACGGCCAGGCCAGCCAACCGGCCAGCTTACCCAGCGGCAGGTAGACCAGGCTGAGCAGCAGCGCCAGTCCTGAAAGGATCTCCATGGCCGGTTGGGCCGGCAGGACGAAGGGGTTGGCCAGCACCGCGATCAGCGAGATGCGCCCGAACTGGTAGGCCATGATCGGGAGCGTGGTCAATTGGGCGGCCAGGGTGAACAGCACGTATGCGCCCACCGGCCCGGCAATTTTACGGGCGGTATCCGAGGACAGGCGGCGCGCCAGCAGCCCGCTGAACCAGTCCTGGAAAGCCCCGGCATACAGGATCATGCCAAGCGTGGCGGCAAAGGACAGTTGGAAGCCGACGTCCCACAATAGGTTGGGGTTGATGATCGCCATCACACCCCCGGTGAAGGCCAGCGTATTCAGGCCGTTCTGGCGCCGGCCGTTCTGGCTGGCGAAAATGCCCAGCCCGCCCATGATGGCGGCGCACACTACCGAAGCGGTGGCTCCCACCAGCACGGTATAGACGATGATACCAATGATGGCGGCTGCTGCGCCCTTGCGCTTGCCCAGCAGGCGGCTGAACACCAGCACGAACAGCCCGGCGATGATGGCGATGTTGAAGCCGGAGATGGCGATGATGTGAGCGGTGCCGGTATTGATATAGGCCTGCTGGAGCGCGGCCGGCATGCCGTTGGCCTCGCCAAGCAGGATGCCGGCCAGCAGGGCGGCTTCGGGTTCGGGGAAGATCTGGTAGACCTGCTGGAGAGCGTAGGCTTTGAAGGTGTAGATCAGCTTGAGGACCGGGCTGCCGGTATTAAAGGGCAGCAGGGTGGCTTCGGCAGACGGCATGTAGGCCAGGATGCCCTGGTGTGCCAGGTAATCCTGGTACGAAAAGCCCTCGTTGGCGGGCGGGGTCTGCAAGTGGCCGCGCAGGCGCACTACATCGCCGTAATGCCAGTCCGTACCGGATGGGACGCGTGCCAGGATTAGCCCGCTGACCGGCAGGGTCTGGTCGCCGGTGTTGATGCTGCTTACCTGCACGCGCAGGTTGGTGTAGGTGTCGCGCAGGTCCGGCGGGTTGGCCACGGAGCCGGTCACCAGCAGTTCATAGTCCTGGTCAGCATAGGAGGCGATATATTGGGAATTGACAGTGGGGATGGTCGCCTGGTAGCGCGCCGCTCCCAGGAAAAAGGCCGCCAGCGCCAGGCTGGCCAGGAACAGGCGGTCCGGTGCGGGCAGGAGCTGGCCGCGTGCCTGCCTCTGTTGCGCCAGCAGCCGTATCGCCAGGGCAAAGGCCAGCACCACGGCCGCCAGGATCAACCAGAGCACAGTGGATGCGTGCCCCAGCCTGAGCAACGCCGGGGCAGGAACTGCCTTGGCGAACAGGATGCCAACCAGGAACGCCAGCGAAAGCCACAAGAGCGGCAGGGCGGCGGTCAGTTTTTCGAACGTGCTTTGCGTGGATGAGTTGGAGGTCTGCATGGATGCGGGAACCTGCCCTCAATTTGATTGTACAGTCTGTAGGGGCAACGGGCAAGGGGAGGAATTTTGGATTTTTAAATGCAATTGTAGATATAGGATTGAGAGGGGAGCAGGTAAATAGATGGTCAGACAATCAGGGAATAGGGAGCAGGGAGCATTCACCGGTGTCCGAAGTCTCCTACTTCGGACTTTGATGGCTATTCACACCTTCTCCCGGTGGCGGCCATCGCGCTGCACCCGGTAGGGGCATCGCCGATTAAAGTCGGGCACAGGTCTCGTTCTGCGGACTGAAGAGGAATGAGTAATTAAAGTCACTTTTTGAAATTTTTTCGCGGAACGAATAATGGAAAGGGCGGGGCAGGGACGGGC
Source organism: uncultured Chloroflexia bacterium (assembly GCA_963779935.1). Taxonomy (GTDB): domain Bacteria; phylum Chloroflexota; class Anaerolineae; order Anaerolineales; family Villigracilaceae; genus UBA877. Next base: position 315,934 of record CAWAAC010000011.1, on the reverse strand, counting down.
AGCATGGGTAATCCAAGACAAGCTAATATCAGAACTATTGTTCCGGTTTGTCGACGAAATTCCTGGGGGTTTGGCGTAGCGATACAATATCTGGCTTGTACACCGTAAGGCAAGATTAATCTTGCCTTACTTTCAGGTACAAACCCCACTGATTCCCAGCAGCCGTGAAGAAGTACAGCACAGGCCTCCGAGTTCCCGTGCAGCGGAAGAATTCGGAGGCCTTGATCTTAACTCAGGAACAGATCTCCTCCACCACCTGCCAAAGCACCGGCAGCCCGCTCTCTACATAGCTCAGCGGGATACGCTCGTCGTGGCCGTGGGCCAGGCTGACAGACGGGAAATCCTTTGGCAGCAGACCCGGGGTGAAGCCGTACATCTGGACGCCGGCGTTTTTGTACTGGCAGGCATCCGTGGCACCCATCATCAACATCGGGAAAACCAGCCCGCCCGGATCCATCGCCTGGGTGGCTTTGGCCATCAGGCGGTACAACTCGGTGTTGGTGGAGAATTCGGCGCCGGTGGAACTGGTCAGGATCTCCAACTTCACATCCGGCCCCACCACGGACTGGATCTCACGGATCACGTCCTCGGGCGTCTGGCCGGGCAGAATTCGGCAATCCAGTTGCGCCTCGGCCAGCGAGGGGATCACGTTGGTTTTGCCGCCGGCCTTCAGCACCGTGGGCGTGACGGTGTTATAGAACAGCGGCCCCGCCAGGCTCCGGCTCTTCTCCGGGACCAGCTTCAATACCAGGCTGGCGGTCGTGCGGTTGTGCAGCAGCGGGCCGATCAGGCTGGTGGGAAAAGGCAGTTGGGCGGCGATGGCGTCGATCATGCGCAGGAAGGTGGGAGTCAGGTGGATAGGCAGGTGCCCAACCTTGCGGATGCGGTCAATGGCCTGCGCCAGGTGCAGCACGGCGTTGTTGGCGTGTGGCATGGAGCCGTGGCCCGGCTCACCTTCGGCCGTCATGCGTAGCCAGGTGACGCCCTTTTCGGCCACCTGGATGGGATAGGTGCGCAGTTTGCCCATGTGGATGGTCATGGCCCCGCCCTCGGTGATGCCATATTCCGCCTCGATCAGCTCTTTATGCTGGCCGGCCAGGAACTTTGAGCCATAGTTGAAGCCGTTCTCTTCATCCGCGATGGCGGCAAAGATCAGGTCGCGCTTCAGCATTTTTCCCTGCCGGAAGGCTTGCAGGAAGGTCTCCAGGTACATGCTGACGAAACCCTTCATGTCCAGCGTGCCGCGGCCCCAAATGTAGCCATCGATGATCTCCGCACCGAACGGATCGTGGCTCCAGTGCTCACGTTCCACCGCCACGACGTCCACGTGCCCGCTCAGTAGCAGTGGGCGCTGCGAGCCGTCGCCGCGCAGGCGCGCCACCAGGTTGGCCCGACCGGGAGCCGCTTCCAGAACCTGGATGTCCTTCTCCGGGAAGCCGTTCTGCAGCAGGATATCTTTTACCAGCAGCACCGCCGGCAGCTCGTTGCCGGGCGGGTTGGTGGTATCAATCCGCACCAGCCGCTGCATGTTCTCCACCGATTCGGCGGTGGCGTTTTTCCAATCCAGCATGGGATTTACCGGGGCTTCTAATTTGGTCATCGATTTTCTCCTGGTGAAAGAAAGGGGCTGGCTTAAGTATAGGTACCCTACTGTAACCGGTCAAGGGGCACAAGGCGGACCCCCGAGTTCCCGCGCCGTGGAAGAACTCGGAGGTCTTATAGGAAGGACTAAAAATTGTCCGCTATGCTCCGCTAATGGCATTGCTTGGCACACAACCTCACCAATCCGTTTTTTATTCGGTAAGATTGGCGGAGATTAGCGGATTTACTTTTTTGCCTGGCGACCGGAAAAATTGGTTGGGAAATGACGATATTGGATCGCCCAACCGCTGAACTTGCCTGAGAGAGGCGCCTGAGCAAGCAAGTTCATGAGAACAAGGTTGGATAGCTCACCTCAAGATAACAGGTAGAATCCCAGACACAGGACGTCCCAGGCCCGGTTCAGGCAGCCATGCCATGCGTAAAGTTGTAGGAGGTACCCAATGACAAAGCTGGAAACCCCGATCGATATTTATTTGGAAATCGGCCAGAAAAGAACGTTTGCAACTGCCATTGACTGGCCCGGCTGGTCCCGCAGCGGGCCAGACGAAGCCTCGGCGCTGCAAGCGCTGTTTGACTGCGGCCCGCATTACGCGCACGCCCTTCAAGCCACTGGCATACCGTTCCAGTTCCCCTCCCAAATCTCAGCCCTGGTGGTCGTTGAGCGCCTGGCAGGTAATGGCACCACTGATTTTGGCGCTCCCAACTTGCGCCTGTCGCGCGATAAACTACCCATTGCGCCGGATGAGCTCGAGCGCTTTCAGAGAGTGTTGCAGGCTTGCTGGATCACGTTTGACATGGCTGCCAAAGCGGCGACTGGACGAACCCTTCGAACCGGTCCGCGCGGGGGCGGGCGGGATTTGACCAAGATCAGCGAGCATGTTTACGACGTGGATGTGGCTTATCTACGCAGCCTTGGAGGAAAACCGGGCCCTGGGCAGGCGGGCGAGCCAAGCCGGTCATTTCCACAGCTTCGCCAGGATATCCTGGAAACCCTGCTGGCGGCCGTGCGCGGCGAAGTGCCTGAACTCGGTCCGCACGGTGGGGTTCACTGGACTCCACGCTACTTTGTCCGTCGCCTGGCCTGGCATGAGCTTGATCACGCCTGGGAAATAGAGGCTCGGGCCGTGGATTAGCAAATTATTTCTTCCAATTCGGAGTTTAATGGTAGTGTTAGACACTAGGCATCTTGCATCGCACCCCGTACCACCCTAAACGGAGTGACGAATGTCAACGACGGAGTCCCCTCCACACCGCCTCGCTGCGTCTCCCGCCTCCTGCCCCCGCTCCGAAGCATGCGCCCTGAATTTGCCTTCCCGGCTTCACCCCCACCAAACCAAAGCGGATCGTTGACAGGCTCGATCCGGTTCATTCAGCCGTGCGGGCATGCGTTCATGATGGATTGCCCTGGCTATCCTTTCGAGTAACCGCCAGATAACTGACAAAACCGACGATCAATACCAATAGCACCGCGCTGACCAATCCGTTGCCATATCCAAGGCCGCCGGATTCCCTGGCTTTCCCGAATAAATCGGCGAAGGAGGCGCCGAATGGCCGTGTCATAATGTAAGCAAACCAAAAAGCGATGATCCCATTCAATCGAAACTTCCAATAAGCAATGGCAGGGATCGCAAATAAGATAGCGAATAAAACACCGGAAGTCAGGAAGCCCAGCTTCAGGGTGATGGCAGTCCAATCCCCGGCTGCAGTACCCAGGGCAAAGGTTGCGATGACTGCAATCCAGTAGAAGATTTCCCGGCGAGGGGTGTGGATGCTATGGATGGAGAGGGTATGCTCGACCTGGTACCAGATTATAAAAATTATGGCGAGCACAACGGCAAAGAATCCGGTGGAGATGGCATAAGGCACTTTTAAGATGATGTGGATCACATCCGCGGCCATGGTACCGAATAGGGCCACCATCGTGACCGCAAACCAATAGATCCAGGGGATGTATCGACGCACCATTAACTGAAGTGCCATCGCGATGGCAAAACCGATAAATCCTAAAACGACTGCCATGACTGGATCGATATGATGTACCAGGTAGTCTGAGGTTGATTCACCCAGGGCGGTGGTCAATATTTTTATGATCCAAAAAAAGATGGTAATTTCCGGAACCTTTCTCAAGGTTCTGGTAGTGAACAACTTAATAAGACGATTCTCTTTGGATTCAGATGGCTTACTCATTTTGATATGCACAGGCTTACTATCTATCCGAAAATTATAGAAAGACCGCATTTTGAAAGTGTGCAGCGGAGCCGCACACTTTCAAAATGCGACCTGCTCGTGAATTTTTTGATAGACACGTAGATAAATCGGATGAAAGGCGCTTCGATTATAACTTTATATTCCGGACCAGGAACGATTTTTGAGACTGGTAAGGGCGGGGAGATAGGGCGCGCAGCCATCACGATAAATGGGATGCTGCCAGGGTTTGGCCCCCCGGGGATATCAGGAATAAGTTTCCAAATACCCGGAATCAATAAAGTGAGGGCGTGTTTCTAATAAAACGCCCTCACTGATCAACCAGAAACCTGGAATGCCTTTATTGAACTTTATAGCCTGTCAGCACGATCGTCTCGGTACCGCTCAGGCTGCTGGCCCTTACCGATTTGACCAGGCCAACCCCTTTGGCGTACCAATCGGTAATGCTCACGGTATCGGGTGCTCCGGCCGGCACGGGCGTCCCCTGCATAAGGAACGACACGCCCAGGGTTTGATTGCAAGTGGCCTTGACCGTATCGAACGTCCCGGCCGGAACCGTAACCAACTCGCTGCCGGCCGCGCTGCAGCTGACATTGGAGACAATTTGGGAATTTGCACTTTTCGTGCCGGATTGGACGGTCCCATTAACGGTTACTTTTTCAGACCAGGTTGTGCCCGTATCAAAAGTATTCGGGATATTATAGCCATCCGCAGTGATGGAATTGCTGGTCATCTTAAATGTCGAGGATGAATTTGTTACGCTCAGGCTGGTCGATCCGGCATCCAATGCCGCCAGGTTCCCGTTCTGGCAGTTCCATTTTATGGATGTACTGACGCCGGTGCTGTATTGATTGTTGGTGGTAAACCCGGCGTTGCTGACGTCAGCTACGGTCCAGGTGTAGGTGTACGCGCCCAGAGTGCTGCCGCTGCTGGAGTAGGCCCAATTGGTCCCGACCGAAACCGGGAAATAGGCGTTGCTGCACCCGCCTCCAGATGATGCGCTAACAGGCGGGTTGGTCGCGGCAGGTGCGCTGGTCGCGCCAGCCGGCGCGGCGGTGCTTGCAGTCGTCGGGCTCGCCGGCGAGAGTGAACAGGCTGCCCCTACAACGAACAACAACAGGACGCTTACGATAATTTGAAAACGGCGTGGATTCATGAGTTTGATTTCCTTGTTTTTTCGAAAGATAGCGGATCAAATTATTATAGGATGATTATAGTCTTGAAAGGTGGCATTCCGAACGTCCGAAAGTACCACAATTCTTCCAACCGATTCACTTGCGCGGCGATACGAAGTTGCAGCATGCTCAGGGACCGGCCGGGGTTGGGTAGGGCGTCGGTAGCGCCGAAGCGCAGAGCCCAGCAGCTGCATTCAAAAAAGGCGCGGCGGTGACGCCCGGGCTGACGCTGTTCCCGGGTCCGCTGGGAGTCCCCCACCAGTTTTGCCGGGCGTCGAAGGCGGCAGTATTATCGTTTACTATGCCATTGCCCAGACCTGCCGTATGGGCAAGTAAAACCTGGTTGTCCAGGATGCAACTGGAGCTGATCGAACCTGTGCCTTGCGAGTCGTTATATACGGCGCCCCCGCTGCCGGAGATGTTGCCGGCCAGGACCGAGCCGGTGACTTTCAGGCTGGCCTGGTTATAGATGCCTCCTCCGGTTGTGCCGGCCGCCTGGTTTCCAAGCACAAAACTTTGATCGACCGTGACTGTGCCGGAAGGATTATTATTGATCCCGCCGCCTCCGTGAGGAATGAAGGCTTTCTGTTCCGTGGCGACATTTCCAGAGATGACGCTCTGGTTGATAATATTTATGCTGCCGCCATCGTTGTATAAGCCGCCGCCCTCCAGGGCCAGGTTTCCCACCAGTTGGCTGTGGTCCAGCGTCACCTGGCCATTTCCATCATTATAGATACCGCCGCCGCCGAAAACCGTGTTCCTGGAAGTATTATTGGAAATCTCACTATTCTGAATAATGAGCGTGCCGCTGTTATAAATGCCGCCGCCGTCATCAAGCGAACTATTATTGGTGACCACCGAGTCCATCAATTTCACTTCAGACCCGGGTACATTGTTGGCGATTGCGCCTCCCTGGAAGGCCTGGTTGCCGTTGAGGGTGACATGCTCAAGCAGAACGGTTCCACCCAGCACATCCACAGCCGCTCCGCTGCTGTCGTGATCCTGCGTGGTATCCCCGCCGCTGATCGTCAGGTCCTGGAGCGTCAGGTCGCCGCCGACGAAAACCTGGAATATACCGAATTTCGTCGAACCGGTGCGTTGGATGGTGGCGCCATTGCCGATAATCGTCAACTTGCTGGTGATCAAAGGGAACCCGGCCGGGAATAACCCTTCGCGGTTTTTCTGTTGCATATGACCGAAGAGCACGGCTGGAGCGTTGTCGGATTGGGTCAGGCTATAGGTACCGGCGGGTAGATAGATGGTGGTGCTTCCCGCAGGCAGGACACATTTATCCTGCGCCTGCTGGGTCACGATCGTCTGGATGGCTTCCCCCAGGGAACAATTTCCATTTGCTTTGAATGGATACACTTCTTGATCCAGCGTATCGACCACCACCGCATCCGCAGGCGCGTCCGGCATCGCCGTGGAAGCGGGGGTACTGGTCACCTGCCCGGTCGGAACACCCGTAGGGTTGGGTGTCGCCGGGAGGACCAGAGCGGTGGGAGAGCTGGTCGGTCCGACCGGCGGTACCGCCGCAGTCACCGGTGCTCCCGTGGTGAGGTTGCAGCCCATCAGAACGATAATGATTAATACAAAGATAACGGAGTGCGCCAATTTCCCGACCATACTATTCTCCTGTTTTTCAATCGATAGTCGCTTAAAAGTGCCCGCAAAGACTAATATGAGAATATTAGTCCACAAAGATTAATACTATCTTAGCGGCTGCTCTGGGGCGGGAAAATTTCATTTCCCCACTCTTGTGCGCGCTGCTTGAATTTGCCTCCGGGCCCGTCAGCCCCCCGGCGGATATGTTAATAAGATATCGATTGCTGCTTCTATTCATCCGCCACGCGCAGGACGATTTTGCCGGCTCCATGGTGCATCAGGCTGTGTTCAAAAGCCTCTTTGGCATTCTCCAGCGGGAACACTTCTCCTACCTTGGGTTCGAGCACGCCGTCATCGGCAAGCTGCGCGATCTCGATCAGTTGTTCCCGGTTTGGCGCAACCACAAAATAAATGGCTTCGATTCCACGCGCCTTTGCATCCTCCTGGCTTGGCTCGGATGCCACCGAAACCAGCTTGCCGCCCTTGCGTACCACCGCCGGCGAACGGGCGAGGCGATCTCCTCCGACCGTGTCAAAGACCAGATCCACTTCGCCAACCACCTGCTCGAAACGGGTGGTACTGGTATCCACCACCTCGTTCACCCCCAGTTCATGCGCCAGCGGAATAGCTTCGGTTGCAACAGTTCCGATCACGGTAGCCCCGCCATGGTGGGCCAGTTGGACGGCCAAGTGACCCACGCCGCCGGTTGCTCCATGGATGAGCACCCGCTGGCCTTTGGTCAATTGCCCGTGTTCGAAAAGCCCCTGCCAGGCGGTCAGTGCCGCCAGCGGCATGGCTGCGCTTTGAACATGGTCAAGAGTCTTTGGTTTGGGCGCCAGGAATTCCTTTTGGACGACGATGAAATCGGCAGCCGCGCCATCCCGCTTAAAGGAACTCAGCGCGTACACTTCCTTTCCAACCACAATGCCTTCCACGTTGCTTCCAATCGCCGCCACCACACCTGAGAATTCGTAGGAAGGGATCGCAGGCAGTCGATCCACCGGCCAATCCAGCTCGTCGCGTGTGATCGCCGCGGCATGCACGCGCACGAGTACTTCCCCATCTTTCGGCTTGGGCGTCTCGATTTGTTCGTACACCAATCCTGCTGGTCCATTGGCAGTATGCAGTCTGATGGCATTCATTTATACGCTCCTTGCCCAGTTTTTCCATTACTTATTACGTTTTATTTCCACGCCCAAAAAGCCATGTCTCCATCTGCAATTTTCTGGAAATGGCTCCCATCCGCCCCAACCGTATAGATTGCATTGGCCCCGTCCGCATCCACGCCCGAGAGCACCAGTTCCTGGCTATCCGGCGACCAGATCGTATCGGAACGCTGGTATTGCGAATAATACTGAAAGATCTGTTGGAACGTATCTGTGGGCGTGAAGCCGGCCACCTGTTTGGTGGTCGCGCTGGCCCGGTCATACACCCACACCTCCAGGTCGCCGCTCGCCTTGCTCATGGCCGCCCTCTGCACCGTTGAGGCGGAAGGCGCCCCGCTTCCCGGCAGGAAATAGGCAATCTTCCGTCCATCCGGAGACCAGAAATATGCCACCACATCCCCAGCGGTCACTTGATGGGGAAGGTTGGGATGCGTGACATCCAGCACGATCAGGTGGATCGTCGGAGTGGCTCCCGTCGGGTCGTAGACCGCATAAGCCAGTTGGATCCCTTTGGGTGACCAGGCGAAAGTCACCGGTCCGGTCAAGCTGGCCAGTACCCGTTTCACTTTTCCATTCTGGCCTGCCAGCACCAGCGAATCGTTGCCCGTCGCGTCTTGAGTATCCAGCGCCACCCCTTCTCCGGCTGGCGACCAGGCCGGGGCATCGAAATAACCCGGTTTTATGGTCAGGTTCTTGTTGGAGATCGAGCCATTCACCCCCACAAAAGTCAGGAGCGCATCCGGGTTGTCAGAGCTGGCTCCGCCGGTATGCACGATCATGCTACGGGCGTCCGGGGACCAATCCCAATAATACGGCTGTCCGCCACCGATCAATGTGCTTTTGCCGCCTGCCGCGGCCACCAGGTACTGGCTCAGCGCGCCGGTCGCCGCATCGCTTCCCAGGAATGCGATCGTCTGACTGTTGGGTGACCAGTACAGGTAGAACGGCTCGAAATTCTGGCTGGTGAAATTGTTCACCGGCTTTTTGCCATTCGAGAGCGCAGAAAGCAGGCTGACTTCCTGGCCCGTCTGGTTCGCACTCACTCGCACGAACGCCAGGTGTTGGCCGTCCGGAGCCCAGGTCAGGTACTCGTACACGCGCCCTGCCTGCCCGGCCGGCGCGTTGGGGGCGGCATCCTGGGTAATGGCAGTGATTTGTTTCCCATTCCGGTCGGTTGTGTAAATATTCCCATCATTTCCCTGATAGGCGATCAGCCCCAGCGGCGATTCGGCGGTTGCCTGGACGGATGTCTGGAATACCGAAAGGGGTGTGGCAAACGAACACGCCAGTGACACGGCTAACACGGCCAACGCCGCCATCAAAACCTGGTACCTTCTTGCACTCTCTGGCTGATGTCTGGATATCATGATCCACCTTCAATTCCGGCATACTTCTGGTAAAGGGCAGCGCTCTTATTTATGACAAAAATTGTCCGAATTTTGGGAATTCTACCCATTTCTGCCAAATAATGCAATCGCTTGATTCGGTGTTGGACCCTTCATGGTACGAAAGGGGCATAATTTCATTTGTCTTCCCTTACGTTTTACGCATTCCGTTTTATTCCTCATCTCTTCCCAAGTGCCCTCATCTGCTCTATACTATAAGCAACCAGTAGCATGTGCTAAAAGTAGATCGATGAGTTCTGCCCGAGGGAAAAAGCCATGTGGTCGATGACGATTACCAGCCCTAAAAGTAAGCCGCTCCAGATTAAACTGACCTCCGGTAAGATGATGATCGGACGCGTGGTCACCAGCGATATTGTCGTTAATGACACCGCCTGCTCCCGCCGCCATGCCGAGATCTATTATGATTCCCTGACGGAATTATTGGGCATCAACGATTTGAAAAGTTCCAATGGCACTTATGTCAACCGCCAGAAGATCAGCGGGTTCTACCGGTTGCATGATGGGGATGTCATCCGCATTGGCCAGACGGAAATGCACCTGACCAGAATCTCCGATTCCGTTGCCATCCAGAAGGATATTTCCGGCACCAGCCTGCTGACGCGTGGCATGGTGCTGGAGGCGGTCGAAGACCACCCGATCCCGCTCAACGAGATCACCGAGGAATTGAACACCGTGGTGGATAGCGCCTCGGCCATCCGGCTGGTGGTCGATATGATCAAACGGACGTTGAGTGTGGATGTCTGCGAGATCATCCTGGCGGCGGACTTCAAGAAGATCAATATGGAGGATCCGAATAGTCTCCAGGTACGCTCCATCCGGAATTCCTCCATTGAAGCCAGCCCACTGGCCCTGTGTGTTCCGGTCATCGGCGGGGGCAAACCCTACGCGTTGATCTATATGGAAAGGAACCGCCCGGAGGCGCGTTCTTTCGATAAAGTCGAGCTGCAACTGGCGGTTGGAATAAGCCACCAGACCGGCCTGGCCATGCAGCGCATCGAACTTCTCGAAAAGATCCGCAAGGAAGGCCAGGTCAAGCAACTCCTGTTGCGCTTCGTCTCACCCATCGAAGCCGAGGATGTTCTAAAAGATTATTTAAAAACCGGCAAATTGCCGGAACTCGAAGAGAAAACCGTCACGGTCCTGTTTGCCGAGATCGCCGATTCGACCGGGCTGGCGGAACGCATCGGCCCGCAGAAGTTCTCCACCTATCTGAATGCTTTCTACCAGTTCGCTACCCAGATGGTCTTCAAGAATAGCGGGGTGGCCAAATACCTGGGGGATGGGCTGCTGGCTGTCTTTATGGAGGTGAAGGATAAGCCGGGCCATGAAGAACGCGCCGCCATGGTGGCCTGCGAGATCATTGATTTCATCAAACGCTCCGACCCGCCCGAGCCTGACCGGCCCGCGGTTGTCGGTGTCGCCATCAACACCGGCAAGGCCATGGTCGGGTATGTCGGCGCCCAGGAACGGGCCGAGTTTAATGTCCTGGGGAACCTGATCAAGATCACCTATCGTATGCAGGAGTATGCCCTGCCCAACCGCATCTTCGTGGGGGCAGCCACCGCGCAGGCCATTCATAATAAATACGTGCTGGAAAAAGCCGGCAGCCTGTCGATGAAAGGCAGCGAGCAACCCATCCAGGCCTATGCGCTTTCTTTCATGAAGACCTCCCCGTTTATCCCGCCTGATAAGAATAGCGATATGCCGGCCGCTTTCAAAGCGATTGCCGAGAAGTTGAAGACCCTGGGTAAATGAAGCACTGGAGCGAGACTTAAGGCCGATAGCAATTTCTACCACTTCGAGATATCCTTAAAATAGGATTTCGATGAAAGCGAGGTAGAGATGAATAAAAATACGGCCTTATTTAAACTTCTTCTGGCAGCAACGCTGCTGGCGCTGGTGCAGATGGCCTGCAGTCTGCCGGGCGCATCCACACCGGCACCGGCCCCGGGTAGCGGCGGGGTGGTCAAGGGAGTGGTTTACAGCGATACCAACGGCAATGGCGTGATTGATCCTGGCGAAGGCCCCCTGGCCGGGGTGCAGGTCTCACTGGCCGGCTGTGGCGCAGTGCTGACCCAGGTCACAGCGGCCGATGGGAGTTTTAATTTCAATAATTTACCAGCCGGAAGCTGCCAGGTTACGGTCACCAAATCTGGCTGGCATTTCTCGGGTTCCATCCCCAGCCTCGGTTATCCGGTTCCGGTGGCTTCGGACCCGGCCCTGCCGACCGCCTTCAGCATGGATATGGCGCCGGACTCCACTGGTACCGCTGTCTCCACTGCCGTTTCCGGTGCGACTGCCACGACGGGACTGCTCCCTACCGACACCTTCACTCTCACCCCGGTTACCCCCACTGCCACTGCCACGCCGGCCATCACAGCCACGCTCGGTATGCCCATGGTCTCGGCCACCTCGGTCAACGCCAACTGCCGTTATGGTCCCGGGACAAATTACTCGGCGGTGGGCGCACTGATGGTCGGGCCGGCAGTGCCGATCCTGGGCACGATCCCCGACCAGAGCTGGTGGCAGATCGATAACCCGTGGTCGCCCGGCACCAAATGCTGGGTGGCCAGCTCCGTGACAACCGCCACTGGGAACCTTTCGGCTGTTCCCATCGTACCTGCCCCTACCGGCCTGGTTACCAGCGTGAGCGTAAACACTCCTGCGGTGGTGCACGGCACGTGTGGCGGCCCGAACCCCACCAACTTTAAGGTCTCCGTCACCACCAATGGCCCGGCGACGGTGATCTATCACCTGGAAATCTACAATGGTGACGGGACCCTGCGCAATAAAACCAACGACGCCACCCTGACGTTCGCCGGCGCCGACACCCAGACCTTCGACCCGGGCGGAGCATACAACACCGACTGCGGTGCTAATTTCAAGATCATGGTGCTGGTCACGAGCCCCAATAAGAAGACCGCCCAGGCCACCTGGTCAGTGGTCTCGCCTTAGCTGGATGGGCCGGAAGAAAAAAGACCTCACCACAACGGACACAAAGTACACAAAGTACACAAGGGAAAAACCTTTGTGTACTTTGTGTCATACGGACTCCGAAGCCTCAACATCATCCCTGTAAGGGAGACTTCGAAGTCCGATGCTTTTTATTTCGGATGGCATGAACGGCTCTCACCCCGAAGAATGAAATTCCCGTGGGGTGACATTTATGTCGCCCGTGTTGAAGACGCAGCATAAATTTCGAGTTACGATTTTATTTCACCGTAGGGGCGGACCTGGCCTACCCTCGAAAGGGGGTGTCCGCCCCTATTTTTCGCTTGCCCTGGCCTTATGGAGTAGATGCCGGGCCTGGCGGAGGGTTGGTTGGCAGCACCAGCGGCGGGCGGGGCGGTTGGTTAAAGTTGAAATCCAGGATCAGGTCGCCCAGCTGCGGCATATTTTCCCGCACATCCGGGCGTGGGTCAGGCCGCCCATCCGTGGCCGGGTCGATGCGCTGGCCGCCCAGGAACAGATCTTCCATCAACTTGACATAAGCATCCTGGCTGAGGGTCTGGTGGTCGATGAAGCCTTTTTTGGCGTACGGGCTGATCACCATGCCCGGCACGCGCAATCCGTAGCCGTTTTGGTCCACTTGCGGTGGCACCACGTGGTCGTAGAAGCCGCCCCAATCATCCCAGGACAGGAAGATGACCGTGCTATCCCAGTCCGGTCCCTGCATGACTGCATTGATCAGGCTGGTCGTCCAGGCCTGACCATCGCTGACCAGCGCGGGTGGATGCTCGCTGTTGGCGCCGCTCGGGGTGATCCAGCTGATGGCGGGCAGCGTGCCGGCGTGGGCGTCCTTGTAGAAATCCGTCACGTTCGTGATGTTCTGCAATTGGCCGTCCTGCTTGACGGTATCGAAGAAAGGCAGCGGGTTCCAGATGCCGGGGGTTTTCGCGTCCTGATGCACCGGCGGGCAATCGGCTTCATCGTCGGCGCAGTCCGGCTGGGTGCCGGTCTGTACATAGTATTTCCAGCTGACGTTATTTTTGAAGAGCAGGTAGGTCAGGTCGGTCCAGGCGTAATCGGGGTTGGTCGGGTTGAGTTTGGGCTGGAAGTCCGGCGGGCTCTGCGGGGATTGCAGCGCGTTGACACAGCTCATTGGGTCGCCAGCGATGCTGCATTTGGCCGACCATTCGGAGACCATGAAGAGATGTTGCGGCAGGCTCCAGGAGGCGTTCGGCTCGAACAGGCGGTCCTGCAGCACGAAGTTCTCGGCATACGTCCAGTAATTGGGGATCTCCCGGGCATCGTGGTAGCCCATCACGTCGGTAGAGGATGTGCCGCCGCAATCCGGGTTAAAGGTGGCCTGGCAGTTGGCCTTGCCGTTCTCGGCCTGGGCGATGAAGCCATCCATCTTGCCGCTGTCGATGTCAGCGGTGGCGTTGGCCTGGCCGTGCGGGCCGCCCAGGTTCTTATTCGAGGCATCGTGATAGGGATAGACACACTTGCCAGTGCGCGGGTCATTCACGCACACTGTGAACTGTCCGTTCTGGACCGGGAAACCGTTTGCACCCGGATAGGTGCCAAAATAGGTGTCGAAGGAGCGGTTCTCCTGCATGACCACGACGATGTGCTTGATCTTGGTGCGCGCCTGGTTGAGCAGATCGCTGCCCGTCGGTGCGCTGGCGGCTGTATCGGTTGGCGCGGCTGTGGCCGTGGAAGCTGGTGCGGACGTGGCAGTCGCAATGCCACCGGACGTGTTGGTGGGAGCCACCGCACTCATGATCTGCGCCGGAAGCGCACAGCTCATCAGCAGGATAGCCACGACCATGAATACCGTTATAATTTTTCGAGACATACCAATACTCCTTTCAGTAAATTATTTTTCACTTTCGCGAAACATCCCACGGGGCCAAGGATACGAAGGGGTACAAGGAAAAAATCTTTTATTCCTTGACGACCTCCGTGTTTGAATCTATTTTTATAACCAGCAGTTACGGCGTAGCCCAGAGCACGCGCACGACGCTGAACGGCGGGATCAGGATCGGGGCGTGTGGATCCAGGTTCTGCACCTGGGCCGGGTCATGCGCTGTGCTGGTGAAGTTATCCGCCACCAGCAGTTCCACGCTGGTCGGGGCAGTCTTCTGGCCAAGCGTGGCGGGATCAAACCAGCGTGTCTCGGATGAAGCATTCTGGATGATCAAGGTGGTGTTTTTAGCGGAATTGAACAGCCCGCCTTCGACCGGGTTGTAACTTTCGGAGAATTCGCCCAGTCCGCTGACCGGCTGGCCGGTATTATCGACCAGGCGCTGGAAGGTGCTGTTGTCGTTGGCGGCCTGGTCGAACCATTGCAGCACCAGGGTGGCCGGCATGGGCAGGTAATTCCCGGCGGAATCCTGCACATACGCCCGGAAGACGCTGGTGCTGTCGGCGTTGAGCGTGAAATACAGCGCTCGGGTCACTGCCGGCTGGCGCAGGAATGCCAGGGTCTCGCGTGCCACCAGCTGGGCATTCATCTGCGGCGGCACCAGGTCCGGCTGCCCGAAGGTGTTGGCGAAATTCCCGCCGCGCGGGCTCCACTCGGTGATCCAGATCTCCTTGCCGGGCATCCGTCTGGCCAGGTCACCCAGTGCCCTGTCCACACCGGCGTCCGCCTTGCCCATGAAGAGCTGGAATTGCCGCGCCGGCCCCGGGTTGCCGGCCTGCTGGATCATCTGGGCTGGGTCGGGGTACAGGTGGACGGTGACCGCCTGGAACCAGTCGGCCGGGGCCAGCGCCTGGTCCCAGGCCAGCAGGCGCTGCTGGAACTTGGAAGTGGCGGTCGGCGGGATGGTAAAGGCCGCGCCGGCGCTCTGCACTGCGAATTTGGCGCCCGTTCCCACGATCGGCTGCAGGGCCTGTTCGTATTGTTTCATCACCGCCAGGCTGGTCGGCTCATCCGGCCAGATGCGCATCACATTCGGATCGCCGGCCATGGCAATGTAGAATTCGTTGCCCAGTTCGATGGTCTTGGGCAGGGCGTGCCCGGCAGCCAGTTGTGTGAACCAGGCCGCCTGCTGGCTGACCGAGGAGGTCTCCAGGTTGGGCACCAGGATCACGTCCGCGCCGATCTGCGTCGCCATGCTCTGGTACTGTTCCATGTGGACGCCGTTCGGAAAAGCTCGGGCGATCTTCGGCGCCACCCCGGCCCAGAACTTATAGTAGGCGCTGCTGTTGGGCAGCGGATTGAAATCCAGCAGGCCGGTCTGCCAGTTGTAATAGTTGCTTTGCGAGCCGCCCGGGAAGCGGATCACCCCCGGGGCGGTCTGCTGGATGGCAGCAATCTTTTGGGGATTGTCCAGCAGCTGCTCGATCATGGCTTCGACCGAGCCGCCCAGGATATTTGCCGGCAGTTGCCGGCTGGCGCCATATGGGGTCAGGGTCAACGGCCGGGCTCCGGCCGGGGCTGTCGAGGAATCCGGGGCAAGCACCGGCGCGGTCTGGGTTGCGACGGTAACTTGTGTGGATGGTAATGTACCGGAAGATAAAGTGCCGATTGGCAAAGTACCGGAAGGTATGGGCGCGCTGGAAAAAGAACAGGCTATGAAGAGCAATGCCAGCATGCTCGCGAGACCTATCAACTTATTTCGGCCGTTTATTTTCATATGAACTCTCCTACCTCTTAGAGTTTACCACCCGTGTTTTACCGGCCTGTAAAATGTTTGTAAATTCTTGATGATTTCTTTTTTCTGTTCCTTATGCGGTCAATCCAGCGCATATGCCGATCAGTTTGCATAAATGTTTGTGCCGCGGCGCGATAATGCTATTATGTTGCAAGGGTATTAACTCTATGTAGTGCTAAACTATGGCTACAAAACAGCATCCGATAAAGGCAAAACCGGTGAAAGCCGGCGACGCAAAGCCATGGATCTAAAGTCTTTCCAAAGACTAAGACAGCCAGGTTGCCGAAGATCATAATATGTTTTCCGATGATTTTTTGGCTTTGCACTTCGAAAGCCAATTTTTTATTGGATGGCTGCTCCAATTTCAGTTTTTGTTTCACTAGTGCGGAACCGGCGGAAGTCGGGGACGCAAAAAAGGAGAAAGCCATGTCTCGTAATATCAAAGTCTTGCTCGTTTTTGTCGCTGTTCTTGCCCTGGCCGGAGCCGCCTATGGCTTCGCAGCCGGCAACACTGTAGCACCAAGCGCCGCTGGTTATACGGCCAAAGTGATTTCAGGCTATACGGTCAGCAACATCCAATACAACCTGAAAGCAGCTGACCCCACTACCGTTGCTAATATCACGTTCAATATTGCACCAACCACGCCCGGTGATCCTGAAGCCGTGACTGTCTACCTCCAGACTGCGGTTTCAGGGCCTTGGACTACGTGCGGTGTCGTCACCACTGGTACCACCACATTAGTCACGAAAGCAACATGCACTCCTACTATCCTCCCGACAGTCGAACTTGTGACCGCTTTGAACATTGTAGCCAGCAGTACCGCAGATGACAACGCACTGCTCCATTAAAAAGCAGCCGGGTAATAAGATCAGCTAATGTAAGAGATAAGGCCTGCGCCTGGCAGGCCTTATCTTATAAATAACCAAAATACCAGTTTCTGCAATGGACTGTCTACCCAACATGAATGGATATACAATACCTTTATGGGAAAATCCCGGCACTTGCGAGACGCGATCAGCAACATCCTGATGGTTATCGCCCTGGTAATCATCTGGATGCTCTTTGCACCGGTCAAATTAGGTGGACAGGTATCCTATGTGCTGGTGAATGGCATCAGCATGCTGCCGAACTTTCACACGGGCGACCTGGTACTCATCCGCCAGGAACCTGAATACCAGGTTGGCGATGTGGTCACTTACCATGATCCCTTAATGAACGCCGATATTATCCACCGCATCATTGGATTGAAGGGAGCTCATTTTGTGATCAAGGGCGACAATAATGCATGGATGGATGCATACCAGCCCACCAGCGCGGAAATTCTCGGCAAAATGTGGCTTCACCTGCCGAAATTTGGCGCGGCAATACTATTTATTCGGACGCCGCGCAATATGGCGCTCGCAGCCAGCTTGCTCGGAGGTTTTTTTATGGTGACGACGATTACACAAAAACCCAACAAGAACAGAAAGAGCAAGAATATTGCCGGGAACCTGGCCGGATTCGAAGTTTCACTTTATTTGTTCGGGGTTCTGGCCTTGGGCTTCCTGGTCCTGGCCATTTTTACGCTCAGCCGTCCGGCTATGATAAAAGCGGATGCTATCCCATATCAACAAACCGGTATTTTTGCCTACTCGGCTGCCGGCACAGCCACCGTGTACGATACCGGCGCGGCGGTCTCCGGCGAACCGGTTTTTACGAAACTAACTTGTGATCTCAACCTGGCGTTCGCCTACACTCTTCAGGGCGCGCAATTGAAAAATATTTCAGGCACACAGAAAATCTATGCCATGGTGCAGGATTCACAAAGCGGCTGGCAGCGTACCATCCCGCTTACCACAGACACTAAATTTAACGGAAATACCAGCACAATCAAGACCACTCTTGACCTATGCAAGGTGGCAACCCTGGTGAATGCGGTGGAACAGGCAACCGGAGTCCGTCTCGACTCCTATACGCTTGCCATCATTGCGCATGTTTCGGTAGGCGGAAAAATTTCCGGGCAGGCCTTCACCGACACATTTGATCCACGCCTGGCCTTTGGTTTCGATGGCCTGCGCCTTTTCCTCTCAGGGAATTCATCCCAAACCAACCCCCTGCAAACGGTTCAACCCGGGACTGCTCCGAATTCAACCATGGTGGATAACATATTCCCATTATTTGGGTTAAAACCCACGGTTGGAAAAATACGCTTGGTTGCACTGATCGGCCTGGGAAGCACGCTGGCCGGTTTGCTGGCGCTGGGAATATATTCTTATTCTGTCTCCCGCCGCAGCGAGGAAAGCATCATCCGTCTCAAGTATTCCAACCTGCTGATAGGTGTGTATGAACAGGGCCTGGAATCCCTGTCGCCCGTCATTGATGTAACCAGCATCGACGATCTCGCCAAGTTGGCGGAACGCCAGAATGCCATGATCATGCACCTGACCCATGAGGATGTACATTATTACTTGGTCCAGGTGGAAGGAAAGACTTACCGGTATATGACCGGCCAGGACCGTACTGCCATTCCAGGCTGAGATCGGGAGCAACCATGTTGAAACTGAAACCCGTGATTGTATTTAGGATTGCCCTGGTTGTCTTGTTGGGGCTGATTGTGGCCAGCGTGGCTAGTGCTTTTACGGCGGCCAACTCGATTGCCCCCTCCAACATCGGGTTTCAGTCCGTTTCGGTCAACGCCAATGACCTCAAACCGGCCGCCTGCGCGGCGCTGAATTTGACCAACGTCATCCACGGTTCGGGGACGATCACCGGCACCTCCGGCAATGACCTGATCTTTGGCAGTTCCGGGGATGACGTCATCGATGGCCTGGGCGGGGATGACTGCATTGTTGGCGGAGGCGGCAATGATATTATTGATGGTGATGATGGCACGGATATCTGTATCGGAGGCGGGGGCAATGTCACCTTCCTGAACTGCGAAACCACGCTCCCATAATTTTCGGATAAACTCAAAAGCGTGCGTGCCGTTTTCACCCAACCAGTGTAAAATTGATTCCATGCCCACCAACATCGAGATCAAAGCGCGCATACATGACCTGGCTGACCTGCGCGCACGCGCCGAAGCATTGAGCGATACGCCTGTCCAGATCATCCCGCAGGAAGACACCTTCTTCCATACACCCAAAGGCCGCCTGAAACTGCGCCTGCTGCAACCCGACCAGGCCCAGCTGGTCTACTACGAACGCCCCGACCAGGAAGGCCCCAAACGCTCCAACTACCACATCTACGCCACGCGTGACCCGCAGGGCCTGCAGGCAACGCTGCAAATGGCACTGGGTGTACGCGGCATTGTCCGCAAGACGCGCTATCTCTACCTGGCCGGGCAAACCCGCATCCACCTGGACGATGTGGAGGGTCTGGGCCAGTTCATGGAACTGGAAGTTGTCCTGCGTGCGGACCAGAGCGACGCTGATGGCCAGGCCATTGCCGAGGACCTGATGGTCCGCCTGGGAGTCCGGAAAGAGGACCTGCTGGAAAGCGCCTATATGGACTTGCTGGAGAAAAGCGGGAGCAATGGATAAAAAACCAGGCGGGAAAGTGACCGGCGCTCTCAGGCGCAGGTATCCGGATATCACCGAGACTTTTGAGAAAGAGCCTCTGGTCAAGATCGATGCGCCTATCTGGGGGGAAATCCGCATCATGCTGGCGGCCAAACTCTACGGGGCCGGTAGACTGTCTTCGGAACGGGCCGCCCGGCTGGCCGGCCTGCCGCATGTCGAATTCCTGCTCAATCTGGGGTTTTATAAGGTCTTTCCGCTGCAAGCCGAGCTGAGCGAGTTGGAAAATCCGCGTGACCCGAGCCACCTGTAGCATCTCGCCTATCGTTTTTCTTTA
This sequence comes from uncultured Chloroflexia bacterium, assembly GCA_963779935.1. GTDB lineage: Bacteria > Chloroflexota > Anaerolineae > Anaerolineales > Villigracilaceae > UBA877. The sequence goes on along the minus strand of CAWAAC010000011.1, from coordinate 296,335 downwards.
CCGGATCGGGGCGCTGGATTGGCTGCCGGAATTGTTCGACGAGGTCTGGATGCCGTCGGTGGTGCTGGATGATCTGCTGGAGGCCCGCTTCGGCGGCTATGATGTCCCCAGCCCGTTCAACCTGCCCTGGGTGCAATATGCCGATCCCCAGGTGACCATCCCTGGCGCCTGGGTGTCGCTGGACCTGAGTTCCGGCGAAGTGGCGGCCATGTCACTGGCTTTTGAGAACCGGGATTGCATTGTTCTGCTGGATGAACCGATCGGCCGGAAAGCGGCCAGCCTGGTGGGAATCGAGTACTGGGGCACCTTGAAGATCCTGCTTGAAGCCAAGAGGCGTGGGCTGACTGAAAGCATTGCCCCCTACGTGGACCGGCTTGGTACGACCGGTCTCTGGATCGTGGGCGAGACCCGCCAGCGCATCCTCAAGTTGGCCGGCGAGGCCGAGTCAAGCCCTGAGCCAGAGTTAATTAATTGAGGCCAGCCGCGCCAACTGCCCTGCATAATGTGCGCTGACCAGCCCGGCATAAACCAGTAGCGGGGGCAACAGCACGAAGGCGGTTACCGCTGCCAGTCCCAGCACGATATTGAACAGCGCCAGCCCGACGATCAGGAAAACCATCAGGTAAGCGATAAAATGTGCCCGGATGGGCTGCCACAACCGGCGTGGGTCTGCCGATTGCCAGGTGGAGTTGCCCTGTGCCAGCAGCACCTGCATGGCCGGGAAGAAAAAAGCGTAGACCACCGAATAGATTAGCAGAAATACCAGCACGCCAATCAGAACCGCGCCATAGACAGTCAGCATCATTCCGGGCGGGATGACATGGACAAAGATCGCCGGCAGGTACAGCAGGATGGCTGCCAGCAACACCGGCAGCAACCAGAGCGTATTCACGCCGGTAAACTGACCGCCCAGCCTCCATAAGCTTTTCCAATCCGCAAGTTCCGGTACCTCTGGTTCTTCCGTCCGGCCAACCCGCTGGACGATGCCAATCATCCAGCCAAGTATGGGCGCCGCGCCGATCAGGGTATAGGTCAGCAGGCTGGCAATGATAAATTTCCTGAGCCAGCCTTTGGATTTGAAGAAATAGGTGAAGGGCGCAAAATAATCAAGCGTATGCATGGGTTCTCACCGTTATTATAAACGCAAGCAGGGACAGGCTACCGTCAGTTCCCCCATTGGGAACTATTTAAGAAAGTTATGTAAGAACCGTAATTTGAGAGCGTGGGCGAAGCCGCACGCTCTCAAATTACGAACATTTAATTTTTGGTCAGGTTTTTATAATATAGAAAAACCGCCCTGATGCCGTTAATCCTGTGGGTGCAAAGGGACTCGAATATCATCCTCAATGGGGACCCCTGACCTAAAATAGAAAACCCGCCTCTCGACGGGTAAATTCTAGTGGGTGCAAAGGGACTCGAATATCATCCCCAATGGGGACCCCTGACCTTAATTAGAAAACCCGCCTCTCGACGGGTAGATTCTAGTGGGCGCAAAGGGACTCGAACCCCTGACCTTCTCTGTGTAAGAGAGACGCTCTAACCAACTGAGCTATGCGCCCGGCGCCGTCCATTATACCGATAATTTGGCAACTGTGTTACACTTTTATCTACAGTTCATTTTTTGGAGGCCCTTATGCGCACCGTCCGTTATCAGTATAAAACCGAAGCCCCAACATATGGCTGGCTGCTCGAGAATAAAGTCGGGCCGATCACCGGGGATATTTACGGCGAGTACCGCCGGCAGGAAGTAGTGCTGCCGCTGGAATCCGTTCGCCTGCTTGCCCCGATCCAGCCTTCCAAGATCGTCTGTATCGGGCGCAATTATGCCGAACATGCCAAGGAACATGATGTTGAGGTCCCCAAGGTGCCGCTGCTCTTCATGAAGCCGCCCTCTTCCATCCTTAATCCAGGCGACGCGATCATCCTGCCAGCGCAATCCCAGCAGGTGGAACACGAGGCCGAATTGGTGGTCGTCATTGGGAAGCGCACCCGCAACGTCACCGTCGAGCACGCCCAGGATTATATTTACGGGTATACGGTCGGGAATGACGTTACCGCGCGTGACCTGCAGCGCAGCGATGGCCAGTGGACGCGCGCCAAGGGCTTCGACACATTCTGTCCCTTTGGCCCGTGGGTCGACACCGAGTTCGACCCGTCCGACGCGATCATTACCTGCCGGGTCAGCGGCCAGCCGCGCCAGATGGCCTCCACACGCGATATGGTCTTCAATGTCAGCATGCTGATCGCCTTCATTTCAGCGGTGATGACGCTCGAACCGGGTGACCTGATCTTTACCGGCACCCCGGCCGGGGTCGGTCCGCTCAAGGATGGCGATGAAGTGGTGGCCGAGATTGAAGGTCTGTGCAGGTTGAGCAACCCGGTGCGAAAGGCATAGTACTGCTGCAGAACCAAAAAGCTGATGTGAAATAGCAAGCTGAGTCCGAAGTCTCCACATTGTCCCTGTAGGGGAGACTTCGGACTCTTCAACATCAGGAGATGTTGGAATCCTGCGATAAGAGTTTTCGTCCCCCAGGGCGAAACCACTCTTGAATATTTTTTTAGAAAAAGCCTTGTAATTGTCCAAGGATTCTATCCCCGAAGTAAATTACATGAAACCAAGAATATTCTTGCTGCCTATCCTGGCTCTACTTCTTTCAGCCTGCGCGCCGGCCGCCACGCCCGCGCCATCCCCCACGGCCAGCCCGTCGCCTTTCCCTTCGCCCACTCCCTTTGGCAAATACGGCCAGACACTTACGGATGTGACCTACTGCACCATGGATGGTCTTCCCCAAAAAATGGATCTGTACTTTCCTATCTCGGGTGGACCCTGGCCGGTATTCTTATACGTGCACGGGGGCGGCTGGAGCCAGGGCGATAAAGCCGAAGGTGCCGGTTGGAAATTTCTGAATGCGCAGGGCTACCTGGTGGTCTCGGTCAATTACCGCCTGGCGGCCTACAACGTCAAGTTCCCGGCCATGATCGAGGATGTGAAATGCGCCGTACGTTCCCTGCGGGCGCACGCCGTTGAATATAACCTGGATCCCAACCGCATCGGCGCGCTGGGCGCCAGCGCGGGTGGGCAGCTGGTGGCCCTGCTCGGTACATCCGATAAAAGTTCCGGTTGGGATGTGGGCGAGTTCCTGGACCAATCCAGCCGCGTGCAGGCCGTGGTGGCGGAAGCGGTCTTCTCGGATTTCACCCGCAGCATCTACGACAGCATGCAAATGGCCATTTATTATGCCTTTGGGGATTTTCCTGGCACGGATTCCAAGATCAATTTGGCTGCCAGCCCGGTTACCTACATCACGCCGGATGACCCGCCTTTCCTGATCATCCACGGCGACAAAGATGGCTATGCCCCGCCGGATCAGGCCCAGACCCTGGATGCCAGATTAAAGGCTGCCGGCGTTCCTTCCCAACTGGTCATGGTTCAGAACGCCACCCACGGTCTGACGAGCTGGAATGGGAATATGATGTCGCCCTCGGCGAATGAAATCAACCAGATCATCCTGAACTTTTTGAATAAAAACCTGATGAAATGAAACCATCGGGCACGTAAGAAAATTCTATGAACGCGGGGAAGATTTATTGACCTCGATTTTGCTGTATGTTACGATGAAAGAAGATTTGTATGTTTTTAAACAGGGAGAGAGTGTGGATTATGGTTACTAGGAAGGTGTTTATTAAATTGGTGGGAATTACCCTGGGGGTTGCCTTTGTTCTATCTGCCTGTAATACGGCTGCCACCGTTCCGCCAGCACCCACCTGGACGGCTACGCCGGCCCCTATGGTGCCCGCCGCTACGGCTACCGCCGCTCCGCTTGCAACGGAATCACCCATCCCGACGGTTTCTTCCACTCCCGCGATCGTTGCGATAGCTACTCCCACTGCCCAGCCCACAGCGCAGGTGATTCCCAGCGTGAACGCTTACTGCCGCAGAGGCCCGGGAACGAATTATGACGCAGTCTCATCCCTGGTTGGCGGGACTGCTTATAACGTTATTGGACGCAACAACTTGAACACCTGGTGGCTGGTCCAGGTATTTGGCGGGGCCGTCACGTGCTGGGTGGGCGCACCGGGCACCAGCCTGGTGGGACCAGTGGAGCAGGCCCCCGTAGTCCTAGCACAGCCCGTCCTGCCATCACCATCCTTGTTTACATATACGTATAGCTGTCATACAGGCGGAAACACGAAATCCATGGATGTGACCTTATCCTGGGCGGCGGTGGATGGAGCCACGGGGTATCACTTGTACCGGAATGGCGTTTCACTTGCCAAACTCGCAGCGGCGGAATCAACCTATATCGACTATAACGCGCCAATAAATGGGAATCTGGTGTACGAACTGGAGGCTCTCAATGCGGTCGGTTCAACCGCTCCCGTTTTTATCACCGTTTCGGCCTGCCAGTATTAGAATCTCCGAAAATCCTGTTGGAGTTCGCAACTTGAGCGCATGTGCTCAAAATGCGGCTCCTATAATTGTAAATCAGTTCAAAGTGCCCCGGCGACTGCGGAGCACTTTTTCTTATATCGCTCTAATAGCCAGCCATCCGTGCCCATGCTATAATGCCCCCGAAAGGTACAGTTTTCCATGCTTCAGAAATTCGTCAAAGCCTTTGGGGGTGACCCCAACAAACGCGAAATCGAAAAGACCACCTATATCGTGGACCAAATCAATGACCTGGAGCCTGAATTCGAGGCTCTCAGTGATGAAGCCTTGCGTAACAAAACGGACGAGTTCCGCCAGCGGCTGGCCAATGAGTTGAAGGGCATTGAGTTTGATGATGATGAGGAACGCCGCAGAGTCGAGCAGGAAGTGCTGGATGAACTCCTGCCAGAAGCCTTTGCCACGGTGCGGGAGGCTTCCAAGCGCACCATCGGCCAGCGTCCTTATGATGTGCAGTTGATCGGCGGGCTGGTACTGCACCAGGGCAAGATCTCCGAGATGCGCACCGGCGAAGGGAAAACCCTGGTCGCCACCTTGCCGCTTTACCTGAATGCGCTAACCGGTCGGGGCGTCCATCTGGTGACGGTTAATGATTACCTGGCCCGCCGGGATGCCCGCTGGATGGGTGAGATCTACGACTTTCTCGGCCTGAGCGTTGGCATCCTGCAAATGGCGGCTGCCACCGAAAACGGTAAGAAGGCCTTCCTGTACGATCCGTCTCGTGAGTTCCCACGCGAGGACCAGCACCAGATGCGCCTGGTGGAGCGGGTGGAAGCCTATAAAGCCGATATTACCTATGGCACCAATGCCGAGTACGGTTTTGATTATTTGCGCGATAACATGGTCAACCGCCTGGAGGATAAAGTCCAGCGTGGCCATCATTATGCCATTGTGGATGAGGTGGATAACGTTCTGATCGATGAGGCCCGCACCCCGCTGATCATCTCCGGTCCCGCTTCCGGTGATATCGAATGGTATGGCAAAATGGCCATCCTGGTGCGCCAGTTGAAAGTGGAAGATTACGAGGTCAGCGAGAAGGACCGCAGCGTCTCCCTGACCGAGATCGGCACCGTCCACGTGGAGCAGTTGCTTGGCCAGCCTTTGCGCGACCCTGATCGCCCCGAAGATGTCACCCCCGAACAGGCCCATCTGCTGGGCTTTCTGGAGCAGGCCCTGCGCGCCCAGCACCTCTTCAAACGCAATAAAGATTACCTGGTTCAGGGTGGCAAGGTTATCATCGTGGATGAGTTCACCGGTCGGTTGATGCCCGGGCGGCGCTGGTCGGATGGGTTACACCAGGCCATCGAAGCCAAGGAAGGCGTCAAGGTCGAACCGGAGAACGTCACCTATGCCACCATCACCCTGCAGAACTATTTCCGCATGTATAAAAAGCTGGCGGGCATGACTGGCACAGCTCTGACCGAAGCGGAAGAGTTCGACAAGATCTATAAGCTGCCTGTTCTGCCCATCCCGACCAACCTGGAATACCAGGCGTTTGGCGCCAATGCAGCCCTGGTCGAAGTAAAAGCCAAAGATGAAGACGGCTTTGATTACTCCTATTTTACGCGTGCGGACGATCCACAAAAACAGGTCTACCTGTGGCGCCGTAAGGATTACCCGGACGTCATTTATCGGACGGCCGAAGCCAAGTTGCGTGCGATTGTTCGGGAGATCGTCTTCAATCACGTCCAGGGTCGTCCCATGCTGGTCGGCACCACCTCTGTGGAAGGGTCGGAACGCCTTTCCAACCGCCTGCGGGCCGAACCCATTCGCCGTTTATTGCAAGTATTGCTCATCCGTGCCGTCTGGTTGGAAAAGAACGACCGCTTTGAAGATGGGCGGAAAATACCCGAACTACAGCCGCTTAATAAACCCATCGACCAGCTGCGTCCCGAAGACTTGCGCCCGATGGCCAAGGATTTGGGCCTCTCGCTTAACCCTGAAGATGCGGCCAACCTGGCAAGTTTGCTGGAAATTTTGAAGCTGGGCGAATCGGACGAAGCCCGGCTGAAGACGGTGCTGCAGGCCGGCGTTCCGCATCAGGTATTGAATGCCCGCAAGCATACCGAAGAGTCTATGATCATCGCCGGGGCCGGCGCTTTTGGCGCCGTAACCATTGCGACCAATATGGCCGGCCGTGGAGTCGATATTAAGCTGGGCGGCGACCTGGCCGAAGAGATCCTGAGCGGCGTCAATCGTATCCTGCGTAAAGCCGGTTACAAGGATCCCTATGATATGCCTCTGCAGGAGCGCCGGGAAGCCCTGCAAAAAGTAGATCCGGCGCTTTACGGCATCTACGAGACCGAAGCCAAATATTTCCTGAACTTTTTCGAAGAAATGGAGCGCGTGCGTGAACTTGGCGGCTTGCACATTATCGGCTCCGAGCGTCATGAAGCCCGCCGGATCGATAACCAGTTGCGCGGCCGGGCTGCCCGCCAGGGTGACCCGGGTTCGTCCCGCTTCTTCCTGTCCCTTGAAGATGATCTGATGCGCATGTTCGGCGGCGACCAGGTTAAGAATGTGATGGAACGGTTCAGCATTGACGAAGATTATCCGCTCCAGGCCCGCCTGGTCAGCAATATGATCGAACAATCGCAGACCCGTGTGGAAGGTTCCAATTTTGATATCCGCAAACACACCCTGGAATACGATGATGTGCTGAATGCCCAGCGCCAGCGCATTTACTCCCAGCGCGACCGCGTCTTCGAGAAGGAAGACCTGGTTGAAGATGTAAACGAATTACTGGCTCAGGAAGTCACGCGCCGGGTCAACGAAGCGCACGAAAGCGGCGAGTACTGGCGCTTGCTGGCCTGGCTGGAACAGGTTCAGCCGGCCTTTAATTCACCGGACGGCATCTTCCCGCCTTTCACCTATAAACTCTTGCTGGATGAACTCAATTCGGCTGCGGGTGCAGCTTCGGCGGAATCGCCGCAAACCCTCTCGAAGGCTTTGCTTGATCTGGCAGAGCGCGCCATCCAGGCCGACCAGGATCACTTTCTGACCGCCACCCTGGACCAGATCGACCGAGCTGGCCTGGACCTGCAAAGCCAGCTGGATGATCGAACCGATTCGCTCGACACCTGCCTGGACGGCCTGTCCGACAACCAGGAAGCCGAGACCCGCCGCCCGAACGTCATTTTGGATGAGCTGTCTGGGCTGGTGCGCGTACCTTTCAAGCTGGATCCGGACCAGTTGGCGCACTTGTTGGAAGACCCGAAAGATCTGGCCGATGACCTGCGCGCCCAGGTGGAAGCGTTCGTTACTTCCACCACGATCGCGCGCCTGGCCAATACCATCGAGTTCCGCCTCGGCGAGCCGCTCGGGTTGGACCTGGTGGAATTGCAGGAACTCGAATGGGACGATGTGGCCAAACAGGTGGAAGAACATGTCCACCAGGCGCTGGCTGTCCGCCGCGAGAAACTGCTCGGACCCGCCGGGCAAATTCCGCGTGACCTTGAATCCGCCCTGGAGCGCCTGTCAGAATTTGATGACCAGGCCAGGCTGCGCTTGCTTGGTTTGCTGGCCCAGGGTACCAGTACATTCTTCGATGCCAAAACCCATCGCCAGGTAAGGCAGGTTTTCACCCGCCTGCATTATGTCTACCTGGCCGGAGAGATGCTGCGAAATTCCGACAACCAGGCATTGGAAGAAGACGTTCTGGATCACCTGCAAAAGGCCCAGCAGGCGCAACGACGCGCCTTTGGCGAAAGCGAACGTGTCCGGCTGGGAGAAAATGCCCCTGCGATCCAGAATGAAGAATTAGGTCATGTCGTCCAGACGCAGATTTACCGGCAGGTTTTGCTCGGGGCCATAACGGAACTGTGGGTGGATTACCTTACGCGCGTGGAAGCCCTGCGCGTTTCGGTCGGGCTGGAGGCTTATGCCCAATCAGATCCGCTGGTAAAATATAAAAGTCAGGCTTCAGAGATGTTCCAGGAATTGCTGGGCGATATCCGTGCGGCCGTTATCAGCCGGATCTTCCTGTACCAGCCACGCCCATCCGCCTCACAAACCGAAATGGGCGCAGGTACGGCCCGCCGTTCTGAGTCGGGCGATGGCAACCGCCCTGAGCTTGTCGAAACGGCTGGAGTTGCAGAATCCTCTTCCAGTTCGGAGAAAGCCAATCTGGTGCAAAGTACCGATAAGAAGCGGAAAAGACATAGGCATTAGGCAGTGGATAATCTGAAGGATTTTTATTATACGCTTCCCAAGGTGGAACTCCACCGTCATCTCGAGGGTTCCCTGCGCCTGCGCACAATGCTGGAAATTGCCCGGACACAGGGCATCACCGTTCCTATAAGTACTGGATCGCTGAGTAACCTGGTGCAGGTTCAGAAAAGCGAACCATCCACCTACCAAAATTTTCTTTCGAAATTTGCCACATTAAGGCAGTTTTATCGCTCACCGGAAGTGATTCACCGGGTCACGCGCGAGGCCGTGGAGGATGCTGCTAAAGATAATATCCGTTACCTTGAGCTGCGCTTTACACCGGTAGCCTTGAGCCGGGCCGAGCGTTTCCAGTTGGGCGATGTAATGGATTGGGTGTGCGAAAGCGCCCAAAAAGCTGCCCAAGAATTTGGCCTGCGTGTAGGTTTGATCGTGAGTATCAACCGCCACGAGGATGTGGAACTGGCCGAGCAGGTGATCGAACTGGCTATCGCCCGGCGCGAGCGCGGCCTGGTGGGGTTGGATCTGGCCGGTAATGAGGCCGAATTCCCGGCCAAGCCCTTTGCAGCCGTTTTCCGCTATGCCCAACAATCCGGACTTAAAATAACTATTCATGCGGGAGAATGGGGCGGTGCAGCCAATGTCCGCGAAGCTTTCCTGCTTTTTAATGCCGATCGCATCGGCCATGGCGTGCGTGTGGTGGAAGATCCTGCAACGATGGCGCTGGCGTGCGAGCGCGGCACCGCTTTTGAAGTCTGTGTGACCAGCAATTATCAGACCGGGGTTACTCCAGTCTCTACGATCCACCCTTTAATGAAAATGCTGCAAATGGGCATAAATGTCACCATCTGTAGCGACGATCCATCCATTTCCCAGATCACCCTGACGGATGAGTATCACCGTGTCTGTGAAGACATGGATATGAGTCAATCCAGGCTTAAGGAACGCATCCTGGCGGCTGCCCGGGCGGCCTTCCTGCCCGAACAGGAACGTTGTAAACTTATTGACGAACTGAAATTGGAATTAATTTAAAACTTTTTAATAAATTGGCAGGAGTTCGCATATTGAGCACCGACACTCAATATGCGGTTCTTTTTTTACTCTATCTTATTGGTTAGGTTGGACCTCAAAAGAAAGGAGCGATCATGTACTCTGATACCTTTAAATCCCGTGATATTCTCACGGTTGGGAATAAGCAATACGTTATCTACAAGCTCCAGGCGCTCGAAAACGCCGGCTTGCTCAAACTCGCTAAACTGCCATTTTCTATCCGTATCCTGCTTGAAGCGGCGCTTCGTCAGTGCAATGGAAAGGAAATAACCTGGGAGGATGTGGAGCACATTGCCAGATGGACGCCGTCTGGCGTGCGGCCTGGTATTCCCTTCCTGCCATCCCGTGTCATCATGCAGGATTTCTCCGGTCTCCCGGCGGTGGTTGACCTGGCGGCCATGCGAACTGCCATCGCCCGGCTGGGCGGCGATCCCAAATCGATCAATCCACTGGTTCCAGTTGACCTGGTGATTGATCACTCGATACAGGTGGATTTCTTTGCCAACGCGGATGCCCTGCAGCGGAATACCGAGATGGAGTTCCAGCGTAACCATGAACGCTATGAGTTCCTTAAATGGGGGCAGAAAGTATTCTCGAATTTCCGCGTCGTTCCACCGATGACCGGCATCGTCCATCAGGTCAATCTGGAATACCTGGCCCAGGTTGTTTCGACGAAGGAAGTAGATGGCGAATGTTTTGCCTTCCCCGATACCGTGGTTGGCACCGATTCGCACACTACCATGATCAACGGCCTGGGCGTGGTCGGCTGGGGGGTGGGTGGCATCGAAGCCGAGGCGGTCATGCTCGGTCAGCCGATGGATATGCTCTTGCCGGACGTCATTGGTTTCAAGCTCTCCGGCAAGCTCAAGGAAGGTGTGACTGCCACCGACCTGGTGTTGACCGTCACGCAGATTCTACGCAAACACGGCGTCGTGGATAAGTTCGTCGAGTTCTTCGGTCCCGGTCTGGATGCCATGTCCCTGCCCGACCGCGCCCTCGTTTCCAACATGTCCCCGGAATATGGTGCGACCATGGGTTATTTCCCGGTGGATGCTGAGACATTGCACTACATGCGACTTTCCGGTCGTCCGGAAGAGCTGATCGCATTGACGGAAGCGTATTGTCGTGCCCAGGGTCTTTTCCACGATGCAAATTCTCCCCAGCCGGAATACACAGAAACGCTCGAACTTGACCTTGGTTCCGTAGTGCCTTCCCTGGCCGGGCCGAAACGCCCGCAAGACCGTGTAGCGCTAAGCGACATGAAAGCGGTCTTCCAGAAAGCCCTCACCGCACCGGTTAAAGAACGCGGGTATGAGCTTACACCCGAAGCCCTGGCGCGCACTGGCAAAATTGGCACCAACGGCGGCGCCTATGAAATTGGGCACGGCGCAGTGGTTATAGCGGCCATTACTTCCTGCACCAACACATCCAACCCATCCGTCATGGTGGCAGCCGGTTTGCTGGCGAAGAAGGCCTTCGAAAAAGGGCTGAAGGTAAAGCCCTATGTCAAGACGAGCCTGGCGCCCGGCTCGCGTGTGGTGACAGAATATCTCAAGAAGGCCAACTTGATGGAGCCGCTTGCCAAACTGGGCTTCAACGTGGTCGGTTATGGCTGCACCACCTGTATCGGCAACAGTGGACCGCTTCCGGGCGAGGTTGCCAAAGCCGTCACTGGGTCCGACCTGGTTGCGGCGGCCGTCATTTCCGGCAACCGTAATTTCGAAGGGCGCGTGCATCCGCTGGTGAAGGCCAACTATCTGGCAAGCCCGCCTCTGGTGGTCGCCTTTGCACTGGCAGGTACGGTCAATATTGATCTGGCCAGCGAGCCGCTTGGCATTGGCCGGGATGGGCCGGTTTATCTGAAGGATATCTGGCCATCCAACCAGGAAGTGGCTGAATTGGTCGAGGTCAGCCTGGACAAGGGCATGTTTGAGGATCGTTATGCCAGTGTCTTCGAAGGCTCGAAAATATGGAAGGATATCCAGGTATCAGGCGGCGATCTGTTTCAATGGGATGAGGCTTCTACATATATCCATCATCCACCCTTCTTCCAGGGTCTGACCATGGATATTCCGCCCATCAAGGAAATCAAGGATGCGCGTGTGCTGGCATTGCTGGGTGATTCGATCACAACCGACCATATTTCGCCGGCCGGCAATATTGCCATCGATAGCCCGGCCGGTCAGTACCTGCAGGAACGCTTCGTCCAACCGCGCGATTTCAATTCGTATGGTTCGCGGCGTGGCAATGATCTGGTGATGGCGCGCGGTACGTTCGCCAATATCCGGCTTAAGAACCTTTTAGCCGGCGGAAAAGAAGGCTGGTTCACGCGTTATTTTGAATCGAACGGTGGGGAACAGGGCGGCAGGGAAACCACCATCTTCGATGCAGCCTCGAAATATCAGCTGCGTGGAGTTCCCACCATCGTGATTGCCGGTAAAGAATACGGCACGGGTTCCAGCCGCGACTGGGCTGCCAAGGGGCCACTAATGCTGGGAGTACAGGCAGCCATCGCCGAGTCATTCGAACGCATCCATCGCTCGAACCTGGTCGGCATGGGTATCCTGCCATTGCGTTTTATCGAAGGCCAGAATGCCGAAATCCTTGGCCTGGATGGCAGCGAAGTCTATACTATCGAAGGCCTGCATGATGATATGCTGCCTAAGAGCGAGGTTACCGTCAAAGCCAAGAAAATGGATGGTTCGGTGATTGCGTTTAAAGCCATCGTACAATTAAATACGCTGGTGGAAGTGAACTATTACCGGAACCGGGGTATTTTACAAACTGTTCTACGCAATTTGGTGAAATAGAAATTGGGGCGGCCGTCTAGGTCGCCCCAATTTACAAATTTTGAGTGTGCGAACAAATCCATGCACCCTCAAAATGCGAACTCTTGATTACATTGTTTTCTCTTCTTCCCGCACTTTGTCCGATAAAATTCTCAAATGAGATAATGGGACTAATCCGGTGAGACCGCCGGTTGTAACCGGGCTGGTAAAAAATATATGGAACGGTCCGGGCGGGAATTCCTTTCTAGGGCAGATTAAATGGTTTTTACTTTATAATGGAACGTAAAGCCGTGGTCAAGCATTTCGCAGCACCACTATTGTCGGTAGACAGTCTTTAGGGGAAAGAAAAAATGGTTTAGTGTCTGTCCGAAAATTCAGGAGGATGGTGCATTTTGAGAGTGTGCACCGGAGCTGCACACTCTCAAAATACGCCCCACTCTATAATTTCGGATAGAAAATTAACATTTCTCGTTTCCATCTGAGGAGAGCATCAATCTTGTGAAATCGATAAAAGCATTTTGGCGGTCCTTGTTGGGGGTGAGTATTGCGATCTTTATCGTTGGGATGTGGCGATTAATCCTGGTTACAAAAGACAGCATTTCGCTATTGCATTCCAATTGGACCTTCTTTTGGGCCATCCCATTCGCAGTTATTGTGTTGCTATTCGCGTTTTCGTGGACAGCGCCTGGAGAAACGGCGTTTAATGCGTTCTTATTAACATCTGATCGCCCGGTTGGTTTTCTGGGCGTGTTGTGCGGCATTGCCTTTATTGCTTCGCTGCCTTTGCTATCCGTTTTAGTCTTTTATCCAGGTTACACCTCGCTTGCCAAACATTTAAGTGTGCCGCTCTCCCTGGGAGTTCGTAATTTGTCCGTGGCTCTCCGGTTCACTTCCGTGCGTGTATTATTTTTCTGGGGATTTGTCATTTTCGGAATGATCTGCTCGAAAACCGCCTGGAGAAAGTTGCCCTGGTTGTCGGCGCTCATCCTATCGATTTTAGCCAATGCAGTCGTATATGGCCTCGCGGTCAATTTTTCCGTAGTTAATAATTACCCCTTTTCCCTGAGTTGGTCAGAGGTCAGCCGTTATTATGGCGCATCACTATTTTTCGCGAAAGAGCTATACGGCCGGCAATTTCCGCTGCCTGTCCTTCACCCAACCTGGCATCTGTTGTTGACGGTTCCATTTTTCTTTAGCACTCTTCCAATCTGGGTTCATCGCCTTTGGCAGGCAGTTTTACAATTTGCATTTACTCTCTTGACCGGGATCGTTTTCGCCCGGCGACTGGGAAAGCGTGGCCGGCTCATTTTTTTGGGTGTTGTTCTCTGGGCATTTCTCTTCCTGCAACAGATTCAGATCATGTTCAGCCTGTTACCGGCGGCCATCATTATTTTGGGGTGGGTGGAACCGCGCAAGTTCTGGCACACCACGTTCCTGGTTCTATTTGCTTCCATTTGGGCCGGCTTGAGCAGAATAAATTGGTTCCCTGTTCCCGGGATGTTAGCTGGGGTACTCTATCTGCTGGAAATACCCTTCAGGGATTCGAGATCATGGGTGCGTTATTTCTGGAAGCCAGCCACCTGGCTGATCGGAGGCGCCCTTCTTGCATTCGGAGTCAATTCATTCTATAACGTGGCGTCGGGTAATGCCATTAAAGGCGGACAATTTGCATCCAGCCTGACATCCGACCTGCTGTGGAACCGCCTTTTGCCAAACGCCAGCTATCCTTTGGGAATACTGGTTGCGACTTTCCTCGCATCGGCCCCGATCATTCTGATCGTTTTCCTTACGTTACGCCGGTCCGGTAAAACGCTCCATCCATGGAGGTTGGCAGGGATTGTAACTGCGATTGCGATCTTACTGGCTGGCGGGCTGGTGGTCAGCATCAAGATCGGGGGCGGTTCAAATTTACATAATATGGACGCATATTTTTTGATGTTGATGCTGTGTGGTGGTTATTGTTATTTTCACCGCTGGACCCCAGAGTTTTCCATTAATATCCCTGACTCGAGCAAGATCCCGGCACTTGCCCTGGCGATCATCCTTCCCATCTGGTTTATACTTCAAATGGGAGGAACTTTGTTCACCTGGGATCATGCATTAGCGAACGCATCAGAGCAGACCATTCAAGCACGGGCGGAACAGGTTGCCCAGGGCGGCGGGGAAGTATTGTTCATCTCTCAGCGGCAATTGCTGTCATTGAAGGATGTGAACGTACCTCTCATCCCGGCCTATGAAAAGGATTACTTGATGGAAATGGCGATGTCTCATAATCAAGCCTATCTCAGTCAATTCCAAAATGATCTTCGCAATCAACGCTTTGCAATGATTGTGGCTGACCCCCAGTATGATCATTTATATGGCAACGAGCGCAGCTTTGCGGCTGAGAACAACGTGTGGGTATTGGATGTATCTCGCCCCCTTTTATGTTACTATCAGAGCTCGAATCTTCCGGGAATGGATCCCAATGTTGTTTTATATGTGCCACGGGAAAATACGTGTAGGTAAGATACTATGTTCGGTAGAACTAAAACATTAATTTTAGAAAACGCCCTCCTGGTAGTGTTTATTTCTTTAGTTGTGTTGTTGGTATTATTGCAAGCCAATCCTATTACTTCCTACCCAAGTCGCGATGGGGGCGCTTTTACCTATATTGGTCACATTATCCTGGAAGGAAAGCATCTATATGTTGATGCCTGGGATAGTAAGCCCCCAGCTATTTTTTATCTTAATGCGTTTGCTTTGTGGTTAGGCAGAGATACCTTTTGGGGGATTTGGTTGGTAGAATTTGCATTTCTATTTGGCGCGGCTTGCATTGGTTACAAAGTGATGAAAACCCTCTGGCAACCAGGTCCAGCAATTATTGGAACCATAGTTTGGGTATGGGGGCTTAATCGGGTTCTGTCAGGAGGAAACTTCACAGAAGAATATCCCCTCTTGTTTAACTTCTTTGCAATATATGCCTTCTGGAAAAGTATTCAGAAACCCAAGATGGTGTTTTACGATTTAGCTATTGGCTTTTCCCTTGCTCTAAGTTTTATATTCCGGGCAAACAATATTGGGATTCAAATTTCTATTATTCTTACCTGGCTGGTTATTTTGATTTGCCGTAAAGAGTTCTGGCTATTGTTCCAGAAATTGAGCATGATTTGTATTGGTGCGCTGGTAATATTATCCATGGTTTGCCTCTATTTCTTTATAAATGGTTCTTTAAAAGCTATGGTTGATGCTGCTATTGTTTATAATTTTTACTATGGTGGCGGTAATAGCTTCAATTTATGGCATTCAAGCATTGTGCAAGGATTTATTGATCTTGGTGGACCTGCCTGGGTTGCCCTGGCAGGTTACATAATTATCCTGTGGAGAATGGCGAAAGGAATAATTAATAAGCGCCTGGAGGAAATGACCCTGTTCTTATTTGTGGGTTGGCCAATGGAAATGATCCTCAGCGGCGTTTCAGGACGAGGATATGGGCATTATTTTATCTCCTGGCTACCGATAGTCTCATTATTATGTGGATTGGCCTTCTCATTTGTGTTCATAAAAATATTTAGATCTTGGGTTGGTGAATTATTTAATAAACAGCTGGGTATTGTTTTATTGATACTCATCACGGCATCATTGGTGCTCTTCTGGAAAGATTGGGGTGTTTATAAAGATTCTTTTTATAAGGTGGCGTTTGACAGGAAAAGCGGAATAGAAGCTGTACAACCCGTAGCTCAATATATCCAAGAAAATACCACCCTTAATGAAACTGTTCTGATCTGGGGTGGGCAAGCAGGCTTGAATTTTATGGCAAAAAGAGATTCTCCAACAGCGTACATCTTTTATCCGGGCTATATCACCTCCCCCATTGCTTCGAAAGCGGACGATATTTTTCTTCATGATATTACAACTCGTCCTCCTGCTTTGATAGTGGATGCATATATTGCTGCACCTGATGATATTCTTTCCCTTGATCCTGGTACTCGCCAGGTTCAAATTGCTGCAGGAAAAGGGCAAACTTTTCATCCCAACAATTTGGATCGAGTTTTTGAATTCGTTGAGTCCCATTATAAGTTGGAGACCAGAATTGCGAACTATGCGATTTACAGGTTAGCAGGCACGCCATAAATGTTTCTTGGGAGATCCTGATCATGTCCGTAAATGCCCGACCATTATCCTTTATTTCCAAATCGGAAAAATATATTCCTATTTTTCTATTCCTGCTGTTTGTTGCAGTAACGATTCCAGGAATCTCCTGGGGAGTCCCACATATATGGAACCCGGATGAGCTTGTAAATAGAGTTGATTCTGCTTTGCATGGTAATTTTAGTTATTTCGATCAGACTAATTTTGACTACCCATCTTTACCAAAATATGTCATGTATGGGATAGGCTTTATTATTTACAGGATGGGTTATACCAAAACCGTATTCATGATTGTGGCGCGTTTAATGTCAGTTTTTTTGGGTGGGTTGGCTGTAGTGTTGACCTATAAGATCGCGCGGCAATTAGGAGCAAATATTTATGCTGGTTGTCTCTCTGGATTATTGATGCTTTTTTCCAGCGATCTGACTCATAATGCCCGCTTTGCGCACAATGACTTGTACCTGACTTTCTTTGTGATTCTTGTGATTTATTTTTCGTTAAAATATTTAAGTTCCAATCAAAAAATCTGGCTTTACGCTGCATTTTTTTGCGTTGGGTTGTCAGCCTCCAGCAAATATAACGGAGGAATTCTAATCCTTGTTCCATTGATATTGTTTTTATTTAGCAATAAAACGATTCTAAAAAACATTCTTCCGACCATGGAAACTCTTTTTATCGGGCTTTCATTAAGTTTTGGAGGCTATGCGTTGGGGACGCCCAGGGCACTTTTGTCTATGGCATGGTATTTCAAACGGATGTTGCCTGCATTTTTCCAAAACGGGGAGTATGGGCATCGTCCCAATGTACCGATTGGTTTCTTTGGCCAATGGAATATATTTATTACCACAGTTGGGGTCCTGGTCTTTTTTCTATTTATATGTGCATTCAGTTGGTTTTTGATTCGAATCATCCGGATTCATCTTTTGCACAAGAATGATAGTCATCAGAATCTGCATCTCATTTTGGTTATTCTTCTAGGGATTGTTGTTTTCGATATACCATTTTGGTTTTCTTATAATTATCAACCCCGTTTCTTTTTACCTCAAATTCCTTTATTTTCAATCCTTGTGGGGCTATGGCTGCAAGAGTTGACTTTCGTGGCCAGGCAGCGCGGTTGGATTCAGGCTCGCTGGGCAATCACTTTACTCGCAGGAGCAGCAATTATTGTTTCTTTATTACGCGTGACGAGTGTCATGCTCCTCTTTAAACGATCCTCGTACTGCTGCCGGATCTTATATATCTACACTGCCTTCTGGAACTTCAATTGAATATACTTTATATCCTCCTTATATTAATGGGAGCCAATTTTCACGTGTTAAAAGCTATCCGATTTACATTAATAAGTATATCGGTCAGCCTCCAGCACCTGGCAATCGCGTGTATAACCAAGGAGAGGCTGGTCTTATTGCACGTGGCACAAATTATCTAGTAATAGACAGTTTTACATATTTATATGATAACTTTAATGATCCATGGATTTGCCAACACAATCTGGTTGAATGTGATTTTTACAATAAGTTGATTACTAATAAAACAAGCTATAAACTTATCGCAACCTTCTCGTACAATTTGCCGCCCTACCTGCCGCAGCTCTCTATTGCATTTGTAAACCCTGTAATACAGGTTTACAAATATGAAAAATAACGCAAAACTGGCTTCAACTCCTGCAACTTGGAGTATTATTTGAGGTTTTGAAATAAGGATAGAAAGGTTTAAACAGCAAGCAGGATAATATTTTGGGTAAATTTTCTAATGTTAAATAATCCCCTTTATTCCCTGGGACGGACCATGCTTTTGTTGTACGCCGCCTTGATGCTCAAGCTGACCATCCCTCGCCAGGGGATATTGCCGGCTGGCCCGAAGATTTATGTTTCCGACCATCCCGGTGCCATCAACTAGTTCCTGATCCATATCATCGCGTGCGAACGCTTTTCACTCAGATTCAATCTCATCGAGGCTATCTACAACCTGGAACTCAAGAGCGCTGAATGAATTACTTTTTCAAGAGACCCATTCAATTTAAGGGGGAGTGCATTTTGAAAGAATCGCCGAAGCCGCACTCTCTCAAAATGCGACTCTCCGTAATTTTTGGAATTGGTTCGCTGATTATCATTACAATTTTCTGAATAAGGATTTACTGAAATGTGGAAGAAATTAAAAAATTATGGAGTTGTTTTCATCTTGGCCTTTGTCCTCTATTTTCTAAGCTCTGGCCCAAGATCTGGGTGGTCCGATACTCCAAAATATGTTTACCTCGCTTATACATTTTTACATGGGAAACTCCATCTGATTAAATTGCCTCCAAATACATTTGACCTTATCTTATATAAGGGGTTCTGGTATGTGCCTGAGGCGATAGCACCTGCTTTTGTTTTTCTCCCTTTTGTTGCCATCTGGGGCCTGAAGCTAAGTGATTTTTGGTTTGGATGGTTTGTTGGTGCTGCAAATGCAGTGCTGGTATATGACATTTTGGGAAAACTCAAAGACCGAGAAGACTTTCCTCACAATGTCCAGGAAACCACGCGTGTGTGGTTAACTATTTTGTTCACGGCTGGTACAGCACATTGGTATATTTCCAGCCTTGGGAGTGTCTATTACGATGCGCAAGTATTAGCAGTCACTTTTATGCTCTTGTTCGTTCGAGAGGTTTTACTCGGGAAACATTCCTGGATGGTGGGTGTATGGCTTAGCCTGGCAGTTTTATCACGACCAACTACCTTGTTTGGAGCGGTTTTTTACCTGGTTTACGTCCTTCTGCGAAATAAGAACGTACGCCAGGTTATATTAAAACTGGTTCCGCTGGCAATAACGTTGGGCATTACGATCTGTGGGATGGGACTCTATAATTACCTGCGTTTTCATAACCCTTTTGATTTCGGGTATGGGTATGTTCAAGGAAATTCGTTATTGTTGGCATCATTTGCGAAATATGGGGCCTTCAATATCAGATATTTTCCCTGCAATTTCTACGTTTCCATCTTCAATACACCAAATGTAATGGGGATTATGAATCCAGGGATTAATTTATTCTGTGGGTATCTGTTGCCATTCAGGCAGCCATTCGCCAATGCCTGGATAGGGATCA
Organism: uncultured Chloroflexia bacterium; assembly: GCA_963779935.1. Classification (GTDB taxonomy): domain Bacteria; phylum Chloroflexota; class Anaerolineae; order Anaerolineales; family Villigracilaceae; genus UBA877. Next base: position 276,666 of record CAWAAC010000011.1, on the reverse strand, counting down.
CTTCAATCGGGATGAGTATTTTCTTTGTAACCCCCGCTTTTGTGTATATTTTCAAAGCTCGGTCATGCAAGCCGCTGGTCTTATCTGCCTGGGCGGGGCTGATGGCTATATTGATTCCTTTGTGGTTATATAACAACACAGGTGCCGTTCAATTCGGTTACAGGTATATTTTAGATGTAATTCCTTTTATGATCATTCTTCTGGCAGCAGGTATGCAAGAGAGCATTTCATTCCTGGAAAAGATGACCGTTAGCGCATCGGTATTTGCGAATTTTGCGGGATTGATGTGGTTGTATGTTTATGCGCCAAATGTAAAATACAACTTATTTCAAATGTGGATTAAAACCATTAGTATTTTCCTTCATAAGTAATCCATTTACAAGTTAAGGCTCTATCTTCAAGCCTTTCCTTTCGTCTTAACATGCTCCGCGAACCCAATCCCGTCATACTTGGTGTATAGGTGAGAAATTAGATCTTTTGCAAAAGTGTTGAATGTGCCAGAAAGATACATGCGATACGAAAAGGTCAAAGAACTCAAGGATGCAGATTTCAAGGGGTCAGCCGTTGTTTACCGGGAAATGTTTGAAAAGCTACTGGCGGTCTAGCTGAAAGAGATTCATGATTTCGGAAGACACCTCCGAAACTGGCTCGAGCCGATCAATTGCTGAAGACACTGATGTACTGGCGAGATTATCGAACCGGGTTTCACATCAGGATCACCTATGGTGCCAGTGAAGCGACCGTATGCCAGACGATCCAAAAAGTTGAAATGTGGTGATGAAATCTGGCGAATTTCGTCTACCCGCAGGAAGGCGCTGCACCGAGCTATACGCTGATTGAAAAGGTGCTGATCGACGCTACGGAGCAGCCGATTGAACGACCGAAAAAAAGCAATGCCAGCACTACAGTGGCAAAAAGAAACATCACACCCAGAAAACACAATTGATCGTCAACCAAAAGACGCAAGCGATCATTGCCATAGGCTTTGCTAATGAAAGCCAACATGACCTTGATTTGGTCAAAGAAAGCCGCCGTCTGATTTCCAATAGATCTGTATCCTGGCAGATTGCGGAAATCTCGATTTGAGCAATCTTCATACGAACAACCAAATTCCTGCCAAGAAATCGAAGCTTCATCCGTTGAAGAAGGAACAGAAGGCAAGGAATTGACAACTTTCTCGCGAAGTGTTTTGGTTGAGAACGTAAATCAAAAGTTGAAGATATTCCGGAAATTGAGTGAAAGGTACAGAAATCGGCGCTACCGCTTTTCACTTAGGTTCAATCTCATTGCGGTTAACTACAATCAGGAACTCAAGAGCGCTAAAAGCCTTACTTTTGAAAGATGTCTAATATAAAAAACAGACCAGCACCATGGTGCCGATCTGTTTTTTTAATACTGGGGATTTTCCCAGGCCATGCAGTTGACAATCTAGCGCTCTACGCGCGGCTTGGCAACATTGACTTTCAAATCGTGCTCGGCCATGGAATACGCATTGTACATGCTAATGGCCTTATCCGCTTCGGTTTTGTCGGTCATCGTGACAAAGCCAAAACCTTTGGACTGGCCGCTGTCACGGTCTTTGATGATATCCACTGCGGAGACGTTACCGGCCTGTGCAAACAACGTGCGCAGTTCGTCTGCGGTGGTTGATTTGGCCATATTCCCTACATAAAGTTTTACATCCATTCTTCACTTCTCTCTCCGGCAGGCTGCCGGTGAACAAAAAAAGCCGCCGCCCATAAAAGGGTCGGCGGCAGAGTTACCACGCAAATCCAGTTTTACTCCAAAAAGATTGTACCACAGATATGATCGCCAGTCGGATGGCTGGCAAACCCGTTCGGCGGCTGCCATACAACACCTTTGACCAAGGGAAAACATGCGGACTGGCACCTGCCAGTGCATGCCTTCCCCGGAGTATTCTACGAAATGGGCAGCTCGATCCTTTCCGCGCCTGTGTTGGTGTAACTATTGATCGTTCCGTTCATATGCAGGCGCGGGTCGGTTTCGTAGAGAGTTCGAACTGCTTCCAGGTCCGGCACATCACTGCAGGTCAGTCGGGCAACCTGGTCGAGGAATGCCAGATCATCCGGGCCGTTTTCTTCCGCTTTCTCGATGATGCCCCAGCAATCCCAGGGCAACAACTCGACTTTGTTGAGTGATGCCACATCCCGCACAAAATCACCGCGTACAAAACCCAGCCCGTGCATGTCAGCGATACCGAAACTATCCGGGTCAGCCTGTCCGCTCCGGCACATTTGCCAGGCCCTGCCGCCCACAATGAACTGGTCACGCGGCACGTCCAGCGGGTGGAAAGGGATTTTCAGCACCTCGCACTGGAATGCGTCCAGTTGGGCATCTACCAGCATCCAGCGTTCCTGTGCAAGGTTCCAATATTCGACCACCCAGTGATCCTCATAATGGTTGGGCAGGAAATATGTGGCAAACCCACAACGTGCGCGCGCCGGGGTGCCCTGATGCCGCAAGATGGAAACCAGCAGTACCGAAAAATCCCGGCAGTTCCCGACGATCTTTTTTTCGAGTGGTCGGGCTTCCGTCAGGGGACGTGGGTCCAGTTCCAGGCTGCGCGCCAGTCGGCGCTGCAGGGTACGCAGTTGCACCTCAGCCTGGCGTTCCGGGGTATGTTTTATCCCATACCGTTCTGCCCAGTAGACATGGATGGTCAATCCCTGCACGATCCGGCAGAGTTCGCCCATGTCCGCCGGTAGGCCGTCCAGCAGGCTGGCATAGGAACCCGGTTCTGTCATCGGACCAGGCTGAATAAAATAAATTGGATCGTTATTCATTTTCGCGCTCAGTGTTGCAGTGTCTTTCCAAAGAACTCATCCTGTAGCCGCTGGGTTTCTTTGTCAGCCTTGATCGCCCGGATGATTTTCACCAGGGCCTGGGAACGGTCAACCAGCCAGCGTTCGCCTTTTTCGGCAGTGGCAGGCCGCCCATCGCCGCAATAATGCGTCGGATAATCCGCATACCACCAGATGCCCATATCCGTGCCCAGGTCGCGCAGAGGTTTCAGCCGTTCCAGGGGCATACCTTCGCCATCGGCCGGCAGGGTTTCGCTCCTGACCAATTCGGGGCGGATGGCCAGCACCATGCTGGTTTCCCGTTCCCCGGCATGGCCGTCAACGGTTGTCTCCCACTGTGCCGCGGTAGCCGATTCTTCAGTATGATAGGCCGGTTGCGCTATATAGACCACATAGTCGCGCGGGCTGGCCAGCTGGATTTGGGCGAAATAATGGATCAAATGGTCGTTGCCGCCGTGTGAGTTGACGATGACAATTTTGTTTAACCCGTTTCGGGCGATCTCGCTGCAAATATTCTCCAAAAGGCGGATGGTCAGGTCCGGCTGGATTCCGATGCAGCCCGGCATATGGCGCGCTTCCAGTATCTGCGTATAAATAAAATCCGGAAATACGATCACCGGTTCAAGTTGCGCGGCGCGCTCGCACAATTCGTGGCCGATGTACATATCCGTGCCGAGCGGCATATGGTGTCCATGCCTTTCGATACATGAAAGCGGCAGCAGGCAGACACCTTCGGCTTGTTTGACGGCCTGCGGAAACAGGTCGCCGGTCAACTCTTCCCAATGCATAAGGGACATCCTTTCTCAAAGACGGTTCATTGGGAATCCTGGTGAGGGCGGGAAAGATCCCTCTTCACTCTTGCGATTCCCTGAGAGCCTCAAATATGGAAATGCTTTCGATGGAATAGGTTTGCGGGAACAGATCGAATGGAGTGACCTTTACCAACCGGTAGCCTCCAGTAATCAAGCGGGCCGCGTCGCGTGCCAGGGTGGATGGGTCACATGAAACGTAAGCGATCCGTGCCGGGTTCTGCGCCAGCAATGCCTCCAGCGCACGGATATCCAGGCCGGCGCGCGGTGGATCAACAATGACAATCTCAGGGTGTACATCCAGGCTTGGCAGAACCATCTCTGCGGGAGCCTCATAGAGTTCAACATTGTCAAATTCATCCAGGTTGGCTGCAAAATCCTCGCAGGCCGATGGAGAAGCCTCAATCCCGATCAGGCGTCCGACGCGCCCGGCGAAAAATGCGCTAAACAATCCTACACCGCAATAAACATCCAGTAAGGTTGTCTGGGGGGAAACCGGTAAATGATCAAGCAGGTGTTGCACCATTTTGCCGGCCATGCGGGTATTTACCTGGAAGAATGAAGCCGCCGAGACGTGGAACGCCCGGTCTTTTACGGATAGGATAATTTCTCCATCACCGGCCATTACTACTATATCGTCGCCGGCCAGATGAACCACGGAGAGCGCTGCTTCAAGCTCCAGTTCGGGCGGTTCGGGAGTATCGGATTCCAATACCAGCATGGCCTCATCGTTCATCCCAAGGCGCAGTGAGATACGCTCCAACCCCAGGCCAGGATCGAATTCCAGGCTGGGCCACAGGCTGTTCAGTGCATCTTCGGGGAGATGACATTCAGAAATGGGAAACATATCCCGGCCATTTGCCCGGATATATCCCAATTCACCCGCCTGGGATAAATGGAATTGAACATTGTTACGGTAATTCCATTCCTGTGGAGAAGCGACTATGGTCTGCACGGGCGGGTTTTGAATTTTCCCGATGCGGATTAGCTGGTCGCGCAGGATGTCAGTTTTGACCTGGAGTTGGTTCGGATAGGAGATGTGCTGGTAGGCACACCCTCCACAAACCCCAAAATGGCTGCACTTCGGCCGGATGCGCTCCGGGGAAGGCTCGAGAACTTCCACCAGCTCGGCGCGGATAAGACCGCGTTTCTGCTCGATTACGCGCACGCGCACCGTCTCCTCGGGCAAGCCAAAGGGGACAAATACCGCGCGGCCGTCCGTCTCAGTCTGAGTCTCGATCACTCTGCCCAGGGCGTCCCCGCCGTAAGTGAGTTTTTCGAGTTTGACAGTGAGTAGGACCGTAGTCATGGACGAAGCGAGGGCGCGGCCACTACCTGTTAGAAACCGCGCCCGCACAATTTATTTCACGAACAGTGCCAGCAGTTGGTTCTGGAATATTGCCAGCACGATCAAGACAACAAAGAATGATCCGGCCAGGATGCCGATCCGGCGCAGTTCGTTCTTGGTGGTAGTGTAATCCGGATTAAATTCAACGGTTCTTGCCACAGAGGCGGAAATTGGACGAGGAACCTGACGGGAAACCTGACGCTTACTCTTCTTGCTCATAATTCTCCTAAGGGTTTTGAAGTTTTGCAAACACAACAATACGGCTTTTATCAACCATGTACGGATAACAACTGATGAGTGTGAGGGTGGGGGCACTGGTGGGGTTCATCACATCCACCTGCGTCGGGGCGACAATCTGGCTGCTGGTCACGGTGTAAACAAATTGTTTCTGCTCTGTAAAGACCACCACCTGGTCGCCAGGTTGGAGGCGGTCGAGGTTACGGAATATTTCGCCAAACACATCGTCATGTGCCGAAAGAACCACGTTCCCGACCTGGCCAGGGTCGGCCGAACCGATATGCTGGCCTACGCCTTTCTTCAACTGATCCCAGGTATCACCCTGGACAACCGGGGCATCCACATTGATCGCTTGGATCTGGATGCGCATGGCCTGGGCGGGTCCCGGGGTGGGCAGGGGCAGGTTGGCGATGGACTGCACCAGTGGGCGCAGATGTTCCGGGATTTCTGCTTCGTTGGGCTGTGCACCGCCCGGTGCAGTTGGCGGAGTATGGCCGCTTGGTAAAACAATCGCCGTGATGAGCGGTGTTGGCGTCAGCGTATCCTGTTGTAATGCGCTCACCACTTCCTGGTTCAAAGATTGTAAAAGGCCGAACCAGTTCAGCATCAGGCCTACCAAGCCCAGCACCGCCAGGATTTCAACCGTCAACAAAATCCCATCGTACCAGCGTCTGCGGGCCGAACGTCTAACCGGGCTTTCGGGACCCGAATTCACTTCATCGACCGGGAGCTGGGTGCGCCATTCTTCCAGGGCAGCCGGTGGCAGATCCGGGGAGAGCAGGACGGCCCGGCCACTCCGGCGGAAACCCTCCAGACGCTTCTGGCGTGCATCGTGGCGCTTATCAAGCAAGAGGCGGCGCAGTTCCTGTTCCGAAAGATCTTCGGGGCTCTTCGGGTTGGTCACGGGCGTGATTATACCGCACCTGCGGCGCTGTTTTTCAGCGCCAGGAAGGAGGAATTATAGTTGATAATGCTTTATAATGGGTTTGCATAACAACATATGCTAATTTATCAGTGCTATACCTATTCAAAAGGAGCTTACCATGGCATTCAGTTTTAAGAACACACGCGGAGTTACTTACTTCTTGCACGCCAAAGTGACCACAACCAAAACGGGCAAAACCCAGACGCTTTATTTTTTCGCCAAAGAAAAGAAAGCCGGAGTTCTGGAAGCCGTGCCTCAGGGCTACAAAGTGGATGAAACGGCCAATGGCCTGCCAGTGTTGAAGAAGGCCTAGCGAAAGAAGATCATGAAAAGTAAGCTCCCCGGAAGGGGAGCTTTTTATTTGCAAGAGATCTTCTAAAGTTTTCAGATCTTATTTTTTGGCTGGAAGATATAACTGTTCAATATACTCTTTAACCATCCGGCGGGTGCTGAACTGCGGAGTGATCGTCCGCATGGATTCTTTCACCATTGTCATCCAATCGACCGGCACGTTATCAATGTTGCGCTCGTTGTAATAGAGCGGGATGATCTGGTTTTCCAGGGTATCATACAGGCTTTCGGCATCCGTCTCATCATCCACTTCAGTATCCAGGTCGGCATCCGGGCCAATCTGCCAGCCGTTGGAGCCGTTGTAGGCCTCCCTCCACCAACCATCCAGCACCGAAAAATTGAGAACACCATTCAAGGCAGCTTTCATGCCTGAAGTACCGGATGCCTCGTTCGGGCGGCGCGGATTATTCATCCACACATCCACGCCCTGCACCAGATAATGGGAAAGGTTCATATCGTAATCTTCCAGGAAGACCAGTCTCCCACCGTTCTCGGCTTTTTTAACGACGCGGTAGACCTCCTGGATCAGCTGCTTGCCGGGCTCGTCGGCAGGATGAGCTTTGCCGGCAAAGATGATTTGCACAGGGCGATTGGGGCGGTTGATCAGTTCCAGCAGGCGGTCCAGGTCATGGAAAACCAGGTCGGCGCGCTTATAGGTGGCAAAACGCCGGGCGAATCCGATGGTAAGCACGCTTGGATCGAGCATGATTCCCGAGGCAATGGCCTGCACCGGGTGGTAGCCGCCCTCCATCCACCGTTGACGGGTGCGATCCATGATATAAAAGACCAGCTTCCGCTTAAGATGCATGCGTGTTTCCCACAATTCTCGATCCGAGATGGCATCCATGCGGACCCAGGTTTCCGGGTCGTCCAGGGCATCCATCCAGTTATCGCCGAGATGTTTATTAAGCAGAATTCGCAACCGGCGGGCCAGCCAGGTGGCGGTATGTACTCCGTTGGTGACGGAGATGATCGGGACATCCTCTTCTCTTTCCACCTCCGGCCAGAGGAACTTCCACATTCGCCGGGAGACCCTTCCGTGCAGTTCCGAGACGCCGTTGCGACCATCCGAATTACGCAGGGCCAGGATAGGCATGCTAAAAGTCTCACCCCAGTTTTGCTGGTGCCGTGCCAGATCGACGAACTGGTCGCGGCTCAGGCCAAGCTCGGGCCAGAAATTGGAAAGATTTTTATCCACCAGCCATAGCGGGAATTCATCATTCCCGGCCGGGACGGGGGTATGCGTGGTAAAAACATTGCCGCTGCGTGTTTTTGCAATAGCCTGCTCGAAGGGCTGGCCCTGGGCTACATATTCGCGGGCCCGTTCAAGGGTAAGGAAGGCCGCATGGCCTTCATTCATATGCCAGACGTTCGGGTTATACCCCAGCGCGCGCAGGGCACGCACCCCGCCCACACCCAGCATGATTTCCTGGGCAATTCGCAAATCCAAGTCGCTCCAGTACAGTCGCAAAGTCAGGTTGCGGTCGGCTGGCGTGTTTTCGTCCAGGTCGGTATCCAGCAGGTAAAGTGGCACGCGTCCCACCCGCAGTTCCCAGATATGGGCAGTGACCGAGCGGTCAGGGAAGCTGACCGTAATCGCCAGCGGCTTTTCATTGCCGTCGATAACCTGCAGGACCGGCAACTCATCAAAATTCAGCATGTTATTATCGGTTTCCTGCCAGCCGTCCTCAGAAATCCGCTGGGAGAAGTAGCCCTCGGCATACATCAAGCCCACACCCACCACTGGCGCGCCAAGGTCGGAGGATTCTTTCAGGTAGTCGCCAGCCAGCACACCCAGGCCGCCCGAATAGATGGGCAGGGTCTCATGAACTCCGAATTCCATCGAGAAGTAAGCCCATTCCTGATCGCAGTGTCCCACGTATGTTTGCGTACACCAGGTTTCTTTTGCGTTCATGTAGACATCTAAATTGGCAAAGACCCGATCGTACATTTCCAGGTAAGCAGGATTTTGGACTGCCGCGTTCACTTCGGAGCGTCCGACGGAACGCAGGAAGAGCAACGGGTTGTGGTTAAGACGTTCCCACAGGGCGTAATCAATGCGGTAGAATAATCGCTGAGCAGAGGGGTTCCAAGTCCACCACAGGTTATAAGCCAACTCGCCCAAGCGGCTGATGCGGCGTGGCAGATCGAAGTGGTTGGGAATTTTTGTTCTAAATGTAGGCATATTTCGTCTCCAAAGAACCAATCATACCAAAGAATCAGGCCTTTCCGGAGCGATTGTCATACATTTGTGATGCGGATTTTGGCATGCTTTTGATTGACTATTCGGCGGGCGTCTGATAAAATCACGCCCGCCATCCGCCCCCATCGTCTAGTGGCCCAGGACGGGGCCCTCTCAAGGCCCAAACAGCGGTTCGAGCCCGCTTGGGGGCATCCAAAAATCCGCCATTTCTGGCGGATTTCATATTAATCATCAACGGCAAGTTATTTCGGCCCAACGGATGGGCTCTGCGGCGGGCGGAGGGACTGGACTTGCGGGACCTGGCAACTCAATTATCGCGCAACATCCCTTCGGGCGAACACAGGCCACCCGTCCGCTGGTGTTAGGTCACACAGATTGAGCGGGACAGTATTGTCCGATTTTTGCTTCTAATTCATCTATCAAAAGATGAGGCGAAATATCTAGCGTGAACTGGGTAAAACGATTGTTCAGGCTGGCAATCGCCCCTTCCAGTATTGCACCGTGATAAGACCGCTCGAGAGCGCCGCGTAAAGTTGAGAGAACACAACGTTCAGCCAAGTAGCCAGCGATTATGACAGAATCTACTTGTTTTTTGATCAGCGTAGCGTCCAATTCGCTATTCCAAAAGGCGTTCTCGGATTTCTTGATTAGCCGAATATCGTCGGGCTGGCAGGCAAAGGACGGATAGATTTCCCAAGTATGGGAGCCGACCGGCTTCTTGGTAGAAGTATGCTGAACAAATATGATCGGCAATCCCCGTTCGTGGAACAATTGTAGAGCCTGATTAATAACAGGAACTGTTGCACGAAACCCATCAATGTTTGGGTTGTCTTCTTCAAAGAAGTCGTTTTGCGGGTCTAAAACCAGCAGTGCAAGTTTCATGGTTTAGCAAGCTACAACCCAGCACGCGGTTAGGCTGCCAGCCTAATAGCTTTTAGGCTTCACTCTTACAGCCTAATATCACAAATTAATGTAGGTGATTAGGTTGCGGTAATTGATAAACAATGTAAAATTAGCTTTCGCATGATGAAAGTATAGCAAAGCGATAAACAAAAGGCAAGTAATTGCATAGCAGTGAAATAATAATTGCTCGATCAAGTGCATCGCACATTCAAGATCCTGCACTGACACCCTCTCAACTTTGTATTATCTGTACATACAACATCCCCTTGGGGGCACCAGGAAAAAATCGCCTGTTAGGCGATTTTTTGATTTTTAAGTTCTTTGCAGGATTTGGTTAGGGCCTGATTTTTCGTTCCGCTATTCTCTCAACCAAACAATCGAATTCTTGGCGCATTCTTGAAATCCCGCCTTCTCGTAAAAGATCCGTAGCCCTTCGCTAGACTGCAAAAGAATAAACTTTACACCCATCTTGCAAACTTCTCCCCTGATCGCCTGAAGTAACAGTTTCCCCATGCCTCTGCCTTGATACTCCGGCTGAATTTCCACTTCAAACAAGCGTGCGTAATTTCCTAAATTTGCGCAATAGACCCAACCTATCAAATTCTTCCCTTTCAGTAACCAATATGGTTTGAAGACTTGGGAAAAGTTCAATTGCAGAGGCTTTATTTTATGAAACCATAATTCGTCATAATAACCGCGGGATAGAACCAATCGGCAAAACCAATCTAAATATTCATCTGTGGAAGGAATCTTCAAGCTAAATTCGCTAGGCAAATCATATTGACCAGCAGCAGCGGAAAAGAAGATTGCTATCGATATACTGTATCCCTTTTGCCGAAGATAATCTCCCCATAGACCTTGGTCCAAAGGAGGCGGGTTGAGATCATACCGGTTAGGTTTCTCCAACCCTTTCTCTTCATGTATGGTCTCCACTTGTCGTATGATTTCTTCGAATGACTGGAAGTCAGTAACATTCACTCCAACCGCTCGATTGAAATCTCCGCACCAAGGCACAAATGAATTGTATAAATGGATGAAGTTGGTAAACCCCATTGGCTCGCTTCCAAGCGCTTTGGAATACTCAATCTCAAAATCAAGTGCCGCTTTTTTCCAATCTACAGATTCCATTTTTTGTGTCTCCGAAGGATTATTACAAAAGCGGAATAATCTGACATCAAATGCCCCATTTGCTGCCGCAATCTTCCAAGATAATACTTAATATAAATTTTCACGAAGAATTATAGCATCGACCCTCTCGACTTTGCATTATACCTATATACAGTATCCCCTTGGGGGCACCAGAAATCTCGGAGTTTAACTCCGAGTTTTCATGTTAAAATAGAGTTATGATTAAACGCCCAAAATACTTGGAATATCTTAAAACAGCCACCCGTCGTTCCCCTATCACTGCATTGCTTGGGCCGCGTCAGGTTGGTAAGACAACCCTTGCGCATCTCTTTGCTGAGAATCAACCTACAACTTTTTTTGATCTGGAATCCCTCCCGGCTCAGCGCCAGTTACAAAACCCGGAACTGGTACTCGGCAACTTGGAAGGACTGGTGATCCTCGACGAAATCCAGCTTATGCCGGAATTGTTCGGCGCCTTGCGGGTATTGGTGGATCGTCTAGGCCAAAAAGCGCGCTTTATTATCCTGGGGAGCGCCTCGCCGGAAATCATTCGAAATGCATCGGAAACCCTGGCCGGGAGGATCGAATTTGTCGATCTGGCTGGATTCGACTTGTCTGAAGTCGGTAGTTCCAACTGGCAATTGCTTTGGTTGCGAGGCGGATTCCCGCGTTCCTATTTGGCTGAATCCGAATTGGACAGCCTTACCTGGCGGGAAGGGTTTATCCGTACTTTTTTGGAACGGGATATTCCGCAACTTGGCATTCAAATCCCTACAACGGCGATGAGGCGTTTCTGGACCATGCTGGCCCACTACCATGCTCAAACCTGGAATGCATCCGAACTCGGGCGCGCAATGGGGCTTTCTGATAAAACAGTGCGCGGCTACCTTGATATTCTTACCGGGGCATTTATGGTCAGACAGCTACAGCCCTGGCATGAAAATACCACCAAGCGCCAGGTCCGCGCTCCTAAAATATACATTCAGGATAGCGGCCTTCTTCACAGTCTGCTTAATATTCAGGATATGAATAGTCTTTACGGGCATCCCAAGATTGGCGCTTCATGGGAAGGATATGCGATCGAACAAATCCTTCAAATTATCAGTCCATCAGAAGCTTACTTCTGGGCTACCCATGGCGGAGCCGAATTGGATTTGCTCATATTCCATAAAGGGAAACGCTATGGCATGGAAGTCAAGTTCAGTGAAGCGCCTGAAATCACTCGCTCCATGCAAACTGCATTGCATGATTTGAACCTTTCCTACTTATGGGTAATCTATCCTGGGGCGGAAGCCTACCAGGTTGACAAACAAATTTCAGTCTTGTCGCTGCAAAAAATTCCCGACCTGGTTTCCCAATTCCAGTAAAAGCATACCCTCTCGCCTTTGTATTATCCGTATATACAGTACCCCCTTGGGGGCACCAGATAGATCATATGGAACATAGATTCCATGTGGTTTTTTTGTTTGCTGATATGTTCCAACTGTCATCCATCTACATTGAATGACCGGCCCGAATATTCCTGGATCTCTGGGGCAATTCCTCTTTCCAACATAGAACGAAGCAGTCGTACCATTTCTTTAGCGGGAAGATCCCTCTTGCTTTGATGCCAATGCGTCACCGTCCCAATAATTGCGGACATGCCAAATTCAAAAATATAGGATGTGTGGATTTCTTTTTCAGGCAACCTGAACGTGCCAACCAGGGTGGAGCGCATGACGGTTTTCAACTTTTTGACAAAATTAGGATCTCCGTTCTCACCCAACAGGATGCCCAAATAATCCCCCTTGGATTTGTAAACATCTTCCAGCTTTTGGATGATGTCATCATTCAGCCCGCCCTCCAGACTTTTCAGGATCTGTTCCTTCAAATATTCCAATAGAGTATCCTCAAATTGGTTTAAGAGATCATAAATATCCGCAAAATACTCGTAAAATGTGCTCCGGTTATATCCAGCTCGGGTGGTGATGTTCTTGATAGTGATGTGTTCGATCTTTTTCTGGCGATACAGGCCCCAGAAAGCCTGGATCAGATTTTCTCTCGTTTGGGCTGTGATTTCAGGCTGTTTTTTCATGCTGATGTCTTCTGCTTAAGGCAATTATCCAACAATTAGGGGTTGATTGTCTGTTGATGTTCACCCATCGCCATATTATACTTTGATTACCCGACATTATGTCGGATAATCAATAACAGGAAGGTATGAAAGGAGCGGTGCTATGAGATTCTGTAGAAGGCATTGGTATGAAATCGGTGGAATCGTAGCAATTGGGGCAATTGCCTATCTGGTGTTCTTTTGGAATCAGATGGATCTCCTGGTCCGCGTACTGCTCATGAGCTTTATTGCAATTCTGGTACACCAGTATGAGGAATATGGCTTCCCGGGTGGAGAACCGGCGATCATGAATATGGCGCTACAACCCAGTGATATTCCTGACCGGTATCCGTTAAACCAGAATTCGGCAATGATCACTAATGTACTTGCGTGGATAGTCTACTTACTTCCGGTTTTTTCCCCACATTTGATCTGGTTTGGGCTGGCGCCGATATTGATGGGCTTTTCACAATTCATTGTTCATGGGATTGCTACGAACATCAAGATGAAGTCCTTCTATAACCCTGGCCTCGCCGCCGTAGTATTCCTCCATTTACCGATCGGGATTTATTACATTTACTGTATCGTTTCCGAAGGATTGGTACATGGAACGGATTGGATCTTCGCCGTAATCTACCTGGCATTTATTGCTGGAGGTATTGTCAACGGCTTGACGTACAAAGTGCTGGCCAAACGCGATTCGAACTACGTGTTTGATGATGTTGAAATGCGACGGTTCAATGTTGCAGAGAAGCTTGAACGCCTGAAGGCCGACAAGGCGAGTTAGTAGAGCTATGTAGTTCACATAACTTGTCTCTGCAATAGAATTGCGCACCCTCTCAACTTTGCATTATACCTATATACAGTATCCCCTTGGGGGCACCAATTCGAACGGCTAATACTTTGTGAGAGGTTCCCCCGGATTCAGTCCGGGGGGATCCGTTTAAATCAAGAACCACAAAAACCAAGCCGGGTTCAGTCCATTAGCAACCTATCACCCACCTGGTCAAGAAGATACTCCCACCCAGAAAACCGCCAATAGCAGCATTGATCCGTATAAACGGCAAGAATTCGACCGGCACGAGCGGGAAATCTACACCTTTCACAAGCTAGGTAGGAAGGTATATGAACTGGTACAGAGATATGGATTGTCGGAAAAACGGGTCAGAGGAATTTACACTGCAAAACGGAAAGGGGAGCAAGAATGAACCTGACTCAGGCTCCTTTTCCTGATAGCGTTTATACCCACCTTGTTATGAATAACACAAAAAGTTCTCCGGGGGCTATAATTTGTCTTGGATTTCTACAAAATCAAAACCATCTTCTTCGTGAAGGATGTGGGATTATCACTTAATTAACCAGGATTTTACGGATATGCCCAGAAGACGACACCAGAAACGCAAAACAGAAACGACTGAACTTGTGCAGCAACAGCAATCGCGCGAATTATCTCCGGCTGCTCAGGTCGTTGCACGTCGCATGGCAAATGGTGGCGCTGATTATCTGAAGCAAAATCTTATCCGGATCATGACCGATTTGGCCCACCTGGCCAAAGAGCCCGAATTCAGGGATCTGTATATGGATGGCGAAAAAGCCGCGCAGATAACCGGGCGCTGGTTGAAAAAGTACGAAAAACGCCTGACAGCAGCCGAGAAAAAAAGTGCAGATGAATATCATGAAACTGCTGATGAAATGAGGATTGAGATCGTTAAAGAGCTGGCTGTCCCTCCATTTCGCAAAGAGGTAAATCGAAGGCTGCAAGCCCTGATGGATCGGTTGATGAAGGGCAAAGATACCAGGAAGCTGGAAATGGTGATGATGCTCATTCCTGCGCTAGAAATGAAGGGCATCCCTTGGGGACTGTGCGGCTTGATCCTGGAGATTTATAACCGTACGATGCAGCGATTCATGCAGGAGAATGAAGAAGATCGGGGGGTTTTCGATGCTGTTGCAGAAGCGCTAGAAGCAGAAGGGGAAGAAAATATTGATGTCTTTACAATCCTCAAGCATCCCGACAAGCTGGAACAGGTTGGCAAAAAAATATTTGAGGCGCAACCAGGCTTACGCCAGCGCGCCGAAAAACAGGTATGGGATATGGTCGAGGCTTTCGAGGGTGCATTAGGGCATGGCGACGTGGAACTGAGCTTATTCTCCGAAGAAGAGCTGATGCTGCCCTTCCAGCGTATTGAAAAAGAGCTGGGCCAACCCATCGCGCAGGTGCAGTCGTCTGAAGAAATGCGCGAGCGTATTTTTGAGGCTATCCGGCAGGCCGTTACAGAAATCATGACCCCGGAGCGTTTTCGCCGTTTTCGTGAGGATGTGGATAAGACGGCAACCAACTGGTTGCGCACACGCCAGAAATGGGGCGCCATGCTTAAGTTTGAACTTGACTATTTGGATGGCGATCAATACGAAGAGAATAAATTCATCCTGGCTGCTTTTATCGGGCAGATTTACCGCCTGGGCAAAGAGCACAAACCGACTACGAAAAAGAAGAAAAGCCGTTGAAAACAGATTCTTGAGGCAATTGTCAAGATATGAGCAAGCGAAACCGTCATCCCAAGAAAACCCCTGCCATTCCTCAAAACCCGGTTACAAACCTGGAAGTTGGAGATTGTCTTGTGGTCAAGCCGGGCGTTAAAGACCCCAACTACGGTTTCGATATCGGAGGCTGGCAAGGACGGATTACGGAGATCGAAACCTACCAGCCTGGGCAGGTGATTATTATGTTTCAGTGGGACAGCCTATCGCTCAAACGCATGCCGGCCTCTTCAATCCGCCTGAGCGAGGAAAACGGATTGGATTGGATGACCATGGGGTTGGGGCTGGAAGATGTGGAAAAGGCAGAGCCTCGTGACACGCAAACTGATGTAGACGAGATTATCGAAATGCTTTCAGCGGAGCACAATTGGGATTACCTGGGCAAACAGGGCCGGCGGATCCATAAGGTCTTACAAGATGTTGACGAGGATGACGAACTGGAAGCATTTGAATCCTGGCAGGAATACCTAGAAGCACATCTCAAGCTGCCATTTGATGCGGTAGTGTCAGAATTCCAGGAACGCGGCCCCCTGCAAGCTGGCGATATGGTGAAAGTCATTGGTTTCGAAGGTTTGGAAGATCTCTATGGCGTGTTGGTAAATATCAAAGCCAGGGGCAATCCATATGTTTTTCCCCTGTGTGATTTGAAAGCGGCTAACGAGAGGTTGGCGAACTTTACTTTAATGGATGATTATGCTGTTTGGTTTGCCAACCGATGAGTGTTTATCACGGGAGAATACAGAATGGTAAAACCTGGCGGGAAAGATCGCAAAGCCAGTATCTTGATCACTGGCCTGAAATTGGAGGAACTCCAGCCCTTTGACTGGATGATGGCAGAAAGCTTTGGACTGGATCGTCGCATTGCCAACTATAAGGGCACACGTCCCATCGGGTTGTGGCGTTGGGATATCGAATGCTTGGTGGCTGTGATTGACGCGGTATTGGATGATCCTGACTACTACCCAACCCACGATACTCCTGAATACCTGGCGCTTAAAACGCTGCGCGAACGGCTGCAAAAAGAGGAAGAGATCCTAACTGCGGAGTTGCGAACGTTACGACGGTGAAAAAAAGCTATTCATCAAGTGAATAACAGTGAATTGAGATATGGTTGTCAATAGATGGACAACTGATTCATTCGAACCATCCCACTCTCGACTTTGTATTATCCTATATAAGGTACCCCCTCGGGGGCACAACAACTTCCGCCAAAAAGGCGGATTTTGATTCTTAGGCCTTCTCATCCCATTGGAGGATATAAGCCCAAACAGTGGTCCCCAAAGGGGATGCTATCCCTTACAGGGACGATGTTCAGTGCCGAAAACCGAATGTGTCCCAGGAATTCGATGAATGAGAGCGCAGTATAATCTGTACAATAGGCGATTTGTGAAGACAGCAATCACGCGACGTGGAATTTCGGAAGGAGGAATATGAGACAATACCATGCACCAACCATCGGCATGCTCGTGCTGGTCTCCGCCATCCTGGCTTGCTCGTTCCAAACAGCCACACCCGGCGCCGTTCCGCCGCTAACAGCTGCCGGGGTCACCGTCTTGCCGGCCCAGGCAACCGACACGGAACTCCCCCCCACCGCAACCAGGCCTTCAGAGCCCAGCCCCACCTCCGGTCCCGGGATCGGCACCACGCGTACTTCCCAAGCCGATGGCATGGTGGAGGATTATGTACCCGCCGGCAATTTCATCATGGGCGCACCAAAGGATATCAGCGATGCCGACCACCTGTTCGCGCCGGTTTACCTGGACGCCTACTGGATCGACCAGACCGAGGTGACCAACGCCATGTTCGCCAAATTCGTCGCCGCCACCCAGTATGTCACCGACGCCCAGAAGTCCGGCTCCGCTTTCGTTTATGATGTTTCCACAGACGATACGAACAAGGTTTCCGGTGCGAACTGGCAGCACCCGCAGGGACCGGCCTCCAGCATTTCCGGGAAGGACAATTATCCCGTGACCCAAATGAGCTGGAACGACGCCGTTGCCTACTGCAAGTGGGCGGGCCGGCGCCTGCCCACCGAAGCCGAGTGGGAAAAAGCGGCGCGCGGCACAGACGGCCGCGTCTACCCCTGGGGCAATCAGACCCCTGACGGGACGCGCGCCAACGTCGCCGACAAGCAGCTGGATTTATCGAAGTATCATTTTGACGATGGCTATAAATATCTCGCCCCAGTTGGCAGCTACCCGGCCGGCGCCGGCCCCTATGGCACGCTGGACCTGATCGGCAACGTGGCCGAGTGGGTGCATGACTGGATCACCGTCGGGCGCTATTTTGATGACGCCGTGCAGGCGCCAGATGTCATCAAAAACCCCACCGGGGCCAAAAGTGGGGACGAACGCGTATCGCGCGGCGGTGCCTGGATGTCTGGCCAGGAAGATAACGGCTCCCACCTCACCTCCTGGTTCCGCAACTCGAACAAACCCAAACTCTCCGCGGACGAAGTCGGCTTCCGATGCGCTGTATCGCCGTGATCGCGACCCCGTACCTCCGCCCCTTCCGGCGCGGGAAACTTCATTCGCCCTACATCTTCATCTAGATCAGCATGACCTGGCAGATACTTATCTTTCCGGTGTGAAATAATTCCGATTCCGTTGTCATACAAACCGGATTTATCCAGAATAATGTTTTTATTACCCTCTCAACTTTGGATTATACCTATATACAGTATCCCCTTGGGGGCACAACAACTTCCGCCGAAATGGCGGATTTTTATTCCTGGGCTATCTCATCCCATCGAGGGACATAGACCCAAATCCACAGGTTGCAAAGAACGCGGCCCACAGGGTACGCTATGCTCAGTGGTCCCCAAAGGAGATGCTATCCCTTACCGGGACGATGTTCGAGTCCGCTTGGGGGCACTCTTTCTATCGGTGTTAGGAAATGGGAGGCTGGTCAAAACCAGCCTCCCATTTCCTGTTTATTCCTTGAATATGCTGATTGGCGCAGATTAGAGCGCTCCAACTGTTCTCTGGTAATTGATTAAACAGGATAGGCTGCCATTCCGGCAGCCATTGCACCGGTAACGGTGACATCCACCTTATCTGCACCTGAAAAAAACCATTCTTCTGGAGAATACTGGTTATCCGAGTATTTGTAAATCGCTAAGACCCATTTATCCATTGAGCCTGTTCATATGAGCCGGCAAATGGGCGATGGGCAGCCGCGTTCAATGCGATCCAGATAAAGAAACTTACCCTTAAAACGGGCAGCAAAACCACTTTTCGGGTTTATCCCCAGGATTAACTTTGACAGCGGGCTGGCTTTTGAAAAGTTCTTATGGTTGAACTCCTCCACCAGTTTCTGTACTTCAGCGTGAATTTCCAATGGAATTGCAGGGCCTCCTGGCATAAGCCACTCACCTAATCTTCCATATACATCGCGGCTGCCAGAAAGGCATCTTCGGGTTTGCCGGTAAATTCTCCGTTGGGATAGACGCTTAACTCGTACTTCTCCTGGCTGTAAGTATAAAAAGCAAAGCCCCAGTCATCATTTCCAAAATAGCGCAACCGGCACAGGTGCAGGGGTGTACTGCGTATCCGCTCAAGAGCTTCTTCGCGGGTCTCATCCCAGCCTGGTGGCGGCCAGCCCTCAGCGAGATGTGGCTCAACATATGCATCGATGTAACAGAATTGGGACTTGAAGCGAATATCGAGGCTGATATAGCGGCCTTTGTAATTTTCTTCGGCTGCCTGGTTTATACGATTGGTGACATCCGCCTGCACCTTGGGTGGAATTTTCGCGCCGCCGGAACCAGGGTCATAAACCCAATAACCGCCTCTTGGAGTCATGTTCACTCTCTTCAGTAAAGTTCGAAAAAATCATCCGTGCCGAGCGTGGGCAGCAGATTTTTGGCCAACACTTCAATTTTAGCGGGGCTTTGAATATTAATCCAATCGTCAATGCTGCCGCGAAAACACCAGCGTTGCGGGGAAAAGAGGCGCTCTTCGGCTTCTTCCAAGATAAAGCGCATGATCGGGCTGAACTGGGTATGGCGCTCATCAAATTCCCTACCAATGCTTGCGGGCATACTCCAACCAATACCAGCCATGATCTCATCGAAATCCGCGCCGCGGCTCTCGTAGATGATGATCTGTTTATTCTTGATATTTGCCCGGTATTTGTGGCTCTTGGGCAGCTTTTTTAGGGCAGCTTCAACGGTGGCCAGTTCTTCAGGTGAGACCAGTTTGGGGCTGGCTTTGACCACAGAGACGACGGCGTTGACACTTTCTTCAACCTGGTAGCCATCTGGCAGTTTTTCGACCGGCGTATCATTTGGCGTACGCGCAAAATAGTAGCGCGTTTTACCGGTCTTGGTGGTGGTCTGGCAAAGATGGTAGGTGAAGCCTTTGCGGTTGGTGTAGGTGAATGGCATGGATGTCTATCCTGATTTTACAACCCAGCGCGTGTAAATCTTTCCAATAAGGATGAACGACTGCGGTACTTCTCTTTGATGACCAAAAAGCGTTCTTGAAATTCGACCAACCGGTTCTGGTATATCGCCAGCTCGCGCAAGTTGACCAACAATTGCGTCGCTTCATTGTAAGGTTTGGCCTGTTTTTTCTCAAGCAGACTTTCAATCAGGCGCCAGGTAGCTTCTTCACGCTCTGCCAGATCGAGCAATTTCCGGATGCGTTTCTGCTCGGCCTCGGCTTTCTGCCGGCGCAAATCTTCCTGCTCCAATCGCCCGGCTTCCTCGAATATACTTCCAACCTGGCGCTGGCCCTGCTCAACCCGGGCGGCCTTGCTTCCTGCCAATTCTTCCAGCTGCTTTTGCAGCGCCATACGTACTTGTGGCTCGTTATTTAACACCTGGCGCAGAAAAGTGATACATTCTTTGCGGGTAAGCTGCAGCAACATTTTTTCCAGGGGCGCGGTGGATGCGGGATGAAGCTCCGGGCTGGCTTTAGCTGCGGCCTTGACAAGGTATTCATCCAGATCAAAGAACTCGATGAAAGCCTGGTGGCTGCTGTTCAAGTTCCCCAGCCCGGCCGGGATGGGTGGCTCGGTTTCCGGATCATCTTCATCGGGGTCCTCGCTGGAGACGGCTTTCAGCCAGGTCAGATAAAGCGCACGGTAATCGCCTTGCAGGATCTGTTCGCGGATGGGGATCAATTTGCCGAGGTTGCCTGTGGCTTCCAGCCATTCGTCGCCGGGCTCTTCTTCATCGAACGCAAACTCAAGGGTGATATAGTTGCCTTCAAGTTCCAGTGTGAGAAAATCTTCCCGGCAATAAGGCTGGATGGCATCTGGATAAATCGCGGATTTGGGGAAACGGAACATGAGTTTGCGCGTTCCCCAGTTCGCCAGGTATAGATGCGCATCAAAATATTGCAGCAGTACCTGGCGTGGATCGTGTTTGAAATCTCCCCAGGAATAAGAGACGGCTGCCTGGGTGGTTGTGACTATATCCATGTGGCTGGAAAGTGAGGCAACTGCTTTCTGCTCATTGGAGTTGAGCGGCCGGTCAATGGTTTGCCATTCGTAATACTGGTATTCGCTCATCCAAACGCCTCAAAGTTAGATGCTCCACTATACCATTATTCTTTTTCGTGATCATAGAGGAATGGTAGCAGAAATAATAGCTTGATTTTCAGACAGCAATCTGATATACTGTAATTGCAGTATTTCTGCATTAGCAGATATACATACGAAGGAGAGATATGGAACTCACAATTCAAGTGCGGGAACGTGGTGTGGTCACCCTACCCGCCGAACTTCGCGAAAAGTACAAGATCGAAAACGGGAAGATCTTCCATCTGGTGGATTTGGATGGCATCTTTGTATTTGTACCGATGGTGCCGATGGTTCCGGAACTGGCTAACGAGATCGAACGGATTCGCTTGGAAGCCGGTTTGAGCGTTGATGAGCTCTTGGATGATCTCCGGAAACAACGCGAACGGTACAACAAGGAAAAGTATGGCGAACAACCCGCCTAAGCCACGCATCTTCCTAGATGCTGATGTCCTCTTTGCGGGTGCAGCTTCACCAAACGAGCATAGTGCCAGTTTGGTGATTCTCCGTATGGCAGAAATCACGTTGATCGAAGCGGTAGCGAGTGAGCAAGTCATCGCCGAGGTTGAACGTAACTTGGAAGAAAAGATGCCGGCGGCAATGCCGGCATTTCAGATGTTAGTGAGCCATTGTCTTCATGTGGTTTCAGATCCTACCGTGGCTGAAATCAGGACGTTATCGAAGGCTGCCGATCCCAAGGATCTACCCATTTTGGCTGCTGCTGTGCGCGAAGGATGTGTCTACCTTACCACGTACAATATTCGCCATTTTCAACCTGGTGTAGAATCCGTCACGGTGCTTAAACCGGGTGACTTGGTACAACGTGTACGGTATCTGCTGGCTCAGATGTCTTCAGAGTGATCGAATCCAGAGCTGAGATCTGGCCACCCTGGCCCTATAATAAGCTTTCGGGGGTTTGAGATCCAAATATTGAATCACAACAGTCTTAACACCCTCTCGATTTTGTATTATCCGTATATAAGGTACCCCCTTGGGGGCACACATATGCTCCATATATTCCATTAGATACGCCCTGGTCCAGGGCGTATTCGTTTTATCATGACAGAGTGTTGAGAGGTCTTGCTCTTGTCAGTGCAACGTTTATTTCTTGACAGTGGTTGTAAAATCTTGTATGATAAGTGAGAACTCAGGAAATCAGAGTATCAGAAAGTGATTATATCAATGTCAGAATATCTTCAAGTCCGTAGCAATGGTCAGATTACTTTACCTGCTCCTACTCGTCGTAAGGCAAAAATAAAAGAGGGCGATTTGCTTGAAGCTGTCGTCGATACTGATGGGACCATTCGCCTTGTCCCAAAGTTGGCAGTGGATCGCGCTCTGGCGGAGAAATATCAATTGGATGATATTGATTGGGCTTTAAAGCAAATGGGCAAAAAAGAGTGATGTGTATTGTTGTTTGCGATACTGGCCCATTGCTACATTTGAGTGAGGCAGGAGCCATTCATTTATTACAATTGGCCGGTGAAATCATCATCCCGCCGGTTGTGTCCTTGGAGTTCGAACAAAATGCCCAAGGATGGAATCCGCCTCAGTGGGTTGTGGTAAAGGAATTGGATGAAATATCTGATCGAAAATCTATCAGCTGGGTTCAGGGTAAGCATATTGATCCCGGTGAATCTGCTGCTATAGCATTAGCCAAATAGCTGAAAGTCGACTGGCTTTTGACCGATGATGCCAAAGCTCGCCAATTTGCCGAATCCTTGGAATTGGAAGTTCATGGATCAATTGGATTATTGCTTTGGAGTATGGCGGAAGGGCATGTGAAAGACAGAAAGCATGCGTTGAATCTTTTGGAAGGCTAAGCAAATTCATCTTTATGGATTTCAGAACGTGTTCTTCACGAAGCTCGGAGAGCTATCGATAATTTCTTTTCTTGACTCCTATACCCTCTCAAGTCGTAACCCTGATATATTAGGTAGCCCGTTGGGGGCACTGTATATATGGATAATAATTTGTAAGAGGTCATAGGATTATAAAAAAAACGGAACGTCATCGAAGGGCGTTCCGTGATTTTTAAAATCGTCCCTGGAGCTGGCGTTCTCCGGTAACTTTCAATACGTCGTGCTTGTCACTGCAGGATATTGCGACAGGTACGGGAGGAGATCACCAGGAATTTTCACCCGATAGACTGTTACAGGCCATACTATTATAGGTGGCTCTCTAACCAATCGTGACTCAACTCAAGTTTGATGTCGCTAAAATCATCATGCAGAAAATGCCTTTGACCACAATGATGAGCATCGCAAGATGCCCGAATGCATGGACCACAATTGCGCCAATGACAAATTCGGCCAATGTAATGCCCTTCCGGATTAGCGAGAAAAATATCGGCGCCTCTATTCTTGGATTGTGTCTTGCCCTTGAGACTGCGAGCGGCTGCTGCAAGAGCAGTCAGATCCATATCGTTGTCCACTGTGACAAAGATATCCACGTCTTTTGGATCAGCTTTGAGGGTAGCAAGCGAGCCAATGATCGCGATGCGTGTTACTCCTAGTAGGACCTCAACACGCTTGATGAATCGAAATGATTCAGCGATAAGAAAAGCTCGAATTTCATCAACATTTGGGATCCAAATATTAAATCACAACAGTTTTAACACCCTCTCGACTTTGTATTATCCGTATATACAATACCCCCTTGGGGGCACAAACAATCCGCCGATCCGGCGGATTGTTGATATTAGCGCTCAATGGAAGGCTCACCTGCCACCGATTTAAACAAGACAAGAATGCATAAAACCACTTTTTCTAACGTCTGGCGGCCGGGGACCGCGCCGAACGCGGTCAGGTGGAGACGGTAGGCCGCTCACTTGGTAATTAAATACCCTGGCTCTATTTCTTGATGACGAAGTACCCAAACCAGACCAGCAGTATCACATGGATACCAATCACGATCCAGCCCAAACTATTCATTAGCCCAGCTAATTGGGTAATCACGAGGATGATGGTGCTCAACAAATAATAGGCGAACAGACTGTAAATCACCCCTTTCTTGAACTCTGGTTTATCGGATTCGCGAGCGAACCAGAGAAGGAAGGGAAAGCTGATCAAAGCCGAACCAAACAAGCGTGCAAAGGTAGTGGCGGCAGCATTGAGAGTTACGCCAAATGGGCCAAGCATAGGGCCGGGGACAACCAAAAAGCCGATTCCGAAGAGGGCTTCGACGATGAGGGCGACTAGGAATAGAGTATCCATAGAAAGCCTCCTTAAAGGGTTATGTGAGGAAATTTTTGAAATAGGGACAAATTAATTGATGCAGACTTGTCGTTTTACCTCCTTTTAGTGAATGCGGCCTAACTCACGGTTAGACTGCCAGCCTAATAGCTATTTTGCTTCACTCTTGCAGCCTAATCTCCCAAATTAATGTAGGTGATTAGACTGCGAGAATTGATGAACGATGTAAAATCAATTTGCCTACTCTGACAGTATAGCAGAGCGGTAAACAAAGGGCAAATTACTCCAAAGCAGTGAAATAATTGCTCGATCAAGTGCATCGCGTTCAGAATCCTGGACTGACACCCTCTCGACTTTGTATTATCCGTATATACGGTACCTCCTTGGGGGCACCAGTTCGAACAGCAAGTACTTTATGAGAGGTTTTCCCTGGATTAACACCGGGGAAAACTTTTTATTTATAGCTGGCCGGTATGTTCGCCAGGCGGGGGAACAAGCTTAATGCATTCTGTCTTGCAATTCGAATGTGACCGATGAAATCGAGAGGCGGGTAATTATCAAGGAGTTTCGTGGAGATCTGGAGCACTTTTTCAGGTGCGTAAGGATAGTCGCTGCCAAATAAAATATGGGACTTGCCAATCACGGATTGCAAGGCCGTTAGGGTGGATGGAAAGGCACTCAGCGCTGTATCGCAATACAAACGTCTCATCAGGGAATTGAAACTGCGCACTTTCTTGAATGCATCCGGCAAGCTCAGAGGTGCTTTTGGGTCAAGATGTTCGTACTCCATCAGGTAGCCCAACAGCAGGCGCTGCATAAGGTAAGGAATTGCGCCTCCGGCGTGCGCCAGGATAAAGCGGATATCCGCATGGCGTGAGAAGCTACCGCTCACTACCAGATTAGTCACCGCGCGAGTGGTATTCATTACATACTCCGCCAGCCAGTTGGGAAGGTCAAGCTTCATGCGTGCATCGGCCAACGGCGAACCGGGATGGATGAATACAACCGCCTTGCGGTGATTGAGTTCATCCAGCAAAGGCTCGAAGAGCGGATCACCCAGGTAATAGCCCTCGTAATTGGAGAGCAGGAGCACTCCATCCAGGTGCAGCGTATCCAGGGCATAGGTGATCTCTTTTAGAGAAGCATCCACATCTGGAAGAGGCAGGGCTGCAAAAGCGCCGAAGCGTCCCGGGTGCCGGGCGATCAGATCCGCATAGAAGATATTGGAAACATGGGCAATCCGGTGGATTTGTTCTACAGCGGTGGATGGGATTGGAAAATCGGATGTGGAGAGAACTGCCATTCCGATCCGGTTCCGGTCCATGAAAGCCAGCGCCTCCGTTTCGTCCCATTTCGGTACCGGCATACCGCCTACCTGGCTGATCCCCAGATCAAATAAGATGGTCGCTGCCTGTGGCGCAATGGCGTGAAAATGGACATCCAATCGATTTTTACTCATCAGGCCTCTTCTTTAATAATTTTCGGGTGGATACTAATGGTAGTCCCAATACTTGAACAAATCCAGATGCCACGCTCAAATCTTCGCCTGCGGGAGGCTCTTGAGTTGGCGGAAGAGCAGCTTTGGCGACGGTCCCGTCCGCAGGATGCTCGGCAGGGCTGACAGGCTGATCTCCTGGAAGCCGAGGCTGGCTTTGAGGTTCCCAACGATAACCCGCGTGTCATAGGTGGGCTCGTAGACCGGGATCATCGGTTTCTGCAAGCCGGTCAGCCCCCATACTGCCATCAATGCAGTGCGCACCGAGGTCTCAACCGTAAAGACCACGTCCAGCGGCAGTTCGACGAATTGGCCGATGAACGCCAGGTTGACGCAGCCATCCGGGATGACCTTTGGCCGGTCGCTGATTTTGCGCGGCATGAACTGGGATGTGATGTATGGCATCATCGAGGTCGAGACGGTCGAGTGGGCCAGCACCTGGTCGATCTGCTCGGGGGACAGCCCGCAGTGATACATCAGCTCGGCGAACATCTCCGAGCCTGTGCACTCCCGCATCGGTTTCTTAATATAGTTTCCCGGTACCTCGCTCCGCTGCCCGTAGGCCCAGAAAACGTTGGCATCTTCAGGCTGGTCCGGGAAGTACTTGCCATACAGAACAAACGAAATCATCCATGGACTGTCAACGATGGTCATCGCGCCACCGCTGCCCGCCTTATCCCCGGTCTTTGCTTCCATATAATTGAAGAAGGTGTGACCATCCCTGATGGTCGGGAAGAACGAGAGCCAGTTTGACTTCTCGATGTCGGAAAGGAAGACCGCCGGATTGCCAAATTTGGGGTAACGTGCGGTGAGTTTCTCCCACAGAGTGAAACAGCCGCGGTCGCGGGTATCCCGGTTCAGCGTCGCGACAGAGTGGGTGTCACCCATGCTGGCATTCTGGGTCAGTGATCCGTTCGTGAAAAATACCAGATCATTCCGAGTAAGTGGAACGTGGCGCTCTCCGTCCGATATACGAAGCGTCAGGCCGGTCACAATGGTCTCGCCTGGCTTCTCCATGATATCCATATCTACCACGGTTGTCCCCGTCAGGAAGTGGACACCCAACGACTGCAGCCAGATTTGCATCGGCTTGATGATCGAATCGTACTCGTTGTACTCGGTGTGCAGGATGCCATCCAGGTGAGTAATTCCGGGTGCATACATCATGAAGCGTGCCAGGTACCGCTTTACCTCGATGATTGAGTGGAAGTCCCGGAAGGCCAGCATTGAGCTCCAGCAGTACCAAAATATCGATTTCGTAAATTCGGGGGTGAACCAATCCGCAACAGTCAGGCCTTCAAGTTCCTCCTCGGGCGTAAGGATGAGCTCGGCCATCCGCTTCGTGTCCTTTTCTGACATAAGCGGGCCGGTAGTCGGGCAGCGCTGCCCCTGCTTGTGCATCAGCCGGTAGTGAGAGTAGATCGGCTCGCACAAGTTTGCTTCGAATGTCTCGTCGAGGATGGTTCGGCCCGGCGTCTGGATCGACGGCACTTTGCTGCAGATGTACCAGAGGCACTCCATACGCGCTTCGAGTTCCCGCTCGCCGCGGCAGGTATAGCCTTGTTTCGAGTCGCCGGCCCCATCCATCGAGCCACCAACCAGCGGCAGGCTCTCGTAGATGGTCACATTGCCGGCGGGCATATGGGCGTCTGTTACCAGGGAGATGGCTGCTGAGAGACCTGCAATGCCGCCGCCGATGATGTGTGCGTGCTTCTGGTCGATGTCTTTCGGAGCCAGGGCGTTGATCCGATCATAATTTCTCATATTGAACATCCTTTCAAAAATGATTTATTGATCAAATTTGAACAATTGTTTATTTTTGTGTAGTATAATATTCCAGAGATAGGAGTTCAATCAGCAACTTTCTTGGTTTTGTACAAAATCAGATAGTTCTCGCTTACTTTGTACGACTTTATGGGAAAAAATTAAGGAACTTGTAATGAAACCAAAGGCCGAATACCGAAGTTCGATCCGCTCCAAACGCCTGATCCGGCAGGCTTTTGTGGAACTGCTGCAAGAAAAAGAACTTGAAAGGATCACGGTGACCGACATCATTACCCGCGCGGATATCAACCGCGGAACATTTTATGCCCATTATCAAGATACGCAGGCCGTCATCGAGCAGATCGAAAACGAAATCATTGAAAAAATGTTGGAGTTTTTAGGTGAATTTCGCTATCAGAATTTCTTTCAGAACCCCCTGCCACTTCTTTTGAAAATATCGAGATACCTTGAAGAAGATTTGGAATTTTACCGGATCCTCATTAATTCACGTGGCTCCGAACAGTTCTTGATCAAGCTGAAGAACATCTTCGTCAAGCATATGGAAACGGACACGGACATTCCAGACCAGGCAAAAAAATCCCCGGCTTTTCTGATCCGATCCCATTTCTTTGCAGGCGGGCTTGTCAATCTATACCAGGTATGGTTCCGAGGCGAGATGGATATCCCGCTGAATGAAATATCGCTGGAAATCAGTAAACTCATAACCAGCCATCCTGCGATCAGTTTTGATTGAAAGAAATAACCCTGAATGTTTGCCGGTAGTTGATGGCTTTTCAGGGCGTACCAGCGCAAGACAAAGTGTGTATAATCTACATAATGCCATGGCGCAAGGTGAATGAATAAACCGCATCGACCCTGAACCATAGCCATCGATGACAAGCAGCGTCCTGCCTGCCGCAGGAGATGTGGGTGCAGAATCCCACTGGCAGCAAGGTGGCTGGGATTTCCAGCAGCACACCGCTGCATGGATTTATTCCATGCGGCGGCTTTTTTCACCTTGGTCGTCAAGCCGGGCTTTGTAGAAGATGTTCAGGCGGCACTTTGGGTCTTCGAAATTTGGTCACTTGGTGGCGAGGATTACACCCCTCTCGACTTTGTATTATCTGTGGGAGAGACGCCAATTTAATGGTTCGCCATTCAGCCTATAGTTAGTTTCGCGTAAAAAAGTGGTTATTCACCACCTGGTTCGACGCTGCCATCCCACTCTTCAACCTTCCGGGAAATGTCCAGTTTTCGCTTGCGGAGTTCTGCAATGAAAGGCTCAAAGGGCACTTCAGATGGCCCGATGATACCTCGCTTGGAGATTCGACCATCCATAATCATCTGGGCACCGATAGACATGGGGAAGGCAACGGTACGCTGCATGGCGGTGTACCCTGTCTCCAGGTCGCGGGTATCCACAAGTTGGCTGACGACCCGGGTGGGTTTTCCATCTTTAAATCCTCTTGCATCTGCGCGGATCAGGGCCACATCGCGTTCGCCTTTGCCGTAATGGAACTGGGCCTGGGAACCCAGAAGAGCTGCACAGAATGCAGCCGGTATGACCTCGACGCCATTGACTTTCACAGGTTCGATCCGGTTAAATCCAGCTTTTAACCATGATTTCCCAGAAGGCAGCATGACCGGGCCAGCGGCAGATGAAGCGGCCCATGGTCGTGGCGCTTTTTGCAATGGAAGGAAATAGCTTTGCCAATGAATCTCCTTCGCCGTTCACAAAACACTCCAATGGTCCGCCCATCTCTTTCATATCCAGGATGTGAAAGTTGCCGGGTGTAAACATGCCGTCAGCCGGGATTTCATGCTTGTGGCCATTTTTAATGGTGCTGCCTGGGATGGCATAAGAACACATCGTATCTATAATGGACCAGGTAAATTTGTAGCCAATCGGATTGGCCTTCGACAAACGATATTCCGGAAATCCGGCGCCATACGTGTAGAGCACCTTGACTTTGTCAAGCTGGCGGACCGTTTCCCCGGCTATGATCAGGTCAAGCCCGGGATCCATGCCAAATTCCTTAAGAACTGTCAGGCCTTTCTCTTCCGCCTTCCGATTTACTTCAGTCATTTCTTCTTGCTGCCGTTTCGCTCCGTCCGGATCCTGAATGCTCCAATCAATGATGAAAACGGAACTTATCATTGGAGTTCCCGCCTCAACGGCAGCCTGGGCTACTTGCATCGTATATCGAACGGGTAAAAGTTCAATGACGATTTTGGCACCCTTAATTAATTGTATCAGTGCGGTCCGGTCATCAACATCCAATTCTACGGGCTTTACGCGTGAGTCCGAAATAATACCGATTTCGGTTTTAAAATTTGGTCCCACATCTGCCACTACCAGCTCATCGAACTCAGCAGTTCTGAGCAGGTCATCTAAAACGGATTTACCCATCTTCCCATATCCAAGCAGAACGATCTTTTTATTCACTTTATTTCTCCATGTAAAGAAAAAATAGGGTTATCGATCTGGTTTATTATCCTGGAACCATATTTCCCGAAGCTTTTGCGCAGCCAGTTTGGGCCGCCGGTCCCGGGTAAAAACGCCCTTGTAATTGGTACCCCCGGCGCGATGAAGGGACTGGGTGGTTTTAAAATCACATAAGTTCCAGATATGTTGCCCAACCATATAGGATTTGCTGTTGAGCAATTGAATGTATCTGAGGATCATATCAGCCTGATATTCCTCACTGAAAACTTCGGTAGGATCCGATTGGATGCCTGGAATGGCATCTGCGCCAAATTCGGTCAGGATAAAAGGCTTGGGGTATTTTTTGTAAATTGCATCCAGTTCTATTGACAGATGTTCCAGACCTAAATTAAGCTGTGCCGGTTCGGTGTACCAACCGCAGTAGCGATTTAAGCAGATGATATCCAGAAATTCCAAAGCTTCTTCATTTACACCGATATCGCTTACCAGCGTTACCGGGCGGGTAGGATCAAGGGACTTTGCCTGGACGTAAAGTTTTTTGAAGATTTTCGTACTTACCCCTGGCCTAGAGTGGGGTTCATTTGCCAGACTCCATATAATGACACTGGGATGGTTACGATCACGCTCGATCAGTTCTTGCACATATTGAGTACAGAGTTGGTTGCGTTTAGCGAGACCATTTTTTGCAAAAAACAGGCCGACCGCCGGTGTTTCAGCGATAACCAGGAAACCTAATCGGTCGGCTAAATTAAGCATTTCTTCTGAATATGGATAATGACTGGTTCGAAATGAATTTGCTCCCACCCACTGCATGAGCGAATAATCCTTGATTATTACTGCCGGGAAGTAACCACGTCCGATCACAGGGAAATCTTCATGGCGGCCAAAGCCTTTTAGCTGGATTGGTTTGCCATTTAATAGTAAAGCATCCCCCTGAATCGATATGGAGCGAATACCAATGGATAATTCATATTGATCAATTATCTGGCCTTCCTGGGATAGTTCGACTTTCAAAGTATATAAATTAGGAGCACCAGGTTCCCAAAATGCCGCGTCGGTAACGATAAACTCTGTTTCGGCTTCCCTGTTTGAAATCGCGCTCTGCTGGCCGGTTTGAGTCCCGTGCCCACTTAGAAAAAAACCAACAGTGGCATTGCGCGCAGCGCTCAGTGCTTTGACTTTTACTGTTCCGGTTGTGCCAGAAACATCGGTAGCCACAATCAAGTCATCGATCCCAGCGGGGTGTTTTGCATAGATCCAGACCTGACGATGGATGCCGCAAAAAGGAAAAAAATCAAAATTCGAGGCAGGATAATTCTGGAAAAAAGACACGTCTCGTGCGTCGGGGGGCACGTTCCCCGGCGGAACCCGATCTGGAGCCAGGGAGCCATCCACGCAGACAGCCAACAGATTTTTTCCTGATTGAACATCTTTTGTAATATCAAACTCAAATGGTAAATGGCCGCCTTCATGCTGACCGATGAATTTTCCATTCAGCCAGACTGAGGCGAGATAATTCACCGAACCAAACCGGATGAAAATTTTCTTGCCATCCCAATCCCAGGGAATGGTGAAGCAGGTCTGATACCAACCCAGACCGAGATAATCCCGGCTGTCTGAAAACTGGTTATTCCAGCTGGCCGGGACAGCGATGGGGATGGATTCTTTTAGATCTCTGAACCAGCCTTTGGCCTCCCCGATACCATCCGGGTCAAAACGAAAATCCCAAAAACCAGAAAGATCCACCACCTGCCGATATTGGTTTGTTTGTGGAAAAAGCATTGTGGTTCTCCTTATCTATAACCTACAGTACGCCGACAGCCTTCAGCCAGTTTTGTGCGATCAGGGCATGCCCGGCTGTGGTGGGGTGCACGCCATCCCGCAGCCAGAAATCGGCCGGTCGCAACGCGGCAGCCCGGGTAAATATATCATTGAGCGGTATGCAAAGAGCCCCGTAAATCCGGGCTAGTCGGCGCGTGATTGCTATTTTTGGCTCCAGGTCATCCCACCAGGCTGACTGACCCTCAAGCATCGGGAGCAAAAACGGCTCACATAGAATAATATGGGCATGGGTGCGTTTAGCTGCCTGTTCCAGGATGAGGCGATAGCTGGCTTCGAATGTCTCTGGTGAAGTTGGATCGTCGCTGTCGAAACGCCGCCACGTATCGTTAATGCCAATCAAAATGGATATCCAGGATGGATTCAGTTCAATGCAATCCTTATTCCAGCGAGATTCCAGATCTCTAATTCGGTTACCGCCAATTCCACGGTTGAGAAAACAGACTTTCTTTTCGGGATAGAGCGCCGAAAACCAGGCAGCTGTGATCATCGCGTAGCCTCGGCCCAAATCAATATCATCTTCCCGGTTATGATCGGCATCAGTCACACTGTCGCCCTGAAAGAGTACCAGGGCATTTTCTTCAATGATTGAACTCATTTGTTATCCTTCTTCTCAATCTGAACACCAAGCCAGTCCAGAACAATCTCTTGAATAGGAATGGACAGGTGGTTGTAATCTTCAGGGGTCTCCTGACTTATACGTGATGTAGAGTTTGACAGGGAATAAATTTGTCGGGCAGATTCTATGCAGGCAGTTATCTCGGCCAATGAGGTTTCCCGGTCGAGTTGTGGGCTGACAACCAGCAAAGGTCTGGGTGCCACACAAGCCATCAGAGAGGCGCTGGTATATGGCAGTTCGGCTGCGCTTTTTTTGCTCTCTGACAGGCCTGAAACAAGGTTGAAGTGGCTGATCCACTGGTCCTGCTCATCTCCCAACCTGTAAAAGGACGGGATGCATACTGCTGCACAACCGGTCAAACGATTATCTAGCGCGGTCAGATGGAGTCCGACCAGGCTGCCCAGACCGTATCCCACTTCATAAATTTGTGAAAGATCAATAAAAGGCAGGTGGATCAAGGCTTCCAGCGCCGAAAGGGCATCACGCAGCATTTTGCCGAGCAGCGACCAGTTTGGATAGCGTTGGTAGAAATATTCGGCTTCTTCCACTCGTCTGCCCATCCCGATCGGGTCAAAACAAAAGACAGCATAGCCCTGCCGGGCCATGCGGCTGTAGAACTGCTCGCCATCAAAATATGCCGCCCGGTATCCATTGGGGAACGAGAAAGGCGGCAGCCACAAAACAGCCGGGATCTTTTCCTGTCGAGTTTCAAATTCGCGCGGCAGGTAAATATCGGCGTTGATATACTCACCAAACACGACTTGCTTCTTTATCAGGTTATCCCCATCAGCCTGGTGGTCCAGCAGGGTGGCAAGGTGGGGGACTTCTATTCCGTAATCGTGGCCCGGATTGTCGGCTTTGGGTGGCTCCTGGCCCAAAAGTTGGGGAAAAGATGCAATAATTTTTATTTTCGCTTTTTGCCACTCCGCCCGTGTTGTCA
The DNA here is from genome assembly GCA_963779935.1 of uncultured Chloroflexia bacterium. Lineage (GTDB taxonomy): Bacteria > Chloroflexota > Anaerolineae > Anaerolineales > Villigracilaceae > UBA877. The sequence goes on along the minus strand of CAWAAC010000011.1, from coordinate 243,484 downwards.
CTTGCGGAAGCCTATAACCGATCTTGGCAGGAACAACGATGCTGGGTAAATACCTTTGTGATAAGGCAGGCAAATTCACCGGGTAAACAAACCGGGTTGAGTGATCGGGCTTGGAACGGCCAAAACAACGATCACACCAATCCAAATAATTTTCGATGGATTCAGTATAAGTCTCGTGTCCGCCGGCTCGCCACATCAGGCTCAGATTCTGCGCAACCTCAAGAAATTGGTAGACGCGCCGGGCTGCCAAAAAAGATTGTTGTACGGCCCATGTGCTTTCGCAGCGATCGTTGAGTGCCGAACTGAGCAGGCAAAAGCGCGGTGCAGAGAGGGCGACTAACTCATGCATATCCACCGGCAGCCGATCTTCACGGCCCGCGAAAAAACGCAGGCGCGGGTGGAACCATTCCGGGAAAACGCGTGTGATCAGTTCAATCCCTTCGCCGAAGTGCTGCTCGGAAAAAAAACGTGTTGGTAACGCACCCAGGGCGCCCGCGCTGCTTGCGATCACCGCGGCAATTCGTTCGTCCAGGGCGGATGCGATCAGTGCCTGTTTGGCATTGCGTGAATGGCCGGTCAGGATAATCTGTTGGGGGTTCACCTGCGGGAGCGTGAGCAGGTAATCCACTGCGCGGCTGGCAGCCCAGGCCCGGCGTGCCAGGCTGCCCCAATCAAATTCAGGGTAGATGGCTCGAAATGCCTCGCTGTCATCCTGCGAATCACAGGCAGCGTATACCCCAGCAATGTAACCGCGTTGCAGGGCGATCAGCGCCCAACCGCGATGGTCGCTTTGGGTCAAAAAGACTGGAAAAGGGCCATCACCCTGGGGAATAAGCAACTCCAGGTGGAGGTTGGCTTTTCAATTCGGTCCGAAAGTTAATAAAACTTTCTGCGATACCGCCTCGAATTGAGAGGTCGTCTCGAGAATTTGCGCTTTTACATTTCCGGGCGCTGGCGGTATTGTCCCAAATATCCATTGCTGGAATTGTTCTAGCAACTGATTTCGTCTTAAGTCCCACTCTTGCATAGAATTGAGCAGATGTTGCTGGTCGTTTTGTAAGAATTCCAAAGGATCAGGAAGGCTCCAACGCGCGGGCAGGCTTGAAAAATCCGGGGGCAATTCCTGACTGGAATCGAGCCAGGTTTCCCAGGATTTGCTGGCCGGGAGCACCCGCCTGAGTTGCTCCAGATATGCCTGCCGCCGTTGGAGAGATTTTTCTTTGGAATTCATAGCAGTCAGATACCCAAATATCAACTTGGGGCAGCCTGGGCTGCCCCAAGTTGAAGTATAACGAAGGATGCTGTAAAACTACTTTTGAGTTGCAGCCCAGGCATCCACCTGTTTCTGCGCTTCGGTGATTAGATCATCCAGCCCGGCGGCTTTGGACTTTGCCAGCAGATTGGCAAGATCGGCATCGACGTTCGCCGATCTACCACCGGTAGAAGCAGCACCAAGGTCGACATCGGCGGCGGTAATGGCTGCAACAACGTTGGCATACTGAGTCTTGACGGGATCCTGGTTGAATGTAAATCCCATGATAACAGACACAGGCAGCGTGTTGTTTTCCTGTTGGGTTTCATCCCAGATTTTCTGGTCAGCTGCAGCTTGATCGGGGTAGTAGCCCAGCAGGGTATTGCCTACTTCCCAGCCCCATCCCGGGGTATAGTCCGCCTGGTTTGGACCGGCCGTATAAACCTTGGAGGCCTGGTTTGCCCATTGCCAGTGCTTTCCTTCGATGCCAAGCGAGAGCAGATTATAAAAATCAGCATCGCTGTTCATCAGTTCCAGAACTTGCATCGCGATCTCAGGATGCTGGGAGGATTTGCAGATGCTGTTGACGTTTTGGGTAAAAGCAGTGCTGGGGATGAAAGGCGTGGTTGTCATTGATACTGCGACGCCATCATATTTATTTCCAGCGATACGAGGCTTCCACTCCACATCTGCCACACCCGGTTTCATGGCTGCCCCCAACCATTGGGCCAACACTTTGCCTGCCTGGAGATTGGCGATGTTGTCATCGTTGTTAACCGGGTCGGTGTAGGTATAGCCAGCCTTGTACCATTGGTTCATGAGGGTGACCGCCTGCTTAAACTGGTCGGTGGCTGGATAGAACAGCACTTGCCGGGTCGGATCGTTATACTTGACAACCAACATGGCACTGGAGTCAACGATATCATAACCACCATAGGCGGGCGAATTGATGCCAAAATCCCCGAATGGGATTATTCCATCGGCTTTGGCTGATTTCCAAAGGGGCTCCAACGTGCTCCAATCACCCGGCTTGACTGTTGAGACATCAAAATTGTATTTTTGTACCAGATCTTTGCGCAGGATCACGCCCAGATCCATGGACATGGCGCCATCGGCGGGAACGCCATAGATTTTGCCATTGATACGACCACCATTCCAAAAGGCGGGAGTAAACAACGCCATGGTTTTTGGAGCATATTTGGGCAGAAGATCATCCAAAGGTAGCAATACACCATCGCTCACCAATGCATTGTACCCAATGACGCCGCCCCAGTAGGGGTCAAATACGATATCGCAGGGCGTGTTGCTGGCATACATCAATTTCATCTGGTCGTTCCAGGTGCCCCAATCGTGGGAAATAATTTTGAAGTTGGCATTAATGCCCTTTTGCTTGAGCATATCCGAGGCTGCCGCAGAAACAGCATCGAGATCTTTCGGGAAGCCGCCAACAACATAATATGTAACATCAACAGGGGGAGCCTTGGTGGGTGGGGTTGTAGCAGTCGGGGCGGGGGCTGCGGTAGCTGGCGCGGCGGTAGCCGGAGCTTGCGTTGGTGCAGGAGCCTGGGTGGGTGTGGCAGCCGATTGGCAGGCTGAAAGAACCAGTGACACTAGCAGCAAACCACTGAAGATTTTCATTTTTAAGCTGGACATTTCTTTTCTTCCTTTTTGGTTGAATGAATGGTTGTTTGAGATGGTTAAAGGAACTGGTTCTACTAGGTGATCTTGCACCTCCTCATTAATTTATTAGGCGATTAAGCATCCGGATGAATGCTGATAAATTACCCTTTCACTCCGCCAAGGGTAATTCCTCGAATAAAGTACCGTTGCAGCGCCAGGAAGGCCAGCGAGATGGGCCCCATCGCAAGCACAGCTACGGCCATTCGAATAGTGTGCAAGGGTGGGGTGTTCAGCCCGAGGTTGGCCACACTGGTGTTGTTGAGCACATCTGCATTGGAGAGAACGGTATAAAGCCAATACTGTAGTGGATATAAATTCCGATCACGGATGAAAAGTAAGGCCTGCCACCAGTCATTCCAGTACATCATGATGGAAAATAAGCCGATTGTTGCAAGTGCAGGGACTGAGAGTGGCATCACGATTTGGAATAGAATTCGCCACTCGTTCGCCCCATCCATTTTTGCTGCTTCAATCAATTCCCGGGGCAGTTCACTGAAGTAGCTGCGCATCAGGAAGACGAACCAGGTATTGACCATGATCGGCAGAATCAAAGCCAGGAGCGAATCAACCAAATGCAGGGTGTTTGCAATAAAGATGTATGTGGCAATCATGCCCCCGTTGAATAACATGGTGAAAAAGACGATAAAGCTGATCGGTCTGCGCCATTGGAAGTCAACGCGTGACAACGCGTAGGCAAGCATGGATACAACCAGCAAGGTGCCAATCGTACCAAAGAACGTAACGGTGATGGAAATGCCATAAGCATTTAAAACCGCTTGTGGATAATGGAAAAGGTAATTGTATGCTGCGGTGCTAAACTGGGATGGCCACAGGCCATAGCCTTTTGTAGTCAGGGCGGTTTCATCAGTGAAAGAAGCCGATACCAATACCCAAACGGGTATTACCCAGATCAATGAGATCAAAATCAAGGCGAGATTGATCAGCACCTGGCTGAAGACAGTCCGATTGCGTTTCTTACCACGCAACAATGATTTCATAATGGTGTTTTTTCCTTTTTAAAAAAGTGCCCGTTCCGGATCTACTTTGCGAATAATCTGGTTGGTGGAAAGTACCAGGATAAAGCCCACCACGGATTGGAATAACCCAGCAGCCGCTGGCTGACCTAGATCAGTGGAATTTCGCAATGCGTTATAAACGTAGGTGTCTATCACATCGACGGAATTGATCACGCCCCCGCTTGCTTGCCTGGTAAGATAAAAGAACAGGCCGAAATCGGCATTAAGAATTTTTCCAATGGAAAGAACGAGCATGATGATAATGATGGGCGAAATTAGCGGGATGGTGATATACCGGATTTGTTGCCAGCGTGAACCACCATCTATTTGGGCAACCTCGTAAAACTCCGGGTTGATGCCCATCATTGCTGCAAGGTATATCAGGCTCAAATAGCCGGCGTTTTTCCACAAATTTGCAAAAACCAGGATAAACGGCCAAACCGATGGGGTTCTAAGCCAGGAAATTGGGGCCAATTGCAATTGTTGACGCAGATTGTTGAGCAGGCCGGTATCAGTACTCAATAATGCCAGCGCAAAGTACCCCGCGATTACCCAGGAAACAAAGTATGGGAAGAATACCGCTGACTGGTAAACGCGCGCCATGTAACGGGAACGTACTTCGTTGAATAGCAGCGCTAACCCGATGGAGATCAGCATGTTGGTGATAATAAAAACGGCATTATAAAGTACGGTATGGGTCAGGATTTGGGCTGCATCGCCGGATGTGAAAAGATATAGGAAGTTCTCAAAGCCAACCCATTTACTGCCGAAAATTCCCAGGTTGAACTTATAGTCTTTGAAGGCAATGAGTATTCCAGGCATGGGCAAGTAGTTAAAAACGAGGAGAAGCAACAGCGCCGGCAGGCACATCAGAAAAAGCGGTAAATTCTTTGAGAATTGGAGGCGGAATTTCCTCCAATTTGGACCGGATTTGCTTGGCAGGATGTTTTGTGAATCTGGCTTGTTCATGAGAACCTTGGCTATGAAAACGGTTAAGGGATTTAGTCCGAATTTTGAAAGTCAGCTATGATTGAGTACTTCCACGTACCACTAATTCGTACTGCATCGTCATTTTTTCCAATGGGGCTCCAGCTTCGGCTTTTTGAATGACCATTTCAGCGGCCCTGGCTCCCATCCTATACTTGGATATCGAAAGTGTTGTAAGCGGGGGGGTAATTAATTGACCCATCAAGATATTGTCGAAGCCGACGATGGAAACCTGGCGTGGGACATCTATTCCCAAAGTCTGACATGCCCGGATGGCTCCGATCGCGAGCAAGTCGTTGAAACAGATAATTGCATCCACGTCCGGGCGGGCCTGAAACAACTGGCGGGTTTGGATTTCACCAATATCGATAGCTCCCATGACGTGTCCGTAAGGCTGTCGGCTTGTCTCGTTTACTTCGGGCGGATAGGCCAACATCAGGCTTTCTTCAATCGGTAATCCGGCCGCTGAAAGGGCCTGTTTATATCCATCCAGGCGTTCCCGCCCATTCCACGAATGGCTCGGCCCGCAAATGTGTGCAATGGTATGACGATGGGTATTCAACAAGTGACTGACCCCCATCTGGATGCCGGAAATATTATCAGTAGTGATTTCTCCGCAATCTGAATGGGCAATCGAGCGATTAATCATGACGACTGCATCCTGGCGTTTAAACAAGCTCACCAGTTCGTCTTCCGGGAGGCGGGAGCTGATGCTGATAACTCCGCTCACCTGATTTTCCTCAAGGCGGTTCAGGATCTGTCGTTCCTGGTCCAGGTTCTCGGTTGTGCTGATCTGGAGCGCGATATACCCCAGCTCCTGGGCCTTCTCCTGAATACCCAACACAATCTCAGCAAAGAAGGGGTTAACGATATCTGGGATGGTTACCCCGATGGTATGGGAACGCTGGCTGACCAGGCTGCGGGCAAGGGTATTGGGCCGGTAGCCCATTTGATCGATAACTTGCAGCACCCGTTCGCGTGTTTCCTGGGTAAGTTCCTTTTTATTATTAATTACCCGCGAAACAGTCTGGATTGATACACCCGCCGCTTTGGCGACATCTTTAATAGTGACAGATCCCATAGTTTCCTTTATAATCTGAATGTTTACGTTCCCGTGAACGTTGCCGTGAACGTTAACATTATAGCACGCGAAATATTTTGAAGTCAAGTATCAATTTCAACAATTAGATACTCGAACGGCGTATGATAGACATATGATAGAAATGAATGATGAACGAACTATATTGTAGAATCGGAAGTCAATCAGGCAGAATGGATCTGATCGATAGAATGAGAAAAGGAAATGTAGAACGTTTTCAATCCTGAGGTGCAGAAATGGTTAATCAACTTTTTGACATTCAAGGCAAGGTTGTTGTGATCACAGGAGGCGCAGGGGTGTTATGCACGGCTATCGCCCAGGCTCTGGCAGGGGAAGGCGCAAAAGTGGCTGTTTTGGATTTGAATGATATTGCTGCCGAAAGCCTGGCTTCCAGGATTCGCTTATCTGGCGCAGAAGCAATTGGCGTGGGTAGCAATGTACTGGAAATAGCCAGCCTCGAATTTGCCGCCCTTCAAGTGCTTGCTGCCTACCAGCATGTTGACATACTGATAAATGGTGCGGGTGGCAATAAGCCGCAGGCAACTACCAGCATGGAAACATCATTCTTTGATCTCCCGGCGGAGGCTCTGCGCTGGGTCATCGACCTGAATCTGATGGGCATCATCCTGCCGAGTCAGGTATTTGGGAAAATCATGGCGGAACAAAAAAGCGGGGTCATTCTTAATTTTTCCTCGATGAACTCCTATCGCCCGCTTACCCGCATCCCGGCTTATTCGGCGGCCAAGAGTGCGGTGAGTAACTTCACCCAGTGGCTGGCGGTGTACATGGCCCAGAACTATTCTCCGAATATTCGTGTGAACGCGATCGCCCCAGGGTTTTTGGTAGGTGAGCAAAACCGGCGCCTGCTTCTCAACGAGGACGGCTCGCTCACCCGGCGCGGTCAGGCGATCATTGACCACACCCCGATGGGTCGCTTCCAGGTTCCCGAGGATCTATTCGGGACCGTGCTCTGGCTGCTCTCACCGGCATCGGCCCTGGTCACCGGAATTACCGTGCCGATCGACGGCGGCTTTTCCGCTTATAGTGGAGTGTGAGTAAGAATGGTCATTGGAAAAGGATTTACCGACCACTACCTGACCGAGGCCGAGACCGGGGAATTCGTTGTCCAGGCACTGGAATCGCTTCAACTGGATGGCAAGCGCGTCCTGATCATCATTCCCGACGGCACACGAACCATGCCCATGCCGTTGATGTTCAACCTGTTCGAGAGATTTCTGGGCCCACATGCGAAAACGATGGATTACCTGGTTGCCCTGGGTACGCATCAGCCAATGAGCGATGCCCAGTTGAGCAGGCTGGTGGGCAGGACTGTGGTTAATGGGCAAACTGGTGCAAATCGCATATTCAATCACAACTGGAATGACCCGGCCAACTTTGTCTACCTCGGTACCCTCCCGGCCAGCGAGATCAGCGAGATCACCGGTGGACTGATGGCCCAGGATGTCCCAGTCAGGCTCAACAAGCTCATTCTCGACTACGACCAGCTGCTCATTTGCGGGCCGGTTTTTCCGCATGAAGTGGTCGGTTTCTCCGGCGGCAACAAATACTTTTTCCCTGGTATCGCTGGTCCAGAGATCATCAACTTCACCCATTGGTTGGGTGCGGTGATCACAAATTACAAAATCATCGGTGCAGGCTACACCCCGGTACGGGCGGTCATCGATCGGGCTGCATCCCTTGTCGACCGTCCAAAGGCTTGCTTCAGCCTGGTGGTCAATCATGCCGGGCTGGCAGGAATTTACTTCGGATCACCGGAAGAAGCCTGGCAGGCTGCGGCCGAACTATCCGCGCAAAAACACATCGTCTATGTAGACAAACCATTTCAACGGGTCTTGTCGATCATGCCGGAAATGTATGACGATCTGTGGACGGGCGCCAAAGGTATGTACAAGATGGAGCCGGCTGTGAAAGATGGTGGCGAGATCATCATTTATGCTCCCCATATCCGCGAGGTCAGTTACACCCATGGCAAATTGATTGATGAAATCGGATACCATTGTCGTGATTACTTTCTGAAGCAATGGGACAAATTCAAGGATTATCCAGGCGGTGTGCTGGCGCATTCCACGCATCTCCGTGGGATGGGACAATATGATCCAACGACCGGTATAGAAATACCGCGCATTTGCGTGACCCTGGCAACCGGCATTACGGCTGAGCATTGCCGACAGATCAATTTAGGCTACCTCGATCCGGCGACTATTGACATGAGCGAATGGTTGGACCGTGAGGATGATGGGATCCTGGTTGTTCCCCGCGCCGGAGAGATGCTCTATCGGGTTCGGCCATGATTGCGCATGTTCAGTTACATATTTCGATCCTTGCTGAGCAAACGCTTGAATTATCCAAGACTATAAAGGATCAATAAACCATTGTCCGATTTCGATTACCCTATGGAGAATGAATTATGAACTATAAGATCGGAATTGTAGGTCTGGGCGTTATGGGACATAACCTGGCATTGAACATGGAGCGAAATGGTTTTCCGGTGGCAGGGTATGACCTGGACAGTGCCAGAACCAAAGCCTTCCTGGATGGTCCGGCAGCCGGGAAGCAGATCATCGGCGTCGATTTGCCGGCCGCCCTGATGGGGGCGCTGGAGAAACCCCGCCGCATCCTGTTGATGGTTCCCGCTGGCGCACCGGTGGATAGTGCCATCGAGCATCTCAAGCCTCACCTGCAGCCAGGCGACATTCTAATAGATGGGGGCAATTCCTTCTTCCTGGATACCGAGCGGCGCAACAAAGCGCTTGAGGCAGAAGGATTTAACTTTATTGGTACCGGTGTTTCCGGCGGAGAGCAGGGCGCTCTGTGGGGGCCGAGCCTGATGCCGGGCGGGCAGCGCTCGGCCTGGGAGGCCAGCGCGCCTATTTTCCGCGCCATTGCAGCCAAAGCAGAGGATGGCCAGCCTTGTGTGGAATACATGGGAGCGCGCGGGGCGGGCCATTATGTCAAAATGGTGCACAATGGCATTGAATACGGGGACATGCAGCTGATCGCGGAAATATACGATCTGTTAAAGCGGGGCCTGGGGCTTTCGGCCGAAGAATTACATGCCGTTTTCATTGAATGGAATGCCGGCGAGCTCAAATCCTACCTGATCGAAATTACCGCTGATATCTTCGCCCAGAAGGATCCCGAGTCGGGCAAACCCTTGCTTGACCTGATCCTGGACGAGGCCCAGCAAAAAGGGACCGGCAAGTGGGCCAGCCAGAATGCGTTGGATGTCGGCGCTCCGATCCCCACCATCAATGCGGCGGTGGAAAGCCGCATCCTCTCCAGCCTGAAGACGCAGCGCGTCAGTGCCAGCCGGTTGATCCAGGGACCGGTACCAGTGTACAAGGGCGAACGCCAGATCCTGATCGATGCTGCCCGGGAGGCTTTGTATACCAGCAAGATCATCTCCTACGCCCAGGGGCTGGGGCTGCTCAAGATTGCTTCCGACGAGTATAAGTATGAGCTGCCGATGAGCTCGATCGCCAAGATCTGGCGTGCCGGCTGCATCATTCGGGCTGATCTACTGGGGGATATCATGGCCGCTTACCAGCGCGATCCGGGGCTGGTCAACCTGCTCCTGGACGATTCATTTCGCTCAGCGGTGGAAAGCCGCCAGGGGGCTTTGCGCCTGGTGGTCCAGACCGCCATCGGCATGGGTATCCCGGTTCTGGCCCTGGGGGCCTCCCTGGCGTATTTGGATGCCTACCGTTCAGAGCGCCTGCCTGCCAACCTGACCCAGGCGCAGCGGGATTACTTCGGCGCCCATACCTACCGGCGGGTTGACCGCGCCGGCACATTCCACACGGAATGGAACCAAAGCTAACGAGGAGTTTACTGATGAAATATGGATTGAACATAAAGCAGGAGGGTACCCTGGACCTGATCGCCCTCGGGGCACTCAACCACCGCGTGGATTCAGGCATCATCCCCTTCCGCAAAGCCACGGAGTGGCAGGTCCATCCCAGTGGAGGCGAATACAACGTCGCCGCCAACCTGTCTGACTGCTTTCGCTTGCGCACCGGCATGGTGGCTGCCATGGTTGACTATCCCATCGGCGATCTGATCGCCGAACGGGTGCGCGCCATGGGGATCACCCCCTTCTACAAGCACTTCCAGCACAATGGCGTGAACGGACCTAACATGGCCACGGTTTACAGTGACCGCGGCTACGGCGTGCGCGCGCCGGTCGTTTTTTACAACCGCGCCAATGAAGCCGCCGCGCTGCTCAAACCCGGGGACTTCGACTGGAAAGCGATCCTCTCGGGGGGTGTGCGCTGGCTGCACAGCGGCGGCATTTTTGCTTCCCTGTCGGAAACAACCGGCGAGGTGATCATCGAAGGCATGCAGGCGGCCCGGGCTTCCGGGGCGGTGATCTCCTTTGACTTGAACTACCGCGCCAAGCTGTGGAACATCTGGGGCGGGCCGGAGCGTGCCCAGTCGGTCATTGGTCGCATCGTTGAGAATGTGGACATCCTGGTCGGGAATGAGGAAGATATGCAGTTGGGCCTGGGCATTCCCGGGCCGGAAGTGGCTGCCAGATCCAAGCTTGATCCGAGCGCATTCGTCGGGATGATCGAAAAGGTGGTGAAAAAATACCCGCAGATCAAGATCGTGGCGACGACGCTGCGGGAAGTGCATTCCACCAACCGGCACAGTTGGGGTGCCGTGGCATGGCTGGATGGTCAGACCTATATCTCTCCGACCTGTGAGTTGGACATCCACGATCGCGTCGGGGGCGGGGACGGGTTCGCGGCCGGGTTCTTTTACGGCCTGCTGAGCGGCGAGGAACCACAGGAGGCGGTCAATCTGGGTTGGGCGCACGGCGCGCTGATGACCACTTTCCCCGGGGACACAACCATGGCAACGCTGGAGCAGGTGCGGGCATTTGCGAAAGGTGGTTCTGCACGGATTCAACGATGACTGTGATTCATCGAATGCAAGATTCCCCGTTCCGCTATCTGTCTATTTTGCATGCTAAGAGAACCGTCAATAGGTTATTTTGCAATCCAAATAAAACGCGAATTGAAATACACTTGGAGTTCAGATGCCCCCATACATAATCAGACATGCAGAATCTCAGGATTTTCCAGCTGTCATCGCCTTTGTTGAAGCATTATTGGCAGAGTTAGGCGAAGAGGGCGACGAAGCAGGTACATTAGCCAATGACCGCATATTAAAAAATTGGCTAGAACTCGGCGAGAAGCACATTGCCCTTATGGCAGAGACGCCGGACGGATCTATCATTGGAGTGGTTACTCTCGTTGAGACCTTCGCAATCTATGCCAATGGATACTATGGGGTAATAAATGAGATGTATGTAGTCCCGGGACGAAGGTCCTCAGGTATTGGAACCGACCTCATCGCAGCAGTTGCCAAGTACGGTCGATCCCGAGGCTGGCACCGCATCGATGTGACTGCGCCCGAATCGGACCGTTGGATCAAAACAAGTCAATTCTATAAAAGCCATGGTTTCATATTCACCGGGCCCAAACTCAAGCTCCAGCTCGATAATCTTCGGGTGCTGAGCATGGTATAGGCTAACAAAGCGTTCACCCGACAAGAAACAGACCTTCATCCTGATAAAATGACCTTTGATACAATTTTTTATGACCCCTCAGCCAGCCTCCGAGAAACAAGTTTTGCGTATAGGAGCCCAAACAGCACCCTATGATCCTTGCTGGGTGCAGGTGCAGGAAGCCATTTTCGAACAGGCTGCCACCCTCGGTATTACGCTCGTTTCAGTAGATTTGCCTGACCAAACCGCCTCCTTATCGGATGAAGAACAGGACCGCATCATTCAGGAGCTGGTTACCCAAGATCTGGATGCTTTTATCTGTATAAACTTACCCAATAGCCTGATCCAACGCATATTAAGCGCTGGCCTGCCAGCAGTTTACCTGGACGAATCCGAGATCAGGCATCCGCTGTTCATCCCTTCTTATGGTTTGTATAAGGCGTCCAGGATTATTGGCGGATATCTGGCAGAAAAATTGCTTAAGCCCAGCCGCGTTCTATGTGTGGGAGGTAATGCCCTGGTGAAAGGCGATCCAGCCTATACCCGCCTGCTTGGTCTGCAAGATGAACTGCGTGCTTCTCCGCAGATTAAAATAGAATACGCTCCTAGCTCCTGGCAGTACGATACCGCCTTTGCTGATCTGCAAAATACATTATCAGGCATTAATTCCCCTTTCGACGCTGTTTACGGCCTATCAAACTCGCTGGCCCTGGCTGCGCTGGATGCCTGCACGGTCTTGGGACTTCTCAAGCCTGGGACACTCATCGTCGGTTCAAATGCCGACCCGTTTGCCCTGGCCGCCATTGATAAAGGCAGTATGCATGCCACGGTGGACATCCATTCTGCTACGTATGGCCGCCTGGCGGTAGAACTTGCCTGCCTGGTTTCTCGGCACGAACCGCATCCTGAGTACATCAGTTATGAACTGAGCCTGGTAACCAGGGAGAATCTGGATCAGACCGCCCGGCAAAAATTGATGGATATATCCAACTTGCCCAACCGGCTGGTAGGGGTCCATCGCCAGCAGGAGCAAAACCGGCTGGCACAATTGGAGATCAGTACGGCCATCAACCGGCGGGTGGGTGCTCTGCTTAACCGCCAGCAGCTTACGCAGGAGATCGCCGATCTCATCCGCGCCAACTATGGCTATGATCGTGTCTATTTTTGCGCCTGGTCCGAGTCCCAAAAGTCTTTTCTTCTTGAGGGTGCGGAACAAACGCTCTTGCCTTATGAACAAGCTGGCTTGTTCACCGAGGCCGTCCAACGCCAGGAACCTATCTTTATTCCCGATACGCAATCCAGTTCCACTTATCCGCCTGACCCGCGTTTCCCTGAAACCCGTTCCCGGGTAATCCTGCCGGTGCGGATGGGTACCCATCTGCTTGGAATCCTTGATTTGCACAGTTACCACCGGACTGTCCATTTGCATCTGGAGCTGATTGGTTTGCAATCCCTGGCTGACCAGCTCGGCATCGCCGTCAGCAATGCTGACTTGTATGCTGAAGCTCTGCAAGCGCGCGCCGAAGCTGAAAAAGCCAATCAACTAAAAACCCGCCTGCTGGCCAATGTAAGCCATGAATTGCGCACCCCCACCAATACCATTCTGGGATACAGCCAGATGATGTTGAGCAGCCCCAATCCTTACCACGCTGAATTTCCCGTTAATGTTCGTCACGATCTTGAAAATATTTTCAAAAGTGGGGAGCATCTTACCCGCCTGATCAACGATCTGCTCGACCTGTCCAGGGCAGAAATAGGTGAATTGAATATCTTCCCCGAGACGATTGCCACACGTGCCTTTCTCGAGGAGCTTTATTCAAGCATAGTGGAAACCGTTCCTCTGCCCGATGAAGTCCACTGGCACTTGAGCATCCCCGAGCGCCTGCCAGTCATCCTGGCCGACCCGGTTCGCTTGCGTCAAATACTTTCCAACCTGCTGGTAAACGCCAGCAAATTCACCAGCAGCGGGGAGATCAGGCTGGGTTGTGAAGTGGAATTGCCATACTTGCACCTTTGGGTAAAAGACACTGGTACAGGCATCTCGCGTAATTTTCAGGAACGTATTTTTGAGCCTTTTGTCACTGCCGATAGCGCTTCCAAGAAGCGCCAGGGTATCGGGTTGGGGCTGAGCATCACGCGCCATCTGGTGGCTCTGCATGGCGGGAAAATGGTTTTGCAGAGTGTCCCGGGCAAGGGCAGCACTTTCAATGTTTATTTGCCACTCCCTGCTCTGTCCGGGTCTGCCGTTCCTGTCCAGCAAATTACCCAACCGGTGCTGTTAATCCTATCGAGTAGCCGGAAGAGCCTGGCCGCCTTGAACGAGATCCATATCAGGATGGGATGGGAGATCCGGACCATAACTCCCAGCGAGGATTTCGAAAAACTGCTCAAAGAGTGCCAACCCGCCGCGTTCGCCTGGGATCTGGAAACGGTCGCGCTGGATGAATGGCGCCTGGTCGAACGCATCTACCACCACCCGCGTTTGAATCAATTACCCTTTATTCTTTACGGCAACTTTAGCGCTGATCTCTCTGGACTGACCAGCTTGTTGGCGAAACCCGTGAACGGGAAGACCCTCATTGAAACCATCAACACGTTAAAACCCGCTACCAGTTCGGGGCCAATCCTGATTGTCGAAGATGATGCCGAAACCCGTGCGTATTATCAGAAATTGCTCACGGAAGCCATGCCTGAAAGCCCGCTTATTATGGCCGAAAATGGGGAACAAGCCCTGGCTATTCTGGAGAAAGAGGTACCGGCCGTAGTTCTTCTGGATCTGGTCATGCCCAATGTGGATGGTTTTACCGTGCTTGAGCGCATGCGGGCGAACCATCTCACCCGGCAGGTGCCTGTCATGGTGCTGAGTGGTCATAGCCTGACCATGGAAGATGTCCAGCGCCTGGATTATGCCCGTGTTACTTTTCACAGCAAAGGGTTGCTCTCCCCTGAAGAAGCGATTGCCAGTTTGCAGCAGGCGCTCTCGGGACAGATCGTACTGCCTCAGCCGACCAGCACGCTGGTGAAACGTGTCCTGGCCTACTTCCATCAAAATTATCAGACTCCGCTTACACGCCTGGAGATTGCCGGGATGATGGGGGTAAGTGAAGATTATCTCAGCCGTATCTTTCGGAAAGAAATGGGGATTTCTCCGTGGGAGTGTTTGAATCGCCATCGCATCCAGAAGGCCAAGGAACTATTATCTACATCCCAGGAAAGCATCACTGCGATTGCTGGGCAGGTCGGTTTCGAAGACTCAGCTTATTTCAGCCGGGTTTTTCGCCAATATACCGGACAATCTCCCAAAAGTTATCGCCTCGATCAGTAAAATCATCTCTGAGCGGCACAGGAATACAAAAGGGCTACCTGCTAAAAAAAGCAGATAGCCCTTTTGAGCCTGAACAACCCTGACGCTTTTCTCCAAGAAGAATCCGCCAATCTCCAAGACAAGCCGATTCGTTCTCTTTATACTGTAATCATGACCCAGCTACAACCAACCATCCTCATCATTGAAAAAGACAAAGCTACTCGGGAGCTGTACGAGCGGGCTCTCGGCGAGCGGTATCACATCCTGTGTGCAACAAACGAACAGCAGGTTATGAGCACACTGGTGCAAGAAATGATCAAGGCAGTTATCCTGGAGCCGGCCGGGTTTGGCGAAAGAGGTTGGGAGCTCCTGGCGAATATCAAGAATATGTCATCGGGTCGACGCTTGCCGGTCATTCTGTGCAGTTCGTGGGATGAGCGACAACGCGGTCTGGAGATGGGCGCTTCGGTTTATTTCACAAAACCGGTTTTGCCGAAAGCACTATTACAAGCGCTAGATAATCTATCAATCCGGTGATTCAATGTTAATAACCTTAAGGAGGTGCCACAAGAAAATTTCCAGATAAACTTGTTTTCTAAACTGTGTATTTCCAAACAGTCAATTCGCAAATCCAATCCAAATTAGGAGAAACTATGTCTAAGAAAGCGCTTTACACTTTTTTTGCCGCAACCCTCGTAGTTGCGATGATCCTGTCCGGATGCGCCAGCGCGACGCCCGCCCCGACCCAGGCTCCTGCCCCTGCAACCCAGGCTCCTGCCCCTGCAACTAAGGCCCCTGCGGCGACCCAGGCTCCCGCTGCTCCTGCGGCGACCCAGGCGCCTGCTGCTAAACCGGTAACCCTCGATTTCTGGATCTTCTCAGACTGGGCGACGGGAACAGCCGGTGATCTGTTCAATTCCATGATCCGCGATTTTGAAAATGCAAATCCCGGCATTACCGTCAATATGATCGGCAAATCCGGTGACGATATCCAGAACGGTATGGTCACCGGGGCTGGCACAGGCGTCGAACCGGATGTGGCTACCCTTGGGTTGAACTTCGGCGATACGGTCGTGCGGACCGGGGTCATCCAGGATGTTAAACCCTGGTTCGATGCTATGCCCGACTCCTACAAGTCACAGTTTAATACTGCCGCGATGGCTGCCCTGAGCTCGGGCGGCCATGTCTGGGGTACGCCCTTCACGACCTATGCGATCACTCTGTTCCGCAACCTGACCGTCCTGAAGGCTGCCGGGATCGATCCTTCCGCCGGTATCAAGGACTGGGCAGACTGGGTTGACCAATGCAAGAAGATCAAAGCTGCCGGATACGACTGCGTTCCGGATATGATGCAGGACGGCGGCTTCCTGGAAGATGCCATCGCTGGTGTCGGCGGCCAGAACGGCGTTTCTGCGGATGGTAAAACCACCACCATCACGGCTGATCAGGTCAAACAGGCCATCGATATGATCGAGACCATGAAGCCTTATATGACCCAGGTTAGCGACTGGGACCAGGCCACCACCGATGCTTTCACCAGCAACAAGATAGCCTTTGTTTACAATGGCCCCTGGGGCGATCCCGGTTATATCGCTGCCAAGGCAAAAAACCCGGCCTTTGACTATGACTACACCTTGATCCCCGGCAACTCTGCCACCACATTCACCGGTACCTACGGTGGTGAATGGATTGCCGTGACTACGGGCCCGCGCGCGCAAGCTGCATTCAAATTTGCTGCTTTCCTGTCGGATGCCCCTCAGGCGAAGCGCATGGCCACCGTCCTTGGCCGCACCGTTCTCAATAATGTTGCCATGGCTGATCCAGCCGTGCAGAAAGTCCCGCTGGCTGTCTTGGGTGCCACTGCCACCAAATCCTACTTTGAGGATGCAGTCTGGTTCCAGTTCTGGCCGTTGGCAGCTCGCCAGCCGTTCGTCGATGCGATCCAGAGTGCAAAAACTGGCACAGATTCCGCCACTGCAGCCCAGAAATGCATCAACGATCTCAATGCAATTCTCACTGCAGGCCCTCAATAAATCCACATAATCGGATTGGTTGACCTGTGGTAATAAGGGTTCGCAAGACTTCTCCTCAAATCACCGTATATTCTGATCGTAGAAGTCAGGGATAAAATATACGATGCTCTTTCTCCTCGTTTTGCGCAACTCCTAAGTTTGCAGGTTGGTAGGGCCGGTCGCGGGGCCGGCCCTACCAACCAAACCCTTTCATAAAATTTCCAGTTTTGTTTTTTCCCCAGAGATGGATCAACTTAAGAAGGATAAGAAATGAACACTCTACGGGCTTTCTTTCGGAAGAATTTGCCACACTATCTGATGGTGTTGCCTTTCTTCGCGTTATTTGCCATCTTTTTCCTGTACCCGATCGCATATGGTATATGGATCAGCCTGACGAAGTGGAACGGGGTAAAGCCCCCTGTTTTTGTTGGCCTGAAAAACTACATTAATATCTTCACCAACCCGATGGTTTTATTTTGGACCGCGTTAGGCAATCTGGGAAAATTTATTATCATTGTTGTTCCCGTGGGCGTCATCATCGCATTAGGTCTGGCCATATTGGTCAACCAGTTTACACCCAGATGGGCCAGTGTATTTCGCGCCCTGTATTTCTTTCCGATCATCATCCCGCTCTTTCTAAGCGCTTCCATCTGGCGATTTTTGTTTGTCGATAAAGGTATCATCAGTTCCGTGTTGGCGGGTGTCGGCCTTCACATCCAGTGGTTGAACGATCCCAAATATGAAATTCTTGCCGTTGCGATCGTCGATATGTGGCGTGCGATCGGCTTCCATTTTCTGCTGTTATTTACTGCGATTAAAGGCATTCCGGATGAATACTATGATGCCGCCAAAGTGGATGGCGCCAACGGCTGGCAGATCATTCGATACATAACTATTCCTCAGCTAGAACCGGTGCTGTTCCTGGTGGTGGTAAACGCATTTATCGGTGGCCTGCAAAGCTTCGACCTGCCCTGGTTGTTGAGCCTTTCGCAAGCACAGGCCTATGGCGGGGTAAGCCATGGGATGCTGTTCCCGGTAATGACTATTTATGCGCAAGCCTGGTCTGCCCTGGCCTTTGGTCAGTCAGCCGCCTATGCGGTCATACTGGGCATCATTGTTCTGGCCATTACTGGCATTCAGTTCGGCTTCCGCCAATGGCGCCTGTCCCGCTAACCCAAGGAGATAATTGCATGACTGAGACTCTGACTTCGTCCCTGGCTACCAAGCCTATCTCAAAAAAGGCCAGGCCGGCCTTCCTGCGGAAATTGAAGGTGGGGGTAGTATTGCGCTGGGCGGTGGCGTTAATGTGGGTGATCATTGCGCTATTCCCACTCTGGTGGGTGGTTTGTGTAACCTTTTCCCCCACTGGCGTACCGGTCACGCAGCAATGGTTCCCCAGTTCGCTGAGCGCCGGCCTTCAAAAAATTCAAATGGTGCTCCAGCAAAACCAAAAACCCACCATACCGAACGCGTTTATGGTTTCCCTCTATTACATTATTATTCAAACCGCCGGGATCGTGATCGTTTGTTCCATGGCAGCCTATGAATTTGCCCTGTTTAAATTCAAAGGCAGCAATTTTCTATTCACTCTGGCGCTCTCCTCGCTTATGTTTCCACTGGTGGTCACCCTGATTCCCCTCTTCAGGCTGGTTGTAAGTCTGAAATGGATGAACACGTTCCAGGGATTGGCCGTGCCAGGCATGGCATCGGCTATGGCACTTTTCATTTTCAGACAATTCATGGAAAACCTACCGCAGGAATTAATGGATGCAGCCAGGGTGGATGGGGCTTCCCATTTTCGTGTCTATTGGAGCATCATCATGCCGTTGTCCTGGAATGCAATTCTGACCGTGATCGTGCTGAATGCGGTCGGCATCTGGGGGAATTACCTCTGGCCTTTAGTGACAATGACGAAACCAGAAATGCAGCCGATCAGCGTTGTCGTTGCCGGTGTGGCTGGAATGCAGGAATGGAAAACCGCTGATTTTGCCATTACTGTTTATTTCCTCTCGGCGATTCCCCCGATCGTAATATACGCTTTCCTGCAGCGCTATATTACCAAGGGCTTTACCATGTCGGGCTTGAAGGGCTAAATATTTAAGTCGGTCACTTTGGAATCACCCTGGTGCAGATGGAAATAGAGAGTATTGGGCGGGTCCGACCCGCCCAATACTCTCTCTAATAAGAGCCTTTTTCGATGAAAAATTCAGAGGTCGATAAAGAACAAAATGCGAGAATAAAAGTATGCCAAAAGAAACAATGACCCCCCGTGAGCGCTGGCAGGCCGTGCTTACTCGCCAAAAACCTGACCGTGTACCCATGGATTATTGGAGTACGCCTGAGGCAACCGCCAGGTTGATCAAGCACCTGGCGTTGAGCCGCTTGAGCGAACAAGCACTGATTGCAGACTTAAACCTCCCGGCAGCGGATGCCAACCTGCTGCGTGATGAAGGCAACCGCCTCCAGCGGGAAATGCTCATGCAGTTGCATGTGGATTTTGTCGTTGGGGTGGCGCCGCGCTATGTGGGGCCGCCATTTCCCGACGGAATGGATATGTTCGGCTGCCGTTTTCAAAATGTGGATTATGGCAGCGGGATGTATGCGGAATGTGTCCACTCGCCGTTGGCCCAATTCAATTCTGTCGAGGAGATCGAGTCAGCCTATACCTGGCCCGATCCGGATTGGTGGGATTACTCGGAAATTCCTGCTCAGATCAAGGGTTGGGAGACATATCCAATCAAGGGTGGTTACTGCGAGCCGTTTCTGAAATACAAGGAACTGCGTGGACAGGAACGCGCCTTTATGGACCTGGCTCTCAATCCGGAGCTCGTGCAGTATTGCCTGGATAAACTCTTTGGATTGGCCTATGTCGAGACCAGCCGGATCTATGAGCAAATTCCGGGCCAGGTATTAATAACCTATGTGGCCGAAGACATGGGCGGGCAGGAAAATCTGCTTTTCTCGCCAGCGCATATCCGCAAATTTCTGCTCCCCGGGATGAAAAAGATGATCGATCTGGCCCACCAGGCGGGCGCATTCGTGTTTCACCATGATGATGGCAACTGCAGGCGCATTCTGCCGGAACTGGTGCAGGCTGGTATCGATATCCTCAACCCGATCCAGTGGCGCTGCAAGGGTATGGATCGGGAGGGATTAAAAAGAGATTTCGGTGACCGGCTGGTTTTCCATGGTGGAATGGATAACCAGTACACACTGCCCTTTGGGACAGTAACCGAGGTGGAGCAGGAAGTGCTGGATAATCTGCGCCTTTTAGGCGCGGGAGGAGGCTATATCCTGGCGCCCTGCCACAATATCCAGGTGGTCAGTCCGCCTGCAAATATACTTGCCATGTATACCACCTGCTACGAGAATGGATGGTCCGCATGAAACCGGATGCTTCCCATATCAAGCAAATAAAAGTGGTCTCCAATACGCACTGGGATCGCGAGTTCCGTTTTTCCTTTGAAAAAACTCGTCGCTGGTTGCTGGTCATGCTGGACACTACCATCGACCTGCTTCAGAAAGACCCGCGTTTCCCATCTTTTACCATGGATGGTCACGCCATCATGATCGATGACTACCTGGAAGTTCGGCCGGAGAAACGCGCCGAGGTTGAGCAGCTCATCCAGGCCGGGCGGCTGATTATTGGTCCCTACTACACGCTGGCCGAAGAGTTCAGTATTTCGCATGAACCGCTCATCCGCAACCTGATTTTTGGCCGCCGCACCGTTGAAAAATACGGCGGGAAGGTTGGGACGGTGGCCTATACACCTTCCTCCTGGGGCCAGACCGGGCAGCTGCCGCAGATCCTGAACGACTTCGGCCTGACTAAGATGATGTTCTACCGGGGCATCTCCCATCACGAGGCGGACGCCGAGTATATCTGGCAGGCCCCGGATGGCACGCAGGTGCTGGCCAGCCGCTTTGCTCTGTTTGCCCGTTATAACTGGTATTACCAGGTGCATCGCCTGGTCACTCGCAAGCGCCTGCTGGAAGCCGATTACCGCTGGGGAGAGTTTGACGATACGCCATTTAAATTTGTCGATCCTTTTGCTGGAAAATATGATAGTTTTGACCTGAAGGCCCCGCAGATCTACTACGATAAAGACCGCCTGAAAAGTGCCATTGAAGAAATGGTGGCGCGCGAAGGCCCGCACTTTACCACCGAGGTATTCCTGGCGATGAACGGTCACGATTTATCGGTACCTTACCCGCTCGAGTCGCAGATCATCCAGGATGCCCAGGCAGCTCTGGGGGAACGCTATTCCATTGAGCATACCGATCTGGAGAATTATTGGGCCGAGCTGGAAAAACACCTCGACCGGAGCAGTCTGCCAGTCCTGGTGGGGGAGCGCCGTTCCCGCCTGAAACAGGGCCTATGGACCAAGTTGCTGGCCTTTACCATCAGCGCGCGTGTTTATCTCAAGCAGCAGGATTTCCGCGTGACCAACCAACTGGTCTATACCGCCGAGCCTCTGGCATCCCTGGCGGCTGCCTTTGGCGCAGATTATCCTGCCAGTTATCTGAATCTGGGCTGGAAATATCTGCTTACCAATCATACCCATGATGCCAGTGCCGGCGCTCCGCCTGAACCGGCCTGCCAGGATATTCAATATCGCTACGGCAAGGTTGCCGATATCGCCTCGAATGTGATCGAGGATTCAGCCGGTTATATTGCCGCCCATCTTTCCCCAAGAGATCTGCCGCAAGATGGCATCCAGTTGATCGTGTTCAACCCATTGCCGTTCGAACGGGATGCGGTGGCCCGTTTGAATCTGGAACTGCCGCGCGGCCTGGAAGCCCAATCGATCCATTTGGAACATCCGCAAGATGCCCAGGTTTCCTGCCAGTACCTTTCGCTGCAGCCCAAAGACTCGCTGGTGGACAGCCGCTGGGATAAAGCCTTGTACATGGATACCGGGGAGATGCAAGTATATGCACACTTCCGCCAGTTGCCCGCATTGGGCTGGCGCGCCTACCAGTTGCAGACTTCCAAAGAGCCAGTTCGCAGCTTTGAGACACTGGCGACCGGTCCGGACATGCTTGAAAACGAAACCTTGCGTGTCCAGGTAAATCCGGATGGTACCGTGGATATTTTTCACAAGCCGACTGGCTGGCAGGCGCGCCGTCTCAACTACCTGACCGATGTGGGTGAAGGCGGGGATGCCTGGGAGCATAAGCGGCCGCCCTTTGACCGCGAATATACCAGCCTGGGGCTTCCGGCAAGGCTTGCCGTTATTGAAAGCGGGCCTCTGTCCAGTGCCATCACGGCAGAATATACCTTCATGTTGCCGCACCAGGTCGAACCGGATGGAACGCGCAGCCAGGACCTTGTGCCCTTACCGGTGAGAATGGAATACCGGCTGGAAAAAGATGCTGAGTTTTTGCGGGTACGAGCTTCCATTGATAACCAGGCCAGCGACCACTGGCTGCGGACAAATTTTCCCACCGGGATTTGCACTGAGGTCACATCAGCCGACAGCCATTTTGATGTAGTGCAGCGCCCCATCACGCTGCCCGATCCAACCGGCTGGGTGGAAGAGCCGGGCGGCACCCATCCGCTGCGCACTTTTGTGGATGTAAGCGATGGCCGGCATGGCCTGGCAGTTTTCACCCAGGGCAATTTTGAATATGAGGCCTTTGATGATGAAAAACGCAGCCTGGCCATTACCTTGCTGCGAGCCATCCGGGTCAAATTCTCGAAAGAATCCACCTGGGAGCCGGGGATAGAGTGTATCGGGCTGCAGGTGTTTGAATATGCCATCTATCCTCATCCCGGGGATTGGCAGACGGCTGATTTATTGAACCAGGCAGCCGGCTATGCCGTGCCGGTCCGTTGCGGCTTGGCAGGGCGTGGAAAAGGGCAATTACCGGACGAAGCGAGTTTGTTTGCTTTGAAAAACATCAACTTGCATGTCACCTGCGTTAAACAGGCGGAAGACGGTCACGGGTTGATCATTAGGCTGTTTAATCCAACCGGCCAGGAACAGCTCGTGATCCTGGAATTTGGCCAGAACCTCAAAGAGGCCCAGGCCTGCCGGATGGATGAGAGCCTATTATGCGATCTGAAGTTTCATGGACGAACGCTGGAAATCCCTCTGGCGAAGAAAAAGATAGGAACCTATCGTGTTGGCTTCTAATATTCATATTCCTGGAATTGGTTATATCTCGCCTGAGATGGGTTTTATACCCCTTGAAAGGAGCAGCGATGGTCTTTTCAGGGCGTGGAAAAATGGAGTTGTCGCCATCGCATCCACTGGAGATAAGAAGGTGGAGTTCATTGCCTTTGAGGAACGTACACTGGCCCTGGTGAAATCGGCCATGGGGTATCCGGCCTATTACCCGCTCCATCCGGTTCACCTGGTAAAGCCGCTCAAGGCGATCCTGATGGATCTGGATGGTACCAGTGTTCATAGTGAGCAGTTTTGGATCTGGATCATCCAACAAACCATTGCCAGCCTGCTTGACCAGCCTCATTTTGAATTGGAAGAGGCCGACCTGCCCTTTGTTTCCGGGCATAGCGTTTCAGAGCATTTGCAATACTGTATTAAGAAATATTGCCCGGACAAAACGGTGGAGGAAGGCCGAAAATATTATTTTGAGTACACCCATCGTGAAATGCAGGCCATCCTGGATGGTGGCGGCCGGGCCAATGCATTCCAACCAGCGCCGGGGCTTAAGGAGTTCCTTCTCGAATTGAAAGGTCGCGGCTTGAAGATCGGGCTCGTAACCAGTGGGCTCTATGAAAAAGCCTGGCCCGAGATTCTCTCGGCCTTTCGTATCCTGGGGATGGGTAACCCGCTCGATTTCTACGATGCCATCATCTCAGCCGGTCTGGCCATACGGAAAGGCGAAGCGGGCACGCTGGGAGAACTCTCCCCTAAACCGCATCCCTGGCTGTACGCCGAAACTTGCCGGATTGGGCTGGGTATCCCCTTCGAAGACCGGCACGCAGTAGTGGGTATTGAAGACAGCGGGGCCGGCATCTGTTCCATTCGCCTGGCCGGCTTTTCTGCGATCGGATTCGCCGGTGGAAATATTAAAGAGAGCGGTACGCGTGCACTTTGCAGTGCCTATTGTGAATCGTTTACATATGTAATCAAATATTTGGATGGCAGCTATGACTACAATTAAACCATCCTCAATGGATATCAGAATATTTTCCCCATCTTCCACTCCTGTCGCGACTGCGGCACATCTGCTCTCCGAATGGTTGCATCAGAAGGCCAGCCTTGTGATAGCCACCACAACAGTGGACTCCAAGATGGAGATCGCTGAAGATAATCGCTTTCATATCATTATCGGAACACTGGACCAGTCCGGGATGTGCGCACTCGTCGAAGAATGGGGTCTGCCGATGAAAATAAGGCTGGATGGCTATGTTCTGGCGCTCCGCAAAAATCAATTACTTATCTACAGCCAGGTGCCGCGCGGGGTCGTCTATGCGTGCGGCTATGAATGGCCGCGCCTGGCTACCATGCAAGGTGACGAGTTGGGATTTGATTTTGATGTTATTTTGCGGGAACCTCAGGACGCATTGCGCGGCTGGAATGGGTCGGCAGATTGCCTCGATTTTTGGCCACAAGCCGCGGCAAGGTATCGCGGCAACCTGGCCTGGATGGATGCACCCATTACCGGTGAGGCATTGTTGTCCGCCCTGCCGGAACTGCAGCCCTATCTTGCCCCCCATCTGGAGGAAATCCACCAACGCCAGGCAGAAACAGATCAGGGAGTAACGCTGGCCAGGAGTTATGGGCTGGAAACATTCGGCGGTGGATTATCGGATAATGCCGGCCTGTGGCATCTCCCCGATTATATTTATGAGGGTTTGATCCAGACGCATCCGGAAGCCATTTCCACCAGCTTCCAGGCTGGCAGTGAATGGCCGCCCTTTGAATGGCAGGATCGTTCCCAATTATGTTTCAGCAGTCCGGTAACCCGGCGGCTTTTCTCGGCGATCGTGGATGATTTCATGCAAGCTCACCCCGACCTGGATGGGTTGTGTCTCAGCCTGGGCTATGACCTGTACCCGTTTGGCTGCGGTTGCGAGCTTTGCCGTGGTGTGTCGTACCATGACCGTTTCCGCGACCAGGTGCAACTGGTCCATGATGTGGTGGTAACCAAATTCCACAAAAAACTCTGGTTATGGACCTGGGTCACGGGTGGTTCTTCAGCCATTCCTGGATATGATCACTATTATGGCTGGGTAAAGGATTTTGCCCAGGCCAACCCTGAAAATGTTATTTTGACCAGCTTTGCCACGGAGGGGGACTTTAACCTGACTCACCGGCCGAACCCGGTTATCGGCCGGCGCGGTCCACAAGACTTGGGGGCGGTGTTACTCTGGCCTGAGTACCGTGGTGATGGAGTGGTGCCTGCCTGGTTGGTGGATTGGATGGCAACCGCCCTGCCGGCATTGCGTGCCCAGGGAGCCAGCGGGTTTATGGGAGTGGATACCGGCCCGGAAAAGCGCGTCAAGGATGTGGTCCAAGCGGGCGAATACTATGCCCTGGGTGAATTTTCCTGGTACCCGGAAAAGTCGGCCGAGCAGGTGGCAACCGAGTACTGCCGGGATGTCTTTGGTACTCGAGCTGCGCCCCTGGTACAGGCAGCTTTACGTAAGTCTGGTGAGGTGATTGCCAACACGCTCTATCTGCCAACCGGCCAGCGTTTTTCGGGGCACTCGCATATTGAGAACGACCTGCGCGTGATGTGGGATGTGTATACGCTTTACGACAGCGCGCCTTTTTTCCTTTCGGAAGAACAGCGCCAGCAGATCATCCGGTCCGGGCCGCCATATTTCCCCAAGATCGAATTGGCTTCCCCTGGCCTGGCGTTTACCGATCAGAATATTGCGGCAATTCTGCGGGCCAAAGACCAGGCGGTCTCGGATGCCCGTTGGATGCTTGCCCAGATCGATCTGTCCCGTTCCTTCCTGGAACCAGCCCATTATGAACAGCTTTCCACGCGCATTGACTGGCTGGTGAACTATGCCAGGCTCTTTCGCGGCCTGGCACGCGCGTTCTCTTTCCTGCGGCGTGGACAGTCAACAGATGCCAGCCAGGTGCGGGCCGGCGCTGAAGAGATGGCTACCGCGCTGGATCTGTTGCCTCAGACCGGCCTGCCGCTGCCCTATGATATTTTCGGCCACTTTGGCAATTATCCCTGGATGATCAACCCGCCACATGCCTTGATCCAGGATTTGCTGGCAGCAGGGGAGTTATTGGCTGGCGGAATTGCCCAGCGTCCGATTGGCGTATTTGGCTGCGAGGAAGCTGCGGCCGCCCTGGATAGCCTGTATTTGCCTTATGAACGATGTACGAGTTTTGAGAATGACCTGCATCGTTTTTCCGTGATCGTGATCGGCTCTGGCTTTAGCGCCAACCTGTTGGAAGATGGTGAAAAAGTAGCAGCGTACATCCGGAGCGGCGGAGGAATGCTACTCTACAATTCCAGCGAGAACTGGCAGGCACTCCCATTAGCATGGCTGCCTGGGAAAGTCCAGGTGTGGATGTGCAACCATCCGGCCGCGCGGGTGAGCCAGCCGGCGCACCCGATCGTGTATGGCTATAAGGAACTCAGTGCCCAACCCATCAAGCGTTTTGAGGCCACTTCTGCTGGAGCACGCGGAGTATTGCGCCACGCGCCGTTCATCAAGTCGTTCGTAGCTGTTTCAGATGAATGGCGAACGCTTACCTTTCCGCCTGTCCTGGCCGAAACCACCTGGGGCCATGGCCGCCTGGTGATTGACCTGATTCCGGAAAATCGCACCATTCTCCTGCGCTGCCTGGCATATCTCGTAAATTAGGGCTTCGCAAGAAGGAATTGTACCCAAACCAATCAGGGATTGATAAATCCGGATTGGGAAATCTTATTGAGAGGAATACCAATGATACTTACACCAATAATTGATCCTGACTGGTGCATTGTCGAAAATCAATTCGACATTGCCAAAAACCGCCATTATGAATCCGTTTTTTCGCTGGGCACTGGTTTTATGACCACGCGCGCCAGCATCGAAGAAGGCTTCGAAAATGATGACCAATCGGTGGAATATGAGCGCCGTATGGATAACACTACGCTGGAAAAACCGCGTGACACCAAAAGCCGTTGGGGCACCTTTATGCCGGTCATTCAAGCCGAGCATCCCACCTTGCGTACGGGTATTGTCAATTTGCCTTACTACCTCGGCCTCGTGATCAAGGTGGATGGCGAAAAGTTGAATATGGAAAAGAGCACGATCCAAAATTACAGCCGCTGGCTCGATCTAAAAACTGGTACTCTCTACCGCCGACTGAGCTGGGAAACATCCAGCGGCAAGCAGGTGGAAATTACCTGGCGGCGATTCATGAATCCCCAGGATCGCTTTGTGTGCGTGCAGGATGTGACAGTTACTCCTAGCCAGGCTGCGGAACTGACCGTGGAGAGCTTTATCGATAATAATGTACGTACCAATGGGTTCGATAAGTATATTGATTCTTCGGTTAAAGCACAGGGTGATTTGATTGTTTCCGATGCGGTAACCAACCGTCTGAATCGCGTTGTCACCGCCAGCCAATGTTTCTATAACCTCCCGATGCTGCAGAAAATCGAAAAATTGTCGGCTCGAAAAATTGCAGGATGCGCATCATTCCAATTGGAGGGTGGAAAAACCCTTGAAATACGGAAGATTTCGGTAACAGCTTCGGATCTGTATTTTCCACCCACGCAATTGCTCGAATTGGCGCAGGCATTGATTTCCGAAAATTGCAAGTTTACCGGAGAAGCGTTGCATGAGCGACATTGTTCGGTTTGGGCGGACCTCTGGCGGAAGTCCGATATCGAGATCCAGGCGGATGATATCCCTGGCTATAACAGCCAGCTTGCCATCCGCGCAGCTATTTTTCATCTGCTCAAGGCGAAAGGGCTGGAGGAGCGTGCCTTGTTGGATCCGAAAGGCTCCACCACGGAAGCGTATTATGGATCAGTGTTTTGGGATTACGAATGCTTTATGCTGCCCTTCTTTATCTATACCCACCCGGATTTAGCCCGAACCGGGCCAGCCTTCCGTTATAGAAGCCTGGAAGCTGCCCGGAAACTGGCGCTGGAATGTGACTATCCTGGGGCAAAGTATCCATGGCAGTCCGATAGTTTTGGGAATGAAACCTGCGTACCCTGGCAATATGCTGACCACCAGGTGCACATTTCGGCCGATGTGGCAATGGGCGTCTGGCATTATGTCAATGCGACCGGGGATATGAATTTTCTGTACGAAAAAGGGGCGGAGATCATCATTGAAACCGCCCGCTTCTGGATGAAAAGGGTGGATAGGCTCCCGGGCAAGGAAGGGGTGCAAATATTGGGCGTGATGGGTCCGGATGAATATAAACCAATCACCAATAATAACGCCTTTACCAACTTTGTAGCGCGCCTGAATTTGAATCTGGCTGTGCGAGTTGCTGGAGAGATGAAATTAAATGCACCTCATCAGTACGACAGGCTGGCCGAGAAAATTAAATTAAGTGATAATGAGTTGGGCGATTTTATGCACATTGCTGCGGAGATAAACCTGCCTGTGGATACGGAGCGTAATATCATCTGGCAGTGTGACCATTTCGACACGGATTATGCTGAAATAGATATTCAGGGCATGTGGAAAGATCGTTCGCGCCTGTTCGGTTTTTATGTCACTCAGGAAAAACGCTATCGCTCCAAAGTGATCAAGCAGGCGGATGTGTTGGCGTTGATCGGCATATTCCCCAATTCTTTTACTCCAGAACAAAAAGCGGCCTCTTTCAAGTATTATGAGCCGTTTACCATCCATGATTCTTCCAATTCTTACACACACCGGCAGATGGTGGCGGCCAACCTGGGCTGGCCAGAAGCGGCCTACGAGTCCTGGTTGCGTGCCATCGATATTGATTTCGGTTCTCTGCCGCGTTCCGGGGAAGGTCTGCATTATGCCAACGTGGGTGGGATGTGGCAGCAGGTGGTCTTTGGTTTTTGTGGGCTGACAAGTGCTCTCAACAAGAATTGCCTGGTTTTCAAGCCTTGTCTGCCGCAAGCCATAAAAAGCATCCGCTTCCCGCTGATCTGGAAAGGAAAAAAGGTATCTGTTACCGTAACGCATGAATTGGTCGGTGTGCAGAATGAGTTGACCTCGGAGCTGGCTTACTGGGTGTATGATACAAAATATATCGTTCCCGCCGGGAAGGTCTCGATTGAGAAAACCGAATATGCCGGCCTTTGACATTGCTTTTGTCGGCCACATGGCCTTTGACGAAGTCGAGCCGTTCGACAGCCCGGCTTATGTCAAACCGGGCAGCGCGGTATTATGCGGAGCGGTCGCGGCAGTGCGGGCTGGCGCGCACACTCTCGTGGTCACGCGCATGTCCGCTGAAGATGCCTGGATTTTGGATTCCATGACGGCAGCCGGAGTGGAAGTACTGCTGCTGCCAGCGCCACAGACAACGTACATGAAGGTGGTACATCCCAGCGCGGATGTGGATGTACGCACGCTTACCCAGGTGCACAGCGCGGGTTTTTTTTATGCCGGGGAATTCCCATCCATTAACACACGATGGATTCACCTGGCCGGTATCTCTGATCAGGAATTTGACCTGTCCTTCATCCGGTTCCTGCTCGCCAGGAACTGTAAATTATCCGCCGATATGCAGAGTTTCGTTCGTCAGGTGGATTCAAAAGGAGTCGTGCAATTTCGGGATTTTCCATCAAAAAAGGAGCTCATCCCTTTGCTGGATGCTGTCAAGCTGGATGTAGTTGAAGCCGAGATCCTGACCGGCACACGTGACCTGGAGCGGGCGGCGCTGATCATCGAGTTTTGGGGCTGTCCCGAAGTGGTAGTAACCCAGGCAGAGGGCGTGCTGGCGCGCGTGAATGGCAGAACGTATTATGAAAAATTTACCAACCGGAGTGTCGTTGGACGTACCGGACGCGGCGATACCACCTTCGGCGGTTATCTGGCCTGGCGGCTGGAACATGGACCGGAAGAAGCGTTGAAATTTGCTGCCGCGCTGGTGTCCATAAAAATGGAGACCCCCGGGCCATTCCAGGGCACGCTGGAGGATGTCTTGCAGCGCATGCAGAAAGACTGAATTTCATGACCGATCAGAAACTTCTCAAGCCCATTCCTGTCATTCTCGATACCGATATCGGCTGGGATATTGACGATACCTGGGCATTGATTACACTGCTCAATTCGCCGGAGTTGGATATTCGGATGGTTCTCACATCTACCGGCAATACCCCGCTGCGTGCCAAATTGGTCGCAAAATTACTGGAAGTGGCCGGCCGGACTGATATCCCCGTCGGGATTGGAATGCATCAGGATGATAATTTCAACATGCAGGATGATTGGGTAGATGGATACAGCCTTCGGCATTACCCAGGCAGGATATATGCTGAAGGGGTCAGCACCTTGGTGAATATGCTCATGGGTGCACCGGAGCCGGTGACCCTGATCAGCATCGCCCCTTTACCAAATATTGCGGCTGCATTGGAATTGGAGCCGCGTATTACGCAGCATGCCCGCTTTGTTGGCATGCACGGCAGCCTCAGGCTCGGCTATGCAGGCATCGCCTCACCAACAGCCGAGTATAACGTTAAAGTGGATGTGCCGGCCTGCCGGAAAGTCTTTTCTGCACCGTGGGATATCACCATCACACCGCTGGATACTTGCGGCCTTGTCAGCCTGCACGGCGAAAAGTATCGCAGGGTGCGGGATTCCGGGACGCCACTTACAAAGGCGTTGATGGCAAACGTGCGAATCTGGGGGCGGAATATCACCCCGGAGTGGCGGGGAAATCTGGATATGGAAACTGACAGTTCGACGCTATTCGACACCGTGGCGGTTTATCTGGCCTTTTCGGAAGAACTGCTGCAAATGGAAAAGCTGGGCATCCGCATCACCGATGATGGCGAGACAGTCATCGATGACCAGGCGAAAAAGATCCACTGTGCCACCCACTGGAAGGATCTGGCGGCGTTTGAAGATTTGTTGGTGAAGCGCGTGATCGGAGCAGGATAATGAAAAACCAAACTTGCATTGGAAGCGCGATGCAATTCAAGTTGGTGGTTTAATGGTCGATGGAGAATTTATTGAGGTCATCGAACCAGATATTATTGTTATCCCGCCCAAAACAAGAAAAGGAGATTTATTTATATGAAACCTCAAATTGTGGTCATTGGTAGTGCAAACACAGATATGATTGTAAAAACCACCCAAATCCCTCGAGTTGGTGAGACGGTATTGGGTGAAAGTTTTATCCAGTCCATGGGCGGAAAAGGCGCCAATCAGGCAGTTGCTGCCGCCAAACTCGGGGCCGATGTTACTTTTGTAGCCCGGTTGGGAAAAGATCACTTTGGGCAAGATGCTTTTGAAGCTTATGGGAACGAGGGGATAAACACAAAATATATTGTTTGGGATGATGAAGCACCAACCGGTGTAGCGTTGATCATGATTGATGCCAAAAGCGAAGATATCATTTGCGTGGCTCCCGGAGCGAATGGGAAACTCTCGACAGATAACATCCTTAAGGCGGAAGAAGCCATTAAATCTGCTGATTGTGTGCTGTTACAACTTGAAATCCCGATGGAGACAGTCGAATTTGCCATCAGGTTGGCGTCAAAATATCATGTTCGTGTGATATTGAATCCCGCTCCAATGGCTAAATTGTCGGAAGGCCTCATCGGAAGGATTGATGTTCTTACCCCGAACGAAATGGAAGCAGCCGCTTTGACAGGAAATTATGTTTCTCATCCCAGGGATCTGGCATACAAAGTTAATAAACAATATGGCATCAAGACTGTCATTGTTACCATGGGAAAAGAAGGTGCAGTCATCTCACGATTGCAAAGCCCAAGCCCTATTGAAGTTCCCTCATTCCCGGTAGAGTCGGTTGATGCCACTGGGGCAGGAGATGCCTTTAATGGCGGGTTGGTGGTTGCGCTGGCACGTGGTGACACCCTTGAAGAGGCTGTAAAGTATGCAAATGCTGTCGGTGCTTTGGCGACTACACGCTTTGGCGCCCAAAGCTCGTTGCCGACTGCCTTGGAAGTGGATGCTTTTCTTAAAAGCAAGAGTAGATGATCAATTGATTTATTGATGCCCTCTCAACTTTCTATTATCCGTAATTCATTACCCCCTGATGACACACCCGACTTCCGCCGATCAGGCGGAAGTTGATTCTCGGGCTTCATTATTCCTACAGGAGCAGGCGGCCCCAACAGCCCAGCGCACACGGATATTGGGCGGCTTTTTGATTATCGAAGTCAAACCGGTGGGATGAAATCCGACATGGACGCCAGACGATCCAGATACAGTTGCAAAGCCGGAAACAACGGCCGATACACTTCTTCAAACAGGCGGTTGTAAAAAATGTGCCGCGAGGGATCCGGCTCAATCGGTTCGGGCAGGATCTGAGACATTTCTTGAGCGGCCTGGCGGGTATTTGCAAAACAGCCCGCCGCAGTTGCCGCCAGAATGCCAGCTCCCAGCGCTGCCGCATCCGTAGTGGCAGCCCGAAAAACCGCCTTATTGGTAACGTCCGCGATGATCTGGCACCATAAGTGGCTTTGCGCCCCGCCCCCCATGCCAATATAGCGCTGCACAGGTTCACCCAGGGCTTTTTCCACACCCAGCGTACCCAGGTGCTGTTCGAAAGCCAACCCCTCCAGGATTGCCCGATAAAGATGCGTCAATTGATGAACTCCGCGCCAGCCAACGATGATCCCGCTGGCCGCCGGATCCCAATAAGGGCCAAGCACGCTATTCCAGTATGGAACCACCATCAGGCCCGCGCTGCCAGGTGCCAGTTTGCTTGCGGCCTGATCGTAATGATCCTGGAGTTGTACAACATCCTGACCAGGCTGGCCCGCCATCTTTTCCATGAACCAGGCCAGCGTATAGCCGCCTCCCAGCAGAACTGTTTCGAGCAGGAACGATCCCGGAATTCCACTGGTCATGGTCCGAAAGGCCGGGTTGAAGATATACTGATCGCTGTAAGTTCCCGAGATGATCGAAGTTCCCAGAGATAAATATGCCTCGCCCGGAGAGGTGATGTTGACTCCCAGACCACTCGCCTGCCCATCGCCAATTCCCGCTACCACGGGCAAGCCTGATGGTAACCCGCAGGCTTCTGCAGCAGATTGGAGAACGGTTCCTAGGATTGTTCCGGTTGGGGTAACTTCAGGAAGCTGGTCAGGCCGGATGCCAACCCGGTTCAATAAAGTTTCAGCCCAGCCATTGCTTTGTATATCGAACATCCCGGTTGGATCCGCGCATCCCCAACCGGTGCGGTACAACCCCGTCAGCCGGTGAACTAAGAAGCTATGCACGTCCAGATACTTGCTGGTCAGGGCAAAAATATCTGGTCGGTATTGCTTGAGCCAGGCGATCTTCGCGATGGTCAGATTCACCGAAAGCCGCTTCCCGGTGATTTGATGAAAGGTTTCTTGACCAAAGGCTTGTTCCAGGTCTGGCAGAATGTCACGAGCCCGTTCATCCATCCAGACAATCGCGTTGGTCAATGGCTGACCCTGCTCATCCACTGGGACAAATGTCTCGCGTTGATGGGCGATGCACACCGCCTTCAATCGCCTGCCATCAACCTGGCTGACTGCCTGGCGGATCGCCCGGACGGTTGCCTCCCACCAGGATTCGGCCGGCTGCTCGTGCCAGCCAGATTGGGGCGTGATCATTGCCAGGGAACTCTGCCCCCTGGCAATGGCATTTCCACGACAGTCCCATACCACTGCTTTACAGGCAGAAGTGCCGCAATCCAGTCCTATGACGAGAGGAGGAAGATTGGTCATCGTTGTCGCTGATTTAAGCTGCCAGAAAATGGCGGATTTCTTATTAAAAATGTGTTACCTGTTTTTTATCAAACCCGAGCAAGACGCTCTCACCCCTGGGTAGGCAGGATGATCGCCGAGGGGTGGTCCGTATCGTGGAATATCTCCTGGTCGGCTGGGATTAACTGTGTCGCAGTGGCGAGCGGTTCACCGCTGCCGGGATTTCGAGCGAAGCGCGGGTGTGCTCCACTGGAAACCTGCAGGCGGATCCGGTGACCCTTGATGAAGCAATTGGCAGTTGGCCATAGCTCGATTTCCACTTTTTAAACGCCAGCAGCGTCCGGCACGAAGCGACCGGGTATCAGCCTGATAATCCCATCGCTGAGGTTGATCGACTTACCGGAAGGGAACACATCGCACAGCCGGGCAAAAAAGTCGGTGTACCTCTGCACGAAAGTAACCAGGGTGTCGAGTGCCATGGTATCACCCGGGGCTGTGACCCGGAGGAATTCGGCCGCCGTTACCACCGGAACGAGCGCCTTCAGATCCGGACCGGCCGCGTCAGCGATCGCCCACTGCACGTAGCCGAGGTAGCTTGGTCCGAACATGGCGAATTCCCCTGAATACCAGGGCTGTTGCTTGAGCCAGGCGATGGTGGCCAGTCCATCCGTCCGATCATCCTTAAATGGGAAAATATTTCCGCTGGATCCGAACGTGCCGCGACAGCTCTGGATCAGGACCTGGAAACCGCGCTCGGCGAAAAGCCGGGCGACCGCATCGAAAGTTAAGGTTCGCCGCCCATAAGGAGAACGGATCAGAACGGTGGGGAGTTTGCCGCCTTGGTTGGGGTAATAATGGTCCGCCAGCAGCACGGCGCCATCCGGCATCGGAATGGAAAGATCCCTTGCATGGGAAACCGCGTAGGTTTCTGCCGGGGAGAGCTTATTCTTCCATGCGAGGTAACGACTGAGCAGGCTCAATGGAAATCTCCTTTTTTTAAGATTACTATCCAGATACTACCATAAGCCAGGTGCAAAACTGGTGCGGTTTCAAGAACTGGTTTTTTGGCATTCGGCTTAAGAAATTGAGTTTAAATTTGCTGTCCTTTGAACTGGCTCATGTATAGGTTGTAGTAAAAACCCCTTTGTTCGAGCAGTCCTTGATGATTGCCACGCTCAACGATTTGGCCTTTATTTATGACCAGCACCTGGTCGGCTTCGCGGATGGTGGAGAGACGATGGGCGATGACGAAGCTCGTCCGGCCTTGCATCAAGTGTAACAGGGCATCCTGCAAATGTTTTTCGGTGCGCGTGTCCACATTGCTGGTGGCTTCGTCGAGGATCAGTATATCGGGGTCTGCCAGGATCGCCCGGGCGATGGCGAGCAATTGGCGCTGCCCCTGGCTGAGATTGCCGGCGCGTTCGGTCAGCACGGTCTGGTAGCCATGCGGTAGGCGGTGGATAAACCCTTCTGCATTGGCGAGCCTGGCGGCGGCGTGGACTTCCTCATCACTGGCTTCCAGACGCCCATAACGGATGTTGTCCATCACGCTGGCGCCAAACAGGAAGTTATCCTGCAGAACGAGCCCCAGTTTGCGGCGCAGATCATCTTTTTTCACGGTTGTGACATCTATTCCGTCGATTTCAATGCTGCCGCTGTCGATATCGTAGAAACGCGTCAGCAGGTTGGCGATGGTTGTTTTCCCCGCGCCGGTCGGACCGACCAGGGCAATCAGCTGGCCTGGAGTCGCTTCCAAACAGACATTTTTCAACACAGCTACCCCGTTATCATATCCAAATGAGACATCTTTCAGGCTGACATGGCCGCGGATGTGCTCCAGCGGCACGGCAGCAGGGGCATCACGTTCGGGAAGTTCATCCATCGTTTCGAAAACCCGCTCCGCGCTTGCCAGCGCAGCCTGGATCGAGGTGAACAATTGGGCGATCATATTAAGCGGGCGCCCAAGCCGGCTGGCATAGTTGACGAACGCGGCGATCTCCCCGACGGTGGCCATCCCTAAAACTGCCAACCAGCCACCGGTGCAGGCCACCACCGCCAGCCCCAGGTTATTGACCATATTCATCAGTGGGCCCATGAAATCGGTAAAGACACGCGCCCGCAGAGCCACTTTTTGCAGGCGGCGGTTAACCTTTGAAAATTGTACCGTGGTGGCTTCCTCACGCACGAATGCCTTGACGACATGCTCGCCGGTGATGGTCTCCTCAATGATGCCGTTTAGTTCACCCAGCCTCTGCTGGGTTTCGCGGAAACTGGCCCGAGTGCGTCTGGCGACCGCGCGTGTGATGAAGTAGGTCAGTGGCATAATGATCAGGCTGATGATGGCCAGGCGAATGTTCATGATGAACATGATTATGACCACGCCCACCAACCCCAGCACATTGGCGATCAACTGGCTGGCATTGTTGGCGAGAATGTTACTGATGTTTTCGACATCATTGGTCAGGCGGCTCATGATATCGCCGTGCGCGCGCTGGTCAAAGAAACGCAGTGGCAGGGTTTGCAGGCGGGCAAACAGATCCGTGCGCATGTCACGCACGGCGCGTTGGGCTACGCCTGCCATCAGGTAGGTTTGCAGCCAGGTTCCGGCCGCAGCCAGAATATATGAGACGATCATCCAGCCCAGCAAACGCGCCAGGCCGGGCAAGTTCGATTTGCTAATGAAAGAGTTGATCGCCAGACCCATCAGGAAGGGGCCGAGCAAGTCCACGATGGAGGTCAGGATGACCAGCACGAGCACGCCCACCAGTACCCAGCGCTGGCGTTCAAGATAGCTCCATATACGCCGTAGTGTGCCGCGCGCATCCTTCGATTTGGTGACATCCTGCAAGAAAGCCATTGGTGGGCCGCCGCCAGGCCGGAAATTCAGGGCGGGAGCTGGTGTGGGGGCATCACGGCGTTGTTCAGTCATGATTTACCCCGTTCCCAAGTTGGGAGTTGTAGATTTCTCTGTAAACTGGGCTTTCCGCCAGCAACTGGCGGTGGGTGCCCTCGGCAACGATCTGGCCATCATCCAGCACAAGGATTTTGTCGGCGTTCAGTACCGTGCTGATGCGTTGGGCGATCACAAAACTGGTGCGATCTTTCATGATCCTTTCGAGCGCAACCTGGATCTTGGTCTCGGTTTCAACATCCACCGCGCTGGTGCTGTCATCCAGGATGAGAATGGCGGGCCTGAGTAGTAACGCGCGCGCGATAGCGATGCGTTGTTTCTGACCACCCGAAAGGTTGACGCCGCGCTGGCCGAGGACGGTATCATAGCCATCCGGCAGTGACAGGATGAAATCATGCGCCTGGGCCGCCCGGGCGGCCGCGATAACCTGTTCATCCGGGGCATCGATGCGGCCGTAGCGGATGTTGTCGCGAATCGAGCCGCTAAACAACACCGTCTCCTGCAAGGCAATCCCTATCTGGTGGCGCAGGCTGGCCTGATCGATGTCGCGCACATCCCGCCCGTCGATGCTCACGCAGCCTGAGCTAACGTCATAAAAACGCGGGATCAGGTTCACCAGGCTGGATTTTCCCGCGCCAGTGGTGCCCAGCAATGCCACCGTCTGACCGGGCTCGGCCACGAAACTGATTCCTTTGAGCACCGGGTCGCCATCGTTGCCTTCGTAGTTGAATGTTACGTTCTCGAAAACAACCCGGCCTCGGGGAGAGAATTCAACCAGAGCCCCAGGACGATTCTGCACCTTGGGCTGGCTCTCCAGGACTTCCTGGATGCGTTTGGCGGAGGCATCTGCTCGCGCCAGCTGCATGACGAGTTGGCTGACCATGATCAGTGAAAACAGGGTGATCATCAAATAGTTGACGAAAGCGATGATTTGTCCGAGTTGCATCTTCCCGGCGACGACCTGGATCCCGCCGAACCACAACACACCGATGATGCCCAGGTTCATGGTCAGCATCATGAAAGCCGGCATGACAGCCACCATGCGCGCTGCCAGGATGGATTGCTGGGTCAGGGCTACGTTAGCTTTCCCAAAGCGGGCCTGTTCATGCCCTCCGCGTACAAATGCCTTAACCACCCTCATCCCGGCCAGGTTTTCCTGCATCACTTCGTTAAGCGCATCCAGTTTTTGCTGTACAAGCATGTAGAGCGGCGTGGCCCTGTTGATGATCCAGACCACCGCGACCAGTTCGACCGGCATCAGCACCAGCGGCAGGAAAGCCAGTTGCGGGCTGGTGAGAATGGCCATGATCAGGCTGCCGATCAGCAGCAGCGGGGCGCGTACCAGGATGCGCAGGATCAACAAGAGTGCTTCCTGCACCTGGGTCACGTCGTTGGTCAGCCGGGTGATAAGCTGGCCGGTCTCCATTTCGTCCAGGTTGCCAAATGAAAATGTTTGCACCTTGCGAAAAAGCGCCTCGCGCAAATCCGCCCCGGAGGCCTGTACGGTCATCTCGGCAAAGAGACTGTTACTCATCCCGCCCAGCGCGCCTATAACGGCCAGCCCGAACATCAGCAAGCCCGTATGCAGCACCAGGTTCAGGTCAAGGCGTGAGATACCCTGATCCACAATTCGTTCTACCATGAGCGGCTGCATTAAATCCATGGCGACTTCGAGAGTCATCAGCACTGGTGCGATCATCACCCAGCGCCAGTACGGTTTTAAGAATTTTGCTAGTTTTTTCGCTGCATTCATGATAACGAGAGTTTTCCTTCGGTAACGCGCGCCAGGTTTTCGCGGATGCGCAGCAGGAAACTGCGCAGCATTGCCAGCTCCTCGTCGCTGAATCCGGCAAAATATTCCAGTTCCATCCGGTGCCGAACCGATTGCAATTTGGCGTGGACGGCACGCCCGATCTCGGTCAGATAGACCCGCGAAATGCGTTCATCCTTGGCATCCGGCCTGCGCTGCACGAATCCGGCCTTTTCCATGCGCTGGATCATACGGGTGATGGTCGCGGGTGTTATTTCCAGTTTTTCTGCCAATTCGCTGTGTGTCAGACCATCCTGTTCCCACAGGGCAAATAGTACTGGAGGTTGGCCGCGATACAGGCCCAATATATCCAGGTGTTCATGCGCCCGATGGTGATGCAGACGTGAAACCTGGGCAAGCAGGGCATCCATCGATTGGGGTTCGGGCGGGTTGGGCTGCATGATTTAGCTCCTGGAAATATATAATGGAAATAAATTAGCCGGCTAAATATTAGCCGGCTGATTTTACTGGTGGGTCTTATGTGTGTCAAGCGCTTTTTTCTGAAATCGGCCCCGGTGTGGATTGGAAAGCCTTTCCGCGCTCCCTATTCATGATTAAGACAGCTTGTTGAAAAGCGGCTCGGCCGGGACCGCGTGATCATACGTTTGGGCAGCCACGAGGGTGCGCAGTCACCGGTCAAACACCTAGCTATTGGGCTGCAACAGGTACGCGTTCCCGTGCCTTATTCCCTACATGCACGAGGGCATGCCACGGCATGGTTTGAACCACGCGAAACGGGAAAGGTCTCCAGCCAGGATTAGCCCAACCTCATTGCTTAAGTCGATAAGAGACGAATGCAATGGTGCGATTATCCGGAGACCAGGAGTTGACATTCATCGTTCCCTGTCCGCCGAATAACTTCACAATGGTTTTTGCTTGGCCTCCCTTGGCAGGCATCAGCCGCAGCTCAACATTCTTGTTGGCTGGGTGATCGCCAGCTGCCACATCGTTTTTGCCGTAAACAATGTAAACAATCCATTTTCCGTCCGGTGAAACGTGCGGGAACCAGCAGTTGGCGTCCTCCTTAACCATCTGAGTTGGGTTGGAGCCATCCGGCTCCATGCGCCAGACTTGCATCAATCCGGTTCGGGTGGAGTTGAACCAGATATGCTTTCCATCCGGAGAATACTCGGGCCCATCATCCAGCCCGGGCATGTTGGTGAGCTGGGTTTCCGGGCCGCCTTTGACGGAGATGGTGTAAACATCATATTGGCCATTGCGCTCGGCGCAATATGCCAGGCGCTCGCCATCCGGTGACCAGCCATGTAAATAACTGGGACCTTTTTCGGTAACCAATACCGGATTCCCGCCTTGCATAGGCAGGATGTAAATTCTCGAAGTGGCATCTTCGTTCGTGAAATGGCTCACGGCAAGCTGACTGGCATCCGGCGAGAGCACATGATCATTATTGCAATCGATCGCGAATCCAGTATCAATTTCCTTGATCTCACCGCTCGTTAATTCAAAGGTAACCATCTTTCCCCGGCTGTTATAAACCAGATATCTGCCATCCTGCGTCCAGTTGGGCGCTTCGATTACGTAATCAAATTCCTTCAGGACAGACCGGATGCCGGTGTGTACATCGACCGTTTCCAAAATACTGATCGAATCGCGTTGTGCCATAAATTTCCTTAGAGTGTTGATATCCATTTATATTCCTTTCCAATCTGTTATTGCAGCTCATCCAGAGGCAGGCCATTGCCATTTAGTAGTTCCTGCATCAGGTCAGGGTATCCACCGAATTTTTTCACGCTGAGTTCCAATCCCAACTGTTCTTTACGGGCTCAAAATCATGAAAAAGCGGTGATGGGGTGAGGCTGATAGGCTTCTTCCAACAGGCGGATCTCATCTGGCGTGAGCTGGACAGACAAGGCGGCGACAGCATCCTCCAGGTGATGCGGCTTGGTTGCTCCAATGATCGGGGCGGTGATGCCTGGTTTGGAGAGCATCCAGGCTAAAGCCACCTGTGCCATGGGCAAGCCGCGTTTCTCCGCCACATCGCTCACTCGTTGGATGATGATCCTGTTCTCCTCCTGGCCATAGCGCTCTTTGACGAGCACATCTTTTTGACCACGCAGCGTCTCTTCCGTTAGTTTGCGTCCAAGCGCTCCGCGCGCCAGTGGTGAAAAGGGGATCACCGCGATCTCCTGATCCTGGCATAGCGGCAGCATTTCCCTTTCCTCTTCCCGGTAGATCAGGTTGTAATGCGGCTGCATGGAAACAAAACGCGTCCAACCGTGCAGGTCTGCAGTGAACAGGGCCTTGGCAAACTGCCAGGCAAACATCGCCGACGCGCCGATGTAGCGCGCCTTGCCGGCCCGCACCACATCGTGCAGAGCTTCCATCGTTTCTTCGATCGGGGTTTCGTAATCCCAGCGGTGGATCTGGTACAGGTCCACGTACTCCGTCCCCAGGCGCTTCAGGCTGGCGTCGATCGCGCTCAGGATATGTTTTCGGGAGAGACCCTGGTCATTCGAGCCTTTGCCCGTAGGGAAACGAACCTTGGTGGCAATGACCACCTCGTCCCGCCTGGCAAAATCATGCAGCGCCCGGCCGGTTACGGTTTCGCTCATTCCGTTGGAGTAAACATTGGCGGTGTCAAAGAAATTTATACCCAACTCCAGGGCTCGCTGGATATAAGGGCGGCTGTGCTCCTCATCGAGTGCCCACCCGTTACGCTCGGCCGGGTCCCCAAAGCTCATGCAACCCAGGCAGATGTGCGAGACCTTCATCCCTGTGGAACCTAAACGAACATATTCCATATTTCACCTCTTTCGATCGGGTATTGATCAGACCTTAATCAATTTCACGTACGGGCGATGGAGCCCCAAGACTTCTTCCACCACCGGCATCCATGTGCTGATGGAGATCTGTTGGGGGCACTTCGACAGGCACTCATCACACTGGATGCAGGCCGCGGCTTTATGCTCGTCGGGAATCCAGCGCTTATACTCGTTCCTGCAATCTTCCAGCGTATCGTACATGGCAACCCGGTTGTAGACATCGAAGTTGTGCGGGATATCAACACCGTTCGGGCAGGGCAGACAATATTCACAGCGCGTGCACACGATCGGGCTGAGACCATTGATCACTTCCCGCACCCTGCTGACCAGCTCAACC
The DNA here is from genome assembly GCA_963779935.1 of uncultured Chloroflexia bacterium. Lineage (GTDB taxonomy): Bacteria > Chloroflexota > Anaerolineae > Anaerolineales > Villigracilaceae > UBA877. The sequence goes on along the minus strand of CAWAAC010000011.1, from coordinate 201,969 downwards.
TCTACCGCGCTCAACCCGCCCGGGCCGGAATTGCTGGCAGAGCGGATGTTTTCTTCCACCTGTTCCAGGGTGCTCATCCCGCTCAGCACCAGCGACACTTCAGGTTGGTTCCAGAGCCATTGCAGTGCCCAATCCGCCGGCTTCCGTTTTCGAGCGGCAGAATTCCACAAGCTGCGGGCGGCGGGCAGGTCCAGCGCAAGTTTGCCGCCCAGCAGGGGTTCCATGATGACGACTGCCAGCCCTTTTGCGGCTGCATACTGCAAGCCCTCGCTGCCAGCCTGAACGGTGGTGTCCATGTAGTTGTACTGGATCTGGCAAAAATCCCAGCCCTCATAGCCATCCACGATTTGCTTGAAGGCTTCAAGGTTGTCGTGGAAAGAAAAACCGAGCTGGCGGATCCGCCCATCGGCTTTGGCAGCCTCGGCCCGGCGCAACAGCTCCAATTGCTGCACTTTCGCCCAGGAATTGTGGTTGAGCGCATGCAGCAAATAAAAATCGATCCTATCGGTTTGCAATCGTCGCAACTGCTCATCCAGTAATTGGTCGAAATCTTCGCTTTCTTTGATCAGCCAGATCGGTGACTTGGTTGCAATGCGCACGTCTGCGCGATAGCCATCCTGCAGGGCTTTGCCAAGGGCCGCTTCGCTCATCTGTTCGTGGTATGCATAGGCGGTATCGAAATAATTCACACCCGCTTCAATAGCTGTGTGAACCATCTCGGTGACTTTTTCCTGGTCAATGTTGCCGCTTTTTCCATTGAGAATGGGTAAACGCATGCAGCCAAAGCCCAGGGCCGAGGGCTTCCAATCCAATTTCCCAAATTTACGGTATTGCATTAATCTGTTACTCCTCCATATGCTTGCTGTGCAGTAATGTAAATTTCTGCCAGGCTGGCTCTGTGCTCATTTACCAGATGCAGATATTCATTAGATCTCTTGCATGACTCATAAATTATGAATATAGTAGCGACTTCAGGCGCTTATTTCTCTGAAATCAACGTCTGAAGCCGGCGCTACTGGATACTTTTGCAAGAGGTCTATTCTAATCCGGAATTAACCGGTTTTATTTAGCCTGAACCAACCTATCGGGTTGGTTTTTTTAGTTATCAAGAACAAAATGCTGCTTGGATCAGGCACCTGCCGGGCGCGGCACGAGTTTGATCGTTGCCGTGCGCGCCGTGGGGCCGTTGATGTGTTCGACGCTGGAAGGGGAGCGGCGATACTTTGTAGCGTAGGCCGCGTCGATCTTTTCGTTGATCTCGGGGCCGGCCTCCTCCACGAAGGTGACTTCTTTCTCCAATCCACCGGCCCAGATGCGGCCGGCATGTTGCACCTGTACTCCGCGGAACCAGGCGGATGTCCGCCCATTCACCGACCGCACGTACAGTTCTTCGCCCAGGCGCACGACCCAGATGATCACCGGCTTGCGCAGCGTGCCATCCGCGCGCAATGCCGCGATCTGCAGCTCATCTGCGCTTCCGATTTTGTTGAGCTCATCCTTTGACCATGCTTCCATGGTTACATCTCCTTTACTGGTGACCCACGATGCGGTGCGGCTCATATGGCTCTTCCAGGAACGTAACCTCTTCCTGGGTCAATTTAACTGACAGGGCGCCCACAGCATCTTCCAAATGCGAAATCTTGGTCGCCCCAATGATCGGCGCCGTAACCGGATCCTTTTGCAACAGCCAGGCCAGCGCTATGTGCACGCGCGGCACCCCGAGCTTTTCGGCTATTTCCGCCACCCGCTCCACCACCCTTTGATCGGTCGCGGCGGTCGCATCATATTTGCTTTTGGCGACCGTATCGGTTTCGGACCGCAGCGTCTTTTCCGACGCCCAGTCGCGTGTCAGTCTTCCCGAGGCGAGCGGGCTGTACGGGGTCGCCCCGATCTTTTCCGCCCGGCACAGCGGCAGCATCTCGCGTTCTTCTTCGCGGTAGATCAGGTTCAAGTGATCCTGCATCGAGACGAAGCGGCTCCAGCCATGCGTATCGGCAGTGTATAGCGCCTTCTGGAACTGCCATGCAAACATAGCGGATGCGCCGATATAGCGCGCCTTGCCGGCCCTGACAATGTCATTCAAGGCTTCCATTGTCTCCTCGATCGGGGTTTCGTAATCCCAGCGATGGATGATGTAGAGATCCACGTAATCCGTCCCCAGCCGCCTCAGGCTGGCTTCGATCTCGCTCAGGACCGCCTTGCGCGACAGCCCGCCGCCATTCGGTCCCTCACGCATTTTGCCGTTCACCTTGGTGGCAATAACCACTTCCTCCCGCCTGGCGAAGTCCTTCAAAGCCCGTCCGAGGATCTCCTCACTCCTGCCGATCGAATAGACGTTGGCCGTATCGAAGAAATTGATGCCAAGCTCGAGCGCCTTCTGAATGATCGGCCGGCTGGCTTCTTCGTTGAGCACCCATTTGTGTACCCAGCGTTCCGCATCCCCAAACCCCATGCACCCGAGGCAGATCCGTGAGACTTTCATGCCTGTTGAACCTAAGCGAGCGTATTCCATATTTTCATCCAATCATCTGCATAACAAATTCGGATATGTTATAAAGCGTCCTTCAGGATTTCTACCAATTCTTCTGCGCCGATTTTTGAGTAATTTCCTATTTTCCCGTCTTGCACAACCTGATTTGCCATGAAACTCAGTTTTTCAGTGCCGATACCTACCTCGCTGAGCGAAACGGGGGCGCCCATTTCTTTAAAAAGCGCTTTCGTTTTCGCGATGCCTTCCATCCCGACTTCATAGTCTGATCTGCCATCCGGAGCGATGCCAAGGACATTAACGGCATATTGCCTGTACTTGGCTGGATTAAATCGGCATAAATATTCCATATACGGCGGAGTGACGATAGCCAGTCCCGCGCCATGCGGGATATCATAATGCGCGCTCAAGACATGTTCGATCGCATGGCAGCCCCAATCACCCTCTTTCCCCAGGGGGATAATGTCATTCAGCGCCATGGTGCCACACCACATAAGATTTGCCCTGGCGGCATAGTCATCCGGTTTTTCAAGAGCCACAAAAACCTGCTCAAAAACCGTTCGCATGATCGTTTCGGCCAGCCCATCCTGGATCGGGGTGGCATCCGGATAGGAAAAATAACATTCGTACAGATGGGATAACATATCTGCACAGCCATTGGCAAGCTGGTTACTCGGGACGCTAAACGTATTGCAGGGGTCCAGAATGGAAAACACGGGATGCATCAGCAGTACACCTGCAAATCCGATCTTTTCCTTTGTCTCCATGTTGGTGATGACGGAATTTCCGTTCATCTCCGTGCCCGTGGCCGCCAGGGTCAGGATTGCTCCAAGTGGGATTGCTGCTTTGGGGTAGGCTTCGCCCTTATAAAAATCCCAGACCTCGCCATCATAGCGCGCGCCGATGGAAATAGCCTTGGCGCAGTCGATCACACTGCCGCCACCGACTGCCAGGATGAAATCAATCTGCTGCTCTTTGCAAATTTGAATTCCCTGGTGAACCGTGGTCAGGCGCGGGTTCGGATCAACCCCCGCCAGCTCATAAACCTTCTTGTCACTCATCTGCCGCATCACCCGCTCGTACAGCCCGTTTTTCTTGATGCTCCCGCCGCCATACACGAATAATACGTTCTTCCCCTTGTCTTTCATTTCGTCTGCAAGGCGGTCGGTTGTGTCTTTCCCAAAGAGTATTTTGGTCGGATTTTCATATGTAAAATTTTTCATTATGTTTTCCTGATGGATAAATTTTCAAACTAAACCTTCCGAAATAAAAAGCTGGGTTTTCAAGGATGAAATGGATGCCCTGCTCAACTCTACGATGGTCGTACTGGAATGGAATTGATTGCCGCCTGATGTTCCTGCCTGGCTCTGGCCATTAAGTCGGGGGAGCCCAGCAGGTCGAGCGTACTCATGGCCAGCGTCTTGGCTGCAGCGATAAGAGCCTCATGCCCGCGCTCGCTTTTGGTGGCTGCGGCAACCTCTTTTGAATGCCAGCTCACTTCACTGCCACAGATGGCGAAGAAAGCGCATGCCGTTGGAATGACCTGGCTGACGTTCCCGAAATCTGTTGAACCATACACTTCGTTCGCCTGCCCAACAGTGCGCCCAAGTGCTTTCATATTCGCCCGTACCACCTCGCCCAGGACATCATTCGGCAAGTAAACCAGGAACGGTTTTGCATATTCGCGCCAATCGAGCTTTGCGCCGGTGGCGATGGCCGCGCCCTCCGCACAGGCGATCACGCGCCGTTTTAGCTCCTGGGCATAGTCCACATCGAACGAGCGAACGAAGAAACGGCAGGCGGCATATGCGGGGATGATGTTCGGCGCCTCGCCTCCGTGTGTGATCACACCATGAATGCGCGCCTCTGAGCGGAGTTGCTGGCGCAGGAGCCCGATATTGACGAAAGTCTGGATGACCGCATCGAGCGCGTTGATGCCCTGATACGGATCCAGGGCAGCGTGCGCAGACTTCCCATAAAAGGCGAACTCCAGGCTAAGTACGCCCATATGTCGGCCGCCGATCTGATCAGCCGGGTTGGGATGGATCATGATCGCAGCGTCAATACCGTCAAAGCCGCCTTGTTCAAGGATATCGATCTTGCTCCCAATGGTCTCTTCAGCCGGCGTACCGATGACGACTACCTTGCCGGGCAGATCACCCAACTCGCCATGCTGCCCTAACCATGAAAGGGCCATGCCTGCGCCGACTGCGGCGTTCCCGATGATATTGTGCCCACAGCCGTGCCCAACCTCCGGCAGCGCATCGTACTCGGCCAGGATGGCAATGGTTGGTTTATCTGATCCGCTGCCGGCCAGCGTGGCTCGGAAGGCGGTTGGGATCCCGGATATGCCGCGTTCCACCACTGCACCAGACTCTTCAAGCATGGCGGACAGCCTGGCCGAGGCCTGGTATTCCTGCAGGCCTAGTTCAGGGTTGTCTGCCATCCAGTCGGCGCATTCAATCAACCGCGCCGCGATCTGTTCAATCTCGCGCTGTACTTTCTCTTTCAGGTGTTGTAAATCTGCCATTTTTTCTTTCTGCGTTAGGCTGCTTGTAATTGTGAGTCTCTTTAGCGCGGCACGAGGCTGATGGTCGCAGCGCGTGCATCAGGCGCCACCATCGGGTCAACGTACTCTGCCTCGTAATGGCCGTACTTGCTGCGATAAGCCGCATCTACCTGGTCGTTGATGTCAGGGTCAGACACCTCCACGAAATTGACGTCTTTATCAACGCCGCCCGAATTAATGTGGCCGGCGTGGCACGTCAACACGCCTTTGAACCAGGGGCCGCTGCGCCCCTTATAAGCCCGCACGTACAGGTCATCATCAACCCGCACCACCCAGATCGTCACTGGCTTGCGCAGCGTACCGTCGCCCCGCAGGCTTGCAATATCCAGTTCATCGGCTTTTCCAATCTTATTAAGTTCATCACTCGTCCACATGTTCATTGGCACGTCTCCTTTTTTTGTATTCATTGAAAGCCTCGCCTGGCTCAGCGGCCCCATTGTTTCTTAATTTCTTCGGGATAGCGCTCCCCTTCTACCGTGATCTTTGCAATGGCGCGTTGGATCTCGTCCAGGTCCTCGGGTGTCAATTCGACCTCCACCGCGCCAATGTTCTCCTCCAGGCGCTCGAGCTTGCGGCTGCCTGGGATGGGCACGATCCACGGTTTCTGCGCCAGCAGCCAGGCCAGCGCAACCTGGGCCGGTGTCGCACTCTTCTGCTTTCCGATCCTGGCCAGCAGGTCAATCACCACCTGGTTGGCTTTGCGTGCCTCCGGCGTGAAGCGCGGCAGGCGGCTGCGGATATCCGCGCTGGCAAAGGTTGTGGTTGGGTCGATCTTGCCGGTAAGATAACCCCGGCCCAACGGGCTGAACGGCACGAAGCCGATCCTGAGTTCCTCGCATACCGGCAGCACATCCTCTTCTACCTCACGCCACCACAGCGAGTATTCACTCTGCACGGCCGTGACCGGCTGGACCGCGTGGGCGCGCCGGATGGTCTGCGCGCCGGCTTCAGAAAGGCCGAAATGCCTGACCTTGCCGGCCTGGATCAGGTCCTTCACTGCCCCCGCCACATCTTCGATCGGCACGTTTGGATCGACACGATGCTGATAGAACAGATCGATCGCCTCGACCCGCAACCGCTTAAGCGAGGCTTCGGCAACTTCCTTGATATGCTCCGGCCGGCTGTTCAAGTTGCCCAAATTCGCGCCCGTTTTTGGATCAAGGTTGTGTCCAAACTTGGTGCCAATCACCACTTTCCCGTGGAAAGGAGCCAGTGCTTCCCCCACCAGTTCTTCGTTAATGAACGGGCCGTAGACTTCCGCTGTATCGAAGAAGGTGATGCCGCGCTCGACGGCCTTGTGAAGAAAAGCGATCATCTCCCGCTTGTCGGGAATTGGATATTCATCATGGCTCATGCGCATACAGCCGAGCCCAAGCGCCGAAACTTCCAGGCCACTGTTTCCAAGTTTTCGCGTTTGCATTTCCTTACTCCTGTTTGGGATCAGATCGTTGCTCGTTCCCGATCTTGTGGTACGACTTCATTAATGCACCGGATTGCATTAGTTTTACTCCTTCACCCATTAAACATCCAGTTTCCTCGTGCCCAGCCGTTTCACCATTTCAGGATCACGATGGTCAAAGAAGCTGCTGGTTTTTGTGTCTAAAGTTATAATCGCCGCCATTTCTTCTGCGCTCAATTCAAAATCAAACGCACTGATATTTTCCAGCATTCGTTCTTTGCGGGTTGATTTTGCAAGGGCGATAATGCCTCTTTGTACCAGCCAGCGGAGAATGACCTGGGCGACGCTTTTCTTATGTTTCGCAGCGATTTGAAGGAGCAACTCATTTTTAAATATATTGTTCTTCCCCTCTGCAAATGGAGCCCATGCCTCAACCTGAACGTTGTTTTCCTGCAAAAACTTTTGCGCATCAATTTGCTGGTTGAATGGATTTACTTCAATCTGATTTACCGCCGGTGTTATTTTGTTATGAATCATCAGGTCCATAATTCGGTCAGGTTGAAAGTTTGAAACCCCGATTGCCCTGGCTTTGCCTTGTTGATACAACTCTTCCATCGCACGCCATTCACCGTACACATCGCCAAATGGCTGATGAATCAGATACAAATCAATGTAATCCAATTGCAAGCGCTTCAGGGAATTTTCAAAGGCCTTTCGTGTGCCTTCATAGCCATTGCTCTGAATCCAAAGCTTTGTAGTGACAAATAATTTATCTCTAGCAACGCCGCTTTTTTGGATGCCCCTGCCAACCGCCTCTTCATTCTGGTAGGAAGCAGCTGTGTCAATATGGCTATATCCCGTTTGAATAGCCTCAACCACGCTTCTTTCACATTCGCTCTGATCAGTGATCTGAAAGACGCCGAAACCGAGAATGGGGATTTCTACGCCATTGTTCAACTTTACGGTTTGCATTTTTTATTTCCTGTCTTTGCGAATCTTTACTCTGGCAGCACTTCATTCAAGCAGCGGATGGCATTTAACGTTCTCGGATAGCCTACATACGGTAATAATTGGGTTACAACACTCAGCAATGTTTCCTTGTCATTTCCAATGTTCAAATTGGTATGGATATGTCCTTTTAGCTGCGGCTCACAGCCTCCCAGGGACAGCAACATGGAAACCGTTAATAACTCTCTTGTTTTTATATCCAACCCGTTTCTGATGACATAATCGCCAAAGCAGTTGGCCGATAGATATTTTTGAATGTGAATTTGATCGGTTGGCGATTCAGCGTACATCGTATCGATCCTTTTACTGCCAACGATCTCTTTTTGTAACGCCAGCCCCTTTTCAAAGCGTGTTTCCGGCGAAGTGGCCGATTGACCTTCCAACGGCAGTTTGACCCCGCGGCTTTCAAGGATCTCATTGGTGGCATGGATAAAATCGAACACTTTAGCCATGCCAACGTAAGGTACCGCCTGGTACACGATCTCTTTCACTTCCACCGGGGTAACCCCCACATTCAACGCGCCCCCCAGCATCATTTTATATTCGGCTAAAGCCTGGCTGGCAATCATGGAGGCAAGCATGACCATCAACCTGGTTCGGGCATTCAAATTTCCGTAGCCAAGCACTTCATCAAAAGCAAAATTATCGAATACCTCGATCAGTTCCGGATCGGTTTCCGCCAATTTCGATGTATGGTCGGGAAATAATTCTTCATGATTTTTAAGCGCGGTATCACTGATTTTCATGGTTTTGTATTTCTTTCTAATACCTGCCGCCGACCACCTTAATCTGTGCCATGGTGTTGTTTATTTCCTTGAGATCGTCCGCCGTTAATTTAACGCTTACTGATCCGATATTCTCATCCAGCCGCTCAAGTTTGCGCGAGCCGGGGATGGGCACGATCCACGGCTTCTGAGCCAGCAGCCAGGCCAGGGCGATCTGAGCCGGGGTGGCGCCTTTCTGGGCCCCGATCTTCTCAAGCAGCTCAATCACCACCCGGTTGGCTTTGATCGCCTCGGGTGCAAAGCGTGGATTACGAGCCCGAATATCGGTGCTGTCGAAGGTCGTGTTTTCGTCAACCTTGCCGGTCAGGTAGCCGCGCCCCAATGGACTGTAAGGCACCAGGCCGATTCCAAGCTCCTCCAGGGTCGGCAGAATGTCATCTTCAACGTTCCGCCACCAGATCGAATATTCGCTTTGCAAGGCCGTGACGGGTTGCACCGCATGGGCGCGGCGGATTTGGTCGGCATTGGCCTCGGACAGCCCAAAATGCTTGACTTTGCCCGCCTGGATCAGATCCTTCACCGCTCCAGCCACGTCTTCCATCGGCACATTCGGGTCAGGCCGGTGCTGGTAGAACAGGTCAATGACCTCGACTCTGAGCCGTTTAAGCGAGGCTTCAGCCACCCGTTTGATCTGCTCCGGACGGCTGTCCATCCCCATGCTGGGATGCGGTCCCTTTTCTCCGTGTTTCCACCCAAACTTGGTGGCAATCACAACCTTTCCTTTGAAGGGTTCCAGGGCCTCACCCACCAGTTCCTCATTGGTGAACGGCCCATAGACTTCAGCGGTGTCGAAGAAGGTAACCCCACGCTCAACTGCCGTGTGGAGGAAGGTAAGCATCTCTTGCTTGTCGGTCGGTTTGTCCCCGAAGCTCATACGCATGCAACCGAGCCCAAGGGCCGAAACTTCCAGCCCGCTTTTTCCAAGTTTACGTTTTTGCATTTTATATACTCCTGTCTTCTGGTTGATCAAAGGATTTCCGGGACCAGATCTTCAATTTGAAGCATTTCCTGCTCTTTTTTCAAAACCGCGTTTTCATATACATCAATTTTATGGTCCAATAAGTCCAACGTTTTCTGCATTTCTTTCATTCTGCCGTGCAGCAGCGTCCGTTGCTCCTTCAGGATTTCTTTTCTGGCTTCAATGGTATCGTCACCCTGCTGGACCAGTCCGACGTACTCGATCAGTGTTTCAATTGGAAGGCCGGCGCTCCTCATGCACTTGATGAATTCAACCCGCCTCAAATCGATTTCGCTGTAATCTCTGATGCCAGATCCATTTCGATTGACTGGCTGGAATAAACCAATCCGCTCATAGTAGCGCAGAGTATCTGCCGAAATCCCATATTTTTCACTTACTTCTGCAATTTTCATTTTCTCTCCTTTCGGATATAGTGTATCACCTTGAGTTGACTCCAAGTCAAGGGTTTTGAGCAAAGAGAAATCCACCATCCCCTCGCGTTAACCGCCCACAAGAATGGGCGCTCTTGCATGGATGGCCGAATGGCATTCCGCTGGCCCCTATTGGAAAAATAAATTCGGAGATCGCCACGTCTGGCGGTCTCCGAATGGTTTCACAAACTTTTTAGTCAGCCCCATAGTGATTCTATTTGCCCCCTGTTCTTGAATCCTCAGTTATGAAAGACGCGGTCGAGCAAACGTTGGGCAGCCACCCGTGCGCCATCGCTGCGCATTGCGCTGGCGACGGATTGAGCCCGTGCGGCTACTTCGGGCTGAAGGGCGTGCTCGAGCGCGCTCGTCAGCGACTCGCTGGTGGGTGCGCCGGGCATGTGTGCGCTGCCGATGCCGAGTTGATGGACTCGCTTGGCCCAGTAGTGCTGGTCGTAATGCTGCGGGATGACCACCTGGGGCGCGCCGGCGCGCGCGGCCGCCGTGGTGGTGCCCGCGCCCCCATGGTGGACGACCGCGGCCACCCGTTTAAATAGTGCCTGCTGGTTGACCTCGCCGATGGCCAGGCAATCAGGTTCATTGTCTACTGGGTTCAGATCGGCCCAACCCCGCAGGATGACCACGCGGCGCCCAAGCGCACGCGCCGCCTGGATCATAGCCTGGCTGAGGCCTTGCGGTACGCGGATACTGCCGAAGCCAAAGTAGATGGGTGGTTCTCCGGCCTCCAGGAACCTTTCCAACTCGGGGGATAGTGGGTGTTCATCTGGCAGGATCCAGGCGCCGGACTGAAATACGGCCTGGTCGGCGGGATCGGGCCAGGGTGCCAGGGTCGGGTCGGCGGCCAGCCAGGGCTGTTCGGTCAGGATATAACTGCGCACATCGCTGACCGGGGGCAAGCCGAGTTTTGCCCGATGCGAATTGAGTATGTCGCTCCACATGGCGTTCCAGCGTTGGGCATCCTGGGTCCACAGTTCACGGTAATCCGGCTTTGCAGATGTTGGCTTATCTCCCAGCATGGCCAGTACCGGTGGCGCGTGCTGGGGTGATGGCAGGACTGCCGGGCAGTAGGCCGCGAAGAAATATGGAATACCCAGACTTTCTGCTATTGAGGGGGCCGCGATCTGCAGGGCTGTTGCCCCCACAATAATGTCGCTGCCCTGGGCGGCCGCCGTGATTGTCTCGAATTGGGTGGCGACCGTGCCTTCCATCATTTGACGCCGCTGCTCGGGTGTGGATGGAGCAGTGACCGGACTGACCCTCCCGGTTGGGCGCAATTCCGGTCCAATCGGCGTGACCGGCATTCCCAGGCCCTCGATCCAATCGCGGAAGTCGGGCGGCACGCACAGGCGCACCTCCTGCCCGAGCGCCTTCAATTGCCATGCCAGCCCCACCAGCGGCTGGACGTCGCCCCGTGATCCGATTGTCGATAGTAATACACGCATCCTAGTTCTCCTTTGGAAAGTGTTGGCCTGCATTTTACAACGTGCATCTTATAAAAGCATCACCTTTAATCGCTATTGAAAATCTCCCCCAGGCGTTATATAATTTATGATATAGAACAAAACGATTGCGTCTGTTTGCTGCCCGGCAAACAGATTTTTTGTTTTAAATGACTTCCGAAGTTTGCATTAAGCTCACAATTCTCAACACACCCCTAAAATTAATATTATCAATTCTCAGGCTCTTTCGTTTAAGAGCAGTCTCCGCAGGGAGGTGTTCCGTTCAAAACGGCGATTGGTCTTTTGAGACTCACTGGCCCCACACGTATCTCGCACGATCAATTCTCCCTTGACTTTGACCTCATCGTTTTCACGGCTGCCATCCGCGATTTGTTGTAAAAGAATTTCGGCCGCGATCCTGCCCATTTCATAGACTGGCATTTCCACAGTGGTAATGTTGGGCCGGGCGATCCAGGTAAATTCCCGGTTATCGTAACCGACTACAGCAATATCGTGCGGAACACTGAGACCGGCATCCTGGATGGCGTAAATGGCGCCCAGGGCCATCAGGTCGTTGGATGCAAAAATGGCAGTTGGACGGTTTGGTAATTTCAGCAGGCTTTGTGCACCCCGGTAGCCTCCTTCGATTTCCCAGTCCCCTGGCTGGATCCATTCTTCCACCAACGCTATTCCATGTTTTTCGAGGGTTTTTTTGTAGCCTTCCAACCGCTCTTTTGAATTGTGCCAGTTTTCCAGACCGCTGATATGGGCAATGGATCGATGCCCCAGGTGAATAAGATGATCTACGGCCAGGCTGGCGCCGTAAATGTCATCCGGTACAACCGAATTTTTAATGGCTGTACCGAAAAGGCGATGAACGAACACGCCCGGCTTGTTGGCACTGGCAAGCGCCTCATTGCTGGTTGGATGAGAATATTCCACAAAGATGATGCCATCCACCGGGCGGCTTAGCAGGGATACAATGCCGGCCTGCTCTTGCTCCAGATCCCAATCCGAATTGACGATCAGGCCGATGCAATTGTTATCTCTCAGTTGATCTTGAATACCGCGTACGACTGGCGGAGTAAAGGGGCTGAGCAGATCATCAACCAGAATGCCCACGGTATTCGAACGGTCGGTTCTCAAACTGCGCGTGGCCAGGTTGGGGCGGTAGCCCATCGTCTGGGCGGTTTCAAGGATTTTTTCGCGCACCGTAGCCCTGACCGGATAGGTGCTGTGGTTCAGTACTCTGGAGACGGTGGCGATTGAAAAACCGGATTCTCTGGCAATATCTTCTAATTTAGCTGGCATGGGATCTTCCCCAAAGAGGATGAAGAATAAAATCAGTAAACGTTTACCAAATTTAGTGTAATAGAAAATGGTTGCCATGTCAATGTGGTTCGTTGACATGTGGTTCATTGGGAATTGCGGGATATAAGGAATTGTATGGGGTGTTGGGCGGGTAAAGCACGCCCAACACCCCATTTTTCTTCATCATTCCGGCAATTCCCGAGTGCCGTTATGGCAAAACGGAAAATTACCTCTTGACATAGAAAACGTTTTCTGTAATAATAAGCATAGTAAACGTTTTCTATGACTAATCTTTCTCATCAAAACAGGTTTTTTATGAAATTTATTCCGGTTGCTGACGTAAAGATGGATGATCCAATCTGGGCAAAACAATTTGCCCTTGTGCGGGATGTGGTGTTACCGTATATGTGGGAAATTTTAAATGATCGTGTGGACGGCGCGGTCAAAAGCCATTGCATCGAAAATTTCAAGGTGGCGGCGGGCCTGTCTGACGATAAATATTATGGAACAGTTTTTGTAGACACCGATCTTTATAAGTGGATCGAATCAGTTTCTTATACTCTTTCTGCTGAAAAAAATCCCGGCCTGGAGACATTATGCGATCAAGCCATTGACCTGATTGGTGCAGCGCAGCAACCCGATGGCTATCTGAGTACATTTTTTATTGTTGTTGCTCCAGATAAAAGATGGACAAACCTTATGGAAGGGCACGAGTTGTATTGTGCCGGCCACCTGATCGAAGCAGGCGTTGCCCATTATCAAGCCACGGGGAAAGTCAAGCTTCTGAATATCGCTCGTCGTTTTGCCGATTTAATCGATCTGACTTTTGGAAAAAACAAGCAGCGTGGCTATCCGGGTCATCCAGAAATTGAGCTGGCATTGATCCGTCTTTATGAAGTGACTGGCGAAGAAAGATATCTTTCCCTGGCCGGTTACTTCGTGAATGAACGCGGCGTTGGAGAAAATATTTTTGCCGAAGAATGTGAAAAAGAAGGCCATTCTTTTATTTTCCCCGAGTTGACGAATGTCAAGGCAGATTATTTTCAATCCCATCTGCCGGTACGCCAGCAGCTGGTTGCCACGGGCCATGCAGTCCGGGCTATGTACCTCTACAGCGCCATGACCGATCTGGCCCGCCTGACCAATGATCATGAATTGAATGAGGCCTGTGAAAGATTGTATGAAAATATTGTCTCTCGCCAGATGTATGTTACCGGAGGTGTGGGTTCAGCCAGATCGGGGGAGCGTTTCACGGTAGATTTCGACCTTTCCCCCGATAGCGCCTACGCTGAAACCTGTGCCTCGATCGGCCTGATGTTTTTTTCCTCCCGCATGTGGTTGCTCAATAGAAAAAAGTCAACTTACGATATCTGGGAACAGGTTTTGTATAACGCCGTCCTTTCAGGGATGGGGCGCGATGGCCAGCACTATTTCTATGTAAATCCCCTGGAAGTTGTTCCCCAGACCGTCGCGTATAACCCCATGTTATCCCATGTAAAAACGCAAAGACAAAAATGGTTTGGCGTCGCATGCTGTCCGCCTAATCTGGCACGAATTCTTACTTCTCTGGGTGGATACATTTACGCTGTAGAACCTGGTCGTTTGTATATCCTTTCTCATATCGGTTCTTCATTCACAAAAGGAGGTCTATATGTAAAACTTATGCACGAAGGGCACGAATATACACTCACGATTGATGGAGACCCGACGGAAGTTCTCTTAAGGCATCCTGACAACTCGAAGTTAGTCGGTGATCAGTTTGAAAAACACCCAGATGGATACTTTACAATTCATCATGCGGGTGGCAGAAAAGAATATAATTATTGCCTGGTTCCCCTGGTTAGAATTCTTAAAGCTCACCCACGTGTTTCCGCAGCAGCCGGAAAGCTGTGTGTTCAGAGAGGGCTGACCACTTACTGTGTAGAGGCCGCTGATAACGCTGCACCCCTGAGTTCGCTTCGATTGCCTGAAGATGCTATGTTCACCGAGCAGAGAGTTGCCTGGCTCGGCGATAATATGCCAGTTCTGAAGACGACTGGATACAGCCTGTCGGAAAAAAACTGGAACAGGATGCTCTATAGTTCACAATCCAGTGTGTATGAGTCCTGCGAAATCGCGCTTATTCCTTACAGCCAATGGGGCAATCGTGGCGAAAACGAAATGCGCGTCTGGTTAGTCGAAAAATAAACAACCCAATTTCGATAAATTCTATGAGGAGAATCGTAAAATGAATAAGGAAAGGTTCGTTTCAAGTCTTTTAGTCTGCTTTATGGCACTGGTGCTTTGCGTTAGCTGCGCCCCGACCGCCTCCACTCCAGCAGTTGCTGCTACCAAAGCCCCCGCCGCTCCAGCTACTTCCGCCCCGGCTGCTGCAGCCCCCGCCACCTCTGCTCCGGCCGCCGCCGTTCCAGCCACCGCTGCCGCGCCGACGGAATTAACGATGTGGTCTTTTATCCAACAGCATCTTGATTACTTCCAATCAATGGCCACCCGGTGGAATCAACTGCACCCCGATAAACCGATTAAACTTACCACCACTTTTTATGATTGGGCGTCCATGCACGATAAACTGTACGCTGCTCAGCTTGCCGGCCAGGGCGTACCCGATATTGCTGACGTTGAGATGGGTAAATGGCCCATGTTCATGAATGGCGATATCCAATTCCTTGACCTGACCTCCTATGTTCAACCGTATGCCAAAGATCTGATTACCTCGATTTTGGATGAGGTTAGCAAGGATGGAAAATTGTACGCTGCCCCCAGCCACGTTGGCGCAACGGTCATGTACTACAATACTGACCTGCTTAATGCCGCCGGCATCGATTACAAATCCATCGTGACCTGGGATGACTTTGAAGCAGCGATGAAAACGTACCATCAAAAAACTGGCAAATACATGACCTACGTTGAAACCTATGGCGCTTACCAGTACACCATCCTTATGGCCGAGATGGGTCACGATATCATCGATGCCAACGGCATGCCCACTCTCGATACTCCTGATTCCCTCAAGGCCGTTCAATTGATCCGGAAGTGGGTTGATGAGGGTATTATCGGTACCATTCCCACTGGGAATGCTGATACCCCTGAAGGCAAGGCCGCGGTTGCTGCCGGTGATGTCGCTGCAGTTGGTTATCCGCTGTGGTATATGAGCCGCTTCACCGATGAAATGCCGAATTTGAAGGGCAAAATTGCGATCGCTCCCCTACCTGTCTTTGATGCCAACTCCTACAAATCGGTCGGTCTGGGCGGCACGGGTACCACTGTTTACAAGAAGAGCCCTCATGCCGACCTGGCTGCTCAATTTGTAGTCTGGGCAAAGTTGAGCCCTGAAGGCAGCGCCGGCGAATGGAAAACCCTTGGCTTCGATCCCGTGAACAAACTTGTTGCCCAGGACAAATCGATCACAACCGATCCCAGTAACAAGTTCCTTCAATACTTTGAAACCAACCCGTTCGATGTACTGGCCGCGGTTTCGGACAAATTGTGGACCGACAAGACCATGCAGAACTCCGGCATCATTAATGACTACCTGAGTGCAACTACCTGGAATAAGATCTATGGTGATAAAGTAGATCCACAGACAGAGTTGACTGCAACCCAAAAAGAATTGATGGCCAAGTCAAAGCAGCCTTAGTCGTAGAATGAATTGTAGGGAATAAAGCCTCTGGAAAAAGATTACCAGGGGCTTTATTCCTGCGAAATCATTGGAAAAGAGTGATCATCCCAACAAAATTAACCGGGAAGACAGCCAATATGAATTTGAAGCTGAACTCACAAAAGATTGCTCCGTACGTTTTTGTCCTGCCCTTTGTACTCCTTTTTGGGATATTCTTTGTTTACGCAATTGGCAGCACGATCGTGATGAGTTTTCAAAGTGTCAATATTGGTGATATCCACTTTGTCGGGCTCGAAAACTATCGCATGCTGCTGAATGACTCGACTTTACCGATCGCCATCCGCAACAGTGTCATCTATACGGCGCTGACACTGGCTTTACTAATACCGTTTCCACTGCTTTTTGCCTGTATGCTTAACAGTAAGACCATGCGTGGAAGTGGTATTTTTCGGGCGATCCTGTTTCTCCCGCTTCTTTGCAGTGTGGTGGTGGCTGGCCTGACTTTCCGGTTTATGTTCAATGAAACCGATTCAGCCCTGGTCAATAGTCTGATCATTAATGTGTTGGGAGGCGATAAGGTCCGCTGGGTCAGTTTGCAGTGGCCGGCCATGATCGTGCTGGTGACTCTGGCCAGTTGGCGTTGGACCGGCATCAACGTTGTTTATTTCTTGTCTGGGCTTAATAGTATTCCAGTGGAACTGTTTGAAGCCTGTGAAATTGATGGCGCCAATGTCTGGCAGAGATTCAGGTATCTCACGGTCCCTTTATTAAAACCCACCATAATATACGTGCTGACAATCAGTATTTATGGGGGCCTGGCGATGTTTGTGGAAAGTCAAATGATCTGGGCAGGCAAATCTTCTCCCGATAATATTGGATTGACCATTGTTGGCTTCATTTATCAGAATGGTATCAGCCAGGGTAATTTGGGCCTGGCTTCTGCCATTGGAATGATATTGCTTGCGGTCGTCCTTGCCATTAACCTGGTGCAGCTGAGACTCTCAGGGGTTTTGGGAACGGAGAATGCTTAAAATGACTACATTAAGGCAACCCATTCGAAAACCAGGACACCTCCGGCTGACCGGGATTTTGCTGATCGCGTTTTTTACTGTTCTAAGCGTGATCGTCCTTACCCCTTTTGTGTCGATGGTTCTTACGTCATTCAAGCCCAGCAATATGGTAATTCGAAATGGCTTCAACTTGAAATTTGAAAATCTGACGCTCGAAAACTATAAATACCTGTTCAGCGGTAACAACGAATATTTTCGATGGTTCGGAAACAGCCTGTTCTTGACCCTGGTTCAGACAGTTTCCACTCTTTTTGTCAGTGCATGGGTAGGGTATGGTTTCGCTTTTTATAATTTCAAAGGGAAAAACGTATTGTTTGTCTGTGTTCTTATCGTCATGATGATTCCTTTTGAGATCCTGATGCTGCCTTTATATCGTGAAATTGTCGCCATGAAATTGATCAATAGCTATATCGGGATTATTCTGCCTTATCTGGCCAACCCGATTGCCATATTTTTCTTCCGCCAATACCTGCAAAGCATTCCCAAAGAGATTGTGGATGCGGGCCGTATTGATGGCTGCAGTGAGTATGGAATATTTCTAAGGCTTATCGTACCGTTGATGAAGCCGGCCTTCGCAGCGATGGCTATTTTTGTTGGCATGACCTCGTGGAACAATTACTTGTGGCCTTTGTTGGTGCTGAATGATAGTAAGAAATTTACCCTGCCGATTGGGCTGACCAGTTTAATGGGCCCTTATGGAAATAACTATATGCTGTTAATATCAGGGGCAGTCATGTCCGTCGTTCCGATCATGATCCTGTTTTTCAGCGCGCAAAAATTCTTTATCGAGGGCATGTCCACTGGAAGCGTCAAAGGCTAATGGGAAATGAAAAAAGCAACCATAATACTTGATCAGGACTTTACAATTGCCAGGGTGGATGAACGGTTATTTGGCTCATTCATTGAGCATCTCGGCCGCGCGGTATATGGGGGGATCTATGATCCGGGGAATCCCAGGTCGGATGAGGCTGGATTCCGCCAGGATGTGATCGAGTTGGTAAGAAAATTAAATGTGCCCATTGTGCGCTATCCAGGTGGCAATTTTGTCTCCGGATTCAATTGGGAGGATTCCGTTGGCCCGCGTGAACGCCGGCCGGCGCACCTTGATCTGGCCTGGTCCACGACGGAGACCAACCAATTCGGATTACACGAATTCTGTAAATGGTCTGAAAAGGTCGGCAGCCAGGTGATGTATGCCGTAAATCTAGGGACGCGCGGGATGGAAGCGGCGCGCAATGTTGTTGAATATGCCAACCACAGCGGTGGCAGCTATTGGAGCGAACTGCGCAGGAAAAATGGTTCCGAAAAACCGTTTGGAATTAAACTATGGTGCCTGGGGAACGAAATGGATGGCCCCTGGCAGATCGGTCAGAAGACCGCTTATGAATATGGCAGGTCTGCCAATGAAACCGCCAAGGTGATGAAGTGGGTCGATCCATCCATTGAAGTGGTCGCATGCGGTTCATCTGCCTACGATATGCCATCCTTTGGGGCCTGGGAACTGGAAATGCTCGACCAATGTTATGAAAACGTGGATTATGTTTCCCTGCATCGCTACTATCAAAACCTCGCCAATGACACGCCCAGCTTCCTGGCCAAAAGCGTCGACATGGATGCGTTCATTAAGACAGTTGTGTCTCTCTGTGATGCCGCCGGCGGAAAGAAACATACTAAGAAGAAACTGAACCTTTCTTTTGATGAGTGGAATGTTTGGTACCATTCTCAAGAGCAAGATAAGCAAATAATGAAGCAAAACCGCTGGGGGCAATCGCTACCTGTTCTGGAAGATGTTTACAATTTCGAAGATGCCCTGCTGGTCGGCAGCCTGTTGATCACACTACTGCGCAATTCAGACCGGGTGAAAATTGCCTGCCT
The DNA here is from genome assembly GCA_963779935.1 of uncultured Chloroflexia bacterium. Classification (GTDB taxonomy): domain Bacteria; phylum Chloroflexota; class Anaerolineae; order Anaerolineales; family Villigracilaceae; genus UBA877. The sequence continues at coordinate 182,999 of CAWAAC010000011.1, read as the reverse complement.
CGCCCAGCTCGTGAATGTGATCGCACCCATCATGACCAGCCAGGATGGCTGCTGGGTGCAAACAATTTATTGGCCTTTTCTGCATGCATCCCTGTACGGACGCGGGATTGCTCTTCGACCGGTGATTAATTCCCCGCTCTACGACTGTACGGACTTCGAAGCCGTTCCGTTGCTCGATACCACCGCCGTCCTTGGCGACGATGGATCCCTGACCATTTTTGCTGTGAACCGCAGCCTCCAGGATGATCTCGAGTTGAGCTGCGATTTGCGGGCATTTCAAAGTTTGAATATTAAAGAACATATCGTGCTGCATCACGCTAACCCCAAAGCAGTGAATACCGCAGGCGCGCCGAACACGGTTGTGCCGGTAGTTCGCCAGGACGGCCAATTCCAGGATGGGCATTTTAAAGTCCAAATCCCTGCCTTAAGCTGGAATGTGCTTAAATTTTAATACACCCTGAAAACCCACCACCTTGCGATGGATTTTCAGGGTGCTGTTCATCAGGATCCCTGACTCGCTCTTAGCGAATCACCTCGAACTCTGCGCACAGCGTCGCCGTTGAATTGGCGCCGACCCACACATCGAAGTATTCCGCATCCTGAACCCACTTGCCGGCGTCCGTGCTCCAGTAGCCCAGTTCATCTGGCCCGAGCAGGAAGCTGACCGTCTTCGTTTCACCGGGCTTGAGCGTGAGTTGTTCGAAGCCCTTTAGCTCGCGCATCGGACGCGAGTCGCTCCCGGCTCTCTGGTGGATGTAGAGTTGCACCACCTCGTCACCCACAACGGAACCTGTGTTCGTCACGTCGGCTGTCACGCTCACTGAACTCCCCACTTTAACCTTCGAAGTCGCCAACTTCAAATTCGTGATCGAGAATGTTGTGTAGCTGAGACCGAAGCCAAAGGGATACAGCGGCGTGGTTGGACCGTCCCAGTAGCGCGAGCGGTACATTGGGTGATCTTCAGGCTGATGCGAAAGGTCGCGTGCATAGTAAAGCGGCACATGGCCAGCCTTGCGCGGGAATGTAACGGGCAGCTTGCCGCCCGGGTTGACATCGCCGAACAGGATGTCTGAAATCGCGTGGCCGCCCTCGCTGCCGGGTTCCCAGGCCTCCAGGATCGCCGGAACGTTCTCCGCCGCCCAACTGATGCTCAACGGCCGGCCGTTCAAAAGAACCAGCACCACTGGTTTACCGAGCGCAACCACCGCCTTGAGCAACTCCTCCTGCCGGCCGGGCAGATCGAGCGAAGCGCGCGAGGCGGCCTCACCGGCCATGTCGGCTTTCTCCCCGAGCACCATCACAATGACGTCTGCTGCGCGCGCCGTGGCCACGGCCGTTTGGAAGGCCGCCTCGGCCTGTTCGGGTGTCTGCACGGGCTTCGCGTTGGCCCCGGGCATCATATCGTCGAAAAACGAAACGATCTCGCGCCGGATTTCCGGGCCGGGAGCATATATCACTTGCGCTTCCGGCAGCCTGGCGCGCATGCCTTCCAGTACCGTCACGGCCGCCGGCGTATGGCCAAAGACCATCCATGAACCCTCCGTGGCTTCCATCGAATCGGCCAGCGGACCGATCACGGCCACCTTCTTCAGGTTCTTCGCAAGCGGCAGGAGTCCACCTTCGTTACGCAGCAGCACCATGGAACGCTGCGCGGCCCGGCGGGCTTCCTGGCGGTTCTCAGGCTGTGCCAGCACCTGCGCCAGTTTGGTCTCGTCGGTGTAGGGGTGCTCAAAGAGCCCCATGCGAATTTTTATGGCCAGAATGGGCCGCACAGCCGCCTCGATGTCGGCCACCTTCAATGTACCATCCTCCACCAGCCCGGCCAGGTTTTCTGAGAATGTTCCGCTAGCCATGTCCATATTCATACCCGCATTCAGGGCACGCAGAGCCGCATCGCGACCGTCGCGTGCGAAGCCCTCGATGACCAGGTTTCCGACCGCCATCGCATCGCTGACCACGAAGCCCTGGAAGTCCCACTCGCCGCGCAGAACGTCGTGCAACAGGAAGCGGTTACCGCTTGCCGGCACGTCGTTCAGGTCCATGTAAGCGCTCATGAACGTCCCCACGCCAGCCTTCACGGCCGCCTGGAAGGGCGGGAAATAAACGTTGCGCAAGCGGGATTCGGGCAGGTAAACCGGGTCGTAGTCGCGCCCGCCGTCCGCCGCGCCATATCCAGCGAAGTGCTTGGCGCAGGCCACCACATGCTCAGGCGAACCGACAGATGGCCCCTGGAAGCCGCGCACCTGGTCAGAGGCCATGGCTGCACCCAGACAGGGGTCTTCGCCGGCGCCCTCCACAATCCGGCCCCAGCGGGCATCCCGGGCGATGTCGAGCATCGGGCCAAATGTCCAGTGCAGGCCAGCTGCGCGTGCCTCTTTGGCCGCTACCGCCTGGGCACGTTCTGCCACCGACGGATCCCATGACGAGGCCATCGCCAGCGGCACAGGGAAGATGGTGCGATAGCCGTGGATGACATCCAGGGCGAAGAGCAGCGGGATCTTCGATGGGCTCTCTTCGACGGCGATCTTCTGCAGTGCGTTGAACTTCTGTGTGTCGTTGAGCCACAACACCGATCCAGCTCCGCCCTTCCGGATGACCTCCTCGGGCTCTGGCCCCGGGAAAAACGGCGCGCCCGCGATCTGGGTCAACTGCCCGATCTTCTCTTCGATGCTCATCCCCGCCAGGATTGTCTCGACCCGCTTCGCGACCTCAGCCTCCGGTAAATCACTCATAATTCAGCCTCTTTCTGCCAGTCTCCGATTCCGAGGGGTACCTGCTCCCATGAGCCAGCCCAGCCCTCGTTCGGGCAAGTACCAATCATAATGGCACTCAGTGACATTGTCAACACTCTGTGCTACAATTCACCCATGAGTGATCCAGTCCTGCAATCCCCGCAGCCAAAAGCCAAACCGTTTGCCCAGGCGGTTCCGTCCGCCTCAGCCAGCCTCAAGCTGCGCAAGCAGCAGGTGGTGCGGGACGCCCTGAGCGTCGCGGCTGAGCAATTGTTCCTCTCGCAAGGTTTTGATGAGACCACCGTGGAACAGATCGCTTTGGCCGCGGGCGTTTCCCGGCGGACATTCTTCCGCTACTACAAATCCAAGGAAGACGTGATGGTTGAGCGCTCCGACCGGCTCGGCGAGTTGCTGCTGGACGGGCTTGCCACGCGCCCCCTGGATGAACCGCCCCTGCTAGCCATCCGTAACGCCCTTGTGTCGGCCGTGCAGGCCGGCCTGGCGGACCGGAACCTGGTCCGCTATGTCATCCGTATTTTACGGGAAACCAGCGTGCTCAGGCGCGCCATGATGGAGCGCCGCAACCGTCTCGAGGAGCGCATCGCCGCATTGATGATTGAGCGGCTGGGCGCCGCCCCTAATGACGATACGCCCATGCTCCTGGCCTTCCTGGCGCGCGCACTGCACGATACCGCCTTTAACGCCTGGTATGATCACGAGACCGACGATATTGCCGGCCTGGTGGATGGCCTGATCGGGCGGCTAAGCGCAATAGTAATGGAAATGCCGGGGGAATACACCAGGGGAGGAAAGTAATCCTCTCCCAAAAAACAAAAAATCTCGGAGTCTACTTCCGAGATTTTTTGTTTAAGAAGGTATTCAATAACGCAAGATTAAATTCGCTCAGGGCAGGTTTACATTATTCCCTGGAAAGCATTGTTTAAAATATTGCACATATGGATCGGTAGTTGAAACCAGGCAGGTGATTGCATATCCGTCTGCATACCGGATCGTCACATCCAGTGCGCTGCCTTCTGCGGAGGAGTTACGCGGGTAAAGTACAAAATGCATCCCGAAATGCCTTTGCAGGGCAGGGAATTCTGCCAGCGGAAATTGAGCTTGTAACGTGGGATCGCTGGCCACTGCCTGCAATCTTTCCTGCATGGTCTGAACGATATTTTGCGAGTTTTTGTTGAAGCTCGCAGAGAATCCGGGCAGTATTCCTATCACGATAACGATCGCGATCAGTCCCGCCAATCGGAGGCTGCGCATTGCACCTGGCTGCGTTTGTTTGACACGCAAATAGCGGCTGACCGCAAACCGAAAAGCCCCGCAAAGCAGCATTGCGCCGATCAGCAATGGCAGGGCTGTAATTATTAATTGCACTATCCGCGCAGGGCTATTTCCGGTTAAACGGATGCTGATCCAGTTGATCAGCAGGTACAACAGAATCGTCACGATACCACCCCCGATGGCGCCCGCAGGATCTTCGGTGAACCAGCCAGCAATCGCGCCCACCAGGGCCAGCGCCAGGTTGTATTCAACCAGGGCCGCTAGCATCCGGCCCCAGTCCGGGCTGAGGTGGATCGCCGGCAGGCTGATGACATTGATCAAAGAGAGTGTTAAAACATAGGCTGTTCCTAAAATGACCCCGATGACCACTCCCGGCACCATACGCTCGCTGCGCTCCTGGAGGGTTTCCTCCCGGTAGAAAACAAGGATCGAGTTTGCAATCCGCCTGAACATGTCGCCTCTACCTTCCTAACAAGTTAAATCGTTTCTCTAAAATCTTACTACAAAAAGGCTTCAATTTTGCCATTTCCTCCCCGCCCGCTGCCATGTTCTTTTTGCAGGTTGGTCGGCTACTGTTTTCCGGCTTTGTAAAAGCCGCGAGGCTTGTGTTTCCCTCAGTTGTTCATAATTTAGTTTGAGGGTATGATTGCAGGACCGTCTTTCAAGATAAATCCATGCCTGATAAAAAAAATCCTCTTGCCCCCTCTCATCGTGAAATCCTGGCCAGCGGGCACGTAGTTCCCGAAACATCGCGCTGTGTCCAATGCGGTATTTGTTCATTTAACTGCCCCATTGGTATCGACGTGCGCCGCTATGCCTGGCTTGGCAAACATGTGATCGATTCGTATTGCTTGACCTGTGGCGAATGTGTCAACCGCTGTCCCCGTGGGGTGCTCCGCTTTGAACGGATCAAACTATTTCGGGAGCCCCAACAATGACCCGTTATGTCATCGTCGGGCAGGGTGTGGCGGGCGTCTCTGCTGCCGAAGCCATCCGCTCTGTTGATCGCTCCGCTGAGATCTTACTCGTAAGCAACGATCCCAACGGCTTTTATTCACGCCCCGGGCTGGCCTATTATCTGACCGGTGAACTCTCTGAAATCAACTTATTATTTATTCCAGGGACGATTGGCGCCAGTTGAATGCAAAGCAAGTCAAGGCGGAAGCTGTGCGGTTGCTGCCCAAGGAGCACAAGCTGGCGCTCGACCACGGCTCCCCGCTGCAGTATGACCGGCTCTTGCTTGCCACCGGTACAACCGCTGCCCGGCTAACGGTACCCGGCGCGGACTTGATAAATGTCATGTATCTCGACCATCTTGAGGATACACGCGCAATCTTGAAACAGGCGCGCCGCACCCGCACGGCCGTGGTGGTTGGCGGTGGGGTGCTGGCGATCGAGCTGGTGGAAGGGTTGGCGGCGCGCAAGGTGCAGGTGCATTTCCTGCTGCGCGGCGAACGCTATTGGCCCAACCTGCTGGATGAGGTCGAGTCGCGCCTGGTGGAAGACCGCCTGGAGAATGAAGGTGTTCGCATTCATCAGAATACCGAGATCGCTGAGATCCTGGGGCGTAGCGGCAGTGTCAGCGGTGTCCGCACCACCCGCGGCGAGACGATCTCCTGCGAGATGGTGACGGTTGCAATCGGTGCCCGGCCGCGCATCGAATTGGCCCAGGTAGCCGGTCTGGAAGTGGAGCGCGGCATTCTTGTCAACGAGACCATGCAGTCCAGCCAGCCGGATGTGTTCGCCGCCGGAGATATTGGTCAGGTATACGATCCAATGACCGGGAAAAAATCACTCGATATGCTCTGGAATCCTGCCCGGGAACAGGGCAAGGCTGCCGGGCTCAATATGGCCGGAAAATCTGCGGTTTATCAGCGCGCTGTGGCTGTCAATGTTCTCCGGCTGGGTGGAGTGATGACCACCATTATCGGCGCCATCGGCAGCGGCAAGAACGATGTCCCGCAAAGCTTCATGCGCGGCTCCAGCGAAACCTGGCAGTTGCTGCCGAATACCATCGCCGTGGCCAAGGGTGGCGGAGTCAACCAGTTGCGCCTGGTGCTCGCTGAACGGACCATAGCCGGTGCGCTGTTGATGGGCGAGCAGACTCTCTCGCTGCCCTTGCAAGAACTGGTGTCCAGGCAGGTCGATATTAGCTCCATCCGCCCTCAATTGCTGGGTGCCGACGCGCCGCTGGGACAGGTGCTTTTGGAATTCTGGCTTAAATTAACGGGGCTGCAGAAGTAATATGCGTACAACCACTAACCGGGAACTTTGGCTTGCAATTCTGGCAATGCTGGTCATTGGGATCATCTATGGCATTGTTGTCGTGCAGACCAAAACCATTCCGAATGCGGCCGGGTTGTTCGGTCATCTGCTTGGCATCGTCGGCTTCCTATTGATGCTGATGACCGAGATTCTCTATTCCCTGCGCAAGCGCAGCCACCTGGCGCGCTGGGGCCGCATGTCTGACTGGCTCCAGTTCCACATATTTACCGGCTTGGTCGGGCCCTTCATGGTGCTCCTGCATAGTTCCTGGAAATTCAACGGCCTGGCCGGTATCGTAACCCTTGGGACGGTTTTCATCGTGCTAAGCGGTTTCGTTGGCCGCTATATTTACACCCGCATCCCACGCACTGTGGAAGGAATCGAATTGTCCTCCCCTGCCGGAGAAACCCAGAGCGCTGCGCTGGCACGTGCACGCCGCATGCTGTCTGTCTGGTATGCTGTCCATATCCCGCTCGGGCTGGCGCTTTTCATAGCCGCATTTTTCCATATTTCAGGGGCGTTATATTACGCCACGCTCCTGCATTAGGCCAGATTGTGGATAATTCGCGCCCCGGTTTTATCACTCGCTCTGGCATCATCATCGCAGCATTGACAGTTGTCATCCTGGCAGGGTTGTTGATATTCCAGGGCAACGTTCTTTTCATGCCCGGGGCGCTTAGTACCAAAATGGGCCAGCCGCTCGGAGGTGTCACCTCGCATGCCGCGATTGGGGCGCATTGCGCAACCTGCCATGCGCCTTTCTGGAGTACAGCGGGCATGGCAACTTTGTGCATAAATTGTCATACCGACATTACTGCCCAGCAATCCAATCCGGCGACTCTACACGGTTCGCTCATCCAGGGCGGAATGAGCGGTTCGTGCTGGAGCTGCCACCCGGATCACCGCGGTGCAACTGCTGCGCTGACTTTCATTAACCCGGCGCATTTCTCGCATGCGAACCTGGGTTACCCGGTCCCCTTCCCATTGACGGGTGCACATATTAACGTGGCCTGTGCCAAGTGCCACGTGAATAATGTTTTCGCCGGCACACCGACCACCTGCGCTTCCTGCCACCCCGAGCCGGCCTCCCATATCGGGCAGTTCAACGGCGCCTGTTCTCAGTGCCACACCACCAATAACTGGAATGCCAATTTTAACCATCCGCAGGCCTGCGGCCGGGGCAGTTGCTTAACTCACCACGGCGCCACCTGCGCGGATTGCCATCCTGTCAACGATTCCAGCGCAACCTGCACCAAATGCCACCGCAACAACAATCCCGGCGGTGGTGGTGGCGGGGGGTAAAAAAACTTTTTGCGGAGTGTGCAAGGTTTTTTTTTACGAAACAACAAGATCAGTTCCGAAAAGTGGGAGAAGAGTGGCATAGGAGGGGATTAATATGCATTAAATCCCAGGTTCCGGGCGTTTATAAGCTGTTTGGTGGGACGTTACCCGTTTTTTGGCATGCGCACAAAATTCGTTCCTGGCAAACAAACGTCCAAATAAGGTTGTTTTTTAAATCAATCGCAGGTTTTGCGATTGATTTTTGGGTGAGCGGGGAAGAAAACCTCGTCCCGAAGGTTTCCTGAAACGATCAGGTTATTTCCACGAACCTTCGGGACGTTTCTGTTTTTCGTTCAGACGATCTCCGGCATCCGGCGGATGCGCGGGTCGGTGAACACATCGCTCTCATCATGGCTGGGGCTGGAGAATTCGGAAACAATCGCTCCCTCATCGCCAGCCTGAAACCAGTGCAGGCTATTGGGCGGGATGGTGAACTGTTCCCCCGGATGGAGGCTGATCTCGTGAAAGACGGTATAAAATGGTTCGCTTCCCTCAGGCGGGCGGCCTTGTCTCTCCGGGCTGGGCTCTCCGGCCACGTATAACCAGACTTGCCCCCGCCGGCAGCGGAAGGTTTCCATTTTGCCGGGAGCGCCTGCCAGAGCCGGATGGCGGTGTTCCGGGCAGGTCTGGCGTGGAAATAGAACTAATTCCTTGGCGCAGTAGCGGTCGCTGTTGATATAGACCACCAGCTCCAGCCCGGTCTTTTCCAGTTCCCCCAGCCCGAATTCGGCCACTTCGATATTCTGGTGTTCTTCAGGTGTAATACTGATTCCGGCTTGCGCCAGCATCTGTGCGGCACGTTCCTGCGCCAATCTAACCTGTTCCTTGGTGATCATCGTTCCCACTCCTTTCCCGGCTTTGTTAAAGTATCTCCCTGAAAATTAAAGGCGCACCGCATTTTGAGAGTGGTTGCGCTCTCGGAATGCGACATGCTCCTAAATATTTGGTACGGTTGTAAATTGAGACAATCAACCTGTGCATTTTATCATCTTCGGGACATGCGAACTGCCTTCTGTGGGAATGGTGTAAAATCATTTACGATTTTCTAACGCTTTTTTTGCCATGCAATGATACGCTTTGGATATAATTATTTAAAATGGATCCGGGTTTAGGAACCCCGGTTTTTCATGCAATCTTCATCCCGGATGTAGCCTTTTAGTTGCTGGTGCTCCGGGATGAACGGGGCACATTTTATTCAAATCAGGAGGAAGTAATGACCGAACCAATCCCAACCACCAGCCAGAGTGAAGGCGAAAGTTTTTCCTTCAAGGCCGAAACCAAACAGCTCTTGAATATCTTGATCCATTCCCTCTATAAAGATCGCGAGGTCTTTTTGCGCGAACTGCTCTCGAATGCTTCCGATGCGCTCAACCGCATCCGCTTCGAGATGCTGACCGACCACCAGGTGCTTGACCCGTCAGTCGAGCTGCGCATCCGCATTACAGTAGATAAAGATCAGCGCCTGCTCACCATCCAGGATACCGGCATCGGCATGACGCGGGATGAGATCATCGAAAACCTGGGCACGATCGCCCAATCTGGCGCGCGCAAATTCATGGAAGCCACCCAGGATAAGAAAGCCGATTTTACCCAGGTGATCGGCCAGTTCGGTGTGGGCTTTTACTCGGTCTTCATGGTGGCCGATTGGGTGCGCGTAACCTCCCGTTCCTACAAGCCGCGCGCCAAGGCGGTCAGCTGGTATGCCACCGGCGAGGACACCTTCGAGGTCAGTGCGGCGGAAATGAGTGAGCGCGGTACAAAAGTTGAAGTGAAACTGAAGGAAGATGCCGCCGAGTTCGCCGAGGAACACCGCCTGAACGAGATCATCCACAAGCATTCCGATTACATCGGCTTCCCGATCTACGTTGGGGAGGCCAAGGAAGCGCAGAACAAGCAGACCTCGCTCTGGCGCAAGTCCAAACAGGAAGTCACCGATGAGCAGTACAAGGATTTTTACCGCCAGGTCACGCTGGACTTCGAGGAACCGCTCATGCACATCCACATGATCACGGATGTGCCGGTCCAGTTGTATGCGCTCCTGTACGTGCCGCGCAAGTCCGAACGGGCCATGTTCTCGCTGCGCAAGGAGGATGGGCTGAAGTTGTATTCCCGCAATATCCTGATCGATGAATATAACAAGGACCTGCTGCCCGAATACCTGCGCTTCATGCAGGGCGTGGTGGATTCGGAGGATCTCCCGCTCAATGTTTCCCGCGAGACCATCCAATCCTCCAGCTTGATGACCCGCCTGAAGAAGGTGCTGACCAACCAGGTCATCAAGGACCTGGAAACCCTGGCAACGAAGGAGCCCGAAAAATACCACGAATTCTGGCAGGAATTTGGCGGCTACCTCAAGCAGGGCGTTGCCATGGCCCTGGCGGAGGCCGAACCGCTCAATCCCCTGCTGCGCTTCAAGACCAGCCTGCAGCCGGAAACCTGGAGCTCCCTGGAGGATTACGTTGGGCGGATAAAGCCGGACCAAAAAGTGATCTACTACATCGTCGGCGAGGATGCCAGGTCGGTCCTGCGCAGCCCGCACCTGGATTACTTCAAGACGCAGGGTACCGAAGTGCTGCTGCTGACCGAGCCGATGGATTCTTTCATGCTGATGGGTCTGCATAAATACAAGGATTTTGAGCTGAAGAACGTGGCTCAGGTGGACCTGCCCGAAAAACCCGCCGAGGACAAAAAGGCTGAGGATAATATCCCCGATGGTGATTTCAAGGGATTGGTGGAACGCTTCAAGCAGGTGCTGGGCGAGCGCGTGGTGGATGTGCGCGCCAGCAACCGGCTTTCAGAATCGGTCGCCCGGCTGGTCGACCCGGAAGGCGCGCCCGATCCCGAACTCCAGCGTGTTTACAAGTATCTTGGCAAAGAGGTCGAGATCCCTAAAAAGATCCTCGAGTTGAACCCGTCCCACCCCATGCTGAAGGACCTGCTCAAGGAAAAGGCCGACTCCGCTTTGCAAAACCTGGTGATCGAGCAGATCTTCGACAGCGCCCTGCTGGTGGAAGGCCTGCATCCCGATCCATCCAGCATGGCCGTGCGTGTCCAGCAGATCATGGAAGCCGCCCTGGCCCATGCGCAACCACCCTCGACAGAAGAAGCCAAGTAGAGTTTCCCAGGGGATGGGAAGGTTCTTTGCGATCAGCCTGGCGACGCTGTATTGCGAGATTAATCTCGCAATACAGCCGGCGGGAAACTACGGCGATTCTCGATCGGTCGGGTGGTAGCAACCTGGAAAGCCATCAATAAATAATATGAGGCGCGTGTGAACCGTTTGGAACTTTTCCCAGATTCAACCCGCATCACTGATGCCGGCCTGACCATCGCTGGCTGCGCCTTGTCTTCCCTGGCCGTCGAATATGGCACACCATTCTATCTCTATGACCACATCACCCTGAAGGCTTCCGTGCTGCGCTACTGGCAGGCCCTAGCCAGATACTATCCCGCCGAAAGCGGCCTGACCTATGCCGGGAAGGCGTATCTCAGCCTGGCAATGGCCCAGTGGACTCAGCAACAAGGTCTGTGGCTGGATTGCACCGGTCAGGGCGAAATTGCTATTGCCGTTGCAGCCGGGGTGCCACCTGAGCGTCTGTTAGTGCATGGAGTCAATAAATCCCCGGCAGATCTCGCAGGCGCGTTCGAGCATGCCGGAACCATCGTAGTGGATAATTTGACTGAATTGGAACGTATACTCTCCCTGTCTGCGGGTCGTAGCGTCCCCGAGCTCTGGCTGCGCTTCCAACCGGGCGTGACGGTCGACACCCACTCAGCCATTCAGACTGGCCAGGTCGGCAGTAAATTCGGCATGGACCGGGAAGCCATCCTGCAAGCCGCCCACCTATGCCACCAGTATGCCCTCCCGCTCAAAGGGCTGCATTTTCATCTGGGCTCGCAGTTGCGCGAACCAGCCCCGCTTGGCCCGGCCATCAGCAGAACCCTCGATTTGGCACTTGAAATGGGCTTCCAGGCTGGCTGGACCCTCAGCCCGGGCGGGGGTTGGGGTATGGCCTATCACGAAGACGAACTGCATCAACCGGATGTGGCTGAATATATCCGTTCCATCGCCGAATCTATTAAGCAGGGCTGCCGCCAGCGCGGTCTGGTGCTGCCCTGTTTGCACCTGGAACCCGGCCGCAGCCTGGTCGCGCGTGCCGGCGTGGCTGTCTACCGTGCCGGCGCCGTCAAACGCACGCCGGAACGCACCTGGGTGCTGCTGGACGGCGGCCTGGCGGATAATCCCCGCCATGCCCTCTACGGCTCGCGCTACTCGGCCCTGGTTGTGGATCGACCAGCCCAGCCAAATGAAGAAATAGTCTGCCTGGCCGGCCCCTATTGTGAAAGCGGGGATGTGCTTGCCTTGGATCTAGCCCTTCCCAGGGTAGAACCCGGCGACTTGATTGCCATCCCGGTCAGCGGGGCCTACCAGCTTAGCATGTCCAGCAACTACAACGGCGCCCTACGCCCGGCCGTGCTCTGGCTTGCGGATGGCGAGGCCCGCCTGATCCAGCGCCGCGAAACCCCTGCCGAGCTGCTGCGCCGGGACCAGCCGCTGCCCGCGGCGGCCGTTTGGCAGAAAAAGTGATTTTACGTAATCTTGTCTTGTTCTAATCGGCGGCAGGTTTGTCCGACAGGGATTCCCTTCGGGGACAAGTTGCTACGCGATCAGTCAAACCGTTGACAGTTTTCTTTAACAAGGATTTGTAAATGCCGACCGCAAAGGAAAATCACGGGATTGCAAAGATCTTCCTGACATTAACTTTTGTAATGTTTTGCACGGGTTGCGAATCCCAATTCTCGACGACAATTGCCTTAGCAACACCGGAAAGCGTCTTTAATGTGCAAGCGATGAAGAATCAAGTCGGTATGATTTTTGTCCCTGTCAAGACCTCTGACATTGTGAAGGCGAAGTTATCCAAACAGGAAGCCATCGCCAAGGCACAAGAATCGGGTGCGCCTGTTCAGGAAGCTACTGCCATATTCACTGCGCTAGGCTATCTTAGTGACCCAATTTTAGAGAAAAACGCGGCAAACGGAGAGAATGTTGATCCTGCCTTACTTGCCCATCCACTTGTTTGGATTATTAGTTATGAGGGGGTGGAAATTCCGTCATCCGGACCGCCTGATGCTGAACATTCAATTGCCCATGAATATAATGTAGTCATTGATGCAACAACGGGTGAATACATTATGGCATTTGTCTATCAAACCTCATTATATTTTCGATAGAAGAAACAATAATTGTAGAGGAAAATGCAATAGAATGATCTTAGAGGCAAAAAATAAGGCCTTTCTATAATAACGTAGCTATCAAAGCGCATACTGGTCGCTGGGGTCTGCCGCTTCGCACATTGCGGCGTTTTCAAGTGTTTTCTCTGGCCTGTTGGCCACCTGTACCTGCGGCTTTAGTGGCGCAAGCAGGACTGGCTGGCTTCAAGTTTTCTATGCTCCCCAATCTTATCGACACCCGCGCCTCTGCCAGTTATGCAAACCGTTGGTCTGTGTCAAATGGACAGTCATGGAATTAAGCTGCAGGATGGGAAGAATGATATTTGCGATCAAAGCTGAAGTTGATGATCCAATGGCAGAAACGTTTTCGTTTAGCGTGCAGAAAACGATGTATGGCGGCAAGTCCATCGCCATCGGCGATACGATCTTCATTTTCGCGAGCGAGAACGAAGGCGGCCCGGGTCTCATCGCAAGCGGCATCGTCACCTCGGCCGAGATGATCGCAAAGAAACCTGGCATCGCCCGGCAAACGCCTCGTGTGAGTATCTCCGTCAGACGCACTGCGCTCGCGCAGCGGCACCTGGGGCGGAACGAACTCAAACTCTTTTCCAACTGGAACGACGGCCGGCCCGAGACCGAGCTCAATTTCAAATTCTATCGTCAGGCAACCAACAAGATTGTTGGCCTCTCGGATGAAGCAGCGGGGTTCCTCCGCAGTTACTTTTAACGTGGGTAATTGATCGGGCCTGACACAGGCCCCAACGGATGCTCTGCCTGGGGCTCGGGTCTGTGACGGCTTTTTGGCAGAAAAAGCGATTTTCCGCAACCTTGTCTCGTTCAAATTGTCGGCAGGCCTGCACCAAAGTACCTGGTATGGGTAAAATACCCGAATGGGTACGAGCCATTCCGTTGGGCCTTTCGAATCGCCGTGAACCGTGTTGAAGAGCAACTGTTCCCCTGAATACTCACTTTCCCTCACAGGAGGCACATGATGAAATTTGATTGGAGAACGAGCACTTGGAAGCAGTTTGGGGCTGCCATCGATATGCTGGGTGATGCTATCAGCTTATGCCCAGACTATCTCTGGACCGTTAAATTGTGGAATGACCCGGGTGATGAACGGTACGGCCAGTTCTGGTTTGTTGCTTACCACGCACTTTTCTGGCTGGACCTATTTCTAACTGGCACCATGGTAGGCTTTACGCCGCCATCCCCATTTATTCGTGGGGCGCTGCCGGAACACCCCTACCTAAAGGATCAGATCCTTGCGTACCTGGGCGCCTGCCGCGAGAAGTGCCAATCGACGATCAAGGGGCTCACAGACGAGAAAGCGCAACAACGCTGCGTATTTGAGTGGATGGAGCCCAGTTTCCTAGAGCTACAGATGTACAGTATGCGGCATGTTCAGGAACACGCTGCGCAGTTGAGTTTGATGCTTGGTCAGCATGCTGTTACGGGCTTAGATTGGATAGCCAGTGCTAGAAGCCAAGATGAGTAGAAAGGTAGCCGTGGTTTATGAATCCGAGGAACCATAAACTTTTCAAATACTTTCCAATTCAGAGCACTATCGATATTTCCATCGGAAGTGTTCCAATCCCGTACTACATTTGGAATGGGTTTGGATTATTTATCGGGAATGTATGTGATTTCGACGCCACAAAACACCTCCTCAAAAATGAAGATATTCTGCCTGTAAAAACTCTCGATGGTAAGGCGCTTTACATCAATTTCATTCCAGCCAAGTTTATGCACTCAACCCCAAGAAAGGAATAAGTCAGATGAACCTGGACGAAATGCGAGTAGATAGTGCGATTAAGCAGAAGAAGGGATTACATTTTATATTGGCGTCGGTCATTATTTGGACTGCCGTATTTGTTATTCATTTGACTACATTGCCTATCTTGGCGAAAAACCTGCTCACATTTTGCTTTACAGCACCCCTTATGCCACTGGCATACATGATTTCAAAAATAATTAAAGTGGATTTTACGAACAAAGATAATCCATTGACCAATTTAGGAGTACTGTTTTCGGCGAACCAAATACTGTATTTGCTGATTGCGATGTGGATCTACGCGGCTGTTCCAGATAAAATGGTAATGATATTAGCAATGATATTTGGAGCACATTTGTTGCCGTATGGCTGGCTTTATCAATCCAAAAGTTACACGGTTTTATCGATCGTTATTCCAATTGTCGCTTTGATCATCGGGCTTAATTTTCCTGCATATTTTGTGGCAGGATTAATGATAGCGGTTGAGATTGTTTTCAGCCTGCTTTTAAGTATTGAGGTAAAGCAGTTACCAGTGTTTGGTAAAGAGGTTTGATGTCAAAAGCGCAAGGTTGCCCATCGCCGAAAAATGCCCACCGGCTCCCGCGCAAAGAACGCGGGGCAGTCAGGCTGGGATGCTGCACGGCTGGCGCGGCCCGCGGCGGCCATTTGGTAGAGGAAATGAATTTATTCAATCTTGTCTTGTTCAAATAGGTGGCAGGTGCGCCAATCCGTTAACCAACATAACCAGGAGGTTTCTCTTCCATGCGACACACTCGTGAAGAAGTTATCCAACGCGTACTCCAGGAGTTTGAACAACTGGACCGTCTTGTGACGGACCTGACTGACGAAGAGTGGCAGCGCTTGCTGCTGCGCCCCGAATCCAAAGACCCCTGGACGGTCAAGGATGGGCTCGCGCATATCACCCACTGGAAAGCCAACACGGCTCGTGTGATCAGGCGACAGCCTAAACCGGCCGAGGAACGCGAGCTGAATGTAAATGATGGCAACCATCTCGTTTACCTGCGCTGGCATGATCGCTCGCCACAGGATGTGCTGGCCTGGCACAGGCAGGTTCAGCAAGATGTATTGGCTGCATTACGGGAAGCCCCGGAAGAATGGTTCAACAGCCGCGAGCATGCACCGGATTGGCCCGGGGACCTGGACGGTCACTCGGCCTTCCATCGCGTGAAGGATATTGAACGGGCGTTGAGAGGCCTAAAATGAGTTGGAAACTTCTGGAAGAACAAAACCCCGAGCTTGCGAAATTTGGCCTGGACCGATTGAACGGCAAGGTCGCCTATCTGGCGACCATCCGCAAAGACGGCTCGCCACGCGTTCATCCGATGACGCCGATCATTGGCGAAGGCCATCTCTTTGTATTCATGGAGCCGACCTCGCCGAAAGGGCACGACCTGCAGCGGGATGGACGCTATGCCATCCATTGTTCGGTAGGTGACACAAGCGGGGAAAGCGGTGAGTTCAATCTTGCCGGCCAGGCGCGCCTGATCGATGATCCGGAAGTGCGCGCCCTGGCAGCGCGGCTGTCGAGCTACCGGCCGGCGGATCGCTACATCTTGTTTGAATTCGATGTTACCAGTGCGGCATCGACGATTTACTTCGAAGGTCAACCGGTTCGTCAGAATTGGAAATGAAATGGTTAATTGGGTCAGTGACCGGGCAGAGTAAGTATAGGATTGCGGAGATCCGTAGACCACGGTCCAACCCTGGATCTCCCACAAAGAACGCGGGAAAGGAGCCTGACCGCTTTCCCTGCGCTACGGGATGCTCTACGATCAGCACGTTCCGCCTCGACCAATTGGTAGAAAAAGGATTTTTCTGGAGTCTTGTTTTGCTATAATCGGCGGCAGGTGTCCCCTTCGGGGAAGCTACCCAATCCGCCATTCCGTTGGGCTTCGCGCCAACAAAGAAAAGACATCATTAAAGGAGCCGATTTTGAAACAGAAAAATCTTACAACCCCTTCTTACCGCGTAAATTCGGATAATCGGATTGTAAAACGATCCGAAGACTTTGCTTTGCTGGTATTCGATAATGGTGTTCTTTACAACAACGTTTTTGCAAAAGGTGATATTCAAAATACCTTTCAGCAAGTATTTCTGGATGGAAATCAGTTTGGCTGGGAATGGGAGTGGCCGCAAGATACTGGTCCCTCGGTTAAAACCTATCCTGAAGTTATTTTGGGACGTTCTCCATGGAGTAAAGCGGTTTATGGCAGCCAGCTTCCTTGCTCTCTGGAAAAAGTCCGCTATGTTTTGGATTTTGATTTTATGACCGAGGCAGATGGATCCTGGTGCGAAAGTTTTGATTTCTGGATTACCAAGAAAGCCGACCCGGAAGCAAAAGATATTACCTGTAACCTGTGTATCTGGACAAGGGTACATCAAATAGCAGCAGCTTACCTCGGGAGCCACGAAACATTAAAGATCGGGGGGAGAACCTATGAAGCGATTATTGAAACCCCTGCCGATCAGCCGTCAAAAACCTGGAATACGCTTTTTGTGGTTGATACCGAGGCCCGCTCGCATGGCAGCCTTGAATTACAATCCTTTATGGAAATACTGACCGAGCGCGGTCTGGCAAAACCGGATCATTTTCTTGCAACGGCGGAACTGGGAAATGAGGTGACTTATGGCAAAGGGAAGACAATCGTCCAAAAGTTTGGTTTACGCTAAGGCAAAAGCATTCAATTTTACAGAAGTTATTGAAGGGAAAATTGATAATCGAGGGAACGGAATTCAGAAATTCTAAATGGATCAATGAAAGCAAGTTAATAAACGAAGGGAATAGAATGATTATTGAAGCACCTGGAGAAAGCGATTTCATTTGAAATATAGGTGCTATTGCTCAAGAAGGAATTATGCCTGAAACCCTTACGAATGCACCATTTTTTCTATACGGAAGTAAGTGGAGACTTTGTCATGCGTGTGCATGTCCGTCACGATCTTCAAGATAAGTACAACTCAGCAACTTTTCTGGTCATGAAAGACTATGATGTATGGGCTAAAGCATGTTTCAAAAAGAAGACTTTAATACGCAAGCGGTCGTGAATGTCGTAACAAATCATACTTCAGACGACGTAAATGGATGCAATATTGAGGGAAATACTGTCTGGTTAAAGCTTGCCAGAGTAGACAATTCGTTTTCTTTCCATTTTTCATCGGGAGGAAAGAAATTCTTCATGACGAGATTTTTCAATCTCCCATTCGGGAACACCATTAAGGTTGGATTTGTCGCGCAAGCTCCGACCGGCAAAGGCGGAGAGCGCTTTTTTGAGAACTTTTCCCTGGAACATTAGGCGGTGAAAAACATTCAATATGCAGAATAACACCGAAAGGTAGGCCGACTGCGTTTTCACGTCAAAAGCTCCTTGCAAAACCTGCCCAACTCTTTGTGCCCTTCGTGGTGAGTTCTTTTCACTCTTCATTAAAGAATTAAAGCAATGTAACATGGTCGAGTTAATTACGTAAAGTGGAATAAAGGAGAAATCGATGCCAGTTGCCACTAACACACCCAACCCCGCCCTTCCAGCCGATCGTTCCGCACATCAGCCTTCAGAAACGACCATTGGCAGGCGCATAAAATCCTACTTTGCCCAACCCCGCCTCGTTTTTAATTCAATATTCTTATTCGTTTTCTCTGCCGCCTGGATTCGTGAACTGTTCTATTGGTTCCACACAGATGCCTTCGGCACCAGTCTGAATTATTGGGCCTATACCGACTGGCTGATCGATTATTCCCAGGGTTTCATCCGGCGCGGCCTGTCGGGCGAGATCTGGCGGCTGGTCCCGGCTGCGCTCTCACGCCTGGAAGTCGTCACACTATTTTCCTGGTTCCTGATCCTGGCCGCCGCCTTCGGTACCGTCCGGTTGCTGGCAAGATCCTGGAAAACTATCCATCCGTTGACTTTGTTTGGGTTGCTGTTCCTGCCTTCCCTGTTCTTTTTTTACATGCATGACCACGACACCATCGCCCGAAAGGAAATCCTCGGCTACCTCACGCTGCTTCTGCACCTGCTCATCATTGAAAAAACGTTTTCGCTTGCAGGCGACTTCACGCCTACAGAAGGGAACCTGCGGCGCTACCTGCTCTGGCTGGTGCCGGTTACCGTCATCCTGCTTCCGGCAATCATCCTGGTCCACGAAGGGAATCTCCTCTTGTTCGTCCCGCTGCACGTCATGATCACGTTGACCATCCTGCGAATGCACTCGTTACGCTCGCGGCGTACCTTCTTGCGGGCTGCCCTGTGGACCGGGTTGCTGTATCTTCCTGCGGTCATTGCGTTCGGCGCCGTTTATCTAGCCGGCACACCCGGCTATGCGACTTTGCTTGGTCTCTGCAATAAATGGTTGGCCGCCGGCGCGCTGCAGGACGTGAGCTGTGTTTTGCCTCCCAATCAGCTGAGCGGTTCGACCCTGCCTGGCTCGTTCAATCCCATGGGCTGGTCGTTGGCGCAAGCCGCCTACTATACTATGGAAATCATTTCCATGCACTGGGCAACCTGGCTCCTGATCCTGCCGATGTTGGGAGTTTGCCTGTGGTATCTGGTCCGGCAAGCGCTCTACTCCATTCTCCGTTCCCGCTTTCCGCTGTCCTTCTCCCCGCGTTCGGCGCAGCGCTATTCAAGCCTGTTCTTTCGCAAGTATTTCTTGATCCCGCTGCTCTTTTCCCTGCCTGTCTACTTCACGGCCTACGATTACGGCAGATGGTTCACCGTCACCTGCATTAATTTCGTCATGCTGGCGGTGTCAGTGAATCTGTCCTGCTGGGAGTACGCGCTTTGGAAGAAGGGCGCCGGCGAAGAAAAATCCACGGGGACCGATTCCCGTGCGCACCTGGATCGTCGCATGGTTTTTTATGCTGTTTCGATCCTCATTTGTATCCTGGCGGTGGTTCTCTGGCTGCCCCATTACTGCATTTTCAGTTGCACGATCGTTAGGAGTCCGCTTGTGTTCTTTTCCCACAGCTATATTGTCCATTAGGGGCAATCCTCATTTTTATGCTGGAACGGCTGCGCTCCAGCGGCTCCGCCTGACCAGCTCCAGCGCGGCCCGGCGTGGCTTTTTTGAAAAAAAAGTTGATTTTTAGCAGTCTTGCCTCGTGCAAATCAGCAGCAAGTCAGCCATTCCGTTGAGTGGCATTCTGAAAGGAGTTTATGGATGACCAGGCAGAGTCTACAGAAAATATTTGAGCACAACAACTGGGCAAACCTTCAGATCATTCAGGCTTGCTCAACCTTAACTGATCAGCAACTCGACGCTGAACCAAAGTCTGCCACGCTTGGCAGCATTCGCACCACCTTGTTTCATCTTGTGACTTCGCAGCAAGGCTACCTGAGACTCTTGACCACGCCCATCGAGGAAAGGCTCAAACCAATCCCTGCCCCATCCTTTACTGAGCTGAAGGTTCTCGCCCGCGCCAGCGGAGAAGCATTACTGGCCCTGGCGAGCGACGAAGCAAGTATATCGAAAAAAGGTCAACTCCGCACAACGGATGGTTTCTTGGTAGAGCCCTGGGTTGTCATGGTTCAGATCATTAACCATGCGACCGAGCACCGTGAACAAATCAAGAGCATGCTCAGCGCCTTGGGAGTGACGCCGCCGGACATTGATGGTTGGAGTTATGCTGAATTTACCGCCGCGCTCATCCCAATCAAAAAGGAGAACAAGGACTGAGCCTGGTCGCGGATCGCCGCCGCCTGACACCAGTTCCTCCGGACTCTTGGAAGAGCACCAGGGAGAGGTGGTGGCAGGCACCGCTCGAAACAGTGTCGCCTTGCCAAAAATGGCGCGATAATTCAAGCAGGTCTCACAATCCCGCTGCTGCCGGCCTGCACCAAAATGCCCAGAATGGGCACGAATTGGCGTGAGCCACCCCCATTAGGCGGCGGCTAAACAGAAAGGTACCTTCAGGAGGCATAGCTTGGATAATAATTTAAAAACAGCCATTGCACAGCAGTTTGGCGCCACAATTGACATGCTTGAGAAAGCAATGATCGCTTGCCCCGATCAGCTCTGGCAGATTCGCCTATGGAATGAACCACGACTCCCACGGGCCGCTGAGTTTTGGTACATTGCCTTTCACACGCTCTTCTGGCTTGACCTTTATTTATCTGGTTCGGCTGCAGGTTTCATGCCGCCTGTCCCATTCACGCTCGATGAGCTGGACCCAGCCGGAATTATTCCAGAGAGACCTTTTAGCAAGAACGAGCTTCTGTACTATCTGGAACAAACCCGTAATAAATGTCAGTCGACCATCGCTGCTCTGACCGACGAGCAGGCGCAGCAGCGCTGTACTTTCCCTTGGGGAGAACTCACTTTCGCAGCCCTACTTTTGGATAATATGCGCCATGTCCAGGAGCATGTTGCTCAATTAAGATATGATTCTGGGTCAGGAGATTGGCTGGTCCCCCAGATGGATTGCAAATGCTAAGAAAGCTGCCACCTAACCTAGGTTTCTTATAATACGGAGATTAAATATGCTGCCACCCATTTCTCAAGTTGACAATGTTCAAGGATATTACAGTCGCCAGAACTTGGGTGAAGCCATCATGGCAGCCCTATCTGCGGCCGGCAAAGACATTAATCACCTGAAACTGGAAGACCTTGCACCAGTTGACGAATTCCATATTCGCGGCAAGGAAGCAACCCTCGAATTGGCCTCGCAAGTAAAGCTAAATTCCAATACCAAAGTCCTGGACGTAGGGTGTGGTATCGGTGGTGCCTCACGCTTTCTGGCATCGAATTATGGGTGCCACGTGACTGGCCTCGATTTAACCGATGAGTATTGTCGGGTTGCTCAATCACTCTCAGATCGGCTGGGACTAGCTTCTCAGGTGAACTATCGACAAGGTAGCGCGATCGATATGCCATTTGAGGACAACTCCTTCGATATAGTCTGGACTCAACATGCTGCCATGAACATTGCCGATAAGCCAAAACTCTATTCCGAAATCGCAAGGGTATTGCGACTAGATGGTTACTTTGCAATGTACGACATTCTAGAGGGTCCAGTTAGTCCATTGGTTTACCCTGTGCCCTGGGCACGCGACTCCTCCATTAGTTTCCTGGCAACCCCGGATAAACTTCACGAACTTTTAGAATCTGCAGGATTGCACATTCTGAGTTGGCGTGACACATCTAAAGTAGGGCGGCTGTGGTTCAAAGAAAGTGCACCTAAAATGCAGCAACCGGGCGGAAGTCCATCGCTTGGGTTGCATGTTCTGCTGGGGCCAGACTTTCGGATCATGTCTCAGAATTTGGCACGTAACCTCAACGAGAATCGCATTGTTTTGATCGAATGCGTTGCACAAAAATTGCCCGTCTAGTAAAATTGTAGGGTGCAGCCTTCTAACGCAGACCGTTAGTGGATTCCTATTCTGAATGCGGCTGCCCCGCCGTATTTACCTGTCCACCTGCCGGCTCCATCTATATTAACATAGTCCCTATCATTCAGGGTCTCCCCGTTTCCCCTTGTTCCCTAATTGCTGATTACCTGGTCCCTATCCCCTTCCCAAAGTGGGTATAATTCAGCGAACATTTTTTAGGAATGCCGAAGCATTTCCGAGGAGGTACGGAGCATGAACATCGTCCTGGGTGTCGTCGTAGGGGTTGTCCTAGTGGTTATCCTGCTGCTGGTATTTTTTGAATACCGCATCCGTCAGCCGGATTTCCTGGTGCTGTCCGAGTCCAATGGCCGCATCGGCTTTCGCAAAGGTCTCGTCTATCCACGCCATTTCAGCCTGGCACTCCAGCGCACCACCTGCCCGATCCAGTTGACCGTCGAGGCCACTGCTGCCGGTAACCTGGGGGTACGTGTCAAGTTGGTCGGCTCGGTTACGCCTTCACTCGAGCACATCCAATCCCTAATCCGTGTTGGCGGCTGGAACCGTGACGCGGTAGTGCGCGCCACCGATGAGGTCCAGGTCCTGTTGCAGGGCCTGGTAAAAGAGTACACCGAGCGCTCCGGCATTAACGCCCTTTCCTCGGCCAACATCCTGAATTTCCTGAATGAACACTCCGCCGTGGTAAACGAACGTTATGGTGTGGAACTGATCTCCCTGGCCATCCAGTCCCTCGACCCGACCGACCCCGAGATTGCGGATGCCCTGCGCCAGCAGGAACAGGCCCGCCTGCTCGAACAGACCGAGCACCTCAACCAGCAGGCCCGGGTTGCCGCCGCCCGTGCCAAGACACAGGCCGATCAAGAGATCGCCGAGATGGAACACACCCTTGACCTGAAGAAGGCCGAGTTGAAGCAGCTTCTGCTCGAAAAAGAATTTGCCCTCACCCAGCAAAGCCTGTCGGACGAGTTGGCCCGTAACCGCATGCGCCTGGCCTTTGAAATTGAGGAATTGGAAGTGCTCAAGAGCAGCCCGGAATTGCTGATGCTCACTCCTCAGGCCGCCCGCCTGGCCGAAGCCAGCCAGAACCTGAAGAACGCCCGCACGGTCATTTCCCTGACTCCCCAGGAAGCCATGCGCGGCTCGGAACTGCTAGCCCTCTTCCAGGATCTTCTGCAAAAAGCCCTGGAAGCCAAAAAAGCCGGCAGCTAACGTTTTGCCCTTCTGAATCTGTCTGAGCGTACAACCGATGCCCTCCCAGCCTGATCCTCTTACCTATTTCCGCCTGAAACCCATTCGGGCGGCTCGGGTTTCCGAGATCAGCGAAACCACTTCCGCCGCGCCGGTCCCGCCCGAGCAGCGTGTCAACTTTCATATCGGCAATCCGCTCCAGGATGAGCGCCTCTCCTCGGCCTTTTTACGCATAGCACTCGGTATCGATATCCACCAGGAAGACCTGTCTGATTCAGACCCCGACGCCATCCTCGACTTTCTGGGCTGGGAGCCCTCCGATAAACCCAAACTCGAATTGCTCATTCGGACCATTCAAAAGAGTTCGCCCTATATGCCGCGCGGTGGTTATTCCCGCAAAAACCCGCATGCCCTGATCAAGGCATTCTGCGAATGGCTGGAGCACCAGCAGGAACCCCTGCACTACGATACCGGCGAGCAATCCGGCCGGCGTGAGATCATCCTGGCCTCCGGCGGTGTCCCCGAAACCTTGCGAATCCTGCTATTTGCCTTATCCTCCTACCTCGAGACCACCCCTGCCCGCATCCTATGTTACCGCTGCGAGCTCCTGCCGCCTCTGCGTCGCATTCCCAACCTGCTTTTTGAAGATCTTTCAACCGATGAACTGGTCGCCCGTGAGCAGGTCGAGCGGTACCTGCTCGATAACCCCACAGTCCCCTCCTTTATGCTGATCGGTGACCTTCTGGGCGAGGAAACCCGCCGTAAGTTGCGCATCCTCAGCGTGGAACGCCCGCTCTACTTCATCGAAGCCAATAACGCCCCCAACCATCTTTCCCTGGCGCGCGAGGCCCGTCTGGTGCAGCGCGTCATGCGCCTGTTGACCCCTGCCATATTTGCGCCACGTCTTGCTACGCTCTCCACCGTTTTCATTGCCGGCAACGCCGACTTCCTGAATGTGCTGGAGAATGTCCATTTCAACATGAAAGGGACCCCCTCTGCCTCGGAAGTTGAGTTCCTGATCTATCTTCTGGAACAAAAGCTGGCCGACCTTCCCGTCGAGCCTTCACCGCAGGTTCCGCAAGCCCGGCCCACCTTTGAGGGCCTGGGCTCGGGCACCGTCGCCGAAACCGTCCTGCCGCGCCTGGCCGAACGCGCCGAAAAGCAGCTTGAGCGTATCATCAATGACAGGGCCCAAAATCTGGCCAATTCACTCGTTTCCTTCGAGCAGAAAACCGCCCTGCTTTCCCGGCGTATGCAGGCAGCCTGGAAAGATGGCATGATCGATGAATTTTCCGCCATCCAGACCAGGGACCTGCTCGATCTGCTCGCACTCAACATTCATGATCTGGCCTGGTCCCAATCGCTCGAGCGCAGTTTTTTGAGCGCATTCTGCAAGCACCAGCCGCAGTACCTCCCCGAGGCCTGCCTGGTGGTCAGTGGCTCGAACCGTACCGCCCTGGGCATCCTGGGTTTCCATTGTGAGATCACCGAAGTTGTCATTCCCGACCTGAGCTGGTCATACGAACAGTGCTTTCCTGTAGTTCACGCCGTGCCGCTAACCGCCTCGTTGGGTCTCGATGTGGATGCCATTATCGAAAAAGTGCAGCAGCTCTGCCGGCAGGACCCCTCCTGGCCCAGGCGCGGCGCGCTGGCGCTCAATAATCCGCATAATGCCACCGGCCGGATCCTCGATGAAGCCGCCTACCGCAAGCTGATCAAGTATTGCCTGCAGCACGGTGTTTATGTCATAGACGACCTGGCCTACCAGAATATGGCTCCCGTCGATGATCTCCCTTTAATTAAAACGGCCCGCCAGGTTGCTTCGGAACTGGTTTATCTTGGCGAATTGGATGATGCGCAGGGCGACCGTGTCATTACGGTCCATTCCATGTCCAAGACCGATTGCCTGGCCGGCGCCCGGCTGGCCGTCATCGAAATCCGCGACCAGCCCTTACGCCGGCGCTACGAGCAGATCAACTCCCTCATTGTCCCCAACCTGGCCGCTATTTTTATCTGCTATTTATTCTACCGGGGCGCTCCCCAGGAAATCCGTACCTACTGGCATTTGCGCAATTCCCTTTTCCGCGAACGCACCCAGGCCCTGCTGACCGCTGTGGAGAACCTTCCCCCGGATCGTAATCCATTTGGTCTGGTCATCCTGCCGCCGACCGGTTCCATGTACCCGTTGTTGCAGGTCGGACGCCTGCCTGCCGGTCTTTCCCTCGATTGGCTGGCCTCCTCCCTGGCGCGCCGTGGCATCGGCCTGCTTCCGCTGGCTACTTTTGCGCGCACCGAGGAGGGTTTCGAGACCGGCCGCACCACCTTCCGTCTGACCTTGGGCGGTGTGGATGGCGCCGATGTGCTTCTAACCAAGACCCGCCGCCTACTGATCGACCTGAACCGCCTGATCGCGGAAGAACAGGCGCACTATAACCGCAAGCCGTTGAGCTTCCGGGCTCTGGAAAGTCGTGGCAGCCGGGGCATCGAACTGGGGCGGGCCTGGGATGCCATCGCAAAACAGATTCTGCAGAAGGGCGGGAGGGGTATTTCAGAACATTCGTTAATGCCTTTGCCGCCGTTGCGAAGCGCAGAGATGCAGCATGAATTCTTGCAGAATTATGGCCCGGAACGGCTGGAACTATTCCGTACCCGCCTGCTCGAACGGGCCTTTATCAGTGATGATTTGATGCGGCGCGCCTCCAACGATTCCGGTGATTGGCTGGGCGAGCGCCTGGATCGGGAATTCATGAAGGATTCCCTGCCGCGCCGCCAGGAGCTCTTCCGCTTGCGCTCCTACGACCGCACCGTTCATCCCACCCAGATGTACTCGCTCAAGGCCGAATTGGCCCTTGATGCCATTGTGAAAGCGCTGATCTCTTCCCGGCCCGTTGCGCCCTCTCAGGTAAAGCTTGCCGGGCAGGAATTGTGGCAGGAATACCTCGGCCGTAATGTCAGCATCAATTCGCAACAGGAGGCCGACGAGATCCTGCTGGACCTGGCCACATTGATCACCGGCGAGGAATATGCCGGGCAATTAACCGGCGCCGCCATGTCCTCCTTTTTGTCCTTTTGGAGCGACTGGGATGGCAGCAACCGCCCTTCCGGCCAGGGCCACAGCCTGGTCGCTGCGGTCGTGACCGAAAATGTACAGCGCATGGCGCGCATCCTGCATCTCCTGCGCCAGGCCGATCCGCGCATCCCGGTCAGCCCCGAGCTGGTCTCCGAACTCGATCGTCTGCCGCAGCGCAACCAGCGTTTTTCCAGCCTGCTCAATGACATCACCCAGTTGACCCACCAGTTGGAGCAGCGCTATCGCGGCATCCTGCCCTTTTCCATCGATACTACCCCCCTGCAGCGATTGGAAACCCGCCTGCATCTACGGCGTGACCCTGCCCGTATTCTCTGGCAGCATAATGATCGCTATGAACACAAGATGTTCGAGCTCAGACAGCAACGCCGCACCATGCTGGAGTATTACTGCAGCCTGAACAAGCAGCTCCGCAAACAGTTGCACGCCCTCATCCCTTCCATCCAGGCCAACCGGGCTGCCGATCAGTTGTTGCGGGAGGTAGTCGGGTATCGCGACATCCTGCAGCGCACCGTCATCACTCCGCGCATCCACCAGGGTATGGTCACAGCCCGCGACCAGTTCGCTGTCGACACAACCGTCTACAACATGTATGAGATCAATTCCATCACCGGGATGTTCGGTAATCCGGGCATCGCGCTGGCTTTGCAGGTCAGCTTTTCCACCAAGCCGGAAGCCCTGATTGCCCTTGATCGCAAGATGCGCATCCAGGCCGAGCAGACACGCCGCGACCACCCTGATGTGGAACTTCCTCCGGTCTGGCTGATTCCCCTCATGGAAGATATCGACTCGGTCAGTTCCGTTCGGTCGTACCTCGACCGGGTCTGGGAATACGCCGTCCAGAGCCGCCAGACCGCCCAATCGCCGCAGGACCGCTTCGCCGAGATCATCCCGGAAGTCTTCATCGCCGGTTCCGATTTAAGCCAGCAGGCCAGCCAGGCCGCCGGCGCCCACCTTTACCTGAAAGCCAAGTACGATTTGCAAGCTTGGTTGGCGGAGCACGGTGCTTCGGAAACCCTGCGCATCAAACTGGGCAGCGGCGAACCCATGCAGCGCCAGGGCGGCTATTATTCCGCGGTGGCCGGACGCCCGGCCTTTCCGGAATTGGAAGCCAGCCGGCGTCGTTTTGCGGCTAATCTGCCCGCTGCCGCCCGCAAGAGCACCGCCTATGCGGTCACTCCTTTGCAGGGCGTTTTCCTGGGCGCAGATCTGCGCACGTTCCAGAGCAACCTTTCCGAGCAACTGCGCTACCTGCCGGCGCGTGACTTCGTCAGCCTGTTGTATCACGTGCGCGAATCCCAGCGTGAGCATCGCGCTGACCTGATCCGGGCGGCCGAAAGCATCGCCGAAAGCCGCCTTAGTGCCCAAAGCCGCAACGTCCAGGAATTGGAACGCTTGACCATTGGGACAAATGAATCCCTGTACGAAGGCTTCCTGGCGGAATTGACCGAGAATTTCCGCCACATCCTGTATGGCCGTGAAGAGGATGTCATCGGCATTCACATCATCTCTTACTTCATCGGCCGATCCACCCCACAGTTGCGTGACCGCCCCACCTCCCGCCGCACGCCCGAAAGCGGCGCTGACCGCGGCCAACAGATCCTGGCCAACATTGCCAAGATCATCCCCCTCGCCAAACAGGGCAGCCTGCTGCGCGCTATTGCCCACAACCAGGCTCAGACGGTCGTGCTCGGCATCAACCAGCTTACCACCGGCATGTTCCGCGCTCTTGAACGTTTCGGCCAGAAAGCCAGTGAGGAGGCCGACCAGGATCGCGTAGTCTCCGAGCACCTTTTGCCGCACCTGCCCGTTTATGAAATTCTCAGCACCCTGCGAATTTACCAGGATGTTCAGGGTGAGTTCCTCAAGCGCATCGAAAACGCTTTCCCGGCCGGCAACTCTGCTTTTGTGGCCCTACGAGAAGACAGCCATGCCCTGCTGCGTTATTTGCCGTTGTTCCAGCAGGAACTGCTCAGGCGGCATGGTGTCAATGACTCCGATTTCTTTGCCAACGGGGCCTTCCTGCCGGAACTGCTGCCCACCCTGCGCCCCGATCTGGCGGTCTTGTTGCAGAAGGATCTGTTCAATACCGATATCGATGGTTTGCTCGAGCATGTCACCGGCCGGGTCGAGGACGACTGGCGTGCAGAGGTAACGCAATTGCTGGGCCTGCCCCGGCGGATCCACGATTGGCGAAAGATCATCTGGGATGTCATGGGTGATTCGATCTACCAGCGCGTCCAGAGTTTCTCCGAGCTTGCCACCGCCCTGTATTCCTTCTCAGCCGCCCGTTCTTCTGGAGGAACCTCCTCCATGGCTGCGCGTGCTGCCCGCCTTTCCCCGGCCCTCTCCGGCTTTTTCCGCACCGCCCGCGCCGATGACGAAATGCGCAGTTTCCTGATCGATGCTGTGGAGTACCTCAGTTCATTTGCCGAGGGCAACATTGAGGTGCCGGTTAGCATCATCCGGGCCATGAACGACGTGGAACGCATTGCCCAGATCGAAGAGAGCGCCCTGCCTCCCGATAAGCAGGATATCATCCGCACCTGTCTCCTGCAGATCGCCCGCCTGGCCGGGGAAAATGGTTAAACCCACCCCTCAATCCATCCTCAAAGACACCTTCGGCTACGATACCTTCCGCCCGCTCCAGCGCGAAGTCATTGAAAATATTATGGCCCACCGTGATACCCTGGCGGTCATGCCTACTGGCGGCGGCAAGTCGCTCTGCTACCAGATTCCCGCACTGCTGTTCGGTGGTCTGACCGTGGTGGTCTCGCCGCTCATCGCGCTGATGAAAGACCAGGTGGAGCAACTGCGTGCCGCCGGCGTGCCGGCCTTGTTCCTGAACAGCTCGCTGGGGCCAGAGGAATACCAGCAGAATATGGCCTGGGTGCGGGATGGCTCGGTGCGCTTGCTTTACGTGGCCCCCGAGACACTCCTGACCCCGCGCCTGTTCGATCTGCTTTCCAGCGTGAAAGTCGACCTGCTGACCATCGACGAAGCCCACTGCATCTCCGAGTGGGGCCACGACTTCCGCCCCGAGTACCGCCAGTTGACTGAGGTACGCAAGCGCTTCCCACAGGCCGTTTGCCTGGCGCTGACCGCTACTGCCACTGCGCGCGTCCGGGCAGATATCAAATCCAGCCTGGGCTTTTCGCAGCATAATGAGTTCGTCGCCAGCTTCAACCGCGCCAACCTTTACATCGAGGTCCGGCCCAAGCAGGATGCCGCCATCCAGACGACCCATTTCCTCGAGCGCTTCAAGGATCAATCCGGCATCATTTATTGTTTCTCACGCCGGCAGGTGGATGAGCTGGCCTATTACCTGGAGCGCCATGGCCACAAAGCCCGCCCGTATCATGCCGGGTTGGAGGACATCGAGCGTCGCCGCAACCAGGAAGCCTTCATCCGTGACGATATCCAGATCATCGTCGCCACCATTGCCTTCGGTATGGGTATTAACAAGCCGGATGTGCGCTTTGTGCTGCACTACGACCTGCCCAAGAGTATCGAAGGCTATTACCAGGAGATTGGGCGGGCCGGGCGGGATGGCTTGCCGGCGCACTGCCTGTTGCTCTACAGTTATTCGGACGTGGCCAAATTAAAATATTTCGTCAACCAGAAGGAAGGCACCGAGCGGTTGGTGGCGCAGCAGCACCTGGATGCCATTGTGCATTTTGCCGAGGATGAGAGCACCTGCCGCCGCAAGCCCTTGTTGAATTACTTCGGCGAAGCCTATACCGTCCCCAACTGCAAGAATTGCGACAACTGCAACGCCGAAGCTCCGCAGTTAACCGATATCACCATCCCGGCCCAGAAATTCCTCTCCTGTGTCAAGCGCACCGGCGAACGCTTCGGCGCGTTGCATGTCACCGAGGTGCTGCTGGGTTCAAAAGGCGAACGCATCCTGCAATTGGGCCATGACCGGCTATCCACTTACGGCATCGGCAGCGAGTTGAACAAGAAACAGTGGATGCACCTGGCCCGCCAGTTGGTGCAGATGGGCTATCTCATCCAAGAAAGCGAATTCCGTACGCTCAGTTTATCCCCCAAGGCCAGCGCAGCCCTTAAGAACCGCTCGATCATCATGGGACAATTGCAGGAAGTGCAAGAGCGTGCTCCCAAAAAGGCCAACAAGCAGGAGCTGGAATACAACCACGCCCTGTTTGCAATGCTGCGGGCCAAACGCAAGGAACTGGCGGATGCCGCTGGCGTGCCGCCTTACGTCATTTTCGCCGACCGCACTCTGGTGGAGATGGCTGCCTATGCACCCCAATCGCCCGAACGGATGCTGGATATTTCCGGTGTTGGCCAGGTCAAGGCGCGCCAGTACGGGGAACCCTTCCTGGAAGTCCTACGGGACTACTGTCAAAAACACAACCTGCCCGAGAAGACCAAGGCAGCCAAAGAGCCCCGCCATTCCAAAGATGGAACGGGCCAGCGTTCTGAGATGGTCGCCAAGGCCTTTAATTCCGGCGAAAGCCTGGCGGCCCTGATGGAACGCTATCATGTTACGGTTGATACGGTCCTGAAACATCTGACCACTTATGTTGAAGATGGAAATACTCTCCGCCGCGCCGATGACCTGCTGGCGCTCTCCACCTCTTCCCCCGACCGGCAGTCCGCTGCTTTCGCCGCCTTCGACGAGCTGGGCACAGCCCGGCTCAAGCCGGTCTTCGACAAACTCAATGGAACAATCAACTACGACGATTTGAAGATCCTGCGTCTATGCTTTTTGAGCCAGAATGGGTAATTGTTGGCTTTAATAAGTCCCCCCAATGTTGGCGAACTGAATTTTAGAATCCGCTCATCTTCGCCAATCGACGCGAAATGAACTGGATTTGTGAGGATTGGCGTGGATTAGCGGATTAAAGGATCTCCGTTATCATTTAGTCATAATGGTTAGCTCAGCCTGGTACTTTTTTGTATCCGTTTCCTTCTTGGGATCGGTCAGGTACCATTCGACCCGCCCGTTCCACCATTCCACGCCATTCCGGGTGTTCGTATTCCAGGTTACGCCATTCTCCTTCGCCCACTCCATCATGGCCACGTTTGTTTTATAGATACCTTTCCCTCGATAAGATCCGGTGTATAAAAGGGTGGCATACTTGCCGGCTGGAAGGGCATCTATAATGATGCGGCCATTGCCCGACAAATGCCGGTCCACCGCAAAGCCTACATCGATATCCAGCTTGGTAGACATATCGGTGGTGAGATAGCGGATGATGGCCGGACCGGGGGTGTCGACGCCCTGGCTCTTCAACCAGCCATTTACTTCATTCCACAACGGTTGCAGGTATTTGCCGAATGGGATCGGCACCGCAACGCGTATGGCCGCGTAATATTGTTGTTTGCGGTTTTCTATTTTGGGTTCGGTTGGCATGATAATTCCTCCGTTTCCTAAGTCTTGCTAATTTCTGTATCTACCCGCCCGCCATGGCGCCCACTATTCGAAAAGGTTGCGTCCCCGCCACCACCGCCTCCGGCAACAGGCTGTCCAGCGGATCGAGTGATAGATCCTCCCCGCAGGCGAAGAATCGGATATACGGCCGGCGCTGCCCGTTCACTTGATCGATGATTGTACCGCGCAACATTGGATACTCCAGCATCAATTTGTCCAGGACGGAATGGATCGTTTGGACCCCATCCACGCTCAGGTCAACCTCCTGGCTGACTTGTGCCAGTGTCCGCAAATGCTGCGGTAGTATCACGCGGATCATGGCAGCGTCTGCACTTCTACGGACAATACTTTCGGCAGGTCCCGCACGATGGGTGTCCAGCTGTCGCCCGAATTGATCGATGCATACACCTGCCCGCCTGTGGTACCGAAGTAAAGGCCGCAACTTTCGAGTGAATCGACCGCAAGCGCGCTGCGCAAGACGTTTACATAGCAATCTTTTTGCGGCAGCCCCTTGGTCAACGCTTCCCACTCGTCCCCGCCGCTGCGACTGCGGTATACCCGCAGTTTGCCATCCGGCGGGTAATGCTCAGAGTTGCTTTTGATCGGAATGACGTAGACCGTGTTCGGTTCGTGGGCATGCACTGCAATTGGGAATCCGAAGTCGCTTGGCAGGTTTCCGCTCACCTCGTGCCAGGAATTGCCGGCATTGTCGCTGCGCATCACATCCCAGTGTTTCTGCATGAACAGCACGCCCGGTCGGGATGGGTGAGTGGCCAGGTTATGGACACAATGACCCACTTCGGCGGTCTTATCCGGCAGTTCACCCGGCGAGACCAGGCCTTGATTGATCGGCCGCCAGGTCTCCCCGCCATCATCCGTGCGGAATGCGCCCGCCGATGAAATGGCGACGAAAATTCGTAAAGGATTGGTTGGATCAAAAAGTATTGTGTGCAGGCACATCCCGCCTGCTCCCGGCTGCCAGAGATGGCCCTTGGCGGCGCGCAGACCGGGTAGCTCCTGCCAGTTTTGCCCGCCGTCCGTTGAGCGGAACAGGCCGGCGTCTTCCACACCCGCATAGACCGTTTCCGGGTCGGTCAGCGACGGTTGTAGTTGCCAGACACGCAGGAACTCCCATGGGTGCTGTGTGCCGTCGTACCACTGATGTGTACCGGGCACGCCTTCGTAGGCAAACTTGTTGCCCACCACTTCCCAGGTCTGGCCGCCGTCGTTGGAGCGCTGGATTACCTGCCCGGACCAGCCGTTGGATTGCGACGCATACAATCGCTGGGGGTCAGCCGGAGAGCCATTCATGTGGTAGATCTCCCAGCCCGCAAAAAGCGGGCCGCTGATATCCCAATTTGTGCGCTTTGCATCTGATGTTAGAATAAATGCACCTTTATGGGTGCCAACCAAAACCCGTACTCCGCTCATGGCTCATTTCCCTTTTCTGTTGGATAGATTATAGGCAACTGCTGCTCGGATCAGATCCTGCAAGGCGGCTTCCTGGAGCGTATCACCCTGATGGAAATCGATCGAACGTATTCCCTTTGCATCCAGCCCGGCGTTGAAGAGCCCTTTGGGATCCTCCAGGAAAGCCCCTTTGAAAAAGTTAAGCTTTGCATGATCCTTGAATGCACTGGCTGCGCAAACCAGCCCCTTCTGGGTATAAACCGCCGTGCCCCATTTCCATTCCTCGGTGATCTCCGGAACGGCCGCGTGAATTAATTTCCGTACCCAGGCCAGCATTTCTCCGCGCCAATCGCCAAGATCTGCGATTTGTTTGTCAATCAGTTCGGATGCGTTCATTTTTTCATTTCCAGCTTTTCCAGGAAGGCTGCCGAGACGCTCAGATTCTATGCTCGCTCGTAAGCTTCTTCTAATTTCTTGATATCGATCTTGTCCATTTTTAACATGGCTTGCATGACCCGGCTGGCTTTCTCGGGGTCTTTGTCGCCCATCAACCTGCCCAGCGCAGTCGGGACGATCTGCCAGCTCAGGCCGTATTTATCCTTCAGCCAGCCGCAGCAACTCTTTTCTCCGCCTTCCGAAAGCTTGTCCCAAAAAACATCTACTTCCGCCTGTGTCTCGCAGCTCACGTACATCGAGATGGCTTCCGTAAATTTGAATTCCGGGCCCGCATTCAATGCCATGACATTTTGTCCATCCAGTTGGAATGTCACCAGGAAGGCTGTTCCCTCCGGGTAGGGTGCATTCTTTCCATAGCGGGAAATGTCCAGGACCTTTGAATTCTTGAAGATGGAAACATAAAAATTCATGGCCTCTTCAGCTTTGTTATCGAACCATAAGAATGGGGTGATTTTATTCATTTCAATCTCCTGATTGCCGCTATAAGTAGGGCTAGATTAATCCCGCCCAACGGCTTATAAAACAATATGAGCGTTTACTCTGCTTGATCGAGTAAACGCTCATATTGTAGAACATTCTTTCCAAATTGTCAAATGTTTACCGAAATTATCTTATTATTTCCGCCACTTTCCCACCCAGGCTGCATCCATCCGCACCAGGCGGTTCTTCTTCAGGTTCTCCTGCATGATCCGCTGGATGGTACGCTCCGGGCCGGCCAGCCATTTCTCCATCAACCGTTTGCCCTTCTCCGGTGAAGCCGCCACTACCACGCTCCAGCAGTAACTCAGCCCCTGTTGCAGAACCTTAAAGTCTTCTTTCTTTACGTCGTCCGAATTTTCCATGGAAGCCGTGATCCGCTCTAAAATTTGCAGGGCCTCCAGCGCATCTGGTTCTTTGTGCAGTAACACCGGCTCGGCCAGGGCCGCGGCCGCGGCCCGTTTCTCGAGCCAGCTTCCCGTGCTCCATCGCTGCATGGCATCCAGCAGGCGGCGCATGTCGGCCTTCCCCAGTCGCTGCAGTGCCATGGCCACCCCTTCGCGCAGCCGCCAGCGCGGGTCGGATGCAAACGGCCGCAATTGCTCCAGGATGCTTTCATCTCCTTCTGCCAGCAGACGGCCCAATCCCACTACGCCGCAGAAAGCCAGGAATTCATGCGGATCATTGGTGGGGGCGACCTGGGGCGTATAAGCCAGAAAATGCTCGAACAACGCCCGGTCGCCTTCGTCGGCGACCACCTGTGCCAGCTCGAGATTGCCGCGCGGCCCGGGTAGCCCGGATTCCTGCAACAGGTAGGGCTCCCAATTGGAGAGGACGCTTAATGTCTGGCGGTAATTTTCGCTTTTGTTCATCTAGCCCATCAATACTTCCACCGTGTTTGTCTCTCCCAGCCGGTCTGGCGGGACGAGGTTCTCGGGTTGCAATTCGCCGTTCAAGGTCAGCGACTTTACTCCCCGGCAGACGCCCTGCGGATTTTTAACCTCAATGCAGATTGTCTTGCCACGGAAGCGCCGGGTGGCTTTGAAGCCCTGCCAGCCATGTGGGATGCATGGGTCGATCCGCAGCCCATCCATTTCGGGCCGGATGCCCAGGATGTACTGTGTGGCGCTGAAGTACGCCCAGGCGGCTGCGCCGGTCAGCCAGGAAGTGCGGGTGTTACCGGCGCGCGGCGAATAGGTTGAGTAAGTGGTCTGGCCCTGCACGTATGGTTCGCTCTGGCGCAGTTCAGCCCGATCGTTGTAAGCTGCCGGCATGGAGGCCCGGTAATATTTATAGGCCTGGTCACCGTTGCCAAGCATGCATTCTGCCATTACGCCCCAGCCCTGAGTATGGTTGAAGATGCCGGCATTTTCCTTTATGCCCGGGTTAAAAACGACTGCCCGCATCACGTCCACCTTGGTTTTGACAAATGGCGGCGCGGAGAGCATCAGCCCATACGGAGTAGCCAGCCGGTCATGCACCGTCTGCATGCAGCGGGCTGCCTCTTCCGGGGTGGCCGCTCCGCTGAGCACTGCCCAGAGTTGGGTGTTCAGATAGACCTGGCCTTCCTCGTATTCATGCGTGCCATACACTGTGCCATCTTCGGTGATGGCCCAGATGAACCAGTCTCCATCCCATGCGCATGCCTGGATGCTTTTTTCGAGGCTTTCGGATTTCGCCAGGGCCCAGGCAGCTTCTTCTGGCTGGCCCAGCCGTTCGGCGACCTCAGCGTAGACCGATAGGCCCATGCGCACCTGAAAGGCCACGAACAGGCTTTCGCCGTAGTAGCCCAGTTTCAGGCAGTCGTTCCAATCGGCTGCCAGGCCGCACGGCAGACCGTGTTTACCGGTGCGTTCCAGGTTGAATTCCAGCGCCCGCCGCAGATGCCCCAGGACGGTTGCTTCTCCGTGGTCGGCATACGGCAAGACCTGATTATAGAAATCCACCTCACCTGTCTCGTTGACATAGGCCGGTACTGCGTTGAAGAACCACAAACAGTCGTCCGATCGGAATTCCTCCGGCGCCGGGGCTTTTTCCTGACCGGGCTGGTGGGTGAATGGCTGGATGATTGGGATGGCGCCGCCATTGGACACCTGCCCGGTCAGCAGCAATTCCAGGCGCTGGCGGGTCTGTTCAGGGATGGCAGCCGTCACTCCCAGCAGATCCTGCACCGAGTCGCGGAAGCCCAGACCATCGCGTTCCCCGTTGTAGACCAGACTGGCGGCGCGCGACCAGGCGAAGGTGATCAGGCAGTTATACAACCCCCACACGTTGATGGTGTGGTTCAAATCTTCATCAGGAGTTTCCACCATTAGGCTGCCAAGCCGGGCATGCCAGCTATCCTTTAGTTTTTTTAATTCTGCCTCAGCCCGCTCGAGCGAACCGAATTCATCGAAAGTGCGTTTGCCGGTTGTGCGAGCCTCCCCGATTCCCAGCATCACCAGCAGTGTGCGGCTCTCGCCGGGCAGCAAGGTCAGGTCGGTCTGCAGGCTGCCGCAGGCGTTATCGCCGTAGGCGTTGCTATTGCTGCATTGACCTTTTTCCACGGCCAATGGATTGTGGTAAGCATGGTACGGACCGATGAAAGCTTCCCGGCTTGTATCATATCCGTCCAGGGGCGCGCCGGCCAGGCCCATCCAGCATTTGAATGGCGTGTCATTGAGATTCACTGCGTTGTCATCAGATGGCAGGTTGTCGTGGATGGCAATCCGCAACAATCCATCCGTCATTTCGCCCTTTACGATGAATAATGAGTACTGTAAATTGACCTGGTCCTGGGTCGTTATCCACTGGTTGGTGAATTCGCAAAAGGTAAAGACTGAAATCTGGCGCGGCTGGTCGGATTCATTGCTGATTTTCATGCGCCAGTATTCGAACTTCTGGCCCAGCGGGACGAAGTAGGTGGTTTCTGTGGCGATCCCGGCATAGCGCGACTGGATGGTGGTATAAGCTGTGCCATGCCGGCAGGTGCTCTGGTATTCGTCAAGCGGTTTACCAACCGGCTGCCAGGAGGCCGACCAGTAATCACCGCTCTGGCGGTCACGCAAATAGAAATATCTTCCGGGCTGGTCCATCGGCACGCGGTTGAATAGCAAACGCATGAAGCGCCCGCGCGCCCCGGACTGGTAGAACCCGTAGCCTCCGGCATTGTTGGTAATGATCGCTCCATACTCGGTGGAACCCAGATAGTTGCTCCAGGATTGCGGTGTATCTGGCCGGGTGATAACATATTCCTTGGCATCATCATCAAAATAACCGTATTTCATTGGCAATTCCTCATTGTTAGTAGTTTCATACGAAGCTTATGGAAGTACCGCATTTTGAGAGTGTGCGGCCTCGCACCCTTCGGGTATGCTACGCGACCGCACACTCTCAAAATGCGAACCCCCTCTGAATTTTTGGATAGTTTCTTACTCTCTTGGGAAGGCCTTCAAATATTCCAACAGGATTCTATCCCATGTCTCGTTCAATGGCTGGTCGATGCTCTGGCGGGCTGGGTCGGCTTCATGCCATGCAATTGCCCGGCGCACTCCTTTCGCCCAGTGCACCGTACAATTAAAATCTGGCACCAGCTTCTTGATCTTGCTGTTATCGAAGACCGAACTGTTCACCTTGTCACCCGTCAGGCTGCCCAACGCCTCAGGATCATACGCTGCGATTAAATCGGAAGGTACGTGGACAATTTCCGGCTCCACGCCCAGCGCCCGCCCCACTTCGTGGTAGATCTCGTTCCAGGTCAGCACCTCGTCCGAGGTTATGTGATAGGCTTCGCCGATGGCCTGGGGGTTTCCTAAAAGACCCAGGAACCCTTTGGCGAAATCCCCATTCCAGGTCAGCACCCACAGGGAAGTGCCGTCGCCGGGGACGATGATCTTCCGGCCGCGCTTGATCCGGTCGATCACAGTGTAGGGATGCTGCCAGCTGCCCACGCACAGCGGGATCTGCGATAGCCCGTACGTCAACGATGGGCGCACTATGGTGACCGGGAACCCTTTTTCCCGGTAGGCCCGCATCAACATTTGCTCGCAGGCGATCTTGTCCCGGGAATATTGCCAGAAGGGGTTCTCCAGCGGGGTCTCTTCAGTGATCAGGTAATGGTTGGGCGGTTTCTGGTAGGCGCTGGCGGAGCTGATGAAAACAAACTGGCTGGTTCGTGCGCCGAACAGGCGCAGGTCCCGTTCGATATCCTGCGGCGTAAAGGCGATCCAATCCACCACTGCGTCGAAGTCCTGGCCGGCCAGCCCTTTGGCCAGGTCGGCTTCGCTGCCGTGCACATCCCCCACCAGCAGGTGGGCACCTTCTGGAAGGGGGTATTTGCCTGACTTACTTCGGTTGAGAATGAAAAGTTCAATGTCGCGTTCCAGCGCCAGTTCGGAACAGGCCGAACTGATCAGGCCGGTTCCGCCGATAAATAAAACCTTCATTGCATACCTCCGCCGAACTTTTTATTATTTTCTTAATATATTGGGTTAGGGATGTGCGGGCGGCTATGCCGCCCGCACATCCCTAATTTTTGTTTATTCCGGTTCTTCTCAGAAAATCTATGCTTCTATCGCCAGGCTGACCTGTTTGGGGTTCATCAAAATCATGGGTACATGGATTGGCTGCATCTGCGGCATGGATGGGTTCGTCACATCCACATTGTAAATCGATGACCATTCGGAATGCGCCAGTTCGATGCTGTTGCTGAGTGTAGCTTTCGTTGCGATACGAAAATACCCCTTGAACTGGAAGGTGCCCGGCAGAGCGGTGACCGGTACCATGATACGATTTTCCTCGTCGGCAGAATAGTCTAGCGCTTCGCTAACCGGCGGTACCAAATGAAAAGCAATCACCGTGGTAACCGGCACATACACTTCTGCGTAGGTCAGCGCTTTAACGACGCTGCTCCCAAAATGCAGCACAGTGGCTTTGAACAGGTGAATGTATTCCGGCACCCCTTGCGTACGCAGCCAGGTGTTGACGCGTACGCCTTGTCTGGTCACTACTTCACCCCGGACGAGCATATTCTGGGTATAGGTCATTACCAGCGTGCTTTTTTCCTCGGGAGACAGAGTTGTCATCATTCCTCCATTTACAAACACTGACCAGTCAGACGAGCTGATTATACGCCAAGTGCAGATTTCATTCTCATCAATGCTTCTACCAGCGTGGCACGCGGGCAGCCAAAATTTAGCCGTACGAATCCTTCCCCGCCTGGGCCAAAATCCCGCCCCTCATTCAAAGCGACTTTGGCCGTCTTCAGAAAGAACTCCTGCGGGCTGCCGCTGATCTTGCCGGACCGGACCGGTTCGGTGCAATCCATCCACGCCAGGTAGGTGGCATCCGGGACGGTCGTCTTGATTCCAACCAATTGGTTTCGTACAAACTCTACCAGGAAATCCCGGTTCCCGGTCAGGTAAAGGCGCAACGCCGCCAGCCATTCATCGCACGCGCCCGAAAAGGCAACCTGGGCCGCCGCCAGCCCGGGACTGCTTACGTGCATGGCCATGCACTCCACTGTCTTCTTGTAACGTTCGAACAGTTCCTTATTGGGGATGATGGCAAATCCGCAGAACAGGCCGGGCACATTAAAAGTCTTGCTGGGTGCGATCAGCGTTATCGTCCGGTTGGCAATATCTGGGTCCAGCGCTGCGATCGGCAGGTGGCTTGTTCCACCCAGGAGGATTTCACAGTGGATCTCGTCGGAACAAATGAATATATCGTTCTTTAGGCAGATATCTGCCATTTTCGCCAGTTCATCTTTGCTGTAAACCTGTCCGGTCGGGTTGTGGGGGTTGCAAAGCAGGAACATGCCGGTCTTTGCCCCGGCGGAGTGGACTGCCTTTTGGAAGATATCAAAATCCACGCCGTACCTCAGGTTGGCGCCGCCTGTCTCCAGCGCCAGCGGAGCATCCTGCCGCACCAGACCGACGCTCCCGTTGACTTTCAAGAAAGGCGGGTAGACCGGTGGCTGCACCAAAAGCCCCTGTCCCGCCGAACACAGCGCGTTTGCCGCGAGTGTAAACCCGGCTACCACACCTGGCGTGGCA
The DNA here is from genome assembly GCA_963779935.1 of uncultured Chloroflexia bacterium. GTDB lineage: Bacteria > Chloroflexota > Anaerolineae > Anaerolineales > Villigracilaceae > UBA877. The sequence continues at coordinate 142,949 of CAWAAC010000011.1, read as the reverse complement.
ATCACTGCCTCCGGGGAGACTTGCCAGCCGTACAGACTTTGCATGCGCGCGGCCACCGTCTCGCGTAATTCCTTGGTTGGGAATTCATAGCCGAGCACACCCTGCTCCACCAGGCGCTGCAAGGCCTCCCGGATCGGCTCAGGAGCCGCGAAGTCCATATCGGCTACCCACAGGGGCAATACGTCTTCCGGGTACTGGCGCCATTTGGAAGAATTGGTGCTGCGTCGTTCGATGATTGCATCAAAGTTATATTTCATAAAAAATCCAGATATTCGGGGATGGTTCTTGCTTCGAGTGTAAAATTCTTTTACATTTGTTTCGTTAATCATTGGGCGCTTCGCGCACAATATACAACGGTCGTCCCTTCACCTCATCATAGATCCTTCCCAGGTATTCACCCAGCACTCCCAGTGAGATCAATTGTACGCCGCCCAGGAACAACACGGCAATCAACGTGGTGGCCTGTCCGATGAACGCGTTGTGTCCCACCAGTCGCATGATGATTACTACCGGAATGGCCACGATTGCCAGGCCAGCCGATGTAAAACCAAAATAGGTGGCCAGTTGCAGCGGAAAGTACGAGAAACCGGTGATGGCATTCAAGGCCAGTTTGACCATTTTATTGAATGGATACTTGGTCACGCCTGAGAAGCGGGTTGCCCGCCGGTAGGATACACCAATCTGCCGGAAGCCCACCCAGGCCGACATGCCGCGCGGGAAGCGGTCCTTCTCGCGCATGGTTTTAAGCACATCCACCACCTTGCGGTCCATCAGTCGAAAATCGCCCGTATCCACCGGGATTTTTACGTCGGTGATGCGGTGTACCAAACGGTAGAACATCGCAGCGGTCATCTTTTTGAACCAGGTCTCACCTTCCCGTTCGGCCCGCACAGCGTAGACCACCTCATAACCTTCGTGCCATTTGGCGACCAGGTCCGGGATGACCTCGGGCGGGTCCTGTAGATCCGCGTCCATGATGACCACCGCTTGGCCGCGTGCATAATCCCAGCCGGCCGTAATGGCCACCTGGTGCCCGAAGTTACGCGCAAATATCACCGGGCGGACGTGTTCATCCTGCTGTGCCAGCTTCCGGATCGCTTCGGTCGAACCATCGGTCGAACCATCATCTACCAGCACCAGTTCCCAGGGCTCGTGCATACCAGACATCACAGCTTCTACGCGCCGGTAAAGTTCCGGGATGTTTTCCAGTTCATTGAAAATAGGTGCAACAATCGAAAATGTGGTCGCCATTTTACCCCTTTTTCTTTTTTGGGATTTCTGATTTTATTGGGACAATTTCTTCTGGCTCGCTGGCTGATTTTTCCTCTTGTATAGCTTGCTTCACTGGTAAGGAAGCAGGTTTTTCATCCAGCACGAACGGCTCCACTGAAGGGAATGGCGGCATGCCCAGGATGCGCCGGCGCAAATAATCGAAGATCACCACCACCGAGGCCAGTACCGGCACGATGATCAACGCGCCCAGGATACCCCAAAGTACTGTTGCCAGGAGGATGGAGATAAGAACCAATGACTCGTGCATCTGGACGCTCCGGCCCATGATGACCGGGCGTAACCAGAAATTCTTGATCGTTATCAGGATAACGTAGACCGCCAGGACGATCAATCCGACAATCAGGTGCGAGGCCGGCATCCAGCTCCAGGTTGACCCTTCCAGTAACGCTACGCCCACTGCCAGCATGGCCGCCAGGAATGGGCCTACATCCGGGATCAAGGTCAGGAAACCTGCAATCACACCCAGTACCAGCCCTCCGGGAATGCCAATTACGGTCCAGGCAATACTAAATGCCACGCCCACAATCAGCATCAGCACGATCTGGCCGCGCAAATAGCTCATCCATATCCTGCGCAATCGCACGTACAGCTCATTGAGTTCCGCTGCGTATTTCTCAGGAAAGGAACCAATAAAACCTGCCCGGATACGCGGCCATTCTGACAGGAAATAATAGACGGCCACCAGGATGACCAAAATCCAGATCGCGCCCAGCGAGGTTTTGCTCACAATTTGAATTGCCTGAATGGTCAAAGAACTCACAAATGTGGTGCGAAACTGGTTCAATTGGTTGGCAAAAGTCCCAAAATTGATCGGAATCCCCGGGATGGCCTTCGGCTGCTGCAGCCACACGATCAACTGGTTATAAATATGTAATATATCAGTAACTACCTGGGAAGATTCATCAAAGACAAGCGAGGTAAGCGAGGCCGGGGTGCCAATAACCAACAATAACGTAACAATAAAGACCAGGTTAACTGCACTTTTGCGCGTCAAGCGGGTGTGGCTGGTAAGAAAATTAACTGCCGGGTGAATGATATAGGCCACAAAGGCCGCGATGATCAAAGGCTCAAAAATGCGCCGGGCGTACCAAAGTATAAGCGCAAGCAGCACTGCTACCAGGGCAAAGACCAGGTACCGGACCGGCGTACTCCACTGATCGTCGGTGTTCATAACAACTTCTTAACTGCCTCCAAAGTTGGCTCGATCACCGGGGCGGGTGGTACGGCCTGCATGGCTGCGCGTATGTCTTTCAACCCGGAACCGGTGTTCAATACCAGCACCGGGTCGCCTGTTTTGACAATTCCTTGCGTAATTGCTTTTACCAGTCCGGCATATGCGGTCGCGCCAGCCGGCTCGGCAAAGATACCCTGTGGGCCGAGGGCGGCAATCGCCTGCAGGATTTCGGCATCGCTTACCAGAATATACGTTCCGCCGGTTTCACGGGCGGCCCGCACGGCCCGCACCCCGTCCCGCGGCAGGTCCACCGAGATGCTGTCGGCAATGGTGTTAGCTGAGATGGGGATGATTTTCTCTGTATCGGCATGGAAGGCATTCGCGATGGCCGCCGATCCTTCGGCCTGTACGCCGATAATGCGCGGCATCCGTTCCATCCAGCCCAAAGCCTGCAAATCTTTAAAGCCCTTGTGGATACCCGAGATGATATTTCCATCCCCTACCGAAACGAAAACGGTCAGGGGTGAGTGATGGTCGAGCGGGTTACCGGGCTCGTGCCAGGTCCGGTGTTCCTCGCCCCACCATTCCCATATCTCCAGGGCAGCGGTCTTCTTCCCTTCGGCGGTAAATGGGTTATAGCCCGTGTTGCGGCAATACCAGCCGAATTCCTCGGCCGCCTTAATAGTCAGGTCGAAGGCATCGTCGTAGCTGCCTTCCACCAGGATGACTTTTGCACCGTAGACCAGCAACTGAGCCACCTTGGCTGGGGGTGCCGATTTGGGCGCGAAGATGACCGCCTTCTGCCCCACTGCGGCGCACATCCCCGCCAGCGCCGCCCCGGCATTGCCGGTGGAGGCAGTCACGATGGTCTCGGCGCCGATCTCGCGGGCGCGCGCCACCACCACCGCGCTGGCGCGGTCCTTGAAAGAGGCCGTCGGATTGCGGCTCTCATCCTTGAGCCACAGGTGCTGTAGACCCAGTTGGCGCGCCAGGCGCTCCATCCGGTACACAGGCGTCCAGCCTGCTGATCGCAGCGGAGTTCCTTCGCCGCCCGGGTCCGGCACAGGCAGCAGCGGCAGGTAGCGCCAGAGCGAATCCTCGGCCCGGTACGTCAGGTCTTCCGGCTGGAATTTCTGCTTAATGGCTTCGTAATCCAGCACCACATCCAGGTTGCCCCCATCTTTGGGGCAGGTATAGGTTACCTGGCCTGGCAGATATTCAGTGTTACACAGCGAACAACGGTATCCAACAAGTTTTATCTTAGTCATATTCCCATTATAACGTAATGGGCGGATGAAGGTTATCATCCGCCCATTTTGGGTCATTCTTTGATCGGCGCGGCATTTGCGCCCATCATCGTTTCATTCTGTAGGAGCGGAACGGTGCCCGTCCCCATAGGGGGATGTCCGCCCTTTCTCTTTGCTGATTCTCCTCCCACGCAGGCATTATTCCGAATCAAACGGCACGCCCAGCGAAGCCGGCGGCGAGGCCCGCAACGTCCGCAGGAGTTTTACTACAACCCGGCGCGGGCCCTCCGGCAGAGTTGCCAGCCAACGCTGCACCCATTCGGCGTTACTGATGTTTACCAGCAAAAGTGTCAGGATCATCAACGGAAACGGGGCCACCTGCAGCACCTGAGTGGGGATATGGGGCAAGTAGGGTTGCAGAATCAGGCCGAGCCACTGCAGGAAGGCGAACAGGTACACACCAAATGCAGCCCGGAACGGATCCCAGCCACCAAAAATGGTAATGGAAAGGGCAATCCAGCCGTATCCATCCAGGCCGGAAAGCGATCCTGCCCAACCGGCTTTCACGCTCAGGGAGAACGCCGGGCCGGCCAGTCCCGCAATTGCTCCGCCGATAATGGTGTAAATATACCGCAGGCGGTTGACATTTGCACCGCGCACATAAGCGGCCGCCGGGCGTTCTCCGATCCCGCGCAGCATTAAACCCGGTCGGGTGCGGAATATCCAGAACCAGGCCAGGAATATGATGACAAAACTACCATAGGTCATCACGTCCTGGTTAAAAACCAACGTTCCCAGGATGGGGATTTGGCTCAGCCCGGGAATGGGAACGGCATTCAGTCGAGGCCCTCCCACACCGATGTACGCATGGCCCAGGAAATAAGAAAGATCCCGGCAGAGCAGGGTCAGCACGAAACCGACTGCCACCTGAGATTGTTTAAGCGTAATGCTGCTGAATGCAACGATGAGCGCCACCAGCGCCCCTACAGCCGCTCCGGCTACAAAGCCCAATAAAATGCTGCCTGTGCCAACAGCTGCGGCAAAACCGGCCATGGCTGAGAGCAGGATCATCCCGTTCAGGGAAAGGTTGATAATGCCGGCGCGTTCGGTGATCGTCTCGCCGATGACAGCAAACATGATTGGCGCAGCCCCATATAGGACCCCGGCCAGACCAAGAAGGATACTCGAAGAATTCATAATCGCTACCCTACTTTTTCCTGAACAGATTCTGGCGGGCGCCCTCGACCAGCAAGACGAACAGAACCAGGGTTTCCTGCAGCACGCCTGAAAGGGATGAATCTAATTTCAACACGATCGGCAATTGAATGCCGCCAATGTTCAAGGCTGCAAAGAACAAAGCCACCGGTGCGGCCCAGAGTGCCTGGTAATTGATCAGCATTGCCACCAGTAGTCCCAGAAAGCCATAACCGCTTGAAATGGCCGGCGTGAGCCGGTGATAGACCGAGGTGACCTGGATCGCGCCTGCCAGGCCTGCAAAGGCGCCACAGATAAGGAAGGCCATCATACTGTATTGCCAGGTTGGGACCCCCATCAGGAAAGCCGCTTTCACATTCTTCCCAACCGCCTTCAATCGCAGACCAAAATAAGTCCCGCGCAGTAGAAAGAAAACCAGGATAACCACCAGGATGCCCAAACCCAACGCCCATGGGCTGAATTCAAAATTTTTCAGGGTAGGCAACCATAACTTTTGTGGAAACATTAAGGTACCGCTGGTCGAAGCGATCCCTGGCCTTGCCCAGGGACCTATGATCAAATAAAGAGCAAATGCCGTTGCAACAAAATTCAGTCCGAGGCCGCCGAAAATTTCGTTTACCCCGCCGAATATCTTCAGGACGCCCGCCAGTGCCGCCCAGATGGCTCCCCCTACCAGGCCGGCCAGGAAAGCAATTACCAGGATCCACCCGGTTGGCATGGAACTGTTTAGCATCAAGCGTAGAGCGCCGGTTGTAAAAATCGCCCCGGCCATGATCTGCCCCTCGATGCCAATATTCCACAGCCCCGCAGCAAAGGTTAATAACACGCCGCATGTGGTTAACAACAAGGGTGCCCATGCCGACAACACGTTGGTGATGTCGCCCATGGAGCCAACCATGCCTTTAATCACGGATAGATAAGCCTGGAGAGGTGGTGCCCCGGCCAGCAGCAAAACAGCCGTAGTAAAGAGCAGTGCCAGGATTATCGCACCGATTTGAAAACCGAAATTGAGCCAATTGGATTTTTTCATGAAGTTTTGCCCTCCTCATTGGATTTCGGCCAACCCGTCCCACCAATCAACTCCCCAAGTCTGTCAATCGATAAAGAACCAGCATCCATGGGAGGTGTCACTTTGCCGCTGAAAAAAACCAGCACCCGATCGCTGTACTGCAGGATTTCCTCCAGATCAGAAGATACAAATAGGATGGAGGTGCCCTGGCGGCAGCGTTCCTTGAGCTTGCTCCAGATGTAGATGGTGGATTCAATATCCAGGCCACGCGTCGGATGTTCCAGCATTAGCAAAGTCAGCGGTTCCCGCAGCAGGGCCAGCAAAGCCCGCTGCTGGTTGCCACCCGAAAGGCTCTCGACCGTATTGGACGGTGTGCCTTTAACATTGAATTCGGTGATGCGTTTCTGCGTCAACTGGCGTCCCTTGTCCCAGTTGATGAAGAAATCGGAGGACTCTTCTGCCAGAATGACATGCTCGGTGAGAGTCAAACCGGGAACCAGGCCCTCCTCCAGCCGTGCAGCCGGCAGGAACGCCACGCCGTGCTCCTTAAAAACATGATAGTTGTGTCCGGTCAGGTTCTGGCCATTCAACACAATTTGTCCGCCCACCGTCCGCACCATGCCGGCAACTGCCCGCAGGAAAAGGTTTTGACCGCTGCCTTCCATGCCAGCCAGGCCGATCACTTCACCGCGGCAAACCTCCAGGTTGGTACTGCTGATGTGCAGGCGGTAATCTTCAACCGCCATTTCACGCAGAGATAGGGCAACCTCCCCGGCGCAACCGGCCGCACGCTCTCCCAGTGTGATCTCCTTGCCAAACATCATCTCGACCAATTCATGCGTGTTATAAGGAGCTTGGGTTGCTCCAACCAGGTACCCCTGGCGCAAGACTACCACCCGGTTGCATAACCCCTCGACATCTTCCAATTTATGAGAGACAAACAAGACGGTCATACCTTGCTTGGCCAGTAACCGCAAAGCGTTGAACAGCTTAATTTTTTGTGGTGCACTGATACCGGTGGTGGGTTCATCAAAGATCAAGACACGCGCTCCCAACCAGATCAGGCGCAGGATTTCCAACTGTTGGCGTTCCCCAACAGTGAGAGAATCAACATATGCCTCCGGATCAAGGGAAAAGCCGAACTGTTCGGCCAACCGCTTAAATCCTTTAAAGCCGATCCCTGCTGGGGTAGGAGACCCCCGGCCTGGCCCAGAGTAAAATTTTCGATGAGACGCAACGGAGGAAAATCGAGCGGATCCTGGTGGAGCATACCCACGCCCTGCCGGATGGCATCCGCGGGTGAATGAATTGAGACCGGTTGTCCATCCAACAGGATCTGGCCCGAGTCCGGTCGAATAAAACCAGATAATATCTTCATCAGGGTGCTTTTTCCAGCGCCGTTTTCTCCAAGGATGCCCTGAATTGTCCCGGACGGGATTTTCATGCTGATGCCGACGTTGGCATGTACCGAGCCGAATGTCTTATAAATGTCTATGAGTTCAACATTCATGGTTCATTCCTTAGGTTGTGCCATCCTGAAAGATGTTCCCCCCTCCAAAAGGATTGGGGGAAGGCACAGGCCTTCCCCCAATATTTTTATAAGGGTTATTGTGACTTGCCGCCCATGCCCTGGAGCAATTGCGGCAGGTACCAGATCTGCTGGTCGGTGGCAACCGTGCCAGCCGCCAAATAAACTGTTCCGTCTTGCAGGTTTATCGGGCCAGTCCACAGGTTCGTTCCACTCGCCAGAGCGGCCGTGATCTGATCGACCGCCGAGGAGGCCGCAGTGCTCAAAGCGTCGCCTTTTTTGAAACCGGTCGCGCTGGTATCAATATTATTGATATTCGTCCAATCCGGGGCCAACCACTGCCAGTCCTGTGCGAATTTGCCAGCAATCGCTTTCTGAACCTGGGCCATGATGCCAGGGCCCCAGTTGAAGTAGGGAACGCCCAGGCAGACAGACGGGGCAGTGCTGCAATTGTTCACGTAGTCATAGGAAACAGCCCAGACCGTCTTGCCAGCATCGTGGAACTTCTTGGCCTCGGTCAGAGCCTCGGTCGTGTCAATGCCCGACATGACCACATCATGGCCGCTGTTGAAGAAGTCATCTGCAACCTTGCTCGGATCAAGCGTCGTTCCGGGCTCGTTATACCAGTAACCGATCCAGGTAACGTCGAATTTCAGGTCGGCAGCTTTTTTCTTCAGAACATTCGTCCAGCACCATTCGGCGCCCAGGTAGGCGGAGGAAGCCAGGCGGCGGGTCTCAGGATTGATCAATGGACCCAGGTAGCCAATCGCTCCGGTTTGGGTGGTCATGGCAGCCGCGCAGCCGGCAATCATCTTGGAGTATTCTGTGCGCGGCATAATATTAACCATATTGGGGATGTTCAGATAAGCCTGCCCCTTCACCCAGGATTGGTCTCCCGAGAGCATGATGGTAGGGACGGTCGGATGGGCCTTGGCGAAGGTATTGGAATCATCCTTGAAGTCATCCGAGTTGAAGATGATCATGTTGGCGCCCTGGGCCAGCAACTGCTCGCCCAATTGAGCCGGAGTCACGCCCTGATGGCTGAAACCGTTATCAACATAGATCAGCTTTGTATTGGGAACCTTGGAAACCGCATACTGGCCGCCTTCATAGGTGGCCTGGCTCCAACCCGAATCATTATACGGGCCCACCAGTACCATACCGATGGTGAACGTCGCTCCAGATGGAAATGCAGTTCCCACGGGAGCAAAAGTCGCAACCGGGGCGGCTGTAGCAGTTGCAGCAGCGGTTGTAGGCGCTGCCGTTGCAGGTGCTGAAGTTGCAGGCGCAGCAGTTGTAGGAGCGACGGTTGCCGGGGCAGCGGTTGCTGGAGCTGTTGTGGGGGTCGGGGTTGCGCCACCACAAGCGGAAAGTGCAAACACGAAAGCCAGGCTCAGAAAGGCGAGGCGTACAATCATTTTACGCATAGTTTTTCTTCTCCATCAAACTAGAATGTGGGTAATAGGTAAAATTGTAGATACGTGATATTCCTCTACGTTTCGAAAACTTGTCTTGTACCACCTCCTTTCGATAACAATCCAGCCAGAGAATGGTCACCGGATCTATTAGCATCCTTCTATCCTTCTCAGATGCTCCAAAAAGCCTTCCAGTGGCGAAACAATTGGTTCGGAGGCGCTAGCGAGAGCCTAGCCTGCGAACAAATCAACAAATTTTGGCATCTGTCCAGGTTTCAATTCGACATAGCCTTTATTTGAGAGATGAAGTTCTTCCAGAACGATCAAACCAAGCAGGCTGAGAGTCATTTCGATCGAATCATAGGCACAGCCGGCTTTCTTAAAGCTATCCTCGATCACACATAACATCTTGGCGGTTTTTTCAACCAACTCGAGGGACATCAACCCTCCCAATGGCATGGACAAGGTTGAGTTGACTTTACCATCAACGATCATGACGATCCCGCCTCCGATCTTAATCAATTCATTGGCGGCAGTTGCCATGGCCTGGTCATCAGTCCCAACAACCAGGACATTATGGCAATCATGCGATATCGTGGAAGCATAGGCCACATTCGGTTTGAAGTTCAGGCCCGTGACGAAACCCAGGCCTTTCGTTCCCGTCACGCCCGGCTTCGGATCGTGACGGTAGAAAACTGCCACTTTGGCAAGGTCTCTGGTCGGATCGGCAGGCAATGAGCCGTTGACCGGTGTAATGCCGTGTATTTCTTCAACAGTGTGGACCTTCCCCGGGAAGAGCCGCATGACCCGCACCATCTCAGGCTTTGTCGCGTTGATATGAAAATCTTCGGCCGTGGTGGGATGCAATTTCACTGAATTCAAAGCCCATTCCGGATAATTGTATTTTGAAAACTCCACGCACATCTTGCCATTTTCTGCCACGAGAACGCCATCTGCAAAGACCTGATCGATGGTCACCTTTACCAAATCACTGACGATCAGGATATCGGCGGCGCGACCCGGTGAGATCGTCCCGATCCAGCGGGACTTTTCCAACAATTGGGCCGCATTGATCGTCACCATCTGGATCGCCAGCATTGGCGATACTCCCTGCTTGATCGCATCCCGTACCACCCGGTCAAGATGCCCTTGCTCTACGATGGTCGCCGGGGTGACATCGTCGGTAACCATGGTAAAGAAACGGGTATCCATACCTGGATTTTCGGTAATGGCCTGAATGGTCTGGGGCATATCCAGCCAGGCGGTCCCGTAACGTTGTTGGGCATAGCACCCCAACTCTGCCCGCCGCATGGCCGCTTCGGCGGTGGTCGCCTCATGACAGGCGGTCATTCCCGAAGCAACAAAGGCCGGCAATCCTTTTTCCAGCTCAAGGCTGGCATAATGACCGGTCAGGATCACACCTGCCTTTAGCGAAGCAGCTGTGATACTGTGGCACTGCGGATCGCCGTAGATGATGCCCGGAAAATTCATCTGCTCGCCTTGAACCTGTGCCCAATCTTCTTGATAAGCCTGCGCTACTTCCTTGGCAGTAATCGTCGCTCCGGCATCCTCAAACCCCGGGATCGAGGGGACGCAGACCGGCATGGCAACCATGACTTTCAGCGGTAACCCTTCGGCTGCATTGTGGAATAATTCCACTGCCCGCACACCAAAAACATTGGTGAGTTCATGGTTATCACAGGCAATGGTGGTAGTACCGGTTGGCAGGATTCCTGCCGCGAAGCTGCGTACATCCACCATGCTGCTTTCCACATGATCGTGGGTGTCAATGAACCCGGGCACCAGGAATCGTCCGCCGGCATCCACAACCTGGGTATTCTCTCCCACCATTATATGATCGCCCTTCCCTACAAAAGCAATAATTCCGTGCCGAACGGCAATATCCACCCCATCCTGGATGCGTGCAACATTGACATTTACCAGGCGGCCGTTCCGGATGATCAAATCTGCTGGTTCACGCCCCATTGCAGTCGCCACCACATCCAGCGTAACTTCATGGAGCATTCTTCTTTTATGGGTGTATTGATGTGTTTTCGACGTAGACATAATAATCTCCTGTGAGTGGATTACAAGGGTTTTGAATGTCCAAGCGCGTTCATTCTTGTATTCATGCCTGAAGCGGCTACTCTACAAGGGAAACTATTCGATTATTTTTAATCGAAACGGCGCGTTAATTATAATTCATTATGCAGCGCACATCTTGGAGCAACGGGGTAAGGGATGGGCCATCTTTGGGGCATCTTTTGTCCGTTGCTACTCTCCTTTATGGAACGATCCGCGTGCCAGTTTCGCCATTCAACGCTCGGCCGATATTTTCCGGGTTGGTGATCAACGCCTCTTTACCGCCGGCTTCCAGATAGCGGACAACCGCCTGGATCTTGGGCGCCATCGAACCCTTGGCAAAGTGGATCCCTTCGGCCAGGTATTGCTTGGCTTCGGCCAAGGTGATTTTATCGAGCCATTTCTGGTTGGGCTTGCCGTAGTTGATGGCCACTTTTTCGACCGCAGTTGCGATCAGGAACAGATCCGCCTTGATCTCGCTGGCCAGCAGGCTGCTGGCGAAATCCTTGTCGATCACGGCCGCAACGCCGCGATAGATACCATTACCGGCGTCGATCACCGGAATGCCGCCGCCCCCCACCGTAATAACGATTACGCCTGCCTCGATCAGGGTTTTAACCGAAACAAGTTCAACGATATCTTTTGGCAGGGGCGAAGGCACCACCCGTCGCCAGCCGCGTCCGGCATCTTCAACCACCGACCAGCCCATTTCCTTTTCACGGCGCCTGGCTTCGGGCTCTTCCATGAAACTGCCGATCGGTTTGCTGGGGTTCTTGAACGCCGCATCATTCTGGTCCACCAGGGTCTGGGTGATGATGGTGCATGCGTTCTTTTTGATTCCACGCTTGAACAATTCATTCTGCAAAGCCTGCTGGAACTCATAGCCGATCGCACCCTGGCTGTCGGCGCCACACACATCCAGCGGCACCTCGTGCATGCCTTCCACTTTTGCGGCAATTTCCGAGCGCCGCAGGATATAGCCGACCTGAGGTCCATTTCCATGTCCGATGGCAACATCCCACCCTGCTTCGATCATATCCACAATGTGGTGAGCAGTCTCAACCAGCGCCTGTTCCTGGTCTTCCACCGAAACACGCTTGGGATCTTTAATCAGCGAGTTGCCACCCACGGCAATGACAGCGACCTTTTTAGTCATGGTTTTTCTCTCCTAGCCCATCGTCAGGGCCATGACGGCCTTCTGGGCATGCATCCGGTTCTCAGCCTGGTCATAGACCACCGATTGCGGGCCATCCATAACACCATCCGTTACTTCGATGTTGCGGTCGGCCGGCAGCGGGTGCATATAGATGGCATCCGGTTTGGCGAGTTTCATTCTGCGCTCGTCCGTGATCCAGCTCTCGTACTTTTTGATGATCTTGGCGCCCTCATCCGGGTCCGGGGTATGTACCATCGCGCCCCAGGACTTGGCATAGACGATATCCGCGTCCTTGAAGGCCGCATCCATGTCATCCACCACCTCGAAACCGGCCCCGTACTTCCGGGCCTGTTCCCTGGCCTGCTCCATGATCTCCGGCATCAGCTTGAACTCCGGCGGGTGAGCCAGCACCACATCCATCCCGAAACGCGGCATTTGCAGAACGAGCGACTGCGGTACCGACATCGGCTTCTGGTAGGATGCCGCATAGGCCCACGAGACTACCATCTTCTTGCGACGCAGGTCTCGCCCTTTTTTCTCGACAATCGTCATCAGGTCGGCCAGGCACTGGAAGGGGTGGTAGATATCGCATTGCATGTTCAGTACCGGGACGCGGCTGGCTTTTGCGACCGCGTTCAGGTAACCGTTGCCAACGCCCCAGTCAACGTGGCGGATGGCGATGCCATCGTAATACCGGCCGAAGATTTCGCCGATTTCCTTGGGGGTGTCTCCGTGGGCGATTTGCGTCGACTTGCTTTCGATGAAAGCGCCATGCCCGCCCAGTTGGGCCATGCCGGCTTCGAATGAGCCGCGTGTGCGCGTGGATGAGAAGAAGAAAAGCATCGCCAGCACTTTATCGCGCAGGTAGGGATGCGGTTCGTTCAGGGCGCGCTTGCGTTTCAGGTCGAAAGCCACATCCAGGACGGTTTCGACTTCTTCTCTCGTAAAGTCCAGATCGCCGATCAGGTCTCGGCCATGTAAAAATGTTTGCATAATTAAATCTCCTTGTCTAACAGGTCTTATAAGTCCTAAAGGTCTGACAGGTCGACATCTAAGACCTGTCAGACCTGTTAGACTTGCGGAACCTTACTATTCCATTGCGCCTAAAACGAGCGCTAACAGCGCCATGCGCATTACCACACCGTTAAACGCTTCCTGCCAGTAGCGTGACCAGCGGGTGATATCCACATCCGGTGGTACCTCATCCATGCGTGGCAGGGAATGCAGCAGGATGGCATCCGATTTGGCTTTCGTTTCGAGCAGCTCGCGTGTGATCTTGTAGTTGGCGGGGGTCATGCCCACGTCTTTGCCAGCGCGTTCATCCCGGCTCTTGGTGTAATCCGGCTGAACCACTGGCTCCACCAGTATCACGTCTGCTTCGGCAATTGCCTGCTCAACGTGTTCGGCCTGGCGGAAGTTAACGCTATACTGTTTGAGTTCAGCCTTGAACTCCTCAGTTGGGGACATGTCCGGCGGGGAAACAAAGGTGACCGGGCAATCGAACTGGCTCAGGGCATAGCCGAGTGAGTGCATGGTGCGCATGCGCATATCACCCACTGCCAGCCAGGTCAACCCGTCGATCGTGCCTTTTTCCTTCAGCACGGTGTACAGATCGGTCAGGATCTGGGTGGGGTGCTCGCCCCAGCCATCCCCACCGTTGATGATCGGCACGGAAGCCCATTTGGCCGCTTCAGCGGGAGCGCCCTGCTGGAAATGCCGCATAACGATCACATCGCCATAGAACTCAAGCATTTTGACGGTATCCTTGATGGACTCCTGGTAGAAGTCACCGGCGCGTGTCATCTTGGCATCTGAAAAGCCGGTCACGGCCCCGCCCAGGCGGTGCATGGCTGCTTCATGCGCCAGGCGCGTGCGGGTGGAAGGTTGGTAGAAGGCGGTTACCAGGGTCTTTTCCGCAAGCATGTCGCTGTTACGGCGGCTAACCGCGATCGGTTCCAGCTCTGCGGCCACGTCGAAGACGTGGAAAAATTCTTGTCGTTCAAATTCCTTTAGGGACAGGATGTCCCGACCAGCAAAACTACGCATTTTTACCTCCGAGATTAGAAATAGTGATCAAATTTGAGAGAACTGAGAGCAGGGATTGGAGAGCGGTCTGCACTTCTCTCTGCTCGCCAATCTCTATTCTCTTTCTTCAATTAACCGACTTTCCTGACTACATGGAAGCGGAAATAGCCAGGCAGGAAATAACTGAACGAATAGTCTGCCACGCGGCCTTCGTTCGAATACAAATACGCTACAAAATGCAGCAGCACGTCATCTCGCTGGATCTGCAGGGCCCGTGCCACTTCCTGGCTGGCACCAATTGCCCGGATATCCGTCCGGGATTGGACCAGTTTCGGGTTGCCATGCTGCAATAACAGATCCAGCACTGAACCGGTGAACCCGGTTTCGATATCTGCCGTTGGCAGGATGTCCGCCGGCAGTGTGTCCACCAGGTAGGCAATCGGGCGGTTTTCTGTATAAATGACGCGCGCCACGCGTGTCAGGAATGCCCCGACCGGCACGTTCAAAGCCGTCGCATGCTCCTGGTCGGCTGCAACTTGTTCCACTTGCAGTTCGCCCATATTAACCGCCAGACCGATTTGTTGGGCCAGGGTCTCAATGCTTTCCAGCACTTCCAACCCGGAATTGAGCACCGGCACCTTGGCAACCACGAAAGTGCCTACGCCCTGGCGGCGCCGGATCATTCCCTGACCTTCAAATGCGCGCATGGCCTCGCGCAACGTCGCCCGCGAGACTCCCATCCGCCGTGCCAGTTCTGGTTCCGACGGTAGCCGGCTTTCCGCTGGCAGCGAACTGATCAGTTTCGCCAGGTCTGCCTGCAAACGTCTGAATGGATATTGTCCCATAATTCTCCTCCTCCTGAC
Organism: uncultured Chloroflexia bacterium; assembly: GCA_963779935.1. GTDB lineage: Bacteria > Chloroflexota > Anaerolineae > Anaerolineales > Villigracilaceae > UBA877. The sequence continues at coordinate 127,942 of CAWAAC010000011.1, read as the reverse complement.
CTATTGTGCTGTTCCTTCGACCACTGGCAGGAACGTAAAGTTCGTTCCATCTACCAGACCCTTATCCGTCAGGCGTAGTTCCGGGATGACAACCAGCGCCAGCAGGGATAATTGCATATTGGGATTATTAAGCTTGCATCCGCAATCGCGCAAGCCTTTTAGAATCATGCTTGCCTTCCCGGCGACAATTTTGGCAGTCTCGGTCGACATCAGCCCGCCGAGTGTCAGCTCGACCAGTCCCACCACCTGGCCATTTTTTATTACCACCTGCCCGCCGCCTACTTCACCCAGTGTGTTGGCAGCCAGGGCCATATCCTTTTCGTCCGTTCCGACCACGATCATTTGGTGGCAGTCGTGCGCCACGGTCGTGGCGAAGGCGCACGGCAGGTTAAACCCAAAACCGGATACCAGCCCCATCTGTACCGTTCCCAGGGCGTGGTGCCGCTCGACCACGGCGGCTTTCGCCAGGTCGTGTTTCATATCCGCTTGTACATTCCCGTCCCGGACGAGCGCTTGCAGGTGCAGATGCCGGTTGGGTGCCTGGTTCTCGATAACGCCAATGACATTAACACCGACCTTCTGTGCCTCTCCCTCGGGGAGAGCAATTAGGGGGCTGGGCGCCGGGATGCAGAAATCTTCCGCCGTCAGCGGTCGCTGCAAATGCATTGAGTGCGTGGCCCAGGCCGGGTATTCCATTGTTGGCAGGTCAACGGATAACCTGCCACTTTCAACCACCACTGCGCCGCCTAGGATCACCATTCCGGCATGGAAATCCATCAAGTCCTCCACCAGCAGGATATCCGCCCAGCGGCCTGGGGCAATCATCCCTACCTCACGGCGGACACCGAAATGCTCGGCGGTGTTGATGGTAGCCATTTGGATGGCTGTCATGGGATCCAGTCCTTGCTGGATGGCATGCCGCAGGACGCGGTCCATATGGCCTTCATTCACCAGTGTGGCAGCGTGGCAGTCATCGGTACACAGGATGAAATTGCGCGAGTCCAGGTGCTTTTCGGTGATGGCCTTTACCCCTTCGGCCACATCCTGCCAGGCGGAACCGTACCGAAGCATGGCTTTCATGCCCTGGCGTACTCGTTCCACCGCGTCTTCTGGACAGGTGCCTTCGTGGTCATCTTCCGGGCCACCGGCCACGTACGCATGGAAGGCCGGGCCCAGGTCTCGCGATGGATAGTGCCCGCCGATGACTTTTCCGGCCTTGCGTGTGGAATCCATCTCGGCCAGCATCTTCCCGTCACCATTCGTCACTCCCGGGAAGTTCATCATTTCGCCCAAGCCGATGATTCCAGGCCAGGCCATCGCCTCGGCTACATCCTCCGCGCTTAGTTCTGACCCGGGTGTCTCGAAACCCGTCGCAGACGGCACGCACGATGGTACCTGCACCCACATATGCACCGGCTGTCGTGCGGCTTCTTCCGCCATCAGTTTGACGCCCTTCAGCCCGAATACGTTGGCAATCTCGTGCGGGTCGGTGAACATGCCGGTCGTACCGTGCGGCAGAACCGCCCGTACGAACTCGGTCACGGTCAACATGCTCGATTCGACATGCATATGTCCATCCAGCAACCCCGGCACCAGGTACTTGCCGCCCGCTTCGATGACGCGTGTCCGCTTGCCGATGGTGTGACTGGCGTCTGGCCCAACGTAAGCGATCCGGCCGTTCTTTACGGCGATATCGGTCCCTGGCACCAGCTCGCCGGATTGTACGCATACCCAGATGCCTTTGCGCACTACCAGGTCGGCCGGCTGTCGGCCCATTGCTACATCAATCAAGCTGCGGATCGATTGGATGTCAGATTCCATAAAACTCCTGGATGCGCGGGGGAATTGCAAAAATGTCGGGGGTTTTCTTAAGGAATGCATCCTGCGGTAGGTTCATCGTGACTCCAGCAGGCGTTTGGCGGCCTGGTTATGCTTCTCAACCTGCTTATGCTCATCCAGGGATACCAGCTGGCCTTCTTTGACCACAAACTTGCCGCCGACCATTGTAAAATCTACGCGCACCGGCTGGCAGAACACCACGGCAGAAACCGGGTCATGCAACGCCCCGGCGTAATCCAGGCGGTTCAGATTGATCGCGCAGAAATCGGCGCATTTTCCGACTTCCAGGCTGCCGATGTCGGCGCGGCCCAGCACGGCTGCCCCGCCACGTGTGGCCAGTTCGAGCGCAATCCGTGCGGTCATTAATTTTCGGTTCGGGTCATTCGAAAGGGAAAATCCGCTGATGCCTTCCTTCAGGCGGGAAAGCAGCATCGCCTGTCGCACCTCTCCAAGCAGGTGCGACCCGTCATTGCTGGCAGATCCATCCACGCCCAGGCCTACTTTCACGCCCGCCGCCAGGTACTCTTTTACCGGTGCGATCCCGGATGCCAGCCGCATGTTCGAGCTGGGACAATGCGCCACGCCGCAGCCATACCGGGCAAATGTCTTTACTTCTTCATTATCCACATAGACCGCATGCGCAAACCAGACGTCCTGCCCCACCCAATCTACTGATTGCATATAAGGCACCGGGCGGTAACCAAATTTTTGCAGGCAGAATTGCTGTTCGTCCTCGGTCTCGGCCAGGTGTGTGTGCAGGTGCACCGCATATTCGCGTGCCAGTTTGGCCGATTGTTTCATCAGCTCTCCGGTCACGCTGAACGGTGAACACGGCGCAAGCACGATTTGCACGAACGCGCCTGCTTTGGGGTCGTGATACCTTTCGATCAGCCTCTGGCTGTCACGCAGGATGTTCTCCTCCGTGTCAACGACCGAATCCGGTGGCAGCCCACCCTTCGATTCGCCCAGCGACATCGAGCCGCGCGAAGCCTGGATGCGCATGCCCATCTGCCGGGCCGCTCCAATTTCATCATCCAGCCGGGAGCCATTCGGGAACAGGTACAGGTGGTCGGAGGCGGTGGTGCATCCCGATAGTGCCAACTCGGCCAGGGCTGTCTGCGTGGAAATGAAAATGTCATCCGGCGTCATACGCGCCCAGATCGGATAGAGCGTTTTGAGCCAGTTGAATAGATTCGCATCCTGGGCAGGGGGCACGGCGCGTGTCAGGGTCTGGTAGAAATGGTGGTGGGTGTTGACCAACCCCGGCAGTATAATGTGACCTGAGAGGTCCAGCACTTCATCGGCTTGGGAGGGGAGTTCGCTGGTGGGGCCAACCTTTTCGATAAAGCCATCCCGTACAAAAAGGCCACCATCCGTAATTTCCAGGCGGCGGTCATCCATCGTGACCAATGTGGTGGCATGCTTTATCAAAAGTGTAGGCATAAGGGAAAAGTCTAGTTGTCTGACAAGACTACTCATAGTGTAACCAAGAATGCAGCGGATGTCAATTGTCTGACAAATACATGTTAGCGTTTAATAGTAATGTCCCCTTTGCGTACAAGTTAGAATGTCCCCTATGAAAGGGACATAGAAATGGAACTGCTAAGCATGAGCAAAGAGGAACTGAGTTGTTTGGAAGTGATGGAACGCTTGCAAGAGAAACGGATGGTGCAAAGAACAGCCGCGGAAATTCTGGGGGTGAGTGTCCGGCAAGTGAAGCGTTTGTTGTGCGCCTATCGGCGAGACGGAGCGGCTGGTCTGGTATCGAAGCAACGCGGGAAGCCGAGCCACCATCAACTGGATGCGGAGACAGAACAGGCGGCGCTGGATCTGCTAAAGGGGCGTTATGCAGACTTTGGACCGACGCTGGCTCACGAGAAATTAGTGGAGCGAGAAGGGTTGAAGTTGTGTTTGGGGAGTACCCGCAAGATCATGATCGAGGAGGGGATCTGGAAAGCGAAAAGAGTTCGGAAGGTGGAAAAGCATCCTTTGCGGGAGCGCCGGGCGTGCTATGGGGAGCTGGAGCAAATGGACGGGACGGATCATGACTGGTTCGAAGGGCGTTCGGAGCGTTGTACGCTGCTGGTCATGATCGATGATGCTACGGGGCAGTTGGGAGCCTTGTCTTTTGTGCCGGAAGAGAGTTTCTTCGGCTACTGCAGTCTACTGAGGCAATATTTGGCAGCCCATGGCAGGCCTGCCGGGCTCTACACCGATAAACATGGCGTTTTCCGGGTCAATATGCCCAATGCGGGTAGCGGAGACAACCTGACCCAGTTCGGACGAGCCATGCACAGCCTGGAGATCCCGATCTTGTGTGCCAATACCCCGCAAGCGAAAGGGCGGGTCGAGCGCGCCAACGAGACCCTGCAGGACCGCCTGGTCAGGGAGATGCGCTTGCTCGGCATCAACACGATGCAGCAGGGCAATGTTTATCTGCCCGAGTTCATCCTTGACTTCAACGCTCGCTTTTCGGTTCAGCCGCGCTCTACCCTGGATGCGCATCGACCCCTGCTGGCCCATCAAAATCTTGACCAGATCCTCGCCTGGCAGGAGCCTCGCTCCGTCTCCAAAAATCTCACCGTACAGTTCAAAAACGTGGTCTATCAGATCCAGACCGATCGTCCCGCCTATGCCTGGCACAATGCGCAGGTCAATATTTGCCAGGACGCCCTCGGCAAAGTAACCATCCTCTACAAAAACGATCCGCTGGATTACACCATATTCCATAAACAGACCCGCCAGTCGGAAGTGGTCACTGCCAAGCAAGTCAATCACGTTCTGCTCAACCAGAGCAAGGTCCACAAGCCCAGCGAGAACCATCCCTGGGCCTATCGGCCTCCCCGCACCCTCCCGACTGAATAGGAATGTCCCCCCCGCGGGGGGGACATTCCTATTCAGTCGGGAACAGGGGACATTCTAATTAATCCTTGACATTGTCTGACAAATACAGAATATTTTTTTTGTTGACTGTCTCTCTCAACGCTCCTATAATATGCCTGTTATTGGTGACCGCCCTGATAGGAGTTGTCCTTTCAAATTGATCTGCCCATTTTTTGTTTCCTTACCAAAATGAGGGGGCATACCAACATCTATGTTCACGAAACTGAATAAAATCTATCAGGAATTCCCGGGGAAGTTCTGGATTGTTGTGCTGGTCTCTTTCATTGATAATACCGGCAGTCATCTGCTTTTCCCTTTTTTCTCGCTCTACATCACCCAGAAATTTGGCATCGGCATGACCCAGGCCGGCATCATTCTTGGGATCTGGGCCGCCTTTGGGCTGATCGGGGGCATGGTTGGCGGGGCGCTCACTGATCGGTTTGGGCGACGCCAGATTATCCTCTTCGGCTTGGGTTTCAGCGTCCTGAGTTCACTGTCGCTCGGGCTGGTCAATTCACTCGCCATCCTGTACCCGCTCGCGATCATTATCGGCTTCTTTTCTAATATTGATGGGCCGGCCTATGGTGCCATGGTGGCCGACCTGCTGCCTGAAAAACAGCGCTCCGAAGGCTATGGCATCCTGATCGTAGCCGACAACCTGGCCTGGATCATCGGTCCCGCCGTCGGCGGCCTGGTGGCACTCAAATCGTTCTTCATGCTTTTTGTGATCGATTCGGTCTTGAGCTTGGTCATTGCAGTCATATTCTTCAGGTTCATTTCCGAAACCAAACCCGCCACCTCAGCCGAACAAACTCACGAGACCGTCTGGCAGACTGCCTCCGGTTACCGCCAGGTGCTCCGGGACCTGGCCTTCATGGCCTTCATGCTGGCTTCCCTGATCATGTTGATGGTATATACCCAGATGTACAATACCCTGCCGGTTTATCTGCGCAACGTGCACGGTTTTAGCACTTCGGCCTATGGTTTCATGCTAACAAGTTCGGCCGTTCTGGTGGTGCTGTTCCAGTTCTGGGTGGTCCGTCTTGGCAAGGGCCGCCCGCCCTTCGTGATGATGGCGATTGGGGTGGCTTTGTATGCCATCGGCTTTGGCATGCTCGGGTTCATCTCGGCTTATTACCTTTTTATCCTGGCCGCCCTGGTCATTACCTTCGGGGAAATGATCGTTGTCCCCACCAGCCAGGCGCTGGCAGCCAACTTTGCGCCGCCGGATATGCGCGGCCGTTATATGGCGGTCTACGGGCTTTCTGCCGCCATTCCCACCACCATTGGCCCTGTCCTGGCCGGCTTGGTTCTGGATAATCTCAACCCGAATCTGCTCTGGTATATAGGTGGCGGCCTCTGTATTGTTTCCGCCCTCGCCTTTCTTGCCCTGCATCTCTGGCTCGGACCCCAGAAACGTTTTGCCTCCCGCGGCAAGCAGGACCTGCCGGTAGAATCTGCCCCCTAGATTGTTTTGAAACTCGAATTCACCATGGATAAATGGGATGTCCAGCCTCGCAAGTCCAATTTTTCTTCATCTGATGTTTTATAGATGATAAAGGAGCAAGCAATGTCTGAGACAAACAGTTTCAATTGTCCCAATTGTGGATCCCCGCTCATGGCAAGCGGGATGGAAAAGGAAGTCAAGTGCATGTACTGCGGCAGTTCCGTGATTGTGCCGGAAGAACTGCGCGATCAGGCCCCACAGGTGCAGGGCAGCGCTGACCCCAAGCAGCATCTGCAATGGCTCATGCAGAATGGTGCGGACGGTACTGCCAGGGTCGTTTCGGCGGAAGATTTGGGTGCGACTGAAAATTCGCACCGCGCCATCGATCTTGATCTGTGGTTGACCCCGGCAACCGGTGCTCCGTTTGATTCTGAAAAGCCGTTCGATTTTCCGCCCACCGCCATTGCTCGAGTTGGGGACTACGTTAAGGTCAAGTACAACCCTGCCGACAGTTTCGATTTTGCTGTCCAGATAAACGGCAACTGGTTCATTTAAACCCAAATGAATCAGGTTCTAAAACAAAAGGCTTCCCTTTTGGTCGATGCGGGACGGTGTGATCCAACCATGCCAATTTCATGATCTGGCCAATAAACGTTGGACATCTTGCATATGCTGCCTGCAAGGTTATCTTGGTTGGGTCCTTAAAATATAAAGGATTTCAATGAGCGAACTCACCTGGGACACCCTCTACACTGACCATGCGGATGCCTATGAAATCCTGGTCTCGCATGAAGATTACCAGTGCAACCTGCTGAGCGCTATCCAGGTTATCCAGGCTCTGAGCGGCACAGATTCAGTCGAATTTGGCTGTGGGACAGGCCGGCTAACCAGCTTGCTGGCCGGTTCCATCTACAGGCTGTATGCCTTTGATTTCACCGCCTCCATGCTGCGCCTGGCGCAGGCCAGACAATCTCTGCACAACTGGACAAATATTTCCCTTGCGCTGGCTGATAGCCGCCGTATGCCCGTTCGTTCGGGCTGGGCCGATTTTGCCATTGAAGGCTGGTCATTCCTGCAGATTGCGGTCTGGCACCCGGATGATTGGCAGGATCAACTTGGGCGTGCCTTGACCGAAATGCGCAGAGTTGTCCGCCCGGGCGGAAAACTGATTTTGATCGAAACACTCGGAACGGGCGAATCCACCCCCAAAGTTCCGCCTTTCTTCCGCACCGTCTACGATTTTCTGGAAGCCCAATATAACTTTACCCCTCTTGATATTCGCACCGATTATCGCTTTGAGACCATCCAGCAAATCTACCAGGTGGTCCTCCCACTCTTCGGCCAGGAAATGAGAGATCGGCTTGTCAAAACCAGTGCGGGCTGGGTTCTGCCGGAATGTACCGGCTTATGGTGGCGCACCGCCGTGTGACCCGCCTGAGCCGGGGTGGCTGAGTTAAATCCGAACCTGCTCTGGTACACTTCCTACGCTGCCAAAAGGTTCGGCATACGGCTTGTACCCGCTCTTTCCCGCCTTGAGCAAGATCGAAGGGCCTGTCCTGAGCGAAGTCGAAGGTTTTTCTGTAGCTTGTTGATCCATTCCGTAAGAATAAATTTGTTTTTTGCTGATAGGAGCAACCATGTTAAAGTATCAATTTCCAAAAGACTTTGTTTGGGGTGTCGCCGCCGGTTCGTATCAGGTGGAAGGGGCGTGGAATGAGGATGGTAAGGGAGAGAGCATCTGGGATCGGTTTGTTCATTCGCCCGGCAATATCAAGGATGGGACAACCGGTGATGTCAGTTGCGACTTTTATCACCGTTATAAAGAAGATATCGCAATGATGAAAAAATTGGGTTATCCATCCTTCTTGCTAACCATCAGTTGGCCGCGCGTCATACCGGATGGCACAGGCGATATCAACCGCTCTGGTATCGATTTTTACCGCCGGGTATTGACCTGCCTGCGTGAAAATGGAATTAAATCATATGTGGTCTTGTACCATTGGGATCTGCCGCAAAAACTGCAGGAACGCGGCGGCTGGCTGAACCGTGAAATTGTCGCCTGGTTTGAAAATTATGCCAAACGAATGTATGCGGAGTTGGGCAACCTCGTTGATAATTGGATCACCATTCTTGAACCCTGGGTCATCAGTATGTTGGGTTACTGGAGGGGTATCCATGCGCCCGGGTATAGAGATTATTCGGCCGCGCTGCTCGCCGCGCATCATTTAAACCTTGCCCACGGTGTGGCGGTCAGAGCGTTTCGAGAAAGCCGGCTGACCGGTGAGATCGGAATCAAGCTAAACCTTGATATGATTTATCCGGCCGACCAGAATAATCCGGAAGATGTTGCTGCTGCACGAAGGTGCAATGCCGAACACAATGTATTTTTTTGCGATCCCATAATGAAAGGTGAATATCCAGGGGAATACTTTGAATTGCTGAAAACGAAAGGGATCGTTTTGCCTGAAATAAAGCCGGGCGATATGGAGTTGATGCATCCAGAGATTGATTTTTTTGGCCTGAATAATTACAGTGCCACCTATGTCAAAGCCGGCGGCGACTGGCCGCTGGATTATTCACTTGTCCAAACCGGCCGGCCGCAGACACAGTGCGGCTGGGAATGCAATCCGGAAGGATTCTACGAAATCATCAAATGGGTGAACGACGCTTATCATCCCAAAAAGATAATTGTTACTGAGAACGGCTGTGCTTCGAATGATTGGGTGGATGATGACAATACAGTCGTTGATTCCATCCGGTTGATATACCTGAAACGCTATCTAAAAGCCGCCCACCGTGCCATTACAGAGGGTATTCCGCTGAAGGGCTATTTTGTCTGGTCACTCTGGGATAATTTCGAGTGGGCCGAGGGACTGACTATTCGTTTCGGGTTGGTGCACATCGATTACCAGACTTTGAAGCGCACCCCCAAGGCGAGCGCGTATTGGTATGCAGGGGTAATTAAGGCAAATGGGTTCGATGTGTAAAAAGACTAATTCGACCCTGGCTAGTTTACGCTTCAAGCGTGCCCTGCTGATCGAGACCGGTGCTGGCTGGGCCCTCCTTGATGGCGCCGGCTTGTGGTGGCGGGATTTTATTAACTTCTGGAAAATTGATCTGGATCTCTGTATTTCCACCTATTAAACGGCACCATTATCAACTGAATAATGGCACCGATTTAAGCCTCTAGCCCGCTTTAGCGGGCGTTACTTTTGAGCAGGGGGGCTTTAGCCCTGGTGTATATAACATTGATGTTCTGAACGCCATCCATTAAAAGAACGGTAATCCCCAGATCCTGGCAAGGATCGTGTGATAGGTCACGGAACAAATCGCCAGGAATACCAGCGCTACCAGCGTAATTTTAGCAATGGGTTTCACAGCCGGCGCGGCGACCCCCTCCTTCTCGGCGGCTAACTGGTTTGCTTTTTGTTTTGCGTTCAAATTGGTGCCGATGGCGGCAGTTGCCGGAATGGCTGCACAGAATATGCACATACCATTTTCTCCTTGATTCGTAGCTCGAATCCAAATATAACATATCGTACGAAATTGGTCAAATTTCCCTACCCCCTATCCCCTTTCTCCTTTACCCTACCCCTTAATTACCCAATCCGTTCCCGCAATTTTCAGATATACTAGAGCAATTAAATCCTTTAAGGATCCTTCGATGGACCTTTCTCAAACCATTCACTTGCTCGGTGACCTGCTAGGCCAGGTCCTCTCGGAGCTCGAATCGCCCGCCATTTTTGATACCGAAGAGCGTATCCGTGCCGAGGCCAAGGCTCGCCGTAGCGGCAACCATAAAGCTGCCGGGCAGTTGCAGCAGGAAGTCTCCGCGTTGGGACCCGATGAAGCGCGGGCCGTCGCCGCCGCATTTGCCACCTACTTCGACCTGGTCAACCTGGCCGAGGAAAATCATCGCGTCCGCCTGATCCGCCAGGAAATCGACGAAAAATATCCTGCACCTGTCAGCGAATCGATTGGCGACGCCGTCGCCACCCTCAAAGCGCGTGGTCTCACGCGTGCCCAGGTCTCGGCCTTGCTCGAAAACCTCTCCATCGAAATGGTTCTGACCGCCCACCCCACCGAGGCCCGCCGCCGAACCGTTCTTTCCAAGCTTCACCGCATATCTGATTTGTTGGAACGGGTCAGCCTGGGTAAACCCTCCCAGCGCGAACGCGACGAGATCCAGGTGGCCCTGCATACCGAGATTTCGACCCTCTGGCTCACCGAACGCGCCCGCACCGTCACGCCTACTGTCGCTGACGAGGTTCGCACCGGGTTGTATTTCGTGAATGAAGTTTTCTGGAATGCCTTACCGGTCATCTATGACGACCTCGAAAAAGCCCTTCAGAAGTATTATCCCGATCTCGGTGTGAAGCACACCTGGCTGCGCCTGGCCTCCTGGATTGGTGGCGACCGGGATGGCAATCCCTATGTTACCAGCGAAGTTACCGCCGAGACTCTCCACCTGCATCGCGGCCTGGCTGTCGAAAACCATCGCCGCAACCTGCAGGAGCTCTCCCGCCGCCTGAGCGTCAGTTCCCTTCGCTTTCCCCCTCCGGCTGAGCTGACCGATTGGGTTGAAAGCCGCCGGCCCTTCCCACTCCATGCGGCCTACATCGAAGGCCGCTACGCCAACGAACCCTACCGGCTGGTGCTCTCCCTGCTGGCCGCTGACCTCTCTGATGCCTCACGTGACAATATGAAGGCAAATTTGATGAAACGCGATCCCCACCCAGCCCGAGTCCAACTGGGCGCCTTGCTCCATCCGGTTGAGATCGTCTCCCGTTCCATGCCTCCTGCCATTGCTCTGACCGACCTGGAGGCTGCCCACCGGCAGTTAAAAATTTTTGGCCTGCACGCTGCCCGCCTGGATCTCCGCCAGGATGCCAGCCGCCTGAATGCTTCCCTGGGCGAGATCCTGCGCGCCCTCGATCTGGCTCCGGATTTTGAGCATCTCCCTGGCCCCGAGCGAATCGACCTGCTGGTGCGCCTGCTGGGCGAACCCAACCCGGAACTTTCCGACCACCCCGGCGTCACCGCCGCCACTGCTGAGACCTGGGCCATGTTCCAGTTAATCGGCCGCGTCTTTAAGATTTACGGGCCGGAATTGCTCGGTCCGATCGTGATTTCGATGACCCACTCGGCCGCAGATGTGTTGACCGTCTTGCTCCTGGCTCGTTGGGCCAGGTGTGATACCGGCCTGCAGATCACCCCACTGTTCGAATCGATTGCCGATCTGAAATCCGCCGCGCAAATGCTTGAGCGCCTCTTTACCTCGGCTGCCTATCGCATGCACCTGGCTTCGTGCAACAATGAACAGATCGTTATGATTGGCTACTCCGACAGCAATAAGGATGGTGGCTACCTGATGGCCAACTGGTCACTTTACCAGGCCCAGGAACAAATTGCGCGTGTCGCCAAAACCAATGGTGTCACCCTTACCATCTTCCATGGCCGTGGCGGTACGGTCGCGCGTGGTGGCGGCCCGGCCAACCATGCCATCCGTTCCCAGCCGCCCGGCAGCATCAATGGCCGTTTCCGTCTGACCGAACAGGGCGAAGTGATTGCCTCACGTTATTCCAACCCCGACCTGGCCCACCGTCACCTGGAACAGATCGTGCACGCCATCCTGCTGGCCTCCGCGCCAGTCAAGCGCGCCCAGGCCAGGGTCCCGGACGAGTGGCGCACGGCCCTCGACGGCATGTCCACCGCCGGCCAGCGTGCTTATCGTGACCTGGTGTATGAAACGCCCGGGTTTGTAACTTTCTGGCAGGAAGCAACTCCCATTGACGAGATCAAGCGCCTGCATATCGGTTCCCGCCCGGCTGCTCGCGCCAAAATTGGCGCCATCGAGCAGATCCGTGTCATCCCATGGGTTTTTTCCTGGATGCAAAGCCGCTTCAACCTGCCAGGCTGGTATAGTCTGGGTAGCGGCCTCAGCGCCTGCACGGACCAGACCTTGTTGCGGGAGATGTATACCGGTTGGCCCTTCTTCAAGACCATGCTCGATAACACCGAAGCCTCTTTGCTCAAGGCCGATATGGATATCGCCGCCATGTATGTGGACCTGGTCAGCGACCGCGACCTGGCGCAACGCATCTTCTCCACCATCCGCGCCGAATATGAACGCACCCGCCAGGCCGTCCTTTCTGTTAGCGGCCATCAGTCCCTCATGGAGCTTGAGCCGATCACCCAGAACGCCGTCCAGTTGCGTAACCCGTATATCGACCCGTTGAATTACATCCAAATTGAGATGTTGCGCCGCGTGCGTGGTCTGCCTGACCCCGATGATCCGCAGGCGCGTGGTTTGCGCGAAGTGATTGTTCTCACCATCAATGGCATCGCCGCCGGCCTCAAAAATACCGGCTGATTCTCCGCTGCTTTTACCCATCCGCAATGGCGTTACCAAGGGGCTTGGGGGATAACAACGTCCCAAAAAAAATTATATTGTCTGCCATCTGCCCTGTTCTTTTTACAGGGTTGGGCGGGGAGTAACCAGCCTGGTTTTACGCGGGTTTCAGACTTCCTGAAAGCCGCGCTCTTCCCCGGCTCCTTTACCCGATTGCCACTTTTAATCTCCTCGCCAGTTCCCCAAAATGCGCCGTATAGCGGATTTCGTCCGGGCGCGGGCGTGGCAGATCCACCGCCAGGTCCAGCTTGATCTTCCCCGGTCGCTGCGTCAGCAGCAGCACGCGATCGGCCAGGAAGAGCGCCTCATTGATCGAGTGCGTTACCATCAATACAGTCTTCAGGCGCACCTGCCAGATGCGGCTCAGTTCAACCCACATTCGCTCGCGTGTCAGCGCGTCCAGCGATCCGAACGGCTCGTCCAGCAGCAGGATATCCGGGTCGTGCACAAGTGCCCGTGCAATCGCCACCCGTTGGGCCATTCCTCCCGAAAGATCGCGCGGCCAGGACGATTCAAAACCCTGCAAGCCCACCAGTCCGATCAATTCCTGGGCGCGCTGTCTGGCTTCCCCGGCTGGCGTGCCTTGCAGTTCCAGCGGCAGAATAATATTTTCGAGCGCTGTCCGCCAGGGCATCAGGTTCGATTGTTGGAACACCATCCCGATGCGTGGCTGGCCGCTCGAAAAAGTATACGACCCGGAAGTCGGTTGCAGCAATCCAGCCAGGATGCGCAGCAGGGTCGACTTGCCGCTGCCCGATGGCCCCAGCACGCACACGAATTCCTGTGGTTGGATCGAAAAAGAAATCGAGTTCGAGCGCATGCAGCCCGCCATTCTCATCTGGGAATGTCACGCTCAGATCGCGCACAACCAGGATTGGCTTGGTCATTGATCGTTCCCGATTTTCTTCATAAAAGTGGCCGCCTGCGGGCGTTCCTCCCAGCCATGCTTGGAATAGAATCCGCGCTGGTACGACTCGCGCTGCCGCATGTTCAATAACATCAAGCGCGTGCAGCCGCGCTGCTTCGCCTCTACATCTACTCTTTCCAGCAGTCGTGCCCCGATTCCCTCGCCGCGTGCGCTTTCCCGGATGAACAGCTCCGAAATGTACCCGTCCGGCCCGCTATGGATCAGATAGGGCACCCAATGCACCGCAACATATCCCAGAACTGCCCAATTGCCCGCCCTGGCCACAAACACGCTGTGGCTCTCGTCAGCCTGGCATAGCTTCATCTCTCTTGCGATGTGTGTTTGGGTCTCTTCGGGAGTCTCCGCCGTTATATCTGCAAACCACCCCAATTCCCGCACGATTTCACCAATCCCGGGGATATCCCTTTCTTCGGCTTCGCATATTTCGATTTCCATATCTTCTTCCTCGAAAAAAAATATCAAACAACCGCAGTTTGGATGTGTGCGGCGAAGCCGCACACATCCAAACTGCGTACTCCTCCTGATGTTGTGTTGGCTCTAATTTTCATGGCAGAAAATTATTCGAATAGGCTTTGGTCAAATCCAATGGCTTGCTTAATAGTCCCATCTCCAGCAGAACCGACTGCATGCTGTCCCAGGCTTTTGGCTGCGAGTACCCCAGCCGGTCAGCCTTCCATAGCCCGATCACCGTGGCCAGTTTCTGCTGTTGCAGGCTCGGGTCGATTTGGGAAAGGTTGGTGACATATGCCTTGGATGTGCTGTAAGCCGCCGCCGGGTCCGCGATGGTATCGGCCAATCCTTGCAGGAAAGCCTTGACCATCCGTCGTACCAGGTCGGGGTTCTGCGAAATCGTTTTTTCGTTCGTGATCAATCCATTCGAAGCCAGTTGCACGTAATCGGCCACGCGCAGTTCGGTCAGGCTGTATCCCTGTGACCGTAGTTGCACCGGTTCATTATTGGTATAGACCGAAACGGCCTGGTCACGGTCGTGTGCCAGCGATTCCACCTGGGTATACCCGATCGAGTCAAGCTTTACATCCGCTTCGGTTAAGCCTCCGGCATGCAGCAGCGCTCGCAAGCCGATGTAATTGGCTCCGTAGAGACCTGGCAGGCCGATGGTTTTGCCGCGCAGGTCAGCCGGGCTGTGAATGTTCAGGGTGGATTTTGCCACCACTGACACCGGGTATTGCTGGTACCAGGCAGCCACATACACTATCGGTAATCCCTGGGCGCGTGCCAGCAGAACCTGGTCGCCCGAAACCACCCCGAATTGGATCTGGTCCGCTCCAACCAACGCCGTGATATCGGTTTCCATCGAGTAATCGAAGGTCACCTGGATGCCGGCATCCCGGAAATAGCCTTTCTGGACTGCCACATAAAGCGGGGCGAATTGGATGTCGGGGATATAGCCCAGTGGCAGCCTCACCTGGGTCAATGCCGTTGCCGGGACTTTCCCGCTGCACGCCGTCAGAAGCAGGCAAATCAAAATCAAAAAACGCAGGATTCTCTTCATATCATCGCTCATTCGATTCTTGCCAGACCAGCAGTTTACTTTCAGCAAACGCCACAATTCCGTACAATACCAGCGCCAGCAGGATCAGCGTAAACACGGCCACGAACACCAGCGACGTATCGTACTGCCCGCGCGCCACGTTGACCAGGAATCCCAGCCCCTGGTCTGATCCGACCAGCTCGCCCACCACCGCCCCAATCACGGATAGCGTTGCCCCGATCCGCAGCCCTCCCAGCAAAACCGGCAGCGCCGCCGGCAGTTCGAGATAGCGCAGTGTCTGGACTGGCGTCGCATGCAGTGATCCCATCAGGTCGTGCAATGGTCTCGGCACCGCCCGGACCCCCACCACCGTATTGACCAGCACCGGGAAGAAAACGATCAGTGCGCAGATCAGCACTTTGGAAAACATTCCCGGACCGAACCAGATCACCAGTAAGGGTGCAATGGCGACGATCGGGATGGCTTGTGTTGCAATCAGATAGGGTGCTACCAGCCGCTCGAACAGGCGGCTCTTGGCGATCAGGTAACCCAGCACCACAGCGGTGGTTGTCCCGGCCAGCAGTCCGAGCAAAACCTCCGTCAGGGTAACCAGGGTATTGTTGAGCAGGCTGCCATCTGCCAGTGCCTTCCCGAAGCGCACGGCCACCTGCACTGGCGAAGGCAGGATGAATGCCGGCAGGCCGGCAGTCCGCGTCACCAGCCACCAGATCAGCAACGCCACCCCGAATGAAATGGGCGCTGTCCAGTACAGGGAATAACGCGAAGTGCGAAAAGATTTGCGGAGAGGTTTTAAATCCATTTTTCCCAATTATCAAGCATAAATATCGATCCAAAAATTTGGGAGGAACCAGCTTTTGAATGTGTGCGGCGAAGCCGCACACATTCAAAAGGCGAACCTCTCTATTTTCTTTAGATAGATGCCAATAAAAAAACCTCGCAGAGAAAAATCCTGCGGGGCAAAGAGAGACGCTTTCAGCGGCTGCTGAATAATCAGGACCTGGTTGGCTGCTAAAAAAAATCCCGAAAACAAATCGTTTTCGGGGCATCTACAGCAGATCAGAACCATGGCGGTCCTGTCATCACCTTCTTCCATCCGGACTGTCACCGTCGGCCCCGGAATTACACCGGATCATGCGCTTGCACGCTCGTGGGCTATACCACCGGTAGGGACTTACACCCTGCCCCGAAGGTTTTATGTTAATCAAAATGGATTATAACGGTTTCAGTCTGCGCCGTCAAATACATCCATCTTCCTCTTAAACTACGAAGCCCCTTGTTCAGGGGCTCCGTAAAAATTTGTTACATGCTTACGCTTTGAGAATGGCGGTATCGGCCACCGGGCAGACCGCCACGCATTGCGGTGAATCGAAGTGACCTTCGCATTCCACGCAGGTTGCCGGATCAATCACGTAGGGGGATCCTTCAGTGATCGAATTGGTCGGGCACTCGGGCACGCACGCACCGCATGCGATGCACTCGTCAGTAATCTTCATTGCCATAGATCTTTACTCCTTGAGAATAGTTTGTAAATTTTACGTCCTTAAAATTACTTTATCAGCGACTTTGTGTCAAATGACAAATGTCTCCGCTTTGAATGATTTTGTCACTGAGTATTCAGGAACGGCATTCCGCCGTCACCTATCGAAAAAATGAATTCGGAGATTACTGCAGCTTGAACTACTTTTAATGGTACCCATTAAAGGAAGGCTGGGCTTTCACAAAGTGGGGGTTTGGGGATGCTGGCGGGCAGCTTTGCCGCCCGCCAGCATCCCCAATTCTTCTTTTTTTCACCGCCACCCCCTGTTCTTTTTACTGGGAAGGGCGGGAGTCAGGGGTCGGGCATCGCACATTTCAGACTTTGTGAAGGTTGAGTAAAAAAAGGTCTTGCATCTATGCGCAGCCCGTGATACACTTTACAAGAATGATAACATTACTGGTGGTCACCTCTGATATGCCATTCGGAGATCTCCTCCGCCAGAACCTTGAGGCGACGGGGCGTTTTACCGTCGATATTGCAAGGGATAGACATTCGGCCATTGCTTGTGTCAAAGAAGGGGAATACCCGCTCATTTTTCTGGATACATGTCTGCCCGAGCAGGATCTCCTCCAGATTGGCGCTCAGGTACGCCGGGCCAATACCATAACTCGTTTTGTCGTTGTTTCAGAAGTTGGCTGGCATTCCGCCCTTGAAGAACTTTCTCCCGACGATTACCTTTCCAAGCCTTTCTACCTGCCTGATTTGATGGAAATGATGAGCAATTCTTTTCCTGCTCAGGAAACTCTTCCTGTTTCACCAAAAACCGGCAACGATCCTCCCTGGCTTTCCGATGTTACCCGCGCCGCCCAGCATCTCACCCGCCTTACGCTTGGCTCCTCCGCCCAGGCCGCTCTCATTACCCGCAATGACCAGTTGTGGGCCTATGCGGGCCAATTGCCGCAATCTGCCACGCGTGAATTAACCGACATCGTCGCGCGCTACTGGGACCGCCAGGAGGAGAACGACCTGGTGCGATTCGTGCGCCTGGCTTCCACCAATGCCGAGCACATGCTTTATGCCACCCGGCTGACCAATGATCTGGTGCTCGCACTGATTTTCGAGGCCGAAACTTCATTCAGCACCATCCGCACCCAGGCCGGTCAATTGGTTCATTCGCTCTCCACCTCTCCCGCCGAAAAACAAAACGAAAAACTAGCTGAAGTTGAGCAGAATGATGATGAAGCTCCCTCCGCTCCCATTTCGGATATCCTCACCGATATTCCTTCGCCCAACCCCACGGTTGATTTGCGGGCGGTCGCGCAGAAATCTCGCAGAGAGTCCAGCCCGGCTATTTCACTGAATTCTGCCATGCCCCTGCGCTTCAGCCGCGCCTCTTCCCCGGCCGTCCCGGTCAATCAATTGACCTCCACCGAAGAACCCGACGCTTCCCTCGATTTGGAGCAGACCGTTGAATCCCCGGCGGTCACCCGCAAGAGCAAACCCAAGAAACCCGAACCTGCCCAGGAAAACCTCGGCGAGACGCGCCCCAACAACCCTTCCAATGAACCCTCTCGCAAGATTGTCCTTGAGCCGGTTTCCCCCTCCGTTTATAATCTGGACTACGCCTGCCTGCTCGTGCCTCGCTTTACCAATCACCACCTGGTGGGTGACCTGTCTGACAATTTATCGGATTGGGTGCAACAGATTTGTATTGCCTTCGGCTGGCGCCTTCAATATTTGTCGGTCCGGCCTGAACACCTTCTGTGGATCGTCAATGTGGCACCGGCCACTTCGCCGGGTTATCTTATGCGCATCTTGCGCCAGCACACCTCCGAGAACATCTTTACCGATTTTCCACGTTTCAAAAAAGAGAATCCCTCTGGCGATTTCTGGGCGCCTGGCTACCTCATCATGGGTGGATCGCAGCCTCCCCCTGCCCAGTTGATTAAAGACTTCATCGCCCAAACCCGTCAGCGGCAGGGCATAACCCAGACCCTCCGTTAATTCGTTCGCACGGTTTTTCCCATGCCCCCTACTTTATATTTAATCGATGGCCATGCCCTGGCTTACCGCATGTATTTCGCCTTGACCGGCGGTGGTTCCACCGCCCGTTGGCAGACTTCCACCGGTGAACCCACCGCCGGCACCTATGGCTTTGTGCGCGAGTTATTGCGCATCATTGAAAAAGAAAAACCGGATTATCTGGCCGTTGCCTTCGATACCGGCAAAACCTTCCGCGATGATATTTTTCCGGAATACAAGGGCACGCGTGCCAAAATGCCGGATGACCTGCGCGTTCAGATCGAGCGCATCCGCCAGGTTGTGGATGCGTTCAATATCCCGCGCCTGGAGATGGAAGGCTACGAAGCCGACGATGTACTCGGTTCGGTCGCCCATTGGGCGGCAAAGCAGGGCCTGGGCGTCAAGATTATCACCGGCGACCGTGACCTGCTCCAGTTGGTTAACCCACGCATCATTGTCTACCTGGCAGGCGATGACCAGAACTACATCACTCCCGAAGATGTCCTGGCGAAGCTGCACGTTCGCCCCGATCAGGTGGTTGATTACAAGGCCCTGGTGGGCGATACTTCCGATAATATCCCTGGTGTGCCGGGAGTGGGCGAGAAGACCACCGCATCTCTCCTGGCCAGGTACGGCACGCTGGATGGAATCTATACCCACCTGGAAGAGATCGAGCCGCGCTGGCAGAACAAACTTATCGCCGGCAAAGAATTTGCCTACCTGAGCTATACCCTGGCTGCCATCCGGATCGACCTGCCGGTCACGCTCAACCTGGCGCAGGCCCGTATCGATGCCTTTGACCCGGCTAAAGTTGAGGCCATTTTGCGCGAACTGGAATTCCGCACACTGGTGGAGCAGCTAAAGAAGATTACCGGCGCCCCTGCGCCCGCACCAACCCAACAAATGAGCCTTTTCGAAGCGCCGCCCGCCCCGGTCATTCCAACGGTTCCAATTTCTTCCCGGGAATCAAATTTGAAGGTTACCGTCGTGGATTCCCCCGCCGGGCTGGCTGCTTTAACCAAGCTGCTTTCAAAAGCCTCGGTTATTTCCTTCGATACCGAAACCACATCCACCGATGAGATGACTGCCAGCCTGGTCGGCATTTCGCTGGCCGTTGCGCCGGGTGAGGGCTTCTATATCCCGGTTGGCCATAAGTCCGGCACGCAATTGCCGCTGGAGCAGGTGCTTTCGGCCTTGCGATCGCCCATGACCGATACCCGCATTCCCAAGATCGGGCATAACATCAAATATGATTTCATCATGCTGGCCCGGCAAGGCCTGCGAGTGTCCCCGTTATCCTTCGATACCATGCTGGCGGAATTTGTGCTCGATCCCGGTTCACGCAACCTCGGACTGAAAAACATGTCTGAAGTGCGTCTGGGCGAAAGCATGACGCACATCGAGGATCTGATCGGCAAGGGCAAGAACCAGCGTACCATGGATGAAGTTGATATCACCAATGCGGCTCCCTATGCCGCAGCCGATGCCGAAACTACCCTGCGGTTGCAGCCGGTGCTGGAAAAGGAACTCAAAGCCCTCCCGAAACTCTGGGACCTCTTCGTCAATATTGAAATGCCGCTCATCGCAGTATTAGCAGATATGGAAATGGCCGGCATTGCCCTCGATAAAGACTTCTTCGCGACTTTCTCGATCGAATTAAGCGAACGCATCACCGCCCTCGAAAAACAGATTTATCAAGCGGTCGGCAAGACCTTTAACATCAACTCCACCCAGCAGCTCTCGTCGGTGCTCTTCGAGACCCTTGGACTGATCCCGCCCGACCGTGGCAAAAAGACCGCCTCGGGCCATTATTCGACCGCCGCCGGCGTATTGGACGAAATGATCGGGCAACACCCGGTCCTTGATATGATCCTGGAATATCGCGAATACGCTAAGCTGAAATCCACCTACGTTGATGCATTGCCGGTTCAGATTTACCCGGATGATCGGCGCGTTCACACCTCCTTCAGCCAGACCGGCGCCGTGACCGGCCGGCTGTCTTCGTCAGACCCGAATTTGCAGAACATTCCCACCCGCACCGACCTGGGCCGGCGTGTCCGGCGCGGCTTTATTGCCGAACCTGGCAATATCCTCGTCTCGCTGGATTATTCCCAGATTGAGCTGCGCATTGTGGCGCACATGGCCGATGACCAGGCCATGTTGAATGCCTTTCGCGCCGGGCAGGATATCCATGCCACCACCGCCGCCGCCATCTATGGCATCCCGCTCACAGCGGTCACCAAGGAGCAGCGCCGCCATGCCAAGGCCATCAATTTCGGGTTGATCTACGGCATGTCTGCTTTTGGCCTCACCCGCTCCACCGAATTGACCTTGTCTGAATCGCAGGATTTCGTTGAAGCCTATTTCAAGCAGTTCCCCGGCGTTAAGCAATATCTGGATGGTATTCGTCGTTTAGCCCGCGAAACCGGCTTTGTGGAAACCCTGTTGGGGCGCCGTCGCTACTTCCCCGCCCTTAAAGGCACGCTGAATCAGGCCTTACGGAACCGTGAGGAACGCGAGGCCATCAATGCCCCCATTCAGGGCACCGCTGCTGATATAATGAAAATCGCCATGATTCGAATACCGGCCGCCCTCGCGCAGGCTGGCTTGCATGGCCGTATGCTCCTGCAGGTGCATGACGAATTGGTACTCGAATGCCCGCGCGCGGAACGGGATGCCACCGTTGAAGTGGCCCGCAATATCATGGAGAATGCCTATCCGATGTCTATCCCCCTATCCACGGAAGCCCGCTGGGGCGGGAACTGGGATGAAATGCAAGCCATGGCATAATCTTCATAAGTTTTCTGCTAAAAATCAGTGCAAATCCGCTCTAATTCGCGTGCTATTTTTTCGGTTATACAGAAGAGAAATTGAGAGAATCAATGCCAGGAAACGAGCAAGCTTTTCAAGAAGCAGTCAGCCAGGGCCATTCGGCTGCATGGGACCAGCAGTGGGACAAAGCTGCGGTTGCCTACCAGCAGGCCCTGGTAGAATTTCCGGATAACCCCAAGGCCCTTACCAGCCTGGGGCTGGCCTTGTTTGAGTTGCAGCGCTACCAGGATTTGCTCCAAGCCTACCAGAAAGCTGTAAAAGCTGCGCCCAACGATCCGCTCCCGCTCGAGAAGACCGCCCAGCTTCTGGAACGGCTCGGGAACAACAAAGAGGCCGTTGCTGCTTTCCTCCATGCAGCCGAACTCTATATTAAAAATCAGGATACTGGCAAGGCCCTCGAAAACTGGGGCCGCGTCACCCAGCTGGATTCCGAAAACCTTATCGCACGGTTCTACATGGCTATGGTTCACGAACGCCTTGGCCACGCCTCCCAGGCCACCACCGAATACTTGGTGGCTGCCAGTCTTTACCAACGCTCCGGCAATGCTGCCAAGGCTGCTGAAATGATTTCTCGGGCCCTGCGCCTGTCGCCGCGTAACCAGGAAGCCCGCCAGGCTGAGAGTATGCTCAAAAATGGGCAGTTGCTCCCCAAACCGATGCATCATCAGGGCGGTACCAGTGCCTTGCGAGTCCCCCAGCTAAAACAACTGGAGCCTTCCAAATCCGCCGATACCGGGGTTGATCCGATTGGGGAGGCTCGTAAACTGGCCATTGCCCGCCTGGCGGAGGTGCTCTTCGACCTCTCTGAAGAGGCCGGCACCAGTTCCATTGCCTCCAAACGTGGCATGTCGGCTATTGTCCGCGACACCGGCCAGTTGAATGTAAAGCAGAGTGAACGCTCCAAGATTATGCAGCACATCGGCGCCGCCATCGATGCCCAGACCAAGGAACGCGATTCCCAGGCCGCCGAGGAATTGGACAAGGCCCTGGAGTCCGGTTTCACCGAGCCATCCATCTACTTTACCCTTGGGCTCCTGCGCTCGAAATCTGATCGCCCTGAAAATGCCCTGCAATTCCTGCAAATTGCCGTCAAGCACCAGGATTACGTTCTCGGCAGTCGCCTGCTGATGGCGCAAATCCAACACCAGTTGGGGCGCTTGCCTGAAGCCACCCAGGAGTATTTGGAAGCGCTCAAGCTGGCCGATTCGCTGGTCGTGCCCCCCGAGCAATCTGCCGAACTTCGCCAGTTGTACGATCCGCTCATTGAGGCCGAGAGTCACCAATCCGATCCGGATAAAATGGAGCAGCTTTGCAACAACATTAAACAATTGCTCGTGCGTCCCAACTGGCGCGCCGAGTTGATCCAGGCCCGCGACCAGCTTCCCAAATTTGCCGAAGGTATCATGCCTGTGGCCGAGATCCTGACCCAGGCCCAGAGCGGCCAGGTGATCGACGCGGTTAACAAAGTCCGCCAGTTGGCCCGCCAGGGTTTCCTGCGTTCGGCCATGGATGAAGCCTTCGAGTCATTCAAATTCGCACCCACCTATCTGCCTCTCCATACCCTGGTGGGCGATTTGTTGATCCAGGAAGGCCATACACAGGATGCCATTACCAAGTATGCTGTGGTGGCCCAGGCCTATAGTTCCCGCGGCGAAGCCGCCCAGGCGGTCAGTCTGTTCCGGCGTATTGTGCAGGTCGCCCCAATGGATTTGTCGGCCCGCTCCCGCCTGATCGACCAGTTGGCTGCCAATGGCCAGGTGGATGAGGCCATCGGCGAATACCTTGACCTGGCCGATATTTATTACCGCCTGGCCGAACTGGATATGGCCCGGAAAACCTACACCACGGCCCTGCGCCTGGCCCAACAAGGCGGCGCCAACCGCACCTGGAGCGTCAAACTTCTTCAACGCATGGCGGATATCGATATGCAGCATCTGGATTGGCGCCAGGCCGTGCGTGTCTTCGAACAACTCCGCACGCTGGAACCGAATGACCTTGCCGTTCGAAAAAACCTGGTTGAATTGAATCTCCGCCTCAATCAACCGCCGCAAGCTGCCGCCGAACTGGAAAATCTCATCACGCATTTGGATGGCGCTGGCCGCCGCCTCGAAGCCATTCCCTTCCTGGAAGACCTGGTCAAGGAGAATCCCCAGCAGGGCCTTCTCCGGCGCGTCCTGGCTGAACAGTATCGCCATGCTAAAAGGATCCCTGAAGCCGTGGTCCAGTTGGACTCCCTCGGTGAAGCTTTGCTTAATGCCGGCGAAAAGGAATCCGCCATCTCGGTCATCGAATCCATCATCGCCATGAACCCGCCCAATCAAGCCAAGTACCAGCAGTTGCTTGAAAAGTTGAAGTCCCCCTCCTGATTGTTGGTTGGAATGCCATTCCGCCACTGCCAGTTTAAAAAATAATTCGGAGACCCCTATCGGTCTCCGAATGTTTTTCCGGAGTTTGAAATCTTCTCATCGTCCCCGGAGGAGGAACTTCGGACTCCAATAGCTATTTTTCCCCAACCTTTCAAACCGTCATCAATACAATCGCCGCCAGCGCAGCCACAATTCCTGCCCATTGGGAACGGTTCAGCCGTTCATGCAGCACCAGCCCTGCCAGTAAAACCGTTGTACCCGGATACAGCGAACCCAGCACGGCTGCCACATCCAGTCGCCCCACGTGCCCGGCCAGGATATAGAACGTATTGCCTGCAATGTCCCCGGCTGCGTTCAGGAATACCAGCGGCATCACATGCCTGTCCGGCCAATGGATTTGGTGGTTAACCATTGCAAAGAAGAACAGGACGATGGATCCGGTGATGCGTGCAGCGATCATTGGCCAGATGGTGGCATCCCGGCTGCCCTGGTGTATCAGGATGAAATAAATTCCAAAACAGACCCCTGCCAGCAGTGGCAGCCGCAAGTCTGCCAGGTGCAGGTGCAACTGCTTCTGGTGGCCTTCTCCCTGGGAGATCAGCCAGATCGCCACCAGCGCCAGTGCAAAACCCAGGTACTTGGTCAGGCCGGGTAGTCCCTCGGTCAGGCTGCTGGCTATCACGGGCAGAATGGCTGCCATCAGGGCGGAGACAGGTGCGGCGACGCTCATCTGGCCCTCCGCAAGGGAGCGATAGAGCAGCAACAGCCCGACTGCCCCAAACGCACCCGCCGATACGCTCCAGGCCCAGACCGGCCCGGCCGGCAGCGGTTCCCGTACGATTCCCAGCATGATTGCCAGGAAGAAAAGTCCGATAAATTCTCCGTAGAAAGCTGCGCGGTAGAACCCGGCCCGGCGGCTGGCTAACCCACCGCCGAAATCGCCCGCGCCCCACGTCAGCGCAGAGAGTAGCCCAAAAAGACTGGATAGCAAGCTTTACTTTCCGTTTCCCCTACAACAAGAGTAGGTGCAATTGAAATGCTCACAATGTGCCGTGAATGGAGTAACGACTTCAGTCGTTCAATTGAATGCCGACCAGGCGCTTTTACCTTGGTGTTCCTAACTGTTATGGTGATATCTTTTCTTCTAATTTTTATTAATCTTGGTCGATTTATTTACTGCGCAACCGCTTTCTCATAAAACCGGTATCTCTTGTATATTTTTGCACCCATCCGGTGGGCCAGCGGCCAGGTATCCGTATTGTTCTCGCCGGTCAGAGACAGGTCTACCCAGGTATAGCCTTTCGCCACCGCCCGCCGTACCATCTCATCGAACAGTAGCACACCCACGCCCGTATCCCAATACTCCGGCGCCACCGCCACGCTTTTGATGGCGAGGCCCCTGGCCTTAAAGTGCGAATACTTGATCAGGCGCAGGTAGTCCCAAGGATAACGCAGGCCATTTAAATGAATGAATATCTCGTTCAAGTTCGGCACCGCCGGGAACCAGCCGGCCGCCCTCCCATCCACCTCGGCGAACAGGATCAGCTCCGGGTCAACCACGTCCAGCATGGGCAGCACCATCGCTTCGATGGAGGCGCGTGTGTAGGGCGTGAAGTTGGGGAAGTGTGCCAGGCCGCGGTTCTGCAGGTCGAGGATGCGGTCGATCTCTGCATCCATATCCTTCAGGTTGGCGCCGCGCACCCTGATATTAGGCTTGCGCTGGCGGATTTCATCTGCCAGGCGTGCCAGGTGCTTGAACTCGGGCTTGTTCAGGTCGAATTCCACCGCGTAGGCCAGCCCGTCTTCATCGAATTTGGTGAAGCCGAATTGTTCGAGGAAGGTCTGGTAATAAGGTGGGTTATAGCCGCAGTAGACTGCTGCCGGGCGGTCACGTCCCTCGATCAGGATGCCGCGTGATTCCTCCCGGTCCAGGTTATAGGTGCCGATCATGCGTACCAGTTTGTGTTCGCGTGCCCAGGCGCTTGCCCGCTCCAGCAGCGCCTCGGCCACTGCGTAATCCTCGATACACTCAAAGAAACCGATATTGCATTCCCCGAAGTCCCGGCTGCGCGTGGCGGATTGGTCTTCGCCGCATGAAATGGTGCCCACTGGCCGTCTGCCCTGCCAGGCAATGAACAGGTCGGCGTAGCCATCCTCGAAGAATTTGCCTTTTTTCGGGTCGATCACCTTCTTCCGTTCCGGCAGCAGTGGTGGCACCCACAGCGGATCACCCCGGTAGATCCGCCAGGGGAAGCTGATGAAGATATTCTTCTCATGCCGTGTCTCAACTTTGCGGACTTCGATGTTGTTCATGTAGATGGGTGGCCTTCTCGGATGTTACCAATTTTAAGCACGGTGGATCATCCGATTTGCATTCAAAGTATATAACCACCGCGCCGGTATTTTGGTTGCAATAATTTATCAATTCTATATTTTCCCGGCTGCGCGGGCGCGTTCCAACACGTTTTGGGCCGCTCTCACCAGCGGCATGTCGATCATCCTTCCGTCCAGCGCAAACGCGCCAGCGCCCCGGGCCTGTTGCATCTCGAAGGCTTCCACCAGCCGCCGGGCGGTCTGGATCGACGCCTCGTCCGGCGTGAAGGCCTCCTGCACCGGCGCGACCTGGTTGGGATGGATCACCTGCTTGCCCGTATAGCCCAGTTGTGCCCCGAAGCGGGCTTCCCGGCGCAGCGCCTCCAGGTCCTGGAAGTTGACCGATACCATGTCAATAGCCTGCAAACCATAGGCTGCGCAGGCCGCCACCACCGCCGAGCGGGCATACAGCAGTTCCTCCGCCCCCGGGGTGCGGGTGGCGCCCACGCTGGCCGCGTAATCCTCGCCACCAAAGATCAGCGCCTCCAGGCGTGGTTGCGAAGCGATTTCCTTCAGGTTTAAAATCCCTTTGGGCGTCTCTACTCCCGCCATCAGACGGATCGATTGCAACGGCCAGCCCATCGCCAGCTCTGCCGTCTCGATTTTCTGGTTGACCCACTCGATCTGTTCCGCTCCGTCCACTTTCGGGAGCACGATCCGATCCGGGCGGAAGTACATGACCGCCTCGATATCCTCGCTCTCCAGCCCGGAACCGTACCCATTGATGCGCACCAGTTTCTCGGAGCGTCCAAAGTCCAGCTCGCGCAGCGCCGCCGCAATGCCCCGGCGAGCTTCGGTCTTGCGGTTCAGTGCCACCCCATCTTCCATATCCATGCAAATACAGTCCACCCCCAATGTCAGGGCCTTTTCGATCTTGTGCCGGTCATCTCCAGGCATGTACAGCAGCGCGCGGCGTGGGTGCATAAGCTGATTATCGCACAAAGCGGAAAATATGTAAAAAAACAGGTTGTGTGTGCGAAGCACACAACCTGTTTTTTTACTTTTTCTCCACGCAACTTGCCCCGCTCTGGCTGATATTCAACGGGAAGATGCGCGCCGCCAACCCGGCCTGCTCGAAGGCATTCTGCATCGCCAGACCGATGGCCGGGTTGGCCGGCTGCCTCGAGAACGCGATCAGGCTCG
Organism: uncultured Chloroflexia bacterium; assembly: GCA_963779935.1. Lineage (GTDB taxonomy): Bacteria > Chloroflexota > Anaerolineae > Anaerolineales > Villigracilaceae > UBA877. The sequence goes on along the minus strand of CAWAAC010000011.1, from coordinate 100,707 downwards.
GCCCGGCGCCCGAAAGCGCCACCGCGCTGGCCCCGGCCTGGCGGGCCGCCTGCATCGCTGCCAGCGCCCCGGGGATCAGCGGCAACCGGTAGGGCTGGTGCAGCGAATCCTCCATCACCTCGCCCAGCAGGGTCAGGTCACCCGTCTCGAGCGCCTTGATCACCAATACCGCCCGGCTGACGTTGAAGACCGCGTCGTGCCGCAGCACATATTCCGGCAGGATCTCGCGCGCCGCCTTGGTGGGGAAGTAGAAATCCGGCAGCACCACCGTGATGGTCATGGGGCTGACCACCAGCTTGCGCGAGACGATCTTGTCGCCGCTCAGCACCGTTGCCACCAGCCCGCCCAGCATGGCTGGCACCACGTTATCGGGGTGGCCTTCGTTCTCGGTGGCCATGCTGAGGATGTCCTGGCGCGACAGCGGCTCGCCCAGCAGCGCGTTGGCCCCCAGCATGCCGGTCAGCAGCGCCGCCGAGCTTGACCCCAGCCCCGAGATGAGCGGGATGCGGTTGGTGCAGTGGATTGCCAGGCCGTTGGGTTGCTTGCCCACCAGCGTGTACACCTGCAGCGCCGCCGCCGCGATGGCGTTGGTCTCGTCCATGGGCAGCTTGTCCTGACCTTCGCCTGTCACGGTCAGTGAAAAGCCCCCGTCGCCCGTATCGACGAATTCGGTCTCGTTCCACAGGTCCAGCGCCAGCCCGAGCGTATCGAAGCCTGGGCCCAGGTTGGCGGTGGTGGCCGGGACGTGGATGGTTACACTATTCATTGGAGTATCACCTCTTCGAGCGCATCCAGGCGCGGCGCCACCACCAGCGGTCTGGTCATCTCTTTGGTAATGATGTCCGGGTCTTTCAGGCCGTGCCCGGTGCAGATGGCCACGATGCGTTTGCCTTTGGGCTCGAAGCGACCGGTGCGGATCTCATGCGCCAGCCCGGCCAGCCCGGCCGCTGAGGCCGGTTCCACCCAGATGCCCTCCAGGCTGGCCAGCGCGTGTTGCATCGCCAGGATCTCGTCGTCGCTTACTGCGATGATGCGTCCGTTCGATTCTTCGGCGGCCTGCAATGCCTGTTCACCGCGCGCCGGGCGTCCGATCCGGATGGCGGTCGCGACGGTTTCGGGCTTATCGACCGGGTGACCCAGCACCAGCGGCGCGGAGCCTTCGGCCTGCACCCCCAGCACCTGCGGCAGCCCGGTCGATTTCAACCCGTCATACTGCTTGAAGCCGGCCCAGTAGGCGGTGATGTTGCCGGCGTTGCCCACCGGCAGGCACAACCAGTCCGGGGCTGCCCCCAGCACGTCGCAGATCTCGAAGGCGGCGCTCTTTTGTCCCTCAATTCGATAGGGGTTAAGCGAGTTGACCAGGCAGATCGGGCTCTTCTGGGTGATCTGCACCACCATGCTTCAGCGCGTCGTCGAATGAACCATCCAACTGAATAACCTGCGCTCCGTAGGCCAGCGCCCCGGCCAGTTTGCCGGCCGCCACTTTGCCCTGCGGGATCAGCACTACCGAGCGCATGCCGGCCCGGGCTGCGTAGGCGGCTGCCGAGGCGGCCGTGTTGCCGGTGGAGGCGCAGATGACCGTCCTGGCACCGCGCCCGTATGCCTCGCTGACCGCGGCAGTCATGCCGCGGTCCTTGAACGAGCCGGTGGGGTTGAGCCCCTCGAATTTGACGAACAGCTCGAACCCCGCGCCGAGTTGTTCCGCCAGACGGCGCGCCGGGATAAGCGGAGTATTGCCCTCCAGCAGCGTCACTGCCCGGGTATGTGCCGGCAGATCGAACAAGCCCTTATATCGCTCCAAAACTCCCTGATAGCTTTCCATATCTCTCCTCGATAATGACTTATTAAGAAAACCTTCTAAACACAACGGACACCAAGTAAGAACTTTTTTCTTTTTTAAAGTACTTCGTGTGTGCCTGCCCCACGGTGCTCTCCCGCGGGATCGTGTTTAATTCTTCGCTTAAAGATGAATCTTTTCCTTTGACTACTTCGTGTCCTTCGTGTTTAGATTCTTATATCAATAAAAAAGCTCCCGAAGTGAGCAGACTTCGGAAGCCGGTTTGTCAACCAGGTACGACCATCCGTCCGCTCAAGCGGGGGGCGGGGTGGTAGTAGTGGTAGTCGTGAAATTGGTGTTTGGTCTACACATGTTGGTGCTCTTAAGGGGGCCATTATATCCTTTTTTCGCCGGGCGTGGGGAAAATGATGAAGGATGAATTGAGAGCAGAGAAGAAATATGAGAGCAGGGAGGTGGAATTGTCCATTGCTGATAGCTGAAAGCTGACGGCTCATAGCTGAATAGTTTTTCATTGCAGGATAGTATCAGAATTTATGTTCTGGTTTTACAAGAAAGAAAAACAAGACATCCGATTTCCCCCGGGAAAGCTGTGCTATAATAATAAAAAAACGACCGGTCGGTTTTTTTATGAAAACAGGAGAATGAATATATGCCGCGCGTATCTTCTCAATATGAAATCACCCAGAAAAAACGGATCATTGATGGGGCAACCCAGGTTTTTGCAGAGCACGGCTACCGCCTGACTACCATGGATCAAATCTGCCAGGCGCTGCAGCTTAGTAAAGGTGCCATTTATATTTATTTTAAGAGCAAAGAGCAGTTGTTCATCTCAGTGTTGCAAACCATCTATGAACTTCGTTTTGCAATTCTATCAACAGCCTACCAGGCCAACGACCCGAGTGCCATTAAGTTCGATAAGATCCTGGATCGTCTCGGCAGCTTGATGAGCCATGACGATGATGTGTTTATCCGCCTGTCGTTGGAAGGATTCCTGGAAAGCGGGCATATCCCCGGCCTGCAAGCCATCAAAGCTGATTCTTACCAGCGTTTTTACGATTTGCTTTACGGCCTGCTTCTCGAAGGCCAGCTCGCCGGTGAGATCAACCCGGATTTGAATTTATCCAGCGCAACCATTGTCCTGATGGCTGTTTCAGACGGTCTGATGATGCACAGCCTGGTTCCGGAGCGGGGCATCGATCCGGATCGGGTTCGACTGATTGTCCATGAGACATTCTCCCAAATACTTGGCTATCGACCCGGAAAATCCCGGGATTCAAGCCCGGTTGCCCTTTTTTGAGACGGTAGATATTCGGTAATTCACCCCGCCCCCGGTCCGCTCCTCAAGGGGCGGGGAGACGAATAATATTTTCCCCTTTCCCGAAGGGTAAGGGGGCAGCGGGAAAGTGCCCCGAAGGGGCATGGGCGCGAATGCATTTACCGAATGCTATCGTTAGGAAAAATATGACCTATCATCGAGATACGAATTCCAAGATCCGCATCCTGCTCTCCGAAGGATCGAGCACCAATGTGCGTGAAATGATCACTGCGTTGGGGCCGTTGGGATACACGCTGGATATTTGCGATCCCAATCCGTTCTGCATGGGGCGCTTTTCACGGTACATCCACCAGGTTTACCGCTGTCCCACTTCTGGGAGCGATCCGGTCGGCTATCTGAAATTTGTCATCCAATTGCTCAAACAACACCCTTACGATGTTCTGTTCCCGGCCAATGAGCAGGCCTACCTATTTGCCTGGGCTAAAGATTATCTGACCCCCCTGGTAGGTTTGGCGGTGGCGGATTTTTCAGCGTTCAAACGGCTGCAAACCAAATCCGCATTTAAGCAATTCCTGGATGAGATCAAGCTGCCCCATCCGGCCACCCGCAACGCGCGCACCTGGACCGAAATTGAACAGGCTGCCGCCCTCTTCACCACGCCATTCTTCATAAAGACATCTTATGGAACCGCCAGCACGGGCGTTTGGCGCATCGGGGAAATGTCGGTTCTTCCGGAGCTAAAGGAGCAGTTGCATGGACAGGGGTTGTTGGACGGGCAGACGGAATTCCTGGTCCAGGCGGCTGCGTCTGGCAATTTTGAACAATCGCATGGAATTTTCGAGCATGGGCGCTTGCTGGCCCTGCATTGCACCCGTCGCCTTCTGGAAGGTGCACGGGGCGGCGCCATTGGTAAGGCGGGTGTGGACCGCCCGATCGTCCGGCAACATTACGAGAAAATCGGGCAGTCCCTGGATTGGCACGGCAGTCTCTCGATCGATTATTTTTGGGATGAAAAGACCGGCCTACCTTCCTACATCGATGCCAACCCGCGCATTACCGAACCGATCAACGCCGTCGTCAATGGGATCAACCTGGCCGATTTGCAAGTCCAGCTCTCTTTGGGCCGGCAGATTTCTCCATATCCTCCGGTTCACACAGAGCTGAAAAGCCATAACGCCCTCCAGGCCATGCTGGGGGCGGCCGGCCGCCGCCATTCACGAGCGGATGTGCTGCGGGAAATGTTCCGGGTGGCATTCAAGAAAGGCGTTTACCAAGACAGCCAGGAAGGGCTGACCCCCATTATGCATGACTTTCCGTCGATCCTGACGCTGGCCGTGGTGATCATGAGCCTCCTTTTCGATCCCTGCAGCGAACAGCGCCTGGCTTCAAACACCATCGCCAATTATTCACTGGGAGCGGCAATCCCAATGCTATCTGCCATGCAGCCGGAAAGCCTGCTCTAGAGGTATCCACCCTGCGCCCCAACGTTGGAACAATGGAAATATTAAATAACATCTTTTGTTCCGTTTATTTCTTTGTGGTTCTTGGTGAGGTTTCCCCGAATTTCCGCGTATATAGTTCTCAGGCTTGCAGGGCGCCTGCGAGCAGGTCGGCCACATGCAGTTCGCCAGCCCATTCTTTCATGTAATCAAGATCGAGCAGCCCGGCCCTGGTTTTCAAGACGCCCAGGATGTCGCGCCATTGGCGCTCTGAAACTTCCCCGCCCTGGCGATACCATTCCAGTTTGGAAAGGTTGGTATCGAATTCGATCATTCAGTTTTGGGTCAAGGATTGACAAGTAACATTTTCGGGCTTATCACCAATCCCTTCTTCTCCATGCTATAATTTTTCCATGAAAGAAGCCCGTTCCTTCCGGGTCGAAGCCGTCGTCCTGCGCCATGCCGACTGGGGTGAGGCCGACCGCATCCTGACCCTGTACACGCGTGAGCGCGGCAAGGTGCGCGCCATTGCCAAGGGCGCCCGCAAGATCCGCTCGCGCAAGGCCGGGCACCTCGAACCCTTCACGCGCGTGACCCTGCAACTGGCCAGGGGCCGCGACCTGCTGATCGTCACCCAGGCCGACACGCTTGATCCCTACCTGGCCCTGGGGGCCGATCTCACCCGCACCGGTTACGCCTCCTATGCGGTCGAACTGCTTGATCGCTTCACCTACGAGGATGAAAGCGAAAACCAGGCCATCTTCCGCCTTCTGACGGATGTGCTCACCCGCATCGCCAGCGAACCAGACCCCTGGTTGGCCTTGCGCTATTACGAAGTGCGCCTGCTGGATCTGTTGGGTTTCCGCCCGCACCTGTTCGAGTGCGCCAACTGCGGCGAGAAGATCCTGCCGGTCGACCAGTTCTTCTCCCCGGCTGCCGGTGGCGTGCTATGCCCCAAGTGCGGCAGCGGACTGCCGGGCGCCTGGCGCGTCTCGGTGGAGGCACTCAAGGTCTTCCGCCACTTGCAGCGCAGCAGCTACCCCCAGGCCCAACGCGCCCATCCCACCCCGGCCGTCCAGAACGAGCTGGAAGCCTTGCTCCAGAAATATCTGACCTACCTGCTCGAACGCGCTCTCAATTCCCCCGACTTCATCAAGCAAATCAAAAAGTAAGGCGAGATTAATCTCGCCCTACATATTCACCACAGATAAAAGGGATTTTAAACCTTATCTTGAACGGTTTATCCAAACATCCTCGTTCACATCGTGCCCTTGTGGTTTCCCTTTTCATCCCCGGTTAAGAATTTCTTTTCCCTCCTGGCCCAGCCGATCATGAACGTCTGCATCACCCACTCCACCAACCGGCCCAGCCGCTGCCAGACCAGCTTCTGGATCAGACCGCTGCGCAGCCGGTAATAGAACTTCGCCATGGCGGTGCGCCGCCGCAGCGCCTTGCCCAGCTCCGAGTGCAAGATGCTCTTGCGGTACTCCCCGAAGCTGAAATCCTGCCGCTCGAAGGCCTGCACGACGGCCCGGGCCGCCAGCTCCCCGTAGCCCAGCGCGATGCTGATACCCTCGCCGAAGAGCGCGTCAGCCCCGGCCGCATCTCCGGCCAGCAGCACGTGCGCGGCTGAGAAGGCGCTCTTTGGCTCGAACCAACGCAGAGGGTGACCCTCCAGCTTATATTCTTCCAGCCGGTAGCCGTGCCGCCCGAACTCGTCCGCCAGTGCCCCTTGCAGCGAGATTTCCTTTTTCAGCGGGTACACGTTGCTGTCGTAGATGCCGCGCACTCGCACCGGACGCCCGGCTTCCAGCGCCGGGAAATCCCAGCTGTAGCCCAGAATACCCTGCGGCACGTACATGAAGTCGAAATAGGAGGCTGCCTGGTTGTGGAAAGATTGTTGAGGGCGCGGCTCGGTCACGATCTCCAGCAGCCGGGCTGTATGGGTGGATTCGTTGGGAATGACAAAGCGCCGCACCACGCTCTTCGACCCGTCCGCGCCCACCACCACCCTGGCGCGGTATAAACCCCGGTCGGTTTCGAGCACGGCATCCTCGCCATCCATGGAAACGCCCCTCACTGCCGTGTCCTCCTGGATCTGGAACCCCTGCGAGCGCGCCTTGTCCGCCAGCCAGGCATCGAACTCATGCCTGCGGATGGTGCGGAAAGCGTACTTCCCCTTCTTCTCGCCGCGCATGCGGAAGCCCCGCCCGGCGTAATCGAAATGCGCCCAGTCCACGTCGACGTGTGGCACTTCCGCGCTGTCCAGCCCCAGCCGGCCTAGGATCAGCTCGGCATCCGGCAGCAGACCCCCGCCGCATAGTTTGTGGCGCGGGTGGTGGGCCTTTTCGAGAATGAGCGTATGGGGAATGAGCTCCGGCGCGAACTTTGCCAGGTGCAGCGCGGTGGAGATCCCGGCCGGGCCTGCGCCTACAATGATCAGGTCGTAACAGTGTGTTTCCAGCATATACCGGGGGATTTTACCACCCCGCCCGGATAGCCTACGATTGCGCCAGGGTGATGTTCAGGCGATTGGTCAGGGGTGAAATATGCTCGTTGTAGAGTGCTTCCAGGTCCGGATGCGGGCTGGCGAAGATATCATCCCACATCCTTGGAATGGCGTGTGCCAGGCGGTCTTCGATCAGCCCCCACAGGCCAATGGAAGGCAGCGAACGCCCGGTTTTGAGCGCCTGCAACACCACCGGGTAGAGCGAGGGATCTGGTAGTGGGAAGCTCTCCAGGCTGTCCAGACGCCCGGGCAGCAGGCCGACCGTTTTGGGGAAGCTGGTCTGGAATTCCCGGCTGGCCAGGTATGCGATCAGCTCCAGCCCGGCGGCCGACTGGCCGGTGCGTTCCCAGATGATCAGGCTGGCGCCGCCCGTATACGAACAGCCCAGCGGGATAGCCAGGCCCATATTGGCGGCCACCTCGGGGGTGCGCATGCTGTAAATGATGTTCCATGGGCCGCTGATGGTTACCGCGGCTTTCCCGTCGATGAAAGCCTGGTCGGCGTCCCGCTCGGCCAGGTGCTGCATGTCTTTGGAGATATAGCGGTACAGGCTGAAGAATGACAGGATGGCCGCGCGCACGGCCGGTTGGTCGAATAGCACGGCCTTCTTTTCAGTATCCACCAGGTCCTGCCCGGCCTGCCAGACCCACATCGCCAGGTTATGCACGTTCAGGTAGGATCGTTGCGTCGGAATGACCCAGGCGGCCGGATTGCCGCTCTGCTGCAAGGCTTGCAAGGTCTGTTCGAAGCGGGCCGGGGTCTGGAAGGCGCCTTCTTCGGCGATGCCGGCTTTTGCCAGCATATCCCGTCGGTAGCACACCATGCTCAGGTCGGTCAACCAGGGGATGGCCCAGATCACTCCCGCAGATACACCGCTCTGCCAGACCGCCGGGACGAAGGTTTCCCTGCCACCAGCGCTGTGCACCTCGCTGGCAGAGAAGGGGCGCAGCACGTTCATGGCGGCAAAGTCGTGGATCCAGGTAGTGCCAATCTCCGATACATCCGGGCTGCCCCCGTAGATGGACATGCGCATGAAATCGGACCAGCCGGTGCTGTAATCGAACTCCTGGCAAGCGATCTCCATCCCGTGCTGGTTTCCAAACTGACTCATGGCAGCCATAATGCTATCGGTTGCTTCTGCTGAATGGCTCATCGTGGAAAGGAATATTTTGCGCGCCATGGTTTTCTCCTGGGAAAGTCATTTTACCCCAAATGTCAGACAGGCTCCATTGCGGAATCTTTGCAATTGGCGACCAGCTCCTTTAAGGAACACGTGCGGTTCCTCCAGAATTTCTATGGCCATACAATTTCCGGCGAGGCATAGTAATGCACCCCCAACTCTTCCAGTCGCGCCCCTTGCGCGGCCAGGCGCAGCTTGTACCCGTTCCAGTCCCGGCCGGCTTGCGGCGTCCAGCCGATCTCGGCGTAGCCCAGGATGCGCGGGAAAGCCATATATTCCAGATCATCGATGGATGTCAGCGTCTCTGACCAGAGCGGGGCTTCCACACCCAGGATATCCTTTTCGGGTATGCCAGCTATCTCGGTGGCCGGGTCCCAGTTATAACCCGTCTCCACGTTGATATAGCCGGCCCAGTTCTGTCCGAGCGTGGTGGATTCCTGGTACTTCATATCCATGTAGGCCTTGTCCGCCGGCGACATGATCACCCTGGTGCCATTTTGGACTGCCTGGATCAGGTCCTGCTGCACGGCCTGCTGGTCGGGCGACGAATTCGAGTCGAGCGGCAGGTTCCAATGCTGGGCTACCGAGCCGGGCAGCAGCTGTGACTGGCTGATCTCCTCCCAGCCGACTGCCTGCTTACCGGCGGCCTGCACGATGGCCTGCACCCGGTTGACGAAGTTGATGTAATCGGGTTTGCTGGTGGCCTGGGCTTCGTCGCCGCCGATGTGGATATAGGGCCCCGGGGTTAGCGCGGCCAGTTCGCCGATCACGTTCGCCAGGAAGGTGTAGGTGCTATCCTTGCTGACGCAGATTGACTCGTTCGGGCTGGATGTGCCGGTGTACGGATTCGGCGCGACCCCATCGCAGGTCAGTTCGGGGTAGGAAGCCAGGGCAGCATTCAGGTGGCCCGGCATGTCGATTTCCGGAACAATCGTGATGTAGCGGCTTTTGGCGTAATTCACGATGTAGGTGTAGTCATCCTGGCTGTAGTAACCGCCGGGCGTGCCGCCAACTTCCAGGCTGCTCCCATAGACGGTCAGGTTGGGCCAGGTCTTGATCTGGATGCGCCAGCCCTGGTCATCTGAAAGATGGATGTGCAAATGGTTGATCTTGTAATACGCCAGCAGGTCGATGTAGGTGGTAATATCCTTGACGCTGAAAAAGTGCCGAGCCACATCCAGCATGGCGCCGCGCCAGGCGAAGCGCGGCATGTCGCTGATCGTTCCGGTGCCCATGCTCCATGGACCGGGCTGGACCGATGCGCTGTCGATGGCGGCGGGCAGCAACTGCCGGATGGTCTGGACGCCGTAGAAGAGTCCGGCCGGCTGGTTGGCCACCAGCTTGACCAGATCCGGTGTGATGGTTAATGAGTAGCCTTCGCTGCCAAGCGCCGGGTCCGCGCCGTTCAGACTGAGGAGGATGCCGCTGGCCGGCGCGCCGTTCGCCGCCTGGAGATGGAGGGCATAACCGGTGGCCGGATTGAGGTGGTCGGCCAGGTACTGCCCGATGGCTTTCACATCATCCGTGGCGGGTTCCACATAAATGGCAGTACCGGCAGACAGGCGGAAGGTTCCGCCCGCCGGGGTCACCGACACTGGCCTGGGAATAACCGTATCCATGCCGGGCGGCGGGGTTTGTGACGTGGCCGTGACTGACACTGCTGCCGGAGCGGATGCTGTGGCCGGCCCGACCGCCGATGTTGCCGGGGTCATAAGGGCAGGACTCCCGCAGGCGGCCAGGCTGAACGCGCCCAACAAAAGGGCGGACATCTGCCAGAAGTGGGCATGAGAAGACCAATTACAAGCCATTCTATTCTCCATATTCTTGACTGGGCGGTACTTTCCTGCCGAAGGGAAACTCATTTTAATCGATTTCCAGCAGGTTTTTTTGATGGAGCAATCGCGTTTCAACTTTGTTTTGTTGCCTGCGCCAGCCTGTCCTGGACAGACGGTCCAGGATACCGCAGGTCTAGGTGCGAGCCGCCTGTTTTTGGCGGCGACCGCGCAGCTTCCCGTAGGAAGCAATCTCCATACCGGCCAGGGGATTGCTTACCCTGCGGGTATGTTCCGCGATCAGGTCGGAAGAACGCCGGCCCTTGCACGACACGCGAGCTGTCTCGGTTATAATGGGCCAGTTCCACCCCCCGGAGACCCTGTGATAAAAGCGCTTATTTTTGATTTTGACGGTCTGGTCATGGATACCGAGTCGCCTGCCGTGGATGGCTGGAAGGCGATTTATGCCGAATATGGCCAGGAATTTCCGCTCCTGCCTTTCATCCGCGCGGTGGTTGGGATTTCCGATGCCAATTTTGATACAGCCGGCTACCTGGCTGCCCAGGTCGGTAAGAACCTCGACCTGGCTGCGCTGCGCAGCCGTGCTTTGGCCTATCGCCTGCAGGTGCAGAGCACGCTACCGGCCTTGCCGGGTGTGAATGATTACATTAAGACTGCCCACCGCCTGGGCCTGCGCCTGGCAATGGCCTCCAGCTCGGGACGCCTCCGGCTGGAGGGCTATCTGCGCCAGCTGGGTCTGGTCGATGATTTTGACCCAATCATTTGCCGGGAGGATGTCCTGCATATCAAGCCGGCTCCGGACCTGTTCCTGAAGGCCCAGGAAACCCTCAAGCTCCGCTCTGATGAGCTGCTGATTTTTGAGGATTCCCAGAACGGCATCCTGGCTGCGGTTCGTGCCGGGATACGTGTGGTGGCGGTTCCCAACCCCATCACAGCCTACGATACTCATGACGGGGCAAGCCTGCTACTTAATTCACTAGCAGATATGCCATTGGAAGAGTTGCTAAAGCTGTTTGCGTGACAAATTTGCATTCAGGGGGGAGTTTTTTAGCACTTAAAGCAAGCTATCAAATACCTATCCGTCAGCTATCCACAATTAAATGGTCCTTTCGCTAGGGGTATACTACGCAAAAGGACAAATAAGATGAATCTAGTAGACAATGAACCTACTCAATCTGATAAATCTCGTTGGCATGAGATCGTGGCACGTTATGCGCGGGCCGATCTGAAGCGCAGTATCTGGGAAATGACCAACACCCTGGTGCCCTATTTTGCACTCTGGTACCTGATGATTTTTAGCGTTCATATCTCGTACTGGCTGACCCTGCTCCTTTCCATCCCGACGGCCGGGTTCATGGTGCGAACATTTATCATCTTCCACGATTGCGGGCACGGATCATTCTTCAAGTCCCAGAAGGCCAATGATGCACTGGGCATCTTCACCGGGATATTGAATTTCACCCCTTACTACGAATGGCGGCATACGCATGCCATCCACCATGCCACCGCCAGCGACCTCGACCGCCGTGGAGTTGGCGACGTGGTAACCATGACCGTTAAGGAATACCTGGCGGCGCCCTGGTGGAAGAAGGTCTCCTATCGGGTTTTTCGTAGTCCGTTCATTATGTTTACCATTGGGTCTTCCCTGGAGTTCTCGATTTTCCAGCGGATCCCCGGGAACTCCGGAGGCAAGCGCGAGAAGGCCAGTGTTTGGTGGACGAACCTGGCGCTGGTGGTGCTGATCGGCCTGATGATCTTGCTGGTTGGCTGGAAAACCTACCTGCTGGTGCAACTTCCGGTGTTTATCCTGGGCACATCGGTTGGTGTCTGGCTGTTCTATGTCCAGCATAACTTCGATCCCACCTACTGGGCGCGCCACAATAAATGGGAATTTGTCAAAGCCGGTTTCGAGGGCAGCTCCTACTATAAATTGCCCGCTGTTTTGCAGTGGTTCACCGGCAATATCGGGTTTCATCACATCCATCACCTCAGCCCGAAAATCCCCAATTACAAGCTGCCGAAGGCCTATAAGGAAAATGAAGTCTTCCACGTACCCCCGATGACGATCCTGGCCAGCCTGAGCGCATTGCGGATGCGATTATATGATGAGGAAAGGCATATGATGGTCGGCTGGGAGGTCTTGAAACAGTATCAGCGAAAAACCGTCTCGGCGCGATGATTAAATTCTTCCCGCTGAGGCCATGGCATAAGCCAAATTTATACAAGACCTCCTGCCTATTGTCGGGCAGGAGGTCTTGTTTCTTAATCTCTACGGTCTGACGTGATAATCCCCGACCACCACCCATTTGTAGGTGGTCAGCTCGCGCAGCCCCATGGGGCCACGCGCGTGCAGGCGCTGGGTGGAGATAGCCACCTCAGCGCCCAGCCCGAACTGGTTGCCGTCCGTGAAGCGCGTGCTGGCATTGACATAGACCGCGGCCGAGTCGACTTCATTGATCCAGATGAGGGCATGGTCGGCATCGGCGGTCAGGATGGAATCGGAGTGACCCAGGCTGTGCGCGTTGGTGTGCCGGATGGCTTCCTCCAGGCTGTCGACCACTTTCAGCCCCAGCACCAGCGACATCCACTCGGTGTCAAAATCCTGCGGACCGGCCGGCAGAACGAAGGCCGGAAGCTGGCCGCCGCCCGCCGCCCGCAGGTATTGCTGTGCAGGTTCATCCGCCCGGAAGGTGACACCATCCCTGCCAAGGTATTCCACCAGGTGCGGCAGGAAGGCGGCTGCCACGCTACGGTGGACCAGCACGGTGTCGAGGGCGTTGCAGACGGACGGGCGCTGGGTCTTGGCGTTGTGGATGACCGGCAAGGCCGCCGTCAGGTCGGCGCTCTCGTCCACGAAAATGTGACAGATGCCCACTCCGCCGGTGATGACCGGGATGCGGCTGTTTTCCCGGCAGAAGCTGTGCAGCCCTGCGCCGCCACGCGGGATGATGATATCCACGTAGTCGCGCAGTTGCAGCAGCTCGAGCACCAGGCCGCGGTCGGGGCTGTCGATGAACTGGACCGAGTCCGGCGGGAGGCCTTGCTCTGCCAGCGAGGAGCGGATGACCGTCACCAGCGCCTGGTTGGTGCGCAGGGTTTCGCTCCCGCCGCGCAGGATGACGGCGTTGCCGGATTTCAAAGCCAGGCCGGCCACATCCACCGTTACGTTGGGGCGCGCTTCATAAATAACCCCGATGACGCCCAATGGCACGCGCTGTTTATGGATTTTCAGCCCATTCGGAAGGCTGGTTGGCTCGAAAGTTTCCCGCACCGGGTCGGGCAGGGCAATCGTCTGGCGCAGCTCGGAAACAATCCCTTGCAGGCGGGCCGGGTTCAAGGTAAGACGATCCAGCATGGCCGGGGACAAGCCGGCTTTCTGGCTTTCGGCCACATCCTGCGCGTTGGCGGCCAGGATCAGGGTGGATTGAGCCAGTAGCTGTTCCGCCAGAGATGTCAGGACAGCATTCTTTTGGTTTGTTCCCGCACGGGCCAGGCTTTGGGCGGCCTGGCGGGCCTGTTTTCCCATTTCAGTTAACATGGTTTCTCCAATCAGGCTCTCCTGAAATTCTTAGGAAGAACCTAAACACACGTGTGCCTGCGGCACAGTGCAGGCAAAGGGCACCAAGGTAACAAAGGAAAGAAAGTGCTTTGATTCCTTATTCTTCCCTTGGTCACCTTCGTGAACTTTGTGTTTGAATTTTTTTAAGCGGTTGGGCCTCCAAAAACTATAGCAAGACCAGGTTGTTGCGATGGATGACCTCGTCGTCATAATCGGCACCCAGGATGGCTTCGATATCCTTGGATTGCTTCCCGGCAATCAAGGCAAGATCGGCGGCGCTGTAATTCACCAGGCCGCGCGCAATCTCTTTACCGGAAGAATCGACCACCTTGACGGTATCGCCGCAGTCGAATGCGCCGGCCACCCGCTTGACACCCACTGGCAACAGGCTGCTGCCTTTGCGCAACGCCCGGGTCGCGCCGGCATCCACTTCCAGCACCCCGGCGAGGCGGTTCCCGCCGGCCAGGATATAGCGTTTGCGGCCTTCCAGGGTGGTTGCCAGGGCGGAAAAGCGTGTGCCCAGTTTTTCACCGGCTACCAGGCGGGTCAGCACGTTTTCTTCATCACCGGCGGCAATCACGACCGTGGTTCCGGAGCGCCTGGCCAGGTCGGCTGCCTGGAGCTTGGTGAGCATGCCACCTGTTCCCAATTTCGTGGCCGTGCCTCCGACCGCATCCCAAACGGATTGCGGGATGGATGGGGTGTCGATATCGTGAATCAGTTCGGCCGATGTGTCAGAGCGCGGATCGGCCGTGAAAAGTCCGGGCTGGTCAGTCAGCATCACCAGCAAGTCGGCTTCGATCAGGTTGGCCACCAGCGCGGATAAATTGTCGTTATCGCCGAGGCGGATTTCTTCGGTGGCGACGGTGTCATTTTCGTTGATGATGGGGATGACGCGCTGTGACAAAAGCGCGGAGAGGGTGTTACGGGAATTGAGATACCGGGAACGATCGGCCAGGTCGGTGCGGGTAAGCAAAACCTGTGCAACCGTCAATTTGTAGATGTCAAACAACTGCTCGTATAAGGCCATCAGGCGGGGTTGGCCAATGGCGGAGAGCATCTGTTTGGCAGGGGTAGCCTTGGGCAGTTGGGGAAAGGCCAGACGCTCGCGACCTGCAGCCATGGCGCCCGAAGAGACCAGCACCACCTTGCAGCCCTGATTGTGTAACTGGGCCAGCTGGCGAACCAAGTCGACCATGCGCGCTGGCGAAAGATAGGACGTCCCCGCCGTAAGGGTGGAGGTGCCCAGCTTGACCACGATACTGGTACAGCCATTTGATTCCATAATGGGGCAAAGTTTATCACAAGAGCGGGAACTCAGCCGAAAACCTGCAGCAGCTCCGTGCTGGCCTGTGGAGAGAACATGCTTACGTAGCTTTCGATATCCTGCAAATGGCGGGTCAGGCTATCTTGAGCGATGCCAGCCGGGGCATAGGTGGTGTAGAGCACATTGCATGTGGCGGGTTGGATCTGGGTGCGCTGGTCCGGCCCATAGATGATATTGGACATGATGCCTTTGCCATCCGAGATGATCATATCGCCCGGCTTGACCTGCTGAGGCTGGCCACGCATGAGCGTATATGTTTCGTCACCACTGGTAACATCCAGTCGGATGGGCATCTGCAGGCTTTCCAGGTCATGCCCGGCGGTGAGAAGCATATTCTTGATTTCGGCCATGAACATAGCTTCCACCAGGGCCGCCACACTGGGGATGGATTTGCTCTTAAACACAATCGACTCAAGCTGGAGCTGCACGTGATAGGTTTTTTTGAAGCGTTTGTAGTAGGTGTCGTAGACCTGCAAGGCGTACAATGCTGGCAAGGCCAGCAACTGGCTGCGGTCTAGAGCGCCGTAGCGTGAACGCAAATCCCCGATTAGGGCTTCCTTGCAGCGATCCAGGTCGGGGTGGCTGGCGGGATTGCGCACGTTCCGCATCACCAGTACGCCGGCATGTGCACCCGGGAAAGCAGCCCGCCAGGCTTCGGTCACTTCGAATTGCATTGGCGACTTATTTGATCCGGTGGTCTTCCAGGTGGTTGACCAGCTCCCATTTATAT
Source organism: uncultured Chloroflexia bacterium (assembly GCA_963779935.1). Taxonomy (GTDB): domain Bacteria; phylum Chloroflexota; class Anaerolineae; order Anaerolineales; family Villigracilaceae; genus UBA877. The sequence goes on along the minus strand of CAWAAC010000011.1, from coordinate 85,096 downwards.
TGGGTTAGGATGCGCTCATCCTTGAAATCATCATCGGAGAGCTTCCTGGTGAAGTCGATGAATTTGCGCCGGACCTCTTCGAAGGCCCGGATTTCCCCGATCTCTGAAACGTTGCGGACCTGCTCCACGGCCTGGGCATTGAATTTGTCGATGTCAATCTCTGGTTGCCGGGCAGCCGGGTCAATCTGGTAGCGCTGGATGGAATCCATCCCGATCTGCCACCAGGCGACAATATGGGCGAGCAGGTCCGCCAGCCGTTTATAGCCTTGCTGTTGCAGGAAGACGGCCTGTGCGGCGGGCGAAAGAGCCTGGAAGTGCGGAACATAATCGGCCCAATCTCCGACCAACAGGTCGAGCACACTTTGACGGGTAATGGTATCCACAGGAGTTCCTTATCCGGTTACATACCAGGCGGCTACGTAGCCGGTTGTTCCGCCTGGCTCCTGAACGTTCAGCCATTGATTGGTGACGCCAATCTTGGGACGGGCGGTGCTGGCAGGCTCAAGCACGGTCAGGGGAGTGCCCGGCATCAGGACTTTGAGAATGACGGCATTGGCGTTTGGCTGATCACGCAGGCGCAGCCCGGCGCTGGCCTGGCTGGAGACGAGTACCGTCAGCGTGGTGGAGGCTGGCGGCGGCGTGGGTGTGGGAGTCGAACTGGTTTCCACGTACCAGGCAGCTACATAACCGGTATGGCCATTCCCGTCATCCACATTGAGCCACTGGTTGGTCACCCCAATTTTCGGGATGGCCTGACTGACCGGTTCAAGCACGGTTAATGCCTGGCCGGCGGAAAGGATTGACAGGGTGTTGGCATTGGTATCGGGCTGGTCGCGCAAGCGCAAGCCAACTGCCCCGATGCTTTGCAGGACATATACCGTCAGGGCTGCCGGCGCAGGGGTTGGAGCGGGTGCGGGAGTAGGAGCTGGCGGCGTGGGGGTGGGGATTGGGGCCGGGATTGGGGCCGGGACGGATGATGTCCCGGGCACGCGATCGACATACCAGGCGGCCACGTAGCCATTCAGCCCGCCCGGATCGCTGACCTGCAGCCACTGATCCATGACGCCAATCTTTGCAATCGCCACGGCATCGGGTTCATTACAATGGAGCAGCGTGGTAGGCGGTTCCAGAGCAACGGCAGTTGCGGAGGTCGTCGGGGCGGAACGCAGGGTCAGGCCAGCGGTTACGGCAGCCTGGACGCGTACGTACAGACCGGTCCCGGGAGCCGGGTCGGGAGCAGGCACCGGAGCGGGAGCCGGAGAGGGGGCAGGCGCAGGGGTGCCGCCGGCATCGTACCAGGCCACCGCTGTGATGAATTCGCTGAGGGGTCTGCCAAAGCCGTAACGGGAAGACAAGGTTACCGGAGCATGATCGGCGGGCTGAGGCCAGGGATCGAGCATCAGGTAATCGTTGCCTTGTAGTGCATAGATGACCACCCAGTGGTTTTGCAGGCCAGCGGCAGGCGACTCGTCGATTTCAATGACAAGCGGCTGGCCGGAATCGATTGAAGCGTTAATATCACTGATTGGGGCGGGCTGGTCACGACAGATGATGATGTGGTCAAAGACGATCTTTGGGAAGGCCTGGGTCAGCCCGGGCCAGACGATCAGGCTGCCGAGAAAACCAACCCCGCTGCCCATATCCTTGAGTTTCTTGTTCAGTGTGGAGGGCGTTTCGCTAAAGCCGTACCCATTCACCAGCATGGTCAGGCAGGTGAGCGTACAGCCATCCGTGCCGATGGTAACGGTTGTGTCAAAACCGAGTTTCTCGCTGGCCCAGCGCGGGTCGCGCTGGGAGATGTAATTGGGTGTGAAGGACATAAATGACCTCCTGGGTTGCCAGAAAAAACCAATGAATGATGTGGTGATTATAGTACAAGGTGGGGTAAAAGAGAGTAGAGAGCAGAAAAGAGAGACTAAGAATGAGCGGAAAAGGTAATCAGGTAATCAGGAAGGATGAAAACAGCCTGTCCGAAAGAACAGACCGTTTTTTTGGGGTCGCGCGATGGTTGGTACAAAACAACGAGGATCAATTCCGGAGGCAAGAACGAATTCCTGGCTACGAATGCCGATTAAAACATTTTACGGCATAATTCAAGCATTTTAGGATGTTTTGTACAGAGGCGGGTAACGGGAGCGAGGCAGGCCGGGCTTTCGAAATGCACTTTGCTGGAATTGATCCTCCACGAAAGGGGGTTGAATTATGCGATTTTGGGCTTGTTTTTGCAAACAAAAGCGGTTTTAAATGGCAGGTAAATTGTCAAAGAGTTTAATAGTCTCATGGGGGATTGGCCGCGTGATAGCATAAACTCCATTTCGCGAGGAAAAAAAGTCGCCAGATCCCCGAAACCCTTTCGTAAGACCGCCAAGGTATCCACACTAAATTAGGAGATCTACATGCCAGTAAAGAGGGGAAGGGTTCCAAAAAACGAAACAGGAGCCCGCTGGGGATAAGGCAGGGGGCTCCAGAAGGCCAGCGTTACGGCAGGATCTGACTATGGGGCGTACACGTTGAAATCATGGAACAGGATATCAACACCGCCGGTATCATAGGTCTGGGCGAACAAGCCGGTGTCGCCGCCCGACAGGCTGGAATCGTTGGCCGTGGCAACCTGGTTGCCGTTCACATATAACGTCAGGGTACTCCCGATACAATCGGCGCGAATATGGTTGGAAGCCGCGCCCTTATTGATATTGTTGACTGTTTGAATTTTACCGTCAGGCGAGGAGATGACGGTGACATTGCCATTTATTAATTTAGAAATGCCGGCATAACCATCGCTGGTAATTATGAACTTGTAGAAATTGTCTTTATCAGTATACCGGCAGATCACGCCAAAGCCATTGGCGTCGGGTCCAGCGGACTTGGCGGCATCCACTTCGATACGGACATCATTCGGAAGAGTCTGGTTAGGGTTGGCCCAGACGACCAGGTTGGCCGTATTGACCAGGATGCGATAGCCCCCGTTGGCGTAATCCGTGCTGCCATCTGAATTCGTAGTCTGGTCCCACCCGCTGCTGGGATTGGAAAAATCGTCATGGAAAAGGACGCTGCCCGATTGGGCGGTGCTGTTGGATTGGGGCGCGACCGTGGCGGGAGGTTGGGTCGCCGGGATCGTAGCGGGAGGTTGGGTCGCCGGGACAGTGGCAATCGGCGCGATCGTGACGGTCGGTTTTGCCCCGCCGCCAGCGGGCACTCCACATGCCAGAACCGCCATTACCAGCATCGTTACAACGGCAATTAATTTCGTTTTCATGGTGCATCCTCCTCATATGAAAAAATGTGTGTGTATCGTATATATATTATATATCCGAATTCCACGCCAGAAATACTATGGCTCTTGGGGAGTTGCCGGGATACCCGCCAGATATGGGGGTAGAATGTTGAGAAATGGGTAGAAGAAAAGGAGCAAGAGCGAGGATGTCGTCGGATAACGTTACGGTACCCTTGGGCATACCGGATGTACGTGTGCTGAAAACGGAGATGAATGTGCGCGGCGAACTGATCGTGACCGTAGAGAGTACCAAACAGGGGACGAAGTGTAGTCGCTGTGGGCGCTGGATCAGCAAGCTACATGGACAAGAGGATTGGGTGGTAGTACGGCATTTACCGGTATTCGGGCGGCCGACCTATCTGCGCTACCGTCCGAAGCGATATGAATGTCAGGAGTGTAAAGGAAAACCGACGACGACCGAGCAGCTGGATTGGCGGGACAAAAACAGTGCGCACACGATCAGCTACGATGATCATCTGCTATTGCAGTTGGTGAATGGGACGGTGGAAGATGTGAGCCAGAAAGAGCGGATCGCCTATGACCAGGTGTTGGGTGCCTTGGAACGGCGCATCAGTGCAAGGGTGGATTGGTCACAGTACCTGGAAATAGGGATACTGGGATTGGATGAGATTGCGCTCAAGAAAGGGCACCGGGACTTTGTGACGATCGTGACGGCGCAACTGGCGGATGGGCGTCTGGTGATCCTGGGGGTATTAGTGGACCGCCAGAAGGACAGCGTGATTGAATTTCTGCGGTCGATCCCCGAGCGTTTGTCCCAGACGATCCATACGGTGTGCTGTGATATGTGGGAAGGCTACACGGAAGCGGTGCGGGAAGAATTGAAGCAAGTCCGGATCGTGATCGACCGTTTTCATGTCGCCAAGAGCTACCATGCCGCTGCCGATAATATGCGCAAGCAGGAACTCAAACGTTTGCGAAGCGAACTGACCGAAGAAGAGTATCAGCGGTTGAAAGGAAGCATGTGGGCTTTCCGGAAAAAGCCCGGCGAATTGAATCCGGAGGAGTGCCAGGCGCTGAAATGCTTGTTTGGCCATGCGCCTAAACTAAAATTGGCCTATAACTTGCGTGAGCAGTTGACCGAGATCTTTGAACAATCACTGGCCAAATCGGAGGCCCAGCAAAAGATCCGCAGTTGGATCAAACGGGTCAAGCGCAGTGAATTGAAATGCTTCAATGACTTCCTGAACACCCTGGAGAACTGGTGGGAAGAGATCACTAATTATTTCGTGCAGCGTGAGAACAGCGGCTTCGTGGAAGGCTTCAACAACAAGCTCAAGGTGCTGAAACGACGCTGCTATGATTTGTTCAACCGGGAGCACCTTTTCCAGCGTATTTACCTCGACCTGGAAGGCTACCGGCTGTATGCCGGATGACCCCCATATGTGCCTTTTTCCCGGCAATTCCCAATGAGCCTGCAGAATGCTTGATCGGTTCCACTCAAAATGTGGTACTCCGTTTGGATGAGGCAACACAAAAATCCGCTGTGATAGAGGATTTTTGTTTGCTCCTAGGGGGGTTGTAGATGCGGATAATACTAAGTTGAGAGGGTGAATATCGCATCCTTATTTATTTGATTAATTGCTCGTTTGGTGGGCAAGCTTCCTGGGCCGCAGCCACCAGTTCCGGGGCAGAGCTGACTTCCTCCCGGAACAGCCATTTCTGAAGCCAGAATGCCATGTTGACCAACCCGATCATGGCCGGCACTTCGATCAGCGGACCGATCACCGCCGCGAAAGCCGCGCCGCTGTTGATGCCAAATATCCCCACCGCCACGGCAATTGCAAGCTCAAAATTGTTACTTGCTGCCGTGAAAGATAGCGTGGCGGTTTTCGAGTAGTCTGCCCCAACCGCCCTGCCCATCAAGAAACTGACCAGGAACATGATCACGAAATAGATCAGCAGCGGGATGGCAATCCGCACCACATCCAGCGGCAACTGGATGATGTATTGGCCCTTCAACGAGAACATTACCACGATGGTGAAGAGCAGGGCCACCAGCGTCAGAGGGCTGATCTTTGGTATAAATACCTTGTAATACCAATCTCTGCCCTTGATGCGCACAAGGAAAAAGTGTGTCAGGAAACCGGTTATGAATGGGATGCCCAGGTAAAAGAAGACTGTTTTGGCGATCTGGCTGATGGTAATGTTGACGATGCTGCCGGACAACCCGAACCAGGTCGGAAGAACGGTGATGAACACGTAGGCGTAGATGCTATAGAACAGCACTTGGAAAATGCTGTTGAAAGCCACCAATCCAGCTGCGTATTCGCTGTCGCCGTGCGCCAGCTCGTTCCAGACGATCACCATGGCAATGCAGCGCGCCAGGCCGATCAGGATCAGCCCGGTCATGTATTCCGGGTAGCCGCGCAGGAAAATGACCGCCAGGGCGAACATCAGGATCGGACCGATGATCCAGTTTTGCACCAGCGAAAGACCCAGGATCTTCCAGTTGCGGAACACATCGCCCAGCTCTTCATAATGGACTTTGGCCAGTGGGGGGAACATCATCAGGATCAAGCCAATGGCGATGGGAATATTGGTTGTTCCCACCGAGACGGTCGTATTGAAAGTTTGCACTGCAGCCGGAAAGAGAAAACCAATCCCCACACCAATTGCCATGGCCAGGAAGATCCACAATGTCAGGAAATGGTCCAGGAAGGATAGTCTTTTGGGGGCGGTAGTCTCTTTAATCATGCAGGTCTCCATTAGGTATATTGGGCAAGAAGTTTGAGCATTTCCCGTTCGATATCATCCCGCACGCTGCGGAAGGCTTGCATCACTTCATCATCCGTGCCCTGAGCTTTGGCCGGGTCGGGAAAGCTATGGTGGATCTGTTTCCCTTTTCCCAGCCAGACCGGGCACTCTTCTGCGGCGGAATCACAAACGGTGACCACCAGGTCGAAATCCTGGCCACGGAACTCATCCATTGATTTGGAGTAACTGGCATGGTGGATGCCGATCTCTTCCAGAGCGGCCAGGGTCTGGGAAGGAATGAAGCCGGCCGGTTTGGATCCGGCGCTAAAGGCCTGCCAGGAGTTGCCAAGGCGGGCATTGATGATCGCTTCGGCCAACTGTGACCGGCAGGAATTCCCGGTGCAAAGGAATAGTACTTTCTTTTTCATTCAACCTCGATCGCCGGGTTCAGGCTGCCTTGGGTAAAGTATCCAGCCAGGCGAGGATTCTCTGCTCGATCAGGTCGCGCACCTCACGGAATTTGGCCAGCTTCTGCTCCTGGCTGCCTTCGAATTTAGCCGGATCCTCGAAAGACCAGTGCATTCGCTGATTGACGCCCGGCCAGGTTCTCGGGCAGTTCTTCTCCGCCTCGTCACAAACCGTGATGAGATACTGGAAGAGCACCTTTCCCATATATTCGCCGATGCCCTTGGAGTGTTGGCCGGAGATGTCAATGCCGGCTTCCTGCATGACCTGGATGGTGAGCGGATTTATCTCTTTTGGTTCCAGACCGGCGCTGTATGCCTCGAAGCGGTCTGCACCGTATTTTCGCAGGAAGGCTTCCGCCATCTGGCTCCGGGCGGAATTACCCGTGCAAAGAAAAAGAACGCGATGTTTATCCATTATCAATTCTCCTTATTGTTTTTTGGCTGAAACCTGAACAGAATAGACCGGCACGCCGGCGGCCATCCCGCCGCTGGTGCTACGCCGTACGCTGACATCCACGAACCCGGCCTGCTTGACCAGGTCCACGTATTCCTGTTCCGGAAGCGCCCCCGAAACGCACTCCGACCAACCGGCCGCGGAAGCGCGCACTTCCGGCAGCACTGCCCCGCCGAAAACCATATCATTCACTTCCAGCCGCCCGCCGGTTCCCAGCACCCGGAAGGCTTCCTGGAAGACCTTACCCTTGTCCTCAGTCAGGTTGATCACGCAGTTCGAGATCACCGCGTCCACCGTCCCATCTTCGAGCGGAATCTTCTCGGCGTAGCCGTGCCGGAACATCACGTTGGTGTAGCCGCCTTTTTTGGCCGCTTCCCTTGCCCGCTGCAGCATGGCCGGGGTCATGTCGATGCCGTAGACGAAGCCAGTCGGCCCGACGCGCTTGGCCGCCAGAAATACATCGATACCGCCGCCCGAGCCGATATCCAGCACGGTCTCGCCGGGTTGCAGGCCGGCCATTGCAAGCGGGTTGCCGCAGCCCAAGCTGATCTCTGCTGCTTCAGATGGTATTTCCGCTTTCTCGGTTGGGGAATAGCCGCTATTCCAGGCCACCGTGCCGAGTTCGTCCAATGAAATCACACCCGGTGCACAGCAGCTCGAATCGCTACAGCCACAGCCCGCTCCCAGCGCCTGGGCGGCGTAACTAGCCTGCACGGACTCGTGTGCGCTGACGCGTTTCGTCCCGGCCGCCACGAAGATGCTGATATTGGCATGTTCGCCCTCGCCGCTCTTGCAGTCACTCTGGCAGCTCTGCCCGGTGCAGTCCACCACCACATTCACCAGGTCGGCCAGTTCGAACCACTCCCGGATCTGGTTGCGTTCGAAGCCCAGCCAGACATCCGCCATTTCCGTCTTGAGCCACTCATGCGTGTGCGTGTCCATATCGGTGATGATCAGGCGCCCGCCCGGCCGCAGGATGCGCACCATCTCCCGGATGGCCGCCAGCGGGTCGGGACAGTGATGCAGGTACATGTTGGCAAAAGCCGCGTCCAGGCTGTTCTCCGGTAGGGGCAATGCCAGTCCGTCCGCCAGGTGGAATTCGACGTTCTCGAACTGCTTCAGGTTTTTTCTTGCTACATCCAGCATCTCCGGCGAGCCATCCAATACGTGGATGTGCTTCACCAACTGAGCCAGCCCGGCGGCGACGAAACCGGTGCCGGCGCCAACGTCCGCGACGGCCATCTCCGGGTGCAGGTAGGCTTTCTGGATGGCGGCCGTGCGTACGGCTTCGGTGAAGTAGCCGGTCCGCAATTCGTCCCATTGTCCGGCGACTTTTTCAAAATAGGCTGCAGATGGATTGTTGGTGGCCATTTTAGTCTCCTTTATCGTAAAAATACGATAATAAATATCTAAAAATAGCTGCACACGAAAGCGTGTGCAGCTTATTTTGCCTGCTTGAGCGCCGGCGGACAGCACGGCTCGTAATCCGAGAGCCAGCCGTCGAGATGCTCCTTGAGCCAGCGAAACCCTTCCGGGTCGAGGCAGTAGCAGGTGGCGGGGCCTTCCAGCTCGCCCTGAATCAAGCCTGCCTCGCGCAGCACTTTCAGATGCTGGCTGATGGTCGATTGGGCCAGCGGCGTGTTCTTCACGATGTCGTTGGTGATACAGGTCTGGTTGTGGGCCAGGAACTCGACGATCTGGAAGCGCACCGGGTTGCCCAGCGCCTTTAGCATTTTAGCCAGGCGTTGCTTTTCGAGGGTGAGAACTTGCGGAGATATGGTTACCATATATCGTAATTTTACGATATAACTTGGAGTTGTCAAGGGTTTGCATAAACCTGTTTGCATAAGGGGACTTGTCCGAGCAGTTTTGATGCTCCTAACTGCCAAAAAATACATCTTAAAGACGCGGTTGGTCTCCCGATGCGTGTGCGCCAATTCGGAAATCTTGGGTATTTGCCCACCAGCCGACCTTTCCACAACTTCAGGAAAGTGGGCTGCCGGTGAGCACCCTGAAACCATCAATTTGCTTGTATCATTATGCGGCTCAAGGTATTATTGAGATGGCTTTGATGTTGGGAATGAATCAAATGATCAATACAGAACAGTTCGAACGAATCGTCCAGGCATTGCCCATCCTTGGGCACGCTGACCAGGAACTGCTGCATGAATTTCAGCAGGCTGCCATCTTCATGCGAATCCCCAAGGGTCAAGATGTCTTCATCGAAGGTGACCACGTTGATGCAATTGCGCTTTTGATCTCGGGTGTTGTCCGTGTTTACAAAATCGGCGAAACGGGACGGGAAATCACCTTATATCGTTTTGGGAATGGAGAATCGTGTATCCTGACCGCCAATGCCATCCTGAGCCAGAAGAATTTTCCCGCAGTCGCCACAGTGGAGAAGGAAGCTGAGTTGGTGATGATCCCGGCGGATACATTCCGGGATTGGGTCCGGCGCTATGATCTTTGGCGGGAGTTTGTCTTCGATCTGCTCTCCCAACGGCTTTCTTCTGTTATGGCGATCGTTGAGGAGATTGCCTTCCGTCGTATGGATACCCGGCTAGCAACCCTATTAATCGACCGTAGCCTCAGATCCGATCTAATTCATATCACCCATCACGAGATTGCTGCTGAACTTGGCAGTTCGCGGGAGGTTATAAGCCGCATCCTGGAAGATTTCTCCTCACTTGGAATTATCCAAGTATCTCGCGGAAACATCAAGATACTGGAAAGGGAGGCTTTACAAGACCGATCAGTTATGTGACTTTGTCACAGACAAGATCAACCTATGCTCCTATACTAGGGGTACAAATCAATTCAAACTAAATAGGAGATATAAAATGAACCCCTTCGTAAAGTTTATGGCTTCCCCGGCTGGCCGCATTACCCGGATCGTGGCAGGCATTGTCCTCGTGGCCCTGGGCCTGCTGGTCATCCACGGTGTGGGTGGCATCATTGTGGCAATCGTCGGTCTTGTACCGCTTCTGGCCGGCCTGTTCGACTTCTGCGTCTTTGCCCCGCTTTTTGGCGCTCCCATGAGCGGCCCGAAGATCCGCGCCGGAAAGTAATTTAGCGACACATCCCTTATCCTTGATGGATGCAATTCAGAAGAGCTCTTGACAATTGCCAAGGGCTCTTATTTCGATCCCCGATGCTCCCAATCCAGAGAATGTCAAGAACCATCCCGTGAATAGAAACACTTACGCCTTGAATAGAATAGCCATTCCAGTTCTTATAAACCATCAACTATTATAATAGGTTTAATTTTCATATTTCTTGTTATTATGTACTATAATATTGGTTATAAACTATGAACCGGATGTTCTTATGACCAAACAATCATATCCGACCGAACCAGTTTCAATGAGTAACCCTGTCAATGAAATTAATGTAGGTTGTCGGCTGCGAGAACTGCGCGTCGGGCGTGGTCTTTCCATGCGTGCCCTGGCAGAAAAAAGCGGCTTGAATGTCAATACCCTTAGTCTGATCGAAAACCAGCGCACATCCCCCAGCGTGAGCACGCTTCAGCAACTGGCACAGACATTGCAAGTGTCCATCTCGGCTTTCTTCGAGACTGACCAGGGCAAAAAAAAGGTCGTCTTCCAGAAAGATGGGGCTCATCCGAGGGCTGCATTCACTCATGGTTACATGGAGGACCTGGGAGCAGGGATGTCGCGTTTAGGCGCCGAGCCGCTCATTGTCTCGCTTGCCCCGAAGGCGGATAGTGGAAAGACCCCGATTGTTCACACCGGGCGGGAATTTGTGTATTGTCTGGAAGGACGAATTGCCTATAGCGTAGATACTGAGACCTATCTACTCGAACCGGGTGACAGCTTGCTGTTTGATGCTTACCTACCGCATCACTGGAAGAATCCGGATGACACTTCCTCCCGCACCCTGTTGGTTCTTTGTCCAATGGATGAACACGATAATCCAACAGAACGGCATTTTTCTACGTAGGACATGATCATCGGCACTCATCATCTTGTTTTATCCACTGGGTGCGCGTCGCCCAATCATTTAGGTGTATGGAGAATATTATGAAAATTGCAGTCATCACTGATGATGGGAAAACCATCAGCCAGCACTTCGGACGTGCACGGTATTACCTGGTCGCCACAGTTGAAAATGGGCAGATCGTTGGACGTGAAATGCGCGATAAGCTCGGCCATGCGCAATTTGGCAGTGAACCCCACGCGGCCGACATCCCTGGGCAACCACATGGCATGGATCCCGCCTCGCATGACAGGCATATCCAGATGGCCCAGGCCATTTTGGACTGCAAAGCCTTGTTATGCCGGGGCATGGGCATGGGTGCCTATGAGAGTATAAAAGTAGCGGGTATCCAGCCAGTAGTGACAGATATTGTTACCATTGATGAGGCTGTGCTGGCCTATATAAACGGCCAGATCGAGGATCATATCGAACGTCTGCATTAATGGTACTGATATTTGTATCTGCCAGGCAGTGCCTCTCCGATTGGTTTTGATGCTCAAAAAAGCAAACCATGATTGAAATCATTATCCCTGGCTACCGCAGCCTGCACATCCAGCACCTGGTGATGGATTACAACGGTACGCTGGCACAGGATGGCCTCCTGCTGGAGGGCGTCCGGCCACGCCTGGAAGGCCTGGCAGGACAGCTGCGTCTGCATGTAATTACAGCAGACACGTTCGGCATAGCCAGAGACCAGTTAGATGGGCTGCCTAGCGAACTGGTAATCCTGCCGGTCGAGGAACAGGCACAGGCCAAGTTGGCCTACGTTGATAATCTGGGCAGGAATCAGGTTGCGGCAATTGGGAATGGCCGCAACGACCGGCTGATGCTGGAAGCCGCCACACTGGGAATCGCAGTTATACAAAGGGAAGGCGCCGCTTTCGAGACTCTTTCGGCCGCTGACGTGGTCATGCCAGACATCCTGTCAGCGTTGGATGCACTCCTTTTCCCGAAACGATTGATTGCCACATTGCGTTCATAAATGGGATGTAAGCAGTGAAGACAATCAATATGGAATTCAGTATGAAAACGACCGGCATCATTCATTCTCCCAATATTGTACGGAATGGTATGCCTATCCAGGCATCCCGCTCCCAGACAAAAGGATATGTGGAAGTATACCGGGAATTCGCCGAAGGCTTGCAGTACCTCGAAGGCTTCTCCCATATCATCCTGTTGTACGTTTTTCATGAATCCTCGGGTTATTCCTTGCTTGCCAGGCCTTTCCTCGATGATCAACTGCGCGGGCTTTTTTCCACTCGCTATCCCTACCGGCCGAACCCAAACGGGCTATCAGTGGTGCGATTGTTAACGCTAAACAATAATATTCTGGAGATCGAAGGAGTGGATATGCTGAATGGCACACCGCTCCTGGATATCAAACCATACGTGCCGGAGTTCGATATCCGCACCGATACCCGCAATGGCTGGTGCGATTTCCGTAAGGCGTAATTCATGAAAACGAATTCCTTTTACTTCAAGCTGATTGCCCTGCTGATTTCGGCCGGATTGGCATTTATCTGCTTTGCATGGAATGTCCGCGCGCTGCTTCCGCAAGTAAACCGATTGTGCACGCAGTATTATTTTATATAAGCTCTTACAGTTCATGGTGACTGCACGGGTGAATCCGGCCTCCTTGAGAAGATATACAGGGGAAAATATATAAATAAAGGAAAAAAGATTAAACGATAAAAAACAAGAACCAAGCCGCAAGTAGGCTTCATGTAATAACTAACCATCCGATAATTATAGAAGAACCGTATTTTGAGGGTGCGCGGCTCCGTACGCTTCTGGTATGCTACGCGACCGAACACACTCAAAATGCGACATTTTCCTGAATTTTTAAAAAGACACTAAAACAAAGAACGGGAAAGAGCCAGAGGAAGGGGAAATCAACTGTACACATAAATGTGACATTAATCAAATATTAATATGACGCCAGGCACTTTTGTACATCCTTTCACAAGCGTATCATGAACATGAATATATGCGCCTATCCGAATAAGGTTATTTATTATGATATCAAACACGCTTGTTCAAGAAATAACCCAACTCCATGCCGATTTTTGCTCAGCGCTGGCCGATTCGACCCGCCTGATCCTGCTGTATGCGCTGGCGGAGGGGCCACGCAACGTGACCGAGTTAACCCAGGAGTTGGGCCAGCCCCAACCGACCATCTCGCGGCATCTCAAGAACCTGCGCGACCGGGGGCTGGTGACCGCGACACGGCAGGGCATGATGGTGCAATACAGCCTGGCCGATGCACGGGTGATCGACGCCCTAGATATCCTGCGCAGCATCATGCGCGACAGCATCCAGAAACGCGCCAGCCTTGTCGAAGTAGCTTAAGAAGGTAACAATTTGGATGTGTGCTGCTTTGCCGCACACATCCAAATTGCGTCTTTTCTTTAAATTTCGTTTATTCTGGAAGAACACTTTTTTGAGGAGGCAGGCATGCGGTTGAAAAGACTTCCCTTATATCTAATGGGGACGGGGTTGGTTCTCTTGATCACGATGGGGATATTCCTGTTGTTACCGGCCCAGCCGGTCAGTGCCCAGTGCGGTTCCCAGGCCTCCTCCTGCAAGAACTGCCACGAGACGCAGGCCAAGGACCCGGTCAATAATGACGGGACAGCCTGGCATACTTCGCACGCATTTGGCGATTTCTGTTACCTGTGTCATGCCGGTAACAACACCGCCACCGATGAGACCGCTGCGCATGCCGGAATGGTGGACCCGCTGAAGGATATTGCCGCCAGTTGCAAGAGCTGCCACGCGGCAGATTACCAGGCCAAGGCGCAGGTGTATGCCACCACTCTGGGAGTGACGATTAGTTCGAGCAGCGCCGCGCCAACCCAGGCCGCCTCCCAACCGGCCGCCTCCACGACACCTGCCGCCCCGGCTGCGGTAGCAGCAGCTCCAGCAAGTTCCATCCCGGCCGCGCAGATGGTCGACTATACCCAGCGCTATAACGAAAGCGTTCTGGGACAGGGACCGGTCAACGTAGGCAATGTCATCCTGATCGTCATGATCGCGGCCATGCTGTTCGGCGGTGGATACTTCGTGCTGCGCAGGGAAGGCTGGGTGAGTGTCTCCTTCCAGGATACCAAACAGATCCAGGCGACCAAGGCCGTCCAGGCAGGCTACCCGGCAGATGTGGTTGAGATGGTATCGGAGCTGGCTAAACTGAAACCGGAGGCGCGCAAGAACCTGCGCCAGATCCTGGCGAAACCCGGAACCGCCGCAGAACTCTTTGCTTCGATCGTGAATTTGATCAAGTCGGAGGAAGCCCCCACGCCTCCGGAAGATAACACTCCAAAAGGATAAGTTGGGCCATTACCTGATTACGAATAACGAATGCCGATTAACGAATACTTTGAAGAAAAGGAGAAGCGTATGGATTGGTTGAAAAAGCAAATCAGCAAGGAAACCTGGTCGCCCTATGCAGCCGGCATCCTGCTCGGGGTCGTGGGGGTCCTGGCAGTGCTATTGTCCAATAAGCTCCTGGGTGCATCCGGCGCTTTTGAAAACCTGGCCGGGATGATCGGCAAGGCGATTGCGCCAACGGCCTTTAATAACATGTATTTTAATGTTGTCATGCCCCCTGGCATCACCTGGGGCGTGATCCTGCTGGTGGGAGTATTCTTCGGCGGCATGTTCGGCGCTGCCTCCAGCAAGACCTTGAAATGGGGCAAGAAGGATGCTTCCAATAGCGATTCGCAGTGGAAGCGCATCTTCGGGCCGCAGACCTGGAAACGTTGGGTGCTGGGCTTCTTCGGTGCGATCCTGCTGGAATACGCGGCCGGGATCGCCGGAGGCTGTACCAGCGGGCTGGCCATCTCGGGCGGCATGTTACTGGTGCCGGCGGCATTCCTCTTCATTGCCGGGATGTTCGGTTCGGGCATCCTGACGGCTCTCGTCATCTATCGCAAGCGCTACTAACAGGGAGAGATGCCATGAATTATGTGATTGCCTTGGTGTTGGGCGGTTTCTTTGGCTTTTCATTGAACAAAGCCGGCCTGACAAAATACAATAAGATCGTCAATCAATTCCGATTTACGGATATGGCGGTCTTGAAGTTCATGATGACCGCTCTAGTGGTGGCCATGATCGGTCTGTACGGCCTGCGCGGCCTCGGGCTGGTAACCTTCCCAACTGTTCCGGCCACCTATATCGTGGGTAACCTGGCCGGCGGTCTCTTATTCGGGGTTGGGATGGCCCTGACCGGGTACTGACCAGGTACCTGTGTCGCCGGGTCCGGCGAAGGAAAACTTGATTATCTTGTCCCTGGTTTGCTTGGCTTTTTAGTTGGCGCAATCATCTATGGTCTGACCTACCAGAATGTATTCCCACAAATTTCGAAGATCGCAGCACTGGGCAATGTGGTCATGCCCGATCTTTGGAACCTCAATCCCTACCTGACCGTGCTGGCCTTTTCGCTGATGGCGTTACTGCTGTTCTATTTGATCGACCGGGCCGGCATGCAGCGCAAAGAAAAGAATCAGGATAAATAAATTCACGATAATTATGTGGCAGTCACCGTTGCGAAACATCCCCGTAGGGGACAAGGTGACTGCCACATAGCAACAAATGTAACGAACACAAAAGAATCCGCTAATCTTCACTAATCATCGCGTATAAATAAAAAAAAGGGTATTAGTGAAGATTAGCGTGAATTAGTGGATGATATTTTCGGGTTTGTGGAGAGTTTTATGCCGAATACGATATCACGGCGCGACTTCTTGAAGGTAAGTGGGGCGAGTGTAGGCGCGTTCGTTTTGGGACAGTTCATCCCGCCGCAGGTGGCGGAAGCTGCCCGTGCCAGTGGTTTGCTGGATGCCGCCGGCAATGGCTATATCCCAAGCATGTGCGAGATGTGCGTCTGGCGCTGCGGCCTGCTGGCCAAAGTGGAAAACAGCCGCGTGGTCAAGCTGGAAGGCAACCCGCAGCACCCGCATTCGAATGGCAAGCTCTGCCCGCGCGGTCAATCGGGCCTGATGAACACCTACGACCCCGACCGGGTGCTGACGCCCCTGATCCGGGTTGGTAAGCGCGGCCAGGGCCTGTTCCGCAAGGCCTCCTGGGAAGAAGCGCTCGACATGGTGGCTGAGAACATGCTCTCGATCAAGAAGAACTACGGGGCCGAGGCGATGATGTTTTCGACCACGCACTGCCTCAGCCAGGCCCAGTTCGAGAACCTGCTGAACGCTTTCGGTTCACCCAATTACGGCACGCAGCGCAGCCTGTGCTTCAACGCCATGATCGTCTCCAATCTAACCACCTATGGCATGCAGGAGCCCGACCGCAAATACGATGATCTGAAGTATATCCTCCTGACCGGCCGGAACCTGATGGAGGCCATCTCGACCTCCGAGACCTCCGCCTTGAGCGCGGCCATCGACCGGGGCGTCAAGGTGGTCACCCTGGATCCGCGCTTCACCAAGACGGCTGCCAAATCCACGGAATGGCTGCCGATCCGCCCGGGCACCGACCTGGCGTTCCACCTGGCCATGTTGAATGTGATCGTGGGGGAACGACTGTATAACCAACAGTTCGTGACGCAGAGCACCTCCGGCTTTGAAAAACTGCCGGCAGCAGTGGCAAGCTACACACCCGCCTGGGCAGCTGGAATCACCGGCATCCCGGCCGAGACCATCCAGCGCATCGCGCGCGAATTCGCGGCGGCCGCGCCCTATGCCATGGCTCATAACGGCTGGCGCACCTCCAATTTTGTCAACTCCTTCCAGACCGAACGGACCATCACCATCTTGAACGCCATCGTTGGCAACTGGGGCGTGGCGATGTTCAATGAATCCGGCGAAGAGACCGGCGACCTGGGTTCCATACCGCAGCCGCCTTTCCCGCGAGTGACTGCCCAGCGATTGGACGGGGTGCCCTGGAAATATCCGTTTGTCCCGTTGGATATCGGAGTCTTCCAGGAGATGCGTGAAGGAGCCTTAAGCGGGCAGCCCTACCCGGCGCATGGCTGGTTCATTTCTCGCCAGAACCCGGTCTCTTCCCTGCCGGACCGCGGCCGCACGCTGGAATTATTCGAGAAGCTCGATTTCATTGCCACCATCGACATCATCATGAACGACACCTCCTGGTTCTCGGACGTGGTGCTGCCGGAAGCCTCCTATTTGGAGCGCTACGATCCGCTCAATCTCGTCGGCAACCAGGCTTTCCTGCGCCAGCCGGTCATTGCCGCGCAGGGCGAAGGCAAATCAACCTTGTGGATCTACAAACAACTGGGCCAGCGGCTGGGATTGAGCGACTATTTCCAGTATACCGACGAGGAAGATTACATCAAGCAGCAACTGGCGCCCCTGGGGGTACCACTCGACCAGGTGAAGCAGCAAGGCTACGTAAATCTTCCCAGCGAGGCCGCCGATACCAGCAACGAAAAGGCTGAACCGAAGTGGAACACGCCCAGCGGCAAGATCGAAATTTATTCAACCACGCTGGCAAGCGGAGGTTTCGCAGCGCTGCCAACCTGGGAAGAACCACTGGCACCAAAGGATGGTGAGTTCTACCTGCTGACCGGCAAGGTTGCCCAGTACACCCAGATGGGCACCCAGAACAACCAGTACCTGCATAAATATGCCGATCCGCCGCGTTTATGGATGAACGCAGACACGGCCAGGAGCATGGGAATGGCCGATGGCGACACGGTGGAAGTCACCAGCCCGGTCGGCAAGATCCAGATCCAGCTGCTGGCCACCCAGGCCATCCGCCCAGACTGCGTTTATATGACACCCGGGTTCGGGCACTTGTCCAAGGGGCTGGAAGTGGCCTACGGTGTTGGCGCTTGCGACTCTGACCTGCACAAGACTTTCACCGACCCGGTCAGTGGCAGCCAGGCGCTCAGCCAGACATTTGTAACGGTAAAGAAGATATAACATGGCCGATATCCAACATAAAGCCTTCATTTTTGACGCCACACGCTGCATTGACTGCCGCGCCTGCATGGTGGCGTGCAGCGTGGAAAACAAGATCGACATGAACAAGACGCGCATCTGGGTGTCCGGGATCGGCTTGAAAGGCCAGTTCCCAAACCTGACGCGCGCCAGCATGGTTTATCACTGCATGCACTGCAACGAGCCGGACTGCCTGTCGGCCTGCCCGGTGGGCGCCTACAACAAACGCATCGACGGGCCGGTGCTCTACAACCCGACCAAGTGCATCGGCTGCCGCTACTGCATGAACGCTTGCCCATTCGGCGTGCCGCATTTCGATTTCGACAAAGGCCTGGTGCAAGGCGCATTCATTGATAAATGCACGATGTGCCCGCAGCGCATCGATATTGGCCTGCAGCCGGCCTGCGTGGCGACCTGCCCGACCAATGCGCTGGTCTTCGGCGAACGGGCCGACCTGGTGGCGGAAGCGCACGCCCGCATCCAGGCCCACCCGGACCGGTACGTTAACCATGTCTACGGCGAGTTCGAGAACGGCGGCACCTCCTACCTGATCCTGTCGCATGTGCCGTTCGCCGAGCTGGGCCTGCCACCTTTGACCGAGCGAGCGGTCAAAGAAGTCAGCGAAGAGGTGATGGGCTTCACAATTCCGTTTGCCCTCTCCTGGGCAGCCGTGCTATCCGGTACCGCTGTGGCGGTGCACTGGTTCAACAAGCGCAAGGAAGCCATCGCGGCAGAAAAAGAAGCCAAAGCGAAACAGCTTGAGGAGGCTGACAAATGAAAATGCAGATCGCCATTAACAAACGCCTGCATATCGGCCTGCTGCCGCTGATCCTGCTTGTCCTTATGGGAATCTCCTTTGTGATCGCGATGGTACGGTACATTTACGGCATCGGCGCCATTAGCAACCTGAGCAACTCCTATCCATGGGCTTTCTGGATCAGTTTCGACCTGTTTACCGGGGTAGCCATCAGCAGCGGCGGTTTCCTGATGGCCGCGACCGTGTATATCTTCGAATTGAAGCAGTTCAAGCCCCTGCTGCGTCCATCCATTTTGACGGCCTTCCTGGGCTACATCATGGTGGTGATCGCGCTGCTGGTTGACCTTGGTCACCCGGAGCGCATCTGGTACATGCTGATTCACATGAACGGTACCTCGGTTCTGCTGGAAATCGGCCTGTGTGTGATGACCTACTTGACCGTGCTGGCGATCGAGTTCGCGCCGGTGTTGTTTGAAGGGCTCAAGTGGCAAAAGTTCGCAAACCTGATCCATCGCTTCATCATGCCATTCGTGATCCTGGGCGTGGTGCTTTCGACCCTGCACCAGTCTTCGCTGGGTTCGTTACTGATCATCCAGCCGGCCAAGCTCTTCCCGCTCTGGTGGACGCCGATATTACCGGTTCTGTTCTTTGTCTCGGCGATCTCGATCGGGTTATCGATGATCATCTTTGAATTGACGCTGAGCGCACGCTACTTCAAGCTGGGCCTGGAAACCCACCTGCTGGAAAAACTGACGCGGGCATACCCGTTCGTGCTGGGTTTGTACCTGGTGATCAAATTCACCCAGCTGACCCTGGCGCACAGCCTGGGTCTGCTCTTCACAAGCGGCCTGATGAGTGTGCTCTTCTGGACTGAGATCCTGGTGGGTGCGCTGATCCCGCTGGTGCTGTTCTCGATCAGGAAATTCCGTCAGAGCGCCAGGGGACAGTTCTACGGTGCCATTATGGTGCTGCTGGGCATGATCCTGAACCGCTTCGACGTGAGCTGGTTCGGGGTCAAGCATCCCGACCCGCTCACGTACATTCCGACCTTTATGGCGAAAAACGTGCACTACTTCCCGTCCCTGCCGGAAGTGCTGGTCTCGGTCGGAATCTTCTCGGGCGGCATCCTGGCCTTCGGCCTGGCGGTGAAGTATTTGCCCGTGTTCGAGACAGAGCAACATCACGACACGGTCTCGTGATCTGATCCTGTTGTTTTGGCGGTCCATCCCCTGAACCAAGAAAACCGCTCCCGGCAAAGGGGCGGTTTTTATCTTCAGTATATAATTAAAAAATGCGTCCCAATTTCTTCCACCATCTCCATCCGCCCACGATTCCTGCCCGGCAGGCGCGCTTCCGGTATACACTGGCGGCGGGTGGACTGGCGGTCTTCCTGGTGTTGGTGCTATGTATCACCGGCATCCTGGAGGTTTTCTATTACATCCCTACCCCGGACCAGGCGGCCCAGTCGATCCAGACGCTGGCTTTCCTGGTGCCGTTCGGCGGGCTTGTGCGCAACCTGCATTTCTGGGCGGCGCAGTTTCTGGTGATCGTCAGCTTGCTGCACTTGCTGCGGGTGATCTTCACCGGCGCCTATCTGCCGCCACGCCGATTCAATTACCTGCTCGGGATGGGTTTGTTCGTACTGGCGGTGCTGCTGGATTTCACGGGCTACGTGCTGCGCTGGGATGAAGGCATCCATTACGCCCTGATCGCCGGGACGAACCTGCTCAAGTCCATCCCGCTGATTGGCGGCCTGCTGTACGGCAGCCTTGTGGGCGGATCCCAGCCTGGCGCAGCCACCCTCATCCGTATCTACAGCTGGCACATCTTCGGCTTGATGCTGGCTGCTGGCATCCTGTTGGTCTGGCACATCTTCCACGTCCGCCGGGATGGCGGGATCGCCGTGCCGCCCCCGCACCTGCGTGCCAGTCAGGAGCGCATCTCGCGCTTCGAGCTGGTCCGGCGGGAAGTGCTGGCGATGCTGCTGGCTTCCGTGGCGCTGCTGATCCTGTCGGTCTTCGCCCCGGCTCCGCTGGCTGCGCCCATCACGGCGGCTTCCTCCATCTCCGCCACTGCCCGGGCACCCTGGATCTTCCTGTGGGTGCAGGAGCTGCTCAAGCTGGGCAGCCCGTTCCTGTGGGGCGTGGTTGTGCCGTTGGCCGTGCTGCTCGTCTTGACCCTGATCCCGTACGTGTTCCCGAAACCGTCCGAGGCGGAGCTGGGTAAATGGTTCCCCAAAGGCAACCGGCTGGCACAGGTCTTTTTCGTAGGCATTCTGCTCGCCATCCTGGTACTGACGGTTCTGGCATTGTTGCCGATGTCGTAAGATTATGCGCCGACTGATCGTGATCGCTTCCGCACTGCTGCTGTTGACCCTGCTGGGGATTGCCTGGTGGGATGGCCACCGTGTTAAGCCGATCGCGCTGATTCCGACCCTGACCGGCAAGGTGGAATATTGCCTGACCTGCCATAGCGATCTGCCGGAGATCAGCAAATCCCACCCGGTCAAGACTTTCGGCTGCGTGATTTGCCATGGCGGCGAGCCGCTGGCCCTGGATGCCACCCTGGCCCACAGTACCTTGCGGGGCGGCGCCAACCCGGCGGATTATTCGGTTGTCCAGGCCAATTGCGGCGGGACGAACTGTCATAGCGGCACAGCCGCCTCCTTTAGCGATGATATTCAACGCTCCACCACCAGCATCCAGGATACCTACGCGGGAGCCATCGCAGCCATCCGCTATACCTTCGGCGCCCAGTCCAGCCAGAAAGCATTATATGGCACATCCGCGGTGCAGGACCCGCAAAGCACCAGCGGCATCACCAGCCTGGCAGTTTTCAATCCTTTGGTGGAAACCAATCCAGCGGTTCAAGCCTTTGGGAAGGATTGTCTCACCTGCCACCTGTCCGCGCAGCCTGCGCAGTCCGGCGGGCGATACGATCATTTCACCGGCTGCGCGGCCTGCCATACCCCCACCCAGGCTGCGAACCTGACCAGCGTGAATACAAAAACGGCCACCCTGGTGCACCAGCTGACCACCGCCATCCCGTATACCCAGTGCGATGCCTGCCACAACCGCGGTAACTACGATCTGCGCACGATGACATTCCAGCCTCGCACCGACCAGCCGGCGGACCGGCTGCAGGATTATTACCAGCCGATAGCACAGTTCACCAAATGCGAATGGACGCTGGACTGCATCGACTGTCACACCCGCACCGAGGCGATGGGGGATGGTAGCCTGTACAGTAGCGAGGCGGATATCCAGTATATCCAGTGCCAGACCTGCCATGGCACGCTGACCAGCCTGCCGAAGACGCGCACCCTGACCGACCCGAACGACCTGGCCTTCCGACTGGCCCAGCTCAACCCGGTCGTTAATCTTCAGCTGGGCGATACCATCCTGGTTACCAACAAGGGCGAGCCGCTTTGGAACACCCGAGTCCTGCCGGATGGCACCTACCAGCTGGTGGGAAAAGCCACCGGGCAGGTTTTTACCTTCAAACCGGTCATGGGCTCGGGCTGCCTGCAGGACCCCAATAACCAAAGTTCAGCTTCCTGCCACCAATGCCACTCGGTGCAAAGATGAGCGAAAACGGGGAAAAATACTCACGGCGTGATTTTTTGAAACTGGCCCGGAACGGTTTATTGACCCTGAGCGGGCTGCTGGGGCTGGCAGGATTGTTGCGCTTTCTGAGCTACCAGTCCCAGCCGCCCGTCCCGACCGAATTCGTGCTGGGGGAGCCGTCAGATTACGCGCCGGGATCGCGCACCGTACTGCTGCAGGTTCCGGCCTTGTTGATCCGCAGCGCCAGCGGTTTTACCGCTCTTAGCTTGGTCTGCCCGCACCTGGGCTGCACGGTCGATCCGCAGCCGGACGGTTTCGCCTGTCCCTGCCATGGTTCGCGTTTTGGTCTCCAGGGTCAAGTGGTGCGCGGCCCGGCCGGCAAAGCCCTGACCGTTCTGCGCGTGGAAAACGCCTCAGACGGCAAATTACATTTGTTTACAAATTAAATCAAGAGTGTCCTTTGCCCACGGAAATCCATGTACTTCTTAAGCTGTCCTTGTCCCACCATGATCATCTCTGTCCGCGCCAGATTCTGGGTGTATATATGGGGTTGGCCGGGCTGGAAGCGATTGGACTGTAAGCGCCCATGCCTCACAAAGCCGCCCTGGTCTTTATCGAGACAGATGGCTGCTTCGCGGATGGGATCGAAGTGGCCACAGGCGCTTCGGTCGGGCATCGCACCCTCAAGATAGTCGATACCGGAAAGATGGAATCAATTTTGCCTTTCCAAGAGCACTTTGATCCCATTGGATCAATTGCCAAGCAGGTTGAGCGAACTGCCAAAAGATAAAGGGTTCGTTGTTATTTGCATATCCGGTCACCGCAGCCAGAGTGCAGTAGCCATTCTGCCGCAAACCGGGTTTGCCAACGTTACCTACGTAAGCGGAGGCTTGCAAGCCTGGATCGCAGCGGGTTATCCGGTCCAAAGCGGAACGCCATAACCCGGCAGGAGATTGGATTTTTAAAATTTGTCATCCTGATTGGATGGCAAATTTCATATCGTTAAATGGCAGCGCTATGCTTTAAATACGTAGTGTAGGTTACAAGAAGATGAGCTTTAATAAAACAACTCCATGAACACTTGCATAGCCCTGGTGAAGAATTTCTGCCGGTGGTAGATCAGATTGAGTTTTCGCGCCAGCTTTAGATCACGGACCTCGAGTGAAACGATCTGCCCCAATTTAACTTCCTCTTCGACAGAAAGCCAGGGAACCACTGCCAGGCCCAGGTTTGCTCGGACAGCGTGCTTGATGGACTCGTTGTTGTTGTACAATCCGGCGACTTTCCAGGTCATGCCAGCTTCCCGCATGGCATTTTCGAAGATGGCACGCGTGCCACTGCCGGCCTCACGGATGATGAACTTCGCCTCCGATAGATCAGCCGCGGATACCTTCTTTTGCTGACTTAATGGGTGACCGGGGGCACAAATAACCACAAGGCGATCATCGCGAATGTTCCTTATCACGATATCGGCGGAGGAAACCGGCCCTTCCACCAAACCAAGATCGATGCGGTCTTCCAGGATCCATTTTTCAATCAAGTTCGTATTGTCAACCAGGGTAAACACTTCCACATCCGGCATTTTTTTGTTGAAGGCAACCACCACTGCTGGCAACAGATAGGTGCCTGTGGTGAGACTGGCCCCGACGCGGATATTACCAGCCTGCTGCTGCCCGGAGAGTTCCTTTTTGGCTTGCTCCGAAAGGTTCAGGATGTGTCGGGCATACGATTGCAGCCGTTCTCCCGAAGGGGTGAGGTAGAGGCGATGGTTCAGGCGCTCAAACAGCCTGACGTCATACTCAGCTTCAAGATCGGCGATTGCCTGGCTGACGGATGGCTGGCTCAGATATAGTTCACGGGCTGCCTGGGTCATGCTTTTGTGATCACAGACGGAAAGAAAAATTTCCATGTGTCGGAGTGTCATAACCTTTAACCTATGATATTTATAAGATTATACTATTTTACAAATGATTATTATCCTGTTATATTAATTCTCCGTTAATCGATTAATGCCATAACTTTGATGAGGAGGATGTAATTCTTATAACAGGAGGAACCAGGAAATGGATGAAAATCTGGATGATTGGGAAGATGAAAAAGCACAGGAATACTATTTAACTGTTTGCAATTCCAAGGCTGGAAATGAACGAAGCAAAGCAATTCACTCTTTAGGAAAGCTGGCCAGAGCAGGATCAGAAAATGCGGCCTTCGCACTGAGATTGATTGTACGAAGCACAACTTCGAGTGTAGACCAGGATCTTGCATCGAAAGAACTTTCTAAAGCATGATCGATTCTAATGATTTGATGTCAAGCAGAGAGAATAAAGGGAGTTCCCTCGATAAATAATATGCAGAGGGGCAATCAGAATATAAACATGGTACGCATGAGGCATTTAGTTTTTTATTCATTCTGCTGATACCCAGGCAGAAGATAGGTTTATTATGTGGTTAGGAGACCGATGACATCGCCTGTTTGGCATACTCTAGTTATTTCTGATGTTCTTGCCCGGCTAGGGACTAGGTTGGAAGGTCTGACCGAAAAAGAGGTCGCGGACCGTTTAGCTCACTCCGGCCGGAATGAGATCGTCCGCCGGAAACCCATCAACCCCTGGCGTTTATTACTCAAGCAGTTCGTCAATTATTTCATTTTTGTCCTGCTCTTTGCCGCCGTCCTTGCCTTTGTGGTCAGCTACCTGCCGGGGGAAAGCGGACGCCGGCTAACTGCCTATTTCATTCTTGGCATAATCGTTCTGAGCGTTGCGCTTAATTTCTTCGAAGAATTCCGCGCCCAGAAAGAGTTGGAAGCCCTCGACCGGTTGTTGGTATTCAAGACCACCGTCCTGCGGGCGGGTACTTCCCGGCAGATCGACGCGGCCGAAGTGGTGCCGGGTGACATCCTGGTACTGACACATGGTCAGAAAGTCCCGGCGGATGCACGCTTGATCGAGGCCCACAGCCTGCGCACGGATGAATTGGCGCTGACCGGCGAAAGCATTGGGGTGGATAAGTCCCCCGAGCCGGTTGCACCGGACGCAGCTCTGGCAGAGCGCACCAGCATGGTCTACGCATCAACATACATCACGCATGGGACCGGCCAGGCAGTGGCAGTTTCCACCGGCATGGCCACCGAAGTCGGCCAGATCGCCGGAACCCTGGGCGAAATGTCTGAACGTCCTACCCCCTTCCAGGTGGAGGTGCAGAAGATGGCCCGCCAGATGACTATCATTGTAGCCAGCCTGGCGGCTGTAGTAGCTATCATCCTGCTTTTCCTCCTGCATGAACCACCGGTTGACGTGGCGCTCAACACCCTCAGCCTGGCAATCGCAACCATCCCTGAGAGTCTGCCGATTGTGCTGACCTTTGCCCTGGCCCTGGGCGCCCACCAGATGGCCCGCCGAAATGCGGTGGTGCGCCGGTTATCGGTGGTCGAATCGCTCGGCTCGGTGGATACCATCTGCACCGACAAGACCGGCACACTGACCCAGAACTTGATGACAGTGCAACATCTGTACGTTGGGGGACAGATGGTCGAACTCTCTCAAGGGATTAAAGAAAACCACGCCGGGCTGGAACTGCTGCGAGCGGCCATCCTTTGTAACGAGGCAACAGTTGGCAACGGGGCGGACTCTGATGTTCACGGCGACCCGGTCGATACGGCGTTGGTAAAGGCGGCCCTGCTTGCCGGCCTGGACCCTGAGCAGGCGCGCAAAGATTCGCCGCGCACAAACGAGATCCCCTTCAGTTCCGAACGTAAGATGATGACCACCATCCATGCCAGGGACGGAAAGAATCTCGCCTTCACCAAAGGCGCGCCCGGCCCCGTGCTGGCGCATTGCACGTGCTGCCAGGAAGGGACGCAGGAATATGCACTGGCGGATTCGCATTGCCAGGCCATCCGTCAGCGTGTGACCGACTTGCAAGGCCAGGGTTTTTACGTGCTGGGAGTGGCGAGCCGGGAACTTCCAACAGGCGCATCGGTTGATCAAGCAGAAAATGAAATGACCTTTCTGGGGTTGCTGGCGCTGATCGACCCGCCCCGTCCGGGAGCCGCCGAAGCGATTGCGCGTGCCCAGGGAGCCGGCATCCGGGTGGTAATGATCACCGGTGATAACGGTCTGACCGCCCAGTCCATTGCAGGTACGCTCGGAATCGGTGTACGGGTCATGGATGCACGCGAGATGGGAGCAATCACCGCTCCGGAGTTGATCGAAAAGATGAAGGAAGTGGATATCGTGGCGCGTGCCACACCCCAGGTGAAACAGCAGGTGCTGAAAGCGCTGCAGGATGCCGGGCGCGTGGTGGCCATGACCGGAGACGGGGTCAACGATGCGACTGCTTTGAAGCAGTCGGATGTGGGTGTGGCAATGGGCCTGCGCGGTACGGATATCGCCAAGGAATCTTCCGCCATGGTGCTGCTGGATGATAATTTTTCCACCATCGTGGCGGCGGTCGAAGAAGGTCGCAGGATCTTCGACAACATCCGCAAGTTTACCAATTATCTGCTCAGCACCAGCTTGGGCGAGGTGTTCGTGGTTCTGGCGCTTTCCATCGCCGGTTACTTCCCGCTTTCCGCCATTATGCTGCTATGGGTGAACGTGGTGACCGACCTGGTTCCGGCCAGCGCCCTGGCAGCCGATCCGGTGGTGCCGCACGTGATGAGACGGCGGCCGCGCCGCCACGACGAGCCCATCCTGAACAAGGCCATCTACGCCACCATCATCGGGAGCATCTTGCGTACCTTGATCGCTTACGGCCTGATCTTCTGGGTCGGGCTCCAGTTCGGCGGAGTGCCCTATGCCCGCAGCATGCTCTTCACCAGCATCGTCCTACATGCCTTCACCCGGGTAATGGTTGTGCGGCAGATGGATAGCCTGTCCATCTGGTCGAACCGGGCACTGCTTATCAGCTATGCTGTGGCGGTCTGTCTGCAACTGCTTGCTTTATATACCCCATTGCGTTCGCTCTTTGGGGTAATCCCGTTGGATTGGAGAGCATGGATCGTGATGATCCCGGTTACAGCCGGTTCATCGTTCGCAGGGGTCTACATGACACGCTGGATATTGAAACTATTCCCGATGTGGGAAAAATAGATTTCGAGGAGATTTAAATGCCTAACGGATTTGATATCCCCATCCCTTTTATGAGCCAGTCTTTCCATATTTATTTCTATGGGATCATGATCATGCTGGGAGTCCTGGCAGCGACTTTCCTGGTGAGCGCTGAAGCCAAACGCCGTGGCCAGAATCCTGAGATACTGTGGGATATGCTTATCTGGATCGTGATCGCCGGTATCATTGGAGCGCGCATCTGGCACATTCTAACTCCGCCGCCCTCCATGATTGCCGAGGGGATCACCACGCAATACTATCTGACCCATCCTCTGGCCATGATCGATATCCGCAACGGAGGCCTGGGTATCCCGGGGGCAGTCTTCGGGGGCGCGCTGGCCATGTGGATTTACACCCGCAGGAAGAAACTGAATTTCGCCACCTGGCTGGACCTGGTCGCACCGGGCCTGGCGCTGGCACAGGCCATCGGGCGCTGGGGCAATTTCTTCAACCAGGAGCTCTATGGCGCTCCCACAAACCTGCCCTGGAAGCTCTACATCGATCCGGCCCATCGCCTGCCAGGTTACGAGAATGTAGCCTATTACCACCCCCTTTTCCTTTACGAATGCTTATGGAACCTGGCCAACATGGCCATCCTGCTATGGGTATCGCACCATTTCTCAGAGAGAATCAAGACGGGCGATATTTTCCTGGGTTACCTGGTCATTTATCCTCTTGGCCGTTTCCTGCTGGATTTCCTACGGCTGGATGCTTCCCGGCTGGCTGGCATCAACGCTAACCAGACACTATCAGCAATCGTGGCAGTAGTCGCTGCCGGTCTGCTGATTTGGCGGCACCGCCCGTCAGGCACTGCTAAAGTGGCCAATAAAGAAAACGTGCCATCCTGATAGGATGGCACGTTGATTGAATTAAACGAATCTGATTTAATTACACTTCCAACAGGTAGAAGACGGTATTGGAAAGCTCAGTAAGCTTCCATTTATGAAAACCAGCTTCCTTGAATAGGTCAGCCAGATTTTCTGGCTTCAGCCGATGGATAAGCGGAGGACCAAAAACCCCTTCCTGATACGGCCACTCCAGGATGCCAACTCGCTTTTTGGCAACACGCCTGGCTTCCTGTAATGCTTTCAAGGTCTCGTCGGATTCGTGAAGAACAAGGCCCAGGAATACCAGGTCGAAGCTTCCGTCCGGGTAAGGCAATGCCTCGGCGGTGCCGTCGCGGAAAATACCCTTTGGCACGAACTGGCGGGCAGCAATCACCATCTCCGGATTGGCATCTACTCCCGAGATGGTCGCCCCACGTCCAAAGAAGGATTCTGAAAAAAGACCGCTGCCCATCCCTACATCCAGAACGCTACTGATAACTTCCCCTTCCAGACAAAGGTCAGTGACATGTTCAACTTCCAGTCGTTCTAACCTTTCGGGGGAACGTAATTTTGCAATATCACCTTCAAATCTTTTTTCGTGCATATAAATCCTCTCCTGAATAGTTTTCTGCCGGAAATAAAGCAGGCAATCTATGATTTCATTCCTTTTTGGATAGGCAGCTTTGCCATTTGCCAGGCAATCATCCCGTTTTCCAAACTTAAGGCTTTAAATCCGGCGGCTATTAAACTTGCGCGCCGCAGATGCACTTCGATTTCCCGAAGCACAAATGCATACGATTTCGCGGCCTTGAGGCACCTCTTTTATACGGCTGCTTAATTCGC
Source organism: uncultured Chloroflexia bacterium (assembly GCA_963779935.1). Classification (GTDB taxonomy): domain Bacteria; phylum Chloroflexota; class Anaerolineae; order Anaerolineales; family Villigracilaceae; genus UBA877. The sequence goes on along the minus strand of CAWAAC010000011.1, from coordinate 56,172 downwards.
CTAACGGAATTAGCTTTGCGCCGGCTATATGGCCAGAAAGGAATTCATCTGGTTCTCGCACATCCAATAGGAATGGTTGTTTTCCATCCTTTAGCTTCTCTTGCAATTCCTGCACATTAATGGTTGGTATCGATTCGCCGAGGAGGCGATTTAAAAAGATCATTTCTGAATCTCCGCGATGGATTAATTAATAAGTCTCAAACGAGAACAACTATACTACTTTAGTAGTGATGAGAGCGTTCGGTAACTTAACAATTTCATAGGGAAGCCAGAACGGAGGCGCGGCTGCGATGGAATTCTGGGCGCTGGTAGCGTTCGGCTGCGAGAGCCACCGCCAGAGCAGCGCTGTAGGTGAGCAAAGCGAATTGGGTCACCCGCACCAATGTGAAGCACTGGTAATACTTCAAACCGAAGTACCGTTTTATCCAGGCGAAATGGCGCTCGATATCGGTGCGAGGATATATCACCAGTCTTTTCCATTGTCTCAGGAAGAACGGGGTTGCCAATTTACGTTTGCCAGCCCGGCGCAAGTTGTAGTTGATGGCTGGATGGGCATGCAAGAAATCATGAACGACTTTGAACATGCGTCAATCGAAGTAAGCCGAATTGGCATAGACCACCAGGACTCGAAAGCCATAGATGACAGCCGCCATCAAGATCACGAACCAGCCGACCTGCGAGTCATGCACACTGGCTGGGGTGACCAGGATGAAAACTGGCAAGTCAGCCTGACGGCACAGGACGGTATGCACTTTGTAGCCGAAAACGGCAGCTTTTTTGGCATATTTCTGCCAGGTCGCGTCCGGATCAGCCTTATACCAGGCTGGTAACAGGCTTGCATCCACAATCAATTCCCGCCCAGTGACCACTCCCAGGCGGATCAGTTGGGCCACCAGCCCTAAAAAGAAGAAAAGGAAGGGCAAAACCCCTAAAGCCATGCGCCGTTCCCAGTATTGGCCCTGAGAAATCGACCGCCCTGAAAAGCCAAGTGCCTGTGGCAGAGAAGGATTACTTTTGACGTGATCAATGATCTGCTCGTACGATTTACGCCAGACCGTCTGTACCACTGCCATCAGCAAAATGCTGCTGTCGGCATAGATCGGATGAGGCCCACCCGGTCCCCGTTTCAAGCGTGGTCGGGTAAACCGCAAGCTGACCGTCAATGCCCAGAGCGCAAAAGCCTTAGCATGGATTACGCTCAACAATTGCTCCGGGTCCAGCTTCAGCTTGCCGCGTGGTTTGCCGCTGATCGGCGACAGATCCAACCTGGGTACCGATCGCAAGATTGCGCCGCCCAGACTTTCGGTGATAGACTCCATCATGACTACTCCGTTGTGTGCGAGGAAGATGGTTGTGGCAAACGAATCTTACCCGCCTCTGCGGAGTAGTCAATTCCTATGCAATTGTTAAAGTACTATTTTGAGTTACCGAACGCTCTCAAGATAATGAAAATTTGCACTTACGGATAATTAGATGCAGATCCACCTATAAGGTTGCATAACTGTTCATCTGGATATTCGCCTTAAGGCGAGCCAAACAACCATCCCAGTCAGCCGGATGATCGGGTTGAGTAAAACCAGCCCAACCCAAAGTGAACCCTTAATATTTATCATATTTATATTTTCTTGAATGTCGTTTCGATAGGGCGAGTATATCCCGCGTCATCCTTGGTACTTTACAATAAAGTTGACCCGTGTTGTTGTGATTTGGCAGCAGCAGTCTAACTGCAATACGGTTATTGAGAGCTTTAGGGGAACTTGCTTGATCTAAAAGAAAATAACTAGTGGGTCGTTTGGCATGGGTATAGCCAGAACGAAGAAAGTGATATAGAATGGGTTGATAAAGCATGGAGGAACCCATGAAGTACTATCGAAAAGACCCATTGCGAGAACTGAGCGAAGAAGAGCGGAGCTGGCTGGGACGGATCAGTCGCTCGCAGAGTGAGCCTGCCGCCCATGTAATTCGGGCGAAGGAGATTCTCTTGGTGGCGCAGGGCCATACCTATAGCGCAGCTGCCAGGCTGGCTGGACGCAAATCTGGAGACGCAGTTTGTCACCTGGTGAAACGATTCAATCAGGAAGGTTTGAACGCAATTCAGCCAGGTCACGGAGGTGGGGCGAGGGTCAAATACGGAGTTGCGGAACGGGAACGGATCCTGCGGGAAGTACGGCGTACGCCTGAACCTGAAAAGGATGGTACGGCGAACTGGTCCTTGAAGACCCTGTGCCAGGCCTTGCAGAAAGCGCTGGATGGTCTGCCGGAAGTCAGTGAAGACACGATCCACACGGTCCTGCAGGAAGCGGGTTTCAGTTGGCAAATGACGCGCGGCTGGTGTGAAACCGGCCAGTCGTTTCGGAAGCGGAAACGCGGCAAGGTGACCGTGGTCGATCCGGATGCTACCGCGAAAAAAACTTGATCGAGAAAGCCTATCAAACGGGTGAAAAGCTGGGATTATCGATCTGGAACCAGGATGAAGCCGGTCCTTATCAGACCATTCCATATCCGGGAGCCAGCTGGCAGCCAGAAGGTCACCCAGTCCACCAGCCTCATGAGTATATTCGTAATGGAACTGCCAAGATCCTGACACTCTTTCATCCTTCAACGGGACAGGTGCGAGTAAAAGGTGTAACCCACAGCACCAATGCGGTCTTGCATCCATGGATCAAGGAAGAACTCACCCAGATCCTGAAAGATCTACCACCCGCTACCCTCCTGGATGTGGAAACCAATCGGCGTTTGTGGCTCGCCTGGCAGGCAGGCTTATCAACTCCAATCACTTTGTCTGAAGACCTTCCGCCATTGCGTATGCTGCTTATCTGGGATAACCTGCGTGGCCACCGCACACCCGAGATGGTTTTATGGCTCTTCGAACATGGTGTCATGCCTCTCTACACTCCTCTGAGTGGCTCCTGGTTGAACATGGCTGAGTCTATGCAACGCATCCTCATCAGGCGTGGTTTAGCCGGTCAAAACCCGGAAACTCCCGAGCAGATCATTACTCTGCTCGAAGGAGTTGCCCATGGTTGGAACCTGGACCCTACCCCGTTCGAATGGGGCGGCAAGCGCTTTGCTCGCCGTCAGCGCAGTCGCCAGCGTCGCCATGCTCTAGGTGGTTCCGGGGCCTGTACCCGACGCCCTCTGCGCCGTCACTCAACCTTAATCCAAAAGTGGCAACAATCATGCCAAACGACCCACTAGAACTCACCTTTGTGCGAAGGGACAATTCCTCTAATTTACTCCAATGCTCGAAAACGCAACCAGAAAATCCTCAATATCCCGGGAATTCTGACAGGTTTTGTCATAATCTAGTGCCCGTGCCCCCAAGCGGACTCAAACCGCTGTTTTCATCAATTTCATTGGGCTTTACCGAACTCGGAATAACCTATTCCGCTCTAGGCAATGATACACCCAGCGATTAGTGCCGGGTGTATTTCTTACGTTCGATTGGGATAGTGAATTGTAGTGCTACGAGCAGGTGACCCCATGGGGCCTCGAACGCCAACAAGTGTTTGACTAATATTTTGATAACATGTCGAGTAGGATGTTTTCAATATTTTCCGATAAGGTTTTCTGCCATAAAGCGTTTGTCGTTCCACCTATTTCCTGGCTGTCAGGTTTTAAAGAGAATGATTTCGCCCAACGGGACTTGTACTAATATACTCTGGGAGCTTGTCGAAGAGACAGGTTTCTAAGGCGCGATTTTTATCGTAGCGTATTCATTTCATTATAAACATTATCAATATACTTTTGTCCCTGCGGGCAAATGTTTCCCCCGCGCACGCATTCGGTTCCAGCATTATAGGCAGCCAGTGCAAAATCCCAGGATGGCCCTAGACCTGCAGGACGGACAATCTCACCAGCTGCGCAGTAGTAGGTTTTCAATATCTGCGCCCAGGTAGATATTTGAGCATGGGCCCCATCGGCCGCCTGGCGGGGGGTACCATATAATATCAGGGACTGCCGGAATAGATTGCGCACCATTTCCCTTTGTAGGGCAGGTAACAGATCATATCCAAGAGCACATAAATCGCCGGTCGTGACTTGCGGGCAGAATTGATGAAAAAGGTCGGGGGAGTATTGCATGACCAGGTCAGCTCCATCATCGGTCACTTGGCCCAGCCCCACCTCGCTTCCTTTATTATCAAGGACTGTATTCCAAAGGGGCCAGAATTGACTCTCCTGTGCAATCACTGCCTTGAGCAGTCGCGGAGGCACATGAACAGTAGCACCAGCCTGATAAATATCCTGATCAAATTGGTTCTGCCATTGGGTCAGGTCGAAATTATTACCATAATACCATTGCAAATTCGAAGCCAATAATTGATAGTTTTTCGATGTGGCCAGTGCCGAGGCATCTGCCGGGAGTTCATCCGGTTTCAGGTCCGGCATGGGACATACCGGCGGAGGGGCCGCAGTTGGGATGGGCGGGCCGGTGTAGACAAATTTTGTATCATATTCCCCTTTGATTTTGTCGGATGGGCAGGCTGCAGCGATCTCGTCAGAGGTGGGAGGACCATCATGGTCGATCGTCACATAACAGAATAATTCCTGGAATGCAGGCTGGTAAACTTCCAGCATGTAATGATCAAGCGGTTTCAAGGGACAACCAATCAAGGGTAGTTCTGCAGCCGGGCGCTCACACGCAATACTTTCATCCTTTAAATCTACGGCCTTCCAGATGAGGAGAGAATTCTGGTCAGGCGGCCAAATGCAGCCAGCCGACGCCATAAGCGCATGAGTAGGCGGCTGGCTGACCCACATGCTGCAGATGATGCGGTCACGGGGTTGCGAGAGGATGGCCCAGATGAAGATGGCTGTGAGCATGCTCAGCCAAACCTGCCATCAATATATTCACGCGTTTCTTGGCGCTGCGGGCGGTTAAAAATTTGTTCCGTCTCACCAGCCTCGATAATTTCACCCTGGAAGAGGAACACCGTGGTATCGGAGATCCGCTTCGCCTGCTGCATGTTATGCGTGACAATCATCACCGTATATTCTCCCTTGAGAGACATAATACTGGTCTCGACCCTGGCGGAGGAGGATGGGTCCAATGAGGCAGCCGGTTCATCCATGAGGATGATTTCGGGCGAAATAGCCAGACAGCGGGCGATACACACCCTTTGTTGCTGTCCCACCGATAAACCAAAGGCGTTGTCCTCCAGGCGATCCTTCAACTCATCCCAGATAGATGCCTTTCTCAGGCTGGATTCGATGATTGCATCTGCATCCACCTTCAAGTTCCCGGCCTTGATGCCGTAAAGGATATTTTCACGGACGGACATAGGAAAAGGATTGGGCTTTTGGAAAACCATGCCCACCTTTCGGCGCAGAAGCATGGGATCCATGGATCTGACATCCTGGCCATCCAGGCCAATAAATCCACTTACATGACTATTCTTGGATAGCTCATTCAGCCGGTTGACGCAGCGCAGCAGGGTGGTCTTGCCACAGCCGGAAGGGCCGATCAGTGCAGTGACCATGCCCGGGTGGACATCCAGGCTGATGCCTTTCAAAACCTGCGAGCCATTGTAACCAGCGTGCAATTCTTTGATCTCCAATCCACTAGGCATGCCAACCTCCAGAGAGACAAGATATTTTCCTATCAATAAAAATCATGCACCGCCGCGGTGACGCTTGACCAGCCAGCGCTTGAGCAACAGGGCAGCAATACCAAGGCCCATGGTAATGATGAGTAACAGTACACCGGCGGTAAACTGGTAAGGGCCCATGGCACCCTGGAAAGGCTTCTCACCAAACCAGATATCAAAAATAAGGTATGCCAGGGAAGTGACCTGGGAAGTTACTCCCACGCCATACGCACCACGGCCGGCAATGAACATCAGCACCGCCACGCTTCCCCCGGCTTCGGCGCAGCCCAGCAGCAGTGCGGTAATGATGTTCGGGAAAGCCCAGGGCAAGGTGATGCGAAAAAGGGTGGTCTGTTCCGATGCGCCCAGGGCAAGGGAGCCTTCGCGCAATTCTGGAGGCAATGAGCGGCAGCCTTCCTCGGTGGAACGGACAATGATTGGGACGACCAGCACAGCCAGAACCAGGCTGGCGACCAGATAAGAACCGCCTGTGCTATTGAACGTATCCCACCCGTTGAAATAAGTGCCTCGAAATATACCAATCAGGGGTGATTTATCCATTGATTGGGCCAGACTTAGCGCCGTCAAACCCAGGATAAAAGTGGAGATGGCCCGCAGGGATGTAATTATGAAGCGAGCAATCCCCTCGAAAACGCCGTGGGCGTATTCGCTAAGAAAAATACCCGCTCCCGCCCCGATGGGGAATGCAACTAAAGAAGTAAGCAGCATGAGCAGCAGTGTACCCAGCAGGTAGTTAAGCAGGCCAGCCTGCGCTCGGTGATCGGTGGACCAGAATGGCCAGCCATTGGCTACAGTGGTCTTGAGTGGCCAGTTGTAATCAAAATAAGGTTTGCTCAAGATTGTCAAGTTCAGGTTGGGCAGACCCTTTATAAGGAGCTCGGCGATTAAACCAAAGTAGATGGCCATGGCAAAGAGCACCGGCAGGAGCACCAGCGGGTAATGGGAAATATCCTCGGCCTGCGGGGTGGAGCCCCACAGGTAGTACAAAGAGATGCTGGTGCCCGGAAGGCCGGTAACGACCAGAGCCAGGCTGGCGAAGAGCGAACGATTGAAGATAGCATTGATCTGCCAGCCGGTAATATTCTCGGGCAGGAACTGCAGGATGACGATGCAGAGGAAAGCAACCAAGGCGAGCAAGATGATCTTGATATCCCATTTGCCATGCTGGCTGTAAACAAAAACAAACAGGAACATCAGAACCACACTCACACTTACCAGGAGAGGGGCGGTGTAAGGCTCAATGGTATTATGTACCAGCATGATCAGGCCGGTCAGTAAGGCCGCCATGCTGACAAGCAGGGTCAAGGCCGGAAGGGCTTTTTCCAGCATGTTACGTGTAGCGAAACCAGTCCGGGCAACTGGGGCTGCAATGTCGATCTTCTCAACGGGTTCAGAGTTCATAACTTCAACCTCCGGCGCAGGCCATGTTGCAATGCGCTGACCAGCCCCAGGACAACGAAGGCCAGCAACAGCAGCAACAGGGCAGTGAAATAGGAGGCGGCGCGATCCACGCCGGTAGCCAGCGTTGATCCCGGCCGCAATCCGCTCAATATGCCAGCCCCGGTGGAGGTGAGCGGGGCAGAGGCCTCGAAGATATCGAAGAGTGGGTTCGGCATGCCATTCTTGAGATAGCCGATGGTCCAGGAAGCAATGATCACATCGCCAATGGTGGTCAGGATACCCAGGCTGATGGCGGAAAGGATGCCAGACAGGGAGGCCGGCAGGGTGACATGCCAGAGGGTGAACCAGCGGTTGGCACCCAGCGCCAGGGAAGCTTCCTTTAAACCATTCGGCACGTTGCGAATGGCATCCAGGATCAGCGGCGCCATGAAGGGGATGATCAGCAGGGCAAGTATGATTCCACCCAGGAAAGTGCTAATGTCATGGGGCAACATACCGGCATTCCAGGCGGGCAAGCCAGGTAACGATTTGATGAATGTCAACGGGAGGTCGCCACCGGCAAACTCCGGACGGACAAAGGCTGCCAGCACGAAGACGCTCAGGAGGGCATAGATGATAGGCGGAACGCCAGCAAAGAGCGACAGCAGCGCTTCCATCAGATCGCCCAGACGCCCGATGGTGTACTCGGAGGCAAAAATTGCTATGGCCAGGGCCGCCGGGAAGGCCAAAACGAGCGCTACCATTGCTACAAGCACGGTTCCCCAAATGGCGGGGAGCAGGCCGTACTCACCCTCGATAAATGAACCCGCGAATACATTCGAGAACTTGGTCGAGAAGAGCACCTTGAAGCCTAGCTGGGTGATGGCCGGGATACTGGTCAATACCACGTTCACCACAATGCCGATAAATGCAGCAATCGGGATGAGAGTCAAAATCAAGGCCACAGTAAAAGCAGGGGTCCAGCGGGTGGTGCGCTTTATCATGGTGGTTTCCTCCGATTAAACTTTTCCGGTCTCAAGGCAGCGGCAGATAACCTGTTCGGGCCAGGAGCTGCTGTCCGGCCGGCGAAAGAAGGTATTTCAACAAGGTCTGGGCGGCCGGCGAGGCTGGGTTGCGGGTGACCAGATGGATCCTGCGGCTGAACGGGTAAACGCCGCTATAGATCGACTGCGGGTCGCCGATGGGGTCCTGGCCGTCGATGATTAACGGTCGTACTTTAAAGCCATGCTGGATCGCCAGGGTGGTAACCTGGCGTGAAGCTATGAGTATGTAGAAATCAAATTGGAGACTGGAATTAGCCCGGGTCTCAACATCAAACAGGTTATAACGCCAGGAAAGTAACTCTTCTTCCGAGTTGAAATATTTTGGAACGAAACTGATGCCAGCTTTAAATAGTTCGGATTGCGGGATGCCCAATTTCTGTAATAAGACCGCCTGGGTATCATACTTCCCTGCCTGAAGCATCTCCCCCTGCAGGGGAACTGGGGTAAAGACCCAATCCCCGGGAACCACGCTGGGATTGTTCGGGTCAATTGGTGTGATGCCGGTGTCTGGATCGGTGAAATTCTGATACGTCAAATAATAGGTATGCGGGTCGCCGGCAAACTGCCAGAAGTTGCCAGGGATCCTGAGCAGATTGGAATAGAAGCCGCGCAGATCTGCTAGGGTGAGCTGCTGCAAGCCGATATATTTGCTCATCGGCTGGGTGAGGCCGTTCACAGTGCCAACCTGTTCACCACCGTTGAATGTATGCAGGTCCAGCAGGAGGCAAACCGCATCATAGGCAATGACAGAATCCTGAAGTCCCTGCATTTCAGCAGCAGCCGGCTCGCGGCCAAGCAAGGCCACGTCGGCACGGCCGGCCTTAAGATCGGCCAGGCTGTCGGTGGAAGGCACGCGCTGGACAGCCAGGCCGGTACCCTTCTGGATATCCTGGGTCACCGAAGCAAGCATCGGCAAGTCGTCGCAGGCTCCACCGGCAACGGCAAGCACGTCACAAGCGCCGGCCACCCGCACGCCGGCAACCGGCTGAGGGCGGAAAGCGCAGCCCATCAGGAGAAGGATTGCGGTGCCCAGAATGAGAAATCTGGTGCAAATGAAGGATAATTTGCGTATCAACACGGTGCGGTTCCTTTTTGTGCTGCCCGTTGGATAAAATTAATAATCGCTGCCTATTCCTGCCAGGAAGCTTAGGATTTCTTCTTGCGAGTCAAGAGCACGAACAGGCCCAGCAGGCCGGCCACCACCAGCGGGATGATGATCACCCAGATGCCCAAGCCGGTCGAACCGCTTTCCGCGGAAGCGTTGCGCCGGATGGCGGTTGCCTCTTGGCCAGAGTTGGAAGTAGAGATCGAACCAGGTGTAGGGATGGCGGTGGCATTGCTCAAGGCGTAGGCGGTCGGCTGGGCGGGCGCCGGGCCACCAATCCCGACAATGGCTTCCTGGATCTTGACACCGGCAAACGGCGAAGGGGCGCCGGCGGTGTTCCCGGCATCCGAAATGATGACATCGCTCAACGAAATGGCAGCCTGGCCGCTGGCACCCGGCTTGGCCTTGGCATGGCAGGTGACCAGGGTGCCATCGCCAAACGGACCCTGGCCGCTGGTACCGCCGGTAACGATGACAGCAAAGAGCGGGATAACACCCTTGCTATTATCAGGGGATGGGCCGGGGATCATAGCAGTGCTGGCGTTATTGGCGTTGGCCCAATCTTTGTAGAAACTGCCTTCATCACAAGCGCTTACTTCCATCAACTTGGGGTCAAAATTCACCTGGGCCTGGAAGCCACGCGTGGGGGTATCGGTGGAAACATTCAGGCTGAAATCAAATGCATCGCCGGCGTTGACCGAAGCATTGGCGAGGGAGACTGACAGTGTGGTATTGGTAATTTTGGACTGAATAAGGGTAGCGGCCTGAGCGTGCACTGCCACAACCGGCGATTGCAACATCATAACCATCAGCGCAAAACCTGCCAGCGCCGCCAGGAACCCGAGCGTAAAACCTTGCTTCTTGAGATTGGATTTCATTTTTTATATCTCCGTTTAAGAAATTTGTTATGACAGGGTCTTCCTTCGTTTTCTATGAAGAAGACACTGAACATAGGTTAATTCCGGCTGGCAACCCGCCTTCCGGTGGTCACGATAATTCCACACTTGTAGGTAGGTTTGGTTCCGTTTGCTCTCCATCCGTTTCGGCCCGGCCGGAGGTAGCTCCGGATGCCGGCGGTTCCGCCTGCCCGGTTTGCCTGCGCCGCAAGTAGATATATACGCCCAGGCCTGCCAGCGCCAAAAATACGATGATACCCAGCAGGAGCAGCCAGTTCGCGCCGGCCGGAAGGATGAAAAGGCTGTAGATGCTGAAGTGGTCCAGTTTTGCAGTGACGGTCTGAGTCTTGGTATCCACCGTGCTTTTCAGTGCCACCCAGCGGCCGGCCTTGCTATCATAGAACGATATAACCAGGTTGGCAGGATTGACCCCCGCCGGCAGGGTCTTGGGATCATAATGGAAGACCAACAGTATGGGTGGGTTGAAGGTGGCACCGGCGGGGTCCAGTTCACAGACCTGGCCGGCAACCATCACCTGGCTCTTGCCAGGAGACGGCGGCTTGGAAGGGACATTGAACGAAACCGTATGCAGGGCATAATTGTCAACGGTGAGCAATTGCGTGTTGTTTGGGATCTGCAGCAGGCACGGAATGCTCGACGAGGTAAGTTGGATATTCTGGTTAACGATACCGTTCTGATCCATCTTGGCCGAGAGGTCAAAGGACACCGAGCCGGCAGGTGCATTCGGCGCCACCACAGTGGGAACGTTGACAAAAGTGGGAACAGGCGTACCCGGTGTGCCGGTCTGGGGGGTGAGGGTCTGGCCGCTGGCTGCCTGGGTACCGCTTCCAGCGGTGATAACGAAGGTGGATGTGGAAGTGGCGCCCGGGGTGCCATAGGGGGTGGGAGTGGGGGTCACCCCCACGAATACCTGACCGCTATTCAAAACCACCGCCAGGGGGCCGGTGGCATTGGGGCCATAAGCGGCCGTTTGATCATTGGAAAGGATAGTATTGACCAGGGTAACGCTGGAAACCCCGGTCGCCTTGGCGGTAAAGTGCAAAACCAGAAAATTACCGCTGCCGGTCGGACCGCCTGACGAAGCTCCAAAGCTGGTGATAATTACGCCGGTGTCCTTGAGCTTGCCGGCCGTATTATCGATCACCGGGGAAGGATAGAGGGAAGTGGAACTGTTGTTGGCGGTCGCCCAATCTTTGTAAAAATTACCTTCGTCCACACCAGTGCATTGCAAGATGGACGGGTTGAAGGTTACCCCCGTCTGGGCGCCGCGGCTGGCTTTATCGGTATTGATCACGATATCAAGGTCGAATGTAGCACCGGCGGCGGCCTCCACCTGAATGGCAGGGCTGATGCTCATGGAGGCGTTGGATGGGATCAGGGTAACGGTCGGAGATATCACGGGCGTCCGGGTAGGCGTCAATGCTCCAGGCGGGGTATTGGAAGGGGTGAGTGAAATTGTTGGGGAAGGGGTAACATCTGAAGTATTCGTAGGATTCAAGGTGGTGGTAGGACTGGGGGTGGGCGTCAGCGTGGTTGTGCCGGTTTTCGTGGGGGTCGCGGTAATATTGGAGATTGTTACCGCCCCGGCGTTGAGCGTGGTCGAGAGCTGGCCAATGCGCTGGTCGGCAAGGACGGAGCCATCATCCGAAATGACGGCATTGACCGGGGTGAGTGGGGAGCTGCCGGCCTTCAAAGATGTGAAATGAACCGTGAAGATGGTGCCCGAACCAGTTGGCCCGGCCAGCACCGTCCCGAGGATGGCGATCGTGCCGCCGCTCACCACCCCGTTGGTATTATCGCAGGTTGGATTATTGACAAATGGAGCCGGTAAAGGGGTTGACTGGGAATTGGTATTCTGCGACGCCCAGGACTGATAAAAACTGCTGGAGGTAAACTCGGCCGAGTTGCATTTCAGCACGGTATTATCGAAGTCCAGGTCCACCTGGGCGCCCAGGGAGTGCTTGCTGGTATGGATGGTCACAGTCACATCGAAATTCTGACCGACGGCAACCGGGGAAACAACCGGTACCGCGCCCACCTGGGCGTCCCCCGGCACAGTTGTAGCGGTGGGGGTGACGGAACCAGGAGTATTCGTGATGGAGGGAGTAAGAGTGTTGGTGGGTGTGAGTGTTATGGTAGGCGTGAGGGTGATGGTAGGTGTAAGAGTAGTACTGGGGGTAAGAGTTATGGTGGGGGTAAGAGTAATGGTGGATGTTTTTGTAGGAGTGCTGGTGGGACCATTGACCAAGGTGGCAGTAGCTGTGGCTGTCTGGCCGGTGGTCCAGCAGTTGCCGATGACTACCACGTCAAGCACATTCACGACCCCGTCTGCGTTCACATCTTCGGGAATCCAGCCAGGGGCGCCGGTCAGTCCCCACTGCAGGCCGACCTTGACCAGGTCGAGCACATTCACCACGTTATCTCCGTTCAAATCGGCGCGTTTGCACTGCTGCGAGAGAGGCAGAGGCGTTTTTGTGGAAGTGGGAGTGTTCGTGATGGTAGGGGTGCTGGTGATGGTGGGCGAGAGCGAAGGCGTAAAAGTACCGGTTGGCCCGGCCACCGTCACCGAACCATTATTCAACGAGACATCCAGGGCGGCGGGTTTGGAAGTGTTGGCATTACTGATGATGGTCGCATCATCCCCGCTGGTCACGAAATTCAGGTTGGAAACACCTGAACCAATGACGGTGAAATGGACGGTCTCAATCACGCCATTTCCGCTGGGACCACCCGAGCCGTTGAGGATGAGTTGAACAGTCTGGGTGACCTTCCCATTGGTGTTATCACAGGTCGGGGCAGTATTGAGCTGGTATTGGGCGGGAGAATTGCTTTGCGCCCAAAGTGCATAGAAATTGGTAGAAGTGGGATCCTGCGAAATGGGTTGGATATTCGTGATGCCATCACAACGCAGGATCGTTTTATCAAATGTAAAGGTAAGCTGCAGGCCACGCGAAGTAGTGGTCAGGTTTCTAAAGGTTACATCCACACTCAACGTATTATTAATACTGGCGTTCAGAACAGGCAGGTTCACCTGTCCATCCGCACCAGCTGCCCGGACCGGTTTATTAATACCGATCAGGCTGGCCAGGGTAACCAGGATGATCATAATATACAAGAGAGGCAATCTCCGCTCAAATTTCCGCATACCCATCCCGATCCTCATCAGCCTGGATGATTGATATCCAGCGCTTCCTTTATTTCAGATTGGAGGAAGCGACTGACCCACTGCTTGCTGTAAAATTTATCCTTATCGAAATCGACAGCCTTGCAATTCTCTGCAAAACCGGAGTACGCCTCCCAGGATTTACCTGGCTTCACAGCTTGTTTTCCTTCCTGCGCCGCTGGAACATGAGGAAGATCAGTACCAGCAGAAGCAGCAGACCGAGGCACGAGATGGACCCCCCGACCAGCACTGGCCCGTTCAGGCTACCGAAGAAATTAGCGAGCAGGGTGCCCAGTGAGGCGGCCGTGGCGGTTCCGCCGCCCAGGCCGATCAGGGCACCCTGGACCAGCTGGTTGACCTGGAGGTCACCCAGCACAGTCTGAGCCCCGGTCTGGACCGCCAGCGAATCCAGCTTGGTCCAGCTCTGCGCCTGCAGGCTGGCCAGGAACAGGCTGTTCGCGTCCAAGTTTCCCAGATCTGCGGGCTGGTAGTAGACCGCCACGTGCGCGACCCCCTGGCTGAAGCCATCCACCCGCACAAGTACGAACTTTAGTCCTTTTCCCCCCGTACCGCCGGCATCGATCGAGTCCGCGAAGCGCGGTGTGCCGGCCGGCTCCTGGTTGTAAGCGCAGATGGCCACCTGGCCGGTCACCTTGCCGGTATTCTCGAAAGTCACCTGCACGTTCGCCTGGGGCCGGGCATCAACCGTCCCCGGTTCCTGGTCGGTGAAGCTCGTCACCAGCATGTGGTCGGGATCCACGCCCGGGCAGGCCTGCAAGGGGGCCGTGACCACAAAAGTGGTTTGCGCCGTATCTACCAGGCTGCCGTCTTCGTGGAACACATTCGCAGTCACCGTGTAGGTGCCAGGCTCCAGGCCATTCGGACGATCCAGGGCCGAGTAACTTGCCTTCAATAACTGGGAATAAGGCGGGACGATCGAATTGCCAGTCATAGGCACGTTCAGGTCGGCCACCAGCCCGCCATTCGAATCAGTGATCTTGACCTGCTCCTTGACCCTGAAATGCCGGTTACCAGTGTTCTTTACGGTGGTATTAATCACGATCGGTTTACCCGATTCCAGCGGGTCAACAGTTAAGGCGGTAATTTTCCCGGTCAAGTTAAATTGCTTGCCCTGCGGGGTGATAATGATCGGCACGATCGTCGCAAATACCTGTGTGACACTGCCGCTGCCGGCGGGTGTGCCTTTAACATAAACCGTGGCGTAGCGCGTATCGCCGCCGAGGTCGGCCGGGATGGTGATGGTTACATCCACTGGGACCGAAACACCCGGGTTGAGGTGAAAGGAGGTAGTACTGATGGCGGTGATATAGCTGCGGGCGCTGAAGGGGTCGCTGTCCTGGTTGGGCGAGACGGCCTGAAAGCTGCCATCCAATGCCTGCCCAAATCCCATGGCTTGGACGGTGACATCCATGGCCGGTGCCCCGGAGTCCGTGCCGACCATCATGTGATGGACATAGACCATCCCGGGCACGGCCGGTAGATCCAGCATTACCCCCGACACATTCAACTGTCCGGTCGATTGGGCAACTGGGGCAGCCGCACCCTTTTGCACGGGCGCAAGGAACAGGCTGCCCAGCAACAAAAGACCGAATAAAACGAGCAAAGCTGGTTTACGGGTATCACGGCAGGTCATAATTCTTGCGCCTTCTCTTTTCGTTTATTTGTGGTATCTTCTTTTCAAGCACACTACAACCAACGGGCTGATTCCTGGGAATATCTTGGCCTTCATATCCTAAAAAAACATTGCATTTTTCATGCTGCGAGGCCTTTCCACTGGTATTGGAAAGGCGCTCATCCAATTATTCTTCATCCATTTCAGTGGATCTTAGCCTGTGCGCAGAGGCTTTCAACCCCTGGCGGAACCGCCAGAAAAACAGATCAACTGATTCTTTCCTAATACACGGGCTTAGGGGCGGTCATTTTAGGGCCGCCCCTAAGCATTAATATTAGGTTGTTAAGTTCTAGCTATCTCCCCTGTGGTCAGATGCCGCTTAGAAGCTGGCGACAGCCGTGTAGGTCACGACGCCGTGATAGGTGAAACCGGTTGCGAGGGTGGCATCGTCATGATGGAGGGTCTGAGCATAGTTAATCAAGAAGTTTTGTCCAGCATCCGCCGACTGGCCGGCAATAGCACCTGCGAAGAACGGGGTGTTGCTGGTGGCAGGGCCACCCAGGTAGGTGCTCCCATCCGCAAGGTAAACAATGAGGTTGAGCGGGTCATGCAGGGAGAAGGGATGCGAACCAGAAACAGGTACGTAAGCGGAACCATTCCACTCGGTCAGATGCCAATTGTCCATTGCAACGAGAACCGAATAGGACGGGGCGTTGGTGGTGACATTCATGCCGACCTGCTTTACATTAACTCCATAGGCCATGACGCCAAAATTGACCGCGCCGGCAGTCGACAAATTGATGTACATGGCGGGCATACTCCCGTCGACGGTGGTACCCTGAGAACTGGTAACCGAATTAATATAACTGACGCTCTGCGACAGGCCATAGACCGTATCGCTCACCGTGAAAGTGCTGACTGCGCCGCAGGCAGTGTAGGCCTGGTCGATCTCCGTGGTAGCGCCAGCATGAACACCAGAGACAAGAGTCGTGGCGCTGGCGGGAGTGCAGGCGCTCATTGCCAGGGTGACGTTGGTATCGTCGGTGCCGGGGGTCATGTCTGCTCCGCCGGTATTCTTGAGTACTACAGCCACAGAGGGGGTGGATGAGCCGCTAGAGGGGGTGAAGGTGATGGACTGGATGGTCAGGGCGGGGGCCGGGCCGACGCGCACGAACTTGTTGTTCAGTGTGGTGGCGTACGAGCTCGAGCCGGTCTCATTGGAAATGATCACATTGGAGAGGGTCAGAGGAGCTACGCCATTCGCAGCGCCAGATTTGACGGCAAAGGTAACAGTCGCCAGGGTGCCGGTTCCGGTAGGTCCATGGCCGTCGCCGCCGGTCAAAATGTAGGAAACGCCGAGGATGTGGCCACCGACATTGTCGATGGTTGGGGTGTTACCGGACTGCAGGTTGCCATGGCCAGCTACACTGGTCAGGAATCCGCCGTCAGCGACATTCAACTCCTGCAGGCGGGAAGCATCAAAAGCCAGATCGAACTGGTAGCCGCGGGTGGGGGCAGTCGGATCACAGGTGATACCGATCGGTACGGTCACAGTTGAGCCGGGCGTGTTGGGGGTGGTCACGAGCGGGATGGTCAGGGTGCAGCCACCCGCGGCAGCCGCCGGGGTAGTAGCAAACCCGAGGAAGGCCGCCAGCATGGCCAGCATGACAAAAGCGGAAACAAGGGACTTGCGATTCATTGGAGTTACTCCTTTTCTTTGAATGTAGATAATCTACTCGGACAGGGTCATTCTTTTTTCAATGCACCTGAGTTGGAAGGAGGCTGATCCAGCAAACTCGGTATGGATTACCAGCAACCACTGCCCCAGTGGGTACCGACGGTTACCAGGTCAAGCACGTTGATATGGCCATCGAAGTTGGCATCCTGAGCAAGCCAACCGCGGACGAGCGGGTAGGCCGGGTTACCGGAAGCGGGGGCGGTTTGATTCCAGACGCCGCCAATGCTGACCAGGTCGAGCACGTTGCAGTTATGGTCACCATTGACATCGAAATCGGGTTTGGCGGTGGCAACGGGCAGGTAACCGACATCTTTAACGATGCCCTGGCCTTCGGGGCCGAGGATCCAGGTCAGATAGTCCTGGACGCGCTGCTTGGTATCGTAGGTGACGCCGGGGGTGGAACCGCTGGTGGGGCCGGTGAAGTAATGCAGGTTGCGGCTCATTCCATAGGTGTTGTTCCCAACGGTGGTGGCGTTCGGGAAGACCACGCCACTGCCGAAGTCCAGGCCGAACTGGATGTTGTTGGGATCCGTGAAGGCCAGGCCGATGTAGCTGATGGAGCCGGGATGAGTATCCACATAGGTTTCGACATCGGAATTGGCGTCAATGCGGGCCACGCCGGTGGCGGTGATGGCGGCGTTCTCGGTGCCGGCAAAGGTGTTGGCCGTGGGTGAGCAGTTACCGGCGGCGTCATCCGGGTCAGAGGCAAGGCAGTTAATGCCGGCCAGCTTGAGGAACGAGGAGCGCGTGCCGGAGCCAATGATGCGGGCAACCGGGACGATCGGGGTGCCGGTCGGGCAGCCTGAGAAAATGGCGTGCCAGTCAGTGATGTCTCCCTGGTAGATCTGCTGGAGTTGGGCTTTGGTCAGATGGGCGTTGGCATCGCTGACACCGCAGGTGCTGCTGAGGAAATTGTGGTTGGCGATCATGGTGACGGCATCCTTGGCGAAGACGGTGTCGACCAGTTGATCGGTTAGGTGGGTGCCACCCGGGCAATCATAGATGGCGGCGGGCTGGCCGTTGGTGCCAGCATTGGACCACGAGCAGGCGCTGGAGGATTCGCCGATATCCACCACACCGGCCAATATCTCGGACTGGCCATGGCCAGAGCCGGTATCACCAATGTTAATGGTGGTCACATCCGGGAAATCTACCGGGAAGCGGGTTGCCGCAACCTGGGTGACCGGGAAGACGGTGGTCGAACCGTCAAAATCGAGAACCGCAGTGCTGGAATTGAAAGCGGCCGCCAAAGCGGTCGGGAGTGCGATGGCGACGATCAGGCTGATCGTCCCCAAGGTCATCAGAGCTTTCCTACTGAATTTCCGAAACATGAGAGCCTCCTCTATATTTTTAGTTGAATTAAGTACTACTGCCATGCTGGTCAGCCTCTACTAGGATAACCATTTCGCAGGGAGGAGTCATCACGGGAAACCGGAAGTTCTTGTTATGAGTCCATTAATTGTCGATTAACATTGGGTTTACACAAAAAAATATCTTATCCAATTTCTCTAATTTGCCAGCATCAATAAGAAGCGCTCGCCATGCGGCATCCGGCTGAGTTCGTCCAGGTGGTGGGCATGGATAAAAGTGATCAGCATGGCACGCGAGGTCAATTCCAGTTTTTGCAGGGTGTTACTGACATGCTTTTCCACGGTATCTTCCGAAACCGAAAGACTCCTGGCAATCTCGCGGTTGGTCTGGCCAAGCCCCATCAGCTGCAGCACCTGCCATTCCCGGCGCCCGAGGCTTTTGAGCCTGGCGCCTGTGGTATCTTTCCAGGTCTGGATGCGCTGAACCTGCTCCAGGGAGAAGACGGGGCTGTTGGCGGCTTGCTCCAGGGCGGCGAGCAACGCCCGGGTGGTCTGTTTGCGCAAAAGTAGACCACAGGCATGCACGGTTTGCGCGGCTAAAATATAAATGTCCCAATCCGAATATCCTAACAGAACTACGTTCATTTTTTGATTGGCATGCAACAGGCGCTGACAAACTTCAAAACCGCTCTGGTCGGGCAGGTCGATATCCACTAGGGCAACGTCTGCGGTTATGCTCTCTCCATCTTTGAACAACTCTTCTGCACAGCCTGCCTGGCCTACAACCACCAGTGTTTTCGTTTTCGAGATCGCCGTCTCCAAACCATCCCGGAACGTAGGGCTGGCATCCACCAGCAGCACACGTGTTGGCATTTTTGGTTCGGCGCCGACCTTAAATGCCGACCTCCGCGGTCTAGCATGTCCAGAATGGGAGGCGTTGGATCTTCGTAAAAATCCGACAGACATGATTAATCCATATTGGAAATTTTTACATAAAGATTGGGAACGAGAAACCAATCTGGTTTATAGGTTTCTCGTCTTCGTCAAATTGGCATCTGCATTAGATTTATGACTCCGCTGCAAAAACGAGAGGACGAATATTGTCCAAATTGGGACCTCCTCAAGGAGCGGAAAGTTTAATATAATCAGGCCAACTCACAATCAAAGGTCTGAAAGATGTACAAAGATAATAAACATCATAAGCAACCGGTACTGATCTGCAGCGTCAACGAACTGCCTGAGGAACAACGCGAATACCTGGATACTTCCTGGGCAGGTGTCTTCTATCGGGAGTTCTTCTGTCGGTTGAATGAAGCGCCATTTGCGGTGCTGTATGCTAACATGCCTTCGCGTCCGAATTATCCAGTGAATGTATTGGTAGGGTTGGAATACCTGAAGGCGGGTTTTGGCTGGTCGGATAAAGAGATGTACGAGGCCTTTCTGTACAATATGCAAGTGCGCTATGCGTTAGGCTATGATGAATTTGGAAAAGGCTATTTTGATCTGCGCACGCTGTACTACTTTCGAGAACGGTTGAGCCGCTACATGCAGGAGCAGGGAGTGAACTTGCTGGATCAAGCCTTTGAGCAGGTGACGGATCAACAGATCGAGGCTTTCCAAATCAAGACGAAGTTGCAGCGCATGGACAGCACACAGGTTGGCAGCAACATTCGCCGGATCGGGCGGGTGCAGCTGCTGGTGGAAGTGCTGCAGCGGGTCCAGCGCATGCTGAACAAGAGTGATCAAGAGCGCTACACGGCCGGCTTTGCACCCTATGTGCAGGGTCATGCCGGGCAATATGTCTATCACATGAAGACCGAAGAAACGGATGCGCACCTGCAGCGGATCGGCGAGTTCATGCATCAGTTGCTGGTCGAGTTAAAGCCGATCTATGCGACCGAGCCGGTCTACCTGGTGCTGGAACGGGTCTTCGGCGAACATTTCCGGCTGGAGCAGCAAAATGTGCTGACCATACCCAACCAGGACTTGAGCGGAACCAGCCTGCAGTCTCCGGATGATCTGGAAGCCACCTACCGGAATAAACAGGGCAAAGGCTATCATGGCTATGTTGCCAACCTGAGCGAAACCTGCGACCCGCAGAACCCATTGCAGTTGATCACCAAAGTCCAGGTGGCTTCCAACGATGTCGATGACAGCCAACTGCTGGCGGAAGCACTGCCCGATCTGAAGAAGCGCACGGAACTGGCTACGATCTACACGGATGGTGGGCATGGCGGCCCGGATTCCGATGTGGTTCTGCAACAACAGAAGGTCGAACATATTCAGACCGCCATCCGCGGACGCACTCTTGATCCTGACAAGTTGTACCTGGTCGATTTCACCATCAAGTTCAATCCAGACAACCAGCCTGTCAAGGTCACCTGCCCGCATGGGCAGACAGAGCCAGCCCATTCCAGCAGCCAGAAGAAAGCCTTCGTCGCCCATTTCGGTGCGGCAGTGTGTTCCACCTGCCCGCTGGTAGACAAGTGCCCGGCCCAACCAGGCAAGCGCGATCCACGCCGACATGTGCGTTTTACCCAGGCACAAGCGCAGGCCTCTGAACGACAACGACGCAGCCGGGAGCAGCAGAAAGAAGGTCGCAACTTACGTGCAGCTGTCGAAGCCACCATGCGCAGTATCAAACACCCCTTCCCGGCTGGCAAGTTACCGGTGCGGGGGAAGTTCCGGATAGCCAGTATGCTGATCGGTTCCGCTGCCGTGAGCAATGTGCGACGTATTGATCGTTACCTGCAAGCCAAATTGAAAAAAGAAATGGCCCAGGCAGTGGCTCCTGGTGCTGAAAAACGCACCCAGAAACGGGCCGTGGATTCTTTTTGGGCTTTTTTACGTGCCAGCCTGGCGAGTTTGTGCGGCTTTGCCAGCCCAAATATGGCAGCCGTGAGTTGTTAAAAGTACGAGTTGTTGCAGTAGAGTCATTTATGGAAGAATAAAAAAATCCACATGCAATTCCAGCAGCCATGATTTACGGATAGTCTGGTCGAATAAAACCAAGTAAAGTTTATCCACCGTCTATTAATGTTACTTTAAGGTTAGTTCATGAAATTGTTAATTTCTCGCATTATCGTAACTTTTGACAACTTCGACAACCTTGATATGCATTTAAATCCACCTATCAATGGCGATCAAATTTAACAATTAAAGATAGCATTCGGATACTTAAAATAGCATGTTTCGATTGCTTGGAATTAACTACGTCTCCGTCCATCCTGGTTAATCAGGCCGACTTACCAGTCTTGGTGCCGGTCACACCAGCCCACGGGCACGACTCGCAGCTAGGCTGGTTCCTGGCCATGATGCAGCCATCTTTTCTGGCTGCCAGGTTCTGGTCATCTACGCCGATTTGGCTACAAAGTTATTTTTATTTCCTCTCAATGCTCCAGGGAGCGGGCGTATACGGTTGAGCATCAAGATGAAATGCTTCGACGATATTTTGCCCTGTTTCGTATTCATCAACTCAGCGAGTTTGACCAGGTGGAATCCTGCCGTTCGCCGGTATATCCGAATATTGTGCTGCTGCAGTATAGGTGTTATGGAAGTACTGGCGGGTTACTGGTGCGAAAAATTGCATCAGAACAAAACAAACTGATTATGATAAGATAAAGCTATGGCGGAAACGATTTTGGTGGTCGAAGATGAGCCCTCCCTCCAGGAGACCCTGGTTTACAACCTGGAAAAACAGGGCTATACCGTGGAAGCGGCCGCG
The DNA here is from genome assembly GCA_963779935.1 of uncultured Chloroflexia bacterium. Classification (GTDB taxonomy): domain Bacteria; phylum Chloroflexota; class Anaerolineae; order Anaerolineales; family Villigracilaceae; genus UBA877. Next base: position 34,529 of record CAWAAC010000011.1, on the reverse strand, counting down.
GATGGTCGCCTCGCCATCGAGGCAGCCCGCCGGTTGATCCCGGACCTGATCATTCTCGATATTATGCTGCCGGTAATGGATGGCTTCGAGGTCTGCAAGATCCTGCGTAAGGAAATGACCGTTCCCATTCTTATGTTAACTGCCCGGGATGATGAGATCGACCGGGTGGTTGGGTTGGAAGTGGGCGCGGATGATTACTTGACCAAGCCGTTTTCCATGCGCGAACTGATGGCTCGCGTTAAAGCGCAGTTACGCCGTACGGGCATGCTTCGCGATGAAATAGCCAAGCTCAAAACGCCTGATGCAAATGCTCCGCACGAAGTGCTTACTTTCGACAACCTCAGGATCAACCTGACCCGCCGGGAAGTCACTCTGGATGACCATGTGCTGGCGCTCAAGCCCCAGGAATACGATCTGCTGCTGTTTTTTGCCCAGCATAAGGGCCAGATGCTTTCGCGCGAGTTCATTCTGGAGCGTGTCTGGGGCTGGGATTACGTTGGGGATAGCCGTACGGTGGATGTGCATGTGCGCTGGCTGCGCCAGAAGATCGAGAAGGATGCTGCCGAACCCTCTCGCATCGTTACGGTGCGCGGCGGAGGCTACCGCTTCGAAGGATAAGCTGTTTTTCGTTGTTTATTCCTGCAAAGCTATCATGAATAAGAATTGTTGTAACGATATTCCCTGACTTCACCTTTTCTCAGATGGTATGTGTTGAGATTTGCCAACTGTTGTTTGGATTATTTAGTTTGCTCACTTGCAATGCTCCTCTGGTGAGCTACCTTGTTAGCGTGATAAGTGGAACTGGTTGTTTTGCACCGAGCTATCGAATCCTTTGATAGCGACTTCTATTGCCAAGAGACTTCCCATTGGGGATTTTGTAATATGTCTGGATTGCAAAACTCAACTCAAAAAAGTGAACCAGTCAACTTACCTTTATCCCCCGTTTTATTAACACAGCAATGCTCTCTTAGTGGAAGTGTCGCTGTGTCTATTCTTTTGTAGCTACCTGGATGTGGTGGCGCTAGCCATACCCCCCGCAGCTTTTATCTTCACAAAATCTGGAGACTGTCAGCTAGTTTTGGTAATAAGCCCATTGATTGCCAATAATATGACAGAGAAGGAAATTGATATCCAATGGCTTGGCCAATACAATCTGGATCCCTTCGGTTATACCTTGCTGGATGAGATCGTCGGCAGCATAGGCAGTCATCCAAATCGCCATGATGTTTGGATTTTTTTCTTGGCTTCCCAGTAGAGTTCCACCCCATTCATAGCCGGTATTTTGATATTCGTAAGCGGGTTATTAACGGGATAATCTCGCAGGATCAGTTGACCCCCACCATTCACAGCCTATTCTTGCCCTTAAGCAGACCCAACTCAAGACTAATCTTTACAACCTGAGGATCAAAATGTATTCCTGCCAGAGGATGGATAAGGTCAAGCACCTTTTCCTCAGGCCAGGCGGGGCGTTATGGGCGGGCTGATTTTAGAAGCTCAGCCCGCCCATAACGGAAGGCCTGGCCAGAGGAAAAAGTTTGCAAATTTTTCCAGGCAGGTGCGGGAACACACACAAACCCACGGTTCGTAAAAGCATTTCTTGGCTCGAGGGTGGTGGATAGGTGATGGATGAATGGTCATTCCGCTTGCAGATAATCGATTGAGCCAGCGGTTGTGCGAATGGGTCCCCCATCCACGATCGATATCAATGGCCGGTCCAGCGGTTGATCTCCACCCAACCCAGGGATGGTTCTTTGAAACGCTCCGGGCTGACCGCGGTTTTCGGATGATAGTTTTTTCGGAGGATCGGCCGGGCAACCCGTTCGACGATTGCGGTAACGATCAACATGGCAACGATTCCGAGACCTATGCCCTCGATGAGACCGTTGGTTACTGTGCTTTTCGCATTGATTACATTGGAATAGGTTATCAGGCCAGCCACCAGGCCTACCAGGATGCCGGTGACGAGCCCAATATTGAGGGCCATGCTATCCTGTCGGCCCTCTTTCATCCATGACTGATATTGCTTGCAGTTCGGGCATTTTTTAATCGCTAATCCCTTTTTTGAATCAAGGATTTTTTGGCTCTTTTCTTTAAGCTGCGTGGCGGCAAAGTTCAATTCCTCAGCAGCAGGTCGGTTCACATAGCGGCTGCTGATGCTTTTCTCAATTTTTTGTTCGTAGGAAAAAGGTTTTCCGCATTGCTCGCACTCGCAGTCGATGGTTATCGTTCCCAGTGTGTAATTGTAGGTCGGCATGGTGTCTCCTCGGAGGAATAAATTCGGGTGGATTTTCGAGCTGGGGCGTTTGTCGATTATACACGAGAATATTGGGTGAAGATCTTCTCCCCGGTCAGCATTTTCACCAGTAGTTTGACAAAACAAAGGAATCTTCTCTGAAGGCAATTATTATTACTTCTTGCCATTACTATCAATCCATTAGTTTTCTGCTTGCTCTTTGGGGAAATTAACGTACAGCTAATTTTGGATTTCCCCCGTTTATATGGACCAGCACTACCTGCTTATAAGAGTGAAACGTGCTGGTTCTTTGGGTTTTGTTTAACCAACCTTAACGTGGTATTGCAATTTGGTTAATCTTGGCTGTGTAAAATAATTCAGATTGCCAATCCAAATTAAGGTTTCCATCTATGGCGAAAAACATCCTGTTTATCTGCGGCTCGCTCAACCAGACAACCATGCTTCATAGAATTGCCTGGCACATGATGGATGAATATGACTGTTATTTCACTCCCTTTTACGCGGATGGGTTGATCGATCTGGCTGCCCGAGCCGGCTGGATGGATTTTACGGTGTTGGGAGGCCGTCATCGCTGCGAAACGGATCGGTACTTGTCTGCAAACCGGCTCAAAGTGGATTGGCGCGGCCAGGCGCGTACTTATGACCTAGTGGTAACTTGCAGCGATCTGATCGTTCAGAATAACATTCGCAAGAAACGGCTGGTGCTGGTCCAGGAAGGCATGACAGAACCTGAAAACCTGCTGTACTGGCTAGTCAAATGGCTGAAATTGCCACGTTACCTGGCCAATACCGCTACCACTGGGCTTTCCAATGCCTACGATATTTTTTGTGTGGCATCACATGGTTATCGTGACCTGTTTATCCGCAAAGGGGTAAAGTCCGCAAAGATTGCCGTGACCGGCATTCCCAATTTCGACAATTTTACTAGACAGCTCTCCAACGATTTTCCGTTGCATAATTACGTGCTAGTGGCAACCAGCGCGCTGCGGGAATGCTTTCGGCCAGATGACCGGGTGGCTTTCCTCCGAAAATGTGTCCGCATTGCAGGCGGGCGGCCGCTGATATTTAAATTACACCCATTGGAAAATGCCAAACGTGCGCGACGGGAGATTGAGAAAATGGCCCCAGGTTCACCCATCCTGACCGAAGGAAATATCGATGGCATGATTGCAAATTGCCAGGCCTTGATCACCCAGCACTCCAGCTGCACGTTCGTAGGGTTGGCACTCGGGAAGGAAGTTCATACAGAGCTTGACATCAACCGGTTGCGCCAGTTAATGCCGATCCAAAATAATGGCAGTTCAGCCCTACGCATCGGCAACATTTGCCGGCGAGTATTGAACACGCCGATGTCAGAATTGGATCCGGTTCGCGCCGGCTTCCGTGCCCGTCCCCGCTGGGAACAGGCAGACGGGTTCTAGTTATCCGCAACCATGGAACGCTTTCAGGAAAGCGATGCATATTTCACATTTGCAGATGGGTATAACATAGTTACTGGTTTTACAGACATTTATAGACACTGCCAATTGACCAGTTTTCGTACAGGTTGGACCCGTACCGGGCGAACTACAACGCCCTGTATTCCACGGGCGAAAGCCGATGGAAGTCCTTTGCGCAGAATGTTGTAAGAGCCATTGATGTCGGCGTGGATCGGTAAACCCTGGGCTGAGATAAATTCGCCGCGCTTGACCCGTCGACCGCAATACTGGGCATGCTTGCGGATGGGCTCCAGATCCAGGAAGGAGCATTTGGAAGTATACCCTTCTTCCTGGACGATCACCTTGATCCCAGCCAGCTGGGCCTTGTAGGTCAGCATGTGGATGAAGGTTGAATGGGGAATGGCAACGAAGTTCTGGTTGTTGACGGAGCCAATCTGCACATTTTGTTTCCAGCCCTTGTTGTGTCCGATGATCAAAGTACCAAGCCGTTCGGACACCATCCAGTCCACGATGTACCGGCTGGCCCAATGCAAATAGTGCTTGACTTTGCGGTTGCGCTTGTTGGTCAGGGCCGTGAGACGGTGGGAGGTGTGCTGTCCCCTGGGCAGGAGAGCTTGCAGGTCAGCCTTCAGTTTGTTGTAGTAGGCGTTGACACTTTTGAGCGGTCTGCCGTTAACCAGAAAGGGGGTGATTCCCTGCTTGTTTGAGGTTACAGCCGCAAGGATGTCAATGCCCAGGTCGAGACTGGCCGCCCAGGCAGGGTTGAGGTCGTTCTGGGTGGGGGAGAGGGGGATAACGGAATAGATCACTTCGACGACATAGTGGGATGCATGCGGAACGATCCGAACTTGCTTGACCTCCTTCTTCCTTGTTTGGATAACAATATCCAATTGCGATGGGCAGATCCGGCCTTCCTTCAAAGCCGGCCGGCTGATCGCCTGGCGAGTGTAGACCAGCAGATTGCGTCCGTCTGCTTTAGGCTTGTAATGCGGCAGTTTCGGCCGGCCGGTAAATTTATCCGGGCATTGCTGGTAGGCAGAATGCGCCTTCCAGAATGTGTCCCAGGCACCGCAGACCTGCCGCACAGTCCATTGGGCCACCTTGGCGGGTAGCGCCCGGAACTCGGGCGTGTCTTTCAGCGTGTGAGCCAATTTTGCATAGGTGGGAACAGTCTCATGCTTGAAGAAACTCTGGCGGAGAATGTAAAGGGCGGCATTGTAGAGGTTCTTGGATGCAAAACAGGCCGGATCGATCACGGCGAATCGGGTGTCCTCTCGATCAATGATGTGCTGTTCCACCAGTTGCATACCCTCATTAATAGCACAAATGTTCTTATTTGTCAATCCTTGTTCGCAAACTGTATGATCGTATTCGATACCGCTATGATTACCGCTTGGTATACTGCCCATTAAAAAATTATACAGTTGATGAAAACAACGGGATAAATGCACTGAAGCTTATCATTTCATCAGTAACTTTCGGTGATAAGCGTACGAAGATGTTCACTTTAATTGAGTGATCCAAACCCAGCTTATTTGAAGAAGAGGAAAAATAAAACGCAAAACCCCCAGGCAACCTAAATAATGAGGTTGCTTTTTGGGTTTCCAGAGGCAAATTCCACCTTTAAACTGGAGTTCGGCCGGTTGTATTCATCCTTGAGATACTCTTCCTCCAGAGCTTTGGAAATCGGACGAGCAAACGCCTTGGCGGTATCGATCTCCTCTTTATTGAAAGGTGTGCGAGTCAAACGTGTGATGGAAATTAGCCCAAAAAACTGATGATCTGAATACAATGGGATTCCAAGCCAGCAGCGCATTGGCCCCAGGTCGGACATATAATCCCAATCGGGAACCGTGGAAACATCATTTATGGCAACGTGGTGGCAAAGGCGAACCATCATATTATAGGTTGCGCTTTTTGTAATACGGCCATCCGATTCGGATCTCTGAAGAGAATCGGAATTGCCACTTCCAATCACTAATTCTAGTAATCGATCCCGGTGAAGGTAGATAGCCGCGCCATGATAAGGGACACTTTCCCGAAGAGTATGGATGGCATCGGATAAACTTTCGAGCAGTTTATACGGTTTTGAAAGGGCGCGCGTCACCCGGTCAAGATTGGACATGACGTTCAGGCTATTCATAACGACCTGCGATTGGACTGACAAGAGCATGTGCATATCCAGCAAACGCTTTGTTCCATCCTCCGAGGTAATAATTACCGGGTCGTAGACCGTATGGCGGGGACGGCTAAGTGCACATTGAACAGCTTCGTTAATTCGCACGTAATCGAATAATTCAAAGACCTCAGTGCGAAGATTCTCCTGCAATGTTTGGATGGGTTTTCGTATAAAAAGATCCACTCCGTATAATTGCCCCAGTCGTTCGAACAAGCGCAGCCGCGGGATGACGCCAACCAAGGTATCACCATTGAATATCATAACTCCGGGGATCTCCTCATTATCACGCATGACCTTGACAACATCGAATGTGAGCGTGCTGGCAGAGACACTGTAATCGGAAGTTGCAAGATCGCCAATGCAGACCGGGATCGGCATCTGGCCGGTTGGAAGGAATTGAAGAGGAAGGTGAGGAGGGCTTTTTTTGACCATGGCATTGGAGGGCGCGGAAAAAGATAATGTATTATATAAATGGATGATTAACTCATGGCGAAAATCAGGTTAACGGTCAATTATTAAATTTTTACCCCATTACAGGCCACGAGGCCTTAATAAAAGGCCATCTCTTTATCGATCCATCAGGTGATGAAAATATAAAAGCTCTCACGGGAGTGATGGTATGTCAGAGGCCGCTTTTTCGATTATCCTGGAGACTTTCTTTACGAAAGCCGCTAACTTTTTGAAACGCCGGATAAAGGCGAAGCAAACTCCATGTGTGCTACACCGCGACCTGTTGGATGAAAAGACGAAATGCAACAACTGAACCAGCGGGCCAACCTTTCAATTAGTAGCGGAGTTTGTTCGAATAGTGAGTAACACAACAGTTACCTGTAACTGGGCATAACCCCCAAAAAGTGTTAACCGAACTGTAACGATTGATTAATAATTTAGGATGGCAGACAAAGTAAAATGAGCGCGGGTGATTTGCATGCTATCATCAGGAATTGCGGATTTAATTATGCAAGAAAAAGTGGAATCTACCAAAGAGTTTGTCATTGACACTGTGGGGGATTTGCCATATTGCGATATCAGCATTGAGGCTTCTCGGATGGTAAGAGAGCTACTGCAATTGCTTGATAATAATGTACATATTCCGGGGGTGTTGGCATTTGAGAAAGGGAAATTGGTTGGCTTGATTCCAAGGGATAAAGTATACGAAAAACTGGGACGTCCATTCGGCGTCGAGTTATATCTCAAGAATAATATTCATCAATTCTATAATGGGCTGGGGATAACTACTTTAGTTTTGGATTCAGATTTCCTCATTAACGATGCCGTCCAGATGGCATTAAAGCGGGATGAACAAACTTTATACGGGCCGATTGTCGTTGCGCATACCAAGGGTTATCGGGTAATTTCAATGTATAGTTTGCTTATGGCGCAACAGGATAAACTTCAGGATTTGTATACCGAGGTTCACTACCTGTCGACCAAAGATCCGCTAAGCTTGATCAATAACCGGCGAGGTTTTTTTGATGCCGCTAACCAAAAGCTGGTCACGATCCGCAATTTCGATCTCGAGTATGCGGTGATGATGATCGATATAGATAGTTTTAAGAGCGTAAACGACCGGTATGGCCACCTGGTTGGAGATGATGTCATCAAGTGTGTTGCGCAAAGGATTGATGATCAGCTCCAGGAAAATGATATTTCCGGCCGCTTTGGTGGAGACGAGTTCGTGGTGTTCTTAATGGGGATTTCAAAAGAATTGGCCTTCACGCTGGCAGAAAGAATACGCCAGGACATCGCAAGTGTATTTCATACTATTAATGGATTTCAAATCCGGGTGTCCATCAGCATCGGAGTCAGCCATTCCAGAGGTGCGAGTAATACACTTGATAGGTTGTTATCAGAAGCAGATCAGGCGGTGTATGCTTCAAAGAATATGGGCCGTAACAAAGTAGTGATGTGGACAGAAAAATTGAGCCAGTCTTCAATGGAACCCAGGCACCTTAGGACAGTCAGAAGCAAGACTGCCGCCCAGACTGAACAAATACACGAACAAACCCTGCAAGGGTGGTTGCACATGTTATATTTGCGCGATTATGAAACCGAAGCACATACTAAACGTGTCTCCGAGTTGGCAATGGTCCTGGCAAAAAAAGTGGGGGCCCCGGAAGAAGAGTATGAAGGAATCCGTGTAGGAGCATTATTACATGATATAGGAAAGATCGGCATCCCGGATAATATCCTGTTCAAAAAAGGGAAGTTTACCAATGCGGAATGGCAGATCATGCAAAAACACCCGCAATATGCGTATGATTTGATCAGTCCCATCTCCTATTTTCAGAACGCCTTGGTTATTCCTTACTGCCATCATGAACATTGGAATGGCGCCGGCTACCCGAGGGGATTGAGGGAAGAAGAAATCCCCCTGGCGGCACGCATCTTTACCATTGTGGATGTTTGGGATGCGCTTACATCAGACCGGCCTTATCGTGCCGCTTGGAAGGAAGATGCCGTCATCGATTTTTTGAGCAAGCAAGCCGGGATTTTGTTCGATCCCGATCTGGTTCCGGCGTTTCTGGATAGCCTGAGGATGGCTACTATCCGGCATTAGAGCCCAGGCACTGAGGACCGGCGGTCGACCCATCCATCAAATGCGCTGGGCTGATGGAAATGAACTCTCCCGGAATTCGCGCGGTGTGACCCCCGACCACTTCTTGAAAGCCTTCCTGAACACGCTCGGCTCGGAAAAACCCAGCAGGTAGGTAATCTGTTCCACTGAATAGTTCTCGCGTAAATACTTTTGAGCCAGTCTTTCCCGGATATCCTTGAGCAGGTCGCTGAAAATCACCCCCTCAGATTCCAGGTGGTTCTGCAAGCTCCGGACGCTCATGGACATCTCCTTGGCCACTTTATCGATGGACAGGTTCTCATCGTCCAGGCGTGTCAGGATGATCTTCGTCACGGAACGGGTAAGTTCGTTCTTGCGGTCCATCTCGGCCAGGAAATCCTGGGCATATTTTTCGAAATACTCCAGCAGGCCCGGGTTGGCCATCAAGACCGGTGTATTGGCGATGCGCATGTCCATCGTCATGGTATTTTCTTTCTGCCCGAAGCGCACCGGGCAGCAGAATATCCGCGCATATTCGGCAGTCGAGGCGGGTTCCGGGTAGATGAATGTTACTTCGAGCGGGCTGAGCTGTACACCGGTGAGAGTGCGCATCATGCGTACGCCGCTGGAAAAGGTCGCCTCGAAACAATGCCGCGACATCTTCGGCGCATGCGGCGGGGTAAAGTAGATGGCTTTGAATTTGTTGAAGCGGAACTGCGCCCTGGCTTCGATCAGGTTGCCGATGATGCGCGAGTAGCGCCCTGATTTTTCAGCTGCTTCCGCCAGGTTTTTACAATTCATCAGCATGTAGCCCAGGATCGACCAGCTGCCGGCCTCGAAATATTCGCCCATGTGTAATCCAAAGTAGGGATCGCGGATGTATTCGGCTGCCTGGTCCTGGATCAGCAGGTAGGTTTCGACCGGGATGCGCGCGTCCGGAGATTTAACGCTGGGCGGGTCAATCCCAAGGGAAATCAGGAATGCATCGATATCCACTTTCAGGGAAGCCAGATACAGGAACATCTGCGACAGAACGGTCACAGAAACGGTGATCGGTTCGGGTGTAAAGCTTTTATCCATGCGGCTATGATAACCTAATTTTGGCATCATCTCAATTTATGGAGGGAGCGTCTCCTTTCTATTTAATAACAGTACGGATTTGCATGAAATGTCACATTTCATGCAGGAAAAGTCATAGGCGCTTGTAAATATCCCGACTATGATTAAGATTGTCAAAACTTGGTATTCATGAAGGTTGATGAAATGACTGACTCGAAGATATTTCGTTGGGTTGGGGCATTCGGCCTGGCGGCCTGCGTCCTGACTGCTGTGGAATTCCCGCTCTGGATGGTGGGCGGGATGCCGCCTTCATTTAGCGACATCCAGACGTTTAGCGCGTATGTATCCAGGACTAACATTTTCTACCTGCACCGCACACTGTTGGATATGTTCATCTTCGTGTTCTTGATGGCTTTCATGGCGGGTTTTCGCCATGTGGTCATACAAAAAGCGCGCGAACAGGAGTGGCTGGCCACCTTGTTCTTTGGCATTGGCCTGGTCTACAGCGCCCTCACCCTGGTCAGCGATTCCATTACCGGCGGGGTGGGGCTGGATACGGTTGGTAGCAACCCCAGCCCAACTGCCATCCGTGCGATGACTGAGTTGACCATTTTGATGTTCGGTTCGGTTGGGCTTATTTTGATCGCCGCTATGTTATTCCTGGCTGGCTACCTGACCATTACCAGCGCGGCCTTGCCGAAATGGACCGGCTGGGTGGCAATTATAGCTGCTGTGCTTAATCTTGTATTTATTCCCAGCATGTATTTCGGCAACGATCCGCAGGGTTTCTACACCGCTTCCGGCTGGGGCCCGGCAGTTGGGGCAACCTTCCCGTTCCTTCTTTGGATACTGGTTGCGAGTATCGCAATGATCAGAAAACGCTAACTCACTTTCAGGCTACAGATTGTCCTTTTTCCATAAACAAGGGTAAGCAAGGAGTTGAAATGGCCGTCTCAGCCAAAGCAATACCCAATGAATTCCAGACCACCGGGCTCGCTTCAAGTTGGCAGCGCCTGTGCCAACTGGGCGGCATCACTGCCCTGATCCTGCTGGGGTATTCGCTGGCGACCATGCTGCTCGTGGTAGCCTTCGGCGGGCAGCCTGCCACTGCCCAGGCCGCCTATGCCATGTTATATGCCAACCGCCTGGTAGGTTTTTTGCGGCTGGATGGACTGACCATCCTAGTCATGCCGCTCTATTTCCCGCTTTTTTTTAGCCTTTATACCGTCCTCAAGCATAAAGATGCCATTTTCGCCGGGCTGGCCAGCTTGCTGGTTTTTGCCGGTTTGACCCTTTTTCTCGCCACCCCTTCGGCTTTCTCTTGGCTCGCACTGAGCGATAAGTTTGCCGCCGCAACCGATAATTTCATGAAAGCCCAGTTATTGGCAGCCGGTGAGGCCGTTCTGGCATCGGATCTGTGGCACGGCAGCGGGGCTATCCTGGGCGGCATTCTGCTGCAAACCGGCGCGTTGGTCATCTCGTTGGTCATGCTGGGCAGTCCGGCCTTTGGTAAACTGACCGCCTGGTTGGGGATCATCATGTTTGGCCTGGATCTGGCGCATCTGCTGGTCACGTTCTTCTTCCCGGCCGGCGGGGTTATCTTAATGGCAGTTGCCGGAACGTTGTACCTGGCCTGGTTCCCTCTGCTGGCGCGTGACTTCTTCCGCCTGGCGAAGAAAAATTCAGAAGCGTAGGAGCCGATCATGAATCGCACCACCCGCACGATTGTATCCATCCTGGGGGCCTTTTTTGCCCTCGGCGGGATCGACCACGGCGTTTTCGAGATCCTGCATGGGAATGTTCCCACCCCTGGGTGGTTCATCCAATCGATCAGCCTGGCCAACCGGTTCTGGATTTATGGCACCGAGGATGCCTTTACCATCATCCCGAACTTCCTGCTGACCGGTATCCTGGCGGTACTATTTAGCCTGGCGATCATGCTCTGGCTGATCGTTTTTATTGACTCTCCGCATGGCTCGTCCGTTTTCTTCCTGCTTTTTATTGGCCTGTTCCTGGTAGGCGGGGGCGTCGGGCAAGTATTCTTCTTTATCCCAGCCTGGGCAGTCTCAACCCGCATCCACAGCCCGCTGACCTGGTGGCGCAAGGTACTACCCGGAACCACCCGGCGGTGGCTCTCGGGGCTTTGGCCCATCACGCTGACCGCCGGGGTGGTTTGTTTTTTGGTGGCACTCGAAATTGCTATTTTCGGGTTTGTCCCGGTTGTGACCGACCCGAATCTAAAAAATTATATCTGCTGGTCCATCCTAGCAATCGGGTTGGTGGCCATTTTGATCACCTTTATTGCCGGGTTTGCCAACGATATTCAAGATAAAAGAATAGAGAATATAAAATGACGCAATACGTTCTCCGCGAGGAAAGTTCGGCCTGGAATCCGCTTTACCGGCTCGGGGAAATCGCTGCCTTGTTGGCTGTCTTCGTATTCCGAAGGAATTTGTCCGCGGAATTGATGGCTCTACGAGGTCTTGGGTTATTCTCTATACCAGCCATGCCCGCCAGCGTTACCGGGTGGTTTGCGCTCCTTCAGAGCAATCTTCTGGTTGGCCTGACTCTGCTTAATGTTTTCGACCTGGTAGAGTACGCCCTGCTGGGATTGGTTTTCCTGGCGATCTGCGCAGCTCTCTGGCAGACAGGCCGTAGCGCTATTTTGATTGCCACAGTTAGCGGGCTGGTCGGGATCATTGCCTATTTCACCTCGAATCAGGCCTTTGCCATACTGGCTCTCAGCGAGCGATATACCGCAGCCGCGTCGGACATCCCACGAACTTCAATTTTGGCTGCCGGAGAGGCGCTCCTGGCAATCAACAATCCTGGCGCGCTCTACCAGGGTACGGGAATCTATGTTTGCATGTTCCTGGTGCCGCTGGCTGGGTTAGTCATGTCTTTGGTTATGCTCGGGGTACCATTTTCAACAAGGCAACCGCTGTGACCGGTATTTTGGCCAATGGCTTGATTCTGTGTTGTTTTCCGGTTCTGGCCTTTGCCCCATCAATGTTGGTGCTCCCCTTTGTTCTTTCTGCGCCATTGCGTGTAACATGGTATTTTCTGCTCGCTTTGAGACTGTTTAGACTGGGAAAGGATGGTAGAACGGTATGAGAAAAGCAACTAGAATTGTCGCCGCCACCTTTGGCTGCCTGGCCGGCATTGCCGGCCTGGGACACGGCGTCACCGAGATACTGCAGGGAAACGTCCACCCCACCAGCTTCATGTTCGCATCCATCGGAGCTCCATGTGTCCCCGGGAAGGCTTGGCACGGATGCGAGCCCGCCATGACCCTCCTGCCCAATCTGCTGGTAGCGGGCATCCTGACCGTGCTCATGGGTCTGCTGATTATATTCTGGTCGGTAGCTTTTTTGCAGCGCAAGAACGGCGGCAGCTTGCTGATCCTGCTGTCGGTTGTTATGCTGCTGGTGGGAGGCGGCTTTTTTCCACCCTTGATCGGCATCGCCGGAGGAATCGCCGGAGCCCGCATCAACAAGCCTGTAGGGAAAAAGCCGGCTGGCGGCTTGGCGCACTTCGCATCCCGGCTATGGCCCTGGCCATTGGTCATCTTGGTGGTGTGGTGTATCGGGCAGTACCTGGTGGGCTATCTCGCCAACGATTTTTTGAAAAGCATCATGGGATTTGCCCTACTTCTTATCCTGATCCCGCTACCGCTTTCGATCTATGTCGCTTACACTCGTGACGCGGCCGGATGACACCAGCAAAGAGCTTTCTATGTCGATATCTCGAAATTCACTGCACCCGCGATCCTGCTCCTGCTGACGCTGGCCTCTGGCGTCTGGTTGAGTCTGGATGGCAAACCGTATAACGGTGTGCTTTTCAACATTCACAAACTGATCATACTGGCGGCAGCGGTGATCACGGTCATTCAGCTCACCCGGTTGCTCAAAGGAACCGCGCTACCGCTTCTCCCGATCGTTTTGATCATCGCCAGCGGCTTATGCGTGCTGGCCTTGTTCTTCACTGGAGCAATGATGAGCGCCGGGAAGCTGTCCTATCCGGCGATGCCAGCGGTTCATAGAAGAGTCATTATTCTGATCGTCATGCTGATTGCAGGTTCAGCTTACTATCTATCCAAAAATAATATAAGAATCCTCCTGAATTTTCGGAGAGGCTCCAATTTATTTACAGGAAGGAAGATATGAAATACAAGAGTGTAGTCGCTACCAAAAGAGGTGGCCCGGAAGCGCTGCAAATTGTCGAGAATGAAATGCGTGCACCGGCAGCTGGGGAAGTGCAGATCAAAGTGCTTGCCACGGGGGTAGGGCGCACCGATATCAATTACCGCTATGGCTATTCGCCTTTTTCGCCCAAAGCGCCTTTTGTGCCGGGCTATGAGATTGTGGGTGTGGTGGAGGCGGTCGGAACTGGTGTTACTCGGGTTGCAGTGGGTGAGCGGGTGGCTGCCCTGACCGGGCATGGCGGCTATACCGAAATCATCTATCTCGGGCAGGAACATCTCGTTCCTGTGCCAGCCGCCCTGGTAGCGGCGGAAGTGGCCGTATTGGTCTTGAATTACGTATCCGCCTGGCAAATGCTGCACCGGGTGGCCAAAGTCAAGACCGGCAATAAAGTGTTGCTGATCGGCGCCAGCGGCGGGGTGGGCACATCCTTGTTGCAACTCGGCCAACTGGCCGGCCTCAAAATGTACGCGACGGCTTCCCCGGAGAAACAGGCCTTCCTGACCGGACTGGGCGCCATCCCGATCGATTACCACACGCAGGATTTTGTGGCGCTGCTCCAAAAAGCCGAACCGGATGGTCTCGATTTTGTCTTTGATGGTATGGGCGGCGTGGAAAGCCAGCGCGGCCTGCAGGTGCTTAGGAACGGCGGCAGGCTGGTGGCTTACGCCCCTCCTACCGGGATTGCGAAGCTATTGAAGGATTTGATAAAGATGATCTCCGTAAACATGCAGCGGGAAGGCGGGAAGATCGACACGTATGGCATCTCAGCGATTTATGCGCGTGATAAAAAGCCATTCATGGAAGATTTGCCTGTGCTCTTCAAGTTGCTCGAAGAGGGCAAGATCAAGCCGGTGATCTCGCAGAAATTCCCGCTTCTGGAAGCTGCTAAAGCCAACTGGATACTCGAAAGCGGAACAGTGATAGGCAATATCGTGCTGCTTGCGCCGGAATTATTGTAGAGAGGAAGAACAAAATGAAGGAAAAGAAGACTTCGGAATGTATCGGGTCGATTATCGGTGGTGTGTTTGGGCTAATCATCGTGAATGGCGTACCGCTTTGGGCCCACCTGACTAATGGGATCATCCTGGCGAGCTGGAGCAAAATCCTTTGGGCCGCCAATCTTTCGATGATCCTGCAGATCGTTGGGAATTTCTTCCTGGCAATTTACCGGCCGGTGCGATTATATTCCTTCATTCAGTTGCTTCTGGCGCTGGCGGGGCTGATTTCGGTAATCGTGTTTTTTCAGGTATTTCCGCTTGATTTTTCCCAGGTTATCGGAAATTGGGTCAACATCATGGCAAAAGTCCTGTTGTTTGTAGGGATTGTCGGGTCGGTCATTGCATGCATTATATACTTGGTCAGAACCATCCTCGGGACTGAATATAAGCCAAAACAGCCGGAAATAACCGGCCAATAAAAATGAAAAATCCAATGAATCACCGTCCCCTGGTAGTCTGGCTGCTGATTGTTCTCCAGTTCCTGTTGGGATTCGGCGCGTTCGTCAGCGGCGGCATGCTGGTGGCTGTACCGGACGGATCGCTCATGCAAATGCCGCTTTCGATGCTGCAATATTCCCCATTCTCCAATTTTCTGATCCCGGGGATCATCCTGTTGCTGCTTTTGGGCCTCTACCCCCTGGCAATCGCCTATGCTTTATGGCGGCAACCCGCCTGGCGCTTGCCGGAGCTGCTCAATCCGTTCAAACGGTTGCACTGGAGTTGGGCCGCTTCGCTTTCGGCCGGGGTGATCGTGTTGATCTGGATCACGATGCAGGTGTTTTTGCTGCGTTCGGTGGCTTTCCTGCATGTCTTGTATTTTATCTGGGGCTGGGCGTTGATCGTTTTGAGCCTGACTCCGGGAGTTCGCCAGCACTATAACCGATAGAGGAAAACCATGACAAATAAAATCCTTGTTACCTATGCAACATGCACCGGCTCCACGGTTGGCGTGGCCGAAGCGATCGAAAAAAGCCTGTCTGAAGACGGCGCGCAGGTGGATGTGCTGCCCATGTCGGCCGTCAAAGAGCTTGGCTGCTATCAGGCAGTCGTGGCCGGCAGCGCCATTCAAAGCAATCGCTGGCTGCCGGAAGCCGTGCAGTTCGTCCAGACGCACCAGGCGGAACTGACGCAAAAACCTTTTGCGGCTTTCCTGGTATGCATGACCCTGGCCATGCGCAACGGGGAAAGCTATCGCCCGTTCGTTGCCGAATACATGGCGCCTGTTCGAGCCCTGGTACAGCCGCTCAGCCAGGGCCTGTTTGCCGGGGCGCTCGACATCCGCAAAGTGCCTGCCGCCGCTGACCGCTTCAAGTTCAGGCTGAGCGTGCTCTTGGGCGTCTGGAAAGAAGGCGACCACCGCGATTGGCAGGCGATCCGGGCCTGGGCCGAAAGCCTGCGCCCGCAGTTGATCAGGTAATTGAAAGGGAAGATAGATGAGTATTCTGAATTATTTGTTTTATTTCCTGGCCGGGATCCTTTTGAACATGAGCTTAGTGCATCTGGTAAATTTTTCCGAGACCCGTCACCATCCCATCATCGGCAGATCCAGAGCGCCCCGAATGGCCAGCACGCTGTGGGGGTTGGGGTATTTGTTTTTCGGCGTGCTGATACTGCTGTGGCTGCATTACCAGTTCGCCTTGAGCCTTGATTCGGTCTTTATCTTTCTTGGTTTCAGCGCCTGGGCTATTTTCCTGGCAAATCTTGCCGAAAAAAGGGATAAGCAGGCAAAGGAGGAAAATCTCATCCTCAACGATTAATATCTCTTCGCCATACCTTTTTATATTATCAAAATCTGTCTAAATATATTCTTAGTTATTCGAGAGAGTAACTTTTCTGGGCGTTTGCAACAACACAGATAAAAACATTAAGGCTTAAAAGCGAACCGGAAAATTAATCAATGATATTTAGGAAATATTTTCCGGCGGAGAAATTACAGAACCATAATAAACCCATAAATGCTTACTTAAGTACAATATCGGTCTTTCTCTACCATTAAGGATTGCACTTTTTGATTAATATGGTATATTTATGGGTGACTGCCCACCCATAAAGAGAAGGAGAAATTTCATGGTCAGAGTCAAAGAAGGAGAACGTCAGGAATTGAAGGAGAAAACTCGCCAGCGATTACTGGAAGCCGCCGCTGTGGAATTTGCCCATGCCGGATACCCGGGCGCTAATATCAACACAATTTCAACTGCGGCCGGTTACGCCAAAGGCACCATCTACAACTACTTCCCCAGCAAACTTGCTTTACTGCTGGCCTTGATCGACGCCACGGCAAAGGAGCACCTGGATTTCATGCTCGAGAAATCACGCCCTGAGACTGACCCAAGGCAGCGTCTGGAGCGTTTTTTCCAGGCTGGGTTTGAATTCGTGGCCCTGCATTTTCACGAGGCGAGTGTGCTGTTTAACAGTCTCAACAGTTCAGATGAAACTTTGAAGGCACATATCTTCGAGGTGTACCAGCCGCTGATCCAATTCCTAGCTGGCGAGATTCTGTTACCTGGTATTCAGCAGGGTGTTTTCCGCCCGGTTGAACCTAGCCCTACCGCCCTGCTTCTGATGACGATTTATATGGGTACAAGCTCCCAACACGATGCCCAGGGACATCCATGGCTTGACCCACTCCAAGTAGTAGGGCTAGTTTTGGATGGGCTCCGCAGCTGATCGGAGGCGGCTCATGATCACTCTGGCTTCCGATAAATGTAAACAATGCGGGCTATGCGCTGACTTATGCCACGAAAGTTGCATCACCCTGACAGATAGCGGCCCAAGGATTGAACAGGCGATTTGCAGCACTTGCACGCAGTGTATCGCCGCCTGCCCCAACGGGGCATTGGCCTGGGATAGTGCAGAACCTGCGGCCTTCGAACGCCAACGCTTGCCGACAGCCGAGCAATTAGATGAATTGTTCAAAGAGCGCCGCAGCATCCGACGTTTCCAGCGTAGAAAAATCGACCGGGCTACATTGGAAGAAATTGCCGGCTATGGCATTTATGCCCCAACCCACGCCTTTCACTTAAGGCTAGTGATCGTAGACGATGACAGCCTTATTACCAAACTTGACCAGGCGATTGTAGAAAATTGCCGTTTGATACACAACCTGGCATACCGGCTTAAAGTTGCCAGCGTGCTTGCAGGCTGGTTTGGCTTTGCTGAGGAAATGACCCGGGCCAAGCCAAAGATTGAGGCCGCATTAGAGATGGGTCATGCTTTCCATAGCATGCCAACTGCGTTCATTTTTATTGTTGGTGATAAAAAAGTGCCACTATCCGAGGCCAGCGCTCAGTATGCTCTGGCTAATATGATGTATTATGCGCAGGTAAAGGGGGTCGGTACCTGCCTGTGGGCCAATGGACCGCTTTTTATTGATAAGAACAGGCCAGCACGTCGCCAATTGGGGATCCATTCCAACGAACGGATCTTCGGTGCGATTTATCTAGGCTACCCCAAAGTCCGATTCAGTAACAAAGTCATCGGAAAAACGATGCTGATTCAATGGAACGGCGCGGATTTCAACTAAGTACCAGAGAGGCTGCCGGGATGATTTCTTCTTCATGAAAGACTTAGCCTGAATCTACACCGGAAACCGGTCGGAAAAGGAATCGCCTGACACATAGCATAACCCGCCAACCTGGTCAGGAAAAAGAGGGTCAATATCTTCGACTGATCGGCGCGGAATAGCCGTTGACGTGTCTCACGTTTCCGTCTTCACTCTATTCATGCTTGCTCAAGTCTATTCCTCTGCTGCGATCGGTCTCGACGGGGTGGTGGTGGAAGTAGAAGTGGATAACACCCCCGCTTTGCGGGCATGACGAGTGTGAGACTGCCGGATGCTGCCATACAGGAGAGCCGCGCGCGCGTCCAGGCGGCGGTGCGAAATGGCGGGGTGCCTAGAGATGCAACTAGTGGGTCGTTTGGCATGGGTATAGCCAGAACGAAGAAAGTGATATAGAATGGGTTGATAAAGCATGGAGGAACCCATGAAGTACTATCGAAAAGACCCATTGCGAGAACTGAGCGAAGAAGAGCGGAGCTGGCTGGGACGGATCAGTCGCTCGCAGAGTGAGCCTGCCGCCCATGTAATTCGGGCGAAGGAGATTCTCTTGGTGGCGCAGGGCCATACCTATAGCGCAGCTGCCAGGCTGGCTGGACGCAAATCTGGAGACGCAGTTTGTCACCTGGTGAAACAATTCAATCAGGAAGGTTTGAACGCAATTCAGCCAGGTCACGGAGGTGGGGCGAGGGTCAAATACGGAGTTGCGGAACGGGAACGGATCCTGCGGGAAGTACGGCGTACGCCTGAACCTGAAAAGGATGGTACGGCGAACTGGTCCTTGAAGACCCTGTGCCAGGCCTTGCAGAAAGCGCTGGATGGTCTGCCGGAAGTCAGTGAAGACACGATCCACACGGTCCTGCAGGAAGCGGGTTTCAGTTGGCAAATGACGCGCGGCTGGTGTGAAACCGGCCAGTCGTTTCGGAAGCGGAAACGCGGCAAGGTGACCGTGGTCGATCCGGATGCTACCGCGAAAAAAACTTGATCGAGAAAGCCTATCAAACGGGTGAAAAGCTGGGATTATCGATCTGGAACCAGGATGAAGCCGGTCCTTATCAGACCATTCCATATCCGGGAGCCAGCTGGCAGCCAGAAGGTCACCCAGTCCACCAGCCTCATGAGTATATTCGTAATGGAACTGCCAAGATCCTGACACTCTTTCATCCTTCAACGGGACAGGTGCGAGTAAAAGGTGTAACCCACAGCACCAATGCGGTCTTGCATCCATGGATCAAGGAAGAACTCACCCAGATCCTGAAAGATCTACCACCCGCTACCCTCCTGGATGTGGAAACCAATCGGCGTTTGTGGCTCGCCTGGCAGGCAGGCTTATCAACTCCAATCACTTTGTCTGAAGACCTTCCGCCATTGCGTATGCTGCTTATCTGGGATAACCTGCGTGGCCACCGCACACCCGAGATGGTTTTATGGCTCTTCGAACATGGTGTCATGCCTCTCTACACTCCTCTGAGTGGCTCCTGGTTGAACATGGCTGAGTCTATGCAACGCATCCTCATCAGGCGTGGTTTAGCCGGTCAAAACCCGGAAACTCCCGAGCAGATCATTACTCTGCTCGAAGGAGTTGCCCATGGTTGGAACCTGGACCCTACCAGGGCAATCGCATCTAAACTCCAGAAGCGAGCACCTTAAGCAGGTAATCTTCCTTCCAACCGGCTTGCAATTGCTTGGCATGGATACCACCTTTGGCAGTCTTTTCTTGTTTGAGTAAGTTAAGCGCAATATGGCGAAGAACGGCCAAGTTTTCAGGGGCCTGATCCTTCCGGACTCGGCTATGGTCTTCATTCAAAGCAACATCCAGAACCCAGTGCAACTTATTTTCGATCGACCAATGTTTGCGGACTGCTCGTAGAATTTTCTCCGCATTGCTGGGCAAACTGGAAATATAGTAACGCACCTGCTTGGTTTCTTGATCTCCGATGATGCGTGTGTTTATGATCATGGTGACACTATGGAGCCCGATCCAGTTTTCCAACCCGCGGATCAGGCTCAGGTAGGCAGGATTGGAAGTAGACCAACATTCACGTATATCAATTCTGCCGTGCCCTTTGCTGATCGTCTTTTTGTATTCGAAGGAAGCATATTTGAAATTTTGGGCCTGATCCACTGCAAACAAGCTCGAAATGTCTTCAAATAGGTGCCCTTGGTTCTCTTTGACGCTCAAAACATAGTCCGCATGGGCTTCCACGATGGTCTTGGCAATATTGGTTTGTGTTCCCATGGCATCAATCGTGACAATACAGCCTGAAATGGCCAGTATTTTCAGTAGTTCTGGAATAGCCGTGATTTCATTCGACTTTTCATCCACCTTGCGCTGCCCCAGCACAATCTCATTTTCTGTCGCCCAGGCACTCACCATGTAAATCGCTCGTTTCCCAAGTTTCTGATCATCCGAGCCACGCAAACATTTCCCGTCTATGTTGATTATTTGTCCCTGGATGATTTCATTGACAGCCAATACCCATTCATAAAATGCCAGTTGAAATTGTTGCGCATCGATCATCGAGAATACCCTTCCGAATGTATCATGGGAAGGAATCCCATGCGGAAGTGCCAAAAATGTCTTTAGCCAATGCAACTTGCTGTTGCCATATAGTTCTATGTCTACCCAGCCATCTGCTCCACATATTATGGCGCAAATGGCGATTACCAGAATATCAATCAGCTTGTGCTCTTTCGTCCGGTCCTTACGTGGGTCCTTTACCTTGCTAAAATGTTCTTCTATCACTTCCAACGGCTTTGGGGTCATGGCTGCTCCTCCGATATTAGCCAGTTTTACCCTATTTTAGATGCGATTGCCCTGTGGACCCTACCCCGTTCGAATGGGGCGGCAAGCGCTTTGCTCGCCGTCAGCGCAGTCGCCAGCGTCGCCATGCTCTAGGTGGTTCCGGGGCCTGTACCCGACGCCCTCTGCGCCGTCACTCAACCTTAATCCAAAAGTGGCAACAATCATGCCAAACGACCCACTAGTTATTAGCCGACTACATTATTGCCTGCCTAGCATCATCCAGCTCACAGAACTCAGGTGCTTCCGCCGAACGTATACCTGCGAAAGAATATGGCCCCGTTTCCGGGACCATATTATGATTAAGTTATGGAAAAATGATAAAGCGTTAGCGCCCGGCAGGCAACTCGAAGCTGCCTGCACCGTCAATTCCATTGGCGTTCATTATTATATTTGTTAACAGAAGAATAACAATTCCTTCAAAAGAGATTAATCGAATTTTGCAGGTTCCACGTACAATAGATTAATGAAGAATTGCAATTCTCCTTTCAGGGGAGAATGTAGATGATCGCAAATCTGACCGAGTGAGTCTCATGCAAACAATTGCGGCAATTGATGTCGGCTCGAATGCCATCCGCCTGATGATCGGGAAAGTGGATGAAAACCTCCACCTGGAACCATTGGAAAGTCTGCGCATTCCCGTCCGGTTGGGGAAAGATACATTCCAGAATGGCATTATTAGCGAAGCCAGCATCCAGGAAACCGTAAATGCTTTTTCCACATTTCAGAAAGTCATGCATGATTATGGCATCAGCAAGGTCAGGGCAGTTTCAACTAGCGCCATGCGCGAGTCAATCAATCAGGAAATCCTGGCTAACCGCATCATCCAGGCCACCGGCATCCAAGTGGAAGTCATCAGCGGAGAGGAAGAGGCCCGACTGATCCATCTGGCAGTCTCAAAAGTGATCGACTTGCAGAATTACGTGGCCCTGCTCGTGGATATCGGCGGGGGCAGCATGGAGACGACCCTTTCGGTTAATAGCAACATCATTTTTGCCGAAAGTTACAAGATCGGGGCCGTGCGCCTGCTTGGCCAACTGAACCAGCCCGACCGACCCGGTGTTTCCTTAGAAGAATTGGTGCACGAATTCATCGAGTCACCCCGCCGCCGGATTCATAAAATACTGCAAGATCAACCGGTCAACCTGTTGATCAGTACGGGGGGAAATGTGGAAACGCTGGGCGAACTGGCCCACAAACTCTTTTTGCACAAAACCAACCATGGCATCAGCCTTAAAGATCTCAACCTGCTGATTCAACGCCTGGAAAGTCTTTCCTTCGAAGACCGGATTAATCAACTGGGCCTGCGCCCCGACCGCGCCGATGTTATTTTGCCGGCCGCCATTCTGCTTAAGGCAGTCGCGGATGAAACCCACCTGACTGATATTTCCATCCCACGCGTCAGTCTCAAGGAAGGGGTGCTGTGGGACATGGCCGAAGAAATTGCCCCGGGTACGCATGTTTCCCGTCGCGAACAGGTCTGGGTCTCCATCCAGCGGCTGGGCATCAAATATGGAACGGATGAAAGTCATGCCCGGCATGTTGCCGAACTTGCCGGCAGCATCTTTGACCAGACCCAAACGTTGCACTCCCTGGCACCTGAATACCGGCTCTTATTGGAAGCGGGCTCCTTCCTGCACGATATCGGCCATTTCATCAGCACGATCGACCATGACAAGCACGGTTATTACATCCTGACCGCCAATCCGTTAATCGGCCTGACCGATGAACAGCAAGCCGTGGTGTCCACCATGGTGCGCTTTCACCGCCGCCAACAGCCCAGTCTGGAAGATCCCACCTTTCGGCTGCTGCAACAGAAGGACCGCCTGGTGGTGATGAAGCTGCTCTCCATCCTGCGCATCGCGGATGGGTTGGATACCAACCGGTCAGGCCGGGTTAAAGAAGTCAGCCTGAAGAATGAGCGGGCGGCCTGGCAAATGGACCTGTGCGGAAAAGGTGGTGACCTTTTACTCGAAAAATGGACCGCCGACAAACGCAAGAACCTTTTCTGCGAGTTGTTTGGTGTTAGTCTCGTAATCAGGGATTGATATTTTTAAAGAGGTGCTCAGATGCCCGTCGGTATGCCTGGAAAATTAATTGTCGTGGAGGGCCTGGATGGCTCCGGGAAATCCACCCAAGCCCACCTTTTGCGGCGCTGGTTGGAGATCGGCGGCTACCGGGTCTATTTCACCGAATGGAACTCGTCTCCGCTCGTAAAAAACGTCACCAAACGCGGAAAAAAAGAGCAATTGCTCACCCCCACCACCTTTTCCATCATTCACGCCACCGATTTTGCCGACCGCTTCGAACGACAGATCCTGCCCATGCTGCACGCCGGGTATATCGTGCTGGCTGATCGCTATATCTACACCGCCTTTGCCCGGGATGCCGTTCGGGGAGTTGACCGGGAATGGGTGCGTAACCTCTATCGCTTCGCCATTAAGCCCGACCTGACCTTCTTCTTCAATGTGCCCCTGGAAGTGGCCCTGGGACGCCTCCTGGATGGGCGGCCCAAGCTCAAGTATTACGAAGCCGGCATGGATATGGGCTTCGATGATGATATTTACCAATCCTTCCGCATCTTCCAGGGCCATGTCTACGACGAATATATAAAGATGGTGGATGAATTTGGTTTCACGGTGCTGGATGCCAGCCGCACTCCCGAAGAAGAGCAGAAGGAAATGCGCAACCTGGTTCAGAAGAAAATCGATCTGGCCCGTTATAAATACGAATGGAACGTACCATGACCAAACAATTCTATGGAAAGGGCATCCCCCACCTGGATGCGGACCGCCTGAAAGGCAAACTGATCGTCGTCGAGGGTTCGGATGGCTCCGGCCGCACCACCCAGATCAATATGCTGCGCACCTGGCTGGAAGGCCAGGGCTATGCCACCGTGGAGATCGGCATCAAGCGCTCCCAGCTGGTGGCTACGGAACTGGATATCGCCCGCCAAAGCACCACGCTCTCGCCCATGACGATGACGCTCTATTATGCCTGTGATTTCGCCGACCAGCTGGAACATGTCATCATCCCCTCGCTGCGCGCCAACTTTGTCGTCCTGGCCGACCGTTATATTTACACTCTTGTCGCCCGCGCAATTGCCCGCCGGCTCAACCGGAACTGGATCAACCAGTTATATGGGATTGCCCTGGTGCCGGATGCCGTTTTTTATCTTTCGGTGGAACCGTCCGTCCTGGCCGAACGCACCTTCCGCAAGAACGATACCCTCAACTATTGGGAATCGGGCATGGATGTGCATCGCCAGGTGGATATGTATCGCAGTTTTATTGAATACCAGCGCAAACTGGAACGTATTTTCATGGACCTCCAGCAGGAATACGGGTTTGTGGTCGTGGACGGCAACCGGTCGCCTCAAACCATTTACGAGGAGCTGGTCAGCCGCATCCGCCCGATCATCGAGCAGCCCGGGCAGTCGGATTGATCCGGGCTTTCATTCAAACCTCCATAGGCATTTGCCCCAATGGCAAAAATGACCCCCTCCGAAGCGACTCCCACCCCAACCCCCTCCCGGGCAGCCACGCTCCTGCTCAAAATGCTGGACCTGCGCTGCCAGAGGTACCAGGATTGTTTCAGACTCTGCCTAAAGGATTTTTCCAAGGAGGCGGTGCATGACCTGCGCGTGGCCACCCGCCGCCTGCTAACCCTGATGGAAATCATCGAAACCTTGTTCCTGGGGATGAAAGGGCGCAAATTACGCCGGGAACTGAAACGGCAACTGGATTGCCTGGATGAGTTGATGGATACCCAGGTGCAGATTGCCTTTGTAGAGGAAGAAATGGCAGAAGTGGAGAACATTTCTGCCTTCATAAAATATCTGTGCCGCCGGGAGGCCAGTCTGCTCAAACAGGTGGAACATATCATTCGAGGCATATCAATTGCCAGCCAGATGCGCCGCCTGGCCGATATCCGCCAGGCGGCAGAAGCCAGGCTGCAGGTGCCGGATGTGCGCCTCCGCCTGATCGGCGCAGTCGACCGTTCTTATGAGAATGTGTTGCACCGCTTCGCCAGGATCGATCCCCAGGATACCGAAACCATCCACCGTACCCGCATCGCCTTCAAATCCCTGCGCTATGCCATCGAAATAATTCATCCATTACTGGCCAGGTATCCCGCCGATTTATTGAAAGCGATGAATGAATATCAGGGCTGGATGGGCGATATTCAGGATATTGAAGTATTACAGGGCATGCTCGTAGCGTTTGGGAAAGTGCACCCGAATGCCGATATTTCTTCACCCATGGCGGCTGTGGAAGAAATCCACCGGCAGAAGGTGACCGGATACCTTTCCAAAAAAGATGCCATCCAGATCTTCTGGCGGTCTTCTCCCCAGCAGCCTTACCCGTGGAGAAAGACAAAAACCTTAGAACCAAACGAGAATTAAAGAAGAACTGTATTTTGAGTGTGCCAGCACACACAAAATTCGATCTCTTACTAATTTTCGGATAAATACTAGTATATCTAGGCCCAAATAGTGATTAAGGCATGAAAAGGATTGATCAGGGAGTTAGCAGCCGGTAGACAATGCTGAAAACTGAAAGCAGGAAACCAAGGATGGCGATTCCAAAAGCTACAGTAGCAATTTTTGACCGAAGAAGAGCAAGAAGATTTGGAACAATTAGTATGTAGCCTTAACGTCGGTCAGCAAATCGCTTTGCGTGGGCGTATCATTTTGGCAGCAAGATTGATACCCACATCGTCAATACGACGCCATTCGTTGATGTATTTGCATCAAATAATCTTTTCATCACTACATCAGCTGCCAGATCGTTTTCCAGAATCTTGGAGTTTAGATCCTTTACGGCAATACCGGGAAGAATATTCAGTGCGGGTATATCTTAATATCTTGTAAAGGACCGAAGAAATTCACCTGCCAGGGCAATATTTTGTAGTCCGTGGGGATCGGGTTGATTGAAACCGGATTCCAACCTGGCAGCCCTTGTTTTCAACAGGCTTGTCAATGTGGCATTAGTATCTTAATTGGCATTCCTAAGGTAATAAATCATCGATCCAACATTAGCATCAGCAGCCACCAAGAAGGTCTTAACGTCACAAAAAGCACGCAACAATGCCACATTGACCGCCACCGTCGTTTTCCCCGTCCCGCCTTTTGGTGAGGTGATAACAATCTACCGCCGAAGAGTCCCAAAACAAAACAATCCCGTCGTAGGATCATTCTTGGTCCACTCAGTATGGAACGATTACGAGCACAACAACAGCGTCTCGCTGTTACGCAGCGTTTTGCAGGCAGCCGTTGCCAAGCATATTATTTGGTTTTTCCTTCGGCTTTAGGAACATCCATGGAACCGACGAATTTAATCCGACGCTTTAAAAAACTTCTCAAAATCGCTGGGCTGCCTGATATCCGTATACACGATCTGCGCCATACATCAGCAATTCTGCTGCTTTTGCGGGGGGGGCAATCCAAAAGGAGTTTGCGAGCGCTTGGGGCACGTGGATATTTCCACAACCTTACAGATATATTCCCACGTTCTGCCATCCCTGCAAGCGAATGCGGCTTTACTTATCGATGATCAATTGGAAAAGACCCCCAAACTCCCGGCCAAGCCATTAGATGCCGGCGAGCTCACAGATTTCGAGCGCGGTATTTACCCCAGCTAATTCTTCACGAAGCCAGGTGCGCATTGCAACCAAATTGCAACCAAAACCGTTTTTCGAGCTTTTTTACCAACCCCCAACTAGCAAATATGGGAGTATCCTTGTGGAATACTCCCATATATGGTGGTGACCGACCCGAGGCTCGAACTCGGAACCCACTGATTAAGAGTTAGTTGCTCTACCATTGAGCTAGTCGGCCGTTTTTGTAGAGCCTGACTGGCCTTTTGACGAGTCAGTTGCTCTACTTTTTGAACGTTTTTACGGTTTTTTGGAAAGGCAACTCGCGAATCAGTTGCTCTCCCTTTTCGTTAAGGTTCTGTGAATAATATTCTCTTCGCGGGCGGTATTATACCGCAAAGAGAACATGTGTCAACAACTTTTCTTGAAGTAATTTTACACTCGTTTTCGCTCGTGTTTTATCAGATTGCTGTGTGGTTGCATGGATATAATTTTCTCGAACGTAGCAGAAAGCAATTGTTGTTTTCAGAGCACTTTCATTTTTTAATATCCGGTTGATCGTTCGGGCTTTCAAGTTCTTCTGCCGGTGTCCCAATCACTTTCAAGATTTCATCCGCCTGGTAGAAACGGTTGCGGGAGCGGCCAGTCACTTCCCGAATAACCCCGGCTTCCACAAGTTTCTCGACTTGCCGTAGGGCAGTCAGGTATGGGACTCCCAATGCAGCTTCCACCTGACGGATGCTCACAATCGGCCTCTCAAAAAGCAGGTCGACCAGCCTGACCATTCGTTCGGAGCGCACGTCCCTGTGATATCGCAGACGGAGATCGTTCAAAGCAATAAGGCGGATGGTATCATCCTGTGCTTGGACTTGGACCCCGGTGAGAAAGAATTCCAGCCATGCTTCCCATTCCCCATGCTGGCTGACCGCCAGCAGCCGGTCGTAATACACCTGGCGGTGTCGATCGATATAGGAACTCAAGTTGAAAATAGGCTGGGAAAGCATGCCCCATTCGCACATCAAGAGCAGGATGAGCAATCGTCCCATCCGGCCATTCCCATCCAGGAATGGGTGAATGGCTTCGAACTGATAATGAATCAGGCTGATGCGCACCAGAGCGGGAATGGGGGAAGAAGAATGGATAAATGTTTCCAGGTCTCCCAGTGCCTGATTCATCTCGTCAACAGGCGGGGGTACGTACGGAGCACTCATAAGGGTGCTGCCTGACGGTCCAATCCAATTTTGAGAACGGCGAAATTCGCCGGGTGTGAGATTGCTGCTGCGTACATTCTCCATCAAACGGGAGTGCATTTCTCGAATGAGTTGCAGGCTGACTGGCAAATCTTTTCGCCGATCCAATCCATAATCAAGAACCCGTACGTAGTTGTACACTTCGCTGGCATCCGATGCGGGTTCCAGGAAAGATAACTGACCAGACTCGTAGGTATATAGCTCGACCAATGATGTACGTGTCCCCTCGATGTGGGAAGACTGAACCGCCTCACGCCGGACGAAGGGCTGCATCAGAACACGCGGGAAGGGAAATGTGCCGGCCAGTGTAGATAGCCTGCTTATCGCTTGATCCGCGCTGGATAGAACTCCAACCAATGCGACGGGCCATTCCAATACGGGCGGCAGGGGGGATGGAACAAATGCCCAATAGCCTTGCGGGGTTCGGACAGGGTGGCCGGCGCTACTGTTTTGGTAATCTTTAGGATCCATACCTTAACTATTTCCAAATTCTAGCGAAAATGAAAATAACGTATATCTATATTATCACTTATTAGGATAATTGTAAATAAAAAGAATGAACATAAAAAGAATGAAGAGTTGCTCCCCATTCCAGTCGGAGAACTCACATTACAATGCTTCCTGTAAAATGTAGAATAGATCCAGAATATTGTGTATTTCACTCGCTCATGGGGAAGACTTATGTGATAATAAAAACGCTCCGCAGTTGGCTGCCCCCTCAGCCAGCCGCGGAGTATTTTTATCTATAAGTTGATCCCTGCCTTTTGAGCCATTCTTCTACTATTTTATATCCTTTGAGTTGCTACATCTTGCTAAAAGATGAAATCCGTAAATATTCTGTTAAGGAACTCTTAAATTTCGCACCATTCCGGCCCATCCGGCGTATATATACCCTGATACAGATTATTGCCACAAGGATATTTCATGCAGAACCACATAGATAAACCCCAGGTACTCGTTATCGGCGCCGGCATCGGCGGGATCGCTACAGCCGCCCGGCTGGCGCGCGCTGGCCGCCAGGTAACGGTGCTGGAGAAATGTGAAAAACCCGGCGGGCGCTGTGGCCGGATGACGGTGGATGGTTATACCTTCGACACTGGGGCGACCCTCTTCATGATGCCCGATCTGTATGCCCAGACCTTCGCGGCGCTGGGCGAGCGGATGAAGGATCACCTGGACCTGCGCCGCATCGACCCCACCTATCACCTGATCTTCCCGGATCTCTCGCAACTGCAGTTGACCTCCGATCTGCAGCAGATGCGCACCCGCCTGGAAGCCATTGAGCCGGGCAGTTTCGAGCGCATGCTGCATTATTTGGGCGAAGCTGGCCGGATCTATGACCTGTCGCTGCCCAACGTGCTTGGCCGGGATTATCGTAGCCTGCCAGAGTTTATCAACCCGCGCATGCTCCAGTTGTTCCTGCAGGTCAAGGCGCTCACCCGCCACACTGATTATGTGGAACACTTCTTCAAAGACCCGCGACTGCAGATGGCCTTTACCTTCCAGGATATGTACATGGGCCTCAGCCCGTACGAAAGCCCGGCCACCTACTCGTTGATGCAGTACACCGAGCTGGCGGATGGATTGTGGTTCCCAATGGGCGGCATGTACCGCGTGGTGGAAGTGATGACCGGTATTGCCGAAAAACTGGGTGTGCACTTTATCTATAATGCCCCGGTTGAGCAGATCCTGGTCGATGGCGCGGCTGCCACTGGCGTGCGCCTGGCGGATGGCCAGGTGCTGCCGGCCGGTTCAATAGTCGCTAATGCCGATCTGGGCTATGTTTACCGTCGCCTGCTACCGGATGCTGCTGCCGCTGAGCGGATTGAACGCAAGGAGTACGGCTGTTCGACCATCATGTTCTATTGGGGTTTGGACAAACAGTATCCCCAGCTTGGGCCGCACAACCTGTTCCTGTGCGGAGATTACCGCCAAAGCTTCGAAGATATTTTCAAGCGTATGGGCATGTCGGACGAACCGAACTTCTACATCCACGCGCCTGTCCGGATGGATCCTTCCATGGCCCCGGCCGGGCATGACACCTGGTACATTGCCGTGCCGGTTGGGCATCTCAATGACAAAGTCTCCCAGGACTGGCCGCGTATGCAGGCACGGGCCCGGGCTTTCATCCTGCAGCGCCTTGCCCGGCTGGGTCTCACTGACGTTGCCGCGCACATCCGCGCGGAAGTGAGTTTTATCCCGCAGGACTGGCAGACGCGCTTCAACCTGCCGTTCGGCTCTACGCACGGTCTCAGTCACAAACTGACCCAGATGGCCTACCTGCGCCCGCACAACCGCCACAGCCGTTACCATAACCTGTATTTCGTCGGAGCCAGCACGCACCCTGGTACGGGTGTGCCGACCGTGCTTATCTCGGCCGGCCTGGCCGCTGAGCGAATTCTTGAAGATGCTGGCAGGTAGCCGAATGTTAAAAATTATTAACACAACCGACACAAAGGAAATCAAGAAAAAGACGAATTCTTCCTTCGTGAACCTTCGTACCCTTTGTTTTGAGATATTTTTCGCCCCGGGAGGAAAGCCTCTGCCTAACGCAGCGGCTCTGGGGCGGGAGGAGACACACGCATGACCAATACCACCGCCCGGCTGGCCCGCCGAATTACCTGGGCCAGCAGCAAACAATCTTATCTCACTGCCCGCCTGCTGGCCGACCGTGATCTGGCAGACGACTGCCTGCGCGCCTACGCCTACTTCCGCTGGGCGGATGACAGAATTGACATCTCGCTGCCTGATCGGACTGCCCGGACTGCATTTATCGAGCGGCAGAAAGGGCTCATCGATAGCCTGTACCGGGGCGAGCGCCCAAGAGACCTATCCCCCGAAGAGACCATGCTGGCCGACCTGATCGCACATGATCGCCTACCTGAAAGCGGCCTGGCTTCCTTCATCCGCAACTTCATGGCTGTGATCGAGATTGACGCCCACCGCCAGGGCCGCCTGGCCAGCCGGGCGGAATTGCAGTCTTATACCACCTGCCTGGCAAGCGCGGTCATGGATGGCCTGCAGTATTTCATCGGCAACGGCCAGACCTACCCCCGCACGCACAATCGGCTGCTGGCGGTCACCGGTGCTCATATTACGCACATGTTGCGGGATACGTGCGAGGATCTTTCGGCAGGGTTGGTCAATATACCGGCGGAATATCTTGAAGCCCACGGCATTCAAGGGATCGAATTAAATAGCGAACCTCTGCGCGCCTGGGTGCGCGAACAGGTTGTGTTGGCCCGCATGTTTTTTGAGGAGGGGAAAATCTACATTGACTCCCTGGATGTTTTACGCTGCAAGTTGGCCGGAGTTTGGTATTGCGCCCGCTTCGAGTGCGTCCTGGACCTGATCGAACGGGACGGTTTCCGACTGCGCGCGACCTACCCCGAGCGTCACGGGCTGAAAGTGTGGTTGGAAATGGTCCGACTGGGCGTTGTGGCCACGCTGAAGCACATTGCCGGTCGTTATCGCAAATCCTTTTACCGTCTTAATCCTCCAGCTGGTCTGAATTCCAGGTGGAACACCTCCTCCTATCGCATAAAATAGTGTTTTTGACCGCCAGGAATTTCAAATCCCCAGCAAGGGGCATATTGACTCCGTTCCAATAACATGATATTAAAGATATAATTCATCTAATAATGAGCCGGGCATAAGGCAACCTGGCCCGGTGGAAAGGAGCTTCTGCATGGACGTTATAATCTCGCACGATCAGGGCAGTGTCCCTGTAACTGTATTCAGCGTAGATGGAGACATCGATTTATCCAATCATGAAGAACTCGAACGGATTGTCTTCCAGGAGATCGATGCCGGGACACGCTATGTCCTGTTTGATCTCAGTGAGGTCCCATTTATGAGCAGTGCAGGTTTTCGGACCTTCATGAAGGTCTTTAAACGCCTGCGAGCCCTTTCCGAAGGTGTTAGCGAGGAGGATTTGCATAAAGGGATCAATAGCGGTACATACAAATCCCCTAATTTGAAGCTGTACAAGCCCAATAAATTGG
Source organism: uncultured Chloroflexia bacterium (assembly GCA_963779935.1). GTDB lineage: Bacteria > Chloroflexota > Anaerolineae > Anaerolineales > Villigracilaceae > UBA877. The sequence goes on along the minus strand of CAWAAC010000011.1, from coordinate 2,627 downwards.
TTGCCGGAACAATGAAAATTGCTGGTTTTGACATGTTCTTGGAAGTCCATGAGGATATGCCGACCGCCATCGCATCTTTCCAAACCAATAAAATACGATCCCAGTAAGATTTTTGCCGAAAATTCAGGAAGAGTTCACCTTTTGAAGTGTGCGGCCTTGCACCCTTCGTGTATGCTTCGGGACCGTACGCTTCAAAAGGATGTTTCTCTATAAACATTAACAATAAACGCGAACCGATGCAGTCAGCGGCGTATAATTGCCGGCATGCACCGCGCCCTTGTTCGCTTTTGCCTGGTTATCGCCTGCGTGCTGGGTGGCTGCTCCCCCGCCTTGCCAGCCATCCATCCGCAGGTCATCGCCCACCCGGATGGGCCGTTATACGTGGGTGACCAGGTCAGTTTTGAGGTGCTGGCGCCCGCCGCCCCGGGGAATCCGGCTGGCAGTATCCAGATTTCCATCCATGGACAGCAGCTCGGCGAGGCTGGCTTTGCCCCCTTTGGGATGGGCAGTCGCAACGAAGCCACCTTCTGGTGGGCCTGGGATACGGAAGCCCTGAAACCCGGCCGCTATGATCTGACCTTTACGCGCCTCCCGGATAAATTCAGCTGGACCGAAACCTTCATATTGCATCCGGAAAGCCAGGTCCCGCCGCCGCAGCCCGAGGCGCACTGGGCTGCCCTCACCACCACCTGCTGCGTTCTCCATTACATTACCGGTACCGCCGCCGAACGGGACATCACTACCCTGGGCCGGGAGGCCGACCAGGAGTTGGCTGCTGTATCAAAGCAAATGGGCGTCAAGCTGGATAAACCGATTGATGTGACGCTCATGCCGCGCGTGGTTGGGCAGGGCGGATTTAATGCCGGCAGTGTCTATCTCAGCTACCTTGATAGCAACTATACCGGCGATGACATGCCAATTTTATTCCACCACGAATTCGTTCATTTCTACGATGCCAAAGCCGGTGGAAATTACCGGCCTTCCTTTTTTGTGGAGGGGTTGGCGGTCTACCTGTCTGGTGGGCACTTCAAGCCCGAGCCGCTGGTCGCACGGGCAGCCGCCCTGCTGACCCTGGGTTCGTACATCCCCCTGACGAGTGTGGCCAATGATTTCTACAATCAGCAGCATGATATCAGCTATCTGGAAGCTGCCACGCTGATAACGTACATGGTGGATACTTATGGATGGGAGGCTTTCAATACGTTCTACCGGGATATCTCCGCACCGGCCAGGGGCCAAACCGATTCTGACGTGATCGATGCCGCCCTGCAAGCCCACTTCAAACTCTCATTCGCGACCCTGGAAACTGCCTACCTGGCCTATCTGCGCAAACAGCCCTTCACGCAGGAACAGCGTGCCGACCTCCAGGTGACGGTGGAATTCTTCGATACGGTCCGTCGCTACCAGGCGGCGCTTGACCCTTCCGCCTATTTCCTGTACGCCTGGCTGCCAGACGGGTCGGTCATGCGCCAGCGCGCCATTGTGGCCGATTTCTTGCGCCACCCGGAAGGCTGGCAGAACCGGCTGGACGAATGGCTGTTGGAACGTGCCCATGCAGAATGGTTCAGCGGGGATTACAACGGCGCACAACGTACATTGGGATGGACGAATGACATTTTGAATATCTTTACTCATTAAAAAAAATCAGGCGACCATCCCGGTCGCCTGATTTTTTATCAAAGGTTTTATTTTACAGGAACAGCCACCCTAGGCGCAAGTACCTCCGAGCAGGGGCACCAGGAAAGGAAGCACCTTGCACCATAAATTGAAATAATCGATCATTTCAAAGAAGGCCCCACAGACGCAGATGAGCACCAACACAATGATTACAATGATGATCCACACCGGGAATTTTTTCTTGGCCGGAACAACTTCTTGTGGCATTGCTACCGGGCCGGCTGGCACCTGGCCTGAATAAACTGGCGCGGGGGCGGGCATAGGTGAGGGGTTGGGTGTAGACATGCGTACCGGAGTTGGGGCCGGCATAGGAGCAGGGGTGGGCGTAGGCGTCGGTGCAGGAACTGAGACCGGAATGGGACTCTGGAGAGTTGCCGGCGGGGCCTTGGCCGATAGGATCGTGGCATTGATATCCACGACCGCCTCATATACCAGCACGATCCCTTCACCGAAGGCGACCGTGTCACCCGGGTTCAACACCTGCATCCCGCTGATGCGAGTGCCGTTGACGAATGTCCCATTGGTTGAGCCGAGGTCCTGGATCACGTAGGCAGAGCCGGTATTTCATCCTGGCGTGCCTGCGTGAAATCTCCGTCATTGATTGCAATGATATTGGCGGCATCCCGGCCGATGGTAACCTCTTGAGCATCCAGAGGAAATATCTTACCGATCGTCGGGCCTGAACGCATGGTGAACTGAAACTGACCAGGCATAACTCCTCCTCCGCAACATTTTCTAGTATGCCATTAGTGTACAGAGTTTGTCGAAAAAAGTCAATTCACAATTAGTACTATTGTGCTTAAAAACTCAAACGCCGGAATATGATCGAGGGAATGTTCCGTACCACCAACATGACCAGCCACCAGATGGATGCGGTATAGATGACCTGCTTGCGCCTGCGGACGGCTTTGTAAATGTCAGCTGCGGCGTGCTCGGCTGTGATGGCGAAG
>CAWAAC010000010.1:0-14731 GCA_963779935.1 uncultured Chloroflexia bacterium | reverse complement strand
CTAGGCATATTGCGTTGCATTGCATCGCAATCGCTCAAACCAATCCAGCTTCAACATGGTTTCTATGCGGGCTGTTGTAGCACCCAACCGTTTCCATCCGGGTCGCTGAACGACGCTTCCAGCCCATACGGCTTTTTGGCAATTTCAGAAACGACCACCCCGTTTTGTTTGAGTTCAGCACAGGTTTTGGCAATATCATTGGTAATCAGCACCAATCCTTGCAAGCTGCCGGGTTGCATCTGCGGGAACCAAGTCACCAGCACGATTCTGGTTTCCACTCCGGGAAATTCCAAGCGGATCCATCTGGCAGTGGGTCCCATCGGCATTTCTTCCATGAGCTTGCATCCGAGAACTTCCATATAGAATTTTTTCGACACATCCTGATCTTTTACCGGTATCGATACGATCGCAATTTTATTGAACATTTCATCTACTCCAATCAAAAAATTATGGTGTTCATCAGTTCAAAAATGGTTATCTCTGTTTTCCTCCGATCTACTTTTTACGTATAAAATACACTCTCAGGCAAACGGATCGATTGTTTTGTCCTCATTCCAGACATGTTCAATCGATTGGCTTATTTTCCTTGCCAATTCGGTACCAAAAGTATCCGCCACAAATCCCAATGCCATATCGATCCCGGCGGTTACCCCGGAGGAAGTGTAGAATTTTCCATCCACCACCCAGCGGGCTTTTCTTATCCAATGCACTTCGGGATCTTGTTGGATCACCCATTCCCAGGATATTTTATTACTGGTCGCGTTTCTCTTTCTTAGAACGCCTGCTTTTGCTAGCAGCGCCGATCCGGTGCAAACACTTAAAACCGTTTTACTCATTTCTGCAAAAGTTCTGATTAGATCCAGAAAGATCGGATCCTCCACCAGTTTTCGAGTTCCAAACCCTCCCGGCAAGAGCAAAATATCAAATTCTTTGACTTCTTTACTCGCGACTGTATCGATTTTCGTGCCGGTCGAGCCGTTTACGATACCACCATTCATGGAAATATAATTGATCCGGAAATGATCTTTCAGCCTGCCAAGTACTTCGGTCGGTCCGAAAACATCCAGTGCGGTAAAGTCATCGAACAGGATTACATTAATGTTCTGCATTGTTTTTTCCTTTAATTAATTCAGGTGCTCACGCTGGGCGACTTTCTTAGCCGCCATCCTGCACCGTGATCAGGAGCCATCCGGATCACGGAAAGTAAACATCTTGCCGAACGGATTGTCCGCCAGGTCTTCTTGCACGATCAGCGCGCTTCATTCTTAAGCAGCTTAAGCAGTGCAGCGGAATCCTCTGAGTAAAACCACAAATTAATGCCATTCCCAGGGCTGGCTTTCGCATCGGGTCCTATCTGCGCTTTTCGGATGGCAAATCCGAGCGATTTAGTGGCAAATGTCACCGCATTCGGTCGAACTTCCGGAGCGGCTGGTAACCCGATTTCCTCCTTATAGAAATGTCGGGATGCTTCCAAGTCACGGACCTGTAATGGAATAAAGCCTGGTCCCATCGAATTGGTCATGGCTGAATTATCCTTTGTTGATTGGCTAAACCCTGAAATCAGAAATACGACCATACGAATTCGGCATGAACGGTAACTGATTTCAGCTTTGCTTTACTTTACATCAACTCCAGATTCCCTCCTTTCCTTAATATCCATAAGCGATATCCGAAGGTCAGCCAGGCGATGGTTCCAAAAACCAAAGCGATGATCAATTCCTTGCCGACCATCGGGAGGACATTTGCGTAGCTCGCACCGTCAATAATTGCCCGGATGGCCAGCAATCCATTGGTCACCGGAATAATTTTGCTGACAGTCTGTACTACAGGTGGCAAGGAAGTCACCGGGAAATTAATCCCACAAAGTATCATCATGGAATAAGCCACCACGTTCCCGATCATGGTGCCCCAGCGCACCGGTAAAGCGATCGATCCGATCAGCCAGCCGATCGTGCTTGCCGAAGCCAGCGTAATTAATATAGCCGGAACGGCACGCAATAAATTAAGCCAGGAAATATCGGGGGCGATGAAAGGGACAAGTACTGCAAAAATAACCGTGGCAGTAAAAATGGCCCGCCCAAAATCAGCCACGCTGCGCCCAAGCATGGTCGGCAGCCATTTGCCCGGGGAAGCAATCCAGTAGATCAGTGTGCCAGTCCATTTTTCTGTTTCGATCACACCGGCCATGAAAATAATGGCAATTAATACCGCCACGTGAATCGCGTTCCCGATCAGTGCAAAGCGCGCCTGTGCACTTCCGCCAGCTGCCATTGCCATTAATACGAAGAATAATGCCTGCAATACTGCCCGCGGAACTTCCACTCCGAGCAAAATCCATGGGCTGAGGTCGGCAATATAAAGCGCCAGGGAAACTCTACAGCCGGCGATAAATTGGCGGAAATACCCAACCATCACCACATCTCCAGATTACCCGCGGCGCGTGCACGATATTCCACACGCTTATACAACCTCAGGGCGATCAAAAGATAGGTCATGGATAGTCCGATCAGCCACAGGGAACTGCTGGCGGCGCTTCCGGGTAAAGAGCCGGTCGTTTGATTCAGCACAAGGTTCCCCCAGGCAGGCGCCAGAGCATCCGAAAGTGGATGTGTCCAAAATGGGAGGATGGTCAACGGAACAGCCAACCCGGATAGCAGGTAGATGGGATAATTGGCCACATTCATGACATAGCCGGTGTTACGGGTCAGCACGAAGAGCGAACCCAGCACCAATCCGAGGCAAGTCAATGCGATCACCGTCAGCGCCAATCCCAGCAGGAATCCCAGAGGGTTTTGTATTCCGGGAGTCAAATGGTAAAGGATCGCACCCGTTGCGAAAGTCATTCCCAATGCAATAACAGAAGTAACGGCATTGGCCAGGCTTTTTCCAAGAAGCACCAGCAGCAAAGGGGTTGGAGAGGCTATTAAGAGGGAAAGTGTCCCCGAACTGCGCTCGTGATTGACGATCTCTCCCGAGGACCATAGATTGTTGTTCCAGATTCCCATCATTCCTGCCCCGATGATCGCGAACATCCCGAAGCTGGGTTTGCCCCCAAACAAATACGTGCCCACGGTCAAAACCGTAAAAAGAATTGGCTGGTAAACCAGCGTAAAGACAAAAAAATCCTGCACCATGCGCTCTTTTGCCTGGAGTAAAAACGAGGCACGGATTACCTTAAATGCAGTTCCAAGAGGGATTCGGTCCATCATTTAAGCCCTAGTTGAGTCCTGCCCGATCAATTTGATGTATGCGTCTTCCAGCGTTGGTTGGCGCGTGACGACTTTTTTGATCTGGACATCGGCAAGAAGTTTTAGAAATTCCTGTACCAGCTCGGTTCCCGCAGGGGCCTGAATCTGTAATAATTGTGTCTGATCCAGTGCTTCAACGTTTACTGCTAAAACCGCCGGATGATTGCGCAAATTGTCGATGCAAGGTTGCGTGGCTCCGAAACATTCAATCTCCACGATTTCAAGGTCTGCAACCAGGCTTTTTAGGGATGAAGGCGTATCTTCGATAATAATTTTGCCCTGGTTCAAAATGGCCACCCGGTCGCACAGCGCATCTATTTCGAACATATAGTGCGATGTAAGAAAAATGGTTTTCCCGGCCTTTTTCAGATCGATAATCACCTGGCGTTGTTCACGCGCCGCCACCGGGTCGAGACCAACCGTTGGTTCGTCCAGGAACAGCACTTCAGGGTCATGGATCAGGCCACGTGCGATATGCAGGCGCTGCTTCATCCCGCGCGAATAGCCTTCCACCCGTTCGTCGGCACGCTCGCCCAGGCCGACCATTTCCAACAATTCCTGGATTCGTTGACGAGCTTTTTCCTGCGGAAGGCCATACAGGGTGGCGAAATAGGTCAGATTATCCCTGCCTGATAAACGCCAATACAGCCCCCGATCCCCACCAAAGACGATGCCGATGTGCGGGCGGATCTCTTTGGCATTCTTGACCACATCCAATCCCAGTACGTGTGCCGTGCCCGCCGTGGGCAGGAGCACCGTCGCGAGGATGCGCGTCATGGTGGTTTTCCCGGCCCCATTCGGACCAAGCAGGCCGAACAACTCACCGTGTTGGATGGAAAGATTGGCACCATCCAGGGCGATGATCTCTTTCTTCTCCCGCCGGATGATACCAGTGGTGGTTTGATATGTGCGGCAAAGATTTTCGGTTGATATGATCGCCAAGGGATGAACTCCTTTACTGCAGAAGCGGAACTGCAGGTGCAATGCTTAAGGCTTCTTCAAAATGCCGGTGGAAGTTGCATCTGACCCTGGCATAATCAGGTATCCATAGGATAGCGTTCCGTCAGACAGCAATTGGAGCTGTTCGTATCCGCCTGATTTGCAGGAACTGGATCCGAAAGCGTTTTGTTCGAGGAAGAAGTAGGTTTGAGCGCTGACCGCCTGGAGTAAGAGATCCCCGGAGCAGGAAACTTGGGGCGCCGAGTAGGTTCCACAAACATTCCCGGGCATACAGCCTTGTTGAATGGACAATTTTACAAGCGTGGAAAAGGTTCGGGCGGTGTTGGTTATAGTTCCGTTCCATGTCCCGGCGATACGGTCGGTAGTGGCATTGGCCGGCGCCGGGGAGGATATGACTGTGTCCTGGGCACTCAGCTTGAAAGCAATGTCATCCTGGAAGTCGGGCAGGGACAGGGTGAGGCTGCTGCCCTGCTGGGACAGGGTAGTCGAACCCAGCAGGGTTGTCCCGTCCTGGGCGCTAAAGAAGTCCACCTTCCAGCTGATGGCTGTGGAGGGCAGGCTGAGAGTCACCGTCTGTTTGGAGATGACCGGCTGCACGTTCCAGTTGGGAGGTTCGGAACCGGCATCGCGGAACCAACCAATGATCGAGTGGTCATTCCCGAGCGCCGCCCCCAGGATCTCGTCCGAGGCTTGGGCAGGCACCGGCGAAAATCCGGTCATATCCACCCCGTTGATGAAATGGTACGCTGGGGCTTCGATATCCGTGTACTTTTGAAGGAAAGGCATCCCCTGGTTCGGGAAGAAGGTCGCGAGACTATCCTCAAACCAGAGGCCCCTGGCATTCATGGCACCTGAAACCATTTCCGCCCAGATGGCATGCTGGAGGCCCACCCGGGCATTGGGTACCTCGGTGACATTCCCCTGCGCATCCGGGTCCATGGCGACCAGCCCGAACTCACCGATCAGAACCGGTTTGTGATAGGCTGCCTGGAAGTAGCGCACTTCCCCTAGCATATCGGTATCGAGCCGGGAGGAGGCTGGATAGGGGTGGATGCTAATGAAATCGATGGCACTGTTGCGGTAGAGCTCCGGCCACTCCGGGAAATCCGTGACGTTGGCGGTCACCGGCCGGTGGAGAGGGTCAGCCTGGTGAGCCACGTTCGCCAGTTGTTCACACAGATAGACACCATCGGCCTCATCGATACCGTCAATCAGGTTGGCCTCGGTGATAACCTCCCAGGCCAGGATATTTTTATGGGATGACCAGCGTGTGACCACGCTCTTGAACCATTTCAGGTAGAGCAGTTGGGTCGGCGAGTCGCGCTTGAAGATCTCGGTCGGGTCCGTTGCCGGGCCGCCGTAGACGCTTCGAAAAGGATTGTTTCCCCAGCTGCTCTGGCCCTGGTTGTTCCAGTTTACCCAGCCCGTAAACGTGGGGATAACATACATCCCATCCGCTTCGGCCTGATCGAAGAATTGCTCCCAGTTCTTGCTCCAATCCTCACGGATTTCCCCGGTGCTGGTGTACCCATAGCCATCATGTCCGCCCATGGCGCTGTAAGTGGTATCCATCCTGACCACCAGATCCCCCTGGGCATGCGCCATGCCAAGCAGGGTGAAGTAGTTGGCCTGATCCGAGCTATCGACATTTCGAGAAAAGAAAAAGGTGGGCCTGCCATTCAGGCTGAAATACATATCCCCCGGAGCCAGGGTCAATGCCGGCAAAGGATTCAGACTGGCGATTGGAACCATTGTCTGGGTGTTGGTTGGAATGGGAGCAACGGTCGGCATCAGGGTGGCCGTACTGGCCGTCAAAGTTGGCGCGCTCACCAGCCTGTTTGCGCAGCTCGAAAGGAAAAAACACAGACTGACCGCCAAGGTCAAGAGAAATTGAATGCTATCCCTGTTTGATTTCATTTTTACCCCTCCTTATGAGGCGAACGAAGTATCCGGAAGTGTAAGGCAACTGGAATAAGCCAGTCCCAATGGGCAAGGATTTATTCGTTCTGGATGGCGATAGTGATCTTGGTGATGCTCCCCGCTGGCTGGACCGTGATCATCGCCATGCGGGTATCCTTTTGCCAGCCTTGATTGATTACGCCTGCAGTTGAAGTGTTGCTTACCAGGACCCAATTATTGGCCACCATTTGCTGGCTGTAAAATTGGACGACCTGGCTCGCAAATCGCTGGTTTGCAAAAGAATCGCCGGCACCCCCTGGTTGGCAAGCGCCGTTGAGCCTGGATAGCTGGGAATGTCTGGAGGAAGACTGATTGAGGAAGGATTTGCCGTTGGCTGCAGCCCCTGGGTCGATACCGGTGTCTGCCCCGAGGATGTTCCAGCAGACTGGGCACTTGCAATGGAAAGCGCCAGGGTGACCTCCACCCCACTTGGGTCCCCCTTATCCAGCGTCAACGAGAGCGACTGGTTGTCTTTCATAAAGGTCATAATGAAAGGCAGAGTCACATCCCCCTGTGGAGCCGCCTGATAGTTCTTCCAGCCCAACGGGGATAAACTCTGAATATAAAAACTAACCGCCTGCGCGGCGCTCGAGGCCGTTGTGAAATCCGTCATCCCGTTTCCACGCACCAAATCCTGTGCATCCATCATCACCGGAATATCGGTCAGCACCGGCAGGCAGCCATCCGGCAGATTAATCGCGGAAATTGCATTCATCTGGCTCAACTCATAATCCCAGACCTGGGCGGCCTGCAGCCCATCCGGATCTGGCTGGGCAGGCGCCTGGATGCTGAGGGTATATTTCACGACGTAACCACCCTGGGCAGCGATCCATACATCGCCGCTGGCAGGAGTTGCGGTATCTGCCAGGTTAAGGGAGTGCTGGTCAAAATGATAATGGACCGTGGCTATCCCATTCACGGTTTCAGAGGCAACCTGGCTGGCCTGGTAGACCGGTAAGAGCAGGCTGGCTGGTTCGGTGGCCGGGCTGGCCGGCTGGTCATTGAAGGTGCCATTACAATCCTGGTCGGCTGCCGCCCAGCGATAGAGCGCCTGGCCGAGCGAGATGAGGCGCTGGTAGGAGCTCGGTTCTGCGCTACCCTGGATCTGGCTGGTGAGGTCATAATCCCCACCGGTTCCGGCGCGCGTGAGATCAGTTTCCGAATGACGCTCGAAAGGTTTCCCGCCCAGGCTGCCGGTGACATCCTGGCGAAAAACAACCTGGTAACTCTGTAGGGTTGAGAGACCAACGGCAGGTTGCGGAAGAAGGGAATTGGCGCCGCCCTGGGCGCCTGGGTTGCTTTGGGAGCCAGCATTGCCCGGTGTGCCGCTGCCGCCCAGACTCTGAGTCAGGGTGCAGGCAAATAGCAGGAAGGCAATGGCAGACAGAACGATCAGGAGTTGAATTCGACCGGTTTTTTGATTGTCGCTCATGGCTGCTCGATCCTTTGCAGTGTCAAGCTGGCGGTATAGGAAGCCTGGGTTGCGCCACTGATACGCGCATATTTTAGGCTGTTCTCAAAGAAATCAATCTTGATCTTGAATGTACCTCCGTCGGCCGGGAACTCTTGTTCGATCCAGGGATCATTCGAGGAAGACAGGCTCCCAGGTTCACCGACGGCGATGGGCTTGCCATCACAAACCGCGCGGGTTTCCGCGACGATGCTAAAATCCTGCGGAGGTCCCAGCTTCAGGTCGATCCCGAACCCGTCCAGGGTTGGGTCGGTGGTCGCATCCAGAAAGCCGAATCCGCCTCCGGCATTTGCATCCCAGGAAGAGCATTGACCGGGAAGAAAATCTATGTAAGTAATGTCTTGGCTGATAAAGGCATGTCTCTTTTCCATTTTCAAGGGGTTGTTCGAATTGGGAGCGGTCAACAGCCCTTTTGATTGGATAAAGATCTTGAAATTCTCAAAAATATCATTCGTGCTGTATACATAATTCCCTTCACCATACAGTTTATACAGGTATTGACATGTATCTGTCACCTTGATCGATACATGGGCTGTGGCATCCGATTTCTGTGTGTGCCCGAAATGTATCCATACAGTCGCAGTGATGGTGGCGGTACCGGCCTGGTTGGCTGTATAGAAACCAGAAAAGGTCCCAGAATTTGTCCCGGGTGTTATTTTCTCGGGGCTAACTGCTCCCAGATCGGTCGTTAAGGATATAAGATCCATCTGCACTAGGGGAGCGAGTGGCACCGTGGCACCGCTTGTCGCAGGGACAAGCGGTGCCAGCGAAACTTCCGGCCCGAATTCCCCATGGATCATGATCTGCTGACCGATGCAAATTTGTTTTGATGGGAGCGGATCCAATGAGACCTGGTAGATCGTAGCCGGCGCTTTATCCCCCTGGAGCGGTGGTGCGGCGGAGACCTGCACAGCAGGAATGGAAGATAGGCCGATCAGCAGAATGACCACGCTGATCGACCGGCTCAGGCAAAGACGCAATGAATTTGGCAGCATATTGCCTCCTGAAAAAAGCGAACCGGGCATCTCTCTATTGACCTGGAACAAACTGCTCCCATCCAACGCATAATTCTTGATTTCCATTCTGCAACAAAGGCTAGATCAAGGATTGCAGGTCGAGCAGTCGATCATCAGCATGGTGTTTGAGTCTGAAACACCCAGGGTGATCGTGATCTTTTGGCTGCCTTTGGTCCAATTTTGGAGGTAGGTCCCGGATGCTTCCATCGGGCTGCCATCCGGAGACCAGCCCGCCGCGCTAAGTTGTTGATTGTAATAATCCTCGAGCGTCTTCATATCCGCATTGGTCTGGAATTCTGCGGTGCCCGGGGCGATCAGTTGCGCCGTTGCTCCCGGGTAGATCGGCACATCTTGAGGCAATCCGGCTGATGCGACGTTTTTAAGGGTTAGATCGACAGTGAGAATGGTTCCATCCTGGTGGGGGTCTACGATCAGGTCGATTTCATTCCCATCCGCCATGGTGAAAGAGAGTTGGTTGCTTTGCCGTGCGTCAATGGTCGCGGTGGGCAGTGCCCCGGCCGGCAAGCTGGAACTCCCACCACAATCTGTGTCGCCGCAACTGCCCACAGCTCCAGCGCCTAAGCCCGGAACCGCTTTCCACTTCAGCGCATTCATTTGTTGGTTGAAGAAATTGGTCACCGCTGCATAGTCTTGCGGGATATAAAACTCCCAGGAAGAATCGCTGGCGCTTATCATTTCGAATTGCGGCGGGAGGGGAAAATCCTTCGGCAGTTTCTGAGCAGCCTGGGCTTCCACCAGCTCGTACTGGCACTGGATGGTCAACTGGTTATCTTCAAAACCGATTTGGACAGTAAGGTAGATATTGGCTTTTTTCCAGTACTGGGTTGCCCCGCCGGTAAAGTTCGCGTCCGTGTAACGTAAGGACCAGCCCTGGGTGGGCAGCGTATTCGCATAAAACTTGACCACCGCATCCGGGGTGGATTGGGATTGAATGGTGAAAGAGCCGCTTGGATCGCCCGGATCGGAGGAATCGGGCGAAGTTATCTGGGATTCGGGCGGCAGCGGAAACGTTCCCTGGATGTCTGGCTTGGACCCGTTTGTTCCGTTCCCCGCGGAAAGCGGCGGTTGGGTGGCGGTCAGGGAACTGCCCTGCCCGTTCCCTCCGGACAGCGGGGGTTGGGTGGCAGTCGCCGGCTGGGATGGGTTGGCGGGTGGATTGGAATCGGGCGGAGCACTTTGGGTGGTATGCGCAGCCAGATTGCAAGCCCCGACCAGGAACAGGGTGGCGATAAAGAAAATGACCAGATTCTTGCGATTCATATTGTCTTCTCCTTTTTTCTACAGAGCTGTCCAGATCACTGTCACAACGCGTTCTCTTTTAAATTCAATCGATAGTGACGCTGCAGGTGCTATTGCGAGGCGACGCAGCGAAAACCGCCGCTATCGCCGGAATAGTCCGGATTGTTATGATTCCGATGGGATGACAACCGTTTCTCTCCATCATTATCATCGTTTGATGTCCAGGCGCCGCCGCGCATGCCCCGTTCTTCCCCGGTAGCAGGGCCCTGTGGGTTGACCACCGGGGTGGTTTGGTTGCCTTGGGGATAGGCATCCGCGTACCAATCTTCCACCCATTCCGCCACATTTCCCGCCATGTCCAATGCTCCATACGGACTGGCTCCGTCTGGATAGCTGCCGACGGGTGCGATGCCCGCATGGCCATCATCCACTGTGAAGGTCGGATTTAATTGCTTATCCATAAAATTCGCCAAATTCCCAGCCCAGTCCTGGTTCCCCCAGGGATAGAGCCGCCCATCCGTTCCCCGGGCGGCCTTTTCCCACTCCGCTTCCGTGGGTAGCCGCCCACCAGCCCATTTGCAATAGGCAACGGCATCATTCCAGCTAACCTGCACCACTGGATATTGATCCAATCCGTTTATATTACTGGCTGGTCCATGGGGATGTTGCCAGTTGGCGCCGGGGGTTTTTACACTGCTATCGGAGGAAAATTGGTAGACATACGCATCACCATTTATTTCTGTTTCCGGCCGGTAATGGGTGGCCGCTATGAATTTTGCAAACATGGCGTTGGTCACTTCGGTTTGATCGATCCAGAATGCATCCAGGTAGACCGGGGCATCCATGATATTGGTCCATTCTTCCCCGCCCATGGTAAACTGCCCGGCGGGTACGAACACCTGGATCATTCCATCGGTTGTCGATGTTCTTTGAGAGCCAATGCCCAGGGTGGGGCTGGGGCTGGGGAGCACCTGGGTGAATGTGGGTTCCGGGGGTTGGGTGGCAGTCGCCGGCTGGGGAGGGCTGGCGGGTGGATTGGAAGGGGAGGAAACGGCCTGGGTGGCGTTAGAAGGAAAACTACAAGCCCCGACAAGGAATAAGATCGCGGCAAAGAAAATAACCAAATTCCTGCGGTTCATTTATTTTCTCCTTTACATTTTCAACCACAAAACCGTCACGTCGCTGCCGCCCTGTGGATCGTTCGTCACCATCATGCTGACAATCGTAAAGGCGCTGTTGGTCCAGCTCCAGACCTGCCGGCCATCCGGGGCGGGAGTATTCGCCGCGCCAGAATTAACCGACCAGCCGGCCTGGGTCAAGCTTTTATTGTAATAGGAGCTGACCTGGTCTGGCGTATCCTTTGTTTTAAAGGTCAGGCTATTCATGCCGTTGCTACCCTTCAAGCCGGAGGTGTCCAGGTTCGTTGCCCCGGGGTAAATGGTCAGGCCCTGGGGCAGGCCCAGCGCGGCTACATCCACCGTTGGCCCGGGGGTTGGGGAAGGCCCCGGGATGGCCGTGTCATTCGGGTTGGGAGTTGCAGTAGCCGGGAGTGGCGTGATAACCTGGTTGATATCCAGCGTGGGCAATGGCTGCCCCGGGGTCAGCAATATCACCCCATCCGAAACACTGACCTGCGCCGCTCCGCCTGAACTAACTGCGCCCGCATTGATCGGTGTGGAGGCGGAAGGTTGTGAAACAGACGGTTTGGCGGCGGTCAGGTTGCAGCCGAACAGCAGCAACGCCGCACCCAGGCTGAGCGTCAGGATAAACAGGAAGTTGGATTTGAGTTTGATCATGTTTCACCTTTGCCTTCCTTCCAGGCTTATTGAGTTGCCCCCGGTGCAGCAACGATGTCGATGGTCAGATCTTCTTCGGCAGTGGAGCCTTCGGTCTCGGTGGTGGAATGCAACGTGAGCGTGCCGATGTGGTAAACGCCGTCGCCGGGTGTGAAGTTTCCAAACCAGTAAGGGTTTGAAATGGTATAGCCTCTGTTCTCATAGTCTCCCATCTGGAGATTCTTGTGCAGGTCATAGAACCCGCTTTGCCAGAGCGGCAGCTCCGGCGCCATATCCTTCATGTTGATGATGCCACCCCCCGCCCCAGTTAGGCAAGTCCATTTTGGCAGATTCTGGCCCATGGCATATGGCTGAAGCAGGACAATCGGACTGACAATCCATTCATCTGTGACAGTACTCTGGCCCACAGGTCTCATTGCCACTTGCATTTTCCCGCTGCTGTCGGTAGCGTCGATCTTGCAATAATTATTTAATTCTGCTGAGGCCCCGCTAAATTCGGCCTCAAAGCTGTCATAGGTGAGCGTACCAGGAGCATTCCTGGTCGAGTAGAGAAAATATTCACCTTCCCCATCCAGGCGTAAGATAGCCGTCCCTTTTATGTCAGCGGAAATGGTCATAGAGTCTCCCGCTCCCAATTTCCAGATCAGGTTGGATTCAAAAGTCAGCCGGTAGCGCGAACATTTTTCAAAATCATTCCATTTTGTCTCCATAGTATAAGGAGGTTGATAATCATCGCTCAGTAATGCAAGCTGTCGGAGCCTGGTGATCATTTTGGAGGCTTGGGAAATATCCTCCTGGCTGATGCAGCGTTTCGATTCCTGGTCAAAGGCGTTCCTCACTCCCTTGAATACAAGATGCAGGCCTTTATCAATCAAATTAGAGAGAATATAATATTTGCCATTGATGTTAATCTCACGATCCAGTCCAAGTAACTCCACGCTCCGCCACCATTGTAAAAATGCTCCAGCTGCACCGTCGATCGCGCTGTCATCATTTTGTGCAGCTGTTAAAGCTGGTTGGATAGTATTGTTATATTGATCTATGAGCATCTGGATTAAAGGGAGGCATTGTGAGTCATCTTCTCCAGCAGTGACACATTGTTTTACCGCATTGGTCAGTTGTTGGGCAGCCGCATCCGCAGCCGAATTAGTTGGCTGGGCAGCCTGGTTGGTGATACTGCCGGGTGTGCCGCTGGCTGCCCCATGGCCGCTGAACGAGTAGATTGGTAGGCTGATGGTGGTACCGTCGCCAGTGGCGAGGTCAAGGTGAAAACCATCGCCCTGGCCATGGTATCCGAATCCGACCATTTGCTTGGGATCGTAGCCCTTGGGGATCGTGATCGTCAGGGTGGCGGGCATGAGCAGTTGCAACCCTTCCGGCTCTAGTTGAACACCCCCAATTACCCCACCTGAGAGCCGCATGCCATCTATGCGGGTGATGGGCACCATGCTGATCTCCTGATCATTCAACAATGCCCCATCTGGTATATCCAGGCGGTAGGCCACTCCACTCGGCAGAGTAAGATTGATCTGGCCGCCTTTTGCCGGGATGAGGGCATCCACCAGGTTTTGGTTGTCCAGGGTGGGGGTTACTTTCGCTCCTGGCCCGGCGGTGGCCTGGAGGGTGGAAACCGGGCTGCCTGCTCCCGTGGGGTTGGCTCCTGAAATGCTGGTCGCCGGGGCCTGGGTACAGCCGGGCAGCAGGAACGCGAACATAATGACCAGCAAAAGTCTGGACATGATTCTGGCAATTAATTTCATAGGGGACCTCTTAAAGTCTGCTATAAAATGTAGATGGTTTTGAACCAGATCCGTCAGCAACCATGCGCGGTTACTAGAACGATCCTGATCGATGACATTTCTTCCCAATAATTAGCCGATTCATTATCGCGCTTAATTGGTCCTCATTCAATAGTTTTTATCCGATTTCGTTTTACGTCTTTTATCCTGTGAAATCCCTTCGGCGCAGGCAATAAGAACGGGTAAAATTCAACGCATTATGCATCCATTAACATATTCAACCCAGTCCGCTTTCGGGCAACTCCAATGACCTATATCGGCGAATTGGCTGCCCTGTTTACCTCGTTCTGCTGGTCCCTTTCTGCCATCGGGTTCACCAAGTCGACCGAGCGGGTCGGTTCCGTAATAACCAACCGCGTAAGGGTTATGCTGGCAATGCTGCTGCTGATCCTGATCAACGCCATCCTTTATGGACAGCCCATTCCACTGCACGCCGGGGCTTCCCGCTGGGCCTGGTTGGGCATTTCAGGTGTTATCGGGCTTTCCCTGGGTGACCTCTTTTTGTTCCAGGCCTATAAAGAGATCGGAGCGCGTCTAGGGTTGCTCTTGCTCAGCCTGGCCCCGGTTTTCGGTGCGGCCATCGCCTGGATCTTCTTCAGGCAGGCGCTTACCCCGCTTCAGATTGCCGGGATAATCATCACCTTGGCAGGCATCTCCTGGGTGGTGCTGACCCGCCCGAACGAGGCCGCCGAAAACGTCCGCAAAGCCACCGGGCGGGGAATTCTGTTTGGCCTCCTGGCTGCTCTCGGGCAGGCCACCGGGCTGGTCTTCTCCCAGCAAGGTATGGTTGGAAACTTTTCACCTTTCGCGGTTACCCTCATCCGCATGTTTGCCGCAGTCGCCGCCCTTTGGGTGGTAGCCGGTTTTCAGAAACAGGTCGGCCCCACCGTTACAGCGATGCGCAAACAGCCTCCCGCCCTGGGGTGGGTCGCATTCGGCGCGTTATTCGGACCGGTGCTCGGCGTTTCGGCCTCCCTGCTGGCAGTCCAGCACACCAATATCGGGGTAGCCAGTACGCTGATGGCTCTGCCGCCCGTCTTCATGCTGCCGATCAGCTATTTCATCTTCAAAGAGCGCTTCGGCTGGCAGGTAGTCGCAGGCACCCTGATAGCCATCGCCGGCGTAGCCTTATTGTTCTTTAGCTAACCGCTCGCGCCCATGCCCCGGCTCCTTTCCGGAGGAAAAAGCAATACGAAACTGGTTAAGCGGTAACAATAAACAT
>CAWAAC010000009.1:0-1213950 GCA_963779935.1 uncultured Chloroflexia bacterium | reverse complement strand
ACAACCTGGTTCTTTTATATTTTAATCTCGAAACCACGGTTTTATGCATTAGAACCAGTGAAAAGCCGGGCCGTACAAACAAATTACATTGTGATAAACGTCGCAAGCAATGATGACATATAAACCTGTGTGTACAATCCAAGATTGAGTATGATGTATATCAAATTAGTGTGAGTTTGTCGGTATTGGTCGGAGGTACTTATGCAAACAATTCCTAGCGAGTCCTTGGAAATTGACCGTAAAGCACGCGTCTACATGCCCTACCAGGACCTGTCTTTGCGTCCACCTACGGAACGCGTCTGCGATTTCGGAGATGTCATTATTCCTCTTGATTCTGACCAGGCCATGCGGGAGGCTTCCCGCTGCATCCATTGCCCCGACCCGGCCCCTTGTATGTTGGCCTGTCCCGCACATAACGACATTCCCTCCGCAATGTGGCTGATCGAGCAGGGCCGCTATGTGGAGGCCGCCCAGCTTTACCGCCAGACTTCCTCCCTGCCGGAAATTTGTTCGCGCGTGTGCCCTCAAGATCAACTCTGCCAGGGCTCTTGCGCTCTTAACAAAACCCAGGAACCGGTTCTATGCGGTTCCCTGGAAACCTTTGTGACCTGCTACGAACGGAAAACCGCCGGGGTAGCCATCCCGGTTGGAAAACCAACCGGAAAGAATGTGGCCATAGTAGGCGCTGGACCGGCAGGATTGGGTTGTGCCGAGCAACTTTTGATGCAGGGACATTCTGTGACATTTTTCGATTCCAAGCCGGCTCCGGGCGGTCTGATGGTTTATGGTATTCCTAATTTCAAACTGGCGAAAGAAGTGTTATTCTGTCGCTGGGGTGATTTCGAAAAGGCTGGCGCCAGGTTTGTTGGTAATACCTACATTGGAAAAAGCAAAACGATCGACCAATTATTCCAGGAAGGTTTTGATGCGGTATTTCTCGGCGTGGGAACCGGCATTGATGCCAAAATGGAGACCCCAGGTGAGGATCTGCCCGGCGTTTACGAAGGCACCGATTTCCTGATGCGCGCCAATACGGAGCCAAATCTTCTGCCAGAGGACAAACGCGAACGGCCTCAGCTCGGTAAACGCGTGGTTGTGATCGGCGGCGGCGATACGGCCTCCGATTGCCTGCGATCTGCTTTACGCCTGGGCGCAGAAGATGTGACCTGCCTCTATCGCCGTACCGAGAAAGAAATGCCCGGCGGTAAAAAGGATCGCAAGATGGCCAAAGAAGAAGGGGCAAAATACCGCTTCTTAACCCAACCGGTAAAATTCATCGCCGGCGAGGATGGCCGCCTGGCCGCCATCGAATGCATCGAAATGAAGTTGGGAGAACCAGATGCAAAAGGCCGCCGAAAGCCGGTGCCAGTGGAAGGTTCCAACTTCTCTATTGCAGTAGACACGGCCATCAAGGCGCTGGGCTACTGGCCAGATCCGGTCATCGGAAAAACCACACCGGGTCTCGAAACTCATGATTATGGCCTGGTCAGCGTGGTGGATAAAGAGACCGGCGCCACCACCCGGGCAGGCGTCTTCGCCGCCGGGGACGGGGTGACCGGACCAGACCTGGTTGTCACCGCCATGGTAGGCGGCCGGAAAGCCGCCGTGTCAATCGGTGAATACTTGAAGGCAAAGTAAAGCCTCTTCGTACCACAATTTCAATCCGGGCAGCCAGTCGGCTGCCCGGATTATTATCACTTGACCCAATAAAAAAAGACTCCCAAATTTGAGAGTCTTTAGTCGGGGCGGGCGGATTTGGACCGCCGACCTCTGCGTCCCGAACGCAGCGCTCTAGCCGGGCTGAGCCACGCCCCGAATTAGCAAGGCGGGATTATAACTGTCTAAACCTAATTTGGCAAGCTGTTTGCGGTATAATTCACTCGCTATTCTGAATAAACCATAAGGGCACAGCTGTGCTGTGCCCTTACCGCGTGAGGAAATAATTATGGCAGAACCAGAACCCACCAGCCCCGGCCCGGAGCCGGTCAAACAAGTCATCGGTACCGTTCAAATGGCAGATATCGATGAGACGATGCGCACGGCATACCTCGATTACGCCATGTCGGTCATTGTTGCGCGCGCTCTACCGGATGCCCGGGATGGATTAAAGCCAGTCCATCGGCGTATCTTATATGCCATGCAGGATATGGGCATCCGCGCCAATACCGCTTTCAAAAAATCCGCCCGTATCGTCGGCGAAGTGCTGGGTAAATACCACCCGCACGGCGATTTGGCAGTTTACGAATCGATGGCGCGCATGGCACAGGATTTCTCCATGCGCTATCTGCTGGTGGATGGACAGGGTAACTTCGGCTCGGTGGATGGGGATGCCCCGGCTGCCATGCGTTATACCGAAGCGCGCCTCCACAAAATGGCCGAGGAAATGCTGGCTGACCTCGATAAGAATACCGTGGACTTCACCGATAACTTCGATGGTTCCCTCAAAGAGCCACTGGTGCTGCCATCCCGCCTGCCCAACTTATTACTCAATGGATCTTCTGGTATCGCCGTTGGTATGGCGACCAATATCCCGCCGCACAATTTAAAAGAACTGGCTACAGCCATCATCTATCTTATTGATAATTATGACAAGATGGAAGAAGTGCCGATCGAGTACTTGATGAAATTCATCCCCGGGCCGGATTTCCCCACCGGCGGCATCATCGTCGGCACGGAGGGCATCGAGGCCGCTTATGGCTCCGGCAAAGGGCGGATCGTCTTGCGCGGCAAGGCACATATCGAGGATATGAATGGCAATCGCTTCCGCATTGTCATCACAGAGATCCCCTACCAGGTTAACAAATCCACCCTGATCGAACGCATCGCAGACCTGGTCCGTGAAGAAAAAATCAACTCCATCTCCGACCTCAGGGACGAATCTGATCGCCGCGGCATGAGCATCGTCATTGAACTGAAACGCGGCTCCCAACCCAAGAAGGTGCTAAACCAGCTTTACAAATACACTGCCCTCCAATCCACCTTTGGCGTTCAGATGCTGGCCCTGGTGGATGGCGAACCGCGCCTTTTGCCGCTTAAACGTGCCCTGCAAATATTCATCGAGCACCGGCAGAACGTACTCACCCGCCGTACCCAATTCGAACTGGAAAAGGCACGTGCACGCGCACATATCCTGGAAGGACTAACCATTGCCCTGGACAACCTGGATGCCGTCATCCAGACCATCCGCGAATCCCCGGATGCTGACGCTGCTAAAGAGCGCCTGATGAACCGCTTCAAATTGTCGGATCTGCAGGCGCAGGCCATCCTCGACATGCAACTTCGCCGTCTGGCAGCCCTCGAACGTCAGAAAATTGAGGATGAATATAAACAAATTAAACAGCAGATCGCCCAATTCGAGGATCTGCTGGCCCATCCCAAGAAAATCCTGGCGCTCATCCAGGATGATATGCATGAACTTTCCGAAAAATATGGCGATGAACGGCGCACCCATATTGCCGTTGAGGCAGTGGAGAATTTGAGCGAATTGGACCTCGTACCGGACGAGGCCGTACTCATCTCGCTAACTGCCCAGGGCTACATCAAACGTGTTGCGGCGGCGGCTTATCGCAGCCAAACCAAGGGAGGCAAAGGAGTGACCGGCCACCTGACCAAGGAAGAGGATGAAGTCCTGAACCTCATCCCGGCCCGTTCCCTTGATACCATGCTGTTCTTCTCCGACAATGGCAAAGTATATTCTGAAAAAGTCTATCAGATCCCGGATGCGGATCGGGCCGCCAAAGGCATCCCACTAGTGAATGTTCTCTCTTTGGATGCAGGTGAATACATTACTGCGGCAGTCGCCGTGCCGAACTTTGATACGGTGGAATTTATCACCCTGGCGACACGGATGGGAAAAATCAAACGCATGGCCCTTTCTGAATTGTCGGCTGTCCGACCCTCCGGTATCATCGCAATCGGATTGGAAGCGGGCGATGAGCTGGGCTGGGCGCGTCTGACCCATGGCGATAACGAAATCATCTTCATCACCGAACAGGGACAGGCACTACGTTTTGCCGAGGATGAAGTCCGCTCGATGGGACGCACGGCCAGCGGTGTAACCGGCATCCGACTGGGAACCAAGGATAAAGTCACCAGCATGGAAGTCATCGAAAAAGGCGGGGATTTACTGCTGGTGACAACGCTGGGGTATGGCAAGCGCACCGCCCTGGCAGAATATCCGGTCAAAGGGCGCGCCACCGGCGGCGTACAAACCATCGCCCGTGACGCAACCGACAAAATCGGCACGATCGCGTCTGCACGCGTTGTCCAGGAAGCGGATGATCTGACAATCATCACTGCCAATGGCATGGTCCTGCGCACCAAGGTCAAGGATGTCAAGCAGGCCGGGCGGGCCACGCGGGGGGTCCACTTGATGGGAATCAAGGAAGGTGACCGGGTGGCCTCCATTGCGCGCATTGCTGCTGCGGAACTTAAGAAAGTTGGCGTCTCCCCCACCGGAGAAACTGCCACTGAACCAGGCAAACAAATTGAACTGCCGCTGAAATAGCAGGGCTTTGTGAATTGAAACAAATTCGGAGACCACACTTGGTGGTCTCCGAATTTGTTTTTAGAATCGGTGACGGCATGACATTCTGCCATCCATTTGAAATAACCTGAATTCGATATTAGTGTGAGACTGGCAGGACAACCGTACCGGTTATCAAAAGAAATAATGATCCAAGCAGGCAAACCATCACCAGCAACATCACTGCAAGCATTAAACGCTGCTTGTCGGTGGTACCGGTTATCTGGTCGATTGATCGATGGATTTTAGGCGGCTTGGGCGCTTCTGATTGACCGGGTTCCAGCGGTTCTTCTTCATCTGGTGTGAAGGAAGCCTGACTTCGCAAATTATCGAGCATGGTTCACCTCAATGTAAAAAGTATATCACACAACTGGACGCAGGTGCACTTCCCCAAACTGCACGGCGAAGATCTGACCCTGGGGAGAAATCAGGCGCAAGCTGCCATCCGCCTCCAAACCGTCCACCTGCCCCTTCCGAGCTGCCTGTCCATCCACCCAGACCTCCACCTGTTCCCCGCGAAATGCCAGACGTCTTTCCCAGGTATGCAAGAAAATATTGGTGGAGAACATGCCGCGCCAGTAGCGCACTGCCTGGATGATTTGTTGGAGCAGCATGCCCTCTTCCACAGCCTCAATGCTATGCCGGGGAAGAGGAAGCTCGGCTTCCAGGCAGGTGGCCGGAAAAGTAAGTTGTTCGGCCGGAGGCACCGCTTCAGGCTTGATATTAAGTCCCAACCCTAAAACGAGGCTATCCACTTTTACGCCCGTCCAGACAGATTCAGCCAATATCCCGCAGATTTTTTTGCGGTTGATCAACACATCGTTCGGCCATTTAATTTCCGGGTGCAGCCCTTGCGCAGCCAGTACTTCACACACCGCCAGGGCGCCTAAAGCGGAAAAAAGCGGGATCGACTGCTCTTCCCCGGGGAACGGCCGAAAGACCAGGCTGAAGGCCAGTGCGGCGCCTGGCGCGCTAAACCAGCTGTGGCTGCCGCGCCCGCGCCCGGCCGTCTGCTGCCCGGCAATGACCAGCGCCAGGTCCGGAGCACCGGTGGCTGCCCAGGCAAGCGCGGCATCATTCGTGGAACCGGTTTGCTCAAAATAACGCAGGCCACCCAGCGGGATATTTAATAAGGCTCTTTGAAGGGTACGTTCTTCCATGTTTTATACAAACCCCGGTTTCTGCATGAAACCGGGGTTGATGATTTTACGGTGCAGGCAGGAGATACCAGGGGTCAACTGCCACACCGTTCTGGCGTATTTCGAAATGCAAGTGCGGTCCGGTGGAGTTACCGGTGCTGCCAGCCAGACCAATCCCGGTTCCAGCGGAGACACTCTCACAGGCTGAAACATTGATCTGGCTCAAGTGGCCATATACCGTCAGATAGCCGTTGTTATGGTCGATCATGACCACGTTTCCATAGCCACCATTCCAACCGCCCTGGGCAATGGTGACGGTACCGGCCGCAGCGGCCCAAACCGGAGCGCCCAGACCGGCCGCGATATCGATGCCGGGATGGCCCGACCAGAAATTATTGCCGGAAAGATAATGGTTGCCAGTGGGCCAAATAAAGCCGTTCCCAATCGGCCCGGCGCCACAGGGATTGCCAGCTTTGTTTAATGCACCACTGCTTACCACGCTCGGAACGACCCAAACCACCACTTTTTCGTGCCCGCCCGGGACCATCACGTAATCGCCGGGATTGACCTGCTGGGTGGTCAGGTCAATACTGTTGCCAGGCCAGTTCAGGATATCATCCAGGTTGCCTGAAAACTTTTGTGCAATGGATGCAAGTGTATCGCCCGCCTGGACCTGGTAATAGACGCCATCCACCGGTGGCACTTTAAGCACCTGTCCGATCCGCAGGCTATCGGGGGACCCATTTAAGATATCATTATTGGCCCACAGGAGCGTTTCAGGTTTGATTTTGTACTGTGCTGCAATACTGAATAATGCATCCCCGGCCTGGACCGTATAATTGCTGACTGTGTAAGTGGTATTGGAAGTGATGTCGGTCTTAAGCCAGACCTGCCGGACAATGGCATCCAAAGTAGCGTCGGGGGTCCCTGGAGCTTGTTCCGTTGAAAAAGCTGCCTGCGCCTTCCTGCCCGTTGGGGTGGCTTGCCGGGTAGTTGGGGCGGCTGCTGATACCGACAGGGAAGGATAAATGCGCCAGAACCCAAAGCCGAGCAGGCTGGCAACCAGAAGGATCGTTATTCCCCAGGAGATACCGGTAAACAGGCGGGGGGATCCGGTTTTCTTACCCATAAAATTTATAAGCCTTCCGTTAAGGTTTCCAAAAATTCCTGATTATTGCGGGTTTTGCTGAGGCGACCCAGGAGCGCTTCGGTTGCCACAGAGCTATCCATGCCGGCGCCCTGTGGAGGCGGGGAAACCATCTGGATATACATACGGCGCATGATCCAAACACGCTGCAGGATATCCGGGCCGAGCAATAGATCCTCACGACGTGTGGAGGAGCGCTCGATATCGACTGATGGGAAGATGCGGCGTTCCTGGAGTTTGCGGGTCAGGATCAATTCCATGTTGCCGGTACCCTTGAACTCTTCATAAACCACGTCATCCAGGCGGGAGCCGGTATCGACCAGGCAGGTGGCGATGATGGTAAGCGAGCCGCCTTCTTCCAGATTGCGAGCCGCACCGAAGAAATGCTTGGGCGGATACAACGCCGAGGGATCCATACCACCGGAAAGGGTGCGTCCGGAGGGGTTGACCACCAGGTTGTATGCACGCGCCAACCGGGTGATGGAATCCATCAGGATGACAACATGCCGGCCAATTTCCGTCAAGCGTTTGGCGCGATCGAGGGCAATTTCGGCCGTGCGCACATGCGAGGTGACAGGTTCGTCGAAAGTGGAAGCGATCACTTCGGCATCCACGGAGCGATCCATGTCGGTCACTTCCTCCGGTCGTTCGCCGATCAGGGCAACCATCAGGTGTACATCCGGATATTGGGTGGAAATGGCATTGGCAATCTGTTTCAAAATGGTTGTTTTACCGGCTTTGGGCGGCGAGACGATCAGCCCACGCTGACCGCGCCCGATCGGGACGATCAGGTTGATCAGGCGGGTCGAGAGAATATCACCCTTGGTCTCCAGGTCAAAGCGGCGGTCGGGGAAGATCGGGGTAAGGTCTTCAAAACGGGGCCGCCGACGGGCCTCCTCCGGGTCAATCCCGTTGACCGATTCCACCTTGATCAGGCCCCAATGCCGCTCCGACTCGCGCGGCGGGCGAACGTGCCCGATCACCAGGTCACCGGATCGCATTTCATAGCGCCTGAGCTGTGCCTGTGAAACATAGACATCGTCTTCACTGATACTATAACGGGCCGAGCGCAGGAAACCAATCCCTTCGCTCATGATCTCGAGGATGCCGCCGCGCATATCAATGCCCTGCTTGGCAGCCTCCTCCTGGCAGATCGACAGGATCAGCGCTTCCTTCTTCAGGCGGTTGGCATTAACCACGTTGAATTCCTTGGCGATTGCGCGCAATTCGGCCAAGGGTTTATTTTCCAGTTCAAGTATGTTCATATGGCTTTCTCAAAATATTTCTATGCAAATATAGGGATATGGAAAAGGACAAGCCCCCCAGTCCAGGCTTGTTTGGTTATTCGATTTTTAGGGGGAAGGGTAAGGGCTCAAAAAAAATCAACTTGTCATCTTAATGGGGATGATCCAAGCCAAACGTCGAAGACAATTATAGCACGCATGGTTGAGAGGCGCAAGCAGTGGAATAAGGATTTTGGATTGATGATTTTACATTGAGGATTCGGGATTTGTAATTAGGAACAAGTAATCACTCGATCTACGCCAGAGGGTTATGGATTGTTAAGATATCGAAAACCATCCCCCAGAGAAGCTCCCCGCATTTCGACATTTTTGCTGGCACTACCCGGTGGGATACAGGGGAAGGGTCCATAATCACATTCGTTATAATATTCGGCGCACAATAGTTTCATTCCATGGATGGAACATGGAACCGTCGGTAAACCCGCATAATCGGTCGGGAGGACGATGCGGGATTCAAGCGTTTTAACCTCGATCGAATTGAAGAATACCGCCGCCTGGTAAAGGGTTATTAACACGATCAAACCGAAAATAACATATTTTTGCATGGGGACTTTTTGAAGGATCCAGGCCAGCAATGGCGTACCGGCCAGCAAGACGGTTGATGCAAGCACGCCATACCCGAAGCGGATGTCGGGAGCTTCATAAAACCAGAAAATCAAGCCGATATAACCAACTACATACATATAGATATAAGAGCCAGTGAATTTTTTTCGGCGCAGCCAGGTTAATGCAGATACGGCAAACAGGATCGGAGAAAAGGCCGCGCCAAGAACAACCGCCTTCTGATACTTGGTAAGATTTTCGAACCATTCCTTCAACCAGCTTCGCAGGGGCATGGCAAGGACTTTATCTGTATCCACTCCGGGAATGCGCGCCCAGGCCTGGATCGATCTTGCCTCCCCAATAACATTGTTGAGCGGAATCTTCCAATCCCAATTGGGACTTAAATTAACCAGGAACGGCGCCGGGTAGATCCAATATCCGGAGAGGATCAAATTACGGGCAAACCATGGAGCCAAAATGATGAGAGCCACAAGCACTAATTTGAACGCATTCACTGCCTTTCTTCGGATCTGCCTGATGAAAATGAACAAAGGTAACAGTAATAAAGGCGCACTGGAAAGTTTGACGGTAACCAGGAATATTGAAAAAATAAATATCAAGATCTCTTCCACCTGGATCGGTCTGCCTGCTTCATTTGGTTTAATTTCGATCGATTCCAGCCATAATGCAATTACAACCCACATCCATACCTGAACGGGAAAATCTGTTCCCGGGGATGAGATTTGTATTCGCAGGGTGTAGAAAATTAGAGGAATGAGCAGGGTTTTTAAGACATCTGTGATGGTAATGTGGCCTTTGAGTAACCGATACGTTCCCCCTAACAGGTAAATCAATACCATTACCAGGAATGCACCCGGCAGGACATGAAATGAACGCAGTCCCAGGAATGAAAAACTAAAAAATGCATTGGCCACCAACCAGCTGGAGTTGTAAGCAAAACGTGAATGCAGATTCCCCAGGCCCGGAACTGCGGGATAGGTCTCGATCCATTTGATCGCCTGTGCGTGATAAATGCCGGTATCCGGATTGGAAGTGCCGTGGCTGCCATTTTCGAGCGTGGTGAGAAGAACGAGGATGGCGAGCAAGATCAACAGCCATGGAATGGAGGCCCGTTTACCCTGGAATAATTGGCGATTTGTTCTCAATATCCGCACACCCAGCAGGATCCCTCCAAAAAAGAATATGGATTGCGCCAACCAACCCAATTTAATGAATAATGAAAGCAAGCAGGCTAGAATGGTGATGCAACCCAGGCCAAGCAGGGCGGTCAATGCTTTCGGTGTATCCTCAAGGTCCTGGCCTGGATTGAATAAATGCTGGAGCGCCTCAAGGAAAGTCGCACCATAGATAAATGAAAAGATGATAATGTAACCCCAGATCAACAGGCTCGCGATCATATGGATCCTCAGGGAAGATAATCGACAATGATTTGATGGGAAGAGCTATGGTGTGGAAAAACTGCTAAGGTGTTTCACGACTGCCAGGATCGCTCCATCCCGATTAACAGTAAATACAGGGGTGGTATCGGGATAGAGCTCATTTTGGCCATATCGTGAAGACAGAATTGCATAGTCAAATTTGCCTATAAGAGAGGACCAACCGCCTGAGTTTGGTTCGATCGTTAGATCCTGCCGTGCATAAGGTTTAACCAAACTATCGTAGCCCCAAACGATCACCTTTTCGTTTGGGGGTGCTGTCTGATTCAGGAAAAGCGTGGTTTCACGAAAGGAGGTCATCCAATAATCCAGGTCAAATCTATTTTTGGCGCCTTCTATATTGCCGACCAGACTGTTGTAGTAAATGTATTCATAGGGATGGAGATTCCAACACCAGTAGATGCCTGGCAATACTAAGATAAAAAGAAGGATTGACCTTACCCACCATTTTCTAGCAAATTGAAAAATGGCATCCAGGGCAATTCCAGCCAGCAGGAAAATTGGGGGGATCAGAAAAAGGATCTGGCGAAAATTATCATACATCGGTCGATGGGTAAGGACAAGGGATGCAAGCGGAAGAATAAACCAGATGAAAGCAAGCGCGAAGATGAAATTCTGCTTACGCGCAAATTTGTATATGGAAATTACCAAACCAATGGCAAACAAAAGGATGACCGGCTCGGTGAATTGAATCCCCAGTAATTCGGGTAGAAAAAACCAGGGCAGGGAAGTAGAGAAGTACATTTTGCCGTTGAACAGGACCTGTCCGGTCCAGGGAAAATTCGACATTATTTGGAGGCTATCAATGAAACGATGGATCGGATCGGCCCATAAGAATGGCCAGGTGGAATACATGACAACAAGTGCGATGAATGCGTATGCCACCAGGGCAGGCAGCGCACTTTTCCCCTTTTTCCATACTGCATATAAGACGGCCATGAGACCTGCCAGGGGGGCTACGACCCTGATCGATGTGGTCAGGCCCAAGACAATGCCTGCCACCAGCACGGAAGGAGTTGCAATAGCCAGCCCGGTCTTTTTTAGGAAGGATAAGGTCGACTTCCGGGATGGAATATGCACCGACCAGGGCAGGCAACCCCGGTAAAGCCAGAGAATAAATAGCAGTCCAAGGATGAAATATGGAGATTGAAGATAAGAAAAAAGCAGTTGGGCCTTGTGTATATAATTATCGATCGGTAAGGTGCCTTTATGATGGGCAATTTTTGAAAAAATGCCGCCGAGAAGGTTGGTAGGTTGATCCGAATAAGCGCTCCGGACAAGCATGGCGATCCCATTATCCAATCCCTGTTTAAAAACAGTCAGGACTACGATCGATAATAAGAATAGCAAACTTAGAATTCCTGCTTTTTTCTTCGTTCGCCCGGATAGATCATGGTAATTTTGTTTGATCCGAAGCAAGGATTGATTTAACCAGGCACTCCAACCCGCCCAGCCAATTTCATGCGTGGTGGGATCGATCCTGTCGCCCAACCACAAGCCTGTGACAACACTCAACAGGAAAAAATCCATGAAAGGGCCATCTTTCGGGTTGATGAAGGAATGTCCCCACAGAATAGGTTGAGTTAAAAATAGCAGCGCGATTCCAAAAGAAGACCAATTGCTCATCCAACGCCTGGCGAGCAGATAAACACACACAGTTGCGATTAGAAAACCGATGAAAAAGGCCAGGTGCCAAATGTCATTGGCATTTGCTCCCGTGGATTGTATATGGAAAATTCGAACGAGCAACCCCACCCCCATCACAAAGGCCGGGCCATAGTACACCATGTCATTTCCCACATTATGAAATACATAGGTGGGATTGGGAAAATGTTTATAAGCATCCAGGGAAAGGCTGGCATATTCCCGCAGACCGGCTTCGTCAGTACTATCCCCGTAATCCCGATAGGTGATACCCCCGAGGAGCAGACTTATACAGATCAATATTACCAGCGGTACATGCCAGGGAAGGGTCTTGTTCGATAGGGTAGTTTTGATATTCATAATGAGAATTTTGGCAAAAATTTTCTAAGTTTAGCATTGTTTTTGCCTTTTTAGGATGGGAAAAAAAACAGGTGCAACTTGTCCAGTCTCTCACTTTACAGCAATGCCAACAAGCCAGCATTCTAACTCAATTCTGAGCCGTCATACCGCCAGCAGCCTATTTTGCAAATCCCATAAACGCCGGTAGAGCCCGGCGCGCGCCAGCAATTCAGCCTGCGTGCCGCGCTCGAGAATGCGGCCATGCTCCAGCACCAGGATCTCATCCATGGCTTCCAACCCGATCAGGCGATGCGTGATAAGCAGAAGGGAGTGACCGTCCGCCAGGGAAAAGAGCTCATCCAGAATGCCGCGCTCAGTCAGCGGGTCGAGGTTGGCTGTCGGTTCATCCAGCAGGAAGATGGGAGCATCCTGCAATAAGAGCCGCGCAATCGCCAGGCGCTGGCGTTCCCCCCCGCTCAGGCGCACGCCGCGTTCGCCAACGACCGTCTCGTAGCCTTTTGGCAGCCCAAGGATAAAATCGTGAATTTGCGCACGCCCTGCAGCCTGCTCGATCTCTGCCGGGCTGGCGGAGGGCCGCGCCAGCAAGAGGTTTCTTCGGAGCGTGTCGTTGAAGAACCAGGTGCGCTGGGAGAGGACTCCGATCTGACGGCGGACCTGCTCCTGGGGCCAGGCATGCAGGTCGCGACCAGCCAATCGGATTTGGCCCTCGGTGTAATCCCAGAAGCGCAGTATCAGGTTGGCCAGGGTGGATTTTCCGGCTCCGCTCGGGCCGACGATGGCTATGCGCTCGCCGGGGGCCAGGCTGAAATCAATTCCCTGCAGGGCAGCCTCCCGGCTGCCCGGATAAGCAAAGTTCACCTGTGAGAATTCCAGCGAAGGCGGCACTCCTGTCCCCGGCTGCCCTTCCCTCCGATTGCTGAGTACGGATGGTGGATCGCTGACTGCCGGCTGCGCATCCACAATCTCGAACAAGCGCCGGGCGGCCTGTGCGCTGGAAGAAAGCGTTTGCGCGGCCAAAGGCAGCGGCATGACGGCTTCGAACCCGGCCGAGGCAGCCAAAACAAGCACAGCCAGCATAACCCCGGGAATCCGGCCGGCGACTATCATCGGAATGGTCAGAACCAGCACTGCCAGCATGCCCAGGTTGACCAGCAGGACGGTCAATCCACTGGAAAGCCCGGTCAGGGCCGCCAAGTTGCGCTGGGTTTGACCATAAACCTTTCCATCCACACGCAGGCGCTCAGCATAATCCGTGCCGCCTCCAAAAGCCAGCAGGTCGGCCAGACCCTGAATGCCATCCACCAGGCGAGCCTGCAGGGCCGCGCGCCGTGAAACCAGTTGCGCACCAAGACTGCGGCTGAGGGCGGCGGCCAGGAGGGGAACGCCCAGGCCAAGCAGGAGCATGAAAGCCAGGTAAGTCCAGGCCAGCCCGGCAGAATACTGCCCGAAGAAAACCGTCATACCGGCCGCGATCACCACAGCCACCAACGAGGGGGAAACCACGCGCACGTAAAAATTTTCGAGCGTATCCACATCCGCGACAATCCGGCTGAGCAAGTCGCCGGAGCGGTACTGCATCAAACGGGCCGGGGCGAGCGGCTCAAGTTTTTGGTAAAACCAGGTGCGCAGGCGTGCCAGCAAACGGAAGGTCACGTTGTGAGAGGTCAGACGCTCGGCATAGCGAAAGCCACCGCGGGCAATCCCGAAGAAGCGTACACCAACAATCGCGACTTCCAGCGTGCCCAATTCTGGATGCAGCGCAGCCGCCGAGATCAGGAAGGCAGAGGTGCCCATCAGGCCAACGTTGCTGCCGACCGTCAGGGCACCCAGCAATACCGAAAGGGACACCCAGCCCCAGGAGCCGCGCAGGAAGGATAAAAGGCGCAGGAAGGGATGAGAGAACGAGAAATGCGAAACGAGTTCTCGCGAAGAAACCTGCTCTTCCAGGAACTCATTACTCGTTTCTTGTTTCTCTGCCTGAATACCTGGGGACAAAACTTTTTCGCTCTTGCCCCCAACCATCTTTGCATATACTCCCCCTTGCGCCAGAAGTTCGAAATGCGTGCCTGTTTCAACCAGGCGGCCATGTTCCAGGACAATGATTTTATCGGCCTGGAAAACGGTGTTGAGGCGGTGGGCGATGGTGATGACGGTGCGAGGGCTGGCAACGCCAGTCAGCCGGTTAACCACCAGTGCTTGCAATGAATCTTCCACCAGTTGCTCCTGTTCGGGATCGAGACTGGAAGTCGGTTCATCCAGGATAAGGATGGGGGCATCCTTAAGGAAAGCACGCGCCAGGGCCAGCCGCTGGGCCTGTCCGGCGCTCAGGCGTGCGCCTTCTTCACCGATCTGAGTTTCAACTCCATCCGGCAGGGATTGGATAAATTCATCCAGATGCGCCAAACGCAGCGCCGCAGCCAGTTCCTCGCCACTGGCTTCCGGCCTGGCCAGGCGCAGGTTGGCTGCGACAGTATCGTGGAAAAGAAAGGGATTCTGCGGTACCCAGGCAAACTGGCTGCACCAGGCTGCGAGCGGAATTCCCGTGGAAGTTTGCCCGTTAATGGTCAATTGGCCGGCCTGGGGTTCGATAAAACGCAATAGCAGCGCCACCAGGGTGGACTTGCCCGCCCCGCTTGAGCCAACCAGGGCAATATGTTCCCCGGATTGAATCTTCAACGAAAAATCCTGCAGGGCGGGTTCGGCTTCAGAAGGATAGGTGTAGGAGAGAGCAGTTAATGAGAGAGTAGAGAACGGCGAATTATCGGAGTCCATCGAATGACTGCTCTCATTGTCCTGTTCTCGGTTCTCTTCTCCCAGCTCACTGATATCCAAAATCTCAAAGATCCGCCGGGCAGCAGTCGTGCCAGACATGCCGGCGTGGAAACGCAGGCCGAGCATGCGCAGCGGGATATAGAACTCCGGCGCCAGCAGCAGCAGGAACAGCGCCGGCTGGAAAGCCATCTGGCCGTAGAGCAAACGCAGTCCCACTTCCACCGCCACGAGGGCCGTGCTGACCGTGGCAACCAGTTCGAGCACCAGTGCAGATAGGAATGTAACCCGCAGCACATCCAGTGTAATGTCGCGGAAGCGATTGCTGGCATCCGCAATGGATTGGGCATGCGCTTTGCTCTGGCCCAGTTCCTTGAGCGTGGTAAGACCCTGCAGGCTGTCGAAGAAATGTGCGCTCAGGCGGCTGAGCGTATCCCACTGGCGCTTGGTCAGTGCTTCAGCAGTTTTGCCGATCAGATACATGAAGACCGGGATCAGTGGCGCGGTAAGCAGCAGGATCAGCCCGGAAAGCGGATCCTCAGGGAAAACAAAAAACAAAATGCATAAAGGGACCAGTGCAGCAAGCACCAGTTGCGGCAGGTACTGGCTGAAATAGGCATCCAGCGCCTCCACCCCTTCCACTGCAGCGTTAACCAGTTCGCCGGTGCGTTCGGCCCGCGTGTAGGCCGGACCGAGCCGCAATATCTTATCGAACAAGCGCTGACGCAGGTCGCTTTTGACCCGCACAGCCACGGCGTTGGCGCTAACTTCGCTACCCCAGGCCAGGATTGCCCGCAAAAAAACGACGATCAGGAGTATTTGGAAAAGGGCTGCCACGTCCGGAAGGGACTGCCCACCCAGGAATACCCGATTCACCACCTGGCTGAGCGCCGATGCCTGTTCAATAGTCAATAAGCCGGCCAGGAATCCGGTCAGGATGGTGGCCGTCAGGGCCAGGCGACTGTCACGGGCGAGTTCCAGGAGTCGGCGTTGCATGACAAATTCTCTATTTGAAAATTATTGAAGAGTTGGATTTTGAATATGCGATGCTTCGCATCGCATATTCAAAATCCACCCCCCAATTTTCGGAAATGGATCAATCCATTATAATCGAGTAGGAGGCGGCGGCTAACCGCCTCCTCTCACACCACCGTACATGCGGGGCCGCATACGGCGGTTCATCAAGCAAAGCGCAGTTCTTGATACCGTTTGCTAATGCTCTTCAGCCCTGAGTTAAGCCAGTAGGCGTTGCTAAGGGCTTGATTTATCACAGGTGTGGCAGACATTCGCCAGGGACTTCGTCCTCCGGCTCCTTCTTGTGCCCATTGTCTTGGTACGCCCAGCTTCACTAATTCTCGATAGCGGGTTGAACCTTGTTTCCAGCGCTTCCAGATCAGCTGCCTTAGCCGTCGTCGGATCCAGCCGTCCAGTTCTTCAAATATGCTCGGTGTGTCGGCCAGCCGGTAGTATCCAATCCATCCGATAATGTACCGGTTGATCTCTTCCAAGATCGTCTCCAGTTTGCCACTCCGAGTACGTTTGGTCAGAGTTCGTAGCTTCTCCTGCATGCGCTCTTTCGTTCGTTCTGCAATCCGGATCAGCACGATCCCTTTTCGTCGGAAGAAACTGAACCCCAAGATTTTCACCTTCCATGCCTTTTCCACTTTGCTTTTCTTGGGATTGACTTTCAGCTTGAGCTTCTTCTCCAGAAATCCTTTCACGCTTTCCATCACCCGCTCTCCCGCCCGTTCCGTCTTGACGTAGATGTTGCAATCGTCCGCGTATCGGACAAATTTGTGCCCGCGCTTTTCCAGTTCCTTATCCAGATCATCCAGCATGATGTTTGAAAGTATTGGCGAAAGCGGCCCTCCTTGCGGAACGCCCTCTTCGCTTCCCACGACCACCCCATTAATCATCACGCCTGATTTCAGGTAGGCTCGGATCAGTTTCAGCACTCGTTTGTCTTTCACTACTCGCATCACGCGCCCCATCAGAAGGTCGTGGTTCACCCGGTCAAAGTATTTCTCCAGATCAATATCCACGCACCAGGTGTATCCTTCTTGTACATACGTCTGCGCCTGTCTCACTGCCCCATGCGCACTGCGGCCGGGCCGGAACCCATAACTGTGCTCAGAAAACAATGGCTCATATATCGGAACCAGCTCCTGTGCTATCGCCTGTTGGAGTAGGCGATCCACCACATTCGGTATCCCTAACTGCCGAACCCCGCCGTCAGGCTTGGCTATCTCTACCCGCCTCACCGGGCTCGGCCGATAGGCCCCGCTTTCAAGAGCCGCCCTGATCTCCAGCCAGTGCTCCCTCAGGTGTCGGCGGAGTTCTTTCACCGTCATCCCGTCTATGCCCGGTGCTCCTCCGTTGCTCTCTACTCGCTTCATCGCTGTGAGCAGGTTCTGTCTTTCCCATATCCTCTCCCACAGCCCTGCGCTGGAGGTTCGCTCGTCTCGCATTGGCGACGGCTCGGCCCTCGGTTCCAGTCCTGTCGGCTTCACCAACTTCGCTGGCTCCGCAGTATCCCTTTCCGGGAAAGGCTGCCTTCTTGGCTCGTCTTCCATGCTGCTCAAGGTATTGCTCCTGCTTCATGTTCGGCCCTTCCCACCTCGACGGCGGTGGTACTTCGGCCTCGGCTGACCCCTGCCGTTTCTGCCTGACCTCTCGGTCAGGTTTACCTTCCGGCACAACGGCAGGTCTCCCCAGGTAAGAACGTTGACTTTCCCTGCATCCCTGGCTCATTTACTGCTTCGGCCCTTGATTGCTTCGGGCTTCGCTGTTCGTTGCCAGCTCGCCCGGCCTCACAGCCTCTTATGAGCTTCTTGTTCATCAGGTCACAGGTTTGCCTCCAGCTTCCTTCAGACCCCACCTCACGGTGACGCCCTTGCTCTCGCCTAATGGTTAGCGCAATCAGCCTCCATAAAGGTCTTTCACCTTCTAGTCAACGCCCATGCTGGGCGCACAGCGAAGGGGGCGACCGAAGGCCGCCCCCTTGCCAGACGAAGGAGGAGCTGAACTTAATAAATCAACGACTTTGGATCAGCCTGGACGCGCTTGCGGAAAACCCGGTAGGTCCAGATCTGGTAGAGCAGTACGATCGGCACAAAGATGGCCGCGACGATCGTCATGACGGTGAGCGTATAATGCGAAGAGGCCGCGTTATAGATCGTCAGGCTGAAATCCGGGGAGGTGGTGGAGATCAGGATGCGCGGGAACAGCCCGGCAAAAACCATGATCGTGGCAAAGACAACCGTCAGGCCGCCTGTGATAAAAGCCCAGCCATATTTACGGATGTGACTCATCCAGCCGGATACCAGCAGGGCCACCGCCGCCAGCAAGGCCGGAATCAAACCGTTGATGCCAGACTTGGTCAGGATGTCTGTAGCAAAGAAGGTCCAGACCACAAAGGCCACGGTCAGGACAGTCGCCACGATCCAGGCAACGAATGCAGTCGCGGTGGCGCGTTTTTCGATCTCCCCTTCGGTCTTCAGGCCCAGGAAATTGGCTCCCTGCATGGTGAAGAGCGCCACGAAGACCAGGCCGGCCAGGATGGAGTAGGGGTTGAGCAAAGGCAGCAAACCGCCCCAGTAATTCATATTCCCATCGATCGCCACGCCGCGCATCAGGTTGCCAACCGCCACGCCCCACAGCAGAGCCGGCAGCAGGCTACCGATGAAGATGGCACGATCCCAGCCGGTTCGCCATGCCGCCGAATCGCGCCGGCTGCGGAACTCAAAGGCGACACCACGCAGGATCAACGCCGCCAGCATGAGCACCAGCGCCAGATAAAAGCCACTAAACAGTGTGGCATAGACCTGCGGGAAGGAGGCGAAGAGCGCCCCGCCCGCGGTCAGCATCCAGACCTCGTTGCCATCCCATACCGGGCCAATAGTGTTGAGGATGGCGCGGCGTTCGTTGTCATCCTTGCCGAGGAAAACCAGCAGGATGCCTACACCGTAGTCAAAACCTTCCAGGAAGAAGAAGCCGATGAACAGTACCGTAACGAGAATGAACCAAACAATATTGAGAGTCATGGAATGCCTCCTTTAGTGGGACTCGACCGTTGGGTCTGCCTTGCCATATTTGAGCGCCAGCGGCAGGGCAAAGACAATCAGGACGGCATATAACAAGCCAAGCACGATCAGCGAGACAGCAACGTTCCAGGCGGGCACGTTGGGAGAGACGGCGGTCTCGACTTTTTGCAGGCCGAAAACGATCCACGGCCAGCGCCCGGTCTCGGCCAGCAGCCAGCCGCAAACACTCGCCAGGTAGGGCAGGACAGCCGCCGGCATGAGCACTTTCAGAAACCAGCCGCGCTTTTCCAAACGGTTTTTCGTTGACCAGACCAGCGCCAGGATGGCCAGCAATATCATCAGGAGACCGGCGCCGACCATGATGCGGAATGACCAGAAATCGAGCGCAACCGGTGGAAGATAATTACCCGGTCCGTACTGCGCCTCGGCGGCTTTTTCCAGGTCCGCCAGCCCCTCGACCTGGCCGGTGAAATTATTGTAGGAAAGGAAGCTCAACACCCCCGGTACCTTAACATCGAACGTGTTGGTTTGATTGTTCTGGTCGATCCCGGCAACCAAGGACAGGCCGGCGGGTTGTTCGGTGGTCCATTCGGCTTCCGCGGCAGCCATTTTCATCGGCTGGTGCTGAACCAGGAACTGGCCCTGGATATGCCCGATGCCGGCTACCAAGACTGCACCGACCAGAGCATAGATCGCGGCCCAGCGGAAAGAGCGCTGGAAGAATTCATTACCGGCTTTATCCTTGAGCAGGTGGTAGGCGCTGAAGCCAAGCACAACAAATCCCGCCAGAGTAATGCCGGCGGTCAGAACATGTGGGAACTGGTAGGCCACGTTGGGGTTGGTCAATAAGGCCCCGAAATTGGTCATCAGAGCGCGACCATTCTGGAGGGTGTACCCGACCGGGTTCTGCATGAAGGAATTAGCGATCAAGATCCACAAGGCCGAGATATTTGAGCCGATGGCAACCAGCCAGGCAGCCGTCAGGTGGAGCTTCCTGGACAGCCGTTCCCAACCGAAGATCCACAGGCCAATGAAGGTGGATTCCATGTAAAAGGCCAGTAAGGCTTCAATCGCCAGCGGCGCGCCAAAAATATCACCCATGAAACGGGAATAGCCAGCCCAGTTCAGGCCAAACTGGAACTCCTGGACGATGCCGGTGACAACGCCCATGGCGAAATTGATCAGGAAGATCGTGCCCCAGAATTTGGCCATCTTCTGGTACATTTCATCGCCGCTGCGGACATATTTCGTCTCCAGCAGGGCGATAAAAATCGACAGCCCGAGCGTGAGCGGGACGAAGAAAAAGTGGTAGATCGTTGTAATTGCGAATTGCCAGCGAGCCAAAGAAAGAACATCCATCGTATTATTCTCCTCATGAATAATTGGTACTTGGACAATGGGATAAATGGAAATCAGGAAAATCGGTTTGCGCTTTCGTCCTCCTTTTCGAAAATTTCCTTGCAAGAATTTCTATGGAACCTGGGCAGATTCGAGTGCCAGGTCGGCAAAAGTGGTGGAGTTCAATTCTTCCAGAATCCTGGATTGCAAATTCGTCCAGCGGCATCGAACCCGGCAATCCCCTTCGAAAGGACAGGCTTCCTCCCCGGTCATACATTCTGAAAGCAGGAGCGGGCCTTCCATCAATTCGACTACATCCTTCATGGTGATCTGGCCGGCCGGCCGGGGCAATTGTACGCCGCCTTCCCGGCCCGGAAAGGTTACGAGCAGGTTGGCCTGCGCCAGTTGTGCAACAATGCGCGGCAGGAAAGCCGTCGGGATTAACATTTCCCGGCCAATTTCAGCTGTGGACAGGCGCGTCCCCTCCGGCTGTTGGGCCAGCATCAGGAGCACTCGAACGGCATAATCGGTTTGGCGGTTGACACGAAACATAACTATTACCTTTTAAGTAAATGTTTACCATTATAGTAATGGTTTGATTTTGAAAAATAAAATGTCGTTTGTAATTATTTCCCTGTGACATTCGTAATATGGCGATTACAAATCAGGCTCGGATGCAGACGTTTTCACCCTCCATGGTAGCAACGTTTATTAAGCCATTTATGAAAGAAACCTGTAGGGCAACATAAATGTTGCCCTACAGGTTTCTTACACATTATTATGTTGCCAGAGCATAATGCCTGGCAACATGACCCGCCGATCCAATATTAATGCGCAACCCAGAAAGCCGGCAGGAAGATGCGCAGAAGCACATCTGCGAACAGCCCGAGGATGAACAGGTTCTCGAACAGCCGGTTATGGTAGAAGGCAAAACCGGAGAACCAGGTGGGCCAGCCCGGCCATTCCTTGGGCGGTTCGACCGGGCGCGGCTTGGTATGGACACCGATGGCAAGCAGCAGGCGCTTACCAGCCAGGAAAACGATCAACAGCACCGGCGTGAAGAAATGCGGCACGAAAATCAGGTAGAGGATGACCAGGTAGATCAACGCCAATACTGCCATGTTGAGGTAGCGCGCGGCTTTCTCGCCCAGCCTGACCGGCAGGGTGCCGACGCCCTTTTGCCTGTCCTGGGCAGACTTGTCGATGTGTTTGCCCAGGTTGATGCTGAGGACACTCAAACCGAAAGGAACACCCGCCAGGGCCACGTTCCAACTATTGGGCGTCCAGCCACGCGCCAGCACGCTGTACACGCCCACCACCAGGATGGGGCCCCAGATCAGGAAGATGGACAGCTCGCCCAGCGCCAGATACTTGAGCGGCCAGGTGTAGAACAGTAATACCACCGCGCCGAAGGCAAATAAACCGATGATGACCGGGGAAAAATTGGTATAAAAGAGCGCGTAAACCCCCGACGCGAACGCCAGCACGCCACTGACGAAGAACCAGATAAGCTGCTGGCGCTTGGTCCAAAAACCCTGCACGAGGGGATGAACCCCGTACTGCGTACGGAAATAATTATCCTTATCCACGCCGCGGCAGAAATCGGTGTAATCGTTGAGAAAATTGTTGGTTCCATGGGCAACGAACAGCCCGAGCGTGACGATGATCCAGGGCAGCCAGTTGAAGTGGCCGTCACGCCAGGCCAGCAGACCGGCGATGACACAGGAATAAAGCGTCACCGTGGTTACCGCAGAACGGGTGGCAATCAGCCATTTGGAAATGATATCCAGTTTGTCCCATTCTTCTTTTTTCTCCATCTTAACCAGCCCCCACAGGGCCGTCTTCCACATCGAAAAATTGACTGTCATTGGGATCCTCCTTTTGGCAGGGCAAAAACGTTGCTCCAGATTCCGCAGGAAATTTACCACCAAATCCCAAAGTTACATAGATTTACGAGCCTTTCTTCGGAAAATTCGTTTTCGCGTGTCTCCTTCGTGGTAAGGAGTTTTGGGTCTCAGCCGTCCGGCGGGCAATCGCCTTTACCAACCCGGAAAATACCAGGCGGTGAACAGGCAGCAACAAATACCAATAAAGAAAACCAGGCGCTCCTGTGGGTGCAAAATAAGCAATTTGAGTAAGCGACACACCGCCGGTGGGTTGCATACGGATATGCCACTCCATCCAACCCAAACCGGGGGCTTTTAATTCGGCCCTGAGGCGTACCAGCCGGTTAGGCTCAAGCGCTTCAACCCGGTAAAAATCCAATATATCGCCCTCAGCCAGGGCAGCAGTGGTTCTGGATCCGCGCAGGCCCGGGCCGCCGATCAGCCAGTCAAAAAAGCCACGCAATTTCCACAGACCGTTCAGGTAGAGCCAGCCACTACGACCTCCCAGGCCGGTAATGGTGCGGTAGACAGCTTCTGGAAGGGCATCAAGCTGGATTTGTTGCCCTTCGATAAAAAAACCTTCCTGTTTGGTACTAAACGAAGGCGCACCTTTTTCCCAACCTGTTTCAAGAGAACCTGGCGAAAGGCGCTGCAAAGCCTGCCGGACGGAAGTCTCATAATCCACAGGCTCTATCTGGGGGAAATCCCGGCTGGCCGCCCCATCACGCACCACGCTGTCACTGCGCATGCCTCCCAGCAGTGGTCCGGCAATCCTGGCCGGGACGGGGGTGAGCATCCCGGCCACCCGGGCCATCAGCCCTACAGACATGCCCGGCAAAGTGAGGATGCGGCGCTGCAATCCTCGCAGGCGGGCATAGACCGATATCGTGCCAGCATAGGTGAGGATATCCTTACCGCCGATCTCATAGATTTTCCCCCGGCTGGCCGGATTCTCCAGGGCCGCGATCAGGTAATCCAACACATTCTGAATGGCAATCGGCTGGGTGCGGTTATGCATCCAGGCAGGGCCAAACACGAGCGGAAATTGTTCGGTCAGGTAGCGGATCATTTCGAACGAAATGCTGCCCGACCCGATGATCAGGCTGGCGCGGAATTCGGTAACGGGTACACCGCCCTGCCGCAGGGTATTGCCCGTCTGGATGCGCGAGCGCAGATGCAAGCCGATATCCTTATCCGGGTCGGCCAGGCCGCCCAGGTAGATGATGTGCTCCACTCCGTGGGCACCCGCCGCGGATGCAAAATTACGCGCCGACTCAATTTCCTTCTCATAGTAATTCCGCCCGCTGGTCATATTGTGGATCAAGTAATATGCCGCGCATGTCCCCTGCATGGACTGAGCCAGCCTGCCGGATGAAAGGCTATCGCCTTGCACCAGTTCAACCTGCGACAGCCAGGCCTTGCCGGAAAGTCGGCTTGGATCGCGCACCAGCATGCGGACGCGATAGCCTTTTTCCAGCAAGCGCGGCACCAGGCATCCGCCCACATATCCGGTCACTCCTGTCACCAAAACCAATCTGCCAGAGGTCACAAGAAACCTCTAAGGTTGCGCCAGTTCCTGCGCACGTTCGGCAACTTTGCGAATCAAGCCGCTAAAAATGAATCCGTGAATGGGATAAAGCAAATACCAGTAGAGAAAACCCGCCACCCCATGCGCCGCAAAATAAGCAGTCTGGGTCAGCAACGTTTTTCCATCCGGCTGTGGAATGGACTGGAACTCCAGCCAGGCTTTGCCCGGCACCTTCATCTCGGCCCGCAGCCGGATCAGCCGGTCCGGTTCGACCGCCTCGACCCGCCAGAAATCCAGCGCCTCACCTACCCGGATGTCGTCCGGATGGCGGCGACCGCGCCGCAGGCCGACACCTCCGACCAGTTTGTCGATCCAGCCGCGGATCTCCCAGGTCCAATTCAGGTACAGCCAGCCTCGCTCACCACCCAGGCCGGTATAGGCGCAAAAAACCGGGGCGGGCGGCAGGTCCACGAACATATGGCGGCGTTCGAGCATCATCCCTTCGCTGGTGGTGAATGTATATGGACGGATATCTCCCTGGGAGACAACCAGGGCGTCACTCCAGGAGGTTTCCACATCATCAGTGGCCACCCGTCCGAGCGCCAGCCGTACGGCGGTCTGAAAATCCAACGGCTGTATTTCAGGGAAGAGTTTCAGCGCCAGATCGTCTCGCACCACACTCTGGCTATGCAGACCTTCGATCAATGGCAGCAGTACGCGCCAGTGCACCGGCGTGAGCATGTGCACCCAATAGGCCGAAAGGCGCGGGGTGTAGAAAGGCGAGCGGATCAAGAGACGTTTCAAGCCGCGCTCGTGGGAATATGCCAGCAGCATCTGGGCATAGGTCAGCCGGGTGGCGCCGCCAATTTCGATCAACTTGCCAGAGCTTTCAGGAGATTTCAATGCCGCCACCAGGTAATCCAGCACGTTACGGATGGCGATCGGCTGCGCCAGGGAAAAGAACCATTTCGGGCAGACAAAAACCGGCTGGCGTTCAGCGGTGTAGCGCACCATCTCGAACAAGGCGCTGCCCGAACCAACCACCATGCCGGCCCGGAACTCCGTCACCGGCACGCGACCCTGGCGCAGGATGTGGCCGGTCTCGTGGCGCGAGCGCAGGTAGGGGGAAAGATCGTCGGTGGGGTTGACCAATTCACCAAAATAAATAATATGCTGGATGCCGGCCATTTCGGCCGCCGAGGCAAAATTGCTGGCGGCCCGCAGGTCACGCTCCGCATCCAGCCGACCACCTTGCATCCCATGGATGAGATAGTATGCCGTGGTTATCCCCTGCATGGCCTTAACCAGCGAGGCAGTATCCAACGCATCCCCATCAGCGATCTCTACCTGCTCCACCCAGGAAAAGCCAGCCAGCCGCTCGGGATCGCGTGCAAAACAGCGCACCTGGTAACCTGCCTCCAGCAGGCGGGGGACAAGCCGTCCGCCAATATAGCCGGTGGCACCCGTGACAAGAATATGCTCAGACATCAATAATTGCTCTTTCCGATTGAATCGATATTTTTATTACGATAATTATAATGTAGTTTATCTTTATCAAGCCGCCCGATCAAAAACCAGGTAACTATTTAATGCAAAAGAGCGCCAGGTGCGCTCTTTTGGAACTTTGGTTGGGAATAGAATAAGTTAGGTAGGAACAACTAAAGTCGTTCCTTTGTTAATAGGTCAATTTTTCAGGCGAAGCCTGCACGCGTTTACGGAAGATCCAGTACGTCCAGCCCTGGTAGGCCAGCACAACCGGCAGGAAGATCAGGGCGATAATGGACATGACCTTAAGGGTGTACGGTGATGAAGATGCATTGTATATCGTCAGGCTGAAAGCCGGATCGATGCTGGAAATCATCACGCGCGGGAACATGATCTGGAAACAGGCCGCTAGCGTCAGAGCCAGGTGGATTCCCATCATGGTAAAC
The DNA here is from genome assembly GCA_963779935.1 of uncultured Chloroflexia bacterium. Lineage (GTDB taxonomy): Bacteria > Chloroflexota > Anaerolineae > Anaerolineales > Villigracilaceae > UBA877. Next base: position 1,188,336 of record CAWAAC010000009.1, on the reverse strand, counting down.
GCCCAGCCATTTCGTTTACGATAAACGAAATAGCCTGTCAGGAGGATGGCAGCAAAGGCCGCGATCGGCACTACGCCAGGGTCAACGCCCAAATGGGAAAGGATATCAGTATAAATATAGGTGGTCGCCAGCAAAGCGAGAATCAATATGACCGCGGCAATCCAGAGCTTGCGGGCAATCTTTTCGGCCCGTTCCACCAGTTCTCCGGTAGTCTTGAGGCTTAAGAAAATTGACCCGATCAGCAGGAAACCGGCTGTATTGGATAAACCGCCGATCAGTCCATAAGGATTGAGCAACGTCCAGAATGTGCCGGTATAGTTCATCTTGGCATCGATCGGCACGCCCTTGGCCAGGTTGGCGAAAGCAACCCCCAGCAGGAAAGCGGCCAGGAAACTGCCAATTGCAATCGCCCAGTCCCAGAAACTGCGCCAGGCGGGTAGGGCGTTTTTACTGCGAAACTCGAAGGAAACGCCGCGCAGGATTAAGGCAACCAGCAGCAGGAACATGGCGGGATAAAAGCCGCTGAACATGGTGGCGTACCAGTGCGGAAAGGCCGCGAAGGTGGCCCCCCCGGCCGTGATCAGCCAGACTTCGTTGCCATCCCAATGGGGACCTATGGTGTTAATAATGGTTCTGCGCTCGGTATCGGTCCTGCCCAGGAAGGGCAGGAGCATCCCGACCCCAAAGTCGAAGCCTTCCAGGAAGAAGAACCCTACATACAGGACTGCTATCAGGACAAACCAGAGAATATTAAGATTTCATGTTTTCCTCCGGCCTTATTCGACCGCTTCAGTTTCTGAACCGGTTGCTTCAAGCCCTGATTCAGCGGCAGACGGACCCGCTTTGGCAAATTTAGCCAGCAGGAAAATATCCGTGCCCATCAGAGCCGCGTAAATCAATGCAAAGCCGATCAGGCTGAAAAGTACCATGCCGGTGGTTAAACCAGGCGACATGGCATCTTGAGTTTTAAGCAATCCATAAACGATGAAAGGCTGCCGGCCCAGCTCGGTCAGAACCCATCCGCTGGTATTGGCAATATACGGCAAAGCAATGGCGAATGGGAACACCCACACCCAGCGGATGCCCGGCCCAACCTTGTTACGCATGACGTGATACAGGGCATATCCGGCCAGTGCCAGCATGATGAACCCGGCCGCGACCATCAAGCGAAAGCCCCAGTAGGTAAATATCACCAGGGGCACATAATCGCCCGGCCCATATTTCGCCTGGTACTGCACCTGCAAGTCATTGATGCCGGTCACCTTGCCGCTCAACTGGTTGTAATATAACAGGCTGAGCACATCCGGGACACGGATCTGCCAGACCTCATGTTTGCCGGTCAGGTCGCCGATGGTCAGGAGCGAGAAGGAAGCCGGATCTTCGGTGTCCCAGAGGGCTTCGGCGGAGGCAGCTTTCATGGGCTGGTTGTTTAGCAACCATAAGCCCTGCTCATGCCCGCCCAGGATGACCAGGACGATGGCAATCGTTCCGACGATGGCAGCCAGGTTAAAGGAATGCTTGAAGAAGTCGACATTCTGCTTGCTGGCAATATGGTAGGCGCTGATGCCCAGGACAAAAAAGGCCGCTGTGGTCAAGCCGGAGGCGAGGGTATGTTCGAACATGATCCACGCTTTGAAATTGAAGACCAGCGCACCGAAGTCAACCATTTCCGCCCGGCCATTATTCAGCACATACCCGACCGGATGCTGCATAAAGGCATTGGCGATCAGGATCCACAAGGCCGATAAGGAACTACCCAGCGCCACCAGCCAGATGACCGTGGCGTGCAGCCTTTTGGAAAGTTTATCCCAGCCGAAAATCCATAACCCCAGAAAGGTCGAACTCGAGGAAGAACGCCAGCAGGGCTTCGATTGCCAAAGGCGCTCCGAAGATATCACCAATAAAATTGGCATATCCAGCCCAGTTCATACCGAACTGGAATTCCATCACAATGCCCGTGACCACCCCCATGGCAAAGTTGATCAGGAGCAGCTTCCCCCAAAATTCCGTCAATTTCTTATAGGTTTCGTTCCCACTGCGTACGTACATCGTTTCCAGAATGGCCACAATCCATACCATCCCCAATGTCAATGGGACGAAAAAAAAGTGATAGACAGTCGTTAAAGCAAACTGCAACCGCGATAATACGACCGGTAGCATGCGCCTCCTCCTGATCAGAAAAGATTATTTTGAATGCCCGCTGGTATCGGGCGTCTGTTTCCTTAAGTATACCGGATAGCCAAAAATTAGCAATCCTGTAAAGGCAAACCATACCATTGCATACCCCTCATTAATTCCTGCCTCCGACAGATCAGGTTCCGGAAGAGCCCGGAACGGCAGAGCAGGATTATCACCCACCGGCGCCTGCTGAATATAGACCGGCAGGATCGGGTAAGGCATTTGTTTTTGCAGGCGCTGAAGGTCGATCAGATTCCACAGATCCAGCGAAGTCTGGCCGGGAGCCAGGGTTGGATCCGACTCCCCGCCCATTTCCAGCACCGCCGGCAAACGCAAAACTCCGGTGATGGTGCCTGATCCTGGGGCGTCAAACCCATGCCAGGAGGCCGGCGTGTTGTCCTTTATCGGGATCCAGCCGCGATCGACCAGGACCGCCGAACCATCTGGAAAGACCAGCGGTGTAAGCAGGATGTAGCCAATTTCGTTTCCCCAGCTTTGCACCCAGATCTGGTTTTTGATGGCGACCTGGTGGCTAAAGTCGAATGTGCCCGTCGCCTGGACGGCCCGGTATTCCATTCCGGTCAGGCCGGCCGGTGGCTGCCCGGTGCCCAGTTTAAGCGGTGTGGCACTTTGCATGGCAGCCAGGTGATTGGCAAAGGCTGTGTTATTCAGGTAGCGGTCCACCTGCCAGATGCCCAGTCGGATGCTCAAACCAATCCCAAACAATACCAGCAGACTGGTAACCCACCAGCGACGTGAAAAAATTAAGCGGAACATCAGGGGACGCCCGGGCTGGCGGCCTTCTTTTTTAGCGGCCGCAGGATCAGGCTGTAAAGGGCGAAAAGTATTCCAAGCGGAAAACCGGCGATAAATATCCCCTCAAAACGTGTGGCCAGAGTTAACGAATCCTGTACATTCAGTCCCTGGTATTTTGTTGGTTGAAACGAGCAGACATAAGACAGGTTCCCGATGTGGTTCAGGCTCATGCTGGCGGAACTGCCCGGGGGGATGAATAAAGGACCCAGGGTATGTGCAACCGAATCCTGGTTGTTCACTACCAAAGTATCACCCAGCACGAAGGTCATATCCTGCGGCAGCACACTCGTGCCCGCAGCTACTTTTGCGGAGGTTCCCGCAGGAATATCCAAAACGATCGTTTTTGGAGGGCGGCTGGTGTTACTCCCCTGCATGAAAAAACCCAGTTCGCTCAACGGAATGGCAATCAGAATCCCAACTGCGATACAGATCAGAAACCGGATGAGCAAAGATTTGCGCACGCCTAGTTCTTCTTGAAAAGCAACTTCAGATCAGATGAAACCCCTTCAGGATTGGCGGGATAAGCATAGGTCATAATCAGATTACCATTCGGATCGATCAAATAGGTATAACTCGAATGGGTCTCGCCTCCATCCAAAACCGTGACGCCATAATCTTTCCAGATGGGCTGGAGCTGCGACTGGCTGCCAACCAGGCCGATGAAAGTGGGATCAAAGCGTGCCAGAAAAACGCCCATCGATTGCTGGGTATCGGTGGCCGGATCGGTGGAAACGAATAGCACCTGCACTTTGTCAGCCTGAGCCCCCAACTCGCTGCGCGCCTGGGCGAGCACTGCCATGCTTACTGGGCATTCTTCCGTGCAGTGGGAATATCCGAAGAAGAGCAACACATATTTCCCGCGATAGTCTGACAGATGAACGGTAGCGCCTGTCTGGCTGGTCAGGGTAAAGTCGGAGGCAGGTGTGGGTGGATTGATGACCGAACCCGCGAAGGCCTGTGGCATTCGCACCAGAACGGTTGCCACGGTCGCTGCCAGCACAACCACCAACAGGATGCCTGTCACAATCCAAAAGAATCTTTTATCCATAAAGGGTTACCTTCTGCTCCAGGTGTCAGGCTGGATGGGAAAATTGCCGGCGAGATCAATGGGGCAATGTTCCGATCAAATATAAAGCCGGATAGAAGAAGATCCAGACCACATCGATGAAGTGCCAGTAAACGATCGCCGCTTCCACTCCCCAGTGCTTCTCGGCAGAATAGCGTTGGCGAACCAGGTTACGCAGCACAATCGACAGGAAGAAGATCCCAGTCAGAACATGGAAGGCATGGAAGCCGGTCATTGAATAGAAGACGGCGCCCTGGACACCATCTCCGGGACCGAATGGGGCGATCCGCCACTCCACAAAAAGTACGGTAGCCAGAAACGCCAGCCCGAGCAGGATCGTTATCGACAGGCTGATAATGGCCTGTCTGCGGTTCCCATGTTCCATCGAGACTTCCGCCCGGTTGGCAAAAAACGAGGAAATCAACAGCACGGTCGTGATGGTCACACCCATGAACTGATTAAGCTGTGGGCGGGTCAGGGCCAGCAGGTTGAAGCGCGAGACCAACAATCCACCGAAAATGAATGCATCAGAGAGCATGAAAAACCACAGACCCAGGCGATTGGTGGTGAGCTTATAAGAAAACGAGGCGCGATTTTCATCCTTGTCTGCCAGGAACAAGCGGGAAACATGCATGTAGTAATACAAAACCAGCCCGGCTTTCAGGAAAGCCATCAAGGCCAGCAGCGGCCACAGATTCAGGAACAGGGCAAAAAGGAATTCCGTTGCAGTCAGGACCGCCAGGATAACAAATACCATAAGGCCCATTTGCAGCCCGGAAGGTCGTTTGGTAGCGGAAAGCTCGTTTGTTTCGACCATGTCAATCCTCTCCGAGGAATTTTATATAACGCGAGCCGGGCAGACCATAGTCATATGGTTCACCGACCACTTCGAATTCCTTTTCATAGTTATGCAGCGGCATGGGATTTGGCACCTGCCATTCCGGCGAACGTGACTCCCAAATATTCCCCGTCACAATCTCGCCTCTTTTCATTGTGATAAAGATATTGATGAAGAATATCAAGACGCTCAAACCGATCAGGAAGCCGGCGATGGTCATGACGACATGGTAAGGTTCAAAACCCAGGGAGGTGTCGTAGTTGTAGACCCGCCGGCGCATCCCCAGCAAGCCGATGCGCATCATGGCCAGGGTCAAAACAAGCATGGCGGGGCCCATCAACCAAAAATGAAGCTTGCCGAGCTTTTCATTCAGCCGGCGCCCGGTCATTTTGGGCCACCAGAAATACAGGGCGGCAAATAATGTGAAGACGTAACCGCCGAAGAGTGTGTCGTGGAAATGCCCGACAATATAATAGGTATTGTTCAGCATCAGGTCGGTCGAGACGGTTGCATTAGGCGGCCCGGAAAGACCGCCCAGCAAGAAGACAACGATCCCGCCCAAAATAAACAGCATCGGCGATGGGAAAGTGATCTTGCCCCTCCAGATGGTCGCCACCCAGGAGAAGAACTTGACCCCGGTTGGTACAGCCACCAGCAGGGTGCTGTACATGAACGGTTCCCGCAGGTATTCGGCCATGCCGGCCGCGAACATGTGGTGGCCCCACACCAGGAAGCCGGTCAGGGCAATAGCCAATGAGGACATGGCCACCCATTTATAGCCATAGAGCGGTTTGCGGACAAACACCGGTAATAATTCACTGATCAGCCCCAGCCCGGGCAGGATGAAGACATACACGGCCGGGTGGGAATAAAACCAGAATAAATGCTCGAACAGAACCGGGTTGCCGCCTTTAATCGGGTCGAAGAAACCCATCCCCAGTAAACGCTCCAGCATGCTCATCTGGAACGCCAGGCCGATCAACTGAGTGGCGGTCATGCTGATGACAGAAGTGGCGATGGCAGCCCAGACGAAAATAGGCATACGGAAAGGCGTCATGCCTTTGGCGCGCAGGCGGATGACCGAGGCAAGGATATTCAGCGCGCTAAGTATGGATGAAAAACTTGAAAGCGAGACCCCCAGAAAGAACATCTGGATCCCCAGCGGTGCCCGCAGGGAAAGCGGCGGGTAACCAGTCCAGCCGGTATCGAACCCGCCCATGAACATGCTCGAGAGCAGGATGATGCCGGCTGGAACTGCGATCCAGAATGAAAAGGCGTTCAAGCGGGGAAAGGCCATGTCGTTTGCACCGATCAACAAGGGAACGGTGTAATTCATGATGGCGGAAATACCGATCAAGATGCCGATGATCATTACGATCCCATGCAGCGACATGAGCGTGTTGTATTCGATGGGGGTCAGGAACTGCGCCATCGGTTGGGCCAGGTCGGTGCGGAAGATCAGGGCAAACATGCCTCCAACGGCGAAGAGGATCAGCGCCAGGGTCAGGTACTGCATGCCGATCACCTTATGGTCCAGCGATACGCCGAAGTAACGCCGCCAGCCCAGGCTGGCATCCTCTTCACGTTCAGGCGCTTCTTCGCCGTTGGCCCATTTAATCCAATCGTCCAAAACGCCAACGCCGTAAAGAAAGAACAAGGCCCCGAACAAGGCCCCCACCACCGCAGCCGGTTCTGCCTTCCAGGCTGGCAAATGCATGAGAACACGCACGATCGTTACAAAGCCGATCCCAAATGCGGTTCCGATGATCTCCCATAAGAACCCGCGAAACAAACCCAAAGTAGCTGTTTTTTTCATACTGCCTCGGTTATTTTAAACTCTCGATGTATGCAATAAGATTCTGGATTTGGGTATCGGTCAGAGCCTGCGCAAATGTATCGGGCATTACGTTCGGCGAAAAGCCCGCCACGATCTGCAAATTGGGATTTGTAATGGAATTGGTCAGATAGGTTACGTCCGCAGTCACTTTTGTGCCATCCGACAAAGGCACGCTGGAATTATATAAATGCAGCCAGGTGGGACCAACTTTTTTCGACCCATCCACCGAATGGCAGACCGCGCAGCCATACAGCGAGGCAAGCTGCTGGCCGATCAAGACCGGGTCTTTGGGTGCCGAGGCGATCTCTTTTTGAGTCCAGGCGAGAAAATCAGCCTGTGAAACAACCACCACATTCGCGACCATATCGGCATGATGTGCTCCACAAAGCTGGGCACAGGTCAGGGTGTAATGGCCGAGCCTGGTGGGAGTGATCCGCAGATCAACGCTCCGGCCGGGCAGGATATCCTGTTTAAGACGGAATTCGGGAACGTAAAACGAGTGGATGACATCCAGGCTGGTCATCTGCAGGTCGATCTGCTTTCCCACCGGCAGGTAAAGATCTTTCGAGCTGAATAAATAATCGGGATACTGGAACTGCCAGCTCCATTGTTCGGCGACCACTTTGACCACCATGGCAGACGGATCGATCCGGCGGGTCTCGCTAAGAGAGCGAGCGCCGAGGAAGGCCAGGTATAAAACGGCGATCAACGGAATGACCGTCCAGGCAACCTCGAGGTTGTTATTCCCCTCAAAATGAGTGCCTTCACCGGTTTCCCCTTTTTTTCGGCGAAAAACAATCAGGCCGTACAACATGGTGACCATGATCAAGGAAAAAACAAATGCGATTGCCCAGGTATAGATTCCGAAAAGCTGGTCAATTGATACCCCTTGAGCACTGGCAAGTACCGGAAGAAGCCCGATGGAATTTAACCCCGCATGGATGCCAAATGTGCTTGCAATAACCAATACCGCAATAATAATGAAATGTTTCATGGTTATTTCCTGTCGAGAAATTAGCGAACAGAAAAAATCCAAAGCAATTTTTCAAATATTATTTTTCACAATCGCTTTTGATATTATAATACAAGAGCTCCAATAATTGGATTTTACTGGTATTTTATTGGTACAGAGTTGGTGTAATCCTGACCAGACCAAATCCAGGTTCGATCCGGTGGCTCTCACTCCGGGGAATGCTGGAAATATTCGCTAGCAGAGGATTACGAGGAATTTGCATGGGCAAATTTATCATCCAACTATTGAAAAAGCCTCTGGTACAGCTAGGGCTGGTAATTGTGGGCGCGCTGCTTGTTGCAGGGATGATTTGGGGGATTTATCTGACCCAGATACCTCCCGCCCAACCGATCCAATTTCCTCATAATACACATGTCAACCTGGGCATTCCATGCCTGTACTGCCATCCGGGAGCGCTGCGCGGCCCATCTCCCGGCCTGCCGACCGAGAGCAAATGCTGGGGCTGCCACCAGCAAATCACCGTACGTAATTCCGAAATCGACAAGCTGGTCAGTTACGTTAAGGCCAACCAGCCCATCCCCTGGGTTCCGGTTGCGATCCTGCCGGACTTCGTTTACTTTAGCCATCGCCCACACATCGCGGCCGGGCTGAACTGTGAAGATTGCCATGGAGAAATCAGCCAGATGACAACGGCCGTCCCACAGAAGATGAACATGGGTTGGTGTCTCAACTGTCACAAGTCCCGCTTTGCAAACGATCCGGTCATGCTGACCAAACTGACCGATTGCGTTACCTGCCATAAATAACCGGGCAAGCGAGGAACCCAAGATGAGCAAAAATATCTCCCGGCGTGACTTCATCAAGATGGTGGGCATCGGTGCGGCCTCCGTGGCAGTCCTGACCGGCTGTGGCCCGTCTTCGCGGTATGTGGTGCGCGAACCTTACACCAAAATGCCCGAATACACCTACAACGGTCTGAGCACTTATTACGCTACCACCTGCCGTGAATGCCCGGCCGGTTGTGGGCTGGTGGTTCGGACCATGCAGGGACGCGCCCTGAAGGTGGAAGGGAACCCCAACAATCCCGTCAATCTTGGTAAAACCTGTTCCCGCGGCCAGGCCTCCCTGCAGGGGTTGTACAACCCCGACCGGGTCCAGCACCCCTTTAAACAGTCCCGTGGTAAAAGTGCGCCGGTCCAGTTGACCTGGGACCAGGCGGTTGCTGAGGTTAAGCAGGCCATCAGCAGTACTCCCCCGACCGGGATCGCCTTCCTGCTCGGGATGACCTCCGACCACCTGGCAGACCTGGTGAGCGAGATTACAACCGGCCTGGGCGCTCCGGCACCCTGGCGCTATGGGGCGCTGGAAATGTTCGATGGGCGCAGCACCATGGTCCAGGCAGCCAACCATGTCTTCGGTAAGGCTTCTATCCCCTTCTTTGACATGGGGAATGCCGACCTGACCTTTTCATTCGGCGCAAATTTCCTCGAGACTTACCTTTCCCCGGTGGCATATGGGCGCGGCTATTCGATGATGCGCCGGGGGGGTAAGGATGGAAAACGCGGCTACCTGGTGCAGTTCGAGCCGCGTCTTTCACAAACCGCGGCGGCTGCCGACGAATGGATCCCGATCATCCCGGGCAGCGAGGGCCTGGTGGCCCTGGGGATCGGGCGGGCGGTTGTCCAGCTCCAGGGCGGCGCCATGCCGGCTGCCTACCAGAATGTGGATCTAGGTCAGATCGCCAGCGCATCCGGCGTCAGCCAGGTCACGTTCGAAAGGCTGGCCGGCCTGTTTGCCAGGGCAGCCCGCCCGCTGGCATTCCCGGGCGGATCGGCCCTGGCGGCCAGCAACGGACTGGAAGCCGGGCAGGCCATCCTGGCGCTGAACGTTCTGGCTAAAAACCTGGGTCAGCCCGGCGGCGTATTCCTGACGCCCACCCTTTCCGTAAACGCTGACAACCCGGCCGTACCCAATACCTTCCAGGATTTGGGAAAACTGGTCAGTTTGATGAAGGCTGGCACCATTAAGGTGCTTTTCATCCATGGCATCAACCCGGCTTTTGAACTGCCGGCCAGCCTGGAATTTACCAAAGCCCTGGCAAACGTACCAACCGTTATCTCCTTTGCTTCCTTCTTCGATGAAACCAGCCTGCTGGCCGATTATGTTTTTCCGGACCACACCGGGCTCGAATCCTGGGGCTACCAGAAGATCGTCACCGGCGGAGACCGACCGGTCATTTCAGGGGCGCAGCCGGTGGTGGTGCCATATTACAGTACCAAAGCCACAGCCGATGTCTTGCTTGCGGCAGTTCAATCCATCGGCGGGGCGCTTGCCACAACCGTTCCCTTTAAAGATGAGGTTGAGTTCCTGCAGAGCTCCGTACAAGGTCTGATCCAGCTGCCGGGTTATTTCAATGCACCCGAGATCGGGTCCTTCTGGGCGCAGTGGCAGCAGTATGGCGGTTGGTGGAACGCTTCCGCCGGTCTGGCTGCCCCCACCGCTCCGGCAGGTCTCGGACAGGCACTGCCAGCAACCCCGGCGGAGTTCGATGGGGATGGAGATTATTACCTGCTGTCCTTCCCATCCCCGCTCTTGAGCGATGGTTCTGGAGCCAACAAACCCTGGTTGCAGGAGACGCCCGACCCGACCACCACAGTCATGTGGAACACCTGGGTTGAAATCCATCCTGATACTGCCGACAAATTAGGTCTCAAAAATGATGACATCGTCAGGATCACTTCCCCCTTTGGGCAGCTGGAAGCATCCGTTTACCGCTATCCCGCCATCCGGCCCGATACGATTGCCATTCCGTTCGGGCAGGGTCACACTGCCTACGGGCGCTATGCCCAGGATCGCGGCGCCAATCTGGCCGGATTGCTCGGCACCCGGCTCAACGCCGCCGGCGGCCTGGCCACCCTGTCGTTAAAAGTCAAGCTTGAAAAGACCGGCCGTCAGAAGCCCCTGGCGCGGATGGAAAGCATCCTGGGCGTTTATGGGAATTTTACCCCCTAGGGAGAATGAGGCATGACATCATCCAATTATCAAACGGCCGCAGAGATCAAAGGCAAATGGGGTATGGTGATCGACCAGGATCTGTGCATGGGCTGCCAGGCCTGCGTGACCGCCTGTGCGATGGAAAACAACCTCTCCTTCGTCGGAGAATCAGATGCCGGTTACGGCCGCAGCATGCAATGGATCCGCATCGAGCGCTTCTGGACGGGTGTATACCCGGATGTATATACCGGTTTCCAACCCATGTTGTGCCAGCAATGCGGCCATGCACCCTGCGAGCCGGTCTGCCCGGTCTACGCCTCGGTCCACAGCGAATCCGAACAGACCAATGTTCAGGTATATAACCGCTGCATTGGCACGCGCTATTGCGCCAACAACTGCCCTTATCAGGTGAGGGAGTTCAACTGGCGGGATTGGCCGCGCCCCGTACCGTTAAACAACCAGTTCAACCCGGATGTGACCGTCCGGCGGCGCGGCGTGATGGAAAAATGCACTTTCTGCATCCAGCGCATCCGCCGGGTCGAAGACCTGGCTCACTCGGAAAACCGCCCAGTCATGGATGGCGAAGTCCAGCCAGCCTGTGCACAGGCCTGCCCGGCCAGTGCCATCGTCTTTGGGCACATTGACGATCCCAACAGCCAGGTCAGCCGGCTGGCGCTTAACAGCCGCAATTACAAAATGCTGGAAGATCTTGGTACCCTGCCAAGAGTGACCTACCTGAAGGGAGGCGCTACCCATGCTGGCAACGGTTAAGGCGCTCTTCCGTCCTTCGGCTCATACCGAAGAACGCGAGGATCCCGCAGAACACCTTTTGCTGGATCCTCTTCCACGCGGGGAAATGAACGACATGGTGATGGATTCGATGCACACCACCAGTTGGAAGTTCTGGACCGTGACCATGTTCCTGATCCTGACAGTGCTGGTTTGCCTGGTCACCGCCTGGGGTTACTTGATCACCGAAGGCATGGGGGTGGCAGGCGTCACCCGCCCGGAATACTGGGGCATCTTCCTGGTCAACACCGTCTTCTGGATCGGCATCAGCCATGCCGGGACGTTCGTATCAGCCTTACTCCGCGTATTAAAAGTTGAATTCCGCCGCCCATTCACGCGTGCGGCGGAATTAATGACCACTTTTGGTCTGGTCCAGGCCGGTTTGAGCATCTTCATGCACCTGGGACGGGTCTGGCTGGTGTACTGGATGGTGCCGTATCCCAACGAACGCGGCCTCTGGCCGGATTTCCACTCCCCTTTGATGTGGGATTTCCTGGCAATCTCCACCTACCTGCTGGCAAGCACGATGTACCTGCTCCTGCCGCTCATTCCCGACCTGGCGATGGCACGTGACCGCTCCACCGGTTGGCGAAAGATCTTCTATCGCACATTGGCTGTGGGCTTCCGTGGCTCCGAAAGCGAATGGGCCCATCTCAAGACCGCCATGAATATCTTTGCCTTCGCCATCCTGCCGGTCATGTTCTCCGTCCATACCATCGTGGCCTGGGACTTTGCCATGGCCATCCGGCCGGGCTGGTCATCCACCATCTTCGGTCCCTATTTCGTGGTTGGAGCGCTGCACTCCGGCCTGGCCGCGGTGACAATCGTATTGTTCATTATCAGCAGAACAATGAAAAACATGAAATACTTCATCCGGCCGGAACACTTCGATGGGATCGGTAAACTGATGCTGATGATCACGATGACCTGGGGGTATTTCTTCTTCAATGATTACATCGTGGAGTGGTACGGCGGGGATACCATTGCCCGCACCCTGCAGAAATTCTTGCAATCCGGCCCGCTGGCCTGGATGTTCTTCCTGATGGTGGCCCTGAACTTCCTCGTTCCCATCCTGACGCTCTGGAGTAAGAAAATCCGTCGAACTCCCTGGGCGATGTTTTGCATCGGGGTGATCATCAACATCGGCATGTGGCTGGAACGCTACATCATCATCCCCGCCTCGCTCACCATCAACCGCATGCCGTTCACCTGGAGGATCTATTTCCCGCGCGTTGAGGTTTTCCTGACGATTGGCACGTTTGCCTTGTTCATTTTGCTCTACATGCTGGCCTCCCGCTTGATCCCGCTTGTGCCGGTCTGGGAAGTTCAGGAAGGCCAACTGGCCCATTCCCTGCGCAAGTTCGGGAAAACCCGGGTGGCTTCCAAAGCCGAGATCGAATAGGATCGAAAGGAGCAGATGATGACAGATACCAGCACTCTTCTGGCCCTTTTCAAAGATGTTGATCCTGCGGCGGAGGCGATCGAACGCCTGCGCGCAATGGGTGTGCGGGACGACCAGATGGATATTGTCTCCGGCATTCCTCTGCTGGAAACGGCCCTTGGGAGACCAAAAAAACATACCAGTGTCCCGCGCCTGGCGCTGGGAGGCGCCGGAGCAGGTTTCCTGCTGGGCCTGTTTCTTGCCTACGGAACACCCTACCTCTTCACCGTGCATGTCGGCGGCCAACCTGTCTACCCGATCCCGCCCGGCATCATCCTCGTTTTCGAGATGTCCATGCTCGGGCTGATGGGATTGGCCTTTCTGGGAGTGTTCCTGGAGAGCAATTTCCCGGATTATCACCCTCTGAAATACGTGCCCGAAGTCAGCGATGGTAAGATCGCGGTGCTCTTCGAATGCCCAACCGAAGAGCAGGATAAATTTGTCCAGGCCATGCAAGCCCTGGGCGCCGAGAGCGTAGGGCCGGCGCAAGCGAGGCAGTTGTGAAATCAGAAATTTTCAAACGCCTCACCATCCTGGGCGGGGTGGCCGTGCTCGCGCTTGGATTCATCAGCCTTTTCACATATGATGTAATCAAGTTTGATTGGGTCAGCTTTATGAAGATCCAGCCAGCCTTCCAGCCCATGTACGATCCCCTGCCCGTCCCGGCCGATTCGATTCCGATCGATGGGCCGGTGTATGTCCCATCGCAGGGCGTGCCCATTAACCCTGTGCCCGCCGATGCAACTTCGGTCGCCCGCGGTGCAGAGCTCTTCCGGATCAACTGCAGCATGTGCCACGGACTCGATGCCAAGGGTGACGGCACGGTCTCGATCTACCTGCAAAACAAGCCGGCCGACCTGACCAGCCTGCCGGTGCAGGCCCTCAGCGACGGCGGGATCTTCCTGACCGACTCTCAAGGGATCCCCGGTAAAATGCCGGCCTTGAACGAAAACTTGACCGTGCGCGAACGCTGGGATGTGGTGAACTATATCCGTACGTTGAAGTAAGGAAGCAACCATGAAGCGCGATTTTAAGACCTGGATGATATTGGTGGCATTTGCCATTCCACTGGTGCCCCTGCTTTTCATCCTTACAATCTATTTCAGCAACTGCGGAGTCAATGCGAATTGCGCGCGCGGCGACCTGGCTGGTGTCATCCATACGCCCATCCCGACCCTGCTGCCCGCCACACTGCCTGCGCCCACCCTGGAGATGCCTGCCACGGTTCAGCCGACTGTTTCCACTTCGGTTACACCCACACCTTCCGATCAGGAGGAAGTCCCCGAGCCGTCCAACGAAGGGCTTCCTGGATCAGCCATCCACCTGACCGGCGATCCGAATTCAGGGAAGGCGTTATTCGTATCTAACTGCTCCAGTTGCCATGGAACTGACGGTAAAGGCGGAGTTTCCAACCCCGGTTCATCCGACGGAACCGTGCCGCCGCTGAACCCGATCGATCCGCTGCTGAAGGATCCGGATCCCAAGGTTTTTGCCGTCAATATAGATCTATTCATTCAACACGGGTCGGTTCCGGAAGGGATCTCCCCATTCCGCACCATGCCAGGCTGGGGCGACCTGAATGGACTGACCCAGCAGCAGATCGCGGATGTGATTGCCTACGTCATCAGTCTGAATAAATAAAATATCAGCTGAAAATTATAGAAGAACCGAAAAACGAGTGGGTGCAGCTTTGCTGCACCCACTCGTTTTACAGAACCGTCTTGAATTTTTGGACTGGTTCAAAGATCTAAATTACTCCTGATCGGGCTCTTTCTCCGGGTCAACCGGCTTGCGGACGGGGATGCTTGAAACCTGCACTTTATCCACCCGTTTGTCATCCATCTCCATCACCTCGAAACACAGGCCATTCCATTCAAATGTATCGGCAGGTTGTGGGATGCGGCCCAGCTGCATCATCACAAAACCGCCCAATGTTTCATATTCCTCTTCATCCGGCAAATGGCGAAGGTTGAATATTTCCTTGAATTCGTCATTCGGGAGCATCCCATCCAACAGCCAGGAACCATCCTGACGCTGGGTGGCCTGAGGCCCCCCCTCGAACGCACCCACAATTTCTTCCAGGATATCCGCCAGGGTGATCAGCCCTTGCACCACCCCAAACTCATCCACCACCAGCATGAGTTCGCGTTTGGATTCACGGAACATTTCCAGTGCGCGCGAGCCGAAGGCGGTCTCCGGGATATGGATAGGCGGGCGGACAATTTGTCTGAGTTCGCTGCCACTTTTCAGGTCGGCCAGCAGCAGGTCCTTGGCTTTTACAACGCCAAGAACGCCATCCAAGCTGTCTTCCGCCACGGGGAAGCGTGAAAAGGGACTCTCCTGGAGTTTTCGGCGGATCTCCTCCAACGTATCGTTCACATCCAGCCAGACGATTTCATTGCGCGGCGTCATCAAGGCATTCACGCGTTGATCGGAAAGAGAAAAGACACCTTCCACCATTTCCTGCTCGGCTTCCTTGAAAACGCCCGCCTGGGTGCCTTCATCCAACTGCACCAGCAGTTCCTCCTCTGTCACCGGCATTTCCTCATGCGGCTTGACTCCCAGCATGCGCAGCACCAGGTCGCAGGATTTTTCCAACACCCACACCACTGGCGAAAAGATCGTAGAGACAAAGCTCATAAAACCGGCGATCCTGGAAGCGACTCTTTCGGTATCATGCAAGGCCAGGCGCTTTGGTACCAGTTCGCCGAACAACATGGAAAAAAAAGTGATCAGGATGACCACTATGGCCAGGCTGACTGAGTGTGCGTAGGGCAATAATGCCGGGAATCTATCCATCTCCGCGGCCAGGGGGTCCGCAAAAACCGCACCGCCCACCGCTCCGGTGAGCACACCGATCAGCGTAATTCCAATTTGCACCGTCGGCAGGAAACGATTGGGGTTGTCTGCCAGGTTCAAAGCCTGGCGCGCTTTTGCATCCCCTTCGTTGGCGCGTTGCTGCAGGCGGGCTTTGCGGCTGGCCAGGATGGCCGTTTCCGACATGGCAAAAAAACCATTCAGGAGAATGAGAAATAAAACGATGATGATTTCCAGACCGATATTCATAAGAAAACAAACAGGTTGAAAGCCCTGCCCCATCTATTGTACTAGAGATGTGAGCCAATTGAAAACTTCAAAAGTTACTTTACTTCGATACCTTCGCCCTGGAACGCCTCCCCCACCACCCAGGCCGGTTGGTTGATCTGGTGTGCACGTTCGAGCAAACCGGCCAGCTTCCGGCGGGGCACGGCCAGCAGCAGGCCGCCGCTGGTTTGCGGGTCGAACAGTAGCATGCGGGTTTCCTGGGAGATTTCCGGGGCAAACCGTATCTCCGGCCCGAAGTGCTGGAGGTTATCGTACAGGCCACCGGCGAAAGTACCCATGCTGGCATACTTCCGGGCGCCGGCGACAAAGGGCAGCTTCTCAACAAAAAAGCGCAGGCCAACCCGGCTGGCTGCTGCCATTTCCGAAGCATGGCCAAGCAAACTGAACCCGGTCACATCGGTGCCGCCGTGCAGGCGGAACTCCATTGCCAAAGCGCCGGCGTCTTTGTTTAGCCGTTTCATCCACGCCACCACTTCGGCCACATCATCGGGAGCGGCCTTTTCCTGCTTCAGAGCGGTGGTCGTCACGCCGAAGCCAAGCGGTTTGGTCAGCACGAGCGCATCCCCGGGGTGCACACCACCTTTGGTGAGCATCCTTTTCGGATTGACAAAGCCCATTACAACCAATCCATATTTTGGCTCTTTATCTTGGACGGTATGCCCGCCCGCGATGACCACACCAGCCTCAAGCGCTTTCTCCGCGCCGCCGCGCAGGATCTCGCCGTTGATCTCAGCCGGCAGATCCGGGATGAAGGCAGCCACATTCAATGCCAGGAAGGGCTGGCCGCCCATGGCGTAAATATCCGAAATGCTGTTGGCTGCGGCGATGCTGCCAAAGTCATATGGATCGTCCACCACCGGCGTAAAGAAATCCGTCGTCACCACCAGGGCGCGGCGCGCGTCCAGCCGCCAGACAGCCGCATCGTCGGGTTTATCGAGCCCGACCAGCAGATTCGGATAGGCTTGTGAGTCAAAGATGTTTTCAACCGGGCGCAGAACCTGCGCCAGCGTTTCCGCATTCAGCTTGGATGCTCAACCCGCGCAGTTCGAATAGCTGGTCAAACGGATCTGCCTTCCGGTTGGATGAACCTCAGTCATCGAAACTCCTTTGGTGAACAGTTCGCTCAGCCAGGTACTGGCACTGACCATCCTCCATTATGCCATATAATTATTAGGTCTTAATGGTGTTCCCGTACTATCAGCAGGGATTCACGCCCCGATAATAGGAATGAAACATTGCAACGATCGCTCTCGAGGAGAAGAATTGTGAATAGTTTAATCATGAATGATAAAGATGTGGCAGAGGATTTACTGGCATTTACGGCAGACCTGGTGCGGATTAAAAGTTTTTCCGGTCAGGAAGAACAAGTCGCCAGATTTATTGCTTCCAAAATGAAGGCTTTGGATTACGACGAGGTCAGGATCGACCGCTTCGGCAATGTATTTGGACGAATTGGAACCGGCCCAAAGATCATACTTTTCGATTCCCATATGGACACCGTAAATGTAGTTGATGAGGAACAGTGGGATGTGCCGCCCTTTAGCGGCGCAATGGTGGCTGGCTATCTCTGGGGACGCGGGTCGGTCGACATGAAATCAGGCCTGGCTGCCTCGCTTTATGCCGCGGCCCTGGCGAAAACCCAGGGGCTGGCATCCGGTAAAACAATTTACGTGTCCTGTACCGTCTTTGAGGAAGATTGTGATGGTGAAGGGCTCCGCCATCTGCTCGAAGAAGGCCATCTCAAGCCGGACTATGCGATCATTTGCGAGCCATCCTCCAATGCCATTGCCATTGGGCATAAAGGCAAAGCGCAAATCATTATCAAAACGCAGGGTATCTCAGCGCATGGTTCCGCGCCTGAAAAAGGTCTGAACGCGGTTTATGAGATGGCCGGGATCATTCAACGGGTTGAACAAACCAACCTGGAACTCATGCAGAAGGCCGGCCGGAAAAGCACACTGGTGCTGTCGCAGATATCGAGCACCAGCGTTTCCTTGAACGCGGTGCCATCTGCATGTGAAATTTACCTTGATCGGCGAATGGTTGTCGGAGAGACGGAGCAAACCATCCGGGAAGAAATGGAACAAATCGTTGCAGGAAAGCGTGCCACCTGGGAAATTGGAACCCTGCACAGGATTACCTGGACAGGCGAACCATTAACCTACCGCCCATTTCACCTGGCCTGGGAAATCAGTTTGGAGCACGATCTATCCCGGGCATTCATCGCAGCATATTCAGCCATATTCGGACATTCTCCCGATAAGTACAAATATTGGGATTTCAGCACCAACGCGGTGGCGCTGATCAGGCTGGGAATCCCCACCATCGGTTTTGGGCCGGGTGAATTCAAGCTGGCGCATATGCGCAACGAGAAATGTGAATTAAATCAAATCGTGGAGGCTTGCGCGGTTTATATCGAAGCAATTAACAAGTTGTAGATGGATTGGCCTCAGAATCTAACTGAAATTTCCCGCTAAAAACCTACCGCCAGATCAGGAACGATGTGGTTGCGTTGGCCGTCAAACCCTGATAGGCCATGCTTACGTCCACGGTGACCGGGCTGCCGGGAAGCTGGCCCGAAAAAGAAATCGAAGGAACCACACCAATCCCGTTATCATCCGTCGTGACCGGGTAAACCAATGCCTGGCCGGTTGAAAGGTGTACCGTCACAGTGCCGTTTGCCCCCGGCACCGGACTCAGCGTCTGGTCCTGTACGATCACAAATACCTTTTGCGTATCATCCGGAAAAGTCACTGACCTGGCAACAAAGGCCAGTGCTTGCAGGGAAAGCGGCGGCTTGATCAACAGGGGAATGTTATCGAGTGGTAGGCTTGAGTTCAGCCAGGTTGCATCCTCATGCGCGTTGAAATAAATTCCCCCCAGATCCGCCAGCATGACGTTCTGCCCGGCAGGCAGTTCCGGGTGCCACTCAAAACGTGCCCGTTCGAAATTTTGCACCAGACGGCCTCCAGGCTGGAATTCGGAACCCGAGATCGGATTCCCGAAACGGGCCTGCCCGCCATGTTCGTCATAAAAGGTCAGGAATTCGTAACAGACACCAAAGCCGTTGATGGTACGGCAGGCCCCCGCAGTTGTCAGGTTGATGGATGGTGCGCCGGCCTGGTAAAGTTTCGTGCCCAGATCCGACAAAATCACACGCTGACCCACCGGCTGGTCGGGATGGAGTTCGAAACGAACTTTCTCGAAATATTGCACGCTCAAACCGGAACCGTCGCCGGTCTGGAACTGCTCGGTAATGGGCATGCCGAAGATCAGCGCCGCATCCGGAACGTCCTGGTAAAACGCCCAAAACTCCCCGGTAACATTGTGGCCGGTTTCGGAAAAATAGTGACCACTCGTCTGCTGGGTTTTGGCAGGCATCCCGCCATTCGCCATCAGAGCTAAACTAAGGATAATAATGAATACCCACTTAACTTGTTTCACTGACTTCATTATACCCATGCCGCGCCTCAATAACAATACATATTATTTACCAATTTTTTAAGGTTAAACATAAGTACCCATCCGAAAATACAGAAGGAGGTCGCATTTTGAGAGTGCCTGTTCTCTAAAAATGCGACCTCCTTCTATAATTTTTGGATGGATAGTTGGAAAGAATAGAACCATAACCTCGCTGGTACGTATATCAAACATACGGAAATCGCATTTGGGCAAGTTTTCTCGGTAATGTGGGATGAATTACGCAAGATTACATATATTTCGCTAGCTTTTGCCCAATAAATTCTGGCAAGAAGAGCCTCTTGTGGGAGAATAAAGTTCAAATGCGATTGCCCTGATATCTAACAGGAAGTTAATACAATCTATCCAAGCTTGTTGTATAATCATCTTGGTGAATCTGGAAAGGATTTCCCCCCATGAACTCAATTGTCAATCCTGATATTGCTTACCTCCTGCTCATGTTTGGTGCCATCTTCCTGATGATGGCCATCGTGACACCTGGTACACACCTGCTGGAAGGCGGCGCGCTGCTCATGCTGGCAGCCGCCGGATACGAGATCTATAACCTGGGCTTCAATTGGTGGGCATTGCTGATCCTGGCATTGGCACTCGTTCCGTTCATATACTCCATTCGAAAACCCGGGCGCGAATGGGCCCTGGTGGTAAGCATCCTGGCCCTGATCGTTGGATCGTTGTATATCTTCCCCGGGACGGGCTTTTTTCCAATAGTCAACCCGGTCCTGGCCGTGATCATTTCGTTGATGAGTGCCGGCTGGTTATGGTTTATTGTCCGCAAGGGCATGCAGGCCATTCATGCCCGCCCGATGCAGGATCTTCAGAATTTGATCGGCCAGTCTGGTCAGGCCAAGACCGAGATACTCGATGCAGGTTCGGTTCAGGTGAATAGCGAATTATGGAGTGCCCGCAGTGAGCAATCCATTCCGGCCGGCAGTCGCATCCGTGTAGTTAACCGTGAAGGTTTTACCCTGATCGTCGAGCGCGCCGGTCAGTCAAATAAGTAAGGAATCCACATTCAGTTCTCATAAGGAGGAACGTATGCCTGCAGCTTCAACAACTTTACTTTGCGTCGTCGCTTTCGTTGTCGTGGTGGTGGTGATTTTCCTGTTCAACTCCATCCGCGTCGTCAACGAGTACCAGCGCCTGGTGGTCTTCCGCCTGGGTCGCTGCATCGGGACCAAAGGACCTGGCCTGGTTCTGCTCATCCCGATCATTGACCGGCCTGTCAAAGCCGATTTGCGCGAGCAGATCCGTGAGGTACCGCACCAGGTCTCCATCACCAAGGATAATGCCCCCATCTCGATCGACTTCCTGTGGTACTTCAAGGTGATGGATCCGACCCTCAGTGTGGTCGGCGTAGGCAACTTCGAACTGTCCGCAGCCGGAATGGCCACCACTACCCTGCGTTCTGTCATCGGTGGCATCCCGCTGGACGAAGTACTTTCACAGCGTGAAAACATCAACCAGACCCTGCGCGTCAAGCTGGATGAAGTAACCGAACGCTGGGGCGTCAAAGTCACCAACGTGGAAATCCGCGAGATCATTCCTCCAAAGGATGTTCAGGATGCCATGAACAAGCAGATGTCGGCCGAGCGTATCCGCCGCGCCGTCGTGACGGAATCGACCGGTACCGCGCGAAGCTGCCATCAACGTGGCCGAAGGCGAGAAACAAGCCGCCATTCTGAAAGCCGAAGGTGGTAAACAGGCCGCCATCCTGGAGGCAGAAGGCCAGAAGCAGGCTCAGGTGCTCAAGGCAGAAGGCTTCGCCGTGGCTTTGGAAAAGATCTTTGCATCCGCCAGTCTCATTGACCAGAAGACCATGACCCTGCAATACTTCGAAACCCTCAAGAGTGTCGGCATGGGCGCCTCCACCAAGTTCATCTTCCCGATGGAGTTCACCAGCATGATTTCCGATTTCGTCAAGGGAAGAGATAAATAAGTAAGAAGTACCAGGGAAAAAAGTTCAGAAAAGAGTAAAATAGAAGTCTCCCGCTCAGAGCGGGAGACTTCTTGCATTTATTTGATCGGCTGATACCCTGATTATTTCTAACTATTCTCATTTCTCACTTTCCTCTTCCCATGAACATTCTCCCCGCCAACATCCGCGACCTCGGCCAGTTACGCCACGTGGAACAAGCCTGTTTCCCCAAAGATGCCTGGCCGCTGCTTGATCTGATGGCAGTCCTGACATTCCCGGACGTCATCCGTCTGAAAGCGGTGGTGGATGGAAAAATGGTCGGTTTCATTGCCGGGGACCCGCGCCGTAGCGAGGGCATGGCCTGGATTGCCACGCTGGGCGTGCTGCCGGAGTACCGTCGGCAGGGCATTGCGCGCCAGCTCCTGCTGGCATGTGAAAAACGGTTGAGTTCATCCCGCCTGCGCCTGTGCGTTCGCCTCGACAACGCTCCCGCCATCCGGTTGTATGAGCAGGAAGGCTACCTGCGCGTTGGAACCTGGACAAAATACTATAACGACGGCGGCGATGCTCTGGTCATGGAAAAAATCCAGCCCGGGCTGCCCAACGCTTAAGGCCAATAAGACTTGGTAGAATTGTAAGACTTTAGGAGTATCTATGCCATCCAAAACAATTCTTTTCATCCACGGTATGTACATGACCCCGCTTTGCTGGGAGCACTGGCTGGATTTTTTCCAGGCCAAAGGCTACCGTTGCATTGCCCCGGCCTGGCCTGAGCGGGATAAGCCTGTCCAGGAATTACGCAAGATCCATCCTGACCCCCTACAGGCTCATCTCACACTCAGCCGGGTGATCGAGCATTATGCCGACCTGATCCACATGTTGGAAGAAAAACCGATCTTGATCGGTCACTCGATGGGGGGACTGGTTGTACAGTTACTCCTGCAAAGATATGAAGCCATTGCCGGCGTCGCAATCGACTCCGCCCCGCCCCAGGGCATCATTACCACGGACAAGGCATTCCTTAAATCCAACTGGCCGCATATAAACCCGTTCGTTTCCCAGAACAGCCCGATCCAAATGACGCTGGAAAGGTTCCAGTATACATTTGTCAACGATCTGCCGTTGGAAGAGCAACAAGCTGCCTTTGAAAGATATGTGGTACCCGAATCCCGCCGGGTGCCGGCCCAGTCTCTCACAAAAGTGGCCTCTATCGACTTCAGCAGCCCACACCCTCCGCTCCTGCTGGTGGCTGGTTCCAATGACCATCTCATTCCGGCGTCGCTCAATCTGGCCAATTATAAGAAATACAAACGCTCCCCTTCCATTACCGATTTCAAGGAGTTCCCTGGCCGGACCCATTTCATTATCGGGCAGACCGGTTGGGAAGAAGTGGCCGGCTACGTAGCTACCTGGCTGGATGAAAAGAAAGTCTAAGCATCCAGCCCTCCCGCGGGGCGGCACAATCAAAATGATATCTTGTATAAAAAAGGTCTCCCTGTTCGGGGGACCTTTTATTATCCTAAAGAAATGCCGTCAGTCATCAACCTCCCACACCCAATAACTTGCCGAACCAGTACCACAATTCATTTTCGGCCGGTTTGCCATGCACCGAGTCGGAAGCATCCTGCATGTCTGCCGGCGGGTAATAGCCCCGGCTGACAAAACCGCCCAGCCAGGCACGTTCGTTTACCGCCATCATCAACGCCTGGTAATTGTCCGCCTGTGCCTGCAAGTTTAGCTGGGCCTGGGTTTTTCCTGGCAGTTGCAGGAATGCCTGCGCCGGCAAGCTGGCCACCGCTGCGCTGTCTGCTGAAGGAACGGCTGCTGCAAGGATAACCGGCTTGCCTTCGGCTGTCTGGAATGGCTGGATATCCTTATCCAATAACTGTCCGGCGGCAGTCTTCAAATCGCCCACACTGCTGCCGTTCAAAGGTGCGGACCAGAGCAGGTAGATCCCATCCAGGCTTTTGGCAAAAGGCGGGATGGACTGCAAACCACCCGGGTAGGAGACGGCCCACAGCACCTGCCCACCGAAGCGATGGCGGACATCCGCGATAATCGTTTCCCAGCGCGTCTCCGCATCTGCCGGTACCCCGGAATTGGTTCCATTTACCTGGCCTCCGGGCAGGGCCGGTGTCACCCAATCGCCGCCCAGGATGAGCGCCTGTGCGGAGGATTTTGCCGCCAGATCAGCGTGGTAGGCCGCGAAGGTTGCGTAAAGGCTGAACCAGCTATCCCACCAGACCTGGTCGCGCGGCGCCGATTGCCACCATATGGCCTGGTCGGAAGGCAGATTTACACTTGGGAACAATGCCACGCTCAGGCTGGCAGCGCGCCCATGGTTGATGGTATCCAGCATGTCGGCCCAGAGCGGGTCAGAGCCGGGGACAGGTGAAAAGACCAGCGGGTTGGTCCGGCTGACGCTCCAGGAAGGGGTCAGCACGAGCCAGTTGGCATGCAGGCTTTTTACATCCTGAACCGCCGACGGCAACCACGCCTGCCAGGTTGGGTCATAACCGGGAAGGAATTCCATCCCGGCCCAAAATCCGGCCTGGCGGGTCGTTACCGGCACGCCCACCACCGTTGCCGCCGCAGCCGGCTGAAACATGTTCCAACCGGTGACAGTATCCTGCAGATCCTGCGGGGACAGGCTGGTGGAAACCGGACGCCCAGGCTTGCTCTGGCTGGTTTGCACATCATCCGCCACACCACACTGGTCGTTCCGGCAATAGCGGTACTCGAAATTTCCCAGCATATTGAGCGGGCTGTAAAGCTGGTAGACCCATTGGTTGCCACCACGCGGCCACATCGGTATGGGTTCGGTCCAGCCATACGGGTTGAACTGGACCGAGACGATATCGCTGACCGGGGTATTCGCCGGCACATTCACCTCAAAGAGGATCGGAGAGGATGCACCTGCCTGCCAGGTCTCGACGGCATCCTGTACCTGGACAGGGCCTTGTGAATCCGGAACAATCAACTGCCTGACGTTAAATGCGCCATCCGAAGTATGTTCAGCGTTCCAGAAACCATCCCCCAGGGTATATTTGTAACGGATATCCGCCCCGGCCGGCAGGGCCATGGTAATGCTGAAGCGGCCATCCGATAGAGGAGCCAGCACCGGCATGCGCGTGGCAACCGTACTCAGGCCACCCTGCAGATCGCCGAAGGTGTTACCCAACTGGTACAGGTCACCCGCCAGGCGGATCGGTACATTTTGAAGGGTGTTGGCCGGAACTGATACGGTAAAGACAACATTCACCATGCTCGCCCGGGTCAGGGAGAGAGTCACCGGGGTGGTCTTTCCTGCGTCGACGGTCGCTCCCTGTTGGAAAGTCTGGTAAGCGCCATCTATGGAATAGGCTACCAGGTTGTGCGTACCAACCGGCAGCTCCTCCAGATTGAATTTGCCCTCAGAGTCGCTTAAAATCTGCTGTCCACCGGCGGCAATCAGGATGTTTGGAATAGGGGCATTGTTGGATGAATCGACTACCTGGCCGGTCACCCGTCCGTACGGGCTGCTGAACAGGCCATCCGACCATGCAGAAACGATATCCTCCACCTGTCCGGGACCGGTAACATGGTACATACGGTAACGCACTGTTTTATCGGCGGAGGTATCTTCCAGGGTGGCCATTTTCCCCTGACGCATATAACGATACTTGACAATACTACTCATGGCGAACGGGATGGTGGCGGTATAGTGAAGCGTATCCATGCTCTGCATGGCAATATTGTCCGGGTTCAGGCCGAGCCCGGTAATTTCATCCACTACAGACAGATACATGACTTCTCCTGCCGGCAAAGGCGCGGGGATGGTCACATTAAACGTAATCGCCGCCGCAGGTTGCGGCGTGGAAGTCGGCCCAGCCGGGGATGCCGGTCCGGGAACAGAAGTCGGGGAGTTAATTCCGGGAATATTGAGTAGCGAGAGTGAACAGCCATTAAGCAAGAGCACCAGCAGGCTTACCAGGCAAAACAGTCTGCGGGTCGAAGAATTGACAAATTGAGAACGCATGCCCCTCCTTTCGGCTTGGAAACTTTTCTGCTAATCCTGTTGCTTGCTGTGCAAAAATTGCACCACTTCGTTCTCATGATCCGCCAGGCTGCCCAAAACCCCGTTCACGAAGCGCGGGGCGCTGTCGGACCCAAAGGCCTTGGCCAATTCCACGGCCTCATTAATAGCCACTTTGATCGGCGTTCCTTGAATGCCGGCAAATTCCCAGGCCGCGATGCGTAAAATGTTCCGGTCAACCGCCGCGATCTGGTCGAGCGGCCATTCGGGTGCGTAGCGTGCCAGCACATTATCCAGCAATTCTCGCAGAGGCAGTACGCCAAATAGAATCTGGCGGGTAAACTCCGCCAGTTCTTCGCTTTGTGGCTCATCCATCAGCCGTTCCTGTAAAACCTGCGCCGGGGGATGCCCCACCAGATCAATTTCGTAAAGTGCCTGCAGGGCAATGCCGCGTGCCCTGGTGCGTGCTTTCATAAAGGCTCTTCCTCGGCCTTGTAATCTATATCCTCTATATGAATATTCACGTGCCCGACCTCCAGCCCGGTCATTTCAACAATGGCACGCGCCACGGTTTGTTGGACAGAGCGGCTGACTTCGCGGATGTTGGTATCACTTTCCAGTATCAGGTAGAGGTCTACAATAACATTATTATCTTCAACCACCATCCGGACTCCGTCCCGTCCGCCCCCAAACAGGCTGTTCACGCCGCCTTTAACAGGCGCCATCCATTTGACTCCATCCACCTCCAGCGCCGACATGCGGGCTATGGTCAGGAGCACATCGTGAGTCAGGGTAGTCTTACCGGTAGAACGATTGTCGGCCATTGTGCCTCCATAAAAGATGGGTGGAATTATAACACCTGTAATAACACCTTAATTTGATTTCGGTCGCAGCGCCAATGCCAACACCAACCCGCCAACCACATCCAGCACGCCCGCGAACAGGAATGCATCCTCCCAGAAAGGCAGCGGGAACAGCCGGATAAGCGTATCGGAATAAAGGAACAACCAGGAACCGCCGGTAAAAAACAGCTCATGGAAAATCGTAAAGAACTGCCAGAAACTGGTCGCGGCGAATATGCCAAGCACCACCACCAATCCCAGCGTGAGCCAGCCGCCGCGTCGCAGGCCGCGCAGATACTCCTGCCACCAGCCGCCAAAGTGTGCCCATAACCCGAACGCCACTAACAAAAGCCAGACCGCGTACCCTATCCAAAGTACAGGTATAACCACCTGCTTGACATCGTGCATGTGGCTCAATTCACGCTGGTTGTACAACGGGGAACCATCCGGAAAAGTCAGATTCCCCAGGAAGGAAATATCGGCGTTGTTGACCAGATAATCGATGGAAATGGTCGACCAGTGCAGACGATCCTGCAAGGTGAACCCATAATCATCGGCCGGGAAACCGGGCGTTCGATATTCGATTTGTGGGAAGGCCGGGGTCAGAAGCAAACGCAAGCCCACAAACGTCAGCGCAAACGGCGCGAAAATGGTGATGAACCAGGCCAGGATTCGGGTAAAAGTTTTCATGTATTTTTCCTATGGATTGCTATATTAATACTAATTGTATTTACGTATTACCGATTACTTCTTCCTTTTTACTTCAGTGTATTTATATCTCCATGCAGCATAAAATTGAGGATCAGGTTATTCGTCATCCACTCGATCGGCGATAGATCATCAGTAAAAACGATGGTATGCAACGCTGCGGGCTGGAGGTTGGTCCAGGTCAGTGCCATCGAATCGGTCAACAGGCTGTTGATACTCCCCTGCGCCATAAAAGCCACCAGATTGGTCTGCAGGTTTTTCGCCGAAGTTGGCTGCAGGGTGGCATAGAGAATGGAATTAAAGGTATTCGGGATATCCATCACGTAAATTGAGGGGAACATGGTGCCGATGGTGGTCGCCAGCCCATTGATCAGACGCCGGTCGCCTGGAGCGCGGCCCACATTGATGGCCAGCGCGCCATTCGGGTTCAAATGATCGACCGCGATCTGGAAGAACTCGCGCGTGGTCAGTTGTGGCGGGATATATGGCGGCCGGTACGCGTCCACACAGATCAGGTCATACTTCTGCGAACTTTTTTCCAGGCCCCAGCGTCCATCACCGATGATGACATTCAGATTGGGCAGGTTCATTCCGAAATATTCACGGCCGACTTGAACGATTTTCGGGTCGATCTCGAAGCCATCGATGGTTACATTCGGGAAGACTGCGGCAGCCTGGCGCGCGGTCGTGCCGGCAGCCAGGCCGACTATGGCGATGCGGGTGATATCCGCCGGCTGGCGATCCGCATAAAAGAAGGGGGCTACCAGGAATTGCTGCCAGGGCCCGCCGTATTCCAGGGTTTGCGGGTTGTATTCCGAGTGGACGCCCTGTCCATCGTTCAGGCGCAGATAATGCGTTCCATTCAAGTCCAATACCTGGATATAGTTATAGGCTGATTCCGTTTCAAAGATCTGGCCGTTGGATCTCTTGATGCCCCCGCCACCTGCAAAATATGCCAGGGAGACCAGCGCGATGGGCATGATCAGGCCGGGCAATACCGTCCGCCGCCCGGCGCTCAACCCCAGGCCGACCAATGCCACCAGCAGCAGGGTCAGGCTGAAAACGAGAAAGGTGCGGGTAGTGCCGATGGTGGGGATCAGTACCAGGGTTGGCAGGAAGGTTCCGATGAAAGAACCGATGGTGGAAAGGCCATAAATGGTCCCGGCGGTGTTCCCGGCGTGGCCGGCATCCTCCATCGAAAGACGGATGGCAAACGGGGAGACCATCCCCATCAGCGTAATGGGGACCGTAAAGAGAATCATGACACTGACGAACGCTCCAGCCATTATCCCGATCTGCAAATTATCAAAGGCGTTGGCAGCCAGGCGTAATACTGGGCTGGCCACGTAAGGCACAATACCCAGTGTGAAAGCAGCCCAGGCAAGGATCCAATACAGCGTTTTCGGATGCGGCGACCGGTCAGCCCAATGGCCACCCAGGAAATAACCCAATGTTAAGTAAATCAGGATGAGACCAATGATGGCTGCCCAGACCGGATTCGAGGTGCCGAAAACGTTCCCAAGCAAGCGCGCCGCTCCAAATTCGGCTGCCAGGCTGGTCATTCCGGAGATGAAAACCGCGAAGTAGAGGTATTTCCGCATATGTGCATTATAACCGTGAAGAAGATAAGACAGCTTTTTCAACGGTGGAAAGCCATGAAATTACCCAAAATCCTCCTTTGCAAAACACATAGAATAAACAGGGCTTTCAAAAAACAGGGGTTAGCTTGTCAAATTTTGGCAGGGCGTGTATAATTCCGCCCGCTTCCGGCACAGGCCGGTCAACCCGGCAATTGCCGGAAATTCCAGCTTAGCTGGAAAATTCATTCGCAGAGCGAAG
This sequence comes from uncultured Chloroflexia bacterium, assembly GCA_963779935.1. Lineage (GTDB taxonomy): Bacteria > Chloroflexota > Anaerolineae > Anaerolineales > Villigracilaceae > UBA877. The sequence continues at coordinate 1,159,500 of CAWAAC010000009.1, read as the reverse complement.
GTAATCCCATTAAGTAGTCGCGACTTTAGTCGCTTCCATGGGGTGAGAGGCGCTCGAGGAAGGATAAGATGGATAAAGTTGTTTTGAAAGCCACAGCACGTACGGCAAGCGGGCGCCATGTGCGCGCTTTGCGCCGTAGCGGGCAACTACCGGGTATCATTTACGGCCATAACGTGGAACCGGTCAGCATTTCGTTGGATGCCCGGGAAGCCGCCAAAGTTCTGGCGCGCCTCAGTTCCTCCAGCCTGGTCACGCTTGATCTGGACGGGAAGGAATACCCGAGCTTGGTTCGCGAGAAACAAATGAACTATATCAAACGTAACCTGATCCATGTAGATTTCCAGGTGGTATCGCTGACCGAGAAGATCCGCGCCAATGTAGGTATTGTGTTGACAGGCAACTCGATTGCCGTCAAAGATTTCAATGCCATGCTGATCAACGGTTTGAACGAACTGGAAGTGGAAGCATTCCCGCAGGATCTGCCGGAGCGTGTGGTAGTGGATATCGCCGCCCTGGTCAAGATCGGGGATGCCATCCATGTCAAGGATATCGTTCTTTCGGACAAGGTTACCATCCTGAGCGCTGCTGATGAGATGGTGGTCCTGGCAACGGCTCCGGCCAAGGAAGAGGTCGAAGAGGTCGTTACACCAGAGGCCGCCGTAGTTGCAGAAGGTACCGAACCCGAGGTAATCGAGAAGGGCAAGAAGGAAGAAGAAGAGGCAGCTGCAAAGTAACGGCTCCTGTTTCGACAATATACAAGGGCTGTCCTTTATGGGCAGCCCTTGTTCTTTAATTCTCCTATTTTTCCCAACCTGTCGGAATTCCAACCATCTTATTTGGGGGCATATACTGCAAAGCCCAGATCTACGTTGGTATAAATCGGGGTATAGTGCGCCAGGATAGGCGTGGAAACGACATCCACCCAAACATTGTTTTCGTACCAGTCGCGGTCGAACTGGTTCTTTTTAAAGGGTTTCAACCAGGCCGGTAATACTTCACTGACGATCAATGAATATTTTTGATCCTTGATATCCGTCGAGAACTTTTGGCGATAGGCGGGATTCCTGGCCATCGCCATTTCCATCAACTCAATCTTGTCATAAGGCACGTATATTTGCGTCTCGGAGATCATCCCGTAAACCAATAACTGGCGATCATCGATAAATAGAACCGGGTGGCCTGCCTGCACATTTTGCTGGATGAGCGTGGTAATTTGTTGAATGGCTGCCGCACTTTGATCGGTTTTGGAAGCCGGGGTTGGTTGAACAGGATGATAGGAAAATAATATGGAAATAGCCAGCAAACAAAACAATATGCCATCATTTGTAAGAACCGCCATTTCCAGGCGAACCGGTTTGTCCTGTGAGACAGCTTGCAAGCCAAAAAAACAGCCGCATATAAATAATAATAATAAAACAGAATCATAATTGTGCAAGTCGTAGCCCCCGCCAGCGCGTAAACTTACCAGGGTGCTGCCAGCGAAAAAAATAACCAGCATGCCTGCGATCGCCAACCAGCGCAGCCAATGCAGTTGCATTTTATTTTTCCAGATTGCATACAAAACAACGCATAATACTGGCAGGCACAGCAGAATAATTCCAGACAGCAGGCCCATGAAACCAGCATTTGGCCACAACTTATATAGAAAATACGCATAATGCATGCGGGGATCCAAAAAGGGGATCACATACCCGGTAGCCTTTATAAAAACCAGATAACTGCTAAAACTTGCCACCCCACCCGCTATGAGATATATTAGCGGCCAGCGCAGGTAACCCCAAAGTTTTTTCCCGGAGACAGGTTCGGTAAATAAATACAACAGGATTGCCACACATGCCGGCATGATGAACCAATTTACCCGGCAGAGTCCTTCCCATATGGATCCCGCCACAACAAGCACAAGGATTAAGAAAGGTTTTTTAGGGTTATAAAACCAGGGGATCGCGCAGACCCCCAGTAAGACATGGTAATACACCGGCCCCTGAAGCAGAAAGAACATGCCCCATAGAATCAGCAGCCAGACCAGCCGGCCGGCCGCTTTCTCGCCCCGCAGCGGGGAAAAAGAAAATACCTTTTTTACAATTACCAGGGATGTAACGAAGGCGCTTAGAATGAATAATGATTCAATCCAAAAACGCTCCATCCAGATCTGAGACGAAGGGACCAGCAATGCCAGCCCATCCAGGATTGCCCTGCCCGGATCCAGCCAAGGCCAGGGTAGGTGTTGTCCAGATAGAAGCGGCGCGTAAATCTGATAAGCATTAAATATCCGGCCGGATTCAGACCACGAAATAGGAAAAGGATAATTTGTGATTCCTGGGATGCGAGAAATAATGGTAACCCCCAGGCCAACCAGTGCCAAAATATAGCAAAGAACCAACCATACCGCGCGGCGATTTACCATTATTATTCATACTCCATGATGGTTTTCAATAGATCCAGGGTAATCCTGGCAGTAGCCCCCCACAGGATTTCGCCATCATAGGAATGGTACCTGACCACGGGAAATGGATGGGAAAAGCCCTCTCGATTAATGAATTGCTCGTCCCAGTTGGCACGGTCAGCCAGCCAGAGCAATGGGATGGTAAAAACGCGTCCCACCTCCGCCGGTTCCGGGGTGAAATGATACGGCCACGGTATCACCCCGACGATGGGTGTCACCCGGTAATTCGTGATCGTGATGATATCGTTCATCCGGCCCAGCAGGCGGACATCTTCCGGCGCCAACCCGATCTCTTCCCTGGCTTCTCGCAGCGCGGTTGCATCGGGTGAGTCTTCGCCCGTTTCACAACCACCGCCTGGGAAGGATACCTGGCCTTTGTGATGTTCCACCGTATCGGTACGCCGGGTAAAAACAATCTGCCATTCGTCTTTCAACAAAGCAAACGGAATCAATACTGCCGCGCATTTGAGCGCCACATGCTCGTACAACTCAGCATAGCCATCCATCGATGCGATCACACCCGGTTGGTAGAAATTCTTCAATTGCCGGGAGATGTGTCCTTCGGTCAGAGACAGGGGCATGAAAAAGCTTCCTTAATTTTCGCAATGCATTGATGGAAATAGGCACGACCCACAGGCGATCCTAGAGGGCACCTGAAAACGCTACTTCTTTCCACAAGTCATTCGATAGTGTTATATTATACGCCAAGCAATTGTACAAAAACAATGAAGCAGTGAGATTTCCATCTTGTGGGTTCAGCCCCGGAAAGGGATAAAAATGGATTCCGACTTCATCAAACCTCGCTATGATACCGGTGGATTTGCATCCCTGCCGAAAAAAATATCAGAAGTTTTGTCTGCCAACCGTTATGATGCCGTGGTTCTTTTCCTGGTCGACGGGTTTGGCTGGCGTTTCTTCGAAAAGTTCCAGGAAACAGCCTTCTTCCAACAGATTGCCCGCACGGGAACCATCACGAAGCTGACTTCGCAGTTCCCTTCAACCACCGCAGCCCACCTCACCACCATCCATACCGGAATGCCGGTTGGTGAACACGGCATCTTCGAGTGGTATTACTTCGAGCCGGCCTTGGATCATGTCATCGCCCCGCTGCTCTTCTCTTTCGCGGGCACTTCCCAGCGGGAAACGCTCAAACCAGCCGGTATTAAACCAGCCAGCCTTTACCCAACCAACACTTTTTATCGCTCGCTAAAACGACAGGGTGTGGCTGCCAGCATCTTTCAACACCGCGAATACACTCCTTCGACTTACTCGAATGCAGTTTTCAAAGGCGCGAAAACAAATGGCTACAAGACCCTGCCGGAAGCACTCGTCAATCTGGCTGATAAGTTATCAGTAGCACAGCCACCCTCCTATTTTTTCTTTTACTTTGACAGGATCGATGCCATTTGCCACGAGTATGGCCCGGAATCGCCGCAGGCTACCGCCGAAATCCTGGTTTTCTTGATGACAATGGAGCACATTTTCCTGAAGGCGCTGGTCGGCAGCCATAAAAAAATCCTGTTCATGCTGACGGCTGATCATGGCCAGGTGGAGGTTAATCCACAAACTACCATCTATCTCAACCGGGAACCAGCCTTTTCTGGCGTGGATAAGTTTCTGAAAGTCAACCGTAACAGTGAGTTAATGGTCCCGGCCGGTTCGGCCCGCGACTTCTTTCTTTATATAAAGCCAGATATGCTGGATGAAGCCCAGGCGTTTCTGGCCTCCCGCCTGGCCGGCCGGGCCGAAGTACGCAAAGTCTCGGAGTTGGTGCAGGCGGGCTACTTTGGACCGGTTATTTCTGCCCGCTTCCTGGCCCACGCCGGTGATCTGGTCATCCTGCCGTATCGAGGCGAATCGGTCTGGTGGTTCGAGCAGGATAAGTTCGAGCAAAAATTCCGCGGCCACCATGGCGGGCTGACTCCTCAGGAATTGGAAATTCCACTAATAACGTGGGAAATGTGATGTAAAATGTACATATAACCTTGTCCCCGTCGCACTGCGGCGGGATCTATATAATCTAAAGGAGATTCCCAATGTACCAAACCTTAATCATCGCTGGTAACGTAGGTCGCGACCCGGAAATGCGCTATACCCCCTCCGGACAGGCCGTCACATCTTTTTCTGTCGCCACCAACCGACAATACACCAACAACAACGGTGAAACCGTCAAGGAGACCATCTGGTTCCGCATCTCAGCCTGGGGCAAAACTGGCGAGATTTGCAACCAGTATCTTAAGAAGGGCTCCAAAGTGCTTGTGGAAGGTCGCCTGACCGCTGATCCCGCCACCGGCGGACCGCGCGTCTGGACGGCACAGGATGGCTCCACGCGTGCATCGTTTGAGGTATATGCCCAAACCGTGCGATTCCTGAGCTCACGCGGCGAAACCGCCGAACCCGGCGCGGGCGGCGCGGCGGCGGTCACATCGGATGAGGGCATGGCTCCGGCCGGCGACGATGGGGATATCCCGTTCTAATACTATAGCTACCTGTTGTGGAGGTCACGCGTGAAGCGTGACCTCCATTTACCAGTCTGAAGGAGAGACCAGCATGGCACTCCAACCCCCCAAACCAACCCAAAATATTCCCATCGAAATCCCACCAGATTTGCAGCCTGCCTATGCCAATCTTGCCCGCATCGCGCATGCCCCGGCGGAATTTGTAATCGACTTTGCACAGCTCCTGCCGGGCGATTCCAAAGCCATGGTGGCCGCGCGCATCATCATGTCACCGATCGCTCTGAAACTCTTCGCACAGGCGGTCAACGAAAATCTGGGACGTTATGAGGACAATTTTGGAAAAATAAATATCCCCAACGCTGGTTCCTCCCTGGCTGATTCGCTTTTCAAACCCATGCACCCGCCGGAAAGCCCCCAGAATCCGTCCAAAGAACCTGATTAATCACCATTGTTGGGCGCACATTCCTTTCAATCCTGGAACCTTTTATGGACAAACTCGAAAATATTGCCGAACAAATTCGCCAGACCTTTGACGCCCTGACGGTGGCCCGTGACCAGGCGCTGACCCAGGCGCGTGCCCTGACGCGCGCCTGCGCTTTATCCATCCGCGCGGTCCACCGGGACGACACGGAAGTGATGCAAACTCACCTTGAAGAGGCCCGCCAGATTGCCGATGCCTTGCGCACTGGATTGGCGGATTATCCGGCCCTATTCTATGCTGGTTACACACAGGATTCCCTGAAGGAATTTGCCGAAGCCAGCATATCCTGCGCACTTATCCGGCACGAGGCTCTCCCCACCCCGCAGGAACTCGATCTGCCGCCAAATACCTACCTGAATGGATTGGCCGAGAGCGTTGGCGAGATGCGCCGCCGCTGCCTGGATATGCTCAGGCAGGATAATTCGGCTGAAGCCGAACGCCTGCTCGGGCACATGGATGATATCTATTCCATCCTAGTCACGATGGATTATCCGGATGCAATTACCAATGGGCTGCGCCGCCAAACCGACATCATTCGCGCCATTATCGAGCGCACCCGCGGAGATGTTACCTTCAGCCTGCGTGGTGAAAAACTGGAGCGCTCGATTGCCCGGTTGAGCGAACACTTGCCCGGATCCGAAAACCTGCCGGAAAAAGCACCGCTCCCGCTTCCGCCAGAGCAGGATTAAGGTAGAATGCCCCGCAACGGCCACCGCCATCGCTTAATCCTTTACACCTACATGCTCAACCGCTGGTGGAAATTCTCACTGGCAATTGGCGCCATCCTGATTGCGTTTGCAATTGGTGTGAATATCCTGCCGGCGCGGCTGCCACAGTACCACTTCCTGGCAGTATCGGAATTGACCTTGTGGGCGGTCGCCGGGGCTGGCGGATACGCGGTGTTGCTGTCATTTTTTTTGATCGTCATCGCCAAATCGGCTTACGTTCAACCTTGTGCCACCCACCTGCGCCTGATTACCCCTTTTCTGCACCTGAATATCTCCTACCGGCGTATCCGCAAGGCCTCCAGTGTAGAGATGAAACACTTGTTTCCCATCAGCAGTTACAAAGGCTGGCGATTCAGACTCGCCCGTCCATTGGCGGCAAAGACCGCCATCGTGTTGGAAATGCAGGGCTGGCCGCTCCCCCACTGGGTGCTCAATCTGTTCCTATCCCCGTTTTTCTTTCCGGACAAAACTTCCCGCCTGGCGCTGCTTGTACCGAAATGGATGGATTTCAGCCTGGAAATGGAAAGTTTCCGCACCAACTTTTTTGACTCCCAACACGAGGCCGGTAGCAATCCTCAATCTGACCTGCTGGCCAGCCTCTCCAACCCCAAAAGATGAATATTTATTTTGCCTGTGCAATTACCGGCGGACGGGATTTTGAACCAGTCTATCAGGCCATTATGGCGGCGTTGTTGGCCGATGGGCACACCGTACCAACTGCGCATCTGGCCGGTTCAGACGTGCTGGCATTGGAGGCGGTTGCCAGCCCAGGCGCTGTATACGAGCGGGATATCACCTGGATTGGCGCCTGCGATGCGCTCGTGGCTGAGGTCAGTACGCCTTCGCATGGTGTCGGTTATGAAGTTGCCTACGCTTTGAGCATAAGAAAACCGGTCTTGTGTCTCTACCAGGCCGGCCGGCCAGTCTCAAAGATGCTCACCGGAAATTCGCATCCTTGTATCCAGGTGAATTCTTATATTAATACAGATGATGCGATCGCAACCATACGTTCGTTTCTTTCTCTGGGTGCTAGCTCTTTTGTGAACATAATCACGAATTCTGGGTGACTTTCCACCCTGTCTTGCATCCAACGGTTAGGTTATTATTCTCGATGGAGACGGGTAAAGAAGTTACCTCCATCGTTTCATCACTGTCTCCTCCTTTGGCGAATGCCTCCGCAGAGTAGCTCCACCCTGCGGAGGCTGCGTTTAACAGGTCATCGGGAATTTCAGTGAAACAAGGGCCACCAACAAAAAAGACGCACTGGCTGGGCCGGTGCGTCTGATTGGCAAAAATTCTTCCCCGGTCAGGCCAAGCTCTTTTGAGAAAAAGGCAGAACCACCGTAAAAGTTGAGCCTTGCCCAAGCAACGACTCAACCCAAATGCGCCCCTGATGGCTATCCACTATGGATTTAACAATCGCCAGGCCCAGGCCGGAGCCTCCCACACCCTTGGGAACATTGCTGGCGCGATAGAATTTTTCAAAAATATGCGGTTGATCGGCCGGCGGGACACCTGGGCCATTATCGGATATACGCAAGATGACCTGCTCCCCTTGCACTTCCATCTCGATCGAAATCTCACCGCCCTCCGGGGTATATTTGATGGCGTTCCCAACCAGGTTATCCAGCATCTGGCGCAAGCGGATCGGGTTCCCACGGATCGGCGGGATATCCAATGGCAGGTCAAGGTGGATGTTTAATCGTTTTTCTGAAATCTGCCCACCCACGGTCTCAAGTGAATAGCGCAGGATCCCTTCCAGAGGCACAATTTCGTTCTGGCTGTCAAAGCCAGCTTCGATCCGGCCAAGTTCAAGCAGGTCGTTGACCAGCGAAGTAATACTCTCCACACTGACCTGTACCCTGTGGATGAATTCATGCTGTTGGTCATTTACCGGCCCGACCCGGTCCAATAGATCCACGTAGCCCAGGATTGCAGTCAACGGGGAACGCAAATCATGAGAAACGGTATTAACAAACTCATTTTTGAGGCGGTCAACTTGCTTAAGGTAGGTGATATCCTGCATCGTCACCGCGATGCCAATCCCGGAGATAGCGGTATATTGCGCAGATAGAACCCGCCCATCGTCAAATGCAATCTCATGATGTGGCGCCGCGTTCTCCACGCCTTTGCTCAGGAGTGCCTTCAAATCCGGGTGAGGCAGTACCTCTGTAACGATCTTTCCATTCACATTGTCATCCTGCCAGAGACCGAACGTCCTGCGCGCAGCCGCATTGATCAAAAGGATTTTTTGCTTGTCATCTAAAATGATCACCCCGTCTTCGATGTGTTCAAGGATCGTATCAAATTTCTGCAACTCATCGACACGCTTCTGGAGCGAAGCGGTAGTGAGCTTGACTTCCCGGCGGGTCCAGTCACCGATGCTGTTGGCACGTTTAATGCTGTTCTCCACTGTTTTCTTGATGTCATCGATGCGCAGAGGTGCAAAAAGACAATCACTCACCCCGATATGGATTGCCCGCTTAACCGATTCCAGAGAAGTCTCCCCAAAGAACAGCAAAACCGGCAGGGTGGGAAAACGTTCCAGCATGGAAGCTGCGATTGCCAATTCGTCGGCCTTGGCAAAATTTTGACTGAGAATTACCAGGGATGGCGTAGATTCCTGCAAGGCTTTATCGAGCGCCGTACGATCACGGGCCACAGCCGTTGGAAATGAACCCGCTGCTACTGCCCGCTCAAACAGTTGCAGGATTTGCTCATCATCAATAGCCAGCAGGACCAATTCAGTCTTTGCCATGGGATCAACCATCATCTCGTTTCGTACCACCACTCCCTTGAGAGGTCCGATTGGGTGTGGATAATTGTGCTGCCCGTTTCAACGAGCTCTGCGCATTTTCCAGAGCTTTCTTTTGTTCCGTGGACAACTTGCCAATTTTACCAGCAAGCAATAAATCAATGGGATAAGTGGCCGATTGCAGTGCGGATTGCATCTCCTGTTGGAATTCCTGGAGTTGCACTTCCTTTTTCTTTTCACCGGCCTGGGCGCTATCGGCGCCTTCCTGCAGGGCGCGGAATAAATGCGTGTTGACCAGCGAAATGGAGGCGTAATCTGCCACCGCTTCCAGCAGGGATTGCACCGTTCCTTCAAAAGCGCGGTCAGCTTTCCGGACAACCACCAGCAGGCCGATCACCTCCTGGTGGATTTTTACCGGCACTGCCACCGCTGAAAGTCCCAGCGCAGACAGCTTGAACCGTTTGAGGGGTTCCCCGTTGATCGCCAGAGTTTCGCCAGAGAGTGCCACCAGAGAACTGACCCCATCATCCAGTACGTGGCCTGTTTTCTTGGCCCAGGAGTCCGGCAGGTTGCGGTGTGCGGTCAGGACAAAGGTGCGTGTGCGCTCATCGCGTAGTAAAAGCCAGCCGTAATCTGCATCCGCAACATATACCATCCCCTCAACAATTTTATCGAACAGTACCCGCTGATCTGTAATGGAGATGACGGCTTTTCCAACTGCAAAAATAGTCGTCAGCTCTCGTACACTGCGTTGTAGTTCCTGGTTGGTTTCCTTGAGCTGCATGTCCAGGCGCTGGCGCACCCGGCTTTCCCGCACCTGCTTGAGGGCCCGCTCCACCGCTGAAACCACTTCCGCCTCGCGTGCCGGCCAGAGCAGGTAATCTGTCCCGCCTAAACGGAAAGCCTGGATCACTTTATTTTCCTGGCCTTTTTCAGCGATGACAATGACCGGGGCCTGCAACCCCTGCGAATTAAATGCGACCAATAAATCTTTCCCACTCAAACCGACCAGGTTTAAATCCACAATCACCAGATCCGGAGCGCTTTTGGCAGCTTGCATGATCGCCGCGCTGGCATCGTCGGCTACCTGTACCTGGTAGCCCAGCGGCAGGAGCGCCTGGCGCACGATACACTCTCGAATATCCGGGTCGCTCTCAACGAGCAAGATGTGTTCGGCCGATCCGTCCATACCACCTTATCATAGCATAAATGTCCGCGATACGTGAAAATAATTGTAACACTTTTATCCTGGTTCGATGTCGGTTTCGTGTAAAATATCACGGGCAACACTTTTTAGGCTCTCCCCCTCATCCTGGGAAGGTTTACCACAAAGTCGCCAAGGTACAAATTTTAAAGGGCTTTTAAACAAAAAACTTCTTGTCTGTGTCCGCACTGAGCCGCACCTGTACCTGCGGTACCCTGGACTGTCCCTGGCGCAGGCATGCTCACGTGTGCCCTTGTGGTTAATTACCATTATTTTTCTCTTCAAACGGGAGAGCCACTTTTCAAAATCGCAAAGGTGAACCAATGGATAACTATTTATGGTGGCACGATGGCGTTATTTATCAGATCTATCCGCGCAGTTTTGCAGATAGTAACGGAGATGGCTTGGGCGACCTGCCCGGAATTATCTCCCGGCTCGATTACCTGGCCGACCTGGGTGTAGATGTCCTCTGGCTTTCGCCGGTCTATCCCAGCCCCGACAAGGATTTTGGGTATGATGTCAGTGATTATTGTAATATCGATCCGCGCTACGGAACCCTGGCCGACTTCGATCGACTGGTGGCCGAGGCCCATGCGCGCGGCCTGCGCCTGATCCTGGACATGGTGATGAACCACACTTCCGACCAGCACGCCTGGTTCAAGGAATCCCGCTCCAGAGGGGATAACCCCAAGCGCGACTGGTACATCTGGCGTGACTCTCCCAACAACTGGCAGGCTTCTTTTGGCGGGAACGCCTGGGAATTTGATTCTGTCACCGGCCAGTATTATCTGCACCTCTTCACCAAAGAACAACCGGATGTCAACTGGCGAAACCCGGCCGTCCGCCAGGCACAGTTGGAGGCCTTTCGCTTCTGGATGGAACGCGGCGTGGATGGCTTCCGCCTGGATGTCTTTAATGCCTATTTCAAACATCCCGATCTGCCCGACAACCCGCCCAAATTCGGATTGCGCGGCTTTGACCGCCAGCGCCACCTCTACGATATGGACCAGCCCGAAATGCTGCCGCTGCTGAACGAGTTACGCCGCCTGCTCGATTCCTATCCGGAGCGCTATTCCGTCGGCGAAACCTACCTGGCCAACCCGCAAAAAACCGTCTCTTATTGCGGCCCGGAAAAATTGCACGCGGCCTTCAGTTTTGATTTCACATCCAGTGAATTATCCTATCCCTGGAACCCCGCCTGGATCGTGCAACAGATCGCCCGCCGTGAGCAAACGTTTAACGCGGCCGGCGTCTGGCCCACCAATGTCATGAGCAACCACGATCTGCCACGCGCCGCCAGCCGCTACTCCAAAGGCGAGGAGGACAGCCAATCCAGGATTGCCATGGCATTGCTGCTGACCCTGCGTGGCACACCCTTCATGTACTATGGCGAAGAAATTGGCATGCGCGATATCAGCCTGCGGCGCAGCGAGATCCTCGACCCGGCCGGCCAGAAATACTGGCCCATTTACAAAGGGCGGGATGGCTGCCGCTCCCCCATGCAGTGGGATCATGGTGTTCACGCCGGCTTTTCCACCGGCGAACCCTGGCTGAAGGTAAATCCGGATTTCCTGCACCGCAACGTGCTTGCCCAGCAGGCCGACCCGCACTCCCTGTTCCATTTCACCAAAAACCTGCTGGCGCTGCGTAAAGCCCAACCCGCCTTGCATCGCGGCGACTATCTTCCCCTGGAATCCCCCAGTGGCACCCTGACTTACCTGCGAAGCACGCCCGAACAATCCATCCTGGTGGCGATCAATTTCAAAGCCCGCCCGGCCCAATTTGCGACTCCGGATGGAAAATGGCAACTGCTGTTTTCCAGCCACCCGGAATCGACCGACCCGGCTATCGCTCTCGCTCCGTACGAAGTGCGCCTGCTGGTTATGGAAAAATAAGGTTCTTCTTGCTGGGAAGATTTACCGCAATCCTGCGGAAGAACACCGCGGGACAGGCGTCACCAAGACACCAATTTTATGGGGCATTTAGCCATTAAACTTCGTGTCCCCATGCTTTGGTGGTTCGTTATTTTTCACGGCAAAAAGAAGAAGAGTCCGTTTTACTTTTTCCCATCCCTTCCCATTCAAATTCTTGTATACTATTAATATATGGATAGCCTGGCATATATTCCCGGAGATAATCCTTCCCGGTCCGCTCCCCTGGCGCGTTACCTTCCGGCGGTTCCGGAAGGAGTCGCCGCGGCCTTCCTGGCCGGGCATGCCGGATCTAGTGAATTGGAACGCGGCGCCTGGGTGCTCGATCCGCTGGGCGCCTCGCCCCAACTGGCCGTCGAAATAGCCCGGCAGGGCTATCGCACCCTGGTGGCGGTCAACAACCCGGTCACGCACTTCCTGCTCGAAATGGCCGCCCGGCCCCCCTCCCGGGCCGACTTGCGCCAGGCGCTCTCTGAATTGGCCGCTGCTCGCAAAGGCGACGACCGCCTGGAAACTCATCTCCAATCCCTTTATATGACCCAATGCACCAAATGCCAGCAGCAAGTCCCGGCCGAAGCCTTCGTCTGGGAACGTGCCAGTGGCGCGCTGGTGGCGCGCATTTACCGGTGTGCCTGCGGAGATCGTGGCGAATATCCGGCCTCCCCGGAGGATCAGGCGCGCGCCGCCAGCCTGGCCAACCTCGACGGTCTGCATCGCGCCCGCCTGCTGGAACGCGTGGCCGCACCGGACGATCCCGATCGACCGCATGCCCAGGAAGCCCTGGATTGTTACCTGCCACGCGCCGCCTATGCCATTATCAGCATCATTAATAAGCTGGATGGCCTGTCGCTCAGTCCTGAACGCCGGCGGCTGCTGCTTGCGCTGGTCTTGAGCGCCTGTGACGAAGCCAGCGCCATCTGGCCTTATCCCGACGAACGTCCGCGCCCCAAAAGCCTGGCCCTGCCGCCGCGCTTCCTGGAGAAGAATGTCTGGCTGGCCCTGGAACGGGGTGTGGAACTCTGGTGCGGTGACGGGCAAGTCGTACCGGTCGTGAACTGGCCGGAGCTTCCGGGGGAAGCCGGTGGCCTGTGCCTGTTCGATGGTCCGATCCGCGATCTGGCGCCGCGCCTGAAAGACCTGGCCATTGCCGCAGTGGTAACGGCATTGCCGCGTCCTAACCCGGCCTTCTGGAGCCTTTCTGCGCTGTGGGCCGGTTGGCTGTGGGGAAAGGCGGCCGCGGCTCCTTTCAAGTCAGTGTTGCGCCGGCGCCGATATGACTGGAACTGGCACGCCGCCGCGCTGTATGCCGCCTTGAAAAACATCTCCGACCGGCTCCCGCTGAACACCCCGCTCTTCGCGCTTATCCCTGAAATTGAACCTGCTTTCCTGTCGGCTGCCCTGCTGGCGGCTGCCGGGGCCGGCCTCGAATTGAGCAGGCTGGCCTTGCGCACCCGCCATGACCCGGCCCAGGTGCTCTGGCACCGCCGCGCCTTCGCCCACGCTGACCCAAAACCGCCCGAAATTGACCCGCAGGGTATCCAGCAGGCCATGCAACAGGCTCTGCAGGAGCGCGGGGAACCGCTGCCTTATCTGCACCTGCATGCCGCCGCTCTGACCTGCATGGCCGCTGACCGTTCCCTGCACTGGCGGCCGGAGGCGCTGGCACAAATCCGCGCACCCATCCAGGCAGCTTTAGCGGGAGCGAATTTTGTCCATCTTGTCGAGAGTCAGGATCCCGAAAGCGGTCTGTGGGCACTGGCGGAATGGGATGGGAAGGTCGAACCTTTGCCGGACCGGGTGGAAATTGCCACGGTACGCATCCTGCAAAAAAATCCGGCCTGCACCTTCCGGGACCTGGAAATCAGCTTGAATGACGAGCTGCCCGGCCTGCTGACGCCTTCGCTGGGGCTGCTACAGGCAGTACTGGCTTCCTACGCAATCGAAACAGACGGACATTGGAGTCTGCGTCCGGAAGATTCCCCGACCTCCCGCCGGCTTGACCTTGAAGCCGCATCCCAGAATCTGTTCACACTGGCTGCCCGGCTGGGCTACACGCTCCTGCGGGATGATAAAAACCCGCGGCTCCTGTGCTGGTCGGAAAACGGCCAGATCCTTTATCGCTTTCAGCTCGTGGCATCGGCGGTGGTGACACGCCTCCTGCGCCAGACTCCGATTCCGCCAGCACAGGACTTTCTCATTCTTCCCGGCGGGCGCTCCAGCCTGCTGGCGTACAAACTACAGCGCGATCCCGGGCTGCGCGCACTGGCCGCAGGCTGGCGTATGCTCAAATTCCGCCACCTGCACCACCTGGCCGGCCTGAAAGGGCTGACACGCACCCAATTCAACCAGGAATTCTCCGCTGATCCCATCGAACCGTCCGAACAAATGAAATTGTTTTAAAGGCGGGGATTCGTTCTTCGGAATTCGTTATTCTGTTCTTAGATCGGTGTCGCCTTTTCAAGAATAACAACTTACCAATAACCTATCATGAATTACATTTTACGAATTACATTTTACAACTTACCAATTACGAATTCCCCCTTATAATGGACCCATCATGGCAAACCTCACCCTCAAACGTTTCGGAGCGGCTTCAAAATATCTTGTGGTCGTGGCAGCCATCCTGGTTTTTACCGGTTGGTTGCTCTATACCCCGCCGGGTTTCCTCGGCAAGCTGGATGCCATCGCCTACGCAGTCTGTCACCGCATCGCCGAGCGCTCGTTCCACATCGGCAGCGTCCAATTGCCATTGTGCGCACGCTGCACCGGCATGTACCTGGGCGCGGTAACCGGGCTGGTTTTTCAATCCATCCTGGGCGGTAAGCGCAGCAGAGTTCCGGGTTGGGGCATTATTGCAGTTCTGGTGGTCTTCTTGGTCGCCTTTGGGATCGATGGGGCCAATTCTTATCTTTACCTGCTCAAGCAGGTGCGCCCGGGCATCCTGCCGCACATCCCCAACATTTACATCCCCAACAACACCCTGCGCCTTCTGACCGGCAGCGGGATGGGTCTGGGCATTGCCGCCATGCTCTTCCCGGCCTTCAACCAGAGCATCTGGGCCGATCATGATGATTCGCACGCCGGCCTATCAACCTGGAAAGCTTTCGGCCTGCTGCTGTTTATCCAGGTCGTCATTGATCTGCTCGTGCTGACCCAGAGCCCAATCGTTCTTTACCCGGTGGCGCTTATCAGCGTGCTGGGTGTGGTGCTGCTGCTGACCATGGTGTACACCATCGTATGGGTCATGATCACCGGGCAGGAAAACAAGTATACAAAATTACGCCAGTTGTGGTTGCCGATCCTGGCAGGTTTCACCATTACGATGATCCAGACCTTTGGCATCGATATGTTGCGCTTCTGGTTGACCGGTACCTGGGGTGGTTTCCCGCTGGGCGGTTAGCCGGCAGATTGGAGGTCCTATGGATGTGGCGCTTTTCGGGATCATGTCGGCTTTTGGTTTGTCGGCCAGCGCCGGGCTGAATGCCTACATCCCGCTGTTGGTGGTCGGCGTCATCGCGCACTATACCAATTGGATCAAATTAACCCCGCCGTACGACCTGCTGGCCAACCCATGGATCCTGATCCTGGTCAGCCTGCTGCTGATCGTCGAAATGCTGGTGGACAAAATCCCGGCGGTCAACCATATCAACGATATCATCCAGACCGTTTTCCGTCCAGCCGCCGGTGCGATCGTTTTCGCGGCCAGTGCGCATGTGCTGACCGGTATCAACCCGTTGCTGGCGCTGGCCTGCGGGCTGTTGGTAGCCGGGAGCGTGCATACGGTCAAATCAGTGGCTGTCCGCCCGGCGGTAACGGCCACCACCGGCGGGGCTGCCAATGTACCGGTCAGCCTGGCCGAGGATGGCGTCGCCACCGTTCTTTCCATCCTCTCCATCGTCATCCCCGTGCTGGTCGGGATTATCCTGATCGTTGCGATTGCATTCATTATCTGGTGGATCTGGCGGCGAGTTACCCGGAAACATCCGGCTATTCCTCAGGCAGCTCAAATTAGAAAGGAGTAAGAGACCATGGAAAAGAAATTTAAAGCTCTTCGATTTGTTGCCACGGTTTACAAGGTGATCGGCATCATTGCCGGCGTACTGACAGCCATCGGCGCGATCGGATTCTGTCTCTTCAGCATCCTGGGCGGTTCGCTGATGAACTCAGTCTTGAACAGTGTATCCAATTACAACGGTGGGGGCTCGTCCGGGCCAACCGGATTTTTAGGCGGGATTCTTGGCGGGGTCATCATCGGAGGCTTTATCTTACTGTACGGGGGCATAGGCTCAATTACTTTGTACGCTTTCGGAGAAGGGTTATACCTGTTAATCGCCCTAGAAGAAAATACCCGCACCACTGCTTTATGGCTGCAACAGCAAAAATAGGTACGCTTTCCACGAAACGACAGCGAGCAAAGTGCACCTTTACTTTACTCGGGCACGTATACAAAATACAAGACATCCACCAAGATTTTATTAGAGGAGACAACCATGGACCAAAATTATTCCCAACTTCCCCCTGCCCCACTCGCCCCACCTACCAGCACGCTGGCAATCATCAGCCTGATATCGGGTATCGTTTCCTGGTTTCTCATCCCGGTTATTGCCGCAATCGCAGCCGTTATTACCGGCCACATGGCAAAAAACGAGATCAGGAAGAGTAACGGCACGCTGGGTGGCAATGGCCTGGCAACCGCCGGATTAGTGCTTGGGTACGTGCAGCTCGGATTGGGATTGTGCCTTTGCCTCGTGGTAGCCGCAATGCTGGCGTTTGGCATTTCCATTCCTTTTATTAGCAATTCGATCCATTAATCGACCATGCCAGAACCAACTGGCACTGCGCTTCCGACTAGGAAAGATACCAGCCTCTGGATCATCATTATCGTGGTCATCGTCGTGCTGTGTTGTTTTTGCATTGGTGCAATTGGATTGCTTTTCGCCTTTGGCGGGCCGATCCTAAACGAGTTGGGAATTTTGCAGTCCTGCCGGCCCGGTCTGGCAATATAGTCCGCGATTACTAAGAACCCGTTTCATCGTAGGAAACGGGTTCTTGATTTTCATGGCAGAAACCGGAGTTTCTTTCTGTTTGCAAAGCGGGCTTGCAATTCTTCCAAAGCCTCGCGTGCCCTCGTACGGGTTCCCGTGTCCAGGTCAAGCGCGGCGAATTCATCTTCATCCAGAACCGTTTGCGTCCCATCCGGCGCCACCCATAGATCGAGCGCAAGGTCCACGTAAGAGAGCACGTTTCCGGCTTCCATCACTGCCGGCCTGGCAATATTACAATACCAGCCCTTCAGCCGGTTATCTTCCAAATCATGAATCTCATAGATGTTATACCAACGATCTGTATAATACGTCTCGATAAACCGATCGCCTTGCCTGAGGGTGGTTTGCATGACTTGCACATCCGCATGGTTAAAACATGCTTCCAGGGTAATGGCCTGAATATCCCTGTGCAGAACCTCTCCGGCGTAACGCATTACTTCCTGCCCATCCAGATTCCGCTTGATGATTGTGATTGGTGGCTTCATCACAGGCATTGTAATCCGGCCGGGGAGATTTGCAGGGTTATTTGTTCCCCAATCCTGGGAGCTTCGGGGAGGTAAAAATACAAATGGTTGGCCAGGGTCACTTTGAAGCGCTCCTGGTGAAAGACTACGTCGGTCACTACCCCGCTGACCATATTTCCCTTTTCAAGACTGCTGGAACTGGTCCCCGCTGCCTTCTGGACTCCGATAGGGCGTACCAACAGATTAACTTTATCGCCGGTATGATGTGCATGGCCGCATGGCAACCTGAAAATGCCGGCGGCCGTCTCCACACTGCCATCCGCTCGGACCGTTCCTTCCAGGATATTCCCCACATCCAGAAACCGCGCCGCCCAGGCGGAGCCCGGTTCCGCCCAGATTTCGGCCGGACTGCCCTGCTGGACGATTTCACCATCATGCAGCAACAGGATCCGATCCGCCAGCTTAAAGGCTTCATCCTGGTCATGGGTAACGTAAATAGCCGGAACGCCAGTGGTGTGCAGAATATCCCGCAGCTCTTCCATCAGCCGTTCGCGCAAGCTCCGATCGAGCGCACCCAGCGGCTCATCGAACATCAGTAAATGCGGATTGGGAGCCAGGGCGCGCGCCAGGGCCACGCGTTGTTGCTCGCCGCCGGAAAGGTCCGTCACACGGCGGAGTTTGAAACTGGCCAGATTGACTTTTTCCAAAACACTGCTGACGCGTCGTTCCGTCTCTGCACTGGAAAGGCCTTGCATCTTCAGCCCAAAGGCCACGTTCTCAACCACGTTCATATGCGGGAAGAGCGCATAATCCTGAAAAACCAACCCGAAGCCGCGCCGGTGAGCCGGAACGGAGGCCAAATCCGCGCCTTCCCAACAGACCTGCCCCTGTTCGGCCGTTTCCAGTCCGGCGATGATGCGCAGCAACGTGGACTTGCCGCTGCCGGATGCCCCCAACAGGCAAACAGTTTCCCCCGTCGCCACCGTGAATGAAATCCCCCGCAAAAGCAGCTCACCTTCGTACGATTTATACAAATTACTCACTTCAAGCATAGCAACCTCTAAAATTCTCCCGCTCCCGCTACCCTCAGCCGCTCGATCAATAGAATACCTGTGCCGCACACCACCATCAGGATGGTAGCCATGGCCATCGCCTGGCCATAGTTCAAGCCTCCCGGAAGGGCCAGGAACCGCGCAATCGCGATTGGCAGGGTCGGATATTCCGGGCGGACAACCAGCGAAGAGGCCCCGAACTCGCCCAGCGAGATGGTGAAAGCGAACACCGCCGCGGAAAGAGTTGCCCGGGAAACGATCGGCCAATCCACTGCCAGCCAGACCCGCCGGGGCGAGGCTCCCAACATGGCCGCAGCCTGTCGCAGGCGATCTGGTATGGAAGCCAGGGCAGGTTGCAAGGTGCGGATGACAAACGGCAGGGCAATGATGGTGTGGGCGAGCGGTACGAGCACGGGAGAAGAAACAAGCATGAATTGCGTGCCGAAAATGGGCTTATTAAAAGTAATTATGAGCCCCAGGCCAAGAGTTACCGCCGAGGCCCCCAACGGCAGCATAAGGAGCGGGTCGAGCAGGCGCGTCAGCCGGCCTGGATGGGCCAGCGCAGAGGCGACCGGGAAGCCCAGCAGCAGGGACAGGATCACGGTCACCCCGGCATAACCGAGCGAGTTGCCGATCGCCGCAAATGGCGGCACATAGAAGATCGAGTCGTTCCTGTTGACGAAGAGTTCACGATAGTAATCCGCAGTCAGCCCATACTGAACGTTTCCGCGCTGGCCTTCATCCGCTTCGAGCCGCAACACCGAGCGCAGCGGCAGCGCGGAAAGTGGTAAAGCGTAAAAAACGAACAACAGGATGGACAAAGTGATGACAAAAAAACGCTGGGGCGGATTGTGCGCCTGAGCAGAGACATCCGCACGCGGGCTAACGCTCACCACCGTGCGCGGCAGGAGCCGGCTGTACAAGATGGAAAAAGCCAGCGTGCAAGCCAGTTGGATCAGCGAAAGCAGCGCGGCCAGTGGCAGGTTAAAGAAAGACATGGCCTGGGTATAGATCGCAACTTCCAGCGTGGAAAAACCCGGCCCGCCCAACAAAAGGATCACTCCGAAACTTGTAAAATCGAAGATGAAAACCAGGAGCGCAGCCGCCAGGATGGATGGGCGTAAAAGGGCCAATGTCACACGCCAGAAGACATGCACTGGGTCCGCTCCCAGTGTGCGGGCGGCTTGTTCCAGGCGCGGGTCGAGATGCGCGATGGCATTACCAACTATGCGGATGACTATGGTGGTATTGTAAAAAATGTGCGCCAGAAGGATGGCTGCCAATGTTCCGGTAAAAACGATTGGCGCGGTTGCCATTCCAAATAGATGCATCAAGGCCAGGTTCATCCAGCCACGCGGACCCAGCAAGGCGGTGAAACCGGCCGCCACTACCACGGTCGGCAACATGAATGGGATAGCCGTCAGGGTGCGCAGGAAGCGTTTCCCAATGAAATTGTAGCGGGCAAACAGGAAGGCGGCCGGCAGGCCAAGCGCCAGGGTGAGGACAGTGGATAAAATGGATTGGTAAAAGGTGAACAGGCTGGCATCACGGATAACCAGGAGGGAGTTGCTGGAGATTCCAAATAGGGCAGCCGGGTTGAGCCCCACCCACAGGATGCGCGCCAGGGGGTAAAAGAAAAATATACCCAGAAAGAGCATGACACCCAGCCAGGGTAACAGTGCCTTCCAGGCAGCCCGGCCTGAGTGAATGGAAAACCAGGCGCTGATCACAGGAGGGTCGCGCCTGCGGGCGTCCTCTTGCAAAGCTTTCATAAACCCGCGAAATTTCCCGGGATCAATGCAGCACCACCTGCGTCCAGGCCTGGATCCACTGGTCACGGTTGGATGCGATCACCGCCGGGTCAAGCGAAGCGGCCTGGGTTGGAACCTGGTTATATTTGATAAAGGCATCCGGGAGCTTGGCGGTGGGGTTAACCGGATAAACATACATCTGCAGCGGCATATCCGCCTGGAACTGCTGGCCCAGCATGAAGTCGACGAATTTCCTGGCCAGGGCTGATTGCTTCGTTCCTTTGAGGATGCCTACGAACTCGATCTGGCGGAAGCAGGTACCGGGGCCGAGCATCGAACCAACCGGGGAATCAGTCAGTGGCGTGCTGGCATTGACCACTTCTGCGGCCGGGTCGGTGGCATACGATACCACCAGAGGTTGAGCGCCATGCCCGGACGAACCGCTGAAATTGGTGTAATAAGCCGTCTCCCAACCATCCACCACCACCACGCCATTGGCGCGCAGCGACTTCCAGTAATCCAGGTAGCCATTATCGCCAAAGTGTTTGATCGTAGCCAGCAGGAAGGCCAGTCCCGGTGAAGAGGTGGCCGGGTTTTCCATTACCAGCATATCCTTATAGGCCGGCTTGGCCAGGTCTTCCAGTGTCACCGGCACAGGCAGGGCATGTGTCTTAAAATAGGCTTTATCATATGTTATGCAAACATCGCTGTAATCCACCGGCAAAGCCCGGTTCTGCGGGTCCAGCTTGAATTGAGCGGGGATTTGCACCAGCACTGGCGAGGCGTAAGCCACATAGATGCCTGAGTCGAGCGCGCGGCTGAGAAAGCTGTTATCGACGCCGTAGAAAACATCCGCCAGCGGGGCGTCCTTGGTCAGGATGGCTTTATTGAGCGCCGCCCCGGCATCGCCGCTTTTCAGGAAGACAACCTTGACGTTATTGGCCTGTTCAAAAGAAGTAATCACTGATTGGCTGGCGGCAAAGGAGTCATGCGTCATTACATTCAGGGTGACCGGACCTTTGGGAGCGCAACCCGCCAGAACAAGCAGTACAAGAATTGTGAGAAAAGATAAACGTTTCATGGAAAGCTCCTTGTGTCAAATGCTACGCATTGGGAATTAAACCTGACGATGGTGAATAACCAGCAGAAGGCCAGATTTTAGGGAGAGGCTGGCGATTTCTCGCGTCATTTCGTTGCTGATGCCGCGGGTTTTGTTCGGGAGGAGAGTCTCATCTTGGAGAGGCCAGCGCAGGCCTTCGGTGCATATGCCACTTACCTCCCCACCCCAGGGGATCAGGGAAAGGATGTCAGCGGGTTTGCCATGCACCTCGCAGCGGTCGCATACAAAAAAGGCTTCTTCCACTCCGTCATCGATGCGGATATCCAGTCCGTTAAATTCAGGATCGGTTAACAGGAACAGGTTGGCCAATGTCTGGTCGAGACGCCCACCCAGCCCGCCCAGAATCCGTATTTCGCGATATCCGGTTGAAAAGGCGTAATGGAGCGCCAGTTCCAGGTCGGTCTCATCCTTGTCACGCGGATATTGTTTGATTTCGACCCCTTTTGCAACCAGCTGCTGCCGGTCCTCTGCCGTGAGGCTATCCAGGTCACCTATCACGATCTCTGGGAACAGTCCCATTGCCAGCGCATGCCGCGTTCCGCCATCGGCAGCTACCAGCACATCACCGGCCTGAATGATATGGTGGGCGGATTCAAGCTCTGGCAGCAGGCCATTGGCAAAGATGATCAGACGGGGCATAAAATAAAAAATCCTCCGCCGGGGAGGATAAGCAACCACAAAAAAGCATCCCTCCGCCGGTATGATCCGGATCAGGTTCTGCGGGTCGAGGCTCCTGGCCTCCTCTCAGCCCGGCTCACGGGCTCCCCGTTCAATTTTCTCAAGCAGTATACGGCGGCAAAAGCCGCCTGTCAAGACAAAAAATAATTACTCGGTCTTTTCGCGCCGGAAGTCTACAAAGCGATATCCAACACCGCGCTCGGTCAGGATATATTTGGGGTTGGCCGGATCCTTCTCCAGTTTTTGGCGCAAATAATTGATATAGAGCCGGACGTAATGCGGCTCATCCCGGTACTCGTAGCCCCAGACTTTGGCAAGTAACTGGTCGTGCGAAGTCACCCAGCCGGCATTCTGCACCAGGTGATATAGCAGGCGATATTCCGTCGGGCGCAGTTTAACGATCTTGCCTTCCAGCCAGATCTCTCGCCGGTCAAAATCGATCTTCAGCCGTTCATCAATTTCAATCAAACCGTGCATTCCGCCGCTGGGGCCTTCGGTGCGGCGCAGGACCGCTTTTACGCGGCTGACCAGTTCGCGCGGGCTGAAAGGCTTGGTGATGTAATCATCCGCGCCTTTTTCCAGGCCATGCACACGGTCATCTTCCTCGCCTTTGGCGGTGAGCATGATCACCGGGACGCTGCTGATTTCGCGGATCATCTCCAGCACTTCAAAACCATCCAGATCCGGCATCATCACATCCAGCAGGATCAAGTCAGGGGTGGAATCGCGCAGACGTTGAAGAGCCTGCTTCCCATTAAAGGCTTCTGCTACTACAAAGCCGTCATGTTCAAGATTAAGGCGGATAAATCGTATCATCCGTTCTTCATCGTCAACGATTAATATTTTGCGTCGTTTCAAAGTATCTTCAGCCATGCTCACTCCCTCACAAAGCCTATAATGCGTTCTTCCCCTTCGCTGGGCATGACCTCAATAAAAGAGATTTGATTGAGTGGCCAGATAACCTTTATCACATCATTGGACAGGTATTGAACATCCTTGCCATCGCGGCGCCGGGGACTATTGACAATAATAATTGTATCGCTAGCGCTGGGGAGCTCATCCAGTTCTCCCACGATTGGGTCTTCATTAGTGATATGAATAACAACAGTATTAGGCATATTTACAACCTTGATTAATCGATTAAAACCTGTATCTTGAGTTTACCCAAATAAATAAGGTCCCCATGCGATACTGGCGTTTCAATATAAGGTGATAACCGGACACCGTTCAAATAAGTGCCATTGGATGATCCCAAATCCACAACCACAATCCGGTTATTCACCAGTTTGATGGCAGCATGCAGACGTGAAACTCCATTGGCATAGGCGTTATAAGACGAGAGGTCAACATCTGGAACAATTGGCTGTCCTTCGGCAGAACGACCTAATGTAAACTCGGTTCTTTCCGCTAATGGCAGGATTTGGCCACTTTCAATAATATGGAGAGAAATCCATGATTGGAGTGGCGTAGCCGGGGTAGGCCGGATTCGATCAGTATTCCGTTCGATCTCCCGGAGCGTTTCAGACGTTTGGATTTTATGGGTGTTAAGATGCGCGTCAAACAATTGTGCTCCACATTTGCTGCAGTAAATGGCGCCATTTATTTCCTGGTTTTGGCAATTTGGGCATATTATCATACTTCGTCTCTTGAAATTCTCCCTGACTTCAACAGGGCTCTCGTCCCATATTTTATCTCTTTCCCGCCTTGTTGCGAGAACGACTTTTCTCGTTGAAGGTTTTCTGCTTCCATCAGTGCTGTTTTCGCCAGCCCACGTTCGCCTTGTGCCAGCAGATGGGTCGCCAGGCGGGTCAAATGTTCAGCTGCCTGTTCGTAATCCCCTGCAGTGGCTTCCAGGCGGGCCTGTTCTTGAAGCCGGTAAAACTTTAGTTTTGAAAGAGCTTCCACAATCTCAACGGGTGGAGGGTCCAGATTTGTTCCATTAAGAACCGGACGAACGAAGCGAATGGGGATGGGGTCTTCGGGAGGGCTCTGGTCCGATAGGAGCGCAAACAATTTCCCATCAAGCACAGTGACTTTCGATTGCTGCAACGCCTCCGGCTTGATGAGGAATTCCATCAGTATTTTCAGGCTGCCATCCCAGGCAATCGGCCCCATCATCGTGGGACTTTCAAAGGAAAGTAATCCAGCCTCCGGCTGTAATCGAAAGGCGTAGCGTAGCTCGACCCCGGGGATGGAAGTAAATTCCAAGCGAGTCTCTTCGGCATAGGCCTTGCCGAGTTGGTTGAACTTATCCAATAAGGCATGTTGAATATCCTGCGGGCGCGGCACATACATGCTGGTGCCGCCGGTAAGGGAGGCCAGTTGGTCCAGAAAATTATCATTCCATTCAGATCCAATACCCAGACCGCTAATTCCAACGCCCCTGGATGCAGCATTTTTGGCCAGACTAATGCAATTATCTTCGTCACCATACGTGCGCCCATCAGTGAGCAAAATAATATGGTTCACCTGGGAACGACTGATATTATGGAGAATTTCATTGTAGCCCTGTTCCAGGCCGGAGAAAATTTCGGTTCCGCCAGATGGTTGTAACATCTGGATGCGCGCTTCCTGTTTGCTCATATCCGTAATATGCGTGGCCGGGATAATGGTTTCGGCGCGATCGCTAAATGCAACCACGGAAAACATATCCTCCGGCTTTAATTTATGCATGATCCGGATGGCGGTGGCCTTGACCACATCCATGTTACTGCCCTGCATGGAGGTTGAGCGATCAAGCACCAGGCACAGGTTCAGGGGCGGCTCAGGTCGTTTTTCCTTGTCGGTCGGCACAGAGAATTCCATGATGATATAAATTATCTGTGGCTCATCCATATTTAAAAGACCCTGACGACTGAAAAATACCTTCTGGTCCAACAAAACCTTCGGAGGTTTTTCAGGAGGCAGGGATTCGTCATACCTGGCGCGCTTTTTCAGGTTGGAAAGGACTTCATAGGCTTCTTGTACACCCAGAAATAACTCCGTTTCACCCGGAGCAATATTCTTATCTGGATGGAGATGACGCGCAGCATTAAAATACGCCTGACGGATTTCTTCAGGTGTAGCATTGCGCCGTAACCCAAGAAGACTGTAGTAATCCTGATTATTCATTTTCGATGATTATGTTTTAAGTTGCACCACAATCACACTGATGTTATCCGGCCCACCTGCTTCGTTGGCCGCATCCACCAGGCTTTGACATCCACTTTGAAGATCTTTTGCGGTAGTAACAAGTCTAAATATGGTGCCATCGCCGAGCACACTCCACAGACCATCACTGCAAAGCAGCAAATAACCAGACTGCGGGAAGGGAGCAGTAAAAATATCCGGCTCGAGCACCTCGCCCTGGCCAAGCGCGCGATATAAGACATTCCGTTGTGGATGGACAGCCGCTTCTTCAGCCGAGATCTGGCCGAGTTCCTCCAACCGTTTGACCAGCGAATGGTCGCGCGTCAGGGTCTCGCCTCCCCCATAGGGGTGAATGGCATAAGCGCGACTATCGCCGACATGCCCAATGGTCATTTGTTGTCCAAGCACAAGCGCGGCCGTCAGGGTGGTACCGCTGCCAGGAGCTGCTTGCGTAACGGCCTTCTGGGCATCATTGATGGCTGAGCGCATCATATCCTGGAGGGATTCATCCATGCCGGAAGAAGGGTTCATCAAATACGGGAGGAACCGCTTCATCAAGTATCCCGCCAATGTCCGGGCGGCCGCAGAGCTGGCAACTTCTCCATATTGATGACCGCCCATACCATCCGCAACTACATACAAACCGAGCGGGTAACTGCTTTTTTCACCGCCAACTGCAATCGAAAGTGCAAAAACGCAATCTTCGTTATGGTCACGTTGTTTGCCAATGGATTGTGCGCAACCATATATTAGCTGTTGCGGTTCTATGTGTTGTACATTTATCTGTAATCCTTCGATCTGGCTTTCAGGTAAAGGTACGGTATTAATATCAGAATGTGCCGATGCGGGCTTTTCTTTCTTGATGTGTAACCAGGTTAGGAAATCCTTTTTCACAGTAGTCTCCTTGGATGATCAGCCCTTTAGGCAAGTAAAGCATAAAGAAAATGATCGATGGAACCAGTATAAACGATATCGTCATAAATCAGTGGGGTTCCGGTGATGGGACCATTCGTGGCAAATTTCCACCGCAATCGCCCGGTTTTATACTCGATGCAATATAAATTTCCATCCACTGACCCGCAATAAAGTGCATCTTTATAGATAGCGGGAGACCCACTCACCTGATGTTCAGTCTTAAAGCGCCAGGTTTCTTTGGCAGTATGAATATCTATCGCATAAATATTCCCGTCTACGGAGCCAACAAAGATCATCCCATCCATCAAACATGGTGAGGAGATCGATCCTTTGCCCATCCGGAAGCGCCAAATAACCCAACCGGCGTGCGCATCCAGTGCATACAAGGTTCCATCCAGGGAAGTAAAATAAACAACCCCGTCCGCCACCCATGGAGAAGAGGTGACCGCCATTTTGGCTTTATAGTGCCATTTGAGTTGTCCTCGGAAGTCTACGCAGTAAAAATCCCCATCTTCGCTGCCGGCATAAACCATATCCTGGGTCACAAAGGGGGTGGAACGCACAGGTGCAGCAGTTTCGAACCGCCAGGCTGCCCGTCCGCTCAGAAGATTAACTGCATGGATGTGCTGATCGTCCGAGCCAAAGAAAACATGTCCCTCCGCAATCCGCGGTGACGAGTGCACACGTCCTTCAGTATAATACGTCCAAACGATTTTACCGGTACGACTGCTGATAACGTGCAGGCGTTTATCTTCCGAGCCGATAAATATATTATCCTCGAAAACCGCCGGCCGGGTAACAACACCTCCGTCAGTGGCGAATTTCCATTTCAATTTGCCATCCGCCGCATTGATGGAATACAGGTTATGATCGTAAGAGCCAATATAAATGCTACCGGCATAATATAATGGCGCGCCGCGTAATTCGTCTTCACATTGGAATGACCAGAGCGGTTTGATGCCGCTTTGTGATTGAATGGAGGCGGTAGGTGAACTCACCCGGTTCAAGATACCCGTCTTTCGGCCTGCCGCCATTAACGCTTCTTTCA
The DNA here is from genome assembly GCA_963779935.1 of uncultured Chloroflexia bacterium. GTDB lineage: Bacteria > Chloroflexota > Anaerolineae > Anaerolineales > Villigracilaceae > UBA877. Next base: position 1,132,297 of record CAWAAC010000009.1, on the reverse strand, counting down.
TCGCTTCAGCGCTTGGGAATCGTTCCTCCGGGTTATATTGCAGAGCCGTGTTAATTACCGCTTCCAATTCAGCAGAGACGGCCGGGTTGATCTTGCGTAAAGGCCTTTCTCCAAATGAAAATGGTGGCTCAAGCCGTGGATCGCGGCGGGAAAGTGCGTGGTGAAGCGTAGCGCCCAAAGCGTAGATATCAGCCAATGGTCCGGCCTCGCCTCGATATTGCTCCGGCGGAGAATACCCTTCGGTTCCGATCATGGTGCCTTTTTGACCGACCAGGAAAGGCTTGGCAATCCCAAAATCCACCAGCACAATATGATCGGTCAAATTGATCATTACGTTGGATGGCTTCATATCCCGGAAAATGATCGGGTCCGGTTTATGAGCATGCAAGAATTGCAGCACCTCGCATAATTCAATTGCCCACGCCAGCACGCGTTCCTCGGTTAAGAAGCCGGGGGTTTCATTAATTACGGCTTCAAGGTCTTTTCCATTGATAAATTCCAATGTCAGGTAGGAACGATTCCCTGAACTGAAATAATCATAAATGCGCGGAATGGAGGGGTGGTTAATCGCAGCCAGGATATTGGCTTCCCGCTCGAAATTCTGGACGATGGTTTTCCGTACCAACGAATCGGGGCGCGGTTAATCATCTCTTTCACCGCCACCAGTTTAACCACATTTGGAAAATGCTGGTCGCGGGCAAGGTAAACCGATCCCATCCCACCCACACCAATAACATCCTGGATTACATAACGATTGACCAGAATTGTGCCAGAAACCAACTGCACATTTTCTTCTTCCGGTTCATTTCCGATCGGTGCTGTAATCTTATGGGTTTCCAGAGTTGCCTCCTGAATATGACCAAACTGTATGAATTATAGCCACCCCGGGCAGGAATTGCAACCTATGGTTTTCTCCCACATGGCTTTCTTGAAGGGGAAGTTTGGGGTGTGGCGGCAGTCAGGCCGAGTCTGTCACAAAGCCAGCGACTTTTTGAAAGCCCTGAACCGTAACCATTCTGACCTTGCGTGTATCATCACTTTGGTGCAAAATACACTGCGGAGTACTTCCTTGAAAATCCTTGCCATCAGCGATATGATAGTTGACCGTCTTTACTCGGCGCAGGTTGCAGAACGCTTCCGCGACATTGAGATGATTGTGGGCTGTGGCGACTTGCCTTACGAGTATCTGGAATTTTTGGTTACCTCCATGAACGTCCCGTTGTTGTATGTGCCAGGTAACCACGACCCCGCCTATGACGAGAAAAAAAGAGCCGGGCACGCCGAAGGCTGCGAAAATTTGGACCGGGAGATTCGCTCGGTCAAAGGCCTGAATATCGCTGGGATTGGCGGCAGCATCCGTTACAGGCCGGGCTGTCCCAACCAGTATTCCCAATCTCAAATGTATTCCCGTTTGTCTTCCTTTATCCCCAAGCTGCTTTGGTACCTTCCCCTGCATGGAAATGTACTCGATATTATGATTGCGCATTCTCCGCCGCGCGGCACCCACGATGACGACGATCAGGCTCATGTCGGTTTTTCAGCATTCAAGGATTTTATTCAAACTTTTAAACCACGCTATTTTCTGCACGGGCATACCATGGTGTATAAGAGCAACATCGTTTCGCCGGTAACCAGGGTGGGAACGACCACCGTCATCAACGTTTATCCATATCGTGTCATTGAAATATAAGTTCTGGATGGACACCTGGCGTTTGCTCATCACCCCTCCCGCCCACGGCGCCTGGAATATGGCTGTGGATGAGTCCATCCTGGAAGCCATGGGCACGGGCGCATCCCTGCCCACTTTGCGGCTATATGCCTGGGATCCGGCCTGCCTCTCACTCGGCTATGCCCAATCGCTCACTGATGTGGATCTTCTCCGGCTGCAATCACGCGGTTGGGAAGTGGTCCGCCGTCCCACCGGGGGGCGGGCGGTGCTCCATACCGATGAGTTAACTTATTCGGTTATCGCCCCGCCTGATGAGCCGCACGTGGCCGGTACGGTGCTTGAATCATACCGCCGCCTGGCACAGGCGTTGGTGCAGGCGCTGAACCTGCTCAGGGTGCCGGTCCAGGTGAATGAAAATTCCTCCGCCCCGCCTGCTGTCAACCCCAACCCGGTCTGCTTTGAAGTCCCTTCCACGTATGAAATCACCTTTGGTGGAAAAAAACTCATCGGTTCTGCCCAGGCGCGCCGCAAAGAAGGCGTACTCCAGCATGGTTCCCTGCCTCTGGGCGGAGACCTTACGCGTATCATCCAGGTCCTGGCATTTCCCGATGATGCCTCCCGCGCCCATGCGGCCGAACGGCTGCTGAACCGGGCAACTACGGTCGAATCAGCTTTGGCGCGCCAGGTTTCTTGGGATGAAGCAGCCCAGGCATTTATTGCGGCATTTACGTCAGTGCTGGCTTTGGATCTCCAGCCAGGCTCTCTGAGCGGGCACGAAAAAAATCGCGCCGAAGAACTGGCGCGAATAAAGTACGGGCAACCAACCTGAAAGGAGCGATAGCGGGTTGGAAGGACGGTAGTACGTGTGCGTTAAGGTGTGGGTGGGACAAAATTTATCTGCTTGTATCCCAAGGTCTCAAAGAACCATTTCAGATAAGTTTGTGCATTTGTCATAGCCTGATCCAGGACCCCATCCTCCAACGCACTTTGTGTGATCTGCTGCTCGGCCACTTGGCGTGCCTGGGTCTCCAAATTTGGATCAGCACTCGCCAGGAGCCCGGTCTGACGATCATAGACATAGGATTTACCGTTATCAAGGGTGGAAACCAGTACTTCCGCGGCAGGCAGGCGGACATTCAAAACAGTACCCGTCAGCCAAAGATCTGCCGGTTTGATCTTGCTCATATCAATCCCGGCGATCACATAGCCATGCGCCACAAAGAGCAGGCGGTCGCCAAATAACGGGGCCAGTACGCCTTGATTTGTTTCAGCGGTGATCACTTTCTCAACCGTATAACGGATCGTTTCCAGCCGGGCCAGCGCCTGTACCTGGTTAATGATCGTAACCGGGTCCGGGAGGATGGTGGGCGTGGGGTGGAGTAACTGGGAAACCTGGGTGCCAAGCTGGTAGTTAGTACGTTCCAACGGAGTGATGGAATGGTTAATGCTATGATTTACAGCCGTAACTACTAACCAGGTGGCAGCTCCCGCCAATATCAAAAAGATGATAATTAGAACCATTTTCCTTTTCATGGGTTAATTATACCGGATTAGTGGAAATTACATCCACTCCATCAATATTACTATTCGAGGCTTCACAAAGTGGGGATTGGGGATGGCACGACTTTCAGGCTTTGTGAAAGTCGTGTACTAATGTAAATCATTACAACAACTGCGTTCACACAACGGATCGTCGATGCAATGAAAATTATCTATTTCGAGCAAAATTAGCAATTTTCTTTTTTATAGTACAATCCTGTCTTACAAAATGGATTGGACTTTCCTCTATTAGTTCTTTGGAAATTAAAAGAGCAAGCAAGGGAAATGAGGATGTTGGTCTCCCAACATCCTCATTATCTTTCCCCTTAATAATGACAATTCCAAATGGTACGAATTATTGGTAATTACCGAACGCGGAGAAAAATGAAATGCAAACCGAAAAGGTTCAAAAGCTAAAAGAAATCCTGGCCGGCATGGGCAGTGTCGTAGTGGCTTTTTCCGGGGGTACCGATAGCAGCCTGGTCCTCAAAGTGGCCCACGATGTTCTTGGCGATCAGGCAGTGGCCATGACGGCTGTTTCAGCCAGTCTGCCAGCCTCTGATCGTCTCGAAGCGGGCCAGATCGCCAGGCAGATCGGTGCGCAACACATCCTGGTTGAATCCGCTGAAACTGCGAATCCCGCCTATCTGGAAAATACGCCCAACCGCTGTTTCTTCTGCAAGCAGGAAACCTACGCAAAGTTGGCCGCCTTCGCCGAACAGCATGGCTTCCAAGCCATAGTGGATGGCACCAACGCCGACGATACGGGTGATTTTCGGCCCGGACGCAAAGCCGCTGGCGAATTCCACGTTCGCAGCCCACTGCTCGAAGCCGGTTTTACCAAGGCCGAAATCCGCAGCCTTTCGAAAGAATTGGGCTTGCCCAACTGGGATAAACCCGCCGCGGCCTGTCTCTCCTCCCGCATCCCCTACGGAACAACCATCACTCTGGAGGCGCTCTCCCAGGTGGAGCGCGCCGAAGCCGTGTTGCACAGCCTGGGGCTGCGCCAGTTGCGCGTGCGCCATCACGGCACGGTTGCCCGAATAGAAGCCGAGCCGGAGGATTTTGCGCGGCTGCTGGAGCACAGGCAAGAGATAGTCACCTCCCTGAAGGCCATCGGCTACACCTTCGTGTCGCTTGACCTGGCCGGTTTCCACAGCGGCAGCATGAATGCAGGCATCCTGAACACGCCCACGCAGGCTGGCCAGTAATGGATATCGAAAAGCTTCGCCAGTTACTGGAAGCCCTCCAGCACGGGCAGACTTCGGTGGATGAAGCCATGCAGCGCTTACGCCAACTGCCCTATGAGGATCTCGGTTATGCCCGGCTGGACTTGCATCGTGCCTTGCGGAACGCCATGCCCGAAGTGGTCTTCTGCGAGGGGAAAACCACCCAGCAGGCCACGGCCATTCTGGAACGGCTTTGGGAGCATCACGAGCGGGTCATGGGGACACGCGTTTCTCCGGAAATGGCGCAAGCCATCCTGTTAACCATACCCGGCGCACATTATGATCCAGTTGCGCGTCTGGTAACACTGGTTCGTGGGCAAAATCCGGCACTCCCAGCCGATTCCCCCTATGCCCTGGTAGTCACCGGCGGGACCGCTGACATGCCGGTGGCCGAAGAAGCCGCCCAAACACTCGAATTTCTGGGTTCACGCGTCGAACGCGCCTATGATGTGGGCGTAGCCGGCATCCACCGCCTGTTCGACCAGCTGGATCTGCTGACCGGGGCGGCGGTCATTTTGAGCATCGCGGGCATGGAGGGGGCTTTGACCAGCGTGGTTGGCGGGCTGGTCAGTTGCCCGGTGATCGGCGTTCCCACCAGCGTGGGCTATGGAGCCAGCTTTAATGGCCTGGCGGCATTACTGGCCATGCTCAATTCTTGCTCCACCGGTGTTTCGGTCGTCAATATTGACAATGGCTTCGGAGCCGGGGTGGTTGCGCACCGCATCCTGCAAATGAAAAAGATTTAAAAACCTATTAAACACAAATTACACTAAGGAAACCAAGGAAGAAACCAAAAGAGCAAATCGTGCTCTTCCGTTGTTTACTCCGTGGTTAATCTGTTTTCTTCATTTGCATTTAATACATCAATTTGAAAGGATTTACCATGAAAATCGCTTATTTCGATTGCATTGCCGGCGCTTCCGGGGATATGCTGCTGGGCGCCCTGTTGGATGCCGGCTTGCCGCTGGAAAGCCTGCAAGACCGGCTGGCCGCCTTGAATCTGGGCAACGAGTTCGAATTGCAGGCCTATCAGGTCAGTAAGAACGGCTTCACAGCCACCAAACTGGATGTGATCGTGCATGAGTCCCAGCATGGACGCCGTCTGGCGGAGATTGATGCCATCCTACATGCGAGCAGCCTGCCGGAACACATCCAGGCAAAAGCCTCCGGCATCTTCCGGCGTCTGGCCGAGGTGGAGGCTGGCATCCATGGCCAATCGGTCGAGCAAGTCCATCTACACGAGTTGGGCGGCGTGGACACGATGGTGGATGTGGTCGGAACGCTGCTTGGGCTGGAAGGATTGGGCGTGGAGCAGGTTTATGCCTCGCCGCTACCGCTCGGGCGGGGCTTCGTGAAAGGCGCCCACGGGCAGATCCCGTTGCCGGCTCCGGCTACCATCGCGCTTCTCAAGGATGTGCCCGTGCGCGGCAGCGAGATCGAGATGGAACTGGTCACCCCCACCGGTGCGGTGCTGCTTTCCACCTTATGTGTTGGCTTCGGCCCCATCCCGGCCATGACTCTGACCGGCCAGGGCTATGGCGCGGGCGGGCGGGACCTGCCCATACCCAACGTGCTGCGCCTGCTGCTTGGCCAGCAACCGGACGCCGGGCTGGCATGCGGTATCGAATCCCTGGTGCTGCTCGAAACCAATGTTGATGATAACAGCGCCGAGATTAATGGCTATGCGATGGAAAAGCTCCTGACAGCCGGCGCCCTGGATGTGTTTTTCACCCCCATCCAGATGAAGAAGAATCGCCCGGCGGTCCTGATTACCGTACTCTGCCGCCCGGCGGAAACGGATGCGCTCGAAATGATCCTGTTTCGCGAAACCAGTACACTGGGTGTGCGCCACCAGTCGGTCGAACGCCGCTGCCTGGAGCGCACCAGCGAGACTGTGGTGACGCATTATGGCCCTATCAGGGTAAAAGTGGCCCTTCTGCCGGATGGATCCATCAAGCGCGCTCCAGAGTATGAAGATTGCAAACAGGCTGCTAAGGCCCACAATATTCCACTAAGGGCGGTTTATGAGGCGGCGCTTGGTTATGCACAAAACGAGGACGATAAAAAATAACCACACGGGGGCGAAGAGGATTGAATCATATGCTTCCCGTGAACAAGAATTCCGATCCTATTTTTGCGGAAAATAGGATCGGAGGAGGGATATTGCAACAAGTAAAATGGAAAAAGTCAAAAAAAACTCAAATCAGATTGAGTTAACTCAACAAATCGACTTAGCAGCGGGATTAGCGAGACACACTCTATCGCGCTTTGCCAGCAAAGGACTCTCATCGGCTTTCACCCGTGGAATCCAGGGGTTGTAGTTCGCGCGGTACAGGTCCAACCTGTACAAAACCTGGTCTACTGGCATTGTCTATGATTGTCCACAAAACCAGTTACTTTCTCACGTCAAATTCTTTACTCTATTCTTTGTTCTTTATGTTTTCCTTGTTACGTTTTACATCCCACCTCCCTTTTGTCTTTTGTTTTTTGTTTTTTTTACATGTTCCTTCTCTCTTCTCCGCTCTCTAATCTCCCAACCTTAACGAATCAGAAATTTTAAGTTTTCTGTACTTGCCTTATTCGAAATTTCGAGTTAACATGATGTTAACAATGGGGAGAAAACTTCCCATCTATCTTTCATTTCACGAGAGGAGAGAATGTAATGAAGAAAACGTATCTGCTCGTATCCATCCTGGTTGCAGCGGTCATGATTCTGACCGCCTGCAGCCCCGCCGCAACTCCCACCGCTGCGCCTGTTGCAACCCAGCCTCCTGCGCCCGCCGCCACCCAGCCGCCTGCGCCCACAGCCACACAGCCGCCTGCGCCCACCGCCACGCAGCCCCCTGCGCCTACGGCAACCCCAACCGCTGTTCCGACGCCCATCCCGCCCATCTGCAACCCGCTGCCGGATGCCATGACCGCCCCCGCTTCCGGCCAGCTAGGCGCTGCGGATACCCCCATCACAATGGCCTTCGTACCATCTGGTGAATCCGGCGTCATTGCCACTGCCAGCCAGGCCATCGCTGATTGCTTGAACAAGATGACCGGGTTAAACTATACCATCCAGACTGGCACCAGCTACGCCGCCGCCATTGAGGCAATGGGCGCTGGCAAAGCCCAGGTTGGTTTCCTCAACACCTTCTCCATCCTGGCGGCTCAGGCCAAATATGGGATCATCCCGGCCCTGATCAATCTGCGCAACTATTCCACCAACTCATTGGATCCCGATAATGCCTTGGGTGGCAAGTTGGAACCCTTCTACCGCGGCCAGTTCATCGCCAACACAGCTTCTGGCATCAAGACCTTTGCAGACTTGAAGGGCAAAACCTTCTGCTTTGTTGACCCGCTGTCCACCTCCGGCTATATCGTCCCACGCATTGTGCTCGCGGCCAACGGCATCAATCCTGATACCGACTTCAAGGCCACCCAGAACGCCGGGTCCCACCCGAATGTCGCCATCGCCGTTTACAAGGGCGACTGTGATGCAGGCGTGACCTATATCAATGTCCTGACCGATGCCGCCACCAATCTGCAGGGCACCTATCCTGACATCTTAATGAAGGTTGCTGTATTTGCTGATACGGACCGCATCCCCAATGATGGCGTCCAGTACATCAAAACCTTCCCGGCCAAACTCCAGGCCATCACTACTGAAGGCCTCCTGGCCATGGCGGGCGACCCGGGTGGCAAGCAGGTCCTTGCCAAGCTGTATGCAGTCAATGCCTTCCAAAAAATTGATGCATCCTTTACCATGTATGCTGATTTCCTGGCAGTGCTCAAGAAGGCCGGCGTCGATCCATCTTCTTTGATTAAATAGAGTTTCACCATTAGCCTGGCAGGGATAAAAGCCCTGCCAGGCTTTTCTTTTTTTTCGTCACAACCAGGATATCCTTATATAGCCATGTTAAAAGTTGAAAACCTCACAAAAGTTTACCCCAATGGCACCCAGGCGTTGAAAAACGTCAGTTTCGAAGTCAAGGATGGCGAGTTCCTGGCGGTTATCGGTCTGAGCGGATCCGGGAAATCCACCCTGTTACGCTGCATCAATCGACTGATCGAGCCGACCTCCGGGAAGATCATTTGGAACGGCCGGGATGTCACAGCCGCCTCCAGTACCGAGATCCGCAGGATCAGGCGGCAGATCGGCATGGTCTTCCAACAGTTCAACCTGGTCAAGCGCTCCTCCGTCATGGCCAACGTCATGTCGGGCCGGCTGGGTTATGTCAATACACTTTCCAGCTCCCTGCAGCTATTCTCTGCAGAGGATAATAAACGCGCCATCGCCAGTCTCGAACAGGTTGGACTGGTCGATAAAGCCCACGTCCGCGCCGACTCGCTTTCAGGCGGCCAGCAGCAGCGCGTCGGTATTGCCCGGGCCCTTATGCAGGAGCCCAAGTTGATCCTGGCGGATGAGCCAGTCGCTTCGCTGGATCCAGTGCTGGCGCATTCCATCCTGAAATATCTTGAACAACTTAATAAGGAACGCGGCATCACAGTGCTCTGCAGTCTGCATTTCCTCGATCTGGTGCATCGTTACGCCACCAGCGCCATCGCCCTCAAAGATGGCGAACTGGTCTTCCAGGGCCTGCCAAAACAAATTGACGACGCGCAATTTAAAGCCATCTACGGGCAGGAAGCCGAACGGATCTCCATCGTTTAAATAAACCGGAAGCCGGATTTCCGCTTTCGTTTTTTATGCCGACTTCTTCAATCTTGATAAGAAATTCTTCATGTACAAACGCGACCGTTCCAACAAAGCCATCAATCCTGTTCTAGTCATGGCATCTTCCTTGATTATTCCCGGGCTTGGGCAGTTCCTGGCCAGGCAGCGGGGACGCGGCTTCATTATTTTAATAATGACCGCAATCCAGGCGTACCTGATCAATTGGTCACTTGTCCACCAGAACATCGCTAAGATCACTCCCGGGGGCCTGGTTACCAGCTGGCTCTGGCTGCCGTTAATCCTATTTTGGGTCTGGAATGTGTTGGATGCGCGCGCCCTGGTTGTTAAAAAGACTGCCAGCCCGGTGCTGGGTTTCCTTCTTGCAGCCATTGTGCTGTATGTAATCGCCTGGAACGTTACGGATGTCAGATTGGACCGGCTGGTCCAGCGATTCAATGACGCCCGAATCGTGGCGACCAATCTGCTCAACCCCGACATGATCACCATGTCGGTCAATGGCAATGACAAGATTTGCGCCTGGAGCTGCATGTCTACCTACATTAGCGACAAGCTGGCAGGCCGCCCGGTTCCCGGTCCCATCCGGGAGAGTGACAACCTGGTGCAGATCTTCGGTCAGATGAAACAAATTCCCGCTTACAAATGGCTGGTAAGCCTGGGCCTGGCAGCAAAGGGCGGCAATGTCGAGACATTTGTGGCCGGGTCCATGCTCCAGACCATTGCCATGGGCCTGATGGCCACGTTGTTCTCAACCATACTGGCCATTCCGGTCAGCTTTCTGGCCGCCCACAATATCATGGCGCGTGTCCGCGGCGGGATGGTGATCTATGCCGTCACGCGGACCATCCTGAACGTGGTGCGCGCCGTCGATACAATTGTGTGGGGCCTGATCGTCATTGTCTGGGTTGGCCTGGGTAGTTTTGCCGGGGTGATCGCTCTGACCATCCACTCGGTTGCGGCTCTTGGAAAGCTGTTCTCTGAGGAAATCGAACATATTGACCCCGGCCCGGTTGAGGCCGTCACTGCCACCGGCGCCAACTGGATCCAGACCATCCGGCATGCGGTCATTCCCCAGATCGTTCCTTCCTTCCTGGCTTATTCATTATTGCGCTGGGATATCAATATGCGTTCTGCCACGGTGATCGGGTTTGTGGCCGGCGGCGGGATCGGTTTCTTTGTGGTCGAGACGGTCCGTATGGGCGGGTACCAGCAATATGCCACCGCCCTCTGGGCGGTGGTGGTGGTCATTATCATCGTGGATTACATCAGCGAGAAATGGCGGGAAAGCATCCTGAAAGACCAGCCCCAAAAGGATAAGCGGGAACACCGTACGAAAGATACACTTAAGATCGCTGTCTATGTCCTTGTGGGATTTCTGGTCTTTGTCTATTGCTGGAACCTGAGCGGAATCAATTTGCGTGATATGTTCAGCCCCGGTTCAAATTTTGGACTATTGATCAAAGATTTTGTGACCATTGATCTCTCATCCAATGTTTTGGCGCCGGTCATTCAGCAGATGATCGTCACGATTTTCCAGGCTTTCCTGGCGACCACCCTGGGTGCTTTGATTGCGCTGCCGTTCAGTTTCCTGGCCGCCAAAAATCTGACCGGCCGCAGCCGGCTTTCCATATGGTTATATTACCTGACCAGGGCTGTCTTCAACCTTCTGCGCTCGATCGAAGCGCTGCTTTATGTGGTTATCTTTATTTTCTGGGTCGGCATCGGCCCGTTCGCCGGGATGCTTGCCCTGGCGGTGACTTCCTTTGCATTGATCGGCAAATTGTTCTCGGAAGCGATCGAAAACATCGACCCAGGTCCGATCGAGGCCGTTACTGCCACCGGCGCCAACCGTTTTCAGGCGATTGTTTACGCGGTTCTCCCGCAGATTGCCCCGCCCTTTATCTCATATTTAATCTACCAGTGGGATATCAATATCCGCATGGCAACCATCATTGGATTTGCCGGCGGCGGCGGCATTGGGTTGACCCTGACCACTTACTTCGGCTCTTTACAATATCATAAAGCCGGCACCGTGGTGGCCTGTATCGTAATTGTAGTTGCGGTGATGGACTTCGCCAGCGCCAGGATCAGGCAGGCTTTGATCTGAGCCAAGTACAAGCGGGAAGGCCGTCTTTATCCGGAAAAAATATCTGTCTTCTTCAGAGTATCCAGAAACCTGTTTTCAAAAAAACAGGTTTTTCTTTAGCATGGTAAAATTCCTCCTATGTTCAAACGGATCGTTAAATTGTTTTCGATCATTTTGTTCGTTTGTATCTTCCTGGGTCTGTTGATTTTGATTATTCCGCGTTTTGTTACCGCGGCCTATGCACGTGGGAAGGTCTTTACGTTTTCCGATGTACCGGTCCGGCGGGTTGCCATCGTCTTTGGCGCGGGATTGTACCGGAATGGATCCGCCACCCCGGTTCTGGCTGATCGTGTTACGGCTGCCGCCAACCTGTACTTTGCCGGCAAAGTCGAAAAGCTGCTGATGAGCGGCGATAACCGCTTCGTGGATTACAACGAGCCGGAGGCGATGCGAAAACTGGCCGTTTCGCTCGGCGTGCCCAACGACGCGATCGTACTGGATTATGCCGGCAGGCGGACTTACGATACCTGCTACCGGGCCAAAGCCATCTTTAAGGTGGATCAGGCCATCCTGGTGACACAGGCTTTCCACATGCCACGCGCCCTTTACCTTTGCAACCATCTCGGCGTGGACGCGATCGGCGTTGAATCCGATCTGCGCACTTACTCCAAGTTTTCTTTACTTTCCTGGAACGCCCGCGAATTGTTTGCCACGACGGCAGCAATCTGGGATGTGAATATCGGTCACCCTGTTCCGGTACTAGGCGATCCTTTACCAATTTTTCCGTGATGTATAATTTTGTATCTCTTCACGAATCTTAAAGACACTTTTAAGAGCAGGCGACATCACAGCATGCTCGTAAAAAGTGGACGTTCCTTAATGATCGGGTAAAACATCGCCAAGATGTTTACACGAGGTGAATATGACCCGCGACGAAGCCATCGCTCTTGTTCGTGAATATGTAAAAAATGAAAACCTGGTAAAACACATGCTTTCGGTTGAAGCAGCCATGCGTTTCTACGCCGTGAAATTTGGCGAAGACGAGCAGAAATGGAGTCTCACCGGCCTGCTGCACGATTTCGATTGGGAAATTCACCCCACGCTGGCAGAACATCCGATCGCGGGCGCCCCGATCCTGCGCGACCGCAAGGTGCCTGAAGACATCATCCGGGCCGTGCTCTCCCACGCCGACCATACCGGTATTGCCCGGGAGACGCGCATGGAAAAAGCTCTCTACGCCTGCGACGAAGTCACCGGCCTGGTGACCGCGGTCGCACTGGTCCGGCCCTCCCGCTCCCTGCTGGATCTGGAAGTCAGTTCCGTCAAGAAGAAGTGGAAAGACAAGACCTTCGCTGCCGGAGCCAATCGCACCGAGATCGAAAAATCGGCGGCTGAGTTTGGCATTGAACTCTGGGAACACGTCGGGAATGTCATCCTGGCCATGCGAAAGATCGCTCCGGATTTGGGACTGGTCGGAAATATTACTCTTTAAGATTGCACAGGTGGAGGAAACATGACTCTCCAGGGAAAGGGCTTTTTTACTGCCAATCTTGCTGAATGTGAAGGTGGGAATCCCGTTGCCATCCTGGCCGCGGCACAAGCGGCCGGTCTGAGCCACATCATAGTCAAGATCGCCGATGGCACGCAAGCAGCCGGGTTGGATGGCTCCGGGGTCGATTTCGCTGCCCCGGTGGTGCAGGCTTTACAGCAAGCCGGGCTGGCCGTGTGGGGCTGGCAGGTTGTTTATGGCGAAGCTCCCTCGGCTGAAGCAGCCATCGCAATCACACGCTCGCAAGCGCTCGGTCTGACCGGCTTTGTGGTGTCTGCCGGAACGGAATTTGAACAGTCTGGCAGGGCCAGCGCCGCTCACCAGTTCATCACAACCGTACGGTCTGCACTTAAGGTTCCCATTGCGCTAAGTTCCTTTCGCTTTCCCAATTACCACCCCACTTTCCCCTGGTCCGACTTCCTTTTATCCTGCGACCTGCATATGCCGCAGGTATTTTGGGAACAAGCCCACAATGCCGATGAACAGTTACGGGAAAGCAAGCGCCAATGTGACGCCCTGCCCAACGCAAAACCATACCTACCCACTGGTGCAGCCTACACTGCGCCAGGTTGGAGTCCGACTGCCCAGGATATAACCGATTTTCTGGATACAGCGGATGCCCTTGGTCTCCAGGCAGTCAATTTCTTCGACTGGGAGGTTTGCCGTGCCAGCCTGCCGCTCTCATGGAATGCCATTGCCAGCTTTCCCTGGCCGGCCGCCCCGCAGGTCAACCCATCTGACCATACTCCTGACACCCTCCCGGGTACGGCACCCGGCCCGCAGACTGATCCGTTCGTGCTCCAGTTCCTGGGCACTCTCAACAGCCGCAACGCGGCCCAGGTAAGCGCACTGTATGACCCGGCTGCCACCCAGGTATGGGCAGATCAGATCAAGCGCGGAGTTGCTTCCATCCAGGCTGGCTTCGCTGCATTTTTTAATAGTTTGGCCGCTGGCGCAGTTTTTTCCAGCACCAGCTCAAAAGTGAATGACGATTCGTACACGATCACGTGGAAAGCCGGTTCACTCAGTGGTGAAACCATCCTGACTTTAAACAACGGGAAGATCATCCTGGATTACACATTCATCTATTAGCCCGCCAGCCATTTATCCCGCACCAGGCCCTTCCAATATCCCTCGGCCTTTATCTCGCGTGATGAATTGATCGGATCGTACTTGTGGAGGCAAAATTGGTGGAACAACCCGTACTCCATATAGAGAAGGACGCGCATAAGAATCATGGGCGGCATTTGCATGGCATCCGCCTCTGGCTGGCACGCTCAGTTTATTTCCTTTTCTTCGCGCTCATCCTGGTTTTCTTCGGGGTCGGGTTCCCGGCTTATCTGAATGGCTGGCGCCAGGGTGGCATCGGTGCAGCTGCCTATCCAAGCAGCGACGGGAAAGTGATATTGTATGTAATCCCGAATGGAGATGCGGCCAGCGCAGGCATCCAGAACGGAGATGTGCTGACAGCCATTAACGGTACCCCTGTGCCATCGGCCACGCAGGCCAACCAGTTGCTGACCGGCCAGGCGGGTGATCCGGTAAATATTACTGTGCAAAGCGGCGCTGCTCTTCCACGCCAGGTTTCCCTGACTTTTGCGGGTGGATTCTTGCAATTACTCTCCCGGATGCACTTATCCCTGCAGTTCCTGGTCATATACAATGTTACTTTCACCAGCCTGCTGGCCATGGCAGTCTTCCTGGCCAGCCCATTGGTATTCCTGCGCCACTCGAAAGACTGGCTGGTGATCCTGATCGCATTTTCCATGATCACTTTTGCGTCATTTTTTATCACGCCGGTTAAATATGGCACCATCAAGCTTCATGTTGGCTTCATGAACAATGTTATCTACATGATCGGAATGGTAGCCATGGTGATTGTCTTTTTCCTGTTCCCTTCCGGTCGTTTTGAGCCGCGCTGGACCCGTTGGGTGGCCATCTTTCTTTTCATCCCGGCGGTGCTGGATTTCCTGAACCTGGAATTCGCCAACAGCGTGTTGTTTGATTTCTGCCTTTGGATACCCTTTTATATATTAGGCACCATCGCGCAGGTGTATCGCTACCGGCACATCGCCACATCGGTGGAGCGTCCGCAGACCAAACAGGTGGTGTTCGGGGTGGTGCTGTGTGTGTGCATGCTCGTCATCCTTAATCTGACCATCTTTTCATTCGGAGCCTACTTTTCTTATGCGCAGTACATTCTATTTTCCCTGGTCGTAGAAGCCGGGGCGATCCTGCCGGTGGTGGCCCTGGATTGGAGCTTCGTGTTCGCGATCTATCACTATCGCCTGTGGGATACGGATCTATATATCAATCGGACGCTGGTCTACGGGATGGTGACACTCTTCCTGATGCTGGTATGGGTCCTCACAACCCAAGTTTTGAACTTCGCTTCCCAGCAGTTCCTGGGAAAACAAATCAACTGGTTGGGAGCCCTGGTTTCCAGCCTGCCGGTGGCTGTCATCTACAAGCCTGTCCAAAAATGGGTCGAGAAATGGGTCAACACCCGCTTCTATAAAGACCGTATCGATTATAGCGAGGCGCTGATCGAACTTCGTCCGGAAATGTGGAATTTCCTGACCCCCACCGACCTGGGTCACACGCTCGTGACCATCATCCCGGCTCTTCTGCAAAGTTCCAGCGGGGCATTATTCATCCAGGAAAAGAAGCTGCTGAAGTTGACTGAAGTTCATAATATGCATCCTTCGGATGCGTATAAATTCTCGTTCACGGAAGAAATCCTGAAAAAGCTGGAAAATGCCACCATCGTCAACCTGCCAGAGAATGCGCCTTTCGCGATGCTGGTACCGCTGACTGTCTCGCGCTTCAAAGTAAATGACCTGGTAGGCGTACTGGCGGTTGGGCCGCGCACCCAGGGCCGCGGCTACTCGCGTGACCACCTGAATGACCTTTCCGCCCTGGGTCGGAATGCCGGGATGGCATTGCACATGTTGAAGTTGAACGAAAAGAAACACGCCAACGAAATACCAGCCAGTGTGGAAGGCTGAACCTCGATCCATCCAGGAGATTACATGGCAAAACGAGCATCCAAGGGTAAACCTGTTCCAAAACAAATTCTACCGAGACCCTGGCCCATCCTAACCGGCGTTCTTTTCTGCCTCATACTGGCCCTGACGTTTTTCTTCCTTTTTTACGGCGTCATCCCGGAAATGAAGAGCTATTCTTTTGACAAATCTCCGGATTATTTAAAAATACTGACACAAGCACATCTTTCAGCCGGCCTCCTTTCAGCATTTTTGACCGGCCTGTCCCTGTTGGTTGGACTGGGTTTTTGTGGCATGGCTGCGTTGCTCCTGCTGCGCCGCCCATCCCAAGTTCAATTCATTTTGACGGCGTTTGTCCTGCTTCTACTCCCGTACAGCCTGAATGCGGTCAGTGTGATGGCCCAGGGTGTCTATCTTGCTAATCTGGCCTGGCTCTACAGCCTGTTGCGTGCGATCGGCCTCTTCCTGGCCGGCTGGCTGGTCTTCGTTTTTCCGGATGGAAAATTCAATCCTAAATGGATACGCTGGAGTTTGATCGGCCTGGCCATTTGGGCCATTCTCTATTCCATCGTTCTTATTTTCCCGGCCTTCCTCCCAAAAGCCTGGCTTGATTTCGGTTGGATCATCCTCATCGCTCTGGGATTTACTTCGCAGGATTATCGGTACCTGCATTTTGCCTCGCAGCAGGAACGCCGGCGGATCCGCACGATGGCGCTTGCGCTGCTGATAGCGCTGGTTGTGTATGGCGTGGTCTGGTTGCTCAATACCTTCCTGCCATCCGGCGCATTCAGCGATCCCGGTTGGGTCTGGTTTTACCTGCTGGCCGAATTGCTGGTGGATGCCGTTTTCCTATTTCTCGGCCTCAGCCTGATGCTGTCCACGGAAAAAACAGAATAGCTGCTTCACAATCCTTTTTTTGATACGAGAAAAAATATGAACCTGTCTTTGGAAGATGCCTACCTGTACTTTAACCTGATGTGGGGACTACAACACTATGTCAACCGGCACAGCGAAACCCTGAAAAACATCCACACCGCAGCGGAATATGCCAAATTGCCTACCGAGAAAAAGCTCAAAGTTCGCGAGACTCTCTGGAAATCGCCCGGCCTGATTGACGGTTACTTGAAGGAAAACCCCGAATCGCTCTCCCCCGAGCACCTGGGAATTGTCCGTAGTTGGAAGGGATTCATCAAGGGAGAATTTTTCATACTGCGCCACCTGAAAAAATATTCGATCTTTATCGGTAACAAAGATCAAGTCTATGGTGTGCTGGGTTTGACTGATAGCCTGGAGGACATTGTCCCGTCATATACCCTTCCAGCCATTGTGGATACCATCCTTTTGCCTTTCAAAGGCCGGATAATCTACGATGGCTTGTTGCAGGGCTACAATGTCAGTTTTGGCAGCGGGTACCGTTCGGACTTGAATTACATTTACACAGTCGCCAAACAAAAGGATCGCATCATCACCAACCTGGAACCAGACCTGGCGCAAACCAAACCTGCCAACCCGCAATTGAAACGGAATTGGCTGCCGCAGTTGGAAGAAATTTCATCCATTGCTGCAAAATTGAAAGGTGAAACCGCCCTGCAAAACGCGGCTTTCGGCCTGGTGCGCGCCAGTCTGGATATTGCAAAAAGCATCGAAACCAATCCGGACGATCTGGAGGCGCTATTCGCGGGAGAGCGAAAAGTCCGCAAGGCCGGTTCGCGTCTTTCCACCGTGCTTGAAATAGAAGCCGAAGATTAATAGCCGGTGCCTAAGAATCGTTCCTGCTGGTTAACTCGCTATAATTTAACACGCTCCACGCCAGGATTATTCATCCAAAGCGTGGAGAGTTTCTTACGTTTTACGTTTTACTTCTTTGTTTCTTGTTTTTTGTTTTTCACCGACGACTTCTTCACAATAACCTTCTTCGCCGGCGCTTGCGTTTTCTTTGTCGCAACCTTCTTCTCCGCCACCGGGGCCTTCTTCGCTGCAACCTTTCTCGGTGTCAACTTTTTAATCGCATCCTCCATCTTCCCCGCGACCACATATCGCTCCAGCGCCCATTCCCCGGTAACGCCCAGTACGGCGTCTCCGGGCTTCACTTCCACCAGCAGATCGCCGCGCACCGCCGAGCGTTTGCGCAGCGGAGCGGCATCCAGGCGGGTCATCTTGGGGGCGGCTTTTGCCAGGTGCAGGGTGACGATATCATTTTTCTTACCAGCTGCCAGGCCGGCCAGTGTGACACGTGCCGGCAGTTCCCAACCGATCACACCTTTGCCGTAGCGTCCCTGCGCCGGGAAATCTTTTTGCTCCACCCGTTTGGCCTTGCCATCCGATGCGACCAGCAGGAGCTCGCCTTCCACCGGCAGGACCTGCACGCCAACCACTTCATCCCCAACGCCTAATTTAATGCCATTGACTCCCGCCGCAGCCAGCCCCATCGGCCGCACTTCTTCTTCGCTGAAGCGGATCGCCATACCCTGCGCCGTCGCCAGCAGGAGTTCCTTCTTCCCATCCGTCAGGACCACCCACCCCAGGTCATCGCCTTGGTTGACATTCGCCAGCCGGAACGTCTGCGCCGAGGGCCCCGGCAAGTCGCCAATGGCGGATTTCTTGACCATCCCGCCGCGCGTGACCGTCAGCACGCAGGTTTCTTCCGGCAGGGCGGATTTGCGAGCCGGCAGACAGAAGGCTGCTACCGGCATTTCATCTTCCTGGAGGGGTGACTGCTTGTTGAACGGGTTGCCATCCGAGATCTTCTCAGCTTCCGGCAGGGTATGAACAGCCACTGCAGCGGCCAGGCCGGAACCACTGGCCAGGTAGAGCGTATCCGTAGCATTGGCTTTGACCAACAGCCAGGGTGCTTCGGATCCGGAGAGACGCGGCGGTTTTTCATCGTGGGTGCGGGCAATAGTTCCTGACTCGGTCATGCCAATCCAGACCACTTGCTCCTTAACCAGTTCTGCCGCCGTCAGCGGGGCCTTTTTGGTTTTACGGCCCTTCATGCTGACAATTTGTGTGCGCCGGCGATCGCCATAAGCGGCTTTGACCTTGAGCAGTTCCTCGGAGGCCACAACACGCATCCGCTTGGGAGATTTAAGCAGGGCTTCCAAATCCTTGATGAGTGCAACCGTTTCCTTATATTCAGTTTCGATCTTCTTGCGCTCCAACGCGGCCAGGCGGCGTAACTGCATCTCGAGGATGGCATTGGCCTGCAACTCGGATAACTTGTAGCGTTTTATCAGCCGGGTTCGGGCTGTATCCACATCCGGGGAACTTCGGATCAGAGCTATGATCTCATCCAGATTCTTCAGGGCGATCAGGTAACCTTCCAGGATATGCGCCCGGGCGCGCGCCCGTTCCAGATCGAATTCGGCCCTACGCCGGATGACCACCAGCCGGTGATCAAGGTAGACGTGCAAGGCCTGTTTCAGGCTCAGCAGGCGCGGTTCGTTATCCACCAGCGCCAGCAGGTTAACGCTGAAAGTGGACTGCATGGGCGTGCGCTTGTACAGATCGGCCAGCACCTTTTCAGGCGCGACGTTTTTAGTCAGCTCGATCACGATGCGCAGCCCCTGCCGGTCGGATTCGTCCCGCAGGTCGGTGATGCCATCCAGGTTGCCATCTCGCACCAGTTCGGCGATCCGCTCGATCAGGCTGGACTTGTTGACCTGGTAGGGCAGTTCGGTTACGATGATGCGGCTCTTGCCACGTTCCATCTCCTCCACGTGGGCATTGGCCTGCACGGTGACGCGCCCACGCCCTTTACCATAGGCTGCATCGATGCCTTCCTCGCCTTTCTGCTCAATAATGATACCGCCGGTGGGGAAATCCGGGCCTTCGACGAATTGCATCAAATCATCCACGTTGACATCGTCAAGTTTCTCCCATTTTTCGAGCATGTAAACGCAGGCATCCACGATCTCGGACAGGTTGTGCGGCGGGATATTGGTCGCCATGCCAACTGCAATGCCCGTGGCTCCGTTGACCAGCAGGTTGGGCAGGGCCGAAGGCAGTACCAGCGGCTCGGTTAAGGTACCGTCGAAGTTCTCCGTAAAGTCGACCGTGTTCTTGCCAATATCGGCCAGCAGTTCCAGGGCCGGGGCGGCCAGGCGGGCTTCGGTATAACGCATGGCCGCCGGCGGGTCTCCATCCACCGAGCCAAAGTTACCCTGCCCATCCACCAACAGAGTGCGCAGGGAAAAATCCTGGGCCATGCGCGCCATGGCTTCATAAACCGACTGGTCGCCGTGCGGATGGTACTTGCCCAGCACCTCGCCAACGATACGGGCGGACTTGCGGTAGGGGCTGTCGACACGGATGCCCATATCGTACATGGCGTACAGGATGCGGCGCTGGACCGGTTTGAGGCCATCACGTGCATCCGGCAGGGCGCGCGCCACGATCACGCTCATGGCGTAATCCAGGTAGGCTTGCTGCATTTCCTTGTCAATATCAATCTTGCGGACCAGGCCGAGTTCCATAGGTTTCTCCCACCCCTCACCTTGTACTTTCCCAGGTGTAGGTCAGGCTTGAAGCGTGACCTAAAATTTTCCCGGGTAAGGGAAATGGCTGAGGGGAAATTATGTTCTAATTGCTATCTTACGGGGAAAGCGGCAAAGCGTCAAGGAGAGGTGTGCTTCGCCATGATCTGCATTGCCAGAGCTTGAAAGGAACGCTTCAATGCGACCGGGTCACACTCCACCAGCATCCTGACCGGCCAGCGTTCGATCTCATCCGGAAAACCGGCCGTGCGATTCAAAGCAACTGCCATCCAGTACAGGTCAAAGCCGGTATCCTTTTGATGGGCCAGTTCTGCCAGTTTTTCGAAGCTTGTCCTTTGTAATAGCAAATAAAGATCGATCGCGTCACGCGGTTCCGCCCGTCCAAAAAAGGCCAGGGTTTTATCGGTTTGGATATCCTGGAAATCGTTGACCCATACCCCGGTATTGAATACGATCATACAGTTTGCGAACAAGGATTGACAAATAAGAACATTTGTGCTATTAATAAGGCATGCAACTGGTGGAACAGCACATCATTGATCGAGAGGACACCCGATTCGCCGTGATCGATCCGGCCTGTTTTGCATCCAAGAACCTCTACAATGCCGCCCTTTACATTCTCCGCCAGAGTTTCTTCAAGCATGAGACTGTTCCCACCTATGCAAAATTGGCTCACATGCTGAAAGACACGCCGGAGTTCCGGGCGCTACCGGCCAAGGTGGCCCAATGGGTCGTGCGGCAGGTTTGCGGTGCCTGGGACGCATTCTGGAAGGCGCATTCTGCCTACCAGCAATGCCCGGATAAATTTACCGGCCGGCCGAAACTGCCGCATTACAAGCCCAAATTAGACGGGCGCAACTTGTTGGTTTACACCCGTCAGGCGATCAGCCGGCCGGCTTTGAAGGAAGGTCGGATCTGCCCATCGCAATTGGATATAGTCATCCAAACAAAGAAAAAGGAGGTTCAGCAAGTTCGGATCGTTCCGCATGCATCCCACTATGTCGTCGAAGTGATCTATACCGTTATCCCCCTATCCCCCACACAGAATAAGCTCAACCCTGCCTGGGCGGCCAGTCTCGACCTGGGCATTGACATCCTTGCGGCTGTAACCTCAAACAAAGTGGGCATCACGCCCTTTCTGGTTAACGGCAGACCCCTTAAGAGTGTCAACGCCTACTACAACAAACTGAAGGCCGACCTGCAGGCTCTCCTACCCAGGGGACAGCACACATCCCACCGTCTCACTGCCCTGACCGACAAGCGCAACCGCAAGATCAAGCATTATTTGCATTGGGCCAGCCGGTATATTGTGGACTGGATGGTGTCCGAACGGCTTGGTACCTTGATCATCGGACACAACCAGGGCTGGAAACAAAATGTGCAGATCGGCTCCGTCAACAACCAGAACTTCGTTGCCATCCCCCATTCCACCTTCATCCACATGCTGACCTACAAGGCCCAATTGGCTGGGATCAAGGTGATCGTCCAGGAAGAAGGGTATACCTCGAAATGCTCCTTCCTGGATCTGGAGCCCATCCGCAAGCATGCCCAGTATTGCGGTCGACGGGTCAAGCGCGGCGAATTTGTCTCAGCCCAGGGTTTACCGATCCACGCCGACATTAATGGCTCTTACAATATCTTACGCAAAGGACTTCCATCGGCTTTCGCCCGTGGAATACAGGGCGTTGTAGTTCGC
Organism: uncultured Chloroflexia bacterium; assembly: GCA_963779935.1. GTDB lineage: Bacteria > Chloroflexota > Anaerolineae > Anaerolineales > Villigracilaceae > UBA877. The sequence continues at coordinate 1,110,350 of CAWAAC010000009.1, read as the reverse complement.
CCGGCACAGGTCCAACCTGTACGAAAACTGGTCAATTGGCACTGTCTATAAATGTCCACACAAATAATAACCTGTCAATGCTATGGATCTTCCTGGTTGTAAACAGATAGCTTTGTTCCTGTAATCGATGGTTTTTCTTGATATAAAAGACGAGCCGACCGGTTAGGAACCGATCTGGCCCGTCTTCGTGGGGGGTAGCTTGATTTTAACACAAGACAACTGGTGCGAGGCTGAACATTGACAAATTAAAACCTTCCCGACTCGAACAGCGTTCGATGAGCACTTGAATTGCAGAATTAGACTGGCTATAATAAAAGTGAGCGGCAAGCCCGAAAAATCCCTTCGGGGATCTCCTTCAGGAGTTCACAGAATATTTCTGTTTGGGATGCCGCTCACTCCTTAAGTCTTCAGTTGGCTGGGCGGCAGCTTGATCTTATGGCTGCCCCAGGGAAGAACCTGCAGGTCCTGTCCAATGCCCAGCCGATCCAACTGCTGGCGGGTAAAGGCCCGGGCGCTTGTCCCTTTGGGGAGATTGCTGACCTTGATCTCATAGGCCAGCTTGAACATCGAAGCTGCCACGCTGGTTTCATCGGCATGCCGATCGGCAAATTCGTTCGTCAGGATGTGCCAGACCGCCACGAGCAGGCGCCGGGCGATGGCCACGATGGCTTTGCTGCGTCCCAGCCGGTATTCCAACCGTTCGAACTCTTTCTTCCAGTAGGGATGGTGGCGTACGGCGGCATTGGCCGCGTCCACCATGGCGCCGCGCAGGTCGCGTCGTCCGGCTTTGGTGATATGCCCGTTGGTATGCATCTGGCCGCTGTCATGGACGCTGGTTCCGAGCCCGGCGTAGCCCACCAGGTGGCTGGCATCTTCGAAGCGCTCGATCGGTCCGATGGCGGCCAGGAGGGTGATCGCTGTCAGCATGGCGACCCCTGGCAGCTGGGTCAGCAGCGGGACGCGTTCATCCTTTGCAGCTTCCTGGCGCAGGACTTCTTCAATTACACCGATCTGCTTCCCGGCGAAGGCCAGGGTATCCAGGTCGGATGCGACGATGTACTTTTCGATGGTCGTGAGTGGCAGGGCTTCCCACCAGGCTTTCTGCTCGGGCTTGAAAGGTTGGGCAGGCATCTCCCGGTCGGTGCGGTGCAGTAGTGAGCTGAGCCGGTTCTTGGCCTGGGTCTGCAGACGCACCATCTTGGAGCGTTGGGCGATCACAGCACGCAGCTCTCGCACTTCCACCGGTGGGATCCACACGCCCTCCAGAAGCCCGGCGGCATGCAGCTGCGCCAGCGTCAGGGCAGCCTTCTTGTCCGTCTTGACCTTCACACCGCTCACCAGACGAACGTTGGGGGGATGGACGGCAATGACCGAGCCGACATGCGGGAGCAGGGTATCATAGAACAAATAAGTGTTCGTCGACATCTCCAATACCACGGCATCCGTGGGGAGAAGATGTTTGGCGATCCAGTCTTCCAGTTGTTCATTGGGGACCTTGTACGGACCGAAAATGGTGCGCTTTTCGGCGTCAACACCCACGGCCACGAAATAGGCCTTGTGGATGTCCAGCCCGATCCAGCGCAGAATAAGGCGTTGTTCTGGCATGAAGAACTCCTTTGTGAAGAATTACCTTTGAGTGCGTTCTTTTCTGGGGCGGCGCTTCACACACACAAACGAGTTCTCCCGTGCGGGACATCTCAGGTTAGCGGATGCGACCGGGCCAACCAAACATAAAATCGGGCTTAAGAAAGTGTCCCATGGACGATGCCGGTTGCGCCCCAACGCCGTACGCTCAGGGCAGCGTTCCCGTTCGACTGACCGGACGAAAGTGTACTACCAAACGCACTCAAAGGTTTTTTTATGCTAACATAAAACCAGTAACTATCGCTCAGTTCGGCTGGCGCAAAACGGAAAGGCGCATCCAGCGCCAGGTCAACCTTGAGCTGATCTTCCCCCAGTCCGATCTGAAATTCAACGAAACTGGCAAAACGCCGCACGACGGTAACCTGCATGCCGGCCGACTGGGCGGCCTGATCCACCCGGTAAGAGAATGGGACGATCAGATCAGCTTCACTGGTGAACAGGTCCAGATCATACGACAGCCCATGCCCCAGATAATATTCAGCCAGGGCAGTGCCGCCGGTCAGGTAAAAACGCTCCTGATCGGGCAGGCCGGCAAAAAATTGCAAAAACGATCTTTGGAAACTGGAAAGAATGCCCTTACCCGTGAGCACGGCGAAGCTCCAGGAAGCGCTGCCATAGACTGCGGATATCCTCGGGAAGGGTCAAATCTCCCAGAACATTCGAAACTTCTTCCAAATCCAGCTGGCGGATATCTTCCGCCCGGCCATGCGTGAGCACCTGCTGAATGTACCAGCGGCGTTGGAAGGGATCGGTTAGATCAATCCGGTCGGTACTCCAAACAATGTAAGCGGGCAAGCGCTGCACTGACATGACAAGATCTCCCGTGCAGATTATAACTCCATTGCAGTAAGGTACCCGGCACCATCGCGAAGCCTCCCTGAAGAGGACGAGGGCGGATGGGAAATTATGTTCTAATCAATCATCGTATCGACCAGGCGTGGTCCAGTCGAAAGCTGGCCCATGCACAAAGACCATGGCATTGTTGCCGCTCGGGTCGGGCAGGAAACCGCTCCATAATAACTTATGCAGTCCATTGGCCCATGCCAGCAGGATGTTTGAGAGCGGGACGAACAGGAAGAACAAGCGCACTCCGGTTTTTTTTTAGCCAATCCTGGTGGCCCGCATAGGACAGTGTGAACATGGTGAAAAACGCCAGGGCAGACTGCGAGCCAACGTATTCCCATTGTGCGAAGAAAACCTTCAAGGGAACAGGCACGGCGGCATAATCGAACCCGGAGGCCAGTGTCCAGAAGGTCGCTGCCACCATCCCGAGCGCAAATAAAAGGCCGCCTCTGCTCTTGCGCCTCTGCCAGCTTATCAACGCGGAAAAGCAGTTGACGAAGGTGGTAAATAACAGGATCACACTGATGTCGGTAAGCTTGAATATCAAAGAAGCCTCTGCCTATGAACTAAACCTGACGAGTCTCTGGAATTTACAACACCTTTAACGAGAAACGGGGCGGTCAAATGACCGCCCCGCTGAGACTTTCTGAAACCTTAATCCTGCGATCCGCTATCCTGGATCTCCGTCCACTGCGAAGAACCGGCCTGCTTCAGGGCCTGTTCGGTCACTTCGAAGCGGCCGTGCACAAAGCCCGTGCCAGCCGGGATCAGCTTGCCGATGATGACGTTCTCCTTCAACCCAAAGAGCGGGTCGGTGGTGGCGCCAATGGCGGCCCCTGCCAGCACCTTGATGGTGTGCTGGAAGGAGGAAGCCGAGAGCCACGAATCGGTGCTCAGGGAGGCTTTGGTCACACCCAGCAGCAGTTCGTGGAATTTGGCCGTAACTTTCCCTTCAGCCAACAGTTGTTCGTTGACCTTTTGGATTTCCAACCGTTCCACGGCATCGCCGGGCAGGTAACGCGAATCGCCCGGGCGAAAGACCTGCACCTTGCTCATCATCTTACGGATGATGACCTCGAAATGTTTGTCATGGATGTTCTGGCCCTGGGACCGGTAAACCTTTTGGATTTCGTTCAGGAGATACATCTGGGCAGCCTCACGGCCCTGCACACGCAGGACACGGTGTGGGTTCAATGAACCTTCCGTCAATGGCTCACCTTCAGTAACCTGATCGCCTTCTTTTACGAGTAAGCGCAGGGTGGTTGGAATTTCGTGTTCAAATTCCTCACGTTCCTCGTGCGAGACAAACACTTTACGATCTTCCACGCGGACCTTGCCAGGGTGTTCTACTGCAATGGTGGCTTCAGCCAGCGTGGCAATTACCTCGCCGGTTTTTACCTCATCCTCGTCTTTGACCTGGATGGTCCATTCGACCGGCACGTCAAACTCATCGTGGATCATTTCGCTATGTTCAACATGCACCAGGCGCATATCGGCATACTTGTCCGACTGGACAATGTGGACCGTGCCTTTGATCTCGGCGACAACGGCTTCACCCTTCGGCATTTTGCGGGCTTCGAAGAGTTCTTCCACGCGCGGCAGGCCAGTGGTGATATCGCCGCCGGCAGCCACACCGCCGGTATGGAAAGTACGCAGGGTCAGCTGCGTGCCCGGCTCACCGATGGATTGGGCCGCCACGATACCGACTGCCGAACCCATTTCGACCATGACACCGCGCGCCATATCAATGCCGTAGCATTTTGCGCAAATACCGTGGGTCAGTTCGCAGGTCAGGGCAGAACGGACTTTGACTTCCTCCACACCGGAGGCGGCAATCTTTTTAGAAAGCTCGTGGTCCAGGGCGTCGTCCCGTTCGGCTAAAACTTCGCCGGTCTGCGGGTCGAGCACGCGCTCGGCTACCAGCCGTCCATACAGACGGCTCATCATGGATTGACCGGCGACATCGTCCTTGCGGCGGATCCAGATGCCCAGGTGAGTACCACAGTCGTGTTCGTTGATGATGATATCCTGGGCAATATCCACCAGGCGGCGGGTCAAATAACCGGCATCCGCAGTACGCAGGGCAGTATCGGCCAGGCCTTTGCGGGCGCCATGGGTCGAGATGAAGTATTCCTGAGCCGTCAGGCCTTCACGGAAGTTCGAGCGGATTGGCATCGGGATGATACGACCAGACGGGTCAGCCATCAGGCCACGCATACCAGCCAGCTGGCTGATGGGGCCGAAACCGCCCTTGGTAGCGCCGGAGTTGGCCATGGTGGCCAAATTGCCATCCGGGTCCAGGTAGTTCTTGACGGCCTTGGCAACATCCGTGGTGGTCTGCTGCCAGGTCTGGATAATGCGCTCATTCTGCTCCTGTTCGGTCAGCAGGCCACGCCGGAAATCGCGTTGAACCAGTTCCACATCCTTGAGGGCCGTGTCAATGATCCCGGTCTTCTCGGGCGGGATGGTGATATCGCTGACGGCGATGGTGGTGCCGGAGCGCATGGCATATTCGAAACCGATGCGCTTGATCGCGTCGGCGGTCTCTGTGGTTACATCCTGTCCATAGATTTCATAGACTTCAGCAATCAGATCCTTGATGCCACCTTTTTCCAACTGGCGGTTAATGAACTGGACCTTCTCGGGCAGGATACGGTTGAACATGACACGCCCAACCGTTGTATCGAGGATACGGGTTTCCGGTTCAGCCAGCCGGTCACCGTTCTCGGCATACCAGGTCTGCATGCGGATCTTGATCTTGGTATGGACTTCCACCTGGGCCAGCTGATAGCACATGTCGACTTCATCGATGTCGGCGAAAACCCGTCCATCACCCTTGTGGGGGCGGGCCTGCAGCATGGTCATGTAGAAAACACCCAGAACCATATCCTTCGACGGAGCAATGATCGGCTCGCCATCAGCGGGTTTGAGCAGGTTCTTGGAAGCCAGCATCAGGCGCCGTGCTTCCTGGACAGCTTTGTCAGAGAGCGGTACATGCACAGCCATCTGGTCGCCATCGAAGTCAGCGTTGAAAGCGGTACAAACCAGCGGGTGCAGTTGGATGGCCGAGCCTTCGATCAATACCGGCTCGAAAGCCTGGATGCCCAGGCGGTGCAAGGTGGGGGCACGGTTCAACAGGACCGGACGATCCTTGATGACTTCTTCAAGGGCTTCATACACCTCGGGGCGGTTGCGTTCGATAAAGCGGCGGGCGCCCTTAACGTTGGCGGCATAGTTGTGCGATACCAGGCGGGCAATCACAAACGGGCGGAACAACTCCAGCGCCATGGCCTTGGGCAGGCCGCACTGGTACAGCTTCAACTGCGGGCCGACCACGATGACCGAGCGGCCAGAATAATCGACACGCTTGCCCAACAGGTTGCGGCGGAAGCGGCCTTTCTTACCCTTAAGCATATCGCTGAGCGAGCGCAGCTCGCGCCGACCCCGGCGGGAAAGCGCCTTGCCGCGTTGGGAATTATCGATCAGGGAATCGACCGCTTCCTGCAGCATACGCTTCTCATTCCGGACAATGACGTCCGGCGCGCCCAGTTCAAGCAGCCGTTTGAGGCGGTTATTGCGGTTGATCACACGGCGATACAGGTCATTCAGATCGGATGTGGCGAACCGGCCGCCATCCAGCTGCACCATTGGGCGCAGGTCGGGCGGGATAACCGGCAGGACGGTCAGGATCATCCATTCCGGGCGGTTCTTGGAACGGCGGAAAGCCTCGGCAACTTTGAGCCGGGAGGTGGCCTTCTTGCGTTTCTGCTTGGATTTGGTGGTCTTGACTTCTTTCCAGAGTTCCTCGGCCAGTTTGTCCAGGTCAAGGCGGCGCAGGATATCGTAAAAGGCCTCGGCGCCCATATCGGCACGGAAGACCTGGCCCCAGCGCTGCTTTAACTCACGATAGCGGATCTCGCCCAGGAAGGTAAAGGGGCGCAGCTCGAGCAGTTCATCGCGCTGGCGGGCATTGGCGTCGTGGCTGGTGGAAGTCTGGTCTTCGAGTTGGGAACGCAGGTCGTTCATCTTCTCGTCGGCTTCGGCCTTGAATTTGGCGGCTTCCATCTTGACATCTTCCAGGACGCGTAACTTCTCATCCTTGAATCCGTTCTCGATGCCATCCAACTGGCTCTGAACGTACTTCTGCACCCTGGTGATATGCGTCGCAGCGACCTTGGTACCGGCCTCGACGATCACCATGTCGGTGCTACCGAAGGCAACCGTCTCATTGAGCACCTGGCCCTTGTGATCCTGGAGGAAGAGCTCCAGACGCTGGCCTTCCTGGATAATAGGTTCAAGTGCTGTGGCGGTCTGTTCATCAAACTTGCGCTCCAGCTCGGTTCTTTTCGACTGGAGTTCGGCCAATGTTTTATCACGGCCGGTCTTGATTTCGGCGATCTTGGAGTTGATGACACCGGCCTGTTCGCGCTCTGAGACGGAGATTTCATCCTCGAGGCGTTTGAGGGCTTTCTGGCGGGCATCCTCGTCCACATAGCTAACGATATACTGGGCAAAGTACAGCACCCGGTCCAGGTTGCGGCGCGAGACATCCAGCAGCATGCCCAGGTAGGAGGGGATGCGACGGGTATACCAAATGTGCGCCACCGGGGTGGCCAGCACGATATGGCCCATGCGTTCGCGGCGGACCGACGAGCGGGTCACTTCCACGCCGCATTTATCGCAGGTGATGCCTTTGTAACGAGGATTCTTGTACTTACCGCAGTAACACTGCCAGTCACGGGTGGGGCCAAAGATGGCCTCGCAAAACAATCCGTCTTTTTCCGGACGTAGCCGACGATAATTGATCGTCTCAGGTTTAAGTACTTCGCCGTACGACCAGGAAAGAATCGTCTCCGGCGAAGCCAGACTGATGCGTAATGACACAAGTCCTTTGGTTTCCACTGGGCTAGCTCCTCATCTTTGTGAACTAGGACCTGCAACTTTTTTTCTAATCCTGGCTTAATCTTCCGCCAATGCCAGAGACAGACAAAAGCAAGCGCTATGAAGCCATTTGCTTCAAGCGCTCGCTGTTTGGTCGCAGTTTTGATTATTATTCAAGTGCGGAATTATACTTGTTCGGTCATAATTCGTCAAGTAGGAATCAGCAACAGGAATCTGCAATTCCCAGAATGTTAATGCCCCTATTGCAACTGCCAGGAATCGCAGGGAGAACTTATGGTGCCGTCACCGCCAGGTTCATAAAGTGGATTTCGGCCGGTGTGGCATTTTCATATGTGCCCGCCCCCAGATCGATGTCGCCTTCCGTGAAGGTCGAATCGTGCCCATCATAAAGGACCTGTCCGTTTACTTCGAGCTTCAGTTCGCTGCCTGCGCAGGTAGCCTTCAGATGGTTAGTTGACACACCCTGCTGGATGGCATCCGACTTCTTCCATTGGTTGCCTGTCAGGCTGGTTTGGGTAACCCCGCCGCCGCTAAAGTAGTCCACTTTGAAATAACCGTCCGCCCTGACTTCGAACAGATACCCATCCCCATTCGACTGGATGCGGCATCCGATGTGGTAACTGAAGTCGTTGTTAGCCGGCCCGTTGACTGGGGTTGCATCCACTGCGATAATGGTGTCACCATAAAACCGGTTGGCTTCTCCGTAGGACGTAAACTGGTTCGTCCTCGAAATGACGAAATAGTTTCCATCCTGATATCCTGCACTATCCTGCTTGGTGTTGTAAATACTCCAGCCACTTTCCGGATTACTGAAATTGTCCTGATAGGGTAGGTCGTAATAGGTTGGCAATGCCGAAGGGACCTTCCGCAGCAGCCGCACTGCCAATTCGCCATCCGATGTTGAATAGTCAGCAGTCAGGCTGTCCCCATGCAGAGCTTTGGTAGCATATGTGATCGACCAACCGCCCAGGCCATCTGCGTACTGGTAGGTCCAGGTCAGTCCGCTGCCATCCCAGGCCTGACGGATCAGCGTTCGCTTGCCCGGCCCAGCCGCGTTGATCGCCGTAACTGCGTATTGGTCGTTTTTCTTTTCGATCGTGAAAATGACATTCCCGTTCTGCCAGTTGCCTGCCAGCTCGGACTGCAGAGTGGCAGTTGGCGCCTCCGTTGATGTGGGTGGTGTAGTAGTAGGTACGAGGGTCGGCGGAGGTGGAAAGGTCGGAAAGAGAGTGCCGGTCGGAGTGGGGATGCTCGCGCCAGAGGTGCAAGCCACCAATGCCAACCCCAGCAGCGCTCCGGCCAGGCCAAGCTGGGATTTATGAATTGTATTCATGAGGTCTCTCCGTAAAATGCTACTGATAAGGCTTTCAACCAATAAAGTGTCGAATATTGAATCTATATAAAAATTATAACCCTTCCCATTCCCTCTGCTTATAGTACATTTAGGGGTTATATCGCCTTCCAAGATCATGGCCACAAACTTTGCTCCTAACTAAAATTCAGATCAGTACAAAGGAAAAGTTTCGCAAGGCGATATGGTTGGATTTCAATATTCATATTTACTTTGGATGCCAAAACTCATCAACCAGTAGCATCCATCGCTCCCAGGTGCAATTTACAGAAATAGCGATAGAATGAGAAGAGTCTTGCCACTTTCACCGTGGTAGATGTGTCTAATGATTGGTTCATAGACAAAACGTTATGTGAGCCGGTCACGAGCTTCAATTTTGATTGAATTATAAGGAGATTCAAATGAGTAATCCACTAAATGAACGTAACCTGGGGATCATTAATGAGTTTCGAGCTAACGCCGGCAAAGTGGGAGGCGCGTTCGCCGGCAGATCGCTGCTGCTCCTGCACACCGTAGGGGCCAAAAGCGGGGAACCGCGCATTAATCCGGTAGCCTGCATCCGCGATGGGGATCGCATGGTAATCATCGCATCCAAAGGCGGCGCCCCCACCAACCCGGATTGGTACTACAACCTGCTGGCTCATCCGCTGGTTACAGTGGAAACCGGTACCGAAGAGTTTCAGGCCCGAGCAACCGTTGCGACCGAACCGGAACGAAGTCGTTTGTACAACCAGATGGTAGGAATGATGCCCGGCTTTGCCGAGTACCAGCTAAAGACCACACGTATCATCCCGGTGATCGTGCTGACGCGCGTAAAATAAATAAGCGCAAGGCCAAGAGCGTCCCGAGGGTTTTTGGAAAATCTATAACCCTTCCCGGGAACCTTCACCGCAAAATGCATGGGACGGGCAAGACGATGGATGTTCCTGGGAAATTGAGAACCTGACCGGCGGGAACCAGAACCCAAGGATTAGGTTTCTTTTTGAAACAAGAGTAAAATAACTTATCCAAACCAACCTCAAGGAGTAAATTATGGATACCATTGAATTTATCCGGCAATTGCTGGCGGCTGTGCGTCGCCAGACTGACGAATCCATGAAAGATATGACGGTTGAGCAGTTCAACTGGACACCGCCCGGAAGCGCCAACCCGATCAGCGCAATTTTTGTACACTTCCTGAACTCGGAAGATGCCTTCGTACAAACGCAAATGCAGGGAAAACCAAAGCTGTGGGATGAAGGCGGCTGGGCTGAAAAAACCGGCGTGAAGGTCCCCCCCGGTTACAGCGGCGGCTGGGAGGAGGTTAAAAATATGACTTTGGCCCTGGAGCCTATATTGGCGTACCAGCAGGTGGTTCGGGCCGCCACGGAAGCTTATCTGAACAGCCTGACGACGGGCGATCTCGATCGAGTGGTGAAAACCGCACGTGGGGATCGCAGCCTGGCGACCATTTTCACCATCGTGGTCAATCACACTTTAATCCATTCCGGTGAGATTGCCGCATTGAAAGGCATCCAGGCAGCCTAAGAATCTAAACGAAAATAATATAGAAGTACCGCATTTTGAGATTGTGCGGCTTCACCGCACAATCTCAAAATGCGTAATCCTCCTGAATTTTCGGATAGTGTCAAAGCTTTACCAGACCGATGGGCAAACTAATTGTCGTGGTTGGCAACAGCGGGGTTGGGAAAACCACCCTGACAGAGGCCTTGTACGCGGCGGGAGATTTTGCGACCGGCCTGGAGGAACACATCGCCCGCCCCTTCCAGGCTCTTTTCAAGAACGACCGAGGTTTCGCGCTGGCCAACCAGATCGATTACCTGCTGCTGCGCGCCGAACAGGAGCGCCTGATCCGTGCAGATGCCAGGACTGGGTTGCAGGATGGTGGGCTGGAGATGGATTTTTTTGTTTTCACACGGCTTTTCCAGCGAAAAGGATTACTCTCGGTGTCAGAATTTCAGCTATGCGAAAGGCTGTATACCCAGATTCGTTCAGCGCAACCACCGCCCGAGGGCATTCTGTGGCTGACTGCTCCCCGGGAAGTGGTAATGGAACGCTTTACCCGCCGTGGGCGCAAGCTCGAAATCGCCACTCGGGATGATCTGCAAGCCAGCGAAACCTTTTTGAATGAATGGCTGGAGGGCCTGGAACCTGACCGAATCCTCCGCATCGATGCGACCAAAGATGATCCCGGCTACCAGGGTTGCCTGGCAGAGGCGCTTGCATTTATCGCGGAACGATAAGGGTGGTTAACCTTCTTTGAAGTTCTCCGAGTTTTTAAAGAACCCGGGGATCTGTGCAGAAAGCCTCAGTACCTATGATTCGAACTTCAGCATTTGTAAAATATCCGCCAGGCAGGCGGCAAACATTTCCTGCATGATCTCCGGCGCGACCTGGTAGCGCCCGCCAAAAGAGCCATCCCCATAGACTTCCCGGGCGGTTTTGGCATCCATGATATCCGAGGGAACCTGCGGGGGAACCTTCTCGCCTTCCGGCAGGTCCGCCACATGGGTGAAGGGAAACGCTTCCAGCCAGTTGGCATGCGAGGGTTTGACTTTATGCCGCATGGCAACTTCTTCTACACTTTGGGACAGCCACCAGGCGTACCACTGAAGCTTCAGGCCGGGGAGCTGGTTGGCCAGTTCCCCCAGGCGCATCTTAACGCCATTATTCCCGCCATGCCCGTTCAGAACAAGGATGCGCTTGAAACCCTGTCCGAAGGCGGAGCGAAGGATATCTTCTGTAAGATCCATCAGGGTGGAAAGGCGCAGGCTGAGGGTGCCGGGATAGCCCAGGAAATAGGCGCTGGATCCGAAGTTTACGGGCGGAGCCACCAGAACACCGGTCTGCTGTGCAGACGCATCCGCCAGCGCCAGGGGGATTTTCACATCTGACAGCAGCGACAGGTAGCCATGCTGCTCGCAGGCTCCGACCACCAGGATCAAGCGATCATCGCGTTTGAGGTATTCTTCCACATCCATCCAGTTCAAGTCTTCGATTCGCATTTTCTCTCTCTACTAGAATCTATCGATAATTCATTTTATGTGTGTGCGGGTTCGCATCCTTCGGGTGTGCTTCGCGACCGCACTCACTCAAAATGTGGTTCTTCTATAATTTTCGGATAAATGCTTAATTTTCCAGCCAAGCCGGGGCGGCGCAAAAGGCCGCTGACATTTCCGTTTTCCGTTCAGACGATAACCAGGAGGCGGAAATGGCGTTCAGGATCAGGCTGCGCAGTTCCGGACGGGAAAAGCCCAGGCGTTCTTCAAGCAGGCAATATTCCTGCGCCAGGCTATTCCCAAACATCTTCGGATCATCACTATTGATGGTGATAAAAAGACCGCGCTCGAACAATTTGTGGGCCGGATGACCCTCGATTGATTTCACTACCCCGGTACGGACGTTCGAGAGCGGGCACAATTCCAGCGGCAGCTGCGTCTCTGCCAGATAAGCCTGCAGCGCTTCATCCTCACTTGCACGCATGCCATGCCCGATCCGTTCGACATTCAGTGAACGAATGGCGCCCCAGATGCTTTCCGGCCCGGCGGCTTCCCCGGCGTGCGCGGTGACATGAAAACCCAGCCGCCGGGCTTCTGCATACACTTCTTCAAATGGTTCGGGTGGGAAGCGCTGTTCAGACCCACCCAGGCCAATTCCGATCACGCCCAGTTCCCGCACCTCGTTGAGCTGTGCCAGGGCGACCGCCGCATTTTCCGGGCCATGATCTCGCACCAAGTCGGCGATCAAAGCGATCTCGATCTCCGGGACACGATCCAGGCCGGTACGGATGGCTTCGGTCAGGCGCTGGAGCTGAAGGCCGCGCCGCATGAAATCCGGCGGGGAATAGAAAACCTCAGCATAGCGGATGTTCTGGCTGGCCAGATCACGCGCCACTGCCTCGGTAAAAAAGGTGAAATCATCGTACTCGCGCAGGAACTGGACCATCCAGATCCAGGTTTCGATGAAATGCGGAAAATCCTTATACGCGAATTTACGCAGCAAAGCCGCCCGGTCTGGAACCTGCGGGTCGCCGCCATATTTTTGGACGAGTTCCCATAAAACTTCATAGGGGATGGCGCCTTCCAGGTGCAGGTGCAATTCCACCTTGGGTACTCTTTCGTACCAGCTTTTTCCTTTCGCTTTTGCGGGGAGGGTCTTTTCCATCGGCATTGATTATACCTTTGCGAAAAGGAAAAATAAAAAATCTTCACCACGAAGAACACGAAGACACACAAAGCAGAACAGAAAAGCTTTCCTTCGGGAAATTTTTTGACCTTTGTGGTAAAAAATTTCCGTTGACGCGGGAAAATCAACCTGTCCAAAAAGGGTCGGCTGAGAAAATAAGCCTTTTCAGGGGCCGTGCCTTATAATTGCATGAATGTCACCCAAATCGATCCAACCCATCCCGGCCCAATTCCTCGAACGCATGCAGCGCCTGCTCGGCGACGAGTATGCTGCTTTTGCCGCGGCGCTGGAGCAAAGCCCGGTCAGCGCATTACGCGTTAATACGCTCAAAATCAACCCGGCGCAATTCCAAACGATCTCGCCCTTTGCATTGGGAGAGGCGGTTCCCTGGTGTGACTCTGCCTTCACCATTCCGACTTCTGACTTCTCCTTTGGCAAGCATCCCTACCATTTAGCCGGGCTGTACTATCTGCAAGACCCTTCGGCCATGTCGCCGGCTGAACTGTTAATGAGCGCACCCTTCGACCAACAAGCAGGCTCCAATTCCCTTCAGCATACATCCGCCAAGAGCATGCGCGTGCTGGACCTGGCGGCGGCTCCCGGTGGAAAGACAACTGCCCTGGCTGCACTGATGGGTGGTCAGGGCTTGCTGGTAGCCAACGAGATCAAGGACAAACGCATCGGGCACCTGGCCGTCAACGTGGAACGGTGGGGCGCTGGAAATGTGGTCATTACCAACGAAACGCCCGAACGATTGGCGGACCACTTTGGCGCGTTCTTCGACCGCGTCCTGGTGGATGCACCTTGCTCGGGAGAAGGCATGTTCCGCAAGGATATGGGCGCACGTCGGGATTGGTCACCCGAAATGGTAGCCGGATGCGCCATCCGCCAGCGCAACATCCTGCGTGTGGCCGCCAAACTGGTCAGGCCGGGAGGATACCTGTTGTATTCCACCTGCACCTTTGCGCCGGAAGAAGATGAAGCGGTGATCAACGGACTGCTTCACGGATTCACAGATGAAAACGGAGCAGGGCAATTCGAGGTGGTGGAACTGCCGCAATTGGTGGGGTTCGCGCCGGGAAGGCCAGATTGGGTAATCGAAAACAAAAAACAAGAAACAAAAGAAGACTTGCGGGGCGCGGTACGGCTGTTCCCGCACAGGGTGAACGGAGACGGGCATTTCGTTTGCCTGCTGAGGCGGAGTTCTTCAACAGACTCTGTAAAGGATTGGAGCAACAACCGGCTGGCGAGCCCATCAGCGGCGCAACAGCGATTATGGCAGGAGTTCGCCGGGGAAGTGTTGGCGGTCGATTTCCCGGCAGGCAGGCTGCGCGTGCGGGCGGAGCGGCTGTATTTCATCCCCGACGAACTGCCCGATTTTGGGAATCTACGCGTGCTTCATCCGGGCGTCTGGCTGGGGACATTCAAGAAGGAACGTTTCGAACCGGCCCACCCGCTGGCGTTGTTCTTGAAGCCCGAACAGGCAAAAAACGTGCTGAACCTGCCGTCGGCGGAAACGCGCGAACGCCGTTCACCCCTACAGGCATTTTTAAGCGGCGAAACCATTCCTTCGGTGGGTACGCCCGGCTGGACATTGGTGACAGTGGATGGCTGGCCGCTGGGCTGGGGCAAACGGGTACAGGGTATCCTCAAGAACCATTACCCCAAGGGCTGGCAGATCTACTCATGAGGCCAGCCTGTAGGTACGGGTTTCCTGCATCGGCCGCAGGATAGCGGTGTCGCTTATTCTAAAAGACGAAAGTTGCTCCGTTGCAAACACTCCCGATGTTTCGCTGCGAGACGGTGTATCTTCGCTGAAGCAGTCTCCCTCTCCGCGAGGGGGGATTGGGGCGCCGCCACGAACATGCGGCTCGCACTTGTATTTGCGGTCCTGGCGCAGGCAACGACAAACAAATAAGGTTTTCTGTTCTTTTCAACAGAGCTACTAAAGTCGTTACTACGATTTCCTGACATTTTTACTAAAGAAGGAAACACATGTCCATCGCAATCCGCTTTACTGAAGAGGACTGGCAGCGCATCGAACGGGATTGGAACTCCTGGTGGGCCGGGGAGCTGGAGCGCCCACTGCTCACCCTGGAGATTACCGAGCCAGATCCGGCTCACGACTGGAGTCACCTGAGTAAATGGGGGCTGGATACGCCGGTCGACCAGGTACTGGACAATGCCCAGCGCATCCTGGAGGCCACCCATTGGCTGGGGGATGCCTATCCAAAGTGGTGGGTCAATTACGGGCCAGGGACAATGGCAGCCTTCCTGGGTTCCCGCCTCAGTTATACGCCGGATACCACCTGGTTCTGGCCCATGGAAGCCGTCCAGTCTCTGGCCGATATTCACCCGGTCTATGACCCAGGCAATCCTTGGTGGCTACGCGTTCAAGAGATGACCCGCCGGGCAGTGGAGTGCTGGGGCAGGCAGGTACTGGTTGGTACCACCGATATCGGCGGCAACCTGGATATCCTGGCCAGTCTGCGCGGCTCGCAGCGCCTGCTCTTCGACCTGAGCGATGCACCTGAACAGGTGGAACGGTTGGCACGGGAGATCACCAGCTTGTGGCTACGCTACTACGCAGAACTTTACCAGATCACATCCTCCAATGGACGCGGCTGCGCCTGCTGGGGTCCGGTGTGGTCACCCGGCACAGGCTACATGCTGCAATGTGACTTTTCCTACATGATTTCGCCGCGCATGTTCAGGCGCTTTGTGCTGCCGGACCTGACGGCTTGCTGCGCCGCGCTGGATTATGGCTTCTATCACCTGGATGGCAAAGGCGAACTGGCCCACCTCGACCAGCTGTTGTCGATTAAGCGGTTGCGTGGTGTCCAGTGGCAGCCCGGGGATGGCAGCCCCATGGCGGAAGCCTGGCCGGAACTGCTGCAACGCATCCGGGCAGCCGGCAAAATGGTGCAGGTCTTCGTTACAACCCAGGGTGCACTCACCATCAAGAAGGAACTGGGTGGCAAAGGCTTCCTGCTGCATATTGTCAATGAGACGCTAACGATGGAGCAAGGGCAGGCCTTCCTGAAAGCTTTTAAATCAGCATAAAAAAAGAGGCCTGGCATCGACCCGGTCTCTTGCATACTATTGCTTCTTCGAACAGCGAAGGCTGATGCGAAGATATCTTTCACTTCATCCTTTCAACTTATCCCAACTGCTTCTTCCCGCATCCAGGAAATTTACAGCTACACAGACTCTATTCGGTTACAAGGTAAAATCCTGCGATGGCAAAATGCTGGTCATATGCAAAGACATCGGACAGCCCCGCCTCTTTCATCCAAGCAAAGCTTAGTGCGTCTGTCAGGCTGAAATCCTGGTCAGCGTATTGACGCAGGATCTGCTTGGCTTTCTTCTCCAAACTCGCATCCACATACACTATTTCGATTCGCGGGCTTTCATTAATGTTTTTCAGGAACGTCAACGCGGCATTAGCTCCCAGGCGCCGCCTGAGCCAGATCTGGGTCTCGGCAATCACCAGGATCGTAACAACCAGGCTGGTCTGGCTGTTGAGCAGGCCTGTGTAAATTCTGGCTGCTTCGGCATGATGAACATCGCTGCTGTCTATCACTGCCAGCCAGGCGCTGGTATCCACAAATACACGTCCTGGCATTACTTTCCTTCTTTCGCTATTTCCTCGGCCAGATATTCATCGTGCTTTTCGGCGATATTTGCCACACCCGAAGCACCCAGGCCGATCATTTGATAGGCCGGGTCATGATCGGCAGGCACTTGTCGCAACAACAAATCAATCCCACGCCGGACCAGTTCGGAAACGGAAATATTTTTCTCTTTGGCCAGCCGTCGCAATGCTTGGTTCTGGCGTTCATCCAGATAGATTTGAACCGGACTCCTGGCATTAGGCATATCGATATCCTTTCATGATATACATTATTATTATATCATGAACTCCTATTCGTTTCCCTTGAGCAGGCGCTCTTGCCAAAGTGAAGTGCTACGCGCCTGGCAGGTGAGTAGCACTTTTTAGCACTTTGAGTTTATTGTTTTTTCGTCCCGCTTTTAAGGGAAGATGCCCACCCCAAACTGATCCGCCCACGTTCGGTCTCGATCTTCAAGATCTCCAGATCGATGATATCGCCCACCTTGAGCAGGGTGCCATGCGGGATCTGCGATTTGTGCAGCAGACCATCGTGCTTGACGCCAATATCCACGAATGCACCAAAATCCACCACATTTCGGACGGTACCCTTTAGTTCCATGCCAACCAGCAAATCTTCCGCCTTGAGCACATCCGAGCGCAGGATCGGCGCAGGTGTATCGGCGCGCGGGTCCCGGCCCGGTCGTACCAATTGCTCGAGGATATCCTTTAATGTTGGCAGGCCGCAGCCCAATTCGGCGGCAAGTTTTTCAGGCCGGGTCTTCGCCACCAGTGCATCCAGGGCCGGTTTGCGGGTCTGGATGGGCGCTGCCGGTGAAAGCCCGGCGCGCTCCAGGACAGCTTCGGCGATGGTATACGATTCGGGGTGGATGGCGGAAGCATCCAACGGATTGGTGCCCTCTCGGATGCGCATGAACCCGGCGGATTGTTCGTA
The DNA here is from genome assembly GCA_963779935.1 of uncultured Chloroflexia bacterium. Classification (GTDB taxonomy): domain Bacteria; phylum Chloroflexota; class Anaerolineae; order Anaerolineales; family Villigracilaceae; genus UBA877. The sequence continues at coordinate 1,092,860 of CAWAAC010000009.1, read as the reverse complement.
GGCTTTCGGGCCCAGCCCGGAAACGCTACGCAGCTCATTACGTGAATGAAAGGCGCCGTTGGCATCCCGGAAGGCAACGATGGAAGTTGCCAGTTTCGGGCCAACGCCGGCCACGTGGGTCAGCAGAGCCGACGAGGCGGTATTTACATCCACGCCCACGGCATTAACCACGCTCTCCACCACCCCATCCAGTGAATGTTCGAGGGCCGATTGGTCCACATCATGCTGGTACATGCCGACGCCAATCGACTTGGGATCGATCTTGACTAATTCAGCCAGCGGGTCCTGGGCGCGCCGGGCGATGGAAACAGCCCCACGGATCGACACATCCAGGGTCGGGAATTCCTGCCGGGCCAGGGCAGAAGCCGAGTAGACGGAGGCGCCGGCTTCGTTCACGATCAGGTACTTGGTCGTTTCGGCGTGGCCGCGCGTCAATTCGGCCGCCAATTTCTCGGTCTCGCGCGAGGCTGTGCCGTTGCCGATCGTGATCAGGGTGACATGATGGCGGTTAACCATATCTTCGAGCGTGGTCAGCGCCCCGACCCAGTCGTTTTTAGGTTCATGCGGGTAAATGGTGCCGGTATCCAGCAGCTTGCCGGTGGGATCCACCACGGCCACCTTGGTGCCGGTGCGGAAGCCCGGATCGAGGCCCAGCACGGTCTGGCCGGCCAATGGCGGTTGGGATAGCAGGGCGCGCAAGTTGGTGGCAAAAACATTAATGGCGTGACCATCCGCCTTTTCGCCCAGTTCCCGCCGCACGTCCCGTTCGATGGATGGAAGCAGCAGGCGGGCGGCTGAATCTTCGATGGCCAGGCTGAGCTGGTCAGAGAAAGGCGAGAGGATATCCTCCTGGAACTCAGCGGCGATGGATTCGTGCCAGTCGCTTTCATCCATTTCCACGCGCACCTTGAGCACGCCTTCCTTCTCGCCACGGTTAAGCGCCAGGATCTGGTGCGGCTGCAGCCGGTCGACCCGGCCTTCGAAGGCATAATATGATTCGTAGACGCGCTTCTCGTCCACGGCGTCTGCTACTTTTTCGGCAACCAGCATGGCAAATTTCAGGGCCTTTTCACGCGTGACGCTGCGCACATTGGCGTTGTCGCTGATGGTTTCGGCAACGATATCACGCGCGCCTTGCAGGGCTTCATCCACAGAAGTCACCTGTTCATTCAGATATGACTCTTTGACAATGTCTTCGATATTGCGCCGGGTCAATGGCTGCTTAAGAATGTGCTGCGCCAACCCTTCCAGGCCCTTTTCACGGGCGATCATGGCACGTGTGCGGCGTTTGGGTTTGTAGGGTGCGTACAGATCCTCCAGGGCAGTCATCGTGCCGGCCGCATCAATGGCTGTTTTGAGTTCCTCGGTCAGTTTGCCCTGTTCTTCAATGGATTTCAGGATGGCCAGGCGGCGTTCGTCGATGCCGCGCAGGCGGACGATTTCATCGGCGATGATGCGCACCTGCTCATCATCCAGTGTGCCGGTCATTTCTTTGCGGTAGCGGGAGATAAATGGAACTGTGTTGCCCTCGTCGAGCAGATGGATGGTGGCCTCCACCTGGGAGGCTTTAACGTGTAGTTGGGTAGCGATGGTTTCGGAGTAATTCATAGGATTCCTGGGAAAATGGATTGGCGGGAAATTTTACCATTGGAGAGATGTTATTGGGAATTGGGATTTCGATAATTGAAAAGGGACAGACTGGGGTGGCAATCCAATAATCGCTTGACAATGTTTAATCAAGATGTGTTTCCCCGCAGAGCAATTTTTTCGGTTAACCCACGATTTCGTTAACCCCTCGATGATCTGATCCAGGATTTCAGGCGGAAGATGGGCAATCTTTTTTCCCATCCGTTCCACGGAGAGCGTCCGGATCTGGCTGATTTTCACCCAGGATTGCTCTGGCAAACCCATATTCTGAAGTTCAAGCGTGAGCGGAAAGCCAGCCATCTGCGGTTGGCTTGTAATGACCATGGCAATGACAGTCTCCAAACGCTCGTTAAACACATCCCGGCTGCTGACCAAAACCGGGCGTAACCCAGCCCGTTTCTGTCGGTGAGTTGGATTCAACTCGGCCCACAGAATATCCTCTCTTAATATTCGGGCCATGCTTCTACTTCAGAGGACAGACCTTCATCGGCCAGCTTCTGCTCAAATTGCGGATTTAACTTGGCAGATTCGCGCGCCAGGCGGTTGCTTTGCATGCGACTGAGCTTTTCACGTACTGCCTCCTGGATGGCTTGGCTGCGATTAGGGAAGCGTTGTTGACTGACTAGACGGTCCAATTGCAAAAGCAGGTTCTTGTTAATTGTGATTCCGATTTTACTTGTATTCATTAGATCATCTCCGTTATGATATTATTTCATACCGGAGCATCTTCAGATAGCGACGGATCTTCTTGCTCCACCAACCCGCCCTGCTCTTCTAGCAGGATATGGGCGCGCGGATCTTCGCTGGGCTCAATGCGGCGGGCGAAGGTCAGGTATCCGGTATGGGCGATCATGCGGTCAGTGGGACGCAGGCGGGTGGGCTCGGGCTTGTAATAACGCATCAGCAACTCGCACACTTCGATAAAGGCAAAATGCTCACGCCGCAGGGCATATAATAATTTTTCGATCTGGTTGAAAGTGGGCACCAGGTTGCAGAAGAAGCCGCCTGGCTTGAGGGCCGAACGCACCTGGCGGGCGTAATCCCACGGGTTGGGCACATCCAGGAAGAGCGCATCCACATTCGTCTCAGCAAAACCTTCGGCGATATCGCCAAGCTTGAAATCGACCCGCCCGTCCAATCCGAGCCGCTCGAGGTTCTTACGCGCCAGGGCCTGAAACTCCGGACGACGTTCATACGTGACCACATGGCCCTGCGGACCGACTGCGTAGGCCAGCGCTACGCACATGGAACCGGAACCGGTGCCAGCTTCAAGCACCGTCTGGCCGGGGCCGACCGACATGCTGGTGAGGATGAAACCAATATCCTTGGGATACATGATCTGGGTGCTGCGCTTCAGATCCTGCAGCAGGTCCGCCAGAGAGGGTTGCAGGATAAAGAACGGGCTGCCCTGGTGGCTGAAAACCTGGCTGCCCCAGGGCTTACCAATCAGTTCATCATGGTACAAAATGCCGCGATGGGTATGGAACGACCCCCCGGGCAGGAGTGGAAAGATGAAGTGCTTGTGCCTCAAACCGACTAAAAGAGCCAGGTCACCGGGCTGAGAGTGCGTGGTATTCAAATTCCAGGGCATTCATACCTTCTTGCACAAAGGTCACAAAGGTAACGAAGGAATTTCCAATGGTTTTAAAGCCATCGTGTTCTTCGTGTCCTTTGTGTTTGAAATCTTTTATGGCTTTAAGTACTTCACAAAGTAATCTGCAATGGCATTGTAGCATGTTACCCGGTTGGCGTATTTCAGGACATCGTGGCCTTCGTCTTCGAACAGCAGGATCTCAATATCCTTGCCTTTTTTCTTCAGGTCAGCCACTAATTCCTCGGATTCTTTCGCCACCACGCGCGGGTCGTTGCGGCCCTGGATGACCAGCATCGGGCAGGCCAGGGCGCCCAGGTAGGTCTTCGGGGACCTCTCCTTCAGGAAAGCATGCCCATCGGCGGTGGCAGGGTCGGCCAGGGCGATGCGGTAATAGGGCTTCCAGGTTTCAGGGATGCGGTCAGAGAAGGTCAGTAAATCATAGGGGCCGAACATATCGCAGGCAGCCGACCACAGCTCCGGGTGGCGGCCGGCCATGGTCAAAGTCATATAGCCGCCATAGGAGCGACCCACCACAGCAGCACGTTTGAGATCCAGGCGTTTATCCTTCGGCAGCACCTTCGTCATGGCATGCACATGGTCCAGGCGGTCCTGCCCGCCCCAATCCTGGTCGACCTGCTTGGTGTAATCCAGGCCGTAACCGGTGGAACCGCGCACGTTCGGCACAAAGACAGCAAAGCCGCGCAAGGTCAGGTACTGGATCAGCGGCATCGAGAACCAGGAAAAGTCCGGACGCTCCTGGCCCTGCGGGCCGCCGTGGATGTAATAGACCAGTGGGCGCGGGCCCGTAAAACCAAGCGACTCGGCCGGCAGGTATAAACGTGCCGAGACGCGTGTGTCATCAAAGGAGACAAATGAAGCATCTTCTCCCTGGGAAAGCTGGCTATCGGGGATGCCCAGGATGCGTTCTTCAGTATGCATCACAATGGTCAGGCGGTCCTTGGCCTCGACAGTATAGATCTGGGTGGGGCTGGTGGCGGTGGAGAACGACAGCACGAAGCGATCGCCGGCCTTATCATAGTAATAATGTTCCAACACGCCAGCAGTCAGATCGCCATCGCCTACGATGATATGCCTGAGCGACATGAGCAATTTCTCTTCGTTGAAAATCCCCTCATAGAGCCAGGAACAACCATCGATATTAAATTGGACGGCATAGTGGGTACCCTTGAGGTGGGAGAATGCCGCTAATTCGCCCACCCCGGTGTGAACGAGGCCATCCAGTTTGACCGGCTGAACTTCCCCGGGCCGGGCGAATTCGATCAGGCCCAGACTGTACTTATCGTCGAACATGGCCGTGGTCACCAGGGCGGCCTTCCCGCCAGGCGTGAACTCGGCCGCTCCCAGTCCATTCAAAGGAACTGTTTCACCAGGCTGGCGCTGGTCGAGCGGTTTGCCCAGCAACAGGCTCTTCCGACCATTCTCCAGCAGGTACAGGACACTATCCCCCATGGTGTACCCATCCGCTATAAAGACTTTGGAATGATCTTCCACATAACCGGAGGGGTACGCGCCCCACTCGGATTCGGCCAGCTTTTCAAGCTGCCCACTGCGCAAATTGCCGCGGTAGGCTTCCTGGATGGGTGCATCACGCCGTTCGGCATTGAAATAGACGATATTCTTATCGATGTCGCATTCGTTCAAATGAACACGGTGATTTTTAAAGAAATTATCAAAAGCAGGTTCGGGGAAGCCACCATCAAGGGGAATCAACATGGGCTGGTAATTCTCATCGCCATCGTGGTCAAGCATGACCAGGATTTTATCCAGGAGCGGAAAGACAAAAAACGAATGCCCGCCGATCAATTCCGGGTTCTGCAAGGCGAGATGCGGCGGCAGGAGCGGCTCGGGTAGCGAGCCGCCATAATACATGCCGTACAGGCTCAAGCGCCCGGACATATTGCTGACAAAGTAGATGCGGTCCCCGACGAGCTGCGGGGAGAGGTGCAGGCGGGCGGAAAGAAATGATTCGATTCTCGGTTGCATATAAATGGTCCTTTCCTTTAAAAAATATCTTAACACAAAGGTCACGACGGAACACAAAGAAAAAAACAATTTTTTATTTAACCTTTGTGTACGTTGTATTCTTTGCCTGCACCGTGCCGCACCTGTACCTGCAGTACCCTGGACTGTCCGTGCAGGACAGGCTGGTGCAGGCAGGCGCACGTGTGTCTAAATAAGGTCACGGTACGCTCAATAATATTATCATGAAAATAGCAACGGATTACATGCTGGCGATTACCCACATCTCTAGCATCCCCATATTTTGGGGAGCACAAGCCCTTGAAAGCGGCATCCTTGGGAGTGAAAAACAGGCTTAAGCCAGTGAGAAAACTCAGGCCTCCGTCATTTTCAGACTTTTAGGTAATCACCGATCAATTTGGAATTGTTTCTCTTCTCGGCCAAAGAACGCGAGGGCTTCTTGCCACGCGCCGGCTTGCGCCCGGGCGTTCCCTTCCAGTGTTCCGCCCATAGAAAGTATCAGCCGAGGGGCCATCTTGACCGATGAATGGCTGAGCGGGATGACGTAGGGCACCAAGTACGGTTCGCCAGCATTTTCGTATACCACCAGATCGTAGTAATGCGAGTAATTCTGTTTTTTCAAGGTATCCATGATTTCCAGGCTGCCTTCGTACGTATTCCACATACCGCAGTCGGTGCTGGTCACCAGCAGCAGGTCGGCCTGGGCATCTTCCACGCGGATGCGCGCTTCGGCGCGATTTGTGGCCTGCGCCAGCGCCTTACGGTAGACGGGGGTGAAGTGGAACGGCTCATTCCTTACCATGCCCTGCAGCATTTCGGCAAAGACCCAGCGATTTGGGGCATGAATATAGGGGATGGGCTTGCCCTGATAGGTCCAGGATGACTCATCCTTGTAAGCGATCCCCTGGAAGCTGTATGCATGGGGGGCCCACGTAGCCACCTTTTTGATGAACGGGTACCGCGAGGCCAGGAGGAGCGCCAGCTCAGCGCCTTTTGACATGCCCAGCACCAGAATCTGCCTGCCAGCGGTGAAGGGATTCTTTTCCAGCCAGGAAAAGACCCGCTCGAAATATTCGAGCGGGATACCCGAGAGTTGGGATGGCAGACCTTTCTCACCGAAGTAGGCCACGGAGAGCACGTTGAAGCCATGCGATGCCAGCGGGGCGGCGATTAGCGCGTTGACCGCCAGGTTGCTGCCCGAGCCGCCCAGGAAGAGGATGGTCTGGCGGCCGGGGAGGTCGGCATGGTAAAACTCGCCCGCAAAATCATCGCTAATGCACAGGTGCTGAATATCAGGCGCCTTGAACCAGCGTTCCAGACGCACGCTGGCCTGGTCCTGCCCGCTCTCGGCAACGATATCGATGAACAGGTTTTCCTCAATAGAAATGGTACGGGAAACCTTTTCCATAGCATGTGGATCCTGGCTCGTCATCGAGACGATCAACCCCATGCTGTCGGCAAAATCATAGGAACCGGATTCGGGGCACTGCCGGGAGCAATCCACGCGTCCTTCTGCATCCGCCGTGAACCACGCTGCCGATTCATATAGAACACTTTTGGCCCAGGGCAGGCGCATCGAAGCGCTGATCTTGACTTTCCCGCAGGGCGAAAGCCCGGTAATACGCACCTCGACCTTCTGGTCGCATAAGGCCGCCAGGGGAGTTATGTCCAGTTTCATTTTGTGCTCCTCCATTCTCAAAGCTGACGGTAATCGGCTTCCTCTTCGAAGCCATCCTGTTCTTCGCCATCGAAACGGTACAATTTCTTCAGCAAGGCCCACAGGGTTTCCATTTCCGCCTGGCTGAACTCGTGGAACAGGTCCTCGAAGAAACGCAGGCCTGCATTGTTGTCCTCCTCCAGGGCCTGATAAGCGGCCGGGGTGATGACCACGTTGAGGGCCCGCCTGTCCTGTTGGCTGGGGACGGTAACAACGTAGCCGTTCTTTTCGATCAATGTGACCAGTTGCTTGGCGCTCTGCTTGGTGGTTCCCAGCTTACGGGCAATGTTATTGAGCGAGGCTTTCCCCTCCGGCAGATGCAGGATGGCGATCATCGCCATCATTTGCCGGCCAGTAAAGTGCTTCAAGCGCTGGTCGCCTTTCACCTGGATCTTGTTAGCTAGAGAGAATAGAGTGGCGTAGGTCTGCTGGCGTAAAAACAGGTATCTGGGAGTGTTCATTCCGTTCTCCAAAATATTAGACAGTATATTGTCTATTGTACGATGCATGCGAAAATAAGTCAATATATTGTCTATTCGCTGGTTACCAAAAAGTTTGAAATTAACAGAAATCAGAGTTTTCTTGCTGGCTCGGTCCTATTTTTCACTCCCAAAGATGCCATTATCAAGGGCTTGTACTACTAACATATGGAGACGCTAGAGATGCGGGTAATCACCAGATTACGTGTGGCTGTGATACACTCGGGCGAATTAGTAACCAAAGGGAGCGAATGACCGAACCAGCAGAAAAAAACAAAAATCTAGGCATCCGGCAGCCAGCGTTCGTTTCGAACCACGCCTTGGTGGCACGAATCCACGGGGATTTTTCCATTCCGGAACTTGATCAAGCCCTGGACGGAATTCGTTCCAGACACACAACGCTGATCCCGGGAGTGGGCCCGGAAGATCCACTTGCCGCCCATTTCCTAGTGCGGGAACGGACAGGCTGTGGCGAGTTGGACTGGCAGAAAACCGTCAAAGAGGAACTGTTGAGCCCCTTCCCGCAAGGCCTGGGTCCCTTCGCCCGTTTTATCGTGCTTCGCTTGGATGGAGCACGAACGGACCTGGTGAGCGTGTTCCATCACGGCATTTGCGACGGCATGTCGGGGGTTTACGTCATGCGGGATCTTTTGCAACTGCTGGGCGAACCCGGGCGGGTACTGGCGCCCATCCCACGCCAACCGAACTCGCGCGACCTGATCCCTGCGGCTGTGCGGGAAAACCGGCTTATGCTGTTAAGGATAAAGGGAATTGTGGCTGCAATCCGCTTGAGGGTATGGTTCCGGCAAATGCGTGCCCGCTGGCTACCATCTACCGGACAAAATCCACCCCAGCCATTGCCGGCCGACCAGCACATATGCATCCTGACTGAGACGTTGACGGTTGAGCAGACAGCCGCGCTGGTAGCGCGTTGCAAAGCCGAGCAGACTTCGGTGCATGCCGCTCTCTGCGTGGCCTGGTTGCGGGCCCGGGCCATCCAGTTGGAGTGGCAGAAATCCTGGATACACAGCGCCTCCAGCCCGATCAGCCTGCGGGAACGGCTGGACATCCCGGACACTTCCGGCCTGTACCTGGCGAACACAACGATAAAAGTCAACTGCGCACCCCGGAGGAATTTCTGGCAGGCGACACGGGAATTCAAGGAGAAGCTGAACCAGGCCAGCCGCGACGAAAACCTTTTTCTTGTCCCCATGATAATCGGAGCAGTTTTTTCCCAATTGCCAGAAAAAGACCGCAAAGATGTCGTGCCGATTCTTTTCAACCGACCAGTGAATTACGATTTTTCCATCACCAACCTGGGACGCATCGATCTTCCGGTCAAGGTCGGGCGCTTCGAGCTGGAGGCATTCTACAATCTGGTGAATGCATCGGAACATGAGCGGACGGTCTGTATAAATACCTTCAAGGGTAGGCTGACCACCTGCCTGCTCTTCCGGGAATCGAAAATGGATCTGGGCAGCGCGGAAAAGCTGAAGGAATTGGTTAGCCAGCAGCTTGCACAAGCAATTCTTGGGCGAATGACATGATATTCATCGAGTTTTAATCTGATTTTAAGGTCTTGACGGAATTTCACCCCCCAGATAAAATGTGAATTGTTGGTGGTACGTGTTCGTGCTGGAATTCGCAGGAAGCCGGCCCAAGAGCAATACCCACGGGGCCGGCGCTTTTTAAGCTAACATGGTTGCAGCACCTCGTCCGCACTGAATACCGCACACCGTCATCCTATTCTTTTTTGTTCACAGTAAGGAGAAGCAATAAAATGGCAGAGCGTGTGACCGGTACGGTCAAATGGTTCAATGCGTCGAAGGGCTTCGGCTTCCTCGCACGCGAAGGTGGCCCGGACGTTTTCGTCCACTATAGCGCCATAGAGTCCGAAGGGTTCCGCACCCTCCAGGAAGGCCAGCAGGTCGAGTTCGAGATCGAACAGGGACCCAAGGGCCTGCAGGCTGCGCACGTCAAACCCCTGTAATCCCCCTAAAAATTGAACCTAAAAAATTCCTCCCCACGCTGGGGAGGAATTTTCTTTTTTACGACTTGGTGGTGACTTCGATGCGGCCCAGCCAGTCCCCGGCTACCAGGACTATCAGGCTGCCAAGGGTGGCCATGCCGGTATTGAGCGGACCGACCGCGGCAAAACTCCAACTAAGCCAACCTCCGATGAAATGGCCGGTCCAGAATCCCAGCCAGGCCAGCACTACATATAAAATCAATTTATTCAGGCTGCCGCCTTTCCAAAAATGGAAAGCAGTCCCGTATGCTGAGGAAAGGACAACGCCGAAAATAATGGCTGGAATGGTCATAAGTCGCTCACCTGGGATATTATATCATAAATTATGCAATCGGCTATGCGCAGATTATTGGATCAATCCGCCTCCAAGTACCACTTCTCCTTCATAGAATACCGCTGCCTGGCCCGGGGTAAGATCACGTTGCGGCTTTTCGAAAAGAACCTGTACGCGGTCCCCCATTTGCGGCGTTACCTGTGCCCAGGCTTCCCGGGCAGTATAGCGGGTCTTGACCTGCAGGCGCAACGGTTCGGCCGGGGCTTTCCGGGCAATCCAGTTAACCTCCGATACGGCCAACTCGCGCGAGCCCAGTTCGGCTTCGAGGCCGACTATAAGGGTGTTATTGACGGCATCCTTGGCCAGTACGTACAGGGGGACACTTGATGGAATTCCGAGACCCTTGCGTTGGCCAATGGTGTAGTACGCCAACCCGGTGTGTTGGCCCAGTAGCTTCCCGGCGCGGTCCAGGATGGGGCCAGGACAGGCGATCCCGGGGGCGTTGTGGCGGATGAAATCACGGTAATCCTGCCCGGCCAGGAAGCACAGATCCTGGCTTTCCGGGCGGGAGGCCGTCGGCAAATTGAAGTTACGGGCCAGGGCGCGGATTTCAGGCTTGGAATATTCCCCCACCGGAAAAAGGGCCTGCGCCAGTCGCTCCTGAGTCAATACATGTAAAACGTAGCTCTGGTCCTTGGCATGGTCCACGGCGCGCAGCAGCTCTTCCCGGCCATCCCCGGTCATGCGCTTGCGGGCGTAATGGCCGGAGGCGAGGTAATCGGCGCCCAGCGCCCGGGCATGCTCGAGCAAGAAGCCCCATTTGATCATCCGGTTGCAGACCAGGCAGGGGTTGGGTGTCAGACCCTGGGCATAGCCGTCCAGGAAAGACTGAACCACAGAGGAACGAAACATCTCTTTCACATCCACGGCATAGAATGGGATATCCAGGATGGCAGCCACCCGGCGTGCTTGCGCCATCGAGTCAGGCGTGCAGCAACGGTTGGAATCTTCCCGCCCGGGTTCGCTCCACAAACGCAGCATCATCCCGGATACATCATAGCCCTGCTGCTTGAGCAGGGCCGCTGCAACCGAGGAATCCACCCCGCCTGACATGGCTACGACGACTTTAGGCATAAATCTCCGTTCATCCCAATTCATCTCCGGTTAAGAATTTTGCCTTCTCCACAAGTCCGGGCAAATTATCCAGGAAGGACTCGACCTGAGCAGCGGTTGAATCCTTGCCAAGCGTGACGCGCAACGAACCCAGGCCCCACTCGGGCGGCAGGCCGATCGCCGCCATTACTTCGCTGGGCTCAGGATTGCCGGTTTTGCAGGCCGAGCCGGACGAGCAGGCAAACCCGGCTGCGTCCAGCAGGGTCAGCAGCAGGTTGCCATCCATATTTTTAAAGGCAAAACTGGCGTGATTGGGCAGGCGCAATTCTTGATGGCCGGTCAGGCGCGCCTCCGGGATCTCCTCCAGGACGCGGCCGATGATGCGATCCCGCAATGGAAGGACCTGGGCGGCGCGCTGCTCGCGTTCGGCTACGGTCAGCCGGAAGGCCTCGGCAAAGCCCACGATATAGGGCACGTTCTGGGTGCCGGCCCGCAGCGCATGCTCCTGCCCGCCGCCGGTTTGAGACGGCAGGAGCGCGGTGCCTTTGCGGACATACAGCGCCCCAACGCCCTTGGGACCATAAAACTTATGGGCGCCCAGCGCAAGAAGATCCACGCCCAGACTCTGGAGGTTCAACGGTTGGTAAGCCGCCGCCTGGACAGCGTCGGAATGGAAAGGAACCGCATGTGCCCGGCAGATTGAAGCAATTTCCGCTAGCGGGTTGAGCGTGCCGATCTCGTTGTTGGCGGCCATCACCGAGACCAGGGCCGTCTCTGGACGGAGGGCCTGCTCGACCGCTTCCGGCGCGACCACGCCGAATTCATCGGTCTCCAGCCAATCCACCTGGAAACCGTAATATCGCTCCAGTTGTTCAGCGGTTTTACTGACGGCGTGATGCTCGGCACGCGAGGTGACGATCCGGTTCGCGCCCGTGCTGCTCATGCGCGCCATGGCCGCGCCTCGAATGGCCAGGTTGTCAGATTCGCTACCGCAAGAAGTAAAGACAATCTCGTCGGGGCGGCAATGCAATCCAGCCGCAACCGTCTCGCGCGCTGCTTCAACGGCAGCCTCGGCGCGTTGACCATATCGGTGGACCGAGGAAGGATTCCCGAACATTTCGGCGAAATACGGCCGCATGGCTTCCAATACGCGTGCATCCACTGGTGTGGTGGCAGCATAATCTAGATAAATCAAATCAGGCATATATTTGAAGAACCAATCCTATCAGAGAGAAACGGAGATGAATGGGATGGAATGGATGTTCAATTCAATGCCGAAGCTGCCATATGCGTATATTGCCTGGCCAGGGAGCGGCAGTCATCCGAACCATTCATCTTGATGGAATCAACTGACTGGAAAAAATTTGGGGAGAGCATCATAAACAAGCTTGATGCCAGTATTTGGGAAAGTAAGAAACGCAGCATCTGAGGATCTTTTTGCGGATATTCCTGGAGGGCGCGTGCCGCCACTTCATCAAACAACTTGTTGATCGCACGCAGCCCAAGCGTATCCGTTTTCTTTTCAAAGACTGCATCATAAAGGTGAGCCGCGGTAATCCCGGGAAAACGAATATTACCTTCCAGCAAATAAAACAATACATCTTCAAAGGCTACCAGGAAAGGCCTCTGCCGATCTGCGATCGCGGCACTTACATCCTCCATCATGTGGTTAATCGTCATGGACAATGCTTCATTAACCAGCGCATCCTTTGTGCGGAAATAGTAGTTGATGGAGGCAACATTCGTGCCGGCCGCCTCAGCGATCTTGCGGGTGGTCAGCTTATCGATCCCATATTTTTCAATGCAAGTTACAACCGCTTCGAGGATCAGTTGTCTTGGGGCTATCTTATCCATATTGTGTCCTTGACCTATGTGCCTATCCGAAAATTCAGGAGGAGGTCGTATTTTAAGAGTGTGCGGCTGCACCGGCCGCTCTCAAAATGCGGTCCTTCCATATTTTTGGATAGTTAGTAATTGTACACCAAGGAGAACTTAATTCAAAGAACCATTTATTTCAACTGTTTTATACAAATGATTTAAACAATCGTTTGACAAAATAGAGCTTTTGAATTATAAGCAAGATCAATTAATAAACAGAGGAGAAAGAAATGATCACACATCAAATGGATGGATTTCACGCTGAAGGAGAAGGGGTTTTGATCACAGGTTGCTCATCAGGCATCGGACGAACTACGGCGATCACGCTGGCAAAGCATGGTTTTACAGTATTCGCCACGGTGCGCAAGCTGACCGACGCAGAAGCCCTGCGGAGCCTGCATGAGCCAAACCTGATACCCGTTTGCCCGCTCGATCTGGCCAAGCTGGAACAAATCCCTGCCGTTGCAGAGACTGTGGCAGCTGAACTGGAACGGCGCAAGCAAAAAGGGCTGTATGCGCTTATCAATAACGCCGGCGCAGGTAGCGTTGCCCCGATTGAATTGATCGATCTGGAACAGTTGCGCAAGGAATTGGAAGCACGCATCCTGGGAGCTGTGGCGATGATTCAGGCTTTCCTTCCGACGATACGCAGGCAACATGGCAGGATCCTGTGGGTCACCACCCCGGCAATCATCCCAACCCTTTACGTAACCAGCATCCATGCCTGCGATTTTGCAGTGAACTGCATAGCCCGTACTTTGGACCTGGAACTCAAAGAGTGGCAAATACCCGTCATCATGATCCGTTGCGGCGGGATCAAGACCCCGGCGGGTTTGAATACCATCGCCGAAGTTGATAGGCTGCTTCAAAAGGAAACGTCTGAGCGGATTGCGCTGTATCAGCCGGCATTGCAGAAATGGGGCAAAGAAATGGCAGACTTCGATAAAAAACGGACAGAGGCAGACGAAGTAGCCGCCGTCATCCTGAAGGCGCTTGGTGCGAAATCGCCTAAAAAACGCTACTCGATCGGGTATATGGCCAACGCTGCTACATTCCTGGAAAAGCTGCCTCAACCTGCGGCTGATTGGATCTTGAAGACGCGCGTTTAAGTCTAAACTCGGGAGGATTCGTCGGGTTTGCCTTTAAAGAAAGGCTATCCATACGGAATGGTATAATCCCGCCTGCCATGGACCTGAATGTTGCCGGACACCAGACTGGCGGGTACACCGTCACCACCCCTGTCTACGCAGGGCCGCTCGATCTGCTGCTGCAGCTGATTGAGCATGCCGAGCTGGACATTACCTCTGTCGCGCTGGCGCAGGTGACCGACCAGTACCTGGCCTACATCCACCAGATGCAGGTGCCGGCGGACGAGATTTCAGCCTTCCTGGTGATGGCAGCCAAACTGTTGCAGATCAAATCCGAGGCGCTGCTGCCCCGGCCACCCGTGCGGGAACCCGGCGAAGAGGATCTCGGCGAGGAGCTGGCCCGCCAATTACAGATCTACAAACGCTTCAAGGAATTGGCCAATTGGCTGGATGGGCGCGTGGAGCAGCACCAGCGAACCTATCTTCGGGTTGCCCCGCCACTCAAAATCGAAGGCCGCCTGGACCTGTCCGACATCACCCTGGCAGACCTGCTGGCAGCCGCCGAAAGCATCTTTTCCGAAGAAGCCGACAAACAGGCGCTGGGGACAGTCATCTCTGCGCCGCGCATTACCATCCGTGAGAAAATCAGCCTGATTGCCGATAGGCTGGGGCAGAATCCTAATACCAGCTTTAGCAGCCTGCTCGGTCAGCAACCCACCCGCCTGGAAGTGGTGGTGACTTTCCTGGCGTTGCTGGAGCTGATCAAACGTTACCGCGTGGCCGCCCGGCAGGCTGGTCTATTCACAGATATCCAGATCGAAAAGATGGAAGATTGGGGCAAGGACGAGGAAGTGGAGACCGAATTCGAATAAATTCCGGAAATATCCGGAATTTATGTTAAACTTGGTTAATCTCAATAAAACAGGTAGGCTGGGTTTGCAGGTGGTGAAGCTGACCGCAAAATTTCCCCTTCCCCATTTATTGGGAAAAATTAAAAACTTGGGAAGTTAAGAGGAGAAAAACATGAATAGTGAAATAGCTGTACAAACAGAAGATAAAGAACCCGTTTTTTATGCGCCAAAACGTGTCAGCCTGGTTTCTGATTTTGCCAGCATTTTGTCCTGGGTGGTACTGGTTTTCTTCATCGGCGATTTCATTGTACAGATCTTCAGCCTGCAAGCAACCATGACTTCACAACAATTGACCATGGCTGCGCTTGTGCACGAACCGTCCTTTTACGCATATGTTTTTACCAACCTGATCATTCCGATCCTGACCGGACTGGGCTTTTTTGCGGTCCTGCAAGCAGTAGCGCATGGGTTGAATGTGCTGCTTGAGATGGATTTCAACGCACGCGAGACGAAGGCCAAGTAATCCCCTCAGCAAGCCGGAACCAGAGAGAGAACAAACACAAAGGGCACCAGGTCTACAAAGGAAAACATTTGTAGACCTGGTGCTCTTTTTCTAATTGGCTAAGTTCATTTATTTGTATAGAGGCGTTTTTTCCTTATCAACCAGCCATATCCAAGTGACAAGGCGATCAGCGCGCCGCCGCCATCGAAACCCAGCACATCCACCCAACTGGGATGCCTGCCTGGCACAAAGGATTGGTGGAATTCATCCGTCATGGCATACAGGATGGCAAAAAGCAGTGCCAGCCACCAACGACGCTTTTCAAAACGTAAACCATACCAATACGCCAGCGCCAGCAATCCATAGCCACTCATGTGCCCGCCCTTTTTAACCACGAAGTCAAACAAGCCAAAATTTGGCAATTTCGTGGAAGGGGTGGATGAAAACCCGAAGATGACTGCCATGATAACGAGGGCGGGCAGCCAGCGCAGCAGCGATTTTTTCGACATAATAGCAGAATTATAATTGGCAACCACCAAAAACATAGGAATGACTTCCCTTTCACCGCCCGCGCACCTCGCGTTATTCGCGGGGTATGTGGCAGGTGTAGTCGTCAGGCGACTTAAGTCGCTACTACAATACAATTTCGTCATGAGGTCACCATGAACAAACTTGATTCCACCACCGTTGTGCAGATCGGTATCATCGTCAAAGATGTCGAAAAGACTGCCAGAGCCTATGCCGGGGTGTTTGGCATCCCCAAACCTGCGGTGGTGGCGATCGCCGACGATGGCTTTGCCCAAACCGATTATCGCGGTGGGCCATCTTCGGCCAAAGGAAAAGCGGCCTTCTTCGACCTTGGCCCGGTCCAAATGGAACTGATCGAGCCGGTTGGCGCGCCCAGCACCTGGGAGGAGTTCCTGCGGACGCATGGCGAGGGTCTCCACCACGTCGCCTTCAGAACGCAGGATATGGGTGAAGCCAGGGAATTTCTTGAATCAAAAGGAATGGAAACCATCCAGCAGGGCGGTTGGGATGGCGGCCAATATGCCTATATGGATGGCTTGGAAAGCCTGGGATTGATCCTTGAACTGCTACATAACGATAAATAGCAAATGCCCGGCAGCTTCTCGTAGGCGCCGGGCTTTTTTTTACCTGGGATTTTTAAATTCGCAGGAATGGTGTCATTTCCGCTTCCGTCAAAACAAGATCGGCCGCGGCCAGGTTCTCGGCCTGGTGCTGCGGATTGAACGACATGGGGATGGCGATCACGCGCGGCTGGCACACCAGCCAGGCCAGCGCGATTTGTTGAACTCGTGACACCGCGCCGGCTGGCAAGCTCCTGCAAGGGTTGATTGCCATTGATGAACCGGCGCTTTACCGGGGAATACGCTGTCAGCAGGATATCGTGCTCCTGGCAGTAGGCCAGCACACCATTCTCAACCGAAGTGCGGTCTGGCAGACTATAAGAGACCTGGTTCGTAAACAGTGGCGTATCAGAGAGGGCCACGGCCTCTTGAAGCAGCTTGAGATTGAAATTACTGATTCCCAAATGGCGGACCCGGCCTTCGTTAACCAGCTGGTTGAGGGCGCGAAAAGTATCCGCCAGAGGCACCCGGCCCGGCCAGTGGATCAAATACAGGTCGAGATAATCCATCTCCAGCCTGTGCAGACTGCTCCTGCAGGCGCGCAGCACGTCGGCATAGCCCAGATGCTCCGGGCTGACTTTGGAGGTGATGAAGAGATCTGAGCGCGACACGCCAGAAGAACGGATGGCTTGACCCAGCAATTCTTCGGCATGGCCGGCGGCATACGCTTCGGCAGTGTCGAAATGGGTGTAACCTAGTTCCAGGGCCGAGCCCAGCGCCGCCAGCGAACGGGCATCCTGGCTGGGATCCGGGCTGCCCTCGCCGCCGATCCTCCAGGTGCCAAATCCGATCTTGGGGAGGGTGATGTTCTGCAAGGTTTCGTAGTGCATGAGCGGAATTATAGCATTTTGGATGCGTTCGGGTACTTATATTTAAAGGTAAACATTGTTTTCATAGGCATGTAGTACCAACGGAATGCTTCCAGCACTATGAAAACAGGCACCCGGTGCTATGATCGGAGGGCAATCAAACCATCAGGAGATTATTCCATTATGAAAACTGAACATTCATCCGCTCTTTTCCGGAAACCAGTCCTGCTCATGTCGTTCGTCATATTGCTGGTCATGCTCGTCAGTTGCAACCTGCCCAGCCAGGTGGCGCCTGCAACTGCAGCCACTAGCACTCTGCCACCCACTTTCACCCCTCCTGCGCAGCAAAGCTCACCCACTCCCCTGCCGGCCACCCTTGCGCCAACTGCCGCGGTCAGTCCCACTACCAGCCCGACTGCAACTCCGCAGGCTGTGAATATCATCTTTGCAACGGCCACCACCGCAGCGGTGGAAACAGGCGCCATCCAACCCAACCAGGTACATACGTATACCCTCAGCGCCGGGCAAAACCAGCCAATGATCCTGATCGTCAATTCGCCCAATAACGATGTGACACTGGGCGTGACAGAGCCGGATGGCACCATACTGCTCGACCCGGCCAGGAAATATACCAATTGGCAGTGGCTGCTGCCCAAAACAGAGTTGTATACTATCCAGATTTACGGCGGCGCATCCAGTGAAGATTACACCCTGACCACCAAGGTGGCCCAGATCGTGAACTTCCCATCCGGGTCAAGCTCCATCGCGTTGAGTGGCTCTACTCCAAACGGTTATGTGGTTTCCTACGCTCTGTCTTGCCAGGCCAATCAGGTGATGACCGTCAGTCTCAACGTGCCCGCCACCACCGCCTATCTGGATGTTTTTGGGTTGGCCACCGGCCCGCTCTTGAGTTCTTCAGCCAAGGCCACCAGTTGGGCCGGGACCTTACCATCCAGCCAGGATTATGTTGTCGAGGTCATCCCGGCCGGCGGACAGGTGGTCAACTATACGCTGACCGTATCCGTGCATTGAAAATTCTTGAAAAATGGATATTAGTAATGTGAAAAAACGGCAGCTTGATGGTTGCCGTTTTTTGACAACCATCCAGTTGCCCGCAATTTATTCCTTCAAAAACTCCAACAGCGCCTGGTTGAATTGCTCCGCCTGGTCCACGCTGACGGCGTGACCGGCATCCTGGATGGTTATCTGCTTTGCCCCCTGGATGCCCTGCACCAGCAGCCTCTGCCGGGCCGGCCTGACGGTGGAGTCATCCGCGCCGGTAATGACCAGGGTGGGGGCTAGGATTTCCCGCAAGCGCCGGGTTGAATTGAACAGGCCCAGCGCGATCATGGCACCGCGGTAGGCACGCGGGTTGGCACGTGCCACAATGGCGAGGAACATCTCACGCAATTCTTGATCCTTTGGATCGGGGAAAACGCGCCAGGCCACCATTTGTGCTTGCGCCGCCTGTCCCATTATCAGAATGGAGACTCCCCGGCGAATGAAATACGCCCAGCCGTTGAAATCATCCGGCTGCAGCACCGAAAAGGTGCTTACCAGTACCAGTTTTTTGGTCAATTGGGGGAAGTCCAGGGCAAACTGCTGGGCGATTGTGCCCCCCAACGAAAGCCCCACCACATGTGCCTGGCCGATCTGCAATTCTTCCAGCAACCCGGCCATCTGGGCGGCCACCCGCCGAATGTTCCAGCCATGCCCATCGTAGGGCGAACCTCCGAAACCGGGCGCATCCGGTGCCAGTGGGCGGAAGCCGGCCTGGATCAAGGCGGGGAATTGCAGCGACCAGGAAGTGCCATCCGCGCCCAGGCCATGCAAGAGCAAGACCGGCGGTTTCCCGGAGGGGTATGGGTCAAGCACATGCAGGCTTGTCATGGGGAGAATTTTTACCACAATGAAACAAGGGAATACAAGAGCAAAAAAACAGCTCTGCCTTTGTGATCCTTAGTGGCCTTAGTGTTTAGGTATTTCCCGGCAGGGTCTTCCAGACTTGCTGGATATGGTTACGGTCGTGGGTGGCGGCAAAGCCGACCAGTTCCTGCAGGCTGGTTGGGCCGAAAATGGCATGACGGGACGGGCGCGACCATTCATCCACCAGGCATTCCAGCAGGGCAAGCACTTCCTTGCGCGCCGCTGTAAATTCTACCAGCGCCTGCCGGCCATCCTGCTCGGCGCAATTGCGTTCCTTGACCCAGCCATCCGTTGCTTCGCCAACCAGGAACGGATTCTGTTCGGCCAGCACCCTGCGGAAGCGCGGCAGGTTCACTTCGCGTTCCACATCCCGCAGGTGGCAGATGATCTCGGTCAGGCTCCATTCGCCTGGAGCGGGGTTGCACGTCCATTGATCCAGAGGCAGGGCGGCGGTCAGGGTGGCAAGGGCTGCCGGAGTGGAACGCAGGGCCGGCAGCAACGCCTGAGGACTCTCGATCTTGACTTTGAGCGCCTCCGTGGAAGCCCGCTCGAGCCAGCCACGCAAGGACTCAAGCGTACCCTGTGGCACGCCGGCCGGTTCCGCAGAAACTTCGCCGGGTTTGCGCACCCAGAAGACCGGCACCCCGGCGGCCTGGGTGGGTTTAACTTCCCGCTCGCTATCATCCCCTACCATCACCGCCGGATCATCCGGCCAGCCCAACTGTGCCAGCATTTCAGGATAATACGCCACCGTCTCTTTGGTGAAGTGGAAGGTTTCGTAAGAGGTTACCAGCGCAAAGGGATATTTTTCCGGCGGCAGCCCGGCCCAGCGCAGCCGGTGTTGGATGGCTCTTAAAGGGAAGAGTGGGTTGGTGGCGATCACGACGCGGTGACCCTGCGCAAAGGCCCATTCCACCAGGCGCACCGCTTCCGGGATCGGTGAGGTCAGGGAACCCAACTTCGGGAATTCTTCATCATAAAAATGGTCGATCTGTTCTTGCAGGATATTGCGATCCAGATCGAGTTTCGAATAAAAATGCGCATTGAAAACTTCCCGCAGTGTCAGCGCCGGGTCCATGTTCACCATCATGGCTTTGGTACCGCCCATTAATGCCTGCAGCATTAACTCCGGTGCCACCTTATCCGCCAGTGCGCCGGATAGCGCCCGGAAATAAGCCGGGATGAAAGCATCCATGTTGGTGTTGAGCAGGGTATCGTCTAGGTCAAGCAGCAAGGTAATAGGCATGAAGAATTCTCCTGCACCGGAAGGGCCTCCCCCAGCGGTTGGATTTATTTTTTTACTTCAAATATGGGCGGGATGGGATGGCAAACCCCGCAACCGATGTGCGGGTCGAAGCCGGAGCGCTCGGTCTTTTCGCAAAAAGATGTTACCTTGACGCGCGGCTGAAAACCGGCGCTGAGCGGGCGGGCGACATCAGCGCGCAGGCGCATAAATTCGCAGGCATTCGCCCGGTCGATCGATGGAACCGGGCAGGTGCGACACAGGGCCGGCTTCCAGGCTGCGCCAACCAGGCGGCATTCCTCATGGTCGCGGCCGCGATAATAATCACCAAAGAAATATTTACATTCCGAACCGGCCGGAGTTTTCATTTTTTAACATCCCGATGTTTGTTCGATAATTTCAAAGACTACCAATAATAATTGGTTTACAAATTGGGAGTGAATTCGCAATATGATAGTGCGCCGCGAACGCCTACTATCAAATTACAGTATTTTTTATTTTGAAGGGTACCGGCCGCCCTGACAAAGGGTTTCTGGTTATACGCGCGTCAGGTAGCTGCCGTCGCGTGTATCCACGCGAATGGTGTCGCCTTCCTTGACGAAGTTCGGCACCTGTACTTCCACGCCCGATTCGAGTGTGACCTTCTTGGTAACGCCTGTGGCAGTATCACCGCGCACCGAGACTTCGGCATGCACGACTTTCAGGTCCACGTTCAGGGGCAGTTCCACATCCAGGGCTTCCCCATTATAGAAGGTCAGCTTGCATTCCATGCCTTCCTTCAGGAAACCAGCCGAATCGCCCAGGATGGCTTTGGGGATGCCCGGTTGGTCAAAAGTCTCATTGTCCATGAAATAATAATTATCCCCATCATTATAGAGATACTGGACATTGTGGAAATCCAGGCGCGCTTCCGGTACCTGGCTGCCGGAGATGAAGGTCTTTTCCAGGGTCGAGCCGCTGCGCAGGTTGCGGGCCTTGATTTTAATGGTGGCATTGCCGCGTCCGGGCTTATGGTGGGCATATTCCAGCACGCGCCACAGGTTTCCGTCCAGTTCGAAAGTCACACCTTTACGGAGATCATTTACATCAATCATGGGTTTTTCCTTTATTCGATATGCAAATATTGCCAATTGAATTGCGAAAAATCGCAAACGGGCGGGATTATACTGCCAACCCGGCAGGCATGGCAAGGGAGTTAATGGTGCTGCTCGGCCTCCGGGCGGTCCTGCAGAAGCTCCACCGCGTGCGGCAGAACCGGCAGGACCACTCGCAAATTTTCCACGGCGGCTTTAGGGCTGCCTGGCAGGTTGATGATCAGCACACGGCCGCGTATGCCGGCCAGGGCACGCGAAAGCATGGCATGTGGATTGAATTTGAGACTCTCAAAGCGCATGGCTTCGGCCAGGCCGGGCGCTTCCCGCTCGATCACAAGGCGGGTTGCCTCGGGGGTTACATCGCGCGGGGCAAAGCCGGTGCCGCCGGTGGTCAGGATGATATCCAGCCCGCTTTCATCTGCCCAGGTAGTCAGGGTGGTGCGCAGGTCGTTCAATTCGTCCGGCAGGATGGCCGTCTTTTTGACTTCCCAGCCCTGCGCGGTAACGATCTCTACCAGAGCCGGTCCGGAAAGGTCTGGGCGCTGGCCACGTGCAGCCCGGTCAGAAGATGTCAGGATGCCAAAACGCAGAATCATATTGCACTACAATTCCTTGCTGTACGTGTAAATGCTATCCATACGTTCCCAGTGGCGCGTTTCATAGAAATGCATGGCGTAATCATTATCCACAGTTACCATCAGGTAACATTTCAGGCAGCCTTTGGCTTTCAAGCGACACTCCACTTCTTCTATCAGCAGGCTGCCAACCCCGTGCTGGCGAAAGGCTGCATCCACTGCCAGATGGTAAATCATCCCGCGCCGGCCATCGAAACCACCGATGATGGTACCGACCAGCCTATTGCCGCTCTCGGCCACCAGAAATAGGTCGGGGTCGCGTTGTAACTTCTTCTGGATCTCTACGGATTCATCTGATTGACGGAGGTGGATCCCGGGCCCGGCGTTTTCCCACAACAAACGGGCTGCAGGATAATCGTCAGGGTATTGAAATTCCCTTAAGGAAATACCTGAGCCAGGTTCGGGCTGGTCAGACACGGAGTTTTTCGAAGAGTTCATTGGGCATGTAGGGCTTGAGCAGGAAATCGTTGGCCCCGGCTGCCAGGCATTCCTCGGTCTTGTCGATGCCGGAGGCCATGATGATCCGGATACCATTCAGGTCTGGCATTTGGCGAACCTGGCGGACAATATCCAACCCATTGCGGTCGCCCAGGAAGATGTCGATCAACAGGATATCCGGATTGGCAGAGCGGATGTTTTCCAGGATATCACCGGTCTTGTCCAGCAGGGTCGCCACCTGATACCCTTCCATCCCGAGCAGGGTTTTCAAGAGTGCCACCATGGTATAGTCGTCATCCGCCAGAAGTACTTTCAACATGCTTCTTTCCTCCCGTTTTTTTCCTTGGCAGAACAGGTTCCTCTAGAGCAGCCTTCAATACATCATTTACCGTGTGAGCAAAGACGAATGAAAGCGATTTGCGAACTTCGGCAGGCAGATCCTCAAGATCAGGTTGGTTTCGGTAAGGCAGAATAACGGTTTTCAGGCCAGCCCGGTGCGCTGCGATCATTTTTTCTTTAATGCCACCCACCGGCAGCACCTGCCCGCGCAAGGTGACTTCGCCGGTCATTGTAACACCCTTTTTCACAGGGCGACCTGAAAGCAAGGACACCAGGGCAGTGGTCATGGTGACACCGGCTGAAGGCCCATCTTTTGGCTGCGCACCCGCCGGGATATGCATATGGATATCGACTTTGTCGTAGAAATCCTTGGGCAGGCCGATTTCGTCGGCATGCGAACGTACGTAAGAAAGCGCCGCACGCGCCAATTCCTGCATGACGTTCCCCACCGACCCGGTGATCTGGAAACCTTTTCCGCCGGGCATCTTGGTAGCCTCGATGAAAAGGATGTCGCCGCCAAAAGGCGTCCAGGCCAGGCCGGGCACCACGCCTGGAATAGAGGTGCGGGCATCAATTTCTTCCGTCTCCATGAAGATGGGATGCCCGAGCAACTCTTTGGCAACCTTGGGGGTGATGCGGGCGGATTGTTTTTTCCCTTCGGCAATATTCGTACCGATTTTCCGGCACACTGCGCCGATACGCCGTTCCAGGTTGCGCACGCCCGCTTCGCGCGTGTACAGGTTGATGATGGTCTTGATGGCCTCATTGGACAGCGATACTTCGCCTGTACGCAGGCCATTCTCGCGGATCTGGCGCGGGATCAAATAACCCTTGGCAATGGCAACTTTCTCGCCCTCGGTGTAACCGGAGAGCTGGATGATTTCCATCCGGTCGAGCAGCGGAGCCGGAACGGTCTCCAGGGTATTGGCTGTGGTAATGAAGAAAACCTGCGAGAGATCGTATGCCACTTCCAGATAGTTGTCGCGGAATTCAATATTCTGTTCTGGGTCAAGCACTTCGAGCAAGGCGGAGGCCGGATCGCCATGGAAATCCATGGTCAGCTTATCCACCTCATCCAGCATGAAAACCGGATTATGCAATTCGACCCGGCGCAAAGCCTGCAGGATGCGCCCGGGCATGGCGCCGATATAAGTACGGCGGTGGCCGCGGATTTCGGCCTCGTCGCGCACGCCGCCCAATGAGATCCGGATGAACTTACGTTCCATCGCCCGCGCGATGGACTGACCCAGGGAGGTCTTGCCCACGCCGGGCGGCCCAACGAAGCACAGGATCACGCCTTCACGGTCGCGCCGGATCAGGTCTTTCGAAACCTCGGCTTTATCATCTTTGCGTTCCAGGCGCAGCTTGCGCACAGCCAGGAATTCCAGGATGCGTTCCTTGATGTCCTGCAGCCCGTAATGGTCCTGATCCAGGATCTTGCGGGCATGTGCAATATCCAGGTTATCCTGCGTGCCCTGGCTCCATGGCAATGTCACCAGCCAGTCAAGGTAAGAACGGATGACTCCATATTCGGCTGCGGCTGTTGGCAGGCGTGATAGGCGGTCCACCTCCCGGCGGGCCTGCTTTTCAGCTTCATCCGGCATTTTAGCCGCATCGATTTTCTTGCGGAACTCATCCACATCGATGGTCTGTTCGTCGTTTTCGCCCAGTTCCTTCTGGATGGCCTTCATCTGCTCGCGCAGGAAATATTCGCGCTGAACCTTTTCAATCCCCGAACGGGCCTGATTCTGGATCTTTGCACCCAGGCTCAACACTTCGGTTTCCCGTACCAGCAGGTCGACCAATTTTTCCAGCTTGGCCCGGGTAGAATCCAGTTCGAGCAGTGTCTGGGCATCCTGCAGCTCGATTCGCTGGAAATTGGCGATGGTATAGGCAGTCTGGAGCGGGTCCTCGAGCGCGGTGATGGAGGCCACCAGTTCGCGCGGGATGGAAGGAGTGAGGGCCGAAATTTGCTCGAACTGGTCGCGCGCCGAACGGGCCAGCGCATCGATATCCAGCCCGGTCTCGACCGTCTCCGGGATCACCTCAATATTGGCCTTCAAATACGGCTCGGTCTGGACGAACTCACCCAGGCGGAAGCGCGCCAGGCCCTGTACCAGCAACCGGATGGAGTTATCGGGGACACGGAACAATTGATGAACGGTCGCAATGGTGCCAATGGCATACAGGTCCGCCGGGCCGGGTTCTTCAATATCCGGATTACGCGCCGCTACCAGTCCGATCAGTTTCCCTGGCGTAAGCGCCACCTCGTCCACCAGCTTGATCGAACGCATCTGGCCGATGGTCAGCGGGACCGCCGTCTGAGGATAGACCACCACGCCGCGCAGCGGCAGGATGGGCAGGACCTCCGGGTACTTGGCGGGTTGCTCTTCAACCGGGATGCCGCTGTTGGCCGGGTCCTTCTCCGGCTCATCTTTTTTCTGCAGGCGCGTAAAAATGGACGGCTGCAGCAAATCCTTGATGGATTTATTGGGATCCTGGAACCAGTCGGAAACTTCCAGGTGACCGGTGAACCAACGCGAAGCGGACATAAAAAGTAGTTAACCTTTGATAATGATATTGGTCGGTTTAAGCTTGGGCAGGATCACATTCAGGAAGCCGTCTTTATAATCGGCTTCGGTTTTGCTCACATCCACGCCCAGTGGCAATTCAATGGCGGTGCTGAATTCACCAAAACGGATTTCCATCTGGCGATAAGCGCGCCACTCCGGGTTTTCGCTGCGGACGCCGCTGATCACCAGGAAATTATCTTCCGCGTTGATCTTGAAATCCGACTCGCGCATGCCGGCTGCTTCCACTCGCACTACAAAATTGGATTCCGTCTCATAAACGTCGGTCGGCGGGCTCCAGGCATAGGAATGCAGGCTGACCTGCCAGCCAACTGCGCGTGAGCCGGAAAAAGAGATTTCTGTGCGGGAATCTGCTTTCCTGAGGGGTGAAGACATATCTTCCTCCATGCTAAAGCGCCGCCCTGGCTGCATCCAGCACTTCGGAGTAATTCGGCTCCGCTCCGAGTGCCGGCATATAAGCCACGTAGGTCAGCTTCCCGGCCCGATCCACCACGAAGACGGCCCGCCGCAGGATACGCGCTTCCTTAATGAGCAGGCCGTAATTGAGCCCGAATTCACCCGTCATATGATCGGAGAGAACAGAGAGCTGGTCCACCCCGGCGGCTCCGCACCAGCGTTTCTGGGCGAATGGCAGGTCATTACTGATCACCAGGATGGCAATATCCTTGCTTAAAGCAGCAGCTTCCTGGTTGAAGCGATGCAGCTCGCGATCACAGGTATCCGTATCCACCGAGAGAAAGGCCGCAATAATGCGCACTTTGCCCTGCGTATCCGCCAGCCCGTGGAAAGGCGCCCATTCCTGGGTTTGGACAATAAATTCTGGTGCAGCCTGTCCCGGCTTTACATCTTCTCCGAGGACGGTCACGTCCTGTCCACGGAATTTAACGATCCCAAAACGTTCGAGAGTCATACCACCTCCAAATCCATCATTCCCAGGCTCTCCCTGTCTGGATACGTCTAAAGGTGAGTGGAGAGCGGAATGAGGATAGCACCCCTGGCGAAATTCGAACCCACAACCTGCTGTTTATAAAGATGCAGGGTGCATCCTTTTAGTAAGGGGGGTTCATTATCAAAGGAGAATTATACTTCCAAAGTATCCAACTCCAGGGATTTTAACGCACTTTTATAACAGTATTCATACATTGTTTCCAATAAATACAGGATAAATTATCATATTTCCTACTTATGGCCTGTTACGTCATTCAATGCTCCAGCAGCAACCCGGTTTAAAGGATTGATGGTCTGGGAATAAGTGCTCAAAAAAAATAGAGTTGCTATCATCGGCTGCGGGTTTATTGCCATTCGCCGTGAAGGTAAGTTGATGGTCAAACCTGAGCAGGCATATAATCCTGGAATCAATTTATAATTCTGCTCTGAGCGGCAATGTTGTCCATCTGGATTAAGGATCCAACCTAAAATTCAGGTGGGGTTCGCGTTTTAGGATTGTGCGACTTCGCCGCACAATCCCAAAATGCGGTTTTTGTATAATTTTCAGATAGAATACAACGATACATGCAAGGAATTAGGAGAATATATTAATGAAACTTGGAATGATCTCTGCTCTATTCCAAAATATGCCCTTTGAGACGATCCCGGATCATGTTGCTGAAATGGGCTTACTGGCAGCCGAGCTCGGCACCGGAGCTTTCCCGTCTGAACAGTCTTCAGCGATAGGGTGGGCCTAACCATGAACATACTTGCCGGTGATATCGGCGGGACGAAGACCATCCTGGCTCTGTTTGCCACAGAAACCGGACCTCATAAACCGCTTAAGGAAAAAACCTATTCCAGCTTGCAATATGATACTTTTGAGGCCATGGTAACGGAATTCCTGCGCGACATGAAAGAAACAGTCTTTGCAGGTTGCTTCGGTGTGGCCGGACCAGTGGTTAATGGTAAGGCCCACATTACCAACCTTACCTGGGTGGTGGATGGGCCAAAGCTCATGTCGATCTTCCACTGGTCCACGGTGGCCCTTTTGAACGATCTGGAATCGGTCGGGTACGCCATTCCAATTCTGGATAAAGAAGATCTGCACACCCTCAGCGCAGGGAGACCAACCGCCGATGGATGTATTGCCGTGATCGCACCGGGAACAGGGCTGGGAGAAGGATTCCTGACCAAGGAGTGTGGTTCCTATGTTACTCATCCATCTGAAGGCAGCCATGTAGGCTTTGCGCCAGTGGGTGCGTTGCAGATTGGATTGTTGACATACCTCAATGCGTGTGGTTATAAACATGTCAGTTTTGAAAGGGTCTGCTCGGGAGCATTGGGGATTCCAAATCTATATGCTTACCTCAAGACCACTGGCTTGGATGAGCCGGCCTGGCTGGCGGAGAAACTGGCTGCCGTAGATGATCCCACGCCGGTCATTGTGAACGCCGCCCAGGATACCGCCCATCCATGCGAACTTGCCAAAGCTACGCTGGATTTGTTCGTTGAGATCCTTGGAGAAGAAGCTGGCAACCTGGCTTTGAAAGTGTTGTCAACCGGAGGGATTTATTTAGGTGGTGGAATCCCCCCACGCATCCTGAAGGAACTGGGGAATCCTACATTCCTGCAGGCTCTGCGCAGCAAAGGCCGCTTCGAGCAGCTCCTTACGGATATGCCAGTGCATGTCATTTTAAATGCCAAGGCGGGCCTGCTTGGCGCAGCGGCATTTGGGCTAAAGCTGCCCGTTTCCTGACCTGGTCTACAAAAATAACGGGCTGCCACGGCAGGAAGGCGGAATGGCATTCCGCGGCCTATTGGAAAAACGAATTCGGAGACCGCCACACCTGGCGGTCTCCGAACGGTTTAATAACTTTATCTTACCAGCGCCCCTGGGGGGATTCGAACCCACAACCTACTGCTTAGAAGGCAGGTGCTCTGTCCATTGAGCTACAGGGGCATCTATCAAGCGATGTGGGGCCGCAAGCCTTTATACACACGGCCTCCGGCAATCGTTTTTAAAATGGTTTCGGCCGGACGGTTGAGACGGGAGCCCAGTTCCTCGGCCGACATGGGGGTGTTCCCGTTTGCCAGGAGGGTGCGGAAAATCGCTTCCACCATTGCAGTATGCTCGTCCAGAAAACCGGCCTGCCGGGCGCAATGCTGGATCAGCGTGTACTGCAAGCCGTCCATCTGGCGTACTTCAGCCGTCTCCGGATCGACCCAGTCGATCATCTGTCCTTCCGGCAGGTTCGCAAAAGCTTCCTGATGTTCGGGGCACAACATGCTGGCCAGGGCAACATGCCAGTTTTCATCATTAATCCGCCACCATTCGAAGTCGATGTGAAAAGGCGTCTGGATGGTCGGCTTGACCAGGGAGAATTTCTTCAATTCATTCATCCTCGGCCTCCGTATCAGCCAGGCGGAAATGCAAGTCGCCGACGTGTTTAAATTTTGGATCATCCATCAAGTAAGTCAGCAGCGGCCCTGGCGGGCAGCGGCGGATGATATTCAAAGCGGAATACAACTCCTGTGCGTGCACATGTCCCTGCACGTTCATTTTTACCAACTCATTCATCATGGTCGCAACCAGTTGTTCGAAAGGTAGATGCTGTTTGGCAATCTGGCTGCTGGCTTCATCCACACCGGCCACATCCGGCACGGCGATCACCATGCGCTCGTTGAAATCGGCCGTGATGTTTTGCTTGAGCATGGCGAAGACGATCCCGCCATCGCTGCCTGTCAGCACAGTGCGCACCCAATCGCGCATCGGTCGGCGGGTTTTAGCCGTCACCACCACCTGCCCAGGAATTTTCCCTTTTGCAACCGAGACCAGGCTGCCGGGCATTAATCCGTACTTTTGATACAACTTGCCCAGGCCGACCACGTAGCCGTGCTGGCGCACCACCCAGGCCGGCAACTCTTCGTGAGAGAGTCCATCCACAAGGGTAAAGCGGACACGCTGGGTGTAATAGGCGGTCGGGAACAATCCGCGCACGTGTGCGGAAACCGGCAGGGTTCCGGCCCGCCAGTGCGGGTAACTCAAGCTGATGACCACTTCATTCGCATCCGGGGTGGCTGCCTGTCCCTCAGCCAGCTCGTCGTCCAGTTCCGCTTCGAGCGCCAGCATGACGCGGTTCATATGGGAGCGGTCATAGGGGATGTCGGTATAGCGTAACGGTGCAGGGATTTGCCGAACGTCTTCCGGTTCGAGCCGCTTCAGGAACCACAGCACTTCGCCGGCCGGGCCGACTTCGTCAAAACGGCCATCTTCCTGCAAGGCAAAGTTGAGCGAAAACTCGATCAGTTTGGGGTTAACGTTGCCGGATAGATCCAGTTGGTCGATCAGGGCCTTGGTCGGCAGAGGTTTGCCGCCGGCTTCATCCAACACCGCCTCAGCCAGGTTCAGATGACCAACGTTCACATCCACCAGCAGTGCGCGTGGGAACCAGCGTCCAGCCACCTGTACCAGCGCGGCATCCGCCAGCAGCGCAGCGGTCAGTTTTTGTTCCAGTTCTGAGCCGTTCGTTTTGAGGATATTGGCCGGGTTAAGCAACTGGTCATCTTCAGAAATTTCCACCGGACGATTAAGCTTATGGTCAACCAATCCGGCCGCGAACAGACGCTCACCCTCCCCATCGAATGCAACCTCAATGACTTCGAATTCACCCAGGGTGGGATTGACGCTCGGGCGGGTGCCGATCACCTGGCCTTTTTTCCAGTTCAACGCCGGAAAAACCAGTTTTTCCCCAACCAGATAGTGTTCTCCGGGCAGGTATACCTTGCCGCTCGATTTCTGCTGTTTGACCAGGTCTTCGCGTTCGGAGCGGATGCGCTCCTCCACCAGGATGGGAACCAGTTCCTTCTCGTTGAGAGGGATCTCTTTCTCAAATAGATGGGTGCTTAAGAATTCGAGGTCTTTCCTGCCGAGAGAAAAGGTTTGCCAGTAGTCCGGAGGTAAAGTAAAAGGAGCGCCTGCCATAGCCTGCCTTGATTTAAAAAATGACCCGCACGAGTAGTTAGTCGGAAATAATTATCCGCAGGTGATAATTATACCCTACCTTGACAGACCCTCTTGCTTGACTTACCATGCGTGTGTTCGAAATGGCCACTGATGAAAATATTAACCGCGCTGCGGCAAAGGATGCGAAGTTTTTGATGATTTTCTTAACGCTCTTCGCGCCTCCACGGTTCAATCTTAAACTTCCTCAAAGAGGTATGGAATGCGTATTGGCATGATGACGGATGTGTATAAGCCACACGTCAGCGGGATTACCAACTACATCTCCCTCAATAAGGCTTACCTGGAAAAAGCCGGGCATGAGGTCTTTATTTTCACTTTTGGTGACCTGGATTATGCTGATGAGGAAGAGCGGGTGGTGCGTTCGCCCGGCTTGCCGCTGACGGATACCGGTTATTACCTGAGTTTCCGCTACAGCCGCCATGCCAAAGCCCTGCTCCAAACCATGGACCTGGCGCACGTTCACCACCCGTTCCTTAGCGGTCGGCTGGCTTTGAATTACTGCCGGCCGCTGCGCATCCCCATTGTCTTCACCAACCACACCCGCTATGACCTGTATGCCCAGGCCTACCTGCCGCTCCTGCCGGAAGAATTCAGCGATACTTTCCTGCAAAGTTATATGCCCACTTTTTGCCAGGCAGTCGATCTGGTGATCAGCCCATCCGCCGGCATGCGGGATGTCTTGCAGAAACTGGGCGTCAGCACATCGATCGAGATCATCCCCAACGGCGTGGACCTGCAACTCTATCGCGCCACTTCCGAAAACTGCCGTCCGGAATTCGGATTCAGTGACGAGGATATCCTGCTCATTTTCTCCGGGCGGCTGGGACCAGAAAAGAACCTGGATTTTCTCATCCGCGCCTTCGCCGGGGCCGCCGAAGCGGTCAAGAACGCTCACCTGCTGGTGATCGGCGGCGGGCCAGAAGAGCAGGCACTTAAACAGGCGGCCGCCCAGAGCAGCGCGGCCGGGCGCATCCATTTCACTGGCATGCTGCCCTACGATGAGCTGCCGCGCTACCTTTCCATGGCAGATCTCTTTGTGACTGCCTCGCTGACGGAAGTGCATCCGCTTTCGGTGGTGGAGGCCATGGCTTCCGGGCTGCCCGTGCTGGGCATCCATTCTGTTGGGGTGGGCGATACAGTGGAAGACGGCGTGACGGGTCTGCTCGCCAGCCCGGACCCGGCTGCTTTTGCCGCACAGCTGACCCGTTTGTGCATGGATCGCGCCCTCAGGCAAAGGCTGGGTAAAGCTGCCCGCAAGGCCTCGGAGAAATACGCCATCGAGCACACCACGCAGATCATGCTCAAACGCTACGAAAGACTGCTGATGGAATTTGCCCCGCACCGCCGCGGCTTGGGTTTTCATCTTCGTAATTTTATGGAAAAGCTGCGCACATGACCAACTCAGAACAAACCTTCGGGCGCTGGGGGAAAGCTACCGCCGCGGCCTGCCTTGAAAAGAACGGCAATGCCATTCTGGAGCGCAATTTTCACACGGCCCATGCTGAGATCGATATCGTTGCCAGCAAAGCCGCTCAGCTTATCTTTGTCGAGGGGAAAACGCGCAGTTCGCACGCCTTCGCCTATCCGGAAGATTCCGTCACCAAAGCCAAGCAAGCTCACCTGCTTTCGGCCGCCGCGTACTTCCTCCAGATGCATCCGGAAAGCTGCGAAAGCTGGCGGTTCGACGTGATCGCCATCGAGCGCAAATCCGGCACAAGGCCCGAAATTGAACACTTTGAAAATGTCATCGCTTGACCCCACTCCCATCCCCCCCATCCCCCTGGTTGTCATCGTCGGCCCAACCGCCGTTGGCAAGACAGAGATTTCCATCCAACTGGCTGAACGGCTGGGCGGCGAGATCGTCTCGGCGGATTCTCGGCTGTTCTACCGCGGTATGGATATCGGTACCGCCAAGCCAACATTGGAAGAACGCCGGGGCATTCCGCACTATTTGATCGATCTGGCCGACCCTGCCACCACTTGGAGCCTGGCCCTTTTCCAGCAGGCCGGCACGGCTGCCATCGCCGGCATCCAGGCGCGCCAGCATCTGCCCATGCTGGTTGGCGGCACAGGACAATATATCCATGCCGTCACCTATGGCTGGACCCCGCCGGTCACCCGCCCAGACGTGCAGCTTCGTGCGGAACTGGAGGCGCGTGCCACCCAGGAAGGCTACCTGGCTCTCCATTCTGAATTGGAAAAACTTGACCCGGTTGCCGCCGAAAAGATCGACGCCCGCAACGTCAGGCGCACCATCCGTGCGCTGGAAGTCATCCGCCTGACCGGTCTGAAATTCTCAGAACAGCGCGGTCAGACCGAGAGCCCCTACCGCCTGCTGACGATCGGGCTGACCCGGCCCCGCCCGGAACTGTATGCGCGCGTGGATGCCCGTATCGAGGCCATGTTTTCTAACGGCCTGCTCGACGAAGTGCAGCGCCTGCTCGATTCCGGCTGTTCGCCCAACCTGCCGACCATGTCCGCCATCGGCTACCGGGAATGCATCCAAGTTCTGAATGGTTCCATGAGCGTGGAACAGGCCAAGGTGGAAATGCGTCGCCTGACTCGCATCTTCGTGCGCCGCCAGGCCAACTGGTTCAAACTGGACGACCCCTCCATTCATTGGTTCCAGGCCGCTCAGCCCGGCGTGGTGACTGAGATCGATCAGGTCATCTGCGCATTTTTGAAGGCGCCTGAATAAATCCCTGCGTATTTTGCGCTCTCTGCGGTAGAATTGCTTTTTTTCCAGGGAGCCATTTGCGGTTATTATTGGCCCCACCTTCAACCTTGTTCTTGTTGTTCAGGAGATTGCATGGAAAACCCGGTTACCGAAGAAAGTCTAGATCGCCAGATCCGCCAGCACCGCATGACCCGCGCCACCGTCACCCTGCTCCAGAATGGAACGCCTTTAGCCAACCAGGAGCTGCAAGTCGAACAGAAGCGCCACCAGTTCCTTTTTGGCACCAACTGGGGCGATGGCAGTCTCGCCCTTGCGAATGGGGAGTTATCCGGGCAGGCAAAAGAACTGGCCCTGCTGCGTAATGAACGCTTCCTGGAACTCTTCAACCAGGTCACGCTGCCATTTTACTGGGCCCGCTTCGAACCGCAGCGCGGCGCGCCTGAGACACAACGCCTCCTCAACGCCGCGCGCTGGTACCAGGACCATGGCTGCACCGTCAAAGGCCACCCGCTGTGTTGGCATACCCTGACGGCTGACTGGCTGTTGGACCTGAGCCCGCGCGGCATCCTGCGCGCCCAGGTGGAACGGATACAGCGCGAGGCGGCGGATTTCGCCGGCGTGATCGATATGTGGGATGTGGTCAACGAGGCGGTCATCATGCCGGTCTTCGACCGTTACGATAACGGCATCACCCGCCTGTGCAAGGAACTGGGTCGGATCGAGTTGATCCGCGCCATGTTTGAAACTGTCCGGCTGGTCAATCCGCGTGCAACTTTGTTATTGAACGACTTCGACGTATCACCGGCCTACGACATTCTCATTGAAGGCTGCCTGGAGGCCGGCATCCGCATCGATGTCATCGGCATCCAGACCCATATGCACCAGGGTTATTGGGGCGTGGAACGGACGCTGAATGTGCTCAAGCAGTTCGAGCGCTTCAACCTGCCGGTTCACTTTACCGAGAATAGCATAGTCTCGGGTCAGCTCATGCCTCCCGAAATTGTCGATCTGAACGACTACCAGGTGACTGACTGGCCCAGCACACCCGCAGGCGAAGAACGCCAGGCCCGTGAGGTGGTGCTGCATTACAAGACCCTGCTTTCCCGCCCGTCGGTGCAGGCCATCACCTGGTGGGACTTATCCGATGGAGGCTGGCTGCATGCCCCCTCCGGCCTGCTTCACCAGGATCACACCTGCAAACCCGCTTATAATGCACTACTGCAACTGGTGAAAAAGGATTGGTGGCTGGCTCCGACCAAACTCACAACGGATGCCGAAGGCCAGTTTTCTTTTTCAGGCTTCCTGGGCGATTACGAAATATCGCTGGGAAACCAGAAGACCATCTTCTCCATCAAAGATAAAGGCGAGGCCCGGGTGACGATCGACTTCTAGACCGGGCGGAAAGAGACGCTTATGTTTGGCTACACCCGCACTTCCCGGACTTGCCCGGTCAATCAGATCCATTCCAGCCTGTCGCAGGGGGTTCGGGATTTTTTCCAGACCCACCAGGTTGGCGATCCGGATACGGTCACGTTCCTGTGTTGCGAAACGATTGCCTGGCGGGATGCTCCCCCCAGGTTGATCTCATGGCTGGATGGAAACTACGATACGAAGATCTACCTGGCCATGGTTCTTACCCCGGATTGGCTGGTCTGGGCCCGCAGCGGCGATCAGACCGGTAGCGTTGTCACCGGCGCCAAACTCCAGGTGATTAAGGTCAAGGCGTTCGTTAGAAGAAATTCAAAGGACATGGAACTGGAAATAACCGGGTTCATCGCTGGCTCGAAGGAATATGTGCGCGGCAACCTGGAGATGGGGCCGGAGCCGGCCGCCCAAAAATTCTGCGATGCCGTGCTGCAGGCAGTCAATGAAGCCAAGCCTCCCGTCAAAAAGAAGTTCTTTGGGTTGATCAACGGCTGATCAGAGATGAATAGATTTGGTTACAGTACTGCACACTTTTGTCATGACAAAGATCGGCATCCGCTGATCTTCACGTAGCTCCAATAATAATTTTCTTATTCGTGTGGATTGGCGTGGATTGGTGGATCATTTTTTCCCGCCTTTCCACACTGATTGGAACTGGAAAATAATGAGCATTGCAGGCAAATCGGCGGCAATCATCGGCGGCGGGCCCAGCGGGCTGATGGCCGCCGAAGTGCTGATTTAAGGCGGCCTGCGGGTCGACCTGTATGAGGCCAAGCCTTCCTTGGGACGCAAGTTCCTGGTAGCCGGCAAGGGTGGGCTTAACCTGACCCATTCCGAACCCTTCGAACAATTCCTCACACGCTATGGCGCGCGCCGTCCGCAAATGGAGCCCCTGCTGAAAGATTTCGGACCGGAGCAAGTCCGAAGCTGGGCCAGCGGATTGGGCATTGATACCTTCACCGGCACTTCCGGGCGTGTCTTCCCGGTTGGCATGAAGACCGCCCCGCTCCTGCATGCCTGGCTGGAACGCCTGCGCACAGCTGGGGTATCTTTTCACACACGTCACTCGTGGCTCGGCTGGAACGGGGATGGTTCCCTGCGCTTCGCAACCCCCGCCGGGGAGATCTCCGCGCAAGCGGGTGCCGTCATCCTGGCGCTGGGCGGCGCCAGCTGGCCGCAGACCGGTTCCACCGGCGCCTGGGTGCCCCTGCTCCAGGAATGCGGCATCCCGATCAACCCGCTCAAACCCGCCAACTGCGGTTTTGACGTAGACTGGACGGAACACTTTCGCACGCGCTTCGCCGGCCATCCATTGAAAGCGGTCGTGCTTTCCTTTACAGACTCTCAGGCGCACGCTTTTCACCAGCAGGGCGAATTTATCGTTACCGATACCGGCGTGGAGGGCAGTCTCATTTATGCCTGCTCGGCGCTGCTGCGGGACGAGATCGCCACCAGCGCTCAGGCCATCATCCACCTCGACCTGACGCCCGGATGGACGCATGCCCGCCTGGTCGAACGTCTCTCCCGCCCGCGCGGCTCGAAAAGCCTTTCCAGCCATCTCGAAAGGTCGGTCGGCCTAAAGGGTGTCAAGGCTGGCTTATTATGGGAGTTCGTGCCCAAAGCCGATTTCGCCGAACCTGCCAGGCTGGCTGCCTCCATCAAAGACCTGCCCATTCCGCTCATTGCCCCCCGCCCGATCACCGAAGCCATCAGCAGCGCCGGCGGGCTGGATTTCGCCGCTCTGGATGAGCACCTGATGCTGCGCTCCCTTCCCGGCGTCTTCTGCGCCGGCGAGATGCTGGATTGGGAAGCCCCCACCGGCGGCTATTTATTGACCGCCTGCCTCGCCAGCGGGAGAGCAGCCGGGCTGGGGGTAGAGGATTGGATCAAATCGTAAGGCAATATTTGACATTTTTAATTCAAACTGCTATCTCCCCTAAAAACCTCCAAACCCTGGCTCGCGCTTTACGAACCCGGAGGTCGCGATAACCGCTTTCATCATCTGCAAGCCGCGGGCAGTTACTTTCCAACGACCCACCAGAGTGGGCGGTAAAACCGGCGGGAGAACTACAACCTAAAGGTAGCCAACATGCCCAGAAAACGCTCACAAGCCAAACAAGCTTTTATCCCACCAAGACTGCGCGATGAGGTAGTTCGCTTGAATGAACAGGGTATCAAAGTCAAGCGCACGGAATTCAACCGCGATGGGCCAGACAAACTCTCGCAGGCTATCACAACCCTGCTTAATCCTTACAAAGATATGGGCAGTACCTATCCGGCCTACTATATGTTGGTAGCCATTGCCTGTACGGCCTGGAATGCTGCGCTGGTGGAAGAACCAGAACGTGGCAAAATGGTAAATCAGGTGGTTGATTTATTCAAAGACAAAACCAACCTGAAGGGTCTGATTGAATTCAGAAAATTCTCCTACGAATTGATCGAACGGAAGCTGCTTTTATTTCCAGACGACCGGCGTTATGTAGTCAAATTTGACGTAACCGAAGCCAAAGATACTTTTCATATTTTTGTTATCTCTTTAAATAAATCTGGTCAACCCCCTGCCCAAAAGTAAAAGTCTTCCCATTCTTTTTTATCCCACGCGTTACCGAACCTGGCATTCTTCGCTGGAAGATGTTCTTTGTCAGTGCTTACCCGGCGGGATGAAAATAGGAACACATACTGTTTGCTAAAAACCAAACTGAACCAATTCAACCCAAATATGCGATTGAATGCAAAAACAACCCCTTTTAAGCCATTCAATTCCCCCATCGCCCATCCTCCCAAGGCCCCCGCCGCTCGCTACCGTACGAAACCTCTAAAAAAGACCAAATTCTGCAGTTAAATTCCTGTGTAAGCTTCATCCTCCCCTTTCACCATCCCTTCTCTCCTGTCCCTAGGAATTATTCCTCTTTGTTTTCAACCGACGATTGCGCATACGCTGAAAAAGCGAGGTCTTGGCGCCTTTGGGTTCGTAATCGCAATCGTGCCAAAGGACTTTTGGCATCCTTCAGCACGATTGATCAGAGCGGGATAAATGGCGCCGGACTAAACCGGGATATGCACCAGGGCTGTCAGATGATGGATAACGGGCAGGAGGCTGCTGGAGGCAGGCGGCGCGGAGCGCAACTCGCTGGTGATGATCCCCAGGAAGATTGCCAGCAGGATCAACGTCGCGATAATGACAACGAGCTGGATCCGCCAGGGCAGGGCGCGCGGTTCCTGGGCCTGTACCGAAGCCGGGGCCCATTCCGCGATCTTTCGCCAGACAGGGAAGCGCTTTTCCAGGTAGAAATCCACACTGTAGGGCGAGCGTCCCAGCACATAATCAATCACGATCAGGGCGGCAAAAACAAGCACGTAAATCAGGCCGGCACCCACATCGGTTGCGCCGGGGGTATACGGGCCGCCAAAGCCCTCTGGTATCGCCCAGATCGCCAGGGCAAACACAATGCCCAGAACGTAAACCCACTTGCGCCCAAAGCCGAACAGCAAACCCAGCGCGATGGCAGATTCGGCCAGGCAGGTCAACAGGGCGAACAGGCTCGGATTGGGCGTGATGATCTTGACCCATAAATTGAACCAGGGCATCAGCCACTGCGGCTGTCCACTGACGATGCCTGTGACGTAGCCCAGGTAATTATTGAAGAAGTCCGGCTGCCATTTAAAAAAGGCATCGATCGCCCAGACCAATCCAAAAATGGTGCGGATCGCTCCGGCAGCCGCGTCCGCCCACAGCGAGTAATCATTGAATTTTGCAGGTTTTGCATTCATTTTTTAGTCTCCTTTTTTGTCGCCCAGTCAGCCAGATTGAAGCATCGCTTAAAGATTAGCACATTTTCTTTAATATTTCAATGTATATCCGCATTATCCAGAAATTTAACATATTTCCTTAATAAACCTGCGTTGGTAAACCTGCGTTGGTTGACTACCACTCACCTCTCCGCTATACTCTCGGCATGATCTCACGTCCCTGGCTCTCGCACTATGATCCCGGCGTGCCTGCGCAGCTCGAATATCCGGCTGTGCCGGTCTTCCACTTCCTGGATGAAGCCGCCCGGCTCTGCCCGGAACGAGCCTGTCTGATCTTCCAGAGCGAGACCACCACCTACCGGGAGGTGGCTGCCCGCACTGACCGCCTTGCGGAAGCGCTGAGCTCGCTCGGCATCCGCAAGGGCGAACGGGTCGGCATCTGTATGCCCAACTGCCCGGAGTTCGTGCTGGCCTACTTTGCCATCCTGAAAGCTGGTGCGATCGTGGTGGCGATCAATCCGCTCTACACCCCGGCCGAGATCATCCACCAGGTCAACGACGCCGGGCTGCAGACCATCTTCTGCGCCGGCAGTCTCTACGCCCGCATCCAATCCACCCGCCCCGAAACGCCTATCCATCGCATCATCGTCACCGGAGATGCGACACCGCGACCAGACGATTTGCTTTTCAACGATCTTCTAAATGCGAAAGATGCGACATTGACTCAGGAGGTTTTTCAAACTGAAGAAAAAAGTACTTCCTTGGTATCCTTTGTGCCCTTTGTGTTTAAATCCGAAATTGGCCCCAACGACATCGCCCTGTTCCAATATACCGGCGGCACCACCGGCATCGCTAAAGCCGCCGTGGCAAGCCACCGCAACCTGGTAGCCAATGCCCTGCAATTCAAGGCCTGGATGTCCACTTTGCAGGAAGAGCAGGAGACTTTCCTGCTGGCCCTGCCGGTCTATCATATCTACGGCATGGTCTGCGGCATGCTTTTGGGCATGGTCCTGCGCGCCAGCCTGGTAATCATCCCGGACCCGCGCAATATCTCCGAGCTGCTGGAGACCATCCAGACCTGGCACGTCACTTATTTCCCGGCGGCCCCCACGCTCTACAACGCGATCAACAATGCTCCAGATGTTGTCGCCGGGAAGGTCGACCTGACCAGTATCAAAGCCTGCATCTCCGGCTCGGCTCCCCTGATGAAGCAAACCAAAGAGAAATTCGAGAGTCTCACAGGCGGGCGCATCCTGGAGGGCTACGGTCTATCCGAAGCACCCACTGCTACGCACTGCAACCCGCTGCAAGGCGAAAACCAGCTCGGCTCGATCGGCCTGCCGCTGCCAGACGTGGATGCCAGAATCGTCAGTCTGGCAGACGGCCTGACCGAGATGCCGGTTGGAACCCCGGGTGAGTTGATCATCCGGAGCCCACAGGTGATGCTGGGCTACCACGCCATGCCCGAGGAAACGGCCCTGGCCTTACGGGATGGCTGGCTCTACACCGGTGACATCGCCTGCATGGATGCCGAAGGGTATTTCTATATTATCGACCGCAAGAAGGAGCTGATCAAACCGGGCGGCATGGAAGTCTGGCCGCGCGAAGTGGAAGAAGTGCTGGCCGCACATCCGGGCGTGGCTGAGGCCGCCGTGGCCGGGCTGCCGGATGCCTATCGCGGCGAGACGGTGGCAGCCTGGGTGGTACTCAGGCCCGGCCATTCCTTGTCGGAATCCGATCTTCAGGACTGGTGCCGCCTGTACCTGGCCCCATTCAAAATCCCGACCCAGTTTGAGTTCTGCACCACTCTACCCAGGTCCAGCGTGGGGAAGGTGTTGAAGATGGAATTGGTGAAAAATAAAACGTAATTCGGTGATCGGTAGTTGTAATTCATTATTTGGTTCAAGGCATTCGTAAATCGTAAAGAGCCCCCGATTTTGGAGGCTCTTTTTTCGTTTTACGTTTTATTCTTTTACGCCGGCTGCGGGGTGCCGCTCTTCTTGGGGTACGGCGGCGGGAAGATCTTCTCGAATTCCTCGCGGTTGAGCGACTCAACTTCCAGCAACTTGTTGGCGATCGCGTCCAGTTGTTCGCGATATTTCTTCAGGATCCCGAAGGCCTGGTCATAGGCCTCGTCCACCAGTTTGCGGACTTCCCGGTCGATCTGTGTGGCAATCGCCTCGGAATAATCGCGCTGCTCCGAAATCTCACGGCCCAGGAAGATCAGTTCTTCCTTCTGGCCATAGACCATCGAACCCAGCTCCGTGCTCATGCCCAGGCGGGTTACCATGGCGCGGGCCATGCGGGTTACCTGCTCCAGGTCATTGGATGCGCCCGAAGTAATATCGTCGAAGACGATCTTCTCGGCCACCCGCCCACCCAGGGCCCCGGCCAACTGGGCAATCAGTTTCTTGCGGCTGGTCAGGACACGGTCATCTTCCGGTCGAAACCAGGTTACACCACCGGCCTGGCCGCGCCCGACAATGGAAATTTTCTGTACCGGGTCGGCTTCCGGGATGGCGGTAACCACCACGGCATGACCGGCCTCGTGATAGGCAATAATGCGTTTTTCTTCGTCGCTGATCAGGCGGGACTTGCGCTCCGGGCCCATCACTACCCGCTCGATGGCTTCTTCCAGCTCTGGCTGGCCGATGGCCTTCTTATTGCGGCGGGCCGCCAGAATGGCGCCTTCATTGATCAGGTTTTCCAGGTCCGCGCCCACAAAACCGGGCGTACCGCGCGCAATCGTACCCAGGTCTACACTGGTATCGAAGGGCTTGCCGCGCGCGTGCACTTTCAGGATGGCTTCGCGACCGCGCATATCAGGGCGGTCAAGGGTGATGCGGCGGTCAAAACGTCCGGGCCGCAACAGGGCCGGGTCGAGGATATCGGGCCGGTTGGTGGCGGCTACCACGA
Source organism: uncultured Chloroflexia bacterium (assembly GCA_963779935.1). Lineage (GTDB taxonomy): Bacteria > Chloroflexota > Anaerolineae > Anaerolineales > Villigracilaceae > UBA877. The sequence continues at coordinate 1,051,742 of CAWAAC010000009.1, read as the reverse complement.
TCACGTTGGTATCCGTATCGAAGCCGTCCATTTCAACCAGCATCTGGTTGAGGGTCTGTTCACGCTCGTCATGCGAACCGCCCAGGCCGGCGCCGCGTTGGCGTCCTACGGCATCAATTTCATCTACAAAGACAATGCAGGGAGAATGGCGCTTGGCCTGGTCAAACAAGTCGCGCACCCGGCTGGCGCCCACACCGACGAACATTTCGACGAATTCCGAGCCCGAGATGGAGAAGAAAGGCACACCCGCCTCACCGGAGACGGCTTTGGCCAGCAGGGTCTTACCGGTGCCTGGAGGGCCAACCAGCAAAACGCCCTTAGGGATGCGCGCACCCAGTTGAATGAATTTCTGCGGCTCTTTCAGAAACTCGACCACTTCCTTGAGTTCATCCTTGGATTCATCGATCCCCGCCACATCTTCAAACGTGACAGTCGGATGTTCGCCGCTGAACATGCGCGCCTTCGACTTGCCGAAGGCCATGGCGGCGTTATTACTGCCCTGTGCCTGCCGGAAGATGAACCAGAACAAAACTGCAAACAGGATCACCGGCAGGAGATAAGAGGCCAGGGTAAGCACACCCGCCCACGGGCTGGGTGGATTGGCCTCAATGGACACTTTCGCAAGCTGCGCCGGTGTTACGCCCAGGTCCAATAACTGCGACACCAGGGTTGTTTCAGGCTCTTTATGGCTGGTCAACTCGATGGTACTATTGCTGGTCGAAATTACAGTTAGACTACTGTCATTATTAACGATAATTCGGGCTATCTTGCCGGCCTGAATCTGCGCTGCAATATCGCTAATGTACAATGGGCCTTGGCCGGCTGGCTGCTTCTGAATATTGAAATATACCATGGCCACAATGGCGATGAACAACAGCAGATAAATGATATAGGATTGATTACGAGATTTCACTTGGACCTCCTGTCCGTGAAAACAGATTATACCAACCTATAGACCTCTCTACCAGCTTGGGGGAATATGTTATACAAAGTTCTAATAAATTCTTTATCCTGCATTTTTTCGCTTATTCGTTCAAAAGGTAGCACCGCATCTAACCGTGCTGGCATCGCACCAATCCCCCGTTCCCTTTACCATCCGAGTAGGGAACAGAAGATGCAAAAATTTGCTTCTCTCTACCCCAAGGGGCTGCGTTAGGGGGTACTCGTACTTTATAAGCTTCCTTTTCTGTCACCTGGGGCTATTGAAAATGGTTGTGAAAACACTTGGAGACTGCCAAGTGTCGATCTCCGATTTCATTTTCCAACAGGCGGCGGAATGACAGCCCTCATTTGATACAGCCAGTGCAGACGCCAGGGGTTCGAAATGGAACAGATATCAGGCTTGGCGGCTATCCAAGAATTCAAGAGGAGATTGCATTTTTTAATTTTCGGTCAGGTGGTTAGTTAAATCCTTGAAGAAGGTTGGTTATTTCACCATTATTCCTTACTTCAATTGTGGTAAACTTAATCAGCTCAGGTGGCATGCCATGGAAGAAAATAGCCAAAAAATCATTCTATGCATTGAAGATGAACAAGAAATGATCGATCTGATCCGTCTGATTCTCAGCCGGCGGGGCTTCGATGTTCGAGGAGCCAACAGCGGCGAAGAAGGATTGAAGATCATCCGAAAAGACCACCCAGACTTGATCCTGCTCGATCTAATGATGCCTGACATGGACGGCTGGGAAGTTTATCAACAAATGAAAGCCGACGAAGCCACAAAAAATATCCCGGTCATCGTGGTCACCGCCAGGGCCCAGAGCATAGATAAAGTCCTGGGCTTGCATATTGCCAAAGTGGACGATTACATCGCCAAGCCATTCAGCCCGCAGGAACTCTTGAACAGCGTTGATGCCGTGCTGGCCGGTAAGAAGAACGCCTGATTATTATCCAATCAAAACGGGGCGATCATTCGCACCGTTTCATCATTATGAAAACCATCCGTATCGAAAACAAAAACACCCCATTGCCTGCACCGTTGCAGGCAATTTATTGTGATAGCTTTATGGGCCGCTTGCGCGGTCTGATGGGTCGTTCCAGCCTGCCCCTGGCAGAAGGCCTGTTACTCGTCGAGACGCGCGACAGCCGCGTGGATACTTCCATTCACATGTTCTTCGTTTATATGGACCTGGCAGTGGTCTGGATCAATTCCGGATATACCGTTGTGGATACCGTCCTGGCGCGTTCCTGGCGTCCCTTCTACGCGCCGCGCCAGGCCGCCAGGTACACCCTGGAGATCCACCCCAGCCGGTTGAACGAATTTACCATTGGGGATCAGGTCGAATTCCGAAATGTTTAAACGTCTCGCCGCCTTCGCCCTGGCTTTTCTCCTCATCTTATCAGCAACTCCAGTCTCTGCCCAAACCGCAACTCCGCCGCCCGGCCCTGTTTACATCGTCCAGGCTGGTGATACGCTCTGGGATATTGCCAGCCGCTTCAATGTAAGCGTAGCCGATCTCGAGTCCATCAATAACCTCTCCAGTACAGATCTATCCATCGGCGAACAGCTGGTCATCCCCGGGTTGGCCGGATTAAGTGGCACGCTCATCACCCAACCGGTGCCTTTCGGCGAGACCCTGGCGAGCCTGTCCCGCCAGTACCGCATGGATGAGGCTTCCCTGGAAAAAATAAATCACATCGTCAGCCCATCGGAGCTGTACGCCGGTTACGAGCTGATCATCCTGGAACAGAATAACCAGCCTCCCTGGACCGCCCGGGCCAACCTGGGTCAAGGTGAGACCATGCTGGAACTTGCAGTCCAGGGGGATAGCGATCCCTGGAGCATTGCCCAAATCAATAATCTGATTGGGCCTTCGGATGCCCTGCCCGGGGATACGCTCTATCTGCCGGCGGGGAACTCAACAGCCCCTCCATCCGGCTTGCCTGCCGCTCTTATCTCTGCGCAGGTGGATCCGTTGCCGCTTTCCCAGGGCACCACCGCCCAGATCAAGGTGGTCAGCTCGCAAGCCGTCAAGTTGGGCGGTTTGTTGGTGGACCATCCACTGCACTTCTTTCCTACCGATGCCAACACCCAGGTTGCGCTGCAGGGTGTCTATGCCGCCCTCGACCCGGGTCTGTATCCGCTTCGGATAGATGTCACCCGGGCGGATGGCTCGGTCCAATCGTTCGAACAGATGGTGTTGGTAAGCTCCGGAAATTTTCCGACCGACCCGGGCCTGGAGGTCGATCCAGCCACAATCGACCCGGCAGTAACCGGCCCGGAGGATCAATGGCTGCTCTCCTTGACCTCGGTGCTGACACCGCAAAAGTATTGGAACGGAGTCTTCCAATTGCCGGTCGCCACCCCTTATTGCATCCGGGCCGGGTTCGGTGACCGTCGTTCTTATAACGGTGGGGCACTGCTTAATTTCCACACCGGGGTCGATTTCGGCGTCTGCTCGGCAGCTCATCCGCTGGATATCTATGCCGCCGCTGACGGAGTGGTGGTCTTCACCGGGCTCAAGACGGTGCGCGGGAATGCCACCATCATCGATGATGGCCAGGGCGTTTTTACCTGTTACTATCACCAATCGAAATTCCTCGTTTCGGTCGGGGACCACGTTACTGCCGGGCAATTGATCGGACAAATCGGCGCCACCGGGCGAGTCACCGGCCCGCATCTTCACTTTGAGGTGTGGGTTAATGGTATACAGGTGAATCCACTCACATGGCTGGCAAAAGCGTTCCCCAACTAAATTTACTCCCGACGCCTCCCCAGCGGCCCCCTAACGGGGTGCTTCGCGAAGGACACCGCCTAAAGATTGTTCTTATTCCCGGTCCAGGAGGAAACCTTGAGCGAACTGACCAGCTTTCTAAAACAGGCCGATATTTTTTATCAGCTTACACCAACTCAGTTGGAAATGGTTGCCAACGTTTGCCATGAACATACCTATGCCATGGGAGAAATCATCCTGGAGGAAGGCGCCAGCAGCAAGGAACTTTATGTCATTTCCCATGGCGAAGTGGAAATCCAGGTTAACCCGGCCACGGTCGGCGGACCTGAGTCGGCACGCGACATGGTCACGATTGCCGTCCTGCGGCGCGGCCAGTGCTTTGGCGAGGTGGCGCTGGTGGATGAAGGACTGCGTTCCGCAACCGTCCGCTCGGCCCAGAAAGGCACCCAACTGCTTATCCTGCCGCGCGATAAAGTGATGATGCTTTGCGATACCTATCCGCAATTAGGCTATCGTTTAATGTACAACCTGGCCGCCGACCTGGCAATGAAAATACGTAATTCAGACCTGCGCATCCGCGAGACTCTTTTGTATGGGAAGAATAACCAGTTTAATGAAAAATGGTAGTAGGAAACCTTGACCATTGGATGATTCTGTATAATAATGCTCGGTTTAATACGCCGTATATCATGTAGAAAAATCCCGTGCATCAGATTAATTGCGCACAAGTGGTAACTTCGAGAAACATGATGAGAGCATCCTTCCTCATCACAAAATAATATATTTACATAAAGGAGGTGGTTCCAGACAGATACCATCAGCCTGGTTGGCTCTTGCTTTGCACATAATGTGCGATCAACTTTAACCGATTTACACCAACCCTTTGGAGGAGAAATCCATGAAACGCCTATTTTTCATTCTTTCTGTAGTTCTGGCAGCCACGATGATTCTGTCTGCCTGTGGTGGAGCTGCTGCCGCACCCGCGGTTTGCAAAACTGATGCTGCTGGATGTGCAACATTTTCGAGCGGTCAAAGTGTAGTAATCGGCATGGGCGCGCCCATGACCGGTGATAATGCGGCTTTCGGCACCGATATTTCCCAGGCCGGCAAGATCGCCATCACTGACGCTGGCCAGTTCCAGGGCTTCTCGTTCTCACTGGATGCTGAAGACGACGGTGGCACCGCTGAAGGCGGCGCAGCCGTGGCCAACAAGTTCGTTGCCAATCCTGCAGTCGTCGCCATCGCCGGCCATATCTTCTCCGGTGCTACCGCGGCAGCCATCCCGATCTACGAAAAAGCTTCCATCCCGATGATGTCCCCCTCGGCCACCAATCCTACCCTGACCACCACCGGTTCCAAGGTCTTCAACCGCGACGTCTTCACCGATGCCGCCCAGGGCAAGTTTGCAGCCGCCTATCTTTACAACAAGCTGAGCGTTAAGAACCTGGCGATCATGCATGATGGTCAGGCTTATGGACAGGGCCTTGCCACCGTCGTCAAAGATCAGTTCACCGCTCTTGGTGGAACCGTGGTAGCCTTCACAGCCATCACCCCCGGCCAATCTGACTACAGCGCTCCTCTGGCCGACATTGCGTCCAAGAAACCTCAGGCACTCTTCTATGGTGGTTACACCGCTGAAGCAGTCGTCATCGTCAACCAGATGAAGGCAGCCGGCCTGACCGGCGTCACATTCTTCGGTGATGATGGTACCTTCGGACAGGACTTCCTTGACCGCACCGCTGCGAATGGCGAAGGCGCTTACTCCACCTCGCTCATCCCGCCCGCTTCCGCCGCCAAGACGAAGTTCGACGCTGCCTACCTGGCCGCCTACGGCCAGCCATCTGGCAAGCTCTCCCCCTACACCTGGACTGCCTATGACTCCGTGGCTGTTTTGATCAAAGCCATCGAGAGCGTCGCAGTCGTAAGTGGTGGCAAGCTGTATATCCCGCGCGCTGCCCTGGTTGCAGCCGTACGTGGAACCAATAATTACCAGGGTCTTTCCGGCACCATCACCTGCGATGCCACCGGCGAATGCTCGGCCTCCGGCCCAGTCTTCAACGTGGATAAGAGCGGTAAGTGGGTCCCGGTTCAATAACCCTGTGCGCGGTTTCCTCGCGACCCTGTTTCATATCTGAATAGATGGCGGGGCAAGCCTCGCTTGCCCCGCCGTTTTATTTTTTACTACTCCATCCAGTAGGAGAAGGGCCATGCCCAACGCAAAACCGCCCGCCCGCCGGGTCAGTACGTACAAGATCGTTCAAGCCGTTCTTGGAATTCTGTTCGCCGGATATTTGCTCTGGCGACTTTATGTTGTTTTTATCGGCAGCCCCGCTTATGGCCCTGACACCTGGGCCCGGTTCCTGATTTCCGGTATTATCCTGGGAAGCGTATATGCCCTGATCGCGATCGGCTACACCCTGGTCTATGGCATCTTACGCATGATCAATTTTGCCCACGGTGATATCATGATGGTCGGTGCGTTCGGCGGGTATTTTGTCTTTGAAGCTTTCAAAGCCATCCCCGCCCCCACAGCGGCCAATCCCGGCATGACTTTTCTGGATGCCAATCCAATTCTTTCGGTGGTAGCCGCTTTCATCGTCGGTGCTTCGGTAGCCGCCCTGGGCGGCTATTTTCTTGAAAAAATCGCTTACCGGCCGCTGCGTGGGGCTCCCCGATTGGTACCTTTGATTTCCGCCATCGGCGCATCCATCTTTCTGGAAAATGCTGCACAGTTACTCTTTGGCACCCAGAGGAGGGATTACGCCAACCCGGCCGTTCTGACGCGCGGCAATGGTTGGAACCTCCCGATCGGGGGGACGACCGTCATCCTGCCCTATACGGGTGTACTGACCGTGGCAGTCTCAATTTTACTTATGCTTGGCCTGTATACGATAGTCATGCGCACCCGCCTGGGTCGCTCCATGCGGGCAGTGGCAGAAAACAAACAGGTCGCATCTTTAATGGGGATTGATGTGGATGGAGTCATCAGCCGCACATTCATCATCAGCGGAGCCCTGGCCGGCGCAGGCGGTGTCATGTGGGGTATTCACCTCGGCCTGGTCTACTATTATGTCGGATTCCTGCCCGGCATCAAGGCCTTCACCGCGGCTGTTTTGGGCGGTATTGGCAGCGTACCCGGCGCCATGCTGGGCGGCCTGTTCCTGGGGCTGGTGGAATCGCTTGGCCCGGGCGTTCTGGGCATGAGCTACCAGCTCGCGGATGTGATCGCATTTGGCATCCTGGTGCTGGTGCTGATCTTCCGCCCGACCGGCATTGTAGGTGAAGTCCTGACTGAGGAGAAAGTGTGATGAAGAAACAACTGCAATTGGCTGTGAACGCCGGGGTTACCTTCGGCATCGTCACCATCTTCCTGTTCCTGATCGGCTTCACCGGCACATCCGGAGACCTGCTGGCAGATCTCTTCGGCAACAAAAACGCCGCCCCGTTCCTTGGAATGACACCCCAGACAATCAACATGCTGATCTTCCTGGCCCTGATAGGTCTATGGGCCGGATCCCATGGGTCGCGCAAAAGCAAAGGCCAGATAGACGATCCATGGAGACCTGCCTTAATGGGCGGGCTGACCGCCGGTCTGGTGCACGGAATACTGGTGGGCCTGATGGCCCTGCTGATTGGAACGCTAAACTTGAACCACGTGCCGATCAACATATATCTGGCCGCTGTGCTGCCTGCCGCGATCAAAATGTTCCTGCTGGGAGGCAGTCCCGTTCAGGGCGCCATCTTCTATTTCGTTTTCTTTACACTGACAGGTTTCCTGGGCGGTTGGCTAAGTCGCGGTGTGGGACGCGGCAGCTGGCGGGCCCGCAGCGGAGCAAATTGGAAGAATACCTGGGATGGCTTTAATCAAAAGCCGTTTATGAAACAGGTGCGCGGCAACCGTACCACCCGCTATATTATCTACGGCGTGCTGCTGGTGCTGATCTTTCTCGTGCCGTTGGTGGCCGGCCAGTACTGGAACTACACCATCGGTACCGTCTTCATCTATGTTTTGCTCGGCCTGGGGCTGAATATCGTGGTGGGTCTGGCGGGCCTGCTTGACCTGGGCTACGTGGCGTTCTTTGCCATCGGGGCCTATACCATGGCCCTGCTGACCGCGCCTGCGCCTCAGCACATCATGTGGAGCTTCTGGATCGCGCTGCCGATCGGGGTTGTTTTAGCCGCCTTGACCGGGCTTTTGCTAGGCGCTCCGGTGCTGCGCTTGCGCGGCGATTACCTGGCAATCGTCACCCTGGGCTTTGGTGAAATCATCCGCCTGCTCAGCACCAGCGATGCCATGACGCCCTTTTCCGGCGGACCGAAAGGTGTACCCAGCATCGGCGGACCGACCATCTTCGGGAAGCCGTTCAACAGCGGAGCAGATTTCGTCTGGCTGATCTTCCTGGCAGCGATACTGATCATCTTCGTTACCAATCGCCTGCAAAATTCGCGGGTCGGGCGTGCCTGGGAAGCCATGCGCGAGGATGAAACCGTCTCGCGTGCAATGGGTATTAACACCTTGACACAGAAGCTGATGGCCTTTGCGATTGGCGCGGCCTTCGCCGGCTTGGGCGGTGCGCTGTTCGCATCCCGCAACCAGTTCACCGGCCCGGAAGATTTCACCTTCATGGTTTCCGTCAATGTTGTCGCAGTGGTGATCGTAGGCGGCATGGGCAGTATCCCCGGCGTCATCGCCGGAGCATTGGTGCTCAAGGGCCTGCCGGAAGTGCTGCGCGAGCTTCAGGATTACCGTGTTCTGGTCTTTGGCGCCCTGCTGGTGGTCATGATGCTCTGGCGTCCCGAAGGTATCATCCCATCCTCACGACGAAAAATGGAGGTTGAAAAAGACACTGGTGTACCTGAACCACCCGGAGTGACCGAGACTCCCAAAGAAGGGAGTAAAAAATGACCATCGCACTGGAAACGATTGCCCTCACCAAACAATTCGGTGGTCTGACCGCGGTTGACTCGGTTGACCTGGCCATCGAGGAACATTCCATCTTCAGCGTCATTGGCCCAAATGGCGCCGGGAAAACAACTTTCTATAACTGTATCACCGGCTTCTATACCCCGGAAACAGGCGATGTCCTGTTTTATGGGAAATCGCTGGTCGGTCTGGCCCCCGACCAGGTCACATACCAGGGTATCTCGCGTACGTACCAGAATATTCGCCTGTTCGCCAACATGAGCGCCATCGAAAATATCCTGGTGGGTGAGCATTCCCGCATAAAAGGTTCATGGGTGGAAGCAATCCTGCACACGCCGCGCGTGGTAAAGGAAGAAAAACAGGCGGTTGAGAAAGCCCGGGAACTGCTGAATTTTGTCGGGCTGGTGGGTCTCGGAGACCAGTTGGCCCGCAACCTGCCTTATGGCGCCCAGCGCAGGCTGGAAATTGCGCGCGCCCTTGGCAGCCAGCCACGCCTGCTGTTGCTGGATGAACCGACCGCCGGGATGAACCCGCATGAAACCACCGACATGATGCACTTCATCCGCCGGCTGCGGGATGAATTGCATATCACCATCCTGCTCATTGAACATGATATGCGCGTGGTCATGGGAATCAGCGAACGAATCGCCGTACTGGATTACGGCGCCAAGATCGCCGAGGGGTCTCCCGCAGAAATCCAGGGCAACCCGCGCGTCATCGAAGCTTATCTGGGAAGCGGCGCGGCCTCCGGGCTGAATAATGACGCTGCCCAACCCGCCTGATCGCGAGGTCCTTATGCCAATGCTTGAAGTTAACGACATACACACTTATTACGGCAACATCCATGCGCTCAAAGGCATCTCGCTGAAGGTGGAAAAAGGCGAAATTGTAACTTTGATCGGCTCCAATGGGGCCGGTAAAACAACCACCTTGCGCTCCATTTGTGGTCTGCAAAAACCACGCCAGGGAAATATTCTGCTTGAAGGCGAAGATATCAGTCCTTTCAAGGCGCATGAGATTGTCTCAAAAGGTGTGGCAATGGTCCCGGAAGGACGCGGCATTTTCGCTCGTTTGACAGTCGCCGAGAATCTGGACCTGGGAGCCTACACCCGCTCCGACCGCGCCGGTATACAGAAAGACCTGGAACGCGTCTACACAATCTTCCCCCGTCTGAAAGAGCGCATGCGGCAGGTATCCGGGACGCTTTCCGGCGGCGAGCAACAGATGCTTGCAACCGGACGTGCATTGATGACCCGCCCGCGCCTGCTCCTGATGGATGAACCTTCCATGGGTCTTGCACCCGTCCTGGTGGAGGCGATCTTCGATGTCATCAAAGTAATCAACCAGGAAGGCACTACCATCCTGCTGGTGGAGCAGAACGCCCTGATGGCCCTCTCCATTGCCCATCGTGGCTACGTTATCCAGACCGGGCAGATCGTTCTGCAGGATACGGCGGCCAATTTGAAAAGCAACGAAATGGTCCAAAAAGCCTATCTGGGCGTGGAATAAACCCCCATCTTTCGGGGCGGCAGAAAACTGCCGCCCCGATTGTTTTAAAGTTATGATACGTATCCAAAAATAATGACCGCATATTAAGTAATTGCAACTTTGCCGCGCATACTCAATATGCGAATTCTTTTTGATTTTTCGGATAGGTTTATAATCCAGCCATGCCAACCGCAGAGATCATTACCATTGGAACCGAGCTCCTGCTCGGCGAGACCGCCGACACCAACACCCGCTTCATCGCACAGACCTTACGCGGACTGGGCGTGGACCTCTACCGCACCCAGACGGTTGGGGATAATGCCGGGCGCATTGCTGAAGCCGTGGGATCAGCCTTGCAGCGTGCCAATATTGTCATCACCACGGGCGGCCTGGGCCCCACCGTGGATGATCCCACCCGCCAGGCCATTGCGGATGCTGCCGGCGTGGCGCTCGAATTTCATCCGGAACTATGGGAACAAATCGTGGCACGCATCTCCCGCTACGGCCGAAGTCCCACCGAAAACCAGAAACGCCAGGCGTTCATCCCCAAGGGCGCGATTGTTATCGAAAATCCAGTCGGTACCGCCCCGGCATTCATTGTAGAATCCCAACCTCCTATCCCCACAAATAATGTGCATGTAGTTATCACCCTGCCCGGTGTGCCGCGCGAAATGGAAACCCTGCTGGCCGATGCGGTGGTACCCTATTTGCAAAAGCGCTTCAATTTGCAGGATGTCATCAAAGTACGCACGCTGCACGTCAGTGGGATCGGTGAAGGCGCACTCGACGACCGGGTTGGTGACCTGGAAGAGCTGGGGAATCCGACCGTCGGTCTGACCGCGCACTCTGGCATCGTGGACGTCCGCATTGCTGCCAAAGCCGGCAGCCCGGTCGAGGCAGGCCAGATGATCGCAGAAGTGGAAAAAGACCTGCGCCTGCGGCTCGGAAAGGATATCTTCGGCGCCGATAGCGACACCCTGGAAGGCATCACGTTGGCAGCTCTGGCGCAACGTGGCTGGAGCCTGGCTTGCGTGGAAAGCGGTCTGGATGGCGCATTGCTGAGGCGGTTCGGTCAGGCCGCACACCCGCACTACCTGGGCGGTCACCAGCAAGCGCTCCAGGCCGGTTCCCTGATACAGACCGCTGAAACCATCCGGCAGGAATTCCATAGCTCGGTAGCCCTGGCAGTTGCCCTGTCCAGCTCCGGCGAAGGCCAGGATATTTCCATGGCCATGCTTACTCCGCTTGGTCAATCTGAACAGCATCTTACCTATGGCGGGCATCCAAAAAATGCTCCCCGTTGGGCAGTCAATACCGCCATCGACTGGCTACGCCGGTTCGTAAAGGAAGCCGGGGAATAGATGCCGCCAGCCACCACTACGAAACTGCGCAGGTTTGTGATCGGGTTCTGGGTTACCAACCTGCTGGTGGCTCTGGCTGTGGTGGCCGGCTGGTTCTGGGAAAACTCCTCCGCCAGGGCGATTCAGGCTTACCCAACCGCAAGGATGATCAGAATCAGTACTTCCGCTGAGACCGCGACACGAACGCTCCTGCCCACGCCGACCCTGTCACCAACCGGCACGCTGTCGCCCTCGCTTACCCCCACCGCCACCCAGACTCCCACCGAAACACTGACGCCGGTTCCATTCAGCGAAGGGCCCATTACCATCGGCAAGTCGGTCCAGGGACGCCCGCTCGAAGTCTATCGTTTCGGCACTGGGCCAAGTGAACGATTGATCGTCGCCGGGATGCACGGCGGCAACGAGTACAACACCGTCGAGCTGGCCGAGCAGTTAATGGCCTATATCGGGAAGAATCCGATTGTAATCCCAGCGAACGATACGCTTTATATCCTGCATGACCTGAATCCAGACGGTGTGGCACGCGCATTAAATTATCTCGGCCGGGCCAACGCCGATGGGGTGGACCTGAATCGCAACTGGCCGGCCAACTGGCAGAAGGATTGGCCACGCGCCGGCTGCTGGACCACCACCTACGTCACCGGCGGTACCGGTCCCGCCTCCGAGCCGGAGACCAAGGCGCTTATGGCGTTCATCCAAAACCATCACTTCGACGCCTTGATCAACTACCACAGCGCCGCGCTGGGCATTTTTCCGGGCGGCATTCCGATCAGCGCCGCATCCAAGAGCCTGGCACAGGCGGTGGCGAATGTAACCACCTACCACTACCCGGCGCTCAATACCGGCTGTGATTACACCGGTGGAATGGTGGATTGGACCGCCAACCTGGGCATTCCCTCGTTGGATCTCGAATTAACCAACCATACCGATACCGATTTCGATATGAACTTGCGCGTTCTGAACGTATTACTTAATTGGAAACCATAAGAACCTGCCTAAAAATTCAGGAGAAGTTCGCATTTTTAGTATGTGCGGCTTCGCCGCACCCACTAAAAATGCATTTCTTCAAAAATTTTGGTAGGAAATTAGAAGCGAATCCCATAAGGAGATCGAATGACAAAACCTGCCCAGCTTCTGCTCGTCAATGCGCTCGTCCTCACCATGGACGAGGAAATGCACCAGTACGAACCCGGCGCAGTAGCCATCAGCGGGGATAGCCTACTGGCTGTTGGGCCTGAGCCAGACATCCGTAAAGCTTATTCTGCCGCACAGACCATCGATTGTGGTGGCAAGGTGCTGATGCCCGGGCTGATCAATGCCCACACGCACGTCCCGATGACCCTGCTGCGCGGGCTGGCAGATGACCTGCGCCTGGATGTGTGGCTGATGGGTTATATGATGCCGGTCGAGCGCGAGTTCGTCTCGCCCGATTTTGTCCGGCTGGGTACGCAACTGGCCTGCGCCGAACTGATCCGCTGCGGCGTCACGTGTTTCGCCGACATGTATTATTTCGAGGAAGATATTGCCAAAGCCACCGCCGAGGCCGGCATGCGGGCGGTTTGCTCGCAGACCGTGCTCAAGTTCCCCACGCCGGATGCCGCATCATACGAGGATTCGCTGGCCGCTGCACGCGATTTCATCCAGCGCTGGAAAGGGCACGCCCTGATCACTCCATCGGTCGCGCCGCACGCTCCTTACACCTGTACACCCGAGATCCTGCGCGCCACCGCCCGACTGGCAGTCGAGTTCGATGTGCCGCTACATACGCATATCGCCGAGACCGCCCTGGAAGTGGAAAACATGCGCCGCGAGAATGGCATGCCGGTGGTCCCCTATGTCAAGAAACAAGGCCTGTTAGATGCCAAAGTGCTGGCAGCCCACTGCGTGCATATCGACGAGGGTGAAATGCGCACCCTATTGCACGCGGGGGCGGGTGTGGCGCATAACCCATCCTCCAACTTGAAGCTGGCTTCAGGTTTTGCTCCAATCCAGAAGATGCTGGAAGTGGGTCTGAATGTTGGGATTGGAACGGATGGCGCGGCCTCCAATAACGATCTGGATATGTTCGAGGAGATCCGGCTGGCCGCATTTATAGCCAAAGCTGTCTGCAATGATCCGACCGTCGTACCAGCTGCAACTGCCCTCTCCATGGCAACCCGCCTGGGATCAAGGGCGTTGCACCTCGGCTCCATCACCGGAACGCTCGAACCGGGCAAACGCGCCGATCTGATACTGGTGGATATTTCACCCCTGCACAACTCGCCGCGCTTCAGACGTGACAGTGAAAATCCTTATGCACAAATGGTTTACTCGGGAAAAGCCACCGACGTAAGTGACGTGATGGTCAATGGTAAATGGCTGATGCAAGGCCGCAAGTTGCTGACGCTCAACGAAACCGAACTGGTGACGGCCGCCAATGAGTACGCCCGCAAGATCGACATCTTCCTGATGGCGCGCGAACAATCCGTCTTCTCGAAACTGGTCGCGCTGGGCGGATCGGCGGAGGAAGAGTCCTTCGAAGTACAGGCCAAGGTCAAACTGATCGACCCGGCTCCCGTCCTGAAAGCGCTTAAAAAGCCTGAAATTGAGATATTGCGCAAGAAGCACTACCACCAGCATGATGCATACTTCACCTTTAATGATCCGGCCCAGGGCTGGCTGCGTTACCGCGAGGATGAGATTGTTGACGAGAAGGATCAAATCACCGGCGTACGCGGCCGTCTGACATTGATCGGGCCATCCCGTGAAGATGACTTCGCCCACAATGTGCTGCTGTCCCGCATCCGCTACTTTGCACCGGCCGCCAACAGTCTGCGCTTCTATCGTGAATACTTCAAACCCGGCGCGGAAACACTGATCGACAAGGATCGTCTGCGCTGGTTGGTGCGCTATAAGGATGAGGATTTCTTCATCAACCTGGACCGGGTCGATACACCCGACCTGGGTTATTACCTGGAAATCAAGAGCCGCACCTGGAGCCGCCTGGATGCAGAGGATAAGGCCCAGTGGACATCCGAACTGATCACTTTACTGGGCGGTTCATTGAAAAAAACCATCACGAAGGACTACGTCGAGCTGGCAGAAGAAAAATAAGATAAGCCATCGGGTTCCTACCATGGATAAATTCTGGCACAGGCTGGCGATTTTTATCGCCGTGGTTTTGGCAATAGCCCTGGTATTGCTCATTACGCTGGCGGTGGTCTTTGTAAATCTTGACCGGGATTTACTGGATGCCGCCACGTACAAGACCGCACTGGTCGAGCAGCAGGTTTACAACCGCATGCCGCGTATCCTGGCAGAGCAGGTTTATAAAACATTAAATGGCAACCCATGCGCTGGCAACCCATTGATGTGTGGAAATGCTTCGGCAGAGTTCACAGTCTGCGCCCAAACGGCGCTCGGCGACCAGCGTTACACGATCCTCGCCAGAGGAAACGAACAGCCTACTACAGCCGAATCAAAACTCGTACAGAGTTGCATGGTTCAGTATGATCCCGCCCTGCAATCCCAATCATCCACAGGGGGTCCGGTTTTCGTTCAATCTCTTAGCGTCAACACTCTGGAAACATTCATCACAACCCTTATGCCCGCCGATGAATTGCGCAACCTGGCTGAAAATACGCTCGATCAGGTCTTTGCTTATATAAATGGCAACCAGGATAGCATCACCATTTCCCTTGTCAGCGTGAAGCAGCAGCTTGCCAGCCCCGCTGGAGTGCAGGCGGTTCAGAGTCTCATCCGCAGCCAGCCTCCTTGTAGTATCCAACTGGTGTTGAGCATGCTGGTGCAATTGAAAGCCGGAAACATCAACCTGATCTGCAATCCTCCTGAAGAAATACTGACCGGGATTGCCCCTTTGATCCAGATTATGCTCAACGAGACCGCTGCACAAATTCCGGACAGCCAGGTCATCACCCCGCAGTGGGGAGCGAATCCACCCAACTTTGGTCCACTGGGGAGCGGATTGACCGGCGCGATCCGGCTGGCCAGGTTGATCATGCGTCTCAGCCCGGTTTTGCCATTGCTTTGCCTGATAATCCTCACCCTGCTGGTTGTACGCACCGTCAAAGACTGGTTGCGCTGGTGGGGCATTCCGATCTTCTTCAGCGGCCTGTTATCGCTGGGGTTGGCCGTGGCTGTCAGGGTTTTTTACGATCAGGCCTGGCTGGCCCTGGTAGCCAAACAGCTCCCGTCCTTCCTGCCTCTGGAATTCGTGAGTCTCGCCCACGATGTGGTACAGGCCTCCCTTCACCCGGTAGTAGTAGGGATAACTGGCGCCGGATTAATCATGCTTGGGCTCGGTCTTGGGATGTGGATCGGTTCAGCTTTTATGAAGGGCAGGAACCAAGCTGACCCTGGGCCAACTTTATCTCTCCAGTAGTCCGTTCAATCCATGACCGTCGGCTAAATGGCGGTCTTTTTTTATTTACCGAGATGCAACATTTCCTGCACTTGCCTGTATGATTATATAGAATATGGATGAATACGACCTGGCCCAACGCGCCACACAAGGCGACCGGGAAGCCTTCGGCGAGTTGGTGGCATTGCACCAGGCCGGAGTTTATAACGTCGCTTACCGGATGCTGGGAGAACGACGGGAAGCCGAGGATGCCACCCAGGAGACCTTCCTGCGGGCCTTTCGCGCCATCCAAACGCTTGATCCTGAGCGCCCGCCTGGCGCCTGGCTGAAGAAAATTGCGGTCAACATTTGCCTGAACCGGCTGGAACGCCGGGGTACATTAACTCTTGAAGATGATGAAGTACTGCCGGCCAATGATCCAGGCCCGGAATCGCAGACCATCGCGAGGGAGCAAAACCGCCTGATCCGGGCCGCCCTGTTATCTCTGCCAGCGCGTTACCGGGCTGCCATTGAATTGCGCCACTACCAGGAATTGAGCTACATCGAAATGGCCGAAACCCTCAACAGGCCGCTAAGCGATATCAAATCAGACCTTTTCCGTGCCAGGAGTATGCTTGCGAAAATTTTGAGAAAAAAATGATGGAACACCTGACCGAAACCCAACTCAACGAATATCTCGACAAACTGATGGAAGCCACTACGCTGACACCCATACAGGCACACCTGGCTGAATGCACAGACTGCCGGGAAAAGCTGGCCAACCTGGAAAGGGTCTTCCAGGCCCTTGAGGCGCTGCCGGAAGAAATCCCTTCGCATGACCTGGCCCCATCGATATTAAATGCCCTGCCACGCAGAAGTTCTTTGCCGGGCTGGCAGTTGGCGTTTTCAATTCAGGCTGGGATAGGCCTCGGCTTGCTGCTGCGCTTATTCCCGCTGTTGACAGGCTATATCACCAGTTTGATGATGGGATTGAACGGCCAATTCATCCTACCGGAAGTGAAGTTTCCCAATCCCATCGATCTCCTTTTTAACGTGCCTGTTTTCCATTTGGCGCGTGCGTCCATCCCGGCGCTTCCGATCCTGGTGACACCGGCAAATCTTTCCACCTGGTTCATCCTGGGGATTGCTGCCAGCCTGCTCTTCGTTATTGGTAATTTCAGCCTGGTTTTTCACAACAATCCCAAAGGTCAGACCAAATGACAAAGATGAAACATTCTTTGCTGGCTGCGTTCCTTATCCTGGTTCTGGTTACACTGGCGTGTTCATCCAGCCCAACTGCCACACCGGGCCCGATCCCCAGCCTGGCAAGTTCGCCGTTCGACCTGGGCCGCACCGTTTACGGCTTTTTCCCTTCCTCACCCGAGGTCAGTGTACAGAGTGTCATTGACACGTATAAGGCCATTGGGCAGCATGGCGATGTAGTGCTGCTCCAGCAGAATATCCCCTGGGATGATTTTGTAAAAAGCCCGGATGGGGCATCGGCCAGTGTTACGGATATCCACAATCAGTACATCCTGGCTCATCAGAATGGCCTGGAGGCCATCTTTGTGGTGGATCCCTTGAACGGGCTCAACCGCAGCCAATTCCAGGGTCTGCCGTTCGGTTGGAATGCCAGCTTTGCCGACCCACGCGTGCGGGCGGCTTTCACGAACTTCACCTTGCGGATCGTGCGAGAGTTCCACCCGCACTACCTGGGCCTGGCTTCCGAAATCAACACGTACGCCGACAGCCATCCGGAGGATTTCCCGAACTTCCTGAGCCTGTACAATTCCGTCTATGACCAGGTCAAGGCTGAAGCACCCGGAACGCAGATTTTCGTCACGTTCCAATGGGAGGAGCTTAACAACCTGATCCCGCAGGTGGCGAAGGGCCGCGCGCCCAGACAGATCAACTGGGATCAGGTGGAAATGTTCGAACCAAGACTGGATGTCTGGGCGATCTCATCCTATCCATTCGTTATCTACAGGAGCGGTGCAGACATCCCGGCGGATTACTA
This sequence comes from uncultured Chloroflexia bacterium, assembly GCA_963779935.1. Taxonomy (GTDB): domain Bacteria; phylum Chloroflexota; class Anaerolineae; order Anaerolineales; family Villigracilaceae; genus UBA877. The sequence goes on along the minus strand of CAWAAC010000009.1, from coordinate 1,033,939 downwards.
CACCCCGCTGTTGGCCCGGACCTCCAAACCATTGGCAGTGGCGGAGGGCGGCTTCGCTTCGGCGCCGGTCGGGCCGGTTTCCGGCACACCGCAGGACCAGGTAGATTACCTGAATGCCATCCATTCTCAGATCGGCGGCAACCGGCTGGCCTTCTGGATTTATCTGCTGATCAACGATTTTAACCTGGATTCGTATGCCAAAATCCTGAATGGGCGCGGCCAGAACGGCGATGTGAACACACTCGGCATGTTCGCTTCGGTTGGCCTGACCAAATCAGACCGCACGCCCAAGCCCGCCCTGGCTGTCTGGGATTCATTCCGGAAATAAGCACCTGATCCAAAATGCTTCGCGCGTTGATCCAGTTTCGCGGCTGTTTGATCTTACCCAACCTCACACAGGTTAATGAAACCGTTCAGACCTACCAGGACGGTGTGAGGGTCAATTTTCAAAGGAGGTACGTATGCAATTTCTCAATTTGATCCTGATCATCCTGTTCGGAGGGGCGGCGATGCTGGCCCTGCTTGCTTCTGTACACCTGCTCTTACCCCGCCCGGTAGAGAATACCCGCGCTATTTTAGAAGGCCGGATAGGGAGGGTATTCCTGCTAGGCCTGGTGAACCTGATCTTCTTCGGAGCCATCATCATTGTCCTGGTCTGGTTGGCCAACCTGATCCGCAATAACTGGTCCGGCCCGGCAGGCATCCTGGCTGGAATCCTGGGATTGATCGCGCTGGTTATTTTGCTGGCTCTGGGAGTATTCGCGCTGAATGGGCTGGCCGGCCTGGCTGTTTTAATGGGCGCCCGCATTGGACCAGCCAAATCCCCCATAAGGAGCGATTTGCGCGGCGGACTTCTGCTTGTCTTGGCCTGCCTGACCCCTTATATCGGCTGGTTCGTTTTCACGCCGTTTGTGCTTTCACTTGGGCTGGGCGCATCCATTCTGGCTTTATTCCAGCGAAAAGCACTTTCGCCTATGCCGGAATCATAAAGGATCATTTCGTAATCACAAATAATAAAATTGTAGGCCACGCTTGAAGCGTGGCCTACAATTTTATGGGCAGTTGTTCTGCTGGTGCTGCGCGAGTGTCACAGCAAAGTTGTGCAGGCCGGATTTGTCGCAGCGTGCCTGGAAGTAGAAGTAATTGCTCGTAGCCGGAGCAGCCACCGCCTGCAAGGCAGCCAGGCTGGGACTGGAAATCGGTCCGGGTGGCAATCCCTGATAAAGATAGGTATTATAAGGGGAATCAACCTTCAAATCCTCCAGGCTGAGCGGAGTGGTCCACCAGGTGTCATGGGCGGCATCGTAGCCAAGCGCGTACTGCACGGTCGGATCGGTCTGCAAGCGCATATTGATGGCCAACCGGTTGTAAAATACCGAGGCGAGCATGGGCATTTCGTCCGGCACCACCGCCTCCCTTTGGATGATCGAAGCCAGCGTGACTGCCTGGAAGACAGTCAGGCCGTGGCTGGTCAGGCCGTTCTGGAGTTCGGGGGTCAGTTTTGAGGAAAAACTTTGCAGCAGCAGGGTAATCAGTTGTTCGGCCGAGGTGGTACGCAGCAGGGTATATTTTCCGGGGGAGAGAAAGCCTTCAGCGCTCGCGCCGGCTGGCAGGAAGTCGGGGGCGTAGGCAGGGTCCGCGGCAGCCGCCAGGAAAGCCGCAGGCGTAATATCCAGCCCAGAGGTAGGCAGGCTGGCTGCGATTTCCTCCAGGCGCCAGCCGGGCAGGACGATGAATGTCACTTCTGTCAGTGTGGTGGATTTCAACATCTGGGCGATATCTCGCGCGGTCTGGGCCGGGCTAAGCCGGTACGTGCCGGTCTGAATGATGGTATCGATACCGGTCCAGAGCAGGTAGGTTCGAAATGTCTGCGCGTTGCGGATCAGGCCAGATTGTTCCAGGCCATCTGAAATGGATCGAACGCTTTCGCCTGGTTGGATCACAAAGGTCTGCGCAGAGCCGACAGGGTCACGCGGTTGGGTCAAATCGCCAGTATTCCAGACCAGGTCAAGTGCATAACTGAAACGCTGCCAGGAATTCAACGCGGGTCCAGGTGCGCCGAACGTTTGCCAGGCCATGGCAGGAATAAACACGGCCAAAGCAACCACTCCGATGACAATAAGGAGTAAGAACAGCAGAGCCCCGGGGATACAGGAACGACGATGTTTCATGAATGCCGATTGGCGTCCAGATAGGATTGCAGCAGGGCCGTCGCGGCCAGTTCATCCAGGTGACCGGATCGTTTTTTGCGTACGGCGCCCATTTCAATGCGGGCCTGGCGGGCAGCCTGGGTGGTGAACGATTCATCCCACAGGCTTACCGGAATATCTGTCTGCGTTTTAAGCGCTTCGGCAAAACGCAGCGCGCGACGGCCTTCGAAGGAAGGGTTGCCATTATCATCGAATGACTGACCGATAACGATCTGGACAGCTGCATGACTGGCAGCCAGTTCGGCCACGACCGCGGCATCGATCATGCGTGCAACATGGAATATCACCGTCAGCGGGTTGGCAATCGTGCCGGTCGGATCACTGATGGCCAGGCCGATACGTTTGGAACCGGGATCAACCGCAAGGATTCTCATCGGAGCAATCAACCCGCGACGAATACAGCTATGCGAAACGGAAACACTGGCAGCCAGGGCCACCAGGCCGGTGTCACATGGATGGATGGCGTGGCAACCAGCTTTAGGGATGTAGACAAATGATGGCCAGCCACGCTCAGGCTGCGTCCCTGGATCATTTGCAAGGTCTCGATTGGATCGATGTGCGCGCGCAGGAGCCGCCGCGCGGTTATTTTCCAGGAGGTATTCCCATCCAAATCTGTCACGGGCGCACTGGATGCCGCACTCGTGACCACGTTTGAGGCAGCTTCAAAGCCGGCCGGGAGACGCGTATCAAGAGCCAGGCTGGCGAGGGAATTAACATCCGCCGCCCGGGCATACTGTCCCTGGCATTTCAAACTCATGGTCAGAGAAAGCGTTGCCCCAGTTTGACCGTCCGCCGGAAAATAAGTCTCTGAAAGAACCTTCCCAACCGCCAGAGTATCCGGAAAGAAGATATCACCCTGGCCGAGTGATTGAGGCAGGGATGTTTTACATTGATCCAGGATTGCGGAAACCAGCGCATCATGCAGGTGAGTGCGGTCGCCTGCTGTTTGGATCGGAGCAAGGTCGTCGGAGCCGCCAGTGGTTGGGCTGGGATTGGTCACGGCCAGGCTGGTTCCCAGGTCACCTTCGATGGCGATCAGGCTGTCGGCCGGCAGATTGCCGGAAGCACCCGCCTCGATTGCCTGGATCGGAATATCCACCGTCCCGGCAACTCCTGCCGGCATAACCGCATCCGCAGTGGTGGTAAATCGAACCGGTGTGCTGCCGGTTGTTCGGATCACCGTTCCGGAAGGGATTTTCATCGTTCCGATGCTCAAATTTCTGAAGCGGGCCAGCCCTGCCGCCGGGGTATTCGGGGTGATGATCGATCCGGTTACCTGGGCAGTCTTGCTCTGTTCAATAACGGTAAAAGCCAGTTGTGACGGCAGGCTGCCATTCAGCTCCACTGCGGCAGCCTTCGGACTGGCGCTGACCGAGATTGTCAGGCTTTGCATACGTGTTTTGGGGGTTAACACCACCGTCGCAGAAGGGAAAAAGAGTACCAGCAGGACCAGAACGGCCAGGACGGCCAGGGTAAAAAACAGCAAGCGGATGCCGATTAGGTTCCGCCAACGCCCTTCGGCAGGCACTACTTCACGCTGCATGAGTCTCAAGTCGGAAGGAGGGTACCGTCGAACCGGGGGGTCAGCAGTAGATTGCGCTTTCCAGGTTCTGCGCTGGGCAATGGTGGTTGTCTTGTAGATCGGGATGCCCAATTCCCGGGCAGATTGACGGATATCCGCGGAAGGCGCCACAATGGCCAATTGCGCTCCCAGGATGGAAGCATGCCGTTGGAGCAGACGCAGGTCGAGAAGCCGCCCCAGGTTGTGGGAACGACGCGGGTAGACCAGCAGGATGCGCGGTGTTTTGGCCCACGACATTTTGTCACGGACTGAGGTCACATCGTCGTGTAAGTCCAATTGGATGACCTGTGTCTTCATCTTCCCTCATTATAACGGCTGAATGTTCTACCGTGTCCCTTTCAAACATTACAACCAGCGCATGTTCACTCGATTCAGCATGCGGTTTTTCCAAATAGCCGTTCCGGTGGCGGTCTTGAAAATGAGTATGCGGCCACCCAGATATAGAGCACAAGGTCCACCGGATAAAAAAGCATCAGATAGATTGGGAAATGAAGGTGCAGGGAAGTTATTGGCCTGGTCGAGAGGGAAAGTACTATGGAGAGCGCCGCGAATTCCACCAACGGGGCCGGCAAAGGAATATGTATCCAATTCAAGATGATCCTACACACCGGCTCAAGGAAAGCCAGCCCCGCCAGCAGCCAGAAAATGACATGAAGAAGGATGCGATAATTGCATGCCGCAAAAATAGTCTTACTGAAGCCGCCCACGGCCCCTGGTACATGCGGCAGGAGACCTGCCTGGTGCCATCCAGTAATCGCCATTCACCACCTTTGTCGATGGGTATCGAATACGATCATACAGTTTGCGAACAAGGATTGACAAATAAGAACATTTGTGCTATTAACGAGGCATGCAACTGGTGGAGCAGCACATCATTGATCGAGAGGATTTACGATTCGCCGTGATCGATCCGGCCTGTTTTGCATCCAAGAACCTCTACAATGCCGCCCTTTACATTCTCCGCCAGAGTTTCTTCAAGCATGAGACTGTTCCCACCTATGCAAAATTGGCTCACACGCTGAAAGACACGCCCGAGTTCCGGGCGCTACCCGCCAAGGTGGCCCAATGGACTGTGCGGCAGGTTTGCACTGCCTGGGACACATTCTGGAAGGCGCATTCTGCCTACCAGCAATGCCCGGATAAATTTACCGGCCGGCCGAAACTGCCGCATTACAAGCCCAAAACAGACGGGCGCAATCTGCTGGTCTACACTCGCCAGGCGATCAGCCGGCCGGCTTTGAAGGAAGGTCGGATCTGTCCATCGCAATTGGTATAGTCATCCAAACAAAGAAAAAGGAGGTTCAGCAAGTTCGGATCGTTCCGCATGCATCCCACTATGTCGTCGAAGTGATCTATTCCGTTATCCCCCTCTCCCCCACCCAGAACGACCTCAACCCTGCCTGGGCGGCCAGTCTCGACCTGGGCATTGACATCCTTGCGGCTGTAACCTCAAACAAAGTGGGCATCACTCCCTTTCTGGTTAACGGCAGACCGCTCAAGAGTGTCAACGCCTACTACAACAAACTGAAGGCTGACCTGCAGGCTCTCCTACCCAGGGGACAGCACACCTCCCACCATCTCACGGCTCTGACCAACAAGCGCAACCGCAAGATCAAGCACTATCTGCATTGGGCCAGCCGGTATATTGTGGACTGGATGGTGTCCGAACGACTTGGTACCTTGATCATCGGACACAACCAGGGCTGGAAACAAAATGTGCAGATCGGCTCCGTCAACAACCAGAACTTCGTTGCCATTCCCCATTCAACCTTCATCCATATGCTGACCTACAAGGCCCAACTAGCCGGGATTAAGGTGATCGTCCAGGAAGAAGGATACACTTCCAAATGCTCCTTCCTGGATCTGGAGCCCATCCGCAAGCATGCCCAGTATTGCGGTCGACGGGTCAAGCGCGGCGAATTTGTCTCAGCCCAGGGTTTACGGATTCACGCCGACATCAATGGCTCTTACAACATTCTGCGCAAAGGACTTCCATCGGCTTTCGCCCGTGGAATACAGGGCGTTGTAGTTCGCCCGGTACAGGTCCAACCTGTACGAAAACTGGTCAATTGGCACTGTCTATAGTGCGCCAAGGAAAGCTTGGCGTTTCTTCCGGGGTGAAAGTCCCTGGTGAACAAGGCCCAACCGGCCATTCATACCGAGTGCTGCAATGAAGGAGGAGGTAGCTTAAACAGGTTTGAGGTATACCGTCAAGGAGAGAAAACCTCGGCGTTGGAGAAGGGATGCCAGCAACTCCAATGAACCTGGAAACAGGGACACAAAACACTGGTGTCAGCTACTGAACAATTTCATCGAAGCGTGCACAGGGAACAACATAGGCCACAGGTGTCATTGATCGTGCTAATGTATACCAGGCGTGATCGCCTGAATGGGTACCACCCATAGCCGCCCGTATGGGTACCACGCGTAGCCGCCTGAATGTATACCAGGCGTGATCGTCTGAATGGGTACCACCCATAGCCGCCTGAATGGGTACCACCTCGGGAGTGTGGGACAATGCTTCCAGACTAAGATCTGGAGGCCAACCCATGAAGAGGAAGCACATGAATCACATACAGGATATCATCCGGCGATTACAGCTGGGCGAAAGTGAAAGGCGAATTGCCAAGGATATGCATATTGCGCGGAAGACCGTACGCAAGTATCACGAGATTGCGAAAGAGAAAGGTTATCTGGAAAAGACAGACGCACAGCCCAATGAGAGTGAGTTGACGAAAGCGCTGGGGCCTGGGGTGCAGGCACCCAAGCAAGCCTCGACAGTCGAGCCATACCGGGAGAAGATCCAGGATTGGGTGAAGGGGGGAGTGGAGATGACCGCCATTTGGCTGAGGCTGCAAGAGAATTATGGATACAAGGGTGGGTACTCATCCATCCGGCGCTTTGTGCATCGATTAGAACCCACAGAGCCGGAAGCGTTCGTACGTGTTCATACCGGCCCGGGCGAGGATATGCAAGTTGATTTTGGGTCAGTAGGACAGCTATATGATCCGGTCAGCAAACGTCTGCGGACTGCCTTTGCGTTTGTGGCAACCCTGGGATACAGTCGTCACCAATATGCCGAACTGGTCTTTGACCAGAAGGTGGCGACCTGGATCGCCTTGCATAAACGGACCTTCGCATATTTTGGAGGAGTGCCCAAGCGTGTCATCCCTGACAATTTAAAGGCAGCGGTTTTAAAAGTCTTGGTACACGATCCGATCCTGGGGGAAGCGTACCGGCGTATGGCACTGTATTATGGTTTTCTGGTTAGCCCGTCTATCCCTTACCATCCTTGGCAGAAAGGGAAAGTGGAAAGTGGGGTGCATTACGTCAAGCGCAACTTTATGGCGGGCCAGGAATTTGTGGACATCAATATGGGCAACCTGCATTTGCGGGATTGGATCGTGAATACGGCCGGGGTCCGCAAGCATGGAACTACCGGTGAGGCACCGCTACGCTTGTTCAACGAGACCGAGAAAGCCTGCCTGCAGCCTTTGCCAACCGAGCCCTTCCGGCTGTTGGAGATCCGTCCGGTGACGGTTCACCCGGATTGTCACGTGGTGATCACCGGGAGCTTTTATTCGGTACCTTTCGGGTATATTGGCCATGAATTGGCTGCGCATGTGAGTGAAAACTTTGTAGAGATCTATAAAGGGCTGGAATTGGTTGCCACCCACCCGCACAGCACCCGAGCTGGACAGTGGCATACCCGGATGGATGATTATCCACCCGCCAAAGCTGCCTATTTGATCCGCACACCTGATTATTGCCGGAAGTTGGGCGCCAAGATCGGCCCGTCCACCTTGAACGTGGTGGAGCAGCTGCTGGCGGATCGGCCATTGGACCGGCTGCGCTCGGTACAGGCCATCCTGCGGCTGGAAGAGAGTGTTGGATCTACACGTCTGGAAGCCGCCTGTGCGCGGGCCGCCTATTTTGGGGATGTGCGCTATCGGCAGATCAAGCTGATCTTGAATGCGGCTCTGGATCGTGAACCCTTGCCTGAAGCACAGCCTTCCCAGCCTGCCCTCAGCCATGCTTTCGCTCGCAGCGGAGAAGAATTCTTCGGGGGGCGCTCATGATGTCGCACCCGCTGTATCCCAAGTTACGCCAGCTCAAACTCTCGGGTATGCTGAACACCCTGGATGTGCGCGTATCCCAGGCGGTGGATCAGCAGTTGGCCCCGCTGGAGTTTCTGGCCTTGCTGCTCGACGATGAACTCGAACGGCGCAGCCAACAACATCAGGTATTAATGCTCTCCCTATCCGGATGTGACAACAACAAGACCCTGGCTCATTTCGATTTTTCGGCTGCTCCCGGGATCAACCGCACTCTGATCCAGGATCTGGCCTCCTGTGTCTTCATCCAGCGCCACGAGAATTTACTGATGTGCGGGCCGACCGGAGTCGGGAAAAGTCATCTCGCCAATGCGATTGCCATTGAAGCCTTGAAACGCAATTTCCATGTCCTGGCCAAACCCACCCACCGCCTGTTGTATGACCTGCAGATCGCCCGCTCCAACGGCTCTCATCCCCGCCACCTGGCTCGGATCCTGGCCTGCGATCTGCTCGTCCTGGACGATTTCGGACTGCAATCTATTTCTCCCCAGGCCGCTCAGGATCTCTATGAGATCATCACCGAACGCTATGAACACGGCTCCATGGTCATCACCTCCAACCGCGCCTTCGAAGAATGGGGCGAGATCTTTGCCAATGACCTGCTCGCCAGCGCGGCCCTGGATCGTCTGACCCACCATGCCCACACCCTCGTGATCCGCGGCGACAGCTTCCGCCAACGCAGCCGCAAAAAGGAGAGCCCCTTGCCGGAAACCTCACCAAAACAATAACCCGCTCCAGTTTGTCCTTTCTGACAGTGTCGCGAAAAATCCCGCGGCAGGTTGTGGAAAAGTGGACAGGAGTGCTCTGCCCACTTTCCCACAGCCTCTACTGCTACTGCGGTCGCCTCTCCCCTCCAAGGCCACCCTCGTTCGTCTGATCCACCCGGTCCATCTCCTCATTATCCGCGGCGATAGCTTCCGCCAATGCAGCCGCAGAAAGGAATTTTGTCTCGAATATTTCAACTTCTGATGCCCCAATAAATCCAGAATCCTAACCCCCTCCACACTCCTTTTGGTGGTACCCATCAATGCGGCTATGACTGGTATACATAGGGCGGCTCTTGACAACAGGGAAGACCGCAATTCCTGAAGCTTGATACAGCCCCGTTATAATGCCATGGTGAAAACCATTCAAAAGCAGATGGCGATGGTTTTATAGAGCCAGAAGCCAACACGGAGAATGCGATTTGGTGAGCATTCCGAGGGTCTGCCGGGGTCTACTTAAGAGCGTGGCATGTGTTGAGAGAAACGACGAGAACTTGGGAGACCCGAAAGGTTCCTGAGACCAGCGTGTCGGGATACCCGCCACTGGCAGAGCAGGTAGGCCGACCGAAACGACAAGTAGGAGAGCCAATGGCCTTTCGGGAGTCAGATCAGACCACACTACTCGGAGACGGGAAAGCCGTTCACACACAACACCTGTGGTTCTGTGCAGGTGTGGGGAAGGGTCTGACGGAAGTACGCAGCTTGTATAGGAGAACACAAATTGGACAAGCAGGGCCAGATAGCAAACGTGCAAACCTCACTGCAAGCGATAGCGTTAAAGGCTGAAATGCAGCCGGGCTATCGGTTTCAAAATCTGTTTGGGATGATTAATGAGGAGCTGCTCAAGGACAGTTGGCGGTACATTCGGAAAGATGCGGCATTTGGCATAGACCGGGTGAGTGCTGACGAGTATGAGCAAAACCTGGATGAGAATATTCACCAACTGGTGGAAGACCTCAAACAGAAGCGATACCGAGCCAAACTCGTTCTAAGGCGGTATATTCCGAAAGGGAATGGCAAGTTCCGCCCGTTGGGGTTAGTGGCCACCCAAGATAAGCTGTTGCAGATGGCTGTCAAACGCATCTTGCAAGCAATTTATGAGCAGGACTTTCTGGAATGTAGCTACGGATATCGGCCTAACGTCAGTGCACTTGACGCAGTGGATAAATTGACCGTCAACCTACAGTTTGGAAAGTACGACTACCTGGTAGAAGCCGACATACGCGGTTTCTTCGATAACTTGGAACACGGGCAGTTGCTCACAATGCTGGCAGAGCGAATAGATGACAAGGCGCTGCTATGGCTGATCAAGAAGTGGCTGGATGCAGGCGTGCTGGACACAGATGGGAAGGTGCTGCGCCCGGAAACGGGCTCGATTCAAGGTGGGATAATTTCACCCATCCTCGCCAATGTGTACCTGCACCATGCACTGGATGTGTGGTTTCAGAAAGTAGTCATTCCGCATTGTACCAGAAAGGCGTTCCTGATCCGATTCGCGGACGATTATGTTTGTGCGTTTGAAAAACTGGAGGATGCCCAACGTTTTTATGCAGTATTGGGAAAACGGTTGGGGAAATTTGGACTGGAATTATCGGCAGAGAAAACGCGGATCATTCCGTTCAGCTCGACGATCAAGCCGGGCAAGACCAGTTTTGATTTTCTGGGCTTCGAATTTCGATGGGGTAAAGATCGAAAAGGCAAGCCGCATGTCATGCGACGCACAGCCCGCAAGAACCTGAGGAGTTCGCTGAAGCGCTTCAAGGAATGGTGTCAGGCAAGCCGATCTTTACGGCTGCCGGAGTTGTTCAAACTGTTGAATGCCAAGCTACGCGGCCACTACAATTACTATGGAGTATTTGGCAATTACCTGAGTCTGGGACAGTTCTATTACCTGGCCAGAGGATTGCTGTTCAAATACCTGAACCGGCGCAGCCAGAGGCGAAGTTACACTTGGTCTGGGTTCTTACAACTGATTGAACAATTCGGAATAGAGAAACCACATATTGTTGGACGCCCCAAGCGATACAGGAAAACGAGTGCGGAGCCCATAATGGCATGTTAGCCTTGCGGAAGCGAGTACTCCCGAAGAGCCCGGTGCGAAAAATTCGCACGCCGGGATCCGAACGGGGCCTGCCGGGTAACTGGCTGTCCTACCGTGATAATGTCTGTAAAACCAGTAACTATTCGGCCCATACAGACATCGTCCACCACCTCTTTCTTGACCGCGTCAAAACCACCCGGCATGTCATAGGCTTGCCGCCGAAAAAGCATGAACTGGCCTATGAAAATGGATAGGAGCGGCCATTGCATTTTTGCACAAGGTGAATCGGGATGAACGTGAAAATAGTTACTGGTTTTATATTTGTGTGTGGACAATCATAGACACTGCCAATTGACCAGTTTTTGTACAAGTTGGACCCGTACCGGGCGAACTACAACGTCCCACGGGCGAAACGCCGATGGAAGTGCTTTGCGAAGGATATTGTAAAAGCCGTTCCTCCCAGAAATAGTGTGCTCTCATGTCTTTTCGATTGGTAAAGTTCTGGCCCGCCGGGAATCTCAATGCCGATTGGTAGATGGTGGGTGTTACACCCACCATCACAGGATATCCTAATGCCTTGAGCGCATATATTAAGAGGGTTTCCGAAAATTCCGGAGGAGGCCACATCTTGAGTGTGCAAGCACATTCAAGATGCGGCCCTTCCATAATTTTCGGATGGAGACTAAACAAATAAATTACTGGATTTTGGATATAACCACGATTACATGGCTGGAATCGTTATCGAACGAGGTAAGTACAATCGTGAGATTGTATGAGATAAAATCTATATTATGAGAGGCCCGATTTCCACTCCCACTGGAACCTGTGCCGGGAGGATTCACTAGGCCCAATGAGAGAGCATTGCTCTGAATAAATTGTCTGGCCTGTGCAAGTGTCGCGGTAGCGATATAACTGTAAATATCCGCACTATATTCCTGCCCGGCCGTAGCCTGGGACATGATTGGTACATTGTGCCAGGTTTGAAGCGGCACGCCAACCGGGTTGAAATACTGGCCGATATTGAGCAGAGCACCCTCCGAACCCGCCATGGCCACCATGGTGGCGGAATATAAATCAACCATGGCTGCAATCGTGGCAGTCATTGGCGGTTCGGTCGGCAACGGCAAGGGTGTAACAGTTGATGTTTGGGTGGGGCTAGCTTTAGCAGTCGGGGAAGCGGTTGCCGTTTCGGATATCTGGGCAGGATTTGCCAATATTGTGGGCGGTGCAACGGGAATCTGAGAAACCTGGGTGGGTTGTTGGTCTGCACTACAGGCCGTCAACAGAAACATAAACACTACCAGTAAATACATCTTTACCAGTAACATGGTTTTCTCCTTTCTGATTTTTCCACATTAACCCAGAAAGGCGGCGAATGCAATAAGAAATCAGTCCTGGCTTGGTTCGGAAGGATGGAAATTTAATTCACTAATTTGCGTAATAAAAAAAGGGCGGACCCACCGGTCCGCCCTTACGATCTAATTGATCTTTGCTTCCACCCAGGCCCTGACGCTGGCCAGTGCCTCGGGGATTTTAGCGTCATCCCTCCCGCCGCCGAAGGCCAGGTGCGGCGCTCCACCCCCGCCCGCCCCCAATTGGCGGGATATGTGCCCGACCAGGTCACCGGCCTTGATACCCTTCTTTATCAAATCCTGGGTCACTGCTGCCATTACAATTACCTGTTCACCCGAGATAGTCGCGATCACACAAATGCCGTTATCGGGATATTTCTCCCGGAAAGTATCCGCCAGCCGGCCAAGGGTTTCCTTTTCCAAGCCGGGTAATTCCATCGCAAGCAAATGCGCGCCTTTTACTTCCTCCGCGGCGGAGAGTTGGTCGCTGAACGCTTTCATGGCCAGTTCGATTTTTAGCGCAACCACCTGCTTGCGGGCTGCGGCCAGTTCATCCTGCACCAGTTCCGCCTTTTGCGGCACTTCCTCCACGGCAGACTTAAGCACGCCGGCGGTCTGTTTGAGCATCTTGAAGCGCCTGGCAACCAGTTCATACGCGCCACGCCCGGTCACAGCCTCGATGCGGCGCACACCTGCCGCCGCCGAACTCTCGGAAACGATCAGGAAGGCACCCACATCCGAAGTGCGCTGCAGGTGCGTACCGCCGCATAGTTCGTAAGAATAGCGGTGCTGCGGATCGCCAATGGTAATGGTGCGTACTACATCACCATATTTTTCGCCAAACAGTGCCATGGCGCCTTCGGCCACCGCCTGCTGGCGCGATTTGCTCAACGAGGTAACGGTGTAATCGGCCGCAACAGCCTCGTTCACAAGCTTCTCGACGCGCTCGACCTGCTCCGCCGTCAGCGCTTCGGGGTGGTTGAAGTCAAAGCGGAAATGGTCCGGCGCAACCAGCGAGCCAGCCTGGACGGCTTTCTCACCCACCACCTGGTGCAGCGCGGCATGTAACAGGTGGGTGGCGGTATGATTGCGGCGGATATCATGCCGGCGGGCTGCATCCACCGCTGCAATGGCCAGATCACCGGCTTTCGGATGGCCAAAAAGCAGTTCTCCAATGTGCACAATGATGCCGGCTGAAGGTTTCCGCAATTCGGTTATTTCGATTTCCCAGGCACCATCTTTGGCCCGGATCGTGCCGGTATCGGAAACCTGCCCTCCCGATTCAACATAGAATCCGGTCTTCGGCAGCAAAACTTCCACCCGGTCACCGGCACCGGCTTCGCTCAACAACTGCCCATCTGCAACCAGCGCCAGCAGGGGAACTTCAACCTGCAACCATTCATAGGGGTTGTATTCGACCCCTTCCTGGCCCAGTTTCCCGGCATTTTGAAGTTCTTTTCGTATACCCGCATAGAATTCGGCATCTTCGCCGCCCATCTTGCCCATGGCTTTGCCGCCGCCGGAAGCCAGGCGGTGCGCATCCATAGCCGCGCGGAAACCGGCTTCATCCACATCCAGATCCTGTTCACGCGCAATATCACGGGCGATCTCAAACGGCAGGCCATAGGTGGCATACAGATCGAATGCCTTTTGCCCATCCAGGGCTTTCTGACCAGATTTCTTGAGTTCATCCAGCATGCCCTGCAAATAGGCCGTGCCGGATTCCACAGTGCGTGCAAAGCGGACTTCCTCGCGCCGCAAGTTATCCAGAATGACATCCCGGCTTTTGATAAGTTCCGGGTAGAAATCTCCATAGGCCTGAATAATGGCTTCGGCAACATTTGACAGGAAGGGCTCATGCAGGCCAAGTTTCGTCCCGAAGCGCGCCGCCCGGCGGATGATCATGCGGCAGATATAATTGCGGCCCACATTGCCTGGCACCACACCATCCGCGATCAGGAATGCCGCCGCCCGGGCATGGTCCGCTATGACGCGGTAAGGTGTGAAATTGGCAAGCATTTTTTCCGGCGAGTCCCCGGTCAATGCCCGTACCGCATCCAGCGCGCCACGGAACAGATCAATTTTGTAGTTCGAGTCTACTCTCTGCAGGACTGAGACGATGCGCTCAAAGCCCATGCCGGTATCTACATGTTTGGCTGGCAGCGGCTCGAGGGTATCCTTGTCAATACGGTTGTACTGGATAAAAACGTTATTCCATAGTTCCAGGTAGCGGGTGCATTCCCCGTTCACTCCGCACCGGTGTGGCATGCCGCGCAGGTTATCGAATTCCTCGCCGCGGTCCATGTGGATCTCGGAACAGGGCCCGCACGGGCCGGTTTCGGCCATCTCCCAGAAATTCTCTTTGCGTCCAAAAAACAAAATGTGGTCGGCAGCCATACCAGGCTGCTGCTTCCAAATCTCAGCGGCTTCATCGTCCGTCGGGATATTGCCTTTGTCATCCTTAAAACAGGTGGCATAAAGCCTGTCTTTTGGCAGGCCCCATACTTCCGTCAGGAGTTGCCAGGCCCAGGTGATGGCTTCCTGTTTGTAATAATCGCCGAAGCTCCAGTTGCCGAGCATTTCGAAAAAAGTGTGGTGGCTGTCATCCCGCCCGACCTCATCCAGGTCGTTATGTTTACCGGCCACGCGCAGCACCTTCTGCGAGTCAACCGCGCGTGTATACGGGCGCTTGTCGGTGCCAAGGAAGACATCCTTGAACTGGACCATGCCTGCGTTTGTGAACAACAGGGTGGCATCTCCCCCAGGCACGAGCGAAGCGGACGGGACGAAGGTATGCGCATGCTCAACGAAAAAATCGATAAAGGTCTGGCGGACTTCCGCACCGGTGGGTTTCTGGGTCATTCCAACTCCAATTGAAAAAAGGATGGGCGAATTATACACAACAAGCTTGTCCAGCGACAACCTGGTTTGAACAGAACCACACAAAATCCAGATATTTCTTCCGTTAGAAGTGGTATTATGTTTAGGTTCTTCCCAAAAATTATTGTAGAAGTTCCATTTGAGGCCCTGCTTACAAACGGAAAACTTCACCTACTGTTCTTGGATGGGTTCTACAGTCACGGACATGAAAAAAGTTGGATAGACCGAGAAATGAGAATTTTATGGAGGGAAAGACAGGGTTGTTGGATTTTTACGAGACTTGGTAGGTTTTGATAGCAGATGGAAGATTTTTCATCTGAAATAATCGTAGCATTGGTTTTACATTTTTTTCGATAAGGAGAAAACCATGCGAATCATTTTCAAGATCATCAAGAAATGGCTGCCGCTTGCCATTGTCACAGCCGGCCTTTGTGCGCTGGTCTATCTGACCGAAGAGCAATCCCTGCGGATGGGCGCCAACGATCCGCAGATCCAGATGGCCGAAGATGCCGCCAGCAGTTTAAACGCCGGTGCAAGTGCGGAATCCGTCTTACCTTCCGCAAATGTGGAAATCGCTGACAGCCTGGCGCCCTTCATGATCGTTTTCGATTCTTCCGGCAAGGTGCTGGCATCTTCTGCAACTATGCACGGTACGGTACCGGACTATCCCGCGGGTATATTCGATTACGTGCAGAAAAATGGCCAGGACCGGGTTACCTGGCAACCGGAAGCGGGTGTGCGCATGGCAACCGTGGTCGTGCCCTATAAGAACGGTTTTGTGATGGCAGGACGGTCTCTCAACGAGGTTGAGAAGCGCGAGAGCCAGGTGGAAAACCTGTGCGGATTGGCTATGCTGGGCATCTGGGCCGCGACATTAATTGTGGTCGTTCTGGGAGAACTATTTGGACGCCAAAAAAGCGCTTGATGGTATACTCGAGATAAGGAAGGAATTCTGGATGCCTGATATTCCCCGTCAGTCACGCAAACCGCTCATCGCCGCCATCCTCCCGGTTTTTAATGAGGAACTGAATGTTTCCGACGTCCTGAAGGTTTTACATGCCAGCAGCATTCTCGATGAGATCATTCTCGTCGATGACGGCTCGTCGGACAAGACCTTTGAAATCCTGAACCAGGCAGCCGCACTTGACCAGCGCATGCAGATAATCCATCATGACCAGAACAGAGGCAAGGGGCAGGCAATTTTCAGCGGTTGGGCTGCCACGTGTGCTCCTATTCTCTTGCTATTGGATGCCGACCTTAAAGACCTGAACTCCTGACCATATTCAGGCCCTGCTGGCTCCGGTGATCGAGCACCGCACCGATATGACCCTCGGCCTGTTTAAGGGTGGCCATCTCAGCACCGATCTTTCGCACCGGCTTTCTCCGTGGCTGACCGGTCAACGCGGCCTGCGGGCAGAATTGCTGAAGTACATCAGTCATGAGGCGGCTGCCGGATATGGTTTTGAAGTTGCCTTGACCGTCACAGCCAGCCAGCACAATTATCGCACCCGCGTGGTTGCGCTCAAAGGCGTCTGGCACCCATCCAGCGAATTCCGCGCCGAACGCGGCTTCTGGGGCGGACTGCTCTGGAAGTTGCACATGTATGGCCAGATCCTCCGGGCATGGGTTATTTCCACCCGTAGCCGTTATCCCGAAGAAAAAGCTTACTTTTCAGATATCATCAAATTCTAAACTGCAGTGCGAAAATTCCTCGCGAGCATCCTGGCTGTCATCCTGCTGGCAGCCTGCAACCTGCCCCATTCCACCCCTGACATTGTCCCAACGACTGCCAGCTCCCAGAACTGTTTTTTCACCTGGGACTCTCAGTCGCTGCCTGGCCTTACAACCAAAGTGCAGTCTGCCCTTAATGCGGCCGGTTTGACCGGAGTAATCGCAAACGTGCAGGCTTATGGGGAGAACTGCACCGACCCTCGAACCAACAAACCGGTCAGTTTCAGCACTCTCGAGACGGATTTTTATATTACCGTGAAAATCGCCAATTTGACGGACAAAGCCGCCATGGGAAATTTACTCGAAAAGATCCTGGTTGTTCTGGATGCCTTCCCGGTTGGGCAAATACCCGGCCCGCAACCGGGGAATATTGCTGTTACGTTCCAGGCGGGCAGTGACCGATTGAACCTTGTGTTTACCGTTCCAGCAGGGAAGTCGGGCCGTCAGAAGGGACTGCATGGTGCGGCGTTAATCGATAATTTGCAGAAAAAGTGAAAACGCTTTTATAATTCTTCTTATGACATTCAGCTTTCTGCACATCTTTGGTTTCATCGGGACGGGTTTAATCCTTCTGGCTGTTGCTTATCCCATATCCCTTTATCGCGGAAAGCGCGGAGAGCGCTTTTCCGTGCTCAACCATTTCATCTCCGAGCTCGGTGAACAGGGCGTTTCACGGGCAGCCTGGTTCTTCAATACCTGTATCCTGCTGGCCGGACTGGTAATGCTTCCCTATGTGATTGGACTGGGAATAGCATTCGGCAGCCTGCTGGGCTGGCTGGGGACTGTGGCAGGCGTTATTGCAGTTCTGGGTGTGGCAGCCGTGGGAGTTTTCCCGATGAACAATATGCAGGCCCATACAACCGCCGCCACAACCTATTTTCGTGCCGGGCTGGTAATGGTGTTCTTCTTCGGGTTGGCCATTTTCTTCCAGCCATCCGGGAAAGCCAAGATCCCACAAGAAGCCAATCTGCTTAGCCTGCTGGCTTTCCTTTCCTATGGAGCCTTCCTGGCGTTGCCACTTTTTAAGAAAAAAAAGGCATCGTCTGCGGATAGCCTTGACCCGCGACAGGAACCCGAACGTCCGAGCGTCTGGGCGCTGCCAGCCCTGGAATGGCTGGTATTCTTTTCCACAATTGCCTGGTTGTTTGGAATTACATTTTTCTTATAAAAGTCCACCCAAGAATTCAGATAAGAGTTTTTGTTACATTTTCAGTAATTTTTCCAGCAGTTCCATCTCTTCACTTTCATTTCGCACAGCTCCATCCAGCCAGGCCTGCCGCAGGCTTGATAAGATCGGCTTGTAACGCGGCCCAGGCGGCAGGCCACGTTCCTTCAGATCATCACCATTTGTTTTTGGTTTAATCATCCGCCAGGTTTCCAAATAGTTGCGCAAATTCTGGCGCGCCTCCCCATCCGGAACGGACAGGAACACTGTATAAACCGCCGTTAACGGCAGCTCTTCCAGCCAGGTTACACACTGGCTGGGTTTCAATCCGGTCAAGGAAGGGTAATCTTTAAACAGGGTGGAAGCAGCCAAGAGCGACTCCAGTAAATTTGCCTGGAAGTGCAGACGCTGATCGATACTCCGGATCTCAGGGACTGGCCGATCCAACAGCCAGAAATGCCAGCTGAGGAAGCTCCTGCTTCCAGAAGACGGTGGGGTAACCAAGGGGCTTTTGCTATCCATGCACCAGGCCTTGATAAAACGCTCCCGCTTTATGTCATTCCATGCCAGTAAAGGATGGGCTGGTTGCAGTAAATCCAGTTCCCCCAGTCGGTCGAGCATGGCTGCGGTTTTCTCCTCCTCCAGGATCAAATCCAACTCGTGCCGGGCACGCTCGGCCGAGAGCGAGCGAATCCCTGAACGCGCCGGTGGGATCAGGGCCAATGTCTCCGGGACGATCTGGAAACCGTACCGCTGTTCGTAGCGGACTGCGCGGAACAGCCGGGTCGGATCATCCAGGAAAGATTGAGGATGAAGGACACGCACCAGTCCGCGTTTCAGATCATCCAGGCCGCCCAGCTCATCGTGCAGTTCGCCCCAATGTTCGCCATCGATGCGCAATGCCAGGGTATTGATGGTGAAATCGCGTCGAGCCAGATCATCGCTTAGCCGGCCGGGTTTCACGGTCGGCAGAGCGCCGGGATGATCGTAAGTCTCTGAACGGGTGGAGATAATATCAAGCGGGTGGCCGTTGGAATCAGGCTGAAACCATTGCGCGGTCCCAAAGCGGACATGCGATGTCACCCGCCCGCCATATTGCACGGCCAACCCTTTGGCAACGCCAATTGCATCCCCCTCGACTACCAGGTCAAAATCCGTCGCGGGGATGTGCAGCAACAGGTCCCGCACGGATCCACCCACCAGGTAGAGCGGCACCTGGCGCGTAGCGGCCGCTTCTGCCACAGCCCGCAAAACCTTCAGCTGTTGCGCAGACAGGCTTCGATCAAGATCAAATTGTGGAAGGGCAAATTCGTCAGGCATGGTTTGTACTCTGATTATATAGCAATGTGCTATACTTTTAAGGCAATGGAATATAAATTTGCATCAGAACGGGCCAATTATGCAGATCTGGCCAGCGGAAATGTTTTCTATAGCCTGCCGGGTCATCCAGCCTTCCCGGTGCGCCTGGCAAGTGAAATTTACCAGCGCTGCCTGGCATTGCGCGGGAAAGAACACTCGCCCTGCACTATCTACGATCCTTGCTGCGGGGCCGCCTATCATCTCAGCATGATCGCATATTTGCACTGGGATTCAGTCTGCCAGGTGATTGGATCGGACATCAATGAGAAAGCCGTCCAGCTGGCCGAGCGGAACCTGAGCCTGCTGACACCGGCCGGGATGGAGAGAAGGAGCCGGGAAATTTCAGCCATGCTGCATCTGTACCATAAAGAATCGCACAAAGGTGCAATGGAAAGTCTCTCCCGCCTACAGGACCAGGTTAACCAATTGAGCGCGGTCCGCCCCATCCAGACACGTGTTTTTCGAGCCGATGCCACCGATGCCGCCAGCCTGCGGGAAGGCTTGCGGGATACCGTTATTGATATGGTTATCACCGATATCCCTTATGGACAACATTCTGAGTGGGAGCAAACCCAGGCTTTTGATCCGGCCTGGGCCATGCTGGAGGCGCTTTTATCATTTGTATCGCCAAAGTGTATTCTGGTGGTGGCTTCCGATAAGCAGCAAAAAATCGCCCACGAAAAGTATCAACGGCTGGAAAAGTTTCAAATCGGGAAGCGGCAGGTTGTTTTCCTGGAACCACTCTCATAATCGGGTATAATCTGCGCCATGAAACTGGACCCGCTCCCAGTCCCTGCCTCGCAGAAACCCACCAGGTCTGGTTAGGTTCAGTTGGTCACGCACACCGGCGGCTCCTAGACCTGAGGAGCCGTTTTTTGTTGAGATTAGTTATTCGCGCAGTCGCACTGATAAACCGAGCACCGAATTACAAATAACAAATCACGTCGTACGAATTACGAGCTCCTATGGATATCAAAGACCTGACAGAACGCATGCATGCTTTCGTCCGCTCCAAGGGCTGGTACGAACCCAATAGCAGCCGTCCGCAAACGCCACGCAACCTGGCCATCTCGCTTTCCCTGGAAGCCAACGAAGTACTCGAGCACTTCCAATGGCAGGCTGACCTGAAAAACAGGGAAGAATTTGCTGGCGAGTTGGCAGATGTGGGCTTGTACCTCTTGCAATTGGCCTCCGTCTCCGGGATCGACCTGGAGCAAGCCATCTTAAAGAAGCTCGCAATCAACGCTTCCCGCACCTGGGATGAAAAACCACCAAAACCAACCATCCTTTAATTCCTATTCCTTATTCCTGCTTTCTTCTCTTTACTGACTGCTCGCTTTTCAATATGAACATCACCATCTTCGGCGGCTCCCAACCCCAACCCAGCTCTCCAGCTTACGCACAGGCCTACGAACTCGGTAAATTGCTGGCACTGGCAGGGCATACCGTTTTGACAGGGGGCTACATGGGCAGCATGGAAGCCGCCAGCCGGGGCGCCAACGAAGCGGGCGGCCACGTGATTGGCGTCACGTGCGCAGACATCGAAGCCTGGCGCAGTTCGCGGGCCAATGCCTGGGTAAAAGAGGAACGTCGTTTTGCCACATTGCAAGAACGTTTGAACGAACTCATCCTGGCCTGCGATGCGGCCATTGCCTTGCCCGGTGGCCCCGGCACGCTGGCGGAAATCGCCCTGACCTGGAACTTGATGATCGTGCATTCGATCCCGCATAAACCGTTGATTTTGGTTGGGGATGAGTGGAAAAAAGTCCTGGAAACATTTCTGCGGGAATTTGCTGGTTATACTTATCATGATCAGGAGAACTTAATCACATTTGCTTGGACAGTCCGAGAGGCGTGTGAGCTTGTTACTAGACAAGAATAACAGGAATTGTTTATGAAAAAAGCATCCCTGGTTGGCAGAATTCCGCAAATAATTTCCCTGCTCTTGGTTATCATAATTATCGGGCTATTATCCATTTATGGAATAAAGGGGATTTATTCACGCTATGCACAGGATGATTATTGTTACGGGTATAAAGTACATGACTTCGGATTTTGGAATATGCAGATCCAATCGTACATCCATACGAACCAATTTAACTCGGATCGGTATTCGTTAACCCTTGTCCACAGCTTGGTAGAATTATCCGGCGGTCCGAAAACAGTGCCCATCCTTCCCTCACTGGAGATCATCGGTTGGCTTGCCAGCCTGTTCTTTGTTTTTTACCAGATCGGACAAGTTATCAATGGCAGGAAAGAGTACCTGATTGCTGGCCTTTCCGCATTGACCATCGTTTTCTTCACCCTATATCTGGCTCCCAACCTTTACCAAATCCTATTCTGGCTGTCTGCCATGCAGACCTACACAACTCCGCTTGTTTTGGCAACCCTTCTTTTTGGATTCCTGATTCTTACCGCCAGATCATCAAAATTATCCTGGCCTGTTGCCATTGGTTTGGGTTTGCTGACATTTTTTGCGGGCGGGTTTTCCGAAACTACTGGATTCTGGCAGTTCGCTTGCTGGAGTATGATATTAGGCTGGGCGTTGGTTTACCGGAAAAAATCCCCTCTCGCGAAAAATGTCTTTCGACCGGTTTTGATCATGATCGGCTCGGTTGCCCTTTCCCTGGTGATCATGGCGCTTTGTCCGGCCAACTTCCATACAAGCGGAACCTTTACCCATCCTGGCCCGATCAGATTGATCAGTCAATCCCTTTCGTATGCTGCCGGATTTATCTGGCTGGCGTTAAAAGGCACGCCGCTGCCTTTTTTGGTAATCATCCTATTGGGTTTCTTCGCAAGCTTCAGTCGAATTAGCAAAGACGGCATGAAGGTAAAAACCCTTGTTACGGAAATTCTGGTAATAATTGGGGTCTTATACGCCTTTACCGTGGTAACCATGCTACCTTCCATGTATGCCAATTCCCATTATCCAGGGGACCGCGCCCTGCTTCCGGCGCAATTTACATTAACTATATGCGTTTTTAGCATTGGTTGGAAAATGGCTGAATTATTATCAGCCGTCCGGCAGAATGGATTCTCTGCTCAAATTTCCGCTATAAGCCTGGGGTTGCTCGGGCTGGCTTTGTGTATCTATATGGTTCATATTCTTCCGCGTGTTTATGATAAATTACCCGCTTATCAGGCACGCGCCCAGGCCTGGGACCTTCGGCAGCAATTAATATTGAACGAAAAAGCAGCTGGTATCCAGAACGTCATCGCGCCCGCCTTCGATAGTGTCTATGGAATAACCGAATTGCATTATGAAGCCAGCAATTGGGTAAATGGCTGCGCAGCAGATTATTATGGCGTTCAAACCATTTCTACGGTAGACAATTATGACGGCATTTCCGCTCATCCGATTGGCAAGTAAATAAATCCCATTGGAGTAATGTAATGTCCGACGAAAAACTCACCCCCCAAAATGTTGATTTCTCCGAATGGTACAACCAGATCGTTCAACGCGCCGAGATGGCCGATTATGCCCCGGTGCGCGGCTGCATGGTTGTACGCCCGTACGGCTGGGCGCTGTGGGAAAATATCCAGCAGGCGCTTGACCGGCGCTTCAAAGAGACCGGCCATGTCAATGCTGCCTTTCCCCTGCTCATCCCGATGTCTTTCCTCGAAAAAGAGAAGGAACACGTGGAAGGCTTCTCGCCCGAGCTGGCTGTGGTGACTATCGGCGGCGGCGAAAAGCTGGAAGAACCGCTGGTGGTGCGGCCCACCTCCGAGACCATCATCGGTTATATGTACTCAAAATGGATCAAAAGCTACCGTGACCTGCCGGTGCTGATCAACCAGTGGGGCAATGTGGTGCGCTGGGAACTGCGCACACGCCTGTTCCTGCGCACGCTGGAGTTTTATTGGCAGGAAGGTCACACCGCCCATGCCAGCGAGCAGGAAGCGCGTGCAGAGACTATGCGAATGCTGGGTGTCTATGCCGATTTCGCCATCAACGAAGGCGCCGTGCCGGTCATCCAGGGTGTCAAGTCACAGACTGAAAAATTTGCCGGGGCAAACATGTCCACCACCATCGAGGCCATGATGGGCGATACTCGCGCCTTGCAATCGGGTACTTCGCACTTCCTGGGCCAGAACTTCGCCAAAGCCTTCAATATCCAGTTCCTGGACGAGAATAACACCCTGCAGTATGCCTGGACTACATCCTGGGGTCTCAGCACCCGTTTTATTGGTGCCATCATCATGACGCATGGCGATAACCAGGGACTGGTCCTGCCTCCCCGCCTGGCTCCCATCCAGGCCGTCATCGTCCCGATCTTCAAATCAGATCGGGAGATCACTACCGTCATGGAGACCGTTCACCGGGTCGAGGCCGAGCTCAAGGCTGCCGGTGTACGCGTCAAAGTGGATGACCGCACCGAGGTCACACCCGGGTTCAAGTTCAACGATTGGGAAATGCGCGGCGTGCCCTTGCGCATTGAGATCGGCCCCAAGGATATCGAGAAAGGCACCGTTGCCCTGGCGCGCCGCGATAAACCCGGACGCGAAGGCAAATCGTTCGTCCCGCAAGCCGGCCTGGCCGCCACTGTCAGCGACCTGCTGGTAACCATCCAGAAATCCCTGTTGGAACGCGCCACCTCCTTCCGCGACAGTCACATCTTCGACCCGAAGGATTATGCCGAACTGACCGATGTGGTCCAGAACGGCTGGGCTTACTCATACTGGTGCGAATCGGCCGAGTGCGAAGCCAAGGTCAAGGAAGATACCAAGGCCACCACCCGCTGTATTCCCCTCGATCAACCCGTTGGGAAAGGCAAGTGTATCGTGTGCGGGAAAGAGGCCGAGAAGAAAGTATATTTTGCTAGAGCGTATTAAGTCAAACAAGTCTGACTGGTCTGCCGAGTCAAGACCTGCCAGACCTGAAGTCATGGTTTTCAGAAAGTCTGAAATCCGTGCGTTCCATCCAAGGACACGCGAAAAAAAAGTTTGGTATATTAGCGGGTGGCAAAGCCACCCGCTAATATACCAAACCCCTACTCTGGTAAAGTCTTCGAAAGGAATATAGATGTGTTGCGTTATGCAACCAACCATGATATACTTTTTTCCTTGGAGTTGATATGAACACATTACACGTACGCAGCATTCCTGAAGATCTTTACCAGCGCTTGCAACGCCTGGCGCAGAAGCGTAACCGTTCGCTCAGCGCACAAGTGGTAGTTATGCTGGAACAGGCATTGGAAGAAGAAGAGCGCCAAAAGGAACAAGTTCAGGCACTCAGCACCATCCGTCGCCGGCGCTTTACTCCTTCCGCCCAATCTCCGTCCAGTCTTGATATGCTTCGTGAAGATCGCACGAGATGAGCAACGATCGTTTACGTTTCGTTGTGGATGCCAGTGTAGGGATCAAGCTGTTTGTAATCGAGGAGCTCTCGGAACAAGCCCAGTTATTATTCACTAAATTGATCGATGATCCTCCTGCCGAACTTTATGTACCAGACTTGTTTTACATTGAATGCACCAACATCCTCCTGAAATATTTGCGCCGATTTAAGCGTCCTCTGGAAGATTCACTGGCCGACCTGGCAGATATGAACAAACTGGTATTGAAGGCGGTTTCCACCGCGGATTTAATGGAGGCTGCTCTACTTCTGGCCTCGCAGAAGAATTTAACTGCTTCTGATGCCTGTTACGCGGTTCTTGCCAGGCAATTGAACATACCTTTAATCACAGCAGATAAACCCATGATAAAGGCAGTTGAGTGGGCGGTCTGGTTGGGAGATTTCAAATGAAACTCAGTCAATTATTCGGCCAGACCCTGCGCGAAGCCCCGACCGATGCGGATATCACCAGCCATCAATTGCTTCTGCGGGCCGGCTTTATCCGCCCACTGGGTGCCGGCATTTTCTCGTACCTGCACCTCGCCAAACGCTCGATGATGAAGATCGAAGCCATCCTGCGCGACGAAATGGATCGGATTGGCGGGCAGGAGATTTCCATGCCGGTTGTCCAGCCGGCCGACCTGTGGAAGGAGACCGGGCGCTGGTACCAGATCGGGCCGGAAATGGGGCGCTTGCATGACCGGAACGACCGCGACATGGTGCTCGCTATGACACACGAGGAAGTGGTGGCTGACCTGGTACGCCGGGAGGTCCAATCCTACAAACACCTGCCACGGCTGATCTACCACATTCAAACCAAGTTCCGGGATGAGGCGCGCCCACGCGCCGGGCTGATCCGGGTAAGGGAATTCACGATGAAGGATAGCTACAGCCTGGACACCGATTGGGAGGGGCTGGATAAGCAATATCGTTTACACTACCAGGCTTATTTCAATATCTACCACCGCTGTGGCCTGCCGGTCATCGCGGTCAAGTCCGATACCGGCATGATGGGCGGTAAACTGGCGCATGAGTATATGTATCTCAATCCCATCGGCGAAGACACGCTCATTTTATGTGACAACTGCGGATATCGCGCCAACCGCCAGGTGGCGCGCTTCCGGAAGGCCATCTCAACCCCGGAAGAGCTGAAACCCGTTCAGAAAGTGTTTACCCCGAACTGCAAGTCCATCGATGAACTGACGAATTTTCTGGATTTGCCAAAATCCAAAACTGCCAAGGCAGTTTTCTTTATGGCAACTATTCCTCAAGAAACCCAAGATCTCGGAAAATCTGCAGGATCTGACCATGAACGATTCATCTTCGCCTTGATCCGTGGCGATATGGAATTAAATGAAACCAAACTCGCCAACGCTATCCACGCGCGTGACTTGCGCCCGGCGACGGAAGAAGAAATCAAAGCGATCGGTGCAGTACCCGGCTTTGCATCACCAATTGGTCTGAAAATCAACGCGTCTGCTTGTCTTTTCGTGCTGGATAATAGCATTCAATCCTCCCCCAATTTGGTAGCCGGAGCCAACGAGAGTGACTACCATTTGCTGAATACCTGTTATCCGCGTGACTATTCCGCCGATATCGTCACCGATATCGCCGCGGCAGAAGAAGGCCACGCCTGTCCCGATTGTGGCCTGCCCCTGCGGGCGGTACGCGGCGTGGAAGTGGGCAACATATTCAAACTCGGGACGCGCTATTCGGATTCACTCGGCTGCACCTTCCTCGATAAAGACGGCCAGACTAAACCGGTCATTATGGGTTCTTATGGCATAGGTGTGGGACGGCTGCTGGCCTGCGTGGCCGAAGAGCATCACGATGATCACGGCCTGATCTGGCCGTTGACGGTGGCGCCTTACCAGGTCCATCTTGTACTGTTACGCGGCAAGGGTACGCCCCAGGCTGAAGAGACTGCCGAAAATCTCTACGCCGGGCTGCAAACTGCCGGGATCGAGGTGCTTTATGATGACCGCGACGAAAGCCCCGGAGTCAAGTTCAACGATGCTGACTTGATCGGGCTTCCCATCCGGCTGACGGTCAGCGAACGCGCCATTGCGCAGGGCGGCGTGGAGATGAAGCTGCGTCGACAATCAGAGAAGAGCATCCTGCCTCTCAATGAAATAACCGAGCGGGTCCGTTCCGAGCTGGCTGCACTCTCGGCTGAAATAAGCGCCACGATCCTTCCAGTAGGTTACAATGGCTGAGTATATTCTCAGAATTCTGTGTTCATCATTCTGACTTCTGCATTCCAGAGATGGCCGCCATAGACCTCGCCCGACTTAAAATTCAGGCCGCCCGACTCGCCGAGAAATTTGGCGAACCTCAGGCTTTCGTGCTGGCCTTAAACGAGATGCTGGATACTTACACGAATCGCACCATCCGCGCCATACAGGTTGCCCAGCGGCTATCCTTGCCCACATACCACACACCGCGTCCGGTAATGCGCCAGATCGAAACTGAACTGGCCTTGCTTGCAGAAAAACAGCCGGAAGAAGCCATTACGCTTTCGGACGCCCTATGGCAAGCCGATACGCTGGAATCGCGACTTCTGGCAGCCTATTTGCTGGGTGCCATCCCATCCGGGCGGGCCATCCTTGCCATGGGGCGCCTGCCTGCCTGGCTTAACCAATCGACAGATAAGCAAGTGCGTACCGCTGTATTAACGAATGCACTGGCCCGCCTGCGCCAGGAAAATCCGGGGGCGTTTTTTTCCATTTTGGAGGATTGGTTGGGATCTGCCCAATCCACCTTGCAAATCTGGGGGTTGCAGGCGCTCATTCCATTGTTACAAAACCCGCAATTCGAAAACCTGCCAGCGGTTTTCCGCATTTTGCGTCCGGCTATTCTGGCGGTTGGACCTGCAACCCAATTGGACTTCCAGGCCTGCCTGGCTGCCCTGGAACACGTTTCCCCGACTGAAACGACCGCCTTTCTGCGTGAGGTTATCCGGGCCAATCCCGAGCCCTTGATGCTGCGGATATTCAGGCGTATCCTGCCTGGCTTAAGCCCCCAATTGCAGGAAGCTTTACGCGAAACTCTCCGGGAACAAAACAATCTGATGGCTAATTCATGAAGTATGCCACCAATCTGGCCGCGCGCGAAAATTAAAATGAAATTCCATCTAACACTTTTCGCAGCGATTTTCATCTCCTTCCTGGTCGGTTGTGCAACCTCCCCATCCGTGATACCCACCGTTACCCTCGTAAAAACCCCCTCCTTATCTCCAACAAAAACTTTCACGCCGACTCCAACATATCCTTTAACCCCCACCCTGTTTCCAATTAGGAAATCGCTAACGCTCTTATTCTACGGAGATAGCGTTCTGAAAGTAGGCGATGCCAGCAGGCAGGACAGTGTTGGATTCTCAATCGTGGATCTCTTGCGCACTGTTATCACGCCTGCCGATCAAATCATTACATCCAACCACGGCGGACGCAATGCCAAGTGGGGCTACGAAAACCTGAATGCAAATGTCATCGTTAACAACCCTGACCTCGTCACGCTCTGGTGGGGCATGAATGACCTGGATGGCTGCCCCGGAATTTACGACCCGGCTACCAATATTTTGTTGCCGTATAAATTGACTGCGCTGATCAACGATCATATAAAATATATGAAAATGCAAATCGACTCTTTACTCGACCGTAACATACCGGTGGTTGTCATCACACCCATGCCGGTTAACGGGACGTTTCCCTGGACTCATTTTGACACGAATAATAACCTGGTCTGGGAAGATGGTCACCGCTGCGATTTCAATGCCGGCCTGGGACAGTTGGTGGAAGCACAGCGCAAGATGGTAGCTGATTACGCAGCCTTGCAGAAACCGGTCTACCTGGTGGATGCCTGGCAGATCTATAAAGATCATCCAAATTCTGATAATATGTACATGGATATCGTCCACCCCGGCGCATATGGAGCAGAAATCATTGCCCAGGGTTGGCTGCAAGTTTATCAATCCATAAAGAGCTTAAAGAGATAGGAAGCGATTATGTCCCTGAATGCCCATGAACGAATGCAAGCTTGCATAAAAAATGATCCCGCCCTGGATCGCACACCCGTGGCGCTCTGGCGGCACTTCCCGGTAGATGACCAGCGCCCCGAAACCCTGGCAGCCGCTACCCTGGACTTCCAGCGTCATTACGATTTCGACCTGGTTAAAGTCACTCCGGCCTCTTCATTTGCAATCAAGGATTGGGGCGCAGAAGATGCCTGGGAAGGTTCCACCGAAGGGACACGCCGCTATACCAGCTATCCCATCCAGAAGCCAGCTGATTGGGAACGCCTGCCAGTGCTTGACCCGCGCAAGGCCCGGCATCTCTCCGAGCAGATCAATTGTCTCCGTCTGATCCGCACGGGGCTTGGCCCGGATATTCCACTGCTCCAGACAGTTTTCAGCCCGCTGGCTCAGGCTAAAAACCTGGCCGGCGGAGAAACGCTGATCGTCCACCTGCGCCAATATCCGGAAGCGGTGATGAAAGGTTTGCAAAATATCGCCGAAACCACTCGTCGCTTCCTCGAAGCTGCCAAGGAAACCGGCATTGACGGCATTTTCTACGCCGTCCAGCATGCCCAGGCTGGCCTGCTAACTATGGATGAATACAAGACTTTCGGATTGCCTTTCGACCTGAAAACCACCGGGCCAGCCGCCGGCCTTTGGTGCAACTTGCTTCATCTTCACGGCTTGCATATCTATTTCGACCTGGTTCCTGATTTTGCATCCCAGTTCCCTATCATCAACTGGCACGATCGGGAAACACCACCGTCACTGGAAGAGGCGCAGCAGCGCTTCACGGGGGTGGTCTGTGGTGGGGTCAGTCAGCATACCATCGTTTATGATGAGGCTTCCGAAGTCCGGCAGCAAGCCATGGATGCCATCCGGCAGACCGGCGGGCGCCGTTTGCTGCTTGGTACCGGCTGCGTGGTACCGGTGATCGCCCCGCATGGCAACCTCCTGGCGGCCCGGCAAAGTGTGGAGGCTTCCCTATGAGCCTGCGCGTTATTTCCGGCACGGCCAAAGGCCGCAAGCTGAAAGATGTGCCCGGCGACACCACCCGCCCGGTTACCGACATGGTCAAGGAAGCCCTTTTTAACATCCTGGCCTCGGATGTTCTGGATTCCGCCTGGTGGGATCTGTTCGCCGGGACCGGCGCGATCGGCATCGAAGCCATCAGCCGGGGGGCTACTTTCGTGCGTTTTTCCGATCTGAACCGCCTGCCCATCGATACCATCCAGGCCAACCTGCAAACCACCGGTTTCAGCACCCAGGCCGAAGTGCGCCGGGGGGATGCTTATAGCATGCTGGAAGCCATCCCCACTCGCCCATTCGATTATGTTTACATTGCCCCACCGCAATATAAGGAGATGGCCTGGAAAGCGCTGCAAACCCTGGATGCGAACCCCGGCTGGTTGAACGACGAAGGCGCCTGGGTGATCGTACAGATCCACCCACGCGAGTATCGCAAGCTCGAATTACAGTCCCTGGAAGAGTTTGAACAGCGCAAATACGGCAGCACCCTGCTGGTCTTCTACGAGAAAAAATAAAATCAGAATTGCCATTCTCCTGTTATGTTTTTACCATAAAACGGATGGTATAGTATTTTGGAGGCGCCTATGGATCTGAAAACCGTAAAAATTGAGAAGCCTGAAGCAATCAATTTCATTTTAGGGCAATCGCATTTTATCAAAACCGTCGAGGATATTCACGAAGCCTTGGTCAACGCCGTGCCGGGCATCAAGTTTGGTGTGGCCTTCTGCGAAGCCTCCGGGAAATGCCTTGTTCGTTGGGCTGGAACGGATGGGGCGATGATCGACCTCGCCAGGAATAATGCTCTGGCAATCGGCGCCGGCCACTCGTTCATCATTTTCCTGGCCGACGGATACTATCCAGTCAACGTGCTTAACACGATAAAAAATGTAACAGAGGTCTGCCGGGTCTTTTGCGCCACGGCCAACCCGACCGAGGTGCTGGTTGCCGAGACCGAACTGGGCCGCGGCATCCTGGGCGTGGTGGATGGTTTCTCACCAAAAGGCATCGAAGGGGAGGAAGATATCGCCTGGCGCAAGAGCTTCCTGCGTAAGATCGGCTACAAGGCCTGATCAACGGTTTGTGCGGATACCCCCAGCCATGACCACCAGCCGCGCACCCAGCAAAATCATCCCGCATGCCTTCCCGGGCATCTCTCCAGACGAAGTCGCTGAACTGATCAACAATAGCAAGTTGGTGAAATACCCCGCCGGGACGATCCTATGTCATGAAAACGCTATTGAAGATACGTTCTACTTGATCCTGGAAGGGGAAGTGGAGGTTACCAAAGTCATCAACAACAGCGAGACACGTTTGCTTAAGAAGCTCGCTGCGGGTGATTTCTTTGGTGAAATGGCGCTCATACACAATGCTCCGCGCGCAGCCACCGTCAAGGCACTGACACCGTTGATCGGTCTGGAAATCCACAAACAAGCCTTCGACCAGGTGCTCAAAAACAGCAGCAGTGTCTCGCTGGCAATGGTGCGTGAGATCAGCCGGCGCCTGCGGGAAAATGACGAATTGGCGATTGACGATCTGCGGATGCGGGCGAGTGAACTGGCCGAGGCCTACCAGAAACTAGCTGAGCAGGAAGTTGCCCGGCGGGATTTTCTGACCAACGTATCCCACCAGTTGCGCACCCCGCTCACGGCCGCCAGCGGATATTTACAGATGCTGCAAAAAGGCGCCATCCCACCCGAAAAGGCTGCAGATGCAATGGAATTGGTCACCCGTAATGTCCAGCAAATTGCCGGGCTGGTCAACGATATCCTGTTTGTGCAGGAAATGGATCTCATCCTGGAGCAATTCGAGCCGGTCAACCTGGTCGAACTGGCGCGCCAGGTTGCCAACCGTCAGGCGGGGAAAATAGAAGCCCGGAAGATAAATTTGCGCGTCAAACCGGATATGTTCCTGCCGCCTGTCATGGGAGACCGCCAAAACCTGGAAAGGGCTCTGACCGCTCTACTCGACAACGCCATCAAATTCAGTCCAGAGGGCGGCAAGGTCGAAGTCCGGTTGCGCCGGAAAGGCGAGCAGGTGGGAGTGGAAATCTGTGACCAGGGCATCGGCATCCAACCTGAAATCCTTCCGCACATCTTCGAGCGGTTCTATCACATGGATAAAAGCGGCGACCAGCTCTATGAAGGTCTCGGCCTGGGCTTGGCGATCACCAAGCAAGTCATCGAACAACACAAAGGCCACCTGGATGTGGTCAGCACACCCGGCAAAGGCAGTACGTTCATCATGTGGCTAAATATGCATGCAGATAATGGGGGTCCCCATCTGGAAAGCGGCACAACGGTATAAACATTGAACTGTATGTGTTCCTATTCATCTGCTGAATCTTCTTTAATGGATGAGTTGCGGAAATCTTGTGACAAGAATTCAAGGTGATTTGGTTTTCTCTAGTTTTATAACCGTTACAGCCCTTAATCCAGATACTTGTTTTTCGACCGGTTCTTCTTGCCACGAAGGTGCAAGAGATTGTTCAATCTCATGTATCATTAAACTTTTTGCTTCAGGTGTAATTAAGACAAGCGGGTCAGGAAATACCAAATAAACCTCTGAGCGACTGCCTTCCCTGATAACATTGACAACACTTTCAACGGTCAAATTTAAATCATATAATTCATATACAATTCCCGGCCTTCCGTTTAAGAAACAAATCATTTGATTAGCGACCCCCCAATCTCCAGCGATAAAGTAAGCTTGATCTGATTTGGTTGCAGCAAATTCCCCGATCTGGGTTAAGGATGGATCCCAGAGAGCCGAAGCGTCGCCTCTTATTAGCGATTGTTCAACAAATACCAATCCTAAGAGACGTGAAAATATAATGGTTACCGATAAAATAATAGCCATATACTTATAGATTTTCTTTTCTTCCTTTAAGGCAGATAAAAAAAGGGCAATTGCAGCATATTGAAATGGAGTACCGATGATCCAATGATGAATCCATATTTTCTGAGGAATAAAGTATAAAATCAATATGACACTACCATAACAAGGTAACAGTATTCCTGCTAAACGCAGAAAATTGGAAGATAAACGAGAACGTACCGCGACAAAAATAATCAATAAACACATCAAGGATAATTGAACCAATTCAATTACGCTCAGAAAATGTTGGCTGTGTCCCAAGATATAATTTTGCGCCAGCTCACCTGCCCCCAAAGACAGATATTCTTTAATAAAAAGGATAAAATCGCCCCACGAACGAGTCTGAATAAATATCGCAGATTGTAATGAGATAAAGCTTTTGGTGGTAATAAAGCTATATATGTTTACAAAGATGAGTGGGCTCACTCCAACAATTCCACCAATTATAGCAACTAGTATATGTCTTAGGTTTCTACGCCTGGGGCTTAAGAAAAACATTAAGAAAAGAGGAATTACCAGTGTAATAGCACTGAGTTTCTCGAATAAAGAGAGCCCCACCAAAAAACTTAGCCAAAAGGAATTTTTTAATGGCGTGTCAGAAGATAATTCACCTTTAAACCAAATTGCAACTATTATCAGACGGATAGATAATGCCAACGCGACCGGACCCCAATCATGACGGGTTGTCAACAGAACCGTCATATCAGTTAGCATTAAGAAATAGAAAGATAACAATCCTAGGAGGGGAAGAGTTTTTCTAACGATGAAACCAAATAAAAAAAGGGCAAAACTCACAAAAAGGATGCCCAAGAGCCGCCAACTAAAAACGCTAAAGGATGCACCTGTAACTCGAAGATACAAACCATATATGGCTGTTTTAATTGCCCCGCTATACTCCATGTTCATGACCGGAATACCATCAATAATAAGCCGGGCGAATTCTTGAGACGGATATTGGCCTATGTATGCGAAAGATGAAGTTGCTTGGTGTAATTCATCATAATATAGCCCCTGCTTGGTTAATTGGGTGCTACTTATAATAAGAAAAAACAAAGCAGCTGTGATACTAAGAACAATAGTGGAGATTCGCTTATATTTTGCATTAATTTTAAATAGATTTTTCCAAAAATCAAAAGAGGAAAATTTTAGATTTTTCCAAATCTTTCGCAAGTTATGAGTTGCGTTCATGATAATAGTTCCCCAAAAACAATGCAGCTAAGTTCCTAGCAAGGAATTCATTTTGCAAAATGAACTATCAACCGGTCATTTAGATAATATGATCGGGCCGAGAAGGGAGGATCGCCGCGTTGCATTTTTTGGATGCGGTCTAGATATAGCGGTAAATCTTCCACCACCTGCAGGCCAGGCACATCCAAAAATGATATCCATTCCAGTTCCCCTTCGGCCGATGAGCGCAGTTGCCCTTCCGGGCACTCGCCCGTAATTACGTAAATTCCGATCCCGGGGTTTTCGCCTGTATCCACCACCACCATCCCGCACAGCCACAGGTCTGCCGTCAGCCCGGTTTCTTCGAGCAGTTCCCTCCGGGCCGCTGAGAGGATATCTTCGCCAGGCTCAACATGCCCACCGACGCCATTGTATTTGTTGGCCCAAATGCGTTTGGTCGCCGCACCCTTGATCAATAAGACTGAAGGTCCGCGCTTGACAAAAACCAGCACACGCGGGATCAGCATATAACGGGAAAGGTCAAGGCCTTGTTCGGAAACAGGCATATTTAAAAATTGTAGGGGCGCAGCTAAGCTGCACCCCTACGACAATTATTTGGTATTATTTGA
The DNA here is from genome assembly GCA_963779935.1 of uncultured Chloroflexia bacterium. GTDB lineage: Bacteria > Chloroflexota > Anaerolineae > Anaerolineales > Villigracilaceae > UBA877. The sequence continues at coordinate 999,691 of CAWAAC010000009.1, read as the reverse complement.
TGAGCTTGCGGACGGTTTCGAGCTGTCCGGCGCTGCCCAATTTTTCGTTCTTCTGGGCAATGAACTTGGCATATTCCGCCATGAAGATCTTGCCGGGATCGCGCAGATCGAACTTCTCCGGGAAGTCCCGGAAGAATTCACGGTGTACGCGCGTCCAGACCAGCCGGCCATCGGTGTCGATATTGATCTTGGTAACGCCCAGTTCAGCGGCGCGCTTGAATTCATCCGCATTGACACCCTTGGCGCCCTTCAGGTTGCCGCCAGCTGCGTTAATGCGGGCCACTTCCTCCTGCGGAACAGAGCTGGAACCGTGCATAACGAGGGGGAAGCCCGGCAGGCGCTTCTGGATCTCCACCAGAACCTCGAAATGCAGCCCCTGCGAACCGGCGAACTTGAAAGCCCCATGGCTGGTGCCGATGGCGCAAGCCAGCGAGTCACAGCCGGAGCGATCGACGAATTCCTTGGCCTGATTCGGATCGGTCAGTTTGGCATTAGCCTCTTCCACTTTGACGTGCTCTTCCACGCCGCCCAACTGGCCAAGTTCGGCCTCGACCACAATTCCTTTGGCATGCGCAGCATCCACCACGCGCTTGGTGATGGCAATATTCTCTTCAAAAGGCTGGCTGCTGGCATCGATCATGACAGAGGAATAGAAACCGCTCTGGATGCAGTCGTAGCAGGTGGCCTCATCACCATGGTCAAGATGTACAGCGAAAATGGCATCCGGGAAGACCTCATCGGCCGCACGGATCAGGCCCTCAAGCATGGTCTTATGGGTGAACGAGCGGGCGCCTTTACTGATCTGGATGATAAAAGGAGCCTGGCTGTCCATGCAGCCGCGGAACAGGCCCATGGTTTGCTCCAGGTTGTTGATGTTATAGGCTCCGATGGCGTACTTGCCATACGCCGCTTGAAACAGTTGCTTGGTGGTAACGATCATTTTATTCTCCTTTTAAATGGATTATGATTTCTTGGGAAACATCCGCCCCATTATACAACTTTCTCCCCCAAAAGTCGTATTTATATTTGAACGGCAGTTAATCAGTTGCAATTGGCAGTATAATCAAAAAACTAAATCGTTTGCCGTTATTCTCTCAGGAGGAACCATGACTGACCTTTATGAAACCGTCAAAGGCGGACAGGATATTTTCAAGAAACTTCTGTCTTATGTCCCCGGCTTTAGCGGCTATGTCGAACGGACTAACCGCCGAGCAGCCGATAAACTTCTGCGCGACCAGGTGGCGTTGAAGTACACTGAATTGGTGCACCGCACTTCCGGCCTGCAAAAGGATATCGCGGATGCCGGCCAGCTTGACTTTCTTGATGATGTTGACAACATCGCCCTGAAATTGCGCACTTTCTCCGATCGTATCAAGAACGCCTCTTATGGCTATTCTGGCTTCTTTGACACTGTCAAGATCAACGAGAAGGAACTTACCCAGATCTACACATTTGATACCGCCTTCTTCACGCTGGGAGACCAGATTTCCAGCGGATTGGACAACATTGAAGCCGGAATCGGTAGTGATGGTCTCAAGGCTGCCATCCACTCCGTCGACGATCTGGCCCGGCAAGTCGGTGAGACCTACGATCGCCGGTACCAGATCATCACTGGCAGCGGCGCCCAGCAATAGTATTGCCTCTTTTCTAAAGTAGCGCAAGGTGGCATCTTGCGCTACTTTGTGGTTTAATAAAGATATGTGGAACAACTATTTCATCCCTACAACCTTGGAAGAAACCTTACAGCTCCTGGCCGAACGGCGCGAAAAAGCCCGCCTGGTGGCCGGCGCAACCGACCTGATGCTCGAGTTGGAACGCGGCGTGCGCAAAGGCATCGAAACAGTCATTGACATAACACGCCTGCCAAATCTGGACCGCATCACCCTCGACGAAAACGGAATCATCCACCTGGGTGCACTGGTAACCCATAATGCCGCGGCTTGCTCCAAACTGCTGCGCGAACGCGCCTTTCCTCTGGTCAGTGCGGCCTGGCAGGTGGGCGCACCGCAGATCCGCAACCGGGCTACTGTGGCAGGGAACATCGTTACTGCCAGCCCGGCCAACGACACCATCACACCGCTGGTGGCGCTCGGTGCATGGGTTTTGCTTGCTTCCGAAAAAGGCACCCGTCAGGTGCCCCTGGCTGAATTTTATACCGGCGTGCGCAAGACAGTCATGCTGCCAGATGAGATGCTGGTGGAGATTGCTTTCCCGGCGCTTCATTCCTCTCCGCCAGGTAGCGCAGGGCAGCGTGGCACTTTCCTGAAATTGGGACTGCGGCGCGCCCAGGCCATTTCGCTGGTCAATGCCGCCATCGTGCTGGATTTTGGCCTGGCCGGCCTCAAATCGGCGGTCATCACGCTCGGGGCCGTTGCTCCGACCATTATTCATGCCACCGAAGCCGAGAGCTTCCTGGCAGGTAAAGAACTGACTGAAATATCCATCGCCCGCGCCGCCGAACTGGCCTCCAAAGCCGCCCGCCCGATTGACGATATCCGCGGTTCGGCTGCCTATCGTAAAGCCATGGTTGAAGTTTTGGTGATGCGCGCACTCCGCCAGCTGCGGGACGGACAAGAGCAATCCGAGGTACCTGAATCTCCGGTTCTGCTGTGGGGAAAGTCCGCTCAGGCCAATGGCAAGCGCAATTTTGGTAAAGAAACGCTAAAAGCTTTCCCATCGCCCATCCATACCAGCATCAATGGGAAGGAATATACTTTCAACAGCGGGCATGAAAAATCGCTTCTGCGATTGCTGCGCGAAGAAGGCGGACTTACCGGCACCAAGGAAGGCTGCGCCGAGGGCGAATGTGGTGCCTGCACCGTCTTCCTGGATGGCAAGGCCGTCATGGCCTGTCTGGTGCCTGCCCCACGAGCGGATGGAGCGGAAATAGTGACCGTCGAGGGATTAAGCTCCCCGTTGGGAGAAGGTCAAGAGGAGTCGGTTTTGCATCCTGTGCAGGCGGCCTTTGTGGCAGATGACGCCGTGCAGTGCGGCTATTGCACCCCGGGGTTTATCATGTCGGCGGCAAAACTGCTGGAGGAACGCCCACAACCCGGCCGTGATGATATCATGCAGGCCATCTCCGGCAACCTGTGCCGGTGTACGGGGTATTACAAGATCGTGCAGGCAATTGAAGATGCAGCCAAACTTTAGCGACAGGAATCTTCTGCCCGAAAGGCGATGACAATGGGAAGATACTCAAAAACACAATATGAACGCAAGGAAAAACCGCAGGCCAACCCGCTTTGGCGCGGCTTCGGCTGTATCGTCATGGTCGCCCTGCCCCTGATCACCTTCGGGTTGACCGTCCTTTCCATGGCGCCGCTGCTTGCCTCCGGATTGATGCCCATGCAGCTTTTGGGGCAGGTCAATTTCCCCGCCTGGGTTTTCAACGTGCGCGGTTTGAGCGACGCCGCCATTTTCATCCGCGGCATTGATAACCTGTGGCTGGGCGTAATTGTTTTCTTTATCATCCTTTTGCTGCTAATCGGCCTTTCATCCTTGATCTATGTGTCGGTTCTGCAGGTCATCGGGCCGCCACGTTATTCCGAAAAGGATGCCCCTCCCTCAACTTATAAAGCCAAACCGTATAAGCGCTAGAAACAAACAGGTTATTCCATTGAATATTATGACAAATTCCGTCGGAAAATCCGTTACCCGCATCGACGCCCGCGACAAGGTCACGGGCGCTGCCCTCTACTCCGGCGATCTGGTTCGTCCGGATATGCTTTACATGAAAACTCTTTTCGCCGGGCACCCGCACGCCCGCGTGATTCACATCGACACAGCGCAGGCGCTGGCCCTGCCCGGCGTGGTTGCTGTTTACACCGCCGCGGACGTGCCTGTCAATGAATACGGCTTGCAGTGGAAAGATCAACCCGTACTATGTGGCCCATCCCCTCTCCTTCCAGGAGATGGGCAAGGGGTGAGGTGGACCGAGATCGTCCGCTGTGAAGGCGACCTGGTAGCCGCCATCGTCGCCGATACGGAAGCCATCGCCGCTAAAGCACGCGACCTGTTGCACGTGGACTATGAGGATCTGCCCGCCGTCTATGACGCCGCCGCCGCGCTGAAACCCGATGCGCCGCGTATCCACACAGAGCGCGGCGATTCCAATATCTGCGTCTGGGACAAGATCCGCAAGGGCAACGTGGAAGCCGCCTTCGCCCGGGCGGATGTCATCGTCGAAGGTGAATACCGCACCCCTTACCAGGAACATGCCTACCTCCAGCCGGAGGCCGGATTGGCCTATTTTGATGAAGCCGGCCGGATCACCATCGCCTGCGCCGGTCAATGGACGCATGCGGACCAGGAACAGATCTCCCACGCACTCGGCCTGCCCAACGAACAGGTGCGCGTCATCTATCCGGCCATCGGCGGAGCGTTCGGCGGGCGTGAAGACATATCTGTACAAATTGTGCTGGCCCTGGCGGTCATGAAGCTCAAGCGCCCGGTCAAGATTGTCTGGAGTCGGAAAGAATCGATTGTAGGCCACGGCAAGCGCCACCCGATGACACTCAAGACGAAATGGGCTGCCACCAAAGATGGCAAACTGCTTGCAGTCGAGACCACGGTTATCGCGGACGCTGGAGCCTATATGTATACCAGTAACAAAGTGCTCGGCAACTGCACCATCACCGCCACCGGTCCCTATTTCATCCCCAACGTCAAGGAAGACGTAATGGGTGTATACACCAACAACGTGCCAACGGCGGCCTTTCGCGGGTTCGGCGCCCCCCAGGCGCTCTGGATGGCCGAACTCCAGATGGATAAGCTGGCCGAGAAACTGGGACTCGATCCGGTCGAGTTCCGCCTCCGCAATGCCTTGCGCGATGGCGATACGCTCAACGTGGGCACCCCGGCTCCCGGTCCCGTTAGCATCGTGCAATGCATCGAAGCCGCCCGGGACAAATTTAAATGGTATGAAAGCCAATCAACAATCAAAAATCCTCAATCCCCAATCGTACGCGGGCGTGGTTTTGCCTGTGGCTTCAAGAACGTTGGCTTTTCTTTCGGCTACCAGGAAAATTCCTGGGCGCGCGTCGAGATCCATGGCAAAACGGAGATGGAACGTGTCGTTGTCTGGCATGCCGGAGCCGAAGTGGGCCAGGGTACGCACACGGTCATGGCACAATTCGCTGCCGAAACGCTGGGGGTACCCTTTGAAAAGGTCAGCGTGGTCGCCTCTGATTCGGCCAGCATGGGCAACCCCGGCAGCGCCTCGGCTTCGCGCATGACTTTCATGTCGGGCAATGCCATAAAGGGCGCCGCACGGGCTGCCCTTGCCAAATGGGAGCAAGCCGAGGAACGCCCGGCAATCGCCGAATACACTTATCTGGCCCCGAAAACCACCCCCTTTGACAAAGAGACTGGCTACGCCATGCCCAACCTTTCGTACGCATACGTAGCACAGGCGGTCGAAGTGGAAGTGGATACGGAAACCGGCTTCATCAAAGTCCTGCGGGTGATCTCTGCCGATGATGTCGGCCAGGCCATTAACCCGGAGCTGGTGCAGGGACAGATTGAGGGTGCGGTGGTGCAGGCCGAGGGTTACACACTGACGGAGAACCTCATCTCCCGTAACGGTCATATTCTGACCGATCAACTCAGTACTTATCTCATTCCGACCGTCCTGGACATCCCGGATTCCGTCGAATTGGTCGTTCTGGAAATAGCCGATCCGAACGGCCCATTTGGGGCACGCGGCCTGGGCGAACTCCCGCTTCTCCCCATCGCGCCTGCGATTGCCGCAGCCGTGCACGACGCCACCGGTGTCTGGTTCAGCGAATTCCCGCTGACACCCGAACGCGTCCTGGTCGGACTGGGGAAAATCTAGCGTGCTTCGAAAACTTGCCGTACATAAATACAAGCTGGCAATTTTTTTGCTGTTGCTGGCGGCTTCGGCTGTCTCCATCTTTCTGGCAGATGCCCGCATGGCTTACAGCAACACGAGTGACTACTCCGCTCTGGTCTGGAACCTGGGCCTGGCGTGGATCCCGTTTGTTTTTGCTTCCATCGCTTATGTCGTCTCCTGGTCACGCAAACTGCTCTACATCATCGTGCCGATCTGTGCCTTTGTCTGGTTGATCTTCTTCCCCAACGCACCTTATATCCTGACAGATTTCCAGCACCTCAGCACCAACACCAGCAATGCGCCGCTCTGGTACGACGTACTCATGTTGGTCTGGTTTGCCTGGACGGGGCTGCTCCTGGGCGTGGTATCGCTTTATTTCATGCAAGAGATCGTCACCCATGCATTCGGAAGGCTGACCGGCTGGTTTTTCACTATCGCAGTAACGGTCTTGAGCAGCTTTGGGATTTTCCTGGGCCGTTTTTATCGCTGGAACAGTTGGGATATTCTTGGCGACCCCATGCCCATCGCGCATGACATCTGGGGATTCCTGCGCCATCCCTTTGCCAACCTGCGAGTGTATGGGTTTACCCTGTTATTTACCTTGTTATTTTTGTTTGTCTACCTGGCCATCCACGCCTTCGGAAGGGTGATGCAGGAAAAACAGCTCCAGGATAAGACGGATAAATGATTCCTCTCGACTATCACATGCACACAAATTTCTCGGAAGATGCCGATGATACCCTGGAAGCCATGTGCAGCCGGGCCATCCAGCTTGGCGTCCCCGAGATCGGCTTTTCCGAACATTGGGATGTTGGTCCGTATGAGAAGAAACCGCGCTATTTCAAGCCCGAAGCCTGGTACGCCGAACTGCAGCGCCTGCGCGGCCTATTCGCCGGGCGACTGATCATCCGCGCCGGAATTGAAATTGCCGAACCGCACCTGTACCCACAGGAAACCGCCGAAGTGCTGGGACGCGCCCCCTTTGATTATGCGATCGGCTCGGTCCATTTTGACGGGCCAAATTTCATGTTCAATGGGGAATATTTCCATACCCACACTGCCGACGAGGTATACAGCAGCTATTTCGCTGAAATGGATCGAATGGTCCGGACTGCCGAAATTGACATTGTGGCCCACTTCGATGTCCCGGCACGTGCCGGCAAACCCATTTTTGGATATGAGCCGGCTCGCTACGAAGAGAAAATCCGTTCTGCGCTGAAAACCATTATCGAACGCGGCCTGGCGCTGGATATCAATGTTTCCGGTCTCCGTAAGCCTGCGCAGATCATCATGCCCGACCCGCTTATCTTGAAATGGTACTCGGAAATGGGTGGCCAGCTTGTTACGCTTGGCTCAGATGCCCATCGTATCGCCGAAGTGAGCCTGCACCTGGAGCAAGCCATCGCAGCCATCCAGGCAGTAGGGATAACACACGTCACGCAGTTCGAGCAGCGCCGGCCGCGGTTTATCGCTTTGTAGAAGCAAACCTTCCCTTCCCCAATCGCTAATATCTTCAAATCTGTGGTTTAATATCCTCATGCCATCCGTCATCCTCATTCGCGGCGGCGGCGACCTGGCCACCGGTGTCGCCCTCCGCCTGATCCGTACCGGTTTACGTGTGGTTGTAACTGAAATCGCCCAGCCTCTGGCTGTGCGTCGCACCGTTTCCTTCGCCGAAGCCGTCTACGCAGGGGAGATCACCGTCGAAGGCGTGCCAGCACACCGCGTCGCCGACCCAACCGACAGTTTCCGCATCCTGATGGTGCTCGGCAAACAGCAAATCCCCGTGCTGGTCGACCCCGATTGCAGCTCTGCCAAAGCGCTGCACGCCTCGGTTGTCGTGGATGCGCGCATGCTCAAGCGTCCGCCTGAACCGATCGGTTACGTGCCGCAGCTTTATCTCGGCCTGGGACCCGGCTTCGAAGCCGGTGTGAACTGCCAGGCGGTAGTTGAGACCCGTCGCGGCGCCATGCTCGGTCGGGTTTATTGGCGCGGTGGCCCGGATCCGGATACCGGCCAGCCGGAAGGCGATCCGCAGCGCGTCCTGCGCGCACCGGCAGATGGTACCTTCATCGCTCACAAGCAGATCGGTGAGCATTGCGAAAAAGGCGAGCTGATCGCTGAGGTCCAACCTTCAATCGAAAATCAACAATCTCAAATTCTCAGTCCTTTCCCGGGAATTTTGCGCGGCCTGCTTCATTCGGGTCTGAACGTCCCGCGCGGCTTGAAAATTGGCGACATCGATACACGCGACGATCCGCGTCTCTGCCAGATGGTTTCAGACAAGGCCCTGGCCGTTGGCGGCGGAGTCCTGGAAGCCATTCTCTCCCGCCCCGAATTACGCGCTACCTTATGGTTGTAGCCAAGGGTTTGGAATGGAACGTTATATTATGAACGCAGCAAGGATATAGATCAAGATGCCAAGCCACGAGCCGGGCCAGTCTAACCGCCTGCTGGGCTATCCGCCTGAGGCGCGTCTGCTGATCATCAATGCCGATGACCTGGGCATGTGCCATTCGGTCAACCAAGCCGTCTTTCTCGCCCTGGCGGAGGGCGTGCTGCGCTCCACCAGCGTGATGGTGCCTTGCGCCTGGGCCCTGCATGCCTTCCACTTCCTGGCCGGGCATCCTGAGGTGCCCTTCGGCATCCACCTGACCGCCCTGACCGATGGAGCCGACTACCGCTGGGGACCTCTTACCGCCCGCGAGAAAGTGTCCTCGCTCGTAGACCCATCCGGTTCCTTTTACGATTTTGACCACATGGCCGTTTTCTTTGCACGGGTCAGGCTGGATGAGTTGGAAATGGAATTCCGGGCGCAGATCGAGAGCCTTCTGGCAGCCGGGCTGCATCCATCTCACCTGGACTGGCACTCCCTGCGTCTCGATGGTCATGCGGATATTGCCGACCTGCTGCTGGATCTGGCCATGGAATACGGGCTGGCCCTGCGAGTGATGGGACGCCCCTGGATCGAAAAGGTGCAGCAGCTTGGCCTGCCCTGCAACGAGCACGACTTTTTGGACAGTTACGGCCTGGACCCGGCGCAAAAACCTGCCCTCTATGCACGCCTGCTGCACGAGCTGCCACCTGGCCTGAGCGAGTGGGCCCTGCATCCCGCCCTCGACAGCACTGAGCTGCTCACCATCGAGCCGATGGGCAACCACGTTCGCCAGGCAGACTTTGATTTCCTGGTCTCGCCCCAGGCGAAGCAGATCATCGCACAAGAAGGCATCCAGCTCCTGGATTACCGGACGCTGCAGGATGTGTGGAGCAGGGCAGGGTAGAAATCTTTTGTGCGTCTTTCCTGCTTAAGTGGTAACAAACTATGCAACTCGAACAGGCTTTTCGCATTTCGAATAGCGCTTGCATCGCCCTGAGTGGGTCTGGCGGAAAAACGACCGCATTGTTCCAACTGGCCCGCCGCCTGAGTAATCCAGCTGGGCGGCCTGTCATCGTGAGTGCCACTACCCATCTGCACATCGATCAAATCAAGCTGGCCGATTCCCATTGGAGCGGGGAAAAGCCGACGGATTTTTCTATACTAAAAGACAACCTGTCAGGCGTAATGCTCGTCACCGGTCCGCTTGATGGGGATCGAACAACAGGTTTGAACGGTCCGAGCATTGCGTGGCTACACGAATTTTGCAAAAGTCACGGCCTGCCCTTATTGATCGAAGCCGATGGCTCCCGCCAGCGCCCGCTCAAAGCGCCGGCAGAATGGGAACCACCCATCCCGGATTTCGTTGAGACGGTGGCAGTGGTCGCCGGTCTTTCCGGGCTTGGTCAACCACTTGGCGCCGAATTCGTCCACCGGCCGGAGGTTTTCGCCAGTTTGAGCGGGCTGGCCATGGGCGAAACTATTTCACCCGAAGCCTTATTGCGGGTTCTCACCCACCCCGCCGGAGGAATGAAGAACATTCCTGTGCAGGCGCGCCGCCTGATCCTGCTGAACCAGGCGGATACTCCTGAATTACAGGCAATGGCTAAGGGTCTGGCTGGCAAACTTCTGGCAGCTTACGATTCGGTCATCATAGCTTCACTGGCACAATCCCTGGTTCACGCAGTCTACGAACCGGTTGCCGGGATCATCCTGGCAGCCGGGGAAGCCCGGCGTTTCGGGTCGTCCAAGCAACTGCTCGATTTTCACGGCCAGCCTTTCATTCGAGTGGTGGCAAAAACCGCTCTCACAGCGGGGCTTTCACCGGTGGTAGTTGTTAGCGGCGCAAATGCCGACGCCGTGGAAGCGGCGGTTTCAGATTTACCGGTAACGATTGCCCGTAACAACGATTGGCAAAATGGCCAGAGCAGCTCCATCCGAAAGGGGTTGCAGGCTCTGCGCCGGCCTGATTTACAAAACGCCTTCCCCGCCTCCTTCGAGCGGGTCGGCAGCGCCATTTTTCTATTAGCCGACCAGCCGCAGCTCTCATCCACTGTATTACAGGCTTTAACCGAGCAACATACCCAAACAATTGCCCCCGTTCTCGCACCCCTGGTTGCAGGTCAACGCGCCAATCCGGTTTTGTTTGATCAGGTTACCTTCCCCGACCTGCTGTCTCTTACAGGCGATGTTGGCGGACGGGCTATTTTCAGTAAATATCCGGTGGCTTACCTGCCCTGGCACGATGAAAGTCTGTTAATGGATGTCGACACGCCGGAAGATTTGGAAAGGTTGCGGAAGTGGCATTAACAGCCAGAGCAATCGCAGCCATCCTGCTTGCCGCTGGAGAATCCCGGCGGATGGGCCAGCCCAAAATGCTCCTGCCATGGGGCGAGACGATCGTGCTTGGCCAGGTGGTACGCATGTTTTCGGCAGGATTATCAGAAGAAACGGATGGGCTGATCCATTCGGATTTTGAAATCCTGGTAGTGACCGGTGGAGCACACACACTTGTGGAGGCAGAGGTTGCCCGGTTGGCAGGCAGCTATCCGCTCCGGGTGGTCTACAACCCCGGTTATGCGCTCGGCGGCATGGTCAGTTCCATCCAGGCCGGGCTGTCGGCGCTCGGGTCTGAAACGCGCGCCGCGCTGATCGGCCTGGGTGATCAGCCACAGGTCAGGGCAGAGACGGTCAGGAAGATCTGTAATGCCTTTACCCAAACCGGACGGCCCTTGATCATCCCCAGTTACCAGAATCACCGCGGTCATCCCTGGTTGGTCAGCCGGGCATTATGGCCTGAAATACTGGCCCTGCCAGCCTCCACCAGCCCGCGTCAGGTGCTCGAGGAACACGCCGGGCAAATCGAGTATGTTGCAGCCGACGAAAGTATTCTGCAAGATCTGGACACGCCCGAAGATTACCTACGTCAAAAACCCTAGAGCCAGGAAATAACCGCCCTTGCTATTTCAAGCATCTTGTGCTATTTTTGATTCAATGAATATGGAATTGACCAACGGGAAAAAAACCATTATTGTGGTGGAAGATGAACAGGATGCCGCAGAAATGTTTGCGGAAATGATGCGTGTTAATGGGTTCCAGGTTTTGAAAGCCACCGGCAGCAAACTTGCCATGAGCATGATCGACGATTGTATGCCTGCGGCAGTCATCCTGGATATTATGATGCCGGATATCTCCGGTCTGGAAGTTCTGCGGTATATCCAGCAGAAACCTGTTTTGGCCGGCATCCCGGTCATCGTGGTATCGGCCAAAAGCCTGCCGGTCGACATAAAAACCGGGTTGGAAGCCGGGGCATCCGTCTATCTGACCAAACCGGTTGACTATCTCGACCTGAAACGAGCGGTAGACAAGGTGCTTGGCGCATGATGTTGCGCTCATTTATCGCCATAGAAACCCCGATCGAGATCCAGAATGCCATCGGGCAGGCAGCCGCTCCCTTAAAGAATTCATTGCCAAAACCGCTGGTCCGCTGGGTGCCACCACAGAATGCCCATTTAACCCTCAAGTTTTTGGGGGATATCTCGCCTGCCAACCTGGAACGGCTGGCCGAGGCACTCAAAACGGAAGCTGCCTCCCACGATATGTTCTCGATATCCGTCGGCGGGCTCGGAGCATTTCCGAACCAACGGCGGGCGCGCGTAATATGGATTGGCATCGAGGCCCCCCCGGCTCTTGCTGCCATCCAGCACGGGGTGGAGGCAGCTGCCGCAAAACTGGGTTACCCCATGGAGGAGCGCCCATTTTCTCCTCACCTGACAATTGGGCGTGTAGCACAGACTGCATCGGGTTCCGATTTACAACTCATCCGTAGTGCGCTTGAATTTACGAAAGTTGGTATACTTGGTACAATTCGGGTGCAGGCAATCCACATCTTCAAAAGCCTTTTGCAGCCCACCGGACCGGTGTATACGCTTTTATATACCCTGTCGATGAAATCGACCTAGCGCCAGTTTTGCCGGCGCCAAATTTTCTAAAGAGGTGAAATCTGGATACATTGGAACTTGCACATACCATCATTGATGCATTGGAGGATAAAAAAGCCGAAGATATCCTCCTGCTGGATATAAAAGAAAACGCTACCTTCACAGACTATTTCATTATCTGTACTGCCACCAGCAACCGCATGTTGAATGCCCTGGCTGACGGGGTGGTTGAAAAAACCAGGGTGGACCACAAACGAAAAGGCCGCATCGAAGGCAAACCCGAGGCCGGCTGGCTGGTAGTGGATTACGGTGATATCGTGGTCCATCTTTTCGATGAGGATTTACGACGGTACTATAAACTGGAAGAATTATGGAAAGACGGGAAGGTTTTATTGAGAGTGCAATGAACAAACTGGCGGGCGCGAACATGGATATCGACCTGGCTACACCTGCCGGTCAGATCGCCTGGTCCCAGGCAAAATGTCCCTGGAATGCCCTGGAAGGCGGCGACCAACACCGTTGTGCCCTAAAAAATATATCCATCTGTCAATATTTCTGTGGGGTCGAATATCCGGATAGTTTGTTGTGTTGCTTTCCTGACGAAAACCCTCACCGGACGCTATCATAAAAAAGTCCCGCAGGTCAAAATCCTGCGGGACTTTTTTATTCGGAGCCAGCTTAGAACGAAATATTTTCCGAAAGGCTCTCGCAATCACTGGCCATTTTTCAAGCTATTGGCAGTATCAATCGCCTTGAGATCAAAATATGCCGTCATGATATCCCGTACTGTTCCTGCAACTACTCTTCCGCCTTCGCCGGCATTGTACATGAAGACCAGCACAACTATTTCCGGGTTGTCGTAGGGGGCATATGCAACTGTCCAGCCATGCGAAGGCCAGTTGCCGCGCGTACATTGGTTTTTTGCCATCGCCACATCATCACAGAACTCGGCCGTGCCAGTTTTCCCAGCGACTGCAATGGGGTAATTCTTGAAGGAATAAGTATAGTCGAGCGTGCCGTTTGGATCAGCTACCGCCAGGCGCATACCTGCCTGTACATTAGTAAGCGCATATTGCGAGACCGTCTTCATATTTCCTGTCGCAGTGCAATCGCCATTCGCGCAGGTAAAGTCTTTGATGATGGGGTCCGTTTTCATATCCCAACGCACGCGCGGCTGGAAAGGCTGGATGATATTCCCCGCGCTATCCTCAATATCATGGATAATGGTCGGTTGCATCTGCACGCCGTCGTTGGCGATCGTCGCAGCAGATAACGCCACCTGCAACGGGGTTGCCACTACGTATCCTTGTCCAACCGTGGCAAGGTATGTATCACCGGTGGACCAGTTCTCGCCCTGATAGATCCGTTTCCAAGTAGGGTCAGGGACAAGACCGGCTGCTTCACCAGGCAACTCGATACCGGTTGGCTGGTTGTAGCCCAAAGCCTGGGCGTATTGCTGAATACGCCACATATCCAACCCTTCTGGAACCTCGCCGGGATAGCCTCCTCCTACTTTATAAAAGCACACGTCGCTCGAGCGCGCGATGCACTCCAGGAAGGGAATTTTTCCGAGGCCGGTTGTCTCACCGTAAAAAGTGTAGGTCCAGTCATAATAATATTCGATGGTGCCAGGGTCGGTGGGAGAAAAGGTATCCTTCAGACCGATCATGGCGGGCGCGTCGATCAGCATGCCTGGAGTAACAATACCTTCATTCAAGGCTCCCAAGGCTGTGGATAATTTAAAAGTGGAACCAGGCGCATATTCGGTCGATATAGCGTAATTGAGCAGGGGATGGGTGGGATCTTCTGCCAACTGGTTGTAATAATATGAAGGAATGATGCGCGCAAACCGGTTATTCTCATAGGTTGGATACTGCACCATCGCCAGGATTTCGCCCGTTTTGGGATTTATGGCGATCGCATCCCCACTGGAAATACGATAGTATCCATAGTAGTTATTGTTCCAATAATCAATATCCCGTTTCAGGATTGAGGCAGCTGCCTGCTGGAGCCGGGTATCAATCGTCAGGACAACATTATTCCCGGGGATCGGATCGACCGGAGGCTTCAAATTTCCCAGTACCTGACCGGCTACATCCACTTCGACAGTGCGCTGACCGGGTGTGCCCATCAACGTGCTATTGAGCGTTAATTCCACGCCGGCATACCCGACCTTGTCACGGTTGGGTAAGAAATTCTGGGCGCGGTAGAATTGTTCCTCAGAGGCCGGGATTGGCCCCAAAAAGCCGATCACATCGGCCGTCAATGAACCGGTTGGATAATCACGCACTGGTTGGATATCCACACCCACACCTGGCCAATCCGCGGCGTGTTCTTGAACAACCATGGAGGTTTTTTCATCAACATTGCACTGGATGTCGACCGGGTCATATGGAGCGTTTGAGAGGCCAAGTGCTACAAACTGGGTGATGCCGGGGCCAGGGACACAGGGAGCGATTAATTTTGCATCGTCCACCGTCCCATGGTTGACCGGTACACCCGTCAAGGCGGACAGTTCACGGTAAATCCGTTGGACATCACCATCATCATCCGGCAGATAAGCGGGCGTGATGGTAATGTTGTACGAAGCCATATTGCGCGCCAGAATATTCCCATTCCGATCATAAATGATCCCGCGCGAAGGTGCTACGCTGATATCTTGCGTGTGGTTGCTGCTGGTCTGAATGATATATTTTGTGCCTTGAAGGATTTGCAGAGTAAACAAGCGCACAGCAAAGATGACAACCACCACCGCCAGCAGTATATAAACGATCAGGTAGCGCCAATTCTGCAGGGGATGTGGATGCGTAGAAGTAGTCATGCCAATACATCCTCTGGGTAAAGCCACTTTGCCAGGTCACGAATAAGGCTGTGAACCGGTATAGCAAGCAGCAGATTAAGAAGAACGGTCGGCAGAATGATTTGAGAAAATACATCACTAAAGCTAAGCGGGACTTCTAAAATTGTCCGTTGAACAAAAGTGAGCATAAGCAACTCCAAAGTACCGATAAATGTGACGGCAAACATCGCCAGAAGGGGTGCCTGCCAGATATGATGAACCATTAATCGCGCCATCCCTACCACAGAAAGATACCCAATTAAATAAATATACCACGGAACGCCCGATACCAACCCGGCCAGTAAACTGGCCACCAGACCCCAGATCCAGGCTGCACGGACGCGTTCCTGCAATCCCCAGGCAGCCACCACCAGTAACAACAGGTCTACGTTCCCGCTTAGCAGCATGATGCGGCTTGCAATGGAGATCTGCAGCATCATCACCAATCCCAAAACAGGAATTGCGCTCAGAATGGCACGACGCATTTTACGGACCTGGCGTCCCGATCAGTGGCGAAATATTCACAGGGCTGAAGTTGGTTATGACAAGGACAAACTGCAAGCGGGTGAAATCTACATTCGGCTGGATGGCCGCCTGCTGGAACAGTTCCGATTGCAGTTTTCGGATACTGACCACCTGCCCCACCAGGAGATTGGGCGGGTATGTGCCTCCCAGTCCGGAGGTCAGCACCACGTCGCCTGTCTGAATGACAGCGTCCTGCGATATCATGTTCAGCGACAGTTCACCGGTGACTGAACCTTGCAGCATTGCCTCTGTATTGGAGGCTTGTAATCGTACATCCACTGCCGAGGCGGCATCGGTGACTAATTGTACGCGTGCTGCTTCCGCTATCACAGCATCCACCCGGCCAACCAGGCCTTTTTCAGTAACCACCGGCATTCCAGGCAGGACGCCTTCGTTTGAGCCTACGTTAATAATTACATAGCGAAGGAACGGGCTTGGGTCTCGCCCAATCACGGAACCGGCTTTATAGGTGTATTCAGGATTGGCGCGCGCAAAATCCACCAGGGCCGAAAGGACATTCGTCTCAGTTACCTGTTGCTGGAGGTCAATCACCTGTGTTTGCAGGCGAGCCACTTCCGCCTGCAATTCGGTATTGCTCTGTTGCAATGAGGCCACATTGCGTGGCACCGTTAGAAAGTCCACTACTGCCATATAACGGTCGGAAACCCAGGTCTGGGCATCCACGGTGATACGGCTGAACCAGTTGGTGACCGGGCTGAAATATCCTCCCAGGGCCAATGTGACCAGGCCAACCACCACCAGTATGATTACAATTGTTTGCAATGAACGAGGGAAACTGGATTTCATAGGCTACTGGCAAAACCGCGCCGGAAAGACGCGGCCACGCGATTAGGAATGACGCGTGCTGCCGCGCTCGAGTCCGACCAGGAGGCGGCTATATGTTTTGAAATCGTCGAGAACTATTCCGGTTCCGCGCACCACACATGTGAGCGGATCTTCAGCGACGAAAACACGCAAATTTAGCTCATCAGAGAGGCGATCGGCCAGCCCATGTAACAATGCTCCACCGCCTGCAAGGCAAATACCGTTATCCATCAAGTCAGCCACGATTTCCGGAGGCACTTCATCCAAAGCATCTTTGATTGTATCAATAATGACTGATACCGACTGTGAGAGCGCTTCGCGAACTTCTATAGAGGAAATTTCGATGGATTCCGGCAGGCCGGTAACCAGGTTTCTTCCGCGCACCTCAGCCATCTTCTCAACCGGCAAAGGAAACGCCGAACCGATATTCCATTTTACTTGCTCGGCAATTCGTTCACCAACCAGGACATTATATTTGGTACGAACGTATTGAACAATATCCTGGTCCATTTCATCGCCTGCCACTCTTAGAGACCTGGACACAACAACTCCCCCCATGGACAAGACCGCCACCTCAGTCGTACCGCCACCGATATCCACGATCATGGAACCACGTATTTGCTTAACTGGTAAGCCGGCTCCCAATGCCGCAGCAGTCGGTTCTTCTATAAGATAGGTCTCACGCGCACCGGCTGACATGGAAGCATCGTAAACAGCCCGTTTTTCAACCTCGGTCACCCCGGATGGAATGCCTATCACCACGCGCGGGCGCGGCAAAGGCACCACACTTTGTTCATGTACTTTACCAATAAAATACTCCAGCATAGCCTCCGTAATCTCAAATTCGGAGATGACACCATCTCGAACAGGACGTACAGCAATCACGTTGCCTGAAGTTCGACCAACCATTTCCTTGGCATCCAGACCAATAGCCAGAGGTTGGCGTGTACGCTTATCTATAGCCACCCAGGAAGGCTCATTGATTACAATGCCTTTTCCTCGGACATGAACAAGTGTGTTAGCGGTACCCAGATCGATGCCGATATCCAGAGAAAAAAGGCCCAAAAGCCAATTTAGTGGGTTGAAAGCCAAAGTGCATTGCTCCTCAGGGAAATTTCCAGCTTTTTTATTATACCATGAGGCTTAAAAACGGCGATTCTGATGATAAAGTCCCTCTAAGAATCGCTTTTAAAATGATGGTCTAAAGACTGACCCAGATATTCGCCCTTATTCAACCCGCTTCAATGCCAGCATGGTCAGATCGTCCGCAGCCGGTAGAGGATCCATGAACTTGTTCACCGAAGCTTCCAGCGCATCCAATACCTGCCGGACCGAAGATGTCCATGCCAGCTTCAATACCTGCTGCAGGCGCTCTTCGCCAAACATTTCATCCTCCGGCGAGAAGGCTTCCGTCAAACCATCGGTGTACAAGAAAAGCAGGTCATCGTGACCAAGCGTGATGGTTCGTTGACCCATCGGTAAATCATCGATAATACCCAGAGCCGGTCCAGTCCGGTGTAGAAACTCAAACGTTTTGTCCACCGCTCTCATCCAGACAGGCGGGTTATGCCCGGCATTGGCGAAAGTAAATTCACCATTTTCTATGGAAAGAACGCCGTACACAGCAGTCACAAACATGCTCTCGCGATTATCGGGAATGATCAACGCATTTACCCGCTGCAAAGCCTCTGCCGGTGAGGGAGTGCTGAAGATAACAGCCCGAATCAAGGTTCGGGTGAGTGCCATGAAAAGAGCCGCCGGCATGCCTTTATCGGAAACGTCTGCAATCAGCAAACCCAGCCGCCCACCCGGCAGTTCAATTACATCGTAAAAATCTCCGCCCACCTGGCGGGCCGTTAACCAGGTGGCAGCCAGGTCCCAGCCAGAAATTTTCGGCAAGTGCTCTGGCAGGAAGGTTTTTTGGATCTGGCGGGCCAGCTCCACCTCATGTTCCAGGCGTTCGCGCACTACCATTTCGAGTTGAAGGTGCTCATTCTGGATGCTCAATACCACCTGCTGTGCAATACTGGTGACGATCTCCACTCGTTTCGAGCGGAACCGGCGGTCCTGCGCTTCTTCTTCCACCAGCAAGACACCGTAAAAATCGTTTCGGATCACCAGGGGGAAACCGATCAGCAAGTGTTCGCCGGTTTGCAAGGCATAGAAGGTCTCCTGCTCGGTGTTGGCCAGGAGAGGATCCAGCCAATCTACAGGAACGGCGCTTGCCAGCAGGCCAACCACCATTCGGGCATGTTCATGCACAGCCTCCAGCATGAGAAAGTCACCCTTCAGGAAATTTCTCCCTATCAAGACTGCCTGGGCTTCTTCTGAGAATCCATATGCATGAGCCGGGCGGAAGTGTCCAGCCTCCCAAAGGTAAATTGCACATGCTTTTACGCCTACCAATATGGGTGTGATGCGGACGACACTGCCAATTGTCTCATCCAGACTCTTCGAGTTGGCAACTGCCTGGGCGATTTGCAAGAGTGCCGCCGAGGCATAGGCCTGCTCCTGCGCCGCATCGTACAGCCGGGCGTTTTCGATGGCTACCGAGGCGTAATTTGCGAAAGTGGAGGTTATCGCCTGAGCCTCGTGTCCATACCGTCCGGGGGCGTGGTGGGTCAGGGTCAGTACTCCCAGGGGGCGGTCACCCGCCCGTAGCGCAGCAGCGATGGAAGAATAGTCGGCAGAGAAACCGCGCGCCGCTCCTGTCGGCCCGATTGGATCTTCCGGTTTGCGAATAACTGGTTGTTCTGAATCGAGGGCGGCGGCCAGAAAACCATAGGACTCTGGCCATCGATGGAGCGCATCGTCCACATCTGGCCTCTCGGCCCCCCGAATATGAGCCAGGTATAGCTGCTCGTTATCCAGCAGCCAGATGGCTGCTACATCGCATGGCAGATCATGCTCCAATTCGCCCAAGATGCTATCCAAAACATCATCCACGCCAATTTCTGCCGAGATGGAACCAGCAACGTCGCGCAGGCTGTCAGCCACCTGCCGCCTCCAGCGTTCGGTCTGGTAAAGGTCGGCATTGTGGATGGCCGATGCGACGCTATCGGCCAGGGCTTCACATAAAAAATGATCCTCCTCGGAAAAAGCATCAATGCGGTCACTCTGCAGATCAAGTACTCCCTCAACATGGTTGTTAAAAACCAGCGGGATGGTCAGTTCAGAGCGGGTATCCTCAGGCGGAAGTGGAGAGGGTCTGTAACGCGCTTCTTTGGTCACATCATTGGCCAGAATGGTCCGCCCTTCGCGCGCCACCCAGGAAATAATCCCTTCTTCATTATCCAGGCTGATCACATAGCCTTTGAGCGAAGCACTGCGGGCGCCACTGCCTGCTTCATAAATGATTTGCCGCCGGTTGGGATGTACGGTAAAAAGGTGAACGTACGGGAAACCCAGCCGTTCCTGAATGAGTGCAGCCACCTTTTTTAGCAACTCATCCAGGTCGAGTATGGAGGTTATATCGTTACTTACCTCGGCCACCATCTCCAGGTGTTCAGCACGCGTACGCAGTTCGCCATACAGCCGCACGCCATTGATTGCAATCGCAATCGTATCGACTAAAGCCCGTAATACCAGCAGGTCGTTCGGGTGAAATGCCCCCAACCGGTCGGATTGTATATCCAGCACACCCAGGATCTGGCCCTCAATCTTTAAAGGTAATACCGCTTCCGATTGAGTCTCCGCCAATACGGCCAGGAACCGGTATCGCGGCTCGATATGGACATCATTTGTTACAGCCTCTTCACCTGTGCGAGCCACCGAACCGATCAGACCTTCGCCCATACGAACTCTGAGCGGTTTACCACGGCCCCGTGCCTGCCCGGCACTGGAGCGGAAACTTAAATATTCTTGGTCAGGCTCATGCGTAAAAATGGCTACATAATAATAATTAAAAGTGCGTTGGATCAGTTTGGTCACACGCCTGGTCAGCTCATCCAGATCAAGTACATTGGCGATCTGGGCACTCACCCTGCGGACAAGGGTCAATTGCTCAATGCGCCACTGTTCCACAGTATGACGATGTGCCGCCACCAACGCCAGCGACACATGCCCCACCAGGCCTTCCAGGATTCCAATTTCTTTTCTTCTAAAAGGTCTGGCAGGCCTTGCCACCTGAAGTGCACCCAGACTGACACCCCCATTTTTAAATGGGAAGGCCAGTGTTATCCTTTGGCCCTTCGAACCATAAGGGATTCCGGTTGTAAATGCTTCGAGCATCGGACCTTCGGGTGGTTTTGCAGGAAATAAAGGGGTTTGGTTCAAACCAGGTAGCCGGAACAGGCCTTCATCCAGCCATACCTCTACCTGGCAGTCCAATAAATGGCCGACTGTTTCCCGGATCAGATCGCGCCGTGCCGCAAGCGCCTCCTGCTGCATCAGTTGCTCGCCCAGTTGAATAATCTGCCTCCACGTGGCATCCTGGGAAATAAGTCGGGAGTCGGCATTCCCCTTTTTTCGACGTTTTACCATCGTCAGAACGTTGCCCGATTCCCCCAATGGCTCGAAGTGAACATCGTCCATCAATTGCTTCATCAAAAATAGGCCCAATCCACCCACCGCCCGGTTATCAATATCTGCATTCAGGTCAGGTGTGACTACCGTGGATGGATCAAATGGCTTCCCATGGTCGCGGATTACAAATGTCAGGCAAACTTCATTGGATTCACAGGTACATTCAATATCCCCCCAACTTTCTCCCTGGTAAGCATGTTCTATGATGTTGGTACAGGCCTCATCGACAGAAAGCTCAACGGCATAAGTCTCAGAATCATCCATACCTGCATCGCGGGCAGCCTGAATGGCAAACTCACGGATGGAATCCAACTGGTCAAACTTGGCAGGAAAAATCGCCGTTCGCATTGGAATAACGAGGCCGCCTCATGGCCTGAAAGTCGAGGCGGCCCAAGCGGTAAGAATATGTTTTTATTGGTTAGAAACCGCCTACTGCCGCCGTAATATCATCAAACATTCTGAAAAGCGGAGTAAACCCGGTCAATTCCAGGGCATCTAAAATTTTCTTGGGAACCCTGGCCAGCACAATCTCGCCACGATTGTAGCGTTTGCAATTGCGCTGCCCGATCAGTAAAGCCCGGAAACCAGCGCTGGACATATATTCCAATTCGCCCAGGTCGAGGACAATTTTGAATTGGCCATTGTCATTGAGCGACTCTATGGCTTTCGTCAGGTCGGGGGCGGTATAACTGTCTACTTTGCCCTGAATGCTGAGCAAATCACAATGTTTATACTGTTTTACGGTGATTTCCATATAGCCTCCATTCCAAGTTGCTGTTTGGAAATTATATCATGAGGTTATTGCCCTGCATTGAAGATCTCAGTAATATCATCATGCACTCCGATCGCCTGCCCATCGAACTCCACCCAGGCATACGCAAGCATACCGTTCAAACCATACAGCACAGTAATCCAATTCATTTCGTAAATAACCGACTGATTTCACATCAGTGTCATTTGGTTTTAAGAAAAGGATGTTACAAGAATTCCAATTCATTCCTCCATTTGACTTTTTTCCCAGAACCCGAAAACCGTTCTTACGTTTTATGTTTCTCTTCTTCCTTCTTTTCCTCTTTTCCCCGTTGACATCCCTCCCCACATCGGGTATCCTCACCGCCGTCCGGGTGGGTCCGGCGCGGCGGAGCCCTGCGAATCCCGTCAGGTCCGAGAGGAAGCAGCGGTAAGCTGGTGTCTCCGGGTGCCGCCGGTTCTCCTGCCCGGACATTTTCCTTCCCCCAAAAAACCTTTCAAGTTCAGAACATTTGTTCGTTGATCATCCCTCCCGTTGCCCCCTATTCGTTCCACGAAAAAATATCAAAAAACGACTTTAATTCATCCACAACAGTCAGCCTTTACAAGTCAGCAATGACCGATCAACAATCCTCAATTGGCAATTCTTAATTCTCTGTCCCATTCCTCATTCATTTTTACCCTATTCGTTTCCAAGAAACGAACTCGTCCGCGTAGGGGCTGCATCCTTGCCCGATCTTCAATCTACAATCACCTATCTACAATTCATCCTTTCTCATTCATCATTCTGCCCTCCCCTGTTATAATACCCCCATCATTATCCTAATTCAGGAGAACTCCCATGTCCTTTAAAATTTCTTTTGGTACGGATGGCTGGCGCGGCGTCATCGCCGAAGACTACACTTTCGACAACGTCCGCCGCTGCGCCCAGGGCTTCGCCAGCTATTTGCTCGATAAAGGCCGGCAGGGCCAATGGGTCGTGGTCGGACACGATAAGCGCTTCGACAGCGAGTTCTTTGCCGCAGCCGTGGCCGAAGTGCTCGCCGCCAACGGACTAAAAGTCTATATCACTGATGGCGCCACGCCCACCCCGGTCATCGCCTTCTCGGTGGTGAATAAAAAAGCCTGCGGTGCAGTCAATATCACCGCTTCGCACAATCCCGGCACCGATAATGGCTTCAAGGTTCGCAACGAATTCGGTGGCGCCATCGACCCGGAAGGGCTGCTAAAGATCGAAGCGCTCATTCCCGATGCCGTTGAAACCGTCAAACGAAAGCCCTACAAAGAGGCCGAGGCCGCCGGCGAGATTGTCATGTTCGATCCGGTTACCCCCTACGAAGCCCACATCAACAAGCTGATCGATCTGCAGCCCATCCGTGATGCCGGCCTCACCGTAATGGTCGATTGTATGTGGGGCAACGGCGCCGGTTACTTCCCGCGTTTGTTGGCCGGCGGCAAAACCAGGGTAATCGAGATCCACAACCAGCGCAATCCCGTCTTCCCCGAGATGAAACGCCCTGAGCCCATCCCGCCCAACATCAACGTCGGGTTGCAGGCCACCCTCGATAATCACGCCGACGTGCTTCTGATCACCGATGGCGATGCCGATCGCCTCGGCGTGGGCGATGAAAACGGACAGTTTGTCAACCAATTGCGCGTCTATGGCCTGCTGGCCTATTATTTGCTCGAGGTGCGCGGGCTGCGTGGCGCCATTGTTAAACTCTCTCCACAACCGGCATGCTCAACAAACTTGGCCAGATCTACAGCGTTCCGGTCTATGAGACCGGTGTTGGCTTCAAGTACGTCGCCCCCAAGATGCTCGAGACCGATGCTCTCATTGGCGGCGAGGAAAGCGGCGGCTATGCCTTCCGTGGTAATGTACCCGAACGTGATGGCATCCTGGCTGGTCTGTATATGCTCGATCTGATGGTGCGCCTCGGCAAGAAGCCCACCGAATTGCTCAAGCTGCTCTTCGCCAAGGTCGGCGGGGAGTACTTCTACGACCGCATCGACCGACCATTCAGTGGCAGCCATGCTGACCGTAAAAAGATGATCCTGGATGCTAATCCGCAAACGATTGCCGGCCTGAAAGTTTTACAGCTCGTCACCGTCGATGGTTTCCAGTTCAAACTGGAAGATGGCGGCTGGTTGCTTATCCGTTTCTCAGGCACCGAACCCATCCTGCGTGTCTATTGCGAGACACTCCATGCTGACAAAGTCCAGGCTATTCTCCAGGACGGATTAAAGATCGCTGGGTTGAAATAATTCAATGTCAAGTGTTCCGGTGCCACGGATCTTCAACATCTGGCGCACTTGACACCGGGCAACCTGACACTTGAACCTGACCGACACGCACTGTCATTTGGATCTGGAAAATTTCAACCTCGACCGGGCGGCCGTTTTGGAACGCGCCGCATCGGTCGGAAGTTCTCGCATATCCTGATCCCGGGTCTCGATCTGCTCTCCAGCCTGTCCGCTGTCAAATTGGCCGAAAGCCATCCCAAGCTCTCAGCCGCCATTGGCGTCCACCCCACCGAAGCCGCTACCTGGAACAACTCCTCCATTAACGAGTTGTCCGCGCTAACTTCTGGTGCTTCTGGCCCATCCTCCCCTTCAGGTACCTCAGAATCCCTGCATACCCCAATAATCTCCAAGGTCGTAGCAATCGGCGAGATCGGCCTGGATTATTACTGGAACAGCACCACTCAGGAATTACAGAAAGACATTCTCCGCGAACAGCTCAACCTGGCCGAACAGATGGGTTTGCCGGTTATCCTGCACATGCGCGAATCTAAAAATTCGCAGAACGAGCAATGCGCCGGCGATTTATTGCTGATCCTTGAGGCGTGGATTGCAGGACTGCGCCTCGCCAAAAATCCACTGGCCGAACGGCCCGGCGTATTACACTCCTTCTCCGGCTCGCTGGAAACCGCCCGCCATGCCATGCGCCTGGGTTTCTATATCGGCGTGACCGGTCCCGTCACTTTCCGGAATACCCAGGCCAGACAGGAGATTATCGCCTCGCTGCCACTGGATCATATGCTGATAGAAACCGATGCACCTTTCCAGACTCCCCACCCATACCGGGGAAAACGTAACGAACCATCCTATGTACGCCTGATTGCTGATAAAATTGCCTTGCTCCTCTCGCGTACCGTTGAAGAGGTCGCCGCGGTTACCAGCGAGAATGCCGAAAGGCTTTTTGCATGGAAAGAGACAGTTTAAATATAGCCTCATTTTTTACGCCCATCCAGGTGGGTCTCCGGGATGTAGAAAACCTCTTGCATGCGCAGGCCGATGATGCGCATCCCGATTTACGCGCCGCATTGGAGCATTTGCTTTCCTCGGGTGGCAAGCGTATCCGTCCGGCGGTCGGCCTGCTGACCGGGCAGATGTTCGATGCGCCCCAGGACAAGCTTCTCACCCTGGCGGCAGCCGTCGAGATGCTCCATACCGCTACGTTGGTTCACGATGACCTGATCGATGGCGCTTTGCTCCGCCGCGGTATGCCCACCTTGAATGCACACTGGTCGCCCGCCGCTACCATCCTGACCGGGGATTACATGTTTGCGCGCGCTGCCAAACTGGCGGCTGAGTCTGAAAACACATTATTGATGAAACTTTTCGCCGAAACTCTGGCAACCATCGTCAACGGCGAACTGACCCAGTTGTTTGCAGCGCGCGGGGTGATCAGCCGGGAAAATTACAACAAACGCATTTACGCCAAGACCGCCTCCCTGTTCGAGATGACCACCCAGGCCGCTGCCATGATCGGGCACGCTAATGAGGCCAGTGTGGAAGCCATGCGTCACTTTGGCTATCACCTCGGCATGGCTTTCCAGATTGCCGATGACATCCTGGATTTCACAGGAGAGCAGGAAACTGTCGGCAAGCCAGTCGGTTCGGATCTCTTGCAAGGTTTGGTAACCCTACCCGCCATCTACTACGCCGAAGCCCATCCATACGACCCGGATGTGTTATGCCTGACGGGTGGCTGTTACACGGAGACCGAACGCATGGAACGGCTGGTTCAATCCATTCGGGAGAGCGATGCTACCACCAAATCCATGAAAGAAGCTCAGGCTTTCATTCAGAAAGCTCTTGAGATCCTTAAAACGTTACCCGCCGGGCCGGAAAGGCTTGCGCTGGAAGATCTGACCGGTTACATCGTCAACAGGAATATCTGAACCAGATGCCGCCCTATTCCCTTCGACGGTTGTCCTGGGCCGGCCCACTCGCGACCCTGGCAGCCATTCTGGTAGATATCGCTTATTACACTCTGACAAAAGCACTCGGCGAGCAATACCGCATGCCGCTGGATGGGAATAGTTCCCATCTTGCCGCGATGCCGGTTCTCACGGTCATTCTGGCGATCCTGGTGGCAGGCCTGCTGGCAATTATTTTCTTTGGGATGCTTCTACGCTTTGCCCACAAACCCGCCACTGTATTCCTGTCGGTTTCCATCACCGCGCTGATCCTCTCCTTCGGCGGTCCTTTTGGCTTGCCGTCTGCAACTCTCCAAACAAGGATTCTCTTAAGTATTATGCATGTCATTGCTGCCGGGATTATTACCCCCGGCATTTTGTTTATGAGCCATAAAAACGTCAAAGTCCCCTAAAATTTCAGGGGACTTTTTTTATCAGCGGGGGTTGACAATCATCAATCCGCAATATTAAGAGCTGTCAATGGGGTTTGCGTAACCCCGTGCAGCGGAAACCCATGTTGAGGTTTTGCAGACCCTGGCCCAAAGCTCTCGCCTCTATCGCCATAAAAATACGGATTAGTAAATGACAATCATCAATCACCAATCCGCAATATTAAGAGGCGTCGATGGGATTTGAACCCATGATGAGGGTTTTGCAGACCCTTGCCTTGCCACTTGGCCACGACGCCATATCAAATTCCAGATTGTAGATTGCGGATTGTTGATTGACAATCATCAATCATCAATCCGCAATCAGAAGAGCGGGCGATGGGATTCGAACCCACGACCTTCTCCTTGGCAAGGAGACGTACTACCACTGTACTACGCCCGCAAGTGGCCTGACTTTCAGGCCGAGTGCCGAGAGCCAGGATCGGACTGGCGACACCGCAATTTTCAGTCGCGTGCTCTACCAACTGAGCTATCTCGGCCTGGAAACTCACCGTCTTTGAAGCGGAAGGATTTTACACGGAGAGAGGAAGATTGTCAAGCAAAGGTCAAAATTGATTTTACAAATATTTTACATTCAGGTTATGCAACGGTTACTTGACAGACTTAGAATGCAGTTATGAACAAAAATCAAAAAGGAGATCTGCAATGTTTTCAATAACCGCTCTGCTCAAGAAAATCGTTCCTGTTGTTTTAGTACTTGCGATCGCACTGGCTGTCTTCCCATTAACTGGCGCTTCAGCGGCCAGCCTGAATGTTCAGGCTACTGCCCAGCCGGATAATACCCGCCTTGAAAATCGCTGGGCACGCCTGCAGGCCACTTACCAGCGCCAAAGTGACCGGCTATCCAAAGCCAGCACTTTTATTTCCAAGGTGCAGACCCTTCTCGATAAGGCCAGCGCCAAAGGCTTGAATGTTTCTGCCATCCAGGCTGCCTTGAATGCCCTCTCCGCGGTCATCCCGGCCGTCCAGGCCGCCCATGCTCCAGGCGCTGCAATCATCGCCAGCCATGCCGGTTTCGACGCTTCCGGCAACGTCACCGATCGCACCACCGCCATTGCCACAGCGCAATCCCTCGCCCAGGTTCTTAAAGATACCCGCACAGCCATGAACGGCACCCTGAAGGCGCTTCATGAGGCTGTCAAAGCTTTCCGCCAGGCTCACCCTCATTCTGCCTCCGCTCCATTAACTGCACCTGCTATCACACCTTCACCGACTCCATCCGCCCCATCCGGCTTCTAGATCGTATCCGATCCTATCCAGAGACACGGCTCCCCGCCGTGTCTCTCTTTTGCAGTACAATCGAGAAAACCCAAAAGTGAGGTGAGTATGGATAAAAAAGTGATCATAAGTGAGAAGGCGCCCAAAGCACTCGGCCCCTATTCTGTTGCCATCCGGACCGGAATGTTCGTATTCGCTTCCGGCCAGCTCGGCCTGGACCCTTCGAACGGGAACCTTGTGCCGGGCGGGATCGAAGCCGAGACGCGTCAGGCGCTGACCAACATCCGGCATGTTCTGGAAGATTCCGGGTCTGGCCTCGATGCAGTAGTCAAGACCATCGTCTTCTTAAAGGACATGGCCGAGTTCTCCAAAATGAATGTCATTTATGGCGAATTCTTTTCGGAAAACCCGCCCGCTCGCAGCACCGTCCAGGTGGCAGCCTTGCCTAAAGACGGCCACGTTGAGATAGAAGCAGTCGCCCTTGTAAAATGAGTTCAGAACTCATCCTGCTCGTCGATGACGAGCCATCCATCGTTCAGCTCGCCCGCATGTACCTGGAACGCGAAAATTTTCGGGTGGAATCTGCCGGGGATGGCGAAGCAGCCCTGGAGGCCGTCAGGCGTCTAACTCCCCAACTAATTGTGTTGGATGTAATGCTCCCCAAACTGGATGGTCTGGAAGTCTGCCGTCGCCTGCGGGCAGAAAACAACCCCGTGGCCATCATTATGCTGACCGCCCGAGACGAGGACATCGATAAGATCCTTGGCCTGGAACTTGGCGCCGACGATTATCTGACCAAGCCCTTTAATCCACGCGAACTGGTGGCGCGCATCAAGGCCATTCTGCGGAGGGCCGACCGGGCTGCCCAACCCGATGCCGTCCCGCTCCATCTGGCCAACCTGACAGTTGACCCTATCCGCCGAGAGGCCCGCTTAGCCGATCGGATCATCGAATTGCGCACCCAGGAATTTGAATTATTGCTCATCCTGGTTGGGCATCCCGGTCGCGTCTTCACCCGGGAGCAACTTCTCCAGCAGGCCTGGGGCTTTGATTTCTATGGCCAGACCCGCACCGTGGATGTTCACATCGCCCATTTACGCAAGAAACTTGCCGGAAGCCCGATCAGCATTGAAACTGTTACCGGGATCGGTTACAAACTGGTTGATTAATGCCTCATTCTTTACGGTCTCGTTTATGGTGGAGTTATGTGTTGATCACAATGGCCGCGCTGGGCATTGTAGCGGTGGTGTTATTCATTTATATCATTCAAAATCCATCCACCTACCGGCAGGCAAGCGCGCGGTTGACCGTTGTCGCAGCCTTGCTGCGCAAGAATGAAGCCGCCTTAAGCAGCCTGGCTCCAGCCAACCTCCAGTCCCGTATCGAACAAGTTGGTCAAAACTCCGATGTACGGATCGTTATCTTCAACAAAAAGCGCCAGGTGCTGGTCGATTCACAACCCGCGCAAACGGGTAGTATTCAAATACCGCTCTTGCCCCGTTTGCGAATTTCATCTGTGCTGAAAGATCAGAATGGCCAATTCTGGATTTATATTATCCAACACTTGAATGATGGCGGCTGGCTTTTGGTGGCCGTTCCCCGTCCTGCTGTCCCGCTATTAACGATCTTGAGTGATGAATTAATGCTGCCGATCCTCGGTGCAGCTGTTGCCGCCCTGATTATTTCTTTACTGGTAGCCTTCTGGCTGGCCCGCTGGATCGGCGAACCGCTCCAACGGTTGGTGATCGCTTCCCGCCAAATGCCATCCATTGACACGCATCCGATCAGCCTGCACGGCCCGCATGAGGTTCAGGAATTAACCCGCGCATTTAATGACATGAATAACCGCATGCAGACTTCACGCAAGTCCCAGCGCGATTTCGTGGCCAATGTGTCTCACGAACTTAAGACACCGTTGACTTCCGTTCAGGGTTTCGCCCAGGCCATTCTGGATGGCACCGCGGATACACCCGAATCCCGCCAGCAGGCTGCCAGGGTCATTTACAACGAGGCCGGTTCCATGCATCGCATGGTTCTGGATTTACTCGACCTGGCCCGCCTGGACGCCGGTACGCTTGAACTCCAATGTGCGCCGGTAAACCTTCCAGCCTTGCTCAACAACATCGCCGAGAAATTTTATCCCCAGGCCCACGCGGCGGGCGTTTCAATTCGTGTAGAATCCACCGAGCTGCCCTCCATCCTGGGCGACGGCGACCGTCTCTCGCAAGTCTTCTCCAACCTGGTGGATAACGCCCTGAAGCACACACCTGAGGGAGGCGCGGTAACGCTGCAGACCAGGCTGTCCGATCCGGTCACTTCGCATGATTCAGGTTCCCGGATCCAGGTGGATGTTGCAGATACCGGCTCAGGCATTCCCCCCGAAGCCCTGCCGCATATCTTCGAGCGCTTTTACCAGGCTGATCCATCCCGGCCGGGCGGCGAGAAACATGGAACCGGACTGGGTCTGGCCATCGTCAAAGAAATTATTGCTGCGCACGGTGGTAAAATTAGCGTTCGTAGCATTCCGGGCTCAGGCAGCCTGTTTACCGTCACACTACCTCTGACACCACCGGCCGCTTCTGCCATTTCCCGGCAAAAAAAATAAATTATCATGCCTTCTGTGTCTATTATTATTCCCTGTTATAACGAGCAAGACACCATTCGTAAATTGCTCGAGGCTGTTTACGCACAAACTTTTCCACGCATCGATCTTGAAATGGTCATCGCAGATGGCAGATCCACAGATGGAACCCGCGCACAGATCGCAGCATTTGCAGATACCCACCCTGACCTGCATATTGCTATGACCGATAACCCAGTCAAGAGCATTCCGGCTGCTTTGAATTGTGCCCTTAAAAAAACCCAGGGTGAGATCATTATCCGGCTGGATGCGCACTCGGTACCTTACCCGGATTATATCGAACGCTGCGTTGCAGACCTGCAGGCCGGCCTGGGGGAAAACATCGGCGGCATCTGGGAGATCCACCCTGGCGCACCCACCGGGATTGCGCAGTCGATCGCCGTGGCAGCCTCCCATCCACTGGGCGTAGGCGATGCCCTTTACCGTCATACCGGCAAGGCTTCCCAGGTGGATACCGTCCCTTTTGGAGCCTTTAAACGCGAATTACTGGCACTGATCGGCTTCTTCGACGAAACTCTGCTTACCAACGAGGATTACGAGTTTAATGCTCGCATCCGCCAGTCGGGTGGTAAGGTTTGGCTCGACCCTGCCATCCGATCGGTTTATTTCGCCCGGCCATCCTTGTCTGCACTGGCCCGGCAATACACTCGCTATGGCTTTTGGAAATGGCGCATGTTACGCCGCTATCCTGAGACCTTACGCTGGCGGCAGGGACTCCCACCCTTGTTTGTATTAAGTCTGCTGGCCGGGGTTGCCCTGGCTATTTTCTTGCCCATTTTTCGGATCTTGCTGGCAGCGGAAGTTCTCGTTTATGGGTTTGTTCTGGTTGCTGCCGGAGTTCACGCTTCCATTAAGAAGAAAAAAGCTTTCCTGGTCTTCGGTTTACCTGTGGCAATTGCAACCATGCACATTGCCTGGGGTGCAGGCTTTTTATGGAGTATGATTAAGGGGGTTTATACTGACAGGATCCCGGAGAGGCAGTAATGCAGTCATCTACACGATCAAAGCCAATTGGCTGGCGCGTTCATACGCGCGACCAACGGATCATCCTGCTAATTGGTGATGTATTTGTATCCACAATAGCACTTTTCGGCGCGTTGTATTTCTGGGGGTCAAAGGATGCGTGGCTGAAGTTTTCATTACATTTCCTCCAGCAGCGCGTTGATGTATGGTTCTGGTTCCTGCCGGTAATATGGATGGTATTCCTGGTTGAGTTATATAACCCGCACCGCGCCAGGAACCTGCGTCAAACCGTGGGTGGGATTGCCCTGGCGGCCCTGGCGGGGCTTTTATTGTATGCACTGGTTTATCTTATTTCGGAAAAAGGCTCTCTGCCGCGCCTGGGCATCGGTTTTTTCCTTGTTTTCGCCTCCATTCTGACGCTTATCTGGCGGTTGTTATTTATTCGAATCTCCACCAACCAGGCATTCCTTCATCGGGTATTGATAATCGGCGCAGGCAGCGCTGGTGAGACGTTGGTAAAGGTTTACAACAAAATGAATCCGAAGCCATTTATCCTGGTTGGCTTCATGGATGATGATCCAGGCAAGGTAGGAAAAATACTGGGAGGGGTTCCCATCCTGGCCGGGAATGATCGGCTCCTCGAGAATATCGAGTCAAATAGCATATCGGAGATCGTGATTGCCATCACCGGTGAGATGAAAGGCAGCACCTTCCAAAACCTTTTGGAAGCCCAGCAAAGAGGCATGGAAATCATCCCTATGCCCAGCCTTTATGAAGAATTGCTTGGGCGTGTCCCCATCAATCACCTTGAATCGGAGTGGCTGATCCGGTCCTTCGTGAACGAATCACGTGTGGATGGGTTTTACGAATTAGCAAAGCGCCTGCTCGACATTCTGCTTTCGCTGGTGGGATTGTTTATCTGCATCCTGCTTACTCCCTTCACTGCCATACTGATCTTTTTGGATAGCGGGCTCCCTATCCTTTACAGCCAGGTTCGTTCTGGCATGACCGGAAAACCGTATAATATTTACAAATTTCGAACCATGCGGACCGATGCGGAAAAGAATGGCAAAGCACAGGTTACCGTCGAACATGATGAACGCATCACCCACGTGGGCAATATCCTTCGCCGCAGTCACATCGACGAATTGCCTCAATTCTGGAATGTCCTGGTCGGCGATATGAGTATCGTTGGGCCGCGCGCCGAACGTCCCGAACTGATTATCGAATACCAAAAACAAATTCCCTTATATCGGGCGCGCTTGTTGGTCAAACCGGGCATCACCGGCTGGGCCCAGATCAATTATGGCTATTCTTCCACCACCATCCAAACCGTCATTAAACTTGAATACGATCTCTATTACATCAAGCATCGCAATCTTCTTATGGATATCACAATCATTCTGCGTACATTAACCCAGGTTATCGGGTTCCAGGGAAGATAAGCCTATGCGCGTACTGGTTACCGGCGGAGCCGGATTTATTGGGTCCCATATTGTTGAAGAACTCCTGCAGAGGGGTGCGTCTGTCCGCGTCTTGGACAACTTTTCTTCCGGGAAGCGCGCAAACCTTGCATCTTTTCGGGGTGATCTGGAAATACTTGAAGGCGACCTGCGCGATGCCGAGACGATTAAATCCGTTACTCGTGGGATGGAATGGATTTTCCACCTGGCTGCCTTCATCTCCGTTCCACAATCCATGCTGGAGCCGCAGGATTGTTTTGCAATCAACGTTGCCGGCACCGCAACGCTTCTCGAAGCTGCCCGTCAGTCCGGTGTCCGAAAAGTAGTGCTGTCTTCCAGTACGGCAGTCTACGGAAATCCAGACAAATTTCCAACCGATGAACAAACACCGCTAAAGCCTCTCTCACCTTATGCCTTGTCCAAACAGGTCAATGAGCTGTACGCCCATCTCTATACGCAAACTTTCAACCTGCCAGTGACGGCGTTACGTTATTTCAATGTCTACGGGCCACGGCAGAATCCCAATTCTGCCTATGCGGCTGCCATTTCCATTTTTGCCCAACGATTGGTCGATGGGGAACCGATTACAATCTACGGGGATGGCAAACAGAGCCGTGATTTTATCTTTGTCAAAGATGTGGTTCGTGCCAACTTGCTAGCTGCCGAATTGCAGGCAGCCGGGGAAGCTTTTAATATCTGTACCGGTCATGAGACCAACCTGCTCGATTTGTTGGAAGAACTGAGCGAATTATCCCCTCTGCAACCTACAGTCCGCTTTGAAGCGCCACGTTTGGGGGACATTTATCGCTCGCAAGGCAATCCTGAAAAAGCCGCCGCGGCACTGGGCTTTCGCGCCGGGGTTTCACTGGCGGATGGCTTGGCACAAACTGTGGAATGGATGAAGAACAAATGAAAGCAAATATTCGTTCCCGATATTCCAATATTTTGGTTCTATTGGCAGACATTACCATCACCGTAATCGCCATAACCGCAGCGTTCGCGCTCCGGCTGGCCGGGGATACGATTACCGATTATATTGGTTCCCTTTACTGGATGATACTTATCAGCCTGCTGATAAAACCCGCCATTTATTATTTCTTTGGTCTCTACCGGCGTTTGTGGGCTTACGCAAGCATAAACGAATTAACCCTGATCAGTTCTGCCGTGACCGTTGCATCGGCAGTTTTCTCCACGGTAATGCTTATCCTTTTCATCAGTCGCATAGATGGTGCCCGCATATTGAATTTTCCGCGCACTATTCTTTTGATCGACTGGTTGCTTTCCCTCGTGGGGATCGGTGGCCTGCGCTTTTCGTTCCGGCTTTTGGCAGAAGGGCGTGCAGCCAGTAAAAAGCCCGTTGCTCGAAAAGCCAGAAATGTATTGATCATCGGCGCGGGGGATGCGGGTGCGCTGGTGGTACGCGAATTACAACGCAACCCGCAACTTGGCCTGCACCCGGTTGGCTACCTGGACGACGACCTAACCAAACAGCGCCATCAAATCCATGGTGTCCAGGTAGTTGGCAAACTCACTGATCTGCGTCGAACCCTCGAACATCGCTTGGTGGATGAAGTTATCATAGCCATCCCCAGTGCCGGCGGTCAGATCGTCCGTCTGGTGACGGATGTTTGTCGATTGAAAGGGATTCCCTTCCGCACCATGCCAGGACTGTTTGAACTCATTGGCGGTAAAGTCAGTGTCAACCGTCTGCGTGAAGTCGATATCACCGATCTTTTACGGCGCGAGCCCGCCCAAATCCAGGATCAACTGGTCGGCGCGGCGCTGACCGGGAAACGGGTACTCGTCACCGGGGCGGGTGGTTCCATTGGCCGTGAGATCTGCCGCCAGATCGCCCGCTGGGGTCCTCAAATGCTCATTCTGCTCGGTCACGGAGAGAACAGCATTTTTGAGGCCATGCTTGAGTTACGGGAGGATTTCCCTTCGCTACCATTCCAGTTGGTGATTGCCGATATTCGCGACATGCCCAGAATTCATAATATCTTTGCCGATTACCGCCCACAAGTGGTTTTCCATGCCGCCGCGCACAAACATGTTCCATTGATGGAAAGCAACATTCAGGACGCTATCACCAATAATATTATCGGCACAAAAAACATCGTTCAGGCTGCCAGCGCCGTTGACTCCGAATTACTCGTTCTCATATCTTCCGATAAGGCCGTTCGCCCTGTGAATGTCATGGGCGCAACAAAGCGCATCGCAGAAATGATCGTGCTGGAAGCCGCACACCGCACCGGGCATGCATATTCGGTCGTCCGTTTCGGGAATGTACTGGGCAGCCGTGGCAGCGTTGTCCCGCTCTTTAAACGGCAGATCGCCCACGGTGGGCCGGTGACAGTTACTCACCCGGATATGAAACGCTACTTCATGACCATCCCTGAAGCCGTTCACCTGGTGCTCCAGGCTGCCGCAATGGGTCAGGGCGGTGAAGTCTTTATGTTGAATATGGGTCAGCCGGTACGCATCCTGGATCTGGCAGAAGACCTCATCCGTCTTTCTGGTCTTGAACCTGGCAAAGATATCGAAATCGTTTTTACTGGCATCCGTCCGGGTGAAAAGCTCAGCGAAGATTTGTGGGGAGACGGCATGGAATATAAAAAGACCACTCATCCGGAAATCTTCCGTGCTGAAGCGGAAGAAGCCGTCATACCACATGATCTGGATAAGATTGTCGATGAATTGCACCATTTGGCCCAGGAGGGGGAGGCTTCTGCAGTCATCCATCTGCTCGACGAAACCATCCCGGACGGGAAAATTCGGTCCGTGCCGCCAGAAGATTTAACTTCGCTGGTTTAACCTCAACATGCCTGAAATCAACTGTTCTGAATGGAATGAATTTCTCTCCGCGCAGCCCAACGCCCATATCCTGCAGTCGGGTGAATGGGGCGAACTTAAATCCGCCTTTGGCTGGGATGCGGTACGTGTGGTAAAAAATGGTCTTGGCGCGCAAATCCTATTCCGGCGTCTTCCACTCGGCCTGACATTCGCTTACATCCCCAAGGGGCCGGTGGGAACTTCTTCAGAAGAAACGAACTCACAATTTTGGGCAGATGTGGATACCCTCTGCCAGAAAAAGCATGCCGTCTTTCTGAAATTGGAACAGGATGGTTGGGAAGGCGATTCGGCCTCCGGTAGGCAGCCGGGAATTTTTTTGTCCAGTCCGCAACATATCCAGCCGCAAAGCACACTGGTGGTTGATTTGGAAGGCAGCGAAGAGCATGTTTTCAATTGTATGAAGCCCAAGACACGCTACAACATCCGTCTGGCTGGTCGGAAGGAAGTGGTTGTCCATCCTACCGATGATCTGGAGGCCTTCTATCGCATCATCAGTATCACCAGCCAGCGCGAAGAGTTCAATGTTCATTCACGGGATTATTACCGGCGTGCCTATGAGCTTTTTTACCCCAAAGGCATGTGTGAGCTCTTCGTGGCCGATTTCCAGGGTCAAAACCTCGCCGCCGTGATGGCCTTTGCCTATGGTAAAAATGCTTATTATTTCTATGGCGCCTCCGGGGACATGGAACGGAACCGCAAACCCACCTACCCGCTTCAATGGGAGACCATCCGCTGGGCGCATGCCAAAGGCTGCACCGAATATGATATGTGGGGCATCCCCGATGAAGCCACCGACGTGGATGATGATGAGGCCGATGCGCGCGAAGACGGGCTTTGGGGAGTCTACCGCTTCAAACGGGGTTTTGGCGGCTCGATCAAACGGGCCCACCCAACCCTGGACCGCGTTTACAATCCCCTGCTCTACAAACTTTACCTCTGGCGCCTTTCCGGTTCCGGAGCGGATTGATAAAAAAACATGCTCCCGTTTACCGGCACTCCCCATGCCTGGAATGAGCTGATTGCATCACTGCCCCTGCCCCACCTATTACAGACCTGGGAATGGTCGCAGGTCAAGGCCAGGTATGGCTGGCAACCCATGCCCTTTACATGGAATGATCCTGCTGCAGCCGATGATAAACCACCAGTGGCTGCCGCGATGATACTGAAACGTAGCATTCCAGTCGGCGGATTCGCAAAAAGACTCTGCGTGCTCTACCTCCCCAAAGGTCCAAACCTGGATTGGAATAACACATCCCTGCGCCTGCGCGTCCTGGGCGATTTGCAAAGTTTTGCCAAACACCAGGGTTCCATCTTCATCAAGCTGGATCCGGATGTGGCGCTCGGGCTGGGTGTTCCGGGCGGGCCCGAAGCGGTCGAGTTTACCACCGGTCAAAGCGTCAGATCAGATTTGATCCAAGCCGGCTGGAAATTTTCACAGGATCAAATTCAGTTCCGCAACACTGTCTTGATCGATCTGTCTCCAAGCACGGATGAATTGCTCGCCCGCATGAAGCAAAAAACGCGTTACAACATCCGCCTGGCGCAGAAGAAGGGGGTCAGCATACGGGTTGGCACGCCAGAGGATTTTTCCATGCTATTTCGCATGTACGCCGAGACCTCGGTTCGGGATGGGTTCTTGATCCGGGAGGAGGGCTATTACCAGACCGTCTGGCAAACCTTCGAAAACGCTACTTCTGAATCTCGTACCCTCGCAACTCCCTTCCATGAACCACTGATTGCCGAAGTGGCTGGTCAACCGGTGGGGGCCGTTTCGATGTTCTATTTTGCAGGCCAGACCATTTATCTCTTCGGGATGTCCCGCGACGAACATCGCGAAAAAATGCCTAATTATCTGCTTCAATGGGAAGCCATGCAGCGAGCAAAAGCCTTGGGGAATAAGATATATAATCTGTGGGGTGCGCCGGATGAGTTCGACCCGAGTGACGGTTTATGGGGCGTTTTCCGTTTCAAGGAAGGCTTGGGGGGATTCGTTTCGCGCACCCTCGGGGCCTGGGATTTCACACCCAATCCGCTGCTTTATAAAATGTATACCCAGGTACTGCCGCGCCTGATGGATATTATGCGCGCCAGAGGTAAAGCCCAAACCCGCCAGAGTCTGGGGGCGTGAATCCACGAAGAACACGAAGAAAATACGAATCCTTTGGAATAATAATGGATCTCATTTTCAAGGATGAGGTGTATGCAATCATGGGTGCCGCGATCGATGTTCACCGTGAACTCGGTTCAGGTTTCTTGGAATTGGTTCATCAGGAAACCTTGGAAGTGGAACTGGCTCGTTGCAAAATTCCTTATGAACCACAAAAATCCATAAGGATCGTTTACAAAGGGGAACCACTAAAAAAGAATTCGTTGCCGATCTGGTCCGCTATGGAAAAATCACCGTGGAACTGAAAGCACAGGACAGATACCTGGAAAAGAGGAGGCACAAATCCTCAATTATCTTAAAGCAACCGGGATAAAATTAGGCCTGATCATCAATTTTGGCAGCCATTCCGAATTAGAATGGTAACGCCTCGCACTTTAGTTGTATTCGTGCACTTTGTGTTCTTAGTGGAGAAAAAGAATGATTCCTAAAATCCGCTTCGCTCACCTTCCTACTCCGATCGAATCCATGCCGCGGTTGGAAAAAGCGCTGAATGGGCCACACCTTCTGGTCAAACGTGACGACCAGACCGGCCTGGCCTTTGGCGGCAATAAAACCCGCAAACTGGAATTCCTGGTGGCCGAAGCCCAGGCCGCCGGCGCGGATACACTCATCACTGCCGGAGCCTTGCAGTCCAACCACTGTCGCCAGACTGCCGCGGCGGCGGCGAAATTCGGTTTTGATTGCTTCCTCGTACTTGTTGGTGAGCCGCCTGCGCAAGCCAGTGCCAACCTCATGCTCGACAACCTTTTTGGAGCAAATATAGTCTGGACGGATAAGGAGCATCGCACAACTGCTCTCAGGGATACTTTCGATAAGCTCCTGGATCTGGGACGCAAACCTTACCTGGTGCCTTATGGCGGTTCAAATTCGACCGGCGCACTCGCTTATGCCTTTGCAATGGAAGAGTTCGTCGGCCAGGGAATGCTAGCCGATTGGATGCTGTTTGCTTCTTCCTCCGGTGGCACGCAGGCCGGCCTGGTTCTCGGGGCACACTTGTTCGACTATCCGGGCAAATTGCTCGGCATCAGTGTAGATGAACCCCGGGCCGCTTTGCAGGTGCAAGTCGCAAAACTGGCTTCCGAGACCTCCGGGCGTCTGGGGCCGCACATTGAATTCGTTCCCGATCAGGTATTGGTAAACGCTGATTACGCCGCCCCCGGCTACGGGGTCTTGACGGATGCAGAACGTGCCGCCATTCGGCTCTTTGCAAAATACGAGGGTCTGCTGCTCGATCCAGTTTATACTGGTCGGGCTGCCGCGGGTTTGATTGACTTGATTCGAAAGGGATTTTTTAAAAGAGGAGACCGTTCTATTCTGGCATACCGGCGGCCAACCGGCATTGTTTGCAGAAAAATACCAGAGTGAACTGGCCTGATGTATAATTCAATCAAATGGAAACCCGTCCTAACTCTTCCTTTCTGCCCTACCTTGCTTCAGCCATCAGCCTGTTCGTGCTCGGCTGGGGTGCCGCAGCCTTTGCCATTTTTGCCCTGACTCCCACAGTTTGGGCGCGTTGGTTGCTATTCTTCGGCGGCACCCTTGGCCTTTCCGGGCTTGCCTTGCCGGTCACCTGGTTTCTCAACCTGCGCTTTCCTTCTGAACCGCCGGTTGGCCCGACCGTGATCATCAGGCAAGCCATCTGGGTGGGTGTATACGGGGTTTTGCTGGTCTGGTTGCAACAGGCTCGCCTGGTCACTCTGTGGATCAGTCTCGGCCTAGCGCTCGGTTTGGTAGCCATCGAGTACCTGGTTCGAATGCGGGAGAAAGCCCGCTGGCAGCCCAAGGCCGTTCCCGACAAACCAGCGCCACCTGCAGAAACACCCCCATCCATCAAAGCATGAATCTGCACGGACTTCCTTCGGTAGAACACCTTCTCCAGACCCAGCTGGCAGCTGAACTCATCGCGACTTATGGCCGCTCGTCAACTCTTAAAGCCATAAGGGCTGTGCTGGATGAAACACGTGCATACTCGATGGCAAATGAAAGTTTGACTTTGCCTGGCCGGGAACACATTCTTACAGACGCGGCTGCCCTGCTGGAGGGCTGGGCCTCTCCTACCCTGGTGCCGGTTATCAATGCAAGCGGCGTGATCTTGCACACTAACCTGGGCCGCGCCCCGCTCTCCACTGCTGCGATTAAGGCCATTGAGGCTGTTTCCCATGGCTATTCGAACCTGGAATTTGATCTGGAAACTGGCAAGCGCGGCTCACGCCTGTTCCATAGTGAGGCATTACTGAAACGTATCACCGGTGCCGAGGCTGCCATCATCGTAAACAACAACGCCGCGGCTATGCTGCTGGTACTGGCTGCACTGGCAAAGCGCAGGCGGGTTGTTATCTCCCGTTCGCAAATGGTTGAGATTGGAGGGGAATTTCGTGTTCCGGAGGTTATGAAACAATCCGGAGCCAGGTTGGTGGAAGTAGGCGCTACCAACAAGGTCCGGCTGGCCGATTATGAGGAAGCGCTCGTGGAACCAACTGCCATCCTCCTGCATGTGCACCGGTCAAATTTCAAAATGATCGGCTTCACCGAAGAACCCGAATGGAAAGATATTGTCGCAGTGGCCCACAACCATGGCGTTACATATGTGGATGATCTCGGCTCCGGTACTCTGCTCGATACCGCCCGCTATGGGTTGGCCCACGAACCCACTGTACAGGAATCTCTGGCCAGCGGGGCGGACCTGGTCTGCTTCTCTGGCGATAAACTTCTCGGCGGCCCACAGGCCGGGATAATCATTGGCAAGTCTGAATTGATTGACTTGATTAAAAAACATCCACTGGCACGCGCCTTGCGCGCGGACAAGCTTTGCCTGGCTGCCCTATCGGCCACCTTACTCCATTATCTCAAAGACGAGGCCGAGCAGGAAATTCCGATCTGGCGTATGATGGCATTGATGCCCGACCAGGTCCGCCAGACTGCCGAAGGATGGGCGAAAAAACTCGGCCAGGGCGAGGTCATACCCGGAAGATCGACTATCGGAGGGGGCAGTTTACCCGAAGAGAGTCTCCCGACCTTCCTGCTTGCATTGGATGGAAAAAGTCCGGATCGGTTCCTTAAAAAACTCCGCCGGCAGCAACCTCCCATCATCGCCCGCACAGAAAAAGACCGCATCCTGCTCGATCCACGCACCGTCCTGCCGGAGGAAGATGGGGCATTGCTGGTTGGCCTGATGAACGCATTGCAGGAGAAAAAGAAAACTGCAGACAGTATCCGGGGTTAACACTGGTAACTTCCTTCCCGAATTTACTCCTATAACTCATCATTCAGACGTTTTACGCGTACTCAAAGAAACCAGCCGGACATTTTTCATCCCAATTGTCAGGCTGCCAGTTAAATTACAGGAGACGATTGGCGCTGCCTATCTGTGCATGCGTGCAATTGATGAAATCGAAGACCACCCATCCCTGGATAACCAGGCAAAAGCCACCATTCTGCATGGGCTCAGCTGGGCGCTGCAGGCCCAACTTGCCTCGGATGAACCGGAAAATGCGTTACTGGTTGAGGCCGTTTTCCTGCCATATCGGGATGTCCTGCCTGAAGTAACATTGCGGATAAGCGACTGGTTGGCGCATACGCCCCAGGGTATTGCCCCGCGCATCTGGGACGCTACCATTGCCATGGCCGATCGCATGGCATACTGGGTGGAAAACAACTGGCGAATTCGTACCGAAGCAGATCTCAATAGTTATACATTCAGCGTGGCCGGCGCGGTCGGGCTGCTCATTTGCGACATATGGGCATGGTTCGATGGCTCTCAGATTGACCGGCTGGCTGCGATTCATTTTGGTCGCGGCTTGCAATCTGTGAATATCCTGCGCAACCGGGAAGAAGATGGACAGCGTGGGGTAAGCTTTTTCCCTACCGGTTGGACCGAAGAGCAGATGTTTGTT
Source organism: uncultured Chloroflexia bacterium (assembly GCA_963779935.1). GTDB lineage: Bacteria > Chloroflexota > Anaerolineae > Anaerolineales > Villigracilaceae > UBA877. Next base: position 958,207 of record CAWAAC010000009.1, on the reverse strand, counting down.
TTCGCTCGTAAGAACATCGACCAGGCCAAAACCAGTATCAACCAGATCTCCCACAAATCCTTCCATAGCCTGGTGGATATTCCCCTGGCACTCGCCGAAGCCACCTTGCAGGCCCTCGAGGCTGGCCAGCCCAAGCTTACGCGCACGCAAGTTCTCCAGATTGTAGGACAGGTATAAATGAAATCCGACCTTGACGCCCTCATGCAATCCAGAGATCTGGATGCCATCCTCGTCACTGGCAACGCCGACCACAACCCCCCCATGTACTATTTGACCGGCGGAGGCCATATCAGTGCAGCCACACTCATCAAAAAGCGCGGTGGAGAGCCGGTGCTCTTCTGCAATGATATGGAACGTGAAGAAGCCGCCAAAACCGGGGTGAAAATTATGCCTTATAGCATGTATGGGTATGGAGAACTACTGGAAGAAGCCCAGGGGAATCCTTCTCTCACATCAGCCTTGCTCTACAAGCACATGTTCACCGATCTAGGAGTACAGGGCCGCGTTGGGATCTACGGCAACACTGAACTTGGCTCAGCCTTCAATAATTTTACCCATCTACAGGCTCTCATGCCAGAGTTGGAACTGGTTGGTGAACCGGGCAATGATTCGCTCTTCATGAAAGCCATGGAGACCAAGGATCACTTCGAGGTGGAGCGCATCCGCAAGATGGGTGCAGCCACGACCGAAGTTGTCCGGCGCACCGCAGAATACCTGACCAGCCGGGAAGTGCGTGACGATGAGGTTCTGTTGAAAGAAGATTCAACTCCGCTGACCATTCGCGATGTCAAGGCCAGGATCAACCTGTGGATTGCCGAGCTGGGTGCAGAGAACCCCGAGGGCACCATCTTCGCCATTGGGCGGGATGCGGGTGTGCCCCACTCCGTTGGAACACCTGAAGATTTGTTGCGATTGGGCCAGACTATCGTTTTCGATATCTACCCTTGTGAGGCTGGCGGCGGCTATTTTTATGACTTTACACGCACCTGGAGTCTTGGCTATGCAACTGATGCGGCGCAGAAACTTTACGATGAAGTCAGGGCAGTTTATAACCGTCTGCTGGAAGAATTCGACCTGAATGCCCCATTCAAGGATTACCAGCGTCTGACCTGTCAACTGTTCGAGGAGAATAACCACCAGACGCCGCTCCACACGCCTGCGCCGGTGGAAGGCTACGTTCATTCCATTGGTCACGGTGTCGGGCTGAATATCCATGAGCTGCCCTTTTCCGGCCTGACATCCGGCGATGATAATATTCTCAAGCCTGGCGTGATCTTCACATCGGAGCCCGGACTATATTATCCCGAAAAAGGTATGGGCGTGCGCATCGAAGATACTTATTGGGTGCGCCCGGATGGGAAAATTGAGATCCTGGCAGAGTATCCCTATGACTTTGTGTTGAATATGGAAAAGTGGAAGAGAGAGTAACCCGTAACTCGAAATGGGTGTTTGACTTTAAGTTATGGATTAACCCACTCCGTTCGGATGTTGACGTCCGGACGGATAACGCTATAATCATTTCCATGAAACCATGGAAATTTCAATTCTTTAACCGGACTATTCCGCGGATGGCTGAAGGCCGGCCGCTGAAAGCTAAAAGCTGATGTCTGCCCTTCCTTCCGCTCGCATTCTCGCCATCGAAACATCCTGTGATGAGACGGCTGCTGCCGTACTCGAAAACGGTCGCATCCTGCTGTCATCGACTGTCGCATCGCAAATGGATATCCATGCCCGCTACGGCGGCGTCTTCCCCGAAGTAGCCTCGCGCCAGCATGTTCTTTCCATTCTGCCGGTCATCGAAGAGACTTTAGCCAAAGCCCATCTTTCTCTGGAAAACATCGATGCCATCGCCGCCACACGCGGCCCGGGCCTCGCCGGTTCTCTTCTGGTCGGGCTGAACGCTGCCAAGGGCATCGCCATCGGAGCAAACCTGCCGCTGGTGGGGGTGAACCACCTGGAAGGACATATCTATTCAGCCTGGGTGTACAACAACGGAGATATTCCTGCCCCTGAACCGCAGTTCCCGCTCATGGCCCTGCTTGTCTCCGGGGGGCATACTGAATTGAATTTGATGGAAGACCATTTGCACTACCAGCGTCTGGGAGCAACCCTGGATGACGCGGCCGGCGAGGCCTTTGATAAGGTTGCCCGGTTACTTGGATTACCATATCCTGGCGGGCCATCTATCCAGAAAGCCGCCGGACAGGGCAATCCGGCTGCGTTTAAATTCCCGCGTGCCTGGTTGGAAGGCAGCTCGAATTTTTCGTTCAGCGGTCTAAAAACAGCTGTTTTGAAAGTAGTCAAAGAATTGAATATCAGCCCTCTCCCGGTCGCTGACCTGGCAGCCAGTTTTCAAGCGGCAGTGGTGGATGTATTGTTCCAAAAAACCATGCTGGCCGCGCGTGAATTTGGTGTAAAGGAAATTATTGTCGGGGGTGGCGTCTCAGCCAACAAAGCTTTACGGGAAGCTTTCCTGGCTCAGACAGAATTTCCGGTCAAAATACCACCATTGTCACTCTGCACCGATAATGCCGCAATGATCGCAGCCGCAGGCTATTACCGTTACGTGCTCGGCCATGTAGACGGGCTTGGAATAGACATTTCCCCAACCTGGCCGCTTTCATGAATTGGCGATAAGAACGATGTGTTTCTTAAACCGAAACCCCGCCGGAGACTGGCCCTAGTCCCGGCGGGGTTCGTGTTAAAGAGGAGAATGCAAATTCCATTATACGCATTTAGTTTAAAGGAAGATTACAGAATCCTGAAAAGAAGATTAGAGCTTTTTTCCACCTGGCAGTAAATTCCTTTATTAAAAATGGACAAACCCCGTTTATGCCTGACCCTGTTCCCGCGGGGTTATTATTAAATCGCAAACCCCGTGGAGGACTGGCCCAAGTCCGGCGGGGTCTGTGTTGAGGAGGAGAATACAATGTTTATTATATGCACCAAGATGAACAGGACATGACAGAGAATTAAAGGCCAGATTAGAAAGCCGACCCCAACACAGCTCGAATTTCATCCTTCGAGATCGGTCCTTCACGCAGGATCTGAAGTTCCATACCGGAGCAATCCACCAATGTGGATGGCACTCCGCCCGGTGTTTTGCCGCCATCGATGATCAAGGCAATTCTCCCACCCAGTTGTCCAAAGACTTCCTGTGCAGTGGATGGACTGGGCTGGCCGGACAGGTTAGCCGAAGTCACCGCCATTGGACCGGCCGCCAAGAGCAACCCCTGCGCAACAGCATGGTCCGGTACGCGTACTCCTACGGTTGCCGTAGCAGACACGGTTTCAGGCAATTCCGGGTGCTTGGGCACCACCAGGGTCAACGGACCAGGCCAAAAGCGCGCCGCCAACTGAACAGCCACAGCCGGTACTTCCAGGGTCACTTTTGCCAGGTCGATCGAAGCGCCGATCAGTACCGGGATGGCTTTTTCCACCGGCCTGTTTTTAGCAACATAGATACTCCCCACAGCCGGGCCGTTGAAGGCCAGCGCGCCCACCCCATAGACAGTATCGGTCGGGAACGCTACCAGCCCGCCATGGCGCAACACCGCCAGTGCCCTTGCAAGCGTTCCTGGATCTTGTGCTGGCAGGATCTCAGTTTTCATGTCTGTACTTCCAATATTCTGTCGCGCCCGGCCAGATCCTTATGCAAGTGGATTTCAGCCTCGGAAAAGGCATCGTACGCCAGCGAAAGCGCCGAGGCTCCTTCGGATGCTTCGATCTCCATCAACAATAACCCTCCGGCAGTCAGCCGTTCGGGTGCATCCGTCAGCAGGCCGCGGATCAGTTGCAAGCCGTCTGCACCGCCATCCAGGGCCATCGTCGGTTCATGCCCGTAAATGGGCAGCTTTTGCAAAGTTTTGGTTGGAATATAAGGCAGGTTGGCAACGATCAGGTTATATTCAGCATCGGGCGGGAAAAGGTTACAAAGCACAAATTCCAAGCGCTTCTCCACGCCATTATTAACCGCGTTGTGCAGGGCCATTTTCAAAGCCGCCGGCGATATATCACTCCCCATCACCTGCAGGTCGGGAATAGCTGCCGCCAGGGCGATCCCAATGCATCCCGAACCGGTACCTATATCCGCTGCATGATGAAAATCAGGGTGTGCATGCAGCCAGCCGATCGCGCGCTCCACCAATAATTCCGTCTCTGGACGCGGGATGAGCACATCCGGCGTGACCTCGAACTCCAGGCCAAAGAATTCCCATTGGCCCAGTACATAAGGAAGCGGCTCGCCTCTTTCCAGGCCCACTACCAGGGTCTCCAACGCGGCTGCGCGCTTTAAGGTCAGGGGCGCCTCGGGGTGTGCCAGAACCCAGGAACGCGGCTGGTTCATCACACGCGCCAGGACCTCCTGGGCATCCAGAACCGCCGAATCGCTATGTTTCTCCAACCGGAAGATCAAATCGTCGAGGGCCGTCCCGACGGTTCTTTCCCCCACCTTATTCGTCTTCATCCTCCACCCCGCTGGAAGATAACCGGTCGGATTCATCCCGGGTGGAAAGTTCCTCGATAAATCCATCGATGCCGCCCTGCATGACCGCCGGCAGGTTGAAAATGGACACATTGATACGGTGGTCGGTCACACGGTTCTGTGGGTAATTGTAAGTGCGTATCTTTTCCGACCGTTCGCCAGTTCCCACCTGCGAACGGCGATCGGCTTGTTCGGCCGAACTGCGCTTCTCCTGCTCGATCTCATATAAACGCGCCCGCAGGATCGACATGGCCCGCAGCTTATTCTGCAATTGGGAACGCTCATCCTGGACTGCCACCACCATACCGGTCGGCAGGTGCGTAATACGGATGGCCGTCGCGTTCTTCTGAACATTCTGCCCGCCCGCACCGGAAGAGCGGAAAACGTCGATCTTCATGTCCGATTCAGGAACTTCTACGTCCACATCTTCCACTTCCGCCATCACCGCCACCGTGGCGGTGGAGGTATGGATCCGCCCGGACGACTCCGTGGCTGGCACACGCTGGACACGATGCACACCGGATTCGTATTTAAGCTTCGAATAGGCACCTTTCCCTTTAACCTGGAAAACGACTTCCTTGAATCCGCCCACACCGATGGCGTTTGAGTCCATCATTTCAACTTTCCAGTTCTGGCGTTCCGCATAACGTGTATACATGCGATACAGATCGGCGGCAAAGATGGCGGCTTCTTCCCCGCCCGTGCCAGCGCGAATTTCAACGAAGACATTCTTATCATCGCGCGGGTCTTTAGGGACCAGCATCAGCTTCAGTTCTTTTTCGAGTTCAACAACGCGTGGTTCCAGATCGGCAATTTCCGACTCGGCCAGCTGGCGCATTTCCGGGTCTGCCTCAAACTCAAGCACCGCGTGCGCTTCGTCGAGGCGCATCTTATCACGCCGGTATTCTTTCGACTTTCCAACAATGGTTTCCAGATCAATCCGTTCCTTGTTTAGTTCTGCCGCGCGTTGATAATCATTACCAACCTCCAGGAGCTGTTGGTTGACATCTTCATATCGGTTTTCTATTCCTGCAAGCTTATCGAGCATAAAAACCTTCCTGACAAAAACATGTTACCCGGGATATGTTTCTCATAAACACCGCCATCAATAGCGGCTGGCGGCCAGGCCGCCGTATACTACCACCCTGAAGAAATGCTGTTTTTAGAAACGGTCAGAATTTACCAAAAGCACTCCAAACCAACGAAAGAATCAGGATTGCCGTGATTACCAGAAAGATGACATTCATTGTTCGCACCCGCCGCGCTTCGCGGCCCATCTTTGCCGGCTTCGAAGCAGACTTGCCTTTTGATGATTTCTTCTCTGCCATAACACCTCTGTTACTTTTTTGTTTTTTGTTTCTAGGTTCTTGTCGTTAGTTCTTGTATTTTTGTTTTGCCTTTTTTATTGCTGCCCATGCGCCGCTAGCGCTTTCTTCATTGCCATTTCCAGCTCTTCCAGCGCGACCGGTTTTGTCACATATGCATCCGCGCCGATCGCCATGGCTTTATCCACCATTAGATCGGCAGCTTCGGTGGAGAGCATTACCACGGGCAAATCTTTCCAATCCTTGCGGCGGCGCAGGAATTCCAAAAAATCCAGCCCGCTTACTTCAGGCATATTGATATCCAGGATGAATAGATCGGGGCACTCGCCGCCCAGTAAAGTCTGGGCAGCCATGCGTGCTGAAAAGAAATGCCGCTCATTATATTCCAGCATTTTGACCATCAGCCGGATGGCCCCGACCATATCCTGGTCATCATCTACAATCCAGACTTTTTTCATTCCAAATTCGCCTTGACACTCTCAGCCAACGCCGTGGTGATTCCCGGCACGGCGGTCAATTCTACCACTGTCGCTCTTCTAATCATATCCACGGAACCGAAATGTTTCAAGAGGGCTTTCCGTCTGGCCGGGCCAATGCCCGGGATCGAATCCAATGCCGAGGCCATGCCCAGCTTCGTGCGGCGTGCCCGGTGGGCCGTAATGGCAAAGCGATGCGCCTCGTCACGGATGCGTTGCACCAGGTAGAGCCCCTGCGAGTGGCGCGGCAGGAGTAATGAATCAGGCTTATTCGGGAAGAAAATCTCCTCTTCCTGCTTGGCCAACCCTACCACCGGAACTTTATCGAACAACTCAAATTCCTGCAGCACATCTATGGCACGCGACAGTTGTCCCTTGCCGCCGTCCACGATCAGCAAGTCGGGCAGGAATGCGAACGATTCGTCCGGCTTGGATCCGGGAGCAGCATTCTTTTCCTGGGCCGCCTGCCAGCGTTTGAATCGGCGCGTCAAAACCTCCTGCATACTGGCAAAATCGTCCGGAATGCCGGCGGTCCCTTCGATATTAAAACGCCGGTAGAGCTTCTTATCCGGCACACCTTGCGTGAAGACAACCATGCTGCCTACGGTGGCCACTCCCTGGGTATGGGAAATATCGTAGCACTCCACCCGGTTTGGCGGCGCCGGAAGCATGAAAGCTGACTGGAGTTCCGCCAGGGCCTGTTCCTGTTTATGTGTATCCGCCTGCCATTGCGACCGGAGAGCCTGCAAGGTTTCGGTGGCATTCTCGGCTGCCATCTTGACCAGTTCGTGCCGCTGGCCGCTGCGCGGAACGGAAATTTCCACCTTTCCTCCACCGCGCCGCGTGCGCAGCCATTGGCCGATGATCTGCGCTTCCTCGATTTCCTGCGGCAGCATCACCTGCTGCGGTATATTGGCCGCCTCGGTATAGAATTGTTTGACAAACTCGGTCATTACTTCATTATCGGCAGTATCCTCGGTCCCTTCCAGCACAAAGTATTCCCGTCCGATCAGCTTGCCGCCGCGGATGAAGAAGATCTGGACACAGGCCTCATTATCGGCGCGTGCCATGGCGATAACATCCGAATCCTTATAGTCCGCCGCAAAAACCACTTTCTGCCGCTCGACAATGGATTGCATGGCCTTCAACCGGTCGCGCAGTGCCGCAGCCCGCTCGAACTTGAGTTCCTCGGCGGCTTTCTCCATATCCTTCTGAATGCGCCCGATGATCGGCTCGGAGTGGCCGTTCAGGAATTCCTGCAAATCAGAGATCATATGGCGGTATTGCGCCTGGTTCACAGCGCCGATACAGGGTGCCAGGCAGAGTTTGATATCGAAATAGATACAGGCACGCTTATCCTGTCCCGTAATGTTCCGGTCGCAGGTCAGGTATGGGAAAACCCGCCGCAGCACATCCAGGGTCTGGTAGACCGCCCAGGCAGAGGTATATGGGCCGAAATAGCGCGCTCCATCATCCTGCATCAGGCGTGTCACGGTAACCTTGGGATAGGGTTCGTTCCAATGAATTTTGATATAGGGGTAACGTTTATCATCCTTCAACCGGATGTTATATTTGGGCCGGTGCTTCTTGATGAGATTCATCTCGAGGATGAGCGCCTCGAGTTCCGAACCCACCAGGATCCATTCGATATGGGCGATCTCCCGCACCAGGCGGCGGGTCTTCTGGTCGTGACTGGCATCCGCGTGGAAATACGAGCGGACGCGGTTCTTCAAGCTGATGGCTTTGCCGACATAGATGATCGTCCCCTCGGCGTTTCTCATCAGGTAGCAACCCGGTTTGGCCGGTAAGGTATCCAGGATTCCCTGAAGGTGCTCAGATATTTCCATAGAATCTAATTTTACTGCTTCTTACGCAAATTGGCAGGCCGGCTAAACCCGGGATTCAAGAAGCAGGGGGTTAATGAAACGGCAGGCAGTCACACTGCCGCCAACTCCCCAAAAATCCTTCTCTTCTCCTATTAGGAAATATGATGGATATGATTTCCCATCATCTAAATTGCTAATATGATATATTCGAATCTATAAAATCCTAATATTTCTCTAATTATGGAGGAGAATTATGTCTGAACAGCTTCCCCCCGTTTCTGCGCCGTACCCTGCGCCCGTTCCTGAACCAGTTCCTGCCCCCGCTCCGGTAAGTAACAGTAAAGGTCTTGCCATTGCATCCCTCGTCCTGGGAATCCTTTCATTGTGCGCCTCCGTGGGTTGGTTCTGTGGTGGTCCCATCAGCGTGGTTGGGCTGGTCCTGGGCATCCTCGGCCGGAAGTCCGCCGGCAAAGGCCTGGCAACCGCCGGCATTATTCTTTCCGCGGTTGGCCTGTTACTGACCGTTATTTTCATCATCCTTGGCCTGATCTTCCGCGGTCCCATTTTGAACAGCATTTACAACCAGATCTACAACCAGATCGGTACCGGCGGTTAAGCAGGTGGAATTTGATTGATCAAATCTGCGAGATCACAGGAAATTGGTAAACATGTATTTTTTCGTAAAAACCCAGAATCCCAGGCCTACCTTCCACCTCGATATGACCCCCGAGGAACGCTCGGTCATGCAACGGCACGTCGCGTATTGGACAGAAAAAGCCGCCCAGGGCACTGCCATCGCTTTTGGACCCGTCATGGATCCAAAGGGCGTGTATGGCATCGGTGTGTATCAAGTTCGGGACGAAGCCGAAATGCGCAGGCTGCTCGACCAGGATCCTGCCAAAGGTCTCCTGCAATACGAGGTTTTGCCAATGGCGCGGGCAGTCGTTGGGACTCTGCAAGGCTGATTTTTTATAAATCTGTTGCCTTCCAGAAAAAGTAGTGATATAAGCATCTTAAATTCTATTTAGGAGACATTATGACTGACCAGCTTCCTCCCAATCCCACGCCGGTTTATGCTCCCGCCCCGGTTAGTGACAAACGTGGTTTCGCTATCGCTTCACTGGTGCTGGGTATCCTGTCACTGTGTGGCTCTGGAATCTTTTATTGCGGTGGATTAATAAGCGTGGTAGGCATTGTGCTGGGTGCGCTGGGGATCAATTCTAAGGGGAAGGGCATGGCCATTACGGGGATCATCCTTTCGGCAGTTGGCCTGATCCTGGCGATCATCTTGCGGGTGATCTTTCGAGGCGTCCTTTTCAACCACTTCTGGCAGCAATTCCTTACCAACCACGGGTATTAATTCCCATTTTTAAGGGTTTACCCGAAAATTATAGAAGAACCACATTTTGAATGTGTGCGGGTTCTCTTAACACATTCAAAATGCGAACTCTTCCTGAATTTTCGGTTTGAGACCAATATATTACGCTCCCGCAAGATGATTTGCGGGAGTTTGCTTTTTCCATAACATCTCAATATTTTGAGGAACGGGTGGTGTGCAAGCGGCAGAGCCGCCTGCGCACCACCACCCTCCTCAAGGTTTTGAGATGACCCCTTTTTCCTTGTCATGCTATAATTTCGGGCATTCCGAGGAGCATCAGATTATCCATGGAGAACCAGATCGAAACCCAGATCGGCAATATTTTACACCAGCGTGGTTTGAAACTGGCTGTGGCAGAATCCTGTACTGGCGGATTGATTGGTCATCGCATTACCAACGTGCCCGGCTCATCCGATTATTTCAACGGTGGAGTCATTGCCTACGCTTACGAAGCCAAAGTTAAACTATTGGGCGTCTCATGGGACACATTGAAAACCTACGGCGCGGTCAGCCGGGAAACGGTGCTGGAAATGGCGACCGGCGCGCGCCAGAGCCTTGAGGGGGATATCGCCGTCTCGGTCAGCGGGATCGCCGGTCCCGGCGGCGGATTGCCAGGCAAGCCGGTTGGGACCACCTGGATCGGCCTGTCTGCTTCGCAAGGCCAATGGGCGCGCATCTTCCACTTTGACGGGGATCGCGAGCAAAATAAGGGTGCTGCCTCCGAAGCCGCGCTGACCATGATTCTCGATTATTTGCAGGGGAACCTGGACTCCAAGAGCTCCTGACATAGGAGTCGGAAGCCTCCTGGCTTCGGACTCCTATAGCGATTTATTATCGAGGAACCAAGGAGTTCTTTTCCCTTTGTGTCAATTAGCGAATTTCTTGGTTAACTCTTTTTTCTTCGATCTCGGGTAAGGAATCCATGCATGATCATTCGGTCATCGTGATCATATCTGCCAACGCCGAATGGCAGGCAGTCAAGGAAATTCTGGCACCCGCCAAGGTTCATTCCACGCGGCTGGGCGAGTATTTCGATCTCCCAACTGGCAAGGAAAGCTCCGCAGTGGCTGCACGCTTCTTGCATGGCGGTTGGGGCAAGGTTTCCGCCGCGGCCACAGCCCAACAGGCGATCGATCTCTGGCAGCCGGACCTGTTGGTCAACCTGGGCACCTGCGGTGGATTTTTGGGCCGCATCGAGCGCGGAACGATCATCCTGGTAAGCAGGACGATTGTCTACGATATCATCGAGCAGATGTCCGATCCGGCTGAGGCCATTTCGCATTATTCCACCGACCTGGCGCTGGACTGGCTGCCCGAAGCGCTGCCCCACCCCGTAGTACGCGGGCTGCTGGTTTCTGCTGATCGTGACATCCTCTTGGGTGATATCCCCGGCCTGGTGGAAAAGTACGGCGCAGTTGCTGCCGATTGGGAGTCCGGGGCGATCGCCTGGGTGGCCCAGAAAAACGGGCTACATTGCCTGATCCTGCGCGGCGTTACGGATCTGGTCGGCCCAAACGGCGGCGAAGCATACGGCAACATCCAGGTCTTCCACGAAAACACCAAAGCGGTGATGAAAACATTGATCGAGCAACTGCCAGATTGGTTGAAAGGCATCCCATCCGAAACATCCGAACCTTCAGCTCTCTTAAAAAATGTGGATTGCATCCGGCTGTACGTACCCGACCTGGAAAATGGGCTGGCCTTTTACCGGGATCGCCTGGGGCACCCCTTGATCTGGCGCACTGCCGTGGCGGCCGGTTTGCAAATGCCCGGCACCGGCGCTGAAATTGTCATCCAAACCGAACAGGCCGGGCAGGAGGTTGACCTGACCGTTCATTCGGCGGATTTGGCCGCACAGCGGTTTGTGCAGGCCGGCGGCCGGCTGGTCGTTCCGCCTTTCGATATCCAGATCGGCCGGGCCTGCGTGGTACGCGACCCATACGGCAACCAGATGGTGCTGCTGGATGCCAGCAAGGGGCTGCTGGCTACGGATAAAGGTGGAAAGGTTATCGGGAATTTGTAGGTAACGTAGCTCTTGCGTTTTTTGCCTGGAAAAGAAGGTCAGGTTTTAAATACCATAAAGAGGGAACAAAAAAAATCACGAAAAACTCATGAGGGGAGAAGATTTTACACAACGGTCCCGAAGTGAACGAAGGAAAACAAAAAAACTAAGAACAAAACAGCAGAAGAAGAAAGGGCAAGAGGATAGCGGGCTGCGCATCCAGCGGTGCGTTCCGCGTACCAGCCGATACCCAAAGAACAGGGTCAAGTTGGCAATTTGTTCCACGGGGATGCTTCGCGAAGGTCGGATCGGCTGGTTGGCTCGAAAAGGAACGGTATATCGTGCGACTTCTGGCAAATCGCGCCTGTGCACAAACGGCGAAGCCGCCGTTCAACGAGCCGGTCTTCTATATTTGTAAAGCATTTATGCGTGGGGGGCAATCAGATGGCCGAGAACGGATAAAATCAGCAGGAAGCTGATGACCAGACAGACCACCCCGATCAGCCACCAGCCCATGATGCCTGCGATCATCCCGAGCAGCACAACCGCGGTCAAGGCGAGCATGGCGCCCGAGACGTTCGGTTCGCCTTCTCGTTTGGGACGGTTACTCGCGATCCACAGTCCCCACCCGAGGCCCGTCAAAAGCAGGCCGGTGGCAAGCACACCGACAAAGATCTGCATGCCGGTCAGCTGCGGCACATCCAGCCACAGGGTCCCGCACCGCCCCTCTCGATCCGAGGTGTCGTAGACGGGGGATTGATACGCCTCGACCAGGATCAGACGCCCGAAGACGACGTCATTCGAAGTGATGGCCCAATGTACTTCCTTCGTTTCGCCCGGGGAGACGGAAAGGGCGGTGTTGATCGTGCGGTTCGACAGATCCGGGGAACTGATCTCAACCCGGAACTGGGGTTCAAGGGTCAACCTGGAAGGATTGGAATAGCTGGCGGTCACCTGGCCGCTCTCATGGGTCGTCAGAACGAACGGACATTTTAAGCTGGTCAGGGCCGCCCCGGCTGGCTGGTAGCCGAAATAGTCATAGGCTTCAAGCCCGGGCCAGGAGAGCAAGGCGAAGAACAGGATGTTCGCCAGAATCCCGCAAGAGAAGAAAACGATACCCAGGGAACGGCTCAGTTTAGAAAATCGATTCACGGGTTCTGCCCACATCCACCTAATTATACCGAAAATCCATGTCTAATAAATTTTGCCGACATTTGGCCTATCCAGGTGAAAATTTTGAATGAAGCAGAAGCCGAGGTCAGGCTTGGCCAACGATGAGAACTTGACCAGTATGACAAAGTCACCGGAGGCGTTTTCGAGCAGGCTCCAAATGCTTTCGCCCGCTCTTTCAGTGGCGGGATAATAGGTCATTGCTAGAACATCGTGTTGTTGTTAGCAGAAGCCTCGGGAATTTCTTGCACCACATCCCAATGCTCGACCACTTTGCCGTTTTCGAGACGAAAAATGTCCACGACCGCATTGCCGCGGTCGCCCGGCTCGTGGACGAGATGGCTGTGCATCACAACCAGGTTGCCTTCCGCGATGATTCGTTTGACACTAATCAGGAAGGATGGATATGTATGCGCGAACCATTTCACAAAACCGATAAAGGCTTCAGAACCATCTTTCGCTGACGGATTGTGCTGACGATATTGCGCTCCCTGGTATTTTGCGACTGCCTCTTCAGGCTTGCGTTGATTGAACGCCAGGTCGGTAAACTCAAGTACGATTTGTTTGTTCATTTCCAATTGTTCGTTCATAGATACTCCTGAAGAATTTTGTTGGAGCGAGAATTGATGCGCGCTCCAACATTCAAGATCCAACCCAACACCCTTCTCCATCAAAATCGCCCACACTAGTACACTCTGGCGTAAAAGATAGACAAGCTACGCATTCAGCGCCTTGCCTTTGTAAGTCCACCTGAATGGTTTTGCCATGGTAAGGTTGTAATATTCAATAAAGGCCAAAACCTTGCGTTTCAGGTCATCCACAGAAATGAAGTTGCCTCGTTTCAAGACTTTTCGAACCAGGATACTGAACCAAATTTCGATCTGGTTCATCCAAGAAGCATGTTTGGGCGTGTAATGAAAAACAATCTTGTGGGTTGGGTCGCTCAAGAAAGCAGCCCGAGAAGCCTTGGATTGCAAGATACCGGATTTGCCTTTCACGCCCAGATCGATGGCAATGTCTGATTCTTCTGCGACATAGTGCACCAATGAAGCGGACAGATGTGTGTTGAGATTATCGCTAACAAAGTGCCATTGGCTGACCTGCGGGTCGGAATCTATGCGGCGTTTAATATGCTCCAGAAAGTCTTTTTCGTTGCGGGTTTTTCCGGCAGTACAGGCGACCAGTTTTCCCAGCGCAACATCGAAGTTGCAGGTAAAAGATAATGCGCCATGCCGTTTGTATTCGAACTCGCGTCGCAAAACTTTACCTGGCAAGATCGGCAAATCCGGGTGTTTGCGCTCCAATGCTTGCACACCGGTCATTTCATCGATGCTTTCAGTGCGTTGTCCCTGTTTTGCCCGTTCGGGAGCTTGTTGGTAAACTGCGTTAATATCATTGACTTTGTCATCAAAACCATCTTCGTAGGCAGGCGTCAGCCAATACCGGCTCAAGTGCGGCTTTATATCAGCCTCTTTTAAAAGCCTCGCAGCGTGTCGGCCGGAGATATGTTCAACAATCTTGCGTTCCATCACTTCATCGGCAATTTCGCGCGCCGTCCACTGGCTGATCGGTCTGCCTGCTTTTTCAGGCTGTTCACAGGCCAGTGCTTCAATCTTGCAACGCTGGTCAGCAGTTATCCGACTTGGCGCTCCTGGACGGGGCCCGTCCTGCAGACGATCTTCGATGCTCAAATCTTCGTAAGAGATTGTTTGTGCTTTTGCCCAACGATTGCGCCAGCGTTGTGCCGTGTTGATACTTATCTCGAATTGCCGGGCTATCGCACTGTTGGTCTGCCCTTGTCCTGCTGCCAAAATGATGCGCCCACGTAAAGCAATTTGCTGACCAACGTTATGACGACGTACTAATTGTTCCAATCCTTCTTGCTCTTCTTTCGTCAAAATCAATTCTGTGGCTTTTGGAGTTGGCATCCTTGGTTCCCTTCTTTATGTTTTCAGCAATAGTTTACCGGCTGCTAACTCCTTGGTCAACCCTTATTCACCATTTGCGCCCAGATGTACTAGTGTCTACTTCCTTTGTTATTAAGATTATCACGCGAAATTTGATAATACAAGAGATTGTCAACGGACTGCCTTCGGCTTAACGGACTAATGGACGCCTGACGGCGGAACGGATGGGCAGGGGGAGGCGCTCTACAGGAAAGATACCCTTCCAAGAGCAGGGGCAGGGAGCACTGGGTGATTTGAGTTGAAAGGAGGAAAAGTAGAACTAGAAGTCGCGATCCCATTCTGGCACGGGGTCTTTGGGCTTGGTCCATATGGTGGCCAAATAGTCGTGCCATTCGAGCCGGTCCAGCAGGCGCCGGAGAAGAAGCGGGTGGCATTTCTGGGGGAACTATCCCCTGCTTATCAGCGTCTACAAGAGAGACAAAATCTGGAACCAATCCACATTAAAAAGATAAAAAGATGCATCCCTTCCACCAGGGAACAGAGAGGAGGCTATGGAAAATACAATTGCCCGATTTGCAAATTAAAGCCAAAGCAAGCCCTTTGATGTTTTTCTCTAGGAGGAGAGAAATGTCCACAAAACGAAATGTCACGCTCTTTGCTTTAGTGCTCATGCTGGTCATCACAACCGCCTGTAGCGCCGCCGCTACGCCCCAGGCGCCTTCTGCACCGGATTATGCCTATGCTGCCCCCGCCACGGCTGCTCCGGCCATTGATGCGCCTGCCATGCCGTACGCCGCGGCTACCCAGGCTCCGGTCGCCCCATTCATATCCAACAACCAGTCCCAGTCTGTTCCCCAGCCGGCCCCGACCATGGCCGGAGGTCTATCAGCCCCTGGAAACCAGAATCCCATAAATTCCCCAAGCAACAGGAACCAGATCACTTATGACACCTTTTTTCAGAATTACGGTGTTAATCCGCGCATCGACACGCAGGATGAGCCGCTCTCCACGTTCGGTCTGGATGTGGATACCGGTTCCTATACCATCATGCGCAGCTATATCAACCAGGGCAGCCTGCCGCCGCAAGACTCCGTCCGGGTGGAAGAATATGTCAACTACTTTGACCAGGGCTACCCCTATCCCCCCGCAGGCCAGGCCTTTGGGATCAATATCGACGGAGGCCCGACCCCGTTCGAAACAGACCTGGGCTACCAGGTCATGCGCATTGGCATCCAGGGTTACGCGGTCTCACCCGAAGAACGCCAGGATGTCTCCCTGACCTTCGTGATCGACGTATCCGGCTCGATGAACATGGATAACCGTCTGGGCCTGGTCAAGCGTTCCCTGGCCCTGCTGGTCAAACAACTGCGCCCTACCGACCGGGTTAGCATTGTCATCTTTGGGACGGATGCCGAGGTTATCCTTGATCCCACCCCCGGTGACCATACCCAGCAGATCACCCAGGCCATTAACCGCCTGCAACCGGGCGGCGTGACCAATGCCGAGGCGGGTCTCATGCTCGGATACCAGATGGCAGATGAAGCCTTCATTCCGGGCGGGATCAACCGGGTCATCCTGTGTTCAGATGGCGGCGCCAACCTGGGGGAGACCGATGCCGGATCGATCTGGAACGAGATCGAAGAGTATGCCGGAAAGCAGATCACCCTTACCACCATCGGGTTTGGCATGGACAACTACAATGATGTCCTGATGGAACAACTGGCCGACAAAGGCAACGGGTTCTACGCCTACGTGGATGATATCCAGGAGGCCCGCCGGATATTTATCGAGAACCTGACCAGCACGCTGCAGGTGATCGCCCTGAATGCAAAGGTGCAGGTGGAATTCAACCCGGAAGTGGTTTCCCGCTACCGCCTGGTGGGTTTCGAAAACCGGGCCATTGCCAACCAGGATTTCCGCAACGACAACGTTACTGGCGGGCAGGTGGGTGCCGGGCACAGTGTCACCGCCCTGTATGAGATCAAATTAAACCCGGATGCCTACGGCAAAATTGCCACCGTCCATTTACGCTGGCAGAACCCGGACTCGCTCAATCCCATCGAGACCTCCCAGAGTTTTTCGACCGACCAGCTGGCCTCCAGCTTCAACCGGACGGATCCGCATTTCCAATGGTCGGTGGCCGTGGCAGAATATGCCGAGGTCCTGCGGAACAGCTATTGGGCTAAAAATATTTCCCTCAATAGCATCCAGTCCGAGGCGCAACGGGTCGCCAGCTGTCTGAGTGAGGATGAGGATGTATCCGAATTTGTGAATCTGGTACGTCAGGCGGTTCAATATCAATATGGGGAAAATGACGGAGGCTGATAAGGAAAAACAAAAAATAAAACGATAAAAATAAGCTTCCGAAGCGAATTTGCTTCGGAAGCTTATTTTTATCATTTTATTTGCCTCTAGCCCGGAAAGACAGATTATTTCCCCAACCTCGCCCGTTCCTCTTCGATCACGCTTTCTTCCAGCTTCTTGAACAACGGGCCGGGCTGGTTCAGCTTGGCGCCGGGCTTTAATTCACTGGGCTTCCACTGCAAGCTATCAACACCATGATAGCGTAGCACCCTATGCTCACCTAATGAGTCTTTCACCGTTTGCGTGTACTGATCTCCGAAGAGTGGGGTCTCATTGCCGAAGAACCCGTTTAGTTTCTCGCTGGTGAATGGCAGGAATGGTGCAAACATAACCTTAAGCGAGTCAATTGCTTTCAGGGCGGTATAGACGCTCTTTGCTGCCGCTTCTTTGTCGGTCTTGATCTCGAACCAGGGAGCGGAGGTATCCAGGTATTTATTCACCTCGCTGGCCAGCCGGATGGCTTCCTGCAAGGCCGCCCGCAGGTGCACGGCCTCCAGTTCCTTGCCGACCGACTGGAACCCCTCTTCAATGGCCGACAGCAGCTCCAGGTCGCCCGGGCGCAGCGCGGCGGGATCGATCTCCGGGACATGCCCGTCCCAGTGTTTGTAGCAAAAGGCGAGTACCCGATTGGCCAGGTTGCCCCAGGTAGCCACCAGTTCGCCGTTATTGCGGGCCACGAATTCCTTCCAGTCCCAATCCGAATCGTGGCTTTCGGGCATATTGATGGTCAGGTAGTAGCGCAGCGCATCCGGGTCGTAGCGGCTGAGAGCATCACGTCCCCAGACCGCCCAGTTGCGCGACCCCGAGATCTTCTGGCCTTCCAGGTTCATGAACTGGTTGGCCGGCACATCATAGGGCAGCGTCAGCCTGCCAGGCTCTCCGCAAAAAATCTCCATGAACTGTTCCCCGGCACCCATCAACTCAGCCGGCCACTGCGAGGTATGGAAGAAGATGTTATCCTTGCCGATGAAATAGTACTGTTTGGCGGCCGGATTCCGCCACCAGTCTTTCCAGGCGTCTTCCTGGTCAGAAAGTTGGCTCCATTCGATGGCAGCCGAGAGATAGCCGATGACGGCTTCGAACCAGACATAGATGCGTTTACCTTCCCAGCCTTCCACCGGGATGGGGATGCCCCAGTCCAGGTCACGGGTGATCGAGCGCGGCTTGAGGCCTTCGCTTTCGATCTTGCGCAGTGATTCACCAAGCACGGTATCACGCATATAGCCAGCCCGTTCACGCAAGAAATCCTTGACATCCGGCTCGAGCTTCGAGAGATCGAGATAGAAATGTTCCGTATCGCGCAGTTCCAGGGCGCCATCGCCGGTCTTGGCACGCGGGTTGATCAATTTTTCAGGTTCGAGCACGTTGCCGCAGTTATCGCACTGGTCGGAGCGCGCCCCCTCAAAACCGCAGATGTAGCAGGTCCCCTCCACATAGCGGTCCGGCAGGAACTTGTCCGCGCTGGGAGAGTACCACTGTTTGCTGAATTGTTTGAAAAGAAAGCCGTTCTTTTGCAGCGCCAGAAACATGCTTTGGGTTACTTTGAAATGATTTTCCGTGTGCGTAGAGGTGAACAGATCGTAGGAAATGCCGGCCTGGCTGAAAAGATCCAGGAACCCATCGTGGTATTTTTTATAGACTTCTTCGACCGGTTTGCCTTCCTTGTCTGCCGCGATGACAACCGGCGTGCCATGCGAATCGGTGCCAGAAACCATCAGCACATTATCGCCTTTCAGACGATGGTAGCGGGCAACGATATCACCGGGCAGGTGCGAGCCGGTAATATTACCAACGTGGATCTCGGCATTGGCATAAGGCCAGGCGATTGCGATCAGGATGTTTTCGGGCATAGTAGACTCCTTTAGAGCGATCAGCCTTCAACATTCAATTTCCTGGCTGGCGGCTGATCGCTGATTGCGAACTTACAAACAAAACTGCCGGCTTTCGCCAGCAGCGTTATCAGGCGGCATGGACCGTCCTGCAGTTCATCTGGCTTTGAACTGCAAGTGAGGACGGGACATCATCAAACCATTTTCGTTCATGGGGTGTAGTTTACTATGTACTGTGTTGCATGGCAAGTGGAATATGCAATTTAAAATGCTATCCTTAAAAAGTTTATTCGAACGCCAGCCTTTCTATTGCGATGATGGTCAGCAGCGAACGCGGAAAGCTCCTACCTTACTCTTCGTTTCCATTCCTCTTTCAGCAACAGTTCACGCGGGCTCTCTCCCGAATCCAGCCCCATGAAATCCGTCATCAGCCGGTTGAAGCGCGTGCTTTCATCCAACATCGGGAAGTGGCCGGAATTCTCCAGCAACACCTGCGAAACCAGCACCGGCATGGAAATGAAGCGTTCATACTCCAGCGTATGGATGGCCGGGTCGTTCTGACCGTGTACGATCAGGCAGGGAGTAGCCATCGAATCCATGATGGGCATCATATTCGTGCCATTCAAGCTATTGAAGGAGGTGGTAATGGCCAGCGGATCGGCCTTGGGGGCATCCGTTCGAGCCGGCTCAGTGATCGGATCTTTTCCCAGCAACCAGTCTGCCAGGTCGGCCGGGGAAGCCGGGGAGCGCATACGGGCGGCAACTGAGTTTCCGTCCATCGGCACGTTTATCGCCATCAGGCGGTCAACCACCTGAGGGTATTTTTTAGCGAAAAGGATGGACGTCAGCGCGCCAAGGCCGTGTCCAACCAGCGCCACTTTGCCAATCCCCATCTCCATCATAAACCGGTCCACCAGATTAACCTGTTGCATCAATGTGTAACAGGCCGAATCGTGCGCAGTATCACCAAATCCCCACAGATCCAGTGCGTAGGCACGGAAGGACATGGCGGCCGCCTGCATGGCGGGCACCCAATAGCGCCATGAGCCCACCCAGCCGTGCAGGAAGATGATCGGCCGGCCCCGGCCGAGTACTTCGTAATGCACTATCCTGTCATCAAGGAGTATTGCGCTCATACCTCATCCAGGTTCACACGCAGGTTCACTTGCCATAACGAGCCAGCACCGCTTGAATACGCTCCGTCAATTGGTCAGGTGCAAACGGTTTCAACAAATAATCCGCTGCGCCCGCCTGGAGCCCGGTCTGGATCTCGGAATCCTGTCCTTTTGCCGAGAGGAAAATCACGGGGATATCTTTTAATTTCGCATCTGCTTTCATAAGTGCGCAGGCTTCGTAGCCCGTCATGCGCGGCATGCGTACATCCATCAGGATCAAATCGGGGATTTCCTGGCGCGCCAGGTTTACCGCCTCTTCCCCATTGGCTGCCGCAACCACTTCAAACCCGGCAAAACCAAGGGTAAAGGTGATCAAGTCGCGAATATCACGTTCGTCCTCTGCAATTAATATTTTCGCCATTTCCATTACTCCTCAGGATGATACACAGGCAGTGTAAAGGAGAATGTGCTCCCATCACCCGGTATCCCTTTGCTCGTCATCCAGATGCGGCCTTTATGCATCATGACCAATTGCTTGACAATTGCCAGGCCAAGGCCGGTGCCGGGCGTCGCTAAAACCAGCGGGTCTTCGCCCCTGAAGAACCTTTCGAAGATTCGATCCGCATCAACCGAATCCACTCCAATGCCATCATCTTCCACATCGATCTGAACTGAGCCATCCACCGGTTGCATGTGAATGGTGATATGCCCGTTCTCCGGGGTGTAATGATAGCCATTATCCACCAGGTTCCCAAGAATTTGGCGGACCCGCTCCACGTCGCCATTGACCAGTGGCAGTTCATCCGGTACGTCGAGCGTAAAGGTCATCGGCTTGTTCTCCTCTTGCGATCGTCGCGTAATATCTACGATGACATCGTTTGCCATTTCTCGCAAATCAACCGACTGGAGCGAAAGGCTGATCCGGCCTGCTTCGATGCGGGAGATATCCAGCAGGTCATTAACAAGAACACTCAACCGCTCGGTATTGGTGCGGACAATATCAAGGAAGTGGAGTTGGTTTTCGTTTAAAGCCCCTGCCGCACCCATCAGCAGAATATCCACGTAGCCCTTGATGGATGTCATGGGAGTGCGCAATTCATGGCTGACGGTGGCCACGAATTCAGATTTAAGCCGGTCAACTTCCACCTCGTGCGTAATATCACGGAAGATGGATACCGTACCAAGGAATTCGTTGCGCCAGATAACCGGCGCCAGGTGCACCAGCACCACATGACCGGTCTCCAGGGTCAACTGTTCGGCATAGGTGTCGCCAGGCTGGTGGGACGAAGGGTCTTCCGACCAGGAATGGATTGTCTGCATCCAGGTCTGGGAGGCCTTGCCAAACAAGCCAACGAAATTATCCAGGGATTGGCCATTGATCTGGCTGCCGTCCAGATCCATGATCCGTTCTGTTGAAGAGTTCAGGAAGGTGATCTCGTTGTTGGGGTCCGTCACCAACACGCCATCGGCGACCGCTTCCAGGATGGCCTGTTGGCGGCTGGCTTCCACCTGCTGGTTGCGCAGCATCGATCCCAGACGTTCGGCCTGGTCACGAATCAGGTGGTACAACTGTGCATTGTTAATGGCAACCGCCACCTGGTTGCCAATGGCCTGCACCAGGTTCATGGCCTCAGGCGAGAAATAACCCACTTTACGATGGAACACCAGGATGGCGCCAATGACATCTTCGCCCACAATCAATGGGGCTGCAATGGCGCTCCGATGACTTGAAGCGCTGAGCGGGATCTTTACCCAGCGGTTATCCTTGCGAACGTCATCCACACGCACCGGTTCGCGATGCTTGATAACCCAACCAGCCAGCCCGTCACCAATTTTAAGAGCGGTCGGGCGTGGGCCCTCGGTCATAACCGGCGTAAGGTAGCCGTACCCGGCGCGATACTGGATGGAGTTATCGTCCGGGTTGACCATCATGATGCTGCCCTGCTCGGCACCGATGGCATCATTGAGCAAAGCCAGAGTCCGGTTGAGGGCACGGTCCAGATCGAGGGTGGAGGAAGCCTCCGTCAGGATGCGCAATAAGGTTTCCGTATTGCGCTGTTCACGCGCCAGTTCGGCAGTGCGATCCACCACGCGTTGTTCAAGCTCATCCGCCAGCCGGCGGGTTTCGGCAAAAAGACGGGCATTCTGGATGGCGACAGCCGCCTGGTTCGCCAGCGTACTGAGGATCTGCTGTTCGTCTTCAGTGTAGATATTCGCATCATAACTTTGCGCCGAAAGCATACCGCTGACCTTGCCGCCCATCATTAAGGGCACTGCCACGATCGAGCGGGGCTGCCCTTCCCCGAAAGTCCTGCCGCCAAGTGTTTCCACCTGTTCAGCATCCGAAATTAACAGGGGTTCGCCGGTAGCGATCACCCGTCCGCTGATGCCTTGCCCGAGCGTTATGCGCTGGTTGGGGGCCCGCCCATTCGGGTCCAAAAGATAAACGCCTTCGATATCGCCGTGCTCTTCATCCACCAGGGAAATGACAAATGATTCTGCCGGCATCAACTGGCTGGCCGCGCGATGGATGGCCGCATAGATTTCCTCGGCATCCAGGCTGAGCCCGATTTCATAAGAGGCCCGGTTGATCGTCGTCAATTGTTCTGCGCGTGAGACAGTCGCCTGGTAGAGGCGGGCGCTTTCCAATGCGACCGCTGCCTGATTGCTGATAATGCGCGCCAGGTCGATATCCCCCGCCGAGAAGTGATAGATTTCATCCATTTGCAAAAATGCCAGGGCTCGCAGGCTCTGCCCGCTTGCCAGCGGGAGAATTAATAGGGAACGTGTCCCGGTAAGCATTTCGGCCAGAGGCTTAAGGTCCGGCTCATCTTCGATCTTGTCCGTGGAAAAGATACCCAGGCTTTCACTCAAACGCTCGAAAATGGGAGCAGCCGTCAGTACCCTGGGTTGAGTGTTGTCGTTTGAAGGCACCGTCACCCGCAGCTGAGGCAGACCGAACCGGTCGAACGTCACCATGGAAACTTTCTTTACCGATAGCGCCCTCTGAAGCTCTTCAGCGGTCAGGCGCAAAATTTGTTCATCATTGAGCGAGCCACTCAGGTCAGCCGAAAGCCGGTTGAGTAATGCCAGGCGCTGGCTGCGTTGATCCAATTCCGCCGCACGGCGCACGCTTTCCTCATAAAGTCGGGCGTTCTCCAGGGCAACCGCTGCCTGGCTCGCGAAGGTGGTCACCAATTGGACCAGTTCGAGTGTGAAGTAATAGGCTTCGGTTTTCTCAAGCGCAATAACGCCTTCCACTTCGCCTTTGGAGACCAGCGGAATACCCATCCAAGAGAGCCGTTCGGCCTGCACCAGCGCCGGGAAACGGGCGTCCGAGCGCACATCGCCAACGATGATGCCTTGCGAGGTGCGGTTCATTTCAGCCAGGAGGGCCGAATCGGAAATCGTTACGGTCAGGCCCACCCGTTCCTCATTGTCCGGGAAGCCACGCGCCGCCGCCACCGACATGCGTTCCCCTTCCCGCAGCCACAAAATAGCCGTATCGTAAGTAAATACATTATGCAGCCCGTCCAGCAGGCCGCTCACCAATTGGCTCGTTTTCAAGCTGGAAGTTAAGTCGGCCGATATATCGGTTAAGGCCTGCAATTGCACGGCCCGCTCCTGCGAAGCCTGCACCAGCCGGACATTTTCCAACGATAGCGCCACCTGTTGAGTTAACGAGAGCAGCAAGGCCTCATCCTCGGCTCTAAAGGCAGCTGGAGTATTGAAATTATCCAGAAGCAGTACGCCTAACGTTCTCTCACCCGTCTGGATGGGGATGACCATGCTGGAAACCGGTAACCGGCCAGCCGTAGCTTCGCGATAACGTAATAGATCCTCGGCGGGCAGGCTATAATCGCGCGCAAAATTAACCTCATCCACCCGCCTGGGTTTCTTCTCGACAAATACTCGCCCCGGCAAAGACTCCGCCGGGTGATAAATGATGCCCATTAAACTGCCAGTATTGGCATATCCCAAAGCCACATGTGCTTTAAGGATACCTTCCTTTTCGTTATGAAGCAGCACCACCCCGGCATGAGCGGTCGTAACCACTCGCAGGGCACTCTCGAGCAAGGCTTTTAGGATACTTTCCGGATCAAGACCGCTTAACTGCCGGCTGAAATCGAGCAGCAGGTTGACTTCACGCAGGCGCCGGCGGGTCTCTGTCAGCAGGCTGATGTTTTGCAGGATGATGGAAACCTGGCTGGAAATCTGAAAATAAGTTTGCTGGTCTTCCTCAGTCAAACGCGGCATAGGTTCGGGGCTGATCGCCAGAACAGCAGCCACGGGTTTCTCATCCACAAAAATGGGCAAGCAGATAAAACCTTTGGCATGCAGGCTGGTTAGTAAGGGTGTATCGCGCCAGACCTCATCCTGTTCCATGTTCATGACCAGCAGCGTCTCGCCTGTCTGCAAGCACACGCGCAACGGGTTGCGCTGGCCGAATAATGCTTCCGGATTGGTGCCGCGTGGAATACTTCCCAGGATATGCAGCAAACGTGGTCCTTCCGGCGTATTCTCCCCTACCATGGAAACGCTCATGTCTAATCGCGTTAAAATCCCGCGTCCCAGTGCCTGTAGCGCTGAGGGTCCATCCACCTGACGGTTGATCGCGTCAGTGATTTCCAGCCCGGCCCGGATGCGGCGCGCCCGCCGGTTCAGGTTGCGGATGGAAATCATCTGTTCCAGATCCTTGTGCAACAGGTTGGGCAGGTGGCTCTGGCTGATGGATAGTAATTGTTGATGGCGGTCCAGGCTGGTGGATAGATTTTCCACTTGCCCCTGGTATGTTGAGATGCGGCGTTTATTCTGGATAACCTGGGCAACCTGCGTAGCAAATATTTCAATAACATCCAGTACTGTCTGGTCCGGACGTTTTCCATCGCGCGGCGCATCCAGGCTGATCAAGCCAATCGGCTTTCCGTCTTCATCCTGGAGGGGATAGAAAAGCCCATCCTCCGGGTGCCAGGCATTTTGCACCTCCGCCGCCTTTTCCATTATGGTCACAAGTTCGATATCATTTGAAATTACTGGGCGTTTATCATGCGGAATGAAGTAACCCTGGCCGATTTTGTAATCCGGGCGCAATAACTGTGAAAGTGATTCCCAGGGTTGCTTGCGCGACTTCAGGGCATCCAGCGTTTCCACCGGCATGCCCACGCCGGCCACCCGGACTTGCAGCAGGGTTTCTGGCTCAATGATGCTGATCAGTACCACCTGGAAAGGAGTTGCCTCCTGGATTCCCTTTGCCAACATCTCAAGTGATTGTTCCAGCGGCCGGGCAACCGTCTGTCCGGAACCCATCTCGAATAGGTCTGAAAATATCTTGGCCCGCCGGCTCAATATTTCATTGGCCGATACTTGTTCCTGGAAACGCTCTGCATTCCCAAGCGCAATAGCCGACTGGACCGCCAGGGTCTGGACAATATCGAGCGTGTTCTGATTAAAACAGGCTGGAACCAGTGAATGCAAGTGGAGCAGGCCGGCTATTTTACCTTGATAAGCAATCGGCACAATCAGCGCGGAGCGGACTTCTTCGTGGGCCGGTTCATAGCCACTTTTTGTGAAGTCGTCAACGATTATCGCATCTCCCCCAGCAAGTACCGTTCGTTCGATTGGGATTAAAGTCCCTCCGTTCTCTTCTCCAAGCTGGAAAATTACTTTCGGTTCTTTCGCAGGTTGATCCAATTCAAAGAGCAGGATGCTACCGCAATCTGCATGCGAGACTCGCATGCTTTCATCGTAGACAACTTGCAGGAGGTACTTCCAATCCATCGCCGTGTTCATCTCGCGGCTTATATGCACCAACTCGGTCAACTGATCCACCCTCTGGCGCAAGCTCTCATCGGTGCGGTTGCTTTGCGAGGCTCCTTCAACTACCGAGGCCAGTTGGCCGGACGCAGTGGAAACCACCTGTAAATCATAATTATTGAAGAATTCCTGCTTTTTGCTGGCAAGCATTAATTCGCCTAGGCCCTTTTCCCGCACGGCCAGTGGAACCATAATGGTTGACTCCATCGCCAACCCTTTAAAGATAGGCTGGTAAATGGAGAGCAGCCGCTGGTCATCAGAAAGATGGCCGGAAAGGAACGGTTTCAGGCTACCGGTTACCGTAAAGTGGAATTGGGCTTCATCTACAAAAATGTGGGAGAGTGCTTCTGCAGATTCTGCTTGCAGGCCAAACAAGGAGGCGTTATGCAAGCGCAGGATCTCGCGCGTCTCGTCAAAAAGAAAGATGGCAGCCACATCGGCCTGCAACAAACGCGCCAATTCTTGCACCGTATAGCGCAGAACTTCATCCGCGGTCGCCAAAGAGGATGCCAGGCTGGCGATACGCCGCAGTGCTTCAGAACGTTGGGCGCGTTGGCGCGCTTGCTGCACCAGGGTCAGGTTTTCAATAATAGGCGCCGCCTGGTTCGCAACGATATTAAGCAGGCGCATCTCTTCTTGCAGGAAAGCTGAATCCGGGTTGCGGTGGTTGGAGATCTGCAGGTACCCGAGCGGACGCCCGGAAGAGATCAGCGGGATAAGCGCAGTATCACGCCAGGAAGCCGCCCGTGCATAATCCTGGAAACCCATCTCACGCCATAGTTCGTCTTCCATGGCATTGCGGGTGGTTAGCTCTTCCTGTTTCAGGAAATGCTCCTCGGCCGGCCCGCCAGAAACCAGCGGGATGTGATAAAGTTCCACAACCTGGGCCGGCATACCTACAAAAGGCACCTGCGCTTCCAACCCGCGCCGGTTCTCGTTATAGACCAGGAAGCCCAATACATCCACATCGAATAGCGGCCCAATACTTTCCACCAGGCGTGCAAACAGGTCGCGCGCTTCACGGGTTGAGCCAAGCGCTTGCGCCAGGCTTGCCAACCCGCTCAACTCAGCTGACCGACGCTTTTCAGCCTCCAGCATGGCGGCATTCCGAATGGCGGCAGCCGCTTGTCCAACCACCAGTTGCAGGATATCCATTTCATCCTGCTTGAAAAACTCTTTTTTGGTCAGCCCCAATTCCAACGTCCCGACCAGGTCATTCCCGGCTAACAACGGCACGCCAAGATAGGAGAATAATGAGGCTTGTTCGCTATTAGCAGGGGTGGCTTCGCGATAATTCTTTGTGTCAGGGATAAACAGGCTTTGGCGGCTTTCAACCAGGATGGCGGAGTAACCTGCTGGGGATTGCGCCGGGCCTTTTTCGAGGCGCTGTTCGGATGCGGGTGCGGAGCCGATTCGATAAGGGACAAGCATCTTATCCTGGGCGGTCCATAACTTTATCTCCAGCACATCCGCCGGCAGGAGCCGCTCCACGTTTTCCAGCAGCGCCAGGATGGTACCTGACAATCCCGGGCTGGCCGCTACCGATTGACTTAGATCGGTTAAGATTTTCAAGGTCGATTCGGACAACTTTTTGAACTCACCAGCCTGTGTGGAGGCCAGATCGGGGCGGTGCAACGAAACAAGCAAAGATGGGGTCGGACCGGGCACCTGGTAGGATATGGCCTCCAGCGGGCGTCCGTTCACTGAGAAACGCGTTTGTCCTTCAGATGTACATATCTTGAGGAAATCATCCGTGGGCCTGATCCGCCGGGCCAGGATTTCCAGGTTGGGTTGCTCGCCTTCATGGATTCCGAGCCACTGGCGCGCCATGGCATTGACGTAGTTCACCCGGCCGCCGGATTGTACAATCATCACGGCATGGGTATATTGCGAATCATCTGCCGGGTTCTGCAGAGTTGTCATTGGTATCGAACTTTTACGTATTCTTGGGAAAAGACGCGGCAAACCCCAGACCAGGAGAAAGAATACAAGCCCGGTCAGGAGCAGGAGCATCCCCAGGGATACCGGATCAAGAGACATAAGCAGGGGCGCGTTATTCCTTGGAAGCTACTCCAGGAACATCTTGTCGGCGGACGTCCGCAGCCAGTTCGGTAATTTCGCGAATATCCGCAAAAGATTGTTGTTTGGGGGTTACGATTCCTATGGAAAAAGTCATCAGTGGGGTTTTTTCCATCTGGTTTTCGGCATTGGCTGCCATGATGAAACCTTGTTGGCGATCCATAAAATTGTAGTGCGTCTGGACTTCTTCGGCAAAGCGCGCTTTAAGCCGGTCGCGGATCTTTCCGGAAATTTCTTCGGTGCTGATAATGACAAAATTGTCCCCCCCGGCATGCCCGATGAAATCGCTCGACGAGCCCACCTCATCCACCACTTCGCTCATCAACATGGCCGCAAAACGGAGCACATCGTCGGCAGCCACAAACCCATAGACATCCTTGAACTGGTCGAAATGGTTGATCCGGATATCCATGTAGGCCCAGCCACTTTTGCGGATGGTCAGGCGTAATTGTTCTTCGATCAACCTTCCTGCCGGCAGGCCGGAGCGAGGATCGGTCAACGCTTCGCGTTCGGAACGCCGGATGGCGCCCTGGACACGCAATTTCAACTCTTCAATATCAAATGGCTTGGTAATGTAATCGTCTGCACCTAATTCGAGCCCCTGCAATTTATCGCTGCGTTCGTCCTTTTGAGTCAGGAAAATCACCGGGATGTGGCTGGTACGGGTGCTCTGGCGCAATCTGCGGCAAACCTCGTACCCGTCAATGTCAGGCAACATGATATCCAGCACGATCAGGTGAGGCAATACCGTGTGTGTTTTTTCAAGGGCCTCTGAACCGCGCGGAGCCACATCCACATCATAGCCCAGGCCATTGAAATAGATTTTCAGCATATTGGAGATGTCGTTATCGTCTTCCACAACCAAAAGGCGTGCTTTTCCCATAGAACCTCCTCAACTACTTCTACGCGACTTGTGCGCGTTAAGGCGTACTGTCTCAATTTGTTGCTCGGTTACGGCCTGCTCGAACGAGCGGAAGCCGCTTAACCGGAAGCCATGCTTCGCGGCTAGGGCCGCAATCTCATCGACGCGCTGGCGGGTGATCTCTTTACCCAAGGTGTAATCCTCGAACCTGCCTTCCAGGGCCAATACCATGGTTTCCGCCATGCAAGCATAGGCTTTGCCAGGCGGAAAGCCAAAATTAAAATGGAAATCAACGGCTCCCGGCACATCTACCATGCCGCCGTCAATCACTAATATATCATTTCTTGTCGCCGCCATCATTGCAGATACGTCACGAGGGCGGGCCACATCACAAACTACACTCCCGGGTTGGAGCTGCTCCGGATGGATGATCTCATGCAGCGCGCTGGTCACCGTCAGGATCAATTGGGCCTGGGCGATATCATCCACATGCGAACTGGTATGCAGTACTGCCTTACCTGGACCCTGTAAGCGGTCTCGCAAAGTTACCAGTCCATCTTCCCGGCGGCCGATTAATATCAGATCGGCTACATCCTCAGCCAGCAGTTCAGCACAAACGCTCCCAATCGCGCCGCTCGCACCAACCACTGCAGCAGTTGCCTGCTTGAGCGGAATATCCATCAAACGGGCCGCCTCACGGATTGCCTGTACCGCAATGGCAACGGTGTACGAATCACCAGTCGTGACCGGGATCTCCAGTGCTTTTGCAATGGTGACACCCGCATCCCCAACTACCGAAGTGAAAGCACCCAGGCCAAGCATTTGCGCGCCAAGTTTCTCGGCCGCATGCCCGGTTTCAATAATCTTACGATAAACTGTCCGTTCTGGCAACTCCAACATTCGCCGTGGCGTATACGGACAGGCAATGAACCAGCCTTTTATTTGTTTACCCGTCGCCTGCGAGGTGATTCCCTCGATTTCGGATATATAGACGGGTGGAAAAAATGTTGAGAAAAAATCGATCTGCCGCTCGGTCAGGAGATGACCTAGAATTGGATACTTCCGACTGACATCCCGCTTTGGATCGATTGGGTGAATGATGAAGGCAAAGGTATCCAAAAGGCTACCATGAAGTGAGATCTGATTCCCCGCGGCGTGGGTACCTGCGCGGGTGTTTGCTGGCATTCTTCAATCTCAAGTGGTCACTATCCTCATATTTAACATCCTTGTCAATGATCCGGCGGTCTTTGGAGCCGAACAACACCACATCCGATTCAATGGTACGGGCCGGGAAAATCACCATCCCCGCCCCGATCCGGCAGTTATGACCCACGCAGCCTCCCAAAACAGGCCGGTTGGCATCCGATAACTTTTCATTCCCATCAATTGCACGTATTACGGTAGGGATCAGATTGTAATCTGTGAAAGTATTTCCCGCGCCGATGAAAGTATTGCGCCCGATCACACACATCTGCAAACAGGTATTTTGAGCCACCATGCTATTTTCCATGATCGTGGTCATGAACAGGGATGCCCGGAAAGGCAAAAATGTGCCATCCCCAACCACCGAGAGCATTAACTGGCAATCCTGGGAAACATTCACATTACTTCCGATAATACAATTTTCGATTACCGCTCCTGCGTTGATGGTCACGTTATCTCCGATGGTCGTCGGACCGTGGATAACCGAAGTGGGATCGATCACGCAATTCTTGCCGATTTTAACCAGCTCAGAGCATTCCAACAGCTGTTTTCCTTCATAAACTGCCTTGCCCAACACTTTCAACTTGAACATCAAGTCTCGATTAAGTCGGTCTTCGAAACGCGCCCCGCGTGCGAAAAGGCCAAAAACGCCGTCCGCAATAAATATATGGGTCCAGCAGTCGATCGCCAGCATCGCCCGCAGTGGAACCTGGTATACCAGATCGCCGCTCTCGGATGCCATATAGGTCGGCACGTGATAATAACCGATCTCACGCGACTGCATGTCAATGACGAGAGGCGCTACATCCGCCTGGGGACCGTTTGGGTAATACCACAAGTCAGCATAGTATAGGTTTCCTGCCGGAGTATACGAGACTGAAAGCGGCAAGGCGTGCTCCCTGAAAGCGCCATCTTCCATCGAAAAAGCCGCCCGTACGGCGCGATTACGCTGCTTGGCCCGAATCATAAACTCGGTGATGTAATGGATATCAAAATACAGGTTATCGCGATATACGATCATTGGCTCATGCGAAACCGGCAGATGCGCACCTGGTGGGAGTTCGATCTCACGAGTTATATACGGGGCCAGTAAATCGCGCTGGTTAAGCCAGAGTGGTTTATTGTGGATGCGCAGGTCACGCGCAGCCTCATTGAATGGAGTAATATGGCGAGGGGCCTGGAGGATTACCTTGAGCATGGAATCATCCCATTGGAGTCCTGTCTATTACTATTGTACACGCACTATCGCCACATGCAACACATTTCTTTTCTTCAACTTCAAAATACTTTCCCCCGCTCACCCAAAACAGGGCTTCCTGCAACAGTCCCACCGCCAGATGGCAGCAGGGCGCCTCGGACCGCCTACCCCAGCACACCGGGCAGCGCTCAATATTCCAGTAAATACATTTCTCGTCTCTTTCCAGCCGGACGCGCTGGTCGGTAAAGTTGTTAAACAAGGCCGCAAAGGCTTCGCTTCCATTTTTTAGTTTCGTCTGGAGCGGCAACAAGCGGAATGCCAGGTCCGTCAAGCCAAGTTCCGGGCCAAACTCGCGCAAACCATATTTGAGACAAGCGCGGCCAACCCGCACGGCCAGACCGCGCCCGGCGCGCGGCCCATAAGCCTCTTCAAGACCCACCTGCAAACTACTGATATGCTCGAATGGAAAATGCAGATCCTGGTTATAAGGCGGGTAATGGTTAATGTATTCTGGCAGTTTCACCAGGTTAAGCACGGCATTCACCCCGCTATGCCCGAGGATTTCATCCATCGCGAGTAAAATTACCCGCCCCATGCGATTTGAATAGAAATATTGCTGCTTGCCTGAATTGGGGAACAGGTCAGTGGAATTTTCCATGATAGATGAATCTCGGTTTGGCGATTATGCGTTACGCATCAAGTCTGCGCCTGCGTCGATGGATTGGGCTCGGATTGATCCAGGAATTCTTTCAGCTTATATAAGAAGGGGTTGGCATCGTCCAGCATGATAAAGTGCCCGGCCTTCGGAAACAATTCGATGCGGGCGTGTGGAATGCCAGCCTGCATCGGTTTCCATTCATTCGGGCTGACAATAATATCCTTGCCTCCATACATGCCCATGGCAGGTATTTTTATCTGCGGGAGGATTGGGCGCAGATCGGTGCGGTGCAAGGAAGCAATACTGAGCAGGAAAGATTCAACGGTGGTACGCGAGAGATCCTTATCCATCATGGCCGGGAACCGTGGGTCACGGCATATTAAAGGAGAATAAACCCGCATGCCCATACGGAACGCCCACATCATATTGAAAAGAACGACTGCAATCGGCCTCTGGCCGGCCATTTTCAATGCAAACGCCAGCGAGCTGCCTACTATTGGTGAGCCGACCACAACCACCTTGTTGACCCGCCGTGGGTACTGGGCTGCGATCGAAAGGCTGACCGTCCCGCCCATGCTGTGCCCCACCAACGGGGCGCATTCTATACCCAGACGGTCCATGAACTGGTCCACCAGGCTGACAAAATCTTGCACAGAATAGCTATCGCGCTTCTTCCCTGATTCGCCAAAGCCCCAGAAATCCAGGGCATAGGTGCGATAAAAAGCCCCCAGGTACGTCATGGTTTCCTGCCAGAGCGCCCATGAGCCCAGCCAGCCGTGTAAAAGAATTACTGGCCGCCCGCGCCCATAGACCTCGTAATGGACAATTCCCTGGTCGGTAGTGATAGATGACACGGCAGCTACAACAAAATGGAGAGACTATTTCTCTCCATTCTCCATTTCATTCAAAATGCTGTACAGCAATTCCAACAGGATCGCCTTTACCGAATCTCGGTCGGTGGCCGTACAGGGAACCAGCTTTACTTTTGAATCAAGCCGGAGTGCATGGCGCATATCGTCTACTTCCCAGGCATCCTTCATATCCTGTTTGTTGGCCGCCACCACATAAGGGGTTGGAGCATAGGCACGGAAAGTCTCCAGGATCGAGCGGGCTTCCCGGAAAGTCTCCGGACGGGTACTATCAACCATGACAACAAAGCCAAGCATCCCTTCTGAGAGGATTTCCCACATGAAATCAAAACGCCGCTGGCCTGGCGTCCCGAACAGGTACAGTACCAGGTCATCGTCTACCGTAATGCGTCCAAAGTCCATCGCCACCGTGGTTGCTTCCTTGACTGTCTTCTCCTGGCTCTGGGTGATTTTACGTTCTGTCGAAACCACGTCAATTTCACTGACAGAGCGGATAAACTCGGTCTTCCCGGCGCTGAAAGGACCCGTAACAACCATCTTAACTGTTTGCATAATGGCAAATCCTCAAAAAGACTTCATATAATAAAATCATAACGAAAAAATCATAACGAGCGAATTCGATTGATCAAGCGGTTAACCAAAGATTTCTGCTCTTCTTTATTATCGGATGGGAATACCCGTACGGAGGGGGTAGGCGCAATCGCACCCGTCTGTCGGGTTACCTCAACCAGCCCGGCCTGAAGGAGACCATATATGATGCGCCGGATTTCCAAATCGTTCATTTTGGTGGCACTGGCAATCTGCCGCATGGTGTTGCGCGGGTTGATATAAGAGACAACCCGCCATTCCTCAACACTCAAATTGACATTCTTGAGGTTGGTTCCCGGGCGGTCGGTAAATTTAAGCGCCATGTCGAGGCTGGGAATTTCATCCTGTAACTGCTCCCATTCACGCAACTGGCGCGAGCCCTCGATGATCAGGTTTTCAAGGTCCAACCGGACGCTGATTTGGTCATCTGGTGGCAGTAGATCATTATCGAAATGAAAGAAGCCTTCCACCCAGGTAAACAACCGCTGGACGATATCCGTAAAATGTTGCTGTAGATTGGTGAGAATATCTTCCTGAGAAAGGTAACCGGCGTTGATAAGTAATAGCCCCAATTCTTTATCGGAAATATGCGCCGCGCCCTGCCGGATGGATTTATATTGACCGGCGGTGAGTTTCTTGGCGTGGTGCAGGATGGAAGCGAGACTGCCATCTTCATTCCCAATTTCGGCATAAGCTAGCTTTCCATCCCGGAAAGCGATTTTAGCCGTCTCACTGGGACCTTCAACTACAAGTGTCCCGGTTTTACTTGCCAGGTTGATCAAATTCAATAATTGGGTGATAGTAAAGTCGCGCAGGTTGCCGCGCAGTGCCATACCTAGCCTCGAAGATGTCCCGGACGAAGATATTGTGCAAAATGATTATACATGTAAGGTCGCCATGCGTCAAAGGTTCGGCAGCCATCAAAACTGTTTGTTATCCTGCAATATGTACAATAAATCTCTATCCAAAAATTATTTAAGTACCTCATTTTGAGCATGTGCGACTCCGCTGCACACACTCAAAATGCAACCTTCTCCTGAATTTTCGGATAGAATCCAAAACCATAGTAACACATAAAACCAGTGACACGCTTTTATTCAAGAAGCAGTATAATTTTTGCACAATTTATAAAAAGGAGCTGTTCTTATGATGAAGATCCAGATCGTTTATTGCACGACTTGACACTACACTCCCCAGGCCGTGAGCCTGGCAGACGATCTGCTTACAAATTTCGAACCGGAGATAGAAAGCTTAACGCTGGTACCATCCAGAGGTGGCCGTTACGAAATTAGTGTAAATGGCCAATTAATCTACTCCAAACTCCAAACTGGGCGCCATCCAGAACCTGGTGAAGTCATTGGTTTGGTTCAAAAACTTAGTAGGAAGAAATAGCATCTACCCGTAAATCGAAAAAGAACCACCTTTTGGTTGTGTGTGGTCGCGAGCATGCTGTAGGGATACCAGAAGGATGCGTAGCAGCACACATTCAAATTGCGATCCAAATGAACTTTCGGGTAGGCGAATAGAGGAAATTATGGCTAAAAAAGGTCGCGTCTTTTCAGGCATCCGCCCCACTGGTCGTGCTCATCTGGGCAATTATTTGGGTGCATTCAAGAATTATGTAGCGTTGCAGGACGATTACGAATGTGTCTATTGCATTGTCGATTTGCACGCACTAACCACCGTTGAGGATACGGAAAACCTGAAGCAGAACACATATGACCTGGCTCTGGATTTGCTGGCTGTTGGCATCCGCCCGGAAGAAACCATCCTGTTCGTACAGAGTCACGTTCCTCAGGTAACCGAATTGCATACCATCCTGTCGATGGTCACGCCGCTTGGAAAACTGACCGACCTGCCCACCTTCAAGGAAAAAGTACGCCAGAGCCCGAATAACGTCAACTACGGGCTGGTCGGCTATCCGGTTCTGATGGCTTCTGACATTGTTCTATATAAAACTGATATCGTCCCGGTTGGGATTGATCAGGCTCCCCATATCGAATTCACGCGTGAAGTGGTCCGTTCCTTTAACTATCGCTACCATACCAATGTGCTTATCGAACCCGGTATGAAGAATACCGAGATTCCCAAAGTGCTCGGTATCGATGGCAAGGAAAAGATGAGCAAAAGCCTCAATAACCACATCGAGATTGCCGCTTCACCGGAAGAAACCCGCCTGCGCGTGATGAACATGGTAACTGATCCAGCCCGCATCAAACGCACCGACCCGGGTAATCCGGATATCTGCAATGTTTTCACCATGCATAAGGTTTTCACCCCGCAGGCCGATGTGGATATGATCAACTTGGAATGCCGCCGGGCCGGCATTGGCTGCGTGGACTGTAAAAAGATGTTCGCCGCGAATCTCAACAAAGCCCTGGAACCCTTCCGAGCCAAACGGGCCGAACTCGCCGCTCAGCCAGATTTGGTGCCTGCTGTACTTGAGGATGGTGCTAAACGCGCCCGGGCCATTGCCGAAAAGACCATGGCCGAGGTCCGCGCCGCTGTCAAGCTCCCTTAATACACGGCTTTTTGTTTTTATCTCCATGCGCGCCTTCATTCAGCGGGTTAAAACAGCCAAGGTAACTGTGGATGGCCGAACCGTAGCCGAGATCGCCGGCGGTTTGGCCATCTTGCTTGGCATCGGCCAGGCTGATACCAAAGATTACGCGCTCTTCCTGGCCGGGAAAATAGCTTCTTTGCGTATTTTTGATGACGGTCAAGGCAAGTTTAATCGATCCATCCTTGATATCGGGGGAGCGGCTATCGTGGTCTCCCAGTTCACCTTGTACGCAGACACCCACAAGGGTCGCCGGCCATCTTTCACCGAAGCAGCTCCCCCCGAAGTTGCAGCTCCTCTCGTGGAAAGTTTCGCAAACGAACTGCGCCGCCTGGGTATTCCTACCAAAAATGGCGTTTTCGGCGCACATATGCTGGTTCAGATTGAAAACGATGGGCCGGTATCCATCTGGCTGGAAAAATAGATTCTCTGCTACAATTTCTTTGCTGTCAAGGATTAATTAGAATGTCCCCTGTTCCCGACTGAATAGGAATGTCCCCCCCGCGGGGGGGACATTCCTATTCAGTCGGGAGGGTGCGGGGAGGCCGATAGGCCCAGGGATGGTTCTCGCTGGGCTTGTGGACCTTGCTCTGGTTGAGCAGAACGTGATTGACTTGCTTGGCAGTGACCACTTCCGACTGGCGGGTCTGTTTATGGAATATGGTGTAATCCAGCGGATCGTTTTTGTAGAGGATGGTTACTTTGCCGAGGGCGTCCTGGCAAATATTGACCTGCGCATTGTGCCAGGCATAGGCGGGACGATCGGTCTGGATCTGATAGACCACGTTTTTGAACTGTACGGTGAGATTTTTGGAGACGGAGCGAGGCTCCTGCCAGGCGAGGATCTGGTCAAGATTTTGATGGGCCAGCAGGGGTCGATGCGCATCCAGGGTAGAGCGCGGCTGAACCGAAAAGCGAGCGTTGAAGTCAAGGATGAACTCGGGCAGATAAACATTGCCCTGCTGCATCGTGTTGATGCCGAGCAAGCGCATCTCCCTGACCAGGCGGTCCTGCAGGGTCTCGTTGGCGCGCTCGACCCGCCCTTTCGCTTGCGGGGTATTGGCACACAAGATCGGGATCTCCAGGCTGTGCATGGCTCGTCCGAACTGGGTCAGGTTGTCTCCGCTACCCGCATTGGGCATATTGACCCGGAAAACGCCATGTTTATCGGTGTAGAGCCCGGCAGGCCTGCCATGGGCTGCCAAATATTGCCTCAGTAGACTGCAGTAGCCGAAGAAACTCTCTTCCGGCACAAAAGACAAGGCTCCCAACTGCCCCGTAGCATCATCGATCATGACCAGCAGCGTACAACGCTCCGAACGCCCTTCGAACCAGTCATGATCCGTCCCGTCCATTTGCTCCAGCTCCCCATAGCACGCCCGGCGCTCCCGCAAAGGATGCTTTTCCACCTTCCGAACTCTTTTCGCTTTCCAGATCCCCTCCTCGATCATGATCTTGCGGGTACTCCCCAAACACAACTTCAACCCTTCTCGCTCCACTAATTTCTCGTGAGCCAGCGTCGGTCCAAAGTCTGCATAACGCCCCTTTAGCAGATCCAGCGCCGCCTGTTCTGTCTCCGCATCCAGTTGATGGTGGCTCGGCTTCCCGCGTTGCTTCGATACCAGACCAGCCGCTCCGTCTCGCCGATAGGCGCACAACAAACGCTTCACTTGCCGGACACTCACCCCCAGAATTTCCGCGGCTGTTCTTTGCACCATCCGTTTCTCTTGCAAGCGTTCCATCACTTCCAAACAACTCAGTTCCTCTTTGCTCATGCTTAGCAGTTCCATTTCTATGTCCCTTTCATAGGGGACATTCTAACTTGTACGCAAAGGGGACATTACTATTAAACGCTAACACTACAATTTCTTTGCTTGACGCTTTAGAAAGGTTGTGCTAGTATCATTCCTAATACATTGACCATGTGATTCTTGAGGAGGAGAACATGACTAAGAAAATAATAATCGTAATTTCACTCGCCATAGTAGCAATAGTACTATTGGCAGCCTGTGAACGTTCAGCCTCACAGCCGCCGTTAGCCACCCCAACCGCCGTGGGTACCAATTCCACAGCCCAGCCGCTTGGTTTGCAACACTTGCAGGATTTGGGCACACAGACTGCCGCGTATGTGCAAACGGAAGTAGCAGTGGGTATATTCACACCTGT
Organism: uncultured Chloroflexia bacterium; assembly: GCA_963779935.1. Taxonomy (GTDB): domain Bacteria; phylum Chloroflexota; class Anaerolineae; order Anaerolineales; family Villigracilaceae; genus UBA877. Next base: position 920,335 of record CAWAAC010000009.1, on the reverse strand, counting down.
TCCGACAACGGGTTTATTGCTTTCCACACCGACCCCCATCTCGACCGGGGAATTAACCACACCGGGTGCAGCCACACTGCCGCCCCTGGTTCTTGCCACGGTTACACCGATTTCGGCTGTAAATACGCCTCTGCCCGCAATCGTTGTACCTACCGCAACGCCCGGTCGCCCAGCCACCTATGTTTTGCATGCCGGAGAATTCCCTTACTGCATCGCCCGTCGCTTTAACGTTGACCCAAGCGATCTTTTGAATCTGAATGGTCTGAGTTCCGGAGAGGTCCTCCAGCCTGGAATGACGTTAAGCATCCCGGCGACTGGTTCCTTCCCGGGCGACCGTGCTTTGCAGGCGCATCCGACCCAATATACTGTCGCAGTCAATGATACGTTCTACACCATTGCGTGTGCCTTTGGCGATGTTGATCCGAACACCATTGCCGCCGCCAATGGTCTGGCAGTCACTGCCCCAATTACAACCGGGCAAATCTTGAATATCCCTTAAACCAAAAGGGCTTTTATCATTGCACCCAGGCGAAGACTTTTCGCCTGGGTGTTATTTTGGAGAGCCGGCATGCCCTTTGAACTCCTTAAAAAAGAAATCGTATATTCGGGCCGCGCCTTTACCATCCGCCGTGACACCCTGCGTTTGCCAGATGGGCATGAGACCAGGTTCGACATCGTGGAGCATGTCGGCTCGGTTATCATCATCCCGCTGGATGGCCAGGGCAATCTGCTTTTCGTTCGTCAATATCGCCATGCTGCCGGTCTGGATCTCCTCGAATTGCCCGCTGGAACATTGAATAAAGATGAAGCCCCCGATGCCTGTGCCCACCGGGAAATTCGCGAAGAGACGGGCATGGCAGCCGGGTATATGCGCCACCTGGGCGGCTTCTACCTGGCGCCTGGCTATTCCACCGAGTATATGCACGTCTACCTAGCGACTGACTTGCATTCAGACCCGCTTGAAGCAGATGCGGATGAATTCCTGACCGTCGAATCTATCCCGCTGGCCAGGGCGATGGCAATCGCCCGGGCCGGGGAAATCCTGGATGCTAAATCGCTGGCGGCGTTACTATTGGCTCAATCTGTTCTCGAAAAGTAGAATTATGCGTCCATCCAAGAATTCAGGAAGGTTCGAAATTTGGGACTGGCGCCAAGATTTAATTTCGGACAAAATATATCATAATTTATTCATGACATGTCGCAGAGGAATTTGTGCATTAAATAACTATCACTGGTAGAATCGAAGGAATACACTTAAGGGTCGAAAAGTGTGACACACACAGAGTTTGCTCTGTTAATCTAGTCCGAAGGAGTTAAGCTTCATGGAACGAAAAAAGGTTACGATTGATGGGAACGAAGCCACTGCGTCCGTCGCCCATCGCACAAACGAGATTTGTGCCATTTACCCCATTACGCCCTCATCTAATATGGGAGAATTCGCCGATGATTGGTCGGCCATCAAGCGTAAGAATATTTGGGGAACAGTTCCGTTGGTGATCGAGATGCAGTCAGAAGGCGGCGCATCCGGTGCAGTCCATGGAGCACTCCAAACCGGCTCACTGACCACCACCTTCACTGCCAGCCAGGGGCTGCTGTTGATGATCCCCAATATGTTCAAGATCGCCGGGGAACTGACCAGCACCGTCTTCCACGTTTCGGCCAGGTCAGTGGCAACGCATGCCCTTTCCATTTTTGGCGATCACTCGGATGTGATGGCTTGCCGACAGACCGGCTGGTCCATGCTGGCTTCCGGGTCGGTCCAGGAAGCCCACGATTTTGCCCTGATTGCCCAGGCTTCCACCCTGGAAGCACGTGTCCCATTCGTGCATTTCTTTGACGGCTTCCGCACCTCGCATGAAGTTGCCAAGATCGAACAATTAAATGATGATGACTTGCGCGCCATGCTGGACGATGAACTTATCCGTGCCCATCGCGCCCGTGCTCTCTCCCCTGAACACCCGGTACTGCGTGGTTCCGCCCAGAACCCGGATGTATTCTTCCAGGCTCGTGAAACGATCAATCCTTACTACACCGCCGTGCCAGGCATTGTCCAGAAAGCTATGGACAAGTTCGCCAATCTGACCGGCCGCTCATACCATTTGTTTGATTACATTGGCGCGCCAGATGCCGAACGTGTGGTGATTATCATGGCCTCCGGCGGCGAGACTGCCGAAGCCACCGTGCGCTACCTGATGGCAAAAGGCGAAAAGGTCGGCGTTATTCGTGTTCGCCTATACCGGCCTTTCTCAGGAGAAAATTTCCTCAAGGCCCTGCCCAAGTCTGTTAAGACAATCGCGGTTATGGACCGCACCAAGGAAGCCGGAGCGGGTGGCGATCCGCTCTACCTGGATGTGATCAATGCCCTGTTTGAGGGCGACCGCAAAGATATCAAGGTCATCGGCGGCCGCTATGGCCTGTCTTCGAAGGAATTTACCCCCGCCATGGTCAAGGCTGTCCTTGACGAACTCGATAAGTCGCAGCCTAAGAACCATTTCGTAGTTGGTATCAATGACGATGTAATGCATTCCAGCCTGGATTATGACCAGAGCTTCTCGGTGGAACACCCAGAGACTGTGCGCTGCCTGTTCTTCGGCCTGGGTTCGGATGGTACTGTTGGCGCCAACAAAAACTCGATCAAGATCATCGGCGAAGATACCCCCAACAATGCGCAAGGCTATTTCTACTACGACTCCAAAAAGGCCGGCACGTTGACCGTCAGCCACCTGCGCTTTGGCCCAAAGCCGATCCAGGCGCCCTACCTGATTACCCCCAACACGGCCAACTTCGTGGCCTGCCACCAGTTCAATTTCCTCGAGCGTTTTGATTTCACCAAGTTTGCCCAGCCAGGTGCAGTCTTCCTTGTCAACAGCTTATACGGCCCGGAGGAAATCTGGGATAAGCTGCCCCAGGAAGTTCAGAAAGACATCATCGAGAAGAAGCTCAAGTTCTACACCATCAATGCTTACGATGTTGCCGAAAAAACCGGTATGGGCAGTCGCGTCAACACCATCATGCAGACTTGCTTCTTTGCAATCTCCGGCATCCTGCCGCGTGACGAAGCCATCCACCAGATCAAGAAAGCCATCCAGAAAACCTATGGCAAACGTGGCGAAGCAGTCGTCCAGAAGAACTTTGCGGCAGTCGACCAGTCCCTGGAAAACCTGCACGAAGTCAAGGTGCCGGGTAAGGTTACCAGCACGTTCACCCGCCGCGCCCCGGTTCCGGCCGAAGCACCCGCATTCGTGCGCGATGTGCTCGGCCCAATGATCGCATATGAAGGTGATACCGTCCCGGTTTCTGCCATGCCCGTTGATGGCACCTTCCCCACCGGCACCACCAAGTGGGAAAAGCGTAACATTGCCCTGGAAATCCCCGTCTGGGAATCCGATTTGTGTATCCAATGCGGCAAGTGCGTCTTTGTCTGCCCGCATGCCGTCATTCGGCACAAGGTCTTTGATAAGAAATACCTCGAAAATGCTCCGGCGACCTTCAAGTACATGGACTCCAAGTTCAAGGAATTCCCCGGCATGGCTTACTCTGTTCAGGTAGCCCCCGAGGATTGTACCGGCTGCGCCCTGTGCATCGAAGCCTGCCCAGCCAAAGATAAGACCAACCCGGCCCGCAAATCGATTAATATGGCTGAACAACAACCCTTGCGTGAATCTGAAGCGGCCAACTGGGAGTTCTTCCTCAGCCTGCCTGAAGCCGATCGCACCACATTTAGTGTGGGAACCATCAAGAACTCGCAATTACTCCAACCTCTCTTCGAGTTCTCCGGCGCCTGCTCAGGCTGCGGTGAGACACCTTACGTCAAACTGATGTCGCAACTGTTTGGCGATCGGGCCATCATTGCCAATGCCACCGGCTGCTCTTCGATCTACGGTGGCAACCTGCCCACCACGCCATATACAACCAACAAGGAAGGCCGCGGTCCATCCTGGTCCAACAGCCTGTTCGAGGATAACGCCGAATTCGGCCTGGGCTTCCGCCTGACACTGGATAAGCAGATCGAATATGCACGCGACATCCTGCCGACCTTCGTCAATGATCTCGGCCAGGACCTGATCGATAGCCTGCTTAAGGCCGATCAGACCACCGATCTGGGGATCAAGCAGCAGCGCGAACGTGTTGACGCCCTCAAGCAGAAACTTGCTCAATCCAAGATCCCGCAAGCCAAGAACCTGGCCGCAGTGGCCGACGCCCTGGTCAAGAAATCCGTCTGGATTGTCGGCGGCGATGGCTGGGCTTACGATATTGGTTACGGCGGTCTCGACCACGTCATTTCCACTGGACGCAATGTGAACCTGCTGGTCCTGGATACCGAGGTTTATTCCAATACTGGCGGTCAGGCTTCCAAGTCCACCCCGCGTGGTGCAGTGGCACGCTTTGCTGCTCAGGGCAAGGGGCTCTCCAAAAAAGACCTGGGCCTGATGGCAATTGCCTACGGATACGTTTATGTAGCCCGCGTTGCCATGGGCTTCAATGATCAGCACACCCTGAAATCATTCATCGACGCCGAATCCTTTGACGGGCCTTCCATTATCATCGCCTATAGTCATTGCATCTCGCATGGCATTGATATGGCCAAGGGATTGGAACAGCAGAAACTGGCTGTCCAGTGCGGTCTGTGGCCGCTCTATCGCTACGATCCCCGTTTGGCGGCGGAAGGCAAGAACCCGCTGATGATTGACTATAAGGAACCGACCATCCCTGTGGACAAGTACATGTACAATGAGACCCGCTTCCGCATGTTGGTCCAGAGTGATGAAGCCCGCGCCGAAGCGTTGCTCAAGCTGTCCCGCGAAGATGCCAAGGCCCGCTGGAATTTCTACTCCCAGATGGCCGCCATGCACTACAACGAGAATAACGAAAAATTGTAAGCTGTAGAATAAGAAAAGGAGCAGAGCCAATCCCTTTGCTCCTTTTTATCATGCTTGGAAGATACACATGATTATTAAGGAGAGAATACTATGGTTGACCTGACGACCACCTATCTTGGCTTGAAATTAAAGAACCCCATCGTCGCATCCGCTGCCCAACCGATTTCAGAAAAATTGGAAACTGCGAAAAAGTTGGAAGGCACTGGGATTTCCGCATTGGTTATGTACTCCCTCTTCGAGGAACAGATCATTCACGAAAGCCTGGAACTGGATCATTATCTATCTGCCGGTACGGATTTCTCTAGAGAAGTAAGTAGCTATTACCCGCAAGAGGGCAGTTTCAAACTTGCGCCGGAAGCTTATATCGAAGCCGTCTACAATACCAAAAAAGCCCTCAGCATTCCCGTCATTGGCAGTTTGAACGGCGTTTCCACCGGCGGCTGGATCAAGTACGCCCGGAAAATCGAAGAGGCTGGCGCGGACGCGCTGGAACTGAACCTGTACTACCTGGCAACGGATCCAGCCATCACTGCCAGCGAGCTGGAGGACAGCTATGTCACCCTGGTCGGTGATGTTTGCAAAAGCATCAAGATCCCGGTGGCGGTAAAGCTCAGCCCATTCCTCAGCGCCATCCCCAACATCGCCATGCGGCTGGCCAAGGCCGGTGCCAAGGGCCTGGTGCTCTTCAACCGTTTCTACCAGCCTGATATCGATCTGGAAAGCCTGGAAATTATCCCTAACCTTGTTCTGAGCAATTCAAACGACATGCGCCTGCCCATGCGCTGGATAGCCATACTCTACGGCCGCATTCAGGCTGACCTGGCGCTCACCAGTGGCGTGCATACGGCCGAAGATGTCCTCAAAGCCATGATGGCTGGTGCCAGCATCTCCATGATGACCTCAGAACTACTCCAACACGGTTTTGAGCGCGTCCCCGCCATCCTGGCTGATATTGAAAACTGGATGGTGGAACATGAATATACTTCCATCAAACAGATGCAAGGCAGCTTGAGCCAGAAATCTGTTAAGGAACCGGCTGCATTCGAACGCGCTAACTATATGAAGGCGCTCAATTCATTCAAGTTCCTTCCGTAACCTTCGCTTCAACAAGTATAACAAAATCCCCTGCCGGATATTGGCAGGGGATTTTTATTTTTAATGATGATTCCTGAACAGAACTGGTTACTCTTCAGTAGGAATGGGATCGGCCTTGCGGTGACGGAAAGTGATCCGCCCGCGTGTCAGGTCATAAGGGGACATTTCCACCTTGACACGATCGCCCAGCAGGATGCGGATATAATACTTGCGCATCTTTCCTGCCAGATATGCCAGGATCTCATGCCCGTTATCGAGCCGTACCCGGAATTGGGTTCCCGGTAATGCTTCGACTACCAACCCTTCGACCTGAATCTTATCCTCATTCGACATAAACAGCCTCCAGTTCCATTTGCCAGTTTACTCGTAATCCTTAAAAGAGCGTCGCTTGATCCGGCGAATTGCCTTCTTCTTTTCCATGCGGCGTTGCTCACTCTTGGATACAAACCAGCGCTTGCGGCGTACCGTGCTCAAAATGCCGCTTTTGACGATCTTCTTACGGAATCGCTTCAAAAGCATATCCTGAGACTCATTACTGCGCAAATTTACGACCGTCAACTTTATCACCTCCTCCCATGGAGGAATTAAAAAACTCGGCTTGTCACAAACTCAGCCGAGCACGCGTAAAACCCAAAAACCACATCCAAAATTCGGATCACGAATTTGTGCTACACACTCCTTGACTGCCAGAAATACCTAAAAAGCAGCAATCATGCACGCGCCTGTCTGTGAACATTAGAATTATACCCCAAGAAAGAATAGCTGGGAAGATAAATAAAAAAAGTCCCTTTGGCAATGACCTACTCTCCCAGGCGGTTACCCGCCAAGTACCATCGGCGCTGACGAGCTTAACTTCCGGGTTCGGGATGGGACCGGGTGTACCCTCGTCGCTCAAATCACCAAAGAGACTTATTTCCTCAATTAGTCCGAATAGTTATTGATCATGATGTATGAACAGTACTAAGTTCTCCGCACCACGCAAATAAGCCCTCGACCATTAGTACGGTTTAGCTCAACACATTGCTGTGCTTACACATACCGCCTATTAAGCAGATAGTCTATCTGCGGTCTTACTCCATTAAGGATACAGGGATCTTATCTTGAGGCAAGTTTCCCACTTAGATGCTTTCAGCGGTTATCTTTGCCAGACGTAGCTACCCAGCAATGCCGTTGGCACGACAACTGGCACACCAGAGGTCTGTCCACTCCGGTCCTCTCGTACTAGGAGCAGATCCTCGCAAATCCCTTACGCCCACAGTGGATAGAGACCGACCTGTCTCACGACGGTCTGAACCCAGCTCGCGTACCGCTTTAACGGGCGAACAGCCCGACCCTTGGGACCTTATACAGCCCCAGGATGCGATGAGCCGACATCGAGGTGCCGAGCGAAGTCGTCGATATGGACTCTTGGACTTCACCAGCCTGTTATCCCCGGGGTAGCTTTTATCCGGTAGCCACGGCCCTTCCACACAGATCCGTGGGATCACTAAGCCCGGCTTTCGCCTCTGCTCGACGCGTTGGTCTTGCAGTCAAGCTCCCTTATGCCTTTACACTCTTTGGGTGGTTTCCATTCACCCTGAGGGAACCTTTGGGCGCCTCCGTTACTTTTTAGGAGGCGACCGCCCCAGTCAAACTGCCCACCTGGCACGGTCCCCCGCCCGGATGACGGTGCGGGGTTAGGGTCTAAATGTAATCAGGGTGGTATTTCACTGACGGCTCCACCGAAGCTAGCGCTCCAGCTTCAAAGCCTCCCACCTATACTACACAAATCACACCCAAACTCAATGCCAAGATACAGTAAAGCTCCACGGGGTCTTTTTGTCCTACTGCGGGTAGGCCGCATCTTCACAGCCATTTCAATTTCACCGGGTCCCTCGTTGAGACACTATTCTAGTTGTTACGCGGTTCGTGCGGGTCGGAACTTACCCGACAAGGAATTTCGCTACCTTAGGACCGTTATAGTTACGGCCGCCGTTCACCGGGGCTTCAGTTCAAAGCGTCGACTTGCGTCTAACCTCTCCCTTTAACCTTCCGGCACTGGGCACGCGTCAGCCCCTATACATCGCCTTACGGCTTAGCAGAGACCTGTGGTTTTGTTAACCAGTCACTAGAACCATTTCACTGCGACCCTCCAGCGCATACACGCCAAAGGGCACCCCTTATCCCGAAGTTACGGGGTTAAATTGCCTAGTTCCTTAACGAAGGTTCTCCCGTTCGCCTTGGTATACTCTACCCATCTACCGGTGTCGGATTGCGGTACGGGCATCTGGAAATCAATGCTTAGAGGCTTTTCTCGGCAACAAGGCTCAACCACTTACGCCTCAAGGGCTCGCTATCGCCTCGGCTCGGCTTGCGGATTTTCCTACAAGCCTCAACACCTAGACGGATCGAACCAGCACAACCAATCGCTGGCTGGCCTACCTCGTTGCGTCCCCTCATCGCTCCTTCCAGACGGTTCCGGAATGTTGACCGGATGTCCATCACCTACGCCTCTCGGCCTCGGCTAAGGACCCGACTAACCCGACGCGGAATGACCTGGCGTCGGAAACCTTAGATTTACGGCGAACACGGTTCTCACGTGTTTGTACGCTACTCATGCCTGCATTCTCACTTCCGCCCGCTCCAGCCGTCCTTACGGTCGACCTTCACTGCTGGCGGAACGCTCTCCTACCGATTTGCTTGCGCAAATCCCATAGCTTCGGTACCAAGCTTAGCCCCGTTAAGTTTTCCGCGCAAGGTCACTGGACCAGTGAGCTATTACGCACTCTTTAAAGGGTGGCTGCTTCTAAGCCAACCTCCTGGTTGTTCAAGTAACCTCACCTCGTTTCCCACTTAGCTTGGATTTAGGGACCTTAGCTGATGATCTGGGCTGTTTCCCTTTCGACCCCGAAACTCATCTCCCGGAGTCCGACTGCCATGTTTTGGAGTATCGGCATTCGGAGTTTGGTTGAGTTCGATAAGCAGTAAGCCCTCTAGCTCATCCAGTGCTCTACCTCCGATACTAAACACATGACGCTAACCCTAAAGTTATTTCGGAGAGAACCAGCTATATCCGAGTTCGTTTGGCATATCACCTCTACCCACAGCTCATCCCCTAATTTTGCAACATTAGTAGGTTCAGGCCTCCACGAGCGTTTAAACTCGCTTCACCTTGGCCATGGGTAGCTCACCCGGTTTCGGGTCTAATCCCAACGACTATGCGCCTTATTCAAACTCGCTTTCGCTACGGCTACGGGTGTTACTCCCTTAACCTTGCCGCTGAGATTAACTCGCAGGCTCATTCTCCAAGAGGCACGCCGTCAGGCATAGCGCCGCGCACCTGGATTTCTCCAGGGCACCGACACGCCATTAGCCCTTCGACTGCTTGTAAGCTTACGGTTTCAGGTTCTATTTCACTCCCCTAACAGGGGGACTTTTCACCTTTCCCTCACGGTACTTGTTCACTATCGGTCGCCAAGTGTATTTAGCCTTGGAGAGTGGACTCCCCAAATTCCTGCCGGATTAGCGTGCCCGGCAGTACTCAGGTATCCAGCGGAAGTCAGTCTATTTTCACATACGGGACTATCACCCTCTTTGGTTGGCTTTCCCATACCATTCTGCTAACAGACTGATTTGTAACTTCCATATGCCGGACCCTACAACCCCGTCCGTGCAAGCACGGGCGGTTTAGGCTGATTCCCGTTCGCTCGCCACTACTAGGGAAATGGTCTCTTTTCCTCCGGGTACTTAGATGTTTCAGTTCCCCGGGTGCCCTTCGTTCGGTCTATGTATTCAACCGACGATACTGCGGGTTCGCCGCAGTGGGTTTCCCCATTCGGAAATCTCCGGGTCAAACGCCTGTTCACGGCTAACCGGAGCTTATCGCAGTGTCCCACGTCCTTCATCGGCACTTGGCGCCAAGGCATCCACCGTAAGCTCTTAGTAGCTTCTCCACGTGATGCGGAGAATTTAATACTGTTCGGCCTACATCAAAAAGATCAATAACTATTCAGTTGTCAAGGTACTATTTTCGCCTGCTTGCGACAGATCTTCTTGCCGTTGACCGGCGAGCGCTGTGCTTCACATTGGTCAAGCACACCGATCGATTGTCAACGTATTTTTTCCGACAAAGAAGCCCGGCTCATCGCCGGGCCGCGTATTACTCCCAAGCGTTCTGAGCTCAATTTCCTAACTTGCTTCTTCGTTCTCCAACTTCAAACTTTTTATCATCCTTTCTTACACACGACTCAGTGGAGATGGCGGGATTTGAACCCGCGACCTTCGCCTTGCAAAGGCGCTGCTCTCCCGCTGAGCTACATCCCCGAGCGCCGCCTGATAATTCAGGTGGGCCTGACTGGACTCGAACCAGTGACCCCAGTCTTATCAGGACTGTGCTCTAACCATCTGAGCTACAGGCCCGCTCGGTCAGGCAGGCCAGGCCTTGACAACTGAATAGTGATAGGAAGCTTACTTATCGACTTTCACCCACCGCGGATGAAAGATTTGGAAGTTGAGCGCAGGTCTGCACGAATGCTGGACCCTTGCTCGGTACTCTAGAAAGGAGGTGATCCAGGCGCACCTTCCGGTACACCTACCTTGTTACGACTTCGTCCCAGTCACCAACCCCACCCTCGACTGCGCCCTCCTTGCGGTTAGGCTACAGGCTTCAGGTGTTGCCAGCTCCCATGACGTGACGGGCGGTGTGTACAATCCCCGGGAACGTATTCAACGCACTATAGCTGACGCGCGTTTACTAGCAACTCCGACTTCACACAGGCGGGTTGCAGCCTGTGATCTGAACTGAGACCGGCTTTTGGGATTGGCTCTACCTCGCGGCTTAGCGACCCATTGTACCGGCCATTGTAGCGTGTGTGTAGCCCCAGATATAAAGGCCATGCTGACTTGACGTCATCCCCACCTTCCTCCGGCTTGATACCGGCGGTCCCGTATGACACTTGTAACATACGGCGAGGGTTGCGCTCGTTGGCGGACTTAACCGAACATCTCACGACACGAGCTGACGACAGCCATGCAACACCTGTGAAGGCTCCCTTGCGGGTCGGTCTGCTTTCGCTTCCCTACCACCAACATGTCAAACCTGGGTAAGGTTCTTCGTGTAACATCGAATTAAACCACACGCTCCGCTGCTTGTGCGGGGACCCGTCAATTCCTTTGAGTTTTAACCTTGCGGCCGTAGTCCCCAGGCGGTGAACTTATCGCGTTAGCTTCGGCACCGACGGCTTTGAACCCGCCGACGCCAAGTTCACATCGTTTACAGCTAGGACTACCGGGGTCTCTAATCCCGTTTGCTACCCTAGCTTTCGCATATGAGTGTCAGAAACAGTCCAGAAAGCCGCTTTCGCCACTGGTGTTCCTCCCGATATCTACGCATTTCACCACTACACCGGGAATTCCACTTTCCTCTACTGCTCTCAAGTCCGGTAGTATTGAACGACCTCTCCCAGTTGAGCCAGGAGCTTTCACATCCAACTTACCGAACCACCTGCATGCGCTTTACGCCCAGTAAATCCGGATAACGCTTGCCTCCTACGTGTTACCGCGGCTGCTGGCACGTAGTTAGCCGAGACTTATTCCTGAGATACTGTCCTTTCTCATCTCTCAGAAAAGCACTTTACGATCCGAAGACCTTCATCGTGCACGCGGCGTTGCTGGGTCAGGCTTTCGCCCATTGCCCAATATTCCCTACTGCTGCCACCCGTAGGTGTCTGGCCCGTGTTTCAGTGCCAGTGTGGGGGACCACCCTCTCAGGTCCCCTACCCGTCGTAGCCTTGGTGGGCCGTTACCTCACCAACAAGCTGATGGGACGCAGGTCCCTCCCAAAGCGCATTACTGCTTTAATTATCGGATTCTAAAACCGATAATCACATGCGGTATTAGCAGTCCTTTCGAACTGTTATCCCACACTTTGGGGCAGGTCACCAACGCGTTACGCACCCGTTCGCCACTAAGGACAGTATTGCTACCGTCCTCCGTTCGACTTGCATGTATTAAGCACGCCGCCAGCGTTCATCCTGAGCCAGGATCAAACTCTCCGCAAAAAATCATCTCTTGCGAGATGTAAAGTTACGGAAAAGAACGACAGGCTTACTTCCTATCACTTTTCAGTTGTTAAGGTCCTGTTAAACTTAGCGGGCTGTATTCTACCCGCGAGCTTCATCCCCGTCAAGGGTCAGAGAGACAAAAACAACCGATGTTTTTCTTCCAACATCGGCTCGCCAGGCAGCAACGTTTGCTGCTGTGTTTCTCTGACGTGAGACGTTTACTCTGTTGTAAACAGATCTGCTTCTTGCTAGATCTTCGTGGGGACTTCTTACTTGCTCGCCTATTATACGCATCCGAGCTAACTTGTCAAGCAATTCCTAGACCAATTTGGATTCTTTAAGGTTCGAGTTTTGATCTTTCCTCACCTGGGTAAAAAGGCGGTTACATTATGCAATATTCCCCATCCTATCGGGAGATGGTGGAGTGAGGGTTTTATTCCATCTCCTGCCGCCCCGACAGGGCCCGCAGCAAAGTATTCTGGTCGGCATATTCCAGATCGCCGCCGACTGGCAGCCCGCGCGCCAGCCGTGTCACCCGCACACCCAGCGCTTGCAGGCGTGGATGCAGGTACTGGGCGGTCGCTTCCCCCTCCATGGACGGGTTGGTCGCCAGGATCACTTCCTTCACGCCGCCGCGCTGGATCCGTTCCAGCAAGGCCCTGATCTTCAGATCATCCGGATTGATCCCTTCGATCGGCGAAAGCACCCCTTGCAAGATATGGTACTTCCCCTTATACGCGCCAATGCGTTCAAAGGCCAGCACATCCAACGGTTCTTCCACCACACAGATGGTCGAGCCATCCCGCTGGCTGCTCTCACAGATCTCGCAACGCGTCCGCCCGGCCGTGGTGATGTTGAAACATTCCTGGCAGAAAGCGATGCGTGTCTTGATATCCGTCAACGCCTCCGCCAGGCTGCCTGAAACTTCCTCCGGGGCACGCAACAGGAAGAATGCCAGCCGTGAAGCCGTTTTCGGGCCGATGCCGGGCAAGCGTTCCAGCGCCAGCACCAGGTTTTGGATGGGATCGGGAAGCATAATGTGTTCCTATGGAAGGGAAGGTTTTACAGTGTCAGGTGTTCGTATCATGTTAATGGTAAAGCGAAAATGCACACATGCCAGTTTCGGCTCGTATCGGTGACACTAAAACACATGGCACGTGCCACTTTTTGGCCCCTGGCACTCTTAGAATGGCAACCCGCTCGTCAGCGGCCCCATCCTCTGCTCTTGCAGTTCGCGCGATTTGTCCAACGCCAGGTTGACCGCCGTCAATACCAGGTCCTGCAGCATTTCTGCATCCGCATCTTTTAACAGGTCTGCAGAGATCTCCACCCCCTGGCATTTCTGGTCCCCGCTCATCGTCACCTTCACCGCACCGCCGCCGGCGGTTGCGCTGACGCTTTCCAATGCCAGTTGTTCCTGCGTTTCAGCCATTTGCTGCTGAAGCCGTTGGAGTTGTTGCATCATTCCGGCTTGTCCCCCGCCGCCGGCCGGGCGATTAAAACCTTTTGCCATGGCTACTCCTGTGTATCTACGATTTCGCCGCCATGCTTGAGCGCTGCGGCGACCATGCCATCCGCCTTCACGTTCGGCGGAGTGGCTTGTTTGGCATTTGTTACTACACATTTTATCGCAAGGTCAGCTCCGCATACTTCCAGGATTGCCCTGCGTGTGATTTCTTTCATTTCCGCCGTATCCACTTTGGATCGCAGCACTTCGCTTGCAAATCCGATTACTAATGCGCCATTCTTGACTTCCAGCAACCGGCAGGAATTTAGCAATCCGTCCAGCGATAGACTTTGCGGCTTGATCTGAGCCCTGATCTGTTTCCAGGACTTGATCAATTGCTCGAGGCTGATTCCGCTGGATGCCTCACCCGGCTTTTCAGCTTCCGGCGCAGGCGCCTGCATTGTTTTCTCTGCCGGATTCTCGACCGTTTTTAAGGCCTGCTTTTCGGATGCTTTGATAACCGGTCTTTCAATGGGTTTACTTTCCCGCTCGTCAGCTATCTTTTGGGTTGGCCTGTCAATCGCCTTAATGGCCGGTTTTTCGGCTGCTTTTACAGTCGGTCTGTCGGCCGCTTGTGCAATCGGCCTCCTCGCGCCCGCATCCCCGGTCTCCCTCTGCCTCAATTCCATCACTTCGGCCAGCGCCAGCTCCAGGGACAGGGATGGCTGCCAGCCCCCTCGCAGGTCGGTAGCGGCCGCGTTGAAGGATTTGATCATATGTAGCACATCCACCCCGGAAAACGCCCTGGCGTGTTTTTCTGCCTGTGTACGTGTATCGGCCGCCAGGTCCACCTGGGAACTATTTCCCATCTGGATCAGCAGCAACGCCCGCAGATAATCCACCAGTTGGCGCGCCAGCAGGCGTGGGTCGCTGCCGGCATCCAGCGCCGTGTGGATCGCATCCATCCCGGCCGCCGGATTCCTTTCCAGCACCGCCTCGACCATTCCAATCACCGTCTGGCTGGTGGCCGTCCCGAGCACGCTTTGGGTCAGGTCCAATGTGATTTCCTTGCCGGTTGAAGCCATTTGATCCAGCAACGAAATGGCATCCCGCATCCCGCCTGCCGACTGGCGCGCGATCAGCGTCAACGCTTCCGGTTCGGCCTTCAGTTCTTCTGATTCGGCGATCCGTTTCAATTGTCCGACGATATCGTCCACCGGTACCCGCCGGAACTCGTGCCGCTGGCAGCGTGAAAGCACCGTTGCCGGGATCTTATGGATCTCGGTGGTGGCCAGGATGAAAATGGCATGGGCAGGTGGCTCTTCCAGCGTTTTCAGCAGCGCATTGAACGCCGCCGTGGAAAGCATGTGTACTTCGTCGATGATATAAACCTTGAATTGTCCCTGGTTGGGCGAGAAATTGATCTTATCGCGCAAATCCCGCACATCTTCAACAGACGTGTTGGATGCGGCATCGATCTCGATCAGGTCCAGGAAGCGCCCCTCGTTGACGGCCACGCAATGGGCGCACGTGTTGCAGGGACGGCGAGCCAGGTCCGGATCCAGGCAGTTGACCGCTTTCGCCAGCAAACGCGCCGCGGTGGTCTTGCCGGTTCCGCGCGGGCCCGCAAACAGGTAGGCATGCGCCACCCGGCCGCCGATCACGGCGTTCCGCAATGTCTGGATAATGTGCTGCTGCCCCACCACTTCATCCCACTTCTGAGGCCGCCATTTGTTGTACAGCGCTTTGGTCATATCAACTCTAGCCCATCAACATTCATCATTCTGCATTAATCATTTCGCTACGGTATTCGGTAGAACGCCCGCGCAATGTTTTGGGTATCGTACAACGCCGCCAGTTCTCCCGAGCTCCAGACCGGGGCCAATCGGCTCCAGTACAGATCTGATGGCGTATCTTGCCCTGCGTTGGTATGTAAATTCACTTTAACGCCTGGGAAGAGGGTTAACTTCGGGAAAGTATAGGAATTGCCATGGTTATCAGTCAGGGACCAGCCGGTCAAATCCAACTCTTGGGCGCCATTGTTCTGGATGATGATCCGCTCATCCGAGAGATTCCCTGCACCGACAACACCGACCATGCTTACCTGGATGGTGCTCGTTCCCGGCGCAACCGTTGCAGGTGCCAGCGCGGCCGGGCATTCCACGTGGTGGTTGCGATCATAATAAAAAATGATCGACCCCGCCACCAGGGCGGACACAAACACATTGATCAGGAGGTAATAAACCAGTCGCCGCCGTGAGTTCATCCTGCCTGAATGATAGCACAAAACCCATATCCCTTAGAGACTTTTTTTACGAGTTAGGAAGTTCCTGTATCTGTATTATGGGAATATCTGGCCGAGGATAGAAAGACGGCGTTTTGCCCATTCATCAAACAAAATCACTGTTTATCTCTGGTAATCTCAGGTTAAATCTATTTTTCGCGGTACTCTTTAATCAAGCGAACGCTGGCACTTTAATGCCACCCAATCCCCATCTTGGCGTTTCTCCATAAACTTAAGTCTGTGCTGCTCTGCCGAATCCTGCACCGCCTCGGCTTGTTCTGCTAGTATTCCAGCCAGTACCAATACCCCTCCCGGAGCCACCAACTCCGCCAGGCCCATCCCAAACAGGCGGATGATGATCGGAGCCAGGATGTTCGCCAGCACCAGGTGCGCTTTTTTGATGGGGAATTTGTCCTCCAGGATCTCCGTCACCGAGCCCAGCCCGATCGCGAAGCGCTCCGGAGCGATCCCATTGGTATCAGCGTTTTCCCGGCTGGCCTTCACCGAGGCTTCCTCGATATCCACCCCCAGGGCAAAGCCCATCCCCAGCTTCAGCGCGCCGATGGACAGGATTCCGGACCCGCAGCCCACATCGATGACATTCAGACCGGCTCGCTCTGCTTCCGGCAGGGCTTCGCAGGTTTCCTCGATGAATTCCAGGCAAAGCTGGGTGGATGGATGCGTGCCGGTGCCGAACGCCATGCCAGGGTCGATCTTGATCGGTACACGTGCAGAATCCGGAGAGTCCAACCAGGCCGGCACAATAATAAGTTTATTTCCCACCGGGATGGGATGATAGTGTTCCTTCCAGGCTTCCATCCAATTTTGGTCTGCAATCGGGGTATAAGATGCTGCTGGCAGGGGCCGGATCATGCCAAGGTAAAACAGGCCCTCTTCTAATTTCTGGCGCGTCTCTTCCAGCTTCTCATCCGCCGGCAGGTAAGCCCGAACCGTGATCGGTCCGATCGGCGTGCCTTCATCCTCGTCGCCGAAATAATCCACGGACTGCTCGGTGGTCACGCCGTTCGGCGCGCTGCGCGCCAGCACATCCGCCACCGCCTCGGCCAGTTCGCCATTCACAGTCAGGGAAACTTCTACCCAGTTCATATGCTCATCTCGATTCAGAATTTAAATTCTTACGTTCATAAAATAACTCAAACACAAAGGCTACAACGGACACAAACGGCAAGGAAGCTTTTGTTTTTTGCATTTCCTTTGTTACCCTTATATCCTACGTGTTTAATTTTCTGTTTTCAGGATTTCCAGGGCTTTATCAATGGTTGCCTGCTGCTCCCGTGAGAGCTCTGGCAGAAACTCAATATCGAAATACCGGATCGCCGATACTTCATCGCTTGGGATGAACTTTCCGCCGATGCCGCTGCACAAAAAGGTCAGAGCCATCCTGTGGGCTTCTCTGGAGTTCTCAACCATCAGCAGCCTGGCCGCCTGCATCGACAGGCCGGTCTCCTCACGCAGTTCACGCTGCACGGCTTCGGCCGGCTCCTCCCCGAAATGAATGCCTCCACCCGGCAGTCCCCAGGGATACTGGCGGCGGTAGGTGTGTTCGCATAATAGCAGCTGGCCTTGCTCGTTCAGGATGATCGCCCCGGCGGCCACCTGGAACTTCGGCCTTACAATGGCCGAGGCAATTCGCTCCATCCACGGGGGCATCAGCCGCCAGATTCTCAGAAGGACCCTAGTCATGGCTGCCTGCTCCAATGGATGGAATCCAGCCACGCTATGAACGCTTTATCGTCGGTATATTGGTGGGCCAGGCCGCCCAACGCCCGGAACATGGCCGGCTCGGTTTCACCATCTTCGATCAACAGGCTGTTGGCGTACCTTATCCCGCCTCCCAGCCGCTCGAACGCGATCGGCCAGAGCAGTTCCTTGCGGATTTCGTGGAAATCGGCTGAATTCAGGATCACATCAAAAAGGGCCTCCAAACCATGGCATGGAACCACTACTTTGCTGAATACATCCATGTTATCCGTCACCAGGGCCGTCTTCCGGCCGGCAGCTTTTTGGACAAACGCAAAATCCCAGACTGCCTGGTTGAAGTGCAGGCGCTGGCAGCCTTGATCCATTGTTGCCGCGATCGTCGGGATATCCAGTGGAAAATATCTTGAGAGTATCCGGGCAATATCCAGGCTACTCAATTCCCCTTTCATCCAGGGATTTACAATGGCTGCTTCCCCAAAAATTTCCTTTTGAATGACCGCATGCCATTCCGGGCAGCCCGGCGGCGTGACATTAAAATAATAATCCGGCGAAAGCGTAAAGCCGAAGTCGAACACCACGCATTTGATTTGCTCCGGGTTGATCGGATCCAACGCCGCGTTAGCCTCCCAGCGCATCATTCAGCCAGTCGATGAAACCCTTCTCCTTCGGCTTGACGGCCGTTCCCAATGTCGCAGATAGTTTCTCGAACAGCTCTTTTTGTTCCCTGGTCAGTTTGGAGGGGATATCCACATTGACGATCACCAGTTCGTCGCCGCGCCCCGATTTGCGGATGTACGGCACTCCGCGGGCTTTCAAAGTGAAGATCTTGCCCGGCTGCGTACCGGCCGGGATTTTTAGTTTTTCCTTGCCACTTACCGTCGGTACTTCCACTTCCGCGCCCAGCACGGCCTGGGCAATGTTAATATCCAGGTTCAACAAAATATCATTCTCGCGCCGTTTGAAAAACTGGTGCGGTTGCACATTCACCACCAGGTACAGGTTACCCTGGGGCCCGCCATTAATCCCTGGTTCGCCTTCCCCGGCCAGGCGGATCTGGTTGCCGTTATCCACACCCGCCGGGATCGGCACCACCTTCTTGACCGTTTTGCGCTCCTGTCCCTGCCCCCGGCAGGTATGGCAGGGGGTTGAAATGACCTCCCCGCGTCCGCCGCAGGTGGGGCATGGCCCCGATTGCATCATCGAACCGAAAATGGTCTGGCGCACCTGGCGCACTTCGCCGCGCCCACCGCATGTGCTGCAGCGCACCGGGCTGGTGCCTGGTTCCGCTCCCGAGCCGTGGCAGGTGCCACAGGCTTCGTTGCGCGTCAGTTCGACCGTCTTCTCAACGCCGAAAACGGCTTCTTCAAAGCTCAGGTCCACGTGCACTTGCAGGTCGCGTCCCCGGTGCGGGCGGCGCGACTTGCCTCCGCCCCCGCCAAAACCACCGAACCCGAAGCCGCCCAGGATTTCCTCGAAGATATCGTTGAAATCCATAGTGGCGTAATCGGGCATGCCGCCCATTTCACCCAGGCCCGCCCGGCCATACTGGTCGTAGCGGGCGCGCTTCTGCGGGTCCGAAAGGACCCCATAGGCTTCATTGATTTCCTTGAATTTTTCCTCTGCATCCGGTTCCTTGCTCACATCCGGGTGGTACAGGCGCGCCAGCTTGCGGAAGGCCGACTTGATATCGTCCGTGGATGCATTCTTCTGAATGCCAAGCACTTCGTAAAAATCGCGATTACTCATTGGTAATTATCAATCCTATAACACTACTTTATGTTCATGGATATCTTCGTTTTCACAAGATCCTTAAAATTCTGCCATTCTTGTTTGTTCGCAAAGAGACCCAATGTCAATATGATCATGCCGCTTTTACCACGATATAGCAACACCATCTCATCAAAGGTTTTATAGCGGGTAAATACGCTCCAGGCAGGTTCTATTTTTATTTCATCATTTTCAACCGTGATTCCGTTTTCGTCGGCCGTTCCCTGGATCGGGTGGCGGTAAATACTGCCTGCCTGGTTGGTTCTTTGGGCATATAAAAACGGAAGCCACAGATCCATGCTGGCGATTATCAGGACTGCTGCCCCAAAAAGTATCCCACTTTGGGTGACAGGAAACTTTATGATCGAATAAACGATCCATACGATCGCCAATCCGATCAGAACAGCCGAAAGCCCGAAACGGAACTTTGCATAGTTTCTGAATATGGCTTTTCGAACATCCGAAGGAGTGATCTTTCCCTGGTAGGTTATCGTCATACATCACTTAGAATTCTATCCGAAAATTCAGGAGAAGGTTGTATTGAGAGTGTGTGCGGCTCTGCCGCACACACTCTCAATACAGTTATTCAATAATTTTCGGATAAATAGTTAAATTAATGTCTGGAAGACAGATAGTCTCATAGGTAGATCACCTATCTGCTTATAAGACTATCTGTCTATATAACTAATCTTTTACTTCACCATCCACCACATTGTCATCAGCAGGTTTCTGCTCAGGCTCAGGCCCATCGGCCGGTTTGGCCTGGTAGGCGGCTGCGCCTACTTTCTGGACTACCTGGCTGAGCGCATCCACTGCTTTACGGATGGCCGGTTCATCCTCGCCATCCTTTAATTTCTTCACCTCCGCCACGGCCGCCTGCACTTCCGCCTTGATCTCTGCCGGCACCTTGTCGCCCAGATCGCTCAGCACCTTCTCAGCGCCATAAACGGAGTTGTCGGCCGTGTTTTTTGCCTCGATCAGGTCACGCCGCTTCTTATCATCCGCGGCGTGTGCCTCGGCTTCCTTGCGCATGCGTTCCACTTCATCCTTTGCCAGACCGGACGAAGCCGTAATGGTAATGTGCTGTGACCGGCCCGAGGCCTTATCAGCTGCGGTGACTTTCAGGATGCCATTGGCATCGATGTCAAAGGTCACTTCGATCTGCGGAATTCCGCGCGGCGCCGGGGGGATGCCGTCCAGGATGAACTTGCCCAGGCTCTTGTTATCCAGAGCCATCGGGCGCTCACCCTGCAGCACGTGGATTTCTACCTGTGTCTGGCTGTCGGAGGCGGTCGAAAAAACCTGGCTCTTCCGGGTCGGGATGGTGGTATTCCGCTCGATCTGCGGTGTGGCCACCCCCCCCAATGTCTCGATGGAAAGCGTCAGGGGTGTAACATCCAGCAGCAGGATATCTTTTACGTCACCACCCAGCACGCCCGCCTGGATGGCCGCGCCAATTGCCACCACTTCATCGGGGTTGACGCCCTTATGCGGTTCCTTGTTAAAGAAACTGCGAACGGCATTCTGCACGGCCGGCATGCGCGTCATGCCCCCCACCATCACGATCTCGTTGATATCCGAGGCTTTCAAATCCGCATCCGCCAGGGCTTGTTTGAGCGGCACCAGCGTTCCCTCTACCAGGTCACCCGTCAGTTGTTCCAGCTTGGAACGTGTCATGGTCATGACCAGGTGCTTCGGCCCCGAGGCATCCGCGGTCAGGTAAGGCAGATTGACTTCGGTCTGCAGCATGGTCGAAAGTTCGATCTTGGCTTTTTCGGCTGCCTCACGTAAGCGCTGCAAGGCTTGCTTATCCGATCGCAGATCGATCCCGTTCTCTTTTTGGAATTCCTGGATGAAATAATCCATGATGCGCTGGTCGAAATCATCCCCGCCCAGGAAGGTATTCCCGTTGGTGGAACGCACCTGGAAGACGCCTTCGCCAACATCCAGGATGGAAATATCGAACGTGCCGCCGCCCAGGTCATATACCGCAATGATCTCGTTGGCCTTCTTGTCCAATCCATAAGCCAGCGAGGAAGCCGTCGGCTCATTAATGATCCGCAGCACTTCCAGGCCAGCGATCTTGCCAGCATCCTTGGTGGCGTTGCGCTGGGCATCGTTGAAATAAGCCGGTACGGTGATGACCGCCTGCGTGACCGGTTCGCCCAGGTAAGCTTCGGCATCCCGCTTGATCTTGGCCAGAATCATGGCTGAAACTTCCGGCGGGGAGTATTCCTTGCCATCCATTTTGACGCATACATCCCCGTTTTCGGAGGGTAGAGCCGTGTAAGGGATGCGCGGCAGTGTCCGCTGCACTTCCGCGTCTTCGTATTTTCGGCCCATGAAGCGCTTGATGGAAAAGATGGTGTTCTGCGAGTTGACGATGCCCTGGTTACGCGCCACCCGACCCACCAGCCGCTCGTGGTTCTTGTTGATCGCCACCACCGAAGGCACCAGCCGTTCCCCCTCCGAGGAGGAGATCACAACCGGTTCGCTGCCCTGCATGACCGCGCCGACAGAGTTGGTTGTTCCCAAATCGATTCCAATGATTTTTGACATAAATGATTTCTCCAAGAAAATTTTTCTTGCTTTTTTGTTCTTTTGTTTTCTTCTGTGTGCCTTCGTGGCCGCTTGTCCCTCGGTGCTCTTCTGAGGGATCGTGATTAATTCTTATTTCTTACTGTGCCACCCTCACCATCGCCGGGCGGATGACTCGGTCGCCCAGCATATAACCATTCCGTACCACTGCAATGACTGTGCCGCTCTCCATACCGTCGACCGGTTCTTGAGCGATGGCTTCATGGATGTTCGGGTCGAATTTCTGCCCTTCGGCTTCGATCCTCTTTAGTCCTTCAGCTTCCAGAATGGACTGCAGTTTCCGGCAGATTAACTCCACCCCATCCGCCCAGGCCAGATTAGCAGGGCGTGCCTGCATGGCGCGCTCCATATCGTCCAGTACCGGCAGGTAGCGTTTGATGATACCGCCAACCGCAGACTGGTAGGTTTCGGCCTTGTCAGCATCCACCCGCCGCCGATAGTTCTGGAATTCGGCTACCGAACGCTGCCAGCCATCCTTGTATTCGGCCGCCTGTGCACGCGCTTCTGCCAGTTGGCTTTCGAGTTCAGCCAGAGCGCTCGTCTCAGCGGGGGCCTGTTCGACCGTTTCGTGTGCGGAGTTTTCCATCTTCTCCATGCTGTTTTCCGCCTCAGCGCCATCATTGTGTATTTTTTTACTGCTCATTTTCATCTCCTACCATTGTTTCAGATACCAGGCTGCTCAATAGATCAGCCATAAATCGTACAGTCGGGATGGTACGGCCATACGGCATGCGCATCGGGCCAAATACACCCAGCGTGCCTGTCACCAGGCCGGGAATGCCATAACGCGCCAGTACCACCGAACATTCTTTCAAGTCTTCCCATTTGCCTTCGCCGCCAATCAACACCTGCACGCCGCCCACGGTGGCGTTGTTGGTGGTGCGGGCCAGCAGGTCCTGCAACAGCGAGCGCTCCTCGAACAGGCGCACCGCCCGCCTGGCGTCGGTAGATTCCAGGAATTCCGGCTCGGATAGCACGTTGGTCAGCCCATCCAGGTAGATTTCGCCCGAGACGCGTTGCTCGCTGTGGTTCATATCCTGTAACACCAGCGTCAGGATGTCTTTCTCGAGGCTGTCGCTGCGCGGCGGTAAGGCGGCGATCTCCTCGGTCGTTTTACCAAGGCAGATCTGGTTCAACCGGTCGGCTGCCAGTGACAGGTGTTCCTGCCGTACCGGCTCGGCCAGTGTTAAAATTTGCTGGCTGACCTCCCCGCCGGTCATCACCAGCACCATCAGCACCTGCCGTCCCTGCGTTGCGATCAGTTCGACATGTTTGTAATGCGAACGTTCGGAGTGTGGCGCGGTAACGATCGAGGCCGCCCGGCTGTGGTGCGCCAGGATGGACGCTGCCAGGGGCATCCATTGCTCCACATCCTGGCGAGCCTGGTAGAACTGGTGTGAGATGGTATCGCGCGCCGATCCAGGCAGATCGGCCTGGTAGACCACGTGCGTGACGAAATAGCGGTAGCCTTCTTCGGTCGGTACGCGCCCCGCCGAGGTATGCGGCTGGCGCAGGTAACCCATCTCGGTCAGCGCGGCCATCTCGTTACGCACGGTTGCCGTACTCATATCGAGTTTATAGCGCTCGACAATCGTTTTGGAGCCGACCGGCTCGGCAGTTTCAATGTAATCACGCACCACCAGGGTCAGAAGGATGCGTTGTCTTTCGGTCAAGTCATTCATTTTCGGATTGGTTTCTATTTTTTAGCACTCTCACCTTGAGAGTGCTAATCTATTGGGAATAATGATACCATGCCCATCAGTTGGGCGTCAATAAGAAGGACGTTAGAAATCCAGGCATTGTGGAGTCCGAAGTCTCCAGGCTTCGGATTTATTTAGAAATGAACAATGATTGGTCAATGCCTCTCAGGTGGTTATTTGCCCCCTTAAGAGAAATATTCTCCGCATCAAACCGGTTACCCCGCCTCAAAAGGATAGGGACAAAAGAGATTTGTAGAATAGATCAAAAATTAACCATAGTTTTTACCAGCTCGCCTGTAAAAGTCGCATAGAATTGGGCATGCAATGCACACCCAGCTCGGACTGCTTCCTTGCTTATTTCCTAAAATCCCTGGTTGCCTCTACCCTGGGAACTGGTATAAAAAGCAATTGATTTTATTCACGATGGTACCGGCCAACACATTAACGGTTTGGGGAGAAGTCTGGTGGGAAGACGGCGTGGCTGCAGTAACACAATAGGTACCCGGGCTGAGGAAGAAGCCATAATCCTCGTTGGGATTTGTGGTTCCGCTGGCTACTGTAGCGCCCGCGCTGGAACATTTACCCGAACGGACCATCATGCTTATATAACGGCTGCCGGATTGGAAACACCCACCACATCAGTCAACCCTCCGTTTACTCCATTTCGTCTGGCAGATGGTTCCCCCATTTGGTTCTGGAATTTTTATGAATTCCGCCTGCCAGGATGTGGCGACAGACATTAAAGTTCTGCCTGACCAGAAGCAGACCCTGGATGTGTGCTTTGGTAACTACGACACGATCTCCTCCATGGCTTCGGGTGCACAAGTTAGCTTTTTCCCAGCGCCGACCAGAGTGATCAGGCGATCTGGTTGACAAAATAAGCAATGGATAGAATCGCGAGAGCCGGGGACGCCGGCCCCGGCTCTCTTGAAAGGAGGAGAAGAGAAACGCCTTACGCACCTGATAGTATCATCCCGGTCAAAATTCTGCTTGACGCCCTGCCTACGTTCCCCCTACAGTTGCCTGACACTTCTATGAGTGATTTTTAATCAAGACTGGCCATTTTACATTGGGCGAACGAAAACAGGCTTCCGGGTTTTTAAAAACCTCGGAAGCTTTGGTAAACCAAGGGAATCGTGGAGCATTCCTCTGATAAAGTCGTGGTTGAGCTCATTTGACCACCCTGAATATGCGCAATAAAAGGACTACAACTCCAACCGCCACGAGCAGCCAGATAATTACGATTATGATAGCGGCTGCCCAATTAGTCGTTTTACCCGAACCCAATTCCAGCGTTGCCTTTTCCCTGCACTCAACCAGCACATCCGCTGGAATCATTTTTCTTACGATTGAAATTCCCGTTGGGATCACTATCAGATCATCCAAATAGCCCAGGATAGGGATAAAGTCAGGAATAAGATCGATGGGACTTAAAGCATACGCCACAATACTGGCAGCCAATATTTTTCCATACCAGGGAACTCTGGGATGTTTATATGCCAGGTAGATGGCATAGATTTCTGTCTTAAGTTCCCCGGCACGTTTACTCCAGCGCTGAAATGACTGTTTCATAATTCAAATTCAGCAGCCTCTCATAAATTTATTCATGTAGCCTTGATTGTTTATTCATGGCGTTAGTCTTGCGTGTCTTTTGCTGCCTCTTGTTCGCCTGGGATTGCCTGTTCATCTTTCACCTTTTTACCTGCTTTTTTATTGAAGAATCCAGGAGCACCTCGTAACAAGACCAGCACCAGCAATATCCCGATTCCAACGATCTCAAGTGCTTTCGAATTCAACAGCAAAATTCCCAATATAACCACAAACGTTATTCCAATCACACCAAACCACACCGCCATCTGGTGCCGCTTCCTGGGCATCTCCCCTGTTGACTTTCCTTCTTGCTCATTATTAATTGTCATGGACTGGGTTTTCCTTATACTTTTTAGCCAAATGAATGACGAAGCTTTGGCGCTGAATCACAACCTCACTGCGCTGTCCTTGCCAGTGAATTATCGGTTGTGCCATACCGCCGGCAAAGTATAGCACCGGCCAGGTATCGAATACGATCATACAGTTTGCGAACAAGGATTGACAAATAAGAACATTTGTGCTATTAATGAGGGCATGCAACTGGTGGAGCAGCACATCATTGATCGAGAGGACACCCGATTCGCCGTGATCGATCCGGCCTGTTTTGCATCCAAGAACCTCTACAATGCCGCCCTTTACATTCTCCGCCAGAGTTTCTTCAAGCATGAGCCTGTTCCCACCTATGCAAAATTGGCTCACATGCTGAAAGACACGCCCGAGTTCCGGGCGCTACCCGCCAAGGTGGCCCAATGGACTGTGCGGCAGGTCTGCGGTGCCTGGGACACATTCTGGAAGGCGCATTCTGCCTACCAGCAATGCCCGGATAAATTTACCGGCCGGCCGAAACTGCCGCACTACAAGCCCAAAACAGACGGACGCAATCTGCTGGTCTACACTCGCCAGGCGATCAGCCGGCCGGCTTTGAAGGAAGGCCGGATCTGCCCATCGCAATTGGATATAGTCATCCAAACAAAGAAAAAGGAGGTCAAGCAAGTTCGGATCGTTCCGCATGCATCCCACTATGTCGTCGAAGTGATCTATTCCGTTATCCCCCTCTCCCCCACCCAGAACGACCTCAACCCTGCCTGGGCGGCCAGTCTCGACCTGGGCATTGACATCCTTGCGGCTGTAACCTCAAACAAAGCGGGCATCACCCCCTTTCTGGTTAACGGCAGACCGCTCAAAAGTGTCAACGCCTACTACAACAAACTGAAGGCTGACCTGCAGGCTCTCCTACCCAGGGGACAGCACACCTCCCACCATCTCACGGCTCTGACCAACAAGCGCAACCGCAAGATCAAGCACTATTTGCATTGGGCCAGCCGGTATATTGTGGACTGGATGGTGTCCGAACGTCTTGGTACTTTGATCATCGGACACAACCAGGGCTGGAAACAAAATGTGGAGATCGGCTCCGTCAACAACCAGAACTTCGTTGCCATTCCCCATTCGACCTTCATCCACATGCTGACCTACAAGGCCCAACTGGCCGGGATTAAGGTGATCGTCCAGGAAGAAGGGTATACCTCCAAATGCTCCTTCCTGGATCTGGAGCCCATCCGCAAGCATGCCCAATATTGCGGTCGACGGGTCAAACGCGGCGAATTTGTCTCAACCCAGGGTTTACCGATCCACGCCGACATCAATGGCTCTTACAACATTCTGCGCAAAGGACTTCCATCGGCTTTCGCCCGTGGAATACAGGGCGTTGTAGTTCGCCCGGTACAGGTCCAACCTGTACGAAAACTGGTCAATTGGCAGTGTCTATAAATGTCTGTAAAACCAGTAACTATTCGTACAAACCGGATCAAACATCTCACCTCGCCGAGCAAGGCATCATACGGTCGCCTTGAAGGCGTGACCATACCCCATCCCGCCAAGAAAACAATAAAAATTGCCTCCAAATGGCCAAAAACTGCATTTTTAAGCCCTTTTCCCACGGAACAATTATTCCAAATCGCTTCTTGCCACTCCACCGCTGCGCCTCCCTGCTCTAAAACGCCAGAATAGCCCGGAATCTGCAATTAAACCCTTTTCCCCTCGCCCCCCTGTTCTTGAGAATTGATCCTCTTTGTTTCGGCAAAAAAAGTCGCACCCACCCGCAAAAATCCGGTTTTTCCAACCCGTGCTATACTTCCGGCCGTAAATCCACTTCGCACACAAAAATAAAATGGAATAAGGGAACTGATGGATCTTCATCTTCACGATAAAACCGTCTTCATCACCGGCGCATCCAGCGGCATCGGCGCCGCCGCCGCCCGGATCTTCTCTGCCGAAGGCGCGCATTTGGTGATCTCATATGGCAGCAACACCGCCGGCGCCGAAGCCACCGCCGCCCGGGTGCGGGCAAATGCTCGCCACGCCTGGCTCTGCCCGATGGATATCAGCGATCCCGCCAACGTGAAAGCCGCCCTTGCAGCCCTGCCGCCCGAAATCCACAGGTTGGATGCCTTGGTGCTCTGCGCCGGGTTAAGCCTGCATACCGCCTTCGCAGAGATCACCCCTGAAGAATGGCAGCGAGTACTGGCGGTTAACCTGAATGGCGCTTTCTACGTACTGCAAGCGCTAACTCCTCTCCTTCTGGATGGTAGCGCGGTCGTTCTGGTTTCCAGTGTCTCCTCCCAGACTGGTGTTGCCCACCAGGCTCACTATGCCGCGGCCAAAGCCGGGCTGGTCAACCTGGGCAAGAGCGCTGCCCGCGCCCTGGCCCCGCGCATCCGCGTCAACTGCGTCACCCCCGGTCTAACCATGACGCCCATGGGCATTGAAACCATCGCCGCCCTTGAGCCCGATTACGCCAAAAATAAGATGCTTCTGCAGCGCTTTGCCACCCCCGAGGAGATTGCCCAGGTCATTGTCTTCCTGTCCAGCCCGCTGAACAGCTTCATGACCGGCGCGACGGTCGATGTCAACGGCGGCCGCGACCTGCGCTGACCTGGTTTGCTATTCCAGCCCAGAATTTTCTTGACAATACCGTGATCACCAATATACTATGGTGGCTTGGCAGAACATCTATTATTCATTAACTGTTCAATGATCCCCATAAATTTCCAATGATCTTTTCTAAAATTAACAGGAATTGGCGTAGATTGGTGGATCAGCTCTTGACCTTCCTTTTGTGCTCCAGGCGGTGTACTTCGCGCAGCACCCTTTTAGGAGAGTCGCCAGCATTATTTTCCGGAGATCGGGCACAAAACCTCCAGGCACTTCCCATGAAAGGAATTGATATGGCAAGAAAAAACTTCTTCTCTTTGGGGGTAGCATTTGTCTTCGTCTTGAGCATTTGCCTCTCGGCCTGCCAGCCTGCTCTCCCTGTCGGTCTCACCCCGGGTAAACGCGTGGTCGGCTACTTTGCCGAGTGGGCGCCTGCCGGGGGTTATCTCGTATCGGATATCCCCGCGAATCAGCTCACCCATATCAATTATGCTTTTTCCAATATCACCGCCACAGGAACATGCCAGCTCGGCGATCCGGCTGCCGATGTCCAGCGCCTCTATAGCGCCGCGGAAAGTGTCAGCGGCGTGGCAGATTCAAATGCCACCCTTTTCCATGGCACCTTCAATCAGTTGCTGGAGCTGAAGGCAAAGTATCCATACCTTAGGGTGTTCATCTCGATCGGCGGCTATTCATGGTCGGGAAATTTCTCCAACGCCGCCCTCACGGATACTTCCCGCAAAGCCTTTGTCTCATCCTGTATTGACTTGTATTTCAACACCTACAAGGGCGTTTTTGATGGCATCGACATCGACTGGGAGCTTCCGGTCAGCGGCGGTCTGACCAAGGGGCGCCCGGAAGATAAGCATAATTTTACCCTGCTCCTGGCAGAATTTCGCCGCCAGTTGGATCAGCTGGGTTCCGCCAATCACACCCGCTACCTCCTGACCATCGCTGCAGCCGGTGGGCCGGGCCAGGACCAGCACTACGAGCGCGACCAGATAGCCAAATATCTCGACTGGCTCAACCTGATGACCTATGACCTGCATGGCACCTGGGATACCCTGACCAATTTCAACGCCCCACTCTATCAGGACAGCCTGGATCCGGGCGACTCCTCTCTGAATGATGATGCAGTCGTGCAGGATTACCTTTCCGCCGGCATTCCAGCCAGCAAGCTGGTTATGGGCGTCCCATTCTATGGCTACGACTATGTGGGGGTCAGTTTTAACAACAATGGGTTATACGAGGCCTGCGTCTACCCCAGTTGGGGCGGTGCGATAAGTTACACAAAAATCAAGAGCGATTATCTGCCCTCCTACAAACGCTATTGGAACACCGAATCTCAGGTGCCCTATCTGTATAACATCAACACTGCCCAATTCGTCAGCTATGATGATCCCCAATCCATCGCCGCCAAGGCCGGTTACGCCCGTGACAAGAACCTGGGCGGTATCATGGTCTGGGAATTAAGCCAGGGTAACCCCGATATGCTGGCTGCCATTCAGACCGGCTTTCAGAAGGGTGGCGTCCCCCACCTTGTTCCCACGCGTGACCCGAACGCCGTGGTTGTCCCGCGTGCTTTCCAGGCCCAAATCCATAAAGTCAGCGGTATCAAGGTTGATGGTAGCCTGGAAGATTGGACTGGCCAACCGACCTTTACCCTAAATGACGCTTCCCACCTGGCCTATAAACTTTCCTCCACCAGTTGGGGCGGTCCCAAGGATCTATCCGGCCAGATCTGGGCCGGCTGGACGCCGGATGGGCTCTATTTCGCTGTCAAGGTCGTGGATGATATCCATGTTCAGCAGGCTTCTGACGAAAATCTGTGGCATGGCGATTATGTCGAGTGGCAGTTCGACACGCAACTGGAGAAGGACTGGGATAAGAAATCCATGAATGCGGATGATTACCAGATCGGCGTATCCGCCGGTGATTTTAAATCGGTGGCCCCGGCCGCCTATGCCTGGTTCAACGGACCGGATGCACCCGGGCCGATTAAGATCCAGCAAGCCCAGGTTCAGACCCCGGATGGCTACATCCTGGAAGTTTTCTATCCCAAGGCTGTTCTCAAGGGCATTAACCTCAGCGATAAGGCAGTCTTCGGGATGAATGTCAGCCTGAGCGATGCGGATGATCCCAACATCGGCCAGAAGTCCATGCTTTCCACATCCTCCACCCGCACCTACGCCGACCCCACCACCTTCGGCGAGATTACTCTCGTACCGTAGGGGCTGACCTACCTGTACCACAAAGTGGCACGTGTCCGCCCTTGTCTGCCTTCGCTCAATCTACTGATACGAAGTCCGAAGTCTCCACATCGTCCCTGTAAGGGAGACTTCGGACTCACTTGAAATTATGAAGAAGTCATAATCTGGAAATGATAATTTGATATACAAGGTACTGGCATGCCCAACCAAGGAAATGACTTGCGACAATTGCTCAACTCTGATCCAAATGTCCAAATCAGCCTGGCCATCTGCGATCTCTCCACCGGCTACCAGATCCTGGTCAAGCCGGATCTGCCCTTTCATCCGGCCAGCACCATCAAGCTGGCCGTGCTGATGGAAGTCTACCATCAGGCCTCACAAGGCGAAATCTCGCTCGACGATCTATTACCAATCAAGAATTCCTTTATCAGCCTGGCGAACCAGAGCGAATATGCTTTACTGCCAGAGGATGATTCGGAAACTGACCTTTATCAGCAGATCGGAGAACAGCTATCCTTCCGCGAACTGGCCCGGCGTATGATCATCTTCAGCAGCAATCTGGCCACCAACCTGCTGATCGAAAAGGTCAGAGCGGAGCGGGTCACCCGCTTTATGCAGGCCTTGGGGGCGAAAGACCTGGTGCTCCGGCGCGGTCTGGAAGATAAAAAAGCCTATCAACTCGGCCTGAACAACTCATCCACTGCCCGCAGTCTCATGCAGGTCTTGCTCTGCCTGGCAAAGCGCAGCGTGGTAAGCCCGGCCGCCTCTGATGAAATGATCGCCATCTTGTGTCAGCAGCATTTTAACGAAGGTATCCCGGCTCAGTTACCCGCCGGGGTCACCGTAGCCCATAAAACCGGCTGGATTGAAAAGGTCTACCATGATGCCGCCATCGTTTACCCGCCACAGCATTCCCCATATATCGTAGTCATCCTGACCAGCGGTTTATCCGAAAAAGACGCAGCCCCTGCCCTCGTCGCATCCCTTTCCGCGGCCATCTATCACCAGTTGATTCCAACTTAAACAAAAGCCCGGCACATCGAAAGTGCCGGGCACTTTTTTACAAAACCAGCCGGAGCGGCTCTTCCAGGAACACTGCCAGCGCCTGCATGAACTTGGCCGCCTCCACGCCATCGCTGACGCGATGATCCACTGAGATGGTGGCTTTCATTCGCCAGCCCACCTTTAACGCGCCATCCTCCACCACCGGCACTTCGCGCGCCGAGCCAACCGCCAGGATAGCCGCTTCGGGTGGGTTGATGATCGCCGCGAAATTTTCCACATCATACATACCCATGTTGGAGATGGAGAAGGTTGAGCCCTCTATATCATCGGGTTTGACCTTGCCTTCGCGCACGCGTGCTGCCATGGCTTTAACTTCGGCGGAGATCTGACGCAGCGGCTTCTGGTCCGCCTCGCGCGCGACGATCGTCAGCAATCCACCTTCCACCGACACGGCAATCCCGATGTTGACCTGTCCGTGCCGCAGATAGGTGTTCCCGTTCAACGAAGAATTCAGGGCCGGGAATTGGCGCAATGTCTGAGCAGCCGCCTTGACGATGAAATCGTTGACCGAGAGCTTTTCATTCTCCGGAATGATCTGATTTAGCTGCTTTCGCAGTCCCATCAACGCATCCATTTTGTATTCGTGGCTCACGTAAAAATGCGGGATGCTGGTCTTGGATTCAGCCATCCGCCGGGCAATCGCCTGGCGCAATTTGTTCATGGGGACGGTTTCATCCACTGCAGAGGCAGGATGCTGTGCCATTGTTTGTACACTGACAGCTGACTTCTGACCGCTGACCGCTTGCTCCACATCCCGCCGCACGATCCGCCCGCCCGGACCGCTTCCCTGGATATGGCTCAAATCCACGCTGCGTTCTCGGGCAATATTCTTCGCCAATGGGGATGCTCTGAGCATTGAAGATTGCTGATTGGGGATTGCTGATTGCGAACCGCTGGCCACTACCTGCTGACTGCCGATCTTTGCCCCATCTTCCTTGTTCCCTAACTCATTTGGCGTCTTCTCAGTTTTCTCTTGAGGTTCAGATACCTTATTACCTGATTCAGGAATCTCTTCCTCCGCCGTCCCCACAATCGCGATCGGCGAATTGACCGGCACAACCGCGCCTTCATCCACCAACAGTCTGCGTACCACGCCGCTGGCAGACAACTCCACTTCCACTGTGGCTTTGTCCGTTTCGATCTCGGCCAGCACATCCCCTTTGCTAATGGTCTCGCCTACTTTCTTCGCCCAGCGGACCAATGTACCTTCGGCCATGTCGAAGCCCAGTTTGGGCATATTGATGGTATCAGCCATTACAGCACCTCCTTAACAGCTGCGATCACATCCTCCACCTGTGGCAGGGCTGATTGCTCCAGCGTCCGGTTATACGGCAATGGCACTTCCTTCTGAGCCACCCGCCTGATCGGGGCGTCCACGTAATCGAATGCCTGCTCATAGATGCGCGCCGAGACTTCCGCGCCCACGCCGAACGATTTCCACCCTTCCTCCACCACCACTGCCCGGTTGGTCTTCTTGAAGGACTCGATCACCGGCTCCATATCCAGCGGGCGCAGCGAGCGCAAATCCACGATTTCCGCCTCCACACCCCCTTTTGCAAGCTCATCTGCCGCTTTCATGGATATTTCCAACCCTTTGGAATAGGTCACGATCGTAACATCCTTGCCAGGGCGTTGGATTTTTGATTTGCCGATTGGGATGACATAATCGCCTTCCGGCACTTCGCCACGCATCTGATACAGGGTGGCATGCTCGAGGAACAGCACCGGGTCATTTGAACGGATGGCGGCTTTCAAAAGGCCCTTGGCATCCTCCGGCGTCCCGGGCGAAACAACCTTCAACCCGGGAAAATGTGCAAAAATGACATCCGGGGTCTGGCTATGCGTGGCGCCCAACTGACGCCCGCCACCGGTCACCGCCCGGATGACCATCGGCAGGACGAATTGCCCGCCGAACATATAATGCAGCTTGGCGGCTTCATTGACGATGTGATCCATTGCCGCAAAGGCAAAGTTGATCGTCATCAGTTCAGCAATCGGGCGCAGCCCGGTCATGGCTGACCCGATCGCCGCGCCGATAATGGCCGCCTCCGCAATGGGAGTATCGCGTACACGCTCTCCGCCGAAGTGATCATAAAAGCCCTTGGTAACTGCATAGGAGCCCCCCCACACACCCACTTCCTCGCCCAGGATGAAGACATTCGGGTCGCGTTCCATTTCCTCCCACATGGCCTGGGAGATGGCTTCGCGCATGGTAATGCGGGCCATAATTATGCCTCCTCCGTGTAAATATCTTCAAATAATGTGTCCAGGGCCGGTTCCGGGCTGGCTTCGGCGAATTCGACCGCCTTCTGAACTTCTCCTTTGACTCGCTCATCGATCTGGTCGAGTTCTTCAGAGGTTGCATATTTATTAGATGTTAGATAATCGCAAAAAAGGCCAATCGGGTCTTGCTCTTCCCATTTTTTGACTTCTTCCTGCTTGCGGTAGCGTTCCGGATCGCCCATTGAGTGGCCGCGGAAGCGGTAGGTCATGATTTCAAGCATGCGCGGCCCTGACCCGCTGCGGACAGTCTCGATGGCTTTTTTAGCTGCCTCGTAAACCGCCAGCACATTCATCCCGTCCACCCGTTCATGCTCCATGCCATACCCTTCAGCCTTCTGCTGGATTTCAGAAACTGCCGAGGCGCGCGCCACATCCGTTCCCATCCCGTAGCGGTTATTTTCGCACACCCATAAAACGGGCAGCGTCCAGACCTTCGACAGATTTAATGCTTCATGGAAAAAGCCTATATTGGTGGCCCCTTCTCCGAACATACAGATCGTCACGCCATCCCGGCCTGCATATTTGTCGCCCAGTGCCAGCCCGGAAGCCAGTGGCAAGTGCGCCCCTACGATGGCATGGCCGCCCCAAAAATTCTTCGTCACATCTGCCATATGCATGGAACCGCCCCGGCCCTTCGAGATGCCGGTGGCCTTACCAAGCAGCTCGGCCATTACCTGGTTGACCGAAATCCCACAGTTGATCGCCACGCCATGGTCACGGTAAGCCGTGATGACCCGGTCCTGCGGCTGTCGTGCGGCGATCAACCCGGTGCTGACCGCCTCCTGCCCGATATACAGGTGCATAAATCCACCGATTTTCCCGGCCTGGTATAGTTCCGCACCGCGTTCTTCCAGGCGCCGTATGAGCACCATCTGATAATACAAAAATAAATATGTTTGCTTGTCCATTCCAACTCCCTAGGTGGGTGATATCCGCATCGTCTCAAAAACCGGGGGCAGGTGATAACTTATCCTGCCCGGCTGGTTGAAAATGAATCATTATGCTAAGAGCAATATTAGACTAATTATATCCAATAATTATCGATTTAATGTTAGAAATTAAAGGATTCTTTCGAAATCTCCATCATATTGACGAAATTAACCGTAATGCGACTTTCATTTCGCATCTTTCCAGCTGGATTTCCGGAGTCCAAAATTTCCGATTTTGTACTCCGCCAGGCCAGTAGCCATTAATTCCACTTGCGAGGTTTTTTTAGCTTTCGGTGCGAGCGCCGGCCATAAAGCCTTGAGAAAACTGGGGCTGCAATAAAAATCCCTCCGTTGTGGAGGGATTTTTATCAAATTGGCTAACCGCAGGTTGGGACGGAGACCGTAATTAGCGGTGCGACACCATAGTCATTGTGGGCTTCCAATCCATACACCAAGTTCGTTCCTCTCGGCGCGTTAGGATCGCTAAAAGATGTCGCGGTCGGGCCTGCATCGGTTATCTGGGTACCATTGCGGTAGATGCGATAGCCCGTCACATTGCTGACTGCGGACCAGTTGAACGTTACATCCAGGGCTGAGGTAGTGCATGTATTTGTTTCCACAAATGTAGCCGGGGTCACCGGTAGAATTGGCACCAGGGCAACCGGGGCCTGATCTACGGGTCCCTGCTGGGTACTGCCAGAGTCTCCCTCCCAGCAAGTCACGTTTGCCGAGGCCTGCACCAGCCACCAGGTGTTCAGGCTGTTACGACCGAGTACATTATAAGGAGTACCCTGTGTTAAATAGGTAATCTCATAATACTCGGTCCCGGGGCCTTTCCGGCAAAAGGCATTGACGGATGGGATTACCTGCGCGGTTTGCTGGGTGGTTGCCGTTGGAGCCAAAGTGGCTGTCGGAGCAACAGTGGCGGTAGCGGTCGGAGCGGAGGCTGCCGTCGCTTCCGGCGGTTGGGTCGCAGTGGGGGGAATCGGACTCGCTGCAGCTGCCTGGGCCGCTGTCGGGCTGACTGGTGCAGATGTGGCTGCAACTAAATTACAGGCTGTCAGGGCGAAAACCGCAACCAGGGCGATTCCGGAAATTTTATAAAATATTGGCGCTTTTCTCATGATCTTCCTTTTACAGTGGTGAAAAATCACTGTTTTCAGTTTTTTATAGTATCATGTCGCCATTTTCAAGTCAACGAATTATTAATCACTCTAAGCATACTCTTATGGGTTATAGTATGCCAGACTGTCCGGAATCGCCTATGACAAATATCATTCCAGCTGCCCATGCCCTTGACTTGCTCGGAATCCCCTACCGGCTCTTCCAGCATGCCCAAGCACCCGAATCGTTTGAAGAAGCCGCCCGCCAGCGCGGACAATCTCCTGCGCAAATCGTCCGCAGCATCGTCTTCCGGCTCGCCGCGGGGCAGTTCATCATGGTATTGATTGCCGGGCCCGGGCAGATTTCCTGGAAGCGCTTGCGGGCTGCCCTGGGGATCACCCGCATTAGCTTGGCCAGTGAGGCCGAAGTGCTGGCTGCCACAGGGTTCATACGTGGCGCAGTCACACCGCTGGGATTGCCTCGTCCGATGCGGATCCTGGCGGACGAATCTGTCTTCGCTCCGAATGAAATTTCCATCGGTTCGGGGGTACGCGGCGTCGCGCTGATCCTGAAACCTACAGATTTGCAAAGTGCCTTGGGCCAGTTCGAGACAGGCAAATTCGCCGTATAATCGTGCTGGAACGCGGCTTTAAGATGCTTATTGATGTGTTGTATTATAAAATCTTAGATTAGCTACTCCCTCAAAAAAAATAAACGATGCAACCTAAATCATTCCTGATCCTCCTGGCCTTAATTCTTGTCTGTGCATGCAGCCCATCGGCCTCAGCCCAAACAACCATGACAGCCACAGAAAAAACTGCCACTGCAGCTGTCTGGACGGAAACATCCAGCCCCACCGCCACTTCCGTGTCCACCTATACACCTACGGATACCCCTACTGCGACCCAAACTCCCACCCCAACCATCACGCTCACGCCGACCATTACACCCACTCCTACCTTCGATTTTCCAAAAGTCACGGTGAATGTAGCCCTGGCAGCCTGTCTCTACGGTCCGGCCAAAGGTTACCTTTATAAATTCGACCTCAAGCAGGGTGATACCGGCTACGTTGGGGGACGCGCCCCCGTTGGCACCTGGTTATGGGCCAAATTCGACCGTTTTAAAGACTTCTGCTGGGTCTCTCCATATGTTGTCAATCTGGTGGGTGATGTTTCAACGGTTATAGTTCAGCAGGTGAACCTTCCCATTACCAACGCACTCTACGCTCCCCCAAAGAACGTCAAAGCTACGCGGGACGGGGATAAAGTCACGGTTACCTGGTCGGCAGTATGGATGACCCAGGATGACGATAACGGTTATTTCCTGGATGTATGGGTCTGCCAGAATAAGAATTTTGTCTGGATGCCGATCGGCTGGCAGAGTTTGCCAGACCAATACCACACCTCCTATACCTTTACTGACGGGCCCGGCTGTGCTGGCAAGTCCGGCGGCCAAATCTACACGGTCGAGAAGCACGGCTATACATCCCCCGAACAAATCCCATGGCCCCCGGCCAATTAGACCTTTTACTGGTTATCGAAATTAAAAATTCCCCGTCTCATCTCAAGGCGGGGAATTTGATTATCATCTGGTACTTAATCTGCGGCGGAGGGCGTTTGGAGGTTAAATTCCTGCTGACAAATTTCCACATTCGCGGCTTTCAAGAAGCTCATGGCATTTTCGTCGGTGCGATAGGCTATACTGTAAACCAGCCGGACGATGCCGGCATTGATCAATGCCTTGGTGCAGTTGATGCACGGCAGGTGCGTCACGTAACATGTGGCGCCTTTGGTCGAAACACCATGAAGGGCTGCCTGGATGATGGCATTCGTCTCGGCATGGATGGTGCGAATGCAATGGCCATCCACCATCAAATGGCCTTCCTCATCGCAGTGCGGCTGGCCGGTGGGTGAGCCATTGAAGCCGGTCGTCAGGATGCGCTTTTCCAATACCAGTACGCATCCCACGAAGGCCCGATCGCACGTGCTGCGCTCGGAAACCGCGTAGGCAATCTTCATGAAATAAGAATCCCAATCGGGGCGCATAAAGCTTCTCCAAATTTCGTAGGTTGCGGCGATTATACCGCTTCTTTATTAGGTAGCTTGCATCCCTGTCCATTTTATTGTATGCTTATCACATGCCATTAATCCGCCAGAGCATACCGGATGACTGGGCCGAACATGCTTGTTGCCCGCTCTGCGCTTCTCCAAGAATGCGCGTGCTGCGCGACGCGGCTGGCCCGGATCGATTACTTTGTCGCGCTTGTGGTCTGGCCTTCGAGCTGGAAATGGAAGGCGCCCGTCTGCATGTTTCCCGGTGGCCGGACGCGCTGCCTTTTTTGCTGATTATGATCCCGGATGAGTGGCGGACGGCCGCTGAATTGCGCAGCCTGGTTAAGCAAAATACTTCCGCAGATGGCCTGGCCGCCCCCGCATCACCAGCCCCAATCGGTGAACCTCCGCTCCCAATCCCACCTGTCAAGGCCGAAGTCGCCCCGGAACTAACGGAGCCTGCCGGGTTGGCCAGCCTGCCATCGGCTGCGCCTTCAAAACCCGCTCCGGCCCCGCTGGAATCAGATGCGATCGGCATCCGCGTCAAACAATTGCGCGCCCTGGGGAATTCATCCAAAGAGATCCGCGCCACCTTAACACAAGCAGAAAACGATCCGGAGCGGGCTAAGGCAATCCTTGGCATCATCACCCGGATGGAACGCCAGGAGCAAACCCGCCAAAGTAAAAAACTGTTCTGGTGGTTGGGCATTCTGGCTGCGCTGGTGATCATCCTGGTAGCGGCCGGTTATGTTCTGCAAGTAAAAACACAGAACCAAAGCCAGGCAAACGCGGCCGGCCCTACCATCCAAAGTACACAGCCGCCCAACCCGGTAGCCCAACTCTTGAAATTGAATACTCCAGTGGTGAATTACAATGCTGTCCCGCCGGCTGCTTCCACCGCCAGCGCCAGTGGCTGCCCGCGTAATGCCCTGGAAGCTGCCAGCTTGTTTGGCGGGCAGCCGGCTGATTGGTACTACCCACCCAGTTCCCATGGCTGGGTCATGGCGCGTACCACCTCATCCACCAATATATTCGTCCCGAAAGGAATGAAGGCTGCTTACCTGCTCTTAAGCGATAGATTGAATCTGGTCGAAGTTCAAGGCCCGGCCACTCTGAGCGGTGCTTACTATGCTGCCATCAGTTGCCCCTGAATCAAGCCAACCGGACCGCTTGTTTCATAAAAAATATCCAGCCGCAGGTTGCTTATAAAATCCGGAAAACCGGGAAAACCAGCCGCAATATCACATCCAGGATCAGTCCGAGCATGAACCACATCCCGAAAGCCCGGTTATTAATGAACGCCTGCGGGGCAAAGAACAACGGCCAGCCGCCCTGTCCATCCGGGAAACCTTCCGGGCGCGTCTCCGGCTTGGGCTTGAAGAACTGGGGGGTTAACTTTAGCAAGGTTGGTATCGCCAAGGCCACCAGAACCATCACCGGCGTGAAGTAGCGTGTCAGGATCAAATACAATACCAGTGCATATGGCAAAACCATCATCACCAGAATGGTGTAACGGGCCGTTTTTTCACCAATCAGAACCGGCAGGGTGTAGATCTTCTTGGCTTTGTCAACCAGTAGCTTGTCGATATGCTTGCCAAAGATAACAGTCGTCACACCCAGCACATATGGCAGGCTGGCCCAAACCACATTCCAGTTCCAGACATGCGTAAGTACATAATAGCCACCGCCGATCATCAACGGGCCCCACACAATCAAAACAGCGATCTCGCCCATCGCAATGTACTTGAGCGGCCAGGTGTAGAAAAGCACGAAGAATGCCCCCAGTCCGAGCAAAACCCAAATGGTAGCATCATTGCCGTTGGATAAGATCAAATACAAGCCGCATAACAGAGCCAGGAAAGCCGTCACCGCAAAATAGGTCAGGTGCTGGCGTCTGGTCATCAAACCGTCTGCGACCGGCTGTGGCCCGTACATTGTGCGATAGTAATTATCCTTATCGACGCCGCGACTGTAATCGGTGTAATCGTTGAAGATATTATTGGAAGCGTGCGCCAGCACCAGCCCGAGTGCCAGAATGAACCATGCGAACAAATTCACCTTATAGCCGTCATGCCAGGCAAACAGTCCCGCCAGGATGGCCGAAAGCAGGGTCATCAGTAAAACCGCCGCCCGCGTGGAGATTAACCATTTCGAGATGACATCCAGTTTATCCCATTCTTCTTTGGTAACGTTCGGAATAACAGTAAGGGCTTTCTTCCACATTGCAAAATTCATATTACGTACTCCTCGTAAGGGTATAACCAATGATATCCGATAAAAACGAGCTGATTATACCTGAATATGATCTGATCGCCCTTTGTTACTGGTTGTGAGTTTAATCACACAAACGGATGACTTCCCGCACTGGTATATATCAGCCGAAGAATCCATACTAAAGGGATAATTTAGCCCTGACTCGGGAAATTCTCCGCGAGCCAGGGAAAACCATATCTCGAGGTGGAGCGATGCTATGACCGAACAAGCAACTGTAAGCGATCCGCCCTCTGTAGGTCCCGTCAAACACGAGGATCTCTCCCTGTTGCAGGAAGTCGCCATGCGTACTCCTGGCGACCCGAACCTGGAGATGTGCATCCAGTGCGGCACCTGCGGCGGGTCCTGCCCGTCTGCCAGCGCCATGGACCACACGCCACGTGCCATTTTTGCCATGCTGCGAGCCGGGATGCGTGAGGATGTAATGAAAAGTAACACGCCCTGGATGTGTGTAGCCTGCTACTACTGCACAGTGCGCTGCCCGCAGGAGATCCACATTACCGACGTGATGTACACCTTGAAGAACATGTCGCTGGAAGCCAATATAGGCCATAACGCTACTGCGTCCGATTTTTCCAAGACCTTCATCAGTCTCGTGGAAACATACGGGCGCAGTTTTGAAATCGGCCTGGCGGGTTTCCACAATGTCAGGCACTTCATCACCCGCCTGCCCAGCATCACACCGATGGCTGTCGGCATGCTCACCAAAAAAGGCATGTCTCCCCTGCCCCCCAGGCGCATCAAAGGCATGGACCAGCTCAAGAAAATTTTGAACCGTGCCAAGGAATTGGAGGCAGAATGAGCGATTATCTCTATTACCCCGGCTGTTCCATGGAATCAAGCGCCAAAGCCTATGAGGCTTCGGTGGAAGCCGTTTGCAAACCGCTTGGAATTAACCTGCATGAGATTGAAGATTGGAACTGCTGCGGCGCAACGGAATACCTTTCGCTCGATCTGACCCCGGCCTATTCGCTGATCGCCCGCAACCTGGCGCTGGCACAGGAACAGGCCCAGCAAGCCGGCGGCACCAAGACCGTCCTGGCTGCCTGCAGCGCCTGTTACCTGAACCTATCCAAAGCCGATCACTACATGCACGATGACAAAGCCTTTGGCAAGAAGATCAATATTGCCCTGGCGGCGGGTGGTCTGCATTATGACCCCGGTCAATTGGTGGTCCGGCACCTGCTGGATGTCATGTTCAACGAGGTCGGGCTGGATAAGATCAAAGAGAAAGTAGTCAAGCCGCTGACCGGCCTGCGCGTGGCCTCTTATATCGGCTGCATGGTGCCCCGCCCGGACTACAATTCCCGCATCTCTGACACCGAATATCCCTACGAACTGGATGACCTGTTGAAAGCACTCGGCGCTGAAGTGATTGACTTCCCGCTCAAGACTGCCTGCTGCGGTGGCCACATGACCCAGATCGGGCCTGACACCGCCTTCGAACTGATCCGCCGGTTGATCTCCGCTGCCGACCAGTACAAGGCCGATGCGCTGGTGGCTCTCTGCCCGATGTGCCAGATGAACCTGGATGCCTTCCAGGGGCAAATGAACGGCTATTTCCATACCAATTACCATATGCCCATCTTGTTCTTCACGCAGTTGATGGGCATCGCCTTCGGCGAAAAACCCGAAAATCTGGGCTTCGGCTCGGAACTGGTCAGCGCCCATGCGGCCATGAAGCGCATTGGCATCCAGACCCCCGAACCGGCCCCAGCCAAGCCCGTCGCGAAGAAACCCGCCGGCCTGCCCATGCCACCCCCGCGCGTGCGCGCCGGTCAACAAAATACTGGTAACCAGGAGGCGAGTGAATGAGCGCCGAAGAGAAGAAACCCAAGGAACGCGTTGGTGTGTATGTCTGTCACTGCGGCACCAATATCGCTGGAGTGGTCAATGTAGGCGAGGTCAGCAAGTGGGCCGGCGATAACCTGGCGCACGAAGGCGTGGTGGTTGCACGCGACTACAAGTTCATGTGCTCCAGCCTCGGCCAGGAACTGATCCAGAAGGATATCAAGGAGCAGAAGCTGACCCGCGTGGTGGTGGCTGCCTGTTCCCCGCACCTGCACGAACCCACCTTCCGCACCGCCTGCAAGGGCGCCGGTTTGAACCCGTACCTGTGCGAACTGGTCTCCATCCGGGAACAGGACTCGTGGGTCCATACCGACAAGATTGCTGCCACCGAGAAGGCCAAGGCCATCATCTCAGGCGGCGTAGCGCGCGTAATCCATCACGAACCGCTTGAACCGCTGCATGTCCCCATCCACCCGGCCACACTTGTCGTCGGTGGAGGCATTGCCGGCATCCAGGCTGCCCTCGAAATCGCCGATGCGGGCTTCCCGGTCTACCTGGTGGAACGCGAACCGTCCATCGGCGGGCACATGGCCCAGTTCGATAAGACCTTCCCCACCCTGGACTGCTCGGCCTGCATCCTGACCCCTAAAATGGTGCTGGCGGGCAACAACCCCAATATCACTTTGCTGACCTATTCCGAGGTGCAGAAAGTGGATGGCTTTGTTGGGAACTTCGCTGTCACCATCAAGAAACGCGCCCGCTACATCAAGACCGAGGATTGTACCGGTTGCGGCATATGCTGGGAAAAATGCCCGAAGAAAGTCATCGATGACAAGTTCGAGGCCGGGCTGGGCTATCGCAAGGCCGTTTACACACCCTTCCCGCAAGCCGTCCCAAAGTACCCCGTCATCGACGATATCAACTGTACCTATTACATCAAAGGTACCTGCAAGGCCTGCGAGAAATTCTGCCCAACCAACGCCATCGATTTCAACCAGAAGGATGAAATCATTACGGTCGAAGTCGGTAACATCATCCTGGCCACCGGTTGGGATCTGTTCGATGCCCGCCGCATCCCCAATTATGGCTATGGCCGGCTGGCCAACGTCTTCACCAACATGGAGTTCGAACGCCTGAGCAACTCAGCCGGTCCCACCGGCGGCAACATTGTTCTGCGGGATGGCAAGACCACGCCCAAGTCTGTCGGCATCATCCACTGCGTTGGCTCGCGTGACAAGAACTATAACAACTATTGCTCGGCCATCTGCTGCATGCAGAGCCTCAAGTTTGCCCACCTGGTTCATGAAAAGACCGGTGCGACCGTCTACAACTTCTACATTGATATCCGCACCCCTGCCAAGGCTTATGACGAGTTCTACCAACGCATCATCGAGGAAGGCACCCTCTTCGTGCGCGGCAAGGTCGCCGAAGTCACCGATGCTGCCCGCAACCCGGGCGAAGAGGGTAAGCTGATTGTTCAGGTGGAAGATACCCTGGTCGGAAAACAGCGCCGCATCCCGGTCGACATGGTCATCCTCTCGGCCGGTCTGGAACCCCGCTTTGACTCGAAAGCCGTTGCTAAGACCTTTGGCATTTCCTGCTCGGCAGATGGCTGGTTCATCGAGCGTCACCCCAAGCTCGACCCGGTGGCCACCATGACTGAAGGTGTGTACATCGCCGGATGTGTTCAGGGTCCCAAAGATATTCCTGCCAGTGTCGTTCAGGGCGCGGCTGCCGCAGCTCGCATTCTGGGCCGGATCCAGCAAAAAGAAATCGCCCTCGAGCCCGTCCGCGCCACTATCCACGAAGAGCAATGCTCCGGCTGCCGCATCTGCAACACCTTGTGCCCCTTCAACGCCATCCTCTTCCATGAAGACAAGATGGTCTCCGAAGTCAATCCGGCGCTCTGCCAGGGTTGTGGCACCTGTGTAGCCGCCTGCCCGGCCGGCGCCATCAGCGGTACAGGCTTCTCCAACGAGCAAATCCTGTCGCAGATCGACGGTTTGTTGCTCTTGAACCTCGACAAGCAAAAGGAAGCGGTTCCCTCTGGGGACTGATAAACCATGGCTGTTCAGATCGTCCTGAACCTGGTTGTCTATCTGGTATTCGTCGCAATCGGATACCTAATTTCCAAACGGATCACGCCACCCACTAATGCCCAGGGATGGGTAGTTTGGGTGATCTTGGCGATCCTGGCTGGCGGCATTTGCGTGAGTGGCCACGCCTTTAATATCACTGGCGTGGTTGACTTGCATATCAACGATATGCTCCAGGCCTTGGGAATTGGTATATTGATTGGCTTTGTCATCGCGACTTCCGGAAAGAACAAAGCAAAAGACAACCTGCCAGGAACGAAGTAGCTGAATAGGAGAAAACAATGACTGAAGAAACCAAACCCTTTGAACCTGTCATCATCGGCTTCACCTGCAACTGGTGCTCCTACCGTGCTGCCGATATGGCCGGTATTTCCCGTATGAAATACGCCCCCAATGTGCGCCTGATCCGCCTGATGTGCTCAGGCCGCCTGGACCCCACTTTCGTGTTCAAGGCTTTCGCCGGTGGCGCCGATGCGGTGCTCGTCTCAGGCTGCCATCCGGGCGATTGTCACTATTCCACCCAGAACTATAAGGCCATGCGCCGCTTTCATCTGATGCAGCGCGTCCTGACCCAAATGGGCATTGAACCCGGACGCACCAAACTACTCTGGGCCAGCGCCGCGGAAGGCCAAATCTTTGCTAATGCGATCACCAAGTTTGTCGAGGAAGTGCGTGAGCTTGGACCCTTAAATTGGAACACGACCACCGC
Source organism: uncultured Chloroflexia bacterium (assembly GCA_963779935.1). Taxonomy (GTDB): domain Bacteria; phylum Chloroflexota; class Anaerolineae; order Anaerolineales; family Villigracilaceae; genus UBA877. Next base: position 875,768 of record CAWAAC010000009.1, on the reverse strand, counting down.
CGCCAAAGAAGTTGCCCCCGAATTACCCGCCGAAGTTCCGGCTGAGGAGGTGCAGGCATGAGCAAACCGAAATTTGCCATGTACTGGGCTGCTTCCTGTGGCGGATGTGAGATCGCCGTCCTGAATATCCACGAGAAGATCCTGGATGTCGATGCGGCTTTTGATGTGGTCTTTTGGCCGGTTGCCATGGATGCCAAGTACGCTGACGTCGAAAAGATGGAAGACGGCGAGATCACCTTGTGCCTCTTCAACGGCGGTATGCGCAACAACGAAAACGAACATATCGCCAAGTTGCTGCGCAAAAAATCCAAGATCATGGTCTCGTTCGGGTCATGCGCCTGTGAAGGCTGCATCCCCGGGCTGGCCAATTTCAGTTCCCTGACGGATATGGTTGACACCGCCTTCTCGACCATCACTACCGATAACCCGGATAATTTCCGTCCCCAAACCAGTTACGCCATGCCCGAAGGCATTATCACCCTGCCCATCCTCAACCCGATCCTGAAGACCCTTGACCAGGTGGTGGATGTAGATTACTACATGCCCGGCTGCCCGCCCGAATCGCATCAGATTGCTGCGGTAGTTGACCTGGTCATCGCTGCACTGGAAGGCAAAGCCCAACTGCCCCCAAGGGGCGCCACTATTGGTGCCGGCGATTCGACCGTCTGTGATGAATGCCCGCGCACCCGCAACGTCAAAGCCATCAAGGAATTTGGCCGTATTCAGATGACCCATGCCGATCCCACCCTGTGCCTGCTCGAACAGGGCATCCCCTGCAACGGTCCGGCCACCCGCAGTGGCTGCAACGCTCGCTGCCCCTCCGCAGGTGCCCAGTGTATCGGCTGCTACGGTCCTGCCGAAGGCGTGGTCGATTATGGCGCTCGCCTGATATCGGCTTTCGCATCGGTTATCGACAGCGATAATCCCGAAGAGATCGACCGGATTCTGGATGGTCTGGTTGATCCGGCCGGACAGTTCTACCGCTTCAACCTGGCAGGCTCGCTCCTGCGTGCCAGTAAAGCCGCGCAGAAAGGATAATATCATCATGCAACGGATAACCATTGACCCCATTACCCGGCTGGAAGGCCATGGCAAGATTGAGATCTTTCTCAATGAGGAAGGCGACGTAGCCAACACCTATTTCCAGATCCCGGAACTGCGCGGGTTCGAACGCTTCTGCGTTGGACGCCCGGTCGAGGAAATGCCCCTGCTCACCAACCGCATCTGCGGCGTTTGCCCGGAAGCCCACCACATGGCAGCCGCCAAGGCCGTCGATGCGGTTTACCACGTAGATATCCCATCCGCCGCAAAAAAACTGCGCGAACTGCTCTACATGGCCTTTTACTGCACCGACCATACCACCCACTTCTACGCCCTGGGCGGCCCGGACTTCATCATGGGCCCGGATGCTCCCGTTGCCGAACGCAACATTTTGGGCGTCATCCATAAAGTCGGGTTGGAGATTGGCGGCAAGGTTATTCAAATGCGCAAGTATGGCCACAACGTGGTTGAGATCATTGGCGGGCGCAAGGTTCATCCCTGCACATCCATCCCCGGCGGCCTCACCAAGGGCATTACCGAAGAACAGCGCGTGGAGATCGAGAAGATGGGCCGTTGGGCCATTGAGTTCGCCCAATTCAGCCTGAAAGTCTTCAACGATATCGTTCTGGCTAACCCGCAATATGTCGACCTGATCCTTGGTGATATCTACACACATCAGACTTATTACATGGGCCTGGTGGATGCCAATAACAAGGTCAATTTCTACGATGGCAAAGTGCGCGTGGTTGATCCATCGGGCAAGGAATATGTCAAGTACGAGCCCAAGGATTACGCATCCCAAATCGCCGAACACGTTGAACCCTGGACATACCTCAAGTTCCCCTATCTCAAGAACGTCGGCTGGAAAGGCCTGGTGGATGGCCCCGACTCGGGCATCTACATGGCCACCCCGCTCTCGCGCTTGAATGCGTCCGATGGCATGGCGACCCCGCTGGCCCAGGCCGAGTATGAGAAGTTCTATGCCACCCTCAAGGGCAAACCGGTGCACCAGCGTCTGGCCATCCATTGGGCCCGCCTGGTCGAGTTGCTCTATGCTGCCGAGCACTGGGTGGAACTGGCCACCGATCCCGAGATCACCAGCCCCAACTTCCACACTATCCCGACTGCAACACCCACTGAGGGCGTCGGCATCGTTGAAGCCCCGCGCGGAACCCTCACTCATCACTACTGGACCGATGAGCGCGGTGTGGTCACCAAAGTCAACCTGATCGTCGGCACCACCAACAACTACGCTCCCATCACGATGTCAATCAAGAAGGCCGCCTCAAGCCTCATCAAGAAAGGCAACGTCAACGAAGGCCTGCTCAATATGGTCGAAATGGCCTTCCGCGCCTACGATCCGTGCTTTGGCTGCGCCACCCACTCCCTGCCCGGCCAGATGCCGCTGCAAGTCACCATCCACAATGCAGAAGGCGAGCCGATCCAGGTTCTCAAGCAGTCGGTGGATTAGTCGGATAAGTCCCACAGGTCTAACAGTTCTTCACTTGACCTGGTAGACCTGTTGACTTGTAAGGCTTGTTGGGCTTGTATTTATGAAGACTCTCATCATCGGCCTCGGCAACCCCATTCTCGGCGACGATGGCGTCGGCTGGGTTGTCGCGGAGAAAGTCCAGGCAGAGTTAATAAATCCGCAATCCGCGATCGAAAATCCTCAATCGGTAGAGGTGGATTGCGCCTCCCTGGGCGGCTTGAGCCTGATGGAACGCCTGACCGGTTCGGAGCGGGTCATCCTGGTGGATGCCATCTTCACCGGCAAGCAACCGGTCGGCACCGTTAGCCGTTTCCTATTGGATGAACTGCCCGACCTGAGCGCCGGCCATTCCGCTTCCGCGCATGATACATCCCTGCGCAACGCCTTGCATGTCGGACGGGATATGCAGGTACCTTTGCCGGATGACGAAAACGTGACCATCGTTACCATCGAGGCTGAAGCCGTCTATGATTTCAGCCAGGAATTATCCCCGGCCGTTGCCGCCGCCGTCCCCCTCGCTTTGCAACAGGTGCTCGACCTGCTAGCCTGTTAGCCCATTCACCGATCACTATTCGCTACAGACTATCAGACCACCCGCCTATTAGACTGATCAAGGAGTGCCCCATGGTTTCCCCCGAACTCTTGCGCCGTTATCCTTTTTTTTCCATGCTGAATGATGAACAGCTCAAAGCCCTTGCCATGATCGCCAAAGAGCAGACCTATCCCAAGGACACACTGCTGGTTAAGGAAAATTGTCCAGCCAACGCGCTCATGCTCCTGGTGGAAGGCGACGTGGACCTGATCTACAGTGGCGGCGGCGAAGGCGCCATCTGCAATGCTCTGGTCGGTTCCATCGCCCCAGGGGAAATCCTGGGCGTTTCCTCCTTGATCGAACCCTATACCTTCATCTCCTCCGCCCGTTGCACCATGCCAGTCAAGGTGGTTGAGATCGAAAGCACCGCCCTGCGCGCCCTCATGGCGGTCGATCAGAAACTGGGCTACGCCCTGATGTGCAACACGGCTGCCGCAGTCCTGGAGCGCCTAAAATATACTCAGGTCGAGCTGGCCGCAGCCAGAGCCTGATAGAATCAATCAACCGGGTCTTTCGAGGCCCGGCTTTTATTTTCCCAATGTATCGAATACGATCATTCACTTTATGAACAAGGATTGACAAACCAGAACGTTTGTGCTATTATTAGGGCATGAAACTCAGTGTTTATGCCCGAGAAGTTGGTGTTTCCTATCGTACCGCTCTCCGTTGGTTTAAAAGCGGAAAGATCCAGGGTCGTCAGATGGATACGGGCACTATTCTCATCACTGAACCAATTGGGGAGCCTCAGATACCCGAACGTCTCATGAAAGTCGCTATCTATACGCGTGTTTCTGCGGCTGAGAACAAGGAAAATCTGGAAGGACAAGCCAATCGTTTGCGGGACTATTGCGCCGCCAAAGGCTATCCAGTAGCATGGGTAGTGAAAGAAATTGGTTCCGGAGTAAATGATACCCGTCCCAAGCTACTGAAGCTGCTCACCGACCCCAGCGTCAGCGTGATCGTCGTGGAACACAAAGACCGCCTGGCCCTTTATGGCTACAATTACCTCGAGCAATTGTTGAAGATGCAGGATCGCCGGATCGAAGTGATCAATCTGGCTGAGGACGGCAAGGAAGATCTGATCCAGGATTTTGTGAGCATTGTGACCAGCTTTTGTGCACGCCTGTATGGCCAACGCAATTCCAAATGCAAGACCGAGCGTCTGATCGCAGAACTCAGCCAGCCACCGGCCGCTTTGGTCAGCAGCACAGGGGAATAAGCATGCAACTGGTGGAACAGCACATCATTGATCGACAGAACCCGCACTTCGCCGTGATCGATCCGGCCTGTTTTGCATCCAAGAATCTCTACAATGCCGCCCTCTACATTCTCCGCCAGAGCTTCTTTAAGCATGAGACTGTTCCCACCTATGCAAAATTGGCTCACACGCTGAAAGACACGCCCGAGTTCCGGGCGCTACCCGCCAAGGTGGCCCATTATTTGCATTAGGCCAGCCGGTATATTGTGGATTGGATGGTGTCCGAACGGCTTGGTACTTTGATCATCGGACACAACCAGGGCTGGAAACAAAATGTGCAGATCGGCTCCGTCAACAACCAGAACTTCGTTGCCATCCCCCATTCAACCTTCATCCACATGCTAACCTACAAGACCCAGCTGGCCGGGATCAAGGTGATCGTCCAGGAAGAAGGGTATACTTCCAAATGCTCCTTCCTGGATCTGGAGCCCATCCGCAAGCATGCCCAGTATTGCGGTCGACGGGTCAAGCGCGGCGAATTTGTCTCAGCCCAGGGTTTACCGATCCACGCCGACACCATTGGCTCTTACAACATTCTGCACAAATCACTCCCATCGGCTTTCGCCCGTGAAATAAAGGGCGTTGTAGTTCGCCCGGTACAGGTCCAACCTGTACGAAAACTGGTCAATTGGCACTGTCTATAAATGTCGATAAAGCCAGTAACTATAATAATTATATGGGTTTCATTGGATGGCTCAATATCTGAGTTGCAAAGCCTGCCGATAGTCAGGAATTTATGTTGCTCGGATCAAAAAAGAGTATTTTCGACTCGGTTTTGCCCCGAGCGTAGAGCCGAAAGTGCATTGTCTAAAGCACGTAATCGAAGGGCAGAAATTACAGAAACATGTTTACAACTAAGCAATTTGTTACGTTATTCAGACCGCCCATATATGATTAATATTGACAATAGATTACTCTATAAATTTTTTGACACAAACCTCCTGGATTCAGTTCCGGATGAATGGGGCATTGTCATTCATTGCCCTGATCCGCGATCGATTGGCTTTGCTACCACGCTCACCCCCACGCTTATCCGGCAAGCCATCGCCAAAGATATTGATTTATTGATAACCCATCACGATTCCTGGGATTTTATGCTGGAAGAACGGCAGAAATCCATCGAACTTCTAGCCCAACATCAAATTTCTCATATTTGGTGCCACTCTCCCCTTGATACAGCCGATTTTGGTACATCTGCCACTCTGTTGACCATGGCTGGTTGCCAGGTGATTGAAACTATCGCGGAAGGCAATGGCCGCATTGGCGAACTGCCCGAACCGCTTCGTTTCTCTGACATAAAAGCATCGTTGAATGCTAAACTTTCAGAAATTCCATGCAGAGAACATGATGCGAATCGGGTAATTACTCGCATTGCATGTGTCACTGGCGCAGGCGCGATGATAAAATACTTGTCTGAAGCGCTCCTTTACAGAATAGATTTGTATCTGACAGGTGAAACCAGTTTGTATTTGCTTGAGTATGCAAGTTTTCATGACGTAAACGTTCTTATTTACTCTCATAACTATACAGAAATATTTGGCACGCAAAATCTTGCCCTTAAGATCGCCGGTCAACTAGGCATTAATAAAATAATCCGGCTGGATGAACCTCATTATTAAATTAATTGCACTCAACATTGCGGAAACCGGCGCGGAGGAACGCACCACTGACACACCCGTTGAGCCGAATATCGATAGAACCAATAGGTTCACAACTGCTTTCCAACCCAAGGTAATATAATAGCCAAACTGATTTAGAGCCGAGATTAGTTTCATTGCATGTTCGCTTCTACCCAGGCTCATAATTGACCATCTTTATACCGGTATGGTAATTTAATCGGAGGATTGACGGGTTTGAATATGTAAAAATGATCCCCGAATATTTATCGATTTACAAGGATTGGAGAATAAAAATTAGGCTTTTTGACTTCCGGTAAAGGAACCCCATGGCCGATGATGCGAAACAAGGAACGAAATTTAACAGGAAGATAATAGACCAAGCTCCGATTTGGATCCTTTTCATCATCGGACTTTGGTTTGTCGTTATTCGACCCTTGGGGCCGAACTTGTCGCGCATGCCGGGTGACCTGGGGGATACCCGTTTCAATGCCTATATTCTGGAATATTTTTTTCGTTGGCTGACAGGACAGACCAGGGGGTATTGGAATGCACCATTCTTTTTCCCGTTCCAGCAAACTATTGCATTTAGCGACAACCTGTTGGGGTCTGCACCATTCTATGCATTATTTAGGTTTACCGGCCTTGATGGAGCATCTGCATTCCAGGGTTGGTATATCCTTGGATTCATCCTCAACTTTACCGCAGCAGTCTATGTTCTGTGGCACTTGCACCTCAAACCCTTGGCCGTGGGAATTGGCGCTTTCTTCTTCACTTTTGGACTCCCACTATTGGCCCAGGAGAATCACGTCCAGCTTTTGTATCGTTTTTGCGTCCCAATAGTATGTTACTTACTCTGGCGATTTTATCAGCAACCCCGGTTGCGGACACTAATCTACTTGATAGCCTGGCTGGTATGGCAATTTTATCTAACCATTTATACTGGGGTTTTTCTGCTGCTCCTTCTGAGCATCCTTATGGGATTGCTACCATTTTTTAACCCAGCGCAAACATTCTGGAAGCACCTCATGGTTTTGCCACGCTGCTTGGGTAAAGCCTGGTCTCAGGCTTTCCTCACCGAGCGAATATTAGCCGTGATTTCAACATCCGTTCTGAGCCTGGCCTTTCTGCTCCTGTTCCTGCCATATTATCAAGTTACAAAAATTTATGGTTTCTCCAGAAGTTTTCAAACAATTCTCACCTTGCTCCCCCGATTGCAGAGCTACCTCCTTGCGGACAATTCACAGTTATGGGGTTCAATTGCTCGGATTCTTCCTCGTGTGCCTTTTCCTTGGGAGCATCAATTGTTTCCAGGCCTGGCTATCCTCCTGTTGATTTTGGTTGGCATTGTAGGGCGATTTAATAACGAAAACCGCAGTTTGGCCTGGTGGCATTTTGGATCCGCGCTAGTTCTTATGGCCATCACCTTAGAAGTCCATGGATTCTCAGCTTATTTACTGGTCTGGCAGATCCCAGGGATAAACAGTATCCGGGCTGTCACACGCAGCATACTGGTTTTAATGTGGCCCTTTTCCCTTTTTGCAGCATGGGCTTTTGATGGAATCCTTCAACTCTTTGACAAGAAACACCGCTGGATGCTGGCGTTTACTTACCTAATAGCTGCTTTGCTCATCGCTGAATCTGTTTTTTATAACCACGATACATATATAAAAGCAGAAGCCCAAGCTCGCTTGGAAGTTCTGCGTCAGGAAATACCAACGAAACTTCCAGCAAATCCAATCCTTTTCGTCGCATGGAACCAGCGTGAACCATACTGGACTAATGAGATCGACGCCATGTTATTAGCTCAGGAACTAGGCTGGCCAACCTTGAACGGATATTCGGGTAATTTTCCACCAGGTTACGCACCTGCAGATAGTTGTAAGCAACTCCCAATTCGGATTAAGAACTATATGAAATTTGCCGGAATCTCGGATCCATCGTATTATCTGGGTATTATTAGTCGGGTTGTTCCTCTAGGCTTCAAAGATTGCGATTCAACCTGGTGGAATAAAATGCCATAAATAGTATTTAGACGGAAAACAGGAACCCACTACCCGAGATGACCCGCCCCCGCTTCGGTCCTATCCTCCTTACTCTGGCTTTAACCCTGCAAGCCACCTGGTATATCCTGCTCCTGGCTACTTATATCCACACACCCGCGAATGTGGAAGGAGCCGATTTTATCAGTTTATACTCCGCGGGACGTATCGCAGCCTCAGGACAGTATTCCCTTCTCTACGATCTCCCGACACAGATGGAGGTTCAGGGTTTGCTGTTGGGCCGTTCCATCCAATCCGGACAATTCCTGTCGTTTTACCATCCGCCGCTGCTTGTGCCAATCCTCCGGATTATTTGCACAGAAAATTACCTTTCATCATATTTGCGCTGGCTGGGCGTGCTGGTCTGCATCCTGGTTGCGGTTGCGATACTCATGAATCAGCTTCTAAAGGCTATTCGCTGGAAGAACAGTGAGCGTGTGATATTCATCACGGCTTGCATGCTCTTTTATCCAACCTTTATCAGCGTACTTAAGGGACAGGATACGGCCTTGCTTTTGCTTGGCGGCATGCTCTGGATGTATGGCCTGTTCATGGAGAAAGACCCGCTCGCCGGATTGGGCCTCGCCATGCTTGTTATCCGCCCGCAGATTGCATTGGTGCTTGCCATCCCATTCCTTTTCAAGCGCCGGCGGGTCTGGTGGTGGTTCTGCGCGTGTGCACTTGCACTCGCCATCTACAGTTTTATCCTCGTAGGCCTAAAGGGGACTCAAGGATTTATCCACTTGACATTCCTGAGTGCTGGCGGAGAGGGGTATGGCATAAACCTGAATGCAATGTTCAACCTCATCGGAATGCTTGTGCGTATTTTTCCTCATGCCGATCTTGGCTTCGTTCAAAACTTTTCCTGGATATTCTACCTGTCAGCGATCATCGGGCTGTCTATTCTTTGGGGACGCGTTTCAAAGATAGAACTTTGGCATCTGGTTCTGGCCTCATCCATCAGCGTGTTTATTTCGCCACACCTTCATTACCATGACCTGTCCTTCCTGCTCCTTCCGATCCTCGGTGCAAGTCTGACCATTGCCCCGCGCTTCCAGCCGGGTCGTTCCAGGATCATACTGGCTGTCCTACCCGTGGTCTGCTCGCTCGCCCTCTTATTCGCCGATTTATGGGATCCAGCCCGTTTCACCATCCCCTATCTGTTGATGCTGGCTTTACCAGTCCTGTCATGGTTTTATACAACCCATCCTCCAGCCGAGGAAGTTCCCACGGTGTAGGGGATATCTACTAAATATTCACGGAAATCGCTTTGAGAAACGCCAGCTTGAAAGAAATGGTTGGAAGAGAAAAATTCCCCGGCACTTTGGAAGCGCCGGGGAATTGGTATTCTTTTTGCTTGATCAGCCTTCGCTGGTCATGATGAACATCGGCTTCATTTCGAAGCTTTCGTATTTTGGCCGGTAGCGGTCCGTATTATAGAACTGTTCCACGTTCACGATCTTCTTCGAACCGGTCACCACATCAATCGGCACGTTATCATAGCGGCCGTTCTTGAGCACCACCAGCCGTCCGTGGATGCCCTTCAGCACCAGGTCCAACGCCAGATTGCCGAAAGCCATCGGAGCGATCGAATCAACCGCATCCGGGTCGCCGCCGCGCACCATGTAGCCCAGGTTCTGGTTGATGATATTAATGGTTACGCCGTTATTGAACTGGGCGGACCGTTTCAGCATTTCCGCCGCCACCGTATCGCCAATGCCGCCCAATTTGGCATGTCCGAAGGCATCCGTGGCCCCATCTTTGAACATCATTTCGCCGCCTTCGATCTTGGCCCCTTCCGAGACCAGTACGATCGAGTATTTGCTTGGGTTGCGGTTGCGATCTGCCACCATCAACTCGGTCAGGCGATCGATATTGAACTTCCATTCCGGGATCACGCAGCGGTGCGCTGCTCCTGCCATGGTCGGAAGCATCGCCGTGAAGCCGGCATAGCGGCCGAACACTTCCAGCACCATCATGCGTTCATGCGAGCCGGCGATAGTGCGCAAGTTGTTGATCAGAGAGATGGTGCGGGTCACGCAAGTGCTGAAGCCAATGCAGTAATCGGTTCCAGGCACATCGTTATCCATCGTCTTGGGGATGGCAACAACTTTGAACCCTTCTTTATACAGCCGCACGCCGTAACTGAGGGTGTCGTCCCCGCCGATCGGGATAAGCGTATCGATCCCAAGGAAATCCAGGTTTTTGAGGATTTCCGGCGTCAGATCGTTGCGCTCTTCGGTATACTTGTCCGCCAGGTGTGCCGGAACGTTTTCCTTCTTGACTCTGGCGGCGTTCGTGCGCGAGGTGTGCAGGAAAGTGCCGCCCGTGCGCCCGGCTCGGTTGACTACATCTTCGGTCAGGATCTGGTAATTGTTGCTGTTGTCCGCGTCCTTCTCGCGCACAATATCCACCAACCCGCCCCAGCCGCGCTTCAGACCGATCACCTGGTAGCCTTCGCGGATGGCGCGCACGGTGACGGCACGGATGGCTGGATTCAATCCCGGCACATCGCCACCTCCGGTCAGGATGCCGATGACACCGGGTTTCTTGGTTGCAGACATACGTAAGCCTCCTTGAAAATAATTTAATTATGGCAATCAGGCGGCTATTATACTGCTTCTTGTAAGAATTTTTTTAGTGTTTTAAGCATTTGGTAAATTCATGGGCGCCTATCCCCCCTTCCCTCCGCCCCATGAGGGGCGGGGCCGGGGGTGGGGTGAATTATCGTTTACCTCTCTTTTAAACCAAAAATGAGGAGCCATTGTTCTGCCAATATTAGCGCAGCACTCCCTAATTCTTGCGGGTATAATTATCAAGAGATTTCTGGAGAGAATGTGAGGGAGCAATGCCCCTGGATAACGCCGGTCCATACCTAACCGATCCGAACGGCCATGAACACCGCCTGATATCGCAGACTGCCATCATCGGTCGCGCGGTCGAATGCGATATTGTCATCGCCAGCAAAAGCGTTTCACGCGAGCACACTCGTATCCGCCGGGATGGGCGCCGCTGGTTTGTGGATGACCTTGGTTCCACGAATGGGACTTATCTGAATAGCGAACGGGTCATTGGCAGTCTGGCCATGTTGGACGGCGATAGTCTCAAGGTTGGTGATGTCTTGTTCATTTTCCATGACCCCGACACAACCACGCGTGAAAATCCGGTCCCGGAGCTGGAGGTGGATACCAGCGCTGGCGTGGTGCGCGTAAACCGCCGGGCAGTAAACCTCTCGCCCAAGGAATACCTTCTTATCGCCTATCTCTTTGAGCGCCGCGGCCAGGTTTGTTCGAAAGATGATATCGGCCATGCTGTCTGGCCGGAATATGAAACCGGTGGTATTTTTGATTATCAGATCGAAAACCTGGTGCGGCGTCTGCGCACACGCATTGAGCTGGATCCAGCCAGCCCGCAAATCCTATTCACCGTGCGCGGGTTGGGATATAAATTGATGGTGGCATGATAGTATCTATCCGAAATTAATCGGAGAACCCATCCTGTATTTTTGGATAGGAACTTATACAATTGATGCACTACTCATCGGCGCTCATTAGCTCGATGTTAGCCAGTGGATAGGTTGATTCCGGCTTGTTCAGGTATCATCTGCACCGGATGAAACCTATGGCTGCGATACTTGTCAACACCTCCAGGAAAAAGACCTTAATGGCCCCTCTCTCTCTCGAAGGACAATCCCTCGGCAAATACCGCATCCTCGAACCGCTCGGGCGCGGCGGCATGGCCCAGGTCTACAAAGCCTACCACCCGCAACTCGACCGCTACGTGGCGGTCAAGATTCTGCGATCCGACCTGATGGAAGAGGAAGAATTCCTGGCGCGCTTCCGGCGTGAAGCGCGTGCGGTCGCCGCCCTGCGCCATCCCAACATTGTGCAGATCTACGATTTCGATGTGCAGAATGACTTGTATTTTATGGTCATGGAACTGCTTGAGGGCGACACCCTCAAAGCCTATTTGAATACCTTGCGTGTCCACGCGGAAAAATTGCCGCTCGGCGAAACCGTCCGCATCTTTACAGATGTTCTGGCCGGACTGGCCTATGCCCACGGAGAAGGTATCGTTCACCGGGACCTGAAGCCGGCCAACATCATGTTGACCAGGCGCGGTCAGGCCGTCTTGACCGACTTCGGCATCGCCCAGATCGTCGGTGGCACGCAATACACCGTCTCCGGCGCGTTGATGGGTACGCTGAGTTATATGGCCCCCGAGCAGGGTCTGGATGGTCACAGCGATGCCCGCAGCGACATCTACTCGCTTGGCATTGCCTACTATGAAGCCCTGACCGGTACCGTACCATTCGATGCCGATACACCGCTGGCCATCTTGATGAAACACATCAATGATCCGCTGCCTCTGCCCCGAAGAACGGATCCAACCATCCCGGAAAGCTTCGAGCGCATCGCACTGACTGCCCTGGCCAAACGTCCGGAAGACCGCTTCCAAACTGCCAATGAAATGGCCGTACGCTTGTTGGCCGCCGCCAAAGAGACCGGCATCCAGGTCCCGGAGACCATTTATCTCCCAAAAATGATCAGCAGTCCTTCCACTGACAAAACTGGCCCGGTGGCCGTATTCTCCGGCCCGGCTCGCCAGCGCATTTCCGACCCAGCTTTTGCTACCGGAGACACCGCTGCCATCTCGTACAGTAACAAGTCTGCCACCGGCCTGACTAAAATTACCGACCGGGTCAAGACCATATTTACTCCCCCGCTCACGTATGGCGAGGTAACCCCGAAACATGTTACTGCCGCAGTGCTATATTCGGTTGGAGGGATTGTCTTTTTCAATATGGTGCTCATCTGGCTGGGCGGTATCTTCGGCGTGAAGGTTTGGGTGCACTCCTGGCCGCTTGAGCTCATTGCCGTTGGAGTTTTACTTTCCTCCCTGTTGGCAGCCCTGGCCATCCCATGGATGCTGATACCGGCCGGTATCGTCATTGGCAATGGTCTCCTTTTCACTTTCTTTACGCTCACCGGTTTGTGGCCCCTCTGGACCATCCTTTGGCCGTTGGAGCCCATCCTGGCTGGCCTATGTATCGTTGCGCCCTTCTACCTCATCCGCCAGGGACGCCGCGGGGCCTGGCTCTCCCGCCGTATTGGAATTGCCATGATCGGCGCGGCTGTCATCGTCTTCTTCTTTTCAGTTCTCTTTGGGACCATTCTTCCCTAACCTGTAACTGCCATCACCCAAGCTTAACCCTTACACTTTCGCCAATTCTTGGTGCAGGCAGATAGTAAAAGCCGCCAGGTTTATTCAACGCGGCCAGATTAAACCTTATTGAACCAAAGGAGGTTCGAATGCAAAAAAATGCTTCTCTACTCATCGGTGTGACCCTGATCGTGTTGGGTGTCCTGGCGCTGGTCGGGAACCTGCTCATGCGGGCGGTCGGCGGTGAATTCATGCTCGGCCTGCGCGCCTGGCCGATCTTCGTGGTGGGCGCCGGGCTTTTGTTCTGCCTGCCGCCCTTCCTCTTCCCCCGTCAACGCGGCCTGAGCGGGCTGTTCGTCCCCGGCATTCCCGCCTTCATTACCGGCCTGTTGCTGTTCGTCGGTAGCGTGACCGGCAACTGGGGCATTTGGTCGACCCTCTGGCCACTTGAAGTCCTCAGCGTGGCGGCTGCATTTGTCCTGATGGCAGTCTTCTTGAAGGTACCCTGGTTGATGATCCCGGCTTCCATCCTTGGGTTTACCGGCCTGATCCTGCAGTTTTGCGCCGTCACCGGCTGGTGGAGTTCCTGGGCGGTACTGTGGACCGTGGAACCTTTTGCTGTGGGCCTGCCACTCCTGCTCATTGGCATCTTCAAGAAAATCGAAGGCGTCAAACTGGCCGGCATCATCCTGTGCGGGCTGGCCGGGCTCGGTTTCGCGGCCATGTCTACCGTTCTGGTCACTTCCATGTGGATCACGCGCTTGATCGGTCCGGCCCTGGTTTTCGCTCTGGGTGTGCTGCTGGTTGTCTCTGCGCTGGCAAAGCGCTCTCCCGCAAAGGCCGAAGTTACGCCAGAGGCGGCCCCAGTTGATTTAGCCCCGGTTGAAGAAGAACACGTTGCTTAATTCATTTCATCTCCCATAATTCTCACGCCCGCTTAGGTCCGCTCCCCTCATGGGGAAGGGCGGAGGGCCATGGTAAAGGAATAATCTCATGAACAAACGATTGTATATCTCCACCGTCATTCTACTGGTCGCCGTGCTGGCATCCAGCTGCAGTTTCCAAATTGTTAGCGGCTCCGGCAAGCTCAGCTCGGAAACGCGCAACGTCCGCGGCTTCACCAGCGTCACCCTGGCTGGCATCGGGACCGTTTACATCACCCAGGGACCCACCGAATCGGTGCGCATCGAAGCAGAAGATAACCTGATCCCGTATTTCGACACCTCTGTAGTGGGCAGCACCTTGAAAATCGGGCTAAAAGACCAGTACATGGGCATCAGCATGCAGCCCACCCGTCCGGTCAAGTTCTACGTGACGCTCCCCAGGCTCGAGGCGGTCACCCTGGCCGGCTCCGGGGACATCATTGCCAGCAAAGTCCAGGCGGGCGCATTCGCCATCTCCCTGCTCGGTTCGGGCAATATATCGACCGACGCATTGACCGCCACGAACCTCGACATCCAACTTAGCGGATCGGGCAACATCAACCTGAGGACTGTCTCGGCCAACCAGGTTACTGCGACCATTGCAGGGTCAGGCGATATCCAGGTGGAGGCACTCACGGCTGACAAAATCTCATCGAAGACCGCCGGTTCCGGCAATATCACCATTGGCGGCAAAGTCACCGATCAGTCTGCCGAGATCCTTGGCTCCGGCGATTACCTGGCCGGCGGCTTGAAAAGCGCCACCGCTACCGTGCGAGTGACCGGTTCCGGGAACAGCCAGATATCCACCAGCCAGACCCTCAAGGTGACCATCCTCGGCAGCGGTGACGTGGCCTATTCCGGCAGCCCAACCGTCTACGCCAGCATCGCCGGCTCCGGCAAAGTCAACCAGGCCAGCCAGTAAAGCCATCCAAAAAAGTTGATAAAAAATTGATACCCATGACATGGTAATAGAATAAATGCCCCAGAATAGAAGCCTCCGGGTTCTGCCCTTTGGTGAACCAGGAGGCTTTCTGATCCAGGGAACGCATGCGATTATTCTTAAATGACGAGGAACGATGGCAAATATAGGGGGGGGTAACGACAGCCAGGCTGGGCCGACTTTGGGCGATACCACAAGATAAGGGAAGATAATTCCATATAAGGGGAACACACATAAACGAAAACTGGCCGCCCACGGAGATGGTTTCTTAGAAACGATGGCGGTATTTTGCGTCCGGGCGAGACAGGGTGAGGGCTTCGGATTGCCCTGGCAGGGGGAAGGGGTCAAGAAACAGCGGGCAGACTACGCCTCTGGCGGTTCGTCAGGAAGTTCTCCGCCCAGTAAATAATCAACGCCAGCCAGACGATGCTGAAACCGATCAGCAACGACAGGTTGAAAGGCTCGTGGAATAAGAACACGCCCAGCAGGAAGGCGATGGTTGGATTAATGTATTGCAGGATACCCACCGTGGAAAGCGGAATGCGTTGGACGGCCGAGGCAAACATCAACAGCGGAACGGTCGTTACCAGGCCGGCCCCCACCATCAAGAGGTTCGAAACCGGCGGGCTGTGCAGAAATGCCCCCTGCCCATGCACTTCCATAACAACCAGCAACACTACCGCCGGCAGTGCAAGCAGACCCGTTTCGAGCGTCAAGCCATACAGCGAACCCAGCGGTGCCAGCTTTTTTACCAACCCGTACAATCCGAAGGAAAAGGCCAGCGTCAGCGCGATCCAGGGGAACTGACCGTACGAAAAAGCCACATAAACGACCCCGATGGCGGCCAGCCCTATCGGCAGCCACTGCCAGGGGCGCAGTTTTTCGCGCAGGAACAGCACTCCCAGAAGCACGCTCAGCAGCGGATTGATGAAATAGCCCAGGCTGGTTTCGACCACAAACCCGGCATTGACCGCCCAGATATATGTCAGCCAGTTGATGCTGAGCAGGATGGCCGAAACCAGGTAGATCAGCACCACCCGCCGGCTAAATGCCTTGGAGCGGAAGTCTCGCCACTGGCGCGTAACAAACAGGATCAGCGCCAGCAGCACAAATGACCAGATGATGCGGTGGGAAATAATCTGGATGGCCGGAACGGCCTGCAGCCATTTCCAATAGATCGGTAAGATGCCCCACAAAAGATATGCGCCAATCCCATAAAGAATACCTTTTTTCATGCAACGAATTCTCCTTTGCCGGGGAACAAGTATACCCCGCAATAACGCATTGCGATGGCCATTGCGTAGAACTGCACAAAGGCGACCGACATGGCTTTACAAAGCCTGAATTCGGTAGACCTCCCTGCCTCCCGCCCTCTGGGCGGCGACAGAAGAAAAATTGGGGACCAACTCCCCAGACCATAAAATTGTGAAGCCCTGATGAACTGCCTTCCTATTTTTCCTCTTAACCCAGAATAAGCGTATAATCAAACGTTCAACAAAACTTCCTTTTTAACAACGAATCATCCTTATGCCCATTCTCACCAAAGAAGCACTCGAACCCAGCCGGCTTGGCTATTATGTGGATTGGAATGTCCTTTCACGCGGCCAGCAGTATTATAAAGAAAAGCGCGTCCGTATTACCGACTTTGATGGTGAAACGGCCACCTGCCATGTGCATGGACAGCAAGGCAATTACACGGTCATCGTCACTGCAGAAGCCAATAAAAAGATCGGGCTGTCGTGTAATTGCCCGCAGGCCGCCCGGGCGCAATTCTGCAAGCACATGATCGCAGCCATGCTGACCGTGCGCGATTATATAAAGTCTGAAGTCGAAACCCGCTGGCAGTACCAGCTTGGCATGGCCCTGGCAAATTCCCCCAAACGTTCCGGCAGGAAAGGCCCGCGTAATAAATATGCCGCCCTGCTTGGGTTGAACTCGGAAAAATATGCCAATGGAGAATACGAGTTTCGATTAATCCCGTATAAGGTGAAACTGCAGGATTGGCCCGGCGCCGGGAATATCGGGAGCCTCCCGGAAATGGAAGCGATGAATCAGTACCTGGATGAAAATCGCAGCTGGACACGCGCGGCTGAATCAAGCCCCGAAAAGCTGGATCCGCGCGCGGTCATCAACCTGCCTGCGGAAGCAACCGAACTATACAACCTGATGATCCGCAACAATAGCGGCTACTATTATTATGGCATTACGGATTTCGGTCCATTCCTGCCGATGCTGGCAAAATTAAACGTGCCGATCTTTCTAACCACCACGCGCAATACCTTCAAAGAGCGGCTTCAATTAATGGAAAGCCCGGTTAGCATCGAGGCCGCCTTAGTGCGGGATGGCTCCGATTACAACCTGCAGGCCGGCCTGCGCATGAACGGGCAGGTTTTCACGACCCTCAAGAAAAGCCTGCAGATCGTTTGCAACGAACCGGCCTGGGCGCTGGCCGGCAAAACCCTGGTTCCGGTCGAAAACCCCGAAGCCCTCAACCTGCTGCGCTTTTTGCCGCTGACGATCCCGCAAAAAGATGAAAAGGAATTCCGCGAGCAATACCTGCACCCGATCGTGGAACGGCTGCCCATGCAGGGCGATGTGCTTTCCTGGCAGGATGTGCAGGCCGAGCCACAACCGCGCCTCTACCTGAACGATGATAACAGCAAGCTGTTCGCTACCCTATGTTTCGGCTACGGCGAGTACGAAGTGGAGGCCAATCCGAAGGCGGATCCGATCAGCCTGGTGGATATCCCGGATTCGTGGGGGATGCTGCGCATCCACCGCCAGAACGACAAAGAGCAGGAATACTATGCTCTGCTGACGGATGCCCACTATGGCTTGAAACGGGCGGCGCGTGAGCTCGGCCCGGAAACCTTCGAACTGCGCGCCCGCACCCATCCGTTCGATTTCCTGCTGCATTCCATCCCCGCCCTCACCCAGGCCGGGTTCGAGATCTTCGGCGAGGAAAAACTCAAAGCCGCCAAGATCAACCGCTCCACCCCGACCATTTCGCTCAACATCACCTCCGGCCTGGACTGGTTCGACCTGGATGCCAGCGTAAAATTCGGCGAAGAACAGATTTCGCTCATCGACGTCCGCAAAGCCATGAAGAAAGGGGAGCGCTACGTCAAATTAGCGGATGGTTCGATTGGGCAGATCCCCGAACAGTGGCTGGAACGCTATAAGCGGCTGTTCGAGATGGCCGAGGAGACTGAGACCGGGCTGCGCCTGAGCGATTTCCACCTGCCACTGGTGGACAGCCTGCTGGAAGATGCGGAACTAGCTCAAACCCCGGCGGACTTCATCGAGCGCAGAGAACGCCTGCGGAATTTTGAAAATATCCAGTCGCAGCCCGTGCCGCAAGGCTTTACCGGTGAATTGCGTCCCTACCAGAAAGCCGGACTGGACTGGTTGTACTTTTTACGCCAGTATGGTTTCGGCGGCTGCCTGGCCGATGATATGGGTCTGGGCAAAACCATCCAGGTGCTGGCCTTCCTGCAATCGTTAAAGGAAACCGGGCAGACCCAACAGGCCGGCGCCGGCGCTTCCCTGTTGGTCGTACCAAAAAGCCTGCTGACCAACTGGCAGCGCGAGTCTGCCCGCTTTACTCCCGGCCTGCGCTTCCTGGAATATATGGGCAACGCCCGCCAGAAGGACACCGGGAAATTTAACGATTACGATATCATCCTGACCACTTATGGCACCATGCTGCGCGATATCGAGCTGCTGCGCTCGTATCGTTTCCATTATGCCATCCTGGACGAATCGCAGTCGATCAAGAACCCGCTGGCCCAGAGCGCCAAGGCCGCCCGCCTGATTCAGGCCGAACACCGTCTGGTCATGACCGGCACGCCGGTCGAAAATAATACCTTCGAGCTTTGGTCGCAGTTTGCCTTCCTCAACCCAGGCCTGCTTGGCAGCATGGACTACTTCAAACGCGAGTTCGCCACGCCCATCGAGAACCGCGCCAATCGGGAGACCGCCGACCTGCTGCGGCGGCTGGTGTTCCCATTTATCCTGCGCCGAACCAAGGAACAGGTGGCTCCCGAATTACCCACCCGCACGGAGCGTGTGATCTACACCGACCTGGAACCCGCCCAGCGCAAGCTCTATACCCACATGCGTGACCGGTACCGGGCCGAACTGCTCGGCATGATCGAGAGCGACGGCATGAACGATGCCCGCATGAAGATCCTGGAAGGACTGCTGCGGCTACGCCAGATCTGCATCCACCCGCGCCTGGTGGAGCCCACCTACCGGGGCGAATCGGCCAAGTTCGAGATGCTTATGGAGACGCTCGAGACCCTGCACGCCGAAGGCCACAAGGCCCTGATCTTCTCACAGTTCGTGGAAACGCTCAAGCTGGTGCAGGTGGAGCTGCATGCCCGCAAATTAACCTACACCTATCTGGATGGGAAAACCCAGGATCGCCAGGGGCAGGTGGACCGCTTCCAGAACGATCCGAGCGTGCCATTCTTCCTGATCAGCCTGAAAGCCGGCGGGGTGGGCCTCAACCTGACCGCCGCCGATTACGTGATCCACCTGGACCCGTGGTGGAATCCGGCAGTTGAAATGCAGGCCGCCGACCGCACCCATCGCATCGGCCAGGATAAACCCGTTTTCATCTACAAATTCATCGCACGTGACACGGTGGAAGAGAAGATCCTGCAACTGCAGGAACGGAAAAAGATTCTGGTCGACCAGCTGATCAGCGCGGAGGGGAGCTTCTTCAAGTCGATCACACCAGAAGATGTGAAGGTTTTGTTCAGTTAAGTACTACGACAAACTTTTATCCACCGATGTCGCAGATGACGCAGATAATTTCTATGGTTGCGCCTCCGGAGAGGCTCGAAATCTCGACCGGTCAGAATGCTTCAACAAAGGCGTTTTTCGTAAAATCTACTGAGCGGATCTGCCTGGTATGCACCGAATGGGGGAATACGCTGAAAACCCATGCGCTCGTATAAACTGATGGCTTCGGGTTGGTCAATCCCAGTTTCCAATCGCAATAGCTTTACGTGGTGCTCCCGGACATAGGATTCCAAATGATCCAGCATCTGCTTCGCCAGGCCCAAACCGCGATATAGCGGACGAATATACATGCGCTTGACCTCCCCATAATCCGTGCCAAGCAATTGAACGCCGCCGCATCCAACTGCCACTCCATCCTGGCGCACCACGAAGAAAGCTACTTTCTCTTGCAATAATTGCTCGACACTCAAACCATGTTGGCTTTCTGCCGGATAAAGCGGGGCCAGGTAAGCTTCGAGTTCCGTGATAAGAGTTCTGGCGTCGATGCTATCGGGACGTTCTGGGACAATGATCGTTGACATTGATTACCTCAGGCTATAAAAGTCTCGCCCATCAGTAGTTGTTGGCATCTTTCAGGGCTTTTTACTATGCTACGTCCAAGCCGCCCAACGTGTTGCGCATGAGCGCTCCTGCGCTTACATCAGGATAGCGCTCATGCGTCCCGCTCATTGCGCTGGTTAGCCGGCGGCCTCAGATAGACGTAGTCAATGTCCTCGTCAGCTCTTCGCGCGGTACCGAACGTAAACCAGACCGTTGTCGAACCTGCGTTCATCGAGAAGTTCGAGCTTCACGGAGATCTTGCCATGCAGATAGGGATTGCCGCCGCCCGCGATGATCGGCGCGATGAGCAGGTGATATTCGTCGACAAGACCAGCTCGAATGGCTTGCGCTGCCAGTGTCGGACCGCCCACCTCAAGATCGCGGGTCGCGCCTGCCTTCAGTTCCCGTACTACGTCCGGCTCGAATCTGCGCTCGAGCCGCGTCCTGGCCGTAGTGACCCGCTGCAGCGTCGTCGAATACACGATCTTTTCAGCCGCCTGCCAAATCTGGGCGAACTCCAGCGCGGCTGGTGTAAGATCGGGAAGCACGTCAGGCGCCTCCCAAACGGCCACCGACTCGTAGACCTTGCGCCCAAAGAGATAGGTGCCGATCTGCCTCTCGCGATTGTTGATGACGGCGTGGGCTTCGTCACTTAGCTCCGCCCAATCGAAATTGCCGGTTTCATCCGCAACATAACCATCCAGCGACGTAAACGCGGAATAGATCAGTTTGGCCATCGTGAACCCTCTTTCTTCTAATCAAATCTTTAGAAGCCGCATCACTAGTCCGGCTAACGATATTGCTGATCGCGTAGTAACCCTGAAGGGGGCATCTGCCGCCGATTATAGCAAGACAACTAACTCTGAAAATCACTTATTCTACCAAATTGCCGCCGCTTCCCCGCGCCGATTGCGAATCATCCCGGATGTGTAGTGTAGGGAAGGCGGTCTGGTGGCTGTCCCGCGTTCGTCGCGGGGGAGCCGGTGTCAGGTGGCGCTGCTGTAACTTCACCATGCTTTAGCGAGTGGGGCGGTTATCTCCAAACTCATCTAATCTCTGCGCTCAAGTTCGTCGGGTGTTGGTTTCTGGAAGAACGCAATCCATGGCTTCATCATATCCTCGGGAATTTGGAAACTTGCCTGCGAAAGCTGCGAGTTCCTTGTCGCAAGTCGTCGCATCAGCTCATCTTCCGGCACATCGAGAAAATGTACTTCACTACTGGCCCCAAGCTGCTTCGCTCGCAAACGGAAATCTTCGCGTTCATCGCGTGCCCAGAAGCCGAAATCGAGAATCACATTCGTTCCCAATACAAGTGCTCTACTGGCTATGTTCCAAAGCATGATCTCGATTATTGTATGCCTTGCGTCGTGTTCTGGCTCTTCGGCATCTTGGCCGAAGAGACGCACCTGCCATTCATCAGGCGTCAATCGAAGCGCTGCTTTCTCACTTTCAAGCCTTTGAGCAAGCGTTGTTTTTCCTGAACAGGGAAGCCCGACCATCAAATGAAGAGTTGCCACACTTAATACTCCCAAAGTTCACATACGAGCCGCCTAGCTTTGATTCTATAAGTGAACCTTAAATATCATACACATTCAGCATAGTATATAATTTTTTCCAGGGTTGGTCAACGCGAGGGCGGAAAAGCAACAAAAGAACTAAAGGATTCGCATTTTGAGTGGTTGCGGCTCCACTGCAACCACTCAAAATGCGGTTCTTCTATAATTTAAGGATAGATGCTTATTACTTCTTACGTATTCCCTGCTCTCTCCCCTCCAAATGGTATACTCTACCCATGACTGATCTCTTCGAGCACGCCATGCAGGAACGGATGAATGCGGAGGCGCCGCTGGCGGCCCGGATGCGGCCGCGTACGTTGGATGAGTACGTAGGGCAGGAGCAGATCCTCGGGCCAGGCAAGCTGCTGCGGCGCGCCATCCAGGCCGACCGGCTGTTCTCGTCTATCCTGCTGTGGGGTCCGCCCGGCACCGGCAAGACCACCCTGGCCCAGGTGATCGCCAACCATACCAAATCCCAGTTCGAGACCCTTTCAGCCGTGCTGGCCGGCAAAGCCGAACTGAAAGAGGTCATCGACGCGGCGCTCGAACGACGCCGCATGTACCAGAAAAAGACCATCCTGTTCGTTGACGAGGTCCATCGCTGGAACAAGGCCCAGCAGGATGCCCTGCTGCCGCATGTGGAAAATGGCACCTTCGTGTTGATCGGCGCCACCACCGAGAACCCCTATTTCGAGGTGATCGGCGCGCTGGTCTCGCGCAGCCGGGTTTTCCAACTGCTGCCGCTGACCGGCGAACAGACCGGCAAGATCCTGGATATGGCGCTGCTGGATAAGGAACGTGGCTACGGCCTGCGCCAGGTCACCCTGGATCCGGAGGCGCGCACCCACCTGATCGATGTGGCCGGCGGGGATGCCCGCAACGCACTGAACGCCCTTGAACTGGCGGTGGAATCCACGCCCCCGGATACGGACGGCGTGATCCACGTCACCATGGAAGTGGCCCAGGAATTGATCCAGCGCCGGGCCGTGCTGTACGATAAGGATGGGGATGCCCATTACGATACGATCAGTGCCTTCATTAAATCGGTGCGGGGCTCCGATCCGGACGCGGCGCTATACTGGCTGGCCAAGATGCTGTATGCCGGCGAAGACCCGCGCTTTATCCTGCGCCGCCTGATCATCCTGTCCGGCGAGGATATCGGCCTGGCCGACCCAATGGGGCTGGTGGTGGCGGCCGCCGCCATGCAGGCCTTTACCTTTATCGGTCTGCCGGAAGGCGTCTACCCGATCGTCGAAGCCACGCTCTACCTGGCCACCGCGCCCAAATCCAACACCGCCACCGCCTACTTCAAAGCCTACGAACGCATCGAGCAGGAGGGTGTCGGCAGCGTGCCGACCCACCTGCAGGATGCCAGCCGGGATGCGGTGGCGCTCGGGCACGGCCAGGGCTATGTCTACCCGCATATGTACGAGGAGCACTTCTTTGCCCAGCAATATCTGCCCAGGGAACTGCTGGGCACCTATTTCTACAAGCCCTCCAGCGTGGGCTATGAAGTCGCAGTGGCCGACCGCCTGGCGCGCTGGCGCGAGGCCCAACGCAAGGCGCTCGGCATCACCCGTCTCGAAGAGATCCCCGACCTGACCCAGGAACAGATCGACGAGATGAAGCGCCACATCAAATAACATGCCAACACTGCTGCTGATCCGTCACGGTGAAAACGAATACGTCAAGCAGGGGCGCCTGCCCGGGCGCATCCCGGGCATCCATCTGAACGAACACGGCCAGGAACAGGCCGCCGCCCTGGCCGAATTGTTGAAGAACCTGCCGATCCGGGCAATTTACGCCAGCCCGCTGGAGCGCGCAGTAGAGACCGCCGGACCTCTGGCCCAGGCGCTCGGCCTGGAAATCCAGCTGCGCTCCGGCCTGCTGGATACGCACGTGGGCGAATGGGAAGGCCAACTGGTCAAGAAACTGCGCAAATTGCCGCTCTGGCAGCAGGTGCAGCAGCAGCCTTCCGAAGTACGCTTCCCGGGCGGCGAGTCCTTCCTGGAGCTGCAGGAACGCCTGGTCAAGGAGATCGAGGCGATCCGCCGTGCCCATAAAGCGAAGGATGTGCTGGCCGTGGTATTCCACTGCGACCCGATCAAGCTGGTGCTGGCGCATTACATCGGCCTGCCGCTGGATAGTTTCCAAAAATTTGGGGTGGCGCCCGGTTCGGTCTCCATCCTGATGGTTGGCAAATCGGCCGCGCTGCTGGCTGGATTAACCTTAAACCCCCGTTTACATTGAAGTCCTGACCAATACTCACCGCAGAGAGCACAGAGTCTGCAAAGTCCTTTATTTTTTCTCAGCGGCCAGCGCGGGGTGGCGGATGTATCATTTAACATCTCCATCTCGCAATGCCGGCAAACCAGGTTATTGATAACAAAAATCCGTTTTTGGAATTCTACGGGTGGATCGCGCCTAAAGCTAACCATGTACAAGGACTTTTGAACCAGGATATAGTGCCGTAATAGTTAATGATAATACTGGCAACGATCAGGATTTGCAGGAGAGCAGAGATTTTCCTGCCAGCAGTGAAAGCGATAATCATGATCGCTGGAATAATAAAATCCATTACATATCGATATCCATACTGGTTGGCGCCGTTATTGGAGTACAAACTCAGCAATAGGATAGAGAGAATAATGGAACACCAGCAACCGCCAATCCACCAGTTTACTTTGATTTTCCGCACGAGATAAATAATCGCAGGTGTTGTGGCAATAATGCTGATTCCCCAGCCGGTCGTAATGTAATATTCACAGCTCAATTTAAATTCCGGCATTGCCAGAAACATGGAATTAAGATTAGATTGGAAATAATGCGTGCTAAAAAGTCCATAGTTTTTAACATTCTGTACAATAGAAGCTGCGCCGTTTATAGTGACATATCCAAAATCAAAGAAATTCCCGAATCTCACAAAATTGTAGCTGAGGAGTATAAGCACCCCAAGAATCACTGGCACTGCTGATAACGAACCCCACTTGAGAATATATTTCCAATTCACCTTTTCTTCATTCAGGTTGTTCTGTATGGCAATCGCCAATAATGCCGGCCATAATACAAATACGTCCGGGCGGGACAAAACGGCTGCCCCAAGGCAAATACCCGTGCTCAAGGCAGGCCATTTTTTCAGCACAGACAGAAATGCCAACCCACAAAAAAAGACCGTGACGTTCTGGCTAAAGAAACCCTCTTCAGTCGTTATCGATAGCCACCAATACACCGTTCCAAAAGTAAAAAGAGCTGTCAGCCATAGCGCGCCGTCGCGGGATAATTGGACCCAACCCGATTGGATCAGTTGGCTAAGGATGAGATATACAATCACTGCTGCCAGAGCTGCAAGTGCCACGGAAAAAGTGGTTAGGTTGAATACTTGTACGCCCCATATTGCAACAAAGGGTAGGATAAGAATGACAGGGAAAGGAGGATAAGGAACAAACCAATGCCCGGCAAAAAAGGTTAGATCATGTGTACTGGTGGGAGTATTCAGAAGATATATCTTGCCGTGTAAAAATGCTGATGCCAGAAGCAAAAAATGATTCTGCGGTTGCGGCCCCAAGGCATTGAACCATTGGGCAAATTGGAGAGATATCATGAAAACGCACAACCAGATACTCATGCAAGTAATGAGTTGAAAATATCGTCTGGCCCAGCCCTTGCGATTGTTTAAATATGCCCAAATAGAAAACCAGACGGACAGGATCACAATCTTGATCCCCGGTCCCAGCAGTACCTCCAACGCCCATTTCTGCGTGATATAACTCCATGACACAAAAAATAGGATTACCAGGAAATAAATTATACAGTCTGCTATTACTAACCGTGCCAGTACAGAAAGGGGTCGGCTGGCGCCTTTACTCCAAATGGAATCCAGAATCAGGATTTTTAAACTAATAAGAAAACCCCACCCAATCAATATTTTCGGAAGGGTCTCCAATTTCCAAACCATATAATTGTTGGGAAGGAAGAAAACCCATCTCTGAAAGATTGGAAACAAATACAACCAATACAATAAGAGTTGTGCCAGGAAGGTTATCAAAATTATGATCAGTATGGACCTGATCATAATATGATAAAGCTCTTTTTTTAGAATTCTCCCCAGCCTGGATTTGAGAAATTCGAGGATTCTCCGGGATCGGATTGCGTCATAGAAGAGAAAAATATACACCCCTAGAATAAAGAGAATTGCAAACCCAGCGCTAATGCGTTGCAGGGAATAGCCAGCCAGAAAAGCATTTTGAGTTTTCGATGGGAGACCGAAGAGGTACCAAAATGCCAGGATATTTTCAAGAATGGCCAGGCCGAGAAATAATCTATAGAAATCAACTAGAGTTGGTTTTTTAATTTTCGTTTTCAATTGATTAATTTCTAATCTCTTTTGGAATTGGTAAGGATAAGAAGAAATTATACCCTCAAAAAATGGTGAGGGGCGCCTTTGTCGCTAGACCCGTTGTTCGTCAATCGCGATGACCAGATAACGGGCCTGACCAATCTGTTGAGCATTGCAGTGCGACTGCTGACGTTGATCGAATTTGTTGTCCGCCGCAGCCTGAAGCGAAACTGCGAGAAACTGACCGGTTTGATCGAGAACAACCCCAAAAAAGGCATCGATAACCCAACGACAGAACGCCTGCTGAGAGAATTCGACGAAATCACTTCAACAAATGTACGGTTGCCAGATCAGATCATTCGTCATGTCACGCCGTTGACAGAATTGCAGATTTGCATCTTGGAGCGACTCGGTCTATCAGCCACAACCTACACTCGCTTGGCTGCAAATTGAAAAAAGTCAATCCCAATTCAGCGAATGAACTGCAATCCGCTTGCAAATCCCCAATTCAGACATTTTTTCCCCAGACATGGGGGCGGGGAGAGTTAACAAATGTTCTCAACTTAATTACCGGGAGTCATCCTGGCATAATCTCTTCAGCACCGCCACCAGCACTTCCACCGCCTGGTGATATTCGGCCAGCACAATATGCTCGTCGGGAGTATGGTCCAGGGCGGAATTGCCCGGGCCGTAGGCCAGCGCCGGGCAGCCCCAGGCTGGGGCAACGATATTCAGGTCGGCCGTACCGGTCTTGAGCAGGAAGCCGGGCTGCCCGCCGCCCACCCGGATGCCCGCCAGGAAGGCCCGTACCAGCACATTATTCTTTTCGCCCTGCCAGGCCGGGATGGGAAAGCCCACTGGCTGAATGGATATACCCGGGATGCCAGCAAGGACAGGGTCAGCGGATAACCGTTCGTACCAACTCTGTGGTGGCAGATCCAGCGGCAAGCGCGCTCCCACCCGCAGGCTGGCCCATTCCTCGAAGCCATCTCCGCCGGAATCCATTCCGCGCAGGCTCAGCTGAACCCGGTCAAAGTTCTTCTCCCGCTGGCGGTTGATCCCGGCGGCAAATTCGCTGATCGCCTGCCAGGCCTGCACGGCGGCCTCACAGGCGCTTTCACCCTGCCCGGCGGTATGCGCAAGCGAGCGCCGCACGGTAACCACAACCCAGGCGCTGCCTTTATAGCCCAATGTCACCCGCTCCCAGCCACTGGGTTCGCCGATGATGGCAGCCTGCGGGTGGTATAACGGCACAATGAACTGGGCACCGGGCGAATCCTGTTCCTCGCCGACCGCTCCAATCACAATGAGCTGCCAGGCGGGCATAGGCCCACAGGCTGCCGCCGCGTCCACAAACGCACTGAGCGGTCCCTTGGCATCCACCGACCCGCGCCCGTATAAAATCAGGGAGGTAGGGGTAATGGATTCCATGCGAACGGGGATCTCGCCTGGGACGGTATCAATATGGCCGAGCAGGACGATCTGGCGCGGGCCGTCGCCCATCACGCCAACTGCGTTTCCGACTCCATCGGCAAATGCGCGTGTGAAATGCAAAGCCTGCATACGGCTGACCAGATAGCTGACCGCCCCCGCTTCACTGCCGGAGGGGCTATAGTTCTTGACCAGGTTTAAGAGGGTTTCTGGGACAGAGTTATTCATTGATCAGTATTTTAGCGCTCTTTTCATGTTACAGCACAATGCCGGTGAATCAAAAAACCGAATCCGCTAATCTACGCGAATAAAAAAACAGTCAGTATAAATATGTACCACTGATGAAATTTGCGGAGAATAATCGTCCTTGCACGGTGAGGTTAGCCAAGCCGTTCGCAAACCGCCCGGGTGAACTGTGTAGTGCCGGCTGACCCGCCCAGGTCGGTTGTCCGCAGGCCGCTTGCCAGTGTATCCAGTACCGCCTGGCGCAATCGACCGGCGGCCGGTTGCTCACCCAGTCTTTCTAGCATCAGCGCGGACGAAAGCAATGCACCCACCGGGTTGGCGATACCCTGTCCGGCGATATCCGGGGCCGAGCCGTGCACCGGCTCAAAAACCGGCGTCCCCGACCCGAGATTGGCCGAAGGGGCCACACCCAGTCCGCCCACCAGCGCGCTGGCTTCATCCGAGAGAATGTCGCCAAACAAATTGGTGGTCACTAGCACATCAAAGGATTGCGGCGATTTCACCAGGTTCATGGCGGCCGAATCAACCAGCAGCTCTTTTACCATGATTTCCGGGAATTCTGCCGCCACATTCAAGGCGCATTCACGGAACAGGCCATCGGTCAGTTTCAGCACGTTGGCTTTATGAACGATCGTCAGCACCGGCGGCTTGCCACGCAGCCCGGCCCGAAGCACGGTCTGTTCGCAAGCCACCCGCACGATCCGCTCACTGCCACGGCGCGTGATCACGCGTTCCGCAATGGCCGTATCGCCTTCCCGGTGTTCGCGCCCGCTATACAGACCCTCGGTGTTCTCGCGCACGATCAGGAGATCGATGCCGGGGCGGGAATAATCGCCCGGCAGGGAAAAAATCGGGCGCAGGTTGGCATACAGGTCGAACTCCTTACGGAGCGCCAGGATCGGGCTGCGATAACCGGCCACGATGCCGGATGGTGAGGAAGTTGCGCCGAACAGCACGGCATCCGACCGGCGTGCCTGCGCCAGGGTCGCTTCCGGCAAGGCCGAGCCGTGCTTCTCAAAACAGGCAAAACCGGCTTCCGCTTCCACGAAGGTCAACCCAAGGCCAAGCGTTTGTAAAACCGTCGCGGCCGCCGGTATCACTTCCTGGCCGACACCGTCGCCCGGAATAAGACAGATGGTTTTCATTAAGATTACCTCGTAGGAACGACTGAAGTAGTTCCTACACCAAGCGTGCTTTTTTGGTGTACTCCACCAGACCGCCCGCTTCCAGGATGGCACGCACGTTTGGCGGGAAAGCCGGAAAGGCAAAATCGCCGGCCGGCAGATGGATCACTCCGTTCACCAGGTCAATCTGGATCGGGTCGCCGGGCTGCGCAGCCGCCACGGCGGCCGGGCAGATAATGGCGGCGACTCCCTGGTTGATGGCATTGCGATAGAAAATGCGCGCGAAGGAGCCAGCCACCAGCGCCCCCACACCCTTGTATTTAAGGCAGGTGACCGCCTGTTCGCGCGAGCTGCCACAGCCGAAATTAGTCCCGCCGAAGACCACGTCACCCGGCCGGACGGATTCAGCAAAGAGCGGGTCAAGGTCTTCCATGGCATGCGCAGCGATTTCTTCAGGAGCGGTTACCGTATAGGTATACTTGCCTGGGAAGATCTGGTCCGTGTTTACGTTGTGGCCATACTTCCACACTTTTCCACCGGAAGATACATCACGCATAAGCCGAATTGACGAATGCTGCGAATGCTCATCCGGAAGAAGGCTATCCGCCGCCACCAGGCCCGTACCACGCTTAACAGACCTGTTCCCGACCAAGGACCGGCCTTTCATGCGCATGACCGGTTGAGCCGGGCTGGCATGAGTCGCCGTTCCCCCCGGGGCCGCGATGCTGCCCGCAATCGCACTGGCCGCGACCACTGCCGGAGCAGCCAGGTAAATGGAAGCCTCCGGTTGGCCCATGCGCCCTTTGAAGTTGCGGTTGGCACTCGAGATGACCACCTCCCCGGCCGCCGGGATGCCCAGGTGGTTGCCCATGCACGGTCCGCAGCCTGGCACGCCGATGGATGCGCCGGCTTCGATGAATATCTGGATGTAGCCCTCCTGCAGCGCATCCAGGTAGACCTGGTTGGAGGCCGGGATTACCAGCAGGCGCGTTCCTGCATGGACATGTTGCCCACGCAGCACCTCCGCCGCCGCCGACAGATCTTCCAGACGGCCGTTGGTACAGGTCCCGATAAAGGCCATATCTACATGCTGTCCGGCTACCGCCGAGAGCGGCTGCACATTGTCCACACTGTGCGGGCAGGCCACCAGCGGCTCTACCTGGTCGAGCTGCAGGTCATATTCCGCTGTATAAGTTGCCCCTTCATCGGGATAAATGGCCTGCGCTTCAATTTGTGAAGGCGTTAGGGATGTTCGGGTGGCTAAATAATCAAAAACGGCCTGGTCGGGCGGCATATAGGCATTTTTAACGCCAATTTCTGCCATCGTATTGGGGATGACCATGCGGCTTTCCAAAGACAGGCTGCCCACTCCCGGGCCGCCAAATTCAATCGAATAATACAGGCCTCCATCCGCCCCGAGAGTCTTGCTGACTTGCAGGCACAGGTCCTTGGCCGTCACCCCGGGGAGCAGTTCGCCATACAGGTTGATGCGCAGGCTTTCAGGAACGCGCAGCCATAAACGGCCGGTATCCCACAAGGCCGCCAATTCGGTGCGTCCCACGCCTGCACCGAACGCCCCCAGCCAGCCGTAATGGGTGCTGTGGCTGTCTGCCCCCAGGATCAGGTCACCCGGCAATACCAACCCCTCTTCGGAAATGACCTGGTGGCAGATGCCGCGCCCCACTTCGAAGAAATGCCGGATGCCCTGCGCCTCGACGAACTGGCGCGTTTCGGCGTGGTTCTGGGCATGTTTCGGCGTGGGCGGCGGCGAGGCGTGATCGAGCACCACGCACAACCGTTCCGGGTCCGCCACCCGTTTGGCTTCCAGTTCATCATAGAAAATGTGGGCAATGGCAGCCGTGTTGTCATGTGACAGGATCCGGTCAGGCTGAACGATCAGGATGTCGCCTGCATGCGCCTCGGTCTCTCCAGCAGCACGCGCAAGGGTTTTTTCAGCAAAGGTCAGGGCAGCCATAGGCTCAGGGCTCCTGAGATTTTGATAGCTGAATATTGCGCTTGTCCATGCGCTGGACAATCGGCAGGGCATTGGTTGGGGCGGTGGACATTTGTTGGAGATGGAACTCGTCTTTTGCAATCTGCAGCAGCAGTTCCGCCGCGGAAATGTCGCCGTTCAACTGGCTGCTGTTGTCTTTGAAGTGCGCTGTCACCTGCCGGGCGGTCTCCTCGTCGATATCGAAATAATTGATCTCTTTCAGGAAATAATGCACCACGTTCCAGCCGGAGAGCGGCCCTAACAGGATATCCTGCTCGCTGACGCCAAAAAGGTCCAGCGGGTGCGCCTCATAGGATGTGGAATTGTTCAAGATGGCTCCCTGATGCACCCCGGCAGTATGGGTCCGATTGGTCAGACTGACCGGTTCCTTGGGCGGTACCAGGGTCTTAAGCTTGTCGGCCATGGTAACGTTGATCGGGTACGAACTGCGCAGGGTATAGCCTTCCAAGTAATCGTACTGCTGGTCGATGAACAGGTTGAAGAACAACGAGGTCATGGAAGTGATCCCCGAGCGCTCTCCGATGCCCAGCAGGGTCGTATCCACAAACTGCGCCCCAGCAAGGACTGCCTCGATGGTGTTTATCAGGGCCAGGCCGCGGTCATCGTGGAAATGCAGTTCGAGTGGCGTGTGCGGGTAGCGCTGCCGTAAGGCATGCACCCGGCTGGTTACCACCGGTGGGCGCGCCACACCCACCGTATCCGGCAAGCCCAGACGGTCTACGTACTCCACCAGCGGGTCATACACGCGCAGCAACGAATCCAGCGGGGTCCGGAAGGCATCTTCACCACTGAATTGCAGGGTCAGTTCGGGATGGTTGCGGCGTACATCCTCCAGCAATTTCCGGGCGCTGGTTATGATCTCATCCGTAGTCTTGCCATGGTTGAAGGCTTGCGACTGAGGCGAGGTTCCGAAATAGATATTCAACCCATCGAAGCCCGCCTGGATGGCCGCCTCCACATCCTTGGGATGGCAACGCACATGCGCCAGCAGAAAGGTATAGCCTTTCTGGACCACCAGTTCATCGCGGACCGCTTTGATCGCCTGGACATCGTCGGATTCGCGTGAACTGACATTGGGAGCAAACATTTCCACGAATTTGACCCCGTACAGGATCAGGCTGCGAACAATTTCCTGCTTATCCTGGGTTGTAAAGTAATACTTATAATGGTCGTGCAGCAGGGAGGTTTGCTGGCCCTCGCGTAAGGAACTGTCCACGATTTCAAGCGGACGGCTCTGATAGTGACGGTACCAGTCATTGGTCGGTAATGCAGTCATTTTAAAACCTCGGTCAGGGCCACAACCACACGGTCCAATTGTTCACGGGTGATTACCAATGGCGGCAGCAAGCGCAGGGTGGTCAGCCCAGCGTTGAGTGCTATGATATGGCGGTCCTGTAAAGCCTGCAAATAGGGCGCCACCTTTTGCTTGAGTTCGATCCCGACCATCAACCCCAGTCCGCGCACTTCCCGGATCAGCGGTGATTCGATCGATTTCAGCTCCTCCATCAGGTAAGCACCCTTGGCAGCCGCCTGCCCGGGCAGGTCTTCTTCCTGGATGGCAGTCAGCGCAGCCACCCCAGCCGCACAAGCCAGCGGATTACCGCCGAAGGTCGAACCATGCAGGCCGGGGGCCAGGTTCTTGACCGAATCCCCAAAAAGCACGGCTCCCATCGGCAGGCCGCCTGCCAGTGATTTCGCGATGCAGACGATATC
This sequence comes from uncultured Chloroflexia bacterium, assembly GCA_963779935.1. Lineage (GTDB taxonomy): Bacteria > Chloroflexota > Anaerolineae > Anaerolineales > Villigracilaceae > UBA877. The sequence continues at coordinate 842,932 of CAWAAC010000009.1, read as the reverse complement.
GGGGGTAATGCCTGAGTGTTGGAAGGCAAACATTTTGCCGGTGCGGCCCAACCCGGCCTGGATTTCATCGATAATCAATAGTGCACCATGTTCCGTGCAGATGCGGCGAGCCGCCTGCAAATAAGCCGGATCGGCCGGGTACACACCGCCTTCGCCCTGGACTGCTTCGAGGATGACCGCCGCCACCTGATCCGTCACAGCGCCTTCCAGAGCGGCGATATTATTATAGGCCACGTGGCTGAACCCTGGCACCAGTGGTTCGAAGGCTTCCTTATATTTCTTGTTATAGGTCGCGGATAGCGCCCCCATCGTCCGCCCATGGAACCCGCGCATGGCCGCGATAATGTTCGTACGGCCGGTGGAAACGCGGGCGAACTTGAGCGCCGCCTCGACCGCCTCGGTGCCGGAATTGCAGAAGAATACTTTATCCAGCCCGGGGACGAGTGCAGTGATCATATCCATGAGGGCAGCGCGCTTATCGTTGTAGTAGGTCTCGAACAGCGTCACCAGTTGCGTGGACTGCTCCGCTATGGCCGCGGCCACTTTAGGATGGGCGTGACCCAGGTTAGCCACGCCGTGCCCGGCTGCGCAATCGATATACTCGTTCCCTTCCGTATCCCATAGCAAAGCCCCCTGTCCGCGCACGAAGATGATCGGCTGCTTGGTATACAGTCCGGAAGTGTGTTTATTTTCAGTCTCGATGATATCCATGGTCATACCTCAATGAGTGAAATGATGAATGCAGAATGCAGAATGATGAATAAATTCATCAAACTGTATTCATTTTTCCGCATTCTTAAAGTGATCCTGTAAACTGCGATACGACAGGCCCTTTTGACGTAGGGCCTGGATGGCATTGACGGCTGCCATTCCGGCCGAAAGCGTGGTCAGCAGCGGTACGTTCATGGCCGTGGCCGCGGCACGGATATCAGTCCCATCCGAATGGGCATGCGGCCCGAGCGGAGTATTCAGGATCAAATGCACTTGCCCGGCCCGGATAAGGTCGACCACATTTGGAGTGCCTTCCGATACCTTCTTGACTACCTCGACCGGCAGACCCGTCCGAGAGAAGAATTCGGCCGTGCCAGGCGTGGCAAATAGCATGAAGCCCAGCCGGTGCAGGTCACGTGCGATCTTCAAGCCAGCGCTTTTATCGTAATCATTAACGCTGATTAACACCGCACCATGCTGAGGGAGGCCCATTCCGGCGGCCAGTTGGCTCTTGGCAAAGGCATGCCCGAAGTGCGCGGCGTGCCCCATCACCTCCCCGGTGGACCGCATCTCCGGTCCCAGGATCGCATCGGAACCGGAAAGTTTTTTGAAAGGCAGCACGGCTTCCTTGACAAAGAAACCATCGACGCGCGGCTCGGCGGTCACGCCCAGCTCTTCCAGCGTACATCCGGCCATCACTTGGGAGGCCAATCGCGCCAAATTCATGCCGGTGGCCTTGCTGGCATATGGCACCGTCCGGGAGGCGCGCGGGTTCACTTCCAGCACGCACACGATTTCGTCTTTCAAAGCAAACTGCACATTCATCAGACCGCACACGCCTAATGCCAGCCCGAGTCGTTCGGTGTATTCGCGCATGATGCCCTGATGGTAGGCACTGACCTTGTAAGGCGGCAGCACGCAGGCTGCGTCACCCGAATGGACACCTGCCTCCTCTATGTGCTGCATGATCGCCCCAATCACTACCCGCTGGCCATCTGCCAGGGCATCCACATCGATCTCAAAGGCATCTTCCATGAATTTATCCACCAGGATGGGTTGACCGGGCGCTGCTTCGATGGCTTTTTCGATGAAACCTTCCAACCTGTCTTCGCTTTCCACCAACGCCATCGCCCGTCCGCCCAGCACAAAAGAGGGCCGCACCAGCACCGGGTAGCCGATGCGGCGCGCCACCAAACGGGCCTGTTCCAGGGAGCGGCAGATGCCGTTCTCCGGCTGCGGGATTTCCAGTTCCGCCAGCAGCCTGGCGAACTCTTCGCGGTCTTCCGACAGTTGGATGGCGTGCGGTGAAGTACCCAGGATCTTCACTCCGGCGGCTTCCAGGCCGGCCGACAGGTTGAGAGGAGTCTGCCCGCCAAACTGCACGATCACGCCGACCGGCTGTTCCCGATCAACCACGTTCAGTACGTGTTCCAGGGTGAGCGGTTCGAAGTAAAGGCGGTCGGCCGTATCGTAGTCGGTCGAAACCGTCTCCGGGTTGCAATTAAGCATGATCGTCTCGAAGCCCATCTTCGAAAGGGCAAAGGCCGCCTGGCAGCAGCAGTAATCGAACTCAATCCCCTGCCCGATCCGGTTCGGCCCGCCGCCCAGGATCAGAATTTTGCGCCGATCGCTCGGACGGGCTTCGTCTTCCATTCCGTAACTTGAATACAGGTAAGGTGTCTGCGCTTCGAACTCGGCCGCACACGTGTCCACGCGCTGGAAAGTGGGAAGGATGTTGAGGGATTGGCGGAGGGCACGAACAGTTAATGCAGAATGCTGATTGGTGAATGATGAATTTAAGAGACGGGCAATGTGGGCATCGGAAAAGCCGATTTGTTTGGCAGAGCGTAAGAGAGCCGAGAAGAGAGGATCGGAGATGAGACTCTCCAAGTTCTCTGCTTTCCACTCTCTGATCTCTTTTTCCAGCGAAGCGATTGCCTCCATTTCGCCAAGGAACCAGGGATCATAGCCAGTTTCCCTGGCAATGCTTTCCAGAGGAATCCCCTGCTGAATGGCCCGGTAAACTTTGAAAAGCCGGTCAGCCACGGGGGCTGCCAACGAGGCGGCCGGTTGGGGTCCGACGAACGGGCTGCGGCCCGGGCCACTGCCATCCAGCGCGTCCACGCCAATTTCCAGCGACTGCACCGCCTTGTTGAGCGCTTCGGGGAAGGTGCGCCCCAGGCTCATCACTTCGCCGACCGATTTCATCTGCGGGCCGAGCAGCGGGTCAACACCCGGGAACTTCTCGAAGGCCCAGCGCGGGATCTTTACCACCACGTAATCGAGTGAGGGTTCGAAAGCTGCCTTGGTCTGCCCGGTAATGTCGTTGACGATTTCATCCAGCGTAAATCCCACCGCCACCAGCGCGGCCAGCTTGGCGATCGGGAAACCGGTGGCCTTGGAGGCAAGCGAGGAGGAGCGTGAGACACGCGGGTTCATCTCGATCACCAGGATGCGTCCTGTGCGTGGATCCACCGCGAACTGTACATTCGATCCGCCAGTTTCAACGCCCACTGCGCTCATAACTTTGCGCGCCAGGTCGCGCATGATCTGGTATTCGCGGTCGGTCAGGGTCTGCGCCGGCGCAACGGTAATGCTGTCGCCGGTATGCACGCCCATCGGGTCGAGGTTTTCGATCGAACACACCACCACGAAGTTATCGGCCTTATCGCGCATAACTTCCAATTCGTACTCTTTCCAACCCAGCACCGACTCCTCCACCCAGGCCTGCCCGATCGGCGATTCAGCGATTGCCACACGGATCGCTTCAGGCAGTTGGGCCGCCTCATGTACCCAGGCTGCCCCTGAACCGCCCAGGGCAAAAGAGGCCCGCACCAGCAGCGGATAACCAATTTCCGAGGCCAGTTCCTGCGCTTCGGCCAGTGAGTGCGCCGGCCCGCCTTCGGGTACCGGCAGACCGGCCGCCATCATCGCCTGGCGGAAACAATTGCGGTCTTCGGCGGTCTTGATGGCTGCCAGGCTGGCTCCAATTAGTTGAACCCCGTATTTTTCCAAAACGCCGTTCTCACTGAGCGCCAGCGCCAGGTTGAGCCCGGTTTGCCCGCCCACCGTCGGGAGCATGGCATCCGGGCGTTCCTGGGCGATGATGGCTTCCAGCACTTCGGGCGTAGTCGGCTCGATGTACGTTGCATCCGCCAGTTCCGGGTCGGTCATGATGGTGGCTGGGTTGGAATTCACCAGCACTACACGGTAACCCTGGGCGCGCAGCGCCTTGACAGCCTGCGTGCCGGAATAGTCGAATTCGGCAGCCTGCCCGATCACGATCGGCCCGGAGCCGGGCACGAGGATGGTGTGGATGTCGGTGCGTTTCATAATGAAAGATGAATGCAGAATGATGAATGATGAATAAAGACAGGCATGGTTATTTTTTTTCAGCGACGGCCAGGAATAACAGATACGGTCGCGCGTCTTTCATTAGCGTATAACAGGTGCTGAAACGAATATTGGTAAAACCGGCTCGTTCCAAATCCGAACCCAGCTCCAACCGGTCAAAGCCATTATGACCGTTGAAATCGGCTTCATGCGAGTGGAAAGAACCATCCTCTTTGTCCAGGTCTGCGATGCACAAAACACCGCCCGGGTGCAGCAAAGATTGGAAGCTACCAAGGATTTTCGCCATATCCGGGATATGGTGCAGCGTCATCAGGGTATAGACCAGATCGAAGCGCTCCGCCGGCAACGGGTCAACGGCCAGATCCAGCCTGAGTGGGGTCATGTGCCTGGCGCCACTCGTGGCGATTTTTTCTCGCAGCACTTCCAGCATCCCAATGGAGCTATCCGCCAGTGTGATCGCGCCCAGCTCACTTTGAAGGGCAAAACTGAGCAGCCCGGTGCCGCAGCCATATTCGAGCGCGGTCATCGTTTTGGAAAGTCTCACCTGTTCCCGGATGGCAGCCGCGACGGCATTGGCTCGTTCAGCCCGACCGGGCACTGCATCCCAATTTTTGGCTTTGCTGTCAAAATCAGCCATTTTGGTTCATCCTGATATTCTCGAAAAATTCACCGAAGATAGCCTGGGCGTCATGCGGGCCGGGCGCCGCTTCGGGGTGGAACTGCACGCTCGAAACCGGGCGGCCTTTCAAGCGCAGACCTTCCAGGGAACCATCGTTCAGGCTCAAATAGGTGATCTCAACCTTGGACTGATCCAGACTGTCGGTCTCGATGAAATAATTGTGGTTCTGAGCGGTGATCAGCACTTTACCGCTCGGCAGGTGCTGGACCGGGTGGTTGCCGCCGTGGTGGCCGAATTTGAGCCGCCGCTTGTGCCCGCCCATTGCCATGCCCAAGAGTTGGTGCCCCAGGCAAATTCCCAGGATCGGGATGTTAGCATCCAGCAGGCCGATCACTGCCTCCACGGCATAGGGCAGGCCTTCCGGGTCGCCCGGGCCGTTCGAAAGGAACACTCCCTGCGGGTGAAGAGCCAGCACATCTTTGGAAGAGGTATCCGCCGGTACCACTGTAACCTGCGCCCCATATGAGGCCAGGTGGCGCAAGATATTGCGCTTGATGCCGTAATCATAAGCAACGATATGGATTGATGATTGATGATTGGTGATTGGCGATGGAGGCACCCATTTGTCGCCGGGGTCACCCTGCCATGAATAAGAAGCAGGGCTGGTGACTTCCTTGACGGTGTCACGGCCATCCAGACCGGGCCATGCCTGTGCCATTTTCAGCAGGTTTTCCGGGCTGGTGCCGCAAGTAGAGAGGGCGGCTTTCTGCGTTCCGCCATCCCGCAGTTTGCGGGTCAGGAAACGTGTATCGACCCCGCTGATACCCGGCACGCCGCAATCTGCCAGCCAATCCGATAGGCTGCGCGTGGCGCGCCAGTTGGAAGGCACCCAGGTGAGGGAGCTGACCACTGCCGCAGCAGCTTGTGGTACAGCCGATTCATTATCTTCCAGGTTAATACCCACGTTGCCGATATGCGAACAGGTAAACAGTACCGCCTGGCCGCGGTAGGATGGGTCGGTAAGGATCTCCTGATACCCGGTCATGCTGGTATTGAAAACCAGTTCAAAAACCGTATCTGCCTCTGCCCCGAAGGCCTGGCCGTGCAGGATGGTACCATCTTGGAGAACAAGGATAGCAGTCATAATACAGAATACAGAATGATGAATAATGAATAAGATTTGTTCATTTTGTTTTATTTTGGTTTACGGTTCTAATTTAAACTTTGACCTAAAATTCTGCTGATTATAGCATGTTGTCTAGACTTCTTCAGGTATTCATCATTATGAATTATGCATTATGTTTTTTTACTCAATAACCGTGCCATCACCGGACAACGCATCTGAAATGGGGTTTTGTACTCGTCCATCCGCAATGATGACTCTGCCCACGCCGCCTTGCAGCGCTTCCTGGGCGCCCAGCACTTTCTTCTTCATGCGGCCCTCGGCATAATTGAGCGCTTCCTCCAGTTTTTGACGCGGCAGGTTCTTGATCAGCGTGCTCTCATCCGGGAAACTGCGCATCAGGCCGGGCACTGCCGTCAGAAGTAATAGCGTACCGGCTTGCAGCGCGGCCGCCAGCATGGCCGCGGCCCGGTCCGCATCCACATTCAGTGCCTCGCCAGCCGCGCTGACCGCCAGCGGGGCAATCACCGGCAGGTAACCGCCATCCAGCAGGGTTTGTAAAAGCGCCGTATTGATAATTTCGATTTTGCCTGTGTAATCATCCCGAATGATCTTACGCTTACCGTTCTCGATGCTTTGGATGGTATCCTTGCGGGTGGCAGCCATCAGCCTTCCATCCAGCCCGCTCAACCCCAGTGCATTGACGCCCAGCCGCTGCAGGCTTTCCACCAGCAGGGTATTGACTTTGCCGTTGACCGCCATAGCGAAAATTTCCAGGGTGCGCCGGTCGGTGTATCGGGAGGTGTAACCGGAAGGCGATGTGATGAAGCGCGCCGGGTACCCGACCGCATCGCCCAACTGGTTGGCTTCCGCCGAGCCGCCGTGTACCAGCACCAGTCGCTGGCCCTGGCCCAGCAGCCTGGCGGCATCCTGGCAGATGGCCGAGAAATCCACGCCTTCTGTTCCGCCCAGCTTAACCACGATGACATTATTGCTCATATTCATCATTCAGCCTTCTGCCTTCTGCATTTAGATCGGGTGGAGACCGGAGAATTCCAGCCCGAGCGTCTCATCGAACCCCAGCATCAGGTTCATACACTGCACCGCCGTGCCGGCTGCGCCCTTCATTAAATTATCAATGGCGCATATCGAGACGATATGCCCGTTGGATTCATCCAGGTCGAAACCCAAATCGGCGTAATTAGAGCCCGCCAGCACTTTCGGTTCAGGCACCCGGTACAGGCCGCGCTGCTCTTTGACTACACGCAGGAAAGGGTTTTCAGCCGAGGCACTGCGATAGGCCTTCCACAGGTCTTTGGTCGCCACGCCAGCTTTAACGTTGGCATGCGCCGTTGCCAGGACGCCGCGCACCAGGTCCACCGAGGTCATCGTCAGGGACGCGTTCGTCAGGCCAAGTTCCTGGATCACTTCCCCTGTATGACGGTGCCCATAGGCCGAAAACGTGCGGATCACTCCAGACCTTTCGGGGTGGTGTGTGCCGGCATTCCCCTCCGCGCCGCCTTCGGATGAACCCACTTTGAGTTCAAGGACAACCTGTTTATCCAGCTCGATCAAGCCGGCTTTTACCAGCGGCAGTAATGCCAGGTTGCAGGCGGTTGCATTGCAGCCCACCCCGCTGGCATAATGCGCTCCGCGCAGTTCTTGGCGATGCAGTTCAGGCAGGCCATAAACAAATTTCGGCAGCCATTCGGGCGCGGCGTGAGCGGAACCATACCAGTGTTCATACTCCTTGGGGTTATGCAGGCGGAAATCCGCACTCAGGTCGACAATATTGGGGGCCATGGCGGCGAACTGGTCGATCTTATGTTGGGCGGTCCCGTGCGGCAGCGCCAGGAACAGCAGGTCAACCGGTTGGATACCATCTGGGTCAGTGAATTTAAGCATGGTGCGCTTGCGCAGGTTGGGATGGACCTGGTAAACATACTCTCCCAAGTGGCTGCGCGAGGTCACCTGTGCAAGCTCGATCTCCGGATGGCCCAGCAGCAGGCGTAGCAGTTCTCCTCCGGCGTATCCCGACCCGCCGACAATGGTGGCTTTGATCATGTTCGCTCCTCTTATCCCTGTTTGTTGGCTACATCTACGGTGTAGCCAACAATGGTGTCTCCGATGTCGATCCCGCTCAACGGCTGGACGGTATGAAATTCCATCGTATGGTTGACCTCGTTGACCAGCATGCCACGATCGGGGTCTTCGATCACATCCACAGCCAGCACGCCCCCTCCCACGGCTTGCGCCGCCTTAAGGGACACTTCTTCCAGCTCGGGCGTGACCGGGCATAGTTCCCCTTCTCCGCCGCGGGCCGTGTTGGTGATCCAGTGGGCTGATTTACGATAGATGGCTGTGATGACTTTGTCACCCACCACCACGGCGCGAATATCCCGCCCGGGCTTTTTGATGTATTCCTGGATATAGAAGACCGAATGCTGCACCGAACCCAGCACGGCCTTGTGCTCCAGAATGGCCTCGGCGGAATCCCGGTCGTTGACCTTGGCCAGCAGCCGGCCCCACGAGCCGATCACCGGTTTGAGCACCACCGGATATCCCATCGCCTCAATGGTTTCCAGAGCCGATTCGGGCGTGAACGCCACCCGGCTATGCGGCTGCGGTACGCCGGCCCTGGCCAGCAGCGCCGTAGTGATCAGCTTATCGCCGCAGGCCTCCGCCACGGCGGCCGTGTTGACGGTCGGGATGCCCCAGATATTGAAGATGCGGCAGGCGTACAGACCATTGGTGTAGCTGATGCTGCGTTCCAGGATGGCATCGTACTGGCGCCAGGGTTCGGGATTTTCCAGATCGAAATGGACCAGCCGGTCATCCAGCCGTTCGTATTCCAGGCCGCGCCGCTCAAGCGAGGCGAAGATCCATTTCTCCTCCACGCGCACGCGTGAGTAAAGCACGCCAATGCGGAGTCGTTTGGTCATGGAATTACTCGCCCCAGTCTTCCTGCTCCATCGGAGCCAGCTCGACCGTGGCGGGATCCACCGAGGTGACTTCAAGATCCACTCCGCAATCCGAGCAGACGATGATCTCACCGGATTCCACCGTGGCTTCCAGAGTTATTTCAGCACCACATTCAGGACAAGTTACAGCGTTCATTTTGATTAATCTCCTTGAGGAAATGATGGATGATGAATGCAGAATGATGAATTTAATGCGGTTTCACATTCTGCATTCTGAATTTTGCATTCTGCAATTGCACTTTAACGGCTTCCGAAGCCGTGCCGCCGATTGCATTGCGCCGGGCGACACTTTGCTGCGGATCAAATACGGCATATACATCTTCATGAATCAATGGGCTGAGATTCTTGAATTGCTCAAGGGGGAGCGTGTCCAGCGGTGTGCCCGATTTAAGCGCCTGCTGGACTGCCTGGCCTGCCACGGCGTGCGCCTGGCGGAAAGGCAGCCCCTTCTGCACCAAGTAATCGGCCAGATCTGTTGCCAGCATGCCCGGATCGATCGCCGCCCGCATCCGTTCGGGGTGCAGGGCCACCGTTTGTAACGCGCCTGCCAGTACCGGCAAGATCGCCATTAACGTATCGTACGCATTGAAAACCGGTACTTTGTCTTCCTGTAAATCCTTATCATAGGTGGATGGCAGGCCTTTCAGGGTGGTCATTAATCCGGTCAGGTATCCCAGCAGGGTTCCGGCCTTGCCGCGTGCCAGTTCGAATACATCCGGGTTTTTCTTTTGCGGCATCAGGCTCGAGCCGGTCGAGAAGGCATCCGAGAGTTCAAAGAAACCGAACTCGGCGCTGGAAAACAACACCACCTGCTCGGAAAGTTTACTCAAATGGCTGCCGGTCAGAGCTGCACAGAAGAGGAACTCAGCCACAAAGTCCCGATCCGAGACGGCGTCCAGGCTGTTGGCAGACGGTTGTGAAAAGCCCAGTTCGATCGCCAACGCCTGGCGGTCCACTGGGAAGGTTGTGCCGGCCAGCGCGCCCGAGCCAAGCGGCAGGCTGGCCGTGCGTGCCCGCAATTGTTGCAGGCGTTCCCGGTCCCGTTGCAGCGGCCAGAAATGCGACAGCCACCAGTGTCCCAGCAGGATCGGCTGGGCTCGTTGCAGGTGGGTGTAACCAGGCAGCAGGATATTCTGATCTGCTTCGGCCCGTTCCACCAACACGCTTTGCAGGCCAAGTAGGGCCGAATCCAGATTCAGGATGGATTCGAGCAGCCACATTCGCAGGTCGGTGGCCACCTGGTCGTTGCGGCTGCGACCGGTGTGCAGCTTGCCAGCCGCCGGCCCGATCAGTTCTGCCAGCCGGCGTTCCACCGCGGTATGGATATCCTCATCACTTTCCTTGTAGGTGAATTCCTGTCGCTCGAATTCACTCTGGATCGTCTCCAGACCAGCGCAGATCTGCGTGCTTTCCTCTTGCATCAGCACACCCGCTTTCTCAAGCGCCTGCGCCCAGGCGAGGCTGCCGCACACATCCTGCAGCGCTAGCCGCCGGTCAAAACCAAGCGAAGCGTTCAAGGCCCACGCCTGCGCGTCAAGCTTTCCACTGAACCGGCCGCCCCATAATGTCATAGAAGTTTCCTCATTTGCATGACAAGCTAATTCGTTATTCGCTCTTCGGAATTGGTCATCAGACACCATCTTGATCAATTCCTGCTTACCTGATCATTAAGTGTCTATCCGAAAATTCAGGAGAAGTTCACATTTTATAATTTTCTCGCGAGAAGTATGTACCTAATCCCTTTTAAATCGGGAATAATCCGGCTTGGGCATGTTCAGCCCGGAGATCGGCAGCCCGTTCAGGGCGCGCACTTTCAAGGGCAGGCCATACAGGTGGATGAAGCCTTCCGCGTCCGACTGGTCGTAGACATTTTCCTGACCGAAGGTGGCGAAATCCTCGCGATACAGGCTGAAAGGACTTTTTCGCCCGACCGGGATAACGTTGCCCTTGTAAAGCTTCAGGCGCACGAAGCCGGTCACGGGGCCCTGCGTGCTGTCCATAAAGGCATCCAGGGCTTCGCGCAGCGGCGAGAACCACATGCCGTTATAGACCAGTTCGGCATACTTGAGCGCCAGCGTGTCTTTGTAGTGCATGGTGTCCTTGTCCAGCACCAGGCTCTCCACTTCGCGGTGTGCGGCCATCAAGATCGTGCCGCCCGGGGTTTCATATACACCGTGGGATTTCATTCCGACCAGCCGGCCTTCGACCATGTCAGCCCGCCCAATCCCGTGCGTTCCGCCCAGGGTGTTCAGGCGGGAAATCAGGGTAGCCGGGGAGAGTTTTTCCCCATTGATCGCCACCGGCGTACCAGACTCGAATTCGATTTCGATATAGGCGGCCTCATCCGGGGCGTTTTCGGGTGCGCACGAGATCTGGAACATCGACTCTTCGGGTTCCTGCCAGGGGTCTTCCAACAGGCCGCCTTCATGCGAAAGGTGCCACAGGTTGCCATCCCGGCTGTAGATGGATTTCAAGGTTGCCTTGACCGGTACGTTGTGGGCCTTGGCAAAAGCAATGGCGTCTTCGCGCGAGCGGATGGTCCATTCGCGCCAGGGCGCGATCACCTTCAAGCGTGGGTCGAGCGCGGTATAGGTTAGTTCGAAGCGCACCTGGTCGTTGCCTTTGCCTGTCGCACCGTGTGCCAACGCATCCGCGCCCTCTTCATGAGCCACTTCCACCTGGTGCTTGGCGATCAGCGGCCGGGCGATGGAAGTGCCCAGCAGATATTTCCGTTCGTAGACCGCCCCGGCCCGCAACATCCGGAAGATGTAATCTTCGGCCAGTTCCTCGCGCAGATCATGCACAACCAGTTTGCTGGCGCCGCTGGCAATTGCCTTAGCTTCCAGACCGTCCATCTCGTTACCCTGGCCCACATCCGCTGCAAAGCAGATCACTTCGCAGCCATAATTTTCCTTCAGCCAGGGCACAATCACGGAAGTGTCCAATCCGCCGGAATAGGCGAGTACAACTTTCTTGACATTTTGTTTCGACATGCGGTTCTCCTTGTTGGAACTAAAGATGAATATGAGACTACTGGTTTGACGGGTTATAAAAAAGCCCTCCTGGGGAGGAGGGCTTGGTTTGCTTCAGGTGCGCGTGCTCGTCTACTTCATTCTAAGGCAAGCACAAAAGACCATCCTTCCCGGTTGGACGGAGAGATGGGACGACGAGCGCGGGGTGACTTCAGAATTTGACTTACCGTTGACATATTGGGGCGGTTTATATCATGCGTGTCTGGAACTGTCAAGGAATTTGGGTGCAACTGAAAGGTTTTCACCCTCTCCTGCCAGGCTTGTGAACGGGTGCTCCCTCCATAGCCGTACAGTCAGCAAGATCGGCATCAGCAGCCAGGGCAGGTTGAGCGCCAGCACCACTGGCAGGTGCGGGCTGGCATGCGGACCGGCAATCTCTTCTCCCAAAATGATGAACACATCCGCAAACATCATCCCGGAATAGAAGATAGCCGGGATGCGGATCCATTCCCTGCCACGCAGGAAAGCGTTGATTGCCATGGCATAGAAGGGGCCATAGAAGAGCACGTCCAGCCAGATAGTGTTTTTCCACCACTGCGGGCGCGCCATCAGCAGCGGGTCATAGGTCGAGCCGTACGAATGGATCATATTAAGCATTACCGGTGGCGGCCAGGCAGGCTGGCGGTACTGGGTTGGATCCGGGATAACCAATTGCTCCAGGTCGACAATGTAAGTGATGAAGAAGAAATTGATCACAAAGAAGGCCACGATAAGCCAGTCAAGGCGACGGTTTCGGAAGGAAATGGGTGTGCGATTCATTCTTAGCCTCCGGTTATTTGGGCTCTTCGTTCACGTACATGCCTCGTAAAACATTTCCCATAATTTGCACGGCCGCCTGCCGGGAGAGCAGGTGCCGCATGATGAAGCTGGATAAACGGTTGAATGCGCCCGGTATGACGGTCGGCCGGTGTCCCAGGGCGGCCAATCCTTCGGCCACAATTACCTCGGGCTCCAGTGTGGCATCCGAGATGCGCCCGGTGCGCTTGGGGGAGCTGGCCAGGTAGTTGGGCGTGCGGATGGCCCCGGCCACACAGGCCAGCACATCCACCCCGCTTCGCCGCCATTCCTCCCACAGACCCTCTGCCAGCACGACATTGAACGCCTTGGTGGCACTGTAGGTGGAGATATACGCCGATCCCTGGAAAGCACTCAAGGAGGTCATCAGGATGATACCGCCATGCCCGGCCGCCAGCATGCGCTTACCAAAGGCATTCACCAGCGAGAGTGGGGTGCGTACGTTGGTGTCAACTTCCCTGAGATGGTCTTCCAGCGAATGGTCAAAGAAAGCCCCGACCGCCGAATAGGCGGCGTTATAGACCAGTAGCCCAATCTCCAGGGTACTGGTTGCCTGCGCGATCTGGCCGGATGCTTCCGGTTTGGACAGGTCGAGCGGTAGCGTGCGCACCTGGATGCCGTACTGCGCGGTCAGCCGGCCGGCCAGTTGCTGCAATAATTCGATCCGCCGCGCGACCAGCAGCAGATCGAACCCGCGCCTGGCCAGTTCTTCGGCGTACGCCGCCCCCAGCCCCTCCGACGCCCCCGCCACCACTGCCCATGGCCCATACTTCTTGGTAAACTCATTGTATTGTTTGCTTTGTTTATCCGGCACGATGCATCTCCTCAATGATTATTCCATTAACCCCACCCCTCGGTTTTCTCCTCGCAATGTGGCATGCTGGTTTGATACCGATTTTTGGGAAAATTTTGGCGAATATTTCAAATTATAATAAAACTGCCCAGTGGAATAAAGGGCATTATGAACAAGGTCAGGGTTACAGCTCCCCTTGGTGACCCTTGTCGTTCTTTGTAGTGGAATCTTTTCTCTCCTGGCAAGTTTGAGAAACTTATCAACCGCGCACAGCTCGCAGACCTTCCATAACCCGCTGCGGCGTGAACGGGATCCTTCGCAGCCGCGCCCCGGTTGCATCGAAGATGGCGTTCGCAACCGCCGCGGCGGTTGTGGTGGTGGACGGCTCGCCCGCCCCCACCGCCGGTAAATCAGGCCGGTTGATCAACACGATCTCCACCTGCGGCACCTCCGAAAACGTCAGGATCGGGTAGGTGTCCCAGTCGATACTCTTGATGTGCATTTCGTCGAACTGCACTTCTTCTTTCAGCGCCCGGCTGAGCGATTGGATCGTGTTGCCCTCGATCTGGTTCTTCAGCCCATCCGGATTGATGATCAGCCCGCAGTCGTGCGCCACCACGATCCGCTTGACCCGCACGGCTCCGCTGCCGGTATCCACCTGAACCCTGGCAATGGAGGTAACAATCGCCTGGTCGTTCTCATACCAGGCGAAGGCCACCCCGCGTCCTTCGACAATTTGATCCTGTTTACCCGGCCAGGAGGGACGCGTATCCCAGCCAGCCTTTTCTGCCGCCGCCATTAATACTGCGCGCGCACGCTCATCCGCCAGATAGCGCAGCCGGAAATCCACCGCATCTAAGCCTGCCGCCGCGGCCAGTTCATCCACAAAAGATTCATTTGCAAAAGTGTTTTCCGCTCCGCCCAGGCTGCGGAAGGAAGAAGCCCGCAACGGCGATTCAGCGATGTAATGCACCGTCACGCGCTGGTTCGGGAAGGAATAATTGGTCGGCGCATTGCGTTCTGCCCCAAAAGACCACCCGAAATGAGATGAACCCCGCCCGTTGATCAGTTGGCCCGCCACCAATTGTTCCGCTGCGCGGGCTCGCGCCACATGCGAAGGCGACCAGACCTGGTAATCCCAGGCGACCACCTTACCATGCGCGTCCAGCGCGCCCTGCGCCTCCATCACCATGGCCGGCGCCTTCGGTTCCCAGACGAACTCATCCTGGCGCGACCATTGCACCCGCACCGGTCTTCCGACTGCCTGGCTCAGGATGACGGCATCCGCGGCCGCATCATCCGAGCCGTTCTGCCCGTAGCTACCGGCACCTTCCACATGAATCAAGTGTACATTTTCAGCCGGCACATCCAGCAGTTGCGCGATTGCTCCACTTAATGGGTAAGGCCCCGGAGTAGCCGCCCACACTGTGACCTGGTCCGCTTTTACGTCCGCAACCGCGCACGAGGGACCGATCGAGGCATGTGCATGGTATGGCTGGTAATAGGTGGCCTGCAGGTGCCTGGTCGACCGTTTGTAGGCAGCATCGAAATCACCCTCTTCGACCACCCGGGTATCCTCAGTTGGCCGGGAACGCAGGAATGAAAACAAGTCCCGCATGGGCGGCAGGCTGGCCCTCTCGCGCCATTCCACCTTGAGATTCTCCGCCGCTTGCATGGCCTGTTCTTCGTGTTCCGCCACCACGCCGATAAAATTGCCGCGTTGTACCACTTTGACAATGCCAGCAATACCTGCCACTGAGTTCTCATCCATCGAAATGAACTCCGCGGCCGGGCTGGGTGGTCGCACCAGCCGGCCATGCAGCATGCCAGGCAGGCGCAGATCCTGGATAAAGCTGGGGCGACCCGCCACCTTGCCGGGGATATCCTCACGCGGGGTGGAACTACCGACAATGGTATAGGCCTTGGTATCCTTCAACGGTACATTCCCCACTACTTCACGCTCGAACGGTTTGCCCCCCATCAATTCGGCATAGCTGACCTTTCTCTCAGGGTCGCCGATCAGGGAGATCAAACCTGCCTGAACTGTTAACTCATCCGGTCGCGCATCCAGGCGCTCGGCTGCCATTACCAGCAGGATGTGCCGCGCCAGTGCGGCCGCATTCCGCAAAGCGCCGCCACTCGAATTAATGGTCATACTGCCGGCAGTATAGCCCTCGTTCGGCGTGCGATCGGTATCCCCCATCACCATCTGTACGCGCTCGAGCGGCAGGTCAAGTTCCTCTGCCACGATCTGCGCCAGGGCAGTCCGCACACCCGTGCCCAGTTCAACCTTGCCGCTAAAAGCAGTCACCGTTCCATCCGGGTTGATCGCCAGCCAATCATCCAGCCAGGTGGACACCTGACCCCAGGCGGCCTCGCGCCTGCCCGATCCCTGCCTACTTTGCTTCGCCATCATTTTGCCTCTATTTCCGTCATCAACTGCTCGGCCCGTCTGACCGCCCGCATTATCCGCAGGTGTGAGCCACAGCGGCACAGGTTCCCATCCAGGGCCGTTCTCACCTGCTCGTCTGTTGGATGCGGAGTCTTCCAGAGCAGCGCGGCCGTGCTTATGATCATTCCATTGACGCAATAGCCGCACTGCGTGGCCTGTTCGTCGATGAATGCCTGCTGCACCGGGTGAAGTTCGCCATCTTCGATTAATCCTTCCAGGGTGGTGATACGCGAGCGCCCGATTTGCGAGATGGGCAGGTGACAGGACAGCTCAGGTTTTGCGCCCACCAGCACCATGCACGCCCCGCATTTTTCGCCGCCGCAGCCAAAATGCGGCCCGCTCAGTCCCAGTTCGTTGCGTAGAACATACAATAACGGTGTATCTGGGGCCGCTTTGACGGTATACGGCTTCCCATTGACAGTAAGAACAATTTCCTCTGACATCCGTACTGCTCCTGATAAAATTTTATTGTTCTTTCCTTGGTGTGCCTTCGCTTCCCGACTTGAAAACAACCCTTCAACTCCGAAGTCTGGAGACTTCGGAGTCCGGGTACAAGATCTTCATCCTTCGTGGTGAACTTCGTTCATGAATACTTCATGATTAAGATTTTATACATCATACTCTGCGGGTGTCGGTATTGCAATACGGGCAGAGCAAATGGTTTATTGAAACCGGGAAAGCCAATTGCGCCCCACAGTTTAGGCATGGCACCGCCCCGCCTTCAATGTCGATGATGTGGCCACAGCTTTCGCAGACCACGTTGCGGGCGCCCGCCACGGTATGCACATCGGCTCCACAGGCACCACAGTGATGCAGGTCGGTCTGCCTGGGCTGGTATTCGTCATATTCGGCGGTCAGGCCATAGAACTTCAATAGCCGTTCCCCGTCTTCCGGCGAGAGGTGCGGCAGCCAGCCCTGGCAGAAGGTCGAATACTCCATCCGCAGAGCTACGCCAGAGGGCGCATGATCGGGGTCCATCGCATCCACACCCTTCTGGTGGATCAAATCGTAGGCCATGATCATTTGCTGTTTGAACAGCTCGGCATAAGGCCAAAAACCACCCGCCACTCTCCAGGCGCCGCCCGGGGTGGGGATGCGTTGGAGCGAGGCCACCAGTTGCATCATCCTGGCATCCAGCGGAGCCTGCCGGGGGTCCAGGTCCTTGGTGACTGCGCACTCGGCCAGGTACGCTACCATCTGCTCGCGGAAGGCCAGGTCGGTTTTGGCGCGCGGCGAAACCGCCATGGGACATTCCTGCAGCCACTGCGTAAAGACCTGGCGGTGGATCGCGCGGTAGGCTTGCGCATCCCCGCGGGCCTTGGCCTGTTCCAGGGAAGCCTGCACCGGCGCGATCAGCCGGTGGAAGACCGTGTTGGTCAGCCCGGCATTGGTATCAGCGTTGGCGATGCGGAAGTCATAATCGATCAACGCCCCACAGTAATCGCAATAGACATAGGCAGTTGTCGATGGCAGCGACTTAGGCGCGCCGCATTGGCTGCAACTGACCCGCTTGATGAATTGGGAATGCGCCTGCAGGCTGGCCGGCAGCGCATCGCCGGCCTTCGGCAGTCCGGCCGAGGCCATACTTGGCTGCGCGGCACCGGCGGTCGTGGCTTGCGTCTTCTTCTTGAAAAAGTTCATGGTTTCCTCCTGGCGCTAATTTGGAAAGCTGATTAATCGATTAAGTTTTCCGAATTAGCGCGCCCGAAAAAAAAGGTTCTGTATAGCTTTTCTCCTGTCTGGGAGAAAGTAGGTCAATGCCTGAATTTGAGATAAACTGCCCCGCGTGCATCCAGGTAAATTGCTCCGGGCATCTGGACGATCCGCAGGACTACCTGCCCGCAGGCTGAGCACCGTAAAACGACTCCCGGGCCATGCGTGAAAGCCAGGAGCGTGCCTAGCTCGGCCTGGTTCCCGCAATGGGCGCACTCACTCGGTTCGGCGGTCATTTCTGCGCCAAAAATGTCCATTAACAATCCGCCCACCGCATTCGCGTCCAGCATCAATTCGTGGTTGGTATCCACGAGTTCGTTTTCCATAGGTTAAGTTCCTTTTGTTTCACCACTTGGTCCAAAGCGTTCAGTACGGATACGGCTGGCCGCTATCCCCAGGTGCACAAAGTGATCTGCCACGGATTCAACCAGCAGCGTCGGTCCACAAACAAATACCTGTACAGAATCCCCGAGCGGCCTGATGATTTCCGCCAGCATCTGCTCGTCGATGCGCCGGCGGTAGCCCCGCCAGTCCGGCGGCTGCATACGGGTCAATGTGTGAAATACCTGCAGGCCATCCCCTAACGCAGCCAGTCGTTCCAATTCCTCCCGGTAGATAATATCCTCATATGTGCGGGAGCTATAGAGCAAGCGCGCCGGCACCTTGGATGGGCAGGCTGCCCGCTGGCGGATCATTGCCATGAGTGGCACGATGCCCGAACCCGCCGCCACCAGCATGAGCGCATCATTCCCACCTGCCTCCCAGACAAAATATCCGCCGATCGGTCCGCGAACTTCCAACTGATCGCCCGGAACCAGTACATCGTGCAGATAAGTGGATACCTCGCCGTTTTCAATTTTCTCAACCGTCAGATCGATCTCCCCCTCCCGTTTAGGCTCGGAGGCAATCGAATAACTGCGCTGTGCCTGGTATCCATCCGGCGCGGTCAGGCGGATATCGTAATGCTGGCCGGCTTTATGGCTCACCTGCCTGGGCAGCGCCAGTGTCAGTGTCTTCACTCGGTCGGTCTCCGCTCTGACCGCTTTTATCGTAGCGATCTGCCAATCTAGCGACTGTTTCATCAAAGACCCCTAAAGCCCCCTATCCGGAAAAGCTGTAGCGCTCTTCCTTCCAGGGGTCGCCATGATCGTGATACCCGGCCGATTCCCAGAATCCCGCCCTGTCCTTTTCCGTAAACCGCAAGCCGGCCACCCATTTGGCGCTTTTCCAGAAATACAAATGCGGCACAACCATGCGGGCCGGCCCGCCATGCTCGGGGGCCAGTGGCTTTCCATCATAACTGGTCGCGATGAAAGCATTTCCGTTGAGGATGTCTTCTATCGGCAGGTTGGTGGTATAGCCTTCGTGACAGAAGGCAGTCACGAATTTTACCTTGGGATCCAGCTTCACATGTTCAAGCAGGCTGTCCACGCTGACGCCTTCCCAGCGCATGTCCAGTTTGGTCCATTTGGTCACGCATGAAATATCCGCCACAAATGGCTGGGCCGGCAACTGGAGGAATTCCTGCCAGTTCCAGCTTACCTTTTTATCCACCAGACCTTCAACGGTAAATGACCACTGGTCCAGCGGTAGGCGTGGGGTCGGGCCGGCCGTCAGTACCGGAAAATCCTCAGTAATGTACTGGCCAGGCGGGACCCGCTCACTTTTATCAGCGCTTTGGCGTTTGCCAAAAAAACCGCGCGAAACGAATTTTTCTGCCACAGTACCTCCATTCCGTATATACCGGGCTGTTTTTTGCCGGAGTTTATTTGTATAATTTTAGCATTATTTATCCAATTCAGTATCCCCCAAAAATACCCTGCAATCTATTAGAAAAACCTGTTTTATGCTTAAGGCAGCCTCCTCGCCGCCGCTGGAGGAATTAGATTTTCTTAAGAGCTGTTTGTCTTTATCCGAAAATTATCGAAGAACCATATTTTGAGTGTATTCTGCTTCGCACCCTTCGGGTATGCTACACGACTGCAGACACTCAAAATACGACCTACTCCTGAATTTTCGGGCAGGTACCTAACCTTGCATAAAACGCCGGTAGACTGTCAGATCAAAGTAAATCGTGAGTCTGGCCAGTTTTCCGCCGCGCACTTCCCACATTTCTGCAACATCCTGTTTCATCTGCTCCTTTTTCGAGTTGACATAGATATAGCTGATAATGAAACAGGCTTTCTCACCTTCAAAGATCGCCTGGCTTACATTCAATCCCGCCACTCCCTTCAAAAACGGCGCGAAAGATTGTATAACCGCTTGCTTGCCTTCTGCAAGCAGAGTTCTAGAAGCATCCGAAAAAACCGCATCATCGGAATAAAGATCCTGCCATTGGCTGTCTTTCCGGATAAGGCTGTCATAATAACTTTGAACGAGCTCTTTTGTTGTCATCATGGTTCACTTCTCTCCTATTTCGCAGGGTGCTTTAATATAATAATTATTATGGTAATAGTCAATATTTAAGGAATAATCAATATGTACTATAAAGTTGCGGTTCATAGCCTATATCGTGCTTTTTTGCAGGAATTTCATGGAATCGCAGCCGCCTGAATTTCGTTTACCGCCTCCAACGCCGGTTCGTGGTCAGGCAGGTCCACTTCCACACGCCTGAGCACCGGGATACCGAGCGCAATCAGCGTAGTTGCCACGATGATCACCCCCACAACGCTGATCAGCACACCTACCCCACGGCCGGCCCCAACACCAATAATGGGACCCAGCACAAGCGCCAGCGCGCCACCCGGAGTCATGGCCGGCTTGAAGACATAATCAGCCAGGGGTGCCGCCAGCAGCGGGGCGACGATGCTGGCAGACATGGCAATGGTGCGCCGGAATGCGAACACCCGCCCCTGCACTTCCGGCGCCACCTTGGCCTGCCAGATGGCCTGGCTGGCCGCAATAGTTATGGGACCGCAGAACATGGCGCCAAACCCGCATACAGCCAGCAAGGGTACCGAAACGCGCAGGCAGACCGCCATCAGGAACAGCCCGTCCAGCATGAAAGCACCCAGCATGGCAAAGATCCTGCGTTTCCCACCGCCCCAGGCGCTCATCACCAGCGTGCCCACCAGCATGCCCACCCCCATCAGGGTGCTGAGGTAGCCCAGGGTACTGGCATCCCAATTATCCAGGATTAACGGTACCAAGAGCGGGCCAATCACCCCGGATAGAAAGTTGAAGATCATGTAAAAAATCAGCAGGGCTAGCAACCCCTTGCGGACCATGATGTAATCCCAGCCAAAGCGCATCTCCTGCCACATCGAGCTCTTTTCCCTGGCCTCCCCGACGGTGCGAGGCGGGCTTGGAATCCGTACGAACAGTAGCATCAGCAAGGCCGCAAAAACGTAGGAGGCAAAATCGAGCAAGGCCATGTTGCCGATCTTGATGGACACGTAAAGCACACCTGCGATCGCCGGCCCGGCAATAGCAGGCAGGGCCTCGCCCAGCTGCGTAAAACCGCTGGCGCGTCCATAATGCTGCTTGGGCACCAATACCGTGGTGGCCGCGGAAAAGGACGGCCACATCAGGGTTTGGAAAGAAGCCATCCACAGGTTGATGGGGATCACCATCCAGACTTGCAGGTGATGGGTGAGGAAGAGCAATGCCACCGCCAGGACGGATAACCCGGCGCCGATATCACTGATGATCATGGCTGTGCGGCGGTTCCAACGGTCAGCCAGGACGCCCGCCAGAGGCGAAAGCACCACGTAGGGCACCTGCATGGCCACCTGGACCAGCGCCAGCATCGAGACCGAGTGGGTCTGTTCATAGACCCACACTCCCAGGGCAAAGCCGGTCAACTGGCTACCTAGCAGCGAGATCAGCTGCCCGAACCAGATGGTGAAGAAGGTGCGCATGCCGTGTGCCGGTTTGGATTGATTGGTGGTTTCCATGGCTTCTCTGTTTTGCGCGGGATGGTTATCGATTCGACGATTTCGGTAATATTCCACAGATATCACAGATTATGCAGATTTAAACAAAAATCGGCGTAATCTGTGCATCCTATGAATAAAATCCTGGAAGTAACAGATCACCGATAAAGTTTTAAAGCAAAATTTTTCCCAGGAATTTTAGCATGAGTTTGTTGAACTGCTCTGGCCTCTGTAGTGGTGCAAAATGGCTGACACCCGTGAGGTAAATAAATTCCGCATTTGGGATGCTGTACGCCAAGTATTCGGCGTGTGCGCGTTTGATGAATTCATCATTCTCGCTGTGTACGATCACAACCGGCACGTTGATACGGGCCAGGTCAGCCGCCGAATAATTGGGCTGCGTTCTCTGCATCAGGCCGACCGCCTCGAAAAACGGATCGAACTGGTCGGGGGTAACCGAAAGTTGTGCATAATCCTTTTTGTGGCGGTTAAGGCAGCGCCCGATGATCGGGGTGAATACAAATTCCTTTGCGCCGCTCGGATCCATATTGCATGCAAAATAGAAAACGCCCGCCACCCGTTCAGGTGCATTCGAAGCCAGGATTAAGGCGGTACACGCACCGTCGCTCCAGCCCACAAAGCCAGCCTGCTTGATTTTAAGTTTATCCATCACAGCCAAAACGTCGGACGCCATCAGTTCATAGGTGTACGGTCGTTCATCCCGAGTGCTGCGTCCATGACCGCGGCTGTCGATCACGATCGCCCGGTAGCCGCACTTCAGCAGCGTGGGGACCTGGTAGCCCCAATTGCCGCTGTTACCGAGCCCGCCATGCAGCAGGATAACTGGCTTGCCCGCTCCATACGTGGCATACCAGATCCGTGCGCCTTTGTTTTCGACAGTGCCCTGCTCGTTTGGCACCGGCAGTGGCTCGGCCCCTTCCGCTTCGAACTTGGTGAGATCATCGTCGAACGATTCCATTTTGATCACCTCATTTGACTAGCATTTTGGTGTACAGAATAGACCTCACACCTGTCTAGCTCTTCCCGTATTTTTAGCTTCTGTCCCGCCCGTGCGATTACGGGAATGGTAAATCCCATACGCTATGATTTGATTTATCTTCTCTCGGAGACTCTTAAACTCGTCGCGACAATGTTCTGTTCAGCATTTTTATAAACCGTTTTGCGAACTTGCTTTCCCACCAATAAATCAGCCGGTATGCCCAGGCTTTTATGCAATTTTCTGATCATGCCCAGGGAAAGGCCGCGTTTCCGGTTCAGGATTTCCGAAACACGTTCCTTGCTGCCCAAATATTCTATTAAATCGGCACGGCTGAGCCCGCGGCTTTCCATATAATATTTCAGGACTTCCACAGGATCATCCGGCTCAGGAATTGGAAAATGGTTGGCTTCATAGGCTTCCACCAGTGTCACCAACACATCCATACGATCTCCTTCGGTTGTGCCTGGGCGAGATTCCATCAATTTTTCAATTTCGATTAAAGCTGCCTGATAATCAGCCTCGTTGCGAATAGGCTTGATTTCCATGATCTATACTCCTTTAAATCGTGGTTGCATCGATCCGGTCATATTCTGCATGCGTACCAACGAACCGGATGTAGACCACACCATGTTGGTAAATGACAACAACCACCAGCCGGTAATGATTGCCCTTGATATTGAACACAACCCGGTTGTTTGCCATGAGGCTGGCATTCCGATTCACGTTTTTTATGTCTGCCGGGCCATCCCAGGTTGCCTGCTCCACATCCTGAAACCAGGTCTGCAATGCGATGGTTGTATCTGGATGCTTTATCCAGAATTCTCGCAGAATGCGCCGGCTGATGATTCTCATTGCAAAAGTATATCACATGGTTACCAAAATGGTAACCATGCTTTAAGGATTAAGCGCAACCTGCAGGGAAGCCGCCACTGCCGAAATCACCTTGACTGAAAAATCGTTGTTGAGGCGATCGACCGTATCCAGATTGGTGTGCTGATAGGGGTACCGGTATCCGGCCGTATCCGTGATTTCAATTGCCGGATATCCTTCCTGCCAAAAGGATTCGTGATCCGAGCCGCGCAATTCTATCGGCACCTTTCCATTGAGATTGACTTCCAGTTGCGCCGAAGTCAGGCTTTCCCGGCTGGCCGCATTCGCAATTGCCTGGCCCCATGCGCTTGCCTGGATATCATAGATCAGCATGATGAAATTCGCCCGATACTGGTTTGCCTGCATTTTCAGCGCCAGTAACGGATAGGCGATCTTGAAGCCGGTCGGGAATTTTTGGCTGTTCGGCGCAGTCTGGCTGAAACCAATCTCATCAAATACATAGGCCACCTTGATCTGGGCCTTTTGCGCTTTAGCCCGGCTGGCATAGATATAGGAACCGGTCTCGGCTGGCTCCTCCTCATCCCAACAGGCCGCCACCAGGGTACGTTCGTGCTCTCCGGCAGCCAGCAGCCTGGCGCTCTCCAGCAAGGCAGCCACCCCGCTGGCATTATCGTCGGCCCCGTCGCCCCCCATGATGGTGTCGTAATGCGCAGACACGATCACGATCTCATCCGGCCGGCTGGTGCCAGGCAGCGTTCCGATCACATCCACACCGGTTCCGTAGTTATACCGTTCGACCGTGAAACCCAGCGCACTGAACCGCTCAGCGCACAGGTTCTGCACCGCTTGATGCTGCGGGTCCACCACCGTACGCGGCGCCCGTGCGATGAAGGCCAGATCGGCCCCATAGCGCGTCTTATCTGCTTGCAGGGAGGCGGCTGGCGTGCTTTGTGCCTGTCCGCATGCCACCAAGCAAATTAATAACGCGAAGGCAATGGCCCGTTCAGTGATCAATCTGCTGGAATGCATCATGATTTCCTCCTTTCAAGTTCCAGAAAATGCACTCTTTTGCAAACTCTCCCACCAACTCGGTTGTTTGATCACAACTCCCTTCTTCAGTTCAAGGTTTCCTGGCCTGCCAGGCGGCGCCCTTCCCGTTTCGTCATGATGTAGAAAAATCCACTGACCAGGAATGCAGCCAGCGGAGCCAGAAGATAGGTTAGCGCCATCCCAACCGGGATGAGGCACAGCCCGATTGTCAGGAAGAAGCAGGCATATGCCACTGACCCCAGCACAATCCCGCGCAGCAGGTTCGCGGCCGCCTTCGGCCCCTGTTGGGAATGAGTAAACACTGCAAATACCACCCCAAAAATCGGAAAGGTTGAGATCAACCCGCTCAATTGTGGTCCCAGCACATTCGCCACAGTGGTAAGCACAATCACAAACGTGGTCGCAATGCCTATCCTGGCTGGCAGATCCCATTTGGGTGGCGCGGTGACGGCCACAGCCACGCGGCGCTGCGGCACAATACTTGCAACCAGCGCGATCGCCAGCGCCAGGATCATAAATGCGGGCAGCAATTGCCAGGATACTTGGTTAAGCGTAAACGTGGTCAGCAGGAAGGCGGTTACCGCTACGGGGGCGCTGACCTTCCAGCTGCTTTTCTGTGCCGCCAGGCTGTATGTCAGGCAGAATACGCACATGGATACCTGGCCAGCCAGGTTCCCGGCCGCAGCCTTTGTCGCAAAGGCCAGGCCATATTCGTTGGCAAGAATGAACGATATCGGCCCGGTGGTCAAAGGCAGTCCCACCACCAGGCCATTCACCACCGGTCCCCAGCGCCGGCCAGCCAATGTGGCGGTACTGATCAGGATCGGCGTAATGAAAATTTTTAATAAGAGTATCGCCATGATCCCTTGAATACCATCTTGCTACTTGTTTCTTCCTTATAATTGCTCAATTATATATTTCCACGTCAGCTCAAGAATACCGGTCATATTCTTTGGTTCATCGGATATATAGACGATTACCGCTTTTTTATCTGGAATAATAACGGCATATTGCCCAAATAAACCATCCAACCGATATGAACCTGCATAGGAGTTCATCCATAGCTGATATCCATAGCCACTTTTATGATCTGCTGTTGCAAAGAATTTGTTGAAATCGGCCGTGCTGATCTGTTGCCTGGAGGCTTCCTGGATATATTTCTGGGGAATAAGGCGCTTGTTTTTCCATTCGCCTTCGTTCAACAATAATTGTCCAAACACCGCCAATTCATGCGCAGACAAATACAAACCGGAACAACCAAAATCGATGCCGTGGACATCTTTTTCCCAATGCACATTTTCGAACCCCAACAGTTCATAAACTCGCGGTCGTAAATATTCATTGAGGCTCGTTTTTGTTTGAATACTGATTAGCTTCGAAAGTATGTAGGTGGCTGCGTTGCTATATAAAAAGTGGGTTCCAGGCTTATAGATTATCGGCTCTGCAAAAAACAATTTCTCGATATTATCGAGACTCTTTCCAGAATTTAATGCCTCGGACAATGGATCTTTTTCTTGTCCGATCCCCATGCATAATAAATCACGGATAGTAATCTGGTCCCAAAATACCTGCGAAGGAGTTTGGAAATACTTTGATAGTCTATCCTCAATTTTCAAATATCCTTCATCTTCAGCAATTCCAATCGCCATCGAGGTAAATGTTTTACTCGCCGACCATAAGAGCACACGTTTCTCTTCTACAAAATCGTGTTCCGCCGTAATGTTCCCGTTCTGCCTGACCACGATATTCAATACGCGCAAGTCTTGTTCAGTCACGGCATGAATTAATGGTTGTAAGTCCATATGCATCAATCTCTAAAAATTTCCCGCGGTACCACCTTCTATGACTCCAGCAAAAAAACGGGCAGCGAACGGTTCGAACGCTGCTCGTAGGAAACATACGGCGGATAAAACCTGACCGCTTTTTGCCAGTAAGCCGCCCGCTCGTCGCCGCCCAGTTCACGCGCGCTGAAATCCTTGACCGTTTTCCCTTTACGAACCTGCGTTTGCGGATTTGCCCTCAGGTTATACGCCCAGCTGGGGTTTTTAGGATTGCCCCAGTTGGAACCAACCAGGATGAGATTCTCGCCATCCGGTATGCAAAGTACCGGGGTTGAGTGCAGGAGGCCGCTTTTTGCGCCGGTGGTGGTCAGATAAATGATCGGCATAATGTTCCAGTAGGCGCTGGGTACGAAGACCCCTTTTGTCAGCCGGCTGATCGGCAAATCGATCAAATGAACGTAAAGATGAAATGTCCACAGGCCTTGTCGGGTAGCGGCCAGGTTAAGAATGATCCGACGCAAGGTTTCTTTGGTGGACATTTTACCTTCTATCAATGGTTTGTTTTTTAAAGAAGAGGCGTTTGCCAATTAATACCCGAGGCAAGCCTCCACCAGGCGAATCAACGCAATCCCGGGATGGCTTTCATCATTTTAAGTATCACTGTCATGACCTTTGCGTATCGTTCAGGCGGCAGAAAACGGTTCGGCCCGATCAACATCAGCGACTGTGTCGCCACTGTCTGCGTCTCGGTGTATTTCAGCATGCCCTCCCGCCCGTGGCGGCGCCCCAGGCCGGAGGCTTTCATGCCGCCCATCGGCGAGTCCACTGATCCCCAGGAGGCGTTGAGCGTCTCATTGACATTCGCCGTCCCGGTTTGCAACCGGCTGGCAATCTGCTGCCCGCGCCGAACATCCCGCGTCCAGACGCTGGAATTCAGCCCATACAAGGAGGCATTGGCCAATTGGATGGCTTGTTCCACATGCTCGAAGCGATAGATCGAAACCACCGGGCCGAATGTCTCTTCGGCGTAAAGGGTCATCTCCGGTTTGATGTTCGTCAATAGTGTCGGCTCGAAAAAAAATGGGCCGATGTCAGGCCGGGCCTTCCCGCCGGTTAAAAGGATTGCGCCCTTCTGCAAGGCATCTTCAACATGCCGGGTCACCTTGTTAAGTTGATCCAGCGAGATGAGCGACCCCATATCTGCGGAGAAGTCCAACGCCGCGGAGAGCTTCATTTTCTTTACGCGGCGAACCAGTTCAGCAACGAAACGATCATAGATCCCAGCCTGTACGTAAACCCTTTCCATGTGTACGCACAGCTGGCCCGAGTTAGCAAAAGAGCCGTGCAAAATCCCATCGGCTGCTTTGTTCACATCAGCATCATCCAGAACGATGGCCGGGTTCTTCCCGCCCAGTTCCATTGAGCATTTGAGCAGACGCTCGCCTGCCTGTCCGGCCAGCAGCCGCCCGGTGGCGGTACTGCCGGTAAAAAATAAATAATTGGCTTCATTGGTGAATACCGGGCCAACCACACGGCCCTTACCGGTGACCACCTGGAGCACATCCTTCGGCAGCCCGGCTTCCTCTAAAAGCTGGGCAGCATACAGGGCTATGAACGGAGTTTCCTCTGCGGGCTTCAAGACCACACAGTTCCCGGCCAGAATTGCCGGGATCACATCCGAAACCGCCAGCGTCAGCGGATAGTTCCAGGGCGCAATAATTCCCACTACGCCAACGGGCTGGTGAAGCTCCATAGTATGGGTAAGCAATGGTAGGGCGCCCTTACGCCGCTGGGGGCGCAGGTATCTCGCTGCACGAACCGCGTAATACCGGCTGTTGATAATAACGTCAAAGACCTCATCCTGGGCGGTCAGACGGTTCTTGCCGGATTCCACCTGGAGCAGGTTTAGCAGTTCATCCTGGTGTTTTATGATCAGATCATGGTAACGCAGGAAGATTGCCTTGCGTTCCGACATGCGCGTCCGTGCCCAGGCAGGCTGGGTGGTACGGGCACGTTGTACGGCCATCTTTACGTCTTCCGTCGTGCAGATCGGAACGGTCCCAAGGATCTCGCCGGTAAAGGGCGCCCGAACGGTGGTCAGGTCATGCGGGAGAGCAGCGTAGGAGATCAGTCCTGTCAGCCGTTGCAGGTCGGGAATTTTAGTTGTTCCCCAAATTTGCTTTGCGGTGCCATCCTTAATCTTTTCTTGTGTAGCGGGGAGGGTAGTTTCCACGACGGTTTCCTTCTTTCTGCAATGACCTTTATCGTCTCAAGTTTTCAGACCATCTCGCTGATTAATCAGAGCGTATTTTGCGACAGCCGGCAGGCATGCGACCGGTAATTATATGGCTATTCCGGTGATGATATTATCCCATATAATCGAAATTGCTCTCCAAGTTTTAGTAAACTAAATTGTTAAAACCCCGAATTTCCGAGAGTGCTTCTTCCTCTCGATTTTTTCCAGAACAAACTTATCTGGCTTCAATATCCTTCAAAATCCTTGGAAAAGTGTAATGTCCTCGCCTGATATCCCAAGTTTTCATACAACGATATCGGTCCACCATTGTGCCGCGACATTCAGCCGGTGCTCGTCAAATTATGTTCGTGCGCCCAATCTTCGGCGAGTGTCATTAAGCCGCGGCCTGCTCAACATCTCAAAACTAGCGTTGACAAATTTTCCACGGAATTGCCTGTCTCGGCGATGAATATTGAGGTTTTCTATCCAATCCTCGATCATCAATTCCCTTTTAGTTCTCGCTGATCACTCTGTAAATTTTCACCTGCTCCTCGATGCCTCTTAATTGGATCTGGATTGGTTCAATTTTGCAATCCTGTTTTTGCAGTAAGTCCTGCACTCCCTCTGCGCGGTAGATTTCTTCCGTCAGAAAGATCTCATTACCACCGGCACTGCCCTGCACACGCGATGCAATATTCACCGTCTGGCCAAAATAATCGATTCCTCCGTTGAGTGTCACCGCAATGGCTGCGCCGTGGTGGATCCCTATTTTGAGAATCAACTCTCCCCGATGAGAATTTTTATTTAACGGTCGCAGGTTCCTGAGCATCTCAAGCCCTGCCGCGGCCGCGTCCACCGGTTGCGTAAAAACCGCCATGATCGCGTCACCGATCGTTTTAACTACCGCCCCGTGCTTGTCCAATACAGCCTTGTTCAGAATGCCGTAATGTTCCCTTACCAACGCGTACGCATTCAAATCGCCGATCTGCTGGTAGAGCTGGGTGGAGCTTTTAATGTCGGTGAACAAAATAGTCACATCCTTTACCCCAAAACCTTCCGTCTCTTGAAAGACTTCGGAGCGAAAAAGGTCATGAAAGGTCTGGCAGGTAAACAACCGCTTGGCGGTCAGACGCGCGCTTGAGAAGTGCGTATCCACAGGTGTTTTGCTACTTATAAGACTCTTCAAATCCACACCCTCAGGCAGTTGGACACCGGCAGGCAGCCCCGGTACGGCAAAAAGCGCCACCAGCAGCGCTGTCTTTGCCGAGCTGCATTGCTCGAATTCGATCACAACTTTGCCCGGGCGAATCAGATAAACCGTTCCGGCATAATAATTGCTACCGACCTGGAATTCACCCGGCTTCATTTGAGGCAGAGGCACCTCAAATCCGCTCCCGGTCAATTTGACAGCGATTTTTTGCGTCTCTTCCATCGGCTCGCCGCTGGCCCGCAGGCCAAAACTCTGCTGGTTGAACATATCGACACAACTAATGACCCCCGGCCCGACTTCCGTTTCGACAGTTATCTTTTCGCCCGGTGAAAACGTAGAAAAGTGTTTTTGGAAGATCTGGAGAACCTGGTTAATGGTCATTCCGGCCATCCTTGCGCTCGGTTCATACAGATATTTGAAACAATACTCTTCCAGTGATAAGCTCTCGGGATGGTGAAAACGAATTTCGCGGATGGACGGCGAGACTGTGAAAGTTATTTGGACGTAGTCATCCAGGGTCGCTCGATCTTTCCTAAAACAAACGGTGCAGGCATTCTGTGATTGCAATCCATGCAGGTCTCGCAGACTCTGCAAAATCTTGCCGCAGCACGGGCATATGATGTCCCATTCCATATAAAACAGGCCGGCTTTGGCAGCGTACAGGAATAAGTCCACCACTTCGTACTCATCCGCGCTTTTTTGTTTAGCCCAGGTTAAGGGGTTGATGCGAAACAGTTCTTCATCATTGGCGCTGCGGATGGAATTTTCCAGTTTGGAGATCATTCTGGGACTCCAATTCCGCATGCTTTCCACCTTCCCCAAAATATCTTCAAGCCTATCATCGTTAACTTTAAAATCCATTTCTACCTCCGCAAGCCTTGCAGACAACGATCAACCAATAAACACAGCAGGCTCTTTCCGCCACACTATATCACCCCCAGCTTTCCGGTTTCACCCATTTCCATGGATTGCTCATTTTCCGACCAGGCCACCAGGCAGTTTCTGCCATGCCGCTTGGCACTATAGAGAGCCTGGTCGGCATAATTGATCAGGGTATCCAGGGAGAACTTTCTCCCAGGATTTGTCCATGCCAGGCCAAGACTGACGGTCACACTGACCACCACCTGCCCTGTGGAAATTGGGTGTTGAGCCACTACCCTCCGGATCCGTTCTGCGATCCTGGAACATATTTCTGAAGGTGCACCGCAAACCAGCACGACAAACTCATCGCCACCGTAGCGCCCGGCTACATCTCCTCGACGCAGAGATTGCTTGAGGCTTGCTGCGACGGCTGACAAAACCACATCCCCGGCGTTATGACCAAACTGATCATTCACATCCTTGAAGTGGTCAATATCCATCATAATAATCGCCAGTTGATCCTTGTCGCTTTTCACCCGGCGGATTGCTGATTCTGCAATTTCCAGAAATTGCCGCCGGTTTACGAGACTGGTCAATGAATCGGTTCCAGCCAACTCTCGATAGAGTTCCGTCTGCTTGCGGGCGCTCTCCACCTGGTTGAGGATTTCGAGGTTCTTGATTCGTTGATCAGATTTATCATTAAAGATCTTCTTGAAAGCGGCGTGGAAGGCTTCAAAATGTTCCAACGCCGATTTATAGTTTTGCCTTTCTTTGTAGATCCCAACCAACCGCTCGTGGATCAAAGAGATATTGGTAAGTGAATTTATTTTTTCGGCGGTCTGCAGGGCCAGCAACAACTCTGCTTCGGCCTGGTCAAGGCTACCCTCGATCTGGTGAATACGGCTGATCTCCGAGACAAAAGTCAGCTCGAGCAACTGGCTGGTGTTCTGGCGGGATAGCTCCAGGCCTTCCTGCAAATACTTCATGGCTTGTTCATAGTTTCTAAGTGCGGAATGGATCGCGCCCAATGAGTGGTAAGTGTGCAACTTACCAACGTAATTTCCTGTCTGGCTAAACAAGCTGAGCGCCGCTTCGGCGTACTCCACCGCCTCCAGGTCGCGCGCGAGCATGTGCAAAACGTAGGCGATGTTATTGTTTGCATCCGCCTTCCCGGTGATATCATCTTCACTGGCCTTCTCCAGGCAGGCTTTAAAATATCCCAATGATTCGACATAATTTTCCAGCCCATATTGGACCATCCCGAGCCCATTGATCAGGGAGATTTCCAGGTCGGGATGGTGTTCCGTTTGCACCAATTTCAGCGCATTCAGATAATAACCCATCGCACTGGCATAATCATCAATGTGCCAGTGAATTCTCCCCAGCAAACTTTGGATCGAGCCGATCAGATATTTATCGCCGATTTGTTGAGCTATCTGGTCGGCCTTTAAAGCAATGGGAAGAGCCTCCTCCGGTTTGCTGAGCATGTCCAGGCAATAGGTCTGGGTTTTCAGGCATTCGAATACATCACCTGGCCCGGCTTCGGCGCAGGTGGAGATCAGACTTTGGGCGTCTTTGGCAAGTTGGAATGCTTGTGGGCCATCCTTTTTGCAAAGATCCCAGGCTTGCTGGTTAAGTTTTCTAATCGTCTCAAGTTTGCTGCTCATGGGTTTACCAAAAGACCCGTTCTTATAATCTTACAATCCAGACCTTCTTTAGATAACTATACAGCATCTCGAAACCGAAGTCAACGCCCGGAATTCTAACCATTTCTCCCGATCTCAGGTTCCCTGGCTGGTTCCGTTGCAGGTTTTTCATCGAAATAAAAGCGTTCTCATCGTACCCGCAAGGGTTCTCCGGTTAGATTTTTGATCCATAAAAACCTCCCTCAATACAGCCCCGGGATGATCTTCCAAGGCACCCGCCGGCAGTATTCCTCCCAGGCCACGCCATACTTCTTGTGGCAGCGCCGGTCATCCCGGCCGGCCCGGTCTACCAGCAGGATCGCCAGGTACACCACGTAAAAATAAGGCACAAAATGCGTAAATCCGGCCGGCAGACTACAAGCCAGCGCCAGGATAATCTCAGGTAGGTAGTGGAAATGCCGCGCGATACCCCACCAGCCGGATGCCAACAGGATATTCTCGTGCTGCGCCCCATCCGCAGTAGTATAGCGCGCACAGATCAACTCGGGTGGCCGGCCCCATACATTCGTATTGCCGTTCGTGGCCCGCACCCGCTGGCGCTGTGCATCCGCCACGTAGTTGACATACACTGCGCCCACCCCCAGCACGAAGATGCCCACCGCCAGAGGCCACGCCAGATTGTTCGGGCGCAATACCATGTATTGCGCGGTCAGTGTATACACCGCAGGCACCCACGCCATCACCCCCCAGCAGATATAGTATCCAAAACGGTCATGCATGATGTCGAGCGAAGTGAAATAGCCGCTTTCCCAACAGAAGAACCGGAAAAGATAGATCAGCGTGATCGCCACCGATACCAGCATGGCGTTGTTGATATGGCCGCCCGGGTTCAACTCGGCCTGCTTAGCCGCAAAGGAGCATACGATCACGCCCCAGCCCATCATACTCAAGCGGCAGTTGATCAGCTGCTTCAGGTTGACCCCAAACAGCATCGGATGCAGTTCCACGCCCCAGTAATAATCCCAGATGAAGTTGCCTGACAGGCTGTGATCAGTCGAGCTGGGCCAATAGCGCCCCTTGAAATACAGGAAGACGCAGAAGATCAGAGCGAACAGCACCAGGGTTGCCAGGATCTCGCCAAAATGGTTCCAAACGATCCCGGCGTCGAATAGGTGCAGGCCATACGAGCAACCAAAGAAGAGCGCCAGCGTAATGAACCACGCCGCCACCCCATTGAGCTTATAACGCGGCCGGTTGTCCGTGGGTGTGATCGGGCCCTCAAAAACCTTCCCTGGCAGCCCTTGCAGCAAGAGTATCTCGACAACCACGAAAACCAGCACGATCGCCGCCGCACTTGCGCTCGGCCAGGGCCAGTGCGCCGCCACAGACTGCCAGCCGTCTGCCCTGAGCAGCGGCAACAAAGAGCCGTTGAATGGCTCAAAAGTGCACACGATCCAGAAAATGATCGCTGCGGGCGGCGTGAATAGGATCAGGACCAGCGGACCGAGCGTGGTGCGCACGAATTGCACCACCCGGTTCTCGCTGCCGGCAGCCCAACTGGTCAGCCTCTCAGCGGTCGAAGATTCCTGCATAAGCACCTTCCATCGCTCACAGAATTCACCGATTTATAAGTTTTTTATCAAATCAGTGGCATCTGGGACAACTGTGAATTATTACAAATATGGCTATCAATGATCCAAGCTGGTACCTTGCAGCAATTATGCCATAGAATCAAAATAGCGCTTTTGTTGTCTGGATGGCGCTTTACATCTGCGTTTACCCTGGCCTCAGTCCTTGACCAGGGTTAATTGAGCAATTATCATTCCAATAGAAATTTTTCGAGGAAAGGATATTCGATGAAGCCTCATTTTACATATTCGCCGGAACCCGTTCTTGCTGCAGAACCGAATTGTCCCTGGGCAGATACCATGGTACTCAATCCGGCCATCATCGCTGCTCCCGGTTCATCCGATTTACTGATGTTGTTCCGTGCCACCGGCCCCTGGCCACAGAAAAAGCTGGCCAGCTATCCCATGCCGTACCCTATTTTCCTGGGATTCGCCGTCAGTCACGATAATGGCGTTAGCTGGGAACCTGATTTCTCGCGGCCGGCCATGACGCCCGCATTGGAGTACCAGGCAGACCGGATTTTTACCACCAACCTGAATGGGGAACGGGTTCCAAATTACGCCAATGGCTGCATCGAGGATCCACGCTTTTTTACTTTCGAGGGAGAAGTCTATCTGACCGTCGCCTGCCGCATGTTCCCGCCCGGAACATACTGGATCAAAGACATTCCAGAGCAATGCGTCCCTGCCTGGGGACTCCGCAAGGATAACCCCTTCGGGCGGGCTGCCTGGGGAAATGTCAGTGTCACCGTGCTCTACAAGGTGAACCTGGAAGAACTGCTGGCGCATAACTACGAACAGGCCTTTTCCTTCGTCACCAATCTGACCGACCCGGAACGCGGTGAAAACCGCGATGCGTTTTTATTCCCCGAAAAGATGAATATCTTTGGGAAGCAGCAGTATGTTAGCTTGCATCGGCCCTGGGAGACCCACTGGTTTACCGGCGATCCGGATGTCAGGCCGGTATCCATGTTCCTGTCCTCGGCTGATACCATGACCGATTTCCCGGGTTCGCACGCCCGCCAGGCATTTTTTGCCGGGCGCATCTTCCCGTGGGAGGCAGAACGGGTCGGCGGAAGCTGGCCGCCGGTTAAATTATCCAGCGATGAGTGGCTCATTCCATATCATGGCAAACAGGATGCTGAAATAGGGTATTCACAATCATTTATGATCGCCCGCAAGCAGGATGAGGGCTTTCCCAGGATCACTCACCGTTGTTCTGAACGGTTAATGTACCCTCAACAGCCCTGGGAGCTCAATGGTCGTTTTAAGACGCCTTGCCTGTTTACCTGCGCCGGCATCGTTATGGATGGGGAGTTAATTATGAGCTATGGCGCTGCGGATGAAAAGATCGGCATCGCCAGAGTGAATTTCGAGGAGTTGGTGGCATACATCCGGCTGTTTGACGATGAAGGCAATCAGACTCTTAGCTGATAAGAGTTAAACGAGGTATCGAATACGATCATACAGTTTGCGAACAAGGATTGACAAATAAGAACATTTGTGCTATTAACGAGGCATGCAACTGGTGGAACAGCACATCATTGATCGAGAGGACACCCGATTCGCCGTGATCGATCCGGCCTGTTTTGCGTCCAAGAACCTCTACAATGCCGCCCTTTACATTCTCCGCCAGAGTTTCTTCAAGCATGAGACTGTTCCCACCTATGCAAAATTGGCTCACATGCTGAAAGACACGCCCGAGTTCCGGGCGCTACCCGCCAAGGTGGCCCAATGGGTCGTGCGGCAGGTTTGCACTGCCTGGGACACATTCTGGAAGGCCCATTCTGCCTACCAGCAATGCCCCGGTAAATTTACCGGCCGGCCGAAACTGCCACATTACAAGCCCAAAACAGACGGGCGCAATCTGCTGGTCTACACTCGCCAGGCGATCAGCCGGCCGGCTTTGAAGGAAGGCCGGATCTGCCCATCGCAATTGGATATTGTTATCCAAACAAGGAAGAAGGAGGTCAAGCAAGTTCGGATCGTTCCGCATGCATCCCACTATGTCGTCGAAGTGATCTATTCCGTTATCCCCCTCTCCCCCACCCAGAACGACCTCAACCCTGCCTGGGCGGCCAGTCTCGACCTGGGCATTGACATCCTTGCGGCTGTAACCTCAAACAAAGTGGGCATCACGCCCTTTCTGGTTAACGGCAGACCGCTGAAAAGTGTCAACGCCTACTACAACAAACTGAAGGCCGACCTGCAGGCTCTCCTACCCAGGGGACAGCACACCTCCCACCATCTCACTGCCCTGACCGACAAGCGCAACCGCAAGGTCAAGCACTATTTGCATTGGGCCAGCCGGTACATCGTGGACTGGATGGTGTCCGAACGGCTTGGTACTTTGATCATCGGACACAACCAGGGCTGGAAACAAAATGTGCAGATCGGCTCCGTCAACAACCAGAACTTCGTTGCCATCCCCCATTCCACCTTCATCCACATGCTGACCTACAAGGCCCAACTGGCCGGGATTAAGGTGATCGTCCAGGAAGAAGGGTATACTTCCACATGCTCCTTCCTGGATCTGGAGCCCATCCGCAAGCATGCCCAGTATTGCGGTCGACGGGTCAAGCGCGGCGAATTTGTCTCAGCCCAGGGTTTACCGATCCACGCCGACATCAATGGCTCTTACAACATTCTGCGCAAAGGACTTCCATCGGCTTTCGCCCGTGGAATACAGGGCGTTGTAGTTCGCCCGGTACAGGTCCAACCTGTACGAAAACTGGTCAATTGGCAGTGTCTATAAATGTCTGTAAAACCAGTAACTATTCTTGCAAACAAAAAAGCGCCTTTCGTGTCTGAAAGGCGCTTCGCATTTGCCTTCTACTCTCAGCTCTCTATCCCATCCTTGCGAATTCAGCCTGAACTGTTGCAGAAAAAAATCGCCGCAGTTCGAGAGATCTACCTGAGCATCATGATCTCGTACAGCGCCGGGCCGCGCACGGAATCATGCAAGCTGCCCAGATTGATTTCCAAATCCAATTCGGTGTTGAAGCGGAAATAGTAAGGATTGGTGAACAGGCGCGCCAGCCTGCGCTGCAAGGGGGGCAGCGCGGTAAGCAGGCTGATTCCTTCGATCAAATTTTGTTTTCTCAGCTCCAGCTTGACCAAATCCTGGTCACGCTTCCAGGTGAAATCCACTTCGCGAGGATAGTTCCGCTCGCCTGGGTGACGCATAAAGTCGCGCGCCTGCATGCTCAGGCAGCGCGCATCCTCAGCCAGTATACTGGCATCCTTGGCCAGCAGGAAGACCGGCAAACGCGCCGAACCATATTTTTTCAAAGCAATTTGCTCGACAAAGATCAATGTGTAAGGGCCCACATGGGCGCGTCCCCAACACCAATGGTCTAGCACGGACGGGAGTGCCACGTTACCCCAGTTGTGGTCGTGGTAGCCAGTTCCCTGCACGGAATGGGTCTGCCCGTCGTAAATCAACTTTCCTTCGACGGTACCATATGGAATGGATGGCAGCCAGGCGAAAAAATGGTCGAGGTCGCCAAAGAAACTTTTCCCCACGCCTGGTCGCCATGGGGGCACCAGGCCGCTAAAGGTCAGGTCAGCAGCGAGATGATCCGTCTCGGCATGCAGGCTGAAAGTCCAGCCTGACTCCTGTCCGGTCTGCCTGACCCAACTGGGGCCGAGTTTTACATCACAAATTTCGCTTGAAGCGGAGAAAAGCCCGGCAGGCAGGAAGCTAAACTCGGCGGACTTTGTGCCGCCTGGACGTGTGATGGTGAGAGAAAGGTTCGGCGTGAGTGGGGCGCCCGGATTGATGATAGGCTTGGTAGCAAAGACGATGACCGCAGTTGTCGCATCGTCAAAATGCGCGTCAAAGTACCACCATTCAAAGCTACCATGTTGGGTGGGGGCGCGCTGGCCATCCTCCCATGTCGCCACAGTTTCGTTGATTCCCTCGCGTTTAAGAAATTCGGGCCCAACAGCAAAGGTGACGGGTTTAGGCATTTTGATCTTCTGTCTGAGGTTAGTTTGTTCTCAATTTCTTTTATTCGGTTCTTTACTGGATTATATAATGGTATCATCGACTGGCGGCTAGCAACTTCAGCGGAACAATCAAAACCACGCTATCGAGAAAAGGTTTTAATGACAATTAAAGGTGTACTCTGGGATATGGACGGCGTTCTGGTGGACACCGGCGATTTTCACTACCAGGCCTGGTCGAACACACTGGCTCCATATAAAATCCCTTTCTCGCGCGAACAATTCAATGAAACCTTTGGAATGAATAACTGGAGTATTCTTGTCCTTCTGTTGGGGCCGCAACTGGACCAGGAGACATATACCAGGATCAGTAACCAAAAGGAAGATTCTTTCCGGCAGGTGATCCGTGGCAAGGTGCAGCTCCTACCTGGAGTAATGGCAACTCTGGAATATTTACGCTCCAGAGGCATCCGCCAGGCAATTGCTTCCTCCGCGCCGCCGGAAAACATAGCTGTCCTGGTGGATGAACTGCATATCCGGGACCGCTTTGAAGCCGTCGTATCGGCATATGCGATGGCCGGGAAACCCGCCCCGGACGTATTCCTAGCCGCCGCTCGGGCGATCTGCCGAGAGCCGCGTGACTGTCTGGTGATCGAAGATGCAGTGTTGGGGGTGAAAGCGGCCAAAGCAGCCGGAATGGCCTGCCTGGCAGTGACCAATACCCATCCTGCTGAAAATCTACGCCAGGCCGATCGCGTGGTGGCCAGCCTGCTTGATATTACTGACGCCGATTGGGAATTCCTGCTTCGATAAGGTAATGCTTTAAAAATAAACGCCCTCCGTTTCTGGAAGGCGCTTCTATTCTGTTTCTTCCCTGGCCTACAACCGCGGCCGAAACTTATACCCGTAAATTAACATGCCGCGCTCATCGCCATCCTGACGCAGTTTGCGTGTCACCATCTCCACCGGCATGCCAATCTCCACCGGCTGGCTGCCCAGGTCGGTCAGTTGGGCAGTCACCATCGGTCCTTCTTCCAGTTTGACCAGCGCCACAGTATAGGGGGCGGTATCGTCAAACCCGGCCGGTGCTTCGTAAATGGTGGTGTATGAAAATACCTCACCTTTCCCGCTGAATGCAAAGGCCGTTTTGGCTTCGCCTCCGCAGTTCGGGCATACGTCCCGTGGTGGGAAGATCTTGGCCGCGCAGTGCGGGCACACTTCTCCCACCAAACCATATCGTTGTTGTTTCAATCGCCAATGACGGGCTATTTCCATAGTATCTCCTTGTTACCTTCGCCCGTAATTCTATTCTTAGGGACTCTCAGGAACTATCAGGTTGGGTAATAAGGCAATTATGGATTAGAGAAAAGGCTGTCCAGGCCGAAAACCGTCATTTATTGGTACAAAACGCCTAATTACCTGGTTGGACTTATCACCTAATCCCGGCTTCCTAATCCCTTATTCTCTCCAAAATATGGGTAACCGCCGTCGCGGCCGGGCCGCCCAGGCACTGGATCATGGCAATTTTGGCTCCGTCAACCTGGTTCGGACCCGCCCGGCCCTGTAACTGGAGCGTCGCTTCGACCGCCTGGTATACCCCTGTTGCCCCACCCGGGTTGCCGCGCGCCTTCGAGCCGCCCAGAGTAGCACACGGGATCTGCCCGGTCAGGCCGATCGACCCATCCGCCGCCAGCTTCCAGCCCTGGCCGGTCAGCGCAAAACCGGCCGCTTCCAGGCTGAGCGCCGCATAGATCGAAAAAGCGTCGTGATATTCGAACAGATCCACCTGCTCCCGCTGCTTCCCGGCTTTGCGGAGCGCCTGTTCCACGGATACCTGCGCCGCCGCGAACCAGAGCGGATCGGCACGGTTGTGCAGGCCCAGTGTATCCGAGGCGCTGGCCGACGCCGCGATTCGCACCAACGGGTGGGAGAAATCCTTTGGCAGCAGTTCCGCCCGCGTCAGGAGAATGGCGGCCGCGCCATCTGCGTTGGGCGCCACATCGAACATATTCAGCGGATCGCTGACCGGTTCAGCTTTATGGTATGCTTCCAGGCTGATCGCCTTGCGGAACATGGCGTTCTCGTTGCCGACCGCATTGGCATGCGCGTTCAGGGCAAAACCGGCCAGCCCATCTTCAGGTGTCTGGAATTCGTGCATGTAGCGCCGCGCCAGCAGGGCGGCCTGAGCGGTCTGAGTCATTCCCTGGATGGCCTCGAAATCTCCGTCCGTTGCCGTGGCCAGCGCCGCATCCACTTCCGCCCCCACCATATCCGTAAACTTTTCCACCCCTACCACCAGCGCACAATCTACCAGGCCGCTTGCCACCGCCATATAGCCCTGGCGCAGCGCCGCGCCGCCCGAAGCCCCACCCGCCTCGACCGTCTCCGCCTCGATTCCCGCCCGGTGTTCATGGCCAAGCCGGCTCGGCCGGTTCTCGCCATCTCCCTGGCGTAATCCGCCAAAATCTGCCAGCAGCGCCCCCAGGTGCGCCTGGTGGGATAGTATTGCGCCCAGCATATTGCCCACAAAAAGCGCCTGCGGGCGTAATCCTCCGGCATCTTTAATGGCAGCCAGCATCACTTTCACTGCCAGCGAACGCAAGGATACCTCCCAATGCTCCCCCACCGGGGTCTGTCCAATTCCAGCTATGACAACATCAGTCATGAATTCACCTTTTTTGTGTCATTGTCTGCGCCAGCCTATCCTGGACGGACAGTCCAGGGTACCGCAGGTACAGCAGCGAGCCTCTGTTTTTGGTGGCGAAGCAATCTCCATGCTAATTGGGAGACTGCTTACCCTTCGGGTGTGCTCCGCGATCGGCGGAAGAACACTGCCTCGCAGCGACACAACCTACTTCATCGCAATGGTCCCGCGCATGCGGGAATACGTGGCATAGTCGATCTCGGTCCGCCGCGCGATGTAATCCTGTGTCTTGAGGGCTTTATCACGCCGTTCAAGCAGCTTTTCGGTCACGCGCAGATCGAATGCATCTGAGCCGGCCCCGGACCCAAACGAAACCATCAGGATGCGGTCACCCGGTTTGGCCACGTCCAAAATCGCCGTCAGGCCGATAATGGCTGCTCCGGCGTACGTGTTGCCGATCACCGGCGAAAGCAGCCCGGGCGCGATCTGCTCTGGCGTGAACCCGAGCAGGGAGGCTGCCCGTTGCGGGAACTTGGCATTGGGTTGGTGGAAGACCGCCCACTGGTAATCCCTGGCGGTTGTGCCGCTAGCTTCCATCATGGCTTTGCCGGCCTCACTGATGTGCTTGAAGTAGGCCGGTTCACCGGTAAAGCGCTGGCCATGTTCCGGATAGCGCTGGTATTCGCGCCGCCAGAAATCCGGTGTATCGGTTACAAACGAGTAGGAAGAGTTGATAACAGCCAGGCTCTCTTCGGCCGGGCCGATCACGAAGGCCGCCCCGCCGGCTGCCGCAGTGTACTCCAGCGCGTCCCCGGGCTTACCCTGGGCGGTATCCAGGCCGGCTGCAATGGCATAGCGCGCCATCCCCGAGCCCACCAGGCCCATCGCCATCACCATCGCCTCGGTGCCAGCCTTACAGGCGAACTCCATATCCGCCGCCTGCACGTTTGGCGTGGCTCCAATGGCTTCAGCCACGATTGTCGATGTAGGTTTGACGGCATATGGGTGCGATTCGGATCCGATCCAGACCGCCCGGATCTCGGCCGGGTCGATCCCGGCGCGCTTCATGGCATTGCGCACCGCTTCGAGCGACATGGTGACCACATCCTCATCCTGCCCCGGGACGGCTTTCTCCTTGATCGGCAACCCTGAGGTTTTTCCGCCGGTCCAGACGCGGGCTACTTCCTTGGCAGGCAAGCGGTAACGCGGTACATATGCCCCGTAGCCTATAATGCCTACGGCACGTGTAGGTTTCAAAAGTGTTTTGGATTCGGTCATGCTTGTTCTCCTGTTGGGCCTATATGTAATTTTGGCCTTCCTGTGAGTGCGGAACTATGGGTCCGCCCATCTCCATTATTGCAATGATTTCAGAATTCGCTCTGCAAGGTCAATCCGCACGGTTTTCTCAGCCACCATTTGCGCGGCCACCCGCTCGATCTGGTCCCCCACCGCACCAGCGGCAATCGCCACCTGGCGGGCATGCAACGACATATGCCCGCGCTGGATGCCTTCGGTAGCCAGTGCGCGCAGAGCCGCCAGGTTCTGCGCCAATCCGACCGAGACGATAATCCCGGCCAGTTCGGCAGCCGTTTGGACGCCCATTAATTTTAGTGCCGCTATGGCCGCCGGATGGACCTTGGTGGCTCCGCCGATGATGCCAACTGCCATCGGCATTTCCAGTTCACCAGTCAGGTTACCCTGCGCGTCCCGGCCCCAGGTACTCAGGCTGGTATAGCGGCCATCCCGGGCGGCATAGGAGTGCGCGCCGGCTTCGATGGCGCGCCAGTCATTACCGGTGGCAATCACCACCGCATCCACGCCATTCATGATGCCCTTGTTATGCGTGGCCGCCCGGTAGGGGTCCGCCACCGCAAAAGCCCAGGCCTCGATGATTCCATCCCGTACCCGTTCCCCGCTGTAAGGATGACCCGCTGGTTCACCCTCACCGAACGCCAGTTCCTTGACCGGGATCGTACATTGCACCTTCGCCAGCCTGCGGTCCGCCAGGTTGGAAAGGATCTTCAAGTGCACGCGCCCGCCGGTCAGTTCCTCCACATGGGCGGCCAGTTTCTCGCAAGCCGTGTTAACCGCGTTGGCGCCCATCGCATCACGCACATCGTAGATAAGGTGCAACACCAGAAATGCGCCGATTGGCGATTTTTCGATGATGCGCACTTCCAGGTCGCGCGCCCCGCCACCGAATTTCTTTAACAGCGGATCCACCGCATCAGCTTCGGCTAGTAGTTCGGCCTTGTGTTCGTACAATCGCAAGCTGGC
Organism: uncultured Chloroflexia bacterium; assembly: GCA_963779935.1. Taxonomy (GTDB): domain Bacteria; phylum Chloroflexota; class Anaerolineae; order Anaerolineales; family Villigracilaceae; genus UBA877. Next base: position 800,372 of record CAWAAC010000009.1, on the reverse strand, counting down.
AGCCATCAAATCCTTTATATCCAGCACCTGCATCTGCCCGATCATTTCCGGAGCAGACATGCTGGCAGTAAAGCCGCCACCGGATCGCGCCAGTTTCGCCATGAACGAGGCGCCTGCCACCACGGAGGGCTCTTCGATCGCCATCGGCACGAGCACCTCCCGGCCATTAACGATGAAGTTCAGTCCAATGCCGAGCGGCAGAGCGAAGGTCCCTACGGCATTTTCAACCATGTGATCAGCCTGCTCATCCCTCAATCCATGAGCCGTTTGCAACGCAATGATTTCTGTGCGGGGAACGCCGGCGGCTTCAGCCAGCTTGTCCAGCCGTTCATCCAGTGGAAGGTTATAAAATCCGGGAATGCGGGAAGTGGTCATTTACTCTGGTCCCTTGCTATAGGTTTCAGGAAGTGTCTATCCATAAATTCAGGAGGTGGTTGTATTTTGACGGTTCTTCTATAATTTTCAGATAGGTAGTAAGTATTTTATCGTACCGCTCTGGCAAAAGCTATCAAACTCCCCGGTTAATCAGGGATTCACTGGAACAGACTGCGATATGGCCAATTATATGATAGCCATGCATTTCAGGCGCACAAACTTGATTTTAATATCTACATCTGGAGTAAAATTGTCTACATTGTCGAGGTGAACACAAAATGCTCCTGACACGCGAAGACCTTCAAGACAGATTAATTGCATTACATCGGGCGAGCCTGGAATTGGTGACAAATGTTTCGCTTGAAACACTATTGGAGCGGATTGTCTCGATCGCCTGCGAACAGGCCGGGGCAAAATACGGGGCGCTGGGCGTACTCGACGATGAAGGTAAACTCAAACAGTTTATAACGGTTGGCATGACCACCGAAGAAATCAAACGAATTCCTCACCCGCCGCGTGGGTTTGGGTTGATCGGCGCACTGATGCACGGCGATAGCGGCACCATTCGCATCCCGGAGGTCAGCGCTGACACGCGTTCGGTTGGCTTTCCTCCGGGCCACCCGGAAATGCATTCGTTGTTGGGTGTGCCCATCCGCCAGGGCGACCGGCAGTTGGGCCAGATCTACCTGACCGAAAAAATCAGCGCGCCCGAATTCAGCCTGGATGATGAAAAAATCATCGAAATGCTGGCAGCTTATGCCGGGGTCGCCATTGACAACGCCCGTCTTTATGAAAACCTGCGTCAGCAGGACCAGGCCCTCACTCGTCGTAATGATGAGTTGGCCTTGTTGAACAAAATTGAAACAGCTCTATCCTCCTCGCTTGAGCTTGACGAAATCATGAATAAAACCCTGGCGTTGTTGATGGCGCATTTCGGGGTGGAAGCCGGGGAGATCTTCCTGCGGGAAGAAGATGGCCAGACTCTGCGCCTGGTATTGCACCGTGGGGAAGCCGCCGAAGCTTTCTGGACTCGCAATCGTTATAAGTTCGGCGAGGGCATGGTTGGCCAGGCAGCCGAGACCAGGCAACCAGTGGTCAGCAACCATCTTGAAAAAGATGACCGTGTCACGCGCCAGGCAGTTGTCAAGGCCGGGTTCAGGCAGATTGCCTGTATCCCATTGACTGCGCATGGCGATATCGTCGGTGTGCTTACCATTGCCACGCGCAACAGAAAGGTAATTTCCAAAAGTGACATCCAGGTGCTCGTCTCGGTTGCCGCAGGAGCCGGGACGGCCATTGAGAACGCCCGCCTGCATTCTAATGTCCGCCGGGTAACCATTCTAGAGGAGCGGGAACGGATCGGCATGGATCTGCATGATGGCATTATCCAATCTATTTATGGGGTGGGATTGGCGCTTGAGAACGCCCGCGCTGTGCTACGCGAAGATCCTGACTCTGCCGATAGCCGCCTATTGAAAGCAATGGATGATCTGAACCGCACCATCCGGGATATCCGCACCTACATCCTCGATTTACGTCCCCGGCAGTTACACGGAGAAAGCCTGATTGAAGGACTCGGCCGGCTGGTCGCGGAGTTTCGCCAAAATACCAAGCTCGATGTGATCCTGTCAGGACCAAAAGAGCCTCTGGCAGATCTGCAGCAAGTTAATGCAATGGCATTGTTTCACATCTGCCAGGAGGCCCTGGCGAATATTGCCAAGCACGCCAATGCCAATAAGGTAACAATTGATCTATGGAGCACGCCGGACCGTGCACTGCTCGAGATCCACGATGATGGGTTCGGTTTCGATTTGGAGAAGGCCAACAAAACCGTCGGACACGGTCTGGCAAATATGCAAACGCGCGTCAGCAATGTAGGTGGCGACCTGGACATTATCACCGCTCCAAAAGAGGGAACTACCATTCTCGCCTGGGTTCCGCGCACACAACCACAAAACGCTGCCTGAGCCTCCTCCACGCAACGAACGAAGCCCAATTTTCTGCGTTTCACATATACTGGGCCAATGCTTTATTACAAAGAATGAATTTTAAGGTTCGTCTGCTATTTTCCCAGTAGCGGTAGAAGTGGACCGGATATAGCCCAACCTGTGGCGGCAAAACGAATTGGCAGCATGGCTATGGGGGCAGAAAATCTCCACCGGGTGGTTATCGATAAGGTTATTCCAATTCTCCTTTTTTAAGGTTGAGCTTGCCTTAAAAATTCAAATGTTTTTAAGGTTGCGTAGGTTGTACGTATGGAATAATTCCGTTTTTTCTGCTAGAATATTTCTACGTGAATGGATAGTGGGTACTATCCTCCTAACACAGGCAAGACAGAAAGAAAATCAATTTATGGAATGAAGGGATTTCCCACTGCGTAGGCAGTGGGCTTCTGTCCCTGTACTTCAACGCCGGAATTATGTTCTCTGGAGGAGGAAAAGATGGACGCCGAGCAGGCCTGGCAGTCAGCATTGGGGCAACTCCAGATGGAGATGCCAAAAGCATCCTTCGATACCTGGGTACGTGATACCCAGGTTGCCTCGTATGTGGACGGGTTGTTTACTGTTACCGTGCACAACGCTTATGCGCGTGACTGGTTGGAAAGCCGTCTTTCCAGTACGGTAACACGTTTGCTTATGGGCATCATGAACCGCTCCGTTGAGGTAACCTTTGTCGTACGCTCAAACGAGACCAGTCCAGATGTTCAACCAACTCCACCGTCGGGAGAGACTGCCGCGGTCACAGATGAGATCTCGGCACCCCGGTCCAGGAGTTCTTCCCTGAATCCTCGTTACACCTTTGAAAACTTTGTGGTTGGCCCAAATAACCGGCTGGCGCATGCCGCTTCGCAGGCAGTCGCCGAAAACCCGGCAACGGCTTACAATCCGCTCTTCCTGTATGGTGGCGTTGGTCTGGGCAAAACCCACTTATTGCATGCCATTGGGAATTATTGCCAGGAACATGGGCAGTATGTGCTGTATGTTTCTTCAGAGGAATTTACCAATGATATGGTCGCTGCCATCCGCAATCATACCAACCAGGCGTTCAGGGAAAAATATCGTTCGGCCGATGTGCTGCTGGTGGATGATATCCAGTTTATTGCCGGCAAGGAATCCACACAGGAGGAATTTTTCCATACATTCAATACCCTGCACGGACAAAATAAGCAAATCATTATTTCATCCGACCGCCCGCCCAAGAGTTTGTTGACCCTGGAAGAACGCCTGCGTTCCCGCTTCGAATGGGGTCTCACGGCTGATATCCAGTTGCCCGACCTGGAAACCCGCCTGGCGATCCTGGGTTCCAAGGCCGAACGCCTGGGCCGCACGGTTCCCGCCGAAATCATGGATTTGATTGCCCGGCGCGTCCAGTCCAACATCCGCGAATTGGAGGGGGCTCTGAACCGTATTGTGGCCTTTGCCGACTTGAGCGGCATGGCCATGACCCTGCAGCTCGCTGATGTGGCCCTAGCTGACCTGCTACCTCAGCGCGGGGATGTGAAGCCAGCTGCCGTTGTGGATATGGTTGCCAAAGCCTTCAACCTGTCCGTTGACCGATTGCTCTCTCCGGACCGTTCGCATGATGTGGCCCTGCCGCGTCAAATTGCCATGTACCTGATGCGCGAGACCAATGTTTCCCTGCCTCAAATCGGGCAGGCACTCGGCGGGCGCGATCACACCACGGTGATGTATGCCTGCGAAAAAGTGGCAGACTTGTTGGAACGCGATGACAGGTTGCGTACACAGGTCGGGCAAATCCGCCGGCAACTTTACGCATAAAACCACCTACGAAATAAAAGCTCACCCCGCCGGGAAGAACGGCGGGGTGAATTTATTTCTTCCAACATCCAACAATTGCAATTACATCCCTGTTTCTATCCCAGAAAATGAGATAATACAATCCAGATTCCGATCATTACCAGGATAATTCCTCCAATTATTTCCATCCGCTTCCCGAACCTGACACCCAGGCGGTTCCCCATCAAGATGCCCAGCCAGGAAATCAGACCGGTTACCACCCCGATGACGACCGCTGGATACCAGATTCTTACCCCAACCAGCCCAAGACTGAAGCCGATCGCCAGGGCATCGATGCTGGTGGCGAAAGCCAGCAAAACCAGCGTCCAGCCGCGCGATGGGTTGGGCTTTGGTGCAGTATTTTTCTGGTCAAGGCCAGAACGGATCATCCGAATACCGACAAAAGCCAGCAAGGCAAAGGCCACCCATTGATCATAGGTAGAAATGTAGCGCAAAATGCTTGTCCCGGCAAACCAACCGATCACTGGCATCAGGAATTGGAAAAGTCCAAAATGGAATGCCAGTCGGAAGGTTGGGCGCGGCCCGGAAGTGCCTTCCTGTGTCCCTGCCGCCAGGCAGACTGCAAAAGCATCCATGGACATACTGAGGGCGATCAGGAGAATCTCAAAAAAGCTCATTTCGGCTCACGTTGGGGCTAGCCGCCAAGGAAATGGGGCAATCGAATGGTCAATTCCACAAGAATATTATGCTTTCCACACGGTGAAATCGTGCAAAATGGAACCCCCGACGAACTCGCGCAAGAGAGAATTATCCGGGATTAAATCCAACTCTACGGGCAGGAACCATTCCAGGAAAGCCAGCAAGCGTTTGGCTTCGATATATTCCGGGGTACCGTATGGCACCTGCCGCAGGATGGGTTCGGCCAGTGGTTTAAGGGCAGAGAGTTCGTAAACCAATGCCGAGTTGAACATCGCATCCGCATTTTCCTGGTATGGGAAGATGTATTTTTTCTCGCCTCGTCGCACCGATTCCCACCGACTGATGGTCTGTACCGCAGTATAACCGCGCTCAAAGGTGTCCCGCACGATCCGCCGTATCAGGCGGGTATCGGTGGTGGAAACACGGTTATGCCGGTCAAGGTTGAGTTGAGTCAGGGCAGAAACATAGATGCGATAGGCGCGATCAGCCACCGATGCGGGAACGAGGCGGGGATCCAGACCGTGAATGCCTTCCAGGATAATAATATGCTCCGGTCCTAATTGAATCGTCTCTCCGACTTCTCTTTTCCCGGCTCTGAAATTGTATTTGGGCAGTTGCACGGCTTCCCCGGCGATCAGGCAGGACAAATCCTCTCCCAGGAGGTCCAGGTCAAGAGCTTCCAACGCTTCGAAGTCGAACTGGCCATTTTCGCCCAGTGGTGTTTTCTCCCGGTCGACGAAGAAGTTATCCAGTTCGAGGGCAAAGGGGGAAAGGCCCAGGGCGAGCAATTGCACAGCCAGCCGCCTGGAGAATGTGGTCTTTCCGGAGGATGATGGCCCGGCGATCAGCACCACGCGTGCATGTTCGCCGCGCCCGGCGATCTGGCGGGCGATCTCGGCGATATTTTGTTCGTGCAACGCTTCCGAAACCAGGATGACCGCCCGGCTGCGTCCGGCCTGGATGGCATCGTTCAAAGCCCCCACCGACCCGATTCCCAGACGCTCCAACCACCCACCGTATTGGCGAAAGGCGGCCAGCAGCTTGGGATATTCAGGCAAGGGCAGAAGACTGGTGGGGGTGCGACGTTGAGGATAGTGCAGGATGAACCCATCCCCTGCCGGAACGATCTCGAACCACTTGAGATAGCCTGTGGAAGGTACCATATAGCCCTGGTGGTAATCGCGATAATCATCCAGCTGATAGAGGGTCACATAATCCTTCTGCCGGTATGACAGCAGCAGCACTTTGTCATGATAGCCCTTGCTTTCGAAATAAGCTTTGGCTTCTGCCAGGGACACTTCCTCCCGGCAGAATGGCTCATCCTTATTAACCCATGTGCGCATATAATGGTCGAGCGAGGCAAGTTCATCGTTGCTGAGGGGAGCCCGGTCAGTCACCTGGCAGAAATACCCGCCCGACGAGACCGAGTGGTCGATCGTCATATGGTTTCCGGGGAACAAGTTTGCGAAAGCGGCACTGAGCAGGAACGTCAGGGAACGGCGATAAATGCGTGCTCCGTCCGCGTCAGCCATCGTCACCGGCGCGAGACGGGCCTCCATTTGGATGGAATACGTAAGTTCGCGCAGGTCACTGTTTACGATACCAGCCATCAACGGGGCAGTCTCTGATCCATACGCAGCAGCTAAAAAATCACCTGCGCGGGTGCCACGTGGCCCGGAGAGCACTTTCCCATCCGGCAGGTGCACTTCCACGGAATCGCTGGGTGTGACAGATTGGATTTTATTGTTCATAATTTCTTTCAAAGGGATCGATTAATCCTGTTTCCAGTGCCGGCGATCATCGAAGTGGAGCATACGCCAATTATGGTGTTCAGGCTCATATGTGTAGGTTGCAAAGGTGGTGTTGTGAAATAAAAAGCGCGGCCCGTTCGAATCAGCCTGTACCGGGATACCCAGAATGGCATACATCGCCATGTTCAGTACCCCGCCGTGGGCAGCAACCAGGTACCTGCCCGGGGGACGATCAAGAATGTTTTGGATGGCCCTGCCGGCGCGCAGATAAAGTTCCCAGCGGCTTTCACCGGTTTCTCCAAAATGGGTGTAGGGGGTCATAAAATCCGGTCGCGGGGTTATTCTGGCAGCCTCTTCAGGCGTTAAGCCGCTGACGAGACCATTGTTAATTTCCATCCAGTCGGCATCCAATTCAAGCGGAACCTTAAGGCTCCCGCAGATAATTTCCGCGGTCTGGCAGGCCCGCAGCAGCGGGCTGGTAATGCAGGTATCAAACGAAACACCCTCGTCCTGCCAACGCTCCGCCAAAGCACGAGCCTGGCTGCGCCCCTTCTCGGTCAGTGGAAAATCGGCATGTCCCTGGAAGCGCTCTTCAGCATTTCCAACCGATTCCCCGTGGCGCAGGAAAGTGATGTAATAAAAGGATGGTTCAGCCATGGCATGGTATTTTATCATTATAAAGATGATGTCAAATGAGGATTGAAGAGGAAGTCTAACACCCATTTTCTATTCATGGTTATTATTAGTTAAGGTTGAATGGTACTTCCATTAAACCAGAACCCACGAAAGCCACCTTCGATGCATTCCAGAAGAACCCGCAACCAGTAATCCACGTTGTAAATATTCAGAATATCATAGTTTGAGCAGCGAAAAGCACAAGTAGGTTGTCATACTACCTGGCAGATCACGCTTACTTAAATGATATATTCCTTTTAGGTCGTCAGGTTCATTTTACGGATACTTCGCCAAAAACTATCCCATCGTCGAATCTTCGTAGAACTGGCAGATTGCAGGTTGCTTTTACTTCTTCTTGGGTTGGTAGATACCATCTCCAAGTAATCTGATTAAAGTAGACCAATACTGCTCCCTTTTCCTTTATCAGCTTGCACATGGCATCTATCTGAATGGTGTAAAGCGAGTTTGCTTCCCTTGTCACTGAAAATGTTTGATTGGGTATGGAAATTGATTTCTTTTCATTTAGGAAACCTAGTACGTCCGGCCCATTGGAGTAAATTTCCAAATCATCGGGGAGCAGCTTGACAAACGCGATGGTCTCTGAGTTAAGCCATTGTCGGGAGGTATACCCGCTGCCATTTTCTTGGATTGCCGCCGCGGCCCCTATTGCATCCGGAGTTTTTAGTGAAATGGATAGGGCTGCGCAGAGAAGAAAGCCGCACCAAACCAGAGAGGCTTTCAGGGTTTTGGATATCATCCAAATTGCTGAAAAAACTCCCACTATTGTTATGCAAAGAATTGGAGATAACACACGTGCATCGACTGGAGTTGAGGCATCGAAGAAAGTGATAGAAACATACAAAAGTACTAAATAAAACCCGAAGAATAATAGCCAGGTAACCGGCATAATGGTATCGATCGAATGCCAGCGGATATTTCTGGAATGACGCTTGATGATAAGAAATATCTGGGCAATTAGAATAACTGCTACCAGCCCCCAAAAAACTGGCATTACCCATACCGGCAATGAGATGGGCGCAAGAAAATTGATCCCAAGATTTCTTAACTCCTCCATATATTGTGATATCGGTATTGGGTGGGCTATAAAAATACGGTCTGTAGCTGACCCGTTGCTTATTATGTTTCCTGCAAAAAAAATCGTCATTGGGGTGCAAGTCAGAGATAGACAGAGAATGGTATTCCAAAATCTTTGTTTGAAGTTGTGGCCTCTCCCGTAAAAAAACACGATCACATACAACGCCGGAAGGAAGAAAATGCCCTCAAAGCGTGCGATGACCGCAAATCCAAAAAAAATGGAGAACGTAATTAGCGAAGAAAGTTTTAGTTTAGCCACATATAACCAGAGCAATAGGATGGCGGCAAGGGAAAGGGTAATAAAGAGAGGTTCTGACAATGCGCTTGTATATAGTTCGATCAGGCGTCCGGATGACAGGAAGAATAATACAGCCAATGTGGAGGGAAGGAATTTACGCCCTGTTGCTAAATACACTATCAATGCGATCAGCCCAGCATTGATTCCGTAGAATATGGCATTTAGTAGGCGGGCTGCCTGAACTATGTTATCCCCCAGTAGAGTCATTGCAGCCAGGAACAACGAATACAGCGGGGGAAAATGGGTGATTGGGCTCCCATCCATAGTATAGCCCTGCCCGGATAATAAATTTTTCGCGCCGCCGAAATATGTGAGTGAGTCAGGGTTTACACCTGACCCATAAGGTGTGATCCATAAAACCAATAAAAAAGCTGATATTGTGAAGAATCCTATAAATAAAACAACCAGGAAGGGCTCGCTTTTTCGGAATTTTCTTTCTTCAAATATTCCAGAATTAAAAAAAGTTCTCGCTCGTTGAAGTTTCGTCTTAATATTTTTCATTGATATAGCAGCTGTCCCACCGATGGCCAGCAGGTCAAGCAGGGCGCCGACCAACTCGTATCGCAAGTGGTAGACCGAGGAAATGATTTTAATGATGCCACAACCCGCCAGGATGGAGGTAGTTCCAAGCAGGAAAAGAATCACAGCCAGAGTATAGATACCTTCTTCAAATATTCCAGAATTGAAAAAAGTGCTCGCTCGTTGAAGTTTCGTCTTAAGATTATTTATTGATATAGCAGCTGTCCCACCGATGGCCAGCAGGTCAAGCAGGGCGCCGACCAACTCGTATCGCAGGTGGTGGACCGAGGAAATGATTTTAATGATGCCAAAACCCGCCAGGATGGAGGTAGTTCCAAGCAGGAAAAGAATCACAGCCAGAATATAGATGCCTTTTTTCATTTCTTCACTCCATCGTTCATAGGGATTGCCATCGTCGAAACATCCAGGTTTGGATTTTGAATTGACTGCCGGGCCGGCTTATCTCACTAATCACAATCTCTTATTCCTTACTTGCCCTGGAGATTCCAGAATAACCCTTCCCTGGGATTATTTATTAACAAGATTATAATGGAATATATATACCAACATGAATAAATAATAGTCCATGTTCCATATGTATAATAATGTTGATGCCCTCACGAGCAGTTCTTTTTTTAGGGACAAATCTGTGTTTGTTGAGATGGGATAACCTTGTCGTGCAATCGTCTGGCGCAAACCAGTTTAACTATTCGATGGGCAGCGGAAAACTCTTTTCTATAAGTAGGGTATGAAAGCGGGAATTGATCGACCAATACTGCTCAATCATAATAACTTTGCTCTTCTCTTCTGTGTTCTCTATTAACGATCAAAGATGAAATCAAAGGAATGCTAATGGCTGATAGAAACAATAACAAGACCTCCCACTGGTTGGGCAGAATCCAAGTGCCAGAATTACTAGCATTGCTTGGACTGATTCTATACACAATACAAGCGCTCGTTTACGCTCATTTATTACTGCCCAATCTTGATGAAGGCTCATATCTATATAAAGGGTATTTGTTGGCCGAAGGTGTTTATAAGCCTTTTCAGCCCTATGGTTTTTGGATCAACAAAATGTACCTGTCGTTTTTTATCTGGGGGTGGGTACAGGCATTATTCGCGCCAGGCTTACTGGCTCCACGTTATGCGGCAGTTTTTTTGAGCCTTCTCTCATTGCTGGGTTTGTGGCTTATAGCCCGCAGGCTGGGGAATTGCTGGCTTGCTGCAATTGCCGTTTGGGTGCTTGCGCTTGATCCCACTTTGATAGGTACCTATAGTACTGCCAGGTCGGAAGTGCTGGTCATTTGCATGCTGACCTGGGTTTTGGTGTTATCTCTGGGGGCAGAACGGCCAGTATGGCAGATTGTTGCCAGCGCTTTCCTGACCGGAATTTTGATTTTAACGCGCGAAAATATGATCTTTGTTCCACCGCTTCTGATCCTGTATGTTTTTTGGCAGCATGGAAAAAAGAAAGGAATCTTTGCACTCGTTACAGTCTTCCTTGTTCTGCTTGTTGGCCATATCATTTACTGGCCGGGTATTTTGTACTTGTGGGAACGATGGCTACCCGCCAGTCTCCTCCGTATCCTTGGGCAAGCCAGGCCAGATCTTGGATTGGGATCAGTAGCATCGGGTCCACCCCCGTCCTGGACTGCTCGGTTGAATGGTTTATCCCAGGCAATCCGAATACAATTAATCCCTTTTATAGGCAGTATTATCGTTTTGTTGTTATGGCCCAAACGAGAAGCATGGAAAACTCCGGCGCATTTTCGCGCAGCAGTGTTCCTGGCATTTTTATTCTTTATCCTACTGATCAGTCATGCCTGGGCGTCAATTGGCGGCGACTATTGTATATTCTGTTTGTCTGACTATATGGCCTTTTGGGGGAATGTTGGTCTATTATTGGTGATTATATCGATTGGTGCCTGGAATAAAACCCCATCGCTTTTTTCCAAGGTCGCGATCCCTGCCACGGTCGTCCTGGCAACAACTGCAATAGGGTATGCGCTCTTTGAAGAAATTGGGCCCGGCCTGATGAATATACCCCTTCCCCGTTTTCGTGGGGGACATTTATTATCCGGTTGGGCGACCCTTTGGCAGGTGTTATCCAACAAATATCATCTTGTTTACGAAGATGCTCGCGGCTACATTCCTGCCATTGCGGGGTTGGTGGTTGGGATTCTTATTCTGTTTATCTTACTAATAATCTTCAACCATAATCCTTTCCGGAAGAAGATGGTTTTCGCCAGTTTCGTAGCCTATGGTTTTCTTATTTTGGGAGTGGTCTTGCTGCCCTTGTTAACCTGGACATACGAAGTTGGCATTTGCCGGACAGATGTGATCAGCTCATATGAAAGTATAGGGGCTAAACTGGCAAGCATCGCACCACCGGGCACAAGGATCTATCTGGATGGTACCCTTACCGATGTGCCCCTTTTATATACTCAGGCTGCTAATATCCTGTTACCACAACTTAATGACTATAATTCATTTAGAATAGGCGGTAATCCTGACCTGCTTCTGCGAAATGGCTTTTGGAATGGACAGATAGGCCTTCAATGGCGTGAGACGGCAGAGGTCTTTGTGATCGAAGAAGACCGGATGCCGGAATGGAGGGATTACCTTACCCCGGATAAGTTTGAACAGATACAATTATCGCCGAGCTTATTCTCCTGCTCAACGAATGCTAATATTCTTCTTTTTAAGAGGAAATGATTTCTCTTTCTAGAACATCACCTGTCATGGCAGAGATCGTTTGCTGGAATTTGATCTGGTTGCCACATAATAACCGACTATAGATGCTTTTGGATGCATATGATCCAACTATGCCATAATTATTTCTGAAAGAAAAAATGAAATTATCCCTGGTTATTCCTGTTTACAACGAAGAAAACAATCTTTTATTTCTTTTTCACGCAATCCATGAAGCGATGGATTCTTTCAAGTATGACTGGAAGATCACATTCGTGGACGATTGCAGCACGGATGGGAGCCTGATTGTTCTGAAGGATCTTGCACAAAAAGACCCCCGCCACATTCAGATTATTGTATTCCGGCGCAATTATGGACAGACGGCAGCAATTGCAGCCGGTATTGATCATTCCGATGGTGAAATCGTTATCCTGATGGATGCCGATATGCAGAACGATCCGTCTGATATACCTATTATGTTGGCGAAACTGGATGAAGGATATGATCTGGTCAGCGGTTGGCGAAAGGATCGCAAGGACCCTTTTCTGAGTTGCATACTCCCTTCACAGATTGCCAATGAATTAATATCCTGGGTGACCGGGGTTCATCTCCACGATTATGGTTGCACATTAAAAGTGTACCGTCGCGAAATCCTAAGCGGATTCCGGCTTTATGGCGAAATGCACCGTTTTATTCCAGCCTATGCAGTTGCATCCGGGGCACGCGTCGCGGAGACCGTTGTCCACCATCACCCCAGGAAATATGGCAGGTCCAAATATGGGCTGGAACGCACTTTTAAAGTTCTGCTGGATTTGTTAACTGTCAAATTCCTCCTAAGTTTCTCGGTTAGTCCGATCTACATCTTCGGGGGGGTGGGAATTGGCATGATTTTCCTCAGCACGGTAACGTTGCTCTTCCTTGCTGTCCGCAGGATATTCTTTGCCACCTCGGTGCTTGCCTCACCCTTTTTCCAGCTGGGGGTCATGGTTTTTGCCCTGGGATTCCAGACAATACTAATGGGTCTGATTGCCGAATTGCTGATGCGCACGTACCATGAGACCGTTGACAAGCCAACCTATACTATTCGCGAAGTGATCAATGGTAAGTCTAAGCGAATATGAACCATGCGTATTCTTATCCTTAATCACGAATATCCTCCTATTGGAGGTGGCGGAGGCCAGGCAACCCAAGAGATCGCCAGAGAATTGACCAGGCGGGGTCATGAAATCACCATCCTTACGGCGCAGCTGAAGGGTCTGCCACGCGAGGAGGTGGTGGATAATATTCATATTATACGTTTGCCATCCCTGAGGAAATATCCCTATCAGGCAGGATTCATCACGATGGGAATTTATATTCTGGCTGCCATTAGAACTGGTTTTCCTTTGATTCATCGCTGGCAACCTGACATCCTCCACGTTCACTTCGCCGTCCCTGCCGGAGCTGCGGGTTGGATATTATCGCACCTGACCGGCGTCCCTTATATTCTGACTGCCCATCTTGGCGATATTCCCGGAGGTGTGCCTGAGAAGACCGGCAGATGGTTTCGCTGGGTTTTTCCTTTTACCATCCCCATCTGGCGCGATGCCGCAAGTATTATTACAGTAAGTGAGTACACCCGCTCATTGATCCGTCAGAAATATAAAATTGACCCGATTGTCATCCCAAATGGCATCAAGATGGAGATGGGGAATCCAGCCAGTCTGCAAGTTCACGACCCTCCGGTGGTGATCTTCGCCGGTCGATTTATGCCCCAGAAGAATTTGGTGAAACTGGTTGAAACCCTGGCGCGGGTGCAGGATCTGCCCTGGAAGTGCATCATGCTGGGTGATGGCCCACAGCTTGATGAAATAAATCGCACCATCGCCGCTCACAACCTGGGTGAACGTTTTTACCTGCCTGGTTGGGTGACTACACAGGAGGTGATGGCTTATCTGGCGCAGAGCGACCTGCTTTTCATGCCTTCCCTCTCGGAGGGACTGCCGGTAGTCGGCCTGCAAGCCTTAACTACGGGTCTGGCTATCGTCGCAAGCTGTGCCGGCGGCAATATAGATCTGGTCGAACCAGGGTCCAACGGCTTTCTGGCCGATTCTGGTGATCGGGAAGCATTTTCCAACGCACTGCGCAGCCTCCTGTCGGATCGCGAGGCACTCCTGAAGGCGCGTCGGTCAAGCCTTGATCGGGTACGCCGTTTTGATATAAGAACAATAGCAGATCAGTATGAAACTATTTTCCGCGAAATTGTATCCTGATCAGGTAATACGATTTCTTGATGCTTCATTAATACTTGTAAGTAGTACCTACTCATGGAAAGAAATAATTTACTATGAAGAATGTTGTTGTTAAGAAAAATGTCTGGTTCACAGATGAGGATGATACTCTTCAGTTTCCAGATGAATGGACCATTAATGTTTTCGGAAACCAAGTGCTCCCAGCACTGAGTGATAAGGAAATAGATCAACGATTGGATGAACCGATTGATAGTTTGCCTTTATCTTCGATGGCAATTGGTCGGAAAAGCGCCATCATCCTGATCGATGATATTTCCAGACCAACTCCCGTTCCTAAATTATTATCAAACGTAATAACAAGATTATCGCAAGCTGGAATACCAGAAAACAGAATTAAAGTATTAATTGCTGGTGGAACTCACTTGAGTTTAGAGTTCTAAATTGAAAAACCCGGACCTTAACAAAAAGTGGAATTGCTGGTAAAAGTTTTCTTGTGACAGAAAAACTAATCCAACAATTCCGAGATGCAGTATATCAGAATCTTCGCAAACGTTCAGATGCCATTATGGATCTGATCGATGCCCTGACGGTAGCCGGTCACGTTGAATCCCCGGTGGCCCTGAGTGAAGAAACGCCGTTCCGGCGCAATTTCAGCATGATCTACGATTCACTTTGTAATGCAGAACTTGATCTGGACAGGCTACCGGGAACTCTGCTGGAGTTTCAGCCAGGCGATAGTGAGACGATTGCAGGGTACGAGATATATGGGCTGGATGCGACGCCGAATGAACGGCTAGAAGCAGAGACCTTGCCGGAACGCTGTTCTCTGAAAAGCCAGAAAGATGAGCCAGTGCGGTATGGGCACAAGTACTCCTGGTTAGTGCGGCTGCTGAAATGGGGAAGCTCCTGGGTGGCGCCACAGGATCTGCTACGAATAGACCCGGAGTTGAGCGATAACCAGGTAGGCGGTGTGCAAGTCCAGGAATTGGCCCAGCGCAACCCGAATCCCAAAGTGGTAGTGGAAGACAGTTTGTACGGCAATCAGGTTTATTTGGCGGTCTTTTTGCTACTGAAGAACACCTTTGCCCTGGTTCGACTGCGCAGCAACCTGATCTTGTATGAGCAGCCGAAGGCTCGCCAACCCAAGAAAAAGGGTGCCCCTTGCAAACATGGTCCTCGCTTCAAGTTGGCCAACCCGCCACGCGAGCCGGATCGAACGGAAACATTCCAACTGCGTTCCCAAACGGTTCGTCTGCAGGCCTGGCAGGGGTTGCATTTCAAAAAGCTCTCTGCTCTGGTGGGCATGCTGCTGCGGGTTGAATTCCTGAAAGCAGATGGGCAGCCCCGTTACAAACGACCCATGTGGTTGTTCTGGACTGGACCGCTGACAGTCTCTCTCCAGGATCTTTGCAAGATGTACTTGTGGAGATTTGCCATCGAGCATATGTTCCGTTTCCTCAAACAGCATATGGGCTTGAATGCCAGTCGCTCGAACAACCTGGTCAGCACAGAGCAATGGATGTGGCTGTGTGCACTGGCTTACTGGCAGTTGCTGCTGATGCGGGAAGAAGTTGCAGATGCTCGCCCAGCCTGGCAGCCTCGCTTTCGGGATGGTCAACAGAAAGATCTAACCCCGGGACAAGTACAAAGAGCTGCTTTACGATATTTGTTGCAGTTGGGCACACCCGCTCGATCACCCAGAGTCACTGGAAAAGGCACTGGACGCACCAAAGGCTATCATCCTACCCCCAGAACACGCTTTCCTGTGATCAAAAAGGCGAAAACTGGGCAAAATCAGGCCACTGCGAGCCCATAATCACGTTCTGATTGACTGCATCGGTTGTTAAAGTTCAGGTTTTTCGTCAGCGCTTTTTTGGCGCTTAGTTCGCTACTCTAAACTCAAGAACTCATCGTCAAGCGAATAAGGAAGAAATATTAATGAAAACCGGGATGGGGATTCCAAAGGGAGTGGAGATTCTTACCCACGATTGTAAATCTAATTGTGTCTGGATTGGCAAAACAGCCTTAGGCACACCAATATATATAAATAAAAATGTAATAGATAGCGAAATCAAAATTGGTATTGGGAGCAATTATCCCCATCCTGTTGCTGGATTTTCGGGGGGTAACAAAATATTAGCTTTAGGAGCTGCAGGTCATGAAACAATCCGAGTGTTGCATGATTTAAGGCTAGGTTCCAACCTTCGTACGGGCGAAATAAATCATCCATTTCGAAACGAGATCAACGAGATTTGTGAAATTGTGGGAATGGACTTTTGTATAAATGTAACCATTAATCAAAACCGCGCGATATCAGGAATTTTTGCGGGTCACCCTGAGAAAGCATTTTCCGAAGTTGTTTCTTATGTAAAAAAGAATTATTCTGTGCCAATAGACGCTAAAGCGGATATTGTCGTTATAGATATGTATCCATTCGATATGGATTTCCAATTTGCCTTCGACCGAGGATTATGGCCATTAGAATATTCTCCGAAAGCATCTACAAAAATCATCCTTGCGAATTGCACAAAAGGTATCGGGAGTCATGAACTTTTCCCTGTTTCAAATCCAATGCTCGTTCGCATAAAAAGACGGATCATGCATTTCAAGATGAATGATATTCTTAATATTTTTGACCGTATCCATTCAATCCAAAAAATCATTTGGCGCAGAAACCTAAATCCTTATGTTGTTTCACCAAATATTTCAAACATGGAAATAAAAAAGGTGCTTCCAAAAAGCCAGGTGGTCAATGATTGGAAATCAATGCTGCAAGTAATTAATGAGAAATACAAAGGGGAATCAAATATTCGGGTGGCTTTCTATCTTAATGCACCTCTTATGTTGCATCTGGAAAAGGTGAGTGAGAGTGAATAGGGTTGGAATAATTACGAATATTGATGCAAATCATAAATCGCGCATATTCAATGCTTCGACCTGTAATCTTATTTTAAAAGATTCATCCAGATAATGATGTACCCAACATTATCTGGATGAATCCGAAATGGAGATTAACCAACGTAAGTATTGCACAACAGATGCGAAAAATCGTAAAAATATAAAAAAACAGAACTTTTACTACGGAATAACCTTGATCGGTTGAAAGGAAAGCTACGTTCATTGGAAAAGTGCCATGGGCGAGAAGGATACATCCCAGTTAATCCTCATGCAATATCAATTCCTTGGGTTCAGTTTACCCATTGCTTGGTTCTGATCGATCAAATAGAAGCTGTTTCTATTCAAATGGTGCTTCTTTTTGTAAACGTTGCTTTTTTTCATGATTTTGAGACTTTTTGCTATGGTTGCACAATACTTACGCTAATTTGAATGCGTTATGGTGACGAAAACTGATTCAATTGAATAAATTATCTTTTAATCATTTTGTAATTCAATAGATTGCCAGAATTCAAAGTTGAGTAAAAAAGGAAGTCGGAAAATGGCAAAAATTGGAATATTAACAAGTATTGAAACCAATCACGGATCGTGTGTATTTAACACTTCTCTTTATAATCTAATCAAGGGACTTAACCCAGGAGGTGAAGTTCAGCTCGTCGATTTCATTAATTCGAAAAGTCAATTGCGTGAGTTTTTGAGATCGCTGAAGATCCATAAGAAAATCCCATTCTATAATCTTCAGCGCGCCATCACACTGACTCGGTACAATAATACAGCCGCACCGATTGAATTTCTTAATGACTTAAAAGGTTATGAAAATATCTGCAAAGACCTTGTCTCCAGGAAATACTCAGCTTTAATTGTTGCAAAGGTAATGTGGGATATTTCTAATAACCCGAAATACAAGTTCCCAAATGTTTTTTGGCTTTCAAATAAAATCGAAGCCCCCAAAGTCGCCTATGCTATCTCCGGACACCGATCAGACTTAGAAGTGTTTAGAAGATATAAAAAACAGGTTCTTGATTTGCTTTCAAGTTTTCAACTGATTGGCGTCAGAGACAATATGACCCAGGTAATGATGGAAGAGGCGGGCATAACTAAAGTTACACCTGTGTATCGAATATCTGACCCGGCCTTTTTATTTAAATCGGAATACATTGAACCAGAGATATTACTGAAGCGGTATAAGATTGCAACAGATCGTCCATTGCTTGGTTTGCTGTATTATGGAAAGGATAATATTTCAGGAAATATTTGTGAACATTACCACCGCAAGGGATACCAGATCATCAATTTCAATATGTTCAACTCTTTTGCAGATATTAATATCGGACATTTGGTTTCCCCCGACGAATGGGCTGCACTATTTAAACAATTGTCTTTTTGTATTACTGATAGATTCCATGGGTCAGTTTTTTGTTTGCGAGAGAATGTACCATTTGTAGCGATCGAACCTTTTCCACCCAAAACATTGCTGAACAGTAAAATTTTTAGCGTCTTACAGGATTTTGGCCTCGAGGAAATTTGTTACAACAATACCTATTTGCCTGAATATGATCCAGATCGTTTCACAGCGATCTGTGATCAAGTGGAGTCTTCCTGGAAATCAGACATGTCAGAAAGTGTTCATGCTCGTTTGCTTGTTCAGAATCATAGCCAGAGAGAATTTTTAGGCCTAATTAAAAGAGAGATTGAAACATAATTATATTTTGTTGAATTTGAAAATATCTCTCAAAACGGCCTTCGAAGTTTACTGGTGAAAAGTCTCCTACCGGACAGGAAGATTTTCATGATATTACTTAATACCAAATTGTTCTTTAATATATTCAACAGGGGCATGTGCTTTTTCTTCGAAGAGATTTTTATTGATTTGCATTTTTTCTCTGATTTTTATTCGATTATTCTCCAGAGACTCCAACATTGGGATTATTGCATGTGGTTCACTGCGAGTATCAAAGATTAATGCTTCCAATTCCATCGATTCCATAATCCCAATATGTTTTTTTTCAAACCCATACATAATGGGAGGGCATTCGCCTAAGAATGAAGTGATACTTCCATGAACCCTGCTAACCATGCTGCCATCACAAACAGAATAGAGGCCGGGTGCTGTTCTTGGCATAACAATTTCATCTATAAGGATTGCCTGCTTCCCCAATTTAGAATTTTCAATGATCTGCTTGGCGATTATCCGGTCATCATCTGGAGGATAGGTGTTCATCGGAATAAAAACCGGGGTATATCCGTTATTTACAAGCCAATCAAGAGCAATTGAATAAACGTTAACCTGGTGCAGGATATCTTCTACTGTTTTTTCGGTGTAATGAGTTTGCGCTTCAACGTTTCTAATCCGAAGTGTTCTGGGAGTTAACGCAAATAATTTAAAGCATTTTGAAGCAGATACATATTTCCCCATCAACCGGGTAGCATCTTTATAATCGATATTGTTCAATGTAAAGACGGGGTCCTGAACAATTTCGGTCTCTTGTTTAATTCCTAAGGAAGAAAAAACTTTTACCGTATATTTATCCCGGCATGTGATCTTTTTGGCGCCGGCGATCACTTTCCGGTATATGAATTGATTAATCTTGCGGCGAATCTGGTAACTGGAAGTGCACCATAGATAATATGGTTTATTAAAAATCCTAGCCAGAAATACCATGATCGCCATATTAATAGCTTGTTTGTATTGATCGAAAAAAGGAACCGCACCTCCAAATATCAACAGATCGCAAGTCGCAATTTTAAATAGCAACTTAAGGAAATTTTTTTTAGGTTTGATGATTTGATATTGAGAATTGCTTTTGGTATGAAAATATTCATTAACAAATTGCGGGTTAGCAGATAGGATTGTCACATGGCAATCGTCAAAGGCTTCATAGAGCATATCCGTGATAGTCAGCAATAACAATCTATCCCCAATATTTCTACTACCGTACCATCCACCCCATAGAACAAATCGTTTTATATTTTTCCTATCCGCCATTTTTAAGTAACCCTTCGTAAATGCTCATATGCTTTTCAATGGCAATATTGGTGGAGAACATCGCTCCAACATATTCGTAGCCTGCCAGGCCTTTTATTTTCCAGTTTTCATTCTTTAGCAACCATTCCAGGCCCGTTGAGAAATTGTCTGAGGTGGAACAGAATCCAAATTGAGTTGCAAATCCATCCGGATCCACCGAACTTAATATCGCGCAGCGATATGCACAGGCTTCAATGAAAGAATTAGGCAAGCCTTCCCTTGCAGCAGTATTGACGAGGATCCAGCTCTGTGAAAACACCTGCGCTAATTTTTCCGTCTCAAATTGATTAATGAATCCCAGTAATTCAACATTCGGGCAGGCAGCGAATTGATCCCGGATTTTACGATCATATTCAAGATCCCGGCTGGCACCGGCTATCAAAAATCTCACATTTGGGAAGGACTTTGCCAGGGCAACCACCAATTCGGGCCTTTTTCTCCGATCCCATCGGGCAACATAACAAACAGTGGGCACTTTGGATTTCTCGACGCGATCGGGAACTTCAACCGGAGTCGGTAATAATTCCGGCTTGATATCCAGCCTATATTTTGCTACCGCTCTGTCGACCAATAATCGGGTAGCGACAAAACACTTATCCGCTTTTCTAACCGTTTGATGAACAAAGAGATTGTCTTCAAAGAGCCAGTTCAATATTACCTGCGCTTTGCTCAAAGATGGGTATGTAAACTCAATAATCCAATCTGAGAGAAGATGTGTATCTCTGAAGGTTATTACATGCTTTTTATCTGGATGCATCTTTTGGGCAAAATAAGTTCCTGTTGAGGGTTCTTCGGAATGGAAAATATCCGCATCGCATGCCCGGAAAATTCGTACCATTTCAAGGGGTTTGCGATAATCGTAACCGAGCACCTTTATTCCATCCAGATATTCGATTTCTTTCTGACCATTGCGACGGGGGACAATCGCAGTGACCTGGATACCGCGTTTAACCAACTCCCGGCCAATTGCTCTGGTGGCTTTACCAAACCCGCCATATTTTCCCCAGGCAAAGATCTCAACTGAAATCAGGCAAATATGCAATTTAAGTTCCTGCTAAATCAAGGATGTAATAAAATACTATGTGTTTATGCATTTATTGATATAAAATACCTTGTCATCTGGCCCAGTTTCATTTCTGATAAAAACTCAAGGTATCTCGAACTGTTACAAGATTTTCAACTTGTGCGATTAGTTCTTGAAGCATTCCATTATCGTAGATTATAATGGTTGTTATGAGTTTCAGGATGAATTATTGATAAGGCACCCTGTAAATCGCCGGAGTGAGCTATGAATAAGGGGGTGTTGGATGGTTAAGCCCACCCAACACCCCCTCGTTTTCTATTTTTATCCCGGTGATTCCCAGTGAATCATTTGTTAAAAACCTCATAATTAGCCGAATAATAATTGGATCTGCACTGGTTTTCTTCGCTTGTTTACTATTTCCTGCTTTGCTGCCAGCGGGGTTTCTTAGCAGTTTCTTCTATGGACATGTTGCAGAAATTATGATCGTGCTGTTAGGTTAAACTTAGGAAGTGAAATGATTGTACGCAAGAATGAGCATATCAAAATTAATCGAGGATAAACCCGATATTAATGAACGAAACTACTGATAAAAAACCATTGCGCCGGACGATCATTCAACCGGTCAATAATTGGTTCGGCATCAACCTCAAGGAATTATGGGACTTTCGGGAGCTTTTCTGGATACTGGCGCTGAGAGAAGTACAGCTCCGCTACCGGCAGACAATCCTGGGAGTAATTTGGGTGATTCTCCAACCCGTCCTCACCACTGCTATCTTCACGGTCGTATTTGGGGTCTTGATGAAAACCCAATCAGACAATGTTAACTACGTATTGTTTGCGTTTGTCGGTCTGCTCCCCTGGAGCGTGTTTTCCCAGTCGCTCCAACGTGCCGGCATCAGCCTGACCCGGGAAATCAACCTGATCACCAAGATCTTCTTTCCTCGGATCATCATCCCCATTGCGAGTGCAGCCTCCACCCTGGTGGATTTCCTCGTATCCTTGTTGATCATGGCAGTTCTGATGGTGATCTATAAGGTGCCCGTTACCATAAATATCCTTACGCTTCCGGTTCTACTTTTCTTCTCCATGGTATTGTCCATTGGCGTGGGAATAATTTTTGCCGCTTTGAATGTCTACTATCGGGATTTCACCTATGTCTTGCCGTTCGTGATTTAAGTCTGGATGTATGCATCCCCCCTGGCATATTCTTCCAAGTTGATTCCCCCTAGCTGGACCTGGATCTATGATCTCAACCCACTGGTGGGGATTATCAATGGCTTTCGATGGGCAATTCTTGGGACAACTGAATTTCCTTTGAAGTCTTTGATATATTCAATAACGGCCAGCGTCGTCATTTTGATAATCGGGCTGGCTCTTTTTCGGCGGCTGGAACGTAGTTTCGCGGATGTAATATAATGCCTGACTTCATTTTGAGCGTTGAAAATATTTCGAAGCGTTACCGGATCCTCCCAACCACGGGAAAGGGCTGGCGCAAAAACCAACGGGTCCTGGTGGACGATGTCGCCCAGTTCACGAACAGGCTGCTCGGGCGGAAATATTCGGAAAAGAAAATCTCCTTTTGGGCGCTTAAAGATGTTTCGTTTCAAGCCGGGGAGGGGGATATCATAGGAGTGATAGGCCGGAACGGCGCCGGTAAAAGCACCCTGTTGAAATTATTGGGTCGTGTGACCGAGCCCACCTCGGGCAAAGCAATTGTCTATGGAAGGGTGGGGTCATTGCTCGAGGTTGGAACGGGATTTCATTCTGAATTGACCGGGCGGGAAAATATCTTTATCAGCGGCGCCATCATCGGCATGTCAACGGCAGAGATCAAGAGGAAGTTTGATGAGATAGTCGCCTTTTCTGGCGTGGAAGAATTTCTTGATACTCCTGTGAAGCGATATTCCTCCGGGATGGAAGTGCGGCTGGCATTCTCAGTAGCGGCCCATTTAAAACCCCAGGTTTTATTGGTGGATGAAGTTTTAGCAGTGGGGGATGCGGCTTTTCAGGAAAAGAGCCTGCAAAAGATCAAAGAAGTATCGCTAGGCGGCGGAACGATCCTGTTCATCAGCCATAATATGACGACGGTCTCATCCTTATGCAACAAAGCGTTGGTACTGGATCATGGGAAAACCATATTCCCGCTTGGACCTGTTCGGGACGCAATTGCTACTTATCTTTCCGAGGTGGGAAAGAGTCAACAAGGCCAATTAGAGGAAAATCGCCAGATCGAAGCAACCGGAGGGGTGAAGATTACGGGCTTTAGCATCCGGGGAGCTGATAACACAATTCTTGAAACTTTGACCAGCGAAATGCCGGTAAAATTCCAGATCGAATATATGGGAGAACAATTCAGGCCACTTTAAGGACATTAATATTTCCATCCTGATCAAAAACCTAAAAGGGGATGTAATTGCCAACTTGAACAGTCTGGATACGGTTGGTCCAATGAAGTTTTCTAATACCAAAGGGCAGGTCACTTGCCATGTTGAAAAACTCCCGCTTGCCCCAGGAAGCATTAGTGTTTCTTTGATACTTGAACAGGCAGGTCAGGTGGTTGATAGAATAGAAGATGCATTTATTGGGACGGTGGAAAAGGGCGGACGTTATGAAAGTAAGACGCTTAAAGAGCGCAATGGGTGGGTACTGATCGACCACAAGTGGTTCTGGTAATTAAGCATTTCTTTTTTGCCTTTTATTTTTAATGCCAGCATGCTTGCCGTTAAAAAGGTTGCAAAATAATAAACAAGTGAAGATCATCATGGGGAACAAAACAGATACCCACAGCGGAATGAGAGCCTGAGCGGGTATCCCAGTCGCCAGATTCACATAATTGAAGACATCATAACTTGACCCCGTGCCTGTCCGCCAGGATTTCGAGCGTTCGTACCACTTCGGCTTTCTTCTGTGCGGCATCCCAGCCAAGGCTGTCGCCAAGTGCAAGGGAAAGTTCCACTATCAGTGGACGGGTTAGCTGGCCCAGATAAGCCAGCAAGGTCCGTCGCAAGACTAGATCGTCGAGATGGACAATTTTCTCGCGCTTTGCCAACCTGTCAATTTCAGACCGAGTATAGATTGGGTCGGTTTTCAATGCGAATGCATCCTTCCCTGCGCCGATCGGAAGCATCTTGGTATCAAATTTGCGCGGCTGGCCCAGGAAAGACAGAGCCCGGTCGGTCACCTGCTCGGAGAAGGCCCGGAAACTGGTCCATTTCCCCCCCACCAGCGAATAAACGGGCAGGCTGCCCAGTTTATCTTCCTGGATATGGTGATCGCGCGTGATCTGGCCAGCGTTTTTGGTCTGGGTATAGGCCAGTGGTCGTACGCCGGAAAAGCGGAATACAATCTGTTCGCTCGAAACTTTGATGCCCGGGAAAACGCGCCCGACCATCTCAATAAAGTAGTTCACTTCATCTTCTGTGCAGCGAGCCAGGTCGGGGTTTTCGATGGCCAGGTCGGATGTACCGATCATAACCTTATCGAAGAGCGGGAAGATCAGCACGATCCGCCCATCCTTGTTTTCAAAGAAGAATTCGTGATCGCCGATCGCCTGGCGTAGTTCAGGGTTATCCAGCACCAGGTGCGAGCCTTTGGTGGGGCCGACGTAATGGGTTGGCAGGCCCAGGGTCTGGTTTGTTCCATCGATCCAGGGACCGGCCGCGTTGATCACCAGGCGTGGCGCAATATCAAAAGTCTGGCTGCTCACTTCATCTCGTAAAGTGACTTTGTCGCCGTTTCCGCAGACCATCGAAACGTAGTTCAACGAGCGGGCTTGCTCGCCTTCTTTTTCGGCATCCAGCAGGAGCTCGAGCGACAAGCGCTCAGGAGAAAGGATGATGCCATCATAGTAGGTGGCCGCGTAGCGAATTTTCGGATTCAGGCGCGGGTATTTCTTTAATGCTTTGGCCCGCCCATCGAAAACGTGCGCCGGCACGGTGCGGTTCTTTCCGGTAAAGGCATCGTAGAAGATCAACCCTACTTTGATGATCAGGCCGCCGCGTTCGGAGGGTTTATCCAACCAGCCCATGAATTTAAGCGGGGCATTGAACATGCCGGAAAAGGTTTTAAAGATGGGGATGGTAGTGGGCAACGGTTTGACCAGGCTGGGTGCGTTCTGGATCATGCGGTTGCGTTCCTGCACGGCTTCACGCACCAGGCGGAATTCGCCGTTCTCCAGGTAGCGGATGCCGCCATGCGCCATACGCGAGGAAGCTGACGAAGCCCCCGAGCAGAAGTCGGCCCGGTCGATCAGCAGCGTATCCACGCCTTGCAGGGTCAGGTCGCGAAAAGTTCCGATCCCATTAATACCGCCGCCGATGATAAGAACGGTGGGGGACTTGGATTTAAGGGAGGTTAAGGTGTCTTGGCGATTTATTTTTTTACTCGATCCAATCAAAAGTTTTTGTTACGGCTTTCTTCCAGCCGGTAAAAAGCGAGTTGCGCTTTCCCGCAGCCATAGTCGGTTTCCATTGCTTATCCATGCCCCAGTTTGCACGCAATTCATCAAGATCCTTCCAAAAGCCGACCGCCGACCCGGCTGCATAGGCAGCCCCAAGTGCAGTAGTCTCAGCCACCTTCGGACGGATGACAGGTACGTTAAGAATATCGGCCTGGAATTGCATCAAAAGCTCGTTGTAAACCATGCCGCCATCCACTTTGAGGGCGGTCAGCTTGACACCGGAATCTTTCTCCATGGCATCCAGAACTTCGCGTGTCTGAAAAGCGGTTGCTTCCAGCACGGCACGTGCAATGTGACCTTTGTTAATATAGCGCGTCATGCCTACGATCGCGCCGCGCGCATCGGAGCGCCAGTACGGGGCGAACAACCCCGAAAAGGCCGGGACGAAATAGATGCCGCCGCTATCTTCCACTGAACCCGCCAGCGTTTCCACATCGGCGGATTTTTCGATCAGCCCCAGGTTGTCCCGCAGCCATTGTACCAGCGCGCCGGTGATGGCGATCGAGCCTTCCAGAGCATAGACGGCCGGCTTATTGCCCAGCTTATAGCCGAGCGTGGTCAATAATCCATTTCTGGAGAGGACCGGCTTCTCCCCGGTGTTCAAAAGCATAAAACAACCCGTGCCATAGGTATTTTTAGCCTCGCCAGTCTGGTAGCAGGTCTGGCCAAACAGCGCTGCTTGCTGGTCACCCAGATCGCCGGCCACCGGAACACCGCCCAATCCGCCTTTGGCACTGCCATAAACTTCCGAGCTGCTGCGAATTTCCGGCAGCAGGGTACGCGGAATATCCAGGATGCGCAGGATCTCATCATCCCAGTCAAGTGTTTTCAGATCCATCAGCAGGGTGCGGGAGGCATTGGTGACATCCGTGACATGCGCGCCGGTCAGGTTCCAGAGCAGCCAGGTATCCATATTCCCGAAGACCAGTTCGCCTTTTTCGGCGCGGATTCGCACACCGGGGACATTGTCGAGGATCCATTTGATTTTCGGCCCGGAGAAGTAGGTTGCCAGCGGTAGCCCGGTGCGGGCCTGGAAGCGGTTCTGGCCACCCTCTTTTGCCAGTTCGGTACAGATGGCATCCGTGCGCGTATCCTGCCAGACGATAGCGTTATGCACCGGCCGTCCGGTGGTGCGTTCCCAGATGAGGGTGGTTTCGCGCTGGTTGGTGATGCCGATGGCCGCGATATCCGCAACATCCGCCCCGGATCTTTCCAATGCGCCGCGGACCACCCGCTGGGTGTGTTCCCAGATCTCCAGGGCATCATGTTCCACCCAACCGGGTTTGGGGTAGATTTGTTGGTGTTCCTTCTGGTCTGAAGAGAAAATATTCCCGTTATGATCAAACAGGATGCAGCGGGTACTGGTGGTGCCCTGATCTATGGCAGCAACATATTTTGGCATCTTTTTATTCTCCTGAGAGAGAGATATATTGTAAACGAGAAAAATGTTAATTACCCCGCTTGATATTCCTGATTTTTCTAATTGTGCGAAAGAGCAGGCCGACCCAGACACCTGCAGATGCCTGGATCGGCCTTTTGATGCAAGGTTTAGAATGCGAACTGGATGGCCGTCCCGGCCACCACGATCCAGGTCACCAACATTGCCACCACAAAGGCAGCCACGTAAACATGTCCGGTTTTGCGGTTAAAGTAGGTTGTCAGGAGCGCCGCAATGGTCATGATCGGTAGGAACTGGAAAGCGATGATCGAGTAAAGCGGTACATTGGCTCCGCTGGCATTCATCAGCGTACCGCCAGCCAGCAGCGGAATGTATTGGATCAGCAGCAGGCCAATGTATCCAAGCACGTACAGGGCCTCGTTCAGCCACATCTCCTTGGCCAGGCTGATGTTTGCCCGGCGGAGTTCGCCGAATACAAGCACCGCGTCCATGAAAAAGATGAAAATGAACGGGATGATGTACGACAAGGTGATGCGCAACTGCAGCGGGTCGAGCAGCTTGATAGCGAAAACCCAGAAGCGGAAGTCGGTCTTGAAGAAGTAGTCTGAGAACATCAGTGTGGCGTAGCCGGTAAAGACGATCAGGAACGCCAGCAGGAATGACTTGCCGATCTTGGACCAATTCAATTTCTGGTTCCATGTCAGGCCATAATGATCGCCGTTCGCCTGCGCCTTGCGGTTCAATAGGAAATGCCACACCAGGAACAAAACCACATCGATCACGCCGATCAGAGTTGTCCACGCGATAATGGAGTTATTGATATCCTGCGGGAAAATCGCCGTGACCGACCACTTCAGGTTGGCAGGTACCTGCGAGAGCGGGAAGAAGAGCAGCGGGGCGATGATGATGAACAAGGCTGCTGCTATCCACCAGCCAGCGCCAGTGGCGCCTTTGGATGGGGCCGGCATTTCAACCAGACCACTGAAGAACTTGGTCTGCAGAAGCAGTTCACCGGCAGGGAAGAGCAACATGATCATCCCGATCAGGGCGATCAGGGTGCCGATCTCTTTCCAGTACCAAATCTGGTTGGATGGCGGCAGTGTATTGCCACCTTGCAGGGTCTGTTGGAACCAGCCGATCGCATCTCCAATGGCGGTGGTGGAGATATGGTCACCAGGGTGGGTGGTGGTGGGTTGGTACCAGATGCGGGCGGTCCCATCAGCAATCGAACCATACAACTTATTGGGTACCACCTCGCTGGTCGTCCCAAAAACGGTCTGCAGCTTTTGACCTTTGCCAATGTTCCCCGGCACATCAGTCAGCCACATCAATTGAGAGAACTCGTCAAATTTCGAGTAGACCAATGCGAAGTTCTTGGGGAAGGTTGGGGTTCCATCCGGAGCGCCCAACGTGCCGGTCGAGGAACCTTCCAGGATAAACGACTTGTAATCATTCGGGAACGCACCAGCCGCGTCTCCGATTGCCCATCCGCCCATGGAGTGGCCTTCCAGACCGATATTATTCTTGTCGACAATATCCAGGCTGCGCAGGTAGGCCAGCGAATCCGGGCCTCCGAAACCGTTGCCGAAGGCAGGTGGATCGGAATAGCCGTGTCCGGTCTGGTCGGGGGCCAGGACAACATAACCACGCCGGGCAAACTCGATCGCAAACCCATCCTGGGTCTCGCGTGAATTGATATACCCGTGGATGGCGACGATCCCCGGAGCGGGATTCTTGGCGGTAACGCCTTTAGGTATATATAGCAGGGCACTCATCTCCGTGCCGTTCGAACCCATGAAGCGAATGTCACGCACCTTGACACTGCCAAAATTGGTCTGGATCACCGATGCGAGTAGACCGCCTACGAAAATCAGCACTAATGAAATGATAAGCAAACGAACTGGTTTCTTCATTCCTTAATCTCCTTTGAAAGGCAATATAGGCTGAAAATGCTGAATAGGATTTACGGCAGAAATACAGGGTCAGGGTGGTTGACGACTCGATAACCTCCTTTCCTCTTGGTACCATCAGAGGATGGCAGCGATGATCAAGGATTGCAGGCCACAGGCTGTGCGATTGTCATACATTAAAGGAACATTAATGACCATTATATACAACCCACTTGAATTCCCCAGGTTTCGTGAACAAACGTGCAACTTTTTGGCTATCATAAAAGTGGACAACTGAAATATTTTCCACGAGCGATGCACATTCGTGCAGTATGCTATACTGGATATGGTTTATATTACCAAGGATGAGGCCAAGCAATGGAAGATGTAGATAAAATCAGGGATGCCATTCGTGCCGCACGGATGTATTACTATCAAGGTTTGACCACTGAGGCAATTGCCCATGATTTGAATATGTCCCGTTCAACTATTTCACGTTTGCTGAACTTCGCCAGGCAGAATGGATTAGTAGACATCCGAATCGTTGACCCGAATGAACACCCCCAGCAGCTTGAGCAAAAAATTGTCAGCCATTTCAATATTAAACAAGCGCATGTGGTTCCGGTTCCCAATAATTCTGGTGAAGAGGAATGGCTGGAACGGGTCGCACAACACACAGCATATTACCTCAATTCCATATTCGACTCTAATATGATTTTGGGAGTTGCCTGGGGCACTACGCTAAGCGCGGTCTCCAGGCATCTACTTCCCAAAACCATCCATGATGCTCAAATTGTCCAATTGAATGGGGCTGGTAATACGCAGACAACGGGGATTGAATATGCAAGCGAAATTATTATGCGCTTTGCACAAAATTATCAGGCGGCTGCCCACTTATTCCCTGTCCCAACTTTCTTTGATTTTGCCGTAACCAAGAAAGCCCTCTGGGAAGAGGGCAGTATCAAGCGGATCCTGGATCTCCAAAAACACTCCAACCTGCTCTTGTACAGTATCGGCGCAGTCCATGCCGGCATACCCAGCCATGTCTATAGTGGCGGCTATCTCGAAAAAAACGATTATGCCGAATTGCTAAAGGAGCACATTGCAGGGGATATCGCGACCGTTTTTTTTAGAGAAAATGGCAGTTACAGCGGCATTCCAATCAACGAAAGAGCCAGTGGGCCGAACCTGGAACTTTTCCAGAAGAAATACGGTGTATGTGTTGTTTCTGGATTGGCAAAAGTAAAAGGGATTTATTCCGCGCTAAAAGGCGGTTACATGAAAGAACTTATCATTGATGAACCAACCGCAAAGAGGTTGGTGGAAAATTATATTCCTTCATGAACATTCGTTTTCCCAATCTCGCCCACCCAGGAGGAACGCTTTCCCCGGCATGGGTTTTTTGCCCGCCGGCTGGATTTCTTCCAGGATGAGCATCCCCGCGCCCGTGCCGAAGGCAGGATACCCTTCAACAATGAGCCTGTGGCCCGCGCCCGGGCTTTTTTCGTTACTGACCCGGGCGCGCTGCACCTTTACCGGCGCGCCGTTCCACTCGAACCAGGTTCCCGGCCACGGATCGAATGCCCGCACCCGTCGTTCCAGCGCGGCTGCCGGCTGGGTGAAATCCAGCCGGCCATCCTCTTTTTTCAGCATGGGGGCATAAGTAACGCCTTCCACCGGTTGGGGTTGGGGTTGCAACTCCCCGGTTAGGTAGGGAGGTAGAGTATCCAATAGTAATTCTGCGCCAATCGGGGCAAGCTTCTCGAAAAGCGTTCCGGCGGTTTCTTCGGGTGAAATCGGGATGGCCTTCTGGCTGAGCATGGGACCGGTATCCACGCCCGGGTCCATTTTCATGATGGTGATGCCCGTCGCTTGATCTCCCGCCAGGATGGCCGCCTGGATTGGCGCCGCTCCCCGCCCACGCGGCAGCAGCGATCCGTGGATGTTGATACAGCCGAATTCTGGCAGGCCGAGCAGCTCCGGCCGCAGGATCTGCCCGAAGGCTGCCACCACGATCAGGTCCGGGGCCCATGCCCGCAGTTGGGTAATCGCTTCGGGATTGCGTAACTTTTCAGGCTGGATAACTGGTAACTCGAGCCGGAGTGCAGCTGTTTTGACAGCCGGCGGCTTCAGCGTCCCAGCCCTTCCGGCCGGGCGGTCTGGCTGGGTTACCACACCCACCAGAGTGTAATGAGCGGCCAGGGCATCCAGAGCCGGAACGGCAAAGTCCGGCGAGCCCATAAATACAACGCGAATTCTGGATTGCATACAACTATTCTAGCATATTTCCACATTTATTCTCCAATAGGAAGAAAGGAGCATGAAATCGGTTGCTTTTTGTCCTAATTCGTTGTAAAATAAAAACAAATTCAGGCAATTATAAAATCCACAGGAGGCACGAATGTTTCAACAAGCAACGGAAGCCGATATAACCAGCGATGACAAGCTTTGGGCCATGCTGACTTATATATTCACCCCAATTGTTCCCATTATCATCCTGCTCATGGCAGACAAGAAGGAACGGCCCTTTATTAAGGCCCATAATGCCCAGGCTCTGGCATGGGGCGTTGTTCTCTATGTAGTATCCATCATTCTGAGTTTCGTTGTCGTCGGGGCATGCATTGGCGGCCTGGGTTTTCTCTTCGGCATTTTCCTGGGTATTAAGGCCTACCAGGGCAATTACATCAAGCTCCCGGTTATCACCGATTTCGTCAAGAAACAAAACTGGGCTTGATATAAACCAGTAATTATCGATTCAAAAAGCCTGCCTAGCGGCGGGCTTTTTTGGTTATTGGTGCAACGTTCTTAATGGGATTTCGTTATATGGATAGCCTATTTGATTTTCATCTCTTGAGGAGAAAACCATGACTACCGATAACCCCAATCCCGCCCTGATTGCACCACAGATGCACTCCTACCCGGCCCAGCCGCTTTCACCGGCGGAAGAACGTACCTGGAGCGTGCTGGCCCATCTGAGCGTTCTGCTCAACCTGGTTACCGGCTTTGCAGGACCAGTTGCAGCCCTGGTGATCTATCTGATCTATAAGGACCGTTCCCGCAAGGTTGCCTACCAGGCCCTGCAAGCGATGATCTTCCAGTTGATCTGGTGGTACGGAGGCGGTTTGTTGATTGGCGCGATGTGGGCCATCGTCGGCGCACTTTCGGCAGTCCTGATCGGTATCGTCCTGATCCCATTTGCAATCTTAATAACCCTCATCCTGGTGCTTTTACCGACGGGCGCCGTTATTTATGGCATCATTGCCGCGATCCAGGTTAACCAGAACCAGGATTTCAAATATTGGCTGGTGGGTGACTGGGTGCGCAGCACGTTGACCGGGCGATAGAACAATTTTACTTGACTTATCCTCTGCTTGCTCGTACAATGCAACCCACAATTGAAAACCAATCGCAACAGGGAAGAGACCCCGTGGGTGAATAAGCTGTCCGGCGGGGCGCCGAAGGTGCAAGCCCGGTACTGGCAAGTCCGGATGAAACTCTCAGGCAAAAAGGACCCTGTTGCAACAATCTCTGGAAAGTTCCCGGCGGGAAGACATCCCCTAAGGGGCACCGATGGGGCAATCCTTCGGCTGTGGCCTGTCTTCTTTGACATCACCGGGCCTCCCGCCGCAGGAGAATCTCTCAGGTCCGTCACAGAGGGCGCACCCGCTATTTGCGTGCGCCCTTTTTTATTTTGCCAAATCAACCTTAATGGAGATGAATGATGAATATACCAGCCAATTTAAAATATTCCAAAACCGACGAATGGTTCGACCCGGCGGCCCATAAAGCCGGGCTGACCGATTACGCCCAAAGCCAGCTCTCGGATATCGTCTTTGTCGAAATCATTGTGGCAGTTGGCGATACGCTCCAGGCTGGCAAGCAGATGGCCTCGGTTGAGTTTGTTAAGGCTGCCGCAGAGTCATATGCCCCAATCAGCGCCAAGGTCACCGCTGTCAACGAGAGTTTGCCGGATAACCCCGAGCTGTTGAACAGCGATCCATATGGGAAGGGTTGGCTGATCCAGGTGGAGGGTGGGGATGCCTCTGGTTTGATGGATGCAGCCGCCTATACCAAATATTGCGAAGAACGGTCGCATTAGAATTCTTATGACCTACATTCCCCACAGCCCCCGGGAGCGGGACGCCATGTTAGACACCATCGGGGTGAAAAACCTCGAGGAACTATTCAAGGATGTTCCCAAAAAACATCGTTTTCCATCCTTAAACCTGCCGCCGGCTTTGACCGAGATGGAAGCCGCCGCCGAGCTAGGTGAACTTTCCCTTGCCAACGAGAATATTCGCACCGACCTGGTCTGTTTCCTTGGCGCGGGAGCCTACAACCATTACATTCCCGCCGCCGTGGACCATATCCTGCAGCGCAGCGAGTTCTATACCGCCTATACTCCCTACCAGCCGGAAATCTCGCAGGGCACGCTGCAGAGCATCTTCGAATACCAGTCGCTCATTGTCGCGCTAACCGGGATGGAGGTTTCGAACGCCTCGCACTACGACGGTGCCACTGCCGCGGCGGAAGCCGTAGCCCTGGCAAATGCCCAATTCCACGGCAAGCGTAAGAAAATCGTGCTCTCTCCGGCGGTCCATCCGCAATACCGCCAGACCCTGCGCACGTACGTTCAGGATTTGCAGTTGGAGTTGGTTGGCGACGATCCCAAAGTGGTAAGAAATGGGGAATCAACCGTTAGCAGCCCTGACAACTTGATCCCGCTAATCGATGCTGAAACGGCGCTTGTGCTGGTTCAATACCCGGATTTCTTCGGGCGCATCTATGATTACACGCAACTTATCCAGGCAGCCCATCGCCTGGGCGCATTGGTTTGCGTGGCTGTCAATCCGATCGCACTGGGTCTGCTAAAAACCCCCGGTGAAATGGGCGCAGATATTGTTGTCGGCGAGGGCCAACCCCTGGGCATACCGCTCTCCTATGGTGGGCCGTACCTGGGCATCTTTGCCACCCGCAAACAGTTCATCCATAAGATGGCCGGGCGCCTGGTCGGCGAGACTGTCGATAGCCGCGGCCAGCGCGCTTACGTGCTGACGCTGACTGCCCGCGAACAGCATATCAAGCGTGAACGTGCCACATCCAACATCTGCTCTAACCAGGGCCTGCTGACCCTGGCTGCCGCTGTATACCTGAGCCTGCTCGGCCAGACCGGTTTGCGCCAGGTGGCCGAACTATGTTATTCCAAGGCCCACTACGCCGCCGAAAAAATCTCCAATCTCCCTGGATACTCGTTATGCTTCGATACACCCTACTTCCACGAGTTTTCAATCTGCTGCCCGAAACCAGTGGCAGAGATTAACGACCATTTACTCGAACACGGCTTCCTGGGCGGGTACGACCTCGGCCAGGATTACCCGGCGCTTAACGATCATATGCTACTGGCCGTCACCGAGATGAACACCCGGGATGAGATCGATGCCCTGGCGGATGTGCTGGAGGAGGTGGCCCATGACTGACCCTTCGACTACTTTCAAGGTTGAGCGGACCATCTACGAGCTCTCTTCCCCCGGCCGAACGGGTGTCACATTCCCGACCCCGGATGTACCGCATGCCAGCATCCCCGAAAACCTGCTCCGCAAGGAATTGCGATTGCCCGAACTAGCAGAAGCAGATGTGGTCCGCCATTTCGTCCGCCTGTCAAAATTTAATTACAGTGTGGATGGCGGCTTCTATCCTCTGGGTTCGTGCACGATGAAGTACAACCCGAAAATCAATGAGGATACCGCACGGCTGCCCGGCTTCCTTTTCACGCATCCACTTCAGCCTGTCGAGACCGTCCAGGGTAACCTGGTGCTGATGTACCAGCTACAGGAATGGCTGAAGGAAATCTCGGGTTTCGCGGCCGTCACCCTCCAGCCGGCTGCGGGCGCCCACGGGGAATTGACCGGCGTGCTGATCATGCGCGCCTACCACGCCGCCCGCGGCGATACGAAACGCACCAGGATGCTGATTCCCGATTCGGCCCACGGTACCAACCCGGCATCCTCCTCGATGAGCAACCTGGAAGTGGTCCAGATCCCCTCCGATGAACGCGGCAACGTTGATTTGGCTGCCCTGAAGGCCACCTGCGATGAGACCTGCGTTGGGCTGATGCTGACCAACCCGAACACACTCGGACTTTTTGACGAGCATCTCGAAGAAGTAATCCAGGCCGTACACGATTGCGGCGGTCTGGTCTACGGAGATGGAGCCAACCTGAACGCCCTGCTCGGGATCGTCCGTCCGGGCGATCTGGGTTTTGACCTAATGCATTTCAACCTGCATAAGACCTTTTCCACCCCGCACGGGGGCGGCGGTCCGGGCTCGGGGCCGGTGGGAGTTTCGAAGAAATTGGCCGAATTCCTGCCTAGCCCGATTGTTGGGATCATCGAAGAAGGCCAGGATGAAAGACCACCCTTGTTTGGATTCATCAAGCCGAAAAAGAGCATCGGGCGCGTCAAAGCGTTTAACGGCCATTTCGGCATGTTCGTGCGCGCCTATACCTACATCGCCATGCATGGCGCGGAAGGGCTGCGCCAGATCGCCGAATATGCTGTTCTAAATGCCAACTATGTGCGGGTTTGCCTGGATAAGACCTACACCGTCCCGTTCGACCGCATCTGTATGCATGAGTTCGTGGCCGAAGGGCAGTGGGCAGATGCCCCGGGGATCCGCGCGCTCGATATCGCCAAGCGCCTGATGGATTACGATTTTCACCCGCCCACCAACTACTTCCCACTGATCGTTCACGAAGCGCTCATGATCGAGCCGACCGAGACCGAGAACAAGGATACGCTGGATGCCTTCGTGCAGGCGCTCTGCAAGATTGCCGAAGAAGCCCGCAGCCAGCCGGAATTGCTTAAGCAAGCTCCGCACAAGACCCCCTTCGGCCGCATGGATGAGGTTAAGGCAGCCCGCGAATTGGTTCTGTGCTGCTGGTTGCCTTAATATTGCGAAAATGTATGAAATTTAAAGAACCCGTTTCCTGGCAGGAAGCGGGTTCTTTATTATAGGATTTTTATGATGCAGCCACACCTGCTAGAAAACCTGGCACTCAAACCGCAGCTTTTTTTCTGGTGGGGTTTCGCCGGTTTAAACCGGTCTGGAAGAGCACCCCAAACACAAACAAGACTACTCCGACCACCAATCCAACCAGGCCGACCAGGTTGATTGCCTGAACGATCAGAATTGCGCCTGCCAGCGATGACAGGAAGATCAGCGCCCATTCAAATAAGGCAACCATCAGGATGATCCCAATAATTCCACCGATCAGAATGATTAGCCAGTCCCAGCTTTTCCCCGGTAATTGTGCGCCAAAAAGGGTAACCAGGCGTGATGTTATGAAGACACCTGCAAGGAAACCAGCTACACCGATGATCAGCTTCTCGAAAAAATATGCCAGCAGGGCGCCCAGCAAGCCGATCGCCAGGGCAATCACTAAAGCCACCCACACTGGTTGGATGTTCAGGCGGGACGCCAATTCAAACCCCGCATAGAAACCCGTTGCGGCGACGAAAAACCAGAAAATTTTACGCCCAAGGGTCAGTAAAAGCCCACCGACAACGACATTGATAATGGCCATTGAATTTTCCTTAGCCTCCATCTAATAATTCAGGAGGAGGTCGCATTATGAGGGTGCAGGCACTCCCAAAATGCGGTTCTCCTATAATTTAAGGTAGAAGGTTAATTTATTATATGATTCCAATCGCTTCAGGATATTAGAACAAAATTAGAAATTTCCAAAAGGGGAGTCTGCTGGGAATTTGAATTAAACCGCTATATATGCCATTTTTATTGAGTGCATTTTGCACATATATTGGGGGTACCAATGGGTTGGGGAAACTAAACCTAATAAGACTTGACTTATCCAGATTAGTCTGCTATCCTTCGCGCTCTGACCCAGTTAGAAGATCGCCATGGCGAGGGGATGGCACATCTGTCCAGGAGAATATGCTATCCAAGGTTCCTGCAAGGCAAATCTACCTCAGAGATTACGGTTGGCATGTTGGACGCTTTCACTTTGCATTTGCTGACTATAACGATCCTGAGAATACCAACTTCGGGGATTTGATCACGTTTAATGATTTCTCCCTGCAGCCCTGTTCCGGGTTTGACACGCACTCGCACCAAGAGATAGAAATTATTTCCTACTGTGTGGATGGAGAACTTGTCCACGAGGATAGCCTCGGGAATAAGGAAATCATGAAGCGTGGAGAAATACAGTACACATGCGCCGGATCCGGAATTACACACAGCGAGAGGAATGGCAGTCAGGACGAACCTCTACGATTTATCCAAATCTGGATACGTCCAAGGTCTCCAGGCTTGCTGCCCCATTTTCATTCCATTCATTTCAAACAATCCGACCGTCTTAACAAGTTTCTGCAGATTGCATCAGGACAATCCATGCAAAATGTAACCAGAATAAACCAGGATACGAATATCTTCGTATCCGAAATTCAAGCAGGTAGGCGGCTCGGCATGGATCAGCCTCCCGGACGCCAGGTTTACCTGGCCTGTCTGGAAGGCACCCTAAGCGTAAACGATATGCCCCTGAATACCGGCGATGCGCTCAAAATTTGGGATGAAAAGAGATTAACGCTGACACCCGAAGAAGATGTCCACCTCATCATGGTGGAAATGCCCGAAACGTAGATTTAGTGTCTATCCGAAAGCTCAGGAGGAGGTCGAATTTTGAGAGTGTCTTCAATCTCAAAATGAACTTCTTCGATAATTTTCGGATGGACAGTTAAATTAAGCGAGTAGACATGGATTTATTGGAACATTTTTCCGCCTCAACCAGCCCGAAAGAGAAGACAGTCCTTCAGGATGTAATGGATTATGTCAGGTGGGAGACCAACCAGGGAGAGTATCCTTTCAATCCCCAGGCCTCCGATGACGTGGCCATCCGCACCTATTTGTTAGACTGCCGGATCAGAGGCACCAACCGCCTGACCCTATACAGGATCGCCTCTTCCCTGGAGCATTTCTACGGCTGGCTCAAAACCAACAGGTGGGTTGCCGAAAGCCCATTTGAGAAATTTAACCTGAAAAAGCAATTCTTTGGCCTTAAGCATATCTGGCCAAAACACGATGCCTTCCAGGGCCTGCCGGATCAACGCGAGATCGCCCGCCTGCGGGCCCTGAACCGTCTGGCCGAGTCGACTAACCTGGCTCCAGATGTGCATTCCCTGCTCGATACTACCCTCGAGACCATGCTCGGGGTGATGACTCTGCGTACCGCCTGGATCTCTCTCAAATCTGACAGCGCCCTGCTGGGCCCATCAGCCAAACCACCGCCTGAACATGGCTTTGTCCTGGCGGCTGCCCGCAACCTGCCCACCAGCCTGGAGAAGCGGGACCGTTATTACCTGACCCGGCCCCCGGAATGTCACTGCCAGTTATTACTACGAACGGGCCAGTTAAAGCGCGGCGTCAACGTGGTTGAGTGCAGCCGCCTGCATGATGCGATGGAAGGTAAAAAAATTAGGGGCGGCTTGATGTTCCACGCCAGCGTGCCGATCACGCTCAATAAACAGACGGTCGGAGTGATGAATTTCGCAGCCGATGATTGGCAATTGCTTTCGGCCTCCGATCTGCAGTTCCTGACCGCCGGCGCCAAACAGCTGGGTTCCGCCCTGGAACGGGCCCACCTGTACGACCTGATCCGGGTTGAACACGGCCGCCTGGAGCAGGAACTCGACATGGCGCGCCAGATGCAGGTCAGCCTATTTCCGGACGTGCTGCCGGAGATCAACGGTTACAGCGTGGCGGCCTTCTGGCAACCGGCCCATGAAACCTCCGGCGATTATTACAATGTATTTAAGCTGCCGGGTGGACGCTGGGGGTTCATCGTGGCGGATGTATGCGGGAAAGGCGCTCCGGCGGCGCTGCGCATGGCCATGGCACATGGGTTGATCCGCGACCGGGTGGAGAATGAACCTTCACCGGGCGCTTTACTTACCCAGGTAAACAAGGCCTTATGCAAGCAGGATATGGATATGCAGTTCGTTACGTCCTTTTATGCAATCCTCGATCCGACCAATGCCAGTTTTAACTACGCCATTGCCGGCCATCCCCCGCCTTTCCTGCGCAAGGCCTCCGGCCAGGTAGAAAAGCTTCCCGGCCATGGGATCGCCATGGGGGTAAGCCTCGAAGCAATTTATGAGGATACCCACCTTCATCTGGCACCCGGCGACAGCCTGGTGGCATTCACAGATGGAGTTACCGACGCCAACAGCCCAAGCAAGGAATCGTATGATATGGATCAACTAAAAATGGCCATTAGCTCGGCGCCGGCCCATGCAGTAGATCTGTTGGATCATTTGCAAAGCACCCTGGTGGATTGGGTCAAAGAGGCCCCCAATTACGACGATATTACGCTTTTGGCGGTCGGCCGTAGGCAATAACAAACAAATTTGCTTGATTTATGCTAAACTCATCCCAGTCACTCATCCGGCTGGGATTTTTTTAGTATGAGGCATTATGGCAACTCCTACGCAGACATTAAACTCCAATGATTTCCGCAGGCAATTGGAAGAGGAACTGACCGGGAACATCCTGCCATTCTGGATGGCGCAGACTCCCGACAAAGTCAACGGCGGTTTTTATGGGGCAATAACCAACGATCTGGAAATCCACAATGAAGTGCCGCGCTCGGCGATCCTGTGCGGGCGCATCCTGTGGACATATGCGGCAGCTTACCGGAAGCTGGGGGATAAAGAATACCTTGGCATGGCCATGCGTGCTTACGATTACTTGCGGAACGCATTCCTGGATCCCGAATATGGCGGCGTTTACTGGAGCGTGGATGCCAAAGGGAAGCCGGCT
This sequence comes from uncultured Chloroflexia bacterium, assembly GCA_963779935.1. Lineage (GTDB taxonomy): Bacteria > Chloroflexota > Anaerolineae > Anaerolineales > Villigracilaceae > UBA877. Next base: position 760,759 of record CAWAAC010000009.1, on the reverse strand, counting down.
TTCGACCGTAAGCACCATTACGCCCAGGCCTTTGCCATTTATGGCCTGGCCGAGTATTACCAGGCGACCGAACAACCGGAGAGCCTGGCGCTGGCGCAGAGTCTGTTCCATCTGTTAGAGGACCACGCCTACGACCCGCGGTATGGCGGCTATATCGAAGGTAGCAGCCGGAAATGGGAGGCGCTGGTGGACATGCGCCTGAGCGAGCGGGACCTGAATTGCCGCAAATCCATGAACACCATGCTGCACATCCTGGAAGCCTATACCAACCTACTCAGAATATGGGAGGATGCTACTTTGAAGGCGCAACACCGGGCCGTGATAGAAACCTTCCTGGAGCGCATCATCGATCCAGCCACCGGCCATTTCAAGCTTTTCTTTGACGACCGGTGGAATTCGCTTTTGCCGAATGTCTCTTACGGACACGATATCGAGGGCAGCTGGCTGCTGCTGGAAGCGGCCGAAGTGCAGGGCGACCCGGCTCTGGTGAAAAGGGTGCGCCAGGCCGCAGTCCGGATCGCGGAGGCCGTTTACCAGGATGGCCTGGAAGCGGATGGCAGCCTGCCGTATGAATCCGGCCCGCAAGGCCTGGTGGATAGCGACAAGAGCTGGTGGGTGCAGGCCGAAGCGATGGTGGGATTCTACAATGCCTTCCAACTTTCCGGGCAGGAGCGCTTTGCCCAGGCAGCCCAGGGGAGCTGGAAATTTATCCGGGACAACATGGTGGACCGGATACACGGGGATTGGATCAAGAAGCTGCACCGGGATGGGTCGGTGGATGAGAGCAACTACAAGGTGGGGCCGTGGGAATGTCCGTATCACAACAGCCGGGCATGTTTTGAAATGCTGGACAGGCTGAAGTAACGGGGGTTCAGCGAGGAGTGCGTGAGAGCGCTGAGTTCTATATTTATTATCGCCCTGTGGGGAAACCCGCAGGGAGTGAGATTTTCAAGGGAGTGAGGAATTGTAGGTGGGATTGACGATCCAACCTATAAGATGGCACCGATTAGGGCACCGACAAGAGCACAACCAACGTTGACCAGATCGTTATTGAGCCACTTCCAGCCACGGATCTGGACGGTTGGGGTTCCGCAGGTATGCAGAGGATGTTTCTCGGTCTCCTTGTTGCAATACGGGCAGCGGTAGATGGCCTGGACTGTGGCGCCAAGTAACGAGTTGAACAGCGAGCCAAGCAGACCGCCCAGGGCGGCAATGCCGGTGATGGACCAAAAAGTTCCGGAGGGGCGCACCAGTCCGGCGAGGACGGCGATCACGGCGGCGCCACCCAGGGCAGCCAGCGTGCCGTAGACCGAGATGCCGCCGGAGGTGCCACGTTCGACCGATTTACCGCTGGTGATAAGGCGTGGCATGGAGGGATTCAGCACGCCCAGTTCGGTGGCCCAGGTATCGGCATTGACGGCGGCCAGGGAACCGGCAAAGGCCGCCCAGGTCCAGGATGCGTGCGGGAAGAAGAAATTGAGCCCTGCAAAGACGGAGGCAATGCCGCCATTGGCCAGCACCTGGCCGATATCACGCTGGCCGCCCTTGTCGAACTTTTCGTTCAGGGAGGCTTTGCGCTTGGCGAAGGTGCGGGTGAGGGCACTGGAAGAGACGAAGAAAGCCAGCAAGAGCACGGCCCACTGCCAGCCCCCCAGACCAAAAATAACCGTACCCACCAGCAAAGCCCCCCAGGCCCCCGAACGGCTGAGGCTACGGGTACGCAAGGCGGCAAAGGCTATTCCAGCAGCGAAGAAGAATCCCAGGATAAGTTGGAGCATTGCTTTTCTCGACGGAAGGGGATGGGTTAGCCGGGCGTAATGACGATAAACAGAACCGCCAGCAGGAACAACAGGGAGGAAATCAGGCCGCTTGTCCAAAGGATAAAGGCCATGGCACGGCGGTCTGGATTGCGATAGAGCATCAGCCCGGTGCCCCAACCGACCAGGTAGAAGAGAATGCTGAGGATGGGCAGCAGGATGAGCGCCAGGCCGGGCGAGGCCGGGCGGGCCGCGCCGGAAGGCAGGAAGCCCAGCGAGACGTGCCCAAGCGCCGGTGCCATGAGACTTACCCAGGCCAGCAGGCCGATATTTACGAAGAAGCCGGCCAGCCAGAGATAACGCGCCAGGGCACTATCCCAGGCCTGTGCCACCACAAAGGAGGGATAGACCGAATTCGGCAGGGCAGGCGAGAGGCTGCCCATTTCGATGGCATGCTGGATATTCTGAAGGAAATCATCCTGTTTCTCGGGGCTGATGGCAAATATCTGCCGGGAGGTGGCCACCAAAAGCAGGGTCTTCTCATCCGAGGCCAGGAACTCGATCTTGCCAAGATCGGGGTGGTGGCTCAGGCCCAGCAGCGAGCCGGGCAGGCGCAAGAATGGCATGGGGAAGGGCCGGCTCATGGCCGAAAGCGGCCGAACCCATTCGATATCCGTGACGGGAATCTGCTCGACGCGCAGGCCCCAGGTGAGGGTGAGCTGGTCACGGTCGAGGCTGTAATTGGCGCGCAGCAGGGAGTATAGGCGATAGACCAGGATGGGGATGGGGATGAAGACCACGACGGCCGCCACGACCAGGCCGATAAAGAGCAGTCCGAGCGGCTGCCGGTAGGCCAGCAACGCCAGAGTAACCACGATGGCGGCCAGCAGCAGGATCAGGAGAATGTGGAGATTGCGACCGCGCCGGCGAGGGGGAGGAAAATCGACGGGGTTCATTGCCGGGGAAGGGCCTGGATGACCGTCCGGATGGCCTGGCAAACCTGTTCGACCATGCCCTCGGTCATCACGCTGGAGAAGGGGATGGCCAGCCCGCGCATACCTAGGTCTTCGGTGACGGGGAAGTCGCCCAGACGGTAGCCAAAGCGCTCGACCATGAAGGGTTGGAGATGGATGGGGGCGAAGTAGGGGCGCACCGGGATGCCATGTGCTTCGAGGGCGCGCGCCACGGCGGCGCGGTCAATGCCGCGGGCGAACTTGACCACGTAGACGAACCAGGACATGCGGGTCGTGGATGGATCGATCTGATACTGCTCGACGCCGGAAATATCAGCCAGGCGCTGACCATACCACTGCGAGACCTGCTCGCGTTTGGCAAGGAGTTCCTCGATGCGCTGCATCTGGGTGACCCCCAGGGCGGCTGACATCTCGTCGAGCCGGTAGTTGTAGCCGAGGTAGGTGTGCTGGAGCCAGGTATCACCGGGGGCACGGCCCTGGTTGCGCAAGGCGCGCATGAAACCAGCGGCCTGGTCATTATCGGTGACGATAACACCGCCCTCGCCGGTAGTGATCTGCTTATTGGGGTAGAAGGCGTAGACGCCATAATCGCCCAGGCGCCCGGCCTTGCGGCCCTTGTATTCGGAGCCGAGCGCTTCACAAGAATCCTCGATGACCGCCAGGCCATAGAGGCGGGCGATCTGGTTGATGGAGTCCATATCGGGGGGCTGGCCGAACACATCGACCGGAAGGATGGCCTTTAAGTGCAGGGGGAGATGGGAAGATGGTAATGGGGAGGAAGCGCCTAGACGGGGGAGCCACTTTAGGGCGGCTTTACCGCCAGAAGAAAGGTCGCGGGCAGCTTCGGATAATTGGTTTAGATCGATATTGCCAGTGCGCGGGTCGGCATCCACGAAGACAGGGATGGCGTTCTCGAACAGGATGACGTTGGTGGAGGAGATGAAGGAGAAGGGGGTGGTGAGAACCAGGTCGCCAGCCTGGATGCCGGCGGCGCGCACACACAGGTGCAGGCCGGCGGTGCCAGAGTTGACGCCGATGGCATGTTTGGCGCCGGTATAGTCGCAGAAGTATTTTTCGAAGGCGGCAATCTGCGGGCCCATGCTGAGGTTCGGACCTTCGAGGACATGGATGACGGACTGGATATCGTCGGCGGGCAGACCTGCCTGATGGAGGGCGGAGGCGACACCAGCACGGTCGCTATCGACCAGGTCGGGGGAAGACATGGTTATTTTTTCCGGGGAGGAAGAGGGTGTACTCAAAATCAGCCTTTCGATAATTCAGGGTTGGCGGGGTCGATGGGAACCGCGATGGTCGCAGGAGGAGTAGCCCCATCCAGGCCAAGATCGACGGCGTCTTCCATGCGGATCTGGCCGCGCAGGAAGGCGCCTTCTTCGGTGGCGAAGGCGGTGGTGACGATATCGCCCCAGACGCGCCCGGTGGAACGGATCTCGACCTTCTGGGCGGAGATGTTGCCCTTGACCGCCCCAGCGACGATGACGCTGACAGCACGGACGTTCTCGCAGGTAACCTTGCCGGTCTCGCCGACAACGAGCAGACCCTTAAGGGCGATCTGGCCTTCGAAGGCGCCTTCGATGCGCACGCCGCCGGAGCCGCTGAGGGAGCCCTGCCAGACGAGCCCGACGCCAAGCACGGTGGTGATGCGCTCGACGGAGGGGATGCCAGGGGATGAGGACGAATCGTTTCTTTAAACATAGGTTTGGGGCTTATTTTATCATCGATATGGGAAGGATGAATGAGAACGGAAAACGTAATAAAAAACTCACCATATCCCGCAGGAGGGCAGCGCGGGTCAGGCAGACACAAAGGGGCATGAAGAAAAGAAAGCGAAATAGGCGGAATTTGTAAGAAGGTGAAAAATAATGAGTTATGGAAAACCTATAACGAGTTGCCAATAACGGCTTACGTTTTTTGTTTTACGCATTACGTCTCAATCCTGAAATTCCACGGCATCGATTTCCATGGCTCTGGCACCGTATACAGGCCGACGCGCGGGCCGGTCAATATGGATGATGCAGGGGGAGGCGGGGCGGGTTCGATGGTAAGGGGGGAATGCGGGTCGCACAGGTCGATGGCGTTGAGGGCGCCGTCGATGGCGAGGGCCTGGGTCAGTTTAGCGGGACCGAGGGTGTCACGGCCCTGACGGCGGGTGGAGATGAGCTCCTGCCCATCCAATGGCTGGAGAGCGCGCAGCAGCACGGCGGCCGGGAAGCCTTCCGGCTCGGTGACGGCGTTGAGCATCCAGTGCATTCCATAGGTGAAGTATACGTAAGCGTGCCCGGGCGGGCCGAACATGACAGCGGTGCGGGAGGTATACCCGGCTTTGGCGTGACAGCCCAGGTCGCTCTCGCCGATATAGGCCTCGGTCTCGAGGATGATGCCGGTGAGGCGCAGGCCATCCTGCAGGCGGACGAGGCACATGCCGAGCAGGTCATGAGCCACAGCGAGGGTGGGGCGGGAGTAGAATTCGCGAGGGAGAGGGAAAGTGTTTAACACGAAGGACGCGAAGGGTAACACGAAGGAAAACAAAGTGTATGAATAAGAATTAAACACGAAAGACACAAAGGTTTAAATATTAAAGCTTTTCCGTCGCGAACCTTTGTGGCCGTTGTGGTTAAAAGGTTTTCATTATGCTTTTCCTTATGGTACATTATAACCTTTGCCTGCACTATGACACAGGCACAAGTGTGGTCAGATATTTTGATGTTGCGCTTAATTTGATTTCGGGGGAGTGAGGTTTTTGGTAGCTTTGTAGCGAACGTCACGCTGTAAGGTGAGACGCAGGCCTTCTTCCAGGCGGAATGCGGGTTTGTAGCCAAGTTTTTGCCCGGCCAGGGTGAGATCGGCGCAGAGGCGCGAGACGCCGGCGGAGGTCTGGGAGTTGTAGACCACGTTGGCGGTGCTGCCAGTCACTTCGAGCATCAGTTTGGTCAGGCCGCGCAGGCTAGTTTCAACCCCGGAGCCAACATTGATGACCAGGCCGTTGACGTTGGGGGCGGTGGCGGCGGCGATCATGGCAGAGGTCACGTCATCCACGTAGACATAATCGCGGGTCTGGCTGCCGTCGCCATGCACCACCAGGGTGCCGCCACGGGTGGCCTGGCGCAGGAAATAGGAGACCACTGGCGGGTGCGAAGCGGGGATATGCTGGCCAGGGCCATAAGCGTTGAAAATACGCAGGGAAACCGTCTCGATACCCCAAAGCTTGCCAATGGTGGAAACGTAATATTCGGCGGCCAGTTTGCTGACGGCATAGGGTGAAGACGGACGGGGGGTCTGGCCCTCGGTCATGGGCTGAAGATCCTGTTCACCATAGATGGCCCCGGAGCTGGCCAGCACTACCCGGCGGATACCAACGTCACGCAGGGCTTCCATCAGGCTGACGGTGCCGCCGACGTTGGCAAGGTTGTATTCACGCGGGTAAAGGATGGACTCGGGTACGGAGATGCGGGCAGCCAGGTGGTAGACGCAATCCACCTCCTGGAGCAGGGTCCACAGCTTGGGACGGTCATTCACGTCGCCACGGGTAAAATGAACATCCGGGTCAAGCACCTGCGGATCACCGGTGGAAAGGTCGTCGAGCCCGCGTACCATGTGGCCTTCACGGGCAAGCTGGTTGGCAAGATGGGAACCGAGGAAGCCGGCCGCGCCGGTGATGAGAAAATTCATGGCTAAATTATACTCTTACCAGGGAATATAGCAGGTGGGGAAAGGAAATCAATATGATTTCTTAATGGATTTATCCTTAGACTGAAAGCCAGCCAAAAAACGTTCGCTTCTCCGCTTACCTGTACATAGGTACCCTGGACTGTCCGTCCAGGACAGGCTTGCGCAGGCAGGGCGAATCTGCCGAGGGAATAAGGTCCATGCGGTGTAATATGAATTCGGAGACCGCCATATGCGGCGGTCTCCGAATTCATTTTTATGGCAGAGGAGAGGGTGAGGGGCGGAATGAAATTCCACCTTACTTCTTCATGTTCATTTTGGCGAACTCGGCACCACGGCTGAGGGCTTCGATGTTCTTTGGGAGCAGGTTCTTGTGACGGCCGGGCATGTGATTGTTCAAGGCAGTTTCCATGTCGGCCAGGGTCAGCACGCCCATGCAGGCCAGCAGCGCGCCAATGGCGACCATATTAGCCAGGCGCGGGTTGCCAATCTCTTCGGCGATCTCATTGCAGGGAATGGCGAGCGTGGTGATGTCGGTGCGGGCAGCCAGGCGGTCGACCATGGAGGAATTGATGACCAGCGCGCCACCAGGCTTGACCATGGGCTCGTACTTATCCAGGGAAGGCAGGTTCATCACCAGGGCGCCATCCGGATTCTTTACGACCGGCGAACCGATCTCCTCGTCGGCAATGACCACCGTGCAGTTGGCCGTGCCGCCGCGCATTTCCGGACCATAGGAGGGGATCCAGGTGACTTCCTTGCCCGAGTCCATGGCTGCGTAAGACATGATCTGGCCGGCAAACATGATGCCCTGGCCGCCGAAACCCGAAAGGATGATCTCACTGTGCATATTTTTCTCCTAATGTCGCTGCGAAGAGATTGCTTCGCCATCCTTCGCCTTCGCAAAGAACGCTATGTTCAGGATGGCTCGCAACGACACGATAGATTAAATCTTCGCTGCCGTAATGGCCGGAGCGACCTTATAATCGCCCAGCGGATAGTAGGGAAGCATGTGCTCTTCGAGCCAGGTGAGCGATTCGACCGGGGTCAGGTTCCAATTGGACGGGCAGGTGGAAAGCAGTTCGACCAGCGAGAAGCCCAGGCCGCGCGCCTGCGCTTCGAAGGCGGTGCGGATGGCCTTCTTGGCGCGGCGAATATTGGCCGGATCGTGCAGGCTGCGGCGGACGACATAGCCGGCTCCATCCAGGGTAGCCAGCATCTCGGCCATGCGGATTGGATAGCCCTGCAATTCCACATCCCGGCCGTTGGGCGATGAGGTGGTCTTCTGGCCAGGCAGGGTAGTGGGGGCCATCTGGCCGCCGGTCATGCCAAAGTTGGCGTTATTAATGAAGATGACTGTGATGTTCTCACCACGGGCGGCGGCATGGATGATCTCACCGGTGCCGATGGAAGCCAGGTCGCCATCGCCCTGGTAGGTAAAAACGATCCGGTCGGGCAGGACGCGCTTGATGCCGGTGGCCATGGCAGGGGCGCGGCCGTGCGGGGCTTCAACGAAATCAGTCATAAAATAGTTATAGGCGAAAACGGCGCAACCGACCGGCGCGACGCCAATGGTGCGGCCGGTCAAATTCATCTCGTCCAGCACTTCGGCGATTAAACGATGGGCGGTGCCGTGGGTGCAACCCGGGCAGTAATGGGTTGGCATATCGGTAAAAGATTTGGGGCGTGCATAAACCAGGTTTTGGGGAGCTATTAATGTGGCCATTTGTACCTCTATTTATTTACCACGTCATCCATTCGCTGCAGCCAGACTTTGGCCGGATCATCCACGATTTGGGGAGTTCTCATGGGCCACGCGCTGGATCTCGCCCAGGATTTCATCGGGGAAGGGCACCACACCGCCCAGACGCCCATAGAACTCGATGGGCGTGCGGCCATTGACAGCCAGGCGAACGTCTTCGAGCATCTGGCCGGCGTTCATCTCGACCACCAATAATGTTTTGGCCTGGGCAGCCAGCTCTGCCACACGGGCGTAGGGGAAGGGGGCAACCGTGACCGGCCGGAACAAACCGACCTTGATACCCTGCTCGCGGGCGGCCCGCACGGCGGAAAGCGCCACCCGGCCGGCGGTGCCGAACCCGACCACGATCACTTCGGCATCTTCCAGGTAGTACTCCTTATATCTAATCTCATTTTCCTGGACCTGCTGCCAACGCTTGAGCAGGCGGATATTGGTCTTCTCTTCGTCGACCGCTTCCAGGTAGATCGAGGAAAGCACATGGCGCGTCCGACCTTCCGAGCCGGTTGTGGCCCAGGGGAAGGCACGGCGCTGGACCGGACGCATGGGCGGCAATTCGACCGGTTCCATCATCTGGCCGATCGACCCATCCAACAGCAGACAGGCGATGGTAAGGTATTTTTCGGCCAGGTCGAAGGCCAGCGGTAGCAAATCGACCGCTTCCTGGACCGAGGCGGGCGCCAGGACGATGGGATGGTAATCGCCATGCCCGCCGCCCTTGCAGATCTGGTTGTAATCGCCCTGCGAGGGGGCGATGTTGCCCAGACCGGGTCCACCCCGCATCACGTTGACCAGCACCATCGGGATTTCAGTGCCGGCAATGTATGACAGGCCCTCCTGCATCAGGCTGATGCCAGGGCTGGAGGAGGAGGTCATGACGCGCGCACCTGTGCAGGCTGCGCCGTAGACCATGTTGATCGCACCCAGTTCCGCTTCGGCCTGGACAAAGGCGCGGCCGAGTTCGGGCATACGGCGGGACAACCATTCGAGAATCTCGTTCTGTGGAGTGATGGGATAGCCAAAATATGCTTCCAGTCCAATCCGGACGGCGGTCTCGGCTATTGCCTGGTTTCCTTCCCAGAGTTCACGCGCCATATTAACCTCCCGCCGCTGACAGTTGGGCGGCTGATTTGGTCACCTCGCGGTAGACCGTGATGGCCGCATCCGGGCAGACGATGGCACAGATGGCACACCCGGTGCAGCCCTCTTTGAAGACTTGCGCCGGGTGGTAGCCCTTGGTCGTCAGGCGCTCCAGATTGAGCGACATGACTTGCGGTGGACAGGCTGCGATACAAGATTCGCAGCCTTTACAATAGAGATCGTTGACTTCAATCCAACCTTTTGCAGGCATCGATTGGGTCTCCTTATTGAGAAATGGGATGCTTCCCAGATTGAGAGTACTATTAATTAGATTATGCTGTTGTCTGACAAACACGGGTAGTGCCAAGCGTCATCATTCGGGAATACAAAGCTCCTATCCGCACTATTAACCCTTCAGGGGAGGATTGGATGTGGGGGAAGATGTATAGAATTAACGCTAAGACCGGTGCAAAACGCCTGCATCAAATATTTTGCCACGAAAGCCACAAATTATACAAATTCTCTGTGCTCGTTCGTGAAATTCGGGGCAGAAATCCAAAACTGAGGGACTCCCGTTACAAAATCAAAAAGGCCGTGTTATTGCGGTTAACTGGTCGACATTTCAAGGAAGAAGCAGTAGAATGAGAAATCATTCGTTCCAGAGGATGCCATGGTTGATACTACTACTTTTCCTTATCAAATTGTTCTGCTGACGGAAGATTACTCCATTTCAGGAGGATTGTTCCTGCACGAACAGCGCCTGTCGGACTTCATGAACGATAAGCGCGATACCACCATATTGCTACGCAATGCCAATATTGCCCGGCTGGAGGATCCAGCCAAGATCCTGGAGAAAACGGCTTTCTCGATCATCCCCAAGGCGGGCATCGTGCTGGCATTCGAGCCCCCGCAGAAGACCACCCCGCAGGGACGACAATACATCAAGTACCCAAAGCAAAAATATGATGTAATCGTGGCCCTGGACCGCATGGAAGTACACGGTAAATTAAACGTGCAGGGTCCGCTGAACCTGCGCCAGGCCATCACCAACATGGCCGAGTCGTTCATCCCCATCACCGAGGCGGTTGTCACACTGAATGACAACCCCAAACTGATCCTTAAACGCGAGGCGGTGCTGGTCAATGTGCAGCGCATCCGCTTCCTAGGGGAGCTGACGCCGCAGGTACCGCTGGAAGAGAAGGCAGCAGGGCAGTAATTTATCCGGAGATGAACAGATTAATTGGGATAGGGGGAGATAAATTAACGGGTTGCACATCCCATTGCAAAATATGCTAAACTAGCTGTATGGATATTCGCTTTGTCAACCTGCGCACCAAAGTTGAGCATTTATTGAGGCCGTATGCCCGGCGAATTTCTGTCTTCGGGTCGTATGCACGCGGCGAGGCGACTTCACAAAGCGATGTGGATCTGCTGGTGGCGCTCAGGCCTGCTGAAAAACGGCCACCGCTTGGATTATTTGAAATAATTCGGCTGGAAAAGGAACTCGAAATAAAATTGGGGTGCGCGGTGGATTTGGTGACTGAGGATGGACTCAGCCCACGCATCCGTTCGAATGTCGAAAAAGACAGGGCGGTTATATATGAAGAAGTTTGATGATGCCGCCCAACTCGGCCATATTTATAATGTCATTGTTCGAATTGAATCTTATGTCAGCGAAGTAGTAAACCTACTTTTCTTGCAAATAACATGATGCAGGATGCTGTCGTACGTCAGTTGGAAATTATTAGTGAGGCGGCCCGGAACATTTCTGAAGAGCTAACCGAAAAGCATCCTGAACTCCCCTGGTTTGAAATGCGCGCCATCCGCAATAAGATTGTGCACGATTATCTTGAAATCAATACCGAGATTATTTGGGATACAGTTAAAAACGATTTACTGACATTAAAACCACTGATCGAAAAATTACTAGGGAATTAGGCAAGGATATTGAATTATTGGAGCCTTTTATGCCTACACCTGTCATTATTGATGCCATCCGGACGCCGATCGGGGCGTTGGGCGGGGCGTTAGCATCTGTCCGGCCTGATGATCTGGCGGCACTGGTAATCAAGGCGATCATCGAGCGCAACCGGCTCGATCCGGCGCTGGTGGAGGAAGTTTATCTGGGTTGCGCCAACCAGGCCGGAGAGGATAACCGCAATGTGGCGCGCATGGCGCTGCTGTTGGCGGGGCTGCCAGTCAGCGTCGCAGGGGTTACGGTCAATCGGCTGTGCGCATCCGGGCTGAATTCGGTCAACCAGGCGGCGCGTGCCATCCGGGCAGGCGAAGGAGATGTGTTCATTGCCGGGGGAGTCGAGTCAATGAGCCGGGCACCCTATTCGCTGCCAAAAGCGGAGAGCGGATATCCTTTCGGCAACCTGACCGCCTATGATACTGCATTGGGCTGGCGCTATCCCAACCCGAAGATGCAGGAACGCTACGGCACCGAGTCGATGGGCGAGACAGCCGAGAATATCGCGGCAGAGCGCCCGCATATTACGCGCCAGAAGCAGGATGAATTTGCCCTGCGCTCGCACCAGCGTGCCATCGCGGCGATCGATTCAGGCAAGTTCGCCGAAGAGATCCTGCCGGTGGTGATCCCGCAACGCAAAGGTGATCCAAAGGTGGTGGATACGGACGAACGGCCGCGCCGGGATACCTCGCTGGAAAGCCTGGCGAGGCTGAAAGCAGCCTTCCGCAAGGAGGGCGGCACGGTGACGGCCGGCAATTCTTCCGGGCTAAACGACGGGGCAGCCGCCCTATTGGTGATGAGCGAAGAGAAAGCCAGCGAGCTGGAACTCAGGCCGCTGGCGCGCATCCTTGCGTCTGCCGCTGCGGGGGTGGCGCCGCGCACGATGGGGATGGGCCCGGTGCCAGCGGCGCAGAAAGCCCTGCAGCGGGCCGGGTTGCACGTGAAAGACATCGGGCTGGTCGAACTGAATGAGGCCTTTGCGGTGCAATCCCTGGCGGTAATGGAAGAGCTGGGGCTGGACCCGGAGATCGTTAATGTGAACGGCGGGGCGATCGCGCTGGGGCATCCACTGGGTTGTTCGGGGGCGCGCATCTTGACCACGCTATTGTATGAAATGAGGCGCAGAAATAAGGAGGAGGGCAGACGCAAGCCTCGCCTATACGGGATGGCGACATTATGCGTGGGCGTGGGACAGGGTGAGGCCACTATTGTAGAATGGTTGGGATAGAAACGACATCAGTCGTTGCTTTGATTTTTTTACAAGGATTGGTTCAAGGATGGTTCAGCGGGAGGAAAACATAAGGCCGGCAAGCAGGCGGATGAGAACCGGGAAACACTGGACACATAAATACCAAATGAAGATCATTTGCACAGGTTTCTCCATGCGAAGCACAATTAAGACTTATATCCCCAGCCTGATTGTCCTGCTTCTATCTCTAAGCCTTATCACGAGCTGCCAGGCCATCATTGAAAAGGAAAATCCAGCCATCGGTAATCAGGGATTGGCGGTACAGCCAATTGGCCAAACCAGTGTCCACACAATATCGGTTTTCCCCTCGCCAGGTCAGGGGACGCCTTGGAAATCGTACCCAAATATCAATTGGGTATCTCAAATCGCCTTCGATCAAAGCGGAAATATATGGACGGCTGGTCGAGGTGGTATTACCCGCTGGAATCCGCAAAACAGCAGCGCCGAAACCTTCAGCGCATCGGATGGTATCCCTGGCAATTATGCTACCGCCCTGGTCATTGGCGCTGATAACAAGCTATGGTTCGGCACGTATTCCGGGCGGATCGTAGAATATTCAAATGGGAAATTTTTTACCCTGCCAGGCATCCTGGGAAATACCATCACCTGCCTGGCGATAACGGCGGATGGAAAATTATGGATCGGCACGAATTGGGGAGCGTATAGTTATGATGGAAAAAACCTGCAAAATTTTTCCACCAAGCAAGGCATTTTGGATAATTTTATCCAGTCGATCGCGGTAACTTCGCAGGGCACGGTATGGGTGGGTGTTATGGGTGGAGTTTCATTTTATGATGGAAAGAATTGGAAAAGCACCAATCTAACCAAGGGAGAGTTCGTTTCCAATATCGTGGAAGCACCCGACAAGACGATCTGGCTGACATCCGCGAGCAGCCTGACTCACTATGATGGTCAAATTTGGAGAACATATCCGATGGAGGAAACCGGGGGGAATATTGCGGCGATAACCATCACTCCCCAGGGCGCCATCTGGTTAGGAGGCCTGACCTCCGGATTGATCCGGTTCGATGAAAAAAGCTTAAGCTTGATGAAGTATCCCTTTGCTAATATTTCCAGCATGATCAGCGATCCGAATGGCGGCCTCTGGTTGGGTACTTATGATACAGGAATTGCATATTTTGATGGACGGGGTTTGAATATCTACAAACCAGAGAATACACCGATCAATAATTTTATGACATCCAGCGCATTATCGACGGATGGCAGCTTATGGTTCGGCACGGACCAAGGGGCCTCCAGATATACCGGAGGCAAATGGCAAAGTTACACGACCAGCGATGGACTGATTGACGATAGCATCCTATCCATGGCTGCCGCGCCAGATGGCTCGGTCTGGTTCGGGACAGATAACGGCCTCTCCAATTTTGATGGAAACTCCTGGAAAAAGCCAAATTTGAATGGTTTACCAAGTGCTCGAATAAATGCGATCGCGGTTACCCAAAATGGAACAGTCTGGTCCGTTTCCAGGAATAATTTATATCAATTCGATGGGTCAAATTGGAACCCTGTGCCCTTACCCACGGATGTGCCGATTAATTCCGTCAACGGGATTGCGAGTGCAGGCGACGGTAGTTTGTGGGTCATTACAACAATGGGAGTTTTGCGATTCGATGGAAATAATTGGATACTCTTCCGCTTCCCCGGCATGGAGACCGCGGCATGCCTGGCGATTTCTGATAAGGGTGATGTGTGGATCGGCATGCGTGAAACCGGCATCTTTTTTCTGGATGGAAAGGTCTGGAACCAGGTTGCCATCGAACATGTCCGATCGGTTTTAATTGTCCAGCCCGGCCAGGTTGAAGTGACCACCGATTTGGGGAATGTTTCGATAACCGGACCATACTGGCGAGCATATACCAAGGCCGATGGTTTGACCAGCAATACCATTAACAAGATCGTCATTGCCAAGGACGGAGAAGCCTGGGTAGGGACAGATGAGGGAATAACGAACCTGAATGATGGAGATACATGGAGAATTTCAGAATATAGCGGTCTGGGGGACGATTTTGTTCAAACATTGGTGCTCGATCAGCAAGGCCGGGTCTGGGCAGGCATGCCCCTGGGCGGAATATCTGAATTTGTGCCGTGAGCAATTACCGCTGTAGGCAGGTGTTGCAAAAAATGATACACTCGAACTATGTGAACGAATTGGGAACAATTCGAGAGAAGCAGAACTGACCATGCAAAGCAAACCCTCCATATTACTCGTAGATGATGAAACCGCGATCACCGATAACCTGGCGCCGTTCTTGACACGCTCGGGCTTCGAAGTTGCCGTGGCATCCAATGGCGAAGAGGCGTTGGAAAAAGTGGCTACGGGGCACCCGGACCTGCTGGTGCTGGATGTGCTGATGCCGCGGCTGGACGGGCGCGAGGTGCTGCGTCGGCTGCGCCAGGGCGGCGACTGGACGCCGATCCTGCTGCTGACCCAGATCGGAGAAGCCGGTGAGCGCGCCATGGCACTGGAGGAGGGCGCGGACGACTACCTCAACAAACCCTTCGATCCGCACGAATTGGTGGCGCGCATCAAAGCGGTGCTGCGCAGGGCGCGACCGGGGCAGCCGCCACTTTCCGCATCCAACCGCCTGGCATGCGGCAGCCTGATCCTGGATCGGGTCTCGCACCGGGTCTTGTTGAATGAGGCCGAGCTGACCCTGACACCCAAAGCGGTTATGCTGCTGGAATATATGCTGACCCATCCCGACGAACTGGTCTCGCGCGAACGGTTGCTGGACGTGGTATGGGGCTGGGACTACCCGGTGGGCACACGCGCCGTGGATACGCGCGTGGCCGAGCTGCGCCGGGCGCTGGATGACGACCCGGGTGCGCCGCGCTACATCGAGACCATCCCCGGGCAGGGCTACCGCTTCGTTGGCAAGGTGGAGACACTGCCATGAAAACCTCGCGCTGGGTGATCAGTCTGGCGCCGGGCATAATTGGAATCGGGCTGGCGCTGTACTTTTTCCTTGCCTACGACGCCAGTCATGATCACATTGTCTACCTGCGGGCCGACCTGGGCGCTTTATCGCTCCTGTTCGGATTGGGACTTTCCATTCTTGCCGCGCTCGGCTTTGCGCTATGGGGGTGGGTGGAACAGGTTCGGCAGAAGGCGACCGCCGATGCGGCTGAAGAACGCCGGCGTTTTCTGCGCCGTCTGGACCACGAGCTAAAAAATCCACTGACCGCCATCCGGGCCGGGCTGGCCAACCTGACCGAAGTCCCTTCGGAAGATGGCCGCCGGAAAGCACTGGCCAGCGTGGAAGCCCAGACCCTGCGCCTGAGCCGCCTTTCCGCCGACCTGCGCAAACTGGCCGAGCTGGAAGTGCGCCTGGTGGAGCGTTCGCCGGTGGACGTACCGGCGCTGCTTCACGAAGCATTCAGCATGGCGCAGGAACAACCGGGGGCGGCTGAACGTCATTTGAACCTGAGCATTCCTCAGGCGCCCTGGCCCCTGCCGAATATCCAGGGCGACCCGGATCTGCTGCTGCTGGCCGTCCATAACCTGCTGGATAATGCCCTGAAATTCAGCCGCCCGGGCGATACACTCGAGCTGCATGCATTTGAGGATGGGGCGGAGATCGTCATCGAAGTAGCCGACACCGGCCCGGGCATCCCCGAAGATGAGCAGCCGCATGTATGGGAGGAGCTTTATCGCGGGGAAGCCGGTCGCGGCATCCCGGGCAGCGGCCTGGGATTGGCACTGGTGCGGGCCATCGCCGAACGGCATAACGGCCGGGTAGGCCTGCGCAGCCGGCTGCGCCAGGGCACGGTATTCACCCTGCGCCTGCCGGCCGGGTTAAAACAATCCGTCACTGACCAGACACAACCTGTTTCCAAAGTGTGACCCGCCCGCCACCCTGGCATGACATGGATATCCTAAAATAGGGGTGTATTCAAACCTATCCAGAAATTCGGAAGAAGTTCGCATTTTGGGATAGATACCCGCTCCATGTCAGGAGGCTCGCATGAAATCCCGCATTTTAATCTCAGCAATCGTCTTTTTTCTGGCCATGACGGCCTGCCGAGGCACGTTCCAGATCGGTATGGAACACTCCACCCCCTGGTCCACTCCCCAGGTGCAGGGCACACCGACCATCCTTCCCACCACACTCAATTCTGTCCTTTCGGGCACTCCCATACCAACCGGTAATATTATATATTTTTGGCCGCGCAGCCTGCCCACCGGGCTTGCGTTAAGCCAGGTTTATTCGCACGCCAACGAAAATGGTTTTGATTTGTTATTTATGGATCCAAGCCAGAGCATTGTTCTGAGTCTAGAGGGTGGTTCGGATGCTGACCAGACCAATTATTGCCAAAGCTACCCGGATTATCCCAGCACGCCGGTGACTGTGCGCGGCCAGGCAGGTTGTTTCCCTGGCACGCCCGGCGCTGGTTATTACGTGGAATGGAAAGAAAACGGCACACATTACCGTGTGGGTGGGAAGGGCATCTCCAATGAAGTGGCACTTGCCACTGCAGAGAACCTTGAATCTCTGAACCTGCCTGCTTTTCTGGTGCGCCTGGCTACAGATATGACCCTTGTTCCGAGCACCATAGCCCAGTGGATCTCCCCGACACCCTCATCACTCCCAGCGGGGAACATTGTCATGGCAGCCGGGACAACTGCCGGGGTCGTGCAGGGAACCATCCTACCCGGAGGAACCACGGCATATACACTGAGCGCGAGCCAGTCCCAGCCTTTGATCCTGATCCTGGATTCCCCGAACCATGATGTTACCCTGGGGGTATTCGAACCGAACGGCCATGCCCTGCTAAATCCAGCTAACAAGCTAACAAGCTGGCAGGGGTTGTTACCCCAGACTGAAACTTATACCATCATGGTGAGTGGAGGCGCGACGGCAGAGAATTACACTTTGACTGCCAAGGCAGCTCAACTGGTCAATTTTGCCGCAGGCGCCAGTTCCATCACTTTAAAAGGCACCACGCTAAAGGGATACGTTTTTTCCTATGCGTTGACGGGCAGCGCCGGGCAGACCATGACTGCGACACTAAACGTACCATCCGGCACCGCAACTATCGACATCTTCGGGCTTGCCAGCGGTTCCCTACTGAGCTCCACAGCCAGATCCTCCACCTGGACGGGCATCCTGCCGCAAACACAGGACTATGTGATCGAGGTGATCCCGACCAATGGCCAGGTGGTGAATTACAACCTGACAGTGTCCATCGGTTCCACAGCAGGAAATATAGTCATGGAAACCGGGACAACCGCAGGGATCGTACAAGGTGCCATCCAACCCGGACAAATAATCACCTATACGCTTAACGCCAGTCAGTACCAACCCATGGTACTTATCATGAATTCCCCCAATAATGATGTCACGCTGGGAGTTTTTGAACCGAACGGCAACATGCTGCTCAATCCGGCCAATCTGTGGACGCGCTGGCAGGGGCTGCTGCCCCAGACCGAGCAATACAAGATCCAGGTGATCGGAGGCGCGACGGCTGAGAATTTCACCCTGACCGCCAAGGTGCCCCAGCAGATCAATTATGTCACCGGCACCAGCTCCACCAGCCTGAACGGAACCACGGTAAGCGGATATGTCTTTTCCTATGCAGTCAGTGCCAATGCGGCCCAGACCATGACGGTGACCCTAAACGTACCCTCCAGTACAGCCTATATCGACATCTTCGGCCTTGCCAGCGGGACGATCTTGAGCCCTTCAGCCAAAGCGACCTCCTGGACGGGAGTCCTGCCGCAAACACAGGACTATGTCATTGAGGTCATTCCAAATAACGGCGCAGTCGTGGATTACGGCCTGACGGTATCCGTCCATTAATTTTTACAGATAAAACTCAATTTGGATGCGTCCGGCTTTGCTGCACGCATCCAAATTGAGAAACCATTCACCATTTTTGGGAAAATTGCTAAGGGAGAGCTGAGCATGAGAACCGATTGGCGATGGGTGCCTGCCGTTGCAATCATGATAGCCGTCGGCTTCCTGGCGGACTGCCAGAGCAAAGCGCAGATGACGGAGACAGCAACCGTGCCTGCAATGACCCAACCCCCCACCCCAACGACAACCAAGCCCCCGGCACCAACCATTACGATGCCGGCACCAGCGACCGTTGAGGCGGCGGTGCAAGTAGTAAGAGTTCCGCCCCTGGCGCTGCCAGAGGGGCTGGCAGTGGAAGAATATTTACTCAAAACGGCGCCCGAGCCGGAAGGGTCGCTGTATTTCACGCACGGCAATCCGCTCCTGCTGCATGCCAGGGAACGCGCAAAAACATTCCCCGACACCCACTGCATAGCGGCTGACCTGAAGCTGTGCGCCAGCCTGGGGGCTCACAGCCTGGTGGCGGAAGAAATCCCCTCAAACGATGGGAGCAGCGGAAATGTCATTCTCAAGCAGGATGGCGTGGAAATCTACCGGATCGCAACAGGCCCGGGTACCCCGATCACTGCATTGCGAGGCCTGTGGGTGTACGACGGTCACTGGGTGCTGGAAGCCGCCAGGATCACCGAAACACGGCAAACAAACGGCATCACGGACAATGCGGTCGGGCAGATCATTGTGGATGGGCGATTGTTGAATGAAAGCCTTGGATATGAAGAGGCATTTAGTTTCCAGACGTTAAACGGCCGGCCGTTCTATTTCTTCAAGAGGAATGGCAAGATCGGGGCTTCCTACGACGGGGTGGAAATCCCGCTCGCATACGACCAGGTGCCACATTACGGGTGCTGCAGCGCCGGGACCTTGAACCCGTATCGATATCAAGACATGCTGGATTTCTTGGCAGAAAAAGATAGCAACTGGTATTACGTTGAAATCGGTGGGTTCAATCAACCATGAGAAGCAACGCCTGGCTATTCGGTTTTATCCTGGTGGCGGCGTGCGGGACGGCCAGGCCGGCTCCGGCCAGCACCCCGATAGATATTGCAGCGAACGAAACACTGCCACCAAAAGCCACACCCTCTTCAACTGCCATTGCCAAACCCACGGATACCCCGGTGGTAAGCACCCTTACGGCAGAGGCAACGTACACGCCGTGGATATTCCCTTCCGGATTGAGCATCGAGGAACACCCACTGGCAAAAGCACCTGAGATCGAACCGCTGGTAATCCTTCCATTGGAAGCCCTGACACAAACCCAATTGGTGGAAAAGCATATGAACGAATGGGTCAAACCCCTTTCGCCTCATGAATATTACAGCATCGGGGGAGGGGACGTATGGGTGATGCAAGGCAAGGATAAATTGGAAGCAATCTGGGCACCAATGGGAAATGGGAAAGTGATTGCCCAAGTGACTCGCAATGGAAAAATCATTTTCTCGATCCCGATCAATCCTCCCGCGGTCGGCTCGCCTTTGAGGGTTTTGAGCGTTTATGATAACCACTGGGTATTCGAAGTGGCACAAGGGAAAACTCCCATCGCACCCAACCCTCAACCGGTGGACTCGTTTTTCTCGGGTGAAATCTTTATCGACGGCCAATCGCTTGACCAACTGCATGGTTTTGACGAATTTTTCGGTTTCCAGACCATCCAGGGCAGACCGTTCTATTTTTATAAACGGGATGGTAAAACCGGGATTTCTTACGATGGGCAAGAAATCGCACTTGGCTACGACGGGGTCTGGCATTACGGATGCTGCAGCGGGGGCGAGTTGAACCCGCGCATGGCACAAGCCATGATTAGCTTTTTCGCCTGGCGCGGAAAGCAGTGGTACTACACCGAGATCGGCGTATTCGGACAACCGGGAAGGAACTGAAAATGAAAACACATTGGCGTTGGATTAATTTCACTTCAATCATACTGTGCATTTTTATTCTGGCAGGCTGCCAGGGCAAACCGCGGCCGACAACGGCCGCAACAGCAGCTGCAAAGGCTACGGCAACCCTGTCGGTACAGGCCAGACCGGCAAACAGCCCGCAGATATTGCACCAATCACCCATCCAGGGAGAGAGGCTGGAGCTTGCTCCCACCATCCAGGTCAGCTTCGACCGGGCCATGAACCAGACCAAGACTGCGGCGGCCTGGTCATTCGTCGATGGAGCGAACCAGCCGGTGGCGGGGGCGGTCAGCTGGTTGAACGATAGAACGCTGCAATTTAAACCTGACCAGCCACTCCTGCCTGCCAAGCCTTACTCGGCCCTGTTCTCGACTGGAGCCGAAGGCGCGGACGGCAGCCAGCTGGCAAACGCACTCCGGATCGATTTCCAGACCACGGATGCGCTGGTGGTGGGACAGGTTTTCCCGGCGGATGCCGCCAATGGAGTGGATATCAAGAATGCCATCACGGTGATCTTCAACAAGCCGGTCGTGCCACTGATGAGCCTGGAAGAGCAGGCGAACCTGCCCAGCCCGATCGAGATCAGCCCGGAGGTGCCGGGAAACGGGACATGGGTCAGTTCCTCGGTGTACGTCTACCAGCCGACCATTGGACTGCGCAGCGGAACGAACTACCTGGTGCAAGTCAAGAGCGGGTTGAAAGACACCACCGGCAGCACCCTCGAGCAGAACTACGTTTGGGGCTTCATCACCGGCTCGCCGAATGTGACCGATTTCTCGCTCAAAGATACCGGTAAGGCCACGGATAATAAAAGCATGCTGCTCAACCAGGCCTTCGTGCTGACATTCAGCCAGGCGATGGACGAGCAGAGCGTGGCGGCGGCGCTGCACCTGCGCAACCGGGAGACACAGGCTGATTTTCCGGTCAAACTGTTGTGGCAGGATGGGGATACCAGCCTGACCATTACGCCGGCCGGCCGGTACGCCATTGCCAGTTTCTACGACCTGACCATCGATAGTTCCGCCAAGGCCCAGGATGGGGGTACGCTGCTTCAAAGCTACACGCAACAACTGGCCACCATCCCACTCCCGCGGGTTGTGGCGGCCTCTCCGCAATCCGGGAAACAAGCCAGTTTTACGAATTCCCTATATATCGATTTTGCCTCGCCAATGAGCCTGGACAGTCTTAAAGGCCGGCTGGTGATCTCGCCGCAACCCAAGCAGCCGGTGGAGCTGAATTATGATGATTTCGTAAACAGGTTATATGTCTACGGCCTGGAGCCCTCCACGAAATACGTGGTGCGCCTGCTGCCGGGGGCGGCCGACATTTACGGATATACCATCAACAGCGAATACTCCTTCGGCTTTGAGACGGCCGGGCTGGACCCGACTGCGGACCTGCTGGTGCCATACTATCCTCTTGTCTACCGGGCCAAGGGGGAGAAAACGGTCTTCTTCGAATATACCAACCTGACATTGGCGAAGATCTCGCTGTATTCCCTGTCC
Source organism: uncultured Chloroflexia bacterium (assembly GCA_963779935.1). Classification (GTDB taxonomy): domain Bacteria; phylum Chloroflexota; class Anaerolineae; order Anaerolineales; family Villigracilaceae; genus UBA877. Next base: position 739,005 of record CAWAAC010000009.1, on the reverse strand, counting down.
TATCAGGAATTCGCCGGACTGCTGCAAGACAACTCGCGACTAGCAGACTTCAATACGTACAGCAAAACGCCAGTGGAGGAATGGACGCCGGCGCTAAGCGCGGATCAGGATGCAGTCGGGCGGATCAAGCTGGATCTGGAAGCGAACGGTGCGCTCGACCCGGGCTATTACTTTATCGGCATGACAGCCGACCCGGTCGACCGGATCAGTACGTACAACCAGGGCGCCATCTTTATCGTTGCCCCGGACAACCTGACGCTGAAAGCCAGCCAGAGCGAGGCGCTGGCCTGGCTGGTAGATCAGGAGACCGGGCAGCCCGTGCCGAACGTGCCAGTGATCTTTTATGACGACAAGATGAACATCGTGGGACATGCGCAAACCGATGCAGATGGTCTGGCGTACGTGCAAAATGCGGCAAAAGTCAATTACGCACGCAGCGACGACCCAGCCCACCTGGCAATGACCGCCCTGGAATGGGGCTCAGGAGTGAGCGAGGGCCAGTTCGGTATCTGGACGGATTTTTACAGCCCGGTCTCGAGTAATTTTGCATATGTTTACACCGACCGGGCGCTGTATCGCCCCGGCCAGACCGTTTTCTACAAAGGCGTGGTGCGCGCCAACGACGATCTGCATTACAGCCTGCCAAACCTGAAGACAGTGGATGTGAACATCGACAACGACCAGGGCAAGCTGTTCGAGGGCGCGGCCAGCCTAACGCAGGATGGCAGCTTTTCGGGGAGTTTCCCGGTCGGCAGTGACGCGCAGGTGGGCAACTACAACATCACCGTGCGTGCAGCGGCCGGGGATGACACCAGCCTGGGCGGCGTACCCTTCCGGGTGGCGGACTACGTCAAACCCCAATTCCAGGTGACCACGCAGGTCACGCCGGCCACGGCGGTGGTGGGAGACCCGGTCAAATTCAGCCTGGACGCGGCCTACTATTCGGGCGGAAACGTCAGCAACGCCCAGGTGCAATGGTTCATGCAATCGACTGCGACGGATTACTATCCTGCGGATGCATACAACCAGTACAGCTTCAGTGATTATGATTATTCCAATTACTACGCCTACGACAACGGACCCTCCAACAACTCGGTCATCCAGAATGGCAGCGGCACAACCGATGCGAACGGTCATTTCGAACTGGCCCAGACCGCCAGCCTGAACAATGCCAACACAGCCCAGCAGACCACCTTCAGCGTCAACGTGACGGACGTGGGCGGGAACCTGGTGGGAGACCACACCAGCCTGACCGTATACGGCAGTGCGCTGCACCCGGGCATCCGTACGGAAGCTTACGTTGGGACGCAGGGGCAAGCCCAGACATTCCACGTGGTAGTGCTGGACCTGAACGGAGCGCCGGTGGCCAAGCAAGCCGTCAGCGTGCAGATCGTCAACCAGCAATGGTTCAGCGTGGCCAAGCAGGATGCCAATGGCGTTTCGCAATGGGTGACCTCGGTCAAGAACATCCCGGTCAGCACGGTTTCTGCCGTGACGGACGCGGACGGTCTGGCGCAGGCGAGCTTTACCCCGGCGCAGGGCGGGGAATTCAAGGCCATTGTGACCGTACTGGACAACCGGGGGCGCAGCAGCAAGGCCTCGGCCTACCTGTGGGTATCCAGTACCGGTTACATCGCCTGGCAGCAGACGAATGACCGCAGCTTCCAGTTAATTGCCGACAAGAAATCCTACAACCCGGGCGACACGGCACGCATCCTGATCGCCCAGCCCTTTCAGGGGGAAGTGTATGCCCTGTTGACGCTGGAGCGTGGCCATATTTACGAGAAAAAGGTGATCAAACTTGACAGCAACAGCACGGTGTATGAACTGCCGATAACGGCCGACATGGCGCCGATCATGTACCTGACGATTACCGTGGTCAAGGGAGCGGATGGGCAGCACCCGGCCGATTTCAAGGTGGGCATGGCCAGCCTGACCGTCGATCCCAGCCAGCAGACCTTGAATGTCAGCATTACCAGCGATAAATCGAGTGCCAAGCCAGGCGATGAAGTAACCTATAACGTAGTGACGAAGGACCTGTCGGGGCAGCCGGTGCAGGCGGACGTGTCGCTGGCCCTGATCGATAAGGCGGCCCTGGCCCTGGCGCCATCCAACAGCTTGACCCCGCTGGCGGCGTTCTACCCGATCCGTTCTTTAGGAGTGCAAACGGCCAGCTCGATCGTGGTGAACGCCGAGGATTTCAATGCCAATTACCAGGAAACCTCACCAGGCGGGGAACACAGCGGAGGCGGGGGCGGCAAAGGTAACGACGCCCTGGGCATCATCACCGTACGCGAGAACTTTAAGGATACGGCCTTCTGGCAGGCGCAGGTGCTGACCGGCCCTGACGGGCAGGCGCAGGTGAAAGTAAACCTGCCGGATAACCTGACCACCTGGCAGATGGATGCGCGCGCCGTCACCGACAACACACAGGTGGGCGAGGCCACCCAGGAGATACTGAGCACCAAACCGCTCTCGCTCGACTTGCAAACGCCGCGCTTTTTCGTAACCGACGACCAGGCGCAGATCGGGGCTGTGGTACATAATAATACATCCGGTACCCTGGCGGTAAAAGTGACCCTGACCAATGCCGCAGGGGTAACGCTCCAATCAGATGCAACCCAGACGGTGCAGGTACCGGCCCAACAGCAAGCTTACGTGACATGGAATTTGACCGTACAGAGCGGCGCCACGCGGGTGGACCTGGCCGCTCAGGCAGAGGGTGGCGGGTACAGCGATGCCACCACTCCCACGCTGGCGACGCTGCCTGGACAGGGCCTGCCGGTGCTGGCTTACCACGTAACCGAAACGGTTGGCAGCGCGGGGGCCCTGACGAGCGCCGATTCGGTGACCGAGCAGGTGCTCATGCCGCGAGGATCGGACATGGGCACATCCAGTTTGACGGTGGATAGTTCCCCCTCGCTGGCCGCTTCGATGGTAGGCGGCTTGACCTACCTGCAGGATTATCCATACCTGTGCATGGAACAAACCGTTTCGCGCTTCCTGCCGAACCTGCTGAGCCTGCGGGCGCTGAGCCTGGCGGGAAAATCATCTAGCACTTTGCAGAAAAACCTGGATGATAATGTGCTGCCGGCGCTCCAGCGCATCAACAGCAACCAGAACTCGGATGGCGGCTGGGGGCTGTGGCCGGGTTCGCCCAGCCAGCCCACCACCAGCGCCTACGTCATCATCGGGCTGGTGGAGGCGCGCAAATCGGGGTACACCTTATCAGACAGCGTGCTCGCGAATGGCCTGAACTACCTCAGCACCAGTTTGCCTGATATCAGCACAGGGCAGGAAACCTGGCAGAACAACCAGGCGGCCTTCATGCTGTTCGCCCTGGCGCAGGGCGGACAACCGGCGGATGCCATGGTGACCGACCTGTACGCAAGCCGGGGCAACCTGGATATCTATGGGCAGGCCTTCCTGATGCAGGCCATGTACATCTCCAATCCAAAGGATGAACGGATCCAAAACCTGCTTTCCGCCATCAACTCGGCGGCGGCGAAATCGGCCGCCAGCGCCTGGTGGAACGAAAAGAGCGTGGATTACTGGAACTGGAACACGGACGAACGGACGACTGCCATCGTGCTGAATGCCTTGATCCAGGTCGATCCGAAGAACGCGCTGATCCCGAACGGCATCCGCTGGATGATGAAACAAAGCAGCGCCGGGCACTGGTATTCCACCCAGGAGACCGCCTGGAGCTTGATGGCCCTGACGAACTGGTTGAGTTATTCCGGGGAATTCCAGACGGACTTCCCATATGCGATCGGGCTGAATGGACAGGTACTCCAATCTGGCCAGGCGAATTTGGGCAATTTGATGGAAACGAATACTTTACACATTACAGCAGATAAACTACTGGCCGAGTCGGTCAATTCCGTGGTGCTGACACGCGGCAGCGGTCCGGGCGCGCTGTATTACGACGCCTACCTGGATACCACCCAGCCGGTGGCCTCGGTAACTGCGCTGGACCAGGGCATCATCGTATCGAGGCAGTATTTCCGGCCCGGCGATACCAAAACCCCGATCACACAGGCCCAGCGCAACGATCTGGTGCAGGTGCGCCTGACGGTGGTCGTCCCGAACAGCCTGCACTATGTGGTCATCGATGACCCGCTGCCGGCCGGGCTGGAGGCAATCGACGCCTCCCTGCAAACCTCCCAGCAGGTGCCCGATAGCTACACAAGCCAGGATTACGATCAATATGGCTGGGGCTGGTGGTACTTCTACTATAAACAAATATACGACACGAAAGTGGTCATGTCGGCGGATTACCTGCCGGCCGGCACATACGTCATGACCTACATGGCACGGGCCAGCAGTGCGGGGAATTTCAACGTACTGCCGGTGACAGCCAGCGAATTCTACTTCCCGGATGTAGCCGGGAGGAGCGCCGGCAGCACGTTTATGGTGAAGCCGTAGAGAGCGATGAAACGCAACCAGAAAATCTTCCTGTTTGGTATTCTGGCCATATTGCTCCTGTTGGGAGGCCTGCTGACTTACGTGTTCGCGGGACTGCCAGCGGTGAGCTCCCTGCCACAGCACCTGCGGCAACCCAGCCTGCGCATCACTGACCGGAATGGGCGACTGCTTTATGAAGTCCTACCATCGGAAAGCGGGGTGCATGCGGTGGTATCGCTCGAGCGGTTGCCCGCTTGCATGAAGCAGGCCACCCTGGCAGCCGAGGACGAGAACTTTTACACGAATTCCGGTTTGGACTTCGAGGGGATCCTGCGGGCTTTTTGGATCAACTTGCAAGGCGGGGAGACGCTGGCGGGCGGCAGCACCATCACACAGCAGGTGGCGCGCAGCCTGTTGCTGCCAGGCGAAAGCAACCAGCGTACCCTGCGGAGAAAGCTGCGCGAGGCGCTGCTGGCCTGGGAACTGGCGCGGCAGTATTCCAAGAACGATATCCTGTCGCTGTACCTGAACCAGACTTACTATGGTAGTTTTGCTTACGGGGTGGAAGCAGCTTCCCAGACCTATTTCGGCAAGCCGGCGGCAGACTTGTCGCTGCCTGAATGCGCCCTGCTGGCGGGCCTGCCCCAGGCGCCCAGCCTGTACAATCCCTTTTCCAACCCAGACGGAGCATTGAAACGCCAGCAGGTGGTTCTGGGACTGATGAAGAAGGATGGATTCATCAGCGATGCAGAATACAAGCAAGCCCAGGCAACCCCGCTTAGTTACAACGCGACACCCTTCCCGATCAATGCGCCGCACTTCGTCTGGATGATCAAGGACCAGGTGGACAGCCTGTTTGAAAACGGCCAGCTGGATCGGAACGCCAGCCTGGTGGTGCGCACTACGCTCGACCTGGATATCCAGCGCATCGCCGAGGCGGCGATTGCACGCCAGATCGCCAAGTTCAAGAATGCCCAGGGGGGCATCGATATGCATGTGAACAACGCCGCCGTGGTGGTGCTGGATCCGCGCACGGGCGAGATCCTGGCGCTGGTCGGCAGCGCGGATTATTTCAATGAAAGCATCGATGGTGCGGTCAATATGGCCATCTCGCCGCGCCAGCCCGGTTCAGCGTTCAAGCCGCTGATCTATGCGGCGGCTTTCGATCCGCAATCCAGTTCGCCCTGGACCGCGGCCACGCCCATCCTGGACGTGCAGACGGTATTTACCGGCCAGGATGGCAAAAGCTACATCCCGCAGGATTACGACACGCTCGAACATGGGATCGTGCCGGCCCGGGTCGCGCTGGCTTCTTCATTAAATATTCCGGCCGTCGCCACGCTCAACAAGGTGGGTGTGGGCAACATGGTCAGCCTGGCGCACCGGCTGGGAATTGCATCGCTGGGCGACCCGAACGAATTCGACCTCTCGCTGGCGCTGGGCGGTGGACAGATGAGCCTGCTGGAACTAACCACGGCGTATGCCACTCTGGCCAACCAGGGAGCCTATTCCGGGAATACATCTATGCTGGATGTGCGGGACGCGGATGGGAATTTGCTATATACACAGAAAAAAGCTCCGCAGGCGCAGGTGTTCGATGAGCGGGTGGCCTGGCTGGTCAGCGACATCCTGAGCGACGATCAGGCGCGCCAGATCGGGTTCGGGTTGAACAGCACGCTCAAGCTGGACCGCCCGGTAGCGGTCAAGACCGGCACCACCTCGAATTTCCACGATAACTGGACGGTGGGGTATACCCCCAGCCTGGTGGTCGGTGTATGGGTAGGCAACAGCGATTATCAGGCCATGCAGGATGTGAACGGGCTGACCGGCGCGGCGCCGATCTGGCAGGAAACCATCCGGGCGATCCTCCAAAACCGGCCGGTGGAAAATTTTGTGCGCCCGCCGGATATGCTTCAAGTGAACGTATGCACCTATTCCGGGCTGCTGCCGACCGCCTTATGCGACAAGACGCACCTGGAATGGTTCATCCCCGGCACCCAGCCGACCCAACCAGACAATGTCTACCAGCAGGCCTGGGTTGACTCAGCCACCGGCCGGCTGGCAGACCAGGCCACACCACTCGACCAGCGCCGGCAGGTCATCGTCCTGAACTTCCCACCGGCGGCCCAGCGCTGGGCACACTCGCAGGGCATCCCGCTGCTTTCGGACCTGAGCGCGGCGCCAGCGGCTGCCTCCCAAGCCGGGGAGTTGGTAATGATCTCACCCGAACCGGACAGCACCTACCGGATCTCGGACAAACTGGCCCTGACGGACCAGCAACTGCCGGTCGAGACCAGCGCCGGACAGGGTGTGAGCGGCATCTCGCTATGGGTGGATGGGAGGCAGTTGGGCGAGTGTGCGACGGCGCCTTACCTGCTATGGTGGCAGCTTTCGGCCGGGACGCACCAGTTCTGGGCGGAGGGAGTAGCGCCGGGTGGAGGGCGTTAAAGAGCGAGGTGGTGGAGATTACGGTGATGAAGTGAGCCAAAAATTTACCACAAAGGATACAGCGGACACGACGGAAATTGGAAGATGGAAAAATGAATATTCATAAAACCATCTGGAAGGTGAGCGCAATGGTGGCGCTGGTATTGGCAGGCTGCGTGATAAGAGGAAAAGGCGCTCCAGTACAACCCGAAGCGACATCGAGCAGGAGCATGGTTTTGATTGGCACCGCCAGCACGGCGACGGTCCCAGCGATGCCTGTGCAAACCCTGGAATTCTCAAATTTCGAGTCGCTGCGGAAGACCGCCCGCTTTCCGATCTGGATGCCTGGATTCGTTCCGAAAGGTCTGCTGTTCCAGCGTGGTTATATCGAAGATTATGCGAATGGCAGCCAGAATGTTGAACTTTTTTACTCTGCGCTAGGGGATCAGACAGATATAAACTTGAAGACCATGGTTATCGTGATGAGCGAGCCAGGCCAGCCAATCAGCCTCGATTCGATTTTTCACCAATTCAAAGTGACTATTTTGGATGTACGGGAAATACAGGTGCGTGGGCAAGAAGGGTTCAGCTATTGGACTCCCTGCGGAGCATGCAACAACTCGGCGGTTTTATTCTGGCGCGAGGATAATGTGGATTTCCGAATCACACTCAATGGGAATTGGCCTGCACCGGACGACAGCCACCCGCATGCACTGGATGCAGTGCTGCTCTTGATCGCGGAGGGATTGAAAACCACGCCCTGAGGGGTAGCGAAATTTAACGACTAAAGTCATAACTACGAATTTTTGGGGCAAAAGGAGCCGTACAGGCTCAGTTCTTGGTACAATATCAAGAGGTATTTGACCGGTAAAAATTTAATGGAAAAAGAAGATTGACTGAGGATCCTTATGGGGAACAAAAGGATGTCTGGTAGGCAGGCCCATTCTCCGAAAGGAGAGTGTACATTCCAAGTGTGGAGAGTAACATGGCAGACCAGAAATCGGGAGCTCAAATCAGTGTCAAAGCCTTTATCCAGGCAGTTGTCGTTCTTTTCATATTGATGATGGTGGCGGGCGTCTTGACGCGCGTCATTCCGGCCGGGCAGTATGCACGTGTGACCGATAACGGGCGGCAGGTCATCGATCCCAATTCGTTCAGCTTCATTGAAAGACCCAACTACCCGATCTGGCGCTGGTTTACGGCCCCGGTGGAAGTGCTGTGGAGCGCGGACGGAGCAACCGTGATTGCGATCATCCTGTTCATCCTGCTGGTGGGCAGCGCGTTCGCCGTGATGGACAAGAGCGGGATCCTGAAGGCGGTCATTTCCCGGCTGGTAAAAGCCTTTGGGGGCAAGAAATATACCCTGCTATTGATCATCGTGCTGTTCTTCATGTGTTTGGGGGCCTTCTTCGGCATTTTCGAAGAAACGATCCCGCTGGTACCGATCATGATCGCCCTGTCGTATTATCTTGGCTGGGATTCGCTGGTTGGGCTGGGGATGTCGATCCTGGCGGTAAATGTGGGCTTTTCCACGGCCATCTTCAATCCCTTCACCATCGGCGTGGCGCAAAAGCTGGCCGGCCTGCCATTGTTCTCTGGAGCCTGGCCACGCGCGGTTCTGTTCGTAGTGGTTTACGGCATCCTGGCCACTTTCCTGACTTTATATGCCCGCAAGATCGACCGCAAACCGGAAGCCTCGCCGGTCTACAAGGAGGACCAGGCAGAACGCCTCAAATATGGCGCGTACCAGATGGATGATGCGGCCGCACAGGATCCACGTATGAAGCGGGCGGTGGTTTTCATGGGAGTATTCATCCTGCTGATCCTGGCCGTGCTGATCAGTTCGCCGTTTATTTCCTTCCTGTCCTCCTACGCCCTGATCGTGACCGGCCTGCTGTTCGTGATTGGCGGGATTGGCGCAGGCCTGATGAGCGGAGCTGGCGGGAAAGCCTGGAAAGCCGCCTGGGAAGGGTTTACCGGAATTGCACCGGCCGTCCTGATGCTGCTGATGGCTGCCAGCATCAAGTACATCATTACCTCTGGACAGATCCTGGACACGATCCTGCACTCCGCCTCCCCGGCCTTTGCCAGCACCAGCCCGTTCGGGGCCGCCATGATCATCTATGCCTTCACGATGGTGGTGAAACTGATGATCAGCTCGGGTTCCGCCAAAGCGCTGTTGGAAATCCCCCTGTTGGTGCCGCTGGCCGACCTGGTACACGTCACCCGCCAGGTGGTGGTGAGCACGTTCTGCTTTGGGGATGGATTCTCCAACCTGGTCTACCCGACCAATGCCGCGCTGCTGATCACGCTCAGCCTGACCGTCATCCCGTATTCAAAATGGCTGGCATGGATCCTCAAGCTGTGGATCTGGGTGTTCCTGGCGACCGTCATATTCCTGGCCCTGGCCGTAGCTTTTCATTATGGACCTTTCTAAGGAGCAGCAATGATCACCGTACCTGATACTTACGAGGCTTCGCGGGCGCGCTTTTGCGCCGGTCTGGTGGCAGTGCAGGCAATCTGGCCGGCTGCCAAATTGTATAGCCACAACCTGTCCGGAGAGGCAGACCTTTCGATCGACTGGATCTCGGCCGAGGCGCTAACACAGAAAGAGCGCGTGCTACTGGTGACCACTGGCGAACACGGCATCGAAGGCTATGTTGGCTCGGCTCTGCTGCAGCTTTTCATGGAAGAATACCTACCCCGGCTTGACCCGCAAACCACCGGCATCCTGCTGGTGCACGCCATCAATCCATGGGGGATGAAACACCGCCGGCGCGTCAACGGGCACAACGTGGATCTGAACCGCAGCTTTGTGCATGATTTTGCGCCGCTGGCCGACTCCAACCCGGATTATGATCTGCTCTACAGCCTGCTCAACCCGGCCAGCCCGCTGCGGGCGGTGCCCTGGCAAATTACCACATTTGTAGTGCAGGCCGTGACCAACCTGGCGCGCTACGGCATGGGAAGGCTACGCGAAGCCACCCTGAAAGGACAGTTCAACCATCCGGAGGGTATCTATTTCGGCGGACAAAGCCCACAGGAAGAGACGCATATCATGATGGGGCTGTATGAACAAGCCATTTCCGGCTACAACCAGATGCTGACCATCGATCTGCACACCGGCTACGGACCGCGCGACCAGATGACCCTGGTAGCTTCAGCGCAGGAGAAGATGACTTCGGCGGAAATGACCACAAAGTTTGGCATCCCTAACGTGGCGGCTGCCAACCCGGAAGAGTTCTACTCCATCCAGGGGGACATGATCGAATATCTGTATACGTTGATGAAGGAAAAATTCCCAGGCAAGCACTTTTATGCCGCCACCTGCGAGTTCGGGTCCTTCGGGGATTCCACCCTGGCGGTGATCCGTTCGCTATATACCTCGGTTTTCGAGAACCGCCTGTACCAGCATGGTGGGAGTGCATCGGCCAAGAGCTGGATGGAGCGTGAATACACCGAACTATTCGCTCCCACCGCACCGGACTGGTTCGCAAAAGCCCAGGTGGATGCCCGGCAGCCCTTCGAGGGGTTGTTAAAAGCAGAAGGATATGTTACCGACGTGAACAATTAAGCACCAGAGCGATTCGGCCCAACCCATTGCAATCAATTTTCGGCTTCTCTTGATCAGGATGCCGAAAATTTTTATTAAAATTTCCATAGACAATAACGAGGATTCTCTCCCAGCCGGAATAAATGCAGTATGATAAAGATTACCAATTTTGATGAGGATCATAGGTTATGAAGAAGCTTATATTGATGCTCGTATTCCTATCGTTGGTCATTTCAGCCTGCGGGCAGGCAACGACAGTCGCTCCAACCGCAACCGTCCCAAACACAGAAACAGCCCCAAGTACGGCGACGCCTACGCCGCTTCCAAGCCCGTCCCCCACCATAACACCGACATTGTCCTATCCGGCAGGAGGATTGGGCCCGGCCAACTTCCCGGCGGGCGTGGACCCGCTGACCGGCCTGAAAGTGGCCAACCCGGCTTTGCTGCACCGCCGCCCGATGCTGATCAAGGTTTCGAACCTGCCGCGCAGCGTGCGCCCGCAGTGGGGACTTTCCTTCGCTGATATCGTTTTCGAGTATTACACCGAGGAAGGTTCGACGCGCTTCGCGGCCATTTTTTACGGCAACGACGCCAGCATGGTCGGACCAATCCGCTCGGGCCGTTTCATCGACGGCTACCTGGTGGATGGCTATAAGGCCATGTTTGCATTTGGTTCGGCCTATATCGCCGAGCTGGACCGGTTCAATAATTCAGATTTCGCCAACCGGATGGTAGTGGAGGAACCGTACACGCCACTGAAACGGTACGATCCGAATGGCCTGGACTACCTGGTGGTAAGCACCACCGATTTGAGTGCTTATGCTACCAAGCGAGGCCTGAATACCGTCCAAAATCTCAATAACATGTTCTTCAATCTGCCGGTTCCAGCCGCTGGGCAACCCGGGACACAGGTCTTTGTGCATTATTCGGCGGCCACCTACAGCCGCTGGGACTACGACCCGACCAGCGGAGAATACCTGCGCTTCTCCGACAACGCGGACGTGACCGATGTGGGCCAGACCGAACAATTTGCACCCCTGACCGACCGCCTGACCAACCAGCAGCTGGCATTCGACAACGTGGTGATACTGTACGTTAACCACAAACTCTACAGCCCAGGCATTTACGACATCCAGTTGACGGGTTCCGGAGATGCAGTGGCTTTCCGGGACGGACAGGCCTATAAGGTCAAATGGCAGCGCAATGCCACAGACGTGGTCTCCCTGACGAACCCGGATGGCAGCCCCTTCGCCTTCAAGCCCGGCACGACCTGCTTCGAAGTAATTGGATTGGCTTCAACGGTCACGCAGACCGGAACGAGCTGGCGATTTACGCAACAGATGCCATAGGAATAATAAAAAAATCCCCTCCAGTTTAGAGGGGATTTCGCATCATAACGGCTAAAAACACCCGCTGACCTTGAGCGTCTGGCGGGGCGCGGCGCCATAATCATTAATAGGTTCGATCTGGTATTTCAGATCCACCATGCGCGGGGCATTATCCGTATACGAAATTGCTGTTTGCCCAAGCTTGGTGATCAAGGTGCCATTAAGATAGATGTTGTAGCCGGTTTCACCCTGGGCGCTCACCCAGGTGAGTGTAACGGTCATGGTATTTTGAACGGAATCGCAATGGGAAGTCTCTGCGAAAGAAGAGGTTGACGAGGGCAGAGGCGGAGCCAGAAGGAGCGGGGCGTTGTCCACGGGGCCCTGGGTGACGGTGGTTGGGTCGCCCATCCAGCACGTGATAGTGGGCGTAAGCTGGATCAGCCACCATTTGCCCTGGCCATCCCGACCAACCACCGTATAGTTATTGCCTGCCTGCAGGTATGTCACGATAAAGTAGTCTGTCCCGGGACCTTTGCGACAATAGGCATCCATGCCTGGATTCACCTGCGGGGTAAGCTGTGCGGTGGGAGCCGGCGTGGCTGTGGGAGCTGGAGTGGCTGTATCAGTCGCCACTGGAGCAGCTGTAGCTGTTGCGGTGGGAGCCTGAGGGGACGGCGAAGGCATGAGGGTGGCTGTCGCGCCGGTAGGTGTCACTGCGGCATTACAAGAGGTCAGAATGAAGGCACCAGCCAGGCTAATCCCAATAAGTTTGTAAACTAACATTCTTTGGTTCATCATCCACCTGCTTAACATAGGCACCATCCTAAAACTCTTGGGGAGTCGCTTTTTGTGCATGCATACTTAAAATGCGATTTTTTTTGTAATTTTCGGATGGGCGGATAGAATAGACAACTTGGACTTTTATCGTATCATACCGGCGAATTGAAGTCAACGGAATAAAGCCTTTAGGTTGGGGCTTTTACCAAACCCGTCGTAAAGCCCCGAGTTTCAGCTCTTGGGAGTTTCAGAAAACCCATGGCACCAGCCGGTATCGCACCTTCTGCGTGTATTCCTTATACCCCGCCAATTCCTTCTTGAGGAACGTCTCCTCATCGTGGATCATCCAGACCATCATCGGGATCATCCATGCAAAAAGCACCAGCCCCCACCAGGAACCCAGCGCCAGCGGGATGCCCAGCACCAGGCACAGGTCGCCCGCGTAATTGGGGTGCCGCACCAGTGCGTAAGGCCCGCTAGAAATCACTTTTTGCCCTTCATAGACCTTGATAGCCGAACCCGCATAGCTGTTTTCCTTTTTGCTGATCAACCAGATCGCGTTAGCTGCCACCACCAGGCCATCTCCGAGCAGGCATATGCCAGCCGGCACCTGTGACCAGCCGAAGCGATGGTCCAGCCCCGCCAGCACCAGCATGGCCAGCAGAGCAATGTACACATAAAAGATGTTGAATTTCCCCCCGCTAGTCTTTTGTGCGGCCGGTTCGATCTGCTTGCGCCGCTTGATCAGCGCCGGGTCCTTGATCGAAAAGTACGCGCTGCTCGCCATCACCAGGCCCATAAACGCGATAATAAATGCCCACCCCTGCCAGTAATCAAGCGTCCAGGCCGGCAGGAAGATCACCGCTCCCAGCGCGGCCACGCCAAAAAGAAATCCCCCCACGGTTTGAAGGACCAGGTTCTTCACTGTGCTGCCTTTGACGATGGGTTTGGTTTGTTGTGTCATAGAATTTCGACGTACCCTTTCGTCCCATTGACCCGGATACGTTGCCCATCTTTGATCAACCGGGTTGCATTTTCCACGCTCACCACTGCGGGCAGCCCGTACTCGCGCGCCACCACCGCCCCGTGGGTCATCATCCCCCCCACTTCCGCTACCAGACCTTCGATCGAGACGAACACAGCCGTCCAACTGGGGTCGGTAAAGGCCGTCACCAGGATATCCCCCTCCTCGAAGTCGGCCTGCTCCAGGCTCAATACCACCCTGGCTCGCCCCTCGATCACGCCCGCCGAGGCCGCCACCCCCATCAAAGCCCCCTCGGGTGCGTTTGCGCTATCGTATTCCGCGCTGATCACCTCGCCATCCGAGGTCATCACGCGTGGCGGGGTCAATTTCTCGAACACCGCCAAGTCCGCCTTGCGTCGCTCGATCAAGCCGGCCTCCAACTGGCTGATCACGGCCGCCTGGCGCAGTTCCTCATAGGTCAGGAAATAAATATCCTGTGGGTCTTGCAACACGCCTGCCTGCACCAGCCGGGCCGCTTCCTTCTTCAAAGCCTGCTTATACACGTAAAAATGCTGCATCATGGCATACTTGGGGTATTCCCTAAAGCCCACGAAATGCTGAAAAACGCTGATCATCTTGCGGGTTGATTTTGCCTTGCGTTTGCCGCCCGGCAGCTTCTCCAACCGCTCGATTAATTCCTGCTCTTTGGCCTGCGCTCCGGCCCGCTTTTGCTCCAGGATGCTTTGATGCGCACCCGGCTCGAAATTCTTGATATTGTTCAGGATCATCGGGGCGAGCATGGCCGGCTTCTCGGCCCAGCGTGTGCGCGTAATATCGATCTCTCCCGGGCCGCGCACGCCATATTTCGCCAGGTACGTGTGCATGGCCTTGCTTGCCGCCTCGCCGCCTGCCAGCCCGGCCATGTCATCGAAAAAGGTTTCATCGCCGGGATGAGCAAAATAATCCACTATGGCCGGGTACTGCCGCACCACGTCCCCCACGTCCAGCAGCGCTAGACCCATTTCCGTGGTCACGTTATCGGTAGCCGCCTGCGCCAGGGCATCCGTCACGTCCTGTTCACCCAGCCATTTCTTCATATTGTTTTTGATCCAGGTATAGGCATAATATTGAATAATGCCCACGCCGTAATTGTCCAGGACCAACGTCTTAAACAACTCATCCATATCTTGCAGGATGAAATCGATCAGGTCGGCTCCCGTTTTGCCTGCGATCATTTGCTCCAGCTCCTGCGCAAGTGCATCGTTTTTACCGATCATATTTTTCATAAAATCGGGGGCGTCTTTCCGATACATTTGGACTGCCTGCACCAGCCCCGTCAACAGGTTCCCGATCGAGCCGCCGCTCAGCCCCCCCACCGAGCTTTTGCCGTGATGAAGCGTTTTAATGTAATCCGTCCGCTTCAGCACGTTCAGCAGCGCCTTCTGGATCAGCGGGTCCACCGAGCCCAGGCCGCGGTTTACGAAGGTATTTCTGGCCGTGGCCGAGGTCAGCTCCGGGGATACATCCACGTACGGGCGACCGCCCGCATCCACCAACGGATCGCCGCTGAGCTTCTTCAACCAGATCGGGAAAAACGACAGGCCGAATGGCTTCGCCGCATCCGTCATCATCTGCTGGTGCCCCAGTGACATATACACGTGGGATTCAGTATCGTTCACCGCCGGCAGAGGGTATAAGGTGGTAATCGGCCGGCTCTGCACAATGTAAAATATTCCTTCGTCCAGGCACCATTCGATATCCTGCGGGGACCCGAAAGCTGCCTCGATACTCCGGCCAGTTTTCTCAAGCTGCAAGATCTGTTCATCCGTCAAAGTTTGCAGCCTCTGCACGTCTGGTCCCAGCACTTGCTGCGACGTACCGCCGGCTTTTTCGGCATAAATGGCCAGTTTCTTGGTCGAAATCTTCTTATCGATGATTTGGCCAGCCCGCACTTTATAAATATCTGCGTCCACCAGGCCCGAGACCAGCGCCTCGCCCAGCCCGAAGCTGGCATCGATGGAGGTTACCTTTCGGTTGGATGTGATCGGATCGGCGGTGAACAATATCCCGGCCGCCTGCGGGAAGACCATCTTCTGGATGACCACCGACAAATAGATCTTGCGGTGATCGAAACCGTTCTGGATCCGGTACGTTACGGCGCGCTCGGTGAACAGCGAAGCCCAACACTGGCTGATGTGCTGCAGGATGGCTTCCTTTCCGATCACATTCAAATACGTATCCTGTTGTCCGGCAAAGGAGGCTAGTGGCAGATCCTCGGCAGTCGCGCTGGATCGGACAGCGTAGGCCTCCTTTTCGCCCAGCTTCGCTAAGTGCCTTGCAATCTCATCCTGGATATCCTTTGAAATGGCGATCCCTTCGATCAGGCTGCGAACTTTCTGGCTGGTTTCGGCGATTTTTTCCCGCTCTTGCACTCCCAGGGGGGCTAATTCCTCCATTAGTTTTTTCAACGCCGGGTTATTTCCCGTTATCGTTTTATACGCTTCCGTGGTGACACAAAAGCCCGCCGGTACCATAATCCCGTTGATTCTGGCTAGCTCTCCCAAGTTGGCGCCCTTGCCTCCTACCAGCGTCAGCTTTGTTTTGTCAATTTCCGAAAAGCCAAGAACATTTGCATTCATAGTTTACTCCGTTATCTTTCCGCATTTATATTATTCACCAGCCATTACCCATAAGACAGTCACCTTAAAGGTGACAGTCACATCATCAGGCAGTCAGAGTTATCCCACCCATTTCTGTACCTGCTGCAGTACCCTGGACTGTCCATCCAGGACAGGATGGCGCAGGCAGGGCAAAGTTGAGTGGAAATAAACATTTTTCGTCAAGTGCTCGCCGCGATAGGGGTAGCCTTTTGCTCGGGCACACCCAGCCAGGCCTTCACATCCTCGGCAGTCGGGCGGTTTAAGCAGGCTGAGGTTGCGCCCAGCACGCGCTCGATCGCCTCAGCCGAGGCGGCGTTGGCATCCACAATACCATCGATATAGTGCAGCTGCTCACGCGCCTGCTCGTACCCAAGTATTAACCTGAGTACGGTATCCTGCATGCCGCGTGTGATCGACAGAACCACCTGCCCGGCCTGGTCAGGAAAGGGCGTCGTAAAGACCCCTTCTTGCACGCCCTGGCGCACGATCGCGTTCAAAAGAGGTGCGCGCCGCTGAACAAAAACAGCATTGGTTTTCTCCCTTACGATGGCGTTCTCGTCGGCAAACCAGATCCGCATAACGTCAGCAATCAAGGCCTGCTGTGCGATGCGCGAACTGTCCAACGTATCAAAGAAGCGCCGGAATTTCTCGAGGGCCGGCAAGTGTGGGTCATCGACGACGAACCGGAATTGCTTATCCAGATCATCCTGCGCGCGCTCAATGATGGCTTCCAGCAGCGCTGACTTCGAATCGAAGTAATGGTAAAACGCCCCGTTGGAGATCTGCAAAGCCTCCAGGATGTCCCGGATGGTCAGTTTCTCGTAGCCCTTGGTGTAGATGAGTCGCTGCGCCGTATCCAGGATTTCGTCGCGTCGCACGGTATATTCTTTAACTATTCTTGCCATTATTCCTCATTCTTATCGAAATCATGCCAACCAAACGTCGGCACTTTACCGACCGAGCATCGGTCGGTAGCCAGGATACTTATACTTCTTAAATATAATCATGTCAAGAATTGGGGGAATTAAGGGGAAAACTTTTACAAAGTTTGTACGCCGTGTAAATCTGGCACGCCGACCCCCACTCTTCGTGCGAAAATAAAAAATGAGCCCAGGCTCTGTAATAAGGATGGAAATGAACAGCCTAGAATTGGACTTCGACCTTGGGGATATTCACCCGGATGGCGGCCTGGCCGGCAGCTGGACACTTGTACTCGCAAATGCCACAGCCGATGCACAGGTCACGCAGCACGTGGGGAAGCTGGACGGTGACCTGCGTGCCATCCGGGCCCCAGACGCTGGCTTTTTCAAATTGGATGGCCTTTTTTGGCAGCGGGCACATCTCTTCGCAGACCAGGCAGGGCTGGTGATCGGACCAGGGGATGCAATGGTTCTGATCGATATATGCCAGCCCAATAACGGTCTTGCGTTTCTGTTCCAGGGCCAGCGGAGGGATGGCCTGGACCGGGCAGGTCTGGCCGCAGGCGTTGCAGGAATAGTCGCAGTAGCCCAAACGCGGTACCAGGATGGGCGCGCCCAGCCCTTCCAGCCCGGCCTCGAAGACCGAAGGCTGCAACCCGCCGGTGGGACAGGCCCGCACACATTCGTTGCAGCGGGTGCATTTGGTGAAAGCGACTACATCCGGATTGGTTTCGCGCACACCTGGTGGCCGGATCAGCCAGGGCGACTGGCGTTTGGCCAGCGCGTCGCTCTTCAATAATGCCACCGTGACTACCGTGGCACCAATCGCCAGCAGGGCTTCGCGCCGGCCCGGATCGTATGCCTCCTTTTTCCCCAGCGATAATACCGGTACGAAACTGGTCAGGCCGCGCGGGCAGACCTCGATGCAATTCAGGCACATGGTACACTCGGCCGGGTCACTGGCATAGTCTTTGGCCGGGTCGATCGTGCTGGTGGGGCAGATGTCGGTGCAAAGTAAACAGCCCTTGCAGCCGCTATCCACCCGGCGGCGGAAGATGGCCAGCTTGCTCAGCCAGCCCAGCCCCCCACCCAGCGGGCACAGGTAGCGGCACCAGAAGCGGGCCGCCAGCAGGTTCAGCAAGATGACTGCCAGGAAAACAGCGGCGGAAAGCAGCCCGGTCTGGTAGAAGACCGGCTGAATGGGCAGCACGGCCGGACGGATCCAGCCGTCGAATGTCGCCAGCGGGTCGGCCAGGAAGGGCACATTCACCAGGGCCGCTTCCAGGGCAGTCACGATGCGGTCGAGCGCCGGCCACAGGCTGATGGTCAGGGTACGCAACAGCAGGGCCAGCGGGTCGAAGAAAAGCAGAGTCAGGTTGCCGAGCAAGGCTGCCACGAAGATAACAATGACCAGGATGAACTTGACCTTGCGCCAGCCCTCGGGAGGTGCGGGGCGCTTTCCGCGTCCACGGCTGAGCGGGATAATGTCCAGAACCGTGCCGAGCGGGCAGAGCCAGCCACACCAGGCCCGTCCAAAGACCACCGTAAGGAGCATAATGATTAAAGCCAGGGCCGAGCCGGCCAGGAAAACCCGGCTGGCTGCCAGGTTAGCCAGCATCAACAAAGGGTCAAGCCGCATGGGGATGTTGATCAGGTTACCCGCGCCACCGCCCTGGCTGGACCAAACGAACAGAGAGATGAACGCGATCAGGGCCAGGTATTGGACGGTTTTTCGGAAAGTGATCCACGGTCCGGCCACCTGGCCTTTGCGTAGTTTCTTCTTGCGGGGTTTGGGTAGGACGATTGGATTATCCATTATTTTTTACAGTACC
The DNA here is from genome assembly GCA_963779935.1 of uncultured Chloroflexia bacterium. Lineage (GTDB taxonomy): Bacteria > Chloroflexota > Anaerolineae > Anaerolineales > Villigracilaceae > UBA877. Next base: position 720,137 of record CAWAAC010000009.1, on the reverse strand, counting down.
GTTTTTAGCGGGCATGCCTTAAATTTGCAAGGATCTCCCACCACCAAGTCACAAAGATTCTTGGGTTTCTCCCAAAAAATCGTGTCTTGAAGGTGGTAAAAATATAGCTTTCGCAATAAAAACCATCTGAAAATCGGTCGCTCACGCACCCAGGGGGATGATCTGGATATTGAGGTTCCGCAGGTCACTGCGGCCCAGGCCCATTGCAACGCCTTTGACGATGTAGTCCAGGTCTTCCGGCTTCATGCTAAAGAGCGAGGCGGCGTAGCTATCGGCGGCCACCACATCGGTGCTGGCGATGATCGTATCCAATTTCTTGACATCCGCCAGATTGCCGCCGGTCGGACCATTGGCAGTCAGAATGCGCACCGCATCCACCACAGTCAGCTGCGGTCGGACGAGCGCATTCAGATCGGCGATGCACTGCCCCAGGTTCAAATGCATAGCGCTGCGGTCCAGCACCATGCCCATCAGATTCTTCATCCCCAGCGTCAGGCCGGCTTCGCCATGCTGTTTTGCGATCGGCGCGTTGATCAGAACATCCACCTTGAGAATTTCATCGAAAACAGCCGGGCTCTTCAAAACGCCCGCTTTAGGGTTGGCGGTAGTGACAAATTTATAGGGCAGCATGAGCACCATTTCACCGCCAGCGGCTTCGACCTGCTGCTTGATCCCGCTGATCTGGTAGGCCTGCTGAGCAGTCCCCCCGAACGGGTTATCCATCACTTTAACACTGGCGGCTCCGGCTTCGAAAGCCATTTTTACCAGCGTCCCAACCACCCAGGGATTGGTAGTGGCAGCATATTCGTACGAATGGTAGGCCACGCATATATTGGGTTTGACGATCACACTGGCGCCTTTCGAGACGAAACGGCTCATCCCGCCCAGGGCAGCCATGGCATGGCGGACGAGCGATTCAGGCTCTCCGCCTTTCGTGACGACCAGGTCGGGGATGGGGGCAGGCGAACCAGTAGGTTTCGCCGAGGCCGTGGCCGTTTGTGAAACCGTTGCCGTTGCAGAGCCAGACGGGGAGGTCGGTGTGACCGACGCCGCGCTGGGCGGCTGGGTGTCGGGCGAGGTGGGGGAAAGCACCTGGCTGCAAGCATCCAGGAAGGCGCCCAGGGTCAGAGCGCCCGCGCCGGTGGCGGCAGCTTTCAGGAAGTCTCGCCGAGATAGTTTGGTCATCAGGCACCTCCATGATTCCGAATATTCTGGTAGATGACGCATTTTGAGTGTGTGCAGCTTCGCTGCACACACTCAAAATGCGATTCTTTATCATTTTCGGTCAGATATTATTCATTCGTGCGCATGCTGGGGTGACGGTAGCGCTTGCGGATCTCGGGAATGAAGTAGTCATCGAAGAATTTATCAACATTGTAATCGGGCTGCCAGCCCCATTCGGCGCGGGCGAGCGAGTCGTTTACATCCTCCGGCCAGGAGTTGACGATACCCTGGCGGCGCGGGTTGGGCTGGAAGGAGATCTGCGCGCCGGGGAAGGCCTGGTGGGCCCTCTGGCGGAACTCGCGGGCGGTCAGACTAAAACTGGCAATGTTGTAAACCACGTGGGTTAATTTCTGGCGCGGGGCTTCCGCCAGCATCAGCAGGGCTTTGATGGCATCCGGCATGGCCATGAAGGAGATCCGGGTATCCGGCCGGACGAAACAGGCATAAGGGCGGCCTTCCGCGGCAGCATGCAGCATATCCGGGCCGTAATCGCTGGTACCGCCGCTGGGTAGAGTGAAAGCGCTGATCAGCCCCGGGAAACGGATGGCGCGGAAGTCGCACATGACGGGCGGTTGCGGGTCAAGGTGGCGCTGGCCGTTGTAGCGGCTGTAGTACAGGCCAAGCTTCTCGCAATACAGTTTATTGCAACCATACATGGTGTGCGGGGTGTTCCATTGATCTTCCTTGACACACCCGGCGGCATGCTTGGCGGCCAGGTCGGGGAAACCATACACGGCGATGGAACTGGGGAACAGAAACTTGACTTCCTTTTTATACTTTTCCGAGCGGTAGGCGGCCAGCATGAGCAGTTGCATGCTGCCTTCCACGTTGATGCGATGGGCTTCCTCCGTGGCAATTTCGGCCTTGGAGGAGAGCGAAGCCGCCAAATGGAAAATGATATCAAAATCGTAATCGTAAAATTGCTTGACTTTATTGACCAGGTCCCCCTTAACATGTTCCGCTGAGAACGCCTGGATGCCTTCAGGCAGCCCGGCCAGATCTGCGGTGACAATCCGGTAGCCGCCCTGCCGGGCCAAGTTTTGTACCAGGGCCTGGCCGATTTCCCCACATGCACCGGTCACCAGGACAGTTTTATCAGTCATATGGTTCTCCTTTATAATCTACTCAGAAATCAACCACCAAGTCACCAAGAAATCCAAGACCTTTTCTGTGTTTTTTTCGTGACCTGGAGCCTGATGGTTGTGTTCCATAATATTAAAGGGCAGGTGCGTTGAATGAATAACAGAATTGCCAGATTCGAACAAGAAGCAGTAGAATGAAGGAGCAGGCAGGTGGTTTGCAACCTTCCCTATTCATTGTACAACAGCTCTGGAAAAAATTCTTCCGGTATTTGACCCGATGAAACTCACCAATATCACCCCCACCGCCCTAATAGGCAACTCATCCAATTCAAAAAGCAGAAATGGGACAGGAAATTCATTCCGCACTATCGGGCACCTGCCCCATTTCCAAACTCTTCAGCCTTCTGGTTACCTCCTCCCCCATTTTCCCCAAAGAACCGGGGCAGGCCAAATACAGAAATGGGGGAGGAGTGCGCTTCTAGCCGCAATGTTTGGATTGGTGTTAGCGGGGTGTGCAGGCCCAACGTTGACCCCTACCATGACGCCAACGGCGACGGTAAGCGCAACCCCAACTGCCACCGTCATTTGGTTCCCACCCACTGCCACTCCAACGGACTTGCCTGTGCAGCCAGCCACCCCCACGGCGGATGACCGTCCCGGCATGGGTAAATTGCTGTTTTCCGATTCCTTCGACGATCCGGCCTTTTGGAACACAGCCAGTTCTGCAGATGCCAGTGCCATCCTGGCCAATAAACGGCTGGTATTATCCATTACCCAGCCGGGGCCACTCTTGATCGCCAGCCGGCGCGACCAGCCCAGCGCAGGCGATTTTTACGCTGAGGCCACGGCAAATCTCAGCCTGTGCAGTGGCAACGACCAGTACGGGATGCTCTTTCGGGTGGAAAACAGCGCGGATTTTTACCGATTTGACATCACCTGCAATGGGCAGGAGCGCCTCGACCGGGTGCGCGCCGGTGTGGCCTATCCGCTGGAGAACTGGTTATCCAGCAATGACGTTCCTCTGGCAGCACCGGCGCAGATCAAGCTGGGAGTCTGGGCGGTCGGCCAGGAAATACGTCTGTTCCTGAACGATACGTACCAGTTCAGCATGACCGATCCGGTCTTCACCAGCGGGGGGTTCGGATTTTTTGCCTATGCGAGTGGCAAGAGCCCGGTCACCATCTCCTTTTCCGACCTGTCGGTCTATTCCGTCTCTTACATCCTGCCGACACCCAGCCTGGTTCCATCCTTGACGCCCCACCCCACGGATACCCGCCAGCCATGAAAAACAAACTCAACGATCTGGACCCGAAGACCTGGCTCAAATTCCAGAAATCCTGGTTCATCCATAACCCGCCGCCGCGCAAGAAGGATGTACTCGTGCACCCGGCCAAGTTCCCGGAAACCATGGCGCAGGAGTTCATCGAGTTTTTCACCAAGCACGGCGGGAACGTACTCGACCCGATGGCCGGCACCGGCTCGGCGCTGGTGGCAGCGCTGCGGGCCGGACGGAACGCCTACGGGATCGAGTTGAACCCGAAATACGCCGGGATCGCCCGTCGAACAGTGGCCGAAGAACGCCTGGCGCTGGGCCAGCCAGCCGAAGGGTTGAACGCCAGCATCATTACCGGGGATGCCGCACTGGCGCCCGAGTATGGTTTCCCGATGATCGACTACGTGCTGACTTCCCCGCCCTACTGGGATATGTTGCGGGTCAAAGGCGCCGGAACGCAGAAGCAACGCCGCAACGCCGCGGAACTGGATGTGTTCTACTCGGACGACCCGAACGATCTAGGCAATCTGACGGATTACGGACAATTCCTGGCAAAGCTGGTGGCGATCTACCAGGGGCTCAAGCCGCTGCTGCGCCAGAAAGCCTACCTGACCATCATCGTCAAGAACGTAAAAAAAGGCGGCCGGATTTATCCGCTGGCATGGGACCTGGGACGCGAGCTTGGCAAGGTTTATACGCTCAAGGATGAACGGCTTTGGTGCCAGGATAACGTGCGCTTGGCGCCCTACGGGTTGGGCTCGGCCTGGGTGAGCAATACGTTCCATCATTATTGTTTGCAGTTTAGGAATGAAGGGGAGAAGTAAGAAGTAAAAAGGGAGAAGGAAATAGCCCAATCACACTTTTATCTTCTCCCTTATCCCTATGCTCACAGCCTCTTACCTCAACCAACTCCCCTTTACCCCCGACCTGAGCGAAGGTGGGTGCGCGTTTGCCTGCCGCTGGCTGGCGGGAAAGTAGGAGCCCCTGGGCGGCTCTCCGGCCGAACAGTTATGGCGTTGCGCGGGCGAGGCGGCGGTGGAACTGGCCTTCTGGCGCCATCTTTCCGGGCAGGCTGTGCCGTTCGATGTGCGGGAGAGGCACACCCTTCAGCCAACCGGGTCATATTACATCCTGGTGCTGGGCGGGCACCGCTGCGACGTGATCAGCTATCTGATCAGCCGGACAACCCAGGTGGCGCAGCTCGGCCGGGAACCGACCAGCCTGCTGCAGGCCCCGGCGCTGCTCCATCTGGAGGAATTCGCGGCGGAGGGGCATAGGTCGGACGATCTGTATGTGTTCGCTTTTTTGGCAGGAAAGGTGGCAGCGGGCCAGAAGGAGGTCAAGCTCGCCATCGCGACCGGCCAGATCATCCATTTGATCCGCCCGATGCCGGAGGCGTGGCAGCGTCCGGCCGGCTGACGAACACTGGAACACTTGGCATTGAAGAGCGAATGCGCAGAGGCGCTTGTAGTGGAACTGGGTGGCCTGGATGGGCAACGGAATTTTGTCACCACTACATGTGAGCTGGTCACGCGCACACGCCTGGAAGTAGGCCAGGTGTTTTACAGCGTTGCGTATCTGCACACCGGGGCCTACCAGAGGCGCGCTTGGGACTGCAAAGTCCGGTGTACGGAGCTCTGACCATCTTCTAGCTGCAAGAATGGGCGGATATCTTGATCCTGGGCGAACAGATCCTGCTGGCCAGCTGGTTGACGCATGAAGAGTTCCGTAGCAAAGCGGCAGTATTGAACGCCGGGATGCCGGCTTATCAATTTGTCCGCACCCATACCAAGGTGCCCCTGCACGAATTGAATCCGCAGAGCGGGCTGCTGGAGAAGGTAAAAACATGGGAAGCGGGGAAAAAAGGATAGAAATTGCCCGGCCCCTTGCAGGTGCCGGGCAACTGAATTTTTCGATTGGGGATGGCGGGATTACATCCGCCCTACTTCTTACGGACTTTTAGCCGGAGGCCTTCCACCCGAACCACCTCGACCCGGTCGCCGCGATGGATGGCGCCGGCAGGGTCGGCCATGTCGGCGCTCCAGAGCTCGCCAGCCAGTTGGGCCTGACCGGAGGGATCGATCTCGCTGACAGCATAGCCGGTCTGCCCTTCCAGGCGGGCGCTGCCGGTGATGACCGGGCGGCTTTGCGCCCGCAGGGCAAAGCCCAGGATGACGGCAAAGATCAGGCCGATGAAGACGCCCACAAACAGCACGAGCGGGACGGAAACATTCTGAAAGTGCGGCGTGCCAGGCGAATTGAACAGCACCAGCGCCCCAACGATGAAAGATACGATCCCGGCAATGGTCAACGCGCCATGCGTGGGGGCCTTGATATCGAGGATGAACAGCACGAAGGCGGTGACCATGAATATCAGGCCGAACCAGTTGACCGGCAGGAAGCCCAGCCCGTAGGCCCCCAGGGCAAGGCAGACCACGCCAAAGAAGGCCGGCAACCAGGCGCCCGGATGGGTCAATTCGATCAGCAAAGCTTGCAGCCCGATGGCCAGCAGCAGGAAAACGATATTGGGATCGATCAGCAATTGCAGCAATTGCTCGATCAGCGACATGGGCAGGTCTTGCTGGACGATATCAGCGGTACGCAGGGTGAGCGGGCCATTGGGCATCTGGACCGTGAAACCGTTCAACTGCCGGAGCAAGTCATTCAAATCGGTGGCACTGAAATCCACCAGGTGGGACTGGAGCGCCTGGGTGGAGGAGACCGCCTTGGCACTGGTGATGGTCGATTCGGCCAATGCCACCGCCTGCGGGCCGCGCCGTTCTGTAAAAGCGTCCACCTTGGCTACCAGGGCGTTTTCCTGTTTGATCATTTCAGTCTGCGCCAAATCCTGCCCGCCCGAGCCAACCGGGCTGGCCGCGCCGATGATGGTCTCGGGCGCCATGGCAGAGGCATGCGCGGCCAGGGTGATGACCGTGCCGGCGGAGGCGGCCATGGCGCCGCGCGGGGTCACATAGACCACCACCGGCACCGTGCTGGCGCGCATCGCCTCGGTCATGGCGGTCATCGAAAGGATGTCACCGCCGGGGGTATTTAGCTGCAGGATCACCACTTCCACCTGCTCCTGCTCGGCGGTCTGGATGCCGCGCGCTATGTACTCCTGCGTGGCCTGGGTAATGGCGCCGTCGATGGTCATGACCAGTGCCACCGGTGCAGCGGCGGCCGCGTGCAGGGGTTGCAACAGGAACAAAACCAGGAAAAGCAAGGTCAGGAAAATGCGGGTATTTTTCATAGATAAACTCCGTGTTGAAGGTATTATAAACCCGGAGGTTGACCTTCCGCAGGCCTCACGGTAGAATAAGGGCCGCGCGGGTGTAGTTCAGTGGTAGAACGCTTGCCCTCCAAGCAAGATATCGTCGGTTCGAATCCGATCACCCGCTCTCAAGTAGCGATTGGCTGTTGGCGTTTGGCAGTTTCTGCCGGGCATAACGGCCATTTTTTTTGTGTTATGCCTTGAAAATAGGCAATTCTCCAGCAAACGGCCTTCACAATGTTTGAAATGTGCGATGCATCCCCCTTACTCCCGCCTTTTGGGCGGTGAAAAAAAGAAGAATTGGGGGTGTGGACGGGAAGAGAGAATATTGGATTAGAATAAAAAGGAATATAATGAAAGAAAAGCAGGCCCGATGATCCACCCCTTTCAAGTAGGTGATAATCCGCCCGTCATTGTGGGTAATAAGAATGAATCCATGGGCCAACATACGCCAGGCAGCCCGGCCGCTGCCGCATGACCGGGCAGATCAGCGACCAGCTGGCGCACCTGCGATTCCAGAATTCATTGATCATACGAATTTATTATAAATGTTGGAGGTTTTTAAAAATATGAGCACTGATATTTTGAACGACAAGGCAGGCGCTTCCAATTTCGGGGAGAGGTGGCATGAATTTTTGGCAAAAACCCGGGCGCTCTTTGGGTACGCGCTGCGCCCGGCTTCGGCGCTTTCGGGATATGAAATGGACGGTAAATTTCTGATGGCGCTGCCCGGTGAGTTGGGGAAGCCCATCAATAATAGCTTCCCTTACGCAACCACCGGAATTCCCAGCTTCTATGGAGCCCGACAGGCAAAAGCGAAATACTTGATCGGGTTTTTGTTGATTATTTTGGTGGAAGGCCTGCTGGCTCAGGCGAGCCTGTTGACCATGCGCTTCGATGCTGTCAGAGGTCATCTTTTTAATTATGCCAACCTGCGCCTGACACTGGCGGGAGCTTTCTTCTTCTTGCTTGCCGGCTTGCTGACCGCCGGCATGGGGCTATTGGTGAATAGCAATTGGCGCCAACGCACCATTGCAACCCTGGATGCGCGCCTGCTGGGGCCGAAAAAGCGCCTGTTCCTCATTCAGGGTGCGCTGCTGCTGACCGGTGCGTTCCTCTTCGAATGTTTTTTGCTCAGCTACCTGGCTTTCCCGATCCCAACCCGCCCGCTGTTTTTCTGGGCCAGCCTGACCTGTGGAGAGGCCTGGCTGGGCTTGCGCATCAGCTACGCGGAAGCTTACCGGGCGCGCCCTTCTCTCAGCCGACAATATTCGGGCCGGTTGGAATACCTGGCTGCCGATCCAGCGGAAAGTCTTCAACATCCTGGCCCTGCTCGGCCTGCTCTATTTCCTGGCCTTCATCCCGCTCAACCTACTGCCGGATAAATATGGGAAGTTCAATACCAACCCGGATGAGATCGTGGATTATCCGGATGTAACCAAAGCGCTGGCGGCGCAGCCCACTTTTGCCGCCACAGTACAGAATGTGGTGGGAGGCTGGGGCTGGCAATATGGCTATCCGTATATGACGGTATCGGCGGCGGTGCTGCTGGCGCCGCGGCTGGTTTTCGGAGATGGGTTTGCAAGCCACCTGCAGCTCAATATCTTCCTGCTGCGACAATTTGTCAGCGTGCTGCCGATGGAACTGGCGCTGCTGCTGGCGGTCTACCTGGTGACGCGCTTCAAATCGGTGTGGAGGTCGGCCGGGCTGTTTGCCTTCCTGCTGCTGGTGCCAGGGATCGTTAAATACAACCATAACTACTGGCACCCGGATGCGCTGATCGTGCTGTGCTGCATGCTAACAATTTATTTTCTGCAGAGGGACGACCTGCGCTTCAAGCGCAATTTCTACCTGGCAGCCGTGTTTTGCGGTCTGGCCGCCGCCATCAAATTGTGGGGGCTGTTCTTTGTGCTGGCTATTGCGGGTTACCTGCTGGCTGGCCTGATCAGCAAGAAGCTCACCATAAAAAGTGGCATCCTGGCAGGCGGGTTGTTCATCCTGGCAATGTTCGGGACGATCATATTTAGCAGTCCATCACTGATGGCGCCCTATATCGCCAAGGTGGCGTTCCGCGACTGGCTGCCGCGCCAGACCGCGTTGCTGGTGGGTCCGGGCGTGAATGACGGCGGCATTTACAATACCGGCCTGATGAACTGGTTGAAGTATTTCGGCGACCATTTTATGAAGCCCTATTTCTTCTTCTTCGTTGTTTTTGCGCTGGTAACGGGCTCCCTGATGGGAAGCAGGAAATATCTCAACCGCATCCTGCTGGCCTGGAGCGCGGCAACGGTCTTTTTCCTGGCCTATTTCGTGGCGATGAAGAACTTCCAGTATATGCTGCCGGTGGTGGTGCCTTTGTACTGCGGGGCATTCCTGTTCCCATCCGCTACTGAAGGGAGCGCGGTTTTTCCCGGGCTAGCATTCCTGCAGAAGCCGCTGGCGCGCAAGGTGGTGCGGGGCGTGACGATCGCGTTCATTGCCAGCCAGTTCGTGATCAACCTGATCATTTTGTATTTATATGTGGTCAGGGGGAGATAGACTTTCATATATCGGTCAGAAAAGATTTTTAACAACGAAGAGACACGAAGGAAAAGATAAGAACTATTCAAAGAAAAAAACTTTTCCTTCATGCTCCTTGGTGATTTTGGTGGTGAGAAATTTTTTAACGTGACAGTGGCAAGATAGTCATGCTATAATTTCGCCACCGGGGCCCGTGGCGCAGTGGTTAGCGCAGACGACTCATAATCGTTTGGTCGCAGGTCCGACTCCTGCCGGGCCCACCATTATCTTTCATTTTCTGCACATTCCGAGCGGGAGGAACTATGCCCGAAGATGTCCAAACCCTGAAATGCCCGGCTTGCGGAGCCACGCTCGACCCGCCCCAGGGGCAGAGCAGCATGAAATGTTCCTACTGCCAGAGCACCGTCGAAATTCCCGCCGCAGTCCGGGCACCGGCCTCTGCCCCGTTTCCCTATGATGCGAACATTGGCAAGATCCTGGCGCTGGCCCGCTCTGGCGAGAGGATCAGGGCTGTCAATATGGTGCGGGAGATCACCGGCAACACCAGCCTTTCGGACGCGGCTGAGATCGTGGATGCGATTGTGCGCGGGGAAGAAGTGGAGCTGTAAAGAAAGGCAATTTAAATTCTCCATAAAAGGATCACCATGAATCTGGAAATCATCTCCAAATACCCGGCCGAGAGCCGGCATGTTACGCCACTCCTGTTTGTGCACGGTGCCTGGCATGGGGCCTGGTGTTGGGAGGTTCATTTTCTCGATTTCTTCGCCAGCCACGGCTTCAGCGCGCATGCGCTCAGCCTGCGCGGACACGGTAACAGTGACGGTCGTGGCAATCTGCGCGGCATGCGTATTGCCGATTTCGTTGAAGATGTGGCCGAAGTTGCGCAGAAATTCGCCTGCCCGCCGGTTGTGATTGGCCATTCGATGGGCGGCCTGGTGGTCCAGAAGTACCTGGAGAAATACCCGGCTCCAGGGGCGGTGTTATTGGCAGCCGTTCCACCCAACGGAGTGGGGGGTCCGACCCTGCGGATCGCCGGGCGGCATCCGTTCCTCTTCGCGAAAGCCAACCTGACGTTGAGCATGTATCCGCTGGTGGCCACTCCGCGACTGGCGCGCGAAGCCTTCTTCTCGGGAGGGCTGGCGGAAGAACAGGTGCGGGCCTATGCAGACAGGCTGCAAGACGAGTCCTACCTGGGCTTTCTGGATATGATCCTGTTCAACCTGCCCAAACCTGGCCGGGTAAAGACGCCAATGCTCGTCCTGGGTGGAACAGAGGACGCCATTTTCAGCCCTGCTGAAGTTAATGCGACAGCACGCGCGTACGGAACGCAGCCCCAGATCTTCCCAGATATGGCGCATGACATGATGCTAGAGCCAGGCTGGCAGACTGTGGCGGAACGGATCCTGGCCTGGCTGGAAGAACGAAAACTATAGGGGCGAATTTGGGAATGTTTGCGTTCGGCAAAGCCGACTGCAAACACCCCGATCCCCTTCCTTGTTTAAGAACTGGTAGTTACGATGCCAGCGAAGCTAAAAGGTGATATAAATAGTTTTATTATCAGTGTGCTATAGCTACCGACTGAGAGGAGCGCAAGACATGACCGTCAGACGACAGGGCGAAGCAACTTTCAGCATTGACAGAGCCATCTTGACTGCACAAACCCGCAACATCCTGGCAGCCAATCCGATCTATAAGAATACAAAAGAGAGCGAGGACGGCAGTTTCGTCACCAGCGTCAAGCCCAATTTTTACCTGGCAAGCACACCGATGACGATCTCCTTCGAAGAAGTGGGAGCTAACACCACCGTGAAAGTCAGCACCACCTCACAACCCTTTATCATCGGGGATCGATGGGGGATGTATCAAAGATACATCCAGGATTTCCTGCAGGAATTGAAGCGCGCGATTCATTGAGATGCGTCCGGCGCAGTTGGCAACAGTTGGATATTTTTGCTCCAATCTATTTATAAAATCCCCCCGCACGGGGGATTTTTTGTTAACCATTTGATTCAGGAGAAGAGCGCATTTGATCAGGTCGGCAGTGATTTTCGGATAGGACTTAAGAGTGCACGGGGAGGGTGGGCACACGCATATAATATACCAATGGAGATAAATAAAGTATAGAAATTAACTTTAACGGAACGGAGGATAAAATGGACAACCAAAAATTGCAGGATTATTTCCATTTCGATGAAGACGATCTGCAAGCCAATCGCAACGGCGATTTTTCCGAAAAGCAGAAGAATGATATCTTGAAGGATAAAAAGAGATTCGAAAATAGCGGCCTCGCCAACCTATTGTCTCTTGGTGGGAGGGGAACACAAACGGATCTTTCCGGGGATAGCCTCGAGAAAGTGGAGGGGCCGGTCAATATCGTTCGAGAGGAATTCGTCGGCGAACACGGCCATTTCAAGACGGGTGTTTACCTGCACATCGGCGGCAAGCAATTCAACGTGGATGAAGACCTACCGGATGTTATGAGCCAGGGCGATATGTACGCGGTTTACTACGATTACAAGGGGTCGATGAAGAAAGGGGTAAAGCGGTCCATCAAGGGCGAAAAAGATGCTTACGACGTTTATTACGATGACAGCGAGGGGATCATTCTGTCGGCAGAACTCATCTCAAAAGCCCAATAACACCAACGGAGGTAAAAATGCAAGACCAAAAATTGATGGATTTTTTCAAATTTGATGAAGCCGACCTGGAAGCAAACCGGAATGGCGAATATTCCGAGGCGCAAAAAAAGAGATTGTTTAAGGGTTTGTTCGCTCCAAAGAAATATTTCTTCTATAAATTGCAGGCACCCATCTCGATCGATGGAGAAAAATGGGATTATCATGCAGCAGCAGAAGTGCATTACATCCTGCATGCAGATAAAAAAGGCTTTATTGTCAAGAAAGATCTTCTGGATATTATGACCAGGGGAGATGTGTATGCCATCTATTACTGTAATGACGTTAAAAGCACTGCAGAAGGATGGGATAGCAGGGATAAAGTTCTTTCCCTGGAGTTCATCTCAAAAGCAGCAATCGAAAGCAAGGCAAGTGAAAAAAACGGCGCCAACCAGGCAAGGTTGCTGGAGTTAAAGAATATGCTCGATGCAGCCCTGATTAGCCAGCAGGAATTTGACCAGAAGAAAATGGAAATTTTGGAAGAACTGTAAATGGGGTTTCCTCCGTTCAAACCAGGGACCGATCTGAAAATTCAGGAAAATGCGGTTCTTCAATAATCTTTGAATTGATTCTACATCGGAAGCAACCACAAGGCGGACCCATAGGTCCGCCTTGACTGATAATTTTCACCGCAGAGTGCGCGGAGGCCGCTTTGCTACCCCCATGCTCCGCTGCGGTCTCAGCGAGCCCTGCGGTGAATTAGAGAAATTTCCGAAGAAAGCATTACATGGACGGCATCTTAACGCCCAATTGAACCAGCACAGCAGGAATGCCCCCGTCGGCGGGCGAATCTATTTGCAAATGTGAAACTTTATCAGCCTGGACTGTAACGATGAAAGCATCCTTGGCCCAGACCTTTTTCCCGGTGGGCGGGAGGGGCGGAAAGCCCGGCATGGGTACATTCAACGTGCCAGTCTGGGTGCCGGTGATAGTGGCTTTGACCCAGGCTTGATTGCCATTCGCAGTGACCTGGTCAACTACAAATTTGAGGTCGGGAAAAGCCGCGTTCATAGCAGCGATCACATTAAAAGCTTCCCGCGCCGGCATGGCCTGCGGCAGCACGCCCCCGCTGGCCATGGCATCTGCGGTCAGCATAGTTTGAACTTTATTTGTGTCAGACATCCAGGAAATGAAATCACGGGCAACCTGTTCAACGCTCATTCATAACTCCTTATGTTTGTTGAGTATTTGATAATTAAGATAGTATATAGCATAATTCTTGGAATAAAAAGCCTAGGAAATGACCCATTGGTAATACCTGGGAAGACTGGGCATTCGGAGACCGCCAGGTGTGGAAATCTCCAAATGCATTTTTCCGATAGTCGGCAGCGAAATGCTATTCGGCCCTAATTTTGGGAAAGCCCTAACAAGCCCCACCCGGTGGATGCGCCGGAGAGAAGATTGTGTAGTATGATATGTACCCGCTTCCATCCGGCCGGTGGAATCTATTGAACGGTAGAAGGAGTTGATTCCATGGCAACCAAGACAGACAAGCCGGGTACGATAAAACCCAAACGAGCTTCCAAGAGCAAGCGCACACATATTCGCCGCATGAAGCAAGAAGCTCGCAAGACGGCCGGCGTCACGAAGGCCTGAGCCCCTCCCCTAAGATTTGGAGATAAACACTCCCCTGGCAATGTCAATGGCCGGGGAGTGTTTGTTATCTCACGGTATGCAACAACTGTTGGATGGAAGCCGTCTCCCTGGCGTTGCGTAACCAGCCGGTGCCCACCCGGGCCTCCCCCAGGTGGCGGAGCAGAACACTCCCCAACCGAAGGATGCGGCCGGGGAGTGTTTGTTATAAGATGATGGCATAAAGGAAATCGACGCCAGGAAAGAAAAGAATATGGACAACCAAATTACTTGCCATCATTGCAAGAGAATAATTTCGAACAACCCGATCATCGAAGATGCAGCCAAACGGCAGGGTTCCGACAGGCAATCCATAAATTGTGAGTGTGGCGAGAGAATTACGTACTGGCAAATTACAGAACAGTTGCAGAAACAGAAAAGCCTGGGAGCCAAAATGCAGAATTGGTTCCATAAGCCTGCCAAGGCTTGAACCCGCCCGGCCTCCCCCAACTGGCGGAGGAAAACACTCCCCGGCAGATGGATGCGGCGGAGGCGTGTTTAGCGTATGATGGATTACTGGCTGGTATTCCAGCCATATCAAGCGGATATCATGTTGAAATCCGAATAATTTTTTTATGGATGGGCAAGATGGAAATTCCTTTACAAGCTCCTGTGGAGTGTACGGATGGTGTTTGTGGGCACTCAGAGTATGTACTGATAAACCCGGTGATTGACAAGGTGACCCATTTAGTGGTGAAAGAGAATTCGTCTCCCAACACAGAATACATTGTGCCGATTGATTTAGTGACTGAAACGATCGCCGAAACGATCCATCTGCGCTGCAGCAGGGCAGAGCTTGAGAAGATGGAGCCGTTTATTGAAACGACCTTCATTAAAGAGATCGCACCCGGAATGAATTATGGTATGGGAGGTGGGATGCGCGGGATGGGATCATACTACTCGCCGTATGTTTCTTATAGCAGGACAGTGCAAGTAGCCGTGGAGCAACAACAGATTCCGTCAGGAGAATTGACCGTGCGGCGTGGCACAAAGGTAGAGGCCAAAGATGGCTATGTTGGTAAAGTTGACGAATTTGTGGTCAACCCTGAGAACGGTTACATTACCCATTTGGTGATGCGGGAAGGTCATCTGTGGGGGAAGAAGGATGTGATCATCCCTCTTTCTGCTCTGGGCGAAACGCACGAGAATACTGTGTTCCTGAAGCTTGATAAGCTACAAATTGAGGCTCTACCGAGCTTCCCAATCCACAGACGCTGGTCCTGATAATTTGCGTTTTGCTGCAACGGGCTCGCTTCGTGAGCCGAGAAATTCGTTATCGAAGGACCGCGCGATTTAGCGTTGCCAGCCGCGCTGAAACTGTGATCCTGATATTACACCGCTAGCTGACTATTCAACCCTAACCCCGGCCTCCAACATTTGATTGAGGCAAACAATCCCCGGTCGATGGATACAGCCGGGGATTATTAGATGAGAGGTACCATGTTCGATCCTATCCTGGTCCCATTGGACGGTTCCCAGTTGGCTGAATGCGTGCTGCCGCACAGCATTGCCATCGCCAGTTCGTTTGATGCAGAGATCACCCTATTGCGCGTGCTGGAAAAGAACCAGGCCGGCACGCCAGCACAAATATTTGATCTACTGAACTGGCAAATCAATAAAACCAAGGCAACGCTCTACCTGGAAAAGACCCGCATCAGGCTGGAAGAAGCCAGAATCCGTGCCCAGGCAACGGTACTGGAAGGGTTGGTGGCAGAAGGGATCACGGAATACGCCCAAAATAAGGGTATGAAATTGATCGTTTTGAGCAGCCACGGGCATACCGGTCAGTCAAAATGGGGCATATCCAACATTGCACAAAAAATAATCCTGAACGCGCCGACTTCGGTGCTGATCGTGCGGGCATACCAACACGATATCCGGGCAGGTACATTAATGGACATCCCGGCTTACCAACGCATCCTGGTGCCGTTGGATGGTTCCCAGCGCGCTGAAAACGTGCTTCCGATCGTCACCCAACTGGCACGTTTCCATAAATCGCAAATCCATCTCGTACACGTGGTACAGACGCCTGAAATGGCGCGCCAAATGCCCCCACTGCCTGAAGATATCGATCTGTCCAACCGGGTGGTGGCGCGCAACCAGGAAGAAGCCGGGCGTTATCTCGAACAGATGAAAACGCGCTCCATCCTGGAGGGCATCCCTGTGCAGGTACATCTCCTTACCAGCGACAATACAGCTGTGGCACTGCACCAATTAGCAGAACAGGAACACATGGATATGGTGGCACTGAGCGCCCATGGGTATTCGGGAAACCAGCAATGGCCATATGGCGGCATGGTGAACAATTTCATCCTGTATGGCAAGGTACCCCTGCTGATCGTGCAGGATCTGCCAGGCAAACAAGATACAACCGCGCCCGTTCAGACAATCCGGGAACGCCCGGAGCATTAGCATATGCAGGTCGCACCGCAGATCATTCCATCCGAAGCAGCTCGTCCGGATCCAGAAACCCGGCTAAGAGAATTTGCGCGCCAGCTGGCCGAAACTCACTCGCTAGAGCCAGCCCGCCATCAAAAATCCGATCTCCTGGAACGCCTGCAAAGCTGGGAACAGGCTTTGCGGGATGCCAATGCATTCTTCAAAGGCGTGCCATCCAAGGACCTGCCGGTTTCACGCGCCGGGGAATGGATGCTGGATAATTTCTACGTGATCAAGCAAACTTTCCACCAGATCTCTGAAGCCCTGCCACCCGGTTTTCTCGACCAATTACCAAAATTAAGCCGAACTTCCAGGCTGGAGCCGGGACTTCCGCGCATTTTTGGGCTGGCGTGGGAATGGGCTGAGTACTGCCAGAGCCAGATCGATCTGAATCAAACCGCCACGTTTGTGCATGAATACCAGCAGGTCACGCCCCTGACGATCGGGGAACTGTGGGCGCTGCCAACCATGCTGCGGATCGGGATTTTGGAACGATTGGTTTCCGCCACATCCGAACTGACCGGGATGGATACGCAGCCCGGTTCTCGTGCCGGGACTAGCTCGCCCCTTCCCGACAATAACAGTCGGGACCTTTCCAGTGCTGGAACTACTCCCACATCCCATGGCCAGGTCGATGCCTCGCCGGAAAACGAAACGATCGTTGCCAACTGTTTCATCAGCCTGCGCCTGCTCTCCGCCGCCGATTGGAAAGACTTCTTCGAGAAGACCAGCCGGGTAGAAAAGATCTTGCAAGAAGACCCGGCGGGGATCTATACAAGCATGGATTTTGACACCCGCAACAGTTATCGCAGCGTCATCGAGGAACTGAGCCGCCACTCCGCCTTCAGCGAAGAGCAAGTGGCGCAAACTGCTATTACATTCGCGGCCGGTATGGATAACAAGATCGCCGGGCGAAAAGGGCACGTGGGTTTTTACCTGCTGGATGCAGGGCGAGCCATGCTCGAAACCAGCCTGCACTACCAGCCGGAAGCCGGCGTGCGGTTCAGGCGCACGCTGCTGGTCCGCCCCACCTTCACCTATCTGGGCAGTATCGCTTTCTTTTCGCTAGTATTTGTCCTGGGACTACTAGCCTATACCAGGCTGGCGGGCGGCTCGCTCGCCCAGATCATCCTGGCGGGGGTGCTTGGGCTTGGTTTAGCGATGGAGGCAGCCATCAGCCTGGTAAACTGGAATGTGACCCATACCATCAAACCAGTCAGCCTGCCGCGCATGGATTTTTCGGAGGGCATCCCAGCCGGCCACCGTACCATGGTAGTCGTCCCAGCCCTGCTGGAAAACGCCGGTGAAACCAACCACCTCCTGCAAGAGATGGAACTCAGGTATCTTTCCAACCCGGACCCGCAATTAACCTATGCCCTGCTGACCGATTTCAGTGATGCTGCGGCGCAGCTCATGCCAGAAGATGACAGTCTGCTTGCTTTGGCAAAGGCAGGCATTGCAGCGTTAAACAAAAAGTACCCACACAGATGTCCATTCTATTTATTCCACCGCCAGCGTGAGTGGAACGCATCGGAAGGGGTCTGGATGGGCTGGGAGCGCAAGCGCGGCAAACTGGCGGAATTCAACCGCCTGCTGCTTGGCCTGGGTGAAACATCTTATACAACGCAGGAGGGGAATTCGGAAATTATCCATGATTTCAAATATGTGATCACGCTGGATGCAGATACCTCCCTGCCACAAGGCAGCGCAGCCCGGCTGGTGGCCACTCTGGCGCACCCGCTGAACCAGGCGGAATTCGCCGAAGACGGCTGCTCGGTGGTGGCTGGGTACACTGTGCTGCAACCGCGCGTGGCCACCAAGCCAACCAGTGCGAATCGTTCGCGCTTTTCGCAAATCTTCTCCGGGAACGCCGGGTTTGACCTGTACTCCTTTGCCGTCTCGGATGTATACCAGGACCTATTTGGTGAAGGCAGTTACGTTGGAAAAGGCATCTATGATGTGGCGGCCTTCGAGCGCAGCCTGTCCGGGCAGGTACGCGAGAATACCCTGCTCAGCCATGACCTGTTCGAAGGGATTTATGGGCGGGCTGCACTGGTCACAGACATTGTCTTGTATGAGGAATTTCCAGGGCGTTACCTGGGATATGCCCAACGCCTGCGACGCTGGATCCGCGGCGATTGGCAGTTAATCCCCTGGTTATTCCCCTACGTTCGCACCGAAAGCGGAATTGCCCGTAACCGGTTAGCCACCATTGATATCTGGAAGGTTTTCGACAACCTGCGGCGCAGCCTGCTACCGCCCACGCTGGTGGCGCTGCTGGCAGCCGGCTGGCTGATCCTGCCCGGCCCGCCGCTGGCCTGGACTTTGCTGGTACTGCTGCCTTTGGGTCTGCCGATCGCGGCGCAAACCATCTGGGATATACAGCATAATTTCGGGCATCTGACGCTCAAAATCATTTTCGAACCAGCCCGGCTGCCACTGACCCGCTGGGGGCTTGCCATCGTTTTTCTGCCTTACGAAGCGCTGCTCATGCTGGATGCCATTATTACCACACTGGTGCGCCTGCTGGTTGCGCGCAGGAACCTGCTGCAATGGACAACAGCCGCGAACGCGGCCCGTTCGTTTGGATTGAACAAGCGTTACGAAACCTGGGTAGCCATGACAGGCTCCCTGGTTCTGACCCTTCTACTTGGGATTGCCAGCATACTTTTCCATCCGGGCGCGCTATGGGTAGCGATGCCCGTGCTGGTAGCATGGTTGATCGCTCCACAAATAGCCTCGGCGCTCAGCCGGCCGATAGTCCACACCAGCACACCGCTTACAGAGACTCAGCGCCGGCAGGTGCGCCGGCTGGCACGCCGCACCTGGGCATTCTTCGAGCAGTTTGCTGGCCCGAACGACCACTGGCTACCTCCCGACCACTTCCAGGAGTCGCCGCGCGGCAGTGTGGAGCACTACACCACGCCGACCAACATCGGCCTGTTCCTGGTATCCACATTATCAGCCTTCGATCTGGGCTACATGGGTTTGCCTGAGCTGGCCGTACGCCTACGCTCCACCCTGGAGAGCATGGACCGCCTGGAACATTACCGCGGGCATTTATTGAACTGGTATGACTCGGAAAAGATGGCCGCGCTGCCACCCCGCTACATTTCCACCGTGGATAGCGGCAACCTGGCTGCCTGCCTGATCACGCTCAAACAGGGTTGCCTGGCCCTGGTGGATGCGCCACTGCTGGGCGACCAGCAATGGCAGGGGCTACTCGTCATCATGGACATCCTGGCAGAATCGTTGCAAGGGCTGGAAAAAAACAACCCGCATTCCACGGAATCTTTTGAAGGAGAGTTGACAGGCATCTATGAACGTGTCAGCTCGATCCAGAACCGGCCGGAGGCGTGGATAAGGACGCTGACCTGGCTGTCAGGCGAGGGCTGGGAGAAAGTCTCCCGCCAGCTGTTGGAATTGCTTGAGAATAACCCCAATCTCAATTCCGAAGCGCTGACCGAACTGCAACTCTATCTCGACTTGATGCATCATCAACTGCAAGATATGCAACGCAGCCTGGATCTGTTCGCGCCCTGGCTCAGCCTGCTGGAGACCGTACCGGTCGAATTCACGCAAATGCCCGTCTGGCTGGAATTACGCGATAGCCTGCCGGCTGCACTGCCCACGCTGGGACAGGCAGAAGCGGTATATGGCCGGATCAGAACTGCTTTAAAGGCCTGCGAGGCGCAGTTGCAGGGTGAGGGTATCCCGGTACTGCCCAAAAATGGTACTGCATTGGCTTGGTGCAAAAAGCTGGAGGATGGTCTATCTTCGGCGCGGATGACCGTGCAGCCATTGTTGATCGGTTTCCGGGACCTGGCCGGACAGGCGAACGCCGCCATGAGCGCGATGGATTTTCGCTTTTTATTTGATGAACGCCGCCAGGTCTTCCACATCGGCTACAACGTCAACACCGAACGGCTCGACCCCAGTTATTACGATCTGCTGGCTTCCGAAGCGCGGATAGCCAGCCTGATCGCGATAGCCAAGGGCGATGCACCGCAAAGTCACTGGCAACACCTGGGACGACCGGTGACAAAGGTGAACGGAAAGCAGGTATTGCTATCCTGGAACGGCACCATGTTCGAGTATCTTATGCCGACCTTGTTTACCAAAAACTACCCCGGGACCTTTCTCTCGGATAGCTGTTACGCCGCACTGGAGACACAGGTGCGGTATGGGCAGAAACAGCAAGTGCCCTGGGGCATCTCCGAATCAGGTTATTTTGCCTTCGATGTCAATCTAAACTACCAGTACCAGGCTTTTGGCGTGCCTGAGCTGGGCTACAAACGCGAGCTGCAAAACGATCTGGTTATCGCACCCTATGCTTCGATCCTGGGGCTGTCGCTGCAGCCACAGGCCGTGCTGAAGAACATGGCACGCCTGGATAGCCTGGATATGCTCGGGCGTTTTGGTTTTTACGAGGCAATTGATTACACCAAAACGCATCTGGCAGTTGGCCAGGCGCACGCCATCGTTCAATCCTATATGGCACACCACCAGGGCATGATCCTGCTGGCCACCTGCAACTACCTGTCGGATGAAATTATGGTGCGGCGGTTCCATGCGGATGAGCGCATCCAGAGCGTGGAATTGCTGCTACAGGAAAAGATCCCGCAGAACCCGCCCATCGAATATCCCCATGCAGACGAAGTGGCGGATTTGCCCGAGCGGCCACGCATTGTCAACAGTGCACCCTGGCAGGTGCCGGTGGATAGCCTAATTCCGCAGTTGCATGTGCTCGCGCAGGGCAACACCAGCGTACTGATCACCAACGCCGGAGGCGGATACAGCCAGTGGGGCGAGCTGGCGCTGACGCGCTGGCAGCCAGACACTTCCCTGGACGGATGGGGCACGTGGATCTATATACAGGACCTTGACAACGGGGAGCTCTGGTCGGCCACCTGCCAACCGCTGGGATGTGAACCGGAGAGCCAGGAAGTGTTCTTTTATCCGCACAAGGTGGAGTTCCAACGTTCGGACCATGGTATTTCCCTGCGCACAGGGATCACCGTCAGCATAGATGGGGTCGAGATCCGGCGGGTAAACATCCTGAACGAGAGCAACCACTACCGACGGCTGAAAATAACCAGTTACGGCGAAGTGGTATTGGCACCTCAGGCGGTCGACCGGAGCCATCCGGCCTTCAACAAACTTTTCATTGAGAGTGAATACCTGCCCCAGGAAAATGCACTGTTGTTCCAACGACGCCGTCGTTCTGCGGACGAAAAACCGGTTGTCCTGATCCATGGGATGCTGATCGAATTTGGGCGCAGGGTGACCGGCCAGCACGAGAGCGACCGCATGGCTTTCCTGGGCAGGGCGCAAACAGCGCGCCGCCCGCTGGCATTGCAAACTGCAAACCGGCCTATTTCAGAGAGCATCGGGCGGACACCCGACCCGATCATGTCGCTGTCGCAGGAAATTGAACTGAAGCCGCATGGAAAAACCAGGGTCACCTTCCTGACCCTGGCTGCCCCCACCCGCAGCGAAGGACTGGAAAAGTTATCGCATTATCGCTCCGGACAAGCCATCTATCATGCTTTTGACGATGCCCAGGCTCGCAGCGAGGAAGAGTTGCTCGAGGCGGGATTGACTGCCAAGGCCGTGGAGGCCATCGAGCGCCTATTATCGGCCCTGCTTTACCCGGTGGAGACGCTGCGCGCCGCGCCGCACATCCTGGCGCAAAACGTGCAGGGGCAGCCCAATTTATGGCCGTTCGGCATTTCCGGCGATTACCCCATTTGCCTGCTGCGCATCCACGAAGGTGAAAGTCCCCTGCTGATCGAGGCCCTGCAAGCCTTCCTTTACTGGCATACCCGGCATGTGCCGATCAACCTGGTCATCTTGAATGATCAGGATACCGGTTACGCCCTGGACCTGCACAACGCCATCCTGCGCCAGGTACGGCGCCTGGGTGCCGAGATCTGGCTGAACCAACGGGAAGGGATTTTCGTGCTGCGTACCGACCAACTAACGCACGCCGATCAAATCATGTTCGAAACAGTGGCAGGCGTTATTTTGGATGAAAAGGGTGGGACGCTGGCCGAACATGCACTACGATTGACCGTCCAACCCACCAACCTGCCGGAGTTCAACCCGGCAATTTCGATCGCACAAGCCGCCGAGCCGAGTGCGCCCTTGCCAATTCCAAAGGATCTATTAATGGATAACGGTTTGGGCGGATTCAGCCCGGATGGCAGGGAATACGTCATCCACCTGGAGCCGGGGAAAAATACGCCACACCCGTGGATCAACGTCATCGCCAACCCGCATTTTGGCTTCATGGTCTCAGAAACGGGTGCGGGTTATACCTGGGCGGAGAACAGCGGCGAGAACCGACTGACCCCCTGGCATAACGACCCGGTTACCGACCTGCCAGGTGAGGCGCTCTATCTGCGGGATGAGGAGACCGGGCTGGTCTGGAGCCCAACACTCCTGCCCGCCGGGGCAGATACAAACCACCTGGTCCGCCACGGCGCCGGCTATTCTGTCTTCGAGAGCCAGAGCCATGGCCTGAACCAAAACCTGCGCCTGTTTGCGGCGCCGGATGCGCCGGTCAAGATTGCGCAGCTACACCTGCAAAACCTGTGGGAGCGTCCACGGCGTGTCACGATCACATATTACGCCGAATGGGTACTGGGTATCACGCGCGCCACGCAGCAATCCTATATCATGCCGGAGTTCGTCCCCGACCAGCATGCCCTGCTGGCTACCAATCCGTACAACACCGAATTCGCCCAGCGTGTGGCGTTCCTGGCTGCCAGTAAAGAATTACATGGCGTGACGGCTGACCGGACGGAGTTCCTGGGGCGCATGGGCAGCCTGCGCAGCCCGGCCGCGCTCGGGCGGATCGGGTTGGCAAGCAAGGTGAACGCCGGGCTGGACCCGTGTGCGGCGATCCAACTGCACGTTGACCTGGCCCCGGGTGCGATCGAGGAAGTCTTTTTCCTGATTGGCGAAGGGGCGGACCGTGCAGAAAGCCTGGCGTTGATCCAACAGATCCAGGCGCCCGGCGAGGTTGAGCATCTCTGGCAGGCAGTCCACCAGCATTGGGATGATATCCTGAATGTCATCACGGTCGAAACGCCCGACCCCGGCATGGACCTGATGCTCAACCGCTGGCTGCTCTACCAGACCATCAGCTGCCGGCTGTGGGGACGCTCGGCACTGTACCAATCCAGTGGCGCTTTCGGGTTCAGGGACCAACTCCAGGATGTGCTGGCCGTGCTGCACACCCTTCCGGCGCTGGCGCGCGAACACATCCTGCTGGCAGCCAGCCGCCAGTTCGAAGCCGGCGACGTGCAGCACTGGTGGCATCCGCCTTCCGGGCGGGGGGTGCGCACGCGCTTTTCGGATGACCTGCTCTGGCTGCCCTACGTCACCGCCGAGTATGTGGCCGCCACCGGCGATGATTCCATCCTGGATGAAAAGATCCCGTTCCTGCAAGCGGACCCGCTCAAAGTGGGCGAGGCGGAACGGTATGCCCAATTCGAAGCGACAGTTGAGGCATATCCCCTTTTTGAGCATTGCCGACGGGCCATCGAGAAGGGCAGCACCTCCGGCCCGCACGGTTTACCGCTGATGGGGGCAGGAGACTGGAACGATGGCATGAACCGGGTGGGGGTGAATGGGCGCGGCGAGAGCATCTGGCTGGGCTGGTTCCTGCATGCCAGCCTGACCCGTTTTGCCGGGCTGTGCCTGCGCAGGCAAGCGGACCCCGAAGCGTATCTCCAACGCGCCAAACACCTGGCACAGGCGCTCGATAAAAGCGCCTGGGATGGAAACTGGTACCTGCGCGCTTTCTACGATGATGGTAGCCGCCTGGGTTCGAACGACAACAACGAATGCCGGATCGATTCGATCGCACAATCCTGGGCGGTGCTATCAGATGCAGCCGACCCGCAGCGGGCAGCGCAGGCCATGGCATCTGTCGACCGGTTGCTGGTACGGGAGGCCGACCAACTGGTCCTGTTACTGGCGCCACCTTTTGATAAAACCACGCGTGACCCTGGCTATATCCAGGGCTATCCGCCGGGCGTGCGCGAAAATGGCGGCCAGTACACGCATGCCGCCATCTGGATGGCCTGGGCTTTTGCCAAACTCTGGCAGGGCGAGCGGGCCGGGGCGCTGTTCCGCATGTTGAACCCCGTCAATCACGCCGATACGCCCGAAAAAATGCGCCATTACATGGTGGAGCCTTACGGGATTGCCGCCGACATCTACAGCCAACCTCCGCTGACCGGCACCGGCGGCTGGACCGGCTATACCGGCTCGGCCGGCTGGATGTACCGACTGGGCATAGAAGCCATCCTGGGCCTCAGCCGGCTGGGGAACACGTTAAAGATCGACCCCTGCATCCCCGGGAATTGGCCGGGCTTTAAAGTGGATTATTGCTTCGGAACCAGCCATTACAAGATAAGTGTGGAGAACCCTGCGGGAGTTTGTCGCGGGGTACGGCATATCTGGCTGGATGGAAATGCACTGCCAGGCAACCTGGTGGTGCTGGTGAAGGATGGTCAGCTGCACGAGTTGCGGGTTGTGCTAGGCTGAAATTGACATACAATTGATGTGTTTTGCAGTACAATTAATTAATAGCGGTTGTATGGATAACCATAATTCACTTCCTTTGTATCAGAATATCTTTGAAAGCGCCGCGGATGGGTTGATCATCGCCGACCAGAAAACCGGACTCGTGTTGAGGGCCAACCCGGCAGCCTGTGCGCTGCAAGGCTGTACGTGCAATGATTTTATTGGAATGCTCCCCAAGAAATTCATCCACCCCGACAGCCAGCGTACCTTCAGCAACTTCCTGCGGGCGTTCCAAACCGGCACATCCTTCGACACCCACGTAATCCATGTGCGCTGTGATGGCAGCACGTTTCCAACCGAGTGGCACGCGACGGCATTGATTTATGAGGACCGGGCGTGCCTGCTGGGCGTGGTGCGGGATGTGAGCCTGCGAATGAAGGCAGAAAAGCAGCTACACGAGCGCGTAAAGGCCCGTACACGCGAGCAAACCACCCTGCTGGAGATCTCGCACAGCCTGGCATCCACACTGGAACTCCAACCCGGGCTGATCCTGGACCAGCTGCGCGAGATCATCGATTACACGCATGCCGGGCTTTTCGGATTAAGCGAACTCGACGCTGACCGCATTGGCTGTACGCGGACCAGAGGTGTTGGAAAAGGCCGCACCCTTCCAGGTGCGTTTGGAGGGACCCGAAACTTTGCGGGTCTTGTTCAACGGCCACCGGCCGATCCGCATCGCGGATGTGACCAGTTCCGATCCGGATGCGTTATTCCTGCACAGCCTGTTGAACGGGCATGCCGCAGAGCTTTTAAAAGGCGTGCGGGCCTGGATGTGGGTGCCACTGGCTGTAAAAGGCCGCATCCTGGGCGGGCTGGGGGTTGCGCATGCCCGGCGGAATTATTTCACGCCCCACCAGGCTGCCCTGGCGCTTGCGATGGCCGACCAGGTGGCCATCACCATGGTCAATGCGGAATTATATGAAAATGCCCGGGCCCTGGCTGTGCTGCAGGAACGCCAGCGCCTGGCGCAGAACCTGCATGATGCCGTCAACCAATCGCTCTTCTCGGCCGGTCTGATCGCTGAAGTGTTGCCGCGCCTGTGGGAGCGGGACCAGGAGCAGGCGCGCCAATCGCTGGAAGATCTGCGCCGGCTGACCCGTGGCGCGCTGGCCGAAATGCGCGAACTGCTGGCGGAGCTGCGGCCATCTGTATTGACCGACAGCAGCCTGGGTGACCTGCTGCGCCAACTGGCCAATGCCTTCACCGGGCGGACAAATGTGCCGGTCAGCGTAAATATTGCCGGGGAACATGTGCTCCCCGCAGAGATCCAGGTGGCACTCTACCGCATCTGCCAGGAGGCGTTCAATAATATCGCCAAACATGCCGGAGCAAACCGGGTGGAGATCGATTTGCAATATGAGGCGGGCACGGCGGTAGATAGCACCATTGCCGTTGCGAAAGCCGGTGCACCCCAGCAAATTGCGGTCCGCTCGGTGGAAATGCATATTCGGGATGATGGCCAGGGCTTCGATACCAGCGAAGCCAGCGCACCTGGCCATTATGGTCTGAGCATGATGCGCGAGCGCGCTGATGCCGTGCGAGCGGACTTGACGGTTACCAGCCGGCCCGGGCACGGCAGTGAAGTGAGATTGCTCTGGCCGGGAACTCCGCAAAAGGAGAACCGATGACAACATCTTCTTCACCAAAAATCCGAGTACTGGTAGTTGACGACCATACCATGGTGCGGCGCGGCCTGGCAACCTTCCTGAAGGTTTTCGACGATCTGGAGATGGCCGGGGAGGCCGCCAACGGGCAGGTCGCCATTGAACTGTGCGCTCAACTCCAGCCAGATGTGGTACTGATGGATATGGTAATGCCGGAAATGGATGGAGCCACCACCACACGGCTGATCCGAAGCCAATCGCCCAATACCCAGGTGCTGGCACTGACGAGCTTCAAAGATGAGATCCTGGTACAGAGTGCGCTGCAGGCCGGGGCAATCGGCTACCTGCTCAAGGATGTTTCCGCGGAGGACCTGGCCCAGGCCATCCGCGCCGCGCATGGCGGGCGCTCAACGCTCTCGCCTGAGGCCGCCCAGGCGCTGGTGCACGCCGCGTCCCAACCCGCCGGGCCAGGGATCGGCCTGACCGAACGCGAGCGGGAAGTGCTGGCCCTGATGGTGGATGGGCTGAACAACACACAGATCGCCGCCAGGCTGACCGTCAGCCCTTCCACGGTCAAATCCCACGTCAGCAACATTCTGGCCAAACTGAGGGTTGCCAGCCGCACCGAAGCGGTCACCCTGGCGCTGCGGAACCACATGGTATCTTGATTTACCTCCCCCAAGTGGCGGAGGCAAGAACTCCCCGACCGATGGATGCGGCCAGGGAGTTTTTGTTTTAAGATATGAATATGTGAAGAATCGAAAGGATCAGCCATGTTCGACCCAATTCTTGTTCCGTTGGATGGTTCGCCAATTTCAGAATGCGTCCTGCCGCAGGTAATTGCGATAGGCCAGGCCTTTAATTCAAAAATAGTGCTACTGCATGTGATGGATAAGCCCCCGTCGGATGCCTCAGCACAATTTGTTGATCTATTAAACTGGCAAATCAATAAAACGGAAGCAAAGCTGTATCTTGAAAGAATCACTGATCGGCTTGAAAAAGCCGGTTTGCGAACAACAGCAATCGTATTGGAGGGGCCAGTGGCTGACTCGATCACAGAATTCGCCCGCAATCAGAGAATAAAACTGGTTATCCTGAGCAGTCACGGATCCGGCGGGGTGAGAAAACGCGGGATCAGCAGCGTCACGGATAAAATAACCCTCAACGCACCAACCTCCGTGCTCATCGTCCGGGCGTATCAAACACAGGAAAGCCCTTTACGGCGAATATTGGTACCCTTGGACGGTTCCTGGCGGGCAGAATATGTGTTGCCAATGGTCACACTTTTGGCGCGCTTCCATTATTCACAAATTCAAATTGTCCATGTGGTGAAAACGCCGGAAATGGCCCGCCATCTGCCTCCCGCTCAGGAGGATATTGATTTATCCGCTCGTTTGGTAGCACGCAATCGAGAAGAGGCCCTTCAATATCTCGAGAAGGTTCAAACGGTTTCACCCCTGGCCGCCATCGCAGTAAAAACCCACCTGGTCATCAGTGACAATGCGCCACTGGCCATCCATGAAATCGTCGACCAGGAGAAAATTGACTTGGTGGCATTAAATGCACACGGTTATTCGGGAAATGACCAGTGGCCGTATGGAAGCATGGTCAATAATTTTATCCTGTTTGGAAAAGTACCTTTGTTAATCGTTCAAGACCGCCCCAGCATAAAAGAAACAAGTCAGGTGCATATAACAATCAGGGAAAATTCGATTCATATACCTGTGCAGGCGGCGCTGGCCGATTCACCCGGCACGCCAGTCCAAGGGCAGAAATTCAACTAAAAACCCTGGGGACCCATCGACCAGAAAACACTCCCACGCAGGCCTCCCCCAAGTGGCGGAGGCAAATACTCCCCCGCTGATGGATGCAGCCGTGCAATGTTCGTTGTATGATAAAAATACCCGGTCATCCAAGGTGCGGCCAACCGGCAGAGGGCGCCGGGAAACTTTTATTTTGATAGGTATTCATCGCTGCAACCGGCCATGTGTCGGTCTTTCGTTTAGTGGTAGGTACCATCTAAAGTTGATAAACCTTCGAATAAGAGAAAGGTTGCACCCATGAGATCCTACGAACGAAACCGCACGTTATGGAAAACTCCAGCCTCAAAGGCCGGAGTGGATCTTCCAGAGCTGGCTGAAGCCCTGCAGGCTCAAAACAAAGAACTGGAAATATATGCCCACATGGTGGCCCACGACCTGAAGGACCCGCTGACCGTCATGGTGGTGACTTCGGATCTGATCAGCGAAGTGCCTGATCTGACGCACCAGGAATTGAAGGACTATCTGAGACAAATCCGCTTCAGCGCATATGAAATGAACCGGATCATAGACAATCTGCTACTTTTCGCCGAAGTGAGCAAGGCAGAAGCGCCCGTGGAACCTGTGGATATGGCCCGGGTGGTGGCGAACATCCGCAAACGCCTGGACTATATGATCAAGGAACGCCAGGCCCAGATCGAATTCCCGGAAGCCTGGCCGGTTGCCTTCGGTTACGCGCCCTGGATCGAAGAAGTGTGGGCCAACTACATCAGCAATGCCATCAAGCATGGCGGCCGGCCGCCGCACGTGGAACTGGGCGCCAGCCCCCAGGCGGATGGCATGCTGCGCTTCTGGGCGCGTGACAACGGCCCGGGCGTACCGCCAAAAGCCCGGGAGCGCCTGTTCACACCGTTCAGCCAGATCGATCATGTCCACGACCCGGGACACGGGTTGGGACTCTCCATCGTGTACCAGATCGTCGACAAGCTGGGCGGCCAGGTGGGTGTGGAGAGCGAGTTGGGCCAGGGCAGCCTTTTTTACTTCACTCTGCCGGCCAATCCCGCAGTAGAAAGCGCCTATCCAAATTAAAATATGAACCTGTCCAAAAATTCAGGAGTAGTTCGATCTTTGATGCTCTGCGGTCGCGAAGCATACCTGAAGGGTGTGAAGCCGTAGAGTATCAAAATGCGATGCTTCTATAATTTCCGGATAGATCTAAAAACTTTTACGTCAAAGAGTGAAAATTGAAACCCTTCCAATCTTTATCGATAGCCCTTGCGCTGTCAGCCGTTCTTTCTTCCTGCAACCTGCAGGGTGGTTCCGTTTCGACAACCCCAAACCCGGGCAGCCCGCTGGCTACGGCAACCCTGCCGGTCAATGCCACCCTGACAGAGATGCCTGCCAATCCCCCAACAGACACGCCGACGCTGATCGCCTCGCCGGTGTTCATGACCATTGTACCCAACACACCCACCTGGTCTGTCTATAATTACACCTGCGCCCTGGCAAGCGGCGGCGCGACCATGACCATGAACCTGGCCTGGAAGGATCGCTCCACCAGCGAAGCCGGCTACCGGGTCTACCGGGATAAACAAGTCATCGCGACCTTACCTCCCAATTCCACCGCGTATGTGGATGTTGTTTTTATTGCCACAGGAAAAACAGTAAGTTATTCAGTCGAAGCCTTCAGCCTCGACTGGCAGTTCAGCACGCCCACGGTTACTTACGGCTGCCAGTAAAGAGAAACCAGGTCTCCCCCAAGTGGCGGAGGGAAAAACTCCCCGGCGGATGGATGCGGCCAGGGAGGCTTTGTTATATGATTAAAACATCGGCAATCAGGCGCATTCGAGGCGCTTGACCGATAAAACCAGGAAAGGCATCCAGCACATAATGCAAGAACCAACCGAGCTATCGTTGCAAGAATCAGAGGTGCGTTATCGCCGCCTGTTCGAAGCCGCCCAGGATGGAATATTAATCCTGGATGCCGGGACGGGCGCGATCACGGATGTCAATCCATATTTGATAGATATGCTGGGCTATTCACGCGATGAGTTTGTGGAAAAGAAGCTCTGGGAGGTGGGCGCGTTCAAGGATATTGAAGCCAGCCAGGTGGCATTCAAAGCATTACAGGAGAAGGAATACATCCGCCACGAAAATCTGCCGCTCAAAGCAAAGGATGGGCGTCTGATCCAGGTGGAATTCGTCAGCAATGTCTACGTGGCGGGAGATGAAAAAGTGATCCAATGCAATATTCGTGACATCACCGAACATAAGCGCATCGTTGTGGCATTGCAGGAGAACGAAAAGAAATATCACGACCTGGTCAGTCAAAGCCCGGACGGCATTTTCATCTTTGAATTATCCGGGCAGATCTTAACGGTCAATGAAGCCATGTGCAGGGAACTCGCCTTCAGTAAGGAAAAATTCCTTTCAATGAGCATTTGGGACATCATCCCGGAAAAATATTTGGAACCATACCGGCTGCGTCTGACAAAAATCCTGGAACAGGAGAGTGTCGGGGAGGCCGAAGAATACGCGCTGCAAGGGGAAAACGGAAAATTACATTATGTGGACATCATTTCCGTTCCGCGCTACAGCGGTAAGGATATGATCGGTTTTCAAGGGATCGCGCGCGACATCACCACGCGCAAGCGGGCGGAGCAGGAGATTCGCCGGCAACTTGATCATTTTAAAGTCTTGAGCGTGATTGATCGGGCCATCGCGGCAAATTTCGATCTGCGCCTCAGCCTGTCAGAAATCCTTGCCCATGTAACTATAGAACTCGGCATCGATGCAGCCGACATTTTGATCTTGAATTCCAATAGCCAAATGCTGGAATACGGCGCTGACCGGGGCTTCCGCACAAAAGCCGTCCGGAAGACTCAGGTTCGTTTAGGGGAGACCTATGCCGGCCGGGCCGCCCTGGAACGCCAGCTTGTCCAGATCCCCAACCTGAAAAATGAACCGGAAAGCTTATTCCTGACAACCCTGCTGGCGGGTGAGGACTTCGTTTGTTACTATGGAATGCCATTAATTACCAAGGGACAGGTAAAGGGGGTAATGGAGATCTTCCATCGCGCCACGCATGAACCGGATGCAGAATGGTTCGATTTCCTGAACGCCCTGGCCGGGCAGGCCGCCATTGCAATCGAGAATTCGACGCTGTTCGAGAGCCTGCAACGCTCCAACTCGGAACTCACCCTGGCTTATGATGCCACCATAGAAGGCTGGTCGCGGGCGCTCGACCTGCGCGACCGAGAGACCGAAGGACATACGCAGAGAGTAGTCGAAATGACGGTAAACCTGGCGCGGCTCTTCGGCATGAACGAGGCGGAACTGGTGCAGGTCCGCTGGGGTGCGCTGCTACACGATATCGGCAAGATGGGCGTCCCCGACGAGGTTCTGCACAAACCTGGCCCACTGACGGCTGAAGAATGGGAAATAATGAAGAAGCACCCAAGCTTTGCCTACGAGATGCTTTCGCCCATTCGCTACCTGCGACTGGCCCTGGATATCCCTTATTGCCACCATGAGAAATGGGATGGCAGCGGGTATCCGCATGGGCTGAAAGGTGCCCAGATCCCACTGGCGGCGCGTATATTTGCCGTGGTGGATGTGTGGGATGCCTTGCGATCAAACCGGCCTTACCGCATGGCCTGGACGGAAGAAAAAGTGCGCCAACATATTTTTACCCTGTCCGGAACGCACTTCGACCCGCAGGTGGTGAATGTATTCATGCAGCTCCCCGATAAAATTTACAAGCCGGCCCAAATGGCGCAAGTCTATCAACGCCAGCCACAGGATAGGAATGGTGAGGATTATGTATTGTAGATCCCATCCTGTTTGTTCCTGCGTATAAGGGAAGGTTCCCGCCGAAAGAAAGGTGAAAATCCGGCCCGCGCTGAAGGACTTGATCAGGAGAATGGCCATGTTAGCCAAGTTATCAATAAAAGATTCAGAAGCCCGTTACCGCCGCCTGTTTGAATCTGCTCAGGATGGAATTTTGATCCTGGATTCCGGAACGGGATTGATCGAGGATGTCAACCCCTATCTGGTAAAAATGCTGGGCTATACACGCGCAGAGTTCATAAAAAAGAAGCTTTGGGAAGTGGGTGCGTTCAAGGATATCGAGGCCAGTAAAGAGGCTTTCGAAGCGTTGCAAGAGAATAATTATATCCGTTACGATGATATGCCGCTCAAGGCAAAAAATGGCCGGCTGATCCCGGTGGAATTCGTCAGCAACGTCTACTGGGTGGGCGGCGAAAAAGTGATTCAATGCAATATTCGTAATAACAGCGAACGTAAAAAAGCGCAGGTGGCCCAGCACGAAAGCGAAGAAAACTACCGCTTGCTGGTGGAAACACTGCCGGATGGCATGGTAGTCCACAGCCAAGGGAAATTTGTTTTCTTGAACCCGGCGGCAGTCCATATTTATGGAGCAAAAAACGCCCAGGAATTGCTCGGAAAACCGATGCTTGAGCACGTCCATCCGGATTACCGCGCTATTGTCAAGAAACGGGATACGTCATTATATAAAGGCAAGGTCGCGGGTTTATTGGAGGAGAAGTTCCTGCGACTGGACGGGTCGGCGGTGGATGTGGAGGTAACAGCCAAACCTTTCACCTACCAGGGCGCCCCGGCAGTGCAAATGGTCATCCGCGACGTCACTCAGCGCAAGAAACTGGATGAAGCATTACTTTTGAGCGAGGAAAAATACCGCAGACTGGTGGAGGATGTAAACGACGGTTTCTTCGTGGTGGATGCAGCCGGATTCTTCACTTTTGCCAACCTTGCGCTGGCCCAGATGCTGGGCATGAAAAGCCCCCAGGATCTGCTGGGCCGGAAGTTCTTTGATTTCGTTGCGCCGGAGACGGCTGCGCAACTCAGTCAGGCCTACGGCAGTGCCATGCAGTCTGGAAATGCTGAGAAGATCATCAACGGCCAGATCGTTCGTCCGGATGGGACCTGCGCCTTTGTCGAAGTCAAGCCCAGCATGATCCTCAAGGCAGGCCAGATAGCCGGCACGCAGGGTGTGATACGCGATGTCACGGAGCGCAAAAGGGCAGAGCAAAGGATACAGCGACAGTTCGAACATCTGCTCGCCCTTGGCAGCATTGACCGGTTGATCGCATCCAATTTCGATTTGAACTTGAGCCTCTCGGAAATTCTCGACCATGTAATAAAAGAACTTGGCGTTGATGCCAGCGACATTTTGATATTAAATCCCAATTCGCTCATGCTGGAATTCGGTGCCGAGCGCGGCTTCCGCACCAAAGCCATCCGAAAGGGGCAGTTCCGTCTGGGCGAGAATTATGCCGGCCGGGCCGCCCTGGAGCGGCAGCTGATCCAGATCCCCAACCTGAAAGATGAAACAGATAAGGCCTTCCAGACAACTCATTTGGCAGGCGAGGATTTTTTTTGCTACTACGGTGTGCCGTTGATCGTCAAGGGGCAGGTCAAAGGTGTCCTGGAAATCTACCATCGCAGCGCGCTGGAACCGGATGCAGAATGGCTCAACTTCATGAATAGCCTGGCCGGGCAGACTGCCATCGCGATTGAAAATTCCACCCTGTTCGAGAGTCT
The DNA here is from genome assembly GCA_963779935.1 of uncultured Chloroflexia bacterium. Taxonomy (GTDB): domain Bacteria; phylum Chloroflexota; class Anaerolineae; order Anaerolineales; family Villigracilaceae; genus UBA877. Next base: position 686,476 of record CAWAAC010000009.1, on the reverse strand, counting down.
GCAGCGCTCCAACTCGGAACTGGGCATGGCCTATGATGCCACGATCGAAGGCTGGTCACGCGCCCTGGATCTGCGCGACAAAGAGACCGAAGGACATACGCAGCGGGTAACCGGGATGACGCTGGAACTGGCCCGGCTCTTCGGAATGAATGAGGCGGAACTGGTGCAAATCCGCTGGGGTGCGTTGTTGCACGACATCGGCAAAATGGGCGTTCCGGACGGGATCCTGCTCAAACCCGGCCCGCTGACGGACGAAGAATGGGTGGTCATGAAGAAGCACCCGGGCTTCGCCTATGAGATGCTATCGCCGATCCACTACCTGCGGAACGCCCTGGATATTCCCTACTGCCATCATGAAAAATGGGATGGCAGTGGCTATCCGCGTGGATTAAAAGGCAACCAGATCCCGCTGGCTGCGCGTATTTTTACCGTGGTGGATGTGTGGGACGCGCTACGGTCGGATCGCCCTTACCGGGCGGGCTGGACGAAAGAAAAAGTGGACGAACATATTCTTTCATTAACCGGAACACACTTTGACCCGCAGGTGGTGGACGCTTTCTTTTCGCTCACCAAATAAGTTGCAGTCCTCCCCCAAGTGGCGGAGGCAAAGCCTCCCCAACTGATGGATGCGGGAGATGTAGCTTTATTGTAAGATTAAAGGACGGGTTTATTTCAGCGCGCATTCCAGGTGCTTGACTGACTGGTACATAAAAGCATCCGGCATGATCAAACCATCTTGAAATAATTTTTAGTGTGTTCGGTTTCTCCGCACAAGACTGCCCATCAATCATAAACGCCTGCCACAGAATTCCAGGGCAAAAGGAACAATAATATGGAAAAAACAAGAAAGCAACTTCCCAAAACGCCCACCGGCATCCAGGGGCTGGATGAAATCACCGGCGGCGGATTGCCGAAAGGCCGGCCCACGCTGGTCTGCGGGCCGACCGGCTGTGGCAAGACCCTTCTGGCGATGGAGTTCCTGGTGCGCGGCGCGACACAGTTCAATGAGCCGGGCGTCTTCATGGCGTTCGAAGAGACCGCCAAAGACCTGACCCAGAACGTATCCTCGCTCGGTTTTGATCTGAAAGACCTGGTGGCCCACAAAAAGATCGTGCTGGATTTTGTATTTATCAACCCCGGTGAAACGGAAGAATCCGGTGAATACAACCTGGACGGATTGTTCATCCGGCTGGGCCAGGCGATCGATTCGATCGGCGCCAAGCGGGTCGTGCTGGATACCATCGAAAGCCTGTTCTCGGGTTTGTCCAACCAGCATATCCTGCGGGCGGAACTGGAACGCCTGTTCCGCTGGCTGAAAGACAAGGGCGTGACTGCCATCATCACCGGCGAACGCGGCGATGGCACGCTGACGCGCCACGGGTTGGAAGAGTACGTTTCCGACTGTGTCATCGTGCTGGACCATCGCGTGGACAACCAGATCTCCTCGCGCCGGCTGCGGGTGGTAAAGTACCGCGGCTCAACCCACGGGACAAACGAGTACCCGTTTCTGATCGACGAAGACGGCATCTCGGTTCTGCCGGTCACCTCGCTCGGTTTGCAGGAAACTGCCTCGACAGAGCGCATCTCATCCGGCGTTCCGCGCCTGGATGCCATGTTGGGCGGAGCGGGCTATTACCGGGGCAGCAGCATTCTGGTTTCCGGCACAGCCGGTACCGGCAAAACCAGCCTGGCGGTGCTTTTCGCAGCGGCGGCCTGCCAGCGCGGCGAGCGCGCCCTGTATTTTTCATTCGAGGAATCGCCCGGCCAGATCATCCGCAATATGCGCTCAATCGGGGTGAACCTGCAACCATGGGTGGAAAAAGGCCTGCTGCAGTTCCAGGCCAACCGCCCGACCTTCGCCGGCCTCGAAATGCATGTGCTGACCATCAGCAAGGCGGTCAAAGCTTTTAAACCGCAGGTGGTGATATTCGATCCATTTACCAGTTTTATCACCGGAACCAATGAAAATGAAGTCAAAATGATGGCGATGCGCTTATTGGATCTGATGAAAGTCAACAAATGCACAACGCTATTTACCAGTTTGATCCTGGGTCCTTCCGCGGCCGATCAGAGCCAGGTTCACATCGCCTCGTTGATCGACACCTGGCTGTGGATGGATGATCTCGAACTGGGCGGAGAGCGCAATCGCGGCATTTACATCCTGAAATCACGCGGCATGGCGCATACCAACCAGATCCGCGAGTTCCTGCTGACCGACCACGGCGTGGAATTGCGGGATGTGTACGTCGGTCCAAGCGGCGTGCTGACTGGCTCGGCCCGGCTGGTGCAGGAGGCGCAGGAGAAGGCCATGCAAATGGTGCGCGAGCAGGAAGTGGAAAGCCGGCAGCTCGAACTGGAGCGAAAACGCACTGTACTGGAAGCGCAGATCGCAGCCCTGCAGGCCGAGTTTGCCGTGCAGGAGATCGCCTCCAAGAAGATCATCGGGCAAGAAAAGGCTCAGGAAGCCCAACTGGCACAGGAACGCAGCGATATGGGCTTGAGCCGCAAAGCGGACCATTAATTTTTTTGATTTCAGATTGTGGAGCGCAGATTGATGGCATCAAGGAAAAGAAACTTACTAAGAGGAGATGGAAAATGAGTACTACCCCACCCGAGCTCAGGAAGACGAAAAAAGGGCCAGCAAAAGATAAAACCGATGCTTATGTCCTGCGGCTGTACATTGCCGGGCAAACGCCCAAGTCGGTGGCGGCGCTGGCTAATCTTAAAGAAATCTGCGAAGAACACCTGGTCGGGCGCTACACACTCCAGGTAGTGGACCTGCTGGAAAACCCGCAACTGGCACGCGGCGACCAGATCCTGGCCATTCCCACCCTGGTGCGAAAACTGCCCCTACCCATGCGCAGGATCATCGGCGACCTCTCCAACACCGAGCGCGTGCTGGTGGGACTGGATTTAAGGAGCAAAACCTAATTGCGGATGGTTGATTGCTTTTCAATCCGCAATCCGAAATAGAGTACTGCCATGCCCAGGAATTCTGTAACCAAAACTCAAGAACAACTTATCGCTGAAAACGAAGACCTGCAGAGGCGCCTGGAAGAAGCCGAAGAAACCTTAAATGCCATCCGCAACGGCGAAGTGGATGCAATTATCGTCTCCGGCGCACAGGGTGAGCAGGTCTACACGCTCAAGCAGGCGGAAGAAGCCTTACGGGTGAGCGAAGAAAAATACCGCCAGCTGGTAGAAGAGATCAACGATGGTGTTTATGCGACCGATTACGAGGGAGTCTTCACCTTCGCCAATCCGGCCCTGGCGCGCATCTACGGCGTTGCGAACCCGCAGGCACTGGTAGGCCGCAAGATCCTGGATTTCATCGCGCCGGAGATGCTAAAAGAACTTGGCCGTTCCTTCCGCAGCAAGATGCAGGCCGGGCGCGCGCCGGAATTCATCAACAGCCAGATCGTGCGGCCGGACGGAACACGTGTCTTTATCGAAGACAAGCCCAGTTCGAAGGTGATCGCCGGGAAAGTGGTCGGTTCTCAGGGCGTGGTGCGCGACATCACCGACCGCAAGCGTTCAGAAGAAGCCTTGCAGGAATCCGAAGCAGAATACCGCAATCTATTCGAAAATTCAGTTGTGGGGATTTCCCAGGCGCTTCCGGATGGGTGCCTGATCCGTGCGAACAACGCCTATGCACAAATGTACGGCTACGCCAATCCGGAGGAAATGATGGCGGATGTTACACGCATTGAGAGGCTATACGCCCATCCGAAGGACCGGGAAGAGGTACTGCACATTCTGGCAGCCAAAGGCGTGATGGAGCCGCGCGAAATGGTCGTCGTCCGCCGTGATGGAACCCATATCATCGTTCTGGTTGGCGCCCGGGAGATCAGAGATTCCAAAGGGAACCTGCGTTTTTACCAGGCCGAGCATGTGGAAATTACTCAACGCAAACAGGCAGAGGAAAGGATAAAACGCCAGCTTGAGCACCTGCTGGCTCTGAGCAGCATCGACCGGCTGATCGCATCCAATTTCGATCTGAACTTGAGCCTCGCTGAAATTCTCAATTACGTAACCAAAGAGCTTGGCGTTGACGCGGCGGATATATTGCTTCTAAACCCCGGTTTGCAAATGCTGGAATTCGGCGCCGGGCAGGGCTTCCAGACCAATACCATCCGGAATACGCATGTGCGTTTGGGCGAGGGTTATGCAGGCCAGGCTGCCCTGGAACGCCAGCTGGTTCAAATCCCCAATCTAAAAAATGAACCGGAAAACTTGTTTCGAACAACTCTTATGGCAGGTGAAAACTTCGCCTGCTATTACGGTGTGCCATTAATTGCCAAGGGGCAGGTCAAGGGCGTACTGGAAGTGTTCCACCGGCATGTGATTGACCCCGATACTGAGTGGTTCGACTTCTTGAATACCCTGGCCGGGCAGACTGCCATCGCGATCGAGAATTCCACGCTGTTCGAGAGCCTGCAGCGCTCCAACTCGGAACTCGGCCTGGCCTATGACGCCACGATCGAAGGATGGTCGCATGCGCTTGATCTGCGTGACAATGAGACCGAAGGGCACACAAAGCGCGTCACGGAGACGACCGTGAAACTGGCACGCCTGATCGGATTGAGCGATACCGATCTGGTGCAGGTGCGCTGGGGGGCGCTGTTGCACGATATCGGCAAGATGGGCGTCCCGGATGGGATCTTGCTCAAACCCGGCCCCCTGACAGATGAAGAATGGCTGGTGATGAAGAAACACCCTGGCTTCGCTTATGAGATGCTTTCGCCCATTCATTACCTGCGCCTGGCCCTGGACATCCCCTACTGCCATCATGAAAAATGGGATGGCAGCGGCTACCCGCTGCGGGTTAAATGGCGCCCAGATCCCGCTGGTAGCGCGCATTTTTGCCGTGGTGGATGTTTGGGATGCCTTAAGATCGGACCGACCTTACCGGGCGGCATGGCCGGAAGAAAAAGTGCGCGAACATATCCGCAGCACGGCGGGTACTCACTTCGATCCGCAGGTGGTGGATGTTTTCATGCAATTATTGGATGGACTTTAGGACCATTCCAAAAATTCAGGATGGAACCTTAAGGTAACCGACAAAATATGCGGGACATAGCCAGGAAAGTGGAGGAATAAATCGTGCCAACGCTGAAAGATTCGGAACTCCGTTACCGGCGCCTGTTCGAAGCTGCCCAGGATGGGATTTTGATCCTGGATGCCGAGACAGGCGCGATCACAGATGTCAATCCCTATTTGATTGACATGCTGGGCTACAGCCGTGAAGAGTTTGTGGAAAAAAAGCTCTGGGAAGTGGGCGCGTTCAAAGACATCGATGCCAGCAAGGAGGCCTTCCTGGCCTTGCAGAAGGATGAATATATCCGCTACAAAGACCTGCCGCTGAAAGCAAAAGACGGGAATCTTATTCAAGTGGAATTCGTCAGCAACGTTTATTCGGTGGGCGACGAGAAGGTCATCCAATGCAATATCCGCGACATCACAGAGCGTAGCCATGCGGAGGAAGCCCTGCGCAAGAGTGAAGCCAGCCTGCGCGAACAATCGCTGCGCGACCACCTGACCGGTCTATTCAACCGGCGCTACATGGAAGAGACTCTTAAACGCGAACTGTTGCGGGCCGCGCGAAAACAGCTCAGCCTGGGTATCATCATGCTGGACGTAGATGATTTCAAGCATTTCAACGATACCTACGGCCATGCCGCCGGCGATGCCGTCTTGCGTAAAATGGGCAATTTGCTGCTCAGGCATGTGCGCGGAGAGGACATTGCCTGCCGGTATGGGGGCGATGAATTCATCATCGTCCTGCCCGATACCACCCGGGAGGTGACAATTGCACGCGCTGGCGTTATTTGCGAATTTGCCAAACAATTCCATCTCCAATTCGAAGGGCAAACCCTGCCAACGGTGACGCTTTCCCTGGGCGTGGCGGTCTTCCCGGAGGATGGCACAACCAGTACAGCCATCCTGAGAGCCGTTGATACGGCGCTTTATCGCGCCAAACGAGAGGGCAGCGGGCAGGTGGTTGTGGCAAATTAAGGTCACACCTCCCCAAAGTGACGGAGGCCAACACTCCCCGGCGGATGGATGCGAGCGGGGAGTGTTCGCTGTATGATGGATTTATGATAGGAGAACATATGGAAATCCCTTTAAAAGTCCAAGTGGATTGTACAGATGGAGTCTGTGGCCATTCCGAGTATGTATTGATGAACCCGCTGACCGACAAGGTGACCAACCTGGTGGTGAGAGAGACTGAGTTCCCCAACACGGAGTACCTGGTGCCGGTTGAAGTGGTATCCGAAACGATCGCCGACACAATTCAACTGCGCTGCAGCAAGGCAAAACTGGAGAAAATGCACCCGTTTGTCAAAACCAGCTTCATTGAAGAAAAGATGCCCTTGGTGAGTCCCACCATTGGAGACGGATTCGGAACGTTCTACTATCTGCCATATGTTACTACCGACATGACAGTAAAAGTGGCCGAGGAGCATCTGCAAATTCCACCAGGAGAACTCGGGGTGACCCGGGGCACACGCGTGGAAGCGACGGATGGGTTCGTTGGCCACGTCGACGAATTTGTGGTCAACCCGAAAAACAGCCACATTACGCATCTGGTGATGCGGGAAGGCCATCTATGGGGGCAGAAGGATGTGATCATCCCTGTTTCAGCGATGGGAGAGACGCGTGAGAATAGCGTGTTCTTGAAACTCGATAAGCGCCAGATCGAATCCCTGCCGACCTTCCCGGTCCACAGGCATTGGGCTTAATAATATGAACGAACCTGATCTCGAGAAATTTACCTGCAAAGAATGCGGCGGTCACCGCCTGACCGTTACGCATGTTTGGAGCGTGCTTGCCGGAGAAAACAGCCAGCGCTGGCGGGAATGGGGACCGCTCAAAGCCAGCCACCACTGGCAGTTTGAATTTAAGGAACAGGATGAGGATAAACCGGATGCGGAGGTACAGCGAGGCGACTTCGGTGAGTTCCAACCGGACAATTCCGATTCTGAACCGGAAGAATATGAAATCTTCGAGCCCGAGACCGACCGGGAAAGCGATGAGTTCTTTGTAAACTGCGATAATTGTGATCGCGAGATCGAATTTGGCTGGTCGGAGCCGGACCGGCGCGGTCTCATTTTTCCGGTCGAATTTTCCGACTTCAATCCGGCTGAAAGCTGGCCGGATCCCAAATATTGGGAAATCTGGCAGCAGAGGGGCTGGGTTCGAAAATAACCCCTTCCCTGCCTCCCCCAAGTGGCGGAGGCAAATACTCCCCGGCAGATGGATGCGGCCGGGGAGTATTAATTATAGAATGATAGTTGAGAAGCATCTGGGTTTAACGCCAGCCAGTTGGGCGCATTGGTACGACGGACCTTTCGGATCAACTCCGCAGGTTGAGGCAAGTGATGAAGAATAAACTTTTCGTTTTTGTTTTTATGGCGATATTGCTCGGTTTGCTGGCAGGCTGTTCTGCGCTTCCGGTCTTCCAAACCAATACGCCGGTCCCCAACCAGCCAACCGCTACGCCCGCCCCCAACGGGCAGATCAGCCTGTCTGGTGTAAGCATCCAAGTCTATGCGCCCGGTGCGAACCCAACCGTTAATACCCCGGATGCGCAGGGGCGTGTCGCCGGCCTCGGACTGGGATTTTGGCACGGGTTCATTTCCCCGGTGACCCTGGTGATGTCATTCTTCAACAAGGATGTGCAGATGTACGATGTGCACAACATAGGGAACCTGTATAACCTGGGGTTCTTTTTGGGAGTAGCAATCGTATTTATATTCCTTGGAATAATCTTTGGTTCAAGACGTTGAAGCTGTAAACGTTTTTCCTACAGCTTATTCATGTGTAAATAAGGAGATTTCTGATGAACACGAATATCTATATCATCATCATCGTTGTGCTGGTCCTGGTGATCCTGGGCCTTATATTGGGTTCCGCTTTTTCCAAGGGCAACCGCTCGAAGAAATACGCTGCCAAATATGGCTCTGACTATGATCACACCGTGAAGAGCATGGGCAGCGAGACGAAAGCCCAAAAAGAAATGGATGCACGCAAGGAGCATGTGGATTCTTTGAATATCCGCTCTCTTTCCTTGCCCGAGCGTGAAAAGTACCTGGCTGAATGGAAAGCCGTCCAGGCAAAATTCATCGACCAACCCGGGCCGGCCACGGTGGAAGCCGACCATCTGATCATGGAAGTCATGCAGCTTCGCAACTATCCCGTCTCCGATTTCGAGCAGCGCGCCGCCGATATCTCGATCAATTACCCTGAATTGGTCAGCAACTACCGTCTGGCACGCGCCATCGCCATCAAAAATGAACAGCACAAGGCCGATACAGAAGAATTAAGGCAGGCACTGGTCTATTACCGCGCCCTGTTCAATGAACTGCTCGTAACCGAGGAAGTCGTTCCGGAAAAGGCATAGCGTTTTTTCTCAGTTTTTGGGAATCTGTGGAGTCTGCCAGCAGCCGTAAGGCGAGATAAATCTCGCATTACGGCTTGCCCGCCAGATATGTAAATCAATCCGCGCATTCCCACAAGAACCATTATTTTCTCAACCTGTGGAGGAATCAATGGAAAAGAAACTGTATCGCGTCAAAGTGGTCCTGTTCGTGATGGCAGAAGACGAAGCCGATGCCTGCATGGCAGCCACCCAGGCGCGCTTCGACATCCTCGAATGCAAAGCCAGGAAAGCGGAATATGTCGTCCCGGAATGGGATGATGCAATTCCCTACAACGCGGACGACGAACGCACCTGCGCAGAGATCCTGGGCTACAAACCGCAGACCGCCCATTCGGAGACGCACTTAATGAAACTACCCGCCTATGTGGAAACGGCCATGCGGGTCTTCGAACAGGATAAAGGGTCCAACCAGCCGGGAGCACAAGCTCAATAAAACCGAACAACAAGACGATCCTCATCATCGCCTTTGTCATCGTGATAGTGCTTTTCCTGGTCTTCGGCGGCTGGGCAATGGCAGGGCCAAGGCTAAACGGTGGCATGATGGGCAGCTGGATGATGGGGGGAGTCAGTTGGATGTGGATACCCATCGTGATCACCCTCGGCCTCGGGATTTTTCTTGGCTGGGCCATCATCGGAAAAAAGTAATCCGCCCCAGCGGCGGAAGCCAACACTCCCCGGCAGATGGATGTGGCTTGGGAGTGTTTGCTATAGAACCTTTCTTAAAATTCAGTTCTTCTAAAATTTTTGGAAGGAAACCAAGGAATCGAGAAAGATCTTAATGCGGAGGTACCCATGGAAGTAAGCCCTCTTGCAGGAAAACCGGCCGACCCAGCCAACCTGGTGAATGTGCCCGGTCTGGTGACAGCCTATTACACGGAAAAGCCTGATCCTGCCATCCCGGCGCAAAGGGTAGTGTTCGGCACTTCCGGGCATCGCGGTTCGGCGTTTGCGAAATCCTTTAACGAATGGCACATCCTTGCCATCAGCCAGGCGATTTGCTTGTATCGAAAAAACGAGAAAATCGATGGCCCGCTCTTCCTGGGTATGGATACGCATGCGCTCTCGGTGCCGGCGCTGGCCAGCGCGCTGGAAGTACTGGCTGCCAATAAAGTGGAAGTGATGCTCGCAGAAAGGGACGAATATACCCCGACGCCGGCTGTTTCCCTGGCAATCCTCAACTATAACCGCGGGCGCAAGACCGGACTCGCTGATGGCATCGTGATCACACCCTCGCATAATCCGCCGCATGACGGCGGCTTCAAATATAACCCACCGAACGGCGGCCCGGCGGATGAAATCATCACCAGCTGGATCGAAGCGAAAGCCAATGAACTCCTGGAGAGCAACCTGAAGGGTGTGAACAGGATCGTGCATGAAAAAGCCCTGCACGCTGCTACAACTCACCGGTTCGACTTCCTTAATACCTACATTAGCGATCTTGCCAACGTGGTCGATATGGATGTCATCCGCACGGCCAGGATCAGCCTTGGTGTCGATCCACTCGGCGGCGCAGGCGTGCATTACTGGGGGCCGATCGCCGGACACTACAAACTGGATCTGACGGTAGTAAACCAGGCGGTCGATCCCACCTTCCGTTTCATGACAGTGGATTGGGACGGCCAGATCCGCATGGACCCTTCCTCACCCTACGCAATGCAGCGCTTGATCGGCCTGAAGGATCAATACACAACCGCCTTTGCCTGTGATACCGACCACGACCGGCACGGGATTGTTACACGCTCGGCCGGTTTGCTTCCACCCAATGCGTATCTTGCGGTGGCGATTCATTATCTCTTTCAAAACCGGCCAAAGTGGCGTGCTAACGCCGCAGTTGGTAAAACGCTGGTAAGCAGCCAACTGATCGATCGCGTTGCCGCCAAGCTTGGCCGCAAACTTTATGAAGTGCCGGTCGGCTTCAAGTGGTTTGTGGATGGATTGCTGGACAGCTCGCTGGGCTTTGGCGGCGAGGAGAGCGCCGGCGCATCCTTTGCCCGCCTCGACGGCAGTGTCTGGACAACCGACAAGGATGGGATTATCCTGGCTCTGCTCGCGGCTGAAATAACTGCCCGAATGGGCCGCGACCCCGGCGAGCTCTACCGCGAACTTACGCAAGAGTTTGGTGAGCCAGTTTACGAACGCATCGACGCACCAGCCACACCGGAACAAAAGGCGCTGCTGTCGAAACTTTCGCCGGATCAAGTAAAGATCAAAGACCTGGCAGGTGAAAAAATCCAGGCCATCCTGACCACGGCACCAGGCAACAATGCTCCAATCGGAGGACTGAAAGTGGTGGCCGAAAGCGGGTGGTTCGCAGCGCGTCCTTCTGGGACCGAGAATATCTACAAGATCTATGCGGAAAGCTTCCGCGGAGCCGACCATTTAAAGAGCATCCAGGAAGAAGCCCAGAGCATTGTCAGTGCTGCGCTCGCCACGCTCGCTACGCTCGCAGCACCCCGCTAGCCGGCGGGAATTCCGTCCTGGAAAGAATTAAAGGAGATTCCATGAACAAACCAACCCGTCGAATTCACCCCAACTACGCAATCCCATCTGTAGAAGTTGATGGGTTTGATTCTCTGGCCGAGCTGGCCCTGGATCTACGCTGGTCGTGGAATCATGCCGCCGATGAAGTCTGGCAGCAATTGGACCCGGCGCTGTGGGAGCTCACCCACAACCCATGGGTTGTCCTGCAAACAGTTTCGCGGAGTCGGATTGAGCAGTTGTCCTCTAACCCAATTTTCCACGAGCGCGTCAACGAGTTAATCCAGGCTAAAAGCGAAGCAGCCGCCGCACCTGCCTGGTTTCAGCAAAACCATGCGGCGGCGCCCCTGACCAGTATCGCTTATTTCAGCATGGAATACATGTTAAGCGAAGCCCTGCCCATCTATTCCGGCGGGCTTGGCAATGTAGCCGGCGACCAGCTGAAATCGGCCAGCGACCTGGGCGTGCCGGTGGTGGGCGTGGGGCTGCTCTACCAGCAAGGCTATTTCCGGCAGGCGATCGACAAGGACGGCGCCCAGCAGGCGCTTTATCCCTATAACGACCCCGGACAGTTGCCAATCACGCCGTTGCGCCAGGCGGATGGCGAGTGGCTGCGGCTGGAGATCGCCCTGCCGGGCTACTCGGTCTGGTTGCGCGCCTGGCAGGTACAGGTCGGGCGGGTAAAACTTTACCTGCTCGACAGCAACGACGCGGCTAATTACCCTGTTCATCGCGGCATCACCAGCGAACTGTATGGTGGCGGACCGGAACTGCGTCTCAAACAGGAACTCCTGCTCGGGATCGGCGGATGGCGGTTGCTGCGCGCCCTCGGTCTGCAGCCGGAAGTTTGTCATTTGAATGAGGGCCACGCGGCTTTCGCCGTGTTGGAACGCGCCCTGAACTTCATGATAGAGACCGGCCAACCTTTCGAAGCGGCCCTGGCCATCACGCGCGCCGGCAACCTTTTCACCACTCACACGGCAGTTGCGGCCGGTTTTGACCGCTTCGAGCCGGCCCTGATCCAGCAATACCTGGGCGGTTATGCCGGGGAAAAACTCGGCATCCCCCTGCATGATCTGCTGGCGCTGGGGAGACAAAACCCGGACGACTCGTCGGAAAGTTTCAACATGGCCTACCTTGCCATCCACGGCAGCGGATCGATCAATGGGGTAAGCCGCCTGCATGGCAGGGTCAGCCGGCAACTGTTCGAGCCGCTCTTTCCGAAGTGGCCGCAGGCCGAAGTGCCGGTGGGATACGTGACCAACGGCGTGCACGTGCCAAGCTGGGATTCGACGTTAGTCGATAACCTTTGGACGGAGGCGTGCGGAAAAAACTGCTGGCAGGGAACAACGGAAAACCTCGGCCAGGCCATCCGAGGCGTCTCCGATATCCGGCTCTGGCAATTCCGCTGCGCAGCCAGCCAGTCACTGATCGATTATGCGCGCAAGCAATTATCCTTGCAGCTGGCAGGCGCAGGCTCGAGCCCTGAGAAGGTCGAACAGGCAAAACATCTGTTTGACCCGAACGCACTGACGCTGGGCTTTGCCCGCCGTTTTGCGCCCTATAAGCGACCAAACCTGCTTTTGCACGATCCGGACCGGCTGCTACGCCTTTTGAGCGATCCAAAGCGGCCCGTGCAACTGATCCTGGCGGGTAAGGCCCATCCGGCCGACCAGGCCGGGCAGGCCATGATCCGGGAATGGATACAATTTATTCGACGCCCCGAAGTGCAACCGCACGTGATCTTCCTGAGTGATTACGATATGCTTTTGACCGAGCACCTGGTACAGGGAGTGGATGTCTGGATCAACACGCCCAGACGGCCCTGGGAAGCCTGCGGGACGAGCGGTATGAAAGTGCTGGCCAATGGCGGCCTTAATCTTTCAGAGTTGGACGGCTGGTGGGCGGAAGCCTACACTCCTGAAGTGGGCTGGGCATTGGGAGATGGCCAGGAGCATGGCGACGATCCCGCCTGGGACGCGGCCGAAGCTACGGCACTGTACGATCTGCTCGAAGGCCAGGTGATCCCCGAGTTCTACACCCGCAGCAGGCAGGGCATTCCGACAGCCTGGGTGAAGCGTATGCGTGAAAGCATGGCCAGCCTGACGGCGCAATTTTCTGCCAACCGCGCCGTCCGTGAATACACCGAAGATCATTACATCCCGGCGGCTGCGGCCTACCATGCAAGGGCGGCTGATAAAGGCACAGCCGGCCTGCAGATGGTCGATTGGCGACACATGCTGGATCAGAATTGGGCCACACTGCGTTTCGGTGAAGTGCAGGTTGTAAGCGACAAAGGGCAGCACACCTTCGAAGTGGCGATTACCCTGGGCGATCTCGATCCCAATACGATCCGGGTGGAACTTTACGCTGACGGGGTAAACGGCGGCGAACCGGAACGCCACGAATTAAGGCGTGCCAGGCCATCCGGCGAAACAAACGGTTCCATTTTCAGCGCACAAATTCCGGCGACACGGCCAGCCAGCGATTATACGGCGCGCATCCTCCCGCAATTCGCGGGTGTGGCTGTCCCTTTGGAAGCAGGTCAAATCCTATGGCAACGATGATGAAAATGCCGCAACGCCCCCCGCACGAAGCTCTCCCGGAGATATCCATGCACAAATCCATACGAGATGGCTGGCCGCAGCCGTTGGGGGCCCAGGAAAGGGATGGAGGGGTTAATTTTGCCATCTTCAGCCGGGATGCCAGCCGTGTCCGGCTGGAGTTATTCGAAGCCCCGGCAAACTCCGTAGCCGCCCGCGTCATCGACCTGGATCCGGCCTGCAACCGCACCGGCGACATATGGCATGTCTGGTTGGAGGGGATCTCTTCCGGCCAGCTTTATGCCTACCGCGTGGATGGCCCTTACGAACCCGGCCAGGGGCAGCGCTTTAATTTCAACCGGCTGTTGCTCGATCCCTTTGCCAGCGCGATTTCGCAATTGCCGCCGTGGGATTTTGCATCCGCACGCGGGTTCGACCCGTCCGCGCCGGAACCGGACCTGGTGCTTTCCAAACTGGACAATGCCGGGTCCATGCCAAAATGCATATTTGTTAACGAGCCCTTCGAATGGGATGGAGACCAACCGCCCCGACATCCGGCCTCGAAGACCGTCATTTACGAAACGCATGTGCGCGGCTTTACCATCCATCCCGGGTCGGGCGTGGAGCATCCGGGCACTTACCGGGGCCTGATGGAAAAAATGCCCTACCTGAAATCCCTGGGAATAACCGCAGTGGAACTGCTGCCTGTGCAGGAGTTTAATGAAACTTCCGTGACGCGCAAACATTCACAAACAGGCCAAGCCCTCAAGAATTATTGGGGGTATGACCCGGTGGTCTTCTGCGCGCCCGAGGGTTCCTACAGCAGTCTGGGAGGGCTTGGCCGCCAGGAAGTGGAGTTCAAAGAGATGGTGCGAGCTTTCCATCATGCCGGCGTTGAAGTGATCCTGGATGTTGTCTTCAACCACACTGCCGAGGGAGATGAGACCGGTCCAACGCTGTGTTTTCGCGGGTTGGATAACGCCATCTTTTACACGCTGGCTGATGATAAACGCTATTACAAGGATTTCACGGGCACCGGCAATACCATCAATGCCAACCATCCGGTGGTGCGCGAGCACATCCTGGCCGCACTGCGCTATTGGATTGTGGAAATGCATGTGGATGGTTTCCGGTTCGACCTGGCCTCGGTGCTTGGTCGGGATGAAACCGGCAAACTGCTGGCGAATGCCCCGCTGCTTGAACGGATCGCTGAGGACCCAATCTTAAGAGACGTCAAGATCATCGCCGAGGCGTGGGATGCCGCCGGCGCCTACCAGGTGGGTAGTTTTTCACAGAAGCGTTGGGCAGAATGGAACGGCCGCTACCGGGATGACGTCAGGCGTTTCTGGCGCGGCGATGACGGGATGCTCGGTCTGTTTGCCAGCCGCATCTGCGGCAGCGCCGATATCTATACCTGCTCGGGCAAAGGTCCCGAGGCCAGCATCAATTTCATCACCTGCCACGATGGCTTTACACTGAACGATCTGGTGAGCTATCGCACCAAGCATAATGAAGCCAACGGAGATGACAACCAGGATGGGGCAGACTACAACTTCAGCGAAAACTACGGCGTCGAAGGCGAGACGAAGGACGCCGGGATCGAGAGCTTGCGGAAACGCCAGATCAAAAACTTCCTCCTGACCCTGCTAATCTCGCGCGGCGTGCCCATGCTGCTGGGCGGGGATGAAATCCGGCGCACGCAAAACGGCAACAACAATGCCTACTGCCAGGATAACGAAACCAGCTGGTATGACTGGGGCTCCCTGGAAAAGCACGCGGAAATTCTGCGCTTCACAAGTGGCATGATCGCTTTCCGGCAGGCCCATCCGATCCTAAGCAAAGAGCAATTCTATACGGATGCCGAAATCCAATGGTTCAGTCCGCAGGGAGGCCTGCCAGCCTGGGTCGATCCGCAAGAAAAACGGTTTGCCTGCCTGATCCATGAAGAAACGCATAGCAGGCTTTACCTGATGTTCAATTCCAGCGCGCAGGCGGTCGATTTCCGTTTGCCGCCCGAGCTGCCAGGCAATCCCTGGCATCTGGCGGTTGACACTTCTCACGCGGCACCCCAAGACCTTTTTGCAAATGGTGCCGAACCGCTCTGGGAGGATTCACAAATTTACCAGTTACCGTCCCGCTCCAGCGCCATCCTTCTGATGCAAGCGGCAAACGGTCAGAAACAACGCCATTAAGGAGCCATCGATGGAAAAAGCGAATGCATGCATCCTGACCATCAATGGCGGCTCGTCCAGTATAAAATTTGCGCTGTTCGAGGCCGGCGGGACGCTCCGGCGGACCCTGGAGGGCAGGATCGAGCGGATTGGGCTGCCACAGGCCACCTTCGCAGTGAAAGACCCGGACAAAGCCGAAAGCTTCACCCGCTCCGTGAAGGCAGACAACCACACGCAAGCGGTTGGGTTATTAATGGATTGGATCGAGGCCCGCATCCAAAGCGGCGAGTTAACTGCGGTGGGGCATCGCGTGGTGCACGGTGGGCCGAAGTACAGCAAACCTCAGCGTATCACACCCGGCATGGTCAAGGAGTTACACCAGCTCCGGTCTTTTGATCCCGAACACCTGCCGGAAGAGATCCTGCTGACCGAAGCCTTTTATCACCGTTTCCCCAACCTGGTGCAGGTGGCCTGTTTCGATACTGCCTTTCACCACGATCTGCCGCGCGTGGCACAACAGTTTCCCATCCCGAGGCGCTACGAAGCACTGGGGGTGCGCCGCTATGGCTTCCATGGGTTATCGTATGCATTTCTAATGGAAGAACTGGCGCGCATTGACGGACCAGAAGCAGCCCGTGGCCGGGTGATCCTCGCACACCTCGGCAACGGCGCCAGCGTGGCTGCGGTCCATGCAGGCAAACCCGTGGATACCAGCATGGGACTCACACCAACCGGAGGCATACCGATGAGCACTCGCTCGGGTGATCTCGATCCCGGGCTGGTCTGGTATCTGGAACGCACCGAAAAAATAACCGCTAAAAGGTTTAATGATATGGTCAATTTCCAGTCCGGCTTGCTCGGCATTTCTGAAACCAGTTCCGATATGCAGGATTTGCTCGGGCGCGAAACCACGGATGTGCGCGCGGCCGAGGCAGTGGCGCTGTTTTGTTACCAGGTGAAGAAATACATCGGCGCGTATGCGGCCGCGCTGGGCGGGTTGGACACGCTGGTGTTTGCGGGCGGCATTGGAGAGAATGCACCCATGGTGCGCGCCCGGGTCTGCGAAGGGCTGGGATTCCTGGGCGTTGAATTGGAAGAGACCCGCAACGCACTGAACGCAGCGCAAATTTCGCCAGATAGCGGCCGGGTGGCCGTGCATGTAATTCACACCGACGAAGAATATATGATCGCCAAGCTGGTTTGCCAAGTTCTCGGGCTCAGCCCGGCAATTTAATAAAAGGAAAATAGAACAAAAGGATAACTACGATGTTAAATAAAGCCAAAAAACTAAAGGGTTACAAATTGAACAGCCTCGACGGAGAAATAGGGCGGGTCAAAGAATTCTACTTTGATGACCGCCACTGGACAATTCGCTACCTGGTCGTCGATACAGGCGACTGGCTTACGGAAAGGCAGGTGCTGATCAGCCCGTATGCGCTGGGCTTCGTGAATAAAGATGAGCAATATATCAGCGTCGATTTGACCAAGAAGCAGATCGAGGACAGCCCATCCTTGAATACTGATAAGCCGGTCTCGCGACAATTCGAAGAGTCCTATTATGGGTATTATGGATGGCCGACGTATTGGAACGGCTCACATGCCTGGGGACCTACTCCCTATATTGAGCGTGACCATGAAAAAAGTGGAACATCCAATCAAGGTGGGAAAGCATGGGATCCATATTTACGCAGTACTCACGATGTGAGCGGCCACACCATTCAAGCCACGGATGGCGGAATTGGCCACATTGAGGACTTTTTCATTGAGGACAAGACCTGGGCGATCCGTTATCTGGTCATTGATACACGGAACTGGTGGAGGGGAAAAAAGGTTCTGATTTCACCGAAATGGATCGAGCGCGTTAGTTGGCGTGAGGCGAAAGTCTTCATCAATCTTACCTGCGCGACCATCAAGCAGTCACCGGAATATGCAGAGGAGGCTCTGCTAACGCGGGAGTATGAAACTGACCTGCATCGTCATTACGAACGTCAGGGGTACTGGGTCGATGAATCGGCTGTCAAGGAGTACTTTGATTGAAGCCAAAACAAGCAAATGCTTTCTATAAAAATGAAGGAGAAAAGAAGCATGAATGCGCACACAATATATGTCATTGTATTAGCCGCCATTGTTTTGGCCCTTGCGGCTTTCGGCTTCTGGCGGGGCTGGGGGATTAAGCGCTTCCCGCTCATTGTCTATGTAATCGGGGTCGCAGTCGTTTGGGCAGTTATCCTGGGTGTCATGTGGTTTTTAGGAGATATGGCACGCTTCCAGACGTTCGCTTTGGTATGTTTTGGCTTCGCGCTCGGGATGCTCGCCATGTACATCGCTGTGCATGTTTATAAATCGTAAATTTTCGGATAGGCACCATTTTTAGGAAATACAAAAATCATGGTAAAAAACCAAGAAACTCTATCCATTGATGAACCGCTGTCCCCGGAACTTCTGCAGAAGATGAATGCCTACTGGCGCGCTGCCAACTATCTATCGGTCGGCCAGATCTATTTATTCGATAATCCCCTGCTCAAAAAGCGTTTGACGCTGAAAGATATCAAACCGCGCCTGATGGGACACTGGGGCACCACACCGGGTCTGAACTTCATCTATGTTCACCTTAACCGGATCATCAAGAAATATGACCTGAACATGATTAACGTGACCGGCCCCGGTCACGGCGCGCCGGGGATCGTTGCCAACACCTATCTGGAAGGCACGTACAGCGAGTTATACCCGGCCATCTCGCAGGATGAAGAGGGTATGAAGAAGCTCTTCACCCAGTTCTCGTTCCCCGGCGGCATCCCCAGTCACGTCGCGCCGGAAACACCCGGGTCGATCAACGAAGGCGGGGAACTGGGCTATTCCCTGGTGCACGCCTACGGCGCGGCCTTCGACAATCCCGACCTGATCGTGGCGTGCGTGGTGGGGGATGGCGAGGCGGAAACCGGGCCGTTGGCCACCAGCTGGCACTCGAACAAATTCCTAAACCCGGTCCATGACGGAGCCGTGCTGCCGATCCTGCACCTGAACGGCTATAAAATTTCCGGCCCGACCGTGCTGGCGCGGATTTCCCGAGATGAGCTGGAAGAGCTTTTCCACGGTTACGGCTACACGCCATATTTCGTCGAAGGGGACGAACCGCTGAAGATGCATCAGTTGATGGCGTCCACGCTCGACTGTGTGGTTGCAGAGATCAAACGCATCCAACAGGAGGCCCGCACCAACGGGTTCAAGGTACGCCCGCGCTGGCCCATGATCATCCTGCGTTCCCCGAAAGGCTGGACCGGCCCGAAGGTGGTGGATGGAAAACAAGTCGAAGGGACATTCCGCGCCCATCAGGTGCCGGTAGAAGAGTTCGCCAACAAGCCTGAAAACCTGAAAATACTCGAGAACTGGCTGAAAAGCTACCGGCCCAGGGAATTATTCGACAAGAACGGCCGGCTCATTCCGGAGCTGGCCGAGCTGGCGCCTAAAGGGGACCGGCGCATGGGTGCAAACCCCAATGCCAATGGCGGCCTGCTGCTTAAAGAATTGAAAATGCCGGATTTCCGCGACTACGCAGTAAAAGTCGCTGCACCGGGGAGCCTGAGCACCGAATCGACGCGGGTGCAGGGCGAGTTCATCCGGGACGTTCTGCATGCCAATGCCGAGGCGCACAATTTCCGAATCTTCAGCCCGGATGAGACCGCCTCGAACCGCTGGAATGCCGTTTTCGAGGTGACACAGCGCTGTTCGACGGCGGAAGTCCTGCCCAGCGATGAAGCCGTTGGCCCGGATGGCCGGGTGATGGAGATGTTGAGCGAGACGCAGTGCGAGGGCTGGCTGGAGGCCTACCTGCTGACCGGCCGGCATGGCTTCTTCTCTTGCTATGAAGCCTTCATTCACATCATCGATTCGATGTTCAACCAGCATGCCAAGTGGCTCGAACAGGCCAGCCGTGTTGCGTGGCGGCGGCCAATCGCCTCCCTGAACTACCTGCTCTCCTCGCACGTCTGGCGGCAGGACCACAATGGATTCAGCCACCAGGACCCAGGTTTCCTTGACCACGTCATGAGCAAGAAGGCAGAATTTATTCGTGTGTACCTACCCCCGGATGCCAATACCCTGCTGTCGGTCACCGACCACTGCCTGCGGAGCCGCAATTACGTCAATGTCATCGTAGCAGGAAAACAGCCGGAACTGCAATGGCTGGATATGGATGCAGCCGTCAAGCATTGCTCGGCCGGATTGGGTATCTGGGAATGGGCCAGCACCGATAAAGGCGGCGATCCGGATGTGGTGATGGCCTGCTGCGGCGATATCCCCACGCTCGAAACGCTGGCTGCGGTTAAGATTTTGCGAGAGCACTTCCCGGAGCTGAAGGTGCGGGTGATCAATGTGGTGGACCTGATGACGCTCCAGCCGCACGACGAGCACCCGCATGGGCTGAGCGACAAGGACTTCGATATGCTCTTCACCCGGGACAAACCGATCATCTTCGCCTTTCACGGCTATCCCCTGCTGATCCACGAGCTTACCTACCGCCGCACGGACCACGATAATATCCACGTGCACGGTTTTAAGGAAGAAGGCACCACAACGACACCTTTCGACATGGTGGTGCTGAATGAACTGGACCGCTTCCACCTGGTGGGCGACGTGATCGACCGGGTACCTGGATTGGGCGCGCGCGCCGCCTACACCAAACAGGTACTGCGTGACAAACTGCTGGACCACAAAGCCTATATCGATAAAAACGGCGAAGATATGCCGGAGATCCGCAATTGGAAATGGAGCGGTATAAAATGAATGTGGAAGCGCTGGTAGACACCGCCAGGGCCCTGGTTGCCGGCGACAAGGGTCTGCTGGCAATGGATGAAAGCAATCCAACCTGTAATAAACGCTTTGCCGCGCTGGGGATTCCCCAAACCGAGCAGGCCCGGCGGGATTACCGGGAATTGATCGTCACCACGCCCGGTATGGGTGAGTGCATCAGCGGGGCGATCCTGTTTGACGAAACGATCCGCCAGAAGCTGCAGGATGGCACACCCTTTCTTAAAGCCATCCTGGCTGCGGGAATCATTCCCGGCATCAAAGTCGATAGCGGTGCATGGAAGATGGCAGCTCATCCCGGGGAGAAAATTACCGAGGGCCTGGATGATTTGCGTGACCGCCTGGCCGAATACGCTCAAATGGGCGCACGCTTTGCCAAGTGGCGTGCCGTGATCGCCATCGACGAGGGTATTCCCAGCCGGGGCTGCATCGAAGCCAATGCACAGGCGCTGGCCCGCTATGCCGCCTTATGCCAGGAAGCTGGGCTGGTACCGATCGTCGAACCGGAAGTGCTGATGGAAGGCGGGCATACCCTGGAACATTGCCGAGAAGTAACGGAGGAAGTCCTGCGAACCGTTTTCAGCCAGCTTTACACACAACGGATCCTGCTGGAGGGCCTGATCCTGAAGCCCAATATGGTGCTGCCGGGATTGGCCTGCCCCAGGCAGGAATCAGTGGATGAGGTGGCCGACGCTACCATGGCATGTCTCTTGCGCGCCGTCCCGGCAGCCGTTCCAGGAATTGCTTTCCTCTCGGGTGGGCAATCCGCTGAACTGGCCTCGGCCCGTTTGAATGCCATGAATATCCGGTTTAAATCCCGCATGCCCTGGGCGTTGGCGTTTTCATTTTCGCGCGCCATCCAGCAACCGGCTTTGGAGATCTGGCAGGGTAAAGATGCAAATGGCCTGGCAGCCCAGCAGGCTC
Source organism: uncultured Chloroflexia bacterium (assembly GCA_963779935.1). Lineage (GTDB taxonomy): Bacteria > Chloroflexota > Anaerolineae > Anaerolineales > Villigracilaceae > UBA877. The sequence goes on along the minus strand of CAWAAC010000009.1, from coordinate 665,111 downwards.
TGCTTCAACGAGCCAGGTGCAACCAGGCTGCCCGCCGTGGCGAATATACCGTCGCGATGGAAAGATCATGAATATGACAACAAATATCCTGCCACTCCCGAACACGAAAAACAAAACCACGCGTGCCATTAAACCAGGAAACAAACGCCGGATACATCCTATTCGAAGCGACAGATATCCTGGCAGAAGCGCGTAAGCGATTGGAAACCGGCGAGCAGGCGCAGCCTATACCCCGGACGATCATAATCAGAAAAGGAGAACATCATGCAAATCCAAATCAATACCGACCACAACATCGCAGCCCATCAGGCGCTGATCACTCAGGTCAGCGGTATAGTAGAGCATGCCCTCAGCCATTTCAGCGAACACATTACGCAAGTAGATGTTCACCTGAGTGATGAGAATAGCGACAAGAAAGGCGGCCATGACGATATGCGCTGCATGATCGAAGCCAGCCTGGTCGGCCGCCATCCCATCGCAGTCACTTACCAAGCAACCACCCTGGACGAAGCTGTTATTGGCGCGGCAGACAAGTTGGTTAACTTGATTGGAAGCACCCTCGAGCGGATCCACGATCAAGAGCTTCACAGGACTGACCCGCCTGTGCCTGAGCCGAAACCATCAAAGCCGTCCTAAGAAAAAACAGCCCTGGAGTTTGTCTTAAAGTCTGAAAAGGTGAAGCCATGAATCCAACCCTACCAATCACAACTCTTTTCCTGGACATCGGCGGCGTACTGCTGACGAATGGCTGGGATCATCATGAACGCACGCTGGCTGCCGAAAAATTCAGTCTGGATATCGATGAAATGAACGAGCGCCACCATCTGACCTTCGACACATACGAAGAGGGCAAGCTCAGCCTGGATGAGTATTTGGACCGGGTGGTCTTCTACCAGGAACGCACTTTCTCAAGGGATGAATTCAAAGCCTTCATGTATGCCCAATCCCGGCCTTTCCCGGAGATGATCGAGCTGATGGGGAAGCTCAAGAATCAAAATTGTCTCCAGGTTGCCGCCGTCAGCAATGAAGGGCGGGAACTGACGGTTTATCGCGTCCAACAGTTTAAACTGGGCAGCTTCATTGACTTCTTTATATCCTCCTGCTTCGTGCATTATCGGAAGCCGGATGCCGACCTTTACCAGATTGCCCTGGATATCGCCCAAGTGAGTCCTGAACAGGTGATTTATATCGATGACCGGCCCATGTTCGTTGAGGTGGCCCAGGGCCTGGGGATCAAAGGCATTCTCCATACCGGATACACGGCCACGCGTACGGCCCTCGCAGGTCTGGGGCTGGCGCTGGTTGATTGAAAGGAGCAGTATGAATTCGAAGGAGCGCCTCGTATGACATCTGCAATGGAACCAACCATCCTGGTCATCTTTGGCAGCATGGGCGACCTGACCTGGCGCAAGCTGGCCCCGGCCCTCTATAACTTACTGCTTGCCCACCAGCTACCTGAGCATTTCACAATAATCGGGCTGGACTTGAAAACGGCCAGCCCAGAAGAATTCCGCCTGCGGCTGAGAGATGGTGCAAATAGCTTTTGTGAATGCGGCCCGGTGGAAGAAAAAATCTGGAATGGGTTGGCTGCCGGCCTAACTTACTTCTCAGGCGATTTTTCTGACCCGGCCACCTATGCGGCTTTGCGCAAGCAGTTGGATGCCCGGGAAAAAGAATGGAATATCCCGGCCAACCATGTTTTCTACCTGGCCATACCGCCAGCCATCGTCGAGACCATTGTCCAGAAGATTGGCGAAGCCCATCTGGCTGCGGACAGGCAGCACGTCCGGATCGTGGTGGAAAAACCTTTTGGTCACGACCTGGCTTCGGCAATTGCGCTGAACGCATTGCTCACGGCGGTTTTTGAAGAGAGACAGATCTACCGGATCGACCATTATCTGGGCAAGGAGACCGTTCAGAACATCCTGGCCCTGCGCTTTGCCAACGCGCTGTTCGAACCGGTCTGGAACCAGCGCTACATCGACCATGTACAGATTACGGTAGCCGAACAGGTTGGCGTGGAGCACCGCGGAGCCTATTACGAGCATGCCGGAGCTTTGCGGGATATGATCCAGAATCACCTGATGCAAATCCTGGCCCTGATCGCCATGGAACCAATGGTCTCATTTGACGCAGATGAGATCCGCAATAAGAAGGTGGATGTGCTGCGGGCCATCCGGCCAATTTCCCCGGACCAGGTTCAGGAGCTGGCCGTGCGCGGCCAATATGGGGCAGGTCTGCTGGAAGGCCAGGAAGTCCCGGCGTATCGCAGCGAGCCGGGTGTGGCAGGTGATTCTTCTGCCGAAACATTCGCGGCGGTCAAGTTGTTCGTTGACAACTGGCGCTGGCAGGGCGTGCCTTTTTACCTGCGGACCGGCAAACGACTGCAGCTGAAAGTTTCCGAAGTAATGATCCAGTTCCAGCCTGTGCCGCACCAATCCTTTCCCAAGACAGCCGTGCTGGCCTGGCAACCCAACCGCCTGACCATTAGCATTCAGCCGCAGGAAGGCATCCAGTTAAGCCTGCAGGCCAAGCAACCGGGTTCCAGCCTGCATCTTAGCCCGGTGGATCTGCACTTTTCCTACCAGGAAGCATTTCAATCCAAGAGCCCGGAAGCCTATGAAACCCTGCTGGCAGATGTGATACTGGGGGATGCCACCCTATTTATGCGCGCCGATCAGGTGGAAGCATCATGGTCGGTGCTGGATCCAATCTTACAGGCCTGGGCCGGTCAAAAGCCGGCAGACTTCCCCAACTATCCGTCTGGTACGTGGGGTCCGGAGGTTGCAGACAGACTGATCGCAAAGGATGGCCGCAGCTGGCTGCAGCCTGTCCCAAGGGAGAACACACAAGGGAAGCCATTGCGGGAATCTACCTAACGACAACCGGCAGACTACCCCGCCAAATGGGGGAGGCAAATACCCCCAGGCGGATGGATGTAACCGGGGAGTGTTTGTTGTATGATAAAGTGCCGGAGTAATGCCCCATGAGTGAAAAAAGAACCGTCCCCGCCCAATTCATCAACCGCGAAATCAGTCTGCTTGGATTCCAGCGCCGCGTGCTCGAAGAGGCACAGAATGAAAACAATCCGTTATTGGAGCGCGTAAAATTCCTGTCCATTTTCGGTTCGAACATGGACGAATTCTTCATGGTGCGTGTTTCCGGTATCCGCAAGCAGGTCGAGGCGCATATCACGAATGCCTGTTGCGACAACCTGCAACCGACCGAAGTCCTGGCAGCCACGCGTAAAATATCGCTTGAACTGTATAAAGAGGCCCTGAATCATTTCCACAAAAAGATCCGGCCCCAGCTTGATAAATCCGGCCTCCATATCATGGATTACGCCAAGCTGAGCGAGTTGCAGAAGAAAAGAGTGAACGATCATTTCAAGGAAGTGATCTACCCGGTGCTGACGCCGCTGGCCTTCGATCCCGGCCACCCATTCCCGCACATTTCCAACCTCAGTTTGAACCTGGCAATTGTCATCAAGGATGAAGAAGGAAAATATCAATTTGCACGCTTGAAAGTTCCTGATACGCTGCCGCGCCTTGTGCCGATTAAAAGATCCTCAGGCGGAGCGCGCAAAAATGGGACCATTCCCTATCACCATTATTTTGTCTGGCTCGAACAAGTTATCACTGCCAATATTTCTTTACTCTTCTCGGGTGTAAAAGTTGTCGCTGTGCAGCCATTCCGGATTGTTCGCGATGCGGATATGGAGATCCAGGAGATCGAAGCCGATGACCTGCTCGAGACCATGCAACAAAGCATCCTCGAACGGAAATTTGGGTCAGTGGTTCAAGTCGCCATTAACGAATCGATGCCGGAAGACGTACGCGATCTCCTTACCGAAAACCTGGAGATCAAACCGAACGATGTATATGTCCTGCCTGCCCCGCTTGGATTGGTTAATTTGTTTCAGCTTTACACAAACGTGGAACGGAATGATCTCAAGTTTCCCCCCTATAAAGCTTTCATCCCCAAGGCCTTTCAAATCGCCAGCGCAAACAGCGATATTTTTGATGCGATCCAGCAGGAAAATATTTTGCTGCACCAGCCATACAACTCGTTCAACCCGGTAGTGGATTTTCTTTACGCGGCGGCGCGCGACCCGCAAGTTCTGGCCATCAAGCAGACAATCTATCGCATCGGCCGGAATGCAGCCGTGATCGACGCCCTGATCGAAGCCGCAGAACACGGTAAAGAAGTGGCGGTATTAATGGAACTCAAGGCGCGCTTCGATGAAGAGAGCAACATTGGCTGGGCACGTACGCTGGAACATGCCGGCGTCCATGTCGTTTACGGGGTGGCTGGTTTAAAGACGCATTGCAAAATTATCATGGTTGTCCGGCAAGAGGGCGAAGGCATTCGCCGTTACATCCATCTCTCCACCGGGAACTATAACGCCGTAACATCCCTCATTTATGAAGACATCGGCATGTTCACCTGCGACGAGGCCATCGGTAAAGACGCCACCGATCTGTTCAATTATCTGACCGGTTATTCCCCTAACCAGGATTATCAAAAATTGCTCGTTGCACCCGTAAAATTACGCCAAAAACTGGAAACGCTGATACAGCGGGAGATCGCATACGCAAAGGCCGGCCGGAAAGCGCACTTGATCTTCAAGACGAATTCCCTGGTCGACCCCGTCTTGATCAGCATATTGTATCAGGCCTCTCAGGCGGGTGTAAAAGTGGACCTGTTGGTACGCGGCATATGCTGTTTGCAGTCAGGCATCAAAGGCTTGAGTGATCAGATCCGCGTGATCAGTATCGTTGGTCGCTACCTCGAACACAGCCGGGTCTACTATTTTCTCAATAACGGCAAAGAAGAAATCTATCTCAGCAGCGCTGACTTGATGACACGCAACCTGGACCATCGCGTGGAAATCATGTTCCCGGTCGATGATCCGGCCCATGTGCATTATCTCCGCTATGATATGCTTGAAAATTATTTCAAGGATAATATTCGCGCCAGGATCATGCAGCCGGATGGGAGTTATGCGCGCGTGAAGCCAGTAAATGAAGAGCCATTTGACGTGCAAGACTGGTTGATGAAGTTCGCACACCAGAACAGCCGCTGAAGACTCATCCGGCCTGGCCAACCGTTTCCCCATCTCCCCCAAGTGGCGGAGACCAATATCCCCTGGGCGTAGGATGCGCCAGGGGATTATTGATTGTAAGATGAATAATGAGTATACAGCTCCCCCTCTTTATACAACCTTGATCTGATCTCCAGGCGTCCACATCTTGAAGCTGGACGCTTTGATCCCATCGAGAAGCCCAAAGAGACAACCCCTGGCCAGCCCTGCATTTTTCCTTTCAGTATGGATGGCCTGGGATCAGGTAAGTAGGAGAACATTTTATGAGTGCTTTAGCTAGCGTGAAAAGTACTGCTCACAAAGTGTCGTTCAGTCCTCTCATGGAGGCCCTGACACGCCTGGGCTATGGTGTCCGCGGGGTGATTTATGTGGTCATGGGTCTATTGGCGTTCCAGGTCGCGCTTGGAAAAGGTGGTGCGCTGGCAAGCCCGCAGCAGGCGATTGCCGCGATCGGCAAACAACCGGCCGGGGTGATCCTGTTATGGATCATCCTGATCGGGATCCTGGCTTATTCAGCCTGGGGTTTGGTGCGGGCCTTTTGGGACCCGCTCGATAAGGGTAGTGACACGAAAGGTGTGCTCACCCGGGTTGGATTCTTCTTCAGCGCCCTGGGCTACGCGTTCCTGGCGTTTACCACGTTTGGCTATATAACAGGCGTTTCCCCATCCTCCAGCGGATCGCAAACCAAGCTGATTACCTCGGTCATGGCTATGCCATTAGGCCGCATCGCGATCGGCCTGGTGGGTCTGGTCGTTGTGGCAGTCGGCTTGTATCAGATATATCAGGGATTTAAGACAGGTTTCGAGCGCCAATTCCAACCCTTTGCACTAACCGCGAAGGAAGCCAAATTGGCTACCGATGTGGGTCGCTATGGCACTGCGGCGCGCGGAGTGGTCTTCGCGCTGGTCGGCGTTCTAATTTTTCTGGCAGCCTACCATGCCAATCCCAGCCAGCCGGTGGGAATGGATGCGGCTCTGGCGACCTTGATGCAACAACCATATGGCATCTGGCTTCTTGGCATTGTGGCGGTGGGGCTGATCGCATTTGGGTTCTACTCCCTATTGAGCGCGGTGTGGTTTCGTTATAGAAGGTAAATCCGAAGAATATTTAATGGCAACCAATAAAATGGTGGTTGCCCCGATTTAATATCATCATATGAAGGAGTCAGGATGTCAAAAAAGAGAAAAAACATCCGTGTCAAATTGATTATCAATCCGGACGCTGGGAATGCCTTTGAGGCGGCCAGTGCCCTCAAGCTGGTTACCGGCTATTTGAAAAAAAATGGCCTTATAGCGAGTGTAGCCCGGGCCAAACCAAAAGCAAAAGCCACCCCGCTTGCCAGGCAAGCTATTAAAGACGGATATGAAATTGTGATTGCCATGGGCGGCGACGGCACGGTCGAAGCAGTCATGCGCGGAATGGTGGGCAGTAAAGTCCGCCTGGGGATTATTCCGGCTGGAATCGAGAATAATATCGCCAGAAGCCTGGGCATCCCCACAAACCTGGAAGAAGCCTGTGCCCTGATTGCTTCTAACAAGACTCGCAAGTTGGATGTAAGCCAGGTGAAGACCGGCAAAGGCAAAGATTTTGCATTCTTCGAGATGGCCGGCATTGGACTTTCGACCGCCTTGTACCCTGTTATCAAATGGGCAGTCGCTGAAGAACCGCCTTCCATCCAGGATGACACCCCCGCTCCCGTCAAACACGAAACTGGGCCGAAGGTAATTTTGACTCTGGATGACAAAACAAAAATAGAGGCCAACAGCCTGTTGGTGATGGTCTCGAACACACCTGTTTTTGGGAAAAAGTTCCTGGTCTCCCCAAACGGCTCTCCACAGGGTCGCCTCTTGGATATCTCGGTTTTTCAGGATTTTAGCAAAGCCGAACTACTCGGATACTATGCCAAAATGATGGATGGAGGCTACTCTGGTGATGGCAAGGTTCTGCGTTATCAAGCGCGCAAGCTCAAGGTCAGGTCCCTGCCCAGATTGAATGTAATGGCGGATGGGATCGAACAGGGCAAAGGCACCGTAACGATCAAGAGGTTGCCAGGTGCCTTACGCGTAATCGCGGCAAAAAAAAGCCCCAACCCTGAGAGCCCGGTAAAAGATGAGCCTATCCCGGTTTCAGCAGAGATCGAGGTAATCCAGGTTCCAATGGCAGCTATGCCTGAAAACCCGACTGAGCCTGTCACCCCAACCGTAAAAAAGGCCAGGTCGAGGAAAGGATTGATTTCAGGCCAAAAGCTCGCAGCATAAGAACCGATCCATAAATCCAGGAGTAGATCGCATTTTGAGAATGCAGGCATTCTCAAAATGCGGTTCTTCTATAATTTTCGGATGGATCGAAAGACGGATGGATCGAAAGAATAGAGTAAGAAATGGCAGCAAAAAAAGGTAAAAAAACGGCTGGCAAAGCAGTTGCAAAGCCGGTTCCAAAACCTGGCCCAAAGATTAAAGAGGGAGCACAAAAGGCGGTGCGCGGCGCCACGGAAGCAGCCCCGGTACGTCGTTACCGGGCCTGGTTGTTCCTTGTGGTGCTTTTAATTATCACAGCCGCTTTTGGGGTGTTGACATTCCTGGTCAAAACAACCCCGTCTTTCCCGGTCGATCTTCAAATAACAAAAGACATCCAATCCATTAATCTCCCCGCTTTCGGATGGGTGATGGTTGCCATTAGCTGGCTGGGGTTTTCACCGCAATCGATCATCATTACAGCTCTGATCATTTTATTGATCCTGGTCTTGGGCCTGCAGTGGGAAGCCCTGGTGGCTTTAATTGCGGCGCTCCTTTCCATCGGGCTGAATGTGCTGGTGAAGGATCTTATCATGCGCCCGCGTCCGGCCGCGGCCCTGGTGCATGTGCTTGCCACGCTCACCGATTTCAGTTTTCCGAGCGGGCACGTCATGTTCTATACCGGTTTTTACGGTTTCATCATATTCCTGGCGTACGCTTTGATGAAACCATCCATAAGACGCACGCTGTTGGTGGTTGTCTTTGGCCTGCTAGTGCTGCTCATCGGTATCTCACGCGTTTACGTGGGTGAACATTGGGCCAGTGACGCCCTGGGAGCCTACTTATTGGGCGCTCTGACGCTGGCGGCCATCATCGAACTTTATCGCTGGGGCAAACCCCGCTTCTTCGTACACCAACCTGTCGCAAAGGCTGAATCCAAGAAGGTATAAAAAGGAGAAAATGCCATGTCCAAAAAAGATAAACCGATGAGTGTTAAATTAATTGCCAACCCGGGCGCCGGGGATGTGTTAAAGGCGACCTCCAAACTCGAGCAAGTTACCGGTTGTTTATTGGAGTTTGGAATAAAGGTGGATGTAGCCTTTGCCAGACCTAAAAAAGAAGCCATCCCGATCGCACAGAAAGCCGTTAAAGATGGCTACGATGTGGTCATCGCCATGGGCGGAGATGGCACGATTGGGGCGGTAATTCGCGGGATCGCAGGTTCCAAGGTGCGCCTGGGAATTATCCCCGCCGGAACTTCCAATGACATTGCCAAGAGTTTGGGAATCCCTGAAGACATGGAGGGAGCCTGTGCCATTCTCGCCTCTGGAAACACTCGCAGGGTGGATCTGGGCTGTATCACCACCAAGGACGAGAAAAATCACTATTTCTTTATGATGATCGCGATTGGTCTCACGGCTACCCTGTATCCCATGATTAATGACGTCCCCAATGGAAAATTTGGCGGTGTCGTGGATGCAATTAGAACCTTCCTCAAATATAAACCAAATCCCACCGTGAATCTGACCCTGGATGACGAAAGTAAAATCGAAGTCGAAACCATGCTGGTAACAATTGCAAACACTCCGCTGACGGGAGTAAAGAACCTGGTTGCCCCGGATGCATCCATGGAAGATGGACTGCTCGACATTTCCGTCTACCCGGGGTTTACCAAGGCTGAGTTGATCAATTATTTCATCAAGACCGCCAATGAAGGCGTAACTCCGGATGGCCGCATCCAGCGCTACCGGGCGAAAAAAATAAAAGTGGTAACTTCTCCAAAACTTGACATTTCCTCCGAAGGCATTATCGTCGGAAGTGGTACGGCCTGGATCAAAGTGCTTCCGAGGGCCATGCGAGTGATTGCACCTGAGATCGGCGCAGGCGCAGAAAAGCTGCCGGAAAAGGTTGCCGAGGAATTGTCGGCCCCGGTTTCCCCGGTTACCCGGTAGGTGTCACCCAGCCGATGGCGATGGAATTTATACTCATCCGGCACAGCAACGATCACCAGATCGTGCCGATCGGCGCGGCAGCACTTCAATCAGCCAAGTTGGTGAAGAACGCGACCCTGAAAATCTACTCGGGCGCGCCCCACGGCCTGGCATATACACACAAAAACCAGCTCAACGCCGATCTGCTGGAATTCCTTAAGGCGTAGGAAAGACAGGACCAGTATGCAACCTCAAACAAATCCCCCAACCAAAACATCGAAAAAAGGGCCGGCAATCCCTGCTGCGCTGGCAACTTTTTGGAACGTAGCCGCCGAAAGCCTGATGGCTACGCTACATACCAGCAAAACCGGCCTAAAACAGACCGATGCTGATAACCTGCTCAAACAATACGGACCGAACACGCTGAAAGCCAAACAACAGACCACGGCATTGGGACTGTTGTTGCGCCAGTTTAAAAGTCCGCTCGTTCTGATCCTGATCTTTGCTGCGATTGTCTCGGCCTTTTTAGGCGAGTGGACCGACGCTATCATCGTGCTGTCGGTGGTTCTGGGCAGTACCTTGCTCGGTTTTGTCCAGGAATACCGGGCCAGCAACGCCATCGAGAAATTGCGTTTGCAGGTCACCATCAAATCAAACCTGTTACGCGACAGCAAAGCGCAATTGCTGCCCTCCGAGCAGGTGGTTCCCGGTGACGTGGTGCTGCTCTCCGCCGGCAGCCTGATCCCGGCGGATGGGATCGTGCTGGAAGCTAATGACTTTTTTATCAACCAGGCAGTTCTGACCGGTGAAACCTTCCCGGTCGAGAAAAAACCCGGAATTATCCCGGCGACTGCCAGCCTGGCGGAACGTACCAACGTTGTCTTTATGGGCACCAGTGTGCGCAGCGGAACAGCCCAGGTCTTGATCGTGCTGACCGGCGAATCCACGGTTTTTGGTCAGATCGCCGAAAAGCTCACCCTACGCCCGGCCCAAACTGATTTTGAGCATGGCGTCCAGAAATTTGGGTATTTGTTGACAGAGGTCATGGTGGTCATGGTGGTGCTGGTCCTGACCATCAACATTTTCCTGGCCAAGCCGCCGATCAACTCGCTGCTCTTTGCATTGGCGCTGGCAGTCGGCTTGACTCCCGAACTTTTGCCAGCCATTATCAGCATAACCCTTTCGCATGGCGCACAGGAAATGGCCAAACATGGGGTGATCGTGCGCCGGTTGAACGCCATTGAGAATTTTGGCAGCATGGATATATTGTGTACCGATAAAACCGGCACCCTCACCGAAGGGGTGGTCCAGTTGGACGGTGCAGTCGACATCACAGGGCAGCCCTCTCCGTCAGTATTGAGTACCACCTTCCTCAATTCCCAATACCAGACCGGGCTGACCAATCCATTGGATGATGCCGTCATCGCTGCTGCCCAAAAAGCCGGATTAAAAACCGGCGCGGAACAAAAAATAGATGAAATCCCTTATGACTTTGTGCGCAAATCGTTGAGTGTGGTGACGGGCAATCCGCAAGGGCAGCGCACCCTTATTACCAAAGGCGCACTGGAAAACATCTTAAAGAATTGCAGCCAGGTTCAATCTGCAGGCGCCAGCCAGCCCCTGGACGATAAAACCCTGGCTGGGATTGAACAGCGCTACAGCGATTGGAGCGAAAAAGGCTTCCGCGTGCTGGGCGTGGCAACCAAGAGCCTGGCCGGGCAGGCCGCCTCCTATTCGGCTGCCGATGAAACCGGCCTGACCTTGATCGGGTTCCTGCTGTTCTTCGATCCGCCCAAAGCCGATGTGCAGAAAGCCATTGAAGACCTGGCCAGCCGAGGCGTGCAGATCAAGATCATCACCGGAGATAATGAGAAAGTGGCCCGGCATGTCGCCGAGACGGTCCATTTGCCGCCCATGGCAGTCCTGACCGGCAGCGCGCTGAACAGCATGTCGGATGAGGCGCTCTGGCATGCGGCTGAAGAGACGAACATATTCGCAGCGGTGGATCCCAACCAGAAGGAACGCATCATCCTGGCCCTGCGCAAGACCAAACACGTGGTCGGTTATATGGGCGATGGCATCAACGATGCACCCGCTTTGCATGCCGCCGATGTGGGTATCTCGGTGGATACGGCCGTGGATGTGGCCAAGGAAGCCGCCGATTTTGTGCTGCTCAAGCAGGATTTGGGGATCCTGCGGGAGGGGATTGACGTTGGCCGCATGACGTTCGCCAATACGCTCAAGTATATTCTGATGGCGGTCAGCTCCAATTTTGGTAATATGTTCAGCATGGCCGGGGCCTCCCTGATCCTGCCCTTCCTGCCCATGCTCGCACCACAAATCCTGCTCGAAAACTTTCTGTCGGACATTCCCAGTACTGCCATTGCCAGCGACAATGTGGACCCGGAATGGGTGGCCAGGCCGCGCCGCTGGAACACCGCTTTTATTCGTGACTACATGGTGCTGTTCGGTCTGGTCAGTTCGGTTTTCGACTTCCTGACCTTTGGAGTCTTGCTGTTAATATTCCATTCTACACCGGAGATATTCCGCACCAGCTGGTTCCTCGAGTCTCTGTTAACCGAGTTGGTGATCTCCCTGGTCATTAGAACGCGCCGGGTGTTCTTCCGCAGCCGGCCGGGCAAACTATTACTGGTCGGCACGCTGGTCTTCATTGGCATCACCCTGGTACTGCCATATCTTCCGTTCAGTTCCATATTTGGGTTCATCCCGTTGCCTTTGCCGCTCCTGTTGATGATGCTCGGGCTGACCGCGCTTTACGTAGTGGTAACGGAAATAACCAAAAAGTATTTTTATTCGCGGATGAAAAATGTAATTGCCTGATGCCTCTGGCTCTCTGAGAATCGCCGAGGTGAGGAAGAAGCTAAGGGGTTGTTGGAATGGCGAAGCCCGTCCAACAACCCCTTAGCTTTCGGGAATTCCCAATATCCCCCAACTGGGGGAGAAAAACACCCCCGACCAGTGGATGCAACCGGGGGTGTTGAGTTGTATGCCTGGTTAAGCATTACATTTTCTACTCATTTACACAGGAATAATAAATGAATAATCCTGGCAAATTAATTTCCAAACTGACCGCTTGTGTTCAGATCCTTGCGATTACATTCCTTGCGGCCTGCACTCTGAGCACCCAGCAGCTTAACGTCTGCCATGCCACCGGCAATCCGGCCAACCCATACGAAGAAATCACTGCCACCCAGACGCAATTGAAGGATTACGCCGCGCATCCAAATGACTACCTCTACCCTGTTCCGGCAAACGGTTGTCCTACCCGCGCGCTGGTGGTCAGCGCTGGCATGATCACGATCTGTCACGCCACCGGCAACAATACCAGTCCTTATAATGAAATCAAGGTGAGTGTTAATGGCTTAAATGGTCACGGCACTCATGCAAACGATATCATCCCGGCCCCCGCCAGTGGTTGTCCGACAAGGCCACTGGCGATCCAGAATGGCAAGGTCACGATCTGCCATGCCACGGGCAGCCAAACCATTCCTTATAATGAGATCACAGTGAGTGTTAATGGCTTAAATGGTCACTCCAACCATTCAGACGATATCATCCCGGCGCCAGCCAGCGGTTGCCCTTCAACTCCAGCAGTAGTTTCGAATGGTAAGATCACGATTTGCCATGCCACCGGCAGCCAGACCAATCCTTACGTAGAGATCACTGTGAGCATAAATGGCTTAACTGGTCACGGCAACCATCCAGACGATATTATTCCGGCGCCGGCCAGCGGTTGTCCCACAACAAAACCATAACGCCACTCTCTTTTTTAGACACCTAGTCTGCATCCCCAAGTGACGGAGGCAGACACTCCCCGGTCGGTGAATGCAGGCAGACGGGGAGTGTTGTAGTATGAGATGAATCCCCATACGTACGTTGGATCATTCGAGTTTATAAGGAGCGAATTCCCTTGGCAATCAAGACAGACATAGCGAGCGATGCAAAAGCCAAACGCGCCTCCAAGAGCAGCCGCATCCATACCCGGCGGCTCAAGCAGGAGGCCCGTAAAACGGCCGGCATCACCAAGGCCTGAGCCCCGCCAAAACCTCCCCCAAGTGGCGGAGGCAAACACTCCCCAACCGATGGATGCGGCCGGGGAGTGTTTGTTGTAACATGGAACTATGACACGCGTATATTTAGCCGACGCCCAACCTGAAGAACGTTCCGCACTTCGTCTCCTGTTACTAGATCTGAAGATGGAAGTAGTAGGCGAAGCCTCTGATTGGTTCACCACATTGGCCAAAGCTCCTACAACCGGCTTGGATATGCTGCTGGTTGACTGGGATCTCCTGCCGGTAGACTTGGGAGTGCAGTCCCTGGCGATCCTGCGCCAGGCCTGCCCGAGTGCCATTGTAGTGGTTTTGATCAGTCACCTGGATGCCCGCCACCAGGCCGCCCTCTCCGCCGGTGCAGATGCCTTTATCAGTAAAGGTGAAACCCCCGAGCGTGTGGCTGAACGCCTGCGCGCCGCCGCGGAGAGCATCCGTATTTAGGCTTAGCCAGGGCAGGCAGTTTGGTAACCGACGCATTAAGCTGCCCCGAGCGTCGGCGTGAACTGGGACAGCTTTTCCATAGGTTGGTTGCAGTGATAAGCACCAACCACCTTGGCTTGAAGGAATATGGAGGAACAGCTGTATGAAAAAGCAAAAACAAATCAGCTCCGAGGAAGCCCAACGCATCGGAGAAGCACTAAACATTGATTGGAACCGGATTGACCTCGAACAATTCCGTCAGGGATTGATGGGGAAAAAAACAGGCAACTTCGATCCTGAAACCGGGCAGATCTATGAAGGTGTGCTGATGACCGGAAAGATGGTTCTGAACCATACGCAGGAAATCCCGGATTATTTCACCCGGCTGGCAAAACTGGAAGCGGAAGTCGATGCATATCAGGCCAGGAGCAGGTAACACAAATAAGCGTAGGCCTGCCAGGTAGGTTTGCAGGTTTCATTCCTGTAATGGGGTGAACCTGCCAAGCTGCACAGAATGGGGGGTGTTGAACGGGTCACATAGGGTCCCGTCCAATAACATTTTATTTCTGTCTTGTAAGGGAAGTGACCAGGCAGCAATTTCTTAAATAATCGGCTCTCTGGGAATCGCCAGTTGAGGAAATAGCCTCCAGCATGGGAATTCTCATTGGCACAAATGATCCTTAAGGAGGATCAAATTATGAACAAAGACGTATTCGAAGGCAAGTGGAAACAAATCCAGGGCGAAGCCAAATCCTGGTGGGGCAAACTCACCGACGACGACCTGAAACGAGCCAATGGCAAATTCGATGTTCTGGCCGGCATGTTGCAAGAAAAGTATGGCTATACCCGCCAGCGCGCCGCCGATGAAATCGATAAACGTGTTTCGCAGTATGAGACCGGCCTGAAAAAGAAACCGGCGCCCGCCCCCACCAAATAAACGGAGCGGCTTCACGATCCCATCCTCTCGAAAAAAAGGATGAACCAAAAAAACATGCACAGTTTTCCGTGCTTCCTGGATTTTCACGCAAGGAGTAAGAAATGAACATAATTATTTACCTGATTGTAGCCGCAGTAATCGGCTGGGTCGCCACTGAGATCATGCACGACCGCTCGAACCTGTTGATCAACATCATTGTAGCCGTGGTAGGCGCGTTCCTGGCCGGCTGGTTCCTCAGCCCCATCTTCCATGTCGGTTCGATCAACGCTGCCATCACCTGGCAAACCGTAGCGTTGACACTGGCGGGTTCCATCATCCTGCTGGCAGTGCTCAATCTCTTCCGAAGAGGCCGCAGGGCCTGACGCTCGGCCCATCCATTTTCACAAGGACAGGCCGGTCGAAACAGTGCAATCCTTTCCCAGGGTTTTGTAGTCTGGCCGGCCTGTTTCATCACTTTATGCAAGGAGTTCAAAATGGCAATAAATAGTGTATCAGAAGTTCAGACAGTTCAAAAAGATCCGGGAACTGAACGCCGTATTTTTACCTTCAAAGCCACCCAGGTGATCTGGTTGTTACTGAGCATATTCGAAGCATTGCTTGCGCTGCGCTTCGTTTTGAAACTGATCGGGGCCAACCCGGCCAGTCCGTTTGCCATAGCTCTTTATGGCTTCACAGGCCTGTTCCTTTACCCCTTTGCGACCTTGATCGGGACACCCGCTATGGGTAGCATGATTTTGGAAGTCTCAACCTTGATCGCAATGGCGGTATATGCGTTGATCGCATGGGCGATTGAACGAATCGTCTTCGTGATCTTCTATCGCCCGTGTGGCCCCGTCACGCAAACAACTACCACCGATCAGCGCACGCTCAAGTAATCTTTTGCAAGGAGAAAGAATGGACACGCCATCTGACGAATACAAACCGTATTACGGTAATAAATCGGGCCCTTTTTAGCGGTTATCCGTACCATCCGGGGTCTCTTCAGGAAGTGGACCAGGATCTTCAAGGTCACGGAAGAAGAGCTTTCAGATGCCGGCGTCTATATGGGCGGCGAAGGGCGTGACTGAGCGATCCGCTTCACAGCTCATGCGAATTCAAGTGAGCTTTTATTTTATTCACCATATATTGATTCAAGGAAAAAACAAAATGGCTACAAAAATCGTGAAACGCACAGTCAACAATAACCCATTAAGGCTCTTAATCGGACTGCTGGTCGGCGGCCTGGCCGGAGTGATAACCATGCTGCTGTTTGCACCCCAATCGGGCAAGCAGACCCGTGATCAGATTGAGGGCGCAACCATCGAATTGCGCGATCGGACAACCAGGAACGTCAGGAAAGCCGTTGCTCAGGTTCGTTCCGGTACCGACAAGCTTACCGCGGAAGTCCAGGACAAGGCTGACGAGCTGAAGCAGCTTGGCCAGGATAAGCTGGTCGAACAGTTGGATAAGGTATCCGCAGCCCTGGATACCGGGAAAGCTGCGGTTGTGACCGCCTGAGATCCGGCAATCCGTATCCATCATACGGGTAACTCAGACGGGTAACCAGGGTCGCAGGCCCGAAACCCGTCTAATATTACCAAATTATTTCTGATAAAAGGAGAATTAGCATGGCAAAAATGAGAGTCACCAAAAGTATCGGCATGTTGTTGCTCAGCATCTGGCTTATCCTGACCGGGCTGCTGACACTGGTCAAATTCAGTTTTACCGGCCTGGATATTATCATGGCGATCCTGGCCATCGCAGCCGGCGTCTTCCTCCTACTGGGCAGATAGGTAATTTCTGCCAAATTTGTTGAGAACCTGTTTCCTGGGGAACCGGCTTAATCAACAGACTTTCAATGAAAGATCATTCAAAAGGAGAAATCTCATGTTGTGGACTATTATCGTAATCCTGTTTATTCTCTGGCTGCTGGGTTTCTTTGGTGGGCGCGCCTGGAATAACAACCGGCCATATGGCGGTGGCTGGATCCATACCCTGGTCGTAATCGCCATATACTTTATCTTGACCCTTTTGCACGTTATATAGGTATAATTTTAAAAAAAAAAAAAAAAAAAAAAAAAAAAAAAAAAAAAAAAAAAAAAAAAAAAAAAAAAAAAAAAAAAAAAAAAAAAAAAAAAAAAAAAAAAAAAAAAAAAAAAATTTGGTCTATCGAAAAAAGTAGGAAGAATAGCCTGCTGAAATTCAGGCCGATTCATAGGGGTGCGCGGGCCGCCCCCCGGTCTTAAGGCCGGGTGGTTCCCAGCGTATATTTAAAAGGAGAAACCTCATGTTGTGGATAATCATCGTGGTACTGATCGTGCTGTGGCTGCTGGGCTTTTTTGGCCCGGCGGTAATTCCAACCCTGCCACACTTCGGACCCTGGGTTCACATTCTAATCGTTATCGCCGTGATCCTGATCATTTTGGTCTTCTGGATATCATATAAGCCCTTCCGGAGAGAATTACCATGGTATGGAATTAAAAAGTGTTAACCTAACTGTTGCGCAACCAGGGACAAGATGTTTCCTGGGGTAAATAAATTAGAACACAGAACTTTACCAATTGAACAAGGGCCCTCCTGTCTGGCATAATGGGGCTGTTGAAACCGACCAAGAGCCAAACAGGAGAGCCGACCATGATTATACCTACTCAAGCCGAACTGGGAATGCCACTTGCGACCCAAACTATTGAACAGATCTTGATGCGAAAAGGATCTTGGAGTTTTCCGTGGAAGATGGATAAGGATCTTTACCGGGTAAGAAGAAAGTTGTGTACGGTGAGGCTGCTCAGATAGCAGCGAAGGTGGAGGAGATCGATCAGACCACGGAGCATGCCGGGTTGATCCTGGCGGGGTATTTTGCGCAAGCACTGGGGCTGATCAGTCAGTTGGAAGAGGGTGCCGCTCGAACAGAAGCAGCAGCGGGGCCGCAGCCCGCAGAGCAAACTGATCGAGACGCTGGTAGGTATTCTGGGGATCGAATACCTGCAAGATCTCAATCTGGGGGCCCAGCCGATCGTGAAGGATCCAGCCGTTGCCGGAGCCTGGGGGCAGGCCAGTTTTGCGCATTATACCGGGGTCAGCCGGACGCTGGATGCGGCCGAAGAAAAGACGCTGCAGGGGGTGGTGGAGCTCTTGCGCCAGATCTCGCAGCCATTCATCGACCGGGCGGTGGTGGAAACCATTCGGAAGAAAGGCGGTTTGATTGCGGATGTGGATCTGAGCGGGCGGGAAGTCAGCCCGACCAGCCGCGACTACCAGGGTGCGACCTTTGGTTGGATGGACGATGATGTGCGCAAGGGCTACCAGGCGGCCATTACCTCGCTGAGCTGCGAACTCTGGCAGCGTTTGCAGGTGGCGTTGCGGCGCTATACCGGACGGACCCACTCGGCCGAATGTCTGCAAGCAGCCGTGCAAGAACTGGAACAGATCCTGAATGTGCGTCCGCAGCGGCGGCTGGCCCTGGTGGAAAAGCGCTGCGAAGCAGTGCGGACGGATGGGCAGGCCCTGCAGGCTCGTTTGGAGCGCATTGAAGCGGAAGAACAGGGCTTCTGGAGCTTGTTGAGCCAGGAAAAAGCTGCCAGGCGCTCCCTGGTGAGATCACCCACCTGGAAGAAACGTACCGGGCCAAAGGTTGGCAGGAGAAACCCCATTCTGCTCTGGCCAAAGCCCGTCTGGTACTGGCGGCGGCCCAGAAACGGGAACCGCACATCTGGCGGCAGTTGCACCAGGCGCAAAGCCTGCACGTCAACCTGGAACGCAAACTGCAGACCCTGCAGGATCAGCAAACCAAACTGGAGCAATGGCTGGACAAACTGCAAACCGACAACCTGACCAACCCCAATCCGATCCCCTTCACCCTGCGCATCGATGCCGGTTTCAGTACCGGCCAGAATTTGACCTGGTTGATCGAAATGGGCTACATCGTTTTGACCAAGGCCCATCACTCCAACATCGCCCACAGCCTGCTGAAAACCCTGACCCCCTCGGCTGTTTGGACCTGCGTCGGCTCCAATGCCGATGCCATCTGCATGGGCGATTACTTCCAACACGATTGTCCCTATCCCCTGCAAGCCATGCTGGTCCGTTATTCCCTGCCATCCGAGATCCGCTATACCACCCTGTTTTACTACGCCGACACACCCGCTCCAACTCTGCCAGCCTGGTTCCGCCTGTATAACGGCCGCCAGATCATTGAGCCGGGGATCAAAGAAGAGAAATCTGTCTTCACCCTCAAACGCCATCTCGTCCGCTCTCCTATTGGCATGCAGCTGCAGGAACAATTTGCCTTGTTCGCAGCCAACTTCATCCGCTGGGCAGCTGCCTGGGCCAGATCCATCCTGCGCCAGGCCAATCACAATTTTGAAAGGGCGCTGGGTCAACCCAAATCCCTGGTGCGCATCTTTTCGCAGACACGCGCTCGCTGGGCATGCAATGCCTCTGGAACATGCTCCTGCTCGACTCCAACGGCCCTTTTGCTGACACGATCCTGTGCCTTTCCGGACAGGTGGCTTTTCAAATGGCATTGCCCTTGTTCAAATTCTCACCGCCATGGAAATATTCTCACCTTCCAGTTGCGCAACCGTTAGGTTAACGAACAAATATGTCAGTTACGAGCAAACACAAAATCTTTGGATTTAACCTGCCCGCTTCTGAGTTCCATATCGAACACGCCACTCAAAGGCTAGACATCAGCAATATCCAGGCAATCCTTATCAATAATAGGAAAGATTAAAACAAATAAGCGTCTTGAAATATTTCCTGCGGATGCAGTTGCATTTGCCGCTAGTTGGGCCACCATGTGGTCGCTGGGCTTTTTTTGACCGGGCGTATTTCCAAGCCTCCCCTTTTTCGGTCACTGGGTCCATGGGCTGGTCGTTTCCGCCGTCATGCTCATCATGCTGAAACTCTTTGATGAAAATTGCAATTTTGCTGGCGTAAATTTTATTCGGGATAATAAAAATAGAACACGGATGGCGCAAATTCAACGGTTTTTCAAGGATGAAACCCGAAATTACCTGCGCAGATCCATCTCATCCGCTCAGATCCACGGGCAATTTTCGCGGGTGAACGGTAAAGAAACAGGATTTTATAAAAGGAGATAAAAAATGAAAGCCCTTGTCTATCACGGTCCGGGTAAACGTGCCCTGGAGAACATGTCCAAGCCCGATATCCAGGCACCCACGGATGCCATCGTCCGGATCTCTAAGACTACCATTTGCGGCACGGATCTGCACATCCTGAAAGGGGACGTAGCGGCGGTAACGGATGGCCGCATTCTGGGACATGAAGGGGTTGGGGTGGTCGAACAGGTGGGGGCGAGTGTTTCCAATTTCAAGGTAGGGGATCACGTGCTGATCTCGTGTATCAGCTCGTGTGGGCGGTGTGCCAGCTGTAAAAAGGGCATGTACTCGCACTGCGAGAACGGTGGCGGCTGGATATTGGGGAATCTGATCGATGGCACCCAGGCTGAATTTGTTCGCATTCCCTATGCGGATAACAGCCTCTATCCGATCCCGGCCGGTTCCGATGAGGAAGCGCTGGTCATGTTGAGCGACATCCTGCCGACGGGATTTGAGTGTGGTGTACTCAACGGTCAGGTAAAGCCCGGGGATACGGTGGCGATCATCGGAGCCGGCCCGATCGGGTTGGCGGTCCTGCTGACGGCGCAGTTCTATTCTCCGGCGCAGGTCATCATGGTCGATAAGGATGACAACCGTCTGAAAGTCGCCAAAAAATTGGGCGCAACTCAGGTCGTCCTGAACGAACTGGGCAACGCGGCCGAAAAGATCCTGGCGCTGACCAATAACCGGGGTGTGGATGTGGCCATCGAAGCGGTTGGGGTCCCGGCGAGTTTCGATGTTTGCCAGGCCATCGTGGCGGCGGGTGGCCATATCGCCAATGTGGGTGTGCATGGCAAACCAGTCCAGTTGAACCTGGACAAGCTCTGGGCACAAAATATCACTCTTACAACCCGGCTGGTCGATACCGTAACGACCCCGATGCTGTTTAAAACGGTGATGGCGGGAAGCTCCAGCCCAACCAATTGATTACCCATCATTTCACGCTGGACCAAGTCATGCAAGCCTATGACACGTTTGGGGACGCCATGAAGGAACGTGCACTGAAAATAATCATATCAAACGAGACATGATCCACCCTCATACCTTCTATTTCCTCGCCATTTTCTTGCAAAATTAGAAAATAGCCCTGGTTCGTTCCTTAGAACGAACCGCGTTCGGCTTTATACTCGCAGGGTTTTAAATATTGCACCTGCCAATACAACCTATCTTAAAGGGTTAATCTTTGCCCACTACTCACTCTCCCCCATTTGCATAAATAAACCCAAAATAGTAAATTTCCCTTAAAACTGATTGATTAACCAATTTAGATTAAAATTCAATAAGAGGGTTTGATTTGTTATCTGTTTGGGTAAGTGGGTTACGTCTACACCGACGTTATGCTAATCCCCGGCGCAACCTCCTTTTTGAGTTCGCTTTTTTTGCAAGGAGGAAGAAGAGAATGCGCAATCAAAAGTTCCTGGCTATTTCAACAATCCTGGTCATGCTCCTTTCGTTTCTGGAGCCATCCTCCGCCGTGTCTGCCCGCCCGCTTGATCTTGGTACCTCACCTACATTGGGTGCGTTACTAAATTACTCCGTTCTGGGTGGCGCGGCAGTAACCAACACCGGTGCGACAACCACCGATGGAGCTGTAGGGGTCAGTCCGGGTTCATCAATTACTGGCTTTCCTCCGGGTATTGCCGGGAGTGACAATGCAACTCATCTATTTATTCCTCCAGCTGCTGATGCGGCACAAGCTGATGCTCTCACTTTATGGGGTACTCTGGATCAAACCTGCGATGGGTCATCCTTCCCGGATCTTACTGACCTGAGCACCACCAAAATAGGTATTAACTCTGAGGGGAACTTCCCGCCAGGTGTCTATTGCTCCGTGGGCAGCTTCAAACTGACCGGAACAATCAACCTCATTGGGTCAGGCGTCTGGATTTTCAAAACGGTGTCCACGCTGATCACATCGCCCGGTTCGTCTGTTACCGGCGGCGACCCTTGTAACGTGTGGTGGAGAATAGGTAGCTCAACAACTCTTGATACAACCACTTCATTCATAGGAACTGTTATTTCGCATGAAGGAATAAACGCAATGAACACCGGCGCAACCTTGAACGGACAATTCTTGGCGCTAAGTGCTGGTACAGTAACTTTAAATGATAACACGATCACCGGCCCGACCTGCCAGACGACCACCACGACGCACCTTTCCGCCAGCAGGGTAACAGCAGGTACAACAGTGCATGACAGTGCGAGCTTGACTGGAGTCAACAGCAATACTGCGACTGGATCAATAACTTACTCTGTATATTCAGACAGGGCCTGTATTTTGTCTGCGGGAACTCCTGTATCTAGAACAATCATTACCCCGGGTGTTTTGCCGGATTCGCCTGACTTCTCCTTCAGTTCAGACGGAACGTATTATTTTCAGGCAGTCTACCATGGAGACTCCTCTTCATCAAATAGGACATCCAACAGCGTCTGCGGAATTGAAGTCCTGAGAGTCACTACGCCGGCTCCGGCTGCGACGAGCACGCCAGCACCGGGAGTTTTGCCCGGTACCGGTTTTGCCCCGCAGCGTGTCACGGCTCTCTCCGCACAACCTGCCGCGAAAAGCTATGCCTCCCTGGGAGACCTCTGGCTTGAGATCCCAAGCCTGGGCGTGCAGATGCCAATCGTAGGCGTCCCGCAATCGGGCAGTCAATGGGATGTTTCCTGGCTCGGAAATGACGCCGGTTGGTTGAATGGCACGGCCTTCCCGACCTATTCGGGAAACTCGGTGCTGGCCGGGCATGTAACCAATGCGGATGGCACCCCTGGCCCATTCGCTCACTTGAATGGCTTGTGGTGGGGTGACCAGGTGATCGTGCATGCCTGGGGAGCGCAGTATATATACGAGGTCCGTTCCGTATTGGTGGTAACGCCGGAAGCGGTTTCCTCGGTCATCACACACAAGAATCTACCCTGGGTGACCCTGCTCACCTGTCGTGGTTACGATGAAGCCAGCAATTCATACAACTACCGTGTTGCAGTTGGGGCAGTGCTGGTCGCAGTCAAATAAAGTCTGATTAGACATAATCTGATAGGTAGCGGAGGCCGCCATATTGGTGGCCTCCGCCTTATTTAATATCCATCCGAAACTTACAGAAGTACCGCATTATGAGAGTGTAGGCTCTCTCAAAATGCGAACCCCTCCTGAATTTTCGGATGGATTCTATATTCTGGGTTGCCGGGGTCTCCCCCATATGACGGATACAAACACTCCCCAAAAGGTGGATGCGGCTGGGGAGGTATGACTGTATGATAAGTTTCTGGGGTTGCCAGTTTCATAAACTGATGCGCCAATTTTGGCGATCGACCAAATAAGGAAAAAGCAATATGAACAAATCAACCCAACATCCCTTCAGAAATATTATGCGACTGGTATTAATCGCCGCATTAGCCGTTTTACTCACATTGGGTACAGGGCAAATGGCGCAGGCCGCCTCAACCCTGGCCCCGGTTAACCTCGGCAAGGCTGCCACCTTTGTGGTTTTGTCAAAATCAGGCATCACCAATGTCCCGAATTCTGCCATTACCGGAGACCTTGGAGTAAGCCCGATCGCCGCAACAGCCATAACCGGATTTGCATTGGTAGCTGATTTAACGCATACGTTTTCAAACTCCTCACAGGTTACCGGGATGGTGTATGCCGCGAACAATGCCTCTCCCACTCCTGCCAATCTGACCACAGCCGTACTCAACATGCAGACTGCCTTTACAAGTGCCGCCGGGCTAAAGAATCCTAATTACACCGAGCTGTACTCGGGAAATCTTGGCGGTAGAACCCTCAAACCTGGCCTCTATAAATGGAGTACTGGCGTTTTAGTGAATTCCCGGCTTACTCTTCAAGGTAGCTCGTCAAATGTCTGGATTTTCCAGATTGCAGGGACCCTCAACCTGGGCTCGGGTGCGCGCATTGCGCTGAGCGGCGGCGCATTAGCCAGGAATATCTTCTGGGTAGTTAATGGTTACACCCAGATTGGTACAACAGCGCATATGGAAGGAACCATATTGGACAAAACAGCCATCCATTTCCTGACTGGCGCTTCCATGAATGGTAGGGCATTAGCGCAGACTGCGGTCACATTGCAAAAGAACGTGCTTGTGATCAAAAAGTAGGATCGGTAACCATCAAATATGGCGTGGATGATTAATTTCTATCTGCCATGAGATGTGGATCCAGTTTTACCAGGGTCTCCGCGAAAATTCCGCGGGGACCTTTTTAATTCCCTGATCAGGCCTCCCCCAAGTGGCGGATACAAACACTCCCCGTCAGATGGATGTAGCCGGGGAGTGTTTAGAGTATGATGAATTTATGCTCCACAATCATGAAGTTCGCTCGACCTCGCTGCGCCACCGTTTTACCCTCGCCGCTCTCTGGGCAATGCTATTGGCATTGGTGACCCTGGTTGCCTGCGTAGGTATCCCGGTGGTCATCCCGGCGGCCAGCCCGGCGCCGGTAGTGGTGGTCATGCTGGGGACGCCGGTGGATACGGTCGATCAGGGTACCCAGGGCACTCTGATCGCTTTATTGACCCAGCAGCAGAATAATACCAATATTCAGGCCGCTGCCACGGCCGCGATTTTGCAGGCCAACGCTCAGGCCACCCTCGATTCTGCCAATGCCACCCTGAACGCGGCCCAGACCCAGGCCCAAAACATTACCAACCTGATCGCGGCAAATGCTGCAGCTACCGCGGTGGTTGTGCGCGCCAACGCACGGGCAACCGTCGTTTCGGCCAATTCCACACAACGCGCCGCCATGACCCAGGACGCGATAATTCAGACTCAAACCCAGTACGCGCTGCAAGTAACGCAGGCGGCCGGTACCCAGAGCGCCGGGGCCATTCTAGCGCAACAGTATCAGAACGAGCTTGCCGCCAGCACCCAGACGGCCGTTTCCGACAATATCGCCACGCAGACCCAGGTGGCGGTGGCCACTTCGCAATGGTACACCGATCAGAGTCGCCAGCGCCAGGAACAAATGCACCGTTCATTGGGGCTCCTATGGATGTGGTGCTTTCCGATCTTCATTTTATTGATCGCTGCCCTGGCAGTATGGGGATTCTGGTACTGGTTAAGGATCCGGCAGGCCAACCAGCGGATGCTCGAAAAACCGGTTGACAAGCTGCCGCCTCCCGGCGTGGAAGTTATCGATCATCACCTGGATGATTTGTCGATGTATCTTGAAAATGGCCCTGTCGATAAACGCTACCGGCTGACCAGGCCATCTGACCAGGCGGCTCAATGGTTGGATGAAGTCAAGCGCAAGCTGTTGCGGAGCGAGAATACCGAGGATGAAGATGATAACGACACAGACGATTGATCCCCATCATTATGATCAAGTAACCCGGCGGATCAGATCGCAGGTATCGACGGTGCTTAAAAAATGGGAGTTGCTGCCCCGCTTTAAACGCTGGCGGTTATCCCAGGACCCGGATACCGGGATGGTGGTACTGTTTGGCATCCTTAATAACGCCTACATTGCCTCGCATACTTCCATTCATTTCAAGGATTACTTTGAGCGCCCGCTGTTAAATGATCTTGCAAATAAGCTGCAAGTAGAAGTGGTTTCGTGCAACTGCGATGGATTAAGATATGCCTTCATCCTGGAGCGCGGCGCGCTTGACAGGCTGCCGACTCATATCGACTATCCCTACCTGGAAGGCGACAAGGTTTTTGTGCGGGTGGTCTACGACGAACAGCCAGCGCCGCCAATTATTAATGTAGTTGTGCAGGACCAGACCCTGGTCAATCGAGCTGCAGTGGCCCTTGTCAAAATCTTTGATGAAAATAAAGGAAAAGGCGAGGCTGCGACCAAACTGCCTGAGCCAGAGCCGCCGGAAGTAGTCAGCATCGATCAGGAAGAGTTCAATAAACGGGTTGCAGAACACAAGGTCATCTGGCAGAAGAGCCATCCCGGCTAGATAAAAGTTTATCCACTCAATAAATTGGCGGGCGGGGTGGTATCCCGCCCACCTGCATTTATTGAGATGTACCATAAAGAGAAATGGAGTTCAGCATGGGAATACTTTCCTGGATCGTCGTAGGGCTGCTCGCAGGCTGGTTGGCCGGTCTGCTAGTAAAAGGCGGCGGGTTTGGCTGCGTCGGTGACATTATCGTCGGCGTGATCGGTGGTTTGTTGGGCGGCTGGGGGGCTTCTTATTTCTTCCATATCGGCGATCCGATGTCAGGCATCAACCTGGAATCCATCGGAATTGCCTTCGTCGGCGCAGTGATCTTCGTGGTCATATTGCGCATGATCGGCGGAAGAAGAAATTAGCATTTCTTCTGAAAGAACGGGGCAGGCATGACATTTCCCGCGTCTTCGCAACCGGATGGCTGGACCTTCCGGCGGGTCGTTTGGGCCACGCTCGTCCTGGTCTTTGTTGCCCTGGGCTTCTGGCTGCTTTACCGGTTTAACCAGATTATTTTCCTCCTGCTGATCGCCATCATGCTGGGCACGGTGATCAGGCCGGTGGTAACCTGGTTAAACCGGCGGGGACTTCCCCGGATGCCAGGAGTGATGCTGGTCTTCCTGCTGCTGCTGATCATGTTGATTGGTTTCGTGCTTTTGGCATTCCCGTTGATCGTTGCCCAAGCCACCACGATTGCAGCTGCCATGCCGGGTTACTACCATGGATTGCGTGGGAGCATGGCTGGTTTTCCCAATCAATGGATCGTACGCTTAAGCACGTTCCTGCCAGTTGAATTGCCGGCCCTGTCGTCTTTACCTTCAACGGGGCAGGTGACAGTGGCTTCGGCCGGGCAGGCCTGGGGGTACGTGGTATCGGCGGCCAATATCATATTTGGAGGCATCGTTCTCCTGCTATTGGCGTTTTACTGGACGCTGGACGGGCCGCGCATCATCCAGTCATTCTTGCCATTCGTTCCAATGGGCCAGCGCGAAAGTACCGGCGAACTGATTTCGGCCATGGAAACCAAAGTTGGTTCCTACATCGCCGGACAGGCCTTCCTTTGCCTCATTATTGGCATCCTGGCAGGGGTTTCCTACCTGGTGATCGGCCTGCCGAATGTGCTGGTATTGGCGCTCCTGGCGGGCGCGATGGAGGCAATCCCGCTGGTGGGACCGCTGCTTGGCATCATTCCGGCCGGGCTGGTGGCTCTATCCATCGGACCTGACAAGCTGTTGTGGGTTATCGTTGGTACACTGATTATTCACCAACTGGAAAACTATCTGCTGGCGCCGCGCGTCATGAATAAGGCAGTCGGGGTCAATCCGTTCGTTTCCCTGCTAGCGTTCTTTGCCTTTGGCTCCCTGCTCGGGCTGGGCGGTATGCTAGTCGCGATACCGATGGCGGCCATCATTCAACTCCTACTCGACCGTTTCGTTTTTCATAAAGGCAGCCTGGAATTGGAGGACTCGCCCGGGCGCGACCTTGCCAGCCGGCTGCGGTATGAAGCCGAGGAGTTGGCCCGGGGGCTGCAAAAACAGGCGCGCTTCAAGAAAGGCGGCTCGGCTCAAAGGGTCAAGCAGATGGACCAGGTTTTGGATGAGATCGAGACCATCACGACCGACCTGGATGCCCTGCTGGCCCAGGTCCATACTCCAGGTGCACCATGACAAAGCAAATCATCCGGATCGGTGCAGCGGTCATGACCACGCTGCTGGCGCTGTTTCTCCTGTGGCAGTTCCGAATCGTGGTCGTTTATGTGCTGGTCTCGCTGGCGCTCGCCGCCACCTTACGCCCACTGGTAGCCCGCCTGGCCGGACGACGATTCCTGGTGCGCGCCGGCTGGATCCTGCTCTATCTGGCGGTGCTGGGCGGTTTTGGCTACCTGCTCTTTCTAACCGGTGAGGTCGCGATCAATGAAATTCAACTGTTGGGACACACTGTGTCTGCGCAGGATGCATGGAAGCTGCCGGTGTGGTTGGAGGGCAGCCCATCCCAGTGGCAACTACTGGCTCAATTGCCCCCGCCGAGCCAGTTCTTCGCAGCCTTCACCGGTAACCAGGGCCAGTTGGTGCTGCCTGACCTGCTGGGCTTCGGAGAGAATCTTGGCAGCCTGGTCAGCGGTGTGGTTGTCATCCTTTTCCTGAGCATCTATTGGAGCATCAACCAGGTCCATTTTGAACGCTTGTGGCTTTCGCTGCTTCATTCCGGGCAGCGCAAACAAGCGCGTGAAATTTGGCGGACGGTTGAACCCGACCTGGGCACCTACATCCGCAGCCAGTTGCTCGATAGTCTCCTGGCCGGGCTAATTTTAGGCATGGGGTTCTGGGCAATTGGATCGCCTTACCCGGCGCTCCTGGCACTGACCGGCGCGCTGGCATGCCTGGTGCCCATCGTTGGGGCACCCTTGGCGATGATCCCGGTGCTCCTGGTAGGACTGCTGACCAGCGTTCAGCTCAGCCTGTTTACCGTTCTCTATACGCTACTCGTTCTAATTGCCCTGAGAATTTGGGTAAAGCCACGCCTTTTCAAACGCAAGTGGGATAACCCCATTCTGACCCTGGTGATACTGCTTGCCCTGGCAAGCGCTTTTGGCCTGATCGGCATCATCGTGGCGCCACCGGTATCCGTGGTTTGCCAGATCCTGTGGAGCCGCCTGGTCAGCCGGCGGGCGGTCTTGGGGGCCTCCGCCCAGATTTCAGACCTCAAAGAACGCCAGGCACGCCTGTGGGCCGCCATAAAGGCCATGGATGTACCACCTGGCCCCCTGGTGACCAGCAGCATGGAGCGGCTCACCACCCTGATTGAGCAAGCCGAACCCATCCTGCAAGTTGGCCTGCCGATCGTTGACCCGCTGGCTGAAGCCTCCGAACCATACCTTGCGCCCCAGCCTGTCATAATTGACGCCGGGCCTGCAGGAACAAAATCTTGAAGAAACAGAGTCTCCCATGGATTTTAAGGATTATTACAACACATTAGGAATATCCCCGCAGGCCGACGCGAAAGCGATCCAGAAAGCCTTCCGAGCGTTGGCTCGCAAGGTCCACCCGGATGTAAATCCGGGCAATAAGGACGCGGAAGAGAAATTCAAAACCATTAATGAGGCTTACCAGGTACTCTCAGATGTGGAACAGCGCAAGAAGTATGACCAGTTGCGGGCGCAATACCAGCAATGGCAGCAAGCCGGCGGCGGCCAACAGAACGGCGGCGGTCAACAGGATTTCGACTGGCAAAACTGGTCAGCCGCTCAAGCAGGAGGACCTCCCGAGCAAGGCGCGCGTGTCCAATATGCCAATGCAGAAGACCTGAAAGACCTGTTCGGGAGTGATTTGCCGTATTCCGATTTCTTCACCAATATCTTTGGACAGGCGCGCACGGGTGGTAAAGGACGTGGTCGTAGGGCTGCCCCGATCGCACGACGCGGGCGGGATGTAGAGTATGAAGTGGATCTGACCCTACAAGAGGCTTTTCACGGAGCGGAGCGCCTGTTGGAAATGGATGGTCACCGCATCAAGGCCGGTATTCCACCTGGTGTGCGCACTGGATCACGCGTTCGTCTGGCTGGCCAGGGCGAACCGGGCCAGGCCAATGCTCCGGCGGGAGATCTGTATTTGATCGTGCACATCCTGCCCGATGAAACCTTCGAGCGCGAAGGGGATGATCTGCATATGGATGTGCCGGTGGATATTTTTACTGCCGTTGCCGGCGGCGAAGTCCGCATCCCTTCGCTGGAACGGCCGCTGATCCTGACGATCCCGCCCCGTACGAACGCCGGGAAGAGTTTCCGCCTGCGCGGCAAAGGCATGCCGCACCTGGGTGATCCCAAAACGCACGGCGACCTGTTTGCTCTGGTCAGGCTGGTGCTGCCCGAGCCGCTAAGCGACCAGGAGGTCAGCAACATACGTACATTGGCTGCCGCCCGGCCAGACCGTTCCCAGACGCATCCAAAATGAGGTAATGACATGATCCCAGAAAATCCATCCGCAAAACAATATCGCTATGGTCGCTCCGAAGGCTATGAGTTGCGCAGCCAGCGTCGCCTGCAAAACGACCTGGGAATTGATGAAGCCGCAGCCGATGCGATCCTGCACTTGCGCGAACAGGTGGTTGAGTTACAGGCCACCATTCGCCAGTTGGAAACCGAGCTGGCCGCCCAATCTGCCAACCAGCATATGCGCCTGGCCCGTTACCGGGAAGTCTATTTCGAGGCCGCCTGGATCGAAGTGGAATTCGAGGAATAATCTCAATCTGCAACTGTAAAAAAACCGCATTTTGAATATGTGCGGCTTCGAGATAAACATTCTAAATGTAAACTCCTCCGCTGAATCTTTGGATAGATTTTATCGAAAAAGGATAGAGCTCATGGAAGAAATAACTGACGGGAAACTTTTCTCCACAAAAAAGCATAGTAAGAAAGTCAAGCTGATCTTCAATCCCAGCGCGGGGGCAGCCAGGCCAACACCGATAGAGATTGTGGATATTATCCATGAGATGCAAGCCTTGAAACTGGTCCCGGAAGCCTACCTGGTGGAACCGGGCTGCGACCTGCCCGGCGTGGTCAAGGAATCACTGGCGCAAGGCTTCAAGATGTTTGTGGTTTGCGGCGGCGATGGCACCATTTCGGCCGTGGCCAGAAGCCTGGCCGGTACACACGCCACCCTGGGCGTCATCCCGATTGGCACACAGAATAACACCGCCCTTAGCCTGAACATCCCCAATGATATCCCGGCTGCCATTGCCATCCTGCGAAATGGTCGGCGCATCAAAGTAGATGTGGGCATGGCCACCTGCGGTAGAACCAGCACGCCTTTCCTGGAGGCCTGCTCGGTGGGTCTGGCTTCCGCACTCTTCGCGTCTGTTGACGATATCCAGCACGGCAACCTGGCACAGATCGGCAATTTTCTGGCCGTCCTGACAGGGACCCCGCCGGCCGAGATCCATTTATTACTGGATAACAGGCAGGAGATCCACGCCCTGGGTCACGTGGTGCTGGTTTCCAACATGCCTTTTATTGGCTTCCATTATCGGCTTGGCGACCTGGATTCGTTTAAAGATGGCTTACTGGATGTGCTGTTCTTTGCCGATCTGAACAAGCTGGAGTTGCTGGGTTACATTCTTCAAGGTGTGGGAGAAGACTTCCCGGAAGATGCACGCATCCAGCACTTTCACGTGCGTAGAGTGGAGATCGATACCCACCCGGCCATGCCGGTCATGGCTGATGGGAGCCCTCTGGGAGAGGGCCTGGTACGAATCGAAACCTGGCGGCATGCCCTGGCGGTGATGGCTGGGCCAAAAACGCCCGAGGCAATGTCAGGGTAGGGCAAAATGCTTGCACAGGTACCAACGGACATCCTCCCGAATTGCGGCGAGATGAAAGGAAAAATTATATGATCCTAAAAAGATTGGCGGGCATCCTATTCATTATTGCTGCCATAGCCGGGATTATTTTCAGTCTGCTTGGCCTGATCGGAATTTGGCGCTACCGGGCTGTGGTGACCCAAACCGTCCTAAATAACCTGGCATTGAGCGATCAGGCTCTCGGCACCACCCAGCAGGTTCTCACCATCGCCAGTCAGGTGGTGCAGGCCACAACGACTGACGTTGCTTCTATGCAGGCAACCACCCAGGCGGTTACACTCGCCATTCATAATACGAACCCGATGCTTGATTCCCTAGTCAGCCTGACCCAAAAAGATCTCCCGGCGGCCGTCAACGCTACGCAAACATCCCTGGCCTCGGCTCAAAGCAGCGCACTGTTGATCGACAACGTGCTGACGGCTCTGACCAGCATTCCTTTTTCACCGATTACCTACAAGCCAAGTGTTCCATTGCACACTGCCCTGGCCCAGGTTTCAACCAGCCTGGATGCACTTCTGCCATCGCTGGCTGCCATCAACACCAGTCTGACGGATGGCCAAACCAACCTGGGCACCATGAATATCGAGTTAACCAAGATCTCCGCTACTACACAAGGGATCAGTAGCACGCTCGCCAGTGCGCAGACGGTTATCGACCAATATAAAGCGACCACCTCACAGTTAAAAGCGAATGTGGAAACCGCCCAACGCCAGGCTTCTGCCTGGATACTGGTGACCGCCTGGATCCTGAGCTTTTTACTCGGTTGGCTATTGATCGCCCAATTGGGATTGGGCATGCAAGGGCTCGACCTGGTGCGTGGCCGTCGTGATGCAAAATAATTCCTGGATTCACGTCTGTTTTCACCGCTCTAAAGGTGAGAGATATGCAGGTGCATGATGTTGTCCCCGGGACCCCGGGACGGCTGATCCTTGCGATCAGGAAGGTTCGGCCGGTTGTCTGGCCGATCTTCCTTACCGCCAGCCTGGTCCTGTTCCTGGCATGGATGCCTGCACCGATGCGCAGGATCATCTGGAACGCCCTGGTGGCGCGGGGTATTCTTTCGGGTATGCTGTTGGTTTTTAGTTTGGTGGCCGTTTCGTTGGTATGGTCCGTAGGCCAGCGCGTGGATGTCTGGGCATTCCTGGTCTTCAACCTGCGCGGGGCGCGCCCGGCCTGGTTGGATTGGATCATGCTGGGTTTTACCCAGGTTGGCAGTGCCTTTGCTGCCCTGGCGATTGGGCTGATTTTGTTCTTTACCGGCAATCACCTGGCGGCGTACGAGTTCAGCCTGGGGTCGATCACTTTATGGATGGTGGTGGAGTTATTGAAAGCACTGGTGCGCAGGTCGCGGCCCAGTTTTCGGGTGATCAAGGCACGCATTGTCGGCCTGCGAGCCATTGGGCAATCTTTTCCGAGTGGACATACCAGCCAGGCCTTCTTCACGGCCACTTTGCTGGCCCCCTATTTCCACGCCGGCGGCAGGTTGATATTCTTGTTGTATGGCATGGCCCTGTTAGTGGGCATCACGCGCATGTATGTGGGCGCACACTACCCACGCGATGTACTGGCCGGCGCGATCCTGGGCAGCGCCTGGGGTCTGCTGGGGGTGCTGGTCAATGGATATGTCCTGCATGGGATTAAGTAAACCATCGACGCGTGCATCGCTGACCTAAGACTTATCCCCCGACTGGGGGAGGGAAACACTCCCCAATCGATGGATGCGGCCTGGAAACGTTTGGCGTATGATAAATAATAAGTGGTTTTCCAGTCTGTACCAACCGCGTGTCTGATTTCTGAAATCTGGTTAATATATTGGGATACAGTCTGGAAACCCCTATTTACGCGCAATTGACAGACAGCCAAACAATGAACATCAAAGGAAATATTGAAAAAAGTGAAAGCGGGTTTGACCGGTTAGCTTGATTGTGTGCAAAGAGTGGGTTTCCACTGCACAGAGCTTTCCCAGGCAAAGCAAGTTTCAGCTGGGCAGGCTAGGCCTTAAATAAAGGAGAATTGCTATGAATCATTTTAAATACTTGATCATTGGCGCCGGTATGACCGCCGATTTTGCAGTCCAGGGAATTCGCGAGCTGGACTCCAAAGGAAGTATCGCGGTGATCGGGGATGAACCGGACTCCCCTTATGACCGCCCACCCCTATCCAAAGGTCTGTGGAAGCAAATGTCGCTTGACAGCATTTGGCGTCTGACGGAAGAACATAACGTAGCGATGTTTCTCGGGCGAAAGGTCACATCGATCGACCCGCAAATGAAGCAGGTACTGGATGATCAACCCGAGAGTTATACCTATGAGAAGCTGCTCCTGGCAACCGGCGGGAAGCCCCGTAAGCTGCCCTTCGGCGGAGAGAATATCATTTACTTTCGTACTCTGGCGGATTATCAGCATTTGCGGAAGATGTGCGCGCAGGGGAAGCACTTTGGGGTGATCGGCGGAGGTTTTATTGGATCGGAGATCGCCGCTGCCCTGGCCATGAATGGGGAAAAAGTGACCATGCTGTTCCCCGAAGAAGGCATTGGGGCACGCGTTTATCCGCCTGTGCTTTCCCAGTATTTAAACAATTTCTTCCGTGAAAAAGGGGTCGAGCTATTGGCGGGGGTAAATGTGAAAGATCTTAAGAAGAGCGCTGATTTATCCGTTCTCATCACTGATAAGGAACAACAAGTCCCTGTAGATGTTGTTATCGCCGGGATTGGGATAATGCCGAATATTGATTTGGCCAAATCAGCCGGTTTAACGACCGGCAACGGGATCGTTGTGAATGAAATGCTGCGCACCGACCATCCGGATATCTTTGCGGCAGGGGATGTGGCGGAATACAACCAACCCGTCCTGGGAAAACGCCTGCGGGTGGAACACGAAGACAATGCCAATACAATGGGCAAACAGGCCGGGCGCAACATGGCTGGCGCCGGTGAGCCCTACCATCACCTCTCCTATTTTTACTCGGATCTGTTCGAGCTCGGGTATGAGGCAGTTGGCGAGCTTGATCCGCGGCTCGAGACCTTTACGGACTGGCAAGAGCCTTTTAAGAAAGGGGTAATCTACTATTTGGCGGATGGCAGGGTTCGGGGGGTGCTGCTATGGAATGTTTGGGCTACCGTTCCGGCAGCGCGTGCTTTGATGGCTGAAGCGGGTCCGTTCAAAGCGGCTACCCTGAAAGACCGCCTGCTGATCCCAGACCTATCTCGATAAGTATCCATCCGAAAATTATAGAAGGACCTTCTCCTGAATTTTCGGAATGGTACTAAACCAACCTAATGTCATAATCATAATGAGGTTATATGGATGAATTAGCCAAACAACACTGTAGTCGGGTAGATGCGAAAACAATTCGACTTAATGAACATGATGTAAATCAATTAAAAGCCAGGCTGCCAGGCTGGCAAACTTATGAAAAAGACTCTGAATTGCGCCTGGAAAAAGTCTTCGAGTGCGAGGATTTTCGTAAAGCATTGGCCTTCACCAACCAGGTTGCACAAGTAGCCAATGAAGAAGACCATCATCCTGCTCTCCTGACTGAATGGGGCAAAGTAACGGTCACCTGGTGGACCCATAAAATTAAGGGGTTGCACCAAAACGACTTCATCATGGCGGCGAAAACCGAACAAATTTATGGGGGCCGATATGGAAGCCAATCATGACCATGTGCACGAACAGGAACACGAATATGGCTATGAACGAGAAGATGAAGACCTTAACGAAGTGGTCGATCTGGTAAAACGCACCATTCCCGAGGATCAGAAGCGCAAGTTCGAGGGCTACGCCGCGGAAATTCTTTCCGCTCTCGGGATGGATACCAAGACTCCCAGTACGATTGACACTCCACGCCGTTTCATTCAGGCATTGATCGATGCCACCGAAGGGTACGATGGGGACCCCAAGCTGCTTAAAACTTTCAAGACGGAATGCCACGGCGAGCCGGACTGCCGTTTGAGTCAGGTGATCGAAGGTCCGATCCGCTTCTTTTCCCTATGCGAGCATCATGCCTTCCCCTTCTTCGGCGATGCGTACGTCGGCTATATTGCGCATGAGAACATTCTCGGCATCTCCAAGCTGACCCGGCTCGTGCACCTGTTCGCCAAACGGTTTGCCGTACAGGAAAGGATCGGGCAGCAGGTGGCAGATACGCTCGAAGGGATGCTGCACCCACATGGCGTCGCAGTGTATCTGGAGGCGCATCACCTGTGCGTTCAGATGCGCGGGGTGAGAGAGTTGGCACCCCTGACACGTACCACCGTCTGGCGCGGCTTTTATGCCAGTGATTCTTCCCTCCGAGAAGAATTCTTTATCAGCTGTGGTTTAAGGCGTTAATCCGGCAGGAATAGATCAGCAAGGCTTCTGGTGGATATGTCACTCAATGGAAAAACCATCCTGATAACCGGAGCAGCCCTCCGGATCGGCCGTTCCCTGGCCCTGGCTGTCGCCCAGGCCGGCGGTGATGTGGTAGTGCATTACGGGAAATCCAGGAAAGAAGCGGAAAGCCTCCAGGTAGAGATCGAGGCATGCGGCCGGAAGGCTTCCATCTTACAGGCGGACCTGGCGGACCCCGTTCAGGTGGCCAGGCTGATTGACAGAGCCCAGGAGTATGCACCCTTGTACGCCCTGGTCAACAATGCCTCGGTTTTTGAACCGATTGGTTGGGAAGATACCAGCCTGGAGCAATGGAACCTGGCCATGATGGTCAACCTGACAACGCCTTTCCTGCTCAGCCAGGCCTTCGCCCGTTCCCTGGAACCGGAAGGATTAGGCCGCATCGTTAACCTGATCGACTGGCGCGGCCTGCGCCCCGGGCCGGATCACCTGCCCTATACGATCAGCAATGCCGCCATGGCAGCCCTGACCCATTCTCTCGCCATTGCCCTGGCGCCCCGCATAACGGTAAACGCTCTTGCGCTGGGAGCCATCCTGGCACCGGACACTGGGGCGCCCCCTAAAATAAATCTGGAGCAGCTTCCTGCACACAGATGGGCCAATCTGGAAGAGGTGGCGCAATCTCTGCTCTTTCTCCTGGACGGTCCAGCTTATATTACCGGAGAGATCATCCATGTCGACGGAGGCCGGCACCTGGTGTAAGAAAAACTGGGATGAAAACATTGACAGCCGATCGGGCGCTTTTATGTCTGCAAGAATCCAACGGAATCGGGAACCCAAAAGAGTCAAAATTTATCAGATCAAAGAAGGAGAATTATGTCAAACACTGAACTGGGAGTCGGTTCTCCCGCGCCCGAATTCAAACTCCCGCCAAATACCGGCGGCGAGATTGCCCTTTCCGATTATCACGGCAAAAAAGTTGTCCTTTTCTTTGTGCGTGAGTACAACTGATTGCAGTGCCGTGCACACGTCGCCCAGTTGGGGCGCATGAACGATGAATTTATCAAAGCTGGAGCACAAATCCTGGTCATCCTTGGCGACACATTGGAACGTGCCAGCAAGTATGCAGAGACACTCAAAACGCCATTCCCGATTCTGGCCGATCCTGATCGCGCGGTTTACCAACGTTATGAACTCGTTAAAACCTTCATCGGGATTTAACGCACCGCCTCCATTATCATCGACCAAAACGGGGCGATCCGGTACATCAAGCGGACAATCAACTCGATGACCTGGCTTCAAGAGAGCAAGGAATTGATACAGGCCGTTCAGTTCTAGCTGCCGAACAGCCCCAGCGATAGCTCATCCCCCAAGTGGCGGATACAAACACTCCCCTATAGCAGGATGCGAACCAGGAGTCTTCGCTGTATGATGAATTATATAGGAGAGGACTTGACGGTCATTTATAACCCTGGTCAGCCAGGAATAAATTTTGCCTAATCGTTCATATATTTCTTTTGGAGGAAAAATGTCAGAACAGAGTGTCATCGGTGTATATAACACCATGTCAGAAGCGGAGCAGGCAGTGCACGGGCTTGACAAGGGCGGCTTCCCGATCAAACAGGTATCCATCGTCGCCCAGGATATGCAAAGCGAGAAAGAAGTGCATGGCTACGTGACTGCGGGCGATGTTGCCAAGGCCGGAGCTAACACCGCCGCATGGGTAGGCGGGTTCTTCGGATTGCTCGTCGGTGCAGCATTCATCTGGGTCCCCGGCTTTGGGCCTTTGCTCGTGGCTGGCTCGTTTGCCTCCATGTTGCTCGGTAGCATGGAAGGCGTGGTAGCCGGAGCAGCCGGCGGCGGATTGCTGGGCGCACTGGTTGGTTGGGGCGTTTCAAAACAACATATCATCAAATATGAAGAGCACTTGAAAAGCGGCAAGTATCTGCTGATGGCACATGGCAACGCGGAAGAGGTGGCACATGCTCACACCATCCTGCAAAACACCGGGGCGGCCGATTTGACCCACCACGTTGATGCAGCAGTGTAACCTCGTCGAAAAAATGGGAACGATCCTGGAAGCAACGGCGTGGATGGGAGCCGCCCTGGCCTGGCCTTCCCGGAAGCATTGATCCGGGCGGGCACCTGGGGTCTGGTTCTGGCTGCCGCCTTCGGCTGAAGGAATTAAGGCCGGGCTATGATCTGTGGATATTTATTTGGAGATAAAAGTGGAAATTCCTATAGAAGCCCAAGTTGAATGTAAAGACGGTCTATACGGCCGCTCCATGTATGTGCTGATTAACCCGGTGACAGACGAGGTAACCCATCTCGTGGTGAAAGAGGCTGAATCCGAGACCGAGTACATTGTACCGGTTGAATTTGTGGCCGAAACGATCGCCAATACGATTCAACTACGCTGTAGCAAGGCAGCGGTGAAAAAGATGCATCCGTTTATCAAAACAACGGTTATTTCAGAGAAGTTACCGGACAAAAATTTCGGGTATGCTGGCGGAGGGAATGGAATGGGGATGGGTGCATATTACTATTTACCTTTTGTCATTTCTGAAACAACAGTACAGATACTTGTGGATCATCTCCAGATCCCGCCGGGAGAGCTGGCTGTTCAGCGTGGCACCCGCGTTGAGGCGACGGATGGCTCCATCGGCCATGTTGACGAATTCGTGGTCAATCCTGAGAACGGCCACATTACCCATTTGGTGATGCGGGAGGGGCATCTGTGGGGAAAGAAGGATGTGATCATTCCCGTTTCCGCAATGGGCGATACGCGCGAGGATACCGTGTTCCTGAAACTCGATAAGCACCAGGTCGAAGTCTCTGCCGACCTTTCCATTGAAACGACGCTGGTCCTGAGAGTTTGGGTTCAATGGGCTGCTCGCCCTGGGCCAATAAAAAATCCATGCAACCTTGCAGGATCAATTTTCGTTCAAGATTGCATGGCAGCATCCCATCGATGGCCAAATACAATTCTACCAGTCACGATTGATTGAAGGAGTACATCCATGAATGATATTCAACCCTGGGAGTTTACCTGTAAAACTTGCGGCGGCCATAATTTGACCGTCACTCACGTATGGAACATCCTGGCCGGGCCGGATAGTGAAAGCTGGCAGGAATGGGGGTCGCTCGAGCCGGACCATCTTTGGCGCTACGAATTCAAAGAAAAGGTAGAGCAAGAAAGTGATGAAGAGGGTGAAGTTGAGCGCGGCGACTTCGGTGAGTTTGCCGATGATGACTTTGATTCTGAACCGGAAGAATATGAGATATTCGAACCGGAGGATGATCCGGAGAGTGATGAGTTTTATGTAAATTGTCCAGGCTGCGATCGCGAGATCGAATTCGGCTGGTCAGAACCTGATCGGGGTGGGCGTATATTTCCTGCAGAATGTTCAGACTTCGTTCCGGGAGAATACTGGCCGGAGCCCAGGTACTGGGATTCCTGGCAACAAAAGCACTGGCTCCGAATTGGAGATACAGAGCCATAACCAAGGCAGAAAATAGGAATGTAGGAGAGGTGCATGGCTGCATCGTATGCGCCAAGTTATTCGACATTCTGGCTGTGTACACCCCGGACGGCGGGCTGCTGGATTGTGCTGTGACCAGTCCCGGCAGTCACATCGTTCCGGATATCTTCATCTCATAACTGATCTACCTTTACAAAATGGGCCGCTCCCCCATCGACAAAATGGTCAAGTACTACAAGATCAAGGATATCAACCAGGCGGTTGAAGATTCGGAAAAGGGAAGTACGGTGAAGGCAGTCCTTACGATGTAGGTGCTGGCAGTCGGAAAATCGCCTGTTGCCTGGCGATACATTCTACCGGCGAATATCCGTATACAGTTGATTTTTGGAGACTTGGATGCCACAAACACCACACATCGAAAAACATTTCACCGGTTCCGAGGTCGTCAGGGACATCGTGATCGGTATGTCAGATGGTCTGACCGTACCTTTTGCGCTCGCAGCCGGGTTATCCGGAATTGCACACTCAAACGCCATCGTCATCACCGGCGGGTTGGCCGAGATCGCAGCTGGCTCGATCGCGATGGGATTGGGTGGCTATCTCGCAGCCAAAAGCGATGTTGAGCACTACGCCAGGGAACGGGAAACCGAACGGCGCGAGGTGGAAGCGATCCCGGCCAGAGAGATACAGGATGTCGAACAGATGTTAATTGCATCCTATGGTCTCGAAAAAGGATTGAGCGCACGTGTGGCAAATGACTTGAGCCGGCGCCCGGAGGCATGGATCGATTTTATGATGCGTTTTGAGTTGGGACTCGAAAAGCCCGATCCAAAACGCGCCTTGCGGAGCGCTCTTACTATTGGTCTATCCTACATCATCGGTGGGCTGGTTCCGTTGGCTCCCTATATGTTGATTTCCAACGCGAATTCGGCCTTACTGGTCTCTGTTAGTTTTACGCTTATGGCACTGCTTGTCTTTGGATATGTCAAAGGCCGTTTCACCGGCGGGCATCCCATCCGCAGCGCTCTTCAGACAGCCCTGATCGGTGGTCTTGCGGCCGCAGCGGCATTCGGCCTGGCCAGGTTAATTTCGAAATAAGCAGGATAGAAAATGCTTGTGAAATAAGTTCCGGAGGCAGCAAGGGATGAGTAGTAAAAGCAATCCAAAAGACCCCAAGCGCGTTCTGATCTTGACAGCCAATTTTGGCTACGGCCACCGCAGTGCTGCCAATGCAATCGCGGAAGCTCTGAAAGAAACTCATGGCAGGGACTGTGCGGTAGAAATCGTCAATCCTCTGGATGACGAGCGCGCCCCCATATTTTTACGGGACGAACAGGCCAACTACGATCGATTGATTCGGGAGATGCCCGACTTGTATAAACTGGGCTATCGGGTCAGTGATGCCCAGGTGGCAAGCGATCTGATTGAGAGCGCGCTGACGTTGCTATTATTCAATGTCTTACGCGAGATCGTCCATCAGCATCAACCGGATGCCATCGTTTGCGTTTATCCGGTGTACCCGGCAATTCTATCGGCGATCTTCAACCTCGATAAACACCGCATCCCATTGCTTACCATTGTCACCGACCTGGGTGCCGTACACAAATTATGGTTCCATCCAGCCTCAGATTTGTACCTGGTGCCCACCCAAACCGTCTTCGATCTGGCGGTCGAAACCGGTCTTGCTCCAGAAAAAGTGAAAATCACCGGCATTCCGGTCCATCCCGGCCTGGCCAAAGGGAAACGAGGTCAAGCCTCCCTGCGCTCGAGCCTGGGATGGCATGCGGATCTGTTCACCGTTCTTGCCATCGGCAGTAAACGGGTTGAGAATTTGTACGATTCCCTGCGCGTTCTGAATCATTCCGGCCTGCCGCTGCAACTGGCAATCGTTACCGGCGGGGATGATGCGCTTTACCAGCGTTTCGAGAAAACGGAATGGCACATGGAGGCACACCGGTACAATTTCGTTGCCGATATGGTACCTTTAATGAGAGCCTCAGATTGCGTGCTGGCGAAGGCGGGTGGTTTGACGGTCACTGAGGCGCTGGCGTGTCGCCTGCCACTTATCCTGATAGATGTCATACCAGGCCAGGAAACCGGTAATGCCGATTATGTGATCAATGGCAATGCTGGCGACCTCGCCCGGGATCCGATAGAAGTTCTCGAGGTGATGGCTCACTGGTTGGAAAATGGGGGAGAGCTATATAAAAAACGGGTTCGAAATGCACATCGTTTGGGACACCCACGGGCAGCCTACGATGTGGCTGAACTGGTCTGGGCCGCGGCCATGACACCAGCTGGAGTCTTGTGATGAACAGGGAAACTATTTCCAACGTTTAACAAAATTCCAGGAATAATCAGGATTTATCGTGACAACCATCCGTAAGTTGTCACTGCCATTAAACGTGGGCAACTAGCCCACCTATAAGCCAATTGGCGCATGCCAAGATAAGGTCTGCCGGGCTGTGCAGATGGTTTCCTACAAGATAACCGCCCTTACAAGGCGAATAATTCGGCTGGTATCCCCTGATGGTCGGTCAATTTGGCAGCGATGGTAATCATGCGTTGCCTCCAGTGATGGCCATAATTGCCGAGCGTCAATTTCAAGCGCAGGCCGTGGGCAAAAATACCCATTTGGTGATGCGGGAAGGACGCTTGTGGGGGTAGAAGGATGTGATTATTCCTCTTTCCAAACTGAGCATAACGCTTAATGATACCGTGTTCCTAAAGCCCAATGAGCACCAGACCGAGACTTTTCCGACATTCCCATTTCACCAGTGCTGGTCCTGAGTTTGGGCAGAACCGAGATGCTACAGAAACTTCTGGCCTTTTTTTCACTGGCAGCCTGAGGCACAGGTTCTCCAAGCGCGAAAATGGGGGGAAACATCCGTGTGACGGCACCCGATGGTCTATCCCCCTACTGGGGGAGATAAACACTCCCCAACGGATGGATGCGCTCCAGGAGTGTTCGTTGTATGATTCAGATAAGGCTTGTAATCTGGCCTGATCCAACCGGATATCGCAATGTTGAAATCCGGATAACTTGTTTTGGAGGTATAAGATGGAAATTCCTATGAACGCAAACGTTGAGTGTACCGACGGTATTTTTGGGCGCTCCGAGTATGTGTTGATGAATCCGGTACTTGACCAGGTGACCCATCTGGTCGTGAAACAGGCTGCCTCTCCCAACACCGAGTACCTTGTACCGCTTGCTTCTGTATCCGAAACAAAAGCTGATACGATCCAACTGCGCTGCAGTAAGGCAGAACTGGAAAAGATGGAGCCGTTTATCAAAACGACATATATCGAAGATAGTATGCCTGCGAGGAATTTTGATAATGCCGGCGTAGCAAAGGGAATGGGGATGGGGACAAACTACTACTTGCCTTATGTTACTTTCGAAAGGACATTCCAAACGCCTGTGGAACATCGGCAGATCCCCGGAGGGGAGCTGGCTTTGCGACGTGGTACCCGCGTGGAGGCAACGGATGGTTATATCGGCAAGGTCGATGAATTCGTGGTTGATCCGAAGGAAGGCGCCATTACTCATTTAGTGATGCGGGAAGGCCATCTATGGGGCAAAAAAGAAGTGGTCATTCCCCTTTCAGCGCTGGGCACCACCCTGAACGATACGGTATTCCTGAAACTCACCAAGCTCCAGGTCGAATCACTGCCGACATTACCGGTACAAAGACGCTGGTCCTGATATTTAGGTCGAAGGGAAAGCCACCACATTATGAACCTCGATAAGTACACCCAAAAATCCCAGGAGGCATTGCTGGCCGCCCAACACCTGGCACAGGATTATCAGCACCAGTTGGTCGAACCCATCCACCTGCTGCTGGCGCTGGTGCAGCAGCCGGATGGGATCGTCCGGGCCATCGTCACCAAGGTGGCCGGCGGGACACAGGCCATCCAGGAAGAACTGAGCCAGGAGCTCGAAAAAAGGCCCAAGATCCAGGGCGCCAACCTGGAGGTCAGCCTGTCGGCCCAAACAGGTGAAGTGCTGGCCGCCGCGGAACGCTACGCCAAGGGTATGCAGGATGAGTATGTCTCCACCGAACATATGCTGCTTGGTCTGGCAGATAGCAATGAAAGCAAACGGCTGGTCCAGTTCGGCCTGACCAAGGATGCCATCCTGAATGCCTTAAAACAGGTGCGTGGTTCGCAACGCGTCAGCTCCCAAAATCCCGAAGGCACTTTCCAGTCGCTGGAAAAATATGGCCTGGATCTGACCGCCATGGCCCGCCAGGGCAAACTCGACCCGGTCATCGGTCGTGATGAAGAGATCCGCCGAACGATTCAGATCCTTTCCCGCCGCACCAAGAACAACCCGGCCCTGATCGGCGAACCGGGGGTCGGGAAGACCGCCATCGTGGAAGGACTGGCCCAGCGCATCGTAAACGGGGACGTACCCGAGGGTCTCAAGCACAAACGCCTGGTCCAGCTGGATATGGGCGCTCTGGTGGCAGGCGCCAAGTACCGCGGTGAGTTCGAAGAGCGCTTGAAAGCCGTATTGAAAGAGATCACCGATTCTGACGGAGAGATCATCCTGTTTCTGGATGAAATGCACACAGTGGTTGGCGCCGGTGCAGCTGAGGGCGCCATGGATGCCAGCAATATGCTCAAACCGATGCTGGCACGCGGCGAACTCCACCTGATCGGTGCGACCACCCTGAACGAGTATCACAAATATATCGAGAAAGATACCGCCCTGGAGCGCCGTTTCCAACCTGTGATAGTGGAGGAACCTTCCGTAGAGGACACCATCAGCATCCTGCGCGGACTCAAAGAACGCTACGAAGTCCACCATGGCGTACGGATCACTGATGCGGCGGTGCTGGCTGCTGCAACGCTTTCGCAGCGCTACATTAGCGATCGCTTTCTGCCCGACAAGGCCATCGATCTGATCGATGAGGCAGCCGCCCGGCTGCGCACCGAGATCGATTCCAAACCTCTGGCATTGGATGAGGTTGACCGGCAGGTCATGCAGCTCGAGATCGAACGGCAGGCGCTCAAAAAGGAGCGTGACAAGGCTTCCAAGGAACGTCTCGAGAATATCGAAAAAGAACTGGCAGATTTGAAAGAAAAAAGCCACGAACTGCAGGCGCGCTGGCAAACCGAAAAACAAGCCATCGCCGAACTCCGCAGCACCAAGGAGAAAATAGAACAGACCCGCCAGGAGATCGAACGCGCCGAACGCCAGGCGGATTTGGAAAAGGTAGCCCGCCTGCGTTATGGAACCCTGCCCGAGTTGGAGAAGAAACTGGCCGGCGGGGAACGCCGCATGAAAGAGCTGCAAGCCCAGGGAGGCACCTTGTTGAAGGAGGAAGTGGATGCCGAGGAGATCGCCCAGATCGTTTCCCGCTGGACCCACATCCCGGTTTCGAAGCTGATGGAAGGGGAGACCCAGAAGCTCCTGCACATGGAAGACCGGCTGCGCCAAAGGGTGGTCGGGCAGGAGGACGCCCTGCAAGCCGTCTCGAATGCCCTGCGCCGGGCCCGGGCCGGCCTGCAAAACTCGAACCGGCCGCTGGGCTCATTCATTTTCCTGGGCCCGACCGGCGTTGGCAAGACCGAACT
The DNA here is from genome assembly GCA_963779935.1 of uncultured Chloroflexia bacterium. Taxonomy (GTDB): domain Bacteria; phylum Chloroflexota; class Anaerolineae; order Anaerolineales; family Villigracilaceae; genus UBA877. Next base: position 620,653 of record CAWAAC010000009.1, on the reverse strand, counting down.
GGCACGTGCCCTGGCCGAATTCATGTTCGACGACGAACGCGCCATGATCCGGATCGATATGAGCGAATATCAGGAAAAACACACCGTCAGCCGGTTGATCGGCGCGCCTCCTGGCTATGTCGGTTACGAAGAAGGCGGCCAGTTGACCGAATCGGTCCGCCGCCGCCCGTACAGCGTGGTTCTGTTCGATGAGATCGAAAAGGCCCACCCGGATGTGTTCAACGTGCTGCTGCAATTGCTGGATGATGGCCGCCTGACGGATGGCCAGGGCCGTACTGTGGATTTTCGCAATACATTGGTGATCATGACCTCCAACCTGGGCAGTGAGCTATGGCTGGGTGGCAAAGGCGTCAGCGTGCCGCGTGACGCCATCACGAAAGTCTTGCAGGCGCATTTCCGCCCGGAGTTCCTGAACCGCATCGACGAGATCATCATTTTCCATTCGCTCAGCCGGGACGACCTGGTCCAGGTGGTGGAAATCCAGCTTCGGCATGTTTCTGCACTGCTGGCGGCGCGCGGCTACCAGCTGGTCATCAGCCCGGAAGCGCGCGCCTACCTGGCTGAGGTAGGCTACGATTCCGATTATGGCGCCCGCCCGCTTAAACGTGCCATCCAGCGTGAACTGCAGGATCCACTGGCGGTCAAGATCCTGGGCGGTGAGTTTCATGAAGGCGACACCATCCACGTAGATCGTGGCAAGGAAAAGCTGGAATTCACCGGAATGGCTCCTTAATGCCACCAGGCAAAAATTATGAATGAAATCGCAATACCAATAAAGAAATCCCCCCAGATACGCCCCTGGCGCTATATACCCACCCTGATCGTAGTGGGGTTGGCAGTGTACCTGCTCCTGCCGCAGATCGCCACCCTGCAAAATTCCTGGGTGGTGGTTTCACACATGATCTGGTGGGCGGTGGCCCTGGCAGTCATTTCGCAGGTATTAAGTTATCTTGGCGCCGGCTATATGCTGCACGCCATCCTGGATATCGAACACCAGAAGTTGCCAGTCTGGAAAGGCGCCTTGATCACCATGGGTTCTGTCAGCATCGGGCTGGTGGCCGGGGGCTGGGTGGGTGGGGCAGCCGCCACGTACGGCTGGATCCATAAGGAAAACCATGACGGCAACACCGCCGCCATGGCCGGGACACTGCCGGCATTATTGGATAATGTTGCCCTGGTGGTGGTGACACTGATCGGGGTGATCTACCTGCTGGTAATGCACGACCTTGGCAACGCCCAGTTGATCGAATTTGGCATCATCCTGCTGGCATTGATACTGGTGGCTGCTGGCGGAGTGGTGGTTCTTCGTTTTCCAGAAACGGCCATCCGGCTGGTCGTCTGGCTGGCGGGGCGTTGGTCGGCATTGCGCCGTAAACCGTTCACCCCGGAGCCCACCATCGCGGTGGTGAAACAATTCGTGGCCACCTGGCATTCCCTGCGCAAGGGCAATTGGGAGCGTCCCATGCTCGGCGCCATCGCAAACCTGGCCTTTGATATTCTGACCGTGTATTTCCTTTTCATGGCAGCCGGTCACGATGTCAGTATTGGCATTCTGATTGCCGGATATGGCCTGCCTTTCATCCTGGGGAAAATGGCCTTCATGCTTCCGGGTGGGATCGGGGTGATCGAGGCAGGTATGGTTGCGATTTACGATAGCCTGCTGGTGCCAAATCCAGTCAGTGTGGTGGTCATCCTGGGCTACCGGCTCTTCTCGTTCTGGCTGCCTACTCTGCTGGGTTTCGCAGCAGCCGCCTATTTGAGCGGTAAATTTCCGGGCAGTAAAAGAAAACCGGCATGAAACCATTCCGCCAGCGCCATGCCAGTTGATCATAATGGAGAAATAAGATGCCACAGACGCGACACATCGAGAAACATTTCACCGGTTCCGAGACGGTCAGGGACATCGTGATCGGTATGTCAGATGGTCTGACCGTGCCTTTTGCGCTTGCAGCCGGGCTTTCCGGGATTGCGCACTCGACCGCCATCATCATCACCGGCGGGCTGGCCGAGATCGCAGCCGGTTCTATTGCCATGGGGCTGGGCGGCTATCTCGCCGCCAGGAGCGATGTTGAGCACTATGCCAAAGAACGGCAGAACGAACAGCACGAAGTGGAGGTCATCCCTGCCAAAGAAAAAGAAGAAGTGGAGCAGGTGTTATTGTCCTACGGTCTCGAAAAGGATCAGAGCAAACTCGTAGCCGAAACTTTGAGTAAGCGCCCGGAGGCATGGATCGATTTCATGATGCGCTTTGAGTTGGGACTCGAAAAACCCGATCCCAAACGGGCATTGAAAAGCGCCCTTACCATTGGTCTATCCTACATTATCGGTGGGCTGATCCCGCTGGCCCCTTATATGTTGATCTCCAATGCCGGGTCAGCGCTCTTGTTCTCGGTCATTTTTACGCTTTTTGCACTGCTCGTCTTTGGATATGTCAAAGGCCGCTTCACCGGCGGGCAACCCATTCGCAGCGCGCTGCAGACCGCCCTGATCGGCGGACTGGCTGCGGCGGCTGCCTTCGGCCTGGCCAAGTTAATTTCAAAATAAGTAGGGCCTATGTCCCAAATAGATGATTTTCTCGATCTTTTCCCCCAGGATGTGCAGGATACCGTGCGCACGGTCTGGAACGCCCTGGGATCCAACGAACAGAACCGCTTCCTGGGGCTGATCTCGGCCATCCCCACCGACGCCGGCCTGATCAAAGGCCTGGTCAAGCTCTCCACCTCCCAGGTTCGCCAGACTTTTGGACGCAAACACTCGGTGGCAGTGCTGGGCCCGGCCAATGTGGGCAAGTCCACCCTCTATAATCAACTGGTGCACAGCAAGCAGGACAGCGCCGAGGTGGGTCCCCTGCCGGGCACCACCAAGGAAAACCGCCAGGCGGATGCTGGCCTTTTTAACGTAGTCGATACACCCGGTACGGATGCGGTTGGCAGCCTGGGCGAGCAAGAACATGCCATGGCGCTGCAGGCCGCCGAACAGGCCGATTTCCTGATCCTGGTCTATGATGCCATCCAGGGTATCAAGCGCGGCGAACTGGAACTGTTCCACGAACTGGCCGCATTGAAAAAACCCTTTATTGTGGTGCTGAATAAGATCGACCTGGTAAAACAGAAGGACCTGAACGGCGTGGTCTCGCAGGCCGCCGCCAACCTGGGCCTGCAACCGGAGCAGGTCATCCCGGTGGCGGCCAAAGATGGCAAGAATCTCGCCAAGGTGCTGCTGGCCATCGCTGCGACCGAGCCTGAAATGGTGGCCGCGCTGGGACAGGCGCTGCCGGAGTACCGCTGGCAGCTCGCCTGGCATTCGATCGTGCGGGCGGCTTCCATCTCGGCTGCGGTTGCATTGGCGCCCCTGCCGGTGATCGATTTTATTCCGTTGGTGATCACCCAGTCCTTCATGGTGCTCAGCATTGCCCGCATTTACAACTACCGCATCACCCCGCAGCGTGCCACCGAGCTGGTCACCACGTTTGGATTGGGGTTCCTGGCCCGCACGATTTTCCAGGAACTGGCCAAGCTGGAAGGGATTCCGGGCTGGCTGCTTTCCGCCGCGATCGCTTCCTCCACCACCGTGGTGATGGGTTATGCAGCCATCCAATGGTTCGAAAAAGGACAAAAGCTGTCTTCTGAAACGCTCAAGAAGCTCACCAAAGTATTGACCAGCTCCATGCTCGACACGCTGAAAAGCCTGGGCAAACGCAAGCCCAGCCGGAAAGAGCTGGAGGCAACCATTAGCGGGTCGCTTGAGCAATCGCCGCTGGCAGAAAGCCCCCAACCGCTTGACGATCAATCCGAGGGGACGGAGCCCCGACCAGCGGGGTAGGTACGACTTCCCTGTACAGATCGCAGGGCCGTTCAGCCGTTCCTACGAGTTCTACTTCGAGAAGGTAATTTCATCTCAGATATGGAAAAGGAGAAACATATGAAAAAGCAAATTGGATTGTGGATCGACCATCGCGAAGCCACCATCGTCACTCTCACCGACGATGGAGAAGAGATCAAGCATATCCTTTCAAACAATGGGAAACATATCAAATATTCCGGCAGTTCCCATACGAAAACACCGGAAGGGTTAAAAGAAGTCACTTCCGAGGACCAGCGCGACCGTATGTTTGGAAATCACCTCAACAAATTTTACGATGAAGTGATCGAGTATATCCGCACAGCCGATTCCATCCAGATTTTCGGACCGGGTGAAGCCAAAGGCGAGCTGGAGAAACGGATTGAGCACGAAGCGCTAAAAGGACACATCCTTGCCATTGAAACCACGGACAAGCTGACCGATAACCAGCTTGCGGCAAAAGTCCGTGAGCGCTTCCCATCCTGAGCATCTGATAAGTTTATTCCGCAGGTTAAATCGGAATCGCCCCAATATAGAGAAGATATGGGGTGGGCGGGTAAAACCCGCCCACCCCATTATTTACTGTTTCACCACGGCAGTTCCCGGAAACCCAGATTGCATAATTACAACAGGGTTGGAATTGCAAACATATGAATATCGTGGTTAATGAAATCCTTTTAGGGTCAAGCGATCGATCGGCTTGCTAAGCAAAAAAGGGAAGAGCAGTCTTTATATTGGAACCTTTATAAAGCTGCGGCTGTGCTGACCGAGGCCTGGATAACCTCCTCGGCGCTGACCTCGCGCCCCAACTTATCCGACAGGTAAATGGCTTCCGAGATCAGCATGGTATTGAGGGCCAGTTCGGCGGTTGGCAGCAGCTCCACGCGGCCCAGCAAGGCGCGCGCCCAATGCTGCTGCGGGCTGCTGCCGAGATCGGATTCGCCGCGCAATACCTGCGTGCGCCAGGCATAGGTCTTCAGGTCGACCGTCGTATCCAGGTCCATGTCTCCCAGGCTCTGGAAGAAACCGAAGGGTTCCAGCCGCACGCCGCCTTTACTGCCCACCAGGCTGCTGCCGTCGAGCCCGCCCAGGTGGATGGCCCAGGCTTCGATGATATCCAGGGTGATTCCTTCTGCCAGCCTGACCAGGCCCAGCCCGAGTTCCTCCACGTTATAGCCGCTGGTTTCCCGGCGGGCAGCATCCATTTCGGTCTCCTGGTAGGTTTTGCCAGAAACGCGCAAAACGGACGGGTTGCCGAGCAGGTACAAGAGGCTGGCAATATGGTAAACGCCCACGTCATACATGGCCCCGCCGCCAGAATTATGCTTCTGAACGAAAGGCGGGCTGCCATAGCCATCCACGTAGGGCCGCCCACGCCGGCGGAACCCGACCGAGCGGGCGTGGTATACCTTTCCCAGCAAGCCCTGATCGATCAGGGATTTGGCGGCTTTGGTTTCAGGCGAGAAAAGCGTGCTGAGCTGGATGGAAAGTTTCAGCCCGGCGGCTTTGGCAGTCTGGAACATGCTCTCGGCGTCCCGGTAGGAACCCGCCATGGGCTTTTCGCAATAAACATGTTTGCCGGACTGCAAAGCGGCTACGCTGACTGGCATGTGCAGGTTGTTGTGCAGGCAGACATCCACCGCCTGGATATCCGGGCGCTTGAGCAACTCGCGAAAATCGGCATAACTATCCGGGATGCCATATCGAACTGCCATACGCTGAGCATGCGTCTCATTCCTGTCCGAAATGGCAACCACTTCGACTTCCGGGATGGCCTTGTAATTATCCAGGTGGACCTGTCCGATCTGGCCCACACCGATCACACCTATGCGCAGTTTATTGTCCATATTTTGCTCCTGGTTGGGAAATGTTGATATATTGTAGTCGATGGATCGGAAACGGGGCAAGCTTGTTTCGTTGACGGACAACGGTGATAAACTTGGAATTCGTGTGCCGGGTACTTTGCAGGCATGCAATAAGATAAACGAAAATGAGGCAATAAGAATGCAGGAAATTCGTATCGTACCAAAGCCGCTACAGCTTACTCTGCTGGAAGGAACCTTCGAACTTGGCCCCGCCACACATATCCTGGTATCCGAATCCACTCGGGCAGTTGGGGAATATCTGCAAGGAATATTGCAGACCGCCACAGGCTATCCCCTGCCCGTCATGAAGAACCCGGATGGGAATGGCGCACCCAATACGATCCTGTTGACCACCGCCAAAGCAGACGCGTCCCTGGGTGCAGAGGGCTACGAACTGAGTGTAACAGCGGGCGGTGTGGTGCTGCGCGCCCCCCGTCCGTCCGGCCTCTTTTATGGGGTGCAGAGCTTGCGCCAGTTGCTCCCGCCAGAAATTGAGTCAAGAACAAAAGTGCATGGGGTGGCCTGGGTTGCGCCGGCCGTCACGATTCGCGACCGGCCACGTTTTGCTTGGCGCGGCCTGATGCTGGATACCGGGCGGCATATGTTTACGCCAGCCTTCATCAGACGAACCATTGATCTGATGGCCCTGCACAAAATGAACGTTTTCCACTGGCACCTGACCGAAGATCAGGGCTGGCGCATTGAGATCAAGAAGTTTCCGAGGCTGACCGAAACCGGCGCCTGGCGGACGGCCTCACCTCGCTTCGGCCAGATGGAAGAACCGGATGGCATCCCTTATGGAGGATTCTATACCCAGTCGCAGATCCGCGAAATCGTGGCCTATGCCGCCAGCCGGTTTATCACGGTGGTACCGGAGATCGAAATGCCCGGGCATGCCATGGCAGCCCTGGCCGGCTACCCGCAGCTCGGCTGTACCGGTGGGCCATATGCGGTGCGCACGAGCTGGGGGATCGCCGAGGATGTATTCTGCGCCGGGAATGAGAACAGCTTTAAATTCCTGGAAGATGTGCTGGGCGAGGTATTGACCATCTTCCCAGGGGAGTTCATCCACATCGGTGGAGACGAATGCCCCAAGGCCCGCTGGAAAGCTTGTCCAAAGTGTCAGGCTGCCATCCAGGAACATGGTCTGAAGGATGAAGAGGGACTGCAAAGTTATTTTGTCCAGCGCATGGAACGGTTCCTGAATGCGCAGGGGCGCCGCATGATCGGGTGGGATGAGATCCTGGAAGGCGGGCTGGCGCCCAATGCCACCGTGATGAGCTGGCGCGGCATGCAAGGTGGTCTCGCCGCGCTTCAGGCCGGTCATGACGTGGTGATGTCCCCCACCGACCACTGTTATCTCGACTATCCCCAATCACAGGATCAGGATAAAGAACTCCCGGGCTGGATGGCCTGTACCCCACTGGAAAAAGCCTACGCATTCGAGCCGGTTCCCGCCACCCTTTCGCCAGCCGAAGCCGCCCACATCCTGGGTGCGCAGGCCAATCTGTGGACGGAGTTTGTCCGGACCCCCGAACGCGCCGAATACATGATCTATCCGCGCCTCTCCGCCCTGGCGGAAGTGATGTGGTCGCCAGCCGGCCCACGTGATTTCCAGGATTTCTCAAAGAGGCTGGGCAGAGGAATGCTGCCGCACCTGGAAAGCCTGGGAGTGAATTTTTGGAGATCCGGGGATTGCTAAAAGGTGATCCCGGGTAGGGCGGGATTATCTCCCGCCCTACCTTTTCCTATGAGCTACGGCAGGAGCCATTTCCGTTTGCCATGGGGAACCGGCCAAAATCGTATATCTATCATGCCGGTGAGAAATAATTAATCTTTTCAGCTGCAAAGAGTTCTGATTTCAAATATAAAGAAGCCGCGGCTTGCATCAGGAAGCGCCGCCTGCAATGGCTTCCATGATCTTGGTATCGGGTACATCTTCACCAAATTCAGCTACCTTTTTTCGTTCCCGCATGACTGCCACACGGTGGCTGGTACGCATCACTTCCTCCAGTTCAGATGAAATGAATATGCACGACTTGCCTTCCTCCGCCAGGGAGAGCACCAGCTTTTGGATTTCAGCCTTCGTGCCCACATCGATGCCCCGGGTAGGCTCATCCAGGATGAGCAGGCGCGGGTTGGTGGCCAGCCAGCGCGCCAGGATCACTTTTTGCTGATTGCCGCCGCTCAAATTCTTGACCAGCTGATCGGCAGAAGGGGTGGCAATATTCAATAGCTTGATGTATTTATCTGCGATCGCATATTGTTCCTGCATGCCCAGGTACCTGAACCAGCCCTTGCCGGCCTGCATGGCCAGGATGATGTTCTCCCGCACAGTCAGCTCACCGACGATCCCGGCTGCCTTCCGGTCTTCAGGGCATAGCGCCACTCCTTGCCCGATGGATTTGAGAGGTGAATGATCGTTCACTTCTTTGCCATCAATCCGCATGGAACCGCTGGTGGGATTATCGATACCAAAAAGCAGCTGGGCGATCTCGGTGCGTCCCGAGCCCAGCAGCCCGGCCAATCCCAGCACTTCACCGGCTCGCAGATCCAGATCGAAGGCTTCCACTGCTTCGGATCGGGCCAGCTGGTTTGCTTCCAGCCAGGCTTCGCTCTTTATGAATTTGCGGCTCTCTTTTTTGAGTTCCACCATTTCATCATATTCGGTGATGGAGCGCCCGATCATTTTGGTGATCAGGTCCAGGCGCGAAAGCGTCTTGACACTGTACGTTCCCACCAGGTTCCCGTTGCGCAGGACAGTGATCCGGTCAGCCACATCATATACTTGATTCAGGAAATGGGTGATGAAAATGATGGCAACGCCTTCGCCCTTCAGCCTCCGCATAACGGAGAAAAGTTGCTCTGTCTCATGCGTATCCAGACTCGAGGTCGGCTCATCCAGTACAAGCACCTTGGCAGATGAAATTTCGAGTGCGCGCGCAATGGCTGCCATTTGTTGGACCGCTACCGAGCACGCCCCCAGTGTCTGGGTCACATCCAGATCGACCCCCAGACCGTGCAGGATCTTGCTGGCGCCGGCATCCATGGCCTTTTTATCGATGAAACCAAATTTGTGCGGCTCGCGGCCGATCAGGATGTTTTCTGCCACGCTCAGGTGAGGGCAAAGGTTAACTTCCTGGTAGACCGTGCTGATGCCAAGTTCCTGGGCATGCTGCGGTGAATGGATGGAAACCTTGTTTTGATTGATCATGACTGTACCGGCGTCTGGCTGCTCAACACCGGTCAATATCTTGATCAGGGTGGATTTCCCTGCCCCGTTCTCGCCTACCAGGGCATGGATCTCGCCACGAGTTAGGCTGAAATCAACATTTTCAAGCGCCTGCACACCCAGAAAGGACTTGCTGATGCCTTTCATGATTACGATTTCGTTAATTGGCTCTGCCATACATTACCTCGATTAATTAAGAAAGAACATGGGCAATCTATTCGGTGAAGAAGGACCTTGGGAACCGTGCTTCATCTCTGGAATCAACTTGGATCGGCGCTGCAGGTTGTTTTACGAACGCTTTCGCCGGATATAGAGTACGCTTTGAATTCCAATCGCGACCAGGGTCAACACGCCCACACCGATGCGCGTCCACCATGAACTCAGGGTTCCATTAAATTGGAGAATGGACACAATCGAACTGTGGATCAATACACCGAACAGGGTGCCAATGACATTACCGACGCCGCCGGTTAATGCCGTTCCTCCTATCACGACGGAGGCAATGGCGTCCAGCTCCATCCCGGTTGCAAATTGTCCATAACCCGCCAACAACGAAATACTGAAAACAATCCCTGCCAGGGCGGAACAAAGCCCGCTGAATGCATATACCATGATCTTTGTACGAGGGACCGGCAAACCCATCAGGGTCGCGGATTGTTCGTTACTGCCAAGGGCATAGACCGTGCGGCCAAAGCGTGTGAAGAAGAGCAGGTAGATCGCCACCAACAACATGATCGGACCGACCAAAGTAGTAGGGTAGATGTATGCTTTGGGTATGAACGGAATATAGATCGGTGTCAAGGCCAGCTTCATATATAATGCGTTTTTTATGGTCACCGAAGTCAGGCTGATGATATAGGCTAGGCCGCGTGCCAGGTAAAGCCCCATCAAGGTTGCAATAAACGGCTGCACTTTGAGAACCTGAATGATCCAACCCATCAGAGTGCCCAATGCGATGCCCATAACGATCATCAACGGCATGACGATGTACGGGCTCACCCCGCTCCGCAGCATGGCAGCCGAAGCGGTGCTGACCAGGGCAATCACGCCTCCCACGGAAAGATCGATCCCCCCGGTCAGGATCACAAATGTCATCCCGATCGAAACAAGCAACAGGCTGGCATCATTAATAAAAAAGTTAAAAAACACCTGTGGCTTTTGCATGGCGGGATAGAGTTGACCGCCAACAAAATAGATCAAGAGGAAGACCCCAAAGGCCAATAGTTGTGCGCCGAAGCGCAAAAAAAGGAATTTAGCTCGCTGCATCATGTTTGGATCCTCTTCGCTCGAACAATCGATTGGTCAAACGGCGGGCGTAATCGGAGTAGAGCAGGATAACCACCAGAACCAGCACCGCTTTGGCAGCTAACAAAGCGTTGGCCGGGACACCCAGGCTATACACTGTGACGGTGAAAGTCCAGATGACAACCGCCCCGATCGCACTGGCTAACATGGAGAACCGTCCGCCCGTCATCAAGGTCCCGCCCAAAACGACCGACAGGATGGCATCCAGCTCATAATACAGGCCATTGTTGTTCCCATCCGCGCTGTGGACATAGGAACTGAGCAGAAGGCCGGCAATTGCGCCACAAAACCCGCAGAACATATAGGCTAACAGTTTGACATTCTTTTCGTCGATGCCACTATAGTAAGCCGACTTGGCATTGATACCCACCGACTCAATGAACAAGCCAATGGAGGTCTTTCGCACCAACACCCAACCCAGGATCAATACAAGCGCTACGATGTAAATCGAAACTGGCAAACCCAGGATAAAGCCATTTCCAAACCAATAGTAGGGGGTGTAATAGATCGTCATGATCTGCCCGTTCGTAATGAGTTGGGCAATTCCACGCCCTGCAACCATCAGGATCAGAGTGGCTACCATCGGTTGGATTTTTCCTCTGGAAACCAGGAAACCATTCCATAGGCCGCAGATGGTACCGGCTGCCAGGTCAGCCAGGATAATGATAGGTAATGGAGTATTCGTCGTATTAGCTGCTGAAATCGCATTCGAGATCAAAGTATTTCCCAGGACCGGGTTGATCAAAACAGCACCCATGGCCGCCGATATGGCAATGACGGCACCGACCGAGAGATCTACGCCGCCTGTAGCAATCACCAATGTCATTCCAATTGCGACCAGTATGAGCGGTGCCCCGTTATTGAAGATGTCAATCAGGTTGCCATATAGATGGTTTCCATATACAGGGTCTGGCATGATCCCAATTTTGAAGAAACTTGGTTCAACGATGGCATTAAATAACAGGATAATGATCCAGGCCACGAGCGGCCAGAATAACTGGCTGTCACGGAATCGCCTAAGAAATGACTTCTTTTTCATAATTCTCCTGCCAGGAAATAATCAAGTCTGACCGTTCACGCTAACCAATTAAGGCATGTTTTATAATTGTCTATTCGAAGTAATTCTGCAAACCATGCTTCGCCAGTTATTACCGGCGAATTTAGCAGGTCTGCTTACCATCTACTACTTTTGTAACAGGGAAGCGGCGATTGGCTTGCCGCTTCCCTGTCGATCAGATCAGTCTGCGCAGGGCCGCGTAGACTTCGTGCGGCTGGAAAAAATTAGTACTTGCGAGTTGAGATCAACGCAGCGGCCTGGTCGGGGTGATAGACCGTTTCGTTGGTGAGAACTTCATGCGGGATCGATTGACCGTTCATGAGCTTCAGAGCCATGTCGGCAACCTGCGGGGCCAGCAATGGGTTGCATTCCACATCAGCCTGGAACCATCCATCGATCATGGCCTGGAAACCGTTGCGGGTGCCGTCGAAGGACACGATCTTGAGATCGCCCGGCTTGACACCAGCGGCCTTCATGGCCTCAATGGCGCCCATGCCCATGTCATCGTTCTGGATTTCAACGCCCTGGAAATCAACACCGGGTTTGTATTTCTGCAGGAAAGCCTGCATCACAGGAATGGCTTCCGCGCGGGTGAAGTCACCGGTCTGGGAATCCAGGATCTTGATGTTGGCATTGAGTTCTTCTTTGAAGCCCTTGCTGCGGCCAACGGCTGCACCAGAGCCAGTGGTGCCGGACAGTTCAAGAACAGAGCCGCCGTTCGGCAGCAGCTTATTCATTTCGTCAGCTGCGCGCTTGCCTTCCAATTCCATATCGGAACCAATGTGGGCTGCATACAAGGAAGCATCGGAGCTGACGGAGCGGTCCACAATGATGACCGGGATACCGGCATTCTTGGCTTCGGTCAGAACAGTATCAAAACCATCTTCAACCACCGGGGGCAGCGCGATAACGCTGACACCCTGCTGGATGCAGGCGCGCATAGCCGAGATCTGATTTTCCTGCTTCTGTTGGGCATCAGAAAAAATCAGTTTGAAGCCATCTTTTGCAGCTTCATCTTTGAACGAAGCGGTATCAGCCGTGCGCCAGTCACTTTCCGCGCCGAGCTGAGGGAAGCACATTACCATGTCTTTAAAGGTGCAATTGGGGCCGCATTTTGCCTCTCCAAAAGCCTTGGCCGCGGCAGGCGCCTGGGTAGCCGCAGGAGCAGCCGCTTTGGGTGCGCAACCTGCCAGACTGAACATTAAGCTTGCTACGACAACGAGGATAAAGATCTTTGCGGGTTTCATCTTGCATTCTCCTTTTGAATAGGTTCCTGATCGAGGGCGAAGTTTTTCTTTGGATAGCCTGCTTCGCAAAACGAACATCTTGGATCAACCTGAGAACTTCAGGCTTGCTATAGAGGTAGAGCTACCTCAAAGCAAAAGCAACGGCAACGGCAAGGGATCGGGTTATGATATTTCTTCGTAGCACCTCCTGAACGAAAATCGATAACAAACGACGAAGAGAAGGAGTATTGATAACGTTCCCGTTATCGTTCACGGTTTTCAATGTGAGTGTATATCTCTGGCGAATGAAAGTCCATGAGTTTTTTGAGGAAGCAGGTTAATTTTTCCCCCGCGTTATCGGGATAAAAAAAATGCTTTTCCTATGGAAAGGCATTTTTTTTTGAAGATGGTTAATATTCTTTTGTACCGGAGGAATGCCTGCCTGCATTCCCCCGCAGGCGGCTCTACCAGCAAAGGAAGATCAATATTTGCGTGTTGTTAATATCTGCGCCGCGTTGGATGGAAAGAATACACCCTCTATTGATGGGACCCGTTTTGGGACGGTTTCGCCATTAGCCACCTTGAGTGCAAGGTCGAAGAACTGCGGGCCAAGCAAGGGGTTGCACTCCACCGTTGCGTTCAATGTGCCAGCGATCATGGCCTCAAAAGCCTCTTTTTCTGCGTCCACCGAAACTATTTTGATATCCACTCCAGGCCTCAATCCATACTCCTGGATGGCCTGGATGGCGCCCAGGCCCATATCGTCGTTCTGGGCGAAGACGGCCGTGATCCTTTTGCCATGCTTGTGCAGGAAATCTCTCATTACTTCCAGGCCCCCGGCGCGCGTGAAATCACCCGATTCTGAATCAATGATCTGCATGTCCGGGTAACCCGCCAGGATCTGGCGAAAACCGATTGAACGATCAACAGCCGGCGCTGAATTGATCGTTCCGGCCAGTTCAACAATATCCGCCTGGCCACCCATCAAGCTGACCATCACCCGGGCGGCTTTGCGGCCTTCCTCAAGGAAATCTGACCCTAAATAGGTTACATATTCATCTGCACCAACATCAGCAAGGCGGTCAACAAAAATAATTGGGATACCCGCGGCTTTTGCCTCCTGGAAAATATCCCCCCAACCCGTTTCCACTACTGCTGAAATACCGATCACATCCACTTTTTCGGCAATAAACGTCCGGATCGCCAGGATCTGATTGGCCTGTTCCTGCTGTGCATCCATGAAAATCAGATCCACCCCCAGGCGGGCCGCCTCCTGCTTGATCGAGATGGTATCGGCAGTGCGCCACTCGCTTTCTGCTCCGATCTGCGAGAATCCGACCACCAGATTCTGAAACGTCTTTTTGGGCCGGAGCGAGGATGCAGCAGTTTGTTGCGGTATGGGGTTGGATTGCAGAGTAGGCGCTTGTGCGGGCTGCGGCGTACAGCCCTGCATGAACAGGAGCAACGCCAATACCGCCATCAAAGTTCTAGAGATTTTCATGCTGTTCTCTCCTCATCAGAACCACTCTATGCCTGCTTACGCTACCGGAACAGCTTCGCTCACGGAACCTGCGCTATCGATGATGTCAGGTTTCCGGGCCGGGATGACGAAGGTTACACAGGTTCCGGTCTGGTATTTGCTTTTTACGGTCAGGCCATATTGCATGCCATAATATAACTTGAGCCGGTGGTTTACATTTCCAATGCCATATCCGCTTTCCTGCTTGATCTCACCGGAATGATCGGCCAGCTCCGCCTGGATCTGGGCCAGTGTCTCCGGTGCAAAACCGATCCCATTATCTTCCACTTCCAACTGGACCTCATTCCCATTATTACTTGGCCTGGCCCGCACAAAAATGGTACCGCCCTCCCTCTTATTTTTTATACCGTGGTAAATGGCATTCTCAACCAGTGGCTGGAGGATCAGTTTCAAAACTGTGTTACTGGATACTCTTTCATCCACTTCGATCTTGAAATCCATGATGTCACGGTAACGGATCTTCTGGATGATCAGATAACTTCTGACCCGCTCGATTTCTTCTGCGATGGTAATCCAATCCTGGCCCTTGCTGAGGCTGATCCGGAAGAAATTCGATAATGCGCTGACCACTTCAACGATCTGGTCGGTTTTCTTAGCCTCTGCCATCCAAATGATCGTATCCAGGGTGTTATAAAGAAAATGCGGGTTGATCTGGGATTGCAAGGCCCGCATTTCGGCTTTTTTTAATATCTCCTGTTCCTTTATCTTGGAATCCAGCAATTCCCGGATCTTTCCGATCATGATATTAAAACTCATGCCCAATTCGGTGATTTCATCCACGTTATCGCTGGTTACCAGGGCTTGCAGATCATTCTGGGTGATTGTTTTGGTGACATCATGCAATTTCTTGATCGGCGTATAGATACTCCTGGATAGACCCCATGCTACCAAAATTGAAAAAACAACCGCGCCGAAAGTCAGGGTGAGCGCAAAAATCTCCCAGACCACGAAACCAGCCCGCATTTGCTGGTATTGCCCGTTGGTTCGATTTACTTCAAAAAGTTCATAATCCTGGACGACATTTTCAACCACGCCGGTCACAAAGTAGATCTGTTCCAGTACAGCTTGATTATCTGCCTGTGTACTGTTTTTGGCAATCTGAGCCCCCATCTTATCAACATCCTGGGTCAGGGATTGCATTGTCCTGAGGACCACATCCAGTTTAATCCTGGCTTCAGGCGAATCAGTGTTCGCGATCATCCCCTGCACTTTGCTGTTCACGTCACTGATGATCTGGTACTGTTTCCCTTCATTGAACAGGGTTTTTCCCGCCACAATATTCCACATTTCGTTATCGATATCGGGCTTTATGCTTCCGCTGATGCTGGTAGCAGTGGTAATGTTCGTGATGATGGCATCATATTGGCGGCTATAATCCAGCATTTGGATCACCACCAGTACGTTGGCCGTTCCCATGAGCAGGATCACAATACAAAGGGATAACAGGATTTTTGCCCGGATGGAAAAATTCAATTTAGGAAAAAGGCCAGCCAACCTTTTACCTAATTTAAGCGGTGAATTCAAGCGGGCTTTCCATCTGACACTGCGGATTGGTTTGCCCTTTCCGGAATCGAAGCCTTGTGTTTTTTTAGTCACTTTATTCTCCTGCACAAATAATTCCTTCTTATCCGTACGTTTCAAATTTACTGGAACAGGTATTTTTTCAAAGCGGTTATTTGCGATTTCCTGAAATTCTGAACGATTGGTACTTCAGGGTGGAGTACATCAAAACCATGAAATGCACCTGGAACAATATAAATTTCACATCCTATGCCGCATTCCTGCAACCTTTGAGCGTATGCCACGTCTTCATCATGAAATATATCCACTGTTCCTACTCCAATCCAGGTTTGAGGCAGCCCTGAAAGGTCTGCGCGACGTGCAGGAACAGAATACTCTGCTACATCTTCTTTCCCACATTTCCTTCCAAGATAAAACTCCCACCCAAATCGGTTGCTCTTTTGACTCCATGTAAAGTTATTACGATCATCAATATCCAACCGCAGGACAGTCCTATCATCCAACATTGGGTAAACAAGGATTTGAAAAACAGGTTTGATCCCTGGCCAATCATGCGCAAGTTGAACAAGGGCAGCTGCCAACCCGCCCCCGGCGCTTGCGCCTCCAACCGCAATACGCCTCGTATCAATATTCAGTTGGTGAGAATGGGCTTCCACCCATTTTAAGGCTGAGTAACTATCTTCCAAGCCTGCCGGGAAGCGATATTTGGGGGCGCAACGATAGTCGACTGAAACAATGCTGATGCCCAATTCGCGCACATATTGAGCACAACCAGGATCATCCATTTCTGGTTTTCCCATTATGTATCCGCCGCCATGCAACCAGATTAATACAGGGGCTGGCGCGGCAATTGATTTTGGCCGATAAATCCGTAAACGGATTTTTGTTCGAGCATCCTGACCAGGAATAAAGATATTTTCAATGTGGATATCTGCAGGAATTTTGGGTGCGGGGGTTAAATGCATTATCAAATGAATAAGCCAAAAATTCATCTTACTGAAAGATATGGTTGGGCTCATCTTTGCAATTTGTTGCAAGTCTGGATGGATGTTTGAAGATTGATTTTGCATGGCCCGCTAGCCTGCCCGGCTCTGTGAACGGAATTCAGTCGGGGAGAAACCGGTATTTTTCTTAAATACATAACTAAAGTAATGCGGGTCGTTAAATCCAACCTGGTAAGCAATATCATTCGAGCTCAATGAGCTGCCGCGCAACATCTCTTTGGCCTTGTTGATGCGGGTGGTTGTCAGATATTCTTTAAAGGTCTGGCAGGTGCCCTGGCTGAATACTGCACTGAAATGGCTCGAACTGAGATTCACTTGAGAAGCGACTTCGTAGAGGGATAGGTTTGGTTCCATATAATGTTTGTCGATATATTCCCTGGCCTGTCCGATCACCCGGGTATGCTGGCTGCTGGTCTGGCTGTCCCTGAATGAGAGCGCCTTGACCAGGATCTGGCAGGTTTTCTCCTGCAACTGCTCGATGGTGCGGATATCTGCCAGTACCGTTTCAATGGAATTGACCTCCGGGATAACAATGTCGATATTTCCGCCCAGGTCATTGACCAGCTTGGCGGTTGCCAGTACCACATCCATGAAAATGTAATTTTTAATCAGGTATGACTTAAGGGCGGTATCACCCAAGGGTTGAATATAAGAATTAAAGAATTCCTCGCAATCTTCTTTAACCCCACAGTTCAAATAGGTCTCCACCGCCGACTTGTTTATTTTAAGTAATTCGCCTTTTTCCACCACCTGGTTGGCGTTGCCTATTTCTTTGTCGGCAGCATTCTGCAGGCTGACAAAGGCCTCCAGGAAAGATTGGTAAATATCGGTGATGCGGTTCTTTTGGGATCCGACCCCAATGGAAAGCCGATAATCGTTTTTTTCCAACTCGGTTCTAATCGACCCCAACAGTAGATTGATCTCTTCCTCAATATACTCGGGAATGCTGCCCTTCACCAACAGTACCAGTTCTTCCCAATCTTTCTTAAGCAGGTAAATATCCGGGTTGTTCCCGATCAGCCCGGAAACGATCTGTTCCGCCTGTTGGTACTGAGCATAGGCGGGCTTTTCTGAACGATCTCTCATTTCAATTTTAAGGATGACGATCGAATAAAACCTGGCGACCAGGTCCAATCCCAACGGTTGGCCTTTCTCGATCGCTTCCGTGGCAGGTATCGATCCGGTAACCACTTGCAATAAAAGCCGTTCCCGCAGTACCACCTGGTTTTCTTCCAGCTGCCAGCGCAGTTTTTTCAGGTTATCCTGTTCGCTTTTCTCATGATCCAGTTGGGCGGCCAGCTTGCGCAGGACTTTATGCATTTCCTGCACGGTAATGGGTTTTAATAGGTATTCATTTACCCCCAGCTTGATGGCCTCCTGGGCATATTCGAACTCATCATGTCCGCTCAGGATGATGACCTTTACCCATGGCATGCGCTCCCGGATGATCTTGCAAAGCTGCAAGCCATCCATGAAAGGCATCTTAATGTCTGTTAGCAGGACATCCGGCTTGATGGCCTGGATAAACGGCAGGGCCATGTCTCCATCAGTAGCCTCGCCGGCGAACTCAAACCCATTGGCTTTCCAATCGACATTATCCCGGATGCCCTCCCGGGTGACGATTTCATCTTCCACGAGGAATACTTTGTATGGCATAGGTGGCCCGTACTTTCTCCGATGGATTATTCTGGCATTTCAGGTTCTTTGAAAATTGCTGTGAAACAGAGGAAGATGTGCAGGTGCCGGGTGGAAGGTACCTTTTTAATCATAGCAAAAAGCGCATCTCGATGCAATCCCAACGATGCTCACAAGATTAATATGACAGGCGGCTGCTTTTGCCAGGAACAAAAACTATGGCGGGCGACATTTATGTCGCGTTTCATTAATTTTCCAGCCAGCCGTCGTGCAATTCCCACAATCCATTGACAAAAATACTAAACCTTGCTAATATTGGCCGTGAACGATAACGGGAACGATAACAGTATCAATATCATACCATAAATCGAAAAATTAATGAATACCAACAAGCGTGCCACAATAAAAGAGGTTGCCAGAGCAGCCGGCGTTTCCACCCAGACCGTCTCAAGGGTTATTAACGACCGCCCGGATGTCTCGCCGGAAACGCGCGGGCGCATCCAGCAGGTGATCGAGCAGCTGGACTACCAGCCCAGCGCCCTGGCGCGCAGCCTGATCCAACAGCGCAGTTATACCCTTGGGATCGTCACAGCCGGACTCAAGTTCACCGGCCCATCCCGCACGCTGAACGGCATTGCCAACAAAGCCGAAGAACTGGGCTACGCTCTGCTGCTGGAGGAGATGCTCCAATTCGATACGGATAATATCAAGCCGCTCTTGCAGGACCTGCTCGCCCGCCACGTGGACGGGATTGTCTGGGCGGTGCCTGAAGTGGGCGACAACCGCCGCTGGGTGGGTGAAATCCTGAATGATGTACCCGTCCCGGTGGTTTTCCTGACCATGCAGCCCCGCCCTGGAGTTTCCACGGTGGCAGTTGATAATTATGCCGGCGGTGTCCTGGCAACCCGGCATTTGCTGGTGCAGGGCTACCGGCAGATTGGCCATATTTCCGGCCCGCTGGATTGGTGGGAGGCCCGCCAACGCAAACAGGCCTGGCAGGATACGTGTCAACAGGCCAGCCTGCCAGTCCCCGAGAACGCCTGTACCGAAGGGAACTGGTCATCCGCCAGCGCAGAAGCGGCCTTCACACAATTGCTGGAGTCGTACCCAGAGATGGATGCAGTCTTCGCGGGGAATGACCAGATGGCGCTGAGCGTGCTGCAAATGGCCCATCGGAGAGGCTTGCGTGTGCCGCAGGATCTGGCTGTGATCGGCTTTGACAATATGGCCGAATCAGCCTATTTTTGGCCGGCACTATCCACCATCAACCACAGCCTGTATGAACTGGGCTGCCGGGCAGTGCAGGAAACGGTCGAACAGATCGAAGCGATCCATCGCGATGAAATACTGGAACCGCAAAATATTTTACTTTCCCCCGAACTGATCGTCCGGGAAAGTACCGTTCTTCGATAGAGATTTCTTACCACCAAGACACAAATTCTTAAAGTAATACCAATATGGCTTGGTGACTTTGTGGTAGCTCTTCTCGATTAAATAATGGAACCTATTATTCTATTTGGAGGTTACTATGATCGATTATAAGGATTTGGAAGTGTGGTTCGTGACCGGCAGCCAGGATCTTTATGGCGAAGTGACGCTGATGAAAGTGGCGGAACATTCCCAGGAAATAGCACACGGGATGGACCGCTCGGGAAAACTCCCGGTGAAGCTGGTCTTCAAACCGGTGGTGACCTCCCCGGATGCCATCACCGCCATCTGCCGGGAAGCCAATACCACCCAGAACTGCATTGGCTTGATCTTCTGGATGCATACCTTTTCCCCGGCCAAGATGTGGATTTCAGGATTGAACATCCTGTCCAAACCTTTTGTCCACCTGCACACCCAATATAACCGGGATCTGCCCTGGTCTGCCATCGATATGGACTTCATGAACCTCAACCAGTCGGCACATGGCGACCGGGAGTTTGGCTTCATCGGCAGCCGCATGCGCCTGGAACGCAAGGTGGTGGTCGGCTTCTGGCAGGATGAAGATGTGCTTTCTGAACTGGCCACATGGATGCGTGCCGCGGCAGCCTGGCACGACTGGCAGGGCGCGCGCGTGGCCCGCTTCGGCGACAACATGCGTGAAGTAGCCGTCACCGAGGGCGACAAGGTCGAGGCCCAACTGCGGTTTGGATATTCGGTCAACGGCTACGGGGTGGGCGACCTGGTTAAGGTTGTCAGCGAAGTCACGGATGCTGAAATCGACCAGTTGGTATCTGAATATGATGACAGTTATGTAGTTGCGAAGGAACTGCGCCCGAATGGCGGCCAGCGCGCCGCCTTGCGGGATGCCGCCCGCATCGAAATTGGCATGCGGGCCTTCCTGGAAAAAGGCGGTTTCAAGGCTTTTACCACCACCTTTGAAGACCTTTACGGCCTGGCGCAGTTGCCCGGACTGGCAGTCCAGCGCCTGATGGCAGAGGGCTACGGCTTCGGCGCGGAGGGTGATTGGAAAACCGCCGCGCTGGTGCGCGCCATGAAAGTGATGGGAGCCGGCCTGCCGGGCGGTACTTCCTTCATGGAAGATTACACCTATGACCTGGACCAGAAAAACCCGAAGGTATTGGGCGCGCACATGCTGGAAGTATGCGCATCCATCGCAGCAGCAAAACCCTGCCTCGAGATCCACCCGCTTTCGATAGGCGGCAAGAATGATCCCGCCCGGCTGGTCTTCAACGTTCCAAATGGGCCGGCCGTCAACGCCACCCTGCTCGACATGGGTAACCGCTTCCGTATGGTTGTGAACGAGGTGGATGTGATCCAGCCGCCCGCGCCGCTCTCCAAACTGCCGGTGGCCAGCGCCGTCTGGGTCCCCCGGCCCAACCTGAAAGTGGCTGCGGGAGCCTGGATCCTGGCAGGCGGCGCCCACCATACAGGTTTCAGCCAGTCGGTCACGCGCGCCCATCTGGAAGATTTTGCCGGAATGGCCGGAGTGGAATTCCTGGTGATCGATGCAGAAACCAGGCTGACGGAATTCAAGAAAGAACTGCGCTGGAACGAACTGTATTACCACCTGTCCAAAGGATTTTAAGACTAATGCGAGTCATCCGCCTGCATGCCCCCAACGATCTGCGTCTGCACGATGAACCCGTACCGCAACCCGGCCCGGGCCAGGCGCTGGTGCGTGTGCAGGCGGTCGGTATCTGCGGCTCAGATCTGCACTGGTTCGGCGAGGCCGGCATCGGTGACGCGAAATTGAAACAGCCGCTGATACTCGGGCATGAATTCGCGGGCGTGATCGCCAGCGGCCCGCGCCAGGGCGAACGGGTGGCGGTGGACCCGGCCATCCCCTGCCATGCCTGTGAATTCTGCCTGCAGGGCAACCCCAATCTGTGCGAGCATGTGCGCTTTGCCGGGCATGGCCTGGAAGACGGTGCTCTGCGAGAATTCATCGCCTGGCCGGAGGAATGCCTGTTCCCACTGCCCCCGGAACTCTCGCAGGCCGATGGAGTCATGCTCGAACCGCTGGGCGTGGCCATCCACGCCGTGGACCTGGCGCACCTGCGCGCCGGCATGTCGGTGGGCATTTTCGGCTGCGGCCCGATCGGGCTATTGGTGCTCCAAATGGCGCTGCTGGCCGGGGCGGCCCATGTCTACGTTACCGAACCCCTGCCCCATCGCCTGGAGGCGGCCCATAAACTTGGCGGACAGGATTGGACTCCCGGTCAGGCAGTGGATGTGGCCTTCGAAGTGGCCGGGGAGGACGACGCCGTGGAAACGGCTTTTGCGGCCGTCAAGCCTGGCGGAACGGTCATGCTGACCGGCATCCCGGTGGATGACCGCACCTTCTTCCAGGCCTCAGTGGCCCGTCGGAAAGGCCTGACCATTAAAATGGTCCGCCGCATGAAGTTTACCTACCCGCGCGCCATCCAGCTGGTCGAAAGCAGCAAGCTGGACGTGCGTTCATTGGTGACACAGGTCTTTCCACTCGACCAGGCTCAACAGGCTTTCACCCGCGCCCAACAACGCGAAGGCCTCAAAATCATTATTACCCCTTAGGGGCTCGCACCATTACAGGAGACGAACATGGATATCCCGGAAGCAATTCAAAGCGGAAAGACCGTTCTTGGCGTAGAGTTCGGCTCGACTCGCATCAAGGCCATGCTGATCGGAGATGATCATACGCCGATTGCATCGGGAAGCCATGAGTGGGAAAACCGCTACGAAAACGGCGTCTGGACCTACAGTCTCGATGATATCTGGGCAGGCTTGCAGGCCAGCTATCGCAAACTCTGCAACGAAGTCTTCGAGAAGTATCACACCCCGCTCCAGACTATTGGCGCGATTGGCTTTAGTGCCATGATGCACGGGTATATGGCCTTCGATCAGGATGCCGCCCTGCTCGTCCCGTTTCGCACCTGGCGGAACACCATCACCGGTCCGGCCGCCAGCCAGCTTACTGACCTGTTCCAATTCAACATTCCCCAGCGCTGGAGCATTGCCCACCTCTACCAAGCCATCTTGAACCGGGAAGCCCATATCGCGAAGATCAGTTATCTGACCACGCTGGCAGGCTATGTGCACTGGAAGCTGACCGGTCAGAAGGTGCTTGGTGTTGGCGAAGCCTCGGGCGTGTTCCCGATTGACAGCACAATTAATAACTACGATACCCGTATGGTTGACGCTTTCAACCAGCGGCTCGAAGCCGAGAAGATATCCTGGAAACTCGAGGATATCCTGCCCAAAGTCCTGGCAGCCGGAGAGGCTGCCGGTGTCCTGACCGAAGCAGGCGCAAGGCTGATCGACCCTACGGGACAGTTGCCGGCAGGCATCCGGCTTTGCCCGCCCGAGGGCGACGCAGGCACCGGCATGGTCGCAACCAACAGCGTGGCAGAGCGAACCGGCAACGTTTCTGCGGGCACATCCGTCTTCGCCATGATCGTTTTGGAAAAACCCCTCTCGAAGCTCTACCCTGAGATCGACATGGTGACGACACCCACCGGCAAGCCTGTGGCGATGGTGCATAGCAATAACTGCACATCCGATCTGAATGCATGGGTCGAAATGTTCCATGAATTTTCGCGGATGCTGGGGGTGGAGATCAGTCAATCCAGCCTGTTCGAAATGTTGTATAAACAGGCCCTCACGGGCGAGGCGGATTGCGGCGGGCTGCTGGCCTACAATTATTTTTCGGGCGAACACATCACGCAAATTAAGGAGGGACGGCCTCTGTTCGTCCGTACCCCCGAAAGCCGATTCACCCTGCCCAACTTCATGCGTGTGCACTTGTTCTCTGCCCTGGGCGCGCTGAAAATTGGCATGGGTATTCTGTTTGAACAGGAACAGGTCAAGATCGACCAGATCCTCGGTCACGGTGGCTTTTTCAAGACCAGGGAAGTGGGTCAAAGGATGATGGCCGCCGCGTTGAACGTGCCTGTTTCTGTCATGGAGACCGCCGGAGAGGGCGGTGCATGGGGAATTGCTCTCCTGGCGGCCTACATGCTCCATAAGGCGACCAATGAACCATTGGAAGACTATCTTTCTGCCAGGGTCTTTGCAGGCGAAAATGGCACCACCCTGGCTCCCGATCCATTGGATGTGGCCGGCTTTACCGCCTTCATGGAGCGGTATAAAAAGGGACTTGTCATCGAAAGAGCCGCGGTGGATGGATTGGTGTAATAAATGTTATCCATGAAAAGTTCATGCTCAAGAAAATCAAGCTCGAGGTGAAATATGCTGCTGGATGATCTCCGTTCCATTGTCTGCCACCTGCACGCCGAATTGCCCCGCCACAACCTGGTAGCCTGGACCTCCGGCAACGTTTCTGCGCGCGACCCGAAGACCGGTTTCGTGGTCATTAAACCGAGCGGCATTCGCTACGAAGACCTGACGCCGGAGTTGATGGTAGTGGTTGACCTGGATGGCAAGGTGATGGAAGGCCGGCACAAGCCTTCCTCCGATACATTTGCGCACGTATTTGTTTACCGGCACCGCCCGGATGTGAACGGTGTGGTGCATACGCATTCGACCTTCGCCACCGCCTGGGCGGCGGTTGGGCGGCCCATCCCGCCGGTACTGACCGCCATCTGTGATGAGTTTGGGGGTCCCATTCCAGTCGGTGCTTATGCTAAAATAGGAGGTGACGAAATCGGTCAGGAAATCATCCGTTCGATCGGCGTCAGCCCGGCCATCCTGATGAAGAACCACGGCGTCTTTACCGTTGGCCAGACGCCCGAGGCAGCCGTCAAGGCGGCCGTGATGGTGGAAGATGTGGCCCGCACGGTGTTTTATGCCATGCAACTAGGCCAACCAGATGAAATCCCACCCGAAGAAGTCGCCCGGGCCCATCGTCGTTATCTCGAAGAGTACGGGCAACCCCACTGAGGAATGGACAAATACGAGTATGAGTGAACTTCAAGAACGCGCCATCAATACCCTGCGATTCCTGTCTGCAGACATGGTCCAGCAGGCCAACTCGGGGCACCCCGGCCTGCCGATGGGCTGCGCCGCAATTGGTTACACCATCTGGACGCGCCACCTGCATCATAACCCACGCAACCCGGGCTGGCCCGACCGCGACCGCTTTATCCTCTCCGGCGGGCATGGCTGCGCCCTGCTCTATTCTCTGCTGCATCTGACCGGCTACGACCTCCCGCTGGATGAAATCAAGCATTTCCGTCAGTGGGGCAGCAAAACCCCCGGGCATCCCGAATATGGTCTGACACCCGGTGTGGAAGTGACTACCGGCCCACTCGGGCAGGGCTTCACCAACGGGGTCGGCATGGCCATTGCCGAAGCCCACCTGGCCGCCGAATTCAACGAGCCCGGGCATGCCGTTATCAATCATTATGTCTATGCGATCGTCACAGATGGCGACCTGATGGAAGGCATCACTTCCGAGGCGGCTTCCCTGGCAGGGCATTTACGGCTGGGCAAGCTGATCTACCTGTACGACGATAACCATGTCTCGATTGATGGCAACACCGAAATCGCCTTCACCGAAGATCGTGCCGCCCGCTTCGCCGCCTATGACTGGCAGGTGCTGCGCGTCGATGATGGCAACGATGTGGAAGCCATCGACACGGCCATTCAGAATGCCAAAAAGGATCCGCGCCCTTCCCTGATCGTCTGCCGCACCCACATCGGCTTTGGAATGCCGCATCGCCAGGATACCAGCAAGGCGCATGGCGAACCACCCGGAAATGAAGAGCTGGATGGCGCCAAGGATAAACTCGGCTGGCCGAAGGAACCACGTTTCCTTATCCCCGAGGATGTGCTTGCGCATTTCCGCAACGCAGTCGAGCGCGGGCGTGAACTGGAAGCCGAATGGCGCACCAAGCTGCAGGCATACCAGGCCTTCTTCCCCAGGAAGCATGCCGAACTGGAACGGCGCCTGATCGGCGCCCTGCCAACCGATTGGCAGTCTGCTTTGCCAACCTTCCCGGCGGACGAGAAGGGCATGGCCACCCGCATCGCTTCCGGCAAGGTGTTAAATGCCCTGGCAGCCAAAGTGCCCGAATTACTGGGCGGCTCGGCCGACCTGGCGCCTTCCACCAAGACCTGGTTGGATGGTTTCCCGGCTTTTGAACCGGAGACCCCGGGCGGGCGCAATTTCCATTTCGGCGTGCGCGAACATGCAATGGGCGGCGTTGTGAATGGAATGGCGGTGCATGGAGGGCTGGTGCCCTTTGGGGCCACCTTCCTAGCCTTCGCCGATTACATGCGTGAGCCCATCCGGCTTTCGGCCCTTTCGCACTATCCCAGCATCTGGGTCTTCACCCATGACAGCATCGGGGTGGGTGAGGATGGCCCGACCCACCAGCCGGTGGAACACCTTGCAACCCTGCGCGCCGTTCCGAACCTGATCGTGCTGCGCCCGGGGGATGCCAATGAGACTGCCGCCGCCTGGAAAGTCGCCGTCGAGCGACGGCATGGTCCCACCCTGATGGCATTTACCCGCCAGAACGTCCCGACCCTTGACAGGACAAAATATGCCCCGGCCAGCGGGCTGGAAAAAGGCGCCTACATCCTGGCTGACCTGGGCGATGGCAAGCCCGATCTGATCCTGATGGCCTCCGGCTCGGAAGTGGGTCTGATCGTGGCGGCCGGGCAGCAACTGGCGTCCCAGTCTGTGAATGTGCGCCTGGTCTCCTTCCCATCCTGGGAACTCTTTGCAGCCCAAAGCCAGGAATATCGCGAGAGTGTTCTGCCTGCATCGATATCTGCCAGGCTGGCAGTGGAAGCCGGTGTCACAATGGGCTGGGAACGCTGGGTCGGCGATAAAGGCGCGGTTCTGGGAATTAACCGCTACGGCGCTTCCGCTCCAGCGGAAACTGTCTACCGGGAACTCGGCTTAACGGTTGAGAATGTGGTTGCCCGGGCGCTCGGCCTGCTTCCCTAGACCTTTTCTTCTCCATATGCATGCAACAAGAGCCGGGTCTGGGCGCCCGGCTCTTGCAGTTTAAACAGGTTCAGGATAGCAAGTTCTTCAACCACTTACGCACTTCATGCGGCGAATTTAACACATAGTCTGCACCCAGGTAGAGGACCGGGTTTTCAGGGTTGGAAACCTGGATATTAAGCCCGCCAAAGGCATGCACCACCTCGAAGGCTTCCTGGTCCTTATCGTCGTCTCCAATATACAGCAAGCGCGCGCCGGGATAGGGATAGCTTTTAACCAATAAATTTACCGTTTCGCCTTTATTCGCCTGCAGGGGTGCGAGTTCCAAAAAATTGGAGCTATCGAACCAGCGAAACAAATTTTCCGGGAAATCCTCCCCGGCCATCTGGCGTGCACACGCCAGAAGCTCTCTTGCTTCCGCCAGGGGAACGTTCGATGCATGCAACGCCAGCGCCCAGCCTTTGTCCTCCAGGAAGATTTCAGGCCGGTTGGCGATGAGACTTTCCCAACGTGGCTTGATCTGCGCGAGAAAATTGCGGATATTGGAATAATTTCCCCGGTTGACCGTATCGCCTTCGGGTGTTTGGATTTCCAATCCGTATACGCCTGCCAGGAATATCCCCGCCACCGGAACCAGTTCCTGGACAGATTTCAATGTGCGGCCGCTGAGTATGGTCACTCGAAAGCGTGGGTTGGCAGCCAGCTCCTTGATCAGCTCAACCAGCTCCGCCTCCAATTCCACCTGGCCAGGCAGGGGCATAAAATCGGCCAGCGTGCCGTCATAGTCCAGGAAAAGCCACAGCCGGTAGGCACCGGCAATCCAGCGGTCCAGGGCGTATCCGGGCATGATCATCGTACCGCCTCGGCCTGTTGCAACAATGGCAGGATGTCACGCTTGATAATAGCTTGCCAGGTGTACTCTGTGCGAACACGCTTGCGTAATTTGAACTGGCTGCTGCCCTCCATCAATTTCAAGATCAATTGCGCGGCTTGAACAGGCGAGGCTTTGGGAGGCAGGCTGGTCACATCCTGCCCGCCAATTTCCTTGGCGGCCGGCACATCGGCGCTCACCACCGGCAGCCCCACCAGGCCCGCCTCCAGGATAGGCATTCCAAAGCCCTCCCGGTGGCTGGGCAAAAAGAGCAGGTCGCTGAAGCGATATAGTTCGCCCAGCCTGTCAGAATCAATTTCAAAGGGCAGGTCCTTTTCGGGGCCGGACTCGAAGATGAACCTTACCTCCTTATCCAGGTTCGCCTGGCGGCGCAGATCACGCAAGCCCCGGAAGTATTCCATGTTGACCGGGTCATGCGGATCCGGCGGACCTGTGACAATCAGGATCGGACGAACGCCACGTGCTTTAAGCGCAGCCGTGACTTGAATGGCAAATTCGATGTTCTTGGCCTGCGTGACGCGCACCGGCATCAGCATGATCAGGTCGCTTTCCCACAGCCCCAGCCGGTCGATCATTGCTGCGCCTTGCGGCGTTATGCCCAACAGTCCCTGCGGGTCGACTCCGTCATACACAACCTTGATATGCTCATGTGGGATTCCCAATAATCCGGCCAGTTCGCTTTGCCGGTAGCGGGATACCGTCACATAGGTTACATCCGGATGGTAGGCCCGCAGGTAATCCCACGGGTAACCGGGATGTACTTTGGGCAAGGAGTGCGGGCTGGTCCAGCTTAAATCGTGGCACCAGGCGATGCAACCGTGCAGCGCGCCACCATCCAATAATCGAAAGAGCGCGGTGGTCAGGGGCAGGTTGAAATGCTTGGTAAACAGGTTATGTACGATAATATTGTTATAAGGCTCCAGCACGGGGGCCAGGATCTGCTCCAGTCGTTTCGTCAATGGTTCGAAGGAGGCCGGCACTCGGCCCTGCTCCAATTCCCGGCTGCACTGTAAAATTTCCGTATGCTGGGAATCCATTTCCGGGATCAACTCGAACCCGCACCCTTCGGGCAGAGCCTGGCGTGTGCCCTTCCCAGCGATTACCGTCACCTGGCAGCTTGCCTGTATCAGCCCGCGCGCATGCGCCTGGATGACCGCTTCCACTCCACCCACAACGGGCGGGGCAGAATAATGTAAAATGGCGATTCTCTTTGACATAGATAAACCTATAGATTCATATCTGCAATCGTCTCCAACTGCTTGCACAGCCAGTCGACGATATCCTCCTGTTCCACCAGATGGCGCAGGCGCTCGGCGTGCTCCTGCCGTTCCGGCATCGGCATGGTCAATGCCTGATGCATTGCTTCTGCCGTGGCGTATACATCCAGCGGAGGGATAAGCAGGGCGCCTGGCTCCAGTTGCTGGCGCGCACCGGTCCGCTCCGAAAGGATAAGCACACCATTGCGGCGGTTTACCACCGGCCCTTCCTTGGCCACCAGGTTCATGCCATCCGCCAGTGAATTCACCAGCAGTACGTCATAGCGTTGCATGGCGGCTACTGCGCGCGGATAATCCTCCCCCACCAGGATGCGGATGGGTTCCCAATCAGACTGGCTGTATTTCACATTGATCTTTCCGGCCGCGCCCATTAATTCTTCCGCGTAAGCCTGGTATTTTTCCACTTCCATCCGGGAAGGCACCAGCAGCGCCAGGAATTGGACCTTGCCGCGGTGTTCCGGGTGGATTTCCAGCAGTTCATCGAAAGCTTGAAAACCGCGCACGATATTCTTGCTCGGCTCGATCCGGTCGATCCGGACGATCAATTGGCGCCCGCCATAGCTTTCTTCGAATCCCTGGCGAATTTCATCCACTTCGGGGGACCCGGCCAGACGCTGGATGGCCGGCACATCTATCGAAATCGGAAAATCCTTCACATAGGTCATGTGGCTGCGATACCAGATGCGGCCATGCTTGAATTTAACGTAGGCGCGCGGCAGGTGAGATTCACACGTGCGCATGAAATTGAAACCATCTTCGCGCGTCTGGAAACCCAGCAGGTCCACCGCGCAAAGCCCCTCCAGGATGGCCTGGCGCATCCGGGCCGGTAGCAGGCCCCAATCTTCCGCACCCGGCCAGGGGACATGGATGAAGTGCATCAGCGTGTATTTAATTCTGGATGGGAGCAGCTCCCGTAAAAACCTGGGCACCAGGTATAGGTGATAATCCTGCAGCATCACCAGCGGTGGCTTTTGGGAAACCCGCACTTGCCTTGCAATGGCTTCAGCAAACAGGCGGTTGACCGTCACGTACCCATCTTTCCAATCCTGCCAGGTGGTCCGGTTGATGGTGGGTGTATGCGAAATATCCATCATGGAATGTTGCAGGAACCATAACAAGGAATTGGCGATCCCGTTATAGTAGCCCTCATAGCTGCCCACTTCTGGCGAAACGAATTGCACCTCGATGGTTCTTTCGCTGCCATTTAGGGGCACCTGTCCATGGTTCCATTCCCGGTCCTGCTCAGTCTGCGCGCTGGCGATCCAGTGTGCATCGGTCAGGTTGGCCAGCCCGGTCAGGGCGGTCACCAGCCCACCTTTGCCTCGTTTGGATTGAAGACTGCCATTTTCAGCTTTGCTGAAGGTGATCGGCCCCCGGTTGGAGGCGATCACCAGCGACCTGGTTTGCAGGATTTGCCCGATCAGGTCACAGCCAGGCTCATTTCCACTGAGTTCGGATGGCTGCCGGGCAGGTTGTGTTGGTGATTTCCTATTTTGCAACGGCTCTGTCGCCGCGATTATTCCCGGCAAAAACATTCTTTCTGTTCGAACAGGATTGTTCATTGAAGACCACCTTTTAATTGGGGAGATCTGGAGGCTATTTTAGCTGTTGGTGACGGATCGTATTCTTAACGCCGATGCGGTTGAAAATTTTCGTTTTAACCTGTGTGTCAAACACTTGCCATTTCAATCCCAAATATTCTTCATTGGGTTCGCCGGCCAGGAATTCGATCGGGATGTTGAACCCCCCGGCCAGGTGCTTGCCGCCCCCATAGAAATGGCCGTCCGAATTGGCGCCAAAGACCTGTTTGATGAATTCGTCCGGATCAAAGATCAACTTGGTTGATCGCAACGAGCCGGTCAACATTTCGACCTGGGTATCGTCCCGCACGATGCCATAGACGATGGCGGTATGGACGTTCTCTTCGTTTACCAGGAAATCGGCTGCCTGGGGGATGGCGTCGCGGTCTTCGGAGCGCAAGTAACCTATTCCAGCGATGGAATGGTTCTCCACCACCGTGCGGTTCTCGAGCGCCCGGCGGATGACATCCATGACCTGTTTGGAACGCACCTGGTCCATGATCTGCTCCAGCAGGTTGGGGTCGCTGAACTGGCTCAGGAAGGCCGCCGAGAGCAGGTCTTCCTGGCCGGCGCGTACAAAACCGTTTGTGTCAGTCAGGATACCATGCATCAGGGCGGTGGCCAGGGCGATATGCTCCTTCTGGCCTTTCTGAAGAGTGATCAGTTCCTGCGCCAGGTAACCGGCATAAATGGTGGCAGTGGCGCCGGTTTTCTGAATATCGCTGAAAACCGCCCGGACAAGCTCCTGGGGCTCATGGTGATCGACCACGATCAGAACGGGGATACCGGCCTCTTCGAGCGCCTTGACAATCCCGTTGGCGGTTGCGCCCTGGTGATCCAGGAAAATGGCGCCCTGGTATTGCGCCAGGTCCATGCCAGGTTTATAAGGGACCAGATCAATCCCCAGCAATTTCACCAGAGCAATATTCTGGCCATGGCTGATCTTGCCGGGATACATGATATCCACTTCAATTCCGTATTCCGCAGAGATCAGCTTGTGCGCAAAGGCGGCTGAGATGGCATCGGGGTCCGGATAATTATGCAGGACCACCAGGTGCTTTTCTCCGTGATGCTTTTCGAGTATTTCGGCAATTTTGGGCTTCTGGGCCATTACCTTATTCTCTCCTAACTTGATAATTGGTAAAAAAAGTCCCAAAAATGCACGAGCCGGTAACAATCTGGGCGATCAACCTTCGGGACGAAGTTTCCCAATATCCATATTCGTTCTATTTGGCTTATCAGACTTTGCAAGCGGGCGGATTTAGCAATCCGGTGTGCAGGTTTAACGGCGCGGCCAGATGTGCAATTTGCTGGTCGAGCCAGCTAACCCAAAAGCAGGGCTGGAAAGCAGAACCATGCAATGAGCTTCCAATTCTGCCAACGTTTTTGTTAATAGTTTGGCTGATGCTTCGAACGGTTTTCTGCCAGTCTAATGCAAAGCCTGACCGGAACTGAGCCCAGGTCTTACCGAAGCTTCTGGAAGTGGTAACCTGGAACTGCCGGCTATCATTACGAAGCAGTTGACTTGTTCTTGTTTCGGTGCGCAACGGCTGGCTCAAGGCCAACACCAGGAGAATGACGCCACCGGCCAGCAAACCAATTAATAAGCTACCGATGTGAATGTTCTGTGTTTTCATAACTGCCTCCTGAACGAGTTTGATCGGAAATTGTCATGATATTGGGGTTGATATTTTTCTGCTTCCTTATATATAGGAAGGCAATTCGTACAGGGGTAAAAGTGAGCGTACTATAGGCTGATTCCAATCCACCAACAATGGGGAATCGTCCTTGCAGCAAGGTAGGGATTCCCCCAATCAAGAACCGAAATACCTATATACAATAATATCAATAAGACTATAATTATCTGAATAATGGCATATTCTCAATTAGACGTGGATGATTCTTGTCCTCATCATCTACTTAAGAAGGTACCAAGAACTTACCCGGAAATTGGGAGAAAGCCGCAATTTGATTGCGGTTCTACCATCATTTTCTTATAGTGATTAATAAATAATGGAGCTATCAGTAATAACAGGATCAAATTATGGTTGCCCAAGACATACACTGGTATGAAGAGCTATTTGATGCTGTTTTTCAATTTGTAGCGATTCTGGATGATCATGGAAAGATCATCAAGGCCAATCAGGCTGCCATCCAATTGACCGGTCTGGAACAGGCCAGCCTGACCGGAACGGCTTTGTGGGAAGTGCCCTGGCAGATCCTTTCAAAGGCAAACCGCGCGGATCTTAAGCGCGCCGTCAGTTACGCTGTCAAAGGGGAATTCGTGCGTAGCGAGCTGGAAATTCGTTTGCGCAACAATCCGGTTATTAGCATGGATTTCACCTTCAAGCCCATCTTGAATGAGTTGAACATTCTCAAGTTCGTCATCGCCGAAGGCCGCGATATCGGCGTTTATAAAAGGACCAGCGAGGCGCTCTATCAGAGCAAAGCCCGCTTTGCAACCATCTTCGAAAAAGCCAGCCTGGGGATCGTGATCGAGGCCCCGAACGGGAAAATTACCGACTGCAACCCGGCCTTTCTGTCCTTGCTGGGATACCAACTGGAGGAGATCCGCCAGCGGGATTACCTTGAAATAACGCATCCATTGGACCGGGCCGCCAGCCGCAAAGCTTTCAATGAACTGTTGAGCGGCAAACAGGAAAGTTACAGCCTGGAAAAACGCTACCTTGCCAAAACCGGCCAGCCAGTCTGGGTCTCCATCAATACCTCGCTGGTACGCAACACCAAGGGTAATGGTGAGTTCGTCATTGTCATGGCGGAGAATATCACGGCACAAAAAGAGGTCGAAGCCGAATTGGTTGAACTCCGTCAGAGGGTCATGCATGGCCGGGAAATGGAACGGCTGCGGGTGGCTCAGGATCTTCACGACGGTCCATTGCAGGACATCATCGCCATCTCCTACCAGGTAAAAGAATTGGAAAATACCCTGGTGGATCGCACCAGCTTCGAGCAACTGCAAGCCATCCAGCTTGCCATCCAGAAGGTCACCAAATCCATCCGCACCATTTGTGGCGAACTCAGGCCTTCCACGCTGATGCCATTTGGGCTTGAAAAGGCCATCCGCTCGCATGCGGAGGAATTTCAGGCCAGCCACTCCGACCTCCTGGTCGATCTGGAGCTGGTGCACGATGGCCAGACGCTCCCCGAACCGGTTCGCATTGCACTTTTCCGGATCTACCAGGAAGCCCTGAATAACGTAGTGCGGCATGCCCGGGCCGAAAAAGTATTGGTGCGGTTCAGCCTGGAGAACAGCCAGGCCTGCCTGGAAGTGCAGGATAACGGTCAGGGTTTCAATCTGCCCGGCCATTGGATCGAACTGGCGCGCAAGCAACACCTGGGGCTGGTGGGTTCGATTGAACGCGCCCGGGAGGCCGGCGGTTACCTGGAAGTCATCACGGCTTCCGGCAAGGGCACACAGATCCGCGCCGTTCTACCCATCCAGCCGGAAGCGGCCCACAAACAGGGCCAATAGGAAGAATTATGCAGACAATCCGTGTCATACTGGTCGACGATCATCCCGTGGTTCGAAGCGGGATCCGCGGGCTGCTGGAAAAAGCCAGCGATATCGAAATTGCCGGCGAAGCGACCCTGGGCGAGGAAGCTTTGCGGCTGGTGGAAGAGACTCCGGCCGACGTGCTGCTGCTCGACATGGAATTGCCGGACATCCCGGGCACCCGGGTGGCCGAGCAGGTCAAACAAAACCACCCCGAACTCAAAATCCTCTCGCTCAGCGCCCACGATGATTCGACCTACGTTCGCCAGGTGTTAGAACTGGGAGCGGCCGGTTACCTGATGAAAGACGAGGCCCCTGAAGTGATCGTTGAAGCGGTCAGGGGGGTCGCGCAAGGCCAGCAAGGTTGGATCAGCCGGGGGATTGCGGCCCAGATGACCGGCTGGATCCAGGCAGGCGTGCCCGAAGGGGCCAAATTGACCCAGCGCGAGCAGGAAACCCTGCGACTGCTGGTGGAAGGGAAAACTAACCAGGCCATCGGCAACGAACTGCACATCAGCGAAAAGACGGTCGAAAAATACATCAAAGCGATTTTCGAAAAGTTGAACGTTTCCTCCCGTGTGGAGGCTGCTGTGGTGGCCGTGCGCCTCGGCCTGGTCAAGCAGTAGTCTTTCACATCCGAAAATCCTTGAGGAGTTCGCGCATAGGAGGCGTGCGGCTTCGCTGCACGCCTCCTATGCGCGGTTCTTCAACAGTTTTCGAATAGATACCTGGTCAAATTTTCAAGTAGGGTTGTCCCTACCCCCGGGTTGGGGACAATCCGGCTTGAAACCTCTTGTTTTGCCATATACAATCGCCCTGTAAAAGTACCTTCGCAAGCGACCGGCGGGATTGCATGACCGGTTTTTTGAGAGATTACCCTAAAAACACCGAAAGGAGCGATTTCAATATGGGTATATTATCTTGGATTGTCGTAGGTCTGCTCGCTGGGTGGCTGGCAACACAATTCTTTCGCGCACGGTTTGGGCTGCTGGGCGATATCATCCTGGGGGTGGTGGGCGGCCTGGTTGGAGGCTATCTGGCTTCCACGCTGTTTAAGATCTCCAACCCCATCTCTGGGTTTAACCTGACCTCGATCCTGGTTGCCTTCGCAGGTTCGGTGGTATTGCTTCTGGTCATCCGGATTTTCAGCCGTGGGTGATGAGTAAATCATGAAGCTGGCCCCCAACGTCACCCGCATCGTGCTGGCAGAAGATAACGAAGTAGTTCGCAAGGGCATCAAACGGCTCTTAAATAATGCCGCCGATATCGAGGTGGTTGGCGAAGCCGGGGATGGGATCGAAACCCTACGGCTGGTGGACCGGATGCTCCCGGATATCCTCATGCTGGACGTGGAAATGCCCCAACTCAATGGCATCGAGGTTGCCAGGCGCTTGAAACGCAGGAAGCAAAGACCCCGCATCCTGGTATTGAGCGCCTATGATGACCCCGGCTACATTCGGGAAATGTTGCGGATCGGCGCGGCGGGCTACCTGATCAAGGATGATGCCCCAGAGCGCATCCTCGAAGCAGTACGCGGGGTGGCGAATGGCCAGGTCGGCTGGGTAAGTCCGCAGGTCAAGACGCGCGGCGCGAAAAAAAAATGAACTTCCTGGAAATGCTCAAGAACCGCATCGACCTGGGCGAGGTTCCCTTCTGCGAGCGCGGTTCCAGGCTGATGATCTTCCGTGCGGGTAACACGTTCTCGATCCGGCTGGCCGAACGCTGGCTAAAGATGAGCCGCCGTCTAACCGCCTACCGCGACCGGCCCGCGCTGATCGACCAGTTGATGTTTACGGACGAGGCTGGCAATCCGCTCGAGCTGGAGATAACCACCTATCCGCATGTGATCGAAGCTGTGACCAGACTGGGAAAAATTTCCCTGGCGTTTATTGATGAAGAGACCTTGCTGTTGAGCCTTCCGCCCTGCACCATCGGCATAGCCTTCCAGACCCGCGTCGATAATGCGCATGCCGACCGGCGCGGCGGTATCCTCAGGCTGACCGGTAAGATCCGCAGGAATATTGCCTATACCACGGATGGACAAATCCTGCGCAACAATGTTGAACCATATGGCGGGGAAGTGCAACTGGTGAATATCCTGCTTGAGTCGCCCGGTGGCTGCTGCATGGTGATGAACATCACCCCCAAGCTGGGGTTCCGCAGGTATATCCCGGATGCAGACGCCGTCCTGCAGGCAGCTGCCCGGCGCTGGAATGAGTGGTTCGCGGCTGCACCTGCCGTGGCAGAGCAATATTCCACCCAGTATTACTTTGCCTGGTGGGTCATGCGTGCCGGGCTGATCTCGCCGCGCTTCTATATCACGCGCGAGGCCATGGCGCCTTCCAAGATCCGCTATGTGGGCATCTGGCAGTGGGACGCCTATTTTCACGTCCTGGCTTACCGCCATGTGGATAAGGAACTGGCCCGCAACCAGATCCGCATTTTCCTGGATCACCAGCGCGAGGATGGCATGCTGCCGGATGCCGTTCACGATGAGGGCGTGGTGACCCATCTGCCCTACCCGGTGGATGCCGATGTCAGCAAGCCTCCACTGGCCGCCTGGGCCACCTGGAAGCTGCACCGCCACCATCCCGACCCGGAGTTCCTGAACGAGATCTATGAACCGCTCACCCGTTGCGTCAACTGGTGGTTCGAGAAGAATGACCTGGACAGCAACGGTCTCTGTGAATACCAGCATCCCTACTCTTCCGGCCTGGACAATTCCCCCTTGTTCGACGATGGCATGCCGGTCGAATCGCCAGATCTCAATTCCTATCTGACCCTGGAGATGGAAGCCATAGGCCAGATTGCCCAGGTGATCGGGTTACCGGAACAAGCCCTATATTGGGCAGAGCGCGCCTCGGACCTTGTCAGGCGCATGATCGATAGCTCCTGGGATCCCGAGGCTGGCCTGTTCTGGGCCAAAAAAGATGGCGTCAGGATCAGCGCCCGTACCCCGTTCAACCTCTTCCCTTTGATTACCGGGCGGCTGCCGGCCGAAATTTCCACCCGGCTGGTAGCTCACTTGACAAACCCGAACGAATTCTGGCCGCGCTACCCCGTCCCCAGTACCGCATTGGATGATCCCGCCTTCCGCCCCACCCGCATGTGGCGCGGACCCACCTGGGTAAATGTCAATTACCTTTTGATTGAAGGGTTATGGCGCAGCGGCTTCCCCGAAGTAGCCCGGGAATTACGCCGTTCCACGCTTGACATGATCAACGCACATCCTGACATTTTCGAATACTACCATCCGGAAACTGGTGCAAGGCCTGCCGAGGCGGCCGCCGTCTTCGGCTGGTCTTCCGCTATCTTCATCGACCTGGCCATCCAGGCAGCCCGCGATGAGTTGAGCCCATCTGAGCCGTTTTAACAGATCCGCAATGCAATTAAGTAACCCTCCTGTGGTAACCATAGGAAATTCCCTACCATTCGAATAGGGACATCCTGCCTTGAAGCGCCGGATGGAGAACCATAGAATAATCAATATTATTCAGCCTTGCGACGGCTTTGGCGATACCAGGTTAAATTTCAGCTTGAAAGTGCCGGTCGCGAACATAATTTGGCTGGAATCGGAACTTTCGCAAGAGCCTGCTGAATAACAACAATTAACGAAAAGGAGACTCACTATGTCTTACTACCAAGATCTAAGTGCCTTGCCGGATGAAGTGCGTAACAGCCTGCCTTTGCATGCCCGGGTTATCTATATGAATGCATACAACCATGCCTGGGAAGATAATAAAGAGGTAGAAAAAAGCCAGGCGGGCGGAACGCGTGAAGCTGCGGCCGATCAGATGGCCTGGGCGGCTGTGATGAAAGTTTACGAAAAGGAAGCCCAAACTGGCAGGTGGAAGAAAAAGATGGTCACCATCGCCAGCTAGGCTGGAAAGGAAAAATCATGACCATTATCGATCTCCTCTTGCTCGCATAGGTGGCTGCCATCTGTGGAGCATCGGCCGGGCCATCGTTGGCGTTTCCTTGGGCAGTTGTGTCATCTCGGCAGTAACAGGTTTTATGAGCAGACGGGATGAGGTTGCCATCCAAAAGAGGCATTAATCCAAGGACCATCAAGCAGGACGTACTTCAACTCTCTCCAGCAATTCGCGCACCTGCGCGGCTGCCCCCACCCCGCTCCCTTCCTGCATGGCAGCGGCGGTACCACATGCAGCTGCCCGGCGGGCCAGATTGGCAGGATCACAATTCTCGGAGACACCCCAAAGTAGCCCGGCCAGGGTGGCATCCCCCGCGCCGACGGAACTGCGCGCAGCCACCTCCGGTGGGAAGGCCAACAGCCGCTCATCCTCCCACGCCAATACCAGGCCCTGGGCGCCACGCGTCAACACCACCAGGCGCGTGGTGCCTTCCTGCAGCCCGCCGGCAACACTGGCCAGGTCAAGGGCTGCCTTGCGGCGCCCGCGCAACACTTCCAGCACTTCTTCTGCATTGATCTTGATGCAAAACGGCCTGGCGCTCATTCCCAGGCGCAGTGCAGCGCCGCTGGTATCCAGAAAGGCCAGGCCCTCGCTATTTTGCACCTGCCGGATCAACCTGGCATACAGGTCAGGCGGCGCCTCCGGCGGCAGGCTGCCGCAAAAAGCCCACAGGTCACCCGGCTGGGCGATCCGCTCGATCTGCTCTTCCAGAGCCGAGATATGCTTCGCCTGGATCTCCGGTCCCAGTTCGTTGATCTTGGTGTAAAGGCCACTGCTTTCGTCAAGCAGCGTTATATTCTGGCGAATCTCTCTGCCGGTATTAATAAAAGATACGTCGAATTCCTCAGCCAGCAGTCCGGCCCGCAGCGCTTCGCCGCTCCAGCCGCCAGCAAAACCCAGGATACGGCTGGGGATTCCCAGCGCCCGCAAACTACGCGAGACATTGACACCTTTCCCACCCAGGTCTTCGCGCACCAACCGAGCCCGGTGGATGGCTCCCGGATTCAGTTCCTTTACGCTTAGAGTGCGGTCCAGCGAAGGGTTGAGAGTGACGGTAAAGATCATGCCTGTTCCGGCTGGCTTACTTCAATCTCTACATCGAATTCACGCTGTTCACCCGGCTGCAGGGATTGCAACGTGCCGCGCCCCCGCTCCTGGCTGCGGCCGCCTGCCCGGCAGTTGGCTGGTTCGACTCCCAACACGTAGGTGCCCTGCCCCATCATCTTCCATTCCACCAGGTTCGGCAAGGTGGCTTTCTTGAAGCCCACCCGCAGCCCCAGCTTGTGCGCCCGGTTGACCAGCCGGATGTTGGCCCAACCGTTTTTATCCGCCGGCAAGTCATGGTAAAAGACCTGTTCGGCGTATCCCACGGTCGGCTTCTGGAAGCGCATCCAATCCTGCAAGCCTGCTTCGGCATCCGCGTCGCGCGCTTCCACTGCGTGCGGTTCGGCCAACAGATCGCTGGTCTCATCCAGGAACGGGAAACCCAGGTTGATGTGGTACAGGAGCATCAGCGGGCTTTCGCTTGCGCCCAGGTTTTCGACCGTGTCATGTAACTTGATGGTGTTGCCACCCAACACCACGGTAATGCGGCGCGTCAGGCGCAGGTTCTCGCCGAACACGCGTGCCTGTCGCATTTCGCCTTCCACCCAAAATGAACATTCGTCGCCCTGCCAGGCCTGGTCCACCTGCACATGGCTGGCCGGCAGGTGCGAGAGCCGCCCGTGCAACCCGAGCGACTCGCCTTCATCCTCGCCCGCCGCGCCCAAATAGGTCAGCCCGCAGCCGGTCAGCAGGCCAGCCCCGAAAGTACGCAGCCAGCCAATCCCCTGCGGATCGAAGTACATCGGGTGTGCCCAGCCCACTGGCGAAACCCAGGCTAGCGGCAGCCCCTGGTAAGCCGCCGGGCCGATATCCATGCCACGGTCGAGCAATACGCTGAACGTCAGACCCGAGCCGGTCCGCACATCTGCCACCCTCAGGCCGCGTTCGACGCCATCCGCCCATTCGCCCAGCCGGATGCCGGCTATCTGGGACAGGTCGCCCACATAGTTCAATAACTCCGCACGTGTCCAGCTACGATCGAATAAGATAGCCATCCGAGAACCTTCCTTTCTTTTAATTCTTTCAGTTGGCACAATTTTCTTAAATAATGCGTGTGATCACCGCCACGCCATAGGCTTCCAATTCCAGTTCAGTGACTGTTCGACCGCTCAGGTGTTCGTGCGCCGGCCAGGGCAAAGCCACCGGCTGGCTTTGCCGCTCATGGTTGATCAAAATGGTAATTTCTTCACCATGGACGTTCATGCGTTTGCGGGCTTCGACGCCGGCCGGAGTTTGCATGGCCGGCGCTACGGCGGCCGCTTGCGTAATCTGATTGAGCAGTTGTTGCTGCGAACCATCATCGAGATACGCACCAATAAAATAAACCCCGCCTTTGCCGTACGGATGGAATGTAACAGCGGCCTGGCCATCCAGCCAGCCATTCGATTCGCCAAAACGGGCAAGCACCTGTACCCTGGTTTCATCCAGGATCTTGAGCCGTTCGGCCCACTGGTAAGATGTCCCGGTGAACCATGCCCCGGAAACCGGTACCGGCTCGAGCAGGGCATAATAATCTTCTACTTCGATTCCGGCGATTTCGGCCAGGAAGCCCGGCGCTCGCTGCAGGAGCAGCGCATTATAGTCATCCTTCATCCCAGAACGGATGGTCAATACCAACTGGCCGCCATTCTCGACAAAAGTTTTCAGACGGTCTGCCCGGTTTTCATTCAACATTAACAGGGTCGGAGCGATCACCAACCGGTATCCATCCAGACGGGCATCCGGCGAGAGAATGTCCGTGGCAATATTACGGGCTGCCAGCGGACGGTAGTAATGGTTGAAGTGCGCCACGTAATCGAAGTCGCGGTGATGACGCTGCCACTGGATCGACCAGCGTGCGTCGTAGGAATTCAGCATAGCCACCTCAGCTACCGGCGAGGTATCTGCCAGCAAAGTCGAGACCGCCGCAAAGTCATGCCCGAGCCGCTTCACTTCTTCGTAGAATGGCCGGGGCTGCCCGGATTGGTCCAGCAACGATCCATGCAATTGTTCCTGCCCACCCAAGGCCGGACGCCACTGCCAGTACAGGATGGCATCCGCGCCATGTGCCACGGCATGCCAGGCCATAGCGCGCCCTTCGCCCCAGTTGAGGGAATTATTAATCGGCGCCCAGTTCACATTTCCGGGCTGGGTTTCCATCAGCCAGAAGTTGCGGCGTTTGAAGCCGCGCGTCAGGTCGTGGATTGCTCCTGAGGAAAGATAATCATGCGCGCCCGTGCCTACATACCAATCCCACGCGGCCAGGTCCAGGTCTTTGGTCATTTCATAATGGTCAAAGCCATCGAACCAACCCATGAAATTGTGCGTAATCCACACTCCGGCACGCAGCCGCTGGCGCAGCAGGTCTAGCTGCAAGCCCTGAAACTGGCGATAGCTCTCGGTGACGAAGTGCTTGAATTCCAACATCAGGCCGGGATTGTGAGGGCCGATCGGGATGGGGATCTGCTTCCAGCCGGAATAGGTCTGGCTCCAATAGCGGGTGGACCAGGCTTCGTTAAGCGCCTCCAGGCTGCCAAATTTCTGTGCAAGATATTGCTGGAAGAGCTGCTGGCAGTGCTCGCAATAGCAAACCCGGTTGTATTCGTTGTCAATCTGCCAGCCGATCACATTTGGATTCGCGCCAAAATGTTCCGCCATGGCCTCGACCAGGCGGCACGTAGCGGCGTGGAATTCCGTTGAATTGACACAATAATGACAGCGATTGCCTAATTGGACACGCCGGCCATTCTCATCTTCAGCCAAGACATCCGGGTGGCTTTGCACCAGCCAGGCCGGCGGGGCCGCCGTTGGCGTTCCGAGCACAGTCACAATGCCGGCTTCGGCCAGTTGTGCAATCGCCCGGTCCAGCCATTCGAAGTGGAACTCGCCCTCGGCCGGTTCCAAGGTGGACCAGGCAAATTCCGCCATGCGCACCACCGTCAGGCCGGCCGCCTGCATCAAACGGATATCTTCCGGCCAGCGCTGCTCGGGCCAATGTTCGGGATACCAGGCTGCACCCAGGTGCAGGCGTGATGAAGGAAATGGGTTGGTCATCGGATCGAAATCCCTTTTATAGGAAACTATTTGGGTTGTAAGGTTGCCAGGAATTCTAGCCTGTACCCGGCCCTACAGCGTTTATTGTAAGCCCAACTGGAGATGTTTATGCCATTTTTTCCTGTTTGTTTTATTACCTCTCCCCATACAGGATGCCAATCCGGCCCACCATGAATGGCAGTTTCAGCAGCAAAGGGATAAATGGTTCATTGCTGGTCCTGACAAATTTCACTTCGCGGATGCCCCAACTTTTTACCAGGCTGACCAGTTCGTTCGGGCTTCCATAGAGGCTCTCTACCAGGAACAGATCCTGGAAGGCGAATCTCCCGCCCGGCCGCACCACCCGCAGCGCTTCCTTCAGCAACATGCGCTTGTCGGCCGTGTCGCTGACCTCGTGGAAGGTCAGGTTGCTGACCGCCAGGTCAAACGCCCCGTCTTCGAACGGCAGGGCCGAAGCGCTGGCCTTTTGGAAGCCAGTCCGCTCCGCCACACCTGCGATCTTTGCATTGCGATCGCAGACCTGTTTGGAGTAGTCCCAATTCTTGCCCCAGAAATCGATGCCGGTCACGCGGGCCGCCGGGTAGGCTTGCGCCACCAGCAGCGTCAGCGCGCCATTGCCACAGCCAATATCCAGCGCCTGGCCGTTGCCGTTCCATTCCAGGTGCTCCAGGACCAGTCCCACGATCTTCGCTTGCACATCCCCACCCCTTGGGGAAAAGTGGTAATAAGCAAACAGGAAATAGCCACTCATCAGCAGGAACAGGCCGGCCAGCGCCAGCCAAAAGGGCGCCAGGAAAGCCAGCCCCATGAAAACCAGGCATAAAATTCCGGGCACCCAGATGAATTTCTTCGAGACCCAATTGCCGTAATCAGGCTTTTGCGAGGCAGATGCTTGCATGGTTGAT
This sequence comes from uncultured Chloroflexia bacterium, assembly GCA_963779935.1. GTDB lineage: Bacteria > Chloroflexota > Anaerolineae > Anaerolineales > Villigracilaceae > UBA877. Next base: position 577,847 of record CAWAAC010000009.1, on the reverse strand, counting down.
CCTCCTCAATTTTAGATCCAAATCTTCCACAGATGAACACGGATGAATTTTGCTCATGGTGCTCATTGTGTCTCCTTCCTGAGAATATTCCGAGACATTTCCTTGACCAACCCGGTCAGTTGATCCAGGAACAGCGCATCCATGGCTTCGGTTGAATTGGGCAGATCGAGACTGGCCTTGAACTGATCACGATAACGCAACCAGAAGTGGATTGGGCCGATAATCAGGGTCAGGAAAACCGCCGGGGCATAACGCCGGTCGATCAGGCCCTGCTGCTGGAGCTGCTCCACCTGGTGCACCAATCCAGCGGTCAGGCCGGCTTCCCGCTTGGATAGCTCAGTGCGCCCCTCCAGCGCAGCCCATTGGGAGATGCGCTGGTAGGTGGTATCGCGCTTCCAAAATTCAAAAGTGGCTGCCAGGGTCTGCTGCATCGCCAGCCTGGGGGAACCGGCTGATTCCCAGGCCTGGGCCAGCGTCTGGCCATACCGTCCGGCCATTTCCTCCAGCACCTGCCGGTAGAGCCCATCCTTGGTCTGGAAGTGGTGCAAGATCAGGCCATCGCTGATGCCGCACCTTTTGGAGATGGCCGCCAGGGATGTGCCGGCAAAACCACCTTCCGCAAATAGTTCCGTTGCGGCCGCCAAGACCCTTTCCCGGGTATCTTCACCATCGCGTGGTTTTCGCATGGATCTCTCTTTCAAGAATTTTTGATAGATAATTACTTAATATTAACTAAATATCACAAGGGTGTCAAGGTCGGTGATATAAATTTCATACAAGAAATTCAATAGGGGCGCATTTTGCATATTTGAAGCTTCGCACCATTCGGGTATGCTACGCGAATGCTTATGCTCAAAATGCGGTCCTTCTTTAAATTTAGCGAAAAAACAAACTGTCCGCCAGAAGAGAAAAAATGATCCACATAAATCTGATGCTGACCATCATCGCGCTGCTGTTGCTCAGCGGGTCCAGCCTGCCTTTTTTCCAGAAAGCCGTGCAGTCTTCCGCCCTCCAGCCCAATTCCTCCCTGCCCGAGACAGACATCCAAAAAACGTTCCCCCTGGCGCCGGTCTCTCAGATGGCTTCCCCCGACACCTACAATCCAAACACCCCGAGCAGTTCATTTATCATTAAATCCCAATCAAGCCTGGATACGGTGATCAAATTCTATGCACATGATCTGCCGGTGCAGGGATGGACCCTGCGGTACAACGACGCAAATTATTCCGGCGGTCTGACTCAGTATTGAAAAAAAGACAACAACTATCTTTCCATCGATTTTGGCCCGGGTGTCGGCCAGGTTATCATCCACTGCCTGTTTGATTGGGTGGAAGCCAGCTCCGCCCAAAAGCTGCCCGGGGATTTCCCGCTGCCAGGAAAATATGATATGGTGAAAGCGGTAGAAACATCCTGGGAGCTTTACATTCCGCAAGACTACGCCGCGGTAACGAATTTTTACAACCAGAAATTAGCTACCTTGAATTGGAAAGTAGCCCCCACCCCAGAGTTGATGCTGGGTAGCTGTAGCGGCTCCGATTGCGTCGAAAATGCCAGCTTCCCGCCCTGGGCATTGCTCACGGCCACCGTTGACCACCGGCCAGCCAACGATCTGGCTTTCAGCATGCCGGGTGGAAATATTATCGACCTGACCATCACACCGCACCAGAACGGCACCATTTTGGGGGTCGACTTTATCCTGAAAAACATCCAATCCGCCGGGCTGCTGCAGGATCTGCCGATCTACCCGGGCGCGGTTGTGCAAATCATCACCCCGGGTAGCGACGAATTCCAGGTAAACACGGATATCCAGACCATTGAGAAATATTATGTCGATAAACTTACAACTGCCGGCTGGACTCTGGATGGCGCCCCCACGCGCGTTTCGGGTGGCTACTTTCAAAATTGGAAGAAACCTGGCCAGGCTGTTTCAATCACGCTGGTTCCATCCGGTACAGCTACCGGCCTGCTGATCGAATGCTCCACCTGCAACAAATAGAAACGAGTCCTGTTCATCCCAGGCCCGCATGAAGCCCGGCCAGTTCTAATTCCTTCGGCTTATTCAAATTAATGGTTCAATAATACAAGCCTCCCCCGCCCCATGCTCTTTTCCCATCTCCATCCGGCATTATAATCGTTCATATTCCTCTGCAATTATTCGAGTTGCATGGCAACATCTCTTTCTGAAGATTCCTTCGATACCCGAAAACGCAATTTCCGCAATGTCCAGATCGACGCCATCGGGGTGGGGCTGGCATCGGCAGCCGCACCGTTCCTGCCGGTCTTCCTGGCGCGCCTGGGGGCATCCAACTTCCAGGTTGGCTTGCTGACATCCATGCCCGGGATGGCCGGGCTGGTACTGGCGTTCTTCGTGGGGCGCTTCCTGCAGACCCGCCGCAAGATCGTACCCTGGTTCAGCCTGTCGCGCCTGATGGTGCTTTCGAGCTATGCCCTGACCGGGTTGGTCACCCTGCTCATCCCGCGCTCGGGTGCGGTGGTCTCCACCCTGGTGATCTGGGCCATCGCCACTCTGCCGCAAACGGCCCTGTCGGTGTGTTTCACCGTGGTGATGAACGCCGTGGCCGGCAGGGAAGGCCGCTACGCCCTGCTCAGCCGCCGCTGGGCCATCCTCGGCCTGACCAACTTCGCCGCCACTTTTCTTATCACCGAATTCATCGACCGGTTTAGCTTCCCGCTCAACTACGCCATCATGTTCGTGGGGCTGTCGCTGGGCGGGCTGGTCAGCTTCTATTTCTCCAGCCGCATCAGCCTGCCGGAACAGACGCCCCCGCCACTGGCCACCGGCAAAACCGCCGGCGAGACCATCCGCAACACTCTGACCCTGCTGCGCACTTACCCGGATTTCGTCTCGATCTCGATCAAACGCTTCGTCTATCTCTCGGCCGTGGCGCTGGCCGCGCCGATCATGCCGCTCTATTTCGTGCACGTGGTCAAGGCGACCGATGCGGATATCGGCACCATCAACATGACCTTCACCTTCTTCATGCTGGGCGGCTATCTGCTCTGGCCGTGGGTCTCGCGCCGGCGCGGCGGTCGCTTTGTGCTGCTTGCCACCACGCTGGGCATGGTGCTTTACCCACTTCTGACCGCCAGCTCCCACTCCGTCATCCCGATCATCATCTACACCGCAATTGCCGGTCTGTTCCAGGGCGGGTTGGACCTGGTTTTCTTCGATGAATATATGAAGACGATCCCGGACGAATACAGCGCCATCCTGGTCTCGCTGGAGCAGAGCATCCAGTATCTCTCGGTGATCGCCGCCCCGTTGATCGGCACCTGGCTTGCGAACTACATCGGCCTGGGCGGCGCATTGCTGGTCAGCGCCGGTCTGCGCCTGGCGGGATTCATGCTTTTCCTGGTTTTGAGGAAGAAACCGCTCAAAGCGGTGGTCAACCCGGAATTACCTGAAAGCTTATAGGGCAGGCTTGCAGCCTGCTTTCCCTGGCCTTGAATGGGTTCCTGGATTGAAGAGTGCTATATTCGCGCCCATTCCCCTTAACTCCATAAGGAGTGCCATCAGGGAATTTGCCGTAAAAATAAGGATAACTAACCACCAGGGCACATGGTGCAGGCGAAAAAACGAAGTTTTTTGGCTGAACGCCCCATAACTTTTGTGCCTTGGCGGCTTTGTGATAAATCTTTACAGAAAGAAAGAGCCGGAAAAATAAAAGCCTCGCGGGAAATTTGAGTATCCCAGGATGGTACATCGTTGGTGAGGTTCACTGGCGCACTTGGGTGAGGCCTATAGGTACATTGTAGTCCGAGGATTGACATCCATTTGGCAAAAAAAGTAATTTTATACTTGAAGGAGATATCAATTGAGCGACTGGAGCATAGGAAACTGCGCAACGAACGGAATTAACATACACTACACGAGAACTGGAGCAAGCCAGCCCCCTTTAATTTTGCTGCACGGATTAACTGCCAATGGAGCCTGCTGGGCTGCGATGGCCCATGACATGGAGGCAGATTATGACGTAATCATGCCGGATGCCAGGGGCCATGGCAAGTCGAGTGTGCCTGAAACTGGCTACCGGTACGAAGACCACGCCAAGGATGTAATTGGTCTGATAGAGGCTCTCCGACTTTCGCCTGCGATCTTGATCGGACACTCCATGGGAGGGTTGATTGCCGCCGTGGTGGCAAGCACTAACCCAGAGCTTCTTCGTTGTCTCGTCATGGCTGATCCAACGTTCCTCAGTCCAAAAGTTCAGCGCGAGATTCAAGACAGCGATGTGGCAGATCAGCACCGGCGTTATCTCCATATGTCACTGGATGAAGTGGTGGCAGAAGCGCGGATCAGACACCCTGATCGGTCATTGGATACCATCGAGCGGATCGCCCGGGCGCGCCTTCAAACCAGCCTGGCCGCGTTCGACATTCTCACGCCACCGAACCCCGACTATATGCAGGTAGTGCGCGCCATTGAAGTCCCAAGCTTGCTTGTGATCGGTGGTTCAGCAGGCGTGGTTTCGCCTGCAGTTGCTGCAGATCTGCGACGTCTTAATGCGCGACTTCAAGTTGAACAAATTCCGGAAGCCGGTCACGGGCTCCCTTATGACCAGCCCGAGCGATTTGCGGTTGTCGTCAAATCCTTCTTACGTTCCATTGTTCCGCGCATTGTGCCATGAATGTGCGAGAATGCGCAGCCTGCGCAGGTTAAAGCAGCGTCAGGAGGCCTGGCAACGTTGGAGTCGATCAATGGCACTGTAACTCGACCCGCAGGCCGGTGTCGCCGCAGACAAACTTGCCCCCTTGGAAGCATGTGCCAGTCACTTTGAAAGTTACTGGTACATATTGTTTACCACTTCTCCCAATGCACCATTTCATCCAAAGCTTTCCGCCCGCCCTTTTTGGGTGCGGCGATAAGCTGTTGCTCATCCAGGGGGTACCCGAAGGAAATGCAGATGCGCACCTGCCAGTCGGCCGGGTAACCTAATATCTGTTGAGCTTTGTCCGGCTCATAGATCGATGCCAGGCACGAGCCCACACCCAGTTCCCAGGCCGCCAGCTGCATGTATGCAGCCGCCTGCCCGGCATCGAAGAGCGTCTGGAAGCGCTCATCCGGCGCTGGCACCAGGATCGCCACTGCCATGGCCGCTCCGGCCAGGTGCCCGGCATAGGTGCCGGTTTCCGAAAGGGCTTTAAGAATGCTTTTTTCGCGGATGGCGATGAACTGCCAGGGCTGGTTGTTTTTGGAAGATTGCGAGCGCCGTCCGGCGTTCAGGATGGCTTGCACTACTTCTTCGGGCAGGGCTCTCTCCTGGAATTGGCGTACGGCCCGCTTGGTACGGATGGCTTCTGAAACATTCATGCGACCTCCATAAAAAGTTGGGAACCTATCTGAAAGTAGATACGAATGACCTTGCGCAGAATTTTATAGGAACGTTCTAATTTCCCGGGGATAAATTCACCACAGATAAACACTTGACGTTATCACGGTTTAATTCGCGAAGGCAGGAAGTAATGGGTTTCCTTCCGAAGCATGTGCCACCAAGCCGAGGAAGGAGCCCCTCAATAATCAATTATGCCAGACTTTCCAGGAAACGGAGACAATTTCTTGCCTTGACGGGGTGCAACCCAGAAGAATTTCAAGAGCTGTTACCTGCTTTTCGGGCTAGTTTTCAAGAGCATATGGAAATAAGCACGCTGGTCCTGCATGCGCAGGCAAGAAGCACAAAAAGAAAATCGCAGATGAAACAGGTTGGCGGGATGCCGATGTAGAAGAGTGGGCGGTCACAGCGGTTTATTCATGACTTTACTCTGGTTTCTTCTTCCAACTCTTTGGTTAACTTTTTAGCTTCCGCCAGATAATGCATACAATAGTTAACATTAAATTCGCCAGGTTTTTGCGGGGGTGGCGGCCAACGACCATCGGAATTTTCAGCACAGGTGAGAGCAAACCAGGCTTTCCGCAGTTTCGGCATTTTCTTGTCTACAATACGTGCTTCTATTTCGCTTAACCGCCGGCTGAGATCCATACAAATCGGATCCCATTCCAAAGAAGTAGGTGTTTTCGCCCAACTTGAGGCTTTGGAGCGGTGCCAGGCCATATCATCTTCAATATACACTTTTTGATCCGTAATGGTTGGATACTGCCTGACTGCATCTTTAACCGTAATGAATCCATCGCTTAAATTCTTGATCCCCTGGATAATCTGCAACAAACGGCCATGCGAGGGGTTTTCGAGGAAATATTCATTTTTATTATAGTATTTGACCAGGAAATACCCGGACGTGCCGATATATTCGGCATCATCAGCGTAGGTAATCAAAATGCCATCTTTATCTCCGCTCCAGTAATTAACGTTGTCAATGATCTGTTCCAAAGTGACCGATTGATGATCATTCCGCTCCGCTTCACTGACTTGCTGGTAGAGAGGATTTTCAGACATTGCAGCCATCAAATAGAATAAGAAACGGTTGCTGACGCGGTCGGAACGGAAAATGCCGGTTAATCCATCCATGATCTTGATCGGGAAATGCAAACTTTTTTCAGCGGGGCTGACCGGATAATATGGCAGGTGATGGCCATAAGGTCCATCACTTCTTTCAAACTGTTTGATTTCTTCATTGCCCGAAATCAAGCTGGCTTCCCAATCAATGATCAAATTCTTGAAACCGGCTGCTTTAAACATTTGCGGAACATCCTGGCGCCAACCACATTCCGGATTCCAACCTGATTCAGGGGTGAACCCAAAGATCCTTTGATACGTTTCCAGGGTAAATTCCAACGATTTCAGACCGTCTTGATAAGGGAAATTGGGCAGCATTAAATGGGGATATGGGCTTGCCAGGAGCTCACAATTCCTTTTCGCCGCGTCCTTTAGTTTTTCCATAACATCCGGGCAGATCTCGTTGATCTTATCAATCGTATATCCGGAGGCTTCAAAGCAGTATGGAACGCCTTTCAGCGGATCGTTATAGATATCAATGATCTTCTCATAACTATTGCGAATAACAAACTCATACCTCTCTTCTTCCAGGCCAGAGTAGTTCAAATTCGCATGGTAAATCGCGATGTACTTCATCTTGTTTTGCCACTCCTAACAATCTTTAGAATGAAAATCAGATTTCATCTGGGTTACCGCCTACACTTGCCCCTGCTGCAAGTGCAGGTGGTAAAAAATTCTTAAACCGGAACCAAATGGGGACTGACTGCGTCTATATTTTGTTATAAACTTTACCCGTATGATACGAAGGAGCATAAAATGAAAACCTCCATAATCTTACTACTGATCCTCCTGGTAGCCACGGCCTGCGCTCCCCAGCCGGCCGTAGCTCCGCTACCCAATCCCATCCCGGTCACTGGCGCAACGCCGGTGACTACCGATATCCCGGTGACAACTTCCGTACCGTGTACCTGCCCGACCAGCATGGTACCCCCGGCGCAACCACCGGCCGGAGCCGTCAGTCCCGATCACGTTATCTGCAACTGTCCGATGATCCCGGTCCCGCCGGTGGTCCCGACCATTGGGGTTGGCTCAGGTACCGGAACAAGTTCGCAGGCCATCCCGGCCGGCGGCCTCACGCTGGCAGACAACGGGAAAACCTTCACTGTCCATACGGGCGACGGTTTCCTGCTCAACCTTGGCACGGATACCTTCGATTGGACGGTGAATATTGACAATCAAAATATCATCAGCCGGGAAAAGAATGTCATGCCCATCCGCGGCGCCCAGGGCGTTTACCAGGCCCTGGCCTCCGGACAGGCCGTCCTCAGCGCAATTGGTAAACCAATCTGCCAGAATTCAACCAGCCCTTGCATGGCTCTGGAGGTTTATTTCCAGGTTACGATCATTGTCCAATAGATGAAATGGTATCGACCGAGCAACAGCAAAGGTCACAAAAAAGAGTGTCGTTGCGAGCCACTTGTTCTTGGTGGCAAATCAATCTCCCTGACCGCAATGGAGATTGATTTAGACCGGGAAAGGCATCCAGCCTTCGGGGCGACACACTATTCTATTAATTCTTACGTAAAGGATTCTCAAGAAGCCTGCGACTGCATGGCTTCCTTCAGGGAAATACCGGCCATCATCAGCCCGATCTGTTCCACTGTAGCCTGGCCGCGCTCCACGATGCCGATCAGCTGGCCTTCGTACATGACCGCGATGCGGTCCGAGAGGGCACGCGTTTCATCCAGATCCTCCGAGATCAACAGGATGGCAGTGCCGGCTTCGCGCTGCGCCAGCAGGCGCTGGTGGATGTACTCGGTGGCGCCGATGTCCACGCCACGGGTGGGCTGCGCCGCGATCAGCACTTCCGGATGACGTGAGAGCTCGCGCGCCATGATCAGCTTCTGAATGTTGCCGCCCGAAAGATTTTTCAGCGGCGTCTCCAGGCCGGGTGTCTTGACCGTAAACTCGCCCACCAGATCACGGGCGTGGGCCTGCATGGCCTTGAAATCCAGGAAGATCCCGTGGGTATACGGAGGAAAAGCATGGTCGTGCAGGTAGATGTTTTCCTCCACCGAGAACTCGCGGATGGCGCCATCGCGCATGCGCTCCTCGGGGATGAAGGCCAGCCCGGCTGCCACGCGCTGGTTGACCGAGGCGCTGGTGATGTCCTTGTTGCCCAGAGTGACCTTCCCGGCGCTAACCTTGCGGATGCCAGCCAGGCATTCGGCCAATTCGCGCTGCCCGTTGCCGGATACCCCGGCCAGGCCGACAATTTCCCCGGCGTGGATCTCGAGATCCACCCCGCGCAGCGCCTCGCTGCCCCGGTCGCCCATGGCGCGCAATTGGGAGATAGCCAGGCTGACCGGCCCAAGCTTGAGCGGGCGCGGTTCGATCTCCTTCAGGTCACGCCCCACCATCATCTTGACCAGTTCCGTCTGGGTCACCTCGGCGGTCTTGCGAGTGCCAATCACCTTGCCATCCCGCAGGACGGTCACCCGGTCGCTGATGGACATCACTTCATGCAGCTTATGGGAAATGAAGACCAGGGCGTGGCCTTCCGCCACCATTTTACGCAGGGTCACGAACAGGTCGTTGACCTCCTGGGGGATCAGCACTGCAGTCGGTTCGTCAAGGATGATCACGCTGGCACCCCGGTAGAGCGCTTTCATGATCTCGACGCGCTGTTGTTCGCCCACCGAAAGCTGCCAGACGTAGGCCTGTGGTTCGACCTTTATCCCGTAAGCCTGCGAGAGCTCCACGATGCGAGCGGTAACCTTCTGCAGGTCCAGCAGGGGTTCGCGCGACGAACGCAATCCGAGAGCCACATTTTGCGCCACGGTCAGGGTCGGCACCAGCATGAAATGCTGGTGGATCATGCCGATTCCGGCCCGGATGGCATCCGCCGGCGAACGAAAGGATTGCGTCTTGCCATCCACTGCGATGCTGCCTTCATCCGGCTGGTACAGGCCGTAAAGCTGTCGCATCAGGGTGCTCTTACCGGCTCCATTTTCCCCCAGCAGCGCGTGCACTTCCCCGGCGCGCACATCGAAGCAAACCCTGGAATTTGCCAGCACCCCGGGGAAACGCTTGACGATATCGCACATCTCGACGTGCTGAATGCGGCTGGTGGGGGTTGTTTGGGTTGGAGATGGCATAGGTCACCTGATCAATAAAAAATCAGCTAGCGGAGTCAAAAGACGTTGGACTCCGGCGATAGAAAGGTCCCCTCCCTTGATCATGGATCAAGGGAGGGGTTTCGTAAACTAGTATCTTGAATTACGGCTGAACACCGATTGAGGCGTTCTTCAGGCCGGCAATGGCGGCATCTCCGGCGGCTTTAACATCGGCAGCCAGGGTATAGCCGGGGTTATAGACCATGCTCAACCCGCCATTCGACAAGGTCAGAGTATAGGTCTCTCCACCCAGGGAGCCAGCCTTGTGCTTGGCGATCATATCCTTAAGCATGCCGGTCCAGTCATAGACCTGGCTGCAAACCACCAGGCTGGGGGCCAGGGAGGATTGATCGGCTTGCGTGCCGAACCAGAGTACATTGCCGGCATCCTTGGCGGCGCCGATCGATCCAACCACGCTCTGGGATGAGCCAGTCAGAATATCCGCGCCGTTGGCGATCTGGGTCTTGGCGGCCTGGGTCATCAGGGACACGTCCGAGAAGGAGCCAGTCCAGGTGGTATTAACTTTGATGGTCGGATCAACCGAGGCGACACCCTGGACAAAGCCATCGATATAGGTCTTGGCATCGCCCACATCGACCGGGCCGGTCACGCCAATGGTCTTGCTCTTGGTCAGCTTGCCAGCCAGAACGCCATTGACATAGCCGCCCTCTTCCGCCGCGGCGGTATAGGCATACACGTTCGGCATGCCAAAGGTGTTAACGTCGGTGCCCCAGGCGAAGGTGGTCTTGGGGAAGTCGGGGGCGATCCCCTGCACGGAGGAGCCGTACTGCGAGCCATGCGCAATCACGATGTCATAGCCCTTGCTGGCATAGTCCCGGATGGCCGCGGTGGCGTCCGGTACGTTGAACAGGTTGTCAGTGTAGGCAATTTCCAAAGCGGTGGGACCGCCCATATCGGACTGCACTTTCAACAACGCACTGTACATCGACTGGCTGAAGGCCAGGTCATTGGTGGCGCTGGGCATGATCACTGCGATGCGGAACGGTTTGGCGGGAGCCATCGTTGCGGTCGGCTTGGCAGCCGTGCAGGCAGTTGCCAGCATGGCGATCATCAAAACGGCAATAACCAATTTTTTTACGTTCATTTTCTTTCTCCTCGTGAGATACGTCTCTATGGATGCCCGGTTCAGGGGCATGGGATTAGGCGGCGGGTTGCCGCCGGTGAAAATATGGGATTTCGGGGCTGCTTCCGGGTACCACCTCCTTCCTGGTTGAATTTACGATACTCTGAAAATTGGGAAGTCCGCATTTTGAGTATCTGCTTCGAAGCAGATACTCAAAATGCGGTTCTTCCCTAGTTTTTAGGTTAACACTCAACTCTCGCCTCTCTCGAAAGGCTTGTTCAGCGCAGCAGGCTGGCGGGCGCGATTGACAGATATGGTCAATGCAGCGATGGTAAGCAGGTATGGCAGCATGACCGCCACGTCGCTGGGGACTTTTATCCCCAATACCTGCACCCACAATTGGAATGAGTTGGCTGCGCTGAAAAGCAGCGCGCCGCCCAGCACGCCCCAGGGGTTCCAGCCGCCAAAGTAGACCAGGGCAACCGCAATGAAGCCCATACCAGCGGTCAGATTTTCCTGGAAGAGATTGACCAGCGCGATCGACAGCGAGGCGCCGGCCAGGCCGGCCAGGACCGAGCCCAGGCAAACACTGAAATAGCGCAGCTTATCCACGGAGATCCCCAGCGTATCGGCCGCGGCCGGGTTCTGTCCAACCGCCTTGATCTTGAGGCCCAGGGTGGTCTTTTCCAGCACCCACCAGGCCAGCGGAACCAGCAGGAATGCGCCGTAGATCGGCACGCTGTTCTGAAACAGGATCGGGCCGATCACCGGGATGTTTGCCAGCAGGGGGATCTTGACCGGTTGAAAGCCGTTGACTGTTTTCACCGTTCCGATGGTGGTTTCGAACAACAGGCTGGATAATCCCAGGCCGAACATATACAACCCGATGCCGCTGATGCCTTGCTCAGCCTTGAGCGTGACGCTGATGAAAGACATCAGCAGGCCCATCAGCAGCCCCACCAGTGCCGCCACCAGCAGGCCCAGCCAGAGGTTGCCGGTATTTAATACCGTGTAAAAGGCCGCATATGCGCTCAGCAGCATGATGCCATCCACCCCCAGGTTGACCACCCCGGAGCTTTGCGCGAAGGTCTCCCCGATCGCCGCGTACAGGAAAGGGGCGGCGAAGGGGATCATGGTGGTCAGAATCTTGACCAGTACGCCGAGGGAAAATAGTTTGCTCATGGTTACACCTGCTCTTCCGGGCTATCGCCTGACTTGCGCCGGGCCGCCCAGCGCCGGGACCAAAGGGCCGATCCGGAGACGAACAGGACCACCAGTCCCAGGATGACATTGATCAGGGAGGATGGCACCTGCACCGAGCGCTGCATCTCATTTGCACCCACCAGCAGCCCGCCAAACAGGATGGAGGCCGGGATCACGCCGAGTGGATGCAGGCTGCCAAGCAGTGCCGCAACGATGCCGGTAAAGCCGTACCCACCGGTGATGCCATCCAGCAGCCGGTGCTGCACGCCCATGATCTCGATGGCACCGGCCAGCCCGGCAAACCCACCCGCCAGCGTCAGCGAAAGCGCCTGGTAGAAGGGCACGTTGATGCCGGAATGGCGCGAAGCATCCGGGTTCAGGCCGACCGCCCGGATGCGGTAGCCGATAGTGGTGCGCCAGAGGAAGAAATAGACTGCCACCGCCAGGATCACCGCCACGATCGCGCCGGCATGCAGGGTTGTCGGCACCAGGCGTGGCAGCCAGGCCTGCCGGGGCAGCGCAGCTGATTGGGCCAGGAAGGTTCCGTTGGCAACCCCGGCCGGATCCATCAGCGGGCCCCGGATGAGAAAGTACATGAACTGGGTCGCAATGGAATTCATCATGATGGTGCTGAGGATTTCATTGACTTTCAGGCGGGCTTTCAGAATGCCGGGGACAAAGCCCCAGGCCGCCCCGGCCAGGAAGCCCAGTAGCAGGGTGACCGGGATCAGCAGCCAGCCCGGCCAGGTGGGAAATGTCAGCGGGAACCAGGTAGCGACGATGGCCCCCAGCGTGATCTGCCCTTCCCCGCCGATATTTATGACATTGGCCCGGAAAGCGATGCAGATGCCCAGGCCCACCAGCAGGAGCGGGGTGGCCTTGACCAGCGACTGGGTTACCCCGGAAAAGCTGCCCGCCGCCCCGCTGATCATGGCAGAATAGGCCACGATTGGATTCGCTTTCAAAGCCAGCAGCATGATCGCCCCGATCAACAAGGCGACAAGCACACCTCCCACCGGCAGGGCAAGATTAAGAACAAGTTTGCTCCAATCGAACCCTGGCCGCTGGCGGGTGAGCAGTCCTTCGCTGGCGTTTTTTGGTGGCATAGTTCTCTCCCAAAATGATATGGTCTGCTTTGGGCTCTTTGGAAATCACCGGGTTAATCGATACAACCGGAATTAATCCCCGGAGAGCACTTCCGGCGAAGCTTTGTGGATCGCCCACAGGATCTGTTCCTGGTCCACCGGCAGCCGGTCCACCCGCACACCTACGGCATTGTAAATGGCATTCGTGATGGCGGCGGTGGTTGGGATACTGACAACCTCCCCCACGCCTTTCGCGCCGTAGGGACCGTCTTTGGTGGGATGTTCGACAATGATCGGGGTGATCTCAGGGGTGTGCATGATGGAGGGCATGCGATAGCGCGACAGCCGGTCGGTCACCACGTAGCCGTCCTTGACGATGAACTGTTCGGTCAGGCAGTTCCCGAGACCCATCATCACCCCGCCTTCCACCTGACCGTTCAAGGCCAGGGCGTTGATGATCTGCCCGACGTCGTTGGCAGAGATGACGCGCAACACGCGCACAATCCCGGTGATGGTATTGACTTCCACCTCGGCGGCCTGGGCGGCAAAGGAGAATGCGAAATGCATGTCACCACCCTGCCCGAGTGGTTTGGTTTCCGGTGCCCAGTACTCGTAAATCGCCATCGGCTTCCGTCCCTGGGATTTCATCTCTATGGCAATATCTCCCAGGGAAATGCTATGCCCATCCACCTGTGCCAACCCTTCCTTATAGTGGATCAGTTCAGGAGCGATATCATATTTCTCCGCCAGCGTGGAGGTAACCGCCTGGAGCAACGACTTCGCAGCCAGGCGGGCGGCATTGCCGGTTACATAGGTCTGCCGGGAGGCGGTGGTCGGGCCGCCATCCGGGGTCAGGTCCGTATCCATTACCAGCACGCGTACGTTGCCAAGCGGGACGGAAAACTCCTCCGCCACGATCATTTGCAGCACGCTGACCAATCCCTGGCCCAATTCGGCCGCCGAAGTGCGCACCTGCAGGCAGCCGTCCGGGTATAGTTCCACCTCGGCGGAAGATTTATCCGGCGAGCCCCCGCCCAGGCCGGTGTTCTTATAGGCGGCCGCAAAGCCCCAGGCCCGGCGCAGGGCCGGCACTCCGGGGACCTCCCGGGAGGCGAACAGCTCGCCTGCGCCATTGAACTGGCGCATTTTGGCTTCGGCTTTATCGATGCACTCCACCAGCCCAACGCTGTCGTGCAGTTCCTGGCCGGTATTGGTAATGCTGCCGACTCTGAGGGCGTTCATCCGACGTAGTTCGATCCGGTCGATGCCTAAAGTCTCCGCCAGCATATCCATCATGCTCTCGACCGCAAAGGCCGATTGGGTCACCCCGAAGCCACGGAAAGCACCCGCCGGAGGATTGTTGGTAAATACTGCGTAACAATCAGCCCGCACATTCGGGACGTCATAGGGGCCAGCGGAGTGAGTGGTGGCGCGCGTCATCACCTTTTCACCCAGCGAGGCATACGCGCCCGTGTCGCCGTAGAGCTCGGTTTCCACCGCTGTCAGGCGGCCGTTCTTCTTCGCCCCGAGCTTGAGGCGGATCTGGGTGGCATGCCGCTTGGGGTGCACCAGCAAACTTTCGTGCCGGTCGAACAACAACTTGACCGGGTGCCCGGTCTTATCTGCCAGCAGGGCGGCATGGATCTGTCCGGCAATATCCTCCTTGCCGCCGAAACCTCCGCCCATCAACTGCCCGACCACGCGCACACGTTCCTGCGGCCAGCCCAAGGCCCGTGCCACCTGCTCGCGGTCCTGGTAGGGGATCTGCGAGCCGACATAAATCTCCATCCGCCCATTCGGCAGGGGCACCGCAATGCTGCATTCCGGTTCAATGAAAGCATGCTCCATGATCGGCGTGTGGAAGGTATGCTCCAGGACAACGTCCGCCTCCGCAAAACCCTGCTGCATGTCGCCCTTGCGGACTTTGATATGCTTGAGCAGGTTGCCGGTCTTGAAAAGCACCGGCGCATCCGGTTCAAGCGCCTTGACCGGGTCAGAGAGTACCGGCTGGAGGTCGAACCCCACCTCCACCAGCGCGGCGGCCAACGTGGCGGCTTCCTGGGTATCGGCGGCCACGATGGCGATGGCATCCCCCACATAGCGGACGCGTTCGCCGATCCCGACCATGACCGGCCAATCCGGGATGACCAGCCCGTGGTAGTGTTCGCCAGGGATATCCTCGGCGGTCAACACGGCCACCACGCCCGGCACCGCTTGCGCTTTCTGAATGTCGATCGAGCGGACAAAAGCATGCGGCACGCCGCTGCGTTTCACCGCCGCGAAGAGCATTCCATCAAAAACCAGGTCATCCGTATAGATGGCCTGCCCGGTCACTTTCTGGGCGGCGTCCGGACGGATCTGCGGATGCCCGATCAGCCGGTATTCGCTGCCCGACTCGGCCAGTCTGGGCAGGCGCACAGGTTCGCCAGTGCGCAGCGCAGCCGCTGCCGCCTGGATGGCATTCTCAATTGAAGGATACCCGGCGCAGCGACAAAGTGTGTCTTTCAGTGCGGTCCGGATGTCTTGGCTGGTTGGGTTAGGGTTTTGCTGCAGCAAGGCATACGAGGTCATGATCTGGCCCGGGATGCAGAATCCGCACTGGACTGCGCCGTGCACGATGAAGGCTTCCTGGAGTGGGTGCAGCTTGGTCTCTCCATTCGCTGACCTGGCCAGGCCTTCGATCGTAACGACATTTTTTCCACCGGCGCGTTCCGCCGGATAGTTACAGGATAGGATCGGCTCGCCGTCCACCAGGACGGTGCAGCTGCCGCACTCGGCTTCGTTGCAGCCGATCTTGGTACCGGTTAGAAGCAACCGGTTTCTGAGCAAATCGGCCAGGGTCTCGCCGGGCAGCGGAGCCAGGCTAACCTTCTGACCATTAACGGTAAATGTTAAATTCTCGTTTTCAGCCATTCTCATTAATCCATTTCTGCCCGTTTCCAGGCAGCCTCAAGACATACCAATAATAAGTTATCAACCAGATGGGCGCGATATTCCGCGCTGGCCCGCAGAGCGGTGGTACGGAAACCAACCTGTTTCAAAAGGGCCTGCCGGGCAGTCTCAAATGTAGCCGGGGAATAGAGCTGGCCGCGCAGGCAGTCTTCGGCCAACCTTGCCCGCCACGGGGTAGGGCCGCCGGGACCTACTGCTATACGCAAATCCTGGATGCGCTCCGATACCCGCTCCAGCCAGACCGATATATTCAGGATGGGCAGGGCGGTCCCCTGCGAGCGCATGATCCGCCGGAAGACGGAAGCCTGGTGGGGCTTGCGGACCGGCAGGTGGAACCCGACCAGGATTTCCTTTTCCGGGTTGACCAGCGATTTCCCGGGGCCAAGGAATAGCTCGGCCACCGGTACCATCCGGCGGCCCTGCAGGTTGGCGATTTCAGCTTGCGCCTGCAGCACCATCAGGGAGATGGTGCCGTCCGCGGCCGGCAGAGCATGCACCACGTTGCCCCCCAGGCTGGCGGTATTGCGGACCTGCGGGCCACCCACCAACTGGGCTGCCTCGCACAGCGCCTGGGCGTGCTGCTGCACTAACGCTGAGGAGACAATATGACTGAGTGGAACCGCCGCCCCGATGAACAATGTATCCGCACGAATCTCGAGCGCAGTCAGCTCGGGGATGGTGGTCATATCCACCAGCGTGTGGACGGGCGTGTGGCGGCCTTGTTTGAGGTCAAGCAGCAGATCAGTTCCCCCGGCAATCGGACAGGCCGGCCCGGGCGCGGAGGTCAGGCCTGCCAGAGCTTCTTCTACATTGGTTGGACGGAGGTATTTTTGCCAGAGGTTCATGGAATCAATGGTTTCCATTTAGAAGTTGTGAGATGAAGGGCTGACTTGATCGGGGCTGCATTGTAATAGCCGTTGTCAGCACGAGTGGGTGGATTTATTGTCGTACGGTCGGGCAGCCTTGGCAGGGCAGCCTGACGGGCAAAAAAGCGCCCGGACGCACGCGGCGCGTGGCGACAATTGGATTGTCTGATCGGGGGATTTGCGTTGGTACTGACATGGTCTTTGGATAATCTCATTCGTCCGAAAACCTACCATTAATAGATTGTCATACAACTGCCCTATTATAAGCCAAAAAATGGGCTTATTAAGCCCACCATAAAGGTTTTCACTGGCAGGGAACGATAAAACTTTCCATTATGGTGGCTATTTTCATATCAACTCCCCGTTTTGCCTTCACCCAAATGGGTGAACCCGCTTACCGCGACCTTTTAGTCGCTCGTCAGGGAAGCTACCATGGAACTGGCACCCAAAATCTGGAAACTTCGGTGGCATGTATACAAAAAACTCCCGGCCACCTACCATTAGCCGGAAGTTTGACAAAGGATATTTCCAGGATGGATTTACTTGACCGGAGGTAGGATTTCCACCGCTGCCGAAGGTGCCACATTCTCGACTGCCTGGATCTCCCGGTAGGTCAGGGTCCAGACGCTGGAGCTGTAAATCTTGTACCAGCCGCTGACCAGGGAGAGCGGGGCGAATGCGATCAGGAAGAAGAACGGCAGGGCTGCCAGAACGCCCAGGATCCAGGCCAACGGTCCGCTGGCGAAAATGCTGGTGATCCCAAAAACGGCCATGCCTGGGATGAGTGCCACGATGATTGCCGGCACGGCCAGCACGACATACGCCGGGATGAGCAGGAAGAAGATCACAAAACCGACGATCGCGACCCCAATCCCGATGCCTACCATGATCAGCCACATCAGGCCGGCGCTCTTCCAGTTGCGCTTGAACATGCCCCAGCCGCTTCGGAAACTTTCGCCGATACCGGTGTTTTCCAGCGCCGCCTTGCGGATGAAGAACTGGCGCAACAGGCTGAGCAGGATTGCCAGGATAAAGAAAGCCACGACAAACAGGATGGCACAACAAATGGAACCGATGATACTGGCAACAACTGAGGCGCCCTGGCCATTGCGGGCGGCCAGGAAGGCCAGCACCGCCAGGGTGCCCAGAACGCCTACCATCAGGAAACCAGGTATGCTTATGATCAAGTCGATCACCCACATCCGGAAGGCTCGCCGGTTCCAACCCAGCTTCCAACCTTTGCCGAAACTGATCTTGACACCGGTGCGTTCGTACTCGTCCACCATTCGGATGACAGCCGTCTCACTGGGATAGCGGACGAATGCAAGGATCACGCCGATGACCAGGAATAATAGCAACAGGCCGACGCCGATCCAGATGAACGTTGCGATGTGCTGGTTGGGATACAGCACCAGCGGCTGGATATCCTGCATATACCAGTTATACAGGCTGCGCAGGAAAGGCGAGCTGTTCCAATCGATACCCGGATTACCGTTGGTGCTGTTGAAATTGTAGTTGCTCTTTGCGCTGCTGCCGCTGCTACCATTCCCACCGCTGCCACCGGTCGTGATGGCCAGCAGGATGCCGAAGATCCACAGGATGCGATAGTTCCATAAGATGTGCCAGGCGCGCTTGAGAATTTTTCCAAAGTCGATCATTTTATTTCTCCTTTTCTAACAATTAGTTCCGATTCCAATATTAATTTGTAGTAGCGATTTTCCTGCACAAACCGCATGACGTTGCAGCCGCTCTCAACGAAATGACGTATTTACATTGCGCTTTCCATTTTCATCGGGCGCGGGCGGCGCCTGAACCACCAGACCGAAAGCCAACCCCAGTAAAGCAGGACGATCAAAGCCTGCCAGAGAAACCCGTCCAGCAGGTTCACGCCGGTAACATTCAGCGTGTTCAGCAGGGAGAGCGCCGGCTGGGCCGCCCCGGCCTGGCTGCCGAACAGGCTGGTCACGGCGACGAACCAGATCGTCTCCTGCCCGCCGCTCAACCAGCGGGCCGCCTGCCCCAGCAGACCGGTCACCTGCGCCGCGCTAACCGCGCTGGTGAGTGTGAAGACCGCCTGAATGATGTACCAGGCTGCCAAAATCCCCGCCGGTACGAGCCACCAGGCCAGCGAACCCGGCTTCGGGGGCAGGTCACGCAGGCTGCGGCGTGGCAGCGTCAACGCCAGGTTGGAGGAGAAACGGCCGGCCGGCATAAACTCCGGGTCGGGGGCGGCCCGTAACAGGTCCGAAACGAGCCGCAGTTCCCTCAATTCGTTTCGGCAGGCTTCACAACCGGCCAGGTGGACTTTCATTTCCATCAGGCGGGTGCCGCGCAGCTCCCCATCCAGGTAAGCATTCAGCAGTGCGCGCATATCTTCATGCATATTCGTTCTCCAATTGCAGCAATTTTCCATCCAGCAGTTCCCGTAAGCGGTTGCGGGCGTAATTCAGTCGGGACATGACCGTTCCGATCGGTACATCCAGCACGCTGGCAATTTCCTGGTAGCTCAGGCCGCCGTATTCGCGCAGTACCAGCACCGAGCGGGCCGCATCCGGCAAGGCGCGCATGGCATGTTGCAGCAACGCCACACGTTCTTTTTCGATCAGGGTCGCTTCGGGGCCGGCGGCCTGGTCAGGGTACATCTGGGCGGTATCGTCTTCGAGCGTGTCTTCCGACTTGCGCCGCAGCACATCCAACGTTGCGTTGACAGCAATGCGGTAGAGCCAGTTGCGCAGGGAGGATTGCGGGTGGAAGGTAGGCAGCGCCAACCAGCCGCGCAGGAACGCTTCCTGGGCCATGTCTTCCGCCAGCCCACGCTCGCCGCACAGGCGGTAGACCACCCGTACTACCCCCGGGTAGTAACGACTCACCAGCTCCCCAAAGGCATTGCGATCGCCAAGTTGGGCCTGTTCGATCAGGGCGTTCTCATCATCCATAATTTGGGGGTGTGCCACCAGAGATCCTCTTTGTCTTGTGATCTGCATTCATAAACTTAACGGGTACTATCTCCATTTTATTCGGAATGTCATAACTAAACCTGGTCATTTTTACCACCCGACCCCCATTTATTTACGGGTCAGCCGGTGCAGAGTGGTCATATACCACACAAATCAAACCCAAGCTTTTAGGATACCAAAGCACAGGCGAAGAACATACAATGTAATCAGCGGATCAGAACATTTCTCATTCCTAATCCTGAACGAATTCGAGAATCAATATGCTATTGGGACAGGTTCGGTTATTCCTGGATGATAAACATCGGGTGGTAATACCTGAAGCGTACAGCGCGCAATTCGGGGATGCAGTCTATGTAACGCATGGCTTCGAACAAAACCTGCTCATCATGAGTGAAAAGGAATTTCAAGGAATGTACCAGCGGGTGGCCGGCTTGAATATTGCCGACCCGCTTGCCCGTCTTTTACAGCGCTTGTTGCTCGGTCATGCCGCCAAAATTGAGCTGAACGCCTCCGGGCGGATGCGCCTGACCCAGGATTGTCTGGACTTTGCCGGCCTGGAAAAGGAGCTTGTTCTGGTTGGTCAGGGCGATTACTGCGAAGCCTGGGCGCCGGCTGCCTGGGATAAACAAACTGCACTTTTGCTGGATAGCGCTGCCAACTCCGCCCGCTTCGCCCAGCTCAACCTGGCTTTCTAATCCTTCCCTGGCGGGCACATCTGGATCGCATTCGATACTTTTGAGGAACCCATGAGCGAATTTGATTACACTTTGGCGACTGACTTCGATCGTGCCTGGTTGAATTTCGAGCTCGATCTGCCGCTCAAGCCCGGCCCGCACGGGGAACCCAATCCTTTCTACATCGCCCGGCCCGGGAACCCGATCGGTGAATTGATCGATGCGCTCATGGCGCCCTTTTACCGCCCGCCCAAGTTCTTCTTCTCCGGGCATCGCGGCTGCGGCAAATCCACCGAGCTGCTGCACTTGATGGCCAACCCCGGCATCCAGAAAAAATATTGGCCGGTCAATTTCTCCATCCGCGAAGAAGCCGACATTATCGATATGGACTTTCGTGACATCCTGCTGGCAATTGGCGGGCGCATGTTCCGCGACTACCGCAAGGCTGGCGGGCGCCTGCCCGACCAGTTGCTGAAGGAATTGAATGGCTGGCGCGGCAAGGTGGAAGAGGAAGTAAAGACGATTCATTCCGGGCGGGCTGACTTTGAACTTGGTGCCGGGCTGGATGCCTTTTTCGCCGGTACTGGCCTGAAAATGCGGCTGGAACCAGCCACCCGGGCCGAATTACGGCAGGTCTTCGATAAAAACATCACCGGCCTGATCGCTGTGATCAATAATATCGCCACCGCTATTTACAGCAAGGAGCATCGCATCCCGCTAATCCTGATCGATGATCTGGATAAGCCAAATTTGGAGGAGGCACGCGCCATCTTCCACGACCGTCGCGAGATCATGATGCAGCCGAATTGCGCCATCATCTATACCGTCTCCAGCGCCTTGTTTTATACCAAGGAATTCGAAGCCATCCGCGACCAGGCCATCTTCCTGCCAAATATTAAACTGCACCCGCACACCGAACCGGAAGTGCCCGACCGGGATGGCTACCTGACCTTACGCCAGTTTGTCAACGTCAGGATGACCCCCAACTTGATCGACAGCCAGGCACTGGAGCAGGCCATTTCATATAGCGGTGGCGTCTTCCGCGAAATGGCCCGCATCATGCGCACCGCCATCGGGCGCGCCCGCCGACGCAAATCCGCCCGGGTGGAAAATGTCGACGTAGAGTGGGCTTCGACCGAGATCCGCAACGAATACCGCCGCATTTTGGATGAAGCCGATATCGAGTTGTTGAAGCGCGTTCACCAGCAGAACCACCTCGAATACGATGAACGCTTGCGGCCTTTATTGCAACTGCTGGCAATTTTGGAATACCGGAATGGCGAGAATTGGTGCGATATCCATCCCGTCCTGAGGAAATTGATAGAATGAGCGCTCCCTGTCAGTCGCTTCCTGCTGAATCCCCCTCATGGAGCCCTTTGAAGACCGGGTGGATATTCTTTTCCACGAACTGGAACTGGCCACCAAATGGCAGCGCCCGTCCGTCCTGCTTGCCATCTATAGCTCAGATTACATCCGGGAAGATGCCGATATCGCCCTCGAGAATCGCCTGCACAACCTGGGGCAAAGCGCCTATCACATAAAAATCAAGAATCAAAAAAGCGCGGATGTTTCCCTTCTGATCTCCGAACTGGCCAATTTAAGCAATGTGGTCTTTTTTGTGGAAGGCCTGCACTGGGGCGCCGGCGAGGATGATCGTTGCACTTACCGCACCCTTAACAAAAGCCGGGAATTCTTTATCGAGAACCAGATCAGGGTGGTTTTCTGGTTAACCGAAGATGAAGCGATCGATCTGGCGCACTTTGCCCCGGATTACTGGTCGTTCCGCCATCGCGTCATCGAATTCTTCGACTCTCCCAAATCCGGGCCGGTATCGCCGCATGTGTTGGAATCGGCCTGGCAGGGCGAAGGAGAATCCGCCGGTCCTGCCGAGGATCTGGATGCGAAGATCGCCCTGCGGGTGGCCTTGTTGACCGATCTGCCGCAGAACAACGAATCCACTTCCTCACGGGCCAACCTTTTATTGACGCTGGGCATGTTGCACTGGCGCAGAGGCGATGCCGAAAAAGCCTCTCAATTCCTGAATACCGCTCTCGACCTGGCGGCCGGGATGGAAGATGCCCGCTTCGAAGCGCTGTGTTTCAACGCCATCGCCCTGGTTGAAACGGATCTAGGCCACACCGAAGCCGCCATCCAGGCTTATCAAAACGCCATCAGCCTCGCGCCGGAACATATTTCCGCCTGGAATAACCTGGGCAACCTGTACAGGAAATTGGAACGAAACGACGATGCCCTGGCAGCCTTCCAAAATGCGGTCGAACAAAATGCCTCCGATGCCGTCGGTTGGTTCGGCCTGGGAGATTTGCAGCATGCGCTTGGGCGCGAGGATGACGCCATTTACGCCTTCCTGAAAGCCATTGAATTCTCCCCCAATTACGCGCCTGCGTGGTCCGGGCTTGGGAGTTGCTATATTGTGAAGGGGCAGCTCGAGCAGGCCCTGGCGGCGCACCTGAAGGCCATCGAGGTCGATCGCCTGTGCCTGGATTCCCGGTTTGCCCTGGGCGATATCTACATGCAGCTGGGGAAAAACGAAGAAGCCCGCCTGACCTATCGCACCGTGCTGGAGTTGGACCCACAAAATTCGCAGGCCCTGAATAAGCTGGGAGAAATGCATGCCTACAGCGACGCAAATGAAGCCACTCCGCGCACCAGCCAGCCGGCTGCCGCCTCGGATCAAGATTCCAGTGCTTCCTATGGCAGCCAGGCAGACGCGTATATCCAAAAAGGCCGTTACGCAGAAGCCATCCCGCTGCTCCAGAAGGCCATCGAGCTTTCGAAGGAGGATGCGCAGGCTGCCCGCCAGTGGAATTGTCTTGCGGATGCCTACCGCCAATTGGGCGATTACGAAAGGGCCATGCAGGCCTACCGCAACGCCGACGCTCTTCACCCGCAAAAGACTGCCGCGCTGCCCGAAGCGGATGCGGAATTCATCCCTTCCGAAGACCTTTTCGTGCCGCCGGTTATGAATTTCAAGCTCAGGAGCATGCAGGAACATGGTCTGGAACTGCAACCATCGCAACCCGCCGTGACCCCAGCGCCCGACACCCTGCCCGAATTGGAAGATCAACCCAGCCTCCCGGGCGAACCTAGTCAAGAAATTACCTGCTGGCTGGATGGGCTCGCCGCTTTCATGACCGACTTCCACCAGCAACGCACGGGAGGAACAGCTCCGGCCGTGATCGGAAGCATGGATCAGATGGATAAGGAACTGGATCTTCAATTCGTCCAACCGCCGGCCGATTACCCCGCCTTCACCAAGGACCAGAGCGCCCAAACAGCCACGGAAGAGACATTCAGTTGGGAAGAACCCTGGAAAATGTTCCTGGATGATCAATCCAACGCTCAGGCAGATATTCCCATCAGCCCGGAAAGGGAAGCCACTCAGCCGGCCGAACCCTCCAGCCAGACCAGCACAGCCGTCGAAGAAGAAAACGCCCATCTCTGGAATGAATTGGGCAGCATCTATTTCAATACCGGCGCTTACGATGAAGCCATTAATGCTTTTAAGAAAGCCATTCAACTGGATCGATCATACCCATGGTCATATAACAACCTGGCCGCCCTGTTTTCCCGCCAAGGACACTATCAAGAGGCCATCCCGATGTACCAAAAAGGGCTTCAATATTTAGGGGAACCTCGCGATAAAGCCCTGCTCTGGAACCGGCTGGGCGATACCTACCGGCGCTTGAACGAACATGACCGGGCCGCCGCAGCCTATCGAAAAGCCATGCAGCTCGATCCAGCCAATGTATCCTTACTTACCCGGGCGCGTTTTAGTTTATTAGGAAACTGTCGGGCCTGATTTTACGCAATTTCTCAAGCGAGGCAGCTATGAGTGAACTCGAAGAAATTTGGAATGAGCTGGGCAATATCTACTTCAAGAACGAAGCTTACGATGAGGCCGTTCGAACATACCAGAAGGCCATCGAGCTAAACCGTGGTTCCGGCCAATCCTACAGCAACCTGGCATACATATATGCGCGCCAGGGGCGCTATGCCGAAGCCATCCCCATGCTCCGGAAAGGAATTGAACTGCTGCACGAAGCCGGTTCCCGCGCCGTGCTCTGGAACCAGTTGGGGGAGGCCTACCGTAAACTGGATGATTACAAGAATGCCACTGCCTGCTACCGGAAAGCCGCCGACCTCGATCCAGAAAATACTGCCTACCAGGATAACCTGGCTGAAGCAGAGTCGGACGATCAGCGGCTCGCCGAAACGCAACCCGTCCGCCTACATGCAGCCCCCCAGGTTGAGGCCGCCACCTGGGTCTTCAAGAACCAGGGAATGGTCTACCCGGCCGAACAGGCTTCCTCCGCTGCGCCGAAAGGGTCGCCGGTGATTCTGGGCAGCCGTATTCTCTCGGATACCCCCGGTCAGGCTGAGCCTGTGCGGAATGTACCCAACCCGGTTGAGTCTGTTTCACCCTCCAGCCGGCCACAGGGCAAACCTTTCACGAATGCGAATGCGGAGGGGTTATTAAGGCTGGGGATAAAACACTGGCACGAGCACGAATACCAAAGAGCCATCCAATTCCTGGAAACCGCTCTCAAAACGGTCATCCGACCAAAAGACAATTTCCTGGAGGCGCTCTGCTATACCACCCTCGCCCTGGTTAAAACCGACCTCGGTGAAATCGTTGAAGCCATCCAGGCCTATCAAAGCGCCGCATCCCTGGCGCCGGATCGTATTTATCCCTGGAATACCCTGGGCAATTTAAACTGCAGGCTCAACCGCTACGATGACGCCCTGGCGGCTTTCCGGGAGGGCATTGAGCATGATCCCATGGATACGGTCAGTTGGAACGGCCTGGGCGATGTCTACCATAAGCTCGGTCGCTTCGAAGATGCCGTCAACGCCTACCAGCTTGGAAATGTATTTGAAAAACAATTCCTTGATGAAGATCCGCTCAAGGAA
Source organism: uncultured Chloroflexia bacterium (assembly GCA_963779935.1). Lineage (GTDB taxonomy): Bacteria > Chloroflexota > Anaerolineae > Anaerolineales > Villigracilaceae > UBA877. Next base: position 552,505 of record CAWAAC010000009.1, on the reverse strand, counting down.
TTTGAAAAAAGCTTCGAAGCCAGCCGGAGCAATCCGGAAGTCTGGAATGAGGCCGGGAATATTTATTTCCATACCGGTGCGTTCGAGGATGCAATTGCCTCCTATAAAAAAGCCATCGAACTCGATCCGGCCGATAAAACCTTCCAGGCCAACCTGGCCAGGGCAAAAAAGGCCCTGGAACAGGCCGAAGATCCGAGGGAAAAGGCCCCCCTGCGGGATCTGCTCCATCCGGAATCCGCCCTCACAAAACCAGCCGCTCCAGCGGTTGAGGAAAAAATAGCAGTCGCGTCCGAAAAGGTTGCGGAAAACCGTACAGAGCAAAACCTGCCGCAACAAACCTCCTCCTTGTCGGCCAGCACCGGCAAGCGTGAGTTTGATGCCCCCTACTGGGTTTTCAACCCGGAACCAATGCTCGCATCGGCGGCTCATTACCCCACGCTGGGCGCCGAAATAGGGAGTGATGCCGCTGGCAAGGCGCTGCCAGCTTGTTCCCTGCCAGCGCACAATCAGCCACCCTACCCAACGGATCAGGTGCGCCCAGACGCCGATTTGGATGACGCCGCTTTAATCGTTCAGATGACGCCGCACTCGGCCAAGCCTGCTAGCCAGCCGTCGGGCTTTAGCGCTCAGGCTGCCTTCGACAAACCACCCTTACCGGCAGTTGCGCCGGAAAAATCAACTGCCGACCAGTCTCCGGTCAATCAAAGCGTTCTGGAAAAAGACATCGCCGCCTACCGCAAGATCACCGAGATAAACCCCCTCAACGATCGCGCCTGGGATTGCCTGGGGAACATGTACGAATCGGCCGGGCTGCACAGTGAGGCCGTCAAAGCTTTCGAACAGGCCATTGGGCTTTCCCCGTGCAAAGAAGCCTATCACTTCCATCTCGGCATGGCTCTGGCAAGTCAAACGCATTATGATCAAGCCATCCGGGCTTTGCAGGAAAGCCTGACGCTGAACCCCAATTTCGTGCTGGCCCATTGCGCCCTGGCCGCCAATTATCGCCGGGTCGGAAATGACGCCTCCGCGCAGGAACACATCGCGATCGCCCGTCCCAGCATGGAAACTGACAAAGAATATAACCGGGCTTGTTTCGAATCGATCAGCGGGAATGCTGACCAGGCCTTTGCGCTCCTGGAGGCCGCCCTGGACAAGGAACAATGCCAAACCGCCACACTGCGCAACGACCCGGACCTTGATTTCATCCGCAACGATGATCGTTTTGAAACCTTGCTTTACAAGAGCATGAGCGTCACCGTTTAGTACCCGGCCTCTCCGGGAATTGCCGGGGCAGGCATGTGAAAAAGGGTGTTGGGCAAGGCCAGCCCAACACCCTTTAATTTCCCAAAAAATATTAAGCTGGAAACTTAATTGCTCTCCGGTAACACCAACGGCGCATCGGCAAACGGATGTGGCACCACCCGCACAGGCAGGTGATAGGCCGCCGAGATCAATTCCGGGGTTAACACTTCGCGCGCCGTGCCGGTTGCCCTGACTTCCCCCGCCACCAGCAGTGCCACCCGGTCGGCATAGATCGCCGCCAGGTTCAGGTCGTGCAGCGCCACCAACACGGCCATGTGGTCAGTATGGGCCAGGCTGCAGACGGTTTCCATCAGGCTGACCTGGTGCTGCAAATCCAGGTGGACAGTCGGTTCATCCAATAGCAGAATGGGAGTGGATTGCGCCAGCGCGCGTGCCAGCAGCACGCGCTGCTGCTCCCCACCGGAGAGCTCGCCCACGCGCCGTTCGGCCAGGTCGAGTGCATCCACTCTCTGGAGCGCCAGTCGGGCGATCTCTTCATCTTTTTCGGATATCTGCCCGAGAAAATTAAGATAGGGGGTGCGACCCAGCAGGACGGTCTCCCAGGCCGAAAAAGCCGCGGGCATGGTCGCCGCCTGTGGTACCACCGCCAGGTAGCGGGCGCGTTGCATGGCCGGCAGGGCCAGCAGGTCCGCTCCCCCGGCCTGGACTTTTCCGGCCTGCACAGGAATGACCCCGCTGACGGCCCGCACCAGTGTGGATTTCCCGGCCCCATTCGGGCCGATCAATGCCGACACCTGGCCGGATTGCACCTCCAGCGAAACGGCTTGCAGCACCCGCCGCGCTCCGTAGAAAACTGTCAAATTCTCAATCTTCAACATCACCAGTATCCCTGGTTCTTCGACCGCCGCAGTACCCACAGAAAGAATGGCACGCCAAACAGGGCGGTCACGATTCCCAGCGGCAATTCCTGCGGGGCGATCACCACACGCGCCAGTACATCCGAGAGCAACAGCGCGGCCGCCCCACCCAATAGGCTGAGCGGCACCAGGCGGCGGTAATCTGCCCCAAACCATAAGCGCATGACATGCGGCACGATCAGCCCGATGAAGCCTATGATGCCTGAAAAAGAGACCGCCGCCGCGGTAGCCAAAGAGGCCGCCAACAGGATCAGGGCGCGCGTGCGCATGACCGGCAGGCCAAGTTGTTGGGCCTGGTCGTCCCCGAATTGCAGCAGGTTAAGAGCATGCCCGCTCAGCAGCAGGATGCCCATTCCGATGGCCAGGTAAGGCAATATGGTCAGCACCGGTCCCCAGCCGGCCTGGGTGGAGCCGCCCAGCAGCCAGGCAATCGCCTGGCGCAGTTCGCCGGTCGAACGCAGCATCAGGAAGGAAGTCAGGGCGGTTGCAAAGGAGCTGAATGCCACGCCCGCCAGGATCAAGTTGGTGGTCGGGACAGTCTTTCCAATCCGGGCCAGGCTGTAGACCAGCAAAACGGTCAGCAAAGCCCCCAGGAAAGCCGCCCCCGGTACGGCCAGCAGGCCCCAGAACGTGTATGGCCAATGCGCATTCATCGCCAGCACCGCCCCCAGCCCTGCGCCGGAGGCCACGCCTATCAGGTAGGGATCAGCCAGCGGGTTGCGGAACAGGCCCTGGTAAGCTGCGCCGGAACCGCCCAGCGCCGCCCCGGTCAGCAACACCAGGGCGGTGCGCGGCAGGCGCAGAGCCAGGATGATGGTGGCAGCCTGGGTCACCACTTTGGGCGGCTGGTTGGTCAATACGCGCCATATATCTGCCAGTGGAATGGAAACCGCCCCAACCGCAATGGAAAGGATCACGGTCAGGAACAGGAAAACCAGGGCGTATAGATAAGGCACAAATTTCATATATATATCAAAATCCCCTGTCATAGTGACAGGGGGAGGGAGGATTGGCGATCCAACAAGCCGTTCCCACCTCCTTTCCACGAGAGTATGGCGGAACTGGTCGGGGCGGGCGGCCTGACTTATCAGCTTTCACCATCAGCACTCCGCTTTCAGTTTTTGCTGAATGCGGATCGCTGACGGCGGATTGCTATTCACAGTTGCGGGACAGTGCCGGACTTAAACCGGCTTCGCCGTTGGGCCTTCCCATCCGGGGGCAAGGCACCCTGACCATTATTCAATTGTGATTGTATTGTACGCACACATCCCTGAAACGTCAATTGTAGGGATGTGATTTCTAGAAAAGCTCCTTATCGTCTGCGCCCAGATAAGGTCCCTGCTTGATTTCCAGTAAAACCGTATCTTCCTTGATTTGAAAGCCGTGTCCGCCTCCGACCATTAATACCACGTCATTTTTATATAGATCGCGCGTGGTGATCAGGTTCTTCTGTTCATCATAGATTTCGATCTGGCAGTGCCCGGACCGAACCACCAGAACCTCTGCCATGCCGATGATATGGCGTTCCAGCGGCCGGTGGACATGCCGGGGGATGGCGCTATCTTTAGGATAGACGATGAACCCGACCTGCTGTTTGGCCTCGGGCGGGGTAATGAAAGTTGTCTGTTTGGGCCGGGTCTTCGCCCGGATCACATAACAGAGTGTTTGCCCATTTGCAGTGATGAGTTCCACGTTATCCATTACAGCCTCCCGGTCAGAGCCGCTAAACGCAGACGTACCACCGTATTAATGTACTTTCGGCCCCGTCGTAAGAATTGTAACAGGTTTGTGCCGGTTTTTGACTCGCCGCTCCTGCGTGGCATCGCCATGTAAGGCAGTTCACATACCCTGTATTTCTTGCGCAAAGTGCGAAAGATGAAATCCACGAAATACTCCCCGTAATCCCCGCGCAATTGAATGTCTTGCATGACCTTTTTGCGCACGGCCACAAACCCGCTCGTGTAATCGGCAAAGGAGGCATCCAGAAAAAAACGCGTGAACCAGTTCAGGCTCAGGCTCAGGAACATCTGGGTGGCTCCCCATTCTCCGCTGCGGTCTTCGCCGCCGCCCACCACATAGCGCGAATTGACCACCACATCGAAGCCCTGGTCCAGCATATAAAGCATCTGCGGGATGCGCTCCGGGGGGTGCGAAAAGTCACAGTCAAGCCAGACGATCACCTCTTGTCTGGCGGCCTCGACCCCGGCGGAAAGCGAAGCGGTCAACCCGTGGTTCTCCATCCGGCGGATGACTTCCACCCGGGCTGGAGGACAAACCGTTGAAGCGGCGATCTCCCATGTCCGGTCAGGCGAATCATCGTCCACTATAATAATTTGTATTTCGTTTATCCCGGCCTTCTGAAGCGCAGCCACTGTGGACTGAATCAGGCTGGCGATATTTCCGGCCTCATTCAAGGTAGGCAGGAGCACCGAAACGCCCGTGATTTTTGTTTGGTCGGCATTCACGAGAGGGGAATGGTTCACCGTACTATTCTCCGCCCCATCAGCAAGGCTTCCTGACCCATTCTATTGCCGTCCATTCAACTGCTCACCCACTGCCCGACATACTTCTTCCAACTGCGCCAGGGTCAGGCTCAACCCGCTCGGCAGATACAGGCCCTGCCTGGCAATGCGTTCGGCCACCGGATATCGTTCTTCCACAAACAGACCTAGCGCTTGCAGGACCGGCTGTTCATGCATCCCTAAAAAGAACGGCCTGGTCGCCACCCCGGCCTGCGCCAGGCGTTTTGCAAAATCCGCCGCGCTCATCCCGGTCGCCTCGTCCAGCACGATCCCGTACATCCAATAAACATTTTTAGCCCAGGCCTCTTCCACCGGCAGGCTGAGTTGTTTGAACCGGCTGAGCCGGCTGGTATATTCCTGCCCCATCCAGCGTTTCTTTTGAACGGCTGACTCGATGCCTTCCACCTGCGCCACTCCCAGGGCCGCCTGGATGTTGGTCATGCGAAAATTAAATCCCAGCGCCGTGTGATAGAAACGGCGTTCCTTTTGAAAGCACAGATTCCGCAGGGATTTAACCCGACTGGCAATCGTCTCGTTATTGGTCAAGACCATGCCCCCCTCGCCGGTGGTGACGATCTTATTGGCATAGAAGCTGAAACAACTTATCTCCCCCAGGCTTCCGCAGCGTGCGCCTTTATACTCCGCGCCATGCGCCTCGGCGGCATCTTCAATGATTACCAGGTCATGCCGTTTGGCAATCTCCCAGAGCGGTTGCATATCCACCGGATGCCCGTAGATGTGCACAGGCATAATGGCACGCGTGCGGGGCGTGATTTTCGCCTCCACCTGCCCCGTATCCATGCACCAGGTGCGCGGGTCGCAATCCACCAGCACCGGCACGCCGCCATTGTAAATAATGGCCTGGGCGCAGGAGATAATGGTAAAGGTTGGCAGGATGACTTCCTCGCCGGGTTGCAGATCCAGGCAGGCCACCGCCAGTTGCAAGGCGACAGTCCCATTACATACCGCCACCCCGTACTTCATTCCACAGTATTCGGCCCATTTTTGTTCGAAGGCCTCGATAAAGCGCCCTTCCGAAGATATCCAGCCTGTCTGTAAACATTCATTTACGTATTCCGACTCACGCGCGCCCAGGCGAGGTTCATTTACCGGGATCATGGCTCAAAATACTCCTATCATTGCAAGGAATTGGTTTTATTCCGTTTGGAAATTTTATCATCTTTTATACCGTTCCTTGCCCCTGCTCATGATATAATTTACTAGAATATAATGATATAAATTCGCGAACGAGACTGGATCCTATTAATGGTAAATCCCACCCGAAATCGGGTCATCAACCCTGAAACTCTCACCCCCACCCCACTACGCCGGCCGGATTGGATCAAAGTCCGCGCGCCTTCCGGCGAAACCTACGAGCACTTGCAAACGCTGATGCGCTCCAAAGCACTGCACACCGTCTGCGAAGAAGCGATGTGCCCGAATATGGGCGAATGCTGGGGCGCCGGCACGGCCACCTTCCTGATGCTGGGGGATGTATGTACGCGCACCTGTGGATTCTGTGACATCAAACATGGCCGCCCCGAGGCGCTGGACTGGCTGGAGCCCGAACGCGTCGCCCAGGCGGTAAAATCCATGCAGTTGAAGCACGCCGTTATCACATCCGTCAACCGGGACGACCGCAAGGACGGCGGCGCGCCGATCTTTGCCATGGTCATCCGGCGCATCCGCCAGCTTTTGCCGGGCTGCTCGGTGGAAGTGCTCATCCCCGATTTCAAGGGCTCGCTGGAAGCCCTCAGAATCGTCATGGACGCCCGCCCCGAGATCCTCAACCATAACGTGGAGACCATACCCAGATTGTTCAAGCAGGTTCAGCCGCAGGATCATTACGAGTGGAGCGCCGCCATCCTCAGCAACGCCAAAAAGCTCGACCCGGAAGTGCTGACCAAATCCGGCATCATGGTCGGGTTGGGTGAGGAGTTGGAGGAAGTGAAAGCCGTCATGCGCGACCAGCGCAGTTGGGGCGTGGATATCCTGACGATTGGCCAGTACCTGCAGCCTTCCAAGAAGCATCTGCCGATCGCCCGCTATTACAACCTGGATGAATTCAAGGAATTACGCGACTACGGTCGTCAGATCGGCTTCCGCTGGGTCGAGGCCGCCCCGCTGGTACGTTCCTCCTATCACGCAGCCGAGCAGGTGCGCGCCCTGAGCGCGGTGCATCGCAAGTTGTATGGAGAAAGTGCCGCGGTTGGCGATTAACTCTTGGCTGGCTGCCTTCGTGATCCTTTAGGCCCTTTGCATTGAGATGTTTTTATCTCACCGAATTCAACGCTTCCACAAACACCCCCACCATCTGCTCCAAATTGATTTCATCTCTAACGATCCGGTAGCTTTCGACGCCCATCCTGCGCAAGCGCAGTGTATCCGATAGCGCCATATGCAGCGTTCCCACCAGTGCAGAAATATTGTCCGGCGGGATTTGCCAGCCGTTCCCTGGACGGACCAGTTGGTCGTTCGTGCCATCCCCCTGCCCCATGATGACCGGCAAGCCATATGACATGGCCTCCTGTACCGCCAGCCCTCCGGTGCCAGGCAGGACGAACAGGTCCGCCGCACAAAAATATGCAGCCAGTTCCGTTCCGTGTTTGGCGCCGGGGAATTCCGCGGCTGGATAGACTGTCTTTGCCAGCGATTCCAGCGCAGCTCGTTCCGGCCCATCCCCCACAATGATCAGGCGCGGCCGCAGCATGGCAGGCAGCGCTGCGCAGGCCTGCAGCAGCAGGTCGATGCGTTTGCGGGCCTGCAGGCGGCCTACGAACAGCAACACCGGCTTCCCGGTAAATCCGGTCGGACGGGTTGGCATCGGCCGGGACGGTTGCCCCGCGGCGGCGTTGGGCGCCACGAATATTCTCTCGGCCGGGAAGCCCAGCCGGGTGTACTCCTCCGCCCCGCGTCGGCTGTAAGTGATCATTGCGTCGAACCGGCGCAGGAAAGCTAACCTGAATTCCTGACGCGCACTTTCTCCCCATTTTTGAAAGAAATAAGGGGATCCGGAGGGAGGTTGTGCACCCAGTCCCCAGCCGATCACCGGTTTACCGCGCCGTTTCATCCAGCGCACGGCCACCGGCGTGGCCAGGTAACGCGGATTAGCCTCCACGATCAGGGCATCCGGGCAACCGCGCTCCAGCCACTTGGTCAAACCGCGCTGGTAACACAGGTAAAAAGGGCCTTTAAGCAGGTGGCTGTTTTGAACGACAACGAATTCTGCAAATTGCATTTGATCGGTCACCGCGATGGACTCTTCCGGGCGGGGCAGTCCGGCACAAACGCTCAGGCCGCCGGTGCAGGCCTGTGCCAGCTCGTCAAAGAAAGGGGCCCGGTAGGCCGTCATGACCCGCTGTTGGAGCGCAAGTTTGCCATTGAATTGTGTCAGGTTCAATTCCCACCTCCGCAGTGCTGATACATTACGGCCACATCATCGTGGTAGATTTCGCACCAGACCGGTGTGATTTTCAGCGCAGCCAGTAGCAGCGGCTGGTTCTGCGGCGAGACCATCAGCAGATTCACACCGGTGGCATCCAGGCGGCTTTGCCAATCGTAACCGGCATCGGTAATATCTTTATACGCCTGCCATTGTTCCACCGGGAAGACCTCGAAGCGCGTGTCGATCCAGGTGGGTCGCTGCGGCAGGACAAATTCGAGGTAACTGGAGAAGCCGATCTCGCTCCATAACGGACCGGGCAAAGCGGGGTGGGCTGCCAGCCAGGTGGTGGCAGCCACGGGGGTGTTTTCCGTGTCTGCAGGAGCTTGCTTCCACCATTTTTCGCGCACTCCCGGCAGGAAAGCCAAAGGCAGCAGGACGAACAGCAAGCTGAGTGCCAGGTTGAATGCCGGCAGGTTCAGTTTCGAACGCCCGAAGTATTTTTTCTCCCAATCTGCCAGCAGACTGGCCGTCAGTATCACCAGGATGAAGACAAACCAGATGCCGTAGCGCTCCCCCCACAAGGCCAGGAACCCGAAACCCAGGAACCAGACCCATTCCAACCGGTCGAGTTTGCGCGGCGAGAGCGCCGCCAGCAGCGGGAAACCCAGCAGCCACACGAAGAAAATGTTCATTTGCCAGCCACTGTTGACCGGTGGCAGCCATTCGGCCGAGAAAAGCTGGCTGGAGGGTACCGTCAGAGAATTGACAACATATGTCCATGTCCCCAGGCCGCGCGGGTTGAGCAGCGTGGCCAGCAGCACTCCGGCAAAAGCCAGCCCCAGCGAGCGCCGATCACCCCGCCCAAACACCAGCGCTGCCCCCGCCAGCAGAATAAGCAGCACAAAGGAGCCGTGCAAATTGACCCACACCAGCATGATCACCGGCAGCCAGTAAACGGCTTTTTGACCCTGATCTTGAAAGAATTTTTTTAACACGAAGGGCACAAAGGGCACAAAGTTCCTCAAAGGCAAAAAAGAAACTTTTTCTTTATCTTTTTTTAGATCGTTTTCCTTCGTATCCTTGGTGTCCTTCGTGGTTAATTCTTTTTCCCCGTTCTGCCATTTATACAATATGAACAGAGCCAGCGCAAACAGCGGATAGGCCAGCAATTGCGGGCGTACAGACCAGTTGTTGCTGGAGGTCAGCACCGCCGTCAGCAGCACCAGGCTGGCGCCCAACCGCCCCGCCCCCGCCCGGCGTGTAGTAACCCAGACCAATATATACGTAACCGCTAGAAGCACCCCCCGCAGCAACACTGTCAGGGAAAGCCCGCCCAGCCGGTAGACCAGCCAGAAAATCACCGCCGCGCCCCAGGACTGGTAATCCACCGGCGTACCGACCCGGGTGAAAGTCAGCGTATCCAGACGTGGCACCGCTCCCAATGCCAGTGTATCGTGCCCGACGCGCAGGTACCACCAGTAGTCCTGCGGGGTGACCGGCAGCAGGAATGCAATGCTCAGGGCAATCAACAAAACCAGCCCCAGCCACAAAATTGCTGCTGTATCGATGCGACTTCTCATTTGCTCCACAAGTTGTAGTAACGACTAAAGTCGTTACTATGAATTTTCTTGCAGGTCGTGAAGATAAAAAAGAGGAATTAAAAAAACTTCGTGAACCTTCGTGTTACTACGTGTCCTTTGTGTTAAGTTCTGTGGGTTTTGCCACGATATACGCCTTCCAACCCATCGCCTCCAGCGAAGGCACCTGCGGGTAACCGCGCCGCATCCAGCAAATCATATACCCGGCCGCCGTCAGCGTTTCCCAGGCCGCCCGGCTGGATTCCGGCCCATGCAGTTCCATCAGCATGAGCGGGCGCGCCTCAGCCAGCACTCGGCGCATGCCCGGCAGGGCCAGCACTTCACCGCCCTCGATATCCATCTTGACCACCTGCGGCGGTGGGTTGCCCTGCCTGTACACGAACTCATCTAGCGAGATGCCCGGCACGCTGATTTCAGACTGGTATTGGTCGGCGCGTCCTGCCGAGCCGGCTGCCTTGCCCATCCCGCCAGAGGCGTGCACCAGGAAGCGCACCGGGCCGGCACAGTTCGTCACTGCCCCGGCGTACAGGCTCAAGCGGGCTTCCATCCCATTCAGCGCCACGTTTTTTAACCACTGCTCGGCATTTCCCGGCAGGGCCTCGAAGGCATACACGTGCCCGTTCGCTCCGGCCGCTTTCGCCAGCAGCAGCGAGATGTAACCGATATTGGCGCCCACATCGTAGATGACTGCGCCAGGTTGGATCAGTTCGCGCAGGGCTGCCTGCAGCTCCGGCTCATAGGTGCCGAGCCAGTAATCCTTATCGATCTGCATGTCCAGCAGGATGGTGTAGCCGGTCAGATCACCTGCCGCCACCTTGACCATCGTCAGGCCGCTCGGCGCGGCGCGGTTCAACCTGCCACGGATAAATCCAGCCAGCGGTTTGTTCTTATAAATGGCCTGCTTGATCGAAGCCGGCAGGATCCTGGCGGAAATCGCCGCAATATTGAGTAGAAATTTTTGCATCAAAGTTTTTTCACCACCAAGGGCACCAAGGAACACGAAGACGAACCTTCTTTTTTTTACCCGTAGTGTACTTTGTATCCTTTGTGTTAAGAATTTTTATTTAATCATCCCAGCAGGACATCCAAATACCGCTCCACCATTCGCTCCAACCCAAAGGCTTTTTCTGCCCTCTGCCTCGCCGCCGCACGGAAATGCGCCTGATTTTCCAGGATCTCCACTGCAGCCACTGCCAGTCCGGGTATGTCCGGCTTCTCCAGCTTCCACGGATCCCCGCCGTACGCAACCAGCCGCCCCGAGTTGCCGGTGACCAGTTCGGGCAGCGCGCCGGTCACAAAACCCGCCACTGGCAAACCGCACGCCAGCGCCTCAATCACCGAGTTCGGGCAGGCCGCATTCAGGTCGGCCGAGTAGAGCATGGCTGCGGAACGATCCAGCCTCGGGATCAGGGCGTGCGGTACCACTCCGGCCCAGGATATCGGGATGCGGTTCCGGTTCTGCATGACAGACTGCAGTTTTAGGGAAACCAGTCCAACCACCATCAGTTCCACTGGGCGGCTTTCCGCCAGCCGCTCGGCCAGTTCCAGGGCGGTCCCCAGTCCGCTTTCATAACCGCCCTGCAGGCTGCCTTCCACCAACAGCAACCGGAAACGGTGTGAAGGGTGTTCGCGCGGGCCATCCGGCGTAAATACTGACAGGTCCACCCCGTTGTGGATGACAGAAGTCGGGGCACTTTCCAAACCGAAGCGTTCCCGCCACCAGCCGCGCACAAACTCGGATTGGTAGACGATCCGGCCGACGAAGCGCGCCCTGATCAGCGCCAACAGGCGGTTGCCATATTCGGCCCGCAGGTAATGGCGTGCGCCGGTGTGGACCCGCCGGTGCAGCCAGTTGATTCCGTCCAAACGCTGCACGATGCGTGCGCCGCCGCGCCGCGCACGTATCAGCCCGGGCAGGTTCCGCACTCCGCCGGTCAGCAAAACCGCCTGGTAGGGCGTCTCGTCCAGATCATAGCAGGCCTGGTGCCCCAATTTTTCCAGTCCCACCGCCAGTTTAGCCTGGAAAGAGGTTACCCCGCCGACATTACTTGCCCTGGGAATGATGCAGATCCGAGCCACGAACAGATTATACCGTACCATGCCCAGGCTCTTGCGCACCGGTTGTAGGTCAGATTGGCAATTTGACCTACAGCCCTTTGATTAATTGGCAAATTCTCTAATTTTTGCAGTAAAATGAAATTTAGATAGGAGTAGTCTATAATGTTCAGCTTCGAAGGTCCCAACCGCCGCAAGGAAGAAGAGCGCTTGCGTAAAGAAAACCGTCTGCCTCCCGGGCAATCGCTAACGCTCAAGTTCCCGGTGCTTCATTATGGCCCCGTGCCATCTTTTAATCCTGCCACCTGGGATTTCCGCGCCTGGGGTGAAGTGGAGCGTGAAGCTCGTTGGAACTGGGATGAATTCAACCGCCTGCCGCGCACCCGCATGACCATCGACCTGCACTGCGTGACACGCTGGAGCAAGGCCGACACCCTCTGGGAGGGCATTTCGGTGCGGATGCTGCTGGAGCAGGGTCTGATCCAGCTCAAACCCGCTGCTCAATTCGTCATGCAGCACGCCGAGTATGGCTTCACGGTCAACCTGCCGCTGGCGGTGGTCTTGCAGGATAATTTCTTGCTGGCCACTCATTACAATGGCAGTCCGATCGAACCCGACCACGGCTATCCCCTGCGTGGGGTGGTGGGCGCCATCCCCGGGCGGGCCGACCTGCCAACCCCCTATCTTTGGAAAGGCGCCAAGTGGTTGCGCGGCCTGGAGTTTATGAGCCGCGATCGGTTGGGCTTCTGGGAACAAGCCGGCTATCACAACAACGCCAACGTCTGGGCGGAAGAGCGCTTCGCCTGAGCGCCCCATTTCTTAAGTACAAGAAACGGGAACGGCAAAAAAACGCCGTTCCCGTTTCTTTTTGATTTTCTTCCCCTCCCCCCCTCGGGGTAGGGGTCAGGGGTGAGGGGATGGTGATTTACGATGACGGCCGGGTACCCAATATCAGCTTGAGATCTACCTTCTGGCTGCCACGTAGCACGGTCAGGGTAACCGTATCGCCCGGGGACTTATTCAGCAGCAGATACCGCATCAAATCATCCTCGGTCATCACGGGCTGACCATCCACAGCCACTATCAGGTCGCCGCCCGCATTCAGGTTCGGATAACTCGTCGCAGTAGTGCCGGCGATAACCCCGGCCTTGTCGGCCGGTCCGCCGGCCACGATCGCTGCCACATAGACACCCGTGTCACTTTTCAGGCCGAGCGCATTGATCACATCCAGGGGCAGGTTGTCTTGCAGGGAAATCCCCAGGTAAGGATAGGCAAACTTGCCGGTCGCGATCAACTGCGGCACCACGCGTTTAACTGTGTTAATCGATATGGCATACCCGATTCCCGAGGCAGCCGCTACGCCACTGCTGTTGTTGATCGCCTGCGCCCAGACGATCCCAACCACCTGGCCGTTTAAGTCGATCAACGGGCCGCCGGAGTTGCCGGGGTTGACCAGGGCATCCGTCTGGATGATATCGCCGGTGGTATAGAAGCTGCCGCTGGTGCCCGCCTGCACGTTACCCGGCAGGCTGCGTCCCACCGCCGAGACGATCCCGGTGGTCATCGACCCGGTCAGAAGCAGGGGGTCGCCGATGGCGGAGACCGTCTCGCCGATCTTGAGGGCGCTTGAGTCGCCCAGGGTCACCGGATGCAGTTCGGAGGCCGGTACGGTTACCTTGATGGCGGCCAGGTCCGCGTTCTGGTCGGTGCCCACCACGTTTCCATACACCTTGGTGCCGTCCGAGAAGTCCACCTCCACCTTGGTTTCGGTGCCTACCACGTGAGCATTCGTGACAATATACCCGTCACTGTTGTAGACGATCCCGCTGCCTAGATCGTTCGTGGTTTGTACGGTCACAACGCCTGGCAGGACCGCCGCGTAGATCGATTTAAGCTGGTTTTGCGTGCTTACCAGGTTGGCCGATTGCCCGGTCGTTCCCGATGGGGCGGAGGGTGCGGACGGAGCGCTGGCAGACGTAACCTGGGTTGGCGCAGTCACCGGGGCAGCCGGAGCGACCGCGGTTGGCGGTACCAGCCCGCTGAAACTGCAGGCCAGTACGGTAATCGCCAAAACCGTTATCGCTATTGATAAAGTACCTTTATTTTTCATTTTATTTCTCCATTTCTCTTGCCGGCCGGATAACCTGACCAGCGGATAATTTGGGCCAATGATTAAGATTTTGAAGCTTGTTCCAGCAAAGATTTCTGCCGGGTATTCAGCTCTTTGGGGATTTGCACCTTAACCAGCACATACAGATCACCTTTCACGCCCGGGGATTTCAATTGCGGCATGCCGCGCCCCGCCACCCGGAAAACCTGCTCGGGTTGGGTGCCTTGAGGGATGGTCAGAACCACTTTACCGGTCAGGGTCGGCACTTCCACCTCGCCACCCAGAATGGCCTTGAAAATATCGATCGTGGCCTGCGTGTGCAGGTCGTTACCATCCCGTTCGAAAGCCGGGTCTTCTTCCACTTCCAGCACCAGGTAAAGGTCCGATGGGTTGCCATCCGCTCCAGCGGGTCCCTTGCCCGCAACCCGGATCTTGGTGCCGGTGTCCGCCCCAGCCGGCAGTTTCACTTCCATGCGGCGCTTGCCGGCTTGTAATGTGCGCGTGGTGCCGGTATAGGCTTCCTTCAGGCTGATCTTTACCGGCTGCGGCTCCTGCACGGCGGGCGCACGGCCGCGGCTGCGGCCGCGCAGCGGCTGCCCATCGCCCATGCCGCCCATCCCTCCGAAAATGGAACGAAAGAAATCAGAGAAGCTGGAATCACCAAATAAATCGTTCAGATCCACCTGCTGGTAACCTCCTCCGCCCGGCTGGTTGGTCCACTGGTTCCAGTTGAAGTTGCCAGGTGTGCCTTGTTGCTGCCACTGGGAGTAGGAATCACCCAACTGATCATAACGGGCGCGCTTCTGCGGATCAGACAGCACCTGGTAGGCCTCGTTCATCTCCTTAAAACGTTCCTCGGCCTGCTTATCCCCCGGGTTGCGGTCGGGGTGATACTGCATGGCCAGTTTACGGTAAGCCGCCTTGATTTCATTCGCGTTGGCGTTGCGCGCCACGCCCAGGATCTGATAATAATCTTTATATTCCATATTATTAACTCGTAAATCCCATTCTAGACCCCGCCCTAAGGCTGGTCAAGCACTGGGCAGCCAATCTAATGCAACTCTAACACCCCGGGATGAACAAAGGATGAATTTTAGGCATTGCACCCCGCTCCTTCCCTTTTGTCCCCCCCACCTTCCCCATCAACCTGTGGTTGGCTATTTACTCCAGATGTTATATACTTGTATTGGTTCGGTATCCGTAACTCGTAATTCGTTACATCATCCTTCTTACTTCTTACCCATTACGTTTTACGTTTTTTTGTTTTTTTACCTTCCTCCCCGGAGGCCCCATGAAATCCATCTGTGTCTACTGTGGTTCTGCCAGCCAGGCCTCCCGCAAATACATTCTGGCTGCCCATCGCATGGGCGAGACGCTCGCCCGACGAGGTCTCACGCTAATCTATGGCGGCGGGCGCACAGGCCTGATGGGTGCCCTGGCCGATAGCGTGCTTGCCGGGGGCGGCCAGGTTATCGGCGTCATCACCGAAGGCATGAACACCCCGGAACTGGCCCACATCCATCTCACCCGCCTGGAGGTCACCGCCACCATCCACCAGCGCAAAGCCCGCATGTACGCCCTGGCCGATGGCTACCTGGCCCTGCCGGGCGGCTATGGAACCCTTGACGAACTCTTCGAGACACTCACGTGGGCGCAGATCGGCGAGCATCAAAAGCCGGTTGGCCTGCTCAACGTCGCCGGCTACTATGATCCGTTGCTCGAAATGCTCGATCGCGCCCTGGCCGAAAAATTCCTTTTCCCCGAGCACCGCGCTACCCTGCTCTGCGCCACCGAGCCTGACAAACTACTTGATCTGATGGCTTCCCACGTCTATTCGCAAGACGCCTCCCGCCGTTGGATGAAACAGGAATAGCGCGCCTCCTGAATTTCCCATGAACTTCCTCCTCGATAACCGCACCCAAACCATCGTCCAGGTGGTCGTATCCATCATGCTCTGCATCGTGATGGCTGTCGCCTGGCGTACGCAAAAAACCTACCCCGGCTTTGGGCGTTGGACCGCCTCTAAATTGCCACACGCCCTCGGCTGGTTGCTGGTCGGCCTGCGCGGCATCATCCCCGATTGGGCCTCGATCTTCGTGGCCAATGGGCTGCTTTTTCTCGCCCCGGTCTTGTTATATGAAGGCATCTGCCAGTTCCGCGGCAAACCCCACCATTCCAGGCTCCACTATGCGTTAATGGTCATGTTACTGGGAGTCTTTATTTATTGCACATGGCTGCTTCCCAATGTGAATGCGCGCCTCCTCACGATTACTGCATTTACCGCCCTGGTGATCGCCCGCTGTGCTTATTCCCTGGTTGTGGATGTGCCGCGTGAATTACGCTCCAGCTTCTGGTTCACAGCGGTCATGTTCGGGCTATACGATGTTGTCTTGTTCCTCCGCGTGGCAACCGCTGCTTCCCTGCCGGCTTTACACAGCCCCTTCAGCGCGGATATGTGGCAGAGTCTTGTCTTCCTGGCCACCATCGTGATGCCCATCGGCTGGACCTTTGGCTTTTTCATGATGACCAACGATCGCCTCACCCTCGCATTGCGCCAGGCCGAGCTGGGCTTGCGCGCAATGGCCACCACCGATTCTCTCACCGGCGCCCTAAACCGGCGCGCCTTTCTGGAAACCGGCGCACATGAGCTGGAGCGGGCCCGCCGGAATAACCAATCCATGCTGTTGCTGATCTTTGATATCGATCATTTCAAGGAATTCAACGATACTTACGGCCATCAGGCTGGCGATGAAATCTTATGCAAAATAGTTTCCGCCTGCCGGCTCACCTTGCGCGCCGTCGATTTGTTGGCGCGTTGGGGTGGTGACGAGTTCGTCATCCTGCTGCCCGATACCGATCAACCCGGTGGGCGGATCGTTGCCGAGAAACTCCGTCGCGCCGTGGCGGAATTAAGCCTGCCAATGGATGGCGGGCCGGCTCACACCACCATCAGCATCGGCGGGAGCCTCTGGCTCGCCGGAGAAGACCCGCAGGCGATCTTGCGAAACGCCGATCATGCCCTTTATCAGGCCAAAGAGCGCGGCCGCAATTGTGTGGTCGTTTAAAGATCCCCTTTTCACCTCAAACCTTGCGCCAAATAGTGGGGTTATAAACAGCAATGATTACCAAACTGGCAGGTCCATATAAGGGTTTTTTTTCTTTTCCTTAGTGCTCCTTTGTGCCCGCCTGACCCGCGGCGCAGTCCCGCGGGATAGTGGTGAAATATTTTCCCTTTACAGGTAGAAATTCAACTTAATGGAAAGGTCTAAACCATGCAATTCCTGCAAAAAATAAAACTCATCCAGGGCGGGATGGGCGTTTACGTATCCAACTGGCGGCTGGCGCGTGCCGTCGCCATGGAGCAGCCCGGCATCACTGCCGGCACTGTCTCCGGCACGGCCCTCGACATCGTCTATGTGCGCCTGCTGCAATTGGGCGACCCTGGTGGGTACGTCCGACGCGCCCTGGCAGCCTTCGATGCGCAGTTCGGTGTAAGCATCGGCCAAAAGATCCTCAACCATTATTTCATCGAAGGCGGTAAATCCCCTACTACCCGCTTCAAGAATGCCCCCAAGCATATGGTGCGGCTTCCGAACGGCTCGGATATCCTGCCGGCCGGTCTGCCTCCGGGTGTGCCGGTGACGCTCAGCATGGATCCGGATATTGTTGAGCTGCTGATCTTCTCCGGTTTTGCCGAAGTCTGGCTGGCTCACCAGGGCCATCCCGGGAAAATCTTCATCAACTTCCTGCACAAGGTCGAACTGCCCCTGATCTACACCATGTACGGGGCTATGCTGGCCGGCGTGGACGGAGTCATCGTGGGCGCCGGTAATCCGGATGGCCTGCCATTGGTCTGTTCCCGGTTGGCCCAGCACGCCAGCGTGACGCATGAACTGCCGGTTTTATACCGTGAATTTGGCGAGAACTTTCACCTCACTTTCGATCCACAACAAGTCGCCGAAGGCCGGCTGGCGCAGCATGCCCTGCAAAGGCCTGCGTTTTTGGCAATCGTGTCTTTGCAAAACCTGGTTCAAGCGCTCGCCCAGAGTCAGACAGAGCCGCCGGATGGGTTCATCATCGAGCACCACACTGCCGGCGGTCATAACGCCGGACCTCAGGGGCCACTCAAGAAAGATGAAAAAGGCCAACCCATCTATGGTCCAGAAGACGAGCCCGATCTGCAGGCCATCCGCCAGGTGGGCCTGCCATTCTGGTTGGCGGGCGGCTACGGCAACCGGGAAAGACTGGCTCAGGCTCTGGCGTTCGGTGCCACCGGCGTGCAGGTGGGTTCGCTCTTTGCCCTTTCGGAGGAATCCGGCATAAAAGCCTCCTACCGCAGCGCAATTCTGGACAAACTCAAAACGGAAAAGGATGATGCCAAACTGGTGCTGACTACATTGTTCTCACCCACCGGTTTCCCGTTCAAGGTTGCACAGTTGGAAGGTACCCTGGCCGACCAGGCAGTCTACGCCAACCGCATGCGTGTCTGCGATATCGGCCTGTTACAGCAGCGCGGCCTCAGCAAACCGGCCGAGGACGGATCGCGCCGGATTTTCCAGCGCTGTGCGGCTGCGCCGCTGGATGATTTTGCCGGGAAACGCGGCCTGCCGCTTAACACCACTGACCGGCGCTGCCTGTGTAACGGTCTCCTGGCCACCGTGGGTCTCGGCCAGACTGGCTGGCAAAACGGCCAACCGATGGAAGAACCCGCCATCGTCACCCTCGGCAACCACCTGGATGGCATCCGCCGCCTTTCCCGCAACGGCCAGACCCCCTACTGGGTGCATGATGTGATCGTCGATATCCTCGGGTAATAAAATCGATCCACTGAGCTGCGCCAATCGACGCTAAAAAAAAATAACTACTCAACCGCCACTGCCTCTCCCTCATTCCCTGCCCTTCCCCCGATGGAGGAAGGGAGTCCCATATCCCTTCGGTACGTGTACCCGATAGGGCAGAGGGTGATGGAACGCCTTAGGAATACGAAATGAGCCGATTCGAGCAGGTGCCTGTGCAATAACAAAACGAATTAGTGAGGATTAGCGAAGATTGGGGACCATTCTCTTTGGGGGCATCAGTCGGGAAACTTGTCACGCCCAAATAAAGAAGATTTGTTTTGACGTTCCCCGGTCTTTACACTATACTATATTTGTCCGACAAGTTCATCAATCTAACAAGCTGATAAATCCGGTTTGTTGGATTCCCAGACCTTTTCAAGGAGGCTCTGATATGACTGATTTCAAACTTACCTATGCTACCATGTTCAACCCACCCGAAGAACTGCACATCCGTTTTGACGCCGCCCTCAGCAAAGTGAAGGCCAGCCTGGGGCAGGAATATGGCATGATCATCGGCAATAAAGACGTTTTTGCCGATGAAAAATACGAACGCCGCTCTCCGGTAAATACCGACTGGACACTGGCCGTCATGCAGAAGGGCAACGAACTGCATGCCCGCCAGGCACTGGCCGCCGCCCGCCAGGCCTTCCCTGCCTGGAGCCACACCCCCTGGCAGGAGCGTGTCCGCCTTCTTCGCAAAGTCGCCGACCTGATTGACCGGCGCATGTACGAGATGGGCTCGGCCATGGCCCTCGAGGTGGGCAAGAACCGCATGGAATGCCTGGGTGACATCGCTGAGACCGCCGACCTGGTCCGTTATGCCTGCTCGCAGATGGAAGCCAACAATGGTTATATGGTCGCGATGGGCAAAGACCCGCTGGTCGGCTACGATTCCACCAATATTTCCGTGCTGCGACCCTATGGCGTATGGTTGGTCGTCAGCCCCTTCAACTTCCCCTTCGCGCTGACGGGTGGACCTTCTGGTTCTGCGCTCGTATCCGGCAATACTCTCGTCATCAAACCCGCCACCGATACGGCCTGGACGGTGCGCCTGCTGGCTGAATGCTTCCGGGATGCCGGCCTGCCGGAGGGTGTTTGCAACTTTGTCACAGGTCCCGGTCGCACACTCGGGCAGGCCCTGGTGGACAGCCCCGAAGTGGATGGGGTGACCTTCACCGGCTCATTCGAAGTGGGCATGAAAATGTTCCAGGACTTCGCCCACGGTAAATACGTCCGCCCGATCATCCTGGAACTGGGTGGCAAGAACCCCACCATTGTTTCGCGCCACGCCGACCTGGAACGCGCCACTTCCGGCATCATTCGCTCCGCCTTTGGCCTGCAGGGCCAGAAATGCTCGGCCGCCTCGCGCGTCTACATCGAGGAGCCGGTTTACAATGAGCTGGTTGGCATGCTCAGGCTTGCCGCCGAGAAACTGAACATCGGCGACCCCACCGAGCGGCCCAACTTCCTCGGTCCGGTGATTAACCAGAGCGCCTACAATGACTTCAAGAATTTCACCGAAGAGATTAGCCAGGCCGGCGGCAAGTTCCTAACCGGTGGCAAGGTTAAGAGCGGCGGAATTTTCGACAAGGGCTACTACTGCGAGCCCACCTTCGTGACCGACCTGCCGCTTAATCATCGCCTGTGGAAGCAGGAAATGTTTCTGCCTATCACAACCATAGGGAAAGTCAAAAGCCTGGATGATGCCATGCTGTTCGGCAACGATGTCAACTACGGTCTGACCGCCGGTTTCTACGGCTCGCAGGAAGAAGTGGACTGGTTCTTCGATAAGATCGAAGCCGGCGTCACCTATGCCAACCGTCCGCAAGGCTCCACCACCGGCGCCTGGCCGGGCTTCCAACCTTTCGGCGGCTGGAAAGGCTCCGGTTCTAGTGGCAAGAATGCCGGCGGACATTACTACCTGCCGCTCTACATGCACGAACAGATTCGCACTCTCGTCAAATAACCCTCTCTTTAAGGGCGCAGCGGCGCTGCGCCCTTACCATATTTGAGACCATGCAAACTTCTCGCCGCCTGGGAGCCTTCCTCATCCTGGTTGGGCTCGTTTTAATGATCCTGTTTTTTGGGTCCGTAATGAGCCAGGATGCAAAAACCAATTACCTGCTCTTGGCCCTCGTGGCGTTATTTGTGGGAGTCCTGTTGCAACGAAATAAGGAGCCCAAGGAAAGCGGGCGTTTTACTGCGATCCGCCGGGCCAGCGCCGCCAGTCGTCAGCGTCGGGAAGATCAAATGAAGAATAAACCAAAGAAATAATTCCTGAAAATCTATGAATAAACTGATTCCACTTTCCGAGGCCATTGCCCAATTCGTGCATGACGGAGATACTGTCTATGCCGCTGGGTTCACTCATCTCATCCCCTTCGCCGCCGGCCACGAGCTGATCCGTCAAGGCCGGAGCGGCCTGGTACTGGCTCGCGCCACCCCCGATCTCATCTACGACCAGATGGTGGCCGCCGGCTGTGCCCGCAAAGTGATTTTTTCGTACATGGGCAACCCCGGCGTCGGCTCCCTGCGCATCCTCCGCACCGCCATCGAAAAAGGCGGATTGGAATGGGAAGAATATTCCCACTTCGGCATGATCTCGCGCCTGCAGGCTGGGGCGGCCGGGCTGCCCTTCATGCCTATGAACCAGACCGGCGCAACTGATCTGGAAAGGGTCAACCCGAACATCCGCCGCGTTGTCGATCCGTATTCCGGCCGGGAAGTCATAACCGTCCCTGCCCTCAACCCGGATGTTGCCATCGTGCATGTGCAACGAGCCGATACAAATGGCAACGCGCACCTGTGGGGCATCATTGGCGAACAGAAAGAGTCCGCTTTCGCAGCCAAACGTGTTATCCTGACCGCCGAGGAAATAGTGGATGAAGCGGTCATCCGTTCCGACCCGAACCGTACCCTGCTGCCCGGGTTCATTGTTTCAGCGGTCTGCCACGTTCCCCATGCCTCCCATCCATCCTATGCGCAGGGCTATTACGACAGGGATAACGATTTTTACCTGGGCTGGGATAAGATCAGCGAGTCGCCCGAAGCCGTGAAATCCTACCTGGATGAATGGGTTTACGGCGTCAAGGATCGCGCCGAATATTGGCAAAAGCTCGGCTCGGCCACCCATCAGCGCCTCGCCGTCCGTCCCCGCTTAAGCGAGGCGGTCAATTACGGGGAGTATTAATTATGGAATATTCCTCCTCTGAACTAATGATCGTGAATGCCGCACGCTTGCTTAAAAACGGCGATGTGGTTTTTGTGGGGGTTGGCCAACCCAACCTGGCCTGCAACCTGGCCAAACGCACCCACGCGCCCGACCTGGTGATGATTTACGAAGCCGGCGTGATCGGGGCCGAACCCAGCCGCCTACCGCTCTCCATCGGCGACCCGACCCTGGTCAGCGGGGCCTTGTCCGTGGTCAGCATGTACGATATTTTTGCCAACTACCTCCAGCGCGGTAACGTGGATGTAGGCTTCCTGGGCGGCGCGCAGATCGATAAATATGGCAATATCAACGCCACCGTCATCGGCAACGACTATGCGCATCCAAAAGTCCGTCTGCCCGGTTCCGGCGGAGCACAGGAGATTGCCGCCTGGGCCAACCGCTGTTACATCATGACGCCTCACCAGAAACGGCGCTTCCCCGAAAAAGTGGATTTCCTGACATCTGCCGGCTATTTGGATGGCCGTGGTGGGCGCGCCTACGCCGGCCTGCGCGGCAAGGGGCCGGTTGGTGTGGTGACCGACATTGGTTACATGGAACCCGATGATACTGGCGAACTGGTGCTGACCGCCCTGCATCCCGGCAAAACCGCCCAGCAGGCCATCGAAAACACCGGCTGGACCCTGAAAGTGGCTGGGAACTTGCGTCTCACTGATCCCGTCACCGAAAAGGAACTGGGCATCCTGCGAGAAGAACTCGACCCGACCGGCATCTATACCAAAAGCGCCTGAGTATAAATTTTGGTGACACCCCACTTAAACGTGGTCATTCCCCCACCCGCCCCCTTTCCCGGAAGGATCGCGCAGCAACTTGTCCCTGTAAGGGATGCCCGAAGAGTAAAGGGGGGAACATTCGCAAGGATGGCTGATTAAAGACAATAACGGGTGGAAAGGTTACAACTTAACCGCAAAATCGACCCGAATGAAAGAAGATGTTGTAAAATTGCTGCAGAATTCACTCAGGCGAAAAAATAATAATGGATACTACCCATTTCTTCCGCCAGGTCTCTGCCGACCAGTTCACTGGTTCAATGGCCTATCTGGAATCCCAGCAAACGCTCTTCCACAGTGATCAAACCAGCGGGATGATCAAAATTCAGATCAATCAGGGAGAATGCATCATCTTGCTCTATGCCAGGGGCAATACCGCTGGAACATATCATTTGAGTGGAGCGACCTGTCAGCCCATTTTATTAAGCGAAATCCACTCATTCTGGACCGATTCGAATGCATCCTTCACCACCCTGGTTCTCCCGGATGTGGCCGGGCGGCTTATCTGGCTACGATTGGAATCGCAGATGCAAAGCCAATCCCAGGTACGGAATATGGTTGAATGGGATGCGTGGACAAATGCCCGCAAAGCCGAAGCACAAAATGGGTTGGTGCAGATCGCCAGTGAATATTTCGATGGCTTGGTCTACCTGCAGGCGGGGGAAATAGTCAAATCCGAAAGCATTTTTTCCACCGATCGGGGATTCCAGTCCAATTTGCCCTTCTCCCAGTACAAACAGGCAGTCCCATGCGAACTGATCCTATTTTCACCTCCGCTTTATTCGCATGCGAACCAGACTTTTGTCCTGCGACGCGGGGTGTCTGATTGGACTCATCTGATTTTGGACCGCTATCGTGAAATGGTCGGCCAAAAACTTTTGCAAATCATGATCGACCAATCCAATATGTCCATTGAGCCCTGGCAGTGGCAGGTTCAATTGGAAGGTACTTCGCTTTGGGATCAGCATTTCTTTCCCAACCTGGAGGCAGCTGTTAAAGCCTACCGGGCCTTGTTGATGAGCATGGGCGAGCAAAGCAGCCTGATGATCGGGAACGGATTAAGCCAGCGGCTGGTATCCGAAACCTATGACCGGCTTATCCAGGCCGAAAAAGATAGCCTTGAGAAACACCGGCTGATTCCAGCCGCCCTGGCCTGAAGAGAAAAGATATGAATAAATTCCTTGAAAGCATACCGCTTTTTCACCAGCGCAGATCCACCCAGGTTGTCGCATTGGTTATCTCCCTGGTGATCCTGGGGGTATACGCCTGGATGTATCATTACCCGCCTCTTCCTGATTACTGGAATACCCTCGTTTTGGATTTCCTGACCATCCTGGCGGCTCTGGCAGCCGTTTTTGCAGCCATTTTGCTGGTCCGCCAGTTCGGATCGGATGAAAAACCGCGCCTGATCTGGTTCTGGTTTTCCCTGGGTTGGTTTAGTTGGCTGCTGGGAGAACTCTCCACTGCCGGTTATGATATTTTCAAAATCGCATACGGGGACCTATCCGTTTTTGACATCTTCTGGACATTGGGTTATTTCTGCTTTGGCCTGGCGCTTTATCTTCAGTTCCGTCACATCTACGGCTCGAGCAAGGAATTCAAACCGGCCTATTACATATTAATGGTGATTTTCGCCCTCCTGGTTACCCTGGGGTTGACCCAACTGGCCTTGCATGCCGGGCTTGGACAGGACCAATCCTGGTTCTCGGTCTACCTGGCCATCTTCTACCCGGTCTGTGACTTTTTCATCGGTCTTGCCGCCCTCTGGCTCAGTCTTTTATTCGGACGAGGCTCGTGGGGGCGTCCCTGGTGGGCCCTGATGGTCTTTGCTGTGGCCGACGGTGTGAATATCTTCCTGTGGATTGGCGGAAACAAGCTGCTTGCCGCCAACACCGCCAGCCTGTTGGATTGGTTCTCAAGCGTTATCTATGTCGGCGGCTACCAGGTCGCCATGTTCGGTTTCCTATCCATCCTGCTCTATTATCTGAACGTCTCCCCTCAGGCAACTCCAGACACTCATCCCATCCCCGCTTGAAGTGTGCTGGCCCGTGTAGGTCGGATTGTCAACCTGACCTACCCTGTGAAAGAATCCGTCCCGAAGATTGAGTGTATCTGGCCGGCAGATGATGAACGAGACTGCTCCACCCCCTCCACGCTCCATCTGGAAGAATCTGTTCCTTTCCCGGCATGAACCCCGCTTGCGCGCTGGCTGGCGGCTGGCCATCCAGACCATCCTCATGCTGGTCCTGCTGGGCGGGCTGGCTATTCCGGTCTACGTGCTTGCCATCGTTCTGCGCTGGAATGTCTCGGGAGCCGGATTCACCATCGTGTCTGAATTGGTGGAGTTGGTTGCTTTCACCCTCTCCATTGCCTTGTCGCGCCGCTTCCTAGACAGGCGCTCTTTTGCCAGTCTGGGCCTGCATCTGGACCGCCGCGTCCTGCCCAACCTGCTGGCCGGGATTGCCATCACCTTTGTCATGATGGGATCGATCTACCTGGCCATGAGCCTGCTGGGCTGGATCCAATTCATCGGTTTCGCCTGGCAGTTCGACCCGCCGCCGGTTGTCCTTGGACAGACGCTGCTCTTTCTGCTCATCTTCATCATCGTCGGTTGGTCAGAGGAATTGCTCTCGCGCGGCTACCACCTCCAGACGATCACCAGCGGCATCAATCTCTTCTGGGGGGTCTTGATTTCCTCAGCTGTTTTCGGGGCGCTGCACCTCTCCAACCCGCATGCCAGTTGGGTTGCCGCAGTCGGCATCCTCTTTGCCGGTTTATTTCTGGCGCTAGGCTATCTCCGCACTGGCCAGCTCTGGCTCTCGATCGGGCTGCATATCGGCTGGAACTTTTTTGAGGGGGTCGTTTTCGGCTTCCCGGTCAGCGGCACTGCCAGTTATCCGTTCCTGCGCATTCAGGTTTCCGGCCCGCCGCTGTGGACCGGAGCCGCGTTCGGACCGGAGGCCGGGCTGATCGTCCTGCCGGCTATCCTTTTCGGCGCGCTCTTGATTTTCCTCTACACACGCCGGCACAGCCCTTCCAAAGAGTAGGTCGGATTGCCAATCCGATCGATGCACAACCATTGCCTCGGCAAAATTGGTCCCAACCTACCAGTCATTTAATCGCCGTTGTTTCCATTTGCAAGCTATAATTCAATATTATGGAAACAACCGCCCCACTCAAAGTCGTCCTATTCGATTTCGGGTCCACCCTGATATACACAAAAGACCCCTGGCCGCCCATCTACGAGCAGGCCGACCGGGCGCTGGTGCAGGTTTTCCAGCGGGCCGGAGTTCCGCTGGAGGTCAAGGCTTTCTCCAGCGAATTCGAAACTTTTCTGGATTGCTATTATGCCGAGCGCGGCGCCAGCTCGATTGAGAAAACCACCTTCTCCGCCTTGCAGGAATTATTGCAAAAAAAAGGGCTCCATGATACTCCGGATTCTGTGGTTCGCTCCGCCCTAGATGCCATGTATTACATCACCCAGCAGAACTGGTATCTCGAAGGCGATGCCATCCCAACCCTCAAAACGCTCCTGGATCACGGCTATCGCCTGGGAATGGTCTCGAACACATCCGATGATGATAATGTTCAGCAAATGGTGGATCGTTGGGAACTACGCCCCTTTTTCGAGTTGATCGTCACATCTGCTGGCGTTGGCTTCCGCAAGCCGGATGAGCGTATCTTCCGACCAGCCCTTGACCATTTCGGAGTCCCGCCCGCACAGGTCGCCATGGTTGGCGATTCGCTCGAAGCGGATATCCTGGGAGCAAACCAGCTGGGTATTTATAGCATTTGGATCACACGCCGGATCAGCCTGCCTGAAGAAGGCGTATTGGCCATCCAGCCGCAGGCGGTTATTCCAACACTGGACATTATTCCGGGTCTGCTTGCCGATATCGAAACCACCACATCGTAGGTCTTGCTAATGACACGTTTTCTTTATATACTGGGAGTATCGGTTTACTGATTATATAAGGAGGAAACCATGTATCTTCAGGAAATTCTCGAAGTCGGCATCGGCCTGGTTTTCGTTTGGCTGGTTCTAAGCGTTGCAACAATGTCCCTAAAGGAATGGCTGGGTAACGCTCTCAACTTGCGTGCAAAAGAGATGGAAAAGGTTATTGCCCAGATGTTGAACAGCAACGACCTGACCCGCCAGTTTTATGCACACCCGCTGATTGCTGATCTTTATAAACAGCCAGGCACTCCTGGAAAAAAGACCCGTCTTCCTTCCTATATCCCATCCAACAAATTCGGCGCGGCCCTCTTTTCGTTGGTTGTCCAGGCCGGCACGGACAATTCCCCGGTCTGGAAAATGACGGATGAGATTAATAAAAGCCTGGCTTCCATCGAAAGCCCCGAACAACAGAAACTTGCCAAAGCCGATTGGAGTGCCATTCTGGAAACTGCTATAAATTTGGCTGCCTCGGGTCTCGGTGCGACTGCGTTGGACAGTCTCAAGCTCCAGGTACAGGTTTATGGGGAGAAATACCCGGAGGTCAAGCCCAGCCTGGTTACACTTGTACCGCAATTGGATGCATACTACGGGCAATTCGTTCAGGAACAGCGCACCGCGGTGGCATCCGGTGCCGATACCGGCCTGGCTATGCGTCAGTTCCGTCTCGGTTTACTGGCATTACAAAAAATAAATCCACGCCTGGCCGGGTCGGTCTCTGCCATCATCAGACAGGCCGACAGCTCCGTCTTGCGCGCAGATCAACTGGTCGCCACCACACGCCTTAACCTGGAGAGCTGGTTTAACGATGCGATGGACCGGCTTTCCGGTACCTACAAACGCAATGCCCAGATATCTGCATTCATTATTGGAGTTATTCTGGCCCTGCTATTAAACGTGGACTCGATTAACGTGGCCACCAGCCTGTGGCGCGAACCAACCCTGCGCCAGGCCATTATTGCCCAGGCCCAGAACTATACTCCTCCCGCCGCTACCCAGGGCACCACCACGGCCACTCCGTTGCAGAACATCCCTGCCCTGGAAACACAATTGCAGGCGTTGAATATCCCCTTCGGCTGGACCTTCGCCGCGTTCAATACCGGCGGACGCACGTGCAGCCTCCTACCGGTACAGGCCGGTCAGGTCTGGGGAATCCCCAGCCAGGATAGCTCGGCCAGGCCAGCCTGCTTGCGCTTCAGCAACCTGCCACCTGACCTAATCGCTTGGCTGGTAAAAATATTGGGGCTGCTGATGACCGGCGCAGCCGCCGCCCAGGGTGCGCCTTTCTGGTTTGATATCCTGGGTAAGTTGGTCAATGTGCGCGGCACCGGCGCCAACCCATCCGAGCAACAACCTGTTGGATAGTCTGCATCAATTTGATATTACAGGGCTGCCGAATGGCAGCCCTTTTTAATTACCCCCTCTTTATTGGTGGTGAGAAACTTGGCCCACCTGTGCCTATAGCATCGATTGGGCAAAGGGGGGAAAAGGCCCTGTGTTTTTTATTTTTCCCCTTTGTCGCCTTTGTGTACGCCTGTCCCACGGTGCTCTCCCACAGGATTGTGTTTAAAAGCTTTTTCCAGATCTTATTGGTTCTGATTTCGAGCCACCATCCGTTATAATTCCTCCATCTTATCGAAAGGAATATGGTATTTGTCATGACCAGCAAAGTTTATTTCGGTACCGCACGCCAATCTCTCCTGGAAGCCAGGGAGACCTTACCGGCCAAGCTTGATTTGATCCTGGAGCAGATGCACCTGCGCGATCGGGTGAAAGACGAGCGCGTGGTAATTAAAATGCACACCGCCAACAACATCGGCTACTCGACCATCCATCCGGTCTTTGTGCGTAAGGTTGTCCAGGCCATCAAGGATGGCGGCGGCAAGCCTTTCGTCGCCGATGTACCCTGGGATACCGCCGGTGCGGAAACACGCGGCTATTCCGCCGAATCGCTCGGCTGCCCGGTTTATCCGGCTGCTGGGCCGGACGAGAAATATTTTTATGAACACGAGCATCCCTATAAGAACATCCGCAGCTGGAAAGTGGCCGGCATGATCGAGGATGCCACCTTCCTGGTCAACTTTGCCCACGTCAAAGGTCATCCCAGCAACGGTTTTGGCGCTGCCATCAAGAACCTGGCGCTGGGTTGCATGACCGGCGCGACGCGCGGCCAGATGCACGATTCCATGCACTTCGATCAATACTGGTTCCCCGAAAATTGCCCAGATCCGGCTTCCGTTATCCCGCTGATTGCTGCTTCCTGCCCATTCCAGGCCATCGTCGAAGACAAAAAGGTTCCCGGTGTCATGCACTTGCACTTCGAACAATGCAACCAGTGCGGACGCTGCCTGAAAGTTGCGCCTGCCGGTAGCCTGAAGATCGACCAGGCCAACTTCCACTCATTTATGGAAGCGTGCGCCATTTCCGTCAGTCAGACCATGTCCACCTTCCAGCCCGGCAAAGCCATTCACCTCAACCTGGCAACGCAAATGACTCCCGTTTGTGACTGCTTCGGTTTTACCGGCATGTCCATCCTGCCGGATGTCGGTATCTTCGGCTCGGATGACATCGTCGCCGTGGAACAGGCCATGCTCGATGCGGTCGCGCAGACCAAACTGATCGAAGAGAATATCCCGCTGGCAATGGAAGTCCATTTCCGGGAAGGTCACCCCTTCCGGCAGTTGCACGGCCCGCTCAAGGATCCTTACAAGACCACCGAGTTTGCCGAGAAATACGGCCTCGGCAGCCGCGCCTACGAACTGGTGGATATCTTCCCTCTGGTAAAGTTCGAACGCGCTGCCCTCCCTTATACTCCAGCAAATTAGAAGAATACTGATCACGTTTGGTAACTTGCATTGGCAGCTTAGCCGCCGGATAAATACATTCAATCCAAGCTCGTGATGCCTCCTTTCGAGCGGATTCAATTCGCTTCAGCAGGCTTCATCTCTTAGCTGAGGGCTTAAGCCCCCGGCGATTATGGCAACGATTTTCCGAATGCTCTCGATACTGCATAAAGCGACATCCCTCGCGATACCTGCCAGGGATGTTGTTTGCTTCGTAGATTATTAATAGTTATTCCTCAGTCCCCTTTGTGACCATCGCGTTTAATCTTTTTTTCTTTCCAGCTTTCCAAAGGCACCAACATCTCAGGCTGCTTTTTCCGCCGGTCTCCTTTGGCGTTTCCCGCCGGATCTCTTGGTGGAGGCCTTGCCAACCGCCAGGTCGGGTTCGGGTTCCACCGGAACGAATCCCAGCTGGTGTGCCTTGGCAATCGCGGCTGCCCGCGTCCGCACCCCCAGGCGGAAATAGGTGCCGGATAGCAGGTTCCTCAATGTAGAACCGGTAACGCCTAACTTATGCGCCAGCACAAATGTATCGTCATCCGGGTGGGATGCGCACAAGGATAATGCCTCCAACTGGCGCGGGGTCAGCAGGGCCTCCAGGCTTTCTGTTTGCGGCTCCCAGGTGGCTCCCTCACTAAAATAAATCCCGCCATTGGCTACGGCCCGCACGATTTTATCCAGTTGCTGGATGGAGACCTGGTCATCTTTGAAGATGTACCCGCTGACGCCCACATTTACCAGCGCCTCGATCAGGGTCCGTTGGGTGAACATGGAAATCACCAGGATATTCAATCCCGGGTATTCCTTCAATAGGCTGGGAATGGCATGCAAAACCGGATAGGGGTTATGGTCCTCCGCAGAGTTGGGAACACTGACATCCAGCAGCAATACATCCATCGGATTGTTTGCCACCATCGGCTCAAGGTCTTCCCCAAAGGTCGCCGTACAAACAATCTGGATATCCGGGTCCATCGACAGGCGATACCGAAAACCATCGATGATGCTGGGGTGGTCATCTAAAATAGCTACGCGGATTTTAGATACCATAGCTTTCCCTCTTTGCTATATTTATCGCACACATATCTCGTATAAATTCTCTTTATAAAATAAAATGGTGGAAACCGGGCCGCGGGCGGTCAGCCTACCTCGCCGATTATCCGCCTGCCTGTCCCTTTAGGGGATACCCCACAAGGAAGGATAACCATAAGGCTGCTGAACCGCCCGCTTCAAGCATCCACCCCCCAGTCCCCTTTCTGCCGACCCGCTTGTATCCCCCTTCCTCCCCCTTCCGGCGGATCTGTCCGCATCCCCCAGTTTATTGCTAATACTGAGCTTATTTTAGTTGCGAAAGAACACTTTTTTAGACTGTCCATACAAATGCCTATTGCTTCCTTTTCACAGAAATTGCTTTGCCCAGGGTTCGTCTATTACATGCGCAAGGATTACAGCGGAATATTGGAAAGAAAAAACCCTGATCCGCTAATCCTCACAAATTGCTTTCCGACTGTATTAACCAGCTTGCGTTTTAAGACTATGCCACCTGTGAGCCGGGGCGCGGCCAGGGTACGATTGCCACCAGCCGGGTGCCTCGCCCCTTGGAGGAATGGGTTACCAGCTCGCCATCCAGCAGCTTTAAGCGCTCCCGGATGCCGAGAAGTCCCATCCCGCTGGTTGGATTGGGATCCTCCATCCCGCGTCCGTTGTCAGAAACCGAAAGGGAGATTTCTCCCTTTTTATATTGCAACCTGATCTCCACCTGGGTGGCCTGGGCGTGTTTTAAAACATTTGTCAAGGCTTCCTGCACAAACCGGTATAAGCTGATGCTGATTTCATCCGGCAAGCCGGGGATATCCTGCCCATGGTAGATGATCGGTACTTGCGTGCGTTTGACTTGTTCCCGGCAATATTCTTGCAGGCTCAAGTCGATACCGCCAATATCCAGTACCGGCGGTCGCAGGCTGTGGGACAGCGAGCGGATGTGCTGCATGGTCTGGTCGATCACTTTCAAAGAATCAGCCAATCGTGTGCGGGAAAAGGTCTCCGTTTCAGGCAGCTCGCCCTGGATTGCCGTAAGGCTATATTGCAGGGTGATCAGCGCCTGGCCAGCATCATCGTGCAATTCACGCGAGATGGTCCGTCTTTCCTCTTCCTGGGCCTTAACGGTCTGGGCGGTCAGCAAACGCATTTTTTCCTGGCTGTCCAACAATGCCGCAGTCCGTTCCGCCACACGTTCCTCCAGGAAATCCCGCGCCTGCCGCAATTCTTCCTCAGATCGTTTCCGATCAGTAATATCGCGTGAAACCCCTAGTATGGAAGTAACCTCGCCTGCATCGTTTTTGAGCGGCACCAGCCAGGTGCTTAACCAGAACTCTTGCCCCAGAAATATATTGGCGCTCTCGACGGCAATTGCCTTCCTTTTTCTGAATACTTCCTGAATGGCATCCTCCTGGTGCTGGCTTGTCTCGGCAGGGAAGTACAATTTACGCAGTTTTCCCACCAGCTTCTGCGCCGGCTGTCCAAGGAATTGCGCTCCGAAGGAATTCACATATTCTATGCGATCATCTCGATTGATGATGAAGATCATGTCATGTGCGGCTTCTGCCAGCGTCCGGTATTGTTCCTCGCTCGCGCGCAGGGCCTCGGTCATGCGCCTTTTCTCTGTAACATCGCGTATGAAAGCCGCCAACCGCACCACCTTTCCGGATTTGTCTAGGACCGGATAGAAGCTGTTCTCGAACCAGATGTCACCCCGTGTATCCTCGAAAACGACCGGCTTTCCCGAACTGACCACCCGGTTATAATTCACCTTCCTTGCCTTGGCTACATCTCCAGACATCATTCCATGAACAACGGTGCCTACCACAGTGTCTGGCTTTACCCTCATTTGTTGAATGAATTTATCGTTAGTGCTGATGATCACGCCATTCGCATCTGCCAGGAATACCATTGCGTCTGAAGCATTTAATATCGAGCGCTGGGTCCGCTCGCTTTCCTGCAGCTCCGCTTCCGCCCGCTTGATTTCGGTAACATCGATGGCAGTTGTCATCATGGCCGGTTTTTCCTCAAGCAGGATCGGCACGGTCCTGGCCTCGATCCAGTGGGTTTCACCATTATTATGGATGATCCGCATGGAATAGCGTTCTGGAGTTTGGGAAACTTCCACACGCCCCTGCAACTGCTCCAGGAAGGTGCGCCGGTCATCCGGGTGCACGAGCGACACCATTTGCTCTGTCGTCAGGGAATTCAATTCAGCCTGGCTATACCCAAGCGATTCTGTCACAGCCTGGTTGGTATATACCACCCGCAAATCCTGGAACACGATCACACCTTGCATGGAATTTTCCAGCAATTCCCGGTAGCGTGCTTCGCTGTCGCGCAGGGTCTGTTCGATGATCTTTCGTACACTGATATCCCGGATCAACGCCCACATTCCGGCCGGCTTGCCGCTCCCGTCTCGAATGAGCGCCACCCGAAGTTCCACCGGGAAGATTGTGCCATCTTTCCGGATGTATTCCTTCTCATAAATATCGGAATAACCTCTCCCGATCACCTGTTTTTCAGTAATCTCGGCCTCATAGGCCTGCCATTTCTCCGGTGTCAGATCAATGTAGGTCAGGTTGTGCAGCTCCTCCGCTTCATAACCCACCATCTTTTGATATGCCTGGTTAAAATGCAATATCGACCCATCCATTTTCACAGCCACATACGCATCCGTCATGCCATCGTACAGGCTGCGGTATCTCTCCTCGGAAATACGCAGGGTTTCCTGGGCTTTTTTGCGTTCACTGATATCCCTGACGATTGCCCACATTTTGAATGGTTTGCCCGCATCGTCACGCATGAGCGCGGAGCGCAACTCCACCGGGAAGACGGTGCCATCTTTGCGTATGTATTCTTTTTCGTAAATTTCAGAATAACCGCGCGTCCATATCTGGCTTTCAGTGATCCCGGCCTCGAAGGCATGCCATCGTTCTGGTGTTAGATCCATATAAGTGAGGTTGCGTAGTTCTTCCGGTTCGTAACCAAGCATGGCTTGATAGGACTGGTTGAACAGTTCTATTTTGCCGTTCAAATCGACTTGTACGTATGGGTCCATCATGCTCTCGTACAGGCTGTGGTAGCGCGCCTCCGAAAGCCGCAGGGTTTCCTCGGCTTTTTTGCGGTCGGTAATGTCTGACCATGATCCCACAAAGTAGAGCGGGGTACCCTGCGCATCCCTTATTAGCATTCTCTCCCCACTCAACCAGCAATATATCCCATCTTTTTTCAAAAAACGATATTCGAAGACTATTCTTTCCTGGTTGTCCGGCTGGTCCACCTGGGCGATCACCCGCTCCTTGTCATCCGGATGAACATGGTTACGCCAGAAATTCCTATCCGCCAGAAATTCAGAGGCGCCGTATCCTACCATGCTGACAACGTTTTCACTCATATACGTGACCACATGGTCCGAAACCTGGAAGCTGTATATCACTACCGGGCCATGGCTGACCAACTCCTCCAGGCGGGAAGCCGCCTGTTGTAGTTGCACCGTTGTTTCCACAACTTTCACCGCCAGCGCATCTTTGCTTTCGCGCAAAATCCGCTCGGCTTCTTTGCGAACCGTGATATCCCGGCCCACCCCGATGACCACTTGCGGCCGGTTGGACTCATCCCGGAGTAAAGTTGCACTGTATTCGCCATAAAATGTGCTGCCGTCTTTCCTGATTGCCAGAATGTCAAAATCTTTTAGCTCGCCGGTTACCAGGACGCTCTGGAAGGCCTCCGCCGCGCGCGGCCGGTCGTCCGGTGTAACAAACTCAACAATATTCCTGCCTGTCACCTCATCCAGGTTTCCGTACCCAAAAAGAGTCAGTCCCACCTGGTTGGATATGATCACATTCCCTTGCAGGTCAAGCAGTAAAACCATGTCCGGGGAGGTTTCCACCAGGGTACGATAGCGCGCCTCGCTCATCCGTAATGTTGCATTCGTCTGTTCCAGTTCTCTTGTCAGCTTGGTGGCTTTTGCCAGGTTGTCTTCCAGGCCAGCCACAACAATGGTCAGGGAATAGATCAGCAGCACCCCCATCAACACGAAGATAATTCCTGCAATGATCCAGAGCAGTGGATCAGATTGGGGCAAACCCACCTGCAATTTGAAATTCAGGCTGGTATTTATCACTCCCAGAATGGAAATGGCGACCGAGTCCAGCGCAAGCGCCACCATTCCGGCTGGCAGGTCCATCAACAGCACCGACATGGCTACAAAAATGATTAAGAACAGGCCGGAGTCCACATTGAAGCCGCTGTCGACCAGGTTGATGACCCCAAAAGCAAAGAGCATGCCCAGCCAGCCGATCGCCCGCAGGGTGAAAGGCAGCCGGTGGTCGAACGTGATCAGGATGGTCCAGATATATAACACGCCATAAATAATGAGGGCGATTTGCGCCCCTTTTTCACGCGCGGTGATCCCAGCCAGAACAAAGAGAATGGTCCCAACCACAAATGAGGCATACAGCATAATTCGCAGCAGGCGCTCGCGCAGTTGGACCAGGACCATGTTATTATTTGGTTCACTAAGGAGACGATTAAATCTATTTCGCATTGCTGTCATCCTGTAAAGTCTGCTTGCAACAACTTCCGTTTACTATTTACCTTTACTGCGGAACGGGCCGACCCGAGCTCTATTTATTTATCCGATCTCTTCCTTCGTTCGCTCGATCTCGACCCCTACCAACCGGGAGAACCGCACCGCCCCTGGTTTTTCCACCCGCACCCGTACTTTTTCCACCCGTGCCGTTTGCAGGCACAACTTCGCCAGGTCTGCCGCCAGCGCCTCTACGGTCAACCGCCGCGCAGTTTCGGCGTGCGCCCGCACTTTTTTCGCCACCAGGCGGTAATCCACACTGTCCAGCACGTTGTCGCTTTGCCCGGCCTGGCGCAGGTCGGCAAAAAGCACGATATTGATCAAAATATCCTGTGGCTGCTCGCGCTCCCGGTCATTCACCCCAATGATACCGCGTGCCACCAGATCCGTAATAATTACCTGATCCATCTTACCTTCCTTTCACATCGTAGTAACGACTTATCATCTCCATTGGGGACATTCGTTCCTGTTTTTTGGGGCAAGCTTTAAATTGTAGGGATTATAACGTGTTCGGCACTGGTCTGCACAACGAGCCTTTTCCGAAAATACATCTCGGAGTTCGAAATCTCCCGACTTCGGATTCCCCGACAAATGCTAGTGGCGGCATTCCGTCGGTCGGATTGTCAATCCGACCGACATAGCCTCCGTTGATTCTCACGAATTCACGCTGATCAAATTGGAAAATTAGTGGTGATTAGCGTGAACCTGTATCACAAATTGGCTTTAGCGGATAATCTTTCGGTTACAATCCCCGCATGCCCGTCTCCATTGATAATCTCGTACGCTCCCATCGAAAAACGGTCGCCATCGTCATCGAACGCGACGGCCGCCTGACCGTGCGCGCCCCAATGCGCCTCTCCGCCGCGCGCATCCAGGCCTTCGTTGACAGCCACGCCAATTGGATCGCAAAAACCCTCGCCCGGCTGGAGGCTGCGCCGCCTGTCCCCGTCCATCGCTACCTCGACGGCGAGACCTTCCTCTACCTCGGGCAAGCTTACCCGCTCTCAATCCTCCCCGCCCGCCGCCCGACCCTGTCCTTTGACGGCGCCGTTTTCCGGCTGGAAAAATCGAGCCTGCCAAAAGCGCCAGAGCTTTTCGAGGCCTGGTATAAGCAGCAGGCCCGCCTCTTCCTGACCGAACGTGTCTCCGTCCTCGCCGCCCAACATGCTTTTCGCTACCAGAAGATTCGCATCTCCTCCGCTCGCACACGCTGGGGCTCGTGCAGTTCGCTCGGCACGCTAAGCTTCACCTACCGTCTGGTCATGGCTCCGCCAGAAGTCGTCGATTACGTGGTCATACACGAACTGGTCCACACGCAAATCCACAACCATTCGAAAACCTTCTGGAATAAGGTCGCGAAACTCATGCCCGATTACAAACCGCGCCTGGCCTGGCTGAAAAAGAACGGGAAGTATTTAATGTAACCCTATTGCACTGCCCCCAGATTTCTGCTAGGATAAGAAAAAATCCCCCGGAGCCCCCCATGCGCATCCATCCCGTCACTACTAAACAAGACCTGACCTCGTTCATCACCCTGCCCTACACTCTTTATAAGAACGACCCGGTCTGGGTGCCACCGCTGCGGGACGAACAGCGCGGTCAGTTCGACCCAAAACGCAATCCCCTGCTCGACCACTGCGAGTGGCAGCTTTTCCTGCTGGAAGAGCAAGGCAAATTCGTCGGTCGTATAGCAGCCTTCATAGATGTTCTCGCCATCGATTTCTGGAAGGAACGCGTCGGGCTTTTCGGCTACTACGAATGCATCCCCGACCCCGCCGCCAGCCGTCTGCTGCTGGACGCCGCCCGGGATTGGCTTCTCACCAGGAACTGTATCAGCATGCGCGGCCCATGGTCGTTTGTTTCCCAGGAATGGGGCCTGGTAGTGGAAGGCTTCGAGCCATCCCCGGTGGTCATGTCCCCCTACAATCCATCCTACTATGAAAAGCATCTGACCGATTTTGGACTGGCTAAGGTCAAGGACCTGTTGTGCTGGTACATCTCGGCCCAGGAAGGTTACGAGGTGCCCGCCCGCATCCTCGAACTGACCGATGCGGTTCAGAAACGCTATAACGTGCGCATTCGCCAGTTGGACATGCAGCA
This sequence comes from uncultured Chloroflexia bacterium, assembly GCA_963779935.1. Classification (GTDB taxonomy): domain Bacteria; phylum Chloroflexota; class Anaerolineae; order Anaerolineales; family Villigracilaceae; genus UBA877. The sequence goes on along the minus strand of CAWAAC010000009.1, from coordinate 515,294 downwards.
TTACGATGAAGAGGTCAAGATCATCATCGAACTGGCCAACTCTACTATCATCGACAACTGGGGTTATTCGCCAGTTACCGAGGCAGAAGTACAGGCCATGGCGCGTGACATGAAGCCGGTCCTTCAGCCTAAAGGCGTGCTGTTCGCCGAGGACTCCAACGGCAAGCCGATCGGTTTTGCCATCACCCTGCCGGATGTCAACAGCCTGCTCAAGGGGTTGAATGGGCACATGTTCCCCTTCGGGTTCGTCAAGATCCTCACCGGCATCCCACGCCTGCGGCGCTACCGCATGTTCGCGCTGGGCGTGATTCCGGAATACCAGGGCAAAGCCATCGACAGCCTGATTTACCGGGCCATGTACGACACTCTCTACACCCCGGATATGTGGATGGAGATCAACTACGTCCTCGAAGACAACTGGCCGATGGTCAATGCCATTAAAAAGCTCGGCGCCACCCCCCTCCGTCGCTACCGGGTCTACGAGTTGAAGATTTAATCCGTCTTATTTCTCATTTTTCGTTTCCTTTTTTTTATTTTTTACTTTTCACCTTTTACGTTTTTTGTTTCTTGCTTTTTGCTTTTTCTTTATGGTCCCCTTCCTCTTTTCCATCTTCCTCTCCGCTTTCCTGCTCTTCCTCGTTGAACCTCTTATCGGCAAAGCGCTCCTGCCCTGGTTCGGCGGAGCGCCTTCCGTCTGGACCACCGCCATGCTGTTCTTCCAGGTGCTGCTGACCGGCGGGTATGCTTATGCTGCCTGGTTGAGCCGGGCCAGCCGCCGGCGGGGCGTGCTGCACCTGCTCCTGCTTGGCCTGTCGCTCATCCTGCTGCTGGGACTGGGCCTGGCCTGGCGCTCCCCCATCACCCCTTCGACCGCCCTGAAACCAACCGGTGCAATCCCGCCGGTGCTGGATATTTTCCTGCTGCTGGCCATCTCAATCGGCCTGCCATTCTTCCTGCTTTCATCCAACAGTACCCTGGTGCAGGCCTGGTTTGCCCGGACTTTTCCAAACCAGAGTCCTTACCGCCTGTATGCCCTCTCCAACTTCAGTTCCCTGGTGGCGCTGCTGGCCTATCCCATCGTGGTCGAACCCAATTTGTCCCTGCCCTGGCAGGGCTGGCTCTGGTCGCTCGGTTACCTGGCATTCGCCGGGCTGGCCGACTTCGTCACATTGCGAGCCATGCGCACCTCCCCGGATGTCGCTGCCAGTCAGGCGATCAAGGCTGACAAGGCTCCGTCCGCCCAGGATGTTCTCCTGTGGCTGCTCCTGAGCGCCTGCGCTTCCGTTCTGCTGCTCGCCATCACAGGTTACCTCACCCAACAGATAGCCGTCATCCCCTTTCTGTGGGTGCTGCCGCTGGCCATCTACCTGATGACTTTTGTGCTGGCTTTTTCAGGCGAGCGCATCTACTCTCGTCCGCTCTATGTTTTCCTGCTCCTGCCAGTGGTCCTCTTATATGACTGGGCCATGGCCAACGGCTCCCTCGTCGCCATCCCCTGGCAGGTGGCCGTCTTCAGCCTGGTGCTCTTCGTCGGCTGCATGGTCTGTAACGGCGAATTGTACCGGCTCCGTCCGGCCACCGCGCGTCTGCCCGCTTTCTACCTGACCATTTCCGCCGGTGGCGCATTGGGCGGACTGCTGGTCACCTTGCTTGCTCCGGCGCTTTTCAAGGGCTTCTGGGAGCTGCCGCTGGGTATGCTGCTGTTCTGCCTGTTATTCCTGGTCATCGGCCGGGGGCCAAAAAAGGAAGGCTTCAAAGCCGAGCTGCTCTCCAACCTTAGCACCACCCTCTTGGTAATTGCCGTGCTTATCACCGGCGTGCGGGCCTTCCTGTTCATCGGCTCCGACCTGACCGGCTCCATCCGCTCTCAGCGCAATTTCTACGGGGTGGTGCGCGTCCGCCAGACCGGTACCCCCGGCCATCCGGATTTTTCCTATCAAATGATCAATGCGAACACCATCCACGGGGCGCAATTCCACGGATCAGACCAGCAGGATATACCCACCGTCTATTACGGTCCGCACAGTGGAGTTGGACTGGCGCTGCTGAACCACCCACGCACGGCTCCCGGGCTGCGGGTGGGTGCGCTCGGCCTGGGCGTCGGCACCATTGCCGCTTACGGGCAACCCGGCGACCTGTACCGCTTTTATGAGATCAACCCGCTCGTTATCCAGTTAGCGCAGGGCCAGGGCGGATACTTCAGCTTTCTGAAGGATAGCCGGGCCAAAGTGCAGATCGTCCAGGGGGATGCGCGTCTCTCCCTTGAGAACGAGCTGGCGGCTGGCAAGCCACAGAAATTCGATGTGCTCATTGTAGATGTCTTCTCAAACGACGCCATCCCGGTGCACCTTCTGGATGAGCAGGCCTTCGCCCTCTACCAGCAGTTCTTGCAGCCGAATGGTGTCCTGGCAGTCCACATCACCAACGGCTATCTGAACCTGCTGCCAGTCGTCTGGGATCTGGCCGACCACTTCAACTTAAACCGGGCCGTCATCGCAGATCCTGGTGACGGGCATATCACCAGCGCTTCCACCTGGGTGCTGCTCGCCAGCGATCCGTCCGTTCTGGCCATTCCCGCCATCGCCAGCCATGCCACCCCTTTATCCGGTTACCACACCTCCCTGCGTCTCTGGACGGACGATTACAGCAACCTGTTCCAGATCCTTAAATAAGAACCTGTTTCCTTATAAGGAAACAGGTTCTTGGTTTATAGAGAATGCATTGGATCGTAGATGCAAAATGAAAAGCCCCGGTTCCATTCCTGCACCAGGGCTTTTGCTTTTTGTTTTTTCTTTTACTCCAGCGTGACCTTCGCCTTCACCCGGATATCCCTTGACGAACTTCCCACCAGCACATCGAACTCGCCCGTCTCGGCCACCCAGGCCTTTTTGTGCGGGTCATAATAGGAAAAGGCTCGTTCATCCAGGGTAAAAGTCACATTCCCGGCCTCGCCCGGTTCCAACGCCACCTTGGCAAAGCCCTTCAATTCCTTCGGCGGGCGCGGCAGTGAAGACTTGCGGTCGCTAATGTAGAGCTGCACCACTTCCTTCCCCGCGGATTCCCCGCTATTTGTGACCGTCAGGCTAACATCCACCTTCCCACCCGTCTTGACTTTCTTCGTAACCTTCAGGTCGCTGTACGTGAAGCTAGTATAGGAAAGCCCGTGCCCGAACGGGAACAGTGGAGTGACATCCTTCTGGTCATAGTAGCGGTAACCCACAAAGATGCCTTCGCCGTAATTCACTTCCCGGCAGCCCGGGTAGGAGGCATTGATATAGGCCGGGCTGTCCTCTAACCGAACCGGGAAGGTCACCGGCAGCTTGCCGGACGGGTTGACTTTGCCCAGCAGCACCGCCGTCACCGCATTACCGTTTTCCATCCCAGGGTAATAGGCCTGAACGATGGCAGGTACCTGCTCCGCCCACGGCATGCTAACCGGGGCGCCTACATTCAGCACCACCACCGTGCGCGGGTTGGCCTGCGCCACCGCCGCGATCAGTTCATCCTGCCCGCCCATCAACTCGATCGATGGCCGGTCGCGCCCCTCGCTTTCGAAAGCCTCCGGGTAACCGGCAAAAACCACTGCAACATCACAGCGTTTGGCCAGTTCAACCGCCTGGGCCAGACGACTGTCGTTGCCCGCCGCGAAGGCCATGCCGATCCCCAGGCTGTAATTGACAATTTCCTGCTCGGGATAGCGCACGTAATCCATCCGCAATTCATAGGGTTTGCCAGCCTGCAGCTTCTGGGTGGTCTCACCCGAGGCAGTGATCTTGCCTGCACCGGGCTTGGGGGCAACCGATTTCAGCACGGCTTTCCCGTCCAGGAAAAGGGTCACCTTGCCAGCATGGTTCAGGGCGATCTTATACGATCCATCCACCGGCACCGTCAGGCTGCCCGTCCAGCGCATCGCCACCGGCTTGATCTGCAGCGGCGTCCAGGCAATATGCCACCAGAAATCCGAGCCGAACCCATCCCGGGCTTCCAGCAGCGCGCCGCTGAAATCGGCGGCTTCGTAGAATTCACCGTGCAGGCCGCCCGACAGCCAGCTGGGCGGAACGGTGAACGGCTTATCCACGTTGTCACTGCCAACTGCGAATTCGATCCTGGTCTTGCCAGCTAGCTTTTTCTGCAGCGCTTCCAGCGGGCTGACCCGGTACAACGGCGGGACCCTGGAACTTCCGCCGCCTTCGATAACCGCCTCGGCAGCATTCGGCCCGATCACCGCGATCGACTTGACATCCTTGCCCAGGGGCAGCAATCCGCCTTCATTCTTGAGCAAGGTGATGGCTTCCTCGGCGAGTTTACGCGCCAGTTTCTGGTGCGCCGGTGTGTTGATCGAGCCCTTCGAGAGCGGCTTGTCCATCCGGCCCGAAAGCACCACCAGCCGCAGCACGCGCCGCACCGCTTCGTCCACCACTTCCTCGTCGATCTGCCAGGTATGCACGGCATCCCCGAGCAATTTATAGTACTTGGCCGGTCCGGGCATTTCCAGGTCCAGCCCGCCTTGCACAAACTCAAAAATGGTATGGTTGGCGGCCCAATCTGAAACGACCGCACCCTTGAAGCCCCATTCCTCCTTCAGGATCTCGTTCAGCAGGTGCTGGTGCTGGCTGGCGTACACGCCGTTAACCCGGTTGTAGGAGCACATCACCGTCCAGGGCTGGGCCTCTTTGACTGCCATTTCGAACTGCGCCAGGTAGATCTCCCGCAGGGTCCGTTCGTCCACTTTGGAGCTGGCCCGGTGCCTTTCCTCCTCGTAGTTGTTGGCGGCAAAGTGCTTGAGCGAGGTGCCCACGCCCCGGCTCTGCACGCCATTGATGTAGGCCACGGCCGTCTGGCCGGCCAGATAAGGATCCTCCGAAAAAGTCTCGAAGTTGCGCCCGCCGCGTGGATCCCGCACGATGTTGACGCACGGCCCCAGCAGGATATCGCAATCCATGCCGCGCGTTTCTTCGCCAAGTGCCTGCCCGACCTGTTCCACCAGCTCCGGGTTCCAGGAAGCGCCCATGGCGATGCCGGTCGGAAAGGCCGTCACCGGGCCCATCTTGCGTCCGGCTTCCGGCGCCGTGGAGCGCACCCCGTGCGGCCCATCCGTCATGGTGATGGACGGAATGCCCAGGCGCTCAATCGGTACTGTATTCCAGATGTCCCGCCCGGCCAGCAGGGAGACTTTCTCGTCCATGGTCATCTTCTTGAGCAGTTCTTCCACGCGTTGCTTGATCTCTTTCGCAGTGCTCATATTTACTCCTTCGATTTACGTTTTACGAATACCCAATTTCGCATACCGAATTACGCATTATTCTTTTGCTTTTTGTTTCTTGTTTTTTTACCTGAAATCCTATCCTTAAGTCCCACCATCTCCTGGTCTTAAGTTTATTGACGCCTCATCCCATCTCATGTAAGATTGCGAAGGCAAATTCGTTGTCCGATTGTCATACAAATTCTAACACGACATCGCCCGTAGAACATTGTGAATCCCAATTCGTCTTTCGCGAAGATCCGCATAGCCTCCCGCCTGTGGCCGCTCCTGGGCTTGCTGCTGCTGGTATTGCAGCTGCTCTGGCCAAACCGGGCCTGGAGCACGCTGCTGATCATTCTGGCCGGCAGCTGGCTGGTGAGCTTCTTCTGGACGCTCTCCCTGGCTCGCCGGTTGTTCATGGAGCGCAAGATGCGTTATGGCTGGGCCCAGGTGGGCGACCTGTTGGAAGAGCGCTTCACCATTATCAATGACAGTTTCCTGCCGGCCCTCTGGCTGGAGGTAGAAGACCACTCCGACCTGCCGGGCTACACCGCCGGGCGGGTCACTTCGATCGGCGGGAACCAATCCATGGAATGGAAAACCGAGGGGGCCTGCACCCGCCGTGGCCTGTTCAACCTGGGTCCCACCACCCTGCGCTCGGGCGACCCGCTGGGGCTGTGCAGCATGGAACTGCTCCTACCCAACGCCACCGTCCTGCTCGTTTTGCCCCCTGTTTTACCTCTCCCCGCCATCGAGATTGCCGCTGGCGGGCGCGCCGGGGAAGGCCGCCGCCCACGCCGCGCCGCCATGGAAACCACCGTCAGCGTGGAAACCGTGCGCGAGTATGCCCCCGGTGACCCGCTCAAAGCCATCCACTGGCCCACCTCCGCCCGGCGGGACAGGTTGTACGTGCGCCAGTTCGAGCACATGCCATCTTCCGATTGGTGGATCTTCCTCGACCTGGAGCGGCGCATCCAGCTGGGCAGCGGTTTCACATCCACCGAGGAGCATGGCGTCATCCTGGCCGCATCCCTCGCCAACCGTGGCCAGCGCGAAGGCCACGCCGTCGGCCTGGTGACCTGCAGCCCGGATCTGACCTGGATCGCTCCGCAGCATTCTTCCGGGCAAAGCATGAGCCTGCTGCGCGCCCTCGCCCTGGCCAAACCGGGCGAGCGCCCGCTTGCCGACCTTTTGGCCAACGCCTACAGGTCCGTCCACTACGGCGCCAGCCTGATCATCATCACCCCCAACGTCCAGGCCGATTGGGCCGCACCCTTGATGCAACTGGTGCGCATCGGAATCACCCCCACCGTTCTGTTGCTTGAACCCCTTTCCTTCGGCGGCTCCGAATCCACCGCCGGTGCGCAGGCCCTGCTCAACGATTACGGCATCGCCCACAATGTCATCCAGAGCGACCTGCTCAACCGGCCGGAAGCCCGGCCCGGGCAACAGGGCAAGTGGGAATGGCGCACGCTCGGGCGCGGCAAAGCTGTGGCTGTCCGCAAACCCGCTGATACCGGCTGGAGGAACCTCGGATGATCGAGCTGGTTGGCCGCTTGCTTCGCTGGTTCGTGCGCTTCATCGGCGGTTCCACCCTGACGCGCCTGCTGCTGCTTTCCCTGACGTTGCTCAGCGTCAGCACCGGCCTGATTGCTGTCGTGGGACATATCCACCCGGCCTGGCTGCCCACCACCATCATCTACGCAATCCTGGTTGGCTGGCTGTTGGGGCGCTCAAGGCTGCCAGGCTGGCTCTGCGGGCTGCTTGTACTCTCCATCGGGCTGGTCTGGCTGGCGCTCTCGGTCGGTCAATTGAGCATTCCGCTGGATCAGTTCCTGGCGGCGTTGCCTTCATTTCTGAGGATGATCATTTTGCGCGTCCCGCCGGATGTTGCCTCGCTATTGGCGTCCTGGGCTATGTTCAGCCAGAATGTGCTGGGGCTGACCGACCGGCTGGCGCTCTGGCTGCATAACTTTGGTACCAGCACGCTAATCATCGACCCGGGCATCACCAGCCTGATCTGGGGGCTGGCGCTCTGGCTGGTCTCTGCCTGGGCCGCCTGGGTCTACCGTCGGCGTGAGTTCCTCGGGCTGGCCTTGCTGCCGGCCACCATCCTGCTCATCTACAATATTTACTACACCAATTCGAAGGATGGCCTGCTCTGGCTCGTCCTGACCGGCGGCGGCTGGATCGTGCTGCAGGGGCTGGATAGCTACATGAAGGCCCGCCGCCGCTGGCAGGCCCGCCAGATGGGCCAGACCGAGATCGAACCGCTGCTGGCCAGTGTCACTCTCCTGCTGGCGGCGGGATGGATGCTGGCGGGTGGTTTGCTACCTTCCGTCTCGATCAAAAGCATTTCGAATACCTTCCAGCACATTTTCCAGGCTACCCCCAACCGGAACCTAGCCGAATCGCTCGGGCTCCAGCAAACTCCGGCCGTCTTTCTGCATACCGGCAGCGCCGGCATCGGGTTGTCGGATTCGCACGCCATCGGCCCCGGCCCGCAGCTTTCCCAGCAAGTGTTGATGTATGTCAGTGTGGCCGGTTATGTGCCCCCCCTGCCGGTCATTGTGGCCGAGCACGCCAACCCGGTTGCACCGGAAGTGAGTTATTACTGGCGCGCCCAGACCTACGATAGCTATAACGGGCACGTCTGGATTGCCAACACCGCCCAGACCCAATCGCTGGCTGCCAACAGCCCCTACCACCCGGATCTGAAGACGCTCCCGGATACGTACCAACTGGTCACACAGCACGTCACACGCCTGCAGCCGATGGATGGCGCCATCTTCGTGGCCGGCGACCTGTTGAGCACTGACCAGCCTTCCGTGGCAGCCTGGCGCACCCCCGGTGACCTGGTCGACGCCCGCACCAATCCAAATACCTTCACAGCCAGCTCGCGCATCCCGTTTGTTACCGTCGGCCAGTTGCGCAGCGCCGGCAGCAAATATCCCGCCTCCGTCCAGAGCTATCTCAGCCTGCCCGATGAGCTGCCCGAGCGGGTGCGTAACCTGACCATCCGTCTCACCATCAACCAGCCTACACCCTACGACCAGGTCATGGCCATCCAGGATTACCTGCGCCAGTTCCCCTACTCATTGCAGGTGCCCGGTGCGCCCGACAACCGGGATGTGGCGGATTACTTCCTGTTCGACCTGCAAAAGGGCTATTGCGACTACTTTGCCACCAGCATGGCCGTGATGGTGCGCGCCGCCGGCATCCCCGCCCGCCTGGTGACCGGGTTTTCCACCGGCAGCTATGATTACCAGAATAACCGCTTCGTGGTGGTGGAAGCCAATGCCCATTCCTGGGTGGAAGTCTACTTCCCCTCCATCGGCTGGGTGGAGTTCGAGCCCACCCCCAACCTGCCGCCCTTTCCGCGCCCGGGTGAAGCCGCTCATGCCAACACACCGCCGGGCATTCCCACCCCCGTTACCACGCCCAAATCCGCCGCCGCACCGATCAACTGGAGCGCCTTGCGGCCCCTCTTTATCGTGCTGGAATGGCTCCTGGCGATCGCCGGCCTGCTCATGTTGCTCTGGCGGCTGCTGCCCTTCGAAAGCTGGCTGCTGCACCTGCAAGCCCCCGAACCGGCCATCACCGCCATCCAACAGCGCCTCTACCGCCAGGCGCATGCTTGGGGCGTGGCCGCCGACGCCGCTCGCACCCCGCACGAATTCAACACGGCCTTCTCTACCCGCCTGGAGCGCTTCGCCGCCCGCCCGCGTCTGGCCCCCACTGTGGCATCCCTGCAGGCCGACCTAGACTGGCTGACCGCCATGTACGCCCGCCTGCTCTTCAGCCCGCATCCCCCCACCTCCGCCGAGCACCACCAGGCCGTGCGCACCTGGCTGCGCATCCGCCAAGGCTTGCGTCGGCTGCGCTATTCATAAATCCGTCGATTAAACGTGGGCGTTCTCCCAACCCAAATTTCGCGTCTTTCGTCCCCTTTCCATCCAGGAAAGGGGAATGGGGGAATAGGGCGCGAAGCCGCTACGGTTATTGAGCATCATTAGCCACATTGTGCGATAATATAACTAAGCATCCATCCGAATATTATCGAAGATTCGCATTTTGCGGTTGGTCATCCAGGCAATTCCAGAGATAGGAGTGGTAACTATGCGACCCAACAAACTCTTCCTATTCACCCTGCTATTTTTCATCCTGGTCTTTGGATGCAGTGCCCCCGGCGCCATTGCCACACCTGCACCGGCAACGGTCCAACTCCCTGCCACACTGGAGCAGCCTCCTGCCCCGCTCAGCACACCCGCGGCAACCTTCGTTTCATCCACCCCTTCTTCCACTTCCTCTGCCAATCCGCCCCCCTTAACCACCCGCGGCCCCTACCTGGCCTATCAGGTTCAGACAGGCGACCAGACCTTCATCAAATTCCTGGACGCGGATGGGAGCGGGCAGGCCAGCTTCTCCTACCCCGACCATGCCGCACCTGAAAATTTTCGAGATTCGTTATCCAATACCCTCTCGCCTGATGGAAAATGGCTGGCCTGGTACAGCGGTTCTGCCGGGACTTGTATGGGCGAAGTGGGCCCAGAGACCGCCGACCTGACTCTCAACCTGCTGAACCTGGCAGATGGGACTACCCGTTTAGTCACGCCGCTGCTCTCCAAGGATTACCCCAACATCTTCACCAAAGCCGCCCAACAGTTGGGCCAAGTCGATGTGACAGCCAGCACGCTGCAGAATGCCTTCGTGTGCGGTATTGCCCAATCGCTGGATTGGTCCCCGGATGGACGCTACCTGGCCTTCGCCGGGCAGATGGATGGGCTTTCCTCAGACCTCTACTTGTATGATTCCACTTCCAGCGCCATCACGCGGCTCAGTTCCGGCCCGCAGGAAGTCGAGTGGGTCTCCTGGTCCCCGGATGGGAAATGGATCATGGATGGCAGTTCTTATACGGTTGGCGAGGGCATGGTCTACGATATCTTTGCCACTTCCCTGGATGGAAAGACCGTCAAACAACTCACCAACGCCACCCCTTCGAACATCACTTCCGCCGATTGGCTGAATGACCACACGTACTTCGTTTCGAATGGCGCGAATGGCCCCGGGTCATACAACTTGCAATTGGTCGATATAAATACCGGCAGAACCTCCACGTTGTGGCCAGGCTCCTACAACTCTTATGCCTTTGCGCCGGATGGGGATTGGGTGGCCCTTTTTGCGAACACGCCCACCTGGCCTTATACCGGTAGTGATTTCCAGACCGGTGTATTCCTCGTTAACACCACCACGCTTAAGCAGACCCGCGTGAATTCCAGCGGAACCTGGGGTTGTTGCCAGCCTCCCGATATCCAGTCGCTCGGGCATATCCAGGAGTACTCGTTCCTCACATGGGAAGATTCCAGCCAGGCCATTCAGTATCTCTCCTCTGATGGGAAACTGACCCCGGCCAATGTTCAGGCAGTCAATTTTTCCGTCTCCCCTGACCGGCTCAAGTGGATCGCCTTCGGCGCCAATATTAAGATTTTCTCGGATGATGGCTCGCTCCTCCGGACAGTTGACCTGCCCGCCGCGCTGGACCCAAAAAACATCTCCAATATCATCTGGCGGCCCGATTCCTCCGGCCTGTTCTTCACCTACAATGATCCACTGGCGGCAAATGTCCCTTCGCAGCTTTTTGCCCTCGAGCTGTCCCAAGGCGCCCCCGTCCAGGTTGACCAGTTTTCCTCCCCCCTCACCGAAAATTTCTTCTGGGTGGCTGGCTCGAGGTAATCGCAACAGCAAACCCTTTATTTCTCGCATTTTACGAATTACGTTCCACGAATTCCGAATTTCGTTTTACGTCTTTTCGTTTATTTCTCATCCCTTCTCCCCTCCATCCTGTTCTGATATAATTTCCTCACCGTACTGATTCAGGAGCAAAGGAATGACGGACACCCTGTAAACAACCAACGCAATTCCGGGCAACTTAACCCGCTGGTTTTGATTCCGGCCGGGGGCGTATGCCCCCGGTTTTTCGTTAACTACAGGATACGTCCATGCTCTCTGCACATCAGATCACCAAGACCTACGGCATCCACACCGTACTGCAAGACATCACTTTCAGCCTCAACCCCGGCGACCGCCTGGGCCTGATCGGGCCGAACGGCTGCGGCAAATCCACCCTGCTGCGCATTCTCACCGGCCAGGAGCAGCCCGATTCCGGCACGGTTGCGCATACCCGCCCCGACCTGCGCATCGGCTACCTGCCGCAGGGCTTCGAGCTCGACCCAGCCATCACCATCGCCGAGGCCTGCACATTCGAACCTGCACACACCTCCGAAGCCGAATTCGTCGAGTTGGCTGCCGCCCTGACTGCCGATCCTGCTGACAGGAAGCTCCAGCAGGCCTACGATGAAGCCATCCAAGCCTTGGAAAGCCCCGCTCCATCCCCCGCCAGCCTCCTGGCGCCGCTCGGCCTGGCGGACCTGCCCCCTGAGAAGCATGTCGGCGAGCTCTCGGGCGGCCAGAAGACCCGTCTGATGCTGGCGCGCCTGCTGCTCTCCGAGCCGAACCTGCTGCTGCTCGATGAACCCACCAATCACCTCGACATCGGCATGCTCGAATGGCTGGAAGGCTGGCTGCGTAAGTTCCCCGGCGCGGCGCTGATCGTCTCTCACGACCGGGCCTTCCTGGATAACACTGTCAGCCGCATCCTCGACCTCGACCCCGAGACCCATCGCCTGCACGAATATCCCGGCAACTACCGCGACTACCTGGCCCAGTTCCTGGCTGCCCGCGAGAAACAGTGGGACGATTACCGCGACCAGGTAGCCGAGATCCGCCGCATCCAGCAGGATATCGCCCGCACCAAGCAGCAGTCCCTGCAGGTAGAGCAGTCCACCACCCCGCGCCAGCCGCACGTGCGGCGCATCGCCAAAAAGGTGGCCGTCAAAGCCCTGGCGCGTGAAAAGAAACTGGAACGCTTCCTGGATTCGGATGAGATCGTCGAAAAGCCCAAACCCTCCTGGCAGTTGAAACTGGATTTCGCCGCGCCTGAGCACCAGAGCCGCGCCATCCTGGTGACCGAGGCCCTCTCCATTGGCTACCCCGGCCACCCGGCCCTGCTGGGGGATATCCGCCTGCAGATCCAGGCCGGCCAGCGTATCGCGCTGACTGGTCCGAACGGCTGCGGCAAGACTACCCTGCTGCGCACCATTGCCGGCAAGCTGGAGCCGTTCTCCGGTTCCGTCCGGCTGGGCGCTTCCGCCAAACTCGGCTACATGACCCAGGAGCAGGAGCACCTGGACTTGCGTAAAAGCCCGCTGGAGACCATCCAGTCGGCCGAGGTGTTCACCCAGACCGAAGCGCGCCACTTCCTGCACTTCTTCCTGTTCGCCGGCGACGATCCGCTGCGCCCATGCGGCGAGATGAGCTACGGCGAGCGCGCTCGCCTGGAATTGGCCCTGCTGGTGGCCCAGGGCTGCACCTTCCTGCTGCTGGATGAACCCATCAACCACCTCGACATCCCTTCCCGGGCGCGTTTTGAACAGGCCCTGGCCAAATATACGGGCACCGTGCTAGCCGTCATTCATGACCGCTATTTCATCGAGCAGTTCGCCAGCCAGATCTGGATCGTGGAAGATGGGCGCATTAGAATGACCTGAAAGCATTCGGTTACTACATTCGCGCCCATCCTTACTTGCTTATCTTCCCTCCGGGAAGGGAGAAGCCCCCAAACATGGGGTGGGGTGAATTACCGAATGCTTCTCTGATCTAAAATAACCCGTTTCCTTAAAGGAAACGGGTTATTACGTGGTTTACTGGAATTTATCCGGTTCACTTTGGGAACCTGCCTGTACTAAATTTAGGGATATGGTTTAGAGCATACCTGACGAACAGGAATGGCGAATGAAGGTTTCATTCTTTTGACCAAAGGAGAATGTTATGAAAAAAAGGGTTATCGCTCTTATGGTCGATTGGTATCCTGGTTGTGCTGGTCGTCACTTGCGGCAGCGCGCCCGCTCCCGCGCCAACATCCACAATGGAAGCCACCCCGGGTTGTGACAAAGGCTTCTCGCGTTTGTCAATCGGCCATACCATTACGATGATTGAAGTCGGCCATCCCAACCGGGCGCGCTCCACGCCGCACGTTGGCAACGACAACATCATCTGTGAGATCTCCAATGGGCAGATCACAAAAATCGTGGATGGGCCGGTCTGCCTGGATGGGCTGATTTTCTGGAAAATTCAGGGCTCTTCCGTCCCGACCGGCATTGGCTGCAGCGCCGACGGGGACGGCACAACCCATTTGCTCGAACAGTCCCAGCCGTAAGAACTGGCCTGCCAGGATTCTCTATGAAATAACGCAGCCCGGACTTTTCGCCCGGGCTGCTCTTATATCATCTCAGGGGTCCTTAATAATCCCATTCGGGTGATCATACATATAGAATTTAACCGCCAAGGCGTAAAAAGCGCCAAGAAAACCAAATAAACTTTGCATACTTCGTTCATTCGCGGTTAAATTTCCGGATTCGTATGCTATCATTGGGCGATTTCTCCAGCAGATTGGATAAACCTTTGCGTCTCAAAGCGAACCTGACATTATTTGCAGTGGCGATCATCTGGGGCACCGGCTTCATCGCACAAGCCGTGGCCGGAAGATACCATGTGGCCTATCTCTTCAATGGCGCCAGTTTCATCCTGGCGGTCATCTTCCTGATCCCATTCATGCCGCGCGGCAAAAAGATCGCACCCGCCCAGTGGAAGTGGATGCTGATCGCGGGTGGGATCCTTTTCTTCGCCACCGCCCTGCAGCAGGTTGGCATCCTGTATACCCGGGTAGCCAATGCCGGTTTTCTCACCAGCCTGTATGTGGTATTCACGCCCTTCCTATTGTGGCTGGGCTTCCGGGAACGTCCTCATTGGATTGACCTGCTGGCAGTGATCGCCGCGACGGTGGGGGCGTATTTCCTTTCCAGCGCCGGAAAAGGCTTACAGTTTCAAAATGGCGACAGCCTGGAATTGATCGGGGCGATCTTCTGGGGGATGCATTTCGTGGTGCTGGGAAAATTCGCCTCCCGCTTCGAGCCAATTACCTTCGCTGCCGGGCAATTCCTCGTGACCGGCTTGCTCAACTTTGCAATGGGTTTGGTTTTCGAACACCTGGGGCAGTTGACGCCCCTGCCGATGATCGGGGCAATCCTATACCGGGCCAGCCTGTCGGTCGGGATCGGCTATACCCTGCAGGTGTGGGGCCAGAAGCATACCGCTCCCACGGATGCCGCCCTTATCCTGGGGCTGGAAGCCGTTTTCGCCGCCCTGGCGGCCTGGCTGGCGCTCCGGCAGGGCTTGCTGCCGGTGCAGGTGTTGGGCTGCGGCATCATCCTGGCGGCGGTGATGTTCTCGCAGTTGAAAGGGTTGGGGGCCACGAAGGCATGATGCAATATAGTTCCTCACCAAAAATTTGGGGGATGGTTCGCAATTTGAGGGCGTGCGGCTTCGCCGCACACTCTTAAATTGCGGTTCTTTTATAATTTTCGTGTTGAAATATAGCCCCTTCGCCTGGGGGAATAGAGATTTTCCCTTGAATTACACTGTATACTGTCACATATTATACTGTTTGACATTGACATACTGTGTTATATACAGTATACTCTGGACATTGGAGCTGCTATGACAAACGAATCATTGGATAATGGAATTCTTGAACTACGGCGCGGGGTGATCGTGCTGGCGGTGATGAGCCGGCTCGACCAGGAACAGTATGGCTACTCGCTCATCAAAAGCCTGGCGGAGGCCGGGCTGGAGATCGACCAGGGCACGCTCTACCCCCTGCTGCGGCGGCTGGAAAGCCAGGGGCTGCTGCAATCGGCCTGGCGGGTCGAAACCGACCGTCCGCGGCGCTACTACGTGCTCAGCGATGAAGGCAGAAGGCTCCTGCCCAGGCTGAAAGAAGAATGGACCGCCATCGTGTCCATGATGGGAAAGCTGCTTTAGATTTGAAGGAGAATGCGATGAATAGTAACCTGATCGATGCCTATGTATCTGAAATCGGACGGCGCCTGCCCAGGAAGACGCGCGGCGATATTGAGGCGGAAATCCGCTCGATCCTGCAGGATATGCTGGACGAACGCAGCCAGAAGACCGGCAAACCGTTGGATGAAGAGATGACCTTGGATGTACTGAAAGCCTACGGTTCGCCCGAAAAAGTGGCTGGTACCTATCTGGGTGATCGGTACCTGATCGGCCCACGCTTGTACCCCACCTTTATGCTATTGCTGCGCATCGTGCTGCTAGTGGTGGGCGTGGTGGCTTTAATCGGCCTGGGCATAGCCCTCGGCCACGCAATGAACCCCAAGGAAGCCGTACAAACCGTCCTAAATGCCATTGGTAATTTCATCGCTTCCGCCCTGACTGCTTTTGGCAACATCGTCATCGTTTTTGCCATCATCGAATGGGCGCTCTACCAGGCGGGTGCCAGAGCGGATTTCAAAGGAATACCCGCTGAGAAGGAATGGGATCCCCGTGTGCTGCTCAAGGCCTCACCTTCCAACCTGGTCAAGATGGGTGAAACCATAGTCGAAATCGTCGGCTGTTTTGCGGCCATCGCCATCTTCAACTTTTACCCGCAGATCCTTGGCTTTGGGATCTTCTCCAATGGGAATTGGTATGTGGGCGCGGGTAATGCGATTTCCACCCCGTTGCTCTCGCCGTCCTTCTTCCACTTCGTGCCGTACCTGACGGCGATGTGGGTGCTGACCATCCTGCTGGATATCGTCCTGCTGCGCTATGGCCACTGGAACAACATCACCCGCATCTTCTTCATCGCGTTGAAGATCATCAGTATCGCCATTGCGGCGGCCATGCTGGCCGCTCCCGCTCTGCTGGCCATCACAACCGCCTCGCTCACACCTGCCATGGGCAGTGCACAGGCAGCCGGCTCGCTGGTAACCTTGTTGGGCCATATCGTGAATATTGCCCTGGGGCTGGCGATCTTTGGGAACGCGGTCGAGATCATCCGGGCCATTTCCCGCATGGTGACGAACTAAGGTCTGCCCCAGTTGTCCGCAAAGAATTAAGTGGTAGCTTCTCCCCCGGATAGAACTTATCCGAACAATAGGTAAGAATTTGCATTTGAATATGTGCTGCTTCGTAGCACATATTCAAGTGCGGTTCTTTTATTATTGGAGCTGTCCCTGTCTGGGGATGTGTACCCGAACCAGCTTCCCGACCACGGGTGTCTTGCAGGTGGTCTGGCTGCAAGATTCGTATGTGACACTGACCTGGTCAGTGTACCAGCCACGTCCGGCGGGCAGGCTGACTGGCAGCTTTAACGTGACCGGGCCGGCCGGATATATCAGCAAGGCATCCATGCCCATGGAAGAAACTTCATCATTCACGTTGGCGGTCAGCGCTCCGACGACTCGCATCGCAGATCGCGGCGTGAGCTCCACCAGGGTGGGACGCCCCTCCCCATAGATACCAGTGCGGGGAATATCCTTGCTATACAGGTGGTCTCCGGCAATAGGGGTGAATGTTGCGATAAGAAAGATCCGATGGAAGGAATCCTGCTGAAGAGTAATCTCCACGGAAACGCTATTCTGGCTGAAAGCAGCCAGATGCTGTGGCGAAACAAACCTGGGAGCAGAAGGAACGCAACCGCTCAGGAAAAGCGCAAGGCCTGACAGAAAGGCTAAGAGATTCTTTAACATTCTGTTAGTGTTTAATGCTATACTGAAAAAATGAACTGGGATTATACCCCCTACGCAGCATTTTTCCACATCACTGCAATCATCTCAGTCGGAATTGCCCTGATACTTTCGCGTCGCAGGAACGCACCCGGCACCGATGCATTAATCCTTTTAATGTTCGCTGTGGCAGAATGGACTTTTGCCGCTGGAATTGAAGCGGCCACGGTGGGGGAAATGCAAAAAATCCTGTGGGCCAAAATAGAATACCTGGGGGCGGTTACCGCGCCAACTCTTTTCATGATCTTCACATTGGAATATCGCCAGATGAGGCGATTCCTGACGCCACGCTATCTGCTCCTGTATTCCGTCATCCCACTGACGGCACTCGTAGTAACCATGACGAACGATTGGCATGGGTTGATCTGGAATGGCTTCACATACAGCCTGACCGAGCCTAATACCCTCATCTATGGGCATGGTCCCGGTTATTTTGCGCTTGTCATCTATGATTATGCCATCGTCATGCTGGCCATGGCGATCATGATACGCGCCTGGCTCCAGGCAAAACAACCCTATCGCCGGCAAATCAGCATTATCCTGTTTAGTTCCATTTTTCCTTTCGTCAGCGGCCTGGCATACACCCTGGGATTTGATTTATTCCCGGGCCTGGATATCACGCCCGTTTCTTTCTTGATTACAGGGATCATCCTGGCGGTTGGAGTGATCCAATTCGGCCTGTTTGACCTGGCTCCCTTCGCGCGGCACTTATTGATCGAAAATATGGATGATGGGATTTTGGTACTGGATGCCAAAGACCGGATCGTCGATCTTAACCCGATGGCAGAAAGTATCATTGCCGCTTCTGCCGGCGATGTGCTCGGGCGACCCATCTCGGAAGTGCTGGCCTCCTGGGGTTCATTTATGCAAAGGATCAAGGAGACAAATCAACCCCAGATCGAAATCCTTTCGAGAGAGAATCCGGCCCGCTATTATGACTTACATATCAAACCGCTGGTTAACCGAAATAAAGAGCCCGGTGGCCGATTGTTCGCTTTCCGGGATGTGACACGGTACCGCCAGACTGAGGACCAACTGGCGCGCCAGAACGAAGAGCTCAAGATCATCGAGAGGATAAACCTGGCCATTACCGCCGGCCTGGATATGCAGCAGACCATCAAAACATTACATGAACAATGCAGCCATGTGGTGCCCATCGATTTGTTCTATGTTGCGTTGTATGATGAGGAACGATCACTGATCACAATTCCGCTGCATTATCAACGCGGTCATTACCAGACCGGCACCCTGCGGGATATCAACGAGCGACCGGGCACGATCGGGAACGTCATCCACACTCGAAAGACGGTCTACCTGCATGACAACAAAAACCAGGTTACCGGACCGTTGAACCCGAACATGGAAATGGAAAAACGTGCAAAATCCTACGTAGGTATCCCGCTGATGGTGCGGGATAAAGTAGTGGGAGTAATGTCGATTCAGAGTTACCGGCCCAACGCCTACCGGCAGGAACAGATCCACATGCTGGAACGGATCTCGGTCCAGGCTGCCATCGCAATCGAAAACGCCCGCCTGTACGCAGAGGAACAGCGCCTTGCCATTATAGATGAATTGACCGGTATTTATAACTACCGGGGATTGAAAGAATTGGGGGCACGTGAAGTGGAGCGCGCCAGGCGGTTCAATCACCCGCTCTCTTTGTTATTTTTTGACATCGATGATTTTCGCAGTTTCAACAACCAATTCAGTCACGCCACCGGCAATATCATCCTGCAGACGCTGGTGCAGCGTTGCTGCACCATTCTGCGTTCAGTGGATGTGTTCACACGTTTCGGCGGGGATGAATTTGTAGCTCTGCTACCCGAGACCGACCTGGCCAGCGCCGAGGGTGTGGCCCGCCGGCTTGTGGATGAAATCGCGGCCGCCAAAATCCCCACACCGCATGGCAACTTGAGCGTGACCGTTTCCATTGGGCTGACCACGTTGAATGGCAATACGGCCGACCTTGATGAACTGATCGAACGGGCCAATCGTGCTGAACATCAAGCCAAGCAGGGCAAGAAAAGTATTGTGGCCATTGCAGAGTAGTTTCTGCTGAATAAAAAAGTCCGGGATTAAATCCGGACTTTTTTAGTTGGCTCCAAAGAACAATTGCCACCAGATGCGCCAGTTGGGCAGGGCCTCCGTTTGTGTGACGGGCACGGCGGCCGGGGTGGCAGTGACGGTACCCGAGGGTTCCAGCTGTACAGGCTGCTCACCAGCCTTCACCATTTTATTACTGCGGGCCCATTGCTCAACGGCCTGGTCTGAGGTGGCGAAAGCCACCTGGGTTTGCAATGCTGCCTGGGTCTGCAGGATGGATGTGCCTTCAGCCCGAACCGAATTCAATTTGGCGGTCAAACTATCCAACTCTTCCATGCGACGGTTGAAATCGATCAACAATACTACCGCCAGGAACAGGCCCAGGAGGATCAGGATATTCCGCCACTTGAATTTCATAGCTTAATCTTACTCTCTCCGCTGGACTTTGGCAAGCATCTGCAGATAGGAAAACACGGCTTTCACAAAGTCTGAAAACCGCGACCGCTCCATCCCCGATCCCGCCAACCCTGTAAATAGAACAGATCAGGCAGCGGGGGGTTGAGAGCGAAATTGGAGCGAGCGGAGCTTCGCTACTTCTTCGATAGCGAGGAGGTTGAGATTTGTTATGCCACGTGAAAGCCCTGGGGGGTTAAACAAAAACCCGCCTTTCTGCGGGTTTTGCCAAAACATGGTGCCGAAGGAGGGACTTGAACCCTCACGACCTTGCGGCCACTAAGCCCTGAACCTAGCGCGTCTGCCAGTTCCGCCACTTCGGCATGCGGGCTGTATTTTATCCGAAAGTATGGTTTTGTCAACCTAAACGGCCGACCAAACTACATGGAGATATATTCCCGCAAATTATGCTCCACCGCATAAGCGGCTGCTTCCGCGCGGTTGCTGACACCCAGCTTGGACAGGATACTGGAGACGTAGTTGCGCACGGTTCCTTCGCCCAGGAAGAGCGCTTTGGCAATTTCCCGGTTGGTGCGTCCTTCCGATACCAGCAACAGGACATGCTTCTCCTGCTGGCTGAGATGAACAAAGGCGGAAGCTTCTTCCTCCTTGACGGCCCGGCGCACTTCCTGAAAGACACGCTGGGTGACCGCCGGATCGAGCAACGCTTCACCGCGTGCGACTGCTTCCAGCGCCTTCATCAGTTCCTCTCCGCCGATCTGTTTTAGGATGTAGCCCGAGGCACCAGCCCGGATGGCAGAGAAAAGCATTTCATCCTCGGCATAGGAGGTCAGCATGAGCACGCGCGTTTCGGGGAAGCGACTGGTAATCTCTTCACAGGCTTCGATACCGGAAGTACCCGGGAGGCGGATATCCATCACCACCACATCCGGATGGTTGGTTTCCACCTGTTCGAGGGCTTCACGCGCCGAAGCAGCTTCCCCGACAACCTCAAATTGCGGGTGGCGTTCCAGTAACGATTTCAGGCCAAGCCTGACCACTTCATGGTCATCAACCAGCAGAATGCGCTGTTTTACCATACGTTCTCTCCATCACGGAAGTACCCATTAAGTGAAAATTATTGAAGAAGCTCAATTTGAGAGTGTGCGGCTTCGCTCCAAACTATCCAATTCGGCCTAACCTTAAATTTCCATTTAGATGTAGCCAGTATATTCGAGAGCAGGTTGTCTGACAAGGCTAAAATCACCTGACAAAGAACCAGATGATGAAAAAATAGCCCAGGGCGGCACCCCATATCCACGAATCAATTCGGTCCAGAACTCCACCGTGGCCGGGGAAGAAGTTGCTGGCATCTTTTACGCCAGCCTGGCGCTTGAACATCGACTCGCCCAGATCGCCCAGAATGGAGAGAGCGGAAAGCGCTGCCCCCAAGATGGCACCTTGCCACCAAGCTACCGCAGGGCCTCCAAGACTGTGCCACAAAATCACCAGCACGGCTGAAATAAGGGTACCGAAAAATACGCCGCCCCAGTAGCCCTCCCAGGATTTTCTCGGGCTGATGCGCCGGCTGAGCGGATGTTTCCCAAAGCGGCTGCCAACGAAATAAGCTGCCACGTCGGTCATCCAGATGATTGGAAAAACGATTGACAACCACCACAACCCGCCGGGCATATTCCGCAAATCAATCATATAAGCCCCGATCCAGCCCAAATAAACGATACCGGCAGAAGTAACAGCGAAGTCGCTGGCTGCATGGTCCCGTCCTTTTTCATAATCAAACAGGTGCCAGGTCATGGCAGCCAGGATCGAGAAAGTCAGAACGGCAACCGACAAGGCCGGAAAGAAATATCTCACTCCGGCGATAAGGACAACGCAACCGATCAGGAGCGGTTCGGCAACCTTGTTGTCTGTTTTTGCAAACATACGCCCATATTCCCAGGCAGCTACCCCCAATAAGAATGTAAGCAAGACAAAATAATATAAACCGCCCAGATAAATTGCCGGGATACCAACAATCGCCAGACCGAAAGCGGTAATAACGCGTTTAATCAGCATGGTAGTCGTTATCCCCGTCCACCTGAGATAGGCCACCAAACCTGCGATCGCGTCGGGCAAAGGTATCCAATGCCTTACGGAATTCAGCCTTATTGAAGTCAGGCCAGTAGACGGAGGTAACATACCATTCAGAATATGCTCCCTGCCAGATCAGAAAGTTCGAGACGCGCAGCTCACCGGATGTACGAATAATCAAGTCCGGGTCCGGGGACCCTGCAGTGAAGAGATAGCGACTCACCAGATCAGATGTAACTTCCTCGGGCTTGACACCGTCATTGATCATTTTTTGAATGGCAAATACTATCTCGTCGCGTCCCCCATAATTGAAAGCAACGTTCAAGACCAGGCGGTCATTGTGCTTGGTCAGGTCAATGGCATCCAATACTTTTTCCTGAAGTTTGGGGTCCAGGCGCTCGAGCCGCCCGATATGACGCAACTGCACCCCCTCTTTGTTCAACTCCGCCAGTTCGCGGTCGATCACATCCTCGAGAATATTCATCAAGCCCTCGACTTCTTCACGAGGACGACCCCAATTCTCGGTGGAAAAAGCGTAGATGGTTAGATATTTAACGCCGAATTCAACGCAAGCGGTAATAATGCGGCGCAGATTTTCAGTACCGGCGCGGTGGCCGACCAGACGCGGCAAGCCTCGAGCGATTGCCCAGCGTCCATTCCCATCCATAATGATGGCGACGTGGGTGGGAACTTGCGGCAAGGGGGCCGCAGACTTTTTTGCCATAATAGGTAGTGACAATCAGACCGTCACTACACCTCCATGATTTCCTGCTCTTTATGCAGCCCGTGTTTATTGATCTCTTCGATATTATGGTCTGTGACCTTCTGGAGTTCCTCCTCGCCATCCTTCAGATCATCTTCTGAGAAAAGCTTTTCCTTTTCGAACTCGCGCATATCGTTATGCACGTCACGGCGGACATTGCGGACTGCAATGCGGCACTCTTCGAGGCGGTTATGGACAAGTTTAACCAGGTCCCGGCGGCGCTCCTCGGTCAATGCAGGCAAATTAAGGCGGATTTGTTTACCATCGTTATTCGGAGTGATGCCCAGGTCCGAAATCATGATCGCCCGTTCAATATTCTTCATTGAAGCCGGATCGAAAGGCTTGATCAGCAGGCTACGCGGCTCAGGAACGGAAATGGACGCCAGTTGCAAAAGCGGGGTGGGCGCGCCGTAGTATTCCACTGGCATTTTTTCCACCAGGGCGGGCGTTGCCCGGCCGGTGCGGATCCCGGCCAGATCATCGTCTAGATTTTGGATCGCGGCGTGCATGCGTGTTTCAGCTTGTTTAATTAGATCAACTATATCTTTTATCACGTCGGCCTCCTATAATTATTTTATTTATTGCGTAGCTTAAGGATACCCTAAAATCAGAAAAAATGCTACTAAAACAAAACCACCAAGCACGCATTTCACAAAGTCGGAAAACCATTCAATTCCACCCCCTGACTACCGCCCTCTGGGCGGGGAAAAGAGGATTTTGGGGCATTGTCAGCGGACATGTTGTGCTACCCGCCGACAATGCCCCAAGCCCCATCCCTTGTGAAAGCCCCTAAAAAAACAGGGCCATCCAAGTTTGGCCGGATGGCCCTGTCAAAATATATCGAAAAGCTATCAGGAGGAGCTGGGATTCAGGCCGATACCAGTGTGCCCACTTTTTCGCCCTGCAGGGCCCGTTCGAGCGCAGAGGGGTCCCACAGGTTGACGACCAGGATAGGCAGGCTATTATCCATGCACAGCGAGATGGCCGTGCTGTCCATCACAGAAAGGCGGCGGTTAAGCACATCGATATATGTCAGGGTATCAAACTTGCGGGCATCCGGATTCTTTTGTGGGTCGGCATTGTAAACACCATCGACCTTGGTGGCCTTGATCAGCACATTGGCATCGACCTCGACGGCCCGCAGCGCTGCGGCCGTATCGGTTGAGAAAAATGGATTCCCGGTGCCAGCGCCGAAGATGACCACACGGCCCTTCTCCAGGTGGCGGATGGCGCGCCGGCGGATATAAGGCTCAGCCACCGCCCGCATCTCTATGGCAGACTGGACCCGCGTATATACGCCGCCACGTTCCAGGGCATCCATGAGGGCCATGGCATTCATGACAGTGCCCATCATGCCCATATAATCAGCCGTGGCGCGCTCCATGCCATGTTCAAGACCCTGCTTGCCGCGCCAAAGGTTACCCGCCCCGATGACAATTGCCACTTCAATCCCCATAGCACGGATATCCTTGACACGCGCAGCGACCGCTTCGGCACGTTCTGGATCGATCCCGAAGCCGTTTGGGCCAGCCAGACTTTCACCGCCCAATTTGAGCAGGACACGCTTGTATTTTAAGTCCGCCATATTATCTCCTTTCGAAAAGGGGTGAAAAAAAAGCCAACCAGATGGTTGGCTTTTCTTGATTTACCTACCCACTTATCTCGCCCAATTCCCAGCGGACAATGCGCCGGACGACGATATTCTCTCCGATGGCAGCGACTTGCTCGAGCAGGAGCTTTCCGATTGTGACTTTGTCATCGCGAATGTAAGGCTGGCGAAGAAGGACAACTTCATCCTTGAACTTCTCCAGGCGACCCTGGGCAATCTTCTCCAACATGGCTTCCGGCTTGCCTTCTTCTTTTGCGCGTCCTTTGGCAATCTCGGTTTCGTGTTCAAGCACATCGGCAGGTATATCTTCTTCCTTGATATACTTCGGTGCAGCCGCGGCGACCTGCAGAGCCACTTCGTGGGCAAACTTGATGAATTGCTCGGAACGGGCGACGAAATCGGTCTCGCAATTGATTTCAACCATTACGCCAACCCGGCCATTGCCGTGTGAATACAACTCGACCATGCCGTTGGAAGCCTGACGGTCGGCGCGCTTGGCGGCAGTAGCCAGCCCTTTTTCACGCAGAAAATCCACTGCTTTCTGATAATCGCCTCCGGAAGCCTCCAGAGCTTTACGGCATTCCAACACGCCGGCATGTGTGGCTTCACGCAGGTCTTTGATCATTTGAGTCGTAATTTCCATCCTGTCACCTCAGGTTACTTTGCTTGTTCTTCGTCATCATCGTCGACATCAACGATGGCTATTTCTTCCACCTTGGGAGCCGGGGCGAGCTTGGCCAGGGTGGACTGTCCGAGCAGCTTGGTATCCTCAAGCTCATCTTCCATTCCGGAAGTGCGAGCCTGCTCGGCAGCTTCAACCGCGTGCATTTCAGTCGGGTTCATGGCGGCTTCCGCCTCGATTTCCTCATCCTTACGGGCAGCTTTGCCTTCTTCCACGGCATCCGCCATCTTGGATACCATCAGTTTGATGGCGCGGATGGCATCGTCGTTGGAGGGAATGACATAGTCGACGAAGGACGGGTCACAATTCGTATCCACCAGGGCGATCACGGGGATCTTCAACAGGTTGGCCTCGTGGACAGCTGCATACTCGCGTTCCACATCGATGACAAAGATCAGATCCGGCACACGCGCCATGGTACGAACACCCGAAAGACGCAGGTTGAGGCGGTTGATCTCCCGTTGAATCAGCAGTGCCTCTTTTTTAGTCAGCTTTTCGATATCGCCGGTGGCAAAGAGCTTCTCCATGCGGTCCAGTTCCTGGATGCGTTGATGCATGGTGGACCAGTTGGTCAACATGCCGCCCAGCCAGCGTTCGGTGACGAAAGGCATGCCGCAGCGCATGGCCTCATCGCGAACCGTTTCCTGCGCCTGGCGCTTGGTGCCCACGAACATGACAACCCCGCCATTGGAGACGCAATCACGGATAATGTTATAGGCGACGTTAATCGCCTTCACCGTCTGCTGCAAATCAATGATATGAATACCATTGCGCTCAGTGAAGATATACGGCTTCATGCCCGGGTTCCACTTGTTGGTCCGGTGGCCGAAATGGACGCCGCTCTCGAGCAGCGCCTTCATAGAAACAACTGCCATTTTTGCTCCTTCTTTTCCCATCCTAGAACGCCGCAATTTCGGGCGTAGGGTGAGGTGAGTTTAGCGGGGGAAAATGTCCCGCTCAGGGACGCTTGATGCCCGTCCCGGGCAAGATGTGCCTCCTCGCGGAAGCGGCGGGATTATACCATAACTTCGGGACTATGAGGTTTTTAGGTATGGCCGACCTATGGCCGACGGCAATGCCTGCCGGCCATACCCTATGCCTCCTAATTTACCCTCCTAATTTACTGGACGCCATATATCGTAAAAGCTATACTACCGGCATGCCCATTATCCCTCTCCCAGCACAGATCGAGGCACGCGACGGCGCGTTTCTTATTACTTCCAAAACAGTTATCCTGACAGATGCTGCCAATCGCTGGAACGCAGATTATATGCACGACTTGCTGGCGGCCCCGACTGGCTTCCCGCTTCCGGTGCGGGATTTCAACCAGATTGAGAAAAACTGCATCTGCATACGCCTGGACCCGGGGCTTGCATCACTCGGACCGGAAGGCTACCGTCTGGAAATCTCGCCCGAATCCGTAAGCGTGGAAGCGCCAGGAACCGCCGGGGTCTTTTATGGCCTGCAAAGCCTGCGCCAATTGCTGCCGGCCGAGGTGGAAGCACGCCAGCCGATCAGCGGGATGGACTGGCAACTGGACTGCCAGATCATCACCGATCGGCCGCGTTTTGCTTGGCGTGGCTTCATGCTCGACGAAGGGCGCCACTTTCACGGCAAGGAAACGGTCCTACGGACGCTCGACCTCATGGCACTGCAAAAGTTGAATGTGTTTCACTGGCATCTAACGGAAGATGAGGGCTGGCGCATCGAGATCAAAAAATATCCAAAATTAACCAGGATTGGCGCGTGGCGGGCTGGAACCGGCTACAGCCTGACCAGAGAGGCGCATAACGGCGTTCCACACGGCGGGTTTTACACGCAGGCCGAGATCCGGGAGATCGTGGCCTACGCGTCCAAACGCCATATCACCATTGTGCCAGAAGTGGAAATGCCGGGCCATGGACTGGCGGCCCTGGCGGCCTACCCCGAACTTTCCTGCACCGGCGGCCCATTCGAAGTAGGCACGCACTTTGGTATTTATCCGGATATCTTTTGCGCCGGCAAGGAAGCCACGTTCAGTTTCCTGAAGGATGTGCTCGACGAAGTGCTGGAGCTTTTCCCTTCGCCCACCATCCATATCGGCGGGGACGAAGCGCCAAAAAAACGCTGGAAAGCCTGTCCCGACTGCCAGCGGCGAATCCGGGATGAGCAGTTAAAAGACGAGCACGCCCTGCAGGTCTACTTCACCAACCGCATCATGGCGTACCTTGATTTAAAAGGCCGGCATGCAATGGGCTGGAATGAGATCCTGCAACCAGGACTGGCCAAAAGCGCCATAGTGCAGTTCTGGGTAAGGGGCCGGAAGAACCTGCTGCAGGCCCTGCGGAACGACCAGCGCGCCATTGTCATGTCCACATTTCTGGAGACCTACCTGGACCACGCTTATAGCCTGATGCCACTCAGCCGGGCATACCGTTATGAACCGGTTCCAAAGGAATTGGAGGAAAAGGATTCCGCCTCCATCCTGGGGCTGGAATTCCCGCTCTGGACGGAATGGGTGCCGGAGCGCCTGCGCATGGATTACCAGGTTTACCCGCGCCTGACCGCCATGGCCGAGACCGCCTGGACACCCAAAGAGCGCAAGGGCCTGGCGGATTTCCGTTGCCGGTTGCCAGGGTTCCTGGCCAGACTGGACCGGTTGGGGGTGCGATACGCCTCAATGGATGAGGCGGAACCTGGTCGGATCAAGCAGTTGTTCGGCATTTTTTCGATCATGCGACCGCAGACCAAAATTGCCGGGTAATTTTCCGCGTGGCATGCTATACTTCGAAATACTGGCTCTTCCAATCTTAACGGGAAATATTCTTAAAACACGAAGGACACAACGGACATGAAGGAAAACTCGGAAAGAATAAATCTTGTTCTCCTTTTTGTGCACTTCGTGTCCGTCGTGTTCATTTTCCCCAGCAATATTTGCATGAGTCCATCTTAGGAGATCGAGCATGAATTTCTTTAAGAACATCCTGACGCCGCGGCCCGCCAACCGGGGCACTTTCCATATTTTCGCCGTAAAGTGCAAGCGCTGCGGAGAAATCATCCATGGACAGGTCAACGTAAACAACGACCCCAGCCTGGAAATTGACGAAAACGGTAAATCTTATTTCATCTGCCGGAAGGTGCTGGTGGGGAACCAACTGTGTTTCCAGCGCATCGAAGTGATCTTCAAATTCAACGAAGCGCGCGGGTTGATCGACCGCCAGATCGCCGGCGGAGAATTTATAGAAGATTAATGCCAGCGTCTCCAAGGAAAAGGATTTATCCCTTAACCACCAAGTACAATGACACAAAATTAGAGGAGAAGTTTAAATGGCCATATTGCAAGCACTCATCCTGGGCATTGTACAAGGCCTGACCGAATTCGTTCCCATTTCAAGCTCCGCCCACCTGATCATCGTCCCCTGGCTGTTTGGGTGGAACAATCCGGTGCTGACCAGCCTGTCTTTTGACGTGGCCCTGCACCTGGGGACGCTGGTAGCTGTGATATGGTTCTTCGCCAGCGACTGGGTGCGTCTGATCCGCGCCGGCGTGACCAGTCTTTTGGAACGCAAGATCGGCAGCGACCCGGACCGCAAGCTCGCCTGGCTGCTGGTGATCGGTTGCATCCCAGGCGGCATCGCCGGGGTGCTGGGCGAGAGCAAGATCGATGCGCTCTTCCACCAGCCGGGTGTACCGATCAAGATGATGGCAATCATCCTCATGGGGATCATTATTGCAGCGCTGGCCTTGATCCTGTTCATCGTCGAGCGGCAGGCTACCCACACGCGTGAAATGAACTCGTTGACGCTCAAGGATGCCATCCTGATCGGGCTGGCGCAGGCATTGGCCATCTTCCCGGGCGTTTCCCGCTCCGGCAGCACCATTACTGCCGGGCTGGCGCTCAACCTGAAGCGCGAAACTGCGGCGCGCTTTTCCTTCCTGCTGAGCGCACCAATCATCCTGGGGGCCGGCTTGAAAAGCGCCTGGGACTTATTCCACCAATTCCGCGCTGGAGCCGGTTTCGCTTCAGGCGAACTGCTGCTGTTTCCGTTCGGGTTCATTGCGGCGGCCATCAGCGGCTATTTCTGCATCAAATACCTGTTGCGCTTTTTGCAGAAAAATTCGACGGATATTTTCGTTTATTACCGCTGGGGCCTGGCCATCCTGATCATTGTTGTGGCGATTATCCGCGGATAAGCCTAGTTGCAAGGAAGTCGGCGGATCAGTGATCTGTGATTGGTAAGAAGGAAGAAGGCAAGAGATGATATAGAAAGACCCTTCGCAAATTTGGAGGGTCTTTTAATTATGGTTAAAAAACAAAGAGCGAACGCGGAGAGCAGAAAAAATGGGAAATGGGAAATTCTGGAAAGGGAGATCGGCAGGAAAGGCACATTTTATGGCACACTTTTGACCATTTTATATGGTTCCAATGGGGATCATACTTATGTTATTATTAATCCATACTTTTAACCGTCATCATTTAATCGTTTAGCAAAACTCGGGGCTCCAGGACAGTTTTTGGGAATGAGGAGGAATAATGGACATCGAACAGGCGCTATCCCAGGCAGAATTGTTAATCCGCCAAAACCAGACTTCCCAGGCCAGGGCCATCCTGGGGGAAATCCTGCGCGAATACCCCCAAAATGAAGAAGCCTGGATCCTGAGCGCGCAAGTCAGCGATAAACCCCAGCAAGTGCTCTATTGCCTGCGGCAGGCGATCAAGATCAACCCAAGCTCCTCACGGGCGCAACTGCTGCTCGACCGGCTGAATCTGCCGCAAAGCCCGGTGGCAGCAGTAATCCCATCCCAACCCGCACAGCCGCCTTTGCCGGATACTCAACCGCACCGGGCACTGCCCCTGGCAGCTGCCGAGCCACTGCAAGAAGCGCCGCTCGGTTCCACAATTTCCTATTCAATTCCAGAAGAGAATGCCACGGTACCGGAAGAAAGCGCCACGGCAGCGCCTGCCAGGGTCCCAACAGGAAAGACCGGACCGGCCACGCGCATGGCCGCGCAGGTGGCTTCAGCCAAACGCCCAATGCGATGGTTGCAGAGAATCTTCACGATCGCAGGCAGTGCCTGCCTGCTAGCGCCGTGGATGACAGTACAAAACGCCGACAAAACAACCAGAACATTAAGCGGGTTGGATGTGCTACTGGGACCGATCTTCTCGCCATTGGGGGTGGATGTGGGGATCGCCAGTCTGGCACTCCTGGCCTGCCTGGCACTGCCACTGCTGATGTTTTTCCGCTTCCGTTCCACCGCCACGCAAAAATGGGGTGAACGAGCTACAATCGCGCTGGCCCCGTTGGCCTGCGTGCTGTGCCTGGACATGGTCTCTTTTTATTACGCCGGGTTAACCAATAATGTTGGACTGGTCTGGGGCATCTGGGCTGCCTGCGCATTTTATTCGCTGGTTGGCCTGAGCGCTTTGATCAATGCATTCCGACTGGGAAGCACAGGGCGGATGGAATTATCGGCTGCGCGGGCTGGCCGGGCTTTCACCTGGCTGTTCAGCCTGGGCGATATCCTGGCCCTCGGGGTAACCGTGTTCGGATTGATGATGATGGGCAAATTCAGCCTGTTTGGAATAGCCATTCCATCAGTATGGTTGCTGCTGGGGGCGGTGCTGAGCCACATTGTTTGAGTTGAATAGACCACATCGCATCGCAGCAGGAGGATTGGTATTCAAAAGAGCGCGGATCCTGCTACTGCGCTGCCGACGGCGGGATGGTAGCACTAACCTGGCGGGGCGGAAGGCAGGCTTGAATGGCAAATTTACTTTTATCTACAGAATGGCCTAAATAAATGAATAACTTATGGCAATATTATCAAAGATATTGATATATAATGTAGTTGAGCTATTCAAGGGTTAACCGATTCCTCAAAATCGCGACGAAAAGGAATATCATATGGCTGAAACACGTGAAAACCGTCTTGCATTCATGGATGTGATATTATTTCCTGATGGTGCAATCAGGGGCGGAATTTTAACCACAGATATTGAAACCCGGCCTTATGAATTCAGAATAACCAGTTCAATTAAGCCAACCCAACTCCAGCAAATGCTTTATGGAACATCCTTGAAAGATTATGTTTACGGCGAATTGATCTGCGCCCCTTTGATTAAGGCAACAAAAGAGAAGATCAATTTTGTTTTGACGCGAGAGCGATATATTATGGAAGTACGTCCCCTTGTTGCCGTTCCAATTATTCTTATATCGTACAACGATAAAGCTACGAGCGATGGATTAAAACCGATAAGTTTCCAGGTGCATAAGGATTATTCAACCGAGTTGCCTCATGCACAAATGGTCTTAACTCCAATTACACAAAAGCTTGATTTGATGGAACCTTTTGAGAGGTTAAAACTTGCATTGAATGAAGTACACCGTCTGGGTGTAGGTGAAAAGGGAAAAGGTGGCTAAACTTCGAGTAAGTTTAAGTAGACAAATTTCTGGAATACCTGCCCCAAAGAAATTCGTATTTAAAACTGCCGAACTCAAAATTAATCCACCTACTTTGTGGGATGAACCCGAATCGTTAATTATTATTGGGCCAGGAAATATTTATCATGGAGTTGCCAGGATACCAAAACCAAGGTATAACGTGGCATCCAGGGTTATTCCTTTACATTCCCATATTTCCTCTGTCGATTTTTATGCGACAACTGATACTGAAGTGTTACCGGTCGATTTAATTTTCCAACCTGTCAGCACCGAGGTTTATGATTCCCAGTTTATTAGCAATATAAGTGTTCCTACAATTACATCTGTGCCAATAACCCTCGAAAAATTCAGCATTGTAGGGATGAACTATGCTTTCAAGCATTCGCATGAATTTTCTTATCCTGAAGAGGGAAACCTCTTCCAACCTGAACAGGGGAAATTAAGCAGACAAAAAAAAGAGGGTAAATCGGTTGAGCTTAAAAAACGTGTACACGAGCAAGAAAATCAACAATCCTCTCCTTCAATTTGGGATTTGCTTTTTGCTATATTACAGCCTCCCATAGCTTTTGGAAATTCCGAGACCTATCTTTTTCCCGATCAACTTTATCCTTATCAATGGGAGGGGGCAAAGTTCTTATTTGATAACGTGCATGCTTTGCTGGATGACGATATGGGAACCGGCAAAACCATTATGACGATAGTTGCCTTGAAAGTCCTTTTCCAGCAAGCGAAGATTTATAGGGCCCTTATATTATGTCCACCCAGCGCTCTTTATCAATGGAAAGATGAGATTAATAAATGGGCACCCGAGTTAACGACTTTTCTAATTCGCAGTCCGCAAAGAAATGTTAGAAAGTCTTTGTGGAATACACCCATGCATATATTTATAACCACCTATGATACGTTAAGAAGCGATATCGAATATGATATTTTAACCAAAGATCAATACAGCTTTTTCGACATTGTTATCCTGGATGAAGCGCATCATATAAAGAACACAAAATCGAAGGGATTTCATGCCATTCAAAAGTTGCAATCCAGAAGACGATGGGCATTAACAGGCGCACCAATCCACAATAAGATTGAAGATTTAGTACCTATTTTTGAATTCGTTTATCCAGGATATTTGACCGCATTTGACCTTCGTCCCGAACAGATACAGGCAAGCATTCAACCATATTTCCTTCGCCGCCGCAAGAAGGATGTAATATCTGAATTGCCCCCAAAAATTTATGAGCCTATCGAGCTTGAGCTTGATCAAGAACAGGAGATTGCGTACAGGCGGGCAGAAGCAGGATTACGCGAGGAGTTGTTGGTTCTTGGGGAAAAGGTTACAAAACAGCATATTTTTGCCAAACTAACAATATTGGAACAAATCTGTAATTTTGCCCCTAGAAAATTGTCCAGCCCTAAAACAGATACGCTCATAGAACAAATTGAAGAGATAATTGCAAGTGGTGAGAATGAACCTGTAGACTCTGGCAATAAGATTATTGTTTTTTCTCAATATGTTGTTGAAGGGGTCAGCAAGCTTGAAAAACTTCTTGAGCCTTATGGCATTGCAAAAATTTTCGAAGGTCAACCGGACGATATTCGTAGGAGTGAAATTGAAAAGTTCAAGGAGAGAAAAGAAATTCCGATTCTAATTGCTTCGGTTCGTTCAGGAGGCGAAGACTTAAACCTGACCGAGGCGTCCTATGTTATGTGTTTTGATTACTGCTGGAATCCCGCTGTGATGCGGCTGGCAGAGGAAAGAGTTCATCGACCAGGACAAACAAGAGGCACCAACATTTATTCATATTGGATGAAGGATACTATTGATGATCGCATTAAGCAAAAGCTGAATGAAAAAGGGATTTCATTTGAACAAGCGTTTGATGGTTTGACAGAAGATAAAATTGAAGAGCTTATCACGATCGATGAATGGTTGGAGATTCTCGGCGTTAAAAAAATGGGGACTGCTGCCGGGCCAATTGGCAACACCAAACTTTTGCGGTCTTTGGATTTGGTAGAGATTCGAGAAAAGCTGCATGAAATTTCCCCATCCGCTTTTGAAGGATTGGTTCAGGAATTAATGCATTCCTTGGGGTATCCGAATGTCAAGGTCACTGGAAAGAGTGCTGATGGGGGCTTTGATGTGATATCCACCAGGAATACGGAAAATGGCGTTGAACGTGTAGTGGCGCAATGCAAACATCGTAAGCATGTTGACATTCATACCGCTAGGGATTTTCTCGGCGCAATTTCGAACGACAAGAGCATTAAACAGGGTTTTCTCGTGACGACCGGAGAATTTACTCCGGAATGTTTGCAGTTTTGCCAAACTAATGAGATTATTAGAGCGATATCAGGCATTGAATTGGCAAAGTTTGTAAAACAATTCGAGTTGCATCCATAAATCATCCTATATCTAGAGACTTCCGAAGTTTTCCCCTATCGGGGACTATGTAAAACTTCGGAAGTCTGTGTTTTCTTCACACCTTCGGAACCCTGCCTCTTACATACGACAGCAGCTTCGAACTAGTCGGGCCAGTTTCGACATCAGTAAAGCCGGCTTCTTTCAGCAGCGGCACATATTCGCGCACATCCACATTGGCCATGGGCGTCATGTGGTTCCGGACGATCATACGCAGCAGGCCGGATTTGGGCGGCTCGAAATCGACCACCAGGCAGAGGCCGTCGGGCTTAAGCACACGGCGCATTTCGGCCAGACCGCGCTGCTTAAGGTCGCCAGGCAGGTGGTGCAGCATCAGGCGATTGAGCACAACGTCAAAGCTGGCATCCTGGAAGGGCAGGTTTTCGACCACACCCAACTCGAATTTTGCTTTTAATCCAGACCGGGCTGCGTTTTTCCGGGCAACCGCGATCATCTCGGGCGACGGGTCGAGCCCGGTAGCCCGCCCGTCCGCCCCGGCCCACTGCTGCGCCGCAAAGGTGAGACGCCCGGAGCCGCAGCCTACATCAAGAACCTGATCGCCGGGTTTAACCAGTGCAAGCAAACCGATGCTCTTCTGGCTGGGCTGCAGGAGCAGGTTGGTGAAAAAATCGTACGATCCGGCGGAATGGAGTACGAGGCCTTTGGTTTCAGGGGCTTGATCGGAAGCACGAGAGTGAAAGTGGGACATAATTTTTCCTTTCATAAATAGGGGATTCCAGGTTTGGGTGGAAAGAAATATATTAAACACGGAGTGCACTACGGGCACGAAGGGGTTTAAGCTTTAAGAGCGGGCTCCAAGTGGTACTTCTTGGTCTTTGTGTTTGATTTTTTAACTCGGGACCGTATGATGGGCGGTGAGGGCATGGGCAGAGCCGGGCGGATCGTCGAGCGGGTCGACGTGCACGGTAGCTTCCTGCAGCGTGGGCAGGGCATGGAAAAGGGCATGCCGGACAATCTCGGCGATCTGGTGGCTTTCCAGGGTGGGCAACTGCGCATCCACGGTGATATGCAGTTCACAATGCTGCCAGTGTCCCAGCCAGCGGATACGGATATCAGCGGCTGCCAGTACGCCGGGGACAGCCACGGCAGTATCTTCAACCAGGCAGGTTACTTCCGGCTCAGTCGCATCCATTAGCCGATACCACAGTTCGCGCCCGCTGTTCCAGGCCACCACCAGGATGGTTGTGCCGATGACGAAACCGATCAGCGGGTCGGCGAGCGGGAAGCCCGACCGGACACCCAGCACACCGACCAGCACACCCAGCGAGGTAAAGCCATCCACCTGGGAATGCCGGCCATCCGCCACCAGCGCAGCCGAATGGATGCGGCGCCCGGTGCGCAGCCGCAGGATGGCGGCCAGTTCGTTGCCCAGGAAGCCGATGCCGGCGGCGGCCGCCACCCAGCCGAGGTTGGTTACCGCCACGGGGTGGAGGATCTTCTGGATGGACTGGCTGTATACTTCCAGCGCGCTGAAAAAGATCAAGGCTACAATGGCCGCACCGGCCAGATCTTCCGCCCGGCCATAACCATAGGTGTAGCAGGTGTTGCGCAGGCGCCGGGAGAGGCTGAAGGCCAGCCAGAGCGGGATGGCAGTCAGCGCATCGGCAAAGTTGTGGATGGTATCGGCCAGCAGGGCTACGCTGCCGCTGCGCAGGGCCACGACCAGTTGGAAAAGCGCCGTAATGAGCAGTGCCACCAGGGAGACTTTGACAGCAAAGATGCCGGCTTTGGTCGCCAGTGCCGGATCCGAGAGCGGGGTGATGGCGGCGTGCGAGTGGTCAGGTTGCCCGGAATGTCTGCCGGTGGAAGCATGCACTTGTTCATGGTCATGCTCTGCGCGAACATGGTCATGACCGGCATGGTCGTGGGAGTGCAAATGATCGCTCATACGTTTTTTTCCTTGGTTTGATTCTTGAAAAAGTCAATTCAGACACAAAGGAAACAAAGGTTCAAGCTGTAAAAGGAGAGTACTTCTAGGGCAGGTCGGGTTTATGCATCGCCGCGATCAGGTACATGAAAGCCTTTTGCACCGTCGCCATCTGTTCGGGCGATAATTGACTCATCAACTCCCCCATTTCGCGGCGCTGCACTGCCAGGCCCTTTTCGATCAGCCGCAGGCTTTTCGGCTGCAGGCGGATCTTTTTGGCGCGCCGGTCGCTGGAATCCTCGACCCGTTCCACCAGGCCCTGCTGCACCAGGCGCTCCACCAGCTGGCTGGCGGCAGCCTTGCCCACATCCATCAGCGTGGCAATATCCGAAATACGGACCTCGCCTTCGTGGTACAGGTACATCAATGTGTAGATCTGCGGCATGGACAGGCCATCCTGCTTCATCGACCCCATAATGCCGCGCATGGAGCGCTGCATGAAAACTTCGAACTGTCGGTGGATGTCCAGTTCAGGAGGATGGCTTTTTTCAGAAAGGGTATGCAATTGGTTCATATATACATACTATACATGTATATGAACAAAAAGTCAAGAGGCAGAGCGATGATAATGTGTTTGCCAATTTTTATACTTTGGTAGTCTGACAAAATGGGATTTTTATTTACAAATGATACATATTATGATATTATTGTATCATGAAAAATATAGAAGGCCAAACCAGAGAAAAAATCCTGTTATCAGCCCTGGCGTTGTTTTCCGAGAGAGGAATCAGTCAGACCAGTGTCAATGAGATCTCTTACCGCGCTGGCGTAACACGCGTCACGGTCTATCGTCACTTCCCGGATAAAAAGGAGCTGGTCCTGGCAGCCTTTCTACGCGTCGAGCAGGTGTTCGAGAAAGGACTGGCAGAGCTTAATCAAAATCCACAGGCGGATTTAGAAACCGTCATCAATCAAATCGGAAAGGATTTAAACAAATTGCCGCCCGGGGATGTGTTTGCACGAATTGATGAATTAAAACGCCTTTACCCGGATACTTACAGTTCAGTTCAGGAAATGCGCGTGGCTACATTGAGTGGCCTATCCGAGTATTTTTCCGCCATGGCGAAGCGCCAGGGATTGCTGCGCCCCGGTCTGAACCGGGCAATCGTTCAAGCGGTATTCTGGGAGTTGACGATCAACCTCTTCGATAACCCAAGGTTCAAGTCGGTTGGATTATCGGATGCAGAACTGTTCCATGCCATAACGGATCTCTTGCTGCACGGCATTCTTAAAAGCCCATCAACCGGGGAATAGCGGAAAAGCTAGATTTTCCCAAATGCCATCACGCTCCAAAAACATTGCAAAGGCGATCAGCCAAACATACATAAAGAGGAAACGCAATGACCATCCGAACGCTCTTGCCATCATCTGGCCATATGAGCACAAAGTTTATTACGATAAACTCCAGCCGCTGTCAGGCATGCTGGAAATGCGTTGAAACATGTCCGAACCATGTATTGGGAAAAGTCATGTTTTTAAGCCATCGCCACGCCCATGTCGATCATGCGGAAGCATGCAAAGGCTGCAAGAAATGCGTGCGCGCTTGCCCTAAT
Source organism: uncultured Chloroflexia bacterium (assembly GCA_963779935.1). Classification (GTDB taxonomy): domain Bacteria; phylum Chloroflexota; class Anaerolineae; order Anaerolineales; family Villigracilaceae; genus UBA877. The sequence continues at coordinate 478,439 of CAWAAC010000009.1, read as the reverse complement.
CATGCAATCCTCTACATGGTTGTACCAGCAAATCGTGACCCGCACCATGATCAGGACAATTCCGCTCAAATGATAGCAACAAGGTGAGGAAGAGTAAATCCATCCCGCACTGCCCGTTCAAAAAAACTTTCACTCTAAAATCTATACCAAGCACGGCAAGGATTACTCCTTGCCGTGCTTCTTTCTATACTTTCTTCTTCCCAAATATCAATATTATCAATATTGATATTAATAATATTAACTTTTATTACTTGACTTTAAAGTTTATTTGTGTATAATCACATAAGATTAACATGAAAATTAAAGGATCTGCAAATATGAAAACCGCCCTCAGTAAATGCCCGGTATGCGACGGCGAACTGACCGTCACCCGGCTGCGCTGCGAAACCTGTGACACGGTCATCGAAGGCCGCTTCACCAATGCCGCCTTCGCCGCCCTGACACCCGAACAAATGGATTTCATCGAGACCTTTGTGCGCTGCGAAGGCAAGCTGACGCGTGTGCAGGAGGATATGGCGCTCTCCTACCCGACCGTTCGCAACCGCCTGCAGGAGGTCATCCGTGCCCTTGGGTACGAGCCCGGCAAGGAAGAGACCCCCGAGATCTCCGACGGGCAGCGCCTGAGCGTGCTGGAAGAACTGGATGCCGGCAAGATTTCGGCCGAAGAAGCCATGCGCCGCCTGCATGGAGAGGAGTAACCTATGCAACAACAAACCGTTCCGGTGAATCCGAATGCCAGCGTGCTGGTCCACGCCATCCACGGCGACTTGCGCGTGGCTGGTTGGGAACGCAATGAACTGATGGCCAAGACCTCCGGCAGCCTGCTGGAACTGGTTTCCGGCACATTCCCAATCACGGTCTCCTGCGATGAGGACCTGATCTTGTATCTGCCGCACGCAACCAGCCTGCAAGTGGAAAAAGTCAGCGGTGACGCCAGCCTGCAGGCGCTAAGCGGCCCGGTTACCCTGGGGCCCGTGGATGGTGATCTGACCATCAAGGACCTCGGCCCGGTCACTCTCGGCAAGGTCTCCGGGGATGTCTCCCTGCGCAACGTGGGTGCGCTGAATGCAGAAACAATCGCCGGCGATTTCAGCCTGCGCGGCGGCAAGGGCATCTGTGCAATCGATACCGTCGGAGGGGATGCCTCCATCCGGGATATCGATGAAATGGTTACCATCGAGAACGTGGGTTCGGACCTGTATGTACGCAACGTGCATGCAGCTGTGGATGTCAAAGCCGGCGGAGATGTAGCGCTTTACCTGGCACCACTGCCGGGCCTGACCTACGATATCAGCGCCGGGGATGACCTGATCCTGCGCATGGCGCCGGACTGCAACGTCAAGCTTCACCTGACGGGCGGCTCACCCGAATCGATCCACGTGGACTTTCCGGGCGTACGCCTCCCCGAAGGTTGCACTGGCTGTGAAGTAGTCATCGGCAAGCCAGCCGATGGCATGGCGGAAATGCTGCTGACATCCGGAGAAGATCTGCTGGTCACCAGCCAGGCGGATTTGTGGGATTCCGCCGCTGATTTTGGCGTGGGCATGCGGGATGGCAGCGAGTGGAGCTTCCCGCCCTTCGAGATGCCGGAAGATTTTACGGAGCGCATCAACCAGCGCGTGCAAGCCGCCATGGAACGCGCCCAATCGCACCTGGAAGCGGCCAACCGGCACGCCGAAACGGCCGGGCAGCGGGCTTCGATCAAGATCGAAGCCGCAATGCGCCGGGCGGAAGCCAAGGCACGCGCCGCCGAGGTGCGTTCCCGGCGCGGCCAGGCCAGCATCCGGGTGGGGCGCTGGAACTGGGATGTGACCCCGCATGGGCCATTGCAAAGCTCCGCGCCCGTTTCTGATGATGAGCGATTGACCATTTTGAAAATGCTGCAAGAAAAGAAGATTTCCGTGGAAGAAGCCGAGAAACTGCTGGCGGCTTTGGAAGGGAAGTGAAAAAATGACAGACCAGGAACGCAATCAAGTGCTTAAGATGATCGAAGAGGGGAAGATCACCCCCGAGCAGGGTTTGACGCTCATGCAGGCGCTGGAGCAGGAAGGCCCGGAATTGGAACCCAACCCGGTTCCAGTTATTGCGCCAGCCGTGGAAGAAGCGCAGAACAGCTCTTCAGCCCAGTCGTCCGAACCCGACCCACACATCGAGCGGCTCAAGCGAACTGCCCGGCGGCTCTGGCAGATCCCACTGTGGGCCGGCATCTTCATCACCGTGCTGAGCGCATTGGGAATGTACGCAATCATGCGCGGCCCGGGCATGAACTTCTGGTTCTACTTCCTGCTGCTGCCCTTGCTCTTGGGCGTGGCGCTGACCGCCCTGGCTGCCGGCAGCCGGGCGGCGCGCTGGATCTACCTGGATATGCACCAGCGGCCGGGCGAACACCCGGGTCACATTTTCCTGGGGTTCCCCCTGCCGCTGAAACTGACGGCCTGGTTCCTGCGCGCCTTTGGTCCTATGATCCCCGACCTGCAAAAGACCAATGTGGATGAAATCATCCAGGTGATCGAGAGCAGATTTAACGGGAAAGAGCCACTGGTTGTGCATGTGGATGAGGGCGAGAGCGGCGAACGGGTACAGGTTTATATCGGATAAAAGGAGATTTCCTATGGCCAGCGTTGAAGAACGAATGAAGATTTTGAATATGATCAATGAAGGCAAGGTAAGCGCAGAAGAAGGGGCAAAACTGCTCTCTGCGCTGGCCAATGCAGGCCGTCCAACCGGCGGGCTGGGCGCCAGCGGCGCCAAGTGGCTGCGCGTGCGCGTTACCGACGTGGCCTCGGGGCGCTCGAAGGCCACCGTACAGATCCCGATCAGCCTGATGGAAGCCGGAATGAAGATCGGCGCACACTTCGCACCCGAGATCGACGGCGTCAATATGGACCAGTTGATGGAAGCCCTGCGCCTGGGCACCACCGGCAAGATCATTGATGTGGTGGATGATGAGGATGGGGAGCACGTGGAGATATTTGTGGAGTAAAAGAAAGAAAAATAAATACGAAGTACACGAAGGTAACTTAATGAAGAGGAAGAAATAAAAATAGCAAAAAGCAAAAAACAAAAGAGGCTTTTAAACCTTGGCGTAATTTGTACCCGCCTGTCCCGTAGTGCTCTTCCGCGGGATCGTGTTTAGGTTTTTAAAAAGGGGAAATTAACCATCGAAAAGCAATCCATAATTGTTCCCATGTCTTCGAAATACATCCTACGGTTATAATATTCATGTGGCTAAATACGCAGGTGGTCTCACTCTACTGTGCAGGATGGCATTATCGTTTGCTTCCAGAGATTCCCAGTGGCCCCATCTCCTTAAGGAGATGCGATGAGTCCAGCCAATTCGCCTTCCCTGCAGGAATACAAAGATGGCATTCCAGAAAAACAACGTGACCCGGATGCACGGAAAAAAGCTCTCCGGCTTGTTTTTCTGGTTGTCCTCGTTATCGTTTTGAGCCTTCTTTTCATACTTTTCCTTAACACCGGCCTAGGAGGCAGGTTGACCGGTAAAGGGACACTAGCCGGCCGGGTGATCGACAGCCAAGGGCACCCGCTGGTCGCCCAGATTTTTGTACTTGGCGCGGCTCGCCCCGTAAAATCTGCCGCCGACGGCAGTTTCGTTTTTAAGAATGCTCCTGCTGGCAACCACTTCCTGACCATCGCATTTAATGGAAGGGTGGTTGAATATCAGGTCCAGGTTCAGGCTGGGGAAATCGAAGACTTGGGCGATCTCACTTTCACAGTGACCTCCCTACCTACCCAACCTTAGAACCTGTCCGAGAATTAAGGAGAAGTTCGCATTTTGAGTTCCTGCACTCAAAATACGAACATCTATCATTTTCAGATAATACTTATTATCCCGGAAAAAGGAGCTTGTCGGTAAAAGTTTTACTGGTTGATGCTGACGAATTGCCCCAAAAACTGATCGCATACCTGTTTCACGAGCATGGATTCGATGTAATGTTTGTTGGGAAAAATACGGCTTTGCAGTTCCAATTACGCTCTATTGATAAACCTGACAGGATTTAACGGTTCCATAGAGCGGATCGCCAAAAACAGAATTACTGCATAAAACTCCATTCGTAAAGGTTCCGGTATACCAGGAGCTGCCAGCTCCATATTTCACTGGAGCTGTGCCGGCGAAGCTGCAAAAAGCGTTTTCGACCGCACAAGTAGTCCATGTGGGAATTGCTGTGGGAGCTGCGCTTGTTGATTGGGAACCGTTACTGGCCTGTATTGAACTATTGATCTTGGTAAACACATTCCCTACACTCGAACCGAGGATGAGCAGTACCGCCATAACTATAACGGCAACCAATACCAGGATGAGTGCATATTCAACCAATCCCTGTCCTTTTTGTTGGTTTTTCCAATAAAAGAATGGTACCATCAAAAGCCTCTTTCTTGAAAAAAGGTCCATTAGCAGAAAATTTCAAGGATCCAGATAATAATTCAACGAAATAAAACTAATATATATCATCTTATCTCTCCAGTATATACCTGTCAATGGCATCTGCTGACATGGCATGTGCTGAAATATTAGCCAGGATAAGTTGATCGCATAAGTAAAGCGTAGAAATATAACCATCCTCCTACAACCCGCGATATAATCGGCGCGGAGTTGTCTATGCCCAGCATCTATCCCTTCACTGCCATTGTCGGACAGGAACGCATGCGGCGTGCCCTGATTCTTAATGCCGTTGACCCGCGCATCGGGGGCGTACTGATCCGCGGCGAGCGCGGCACCGCCAAATCGACGGCGGCGCGCGCCCTGGCGGCGCTGCTGCCCAAGGTGCGCACAGTGCGCGGCTGCCGGTTCAACTGCGACCCCGATCAGCCGTCTTCCTGGTGCACGGAATGCCGCGAAAGGGCCGCCTCCGGCGAACCCCTACCCGTGGATGAAAAAACGATCCCCTTCGTCAACCTGCCCGTCTCGGCCACCGAAGACCGGGTGGTCGGTACTCTGGATATCGAACGCGCCATCCAGAAAGGCGAGCGCCATTTCGAAGCCGGCGTGCTGGCGGCTGCTAACCGCGGTCTGCTCTACATAGATGAAGTCAACCTGCTGGATGACCACGTGGTGGATGTGCTGCTCGATTCTGCTGCCATGGGCATGAACATCGTCGAGCGCGAAGGCATCTCCTTCACCCATCCGGCCCGCTTCATCCTGGTGGGGACGATGAACCCGGAGGAAGGCGACCTGCGCCCGCAACTGCTGGACCGCTTTGCCCTCTCCGTAGAGATCACCGGCATTCGGGACGCGCGTGACCGGGTGACCATCATCGAAAACAACCTGGCATTCGAAGCGGACCCGGAAGCGTTCCGCGTACTCTGGCAGCCGCACGAGGAAAAAATCTCGCGCCAGATCGCTCACGCCCGTACAATGGTCGATAAAGTGACCTATACCCGGCGGGATCTGCTCTCGATCGCGGCCCTGACCGCCTCCCTGAACGTGGACGGCCACCGTGCCGACCTGGTGATCCTCAAAGCCGCGCGTGCGCATGCCGCCTACGAGAACCGCAGTTCCATCACGGACAGGGATATTGCCCTGGCCGCCGAACTGGCCCTGCCTCATCGCATCAAGCACGGCCCCTTCCACCAAGCCGAGATCACACCCGAACAATTACAGGAACGCATCGAACAGTTGCAGGGTTCCTCCTCCGAAGGTGAACCATCCGAAGCATCCGAAAATGAACCCGACGCGGCGGATGTAAAAAAAAAGTCGTAACTGAGACAGGCGAACAGGAAGACCCCAACCAGCCACCGGATGCCGAGCCCTCGCCCCAGCAGACGGTTTTCGACGGGCAGGATGCGCACTGGTGGGACGGCGGCAAAAAGGTCAAGGTGGGCGAGACCTTTGAACCACGCAAACTGGATACCCCGCTTGATAAATTAACCCGTCACCACGCAGGGCGTCGTTCCCGTACGCATACCGAACGGAAACGCGGGCGCTACATCCAGGCGCGCCCCGCCAACGGCAAGACAGATGATGTGGCTTTCGACGCCACCATCCGCGCGGCCGCGCCCTTCCAAAACCAACGCACCGAACAACGCAAACAAGTGGCCTTCGCCATCCAGAAAAGCGACCTGCAGCGCAAAGTACGCGTCAAAAAGGCCGCCAACCTGATCCTGTTCCTGGTGGATGCTTCCTGGTCAATGGCCGTGGCCGAACGCATGGCCGCCACCAAGGGCGCGATCCTGTCGCTGCTGACGGACGCCTACCAGCGGCGCGACCGGGTGGGTCTGATCGTCTTCCAGAAGGATCGTTCCACCTTGATCCTGCCTCCGACCAGCTCGGTCATGCTGGCTCAGCGCGCCCTGACCGACATCCCGGTGGGCGGGAAGACCCCGCTTTCGGCCGGCCTGCTGATGGCCTACGAGGTGCTCAAACAGGAGCAGATCATCCATCCGGACGTGGAGCCGCTCCTGATCGTCCTGACCGATGGGGCCGGGAATGTTTCGATCGGGACACTGCCACCACAGGAGGAGGCTTTCTCTTTCGCCGAGCAGATTGCAGACCGGAATTACCGCACAGTGGTCATCAATATGGAACATGCCTCATTCGATCAGGGATTGGCACAGGCACTGGCCGACCACCTGGAAGCGCCCTGTTACACGCTAAACGAACTGAAAGCGGAAAGCCTGCTGAATACAGTCAGGCAGGAAATGGCCGAACCAAAAAAGAAGTAACGAAAAATGAACAGTAAATACCGAATTACCATCCCACCAAACGGCGCGCTGCTGACTACCTTCCCCGGCGAAACCAGCATGGCGACGCTGGAGCAGGTGCGGGCGTTCGCCCAGGGTTCTTCGGCGCGCATACAGAGATAGTGAGATAATGATATGGCAGTCACTTTAAAGACGATTGTCATAGTAGTTTGAGAGTATTCGGAAATTACATCTCGCGTCCATCCCCCCCTTCCCATCCGGGAAGGGGGAAAGAGGCGAAATATGGTATGCAAACCAAATTTCGCTAGCCTCTCCCGCTCAAGGAGAGTTACCGAATGTCTTCAAAATTGAAATAATTTTTATTGGTAGAAAGAAGCGGCTGAAGCGTGACATCCCTTAATTTAAGATCCCAACCAACCTTGGAACAATATCTAAATTGCATCCGCTGCGGGCTGTGCCTGGCGGTCTGCCCGACCTACCGGGAAAACCTGAGCGAGATCAGTTCGCCACGCGGGCGGGTGGCGCTGGCGCGCAAGGGACTGGAAGGCGAGCTGAACCTCTCCGGCAACCTGTTCGAGCAAATGTACGCCTGCTTCGACTGTCTGGCATGCAACGCGATCTGTCCTGTGGGTATCCATCCAGCCGACCTTGCCATGGATATGCGCAAAACGCAGGAAGAGATCCAACCCAAGCCCTGGAAAAAGGTGTTGTTTGAGGGTCTCTTCCCCAAACCGGTTCGTCTGGAAATGGCTACCTGGCCGCTGCGCTTGTACCAGGCGCTCGGCATCCGCCGCCTGGTCTATGCACTGGGGCTGCGGAAGCTGTTGCCCGACCGGCTGCGCGACCTGGAAGCCATGCTGCCACGCTTGCCCCAGCGCCCACTCCGCAGGCTGCTGCCGGAGATCAGCCCGGCGAAGGCCCAGGCACGCTACCGGGTGGGATTCTTTCTGGGCTGTTTGCAGAGCCTGATGTTCGCCGAGGAAAGCGCGGCAGCAGTGCGGGTACTGGCACAAAATGGCTGCACCGTGGTCACGCCGAAGGAAACGGTCTGCTGCGGGATGCCAGCGCTGGGTTTCGGGAAGGTGGCGCAGGTGCAGGAACAAGCCCGACATAACATCGCCACCTTTGAAAAAGCAAATATTGAATTCATCATCACCGATTGTGCCACCTGCGGCTCCACGCTGAAAGATTATGGCAACATCCTGGTGGATGATCCGGAATGGGCCGACAGGGCGGCAGCCTTCAGTAAAAAAGTGCGGGATATCAGCGAATTCCTGTTAATGATCCCGCTGGAAAAACCGTTGGGGCGCCTGGAAGGGCGAGTTACCTATCACGATCCATGCCACCTGCGGCGCGGCCAGGGCGTCTGGAAGCAACCGCGCGCCCTGTTGCAAATGATCGATGGGCTGGAATTCGTCGAACTGCCCGAAGCGGACTGGTGCTGCGGGCTGGCCGGCACCCAATTAATCACGCATTACGAGACCTCTCTGAAAGTGCTGAAGCGTAAAACCAATAACCTGGCCGCGACACAGGCAGGATATGTGGCCTCCGGCTGTCCCGCGTGCCAGATGCAGTTAAATGTGGGGGTGATGCGGGCCGGTCTGGATGTGCAGGTGGTCCACCCGATCACATTGCTGGATAGGGCGTATGGGACTGCTCCCAAAGAGAGCGACCGGGGCGAGGGGGAAGGAAGAAAGGCTCAGATGTCAGGAAATGCAAGAGGGAAAAATGATGGATAAGAAAATACTTGCCCAACTTGGAAAAATAACCGGCCGGGACAGCGTACTGACCAGCCCGGAAGATCTGGCGGTTTACAGCTACGATGGCACTTTTGAAGAAGGCTGCCCGGAGGTGGTGGTGCTGCCGCGCACAACGGAACAGGTCAGCCAGGTGGTTAAGCTAGCTGCCCAGAGCCGTATACCGCTGGTATCGCGGGGGATGGGGTCGGGGCTGGCAGGCGGGTCGGTGCCGTCCATGGGAGGAATCGTGCTGGCCATGACACGCATGAACCGTATCCTGGAGATCGATCAAGCGAATGCAACTGTGCGGGTGGAGGCGGGCGTAGTCACGGCGGACATGCAGACAGCGGTGGAAAAGCTCGGGCTATTCTACCCACCCGATCCATCCAGCATCCGCGAGTCGACCATTGGCGGGAATATCGCCTGCAACGCCGGCGGGCCACGCTGCCTTAAATATGGTGTGACCGGCAATTACGTGCTCGGTCTGACTGTGGTGCTGGCAGACGGGCGTGTGCTGCAGGCTGGCAACAAGTGCATCAAAGATGTGGTCGGCTATGACATGCTGGCGCTCTTCACCGGCTCGGAGGGAACTTTGGGTGTGATCACCGAAGCCTTGCTGCGCCTGACCGCCAAGCCGAAATTCGTGCGCACTGCCCTGGTGGAATTCCCTTCCCTGGAGGATGCTTCCAGAACGGTCAACGCCATCCTGACGGAAGGTATCGTTCCGGCCGCGCTGGAATTGATGGATGAGACCGCCATTGCCTGCACCGAAGAATCCATGCACCTGGGCCTGCCGCTGGATGTGGAAGCCATCCTGATCATTGAAAGCGATGGTTCAGACGAGACGTTTGTTTTAAGCGAAATCGAAGCGACTGCCAGGATCTGCAAGGCGCAGGGTGCCCGGCAGGTGAAGGTGGCCAAAAATGAGTTGGAACGTTCCAATTTATGGGAAGGCCGCCGGTCTGTCACGGCAGCACTGGCACGCCGTACCCCCAATAAACTTGGCGAGGATATCACCGTGCCGCGCAGCGCCATCCCCGAGGCCGTGTGGCACCTGAAAGCAATCAGCGCAAAATATGGCCTGCCGATCGTCATTTTTGGGCACGCCGGGGACGGCAACCTGCATCCCAATATCCTGTTTGATAAACGTGACCCGGAACAATGGGCCAAAGTGGGGCAAATGGTCAAAGAAGAGTTCGCAACCGCTCTGGAATTGGGCGGGACACTCTCGGGGGAACACGGCGTGGGCACGCTCAAACGTCCCTACCTGGAGGACGCACTGGGACCGCTTTCGATCGAAATGCAGAAACGCATTAAACAGGCGTTGGACCCGCTCAACATCCTGAACCCCGGCAAAGTATTTCCAGATTGATCCTGCAACCAGGCCAGAGAAATAGAATACGAATCCGCGGGGATTTTTTTGGATATTTACCTTAAAAACAGTTCTGGCCTCCGGGCAAGCTTGCCGGAGGCCAGAACGTTATTGGCGCGATTGGGTGGGGAAAGATCAGACTTTCTCGCCACAATTCGGACAGAATTTCCAATTTTCCTGAACCGGTTCAGCACATTTCTGGCAGGGGTGAGTTGCCACGGCCGGGACAACCGGACTAACTGCTGCAACAGGCGCAGCAGCGAACATGACCGGTCTGCGCAAGCTCCCAACCAGCCAGATAATGCCAAGTATGATCAAGACCAGTAAACCAAGCGAGACCAGGCCTCCGAAGAGTCCGCCGAAAGGCATCATCCTACCAACGCCCATCATGCCAAAGCCACCGCCATAGCGTCCGCCCATGCGCCCATAAGGCATCATACCTGGGAAGCGCCGGATGACATTCCCGTTATTGCCATTACCATTGGTACCATTATTGGGGGCAGGCAGCCGATTGCCAGGGAGCTGCGTGCCAGGACGGACGACCCTGGTGGCAAAAGCAGTAGCATTCATCATGCGGGAACGAAGCAAAAATGCGCCACCCACAACGAGTGCCAGGATCACCAGAACAACAACAATACCAATAACCCATTTCCAAACTGCCTTCATACCATGTACTCCTTTTATTCTAGAATCTGTCCAAAAATTAAGAGGGAAGTTCACATTTTTAGAGTGTATGGCTTCCCCCCCTTCGGGTTTGCTATGCGACCGGACGCTCTAAAAATGCGGTTCTTCGATAATTTTCGGATAGATACTTATGAGGTTATTTCGACAAGCCAAGGTTCAAGAGGCTTTTTTCGAACATCACTCACCATCAAAAACATTTCATTAAATAGTATACACAACGAGTATATAGAACTGGTAAAGAAATGATTAGTCTTTTATAAGTATCCAAACAGTATTTTATGAAGAAGGCGCTCCGGGTGGAGGCAGCGGGTCAGCCGGGCGCTGGATGACATACCAGGCAGCAACGTAGCCCTGCGCGCCGGTCACATCGCGCACCTGGATCCAATCGCCAACCTGGCCAATCTTCGGGAGGGCTACCTGCATCGCTTCGGTGGCAACCAGTTCGGTGCCGAGCGCCAGGTGTTTAATCAGCGTGGCATCCGTGATGACCGGCGCGCTGCGAAGGGCCAGGCCATCCTGGGTGACACGCAGGAGGAGCGCGGCATCCGTAGTATCCGCAGCCGGGAGAGGGGCCGGGGTGGTTTGTGGGACCGTCCCAAGAGCAGCCTGGCCGGTACTGAGGGCGACGCAATCGCCTGCCACCAGGCCAACCTTCCCGGTGATGTCCTGCACCTGCAACCATTGGTTCAAAACGCCAATTTTCCCTTGCGCAACGGTGGCATCCTCCACTACCTGCAACTGGGCGCTCAACGGTAAATACTTGATCAAAGTCGCAAACGATACCAGCGGTGCAGAACGCAAAGCAATGCCCGCCGAAGTGGTATTGACCACCAGTACCGGCGCAGGTACGTCGGCAGGGGCCGGAGCAGGATTGGTGGCCGCCGGCAGGGTTTGGCTCGTCAGCGATACATACCAGGCCGCCACGTATCCAAGCGTCCCATCGGCGGCTTTGACGGGCAGCCATTGATTGACCTGGCCGATCAACGGCCGGGCAATGGCATCCGCTTCCAGCACGGAAAAGGCGGTGTTCAGCGGAGCGCGTTCGATCAGGGTGGCATCCGAGACCAGAGTCTGTGAGCGGATGGCCAGGCCATCGGCCGTGGCATAGACTTTGAAACTGGCTACCACGCTGGTATCCAGATTGGGTGAGACAGGCGGAGTTACCGGGCCGGCCGGACCGTTCAGCCAGAGGGCGGCTTTAATTATCTGGGAGGGAGCGCCCCCAAAACCGTAGCGAGAGGTCAGAGTAACCGCTTTCGCATCCACAGGTTGCGGCCACGGGTCGGCAATGGCATAATCGCTGCCCTGTTTGGAAACCAGCACAATCCAGTGATTCTGGAGACCCGGCGCAGGTGAGAAGTCCACTTCCACAATGACCGGCTGGCCCTGCGCGAGAGATGCATCAATTTCAGCCAGTGGCGCTGGTTGATTCATGGATTGGATATAATTGGCATAGACCATCCCCGGGAGCGCCTGAGGAATTGAAGATGGTAGGATCAGCGGCCCCTGGAAGCCCTGAACAGCTTTCATCTTATCATTCAACGAGTCGGGGGTCTCGGTAAACCCATAGACGGAACAGACCATCGCCATACTCGTGAGCAAGCAGCCAGCAGCTCCGATGGTGATGGCGTGATCAAACCCGAGCAGTTTTGCGCTCCATTTTGGATCCTGTTGTGAATATTGTTGAAGGTTAGCCATATTTTCTCCAAACGTCCCATTGAATTAATAAGAATCTTTCCGAATATAGCGGAAGTTCGCATTTTTAGTAAAGGCGGTTCTTCTGTAATTTCAGGATAAATACAAAAAGTCAACACCCCAATAATAATCCATTAATTGCACCGACGGTTGGTTATATTTCAGCCAAAACGCCACCTTCAGCCCGGCCGAGAATCCAAAAATGATATACTTTGCGCATGCAAAGCATGGGCATCTTCGGTGGGACTTTCGACCCGCCTCACCTGGGTCACTTGATCCTGGCAGCAGAAGCACGCGCACAACTTGGCCTTGAACGGCTGCTGTGGGTTTTGACGCCTGATCCGCCCCACAAACAAGGCCAATCGATTACCCCACTGGCAGAACGCCTGGAAATGGTGCGGCTTGCCATCGCCAACGATCCACAATTCGAGCTATCCAGCGTGGAATTGAACCGCCCCGGCCCACAATATGCTCAGGATACGGTCAGCCTGCTGGCCGCTGAATACCCCGGGATGAAGATGGTTTACCTGATGGGCGGGGATTCTTTACGTACTTTGCCTACCTGGCACCGCCCGGACGATCTCGTATCCGCCTGCAGCCTGATCGGCGTGATGCGCCGCCCGGGTGACACAATCGAACTGGCCACGCTGGAGGAGAGCCTGCCAGGGCTAAGCGCCAAAGTGCGCTTCGTGGAAGCACCGTTGCTCGATATCGCGGCACGCGAAATTCGTGCGCGCATCGCCGAGGGACGGCCTTTCCGTTATTTTTTGCCGGAGAAGGTGTACGAGTATATAGAGAGCCACGGTCTATATCGCCGATAAAGGCAGGGAGCCGACCTGCATGTCAGCCCATGTAATAATCAATCCAATGAAAAGGGCGAACATACAGGTTCGCCCCTACAAATACAACATCGATAAAATCTCGAATTGGGAAGAGCATGAAAAAGAACCCGGCTTTTCGAAAAGGCCGGGTCGTTTGATCTCAAATATCTGCCGTGTAACTGAGGCTAATCCAGCGGTCTACACCGATTTTTCCCCAGCCATTATTCTGGGTCGTGATCTCGAAGAGTTCCCCCAGGCCGACCGTTCCGGCCAGCAGGGCATTGGCGCTAGGCTGTGAATACACATTGAGCAGGTTGGCGGTGACGCGCACCCGCCGGACCAGTTGCAGGCGCGGCACCAGGATGGCGCGCTCATAGTCCTGGGGCTGGGTCCAGGCCTGGTAGAAAATCAGCCAGGGAATGCCCTGCGCCTGACCGGAGCTATCCTTGCGCAGCGGATCGTGAACAAAGGCTTGTTCCACATCCATGCCCAGGACCACAAGGAAATGCGGCCCATCGAACTTTTCACGCGTCAGCCCGGCTGCCTGTAATATGGTGTGGTCAACGAGGGCGACCACCGGTCGGCCGCTGAAAAGTATATAGCACAGATCGGCAAGTTTCAAGCCGCTGCGTAATTCGACCGGCAGGCCTTTGGCGCTCACTGTGTTCGAGATCTGCGCGAACGAGAGCGGCACTTCCCCAACCTGACCGGTTTGTTTATAAAATTCAGCCGGTGTAATAGTTAAATCAGTATACGCCTGCAGCAGCATGGCGCCAGTTGCCGCACCGGTATCGATAAACTGGTCCGAGCCGGCGCCCAGTTGGGAAATGTAGGGTACCGGCAGAATGGAGGCATTCGTGGCAGGCGGGAGCGGGTCAGGCGTGGGTGTGTTAGTATCTGGCGGGAGCGGGTCAGGCGTGAGTGTGTTAGTATCTGGCGGGAGGGTATCCGGAACGGATGTGGTTGGTTCCGCAGGAAGGGCATCAGGGAGGTTCCGTACGCCGATCACAGAATCCACCACCTGGCGAATGTGGTCTAGGGCAGCGCGTTCAGGTTCAGTCATCGGTTCTCCTTTATATAGTAGAGCAACTCTATTGTAAAGAGAATCCGCTGTTCGCGCAACTCCCAAAGGAAAATATTCCAAAACTTTCACAAAATATATAAGCCTTGTGTTCTCAATCTCTGAATCACGCCCATTCGCTTCGCTCTGGGTAGAAAAAGAAGAACTTGGGGCTGGATATAAAGCATTTAGAATGGTCGAGAATATTCGGTAATTCACTCCACTCCTCGCCCCGTCTCTCAAGGGGCGCGCAATAGAAATTACTCCCCACTAATTCCGGCAGACAGGTTGCCAGTTACGAGATTTTTATGGGGAGGGTGTTGCAGTCGGGATTTCAGTCGCTATTGCAGTCGGCGGCTCTGTTGGGATATCCGTTGGGGTTGGCAATTGGACCGGGCTGCTGACAGCATTAACGTAATCCAGCGCTCCCGAGCATGCCGGCGTGAGGTGGGATGATAAATGCTCCCAATCCAACGGCTCGCCCAACCGGTTGGTTTTATCCACGGCCAGGCCCAGGCAACCTGGCCCGGCATTATAGTTTACCAATGTGAAGCGCCACAGGTCTTCATAACTGGCGGCATCCCCGGCTACCTTGCTATAGTTCAGATTAATTACCTGGCCGGCCTGTTCGCAATTTGCAATCAGCGTCTGGGCAAACACCCCCACGCTATAATTCGCTTTATTCATGTCAATCCCCATCGAACAATCCGGACATACTGCATCAACGCTTTTGATAAGCGCATCGCGCAAGGTGGCTCGATCGGTTTCGTTCAAGGCAAGGCTTCGCCAGCTATCGGCCGGCTTCGGGTAAATTTTGTTTTTACAAACCGATTGATCCAACACCGTTGGACAGAACTGTTCAAAAAAGGATGGATTCCAGGTCAGGACAACATCCGCTCCGCCATCGGTCATTTGTCCCAACCCGGCCTCCGGGTGGCCGACATCCGTGCCCGGCCAGAACTGGCTCTCACGCGCAAATATATTCTTCAACAATGGCGCCGGAACACCCGTCTGCTGGGCGGCCGAATAAATAAGATCATCAAAACGGTTCTGCCAATCATAGACTGCCGGACGGGCTATCTCCAACCCACACGTATTGGCGAGACCGTTCGCCAGCAGGCCGCCTGAATCGCATGAAGAGGCATCCACCACATTCTGTTTGATCAAGGCAGCCGCCAGATATTCGTACGAAACATTCGTGGCCAGGTCGCTGGACTGTTGCGGGGTGGTCAGCCAATCGGGAGTCCCTCCAACCGGGGGGAACTTGTTCCAGGCCTGTGAACAACCTGCAAGTGTGTCGCCACGCCACTGGCTGCTCAACACATCGGCATACCAGGCCGGATCGGAAGGATCGCTGGATCTGGCCACCCGCACACGCGCCTGGAACACTTCACTGCTATCCCCATAGCTGGAATTGGCCCAGAACTGCAAAGTTGAACCATTATCATCCGTAGGCGCCAAGTCCACCTGGCAAACCGGGTCACAGGTAAAGGACTTGCCATCGATAATGCCAGCCAGGCCGGTAATTTGCTCTCCCGGCAAAGGTTCTTCGCCGGTCAGTACCAGGGTTGGCAGATTATCGCAACGGAAGGTTGACCGGTATGGAACACACCCATCCAGTGTCACCCAGACGACCGGCGGCGGCTGTTGCTCACCAACTTTGCGCTCAGAGGGGTAGGACTTAACAAACTGCAAATAGTAGCCATCGCACGAACCAACCTGCGGGCAAGGCTGGGTTGCAGCCCATTCATCGTATACAGCCTGGCCACAGGTTTTGAAAATATCCCCACCGGTAGGCAGCCCATCATGATCAATATCGATGGTACAAACGACCGAGTTATCAGAATAACTCGAAAGCCACCATTCATAGGTAGTGGTTTGCTCAGTAATGACTGCATAGCGGTCAGGGCCGGGAGGCTGGTCCCCCGCGGCAAATACACGAATGGTCCCAAAAATAACCACTGCAAACATTAAGAGCACGAGAACTGTAGTCATCCATCCAAACCGGAAGAAAGTTCTCATATACCTGATAAAAGTCTCCTGCTCGATTATAGCGAATTTTAGGTGGTTTGTGTCAGCGGCTTGCAACTGCCCCGGCCAGTCTCCGTGCGGCCGGAATTTTGGCAGCCGCCCTTGCCGGATCAAGCCGCTGTTGATCGCATCGTTTTGATGGATTCAGCAGCTCGAGAAAATTGCCATTAATAAAACTCCTCTTGGTGATCTTTCAAAGTCCCATATCCCGGTCATATAAGTTTGACCAATTAATCAATTGCGATAAGGAACTAATCTGGAAAATCACGAGAGTGACAACGATCTTCCTGCCAGATTAATTCTTTACGGGAAAACCAGCAAAAACCTATTGCGCCATGCTCCAATTTCTGCTAGAAAAAGAACCTCAACCTTAATTATGTTTCTATCCATGCTTCGGGGATGCGACGTAATGAGCTTTTGAAAAAAAAATAAAAATGTAAAGGTTCTATCCAAGCCTCTATGAAAAAGCAACTTTACGAGTCGTAACATATTCTGCAAAGGAATTTCAATCCATGCATCCCGGGAAGGCTTATATATTCTACCGTTTATTATACAGAATATATAGTTTCCGAACCTGTGTCCAAGGAGGATGCAACTCGGTCAATATTATCAGTTCATATATGCTCGAGTTTCAATCCAAATCTCTTTATGGAGATGATCACGAACGGATGGATTTGAATATACAAAAACCGGTAATAATTTCTATCCACGCTTTGAGTAGGAAAGCGACGCAATCTTCCTAATATCCGGCCAGTTTCCCCCGCAACCCGATCTAAAAAAGCTACCTCACTGCAGCAACCCCTGGATGAACGACCAGTGGTTGTGTAGGATGCGCCAATTGCCATCCATGCGTGCATAGACTTCGCTGCAGTTCCAGGGGGTGCGGCTGGCGATGGAGCCATCCGGATTCAGCCGGGTGGAGAAGAAGCGGTAGAACAATACCGCCAGATCCCCCAGCACCTGGACACTCGGAGCAATAAACTCCATCACATCATAAAAGATCTGGCCCCGACGCTTCGCCAGCTCGGTCCGCAAAGCCTGCCCAATCAGGCGCTGTGGTGTACCCGTGTCGAAATAGGTTGCGTCCGGGGCGTAAAGATCGATAAACCCCCACGGGTCGCCCTTGCGCCAGCGCTCCATAGCGGCCGATTCAAGCGCCATGATCTGGCCCAACACGCCTGAATGGTCCCGCTGGGAAAGCTGCAGCGGCAGGGGTACTTCGAGGCTCTCGGGGAGTTTGTGATGGATAAACGACCAATGCGTGTGCACGATCTTCCATTGCCCTTCCTGCCGGAAGTACACTTCCGTGGCATTCCAGGGAGTCTGGCTGAGCACAATCCCATCCGGCGAAAGCTCACTGGAGCGATAGTTATACGATAGCACCGCCGCTTCCCCCACCATGACCACTTTGGGATGGATGAATTCCGATCCCTGGTAATGGATTTGCCCTTCCACCTTCTGCATGTAAGCCTTGTACGGTTCCAAGCCAATGATGGGGCTGGCCAGGCCGGGATCGATGTAGACGATATCCTCAGCGCTCAGTTCCACAAAACCCCACGGATCTCCGTTGCGCCAGCGTTCCATGGCCTGATTTTCTAGGGAAAGAATGGTTCCTTCCATCGATTCAACTCCTTATTCCTGAAAACGCATTCGCCAAAAATTCGTAATATTAGCTCATATAGCTACTACCCCAACAGGTGTCTGGCTATGCTTCGCTGTCTATTTTGAAATGCGGATTTTCGATCAGGCCCAGGATATTCCCGAAAGGATCTTTCACAGTGGCCACGCGGATATCACCGCCGACATCCGTTACTTCCGTATTTGGCTGCGCACCAAGCCCCAAAACTCTCTGGTAGGAAGCCTTTATATCCCGCACGCCCCAATAAGCCACAGCGTTGCTGCCTTTCGTCACCCCTTTCATGTCAGGGTCAAGTCCCAACTCGAAGCCGCCCACATTAAAGCCTACATAAAACGGCTCATCAAAATATGGCTTAATGCCAAGAAGCCCTGCATACCAGGCTTTCGCTTTATCCAAATTTTCAACATGGTAGATGACGGTTCGCAGACCCTGCAACATTTTTGCCTCCTTAAGATTTCCCGTTTTTGCTCCAAAGCATTTTACTCCAACCTATGCCTAGATGCGCATGGCGTTTGAAATCCTGTACAGGTTCGCCATAGTCATCAAGTCCTAATGAAGCGACGGTCGAGTCGCCGCCGCCGAGACAGATAAATTCTCCTACCGCAAAATCCGTCTTCCAAAATAAGCAAAACCGGCCAGGACGAGAGATATCCCCAGCCCGAGCAGCAAGGTCGGCCAGAAAACAGCCCAATCGACATTTCCCTGCATTTTCAAAAGCCATGCCCAAACTGCAAATAACAGCCCATACAATAAACCGCTGATCAGGCCGGGTTGGTAGGCGCGCGTGAAAAAACTCCACAGTCCATGCGCTGCCGCATTCCATAAACAGATGGAAGCCCAGAGCGCCACCCAAAAAATGGCCCAGGTGGCACCCATCAAATTGGCCACACCCACCGCAGTGGCGAAACTCAACAGGAAGGGGTTCAAAACCCAAAAGCCGCGATCGGCAAAGCTGCCAACCAGGCGCGGCGGAGGCAATTTATGTGTGAAACCGGTCCAATATTCTTCTTGCATATGCACCAGGTAAAGCGCCACGAAGCTGAAGTAGAACCATCCGGCAGTCATTTGAAATTTTCCTGCACGCAGATAAGCCATTCCATAAGTACGCCTTGCCTCTTCAAATAATCCCGTGCTGGCTGAGAAACTCCGAAACAATGGAATGATCCTCAGAAAAAGCATTCCAGACGGAAACGCACCAGCCATGGATCATTTCGTCACGGGCGGGACCTGGCGGAGAAACCAGCACATCCCTGACCGTAATTTCGCCGCGTCTGGTTGGCAGTACAAGGACCGGCCAGAGCTGCTTTTCGCGCGCCAGCTGCATATGCGCCAGTTGCACCTGCCGGCCGGTAAACTGCTTCTCTGTATATAGGAAAAGGCCAACCAGTGCAAAGGTCAGCTTGATCGGCTTGTCATTTTCACTCCATGTCTGTGCAGCAAAGGCATCCACGACGTGCTGGTGAATAAACGCCGGGTCGCCAAGCGGAAGGGTGTAATAACAAAGTTCGTTATAAGCATCCTGGTCGGTATTCATAATAGATTATGCCCTGCGGTACATCCAGAAAATCCCACGCGGATCAGCGCAGAAAATACGGATACACGCAGATTTTTTGTGGTTTGGTTCATGAAAATCGACTGGAATCTGCAGTATCCATGTTCTATTTTCACTCATCCAACGGTACTTCCTGCGGATCTGCCACCAACAGGATTTTGCCCGCCCCCAGGTTACCGGTATATGCTTCGAGCGCCTGTTGTGCGGCCGAGAGCGGCAGGCGTCGGGCAATGCTGGATTGCAGGTCGCTCCCCAGCAGAGCCTGTACCTGCTGGGATATTAGCAATATCTGCAGCAAATTCTTTGCGCGGATCCAGTTGGGCAGGAACCAGCCTTCAAAATGTAAGTGCTTGACCAGCGCTGTGCGTGCATCGATCAAGCTATCTTCCAACGACAGACGCGAATACATCAGGATGGTGCTGCCGAACGGCGCAGCCTCGGCCAGCGTCTTCGTCATCACCCCGCCGATCGCATCCAGGATAAGCGTCGCGTGCAATTTTTCCGCCAATTCCTGCAACTGCCCAGGGAAATCTGCTGCGCTACTGTTCAGCACATATTCAGCGCCGCGGCTATGCAGCAGCTCCGCCTGTTCCGGTCGCCGCACCACGTGGATGATCGGAAGGGTGCGGCGCTTTCCCATCCGCAGCAGCATGCCGCCCAGCGCACTGGCCGCGGCGGTACTGACCATGGCGGGGTGCCGGCCGCGTTTGGCAATCTCAAAGATCGCCAGGGCGGTCAACGGGTTGGTCAAGGCCATCGCACCCTGTTCCAGGCTGACATTCTTATTGAGCGGAATACACGACTGTGCCGTAGTAAGCATGTATTCTGCCCAGGTTCCTTTGCCATCCAGCGCGGCCGCACAGGCCACTCGCCGTCCCATCAAAAGGCGCCCCATCGGCCCGCCCCCGGCGGCAACCACCCGGCCGCTGCCCTCCAGACCCGGGGTGATCGGATAGGTACGTTCGCCGGAATAACTGTAGCCCATCAGCGCGCCCAGGTCTGAAGGGTTGATCGGCGCGGCGGCCATGCGGATGAGCACCTGTCCCGCCTGGGGTTGCGGCACATGCACTGCGCGCACAATTAATTTGCCGCCCGGCTGATCCAATTGCACGGCCTGCATGGTGGAGGAAATGGTTGTGTTCATTTATATCTGGCTCCTGTAATCGGTACCGATATCTCTTGGAAAAAAGTATTTTACCGCAGAGACCCAATGTACTAGGAGATTTGCAGGGCGCAGCATACTGGCAAAAGCATGCCTCAAATATGCCCTCCCTGCTGTTGTCATGACTCCTGCCAGGCAGGGTCTCCAGGCTCGTCCATTCTATGCCCATTCCATTTCACGCAAACTAATCCGGCCGGGCACCATTCCGCAACAACGCAGGCCGTATAATCGAAGCCATATTGTGAAACAAGTTCCGCGCTGACGTTCTTCAGCACCACCGGAAGCATCATCGAATAGAGGCCGCCATGCGCCACACAGGCTAGATTGATGTCGCTATCGCCATACTGCTGCACCAATCCATCGATAAATGGCTCGAAGCGTCCCTGGATATCGCGGAAGCTTTCCCCGCCCTCGATCCGCCACTCCCAGTCATGCCGGATCGTCCAGGCCTCCCACAATTCCTGCCAGGTTTGCCAAGCCCGCTCATCCGAGCGGCCTTCCAGAATACCGCAATCAAATTCGCATAACGCCTGGCTGATTTCGTAAGCGACTCCCAGCCGCTCGGCTACGATCGCACTGGTTTCGATGGCACGCAAGAGCGGGCTGGAATAGATCTGCGTGATTCCCCGCCCCTCCAGCCCGGCCGTCAGAGCCTGCGCCTGGGCACATCCATTCGACGTCAGCCCATGCCGTAGGCCCCGGTTGGAGATCTCATGCCGGAGATTAGCTTGGCTTTCTCCATGGCGTGCGAAATAAATGCGCATCCTCAATCACTATCGTCCTTTGCCTATCCCACTTTCCCAACCGGCGCCAGATAGATCACGAATTCATCCCTGCCATCCAGGCCAAGGAATACGTCCAATTCATTTTGTTGATAGGCCGCCACGCCGCAGGTGCCGCAGCCGATCGACTCGGCCGCCAGGTACAGGTTCTGGCAGACGTGCCCCACATCCATCAGGATGACCCGTTCCGAATCGAGCCCATAGCGCCATTCCATCCGGTACGGGATCGAACTCCAGATGAAGCAGACCGCCGAATTGCCCACGAAGGGTTGGTTGGAGGCCAGGACGGTCATCTTTTCCGGCAGATTTTCCTCCGGAAATAGAAAAGCCAGCTTGTGGTCGAACGGCAGGTAGCGGTAGACGCCGGGCTTCAGCCCTTCCACATGTTGGACCACCAGGTAGGTCTCGAAGGAATGACGTGAGCCGCCCGATGGCACCGTGCGGTAGTGCCGCCCTCCGGGCAGCGCCTTGCGCACGCCCTGGGTGGCCCATAGCAGGTAGCCAAGTTCTTCCAGCGTCAGGTCCGCGGCGTTATATTTGCGCCGGCTTTTGCGGTCGGCGATGCATTCCAGCAGATTGGGCTTTTTCAGGATGGATGGTTCTGGTTTGGGCAGCGGGATCAGTTTGCAGTCCGGGTCGACCGCTTTCTGGGCAGGCGGCATCGCCAAGCCTTTCATCTGGTCCGAAACCCAATCGGTTGGCACGGTCAGGTTGGATTTCATGCCAGCCCGCAAGTTCTGCACAGCGCCGGCATATTTTTCCACCCGTTCCTGTGCAACCAGCCCCGCATCCTCTCCCATATAGACCGGCACCAGTGCCTCCAACGCTGGCAGGAAAACCTGCTCATGCAGCTCCCGGGAGGCCGGAGCCGCGCCGGTCACCAGCACGATGTAAGCCCATTCCCCGGCCTGCGCCAGCGCCGCATCGACGAACAACGGCTCACCTTCCGGTCCCTTGGCCTCCGCCTGAAAAAGTTCCCATTCGAACGCGGCCGTCTTGTGCCGCCCGCTCGCTTCGCGCAGCCTGGGCAGGTCGAACTGCGGGAGCAGGCTTAGTCTCACCTGTTCGCCGGTGATATTCGGGATGCCGCGCTGGAACAGAACGGCCTGGTCGCTCAGCCGCACCCACAGCCCCAGCTCAGGCTGGCTCCAGCCGTCCGGCTTGAGGCCGCTGACGCCCATCTGGGGATCATTAAATGATTCCATATGCATGGTAGTTTCCTTATTTTGGGGATTCGGGATGGCCTGTGCCGATTAATTGCTCATCGGGTGTCTTCTTAAAGGCGAACAGGGCGCTTTGTGTAATGGGGGTCATATATGCGCATTGTGCCAGCGTTAAGTACACTCCATTCACCTGCTTTTTATTCGTTCGATATTCTCTTGCGTGTTCTTCTGACCAGAAGAAAATGGAATTTCTTCAGTACGGATCAATGATGGTTTGTTCTGCAAAATGATCCCAATCCACATCTGGCATAAACACCAATGGGTTTGCGTCTGATTCCCGGGCCGAAACCTGCATATTGCTGTCGATGGTAAAGTGGATAGATTGACCGCAATGGCTACACTTGGTTTCCACTTCGATGGAAACATATTCTTTCCGTAATTGCCCTTGCACGAAGGGCGCCGCTATGGCGTCTTCTGCTCAAGCACCGTAAAGGCGTTCCCCGCTGCTAAAATTTAATTTATGCGGTGTAAATTCCACAGTGACCGGATACGCCCAGGCCACTGCCCCTTGTTCATTCCGTACGAGGAAAAATAGTTTTCTTTCCAATTCTTCCAGGATGGATTTCACCTGGTCAAGCGGCAAATGCAACTTTTCAGAAATGAATTCTGGTTCAATGGTTTTTTGGGTGGTTGCCAGCTCTTTCACAACGAAATAGCGAATTTGATGATGGGCCTCGGTCATGAAGCTCAGTCTCGACTGGCTGTGCTGCGGTACCTGCGCCAGGTGGCTTTTCCATGTCGCTTCCGCAATGACGATGACCTTTTGTCCTTGCCCAAGCAGGATCTTTTCTTCCATGAATTACACTCTCCCATTTCTGGATTTTAAATGACCGTTCAACAACTGGATTCAGACGCAGTGACGCAAATGGCGCGAAGCTTACCATTATCGCGCCATTTCTGGTAAATCACGACGGTTTCCGAGCTGCAAAGCTGGTGTTGCGCATCTGTTTCGACTTTTGCCAATTAAGCAGCCAACCACAGGCTCTTAATGATGCTTAGCACGCCAATAATATAAATTGGGCTCTTCCGATTTGTATGGGAAATATTCAACCACCAACTCTAAGGAACACAAAGGAAGGTCCTCTTCGTTCTTTTTTTTTCTTCGTGCACTTTCGTTGCCGCCCGTCCCACAATGCTATTCCGCATGATCGTGGTGAAAGTTTTTTTCGCTCAATTAGATGTGAATTGACAGGGTCATGCTGGCGAGGATTGCTTCAAAAACGCCAGCGTCCGTTCCCATGCCAGGCTCGCCGCTTCCGCGTTATACGCATCCACGCGATCCGGTTCGAAGAACCAGTGCCCGGTACCGGGATAGCGATAGAAAATCACCGGGCGACCGGCATGGCGCAGGGAAGCCTCCAAGCCGTCCACGTTGGCTTGTGTCTCGTACACATCCATCTCGGCAAAGTGACCCAGGTAATCCGCCCGGGAGGCGCTGAAATCGCTGCCCATCGTCCCCTCCGTCCCGTAAAACAGCACCACCGAACTGACATGTTCGGGGTCGGCTGCAGCCAGCTGCAGAGCATAAAACCCGCCCAGTGAGAAGGCCAGCACGGCCAGGCCGTGGTCGGTTTGGCCAACCCGTTCGCTGAGAAACCGCGCCGCCTCCTGCACCTCCGCCCGGGCCTGTATGTAATTGGCATCCAGCGCGCCGCCCAGCTTCTCAGCGCCGGAGATCGTGTCTGCCACCTGGCCATGATACAGGTCCGGGGCGAAGGCCACAAAACCTTCCTGCGCCAGGCGGGTGCAGACCACCTTGATCGTTTCGTTCAAGCCCCACCAGGCATGCAGCACCAATACGCCCGGCCCAGTTCCTGTCTCAGGAACGGCCAGAAAACCATCCGGTTGATTATGTGACATAGGAACTCCCTTTCGATTTTATCTCGACCAAAGATCAGACATGCTGATCCACCAGGATTGGATTGCCATCTGGATCCATCACTATAAAACTTGCCGGTCCGGTCGTGCTTTCGTCTGCTTCGCTCACTATTTCCACACCTTGCGCCTTCAATTGTTTCTGGAGTTCGCGCACATCTACGAAAGGTTCCACCTTCTGGGCATGACTATCCCAGCCAGGGTTGAAAGTTAATGTATTTCTATCGAACATTCCTTGAAAAAGTCCGATGGCATGCTCACCGTTTTTCAAGATCAGCCAGTCCTGTGAAATATCTCCCTTGAAAACCTTGAAACCGAGTTTCTCGTAAAAAGCCTTCGAAGCCTTGATATCCTTCACAGCCAGACTAATTGAAAATGCGCCGAGTTCCATACTTTGCTCCTTTCAGTAAATAAGGCGACCCTGCTAATAATTATACATTTTCATGCGTGAACCAGACCAAAAAAAACGATATTCAGCATATCCTTCCGGTCGAAGACATAAATCCTCCTTGCTTGACAGCCTGACAGTTCGACTGCGCCTGGAACCACAGAGCGTCCCGCAGGGACAAGTACCCGTTAGGGTGTCCCCGAGTGCGCAGTAGCAAAGGCGGGACCGTAAATCCCTTCTGTAATTATCGCGCCATTTCTGGCACTCGGGTTGTCTGTCCTGGCGTACTAGGCCAGGGCCTGTCCCCGGCTCGCCTGCCGCCGTAATTTGGGGGTTCGGCGGAGCCTCTCGAAACCAACCACGCCGGTTTCGGAAGTGCTATTGCCCCATTCCTTACACACATTGTGTTTGGCCGATTCAAGATACTAAAATCGTCCTATTCCGTGTAACTCTCGCATGCTTCCTCGATGGCTTCGGTAAGCCACCATTGCCAGAAGTCAAACCGTTTTTGAAGGTCGTAACGAATTGGAATAGGGGGAAGATATATCGATGGGTAGCCTGTTTTACGGTCCTGGATGGTCGCCTCGTCCAAAAAATAGCTCGCATAGAATGCTGGATTGATTTTGCCAATTGGGTAATAATTATGGAACCAGACTCCACGTGGATTTTCATCGATCGCCGAACAAGCTTCGGCTGCGTAATATGCAATATCGTTGATATAACCATAAAGCAGCATATCCAGGATAAGGGATGCCGCCATGCCAGCGCAACTTACGGGATAAGTAAAAGCATCGCACATCCCAGATGTTCCTAAATAGAAATCGCCAGATTGGAGACGCGCCGCTTCGTCAATTTCGATGGCGCCGCTGGGCACTTCCTCGGCGACTTTTATGATTTGGCCCGGCAGGGCGATTAATTCCCGCAAAGGTTCATAGTCTGTCTCGAAGTCTGTCTCGAATTGTTGCGCGAACGTATCGAAGATTGGTAAAGCATGTTTTGCAGTCAGTATTATCAGGCGGGCAAACGGACGGTAGCCGTGCAGCCATCCTGCGTCCTCCGATTGTTTGAGCCGGTCAAAGAATTCCACCAGACCCGCATCGACATCGGGACACAAGGCCTGGTAGACGGAGTGCCGAACCTCCTTGCTGAGGATGTGTTTCTCTGATCCGTGCAATTCTGCCAGGCCGATATTGATCAGCGCGTGTAATTCAGGAGAGGTCGGCATTGCAAACTCTATCAAAGAACTGGATTAGTATTGCAGCGCAATGTTGACATGAGGAAAAACCTGTTTCTTGGGGGCCAGCGTTAGGCAGTTCTATTGGCTAGAATTGTCCCTGCTCGAATAATGGTAGATCGTTAAGCCAGTTCTCCAGCCAGTCATGCAAGCTGGCTGCTTACTTGGAAGAGCACCGCGGGACAGGCGGCCACAAAGGCTCTATAAGAAAAAACAAAAAAAGCTCTTCATTCGTGGAACTTTGTGTCTTTTATGTTAAATGATCATTTAATGCTATCCCGTCAGCTCGCGTAGCCTCTGCACCATCAGCGACACCCCCATCACCAACAAGGCCACCAATATGATCCCCTTCCAGAAATGGATGACCAGGATCACGCTCGCCAGCATTGCCAGGATCAGTGTAATGCGCCCCACCGTCTGCACGAAAGCCCCGCGCAGGATCGACTCCGCCGTCACGAACAGCATCAGGATCACTGCCAGGCCGGCCCAGATGTAGTGCGGCGCAAAGAAGATCAGCCCGGCGATCACGAACAGAAGCAGGCTCAGGCTCACTGCCGCCCAGGTCTCCGCCGCCCGGTCGAAGCGCAGGGCCTCGCTTGGGTCATCCGGCACCGCCGGGCTGTGGATGTGCGCCTGCGGGTTGTCCTGCACGCCGCTCCGCAAGCGCTCCAGCCGCCTGGTCAGCCCCTGCAGCAGCGCCGTATTTTCGGAGCTCTCCCTGCGAAGCGCTCGCACTTCGCCGCCAAGCGTTCCGATCTCCTTCTCAAGCGCCGCATATTGCTTGGCCAGGTGCGGGTTGCCTTCCATCCCTTTTGCCTTGATGCCCAGCGCTTGCAGCGCTTCCGCCTTTTCAGGAATTGATCGATCCAGCACGGCCTGTCGCTGTGTGATTTCCCGGCAGTTCTGCTCCAGCATGCTCTGAGCCTGCGGGGGGGGCGGCTCTTTGTCGAGACCGGCGAAACCCAGCGGGTCGTACCACGAGCCGCGCGGCGAACCGTCCCGGTTGTACATTGGGCCGGCCGGAGCGTTCTCTCCCGAAATGGGGTCTTTTGCGAACAGCCCCCACAGGCCCCGGAACTGGCTCACCCAGGGTGTGGATTCATCGATCAGCACCGGCGACCAAGCCTGCGCGCCGTCCGGTCCGATGCGCAGCCCATCGCCACGCGCGTAATCCACGAATGGCACGTGGAAAGCGTTCACCGCCGGCTGCCCGAGCGTCTCGGTCCAGAACCTGTCCCACGCCTTGACCAATCCCGCCAGCCAGCCCGGCAAAGGCGGGTTCACTTCCGCCTGGTACTCGCCCTTGCGAAAGTAGGATGAGTGGCTCCCGGCCCCGGCGTGCGCCACCGGGTGGCCGTTCTCAATCGTCAGGTCGGTCTGGTCGTCCCAGCGCCGCCGCAGATCATCCCCCCGGAAGTCATGCGAGGCGTACGCCGCCCACTCCGGCAGCAACTGCCCGTCTTCTTCATATAAATACAGGGTGATCATCTCCCAATCCGACTCGTGGTCGTTGACGCCGTGGAAGCCCGAGCGCCAGGGATTGGAGTAGTAAAAGAACCAGTATTGCAGGATGGTCCAGCCGGCCTGGTGGGTCACCCGTCCATAATACACGTGCTCCGGGTGTTTCTCCCTTATGGTGTTGTAATCCAGCTCGGCCGCCGCCATGTCCGCCGCCGGCAGGTGGCCTCTTAGCAGGAACGAGAGCGAGAACAGCCCATCCGCCAGGCGCGGCAGGAAACCGCCGCGTGCCAGCCGGCCGATGCCGGGGTGGAAGAATTCCCCGATCTCCCGGCGCAGGGCCGCCTGGTCCCTTAACACTTGCGCCGCCTCGCCCAGGTTAAGCGGCTCGATAAAGCGCAGGTAGCGGATGCTGCCAAAGGCCGCCGGGCGCGGCTCGATCAGTTTCTCCATGCTCATCTGGCCGTGTTTTACCAGGAGTTCGTCATGTCCATCCGGATGGTGTTCCCACAGCGCGGAATCTGCCACATAAGGCTCCACCAGCGCCGGGTAGACCTGCTCGCCTCTGGTGTAGTACACCACCGGCTCGAATTTTCGCAGCAGATCCAGATCGGGCGTGCCAACCAGTGCGCTCGGGCGCTCAGACTTTGGGTTCATCGGTATCCTTCCTTATTCCAAAGATGCGCTGCACGTTCGGGATGTTGAGCGCAAAGGCGATGATGACATTGGAAGCCATCACGGCAAAATTGGCATGGCTGTAAAAGTAATCCACCAGCGAGATGACCAGCGAAATGCCCGTCCAGGCCATCAGAAGCACCCAGCTCCAGCGCTGCAAGCGCAGGAAGCCGATCAGCACGAAGATGCCGGCCAGTGACAGCGCCAGGTATGAGCTGGCGGAAAGAAGATCGCTGCCCAGTGGCGTCAGGTTCAAGCCGTTGAAGAGCGGCCCGTTGATCCCGCCTCTGAAGAAATTATGGCGGATCAATGGCGCGTACACCTGCACCAGCCGCAGCAGGAACAGCACCACGATTGCCACGGCGATCACACTCACGGCCATCGGGCTTTTCTTTTTATCACTATTCTTTCTTCTCGGCATTTCTCACCTCGCAGCGAAAATTCCAGAACCAGGATCTTCCGGTAGATATGTGAAAATCAACGGAACGCTACCACCAGGGCACACCCGTGCCCGCACACTGTGCAGGCAAAGACACGAAGCTTTTCTTAAAGAGCCCATAAATATTAGTGGCTTCGTGACGCCTGTCCCGCTGATGCTCTTCCGCAGGCTCGTAGTAAATTCTCCGCTAAAAAACCGGAGCCTTTTTATTATAGAACCAAACTGCCCCAGAATCGAAAATCTCCAGATTTTGGATTTACATAACGGCCGCCCCCCATTATTTGCAAATTATAATGAGATAAAGTTTATCCTATTAAGGTTGCATAAGATTTCCTGCCGTGCGCCCGGGATGTAGTAGAATCTTCGGGTAGATATCCCGAAATATCAAGTAGTGAATATAGTGCCAGTCCGTCAGCAAGACATACAGCCCGAAACCTTCCCCACGACCAAGCCTCCCAAAGCACTGATTGAGCTCCGCCAGGTCTACAAGGTATACGAGACCGCAGCCGGCGGGTTTCCCGCGTTGCGCGATATTAACGCCTCCATCTACCCCGCCGAATTTCTGGGTGTGATCGGCAAATCCGGCGCGGGCAAATCCACCCTGCTGAATATGATCTCAGGGGTCGACCATCTCACCACCGGCGAAGTAGTCGTGCATACCATTGACGGGGCAGTCTCGATCCACAAGCTGGGCGAGAATGCCCTGGCGCTCTGGCGCGGGCGCAATATGGGCGTAGTCTACCAGTCCTTCCAGCTCCTGCCCATGCTGACCCTGCTCGAAAACGTCATGCTGCCGATGGACCTGTGCGGATTGTACAAGCGCAGCGAGAGCCGAGAGCGCGCCATGGATTTACTGCGCCTGGTCGAATTGGAGCAGCACGCTAAAAAATTTCCCATCTTCATTTCTGGCGGCCAGCAGCAGCGCGTGGCCATTGCACGCGCCCTCGCCAACGATCCGCCCATCATCATCGCGGATGAACCGACCGGCAGTCTCGACTCGGTCACGGCCGACCACGTCTTTCAGGTCTTCGAGCACCTGCTGGAAAGGGGCAAGACCATCATCATGGTCACGCACGATAACAGCCTGGCGCCGCGCTTTACCCGCCACATCCTCATCCAGGACGGCGAGATCCTGCCGGAGAAAAGGCACCGGGCATGAAAAGATTGCATGTTCCCGCGCAGGCCATGATCCAGCTGCAGAAGGTGGTCAAGACCTTCAAGAATACCGCCGGCGAGTTCACCGTCCTTAAGGGCATCAACCTGGTGCTGCGCAAAGGGGAATTTGTCGCCATTGTCGGCAAGTCCGGCAGCGGCAAGTCCACCCTGCTCAACATGATCACCGGCATCGACCATCCCAGCTCCGGGCATGTCGTTATCGGCGGCACCGATATTTACCAGATGTCCGAAAGCGCCCGTTCGCTCTGGCGTGGCCGCAATCTGGGTGTGGTCTTCCAGTTCTTCCAGCTCCTGCCGATGCTGACCCTGCTGGAAAACGTCATGCTGCCAATGGATTACGTCGGCATGTACGACTTCAATGAGCGCCCCAAACGCGCCATGGAACTACTCAAGCTGGTGGGCCTGGAAGCACAGGCCGACAAGCTGCCCGTGGCGGTCTCCACCGGGCAGCAGCAGAGCGCCGCCATTGCGCGTGCCCTGGCCAACGACCCGCCCGTCATCTGCGCGGATGAGCCCACCGGCAACCTGGATAGTCGCTCAGCCGATGTCATCATCCGTTTATTCGAGAACCTGGTCAAAAAAGGCAAGACCATCGCTATGGTCACGCACGATCCATCTCTCACTGAGCGCACCACCCGTACCATCATCATCTCGGATGGGGAATTGATCGACGAAACCGTGGCGGAGTGCCTGCCGCTGCTGGATCACCAGCAGATGCTTGAAGCCACC
The DNA here is from genome assembly GCA_963779935.1 of uncultured Chloroflexia bacterium. Taxonomy (GTDB): domain Bacteria; phylum Chloroflexota; class Anaerolineae; order Anaerolineales; family Villigracilaceae; genus UBA877. The sequence continues at coordinate 448,042 of CAWAAC010000009.1, read as the reverse complement.
CGCATGTTGGAAAATATCACCTACCAACCCAACAGCATGATCCTGCCGGCCGACCAGCAGGTTGACTACTTTTTCATGATCAAAAGCGGCTTAGTGGAAGTGGTGCTGGATTGTACCCCAGGCCGGGGAGACGGTGTCACGATCGCTCGGATGGGCCACGGCCAGTTTTTCGGTGAGATCGAGCTGGTACGCGGCGGCCAATCCGTTGCATGCATCCGCGCCGCCCCGGAAGGGCCGGTGGAACTGGTGGCCTTGCGCCGGATTGATTTCGATAAAATGCTGAGCCATTCACCTTTAACCGAAGAAGCCATTGGCAACATCGTCCAGATACGCCTGGCAGAAAACCGCGCCGCCGACCGCCGGCAAAAAAGAGCGAACCTATGATGCGGCCGCGTTGGCGAAAAGTATGGCATGACCTGATCGGCAGCCTGTCGCGCACGCTACTGGTGGTGGTTTCCATTGTGGTGGGCGTGTTCTCCATCGGGGTGATTACCGGCACCTATGTGATCATCTCCCAGGATATGAGCGCCAGTTATGCCGCCAACAACCCGATGAACGTCGAGCTGCAGACGGACGACTTCAACAGCTCGCTGATTCAGACCATCCAGGATATGCGCGGGGTCAAGCAGGCCGAGGGGAGGCGGATCTTCAGCATCCAGGCCCGAATACCGGGCACCAGCCAATGGCTGCCCACCAACATGGTCGCCATCAACAACTTTACCACCCAGAAGATCAATCTGATGCACGTTCTTTCAGGCAGCGGGCGGCCAGCCAAGAACCAGGTGCTGCTCGAGAAAAAAGTACTCGACAGCCTGAACGTAAAGGTGGGCGACTCGCTCGAGTTCCTGCTGGATAACGGCAACCTCCGCACTCTGAAGGTGGTGGGCATTGTCCAGGATCCCAGCACCGGCGCCGGAGATTTTCTGGCTGACCCTTACATATATATTTCCACCGACAGCCTGTCGAACCTGCGCCAGCCGGTGTTGTATAACCGCCTGTATGCCACTCTGACGACTGGCCAGAATGATGATGCCACCCTGAACCAAATGGCCGCCGCCATCAAGGACAATGCCACAAAGAGCGGTGTCTCGGTTCTACAGACAAATTCCTATAAGAGCAACCAGCACCCGTTGGCATCCACCGTCCAGGCCATCCTGGGCATCCTGCTGGTGCTAGGGGTGCTGATCCTGTTCCTGAGCAGTTCGCTGATTGCCAACACCCTCGAGCGCGCTGCTCAGCCAGCACCTGCGCCACATCGGCGTAATGAAGCTGGTCGGCGGGCGGCGCAGCCAGATCCTCACGATGTATATTGTGCTCATCCTGGCCTTCGGGGTGATCGCCCTTTTGATTGCCGTCCCGCTGGGCGGCCAGGGCGCCTATGCCCTCGCGGCCTATATCGCCAACATGATCAACTTCAACCTGCTCGGCTACCGCATTATCCCGCTGGCTTTCGCCATCCAGATTGTGGTAGGCCTGGCCGTGCCACTGCTGGCCGGTCTAGGCCCGGTGCTGAACGGGTCACAGATCACCGTGTTGCGCGCCCTCAGTGGCGATATGCTCCAGGAGCAAAAGAAACACCCCCTGCAGGCCAAACTGCGCAGAGTCGGCTTTCGAGCGTTTCCAAGTCTGGTTCACCACCGGGCTTTCCCGGCGCGGGGTGCATATCCCACGCCCATTGCTGATCTCATTGCGCAACACCTTCCGCCGGCGCGGCCGCCTCATCCTTACGCTTTTCACGCTGACCATGGGCGGGGCGATTTTCATTGCGGTCTTCAACGTGCGCGTCACGCTGCACGACTACATCGATAGCATAGGTCATTATTTCCTGGCGGATGTCAGCCTGGATTTTAACCAGCCCTACCGCCTGGATGAGGTAAAAAACACCGCCCTGCAGGTGCCGGGTGTGGTGGCAGTGGAAGGCTGGGCTTACACTTCCGCCGAAGCCATCAAAGCGGATGGCACCGTCGGCGACACACTGACCATCCTGGCCCCTCCGGTGAACAGCAAACTGGTCGCGCCGGTTATGGTCTCCGGGCGCTGGCTGGAAGCGGGCGACCAGAAGGCCATCACCGTCAGTGAAGATATCCTGTCAAAATTCCCCGGCCTGGCTCCCGGCAAAACCTTGCGCCTGAAGATCAACGGGCACGAGGCCAACTGGATGGTGGTAGGCCTGTTCAAGTTCGCCTCCCAGGATGGCACGGTGGCTTACGGCACGTATGACACCATTTCCCAGGTCACCCAAACCACAGATCATGCCTTTACCTTCCGGGTTGTCACCGATAGCCATACCCCGGCCTACCAGCAGATGATGAGCGACAGGCTGGACAAATATTTCCGTGACCAGGGCTATGCGGTCAGCGCGGCGCGTTCCGGCAATTCCACCATCAAGTCTGCCGCGGGTAGCCTGGACATCCTGGTGACCTTCCTGCTCATCATGGCTCTTCTCACCGCAGTGGTCGGCTCGATGGGTCTGATGGGTACGATGGGCATGAATGTGTTGGAGCGGACACGCGAAATCGGCATCATGCGCTCCATCGGTGCCGTGGATAACGAGGTGATGCGCACCGTCATCGTGGAAGGTGTGCTGATCGGCGGGATTGCCTGGTTGATCGGCGCCCTGCTTTCCTTCCCCATCACCTACCTGCTTTCCGATATCATTAGCCTGGCCATCTTTCAATCGCCGATCGCAGTGCATTTTACCTACCAGGGCTTTGCCATCTGGTTGCTGGTGGTTCTGGCGCTCTCAGCGGTTGCCAGCATCCTGCCGGCGCGTAATGCCGCCCGCCTGACCATCCGGGAAGTATTGGCATATGAGTAAGAGCTGTCCGCTGTCAGAAATTTGCACCTATCCCAAAATTCAGGAGGAGTTCGCATTTTGAGTGTGTGCGGCTTCGCCGCAAACACTCAAAATGTGGTTCATCTAAATTTTTTGGATTGATACGTAGAGGAGTTAATATGAAGAAATTATCCATTATATTCAGCCTGGTACTTGTGCTTGGTTTGCTGCTTAACGCTTGCAGTGGCACAGCCACCAATTCTGCCACGGCCACCCCGGTCGATTCGCCCAATACGGTCATTGCCGAAGGGCACCTGGTTCCGAATCGGAACCAATACATGGCTTTTCAAGCGAATGGCAAGGTGGACCAGATCCTGGTCAAAAAGGGTGAACAGGTCAAAGAAGGCGATGTACTGGCCACCCTTGTCCAGGATTCCACCCAGATTGCCCTGGAATCAGCCCTGATCACCGCCCAGCAGAATCTGGCCGAGTTGACTTCGCCTGAAGCGATCGCGAACGCCAGACTCGCCATCACCGCAGCGCAGACAAACGTGACCAATGTTCAAACCGCTTTGAACAACCTGAAGTATTGGCAAAATAATGCCCTGATCCAAAATTATTATGCCAATTATGTGCTTGCCAAGCACAATCTGGATAAGGCGCAGACAGACTATGATAATGCAAATGGCGGCCCGTATATCAATAATGCCAACCAGGCAGCCGCTTATAACGCACTGTATACCGCCCAACAGGCTTATAAAACGGCCCAATATTACTACAGCCTCTATTCGCAGGCGCCCACCCAGAACCAGCAAGATCAGGCCCAGGCAAACTTGGATCTGGCCAATACCACGCTGGAGAACGCCAAAGTCTACCTGGCAGCATTGACAGGCGGTATAGTCCCACCGGATGCCACCGGGACAGCCTTACTCCAACTTAAACAAGCCCAACTGGCCGTGCAAACCGCCCAGGCAAATCTGGACACATCCAAACTCACCGCCCCGTTCGATGGCACCATCATGGATATCAATGTCTCCTCCAATCAGATGGTCGGCCCGGAGACCTGGGCGGTGGCGGTTGCTGATACCAGCCAGTGGTACGTGGATACCAGCGACTTGAACGAGCTGGACGTGGTCAAGCTCAGCCTGGGGCAGAAGGTCGATATCACGGCGGATGCCCTGCCCGGCCTCAAGATGAGCGGTGTGGTTAAGGAGATCGGCAACACACCGGTCGACCAGGGCACAGATGTCCTTTATACCGTCCACATCCTGCTGAACAACCCGGATCCCCGCCTGCGCTGGGGCATGACCATGGAAGTAACCTTTCCTGTGAATAAGTAATTTTCCAACCGAATACGAATATTTTAAAGAAGAATCCCCTTTTGAATGTGTGCGGCTTCGCCGCACACATTCAAAAGGGGACCTGCTTTACGACAATCGTAAGAACATTCTGAGTGGAGGGCTGGAGGAGTCTTGACACGACCATTAATTAATATTATATTATATATAAATATATATAATATTTCTCGGATAGCAAAACTCATCGGGAAAAGGCATTGAATATGGTAAGCTATAAATATCTGATCATCGGCAGTGGAATGACTGCAGATGCGGCCGTGCGCGGCATTCGCGCCATCGATCAACAAGGCTCCATCGGCATGATCGGGGAGGAAAGCGACCCACCTTATGGCCGGCCGCTGCTCAGCAAGGGCTTATGGAAAGGCAAGCCGCTCGATAGCATCTGGCGCAGGACCCCCGAAGAGGCGCTGACCCTGCACCTGGGTCATAAAGTGGTTTCCCTGAACCCAGCCGAACGCCAGGTGGTGGATGTGCAGGGACAGATCTACCAGGGAGAAAAGGTCCTGCTGGCAATCGGCGGGACGCCTAAACGCCTGCCTTTCGGCAGTGAGGACATCCTCTATTATCGCACGCTGGCAGACTTCAAGCGCCTGCATGAGATGAACACCCAGATGGACCGCTTTGCCGTCATCGGAGCCGGCTTCATCGGTTCGGAAATTGCCGCCGCCCTGGCAATGAACGGCAAACACGTCAGCCTGCTCTTTCCGGAGCAAGGTATCGGTGGACTGGTTTTCCCGCCGGATCTGTCTGAGTTCTTGAATGAGTTCTTCCGCAAAAAAGGCGTCGAAGTAGCAGGAGGTGAATTACTGACCGGAGTGGAGAAACGGCAAAAAGAATATATTTTGAAAACCAAAAGCGGGCGGGAGTTCACTGCGCAGGCCATCGTTGCCGGGATTGGGCTGCTCCCGAACATCACACTGGCAAAAGCAGCTGGACTGCTGACCGGGGACGGCATTGTGGTGGACAAGTACCTGCTCACCAGCCAGGCCGATATCTATGCCGCCGGAGATGTGGCCGAATTCTACAATCCAGCCCTCCGGAAAAGGATGCGGGTGGAACACGAGGACAATGCTCTTAGCATGGGTCTGCAGGCCGGGCGAAACATGGCCGGCGCATCCGAACCGTACCTGCACCTGCCATACTTCTATTCCGATCTGTTCGAGCTAGGCTATGAAGCCGTGGGGGAATTGGACCCCAGCTCCATCGTGGTGGCAGATTGGAAAGAGCCTTACCAGACCGGGGTGCTATATTACATCAAAGAGGGCCGCCTCCGGGGGGTCTTATTATGGAATGTTTGGAAAAAGATCAAAGCGGCCCGCCAGTTGATCAGTGACCCCGGACCATTCACCGCAGAGAACATCATCGGTCGGCTCAGTTTTTGAAGTTCCTGGAATTTGCCGTAGCGTAGAGAAAGTTGCAGATTCCAATTCATTGGAGAAAACACATAATGGAAACAGACCATTTACACCGAAGTATCTCCTTGCAATCAACCAGGGAGCTAAAAAAGCGTCAAATTTCGCCAGAACAAATCCGTAAATACGAAGGGTATATGGCGGAGATATTCTCTTCTCTTGGAATGGACTTGAAAACTCCTGCGACGATCGATACTCCCAAGCGCTACATCCAGGCCCTGATCGATGCCACGGATGGCTTCGATGGCGATCCTAAATTACTTAAAACTTTCGATACCGAGTGTCGCGGCGATCCGGATTGCAGCCACAGCCAGGTCATCGAAGGGCCAATCCAATTCTATTCCTTCTGTGAGCATCACGTTTTCCCATTTTATGGGAAAGCCTACATCGGTTACATCGCCCATGAAAACATCATCGGATTATCCAAATTGACCCGCCTGGTGCGGCTTTTCACGCGCCGGTTTGCGGTGCAGGAAAGGATCGGGCAACAAATAGCCGATACCATGGATGAAATACTCCATCCGCATGGGGTGGCGGTTATACTGGAAGCGCAGCATCTGTGCGTGGAAATGCGCGGCGTGCGCGAGGCCGCGCCGTTGACCCGGACGACCGTCTGGCGCGGCAATTATGCCAACGACCCATCCCTGCGGAGCGAATTCCTGACATCCATCGGGTTGACGCGCTAACAGGGAGTAAAAATGTCTCTCGAGGAAAAAGCGGTACTTATCACCGGTGGGGCGCGCCGGGTTGGGCGCGCCCTGGTGCTGGCGGCAGCGCAGGCCGGCGCGGATATTTTCCTGCATTACCGCCGCTCCGAAACCGAAGCAGAGGCCCTGCGGGATGAACTGACCGGTTCGGGACATCGCACATTCCTGCTGAAGGCCGACCTGAGCGATCCACAGGCATGCGTGGACCTGATTGGGCGCGCCCGGCGCCAAGCGAAACTGTTCGCGCTGGTAAATAATGCGGCAGTTTTTGAAGACTCCAGATGGGAAACGACCGATCTGGCAATCTGGAACCAGTCCATGCAGGTTAATTTAACTGCGCCATTCCTGCTCAGCCAGGCCTTCGCGCACAGCCTCGACCGGCAGGCAGACGGGCAAATCATCAACCTGCTGGACTGGCGCGCTCTACGTCCGGGAAGCGATCATTTGGCCTATACAATCAGCAAGGCCGGGTTGGCCGCCCTGACAACTTCCCTGGCAGTCGCGCTGGCCCCACGCATCCCGGTCAACGGATTGGCCCTGGGCGCGGTTCTGCCGCCTGAAGCTGGTGCGCCCGCCGGGCTTTTGGATAAGATCCCGGCCAGGCGCTGGGCCAGCCTGGACGAAGTGGGCCAGGCTCTGATCTTCCTGTTGGATGGGCCTTCCTATATCACTGGCCAAATCCTGCACGTTGACGGGGGAAGACATCTGGTTTAGTATCTAACCGAAAATTAATTTATAGAAGAACCAATCCTCCTGAATTTTCAGTGCGTTCTTAGGAATAATCGGTGAGCATGAAAAGGCCAAGTCACCAGGTCTGCCTGCTTTTAGGCTCGAACATCCACCCGGAATATAACCTGCCGCTGGCTATGGCGCATCTACGCCAGGAATTGGTCATCCTGCGGGTTTCTTCCGTGTGGGAATCCGCACCGGTTGGCGGAGAGGGCCAAAACTTCCTCAATGCGGCCGTGCTGGCGGTCTCACACAGGGATGCGCTTTTACTCAAACAGCGGGTTCTATTGCCGCTGGAGGCCCGTCTGGGAAGGAAACGCACTCCGGATAAGAATTCACCCCGGCCAATTGACCTGGATATTATTTTCTTTGACCGCCAATTATTGGACCCCACTCTCTGGGAGTATGCCCATAGGGCCGTCCCGGTCTCCGAAATCCTACCGGCGGATCTTTCGGAACTGGACCGGCCTCTCAAGGAAGCGGCTGCCAGGTTGGCAGCCGCCAGCCCGCTCCACTTGAGAGAGGATGTATTGTTATAAATCGCTGAACTAAACCGGCTGGCACTGTTAATGTTTTATTTTCAATGGGGTGGTTTTCCTCCCCGCACAACCGGTTTTATGCGATAATAAAATAGCAAATCCGGACAAATTGCATTAACTACCTATCAGAAAATTCAGAAGGAGTTCGTATTTTGAGTTGCGCAGATTCATCGAATTATCTCAAAATGCGCTCCATCCATTTCTTTTTGGATGGATTTTAAAGGAGAAATATCCATGGATATCGCCATCATCGGACTTGGAAAAATGGGCGGGAATATGGCCCAACGCCTGCTCAAAGGCGGGCAACGGGTGGTCGGGATGGACCAGTCGGCGGAATTGACCCGCAAGCTCGCCAGCGAATTCGGGCTGACGCCGGTTTTTTCACTCCATGAGGCGGTTGCAGCGTTGCCGGGTCCTCGCGTATTCTGGCTGATGGTTCCAGCGGGGGCAGCAACCGAGTCCGTGGTGGACGAACTGGCCGGGCTGCTTTCAGCCGGAGACGTGATTATCGACGGCGGAAACACCTTCTACAAGGATGACATGCGCCGGGCCGAAGCACTCAAAGCTAAAGCCATCCATTATGTGGATGTCGGCACGAGCGGAGGCGTATGGGGGCTGGCAGAAGGGTATAGCCTGATGATCGGCGGGGAGACCGAAGTAGTGGAAAGCCTGCGCCCGATCTTCGAGACCCTGGCTCCGGCAAAAGATAAGGGCTGGGGACGGGTTGGGCCGGTGGGGGCAGGTCACTTTGTCAAAATGATCCATAATGGGATCGAATATGGGTTGATGCAGGCTTACGCCGAAGGCTTCGAGATCATGCATGCCAAGAAGGATTTTGAGCTGAACCTGGAGCAGGTGGCCCAAATCTGGCGGTATGGCAGCGTGGTGCGTTCGTGGCTGCTAGATCTTACCGCGGATGCCCTATCAAAAGACCAGGATCTGGCCAGCCTCCAAGGCTGGGTGGCGGATAGCGGCGAGGGGCGCTGGACGGTGGCTGAGGCGATCGACCTGGATGTGCCTGCTCCGATCATCACCCTCTCGCTTCAGCAGCGTTTAATCAGCCGCCAGACCGAAAGTTATGCCGCCAAATTGCTGGCCGCCATGCGCAATGAGTTCGGCGGTCACGCTGTAAGGACCAAGCCATCATGATGCGATGCGAGTTTGCCACTACCATCGTCATATTCGGCGCATCGGGCGATCTAACCTGGCGCAAATTGGTGCCTGCGCTATACAACAATTTCAAGAAAGGCCGGCTGGTGGAATGCACCCATATTGTCGGCTTTGCGCGCCGTCCACTAACGAACGATTCTTTCCGTGCACACCTGCAGGAGGGGACTGCACAATTCTCGGCGGGAACGTTCGACCCGGCCACCTGGGAGGACTTTGCCCGGCTGATCTATTACTTTCAGGGAAACCTGGATGTACCTGAGGATTTCCCCAAACTGGAGGCTTTTCTCCAAACCCTGGAACACGAACCAGATAGCGGGGTGGCGCCCGCCGGGCAGGATGCCAACCGGCTGTATTACCTGGCTACTGCGCCGGAGCATTATGCCTTGGTTGTAAGCGCGCTGGGGGCGGCCGGAATGGCTTCCCAGAGTCCTTGTTGGCGGCGAGTTGTCATCGAAAAGCCGTTCGGGCGCGACTTGAACTCAGCCCGAGCCCTGAACCAGGCTGTACACGCCGTCTTCGACGAGAGCCAGGTCTATCGCATCGACCATTACCTGGGCAAGGAGACCGCCCAGAACATCCTGTTCTTCCGCTTTGCCAATACCATCTTCGAGCCGGTCTGGAACCGCCGCTACGTCAACAACGTACAGGTAACGGTGGCCGAGGACGTGGATGTGGGAGAGCGGGCGGGCTACTATGATAGCGCCGGGATCTTGCGGGATATGTTCCAGAACCACCTGTTGCAATTGCTGGCGCTGGTGGCCATGGAACCGACCAGTTCTTTCAACGCGGATGCCCTGCGCAACGAGAAGGCCAAATTGCTCGAGAGTATCCGCCCGATCGCTCTGACAGATACGGTGCGCGGGCAATACGCAGGCTACCAGAAAGCCAAGGGAGTGGCCCCGGGTTCGCTGACACCCACCTATGCTGCGTTAAAACTGTATATCGACAACTGGCGCTGGCAGGGAGTGCCTTTCTATTTGCGTTCCGGGAAAGCGTTGATGCGCAAGACTTCCGAGATCATCATCGAGTTTGAGCGTCCACCACACTTGATGTTCCACCTGCCCAAAGGCAGCGATTTTACGCCCAACATCCTTTCGCTATGCATCCAGCCAGACGAAGGCATCCACCTGCGCTTCGAAGCCAAAGTCCCCGATATCGAGCAGGCCATGCGCTCGGTGGATATGGATTTCCATTACCGCTCATCCTTCAACGGCTCCCTGCCAGAAGCCTATGAACGACTTCTGCTGGAAGCCCTGGCCGGGGATGCGTCGCTTTTCACCCGCAGCGACTCGATCGAGGCGGCCTGGAATTTATTGGACCCAATTCTGAAGAGTTGGGAGGAGCTGGCCGGCTCAGGTCTGGTGGTCTACCCGGTTGGCAGCTGGGGGCCGGCGGAGGCAGAACAATTGGTTGCTCGCGATGGGCGAAGCTGGCGCCTGGGTTGCGTGGACGAGCCAGGCATCATCCATGCGGGTAAGTAGAGGTAAAAAAAACAGGGGCACGCTTTTCACAAAGTAGTTTGGCAGAACAGGGTTTTGGGTATGGTTGGTCGGCTGCAGCCGACCAACCATACCCAAAAATCTCTTTTTTCTGCCGCGCCCTCGCACGTATTCTGGAGGTGCAGCGGGAGTCAGATTGAGGTTTTCACAAAGCCAGCGGCTTTATGAAAACCGTTAAACAGAGGAATTTTGGCTTTGCATCAGGGTGGAATCAAGATATAATTAGATAAGCTAATAATTAGGAAGGTAAATAAATTATGGATATTTCTACAGAGACGGTTGCGCGCGAGCTCCTGGATGTGGTGCCGGTGATCATGCGCACCATCCGGACCGAAATGCGCCGACACCGGGCTAACGATGTGACCGTGCCATTGTTCCGTTCCTTGATGTTTATCGAAGGTCATCCAGGGGTTTCACTGCTTAGCCTGGCCGGGCATCTTGGTCTGACTTCGCCGAGCGCGTGCAAGATCGTGGATGGGCTGGTGGCGCATTCCATGGTCGAGCGCCAGCATTCCGACACCGATCGCAGAAAAATCACTCTGGAGTTAACTCGCGAAGGAAAGAAGGTGCTGGATGAAGCCCGCATCAACACCCAGGCCCGGTTATCTGACCTGCTGGCCCCCCTTTCTGCGCAGCAAAGCGAGACCGTCTTTGAGGCATTGCAAATCCTCCAACCGCTCTTCTTGCCGGCGGCTGATAAAATCCTGGATGGAGGGATAAAAATATGATGGGCCGAGGCGGTGGCGGTGGCGGGGGGGGTGGGGGTGGCCATCATGGCGGTCCCTGGAGCATCCTGAATGCCACGGACGAGAAACCCAAGGTAACCTGGGATCTGATGAAACGCGTCATAGGGTACGCGCGGCCTTACTTCTGGCTGATCATGGCAATGCTCATCATCACCCTGATAACTTCCGGGCTGTCCCTATTAAACCCTTTGATTCTAAAACGGTTAATCGACCAGACTCTGCCGCACAAGAACTTGCACCAATTGGCCTGGCTGGTGGTGGCATTGCTGGCAATCCCACTGTTAACCAGCGGTTTGAATGTGTTTTTCCGGCAATTAAACGCACGGGTGGGAGAAGGTGTGACCTACGACCTGCGAGCGAACCTGTTTGCACATTTACAGCGCATGTCATTGAGCTTCTTCACCCATACCAAGGTGGGAGAATTGATCAGCCGTTTCAATAACGACGTGGTCGGGGCACAAAGCGCCATCAGCAATACATTTGTCAGCATCGTGACCAGCCTGATCCAGGCCGTGGCAACACTGGTGGTCATGTTCACGCTGGAGTGGCGGCTGACGTTAATCAGCATTGCCATTCTACCCTTCTTCCTGGTGGCAGCGCGCCAGCTGGGTAACCGTTTGCGGGATGTGGCACGCCTGCAGCTGGACCTGAACGCGAAAATGAATGCCGTACTGAACGAGTTGCTCAATATCAGCGGGGCCCTGCTGGTCAAGTTATTCGGTCGGACCGCCCAGGAGGATGCCCGCTTCAACGACCGGGCGGCGGAAGTACGCCAGAGCGGCATTACCCGCGCAGTTATGGGCTCGCTCTTCTTCTCCAGTATTGGGCTGCTGAGCGCGATCGGGATGGCGCTGATGTACGGCGTGGGCGGATACCTGGTGATCAAGAGCACCCTGACCATTGGCACGATCGTGGCACTGGGCGCTTACCTGGGTAACATGTATGGTTCCCTGCAGACCCTGACCAATGCACCGGTGGATTTCGCCACCTCCATCGTCAGCTTTGAGCGCGTCTTCGAAGTGATCGATCTACCATTTGAAGTGGCTGAAAAGCCCGATGCAACCGTATTGCAGAAAGTAAACGGTTTACTGGAGTTTGAGGACGTCAATTTCCGCTACAGCGTTGAAGAGAAAAGCCTGCTGAAAGATGTACGCCGCTACGGGCAGATCCAGAATGTTAAGGCGGTGCTTTCGGGCGAGGAGGATGGGAAACCCGCCAATGGCAGGCATCCAGTTGACAAGGCGTTGGCAGTGCATACCCAGGCGCGCGACGAAGTGCTCGAGCATATCTCCTTCCGGGCCGAACCAGGCAGCCTGGTGGCGCTGGTTGGGCCCAGCGGAGCCGGCAAAACCACCATGACCTACCTGATCCCACGGCTATACGACCCAACCGGCGGGCGCATCCTGATCGACGGCCAGGATCTGCGGGATGTAACGCTGGCTTCCCTGACCTCCCAGATCGGCATGGTCACCCAGGAGACCTACCTGTTCCATGACACGATCCGGGTCAACCTGCTGTACGCACGCGAGGACGCCACCCAGGAAGAGGTGGTGGCAGCCGCACGGGCAGCCAACATTCACGACTTTATCATGGGGCTGCCGAATGGTTACGAAACCATCGCGGGTGAACGCGGCTACCGTCTGAGTGGAGGTGAGAAGCAGCGCCTGGCACTGGCACGCGTGATCCTGAAGGACCCGCGCATCCTGGTGTTGGATGAGGCCACCAGTTCGCTGGATAGCGAATCCGAGATCCTGATCCAGGAGGCGCTCAAACGGGTGATGGTCGGGCGCACCAGCATCGTCATCGCCCACCGTTTGAGCACCATCCAGGCGGCCGATCTGATCCTGGTAATGGACCGCGGCCGGATCGTCGAGCGCGGCACGCACCTGGAACTGCTTGAAAAAAAGGGACTGTATGCCCGCCTGTACGAGACCCAGTTCCGCCGGAAGGTGAAGATGGCGGAGTGAGAACCTGGATTTCTGGTCAATATTGGCAGATGATAAACCAATTGAGTCTTCCTTTTCTTATCGTATAATAATTGGCAAACATGCAACCGCCTTGCTATGGAAGTGAAGCTAAGAAAATTGACCTGGTCTAAACAATTTACTGCTAGAGCATACGAGAGCGTGTCATTCGGATTTTGACAATAGAGCATGGAGCGAAAGGCTGGAACCTGTCTGGATTACCAATCGAAGCATAAGGGAAAATAATTATGAAGCATTGGCGACAACCTGCCATCATTGTTGGAACTGCAGTTTTTTTCGTTTTCCTGGCAGCCAACGCTTTTCTGGGATCATATAGTCGCTTCATAGCAGACGACTATTGTTCATCTGTTATTGGAAATTCCCATGGTGTAATTGGCGGAACGTTTTACCTGTATATGACCTGGACCGGGCGTTTTTCCGCCAATTTCCTAAACTCCCTGATGGGTCCAATGGGAGTACGCGCCACACCTTTTATACCGGCGGTGGTTCTAATAATCTGGCTCGTTTTATTGGTCTATGTGCTATACAGCCTCATGTTAGCCAATGAGAATCGATTGGGTTTGGCTCTTTTATTATCTTCTGTATTTCTATCCACCACATTAATCGTCACTCCAGATGTTGTCCAATCATTATATTGGGAACAAGGGATGCATACGGTAATACCACCGCTAATAATAGCAACTGCATTCGCAGGCCTGTTTATATTTTGCCTCCGGCAGAAACCCAAGAATCCTTTCTTTTATATGGGGACTGCCTTCTTTTTGGCCTTCTTAGGAGGTGGCTTTAATGATACGTTCTCGGCGGTCCAAGTTATGGTTTGGGCCATTGCCTTGATTCCAGTATTGGTCCTGACAGGCTCATTACATAAACGAACCTTGCTTTTCCTGGTTGGGTCAGGGTTGGTTGGGTCTCTACTATCCATGCTGATTTTGATAGCGGCACCAGGAAATAAATTCCGACAGGCTGGTTCTCCTCCTCCGCCCGGGTTGTTAAAAATAGTTGAGATGGCAACTGTCAGCATGGAAAGGTATCTCGGAGGAATTGCGGTCTCCCCGGTGAAGTTGTTGAGCCTGGCAGGGATACTGGCTTTTTTTGTATTGCTTGGGTCTGGAAAGTTGATGGGAGCGAAACTCCGAGAGATTTCAAGGCGGATGGGTTTACAGGTATTTCTTTGGCTGCCTCCAATTATATTAATTTTGCTTGAGGCAAGTTTTGTACCTGCAGCATATGGTTTATCCACTCCCCCACCTGACCGTACGGATATCATCCCGACCTTTATCCTGGTTGCCGGGTTGGCGGTATGGGGAACTATGGCAGGACAGCTGAGCCAGACCGAGGCGGCGAAGTCGGGAAGCCGTGCTGGCTATACCTTGCGAGCGGTTATTCTTGGCGTTTGCATATTATTTATCATCAGTACAGTCAGGATGACTTATGTCGAATTAATGCGACAACCGGGGTTTAATTCCTATGCAACCATCTGGGATAAGGTGGATCAATCAATCAGGCAAGCCAAAAAGGAAGGCAAAAGTTCCATCATCACAATTTCTCTCGCCAATCCGGCAGGTTTGCAACAACTTTCAGAGAATCCAGATTGGTGGGTCAATACCTGCGTCAGCCAGTATTATGGGATAACCGTAAATGCAGATTATTCCTTGAAATATTAAGAACATTTTGGGATGATCCATTCAATTTTTATAAAGGAATCTCAAAAGAAAAGCAAATCAATGGAGCAGCGCAGGGCCAACCGCTGAAGAATGGCCAGACGGTTGGGCTTTTTCAAAAGAGGCAAGCATGTTCAGGCATCAAAATGTTCAGCATTAAGGAACGCGATATCATTCGGGAGCGTGTGCTGCAAATGGCCGCAGCCGACCGGCGGGTCGTAGCCGGGGCAGTCGTGGGTTCGCTGGCGCTTGCTGAGGGCGACCGCTGGTCAGACCTTGATCTGACCTTTGCGGTCGAAGATGGCGTGCCTGTTCCGGAGGTGCTGGAGGATTGGACGCGCAGCCTGGTGGAGGAGTTCGCGGCAGTCATGCTGTTCGATCTGCCGAGCGGGGCCTCCATCTACCGGGTGTTCCTGCTGCCGGGCTGCCTTCAGTTTGATCTTTCCTTCACGCCGGCTTCCAAATTCGGCGCGACCGGACCGAAGTTCAAGCTGCTCTTTGGCAGCGCAGTGGAAAAACCTTTCAACCAATCACCCCCAGCGCAAGAACTGTTTGGCTACGCAGTGCATCATGCAATACGGGCGCGCTTTTGCATTGAGCGCGGCCGTTATTGGCAGGCCGAATACTGGATCAGCGGCGTACGTGACTATGCCCTCAGCCTGGCATGCCAGCGGCGCGGCCTACCTGCCGTCCAGGGCCGGGGCTTCGATGCGCTGCCGGCTAAAGTAAGCAATGGGTTCCGGCGCGCCCTGGTGGCTTCGCTGGACCGGGACGAACTGCTGCGCGCGCTCGGCTGTGCCATTGATGGGCTGCTGGGCGAGGCAGAAGATGTACAGGTGCTGGCTGCCAAAGTCGAAGCGCAATTGCACCAATTGACAGTGGCCTGGAAAAAATAATACAGGTGTAGGGAGATTTCCGTCCCTGATTGGAAGTTGGTCGGGCCCGGTTTCCGGGCAACCCGGCCAGGGCTTGGGCGAATAGACCATTTTTTCCTACGATCTGGATAAAAGGGTTATCTTCCGCAAGAGCCGAGCGGAATTTGCGCCCTGGCCAGGCTAGACCAAAGGATTGATCCATGATTACCTGCTGGTGATCTACCAGCAACCCGGCGACCTGCAATTGCAAGCGATTTACTTCGACAATAAGGGTCAAATCATCCACTTCACGCTATCGTTTCCGGCCAAACAACCGGGCGTGGTTTCCGAAAGCGAAGCCAGCCAGATCAGTCCGCGTGCCCGGCTGGCCTACGAAGGGACGGAAGACAACAATACACTGGTGACCGAGTTTTCCGTGGCGGCGCAGGCAGGCAAACTGCTGTCGCATGTCAAAGGCACAGTGATACGAGATTTATAAAAAATGACCAGAAAATGGAGGCCATTGCTAATATGATTGCTCCCATTCCTGATTACAAAAACCTTGACCTGAGCGGGGAGGTAATACAGGCTGCCGCCCGGATGGAAGCGCGCGCCCTAGAAGCGGCTTCTGCAGAGATGTTCCAGCAACTGGTCGCCCCGCTGCTAACCCCGGAATGCCGGACGGTTTTCGAATTTGGCTGCGGTACCGCGGCGCTCTCCAGGAGGATTGCGCGCCAGACCAAACAGGCGGTGGTGCTAGCAAGCGACAAAAGCGCAGGCATGCTCAAGGCCGCCAAAAGCTTGATCGACGGCGAGAGCCTCCCCAACATACGTCTGGAACAGTGGGATGTGCTCGACGAAGCCAATTTCCCATTCCCATCAGAGCAATTTGACCTGATCATTTCATCGGTGGTGGTGCCCTATCTGGATGATGTGCAAACCACGGGATTGATCAAAAGGCTGGCCGCCCGGCTCGCGTCTGGAGGCACTTTGGCTTTTGTCGAACAAGATTTAGCAACGGATACGCTGAATTATCCAAAGTATGAACTACTCAGGAGAACATTGGCATCTGATCTGCGAAATATGAAGCCGACCCTGGCGTTGGGCCTTCGCCCGATCATGCGGGAGGCCGGCCTGCAGGTCTTGCCGCGGCGTTCCTTCCTTTGGACCGATGACAGTTATGGGACATATACACGTGATCTTTTGGAACGGTTTGCAGATGCCGGGAGCGAACAGGGCCGGATCACCCCGGAGGAAAGGGACCAATGGAAAAAGACCCTGGAGCAGCTGGCCAGGGCAGGCGATTTCTACTATGGGATCGTCTACCATCTCATCGCAGGAAGGCATGAATAGAAAACCACCAATAATTAAGGAGGAGTTCGCATTTTGGGAGTATAAGGCTTCGCCGCGTACTCCCAAAATGCGGTTCCTTAATATTTTTCGGATAGATACTAATAGTTTGGGAAAGCCATCAGAATCAGGAGGGCTGCAAAAATGAAAGAGCTTTGCACGGAAATCGAAATCCAGGCCTCCAGCGAGCAGGTGTGGCAAATCCTTGCTGATTTCGCCCGTTTTCCGCAATGGAACCCTTTCATCCGCCGGGCAAAGGGGCAAGCCAAAGCCGGGGCGCGCCTAGAGGTGCGCATCCAGCCTTCGGGTGCAAGCGGCATGACCTTCAAACCTACGGTACTCAAGGCTGAGCCAAACCGGGAGCTGCGCTGGCTGGGCCGTTTCCTGCTCCCCGGTCTTTTTGATGGGGAGCATATTTTCAGCATAGAAGACCTGGGGGCGCAACATGTGCGCTTTACACAGCGTGAAATCTACACCGGCTGGCTGGTCCCTTTGATGGCCCACGGACTGGATACCGATACGCGGCGCGGTTTTGAAGAAATGAACCAGGCGTTGAAAGCGCTGGCAGAACGATCCAATTAACCTACCCAAAAAATCAGGAGGGGTTCTAAATATCTTAATCGAGTAGGAGGGCGGGGCTAGCGTCCTCCTCTCACACCACCGGACATGCGGGTCCGCATCCGGTGGTTCGGTCAGTGTCAGGGCATCGCCCTCTAGCCTTTGTTGATGGTCTGTGCCAGGAATAGCTCAGCCCTCTGTTTCGTCCCGCAAGCTTCACCTGCTTCGCTACCCAGTAGTTTCCCTATCCGGGGGAAATTTGCTTTCTTCGCTCATTCCAACGACTTTCCATTCCAGGCTCACCTTCCGTTCGGCCCTTCCCAGCGGATTGACTTCACCGAGCTGGTACAAATATGGCCTCTGCTGACTCCTGCTGCCTCAGCTTGTCCTCTCGGTCAAGGTTACTACTTCAGTAGCCCGACAGCAGGTCTCCCCAGGTAAGAACGTTGACTTTCTATGCACGTACGCCCGATTTACCGCTTCGACCCTTGATTGCACGGGCTTCGTTGTTATTGGTCAACTCGCCCATCCTCACGGCCTCCTATCGGGTTTGTGTTCCTCAAGCCGCAGTTTTGCTCCTGTCTTCCTCCAGACCCCACCTCGCGGTGACGCCCTTGCCTTCCACTAGCAGTTAGTACAATCTCCACTACAAGAGACTTTCACTCTCAAGTCAACGCCCATGCTGGGCGCACCAATAAGCCATCCCCTGCCTGGGCAGGGGATGGCTTTATTCCTACACTATGTTCCGGGAAAGCTAGTCTAATTAGCAGGTGCGGTTCCCAGGGTAACCTGCACCGTGGTATTTTGACCATTGCGGTTATATACCAAAGCCACTTTATCGCCTGGCTTGTAATTGTATAGTATATTGATGTAGTCGTGCGTGCCATCCAATGCGACACCGCCGACACTGGTGATGATATCGCCTTGCTGCAGGCCAGCCAGGCTGGCCGGGCTGTTGGCGGCTACATCGGTTACATACGCGCCCCATTGCACCGGTAGATTATAAGCATTGGCAATGTCAGGAGAGACGGCCTGGAAACTGACGCCGAGGTAAGGGCGGGTAATCGAGCCGTATTGAATGAGCTGTTGCGCGACCGTGCTGGCAGTATTGATCGGGATGGCAAAGCCGAGTCCTTCCGCCACCGTGCCGGCACCGCTATTGCGCACGATCAGGGTGTTGATGGCAATGACCTGTCCGGCCAGGTTGACCAGCGGCCCGCCGGAGTTGCCCTGGTTGATGGCTGCATCAGTTTGGATCAGGTTGTCGATCGTGTAACCGTTACCGGAATCGATCGAGCGGCCCGTGGCACTGACCACGCCTACGGTAACCGTGTTCTTGAAATCGCCCAGGGGCGACCCAATTGCGATAACCGTCTCGCCCGGGTTGAGCACATCCGAATTGCCCAGTGTCGCCACGGCCGGGACCTTGCCTGTGGTCTTCAGAACGGCAATATCAGAATATTGATCGGCGCCAACGATTTTGGCCGTTTCCTGCGAACCATCTGCCAGGACAATCGTCAAGTCTCCCGTGGTGCCTTCTATTACGTGATTATTCGTAATGATATAGCCCTGGCTCGAAATGAATACGCCGCTTCCACTGACCGTGCCGTTGCTGGTCATGCCGCGGAAGGTCATCTGACCCGGGATAGTACCTATCACGGTCACTACCGACGGGCCAACTTGCTTGACCGCCTGTGTGATGGTGGTATCGATCTGGGTGGTATTAACCATCAATGTCGTACCCTGGCTTTGGGTCTGGTTCTGAGTTTGAGGCTGTGCCTGGCTTTTATTGCTGGCTGGTATGGATACCACCGGGGCGGATGCAGTCAGCCGGGCTGTGTCGACCTGGTTCATAACCTGATAAACTACCGCCCCACCGGCAGCTGCGCCGGTGAGGGCGGCCACGCCGGCCAGTAAAATTACCAATCCGAGATATAGAATACGATTTTTCGTCATACGAACCTCCATGAATTTCACCTGATAGGTTTCATTTCCTTATGTTCCCATTTTAGAGCTTTAAGATGAAATTGCGATGAACTCATGATTAGATTTGCCAGAGAGATTTCCGGGTTATAGCGAAATTTCTCAGGTGGGTGTATTAAAGATCAAAATTTAATCAAAAATGCCCCATAAGAACCAATACCCCGGCAAATGGTTTGCCAGGGTATTGGGATGGTTGCCATGCAAACGGGTCAAACCGTCTTGAAGCTAGCCAGGAAAGTGGTGCCAACTCCAGGTTGACTTTCCACCTTGATTTCCCCGCCGTGGGATTGAACGATCCACTGCACAATCGAAAGTCCCAGCCCGCTGCCGCTGGGCGCCTTGGGACCAGTTTCATCTTCAGACCCACGCGTACGAGACTGGTCAATCCGGTAAAATCGGTCAAACAAGTGCGGCAGGTGCTCGGGGGAAATGCCCGGGCCGTTATCCGAGACACGCACCCAGGCGGTATCGGCGGTTTTGCCCGTCTCGATGGATACCTTTTTATCCTGCCCGGCGGCATATTTGATGGCGTTATCGACCAGGTTGCTGACCATCTGGACAAGCCGCTGGCGGTCGCCCAAAATACGCGCCTCAGGCAATTCGCCGGCTTCGAGCTGAACGCTGTTGCGGGCGGCCAGCGAAGAGAGCCGTTCGATGGTATCGACGGCAACATCACTAAGGTCCACAGGCAGGCATTGCATGGCAGCCTGGCCGGCATCCATGCGGGCCAGAGTCAGCAGGTCATTGACCAGGGAGGTCATGAATTCATTCTCGCTGCGGATAGTGGCCAAGGCATGCCGGTAATCCTCCGGCTTGTGCGGAGAGGCCAGGGTGCGGCTGGTTTCCAGGTTGACGATGGTCAGGGGAGTCCGCAATTCGTGGCTGGCATCCGCCACGAACTGGCGCTGGCGTTCAAAAGCAGCCTGCAGGCGCGCCAGCATGCCGTCAAATGTACCGGCCAGTTCACCCAGCTCATCCTTGCCTTTCATATTCAACCGGCGGCTTAGATCGGTCTCGCCGATCGTAAGGGCAGCCTGCGTGATGGTGTGGACAGGGCGCATGGCCCGGTCGGCCAGCCAGTAGCCGCCGAGCAGGGCTATCAGCAGGGTTGCCAGACTGCCGGCTGCCAGTTCCAGCTGCAGGCGGGCTTCCAGGCCGTAGGGATCGGCCGGGCTGCCCAGGATGGCCAGCACGTTCAGTTCCGGCCCGATCTGCACGGGAATGGTAACGAACATGTAATTGGTATGCAAGGAATTGCTCCCCTGGGTCCAGGAAACTGCCCCATCCTGAGAATTATGCCCTTGCTCGTATTCCTGTTTGGCTTGCGCTGCCAGGCTGAGAGTATCCTTGGCAGGCAGCGGACCGTTACTGGCCAACACCTGCCCGGTGGCATCGGTAAAGACCAGTACATCCGTATCCTGCAAAACGCCGCGCGGAACAATGATGCCGGTAGGCGAAACAGTCAATGTCAATTCGAGTGCAGCCATTTTACGTTCCAGACGGAATTCCGATTCGCCCAGTATGTCGCGACTCTGATTGATATATATGAAGGCACTGAATGCAATCAACACCAGCGAGAGAATGACCGAAAACCACAGCACCAGCCGGAAGCGGATGCTGTGAAAAAAGGAGCCGATCCGTCCTGAAAGCTTCAGCCGTTTTTGTGCACTCATTGATCCTCGGGGATGTGGATGCGATAGCCGGCCCCCCGTACCGTTTCGAGCAGTTTGACCTGGGAGGGATCGTCGATCTTCCGGCGCAACCGGCGGATGTAAACATCCACCACGTTGGATGCCACAACATGATCGTAATTCCACAGGTGCTCTTCGGCCATCTCGCGCGTGATCAGGCGATTGGGATGGCGCATCAAATATTCGAGTATGGAAAATTCCTTGGCGGTCAGATCAATCGTCTGGCCACCACGCTGGACGGTATGTGTGGCAGGATCCAATTCCAGGTCGGCAATGCAAAGCACGCCGGTTTTGGTGGAGGATTCCCGCCGCAACAGCGCCCGGATGCGAGCGCGCAATTCGTCAACTTCGAAAGGCTTGACTAGGTAATCATCGGCGCCGCTATCGAGACCAACCACGCGGTCTTCCAGGGCGTCGCGGGCTGTCAGCATCAGGATGGGGGTGGTGATACGCCGGTTACGCAATTCGCGGCAGACTTCCAGGCCATTTTTACCCGGCAGCATGATATCCAGGATGATCACATCGTAACCGGATATCATGCCGGCCTCCTCACCCTCAGGGCCATCGTAGGCAGTGTCGACGGCATACCCATCATCCTGCAGGATCAACCGCAGCGAGTCGCTCAAACGATGATTATCTTCCACCAACAAAATACGCACATCCGCTCTCCATTTAAGATTTTATTTATAAATTGTAGCACGCAAACATTACCGAATGATGAATAAGTTAGAGCCTATCCGAAAATTCGAGAGCAGATCGCATTTTGAGAGTGCCTGCACTCTCAAAATGCGATTTTCCTATTATTTTAGGGTGGATATTAAGCGATTTCAGGTATTCTGACAATTCATCCTATGTTCATCTTTATTTCTTATACTATAAAAAGTTTAGAGCAAAATCGGGATTGTAGTAAGCATACTTATCCCAACATATATAGATGTTCCAAAGCAAAAAATCTACAGGAGAAGTAATATGCGTAAACAAGTTGTTGCATTCTTATCTGCCTTTATCATCACTGCGATCGTAGCCCTGTCCATGCTGGTGGTCGGCGTGAATGCGGCCAGCAATTCCAATGGCGTGGCGGCCTCGAATTCTCCAACCGCAGCGTCAGCAGCAGCCGCCAGTGTCATTACCGGCACCGGCTCCAGCCCGGCGCAGATCGCCCAATTGCAAAGTCTGGTCGCCCAATATCAGGCGCGTGACCAGCAATACCAGGCCGCCCTCGCCAGCGATAACCAGCAGCTTGCGCAGGCCTCGCAAGAAATGCAGATGATTCAACAGTTGCTACTTTATTTGCAAAACCACGGATTGATCCAGATCAACAGCCAGGGCCAGATCACTGTCTTGGGGAATTAAAGAGGTCGCTATGAAACTTTTCCGTAAGCTCCTACGTTATTGGATCGGCATTGCCAGCGTGCTCAGTTTCCTGGGTGGGTGGGTTATCCTGGCACACTCCCCAAAGCCGGTTCAGTCGCAGTCAACCTCAGCATCGGTCTCACCAACCGTGCTGTCCACCTTACCTCCCATCCAGGCCTACGGCGGAACCAGTAACAATGGCCCAACCTTCTTCTCCACCACGGCCCCGGGTAACTCTACGAACAACAATGTACAGCCCATTCAACCGGTCCAGCCCGTCCAGACGGTGCCCCTTTTGAGGACACGCGGTTCCTGATTATGGAAACAGTACAGCTAAGGGCCATGAACACGGATATCCTGCTGGCAGCCGAAGGAAGGGCTGCCCAGCTGCTGGCCGGGTTCGAAAAGACAAGCAGGTTCATTCGGGCGAGCGAAAGTCGTTTTACACGCTTTTCGGAGGATAGTGAACTTTCTGCACTCAACCAGTCATCCGGAAAAAGGTTCAAGGCCTCGCCTGACCTGTTCGCTGTGGTTGCACTGACCCGGCACTTTTTCCACCTGACGCGCGGCCTGTTTGACCCTTCCATCCTACCGGACCTGAAACGCGCCGGCTACAACCAAAGCATGGAGCTTCTGCGTGAACAGGGGCCATCCCCCTTGCTGGAAACCCTGCTGGCGAGTGAACGTTCATCCTTTACTGAAATGGACCTTAATGAATCGGATAACACCATCCTGCTGCCACCCGGGATGGCGTTGGACCTGGGTGGGATCGCCAAAGGCTGGATCGCCGAACAAGCCGCACAGATTCTTTCGGGATATTCCAGGGCCTGCGCCGTGGATGCCGGTGGCGATATGTTCCTGGTAGGGTTGCTGGAAGGCCAGGCGCAGTGGCCGGTGGCATTGGAAGACCCGCTCCAGCCTGAAAACATTTTAACTACTTTGAAGGTTGCCCCGGGCGCCATCGCAACATCTACAATAACAAAACGCGTCTGGCAACAGGCCGGGAAGAACCGCCACCATATCATCGATCCCCGAACGGGGGAACCAGCAGTTTCCGACTGGATCAGCGTCACCGTAATCGCTCCGCACGCCTACGAGGCGGAAGTATTCGCCAAGGCCTTGCTGATCGGCGGGCCACAGGAAGCAGAAGAAATCATCCGTCACAGCGGCATACCGTTCACCTACCTGGCAATCGACCAGGAAAAGAAAATCTGGGGTAACCAGGGAATCATGGATTATTCATATGTCAGTACAGAAGCCAACTACGCAAGTTAAAACCTATTCAACCTGGCAGGTGGTTATCAGCATCCTGCTCACTTTCTTCGTCATCGGGGTTATCCTGATCGGCGCCATTGTTGCCATGACCCCAGCCGGACAGAGCCTGGGAAGTTATTTGCGTTTTTTGTTTGCGTTGGACAGCGTCCAGATCTGGTGGTACGTAACGCGCGCCTCCGGGATCATCGCCTACCTGCTTTTATGGTTTTCCACCATCCTGGGGTTGGCGGTCACCAGTAAATATCTGGACGGGATGCTGGACCGCTTGTTCACGTATGATTTCCACGAATTTATTTCGTTGCTTTCGGTGGGATTCACGCTGGTACATGTGGGCGTATTGATGCTCGACCTTTATATGCCCTACTCGCTGGCCCAGATCCTGGTACCGTTCATCTCGCCGTACCGGCCCTTCTGGGTGGGCGTTGGGGTGATTGCTTTTTACCTGATCCTGCTGGTTACAATAACCTTTTACCTGCGCAATAAGATCGGGAGGAGCGCTTTCCGGGCCATCCATGTACTCAGCCTGGTCGGGTATATCGGCGTGACACTGCACGGCTATTTCTCGGGTACCGATACGGCGCTGTCCTCGATGCAGATCCTGTACGAAGTTTCCGGTCTGGCAGTATTGTTCCTGACAGTTTACTGGCTGGTGCTGCTGGGCATGCGGAACGCAGAGAGACGCCGGCAGGCTGCCGCGGTAATGGCTGCCAACACTGGTGTGAAAAGGCAAATTTCCACAAGGTAAATCCTGATCCCAAGCATCCGTTTGCTGAATAAGACCAGCGCCGGGACAATCCGTGTCCCGGCGCTGGATTCATTTTCCCTGGTGAATTCAATTTTCAACAGAATTGCTTAGACGATCTTCAGGCGATACCCGACCCCTGGCTCGGTGACAATATAGATCGGACGTGTAGGGTCGGGTTCGATCTTGCGGCGCAGATTGCTGATATTAACCTGGAGCATGTGCGTTTCGCTTTCGTAGGCAGTGCCCCAGACAGCCCTTAGCAACTGGTCGTGTGTAAGCACCTTACCGGCATGTTTGGCCAAGATACGGAGCAGATCGTATTCGGTCGGCGTCAATGCCAGGACCTGGTCATTCAGCCTGACTTCGCGCTGGTTCAAATCGACCACCAATTTCCCGGTGCTGAAGACCGGCTCTTCGTCGATCTGGGCGGAGCGGCGCAAAGCCACTCGCAGGCGGGCCATCAATTCCCCGACCCCGAAGGGCTTGGTCAGGTAATCATCCGCGCCGGCATCCAGGGCGGCAATCTTGTCGCGTTCCTGTTCGCGCACCGAGACAATAATGATGGGAATCTGGGTCCATTCGCGCAAGCGGCGTGTCACCTCCACGCCGTCCATATCCGGAAGACCCAGGTCAAGGATGATGATGTCGGGATGTTCGGTGGCAGCCGCGATGAGTGCTTCTTCCCCGTTGGTAGCCTCCAGGATGACAAACTGGCTGCCAAGGGAGGCCTTCAAAAAACGGCGGATCGAACGCTCGTCATCCACTATCAGTACGCGCAAATCGGTATCAGCCATAAAGGTCTCTTCGAAAATCGCCGCGGCAATGGGGTTATGGAAAGGATCTGTTCATTGCAAAGGCAGCGAGATGGTAATAATTGTACCCCCACCGGGGCGGTTTTCGGCGGCAATAAAGCCGCCCTGGGCCTGGACGATGCCTTTGCTGATGGAAAGCCCCAGCCCGGTGCCGCTGACGTTGTCGGGGCGCTGGACACGGTAGAATTTATCAAAGATGCGGGTCAAATCTTCCGGCGGGATGCCGGTACCCCGGTCGGCAACCTCGATCTCCAGGAAAGCCCCGGCGGCGTGCGCCTTGATCTCGATGGACGTGTCGGCCGGGGAATACTTGAGCGCATTATCGATGACATTCACCAGGACGCGTTCGACCAGCACAAAATCCAACTGGACCAGCGGGAGTTCGGCAGGGATATCAATATCGATTTTGCGTTCCCCAAGCCGGCCGCCCAGCTCTTCCAGGGCCGAGCCGACCACATCCTGGATATCGAGGGTTTCCTTCTTGAAACGCATAGCCCCGGATTCCAGGCGGGTCATATCGAGCAGGTTACCCACCAGGCGGTTGAGCCGGTCTGCTTCCTCGCCGGCGGTTTCGATCAGGCTGCGGCGGGCATTGGTATCCAGGACGATCTGTTCATCCGCCAGGCTGCTCAAGGCGCCGGTGATGGAGACCAAGGGCGTGCGCAGGTCATGCGAGATAGAGTTGAGCAGGGCAGTTTGGAGCTTATCGGTGATCTCCAGCAATTCGGCCTGGCGGGCCTGTTCGACCAGGCTGGCGCGTTCCACTGCCAGGCCGATCTGGTTGACGAAGGCATCCAGGGTGCGGTGCTGATCACGCGTCAAATGGCGGGCTGGATCGATGGGCTTGACACCCAACACGCCCACGACTCCCTGAGTGGTTTTAAGCGGCTGGTAACGCATGGAGGCTTCCGGTAGGGTCTCGGTGCCACGGCCGGCTTCCTGTCCATGTTCGAAAACCCACATGGCAACCGCCTGTTCATTATCAGAAATGGCCAAGCCGGGGCTGAGGGCATAAACCTTCAGGGCCTCCTTGACCGGAAGGAACATGGCCACCTCACGACTGAAGGTTTGCCCAACATGGGAAATGGCAGCCTGAGCCACCGCATCCAGGTTGGCAGCCACCGTCAAGTCACGGCCGAGCTCGTACAGTTCAACAGTTTCCACTTCGCGGCGCTGGACCGCCTCAGACTGCCCACGCAGCATCGCGGTCAGCTGGCTAATAACCAGGCTGACAGCCAGCAGCCCGATAAAGGTAAGTAAATATTCGGTATCGGCTACCGCCAGGGTGAGGCGCGGCGGTACGAAGAAGTAATCGAAGGCGGCTACTCCCAGAATAGAAACCATGATGGAAGGGCCTCGGCCGAGATAGACGGCAGCCAGCACCACCGAGAGCAGAAAGATAACGATCAGGTTGGTAGGATGGATATAAGGGTTGATCAGGGCGCCCAGGCCGGTGGCAGCCAGCACCAACAACAATCCTAGCATATAACGCCCGAGCGGTCGATGCGGCCGCCAGCCTTCCACCAGTTTGCGGGTCTGCTGTGGCTCGGCTTCGCTGCTGATAACGTAGACATCGATCTTTCCGCTCGAGCGGATCAGGCGGTCGACGGTAGAACCACGCAGAAATTCAACCCAGCGCGAATAGACCGGTTTGCCGGCGATGATCTTGGTGATATTGTGACGGTGGGCATAGGCCAGGATCGATTTGGCGATCGAATCGCCCGGGATGGTACGCGTGCGAGCACCCAGTTCCTCGGCCAGACGCAGGGATTTGGCCACCTGGTCGAGCTGTTCCTGCGAAATCCTGGACTGGTTGGGCGTTTCCACATAAACCGCGAACCATTCAGCCTTGAGTTCGTCAGCCAGGCGGCGGGCGGTGCGGATGAGGCGTTCGCCCAGCGCGCCCGGGCTGATGCAAACCAGCAGGCGTTCACTGGCCGGCCAAGGCCCGGGAATGGCACTGGTGCGCATATAGTCGCGCATCTGGTCATCCACCCGCTCAGCGGCGCGACGCATGGTCAACTCGCGCAGAGCGGTAAGATTGCCTTTACGGAAAAATTGCTCGATCGCACGCTGGGCCTGGTCGGGCACATACACCTTGCCATCTTGCAGGCGCTTGATCAACTCATCCGGCGGCAGGTCGATCAATTCGATATCGGTGACATCATCCACCACGCTATCGGGGATGGTCTCGCGCACGGTCATGCCGGTAATCTGGGCGACCACATCGTTCAGGCTTTCGATATGCTGGATGTTAATGGTGGAATACACATCAATGCCGGAGTCCAACAATTCTTCCACATCGGCGTGGCGCTTGGCATGCCGGGAGCCAGGCACGTTGGTATGCGCCAGTTCATCCACCAAAACGAGGGCGGGTTTGCGCTTTAGGATGGCATCGATATCCATCTCGTACAATTGAATATTGTGATAGGTGATCTGGCAGGGTGGGATCAGTTCCAGCCCGGCCACAAGCGCTTCGGTCTCAACCCGTTTATGGGTTTCCACGTAGCCGATCACCACATCCAC
This sequence comes from uncultured Chloroflexia bacterium, assembly GCA_963779935.1. Lineage (GTDB taxonomy): Bacteria > Chloroflexota > Anaerolineae > Anaerolineales > Villigracilaceae > UBA877. Next base: position 420,313 of record CAWAAC010000009.1, on the reverse strand, counting down.
GCCTTCCCGTTTGCGCTGGTGGGCAGCTTCCAGCATAGCATAGGTCTTGCCTACGCCGGCGGCGTAGCCCAGGAAGATCTTCAGGTGGCCGCGGCGCTCTTGCTGCTCTTCAACCTGGATCTGCGCGAGCAGTTTATCGGGATCGGGACGGGAAGGTTCGGAGGACATGGGGTAAATATACTACGAATTAAGCAGGGGAGAGGGAAAAGGGGAAATTTGAGGATTGTAGATTAAAGATTATAGATTGAAGAATGGGATTGAGGAACGGGGATGAGGGAAGCATGGATATAAAAGGAGGTTTCCGATTTGGCGAAGGAAACCCTACGGTGAGGGGTTCCCCTGACGGGGACAAGTTTCGTTTTTGAGGAACGAAAGGAGAAACAAATGGTTCTCAACCCCATTTCCGGTTCCTCTCCAAATGAAAATACACATTTGGAGAGGGGGAAAAGAGGATGGCGGAATTAAAGTTACTTTTTAAATTTTTTTTCGCGGAACAAATGGGGGAATTCAGATTGAAGATTGGAGATTGAGGTGGAAGCAGAAGTTTTTATGACCAGGCTTCTTCTCTTTCGCATAACAGAAATCCTTATAATATTAGATCTCATATTCTAGTTTATCAAGAGGACGAACCTGCGGGTGAGAAGACTTCCTAAGTTTTGGAAACTTCGGAAGTCTTTTTAATTCAATAAAAGGGTCACGTGACGGAAACCGTAAGGCGAGATTAATCTCGCCTTACGGTTTTAATGCATCCAGCGCCAGGTTGAGCTGCAGCACATTGACAGTTGGTTCGCCGAGGAAGCCGAGGGTGCGTCCATGGGTATATTTATTCACCAGGACACGGACAGCGGATTCGCTCAAGCCGCGCAGGCGGGCAACGCGTGGGAGCTGGTAAAGGGCGGCCGCGACGCTGATATCCGGGTCCAGGCCGGACCCAGAAGAGGTGACCAGGTCGACCGGGATGAGCTGTGTGTTAGATGGATCGGCAGCCTTCAAAGCGGCAATACGGGCCTTGGCTTCGTCCAGCAGGGCCGGGTTGGTGGGGCCCAGGTTGGAACCGGAGGAGGACGAAGCGTTATAAGGGTACGGTCCGGTGGCTGAAAGGCGTCCCCAAAAATATTTGGGGTCGGTAAATTGCTGGCCGATCAGGCTAGAACCGACGGTCTTGCCATTAACGACAATCAGGCTGCCATTGGCCTGGTGTGGAAAAGCCAGTTGGGCAATGCCGGTTACCACCAGTGGGTAGAGCAGGCCGGTCAGAACTGTGAAGATGAGCAGGGCCATCAGGGCCGGGCGAATTTGTGAACGCATTTTTACCTTCTATCTCGACATTATCGAAGAATAAATTCTTTCAACACAAAAGACACTAAGAAACACTGAGGAGCACCAAGGAACAACCTGTTTAAATTATTTACTGGCATCTGAACTGTTAAGCGTACCCTGCAGGCGGGTTTCAGCATCGAACTGCGAAGTGCGCTCGAAGGCACGGGCGGTCTGCAAGACAAAATTCTGCAGAAGGCGGCCATCTTCCGGCGGCAATTCAGAATAGAGGCCGCGCCAGATTTGGATCTCTCCGACCAGGCCCCAGGAATTGACGATGGGCAGGTGGCGGTCCGGGCGGCCTTTGGCAGCGCCGTTACTCGGCTCGCTCACCACAAGACCTGGACCATGTTTTTCAGGATTGTAGATCACGTTGACCAGCATGGCCTGGTAGAGCTGCTGGATCTGTTTGGCCACGGTATAAGCCACCGCTTCGGGGGTGCGCTGGCCGCACAGGGCGGCGCTCATTTCATACATGAAGACGGCCTCACGCGCCCTGGTCAGGCTGGTCTGGATGCGTTCGACCACCCAGATGGCGACGCCCAGGAAAATGACCAGCACGAGCCATCCTTCCAGTCGATCCACTGCAAAAGTAAAGAAGGGCGGGATGAATAGAAAGTCAAAGGCCAGTGCAGCCGTCAAGGCCGCACTGATCCCGGCCAGTTGGCCCCAACGATTGGCACTGTAGGCTACCGGCACCAGATATAACAAGGCAATTACGGCTTCCCCGAGCGTATTGCGCCCAATGATAAAAAGAGGAATTGTAGTGATCACTACCGAAAGCACCGCCAACAGGCTAGTGGTAACGGAATTAAAATCTGCTGAATGAAAAACGGTTTGAATTCATGAATAGACTCCTGTTCTACTACAATTTCTCTTACTGAGCTTGAGGTAGATTGCTTACCCTGCTGGTACCATGTCGCGAAGTGCGCTCGTAATGACACAGTTTAAACAAGGTGTAAAGCCACCAGCAGCATGTCGATCAACTTGATGCCGATGAAGGGGGCGATCAGGCCGCCCACGCCATAGATCAACAGGTTATCCCGCAACAGCTTGGCGGCTCCAACCGCCCGGTACGGCACACCCCGCAGCGCTAGCGGGATAAGGGCAATGATGATGAGGGCGTTGAAGATGACGGCCGAGAGGATGGCGCTTTGCGGCGTGGCCAGGTGCATGATATTCAGCACGCCCAGGGCGGGATAGGTGGTGGCAAAGGCGGCCGGGATGATGGCGAAATACTTGGAGACATCATTGGCGATGCTGAATGTGGTCAGGGCGCCGCGCGTCATCAGCAACTGCTTGCCGATCTCCACTATCTCGATCAGCTTGGTGGGGTTGCTGTCCAGGTCGACCATATTGGCGGCCTCGCGAGCCGGCTGGGTGCCGGTATTCATCGCCACCGCCACATCCGCCTGGGCCAGGGCCGGGGCGTCGTTGGTGCCGTCGCCGGTCATGGCCACCAGCCGGCCGCCCGCCTGCGAATCGCGGATCAGCTTGAGCTTGGCCTCAGGGGTGGCCTGGGCCAGGAAGTCATCCACACCAGCCTCAGCAGCGATGGCTGCAGCGGTCAGCGGGTTGTCGCCGGTGATCATGATCGTCTTGATGCCCATCTTGCGCAACTGGGCAAAGCGTTCCTTGATGCCACCTTTGACGATATCCTTTAGATAGATCACTCCCAGGGCTTCGGAATTGCGCGCAACCACCAGGGGCGTGCCACCAGCGCGGGCGATTCGTTCGACCGTGGAGGTAAGATCCTCGGGTACAAGCTTGCCGTTTTGTTGGATCAGGCTGACCATGGAATCCGGGGCGCCTTTGCGGATGGATATCCCATCGAAGTCCACGCCCGACATGCGCGTCTGGGCGGTGAACGGGATGAAATGCATGCCCTGGGGCGCGGCTTCGGTCGGGCCAAGGGTCTGGCCGCGCAGCCCATATTTCTCTTTAGCCAGCACAACGATCGAACGGCCTTCGGGGGTTTCATCAGACAGGGAGGCTAATTGGGCAGCCTCAGCCAGATCAGTGGCTGATACGCCCTTAACCGGGATCAGTTCCACGGCCTGGCGGTTGCCCAGGGTGATTGTGCCGGTCTTGTCGAGCAGTAGCACATCCACATCCCCGGCAGCTTCCACCGCCCGGCCCGACATCGCAATCACGTTGCGCTGGATCATGCGGTCCATGCCGGCAATGCCAATGGCAGAAAGCAACCCGCCAATGGTGGTGGGGATGAGGCAGACCAGCAACGCCACCAGAACCGTGATGGTGATGGGGATGCCATGCCCAGCCGTCTGCACGCTATAGATAGAATAAGGCAGCAAGGTGGCACAGACGATCAGGAAGATCAGCGTGAAACCAGCCAGCAAGATATCCAGGGCAATCTCGTTGGGGGTCTTCTGACGCTTGGCGCCTTCCACCAGGCTGATCATGCGGTCCAGGAAACCTTCGCCGGGGTCTGCGGTTACACGCACAATGAGCCAGTCGGATAGCAGGCGCGTCCCGCCAGTGACCGCGCTGCGGTCCCCGCCGGATTCGCGGATGACCGGGGCGCTCTCACCAGTGACGGCGCTCTCATCCACCGAGGCAATCCCCTCAATGATCTCGCCATCCACTGGCAGAATGTCATTGGTTTCCACCAGGAAGATGTCGCCTTTATGCAAGGTAGCGGAGGCCACCATTTCGTATTTGGCCTGGCGGTCCTGGCGGGGTAATTTCTTGGCCTGGGTGGTCTGGCGGGTCTTGCGCAAGGCCTCCGCCTGGGCCTTGCCACGCCCTTCGGCGACCGCCTCAGAGAAGTTGGCGAACAGCACCGTGAACCACAACCAGAGCGCCACCGCGCCGATGAAGCCGGCCGGAGCCTCGCCTTTGCCGAAGAGCGCCTGGATAAATAAGACGGTTGTGAGCAGGCTGCCCACTTCCACGATGAACATGACCGGGTTGCGCAGCATGCGGCGCGGGTCGAGCTTTACGAATGAATCCAGCACGGCGCGCTGGTACAGTTCCCGCCGGATGGAAGAACGTTTTTTTATTTGAGTGGTCATACTTATCCCTAATGAAAAATCATTAAATGTTCAACGATCGGCCCCAAAGCCAGAGCCGGCAGGAAGCCCAGCGCCCCGACGATGATGACGACGGCGATCAGCCAGAAGATAAAAAGCGGGGTGTGGGTGGAAAGCGTGCCTGCGCCAGCCGCCGGGACCTTCTTCTTGAGCGCCAGAGAGCCGCCGATGGCCAGGGCCGGGATGGCCAGCCAGTAGCGGGCGAAGAACATGATCACGCCCAGGGCAGTGTTATAGAACGGGGTATTCACGTTCAGCCCGGCAAAGGCACTGCCGTTGTTGGCCGTTGCGGACGAGAAAGCATACAGGATCTCGGTGAAACCATGCGGGCCGGGGTTTAATACGCCCGCCTGTCCCGCCGCGGTCATGACGCCAATGGCGGTACCGATCAGAGCGGTGAAGACGGGGATGAGCAGGATCAACGAAGCCATCTTCATCTCATAGGCCTCGATCTTTTTCCCCAGGTATTCAGGCGTGCGCCCGACCATCAGTCCCGCCACGAAGACAGCTACGATCACAAAGGCCAGCATGCCATACAGACCAGAACCCACCCCGCCGTAAATGATCTCGCCCAGATGGAGCAGCCAGAGCGGGATCATGCCGCCCAGCGGCATATTCGAGTCGTGCATCTCGTTCACCGAACCATTCGAGGCAGCGGTGGTGGCGGTGGCCCACAAAGCTGAGTTGGCCACGCCGAAGCGCACTTCCTTGCCCTCCATATTTCCACCCGGATTGATGGCTGACTGTTTGATATCCACTCCCAGCGAGGCGATGGCCGGGTTGCCGGTCTTTTCAGCCCAGACGGTCACCGATAAGAGGATAACAAAAATAACCGTCATGGCGGTAAGGATGGCCCAGCCCTGGCGTGTGTCGCCAACCATCTTCCCGAAAGTATAAACGAGGGCGGCCGGGATAAGCAAGATGGAAAGCATCTCCAGGAAATTGGAGAGCGGGTTCGGGTTTTCGAACGGGTGGGCAGAGTTGGCGTTAAAGAAACCGCCTCCATTGGTGCCCAACTGTTTGATGGCAATTTGCGAAGCGGCTGGCCCTACCGCCAGCACCTGCTGGGTCTGTTGGACCGTGACCATGACCGGATTGCCGGAAGCATCCTTGACCGGGTTGCCGTTGGCATCTACCTTGGCTTGCTGGTAAGTGGTAGGCTGTAATAAGTCGGCGGTCTTATACTGGCTGAAGGTCTGCACCACGCCCTGCGAAACAAGCACCAGGGCGAAGACAAAGGCCATCGGCAGGAGGATGTAGAGCACTGTGCGAGTCAGGTCCACCCAGAAGTTGCCAATGGTCTGGGCGGTGTGACGCACAATGCCGCGGATCATGGCAATCACGATTGCCATGCCGGTGGCGGCCGAGAGGAAGTTCTGGGTCGTCAGCGCCAGCATCTGGGTGAGATAGCTCATGGTGGTCTCGCCGCCGTAGCCCTGCCAGTTGGTATTGGTGGCGAAGCTGACGGCGGTGTTCCAGGATGAATCCGGCGAAACAGCACCGAAGCCCTGCGGATTGAACGGCAGGAAACCCTGCAAGCGCTGCAAGGCATACACGACCAGCAGCCCGAAAACGTTCAAGAGCATCATGGCAAAGGCATACACCTTCCAGTTCATCTCTTCGTCCGGGTGGACACCGCACAGGCGATAGATCAATTTTTCGAGCGGTCGCATGACCGGATCAAGAATGGTGCGTTGGCCCTGGTAGACGCGCTGCCATGAACGACCCAACCGGTTTGGCCAGGGCGATCAGGACAACCATGTAAAAGATGAGCTGCAGCAAATTGAAGGCATTCATTCGAACCACTCCGGTTTGAGCAGGGCAATCACGAGGTAGATGAAGAGCATCAATGTGATGATGCCGACGATCAGATAAAGTATGTTCATTTCTTCTTATTCTCCATCAGCCGCTCGCAGACAATAATGAAGCCCCAGGTGACGGCCAAAAAAACAATAGTCAGTCCGACATATAAAAGGTCAATCATTTATATCCTCCGGGATCAGTCCCATGTTTACAAGATAAATATACACAAATCGCAGTCAAGTTCGACACAATTAAGCGCTGCAAAGCATCAAGAAATCATCAAATTCAAGGAAGGATCACCGATCAAGGATGTCGCGATTAATCTCGACGTAGCCCAAACAATTAAAAAGCTTGACGGCATTTGCCGTCAAGCTTTTTAATTGTTGAAAATAAAAGGGAGCTAATCTTCCTTGCCTTCTTCATCCCCGGGAGCAGTTTGCCGGGGTGCGCCGCCTACTTTGGGAGTTGTCGGGGTTTGATCGAGATATTGCTCGAGCAGCGATTTGGCATCTGGATGGTCAACATGCAGAGCTTCATTATAATCCCCGGCGATGGCGGGCGGGTCGTAACGCACCGGGCGGTTGATACCAAAGAACTGCCAGAAGCGGGCGATGGCCACGAGCAGGCTGTAGCGGTATTCCTGCATCTTGAGGGCCTGCCATTCGACGATGGAGGCCATCGATCCGCGGATGCGGGCTTTTTCTCGTACGATACGGTGGATCTGTTTCGGATCACGGTAGCCAAGCGGGGACAGGATCACCAGGTGGGCCGAAATGAACAGTACGCTGAAGGAGATCAACCGCACCCAACCGCCTTCTTCCCACTTGCCAATGATCTGGAAGACCCATACGGAAGCAGCCAGGATGGCTACAAATAAAGCCGCATACCCACCCCAACGGCGTAACCAGCCTTTTACAGTTCGTAGAATATGCTGGCGCATGGCCAGGCCCATGATCGTGATCGGTATGAACACTCCCACGCCATAGAAGGGAGCCGCGACATCCGTCCTACCCTTGACCAGCAACATGATGATAACCGCCAGCCCAAAAGTAATCGTCACCGAGCGGGTAAAGGTGCCGCGCTTATCCCGGTAGATGATGGCCTCTGGAATTTCACCGATGGCCACATCGCGCCACTCGGTGGCCTGGGCATCCTGGAAAGCCGTCATGGAGGCGATGGCCAACAATATGACCGCCAAACCCTGGTAGACCCAATACAGCAGGCTGCCGCCCGGAATCTGCCCAAAGCCGATAAAAGCCAGGTTTCCCACCAGCGTACGGCCATTGGTGCCGTCAAAAACATTGAAATGGATGGCAAAACCGGTCAGAATGATTGTTGTTAGACCGCCATAAAAAATAAACGCGGTCTGTACGAAGCGTCCAACGCCGGTCTTGCCACTGTAAAAATTCCAAATTTTATTGAAGCGGGGCAGTCGCTTTTTGCCCCATTTAACCAGCGGAACGTCTTCGTTGATTACGAACTGAATGCCATTAGACATGGCTTCCAACCCGGTCAGGGCCACCATGCCTTTCATCGAACCGGTCAGGAGGTGATAAAAAGCGTCTGCAAGTGAAGCCTTTTCGGGTATAGCCAGAGGAGCAGCCGCTACACCATTATGGATGGCCGCGACCAGGCCACCCCAGTTCACCAGCGTGAGCATGAAGAATGTCGCCAACAACGCAAAACTTACATAAGCCGATTCACCCCGGCCGCGAATGGTCAGGTACCAGGTGACTGCAGCCAGAACAGCCCCGATGGCAAAGTGCAAATACCACGGCGCGGAATTATATGAATTCGTGATCGAAAGTAGTTGGTCTGACCCGGAAAGGGCTGAAACCACGATCGTCAAAACATAATCCTCGATCAGGGTAACCGCCACCATCAGGCTGAGGGTCGGTTTCAGATAGCGCATCGAAGCGGTATAGGAACCGCCGCCTTCATTGAACGGGGCCAGCGAGTACATGTACAGGATGCCGAAACAGACGTTGGCAAAGGCGATCACGCCTGCGCCAATATAGCCCCAGGTCTGCAAATGATAGGGCCACAGGACGCTCATCATTTCGCCGGTGCCGTAAAAATAGGAGGTGAAGAAATCCGCGCCAAAGAGCGCCAGAGCCGCCAGCATGGCGATCTGCCCGGCGCCATGGATCTGGGCCTGTTCCTTCTTTTCGCGTGGAGCAATGCGAAAAGCGATCACTACAACAACAATAAGGATTCCAATTGAGAAGAAATTCATTTTATTTTTCCATATCTTGAGATTTCAAGATTTTTTAGCTGGTCTTGAGCCGGTAGCCAACGCCCGGCTCGGTAACGATGTAGCGCGGCCGGGAGGGGTCGGTTTCGAGCTTGCGCCGCAGGTTGCTGACATTTACACGCAGGAGATGGGAATCCTCCTCATCGCTGGCGCTTTCGTTGCCCCAGATGGAGCGGATCAATTGTTCGTGGGTCATGACCTTCCCGGCGTGCTGGACCAGCAGGCGCAGGATGTCATATTCGGTGGGAGTCAGGCTGACGGGCTGGCCCTGTTTAACCACATTCCGCCGGGCCAGATCCACCAGCAGGTCGTCTTTCTGGAAGACCGGCTCTGCCTCAGGGTGGGCGGAGCGGCGCAGAGCGGCCCGCATCCTGGCGGTCAACTCCCCTACGCCGAAAGGCTTGGTCAGGTAATCATCTGCGCCGGCATCCAGGGCGGCAATCTTGTGCTCTTCCTGGTCGCGCACCGAGACGACAATGATAGGGATTTGGGTCCACTCGCGCAGGCGGCGGGTCACTTCCAGGCCGTCCATGTCGGGCAGTCCCAGATCCAGGATGATCACATCCGGCCGTCCCGAAACCGCCATCGACAGGGCTTCCTCGCCGGTAGCCGCTTCCAGCACAGTATATTGGCCGCTCAAGGAAGCGTTAAGGAAACGCCGGATGGGGCGCTCATCATCGACCACTAAAATACGGAGCAACGATCCAGTCATTATTTGTTTAATACAAAGGCCACAAAAGATCACAAAGGTTCACAAATAAAAAACCTGATTTGTTTGCTTCTCGAAACCGGTACCTGCCAGAATCACAAGCGCGGCAGTGCATGGGGGAAGTGTCAAGTATACGACAAAATCTACGACATATGCTTCAAGAAAATGTCAACGAACCATTGTAAAGACAGACTCATCAAGCACTCGGCAATATAGAGCCAATAGCCTTCAAGAAAGTGTCAAGATAAGAATACAAACGAATATGGAGACCGCCTGGCGAGGCGGTCTCCATATTCGTTTGTATTCCTTGTGGCAGGCAGAATGGCCCTACAGGATTTACCGGAAAATTCTGCGATTCTAACTACCTGCTTAGATCGCCTGGCCTTTGAACTGGCTAAGATAGAGGTGGTGGTAGAAGCCTTTTTTATCCAGCAATTCCTGGTGGGTACCCTGCTCCACGATCTCGCCATTATTGATCACCAGGACGTGGTCGGCATCCCGGATGGTGCTGAGGCGGTGGGCGATGACAAAGCTGGTGCGACCGGCCATGAGGCGCAGCAAGGCCTTCTGGATGCGGGCCTCGGTGCGTGTGTCCACGCTGCTGGTGGCTTCATCCAATATCAGGATAGAGGGATCAGCCAGGATGGCGCGCGCAATCGAAAGCAACTGGCGCTGTCCCTGGCTGAGGTTGCTGGCGCGTTCCGATAGCAAGGTATTATAGCTTTGTGGCAACTGGCGGATGAAATGGTCAGCATCCGCCATCTGCGCGGCTGCTATCACTTCTTCGTCGGTGGCATCCAGCCGGCCGAAGCGGATATTCTCCATGACTGAGGCGGAGAACAGGAAGGTATCCTGCAAAACCAGGCCGAGTTCATGCCGCAGGTCGTCCTTGCGTACCTGGCGGATATCCTTTCCATCGATAGAGATGTTGCCAGAATTGATCTCGTAGAAACGAGTCAGCAGGTTGATGATGGTGGTTTTACCCGCTCCTGTCGGACCAACCAGTGCAAAGATCTGCCCGGGCTTGGCTTCCAACGTCATGTTCTTGAGGATCGGGACGCCCGGCTTGTATTCAAAATTGACATTATCAAAGCGCACGTCACCATGGACTGATTCCAGTGGGACCGCATCCGGGCCATCATCCACCTCAGATGGAGTATCGATGATCTCGAAGACGCGTTCGGCTCCGGCCAAGGCGGCCTGGATGGAGTTATACAGGTTGGCCAACTGGCGCAGCGGGTTGGTAAAGTTCTGCCCGTAACTGATGAAGGTGGCGATCAGGCCCACGCTGACCAGGTTGCGCAGAGCCAGCCAGCCGCCCAATCCAGAAAGGACGATAACGAAGAAATTGCCCAATACCGTGGTAAGCGGCATCAATAACAGAGCATACGAGTTGGCGTATACGCCGGCCTTGAAAACATCCTGGTTGCTGGCACGAAAGGCATCGATAACCGATTCGTTCCGGCGGAACGCTCGCACCACTTTCTGCCCGCTGATCGATTCTTCCATCACTCCGTTCAACTCCCCGAGATTTTTCTGGAGTTGCTGGAAGCCTTTGCGGGTATATTTGGCGACAAACTGGGTGAACCAGAACATGATCGGGACGACCAGCAGGGAGGCCAATGCCAGCCAACGGTCCAGGATGAACATGGCGATCAGGATACCGACCATGGTCAGGACACTGGCAAGCAGGGAAGTGACATTTTGGGAAACAGCCTGGTTGATGGCATCGATATCGTTGGTCAGGCGGCTCATCAACTCGCCAGCCGGGTTGCGGTCGAAGAAGGCGATCGGCAACGTTTGCAGGTGGGTGAAGAGGTCCTTGCGCATTTGCTTCAGCGCCCGCTGCGAGATACCGGCCATAACCCAGTTGGCGATGGCCTGGAACAAGTTGTTCAATAAATAGACGGCCAACATGATTAATGCGATCGTGGCCAGTCCGGCAGCTTGCTTGGTGGTGATGAACTGGTCAATCGCCCGGCCCATCAAATAAGGGCCAATCAAACCCAGAACAGTATAGATGAGAACCAGGCCGAAGACGATCAGCATGCCAGTTTTAAATGGGATGAGAAAACGTAACAATCCCTTGACCGCCCGAAGCGGGTCTTTAGCCTTTTCGATCTTGCCGGGATCGGCCGGACGCCGGGGCGTCATCATCGAGCGGACACTGCTGGTGGAAAAGCCGGATTGGAAGCTCATAATGTCACGCTCCCTTCGATGATCTGCTCCGGCTCATCGACATGGATGCCGTTTCCGTTACCCAACTGTAACTCGTAGATTTCCTGGTAAATCGGACTGGTAGCCAGGAGTTCTTTGTGCGTACCCTGGGCAACGATACGGCCTTTATCAATCACGACGATCTTGTCGGCTTTCAGGACGGTGCTGATGCGCTGTGCCACCACAAAACTGGTGTGCGCGTGCATATTTTTTTCCAGAGCATCCTGGATCCTTGTCTCGGTCTCCACATCCACCGAACTGGTGCTATCATCCAGGATGAGGATCTTGGGCTGCATCAAGAGCGCACGCGCGATGGCAATGCGTTGTTTTTGACCGCCGGAAAAATTGGTACCGCGCGCCTCCACATGGCTGTCATAACCCTGTGCAAGGTGCATGATAAAGTCGTGTGCCTGGGCGGCCTTGGCAGCCGCCTCGACCTCTTCGTCACTGGCTTCCGGGCGCCCATAACGGATGTTTTCCCGAACGGTACCGGAGAACAAGATTGTTTCCTGGGGCACGCTCCCAACCTGGGCAAGCAGGCTGTCCTGGCTGATCTGCCGGATATCCATTCCATCCACCAGCACCCGCCCGGAAGAAACATCGTAAAAGCGCGGGATCAGGTTAATCAGGCTGGATTTCCCCGAGCCGGTTGCACCCAGAATGGCAACGGTCTGCCCGGGTTCGGCTGTCAGGTTAACACCTTCGAGCACGGGTTCATCCCCATTACCATTATAGTGAAAATCCACGTTTTCGAAAACGACCCTTCCAGAAGCACTCCCGGGTAAAGCCATTGCATCCAGACCATCCTGCACCTCCGGGACGGTGTTGAAAATCTCGTTGACGCGCTTGGCAGAGGCCAGCCCATTGGCCCAGTTATTGGACAGGTTGGCCATCATGGTAAGCGGTGTCATGGTGGTAAGCAGGTAGTTGGTGAAGGCCACGATCGCACCGACCGTGAGAGTGCCGTAAATGGACTGTATGCCGCCGGCCCAGATGACGATGACCATGCCAATGTTTATGCAGACAGTCAAGGCCGGCGACATGCTGGACATGAACTGCATCACCCGGACTGATTCATCGGTATAGTTCTTGTTGGCCGACTCGAAACGCTGGCCTTCAAAATTAGCCCGAACAAAGGCCTTGACCAGGCGGACACCCGAAACGTTTTCCTGCAGAACCGTGTTCAGCCGGTCCAGCTTTTGCTGGACGATCCGGAAGAGCGGCTCCATCTTAGTGGTAAAAAATACGAGAATGGCCGAAGTGACCAGCAAGAGCGGGAGCATGGTCAATGCCAGGCTGGGGCTGGTACTGACCATCAGAATCAGGCTGCCAACCATCAGCAACGGGGCGCGTGTGCCAATACGCAGCGACATCTGGGTGAGAGTCTTCAAAGCAGATACATCGCTGGTCAGGCGTACCATCAATTGCCCGGTATTCTGGCGGTCAAGGTTGCCGAACGAAAAGGTCTGGATCTTGAGGAAAAGTGCATCCCGCAGATCGCGCGCCACGCTCTCCCCCACCTGTACGGACAGGATGCTGTTGGCGACCGCGATGACGGTGCTCAGAATGGAAAGGCCGATCATAAAAAGCGAGGTCTGGATGACGACCGTCTGGTTATGCTTTTCGATACCCTGGTTGATGATGCGCTCGATCAGGAGCGGAATGGACAGATCCATAATGACCAGCGAGGACAGCAGGATCAGGGCAATGGTGGCGCGTCGCCAGTATGGTCTAACAAAGGGAAGTAGTTTTCTGATTTCAGACAACATGCTTATTCACCTAACTATGATTTAGCCGGCTCGACAAATGTCCGGGTAAGAATTTCCATGGCGGTGGTAATGATATGCAAATCCGGTTCCGTCAGGGAGACCATCTGGCTCTTCATCCAGGCCCGGTTCTTTTCCCAGATGGTATCCAGAAGTGCGTTGCCTGATTCGGTTAATTCGAGCGGGATGTTACGTCGGTCCAGGGCATTCTGGCGCCGGCAGATAAGGCCGCGCGCCACCAGAATATCAACTGCCTGGCTGATCGCTGAACGGCTGATCTGCTTCACCTCCGCCAGCTCACTGACCGAGGTGAGGCCTCTGCGGATGTGCCTCAGGATATGGAATTGTTCGACGCTGATATCGTAATGTTCAACCGCAATGGCGCGGACATTCCCTTTGACCCGGTTCCAGACAGGCGGGACGGTGCTCCAGAATGCCTCGATGGCAACCGGGATCAGCTGTTCGGTTGTGTTTTCAGCTACCAACATATTCGCCTCTGTTTTTAGTTTAATGATTAAATAGTTTAGTTACTTAACTAGTATAAATCCCCCGCCATAATTTGTCAATACTGGCCGAAATGGTGTTTAAGAAATGCAGATCACGCTAATAGCATGACGTGCATCTCAGCATAACCTACATCCCAGGATTTTTTATGTCTTCACCCGGCAAGGGTAAATGAACAACAATGGTTGTCCCTTCCCCCGGTTTGCTCTCTGCCCAAATGCGGCCGTTATGTTTCTCGACAATCGATTTTGCAATGGCGAGTCCCAAACCAGAACCGCCCGCGTTGCGCTGACGGGAAGGATCCGACCGGTAAAACCTTTCGAAGACGCTCTCCAGTTCATCCTCAGCAATCCCGGGGCCGCTGTCCTGAACTCTGACCTCCAGGCCCTCCGCGACAACCCCGGCAGATATTTTTATAACCCCGCCTTCTGGTGTATAGAGCAGGGCATTATCCTCCAGGTTGCTTAAGACCTGAACCAACCTGGCGGGGTCGGCTGAAATCTCCGGAAGATCTGGTTCCATTTGCATGTTTATAGCGATATTTTTAAGCGCAGCGCGCTGCCTGTGCATTGCCTGAATCTTTTCCAGCAGCCTGGCCGGGGAAACCATTTGAAACTCCATCGGGAGCTCACCGGCATCGGCCCTTGAAAGAGTGCGCAAATCTTCGATCAGGCCATCCAACCGTTCGACCTCGTCGCGGATGATCTCAAAAGATTCAAGCGAGGGCGCCATGACGCCGTCATGGACAGCTTCGGCATGACCCATGATGACGCTGACCGGGGTACGCAATTCATGGGCAATATCAGCCGTCATCTGACGGCGCAATTCCATCGAGCGCACCATCTCGGCATTCATCCGGTTGAACGAGGCTGCCAGTTCACCCAGTTCGTCGCGGGAGCGAACGGGAACTTCCTGTTTCAGCTGTCCAGCCGAAATCGCATGGGTGGCCGCGGTGAGTTCACGGATGGGACGCGTCAGGGTCCGTGAGAGCAGGAAAGCCAGCAACAAACCCAACGCAATGACGCCAATTGCGCTGAAGGTATAAACCTGCTTGACACGATTCAAGAAATCCGTTTCAGCCGGGTTGACGTTTACGGTCGGCTGCCTGGTCACCAGTACCCCTACCACCGATCCATTTAATTTTATAGGGCTGCCATTTTGAATATCGGATAGCGGTAGCAGGTCACCGACATTATCGCCGATTCCCGCCAGCACAACATGGTCGGAGCTATCCACCAGGGAAAAGAAACGCCCGGCGGGCCCCGGCCCGCCGCGCGGTACAGGCGCGCTCCCTGGGGTCATCAGGGATATATTAACACCAGTCCAGCTTCCGGTTTTTGCATAATAGTCTGTCAAAGCAGTAATTATGTTATTCCGGTTTTGAGTAAAAAGGTAACTCCTGAACTCCCGCTCGGTCAAAAAACGGGCGGAAAATACAATCAGCAGAACACTGAGCATGCTGATAGCCAGGAATGCAAGCAACAATTTAACCGTGATCGAGCGCATATTTAATTCCTTGCGAAGCGATAGCCGACGCCATAAACGGTTTCGATATAGTGGGGTGCGCTGGGGACCGGCTCGATCTTGGCGCGCAGGTTCTTGATGTGCAGATCGATGGCGCGTTCGTAGCCTTCGAAGCGGACGCCCTGCAACAGGTCGAGCAGGTCGAGGCGGGAGTAGACATGCCCCGGCGTCGACATCAAGGCAGCCAGCAGATCGAATTCGGAAGGGGTCAGGTCGACATAGCGCTCGCCCACCTGCACCGCATGGGCGCCGCGGTCCAGGATGATATCAGCCGCATGCAGCACCTTTCCGGTGGGTTCTTTCTTGCCGCTGCGCCGCAGCACCGCTTTCACGCGCGCCATCAATTCGCGCGGGCGGAACGGTTTGGTCAGGTAATCATCCGCACCCGCCTCCAGCCCGGCCACTTTTTCGTCGCTATCGACCCGGGCGGTCAGCAGGATGATCGGGGTATCATGATCTGCCCGATAAATACGCATAAATTCATAGCCATCCATCTCGGGCATCATGAGGTCGAGGATGATCAGATCCGGTTCCTGGCGCTCGGCAACCGAAAGGGCTTCGCGTCCATTGGAGGCGGATACGACCCGGAAGCCGCTCTGAGCCAGGTACATTTCGACCAGGGAGACCAGGCGGGCTTCGTCATCCACGACCAGGATCGTCTTTGCTGCAGTCATGCTGTGAAAGTTCCTAAAATGTTGGCTATTCCAGTTTCAATACTTCAAGAAAAGGTTTAGTAGTGACGGCTTCAGTCGCTTTTTGGCCGAACGAATACCCCTGACCGGCGAAATATGCGGGGTCAGCGGGCGGTGCCAGAAAAGTCGTCACTTCATTTTCATGATCTACTGATTATATCAATTCGAAGGGGCAATCCCATCTGTAGGGCAAATGGGATTGCCCGGTACATTCAAGATATTATGATCCGGCGGTCTTCTGCAAATAAGTGACCAGGGCATTCATGAGGGCCGTGGGGATGCGGTTGGCAAACTGCGCCCGCAGGGCGATCTGGGTTGGGTTTTGGGTTGGCCGGGTGGTCGTGCCACCGGCTCCGGGAACGCCGCCTCCACCTGGGACACCACCGCCACCCCGGGACACCACCGCCGCCACCGAAGGGGAAACCACCGCCGCCTCCGCCGCCCGCACGGGGAGTAAATCTAAAGCCAGGCGTGCCATTGGCGCCGCCATTGGTCAGACCCAGGCTGCTCATCTCGGTGAACATATCCTGGCGGGTCAGCTTCATGGCGGTGATGGCCGAGACCTGCGCCGGGGTGAGGGTGGTCTGGATCTGGGAAACGACGGCATCGATCTCAGCCTGGGCAGCCGTATTGCTGCTGGTCAACTGGGCATAGGCCTGCCAGAGCGGCACCAATGCGGCTGCCTGGGTGGCATTGACGGCATTGCTGGTGCCCTGCAGCTTGAGCGTGCCGATCAGGAGCAATTCGGCCAGCGGGAGCGGCCGATTATTAAAGCCGGCACCGGGGGTGCCGTTGGCCGCTGGGGCGCCTGAACCACCGGTCGTTCCGCCGGTTGTGGCGGATGAGGCGGTGGCGGTTGCTTTGGCGCCACAGGCCACCAGGACAATGGCCAGTACCACAATTACTGCGGCCAGAGGAAGAATAAATTTCTTGGTTTTCATACGATTTTTCCTTCTTTATGAAATATTATTGACTAATTTTCTCTATTTAGAATTTTCGGTTGGATCCTATTCATGTCGTAAGGCATCGATCGGGTCAAGCTGGGCGGCCTGGTTGGCCGGATAGAAGCCGAAGAAGGCGCCCACGGCCGCGGCCGAGAAGAAGGCCAGGAAGATCGAGCTGGGTACCACCTGGGTGGCCATGCCACCCACCTTGCCGAACAGCCACGAACCGCCCACCCCCAGGAAGATGCCGATCAGACCGCCGATCACGCTCAACAGGAGCGCCTCCGAGAGGAACTGCCAGCGGATATCGTTGGGGGTGGCGCCAATGGATTGGCGCAGGCCGATCTCACGCGTCCGCTCGGTCACACTGACCAGCATGATGTTCATGATGCCGATCCCGCCGACGATCAGCGAGATGCCGGCCACCCAGGCCAGCAGGTTGCGGAAGGCCGCCGTGGTCGATTCCTGGGTGCTGATGATGTTCTGCTGGGTGGTGATGGTGAAATCAGGTGTGGCCGCAGTCACCCCATGGCGCTGGTCCAGCAGCAGGGTGATCTGGTCGATCGTATCATTCATCTTTTTCGGGTCCGCCACGGTGACATAAATGGTCTGGACGCGCTGGCCCAGGAAGCGGGCGAAGCGGGAGGGCGTGTAATACTGCAGCACGGTCGCAAGCGGCAGGTACAGGCGCGCATCATAATCCACGGAACCCACCGTGCCTTTCGGAGCAAACACCCCGACCACATCCAGGTAGAAATTACCCACCTGGACGGTCTGCCCGACCGGGTCGGTCGTGCCGAACAACTGCTGCGCCAGCCCGGAACCCAGCACGGCCACCTTGGTCTTGTGGGCCTGATCGGAGGCGGAGAAATAGGCTCCGCTGGCGATCTTCATGCTGCGCACGGTCGGGAAATCCGGCAGGGTGCCCAGGGCGCTGATGCTGCTGAGCGAGACCGCCCCGGCCTTGACGGTCTGGGAGGAATTCTGCTCGACGCTGACGCCGGCCACATTCGGGACGCTCTGCTGGATGGCGGCTGCATCCGTGAAGACCAGCCCGGTGCCGGCCTGTGCGGCGGTCTGCAGGCCGTTGCGGGTGAAGCTGGGGGAGATGAAGATCAGGTTGGAGCCCAGGCTGGTGATCTGGCTGGCAATGGCCGAAGCCGTGCCGTTGCTGACCGCGATCATGATGATGACCGCCGCCACGCCAATGATGATGCCCAGCATGGTCAGCAGCGAGCGGATCTTGTTCTTGAGAACGGCTTCCCAGGAAATTCGGAATACTTCAGTTATGTTCATGGGTACCTTCTTAGTCCGCCAAAGGATAGCGCGGACCGTTATGGACGACCGAGTCGATCTGCCCATCTTTCAGATGGATGACCCGCTGGGTGTATTGAGCCACCACCGGGTCATGCGTCACGATCACAATGGTGGCGCCCTGGTCGTGCAGCTTCAATAACAGTTTCATGATCTCTTCCCCGGAACGACTGTCCAGGTTGCCGGTCGGTTCGTCGGCGATGATCAAGACCGGGTCGGTGATCAGGGCACGTGCGATCGCCACGCGCTGCTGCTGGCCGCCGGATAGTTCCTGGGGCTGGTGGTCGATGCGGTCGCCCAGGCCGACATTCTCGAGCATGTTTTTGGCCAGTTGCTCCCATTCTTCACGCGGGTGCTTGTGGCTGCGGTCGTACACCAGCGGCAGCATCACGTTGCGCAAAGCAGTGGTGCGGGCCAGCAGGTTGTATGACTGGAAGATGTAGCCGATCTTGGTGTTGCGGATGCCTGCCAGGGTAACCTTGTTCAGGTTGCTGACATCCTCGCCATCCAGGCAGTATTCCCCGGAAGTGGGGGTGGAGAGGCAGCCCAGGATGTTCATCAGGGTGCTCTTGCCGGAACCGGAGGGTCCCATGATGGCAACCAGTTCCCCTTCCTGGACCTCCATGCTGACATGGTCCAGCGCCACCACAGTGGCATCCCCCATGCCATAGGTCTTGGTCAGTTCGGTGGTTGAGATGACGGTATGGTCGGCGTTCATGGCGTGGCTACTCCCTGGGTATTGGTATTGTTCTGGGTGGCCTGCAAACCAGTGCTGACCACTTCTCCGGCCTTCAGACCGGTCTTGATCTCGGCGAAGGTGCCATCCTGCAACCCGACCGTGACGATCCGCAGGATCGGCTTGCCACCCACCACCACGAAGACGGCGTAACTATTGGCGGAGAGCTGGTGCAGCGCCTGCACCGGTACCAGGACCACATTATTGGCCTGGGCGGCGATCACATCCACCGCAGCGGTCACGCCCAGCGGCAGGGTCAGGGCCGGCACGCCGGCGGCCTGCCTGGCATCCAGCACCACGTCACCTTCCACGACCGAGCTGCCCGAAACGGTGACCAGTTGCGGGGTGATCAGGGTCACTTTGCCGGTATAGGTAACGTTGGGCAGGGCATCGAAGACCACATTGGCACTGTAGCCAACCTTGACGTTGCTGTAGTCAAGCGAGTTCATGTAGATGGTCAACTGGGACTGGCTCAGGTCGGCGATCGTGACAAATGTGCTGCCGGCATTGATGGTATCCCCGACCGAGTTGTTGACGGTCAGGACGGTGCCGTTAATGGGCGAGTACAGGGCTGTGTAGGCCAGGTTGTTCTGGGCATTCTGCAGGGCTAGCTTGGCCTGGTTGAGGGCGTTCAGGCCGGTACCGGTGGCGTTGGCCGGAACTGTCCCACCCGTCAGGGCAGTCACCAGGTTCTGCGCTTCGGTCAACTGGGCGGTGTCCAGCGCGACCGTTGCCTGGGCCGAATCCAGCGTCAGTGCGGTGGATTTCGATGAGATGGCATTGTAGTTGACCAGGGCGGTGTTGTAGGCCTGCTGGGCCGCATACAGATCCCGGTATCCCTGCGCCGCAACAGGATCGGTCAAAGGAGCATTCGCCATTTTTTGATAGTTTTCCTGGTTCAGGGTTAACTTGGTCTGCGCCAGTGCCAGGGCGGCCTGGGCATTATCGATGGCCGACTGGTTGGAACCGGCCTGCAGGTCACCATTGAGAATACTCTGGGCATTGATCAGGTTCTTTTGGGCGGTGACAACGGCCTGCTGGGCGGTCGCAATGGCCGTGGCGGAGGTCAGTTGGTTGAGCGCCTGCTGCGCTTGCGCTAACGCCACCTGTTGGTTCGAGCTGTTCAGCTGGGCGATCAGGTCACCGGCCTTGACCTGGCTGCCCACCTGGACGTTCAGGGTGGTCAGGGCGCCGCTGGTCTTGAAACCCAGGCTGCTTTCGACGGCCGCACTGAGGGTGCCGGTGCCACTGGCGCGCAGGACGATGTTGCCTGTGCGGGCCGTGGCGGTTTGCAAAGCCGGCTGGGCGCTGGCTGCGGCCGCTGCACTATTTTGCTGCGCCGTGACATAGTAATATGCACCGCCGGCGATGGCCGCCACCACTACGACCAGCACGATCCAGAAGAGTGGCCTGGGCATTCCGATTATTTTGGAACGGGCCGGCTGCACATTTACGGGAACATTGGATGACATGAGAAACCTCTTACATAAAAAGAATCTTTATACTGTGAAGAGTATAGTACCCATATGTTATGCAAGAATTAGAAAATTGTGTAGACAGTATGTAAGTCACATGGCGCCCTTATGATATCGCATTGCGTGGAAAACAATAGCGGTTTGTTAGCCAACCGATAGGCAAAAAAAAAGCCCAAGTGCGATAATCGGATCGAAAGGCAATCAAAAAGAACCAGAGAACAGGAGTTAATTATGTCCGAAATGATCGAAAAAACATTCACAGTATCCTCTCCGGCACGGCTTGACCTGAGCAACATACGCGGATCGGTGGAAGTCCGTCCCGGCGAAGAAGGCATTATCCGCATACATGTTTCCAAGGATACGAACTCCGGTGACGCCAGCCGTACCGAAATTGAGTTCTCTCAGGCAAGCGAAGGCACTGTCAGGGTAGCCACGAAATTCCCGGAAAGTGCATGGGGCTGGCTGTTTGGCTCCTTTCCCTGCCGGGTCGATTATGTGGTCCAGGCACCGCGTAAATGCTCCCTCAAGATCAACGGAATAAGCAGTGAGTTGCTTGCCGAAGGGTTCGAAGGCGAATTCAGCTTCCATTCGATCAGCGGTGAGATGACCCTGCGCAGCCTGAGCGGACCGGTAAAGGTCAATACCATCAGCGGAGAGGTGAAACTGGCAGAACTGACCGGCGACCTGAACCTGACCACTGTCAGCGGCAAGGTTTCAGGCGAGCATATCCAGGGGCCAGTCCATCTAAATACGGTTTCCGGGCGGGTTGCATTGGATGAATCAAGCCTGAGCTCAGTCGATGCCAGCACGGTCAGCGGCCGGATGGAATACCAGACGGCTTTCGGCGTGGGACCGTACCGTTTTAACTCGGTCTCCGGAGATGTGGAACTGTTGGTTCCACCTGAAACGCGCTGCTCGGCCGAACTGCATGCCATCAGCGGGAAGCTCTTCACGAAATTGCCGGCCACTTCCATCGCGCGGCAGAACGGCAACCAGACCGCCGAAATTCAGGGCGGTGGGGTGAATGTATACCTGCACAGCGTCTCAGGCAACCTGTCATTGGTTTCCTAAAGGCCCCTGAAACCGGCTTTTTCTAATCTGCAAAGTTCATCCCCGATCCATTTGATCAGGGATGAACTTTCTTTTTGTTACCATATATAATTGAGACGTTGCACCTCTTTGCAAGGCAAAGGATTCTTATGAATTTCCTGCCACCAAACAAGCTGAAACAACCCGGGGGCATGCTTGCCTTCCTGCTGGTATGGATCGGCCAAATCATATCGGTGCTAGGGTCGAACATGACCGCCTTCGGCCTGTCCATCTGGATTTACCAACAAACCAAAAGCGCCACAGACATGGCAATGATGCAGGTGGCCTTCATTACCCCCTTCCTGATCCTTTCTCCCATTGCCGGCGTTATGGTGGACCGGTACAACCGCAAGCTGATGATGATGGTGAGCGACCTGGCCGCTGGTCTTTCAACGGTCGGGCTATTGATCCTGTTCGCAACCGGCCACATGCAGTTCTGGTATCTGTATTTTGCCCAGATCATCAATGGCATCGGCAATACTTTCAAATGGCCAGCTTATTCAGCCGCCATCAGTACCATGATCCCGAAAGAACAGTACGGGCGCGCAAATGGAATGATGTCGCTGCTGGATGCCGGCCCGGGTGTGCTGGCTCCGTTGATGGCCGGCGCGCTCCTGACTTTAATAAAAATAACCGGCATCATGTTTATCGACGTATCAACCTTTATTTTTGCCATCGCAGCGCTGCTGATCGTATTTGTCCCCCAGCCAGAAAGAACCGAGGATGGCCTAAAAGGCCAGGGCAATTTTTTGAGGGAATCTTTGTATGGGTTCAAGTATATTTTTTCCCGACCCAGCCTGCTTGGTCTGCAACTGGTCTTCTTTGCGGGCAATTTCTTCGCAGGGATCAGTGGGGCGATTCTCGCCCCGATGGTACTGGCACGCACGAGCAGCAACAGCCTGATCTTTGGCTCCGTGCAAACGGCCGGCGCCATCGGCGGGGTAGCCGGCGGCCTGCTCATGAGCGTCTGGGGCGGTTTCAAGCGCCGGGTGCACGGCGTACTGGCCGGTCACATCCTACTGGGGATTTTCAGCACTGTACTGGGAATTGCCACCGGCCTGCCGCTCTGGATTCCCTTTATGGTACTTGCGAGTATCACAGTCGCGGTGGTTGACGCCTCCAACCAGACCATCTGGCAAGCCAAGGTTGCCCCGGATGTGCAGGGACGGGTCTTCTCGGCCCGGCGGCTGATCGCCTGGTTCACAAACCCGATCACGCCAATCATAGGAGGCACCCTGGCCGATTTCGTCTTGGAACCGGCCATGAAAACACACAGCGGTTTAGCGGCAGTTTTCGGATCGATCTTCGGGAGCGGTTCCGGAGCTGGAATGGGGCTGCTGTTTTCCTTCTGCAGTCTGGGCGTGATACTGGTCGGGGTGACAGGTTACTTCATCCGCCCCATTCGTGAAGCCGAGTTGATCCTGCCAGATCATGACCGGTTGGAAAAAGTCGCGGCAACGCCGGCTTGAAAAGCCTTCCAAAGTCTTATATCTGTGGGAGCTGTACCTAAAAGGTTGTTTTCTGGTTCTTCAACAGCAGCGGCCCAACCCGGTCGATGATCCAACCGAATGACAGCTCCAACCAGGGCACAATTCGTAAATACCCCGGTATGTACAGGATCCGGCGCGGGCGGCGGACCAAACTCCAAATGCGCTCGGCTACCTGTTCCGAGCTTACCCCGATCATTCCCTGGGGCATATGCCCGCCATTTTCCAGGGCCAGAGCGGCTTCTACAAACTCTGTTTTGACCGGCCCGGCCCGCACCACGCTAACATGCACTTGGGTGCCGGTTAGTTCACGCTGGAGCGCCGTGGTGAAGTTATCCAGGAAGGATTTGGTGGCTCCGTAAAGTGCAATCCCCTGGCTTGGCAGGCTGCCGGATATGGAGCCGATATTGATGATATGGCCGGCATTGCGCAGGCGCATTTTCGCCAGGAAGGTCAGGCTCAACTGGACAACCGCTTCCACGTTGACCTGTAACATCTCCTGGGCGGTTTTCCAGGACATCTGGTCGCCATAGCCATACCAACCCAGCCCGGCGTTGTTGATCAAGAGGTCGGCATCCTCGGCTTGCTCGCACAGACGCGCCCGGTCTGCCTCATTACGCAGATCAGCGGTCAGGATGCGGGCGCTCCCGCCGGCTGCGCAGATCTCCTCAGCCAGGCTTTCCAAGCGCTCACGCCGGCGCGCCACCAACAGCACTTGCAACCCCTGTGCTGACAACTTACGAGCCAGCGCAGCCCCTATCCCTGAAGAGGCTCCGGTGATGACGGCCAGTTTATTGTTCCATTGATCGATCATGGTTCAAACAGAAATTCTTTCTGCAGTGAGGTGGGTCTTTTGCCAGAGAGACAGATCCATCCCAAAAGTGCAAAATGTACCAGGCTGACCAGCAGGACCAGCCAGAGAATGGTAGTAAATCCGCCAGCTATTGTAAATAAGGTATCGGATAAGTGGCATAAAACCACCACCGCGAAGATTGGCAAATCGCCCTTTAAGGTGATCGGGGAGCGCAGCCGGCCGCGCCAGAAAACCGCCAGCAAAAGCAACGGGAAAACAAGGTGGAACGCCAGCATAACCCACTCAGCGTTACTACCTCTGGCAAAGAACGGCCCCAGCCACAACAGGAATTGCGAGAGCGGGCTGACCAGGACCAGCAAGGCCAGTAAAGTGGCCAGAAACGGATAAAAATAACCGACCACTGGCTTGTATTTGGAGCGTCTGAACCACCATCTCCCCAGCAGATAAAAGGTCGATGCATACAACATGATGAGCATCCAGCCGGGAAAATTGTAGACCGGCACATGGTATATATTTACCGCTCGTTGGGGAAGCAACCAGGTCCAACGGCCAGTGGTAAGGCCATTTACCGTAAAGACCTGCCTGACCGAAAGCGGGTCGAGGGAAAAATCCTGCAACATCCCAAACAATCCCACGATGAAGGGTGTGCACCAGGCGGGGATATCCATTTTTTCCAGCAGCCACAGGCCGGTGACCAGGACATCCATTTCGAGCAAAGGCACGGAAAACGGCACGTCGCCGATCATGAGCAAAGAGCGGCCATAGACATACCAGCCCTGGACAACCGCAAAATTCTCATAGATGCTGGCATACAGGAAAACAAATCCGAAGCATTCCAAGATGGCAGCAACCGGGTGCAGGCTCTTTTGGACAATAAAAATCCCGACCAGCAAGGTAACCAGGATGGTCAGGATATCAGCCAGGAGCCAGGGGACCGGCATGGGGTGTTGGAACAAATACTGCACTGGCAATCTCCCGGGATAATTGGGGTTATGTGGCCGATTTGGCCCGGCGGTTCTCCAAGAACCAGCGAACGGTATCCGCAATGGATTCATACACCGGGCGGGGGTTGTAGCCTAATTCCGCCCAGGCTTTTTTGCAACTGATATTGGAATTGCTTTGAAGAACTTCCAGTGAATAGGGTGTGAAACGTGGTTTGGCTTGTGTTCTCTGGTAGTACCAGGGCGTGTACCTGGCGGCCCACTCGGCGAGCGAGAACGGGATCTTGACGCTGGCAAAGGCCTTGCCGGTCACTTCGCGCACCGTCTCAAGCATATAGCGCACCGAGAGCTTATGGCCGCTCAGGATGTAACTTTCGCCACTCCGGCCACGTTCCCTGGCGGCGATCAGACCATCGACCACATCACGCACATCCACAAAATCATAGGCGCCTTCCACATAGAGCATCGTGCGGGCTTCGCTGGCACTGCGAATGACTTCGCCCATCTCTGAGCCGCGGAAATCGTACGGCCCGATCACGCCGGTTGGGCAGACAATGACCGCATCCAGGCCCCTGGCGGCGGCTTGCAGGACCTCCATGCTGGCGGCAGCTTTTGAACGGTCATATTCGCCATACGGGTTGTTCTGGTCGAACCCAAGCGATTCGTCCATGGTCACACCTTGCGGGGCGCGCGCAATCGCATGGATGGAGCTGGTATAGATCAGCCGACGAATGTGGGCATGGCGGGCGGCTTCCAGCACGTTGCGGGTTCCCTCCACGTTAACCCGCCAGACGAACGGGTTCTTTCCAGGCATAATAGAAATAATGCCAGCCAGGTGATAGACCGTGTCCACGCCGCGCATGGCAGGCTCGAGTGAGGCCGGGTCGAGCACATCGCCGAGCACCCTCTCTACATCCAGGTTTTTAAGCGGCGTGGTATCTTCGTCGCGCCAGATCAGGGCACGTACTTTTTCCCCGCGCTCCAACAGTTTACGGACGAGCACATTGCCAATATGACCGGTAGCGCCAGTAACAAGAATCATAACGATCTCCTATCTATTTTGCCAATCCATTCATCAAAATTTGCATACTTTCGCGGGCAGCCTTTTCCCAATCGGCTCCGTGCGGTTCGAGCACGCCTTGCAAGACCAGTCCCACCGCCAGAGATACGACCACCTGGGCAGCCACCTGGGAATCCACCGGCTTGATCGAGCCTTCTTCCATTCCATCACGAATAAGTCTCGAAAAATATTCCTGGTAATGACGGTAAGGGGCGATGATGGCTTTCCAGACGGTCTCGTCGCGGCTGGCCTGCAGCCAGAATTCCAGGAACATCGGCAGGCGGTTCTCGGCCGCCGCAAAAACTCCCGGCAGCAAGTTGGTCATCGTCACCAACGTTTCCGGGACAGTCTCCTTGCGAACGGCTTCCATGCCCATGTCGATCATCGCCAGCCAACCCTGCATCAACGCCAGGAAGACAGCCTGCTTGGTGGGAAAGTGATGATAGAAAGCGCCCTTGCTGACCCCGGCCTCGGCGCAAATCTCATCCACGCTGGCGGCATCGTAACCGGCGATGGCAAACCTTTTCACTGCGGCATCCAGAATGTGCGCGCGGGTTTCTTCAGCGCGATGTTGAGGCATATGCTACTCCTATTATTATAAACATACCGACTGGTCGGTATGTTTATAATAATTTGCCAGCGGCTGCCTGTCAAGATGTGCAGGGTGAGAATAAGCTTACAGTTTCCAATCGATGAATCTCAATCAGATTCAATGTACTTCTAAACAAAATCTGAACATCCATTTGATATTCTAAGATCGCAATCAAATCAATCCGAGGTGAAATATGAGTTCAATCGCTGTACCACAAGAAAAATCAAAAAACAAATTATCTGTATTCTCCCGGACGCCATTATGGGTGCGCTGGGTCTCTCTCGTTGTGGTAATCGCCCTGCTCGCCGGCGGCAGCTATGCCGTCGTCCAAGCACGTCATGCTTCGGCAACCGCTTCCACGGCATCCACTTTACAGACGGCCATCGCCCGAACTGGCAACCTGATCCTGGAAGCCAGCGGCTCGGGCTATCTCGTGGCCAATTCCGAATCGACCGTTGCTTTTGAAATCGACGGGAAACTGGCGGAGCTGGATGTAAAGTTGGGCGATACGGTGACAAAAGGCCAGTTGCTCGCCAAGCTGGATGACGCCTCCCTGCAATATAAGCTGGAGGAAGCCCAACTGGCCCTACTCGAGCTGACTTCGCCGGAAGCAATTGCGAATGCTAAACTGGCCGTTACCACGGCCGAGGCCAATGGTATCACCGCCCAAACGGCATTGAACAACGAGCAATACTGGCAGAACACCGCCCTAACCAAAAATTACTATGCCAGCTATGTGATTGCCAAGGACAACCTGAACCGGGCACAAAAAAATTACGATAACGCCAAAGTAGGGGAATATATCAACAATTCAAATGAAGCAAATGCCTACCAGGCACTCTACAACGCCCAGCTAGCCTACAACACTGCCGAATATTATTACAGCCTTTATTCACAGCAGCCGACCCAACGACAACTGGATGCAGCCCAGGCAACTCTCGATCTTTCCAAAGCCGAACTGACCAATGCCCAAAACTATCTGGCGGCACTCACCGGCGGAACGGTTCCAGCGGATGCAACCGGATCAAACATGGCAGCGTTACGGCAGGCTCAACTGGATGTAAAAACCGCCCAGACCAATCTGGACTCAGCCACACTCTATGCGCCCATGGCCGGGACAATCATGTCCCTCAATGTCACGGATGGAGAAACCATCTCTGCAAATAATTCCATCATGACCATCGACGACGTAAGCAAGGCCACCATTCAGTTCTACCTGGATCCGAGCGACTGGACCAACGCCAAGGTCGGTTATGTCACCTCCGTTTCTTTTGATGCACTTACCGGGCAGACTTTCAATGGCAAAGTTTCCGAAATCATGCCCGAGCTTGTGACAGCGCAGGGCTCTTCCATGGTCGAAGGAATGGCTTTGCTTGACAAATCGGTGAACGAGATTGGGCTGCCGATCGGGGTGGAAGCTTCCATCGATGTGATCTCCGGGCAGGCCACCAATGCCGTCCTGGTACCCGTGGAAGCATTGCATCAACTTTCGGATGGCTCGTACACGGTCTTCGTTATGACGAATGGCAAGCCTGTGCTGCGCACCGTGACCGTCGGCCTGAAGGATGACACATACGCCGAGATCAAATCCGGCTTGAAAGCCGGGGAAGTGGTCACAACCGGTGTGGTGGAGACAAAACAATGAACGCGACCCATACCATTATTGAAACCACCGATCTTACCAAGGTCTTTGGCATGGGAGATGCCAGTGTAGTGGCGCTGGACCATGTCAGTCTGGAGGTGCAATCTGGCGAGCTGGTTGCCATCATGGGACCGTCCGGTTCCGGCAAAAGCACCCTGATGAACATCCTGGGCTGCCTATCCACCCCCAGCTCCGGAAAGTACATTCTGGATGGCGAAGATGTCAGCAATCTGGATAAATACCAACTGGCTGCCATCCGCAATTCAAAACTTGGTTATATCTTCCAGTCGTACAACCTTTTGCCCCGCACCACCGCTTTGCGCAACGTAACCCTGCCGTTGGTCTATGACCGCAGCCACAAGCACCCGCGCGAACAGTGGGACCGACTGGCAAAAGAAATGCTGGAGAAGATGGGCCTGGGGGATCGAATGAGCCACCAACCCCAGGAACTATCCGGTGGGCAGCAGCAACGTGTAGCAATTGCGCGCGCCCTGATCACTGATCCTGTGCTGATCATCGCGGACGAACCGACCGGCAACCTGGACAGTCGTTCAGGGGAAGAAATCATGAAAATCCTCATGAACCTGCATTTGCAGGGCGCGACGATCGTGATCGTCACGCATGACCCGGTGGTTGCCCAGTACACGGAACGTGTGATCCGCCTAAAAGATGGGCAGATCGATTCGGTGGTCCATAATGGATTCTACAAATTAAAAGAAAGTGTGAACGTATGAACACCAAAGAAGTATTCCGGATCTCCTGGGAAGCAATCCTTAAAAACAAGGTACGTTCCCTGCTAACCATGCTTGGCATCATCATCGGCGTAGCGGCGGTCATCGTCATGATCGCCATCAGCGCGGGGACGGAAGCCACCATAAGCGACCAGATCACCAGTCTGGGCACCAACCTGATCTTCGTCTCTTCCGCATTTACCCGCATGGGCCCGGGAGTGAGCAACAGCACCGAACTGGTTCTAAACGACGCCACAGCCATTGCGGATCAGATCTCCGGGGTGACAGGCGTTGTCGTCGAACAGGATGCTTCGGAAACGGTCAAGGCCGGGAGCGTCTCGTTGAGCAGCATTTCGATCACTGGCGCTTCGCCCGATTTCCTGACAGTGCGCGACCTGACGGTAGCCAGTGGCCGCTTTTTCACAGCCGAAGACGTTACCAATAAGAAAAAGGTAGTTGTACTGGGATCGACGCTGGCAACAGAGCTGTTCGGGAAAACTGACCCGACCGGCCAGACCCTGCTGATCAGCAACACCCGGGCGACCGTGATCGGCGTATTGGCTGCAAAAGGTACGGTAGGTGATGTCGATTATGATACGCGCGCATACATCCCCATCACGCTAATGCTGCAAAAATTCGCCATAACGCCCTTCTCTCAAATCAAGGGGGATACGATCCGGATGGTTTTCGTGCAGGTGGATCCGAAGGCCAAAATGGATAATGTCATCCTGCAAATCAAGATCCTGCTGGCCAAACGCCACAACGTAACCCTGGCTTCGGACTCATTTACGATAACAACCCAGCAGGACATCATCAAGACCCAGGAGTCAACCACATCGGCCTTTCGTTCCTTACTGGCCTGGGTGGCCGGAGTTAGTTTGATCGTGGGCGGCATCGGCATCATGAACATCATGCTGGTCAGCGTAACCGAACGGACGCGTGAGATCGGCCTGCGGCAATCCATTGGGGCAACCCCGAACGATATCCGCTGGCAATTCCTGACCGAGGCTTTATTCCTGAGCCTGGTGGGAGGGCTGATCGGCGCGGTAGTCGGTATGGGTGGCGCCTGGATCTTCGGGATCGCCAGCAGCATGCGCACGGTGATCGTGCCCAGTTCGATCCTGCTGGCCTTTGGTTCTGCCGCTGCAGTGGGCGCCTTCTTCGGCTTCTACCCGGCCAACCAGGCCGCCCAGCTTGACCCGATCGATGCGTTGCGGCATGAATGAGAACTTTGTGCCTATCCAAGAATTCAGGAAGAGTTCGCATTTTTAGTATGTGCGGTCGTGTAACATACCCGAAGGGTGCGTCGCCTCACATACTAAAAATGCGGTACTTCCATAAATTTCGGATGGATATTTACCCAAAACCAAAAAGGAGAACAAAATGAAAAAAACTATTCTTGTAATTTCGATCCTCGCCATGCTCTCGGTGATGGCTGCCTGTACGAAGACCACCACCACCCAGGCCCAGAATGGCCCGGGTGGAAGTTCCGCCCCACTATCGACCGCCAGCATACTGCTGGTCGGCACGTTCAAACTGGAAGGCACCGACCTGGCGGTAAGCTCTGCCCAGGCATCGCAATTGCTGCCGCTCTGGCAAACCCTGAAAGCCCTCTCAAGCAGCAACACAGCCGCTGACGAAGAGATCAATGCGTTGGTGGACCAGATCAAAGGCATCATGACCACACAGCAAATGGCCAAGATCACTGCCATGAAATTAACCCAGCAGGATGTAATGAGCCTGATGAGCCAGACAGGGGTCTCACCCAACGGGGCCAATGCCACCACCACTCCCATGGCATTGAATGGCTTCGCCGGCGGGAGTAATGCGCAAGGCGGGGCCGGCGGCGCTGGTGGTGGTGCAGGTGGTCCTCCAGCCGGCGGGCCGCAAGGCGGAGGCGCACCCGGTGGCGGTGTACCTTCCGGCGGCGGCGATCCGGGGATAACAGGCGGCAACGGAGGCGCTTCCACCACCCCTCAGGCTGTTCGCCAGATGCCCAACCAGGTGCCTGCGCCGCTGCTGAATGCACTGATCGAGCTGCTGCAGAAAAAGATCAAATAAATATTCACAAATTGAGAGTGTGCGGCTTCGCTGCACACTCTCAATTTCTGGTTCTTTTATGATAGCAAGCGTTCGGTAACTCACCTGGCACCAAGGTGAGAAGGGGGTAGGGGAATGGGCGCGAATGTAGTTGCCGAATGCTCTCATGATATTCAAAATCTGACCAAAAAACCTCCATCAGATTCGCTGCACTTCTTAACAAAATCCAAACATCCCTTTGATATCCTGTAGAAGATCAATGCAGACAAAATTTCATCCGAAGAAAATGTCCTGACATCTCGAAAGGAGATCGAAATGAAGAAATTGGTTTTTGTTACGATAATAATCAGCCTTATCCTGGCGCTAAGCGCCTGTGGAAGCTCAGCCAGCGCAACTGCCACTGCAAGCGCTTCTACCACCCTGTCACTTGAAGGGCAGCTGCTGGTCGGCACCTTCAAGCTGGAGAATACCACCCTGGCGGTCACATCCACACAAGCCAGCACCCTGCTGCCGCTCTGGGAGACATTGGAAAGCCTGGCATCCAGCAATACGGCTGCCTCGCAGGAGGTTGATGCAGTTGTCAGCCAGATCCAAAGCAGCATGAGCACCCAGCAAGTTTCCAGCATTACCGCCATGAAACTGACCCAGTCGGACCTGGCCGCCACGGCTGTGAACACCAGCACTGCTTCAAGCACATCCAGCTCGACCAGTGCGGTCAATACCAACACGACTCAACAGCAGTCGGGTGGACCATCCGGCGGGAATCCGCCCAGCGACGCGAGCGGCGGGATGCCGGGTGGATCGGATGTTCAATCGATCACCCAGGCCCAGACAAGCTCATCCTCCTTGACAGCTGCAACGCCATCGGCCGGAACAACCAGCCAAGTATCCGTGGCAATGATCAAAGCAGTTGTGGAACTGCTCCAGGAGAAAATCGGATAGATCTTTATGGCAAATTCGCACAGCAGCAATCACTGGCGGAAAACAGACCTTCCGCCAGTTTTCTTTCAGGCGATTTCAGCGTATGGTGAGCATTCGTTAACCTCCTAGCTGCCCATATCAGGCGGGAAGAAAATGGCGAAAATGAGGAATTGCGAAGCATACCCGAAGGGCAAGGGAGCATGACGGAAAATGCCCCGAAGGGGTATGGGCGCGACGATAATTACCGAACACTCTCGATAATAAGATAACCAGATTCGCCAAACATCTTAACAAAATCTAAACATCTTTTTGGTATTCTTGCCTGGTAACTTATTATTGATGAGGTCAACCATGCCCACAAGCAACTTTTTATCAAAGATCCGAAATTCCATCCCGGAACGCCGCAAGCTGGTGCCCGCCGGTCTGCTGGTAGTTATAATCGCGCTGGGAGCATTCCTGCGCTTCTACAACCTCGGGGCTGGCGGAGTTGGTAACACCTATTACGCTGCCACCGTCAAAAGCATGCTGGTATCCTGGCACAACTTCATCTTCGCCGCCTTCGAGCCGGGCGGTTCGCTCTCGGTGGACAAGCCGCCGCTGGGCTTCTGGGTGCAGGCGCTTTCGGCGCACTTCCTGGGATTAACCGGTTTTGCCCTGGCACTGCCGAATGCACTGGCAGGCCTGGTGTCCATTTTCATGGTTTATAAATTGATCCGGCGGCCATTCGGCGAATGGGCCGGCCTGGCGGCCGCGTTGGCGCTGGCAGTCATGCCGGTGGCAATTTCGGCCGAACGCAATAACACGATCGATGGCCTGCTGGTGTGCGTGCTGCTGCTGGCGGCCTGGGCGTTCCTGCAAGCGGTTTATACCGGCAAAATCCGCTGGCTGTTCCTGGGGGCTTTCCTGGTTGGATTGGGGTTTAATATCAAAATGTTGCAGGCCTTCCTGCCTTTGCCAGCTTTCTACGCTCTGTATTTCTTCGGGTCAAAACACAAATGGGGACAGAAGCTGGCGCACCTGAGCGCCGCGACGGTACTCCTGCTAGTGGTCTCGTTTTCCTGGGCGGTGGCGGTGGACCTGGTACCGGCAGCGGATCGACCCTACGTGGACAGCACCAGCAAGGATACCGTCATGGAATTGATCTTCGGGCACAACGGCATCGAACGGCTGACCAGCCTGCGCCAGCAGATCGGGTTAGATGGCGGGCAGGATGGTCTGTTCGCCCCGGATGGCTCGAAAAATCCGCTGCAGCCTCCCCCGGTTGGTCAGAACAACCCGTCCGGTGATCAGCTTATCGGAACCCGATCACAACCGCCGGCCGGCCAGGACTTCCCGCTCCATCCCGGCAACGGGTCCGGTATGGATGGCCCCAGGTACGTTAATGTCCAACCAGGCGGAGGGCCGGGCGGAAGAATGGATTTCGGTACTGCCGGAACGCTGCGCCTGTTCACACAGCCATTAATCGGCGAAGCCTCCTGGCTGCTGCCGTTCGGACTGGGCGGGCTGATTGTGCTGGCAATGTCCTTGTGGAAAATTCCATTCGACGAGAATCATGCCTCAGTCATTTTGTGGGCCGGCTGGCTGCTGCCGGAGGCCATCTACTTTACCTACAGCACCGGTCTGATGCACGCCTACTACCTGATCATGCTGGGTGCGCCGCTGGCTGCCCTGGCAGCCATGACTGCCTGGGCAGCCTGGCAAATCATCCGTAACCAGCCAGCGCTCGGATGGGGACTGCTGTTTCTGCTTACTGCCGGTACCCTAGCGTTCCAGGGGATCAACCTGTGGGGAAAGACCGGCCTGGCTGGCTGGGCAATTGGGGCTGCGGGGATGATCTTCGGTTTGGGGCTGTGTTTTTTTGGTCTCTCCATGCTGAAGGCACATTTTACCCCGGTGGCGTTTAGCCTACTGCTGTCAGCCATGTTAGTGGCGCCCGCACTGTGGTCCGGCCTGACCACCTTTAACCCAAGCTCAAATAGTGCCCTGCCGGCAGCCGGACCAGCCACTCAGGCTGGTGCGGGTGGGGTGTCGGGCCCAGGCCCACAAGACAACAACTTGCCTGGTAGTGGCCTGTTGACCTACCTGCTGGCCAACACCCGGCCCGGGACCTATCTACTGGCCACCAACCGCGCCAGTGACGCAGCTCCCTATATCCTGGCAACCGGCCGTCCGGTGCTGACCTTTGGCGGGTTCCTGGGACAGTATAATGCGGTATCGGTGGACCAGTTGGCCGCGCTTATAAAAAGCGGGAAGTTGCGCTTTGTGCTCAGCCAGGGCCTGCAGGGGAACCAGGAAATCGCCCAATGGGTGCAGAACAACTGTAGCCAGGTTATCATTTCTGGTTCAAATTCCTCCGGGGCGAGCGCGTCTTCCCAGCCCGGTCCCCGTTCAATCCAGGTCTTATATGATTGCGGAGGCTAATGCATACTGAAATTTCCATCCCCCGGCCAAAATGGCTGGTTCAAGCGGTCAAATTCGGCGCCGTTGGCATACTCAACACTGCCATCGATGTGGGCCTGTATTTTGTGCTGACCCGCTGGCTGGGGCTGGGTGGGCTGCCCGTGGTAGCCAAAAGCATCTCCTACAGCGCCGGCATCCTCAACAGCTTCCTGTGGAACAAATTCTGGACCTTTCAATCCAGGGCCGGCACCTGGACAACCCTGATCCCCTTCATCCTGACAGCCCTGGTGGGCCTGGGGATCAATACCGGCATGTTGCAACTCTGCCTGAAAACGTTACACATGCCCGAACTGGTGGCACTCGGATTGGCCACCCTCATTACATTGTTCTGGAATTTCGTGATCAGCAAATTTGTAATTTTTCGGGAATCATCCCAATAATATGAGAGTGGGGACAGCTCCCCAACCTTCTCAAATTAATTAGAAGATAATTATCAAGGAATGATATGTTATGAAAACAATACTTGTCGTCGACGATAAAACCAACGTACGCACACTGGTACGCGAATACCTGAATGCCGAAGGCTTCCGCGTGGTAACAGCCGAGAACGGCCAGGCTGCCCTGTATGTCGCCCGCCAGGAGAAACCGGATCTGATCCTGCTCGACATAATGATGCCAGAAATGGATGGCTTTGAATTCATCCGGGCCTTCCGCAAAGAATCCGAGGCGCCGGTCATCCTGTTGACCGCTAAATTGGAAGAATCTGACAAAGTCATTGGGCTCGAACTCGGCGCGGACGATTACATCACCAAGCCCTTCGGCATGCGCGAACTGGTGGCTCGCATCCATACCGTCTTGCGGCGGGCCGGGCAAATTCCCCACCCAAGCTCCCGGCTGCAAAGCGGCGAGATCCTGCTCGACCGGGAAACCCATTCGGTCATGGTCGGCGAACAGGCGGTCCATTTGACACCTTCGGAGTTCGACCTGCTGGCGCTGCTGATGAATGCTCCCGGGCGGGTCTTCTCCCGAATGGACTTGCTGGAAGACCTGCAAGGCACATCCTTCGAAGGAGTGGCCCGCACCATCGATGTGCACATCCGTAACCTGCGCACCAAAATAGAATCCGACCCCGCCAACCCGCGTTATATCGAGACCGTCTTCGGAATCGGATACCGGTTCAAGGGGGTTTAACATGAAATTCACCCGTTCCATTACCGCCAAACTTATCCTGGCTTTCCTGGTTGTCAGCGTGACCGTCGTGGCGCTGGCATCTGGAATCACCTACTGGCTGACCGTGCGCGAGTTCAAGCAACTGGTCTTCAACCAATCGCGGGACCAGTTCGTTGCCGATGTAGGTTTGTATTACCAGATGAATGGCAGCTGGGAGGGGATCGTGGATTATGTTAATCTGCGCAACGCTTCCCCGCAGCCTGGCGGCCCGGGCGGCGGGCCAGGCCAGCAACAGAGTGCGCCCAACGGCGGCCAGAATAACCAGATTGCCCCAATCACCTTCCTGCTGGCAAACTCCAACGGGAAAGTGCTTGTGCCGGCCGGGCAGTACCAGGTGGGGCAAACCGTGTCATCTGAAAAACTGGCCCAGGGGACGGCGGTGGATGTAAGCGGTAAACGGGTTGGCACGGTGCTGGTGATCGGTAACCCGCCACCGCTCGGCGGGCTCGAATTACAATACCTTAATCGCACCAACATGGCGCTGTTGTACGCTGCCCTGGGCGCCGCACTGGTTGCCTTGGGGTTGGGGACCATCCTGGCGCGCACCCTGACCCATCCGCTGCGAGATCTGACCGCCGCCATCCATGCTATGGCAAAGGGTAACTTCAAACAGCACGTCCCGGTAAAATCGCGCGACGAGCTGGGCGAACTGGCGGCGGCTTTCAACCAGATGAGCTCCGACCTCGACCGGCTCAACCTGTCCCGCCGCCAGATGACCGCCGATATCGCCCACGACCTGCGCAGCCCGCTGACCGTCATCGGCGGCTACGTGGAATTGATGCGGGATGGCGTGCTCAAACCAACCCCCGAACGTCTCGATACGATCCATGCCGAGGTCCAGCATCTCCAACGACTGGTGGAGGACCTGCGCACCCTTTCGCAGGCGGATGCGGGCGAATTGAGGCTCAACCGGGTGCCCATAGCGCCGCTGGCGCTGCTCGAACAGATGGTGAAATCGTACAATCAGTTGGCAGTCCAGAAAAAAGTGGTCCTGGAAGTACAGGTCCAGGCGAATTTGCCCGAAATCCTGCTGGACCCGGACCGCATGGCGCAGGTCTTCGGCAACCTGATCAGCAATTCACTGCGCTATACCCCCGAAGGAGGCCGGATCATGCTGACCGCTGGCCGGGAAAAAGACGGCCTGGCATTCAGCGTGCAGGATAACGGCCAGGGAATTTCCACCGAGGCGCTGCCGCATATATTCGACCGCTTCTACCGGGCCGACCCGGTGCGTGCCCAGGGCAGTGAATCCGGCCTTGGGCTGGCGATCGCCCGCTCCATCGTGGAGGCGCACGGGGGGAGCATCTCGGTTGAGAGCGAGGTGGGGAAAGGGACAAAAATGGAATTGGTATTCCCAATCTCATAAATAACTTCGGGCAGACATTCAGTCTGCCCGAAGTTATTGTAACCTATCGACAAATTTAGGATGGGTTCGCTTTATATATTTGTGTGGCTTCGTTGCACACATAAAAATGCAGTTCTTCCATAATTTACGGATAGATACTCTCCGACGATTCGCCTCTTATCCGCAACTACATTCGACTTCCTTCTGCCCCTTCAAGGCGGCCTGGATCATGGCCGAAGCACAACCGACCCCGCTCTCGACGTGGATAGCCCCGGTGATGCAATTAAGCTGGCAGGCCCCGCATTCCATGCAAACCTGCGGACGAATCAGTGCCGCCAGACGGCCGTCCATCTCGAAGGCCGCATGCGGGCAGACCTGCGCGCACACGCCGCAGCCATTGCACAATTCCGGTTCATAAACAAGCGAATTTTCCAGGTAGGCATTCAACATAGTAATCTCCCTTAGCGTACAAAGACAAAGAGGATGGCAAGCAGGATGCCAGTTCCGAAAGTCCAGGCCATGGCCGGGATATAGGCGAACATTTCCCGTTTGACACCGGTGCGGGAGGTGAAGGTGGTCGAGCCGGTGAAGTTAAGCGCAATGAAAGCCGTAACGGCCGGCATGGCCAGCAGGAATTCCAGGGCCTGGCCAAGCCGGTGGTACCAGCTCCAGTCCGGATGCCGGAGGAACGGCGATAACGCAAACGGCAGGGCCGCCAGCAGACCCAGCAGGAAGCCTTTCGTGCTGAAATTATGGGTAGGGATCCATGGCAGCAGGATCGGGAACAGCACAGTCCCGGCCAGGACAGAGGCTAGCACCGCCAGGCTGGAGACCCACCCGCCCGCAAAATACATCACGATGGCGGCAGCCAGCATATAAGGGATCAGCCGGATCAGGTCCACCGGGATAAGCACCAGTCGATCGCGCAATGGGAATTGCACTTTGCGCATCTCCGGGCTAGCTTTGTGGGTCTTGAGATATTCGGGCAAGTCGGCCGCACGCACCGGGCCGTACTCCACCCAGAAGCCCGTGCGCTTCTTGACTTCATGGGCAGCCACGCCGGGCGCGCCCAGCTGCGGCAGGATCAACTTGCGCTGCGTGACCACATCCTTGAGGTGGGTGGCAAAAACCCGGCTGACAATTTCATCCGTACCAAAGGTGCCCTTGCCGGCGGCGCACCAGACGTTGATGCCTTTGGTATCAATCACCAGGATATAGCCGTCGATCCCCTCCAACGCCGCACGCAGCGCATCGAAGCTGAGGGTGTAATTAGCCGATACGAAGACCGGTGCATCCGGCGCGGGGTTACCGATGGCATATAGTCCCGGTTCCACGCGGTGCCCACCGCGTTTCCAACCCACCCGGGCCAGGAAGTGATCCCAGTGGTCGGCGTTCGTCAGCCGGGTTTGAATTGGCAGGATTTTTGGCGCAGATGAAATGGAGGCAAGGTCAATCATCATTGGGTTCTCCGTTTTCGATGGTCTGTTTACTTTGGGTAGCATCACACACAACCGTGGTGGCTCCGCGCACTATACCCCTTCGGGGCACTTTCCGCCCGTTCCCCTTTACCCTTCGGGCATGCTTCGCGATCCCTCCGGAAAAGGGGCGAAAGAGGCGAAATTTGGGGGAAAGGTTGGGGGTGGAGGAACCAACCACATTAAGTGAGGTGTCACCATTCGTTGTATTGAGAGCTTTTAAGCAACTTTCTCAGGAGAAACTATGTCCGCGGAGAAAGTCGTCCGCAGCTCGCCACAGCAGAGAGTGATCTGGTTCTGATTCAAGCGGTAAAAAGTCTGCTTGCCATCTTCACGCACTTCCACCAGCCCGGCTTCACGCAGGATGGCCAGGTGATGGGAAACGGTTGGCTGGGTCACATTAAGGTGCTCAACGATTTCGGTTACCGAGAGCCAGTTGCAGCAGCAGATCTTCATGATCTTCTGGCGGGTCTTGTCCGCGAGGGCTTTGGCAAAAAGGACAGGGTCAAATGTTGTCATATAGATTACCTTCTATTTGATCCTATTATATAGATAACCGTCTATTTGTCAAGGGGAAGAAAAGCCTCCGAAACTTGATTCCACGGAAGCCCAGGTTCTGGTTGTTTATGCAGTTCTTGTGACAAAACTGACGTATATATCACCTAGCACCTGTTTTCGCTCCATTTTATACCTCTCCGGTGCAAAGTGATTTTCAACAAATGGCAAACCAGGTGCATAGATAAACCGGCCTGCGATTTTCAGCGATTCGATAATTTCTCTCAGCTTCAACAAGTACTGCTCTAAAAGGGATTCATCGTGTAACTGAGCGTAGTTTAGATGGTTGGTGAAAGCCATGTTGGAAATGACCGTACCCCAAACAGCTGGCTTGAACGAATAATCAAACCAGTCCTTTTGTTCAAGAAATGCTTCCTGAACTTCCAGGTGTAGATCGAAACCATGCGCATCGATGCCCTTGGAACGCAAATATCTCACCAAGTTTGCCTGGCTGCCACAACCAATATCAATAACCGGCTGCTTCATATGATCCAAATCAAGCAGCAACAACTCAACCTGCATTTGCGCTGAATATTGTTCATAAACCATTTGACCAACCAACGGGGAAAACTTGAGCTGCTCGGGGAATTCTTCCGGATAGAGTGATGCAAGCCAGCGGGATATCGCAGGATAATGAATTCCTCGGAGTACATTTTGTATGTTCCCTTTGGTTTTAATCGTTTGCCAGGTCTTCCGGTAGATTTCCTCCAATTCTTTAACTTTTTGATCGTTTATCCTTAAATACCGGTTGACCGAATTCACCTTATTCAATAGCGATTTGGCTGCAAAGGGAATGATCTCCGGAAAATCTTTTTCCGGATTTTCTCCTGAATCAAAATCCGCCAATTCTTCCAACGCAGCCAAAAAGCCGGGCTCAAGGTCCATGACCTGCCCGGCATTGATAAAAAATAGATTCTTTGACTTGTTTCCATCCAGCTGCCGTTCGATGGAAACTTCGATCGATTGTCTCTTCTTTTGATCCATTTATCGTTACTACTCAGCCGTCTTGACGGCCAAGAAAGTTGGGATAAAAGGTGTACCGATCAAAGCCCAATAGAGTGCGTTCAGGATAGGCTGCCCATTCTTTCGTGAAGTGGAGATGTAACTGCGCACTTGGCAAAAGTCTTCTGAGCCATCCTCACTGCGAAAGCAACCCGAGATCTTCTGTTTCAACTTGGCCATGCGGATATCCCGCTCGGCCTGGTTATTGTCAAACGGCACCTTAAAATCATACATAAACGCCAGCACCATATCTGGGTGATCTCTCAGTCGATCCAGCAGGTTTTTAGGAGGCGTTTGTTTGACCCGCCCGCGTTTCCCCGTTGGTTCGGGAGGTGGGTTGGCCAGCAACCCTTCTGCGACGAGTTGGTCGTAGCGGTTTTTGAAGTTCGTGATCTGTTCGGCAGACAAGGCTGTCTGTCCTCGAGCTTTGGCCGCTTCAACAGCTTGTTGGATCTCCCTCAGCAGCTTGATCATGGGTTCCATCCAGGTCTGCAGATAATTCTCAACCAGGAAGGTCAGTTCGCGAAGGAGATGGGCTCCGCACAGGCCGTGTTTGGCCTGCTGGTAGGTCAAATAGGGTTTCCAGTAGTCGTGAATGCACCAGCCGGTGCGCTTGGGCAGGATGCCGATCTTGTCCATGGCTTCCTGACCCCGTTTGGCATGGATCTCGAACAAGGTGGCCAGGGCAGTACTGGCCGAATGCAGCCACTTCAACCCGCCCACCCGCATGCCACTTTCATCGAAATGCACCGCTTCTTCGGTTTTCGTCAGATGCTCTTTGACCTTTGCATTCACCGCTGTCACTTGCCTGGCTACTTCCTGGACCGCTGCTACCACTACCCCTTCCGAGATGGGCTGTTGGTATAGGTCCTGGATGATCTCGACCGTGCGCTCCAGCGGCACAAACTGGTAGGTGTTGAAATACACCATCTGCGCTCGCACCCGTGGCCCATACTGCGTCGCCTGGCTCACCCCCTCTGGAAACTCGCCTCGATTGACCTCTCCGCACTGCGGACAGTCCTTGATCTCCGCCCGGTGCTCGGTCACTTCCAGCCTCACTTCATCTGGCAAATCGAATACCTGCCGCTTCTCATACTTCTCCGCTTCCAGTCCTTCCAATGAAGCCTGGCAGCAACGACAGCGAGTAACCGGATGAACCACAATATGCTTCGGGTTCGCAACCGCTTCCAGTCGGTGTCCCTCATGCCCCATCTGGCCGCCGCTTTTCTTCCCACTCTTGTGCCGCAGCCCATGCTTGGGCGGCTTTTTCAGCCCATCACTCGTCGGCGGCTTGCTGCTATTGTGACTGTCCTTGTTCAAGCGTGCTTCCAGTTCCTGGACCTTGGCCACCAATCCTATGAATAGCAACACCACCGCTTCTTCCCCCTCACGGTAGGCTGCTCGTACTTCTTCGGAATTGGGTAGGTGTGATTCAGGCATGCTTTCCATATTACTTGGCGTTTGTATGAACTACACTAAAATCTTGTTAGAGCCTAAAATCGGCTGAGTAGTAACCATTTATCTATGAAAACTTCCAAAGAAAACAGGCCCCCACAAATTAGCTGATCGTGTGGCCCACCGAATTTTGCGCCAACCGATGTTTAGATTCTAAAACCCGAGTACTTCATTGACCAGAATGAGATTCAGGTTCCGGCGGAGGTAGGCCGGTTCGCGCTCCAGGATCAAGATTTTCCCAATGAAAGTGCCATTTTTGTTGCCAGCGTTCTTCTGGCGTTGATCTTCCAACGGCAGAACATATTCCCGGACGCGCCGGAGCGCATCATCCAGAGTCGGGGCAATCTTTTGCGCGCCTGCCACCCAGATGATATTGCGGCTTGTAAAGGCATAGGCGGGCAACTGGCTGCCGGTGGCGCTGGCAAAAACCAGTTCGCCCGTTTCGGAAATGGCGTTGACACTGCCGAGAAAATACTCGGCCTGCGTGCCTTGCAGGCGCAAGTCAAATTGTTTGACCGGGTCCTTTTCGGCCAGCAGGTCGGCTTTGAAATTGCGCCAGGGATGGTTACCTGAAATGAGAAGATCGTCAAAACCGATTTGCGTGAGCGTGACGGAACCGCCGGTCATGACTACCGCGCCCGCCGGTACCAGGGCTTGCAACCTGGCCAGCGCAGCTTGCTTTGTCTCAACCAGCTCCGTTTTGATGCCGCGCGCTTGGACAGCTGTAATCGTTCTTTGCAATTGATCCGGAGTGGGTAGGACCGTGTAACTCATGGGGAGCCTCTTTTTATAACTGAGTCGATTATTTATACCTGGAGCACCACTTCATAATCTTCGACAACCGGTGCGCCGGTCAGCATGGGCACCAAATGAGAGATCGAATCTTTATAGTAGGCACTGCCGGGGCTGGTGCACAGGCGGTCGTTTTCATCCTGCCAGAATGTTATCGTAATGGCCATGCCATTGCTCTTATCCACCAGCATGAGATAGCCTTGAAAGCCTGGCTGTTGCCTGGCAGCCGGCATGGTAGTCTCCTCGGCCAGGTGGATGGCTTCTTCCACGCGGTAAGGTGAGATCGGTGTGGTTGTTACTCTTGCGTACATGGTTGGTTCTCCTTGACTGCATCACGAATAAAAAGTACGGATAAACGGCAGGGTCCATGCTGGAGCAAGCCGATGAACCAGACGGTTCCCTTTTCGGCGATCTGGGCAAGGGGCTGCACGGGTTGGGAAATTTCTATCAGAAATATTATAGATCAGCTTGGCTTGCCTGGCAATCAATCATGTGTACCAGAGCAGGGCTTTAACATTTTCAGCCTCTTTTTTCCCCTCTCGTCCCCACCCCTGCGGAGGCGGGGAGAAGAAGGCGAAATTGAGA
Source organism: uncultured Chloroflexia bacterium (assembly GCA_963779935.1). Taxonomy (GTDB): domain Bacteria; phylum Chloroflexota; class Anaerolineae; order Anaerolineales; family Villigracilaceae; genus UBA877. Next base: position 377,849 of record CAWAAC010000009.1, on the reverse strand, counting down.
GTCTGCGCTTTGCGTGGACTCCCAATTTTGCCATAACTATGGCATAAATCACAAATCCTTGAATGGTTCACTGATGTCAGCTCAGGCCAGACCCTTCAGCCAACCGCCATCCACATAATAGGTTGAACCAACACAATAACTGGCGCGCGGAGAACACAGGAACACAAAAAAGTCCGCCAGTTCCTCGGGAGTGGCAAACCGGCCGATCGGAGCATTATCTTTGGCGATGCCATCCAGATATTGCTCCCAGGTCACTTCAGTGCCGTCAGTCAACTGCCGGGCGGTCTTTTTCCAATCCGGCGTTAGCACCAGCCCCGGGTTGATGCAGTTGACGCGGATATCGCGCCCAATCACTTCATTCGCCAGACATTTGGAAAACATCATCAGAGCCGCTTTGGTGACGTTATAAATCGGCTCATAACCAAGCGGCTGCTTTGCACAGATGGAGGCGTTCTGCAAGATTACACCGCCGCCTCGTTTCAGCATGGCTGGCACCAAGCCACGCGCCAGCCTGACCGCTGCCATCACGTGCAAATCCCAGTAATACTGCCACTTGTCATCCGGGGCATCCATAATGGTCTCATTGCTGCCGGTGCCAGCATTATTGATCAGGATATCCGCCCCGCCGAAGGTTTCTTCAACGCAATGCAGTACCCGCTCGATATCGGCGCTTTTCGACACATCTGCCTGCACCCCAACTGCCGCAACACCGCTGCTCCCGGTAATTTCATGCACCGCAGCCAGCAAGCGCGCTTCGTCCCGGGCGCATAAGACAAGCTGCACGCCTTCTTTGGCCAATCCCTGCGCCACCGCCAGGCCGATGCCCACGCTGGCACCGGTTATAACCGCTACTTTACCCTTGAGTTCCAGATCCATAGTTTTTTCCTCTCATAAAAAATAAATCGCAGTTTAGCAGGAAAAGGGGGTGTCCTCGCCTGCTTAAATTAGTAGAACGAACGCTTTGGATTGATTATAGAGAGTCGGCCACGGATGTCAATAAAAAACTCTTTGAATACTCATTCTTTATTCTACAGGCGGAAGATTTTACAACTTTTTTTCATACGGGATACATCCCATACACAGGGGGCTTTTAGCCTTGGATTTAATAAAAGGAAAATAACCATGAAAACCTTAATATCGAATTTGAACTTATTCCGTCGATGGGCGATTGGCCTGGTCGGGCCGCTGCTCATAATCAGTCTGGCCTTCGCCATTCCTTTCCTTCGGGTGTGGCCTTCGCAGATGGCAACACCACCCCACACCCCTGCCTCCGCGGATATGCTCGACCAGGACCTGTACAACTTTCAACAGACTCTGCAAGCTCAGCCGTGCCCTGATCTTATTGCATTTCCAAAATAGAACTCACCGGGCATGGCTCGGTGAGTTCTATTATTTTTTGTGCTGGTAGGACGAAACCTACCTGCTTATGCAATCCAGTGCTGGCTGCGCAAGAAATTAGTTACGATCGGGATATTAAAGTATTTGCCCTGGTAGGCCAGGATGCCCGGCCAGAAAAGCAGCAACCATAGGATCGGAAGGATGCAACCTACCAGGCCGCAAATCCCAAGGGCCGTATTACGAAAGACGGCCTGGAAGATGTTAACTAAAATTTCGATGACGATCAATAGAACGGTCAGGGACAGAGCCTGGACGGCGTGGAACTTGATGAAAGGACGGTCCTTTTTCCCCTCGACGAAGAGCATGATCAGGGCAATGATGCCGATCGGGTAGCCAAGTGCGGCCCAGAGTTTATCGTCGCTGGTGATTTCGGGGTTGATAGGGGCTTGAGTCATAATCTTCTCCTGATAATGCGAATTTGTTTGATATTGCCAGGATTCACCCCGGCACAGAGAAACCGATCGGTCCTCAACTAGACACTACCAGTAAAAAAAGCACAATTCCCGTTTATACTGCATTACCATTACTGTATCCATTATCGCACATGCAAGCCTGCCATGCAATAGCCGCACGGCTATCAACCACGGCTGACTATAAATTAGATTTTAGCGGAGACGAACAGGGATAAATGGGATAGGTTGATGAACATCTTTATAAAAGCCCTGTATTTTCATCCTTGGCGGTGACAGTAATGCATGGCATCTTTCATAAAGTCGCTGGCGTTGCAAAAGTCTCCGCCAGAATCCCGCCGCACCTCCAGATTATATGGGCAGGCATTATATGGGCAGGCATGGTGGGAAAAAGATATTTTGGTTTATACTCCAAACCCCATTCTGTCAAGCTATTTTGTGAAAAGCGTGGGCTATCTACGCCAAATTTCAACAAAGGGAAAATGCTACATCAGAGAATGCCGAGTCCACCGAGTTAAATTATTCACTACGGACTGCGCATTGAATTGAGTCGCGAACCGGTTGGATGATTTTATGCAATCTGGAGCGAAAAACGCTCGTTTATTTATTCTGCTGCTGAAGTTTATAGGCCGCATATTGTGAGCGGGCATTGGCATTCACCGGCACATTCCGGCTCTGACACCAATCCAGCAGCTCTTCAATTTCCACGGGCACTTTGACAACGTTCAGCCCCCCCTGGCGTAGTTGTCTCAAAGCTTTTTTAGCATCCCGTTCCCATTCTGCGTACGTGGCTTCAAGGTCATCCCGGTCCGCCGAAATATCCAGCAATAGCTGCCACTGATCGGGCATATACCAGGCTATACCCACCTTGGTTTTAACAACTCGCTTTACCAGGGGTTTTGTCGAACTAGGCTTCTTTTTTTTCTCTGCACTCATATGAAATATTCCTGCAATGAAATATATTTAATGCGATCCAAGAGGATTATGATACCAAATTCTTCAAAATCAACTCCCGTCGCATGACATTTACTTTTTGGGTCTTCCGGCCGAAAAGGCGCGGCTCGGTCTGCCGCACCAATTCAAATCCCAGTCCCTGCCAGAAACGATAGGCTGCCTGGTTTTCCTCCACCACGCCAAGCATAATGGCTGTGCCTTTTTCCATCAACACATACTCCGAAAAGGCTTCCATTATTTTTCGGCCAACGCCATGACCGCGGGCTTCCGGAGCCAGCAACAGCAATCCCACCCACCAGATGGCGTCATCCGGGTAATCGCGCAACCCTTCCAGCACACCAATGATAGCCTCATCCCGGTCCAGGAATCCATACAGGAACTTGTCGCGCAGCAATCTGCCTGCAGGGACCGATCGTAAGATTTCCCGGGCTGCATTTGGATTAACCTCTTCCCCCTCGACAAGCCGCGTGAAATCGGCACACTGCGCAAAAAGCTTTTGAAGAGTTTCTGTTTGGGCAGGCTGGAGACTGCAAACAGAAAAATCGGGATCAACTATCGGGAAAATCTGTGCAATATTCATAAGATATGCATACCTGGACGTGCCAGGACCTCTGAGCAAGCGTACGTGATGGCTCGCGCAGGCTGCCTATTAGGCCAGATCACCTGAAGCGGATTTCCCTGGCAGGTCGTGGCTGCGGCGCCGGGATCGAAAATGCCTGCTGGTCCAGCGAAGGGTAGTTTACTTTGGAAACCCTGCCTTGCTGCTTAAGCCGCAGATATGACTCTTGCCAAGAAGGCGGCCCGGATTGTTCCTGGCTCCAATGCACCACCGCCGCCTCATCGCACCACTCCAACAAGCTGTGCATCACTGAGCAGTGAGTGCCAGCCAGCATGAAAGCTTTCATGGCGTCTTCAGATGACCAGACGCTTTGAGTCCAGAACGTGTTATGGCGGTCACGCAAGAGCCGGGTCGACTGGTTCCCATCCGAGCTGGCAGCCTGGCGCGCCGACCGCAAGGCCTGGAACAGGAAAACCGGATAATACTTCCAGGACCGGACGCGCAAGCGGGTAATGGAAACCAAAGACATGCGTCACATCCTTACAAGAACCGAATGACCAGCGGAATTATGATGGCTGTCAGGGCCAGCACAACGATAGCACCCCCGAATAACAGGTAGCGCGTGCCATAGCCGGAGATCAAGGACTTGTCGTAATATTTATCAACCTGGTTATCAGTATACATGGCTACCAGGCCTGAGAGTAATTTACCTCGAGTTTGACGACCAACATACAATCCGGCCAGTGCAATGGCATTCACCAGGATGGTCATAACGATGAATACCACCAGCACTACATCGGCTGCCGGATTGCCTGTGCTGGAGCCGCGATTCGCGATAGCCGTACCGGAAGCCGCCGAGTTGATGCCGAGCGCAATCAAATTAAAAAGAACCGCCACTACGATAAAAATCGTGTCGGTCCGGCTGCTTTGGCCTAACTCACTCGTGATATGTTCGTGGAGACGCTCCAACATTGCAAGCTCCTTCCAGTCTGGTTCTTTTCCCTGCGTTGAAAAAACCGTCCTAGCCTCGGGTCTGTTTCACCTGGGCTTCGATCCAGGGATAGGTTTGGGCGATGCCATCCTTAAGGAAATAATTCGGTTTCCAACCGGTGGAATAAATGCGGGCGTTGCTGAAGTTGCGCGACTGCACCCCGACCGGTCCTTCAACATGTTTGATATTAATCTTCTTCCCGGAGACTTCTGCCACCGTATGGACCAGCTCATCCACGCTGACATACTGCGGGCAGCCAATATTGGCAGGACCTTCCAGGTCGGAATGCATCAACAGGTAGATTCCTTCCACCATGTCAGCCACGTAGGTATAGGAACGGATGGCCGTGCCATCCCCCCAGACTTCGATCGTGCCGCCGTCCGGCTGTTCGGCCACCTTGCGACAGATGGCCGCGGGTGCTTTCTCTCGCCCACCCCGCCAGGTGCCTTCCGGGCCATAACAGTTCTGGAAGCGTGCGATCCTGACCTGCATGCCATACCGGCGGGCATAGGCCATGGCCACGCGTTCTGAGTACAGTTTTTCCCAGCCATACTCGTTATCGGGGTTGGCCGGGATCGCGCCGGCTTCGGTCATTTCCGGCTCACCGGGCTGCATATCGCGGTACACGCAGACCGAGGAGGAAAAGAAATAGCGCGGGACGCCCAGCTCAGCGGCAGTATTGGTCATGTGGATGTTGATGAGGGCACTGTTGTGCATAATCTCGGTCTCGGCCGAATGAATGAAACCCATGCCGCCCATATCAGCCGCCAATTGGTAGACTTCATCGATTGTGCCGGCATCGACAGTCAGGGCAGTCCGGGAGTTTTCAGGCTGGCGCAGATCCAACTGCAGGAATTCGTCTGCCTGCGTGGGGGCAAATTCAGGTTGTTTGATATCCACCCCGCGCACCCACATGCCCTCTTTTTTTAGCTTCTTGACCAGATGACCACCAATGAAACCGCCCGCTCCACAGACCAAAGCTTTTTTCATTTTATCGTCTCCCAAAATAGTATAGCGTACCTGAAGCTTATCCGACGTATCCACCAGCCAGGTAGTAAACTGCGCTGATAAATCCGCCTTAACCTGTCTTCATTATAGGAGAATTCCCATTCGAGTCAAGTATCCATCCGGGTGAGGCCAGGGCTTTCACAAAGTCGCTGGCTTTTTTAAAGTGTTGGCCTGACTCCCGCCGCACATCCCAGAAAACATGGGAAGGCACGGTTGAAGAAAGAGATTTTTGGTGTGTGGTTGGTCAGCTGCACCCACGAACCATACATCAAACCCCTTTCTGTCAAGCTACTTTGTGAAAGCCGTGCGAGTGAGGGGCAGCTCAAGAAGAAACCTGACGTCAAGTAATCTGGTAAAATGGGATTAAGCATCCTGCCAGTTATGCGCTGCAAGGATTACCGGGCCGGCTAGCTCAGAGCAGCCAGTGCAGGGATGTCCATACCCGCCGTCGATTCACACATCGCAGCCGCTTCCTGTATCCGGTACCTCTAATTAATCCGATGAGTATTTTCCAAGAAAGGGAAAAAATATGAAAAAACAAATCCGTTATTTTGCTATAGTTTTAATCTTCGCAATGGTAGGGCTAAGCGCCTGTGGAGGAGCAGCGACCGGAACCCCGACACCCACTGCCACGCCCGTAGACATTCCAGCCATCTTCACAGAGGCCGCCCAGACGGTCTTTTTCCAGCTCACCCAGCAGGCCCCCACCCTTACGCCCACGCCGCTTTTCACCAACACCCCGACCCTGCCACCCGCGACGCCGGTGACGCCCTCCGCGACCGTCCAGCAATGTGAAGCTTCAACCTTCGTAACGGATGTCACCATCCCGGATAACACGCAAATGGCTGTCAACCAGCATTTCACCAAGACCTGGCAGGTGATGAACACCGGCACATGTACATGGATCACCACATTCTATCTCGGTTTTGCCTATGGCGAACAGATGGGCGGCCAGACAAAGATAGCCCTACCATCTGCGGTTGCAACCGGGCAGACCGTGGACCTTTCGGTCAGTTTGACGGTACCCAACAAGACCGGCAAATTGACAGGAGTCTGGTCGCTTTTTGATGCTGGAGGCAATACTATAGGGAAACCGCTGACAGTCGTGATCAATGTGGGTGTTCCGAGCGCCACTGCGACACCCGGCCTTACCGCCACCGATACTCTCACTCCAACGGAGACCCCGACACCTTAATTTGGATTTGATGGATTAAAAAGATTATTAATACGAAAAGCCTGCGGTGCACAAAGGAAAACCTTTGTGCACCGCAGGCTCGCTTTTCCTGATGGAAGCCCTTTCAAAACCTGCCTAAGGGATATACCTGGCAACCATTTTTTGGATGGTGCTCGCGCCGCGCAGGGTCGATTTTACCCCGAGCGTCTTTTCCAGTACTGCGTTGGAAAAGGTCGATTCGCTTTGCTTTTTTTGGCACAACCAGTAGATCTCGCGGGCATGCGGCATGAACCTGTCGATGGCGCTGGTTAATCCCATCAACTTCTGAATTGCCGAACCATCGAGGGGAGTGGCTAAAAAGGCAATGTTGAAGGCGGTGGCTGCATCCAGCTCGGATTGCGCGAAGGCCTGGTAAGCTGCAAGTTGGGTCAATTCCTGCTCCGAGCGGATAAATGTGGCAACTTCATAGCCCAAAGCACCCTGGAGTCCGGAGGCGATCTTCAGTTCGAGCGCAGCGGCGTTCGGATCGGTGGATTGGAATATCAGATTACCGCTGGCGATAAAGGTCTCTACATTAGATAACCCAAAAGCCTCACCCAGCTTGCGCAGAGTTTCCATGGTAACAGTATGGCTACCCACATTGATCGCACGCAGAAAAGCAAAATAGCGTAACATCACAGCCTGCCCACCAGCGCCCGGAGATAAGTATTCAACTTGAAGCCCTGGCCTGAAAGGAGTGCCTGGGCGCGGAACATGCCGGAAACGGCACGCAGGATCAGCAACGCCGTAAGCGCCAGCAAGCCCGCCGCCAGCGCAGCCTGCCACCATGGCACCCCGCCGGCCGAGAGGCGTGCCATCATCGCCACCGGGGCGGAGAGCGGGAACAGGCTCAGCCCGGTCGCGATGGCCCCGTTGGGGGATTCCATGAAAACGCTGCTGCTCAAGAAGAGCGGCACCATCAGCGGCAGCATGATGACAAAGGTGGCCTGGGAAGCCTCACGTAAGTTGGGGGCCAGCGCACCCAGCCCGGCCATCAGGCTGGCGTAAACGGCGTACCCGAGCACGAAGAAAACCAATCCCCAGGCCAGGAACGAGATGGGCAAGTGAATGTTGGAAGGCAACATGAAGGTCTGCCCGCTCAGGTTCAACAGGATGAAACTGGTGCCGAACCACAGCAGGGTCTGTCCCAGCCCAACCAGGCCCAGCCCAAGGATCTTGCCGGTCAGCAGTTGCCGCGGCGTAACGGAGGTCAGCAGCAGCTCCATCATACGGTTCTCCTTTTCCTTTGAAACGTTACCCAGCAGCAGGCTGGCAGAGCCGATGATTAACATGTAAAACAGCAAGGTAATGATATAAGGAGTCCAGAGCGCCAGGGCATTCTTCTGGTCAGGCTGGGGAGCCGTTGCCAGGGAAACATCCTGCAAGTTCCTGGGGCCGTTAATTAGGCTGGCGAACGAGGCGTCCCCGCCCGCCAGGTTCACCTGCAACAGCCAGGTAAAATTCCCGGAAAGGTTGCCTCCGGAAGCGAGCGGATTGAAGTCCGGACGGATGTAAGTTACTTTGCCATCCCGGATATAGTTGGGCGAGACAATATAGAAAGCCGAGATCTGCCCAGCTTGCAGGGCCTGGCGGGCGGCGGTTTCAGTAGGGTAGGCGATAAACTTCCCGGCCGGGTCACCGGTAGGGAAGCGACGGATCAGTCCGCTCAGATCCACGTAACCGGTCGGAAGAAGATCGGGCTGGCTGGTAAATACCTGGCTGACTTCCTGGCTGGCCCCTGCGTTGCGGCTGATCAGGCCTACCCCGCCGAATAGGAGCGCTCCCAACAACGGCAGGCCCAGGGTGACCAACCAGAAAGACCGGCGCGTCAGCAGGGTGACAATTTCGTTCTTGAGCACAAGCCAAGTTTTGTTCATGATCTACTCTACCAATTTTATTCGGGCGGACACAGGGCGGGCGAAAAGTTCACGCCAGGAAAGGCGCTTGCCGTAACGCAGCATACCCAGCCGGAAGGCCCGCCCGGCCAGCCAGATGGCAGCCAATGCACACAAAATCTGGATGGCCGCACTAAGGGCAATTTGCCAGGCCGGCAGGATGGTCAGGCTATCCCGTACCAACATGGTCACCGGGGCAGTGAGAGGAATCATGCTGAGTACAAGCGAGAGGGAGGAATTCGGGCTGCTCATCAACAATCCGATCAAAATGTACGGGATCCAGATCGGCAGGCTGATCAACCCGGTCATCTGCTGGCCTTCACGCGCCTCGGTGACCGTGGCACCAATGGCCGCCATCAGGGCTGCCACCAGCACGAACGACGGCAGCATGGTGAAGGCCAGCACTGCCAGCGTCTGAGAGGAGAGCCGGAGAGTCTGCAGGAAAGGAACAGAGCTGCGTCCCACCAGGATGGGAACGATAATCAAAAGTAACCAGGCAGCGATTTGTGTCAGGCCCACACAGGTATCGCCAACGATCTTGCCGGCCATGAACTGGTCAGAGGAGACCGAGGTGATGATCACTTCCATGGTACGGTTCTCTTTTTCCTCCACCACCGCCTGCATCAAATACCCGCCGGCGGTGAACATGGCAATGATGAAACCAATTCCGGCGATCACCGGGAACACAAAACTGAACCAGTCGCTGCTGGAAAGGCTGCGGCTGCCATCCGCGGACTGGACGGTTACATCCGCGCCCTTGACCAGCCGGGCGACGATGGCCGGATCCTTGCCTCTGAGCAAGTTGGCGCCCAGGAAAGAATAGAACTGCTGGCTGGCAGGAGATTTGAGCTGATTGATATGCACCACGCGCAGGCTGCCGCTGGTGCGGTAGTCGGCCGGCAGGATGTAATAGGCCTGGATCCGGCCCGCATTCAAAGCGGCCCGGGCATCGCTCTCGTTGGTGAATGGAATCATCGGTACCGGGCGGTCTGGTGTAGTGGGCGTGGGAGCCGGGAGCGGATCAGAAAGCAGGCCCGAATGATCCACGTAACCGAGCGGGGCGGTATTGTTCTCCATCGAAATAACCAGGAAGATCAGCCCGACCAGCAGTACGATCACCAGCGGAACACTTAACAGGCCGAAGACAAATCGCCGGGTGAAGACATGCCGGCGGTATTCGTGCAGGGCCACCAGCCAGAGCTTATTCATGCGATGCGCTCCTGCGAGGTGCCCTGCCCCTGCGGGGTACCTTGCACCACGCGGATGAAAATTTCATCCAGGGTGGGCATGGCAACCTCGAACAGTTCGACCGGCAAATGGCGATCCACCAGTACGTGCAGAATGCTTTGAGGGTCCGTACCCTGTAAGAGGTGTAGTTTGACAGCCCCGTTGACCAGCTCAACGCGTTCCACCCCAGGCAAACCAGGTAATTCCGCAGGAGTACGCACCAGCACGGCATTCCCGGAAAACTGGCGGCGAATATCATCCAGGCGGCCGTATAGCATGGTTTTGCCATGATCGATCAGCACAATCCGCTGGCACAGTTCTTCGACCTGATGCATCTGGTGCGAGCATAAAATGATGGTGACACCCTGCTCGTGCTGTTCGACCAGCAGGTCCTTGACCATCTGGGTGTTGACCGGGTCGAGGCCACTGAAGGGTTCATCCACGATAAGCAGTTCCGGCTGGTGAAGCAGAGTGGCAATGACCTGGGCTTTTTGCTGCATGCCTTTGCTAAGTTCCTTGACTTTCTTATTCTTATAAGCAGCCAGGTCAAAGCGCTCCAGGTACGTTTCTGCACGGCGCTTCACATCGGCCGGGCGCATGCCTTTCAGCGCCCCAAGATACGCCAGACAACGTTCGAGCGGGATATCCTGGTACAGACCGCGTTCCTCGGGCATGTAGCCGACGCGGTCTTTTTTAGATTCGGTCATCGCTCCGCCCAGCACGGATACGGAACCTGCATCGGGTTTGAAGATATCCAACATAACGCGCAAACTGGTGGTCTTGCCGGCCCCATTGGGCCCGAGCAGCCCGAATAGTTCGCCTTTTTCCAGGCTGAATGAGACATCCTCCACGGCTTTGACCGGGCCAAAGGATTTATCAATATGGGAAAGTTCGACAATGGGCATTTTTGCTCCTGAATTACACAATTACTTTTCTGTATGTCCAATAAATTAGCTACCGGATAATGCGGATGTTCACACAGCATTATTTACGGAAACCGACCCTGCCGGTCGCGCTGGCAAGCCTGAGTGCCAGGCGAATTATTCATCTTGACGCTAAAAGGATCCAAGGCCAAGCTGGTCTAGATTAATTCCGCTGCTCCGACTTGTCAAGGCAAATAAGCTAAGAACCATTCTGAAAATTAGGGGAAAGTCGCATTTTGAGTGTGTGCGGCTCCGCCGCACACACTCAAAATGCGGTTCTTTGATGATTTTCGGATAGTTATTAAATTAATACCGGCAGCCCAATCAGCTTGATTTGCTGTAAAATTATGCGCATGCCGGCAACCGAGCGCCTCTATCTCCAGGATAGCTATTGCTTTGAAGCGGAAGCGCTTGTCAGCGCGGTCAGGCCAGACAGCCTGGCCTTCGAGCGGACCTGCTTCTACCCGGGCGGCGGGGGACAGCCTGCCGACGAGGGGCTCGCCAGGCTAAAAAGCGGGCAGGTGCTCGAGATTGTTTCTGCGCATGCCGATAAAGATGAGATCGTCTGGCATACCTGCCAGACTCCCCCACCCCCAGCCATTCTTGGGCAATCCGTCCTGCTCGTTTTGAACAAAGACAGGCGGATGGCGCTGACGCGCTACCACACTGTCCTGCACATTCTGAACACGATAGCGTTACACGACTACCAGGGCTGGATCACCGGGGTACAAATCGGGGTGGAATATTCCCGAATCGACTTCAAACTGGAAATTTTCTCGGCAGCAGTATGCGCTGAACTGGAGCAGAAAGTAAATGCCGTCATCGCCGGAAATCATACGATCAAATCGTACACCATCCCGGAAGATGAATTCCGCCGGCGCGAGGATTTACTGAGGACGCTGGAGGTCAAACCACCGATCGTCCACGGCCAGGTGCGGGTTGTGGAGATAGAGGGGTTTGATGCACAGGCCTGCGGGGGCACGCACGTGCACAGCACTGCCGAAGCCGGCAGGTTCTCCATTTTCCGGACAGAAAACAAGGGTCGGATCAATAAACGCTTGTATGTACGCCTGGACCTGGTAGCGTAGCGCCGGATTTAACCGTAGCAACTGCGCACCCCATACTCCTTCGGGTATTTTTCCCCCCGTCCCCCTACTATCCAGGAAAGTGGGCGAAAGACGCGAAATTTGGTCTCTACTAAGACTGTTTAAATCCGTTCGATGCTGACCTTCTCAGCCTCGATGATGAACTCCCAGTGGCCCATTTCCCCAAAATCATAGACCAGGTAGAGGCTGGTTGGGGTCCGTTCAACCGATTCAAGCTTGATGGGGTGGTCCGGGCCAAATGTTATCAAATCCTTGTCCCAATCGCCTTGTTCTTCCGGGTTGTAATTTTTAGGCGGGGCATTTAAGCGATGGATGCCGGTCTCGTTCAGCAGCAAGCGCAGGATGGTTTCCGGCGCGTCCATCGTCCATAGCAGGCTAGCAGTGGCCTGTTCTTCCACAGCCTGGATGCGTTCTTCTTCGCTCAAGTCCCACTGCACCGGCGACCAGATGGCCGGGAGATCATCCACATACAGCGTTTCGGGGTCAATAACGGATGGCATTAGGTTTTCCTCCGTGGGCGATTATACTCCCTCAAAGCAAGGCGCTTTTCAGACACCCGCCCGGTCTTAGGTTCAAGGTCAGCGATATATAAATCCGGTCCTTGTTGGAACCAGCGGACGGCATCCAAAACTGCCTGGCGGGCCGGACGCGGCTGAAAGCCCAGTTCCCGGCTGGCCTTGGCATGGCTGAAATGGGAATTACTGCAAATGGCATCCAGGGAGTAACGAGTAAAAAACGGTTCCGTACCGGTCAGCCTAGCATAGACTGGCATCAATGCAGCAACCCAATAAGCCAGCCAGAGCGGGACTTCAAGATTGGCATGCCAGCCATGCGTTTCCAACCAGATTATGTGAGCCACATCCCGCACAGCCAGCCGGTCACCGCTCAATATGTATGTTTCCCCGCACCGGCCTTTTTCGGCCGCCAGGATGAAACCGCGGGCAGCATCACGTACATCAATGAAGTCGTAAGCACCCTTGACGATGAACTTCAGGCCCGGCTGCATATACAGGCGAATGGCACGCCCGGCATCGGAATTGTGAAAATCATACGGGCCAATAACCGCCGTGGGGCAAACGATGACTGCATCCAAACCATCTGCTACGGCACGCTGGACCTCCAGCGAGGCACGTGCCTTGGAACCGTCGTAAACGCCCTGGCATTGGAGGGCGTCAAATGGTTGCAATTCGTCGATGAGGACGCCGCTGGCAGGTTTGCGGAGAGCGTAGACCGAACTGGCGTAGACCAGGCGGTTGGCACCGGACCTGCGCATGGCCGTAATGACATTTTGCGTGCCATCCAGGTTGACACGCTCAGTCTCGGGATCCGATCCATCTGTAAGACTGATACGGGCGGCCAAGTGATAGACCAGGCTGACACCCTGCATGGCACGGTCGAGTGAATCTGCATCCAGAATATCCCCGGGAAGAATTTCAACATCCAGGCCGGCCAGAGCAACTGGTACCTTACCACGGCGGACGAGCGCACGGACGCGCTGGCCACCTGCGAGCAATTCACGCGCAAGCACATTCCCAATATGACCAGTCGCACCGGTGATAAGAATCATTTTGATACCCTTCGAGGATAGAACCCCTGGCCCTTTTGGGCGATACAGGGCTCTTTTTTTATGCTAAAATATTTTAAGAGAACCAACCTGTTCCATTTCTTTATTTGCCCGCCCTGCGGGCAACCAGACAAGGAGAAAAACATATGACTGGTTTCGTTGGATCCATCGAGAAAATGACTGAAAAGAACCATTATTTCCGCCAAGTGGTATTCACCGGCAAGCACACCCAGCTTGTGTTGATGTGCCTGCAAAAAGGCGAGGAAATCGGGAACGAGGTGCACAAGAAGGTGGACCAGTTCTTCCGGATCGAGAAAGGCGAAGCAAAATTCGTCTTCAATAATGGCTCTGAAGAACACATTGCCGTGGAAGGCGATGCCGTGATCGTCCCAGCAGGCACTTATCATAACATTATTAATAATTCGAAAACCAGGCAATTGAAACTTTACACCCTGTATTCACCCCCCAATCATCCAGACGGGACGGTCCATAAGACAAAGGCTGAGGCAGATGCTGCCGAAGAGGCAGAACATCAATAAAATCCTGAACAAAACTTCAAGATTATCCGCTGACATACAAAGACCAGTATCTGACATAGCAAATGTTATGAAATAATCATAGGGCGACATAAATGTCGCCCTATGATTATTATATCCTTCGGTCCAAAAATATATGGTGTTATTCATCCACAGGCAGGCGGATATGCATGGTAGTGCCCTGCCCAGGCTGGCTTTCGGCGGAAATGCTCCCGCCGTGTGCCTCAACCAGGTGCCGGGCAATCGGCAATCCCAGACCGGTGCCACTGGAATCACGTGATTTATAAAACCGGTTAAAAATCTGGGGTAATATCTCCGGGGCAATGCCCACACCGGTATCCTCCACGCTAAGGTCGGCAAATTTCCGACCATCCGAGCGGGTGGTCGAATATCTCACGTGGATCGTTCCTTCGCGCGGGGTATAGCGCAGCGCGTTGGCGATCAGGTTGGATAAAACCTGGCGGATGCGTTCCGGGTCGATTGTCAGTACCAGCCCATCTGCATCGTTCTGGATATCCAGCTTTACCCCGGCTGCATCCGCCTGGGTGCGAAAAGCGGAGACAGTCTCGCCGATCAATAGCCCCAGGTCAGTGGGTTCCTTTTTAAGCTGCAGGGCACCGCTTTCTGCCAGCGCCAGCGTACGCAAATCTTCCACCAGACGCGCCAGTATCTGGGTCTCTTCAAGCAGTGATTTCAAGCGGGCCTCGTCGGGCGAGTAAACACCATCCAGGAAACCTTCCAGGTTCCCTTGGATCACCGTGAGGGGGGTGCGCAGTTCATGCGTGATATCGGCCATCAGGTCACGGCGTTGTTCCTCGGTAATTTGCAAACGTGCGGCCATATCATTGAAAGCACGCACCAGGGCACGCAGTTCGGCCGGGCCGCGCTCTGCCACGCGCCGGGAATAATCCCCTTCCGTGATGTGACCGGCGGCTTCCAGCAGATCGCCTAGGGGAGCAGATATACGGCGCAGCCCACGCCCGCCCGAGATCAGTGAGGCGAAAACAAATAGCAAAAGCACGATACCGACCGGAATGGGCCACCCGATTGGTTTATAAATGATATGGATGATACCCAGGCTGTTCAGCACCAACCCCAAAAGACCAGCGAAAACGAAAAAGGCCAGCAGGTTGACCAGCGCAATGACACAACCCATGCGCCGGAAAAAGCGCCCGCGCGTGGCGCGCCAGGGAGTCTGTACCGGCGGCCAGACTTCGTTTTCTGGCCACCAGGCTGGCTTTCTGTGGTGGAAACGCACACGCCTATGGAAAGGTGAGTAATCGTTTTTATCATCCATATTTCATTGGTCAGCGAATTTGTACCCAACGCCATAGACGGTGAGGATGTAACGCGGCTCGCCCGGCCCCGGTTCTATCTTGCGGCGAATGTTTTTGATATGCGCGTCAATGGCCCGTTCATACGATTCGAAGGCAATCCCATGAACCGCCTCAAGCAGCTGGTTGCGCGTGAAAACGCGTCCGGGATGGCGCGCCATGGCAGCCAATAGTTCGAATTCCGTTGGCGTAAACTCTTCGATCTCCCGGCCGGCTGCGATGACACGCATGCGCGGCAGATCAAGGGTCAGGTCGGCTGCATGCAGCAGCTCTGTATTGGCCTCGCTGTAGTTTTCTATCCGGCGAAACACCACGCGGACGCGCGCCACCAATTCCCTGGGGCTGAAGGGTTTGGTAATGTAATCGTCCGCGCCAAGTTCAAGGCCAATCAATTTGTCCGTTTCATCGGAACGGGCGGTCAGCATGAGGATGGGAACATTGGAGCTCTTGCGCAAAGTGCGGGTAACATCCAACCCGTCCATCTCTGGCAGACCCAGGTCGAGGATGATCAGATCGGGTTTTTCCGTGTGGGCCAGTGCCAGGGCGTTCTTTCCATTTGGCGCGACCAAAACGCGAAAGCCGGCGCGTTCCAGGTAATCACGCACCAGTTCGACAATCTTGGGTTCATCATCAACAACAAGGATGGTCTTCATAATAATTAAAGAATATTACCGCAATCGGCTTCCAGGGGGAAGGAATGATTTTATGGGCGGAATTTTAGTGTGGAACAGGCCTGGGCTTAATCTGCCCAGGCCTGTAAGTATAAATTCAGGATTTCTTTTGATCTTCCGATTGATCCGGTTGCGCATGCGCCCGGCGGTGCCATTCGGCAAAGAAAGGTGGCACATCCTTGCCATTCTCATCCGGCCAGTTACCGCGCCGGTGGTGCATGTGACCCCAGCCCATAGGACCGCGCCAGAACAAGAAACGCAAGCTGCCAAAGATCAGGAACAACAGGAACAACGGGATCAGGCAACCGAGCAGGCCGAAACCAAAGCCAAAGCCCATAAAGGGATGCCCGTAATACATCCGAGGTATCTGGACGGAAGGAGCCGCCTGAACTTGAACCTTTTGCGCCAACCCCTGGGCTATGCCAACATTATAGGCATACACACCGATGCCAAGGATGGCAGCGATCAACACAATTACAACCAAAACTCTCCAAAGAATTCTCATTTTTTCTCCTTTTCTGAATATTTGAGGGGCGTCTCAATAACCTGGAGGGTGTTTATTGAGGGTACCCTTTTTGACTTCTCATGAAATCTAAACAAGAGTATAGGTGTTGATTGTGAAGTGAGTGTGAAGACAAGCGGGAGGAATCGCGAAGGATTGGGAAAAGCCCAAAAAGCCGGATTGCTGCCTTGCTTCTCCAGCCGCTTTATGCTAGACTTTATAAAACCACTGGAGGCTCTGTTATGGCCGAGAAAATCCTAATTATTGACGACGACGTTGACACGCTCAAGCTGGTCGGTTTGATGCTTCAGAAACAGTCCTATCAGATTGTGGCCGCCAACAATGGCCTGCAGGGCCTGGAACAAGCGGAAAACGAGAATCCCGACCTGATCCTTTTGGATGTGATGATGCCGGGGATGGATGGGTATGAGGTGGCCAAACGGTTGCGCGCCAATCCGCTGACGGCCAATACCCCCATCTTGATGTTCACTGCCAAAACTCAATTGGATGATAAGGTGACCGGTTTCGAGGCCGGTGCAGACGATTACCTGACCAAACCTACCCATCCTTCCGAACTGAACGCCCATGTCAAGGCGCTGCTGGCGCGCACTTCGAAAGGGAAAGTAGCCACCAGCCCGTTGCCAACGGAGAAGCGCGCCCTGACGATCGGCGTCCTGAGCCCGCGTGGCGGGCAGGGTGTTTCGACGGTGGCTGCCAACCTGGGCGGCGCTTTGCGCCAGTTGACCAAGGCGGATGTAATCGTGGCAGAACTCCGTCCGGGGATGGGTTCCATGGGACCGGACCTGGGCGAGCCCAAACCCAAAGCCTTGACAGAACTGCTCACCGGTAATATTGCCGACATGACACGCCAGAAAGTAAAGGAAGAACTCTTTCTACACGAGACTGGTCTGCGCTTTTTATTCGGTTCCGTCCAACCGAAAGACACCGGCCTTGCAAATTCCGTTGCGCCCATGGAAGCGCTGGTGAACCGGCTGAGTTATCTGACCCCTTACCTGGTACTTGACCTGGGAGCTGGACTGACTAGCCTGGCCCAGAAACTGCTGGCTTCCTGCAATCTCATTTTTGTGGTGGCGGAACCGGTGGCAAATGCATTAACCCATTCCAGGATGCTCATCAATGACCTGATCGATGCAGGCATCCCCAAGGCAAATGTGCAAGTTGTGGTGGTCAATCGCGTCCGATCAGACACCCAGCTTACCATGCAGGAGATGGAAAAGGAGTTCGGGCAACCCCCGGTGGTTGCGGTTACCCCAGCGCCTGAATTAATCTACATGGCCACCCGCATGAAAACGCTCCCGATCGTTTCCCGCCCCGATAGCCTGACGGCGGCACAGTTTACCAAGTTGGCTGCGGCTGTGATCGACTTCGAAAAGAAGAAATGAACGACAACGAAAAGAAGCTGGAAGGTTACCGGCGCCTGATCGATATCGCGCGTGACCTGGCATCCACTCTCGATCTGGACATCCTGCTCAACCATATCGTATCTGCCGCATCCGACCTGACAGAGACGGAGGCTGCATCCATCCTGCTCTATGATGACGCAGCGCGCCAACTATACTTCCAAGTTGCCACCAACCTTGACCAGCCAACGATGCGCGGACTGGTTGTGCCGCTGGAGGGAAGCATTGCCGGGTGGATCGTGACCAACCACAAGGCGGCGCGCATTACAAACGCCAAGGATGATCCACGGCATTTCTCTGTCATCGAAAAACAAACGCATGTCACCACTTGCTCCCTGCTGGGCGTGCCGCTCATCACCAAGGAAAAGGTGGTAGGCGTCCTGGAAGTCATCAATAAACAGGAGGGGGAATTTACCGATGACGATGAAGACCTGATGCAAGTGCTGGGAGCCCAGGCGGCAGTGGCCATTGAGAACGCACGCCTGTTCCACCAATCCGACCTGGTGGCCGAATTCGTCCATGAACTGCGCACCCCTCTGGCATCCATCGGGACGGCCACCTACCTGCTGCTCCGCCCGGAAATGTCTCAGGAACAACGCCAGTCGATGATCCATAATATTTACAACGAGACATTGCGCCTGAATACCCTGGCATCCTCCTTTCTCGATCTGGCGCGCCTGGAATCCGGACGCGTCAAGTTTAATATCACTACCTTCGACATGAGCCCCATGCTGAATGAATGCATCGAAATCATGCAAATCAAGGCAGCTGAATGCTCCGTCAGCCTGGAGGCTGAAATTCCGGCCGATTTTCCCCAGGTGGAGGCCGACCGTGACAAAATCAAACAGGTGGTGCTGAACCTGCTGAGTAATGCCATCAAATATAACTCTCCGCATGGCACGGTGACCATGATCGGCGGGATGGAAGATAATGGCTGGACGCTGGCCGTGCGGGATACCGGCATGGGCATCCCGGTCAAAGCGCTCCCGCACCTGTTCCAAAAATTCTACCGGGTGCAGGCTTCCGAAGGCAAGGTAGCCGGGACCGGGCTGGGGCTATCCATCTGTAAAGAGATCGTCTCGGGACACGGTGGGACAATCGAAGTTAAATCGAAATATGGTAAGGGGGCAACTTTCACCATCCATATCCCCAGGCATAAAGAAAAAACGGGCAGCTAATCAGCTGCCCGTTGGCTTTTACTTAATCTTCCTAAGACCAGGGGATATTATGGTTAATTGGGCGCAGCGACGCTGCACCGCTACAGGCACATCTACCGGGGACCTTTTCTTCCAAATTGGCGCTCGAGCATATCGACGGAGATGTGGATCATGGTCGGTCGGCCATGCGGGCAAGTGCGTGGGGAGGCACAGGTCTCCAGGTCGGCAAGAAGGGCGCGCTGTTCCTCCGGCGAAAGGACCTGGCCGGCTTTGACCGCCAGGCGCTTGCAAACCCGCCCGGCAATTTTGGCTTCGATCTCGTCCTGCAAAGGGGCTTCATCTTCCTCGAAATCCTCCACCAGGGCACGCAGGGCGGCGGCCGGGTCGCTGCCGGCAAACAGGGCCGGCATGGCACGCACCTGGTAACTGTTTTGCCCGAAGGATTCGACATGGAAACCGAGGTGAAGAAGAACTGGCAATTGGTCTTCAAGCAGGCGGGCACTGGCAGATGGCAGGTGAACCACCAGGGGAGTAAGCAAAACCTGGGAGGGGATGGCTTTCCGGGCGAATTGCGCCATTAATTTCTCGAACAGGACGCGTTCGTGGGCAGCATGCTGATCGACCAAATACAACCCATCCGGCCCCTCGGCGACCAGATAGGTAGCCCCGATCTGACCAATCAATCGTAGCAGAGGAAAAGGTAGGATTGAGGATCGAAGATTGGGGATTTCAGATCGCGGATTGAAGATTGCAGTTTGAAAATCGGCACTCGCCGGCTGTATGCCGATTTCACGAATTTGATTATCGCCATCAAAATCATGAGCGAGACTCCAAGAGGGGTCGATCTGGGCAGGCTGGGAAGGAGCGCCCCATAAATTCTGGGGGGACAACTGCGGGACCGGCGTATAGGCCAGCAGAGCCCGCCGGGTCGAACGCTGGACAAAGCTGAAGACTTTTTCTGGGCTGCGGAAACGCACCTCGGCCTTGGCCGGATGAACATTCACATCCACCTCTTCAGGTGGTACTTCAATGAATATGGTCGCCATGGGATAACGTCCGACCATCAGCAGGGTGTGATAGGCCTGCAGCAGGGCCGAGGTCAGTGGGGTATCCTGAACCCAGCGCCCGTTGACAAAAAAGGTAATCTCCTTGCGGTTGGAACGCGTCAGGGTGGTCGGGCTGATATAACCGGTTAACTTAAAGCTTTCTTCTTCGGAAATTATTTCCAGCATCTGGCGGGAGACATCCACGCCATACAGCGCGGCCAGGATGGCACGCCTATCGCCATCCCCGGCGGTATGCAGCGAGAGCGAGCCGTCCTCGGATAATTTGAAACGAACCATTGGGTATGCCAGGGCATAGCGTGTCACGAGCGCATCTATCGCCCGGCGTTCGGTGGCATCCTGTTTCAGGAATTTGAGACGGGCCGGCACGTTATAAAACAGGTCTTCCACACGAACAACCGTCCCGACCGGCGCACCAGTTTTCTCCAGCCGTCCGATGTGGCCGCCTTCCACGCGCAGGCGGGCAGCGGTCGGCGAATTTAGCGTACACGAGGTAATCGTCAGCCGGGAGACGGAGCCAATCGAGGCGAGCGCCTCGCCACGGAAACCCAGCGTGGCGATGCGGAATAAATCCTCGGCAGAGGAAAGCTTGGATGTGGCATGTCGTTCCATCGCCAGAGCCAACTCATCCGGCAGGATGCCGGCCCCATCGTCGGCTACCTGCACCAGGCTCCGCCCGGCCGCGGCGATTTCCACACTCACAGATTTTGCCCCGGCATCCAGGGCGTTTTCGAGCAACTCTTTCACCACGGAAGCCGGGCGTTCGACCACTTCCCCGGCGGCAATTTGTGATGCGACTTCTGGTGACAGGATTCGGATGGGCATGCCTGTATTATATACCGCTTATAATAGGAACCTATGCCATTCACTTCTCTCTTCTTCGACTTGGATGATACGCTCTATCCACCCAGCACTGGCTTGTGGGAAGCAATCGGGGGGCGCATCAGCCTGTATATGACTGAACGGATGGGCTTCCCGCCTGACCAGGTGGTAAGCATCCGGGAAAAATATTTCCGAGAATTCGGGACAACGCTACGCGGGCTGCAAGCCAATCATGGCGTGGATATGGATGATTACCTGGCCTTTGTCCACGATGTCCCGCTTGCCCGCTACATTCATCCGGATCCGGAAGTGCGTGCCGCAATCGCCGGCATCCCGGCGCGGAAGTTCATATGCACAAACGCCGATACGAATCATGCCAGACGTGTGCTGGAAGCAGTGAACCTGCAGGGGCTGTTCGAGGGGATCATTGATGTACACACAATGGCGCCCTTCTGCAAGCCGATGCCCGAAGCGTTTGAACTGGCAATAAAGGCGGCCGGCAATCCCGAACGAACAACCTGTGTCCTGCTGGATGACCAGAAGCGGATCACGCGAGCCGCACGCGGCCTGGGAATGTATACCATCCTGGTGGGCACAGCCAGTCCCGGCGAAGATGCAGATGCAGCCCTGCTACATCTCACTGAGCTGCCAGGACTGTTGGAAGGGCGGATTTAACACTGTTCTAACACCAGCCTGTTAAAATGTGAAACATTTGAAATTTCATCGCGTTTTAATCAGGATATGCTACCATTTGGCACTATCCTTTGAAGGAGATTGGTATGAATAAACCCTTACGTGCAGTTTTAGTCACCTGTGTGGTGATTGTTCTGTTAGTTGTTTCGTTCGGAGGCGGATTCGCAGCCGGACATTTTATCCCCATCGGCACTTCGCCGGCTCCGGTCACCGCCACCAACGGCAGCCAGGGCGGGACGCCATCAAATCTTACTACCTTATTTGCTCCGTTCTGGGCGGCCTGGAATATCGTCCACCAGGATTACGTGGACCAACCTGTGAACGACACCACCTTAATGCAAGGTGCAATCAGCGGCATGATGTCAAGCCTGGGTGACGCGCACACGCTTTATTTGAGCCCGCAGAATTATACGGACGCGAACAGTCAGCTGGCAGGCAATTATGCCGGGATTGGGGCTTACGTTGATACCACCGGCAAGTTGTTGACGATTACCAAACCGATCCCGGGTTCTCCGGCAGAAAAAGCCGGCCTGCAGGCAGGTGACCAGATCATTAAAGTGGACGGGCAGGATGTGACCGGCTTGATCCCTGAAACAGTCCGCCAGAAAGTGCTTGGACCAGAAGGATCAACCGTCACACTGACCATCCAGCGACCAGGGCAGACTGCATCCTTTGATGTAAAAATTACGCGTGCAACGATTGTCGTCCCAAGTGTTACCAGCAAGATGCTGGCAAACAGCATTGCCTATATACAGATTGCTACGTTCGGCGATACCACTGGAAGTGACTTCCACAAACAATTGGCCGCTCTGATGGCGCAGAATCCAAAAGGCCTGATCCTAGACCTGCGCGATAACGGCGGCGGCTACCTGGACACTGCCATTGCTGTAGGTTCCGAGTTCATCTCCAGCGGCGTGATCGTTTCGGAAAAATCCGGTGACGGGAAAATAACGCCTCACGATGCGACTCCGGGCGGACTGGCAACTGATAAAAGTCTCCCGATGATCGTGCTGGTAAACGCGTATTCGGCTTCCGCCTCGGAAATTGTGTCGGGGGCATTACAAGACACCGGGCGCGCCAAATTGCTGGGCGTAACAACCTATGGAAAAGGAACCGTTCAACTCTGGATACCTCTTGCCAGCGACAAATCCAGTAGTCAAGGCGCAGTGGCCGTGACGATTGCCAGATGGCTGACCCCCAAGGGAAATACCATCGACAAGAAGGGCTTGACGCCTGACATTGTTGTGCCAATGACAGCCGATGATGTGAAGGCAGGCAAAGACCCTCAACTGGATGCGGCTGTTAAGCAACTGACTAATCCTTAAAACGTATACGTGGTAGATCACTAAAATTAACAAGAGGTGATGCATGTTTTTCTTTGACCCAACTTATCTGTTATTTATGATCCCCGCTTTCCTGCTGATGATCATCACATCAGTTTATGTGAAATCAGCATTTAAGAAGTGGAGCCAAGTGCCGGCGCGCAGCCGGATGACCGGCTATGAAGCGGTGCAACGCCTGATCGCCCGGGCCGGGCTGTACGGGATCAAGATCGAAGGCGTGCGTGGTAATCTGACCGATAACTACGACCCGCGCACGAAAGTATTGCATCTATCCCAGGATGTAGCCGGGAATGCCTCGGTTGCTTCGCTGGCGGTAGCTGCACATGAACTCGGCCACGCGCAACAGGATGCCGAAGGCTACTTCCCTTTGCGGTTCCGGGCGGCGCTGGTGCCAATGGTAAACATCGGCTCCTACCTGGGCTGGATCCTGATCATCATCGGCATGTTCTTGAGCTACGCCGGCAGTGCTTTGGGCATAAACCTGGCCTGGCTGGGTGTAGCAATCTTTGCAGGTGGGGCTGTTTTCGCCCTGGCAACCCTGCCGGTGGAATTGAACGCGTCCGCCCGAGCACGCGTCCTGCTAGCCGAGACCGGGATCATCTCCGGGCCGGATGAACAGCAAGGGGTAAGCACCGTACTGAACGCAGCAGCCCTGACCTATGTGGCTGCACTGGTCACCGCGGTGTTGCAATTACTCTACTATGTCATGCTGGTAGGCGGTCTGGGACGTCGCCGCAGCTAATCCACACGGCCAATCGAAGCGCAGAATAGCCTTCCGCAGGTTTTTAACCTGCGGAAGCTTTTATATTAGGAAATCCGGTATAATTCTGTCATGCGGAAAATCATCGTAGCGCTGGTACTGCTCCTAGCGATCGTGTTCGTTTTCCTGCGTTTTTCCGAGCTAAAAGACTTCTTGAATACCTTACATCACAGCAACTATCGTTTTCTGATAGCTGCTTTTTTTGTTGAATTAATCTGGATGTTCAATTCCGCCACCGATTACGGATCGATATATCGCCTGGTTGGATTAAAAGAGAAAATTCCGCATCTGGTAATGGTCGCGACGGCAGCCAATTTTGTCAATGTGATCGCACCCAGTGTAGGCATTGGAGGCATGGCCGTTTTCATCGATGATGCCGCCCGGCAAAAACACGCGACCGGCCGTGTAACGGTGGTGGGGGTTTTATATATCCTGTTCGACTACCTGGCCTTCTTTTGTGTGCTTACACTTGGTTTCATTGTTCTGATCCGCCGGAACAATCTAAATCCCGGCGAACTGGCGGCAGCCGCCATCCTGCTTATAATAGCCGGAGCTGTGGCCTTTCTGTTATTTCTGGGCTATAAATCAACCGAAAGGCTGGGCGCAGCACTGGCATGGCTGGCGCGACCGGTCAACCGCATCTTACGACCTTTTTTTCACCGGGATTATATAAAAGCAGAGCGTCCTTTTACTTTTGCAAATGAAATTGGCGAGGGTATCTCCATGTTACACGGCAAGCGCACTGAATTGCTGTGGCCTTTCCTTTTTGCGTTAAATAACTTTGCCCTGCTTATTTGTGTACTCGCATTCACCTTCCTGGCCTTGGGAACACCTTTTACGGTTGGGACGCTGGTTGGCGGGTTTGCCATCGGCTATTTATTCCTGATCGTATCGCCAACGCCTTCCGGACTGGGGGTGGTGGAGGGCGCCATGACGATCGCTTTGAATACATTGCGCGTCGATATGGCAGCAGCTTTGCTGATCACCCTGACTTACCGGTTTATCACATTTTGGTTCCCAATGGCCATGGGGGCAGTCACCTTCCGAATTCTGGGCGGTAAGACCAAACCGGCTCCCATTGCTTAATACAAGCAATCTTCAATTGCTAATCAGGGCTTTACCAAGTCTGAAAGTCCTACAAATCCGATTCCCTGACTCCCGCCCAGCCTGCAAAAAGAACAGACAGGGGGCTAGAAAAGAGAAAATTGGGGTATTGTCAGCAGGCTTTGCTCCCTCAGGTATATTTCACCGCCTGCTGACAATACCCCAAACCCCCATAACATGAAAACCCTGAATTATTAATCTCAAATCCTTGACTAATTAGAAATTATGTTCTAAAATCACATCTGTTAATATCCCAACCCGCGGGAGGACAGATATGTTTGAGTTACCTGAAGTGGTTACGCTGGCGAGGCAAATCAATGAAACAATTCAGGGGAAAATCATTTGGGAAGGACACCTGGGAAATTCGCCACATAAATTCGTCTGGTATAACCGGAAGCCGGAAGAATTTACCCATTTAACCGGAGAAAAAATCATTGGGGAAGCGCATGTAAGAGGCCGGTGGCTGTTTATTCCCCTGGAACCGGGCTATGTCCTGGTACTCGGGGAATGTGGAGGAAAAATCATATATCATCCCAGCGGGGTGGAGCTTCCCAAGAAATATCATCTTTGGCTGGCATTTGAAGATGGTTCGGCATTAACCACCCTGACGCAAATGTGGGGAGCGATGGAATTATTCGAGGCAGGTCTGGAAAATGAAAGGCAATATATCAAAAATATGCGAACGACGCCCACTGACCCGGATTTCAGCTTTGATTATTTCTCAGGGCTGATCGATGAGGTTCTTCAGGGTGAAAAACGCAGCGTAAAGAGTCTGCTGACCCAGGATCAATTAATCCCCGGGTTGGGCAATGCGATCGCCCAGGATATCATGTTCCATGCACACCTGCACCCGCGTCGCGCACTGGCAGACCTGACAACGGGCCAGAGGCGCGACCTGTACGCCGCTATTACGGATACCGTCCAGGCAGTGATAAACCAAGGTGGACGGTATGATGAAACAAATTTGTTCGGAAAACCTGGCAGCTATATCCGCCTGATGGATAACGCGGCAGCCGGCAAGCCCTGTCCAGATTGCGGACGGAAGGTGGAGAAAATCCAATATTTAGGCGGGGCATGTTATTTCTGCCCGAAATGCCAGGTTTAATGGAAAAAACAAGAAAAAATGGACAGGCTAACGCCTGTCCATTTTTGGGTTATAAGCAGTACGAAAAGTGAGCTACTGACCGGTATTGAATTGCACGTCCACGCTCATCCCGGCGCGCAGGTTGGCGGGAAAGGTATCCAGAAGGATGGTAACCTTATAAACCACATCACCACCGAGGGAATCAGCCTGAGGTGAAATTGCACTTACCTTTCCGAGAACATCCTGATCGAGGGCTTTGATGGTTACCGTGGCGGTCTGACCGAGCTTAACCTTCGGGACATCCCGTTCGCTCAGGTCGGTCGTTTCGACATGAATATGGTTCACATCGCTGAGAACCAGGATAATCTGGCCGGGTGAAACGTAATCTCCCAGGCTCGCTCCAACAGAGGCGACCTCCCCGGAAAATGGGGCCAGTAAGCGGGTGGAATCCAGGTTTTGCTGAGCTGTCTGCACACCCAGCTGTGCCTGTTGCAGTTTGAACAGGTTCGTTCCGGTCGCGCCTGCCGGCACCGTCCCGCCGGTCAGCGCCGCCAGGTAGTCCTGGTCGCTTTTCAACGTGGCATTGGCCAGGTCCAGGTTTGCCTGGGCCTGATCATGCTGGTTCTGCGTGGGCGCCTGCGAATAAAGACTGTAATAATAGAAGGCCGTGTTGTAGGCCTGTTGGGCGGTATAGAGCGCGTTATAGGCAGTCGCCTGGTTGGCATTATTGATATAACCCCCGGAATGGGTATTATCGTAATTGGTCTGCGCCGTATTCAGATTCGCCTTGGCCAGCACGTAGTTGGCATAGTAATTTTTGACCAAGGCCGGGTTTTGCCAATACTGCAGATTGTTCAATGCGGTTTGTGCATTGGTTACATTGGTCTGGTCCGTGGTGATGGCCAACCTGGCATTCGCGATCGCTTCAGGCGAGGTCAATTCACGCAAAACCAGGTTCGCTTGCTGCAACCCAACCTGCTGGGCAGTATCGTCCAACTGGATCAAAACTTTTCCGGCCTGAACCTGGTCGCCGAGTACCACATTAACAAGTTTGACATTCCCGGCCAGGCTAAAAGCCATATGAGCTTCCTGATCGGCAACCAAAACCCCCGAAGCGGTTACGGTCCCACCGACAGTACCACCAGCAACAGAACCGCTGGCTAAACTGGTAGGCGCCGGGGTGGAGGCATTATTACCCAGCACAATGGTCGGGATGGCCGAGGTGTTGGGGTTACCTGCGCAGGCCGCCAGGATAATAGTAAATACAATTGGCAAGAACAGCTTAAATTTCATTGAACCTCCAGGGGATCTCCTGGTTCTATTTGACTGCGCCATTATTTTCAACGATCTGGCCATCCCGCAGTGTGACGACCCGGTGGGCATACTGGATGACACGCGGGTCATGCGTAGCAAAGACGAAAGTAACGCCGGTTTCCTTGTTCAGCTTCTCCATGATCTGCATGACCTGCTTGCCGTTCTCGGTATCCAGATTGGCGGTTGGTTCGTCGGCCAGGATCAGGGCCGGTTTGGGCGCCAGGGCGCGCGCGATGGCGATACGCTGCTGCTGCCCGCCGGAAAGCTGGTCAGGGCGGTTTTTGGCGCGGTCAACCAGGTCAACCGCTTTGAGCAGTTCCATCACCCGGTCGCGGCGGTCCCGGGGAGAGTGGCCATTCAAAAGAAGCGGCATCTCGACATTTTCATAAGCAGTGAGGGTAGGGATCAAAGCAAAGAACTGGAAAATGAAGCCAATATGGCCGCGGCGCATATCGGCGCGCTGGTTGCGGTTGAGACGGGTAACATCCTTGCCATCAATCCAGACCGACCCGCTGGTGGGCTGGTCCAGGCAGCCGATGAGCTGCAGCAAGGTGGTCTTGCCAGAGCCGGAGGGTCCAACCAGGGCGGTAAATTCACCGCTTTCGATACTCAAGTTGACGCCACGCAGAGCCTGGGTTTCCACTGAGCCAACCTTGTAGTTACGGATCGCGTTTTCAATTTTTACGACTTCCATTTTATTCTCCTTTTTTAGCAACGCTTATTTTTCTGCGCGCAGGGCTTCGACCGGCTGCATGCGGGAAGCCATGATAGCTGGATAAAGACCGGCCAATATCGTAAAGATAAAGGTTACGATGCTCAAGTTAACGATGTTTGCCATTGTCAACTTTGCAAAGATCGTATCGGTTACCATGAAGCCGGTCAGGTTCATGCCTCCGATGTAGAATCCTTTAATATTGAAAAGGAAGGTGCCGAGCACGCCCAGGATTATTCCCATGACCACACCGCCAACCCCCAGGAAGGCGGATTCCGCCAGGAACAAGCTCATGATCCGGCCAGCCCGCATTCCGACGGCCGAAAGGATGCCAATTTCACGCGTCCGCTCGTAAACCGACATGATCAGCGTATTGATGATGACCGAGGCGGTGATGGCCAGGATGATTAGATAAAGGATGGAGATATAACTGTTTGCTGTGGTCTCCCAATCCAGGATCAGCGGGTTCAAGTCTTTCCAAGTGAGCACCTTCAAGCCGGATCCCTTCAAGGCAGCGGCAACACTATCGGTATAGGAAATATCCTTGAGCAGAACAAAGATCGTGCTGGCATGGTTCTGGGTCTGCGTGATGGCCTGCGCCTTGACAAGCGGCAGGAAGATGGTGGCGCTATCAAAAGCAAAAGTATTGGTGGAATAGATTCCTCGCACGACAAATGTCTGCGAGGCCACGTCACCATTGGCGGTGTTGACGGAGAGGCTGACGTTGTCACCCGCCTTCAGGTGCAGTTTCTCCGCAACTGGTTTGCCGATGAGCACACCTCCGCTATCATCGGCCGTCAGAAAATTCCCGCTGATGACTCCCAGCCGGTAGGGATCGCTCGCTGCCGATTGCGGATCGATGCCAATAATCCGCGCGCCGGAGGATTCATTTCCAGTGGAAAGGAATCCGCTCGCAAATAAACGCGGCGTAGCGACCTTCACCTGAGCCAAACTGGCGATCTGCCCGGCAACCTGATCCGGATTAAGCACAAGGTCCTGCCATTTCAGGCTGGACTTGTTTTCGTCATAACTGGTGGCCCTGACCTGAATATGGCCGCTCTGAAGGATAATGGCCCCCTGAATGGCGCCGCCCATTTCTCCTTCGACCACGGAGGCCATCAATATCAGAATAGCGAGCCCCACGCTGACGGCCAGGGCCGAGAAAAACGACCGGCGGCGGTTACGGAAAAGATCGCGAAAAGCCATTTTAAGTAGTTGCATCACATCACACCTCATATATAGTGCAGGGCTTCGGCGGGTTCGCGTCGCCCGGCTTCAATGGCGGGGATAACCGCTGCCAGGGCCGAGATGATCGCCACCACGGAGGCCCGCATGACCAGTTTTTCCAGGCCCCAGGTGGGATAGACTTTACCCTTGATCAATGCCATGTAGCTGGTAACAGTCGAGAGGGAACTGAAGTCGAGCCCGACTTTCATCAAGAGGCCGTTGATCGCAAGCCCAAAGACGATCCCCACGGCCACCCCTACCAGGCCAATCATGATCCCTTCCAGAATGAACAACAGCGAGATCTGAGCGGGCCGGAGCCCGATGGCGCCCAACATGCCAATCTCGCGGGTTCGTTCGTAGATGGCCATCAGCAGGAGATTAAGGATGCCCACCCCGGCGATGGCAATGATTACCACGCTGAAGATGTTCATCACGCCGCCTTTGGTGTTGATGGCAGCAGCCAGATCAGGATAGTTGGCTTCGAACGATTCGATCTCATAGCCGCCAGGCAGGCTGGCTTTCATGCCAGCGATGACTGAGGCTTCCGGGCCAAGCTTGTCCAGGAAGACCGCCACTTCGGTGGATTGGTTGTTCAGGTTATAAAGGTTTTGCGCCTCGCCGAGTGAGATATAAACGGTTTGCTTCTCGATGTCCGCCATCCCCAGGTCAAAAATGCCGACCACAGTCATCGTGCGCTGGCGCATTTGCTGGTGCTGGGACTGGCCTACCAATGTAACCCGGTCACCGACCTGCACGCTCATCGCATCGGCCAGGCCTTTGCCGATCAGGATGACATCGCCGTCGGCACTGGTGAGGTTGCGACCGGCTTTAACATACTGCCCGATGATGTTCGCCTTCAGTTCGTTCTCAGGCTGAACACCCGTAATGCCGACCGCGAAGGTGCCTTCCCGGTTAGTGATCAGTCCGCCGGTGTTAATGCGTTGGGTGGCAGCCAGAACAAGTGGATTAGCTTGTGCGGCTTTGATGACAGCCTGTGGATCGGCCAAAGGCAGCAGAGGGGTCGAACTGGCCTGGGCACGGTAGCCTGCGGCATGCACTTGAATGTTTCCGCCCAGAACCTTGACAGCGTTACCGTAAATTGCATCGGTGAAACCGCTCATTAAGCCGTCATAGAACATCATCAATGCCAATGTCATTGACATGGCAAGCACGATGATGATCGTCCGACGGCGGTGACGCCAGATGTTACGCCAGGCTAAACGCAGATAAAGCAGCATTTTTACTCCTTTTTCTTAAATGATGTACGTGTGAGGTGGAGGAGAGATTCCTTCAAGACGATAGAAAATCCAGCAGGTGTTTATGGAATAGTTCCGGCTGATCGAGGTTGGCGGCATGCCTGGCATTCGGAATAACAACCAGTTTCACGCCATCATGCTTTGCCCAAAGCGGCATGGCCTTGAGGATATTGCCAGTGGCTTCCTTGTCGCCCATCATCAGAAGCAACGGTTGCGTAATTTTGTATTCAGGGTCATAGCGCAGGCAGAGAGTGGCGTCCATCAGAACCTGCACATATTCAGCCTTGCTCATTTGCTGCATGGCTTTGCGCAGCAATTCCTGCGACTCCTTCGATGTGGCACTGACCGCCACGGATTGGTCGATGAGGGTTTTGTATGGATACAGTTTAAAGATCGGGTCAGCAAACTTCAGCCAGAACTTGTCAGCTGCGCTCAACTGCATGAAATTCCAGGTGCAGTCGAGCATCGCCAGCTTCGCAACGCGCTCGGGGTGGTGGAATGCCAACTCCTGGTGCAGGTTACCCCCCATCGAATGGCCTACGAAAATCGCTTTCCGGAGCGCGAGCCGGTCGAGCAGAGCCAGCAAGTCTTCTTCGGCTTCAGCCAGGTGGAATTTACCCGGACGCGAGAGCCCGTGGCCCGGTAAATCCCAGGCCAACACCTGGAAATGCTCGCCTACGATCGGCAGGGTGGCATCCCATTCGTGATGGTTAATCGTTGCGCCGTGGGTGAAAACAACCAACGGGGCATCAGCCTGGCCACCGGTCCAGTAATGGATGGGACAACCCTTGTATTGGAAGATGGCTTCGGTAAGTTTCATGAATTCAACTCCTGTAATTCATGGGGCAGGGACTGACCTTCGATCCAAGCCCGAACCGTTCGTGTGAAGAGGTCCGGGGTAGTCATACTCCAGTTGTGTTGCTCGGCCAGAGACAATTTCCGGGTGTGATGCACCAAACGGGCCTGCGCCCCGGGGATGGCTGCGGCCACATCCCGGACGGATTGGTGCATCACTTTATATTCGCTTTGGCCAGCCACCACCAGTGTTGGCGCAGTTACTCGTTCCAGGCCAGCCGGTAGGCGGAATTTTTGGTTTTCCACAATAACGTGAGCGAACGCTTCCGCAGTGAGGGTCTTGTACGTATCGAGCGTCTCCTGCTGATATTGCTCAGGGATGCCGTTGGAACGCATATTCAGGCGTGCCCACCAGGCATATTTGTTGAGCGGTTCGATGGAACGGTACATGGCCGTCCAGGTGCCGGCCCCAAACCAGTTCATCCCAGCGATCGGGCGCACCAGTGCACTGCTGACAATGGCATGATCCACCAGCTCGGGGGCAGCGGCCAGGAGCGCGACGCTAACCTGGGCGCCTTCCGAAAGGCCCACCACATGGGCCTTGCCGCCCCTGGCCTGCGTGCGGATGAGCTCCGCGATGAGTTCCACACTGAGGGAGATGGTGAACGGCTTGATCCCGGCGCTGCGGCCATGTTCGGGCAGGTCAGGCACCAGCAGGTGGTAATCCTGTTGGAGCGCATCCACCTGCAGCTGCCACATCCAGCCTGCACCGCCCCCGCCGTGAAGGAAAAGGATTGTGGGATGAGAAGGATCACCGTGGACAGCTGTGTAAAGCGTGCTCATATTGCCTCCAGCCTGCTCGATGCTTGTTCTTTGGATTCGGGCGTAACCAGCCACTCTTTTAACATCGCCACATCCGCCAGCGGCAGGGTACCGGCCTGAGCGCCAAGAATCCGTTCTATCGCCTCGGAATAGGCCCCTACGATGGCATCCAGATGCTGCAATGCATCCTTGGATTGGTCTTCACTAAGCAGCAACTCGGCCACATTGTCCAGGATGCCCTCCGCCAATCCCCAGATCATGCTCCCGATTTGGTCAGGATAGGAGTTTGTAAAAACGCCTTCGGTAATGCCCTGCCGGACAATCGTTGCGAGCATCGGTGCTATGCGTTTCATGGCTGCGGCTGCCTGCTTCTGGCGCACCAGGGTATTCGAGTTGGTGTACCATACTCGCAGCAGGTCAAGCATGAAAGACTTCCGGGAAACTTTCCAGCGACTACCGGCAGCAAAATAGCGCAGCAATTTCTCAGTGGCAGGCAGATCAGTTGCATCCACGATCGGCTGCAAGACCTGCACGGCTTCGTTCATCATCCGTTCCACCAATCCATCCAGCAGGGAAAGTTTCGAATCAAAGTAGTGATAGAACGCACCCTTGGAGATCTTGAGCTCATCCAGGATATCCTGAATGGACATCTGCTGGTAACCCTTGGTATAGACCAAGTGCTGGGCCACATCCAGGATCTCATTACATTTCACAGCATATTCTTCTTCTTTGACAACCCGAGGCATAATTGTCCTTTTTATAAACCGACCGTCGGTTTATTTATCGAGACAGTTTATCTCAAAACATAATGGGAGTCAATGCCGGCTACGGTCCTGCCGGCTACGGATCCGTGGGTGATATGAAAACATTGCTATGTTATACTTTCCACCTCCATTAATAAACCAGGACCGGCTGATTACCGCAATCAAATTTATGCCCTTAACTAAGCTCCTTTCCCACTGGCGCACAGACCCCGAGACTGCTCCCAATTTCCCGGTCTGGCAAACCACCCCAATGCGCCCCGCCAACCTGCAGCCCTTTCCGGCAGACTTGCCCCCTGCCCTGGCAAGCGCATTATCGGTGCGCGGCATTCGCTCGCTTTATAGCCACCAGACACAGGCCTGGGAATCTGCCAGGAATGGCGAAAACGTTGTGCTTGCCACCGGCACAGCCAGTGGTAAAACACTCGGATACAACCTGCCGGTGCTGGCTGCGTGGCTCGAAAATCCGGACCTTCGGGCGCTGTATCTTTTTCCAACCAAAGCCCTAACGCAGGACCAGTTATCCGGTCTCAATTTCTTTCGAACTGCCCTGCCCAGCCTGAAATCCGCCATCTATGATGGCGACACACCCCAATCCAACCGCTCGACCATCCGCAAGAACGCAGCCATCCTTTTCACCAACCCCGACATGCTGCATACGGGGATTCTGCCCCATCACACCAATTGGGCGGACTTTTTTCGCAATCTTCAATTCGTCGTCATTGATGAGATGCACACCTACCGGGGTGTATTCGGTTCGCATTTCGCCAATGTGATCCGCCGGTTGAAACGGGTGGCAAAGTTCTATGGCAGCCAACCGCAGTTCTTCCTGACTTCCGCCACCATTGGCAACCCGCTGGAGCTGGCCGGGCGGCTGATCGAGGCCCCGGTTACTTTGATCGACGGAGATGGGTCAGGGCGGGGGGAACGCCATTTTCTTATCTACAATCCGCCCGTGGTGGATGAAGCGCTGGGCTTGCGGAAGAGTTCCATGATGGAGGCGGTGCGACTCTCGCAGGAACTGAACGAACAGGGGATCCAGCAGGTGGTTTTTGCACGTTCACGCCGTTCGGTGGAAATTATCTTGAAGTATTTGCAAGGGCAAGAAAATCAGGGAACAGGATATCAGAGGATAAAAGCACCTGATCCTTTGTCACCCGATTCAAACAACCCCATCCGCGGTTATCGCTCAGGCTACCTGCCATCCCAGCGACGAGAAATCGAGAAAGGCCTGCGGGATGGGTCGGTCAGGGCAGTGGTAGCCACAAATGCGCTCGAATTGGGAATTGACATCGGCGGGCTGGAGGCGGCCGTGCTGGTAGGGTATCCGGGTACTATTGCAAGCGTCTGGCAACAGGCCGGTCGGGCAGGCCGCGGCGATGCTCCGGCACTGGCAATGCTGGTTGCTTCTGCCAATCCCCTTGACCAGTTCCTGGCCCACCATCCGGATTACTTCCTTGAGCGCTCCCCCGAACAGGCCCTGATCAACCCGGACCATCTGCTGATCCTGCTCAACCACCTGCGCTGTGCCATGTTCGAACTGCCTTTCCAACAAGGCGAAGGCTTCGGCTCCCTGCCAGCCAAAACGGTACAGGAATACCTGGACTTCCTGGTCACAGGCCAGGAAGCGCATCTCTCGCAGGATAAATATTACTGGATGGCAGATTCCTACCCGGCTGCAGCCCTTTCGTTGCGTTCCGCCTCGGCGGAGAATATTGTTCTGCAGGTCAATGACGGCAGCACTCCGTGGACCCTTGGGGAAGTGGATATGGCCTCGGCGCCCTGGATGGTGCACCCGCGCGCGGTCTACCTGCACGAGGGCCAGCAGTATTTTGTTCAGGAATTGAACTTGGCCACCCAGGTAGCGACGCTCATCCCGGTGGGGCTGGATTATTATACAGAACCCCAGCGACAGACAGAAGTAAAAATCCTGACAGAAAATGACCGTTCCACTATCCCGGGCGGAGATAAAGGCTGGGGGGACGTACAGGTTACCCAACAAGTGGCAGGGTTCAAAAAACTGCGCTGGTTCACACGTGAGAACCTGGGGATGGAGCCGCTCGACCTGCCGCCCACGGATTTCCAGACCAGCGGGTACTGGCTGGCATTATCGGAACAGACCGTCGAGGCCCTGCGGGCAGCCGGAGCGTGGACCAACGACCCGAACGATTACGGGCCTGGCTGGAACCGCCTGCGGGAGGCGGTTCGTCGCCGGGATGGCTACCGGTGCCAGGTCTGTGGCGCAGTGGAAGATACCGGCCGCCAGCACGATGTGCACCACAAGGTTCCATTCCGGACATTCAACTCGGCCGCCGAAGCCAACCGCATGGATAATCTCGTCACCCTGTGCCCGGCCTGTCATCGCAAAGCCGAGCAAAACGTGCGCATGCGCTCGGGGTTGGCAGGATTGGGAAGCGTGCTTGGGCAGCTTGCTCCGCTTTTCCTGATGTGCGACCCAGGGGATCTGGGGCTGCATACCGACCCGGCGCTATCCGACCTTGAAATGCCGGGGGTTGTGATCTATGACGATGTACCGGGAGGCATCGGTTTCAGCCAGAAACTGTTCGAGCTGCACGATGAACTGATGCAGCGGTCACTGGAACTGGTACTGGATTGTAAGTGCAAGGACGGGTGCCCCTCCTGCGTAGGTCCGGGGGGGGAGAACGGGATGGGGGGCAAGCTGGAAACAATTGAGATATTAAAGCAATTGCAAAACAGCAATCGCTAATTAAAAAAACTCCGAGATTGACTAATCCATCGGAGTTGTCGATTTAGCTAGAAGTCGGTTTACTTGGAAAATGTAATGACATTATCGCCGTTGGCAGCATAAATGGTCAACTTGTTGTCTGCCACCGTATAGCGAACTGTGCCATTCATGATCTTGAGGCCGATGCCTTCCTGAGTCATTTGGGGTCCGACGCAGGCCATCATGGTGGAAATCATCATTGTAAAAGTAATCCTGCCATTGGTTACCTGGTAATTACCCGAAAAGCTATTACAGCCAAGGTTACCGTTAACCGTTCCATCCGTGCCAAAATCCAAGTTGGTATCGATGCCTGTGGCGGCCAGGGTCTGGTTGCCGGCCGGGCCATAGGAAACCAGTTTCCAGGAGCTGCCTGGCAGGCCCGCCACACCTATCGGTGATGCGCATGCTGACAATATCAACACCGATGTAACCGATAGGGCGAGAATGGTTTGTGAAACCTTTTTCATCTTATCCTCTCCTGTCCAGCAGGCAATTATTACCACAATTAAGACGCTGCGCCAGCCTGGGAGTTCCCATCGCGGGACTTTGCGGCAGTTCTTTTCCCATTGTATAATCCCAACGTATCTTTAATAATTAGTAGATCACGAAAATGTAGTAACGACTTCAGTCGTTCGACCAAACAGCGACTGAAGTCGCCACTACAAAGCCTTTTCGTGAAGTTCTGACAATAGCACAAATTTGTTCTGCCAGAATGTGAGGAAGAGATGACCAACATTGTTGACCAGGTATCGCTCGGTGCAATTGTACAGGTACGCGACCGCCTGTTGGAACAACAAGCCAAGGGCCGGAAAGTCCTGCGCCTGGAGTCAGGCGATCCATCTTTCGATATTCCTGCCCACGTGCTTGAAGCCATGGAAAAGGCCCTGCGGGATGGATTGACGCATTACACGGCATCCACTGGTATCGCCCCATTACGGGAGGCCATCTCTCGCAAAGTGATGATTGAGAACGGTCTGAAGGAGTTGGGGCCCGATTCAGTGGTGGTTACCAATGGAGCCATGCACGGATTATACATACTTTTCCAGGCCCTGCTCGACCCTGGGGATCAGGTTATTGTGCCCGACCCGATGTGGAACGAGGTATGTGACAACATTCTCCTGGCTGGTGGTATCCCGGTCCCGGTGGAACTGCGCGCGGAAGCCGCTTACCAGTACGATCCGCAGGCAATCGAAGCTGCCATCACAGCACGAACGCGAGCTATCTTCGTTAATACTCCACATAATCCCACCGGAAGCGTGGCAGATCTGACAACGCTGGAAGCCATGGCTGCGATTGCCGAGAAACACAACCTGCGGCTGGTCAGCGACGAGGCATACGAACACGTCATCTTCGACGGCAGGAAGCACACCAGCCTGGGCTCCATTCCGGCGGCCCAAGGGCGAACCATAAGCGTTTTTTCCATGTCAAAGACCTACGCAATGAGCGGCCTGCGCCTGGGTTACCTGGTGCTCAACGATACGGCTACCCTGGATCGCATCAAGAAACTGGTGCGCTGTACTATCAACGGCGTCAACTCGGTAACACAATATGGGGCAGCGGCTGCTTTGAACGGGCCACAGGATGCCACCCGCTGGATGGCCCAGGAATACCAGGTGCGCCGGGACATTCTCTTCGATGCGCTCGAAGAATCCCCCTATTTGAAAGCCTTCAAGCCGCAAGGGGCTTTCTACCTGTGGGCGCGCATCCTGCCAGATTGGCCAGGCTATGGCGGGAAGGCGGATGACTGGTCGATGACCAACTACCTGATCGATCAATCCGCCATCGGTTCCACGCCTGGTTCGGCCTTCGGACCCGCCGGCGCCGGGCACATCCGCTTTGCTTTTTCTTGCTCCACTGCCCAGGTCAATGAGGCCGCCGGATTACTACCTGGAGTATTACGCGCAGTGAAGAATTGAGCAAGCGAGTTTCAGGAGCAAGCACACGCTCCACGATTAACTCAACCGATCCGCCAAGGCAGCTTTGACAACCTCGCTGGCGTTGAATACGCCGCGCACCTGGATGGATTCGACCACTTCTCTCGCCAGTTCAGGGGTGATATCGTTGGCAAGGTGCAGGAGGCCGACAATACTTATCTTGATTTTTTCTCCCCGGGCAAGCCGTTTCTCAAAATCAGCGCGGTCATAAACGAGCACTCCAATCACAGATGAATGGCGCGTAACGATTTGCTGGATTTCAAGGGCATGCTTGTCCAGCTGGCTGCGGATGGCTGTACGGATGAAGTCAGTCCGGTTGGAATAAAGACCTTCATGCATCAGCAGATCGATCTTGCCGAGGTCCACCGCAGCCATATTGATGGTTATCTTTTCAGAATCAGGCATATTTTCCTCTTTTCCATCCATATAGATGGTAAATGGATGGTGTATGGCTTATTATATTCAGGTTTGATAGCGTGTCAAGAATGAATTATCCAAAAAACGAAAAAGGCCTAGCGCGGCAAATTTGCCGCGCCAGGCCTTTGTGTTTTAACCAGAAAAATTACAAGCGAATCCCCATGTTGCGCAGGTCGTCCGCATCATAATGCGCACAAACCAAGCCAACACAGGCGATAATGGTAAGGATGATAATCATCAGTACAGCAAATACAATCATACAAACCTCCAATCTTTTCTTTAGCCTCTCTACAACTCTATATACTTAACGCTTTTCCGACCTTTTCGTTTCCCATTCTTATGATATTGTAATGAATTTGGCCATCCATAATCATCTGCAGATGGAAAATATTTGGGGAGGACTTTAGCAGATAGCATCCTTTAATGATGTTACCTTTGCATCATGAATTCACAATGAATTAACGTATAATCACCCCGGCAAATAGTGCAACAACAGAATCTCTTTTTTTAGGAATGAATCAAATGCCGGATTTTGACACCTACCTGTCTCCATTCACCTGGCGCTATGGTACACCCGCCATGCGGCATTTATGGAGCGAACAGTACAAGCGTCTATTATGGCGACAATTATGGGTGGCGCTGGCGGAAGTCCAGGCGGAATACAGGCTGGTTACGCCCGAGCAGGCTGCGGATTTGTGTAGCCACCAGACTGAGATCGACCTGCCGCGTGCCCTAGAAATTGAGGCCGAGATCCAGCATGATCTGATGGCCGAAGTGCGCGTCTTTGCCAGCCAGTCCCCGATCGGTGGAGGGATCATCCACTTGGGTGCAACATCGATGGATATCGAGGATAACGCGGATGCCATTCGCCTCCGCCAGAGCCTCGAGCTGGTGCTCCAATCCCTGTCAACGCTCCTGCGAACCTTAAGCCAGCTGATCGAGAAATGGGCAGATACCCCCCTAATGGCGTTTACCCATCTTCAGCCTGCTGAACCATCCACACTGGGCTACCGGCTGGCGCTGTACGGACAGGATTTGCTGGGAGATTACCAGGAACTGACCCGTCAGCGTGCAGCCATCCGCGGGAAAGGGTTCAAAGGCGCGGTTGGAACCAGCGCAGCTTACGCCGAATTACTCGGCGTGGATAAACTGGAGGCGTTCGAGCAGAAGCTCTCAGAAAAACTGGAACTGCCCTTCTACCCGGTAGCCGCACAGGTCTACCCGCGTAAACAGGATTACGCAGTCATTTCTGCATTGGCCGGGTTGGGGGCTTCGCTGCACAAATTCGCCTTCGACCTGCGCCTGCTGCAGTCTCCTCCATTGGGAGAAATCTCCGAGCCGTTCGGAGAGAAACAGGTTGGCTCCTCGGCCATGCCCTTCAAGCGCAATCCCATCCGGGCTGAGAAAATCAACTCGCTGGCACGCTACCTGGCCGGCCTGCCACGACTGGCCTGGGATAACGCCGCCAACAGCCTGCTTGAACGGACCCTGGACGATTCGGCCAACCGGCGGATCCTTTTGCCTGAGTTTTTCCTCGCCGCTGATGAATTGGTCCGCACCGCCAGCAGCATCCTCTCCAAATTACATGTGGATGAAACGGCCATCGCCCGCAACATGGCCATTTACGGACCATTCGCAGCCACCGAACGGGTATTGATGGGGCTGGTAAAATCCGGGGCAGACCGGCAAGCCATGCACGAACGCATCCGCACGAACGCCATGCAGGCTTGGGAAATGGTAAGGCGCGGCGAAGAAAATCCGCTGGTTACACTGATGTCCCAGGATGGAATATTGACAGAATATATGACAGAGCAGGATATCCGTGTTTTAATGGATGCCCGCTCTCATGTTGGTGACGCGGCCGAACGGGCACGCCGAATGGCAAAAGAAATTCAGGAAGAATTGGAATAAATTCTTTAGAGCACCTGACAAAACATCGCCGCCGGGAAGAGCGGCGGGAGCAGGTTTTGTTCCGAATTATTTTATTGGCAGATTAGCTTGGGATACTCCCCAACGGGGGGTACGGTACTAGTCTCAATACCCCATCGCCGTAAACATCTCATCGTTAGTAGCAAACTTGAAATCGGCCAGGCCGAGCTTCTGTGCTTCGGCGATTTCAGCATTCTTCAGCCTGACCAAATGAGGCTTATCCACCACGCGCTCATGGGTTTCCGCCAGACGCTGTTCAAATTTCTCCAAAACATTATCCAGGTCACGCATGGGACCCTGGGAATGCAAATACTGCAAGACTGCCTCCGCAGCCCTTTCCCCATCCCGGCGAGCCACTCCAACCAATCCGGTACTGGCCTGGCGAGCCCAGCCTGCCAGGAAGACACGCTCGATGGGCCGGTTGTTATCCGGGTTAAAGGCCTCATAAGAAACACCCTCGATCGGGAAGCGCGGCTGCGGAGCAGACATATACGCATCGTTGAATATCGGCACGCAGAAATCCTTATCCACCGTGTCGCCGATGGCAAAAATAATCGTATCGGCCTCGATCTGGCGAGTGTTGCCGGTGCCGCGTGCCTTGATATTGCCATCCATGCCAACCAGGGTATTTTCTTCCACTTTCAAAGCACTTACGCCGTTCATCCAATCGCCCAGCACTCGCACGGGTGAAGCCAGGAACTCGAAGCGGAAGCGTGTTTTGGAAACAGGCTCGAGAGCCCTGGGCATTGCATCCAAAAACGCCGCTTTGGAGGCAACCGGGTTTTGACCGGCAGATAGCATGATAGGAGCCACGCGGGCAAACTCGCAATCGAAAGCTTTCATATCCAGGTTGCCGGCGACATTCTCCATCTCTTTTTTGGTGAATTTTACATCCGCCGGGCCACGCCGCACCACCACAATCACTTCTTCCACCTTACGGTCCCGCACCAGGTAGTGGGCAACATCCATCATGACATTACCTGCCCCGACCACCACCACGCGTTTACCAAGCAGATATTTTTTCTCACTGAAAGGCGGCAGGAGATTGTAATGGAAGATAATATTTTTGGCGTGATAAACCCCGGGCAGGTTCTCACCCGGCAGGCGCAGCCATTTGGTGCCCTGGGCGCCGGTTGTGATCAGCACCGCCTGGAAACCGGATTCGAGCAGGTCTTCCAGAACAATATTTCCGCCACAACAGACGGTAACATTCCCATAGTAATCAATCGGAGAAAGGTCGAGAATCTGGTGGAACTGAGCGCGCAAACCCTGTTTCATCTTTAGTTTATCCGGGTAAATGCCATACTCGGCCAGACCGCCAGGTTTGACATCCCGGTTAAATAACACCACGCGTGCCCCACCTTCAGCCAATTTCCGAGCCGCGTATAGTCCCGCAGGGCCGGCGCCAACAATGGCTACCATGTACTGTGGATCTACCATCCGAATTCTCCTCTTTAATCATGCGGGCTGAATTATAGCCGTTGAAAAGGCGACGGACAAGGACGAAAGTCAATTACATCTTTCCCACGGATGGTTAAATAGGGATTGCTCGAAAAATGAGAAGATATGGGCAATAGGGCGAATTTCACCTGCAAAAAAGCCTCTTTTTCGATTAATAATCCGCCAATTCCCAGAGAAGTGTTCCCATTATTACCCCGTCTTAAGAACTTTATGCTATAGTTAACCAACATAACCAGGAGACAGGATATGAAACTACCGGATCCGCCTAAAGAAGAGCAAACGCCTGACCAGCAAGCTGATGGAACGCCCAAAGAAGTTGAACAGCCAAAACGGCATCCCAGGTTCGGATTCTACCGGGAAACGATGAATAATCAACCTGCTGAAACTGGTAAGAAACCTGATTCCAAAGTTGGTGGTCAATCCGCTCCACGCCCATGGAACAAAAAACTTGCCAAGACAATAGTGCCTCCCAAGGCGGACATACCGGAGGCGCTGCCGCCGCCCGAGACCATAACTCAGCCGGAGAATCAGCCGGAAAGTACAGTGCAAAGCCCGGGAACGGATATGCCTGCCCGCCCGACAGATGAAAATAACCCCGGACGGCGATTGCATGCATTCGAAGAAGCAGCAAAGGAAACCCCGCCGGCCAAAATTCCCTGGATATATCGCATCCGTCCGACCGCTGAAACAACCCATCGCGCCTATTGGGATGTAGCAACAACTTTCTCTCTGATCGTTAACCTT
The DNA here is from genome assembly GCA_963779935.1 of uncultured Chloroflexia bacterium. GTDB lineage: Bacteria > Chloroflexota > Anaerolineae > Anaerolineales > Villigracilaceae > UBA877. Next base: position 335,992 of record CAWAAC010000009.1, on the reverse strand, counting down.
GTCCTTGTGGCTATTCTGCTCGTGATGGCCTTCCAGATCAAGAACCTGAAAACAACTGTGTCTGCGCTGACTGGCCTGGGGGATAACGCACTGGGTGGGCTATATGCCAACTTTGTCAAAATGGATCAGGCCAGCATCAACACGACCATTTCAGTGGATTCCCAAATCCCAATTAATTTAAGCGTGCCAGTAGCGCAAAATACCACCGTTGTGTTGACGAGCAAGGTTAACATCCCCAATGCACACGTTGTCATTAATACCGGCGGCCTGGCGATTAACTCCATCGCCAGCGTGACGCTTCCTGCCGGGACATCCCTGCCAATCGCACTAAACCTGACCATCCCGATCCAGTCCACCATCCCCATCAGCCTGCAGGTGCCGATCAGTATTCCACTGAACCAGACCGAGCTGCACCAGCCATTTACCGGCTTGCAAACCACCATCCGTCCACTTTACTGTTTGTTGAACAAGAACGCTCAATATCCCGAAGGAACTTTCCTCTGCACGCCGCAAAATACGGCATCTACTGGTACTCCATGAAAAAAACTCATAGCGAACACATACTTTCGAATGGCTTGAAAATCCTATTAAAAGAAATCCACACTGCCCCACTGGTCAGTTCATGGGTGTGGTATCGGGTTGGCTCCCGGGATGAGGTTTCCGGCCGGACCGGTATCTCCCACTGGGTGGAACACATGCAATTCAAAGGCACACCGCAATTCCCGGCCAGCCGCCTGGACCGGGATATCTCGCGGGACGGGGGCATTTGGAATGCCTTTACTTTTATGGATTGGACCACCTACCTGGAAACCATGCCGGCCGATAAAATTGACCTCGGCCTGCGCCTGGAAGCTGACCGGATGTCGAACAGCCTTTTCGATGAGAAGGAAGTCGCGTCAGAACGGACGGTTGTTATTTCAGAGAGGGAAGGAAATGAGAATGAGCCATTCTTCCTGTTGAGCGAGGCGGTCCAGCAAGCGGCCTTCCGGGTGCACCCTTACCACCACGAGATCATCGGCGACCTGGTAGACCTCAAATCCATGAGCCGGGATGAGCTTTACCGGCATTACCGTAGCTATTACATTCCGAACAACGCAATTATCGGTGTGGCAGGCGACTTCAAGACCAGTGAGATGCTTGCGCGCCTGCGGGAGCTTTTTGAGCCCATCCCAACCGGGCCTCTGCCCACACGCCTGAACAATGTTGAACCAGCGGCCAAAGGCGAGCATCGGCTGACCGTGGAGGGGCCCGGGGAAACAGCCTTCTTGGATATTTCGTACCATGCCCCGGCCGGAAGCGATCCCGATTTCTTTCCCTTAACCGTGCTGGACAGCCTGCTGGCCGGACCAAGCGGGCTGAGCATATTTGGCGGAGGCGGCCTTTCCAATAAAACATCCCGCCTCTACCGGGCACTGGTGGAAAAGGAATGGGCGGTTGGCGTAGGCGGCAGCGCCCTTACGACGATCGATCCTTACCTTTACAGCATCAGCATTACAGTGCATCCGGATCGCAGCCCCGAGCAAGTGCTGGCAGCCTTCGATGCTGAGGTGAAACGCATTCAGAATGAACCGGTCCCGGCAGAAGAAATCGGCCGGGCGATTAAACAGGCGCGGGCCCTGTTCGCCTACCAGAACGAGAACATCACCAGCCAGGCAGCCTGGCTGGGTCACGCTGAAATGTTCTCCAACTACGATTGGTTCCTGACTTACCTGGATAAATTATCTCAAGTCAGCCCGGCCGATATCCAGGCAACTGCGCAGAAATATTTGCGGGTACAAAACCGGGTGGTTGGAACCTACATTCCCAACGGAGCGGAGGTGCGGGCATGAATAAACAGCAGCAATCCTTCCCCGGCCCCGACAATATCACCCGGACCACCATTTCGAATGGAATCACTATCCTGGTGCGCTCCAACTTCAACAGCCCGTCAGTGGTGATCGCCGGCAACCTGGCCTGCGGCAGCCTGTTCGATACAGATGAAAAATCAGGGCTGGCCGACTTTACCGCGCTCGGACTGATGCGAGGCACAAAAACCCGCAGCTTCCAACAAATCTTTGATGCACTCGAATCCGTAGGTGCAGCCCTATCCTTCGGCGCGGGCGCCCATAGTACCGGGTTCTCCGGACGGTCACTGATCGAAGATATGCCGCTGATGCTCGATCTGCTGGCAGACGTTCTTCGCCAACCGGTCTTCCCGGCCGAACAAATCGAGCGTTTGCGGGCGCAATTCCTGACCAGCCTGGCCGAGCGCGCCCAGGACACGGGCGAGATGGCCTCGATCACATTCGATCAGATCATCTATAAAGGGCACCCGTACGCTCGCCCGGAGGATGGCTGGACGGAAACCATCCGGGCGATCCAGTTGGACGACCTGGCGAATTTTCACCAGCACTGCTACGGACCGCGCGGAATGGTGATCGCCCTGGTGGGCGCCATCGAGCCAATAACCGCTATTGACCAGGTGACGGCAGCGCTTGGAGATTGGGCCAACCCCGATCAAATGATGCTCCCAGCCCTGCCGGCGCTAAAGCCCATCAAGAAGGTTACCTCCCGCAAGGTAAAAATTGCAGGCAAGTCGCAGGCCGACCTGATCATCGGAGCCACCGGACCATATCGCAAGGACCCGGACTATATTGCCGATACCCTGGGCAACTCGGTATTGGGCCAGTTCGGGCTGGGCGGCCGGATCGGGAATGTGGTGCGCGAGAAATCCGGCCTGGCGTATTACGCCAACTCCAACCTGAATGCCGGGATCGGACCCGGTTCGTGGTCGGTGAGCGCTGGAGTCAATCCGGCCAATATCGAGAAGGCGCGCGATTTGATTTGCAAGGAAATTGCGCGCTTCGTCGAGAAGGCCATCACGCAGCCGGAATTGGCCGACAGCCAGTCCAACTTCATCGGGCGGCTGCCGCTTTCGCTGGAATCCAACAGCGGCGTAGCCAATGCTCTCCTCAATATTGAAAGGTTTGACCTGGGCCTGGATTATTACCGGCGCTATCCGGAAATGGTGCGCTCAGTCACACCCGAAATGGTGCTGACAGCTGCCCGAAAATACCTGGACCCGGAACGGCTAGCGATCGCGATTGCCGGGCCGTAAGAAAAAAAAGATATCCCCACAATTGTGCGGAAAAGCACCGCGGGACAGGCATACACGAAAGGGCACAAAGGAAGAAGAAACATTTTCTTTGTGTCCCTTTCTAAACTTAGCAAGATAAAAATGTTAGCGTTATTGTCGATTTCAAAAAACAATGATCCTCAAAACTGGTATTGATATTATCGAGATTCCCCGGATCCAGGCCGCGCTGGACCGGCATGGGGAGCGCTTCCTGAAACGTGTCTTTACGGAGTTGGAGGTATTTGAATGCCGCGGAAGGGCCGAAGCACTGGCGGTACGGTTTGCCGCCAAGGAAGCCACATCCAAGGCACTCGGAACGGGCATCGGTCCTATTGCGTGGCGGGAAGTGGAAACCCTGCATAAATGGAGCGGTGAACCCTACTTAGTACTGCATGGCGCCGCCGAAAGGATTGCCAATGAACTGGGCCTGGTGGTCTGGGCGGTTAGTTTGAGCCACAGCCGGGAGAATGGGGTGGCTGTTGTGGTGGCATCCAGTGAATAGAAGCGCTGAGTGAGTTTATGAATATGCAAAGTCTCCACGTTTATAGCGTGGAGACTTTTATTTTAGCCCATTGACTAAAGTTGTTAAGCTGTGGTTGTGCTTTTCTGAACACTACCCTTCGACCACGAGCCTCACAAAAAAACACTCGGCTCTCCGCTCAGGGCGGCAAATCTGTATCAGCTTTGATCTTCCTTGCCAATCCAGAGATAGCCGGGTTGGATGAGGCGATCCGGTCGGAGTGCCACTTTGCCAGCCTGCCCCTCGGCTTCATTCACTGGTGCCGGTGATGCTGGCGGAATTGACGCAGGCTCAACGTGCACGTCAATCAGATGAGATTGTGCTTTGACAAGCATAGTGGGGTGTACCAGGCACAAGTCAGGCACCAGGCCATATTTTTGACTGTAATAATCGGCGGCACGGGCCACTTTGGCGGTCAATGCGGTGCGGGGGTCATTGTCAAACCAGAGCATTCCTACGTTCATAGTAAACTCCTTGTAAATATTTTAATTGTTTTTTTTAAACACGCTCCTGCGGAAAAGCGCCGTGGGGCAGGCAAACACTAAGGATACACGAACAACAGAGAAGCATAAAGGAAGAACTACTTTATTAAGCAAGCGGCGGAAGCCAGAATTTCAGCAGGCAGCCGGGCTGTGAAAGGGCAAATTGTTTGCATGGAAGCAGGTTGGCCAGGTCAGCCTGGGGGTCATCCGTGAGCAACCGGGCGTTATGAGCATTTTTCACATGACCAATCAGGCGGGTATGGAAATAATCCAACCACGGCTGCAAGTGGGCCAGGCGGGCGGGGTTGACCGTGATGGCCGGCCAGACCTGATGTTCCGGGCCATACAACAACAGCCAGCGCAGGTCATGCAAGGATTGAAAGTCGCCGCCGGAGAGCAGGTCGATCCCGTCGAACAGCAGCAAAATGGCCTGGCGGGTGCCGGGCAGCGTTTCGGCCCAATTGACCAGCTGAGCGAGGAAGAGCTTGGCAGATGGGTGATAGGCTGGCCAGATTCCCAGGCAATGGGGCAAGCTCTCCAAGGCGTTCCATTCCTCGGGGAAAGGAGTAATCACACCGAACTGGATATCACCTGGATCCTGGAGGCCGGCGGCGCGCGCCAGGGACTGCAGGAGCGCCGTTTTGCCACTGCCGCCATCGCCTGCCACCAACAGCGGGCCGGGCGCCGGATTATACAGGTCAAGCAGGACCGGCAACCCGTCTTCAGCCAGCCCGAGCAGAAGTGATCCGTCGGGCAGGCTGGCAGGCTGGGCCATGGAACTTTCAGGAGCAGAAGTATTTGGAGAAACCGGCAGGGGCCGGCCTTCATGGCGGAGTTCCGCCTGGACTTCCTGGTAGGCTTCGAGGGCAAGAAGAAATTGGTCAGAAGTGGACATGTGAATAACCTTTAGTAGAGAAAAGAGAGGAGAGAACAGGTAATCAAGGGATTAGGGGAGCAGGAGAAGGAAGAGGAAGAAGGAGGAATGGGATTGAGTAGTACCCTCGTCGTGAACAAGTTTCGTTATTCGAAAAAAAACGAATGAGGAACGAATAGGATGTATTGAAGATTTTTGATTGGGCATTGCTGGTTGAGAATTGAGGATTTGGCACGGAAAGGATGGCAGGGTACAAGGCAGCAAAGGAAAACCACGAAAGGTCACCGGCTTGAGGGTAAGTCTGAGAAACGGAGTCGAGTGAACGGTAAGCCGATTCATATTAAATCCTGAGAAAAGAAAGGTTGAGAAGATCTGAATGCGCATGGACTGCACGAGACAGAACAAATGGGCTAATCAAGCCCTATATTAGAACTATTGTTCTGATTTGTCAAGGGTTTAGAGGCGGATTGATTGTTGAGAGGTGCGGTGATAGAATGACTGTACGATCTGTTGTAATGCAAACAAACGAACGAAAGGATAATTTTAGATGTCCATCCCCATTCCAGAGAAATTCCACGATCTATTTGCCCGACCCATCCTATGTGGGTTAACCACCGTCAGCCCGAAGGGGCAACCGCATTCCGTACCGGTCTGGTGCGATTTCGACGGTGAACATGTGCGAGTGAATATGCCAGCGGCTACCAAGAAAGCCCGGAACCTGAAGCTCAATCCAAAGCTGTCGCTGCTGATCATCGATCCGGAAAGCGGCCGGCATTGGATAGAGATCCAAGGTTGTATTGGCGAGGTGGTCGACGAGGCGCATGGCGCGCGTGAGCACATCAACAAGCTGTCCGAAAAATATACCGGTAATCCAGTCTACCAGCCATATGGGGCGAGCGGGATCAACCGGCAAATGGTTGTGATCGAAGCGGTGAAGATCAACGGGAATTAGATTAATTAAAAGATAAGCAACTCTCACCACGATCCCGCGGAAAGGTATCGCGGGACAGGCGGGCACGAAGGGACACAAAGGAAAAGAATAAAACAATTGCTTGTTGTTCTTCCCAGGAGCAGTTGAAATATTCCTGCGATTAAGAAAGCTTGAAATAACGAATGGAGACCATCGGATGTGGTGGTCTCCATTTTTTTATATACATTATCCATGAGGGTGGTTGGCATACCGCCATGCCAGATAAATAGACATTGCCTGGTTGATTACTGCTCAGGATAACCAATGGTCTGACCGAAAAGGGGGCGCTGGGTGGAGGGCAGGGAGAGTTTTTCCTGCAGGGCGAGCTTGTTGCAATTGTGGAACCAGGCCGCCAGGCCTAACGAAGCGGCGGCCAGGTAGACATTCTGCGCGATCAGGCCGGTATCGACAAAATAATAAGATTTCTGGATCTCGGTATCATACAGGCCGGGTTCGGGGAAGCCGGCGGTATTGAACTTTTCGAGATCGACCACATAGATCAGGCGGGCAGGAGCGTTGGCACCCAGCCGGCCCTGCCCCGCCCCGATGGCCAGGTCGCGACAGTCGCCGGCGAGCAGCGGGGTCAACTGATGGGGAGCGGGTTCATACAGATATATGCCTTCCGGCATGGCGGCATAGACGCAAATCTCCTGGGCATTGCTGGCCGACCCGGCGGTGCGACCCAGCCCACCAAACGGCCCAACTTGACGGTTGACGCCCTGGGCAGCCCAGAGGATATCCGAGAGAATTTGCTGCGGGATCGGTTTGGCGCCGATGGTGCGGGAGGTGCTACGGATTTGGAGGGCTGCGAAGACTGGGCCGGAATGGTCAAAGAGCGGTTTGGGAAGGGGAATTGGCTGAAGGTTTCCAATTTTGGTGTTTTCCATATTGCAATAGTTACTGGTTTTATGTTAGCATAAAAAAACCTTTGAGTGCGTTTGGTAGTACACTTTCGTCCGGTCAGTCGAACGGGAACGCTGCCCTGAGCGTACGGCGTTGGGGCGCAACCGGCATCGTCCATGGGACACTTTCTTAAGCCCGATTTTATGTTTGGTTGGCCCGGTCGCATCCGCTAACCTGAGATGTCCCGCACGGGAGAACTCGTTTGTGTGTGTGAAGCGCCGCCCCAGAAAAGAACGCACTCAAAGGTAATTCTTCACAAAGGAGTTCTTCATGCCAGAACAACGCCTTATTCTGCGCTGGATCGGGCTGGACATCCACAAGGCCTATTTCGTGGCCGTGGGTGTTGACGCCGAAAAGCGCACCATTTTCGGTCCGTACAAGGTCCCCAATGAACAACTGGAAGACTGGATCGCCAAACATCTTCTCCCCACGGATGCCGTGGTATTGGAGATGTCGACGAACACTTATTTGTTCTATGATACCCTGCTCCCGCATGTCGGCTCGGTCATTGCCGTCCATCCCCCCAACGTTCGTCTGGTGAGCGGTGTGAAGGTCAAGACGGACAAGAAGGCTGCCCTGACGCTGGCGCAGCTGCATGCCGCCGGGCTTCTGGAGGGCGTGTGGATCCCACCGGTGGAAGTGCGAGAGCTGCGTGCTGTGATCGCCCAACGCTCCAAGATGGTGCGTCTGCAGACCCAGGCCAAGAACCGGCTCAGCTCACTACTGCACCGCACCGACCGGGAGATGCCTGCCCAACCTTTCAAGCCCGAGCAGAAAGCCTGGTGGGAAGCCCTGCCACTCACGACCATCGAAAAGTACATCGTCGCATCCGACCTGGATACCCTGGCCTTCGCCGGGAAGCAGATCGGTGTAATTGAAGAAGTCCTGCGCCAGGAAGCTGCAAAGGATGAACGCGTCCCGCTGCTGACCCAGCTGCCAGGGGTCGCCATGCTGACAGCGATCACCCTCCTGGCCGCCATCGGACCGATCGAGCGCTTCGAAGATGCCAGCCACCTGGTGGGCTACGCCGGGCTCGGAACCAGCGTCCATGACAGCGGCCAGATGCATACCAACGGGCATATCACCAAAGCCGGACGACGCGACCTGCGCGGCGCCATGGTGGACGCGGCCAATGCCGCCGTACGCCACCATCCCTACTGGAAGAAAGAGTTCGAACGGTTGGAATACCGGCTGGGACGCAGCAAAGCCATCGTGGCCATCGCCCGGCGCCTGCTCGTGGCGGTCTGGCACATCCTGACGAACGAATCTGCCGATCGGCATGCCGATGAAACCAGCGTGGCAGCTTCGATGTTCAAGCTGGCCTATGAGATCAAGGTCAGCAATCTCCCCAAAGGGACAAGCGCCCGGGCCTTTACCCGCCAGCAGTTGGATCGGCTGGGCATTGGACAGGACCTGCAGGTTCTTCCCTGGGGCAGCCATAAGATCAAGCTGCCGCCCAGCCAACTGAAGACTTAAGGAGTGAGCGGCATCCCAAACAGAAATATTCTGTGAACTCCTGAAGGAGATCCCCGAAGGGATTTTTCGGGCTTGCCGCTCACTTTTATTATAGCCAGTCTAATTCTGCAATTCAAGTGCTCATCGAACGCTGTTCGAGTCGGGAAGGTTTTAATTTGTCAATGTTCAGCCTCGCACCAGTTGTCTTGTGTTAAAATCAAGCTACCCCCCACGAAGACGGGCCAGATCGGTTCCTAACCGGTCGGCTCGTCTTTTATATCAAGAAAAACCATCGATTACAGGAACAAAGCTATCTGTTTACAACCAGGAAGATCCATAGCATTGACAGGTTATTATTTGTGTGGACAATCATAGGTAATGCCAATTGACCAGTTTTCGTACAGGTTGGACCTGTACCGGGCGAACTACAACGCCCTTTATTCCACGGGCGAAAGCCGATGGAAGTCCTTTTCGCAGAATGTTGTAAGAGCCATTGATGTCGGCATGGATCGGTAAACCCTGAGCTGAGACAAATTCGCCGCGCTTGACCCGTCGACCGCAATACTGGGCATGCTTGCGGATGGGCTCCAGATCCAGGAAGGAGCATTTGGAGGTGTATCCTTCTTCCTGGACGATCACCTTAATCCCGGCTAGTTGGGCCTTGTAGGTCAGCATATGGATGAAGGTTGAATGGGGAATGGCAACGAAGTTCTGGTTGTTGACGGAGCCGATCTCCACATTTTGTTTCCAGCCCTTGTTGTGTCCGATGATCAAGGTACCAAGCCGTTCGGACACCATCCAATCCACAATGTACCGGCTGGCCCAATGCAGATAGTGCTTGATCTTGCGGTTGCGTTTGTTGGTCAGAGCCGTGAGACGGTGAGACGTATGCTGTCCCCTGGGCAGGAGAGCCTGCAGGTCGGCATGCAGTTTGTTGAAATAGGCGTTGACACTCTTAAGAGGTCTGCCGTTAACCAGAAAGGGGGTGATCCCCTGCTTGTTTGAGGTTACAGCCGCAAGGATGTCAATGCCCAGGTCGAGACTGGCCGCCCAGGCAGGGTTGAGGTCGTTCTGGGTGGGGGAGAGGGGGATAACGGAATAGATCACTTCGACGACATAGTGGGATGCATGCGGAACGATCCGAACTTGCTTGACCTCCTTCTTCCTTGTTTGGATAACAATATCCAATTGCGATGGGCAGATCCGGCCTTCCTTCAAAGCCGGCCGGCTGATCGCCTGGCGGGTGTAGACCAGCAGATTGCGTCCGTCTGCTTTGGGCTTGTAATGCGGCAGTTTCGGCCGGCCGGTAAATTTATCCGGGCATTGCTGGTAGGCAGAATGCGCCTTCCAGAAGTTATCCCAGGCACCGCAGACCTGCCGCACGACCCATTGGGCCACCTTGGCGGGTAGCGCCCGAAACTCGGGCGTGTCTTTCAGCATGTGAGCCAATTTTGCATAGTTGGGAACAGTCTCATGCTTGAAGAAACTCTGGCGGAGAATGTAAAGTGTGGCATTATAGAGGTTCTTGGATGCAAAACAGGCCGGATCGATGACGGCGAATCGTAAATCCTGTCGATCAATGATGTGTTGTTCCACCAGCTGCATGCCTTATTAATAGTACAAACGTTCTTTCTTGTCAATCCTTGTAAAAAATTGAATGATCGTATTCGATACTGCGCCAGCGGCTCAAACATTAAGAATCTTGGTCTATGTTAGCACTTAGAGAACCCGTTTTCTTGGAGGAAAGGGGTTCTTGGTCACTATTCTTCCCCGCTGACTTCCTGCCAGATGGCTTTGAACTTGGCGGCATCCACCTCCATGGCGGGACTTTCGCACATGAGGCGGCCACGTGCGCTGGAATCGTGCAGCGCACGCATGAGGTTCTTAAAATCCAGATCGGCTTCTTCTATGGCCAAGTGATTCTTTTCACCTTTGGGGCCGTAGGCGATGCCAGAGAGATGGATGTGCATGTGCTGCAGGGCTTCATCGCCGAGAGTCTGGCGATAGGTGTCCAGGGCGGCGATCCACTCGGGGTAGGTGTTCATAGCGCCATCGCCAAGGCGGGCGTGCAGGTGGGCAAAGTCAATGCAGGGGGCAACACCCGGAATAGCCTTGGCCATCTCGAGAACATCTGCCAGGGAACCGAGCATAGCGGCTTTACCGCTGATCTCGGGGCGCAGGGTGACCGGGTTACCGGCCTGGCGCAGTTCATCCAAAATCGCTTGCAGGCGCGGCAGGACTACCTTGAGCACTTCGGTTGCCGGGCGGCCAAAGTAGGTGCCGGGATGAAAGATGATGTCCGTGGCGCCGGCCAGGTTGCCAAAGTGGGCGGCATCCAGCAAGTACTTGCGCAGGCGCGGCCATTTTTCCTCGGCACCGTTCAGGTTGATGTAATAGGGGGCGTGCACAGAGAGGGCCACGCCGGTCTCTGCGCCGGTCTCGCGAATGAGGGCGCAGGTGGCTTCGCCGACGCGCACGCCGTTGACCCAGGCCAGCTCGAGGGTGTCCAGGCCGAGTGAGGCGGCGCGGCGGATGCCGCCGACGGTCCCGCCGGGGTTGGGCGGGGTGGAGAGGGGGGAACCGACGGTGCCGAAGCGGAAGGAAAGAGACATGGTTATTTTTCTATAAGGTCAAGAGGAGTGTAAAACGTAATGGGTAAACGTGAAAAGATCTCACCACGAAGGGGACGAAGGAACACAAAGGAAAAGATTTTTTAGATAGGCTACCGGGCGAAGAGGAGTTGAAGTTTTTCCAAGAGAGGCGGACCGAGGATGAGCAGGCCGATCATGACGGAGGCAATGGCGGTCAGCAGGACGGCGGCGGCACCGACATCCTTACCGACCTTGGCAAGGGGGTGCTGCTGCGGGCTGGCCAGATCGACAACGGCCTCGAGGGCGGTATTGATAAACTCAGCTGTCCAGACCAGTGCAACGGTAAGGATCAGCACCGCCCAATCGCGCAGCGGCAGACGTAGCCAGAGCGACACAGCCATGACCGCCGTGGTGAAGAAGGCATGGATCCAGGCATTGCGCTGGGTACGCAGAACATACCACCAGCCATGGTAGGCGTGCTCAAAAGAGTGCACACGGGAAATAACAAATTCGCCGATCTTATTCATGGACAATATTCGGGGAAACACCCAGCCGTTCGAGCACCCCGGCCTGGGCAGCCCACATACGCGCCTTCTCCTCCGCTTCAGCGTGGTCGTGCCCGAGCAAATGCAGCACGCCATGCACCACCAGCAGCTGCATTTCGGCTTCAAAGGCATGACCACGCTCGCGGGCCTGTTCGGAGGCGCGCTCAAGCGAAATGACCACATCGCCCAGGTAACGGCGGCCCGTTTCGGGGTCGGGTTCATCGGCCGGGAAGGAAAGGACATCCGTGGGAACATCGTGAGCCAGGAAATCCCGGTTGAGCGCCTGGATGCGAACATCATCCACAAGCACGATGGTTAAATCGGCATCGGGGCTGCCGGAAAGATCCAGCACGGTACGGGCGGCGCGTTCCAACAGCGCTTGGGGGAAGGTCTGATCTGACTCACTCTCGATAAAAATCATTCGGTCTTCTCCTGCGGGCGTTGTTGGGTGGGCACTTCCAGGGCGGCCGGGGCTTCCTTGGGATATTCCAGACGCGGGTGATAGGTGACGCGCAGGGTGGAAACAAATGATTCGGTGATGATCGCCAGGTCACGCTGGGAAAGCGGAGCGTCATCCAGTTGGCCATCCCTGACGCGATTTTCTATGACACTGCGGACCAGGATACGGACCTCCTCATCATTGGCCGGGCGCTCGGCTCGCGAACGCGCCTCCACGCCATCTGCAAACATCAACAAGGCAGTCTCTTTCGAGCGCGGAGCCGGGCCGGGATAGCGAAATTCCGCCAAGGCCACCTTGGATTTATCCCCGCCGGCAGACTGCACCGCCTGGTTGTACTGGTAACGGGTGATGAGGGTGCCGTGGTGTTCGGCGATAAAATCCTGCAGGCGGCGCGGCAGATGGTGCTTGCGGGCCAGCTCCAACCCATCGGGAACGTGCCGGATGATGGCCTGGGCGCTATCCTGCGGTTTCAGGGCATCGTGCGAATCAATCTGGCCGGGCAACTGGTTCTCGATAAAAAAGAGCGGGTTGGCAGACTTGCCTACATCGTGGAATAACGCCCCAACCTTTGTCAAAAGCGCATCGGCATGGATACGTTCGGCGGCCTGTTCGGCCAGGTTGGCAACCTGCAAGCTATGCTGATAGGTACCTGGAGCGCGCTGGAGGAAGTAATTCAGCAGGGGCGAATCGGGGCGGGAAATTTCGAGCAGCTGCAAAGCAGTGGTTCTGCCGATGAATTGAGAGAGAATGAATTGCAGCGGCAGGGCCAGGCCGGCCGAAGCAATGCCCATAAAAACCGCCGCACCCATTAAAGTAAGCGCGCCAATCCAATCCGTATCGGTGGATGGCAGGCGGTAGGCGGCGATCATGGCTGCGCCAGCCACGGCGATGGCCAAAGCAGCATATAAGAACTGGGCGATCCGGCGAGCCTGTCCCATGGCCAATACGCCGCACAGGCAGCTTAGCGTGTAGTAGGAAGCCAGCCCAAGTCCATCCGGTGTGCCATACGCACACAGGATGCTCATTAAAAGGCCGAAGACCATGCCTGGTTCCATACCAAAAAGCGCGGCGATCAGCAGGGCAAAAGCCGGGAGCGGGAAAAGATATGGGATGACAGTGCGGTTGGGAATGGAAACCCGCGCGCCATACAGGAAGATAACAAAAAGCATCCCAAGCAGGAGCATACTGCGCAGGTCTGAAACAGTCGCCGGCTGATGAACCGAGAAATACAGGGCCGTAAAGAATGCCAGGAGCAGCACCAGGGCAGCCGCGCCCAGCAGACTGTAGAGCGGGTCTTTGGGCTGGATCAGACCCAGCGCGGTGAGGGCTTCCAAATCCCCGGGTGTAACCAACTGCCCGCGCGCAACGACTGTCTGGCCGGCTACAAAGGAGCGGGTAATCGGTTCAACAGCAGCACGCGCCGACTGACGGGCGGCGTCGGTCAGTTCAGGGCTATAAAAACTATTGGCGGTTATCAGCGGGGAAACCAGCCCAACCACCAGCTCGGCTTCGCGTTCAGTCAGGGAAAAGCTGACCAACGCAACCAGATTCTGCCGAATAGCATCCAAGTTCTCGGTTCGAACCGGATTGCGCATTGTTTCCACCAGTACATTGAAGGCTTCGTCGCTGACAAGGGTCCAGCGAGCATCCGGCAATCCAAGTAAAAAATCCATTTGATCGGGTTGAAGGGTAAGACCCTGGATGGCGATCAAAGCAGCTTTCTTTTCTCCGACCGTGGTGATATCGTTGGAGCGGATCGTGGAGATGGTTTGCAGGAGATCGGTAAGGATAGTGGCCTGCGTGCGTGCGATGGATGGATCAGGGAGCACATAGACAGGCGCAACGGCGCGTTCGGCGGCATCACGGGCCGAATCAGTCAGAACCTTGCTGACATACTGGGTATCGTGCGGGGCGCTCAAATCCTGGGAGGCTACATCCCCCACTGCGAGCGGAAGGGTGTTTTGCCGCAAGGACCAGGGCTGGATCAGTGCAAGATAGCTTAAAATGGTAACGCTAACGAGCACCAGTACCGGCAATAAAACCTGGCGGGAAAAGAAACGCGGCGATTGTCGATGAGAATCCATCAAACCTGATTATTTTTGCAAGGCCTGGCGAACCGCGGCGCTGACCTGATCACCCGGGGCACGACCAGCGATACGCGGTAGGAGCAATTTCATCACCTTGCCCATATCGGCAGGAGATTTGGCGCCAGCTTCAACAACAGCGGCACCGACCATAGCATTCAGCTCGGCTGCACTCAAGCCGGCCGGCAAATAGGCCTGCAAGACAACAATCTCGGCTTCGGTGGCCACCACAATGTCAGGGCGGTTGGCGCCGCGAGCTTCCTCGACCGATTCCCGGCGGGTCTTGATCTCCTTCTGGACGATGTTCAATACTGCAGCTTCGTCGAGCTTGATCTGTTTGTCGATCTCCACCTGTCGGATGGCCGCCAACACCATGCGGACAGTACGCTTGCGCACGTCATCCCCGGCTTTCAAAGCATCTTTAAGAGCCAATTCAAGTTTCTCTTTTGTATCCATGGTGTCCCTTCCTGATTCTATATCATTTTATGCGAAAACCGCCAGGGTAAGGAAAAAAACGGGGGATATCCTCCCGAATATTCCTCTATTTCATAGTGATTCTCCATGAACTTCATTTCAAGCCCTTGAGATTATAAACCGCCACCGGCAATGCCTTGCCCTTGACCAGGATCGGTTCGAGCGGGTCGGCGATGATCTGGCCGGCCAGGGCGGAATAGATCGCCTGGTCGATCAATATCTGGCCGGGTTGGGCGGCCATCTCTAGCCGCTGGCACACGTTGACGGTATCCCCAACCGCCGTGTAGTTGAACAGTTCGTTGGTGCCCAAGTTGCCCACCATAGCATCACCCGTGGCTACACCAATGTGAAATTGCAGGGCATAGGATGGCCCCTGCAGGGGTTTATAGATCTGCCGGGCACGTTCCTGGATGGCCAGGGCGGCGCGCACCGCCCGCAGAGCATGGTCGGGTTGCGGGTCTGGAGCGTTCCAAAGAGCCAGAACGGCATCCCCCATGAATTTATCCAACGTGCCTTCCTCTTCGAGAATGATCCGGGCAGCCAGAGAGAGATAATAATTCAATGTTTTAAAGAGATCTTCCGGTTCATTTCTCTCACTGAAAGAGGTGAAACCGCTGATGTCGGCGAACATGATGGTGGTTTTCTGGCGGATACCATCCAAACGCAGATGGCTTGGATCGGAAAGCAAGCGGTCACGCACGCGTGCAGCCACCACCCGTCCGAAGGTTTGACGAATGCGTTCCTGCTCAGCCTCCAATTTCCGGCGGTCGGTCAGATCCTCAAGAACGATCGTGGCACCCTTGGTGCCAAGATACGCATCCCGCAGGGGCGAACAGGAAAGGCGCAAGTAAAGGTCACCGCGCGGAGGCATGGTGGGAGTCACTTCCTGGCTGAGGGTGGCAGTGCCGCGGTCCAAGGCTTCGGTGGCGGCGATTTCGAGATCCGAGAAAAGCGGCAGGGCCTCCGGCAGGGATTTGCCCATGACATCCTTAACCGGTATGCCCAGAATATTTTCTGCCGCACGGTTGAACAGCGTAACTTTATGGCCAACATCGGTGGTGATGACGCCCGTAGCGATGGAGGCGAAAATATCATCCATCAGGTTTTTCATTTCCAGGGTCTGGTCGAGGGTGTGGCGCAGGTTGATAAAGAGCCGGGCATTCTCCAATGCCAGAGCAGATTGGCCGGCCACCGTACCGAGGAAATCCAAATCGTCGCGGGTATAAGGATCGCCCGAACGACGCGAACCGAGCGCCATAAATCCAATCAAACTGTCCTCATATTCCAGAGGAACAAACGCCGAGCAACCCAATTCACGGAATGTTTCAGAGCGGCTGAGCGCATCCGGAAGAACAATGCCAGAGAGGAACCACAAGGCTTTGCCGGCGGCTCGAATGGCGCTGACCAGCGAATCTTCTGCAGTCAAATCCGGCGCGGAAAGAAGCTGGCGGGAATGCGGCACATATAATGCACGCTCATCATCATAAAGGTAAATAACAAACTTTTCGGGGGCAAGAGCCTGCTGAAGCTGGTCGGAAAGAAGGTGCAGAGTGCGCTCCAAGTCAGTGGTAATGACCAGGTTGCTCGAAAGAACATTCAACACGCGGCGGTAATCTGCCGGGGCACGGTAAAAGAACCGGTCAATGATACGCTGAACAACCCGCCGCAGGGGGGTAAGCCCGAGTACCAAAGCCAGCAAATACAAGGCAACCAGGAGAGGATTATCCGGCCGGATGGTCTGCCGGATAACCAGGGAAAGGGCGGTCACCAGGCCGTAAAATACCACCAGAGCGACACCCGTAGTCAGTATGTAAGTCAGGACGTTTGCCAGCAGCCGGTCCACATCCAGCAGGCGGTAACGTAAAATGGCATACGTAATAGAGAGCGGAAACAGGATCAGTAATGGGAAATAAATAGAGGCATTAAACTCCTGCGGAGTATTGCTGAACGCGGTCGGCAGGAGGTAAAAAATCATTATAGGTGCGAACGACAGGGTTGCACCAAAGATGATCACACGGCTTTGCTGGCGCACCACCGGCGAATCGCTGTGCATGATGCGCCAGACCAGGAAACCCAGGAACAAGGCCATTCCCAAGGCCATATAGGCATAACTGTACTGCCAGGTCGGGATATACGCCAGCGGGGAAGTGGGAGCCTCGATCTCCGAGATGACCGGGATGGCAAATGCCAGGCAAAAGACCCAGGCAATAAAACGGGTGACCGGCCAGCGGTTCACTACATTCATTTGTTGCGGGAAGACCAATGCCAGATGAATGCAGGCAGTGGCGGCGACGGAAAGGCTGACTGCCCACAACAGCACCACGTAGTGGGTGGTGTTCATGTCAAAAAACGTGCTGGTGGTGATACTGACCGCTGATGCGAAAACGAGCAGAGCCCGGCTGGCGCGTAATCCGCCGCGCAAAAAGTATGCCCACAGACCGATGACAAGGAAGACGAGACCCACCAGATACGGAACGATGAACAGACTGATGAAATTCCCCAATGGCATCTGGATGGGTGTCACCAAAACATCGTGTGGTGCGCCCGAACGGTCCACGAATTCCATCGAAACGGGCGCGTTGCCATTGCCTGCCAGGAAAGTGTTCACCTGCTGAACGTTCCTAACCGGCAGGTTGCCCAGTCTCACCAACTGGTCCGGCCAGGCCGCGCCAGCCTGGGAAGCAGGCCAATCCTTCCCGATAATTTTACTGACAATATTATTGGGTTCCAGCAAAACCCCTGCAAACGGTTGACGGTAATAGTTTACCGCCCAAACAGGCGTTAACACAAGCATTGCCAACGCAAGCAGCGCAACTACAACTGGCAGAATGTGCGAAAGCCAGGCAAAATGGGAGGTCTTGATTTCCTCGGCATCCATCGTTCGTTGCATGTTGAAATTATACGACAAAAGAGATTTTTTTCCTGCCAATCTGTGGTACCTGTGCAGGGCTTTCACAAAGTCGCTGACTTTGTAAAAATATTGGCCTGACTTCCGCCACACCCGCAGAGTACGAGGGAGGTCGCGGCGGAAGAAGAGATTTTGGGTTATACAATACCCAAACCCCAACTATGTAAAAGCCCTGATATAATTTCGCTATGTCCCCGATCTACACACGTGCCGGTGATGACGGCACCACCGGAGTGCTGGGCGAGAATCGCCTGCCAAAGTATCATCCGCGCATGGAAACCCTTGGCGCACTAGACGAAGCTTCGGCCGCGCTCGGCCTGGCACGCTCCCAAAGCAAAATTCCGGAGACCGGGAACCTGCTGAAGGATGTGCAACGCGACCTGTACGTCATCATGGCCGAAGTGGCTGCCACCCCTGAAAACGCCCGACAGTTCCAGATCATGGCGCCAAGGCGCGTCCAATGGCTGGAAGTGCAGGTGGATGCCATCGTGGCCCTGGCTCCCATCCCGACTGAATTCATCCTGCCCGGGGATAGCCTGCCAGGTGCCGCGCTGGACCTGGCCCGCACCATTGTTCGGCGGGCCGAAAGGCACGTAGCCAAATTGCTCGATAGCGGGGAAATTGAAAACAGAGTTTTGTTATTATACCTGAACCGTTTAAGCTCCCTATGCTTTGCGCTGGAAGTGTATGAAAACGCGCAGGCAGGGAAACCCACCAGCCTGGCAAAAGAAAAATGATCGGAACACTCATCAATGTCGCCGCCATCCTGATTGGCGGCAGCCTTGGCCTGCTTTTTGGTGGCCGCCTGCCAGACCGGTTGAAGTCGACCGTGATCGCCGGGATGGGATTGTTTACCGCCGTAACCGGCATCAAGATGTTCTTGGAAACACAGAATTCATTGATCGTGCTGGGCAGCCTGGTGATCGGTGCACTACTGGGGGAATGGTGGAAAATCGAAGATGGGCTGCAACGTCTCGGCGAAATGCTCGAAAAGCATTTCAGCAGCGCCAATAGCGAAAGCGGACTTTTCGTGAGAGGCTTTATGACCGCCTCGCTGCTGTTTTGCATCGGCCCGATCGCCATCCTCGGCTCAATCCAGGCCGGCCTGAACGGCGATATCAGCCTGCTGGTAATCAAATCCGTGCTGGACGGATTCGCAGCGATGGCATTTGCATCCACACTGGGAGTAGGAGTGCTGTTTTCAGCCGCCATGATCCTGGTTTACCAGGGAGCCATCACTTTGCTGGCATCCCAATTGAATACAATTGTAACCAAACCTATGATGGCCGAACTGACCGCCACCGGAGGGGTACTGTTGCTTGGGATAGCCATCAGCACCCTGCTGGAAATTAAGAAAATTCGCGTGGGAAATTTCCTGCCGGCGCTGGTGCTGGCCCCGGTGATCGTCTGGATTATCCCATTGATCACGGGAATTTTCAGCCGGTTGTAATAATAAAGAAGTAAACAAATGTGCGGAGCGTTTTTGGCGCTCCGCACATTTTGCTTTTTGTTTGTTGTTTTATTTTGGAGGGACTACTTGCCCGCCAGGGCTGTATCAATGGATTGGGTGGTATTGCGGAAATCCGCAACCTGGGTCCCATTGACAAAAATGCTGGGCGTGCCGGATATATTCAACTTTTCGCCCTGGGTAATATCAGCCTGGACAACGCTGGCATACTTCTTGGCCGCGTAACACGTATTAAAGGCGGTCATATCCAGCTTTAAATTTTCGGCCATGGTAGTCAGACGCGCATCAGTATAAAGGGAGGCGCTTTCTGTAATCTGGTTGGCATAAAGCGTATCATGATAATCCCAGAAATGGCCCTGTTCGTTGGCGCACAAGGCCGCATTGGCTGAGCGGGTTGAAGCATCCGTGCCGTCATTGCCATCTATCACAATGAAGAAATGATAGGTGTAATAGACCTTGCCGGTCTCCACATAGTTCTTGATGACCAGCGGCTCGATATTCTGGGTATAGTACAGGCATGCTGAACAGCGAAAATCCTCATATGCATCCAATTTTACAGGCGCATTCGGATCACCGAGGTGGGTTCCATTAACGTTCGCTTTAAAGACCCGGGGAGTAATGGTAATTACCGGAACAGGGGTAGCATTGGCAGCCGCCTGGGTTGCTGCGGCGGCAGTACGGGCGGTATTCATGGATGGGATGATCAGGGCAAAAGTGACCAATAAAGCCACAACCACTACTGCAACGATCACAATGATACGATTGCGAATTTGTTCACGGCGGCGACGGTCACGGATTTCCTGGCGTTTACTCATGATATCTCCTTTGAATTTTCCCGAAAATTCTGGAGGAGTTCGCATTTTGATACTGTACAATGAAGCCGCACAGTATCAAAATGTGGTCCTTCCATAAACTTTGATAATTAATGTGTCAATAGTGGCAGGATTTTGCCATAATCGAGGCGGTTTGTCCAGTAAAAACCCCGTTTCCTATTCGAAAACGGGGTTGCTCTTATCTGACCTTAATTCTACCTAATGTTTTTCCAACCAATCCAACATGAAATTAAAGACTTCGGCCTTTTCCAACTCGTTATGGATCTCGTGATAGAGGCCATTCCAGACCTTGAGGGTGGTTTTCGTACAGGCTTTTTCGGCAAATTCCTGGCTGGCTTTGACCGAAGTGATCGGATCAGCTGCGCCATGCATAAGCAATAATGGCAGCGGGAACTCGGCGGCATGCTCCAGGGCCCACAACCCGGATTCGTACATGGCTACGAATAACCGGGCCGAGATTTTGTCATGCACAAGCGGGTCATTTTCGTAAGCAGTAACCACCACCTGATCATGAGAAAGCCCCTTGGTATCCAACTTGCTGTGTTGAATAAAACCTGGAGCTATGCCGTTCATCAGCCGGCCAAGCGTCACCTGGGAAGCCGGCGGCTGGAAAGCCAGTTTCAGCCACGGACCGGTCGCGATCACCCCATGCAAATCCGGTTTCCGGCGCAAGACATAGTTCAACACCAGGTTGCCGCCCAGGCTGTGCCCGTAGAGAAAGCGCGGCAAACCGGCATAGCGCTGATCGGCTTGCTGGGAAAAAGAGGCAATATCATCCATCAGTGCATCATATGACGGAGTATGGCCGCGCGGCCCGCCGGATTTGCCATGCCCGCGCAGGTCAAAACCAAGCATGGCATAGCCTTTGTTCGTTAACGCCGCGGCGACATGGTCAAAACGCGCAATATGCTCTCCGTGTCCATGGACGAGCATGATGGCAGCTTTGGGTATCCCCACAGGCACCCAGCCACGCGCATACATATCCACGCCATCCGAAGATTTCCAGTTCCATTCCGAAATTTCCATTTTATTTGTCTCCAGGTTGTATCATGATAATAAAGCGGGGTTACCGGTGCAGCCCCATTTTCCTGCATTATTTGGAAGGTACTCCGAGTTTAATTTTAAATTCACAGACGGGCGCACCGGCCGCCTTGCAGGCAATTTCTTCCATATCGGCTTCCTGGCCAGTGGCCCAAAAAAGGGCGCCCTGGATCAGGCCAAGCGTTACAAAGCAGATCGGTTCAACGGAAACCTGGTTGAGGGTCGCGGCAGAAGAATGGTCGACCAGCAATAAATCCATATCGAGGGTATGGAGCGAGGCCGCGCCACCGCTCTCCCGCAGGGTATCAGCCAGCAACTCCAGGATGCGCCTGCGGCGTGCCGGGACCGGCAGCCGGCGGACAATTTCCAGTTCCGCTTTCTCCAGCAGGTTGGCTTGCGCCATCATGCGGCCCCACATGCCTTCCCCAATCCGAAGCAGGATGCCGCGGGCGCCCCGTCCATAGTACTGGCGCAGCGCCTGTTGGAGTGAGGCATAAAGCACCGCCGTCTCGGCCCCATCCAGACGCGCCAGTTGGGTCTTATCCGTCATCGCTGGCATTAACGGGGAAAGATGATCCTCCGCAAGGATGGAAGGAAAATTATCTGCTCCAACTTCCTGAGTGGCAGAGTCTACGAAAAATCGAAACAGGCGGTTTGAAAGCATGACCGGAGACGGGGTCGCAATCACACTTTAACCTCGCCGATTTCGAAGCGGCAATATTTATCCCCTTTGGCAATGCAATGCGTTTCGTTGATCCCATATTCCGCGCCGGTGGCCCAACGGACCGCCTCGCCGACCGAACCTACATACAGATGACAAACCGGTTCGCTGGAATGACGGCCCAGGCAAATCGCACAGGTTGACTCACAATAGGCGATTTTGTCGCCTGCTTCCTCCACCCAGGCATCCACCTGGGGATTGGTCTTTTTTAAGGCACTGACCATGGCATTCAGGACAAATTTGATCCGGCCTTTGGGCGGCATAAGTTTGAGGGCGGCCCCGGCCATCCCCATTAATGCCCCCTGCTCACGCACGCCGTACTGGAAGGAGGCCTTGCCAATGCGACGCAACATCCCTTTTCCGCCGCGCCCATAGAACGCCTCTATGGCCTCATTGAAACGGGCATAATCGAACGTTTTGATGCCGGGGTTGGTATCATCGGGCGGGAAATTTCCAACAAAGCGATCCAATCCGACATTACGCAACACGGCATTCAATCCATTCTCGCCCATCACTTCCTGGGCAGATACCAGCGCCTGTCGCACCAGGGCATTGACGATGACCGCTTCTTCAGGATCGACCATACCATCTCCTCGTCATGGAACCTGCAACTGGTAAACCGGGTAGCGTTCCCCGGTCTCGCGAAAACCGGTCTTCCTGTAAAGCGCCAGCGAGGCGGAATTATCGCTCTGGGTGTTGACCGTCAGATGGTACATACTGCGCCGCTCTGCCTGTTGAGCCAGGTCGGCAACCAGGGCACGCCCCACCCCACGCCCTTGCAGTTCAGGTAGAACCGCCAGTCTGGCAAGATGCGCCCCGAGTGGGTTACGGGTGCTGAGCTGGTATCCGACCACCTGCCCACCCGCCAATGCCACCGTTGCCAGAACAGCCTGCGGGTAAGCCTTTTCAAGCGATGGGAGTGAATTCTGCCAGAGAGGTTCGAAGGCAGCTGCGTCCACTTCGGCAACAGCGGGCAGGTCATATTGAAGCATGCTCCGGATCGAGAATCCAACCGGCAACGTAACATCTATGAGGGCCTGCCCATCACGTTCGAGCATGACAATGGATTGGCGGCTGATAAACCCGCTGTTGATGAGCAAACTGTGATACCAATCCTGCAAGACAATAGCTGCGACCGTGAAGCCCTGTTTGTGAGCCAAGTCAAGACGGGCTTCCTCCCAAAGGAGGCGCCAGGATTGCTCGAGCGGTAATTTCCCGGAGTTGACAAAAAGCCGCACCCATGCCACCGCGGGCGGGTCTGGCGGACAGGCAAGGGCGGCAATAATCTGTCCCTGCTGTTCAAGGACAAAAAAAGGCGGCGACCCGATCCAATCCAACGGGTACCGCCAGTCCAGATGGCGATGGATGGTTGGGCTGAAATGCATCAAATTAGCGATCTGACGCTGGTCAGTCAGCAGCGCAGAGCGCACCTGAACATCCACACCAACCATCATAGGCGGACGAACAGAATTTTCTTCATTAAACGTTGTTTCAGGCTTGGATTCTTGACGCCCGCCAATCCAGACTGCAAGGCGAGGATTGCGTCGTAGAACTTGAACCGGCGCAAGTGCAGCATGGAGAGTTGCTGCATGACATCTGCACGCAGATCGCCCTCACCAGCCTTTTCCAGGGCAACGCCGGCCCTTTGATAACATTCCATGGAATCCTTCAGACGTTTGAGGGCTTGCAAGGCCGAAGCCTGGTTCGCTAGCGACATGCCCTCACGCCTGAAATCCCCAGAATCAGCGAATACCTTTTCGGTGCCTTCGATTACAGCCAGGGCAGCCTGCGCATCTCCGGAGAGCAACAGGGCCACGGACTGGTTATTCTTCATTTCGGCTGCCATGAGGGCATCACCCGCACCGGCATAGGCCGAGGCGGCCTGGTTGAATTCCTGGCCAGCCTGCAAATAATCTCCGGCCTGATAGGTTCGCTTGGCCTGATCGACCAGTTCTTGGATGGAAAGTGTGTTTGTCATAATTAGAAGGTTATATCCAGCAAATCTTCAGCCACCGAACGTAATTTTTGGGTGGACATTCCGCTCAATTTCATCGCCAGATCAAGATAGGGACGGTTGACCGGTTTTGAGACAAAATTCTGTAATTCAGGGGGTAGTTGCAAAAATTCCTGCACGGCTTTCTGTTGAATCATCCACTGACCGATGCGACCGGTTTGATCGAAAATGGCTTCGATCTGGCCGCCAAGCAGGGCCACCAGGCCTTCCAATTCTGGCAATGGGATGGGTCGTGCGCCCAGTTCATACGCTTTTAAGCGGGCCACGGGGATACCAGATTGTTCGGAAAGCGCCTGTATCGAAAGGCTGGTATTTTCACGTTGCTGGCGCAGGAGCGCCCCAACCACGCGCTGGCGAATGCCGAGAACGGCCGGCAAGTTCAAGGATTCGGTCAGGGGTGCATCGTCCGACATGGCATCCTTGCTCCAGAAATGGTGCAAGGGCAGGTGCAGGGAAAAGGCCAGTACTTCCAGTTCCGGCAGGGAAGGCGCTTTACGGCCTTCTTCCCAGGCGCGCAGAACGCCACTGGTTACTCCCACAAGCTGTGCACATTCCGGAAGAGTTTTTCGGGACGCCAGGCGGGCATCCCGGATCAAAACACCTAATTTTCTGGTACGAAGGGCAACCTGGATTTGAATGGTCATGGATTTTCCTCACGATCTCAGCAGACAGGACAAAATTATTATAGCAGAGAAACCCGGGCGATAGCTACCGTCGTTGGTGAGCCATTGCCATATCGGCAGCCGTGGCGCCGAAAATATCTGCGCCAAGTTTAAACCCGGCCGCTTCCAACCGCGGGCCGAATAATGGCCGGATACCAGTGGCCTTATGCTGGCCGAGAATTTTACCTTCTGCATCCACAGCGGTCTGGTTAAATTTGAATATATCGCTCAAAACTACCACCTCACCTTCCATGCCAGCAACTTCTGAAATGGCAGTAATTTTACGCGCGCCATCCCGCAAGCGTGACATCTGGACAATGACATCCACTGCCGATGAAATCTGCTGGCGGACAATCTTTAGTGGCAAATCCATCCCGGCCATCAACACCAGCGTTTCCAGGCGGGAAAGTGCATCACGGGGTGAATTAGAGTGAATGGTGGTCAACGAACCGTCATGGCCGGTGTTCATTGCCTGGAGCATGTCGAGAGCTTCGCCGCCACGACACTCGCCTACGACGATGCGATCGGGGCGCATGCGCAAAGAGTTGCGGACCAATTCCCGGACGCTTACTGCGCCATGCCCCTCGACGCTTGCTAATTTGGTTTCCAGGCGAACCACATGGTCTTGCTGGAGTTGTAATTCGGCAGCATCCTCAATGGTTACAATGCGTTCGTCTTCCGGGATGAAACCAGACAGCACGTTCAGGAAGGTGGTCTTGCCGGACCCGGTGCCGCCGGAAATTATGATATTCAAGCGCCCAAGGACACAGGCTCTCAGGAAATCGGCCATCGCCTGCGTAAGCGAGCTGCTCTCGATCAATTGATCCATCTTCAATTTTTCTTTACGAAATTTTCGGATGGTAAGGGAAGCGCCATCCACCGCACAAGGGGGCACGATGGCATTCACGCGCGACCCATCCGGCAGACGGGCATCCACCATGGGGCTATCGGCATCAATGTGTCGCCCCAAAGGCGAAACAATCCGATCAATAATTTTCAGGATATGAAGATCATCTTCAAAGACGATATTCGTTCGCTCCAAGCGGCCCTTTTTTTCAACATAGACTTTTCTGGGCCCATTTACCATGATCTCGGTGACATTCGGGTCGTCGAGCAACGATTGGATGGGGCCATAACCGATTACCTCATCAAGGATATCCCGGATAAGGTGAACCTGGATAGAGTCGGAAAGGGTCAATTTCGTGCGTGCCAGGGCTTCTTTCAGGCTCGCTTCGACAGCCTGCCTGCGCTTTTCGGGGGCAAGGTCGCTCCCACCGAGGTCCTGGGTTACCGTCGCGATGAGGTACTCGCGCAACTTGGAGTAATCTGGAATCGATGCACCCGTGGAAGGGGTCAATCCCGGTACAGTCATGATCCGTTTCCCTTTGATGATTCTTTCATCTCGCTATCGGGCACCACCCAAACGATCTGATCACGTTGCACGGCCAAAAATCCAGCCTGATAAAGAATCTGGCCATCCGGCAAATAGATAACAGCATCGGTAACAGCGATAAACTTTTCCGGAAGATCCAATTCATCCTTAAGACGGCGGTCCTGCGCGATATGAATATTTCCATGGATGCGGTGGGTAAGCGTCTGTATCATGGCAGAAATGGGGGTTTTAGAAATGATATCTGTAAAGAATTTACCATTATCATCGAATTCTATCGTCATAATATTTTCCCAGCAAATGTCAGCGAGTACTGTGCTTGTCCGTTTCGATCATCTGATTGGCAGCCTGTCTGAGCAATAACATGGTCGAATCATTCTGAAGCCTGGTAGCGAGAGGCACATGGCGGTTATTTGCAACTGTAATGTTGTCACCCATGTACGGCATAGTGACGCCAATAGTCACACCGATCCTTTTCTCCAATTCCAGTTTCGTCAGGCCTTCCAACCCAACAGCGCGGTTCTGAATGGGGAAAACGCGCTGAAGGTCCACGCCCTGGGTTTTTAAATATTCCAAAACCGTCGAAGTCAAGTCCGCAGTCGCCAGGTCCGTGCTCAGGATCATGGCAATAACATCCGCCTTCTGGATGATTGGCAAAGTGATGCGGGAAAGGGAACGACCCATATCCACAAGTACGAAATCGTAAGATTCCAAAATTGCATTAAGAATGTTTCCGACCCGTTCACCTGGCAAGCGGTTGGCCGATTCCGGGTCAGGCGCGCCGGCCAGCAAGTAGAAATACCAACCTGAAACGTGCGGCAGATGATCCTTGAAATATTCAGCGGTCTGCAGATCTAGCCCCTGCAAGGCGGCTGTGACCAGATTAAGACGTTCGGTATAGCCAACCATGTTAGCAATTGAGCCGATCGGCAGGACCAGGTCAATGACGGCCACTTTTTTATCTGCCTTCTCGCTCCCCAGGCACATGGCGATATTGGCACACAAAGAGGATGTACCTGTGCCACCTTTGGCGCTCAGGAAAGTGATCAGCTTGCCTTGCTTTTTGGGAAGAATTGGCTCTCCGTTAATAAAACCTGGCAGAAGCTCCAGTAATTTCGGTACCGTTTGGCCGGACTTGACCAGATAATCGCTGCAACCGGCCGCGAGCAAGGCCGCCATCTCCTGAGGATTCTCCCGGCTGCTCAGGGCCACAAGTATCACCTTGGATGTACGACGATCCTGCCGGAGGCGGGTTACCAGATCCAGACCAGGCAGATCGGGTAAGTCGGGATCCAGAATTATGACTTCAGGCTTATCCCGCCAAGCCGAAATCAAACCCTCCCGGCCCAGCGCAGCCGATAAAACCGAATAGCCATTCTTGCCCAACATGGCAGCCAGGTAATTACGGCTGACAGAGTCAGCATCAATCACCAAGACAGAAACCGGCGTTGTTTCCATATAGAACCTTTATCAAAGCTCCTGTCACAAATCAGCCTTCGATGGGAGGCATAAGGTAACCCAACCCCGAACGGGTAACAATATGCCGGGGTTCGTGGGGATCACTTTCCACCTTTTGACGCAAACGGGCAATCGTGACCCACAGGATTTCCTTATCATCGCGGTATTCCGGTCCCCACACACTTGTCAGCAATTCTTCGGCCGCGAGCACCTTGCCAATATTATGGGTAAATTGCAGCAGGAGGCGGTATTCCGTCGCCGAGAGGTAGACCGGCTGTTCACCCAGCCACACTTCGGCGCGGGCGAAATCAATCCGCAGGTTATCGTGGGTGAAGAAACGGTCCTGCCCGGTTTCAGAAGTCTGGGCCCGCCGCAGCACCGCCCGTACACGCGCCAGCAACTCCATAATGGAGAAAGGCTTGACGAGGTAATCATCGGCGCCCACATCCAGCCCGCGCACGCGGTCCTGTTCTTCGCCTTTGGCGGTCAACATGATGATGGGTACGGAGGAAAACTGGCGGATACGCTGGCAGGCAGCAATGCCGTCCATACGAGGCAGCATTACGTCCAAAAGGATCAAATCAACCGGGTTAGCGGAGAAACTTTCAACCGCTTCTTCGCCATCCCTCGCAGTTAAAACCTGGTACCCTTCAGTCAGGAGGTTGGCCTCGAGCAGACGCAGGTAACGAGGTTCATCATCTACAACCAGGATGCGGACAGTCATGGTAATCCTTTCTCAGGAAACATTCCTTTTATTAGAAGGGAGTTCGATCAGGAAAGTTGTGCCTCTACCCGGAGCAGTCTTAACAGAGATCTCGCCGTGGTGTGCCTGGACAATCTGTTTGCAAATAAAAAGTCCCAGCCCGGTGCCGCGTTTGTTAGGATGGCCGGGAACCCGGTAGAAGCGCTCAAATAAGAACGGCAAATGCTCAGATGGAATACCCGCTCCCTGATCCGCGAAAGTGATAACCTGTTTATCGGCATCCACCTTGAGCGAGATGGTTATTTTGGAGCCGGGGGCATACTTGAGGGCGTTCTCAAACAAGTTATCGAAAACCTGAGCCAGGCGGACGGTATCGCCCTGAATAGGCACGGCCGATCCAATATTCTGGACAATTACCAGTTCTTTATGCCTGTTCTGGGTTCGCAGAATTACGTCACGCAGGAGCGAATCCAACCGGACAGGTTGGAAATCCATTTGCATGTTACCGCTCTGCAAACGGGCTGAATCGAGGATGCGGTCAATCAGGGTCACGAGGTGGTCAGATTCCTCATCAATAATATTCAAGAATTCTTTTTGCGTGGCAGGGTCCCAAACCGTATCGGAACGTAACAGGGAAGTGGTATAGCCTTTGATGAAACCCAGAGGCGTATGCAATTCGTGCGACATGGTGGCAATGAAATCATCCTGAAACTGGGCACGTTGGTGGGCCATCTCAAGCTGGGTCCGGCTTTCTATCAGGGAGCGGCTCTCAAAAATATGATCCGTTTGCACTGCCGCCAGAGCCGCCAACGGGATTTGTTCAGCACTATATTCCGGACCACCGAAACGGACAAATACGATGGCACCTTTTCCGGTTGGAAGGCAGAGCGGCAGCCCAAGCAAATAGGGCTTGGCAGTCCGGTCCGGTGAAGACGGGCCGGGTGGGGCAAACACCGTGATCTTATCGGTTGCGACAACCTGGTTGGCAATTTCCTCCCCCCAGGAGGCCTCGGCTTCCTTACTACGGCCCCGTCCAACCGCACGCGCATAAACAGGCTCCGGGATGGCGCCAGTTTTTTCGATCAGATAGATGGCCAGGTTATCAAAGACAAATACTTTTCTGAGAGTAATGAAGAGAGAATTGAGCGCTTTCTGCCAATCGTCTTTAACGGTGGAATCACTCAACTTGGTAAATAGTTCCAGGGTTTCGCCGTCCATAGCAATCCCATTGCCTGCCTTTTCAAGGAACTGGTATCGCTGCCAGCAGCGGGAAGGAAAACGTAGAGCCTTTGCCTTCTTCTGACTTGATACTTACGATCGAACCGTGCGCGCTGACTATTTCCTTGACCAGCGCCAGGCCCAGCCCGGTACCACCATAGCGCCGGGTGGAAGAAGCATCCAATTGATGGAACGGTTCAAACACTTCGTCCAGCCGGTTGGATGGAATACCGATTCCGGTATCGGCCACCGCGACCATCACCAGCGTTTCAGACTCTTTCTCGACGGATAGATTCACCTGGCCGCCTGAGGGGGTAAATTTGATGGCATTATCGATCAACTGCAGGATTACCCAGGATATTTTCTCTTCGTCTGCTTGTACAAAGGGGATATCGGAGTGAATGTCGAAATTCAGGTCGACATTGCGGTCACGCGCCTTGGGACGGGAATAATTGATGACCTCACCTGCCACTGTGTTCAGGTTGACAGGCTTCAGGCGCAAAGTCATTTCACCCCGAGCCGCCAGGGAGAAGAGAATGAGGCTATCGATCAGGCTTTCCAGGCGCCCGGTGGCACGCTGGCTGACCTGCAAGGCATTCTTCTGGTTTTCGCTGAGCGGTCCAAGCGCCCCAGTCGAAAGTAATTCCAAATAGCCCTTGACATGCGTCAGCGGTGTGCGCAGTTCATGAGAGATGTTGGCAACAAAATTGGCTTTCATCTGGTTCAATTCGGAGAGCTTTCGCAACGCTTCCTGTAACTCCGCCGTACGCTCTTCCACGCGATGTTCCAGGAAACGATTAGCATCTTCGAGGGCATTCCTGAGCTGAATGATCTGCTCGGTCACCGCATGGTCAATCTGCCGACGGGTGAGCAAGTTAAGATCAATCAACGCTTCACCCAGAAGGTAACGCCGTCCACCCTTTTGCTTCTCATTCTGGTAAGCCAGGGCTTTCTGCAACTCTATCTCGGAGATTTGGCCAGTCTGAACAAGGTGTTCTCCCAAACGGGGCACCAGGACTTCCGGGGTCAGTGGTACGGTCATCTTTGCATCCTCATGATTGCCAGACCCAATCTCCTCCAACCATGGTCGCGACAGGCTGGATGGCATATAGTTCGGCTGGATCACAGGTAAACGGATCGGTCTCGATCACAATAAAATCCGCCAGGAACCCGGCAGAAACCTGCCCGAGGCGGTCTTCCATTCCAGCAGCATACGCCGTGCCGGAGGTAAAACCTGCCAGGGCCGCGCCGACGGTCAGGCGCTGTTCAGGGAACCAACCCTCCGGCCCCGGGGAACCATCCGCGCGGCGCCTGGTGACAGCGGCGTGGATGCCGTGGAACGGATTGGCGCTTTCCACCGGCGCATCGGAACCAAACGCCAGGCGGGCGCCATGCTCCAGTTGGGTGCGCCAGGCATAAGAAAACGCAGCCCGTTCACCCAGCCACCGGTCTGCCGTAAGCATATCCGAAGGGGCATGGACCGGTTGCATGGAGGCGATGATATCCAATCCTGCCAGGCGCCCTGCATCCTGCGGGAGGATACTCTGAACATGTTCCATACGGTGACGCAAAGCCGGCAAAGCGTGCTCCCTTTCATACGTCCGCAACCGGGCAAATCCATCCAGAACCTCGTGGACCGCCCGGTCACCAATTGCGTGGACTGCCAGGCTGAGGCCGACTTCGGCTGCCTGGCAGCCATAATCGAAGATATCATCCGATTTTAACAAAAGAATACCACGATTTTCTGGCTCGTCAACATATGGAGCGGTCATTGCGCCGGTATGCGTACCAAGGGCACCATCTGCGAACAGCTTTACAGAGCCGATCCGCAGAAAATCATCCCCAAAACCACTGGATAGACCCAATTGCCCGGCCTGGGGCAACAATTCATGAGGAATAGATTTAATCACTCGCAGTTTAAGCAGCCCGCGAGAATGCAAGAGCTGCAAAGCCATAAAACAGGCGCGCCCATCAAAATCGTGCACGCCGGTGAGGCCCATGCGCCACAACTGCGGCATGAGCTGCAGGAAAGATTTTGCAAGCGCTTCCAAGCCGGGTTCAGGGATGGCCGTCTCCACCATTCTAAGGGCATTTTCAAAGAGGATGCCGGTGGGCGCCCCGTAAGCATCGCGCTGGATGAGTCCATCGGCCGGATCGGGGGTGGATGCCGTAATCCCGGCCAGCCGGAGGGCGGTAGTATTCACCCATGCAGCATGCAAGGATTTGGCGGTCAGGTAGACCGGGTTGTCAGGGATCTGTGCGTCCAGTTCTGCCGCGCCGGGCCAGTCACCGCCCCAGGTATTCTGGTCCCAGCCATGCCCACTCAGCCAGGTTCCGGGTGACATTTCGGCCACGCGCCCAGCCAGCCGGTGAAGGATGGCCTGCCTGGACTGGCCTTCGCAATCGACCACCTGCAAGCTACGGGCATATTCCTGGAGATGAAGGTGGGCATCCGTCAGGCCGGGCAAAATAACCCGCCCGCCCATATCCAGACGCTCGCAATGTTCATACTCGGCCAAGAGTTCTTCCCCACCCACTGCTAACACCCGCCCGGAATTGATCACAAGCGTGGATGCAAGCGGACAGGCGGTATCAAGTGTGTAAATGCGGGCGTTGTGGAGGAGTTTCATATCATCCATGCAGGAATGGGGTGCTCTCCCCTGCTCATCTATTCATTCAATAACCGTCCCATTAAAGCATTTAATTCCTCATCGGAATAATAGTGAATGGTGACGGTGCCACCCTTGCGGCCGGAACGCAGGGTGACCTTAGTACCCAGGCTGGTGCGCAGGCGTTCCTCCAGTTCGGCCACTTCGGGAAGCGCGGCCGGTTTCGGCTTGCGGGAAGGCTTTTCACCGGAGAGCTTGCGAACCAATTCCTCGGTCTGGCGGACGTTCAAATCCTGAGCCATGACAGTACGCAGCGCGGCCGCCTGGGCCTCCGGCGTGGGCAGGGCCAGCAGGGCGCGTGCGTGACCTTCCGAAACACGTCCTTCGATAAGGGCATTTTTTACCGCATCGGGTAGTTTGAGCAGGCGGAGGGTGTTGGTGACAGCCACACGGCTTTTACCTACCCGGGCAGCAATTTCTTCATGGGAAAGGCTAAAATCTTCGGCCAGCTGGCGGTATGCTTCCGCCTGTTCCAGTGCGGAAAGGTCGGAACGCTGAACATTTTCGATAATTGCCAGTTCCAGGCGCTGCTGGTCGGTGGCCTGGCGGACAAGCACCGGCACCGAGGCCAGCCCGGCCAGCCGGGCAGCCTGCAGGCGGCGTTCTCCGGCGATCAAAATATAGCGTCCCTGCGTGTCGCCGGGTGTGACAATCAACGGCTGAAGAACACCATGCTCCCGGATGGAGACGGTTAGGTCCTGCAATTCCTCGGGATGCATCATGCTGCGCGGCTGGCGCGGATTGGGAAAAACCAGATCCACCGAAACCAACATGACGCCATTCTCCGTAAGCGCATTTTCCCCACCCGGGATGAGCGCTCCCAATCCCCGACCAAGTCCGGACTTCTGTGGCATAGGTTCCTCCTCTTTAATTATTCAACGCTTTCCGTAATCGCGATACCATCGCTATTCAGTAATTCGCGCGCAAGGGCCTCATATGATTTGGCTGCATTCGATGCGGGCGCATAGGCCGAGACCGGCAAGCCATAAGAGGGGGCCTCTGCCAGGCGTACGCTGCGCGGAACGATGGTCTCAAACACCTGATCGGGGAAATACTTCTGCACTTCAGCAACTACATCCCCGGAGAGATGCGTGCGTCCATCAAACATGGTCAGGATCACCCCTCGCACCTTCAGGGAGGGAAAAAGCGCAGTACGGACGCGCTGGATGGTGCGGGTCAATTCTCCCAGGCCCTCCAGCGCCAGATATTCGCATTGCACCGGGATCAGAACGCCATCTTTGGCAGCCATCAACCCATTAATTGTCAGCAGGCCAAGCGAAGGAGGGCAGTCGATCAGGATATAGTCGTAGCGCTCCACCAGGGGAGCCAGGGCCTGCTTGAGCTTGGATTCCCGGCCCAGTTCATTAACCAGTTCCACTTCGGCGCCGGCCAGGGAGGGCGAAGAAGGCAGCAGCGCCAGTTTGAGACGCGGGTTTTGCAATACAAGGGCCGTGGCAAGGGAACCGCCCAACAGTACTTCATACGTACCGCCCTTGACGGTATGTTTATCGATCCCAAGGGAAGAAGTGGCATTGGCCTGCGGATCCGCATCCACGATCAAGACACGCTGCCCGAACTTCGCCAGGTAGGCTCCGAGGTTGATGGCGGTGGTGGTTTTGCCTACCCCGCCCTTCTGGTTGACGAGTGTATGGACGCGACCCACTACAATACCTCCACCAGGCAGGATTGAATTTCTTCCTTAAGAGGAATGCCGGCCAGACCGCACCGCGCGACCGAATACGAAGCCAGGTGCGTGGCAAAGCGTGCGGCAGTCCAGGGATCATGCGTGACCGAAAAGCGCCAGAAGAAAGCCGCTGCAAAAATATCCCCGGCGCCGGTAGGATCAAGTTCCTTAACCTTAAGGGCAGGAAATCGGCGCAAATCACCATTCCAATACAGGCGCGCCCCTGCAGCACCTTCTGTTACAGCAAGGACATGGCAGGTATTCGCCATGGCTTCGATCTGTTCCTCGTCGCCGGCCACATCTTCGATACTGAGCACGGCAGCATCAGCTTCTGCGAGAGCCGCCAAGGCCTCCGGCCATGCGCTGAGATGGATCCGCCCGTCTGCATCCCAGGCGCGCAGCCAGCCCTGTGGAGTCAGGCCAAGCATGGAGGCAGGGAAGCGCCCATCCGCCAGGGATTTGGCTTCCCCGGCAATCGGCCCGATGTGCACGATGGGCGCTTTCCGCCAGGCGGGAGGAATGTCCTCAAAGCAGAGGTCGGGGGCGAGGTGGTGGATAAACTGGTGGCGGCCTGTGGGGGTATAGACGTTTTCAAAGGTTGTGCTTCGTTGTGTCGCCAGATTTAAGACCTGGATGCCATCCAGCACATCCAGTGGCACTTCATCTCCCCGGGCAGTAACGATACCCACACGCAGCCCGAGGGCGCGGGCGGTGAGAGCGGAATAAGCGGCGGTGCCCCCCAGGCGCGGGCCAGCGGGCGTGAGGTCACAGGCGATGTGGCCGATGACCAGATAGTCCACCGGAGCGAGGGAGACAATATTTTGCATAGGTAAATTATACCTGACAGGAGGCCAAGCGAGCCTGGAAATCGGGTCGGGGATTCGTTATTTGAAATTCGTTATTCGTAAAACGTAAAAAGAAGAGAGCAGGCATTTTTGGGGTTATCACAGAAGGAAGGGTCAGGGGTGAAGAAAGGATGCTATTATAGAAAGGATTTCACGAAATGCGATAAAGATTGGCACTGGAACTTTTTCTGCCATCAAACGTCAGTAAAATAAAACGAACTTAAAAAGGAGAAAATCATGGTACGTAGAGCTATTTTTCTAACAACTTTAGCAGTTGTAATCATCCTGTCGACCGGTTGCGCATCCCAACAGTTTCAGGTCAGCCCGCCTGAGCAAGTCAACCTGGTCGCTGCAGATAACGGCGAAAACGTTAGGCTGTTTGCAGGCCAGGAGCTGATCATCCAACTGGATGGCAACCCAACCACCGGCTATACCTGGGAGACCAAGGACCTGGATACGAACATGTTTACGCAAGTTGGGGATGTCCAGTTCACCAGTTCCAATCCCAAGTTGGTCGGTTCGGGCGGCACCCAGACGCTGACCTTGAAGGTGCTTAATGCAGGCACCAGCACATTGTCGCTGATTTACCACCGCCCATGGGAGAAGAATGTGCAGCCGGCAAAAACGTTTACTGTCACGGTGACGGTGAAGTAACTCTTGCGTGCATTCGCAGAGACGGAAACCAAGTTAATCAAAAAGTGCCTTTTAATCAGGCACTTTTATTTTGTATCCATCTGAAAATTAGAGATTAATTTCTGCGACCAAGAGTTGCAAATTCTATTATCTATGCCAAACTATTTCGGGACGATGGTGACTTTGCGGGCGGGTTCTTCGCCGATGGACTGGGTGGAGACGCGCGGATGGTCGCGCAGTTCGAGGTGGATGACGCGGCGCTCGGAGGCGGGCATGGGTTCGAGCACCTGGCGGCGCCCGGTTTTAATAGCCTGATCGGCCATGCGGTTGGCCATCTGACGCAACTGGCGTTCGCGGCGGGCCCGGTAGCCCTCCACATCAACCACCACCTGCACCCAGTGCTCAACCTGTTTGCTGACGATAAGATTGACGATATATTGCATGGCATTCAGGATCTCAGCACGGCGGCCGATCAGGACGCCCAGATCGTCACCGTGGATATCCACCATGACGGGCTTCTGTCCTTCTTCATCCGGATCGCCGTAGCGCACTTCGACGCGCGCCAGGACCTTCATCTTCTCCAATAACTCTGCGACGGTCTGGCGCGAGACGAAGAGAAGATTGTCATCCAGAACACTGAAATCGGCTTCGGTGGGTTCGGTGCCTTCGGCGGCCGGGGATTGCAGCATGGCCTGGGGCTTTTCCGGTTTATTGGACTGCGCAGGCACAGGTTCGGCCTGGGGCAGTTTGACAGTCAGGCGAACACGCGCCTGCCGCCCGCCAATGCCCAACAAACCACGGCTGCCTTCATCCAACACTTCCACATCCACGGCAGCCTTGTCCAGCCCAAGTTCGGTCAGGCCTTGTGCGATGGCTTCATCAACGTTTGGGGCGATTTTTTCAAGGGTGGTATGTTCGTTCATTTTTTCCTCACTGCCAGAGCCTGAGTGGGCTTCGCACCCGGCAATAATGCACGCCAGTTAACTTTGCCCAGGAGAGCGTACTGCGCAATGCCGACCAGGTTGCCGGCAATAAAGTAAACGGAAAGACCCGAAGCAAAGGTGAGGGCAAAGTAGCCGAGCAGGAGCGGCATGTAAATGGCCATCATCTTGCCCATCATGGCACTCTGATCATTTGGGTTGGTGGAGGCTGGCATGGTCACTTTGGACTGGACATACGTGGTAAGCGCCACGATAACTGCCAGCACGGGGATGCCATAACCGAACATGTAGACCCGCTCGGGCTGGCCCAGGTTCATCCAGAGAAAGCGGCTATTGAGCGGAACCAGGTCGCCAACATGGAAGAATGAATAGACGGTGCGGGTCAGGATGAGCAATTGCAGGGGCGAGGCTGCCAGGGCACGCATGATGCTCTGGTACAGGCCAAAGATGATAGGAATCTGGAT
The DNA here is from genome assembly GCA_963779935.1 of uncultured Chloroflexia bacterium. Lineage (GTDB taxonomy): Bacteria > Chloroflexota > Anaerolineae > Anaerolineales > Villigracilaceae > UBA877. The sequence goes on along the minus strand of CAWAAC010000009.1, from coordinate 299,867 downwards.
TAGAGAGGGCAGGCAGGAGGACATGGGGTTGTACCCGATCTCCTTATAGTACTTCATCTGCTCCTGGGCAAGTTTTTCCTTATCATCCTTATACTTTTTCTGGATATCCTGCCATTCCTTGGAATTCTGCATTTCCTGCATCTTGGTGGAGCCCTTGATCTGGGAGGCCATCAAAGGATGGGTGATCAGGCGGATCAGGATAGTGAACAGGATGATGGCAACCCCGAAGTTTCCACCAATCAATTTATAGATAAAGAGCAGGGCATTTGTAAAGGGGGTAACTATGATTGTTTCCCACATACATCACATCCTATTTGGGAGGTATGAACGACCATTTGGTCGTTCCGGCGGCATCGAGGGCCACAAGGACCGGATCGGTGCTGGCAGTACTGGTGGGCGCGACCAGGGCAAGCGTCCCGGCGGACGCAGGGGTGGCATATACTTTCATGGTCGCGGCCAGTGAAATAGTCTGGAGAACTTTGCCCGTTGGGTCAATGAAATAGACCGTCCCGGCTTCGGTTCCAACGACAATATTACCACCACACATACATGGAGAGCCAACGATGGCGCCATTCAAGTCCTGTTCCCAGAGCTTGCTGCCACCGGAGGTCGGGTAAGCGACGAGCTTGCCGTTGGCATCGCCCACATACAAATTGGTGCCGTCCGAGACCGGACCAGACCAGATCCAGGTCGAAGCGGTCTTGGACCAGATGGTTTTGCCGTCGGCAGTATTGAGGGCATAGAGCGTGCCGCCATAGGTGCCCAGGTAAAGAGCATTGGTTTTCCCGAGCACCGGGGAACCCAGAACGGCTCCATCCAAAACCTGCATCCAGACCTGCTTGCCGGTCTTGGCATTAACGGCGTAAACTTTGCGTCCCAGCGTACCAAAATAGATATTGGTACCATCCGAAACGGGTGCACCCCAAATGGATTGGTCGGCCTCGAAAGTCCACAGGAGGTTCCCTTTCAGATCCAAGGCATAGAGATTGTAATCGGCATTGGGGGCATAGATCATATTATTGACCACCACAACGCCGCCAAAAAAGCGGTCATGGGCACCGGCGAACGGCCAGCTGGAACCGCTGGAAGCGCCGGTCGCCGGGTTAAGGCTGTAGAGCTTCTTGTCAAACCCGCCGACGATCAACTGACTTCCATCGGGTGTCAGCACCGGAGTGGCATAGAAGGGGTTGGCGGCAGAAGACGAAGCGGGGAAACGCCAGACTTGTGCGTGGGTCTGCAGGCTAACTGCATAAACGTAGGGACCTCCGGCCAGGTAGGCATTCTTGGTATCGGTGGTCATGGCGGGCCAGGCATTGGCGGTCAACCCGGCAGCGCAGCCGCTCAGAACCAGGGCCAGGGGCAGCAAGAGACCGATCAAAAAAAGGTATTTTTTATTCATTGAGCAGTTCTTCTCCTACAGAACGGGGTCGTAGCCCCCGGGATTAAACGGATTACAACGCAACACCCGCCAGATTGCCTTAACCCCGCCCTTGAATATGCCGTATTTGTAGACCGCCTGATAGCCATAGTGCGAACAGGACGGGTAGAAACGGCAGGTATCGGCAGGCAAGGTCTTCGAAAAGGTCATCTGGTACAAGCGGATGAATCCCAGCAGCAGCAGGCGCGGCCAGTTCAAGACGGTGCGGGGCAGGTCACGCAGACGTGGCTCATTGGAATAATCACTGGGCAGATGTTCAAGCGTCATGGGTTTGTCTAAGGAGACCAGCTCGCTTAAGCAAATTGGTTAAGGCTGCGCGGGTCTGCAGCAGGTCTGCCTCAGGCAATGGGGAACGGGCGATCAGCAGCAAATCGGACCCAGGGGAAGTTTGCCCTAAAAATCCGTTCATGGCCGCCCGCAACAGGCGTTTGGCCCGATTGCGTTTGACTGCATTTCCGACCGCCAGACCGGCGCTCACCCCCACACGCACCCCCACCTGATCCGATTTCATAACATACAATACAACAAGCGGGTGGGCATACGATTTGCCAGAACGCCGCACCCGCTTGAAATCGGTTGACCTGGTCAGGCGAAAGCAGCGCTTCACCTGCAGCCCGCATTATCCTGCGCGCACATTATTCCGCCGCGCTGCCAAACTCCTACCAGCGGACGTGCTTTACATGATTATTGCTGCGGACGGTCAGCCGAAGGCGCCCTTTCAGACGGCGCCGCTTAAGGACGATGCGGCCATCGGCAGTGGACATGCGCTGGCGAAAACCGTGCACGCGCACGCGCCGGCGGATCTTGGGTTGATATGTACGTTTTGTTGCCATGCACTAACCTCGAAAATAATTATTAAAACACCAAACAGCGGATTTTCCGCCGGGGTTTTCGATAGTCCCGTACTGCTCATGGGATAGGGACGGCTTGCAATTATAACCCATGCGCGGGGAATTGGTCAAACAAGTTTCCAACAAGTTTCCAACTCTCTCCTGCTCTCACTAGACTTTCAGGCTTTTTAATAGTCGTATCACCCCAACCCCCCAACTCCCGCCCACGGGAGAAAAAAAGAAGCTTTTGGGGTGTTGTCGGCAGGCAAAGCCTTTCAACAACACCCCAAGCCCCTATTTCGTGAAAGCTGTGGTTTTCTTCTTTGTAGCGTCAGGAGAAGAATATGGGATGAGCAGGAAGAAGGTGCTGCCCTGGCCAAGAACGCTTTCCACCCAGACTTTGCCGCCATGCTGTTCGGCGATGGAGCGGACGATGGCCAGGCCTAACCCGGAACCACGCTGAGCACGGGCTTCGCGCTGGCTGCCGCGGAAAAACTTCTCAAACAGGCGCGGCAAATCCACTGGAGCGATACCGATGCCGGAATCCTGCACTTCGAACTGAAGGCCCTGCGGGCGAGACTTGATCCCCAACGAGACCGAGCCGTGTGCGGGTGTGTACTTGATGGCATTCTCCACCAGGTTAAAGAGCGCCTGATAGAGCAGGGCGCGGTCGGCATCGATCGATTCCGGAAGGCCAGGCTCGGCAGACTGGATCAGTTCGATCTCCTTCTGATCGGCGATCAGTTGGAGCGGTTCCATCACAGACTTGACAATATCCATAATAAGGGTTTTTTCGACCTGCAGGCCCACCCCGGCATCAATGCGACCCAGGTCAAGCAGGTTGGTGACCATGCGGGACATGCTTTCCACGCCAACCACTATTTTCCCGACGTAGCCCTTTTGTTGTTCATTAAGCTCTCCCACCATTTCGAGCATGGTGGCATAGCCGCGCATGAGGGTCAAAGGGGAGCGCAGGTCGTGGCTGACCGAGGAAACGAAATCCGATTTGAGCGCATCCAGCTCCTTAAAGTGGGTGACATCGCGCATTACGCAGACACGTCCGACCGGGCGGCCATTCGCTATGACGGAGGAGGCAGTGGCAAAATATACCTTCCCATCTGGCATGACCACCTCAGCGGATTTATTGCCACTCTCCAGTTCCTTTAACAGGTCGCGCAACTCCTGCTGGCTGATGACACGTTCAGTAGGCTGCCCTTGCGCGCCGGCCAACCCGCCAAGGGCACGCTTGGCAGCCGGGTTGGTCAGGATGAGCCGGTTTTCCTGGTCGGTGACCAGCACCGGATCGGGGGTGGAAGCCAGGATAGCTCCCAGGCGCTGCCGGCCCACCTCGGCGGTGCGATAGAGGCGGGCATTGGCAGCCGCCAGGGCTGCCTGACCGGCCAGGGTGGAAAGAAAACGCATCTCATCATCCGCAAATTGATGGGGTTGGGAGAACGCCACCCACAAGACACCATAGTAACGATTCTCATGGTAGAGGGCCACCGCGGCGAGCGAAGCCGGGCGGGGCTGGTCATCCGGAATATCCAGGCTATGCCCATGGCTGAGATTATTGAAAACCAGGCGGGGCTGTTTTTGCACCAGGCCCAGGATGGTCTCATCCATGAAGGCATAGGTATCTTTGGCTGGACCGAGCGCAAAACGCAGCGGTGCATCCTCTTGCGGCTGACCGGAGGGCATCAGGGCCACCCGCACGGCGCTTGCGCCGGAAGCCAGTACCGCTTCAAGAATGGGCTGGACGGCGCCCTCCATCTCCAAGGAGGAAGCCACACCCTGGCTGACTAGCAGGAGCTGGTTAAGTTCCTCCAGGCGGCCATGCAGGCTGATGCGCATTTGCTCGAAGGCGCGCCGGACCTGGCCGACCTCATCCACACCTTCCACCGGCAGGGGATGATCGAGCTGGCCCTGGGCGATCCGCCCGGCTTCGCCAGCCAGGTTCTGCAAGGAGGAGGTGACAAATCTGAGGCTGAATCGCAAAGAAATGAGCGCGATGGCCGCCAGGATAAGCACCAGGATGGCCAGCGGGCTGGCGATATCCAGCGCCAGTTGTTGGGCCTGCTCAGCCGGAACGGTCAGGATAACCGCCCAGGAACGCCCCACGACCGGCTGGTAGTAGACCAGGTTGCGGGTGCCGCCCGGGGCAGGGGCGTCATAGAACAAGGGGGTCTGACCGGTCTGGCCGGTATAAGTGGACATCAATTCATCCGGGTTCAGGCTGAACAGCACCCGGCCCTGTTCGTCGATCAGTTTGCCATCACCACCGGAGGCGGCCATGAGGCGCAGGTTCAGGATGAGCGGTTGGATAAGCGGGTTATCGGCCAACTGGCTGTGACCCAGCAGGATGCGCTGAGTCTTGCCAGTCGCATCGACTACGGACGCCATGAACGAAACGCCCGCTGTGGTACCACCCTGGGCAGGCGGGATGGTATAGGTCTGGGCGGCCACGCCCTGTTCGGCCAGGGAGATGCCGAGATTTTCCTGCTGGGTCAGGCTGAGGGAAGTGGTTGCCCTGGAGGGGTAGGCCGCCAGCAGCTTGCCGTTTGAATCAAGCAGGAATAATTCATCGAAATACGGCAGAGAGTGCATTTGATCGCCCAGGACGGCGCTCAATGCGGCGCCGGACCCGCTCAGCATATGCGGATCGGCCGCCATCTGCGTAACCAGGTTCTGGCCTGTTTCCAGGAAAAAAGGCACACTCTGGGATGCAGCCAGGGCGGTACTGGCCAGGCGATCCTGGAGCATGCGGCGGGCAGCATTCCCGGCCACGATCCAGTCCCCGAGGATGACGGATACCAGCAAGATGATAATAAATGCGCCGCCGCCGGAAAGCACGCGCGTCTGCAAGCTGCGCTCGGCCGGCGAAGGTTGGAGCGATTGCTGCCCGCCCCACAGGCGCGGCAGGGCCAGCGCGATCACCTGCACGAACAATCCTGCCACCAGCAACTCGCCTGCGGTAGCCAGGGTGGCAGAACCGAGATTGGTAAGCGCATAATCCAGGCGCACAGCTAGCCCGCCGGCGACCGAGAACAGGGCGCTATATATAAAAGCCAGGGCATACAGCGGCACCAGCACCAGCCCCATTAATAGCGGCTGTCGCATGGCCCGGTATAAAAAAGTGCGGTAGCGTTGGCGGACGGCCAGGCTGAAGGCCACCGCCAGTACGGCGGATTCGAGAATGGTAAATAGATTGTGCGTATCCCACAGACCGCGGGCAAGCCCGGTTAAGAGCCCCACCAGAAGGGCATCCAGCGGCCCAAGAAAGCCTCCGGCCAGCATGAGGGGCAAGAGCGAAAAGGCCATCAAAGCCGGGGTGTGCGGGCCAGAAGGGATGCCGGGTTCCGGCAAGGCCAGTCCGAAAGACAACCGCACGCCCAGGAACAAGTTGGCGAGCGGTGTCAGGATTATAAAGAGGGTTAATAACGCCGCACGTGGTTTTGCGCGCCTTTGTAATGAGCGGGAACGGATAACTGTTGCGACAATCGCCCCCAGGAGCACAAGCCAACCCAGCCAGCCCAGGAAGGAATGGAGCGGGTCGAGATAAGGAGGGGAGGATAATAACGTCAGGATGGGCGTCATGGTGGTTCAGCAGAATGATTATACTGCTTCCTCATCATAAGAAAATTGTAGAAGAATCGCAATTTGAGAGTGTGCGGCGAGGCCGCACACTCTCAAATTGCGCACTTTTTTATGGATTGGGTAGGATGGAAAACTTCCGGACTGGCGGACTTTATTGGGAAGGATCGGGATCGGGAAAGATGGCAGATGCTGCGTAGATACCACGGTAATTCTCGGGCAGCAAGCCGGCAATATGACGCATCACCAGGTCGGCATTGCGCTGGCGGGATTCGCGCCGCTCGGCGCCTTTGCCTTCCACAGGCGGGAGATGGAAAGGTTTGCCAATGTGCATCTCTAACTGCGGGCGCTTGCCTTTGGAAGCTTTCGAGAAAAAATCATCAGTTGTGCCAACGATGGCGACCGGGATGATCGGAAGGCCAGTCTGCTCGGCGATAAAGGCAATGCCGGGTTTGGCCGGGTTCATGCCCGGTTTATGCGAACGGCCCCCCTCCGGGGCCATCAAGAGCGGAGAACCACTGCGCAAGGCTGAAACTACGGCGTCCACGGCGGCACGATCATAATCGCCACGGTGGACCGGGATGCCGCCCCACATACGCGCCAGGATATTCTGCCCGGGCCGATCCCAAACGTCGGAAGCGCCCAACGCTTCTACCTGCTCCGGCCAGAAAACGCCTACAAAAGGCGCTTCGAAGAGGGAGACATGGTTGATGGCGACGATATAGGGAGTGCGCAATGGAACATTCTTTTTGCCGGTGATCTGGATGGGCGCGAGGACACGAAAAATCAGGCCGAGTACGCCACGGATTAAGGGACGGGCCAACCAGCGCCGCCACCAGGCCAAATGATATTGCTGCTCTACCGGCATAACGCCTCCACTTTTGCAAAAACTTCTTCTGCATTGAGTTTGTCAGAATCAAGGATTACAGCATCCTCGGCTGCCCGCAACGGCGAAAAAGCCCGGTTCGAGTTGATCTCATCGCGCATGCGCACCCCGGCCAGAATCTGCTCATATTCGGCGGTCCCGCCACGATTGATAATCTCTGTATATCTGCGGCGGGCGCGCTCCTCGGCCGAGGCATCCAGGTAGATCTTCAGGCCGGCTTCCGGCAGAACCACTGTACCAATGTCACGTCCAACCATAACCACCTTGCCACGCAAGCCGATGCGGCGCTGCTGGGAGGCCAGCGCCTGGCGCACGCCCCGGTAGGTGGAAACCGGGGAAACCTGGGCTTCCACCGCAGGCGTACGCGTTTCCCAGGTGATATCGACACCCTCAGCCAGTACATCGCAGGCCCGGCCATCCTCACGCGAGGGGGGCAGCACATCGATCTGAACCGTTTCGGCCAGATGGGTTACGGTGGCTTCATCCTTTACATCCACCCCACGCTGGAGAGTGACCCAGGTGACGGCACGATACATAACACCGGTGTCAAAGAAAAGATAGCCCAGGGAATCAGCCAGGCGCCGCCCGAGTGTGGATTTGCCTGAAGCGGCCGGGCCATCAATAGCGATGATATTGGGAAGAGGCATAGTGGGTAGTAAAAAGAGAGAAGGAAGAGGGAAAGAGGAAGAAGAAATTGATATTAAGAATTGAGGATTGGTGATTGAGAATCGGGGATGTGGATCAGGGAGTGGGAGCGGCGGTATCCTGGCTGTCGATCATCAGGTCGCTGCGCACCCACAGGATGACGCTACTCTGCTGGACAGGTAACTGGCGATAGATGAACCATTTCAACAAGTCGGATGGGGAAACTTTATCCCAGGTGCCTGTTTCCTGCAAGACCAGCGGTTCGCCACGATATTTCACCGACAGGCTCAGGTTGCTGGAGCGGCTAATAATCAGCGCAGGGGTGGTTTCCGGAGCCAGCTGGCTGACATCCGTAACCTGCCAGTAACGAAACAGCCAATGCAAAGCCGGAGAGTCTTCGTTGAGGATAGTCAGTGGCAACTGGGCCGCGTCGCCACGGTTCAAATCCGAGATCTGGGTGGCAACATTTAGCAGGACATCCACCCGGCCGGCACGCGGCTCGGGCGCCCAGAGTTCCATGGTCAAGGGCGTCCGCAAACCGGCGGCACCGGTGGTCATGGCAACGGTAAAAAGCGTCAATAACGCCACTCCAGCCCAGATGCCGCCCAGGCGCGCAACCGAGGCAGACCAGCCAGTACCCACCAGCAGCATGCTCAAAACAATCAGGAGCACCACGGCCGCCAGGAGCCAGAGGCGGGTGTGCGCCACGTCACTGGTTAGATCCATATTCGTAATGCTGGCCAGGTTGAGCCAGGCAAAAACTACAAAGGCAAATACCACCGCAAAAGTGGCAGCCACTTCCCATAGGTTGTTCCCGGCAAAATCGAAATGATGGCCCAGTTCCAACGCCGCCAAAACCCAGAGCGGCAGGAGCGCCCAAACAAGATCGCCGGTCTGTTTGCCGGGATAAACCAAAGCCAGCAGCAGTGCCACCAGCGCCCAGATCGTCAGTCGCAAGCTGAGCGTATCCTGCTTCAAAATCGCACGGACTGCGGCAGCAATGCCCAAAGCCAGCGGTAGAATTTCGTAGGCCGGGAGCGCCAGCAATGGCCTCCAGATGGGCACATCCGACAGGATCCACCAGCCGCTCAGAAAAGTACCCAACGAAGTAACGAAGGCCGGCAAGCCTTTGGAGGAGAGGAAGAATAAGCTACCGGCAAGGATCAGGGTACCAATAGCCCAGTAAAGCGCCACCCGAAATTCCGGCTGACGGAAGAAGGCGGGACTCGAACCGATTTCTGATAGAGCAGCCTTTTCTTCTTTTTCATCTTTTTCTTCGGTCTTGGCAGGAATTCTCTTTCCTACCCCCGAACCGAAAGCCCAGGCCAGCCCCAGCCCGAGCAATCCCAGCCAGATAGAGGGGCCGGAGAGCAACGCCAGGCCGGCGAAGAAACCGGCGGCGGCGCGGCGATTATTCATCCACAGGATGGCTGTCAGGACGAGGCTGGTGATCGCCAACATCGGTCCGCCAGCCAGGTGGGACATGGCCACCAGGCCGGGATCGATTGCCAACCCAAAGGCCAGGATGAGCGCCGGGAGCCGGCCAATGCGCGTGCGCAGGGGCCAGGCGGCCATCACCAAGGTGCAACCCGCCAGGGCCGGCCAGAAACGGGCCAGGAAATTGGTTGGGCCAAAAATATAGAATACAATGGCAGTTAGATGAACATAGGCCGGATTGGGACCAATGGCCGGTTGGAGACCCTGAATGATCCGCAATGCCTGGAGCGCCCAGCCGGCTTCGTAATCGGAAAGCGGTTGGGCGCCGAGCTGCACAAAACGCAGACCAACGGCAATCGCGAGGGCCAGGGCGTAGAAGGCATGTTCAAGGGTGGGTTCGAATTTTTTCATAGGGATATATTTTAACATGGTAGTAACAACTTATGTCGTTACTACGGAACCTCGTAGATTACCACCTGATTCTGCTGGAATACCTGCTTAAGGTGCTGTTGGAAGAGCGCCTCGTTGATATGATAATCACGGCGTTCGAGGGTGCCGACAACCACGTAGCGGACATTGTATTGGTTAATGACTTCAGAAACCACATCCCAATTATTCGCTTCGTACAGGCAGCTGATATCGTCAGAACGCATCCGGCGAGGATCGAATGAATCTTTGGCTTTGCAGGATAAATCTGTAATCGGGGAGACTAAATTATCCAAATTGCCGCGCCATTGCCATTCGTGGTACCACCAACCCAACACGGTAGGGTCACCAGAATAGACTGACATGCGGGAATAATCGGTGTAAGAGGAGGTTTTGTTGAAGGCTTCGGCGATAACGCCTTCCGGCGCATTCAACAGCCATTTGGCAGCAGCGGCATCATCCGGATATTGGTTCTGGAAAAGCTGCGAGCCATCCAGAGTCCAGACACGCGCAGCAGTCTGCAAAGCAGCCGGGTCATGGGCCGCCTGGGCGGCCTTGAAATTATCCGCGAAAACATTCAACTGGAAATCGTTCGTTTTAGCCGCCAGGCCAAAGACCGGGTAAGCCAGCGCCATGATCAGGACAATCAACAGGCCGACTCTGAAAACCCGGGCCCAGCTACCGTGCAGCTTCTGCCAGAGAACTGCCACACCGAAGGCAGCCACCAGGCTCCACATCCACCAGGCCTGGTAATAGAACTTGAAGATGGTGTTCATGCGGTTGACAAACAAATCACGTAGGAAAACAAACTCAGGCGCTATAACGAGGATGGCTCCCAGGGTGATGAGCATCAAGACAAAGGGCACCGGATGACCAACCATGGATTCGCGCGGTTCTTCCGCATCGGATTTCCGTTGTCCGGCCTTGATCAGCAATGCCAGCGACAGGCCGAGTAATGCCAGCAGTGTCAGCAGGCCACCGATATAAGATAGGCGCCGCAGAGAAGAGAGGGTAAAGCAAATGGCAACACTGCCGGAGCACTCCGTGGCCAGATAGCCTGAAACCCAGTCAGGTTGAAGCTTGAGGGCCAGGAAAGCCAATATCCATGAGATAAGCCATAGTAATGCTGCCAACCCAACCGCCAGGCTAAAGCCCCAACGCCAGTTGCCCGGGCGTTTTTCCGCGCGCCACAGGTAAACAAGGTAAGCAAATAAAGCCATGAAGAACGGCCCAAACATGACCCATAACTGGGCGCCCCGCGTGGGGCTGTCGAAGTTGGGCAGGATGCCGCCGGCCTGGGATTGGAAGCCAACATAGAACGGCATGTAGAGCACAATCGCAAGCAGCCCCATTGGCACGCTGATGGCAAAGAGGTCTTTAAGGCGATCCCAGGTCCAGCCAAGTTCCAGCGCCCGGGAGAGGATGTACGCGCCGGCCAGCAGCGCCATGCCTGCCAGGATATCCCAGGTGTTCAGGAAAGCCAGCCCACCCAGGAGGAGACTCCCGAAGAGCAAACCGATCAGATTGATCGAAAGCCGGTACAAGCGCAGGTTGGTCTGGCCTTTCCAGCCGCCCAGGAACAGGTTGAGCGCCACGGAGACCATCAGCAGATCAAACGGCATGGCCAGAACGTGGGGATGCAGGTCGCCCAGCAGGTAGGAAAAGGCCGGGAACTCGTCGATGATTTCACGGAAATTATGGGCCAGGTCGTAATCCTGGATGACGCGCGAAGCCTGCCACCACCAGTTAAACATACGGTGCGGAACCAAAGAGAGTGGCAGGACAGGTGGATCGACCAGGCCTTTGATGCCCAACCAGGACCAGAAAGCGGAAGTGCCCGTACCATCCGGATTCAACTTCCAGAAAAGCCCGGTCTGATGGATGACTTCCAAGAAACCTTCCAGATTGGAGGCAAACAACAGAAAAAGCGGGCCAAGCAAGGGCATGCCCAGGGAGGAGCGGGTTTCATCTGGCTGGACCGGTGTTTCCCTTTGGACGGTCGGCTGGCGGCTGCGCCAGACCGAAAGCAGGTTATAGAGAATGCCATATGCCCCCAGAAAACTCATGGCGAAAATCAAGGCGCTCATCAAGTTATGGGCAACACTGCCGAGCGTGCCGGTGGCTTCGGCCAGCATGGCAGCCATCACATAACCGAAGTAATAATAGGAAATGGCATAGCCCGAAAGCCAGGGGTCATGCGGCGGGAAGGTGGGCGAACGCATAATGGCGTTGATAAAGGCCAGTTCCATGGTCTTTTCCCCGCCAGAGACTTCGATGTTCGGATTGGAGGCACGCACAAAAGCCCAGGCGGCAAAAGCCAGGAAGAACAGGACCTCAACCAGCACGATCATGCGAACGTGCGACCTGAGCCAATCCCGCAAGGCCTGGCGCGTTTCTTTCTTTCGCAAGGTCAGTCCGGAGAGTACCGCCAGCCCAAGCAGCGCCAGCGCCAACCCGTCGCCGTTATTCTGGATGACCCCAAGGGAGCACGTCATCCAAAAAACGTAGGCCCAAATCAACAACCCGAGCGGGCGCGCCAGGCTGTAGCCGCGCTCCGCCAGCGCCGGGAAGAGGCGATAGGCCAGCGGGAAAGCCAGCCAACCGACCAGAGTGATGAGGAGGTACCAGAGCAAGAATTGGAACATATCAGGCCATCAACAATCAGCGCCCGGCAAAACCCAGGGATCGGGGTAAATGGAATTGCCCGTCCGCGGCGGGTTCAAAGTCGAGCACTTGCAGTACGGCATCCAGATTGATCGGGCCATAAATGTGGGGGAAAAGTTCACTGGCGACGTCCGTGCCAGATTCCCAGCGCAGTTCCGATTTCAGGAGGCGAGGATCGATCAACAGCAACACCAGGTCGGATTGCCCGGAATAGAAAGAGTTGGCTACGCGCAGGATTTGTTCCACTTTGGAGCAATGGATGAAGCCCTGCCCTGCCAACGAGTCGACGGAATACTGCCCGTTGGATTGCGCAGCGGACCAAGCGAGGCGTGTGGTGAGATGCAGGATGGATTCGCTCACTGGTTCACCTCATAAATCACGGTACTGCCATCCCGGTAAACAGAATGCCAGTATTTCCCGTTATATTGCTCAAATTTCACCAGGCTATCCGGCGCGCCAGCCGGGACCAGGCCAGAGAACCCACCCGGCATATATTTGGCACGTTCCAACTGGCCAACAATAATATAGCGTACGTTGTATTTGTGCAGGAAATTCAGGGTGGTTTGCATATCCGAAGTAGCGTAGAAATTATCCTCTTCGACGCCGCGCGCCCGCACGGTATCGGTAAACATCAGGCGCTGCTGTTCCTGGTGCCATTCCCAGCCAACCACATCGGGCAGGCCAGTGTAGATCGAGAAGCGGTTAAACCACTCATATTGAATGCCAGCCGAGGGCGCTTCGGCAATCACCGGCGAACCCTTGACGTTATCCTGCATCCAGAGGATGGCCCGGTAATCGGCACTCAAGTCGAGGTTGGTGCCACGCTCATTGTAGGTAGCATAGTCCATGTAGGTCATACTGTCGAGGGTATGCGGCGCATTTGTGGCCATGCGGTCCAGGATCTTGCCCATGCCGCCCATCAAAAGGAACAACGCCGCTCCAGCGATCAGGGCCGCGGCGCTGATTTGCCAGACCAGGCGCCAGCCGTAGTTCCATTTGCGGAACTCAGTCAAGAGGAAACCAAAACCGGCTGCCGCGCTGAGACCCAGCAAAACCCAGGCCTGATAATAGAGCTTGAAAACGGTGTTCATGCGCCCAATGTCACCGCCCATGACGATGATTTCGACAACCATGGTCAACAGCAAGCCGGTCCCTGTCATAAACAGGACCAGGCGCTTGGCATCCGGCTGGCCGGGCCTGAATATGAGCACAGCCGCCCAGGCCGCCAGCGGCAGAGCCAGCCAGAGGATGGTGATGCCTTTCCAGGGAGTATTCTGGCTGGAACTCATCACCCAGCCTTGCTGAGCCACCAAAATAAACATAAAAATCACCAGCCCGGCCAGGATAAGGTCTCGATAGGGGCGCAGTTTGCGCAGCGAGGAGACCGGCGTGGCGGCCAGCCACTGGCGCGTCTCCCAGACCATCCAGGAGAAGATGAAGAACAAGAATACTCCCCAATGGGTAAGGTAGGAAGTCAGATCAGAACGACCGCCCAGCCAGGGCGATACCTGTGTGTAGGTCGGGTCAAGCTGGAACCAGTGCGTGAAGGGTTCGTAGAAGAGCAGCGAGGCCCCAACCAAAACCGCCAGTGCACCGCCGGTCAACAAGAGGCGCTTCGCCCAATCCGGAGCGGCAAGGGAGAAATGGGAAATCTCTACATAGCGCCAGACGGTATAGGCCAGGACTACCGCACCCAGGATCAGGTAGGTGTAAAAGTCCCAGGTATTGGTGGGTTTGAGTGCGCCAATGATCAGGCCACCCAGGAGCAATCCGGCGGCTGTATCGAGATGATTCTTCCAGCGGGCCCTGGCAAGCAGCACGGAGAGCGCCCAGGCAATTGCCAGGATGGTGATCATGAGGGCGATCAAGTGAGCGTGCAGGTCGGAATAGATAAATGTGAAGAGCGGAAATTCAGTAATCGGGCCGCCCGAAGAAGCCGGCAGGACGCGACTGGAATTCCAATACCAATCGCCGAACCCGTAAGGCAGATGCATCCGTCCAACCAGTACCATGAAGAAGCCTTCAATGGACCAGAAGATGCGTTGAATAAGGTTGGCGTTATCGGTCATCCCGCCAGGCGCGGCAATCTGCTGGAACCCCTGGTAGAGCATGCGCACGACGCCCAGATTGCCCAGCAGGACCATGGCCGAGGAGGCGGAAATCCCGGCGATAAAACGGGAATCGAAGAGGGACGTTCGTGGAGCGGGAATCGGTTCGGATGGCTCAGGCTCTGCGCGTTTTTGAGCCCGGAATTCCCGGATGCCATGCAGGAAATTCCAGCCGACCGAGAAAGCCGCGCAGGCCACACAGGCAAACAACGTGGGCAGGATGAAGTTGTAGGCAATGGACGGGACAATGCCAAGCAATTTGACCGGCGTGCCGACAATGACGTAGCCGTAGTAATAATAATTTATGTACCCGCCCGCAAACCAAGGATCGTACGGCGGGAAACTGGTACTCTTCAGGATGGCATTAAAGTAGGCGAAGTCCATGGGACGTTCGCCACCTTTGGAGGGATGCCAGAGGTCCGAATTTCCAAGGCGGATGAGCAGGTCAAGCAGGAAGAAGGACAGGAAAACACCTTCCACCATCAGGAAGTATTTCCAGCGTTCCTTCAATTCCTGTCTCAGGCCGGCGCGTTGGCGCCAGGCCTGCCACAAACCCAACAAGATAATCAATCCGAGAGAGAGCGCAATGGTCAGCTTGCTGTAAGAGAGACCAGCCGAACCGGCCAGCCAGGCCAGCCAGGCCCAGAGCAGCAGGCCGACCACGCGCGCCAGCGGGTAGCCGTGGTCAGCCAGCCCGGGCAAAGCCGCCCGCACCAGCGGATAAACAAACAATCCAAGCAAAAAGATGACCAGGTACCAGACCACGACTCCCAGCCCGGGATACTGGTTATAAAAGGCCAGCCGGTTAACAGGTCTGACCAGGTGCCCCCGGCTTGCTGGGTGGCGACCTGGGAGGCAGGCAGCAACAGGCTCTTGTAATGGTCAGCCTGGCCGGGCGTCAACTGGACGACATTACTCAGGTCCACGGCTCCCAGAAGAGTCTGCACCTGGGCAGAGTTGTAATTTGGATCCTTTTTGAAGACAAGCACCTTGGGATGGTCATAAAAGGTGAAGGACTCTTCGGAATTCTGGTCGTTAATCACCAGCGGGCCAATGGTTGGATAATCTTCGAAGGTGGCAACCAGGTCGAAGCCGAGGCTGCCCTTGAACATACCCGGCTCGGCCACCCGATAACACCAGATGATATCCTTATCGGCCGGGCAACCCAGTAAATCACGGTAATAGACGGTGGTCAGGGGATAGCGCTCAGGCAGGCGGGTGGTCTGCATATACTGGTGGGCGGTGGGAATAAAAATATAATCAGTCTGGCCGAGGTAACTCTCATAACGCGCCAGTTTATTGGCATCGTCATTCCAGTACACCTGCAGGTTGAGGTCGCCGCGATAGATGCCATTGAATCCATCGTAGCCATCCAGCCGGAAAGGTAAATTCCAGTCAATGTCCGTCTCATTGGAGATGGCAGTGCCGACGAAAGAGAGAGCATAGCCGGTGGTATCAAAGCGCAGGTAATAAGTCACCCCGTGCTTTAGAACGGCGGGACGATCGAGAACCAAATTGACCGGAGTGCCGCGCGGGTCAGCGTTGGTGGGGACAAAATTCGCCGTCACCGAGGCAGAGGCAAGAACCTGGTTGGGAGTGAAATCCCCGCCGGAGGAAACCAACACGTGCAGGGTCTGCGGAGCGGACGGGGTCACATCCACGACACGGCTGAAGGTCATTTGGGTCAGCGGTCCATCGGCTTGCGGGATAAATTGGGTTTGGTAGGGCTGATTGGAGCTGGCTATGCACTGCGAGGAAGAATCAACTTCCTGGGTGACCGGGTTATTGTTTCCCGAAATCGACAATTGCAGGGGACCGCACAGGTCCAGTTGGAAGGCCGGATCGAGCACCTGTACCCTGATCAAATAACTCTGCTGGGAAGAGAGCGTGGGCAGTTGGTCGAAGATCAATCTTTGCGAAGCCGGGTCGATCGCCCCGCCAGGAGTAGGGCTAACCAGCATGAAGCCGGAAGCAACAAACTGCGGAGCAGATGGGTTTTGCAGGAAGGTAACCTGCAGGATATGGTTGGTGACATGTGGCAACAAGATCTGGTTTAACACCCCATCCACCTGGGAAGTGAAAGCCATCTGATAAGGAACACTGGTCTGGACGGCACTTCCGGCCTGGAAAGGCAGCGGCTGCTGGTAGGTTGTCCCGGTCGGGGTCTTAATCTGCAGATCCAGCGGACCAGCGACATTTTGATAAATCCATTCGGAGGCGGCGATGCGCGGTTCCGGCTTGGTATAGATGCGGCTGAAGGCATAAGCCCACGCAAAGGTCAAGATAAGGACGATGCCCCCCACCGTACCGGCCAGGATCACGGGCCAGTTGAGGCGTTTCAAGCCTGAGAGACGCGGGCGCGCCCAGTCGAACACCGCCCAGGCTGCCATCATCGCCAGCATCGGGTAGATGGGCAACTGGTAGCGCATGTTCGGGTTGTACTGGAGCGATTGCCAGACGAAATAGATGGCTGTCCAGCTCCACAAGACGATATGCTTGCGCCACTCGCCTTTGAACATGCGCCAGGCCATCCAAAGGAAACCCACCCAGGCCAGGATGCCGAGCGGCAAGCCAAGGCCCCAGGCGGTCAGGTTGTCAAAAGAATAAAGATGGGTTCGGCGCGCCCACTGCAAATTCCAAAGTAACCCAGCATTCGGGCTGCCATCGGCTTGCAGTTCTTTAATATTCGCCAGCCACTTGGGATTAAGCCCCAGACCGGAAAAAGCATAAGGCTGGAAAACGCGGACGGCCAGGAAGGAAAACAGACCACCCACCACCATAAATACGAACATTTTAGAGAGAAAGCCTTCGAAAGTCCGCCGGGCAACCGGGGAGGTTGAACCATCCGGCGCGGAGGCTTCGTCCTTGCCTCCAAAATAGCGCACCGCCAGGGCACCGGGCAATAGGATCGCCAGGGGAAATGCGTTCAGTTTGGATGCCACTGCCATGCCCAGCGCCAAACCAAAGGCGGCGCTAAACCAGAAGAGACGATCGGCAAAAAAACAGGAGAAATAAGCGCCGAGACGCGCAGAGAGGGGTCTCCTATTTAAACCGGTTTCATCCGCGACTTCTGCAGCCGGGCGGTCTTCGCACACCAGGATCTCCACTGCAAAATAGGTCGCCAGGAGCATAAAGAATGTAGCAAAGTTATCGGTCGTATAAAAATGCGACTGCTGGATCTGCATCACTGCCAGTGCCGAGAACATGGCAGCCAGGATGCCCACACGCGGGCCATACAGGCGTTTCGCCACGAAATACAACAAAGCCACGGTAGCAAGATCAAACAACGCCGACATTTGGCGCCCGAAGAGTTGCAGGTTGCCAATCTGGTGGGCCAGGTCGGCCAGCCCGCGGACAATGAAAATCGGAAGCGTACCGTATACATAGAAACCCGCCCCGGTGTTATTGGGGTTAAGGGTGGATGTGGCGGTATTGAAGTATTCAGCCAGGCTGTGGACCGGGGAAATATTGTAAGTAACCGAGGTCAGGAATAATTCATCCGGGTGCTGGTACTGGAGATCGCCCCAGGCGCTCCCCGTAAAGCGGAAATACGCGGCTACCAGCAGGACGCCAATCAACAGGACGTCGTACAGCCAGAGGCGCTTGTTTTCCGGGTTGGAGTCGTTAGCAATCGTCATTCAAAACCTCAATTACCCATGCGATGGTACAAAAAAGATCAGGAAATTTTTGCCTGCTATTTTCGTGGCCGAGTGGAACGTGCTCAGCGCGCCCTGTGGATACAGTTGTTCCAGCGCCTGCGCGTCCTTCGTGTCATCCACCTTGATCAGGAACAGCTTGGCGCCTTTAACAGCCAGGGTCGTATTAAAATCCTTCGGCCAGATGGCAAAATCCCGGTTCGGAATCCCAATCGTATCACCCGGCAGGCGGGTATCCACCCAGTAAGGATAGGCCACGATCCAAGCCGAGTCGGTTGTTCCATAGACCTGGTCGAACTGTTTTATGACGCTGCCCAGCTCCGAGGTATTTCCTTGGGAGGCAGTATACTGGGCGGCATACTGGTTGAAAACCAGGTCATAGTTCTGGAAGAGGGAAAATCCCGCCAGGAAGAGCATGACGACCCAGATCAGGGCAGAACCGAGCCGGCGGTTCATTTTGGATTTGA
This sequence comes from uncultured Chloroflexia bacterium, assembly GCA_963779935.1. GTDB lineage: Bacteria > Chloroflexota > Anaerolineae > Anaerolineales > Villigracilaceae > UBA877. Next base: position 281,719 of record CAWAAC010000009.1, on the reverse strand, counting down.
TGCCTGTAAGCAATCCATCCAGGGCCATTGCCACGATCAGGAAAGCCGGAATATAGGCGGCCCCGGCGCGACTGAGCACCGGGTTCTCATTTGGAAATGCGAGTGACAAGATCGAGGGCAGCTCCAATAATGGCAGCGAAAGCAGCAGGAACAAGTCGAGCCAGTTGCGCTGGCGCAGGTAGCGGATAAGTACCAGGGCAATCCCGATGAGGAATAGTGCTCCGGAAACTATATCCAGGGCCGGGCGAAACACAACCGAAGTCACCCAGGTTTCCCCATCGTTCCAGTTGAACATCCTGAGGGCATTCCAGGTATTCGAGAGGAAGACCTGCCAGATCGGGCCGGGCAGCGGGGTATCAGGGGTGCCCAGGCGGCTGAGGGCCCGACCAGAGAACATTTCCGGGTTATCCACCCAATAACGCGCCAGGGGCAGGAATACGATGACAGAAACCAGTGCCAGGATGATCAACCAAACGATGGCCTGCTTGCGGTTGCCCTTGGACTGGGAGTGCAAAAGATATATCCCGACCGCAATTACCACCACAATCGGAATGATGCGCATGGGAGTGTAACCATGCAAGCCGAAACCAAGGAACAGGCCAGAAAGGATGAAGTCATTGCGACTGCGCGTGCGCAAGCCCCGCAAGAGATAATAGAGCGTTGGAGCGACGAACAAAGGGTAGAGCGGGAAGCGCAACCCAAACCGGCTGATGATATTAGGCCAGTAGGCGATGCCGGTAAAGAATACCGCCAGCAAGCCGACCCGCTTGCCGCCAAACTCCTTGCCGAGCAGGTACATATAGGGCAACGTCAGCAACCCACAGATGACCGTGCCAATTTTCAAGCTCAGGTACGAAAGCCCCGTGCTGAACAGCCATGAAACGACCAGGGTCAGGTACATCTGAATGGCTTCACGGCCGGTATTGCGTGGGAAGAAAATATGCGTCAGGCCCTGGGATACATCATACACATCCAGGAGCTTTTCGGCGTGGTCGCTGGTCGGCTCAGACGGCACGCTGGTCAGATGATAAATGCGGAAGAAGCCGATGACCAACACCATGGCCAGGATGAGCAGCGTGAAGCGGGAAACCTTGATCTGCCACGAGTCGCCCCTCAGGAAAGCCTTGAAGCGCATCCAGGGCCCCCGCAAGCCCTCCCCGGGCAGCCAAAAGCCCCAGACGATACAAATGATATCAAGGACCCAAAGGGTAACATTCAGCGGGGTAAAGAGGTTGTTGGTAAAAGTGAGGAAGGCCGCCAATGTCAGCGGGATGGCTATTACAAGCGGTATCCAACGTACCTGCAGCATGTCAGAAGCAGTGCCTGTCTCAGGTAAAGGCACAAGGATCCATTCTTTCCTTAAAAACGCCCAGGCCAGCACTCCCAGGGCAAGCACATAAAAAATGATCCCAAGGGTTGCCATCCGGTTGGTCGGCGAATCCCAGGAACGTTGCCCCGCAAAAGCGAGGGCCAATGCCAGCAGGGAACGCCAGGGCCAGCGGTTGGGTTCGGCGGGTTTTTCCCGAGGTGGTTTCGCCATTGCCAATGAATCCAGCTCGATCGGGGCAACAGCTCGAACTTCAATTTTACGGAAGGACTCCAAGGGAGCTTCTTCCTCGGGCAGTTCAGGCTGCTCTGGTATATGGATCTTTTCCCCACGTTCCCAGAACTTCAGTTTGGATTTAAGATAATCTAGTACACTGGGTTCTTCAGGCATGGATCAGTCTCTCCAACTATTGTTTTTGCGCGACCACCATGATACTCTCACCCCAACGCATTGGCAAGAACACCACCCCACTGATGGCCTGGAAGCCACCCAGGGAACCGAAGAGTAGTTTCTGGAGGCTCTTTGGAATTACCGGCACGTAGGGCGCATCCCAGAAACCGTCGGCAAAAACCCGTTTCAGCTTGAACCCGGCATCTTTGAGCATGGCCAACCATTCGGAAGGCGGCCTGAGGGAAATATGGGTGGGATCGTGATAACCGATCCACTGCTCGCCCTTGGAGGGTCTGGATAAAGAAGCAAGATTGGGGGTGGCCAAAATGAGCGCGCCGCCCAGGGCCATCACGCGCCCCAGTTCGGAAATGGCCTTTTCGGGATGGGGCAAATGCTCAACCACATGCTTGATAACGATTACTCCAAAAATACCGTCCGCAAAAGGCAGGTCTTCCGCGCTGGCAACCTGTTGCAAGGTATGGGGAGCCACGGTCTTCGACTGGACCAGTGCCCAATGGTTCACATCCACCGCAGAGGTGGTATACAGGCCTTCCAATTGACCGACCAGATGGCCAAGTCCGGAGCCGATCTCCAGCAGGCGCGTGCCACGCTGCCCATAGCGGCGCACCAGGATGGCGTAAAAGCGGTTCGACCACCAGTACTGGCTGTACTTGGCGAACGAAACATCTTTATAGGCATTGGTGCTGAAATATTTTTCGTCGAAAGACATATTCATTTATGCTTTTGTAGGATATCTTCGAACAATTTTTCATAGCCGGCCGCGATCACGTCCGGGGAATACTTATGCATGACCTCGGCATAATTGCCACGATAGCGTTCGGGTTCAGCCAAAATATCCAGGATGGCCTGCGCAATCGCCGGCGCATCCGCCACCGGCACGATCCGGCCCATGCCGCTCATCGTTACGGGTACACGTACACCCGGCAGATCCGAGGCGATCACGGGGGTGCCACAACTCATCGCTTCAACCTGCACTAGGCCGAAGGCCTCGGTGCTGTTGAGGCTGGGCATGACCAACACGTCCAGGGTCTTGAAGAACGCGGTCATTTCCACCGGTGACAGGTTACCCAGGAGAGACCAGTGGTCTTTCAGTCCATCAATCATTGGCAGGACGCGGGCAGCGTATGCATGTTCCCCAACAACGTTCTGGTACGAGCCGACGAACAGGACGCGTGCATTCGGGATATGCGCCAACACCTGGGGTAAGGCCTCGACCAGGTATTCAACACCCTTCTCGGTGGCCAAACGGGCCGCCATTCCAATGATACGCTGGCCGGGGAGGATACCGAACTTCGCGCGAAAGGCCTGAATATCCTTCTCGCTAGCAGGGGCCAGTTCCACCAGCGCATCCAGTACATGCAGCTTATCCATGTATTGGACCAGGTAGGCAGAATGCTCGGCGTAATCACGTGTCAGGCTGACAATGGCATCACTGCCCCAAGCGGCTACATGATTGGCGGCGTTCGAAACGGGATTAGCAATGGAGTGGATCATCCCATGCGGCAGGCGCAAATCGCACTGGTAGGTTAATACCACTGGTTTGTGCATCATTTTGCCGATCCAGGCAATATAAGCTGCATCCAACTGTGGCATGTGCAGGTTGACCACATCCACCCGACGGGCAAGTTTCCAGGCCTCAGAAGGCATGCCGGGCATGATGAGACCCTTGCTGACACGCATGAGCGGGGGCACACGCACCACAGTCACACCGTCCATAAACTCCAGGCGCGCCAATTGGCGGTTGTCCTGCGATGTCAGGACAGTCACCTCGTGGCCGCGGCGAGCGAAGGCGCGCGCTAACCTTTCTGCATAGATGGTCAGGCCGGAGGTATGCGGACGGTAATAGGTCAGGCCTATAAGAATATGCATGGCTAATGGGTATGGCCGTTTTCAGTAATATCACAATATAGATTAGCCGGGATGCAACCTTCACATTCCAGTTGCAGTGTGGCGTGGGCAATGCCATATTTATGGTAAAGGGTTTCGCTGACAGCAGCCTGTATCTTCGTTCCTTCACTGATCGGGATATCATTGGTCAAAATGTGAGCAGAGAGCGTTCGCAGACCGCGCGTGATGGACCAGATATGCAGGTCATGCACTCCACAGACTCCCTCTACATTTAACATATCGGAAAGCATCGCGTCCACGTCAACATCGCTGGGGGTAGCTTCCATCAGGATATTGATCGCCTCGTGCAGGATGCCCCAGGCATTCCAGAGAATCAGCAGGCCGATCAGGATACCGACCAGCGGGTCAAGCCAGTTCAAGCCGGTGAAAAGGATTATGATACCGGCGGCGACTGCTCCAATAGTGGAGAGGACATCGCTCAAGAGGTGCACATAGGCGCTGCGCAGGTTCAGGTCATGTTCGCTGCCACGCTTGACCAGACGGGCGGTAACCAGATTCACGATAATGGCCACAACACCGACACCGATCAGCACATCCGCTTTGACTTCAGGCGGGGCAAGCAGGCGGCGATAGGCATCATAAAAGATGGCCAGGGCAATGATAGCCAGGATAGTGGCATTTACCAATGCCACCAGGATGCCCGCACGATGGTAGCCATAGGTCTTGCCGGAATAAGCCGGCCTCGTAGCTGCACGCAGCGCCCACCAGGTGAGCGCCAGGGCCAGTACATCGGTAACGTTATGGACCGCGTCGGTCAGCAGGGCCAGGGAATTGGCGAAAAGGCCGGCGGCAACCTCAACCACCACAAAAGCAGCCGTCAGACCGATGGATATAGCCAGACGGCGGATGGTGGAACTGCTTATTTCAGTAATATGCGTGTGCGCGTGTGACATAGGTCAGAACTGACCGATTATAACCCACCCCCGTCACAATCGCTTTTGGATGGCTGCCTTAATTTGTTGAATCAATTCCCTGTCCCGTTCGAAATCGAATATGGTCGAATCCCGCACTTTTTTCGGATAGGACCAGGGCAACCCCAAGCGGAAATTTTCCGGCTCAGCCATGGTACGCGGGACGATATGGGCATGCAGGTAGGGATCGGAATTCCCCATAACGCCATAGTTAATGCGATACGCACCGGTGACTTCCAGCAGGGCATCCCCAATCAAGACCATATCGCACAGGTAGGCAACCCGAAGCGGACGTTTAAGGTCGTTAATCGATGCAACCGGCGGATCGGCGAGGAGAATGGTGTAGCCGCGCAGGAATTGCATATCACACATAACCGCCCAACCAGAGGGGACCCGGCAAATCACGGCAGAATTGTTGCCGGCACGCGCAGCGGCGATGCGTTCGGGTATGGGCATTGTCATGGAACCCTCCCAATATCAACTATTTTCCGGGCTTTCCTGCTCCGAGCGCCGGTTGCGCAACTGGCGGTAAACGCCCATCAGGGTTTCCCCTTCGAGTGAAAGGCCATAGGCTCCGAGCAAACAATTGACGATTATCCCCATCAAATGCGACGTGATGGCAACCGCCAATGCCTTCGACTGGTCGCCGGAAAGAATTGTCAACGCACCACTCAAAGCCCCTTCAAAGGTACCAACCGCGCCAGGCAGGGATGGGATGGCATTGCCAAAGGCGACCGCGCCCAGCCCAAACAGCGACCAGAGCAGGCGAGCCTGCGGGTAGAATGCCACCAACACCAGATAGAACTGCGCCAGGGCGATGGCCCAATTAAGCGTCATCCAGAACAGGAAGCGAACAAAGAGCCAGCCATCTGTAAGGATGGCCAGCCCGGAAAAGAACGAAGCCAGCACATCCCCGCCCATGGTTTGCAATTTGGGCCAGCGGGCGCTGAGGCGCTGGAATTGAGCCAGCGCCCAGGCCTGGTTGCGAGCCAGTACATACAGAACCACCATTCCGACGATCACCAGGGCCCCAATGAGGATGGCAATGCGTCCCGCTCCGGCCGCGCCGACCACGAAAGGCACTGCACTGAGCAGGATAGCCGCTGAAAAGGCCACATCCAGGACCCGCTCGATAATGATGGTGGAGAGCACATCCATGAAGCCCAGTTTGGCCTTCCGTCCGAGCAGGAAGGCGCGCCCGACCTCCCCCAGGCGGAAAGGAAGAACAGTGTTGAGCAAATAGCCTTCACACAAGGTCCAAAAGACATCCCGGAAGGAGGCGCGTTCCCGCAGCAGGGTACGCCAGACAATCCCGCGTACCAGCAGCCAAATGATCGAAATGACCACGGAAAGGAGGATCAACCAGTAATTGGCAGCCCGGATGGCTGCAATAAAACGGTTCAGATCCACGAAGTGGATGATTGCCAAGATGGCGATCAGGCTGATCACCACCCCCGGCAGCCAGCGGCGGGCAGATTTCCAAAAATTAGCCATTAATTATTCTCAACCCAAAAAGTCTTAACACAAAGGGCACCAAAACACTCAAAGGAAAAGACACAAAGGTTTTCTTTGTCCTTTCCATTGTGTACCTTCGTGTCCGTTGTGTTTAGATATTTATTCTTCTTCGAGACTCAAGACCGCCATGAAGGCTTCCTGGGGGATTTCCACATTACCGACCATCTTCAGGCGTTTCTTGCCCTTCTTTTGCTTTTCGAGCAGTTTTTTCTTGCGGGATATATCCCCACCATAACACTTGGCCAGCACATCCTTGCGGGTGGCCTTGACGTTGGCCCGACTGATGATGCGCCCCCCCGAGGAAGCCTGGATGGCTACGTCGAACAACTGGCGCGGAATCAGTTCCTTTAGCTTGGTAATGAAGCGCTGGCCTTTATGGTAAGCATCCTTCTCATGGACAATGGCCGCCAGTGCATCGACCGGCTCGCCATTGACCAGGATCTCGAGCTTCTGCAACGCGTCGGCGCGGTACTCGAGGAACTGGTAATCCAGCGAGGCATAGCCGCGCGTGCGGCTTTTGAGTTCATCGAAAAAGTCGATGATGATTTCGGAAAGAGGAATTTCATAATTTAACTGCACCCGGTGCGGAGCGGGGTATTCCTGGCTCTTATATACACCACGCCGCCGGGTGACCAGTTCCATGATCGGACCATAGTAATCGGTGGGAGTGATGATCTCGATGTTCATCCAGGGTTCGCGGATCTCAGCCACCAGGCCATCTTCGGGCAGGTCGGCCGGGGAGGCAACGATCTTCGTCTCGCCGGTATGCAAGAGCACCTCGTAGGCAACCGTGGGGGCGGTGAAAACCATTTCCAGGTTGTATTCCCGCTCCAGGCGTTCCTGGATGATCTCCATGTGGAACAGGCCCAGGAAACCGGCCCGGAAACCAAAGCCGAGCGCCTGGGATGTCTCGGGCTGGAATGTTAATGAAGCATCATTCAATTGCAGCTTATCGAGCGCTTCGCGCAGGTTCTGGTAATCGTCTGCTTCGGAGGGATAGATGCCGGCGAAAACCATCGGCTTGGGAACACGGTAACCCGGCAAGGCCTGCGTGGCCGGCCCGGAGGCACTGGTGATGGTATCGCCGACGCGCGCGTCATGCACGGTTTTGAGACCGGTGGCAATATAGCCCACTTCGCCGGCGGTCAGCCCCGGCACCGGCTTCATGGTGGGGGCAAAGATGCCCACTTCGATAGGTTTGACATCCACGCCGGTGGCCAGCATGCGGATGGTCTCTTCGGCCGTGACCTTGCCTTCAACCACGCGCACATAGGCGATGACGCCTTTGTAGGAGTCATAGTGTGAATCGAAGATCAGCGCCCGCAATGGCAGATCAGCCGCGCCAACGGGAGGCGGGATCTTCTGGACGATGGCTTCCAGAACGGAGGCGACGTTCTTGCCATCCTTGGCCGAGACACGCAGAACATCCGCCGGAGAGACGCCCAGAAGGCTGCCAATATCCTCAGCGACTTCATCCGGGCGGGCGGTGATCAGGTCGATCTTGTTGATGACCGGGATAATGACGAGATCGGCGCTCAGGGCGGAATACAGGTTGGCGAGAGTCTGGGCTTCGATGCCCTGGGTAGCATCCACCACCAGCACGGCGCCCTCGCAGGCGTTCAATGCCCGGCTGACCTCGTAGCCGAAGTCCACATGACCGGGGGTATCGATCAGGTTCAGTTCATAGGCGTTACCATCCGCGGCGGTGTAATTCATACGCACAGCGGAGGCCTTGATGGTGACGCCCTTCTCGCGCTCCAGATCCATCGAGTCGAGGATCTGCTCAGTTGTATCGCGTTCCGGTACCGTGCCGGTTAAATGCAGCAGGCGGTCGGCCAGGGTTGATTTGCCGTGGTCGATGTGGGCGATGATACAGAAGTTGCGGATATGGGAGGTCATACGGAGGAGAGTATACCTGATTTTTTCACATTGAAGTTTTTTTCATGTCTTTATTTATGAAAATAGTCATCGGACTCCGAGGTTTGGAGACTTCGGAGTCCGATGACAGATTTTTCATCCTTTGGGTGAAAGAAATTAATGAATACGTGGTTAAGTCAATCGCTCACGCTAAGAAATCCAAAGGTGCGCCACATGCCACGCATCATGCCGTGGAAGAAATCCGGCTGCAGGAACTGGTTCGGGCAGGTACCGGGAATGACTGCGATACCGTGCTCACGGCACATCCGCACCGCCTCGGCTGAGACGCTGGATGTTCCCGCCCCCATACCAGGTTTGGTGCCCATCATGCAGTGCATCCAGACATGCTTGACGCCCAAATCCACGCACTGCTGGACAACCTGATCGGTCACCTTGGGATTGGTGAGAAGAAAGACCGCTTCGGGTTTCTCAGGCAGGGATATCAAGTCCGGGTAGCAAGGGTCGCCCTCAAATTCCGTAATATGCGGGTTGACTGCATAAACCTGGTAGCCGCCTGCCTTGAACTTCTTATAGGCCAAGTTGCAGCCGGTCTCGCGCTTATCGGAAACGCCCACCACGGCGACCTTCTTCTGGGCCAGGAAATCTTTTACGAGTTCATCTATTTTTGCCATAGGAATTCTCCTGTAGGGAACAAAGTCAGAGCTTTGAAATGCAAAATATTATCAAGCGGTTATCGGCGTATAAAGAATATCCATTGCGAACAGATAAAAGCCTATATAAAAATTTACGTGGGAAAGGTGTAGAAGTCGCGGATTTAAAGAATCAAGGACAATGTTCCGCTAAAGTATACCTGAATTTTTTAGAAGATGAAGATTTTAAGGCTGGTGATTGTCTAATGTATATAATAGAAAATATGAACAACCAATGGATTAAAGGATGCCTGGACGGAGAGACCGGGGCAATCGAGCACTTTGTCGCTGCATACCAGCAAGCCGTGTACCGCCTGGCACTCTCCATCCTGGATGACCCCGAAGAGGCAGAGGACAGTACGCAGGAGACATTCCTGGCGGCACTACGCGGACTGGCATCGTTCAAGGGGGATTGCGGATTCACCACCTGGCTGTATGCCATTGCCATCAACATCTGCCGAACCCGACTACAGCGGCGCAGGAGAGGCGCATTATTGCATAAGGCGATTGAAAGTCTATTCCTGGTTCACGGCCGGACAGTTGTATCGATCGAAGAAACCGTTCTTCAAAATGAATCAAATGCGGATGTCTGGAATGCCATCTGCAGCATCGACGATAGGCACCGGCTACCCATCATCCTGCGCTATTATCACGGTTTCTCGGTCAACGAAATATCCGAACTATTGGGAATCCCATGCGGAACCGTTCATTCCCGCCTGAACACCGGCCGCGAACAATTGCGCAACCTATTGAAAGAAGGCCGTAAATGACTGGCATTTCGCACAGGCAGGCTCGCCTGTATATCCAGGCTGCTCTGGATAACCTGCTAAGTCAGCGTGAACAAAACACATTAGAGGAACACCTGAATTCTTGTAAAACCTGCCAGGCTTATTCCAACGAGCTTTCAGGGGTCACAATGAACCTGCAACAGACATTCCATACTCGCTGGGACCGGCAGCCCAAACCAACGGGACCTATGATCGAAAATGTTCTGAACCGGCGATGGAGGATTCTTATGTCAAACCGATCACGTTCAGCCGCCCGAATTCTTGCGATTTTAGCTGCGCTCTTCCTATTCGCGCTGGTCACAAATTATACAATCCATCGGTTGCTGCCATCACCGATTGGGAAACAGCCGCTATCCACAATCCCGGGGACGGTCACACCAAAACCATTATCCAATTTATTTGTCACGCCAACTTTGACCGCTACTCCTTTCCCAACAATGGTCGAACCGACAGCGACAGCCACGCTTTTCCCAACATATAATGGGTTAATCGTTTTCGTCTCGGTTGTAAGCGGAAATCCCGAAATCTTCAGCATGCATGCGGATGGCAGTAATATAACGGAACTAACCAAAAACTCTGCCAAGAATTATTCTCCGGCTTGGTCACCTGATGGTGAACGGATTGCCTTTGTCAGCGAACGGAATGGAACTCCGACAATTTTCAGCATGAACCCGGATGGCAGCGGGCTGATTCAGCTTACAGATAAATCTGGTTTAACCGGTGATTTTACCTGGTCCCCGGATGGCCAGAAAATCGCTTATCTTGCGGGCCCAACAATGGATCCCACCAGTGATGTTCAGATTTTCGTTATGAATGCCAATGGAAGCGGAAAAATCGAACTCGTGGATATGAACGAATTGGGAAAATTCCTTGGCTGGTCGCCCGACAGCCAGCAAATCGTCTATTCCATGGGCGTCCAGGAAACAGGAGCCGATAACAGCATCTATGTTATCAAGGCCAATGGCACCGGAAGGCTCGAGCTGGCCAGCTCGATCGCTCCGGTGGATTTAATCCACTGGCAGGATGCCCAGCATTTTTACCTGACAACTGACAATGATATTAAGCAAATATATCGGTTCAGCACAGATGGAACAGCCCCCGTACTAATCGCTTCCATCAGTGGTCCGGATACTGGTAACCCACTGCCCGCTCCCAACATCCTTACCTGGTTCGACCAGGGGCCTAATCTGATCTATATCATCAGCATGAATGGGACCTGGACATGGTACCGGATTGAAGGAACGAACAGGACTTACCTGGCAAAATGGTCAAATTCCGTCGACAAATGCCAGGCAAGTCAGGATAACTGGAGTAGTGACATGCCTTCCCCGGACGAAACACGCGGCTTTGTGGATGCCTTTTGTAGTAAGGATGAAGTATCCTGGTTCTACCTGGCCAGCGCGGATGGAGCCCAGATTACCCCACTACTGAAGGGGCCCACGCCCATGCAAGTTTTGGAAGCAGAATGGTCGCCGAACGGACAATATGTGCTGCTCGAAATCGGAGACAACCCGACAGCACATGATGACTTTTATCTGCTGGATGTAGGAAAAGCGCTAAAAGACCCTACTACAAACCTTGTCCGCCTAACCAACGATGCCGCCTGGAAATATGGAATTGCCTGGCAACCACGGCCTTAAAACAAAGCCGCTATCAACTCTTCGGGCAGGATTTCGGCTTTCTCGCTTTTATCCAGCCACACCAGAAACTCGACATTGCCCTTCGGCCCCAAGACAGGACTGCGCAGCAAGCCACGCACACCATAGCCCTGCGCCTGAGCAAAGGTCAATACTTCCAAGAGAATGGATTCGTGGACGGCCGGGTCACGGATGACCCCCTTGTGTTTGGCTGACTCTTTGCGGCCGGCTTCGAACTGGGGCTTGATGAGGGCAATAACATCTCCTTCAATTTCGGAGCTTCCACCATGCCGGGCTCCGGTCCCAATGGGAGAGGGGATAGGGAAAGAAGGGGAAAGGGGGGAGGGGAACCAGAGCTTTACCACCGGCAGCAAAATTCTTAATGAAATGAAGGAGGCATCGATCGTCACCAGACCAGGAGGCTCTGGCAAGGATTCCACGTAGCGGGCATTGGTTTCTTCCATGACCACCACACGCGGGTCGGAGCGCAGCTTCCAATGCAGGATGCCTTTGCCTACATCAATGGTATAGACTCTGGTAGCGCCATGCTGGAGCAGGCAATCCGTGAACCCTCCAGTGGATGCGCCCACGTCAGCACAGACGCGGCCAGACACATCCACAGGGAAGGCCAGCAACGCCGCTTCGAGCTTGTCGCCGCCGCGCGAGACGAAGCGCGGGCCCATCTCCAGCTCCAGACTGGATTCGGGGGCAATTTGCGCTGAGGATTTAATTTCCACCTGTCCATCCACGCGCACCTGTCCGGCCATCACCAACGCCTGGGCCTTGGCGCGGCTTTCGGCCAGGCCGCGTTCCACCAGCAGGAGGTCGAGACGTATTTTTGGCATAACATGATTGTACCGCTTTCGTGTAAAATAACATTATGTTAAAAGCCCTGCTCAAGACCATGCGCCCGCGCCAGTGGACAAAAAACGCCTTCCTCTTCGCGGCGCTGGTCTTCGACGGGAAGCTTTTCCACCTGACCGATTTCCTGCGCACGCTGGCCGGGTTCGTGCTGTTCTGCTTGATTTCCAGCGCAGTTTACATTTTCAACGATCTGCTGGATGTAAACAGCGATCGCCAGCACCCGGTGAAGAAGAACCGTCCGATCGCTTCCGGGAAGCTGCCGGTGCCGGTTGCAATAGTTGCGGGAATCGTGCTGGTGCTGTTTACACTGGCGACCGGATACCTGCTGGCCTGGCAATTCGCCCTGACGGTATTGGTTTATTTCACGATGATGCTGGCGTATTCGAAATGGCTCAAGCGTGTGCTTATTCTGGATGTATTGATCCTGGCGGCCGGTTTCGTGCTGCGGGTGCATGCCGGCACCACCCTGATTGTGGTGGAACGTTTTTCACCCTGGTTGTATGTGCTGATGACGCTGCTGGCGCTTTATCTCGGCTTTGGGAAACGGCGCGCTGAACTAACCCTGCTGGCTCAGGCGGCCAGCGGGCATCGCCAGGTGTTCGACAGCTATACCATTCCTCTGCTCGACCAATTCATTACCATCGTCTCCGGCACCACCATCGTGGCTTATTCGCTGTACACTTTCTTTCGCCCGGCTGCCCCCGAGACGTTGATGCTGACCATCCCCTTTGTGGTATATGCCATTTTCCGCTACCTGTTTCTTGTGCAGGTCAAGCAAATTGGCGGCGAGCCGGAGGAAATCCTGCTTTCCGACCGTCCATTACAGCTTTCCATCCTGCTGTGGGGATTGGCGGTACTGGTCGTGTTCTATTTGCCGTAGCCAGGCACTCCATCTGTGCAACCATGATTAGCGCTTCCGCTCCCGGAAAGATCATCCTGTTTGGCGAACATGCCGTAGTTTACGGGCGCCCGGCCCTGGCCGTGCCGGTGACCCAGGTGCTGGCAACCGCAACGGTGAGCGAAAATTCACGCGGGGGAGTATGGATCGAAGCTCCCAACATAGCCCTTTCTTCAGCGCTCAACCAACTGGCACCGGACCATCCATTGGTGGCAGTGATCAACAGCGTCTTCACTACCCTGGAGATCGCACGCAGACCGGCCTGTACGGTCTATCTCCAATCCACCATTCCGATGGCTGCCGGACTCGGCTCCGGCGCGGCCGTCTCGGTAGCCATTGTGCGAGCATTATCGGCCTACCTTGGCAAGCCCCTGACGGATCCACAGGTGAACGGGCTGGCTTTTCAGGCTGAAAAACTCTACCATGGCACACCATCAGGGATCGACAACACGGTGGTCACATTCGCCCGACCGGTTTATTTCGTTAAAGGCCAGCCCATAAAAACATTCCGCGTGGGCGCATCCTTTACACTGGTAATTGGCGACACCGGTATCTCAGCCCCGACGAAAGAATCCGTCGGCGCAGTGCAGAGCTTGCATGATGCGGATCCGGCCCGCTGGGAAAAAGTCTTTGACCAGGTAGGAGAAATCGTCTGGGATGCACGCCAGGCCATTGAGCGCGGGGATACAAATGCCTTGGGCACATTGATGGATGCCAACCATGCCTTGTTGCAAGAGATGACCGTCTCGTGCGAGGAATTGGATAATTTAACGGAAACCGCCCGCAAAGCCGGCGCGTTGGGGGCAAAACTTTCCGGCGGAGGCCGTGGGGGCAACATGATCGCATTGGTGCTCAAAGAAAAAGCTTCGGTAATGGCCGAGACGCTTCTGGCCGCGGGAGCAAAGCGGACCATCATTACCACCATTCGAGCTAGATGATTGGGATCCGCTTAAAAATTCGGGAGGAGTTCGCAATTTGAATGGATGCGGCTTCGCACCCTTCGGGGATGCTGCGCGACCACACACTCTTAAAATGCGGTTCTTCTATAATTCTTTCAGATAAGCACAAAAAGGAGCCTTCCATGAAAACCATCGGCATGATCGGGGGCATGAGCTGGGAATCTTCGCTGGAATATTATCGAATCATCAATGAAGCGGTCAATGAACGGCTGGGCGACCTGCATTCGGCCAAGAGTTTGATGGTTTCCGTGGATTTCGCCGAGATCGAATTGCTCCAACGGGAAGGCCGCTGGCAGGAAGCCACCCGGGCCATGATCAATGCTGCCCGGGCCGTGGAGGCCGGCGGGGCGGATTTCCTGATCATCTGCACCAACACCATGCACAAGATGGCCGGCGAGGTGCAACAGAGCATCGCCATCCCACTCCTGCATATTGCCGACGCGACCGCCGAAGTAATCAAAGCGGGCGGATTGAAACGGATCGGTCTGCTTGGGACGCGCTTTACCATGGAGCAGGATTTCTATCGCGGCCGACTGGTGGAGAAGTATGGCCTGGATGTACTCATACCGCAGGAGGCCGACCGAGAAATTGTGCACCGGGTTATCTATGACGAACTGGTGCTTGGAAGAATTGAGCCGGCCTCAAAAGCGGAATACCTGCGCATCATCGCCAATCTGGCACAGGCCGGGGCTGAGGGGATCATCCTGGGCTGCACCGAGATCGGGCTGCTGGTTTCCCAGGCCGATTGCAGCCTGCCGCTATTTGACACCACACGCATCCACGCCCTGGCGGCGGTCGATTATGCGTTAAGGGCTCAATAAATTTTCCCCGCTAATCTTCCATCTAAACGAATCTTTTTCAGTTCGAGAAGATTGGCGAAGCTAAGCGCCATGAAGTATTCATAAAAGAGTTCACCCAAAGGACAAGAAGATCGTCCCAAAGTTTTTTGAGGAGGTTGGCCCTTTTCTTAAACCTTCGGGGCGTTTTTTCGTTTCAGATTAGCTGCCTCAATGGATCGAGATGCTGGCAATAAGCGCGTCTAGCATTGTTATTGTAGGAGAATAACTTTCCCGCGGCTGAGCGTTTAGCTGGGTGACCAGAGCAGCAAGATAACTATCCCAATTCTGCGAATTGGGAGGATTCGTGCCATCCGCAGGCAGGAGCGGGTTGGAAATGGGCAAAGTGGCGGAAATCCAGTACTTCCCATCGCTGGTCAGGCCCTGGTAGGTATAGAAGACTTCATGATTATTGATCGGGTCGGCGTACTGACTGTATTGTGCGAGAAAGCGGATGCCATTCCCGCTTGCAAAAGGAAGGACCTGGTACATGGCAAAGAATTCCTGGCCGGCATTGAAAATGGGCAGAAACGGCAGTCCCTTCGTCCCAGTGGGACCGCCTGCGATCAGAGCCTGTAGGGCTGCCACCTGGGTGGGGATTACGTCCGGGACAAGCTGGCTGTAACGCTGGACAGGGTAGATATCAATATGGGGAGTGAAGAAACGATCTGAAAGAATATAGCCTGTCAGTGTAATTTCAGTGTATTTTGGGTTAACCGCAAATCCCGGGGCACTTGGGTCGCCCGCTTCCGCCACGCTTTGACAATTGAAACCGGAGGCCAGTGCCGGGTCAAGGAAGAGCGTCAGCTCATTACAGGCGACGTTGGTTTTTGGCACGGAGGTATTCGTTGGCTGGGGGGCTTCCGTCGCAGCAGGAGTTTCCGATACGATAGGTTGGGAGGTCGCTGCTGATACAATCGTCGCCACTGGGGCAGTGGGTTTGGACGAAATGCTACAGGCGAACATCAGGATGGAGATGATTACGAGGGGAAGCACGAGGCGTTTCATCAAAAAAGTCTCCTTCTTCATTAATTTGTGGAATGATTATCCCAAACCGGGCTTCGGTTCAGGGCAGAAAAATAATCCTTTCAATTTATCCCATTCAATTGACAATAGAATTATATATTCCTTTACGGACTGCTGCCATGACCCATGGGTAAGCCTGGGTACCTGACACCAAAGGATGATAATTACGTATAGAAATCTGGTATCCGTTTAGTAGTGCATGGTTAGCTACTTTACAGGTTGGTTTTGCCTATTTAGATTACCATACCTGAGGAAAGGAATCCTGATCATGAAAGAAACCCCTCCCAAGAAAAATCCGATGGCAGTCGTATTCTCATTACGCGATTTCCGGCTGCTGTTTTCCGGCGCGACAACCTCCATGCTGGGTGACCAGTTCGCCTTGATCGCAACGCCCTGGCTGGTGCTCAAGCTAACCGGCGACCCGCTGGCCCTTGGAATTGTCCTGGCATTGGAAGGCATACCACGTGCCATATTCATGCTTTTAGGCGGAGCCATCACCGACCGCATTTCACCGCGCGTGATCATGCTGATCTCAGATGTTATCCGCTTTGTTTTGACCGCCCTGATGGCCATGGTGGTCTTCACCGGTACCGTCCAGATGTGGATGCTGTATGCTTTCGGCCTGGGGTTCGGCCTGGTGGCCGGCTTTGCCATCCCGGCCGGCAATAGTATTGTGCCGATGCTGGTAGCGGAACAGGATCTGCAGGCCGGCAACTCGGTCATGATGGGAGTTAGCCAACTGGTCGGCTTCATCGGCCCGACGATTGCCGGGATACTGATCGGAAGGTTTTCCAAATCACCGCTCGGGATAGGCCTGGCATTCGCGCTGGACGCCTTCAGTTTCGCCGTCTCGGCGGTCACCCTCTGGATTATGCGCGGCGGAGGCAAGCCTCAGGGGGGAGCAGCCGACTCTTCTGGAAAGGAAACCGTCTGGGCCTCCATTCTGGCGGGAGTTAAATATCTATGGGACGATAAACCGTTGCGCCTGGTATTCCTGGTCATCATGGCTTTGAATTTCCTGTTCGTTGGCCCGCTCCTGGTGGGCATCCCGGTACTGGCCAACCAGCGTCTGCCTGAAGGAGCAGTAGCCTTCGGACTATTAATATCAGCCTATTCAGGCGGCAACCTGGCCGGCTACCTGCTGTCTGGAGCACTGCCCCGCCCGAGTGGAAATGCCATGCGGGTATTCCTGATCGCATTGATGGTTGTCTTCGGGCTGGTGCTGGGTGCCTTTGGGTTCCTCCGCTCGACCTGGGTGGACTTTGCACTGATGTTGATGCTCGGCCTGGGCAATGGCTACATTTCCATCACCCTGTTCACCTGGATGCAACTGCGCACCCCCAAGGCCATGCTGGGAAGGATGATGAGCATGATGATGCTATCCAATACCGGGCTGGTGCCCATCTCTCAGGCTATCTCCGGCGTTGTCAGCCGTTGGAGTCTGACGTGGCTCTTCGCCGGCGCCGGCACATTGATCCTGCTGGTGACATTGTGGGCAGTGCCCCAACCCGGATTGAAAGAATTCAGCGATAGCATGATGGCTGCCAAGGCGGCAGAAGTACCAGAACCGGCCCCGGCAGAGAATAGCACCATCTAAAAATACAAGAAGAATTCCCATTTTGAGAGTGCAGCAGGTTCGCCTGCTGCACTCTTTTTTACCTGCTTCGAGACAATATCCCAGGAGCCAAATCTCCCGCACGCCATGCCAAGGATAGTATAATCCTGTTAATTCCCGAATTGAGGAACCTTTCCTGCCATAAAAGTAACCGGAGCGATTCCCCAATCAGCGGGGTTGGAAGTCGCCTCAGTGTCTGCAAAAAGCCATATCGATGGTCCTATCCCAGGTCCCAGGAGTGCCGCATGATCTACGGTGAACGTATTCGCTTGCGCCGCAACGAACGCAGTGATACCCCAAAATTTGTCGAATGGTTGAACGACCCGGATGTCTATCGTTACCTGTCAATCAATTTGCCCATCTCGCAGGCGAATGAGGAACAATGGTTCGAGAATACGCTAAAACTGCCCGCCAACGAACAACCCTTCGGAATTGAAATCCGCGAGAATGGACCTGCAGGGGGCGACGGGGTTTGGCGGCTGGTTGGCAATTGCAGCTTCATGAAAATAGACCCGACCATCCGCAGCGCAGAGGTGGGTATATTTATCGGCGATAAATCCTTTTGGAACAAGGGCTACGGAACGGAAGTCATGCGGCTGCTGCTGGTGCTCGGCTTCGACACATTGAACCTTAACCGGATTTACTTGCGCGTCGACGAGGCCAACAAGGGTGGCATACGAGCATACGAAAAAGCGGGTTTCATCCACGAAGGGCGGTTTCGAGAGGGGACTTTCCAGAACGGCAGGTATCGTGATGTGCTACTCATGAGCGTTCTACGCGCTGAGTGGAATCCTAAAAAATAGGTAGAGATGATGAACCAATCCAGCGAATTACGTGTTTATGGCGGTATCAAACTGTATGCCGGAACAGCCAGCCCGGAACTATCCCAGAAGGTGGCCGATTATTTAGGCGAAAACCTGTGCGGCCGGGATATCATTGAGTTTCCCAACGAGAACCTGTTCGTCAAGCTCCACAGCAGCGTACGCGGCCAGGATGTTTATGTGATCCAGCACACGGCCTCGCCAGTCCACCGCAACCTGATGGAACTGCTGATCCTGCTGCAGACCCTGCGGCTGGACTCGGCCGCCCGCATCACCGCGGTAGTGCCTTACCTGTGCTATGGACGTTCGGACAAAAAAGACCAGCCACGCATCCCCATCACCTCCCGCCTGGTGGCCGATATTATCCAGATCGCCGGTGCAGACCGCTATATGACGCTCGACCCGCACGCCTATCAAATCCAGGGCTTTTTCTCCGTGCCCGGAGATGTATTGAACGCCTCCACCATCCTGGTAGATTACGTGAAGGAAAATCTGCGCCCGTATCTCAAAGACCCGGTGGTCGTCACCGTGGACCTCGGCTTCGCCAAGAAAGGGCGCAACTTTGCCTACGGGATTGACGCTCCAATAGCCTTCATAGAAAAACGCCGGGTGGCGAATGACGCCAAAGCGCAGGCATTGACCATCATCGGCGATGTGAAAGACCGGGATGTGGTTCTGGTGGATGATGAGATCGACACGGGCGGTTCCATCGCTCAGGCGGTCAATTTGGTCAAACAGAATGGCGCCCGGCGCGTTTATGTCACCTTTGTGCATCCGATCTTCTCGGCCGATGCGGCAGAACGACTGGCTGCCCTGCCAGTCACCGAATTTATCACCACCGACAGCATTCCGATCCCGCTCGAAAAACGCGAGACGTTCGGCAAACGGCTCACCATCCTGACCGTGGCGCCGTTGCTGGGCGAAGTCATCCGGCGCGCCCATGAAGGCCGCAGTGTTGGGCAGATGTTCAATGAATGAGAAATAAATCCAAGATGTTTTTTCATGACAAAAGGATACAAGATAATCATCATGCTTAAAAAGATAGCATCAAATTATTGGCTGATTATCTTGCTATTGGTTCTATCAATAGTGCCGTTGCTGCCTGTTTCGCCTTTAATCCAAAATACCCCGCCACGGGATTCTGGTTTTTTCTTATATGCCGGTGCGCGTCTTCTGAAAGGGGATTTACTCTACAAGAATGTATGGGATGACAAACCACCCCTGATCTTCTTTTTGAATGCTTTTGGTTTGTGGATCTCAAGCGGTTCAAGATGGGGAATATGGATTTTCCAGGTGGTTGCGATCCTGGCTTCGGTCCTGCTGGCCTTTGTTATTCTAAAAAGATCCTTTGGCGATATTGCCGCCACTCTGGGTATTGTCTCAGGCCTGGCCATCCTGTTGCTTACATTACATGGCGGCAACTATACGGAGGAATATGCCATTCCTTTCCAATTCGCCTGCATTTTCTTCCTGTTGCAAGCCGAACAAAAATGGGGGTTCTGGCCGGCATTCGCCTGTGGAATGGCGCAAGGAATTCTCCTTTTTCTACAGCAGAGTTTTATCAGTATAAGCATTGCCATCGCTTTATATTTGATACTGCGTGCCATTCTGATCCATTCCTGGAAGCCTTTTATACAACTTGCATTTATTGCATTGGGTGGGCTGGGAGTCAGTATCGTGTTTGTGGTAATCATGGCAATCCAGGGCATATTGCCTGGATTTTGGGATGGGGTATTCGTTTACGGAATGGTTTATTCCCACCTGGGGCTGTTGGAACATCTCAAAGGGCTGGGGGATACCCTGCAATTCTTTAGATCCATCCCGCTGTTGTTATTATTGATTCCAGTATGGTTACTGGCGCTTTTCCTGCTGCTCCAGCATGGGGCTTGGACAATCGCAGGGATTCTGAAGAACCGCTGGACTGGTTGGGTTCTTTTGACGGGCGGAATCCTTGCGCTGGCAGCGGGGACCTTTGGCAACATCCTTCCCGGATCTACGGGGGGCTTTGGTCTGCTCAGGCAATCCGCGATTGCTTTGGGGGCGATCCTGACCGGCCTGGCAATCCTGCAGCTTTTCAAACTCCTTCCAAGATGGGTACTCCCCAGGCTGGAGAAAACAACCTTTCGTCTTCCCACTGCGGCTACGACCCTCATTACGGTGGCTGTTCTCTGGTATCCGCTGGAAGTAGTATTAGTTAACTTCTCCGAACGTTCCTACCTGCACTACTACATGGCCATCTGTGCAATTTGCATTGTGCTGTATGCTTTCCTGGCCGACCAGATCAAAAAATTGTTGCTTTCCTGGAAACTGCCTGCCGCTAATATCCTGCTGGTACTGGGCTGGGCCATCGGGATTGGATTGACCCTGTTCTATAACCCGATCAACTCCATGCCCGTCATGTTCAGGCCAGGAGAAATTGCAAATGATCAAATTTGGCAGGCCGTTAATTACATTGTCGCGAATACCAGCCCGGATGAAAAAGTGCTGGTTTGGGGGTCTGAACCGTTAATTAATTTCCTTTCAGACCGAAGTACCCCCGTTCGCTACACGTATTTCCAAAATACTTTCTACACGGAGGGTTATGGAGGAAAAGCCCTTAGCTCCGAATTGATGAACGATCTGCAGACAAAAAAGCCTGTGCTGATTATTTACACAGGCGATACGCCTTTTATCAATATCACCGCCGATCATACCTGTGTGATGCCGGCCCAGCCGCTCCTTTCCGGTATGGAAGAGGTTATGAAAGATATCTGCTCCAATTACTCGTTTGTCAAAAATGTTGGGTCATCAGACTGGAAGATTTACCATATTAACGAATGACTTTTGAAAATGGTTTAAACATGATCGCCACCATCCGTCCGGCCAGGCTCGAAGACGCTCTTGGGATCGGCAAAGTCCAGGTTGATTCCTGGCACAGTTCCTATAAAAGCCTGATTGCCGATTCCTTCCTAGCTACGCTCACCTATGAGCGCCGCGCGCAAGTCTGGAGCCAGAATCTCAGTGACCCGCACAACAACAGTTTTCTGTATGTTGCCGAATCAAGTCCGGGGGAGCTGGTTGGTTTCGTTTCAGCCGGGCCGGAGCGTGAAGGTGACCCCATTTACAAGGGAGAACTCTACGCAATTTACCTTTTACAACAGGCGCAGCGCCAGGGTCTGGGACAGAAGCTGATGAAGATCGTTATGCGTGAATTGGTCGAGCGCGGTTTTTCAGCCATGTTGTTATGGGTCTTGAAAGATAACCTGCCAGCCCGTAAATTTTATGAAGCAGCCGGCGGCGAATTCCTGCGCGAGAAGCCCGTTGAAATAGGCAGCCAGGTTCTGCTCGAAGTTGCCTACGGGTGGAAAGATCTTCGGCCGTTTGTAAAGTCAAAGGAGTGATCATGCCTGCTCAATTCAATAATATGAACGAACTGACCAGCTACCTGGATGCCATGGAAAAGCGAGTGAAAGCATTGGAAATTGAGAATGAGTTGCTCACGCGCTACGTCAATGCAATGGGCGGGGATGCCGCCAAAATGCTGCCCAAGACCGGACTTATCAGCACCAGTTTCCTTCAAAGGGCCTTCACCGTCTGGGGGCATTACTTTGTGGCTCAATTAATTATCTCCATCCCAATCGTGTGCATTTATTTCATCCTCATCCTGACAGTCTTAAAGCAGGGCATTCCGGGTGTACCCACACCTTAATCCCTGAAATAACTGGCCCAAATGCCTGAACTCCCTGAAGTCGAGACCATCATCCGCAACCTGCGCCCGGCGCTGCTGGGTAAGAATATCCTTTCCAGCAACCTGCTCTGGGATAGATCGCTGGTCTCGCCATCTCCGGCCATCTTTCAAAAGCATATCCGGGATCAACAGATCCAGGATATTTTTCGTCGGGCCAAGTTCATCCAGATCAAGTTGTCGAGAGAACACCTCATCATCCATTTACGCATGAGCGGAGACTTGCTGGTGGTCCTGGGGGGGTATCAGCCCGCAAAGCACGACCGGCTCGTCTTGAAGCTGACGGATGATAGGACACTGGTTTTTTCTGATCCGCGCAAATTCGGGCGGATCTGGCTGGTGGAGGATCCTGCCGAGATTTTCAAGAACCTGGGTCCAGAGCCGCTCTCGGACACGTTTACCCCGGCCTGGCTGTATACCGCGTTGCAAACCCAGCACCGGCAACTCAAGCCGCTCCTGCTGGACCAGTCCTTCCTGGCCGGGCTGGGGAATATCTATACGGACGAAGCTTTGCACATGGCCAGGCTGCATCCATTGACTTCCTCGGATGCGGTCACAAAAGAGGAGGCCGAGATCCTGCAGATGTCGATCCGGGCAGTTTTGGAAGAAGGCATCCGGCGCAATGGCGCCAGCATAGACTGGGTCTACCGAGGGGGCGACTTCCAGAACCATTTTCGGGTGTATGGCCGTCAGGGCGAAGCCTGCCCGGTGTGCGGTACCACAATCGAGCGGATCGTGGTCGGCCAGCGCGGCACCCATATTTGTCCGGCATGCCAGATACTCACGAAATAGTAAAATCCTGTAAAATAGAGCCAGTATGTATTGCGCGAGCATTCGTAAGGAGTTGAACTTATGCATATCAATGGTGCCATCATTTTCTTATTCGTGGTGATTCTCTGTGTCGGTGCAGCCGCCGGGGGGTTAATCGAACGTGCTTTAAAAAAAGATCGTTCCTCTGTAGATCCACTCCCCCTCCCGCGTCCAGCTCCCATGGAGCCTCTTGCCGCGCCTGTCTCCGAAAAAGACAAACTTGCCGAGGAGAGTGATGTTGAAGTATTAAGCGCCTGGCGGACGAGCAGCAACCAGGTCTGGCTGGGGATGGATGGCATGCGCATGAACGATAAAACCGCACTCAAACCCGAACAGTACCAGCGCCTGCTGGCCCTGGTGCTGGACCTGCGTCCATGGCTGGAAACCACGCGGCCGGTGGCGCCCAAACCAGAACCCTCCCAGCCGCCGCTCCGCCCGGCCACGACCGCTCCCACCATTGTGGCTCAGGCGCAAAAAACGCAACAGAAGAACGGCCTGCAGGTTGATGAAAAGCCCGAACCTGCGCCGGTGCTTGACAGTATCATCCTACAAATCGATAAAGTGCTGCAGGAAAAGCTAGCAACCAGCGCGTTCAAAGAGCGCGGCATCCAACTGGTTGAGGGGCCCGGCGGTATTGTCATTGTGAAAGATGGAGTAAATAATTATGAAGGATTGGATGCCGTTGCCGACCCAGAGGTCAAGACATTCATCCGGCAGGCAGTTGCCGATTGGGAAAAAGGCACAAAGTAGCCTTAAATGGTTTTCACCAGGTAGAGTTCTCCCCGTTCGAAGCCGCGTTCCAAATAATACTGTCGTGTCCCTACCGCCGCGATGACTGCCATGCGGCGGTAGCCTTTTTCTCTGGCGATCCGGCCGGCCTCTGCCATCAGGCGTTTGCCAAGCCCGGCATGCTGCGCGGCGCCGCTTTGCTCGGCCCCCACCGCCAGGGATTGCCCGTAAACATGGACCTCACGAATGATGGCTGCCCCGGCCAGGTCGCTAAAACCGGTTACGGAAGATTCCGGGCCAGGCAGGGAAAGCCGCAGAAAACCGGTAATTTTGTCATCTGGGGTGACAAAGGAAAGGAAATGTTCCTCAGCTCCATCCGGATGGTAGACCAGATCATCCAGGCGCAGCAAAGCCGTATCCACCTTCCCTGCCCCCACTTCACGGCAGCGGATGCAGTCACAATGGGTACCGCGCCGGGCCATTTCCGCATGGACATCCTGGCGCAGGCTGCTACGCCGGTTGCCTGCCACGACGTGCGGCGAGGGAATATCGCGGATGACCCGGTTGACGCGGCAATAGCGCGGGATGGTAACCTTCACATCCGCGAGCAGATTGATCAATTCCTCCGTTGAATAGGGATGATATTCGCCGCGTTGCCAGTATTTGTAGAGCGGGGCGGTTTCAAGCAACTGGGTGGGATAGATCTTAATCTCGTCCGGGCAGAGTCCTTCCCACAGGCGCGGGAAATCAGCCCGATCGGAAGCAGGGGTTGCACCCAGCAGGTTGGGCATCCAATGCAATACGATCTTGAAGCCGGCCGCTCGCAGCAATGCCGTGGCGCGGTGAGCCTCGGCAACTGTATGGCCGCGCTGGTTAAGCTCCAGGATGAAATCATCCAGGCTCTGCACACCCATCTGGACTTTGGTCACGCCCAGCGAACGGAACCAGGCCAGTTCAGCCGGGCTGACTTCATCAGGGCGGGTTTCCACTGATAAGCCAACGTTGCGATGCAAGGCAAATTCGTTGATCAGGTGGTGTTCTTTCAGCCCTGACTCTTCCCTCACATCAGCCTCTCCGCCCAAGGGGGAGGGGGCTGGGTTGGCGGGATTCATCGCATCGAAACAGCGCTGCACAAACCATTCCTGGTAATCCCGCCGGTAGGAGGAAAACGTGCCGCCCAGGATGAGCAGTTCCACCTTGTCGGTGGGATGCCCGACCGCGGTAAGCGATTCCAGGCGGGATTTCACCTGGGTATACGGGTCAAAGCCATGCTCCAGAGCCCGCATCGCACCGGGCTCATCCGGCAGGTAGGATTTCGGCATGCGGACATCGTCCGGGCAGAAGATGCACTTCCCGGGGCACGGATAAGGCTTGGTCAATACAGTGACGGTGGTCACACCCGAAAGGGTTCGGACCGGTTTCAGTCGGATGGTTGCCAGTAATTGCTCGTCCACCTGCCATTCGCCGCGCTCGATCAATTGAGTGTAGGCAGCCACCAGGGTGGACTTATTGATATGGCCGGCAGCCTCCGGGTGGCGGCGCACCGCTTCCATCACCGGGAACCCGGCGCGCACATCATCCAGGATCAGGCGCGCCAGGGCCAGCTTTTCGGGTGTCAGGGCCCGAAGTTGTTGAAAGGAACTTTTCTTAACCACTATTTCACACAGGTTTCTCACGGGGGGATGGAGCTGCCATCTCCCCAGTTTATTAAATTGTTACCTTCACACAGTATAATGAGACTGAATATGAAAAGCCAGACAGTCGCACGGTTGCTTAAGCTGAATAAACAATTCTACCAGACCTTCGGGCACGAGTTTTCTTCCACGCGGCTGCATTTACAGCCGGGGGTGCTGCGGGTGGTGGACGGTCTGGCGGGCGATGAATCCATCCTGGACCTGGGCTGCGGCAATGGCGAGCTGGCGCGCGAACTGATGCGGCGCGGACACCATGGTCCCTTCACAGGGGTGGATTTCAGCCCGCCGCTCCTGGAGGTGGCCCGTCATGGCTGGGAAGACGCTCCGGCTACTTTTATTCGCGCTGACCTGGCCGGCGCGGATTGGGATAAAAAGATCCTGGCCTCCCTGAGCAAACCTTTTGACCTGGTGACCGCCTTTGCGACCCTGCACCATATCCCGGGAGAGGAGATGCGCCTGGCGATTTTGAATAAAGCACGCGCCATGCTGCGGGGTGGCGGGCGGTTCATCCATTCCGAGTGGCAATTCATGAACAGCGAAAAACTCAAGGACCGCATCCAGCCCTGGGAGGATGCGGGGCTCAGCTCGGAGGAAGTGGAACCGGGCGATTACCTGCTGGACTGGCGCAGCGGCGGGCGCGGGCTGCGTTACGTACACCATTTCTACGAGGCCGAGTTGGAGGCGCTGGCCGCGGCCAGCGGCTTCAGAGTGCGCCAGACATTCCGCTCGGATGGCACGAACGGGCTGTTGGGCCTTTACCAGGTGTGGGAGACCGCATGAAGACGAAAAAAGAAATTGTCCAGGACTGGCTGCCACGCTACACCGGCACGCCGCTGGAGGATTTCGGCAAATATATCCTGTTGGTCAATTTCAGCAACTATGTGCACATGTTTGCCGAGATGCACGGGACGCGCGTCTGTTGCGAAGACAAGCCCATGCCAAACGCAACCGCAGACGGGATTACCATCATCAATTTCGGGATGGGCAGCGCCAATGCCGCCACCGTGATGGACCTGCTCTCGGCCATCCAGCCAAAGGCCTGCCTGTTCCTGGGCAAATGCGGCGGGTTGAAAGCCAGGCCAGGTGTGGGCGAGTTCATCCTGCCAATCGCGGCCATCCGCGGCGATGGCGCATCCAACGATTATTTTCCACCGGAAGTACCGGCGCTGCCAGCTTTCAACCTGCAGAAAGCCGTCTCGACCACGATCCGCAATTATCAGCGCGATTACTGGACCGGGACGGTCTATTCAACCAACCGGCGGGTCTGGGAACACGACGAGGAATTCAAGAAATACCTGCTAAAAATCCGTGCCATGGCGATTGATATGGAAACGGCCACACTCTTCATCACCGGCTTCTACAACAAGATTCCCTCCGGGGCTTTGTTGCTGGTTTCCGACCAGCCGATGGAACCGGATGGCATCAAGACAACCCAGTCAGACAAAAAGGTGACGGAAGATTTTGCCAGCCTGCATTTACGGATCGGGATCGACTCGCTCAAGGAAATCATCAACGACGGTCTGACCGTCAAACATTTGAAATTCTAGCAAAGTTTATGAAAAAAATCATTGCCATTACTCGCCCGGTCAGCCGGAGCATCGACCGCTGCGAACTCACCAACCTCGCACGTGTTCCGATCGACCTGAAACGCGCAAGCGCCCAGCATCATGCCTACGAAGAAACGCTAAAATCGCTGGGCGTGGAAGTGCTGGCACTGCCCGAAGAACCCGACCTGCCGGATGCGGTCTTCGTGGAGGATGCGGCCGTAGTGCTGGATGAGTGCGCCATCATCACCCGCCCCGGTGCCGATTCGCGCAAGCCTGAGAGCGAATCTGTTGCGCGGGCGCTGGCTCCCTACCGCAGCCTGCATACGATCCAGGCTCCCGGTACCGTGGATGGCGGGGATGTACTGGTGGTTGGCAAACGCATCTGGGTCGGACAATCAACGCGCTCGAACCATTCCGCCATCGACCAGATGCAGGCTTTCCTGGAACCATTTGGCTATTCAGTGCGGGGTGTGCCGGTCACCGGCTGCCTGCACTTGAAATCGGCTGTTACACAAGTGGCAGGAGACACCCTGCTGATCAACCCGGCCTGGGTCGAAAAAGGGGAGTTTCCTGGGATGCAGTTCATCGACGTGAACCCAGGCGAACCGTATGCCGCCAATATCCTGCTGGTCGGGCAGGCCATGCTCTACCAGCCGGCTTACCCGAAGACTCTCCAGCGACTGGAAGAAGCCGGCATTCATCCAATCCTGGTGGACCAGTCCGAGCTGGCCAAGGCCGAGGGGGCGTTGACCTGCTGTTCACTCATTTTCAAAGAGTAAGAGCGCAAATCCATGCCCGGCTCTCCCGCCGAAATAAACCGGCGGGAGTTTTTTTAGATAAAAGTTCCTGTTTTTGTAAAGGGTTTCTCTTAGCAATGATTAATATGATAATTAAGGTAAATTTAATAAATATAGAATAATATAAGCTCTTACACCACCCATTCAAGAGGCAAAGAAAAGCCTCAATTCACTGCAAGGAGGATCGTCATGAAAAGCAAAATCTTGTTCTCCACTCTGCTCATAGTTTCAATTGTACTCTCGGCATGTGCATCCGCAACGCCGACCGCCAATCCCGCAACAGTAATTCCGGTCACAGGGTCTACTGCCACTTCTGCGCCAGTTGCAACTGCAATGCCCATGGCAACCGCGACTGGCATGCCTGTAGCAACTGCCACGATGGCACCCATGGCCACGCCAACCTCGGCAGCTGCTGTTAATGTCGGCCAGAATGCAAGCCTGGGTTCCTTCCTGGTCAACGCCTCTGGTTGGACATTATATGCCTTTACCAAGGATACCCAGGGAACCAGCAGCTCTGCGGCCGTAAGCGCTTGCACGGGTAGCTGCACCTCCGTTTGGGTCCCGTTACTGACCAATGGAACTCCTACCGCCGGAACGGGCGTGACCGCTTCCATGCTGGGCACCCTGACGCGCTCGGATGGCTCGATGCAGGTGACCTATAATGGCTGGCCGCTGTATACGTACGCCAAGGATATGGCCGCCGGGGATACCAACGGTCAGGCCTACAAGTCGCTCTGGTATGCAGTAACGCCTGACGGAATGCAGGCTTCAGGCGCGATGCCTGCCTCGGGCACAACGATGGCTCCAACGCCCACTTATTAATATTTTCTTTTGAGAAGTACCTGCTGGTAAACAAAATGGCAGGTACAACCTTTTACAGGTATTGAATACACGTTTTCTCCCGTCGGTCGGTGCCGGCGGGAGATTTTTTTGGAGTAGAATCCAAGTGAAATCTGGCACAAACGAGGTCAAATATGAAACGCTGGAACGGCTGGGGCGATGAAGCCACCACCTACCCGCTGCCTGGCTCGGCCGCCCGCTACCTGGCAGACCTGGCGGGCGAAGGATTGCATCTGCAGGATGCACCGCTCGCCCAAGTCATTCAGGCTGTTCCGCCAGCCACTCTCGCCTCTCACTCGCTCATCTCCACCAATCCGGAAGAACGCCTGCGGCACGCCCGCGGGCAGAGCCTGCCCGATTGGATTGCGCTGCGCTCCGGGCAGATCCGAACCTTCCCGGATGGCGTGGCTTACCCGGTCTCGGACGAGGATGTACTTAGCCTGCTTGATTACGCCAGAAAGACCGGTGTAAAGCTGATCCCCTTTGGCGGCGGGACAAGCGTGGTCGGCCACATTAATCCCCAACCCGGCGAAACGCCCGTCCTGACCATGGACCTTTCCCGCCTCAATCACCTGCTGGCGTTGGATGAAACCTCGCACCTGGCGACTTTCGAGGCAGGCGTGAGCGGGCCGGAGATCGAAAAGCAATTAAATGAACGGGGTTATACCCTCGGGCATTTCCCGCAATCCTTCGAGCTCTCCACGCTGGGCGGCTGGGTCGTCACCCGTTCCAGCGGGCAGCAATCCTACCACTACGGGCGCATTGAAGCCCTGTTCGCCGGCGGGCATGTCGAAACGCCTGCTGGCGCGCTGGATCTGCCCGTCCACCCGGCCTCGGCGGCCGGGCCAGACTTGAAGCAGATCGTGCTCGGCTCGGAAGGACGCCTGGGCGTGCTGACGCGCGCCACGTTGCGCGTGCGCCGCATGCCCGAGTTCGAGGCATTTTATGGCGTCTTCTTTCACGACTGGGAAGAGGGCACAACCGCAGTGCGTGAAATTGCCCAGGCCGGCATTGGCGTTTCCATGCTGCGCATGAGCAATGCATTGGAGACCACCACCACCCTGGCGCTTTCCGGACGGGATGACCTGGTCAAGTGGGCCGGGCGCGGGCTACGGGCGGTTGGGTTTGGCGAAGAGCGCGCCCTGCTCGTCTTCGGCGTGACCGGTACACGCCGCCAGGCCACCCAGGCGCGTCTGGAAGCATTGGAAATCATCCGGGCACATAGCGGCCTGATGACCGGGACGGCCATTGGCAGGATGTGGCGGAAATCCCGCTTCTATTCGCCCTACCTGCGCAATACGCTCTGGGAAGCCGGCTATGCGCTGGATACGCTGGAAACTGCCATCCCCTGGTCAGAGGTGGCGGCAACCGCGCAAGAAGTACAGAAAGTGATCCGGGAAGGACTGGCGGGTATCGGGGAACGCGTGCTCGTCTTCGCACATCTCTCGCATGTCTATCAAGATGGGGCCAGCATCTATATCACCTACCTGTTCCGGCGTGCGCATGCTCCTGATGAAACACTGCGGCGCTGGCAGGTGCTGAAATCCGCCGCCAGCCGGGTCATTCTGGCCCATGGAGGAACCATCTCGCACCAGCATGGCGTCGGCCTGGACCACGCGGCCTACCTTGCCGCGGAAAAGGGACCACTCGGGATGCAAACGCTGGAGTTTGTCATCCGGCTGTTTGATCCGCAAGGAATGATGAATCCGGGCAAGTTGCTTTCAATCTAGCCAGGAGGAATAACAACGTGCTCAACATCAAAATCCTCAGCCTTGGGGCTCCCGAACGCTACGCAGTCCGGCGAATGGTGACAGCCGCGTACCAGGAACTCCTCCAGCAAGATCCCAACCTGGAAGTCAGCATTAGCGATGTCAGTGAAGCGGCAGAAATTGGCAAGGTTGCCTTCACCCTCGTTTTGCCGACGCTGGTTATCAACGGAAAAGTGGTCTGTACCGGGCGCTTTCCAAACCGGGTAGAAGTGGCTGGATGGCTGCGGCAGGCAATGAATTAAACGGAATGCGTAAAACGAAAGGGGGCTACGTTTACCGCATTATGCATTACGAATTACGTTTTTCGTTTTACTACTGAGGCTCCGATGTGGAATCAAAACTGGCGTGAGCGGATCTGGTCGCAACTGGACCGGGAATTTGATTTAATCATTATTGGCGGCGGCATCACCGGCGCGGGAATCCTGCGCGAGGCGGCACGCGCCGGGCTGAAAGCAATCCTGTTCGAGCAGGGCGACTTTGCCTCGGGCACATCCAGCCGTTCCTCCAAGCTGGTTCATGGGGGGCTTCGTTATCTCAAGAACGCCCAGGTAAAACTGACCTGGGAATCCGTCCACGAACGCGAGCACCTGCTCAAGGAAGGCCGCGGATTGATCACGCCGCTGCCCTTCGTGATGGCCAATTTCCGCAGCGATCCTACGCCTGGGTGGGTATTCGGCCTTGGATTAACCATGTACGACATCATGGCTCTCAAATGGAACCATGCTTCTTACGATCCAGACGGTCTGCGCGGGCTTGTGCCCCAATTGACCTCCCCAGAGATGATCTCCGGCTTCAGGTATTTCGATGCCCAGACGGATGATGCCCGGCTGGTGCTGCGAGTGCTCCAGGAGGCCACCCGGGAAGAGGCTCTGGCGCTGAATTATGCCCGCGTCGAAGGGCTGCTTTTGACCAGGAACCGCGTGACCGGTGTGGCAATCCGGGATCTGGAAGGTAACGGACGAACCATGGAGGTGCACGCCCGTGCCGTAGTCAGCGCGACGGGTGCCTGGGCCGACGAAATGCGCAGCCAGGTTTCTCCACGTGCGCTCAGCCGGACGATAGGAGCACGTGCCAGATTGCGCCTGCTGCGCGGAAGTCACATATTTTTGCCCCAATCCAGGCTCCCGCTGACACGCGCCGTCACCTTCCTGCACCCGGCCGACAGCCGCCCGGTCTACGTGCTCCCCTGGGAAGGCGTGACGCTGGTGGGCACCACCGATGTGGACCATCAGACCGCCCCATCCACCGACTTGCGCATCAGCCAGGCCGAATCCGCTTACTTGATGCAGGCGGTGCAGCATGCTTTCCCGGGCCTGGGCCTGACGCAGTCAGATGTGCAATCCACACTGGCAGGGGTGCGGGCGGTCGTCAACACCGGCAAGAGCGACCCATCCAAAGAGAGCCGCGAGTTCGTGCTGTGGAACGAATCCGGGCTGCTGACCGTCAGCGGCGGCAAACTGACCACGTTCCGCCTGATGGCGCAGAAGGCGCTGCGGGCGTTACGCCTTTCATTACCCGACCATCCGCACCTGGGCAGCAACGAGCGGGTGCTCGACCCGCTCGCGCCGGAAACAAGTCTTTGCGACGTGCCGCCGGAATTTCGCCTGCGCCTTTTGGGACGCTACGGCGCGGAAGCCTGCAACCTGGTTAAGGCGGCCCAGCCGGGCGAACTGCGCACGATGGCCCCCAGTCCCTCGCTCTGGGCAGAACTACGCTGGGCCGCCCGCAGCGAGGGGGTAGTCCACCTGGACGATTTGCTGGGCCGCCGGGTGCGCTTGAATATCAACCTGCCGGAAGGCGGGATGGTCGAAATGGAAAATATCCGGAAAATTGTCCAACCGGAATTGGGCTGGAACGATGCGCGCTGGACGGAAGAAGCCGAACGCTACGGGAAGATGTGGAAAGAGTACTACTCTCCAATTAAATAGGGTTTTTTATCCAGGATAAAAAAATATATACAGAACTTTCCACCACCAAGGCACAAAGTTTTTGGTAATAACCAATAAAACCTGTGGAGGCTTGGTGGTCAGTTATCCCGCTAAAGAACCACTAAGCTTACCAACGGTCCAAAAAACCGCTGCTTTTAATCTTCCGCTTAAGTACTACTTGCTAAACCTCCCCCATTCGGGTATGCTTGTCGCCGGGAGTGGTTAGGTCCCGGAGGGCTTCCCGGTCTTCAAAACCGGCGGCGGGTCGCGTTGCGGGCCGCGGTGGGTTCGACCCCCATCCACTCCCGCCTGTCTTTTTAACAGATCACAAGGAGTTCGCATTTTGCATGTGTGTTGCTTCGCACCCCTTCGGGTATGCTACGCGACCGCACACATGCAAAATGCGATTCTTCTCTAATTTAGAGAGAACTTATAGGTGAAAAATGGCATTGCCTGATTCTGAAATTCTTAATACCATCGTCAGCCGGGTCTTCCGCTACGAGGATGTCACCATGGGCGATCCGGCCAGGGGTTATTTCCTGCGTTACCGGGGCACGCTGCTGCGTGATTCGGTCGAGGCTTATGACCAATTGGCCGAAGCCCTGAAGCCCTACGATATCACCCCGCTCTTCCGCCTCGAAAATGAAAGCCAGGTAGTGCTGCTGGTGCGCGGTACCATCCACCCCACGCCAAGCAAGGTCTGGGTCAACCTCCTGCTGTTTGCCCTGACCGTTCTGAGCGTTCTGTTTGTGGGGGTCCTTTACAACTATCAGGGCCCCGTCCCAAGTGATCTGCCCGGCATCATCTGGACAATGCTCACGCATTTATGGGTCGGCTGGCCGTATGCTGTCAGTCTGATGGCGATATTGCTGGCGCATGAATTCGGCCATTATTTCGTCGGGAAGGCGCGTGGCGCGGCCGTCACGTTACCCTATTTCATCCCCTTCCCATTTTCGCAGATCGGAACGATGGGCGCGTTCATCCAATTGAAATCCATCCCGAAGAATAAACGCGCCCTGTTCGACCTGGCCGCGGCCGGTCCGCTGGCCGGGCTGGTGGTGGCTATCCCGGTATTAATATTGGGGCTGTCACAATCCACCCTGGGGACCGTCACGGCGGTCCAGGGCGGCTTTGCCGAAGGCAATTCCCTGCTGTACCTGCTGGCGAAATTTGTGGTCTTTGGGAAACTTCTGCCAGCCCCGGTGAACCTGAGCGGCCTGCCCCTGCTCTACCATTGGGTCAGCTACTTCTTTGTTGGCCAGCCCTCCCCGGTGGGCTCCACGGATGTGTTCATTGGCCAGGTTGCCTGGGCCGCCTGGGTGGGCTTGCTGGTCACCTTCCTTAACCTGATCCCGGCCGGGCAGCTCGACGGCGGCCATATCATCTATGCCGTCTTTGGCAAAAAGGTCAACCGAATTTTGCCGGTCATTCTGGTTGCCACTGTCCTGCTTGGTTTCCTGTGGAGCGGCTGGTGGCTGTGGGCCGTGCTGATCTTCCTGATGGGACGTTCGCATGCCGAACCACTTGACCAGATCACCCAGCTTGATTCCAGGCGCAAAGCACTGGCCGTATTGATGCTGATCATCTTCCTGGTGACCCTGGCGCCCATCCCCTTCATCACTTTCTAGCAACCTGATGCGATTGAACCGCCTGCTCATCCTCACCCTGCTTGCCACGCTGGCGTTTTCTGCCTGCGCTACAGGCACCCCTACCGCCGGTACGACCGCGCCTGGGAACTCTCCGGTTCCTGGTGGAACGGCCAGTCCAAGCCCATCGCCCGTTCCCAGCAGGACGCCTACGCCGCTCCCTACGATCGGGTTGGCCCCGGCCACGTTGAAGGGCGTCAGCATCCAGGTTTGGGATGCTTTTGCCGGCCCGGCCGAGGATCTGTTCACCAGCCAGGCAGCCCAGTTCAATGCCACCAACCAGTGGGGCATCACGGTGACCCCGAGTGGATATGGCGATTACACCAGCCTGTTCGATGCGATGAACACTGCCTTGAGCAATAATAAAGGGCCCGAAATGGTGGCGGCCCTGCCCGAACAGACCCTGGCATGGCAGGCGCTCGGCAAGGTGGTGGATTTGCAACCCTATCTCACCGACCCACAATGGGGACTGGGAAATGACACCATTGCAGATATTCCTTCCATTTTCCTGGCGCAGGATAATGTCAATGGAAAGCAGCTGGGCCTCCCGGCCCAACGTTCGGCCCGTTTCATTTTCTACAACCAGACCTGGGCGCACGAACTGGGTTTTGCCAACCCACCCACAACGGCAGATGAATTCCGCCTGCAAGCCTGCGCCGCCAATGCCGCCTTCCTGAAAGACGCCGATCCCAAGAACGATGGGTATGGCGGCTGGGTGGTGGATACCGACTGGCAAACCACCTATTCCTGGATGCTGGCCTTCGGCGGCGGGGTTGCGGATGGCAGCAGCTATGCCCTGCGCACCGACCCGAACCTGGCCACCTTGCAATTCATCAAAGGCCTGTTCGACAGTCATTGCGCCTGGCTCTCGACCGAGCCGGCCCCGTTTGACTCATTTGCCCGGCGCAATGCCCTCTTTATCAGCAGCGACCTGTCCGAACTCCCGGCGGAAATGCAATCCATGCAGAACCTGAAAAACTCCGACGAGTGGACTGTGCTGCCCTTCCCGGGTACCCAAACGAGCGGGCTCGTCACTTATGGACCATCTTATTCCGTGCTGCAATCCACTCCTG
Source organism: uncultured Chloroflexia bacterium (assembly GCA_963779935.1). Taxonomy (GTDB): domain Bacteria; phylum Chloroflexota; class Anaerolineae; order Anaerolineales; family Villigracilaceae; genus UBA877. The sequence goes on along the minus strand of CAWAAC010000009.1, from coordinate 247,079 downwards.
AAAAACAACTGGCGGCCTGGTTGTTTGCCCGTTGGATGCTCTCCCCTCAAATCCAGGCTCAGTGGGTGGAGCAGACCGGTTTGTTTCCTTTGCGACATTCAGTGATGGATATGGTCGGTTCGTATCTGCTGGCTTCGCCCCAATGGGGCGCGGCCGTCGCGACGCTGCCCCAGGCCCAGAATGTGCCACAGATGGCCTCCTGGCGCAAAATCCGTTACGTGCTGCAAGACGGCATGACCGTCCTCTTCCAGGAGAACCTGCCCTTGAATAAACTTCCCGATTTGCTGGTGGAAATGGATTCGATGGCGCAGGAACTGAAATAAATGAAGAATGCAGAATAATAAATCACCTATAGGGAATGGCGATTGGGGAATCGACCGACAGATCAAGGAAATTTCGCATGAGTCAGAAGGTAAAGTTTTACGTAGTTTGGAAAGGGCGGAAGACCGGGATCTTCTCCAATTGGGAGGAATGCGCCGCGCAGGTGCAGGGCTTCACCGGTGCACGCTTTAAATCCTTTCCCAACCGGGCGGCAGCCGTAGAGGCTTTCAAGGGAAAGTATGCCGCCCAGGCTGGAAAACCCGCCTCCAGCGGGAATTGGCTGATCTCACCAAATCCACCGGTCGCCGAAAGCTGGTGCGTGGATGCAGCCTGTTCCGGCAGCCCCGGGCCTCTGGAATACCGCGGCGTGGACCTGCACAGCGGGAAGGAGATCTTTCACCAGGGTCCCTACCAGCATGGCACCAATAACATTGGCGAATTCCTGGCGATCGTGCATGCGCTAAAGCTGCTCGAAAAACAGAAGAACCGGCTGCCAGTTTACTCGGATTCATCCACAGGGATCGGCTGGGTCAAAAAGAAACGCTGCAATACCGAACTGGCAGCCGATGAACAGAATGCCGCGCTATTCAAACTGATCGACCAGGCGGAGGATTGGCTGGCGGAACATGCCGTTGCCAATCCCATTTTGAAGTGGGATACCAAGGCCTGGGGGGAGATCCCGGCGGATTTCAACCGGAAGTAAAAAAAGAGTAAAATGTAGTAACGGCTTCACTGCCCTGCGGTTTGTGCAGGGAAATTGTTACTAACTATCCAATAATTACAGAAGTACCGCATTTTGAGAGTGTGCGGCTCCCCTGCACCATCTCAAAATGCAACCTCCTCCTGAATTTTTGGATAGATACTTACTGCAAAAATAGAGGTGATTATGCCAATTTACGAATACGTTTGCCAGGACTGTGAAAAAACCTTCGAGACGATCCGCCCGATGGGCCAATCCGACGCGCCAATCACATGCGCGAGCTGCGGCGGGGAGCATACCCGGCGCAAGATTTCGGTCTTCTTTGCCGAGAGCGGCGGAAAGGCCGTTTCAGGCATGTCCGAGCCTGGCTGTGGGGGCTGCGGCGGCGGCAATTGTGCCCATTGCAATAATTGAAAAAATATTAAACACAAAGGACACGACGTGCACGACGGTTTAAGAAAAAACCAAGAAACCTTGGTGAACCCTGTTTCCCATTTGTTTCCTTTCTAAGAGCGTAATTTTTTGGAGGTAGATATGGAATACACACAACTTGGCCGGACTGGCCTGAAGGTTTCCCGGCTGTGCCTGGGGACGATGAACTTCGGGCCCCAGACGGAAGAGAAAGACGCCTTCGCCATTATGGATAAGGCGCTCGAACTCGGCATTAATTTCTTCGATACCGCCAATGTCTACGGCTGGAAGATCGGCGAAGGCGCCACCGAGCAAATCGTTGGACGCTGGTTTGCCCAGGGCAGCGGCCGGCGCGAGAAAGTGGTGATGGCCACAAAGGTGAACGGGCGCATGGGCGACTGGCCGAACCAGCAAAAGCTCTCGGCGCTGCACATCCGCCAGGCGGTGGAAGGTTCGCTCAAGCGGCTGCAGACCGACCACATCGACCTGTACCAGATGCACCATGTGGACCGGCTGACCCCCTGGGAGGAGATCTGGCAGGCGATGGAAGTGCTGGTCCAGCAAGGCAAGATCATCTACGTCGGTTCTTCCAATTTCGCCGGCTGGCACATCACGCAGGCACAGGAAATTGCCAGGAACCGCCATTTCATGGGCCTCGTCAGCGAGCAGAGTCTCTACAACCTGGATGCCCGCACGGTCGAACTGGAAGTTCTGCCAGCCTGCAAAGCCTACGGGCTGGGTGTCATCCCTTGGAGCCCGCTGTGGGGCGGGCTGCTGGGTGGCGTGCTGGATAAGATCGAAAAGGGCCGGCGCGCCTCGGAGGAGATGAAGAAAAGGGTAGAGGCGAACCGGCCGAAACTGGAAGCGTGGGAAAAATTCTGCAAAGAAATGGGCCAGGAGCCGGCCGTTGTGGCGCTGGCCTGGCTGCTGCGCAACCCGGTTGTCACCGCCCCGATCATCGGGCCACGTACGGACGATCAATTCACCAGCTGCCTGCGTGCGCTCGAGCTCAAGCTGGATGAAGCCACCTTGAAAAGGCTGGATGAAATCTTCCCCGGACCGGGTGGAGAAGCGCCCGAAGCGTACGCGTGGTAAGGGCTGCATTATTGGCAATCCTCTTCTAGCAAGCCATGCAAACGAATAATCCGATGACCGGCAACTTTCCGCAATATTCTTATCCGGGCGGCATGGTTGCCGGTCTCGCGTTTGATTTCCTGTTCCGGCGCGCCCATTCCTTCCAGAAAGATGGGATTGCCTGTGCGGAGTTGTTAAAGCCAGATCTGCAAGTTCTGGGAAGAGAAAATATTCCGCAAGAGGGCCCGTGTATCCTCTCATTCAATCACTATTACCGTGCCGGTTTCAATGCCTGGTGGATGGCGCTGGCGCTGGGGGCGACGGTGCCGGCGGAAATCCATTTCGTAATGACCGGGGAACTGACCTTTCCCGGCAAGTGGTATGCCCCGCTGGGGATGGCCGGAAGCCGCTGGTTACTCAAACGCTTTTCGGACATATACGGTTTTACAACCATGCCACCTATGCCGCCGCGGCCGCAGGATCTGAAAGCGCGCGCCCGCTCGGTGCGGCGCGTGCTGGCATATGCCAGGTCGCACCCGCAGGCGATCCTTGGCCTGGCGCCAGAAGGCGGCGATCAGCCGGGCGGATTGCTAGCCATGCCACCGGCCGGCGCGGGACGGTTTACCCTGCTGCTGGCAGAGCAGGGCTTCCCGATTGTTCCGGTAGGGTGCTACGAAGAGGCCGGAGCATTGTGCCTGCACTTCGGAGAGGCGTACAATCTACAAATTCCGGGCGGCCTCACCAGCAAAGAAAAAGATTGCGCGGCGGCGGGATCGGTTATGCGAAGAATCGCCCCCCTGCTTCCGGAAAGGCTGCGCGGTGAATTTGCCTAGAGCGATGTTGGTCTTTTTCGCTTGTTTGATCGGAACGGTTTCTTCTGGCTGCACCAGCTCTTCCATGACGCCACCTCTACCCCAGACCGCCACACCAACAGCCACCGTTGCCCCCACCGAAACGCAAACGGCGCTTCCTACCCCAGCCATCACCCCAACATCTACACATTCGCTGACACCGTTCCCAATCCCGATACCCCAGGGGCGGATCGCATTGCCTTACCGGTCGGTTTCCCTGGCGATTGATGACCAGTATATATATTGGTTGATATCAACTCGAGACCGCATCGTCAGACAGTCCCTGCAATCCCTTAACGCTGGCCAGGCTGTGACGCCTGAAACAATCGCAACGACCCGTTACCCGAATGGCCGGCTCGACCTGTTACCGATGCAGCGCAATGGGGATTGGCTGTTCTTCGTGGATTGCAATACTCCCGGAACTCCCGATGTATGGATGGTTCGTGCCCTTAATATCAAAACTGGCACTGAAAAAGTGGTTGCGCAAAGCCAGGGAACCAGCGTTATCTATGATTTTAGCGCGGACGCTGGCCAGGTAGCCATGACATTATCCGATTGGGGGCCAAACCAAAAGTGTCCAGGGGGAGCAGGAGATACAGTTCTGGCAATTGCGCAACTGGCTACTGGAAAGCGTGAAGAGTTGGAACGGGACTGTTTCGACCAGTTGGAATGGTGGCAGGTCGCTCTTTCTGGAGAAACCCTGTTTGCAACGAGAGCAATTCCTAATCAAACCAGCTCAGATGTTGTTCAGTTCAACCTCCTGGATGGATCGATCCGGCAACTCAGCCAATCACTTGATATACCTGCTACCGGCTTGCTGGCAACTCAGGGTGCCTGGGTGGCCTGGGACGCAGACGGCGGAACGCTGCTTTATAACCTTTCCAGCGGGGAACACCAGCTCATTGCGCCGACGGTGCAGTCCGGACCGATCCAATACCCTTCCATCAATGGCGCCTGGTTATATTGGACTGACTGGTCGAATGGATACAGAGTGGTTGCCTATAACCTGGAACGACAAGAAATGTACACCATGGCAATACCGGGCGAGAACGAGCAGGTTTGGGAACCATATATTTATGGCAACCTGATCGCCTGGGTACGCATTCTGCAATTTGATCAGATGGACGGCCACAGCGTTCTTGAATGGACCGAACTTCCGTAATCTGCCCTGCCTGCAACTCCTTGAAACCATCTGCGTATATCCCTTCAGAATAACCTACGAGGAAAAATTGTGACTGACGAAATGGCCTGGGTGCACCAGGCCCAAAAAGGCGACGATGAAGCCTTTACCAACCTGGTCGAGATGTACCAGAAACCGGTCTACAACCTGTGTTATCGGATGCTCGGGGATGCCGAGGGCGCCGAAGACGCCGCTCAAGAGACCTTCCTCAAGGCGTACCAGAACCTGGCCCGCTATGACGTCGAGCGTTCCTTTGCAACCTGGCTGCTTTCCATCGCTGCCCATCATTGCATCGACAAGCTCCGCCGCAAGCGCTTCAGTTCATTTTCTATTGACGAGGATGAAGAAGGCCAGACTGAAATCCCAGACCGTTCCGCCCCGGACCCCGAGACGGAAGCCGTCCGCCAGCAAACCAGGGAGCGCTTGCAAGGTTGTTTACAATCCCTTGATCCCACCGATCGCGCCGCCGTTGTCATGCGTTACTGGCAGGATTGCTCAGAGGTCGAGATCGCCCTGGCGCTCAAGCTGACCGTACCAGCCGTCAAAAGCCGCCTGCACCGGGCCCGGCGGACCCTGGCAGACCTTTGGGAAGAAAAGGAAAAAAAATCGCACATGCGCCATGAAAGGAAGCCCTATGGATCACCGGCCTTTTGAAGATTGGCTTCTCAATAACCAGAACCTCTCCATCGACGAAACACGGCAATTGAACAGTCATCTCCAGGAATGTTCCTCCTGCAGCTCGCTGGCAGAGGTTAATCTGGCGCTGAAATCGGCCAAAATGGCCGCGCCAGCAGCCGGCTTTGCCGATCGTTTCCAAGTACGGCTGGAAATACAAAGGAAAGCCCTGCGGCGCAGGAACTTCTGGGGTTTCCTGCTGCTGACATGCAGCGTTTTGACCGGCCTGCTCTGGACTGCCTGGCCAGTTCTCAAGAGCCTGGTCCAGTCGCCGGTTGATTGGCTGGCTTCCTGGCTTTCCACACTCGTTTCGATCTGGGCCAGTGTCGAAGCGCTCTTCCAGGGCGGCCGGGTCATCCTCAAGGTGCTCCCGGGTTTTATACCGGTGTATGTCTGGATAGTGGTCCTGCTGGCTGCCGGTGGATGGAGTTTTTTATGGGTTTTTTCTTTAATGAAATTTACGAAGATAACGCAAGGAGCTTGACATGATGAAAAATAAATTCTGGATGATCTCCCTTCTGCTGGTGGTGCTCCTGGCCTGCCTGCCGTTATTCCCGGCGGCCGCCTCGGATGGCACCATCCCGGGCCAGTTTGTCTTTGGCCAGTCTTTCTCTCTGAAAACCGGGCAGACCATGAATGGCAACCTGGTGGTCTTTGGCGGTTCCGCCACCATCGAAAAGGGCGCCACGGTAAACGGGAATGTGGTGATATTCGGCGGTAGCCTGACCGTTGACGGAGTCATTAACCAGGACGCGGTGATCTTCGGCGGTACGGGAACGCTCGGAACCACAGCCCACATTTACGGCAGCCTTTCCACCCTGGGCTCAACGCTGGATCGCTTGGAAGGTTCCCTCGTGGATGGGCAAGTCAACAACGGCAATGTTCATTTTGGGAATGGGCAAAGTGGCAGCGCGCCATCCATCGTGACACCGATCGATACGTTTGCCAGCTTCATGCACTTTGCGGTCAATCCCTTCTTCAGCTGGGTTGCCAACGTGCTTGGTCAATCCATTACTCTGGCATTACTGGCCATGCTGCTGATGCTCTTCCTGGCCCAGCGGGCCGACCGGGTGGCACATGCCATCATCGCCCAACCCCTGACGGCCGGCGGGCTGGGACTGCTGACAGTGGTGGCGGTCCCGGTGATCCTGCTGGCGCTGGCTGTATTGAGTATCCTCATCATAACCCTGATCATTACAGTGCCGCTGATGGTCATCGTTGCGCTGGCACTTGGGATGGCTTTGCTTTTCGGTTGGATTGCCGTGGGATATGAAGTTGGGCAGCGTTTTACCAAGGCCATCCATCAGGAATGGCACCCGGCCTTTTCGGCAGGGTTGGGAACCTTTGCCCTGACCCTGATCACAGCTAGTTTGTCGAGTATCCCGGTAGTAAGCTGCATTGGCTGGCTGCTGCCCTTCCTCTTGAGCATGGCGGCCCTGGGTGCAGTCTTGCTGACCCGTTTTGGAACACAGGCCGTGCTGGCCCCCAGCGAACCGGCAACTGTTTTGCCGAACAAGCCAGTTGGGTAAAATCCCCGCCCGAACCTAACAAAACAAAATCAACACCCCGCTCAGAGTTTCCAGAGCGGGGTGTATGTTTTAAGCACCTATCCAAAATAAATAGAAGAACCGCATTTTGAGAGTATGCGGTCGCGTAGCATACCTGAAGAGTGCGTAGCCGCATACTTTTAAAATGCGAATTCCTAATGATTTTTTTTGTGAGTTATTAATCTAAGAGTATGTTTTCAAATGCTTTTACAATAATGAAACCGGATCCACTTCAACACGCCAGTTCGCAAGGGATTTTCCCTGCAGCAATGAAGCGGGATCGGGCCCGCGCAACACAACCTGCCAGCGATACCAGCCGCCCATTTTTGCAAAGAAGCATGGCACCGGTCCGATCAAATCCGTTTGCACCCGGGCCTCTGTCAGAATGTCTTTTGACAAGCGCGCCGCCATGGAGCGGGCTTCCGCCTCCGCCCTGGCCGGATCGAAGGCGCGATACTCCAGGCGCACCAGCCGGCTGAAGGGCGGATAGCCCAGTTTACGCCGCTCGTCCAGCTCGCGGGCGTAGAATCCGGCGTAATCATGGCGCGAGGCAGCCTGGATGGCGTAATGTTCCGGCTGGAAGGTTTGGAGAACCACCCGCCCGCCCAGTGCCGAACGCCCGGCGCGGCCCGCCACCTGGGTCAACAGGCTGAAAGAGCGCTCGGCGCCAAAAGGATCGGGCAAATTAAGGCCCACGTCAGCCAGCACAATCCCCACCAGAGTTACCAGCGGCAGGTCGAGACCTTTAGCCAGCATTTGCGTGCCCACCAGTATATCGGCGCGGTGTGCGGCGAAGTGCCCCAGGATAATTTCATGGGCATCCTTCTGGCGGGTGGTTTCCCAATCCCAGCGCAGCACGCGCGCGGATGGGAACAACGCCAGCGCATCTGCCTCCACCTTCTCACTGCCCAACCCGTAGGCGCGCATTTGATCGCTGGCGCAGTGCGGGCATTTTTCCGGCATTTTGCGTGTATAGCCGCAGCGGTGGCAGCGCAGGTCAGACAATCCATCAGTATGGTATGTCAGCGGCGTGTCGCACTGCGGGCATTTTGCCACAGTGCCGCAGGCGCGGCAGAAAACGTACGTGGCCGTGCCGCGCCGGTTGAGGAAAAGGATGGCCTGCTGATCTTTTTTGAGCACCTGCTCCAGCGCCTCCACCAGCGGCTGGCTGAAAATGCCGCGCCGGCCCGACTTGAGCTCCTCGCGCATATCGACAACCGATACCGGCGGCAGGCCAGCGCTGTCAGAAGTGTTGTCGAAGAACTGGATCCGCTTCGGCAATTCCAGGCGCAGGCTTACCCCGGCATCGGATTGGTAGCGCTGCTGGATGGTGGGGGTGGCTGAACCTAAAATGCAGACAGCGCCGCACACCCTGGCATAGGTTTTGGCGGCTTCCACTGCATGATAGAAGGGCGGTTCGGATTGATAATAGGATCCATCGTGGCACTCATCTGCCACGATCAGGCCAATGGCCGGCAGGGGCGCAAAGAGCGCCGAACGCGGCCCGATGATCACCTTCAGCAGGCCCAGCCGGGCGCGCCTCCAGGTGTCGTAGCGCTCGCCGGGCGAGAGCCGTGAATGAATCAGTCCAACCTGCCCGGGAAAGCGTGCCAGGAAGCGCCGCACCATTTGCGGGGTGATGGCGATCTCCGGAACAAGCATGATGGCTTGCCGGCCGCGCCGGATGGCTTCGGCGGCCGCCCGCAGGTAGATCTCGGTCTTGCCCGAACCGGTCACACCGTGCAGCAGGAAAAGAGACTCAGCCGGATTGGTGGAGGTCTGGAAAGCCTTCTGGATCGTATCCCACGCGTATTGCTGGTCGGGTGTCAGTTCGGGCGGAACATTACCATGCTCTGTTCCCTGTTCACCGCTCTCTATTTTTCCCAACGGATCACGCCAGATTTCGGTTTCGTGCAAAACGATCAGTCCGCGTTCATCCAGTTCCTGCAAATCGGCCAGGTTACAGCCCGATTCGGCATACACCCAGGCAACATCGATGGCATCCGGATTGCGCATCAGTAGGCGCAGGGCCGACTGGCGGCGGCTTAGGGTGGCAGCAGTCTTGCCCAGCCCTGGCAATGCGGCTTCGGCCTCTTCGGGTGGGACGGCCAGTTGGGCCGTCCGGATAAACTTGGGGCGGACCGTCGGAGGCGGGAGAATGGACTGGCTGGTAATCTCCCCGCCTCTTATCAGCACCTGGGCAGCCTTGCGCCAATCCACCTTGTTGAAATGGCGATCGATCTGTCTTCCGCGCAGGGCGCCTTTCTCCTTAAGAAGCTTGAGGAGACGGGACTGTGTGGTAGTCGATTGCTGATTGCGGATTTCGGATTGAGAATTGCGGAGCGTATATAGTACATCCGCCTGCTGACCCAGACCGGAGGGCAACATCAGTTCGATGATGGCGGCCAACGGATTGAGGCTGGAGACGGCCAATTGCCGGGCGAGTTCAATCTGGCAGCCAGTCAGGACCGGCAGCGGGTCGAGCAATTCGAGGATGGGTTTCGTCTCCGCCACCGAGGGCCGGACGATGAGTTCCAACACCACACCCTGGGCAGTCTGCCGGCCAAAAGGCACAGTCACCAGATGGCCGGTGCCAATTTTGCCAGCCAGTTCGGGAGGCAGACAATAGTCAAACACTCCCATGACAGACGGAATATTGACAACAATTCTGGCAAAGGAGTTCATATGATTGAAAAGCTGCTATTTCGTTTTCATCACCACCGCAGCGCCATAGCCAACCACGGAGGAATAGTCCCCGGTCACGTCACCGGAGGTTGCATGGCGCAATACTTTGACTGTATCTGCGCCCAGCTCCCTGGCCGCCCATAACACTGCAGTTAATGCACCCAGGCCACAGGCAAAGCCTTTGCGTTGCTCTTCGGCGCAGAAGACATCCTCGGGCGAGAAAGACTCGATCCGATGCAACATTTCGGTGTCATAGGTGAGTGCCTCTTGCTGGGTGTAAAAGTGTGAAAGGTCGGTGGAGGCAACCAGCAGGGCATTCCTGCCGCGCAGAGTTTCGGCCAGAACTTCGCCAAGTTTCCTGGAGATCTTTTGGGATTGGGAACGCACCATGACCGGCAGGAGTTTGAAATCCCTCGCCAGGGCACGCTGGAGGAAGGGCAGCTCAATTTCGAGCGAATGTTCCTGGTCGTAAGCCACCCGGGTCAGCCCATAACCAAGGCTATCGATGAGGCGCGCATCCAACTGTGCGACGGTTTCCTCATCCACCGGGATCTGGCCCAGCGGGGTATAGTAAGCCGAATGGGCGGTGGTAAGCAAGGGCTGGTTAAAAGCCTGATGCATGGGTGAGAGCACGGCCACCAAGTCGGGGGTATTGCCGCGCACGGCCGCGAACGCATACCCGGCGACCGGCCCGGAATAGATATGTCCGGCGTGAGGGGCAATGACGGCCACCACCTCGCCGGGAAGGTCAGGCAGCTCGGCCCGGTCAAGGTATTGATCGACCGCACGCGAAAGAGCGGCAGGATTACCTTCGTACCATGTACCGGCCAACGGAGAGGGACGAACAGGAGTAATTGTTGACATAGGAGCCTCCTTGTTCGTTATTTTAGCACGGAAGGGCAGGTTTTTTTGGCTCTGTCAGAATTGCCAGTTTCAAGGAAAAGCAAGAGGCGATGGGTGCCCATCGCCTCTAAAATTCCATTATCAATGGTTGTTTCAGGCAAAGTCAGCTGCGCGGGTTTTTGCGCTGAAAAGCACGTTTATTCAACCAGAAGACCAAAAGGGCCAATACAGCGAGTAGGACGGCCAGACCTGGCCAGATGAACAGCCAGATATTGGCCGGTTTCTGCTGGATTTTGGGAGCAGATTGCAATTGGGCGGCCCGGGAAACCGCCGGAGGGGTGGCCTGTTCAACCGCCATGATGGAAGCTTGCTCCGTCGGTGTAGGTGTATTCGCAGCACCACCCGATGGTACTATGGCAGTGGCAGGCAGCATGGGCGCAGGCGCAGCCACAACCGGCGCAATGGTAGCCGGCGCTGCCGTGGCAGGGGCGGCGGCAGAGCTACCAGCAAAGGTGTTAGGAGCTGGCATGGTTGCAGCCTCTCCGAAGGAAAGATGCCCAACCAGGCCGGCTCCCAGGGTAAAAATAAAGAGCAGCATGGCGGCCGCTGAGGCCCACGAGAGCACCGGAACCAGGCGCGGGACGGGCGGCCGGATGCCGGCCATTTTGGGCGTCAATGTAAAGTTGTGCGGGGCACGCCGTTGGGGGGTGTGGTGCAGAAAAGCGCGCGTCTGGCGGAGTTTTTCCAGCGCACTGGCCAGCGCCGGATCCGATTTAATGCGAATCTCCAGGCGCGTGCGGTCAGACTGGGATAGTTGCCCATCCAGATAGGTGGAAAGTTGTTCCAGATCGCGGGAAGAAGGAGTTGTCATAAGTTACTCTCTTCTTCCAGACGGAAGGCAGACGGTAAAAGTTCCCGGAACCCCTGCAAACAGGCACGCAGGCGCAGGCGCGCCCGTGCCAGCCGGGACTTTACCGTGCCAAGGGGTTTGTGAACGGCAATGGCGACTTCCGAGTAATCCAGCCCCTGGATGTCGGCCAGAACCACCACCGCGCGAAATTCCTCTGGCAGGTTTTGCAGGCAGTGCTGGACGGCATGCTCGAGTTCAGCCTGGTCCAGGCTTTCTTCGGGCGTGGCGTGCGGGTCAGCCAGCCAACTGGGCGATTCGACCTCCTCGCCATCAGCGGTTTCGGGTTCGAGAGGTGTGGTCGGACGACGCTTTTTGCGACGCAACTCATCATAACAAGCGTTGGTGACCGTGCGCAGCAACCAGGCGCGGAAGGAGCCGCCCCGGTAGGAATTGAGGGCGCGGAAGGCGGATAGGAAGGCCTCCTGCGTCGCATCGGCAGCCTGGTCTTCATCGTTGAGGATGCGCAGAGCAGTGTTGTAAAGCACGTCCTGATAGGTCAGTACCAGGGTATTAAAGGCCTGCAGATCGCCGTGCTGGGCATCCAGAATAAGAGCAGATTCGTCCATTAGAGGTATTTTACACCCGCTAATCCTCCGCAACGACAATGATCTTGTCTTCGGGGGAGAATACAACCGACTCGGATTTCTTTGGATTAGTGTGGACGCCGTAGGATTTGGCAGCTTCGCGCGCCTCAGCCTCCAGTCGGTAACCGATGGCGGATTGGCCGCGCCGGCGGGCGGCCTCCATTAGCGTATAGTAGGTAACCGGTTTGCCCAGTTCCACATAATCCCGGACCGGCTTCATATAGATTTCCGAGCCTTCCGGGTCGAAGATATCGGTAAAGACAGCATACAGATCGGCATCCTCGGATAGCTGCGACATCATCAAGCTGACCAGGTGGTCGCTAACGATAAAGTCGTCCACCCTGGTCACTTCCGCCAGTTCACGGTTTCGCAGATCGAGCATTTCGCTGACGATGGAGAAGGGGGTCTCATCTCGTTCGGCGATGTCACGCAGGTGCAGGAGCGTGACGAGCGTCTTAGCATCCGCTTCCTGTACTTTCAGGCCGGCATAACTGAGCACAATCACATGGTCATAGTCGGCGGCATGGATGCTTTCCAGGAGTTGCCGGTCAGTGGTATCACCATGCTGGAAGGAAACTTTCTGGTTAGGGAGATGGCTGCACTCCTGTTTGATGATGTGTTCTGCATCCGCCGCTTCATCAGAGATGCTGGTATCGGCTACCACCATGGCCTGCGAACCTTTGGGGACATAGTTGTTCAGTTCGCGCAGGATGGTGGCGCCAAAGCGGTTCCAGCCCAGCACCAGGCACTTTTCGGGTTTTGGAACGCTGGCCCTGGCCTGTAGACGGATGGCAAACTCATCCATGGGGATGGAGGCCAGCCCGGAGACGAGCAGGGTATCATCATCCTCCGTCATGGCAAAGATCCGATCACCTGCCGCAATGATGGTATCCATGGGCGGGTTGAGGGATGCATCGTGGCCGGCCTTCTGCAGGCCCATGACAGCAGAAGTCTCGTAGGCCATCAAGGCTTCGCCGTAGGTCTTGCCGACCAGGCTGGGTTCCCTGGTGAAGTAAATCTCGTCGCCGCTGAAATTAAGCAGTTCGGTGTAGACGGTTGAGAGCCCACCCTGGCGAGAGGTCTGGGCGGTAACACGCGCGATCAGATCGCCTGTCAGCACGGCCTGCACCTGGTCGCGCTGGCCGACCATCTTGACCAGGTCCATATTCTTCGGATCCCGGATTTGGGTCACGATGTGGTAGGGGCCGTCCTTGCGGTTGGCATTATTGGTCAGCGCCAGGATGGTCTTGATGACCGTGGTATCCGGGTCGTCGCCTTCGGGCGGTAGGATAATGATGGATTTGGCCGTATGCGGGCTGCCAATCTCCAAGTCAGATAGATCGATCGGGTCGCCCGAGCGGCAGATGATGCGGGTACTGCCGGTCGTCTGGATGCGGGTGCGGATCTCATCTTCCATCTCCACCTTATCCCGCTCTGCCAGGATGACAATGCGGGCATTCTTTTGGTTTTCGTTGGCAATCATTAACTCGGAGAGGATGGTGAAGATCTGCGCTGACCAACCCAGGACCAGGGTGTGACCACTTTCCACGACACGCGAACGGCCTTTACGCAGGTCATCCACCTTGGCTTCAATGCCGCTGGTGAGGGTACCGATCAGGATGCTGACCATGAACAGGCTGCCCAGCGTCACCAGCAGCATAACGATTAAATACTGCCAGGGATTGCCGGCATCCACCGGGTTGGGTGTGAGCGCCTGCGACATGATATTCCAGAAGACCTGCCAGACCTGCTGGCCTGTGGGAATGCCATGGATCAGGATGACGACGCCAGTCGCCAGTAGGATCAGAACGGCCGTGCCAAGCGCCAGCCAACCAATGATAACCAGTGGCCCGCCGGAAAAGCGGTTATCGAACCAGTAGCGAAAGCGTTCGCGCCGGGTAGGTTTATCAGACATGGGAGCCCTCCTCCGAAAAATTCATTCCATCATAAAAATTCAGGAGGGGTTCGAATTTTGAGTTTGCAGGCAACCTCAAAATTCGGGCCTTCCTTAATCTTCGGATAGAATCTTATACCTTCAATACCGCTTCGATAGCCTGCAGTTCTTCTTCAGCAAACTGCAAATTATTCAGCGCGGCCAGGTTGTCTTCCAGCTGTTTGACGCTGCTGGCACCGATCAACGCCGAGGTAACCTGCGGCTGGCGCAGCACCCAGGCCAGCGCCATTTGCGCCAGCGACTGTCCGCGCTTCCCGGCAATTTTATTTAATTTTTGGATCTTTGGCAGGTTTTTCTTCACATCTTCGGGAGTCAACCAGACGCGTTCAGTTTTGGTGGCACGCGCGCCCTGGGGGATGCCCTTCAAATAGCGGTCGGTCAACTGGCCCTGCGCGAGCGGCGAAAAGACGATACTGCCGATCCCTTCGCTTTCGAGCGTGTCCAGCAAGCCATCTTCGACCCAGCGGTCGAGCATGCTGTAGCGGGGCTGATGGATCAGGCAGGGCGTGCCAAGATCCCGCAAAATATTGGCGGCCTGGCGGGTCTGGTCGGGTGGATAGTTCGAAATGCCCACGTAGAGCGCCTTGCCCTGACGCACGGCACTGGCAAGCGCACCCATGGTCTCTTCCAAAGGCGTATCCGGGTCCGGGCGGTGGCTGTAGAAGATATCCACATATTCCAGGCCCATGCGCTTCAGCGATTGGTCCAGGCTGGCAAGCAAATATTTGCGCGAACCCCACTCGCCATACGGCCCCGGCCACATGTCATAGCCGGCCTTGGTGGAGATGATGAGTTCATCGCGGTAGGGAGCGAAGTCCTCCCGCAGCAGGCGCCCGAAAGTCTCCTCGGCCGAGCCGGGCGGGGGTCCGTAGTTATTGGCCAGGTCGAAGTGCGTGACGCCGTGCTCGAAAGCCGAGCGGGCAATGGCGCGGCCGTTCTCGAGCAGGTCCAGGCCGCCGAAGTTATACCACCAGCCCAGTGAGATGGCCGGCAGTTTCAGCCCGCTGCGACCGCAGCGGTTGTACTTCATGGAATCATAACGGTTAGCAGAAGCAGTGTACATCTTTTCTCCTAAAAGGGATTAAAAATCAATAAACCGATCAAAAAGCTGGCTAAATTCATGATCAAGCTGGTTAAAAAAGCCTGAGATAACGTAAGTTGTTTTTTCCTCATTCCATATAAGAGTAGTGCCTCAATCAACACAGCACAGATTTCCAATAACACAATGGTCGTATTTACTGGAATTCCTGCGGCTACTATCGCATTCCCTCCTAATCCAAATATTACAAAGGATAATAAACAATAAAGCGGAATGGACATTATCGTTGCGATAGTAAAAATCACACGCTCTTCAATCCTTTTATTGTTTATTGCAAGTAGCAAAAGGATATAAAAAACCGTCCCAAAAATCAGGCCGGCAATCCCAGGTATTTCGTTAGATTTTTGATGAAATTGAGAAACCGATGAAAAAAAGTACCACAAGACAGGATAAGAAACCAAATTAACAAGAATTATTGCCCCTATATATTTTAGGATTTCCCAAATGCGCAACTTTTTCCAGATCGCCAGAAAAAGTGCTCCGACCAGACTCTCGATAATCAAACTGATTAAATACGATTCTAGATCGAATTCCAACCCTGGCCAGGGAATATCCTTGATCCTTTGAATTGTTAAACCATCTCCAGACAGATCTACTTGGTAGCTCGCCGTTTTCCCATAATTCAAAGGAACATCATCCAAGACATTACTTGTTTTTTCGCCGGAAGGAAACTCCACTGTCAACTGAAAGAAATAAGGAACTTGTCCATCATTAAATGTGTAAGTATCAAATGACCACCAACATAAATCTCTAAAACATTCCAGCTTATCAGAAATGTATTTCGCTGTAGTTTCATTACAATTCCGGGTTGTACAGCCAACGACTTTGGCGCTAATAATCTCCAGCGGTTTCGTTGAGTTGGAGTGAAATACAAACCAGACTTCCACTGGCGGGGGTGCAGAATCCGCCGTAACCGTAAATGGAATTAAGGATATTAGCAAGACACCCATTAATATAAAAAGTTGAGTCTTTTTTTGCTTCATTCGGCACGCTTAGTTGTCAGCATTACCATGCCACCCAGTTTGCGAAATGTTCCTTTGGCAAATGGTTTTATGATTGGCCATTGTACCACCGGGGTCAGGATACGCAGACGTGACTGATCCAGGCGGGCCCGGATGTAATCATCTTCGATCAGCTCAATATCAAAATATTTTCCAAAAACCGTAAATAGCGATTTACGGGAGCGGTAGAAACAAGAATTATCCAGGTAATCCAGCATACCAAGTAAAGGCCAACCTTCCCTATTGCCAAGGCCAAGCATCTGAAGAGAGCGACCATAGGGATAGCGCAGTCGTGAATCTTTCGAGAATCAGTGCAGGAATGGGATTCCGGTATGCCCTTCGCGCCAGGTGTCTTTGGATGGAAAAAGATGGAGCGCTTTACCACCAGGCTTTAGAACGCGATGAATCTCTTTAAGAACCATGTCGATATCAATTACATGTTCAAGTACCTGGTTCGAGAAAATGAAATCGAATTGTTCGTCAGGAAAATCGATGACACCTTCCTGTATCTCCCGCACAAGCGTGCCGAGCAGGCCAGTCGGCGCCATTCTGGCACGATCATCACTCCTATTCTGAAAGACCTCTATGCCATAAATGTTCATGCCGCGTGCGCGCCCGGCAATGACCGTTTGAGCAATTCCGCATCCGTAATCGAGTATGGCAGAATCCGTTTTGCCCGTGCATTGCCTTGCTGCAAAATCCAGGACGTATGAATAATTGAAAAATAGTGGAGGCGTCAGGGGCGTTTCCATGTGTGGTTCCGGTCCCAAGCTAGATTAATCGTTCTTGGATTGGTTTTGCCGGCATGTCCGGCCCTTCCCAACTGAAAATTTTCACGTCCACGCGACCACGTTCATCAAAAATAACACCTTCCTCTTCAAGGAGCTGGCGTTGCTTCTGCGCACCGGGGCGCGGGCTGATTTCGCCTTTGGAGTTGATCACCCGCTGCCAGGGCACATCCTCCGGGCAAGCCGCCATTGCTCCCCCCACCCAGCGGGGCGCGAAGGCCTGGTAGGCTTTTGGATCCATACCTTCGGGGATGGGCAGCATGCGCGCAACCTCGCCATAGGTAGTCACTCGTCCGGGCGGGACCTGGCGAACAATATCCCAAACCTGGTGGTTGAAGATGATGGGATCGGGAGGGGATGTGAACTGCATACAGGGTAACCCTTTCCTAAAAGATGAAAGCGGATTTGCACTTACTCCCACTTCCACTGCTGCATTTCTTCCAGTGCCTGCGTGGCGGTCAAATCCAGTTGGAGCGGGGTAATCGAGACATAGCCGGCTTTGATCGCGCCGTAATCAGTGCCTTCTTCGATAATCCCGATTGGAAAATCACCACCGATCCAATAATACGGTCGGCCTCGCGGGTCAACCCGGGGTTCGAGCGCGTCACGGTAGACTCGCAAACCCTGGCGGGTAACCATAAAACCTTTGAGCTCAGCTTCCTTCAGATATGGCACGTTGACATTCAAAAAGACCCCTTCAGGTAAATCGCCGGCCAGCAAGCGGGCAGCCACGCGCCGTCCAACCAGGGCAGCCGTGCTGTAATCCAAGCTGCCGTGGAAATCATCCGGCGCGTTCAGCGAGACGGCCATGCCCGGCACGCCGCCAATGACCGCCTCCATGGCAGCCGTGACGGTGCCGGAATAAGTCACATCGTGGCCGATGTTTTCGTGCGGATTGATACCTGAAACCACCAGGTTGATCTTCTCTTTTACCACCCCCAGCAGAGCCAGCGCGACGCTGTCGGAGGGCGCACCATCGGTGGAGAGCGCCGGGGAGCCATCTGCCAGGAGCTCTGCATGCACCCGCAGTGGTTTGTCGAGCGTCTTGACATGACCGGAGGCCGACCAGTTGCGCTCCGGGGCGAAGACCGTTACCTTACCCAGCTTGCGCAGTTCCTGCGCCAGCGCCAGCAGCCCAGGCGCCTGGACACCATCGTCATTGGTTACCAAAATATGCATGGGAAAAGCCTCTGTCATTCGGTTTCTATACTTGTGGGAATTTGCCAGCGGCATCCATTACCACCGGGCCATGCCCGGAGCACAGGATGCGTGCGCCGAGGGCGGCCTGCTTGCGGACAGACTCGTCTGATTTGGCTTGATCCCAATTATTGGCCCCGCTGGAGCCGCGCAACCCTTCCTCACCCGATACGATCGAATTGCCGCAGAAAAGGATCCCGAGAGAAGGAGCAAACAACGAGATATGCCCAGGGGTGTGGCCGAGGGTCTCGATAACGCGCAGTCCGCCCAGCACTGGCAGGATTTGCCCGTCTGAGAGCAATTCATCCACCCGGACCCGGGCAGGTTTGAACACGCGGTTCATCAGACCGAATAGCAATCTCCTGCTCAACTTGCGGGGCTTGACCGGGCGAGAGGCATGTCCTTCCGCCATGGCCTGCGCTTCGACCGGGCTGGCGTATACGCGTGCCCCGGTGGCACGTTTGAGAGCGGGCAGTCCGCCAACATGGTCAAAATCGGAATGGGTGATCAGGATGCGCTTTAAATCCTTGGGGGCATAGCCCAGGCTGGCCATATAGCGCAGGATCTTCTTGTGGCTGCCCGGCAGGCCGGCGTCGATCACGGTCAGGCCGTCCGGGTCGATCAGCAGGTAGGGATTGGCAACGGTTTTGGGGATCAGGTGGACATTCGGGATAATTTCCATGGGAGTTTCCTCTTACAAAAAATGATCCAGGGATAAGGACAGGTTGGTTTAACCTGCGCGTAGTATAGCACAGGGAATCTGGATAAATGAGAAACTCAAGCGTCCATTGACAATAATAACCCCGGAGATTTCCATCCGGGACCCAAATTAAACCCAGGACCAGGGTGAACGCCCCCAACGGATTGCAAAACGCGGACATTCCAGTAATTCGCAATGCCCGCGTGATAATGTTTAGAATATGACAAACAACACTTTGCCGCCCGAGTACCTCCAATTAGACTCTACGCTCTTTTCATATCGCTAAGCAACGTACGAAATAGAGTGGAATTGAACCGGCCAAATTGACAAAAAATGGCTGACCCATGCTCAAAAAATACTACAGGAGGTTTCCATGGAATCCGTTGCTTTGATTGCCCTGTTCTTGACTTTACTCGGTTATGCGCTCAAATTGAGAGAAAAGCCAGCGCCTGAGGGGTTTCTCTATTTCATGCTCCAGGCTGGGTTGGTTGCGATGGCGATTACCATTCTCCGGCTCTTTTGGAGGTAAATTGTTGGCCCTTTGGGAATCACCGGAGTAAGAAAGAAAAACTCCTAAATCCCGGCAACTCCCAATTAAACAAATCGTTAGAAGCACTGCAACCTTAGGAAAGTGCTACAATATAAACACGCATAAAACAGCCTGATTTACTTTGTTATTCTTAACAACTCAGGAGAATGCCCTATGAGTACACCGAATGAAGATAACCTGCGGGATGTCCTGGATAAGACTGCGCTGGAAATAGCAGAAATGTACAGCAATCCGCGCACCTGGCAATCCTGGATGGTGTATTTGCTGGAACGCCTGGAAGCCGAAGCCAACAAAAGTCCTGCCCACATGGAATCCTTCAAGGAAATGCTGGCCTCCTTGCAGGATGAATTACGAAACCGCCTGAAAACCGGCGGGTGGTAACATTTTACGTTGCTTTGATATCAGCCGAGCAAGTTCGAAAGCCCTGGTATCGGGTTCTGTCTGGTGGCTGGTTTTATTGGATTTTTTGGTTGATGGGATGCCACCTCGAATAATCTGACGTGGAATCAAAAGGCTCCGCATTGTGCGGAGTCTTTTTTGTTAGAGCGCCAGGACTCGAAATAACTATGTACCGGCAGTCAATGTTTGCGTGCCTTGCCAGGTTGCGCCCGGCTCGAGAAACACGGGCTGCCCAATGCAGGCTGATTTAATGCACACAAATTCCAAATAGCCGTCGGGGTGCAGGTCAGTCAGTGCGGCGCCCTTTTCGGCGCCAGGGTTCCAGATGACAGTGTCGCTGAAGCCCTCGGCCTGCACGGTCATGCACCGTTCTTTTTGGATCAACTGGACGGGCTGCTGCGTGCCAAAATAGATCCGGTCCACTTCGCCGGGAAAAGTAACTTGTTCGTTTTGCTCGAGCGATTCTGCCTCATCATGAGCCGAATTGGCATAGCACAGGCCTTTCAGGCCTGCAACAGCCGCCTGGCGCACATCCTCGACGCGCAGGTAGGTGTGCAGGGCAACTGTGAAGGAAAAGGCGGTCGTGCCGGTATTGACCACTCGCAGCGTCATCGCAAGATCCTGTCCGCCAACTTCCACCCGGTACTCGGCACGAAAGTCATACGGCCAGATTGTCCGGGTGGACGGATTGTCTTGCAATCTTAACCCGGCCACGCCGCCTTCATTCGAGAGCAGTTCCCAGGGCAGGGTTCGTGCAAAACCGTGCTTCGGTAGCGTTCCCCGACCGGCAAACTGCGGGAAGATCACCGGTACCCCGCCGCGGATGGCAATGCCGGGGCGGTACTCGCTTTTGCGGCTGAGAAAGATCTGCTCCCCGCCCTGCAGCGGGATCCAGGAGATCACATGGGCGCCGTGCAGGGTCAGTTCGCAACACGCGCCATCCGGAGCGGATAGAAGCGCTTTAGGCAAAGCCATATTTTCGGGAAGAGTGGTCATGATTTCTCCATGGAATTCGTGATTTCCCAATAATTATACTGTGCGCGCTGGTGCAACTCCGCGTAGCAAGCTCGCCCTCCTGAGCCTGTTATAATCCGCCCATGCCGCTCGAACTGCTCTCCCCCGCCAAAGATCTGGAAACCGGCCTGGCCGCCATCAACTGCGGTGCAGACGCGGTCTATATTGGCGCAACCCGCTTTGGTGCGCGCGAGGCCGCCGGGAATTCGCTCATGGATGTGGAAAGCCTCATCCGCTACGCCCATAAATATTGGGCCAGGGTCTATGTGGTGGTAAACACTCTGCTCTACGATTCGGAAATTCCTGAGGCGCTGAGCCTTATCCGGCAAATCTACCAGAGCGGGGCCGACGCGCTGATCATTCAGGATGTAGGCCTGCTGGAGTGCGATCTGCCTCCCCTGCCGCTCTTTGCCAGCACCCAAATGCATAATAATACGCCCGCCCGCGTGGCGTTCCTGGAAAAAGTCGGCTTCCAGCGCGTCATTTTGGCGCGTGAACTCAGCCTCCCGCAGATCCGTGAGATCCGCCAGAAGACCAGTATCGCACTGGAAGCCTTCATCCACGGTGCATTGTGCGTCTCTTACAGCGGGCAGTGCAATCTCAGTTACGCCATAGGTGGACGAAGCGGCAACCGAGGCCAGTGCGCCCAGCCTTGCCGCCAGGCGTACTCGCTGGTGGATAGTACCAATCAGTTGTTGGTACAAAACCGTCACCTGCTCTCCATCCGCGACCTGAACCAAACTGAACACTTGCGCGAGCTGGTTGAGGCCGGGATCACTTCCTTCAAAATCGAAGGCCGGCTGAAAGACAAAAATTATGTGATGAATGTGGTCAGCCACTACCGCCGGGCGCTGGACAGGCTGGGCGAGCTGAAAAGCTCATCCGGACATGTTCAACTGGATTTTGTTCCCAACACGGAAAAAACCTTCAACCGCGGCTATAGCGACTACTTCATCACGGGCCGCCGCGCCAAAATCGGAACGCCGGACACCCCCAAAATGGTGGGGGAGCCTATCGGGCAGGTGCAGGCTGTCACGCGCACAGCCTTTCGTCTCGACCGGGCCGCGGACCTGCTGAATGGCGATGGCCTGAGCTTCTTCAACCTCAAAAAAGAATTAACCGGGACCCTGGTCAACTGCATTGCTGGAGATTGGGTCACCCCCGCCGAAATGGAAGGCATTCGCCCCGGCCTGGCACTCTTCCGCAACCACGATAAAGCTTTTATGGATCGGCTGGATAAAAGCAAAACGACCCGCAAAATTGACGTCGAAATGACTCTGTCCAGGACTCCCACCGGCTACCAGCTGGAAATTCGCGATGAGGATGGGGAAAAGGGTTCCTGCGAGCAGAACTGCATTCCCCAGCCGGCCGAAAAGCCTGAGCTGGCGCTCGAGACGATCAAGAAACAGCTTGGCAAACTGGGCGAAACCGAATTTGCCTGCACAGGAATCCGGGTCATGATCAAGCCTATTCCTTTCCTGCCGGTCTCCAGATGGAACGACCTACGCCGGGGAGCAGTGGAAAGCCTGCAAGCCACACGTGCCCTTCAAAGGGCGAAAACCGAAGGTGGCATCCTCCCCAATGCTACACCCTATCCCGAAACCGAACTGAGCTACCTTGGTAACGCCCTGAATGAAAAGGCCGTGGCCTTTTACCGGCGGCACGGTGTCAGGGAGATCGAACCCGCCGCTGAAAGCGGCCTGGACATGCACGGGCGCAAGGTGATGACCACCAAATACTGCCTCAAATACCAGCTGGAAGCCTGCCCGCGTGAAGGTAAAAAGGTTCCCCTGCAGGAACCGTTGACCCTGGTGGATGAGGACGGGCACCGGTTGCGGTTGATGTTTGATTGCAAGGAGTGCGTGATGGGGGTGATCTTTGAATAGAGGGGACTGATTGGATTGAAGCGATTTATTTATCCCATCTTTCAGTAGGCCGGGAAATAATTTCCCTTCCTATATAAAAAATCCTGGAGTGACTGTTTTCCCTTCCAATTTTCAGGAATATAATATCCGTACTTGCTCGGGGAAATCTTGTTTCAGGTAACTTGAATGCCTATAAGAGGAGTGATTATTATGGATGCATCGTTTCTGGACTTTTTTACCACCCGATGGGAAAAATACTTTGCGGAAACTGATCTGCCAATTTGTTATTTCTATACGAACGATGTCCTCGAAAGTGATAAGAGGGGGACGGTCAATGAAGATCGCTGCTTGATTGGGAATCTCAAGAGGGTCCAGGATGGATTTCCATTTGTATATGATGCCCATTTGCCAGGGTGTTCTGGAGGCAAGCGATATAGTGGATTTTCGAAAAATCTTCGCCCCCACTTTGAATACTTCCTCTCCTGTGGTATTCCTGATAAATTGGAAGGGGAACGATATAAAAAGAACCCTGAGTTGGTGGAGGCCTACCTGAAAAATCATCCTGCGTTTCAGGCTCCTGGCAAGTATCTGGTTTTCAAACGCTTGGACAAACTTGCCCAGGATGAAAATCCATTTGCAGTGATCTTCTTTGCCACACCGGATGTACTATCTGGATTATTCGCTCTGGCAAACTATGATCGATCGGATCCTTACGGGGTTATTACGCCGATGGGATCGGGGTGCGCGTCAATTATCAGTTATCCATTCTATGAAGCAGGTTCTGAAAATCCAAGTTGCATCCTGGGGATGTTTGATGTTTCAGCCCGCCCCTGCGTTTCAGGGAATAAACTAACTTTTGCAGTACCGATGAAAAGGTTTGAGCAGATGGTGCAAAACATGGATGAAAGTTTCTTGATCACCAATTCTTGGGACAAAGTGCGAGAGCGATTGTGATCCCGCGAGTAACCATTCTTGATCAACCAAGCCAAGTGGATTGACAGGAAAAATAGCTTTCCAACAGAAATACCAGTCTGTAGCAAGCGATCTGCGGTTAAGACAAAAGCCTCGTTAGCTTAACCACGAACCGCGCACATCCTCGAAAAAGGTAGGTAATCGGTCGCGTGTCGGGGCGCCGGGAATTACGAAGTTCCTCGATGGGGGAAGCCGGAACTGAAATTAAAAGACTCCGCCGAAGCGCGGGATCTTTCGTGCCGGGCCAGGAATTGAATTAGGAGAGAAAAACGGATAAGCAGATATATCCGGGCATGCTGATTTGATGAATATAGGGTTAGCAGCCGGCCATCTTCGCCCAGACTCCCTGTAGGGTGGCGGCCCTGGCGATCCTAACCAATTTGTGCCGTCTAATCTTTTGGAGAATAGTACAGAATATCATCCTCTTTTATTGACTTAGTTCCTCTTGACCTATCCCTCCAGAATGATATATTTGCACACAGAAAGTTTCCAGAAGGAAATATAAGTGAGTAAAGACTACTTCTCTGGCAGCATAGAAACGCGAAAGGATATCAGCGATATCCTCCTGCGCTTGTTTTACCTACGACACCGCCTTCGGGGAAAACTGCCCGAGCAGCTTCTGAATGTCAAAGCCAATATCCAGGAACATAACCTGCGCGAAAAGATTGAGCAGGTCAATGACCGGGATGTTTTCTTTACCATTGGCTGTATCTTTTCCCGCCGATCCGAGCCTATCCCGATGGGCGAACTGAGCCGCATTTTGGGGGTGCCGTTCAGTACCGCCACACGCACGGTGGACTGGTTGGTAGACAATAACTATATTCAACGGCTGGCCGATCCGGATGATCGCCGCGTGGTGTGCGTCGAACTGACCGGAGCTGGAAAAGAACTGTACGAGGTAATCAATAACCTCTTGCTGGAGACGACAGAGCAGTTCCTGAGCAATTTCTCGCCGGAGGAACGCAAGGATTTCAGCCGCCTGCTGGGCAAGCTGGTGGATAATCTGGAAAAGTATTCGGCATAACCTGCAAGCCTTTCGCCTGCCAATCTGCGAAAGGGCAGACAAATGTTTTGTTTACAGTCATTGATTAACTCGACAATGATACATTATAAATATTAAGTAAAAAGCCTCACCATTACGGACAACGGATACGAAGTAAAGAAAATGTGGTGTTTCTTGGCGGGCCTTTGTACCCGTAGTGTTGAAAAACAAAATCTACCATTGTCGAGTTAGTAATAACCTAAATCAAAGGACAAAGCGCTCATGAGTTTTGTAATCGAATACATGTTGGAATATCCCGGCATGATATTGGGGGCCCTTACACTTTTGGTGGTACAGGCGATCTGCGACCTTTCGCTGCCGGACTACATGTCAAATATTGTTGACAATGGCGTGCTCAATGGGAACGTCAACTATATCCTTCAGACTGGCGGCAAGATGATCCTGATCACGTTGCTCAGCGCGGCCTGCATGGTTGTTACC
Organism: uncultured Chloroflexia bacterium; assembly: GCA_963779935.1. Taxonomy (GTDB): domain Bacteria; phylum Chloroflexota; class Anaerolineae; order Anaerolineales; family Villigracilaceae; genus UBA877. The sequence goes on along the minus strand of CAWAAC010000009.1, from coordinate 222,276 downwards.
GGCTATTTTGCCTCCCGGATCGCCGCCTTTACCGCCCGCGATATGCGCGCGGATGTTTTCAAGCGCGTGCAGACTTTTTCCAACCCTGAACTCGACAAATTTTCGCCCGCCAGCCTGATCACCCGCACCACCAACGACATCACCCAGATCCAACTGCTGATTATCATGATGATGCGCATGGTCGTTTATTCGGCCATCCTGGGAACCGGTGGAGCGATCAAGGCCATTTCGGAAAGCCGCACGTTATCCTGGACCATCGTCGGAGCGGTACTGGCGTTGGTAATGGTCATTATCCTCCTGTTCACCCTTGTCATGCCAAAGATGCGGACCATGCAAGCGCTGGTGGACAAATTGAATCTCATCAGCCGCGAAAACCTGGAGGGTATGCTTGTCATCCGCGCCTTTAATACCCAGAAATTTGAGGAGGCCAGGTTTGACGGCGCCAACGTGGCGTTGACAGACACCGGCCTTTTTATCAACCGCTCAATGACGATCATGATGCCGACCATGATGTTTATCATGAACATTACCACCGTGCTGATCGTGTGGTTCGGCGCTCATCAGATCGCCAACCTGACAATTGATATCGGCAAGATGATGGCGTTTATGCAGTATGCCATGCAGATCATCTTTTCGTTCCTGATGCTTTCCGTGATGTTCATCTTGATCCCGCGCGCCATGGTCAGCGCCGGCAGGATCAAAGAAGTGCTCGAAACCGACACAGTGGTCAAGGACAAGGTCAAGGCGATCCGGCCCAGGGCCGATTTTGTCCCGGATGTCGAATATGAAAACGTGACCTTCGGATACCCGGGTGGCGAAGAGCCGGTGCTAAAAAATATTAGCTTCAAGGCAATGCACGGCCAGACCACTGCATTTATCGGCGTGACCGGCAGCGGCAAATCGACCCTGGTGAACCTGTTGTTGCGCTTTTACGATGTCACCGGGGGGCGCATCCTGGTGGACGGGGTCGACATCCGCGATATGAAACGCAGCGACCTGCGTGAAAAGATCGGCTATATCCCGCAAAAAGCCACCCTGTTCTCCGGGACGATTAAATCCAATCTGCAGTACGCCGATAGCCGCTCCACATTCGAAAATATCCAGCGTGCCGCCCGCATCGCCCAGGCCGAAGAATTCATTAACACCGTACCCGACGGTTATGATGCGCATGTTGCCCAGGCCGGGACGAATTTTTCGGGCGGGCAAAAACAACGCCTGTCGATCGCGCGTGCCCTGGTGAAGAACGCCCCCATTTACGTTTTCGATGATAGCTTCTCAGCGTTGGATATGAAAACCGACGCGGCCCTGCGCGAGGCCCTGCACCGGGAAACGGGCGGGAGCACCTTGTTCATTGTCGCCCAGCGCGTGGGCACCATCCTTACCGCCGACCAGATTATTGTGCTCGAAAATGGTGAGATCGTCGGGAAAGGCACCCACCGCGAGCTGCTGCACAGCTGCGAGGTCTACCGCGAAATTGCCATGTCACAACTATCGGAGGACGAACTTGAACAGGCCTAGGATGGGTGGTATGGGCGGCCGCGGTTTCGCGCCGGTCGAAAAGGCCAAGGATTCGCGCAAGACGCTGCAGACCCTGCTGCACTATCTGCAGCCTTATCGGGTAAAAATCGTCATCGTGATAGTTTTTGCCGCGTTATCATCCTTGTTTTCAATTGTCGGCCCCAAGCTGCTGGGCAATGTGACCACCAAGCTCGCCGACGGACTGATCGCCTACTATTTGGGGGCCGGGCTATACATGGATTTTGCTTACATGGGCAGGCTGATCGTGATCCTTATCAGCCTGTACCTGATCTCCATGATATTTTCTTACATTCAAGCATTCATCATGTCCGGCGTTTCCATGCAGGTTACCTACAACCTGCGCAAGGAAATCGATCAGAAGATCAGCCGGTTGCCGCTCAAGTATTACGACACCACCACCCACGGCGAGGTCCTTTCGCGCATAACGAACGATGTCGACTTGATCAGTCAATCGCTAAACCAGAGCATTTCCCAGCTGATCACGTCCGTTGCGACCGTGGTCGGTGTGCTGGCGATGATGTTGAGCATCAATGTGCTGATGACCGTGGCAGCCATTTTGACTGTGTCGATGTCGTTCGGACTCATTGGAGCGATCATCCGTACATCGCAGAAATTATTCAGGTCGCAGCAAGATTTACTTGGCCATATGAACGGGCATGTGGAAGAGATGTATGGCGGGCACTCCATTGTTCAGGCTTTCAACCGCCAGGATGACTTAATCGAGCGCTTCTACCAGATCAACGAAAAGCTGGTCGACAGCGCCTGGAAATCGCAGTTTTTCACCAGCATCATGCAGCCCATGATGCAGTTCATCAGCAACCTCGGTTACGTGATCGTCTGCATTCTGGGCGGTTACCTGGCGGTAAAAAAAGTGATTGAGATCGGCGATATCCAATCCTTCATCCAATACACACGCAATTTCACCGCGCCAATCACGCAGCTTGCGTCCATCTCCAATACCCTTCAGCAGACCATCGCGGCTTCGGAGCGAGTGTTCGAATTTCTCGATGAGCCAGAGGAGATCCCGGAACGCAGCCTGGCGGTTGCCGGTGCGTTCACGGGTGCCGTGTCGTTTGAGCATGTAGCCTTCGGTTATAACGCGGCTGAGCCGATCATCCATGACTTTTCCGCCAGCGTACTGCAAGGCGAAAAGGTGGCAATTGTTGGCCCAACCGGCGCGGGAAAAACGACGCTTGTAAAACTGCTAATGCGGTTTTATGATGTCAATGGTGGCAATATCAAGATCGATGGGCACAGCATATACGACTTAAGCAGAAACGAGTTGCGCTCTGTCTTTGGGATGGTCTTGCAGGATACCTGGCTGTATAACGCTTCCATTCTCAATAATATCCGATACGGGACGTTCGGTGCGACCCGCGAGCAGGTCATCGCCGCCGCCAAGGTGGCCCATTGTGACGAGTTCATCCGGACGCTGCCCCAGGGATACGACACCATCCTGAACGAAGAGTCGGACAATATCTCACAAGGGCAAAAGCAATTATTGACCATTGCCCGGGTGGTCCTTGCGAATCCGAGGATCTTGATCCTGGACGAGGCGACCAGCTCCGTTGACACCCGTACGGAGGTCCTGATCCAGAAGGCAATGGACGCGCTGATGCAAGGGAGAACGAGTTTCATTATTGCACACAAACTCTCGACGATCAAGAATGCCGATCTCATCCTTGTCTTGAATCATGGGGATGTGATCGAACAGGGAAACCACGCGGAGCTGCTGGCGGCAGGCGGGTTTTACGCTGGAATGTACAACAGTCAATTCGAAAAAAGGAGTTTGGAACATGTCGGATAATCAAGGAAAGAGCGAATACGTACAGGATTTCACGCCCAAAACGGCCAACCGGAAGATCAATAAAGGGCTGCTCATCACTCTTGCAATTGTCATCGTGTTGATTGGTCTGGGGATCGCCGGGTACTTTATCTACGAAGACAGTTTCTATTACCAGACGGACAATGCCAAGGTGGACGCGCTGGTTTACCAGCTCACCGCCACCGCCTCCGGGAAGCTGGAAAAATTGTATGTCTCGCAAGGCGAAGATGTAAGCGCGGGACAGGTGCTTGCGCAGGTGCAGAATGGTTCACTCCTCCGATCCCCCATTGACGGCACAGTCACTAATATCGCCATGCAAGTGGGAGACTATGTGACCCCGGCGGATGTCGTGCTGGTTGTAGCCAATACAACGGATATTTACATTACGGCAAATGTGGAAGAAACGAATATCCTCAAAATCCATCCGGGGCAGAGCGCGACCGTTTCACTGGACGCGTATGGCCGGAGTTATAACGGTTTTGTTGATGAGGTCAATACGGTCACCTCGGAAAAACTCAGTGGTTCCCTCCTCACCAGCTTTACCACATCCGGCACATACACCAAGGTAACGCAGCTGATCCCGGTCAAGATCAGGCTGATCGGTACCATCGACCTGGCAGATATCATCGGTACAAACGCAACCGTAAAAATCCGGATCAAGTAAACGCACATATATTCATTATGAGCATGGAATAATTTTTTTTGGAGGTACTATCTCATGAACAATCAATCTGGAACCAATCAGATTCGGAAATGGATCTTGGCCATTCTGCTGGTTGTGGTCCTTGTAATCGCAACGGTTGGCTGTGGGGCCATGCAGCCGGGTAATCCGGGTACGGCTGGCATGCAATACCAGACAGTCCAGGTGGAAAAAGGCACCTTGATCGAGAATATTGGAGCCACCGGGGCGGTCCGTTCGAATCAGTCCGGTATGCTTATCTGGAAAACCGCTGGCACCGTTGGCGCGGTGAATGTCAGTGCAGGGGATAAAGCCAAAATGGGAGATGTACTGGCCGCTCTCAAGTCGGATGCGAACCTGGTTGCGCTCCAGGCGAACCTGACCATCGCCCAGGAAAATCTTGCCCAGATGATTTCCCCGCAGGCAGTTGCCAATGCCAGGCTGGCGGTTACCACAGCGCAGACCAACGTGAACAATGCGCAGACGGCCTTGAACAATGAGCAATACTGGCAGAACACCTCCCTGATCCAGAACTACTATGCCAATTATGTACTCGCCAAGAACAGGCTGGACAAGGCGCAGACAGCCTTCGATAATACGCATGCCCAAGGATATATTAATACCACCAACCAGGCGGCCGCCTATAATACGCTCTATACCGCCCAGCAGGCTTACAACAACGCCTGGTATTACTACAGCCTGTATTCGCAGGCACCGACCCAGAACAATATGGACCAGGCTCAGGCGACCCTCGATCTGGCCAACACCACGTTGAAAAATGCCCAGATTTACCTGGCGGCGTTGACCGGCGGGACGGTACCCGCAGATGCCACCGGCTCAAACCTGTTCAATCTCAACCAGGCCAGGCTGGCCGTCCAGATCGCCCAGGCGAATCTGGATTCAACTCAGATAACTGCCCCCTTCAATGGCACCATCACCGAAGTCAACAGCATGGTGGGCGATCAGGTTGCTCCTGCTACCAGCGTGTTCCGGCTGGATGATTTGTCCAAGTTAAAGGTGGATGTCCAGGTTTCGGAAGTGGATATCAATACGGTCCAGGTCGGCCAGCCGGTAACTTTGACTTTCGATGCCGTCGCCGGGAAAACATATCATGGCAAAGTGGAAGAGGTGAACCAGGTTGGCAACGCTGTCCAGGGCGCGGTCAACTTTACTGTTACCGTATTATTGACCGATCCAGATGCCTCGGTCAAGCCGGGTATGACCGCGACGGTCTCCATTATTGTTAAACAATTGAGCAATGTCTTGCTGGTGCCAGACCGGGCCGTGCGCCTGGTCAATCATCAACGCGTCGTGTACGTATTGCAAAATGGCCAGCCTCAAATGGTAACGATCACCCTGGGCGTCACCTCCGATACGCAGAGTGAAGTGGCTTCCGGTGATTTAAAGGTAGGCGATGCCATCATCTTGAATCCGCTTTCGAGCCCGCCCACCATCCCCTAACGGAACTGGCTGGGCTGCCGGAGGAGGCTAGTTTGGGTGAGCCTCTTGTTATGGACATTGCACCAATTCACCTTCTTCTCCTCGATACTCTGGATTAGCCGCCGGCCATCTTTGCCCGGACTCCCTGCATGGTGGCTGCAGCAACCTGCTCGAAGTAGATGCAACGGGAAGGTTTACTGGAACAGCACTCCTCCTCTTTTAGGGGAGCCCGGGACTGGAATTAAGACTCCGCAATATGCGGAGTTTTGTGTGTCGGGGTGCCGGGAATTGAATCAGGCAAGAAAAACGGGGACCATTGGCATCCGGGTCCGTCTTCTGACTTATCCCGGAGGTCAACGGTACACCGGAACCGGATGTCTTAATGCCACGGTAAAAACAGAAGCTCCATGCTTCCAATACTACACAAGAATATAAGCGCATTTATCCGGGTTTAACGATAGGCTTGACTGGCGAGCCTCGCTTCTCGACCAAATCCATCTCATAATGATCTATCTAGAGCCATTTTCGTATATTGTCACTATTATGTAATTAGTGACGATATACGGAATTGATAATAGTATCCAAGATAACCCTTTAATATATGTCTTCGGTGTGTTCCGCGATGATGAATTGATTATCTTGTCTCAATGATATGGCGCATCCAATGACGGAATTATTGGTCACGCCAGGTCGTGGTTCCCGAAGCGGTTATGGTGGCTGAAATCCTCCAAATCCCGGCGCACACGCAGGTAGTGGCCCGCTGGCACGGATGGGTAACCCAGACGGACCGTGAAGGCGATCTTCCACTTCTCGGGGATGTCAAGCAAGCCGCGCACATCGGCGGCTGTTTCACCCCCAGCAAAGGCGCTCATGACGTGGAAACCGATGCCCAGCGACCCTGCCATCAACCACATGTTCTCGAGCACGCAACCCAGGCTGAGGATACCCAGGAAATCCCCCTCAGAGACCGGTGCCGGGCGGGCCAGGTCGTAAAGACCCACCAGCATGGCCGCCGTTCCGGGAAACGGACGCGGCGCTTCGGAGGGGCTGCCCGGCTCAGGCTGGTAATCGGGATTCCGCCAGGCAGGCGGGAACATGGTCGCCAGTAACCCCGTCTTCCGTCGGAGCAGCTCCTCCTCCGAGAAACTGAGCTGGGCATAATTCTCACGAACGAAGACCGGCGAGACAGGCCGCTGGGTCTTGCCGATCGCTTCGAGGATGGCGGGATCATCCACCACAATGATCTCAAAGTTCTGCATGTTATGGGCAGTGGGGGCCCAGCGCCCGGCCTCCAGGATCTGGCGGATATCCTCAGATGCCACCGGCCGGTTGGGATCGAACGGCAGACGGGTGGAATGCCTTTCACGAATCAAATCCAGTAGTTCTGACACAGCTACCTCCTGATAGAGTAACTATTGCTGAGGAAGAATAACAGATCGGAAATGCACCCGGGCGGTCATCATTTTTTCAAAGGCCTCGACTGCCTGGGCAAGAGGAAAAGTCTCGACCTGCGGGCGCACATTCGCCATAACGCTAAATTTGAGCGTGTCATCAATGGTATTTTCGCCAAGTCGGCCCATCGAACCATGGATGGAACGGCCGCCGCGCATCAACTGGAAGGGGAAGAGCATGATCGGTTCGTTCTGCATACCGAGCAGGAACAACTGGCCATCGCTGCCCAAGCCGTCGATCACCGCTGAGACTGCCTTGGCGCTCGGAGCGGTGGACAGGATGGCACGCGCCCCGCCCAGCTTACGCAGGGCTTCGCCAGGATTGGTGGCATCGCTATCAATATAAATATGGGCGCCCAGCTGGTAGGCCAGATCCTCCTTGTCCTTACCGCGCGAGATGGCGATTGTCTTGCAGCCGAATTTGACAGCGAACTGGACTGCCAGGTGGCCCAGGCCACCCAGACCGAGCACCGCCACCAGATCGCCACCGCGGGCGCCGCTGGTACGGAGAGCGTCAAAGGTGGTCCGGCCAGCGCAAAGCAGGGGAGCAGCATCCACCGCGCTAAGCTCGTCGGGGATGCGCACGACTGCCTGCCGGGGAGCAAGCAAATATTCAGCATAGCCGCCATCCAGGGAAAGACCGGTGGCAAGCGGATTTTCGCATTTATGGAACTCACCGCGCCGGCAGGCATTGCACTTCCGGCACGGGCCGCCGTACCAACCTACGCCGATGCGCTGGCCGGCCTGCCATTCGGCAGCGTTCTGACCAACTTGAGCGACCACACCGACCACCTCGTGTCCGGGGATGCGCGGGTACTGCAGGCCGGGATAGCGGCCTTCCCGAACCATGGCATCGCCGTGGCAGACCCCGCAGGCTTCCACCCGGATCAGGATATCTTCGTCACTGGGGGTAGGGATATCTTTATTGACCAATTCAAAAGCTCCGCCGGGAGCACTGACCTGGATGGCGCGCATGGATGGCATAAGCTTTTCACTCTCCTTATATTAATTAGCTGCTTTTTGTATCCAGCTGATTATAGCGTACCCAGGAAGACCACAGGGAGTAGGTGGAGACGGTAACCTTTCTCGTTTCGCGTGATTAAACGATCCGCTTTCGTTCAAAAATAGGGAGTTATTCTAGGGACTTTGGAAATCTGCTCCTCCAGGGATAAAAACTTGCGCCCCAACGGTAGATTGGCCTTAAAAACAATCAACCATAGGGCTCCGTGCAAAGGACTTTTTGGTACCTTTGCACCCTATGGTTGGTGTTTGTCGGGGCGCCGGGAATTGAACCCGGGACCTCTTGCACCCCATGCAAGCGCGCTAGCCGGACTGCGCCACGCCCCGTCAGCCTGTCCCTGGACTCTTTCCCCAGGGGGCAAGGCGGTATTATAGCCGCAATTAATGAATTTGGCAATCGAAGATTCGAAATACGATTTAAATCACAACGGACACGAAGTACATGAAGGAAGAGATATTATTTTAATGATTAACGCCAGTGCCAATAGTGCCGTTCTGCAGTCCATCCAGCACAGCCTGCGCCAGGCGCAGTTTGCCTGCCCCGAGCAGGCTGGAATTGACATCCGTAAGGACCAGCGGGGTAGGCACCACCTTCCCGCCTTTGCCGGCGGCCAGATCCGGGAAGATATTCTTAATGGCAGTAATCTCATCCGGCTGGATGCTGGCAATCCATTGCGGCTGGACCGTATCGTTGGGCATGGACTGGCCAATCAACATTAGACTGTTTTGGCTCATATAACTCAGTAGGTCCGAGGTGGCTACAGCCGGAAAAATATACGCCACCTTAACTGCATTTTGGATCAAAAGATCGGCATAGGCATTGTAAGTGTTGGTTGCGGCATCGCTGGGGATGCGCACCACCACCGGGTAGATCCCAGCCGGCTGGGGGAAAAGCGGGTTGCGGCAGGAACCACAATAGTAAACGAAGCCGTTCGTGAACGCAGTCACGGCGGTATCGCCATCGGGATTATCTTTCTGGGAAAGGATACCAACCTTCCATTCAGGTGCGACCAACCCGGCGATGTAACCGGCCAGGAAGGCTTGCTGGTCCACCGGGAAGCCGCTGCCTCCGATTGAAGAAAGGTTAGCGGCGGTTGCCAGGTTAGGGATGTCTACTGCCAGGAACTGTACGCCCGGCGCGGCAGCCGTCAACCCAGCCAGGCCAGGATCAGGCGGGAACGTTATCACCACTTTCAAGGATGGCCCGGCCAGCGTCAGATCATTGTCAGTGAGCGTATTCAGCACCTGGAAGCGCATTCCACTCGCCTGGGTCAGGTTATAAATGAGAGTCTGGTAACTATCCTTATCTTTCTGCGCCATATCTGCTGGCAGGATCAGGATGGCAAGCGGCATGGAGGTTGGGGTGGGGCTGGCAATCGGACTCGAGAGTCGCGCTGGCAGGCGCTGTTATGGGCGTTGTCGTAGCGCGCCCGCCACAGGCAACCAGCAGGGTGAAAAGGATCAGCAAAAAGACGAGTTTCGTTCGCACAAGATTTCTCCAGACAAAGATAAAGGTATTTTACCTGATATTAACGGCAAGAACCCGTTTCCTTTGAGGAAGCGGGTTCTTGAGATGAAGAACTGGGCTGCGTTGTATTTACTTGACGGCGACCTTGATGGTCTTGGGGCGGGCCGATTCGGCCTTGGCCAGGCGCAGGGTCAGCACGCCATCATTGATATTTGCTTCGGTCTTGCCAGCGTCCAGGGTGACGGGCAGGCGCAGGGTGCGGGTGAAGGACCCATAGGGTAATTCACGCATCAGGTACTCTGACGCATCATCCTTGAACTCGCCTGCGATGGTGACCACATCTTCCAGAACCTGCACATTCAGGTCATCGGCTTTCAGGCCAGGGACAAGCGCATTGAGAATGTAAGCATCCTCTTCTTCACGGACATCCACGGCCAGGCTAAGATCACGGGAAGGCTCATAACCGGCCATACGGGCCCAGCGTTGGGCAATTTGGTACGGGGAGGGGGCAATAAAGTATGTCATTTCAAGCTCCTTATAGAAAGTTTTGCAATTGGGTTTGGGTGGGAACTCCCATCAGTTTTCTTCACGGTGGCAGTTCCCGGAAAACGTGCGATTGAATTGTGCTTATGATACCGGGCTTGTATAAGAAACGTGAAAAAGGAAGGTAGATTTTATATAAGAGAAAGCGGAGTTATAATCGCGATATGGGCAACTTTGAGAATAGGGTTATCCTGGTAACCGGTGCAGGAAAAGGGGCCGGCCGCGGCGTGGCGGAAGCCTTCGCCGGACAGGGAGCCGTGCTGGCTGCCAACGACATTTCACCGGTCAACCTGGATGAGACCGTAGCGCATATCCTGGCAGCCGGCGGGCAGGCCAAAGCCTACGTGGAAGACATTGCCAAGAAAATGCCGGTCCAGACGCTGCTCAACGCTGTGCTGGATGATTTCGGGAGGATCGACATCCTGGTCAATTGCGCCGAGGTGGAACCTCAGAAGAGCTTGCTCGAAATGGACGACTGGGACTGGCAGCGCACCCTGGATGTGAACCTGACCGGGGCCTTCCTGCTGACCCAGTCGGTCGGGCGGATCATGAAAGAAAAAGGCTCCGGCGTGATCGTGCATGTAGGCGAGCGCCCCAAAGGTACGGAAAGACGGGCAGCCTACTTCACCAGCAAAGCCGGGCTGGCAGCGCTCTCCGCCCTGGCAGCCTATGAACTATCCGAGGCAGGCATCCGCGTCTACCACGTCCAGCCGGAAGAGACCGGCGACCTGGTCAGACACATCCTGGAGTTGTGCAGCTGAGATGGCAGTGCGTCTGCGGGACCTGTTGTTGGGCTTGCGCGAGCTGCACCTGGGGAATGCACCCGTTATCGTCCATTCGTCGTTGAAGTCTTTCGGCGAGGTGGAGGGCGGCGCGGAAACGGTGGTCAATGCCCTGCTGGGGGTCTTCCAGAGCGTGCTCGTGCCAACCTTTACCTACAAGACGATGCTCACGCCGCTGACCGGGCCGGAGCATAATGCCATCACCTATGGTTCGGGCGAGAACCAGAACCGTATGGCCGAGTTCTACACCCCGCGCATGCCGGCTGACCCTTTGATGGGCATCATCCCGGAGACCTTGCGCACCCATGCGGGCGCCGAGCGTTCGATCCACCCGATCCAATCCTTTGCCGGGATAAATGCGATCAATCTCGTGAAGGCGCAAACCATGGAAAACCCGCTCGGCCCACTGGGGGCGCTGGAAAAAGAGGGCGGCTGGGTGGTGCTGATGGGCGTGGACCATACCGTCAACACCAGCATCCATTATGCCGAAAAGTTGGCCGGGCGCAAGCAATTCCTGCGCTGGGCGCTGACCCCAAAAGGCGTACTGGAATGCCCGGGTTTCCCAGGTGATTTGGCTGGGTTCCAGGCCATTGCGGCGGATATAGAAAAGTTCACCCGCAAGGTACAGATCGGCGCGGCGAACGTGCAGGCAGTTCCGCTGGCAATGATATTCAAAGTGGTGATCACCCGCATAAAAAAAGACCCGCTGGCGTTGTTATGCCAGCAGGCAGATTGTGAACGCTGTGGGGAGATAAGAAAACAGGTAACTAGGAATCAGGGATCAGGTAATTAAGGATCAGGCTTTTTTGGCAGGGATGTTTACCATCCAACCGATGCCAAACTTATCCGTGCACATGCCAAACGTATCCCCCCACATGGCTTTCTCAAGCGGCATCGTTACTTTTCCGCCAGCCGAAAGCTTCTGGAAGAAGGTTTTTAATTCCGCTTCGTTTTCTCCGATCAGAGACATACTCATGTTTGTACCGGGATGGAACTCCATCCGCGCGGGGGTGTCCGAAGCCATGAAAAGCAGGCCATCGCCTGCGTTCAACTCCGCATGCATGATCAGGTTATCTTCTTCTGGGGTTTGGGAAGCGTGATATTCCTTGAATGTGGACATGTGAAGATCGCCGCCAAAAACAGATTTATAAAATTCCATTGCCTGGCGTGCATTGTTCTTGAAGTTTATATACGGGTTGAGCTTGGTTTGCATAAAGCCTCCTTAAAATAGATAATATTCACGATATTGCATATCTAAAATATCACAATTTCAATATTTTCGCTATATTGAACACGGGGGGTAAAAAGTCCTAGAGCATGTGGTAATCAGGAAGAGACGTTCGCCTCAATTTACGGATAAAAATTTGCTCATGGCTTGTCCGGATAAAAAAATGCTGGCATTGTTTTGCCAGCAGGAAGAGGACGAAATTTGGAATTTATCGTAAGACCGACTGCCAGTCGCCCATACAAGATTATTGATAAAGGATCGGCTCGATGCGCAGGTTCTCCTCCCCCACCGCATCCTTGATCGTGATCAGTAGTTCGGAGCACAGGTGCGTGCTGTCATTGGGGAACTCGATCAGGTGGCCGCGACCTTCTTCGAAGATCTGGAAGGCAAAACGATCCTTGCCGGGGTAGGAGATGAACGTGCCGTGCAATCGGCTGATGCGGCGGATGTCGCGCTGGGTATCTCCAGTGGGTCGCAGGATCACCGTCAGCATCTGGGGCAAATGATCATCATTCAGCCGGACGGGCAGGCTCGCTGCCGGCAGCTTGGGAGTGGCTAAGATGACCGGGGGAACAGGCACGATTGCAGATTGTTGATTTTTGATCGTTGATTGAGGCAGGATACTTGGGGTTCGCTCAACTACCGGTATGGGTTCATCCGCTAGGGGTTGATCGCCTGCCGCAAATGGCTGCTCTTCAGGCAGATCGGGGGCATGCATCACCAGGTTCTGGGCCGCAAAGGAGACTCCGCCAGAGGCATAATTTTCCCAATCGGGTGGGTCTTCGGGCGGTTCATCATCCATATCTGACATGTCCGGCATAGGTTGAGGCGGCATAACCGGCCTCCGGACTGCCGGGGGAATTTCGGCAACCCGTTGTGGTGCAGGAATGCCCGGCTTGCGCGCCTGGGCGCCTTTCTGCGGCTGCAATACCATCTGGGCAGGCGCAGTGGCCCCGGACGCATTCTGGGCCGGTTCGGTAAGCTTGATCTCGGTGCGGATATTATCCACCAGCACTTTGGACGGGCTGGACTGGGCATCCACTTTTCCTTCGGCCAGGATCACGCCGCCGATCTCCAGGGCGAACTGGTATTTTTCCCATGTGCGCGGGAATACCACCAGTTCGATGGTACCGGCCAGGTCTTCGAGCGTGACCCACGCCATCATCTTGCCGGTCTTGGTCTGGTGCGGACGGATGGCGGTTACCATTCCGGCTACACGCACTTTCTCTTCATGGGCAGCCTCACCCAGGTTGCTGGAGAAGTAGCTGACCACCTGGCGGATCTCTTTCATATAGGCCGCCAGCGGATGCTCCCCCATGTACATGCCGATCAGTTCGCGTTCCCAGGCCAGCGTTTCACGCCGGTCGGCATCCGGGACAAGCGGCAGGCTGACGCTCTCGGTTACGCCCGTATGCGCCCCGAAGAGCGACAACTGCCCGGCCTCAGCTGCCCGAAATTGCGAGGAGCTGATTGCCACCAGGCGATCCAGGGCTTCAAGCATGGCGGCGCGGCTGCCATACTTATCCATCGCCCCCACCTTGATCAGGCTTTCCAGGGCGCGCTTGCCGGCCGAGCGCAGGTCCACGCGGGCCGCAAATTCGTTCAAATTGGCGAAGGCCCCGCCTTTGAGGCGCGCCTGGGTGATGATTTCCACTGGCCCCTGGCCGACGTTCTTGATCGCACCCAGCCCAAAGCGGATGGCAGGTTTCTGGTCGGGCCGGTCTTCGATGGCAAAATCCCACTCGCTGGAATTCACATCCGGCGGCAGCACATCCACCCCCATGCTGCGGGCGTCATTGATATAAAGCGCCAGCTTGTCGGTCTCGTGCTTTGTGACAGACATCAGGGCGGTCATATATTCAGCCGGGTAATGCAGCTTCAAGAAACCGGTCTGGACGGCCAGCACGCCGTAATCTGCCGCGTGAGATTTGTTGAAGCCGTAGCGGGCGAACTCTTCCCAGTCAGTGAAGATGGCCTCGGCCGTCTCCCGCACCATTCCCTTGCTGACCGCACCCAGGATGAACTTCTGGCGGTGCTTCTCGATCTCCTCTTTTTTCTTCTTGGAAATGGCCTTGCGCAGGTCGTCCGCTTCGGAGGGTGTGTAACCGCCCAATTCCACCGCCGCGCGCATGATCTGTTCCTGGTAGATCGGGATGCCGTACGTATCGCAGAAGATTGCCTCCATGGCCGGGTGCCGGTATTCCACCGGCGACTTGCCATGCATGCGGCTGATGTAATCAGGGATGAACTCCATCGGGCCCGGGCGGAAGAGCGCCACCATGGCAATGATGTGATCGAGTGTCTTGGGTTTCATCTGCACCAGCCACTTGGTCATGCCCGAACCTTCCAACTGGAAGACGCCCAGGGTGTTGCCCTCACCCAGAAATTGGTAGGTGGCATCATCGTCTAGGGGGATGTTTCCAAGCGTGTATTTCACGCTGTGTCGCTGGTAGATCAGGTCGCAGGCGCGCGCCATGGTCGTCAGGGTGGCCAGGCCAAGGAAATCCACCTTGAGCATCTTCAGCTTTTCGAGGATACCCATCTCGAACTGGGTGACCGTCTTAATGGGCGTCTCTTCCGAGTTGTTGGTGGGACGGTGCAGCGGCAGGTATTCGATCAGCGAGCGGTCCGAGATGACCACCCCGGCGGCGTGTGTACCGGCGTTGCGCACCACACCTTCCATCCGGGCGGCGGTATCGATCAGCTCGCGCAGGTGGTCCTCGGACTGGTAGGCTTCCTTTAGGTCAGGCAGGCCATCAAAGCCGCCGGCAATGATATCTCGCAGCGGTACGGCCTTGGATGGGACGTTCGGGACGGTCTTGGCCACCCGGTCCACTTCGGGCAACGGGATGTCCATCACCCGGCCCACATCCCGCAGGGCCGCGCGTGCCCCCAGGGTGCCAAAGGTGATGATCTGGGCAACCTTGTCGCTGCCATACTTCTTAACGGTATATTCGAGCACATCCGCCCGGCAGTCGTCGCGGAAGTCCAGGTCGATATCGGGCATGGAGATGCGGCCCGGGTTGAGGAAGCGCTCGAAAAGCAACTCGTGCCGGATCGGGTCGACCATGGTGATATCCAGCGTGTAGGCCACGATCGAACCGGCTGCCGAACCGCGCGCGTTGTACCAGATGTCCTGCTGGCGAGCGTAGCGGCACAGATCCCAGACGATCAGGAAGTAGGCGTCGAAGCCCATTTTGTGGATGATGCCCAGCTCATAGTCGAGGCGGTTCTGGACCGCCTGGCTGGTTGCCTGCTCGCCATAGCGACGTTTGGCGCCCTCGTCGCACAGGTTGCGCAGGTAGGTTGCGACGGTTTGTCCTTCCGGCACTTCGAACAGGGGCAGACGGTAATCCTTGACTTCCAGGTTCAGGTTGCAGCGTTCGGCAATCAGCAGGGTGTTCGAGAGCGACTCGGGCACCTCGCCAAACAGGCGCTGCATTTCATCCGGCGAGCGCAGGTAGTAGGATGGATCAGTCATGCGCATCCGGTCGGGATCGGTCAGCAGCGCCCCGGTCTGGATAGCGAGCAGAATGTCCTGGTATTTGGCATCTTCGGGGTTGATGTAATGGGAATCGTTGGTGGCCACATAACGGGCCTGGTAATGCGGGCCAAGTTCCATCAGGGTGCGGTTGACCATTGGCAGATCGGGCACATCGTGCTGCTGCAGCTCGAAGAAGAAGTTGTCCTTCCCAAACAGATCGTAGTACCAGTCCAGGCTGCGGCGGGCTGCATCCAGCTGGCCCTGGCGGATCAGCCGCGGTACTTCGGCCGACATGCAGCCGGAGGTGCAGATCAGACCTTCGGCGTGTTTGGAAAGGAATTCCTTGTCAATGCGGGGATAGTAATAGAAGCCTTCCAACTGGGCAGCCGAAGCAATCTGCAGCAGGTTCTTGTAGCCGGTCTCATTCTGCGCGAGCAACAACAGGTGCGAAGAGCGCCGGTCTTCCTTGGCGTCGTGCTCTTTCATCGTGCGGGCCGCCATGTAGGCTTCCAGCCCGATGATGGGTTTAATGCCGGCCTCTTTACAGGCGTGGTAGAACTCGATCACGCCGAACATGGTGCCATGGTCGGTGATGGCCAGGGCTGGCATTTCCATCTCTTTGGCGCGCTTGACCAGCTTCTTGATGTTCGAGAAGCCATCCAGCAGGGAATACTCGGTGTGGACGTGCAGGTGGGCAAAGGTCATGGCGGTACGGGTCCGGTAACGGCAAAAGGTGTAAAGAAATTATAGCACGCATGTGCGGCTTAAAAATTGTGGTGCAAGCGGGAAAAGGGTCAGGGGGAGGGGAAAAAAGTTCTCAACACGATCCCGCGGAAGGGCACATCGGGACGTTCCCGAGTAAGAGTAGCGCAGGAGCTGCGTCCGGGCAGGATGAAAAGCCCTTTTTTCGGGTTCCGCGGGATCTTTTTTTTTGCAAAACAACGAGGAACGATTCTGACGAGAGAGTAGTCAACAGAGAGGAGAGAGCAGAAAAGGGCAATTTCGCGCAGATTTTAGGCGGTTTAAAGCCATTTCGTGCAATGGAAGAGGGGATTTGGGAGGCCTGAGGGCCGGAGGGGCAGAATTGTTCCTCCGGAAATGGGGCTAAATGGGCGGGTTTTGAGGCAGTTTTTGGCATTTTTTGGCAAAAACTGAAAGAGGCTAGAACTGCTTTTTGTCCGTTCACTACCAAGGCACACGTGTGCCTACCTGCGCTACTGGCGCCACAGGTACAGGTGCAGCATACAGGCGTTCACAAAGGAAAACATGGGAAATTTTAAGAATCAATATATCCCGCATGGCAGGACTGCGATGTGACAGTCGCCTTAAAGGTGACTGTCAGATATTTTTCCATCCGACTGCACTATGGCAGCAGCCCTAGCAAGGTGGTCGCCTCGGCTTGTACTGCAGTGGCGGAGGGGGCCGCGCCGCCCATAACCACGTCGCTGAAGCCAAAGAAGATGGCGCCCTTCAGTACACCAATGGCGCTGCCATTGATGGCTACCCCTCCGGCACCGGTGTTCAACTGCGCCATGGTCGCACCATCCGCAAAAGCCGGCAACTCGGTGACGTTGAGACCGCCGCTAGCCAGCTTCTGTGCACTTGCTTGAAGCATCGCCAGGAAGTCTGCCTTAGCCGCTACGGCCGTGGCCACGTCTGGCGCCTGGGCAACTTCGACCATGAATACATTGGCTGTCTCGGAACCATAGGTGCAGATTCTCCCGCCGCCTGCTGTGGTTGATTCTTCGCCAGGGCCGAAAGATGCGCCGGCATACGTTGAAGCATCCTGGCTATCGACCAACACGCATGGGTCAAGCGATGCCTGAGCCGTTAGCTGCTGATCCACGCTCGTTGGTACCGGAGTGGCGGTTGGAAGAGGCAGGTTGATTTGTGCAATCACGGTGGTCGGAGTAGGGGTAGCAGGGTTATTGCTTGAAGGGCTGCACGCCGAAAGCAGCACAGCCAGGGCCAGCAAAGAGATACCGAATAATATCTGTGGGATGTTATTGGTGATGGCGTTTCGTTGAGGAAGTTTCGTTGTGGTGGTGCGGAATTTGCCGGGTAAAGTTACCTGAATTTTTTTGTTCATTTCCTTTCTCCTTAAAATAACGAGTCTTTCCTGAACAGGTTGCTTAATGAGCGGATAATTATTATTATTTTGGTATGTAATATCATAAATACTTTTAATCTGTTATGGGTAACAAGTACTCTCTCTTTCCGACGTTCTTTTTTTTAAATTACGAATTGACCAGTATCCTCCTTTACCCATCCCCATTCCACCCACCGCTTATCCACCTTCCCCATCCTCACAATTAACCCCTCACGAATTACTTCTCACTACTCCCGAATTACGTTTGCCAGCAATTCTCAATATGAATAAGACGGGGTATATCTGAATTAAGCTGGTGGCGGGAGCATCGGTTCCAACGAAAGGGAGTTCCTATGCAAAGGGGATGAGATATGCTACCCTCCGACGCATATGCATGAAAACTTGCGAGCAACGAAGCTGATCAAAGATCTGGAAGGGGAACTGGAGAAGGTTCCGGAACATCGGGAGGGGAAAAATCTCCGCTACGAATTGGTGAATGCGGGGATGGCAGCCTTTGCGATGTTCTTTGTGCAAAGCCCGTCGTTTCTAGCGGGCCAGCGGGAGATGAAAGGGCGGAAAGGGCGGAGCAATGCGGAGAAGCTGTTCGGGCTGAGGGAGATCCCGAGCGACAATCAAATCCGGAACCTGCTGGACCCGCTTGAACCGAGCTGGGTGGGAGGGGAATATTGGCAGCTGTTGGGGGCATTGAAAGAGGGGAAGTTCCTGGACAAGTTTCGCTCCTATGAAGGCCAACTGTTGGTGTTGCTGGATGGGACAGAGTATTTCTCGTCGAAGAAGATCCACTGTGAGAATTGCAACCAGCGCGAATTGCAGGATGGGAAGTTGAACTATTATCATAGTGTGCTGACGCCGGTGGTGGCGCAGCCGGGGAACGAGCATGTGATCGCATTGGAGCCGGAATTTATTATTCCCCAGGATGGGCATGAGAAACAGGATTGCGAGATCCAGGCGGGGAAGCGCTGGATCGAGAAGCATGGGGAATATCTGGCCGAATTGGGGGTGACGATCCTGGGGGATGATCTGTACAGTCGTCAGCCGTATTGCCAGGATCTGAAGGACAAGCACTTACACTTTATTCTGGTCTGCAAGCGGGAATCGCACGAGTATTTGTATGAAAGCGTGGACTACCTGGCTGCCCAGGGGGTATTGGGGACCAAAGTGGTGCGCAAATGGAACGGGAAGTATGGAGAAATCTACACATATCGCTATGCCGATCAGCTTGCTCTGCGAAAAGAGCAGCCTGCCATGCAAGTGAACTGGTGCGAGTGGACGGTCAGGCGGGAAGATACCGGCGAGCAGCTCTACCGGAACGCCTTCATCACCGACTTCGAAATCCGGGAAACCAATGTTGAAGCCATTGCACGAGATGGCCGCACCCGCTGGAAGGTCGAGAACGAGAACAACAACGTCCTCAAAACCAAAGGCTATCATATCGAGCATAACTTCGGACATGGCCAGCAGCACCTGGCTTCCTTCCTCCTTTCGCTCAACTTGCTGGCTTTCTTGATGCACACGATCCTGGAACTGGTGGATGAGAAGTACCAGGCCATCCGCCAGGCTCTGGGGAGACGCCGCACTTTCTTCCAGCATCTGGAGGCTTTGCTCTGCTACATTTTCTTCGATAGCTGGGACGATGTCTTTCAGTTCATGTTCCATGGATTGGAACTGGATACCGGATGATGGCCCTCTCGACCCCTGTCCTTTTCTCCATGCCGGGCTCTGTCCCTTCCAAGGCGGCAGCCCTGATTGTGATTCAGCTAGCGCCCAGCCTCGACTATTTCCCTGGCGCTGCCTGATTTTCGTCCCCGCTTGCTATTGGGTCTGGCTCGCCCTCCATTCGCATCGCATCTACCCTATTTCGTTATATTGAGAATTGCTGTACGTTTGCCGTTTTACGAATTATTCTCCTTCCCCTGGTTTATAATAAGAACTAAACAGAAAATTCAGGAATAGTTCGCATTTTGAGTGCTGGCACTCAAAATGCGTTTCTTCTATAATTTTCGAGTGGAACCAAAAGAAAAACCATCAGGAGAGCCCTTATGCTGCGCATCTATAACACGCTTACCCGCAAAAAAGAAGAATTCCAGACGCTCGCGCCGGATGAAGTCAAGATGTATGTCTGCGGCCCGACCGTCTATTCGGATGCGCACATCGGGCACGCCATGTCAGCCATCGTGTTCGACGTGGTGCGGCGCTACCTGGAATTCCGCGGCTACTACGTGCGCTACGTGATGAACTTCACGGATGTGGACGACAAGATTATTAACCGCGCCGCCCAGAAGGGCGTGGACCCGCAGGCGCTGGCCGAGAGCTACATTCAGGCCTACCGCAAGCACCTGGAAGACCTGAATGTGATTCCCGCCACCTCCAACCCGCGCGCCACCCAGACGATGGACAAGATCGAGGCCATGATCCAGGGCCTGATCGACAAGGGCTTCGCCTACCCGGCCAAGAATGGGGATGTGTACTTCCGCGTCACCAAAGACCCGGAGTACGGCAAGCTCTCCGGGCGCAAACTGGATGACATGCAAGCCGGCAGCCGCATCGAGATCGAAGAAGAAAAAGAGCACCCGATGGACTTTGCCATCTGGAAAGCCGCCAAACCGGGCGAACCCGCCTGGGATTCGCCCTGGGGCAAGGGCCGGCCCGGCTGGCACATCGAGTGCTCGGCCATGAACCTGGCCATCCTGGGCGAACAGATCGACATCCACGGCGGCGGCAACGACCTGGTCTTCCCGCACCACGAGAACGAGATCGCCCAGAGCGAATCCTTCACTGGCAAGCAATTCGCCCGCTACTGGATGCATAACGGCATGCTGCAGTTACAGGGCGAGAAGATGTCCAAGTCGCTCGGCAACCTGGTTACGATTGACGATTTCCTTTCGCGCCACGAGGCGGATGCCCTGCGCATGATGGTGTTGAACGGTTCCTACCGCGCCCCGCTTTCCTATTCGGACGATATCATGGACGCGGCCGAACGCGGGCTGGACCGGCTGCGCACAGGGCTGAAGCCCGCCGCGGCCAACGCCCCGGGCGCATCCTCCGAAGCACTGGCGTTGCTCGACCAGCAGAACGAGACGGCCCAGCAGACCTTCGTGGAAGCCATGGACGACGACTTCAACTCTTCGGGCGGGCTGGCGGCGTTGTTCGAGCTGGTGCGGGCCATCAACACCGCCCGCAGCGCCGGCGCCACAGATGAGCAACTCAAAGCTTCCCAGGAAACCCTGCACACGTTGACAGGCGTGCTGGGCCTGCGACTGGAGGAAAAGAAATCCGCCGGTGGTGGCGAGGCGGATGCTTTTATCGCCCTGCTGATGGAAGTGCGCAGCGAGGCACGCGAGCAAAAGAACTGGGCGCTGGGCGATTTGATCCGCGATAGATTGAAGGAGTTGGGGGTGCTGATCGAAGACAGCAAGGATGGAACGACCTGGCATTGGGCATGAGCTGCATGTTCCCGGCAATTTGGAAGTACCGGGAACATAATTAAATCATGACTGATCCCTTTCCCCGCGAAGAATTCGATGACTGGGCGGAGAGCTATGATGCCTCCATCTCGAATGACCAGTTCCCTTTTACCGGCTACCAGCAAGTGCTGACGGGCATGGTCGAACTGGCACAGGTGCGCCAGGGTATGTCCGTGCTGGACCTGGGCACCGGGACAGGCAACCTGGCAGCCGGCTTTACCCGGCTGGGCTGCGAGATGTGGTGCACGGATTTTTCCGACCTCATGCTCCAGCAGGCCCACCGGAAGCTCCCCAAGGCCCATTTCCTTCAGCACGACCTGCGAAAAGAATTACCGCTCGAATGGCAGGGTCCCTTTGATCGAATCGTCTCGGCCTATGTCTTTCATCATTTTGAACTGAATGAAAAAGTCCGGCTCCTGTGTGGCTTGCTGCATCTCCTAACCCCGGACGGGTGCATGCTCATAGGGGACATTGCCTTCCGCGACCAGGCGGCGCTGGATCAGGTCAAGGCCAAGACCGGGGAGGGCTGGGAAGAGGAATACTACTGGATGGCCGATCAATCCCTGCCGGCGCTAAAAAAGGCCGGGCTGCAGGCAAGCTACCGGGAGGTTTCTTCCTGTGCAGGAATTATTGTGCTCACCATTCATCATTAATAAATAACTCTTTTAACCAATTTGCTTATACCCAGCGGCGGACATTCTTCTTATAGTCCAGGTAGGCCACGCCAAACCTGCTCTCGAGCATCTTTTCTTCCACCCGGATGAAACGCCATTCGATCAGGATCATGAAGACCGGCACCACCAGGAACGGGGTAAGCGTCCCGAATAAGAGTGCCGTGCCAGCCAGGAGCAGGGCAAAGCCCAAATACATTGGATTTCGCGAGGTCTGGAATACCCCGCGGGTTACCAGCGCCTGCGACTCATCATAAGGGATGACCGTAGTCCCGGCCTGGTGGAACAGCCGGTCAGCCGTCAGTTCGAAGAGGATCCCGACAAGGATAAAGAGAATCCCCAACAAGTTCCATGGAGATGGGATGACCTTCAGCAGCGGCAGCAAAAAATGCAGAAGTGGAATTGCCAGGAGTGCAATCAAAAAATAGGTAGGTGGCAGCACTTTCGGTTTATTCATCCGAATTCAGACTCCTTTTCCCATTCAGTATCTTTTCCCGGCCTTTTGGGCAGGCCTGGGCACATAGGTGTATTCGATGGCGGCATGTTCGCATGCCCGCACGCATTTCTTGCAACCGGTGCAGGCCTGTGGGTCGTTGACATGCACGTGCGGGTGCCTGGTCCGCTCCATTTTTACGAAGACTTCTTCGGGGCAGACTGCCACACATTCCCAGCAGCCCTGGCACTGGTGAGGGGTGAGACGAATATATTTTGTTTCACGCAGAAAAAGAAAATGGAATAGATTCATGATTCATCCTGATCAAAGTATATAAAGCGCTTGTGAACTGGGTGTGAAGGCGGCACGGAGGATCCGTGCAGGCCATTTCAACGCCCGCGTTGACAGCCCCCCTCCCTGACGGTACAATGAAAACAAACCCAGAAAAGGAGAGAGAAAATGATAAAAGAATTCAAAGAATTCATCATGCGCGGCAATGTCATGGACCTGGCAGTCGCGGTCATCATCGGCGGCGCATTCGGCAAGATCGTTTCCTCCCTGGTCAGCGACATCATCATGCCCCTGATCGGCCTGATCATCGGAGGGATCGATTTCACCGGGCTGGCTTTCACCATCGGCAACGCCAAGGTCACCTACGGGAATTTCATCAATAACGTGATCGACTTCGTAATCATCGCGCTGGTCATCTTCCTGATGATCAAGGCCATCGACAGCATGAAGAAGAAACCCGAGCCAACCCCGGCGGCCGACCCCATCACCAAGGACTGCCCGCACTGCTTCACCACCATCTCCATCAAGGCCACCCGCTGCCCAAATTGCACATCTGAATTGTAAAAACGTTAATCGAAAATCGTTATTCGGTATTCGTAAGGGATTATTCCACCTTACGAATACCGAATTCCAAATAACGAATACCGCCCTCCCATAATGGATTTCCTCGATAAACTCAACCCCCAACAACGCCAGGCTGTCACGGCTGGCGCAGGTCCAGTGCTCGTTTTAGCCGGGCCTGGCTCCGGCAAAACGCGCGTCCTGACCCAGCGCGTGGCTTTTTTGATCGCCTACGAAGGCGTGCGTCCCTACCAGATGCTGGCCGTCACGTTCACCAACAAGGCGGCCCGCGAAATGAGCAACCGTGTTCGTGATATGCTGGGGGAACTGGCATCGGACGGTCTCTGGCTCGGCACGTTCCATTCCATCTGCGCCCGCCTGCTGCGGCGTGAAGCCGAAAACCTGCCCTTCGATGCCAATTTTGTGATTTACGATGACGACGACCAGCAGCGCGTGGTCAAAGCCGCCATCCGCGATCTGAACCTGGATGAGAAAACTTACCGCCCACAGTCAGTGCACGCCTCCATTTCACGTGCCAAGAATGAGTTGATCTTTCCGGATGATTATCCTGTCACAACCTTCCGAGACGATAAGGTCAAGCTGGTTTACAGGCGTTACCAGGAATTGTTAAAACAAAACAACGCCGTGGATTTCGACGATCTGTTGTTATGGACGGCGCACCTGCTTTCCGAATTTCCGGCAGTACGCGAGAAATACGCCCAGCGCTTCCAGCATGTGCTGGTGGATGAATTCCAGGATACCAACTTTGCCCAGTACACATTATTAAAACACTTGGCATCAGTGCATGGAAATATATTCTGTGTTGGAGATCCAGATCAATGCTTTCCCCGCGGAACAGCTATTACCACCCCAAATGGAACCAGATCGATTGAAACCATCCACGTGGGCGATCAAGTGATTGCCGCCAGCGGGCGCGGTTCAGTGCTTGCTTCAACCGTAAATCACATTGGACAAAGGCACTTCGAAGGAAATTTGGTTAAAGCATCCACCCAAAATGGTTATTCCCTTCAGGCTACTCCCAACCATATCGTTTTTGCCCGGCTTGGGATTCAACCCGGGTTACATTATGTTTATCTTATGTTTCGAAAAGATAAAGGCTTCCGGATTGGCATTGCATCCCACGCCCGCAGCGATGGTATCAGCCCGGAATTGCAGATGGGGTTGCGCGTTCGCAGCAACCAGGAAAACGCTGATCGTGTATGGATACTTAAGATTTGTAAGGATCGCGAGGAAGCCCATTACTGGGAAGCCTTTTATTCCTATGCCTACAGTATTCCCGGTACTGTCTTCCACGTACGTGGAAGACGAATGCGTATGTCACAGGAATACATAAATCGTTTGTTTAAGGCGATAAATACCGAGGAGAATGCCAGGCACCTGCTGGCCGATCTGGAAATGGATATACGCTATCCTCATTTCACCCCACAGGGTACATATCGGAATGTAGTGAACTTGCGCTACTTTGGAGACGGTAGGAGATCCGAGGAATCGCCCTGGCACGCCCATCGGGTGGATCTTTGGAGCAGTGAACCAGAATTAGCCAATGAATTGAAAGCAATCGGGTATAACCCGCGCATCCGCAGCCGAAAGAACTGGAGGATTGGGATCAATCGTCTGCAATATAACGATATTCAGGAAGCAGCCGATAAATTAAGTCGAGATGCCGGGAATGCGGATATTGTAGTTGGTGCTTTTCTGGTGGATAGAATGGAGTCTGCTCTCGCAGCGCGGTTCAGTCTGATGCCTGCCAGCCATCTCCACCCATCGATGATTGTAGCAGTTGAAAAGGATGGCAGAATTATCGAAGATGTGATCACGAATGTTTCGCGTGAGTCCTATAACGGTGAAGTGTACGATCTCGAAATTGATAACCTCCATAATTATCTGGCCGGTGGCATTGTTGTCCACAATTCCATTTACCGCTGGCGTGGCGCGGATTATCGCAATGTCCAGCGTTTCGAACAGGATTATCCAGATGCGCAGGTCATCCTGTTGGAGCAGAACTACCGCTCGAAGCAAACCATCCTGAACGCCGCCATGGCGGTCATCGACCGCAACCCGCACCGTCGCCGCAAGAACCTGTTTTCCGAGCGCGGCTCAGGTGATAAAGTCTCCTATTATGAGGCGCTCGACGATTACAGTGAAGCAGCCTTCGTGGTGGATACCATTGCCAGCCTGGTAGCTGGCAAGCAGGCCGAACCCGGCGACTGCGCCGTGATGTATCGCACTAACGCCCAGTCCCGCCTGCTGGAAGAGGCCTTCCTGCAAGCGCGCCTGCCCTACCGGCTGGTGGGAGCCCAGCGGTTCTATGGGCGACGCGAGGTCAAGGATATCATCGCCTATCTCCGGCTGGTGCACAATCCCGCCGATGAGATCTCGCTCGACCGTGTCATCAACCTGCCGCCGCGCGGAATCGGCGAGAAGACCGTTCTGACCTTGCACACGGCCGCCCGCGCCGCCGACACATCCGCATCGGCCGTCGTGATGGACCTGGCCCGCGCGGATGCCTCGCCATTCTGGTCGCAGTTCAGCGGGCGCGCCGCTCTGCCCCTGGGCGAGTTTGGCGCCAAGCTGGCCGGCTGGCGCGCCGAAGCATCCCGGGCCACCATCACCGAGTTGTTCGACCGCATCGCCGAGGATATCAAGTACCGGGAGTACATCGACGATAACACCGAAGAAGGCACCGAGCGCTGGGAAAACGTCCAGGAACTGCGCCGGTTGACCACCGAATATGATCAGCGCAGCCTGTCCGATTTTCTTGAAACCGTCGCGCTCATTTCCGACCAGGATACGCTTTCCGAAGGCAAGAATGCCCCCACCCTGCTGACCCTGCATGCTGCCAAAGGCCTCGAATTCAAGGTGGTCTTCATCGTCGGCCTGGATGACGGCATTCTGCCGCATACCCGCTCTTTTGACGAGCCGGAAGCCATGGAAGAAGAACGCCGCCTGTTTTACGTGGGCATCACCCGTGCCGAAGACCGGCTCTACCTGTTACGGGCCATGCGGCGCGGCGGGCGAGGTTACAGCGAAGAGACCATCCCTTCCCGTTACCTGGATGACATCCCACCTGAGCTGCTTTCCGGCAAATCACGCGGCGGGCATTCCTATCGCGCCACCCGAAGCGCTCCCGGCCCGAGCTGGTTGCGGGCTGAACCAGTCGCGGCGGAGGTGGTAGAGTCGAAGTTCCGCGCCGGGATGCGGGTAATGCACCCCAGTTGGGGCGAAG
Source organism: uncultured Chloroflexia bacterium (assembly GCA_963779935.1). Classification (GTDB taxonomy): domain Bacteria; phylum Chloroflexota; class Anaerolineae; order Anaerolineales; family Villigracilaceae; genus UBA877. The sequence goes on along the minus strand of CAWAAC010000009.1, from coordinate 196,040 downwards.
GCATAGTGCTGGACAGCCGGCTGCAGGATAACGACGAGACCGTCGACGTGGTGTTCGAGTCGGTCGGCATCAAGCGTCTGGCAGCCAGCCTGGCAAAATTATCCGTGCTGAAAAGTGGAAAGTAGGAAAGGAAATTCCATGCTTAAAAACCTGCCATCCAACCCTGCCGCCCTGGTCGCCTGGACCTGGCCCGCAATGGAGCCGTATTTTCAGGAGCTTGCAGCCCGCTCCATTACTTGTGAAAATGTACAGTCCTGGCTGGCAGACTGGTCGAGCGTCAGCGAGCGCGTCGAGGAATTGTATGCGCGCCTGGCGGTGGCGACTTCGACCAATACCGCCGACAAGGCAGCCGACGAGAGCATGGATCAATACCTCGACACTATCTATCCCAATGTCATGGCGGCCGAGCAGAAGCTCAAGGAAAAACTGCTTGCCAGCCAGCTCGAGCCGCAGGGTTTCGAGATCCCACTGCGCAATATGCGCGCCGAAGCAGACCTGTTCCGGGCTGATAACCTGCCCCTGCTGGCCGAACAACAAAAACTCGCCATCCAGTATGACAAGATCTATGGTGCCCAGACCGTCAATTGGGAGGGCGAGGAAATTACCCTGACCCGTCTGGTGAAGAATTTCCAGCAACCCGACCGGGGGTTGCGGGAAAAGGCCTGGAAACTAAAGGCGGCCCGCCAGCTGGCAGATGTCGAAAGCATTAACGAACTGTGGGAAAAATTCATGCAGGTGCGTGCCCGCATTGCCAAAAATACCGGCATGCCATCCTACCGTGAGTATGCCTGGCAGCAGAAACTACGCTTCGATTACACCCCTGAAGATTGCAAATCCTTTGCCAACGCTATCGAGCAGGTGGTGGTACCGGCAGCCACGCGCATCTATAACAAACGAAAGAAATTCCTCGGGCTTGACTCGCTCCGTCCATGGGACCTGGTGGATGGCTGGTACAGCCGCCCCACATTGCCGGTCGACACAACCACGCTTAAACCGTTCGCATCCATCGAAGAACTCAAGCAAGGGGTCTCGACCATCTTTCACAAAGTGGACCCGGTGTTTGGCGGCTATTTCGATTCCATGCTGGCGGAGGGCCTGACCGACCTGGCCAATCGCAAGAACAAGGCTCCCGGCGCCTATTGCACATCCTTTACATCCATCCGCAAACCGTTCATCTTTGCCAACGCCGTCGGCACACATAATGATGTCACAACTACCTTGCATGAATCCGGTCATGCCTTCCACATCTTTGAGACGGCCGGTATTCCCTACATCCAGCAACTGGCGGTTCCGATGGAATTTGCCGAAGTGGCTTCGATGGGCATGGAACTGCTGGCCTCGCCCTATCTGACCAGGCAGAACGGTGGCTTTTATTCTGAATCCGAGGCTGCCCGCGCCCGCATCGAACATCTCGAAGGGATGATCCTGTTCTGGCCCTTTATGGCGGTAGTGGACTCGTTCCAGCAGTGGGTCTACGAGAATCCCGCTCAGGGTATCGACCCAGCCGCCTGCAATTCCAAATGGGGTGCGCTCTGGGAACGTTTCATCCCGGGGGTGGATTGGAGCGGTCTCGAAGAGATCAAGCTGACCGGCTGGCACCGCAAACTCCACATTCATCAGATACCTTTTTACTATGTTGAGTATGGTCTGGCGCAGTTGGGTGCAGTCCAGGTTTTCGGCAATGCCTTGAAAGATCAGGCTGGCGCCGTGGCTGCCTATCGCAGGGCGCTGGCTCTAGGCGGCACGGTCACCCTGCCACAGTTGTTTGCAGCCGCCGGAGCCAAATTTGCCTTTGACCCGGCCATATTAAAAACCGCCGTGGGCCTGATGGAAGGGGTCATCGACGAGCTGGAAAGAAAAATTTAACCTATCTTCTAAATAAGTAGGAAAGAGGGGGGTGTATCTCTAAGTCTATTGAGATGATAAAATTTCATCAGTAATTTGATTTAATATCTATCTGGAAATTCGAAGAACAGCATTTTGACATTGCCCAGCTCCGCCGCACAATATCAAAATGCGCACTTTCTCTGAATTTCCGGATAGGGCATTAAAATACTTTTGGAGGTACCATGGATACTGTTAACCTGGGGAACAGCGGGCTTAAAGTTTCACGATTGTGTCTTGGAATGATGACCTACGGCTCGTCCAATTGGCGGAAATGGGTGCTGGACGAAGAGCAAGCGCTGCCATTCGTCAAACGCGCTCTGCAGGCCGGCATCAACTTCTTCGATACCGCCGATGTCTACTCATTCGGCGCCAGCGAGGAAGTGCTTGGCAACACCCTGCGGACCTGTGGGGTTAAGCGCGAGAATGTGGTCATCGCCACCAAGGTCTTCAACGCCATGAGCGAGGATGTCAACGACCGCGGCCTTTCGCGCAAACACATCCTCGATTCGATTGACCGCTCCCTGCGCCGCCTGAAGATGGATTACGTCGACCTGTACCAGATCCACCGCTGGGATTATGCCACTCCCATCGAGGAGAGCATGGAAGCGTTGAACGACGTGGTCAAGTCGGGCAAGGCCCGCTATATCGGCGCTTCCTCCATGTTCGCCTGGCAGTTTGCCAAGGCCCAGTACACCGCCGACCTGCATGGCTGGCGACGTTTCATCTCAATGCAGAACCATTACAACCTGGTCTATCGCGAAGAAGAGCGCGAAATGATCCCGTTATGCATTGACCAGGGTATCGGCATCATCCCGTGGAGCCCGATGGCGCGCGGTTTCTTCGCCGGCAACCGCAGCAAGCAGGGCGGCGGCGAAACCGTGCGGGCGCAAACCGATGACTTTGCCGCCATGCTCTATTACCGCCCGGAGGATTTCACCGTTGCCGAGCGTGTCTGGGAGGTCGCCAAAGCGCACAACGTGAGCGGTTCGCAGGTTGCATTGGCCTGGATCCTGAGCAAGCCTTACATAACTGCACCCATCATCGGCGCCAGCCAGCTGGAGCATCTCGACCAGTCCATCGCTGCTCTGGAAATCAAGCTTTCGCCTGAGGAGATCAAACCTCTCGAGGAACTGTACCAGCCACATCCCGTGCTGGGACATTCGTAGGAACGGAGGTATTTCCGTGTTCCGTGCAGTGGAACTTGCTCTGGCAAATTTTCTGGCTTTTCGCCAAAGTTGCCATGTTCTCGTGGGGCGGCGGAGCGGCTTCCCTGGGGCTGATGCAGCGTGAAGTAGTGGCCGCGGGCTGACTGACCCCGAGTGAATTTGCCGATGATATCGCTTTCAGCAATGCCCTGCCCGGCCCGACTGCCCCGCAGGCTTCTGCCTACGTGGGAGATAAACTGGCCGGTTGGCCGGGCGCACTATCCGCCGTAGCCGGGACGGTGATTCCTACCACTGTTTTGATGCTCATCCTTATCATCGGCTTTTTCAGCATAAAAGACAACCCGTATATGAAAGCCGCCATTCAGGGCATTCACCCATTTGTGGTGGGCCTGCTGGCCTGGACCGCTTACCAGATCGCCCTACCGGTCTTCGGATTGGACAAGCAAGGGCTGGGCGCCTCACTCGCCCACGGTTGGGATAAGTGGCTGATCGCCTTGGGAACCTTCCTGATCCTGACCTTGACCGGAATCAGCCCGATCTGGCTGATTCTAATAGCTGCCGGGATCGGGTTGATCTTCTTTCGCTAAAAACCTATCTGAAAATTTTTTAAATAACCGAATTTTTAGTGCAGGCGCTCAAAATTCGACCTTCTTTTGAATTTTCAGATAGATGCCAAACCTTACCCTTCGAATTTCAATCAAAAAGGCTGTAAAATAGGGGCATGTCTAATACCCTGAAAATTGTCATCCCGACTGCCGGATGGGCGACCCGCGTACGGCCCCAGACCTGGTCCAAACCCAAGCCGCTGGTCGGTGTGGCAGGCCGGGTTACACTCGACTACCTTCTGGATACCTTCCGTAGCGTGCCAGACCTTTCGACCGGGGCTAACCAGCGCCCCGAAATGGCTGAGTACGTCATCATCCTGGGCCCCTTCCTGGGCGAGACACAGATCCCGGCTTACATGCAGCAGCATTATCCCGATTACAACATTCATTACGTGCTCCAGTCGGTCATGCGCGGCCAATCCGATGCGCTCTGGCTGGCGCGTGAATATCTTAACGGCCCCACGATCATGTGCTTTTCAGATACGCTGATCGAGACCGATTTCTCTTTCCTGGTAGACGAAAAAGCAGATGGTGTGGCCTGGATCAAAAATGTCCCCGACCCGCGTCGTTTCGGTGTGGTCGAGCAGGATAACGAAGGCTGGGTAAGACGGTTGATCGAAAAACCGCTTTCCCTCGATAACAAACGGGTGGTAGTGGGGTGTTATTATTTTCGCGACGGTCGCCAGCTTGTCTCGGCCATTGAAGAGCAAATGAAACGCAAGGACTCATTGAAAGGGGAGTACTTCATTGCGGACGCGATCAACATCATGGTCGAGCGCGGCTTGAAATTCCGCACGCAGGCCATTAACGTCTGGTTGGACGTGGGTACGATCGAGTCCATCCTGGAGACCAACCGGTACCTGCTGGGGCATGGGCATGATAATTCCAAAAGCATTCACCGTGAAAATGTGAGGATCATACCTCCGGTGTTTATCCACGCAAGCGCCGCAATCGAAAATTCAACGATCGGTCCGAATGCCTCCATCGGCGAGGATTGCAAAATCACCAACAGTCGCGTGGCAGACAGCATCCTGGAGGCCGGGGTGGTGCTGGATGCAGCCTCCTTGAAGAATTCTTTTATCGGCCGTCAGTCCCTAGTCCAGGGGCTCTCGGCCGAATCCACCCCCATGGTAATGAACATCGGTGATAATAGTTCCATAGAGATTAAGTAGTGTCTTCTTTAAGTGTGCATAATGGAAAATCGCCGGGGCAGGGGAACTAACCGGCGGGATGATTTTACAATATGAGTGAACTGGTCGAATGCCATTCCGGGTTCACCTATGCAGAGAAGCCGGTTGCTCTCACCTGGGAAGGCCAGCGGCTGGAAATCCTTGCGATATCCGCCCAATGGCGTAGCCCGGAAGCATGCCATTTCCGGGTCCGCACAGCCAACGGCCAGGAATTCGAGTTGTCTTACCGTGAAGCGGATAACGAATGGCAAATAACCCAACTTTAAGGAGATTGGATGCAGGAAAATTCTGATTTGCACGTTCTGTCACAGCGCGTGGCCGGTTTGAAGCCTTCGGGCATCCGAAAATTCTTTGACATCGCCGCCACCATGAAGGATGTCATTTCCCTGGGCGTTGGTGAACCGGACTTTACCACGCCCAAACCGATCCTGGATGCGGGAGTCCGCTCGCTGTGGGCAGGCGAAACCCATTACACCTCCAATGCTGGCAAATTGGAATTGCGTCAGGCAGTCTCCAGTCATCTGAAGAAGCTGTACAACGTAACCTATGATCCCGTTCATGAAATCCTGATCACGGTAGGGGTATCGGAAGCGCTCTACCTGGTCATGAATGCACTGCTCGATCCCGGTGACGAAGTGATCATTCCCACGCCCTGCTTCGTCTCCTACCAGGCGGAAGTCATCCTGGCCGGCGGAGTCGCGGTGGAAATTCCCAGTTGCCCGGAAGACAACTTTCAATTGGATCCGCAGCAGATCCGCGCTGCCATCACTCCGCGCACGAAGATCATCTTTATCGGCTACCCCAACAACCCCACGGGCGCGGTTGCCTCACGCCAGGTGTTGCTGGAAGTGGCAAAAATGGCCGAAGAACACAACCTGCTCATCATTTCGGACGAAATCTACGACCGGCTGGTATACCAGCACGAACACGTCTGCGTGCCGGCGCTGGATGAGGCCATCCGCCGCCGTACCATCCTGCTGGGTGGCTTCTCGAAAGACTACGCCATGACCGGCTGGCGCATTGGGTATGCCTGCGCTCCGGCTGAGATCATCATGGGCATGACGCGCATCCATCAATACACCATCATGTCCGCGCCGACCACTGCGCAGGATGCCGCCTTGGTGGCGCTGACCAGCGGCGAGGCATCCGTGCAGGGTATGGTGGCCGAGTACGACCGCCGCCGCAGGTTAATCGTAGACGGGTTAACCGGCTTGGCCTGACCACCTTTGAACCGCACGGCGCCTTCTATGCCTTTCCCAATATTCGCGCTTCCGGCATGGATGACGAAACCTTCGCCGAAACCTTATTGCGTGAAGAACACGTGGCGGTGGTGCCGGGCAATGCGTTCGGCCCCGGCGGGGAAGGATATGCGCGCTGCTGTTACGCAACAGCCTATGAACAAATCGAGGAAGCGCTCAAGCGCATGGAAAAGTTTATGAACCGGCACGGTTGATCCGGCCGGAAATAGTTTTTCGTTTTCCTCGCAGAGTTGGAGGCAACCAATGATCTTTCAAGCAGGTGTCGAAAATAATAATGAAGGACGTTCCATCGCCTGGGCGCTGGAACATCCCGGCTGTTACGCTTACGGCGTAAACGCAGACGGTGCGTTGCTGAACCTGGAGACGGCCCTAAGCAGGTATGCCAGCTGGATCCTGCGGCACGATACACGTACCTGGCTGACCTTCTCCGATTCCGAAATTGAAATCGTTGTCAACGGCACCTGGGATGTATATTACATAACTGACGAACTGGATAAAGCCAGCGAGGCGGATGGCTACAGTGTGGAATCATTTTTCCCCTACGACTGGAAGCCGCTAACCACAGCTGAGATAAAACATGGATTGACCCTGCTGTCCTGGACCAGGGATGACTTGCTTAACCCCGTCCTTCGTTTGAGCCAGGAAAAGCGTGCGGCAGAATATCCGGGAGAACGTTGGAGCATCAATGGGATTCTGGGTCATGTGGGCGGGGCTGAATGGTGGTACCTCGACCGGCTTGGGCTGGCTTTCCCGCGCGAACAGGTGCCTGAAGATCCGCAGGCCTGCCTGGAGAAAGTCCACGACTACCTCGCAACCACGCTTCCCAAACTGGACGGGGTGAAAAAGGTCGTCGGGATAGATGGTGAATTCTGGTCTGCTCGCAAGATCCTGCGCCGGGCGGTCTGGCACGAACGCGACCATGCCGAGCATATCCGCAAGTTAATCTCGGCCGGTTAGACTGCCTTGCTCAAGGAGGAAATTATGCAGCCCCATTTGCTTGTCGATCAATTACGCTTCAGCCGGAGCGAATTTGTGCGCGGTCTCGCAGGTCTTTCAGATGAAGATGCCACCCGCCGGCTGATGCCGATGAACTGTCTAAGCTGGATGGTGGGACATCTGGCCAACCAGGAACATCGTTACTGGGTCATCCTGGCACAACAAAAGAACATTGCACCCGATCTCAATGCCCTGGTTGGGTACGGCAAACCCGCCAGCACCCCGGCGTTGGGGGATATGTGGGCGGCCTGGCGCAAGGTCACGGCAGTGGCGGACGAGTACCTGGACACCCTGACGCCTGAAATCATGCAAGGGTATTTCTTGCGCGACGGCAAACCGGTTGACGAAAGCATTGGCACCTTGCTGATGCATAATATCTACCACTACTGGTACCACACCGGTGAAGCTGCCGCCGTTCGCCAGATGCTCGGCCACACCAATTTACCGGAGTTTGTCGGCGAGATCAACGTGGCCGCCTACCGACCGGAAGCTTGATCAAGGAACCATACCAGCCTTCATGTTTGCAAAATTAAGCACTTTCGCCAAAAACGACGCCATCCGCCGCACGTTCGGCTATTATTTCCTTTTTATCTGCCTGGGACTCGACTCCGCTATCCTGGGGCCAACCCTGCCCGCCCTGGCCAGCCAGACCGCCTCCCGCTTGGGACAGATGGGCCTGGTATTCCTGGTTGGTGCCATCGGCTATACCCTCGGAACGATCATCGGTGGGCGGGTTTTCGACCGGCTGCCCGGGCACCCGGTGCTGGGCATCGCCCAACTGGGCGCCGCCGTTCTCATTTTCTTCATCCCACTGGCCGCCTCGTTATGGGTGTTGCTGGCGATATTAGTCTGCAAAGGTTTCGCTGAGGGTTTTGTTAATACCGGGGCAAACGCCTTATTGGTTTGGACGCACGGTGAAAAAGTTGCGCCGTTCATGAACGGCCTGCACTTCTTCTTCGGCCTGGGAGCTTTCCTTTCCCCCTTCCTGGTGGCTCAGGTGGTGGGTGTGGCTGGCGGTTATCGCTTCGCCTATTGGGCACTCGCAGGCTTTGCGGCACTGGTGGGCCTGCGAATGCTGACCATGTCTGGCAGCCCTCACCCATCCCAGGCGCATGCCAAGGATTCGGGTCAAAGCTCTCACGGCCCGATGCCAATTGCGCTGGTCGTCTCGGCCATGCTGTTCCTGTTCTTCTATGTCGGCGCAGAGATCACCTTCGGCGGGTGGGTCTATACCTATGCCGTCACGCTCAATCTCGCCAGTGCAGCCGGAGCAGCTTATCTCACCTCGGCTTTCTGGGCAGCCTTCACCATCGGACGCCTGATTTCCATTCCTGCCGCCACGCGCTTCACACCCAAACAGGTCATCCTGACCGCCTTGATCAGTTGCCTGTCCATCCTGGCTCTGGGGATTATCTTTGCGGGTTCCAGCGCCTCCCTCTGGCTGATGGCCATCGGGCTGGGCTTCTGCATGGCGCCCATCTGGCCGACCGGGTTCACCCTGGCCGGGCAGTCCATCGAGATGACCGGCAAGGTCACCGGCGTGATCCTGCTGGGAGATAGCTTCGGCGGTATGGTGCTGCCAACGGCGGTGGGTAAGGTCATCGAAGGTAGCGGCCCGCGCGCCATGGTTTACCTGGTCTTCAGCAGCCTGGTATTGAATTTGCTGGCTTTCGCAGGCATGTTACGCTTGCGCCCGGCAAAAAAGGGGACTGTCCTGGTATCCCCGGAATGATGTTGGAAATATAAAAATTGTTGGTAGCGTGACGGAGGATAAATGCCTGATTGGTTGGAAAAAGCCGTATTCTACGAAATTTACCCGCAATCGTTTTATGACTCAAACGGGGATGGAATTGGGGATCTGCCGGGTATCCTGCAAAAACTGGATTATCTGCAGTATCTGGGCGTCAACGCCATGTGGCTCAACCCGTGCTTCGATTCGCCCTTCCAGGATGCCGGCTATGATGTGCGCGATTATTACAAGATTGCCCCACGCTATGGCACCAATGAGGATGCCCGTCAACTCTTTGAAGAAGCCCACCGGCGCGGCATGCACATCCTGCTGGATCTGGTGCCCGGCCATACTTCGATTGAGCACCCCTGGTTCCAAGCCTCCGCCCGCCAGGAACGCAACGAATACAGCGACTGGTTCATCTGGACCGACTCAGGTTGGACCTGGGAAGTGCCTGGTCTGCGACTGGTGAACGGTTACGGCGAGCGCGACGCCACCTTCATCACCAATTTTTTCTATTGCCAGCCGGCGCTCAATTACGGCTTTGCCAATCCCGACCCGCGCTATCCCTGGCAGCAGCCCGTGGATGCGCCCGGGCCGCAGCGTGTCCGCCAGGAACTACGTAACATTATGAAGTTTTGGCTTGACCTTGGCTGTGACGGCTTCCGTGTTGATATGGCTGCCAGTTTGATTAAGAGCGACCCGGGCTGGCGCGAGACCATCAAGCTCTGGCATGAGAACCGCGCCTGGCTTGACCGCTACTACCCTGAAGCCGCCATCGTTTCCGAATGGAGCAGCCCGCGTGCTTCCATTGGAGCAGGTTTCCACATGGACTTCCTGCTGCATTTTGGTTCAGAAGCTTATTCATCCCTATTCCGCAAACCCTATTCGAGCAATGCCGGCAGCGATAAATATGGTTTCAGTTTCTTCGACCGTTCAGGTCACGGCAACATCATGGAATTCCTGGATGGCTATCTGTCACAGTATCAGGATACCCGCTCCAAAGGCCTGATCTGCCTGATCACCGGCAACCACGATATCAATCCGCGTCTGGCCATTCGCCGGGATGCCGACGACCTCGAGCTGTGCTACCTGTTCCTTTTGACCATGCCCGGCGCGCCTTTCATCTACTACGGCGACGAGATCGGCATGCGCACCCTGGAAGGGCTGGGTTCCAAGGAAGGCGGCATCGCCCGCACCGGTTCGCGCACTCCTATGCAATGGGAATCCGGGCCTCAGGCCGGCTTCTCATCCGCCAGCCCGGAGCAGTTCTACCTGCCGGTGGATCCGGCCGCGGACCGGCCGGATGTGGCCTCCCAGATGTCCGATCCCCACAGCCTGCTCCAGCGGGTGCGCAAGTTGATTGCGTTGCGCCAGGCCCATCCGGCGCTGACTGCCGGCGGGTCCTTCGAGCCAGTCTACGCCGAGGCGGGTAAACTTCCGTTTATCTATCTGCGGCGATTTGGGGATGAGAAAATTCTCGTAGCGCTCAACCCGGCCAGCCTGCCCTGTGAAGTGCTGCTGGATGGTTCGTTCTCCACCGGGGTACCCGAAACGCTCTACGGCCAGCCGGACGCCTTTCAACGCCTCGATGGGAAATGGCGCGTCTCGCTGCCGGGGGTATCGGGAGGCGTGTATCGCTTGCAGGCGTGAGCCAGGTGACTAATGAATAAAGTAGCATCGCCATCCTTTATCGATCGTAAATTGCCCGGTTTGCTCCGGTATGCACTGTTCTCCTTTGCAGTCGCCTACCTGATAATTTATCTCTGGATGGTGTACTACCGCATCCGTTATCCCTTTGACCTGGAATGGATTGAAGGCGGGATGGTCAACCAGGTGGCGCGGCTGATCCATGGTCAAAACATGTATGTTGCGCCCACCATCAACTACGTGCCTTTTTTATATCCGCCGGTCTATTTCTGGTTTTCAGGACTGGCTGCGTTTATCTTCGGGATCGGCTTCTTTCCGCTCAGGCTGGTTTCGTTCCTGGCCTCCATCGTCTCGTTCATTATCATTTTCCTGATCGTGCGTGCGGAGACCAGGAACGGTTGGGCTGCCATAATATCCACCGCTTTATTTGCGGCCACTTTTCGGGTGACCGGAGCCTGGCTGGATATCGCCCGGGTAGACTCGCTTTTCCTGGCCATCTGGCTTCTGTTCATCTATTTTGTCCGGGGCAAAAAGTCTACCGGATATGCCCTGCTGACCGGTGTTCTGGCTGCGCTGGCTTACCTGACCAAGCAGACCGCACTCATCGCCTGTCTGCCCATCCTGGTCTACCTGTTCTGGCACAATTGGAAGTATGCGCTGATCTGCCTGGCCGGGGCCGTCTTGACCGTTGGTGTCATCAGCCTGGTGTTGAACTATGCCAGTGCAGGCTGGTACAGCTATTATGTTTTTGGCCTGCTTTCGCAGCAAACGGAATGGTTGCCGCAGGAATTCATCACCTTTTGGAAAGATGACCTGCTGGTGCATTTGCCGCTGGCCGTTCTTTTCGCCACATTCTTCCTGGTTGGCCGGCCAAAGCAAGATCGGCTTTCCCTTTATCAATGGCTCGCAATATTAACCGGCGCGCTGGCAGGCTCGTTCCTCACACGGGTGAAAATAGGTGGATATGAGAACGTGCTTTTGCCGCTCTACGCCGTGCTATCCATCCTGTTTGGATTGGGCCTGGCCGGGTTATTAAAATTGATCAGACAGGTGCCTGATGATTACCAGGGCCGGCTGGAGGCATTGATCCATATCGCCTGCCTGATCCAGCTGGTGATGCTGGCTTACAACCCGTTTGCCCAGATCCCGACCAAAGCGGACCTGGATGCGGGAAACACACTGGTAAAAATGGTTTCGGAAGTAAAGGGCGCGGTTTTCCTGCCTGACCACAGCTATCTGCCGGTTGTGGCTGGCAAGCTGCCCTCTGCCAACAATTCTGCCATCTGGGATGTTTTACGCGGGGATCAATCCACACAGGGCAAGACATTGTTATCGGCCAATATCAGCGCTGCGATTTAAAAGCAGAGCTTTGATGAGATCATCGTCGATGGCGATATTGACCTGGACTGGTGCTGCGCCGGCATCGATAAATCCTATACCCGCGTAGGCGAGATTTTCCAAAATCAGACCGTTTTCTATACCGTCACCGGTGACAAAAAACGGCCCACCTATATTTATCTTGCCAATCGGCTAAAATAGTGAATAAACCCTCCCGGAGAATAACTTCTCAGATTATTGGTACCTGGCTGTTCCTGCGCTGTATGACAAGCCTGGTTGCCGCGGGGTTCTCCCCTTATTACCCGCTGACATTCCTGGAAAAGACGATTGCGCTTTGGCCGCCCGCCCCTCATTTCTCTGCCTGGCTCAACCGCATTTTTGTGGCGCCCTGGGTGCGCTGGGATACTATCTGGTTCGAGAAGATTCTTGTCAGGGGCTATGTTGCCTGGGATGGTTCCACCTCGTTCCTGCCCCTGTATCCCCTGGTGAGCCGGCCACTCTACCTGCTTGGCATGGACCCGACATTAAGCCTTCTGATTACCAGCAGCCTGTCAGCCCTGCTCCTGTTCTGGGTTTTCTACCGGCTGGCCTCCCTGGATCTCGCGCCTGCCTCTGCTTGGACGGCCCTGCTCTTCCTGGTAACTTTCCCCATCGCTTTTATTGTATTCGCTCCTTATAGTGAAAGCCTGTTCCTTTTATTAACAGCATTGGCGCTCTACAACATGCGACGAGGGCGCTGGGAACTGGTCGCACTTTTCAGTTTCCTGGCCGCGCTGACCCGCCAGCAAGGTATCTTTTTAGCTCTGCCGATGGCATGGTGGGCCTGGGAAGCCTCCGGTAAATCCCTGCGCGGGCTCAAAAAGGCCTGGCTGGCCTGGTTGACGACGTTGGCCGCGCCAGCCGGGTTGGCCGCCTGGGCCATTTACCGGATGGTTTTTTTACACGAAGGCAGCCTCGATTTTTCCAATCCACAAGGATTGATTTATTCCACTCTTCTTTCACCGTCTGCTTTTAAAGTTTTGGGTGGGCAGGCCTTCCAGTGGCCCTGGCAAGTCTTTGCAATGGCCATCTTGAGAGCCATCCATACACCAATGATTCTTGATTACATCAGCCTCATATTAGGCATCGGTTTCGTAGTTGCATTTGTGGTCGCCTGGAGGCACCTGAATATTGCCGACCGGTTGTATTGCCTGGCAATTATTCTGGTCAGCTTCAGCGTTTTTACCAGCATGTACGCATACATCAGCTTGCCGCGCCATCTGTTGCCGGCCATGCCCGTCTTCATCGGTTTGGCAGCTGGATTAAAAAAGCCCTGGCAGAGAAAAACGCTCATCGCAGTCCAGATCGTCGGAGCAATATTCCTGCTGATCCTGTTTGTTTTCGCTCAATTGATCCCTTAAAACCAATTTGAGGAAAAATGGAATAAATCGAGGAATACAAATTACTCTGCGAGCGCGCCCAGAAACTTTCAGAGCGCCGCCAGAGCACCAGCCGGACCTACCTGACCATCATCACAGCCATCTTCGGCGCAAGCGCCTTTCTGATAACAGACTCGGCACTGCACCATTGGGCGCTGGTACTGGCAGCCATCCCAATGTTTTGCATCGGCATCCTGGTCTGCATTTTGTGGCTGAACATCATGACCAAATTGGAAATATTCCTCGACTGGCAATATGAACGCCTGCGCGAGATGGAAAAGGACCTGCCGGGCGGCTTTATGATCCTTACCAAGGAAAACAAGCGCTTTTATGAACCCGAAAAGAAGAAGAAGAGATTCAGCTTTACCCTGCAGGAAGCCTGGCTGCCGCGTTTGCTGATGATACTCTCTAGCTTGTACGTTATCGGGCTGATTGTGAGCGCTATTTTGGGGTGGGTATATAGTTCGGCCTGCACTTCCCCATCTTCCCGCACCAATTGGACAAAATATTAATAATGCTATAAGATTGATGCAATAAAATCATCTTATCGGATTTTTTTAAGCTGCCAGCCTGGCAGCACCTTTTGCCAAAGAGGAGAATACCTATGAGCATTCCAGATCTTCCCACCATACCAGAAGTAAGTGGGCAAACCAAGAGCGGCATCAAGTATCATATTTTAGGCACGGTCCAGCAGACGCTGGCAGTGGAGCTTCAACCCAACCAGGTGGTTTATTCGGACGCCGGCGCCATGTCCTGGATGACCAGCACTGTCAATATGAGCACCAAGGCTGGCGGCGGACTGGGCGGCATGCTCAAGCGCGCCGTATCCGGCGCGACTGTTTTTATTATCGATTTCGCCGCCATGGGTGCACCCGGGCAGGTTTCCTTCAGCACCGATTTTCCAGGCAAGATCCTGCCGGTCGAGTTGGAGGCTGGCCAATCCGTGGTCATGCACAAGCACGCCTTCCTGTGCGCCGAGAAGAGCGTGGGACTGGATGTCTTCTTTTCCCGCAAGCTGGGAGCGGGCGTTTTCGGTGGGGAAGGTTTCATCCTGCAGAAACTGACCGGTCCCGGCATGACCTATGCAGAACTGGATGGCGACGCGGTCGAATACAATCTCAAGGCCGGTGAGGTCATGAGGATCGAGCCTGGCCATGTGGCCATGTTCGAGGCGACCGTATCCTTCGACATCCAGATGGTCAAGGGCATCGCCAATATCCTGGCAGGCGGGGAAGGCCTGTTCCTGGCCACGCTGACGGGACCGGGCCGCATCTGGCTGCACTCGATGACGGTCAGCAAGATGGCCCACCGCTTGATGGAATTCATCCCTACAAAATCAAGCTCCTAGAACCATCTATCTGCAATCCAACAAAAAGAGAGTAACGGTTTTTTCGTTACTCTCTTTTTGTTTTCAGGCCAGTTTTATACTGACGGGCTGCTGGCGAATGCGGTAATCGCCAGTTTTCGCCAGCACTTGCTGGGCCAGGGCCTCTGGCACATCCACCAGGGAGTGCTTATCCTGGATGAAGATCTTGCCGATCGATGAACCCGGGATATCAGCGTGGTAGGCGATCGTCCCAACGATGTCGTTCGGGCGGATGCCGTGCATCTTGCCCATGTTCAGGCTCAGGCGCACCATGCCGCTTTCATGCGACTGGTTGCCGGGTTCTTCGTAGCGCCCGCCCGGGCGGAAGCTTCCACGGGATGAACCATGCCCGGCGTGCCCGCGCTCCGGGCGCTCGCTACGCTCGGGGCGATATTCCGGCACGATGCTGATCGGGGCGATCTGGCGGGTCTTCTCTTCGCCGCGCGCCATTTTCAGCGTGACGGCGGCAATCTCGAGCGGGTCATGCCCGGCCGCCACCAGGGCCTCGACCAGCTCCCGTTCGCGCTTGCAGCGGCCGCGCTGGAGCCAGACCCTGACCGAATTCATCAGCCGTTCTTCGCGATGCACCAGGATATCGTCTTCGGTGGGCAATCCAACGCGCTTGATGGTCAGGTGTGCAAAAGACTCCACCTGGCGCAGCAGGCGTTTCTCACCGGGGGTAACCAGCGAAATGGCGATGCCAGTCTTGCCGGCCCGGCCGGTGCGACCAATGCGGTGCACGTACAGCTCGGGGTCATCCGGCAGGTCATAGTTGAATACATGCGAGATATCGTCGATATCCAGGCCACGCGCGGCCACATCGGTGGCCACCAGCACCTTGACCTGGGCATTGCGGAAACGGTTGAGGGTGCGTTCACGCGCATCCTGGCTGAGGTCGCCGTTGAGCGCTTCGGAGGCGAAACCACGCGCACTCAGTGCGGCGGCCAGTTCGCCAGTAGCGGCTCGCGTGCGCACGAAGATCAGTGCGCTGGTGATCTCTTCCATCTCGAAGATGCGGGTGAGGGCGGCCAGTTTATCCCGGCCATTGACAATGTAACAACGCTGCTCGATGGCAGCTACGGTGATTTGTTCGCGCTGGATGGTGACCGATTGCGGGTTGTGCATGTAGCGATCGGCCAGGCGGCGGATGGGGTTGGGCAGGGTGGCAGAAAAAAGGGCAGTCTGGCGGCCGTTGGGGGTTCCGGAAAGGATGGTCTCGATATCATCGATGAAGCCCATCGAGAGCATTTCGTCGGCTTCGTCGAGCACCACCGTCATAACCTGGCTAAGGTTAAGAACTTTGCGTTCGAGCAAATCGATCATGCGGCCGGGGGTACCGACCACTACGTCGACGCCTTTGCTGAGACGGTTGATCTGCGGGCCGTAGGGCTGCCCGCCGTAGACGGCCAGGACACGCACGTCACAAAACTGGCCGTACTCGCTGAAGGCCTTTGCAACCTGCAAGGCCAGTTCCCGTGTGGGGCACATCACCAGCGCCTGGATATGTTTCTCGCCGGGGGTGAGGTTGTTCAAAATGGGCAGGGCGAAGGCAGCGGTCTTACCGGTGCCAGTCTGGGCCTGACCGATCACATCCGCGCCTTCCAACATAAGCGGGATAATGGCGGTCTGGATGGGGGTGGGCTCGAGATAGCCAAGCTCGGAGACGGCCCTCATCAATTCGGGGCGCAGGGCCAGGGTATTAAAATCTTCAGTCATCAAAACTCCTATTGTACTTGTGCCATCACACACACAGAAAACCAAGCCAGCTCCTCACGAGGGAGGAGGTTGCTTAATAGAACCCGTTCGCGGTGACACCTAAAAGGTTGTTTTGATAACTCCGTCCCCCTCTCGTCCCGCAGGAAAGCTCCGCGGGACTCGTTCCCATTGCCGGCTTGCAGCGGCGACTTCCTTACGGAAGAGGCGCGTCTGGCAATAAAAAAGCCCGATCTGGTTTCCATCGGGCATGCTTCGGTAGTGATCAAAACAATTCCCTGAAACTTCCGCTCCGATTGGAGCGCGGAGCGTAGTATACCATAGTTCGGAGGGGAATAGGTAATCAGGAATAAGGGGAGTATGGGAAAGGGGAGGGGGGAATTTGGATTGCTGATCGAGGAGTGAGGAATGCCAGAACCTGAGGATACGTACTCGATACGCGGAATGAAAAGGAGCGAGAGAGGAATTTGCGATCGCAGATTGCTGTATATTGTTCCAAAATATCTCCTGAGAGGAGCAAAGACGGAGGGCGGGGCTGCACGGCTTACGGCGAATTAGGAGTAATATCAGAACTTATGCTCTGATATTACAAGAGGTGCCGAAAAAGCAGACCTCCGAGTTCTTAACCCTTCCGCCCCCTACGTGAGGAACGCTTCGCGGAACTCGAAGGCCTCAAGAATGCCCCTGGGATTTTTGTTTTATAATAGAGATCGTTTCACCTATCTCTACAACAAAACCGGGAGGCCGTATGAAAATCGCTGGAAGTGTCATTGGTACCATCGGTGTTGTGCTGCTCGGTCTGGGGATAATCATCTGTGGCGTGGCAGGTTATTTCATCATCCGGGAGCAACATTTCCTGCAAACTGCCCAACAAACTACTGCCGTGGTGACGGACAATAAACTCTATGATTACACCGGCAATGTCAACGAATACGGTGTACAGCATTATTATTGTTCAGAGTTCCAATTCCAATCCAACACAGGTCAGAGTGTTTCGTTCGAAGAAAAGAACGGTTGCGGGCAACTCGACTCGCCTCCCGATTATCAAGTCGGCCAGAAAGTGGCGATATATTATGACCCTGTTAATCCCGCTGGAACCGTTCAAATGCAAAAGGAACGCTCCAGCGCTGCCATCGCGGAGGCAGTAGCCGGCGCTTTCGGTGCTTTGTTGGTTCTGGTTGGCCTGGTAATGTTGTGGTTCGGAGTATGGGCTCGCAGGAAGACCACAGCCTCAAAAGCGGCTTAGCAGGTGCCTGCCGATCCTGGATCAGGTGTGGGAGATAGGAGTGGTCCACACGGCCTAAAATCCATCGTCCAACCCTAGGAAGTGCAATTGTCGAAAATCGAAAGTACCGGATCGATCGAAGCGAGCGGACTGGAAAAAGTCTACCTGCGCGGCAGCGAGAAAGTGGTGGCTCTAAGTGGCATTGACCTGAGGGTCAAAGCGGGGGAATTCGTCGTCATCACCGGGCACAGCGGGAGTGGCAAATCGACCCTGCTGCATATCCTGGGAGGAATAGACAGGCCAACAAAGGGAGAATTGAGTGTCAACCAGATCGACCTGACGGGAATCAGCGAGGCGGCGTTGACCCGTTTCCGCCGGGACAACATCGGATTCATTTTCCAATTCTACAACCTGCTCCCTTCGCTGAATGCCCTGGACAACGTCATCATGCCCTTTCTGGCCAAAGGGTTCAGTTGGAAAGCAGCCCGGGAACGCGGGGCGGTGCTCCTGGAACAGGTAGGCCTGAGCCACCGGCAAAAGCACACCCCCGGCGAACTTTCGGGGGGAGAGCAGCAACGTGTCGCAATCGCCCGGGCCATGGCAATTGAACCGTGTGTCATATTGGCGGATGAACCAACCGGCGATCTGGATACTGCTTCGGCCAACAGCATTGTCTCACTGATGGAGGACCTTAACCAGAGACTGGGAATCACTTTCATAATCGCCACTCACAACCTGCACCTCGTTGAGCTGGCCAGTTCATCCTACGAACTGCTGGATGGACGGTTCACCCACGCTAGCGGAAAATAACAGATGCGCGCCCTTGGGTACTTTACTTTAAGGGATCTTTTCCATGATGGCTGGCGCAGCTTGCTGACCGTCATCAGCCTGGCCGTGGTAGTGGTGAGTTTCTTATTGCTGGCCGCCCTCTCCCAGGCCTACCTGTCCTTTGGAAACCAGACCCAGACTTCAACCAACCTGATGATCATCGACGCGAATGCGCTCGATCCGATGGAGAGTTACTTGCCGGAGAGCATCCTGCAAGCAGCCGCACAAATCGCTCCCACCCAGATCCTTGCCACCTTTCCCAGCCTGTTCAGGCATCTGGACATCCAGGGCCATATCCTGCAGATCCGGGCTGTGCCGCTGGATGACATGCAAAACAGACTCTCCCTGACCTTATTGCGGGGCAGCTGGCCGGCAGGTGCTCAACAAATGGTGGTAACTGATGGGCTGATCCAGATCACTTCATGGAAAATCGGGACAATCGCGAACATCTATGGCAAAGACTTCAAGGTGACAGGCATCGTGCGTTCCGGCGGCTCCCAGTTCGCCTCGGTCTGGATGACCTACGCCGAGGGGTTGAGCCTGTTCGGAAGCGCCAACGGTTTCCAGATCGGCTATGTTCAACTTACCCCGTCGGCAGATCCGGACAAAGTGCGCGCCATACTGCAATCAGACCCACGCATCAATGCGCATTCTGCGGTCTACCTTGAAACCAGCCTGGCTGACCGCTATAACCAGGTCAACCAGAACTTGATCAACCTGAGCCTGGTTCAGGCAGTCATCTCGCTTCTTGCAATCACTTTTGGAACGTACAATGCCACCCGGCTGAGCCTGACCGAACGCGGGCACGAAATCCTGCTGCTCCACATCCTCGGGTTCACCCAGGCAAAACTCCGCCTCTTTCTGTTCACGCGCAGCTTATTCCTGACTCTGGCCGCCTACCTGGTGGGCTGGGGTATTGCGTGGGCATTCATCACCTACCAGGGTTTGCATGCCCCGATCAGTATCCAGGCCGCGCCGCTGATCCTTTCCCTGCCCGCCTCATCCAGCCTGCTCGGTCTGCTCCTTTCGATCAGTTTCGCCTTCCTCGGCGTCTGGCTGACCACCGGCTCTCTTTCCAGGCGAGACCTATCTGCCCTGCAGGATTAATCATGTCTTTCCACCTGACCACTTTTGTTCTCGGGCTGCATGACCTGCGCAGCCGCTTCCGGCAGGCGCTCGCCATGGCAGTGGGAATCGCCATCGCCTTGAGCATATTCGCAATCTTGCAGTCATACCGCAACGGCCTGGCAGCGGAATTCAACCTACTGCAGCCAAACCTGCTGGTAGTGCAGGCAAATCAAAGTTTCGGCGAAATTTACGGTAGCCGCATCTCGAGCGAGGTGGGAAAGCAGTTGAGCGGGATGGGGATCGGGATGGTTGTCCCCGAGATCGACGATGCAACCGGCACATCGGTCAGCAAAGCGATCCTGGTGCGCGGAATCGACCTGGGACAATACACCAGAATCGAAACCTTCTCGATGGTCTCGGGACGCAGTCTGCACCCGGGCGACCCTGCCCGTTCGGCGATGGTAGGTTCACGCCTGGCTTCCAGCCATAATGTGGAAACCGGAGGGCAGATCATTTTGCGAGGGCGAACATTCCAGGTCGTGGGCATCTTTCACAGTGGGACGTATACCGATAACCAGGCCTGGATCTCGCTCGCGGATGCACAGGCATTGCTCGATTGGGGACAGGATGTGTCGGTATATATCATTCCAGACGAAGGAATATTGCACGAGGGCCAATCCCTGTCCGGACAAATCTCTGTCACTCGCCGGGGGGAAGGCGCCCGCATCACTGTCTACCAATACCAGCCAGTGCTCAATATCATGGGTGTGGTGGCATTCGCGATGGGGATAGCGATCGCCCTGACCCTGACCAACAGCCTGTGGCGTCTGGCCTGGCAACGGAGGCGGGAGATGGCGATTTTGCGTACGATTGGTTTTCCGGCTCTTTCACTTGTTACCTATTTGCTGGGACAGGCAATCGGCGTGACCGTACTGGGAACACTGCTGGGAGGAATATTCACACTGGGGATCCTTTCAGCGGTTCACGTGGCGGCGTTCGGCCTTACCATCAACCCGAGCCTGGATGCAAACGCAATCCTGACCAGCCTGGGATGGATCGGGCTGGTGATGATCGCCGGCATTGCGCTACCAGCCTGGTGGGTGAGTCACATCAACCTGGCAAAACAGTTGCATTCGGATTAGTTCTTAGAGGAGATAAAGGTATGAAAAAACATGTATTCTGCATCATCTCAATTTTGGTGTTGATGGCATCGGCCTGTAATCTTGCCTCTGGCAGCCCGACCACAGTTGGCACGCCGAACTTGGCGACACCATCCGGAGAGCAAACCCAGCCCCAAGACACCCCAACCGCCCAGCCGACAGCCACCCCACCCGCCCAGCCAGTGAGCCTGAACGATGAAATGGGGATGCTGAACAGTTTCGAGATAAAGGTAGCTTTCAAGTCATCCGGGCCGGGAAAGAATCAATCCTCCTCCATAACCAACACGACCGATTATTCCAAGGACCAGGATGCCCGCTATATCCAGCTCAACAGCTCCGTCACTTCCATTGGAGATACCACCCCAACGAACATCAACCTTCAAATCTACCACATCAACAACGAAATGTGCTCCAGCTCGGAGAAAAACAACTGGGATTGGACGAACCTGGATCCGGGTGAAACCGAGATGCTGGAACTCACCCAAAATATAATCACCATTGCACCCCTGATCGACAATCCCACCTTCGTGGGCGCGGAAACGGTCAATGGCATTCCCAGCAATCATTTCACCTTCAAGGTCTCCGGGCTGGGAGTCAAATCGGGGTACGAGGTAACCGCCAACCAGGGAGATTACTGGGTGGCAAGCGATGGGCAATACATCGTTAAATATACTCTGGTAATGGAAACGCACGACGGGTCAAACACGAAAGTGCTGCACGAAGAAATCAGCATTGACGTAACCCAAATCAACCAGCCGGTGGCTATTGCCTTTCCAGCAGCCTGCCTTAAGATCCAGAAACCAACTCCAACGCCGTGATTTAGGCCGGAATTGACCGGTGGCATTAGTGAGGATTGGTGGATTATGTTTTTTCCTTGCCGGCATTGCGCTCTAATATTAGTAAATTCTGATGTTAGGCTTGCCACCATTGTGCTCTAGTCGAATGGCTGATCGCTCACTGCTGCTTACTTCCTCCAGCCAAAGATGGCTGCCAGCACCAGGCCCCAGGCGCCGGCCCGCACCAACGCTTCCAGGAAGGCTACCCCAACCTGGCTCCAGTTCACGCCATGATGCGCGGTGGTAAGCTGGGTGAACAATGCCAGCGCGAACAGCACCACAAAGCCGATCAGGGCCACCAGTGAGACAGAGGCATGCTTCTTCCAACCAACCAACGCCAGGATGATGCCAATCAGCCAGACCAGATACACCGGCAACTGCGTCAGCAGCGCCGTCAACAAACCGAGTCCGTTCATAATATTTCTCCTTTCAAATGATCTTTCACCCATTCTATCAAGGCCGCGTTACGCCGCAATGACCGGTCTGTAAAAATCCTGTAAAATCAAGCAATTGGGATCCACCCTGCCATCTTCCCCATTCCCCTTTCCCCTGCTCTTCTTATTCAACTGAATCAATCAAGAGTAAAATATGCTAGAGAAACCGAATTTTCTTCATTGGTACGCTTTCCCTGATCACAGAAAAGAAGGCGGTGAAAATGAACCCATTTGGCGTTCATTCAGAGGTCGGCAAACTTCGCAAAGTAATCATCCACAACCGGATTTAAGCCTTAAAAGGCTGACCCCTTCCAACCATGACGAACTCCTTTTTGACGGCTTTTAAGAACCCGTTGCAAGCCCTTGCGCTTCTAGCGCGAGGGGATAGGCGGGTTTCTCGCCAGGGCTTTAGCCCGCCGATAGGCGAAACTCGGATTGACATTGTGTTGCTTATTGTGTAGAATAACAACATGGTAAACAACGCACTCCCAAAGCCCGCTCTAGACTACCAGCGCGACGAACACCGCATCCACCTGATCCTCTATCACCTCATCTGGGTTCCCAAGCGGCGCAAACCTGTTCTCACCGGCCCGATCGCAACGGATTGCCGCAAATTGATCGAGCAAAAATGCTCTGAAAAAGGGTGGAGCATTCTGGAATTGGCTATTCAGCCCGATCATATTCATTTGTATGTGCAGGTGTGGCCGACCGACTCGGCGGAGGATGTGGTGAAGGCGTGCAAAGGTCTCACGGCGTACGAGTTGCGGAAGAAATACCCTGCGATCTTGAAGAAACTCCCCTCCCTGTGGACACGCTCATTTTTTGCCAGTACGGCGGGCAACGTATCGGCGGCCACCATTGAACACTATATCGCCAGCCAACGCGGAATGTAGATGATCCGTACTTATTCGTTGCCATGCCCGCTGCCTAAACCCGAAGCCGACGCGCTCAACCGCGCCTCGGGCCGGATCTACACGCGTGCCCTGGTGGAGCATTACCGCGTCTATCGGCAGAGCGGCCATTGGCTTTCGCCCGCCGGACTGGAAAAGCTGGTGGACTTTTACGACGCACAGGACGGCCAGGAAAGACTCTTGCACGCCCTTTAATAGATGCCGCCGAGCAAGGTTTTCCGAAAGCCTGCAAAACGGCGAAGGCGTGCAAGCAAGCCGGATTGCCCAACGCACACTATCCCCACAAGCGTAAGTTTTGGCGCACAACCATCTGGAAGAATAGCGGCATTCGGGCGCAAGAGGGTGTGTTGCTCCTGGCGCGGGCCAGAGGCCTTGAGTCAATTCGCGTCAAACTGCCTTCCCAATTGGCGAGTCTGCCCCCCAGGAATTTCACTGAAATGCGGCTGGTGTGGGATCAGGCCAGCTGCCGCTACCACTGGCATCTGGTGGTGGAGGATGGACAGCCCAACGCCGAACCGCCCGGCGGGGGAGTCGTGGCGGGCGACCCGGGCGAGATCCACCCCATCACGCTGACGGATGGTGACACGGCGGAAATGGCTTGCGGCTCGGTCGCATTGGAGACGCAAGAAGCTGCGCCCCTTTAGGGGCAGCAGAGTGTCACGATGTCCTGTGGGTGGAGCGGGCAGAATGGGAACACGAACAATTTACCCGGGTCATGCGCGAGCATGGTGTAGAGGTTTTTTATGTTTTGGATCTTCTCAGCGAGACCCTGGCATCCAGCGAGGCAGCCCAGCGACTGATCATCGATCAGGTCGCGACCGAATACACGGTTGGTTGGGCGCTTGTAGATGAAATCCGCGCATTCCTGTGGAATCTCCAACCCGAAACCCTGGCCCGGCACCTGGTCGGCGGGCTGACCGCCGGCGAAACCGATTTGGACTGGAAGAAGTTCAGGCGCATTTCCCTGTACGCCGCCGGGCGGGAGGATGATAATGCCTTTCTGTTGCCTCCCTTGCCAAACACGCTCTTCACGCGCAACTCCTCCTGCTGGATCTTCAATGGCGTTTCCGTCAACCCCATGTATTGGCCGGCGCGCCGCAGGGAATCGCTCAATATGTTTGCCATATATAAATACCACCCCATGTTTAAAGATGCAGATATGCCCTTCTGGTATCCAAACGCCACGGATGGGGAATTCAACATGCAAAACCTCGGACGTTCCTCGCTCGAGGGCAGCGATGTCATGCCGGTTGGACATGGGACGGTGCTGATCGGAATGTCTGAACGTACCAGCAGCAGCATGATCGAGCAAATCGCGGATGCGCTGTTTACCGCCTGTAGCGCTGAGCGCGTAATTGCCTGTATCATGAGCAAAGATCGCGCCCACATGCATCTCGATACGGTCTTTACCATGCTGGATCGCGATAAAGTCACCCTTTTTCCGGAGGTGGTCAAAGGGATGCGCGATCAGTTTGCGCCCTGGAAAAAAGAAGGGTGATTTTCATGTTAGCGTGGAGAAGAATTTCCTCACTGCGGTTGCGGATGCACTCCAGGTAAAGAGCCTGCACGTGGTCGAAACGGGCGGAGACAAATATGAAATGGAGCGGGAACAATGGGACGATGCCCATAACACGGTTGCCCTGGAACCAGGCGTGGTGATTGCTTATGAGCGCAACACGTATACCATCTCCAAAATGTGCGCGGCCGGCGTGCAAGTGATACCCATTCCCGGTTTTGAGCTTGGCAAAGGCCGGGGCGGCGGTCATTGCATGACCTGCCCAATTTTGCGCGACGCAATCTAAGATTACAGATCTCTCCTCCGACCTTCGAGTTCTCAAAGAACCCGGAGGTCGCAGGATCGTTTTGTTATTGTTTGCTTCTGATAGCTAAACGCCTTCCTATTCATCCAACACAATTCTAGTGCGCCGCCCTGGCCAGCGCCTCAGCGACGGCGGCTAACACGTTTTGTGCGGCGGGAGTTAGCACGTCTGGTTCCCAAACTTCGAGGAATTGCGCATTGGCGTCCACGCCCCTCTGCAATGATTCCTGCAGAGCCGTCACGCCATCGGTATCGCCCATATCGGTGGGATGCAATATTGCGGATGTGACGAGTTGATAGCCAATCACGACTTTGCCGCTGTAACTTTTTACTACGGCATACGCCCCCAAGGACGCGGTGTTGTCCTTGGCAGCCGTCATCCCATTCTCCTGCAGTACGAATTGCCCGGGGTAGTTATCTGCACCCAGTCCAATGATCGCAGCAGTGACACGCTGACTCTCAGTGTGGTCAATGCCGATAGGATTCCCATTCTTACAGCGGGTCGTGGCGACAATTGGCAGCGGCGGATAAAGAGCCAGGGAAAAATATTGACGCGGAAAAATTTGCGCATAATTGGCGAAGACTTGCCCCCACGCGCCGATCAGCCGGTCACTCGTGTAACCAACCGTGATCCAGGTACACAGGTCGGCAGGCGCATTCGGCAGGGACATTTCAGCCGTAACCGAGGTCGGGCCATCTGCTGCAACCTTGATAAACGAGCGGCGATTCTGGTAACGAGCGCTGACGGCTTTCAGGAACGCGAACCAGCGGTCCAAATAAGTCTGGTCCCACGGCAGCGGTAGGGTCAAATTTTCCCCTTTGCCCGGACCATATATGACGCTAAAGGAGGCGGTTTGTACGCCTTGCAGTGCCCAGGTTGGAGTAGCAAAGCCGGGAATCAAAACAAGTTCGACCCACTTGTCGTTCTTTTCGGCCTTGTCGAAAACTGCATCAAGCTTGGCCCACACAAAATTTCCTTGAGTGGGTTCGATATCCTCCCAAGAAGTGCGAAAGGTAAGTCCGGCAATATTTGGATTGGTATATGTTCGATCATCAAACAAGCTGCCATCAAACAAGCCGCCGGCCTGCGCGGCAGGTTCAAAATTGTTCACTGCGGTGAGGCCAAGTGGTCGGGTAGCCAGGCCAGGGACAGGCGTTGCCGGTGCGTTATTCGTTGAAACGATCGAGGGAGTGGATGTGAATGCAGGTACAGTGGAGCTGGCTTCACCGGTGGTGGGCGGGAGGGGCGGGGCAGCAGTCACACATGCCAAAATCAAACCGAGCGTAAATACGATGATCACCAATCGGATCTGCACTTTCATGAGACCCTCTTTTCATATCTACTGGATATTCATCCCTGTTTTTTTAGATTTTTCTCATCGAATATTTCGATAAAATAGGTATTTTTAGTATAACATTAAATTCCCCGACTTCAAAATGTAATCCGGTTTACTTCCCCTCCAACTCCTCCCACCGCGCATACGCTTTCCCCAACTCATCCTCCAGCTCCTTCAGCCGTGCGGCGGAGCGGCCGATCTCATCCGGGGCCTGCTGGTAGAAGGACGGATCGGCCATGGATTGGGTAAGGCTGTGCTGTTCGGCTTCCAGGCTCTCGATGCGCCCAGGCAGTTCGGCCAGCTCGCGCTGCTGCGCATCCAGCGAGCGCTGCTCCTTGTAGGTCGGTTTGCGAGCGGACTTGGCGGCGTTCCTGGTGCGGGTAGAGACAGATTGCGCTGGCCTGGCCGGGGCGGAGGGTTCGGAGGATTCCTGTTGACTCTGGTGCAGCCAATCGTCATAATCGCCCACGCTTTCGGTCACGCTGCCCTGCCCGTCCATCACCAGCACGCTGGTGACCAGGTTGTTCAGGAAGGCCCGGTCGTGGCTGACCAGCAACAACGTGCCGGTATATTCCAGCAGCAGATCTTCCAGGATCTCAAGTGTCTCGATATCCAGGTCGTTGGTGGGCTCGTCCAGCACCAGCAAGTTGGCCGGATGGGCCAGCAGGCGCGCCAGCAACAGCCGGTTGCGCTCCCCACCCGAAAGGGCGCTGATGGGGGCATGCACGCGCTCGCGCGTGAACAGGAAATCTTCCAGGTAGCCGATCAGGTTGCGCGGTTTGCCGTTGATGCTGATGGTGTCCCGCCCCTCGCCAACGTTATCCAGCACCGACTTACTTTCGTCCAACTGGCTGCGCAACTGGTCAAAGTAGGCCATCGCCACATTGACGCCCTGGCGCACTTCGCCCGATTGCGGCGGCAGTTCGCCCATCAACAGGCGCAGCATGGTGGTCTTGCCCGAGCCGTTCGGGCCGATGATGCCAACCTTATCGCCACGCTGGATGGTGGTTGAAAAATCCCGCACGATAGTGCGCGTGCCATAGGAGAAGCTGACCTTTTCGGCCTCGATCACCAGCTTGCCAGAGCGCTGCTCAGCCTGGACCTGCATACGGATCTTACCGGGCTGTTCACGCCGTTCACGCCGCACTTCGCGCAGACGCAGCAGGGCACGCACGCGGCCCTCGTTACGGGTACGGCGGGCTTCGATACCGCGCCGGATCCACTGCTCTTCCACCGCCAGTTTTTTGTCGAACAGCACGTTCTGGTCGCGCTCGGCCGCCAGCAGGTCTTCCTTGCGCTTGAGAAAGGTCTCGTAGTCGCAATCCCAGTCAAAGAGGCGGCCGCGGTCCAGCTCGACGATGCGGGTGGTCAGTTTTTGCAGGAAGACCCGGTCGTGCGTCACGAACAGCAGCGTGCCGCCCCAGCGCTTCAGGAAGGTTTCCAACCAGTCGATGGACTGGATATCGAGATGATTGGTGGGCTCGTCCAGCAGCAGCAGGTCGGGCGTGCGCACCAGGCCGCGCGCCAGCAGCACACGCCGTTTGAGCCCGGCCGACAGGCTCTCGAAGCGCGCCCCGGGTTCAAGGCTCATGCGCGAGACAACCTGCTCCACCTGCAATTGGCCCTGCCACGCATGCTCATGCGCTGCCGAAGCTACCTGCACCAATCCGCCGGCAACGATTTCAGTCACCGTCCCGGCCAGCCCCTGCGGGATTTCCTGCGGCAGGATGGCCACGCGCAGATTCTGCTGGCGAGAAACCACCCCGCCCTGCGGGCTCAGGTCGCCGTTGACCAGCTTGAGCAGGGTCGATTTGCCCATGCCATTGCGGCCCAGCAAGCCCACCCATTCGCCGCGCTCGATCTGTAAGTTGATT
Source organism: uncultured Chloroflexia bacterium (assembly GCA_963779935.1). Taxonomy (GTDB): domain Bacteria; phylum Chloroflexota; class Anaerolineae; order Anaerolineales; family Villigracilaceae; genus UBA877. The sequence goes on along the minus strand of CAWAAC010000009.1, from coordinate 168,231 downwards.
TCTTCCAGGAGCAGCGGGCCGCCGAAGCCCAGGCTCACCTCCTGCAGACTGATTAATGCCATAAAGACTTATTCCTTTGGACGGAGAATATACTATAAAACCGCGCTGAATGGATGGAAAGAATCGGGGTTGCACAACATTTTAGTGTGGTAGCATCGCGCCATCCTCCCCCCGTCCCTTGGCGCGGTTTCGGGGGTGGTGGAACGACCACGTTTAAGTGGAATGTCGCCGCAGGCCTTGGTTGAAGCGGATCTTTATTTCTGGTACATCACCTGGGAAAATGCTGTGTTATATTCAAGGGCGGTCGCGAGAGATTAATTTGGTCGTGCCGGAGGAGACAATGTTCCAAGCCGAACGAAATCCTGCTGAACAACCCGATTCGCTAAACCCAAGCCAGAGGCAGGTTTTGGGCCAGGCCAAACACCTGGTATCCCAGGGCAAGCCCGGGCAGGCTGCGCCACTGTTTGCAGAACTGGCGGAAGTTGAGGGCGCCAATCATCCCCAGCACGCCGCCAATCTGCATGCCCAGGCCGCCCATGCCTTTGCGGAAGAACAACGCGGGCCGGCTGCCTTGATCCAGGCCCGCGCGGCCCTGAAACTCTTTTTGAAATACCAGATGGATAAGCGTACATCAATGTTTTATGCCGATATCACCCGAAAATTGAATGATAAAGGCATGAAAAATACGGCGGATGCTTTGATAAGTGAATTTGGCCCCCGGATTGCCGCGCTCCCGGCTGGTGCGGCATCCGCTGCGCAGAAGCATGGCATGCTGCCGACCAATTGTCCGCAATGCGGAGCACCCATCCACGTGGACAAGGCCGGATGGGTTGATTCCAATACAGTCGAATGTTCGTACTGCGGATCACAGATCCGGCCAGAATAGAATGGTGCGGAAATTGTGATATAACAGTGCTGTATTTTCAAATTGATCAATACGGTGTTTTTTTACCGGTAATTAAGCAAACCCAAGCAAGCTGAACATCCGAATAAACATTTTCATTTGCCTCGTACAGGGCCTCCCGGTCACGCAGCCACACGCGTAAGCGGCATCACACTTTCAAAAAGGAGCAGATAAATGAAACTACCCCAGCTTATTCGCAAACTCATTCCTGTTGCCATCATACTCTTCGTGCTTTCGTGCATCGGGACCTTCGTTTTTCTCTCGCTCCCGTCCCAGTGGAACTGGCTGGCAGCAATAGCCGTGCTGCTGGCAGGAGTATCTTTTGGCACCTTTATGTTCGGCGCCCCGCTCGTCCGCATCATCGAGAATGCGCTCCTGCGCCAGTTTGGCCAACCGGCTACCGCGACGGTTCTGGAATCCTATGATATTACATCCGGGAATGGTCGTAAACGCACCTATGGCGGTACGCGCTACAAGCTGCAGGTCTCTCTTCCAGACGGTGGCTCATTTGTGGGGGTGGCCGAAGATGGTGTGGACGCAGGGTTGGAGCAGGGCAGTTCCTTTCCTGTAAAATACGATCCACTCACGAAGGATGTCGTGCGTGTGGTATCAAAGCTACGGAAAGAGAAGTATACACACGATTTCTAAACCTCTTTCAGAAGAGAGAGAAGCAGTCGGCCGTAGGGCGAGAGGAATCTCGCCCACCAGCCGGTTGCTTCTACCCGAGGATTCCCAAAAAGCCATAAAAAAAGGTCAGGTGAATTTATCCTGACCTTTCCATTTCTCTTTTGTTTTTGTTTCTCGTCTTTTCCTTCGTGCGCTTCGTGGTGAAGATTTTTTATTCTTCCTTCGGGGGCCCAGCCTCGCCGTAATCCAGCACCTCGCGCACCCCGGTGCCCTGGGTGGGCGGGCCGACAATGCCCTGCTCTTCCATCGAATTGACCAGGCGGGCGGCGCGCGTGTAACCGATGCGCATGCGGCGTTGCAGCATTGAGACAGAGGCGCGCCCTTCCCGGCGGACGGTGTCGATGGCGTCCTTCAACAGCGGATCACCCTGGATCGCGGTGATGTCTTCGAACATGGGCACCTGTTTGAGCGGCACACCCGCCGGCAACGAGGCGTCTGCGGGCCCGTCCTGCGCCCCAACCGGCATGGCATAGGGGCTGGCCGCGCCGGCCTGCTGGCGCCAGAAGTCCACCAGCCGGCCGATCTCGGTATCCGAGACGAAGACCCCTTGCAGGCGCACCGGGGCGGGCGCATCCGGAGCCTGGAAGAGCATATCGCCGCGCCCGAGCAGCCGTTCCGCGCCGGGCTGGTCCAGGATGACGCGGCTGTCGGTATTGGAAGCCACCGCAAAGGCGATACGGGCCGGGAAGTTGGCCTTGATCAACCCGGTCACCACATCCACCGAGGGGCGCTGGGTGGCCAGCACCATGTGGATGCCGGTGGCGCGCGCCAGTTGCGCCAGGCGGGTGATAGTGCGCTCGGTTTCGTCCGGGGCGATCATCATTAAATCAGCCAGTTCGTCGATCACTACCAGGAGATAGGGCAGTTTCTTGCCGCCCTGCGATAGCATGCGGGCGTTATAGTCGGCAATGTTACGCGCGCCCACCTCGGCGAATTTATGGTAGCGGTTGTCCATCTCGCGGGTCATCCATTGCAGCGCCCCCACCACCCGCTCGATCTCCACCACCACCGGCGCCAGCAGGTGCGGCACGCCGTTATAACCAGTCAGTTCGACCCGCTTGGGGTCCACCAGAATCAAGCGCAGGTCATCGGGGGTATTGTTCAGGAGCAGGCAGCTCAGGATGGCGTTGACGCAGACCGACTTGCCCGAACCGGTCGTGCCGGCGATCAGCATGTGCGGCATGGCATCCAGGCTGGCAACTTTGGGGTGCCCGGCCACATCCTTGCCAAGCGCAAAGCGCAGCGGTGATTTGTTGCGCAGGAAGACTTCGCTTTCCACCACCTCGCGCAGCGCCACCAGCGCCATCTCGTCGTTGGGCACCTCGATACCCACGTAGCCGCGTCCCGGCACCGGCGCCTGGATGCGGATGCGCTGCACCGCCAGCGCCAGCGCCAGGTCGTCTGCCAGCGCGGCGATCTTGCTCACCCGCACGCGCATCTGCCCGCCGCGCGATTCGACGAAGCGCGGCTCCACGCCGAACATGGTGACAGTTGGACCAATGCTGGTATCCACCACGATGGCCGGCGCGCCGAAGGAGGCCAGCGTTTCCTCGATCAGGCGGGCGCGTTTTTCCACGAACTCCTGGTTGACCAGCGGAGCCTGGGGCGGCTCAAGGATATCGCTGACCTTGGGCAGCGTCCAGATATGCGACGGCGCGGAACTTTGATTCGTTTTGATCGTGACACCCTGCGGCTGCGCCGCTACCTGTGCAGGTGCAACTGGGTGCTTGATGGGGGTGAAATTATCCGGGCCGGCTTCCGGTTCGGGCGGCCCGCCGATCTGCTGGCCCGTAAGCTGGTTCGGTTCTGTTTTTTTCTGGAACAAATCAGCCAGGCGCTGTTTGATCCTGCCTGCGATCGGGCCGGCCCACTGGAACATTTCCTGCATGGAAAGGTCGAGCGTCATCGCCAGGGCGATCACCAGCCAGGCAACCATCAAAATGGCCGTTCCGGCATCCCCCAGGGCCGCCACCAGTCCCTGTTGGAGTAGCGCGCCGATGTATCCGCCGCCGGTGCCATTGGTGGCGCGCGTGATGGCGGTAGCCACCGGGCCGTTCAGCCAGTGGAAGGCCACCAGCAGTCCGATAAACAAAAGGATGATTCCGACAATGCGTTCAAGCGATAATTCCGGCAGGCGGTCCACATTGCGCGCCACCAGCCAGGTGCCCAGCACGAGCAGCCCGACCGGCAGGAGGTAGACGCCCCAACCGAAAACGGAGCGCAGGGCCTTGATCCAGTACCCGGTCAGCCCACCGTTGCCAGCCGAAAACAGGCTGAGCAGGGTCAGCAGCCCGATCAGGGCCATGACCACGCCCAGGATATCCATCTTACGTTCGGGCGAAATATTATTGAACAGGCCGGAAGGCGGTGGGGGGGCGTTTTTGCGGGATGCAGACCGGGCAGGCCCTTTGGAGCGCGCCGCCGGAACTTGAGCCGGCGCGGAAGTACGGGCCAAGCCGGCGCGGCCTGCGGCAGGGCTTGGTTTTTTGCGGGAAGCGGCTTTCGAGCGGGTGATCGGCATGGCAAAATCATTATACTGCTATTGATGAAGCTTGATCCGCTAATCCACGCCAATCCCCACGAATAAAAAAAGAGATTAGGATTAGCGGATCATTTTATTTTTCCCCCTGACCCCTATCCAATGTCGCTTCTCCCTTGATTACAGCCTCATAACAAATCTATAAGAACTCAAACCTCGCCGCCCCAGGGACGTATAATGCACTATCGATTGAAATTTTCGTGCTTGCTATCCATTCAAAAATTATGGAAGAACCGCTTTTTAAGATTGCGGTTTCGCCGCACATTCTCAAAATGCGACTTTCCCCCTGAATTATCGGATAGACACTTATTCAATTATTGATGTGAGGAGTAAGCCTGATGGCCGGGAAAAACCTGATCGTGATCGTGGAAGACAACGAGGATTTCCAGAATTTGTACGGCATGGTTGCAGAGGCGGCCGGTTTTGAGGTGGAACCGATCTACGATGGGGAAGAAGCCTTGCAACGGCTGCAGTGCGAGCCCATCCCGACCATCCTGCTGCTCGATTCCCGCCTGCCGCATGCCAATGGCGATGAGATCCTGCTGGCTGCGCGTGCGCAGGAAAAGTGGTTGCATGTGCCAATTTATTTAATCACCGCCGACTTGCGCGCGGCCCAGAGACTCAAGACTTTCGCGCCGGATGCCCCCCACGCGGATGGGGTGATCGAAAAAGGCGCCGAAGCGATCCACAAGCTGCGGGAGTTGTTCGAACAATTTGGCGAAAAACCGGAAAAGTAACCCCCCGGCGGATATTATTTCTTTCTGAGCATTCTCCAGGTATACGCCCCCATCCCGAACCCGCCCAGCAGGAGCGCCGCGCCGATAATGCCCAGCAGCGGCGATGGTCCCTTACTGGTTGTGGTGGCGGAAGCCGCTGCCTTGGGTTGCGCCCCGAAATTCACATATATCGAATCGCCCGGGTTGACAAGTATGCTGGAAGTCAGATTCATGGTTGGATTGTAGCCATCCGGGGCAGCCACGCTGACGCTGTAGTTTCCGGGGGGAACATTCGTAAAGCACATGCCCTGGTAGACGGTCGCGTCCGATGGGATCACACTGGTCTGGGTCTGGGAATATGTGCCGTCGTCACTGGTCAGGCTGATGGCGGCCCCGGCAATCGCCCCCTCGCTATCGGCCTCGCGCAAGGCATCGCCGTTGATGTCATCGAATACCAGCACGCACACCTGGGCGGAGCCGCCCGTACTGGGCGTAGCTGTGGGAGGAACTGCCGTTGGCACCGGGGAAGGACCTGGGGTTACCGGACCACCGGAAGAGGCACCGATACCGATCATCAGGGCCTGGCCGGCCCGCAGGGTGCAGTTCTGATCCAGCAGGTTGGTCGTCCGGATGTATTCCACCGAGACGCCATATAAGAGGGAAATCTCCGTGCAGGTTTCGCCCGCCTTGACCATATAAATAATCCGCCCGTCCGGGCCGGGGGTAGGAGACGGAAATGCCACCTGCTCGGCCGGGGAAGCCAATACTGGCATCTGGGACCAGAGCAAAACTACTCCGGCCAAAAACAGGATAATCGCTAGGACAGGTTTGGTTTTCATACCTTAATCTGGCTGGAATTATATCATCCTGCCGGCCCGTGAATTAATGCTCAAGGTGTTCATTCGATCAGAGTCCGAGTCTCCCCAATAAGACGATGTGGAGACTCGGACTCTGATGAGTATCCCTGATGTTTAGACCACCCTGCGTCGGCTCTGATATAATGCAACGGTCTTTTCAGGAGGAATGTCTTATGCCGTTACAAATCATTGTTGGTGCACAATGGGGGGATGAGGGCAAAGGTCGCATCGTCGACTGGTTCGCTTCCCTTGCAGATATCAGCGCCCGCTATAACGGCGGCGATAATGCCGGTCACACGGTTACGGTGGGGCAGCGCATTTTCAAACTGCACCTGTTGCCATCCGGTATCATCCACCCGCAGGTCATTGCGTTGCTGGGCAATGGCATGGTGATCAACCCGCGCACCCTGTTCGAAGAAATGGATATCCTTACCCAATCCGGCATCTCCACTGCGCCGGAGCGGCTGCGCATCTCCTATGCCGCCCATCTGATCACGCCCTCCCATCAGGCGCTGGATAGGGCGCTCGAATCGGCGCGCGGCAAGGATAACATCGGCACCACCGGGCGCGGCATCGGGCCAGCCTATACCGATAAGGCCACCCGGCGCGGCCTGCGCGTGGCCGACATGCTCTCTTCCGATTTCTATGAAAGGGTCGGCGATCATGTAGCCGAGACCAACCAGACCCTGAAGATGTATGGCGCACCTGCGCTCGACCCAGCCCCGGTCTGCGCGCAGTACCGTGAATTCGCCGAACGGCTCAAACCCTACATTGCCGATACATCCATCGAACTGGCTGAAGCCATGCAGGCCGGCAAGCTCATCCTGGTGGAAGCCGCCCAGGGCACGCTGCTGGACCTGGATTTTGGCACGTACCCCTTTGTCACATCCTCATCCACCACCGCCCCGGGCGCATTGACCGGTCTCGGCCTGGGCCTGGGCGCTGCCCGGACCGCCAGTGTCATCGGCGTGGTCAAAGCCTTCCAGACGCGTGTCGGTTCCGGGCCATTCCCCACCGAGCTCACCGGAGATCTGGCCATGCGACTGCGGGGTACCGGTTCCAACCCGTGGGACGAATACGGCACCACCACCGGGCGAGCGCGCCGCGTTGGCTGGCTGGACGGGGTCCTGTTACGCTATGCCGTCCGCATCAACGGTATCACCGAGCTGACCGTCACCAAGTTGGATGTCCTGTCTGGATTGGAGAATATTGCGCTGTGCACGGCCTACCGTTCGGAAGGGCACACCTATACCGACCTGCCCTTTGGGCCGTCTGATCTCAGCCCGTTCGAACCGGTCTACGAGCACTTTGCCGGCTGGGAGGAGGAAGTTACTGGAGTGCGCAAGTGGAACGAACTGCCGTCCGCCGCGCAAACCTACCTGGACCGGATTGCCAGCCTGGCGGGCGTCCCGATCCGGCTGGTTTCGGTCGGGCCGGAACGCGAACAGGTGGTAGAAAAGATCTAGGTACTATCCGGGAATTTAAAAGGGTCCGCATTTTGAATGCAATCACTCCAAATGCGAACCCTTTCTTTATTTTTAGAGGAGTTCTACTCTTTGCCTTCCGGGCGTGCAAAGATCATTCGCCCGGCAGCAGTTTGCAGCACCTTGGTCACGGTGACGTGGATCTGCTGGTTCAGGTAGCGGTTGCCGTTTTCCACCACCACCATGGTGCCATCTTCCATATAACCGACGCCCTGGTTGACTTCCTTGCCCTCCTGGATGACGTTTACTTCCATCAATTCACCTGGCAGCACCACGGACTTGATGGCATTGGCCAGTTCATTAATATTGAGAATGATCACGCCCTGCAGCTCGGCAATCCGGTTCAAATTATAGTCATTGGTCAGGATGGGGCATTTCATCTGGCGCGCCAGGATGACCAGCTTATCATCCACTTCCCTTACTCCATCCACGTCGATATCGCTAATGCGGACGAGCACCGAAGTGGCCTTTTGCAGTTCTGCCAGCACTTCCATGCCACGCCTGCCGCGTGCCCGGCGCAGGCCATCCGGGGAATCCGCAATATATTGCAGCTCATTCAGCACAAAACGCGGGATCAGTAGCGTACCGGGCAAAAAACCGGTCTTGGCGATGTCGGCCACACGCCCGTCAATAATGACGCTGGTATCCAGCAAGATTGTCCGGTTGGACTGGCCCCAGGTGGCCGGGGCGCCTTCCTCGTGCCGGCTGGTAATGCCGCTCAGGATATTGGCAATATCCGTCTGGCGAGTCAGGAAGATTGCCACTCCGAAATAGCCGAAGAGCAGGACGCCCAGGAAGGGCAGCACTTTACCAATTGGACCTGGCAGCAGGGAAAGTGGAAAAGACAGCAGGGCTGCGATCAACAATCCAACAATCAAACCGACCAGCGTGGCAAAGAGCGCCTCGGCCGACAACCGGGCCAGCATACCGCGCACGGCACGGATGGGACGGATGGTGATATAGGGCGTCAACACCAGCCCAAACAGGGCACCCACCAGGGTGAAAACGACTGTGTAAAACATTTGTTGGTCTGGGTTGTAGTACGACAGACCGTTTCCTACATATACCCCGATAATGGAAAAGACCGCCAGACCAATTATACGAAAAATAAGGTCAGCACTCATATAAATAACTCCTCTGCCGGGCTTATGGGATTTCCGATGGATTGAGAGACGGCCGAAAAGCATCCTGCCGGGTGCCCGCCCCCTTTGTCTTTACAATCTATCGCTGGAATTCCCGATTGCCCCTGCAATAAATAAGATAATTAATGTAAATATAATAGCACGCTTGATAATTGGCGTCAATTGGTAAACATAGGAAAAAGGGTATAATCAGACTACTTTTATCAGAATTCATGAGGAAATATGGCTCTCGATCACTTTGGACGAAATATCCACTATTTACGGATCAGCCTGACAGATCACTGTAATCTGCGGTGTGTCTACTGCATGCCGGAAGATATGACCTTCCGGCCCAACTCTGAGATGTTGCAGGATGACGAGATCCTGCTGCTTACGCGTGTGTTTGCCGACCTTGGCTTCGACAAGATCCGCCTGACGGGTGGGGAACCGACCGTGCGGGCGCATATCGTCGAGATTGTGCATGGCATCGCCTCCACGCCGGGAATTACATCCCTCTCCATGACCACCAATGGCGTATTGCTCTCAAAACTGGCTGCGCCGCTGGCCTCCGCCGGGCTGGACCGGGTTAATGTCAGTCTCGACACGCTCGACCCGGTCAAGTTCAACCGTCTGACGCGCTGGGGCAAGATGGAGGATGTTTGGAAGGGCATTTTGGCTGCCGAGCAGGCAGGGCTGACCCCGCTCAAGCTCAACGCGGTGGTGGTGCGCGGCTACAATGAAGAAGATTCGGTCGAACTGGCCCGCCTGACCATCGACCATCCCTGGCAGGTGCGCTTTATCGAAATGATGCCTTTCGCCGGAGCGACCGCCTTGCAGGTAAGCCAGAGAGTCACCGGAGCGGAGATCCAGGCACGCCTGGAACAGGCCTTCGGTCCGCTGGAGATTGCGAACGGCGGCGAATTGGACGGGGAAGCGCGCATGCTTCACGCGCCAGGCGCCAAAGGACAGATTGGTTTCATTTCATCTGTTAGCGTGCCGTTCTGCAGCTCCTGCAGCCGCGCCCGCCTTACCGCAGATGGCCTGCTGCGCACCTGCCTGTTGCGCGAGCATGAGATCAACCTGCTTAAACCCCTGCGGGCCGGTGCCACTGAAGAAGATCTGCGACAATTGCTGGTGGATGGCATCTGGGAAAAACCCTGGGGTCATGGGCTGGCGGAGGGCTTGATCCCGATGAACCGGGTAATGAGCGAAATCGGCGGATAAACTCCGCAACAAGACCTTCACAACTTAACCTGAAAAATTAGATATAGGTGTGTCATCGCCGCCAGGAACAGGCGGCTCTCAATGACATATGCGACTGGACTCCGAAGCCTAGAAACTTCGGAGTTTAGTGAGTCCGGTGCAACACTTTCGTTTTTGAGGAAAAATCCTTTCGTGCCCATTGGAGTGCTTGACGCAGACGAATTGGCTCTATACAACTTTCCATTTATTCCCTAGAATCAGGGCATGTCGAACACTAGCATCCACAAAACCCAGCTCACGCGCGGCTATTCGGTCGCGTTCATCAGCGCGGTGATCCTTTCGACCACCGCCATTCTTATCCGTATGCTCACCCAGAACTACCACCTGCCGGCACTGGTGCTGGCCTTCTGGCGGGAGGTAATCGTGGCCCTGACCATGCTGGTGGCTTTGAGCCTGTTGAAACCGGCCTTACTGCGGGTGAAGCGCAGTCATATACGCTTTCTCGTTCTCTACGGCCTGGCGCTGGCCATTTTTAATTCACTCTGGACCCTTTCGGTTTCGCTGAACGGGGCGTCCGTTTCGACTGTGTTGGCGTATTGCTCACCAGCCTTCACCGCCATGCTCGGCGCGTGGCTGTTGAAGGAGCGCCTGGACTGGTCCAAACTGCTGGCCGTAGCGCTGAGCCTGATGGGCTGCGTGCTCATATCGGGCGCGCTCGATCCGGCCGCCTGGCGGGTCAACCTGCTGGGGATCGTGACCGGGATCCTTTCCGGTCTGCTGTATGCTGTCTACAGCCTGTTGGGGCGCTCGGCCTCGCAGCGCGGCCTGAACCCGTGGACCACGCTGATGTACACATTCGGATTCGCGGCCGTTTTCATGCTTGCCTTTAACCTGCTGGGCAGGGGCTTCCTGCCCGGCGCGATCGCACGCCCGGCGGATTTCCTTTGGCTTGGGAATAGCCTGGCCGGATGGGGTCTCTTGCTGTTGCTGGCCATGGGCCCGACACTGGCCGGATATGGCATGTACAACGTCAGCCTGACTTTGCTGCCTTCCAGCGTGGCCAACCTGATCGTCTCTCTGGAACCGGCATTCACCGCTGTTACCGCGTATTTCCTGCTGGGCGAACGACTCACCTGGGTGCAGGTGGGCGGCAGTCTGATGATCCTGGGCGGGGTGATCTTCATGCGGGTGTATGAAGGCTGGCTGGCCGGGCAGGCGCAGGTGGAACCCGAACCAGTTGCACTGTAAAGAAAAAGATTCAACACGAAGGACACTAAGGAAAAGATAAAAATTGACATCTCTTGAATTCTTAGCCGCCTCGCTGGAGAAGGCCATAGCTGCTCGTGAAGGAATGATCGATGCCGAGCATACCGAGCGCGTTGCGGTTGTATAACGGTTTCCTGGAGGGCAGCCCGGAGCTGGTGGTAGACCTGTATGGGCGCACGCTGGTGCTGCACGATTATGCTGAATTACCAGATGATGGGCTTGCTTTGGTTCGGCAGGCGCAGGCCTATTTGCAAAGCCGGCTGCCCTGGCTGCAGGCCGGGATCGTCAAGGTACGCAATGGCCAATCGGCAGAGACAAAAAACGGCCAGTTGCTGTTCGGCGAGAAGCCCGACCGGATGGTACAGGAAGGCGGGGTCTGGTATGCGCTGGATCTGTGCATGCAGCAAGATGCCAGCCTGTACCTGGACACGCGTAACCTGCGGGCCTGGGCCAAACAAACACTGGGCGGCAAGAATGTGCTGAATACCTTTGCCTATACCGGAAGCCTTGGGGTGGCAGCCCTGGCAGGTGGGGCCAGCCGGGTGGTGCAGCTGGACTTGAACCGGTCATTTCTCAACCAGGCTAAAACATCCTATACGCTGAACGGGTTTCCCATCCATAAGGAAGATTTTCTAAGCGGGGATTTCTGGGAGCTGGTCAGCCGGCTCAAGCGGACGGAGGCGCGCTTTGACTGCGTGCTGGTGGACCCGCCATTTTTCTCGACCACACCCAAGGGCAGGTTGGACCTGAACACAGACAGCGCCCGGCTGATCAACAAAGTCCGCCCGCTGATCAACGACGGCGGCTGGCTGGTCTCGGTCAACAATGCCCTGTACGTGAGTGGGAAGGAATATCTGGAGTTACTGGAAGGTTTATGCGCAGACGGGTATCTGAAAATCGCGGAGTTGATCCCGGTGCCGGAGGATTTTACGGGCTATCTGGAAACGCGCGTGAGGAAGCCGGTCACGGACCCGGCACCTTTCAACCATTCGACAAAGATTGCAATATTGGAAGTGAAGAGAAAAAGAAATTAAACACGAAGTTCACGAAGGTTAAGAGAATTGATTTTTTTGGTTTACCTTCGTTTCCGCCGAGCCCTTTGTGTTCAGATAAGCTTTTATTCCACAACGGGAACGGGCGAAGCGGGGGCGGTGGGGCGGCGCGAGAAGTTGATCAGGATGACCGAGCCGATAATGATGGCGGCTGAGACCAGTACATGCACGGTCAGGGTTTCCTGGGCGAACAGGCTACCCAGCAGGATGGCCACCAGAGGGTTGACATAGGCATAGGTGGAGACCAGCGAGACTGGCGCAGCGCGCAGAACCCAGGCATAGGCGGTGTAGCCGGCCATCGAGCCAAACAAGACCAGATAAATCATGGAATACCAGGAGATGGCGCTGATATGGGTCAGAATCAACTGGTGCCACTCACCTGTCAATGAACCAGCCAGATATAAGCCCACACCGCCGGCCAGCATTTCCATGCCGGTGGTAAGCAGAATGGATTGAGGCAGATGAGCAACGCGGCTATAGATGGAGCCAAGCGACCAGAAAAAGGCCCCGCAAAGCAGGGTAACGATTCCCATTAGGGGTGCATTGATGGGTGCTCCGCCGGTCAGGGAAGGAGCAACCAGCAGGGCAATGCCGCCAAAACCGATCACCAGTCCAACGATGCCGAGCTTGTTCGGGCGGACGCCACCCGGACGCAATGCTTCCATGGTAGTCATCCAGAGCGGCACCGAACCAATGATGAGCGAGGCAATCCCGGAAGCGACATGCTGTTCGGCCAACGAAAGCAGGCCATTGCCACCCAGCAGGAGCAGCAGGCCGACGGCGGAGGCGCGCAGCCACTGGCCACGCGTTGGCGCAGCGTCACCGGCCAGCCGCCGCCAGATATACAGGATGGTGCCTGCGATAATGAAACGCGAGCCGGCCATAAAGAAGGGCGGGATGGTCTCGACAGCAAAGTGGATGAACAGGTAGGTGCCCCCCCAGAAAATATAGACGATCAACAGGGCAATCCAGATCTTAAGCTTTTGAGGCATGCTTGGTTTCTTCTTCCAGATAAGGTTGCCCCATTATACCGAAGAGAGCGGCGAATGCCACCCGTTTCTTGCGGTCTTTGATTCTCCACAGGTGAACGAAGCAGATTGCAGATGAATTCAGAAGAAATGATCACCCCGGAGAACGAAGAGAGCGCAGAGTTAATAAGAGATCACTTGACGTTCTTTCCCATCGCTTCGGTCATGCGCTGCAGGACCGGGGAGAAATCGTACTGGCCGAGGTGAACATCCAGGATGCAAAAGCCCTCGGTATAGCGACGAGCGGCCTGCAAAGCCTGGTCGAGTTCTTCTTCGGTGCGGACGGTGAAGCCTTTGCCGGCTCCAAACAGGTCGGGCAGGCGGGCAAACTGCCAGGGAGCCACATCGTTGAATTTCCCATCCAGCATAGGCCGTTCGGTGCCGTAGCCGAAATTGTTCAGCACGACCACGATGGGGTTAAGGCCGTAGCGGGCGGCGGTGGAAAGCTCCATGCCGGTCATTTGAAAAGCGCCGTCCCCGACCAGCACCAGCGGGCGCAACTTGGGCAGCGCCAGCTGGGCCCCGATGGCGGCCGGTACGGCAAAGCCGAGCGTGGCGTAATAGGCCGAGGACATGAACTCGGTGTCGCGCGGGATCGAGATATCGGCGGAGGCGAACAAGGCATCGCCGGTATCCGCGATGACCAGGGTGCTATCATCGAAGAAAGATTCCAGGCGCTGGAAAAGCCGCTGCGTCGTAACGAGCGTATCGGGCTGAGGTACAAACGTGCTTAAAGGCGCGGCATAAGGGATGACCGGGTCGGGGCGGCGCTTTATCTCACATTGCAACAGACCTTGCAGGAAACCATTCAGATAGACGGCGTTGTAGGTGTGGTAGCGGATGGAAGTCTTTTCGCTGGTGGAATAAATGGAATTCCCCTGATCTAAATTTGCGGTGAAAATACCCAGGTCAAGGTCGGTCAGGAGCACGCCCAGCATGATCAGGCAATCGCTGTTCTCCACGTACTGCCGAACCTGCTCCTTGCTCAGGCCGCCTGCATACATGCCCAGGTAAAGCGGGTCGCGCTCACCGAAGGCCGATTTGCCCAGGAGGGTGGAGGTGACGGGGATATTGGTCTTCTCGACCAGTTTCTTGAAGGCGTTCTGCATGCCATAGCGCAGCAGCTCCACTCCGGCCACCAGCACCGGTCGCTCGGCCCGGTTGATCATCCCGGCGGCTTCCAGCAAGGCTTCCTTGAATGGGCCTTTATCCATATCGGGAAGCACCATCTTCTCCTCGACCGGGGTGACTTTCGCTGAGACCATGTCGCGCGGGAGTTCGATATAAACCGGGCGGCGATAGCAAATGGCGGCTCCCAGCACACGGTTGATCTCCCGGCAGGCCGTTTCGGGGTTATCGAGGACGGTATGGGCAACGGTCAATTCCTCGAAGATCTTGAGCTGGGAATTGAAGTTCTTGGACTTGTGGTGCAGCAGGGGATTGCCGATCTGTTCGCCGAGGCCGGGCGCACCGCTGATGACTACCACCGGGGATTCTTCGGCATAAGCCTGGGCGGTGGTGTTGACCACCTTGAGCGCCCCAACGCCATAGGTGATGCAGACCACACCCAGCCCGCGCACGCGCGCGTAGGCATTGGCGGCATAGCCGGCGGACTGCTCATCGCAGGTGTTGATCAAATTTATTTTGCTTTCATATAATTGCTTGTAGAAGGCCAGCACATAGTCCCCGGGAATTCCAAAGGCGTGTCGCAGGCCGTGCTGGTATAACCTGTTGATGAGAAATTCCCCAATCGTTACCTGGTCCGTTTCCATGGCAAATCCTCCTCTAAATTCTGTTATAAATGGGAGGAAAAAAATTAAACACAAAAATCATCACGGCCCACAAAGGAAACAAGGGAGCTTGATCTTATGTTTAATGAACCTCTCCCGTTAAAAAAAAGTACAACCCAAAATAATTCTTGTAATTGGATATATTATATCAGATTACGGAATGATATTTCCAGCCAGGACAAGCGGATATCAATAATTTTGTCGTGGCGAGGAGCACTCGTCGCGGGATGGGCTGGGATCCCGAATGAAAATCTGCGCAGGTGTACATCCAGCCCTCGCAATGACACATTATCAGCTTATAATGAGGGTACCTTTGGGAAATTCGACACATCCCATAAAAATTGGCAGCGGGAATGAATATGCTACAAGTGTTAATCATCGAAGACGACAAAGATACCGCAGGGTTTTTCAAAACGGTGCTTGAGCTGGTTGGTTTCGAATGCGAGATCATCCTTTCGGCCAAGGAGGCGCTTAGCACGCTCTCGGTCTGCGCACCCGACCTGATCCTGCTGGATATCCGGCTGGGCGTCGAGATCAGCGGGGAAGACATCCTGTACCAAATCCGTTCCAACCCGCGCTTCGACAAGACGCGCGTGGTGATCACCACCGCCTACCCCCGGCTGGCGGAACCGATCACGAACCTGGCGGACCTGGTGCTGGTCAAGCCGATCGAGATCGATCAGTTGAAGAACCTGATGCAGCGGCTGGGCAGCCTGGATTTCAAATCAAAGTTCCAGATGTATCGCGATCCGGTGACCGAGTTGTTTAATGAAGAATTTTTCCTGACCCGGCTCGAACTGGCGCTGGAACGCGCCAAACGACGGTCGGATTTCCATTTTGGCGTGATCGCCATCGAGGCGCACCTGGAGCCGGAGGGGGATGCAACGATTGCGCCGGATGTGACCCTGGCGATCCTGCGCGAGATCGCTGGGCGGCTGAAAAAGTTCGTGCGTCCTACCGATGCGGTGGCCAGGCTGGCGGGGTGGAAGTTCGCCACGCTGACCGAAGACCTGAACGAGCCGGAAGAAATCCAGTTCATTGTCAAGCGCTTGAGCGAGAAGCTGACCCGTCCCTATGAGATTGAAGGCAAGCCCTATGCTGTGCAGTTTGAATTCATGCCGGTGGTGCATAGCTTACAGCACCACAAACCGATCGACATATTGAACGCGGCGCATGAGGCGATGAGCGCGCGGCGGGGGCAAGCGGCGTGAGGGCGTCTTAAGGGGGAAGAATTTTTTTGAATCTCGTTGTATAATTAATCTGAGCGGTGAGCCCGTTTCCAAATACCGGCAAAGTCTGATTGCCGGGGCGTCAGGAATGTATCCTGTTCTCAGGAGCGCCGACCATATTGGGACACCGCTCACTTTATTTCTGTCAACAGGGTTTCATCTGCGGGGATCGAAAATGAAGGTAATCTATTGGGCCGCTGTCTTGCAGGTACCATCGACCAAGCGGGGACCCGGAAAGGGCAACGATGAGCACTTCCAACGATTCAAATCCCAAAGCCAAGGCCGACAGGCCAGCAAAGGTCAACCAATTCCGCCCGCATCCCTGGCACGGGCTGGAAGTGGGCAGTGCGCCGCCCGAGATCCTGAATGTATTCATCGAGATCACACCCTTCGACCTGGTGAAATACGAGCTGGATAAAGTCTCGGGCTACCTGCATGTGGACCGGCCACAGCGCACTTCGTCGCAGCCACCAGCCTTGTACGGATTTGTGCCGCAGACCTACTGCGGACCACGCGTCTGCCGGTTATCCCCGAAATCCATCCGGGGGGATGGGGATCCCCTGGATATGTGCGTGCTGAGTGAACGCGAGATCACGCATTCGGAAGTGATCGTGCATGCACGCGTGGTGGGTGGGTTGCAGATGGTGGATGGTGGGGAAGCGGACGATAAGATCATCGGGGTGCTGGAGAACGACCTGATCTGGGGCAACGCTCGCGAGATCTCCGACCTGCCGCCGGTGCTGGTCGAACGGCTGGAACATTATTTCCAGACTTATAAGCTGGTTCCGGGCCAGGCCAATAAAGCCAGCATCGAACAGGTTTACGGGCAGGAACATGCTTTACGGGTGGTGGAGGCGGCGTTGGCAGATTATAAAGAGAAGTTCAGGTGAATTGAGGGAGTATTTAATAATATGAAACCAGCTCTATTAGTCATCGATGTGCAAAAGAGATTTTTTAAGGCGGATGCTCAGGCGGCGCAATCGCTCCATGCTGCCACCCCATTTATCAATGCCGGGATTGCATTATTCCGGGCAAAAAATCTGCCGATCTTTTGTGTCCAGCACGTCGACGAAATGAATCAATTTATTCCTGGATCGGAGGGGTTTGACCTGCCGGAATCGCTGCAGATCCTGCCGTCCGACGGTCACATCCTCAAAACCTATGGAAATGCCTTCAATAAAACAGAGCTTCTGAACAAGCTAAGTAAACTGAACGTGGATACCGTCATGATCAGCGGGTATCGAATACGATCATACAGTTTGCGAACAAGGATTGACAAGCAAGAACATTTGTGCTATTAATGAGGCATGCAACTGGTGGAGCAGCACATCATTGATCGACAGAACCCGCACTTCGCCGTGATCGATCCGGCCTGTTTTGCATCCAAGAATCTCTATAATGCCGCCCTCTACATTCTCCGCCAGAGCTTCTTCAAGCATGAGACTGTTCCCACCTATGCAAAATTGGCTCACACGCTGAAAGACACGCCCGAGTTCCGGGCGCTACCCGCCAAGGTGGCCCAATGGGTCGTGCGGCAGGTTTGCAGTGCCTGGGATACCTTCTGGAAGGCGCATTCTGCCTACCAGCAATGCCCGGATAAATTTACCGGCCGGCCGAAACTGCCGCATTACAAGCCCAAAGCAGACGGACGCAATCTGCTGGTCTACACCCGCCAGGCGATCAGCCAGCCGGCTCTGAAGGAAGGTCGGATCTGTCCATCGCAATTGAACCTGGTCATCCAAACAAAACAGAAGGAGGTACAGCAAGTTCGGATCGTTCCGCATGCATCTCACTATGTCGTCGAAGTCATCTACACGGTCAAACCCAAATCCCGCACTGCGAATAAGCTCAACCCTGCCTGGGCAGCCAGTCTCGACCTGGGCATTGACATCCTTGCGGCTGTAACCTCAAACAAGAAGGGAATCACGCCCTTTCTGGTTAACGGCAGACCGCTCAAAAGTGTCAACGCCTACTACAACAAACTGAAGGCTGACCTGCAGGCTCTCCTACCCAGGGGACAGCACACCTCCCACCATCTCACGGCTCTGACCAACAAACGCAACCGCAAGATCAAGCACTATCTGCATTGGGCCAGCCGGTATATTGTGGACTGGATGGTGTCCGAACGGCTTGGTACCTTGATCATCGGACACAACAAGGGCTGGAAACAAAATGTGCAGATCGGCTCCGTCAACAACCAGAACTTCGTTGCCATTCCCCATTCAACCTTCATCCGCATGCTGACCTACAAGGCCCAGCTGGCTGGGATCAAGGTGATCGTCCAGGAAGAAGGGTATACTTCCAAATGCTCCTTCCTGGATCTGGAGCCCATCCGCAAGCATGCCCAGTATTGCGGTCGACGGGTCAAGCGCGGCGAATTTGTCTCAGCCCAGGGTTTACCGATCCACGCCGACATCAATGGCTCTTACAACATTCTGCGCAAAGGACTTCCATCGGCTTTCGCCCGTGGAATACAGGGCGTTGTAGTTCGCCCGGTACGGGTCCAACCTGTACGAAAACTGGTCAATTGGCAGTGTCTATAAATGTCTAACATAAAACCAGTAACTATTGGCCACCTACCGGGGCGCCGAGGACCTGGACCTGACGCCGATCCTGCTGCGAGGCGCCCTGGTCAGCAGCAACACGGAGAATATCCATTTCGTGGAAAGCATCAGCGAGGTGATCTCGTATGGGGCTTTGAAGAAAGTGCTGGGGTAAATTTACCACAACGGACACGAAGGCCACGACGGAAAAGAAAAAACTAAAAGCCTGAATTTCAACGGATGATTATGGGTCTTGAAAAAGGAAATGCACAGATGTTTTATAAGAGTAATCGCGCTGGTTATAAAAAGATCCTGCCGGGGATAAAGATAAAGACACTGGTTTATGGGGATAATTCGCTATTGTCGGAATTCCGGATGGAACAGGGCAGCCAGTTACCCTGGCATGCGCACCCGCAGGAGCAAACAGGCTATCTCGTTTCAGGGCGAATCCGGCTTTCCATCGGGGAGGAAACATTCGAGGTGGAACCAGGGAATAGCTGGAATGTGCCAGGGAACCTTCGGCACCGGGCCGAGATCCTGGCGGATACCGTGGCGATTGAAGTTTTCTCACCGGTACGGGAAGATTATTTGCCGGAAAACTTGGCCTGATACGTGTCAGGCGCTAAAAGAATCCGCTAATCTACGCTAATACAACGTGGTACGGTCTGCACGAATAAAAAAGGAGGCCCAATTCCATGGGTGATGTGAATGGATTAAAAACGGGTTTTGCAGAGATCAAAGGGGCGTGGCGGTATTACGAAATGGCCGGCGGTAGGAAGTTTGTTCTGACTCCCGGGGGATGAACCGACAGGTCTCCGACCCTGCCAAAGCGCACCGGCGGATACTTCCACCGGGGTAAAGCTATTCATATTGGACTGAAGAGAGAAACCATGCCAGTAAATTTCGAAGCCAAGGTGGAACAACAAATCGAACGGTTGAAACGCGCTTCCTGCCAGGAGATCGAAAAGGAAGTGGCCCAAAAGCGCATGGCCTGGGTCACACAAAACCACCCCATGGACGGCAAGACAGCGCATATCAGCCCGCGCCAGGCGTTCGAGACATTATTCTTTGACTATATGGGCCTGCCGGCAAATGAATTACCGGTGCTCTCCGAAACAGACGCGGAGATCGTGTGGCATTCGCTCAACCCGTGTCCCACGTTGGAAGCCACCCGGCGGCTGGACCAAGACACGCGCCAGGTTTGCCGGGCAGCCTACGAGAAGTCAACCCAGGCATTTCTTTCGCAACTCGATCCGCAGTTGCGTTTCCTGCGCAGCTACGAAGAAATTAGGCCGTATTCCAAGCATTGCCTGGAGTGGATCATGCGGGTTGATTTCGCAGGCATGATGAAGCTCGCCATCGAGGAGGCCAGGACCTCCCGGCTGGAAGGCAATAAAGGTTATGGTGCAGTAGTCCTGCTCGGGCATGAGATCCTTGGCAAGGCGCACGATACCGCCGCCACTGAAAAGGATCCCAGTTTGCATGCCGAAGTCAATGCCATCCGGCAGGCCGTGCAGGCGCTGGGGGACAGCAACCTGAGTGGGACGATCCTGTTTTCCACCTGCGAACCCTGCCCGATGTGTTCTTCCCTGGCAGTCTGGGCAAACCTCACCAGCATCGTTTACGGGGTTTCCATAGAGGAAACTGCCCAAATGGGAAAAAGCCGCATTCGGGTGAGCGCAAAAGAGATCGTCGGACGAAGCCCCGTGATGATCGAAGTGATAGGCGATGTGCTCAAGGAAGAATGCCGGGCGTTGTATTCCTGATAAATATTGACGGTGATCTGCTGGTCTTTCTGCAACTTGGGAATTCCATCCAGCGTACATTAGAAACGCAGAAATTATCGATAGAGATTAATCATGAGTACAGCATTTATCATTGCCAAACAGAACCAATATATCAGGCGTTTTCAGGAAGCCGGGGCTATTTCGCCGGACACTGCAAAAAGCCTGGTGCAAGTGGGCTGCCGGGATTCGCGCATGTTCCAGCGGATGATCAGGCGGGAGGTGATCTGGCAGGCCGTGCCGGGGAAATATTACCTGGATGTGGAGGCAGCCCAGGCATTACGAAAGGCCCGCCGGGAAAGGGCTTTGAACGCGTTGCTGATCGTACTGGTCATTGCGGTTGTACTGATCTATTTCACCATGAAGAGGTGAGACTACTAGTGGGTCGTTTGGCATGGGTATAGCCAGAACGAAGAAAGTGATATAGAATGGGTTGATAAAGCATGGAGGAACCCATGAAGTACTATCGAAAAGACCCATTGCGAGAACTGAGCGAAGAAGAGCGGAGCTGGCTGGGACGGATCAGTCGCTCGCAGAGTGAGCCTGCCGCCCATGTAATTCGGGCGAAGGAGATTCTCTTGGTGGCGCAGGGCCATACCTATAGCGCAGCTGCCAGGCTGGCTGGACGCAAATCTGGAGACGCAGTTTGTCACCTGGTGAAACGATTCAATCAGGAAGGTTTGAACGCAATTCAGCCAGGTCACGGAGGTGGGGCGAGGGTCAAATACGGAGTTGCGGAACGGGAACGGATCCTGCGGGAAGTACGGCGTACGCCTGAACCTGAAAAGGATGGTACGGCGAACTGGTCCTTGAAGACCCTGTGCCAGGCCTTGCAGAAAGCGCTGGATGGTCTGCCGGAAGTCAGTGAAGACACGATCCACACGGTCCTGCAGGAAGCGGGTTTCAGTTGGCAAATGACGCGCGGCTGGTGTGAAACCGGCCAGTCGTTTCGGAAGCGGAAACGCGGCAAGGTGACCGTGGTCGATCCGGATGCTACCGCGAAAAAAACTTGATCGAGAAAGCCTATCAAACGGGTGAAAAGCTGGGATTATCGATCTGGAACCAGGATGAAGCCGGTCCTTATCAGACCATTCCATATCCGGGAGCCAGCTGGCAGCCAGAAGGTCACCCAGTCCACCAGCCTCATGAGTATATTCGTAATGGAACTGCCAAGATCCTGACACTCTTTCATCCTTCAACGGGACAGGTGCGAGTAAAAGGTGTAACCCACAGCACCAATGCGGTCTTGCATCCATGGATCAAGGAAGAACTCACCCAGATCCTGAAAGATCTACCACCCGCTACCCTCCTGGATGTGGAAACCAATCGGCGTTTGTGGCTCGCCTGGCAGGCAGGCTTATCAACTCCAATCACTTTGTCTGAAGACCTTCCGCCATTGCGTATGCTGCTTATCTGGGATAACCTGCGTGGCCACCGCACACCCGAGATGGTTTTATGGCTCTTCGAACATGGTGTCATGCCTCTCTACACTCCTCTGAGTGGCTCCTGGTTGAACATGGCTGAGTTTATGCAACGCATCCTCATCAGGCGTGGTTTAGCCGGTCAAAACCCGGAAACTCCCGAGCAGATCATTACTCTGCTCGAAGGAGTTGCCCATGGTTGGAACCTGGACCCTACCCCGTTCGAATGGGGCGGCAAGCGCTTTGCTCGCCGTCAGCGCAGTCGCCAGCGTCGCCATGCTCTAGGTGGTTCCGGGGCCTGTACCCGACGCCCTCTGCGCCGTCACTCAACCTTAATCCAAAAGTGGCAACAATCATGCCAAACGACCCACTAGGTGACCAGGCTGCAATTCTTCGTTCCTGAATTCGAAGTCTCTTTACAGGACAATGTCAAACTTCGGACTCTGCGCACAACGTCTACAAGATCTTGATCCTTGGGGTGAACAAGGTTCAAAAAGATTTCATAATACCCATTCTCGCCGTCCCAATTACACGAAAAAACTGAACACGATAGTACTGGTGTCTATCCGAAAGTTCAGGAGGAATTCGTATTTTAAGATTGTGCGGCGAAACGCACAATCTTAAAATACGGTCCTTCATTAATTTTCGATTAGATCGTCATGATTTCGTAGAAATGATGGCAGTGATAATGCGATAAATTTGATATAATATGGTTATGATACAAGGAGCCAAAATGGATACAAAAAAAGTGGAAGGGGATGGAACGCGCGAGCATCCGTGGAAGCTTACTACGCCCAGCGGTTCATCCGAATACCAGATGTACAAGGATGAGACCGCCAACCCACCCATACTGGTTTGTACGGTTGGGAAAACCGAGTTGCGCTACCAGTTGCGCGCCCTGGACGATCTGCATACCATGCTCAAAGCGCATGGCGACTGGATGCCGCTGGGCAGCGCGGATGAACAAAAAGAAGCAGCGGAAGGAACCGTGGAAGCCTGGGGCCGCTCGACCAAGAATCCGGTGGGCGGTTGGTACGGGCTGAAAAAGGGTCTGCGTGGCCGCTTCGGGATGTACATTCCCCCGCTGATGGAAGCGCTCCACCTGGCCGAGGTGGAGCATAATCCCAAGAACAACCGCATGCGCGCCTTGTAGCAGTGGCCAACAGCGCGGCAAGCTTTTGAATTGATCGCATCATCAGGTAATACAAAGTTCGGTAGAAACGAGGAGTTCGTATGACCATAAGTATAATTTCGGAAATTTTGGAACAAGCAAAAGCATTGCTGGATAAACTGCAAAACCAGATGAAGACCTTTATAATCACTTTGACGCCTGGGCAGGTTAACCTGCAATATCGCCCTATCTTCAGTGATGAAGAAAGAATCCGGCGGGCAATTGAAACTAATTCCGAGCGGGTTTATCGGAATCAATAGTAAACCCTTGATAAAATCAAAGTAAAAAGTTCAGCCCCATCCAATTCAAGGATGGGGCTGAACTTTTCTGTGCCCTCTTTCTATAAATCTATCTAAAAATAAGGATGGATTTGTATTTTGAGTGTGTGCGGGTTCGCTGCACACACTCAAAATGCGGTTTTATTATTATTTTCAGGGAGATATTACTTCAACAGCGCTCCGCTGGCCCAGGCGAATAATGCCATGGGCAGGAATGACAAGATCACCGTCGCTAGGGCGCTCAGGCCCCAGGTGAAGTTCAGCCAAAATTCATGGGTGGTCTCAGGCTCACCATCGCGCATGTACATGGTGACCACCACGCGCAGGTAGTAGTATGCGGAGATGAGCGAGGTCAGCACGCCGATGATGGCCAGCCCGATGAAGCCGCCCTGGATGGCCGTGCGGAACAGGTAGAACTTGCCTACCAGGCCGAGCGTGGGCGGCATGCCGGTCAGCGAAAGCATGAAGATGGTCATGGCGGCGGCCAGCAGCGGGCGTTTGCGGCCCAGCCCGGCATAATCGGCAATCTCAAGGCCTTTACCATCAGCCTTCTCCAGCGCGATAACCACCGCCCAGGAGCCGAAAGAGGTGACGGCATAGGTTACCAGGTAGAAGAGCGCAGAAGCAACCGCGTCATTAGGCACCTTGCTGTAGGCTGTCAGCGCCATCAGGATGTAGCCGGCGTGGGCAATGCTGGAATAAGCCAGCATGCGCTTGATATTGGTCTGGGAGATGGCCAGCAGATTGCCACCCAGCATGGTCAGCGCGGCCAGGCCCCACAGCACCGGCACCAGGTTCCCATGCAGGGCCGGCAGGGCCGTCACAAAGATGCGCAGCAGGGCGGCGAAGCCAGCCGCCTTGGCGCCGACCGCCATGAAACCGGTTACGGAAGTGGGCGCGCCCTGGTAGACATCTGGCGTCCACATATGGAATGGCACGGCGGCAACCTTAAACCCGAAACCGACCAGGATTAGCGCGGCTCCGATGCCCAGCAATGGCAGGCTGACGGCTGGCCCGGAGCCGGTACCGGCTGCGGCCGAGACGATTTCCGAAAGCTGGGTGGTGCCGGTGGCCCCGAAAACCAGGGCAATGCCATATACTACGAAGCCGGTCGAGAACGCTCCCAGCAGAAAGTACTTGAGGCCGGCTTCCTCTGATTCGAGCCGCGGGCGGGCGAAGGCAGCCAGCACGTAGAGCGGGATGGAGAGCAGTTCCAGCGCCAGGAAGATAACAATCAGGTTGGCCGCCTGGGCCATCAGCATCATACCCATCACGCTGAAGAGCAGCAGGACGTAATATTCACCGCGGTCGATGCCCATGCGTTTGAGGTAGCCATACGCCAGGGCGATCCCGAGCAGGCCCGTGGCCAGGAAGAGCACATCCAGGAAGGAAGAGAAACCATCCAGCACGACCATCCCGCTGAAGGCAAAACCGGTCTGGCCAGCGTAGAGCAGGGTGAGACCCATGGCCGCGGCCAGCCCGAGCGCCGCCAGCAAAGCCGTCCAGCCTTTGCGGCCCTTCGGGATGAACAAATCCACCAGCAGGAGCGCGCAGGCCCAGACGGTCAGGAAAACGAGCGGGAGAACGGTTATCAAGTCAGAAGATGTCATAGTCGCTCTTTCAAGCGGTCAGCGGTCAGCGGTCAGCATTCAGCGCAGGGCTGAAAGCTGAAGGCCGATGGCTTGCCGCTAATGCATTACCCCAGCCAGCAGTTTCGTAACCGCCGGGGCCATCAGGTCAAAGAACGGCTTCGGGTACAGGCCAATCCAGAAGATAAAGACCAGCAGCGGGATCGTCGTGATGATCTCACGCGCGTTCAGGTCGCGCAGGGCATGACCGTGCTTCTTGACCTCTTCCACGATGGAGCCTTCGGGGCCGAGGAAGATCTTCTGGAACATATACAGGATATAGACGGCGGCCATGATGACACCCAGGGCAGCTACTCCGGCAAACCAGGGCGAGCCGATGGCCTTGGAGCCAAAGGCGCCCAGCAGGATGGTGAACTCGCCGACGAAACCGTTCAGGCCGGGCAGGCCCATCGAAGAGAGCGAAACGATCAGCATGAACACGCCAAAGACCGGCATGATCTTCCATAGGCCGCCATAAACGCTGAACTCACGTGTATGGGTTTGCTCGTAGACCATGCCGACCAGGAGAAACAACGCACCCGTGCTGAGACCGTGGTTGATCATTTGCAGGATGCCGCCTTCGACACCCTGGGCATTCAGAGCGAACAGGCCGAGCATGACGAAGCCCAGGTGGCTGACCGAGGAGTAGGCGACCAGTTTCTTGATGTCTTTCTGGGCATAGGAGACGGCAGCGCCGTAGATGATACCGATGACCGCCAGCAAGGCGATCCAAGGGGCGGCCTGGACGGCGGCTTGCGGGAAGAGCGGGATATTGAAGCGCAGGAAGCCGTACGTACCCATCTTCAGCAATACACCTGCCAGGATGATCGAGCCGGCCGTGGGGGCTTCCACATGCGCATCCGGCAGCCAGGAGTGCAGCGGCCACATGGGCACTTTGATGGCAAAGGCCGCCGCGAAAGCGATGAACAGCCAAAGCTGGGTGTGCGGATCGATGCCACCCTTGGCGAGCAGATCAGGCACGGAGAAGGTACCCTGATGCACGCCCAGCCACAGGATGGCCAGCAGCATCAGGATGGAGCCGGCCATGGTGTATAGGAAGAATTTAATAGCAGCATAAATCCGGCGCGGTCCGCCCCAGATACCGATCAGGAAATACATCGGGACGAGCGTGAATTCCCAGAAAATGTAGAACAGGAACAGGTCCTGCGCCATGAAAACGCCCAGCATGCCCACTTCCAGCAGCAGGAAGAACAGCATAAAGTCCTTGACGCGCTCCTCGACCGCCGTCCAGGTGGACAGGATGGCGATAGGGGTCAGGAAAGTGGTCAGCAATACCAGCAGGATGGACAGGCCATCCACGCCGAGGGCGTAGGAGATGTTCCAGCCAGCCACCTGGATCCATGGCACCGTCAGGGTCAAGTGCAGGTCGCCCGGCGCGACGGCCTCGGCGGCCCGGAACTGGACCAGCATCCAGATGGACAGGCAGAAGGTCACCAGGGTGGTGGCCAGCGCGGTCCAGCGCAGCAGGCCCTTCTTCCCGGCGGGCATGAACAGCAGGGCCAGCACGCCCACCAGCGGGAAGAAAATCACGATGTTCAAAGGATTGGTAATAAAGTCCATATTCTCTCCTCTTTCAGGTCAAATGGCACGTTTCAAAGAATGCCAGTCCACATTTGACCTTTGAGATTATTTGAGCAAAAGATAGCCAAGAATGATAACAACACCCAGTAACACGGCCAGCGCGTAGGA
Source organism: uncultured Chloroflexia bacterium (assembly GCA_963779935.1). Classification (GTDB taxonomy): domain Bacteria; phylum Chloroflexota; class Anaerolineae; order Anaerolineales; family Villigracilaceae; genus UBA877. The sequence goes on along the minus strand of CAWAAC010000009.1, from coordinate 141,820 downwards.
GCGCACAAAGCCATTCTGCAGGCGGCGCAGCCTGGCCGACGTGCCGCGGGTTAATTTTCCCAGGCCATTGCCGATGGCATCGATGAACTGCTGGTCGACCCGCTGATCCAGTACCGCCTTCGAGACGAAGTTATACGTGCCGGCGATAACCTTCTCGTGGAACCAGTCGTGCCAGAAGCGCCAGTCGATCACGTCTGCCAGGAAGCGGCTGATGGCTCCATAGGGCTTCAGGATCACGGCCGCATAGAACTCATCCACATACCACTTGTTTTCCATGCCCGTGAACAGGAAGCCCAGCGGCTGCTTGAGCGGGTCTTTCTGTCCGGTGGTCAGTGGTTTGCGCCCGTAGATGAGCCAGGAGATATAAATGGCGATCAGCGCCAGGAGCAGGGCGAAAAGGGCCACGATCGGATTAAAGCCGCCCCAGGAGATGGCCAGCCAGGGCGCCACTTCGGCTTCGTGGACAATTGGCTGGATGGTGTAACCCAACCAGGTGGTCAGCGAATTAATTCCCGGGAAGTTAAGCAACCCGCCCAGGATCGCCAGCGCTGCCAGAACCATCAGCGGCACTGTCATGACCTTGGGGCTTTCCTGGGCATGTGCGGTAGCGGCATGCCGGGGTGCACCAAAGAAAACCATCCAGATCTGTCTGCCCATGTAGAAGGCGGTCAGGAAGGCTGCCAGGATTAGCAGGACAAATACCACCGGGTAGTTCTTGATCGCATCCAGCAGGATCTCATCCTTGGACCAGAACCCGGCCAGCGGGAAGATGCCCGCCAGTGCCAGCGCACCGATTAGATAGACCCAGAAGGTAACCGGCATCTGCTTGCGCAGACCGCCCATGTTGCGCATATCGCCCGGGTCGAAAACCTCTTCGTGGTGACCATTGTTCCCCTCTGCATGCGGCAGGTGATGATGGCCTCTTTCCATACCGAGGATGACCGAACCGGCCGATAGAAACAACAGGGCCTTGAAGAAGGCGTGCGTTATCAGGTGGAACATCCCCGCCACGTAGGCGCCCATGCCGACTGCCGCCACCATGAAGCCCAACTGCGAGATGGTCGAGTAGGCCAGCACTTTCTTGATATCGTATTGCCCGGCGGCAATGGTGGCGGCAAAGAGCGCGGTGACCGCGCCGACCAGCGCCACCACATACTGGGCCTGCGGCACCAGCGAGTAGAGCGGCCAGGAACGCGCCACCAGGTAAACACCCGCGGTGACCATGGTGGCGGCATGGATAAGAGCCGAGACCGGGGTGGGGCCGGCCATGGCATCCGGCAGCCAGACATACAGCGGGATCTGGGCGGATTTACCGGCCACCCCGATCAGCATGAACAGGGTGATGAGCAGGATTACCGTGGGGGTGGCGGCCGCGATCTGGGGGGCCTTCATGAAGACATCGTTGAACTGGAGACTGCCGAAGGCCCAGAACATGGTGAAGGCAGCCAGCAGGAAGCCGAAATCGCCGACGCGGTTGGCGATAAACGCCTTCTTGGCCGCATTCGAGTTGGCCCAGGAAGGCCGCCCGAGCGTGTCCATTTCATACCAGAAGCCAATCAACAGGAACGAGCACAGACCCACGCCCTCCCAACCGACGAACAGCATCAGGTACGAGTTGCCGCTAACCAGGATCATCATCATGGCGATGAACAGGTTCAGGAAGACGAAGAAACGGCGGTAGCGACCTACGTCGTTTTTGAAGCGTACATCCTCGTGCATGTAGCCGATGGCATAGATGTGGATGAGCGTGCCCACACCCGAAACCACAAGCATCATCGTCACCGAGAGTGTATCCACGCGGAAGGTCCAGGGGATGTTGAGTGTGCCGATGCTGATCCAGTCGGCGAACGGGACGCTGTGCAGCGCTCCGCCGCTGTTCCAGAGCGCCACGCCCAGCAAGGCCGAGACCACGAAGGCCAGCCCGGAGGCGCTGCTGGCCACCACGCCGACGGCCTTTTCGCTCATTTTGCCGCCAAAGGCGATGTTAATCAGCAGCCCGAGCACGGGCAGGAAGACAATCAGGGGAACCAGGCTGAACAGTGTTTCCATAGTAATCCTTTTCGTTATCCTTTAAGGCTGCTCATCTGGTCCACGTCGATGCTGTGCTTGGAACGGAAGATCGCCACGATCAGCGCCAGGCCAACTGCCACTTCCGCAGCCGAGACTGTCATCACGAAGAAGACGAATAATTGCCCGCTCAAAACGTTATAGGAGCGGGCAAAGGCGACAAAAGCAAGATTGGCGGCGTTGAGCATCAACTCAACCGACATGAAAATGATGATGGCGTTTCGCCGGATCAGAACACCCAGCGCGCCCATGGTAAATAAAATGGCAGAAACAGTCAGAAAACCGGAGAGAGGAATTCCACCAAGATTACCGATCATGCCTGCTCTCCTTTCACTTGTTTGGTCAGGACGATTGCCCCCACCATCGCCACCAGCAGCAAGATAGATGTGACTTCAAATGGCAGTAGGTACTGGCTAAATAATGCCTTCCCGAGGGTCTGCAGAGCGGCGGTGGTGTTGAGATCGGCACCGGGAGCCGCCAGGATGGACGTGCTGTTCAGACGCTCGAAAAGCAGGAAGCCTGCCTCCACCAGCAGAACGGCTGCCAGGCCAATTGCCAGCGGCCCCTGCCAGGGCAGTACCTTGCTCAGAGGAAGCTTCTCGGCGCCCAGCAGCATGATCACAAACAGGAACAGCACCATGATGGCACCGGCGTAGACCGTCACCTGTACCAAGGCAATGAAGGGCGCGCCCAGCAACAGATAGAAAATCGCCACGGTGGCAAAGTTCAAAACGAGAAACAGGGCGGCGTAGACCGTATTGCGGCTGAGCAGCAATCCGGACGCAGTCCCCACCGCGGCAACTGCCAGAACATAGAAAAGGATGAGTGTCAGGTTCATAAGCACCATTTCTGATTGATGATTTTTTATGATTGGTGATTGACAACCGATGGATCCGAGCCGCAATCTACAATCAGCAATCCAAAATCCTCAATCTTTTGGGTCCTTCATCTCGGGAACCGAGCGGGAATAGACACCCGGTTCGGTCTTTTGCGGAGTGGGCTGTCCACCCGCCGGGACGGGTTCGATCAGCATCTCCTTCGGATAAATAGCCTGGCGTCGCTCGGTAAAGGACAGTTCATACTGGTCGCCCAGGGTGATCGCCTCGGTCGGGCAGGCGTCTTCGCAAAAACCGCAATAGATGCAGCGTAGCATATTGATCTCGTAGGTGCTGGCGTAACGCTCGCCGGGCGAGAAGCGCTTCTCATCCGTATTCTCGGAGGATTCGACGAAGATGGCATCCGCCGGGCAGGCCGCCGCGCACAACGAGCAGCCGATACACTTTTCCAGACCATTCTCATAGCGGTGCAGCACGTGCCGGCCGCGGAAGCGCGCTTTGACCGGCTTCTTCTGCTCGGGGTACTGCACCGTCACGGGCTTTTCGAACATGAACCGCAGCGTGGTCCACAGGCCGCGCGCCAGTTCGGTCAGAGGCTCAAGCACGGGCATATTCTTTTCTCCTCAAGGTGCGGTACACCAGCCCAACCGCCAACACGCCTGCCAGGATGGAAACCACCGGGATGCCCGCCAGGAGCAGGTTGTTCTTGTATTGATCTGCCAGCAGGATAAAGGTGGCAGAGATGAAGATCAGCGCCAGCGAAAGCGGCAGCATCACTTTCCAACCGAAAGCCATCAGGCGGTCGTAGCGGATGCGCGGGAAAGTGGCCCGCACCCAGATCATCCCGAAGAGCAGGATGAAGATTTTTAAGAAAATATAGATCGGGCCCAGCCAGGGTGTCCGGTCCACGCTTAAGATGGTATTTGAAAGGAACCAGAACTCCCGGTAGCCGCCAAAGAACAGCGTGGCCCCGATGGAACTGATGGCAATCATTTTGTCGTATTCGGCCATAAACAGCAGGGCAAATTTCATGCCGGAATATTCGGAATGGTACCCAGCTGTCAGTTCCTGTTCGGCTTCGGGCATGTCGAACGGGGCACGGTTAACCTCGGCCAGGGTGGCGATCAGGAAGATGGCTGTTCCGACTGGCTGCAGAACCGCAAACCAGAGGGTCTTTTGTGCAGCTACGATCTCGGTCATCTGGGCCGAACCGGCCAGCAGGATCACCCCGACGAAGGACAGGCCCAGGGCGATCTCATAGCTGATCATTTGGGCAGTGGAACGCAGGCCGCCCATCATGGCGTACTTGTTGTTGGAACTCCAGCCCGCCAGCACGATCCCGTACACTGCGATGGAAGCCACCGACATGATATACAAAACGCCCACGTTGATGTCGGCAATGTAGAGGGTGATATCCCGCCCGAAGACGTGCAGGGTGGGTCCCCAGGGCACCACGGCGGTGATGACCAGTGCCGGAACCAGCGTCACGACCGGCGCCAGAAAAAAAAGCAGCTTGTCGGCGCGGGCCGGCATGAGCTCTTCCTTGAAGATCAATTTGACCGCGTCGGCGATGGGTTGCAGAATGCCCCAGGGGCCGGCCCGGTTGGGACCGACGCGCATCTGGATGCGGGCCAGCGCCTTGCGCTCATAGAGCGTCAGGTAGGCGAAGCCGCCCAGCAGGATCAACACCAACACGATCGCCTTGATGAGCCATTCAATCACGAGAGCTAACGTCATTGAGAACCTTCCTCTTACGTTTTAGGGTGCCCGAATTTCGAGAAACGCCAAACGTAAAATGGTATATCAGGCAACATTCATCTTGAAAACCACCGGGCGCGTGATGGGGGTGCCCATGCTGCGCGGTACCAGGATCACACTGGCCGGGACGGTATTGTCCAACACGGCTTTTGCTTCCAGGCCGTTGACTTTCAGCATATCTCCGGTCTGGATGCCGATGGATTTGGCCGATTGGGGGTTGATAATAAAGGAAGCCACGCCGATATGCGGCTGGAGCAACACAGAGGTGGCCACCGTGATACCCAGGTCATAGAGGTGAGTGACCGGGACCAAAAGCCACTGGGTCTCATCGGGATGCAGCCCCGCACCCCCGGCCCATCTACCCTCGATGGGGGATGGGAGCAATGACAGGGCAAGATGCGCGCCCAGCCCCTGGGTATTCTCATAGGTAGTGCCGCCATAATACAGATCACCGCGGCCAACGATGGGCCACTGCGTGGTTACTTCACCCAATTTCAGATACGAGATGCCTGCAAAAGCCTGGACCGAAGCAGCCAGCTTATTCATGACGTGCGAGGCCGAGCGGCTTTCGAGGGTGAGCCCGAGTCCGGCGGCAAGTTGGGCAGTTATGGCAAAATCGGGAAGGGCTTCGCCACGCGGCGGGAGGGCCGGGAAGAAGCGCTGGACGCGCCGTTCGCCTGATGTGAATGAACCATCCCGTTCGGTGTAAGCCTGGGCTGGCAGGACCACATCTGCCAGTTTGGCGGTTTCGGTCAGGAACAATTCCTGGATGATCACGCTTCGGGTGCCCTTGAGCGCTTCCGCCAGGCTGGGGTCGTCGCCGATCGGGTCAGCAGCTGCAATGTAGACAACCTTATCTTTCAGTGTCTCAACCAGATTTGTGGCGGGCTGGAAACCCAGTTCCCAGGCACCCTGATCATTGGCATGCGGCCAGACGCCGATCAGCCCATTGTTGGGTTTGCCGGCACGGGACTTAACCAACTCGGCGCAGGCGAAAGCCAGGGCGGAGGAACCTTCCAGCCCCAGGCCATCCGAACCATACAGAACGACCAGGTTTTCGGCTGCTGTGATGGCTTCACCGATCTTGGGCTGGTTGGCCAGGCCGTTGACAGTTTCTACTTCATCGCCATAAGCATAGCGGACGGCAAACTTGGCATAGCGTTCCAGCTTGGTCTGGCGGGCATTGACGAGGATGAGCGTGGCGCCGCGCTTGGCAGCCTGCTTGATGCGCAGGTGCCACAGCGGTGCTTCGTTATACAGGTCGGAGGCCACCACCAGGATGGTGGTGCCCGGGCCCATTTCGAAAAAATTCGTCCCGGCGGAAACACCGTAGGCGGTGGTCAGTTCGCCGCCGCCCATGGAAGTGTAGAGCAGTGCCTGCCCGCCCAGCCCATCCGCCAGCTGCTTCAGGTTGAACAGGTCTTCGTTCGAGAGCCGCCCACCGGCCAGGATCACGGCATCCTTTTTGGCCTCAACCAGCTTGCCGGTTGCAAGTCGCAGGGCTTCCTCCCAGGTTGTTTCCTGTAGGGGTTCACCCAAGGTCTTAATCAAAGGTTTGGAGAGGCGCTGATCGCTCTCGACAAAGTGATAGCCAAAGCGGCCCTTATCGCAGATCCAGATCTCGTTGACGGCTTCGTTCTGGCGCGGCATGACGCGCTTGATGGCCACCTTGCCGCCCGACATGGCCTCGCGGCGGGTATTAAATGTAATATTGCAGCCCACCGGGCATTGGGAACAAACCGAAGCGGCCGCTTTCAACTCCCAGGGACGCGCCCCAAAGCGAAAATCCGAGGTGGTCAGCGCGCCAACCGGACAAATATCGCTGGTGTTGCCGGAAAAGACCGAGTTGAAGCCCGGCTCGGAATTGGTGAAAACATCCGTGGCCCGCCCGCGCTGGTAAAAGCCCAGCACCGGTTCGCCGGCCACTTCATCCTGGAAGCGGATGCAGCGAGCGCACTGGATGCAGCGCTCGCGGTCAAGCCAGATCAGGTCGCCAAGCGGGAAATGCTTGGCGGCATGGCTCTTCTCGGAGTAAATGTAGCGGCTCAAGGGGGAAGCGTGCGCCATGGTCAGGTTCTGGAGCGGGCACTCGCCACCCTTGTCACAGACCGGGCAATCCAGCGGATGGGAGGTCAGCAGGAACTCGAGGATCTCTTTTTGGGCTGCCAGGGCTTTCTCGGATGTGCTCAGGACGACCATGCCTTCGGAAACCGGGTTGCTGCAGGCGGTCTCGAGCTTGGCCCCGAACTGGACCTTCTGTTTGCCATTTTCCATGACCGCCTGGCCAGTGGCGCGATCGAACATCGGGCGGCCCACTTCCACCAGGCACTGGCGGCACATGCCGACCGGTTCCATCTTCGGGTGGAAGCAGAAAACCGGGATGTCGATGCCGATTTGTTTGGCGGCGTTCACGATCAGAGTGCCCTCGGGTACCGAGACCGGACGCCCATCAATTGTCAGGGATATCATTTTAGCCATGCGTGCCTCCGATGGTGGAGGGTGTAAAGTCGGCCGGGAAGCGCTCGATGGCGGTTGTGACTGCCATGGTGGAGAACTCTCCCAGCGGGCACAGGCACTTGTTCTGGATCTGCTTGGCAACCGTGCGCAGCAGCCGGGTGTTGGCTTCCACCTCCTCGCCGCGCTCAATCCGCTCGATCAGGTGCTGCATCCAGTACGTGCCATCCCGGCAGGGCGTGCATTTCCCGCAGGATTCATGTTTGAAGAAGTGGATGGTTTTGTTGATGACCCAGTCCACATCCACGCTGTCATTGATGATGATGACCGAGGCAGACCCCAGATCCGCGCCGAGCGTGCGCACCGAGGCATAATCCATGGGGGTATCGAGCGCCTTGGCATCGGCCACGATCATGGCAGAGGATGCACCGGCCGACATGATGGCTTTGACCGGGCGATCCTCCGTTACACCGCCGCCGTAATGGTAGATGAGTTCACGGTAGGTGGTGCCAAAGGGTAATTCGTAGTTGCCTGGCTTCTTGACATGCCCGGAGAGTGAGAAGATCTTGACCCCGGCGCTATCGGCGGTGCCCAGCGATTTGTACCAGGCTGCGCCCTTTTCAACGATCAGCGGCAGGTTGGTGAGCGTTTCTACGTTGTTCACCACGGTTGGCTTGCCGTACAGGCCGTAGATTGCCGGGAATGGCGGACGGATGCGCGGCTGGCCGCGTTTGCCCTCGATGGACTCGAGCAGGGCGGTCTCTTCACCGCAAATGTAGGCGCCCGCGCCCAGGTGGGTATGGATGCGCAGGGAATATTCCGTGCCGAAGAGTTTTTCTCCCAGGAAACCGGCATGCTCCATTTCGGCAATCTTCTCATCCAGGATGGCAGCCACCGGCCAGAACTCGCCGCGCAGGTAGATATAGCCGGCATTGGCCCCAACGGCGTAGCAGGCAATCGCGACCCCCTCCAGGAACTGCAGCGGGTTGAATTCCATGATCTCGCGGTCCTTGAAGGTGCCTGGTTCGGACTCGTCCGCATTGGCCACCACGTAGTGCGGCCAGATGGTATTGGGGATGAACGACCACTTGACGCCGGTGGGGAAACCCGCGCCGCCGCGTCCGCGCAGCCCGGAGGCCTTGACCAGGTCGGTCACATCCTGGGGCTTCATAGTTGTGACAGCCTTTTTCCATCCATCGATACCGCCGTGCTGTTGGTAGACATCCAGCCTGGCGATGTCGGGAATATCACGATGACGCAGGAGCAGGTGATCCATTACTTCACCCCCTGATTAGCTTCCTTGAACGCTTCTATCAATTCCATGGTCTTATCCACGCTCATGTTCTCGTGATATTCCAGCCCATCATTGGATTGGATCTGGAACATAGGGGCCCGGTCGCAGCCAGCCAGGCAGGTGACCGCCTCCAGCGTAATCAGGCCATCTGCAGTGGTCTCGCCCACCTGGATACCCAGGTTGGCGCATAATTTTTCCATGAACTTATCCGCACCGCGGAAGGCGCAGGGCAGGTCCGTGCAGACCTGCATGCGGTATTTGCCGGCCGGCTTGTCGTGGTAGAGCGTGTAGAAACCGACAATCTCAGCCACATCGGTGGAAGTGATATCCAGCATGGCAGCAATATCTTCCATCGCGCCTTTGGTAACATAGCCATCCTGGCGCTGTGCTAGGTAGAGCAGCGGCATGACCGCTGAGCGTTTTTGCTCAGGCGGGTATTTGACCATAATTTTTTTTATTTCATCAGGGTATTTTTCAGCAAGCATAAATCCTCACATGTGACTTGGGGCACCAGAAACTGTGGCTCCCTACCGGTCCACATCACCCAGAACGATATCGACGCTGCCGATAATGGCGACCAGGTCAGCCACCAGTACGCCTTTGGCCATCAATGGGATGGACTGCAGGTTATCAAAGGAGGGCGTTCGCCAGTGGATGCGATAGGGCTTGGGGCCGCCATCTGATTCCAGATAAACGCCCAGCTCGCCGCGCGGGCTTTCGACCGCACTGTAAATCGAGCCTTTCGGAGCATTAAACCCTTCCGTCCACAGCTTGAAGTGGTGAATCAGTGCTTCCATACTGACGCCAATCTCCGAGCGGGGCGGGGGGACGAACTTGTAGTTATTTGAGCGCACGGCGCCCAACGGGAGTTTATCCAGCGCCTGCCGGATGATCTTGAGCGACTGGCGCATTTCCTCAACTCGCACCAGGAAGCGGGCGTATACATCCCCTTCGGTACGGGTGGGAACCTCGAAATCGTACTGCTCGTAGCCGGAGTACGGCTGCGTTTTGCGCAAATCCCACTTGACGCCGCTAGCCCGCAGCATCGGGCCGGTCACGCCAAAATTCAGGCATTCTTCCCCGGTCAGTTTGCCAATGCCAAGCGTGCGGTCGAGCATAAGCGGGTTGCGGGTGAGCAGCGCCTCATACTGGTCGATGCGGGCCGGGAAGGTCTTGAGGATATCCCGCACGGCTGCCTCGAACTCCACCGGCACATCCCGCCAGAGCCCGCCAGGGCGGATGTAGGTGGTCATCATGCGTTGGCCCGAGCACATTTCCATAATGTCGAGGATGTACTCGCGCTCGCGGAAGCAATACAGGAACATGGACATGGCCGCCAGGTCCAGTGCCGCCGTGCCCAGCCAGACCAGATGTGATTGGATACGGGTCAGTTCAGTCAGGATGACACGCAGCGCCTGGGCGCGCGCCGGTACATCCAGATCCACCAGTTTTTCGACTGCCATCGAATAAGCCAGGTTGTTGCCGACCGGGTTCATATAATCCAGCCGGTCAGACATGACCTCGGCCTTCTGGTAGGTTTTAGCTTCCATATTCTTCTCGACTCCGGTATGCAGGAAACCGATATCGGGGATGCAGTTGATGACCGTCTCACCATCCAGTTCAAGCAGCAGGCGCAGCACGCCGTGCGTGGAGGGATGCTGCGGTCCCATGTTCAACAACATGGTCTCACCCTGGATGGCCCGGTCGGAGACCAGGTGCTTCAGATCGTCAACGGATACTTCCTGGATGTCACTCATGGTTGCACCTTTATAGCCTGGCGCAGCTCGGGGCGCGAAAAACGTTTGGGGAAATTATTGGCAAGCTTGCCAACGTGTTCAGTGAGCTGCAACCGTAATAAAGAGTTCGTTTTTTCATCTTTTTCGAAGGTTGACATGATGGTTTCGAACAACGGATTGATCTCGGAGGTTTCGATCATATTGGCAAAATGATAAGCCTGGTCGAGGTCCTCGATATTCTGTTCCTTTTGGAGAAAAGCCAGCAGTCTTTTCGTGTCGCCAGCCAGTTCGCTTTCGATACGGGTAGCTAATTGCTCCGGAGAGAGACGCTGACGCAGTTCTTCCAACAAACTGGCATGGGAGGCTTCCTCAGCAGCATACTCACTCCAGAAGGCAGCCACATCCGGTGTGCTGGCAAACAACTGCGCCCATTGTCTATATAGCTCCCGGGCATTTTCTTCAAACCCGAGCGAAAGCTCCAGCAGTTCATCGGCCGTGTAGGCTTTCATATTGTTTCCGGCCGGCCCCTACTCTTTTGCGTACGGCTTGCGTAAATTGATCTCTTCGAAGTTAAACGTGAACTGCGGTTCCTCGTAACCCAGCGGATAATCCTTGCGCAGCGGATGACCTTCCCAGTCGGCCGGCATCAAAATGCGCCGCAGGTCGGGATGGCCCTCCGCTTTGATGCCAAACATATCCCACAGTTCGCGCTCGCGCCAGTTGGCATTGCGATAGATGCGGGAGACGGTCGGTATGGTTGGGTTTATGCCCGGCACCGGTACGCGTATTTCGAGGCGCAGGCTTTTGGAGACCGAGGTAAATTCGTAGATAACATGGAAACGCGGCTGTTCCTGTGGCCAGTAGTCCACGGCGGTCAGGGCGGAGAGCATTTCAAAGCCCATGCCCTGCATCCGCTGGCAGGCCGCGACGATCTTCTCCGCCGGCAGCACCAGGCTGGCGTCGCCGTGATATTCGCTGGCGACCAGCCCGAATTCTTTTTCCAGTTGTTCGACGATGGGTTGCAAATTCTTATCCATAGGCATTTTTCGCATCCAAAGGTATGGATTGATTCGGGTTACTTGGCAGCCTGGGCGGCTAATTCCTCATCGGCGAACTTGATGCCGCGCACTTTTTCGTAGAGTGTCAGCACCCCATGGATGAGCGCTTCCGGGCGCGGCGGGCAACCGGCCACGTAAACATCCACCGGTACCACCTCATCCACTCCCTGCATGACAGCGTAGTTATTGAAAACGCCGCCGCACGATGCACAGTCGCCCATCGAAATGACCCATTTGGGTTCAGGCATCTGGTCGTACAGGCGGCGCAACACCGGGGCCATCTTGCGGGTCACCCGCCCGGCCACGATCATCAGGTCGGATTGGCGCGGCGAGGGCCGCATCAGCTCCATCCCGAAGCGTGACATGTCATAATGCGAGGCCTGGGCCGACATCATCTCGATCGCGCAGCAGGCCAGCCCAAAAAGCAGCGGCCACATGGCATTGGTGCGCGACCAGGCCACGGCCTGTTCCAGCGTGGTGGTGACCACGCCCATATTTCCAAGCTTTTGTTCTACTCCCATTCGAGAGCTCCTTTCTTCCACGCGTAAAAGTAACCAACCAATAAAATGGCAATAAAGACGGCCATTTCCGCCAGGCCGAATACACCCAACTGGCGGAAGACAATTGCCCAGGGCAGGAAGAAGATGGTTTCGATGTCGAAAAGGATGAAGAGCACTGCGACCATGTAGAACCGCACCGGTATCCGGCGTGTGCCGGGACCGATGGGATTCATGCCCGATTCATAGGGCATGGCCTTTTTATCGGTGGAGCGCTTTGGGCCAAACAACATGCCCAGGCCGATGGCAATAAAGCCAACCAGGGCGGTGATGATCACAAACGCGGCAATTGCAGCGTACTGGAGAAGCATGGCCACTCCTCTCAAAAATATTTGTTAGTTCTACCGGGGCAAAAGTATATCATAAGAAGCGCCTGAAACTGAGTGCCAGATTTCACAAAGTGGCTACCCATTTGATTATATCATTTATTAGTGAAAAAAGGTATTATTTATCATAATTTCATAATTACAATCTGTTATAACCACCCTTTATTTCACCTCAATAAATCGGGAGGGATGTGTGCGGGCGAAGCAGCTGCCCCCTGGTAATTGAAAGGGCCCCCGCATTTCATAATGTACAATCCGGGGGTAGAATTCTTAAAGGAATTCCAAAACCTGATCGTGCTGTGCCCGTTTTTGCCGTTATGGAGGAAATATGTCTGTATCCAGCCGACTGAACAAAGTTTTCCAATCTGCCCCCGAAATTCCCTTCGATGATAGCGCGCGCCTGATCTTCTTCAGCGATTGCCACCGGGGCGACGACAGCTGGGCGGACGAGTTCGCCAGGAACCAGAACCTGTTCTTCTTTGCCCTCGAATATTATTTTAATGAAGGCTACACCTATTTTGAACTCGGGGATGGCGACGAGTTGTACGAAAACAAACGCTTCTCCGATATCCGATCCGCCCACCCCCGCATCTTCCAGCGCATGCACGAATTCTACCGGGCCGGACGATTTCATATGATCTATGGAAACCACGATCTGGAACGCGCTGATCCGAAAGTGGTGGAGAAGACCATGTTTCATTACGTTGACGACAGGACCAGTCGAAAAGAGCCGCTCTTGGACGGCATCCAGCTGCATGAGGGATTGATCATCAAGCATGTTCCCACCGGCGGAAAGATCCTTCTGGTGCATGGTTACCAGGGCGATGCTATGTGCGACCAGTATTGGAAAATTACCCGTTTCCTGGACCGGAACATTTGGGGTCCGCTCAGAATGTTCGGGCTTGACAACCCAACCAAACCGGCGAAAAACTACAAGAAACGGGATGCCCTGGAAGCCGAGATGATCGCATGGGTCAAGGATAAAAAACAGCCAGCCATCTTCGGTCACACCCACCGGCCCTGGTTTGCCAGGCCAGGTGATCCGCCTTATTTTAACGATGGCTGCTGCATCCACCCGCGCAGCATAACCGGAATTGAAATCAACCAGGGCGAGATCCAGCTGATCGAATGGTCGCTTATCGCTGATCAAAAAGGATACTTGAAGACCTCAAAAGAGATCCTGGCGGGCCCGCGCAAAATTGCCGGTCTGTTCGTATAAACCCAGATCAAAAGATACGGATCGGTAACAAAATCCAGGCGGGATGATACAGATCGGTAACAAAATTAATACAAATTCTATAAACCGGCAGGAATTTATCGGGTAAACTCCCATTCATGCGAACCCGTTTCATTCTCCTGCTTGTACTGCTCTTGTTCATTCTATCCGCCTGCCAGCCCTTAATGCCTACCGGTGCGCCCGCTGCTTCGGTCATTGCCACCATCGTAGCCAGTACCCTGACAGCCGATGCAACCCTGGCCGTTCTCCCCCAACCCGGCCCGGCTGCCTCTGTCCTTCCCGCCCTGACACCCACGCCCACCCCTACCCCGACAGATGCGCCTCCCGGCGGCATGCCTGCCCAGGCCGCCCCGATCCCACAGCCGGCCGGGGAGGTGACCATCCTGCTGGAAGGGTCCGACCAGCGCCCGGGCGGACAGGATTTCCGCACCGACACGGCCGTACTGGTAGTGCTTAAACCGGATGGCTCGGTCAGCCTGGTTTCCTTCCCACGCGACCTGTGGGTCTACTTGCCCGGCAAATTCATGGAACGCATCAACTCGGCTCAGGAATACGGCGGCTTTGCGCTGGTGCAGTCGACCTTTCAATATAACTTCGGCTTCACCCCGCAGTCCTATGTGCTGACCAATTTCAGCGGCTTCCTGTCCATCATTAACAGCCTGGGCGGCCTGGATGTGCAGGTTGGGCAGAACTTTGAGGATGCGCGCGACGGTTATCCGAAGGGCTACACGGTGCATGCCGGCCTGGTACATATGGATAGCGCCACCGCGCTCTGGTATATCCGCGCCCGTGAAACGACCAGCGATCTCGACCGGCTGCGGCGCGCCCAGGAAGTGATCCTTGCAATTGGGAAGAAGCTCTTGAGTTTGAACGCCCTGATGCGCATCCCGCAACTGTATGCGGGTTTCCGCGGCGCCATCGTGACCGACATGACCTTGCAGGATGTCAGCACCCTTTTGCCGATCCTGCAGTTGGTCAACCCAAATCAGATCCAGCGCTATGCCATCAGCACCGGCCAGGTGACTTCCTTCTTCACCTCCGGCGGAGCGGATGTGCTGCTGCCGCGCCCGTATGAAATTAGACAGGTGTTGATTCAGGCAATGGGGAATTAGCTTGAAAATGTCACATTTCATATTTAAAAAATCACCACTAAGGTCACGAAGGATCACCCAGGAAAAGAAAATAAAGCTTTCCTTTGTGAAACTTGCTGCCCTTTGTGGTGAAGATGTTTTTATTCCGGCTCAGCTAGGTTGGGCTTACCCCAAATAATCCCTCAGCAACCTGCTTCTGGTCGGATGGCGCAACTTGCGCAAGGCCTTTGCCTCGATCTGACGGATGCGCTCACGCGTAACCTTGAAGTAGCGGCTGACCTCTTCGAGGGTGTGATCCTTGCCATCCACCAGGCCGAATTGCAGCTCCAATACCTGGCGCTCGCGCTCCGAGAGCGCCGCCAGGGCGTGCTGGACCTGCTCGCGCAACATTTCCTTGGAGGCTGCGTCCAATGGCTCGAGCGCATCCACATCCTCGATGAAATCCCCCAACTGGCTGGAATCCTCGTCGCCGCCAGCCGGGCCGTCCAGCGAGACCGGTTCTTCGGCTGAGCGCAGGGTGTGTTCCACCTTGGTAACGGCCGTTTCCCAGCGGCGCTGGAGCTCCGGATCGAGCGGCATATCTTCCGCCCGCGCCCGGAGGACCGCCTGTACATCTGCCGGCACGAGATAACCGGTCTCGATGGCCAGTTCTTCATTGGTTGGTTCCCGGCCTAATTGCTGGACCAGGTTGCGCTGGGCGCGCAGCAGGCGGGTGATGGCCTCGAACAGATGCACCGGGATGCGGATGGTGCGGGCCTGCTCGGCAATCGAACGGTTGATGGACTGGCGGATCCACCAGGTGGCATAGGTACTGAACTTAAAGCCCCGGCGCGGGTCGAACTTGTTGACCGCCCGCAGCAGGCCCAGGTTGCCTTCCTGGATCAGGTCCAGCAGCGCAATGCCGCGCCCCAGGTAACGCTTGGCCACACTGACCACCAGCCGCAGGTTGGCACGGATGATGGCGGCGTTGGCCTCGTCGGCGCGGCTGCGGATAATCTCGACCTCCCGCGCCAGTTCGGCTTCGGGCGGCAGGTTATGGAAGAGCGTACGCTGGGCCGGCAGATCGTGGTGCGCTTCAATATACTTCAACAACCAGGCTGCATATGGCTCAGGCAGGATGTAAAAAAGTACAAACACGTTATAGGCATGCGCCACCAGGCTGTCCCAGACCGGGTCGGTGCCCCACAATTCGTGTTCCATGTAACTATGTAAATAGGAGGGTGTGATGCTTTCCCAACCGCGGTGCAGACTCTGCGCCTCGGCCAGCAGTAAGCCGGCATCCGGGATATGGTGTTTCAGGCGTTCGGCATCTTCTCCGAGACGGGTCCAGTCGATCAGCAAATCGCTGAGCAGGGCATGGTAGGCAGTATTGGTGGGAGAATCAACGTTCTGTTTTCCCATCCGGCGGCGGCGCATGGTCAGAAGCACCACGCGGCGACCTTCGAGCATGGCCGCCAAACGGAATTCCCTGGAGGCATCCAGCAGTTTTACCGAGCCGATCTCGCGCAGATATAACCGCACCGGGTCTTCGGACATTTCCGCGGCCAGTTCGGCACGGTCCAGTTCAAGCGGTTCCTCAACCTCGACCTCGCCCAATCCTTCGACCGTCACCTGGCTTTCGTCTGGTTCCAGCGAAAGTTCGGTTTCCTCTTCGAGATCAGGATCGGCGGATTTCGACCCATCCTGACCATCGGCATCAGACTTTTTCTTTTTGGGCCTGAGGTTGGTGGGGCGGTGCGGGTAACGCGGAGCGGGCTTGGCTTTACTGGACATTATCCTTCTTCAATAGTATGGTTTCGGCTATTCTTTACGGCGTCCGTTCTGTTTTAACTGCGCCTGGTCAAGGCTGCGTAACTGCATGGTATGCTGTTGGACCATTGCGCGGTATGAGGCCGCCCGCAGGTCGTTGTCACCGGATTGCTGGGCTTCTTCCTGCAAAAACCGCAACTGGTTGACACTTTCATTCAGCGCCATATGACGAATTTTGACCACACCGCGGAACATATCTTCGAGCAGGCGATCCTCCACAGGGTCAAGTTCGCCGGCCTGGGCGATCAATTCATCGGCCAGGTTCTCCAGTGCCGGCGGCAGGTTCTGGCGCAGGAACTGGTCGGGATCGTGTGAATCCTGTTCGAGCGATTGGCGCACCAGTCGGAAGAGCACCTGATGGTCAGTATACCCGAAATCATCGGAAGTCATGCGGTCCAGACCGGCCTGCTGCAGGGCCCGGTCAAGCCGGTAGAGCAGGTCAGGCCGCAGGCACAGCAGGCTGAGGATGTGTGCCTCGATCCGGTGTGATGGAGAAATCATCGCGGCAACGGGAATGGGGGGCACTTCCTGCACCCGCGGAGTGGTCTCAATCTGCGGGCGCGGCCGGTGCGTTTTCGGAACCCCACCCTGCGTGCCCACCAGCGAGCGCTCATCCACCTTCAGGAAACGCGCCAGCCGCTGGCGGTAAGTGTCGCGCTCGACCGGATTGGGCAGGTCTTCAATCAGTGGTAACACCTTCCCAGCGATTTCGGATTTGACCCGGGCATCCTCCAGGTCACGCCCGGCCGCCAGCGCCCCCATCACGTGTACGACGATCGGCTGGGCATTTTCGATCAGGCCCTTCCACTGTTCCGAATCGCGCTGGACGATTTCATCCGGGTCAAGTCCATCCGGCATGCTGGCCACACGCAGGTCGGCCTGCAAGCGGGCTTCGTGGCGCAGCAGGCCGCGCGCATCGAAACGCAGTTCATCGGCATGGTCGAGACTCTGGCGGGCCGCTTCCAGCCCGCTCAGGACGGCTTTTTGCCCGGCAGCATCCGGGTCGAGCGCCAGCACGATGCGCGGTGTGAAACGTTTGAGCAGGCGCAACTGTTCCTCGGTCAGGGCGGTGCCCATCGGCGAGACCACGTTTTCAAAACCGGCCTGGTGAACGGCGATCACATCCAGGTAGCCTTCCACAATGACGGCCTGGTTGGCGGCCCGGATGGCCTTGCGCGCCCGGTCCAGACCATACAGCAGGTGACTCTTGCTGAAGAGCGGCGTCTCAGGCGAATTCATGAACTTGGGGTAGTCATTCGGGTCGAGGATGCGCGCCCCGAAGCCGGTCATTTTGCCATTCTCATCCCGGATGGGGATCATCAGACGGTTCCGGAAACGGTCGAACACACGCCTGCGCTCCTGCGGGCCGGTCGCCTGGTCGCCCTCATGGACAATAATGAGGCCGGTGTCCAGCAGTTCCTTTTCTGTGTAGCCTTTGGCGCTGAAATGTTTGAGGGCGGCATCCCAGCCAGGCGGCGCGTAGCCCAGCCCAAAGGCCTCGATGGTAGGGTCGCTCAGATGGCGCTTTCCATGGATGTAATCCAGGGCGAACTTGCCGGCTGGCGTGGACAGATGGTAACGGTAGAAGGTTACGGCTTCTTCCAGCAACCCGCGCAGGCGCTCGTGGGCTTCCTTTTCCTCCGGCTTCTCGGCCTTGTAGGCTTCCAGTTTGACCCCAGCGCGTTCCGCCATAGCCTGCAGGGCTTCCTTGAAATCCCAGCCTTCCTTCTTCATCACGAAGCGGAAGATATCGCCGCCCTCGTTGCACTGCCCGAAACAGCGCCAGGTCTGCCGGTCAGGCGAGACGATGAACGAGGGGGTCTTCTCATTGTGGAACGGGCACAGGCCGGAATAATTCTTTCCGGTGCGGCGTAGTTTCACGGTTTCCCCGATCAGGTCTACGATGTCAATGCGGGATTTGATATCGTCAATTTGACTCATAAGAGTAAAGCCCTCTTGCATTATAGACTTGCTTGACGGGCGGCGCAAGCGGGTTTACCTGGCAAGAAAGGAAAAAAAGACCGGGGACGATGATTGTCCTCGGTCTTCGATTCTTGATTGGCTGCCTTCTAAAAACCTTCCAACTTACTTAGATCGGCCACTCCATCTGCCAGCCCGGCGATCCGCTGTAAAAGGCCCAGGCGGTTTTCCCGAACGGACTGCTCTTCCGCCATCACGAGCACCTTATCGAAGAAGGTATTGATAGAAGGAATGAGCGCCACGACAACATTTAATAACGCATCCACGTTCCCACCGCCCCACAGGGATGTTTCGCGAAAGGAAGAGGGTTGCGCACTGACCGCTTCGTATAATGTCCGCTCGGCCTCTTCCACAAACGCTTCCGGCCGGACGGTATATTGCTCTTTGTGATCGCGCGTGATGCGCACGCAGCGCGCATAGGCCGGCAGGATCACGCTCCAATCCGGGCGGCCCACCCAGGCGCTCAGTTGCTTGACCGCCTGCAAGGCCGCCGCCGGCCGGTCAGATTGCTGGTTAAGCACGGCCTCCACCACGTCATACTTGTAACCGTCATCCTTCAGCACCACCCCCAGGCGACCGGTGATAAAGTCGAGCACCTGTTTTTGCACTGCCGGGCTGACTTCGATGGGCTGGAGCCTGGCAGAAGCATCAACCGCCGCGCGCAAATCAAAGGCGATGGCATGCTCCATCAGCGGCTGTACCAGGCCGATGGCCGCTCGGCGCAGACCGAAGGGATCCTTGGTACCAGTGGGCGCCAATCCGGCTGCGAACAGCCCGACCAGTGAATCCAACCGGTCAGCCAGTGCCACCACCAACCCGGCGCTTGTCTTTGGAACGGGTTGGTATTGCTCGCCGATGGCCGCCGCCACTTGCGGGTCTTCACCCGAGCGCAGGGCATACTCGCGCCCCATGGTACCTTGCAGCGAGGTCATTTCGATCACCATGCGGGTCACCAGGTCGGCCTTCGCTAAAAAGGTCGCCCTTTCTGCAAGCTGGCGGTCAGTTTCCGCCAGGCCAAGCATGGGCGCCAGCACATCGGCCAGCTTGACCATGCGGTTGGATTTATCCAGCATCGAGCCGAGTTTCTTCTGGAAGATCAGCGTGGCCAGGCGCGGGCGGAACTCCTCCAGCTTGTGCTTCAAGTCTTCGCGCACGAAGAAATTGGCATCCGCAAAACGGGCGCCCACCACGTGCTCGTTGCCCTGGCGCACCAGATCGAGACCCTGCTCGTCACCATTACGGACGATCACGAAATTCGGCAGTAGGGGCGGATGGTCATCCGGCCCTATACCGCGGATGGGAAAATATCTCTGGTGTTTCTTCATCACCGAGATGAGCACATCTTCGGGCAGGGCCAGGAATTCCGGTTTAAAACTCCCCAGCAGCGGCATGGGCTTCTCAACCAGGTTCGCCACCTCTGCCAACAGTTCATCCGGCAGGATGGCTTCACCGCCCAGCGAGGCGGCCAGCTTTTTAACCCCCTCGGCGATCAGCGCTTTACGCTCGTCCACTTCCAACAGGATGCCGTTCTTTTTAATTACCTCGGAATATTCATCCGCGGTTGGAATAATGATCTCCGGTGAATTGTAGGGACGCAGCCCACGGGTGTGACGCCCGGCGGTCAGCCCGGCGTACTCGAACGGGATGACGGTCCCCCCCAGCAGCGCCACGAACCAGCGCAGCGGTCGCGAGAACGCCACCCCCGATTTATTCCAACGCATGGATTTGTCGAACTTGATGCCTGCCACCAGCCCTGGCAGGGACTCTACAAGCACATCGGCAGCCGGTCGCCCAGCCTGTTTCACCAGGGCGACCACGTACTTGCCACTTTCAAAAGCCCGTACTTCCAAATCCTTGGGGGAAAGGCCTTTGCTTTTGGCGAAACCGATCGCCGCCGGGGTCGGAACGCCATCCGGCCCGAAGGCACGGTCGGCAGATGGACCTTTGAGCAAGTCTTCCCGGTCGGGTTGGCGTGCCGCCAGCTTTTCCACCACCACAGCCAGCCGGCGCGGCGTCCCGGAAACGCGCACACTGCCGTGCTCCAGGTGCAGGTCTTCATCCAATAGTTTGGGGACGGAGACTTTCAATTGCGCGATGGCTGCGTCCAGGTCTAAGGCCGGCAGTTCCTCGACGCCCACCTCGAGCAAGAAGGTAGAAGGAAGAAGTTGAGCAGGAAAAACGGTTTTACCCTCTACCTTCTCACTTTTTACTTCTTGCTTCATCAACGGATATTCCAGTTCCTTGCGCTGTTCCAGGTAGCGCTCGGCCACTTTGCGGGCCATCTCGCGCATCTGGCCGTAGAAGACCTGGCGCTCGGTCACACCGATGGCGCCGCGGCAATCCAGGGCGTTGAAGGTATGCGAGCATTTCAGCACATAGTCGTGCGCAGGCAGCACCAGGCCAGCCGCGATGCAAGCTTCGGCTTCAGCCTTATATAGATCGTACATCTGGCGCAGGCGCTCCACATCGCCGATCTCGAAGTAATACTTGCTGTGTTCGTACTCCTCCTGGCGGCGCACATCCCCGTACTTGACCGTTTCGTTCCAGGGTTCATCCCAGATGGCGGCGGCGTTATTGATGGCGATCAGGATGCGGTCCAGGCCGTAGGTGATCTCCACGGAGACCGGGTCGAGGCTTTGCCCGCCGACTTGCTGGAAGTAAGTGAACTGGGTGATCTCCTGCCCGTCCAGCCAGATCTCCCAGCCCAGCCCCCAGGCCGAGATGGCGGGTTGTTCCCAGTTGTCTTCCACGAGGCGGATATCGTGCTCGCGTGGGTTGATGCCAATGGCTTCGAGCGACTGCAGATAGAGCTCCACCGGGTTGCCGGGATCCGGCTTGAGGATCACCTGGAACTGGTAATGCAGCTGGAAGCGGTTGGGGTTCTCACCGTAGCGCCCATCGTCCGGGCGGACGGAAGGTTCCACGTAGGCTACGTGCCAGGGTTCGGGGCCCAGCACTCGCAAAAAGGTGGCCGGGTTCATCGTACCGGCACCCACCTGGGTGTAATAGGGTTGCCCGATCAGGCAGCCTTTCTCAGCCCAGAAGTTTTGGAGTTGCAGGATAATGTTTTGAAGGGAAGAGGACATTTTCGATTTTTGATTGAGAATTTGTGAATGAGGATTTGTTTGGCAAGGGGATTATACCGTAAAGAGAGACCTGACTGGTTTTACGGATTGACATGCCCGTTGGATGGATGAAAAAACGTGACAGCTCGTTTCGCTACGCTGATGATCAAAACCTGTCAGGTTTTATCAAGCATTTTCTCAAACCAGCCTGAATATGCGCGCCCCACAAGGTGGGACAGAGTCAACGATCAAATTGCCTCCCAGGACGGAAAAATGCATATCCGGGTCGAGAAGATCAATCGCCTGGCTGGCAGGGCAGGGCAAGGGGAGATCTAAGCGCGCCGGAATGGCAGCCGCGTTGAGCGCGACTACGATACATTCCTCTGCGCTCTGCCGGGCAAATGCAAATTGCTCGGGTGCGACAAATAACTGGCGGTATGCTCCATTTTTTAATGCAGGCGATTCCTGGCGAATCTTTGCCAGCCGGGCAATCAATCGCACCAGTTCCGGCCGGGGCGCGTTGGCAGAGAGGCTGGACAGTTCCAGGCTGGGGCGCAGGGGTGAGTTGTTGGTGTCTGTGCGTTTCGCTTCCAGCCCCCATTCGCTGCCATAATAGATCGACGGAACCCCCGGCATGCTGAATAGCAGGCAATACAATGGGTTCAGGTGCGCCGGATTGTGCAACTGGCTGGCTACCCGGTTGACATCGTGGTTGTCGACGAAATTATAGAGCGGCGCCCCGGCATACATCCCTTCCGGCCCAAACTGGCGATTAAGAGAATAGGCGATCTCAAATAAATTTTTATCAGCAAGACTGGAATACAGCCCTTTGTAACACTCATAATTGGTGACAGAGTTGAGTGTGGCGGGGTTGACCCAGCGCCGGTAATCGCCATGGATCACTTCGCCCATCAGCCAAAAATCCGGGCGCAGCAAATGCGTGAAAGTGCGCAGTTCCTGCAGGAAGCCCAGGTCAAGGCTATCGGCCACATCCAGGCGCAGCCCGTCTATGTCGAAGCGCTGCACCCAGGATCGGATGGCTTCGAAGATATGAATTTTGACCTGCGGGTTGTGTAAGTTCAGTTTGACCAGATCATAATGCCCACTCCAACCATCGTAAACGAACGGGTCTCCATAGGGACTGCGTCCATCAAAGCGCAGCCCCTGGAACCAGTTGCAGTACGGGGAGGCCGGGCCATGCTGGCGGACATCATAAAAGGCCCAGAAATCCCGCCCAACATGGTTGAAAACCCCATCCAGGATGAGCCGGATGCCATTGCAGTGCAAATTGGTGCTTAGCTGGCTGAGGGTCCGGTCCTGGCCCAATCGCCGGTCAACATGGTAATAGTCCACCGTATCATAACCATGTGCGGAGGCTTCGAAGACCGGCCCGAGATAGAGCGCATTAACGCCGATCGAGCGCATGTGGGGGATCCATTCATTGATCTTGTCCAGCCGGGGCATCGGCGCAGAACAAAAATCGTTGCGAGCCGGGGCACCGCAGAAACCCTGCGGGTAAATATGATAGAAGATGGAGTCATAAGCCCAGTGCGGATGAGAATTTTCCATTAAAATACTCCTTGATAAATTGTACCTACCGGTTGGTACATTACCACGAAAATAATTTCGGCCTTTGCAGGGCCGGCTGCCATTATGAAAAGATGCCGTGCATGAACTGATGCACCGCGCTGGTTACCAGTCCCTGATTAAGTTCGGTATAGCCGTTCAGGCCCAGCGCGGCATAGGTATTCAGGATGCCCAGGAAAGTGGCCGCGTAGGCGCGCTGGCGGCCCTTCATATTGCCGTGATCGCCAGAAGCGCGCAAGAACATGTTCTCCAGGATCTCCTGCTGGCGCAGACTGAGGCTGGCAGCAACCTGGAAAGCCTGGCTATCAGACGGAGCAAACCACATCGAGAGCTGCAGCCGGTAAAGTTTGGGGTTCCGGCGGGCATATTCGAAATATACGTTGGCAACCGCGCGCAGGGTGGTGGCCACATCGCCCCTGTAATCGGCGGCTTTTTCCACTTCATCGAACAACGTTGCAAAATTTTCGGTCAGCAGCGTCTGCAACAAACCGCTCTTGCTGCCAAAGTAATAATACAGGGTGGGTTTTTTCAATCCGGCTGCATCCGCCACTTCCTGGACCCCGACGGCATCGAAACCACGCTTTGAAAACAGATCCAGGGCGCAGGCCAGCAGTTTTTCCCGGTTACTCATGGGCTCAGTGTACCATTCGGTACACTGCTTGTCAACAGGTTGGCTGTGTCTGTTGGCTGTGTCCCTTCGGATAATGGTTTGGACAAAAAAAGGAAACCTTCTGTACTGGATAGCTCACAACTGAATCCAAAAAAACATTGACTTAAATAATATGTTGATATATTATATAGATATATTATAACAATATATTACAAAGGAGGCCGTATGTCATCCGATAATTCTGTCATTGATGCGCTAACAGGTTTCATAAACCGCAAGGGTTTTGAAGAAGAGCTAAAAGCGGCTGTGCTAAATGCACTGGAAAACGACCGTCCTCTATCGCTGGGATTCTTCGATATAGATCATTTCAAGCGACTGAATGATAGCTTGGGACACGAAGCAGGAGATGTGATCATCAAAGCCGTTGGAGATATTATCCAGCGCATGAGCGGAGGAAAAGCCATCGTTTGCCGATATGGAGGCGAAGAGTACACCCTGATCTTTGCCGATACGGAACGCGAGCAAGCATTTCTCGTCATGGAAGGCATACGAGGGGAAATCGAACGACAAACAAGTTTCTCGGAAGGAAAAAAGGATGTAAACGCACAATTGACCATCAGCGGCGGAATTGCATCTTTCCCGATTGACGCGCAGGATGAAAATGAACTGTTCCGGAAAGTGGATCAGGCGTTATACCGGGGAAAAGCTTCAGGGAGAAACAAGATCGTACTTGCTTATGAAGAAAAAATGGCCCCTAAAACATCCCATTACACACTGACACAATTAGAACGACTTTCTGAGTTAGCAAAGGAGCAGGGCGTGGGAGAGGCTGTTCTTCTTCGTGAAGCACTCGATAACCTGTTGATCAAATACAAACACGCTTTTGCATCGCGAAAATAAAACAGAAAGCAGTGTAAAAGCCTTGCAAAAATGATCTGTATGCACAAGATCTGTATGCATAAATGGAAAGCGTGGCACTTTTCTTCCAAATTGTCTCTACAGCAGCCCCGCTCCCTGTGAAGCCTGGCAAATGTAGATCTCGGGATGCAGGCCGGTGCGGCGCTCGTATTCCGGGCCGAGCACGCGGGCAAAGGCCTCCGCCTGACTACTCGCCACCAGGTTGACCGTGCAGCCACCAAAACCACCGCCGGTCAGGCGCGCCCCGAAGCAGCCCGGCAGGGGCTGGGCGATCGCCACCATCGTGTCGAGTTCGGGAATGGAGACTTCATATAAATCACGCAGGCTAATATGACAGGCATTCATCAACTGGCCGAATTCGTGTGTTTGACCCTGTTCCAGCAGCGGGATGGCCTGGCAGGTGCGCTGGATTTCCTCCACCACATGCCGGGCGCGCTTCTCGACTGTACCCGGTAAAGTCTGGCTCAGGCGATTGAAATCCTCCAGGCTGACATCCCGCAGGGATTTTATTTCCGGCAGGTTGCGCTTGAGAAGGCGCACGGCTTCTTCGCAGGCGGCCCGGCGGTCGTTATATTCCCCGGAAGTTAATTTCCGGCGTACGGTGGTATCCGCAACCACGATGACGGTTCCTTCCGGCAACGGCAGGCTGCGGTATTCCAGCGAACGGCAGTCCAGCAGCATCAGGCGCTCGGCTTCCCCGCAAGCGGAAGCGAACTGGTCCATGATGCCACAGTTCACGCCCACATAATGGTTTTCGGCCTTCTGGCCCAACAGCGCCAGTTGCATCGGAGTACGGCTCCAGCCGCCCAGCTTGTTCCAGGCCACCCCAAAGGCCATCTCGATCGAAGCGGAGGAACTGAGGCCCGAGCCACGCGGGATGTCGGAGGAGAAGGTTGCCAGCATGGCCGGGGTGGACAATCCCGCCTGGCCCAGCGCCCAGGCGGTGCCGGCTGGGTAGAGCGCCCACTCGGGCAGGGGTGAGCCATCCGGCTGAGTCTTGCCTGCCAGGGTCGCAGCGTTGAACTGTACATCTTCGCCGAAATCCGCCGCCACCAGGGTGGTTCGATCGGTGGGGGATGGGGAAAAAGCCACGTAGGTGGCCCGGTCAATTGCGGCCGGTAACACAAAGCCATCGTTATAGTCCACGTGTTCCCCCAGCAGGTTCACCCTTCCGGGTGCGCGCGCCACGTATTGTGGCGCCTGCGAAAAACGGGTTTGAAAAACCTGGATGGCAGTCTCATGTGGGTTCATGCCTGACCTCGTAATTTGTAATGGATATCGGGCAGTGCTTGCAGCCGTTCGGCCGCGCTTTCGGGGGTGATATCGCGTTGCGGCATGGCCAGCATTTCATAGCCAACCATAAATTTGCGGACGGTGGCAGAGCGCAACAGCGGCGGGTAGAAATGGGCGTGCAGGACCCATTCGGGATGGCTTTGGCCATCACTAGGGGCCTGGTGGAAACCCATCGAGTAGGGGAAGGAAATTTCGAACAGGTTGTCGTAGCGCGTCGTGACCTGTTTGAGCGCTTCGGCCAGATCGCTCATTTCAGCCGGGCTCAATTCGGCCAGATGGGCGGAGGGGCGTCTGGCCGATAGCAAAATCTCGAACGGCCAGACCGCCCAAAACGGTACCAGGGCGGTGAAGCTGTCGTTTTGGAAGACGATGCGTTCCTTCCGGCGGGCTTCCTCGGCCAGGTAATCCACCAGCAGGGGCCGGTGATTTTCTGCAAAATAAGCATTCTGGGAGTTCGAGCTCTTTGGTGATCTCATTCGGCAGTTGGGACTGCGCCCAGACCTGGCTGTGCGGATGCGGGTTCGAACAGCCCATTACGGCGCCCTTATTCTCAAAGACCTGGGCATAACGGATAAAATCCTTTGCGCCCAGGTCGGCGCTTTCGTGTGCCCAGGCTTCCAGCACATTTTCGATGGACACATTATCCAATTCGGGCAGGGTCAGGTCGTGGCGGGGCGAGAAACACACCACCCGGCACAAGCCGCGCTCGGGGCTGGAGGCCAGCAGGGGATGGGAAGAGCCGGGCTGCGCCTCGACCGGCTCAGGTAACAGCGCCGCGAAATCATTATCAAAGACAAATGGGCCAGTATAGAGTGGATTGATGACCCCGCCGGCGCGTTCGTTGCCGGGGCAGAGGTAACAGGCTGGATCGTATTGCGGCAGGGCTGCAAGAGCAGTCTTTTCCACCTGACCTAGCCAGGGACGCCGGGCGCGGTGGGGAGAGACAAGCACCCAGTCACGGGTGAGCGGGTTGAAACGGCGGTGTGGGGAATCAATCATTAATGGTTCTTTGTAAAAGAAAAAAGGATGGCGATGCGTTGCAGTCTATTATAGCATTTGGGAGTAGATGAAAATGGTGATTGGCCGGGAGCGTTACCAGGGAAGATTGGGTAATTTCTGGTTTAGCTTCGGTGAATATCTCCTGATTTTTCCTTTATTGAGAATCTATCCTTTTGTCCATCTTTTCCACACAATTTTCTAATACTTGCGCGGTATCATTTAAAGGAATCTTTTGGAACAGGAGAAGTGAAATGAGTAAACAACAAAAAACTTGGATCGTGGTAGGGGCAGTGTTGGTGGTGATCGTGGGGGCGGTGCTGGTCTTCGCCAACCTGCGCTCCCAGGGCAATACCGGCACTGCCAGCACCAGCGGGGGTACAGGTACATCTGCTTACCAGGTAACCACCGTCCAGCTCGGCACGCTTACCTCCACCGTGGAAGGTACAGGCACGGTCAGGTCGAAGCTTTCCGCCATCATTAACTGGGCCACCAATGGCCAGGTGAACCAGGTGAATGCCAGCATCGGCAGCCAGGTCAAAGCCAATGATATCCTGGCCACCCTGATGCAGGATTCAACCCAGACCAGCCTGGAAACCGCCCTGCTCACTGCACAACAGAACCTGGCCCAATTGACCACGCCTGAAGCGATCGCGAATGCCAAGCTGGCCATCACCACGGACCAGACCAATGTAACCAATGCGCAAACCGCATTGAACAATTTACAGTACTGGCAAAACCCGGCCCTGGTCAAAAATTACTATGCCAACTACGTGCTGGCCAAGGCGAATCTGAATACGGCGCAGACCAATTACGATAATACCCATTCCGGGGGTTATATCACTAACACCAACCAGGCGGCTGCCTATAACGCGCTCTATACCGCCCAGCAGGCCTATAACACCGCCTTTTATTACTACAGTCTTTATTCGCAGGCGCCCACCCAGAACCAACACGACCAGGTTCAGGCAAACCTGGACCTGGCCAATGCCACGTTGAAAAGCGACCAGGACTACCTGGCGGCGCTGACCGGCGGAACGGTGCCGGCAGGCGCGACCGGGACGAATCTGCTCAAACTGCAACAGGCCCAGCTGGCCGTGCAGACCGCCCAGGAGAACCTGGATGCTGCCAAGATCACTGCCCCGTTCGATGGAACAGTTACCCAGTCGAATGCGATCCCCGGTGGAGTCGTTACCGCCGGAACACAGGCTTTCCGGATTGACGACCTCTCCAACCTGGTGATCGATGTCCAGGTGGTGGAGGTGGATATCAACAATGTCAAGATCGGCCAGCCGGCCCAGATCACATTCGATGCCATCCCCAACAAAACCTATACCGGCAAGGTGTTCTCGACCGATCTGGCAGGCAGTTCTGCGCAGAGCAGCGTCAACTTTAATGTCAATGTCCAAATCACCAACGCGGATGCGCAGGTCAAACCGGGCATGTCGGCCAATGTCACCATCGTCACCAATAAGGTGGATAACGCCCTGCTGGTTCCCAACACATCCATCTTCACGGATGCCAACGGCGGACAATATGTCAACCTGATCCAGAATGGCGCGACCAGCAAGGTGCCGGTTACGATCGGGGCGGTCTCGGATTCCGTTACGCAGGTCACAGGCAGCACCCTGAAAGCCGGCGACACGATCGTGCTCAGCTTTGCCAGTACCACCACCACCGGCGGGCTCGGTGCGTTCCGGCTGGGCGGCGGGGGTGGTGCGGTGGGCGGTGCCACAACCAGCGCCAAGCCTGTGACAACGCCTTAAGGCCAGGTGAATGCAATGGATGATATCGTTATCCGGGCAGAGGCCCTGACGAAGGTTTACCGCATGGGTGAAGTGGAAGTACAGGCGCTGCGCGGCGTTTCGCTGCAGGTTAAGCGTGGCGAGGTGCTGGCAATCACCGGCCCATCCGGTTCGGGAAAGTCGACCCTGATGAGCATCCTGGGCTGCCTGGACCGGCCGACCACGGGTGAATACATCCTGGACGGCGAACCGGTGGCGGGGCTGAACGATGACCAGCTGGCCAGCATCCGCAACCGCAAGATCGGCTTTGTGTTCCAATCCTTTAACCTGTTGCAGCGGGTTTCGGCGCTGGTCAACGTGGAGCTGCCGCTGGGCTACGCCAACCGGGCCGATGAAGGCCGCGGCCGGGCAGCCCAGGTTTTGCGGGAAGTGGGATTGGAAAGCCGCATGAAACACCATCCATCGGAGCTCTCCGGTGGCGAGCAGCAGCGCGTGGCCGTGGCCAGGGCGCTGGTCAACGAACCGGCCATCCTGCTGGCAGATGAACCGACCGGCAACCTGGATTCCAAGGTGGGCCAGGAGATCATGGATTTATTATTAAAGCTTAACCGTGAGAGTAATACCACCCTGGTTATCATCACCCACGATCCCAGAATTGCGGCCCAGGCCCAACGCACCATTTTGATCCGCGACGGCCTGGTTGAGAGGAATACTTAATGAAAATCACACGAGTCTTAGTGGGGACGCTCACCATCCTGGTGGGCAATAAATTACGCAGCGGGCTGACCATCCTGGGCATCGTGATCGGGGTGGCCGCTGTGATCGCCATGCTGTCAGTCGGGCAGGGCGCCCAGAATTCCATTACATCCTCGATCAGTTCGATCGGCACCAACCTGCTGTTCCTATCGGCGGGTTCCAGTGCGAGGTTTGGCGGCGGGGGTGGCGGCGGCACCGTGACCGTAAAGAACATTCGACCGTTGACCATGTCGGATGCACAGGCGTTGCAAGACCCGTACCTGGCGCCGGACGTGTTGGCGGTTGCGCCTATCCTGCAAGGCGGGGGTATCTCCGCATCGGCCACCAACGGGCAAAGCACCACTACCACCATTTATGGCACACCCTCGGATTACTTTTCGATGCGCGCAGAAACCCTCACTGAGGGCGCCATTTTCAGCGACCAGGAGGTCAACATCCATGCCCGGGTGGCCGTGATCGGGCCTGACCTGGCCACCACGCTGTTCGGCCAGAGCACCGGTGTGACCGGCCAGACGCTGCGCATCAACGGCCAGACCTTTACGATCATCGGCGTCCTGAAATCGAAAGGCGGCACGGCCCTGGGCAGCTCTGACAACCAGGCCATTATTCCCATTACGACCGCGCGTGACCGGGTTGTCCAGACCCCCGGAAACTATGTGAACACAATCTATATTGAGGCCACCAGCGCAGCGAGCGTCACGAATGCCAGCACGGAGGTTTCCAACATCATGCGCATGCGCCACCATGTGGCCGTCGGCGCGGAAGATTTTTCCATTTTCAACCAGCAGGACCTGGCGAACACGGCCTCTTCGATCATCGGTGTGCTGACCGTCTTCCTTGGCGGCATCGCAGCCATCTCGCTGCTGGTGGGTGGGATCGGCATCATGAATATCATGCTGGTCTCGGTGACCGAGCGGACGCGTGAGATCGGCCTGCGCAAGGCAGTTGGCGCCCGCAACCGCGATATCATGGTGCAATTCCTGGTCGAGTTTTTGATCCTGAGTCTGCTGGGCGGAGTGATTGGCATTTTGCTGGGCTGGTTGATCGCGCTGGTGATCGGCCGGATCGCCTCGGCCAGCGGGACTTCCCTGATCCCGGCAGTCAGCCTGAACTCCATCCTGCTCGCCACGCTTTTCTCGGCCGCAGTGGGGTTGTTCTTCGGTATCTATCCGGCCCGGCGCGCTGCATCGCTCGAACCGGTGGAAGCTTTGCGCTACGAATAATCTTTTGAGAGGTCAAAAATGTCATCACTTCAAGCCAAACCCGTTAAAGCCAAAAAATTGCTCAATACCAAATTATTACCCATCGCGGCGCTCGTACTGGTGGTGCTGGCCTTGCTGTTCCTGGCCGCGCCGCTGATCCGCGCGGCTGCCGGAACCGCTCGAGCCGGCAATTTTGTCACCTCCGGCAGCGGCCAGGGGACCGGCACCCAGGTGGTCGTGGGTGGAGGCGGAACGGCTGGTACCACCCGCCGGTTTGGCGTGGGCGGCGGTGCGGCAGGCAGCCGGACCGGGATATTCCTCTACTTCGTGATGCTGCTGATTTCGTTAACAGCGGCCGTGGGCATGCTTTTCATCAAACGCTGGGGTGTTGTGCTAGCAATCATCATGGGCGTTCTGTATGGCCTGTTCGGGCTGGTTTCACTGCTGCCGTTGCTGTTCATTCGGTTTGCGGGCGCGCCCAACCCGGTCAACATTATCCTGGGGATCGTGCACCTGCTGCTGGCGGTGGCAGTCATCGTGCTGGCCTCCATCCCAGGCAAGCCCGGTGTCACTCCCATACCGGCAGCCGCCTCTCCCAGCGCCTCGTAGGCACAATGGCATTCCGCGATTCTCGGCTTTTCCTCCAAAAGAGACGACTTAAAATTGAGACCGCCCTGAAGGGGCGGTCTCTCATTGTTTTTTGCGACCTTTCCAGACAACTTTTTTTCTGGCACCATTCAGATCGTAACTTTATTCTGGCTGAAAAGTTGTAGGGGGATTAATATCGCCTAACAATTTCTAAATTCCAGCGTTGCTAAGGCTTTCCAGCAGCCTGGAGAGCAAGTTTGTCAGCGCCGGGTGGGATACCTCGAAATGGCTTAGCCCATCTTCCATGCGTTGGATCGTGTTTGGATGGACCGGTGTGACAGCTCCATCTGCCCGGGAAAGCAACTCCTTGATGTCAGCTTCGAGATGCGACAGCAGTTCCTGACCTTTTTTATCAACGGTATGGGTATTCTGGATTTCAGCGTGCAGTTGTTCGATCAGTGTGCGTAATTCCTGGTCTTCCATGGGATTGATTCTCCTTCAAAGTTGGGCTTGCACCATCCATTTTACACCCGTATTCCATTCGGAAAGGTGATGTAAAATTAGCCATCAAAGTCCCCAGGATAGATCCTCTCTCTCTCAAAAACGAAAGGATTACCATGACTGACATTCAATCCATACTTTCCAGGCTGACCCTGGAAGAAAAAGCCGCCCTGTGCACCGGGGCTACCTCCTGGTCGACCACGCCGGTGGAGCGCCTGGGCGTCCCTGAAATGATCGTCTCGGATGGGCCGCATGGCGTACGCCGGGTGACGGATATGAACGCCCTGACCGCCCAGAGTCTGCCTGCCACCTGCTTTCCGACCGCATCCAGCACGGCCTCCACCTGGGACCCGCAGTTGCTGTATGCCATGGGCCAGGCCCTGGGCGAAGAAGCCATTGCACTGAATGTGAATGTGCTGCTGGGCCCCGGCGTCAATATGAAACGCTCCCCGCTGGGCGGACGCAACTTCGAATATTTTTCTGAGGATCCGTTCCTGGCGGGTGAAATGGCGGCTGCCTTGATCCAGGGCATCCAGAGCAAGGGTGTGGGCACTTCGCTGAAGCATTTTGCTGCCAACAATCAGGAGTTCCGCCGCTTTGCAATCAGCGCAGAAGTGGATGAGCGCACTCTGCATGAAATCTACCTGCCCGCCTTCGAGACCGCCGTAAAAAAAGGGCAACCCTGGACGGTTATGTGCGCCTACAACAAACTCAACGGCACCTATTGTTCCGAAAACCACGATCTGCTGATCGATATTCTCAAAAAAGAGTGGGGCTTTACAGGGTTGGTGGTTTCGGACTGGGGCGCAGTCCACGATCGGGTGAAGTCCCTGATGGCCGGCCTGGACCTGGAAATGCCCGGCCCTAAACCGCTGCGGACCAGGAAGGTAGTGGAGGCCGTGCAGTCGGGGGCGATGGATGAAGCCACCCTCAACGAGGCAGTCCGGCGGGTCCTGACGATCGTATCCAAAGCCGCGCAAACCCTTCAGGGTGGCAGTTTCAATTTGGAATCGCACCACGCCCTGGCTCAGCGGGTCGCGTCTGAGGGTATGGTGTTGCTAAAAAACAACGGCATCCTGCCTTTGCAGAATCCCGGGCATATCGCGGTGATCGGCCGCTCCGCCGAACAACCGTACTTCCAGGGAGGCGGAAGTTCGAATATCAATCCGACCAAAGTGGCCATCCCTTACGTGGAGATAAAAGCCCGGGCGGGAGCGGCAGAATTAACCTATGCGGCCGGCTACCCAGCGGATGACAGCTTCCAGCAGCCCCTGATCGATGAAGCCGTCGCTCTGGCCCACTCTGCGGATGTGGCCGTGCTCTTCCTGGCCTTACCGGCCTCCAAGGAATCCGAAGGGTATGACCGGACCGACCTGGACCTGATGCCCCAGCAGGTGGCCCTTATTAAGGCCGTCGCTGCGGTCCAACCGAATTGCGTGGTGGTGTTGAACAATGGCGCGCCTTTGGTAATGGCCGAATGGATCGACAGCACGGCAGCCGTCCTGGAGGCCTGGATGATGGGGCAGGCGGGCGGGGCGGCCGTGGCGGATGTGCTGTTTGGGCGGATCAACCCATCCGGCAAACTGGCCGAGACCTTCCCGGTTCGACTGGCAGACACCCCGGCCCTGCTTAACTGGCCAGGCGGGAACGGCAAAGTAGCCTATGGGGAAGGCATGTTCATCGGTTATCGCTATTACGAGGCCAGGCAGGCACCGGTGCAATTCCCGTTTGGGTTCGGGCTAAGCTATACCACCTTCAAATACAGCAACGTCAGGGTTTCAGCGGCTAGCTTCAGGGATATTGACGGGGTGGCTGTCTCTGTGGATGTCAGTAACACCGGCAAGGTTGCCGGAAAGGAAATTGTCCAGGTATACGTGCACGACCGCAAATCCGGGTTGGTGCGGCCCGAAAAGGAATTAAAAGGCTTTGCCAAAGTCGAGCTCCAGCCGGGTGAAACCAAGACCGTCTCCATTGCGCTGGACTTTCGCTCCTTTGCTTACTACCATCCAGGCTACCGGCAGTGGATCACCGAGGACGGCGAGTTTGATCTGCTCGTGGGCGCTTCCTCGGCTGACATCCGCACCAGCCTGGCCGTCACTTTGCAGTCAACCCTGGATCTGCCGTGCATCCTGGACCGCGAGTTTACCATCCGGGAATGGCTGGAAGACCCACGCGGGAAAACCGTTTTCGAGCCGATGTTCCAGCAGATGACCGCCCAGATGAGCAACATCCTGGGCAGCGATAGCAACGAGCTGGCAGCCGGCATGGATCTGCTTGGCTTCCTGATGGACATGCCCCTGCCGGGGGTTCTGCACTTCCAAGAAAGCGTCCTGCCAATGCCGGCGGACGACCTGGTGGACGGTCTGCTGGCCAAGGCGCACGCTCTGTAAATTACCGCGGCAAACAATGAATCATAAATTTACGCCCGCAGGATATTCTGCGGGCGTAAATTTATGCCTTTTGAAAATCGTTCATTGGGTGAGTTGATTTAGCGCCTGGCGCAGGGAGGCATCTGCCGCCGGGCTGTGGGGGCCACGCGCCCGGAAGAATTCCCGGCCCTGCCGGTCGACCACCAGGATGTAAATATGGTCTTCATCCGGCATGTCCAGCGCGGTACGAAAATTTATCTTATCGAGGTAAAGCGTGATGGTGCGTGCACGTGTCTTGGGGTCGGGAATCCCGGCGCGCATGCCTTCGTTTAGAAAAATCTTGTAGAGAGGCCCCCCGGCCTGGAGGGTGGGCAGTTCGTAATAGACCAGGCCCGGAACCTGTTGCTCCAGCTGTTCCGCCGAGGCGCCCCAGGAATCCACTTCCGACTGGTGCCAGCGTTGAAACGGGATGAAAACCAGGTTGAGATTGCCCTGGAAATCCCCGGGCAGATTTTGTTTCTGCCTGAGCAGATTTGATCCGCTGACTTTTGGAAAGGTCATTCCTGCTCCTGTCAATCCGTCTTGTGGGGCGGGTTATCGTTGAAAAAGCTAGAAAGTAAAGGTGGAGGCACGGGGATAACGAGATCCGACCAGCCTCCACCCAAATTTACCATGTTCGAATGCAAACGACCATACCTATAACCTGCGAGTGCGCACGTGCAAAGCAAAGGCTGCCAATGCGTACATGGCCACTGCCAGGACCAGGCAGGCCAGAATGGCGGTGCCAATGGCTTTACCATCCCAACCAGTGTTGAGCAGGGCCCGCATGGCTTCCAGCACATAGGTGATGGGGTTGATCTTTGCAGCCACTTCCAGCCATCCGGAAAGCAGCGCCAGCGGAACAAAGGTGGGTGCCAGGAAGGTGAGGGGGAAGAACAGGAAGCTGGCGCCTTGTGTGGCGGCCGCGCTGCCACTCCCGAGGGCGGCTGAAACCGTGAAACCGGCAAAGCCGATCCCGAGCAGCACGCCCAGACCGATCACTGCCAGCAGCCCGAGGAAGCCCGTAGCTGGTTTGAGACCCAAGATGAGGCCAACCCCTACCACGATGGCAGCCTGGATTCCCAGGATGACCGCGCCGGCCAGGATGGGAGCGAGCAGCAACGCTGCACGGCGGACAGGTGTGAGCAGCAATTTATCAAAATAGCCGCGTTCAATATCCCGTACCAGGTTCTGGGCCGCGATGCCGGATCCGGATAGGGATCCGCTGACGATGGAGAGCGGCAGGATAAAGCCCAGGTAACTACCGCCAATCCCCGGAATGAAACTGGCTGCCTTGCCCAGGGTGGACTGATAGATGATCAGGAAGAAGATGCTGATAGCGACCGGCGGCAAGAGCGCCTCCGGCGTGCGCAACAGAGTGGTCAGGGAACGCACGACCAAAAGGAAAATATGGACAGGCAGGGAAATGGGTTTATTCTCGGCCGGGTGTGAAACGGGAAGTTCTAGCGCTTTGGTTGTCATAATTTAATTTACCTCCTGCCGTCGTTGAGAACGGGAATTTTTGGATTTGATTGTCTCGCTGGCAACCAGGCGCTGCCCGGTGACCTGCAGGAAAACATCATCGAGGGTCGGCTGAGTCAGGGTCAGGGAGACAGGCGCCAGTTGCACATTTTGGAGCTGGTTGATGACGGTCGGGATGGCTCCGGCCGCCTTGCTTAAGTACAACCGGACGGTCTCCCGGTCGAGCTGGATACGATCGCCCATCTGTGCGAGCGTGGAGCGGCCCTTTTCGGCCAGTTCGGGGGTCGCGAACACCAGGTTAATCGATTCCTCCCCCATGGCCGCCTTGAGGCTGGCAGGCGATCCTTCGGAGACAATCTTGCCGGCCACGATGATCGCCACCGTGTCGGCCAGTTCGTCGGCTTCTTCCAGGTATTGCGTGGTCAGGAAGATGGTGATGCCGAGCTCGCGGTTCAGCCGGCGGACTTCTCGCCAGACATCCCGGCGGCTGGCTGGATCAAGCCCGGTGGTAGGCTCATCCAGGAAGAGCACCCTGGGTTGGTGCACCAGAGCCATTGCCAGGTCCAGGCGGCGGCGCATCCCGCCACTGTAGGTGCCGGCACGGCGGTCGGCCACATCCGAAAGATTGACCAGATCCAACAATTCCTTGGCCCGGCTGGTTGCATCCGCTTTGGAAGCGCCGAACAAACGCCCCTGTAAAACCAACAATTCCATGGATTTCATCAGGGGATCGATGCCAACATCCTGCAGAGCCACGCCGGCCACCCGCCGGACATCGGTCGCCTGGCTGACCACATCAAAACCTCCCACCGTGACATGGCCGGAAGTGGGCAGGGCCAGGGTGGTCAGGATCTTCACTGTGGTACTCTTCCCGGCGCCGTTTGGGCCGAGGAAGCCAAAGACCTTGCCCTCATCCACCCGAAAGTTAACCCCATCCACTGCGGTGACCTTGCCCGGGTAGGCCTTGACCAGGTTTTCTACTACAATCTCACGATCTTTCATTTTATTTTCCTTTCTATAATGCCAGTTTTTACCTGGGCCGATTTATTCTTGTTACCTCTCCGAAAATTGTAAGAGAAATCCTGCTGGGTTTCGGATTAGTTGTTGTTATAAGACAATAATAATCCCATATGCCCAAAAAGTCAATACAAAAACTGTACTATATATATACATAATATGCGCAAATCAATCGTTCGACCAAGTTTTATTGTCCTTGCAGCATATTATGTGCTGATATAGCATGTCTGGCAGGCCAACGGATGGCCGATCCCCCAAGTTGCAGGGGCGGACTCCCCCCAATACGGCGATCCGGCTGGTGTAAGTCCGTCATATGGTCGAATGAATGTGCCGATCCATTTGGGCTAGCAGGCCAGGTCAACCAGATAACAAGACCGCTGGTAATTCATAGACTGGATTTGGAAGAAATATGTTGGAAGTGGAAGAGGTAGCATGCATGTTTGATAAGAGCAATTTCCCGATCACGCAGGTATCCATTGTTGCCCAGGAAATGCAGAGCAAGAAAGAAGTGCATGGCTATGTGAGCGCGGGAAATGTCGCCAAGGCCGGATCAAATACGGCTGGATGGGTCGGTGGCATATTCGGATTGCTCATCGGCGCGGCTTTCATCTGGGTTCCCAGCTTTGGGCGTTTCGATCGTATCCCACACCCTTGAAAAACCGGATGGCCAGGTGGGCGTCGAGAGCGAATTGGGTCAAGGCATCCATTTTTACTTCACCCTGCCATCCAATCCCTCCGCAGAAACAGCCGTACAGGTTTTCGATCAGGATAACCGCTCCTTCAAGCCCCGATTTCTCACCTGCCTCTCTGCCAGGGGAATGCAGAAATGCCAAAAATATCCGATAAGACAGTCCAGGTGAAACCCTACGAAGCCGTTCAACGCATTGTCTACATATTTTTTTCATATTTATCTCATAACCACCTACTATAATTTAGTTATACAAAACCATTCTATGTGTGAGGTGAAACCATGCCATCCAATGTTTCAGCGAATAAGAAATCAGCCCGATCTAAAATTCTTGGGATTTCGAAGCCAGCCTTCTGGATCATACTGGTGATACTGGTGGTCGCCATCGGCGGCGGTGCGTATTACTTTGTCAATGCGCAGCAAGTTGCGGCAGCCGCAGTGACTGCCAACCAGGCCACCATTCAGACCGCCACGGCCCGAACAGGTAATATTATCCTGCGCGCCAGCGGTACCGGTACCCTGGTGGCGGCCGCCGAAAGCAACCTGGGATTTCAGACCAGCGGCACCCTGATCACCCTGAACGTTCAGGTGGGCAGCCAGGTCAAGGCCGGCGACCTGATCGCCCAGCTGGACAGTTCGAATCAAACGCTGGCATTGTCCCAAGCACAGCAAGCCCTGAATCAACTGACCTCCCCTGCGGCCATTGCGACTGCGCAGCAAGCCGTAGTCACTGCCCAAACGAACCTGATCAATGACCAGTATATTCTCAATGCCGACCAGACAGCCGGTAGCAACCAGGGCGCCAACAATAATGCCTATGCCGCCCTGACCCTGGCGCAAAATAAGCTGAATACTGCTCAACTCAAATACGATCCGGTTTCTGGTCAGCCGCTCACCGACCCGACTGTAGCCAAGCTCTATCAGAACCTGTATGCCGCCAAGCTAGCTTACAACACCGCCCTGGCCAACTACAATTCAACTTCGGCGACATCCAACCCATTGTCACTATCTTCGGCCAAGGCCACTGTGGCACTGGACCAGGCCCAGGTGACGGAAGCAGAGAACTTATTGACCGCCCTGACCGGCGGGACCGTGCCGGCCAATGCCACCGGGGCCGGCCTGAACGCCCTTAACCAAGCCAAACTGAACCTGCAGACTGCCCAGAACAACCTGGCGAACACCAACCTATATTCGCCCATTTCCGGAACTGTCCTGACTGTCAGCAACTCGGTCGGGGATACGATCAACGCCGGCAATACCTTCGTCACGATCGCCGATCTGAGCAAGTCCGAGCTGACCATTTATATGGACCCGCTGGATTTCAGTAACATCAAGGTTGGTTACAACACCAATGTGGTCTTCGATGCCCTGCCCAACCTGACCTATACCGGCAAAGTGACCCAAATCACCCCACAACTTGCTACCGTCTCGGGTAGCTCGGTCGTGGAAGGCATCGTAGTACTGGATACCAAGCAGCTCGCCGGTGTGCCTGCTCTCACGCTGCCTTTGGGCGTGACCGCTTCGGTGGATATCATTGCCGCCCAGGCCAATAATGTCATCCTGGTGCCGGTTTCGGCGCTGCAGGAGCTGTCCCCGAATAATTACTCGGTTTATCTAATGGTCAACGGTACACCGACCTTGCGGGCTGTGACAGTCGGTCTTCAGGATGGCACCTTTGCCGAGATCAAGTCCGGTCTGAAGGCCGGGGATGTGGTCAGCACTGCCACCCAGGGAACCAACAATACTCAGGCAGTCGCCACGCCATAATCGCCTCTAATACTTTCATCTCAACCACGAACTGACCAAGACTTATAAATCTTTTTTGTATGAGGTGTTTCCATGTCATCCAATGTTCCCGTAAATGTGCAGCCGGCCCGTTCCAAAATAATCGGAATGCCCAGGCCACTCTTCTGGATCGTGCTGGTTGTAGTGGTGGCGGCCATCGCCGGCGGTGCATATTACTATGTCACGGCGCAGCAAAATAGTGCAGCGGCCGCAGCCAGCGCCCAGCCGGCTTTGCAAACCGCCACGGCCCGCACAGGCAACATCGTCCTGCGCGCCAGTGGCACCGGCACCCTCAGTGCGGCCGTCGAAAGCAGCCTGGGTTTCAAGACCAGCGGCGCCCTGACCACCCTGAACGTTCAGGTGGGCAGCCAGGTCAAGGCCGGTGACCTGATCGCCCAGCTGAACAGCTCGAACCAACAGGTGGCGTTAGCGCAAGCGCAGCAGGCGCTCAACCAACTGACCTCCGCCACGGCCATTGCGACCGCCCAGCAGGCCGTTGTCACCGCCCAAAAGAACCTGATCAATGCCCAGAGTATTCTCAATGGTGACCTGCAGGCCGGTTCCAACCAGTCGGCCATCGATAATGCCCAGGCCGCCCTGGCGCTGGCGCAGACCAAGTTAACCCTGAACCAGGAAAACTATCAAAAAATGGCGAATGCTCCTTTGACCGATCCGGTTGCGGCGCAGGGATACCGGGATCTGTATGCGGCCCAGCAGGCCTACAACACCGCCCTGGTCAACTACAATGCCATCTCATCGAAATCCACCGCACTGACGCTGGATTCGGCCCAGGCAACGGTCGCGCTGGACACCGCCCAGTTGACCGAAGCGCAGAACCTGGTGACTGCCCTGACGGGTGGGACTGTGCCGGCCAACGCCACCGGTACCGGCCTGAACGCCCTCAACCAGGCCAAGCTAGCCCTGCAGAATGCCCAGAACAACCTGGCCTACACAGCCCTGTACTCGCCCATTAACGGGACCGTCCTGACCGTCAACAACTCGGTCGGGGACACCATCAATGCCGGCAGCACATTTGTCACGATCGCCGACCTGAGCCAGTCCCAGTTGACCATCTACATGAACTCGCTTGACTACAGCAACGTCAAGGTTGGCTACAGTGCCAATGTGGTCTTCGATGCCCTGCCCAACGTTACCTATACCGGCAAAGTGACCCTGATCACCCCGCAACTGGTCACCGTTTCGGGCAGCTCGGTCGTGGAAGGTGACGTGGTGCTGGATGCCAGGCAGGCCGCCGGCGTGCCGGCCCTGACCCTGCCGCTGGGCGTGACCGCTGCGGTGGATGTGATCGCCGCCCAGGCCAATAATGTGGTCCTGGTGCCGGTGCAGGCACTGCACCAGCTCTCCGCCAATAGTTACGCCGTCTTCGTGGTGGTGGGTGGCAAGCCGATCCTGCGGATCGTCACGGTCGGGTTGCAGGATGGCACCTTCGCCGAGATCAAGACCGGTCTGAAGGCCGGAGAGGTGGTCAGCACCGGTTTGCAGGCCACCCAGAACAATACCAATACCCAGGGAGTAGCCACGCCATGAACGCCGACCATACCGTCATCTCAACCACCGAACTGACCAAGACCTATGGCATGGGGGATGCCACTGTGGTGGCGCTGGACCATGTCAGCATGGAGGTCCAGGAAGGGGAACTGGTTGCCATCATGGGACCCTCCGGTTCCGGCAAGAGCACCCTGATGAACATCCTGGGCTGCCTCTCCACCCCCACTTCCGGGGAATACTGCCTGGATGGCGAGGATGTCAGCAACCTGAACAAGGTTACCCTGGCAGGCATCCGCAACACCAAGATCGGCTACATCTTCCAGTCATACAACCTGCTGGCCCGCACCACTGCTTTGCGCAACGTGATGCTGCCGCTGGTGTACGACCGCAGCCACAAGCACCCGCGTGAAGAATGGGAGCAACTGGCCAAAAACATGCTCGAGAATGTCGGGCTGGGCGACCGCATCGACCACCAGCCCCAGGAACTATCCGGCGGCCAGCAGCAGCGCGTGGCGATCGCACGTGCCCTGATCACCGACCCGGTCTTGATCATCGCCGACGAACCGACCGGCAACCTGGACAGTCGTTCCGGGGAAGAGATCATGAAACTGTTATTGAAGCTGCACGACCAGGGCGCCACCATTGTGATCGTGACGCATGACCCGGTGGTGGCTCAATACACCCAGCGGGTCATCCATCTGAAAGATGGGCAGATCGACTCGGTCGTCCATAACGGTCCGCGCTATCCTTTGGCGGACTAAGAAGGTACCCATGAACATAACTGAAGTATTCCGAATTTCCTGGGAAGCCGTTCTCAAGAACAAGATCCGCTCGCTGCTGACCATGCTGGGCATCATCATCGGCGTGGCGGCGGTCATCATCATGATCGCGGTCAGCAATGGCACGGCTTCGGCCATTGCCAGCCAGATCACCAGCCTGGGCTCCAACCTGATCTTCATCTCCCCCAGCTTCACCCGCAACGGCCTGCAGACCGCCGCACAGGCCGGCACCGGGCTGGTCTTCACGGATGCAGCCGCCATCCAGCAGAGCGTCCCGAATGTGGCCGGCGTCAGCGTCGAGCAGAATTCCTCCCAGACCGTCAAGGCCGGGGCGGTCTCGCTCAGCAGCATCAGCGTCCTGGGCACCCTGCCGGATTTCCCGACCGTGCGCAGCATGAAGATCGCCAGCGGAGCCTATTTCTCCGCCTCCGATCAGGCCCACAAGACCAAGGTGGCCGTGCTGGGTTCCGGGCTGGCGCAGCAGTTGTTCGGCACGACCGACCCGGTCGGGCAGACCGTCCAGGTGGGTAATTTCTACCTGGATGTGGTCGGGGTGTTTGCTCCGAAAGGCACGGTGGGTTCCGTGGATTATGATGCGCGCCTGTACCTGCCGCTTGCGACCGTGCTGCAGTATTACACACCCTCCCGCTTCGCCCGCTTCCTGGGCCAGCGCGTCCAGACCATTTATGTCACCGTGGCGGACCCGAAAAAGATGAATGATACGATCGACCAGATCACCCTGCTGCTGGACCAGCGCCATGGGGTGACTGCGGCCACACCTGATTTCACCATCACCACCCAGCAGAACATCATCAGCACCCAGGAATCGACCACGGCGGCCTTCCGCAACCTGCTGGCCTGGGTGGCCGGCATCTCGCTGATCGTCGGCGGGATCGGCATCATGAACATCATGCTGGTCAGTGTGACCGAGCGGACGCGTGAGATCGGCCTGCGCCAATCCATTGGCGCCACCCCCAACGATATCCGCTGGCAGTTCCTCTCGGAGGCGCTCCTGTTGAGCGTGATCGGCGGTCTGATCGGCATCTTCCTGGGGGTGGGCGGTTCGTGGCTGTTCGGCAAGGTGGGTGGCATGGCCACCCAGGTGGTACCCAGCTCGATCTTCCTGGCCTTCTTCTCGGCCGCGGCCGTGGGCGCCTTCTTCGGCTTCTATCCGGCCAACCAGGCCGCCCAGCTTGACCCGATCGATGCCTTACGACATGAATAGGATCCAACCGAAAATTCTAAATAGAGAAAATTAGTCAATAATATTTCATAAAGAAGGAAAAATCGTATGAAAACCAAGAAATTTATTCTTCCTCTGGCCGCAGTAATTGTGGTACTGGCCATTGTCCTGGTGGCCTGTGGCGCCAAAGCAACCGCCACCGCTACCACCGGCAGCGCAGGCGCCACAGCAGCCAACGGCACCCCCGGTGCAGCCAATCTCACCCAGCCGCTCCCGTTGGCCGAATTGCTGGTGATCGGCACGTTCAAACTACTGGGCACTAGCAATGCCGTCAATGCCACCCAGGCAGCCGCATTGGTGCCGCTCTGGCAGGCCTATGCCCAGTTGACCAGCAGCAATACGGCCGCCCAGGCTGAGATCGATGCCGTCGTTTCCCAGATCCAGACCACCCTCACCCCGGCGCAGGTCTCGGCCATCACCGCCATGAAGCTGACCCGCCAGGATATGGTTACCGAAATGAGCAGTCTGGGCCTGACCAATGGCGGCGCCAATGGCACGCCTGGCTTTAGCGTTACTACCCGTACAGGTGGTGGTGCTGGTGGTGGCGGTGGTGGTGGCTTCGCCTTCGGTGGCGGTGGTGGTGGAGGCGGCGTTCCCGGAACCGGTGGTACTGGTACTACTGCCCGGCCAACCCAAAACCCGACCCAGATCGCCCTGCGGGCGCAGTTTGCCAACCGCATCCCCACTACCCTGATGAATGCACTGGTTGCGCTCCTGCAGAAGACCGCGGCGGCTTAGCATCCTGGACAAACCAGGTGATTCTCATTTACCCAAAATGGGATTGCCCATTCGAAAAATATCCATAATTCTGTATATAAGCAACAGTAAAGAAACTGGTACAAAAAAGAAACTGGTACAAAATGACAGCAGCAAAAACTATTCTGGTTGTGGATGACGAAACCCGCCTGGTCTCCCTGGTTGAAACGTACCTGGCTCAGAGCGGCTTCCGGGTTGTATCCGCCTCCAATGGACGCGAGGCGCTGTTGGTGGCGGAACGCCAGGAACCCGACCTGATCATACTGGATCTGATGATGCCTGAAATGGATGGCTATGAATTCATGCGTATTTATCGGGCGGATCATGATACCCCGATCATCCTGCTGACCGCCCGGGTGGAAAGCGATGAAAAAGTAGTCGGGCTGGAGGCGGGTGCGGATGATTACCTGACCAAGCCATTTCGCCCGCGCGAACTGATGGCGCGCGTGAAAGCGGTACTGAGACGCAGCGGAAAAAAAGAGCCGGTGGGCAAGGTGTTACGTGCGGAAGATATTGTTTTGGATCGCGGTGAACATGCAGTTCAGGTGGCAGACCGCTATGTTGACCTGACTCCTTCCGAATTCGATCTGCTGGCGGCGTTAATGTCCATGCCAGGGCATGTCTACTCGCGGCTCGATCTGCTCGATCTATTGCAGGGTGTCCGTTTTGAAGGCTACGAACGCGCCATCGATCTGCACGTCAAGAACCTGCGCGCGAAGATCGAACGGACCCCCAGCGCTCCCCATTATATCGAAACAGTCTACGGCGTGGGCTACCGCTTCGCCAGACAATAAAACCATATCGCCGGTTGCTGTTTATCGAAAATGTGTTGCCTGCCATGGACAATACACTATTTTACGGAGTTTAAAAATGGAAATTCCTGTTCAAGGGCAATTTGAATATTCCGACGGCCATGCCAGTCAATCCGTGTACGTGCTGATCAACCCGGTGACGCATCTGGTGTGAAAGAGGCGGTATCAGAAACAGAGTACATTGTACCGGTTGAATTTGTGGCCAGAACGATCGCCAATACAATTCAACTGTGCTGCCGCATGGCCAAACTGAAAAAGATGCAGCCGATTATCAAAACGAGTTTCATCGAAGAGAAAATGCCCTATACAAATCTCGGCGGTGCAAATGAAATGTACAGAGGCGGATCTTATTACTATCTGCCTTATGTTGACCCTGAAATGACAG
The DNA here is from genome assembly GCA_963779935.1 of uncultured Chloroflexia bacterium. Lineage (GTDB taxonomy): Bacteria > Chloroflexota > Anaerolineae > Anaerolineales > Villigracilaceae > UBA877. Next base: position 97,492 of record CAWAAC010000009.1, on the reverse strand, counting down.
TGCATGTACCGGTGGAACACCAACAGTTTCCGCCGGGGGAATTGGCAGTGCATTGGGGCACTCGCGTGGAAGCGACGGACGGCTATACGTTGGTTACATCGAAGAATTCATGGTCAACCCGAAAAGCGACCAAATTACCCATCTGGTGATGCGGGAAGGCCATCTGTGGGGACAGAAGGATATGATCATTCCTGTTTCTGCGATGGGTGATGCGCTCGGCGATATCGTGTTCTTGAAAATCGATAAACAGCAGATCAATTCCCTGCCGACCTTTCCTCTGCACAGGCGCTGGGCTTGATCTGGGTGCAGCATAAGCCTGTTTCGAAGATACATTATCGTTGTTCCCATCGTTCTCGCGATCAGAGTTGGCATTGCTGGTTTGTAAGTCGCTTTGAGCATTTTGTACGATTAGAGTTGGTCTGTAGCGGACATTCCGCCGATTTTCATGGGTTGCACACTGAATGTACAACCTGGCAGGAATTGTCAGAAACGTATATATATTGGGGGCCAGAGTCGTGGCAGGTAAGAGGTCTGGATGTATAATCTTTAACCAGTACGGAAAATTAAAGAGAAACGCATTTTGAGTGTGTGCAGTCGCGCAGTATACCCAAAGGGTGCAAAGTAGCAAACACTCAAAATGCGAACTTCCCAAATTTTTGGATGGACTCTAAAATACTTGGCAGGTATTCATTAAGAGTGCCTGCCTAATGGAGATGTACCAATGAACACTATAAATCGTAACGGTAGTTTTTCATATCCAATGGAAGGGGCGGTTGACTTGCGCTCCATTATGCGCCAGGTATATAGCTGGATGGTCATGGGAATGCTGATCACGGCCATCGTAGCATTTTTCACCGCCAGCACGAGCCTGGTGATCCTTGCCACAAACCCGATCATCATGATCATCGCAGTCCTGGCCGAATTTGGCCTGGTTCTTGGCATAAGCGCCGGCATCAACCGGCTTTCGACAGGCGTGGCGACGCTGCTTTTCATGCTGTATGCGGCACTGAACGGATTTACACTTTCCATCATATTGCTGGCCTATACCGGGACGTCGGTGTTCCTTGCATTCGCCATCACTGCGGCTTTGTTCGGAGTCATGTCAGTCATCGGCTATACCACCAAGCTGGATTTATCCAAGATGGGTACCTATCTGATGATGGGCGTCATTGGGCTGGTCATTGCCATGGTGGTTAACATGTTTGTCGGCAGCGGACCGCTGGATACGATCATCAGCGTGGTGGGCGTGCTGATCTTCACTGCTCTGACTGCCTTTGACACGCAGCGCATCGGAAGGATGGCCGCACAAATGAATATAAATGGTGATTCCGAGGTGAAATTCGGCATCTTCGGGGCGCTCAAGCTATACCTGGACTTCATCAACATGTTCCTGTTCGTGCTGCGGTTGACGGGGCGCCGCCGGTAAGGCAATCCGCAACAGAAAATTATCATCATGTGCACAGGTCACGCATCAAAAGATTTGTGACCTTGTGTTTTAATTAAGCCAGGCAACGATAATCATTCGCTGTTACCCTTCGTGATAAAGGTCTGCACCAATATAAGAACCTGTCAAAAAATTCAGGACAAGGCTGCATTTTGAGAGTGTGCGGCTTCGCCGCACACTCTCAAAATGCGGTTCTTTCATAATTTTCGGATAGACACTAAATTAAAATTTTGTCGGGCGAAAGTGCATTGTATAATTAAACAATACGATTGGAGAGAATCCATGGCAACTTTCCCTTTTTGGTCGAAAGATGTAAATGAAGTCGCCCAAAGCGTGAACTCTTCTATCAGCGGCTTGAACGAAAAAGACGCTCAGGAAATCCTGCGGCGGGTGGGTCCGAACAGTACGCAATCCAAGAAGCGGGTCACGCCGCTGGGATTGTTCCTCAACCAATTTAAAAGCCCGATCGTCATCATCCTGATAGCCGCCACCTTGATCTCGGCTTTTCTCCAGGATTGGGCGGATGCTGTCATCATCCTGCTGATCGTGATGGGCAGCGCCCTGCTCAGCTTTTTCCAGGAATACAACGCCAACAATGCTGCCGAGAAATTAAAAGAACAGGTTTCATTCAAGACGGATGTTTTGCGGGATGGGAAATCTGCTTCGATCCTGACAGATGAAATAGTCCCCGGTGATGTAGTTTTGCTCTCAGCCGGCAGCTTGATTCCGGCGGATGGGCTGGTAATCGAAGCCAGGGATTTCTTCGTCAACCAGGCCGTGCTGACCGGCGAAACTTTTCCGGTGGAGAAAATGCCGGGAATACTCCCTGAAAGCGCCGGGCTGGCTGAACGCACCAATGTTGTTTTCAAGGGGACAAATGTCAGCACTGGCGATGCCAAAGTTCTGATCGTCGAAACCGGCCCGAACACCGCCTTCGGTCAGATCGCCAACAAACTGACCCTGCGCCCGCCGGAGAACGAGTTCGAGCGCGGTATCCGCAAGCTGGGGTTTCTGCTCACTGAAGTTATGTTTGTGCTCGTACTGGGCATTTTCTTCTTTAATGTGCTGTTACACAAGCCAGTACTTGATTCTTTTCTCTTTTCGATCGCGCTGGCAGTCGGATTGACGCCGCAGCTTCTACCCGCCATCATCAATATCAATTTGTCCAGAGGCTCTCAGGATATGGCCAAACACGGCGTTATCGTACGCCGGCTGGAATTGATCGAAAACTTCGGCAGCATGGATATCCTTTGCACCGACAAAACTGGCACGCTGACGGAGGGGGTGGTGCAATTGGATGGCGCACTGGACGTGAATGGCGATCCATCTGACCAGGTTAGTTTGTATGCATACCTGAACGCACACATGCAGACGGGGCTGCCCAATCCGCTGGATGAAGCGATTGTCAAAAAAGGCTCCCAGGGCGCGGATGATTACACCAAATTGGATGAGATTCCGTATGACTTTGTCCGCAAACGCCTGACGGTAGTAGTAGAGAAAAATGGCATTCCGCCAACCATGGTCACGAAGGGCGCGCTGGAAAATATTCTGGCGGCGTGTTCGCAGATTCAGATTGGTAGTGAGCAAAAAGCCCTCGATGCCGGTCAGCAGGCCAGGATACAGGAAAAATACGAGGCGTGGAGCGCCCAGGGCTACCGGGTACTGGGGGTGGCGGTCAAATCTGTCCCCGGTCAGGTACATCCCTTTGCCAAAACGGGGGAAACCGGCATGACTTTCGCCGGGTTTCTGTTGTTCCTAGATCCTCCAAAGGAAGGAGTGAAAGACACCATTCAGGCGCTACAGAAGTTGGGGGTAAGCCTTAAAGTAATTACGGGGGATAACAAATTGGTGGCGCGCCATACCGGACAGGCGGTCGGGCTGGGGGATGCGCAGGTATTGACCGGCACCGAGCTCGATGACATGCACGATGAGGCGCTCTGGCATGCGGTGGAGCAAACCACCATCTTTGCCGGCGTGGATCCCAACCAGAAGGAACGCATCATTCTGGCGCTCAAGAAGCGCGGGCACGTGGTGGGGTACATGGGCGATGGCATTAATGATGCGCCCTCTTTGCACAGCGCGGATGTAGGCATCTCGGTGGCCAACGCCGTGGATGTTGCCAAGGAAGCCGCCGATCTGGTTCTGCTCAAGCAGGACCTGGATGTGCTACGTGAAGGTATCGTGCAGGGGCGGAAGACTTTTGCTAATACGCTCAAGTATGTGTTCATGGCGACCAGTTCCAACTTTGGGACCATGTTCAGTATGGCCGGGGCATCGCTGTTTCTGCCATTCCTGCCGATGTTGCCCAAGCAGATCTTGCTGATCAACTTCCTGACGGATCTGCCCGAAATGACCATTGCCAGTGACCGCGTGGATGATGTATTTGTTGAACATCCGCACCGCATGGATATCAAATTCATCCGCCGTTTCATGCTGATCTTTGGACCGCTAAGTTCCGTTTTCGATTACGCCACGTTTGGAGTATTGTTGTGGTTCATGAAAGCCAACCAGCAAAGTTTCCAAACGGGTTGGTTCGTTGAATCCATCCTTTCAGCGGGAGTGGTGGTCTTCGCATTGCGTACACGCCTGCCATTCTTCCACAGCCGTCCCAGCCGTGTCATGCTGACGGTTACCGGCTTGGTCATGCTGGTGACATTGTGGCTGCCCTATTCACCTCTGGCTGGATTGCTGGGTTTTGTGCCGCTGCCGATTCCTTATCTGCTGGTTATTTTTGGGATCGTGGCACTGTACTTCCTTTCGGCTGAACTAACCAAGCGCTGGTTCTATCGCCAGTCCAGGAATAATGGTTGAGCACGAACATCCATTGACTTGACCGGCGGAACAAGAAATATATCAGACGCCTTTCCGCTGCCTGGCGAGGGGAGACAGCTACTGGCGCTTGTTGAACCGCATATTGCTGCTTGCCAAATATGCGATGAGTGCGGTTGGATGAGTGTAATTACGCCTATTATTCGAAAGGAAGTCCTGGCACAATGAAACGTCCCATCGCACTTTGGATACTGGCATTTTGGTTGTTTTTTTTGGCTTTTGGAGGGCTATACGGCGGCATTGCCATGCTGCTCGACCCCTCCGGTTCAATCCTGCAAATGACCATGCTCTTGCCGCGCTTGCATATCCAGAATTACATTTTGCCCGGGCTGTTCCTGCTTGCTTTTATGGGACTGCTGCCGCTCTTCCTGATCTATGCCCTGTTGGTCCGACCGAGCTGGCCTTGGGCGCAGGTTTTATTCCTGCCGTTGAAATACCACGGAGCCTGGATTGGGACACTCGCTCTGGGCGTACTGCTAGCAATCTGGCTTGCGCTCCAGGCGATCATGATCGGGTTTAAGACCCCCATCCAATTCGTGATCGCCTTTACGGAAGTTTTTATCCTCATATTTGCCCTGCTGCCACCAGTCAGGAAATACTACTTGATTTCGTAGCTATGTAAAAATTATAAGATCGCTGCATCTTGAGTGTGCCAGCACACTCAAGATACAGCGCATATTGTATATTTCAGATTGATGCGGTTGCTTGTCGTAGCGTGAGAGCACCCATGACTGGCAAGCCATCCGTAAGGCGAGATTGATCTCGCCTTACGGATGGCAGCATCCTCCGGGGTTTTCCAAAGAGCCTTGGCATGATAAGCCTTCAGCCTGGAAGAGAGCACAGGCGCCGGTAGTTCGGATCGCCGGTCAAACCCGGTTCATGGCTGCAAATGAACTCTCCCGGAATTCGCGCGGTGTGACCCCCGACCACTTCTTGAAAGCCTTCCTGAACACGCTCGGCTCGGAAAAACCCAGCAGGTAGGTAATCTGTTCCACCGAATAGTTCTCGCGTAAATACTTTTGAGCCAGTCTTTCCCGGATATCCTTGAGCAGGTCGCTGAAAATCACCCCCTCAGATTCCAGGTGGTTCTGCAAGCTCCGGACGCTCATGGACATCTCCTTGGCCACTTTATCGATGGACAGGTTCTCATCGTCCAGGCGTGTCAGGATGATCTTCGTCACGGAACGGGTAAGTTCGTTCTTGCGGTCCATCTCGGCCAGGAAATCCTGGGCATATTTTTCGAAATACTCCAGCAGGCCCGGGTTGGCCATCAAGACCGGTGTATTGGCGATGCGCATGTCCATCGTCATGGTATTTTCTTTCTGCCCGAAGCGCACCGGGCAGCAGAATATCCGCGCATATTCGGCAGTCGAGGCGGGTTCCGGGTAGATGAATGTTACTTCGAGCGGGCTGAGCTGTACACCGGTGAGAGTGCGCATCATGCGTACGCCGCTGGAAAAGGTCGCCTCGAAACAATGCCGCGACATCTTCGGCGCATGCGGCGGGGTAAAGTAGATGGCTTTGAATTTGTTGAAGCGGAACTGCGCCCTGGCTTCGATCAGGTTGCCGATGATGCGCGAGTAGCGCCCTGATTTTTCAGCTGCTTCCGCCAGGTTTTTACAATTCATCAGCATGTAGCCCAGGATCGACCAGCTGCCGGCCTCGAAATATTCGCCCATGTGTAATCCAAAGTAGGGATCGCGGATGTATTCGGCTGCCTGGTCCTGGATCAGCAGGTAGGTTTCGACCGGGATGCGCGCGTCCGGAGATTTAACGCTGGGCGGGTCAATCCCAAGGGAAATCAGGAATGCATCGATATCCACTTTCAGGGAAGCCAGATACAGGAACATCTGCGACAGAACGGTCACAGAAACGGTGATCGGTTCGGGTGTAAAGCTTTTATCCATGCGGCTATGATAACCTAATTTGCATCAAATGACACATTTCATGCAGGAAAGGTCATAGGCGCTTGCGCATGCCCGGGCTATGATTAAGTTTATTAAAACCTGGGTCAAAGGCCATGCTTTTGTTCTTCATTGCCGGGTTTGCCGTGGACATCCAGGTAAAAGTACCCAAAAAAGGAGCGAGAAACCCATGCGAAAGGCAACCAGCGTCGAGACGGTAACCTTTGGCTTCCTGGCCGGGATTGCCGGATTGGAGCACGGCATCTTCGAAATCCTGCAAGGAAATATTCATCCTGTCAGCTTCATGTTCCCATCGATGGGCACCCCCTGCAATGCCGCACAGGTCTGGCATGCCTGCGAGCCCGCCATGACCATCCTGCCCAACCTGCTGGTGGCCGGAATTTTGACGGTGGTTTTGAGCTTCGGAATCATGTTCTGGTCACTGGTCTTTCTCCAACGCAAGCACGGCGGTAGCCTACTGATCCTGTTCTCGGTCGTACTGCTGCTGGTCGGCGGCGGCTTCTTCCCGCCCCTGATCGGCATCGCCGGCGGGATGGCGGGCACCCGCATCAACAAACCGCTGGGTGCCAGGCCAGCCAGCAACCTGTCCCGGTTCGCAGCAAAACTTTGGCCCTGGCCGGTGGTTATTTTTGAAGCCTGGCTTTTGGGACAGTATGGCATTGGATATATTGCCAACGATTTTTTGAAGAGCATCATGGGGTTCAGCCTGGCTTTGATCGTAATCCTCCTGCCACTTTCGATCTATGTAGGCTACGGTCATGACGCGGTCAGCTGATGTCATAATGGAACTGCCCATGGAGACCCTCTCGAAATTCCTTGCTCCCGGAGTTCTGCTCCTGCTGACGCTGGCCTTTGGCCTGTGGCTGAGCCTTTCCGGAAAACCTTATAACGCCATTCTCTTCAATATCCACAAACTGGCCGCACTCGCTACCGTGGTGGTCTTAGGCATCCAGCTTTACCGGTTGCTCAAGGGAACACCGATCCAGGTTCCCCCGATTGTTTTGATCATCGTTGCCAGTCTGTGCATGCTGGTACTGTTCTTCAGTGGGGCGATGATGGGCGCCGGAAAACTGGACTATCCCATGTTGCTGTCCATCCATAAAAAGACAATTATCTTGCTGGGCATTGAGGTGGCTGGTTCAATCTATTTCTTTACAGGAAGGAAGATATGAAATACAAAAGTGTCGTAGCTATCAAAAGGGGTGGGCCGGAAGTGCTGCAAGTAGTAGAGAAAGAACTGCGCGCGCCGGCAGCAGGGGAAGCACAGATTAAAGTTCTTGCCAGCGCTGTTGGGGGTACCGATATTAATTACCGTTATGGCTACTCGCCGCTTGCTCCTAAAGCTCCTTTTGTGCCAGGCTATGAGATCATGGGCGTGGTGCAGGCGGTTGGCGCAGGCGTTACCCGGGTTGCCGTGGGCGAGCGGGTGGCCGCATTGACAGGGCAGGGTGGTTATGCCGAAATGATCTATCTCGGCCAGGAACATCTTGTAAAGGTGCCGTCATCCCTGACGCCGGCGGATGTTGCCACATTGGTATTGAATTACGTAACGGCCTGGCAGATACTGCAACGGGTAGCAAAAGTCAAGGCGGGCGATAAAGCCTTGCTGATCGGCGCCAGCGGCGGAGTTGGGACAGCGTTGTTACAACTTGGCCGGCTGGCCGGTCTTAAAATGTATGGGACGGCTTCTCCAAAAAAACAAAATATCCTGATCGAACTGGGGGCAACCCCGATCGATTACCACACACAAGATTTTGTTGAGGTGCTTCGGAAGGAAGAACCGAATGGCCTTGATTTCGTCTTTGACGGCATGGGCGGCACAGACATCCAGCGCGGCATGGCAGTGTTGCGAAGCGGCGGCAAGCTAGTGACGTACGCCACTCCCACCGGACTAAGAATGATGCTGGTCGGCCTGCTAAAGTTGCTCATCAACAACCTGCGACCACATAGCAAGAAGGTGGAATTTTATGGCATCACTGGGCTGTACATATTCAATAAAAAACCGTTTATGCAGGATCTGCCTCTGCTATTTACCATGCTTGGAGAAGGTAAAATAAGGCCAATCATCACCGTACAGTTACCCATCTTGGAAGCTGCCAAAGCCAACCAGCTGCTCGAAAGCGGAACAGTCACCGGCAATATTGTGCTGCTTGCACCGGAATTGTTATAGAATGGAGTACCAGTCCATGGATGCTATACGCATTGAATTTTGCTGGAAGGAAATTTACAAAATGGCCGGGATCGCCGCCATCGTTTCAGAGGCCGTGATCCTGCTTGGGATTGCCAGTTATTTCATCTGGCCCTATGCTCCCGGCGTTAAGTCCACGGAAAGCATCTTTATGTTATTAATAAGCAATCCGTTTGGCGGACTGGTTTCCCTTGATCTCTTCCTCTTTGTGGGTAACTTATTCAGCATTTTACTTTACCTAGCCCTGTTTATTTCGCTCGAACAGGTCAATAAATCCTATGCCATGGTTGCCTTGGCGGTTGGATTGATCGCAGTGGTTTTGTTGATCCCATCCCGGCCGCTGGTGGAAATGCTGAATCTCAGTGAACAGTATGCCAATGCGACCAGCGCGGCATCCAAAGCACAATACCTGGCTACCGGAGATACGCTCTTGGCAGCTTTCAATGGCACGGGTTGGTTCATGAGCACCTTGCTGGGCGGCATTTCCCTGCTACTCAGTTCCATTCTGATGTTGCGGAGTGGAATCTTCAATAAAGCCACTGCCATTGTGGGCCTTATTACCAACGCAGTGGTTTGCGGATTCTTTATTCCCGGCCTGGGCACGTTCTTATTGTTTTTATCGCTGCCTGGCTATATGATCTGGTATTTCCTGCTGGCCAAAAAATTCTTTCAGCTGGGAAAATTGCTTCGTAATGGTCCTCGTTCCGCAATTTGAGAGTGTGCCGTTTCGCCGCACACTCTCAAATTGCAAACTCCTCCTGAATTTTCGTAAAGATTCATATTAAGCAAAGGAGATCGAGCAATGAATGAGAAGAAGATTTCTGAATGTATTGGGGCGATGATTGGCGGGATCATCGGGCTGATCATCGTTAATAGCGTGCCCTTTGGGCCCACCTGACCAACGGGATCATCCTGGGAAGCTGGAGCAGGATCCTTTGGGCCGCCAACCTTTCGATAGCCATGCAGATTGCAGGGAATTTGTTCCTGGCAATTTACCGACCGGCGCGCTTTTATATCTTCACCCAATTGATCCTGGCGCTGGCGGGTCTTGTTTCGGTCATCGTATTCTTCCTTTTCTTCCCGCTTTATTTTTCCCAGGTTGTAGGAAACTGGGTCAATCTTCCGGCAAAAGTTCTCCTGGTGGTGGGAATCGTAGGATCTGTCATCGCAGCTATAGTCTACCTGTTTAGAACCATCCTCGGGACTCAATACAAGCAGTCGCTGAGCGAAAGCATTTAGTAACATGCCAAACAAAATCCTGGTCACCTATGCCACCTGCACCGGTTCCACAGTGGGCGTGGCTGAAGCGATCGGCAAAAGCCTGGCAGAAGGCGGCACGCAGGTGGATGTGCTACCCCATACAGGCAGTCAAAGAACTCGGCTCCTACCAGGCTGTGGTGGCCGGCAGCGCAGTCCATGGCAATCAATGGCTGCCCGAAGCCGTACAGTACGTGCAGGCACATCAGGCCGAATTGCGAACCAAACCATTCACCATTTTCCTGGTTTGCATGGTCCTGGCCATGCGCAACGGGGAAAAATATCGCCCGTTCGTGGCTGACTATATGGCACCGGTCCGCAGGCTGGTCCAGCCTGTCAGTCAGGGCCTGTTCGCCGGGGCTCTTGACATCCGAAAAGCGCCAACCGCCAGTGAACGGTTCAAGTTCCGGTTAAGCGTACTATCCGGCGTCTGGAAGGAAGGCGACTACTGCGATTGGGAGGCCATCCACACCTGGGCCGAAAACCTGCGCCCGAAATTGATCGGATAATAATAAAAAGAAGAGCCGCATTTTGATTACCAACACTCAAAATGCGGCTTCGATTTCCAGATTGGTTCTGTCTATCTGTTATTATGGCTGGTCGATACTGACCGGTCGGACATGCAGCAAGCGTGGCGCTCTTGTTTTGCGCACCAGCACTACAACCAGTGTGATGCCAGCGATCGCAATACTGTTGCCCAGCACGCCGGCCAGGCCGCGGCTCAGGGAAAAATTAAACCTGCCTTCGCCGCCTTCGCCAAACCGGTTGACGGAGAAACTCTGCCCGGTAAGGTTTGTGGCAGCTGGGGTTTGTACGGGTAATGACCGGTTGCCGAAATCGCCTCTGCCGAACGAAGTCCCCAGGGAAGTATTCTGCACCAGCGCATAGACCACGCCGCCCAGCAAGGCAATGACCAGCACGATTAGCAAGATTTTAAAAGGTACTTTTAACATATTCATCTCCAATTAAGTCACTTGCTCTTGTTAATTTTCACGGGTTGCACAGCCAGTTGCCCGGTAGCCGGGTGCCTTACCAGGGATTGCATGGGGAAAAGGATATAGCGTTTGGTGGCATTGACAAACCACTTCCAATGCATGGCAAAATGCAGGCCGGTCAATACCACCGCCACATTGGCCGAAAGCAAATGGAACTCGCGCCAGGCCGGGCTGGCGGGGATATGAATGCCCAGCGTCACCATCACATTGCGGGAAATCAACAGGCCGCTGCTGAAAACCACCACATACGCCAAAAGCACTAGTGCATCCACCAGGTAATTGAAGCGCGATTCGTGGATAAGCTTGTTGAAAAATGTTTTGCTGACGCTCATCACCCAATCCCAGTGGAACAGCATATGCACAATCAGCACCATTCCTGCAGCGACCGCGAACCACTCATGCACAGGCAGGCCGGTCAGGGAGGGATTATTTGCCGCCAGGAAGGCGATCAGGATGACGATATCGACGATCAGGTTGGTTCTTGCTTTTACAGACATAATTCATCTCCAATAATTGCTGAATAAAGTTTTGGTTATTTATGGCTGTATTGTAAGAGGCCAAGATGAACCGGGTATGAATATTGGCATAGAAAGTCTGTCAGTCTATTCCAATCCTTGAAGAAGAAGGTGTAAACTTATACCGGTCTACCAAGAACGATAATCTCTTAACCTCTTCTAAAGGAGCCTGCCATGTCTGCATGGTCGGATGGGTATATCACTGCGAATGGATTGAGCATCCACTATTACCGCACCGGCGGGGATAAACCGGTGGTGGTTTTCAACCACGGCGCTGGAGATGACGGTCTATGCTGGACACGCGTGGTCAAAGAATTGGAGGCCGACTACGACTGCATCATGGTGGATGGGCGCGGCCACGGCAAAACCATCGGTGGAAAAGGGGATTATTCCACTGCCAAGCGGGTGGCCGACCTGGCCGGCCTGGTGCAGGCATTGAAACTGGAGCGCCCGGTGGTGGGCGGCCACTCCCTCGGTGCAGATACCTCCATGAATTTTGCAGCTACCTATCCAGAGTTGACTCGTGCTATATTTCTGGAGGACCCACCCATCCTCCAGCCCGGGCAGAAATTTGGGGATGGTACAAAGGAATATAAGGTCGAGGATCTTGGCAAAATGATGGCGAGATTCATGCGTATGTTCAAAATCATGCCAAAATTTATTGCAATCCCTGCGGCACGAAAAATGTCCCCAACCTATCCCGATGATGAAATCTATCCATGGGTGAATTCCAAAAAAAAGGTAAGTTCTGATTTCATAAATTCGATGACTTCCATGGATTTCGAAAGCGCTGCTCCATTTGAGGTCTTTAAACGGATCGGCGTACCGGTGCTGTTATTTATTGGCGATAATGAAAAGATGTCGATCGTCTCCACCGAATTTGCCCAAAAAGCCGCCGATTGCAATGCAAAAGTCCAGGTTGTCCACCTGGTAGGTGCCAGCCACGATATTCGCCGCACCCGCTTTGATGGCTATGTGCCGGCGCTAAAGGATTTCCTTAAGAATATCTATTCAGCCTGAGATATCAAAAAAACGTCTTTCTATTTTCTGGCGTTTTTTTGTTAATCTATCCAAAATTTCTTGAGATGCCACATTTTGAGAATGTGGGTCGCGCAGCATACCCGAAGGGTTCAGAGCCGCACATACTCTAAATGTGAACTCCTCCTGATTTTTTTTGTCAGCCTCTGTGATCTTTGCGTTCGGAAATTTCTATGGAACTCGCAGCCTTCCGCCCCCAATCCAAGCTGGCCACCCGGGTAACCCGGGTGGAAAAGCCGCGCTTCCCGGCCTTCGACGGCCACAACCACCTTGGCGAAGATTATGGCGGCGGCTGGGACCAGAAGCCCCTGCCTCAGTTGCTTGACCAGCTTGATCAGGCCGGCATCTATCGCTACGTGGACCTGGACGGTGGTTGGGGCGAGCACCTGTTAAATGCCCACCTCGACCATTTCAAGCAGCCTGCACCTGAACGCTTCATGATCTTTGGCGGTGTCGACTGGTCGCAGTGGCCAGAGCAAGGCGATCGTTTCCCGGAATGGGCAGCCGGACGGCTGCGGGTTCAGAAGGAGCGCGGCGCGCAAGGGTTGAAGATCTGGAAAGGCCTTGGCCTGAATATCCACGATCATCGAGACCAGCTGGTCGATGTGGATGATCCGCGCCTGGATCCCATCTGGGAGACCGCCGGGGAACTGGGCCTGCCGGTGCTTATCCACGTGGCCGACCCGGTCGCGTTTTTCGACCCGGTCGATGAGACCAATGAACGCTGGGAAGAACTTGGCCAGCACCCGGACTGGGCTTTCACCAGCCCGCCTTTCCCGGCTTTCCTGCACATTGTGAATGGCTTGGCAAACCTGGTGGAACGTAACCACCATACTACGTTCATCGGCGCGCATGTCGGTTGCTATGCCGAGGATCTGGCCTGGGTGGGGTCGCTGCTCGAGCGCTGTCCAAATTTCTTCGTTGACATCTCCGCCCGCATTGGCGAGCTGGGCCGCCAGCCCTATACCGCCCGGCGTTTCTTCCTCAAATATGCCGATCGCATCCTGTTCGGTTCAGATATGGGTCCCGACCTGGAAGCCTACCGGATTATCTATCGCTTCCTGGAAACCGACGACGAATACTTCAACTACTCTCACGCCGCTTTTCCAATGCAGGGTCGCTGGCATGTCCATGGCCTGTATCTGCCGGAGGATGTGCTCGAGAAAGTTTATTTCCGCAACGCCGAACGAATCTTATGCTATCAGGGATGATCAAAGATTAATATGGATAAAGGTCATCACTACACCCGCCTGGAAAACTTCTTCTCAGGCGTGGTTTCGAGCGGTGGATAGCGATAAAATAGTGCTTCAAACCAAACCAACCTTTGCATCAAGAAAGGATTTTTAATGCCCGACACCCCTGTTCTGCCATTTCCCATCAATTTTGCCTGGGGCGCCGCCACCGCTTCCTACCAGATCGAAGGAGGCTGGGATGCGGATGGCAAAGGCGAATCGATCTGGGATCGCTTTAGCCATACCCCAGGCAAGATCATCGATGCTGCGACCGGCGATGCGTCTTGCGACCATTATCACCGTTACCTTGAGGATGTTGGCATCATGCGCCAGCTTGGGTTAAAAGCCTATCGCTTCTCCATTTCCTGGCCGCGTGTCCAGCCGGCTGGATTTGGTAGGGTCAACCCGGCCGGGCTGGATTTTTACGACCGTCTGGTGGATGCTTTGCTGGAGGCTAAAATCGATCCCTATGTCACCCTGCACCATTGGGATCTGCCCCAGGCACTATATGAAAAGGGCGGCTGGCTCAATCGTGACAACCTGGCATATTTTGCGGATTACAGCGTCCTGATAGCAAAATATCTGGGTGACCGTGTCAGGCATTGGGCCACTTTCAACGAACCGATTGTCATCGCCGAGGCTGGTTATCTCGGTGGAGGGCACGCACCCGGAGTAAAAGGGGATTCGAAAAGCGCTGCTCAGGTCATCCATCATTTGCTGGTTGCGCATGGCCTGGCGGTCCAGGCCTTGCGGGCCATCGACCCGGCTCTCCAGCTTGGGATCGTTCTGAGCGAGTGGAATATGGAACCCGCCAGTGACGATCCTGCCGATGTGGCCGCCGCCGGGCATGCCTGGGACAGCCATGAAACAACCTTTCTCCACCCCATTTTCCGTGGGCATTATCACCCCTGGATGGTTGATGCCATGGGCGCGGCATTCCCGCAGGTCAAAGCCGGCGACATGGCCATCATCGCCCAAAAGTTGGATTTCCTGGGGATCAATTGCTATTCGCGCGCTGTCATTTCTGCGCAGGGCCGGGTCAGCCGGATCGCGGGCTCGGAATATACCGAAATGGACTGGGAAGTGTGCGCCCCGTCATTCCGGCGCATGTTGAACCGCATTAATAACGATTATGACCTGCCTCCCATCTATATTACCGAAAATGGTGCCGCCTTCGCGGATATCGTCTCACCGGACGGCCTGATCCATGATGACCGGCGCCTCGATTATGTGCGCCAGCACCTCCGGCAACTGCACCTCGCCATGCAGGACGGCGTGGATGTGCGCGGCTATTTCGTCTGGTCCCTGATGGACAATTTTGAATGGTCGTTCGGCTACACCAAGCGCTTTGGCGTGGTACGGGTGGATTTTGAGACTCAGAAAAGAACCATCAAGGATAGCGGCATGTGGTATGCCCGAATGATCGCCAACAATCAAGTGGATTAATGATTTAAAGACAGGAATATTCAATGACAAAAATCGCATTTATTGGCGCCGGCAGCCTGGGCTTTACCGCCAGGCTGGTACGTGACATCCTTTCCTTTCCACTGTTGGAAGATGTCCAGATTGCCCTGATGGATATCGATGCCGAACGGTTGGATTTTGCCCACAAGACCGTGCTGAAACTGGTCGAGGCCGGCAAGTATCCTGCCCGGGTCAGCGCCACCCTGGATCGGGTCGAAGCCCTACAAGATGCCGACGTGGTTCTCACCACCATCCTGACCGGCACCACGGATACCTGGAAATACGATATCGAGATCCCCAAAAAATACGGAGTGGACACCAATGTTGGCGACACGCGCGGCCCCTCCGGCATCTTCCGCTTTCTGCGCACCCTCCCGCCCATGCTGGATATCCTGCATACCATGGAGGAAGTCTGCCCGAATGCCATCTGGCTGAACTACACCAACCCGATGGCCATGCTGTGCGGCGCGCTCCAGCGTATCACCAGCATACCGGTGACGGGGCTGTGCCACTCGGTTCAGGGAACGGCCATGATGTTGGCGAACTGGATTGGTGCCCAGTATTCCGATGTCAATTACCTGTGCGCCGGGATCAATCACCAGGCCTGGTACCTTAAATATGAGGTCAACGGCCGGGACGCCTATCCAAAGATCCTTCAGGCCATCACCGAAAAGCCGGAAATCTACAACGAGGAGCAGGTCCGCAACGAGATGTACCTGGCGCTGGGCTATTATGTGACTGAATCAAGCGGCCACAACTCGGAATACAACTGGTGGTTCCGCAAGCGCCCCGACCTGATCGAGAAATACTGTACCCACGGCACGGGCTGGAATCCCGGCGGATACGCCTACATCCTGAAAGAATACCAAAAGACCGAGGCCACCTGGAAGGATGGCGTGCGGGTTGAACTGGCCAAAGAGGTCACAAGTGTTGACCTGGCGCGTGGCCAGGAATACGCAGCCTATATCATCAACGCCATCAAAGGCGGCGATCCTTTTAAGTTCAATGGCAACGTGCCTAATACCGGCCTTGTTACCAACCTGCCCCAGGGCGCTTGTGTCGAAGTGCCGGTCTACGTGGACAAGGCCGGCTTCCATCCGCTGCACGTTGGGGCGCTGCCGCCTGAGGTCGCCCTGCTGACCCAGCTCTCCAGCGGGATCGAGGAAATGGCCATCACGGCAGCACTCACTGGTGACCCGGTCATGCTCTACCGCGCCATTTGCAATGACCCCCTTACGGCCGCGGTGCTCTCACTGGCCGAGATCCGCAGCATGGTTAACGCGATGCTTGCCCAAAATCAGGCATACCTGCCCATGTTTAAAGTTCATAAAGTCTGATAGGTCTGACCGGCCTGACGTGTCAGGCCGGTCAGACTTTTTAGATCTGTAGAACTTTCTTTTTCTGTGGTTAAATTTATACCATGACAACTCTATCCATCGGGAAACTGCGCGGCCTGCAACAGTGCACATCGGAACGTTCCACCTTCACCTGCCTGGCCCTCGACCATCGCCAGAACCTGCGGCGGGCGCTCAACCCTTCCGACCCCGCTTCGGTCAGCGATATCGACCTGACCAATTTCAAGCTGGAAGTCACCTCCATCCTGGCTGGGGCTTCCACCGCCGTGCTGCTTGACCCACAATTCAGCGCCGCCCAGGCGGTTGCCGCCGGGGTCATCCCACGCGGCACGCCCTTCGTAGTAGCCGTCGAGTCGACCGGCTACGGCGGCGAGCCGACCGCCCGCCAGAGCCAGATCCTGCCGGGCTGGAGCGTGGAAAAAGCCAAACGCATGGGCGCCAGCATGATCAAGCTGTTGGTCTACTACCACCCCGATGCTCCCACCGCCAGAGAGATTGAATCCTTTGTGCAGCAGGTGGTTGATGATTGCAACCGGCAAGATCTGGGCCTGATGCTCGAACCGCTTTCGTATTCACGCACCACCGATAAAAAGCTGTCTTCCGCTGAAAAACGCCATGTTGTCACCGAGACCGCCCGCCGTCTGACTATCCCAGGAGTGGATGTATTCAAGGCAGAATTCCCTCTCGATATTACGGAAGACCCGCTCGAATCCGAGTGGGCCAAAGCCTGCGCCGAGATTTCCTCGCTCAGCCGGGTGCCCTGGATCCTGCTTTCCGCCGCCGTGGATTATGCCACCTACCTGCGCCAGGTCAAAGTTGCCTGCCAGGCCGGTGCATCAGGCAGTGCTGTCGGAAGGGCTGTCTGGCAGGAGGCCGTTTCGTTGGCCGGTCCACAGCGCACATCTTTCCTTACCGGGGTCGCCCGCCCTCGCCTGGAAGCACTCACTCAAACCTGCTCCGAACTCGCCCGTCCCTGGACGGATTTCTACACCACCTCCGAGGTCACGTCGGATTGGCATAAAACCTATTAATTATTTTGCCATGCCTCTGCGCACCATGACGATCCCCAAAGCCAGAGCAGCCAGGCTGGAAAGCCCCAGCACCAGCACATCCCGCCCCAGCAGGTCGGCCGAGTTATAAAACAAGGCCATCTGCAGGGCATGCGTGCCATAGGTCAGCGGCACGAAGGCGGCAATGTTCTGCAACCACTGCGGCTCGAACGCCAGCACGCCCATCCCACCCGCCAGGAAGAACAGGTAAAACGCCAGGTTCACCGAGACCGCGATCACCGGCATGATGCGCTGCAAGGCCGCCCCGATCGCCACCCCCAGGCTGGCACCGAACAGGGCTACCAATCCCACCACCAGCAGCATGTTCAACCAATAGATGCCTTGTGGATAGATCCAGCCCAGCCCATCCGCCGCCAGCAGCACCAGCAGGCCCAGTACGAAGCTGGTCAGGAAACCTGCCAGTACTTTTCCGGCGATGATCGCCCCACCCGATGCCGGCGATAGCAGTAGTTCTTTCACCGTAGCCGATTCCCACTCACGCGCGGCGGCATTTCCCCCCGTGATCAACCCGCTGATCAGCAGAACCAGTACCACTATCGGCAGCACTGAATACTGGAACATCTGGATGTCGCGCGCGCGCAGGTCGTGCTCGTCCATGCTGATCTTGATCGGGCTCTCATCCCCCTGGGCCGCATAATAGCGGGTGATCGCATCCGGCACCGCCCGGCGGATATCGTTGGTGAAATCCAGATTGAGGTTGTTGATCGTCACATCTACTGTGGCTGCCTGGTGGGCCTGCGCGTTCTGGCTGAAGCCGGCTGGAATGCTGACCACGGCCACCACGTCCAGGTTCTTAAGCAGCACCTGCGCGCTGGCCGCATCCACTTCCTGCAGGCGGAACACGTTTGCATCCCGGATGGCCTGGGCTATTTGGAGCCCTTGCGGGCCGCGGTCCTGGACCACCAGCGCCACCGGGCTGCGCCCGACGGCCTGTGCCCCCAATAACTCCACTAAAATGAGGATCAGCGCGGGAGCGACGGTGGCAATCAGGGTGACGGGTTGGCGCAACCACACCTGCAGATCCTTGAGCATGATCACACTGGCGGCCCGGAGAAATTCAGAAATATTGGAATGGGCTTGATTTTTCATATTCAATGGCTCACAGTACTGCGCTGCAAGACCAGCGTTACCAGCAGGATCAGCCCGGCCGCAAACCCACCCAGGATCAGCAGGTTGCCTGCCAGTCCGTAGGTGTTCAGGTTGAAGCCGTGGAAGGCCTGCTGCATGACCACGATCTGGTAATAGACCGGGAAGATCCTGGCAATCCATTGCAGCACCGGGGTTGTAAAGGAAATCGGGCCAAACGCGCCGCTGATAAAAAACAGCGGCAGGGAGATGCTCATGGTCAGGGCCACCACCGGCATGCGCTGCTTGATCAGCGTGCCCAGCAGCGTACCCAGGCTGTTGAAGATCAGCAGGCTCAGCAGGGTAAACCCGGCCACTTCCAGCCAGTGCTCCGGCACCACCCCCAGCAAGAGCACCAGCACTACCAGCACGATCACGGTCGATCCCAGCCCCACCAGTAACGCGCCCAGCATCTTGCCCAGCATGATCGCCAGGCGGCTGGCCGGGGAAAGCAGCAGCTCTTTGATGGTCTCCTTTTCCCATTCCCTGGCCGAGGCCATGCCGGCCTGCAGCGTTCCGCCCATCATCAGAGCGATCACCAGGATCGAGACGGCCAGGTAGGGGATGTAATCGGTATCATGTGGATACAGGTCTGTCTCCCGGGTCGTCACATCCACCAGGTTTGGAAAGGCCTTGGCATAAAAACTGGTGATGGAGAGCGGGATGGCCCGCCGGATGTCGTTCGTAAAATCGGTATTGAGGTTATTGATCTCCACTCCCACCTGCACCGGCTGGTCCTGGCGGATGCGTTCATCAAAATCGGGCGGCACCGTCACCACTGCTACGATCTGTCCGGCGGACATCAGGCGCGCCGCATCTGCCGCCGGGCTTATCCGCAGGCTGAAGGAATGCGCCTGGCTCATGGCAAGGTAAAAAGCCTGGGCATAGGGCCCGTTGTCCTGCATCACCACCGCCGTGGGGGCTTTACTGCCTGCCAGCACGAACAGAATCATCATGATCAGCACGTTGGCCGGCACAAACAGCCCCAGGATGGTGAACAGCCGGTCGGTCAGCGCCACCCGAAAATCTTTCCGGGCGCATGCCCACAGCACGCACAGTTGATAAGCGATCCCTTGGGTCTGCATGGCATTAATCCCGCAAATCCGTGCCGGTCAGCCGCAGGAACACTTCGTCCAAGTTGGGTTCGCGCACCGTAATGGCTCGGATCTCGCAGCACTGGGCCGCGCTGTTGATGATCTGCGGCACGATCTGGAAGCCCACCTGGCTGGTCACCTTCAGCAGCAGGCCGTCCTGTTCCACCTGCTGGACGCCCGGCATGCCGCGCAGCCCGGCCAGGTCCGTAAAGGGCTGGCCGGTTTCGATCTCCACCACACTCCCGCCAAACTTCTGCTTAAGCTCATCCAGCCTGCCCAGCGACACCAGCCGGCCATGGTCGAGGATGGCAATCCGGCTGCACAACGCTTCCGCCTCTTCCAGGTAATTGGTGGTGATAAAAACCGTCTTGCCCTGTTTTTGCAGGTCCAGGATGTAATCCCACAGCGCCCGTCGGGATTGCACATCCACCCCCAGGGTCGGCTCATCCAGGTAGATCAACTGGGGCTCGTGCAACAGCGCCCGCGCCAGCGCCAGGCGGCGCTTCATCCCGCCCGAAAATGTGCTCACCCGGCTGTCCTTCCGGTCGGTAAGCTGCACCAGTGCCAGCATTTTTTCGATGCGGGCCTTCTTCTGAGCTTTTGGCAGGCCAAATAGATCCGCGTGGAAATCCAGGTTCCGCCAGGCCGAAAGTTCCTCGTACAAAGCCGTCTCTTGGTGCACCGTTCCCAGCACCTGCCGTACCTGGCGGGTCTGGGTGCGCAGGTCATATCCCATGATATGCACCTCTCCGCTGGTCGGGCTGGAAAGCCCGCTGACCATGTTCACCGTGGTGGTTTTGCCCGAGCCGTTCGGCCCCAGCAGGCCAAATATTTCACCAGGCTCCACCCGCAAGGAAAGATCATCCACCGCAGTAAAATTCCCAAAGCGTTTTACCAGATGCGCTATTTCAATCGCGGCTGTTGTGGTTTGATTGATGGCCATATCTACTCCAAATCTATGTTTCGAGCGATTTAAGGAACATGTTCACATACGTATGCTTGAAATTCGTGGATTTCTCCTTCGGAAATGTCTGGATCACCGCCGCCTGCAGGGCAAAGTAGATCAGCCCGCCCATAAAGGAGCTTAAGTACACCAGCGTGTCGGCTTGCCGGTCGAAGCCCCAATCCGCCTTGCCTTTTTCAATGGATTGGTACATCCAGTTCAGGAAGGTGCCTTCCTTCTGAAAGTTGAACTCGTTCGGCAGGGGGTAATTTTCCATGACCGCGTACAGGATGATCCTGAGGATTGACGGGTCTCCCAGCGTTTTTTCGAGATAGAAATCCACAAACGTCTGCAATTGGGCTTTGAATTCCTCCTTACCCTCCACTATTGATAAAGGATGGACCGGTTGGGCTTCGATCATCTCCCGGACGATCGCCCACAGCAGGGCTTCCTTGGTGGGGAAATGCCGGTAGATCAAGGCCTCATTGATCCTGGCCGCGCGGGCAATATCCCGCATGGAAACAGTTTTGAAGCCCTGCTCACGAATCAGGCCGAAGGCATGCTGCATGATCTGTTGCCTGCGTTCTGCCGCACTCATCCTTTTCGTTTTCGTTCCAGTTTCTTGCATGGATCGCTCATTTATAAGTAATCGTTTACTTAATCGATAGTATAGCCGCTTGCCCTAAAAAGTCAATAGCCATTGCAGGATTTATTGCAGCAGCAACTAGGCGATGAATGCATTGATATAAAAATCGATGATACGATCTTACCAATGGGTGGCAGATCCAAGGAGGCTGTTTAATATGAAAATATTATGAGCAATCAACATATGAGCATTGACATTCATCCCCTGCACGGTTAGAATGCTTCCGCTCTGAAAGTATTTCTATTTGCAAATATACCAGGTTGAAAATTATGCCCACACCTTCCGCACCCTCGAGTTCTCCCGAAGCCATCAAGCTGCTGCAGCGAATCGTCCGTCTGCGCAGCCGCTTCAAAGTGGTTACACCGGAAAACTTTGCCGCGCTGAAAAAACAGATCCACGAATCTCGACCATCCGGCAGGGAAGCTGGCATCGAGGATGCCGGCCTGTTCTTTAACGCCGCCTCCGTTTTCTTCAGCTACGATGGGCCCATTACCATGGGCGAGCTCAGCCGCGACCTGGAAGTGCCGCTCAGTACCGCCACTCGCACCATGGATTGGCTGGTCAATAACGGCTACGCCCAGCGCCTGCCAGATCTAAAAGACCGCCGTATCGTCCGGGTGGAACTGACCACACAGGGCCAGGAGACCTTCCAGACCATCCGCACATTCATGCTTGGCCGGGTGGAACAGGCCATGAGCCCGTTGAGCAAGGCTGAACGGAAGACCTTTATCACCCTTGTAAACAAAGTATTGGATGCCTTCGAAGAGGCCGGCTGAACCAGCCTCCCATTCAGGCAAATAAAAATAATGAAGCAAACACAGTCATTCTTTAGAACGAACCAGCCAGGAGCCAGATAATGAGACGTTTTCGAGCACTGATCAAGAAGGAACTACTCCATATGGTGCGCGACCCGCGCACCCTCATTTTTATCTTTATCATGCCGGTTCTGCAATTGCTATTGCTGGGCTATGCCAATAATACCGATATTAAAAATGTGCCTACAGTGATATTCGACCAGAGCAACAGCCAGGCCAGCCGGACCCTGCTGGATGCCTTCAAGGTAACCGGTTATTTCTCCTTTGACTACGTGGCATCCACCGATGCAGAAGTCGACAACCTGATCGCTTCCGGCAAGGTCAAGGTGGGCATCACTATCCCGCCCGATTACACCACCAACCTGCTTTCCGGTAATACTGCCCAGGTCTCCGTCCTGATCGACGGCTCCGATCCCACCACGGCCAGCGCAGTGCTCTCGGCCGCCACCCTGGCCGGCCAGGCGCATGGCACCCAGCTCGAAATCCAGAAGTTGGCGCTGGCAGGGATTAATGGTTTGGGAGTCTCGCCGGTGGATGTGCGCACACGTGTGCTCTATAACCCCGACTTGCTCGGAGCCTACAACCTTGTCCCCGGTTTGATCGCCATGATCCTGTTCCAGACTGCCACCAGCCTGACCGCCCTTTCCATCGTAAGGGAACGCGAACGCGGTACGATCGAACAGTTAATCGTGACCCCCATCCGCAGTTGGGAGCTGATCTTGGCCAAGATCATCCCTTATATCATTGTCTCCTTTATGGATATGCTCCTGATCCTGCTGATCGGCACGTTATGGTTCCAGGTTCCTATCCGCGGCAGCCTGTGGCTCTTGTTTGCCATGACCGGCCTGTACTTGCTGCCCACCCTGGGCATGGGGCTGTTGATCTCCACCTTCGCCAAAACGCAACAGCAAGCCCAGTTGATGACCATGCCGATCCTCCTGCCAGCCATGATGCTCTCGGGTTTTATCTTCCCCGTTGCCTCGCTGCCGGTCTTCTTGCAACTCGTCGGAGAAATATTCCCGCTCACCTACTTTATATATATGCTGCGGGCCATTGTCATCAAGGGGGTTGGCATCGAGATGATTATCCCGCAGATCATCGCATTGATGGTTTTTGCCTTCCTCTTTTTGGGAGCCGCCGCTCTGCGCTTCAATAAAAAACTTGATTAACTAACTATCCGAAAATTACAGAAGGACCTCCTCTTAAATTTCTGGACAGACACAAATAAAAAATAGATAAATTAAGAAAGGAACTATCTTATGAAACGAATTAGAAGGCTTATTTTCCCGGTCATTTTACTCCTGGCGGCGGTTGCGCTGCTCTGGTATTACTGGGTCCGCCCGGCCGGTTCCCTGGCAGCTGCCTGGAACAACTTGCTCAATCCGCCGGCGGTTTCTGCCACCGCCCTGACCGCTTCCGGCACCGTGGAAATGACAGAGATCAATGTTGCTCCCGAAGCCGCTGGAAAAATTCTTTCCGTGAATGTCCAGGAAGGCGACACTGTCCATGTAGGCGAGGTGCTGGCCCAGCTCGATGATACCCTGCTGAAAGATCAGCGGACCATTGCCGCATCCACCCTCGAAACAACGAATATCGCCCTGGTGCAATTGACATCCCCTGCCACCATTGCCAGTGTCGAGTCTGCCATTGCCCAGGATAAACAGAATATCGACAATGCCCAGACGGCCTACGACAACCAGAACACCTTCACGACCAATCAAAGCGCCGTCAGGAACTCCCAGGCCAGCCTGGTCCTGGCCCAGAAAGCCCTGTCGGATGCCCAGACCACATACGACGGCATCAATGGCAGCCCGGATAATAATACCGACAAGGCCGCTGCATACCAGAAACTGTATGCAGCCCAAACGGCTTTTAATAGCGCCACGTATAACTACAACCTGTGGACCGGGAAAGTTGATTCGGAACAACTTGACATTAAGGCAGCTGCACTGGCGGTAGCCCAGGCCAAGCTGCCGGAAGACCAGGCTTTGCTGGAGGTGTTGAAGGGCGGCCCGATCCCCGACAATGCCACCGGAGCAGGCATCGTCCAACTCGAGCAGGCCCGCATTGCCGTTCAATTGGCACAGGCCAACCTGAACCTGCTGGATGATGAAATCAAGAAGATGACCGTCACCTCCCTGGTGAATGGCATGGTCATGACCCGCAATGCCGAACCCGGCAGCGTGGTAAACGCCGGCGCAGTCATGCTCACGGTCGGTCGTACGGATGAGTTGACCATCACCGTTTATGTTCCCGAGGATCGCATCGGCGAAGTGGTACTTGGCCAGACCGCCAATGTCAGTGTCGATTCATTCCCGGGGGTTGTCTTTAAGGGTGTCGTAACCTACATCTCCGACCAGGCCGAGTTCACCCCCCGCAATGTCGAGACCGTCTCAGGCCGCAAGAACACCGTTTTTGCCGTCAAACTCACCCTGTCTGACACCTCTGGAAAATTGAAACCCGGCATGCCAGCCGATGTGGTCTTCAACGCAAAATGAGCAAGGAACCTGAAATTCTGCTGGAAACGAAAGACCTGGTCAGGACCTTCGGGGAGACACGTGCCGTCGACGGGTTGAACCTGCAGGTGCAGGCAGGCGAAATGGTTGGCCTGGTGGGCCCGGATGGGGCTGGCAAGACCACTGCCATCCGCCTGATGGTCGGCGCCCTCGAGCCCACCAGCGGCCAGATCCGCGTGGCCGGCTACCCGCTGCCTGCTCAGGTGGAAAAAGCACGCGAGCACCTGGGTTACCTGGCACAGCGCTTTAGCCTGTACGGCGACCTGACAGTAAGGGAAAACCTGGACTTTTTCGGCGAGGTTTTCAACATCCCCAACGCCGAACGCAAGCAGCGTTCGCAGGAATTGTTGCGCTTTGCCGGGTTGGAGGAATTTGCCAACCGCCCGGCCATTGCCCTTTCGGGGGGCATGCAGAAAAAGCTCGGCCTGGCCACGGCTCTCATCCATCGCCCAAAGGTTCTGTTGCTGGACGAGCCAACCGGTGGGGTCGACCCGGTGGCCCGCCAGGAATTCTGGCATTTATTGATCGGCTTGCTGCGGGCCGGCTCGGCCGTGCTGGTAAGCACACCCTATATGGATGAAGCCATGCGCTTCAACCGGGTAATCTTCATGAACCACGGTCGTGCCCTCATATCCGGCGCCCCGCGCGACTTGATGAAAGGTCTGAACGGCAAAATTCTGGAGCTGGCCACCGAACAGAGCATGGCCGCCCGCAAGATCGCATCGGAAGACCCGGACGTGGAAGACGTGCATACCTTTGGCGAGTACCTGCACCTGCGCGTGCGAGCGCCCGAAGGACCCCTGGCGCGCTTGCCTGGACGTCTGGCGGCCGCAGGTGTTCCTCTTACCCACCTTTACCCCGTCGCGCCCTCCCTCGAGGATGTTTTCATCCAGTTATTGGAAATGGAAGAAAGAACCAATGGCAGTTGATACCCCGGCCCTGGAAGTACAGGGATTGACCAAGCGCTTTAATGAGTTTGTTGCCGTGGACCACATCTCTTTTACCGTAAAACCGGGCGAAGTGATCGGCTACCTCGGTCCCAACGGCAGCGGCAAGACCACCACCATCCGCATGCTCTGCGGCCTGTCGATGCCGTCCGAAGGCACCGCCAGGATCATGGGCATGGATATCGTCAAGGATGCCGAAGCCATCAAGCCGAATATCGGCTACATGTCCCAAAAATTTTCGCTCTATGATGAGTTGACCGTGCTGGAGAACCTGCAGTTTTACGCCGGGGTCTACGAAATCCCCCGGGCCACAGAAAAAGCACGCATCCAGGAAATCCTGCGCACCGCCGGGTTGGAAAGCCGCCCGAAAACCATGACGGGCAGCCTGTCGGGTGGCTGGCGCCAACGCCTGGCCCTGGGCTGCGCCATGCTGCATCGTCCGCCCCTGCTCTTCCTGGACGAGCCCACCAGCGGCGTGGATCCGGTTGCCCGGCGGGAGTTTTGGGACCTGATTTACCAGTTTGCCTTCGAGGGCACAACCGTCTTCATCACCACGCATTACATGGACGAAGCCGAGCACTGCAGCCGGGTAGGTTTCATGTACCGCAGCAAGTTGATGGCCTTCGATACCCCGCGCGCGCTCAAATCCACTTATCTGTCTGGAGCCGCATGGGACCTGGCAGCCACCCCACTTCTGGAGGCGGTCGAATGTCTGAGCGGGATGGAGGGGGTGGCACAGGCCAGCCTGCATGGTGATCGGGCCCACGTGATCGTTGATCCTCAGCATTGGACGGCCGAAAGCCTGAGTGCGGCGCTTTCCCGGCAAAATATCAATGTCCAATCCGTCGAAACAGTCGAGTCCTCGCTGGAGGATGTATTTACCTTACTGGCGCATCGCGGCAAGGCCTCCCTGCTGGACCGCTAAGGTATTATCTGAAACTATGGAAGAACCATATTTTGAGTGCCTACATGCAAAACGCGAACCCCTCCCGAATCTTCTGATAGGTTCTGAGATGAGTTGGAAAGGAATAGTATTATGAAAACAAATCGAAAACTTGGAGTTTGGATTGGAGTCATCCTGGCAGTTGCCGTGATTGTGGCGGCTGGCTGGTATTTCTGGGTTCGCCCGGCCGGTTCCCTGACGATTGCCTGGAATACCCTGCTCGATCCAACCGCCAAGGCTACACCGGGAATCCTGAGTGCTTCGGGCACCGTGGAAACAACCGTTCTATCCATTGCACCCGAGCTGCCGGGGAAGGTCCTCGAAGTGGATTTCCAGGAAGGTGATATTGTCAAAGCCGGCACGACATTGGTTAAACTGGACGACAGCACGCTTAAAATCCAACAGAGCATTGCGGCAGCTAACCTGCAAACAGCCAAATTATCCTTGCAGAAACTGGCCTCGCCCATGGTCATTGCCAATCAGCAGGCCGCCATCGCCCATGATAAACAGGCGATTGATGATGCCCAGCAGGCGCTGAATACGCAGAAATACTTCACCAACAACGCCGATGCCATTCAGAGCGCCCAGGCCAATCTGTGGCTGGCCCAAAATGCCCTTAACAAGGCCCAACTTGTTTACGATAAAGTCAAGTACAACAACCATTTGAGTCCGAGCGACCGGGCAGCCGCCTACCAGAATTTTTATAAGTACCAGCTGGCTTACGACAATGCCCTGGCTAACTATAATCTATGGACGGGTGTACCCAACCAGGAACAGGTCGATCTGAAGACGGCCGCCCTGGCGCTGGCCAATGACCGGCTGGCGGAGGACCAGACCTACCTGGATGCTCTCAACGGGGCTCCGATCCCCGCCAATGCCACCGGGGCCGGGATCATGCAACTGGAACAGGCCAGGATCAACGTCGAGACAGCCCAGGCCAACCTCGCCCTGTTGAACGACCAGATCGGGCAAATGACCATTACTGCCCCGGTGGATGGTTTGGTGATGACACGCAGCGTCGACCCTGGCGATGTGGTTAATCCCTCCAGCGAACTGCTTTCCCTGGCGCGCATGAACGATTTGACCATTACTGTTTACATCGCCGAGAATAGTTATAAGAATATCAAACTGGGACAGACAGCTACTGTTACTGTTGATTCTTTCCCCGGTCAGGCCTTTCTTGCCACGGTTGCCTATATTTCCAGCCAGCCGGAATTCCTGCCTCGCACCACCAAGGCGGTCTCAGCCAGCCAATCGACCGTTTACGCCATCCGGCTCCAACTAAATGATTCCTCTGAAAAGATCAAATCCGGCATGCCCGCAGACGTATCATTTTCCATCCAATAACAGCAACGGTCGTTGTTATGATACGGATGACGAAAAGCAATTTGAGCATGAGCTCTCTCGCACCCTGCGGGTATGCTACGCGACAGCATATGCTCAAATTGCAGCCTTCTTCTGAAATTTGATAGGGTCGCAGGTCTAACCTGTCTTTAATAATCATGTTAGCATCAGGTTGGTATAATGAGCAGTCGCACGAAGGACCTCCTCCGAAAATTCGAGAGGAGTTTGTATTTTGGGCACGGAATTACAAAATACCGTCCTTTTCTGGATTTCTGATCGACACTTCACATCATGGTAATGTAAGGAGAGTTCATGCAAGAGAAAGCTGATATTTCCAAAGGACGCCTTGCTTACAAATGGATCGTCCTCACCAACACCACTTTGGGAATCTTCATGGCGATGCTGGATGGCAGCATCGTTGAGATCAGCCTGCCGGCCATCTTCCACGGCATTGGCATTAACCCCCTGGCGCGCGGAGAAACTGACTACCTGCTCTGGACATTGATGGGGTATCTCGTTGTCACGGCTACACTCCTGGTCACCTTTGGCCGCATCTCGGATATGTTTGGCCGGGTGCGTATGTACAACCTGGGCTTT
Source organism: uncultured Chloroflexia bacterium (assembly GCA_963779935.1). Taxonomy (GTDB): domain Bacteria; phylum Chloroflexota; class Anaerolineae; order Anaerolineales; family Villigracilaceae; genus UBA877. The sequence goes on along the minus strand of CAWAAC010000009.1, from coordinate 69,210 downwards.
GCCATTTTTGCAGTCGGCTCGATCCTGCTGTATCTGGTGCATGGCACCGGCAATGGTGCGGCCATGCAAATCATCATCTTCCGGTTGGTCCAGGCGGTCGGGGGTGCCTTCTTGATGGCCAATTCCACGGCCATAATAACGGATGCCTTCCCGCCCGAACAGCGCGGCATGGCCATGGGCATCAATATGATTGCCGGTACAACCGGCACGTTCGTCGGCCTGCTGGCCGGTGGAGTACTTGCAGCCATCAACTGGCGCTATATCTTCCTCGTCAGCGTTCCTTTTTCCGTCGGCGGCACCATCTGGGCCTATCTGGCCCTGCACGAAACGGCCACCATCCGGAAGAACCAGCGCCTCGATATTCCCGGTAATATCCTCTTCGCCCTGGGCCTGACCGCCCTGCTGGTTGGCACCACCTATGGGATCCAGCCCTACGGAAATTCACCCATGGGCTGGGGCAGTCCTTTTGTACTGGCGTGCCTGATCGGGGGCGCGCTGGCGCTCGGGGCGTTCGTCTATGTGGAGCAGCATGTCGCGGAGCCCATGTTCCGGCTCGAGTTGTTCAAGATCAGGATGTTCACCGCTGGCAATATCGCCGGGTTCCTGGCCTCCCTGGCTCGCGGCGGCCTGAACCTGATGATCATCATCTGGCTGCAGGGCATCTGGCTGCCCCTGCATGGTTATTCCTTTGAAGATACACCGCTATGGGCCGGGATCTATATGCTGCCGCTGACGATCGGCTTCCTGCTGATGGGGCCGCTGAGCGGTTATCTTTCAGACAAGTTTGGCGCCCGAACTTTCTCCACCGCCGGGATGCTGGTTACCGCAGCCGGTTTCGGCGGATTATTATTGGTACCAACGAACTTCGTTTATCCGGCTTTCGCACTGGCTATTCTAATTATCGGTATGGGCATGGGCATGTTCGCCGCTCCCAACACTACCGCCATCATGAACTCGGTCCCACCCGAACACCGCGGCGCTTCGTCCGGCATGCGCGCCACCTTCCAGAATACTGCCAATACCATCAGCATCACCTGGATCTTTACCATGGTAACCGTCGGGTTGGCGGCACACCTGCCGACTGCTTTATTCCAGGGCCTTACCCAGGCTGGCATTCCGGCCAGCGTTGCCACGCAGGTGGCCAACCTGCCTCCCACCGGAGCATTGTTTGCGGCTTTCCTCGGCTACAACCCCATGAAAACCCTTTTACCGGCGGCTGTGCTGCAAGGCCTGCCGGCGGCCTCGCAAGCCCTGCTGCTTGGCAAGTCTTTCTTCCCTAACCTGATCGCAGGGCCTTTTGACTTTGGCCTGCGCATCGCCTTTTCGATCTCTGTGGCACTCTCCATCATTGCAGCTTTTGCTTCCCTGCTGCGCGGCAAGCGCTACATTCACGGACAGGAAACCGAGCCCCAGTTGGACCAGCCCCAGGGCGAACCGCTTCAGCTCCTGCCCTCTGCCAGCAAAGAGGAAAATCCCGGGGATTAAACGACAGCCCCTTGCTGGTAGATTACCCCTTAAACAATGGGGCTACCCTAAAAGCAAGGCGGAATAGTATTCCACCGCACCCTGATGGAAAAATGAACTCGGAGACCACCACATCTGGCGGTCTCCGAATATTTTCACGACCTTTTTAGACAGCCCCTGTCGATTAATTCCTACACCAGGCTGACCCGCTCCGCCTGCAGTGCCTTGGCCTCGGCCAGGGCCTCTGCGCGGTTGGTGATCGGGAAGCGCCCGTGCAGCGGGCTGATGCGCGCCCCCACAATGGAAGCCGCCCAGAACAGCCAGGCCAGCGGCTTCATGAAGCCTGCCAGTGAAGCGGCCCGGTGGACCTCCTCCAGGGTATCATCATCCCAGCCCCCGAAGAAGGCGTACAGGAAGGCGTAGACCGGGTAGGATGGGACCAGCGCAATAAAGAAGATCAGCACGCTGGTAAGCTGGTCATTCTGCCAGATCAGCCCGGTCACCCAGCGCAGCAGTGCATAGTTGACCAGCCCAGCCAGGATCGGCGCGATCAATGACTGCCAGACGTAGAAACGCTGGCGGAAGCAGACCCGGCCGTTCACAAAATAGGAAAGGATTTCCTTGGTCAGGATTCCGGCGAAATATGCTATGATCAAGGCATAAATTTGGAGTTGCTTCAGAAGCAGCACAGCCAGGCCGATGCGGATAGTTTGTTCCACCAGGGTCATTACTGCTATCAGCCAGGGGTGGTTGGAGCCGCGCTGTACCATGTCGCTTACCCAGGTTCCGCATTGGAGTGCGCCCCACAAAAGCAGCGGGGTGGCATAAAGCGCCGCGCGTACGAACTCCGGCCCGCTGGCGCCCAGGATGAAGCGGTCGGCGACCGCCAGCATCATGGAGGCCAGCATGGCACACAGCAGCCCGCCCCACTTATAAGCGATGGATGAATAGTACTGGCCGAGCATCTTCTTTCCATGCGAAATCGCCTCTGAAATCGAAGGCATCAGACCCTCGTACAGGCTGGCAACCGCATTGAAACCATACACAAAATTCTGTGCCAGCACCCAGTTGCCCCACACTTCGGAGTAGTTGACCAGGCGGGACTGGGTGACCAGGATCTCGAGCGATTGACCCAGCGCCCAGACACCTGACCCAAGCATTTCAAAAACACCGAAGCGGAAGGATTTCCAGACGGTAGCCCAATCAAAATGCGCCAGGAAGTAGATACGCGCGCTGTAGCCCAGACGCTTGTACAGAAACAAGCCCAGGCCAAAAGACATGACTTCCACGGCGTAACCGGCAATGCCCAAGCCGATCAGCCCGCTCATGGTGGTGCCAAAGGCCGGGTGCGTGTGGCCCCATAACAGCATGATGCCCACAAAGACCGGCTGGGCAAACATCTGGAAAACCAGCGACCAGCCCAGGTCGATTACCTGGGCGTAGTCCGAGCGCTGCAACCCGGTCAGAGCGTGCCGCATGATGCGATAGAATCCCGGGATGTTGATGAACATGTGGACAATGACACTCCAGGCATAAATCGCATACGCCGTGCGCGGCAGCACAGTACAAGCCAGGATCACCACCAGGGCGGTCTGGAAAGCGCCTGAGAGCGCCTGCCACCAGACGAAAACCTGCCCGAACATGATACCCTTGCGCGGATCATTGATGCGGTACTCTGAGAGATATTTTATGAAGGCAGTGCTGGTGCCCATTTCAAAGAAGGTAAAGATGACGGTGAAGAACTGCAACACCCGGCCCCACATGCCGAGCGCCTGCGCCGAGGGCAGGATGTAAACCGGCAGGATCAGGTTCTGGTAGATGATGATGGGTACGAACAGCAGCAACCCCAGAAAAAGCATCATGAAGAATCCGCCCAGCGGGCGGTGAAAGCCGATCTCCTCCCAGGCGGTGTGCGCCTCCTTGGTGGCATACTCCTCCCGGTTGACTACAATCGCATCCAGCTCTTCCGGATGGGCCATGCTGTAACGCCGCACCAGCAAAAAAGCCACAACTGCGGTTGTAAGAACCACCGCCATCAGTGCTACCAGCACGGTTTGCTCGGCCTGGTGGGGCACCGGAGAGGCCGGATAATCGGCAAAAGACATCGGCGTCCGGCCGGCGGCGCGCGATGCCAGGTGATAAACCAGGTAATTAAAAGTAAGGCCATTGTTGTAATTCGGTGTTGGTATTGCTATCCAGGAAGGCGGTCAGAACGAAGGCCTGTCCGCTGCCAATTTTTTGGGTCCCAAGCACCAGGGAGTTGTCCTCGAAGCCGGTCACCAGGGCGGTTAATCGGCTCCCGCTTAAGGTAAAACGCTCGCGCACCTGTGGCGCGCTATCCCAGATGACTGATTTGACCACGCTATCCGGGCTGCCTGCCAGCGGCGCCAGGCTGAGCGGACTATTTTTCGCCACCAGCCTGATCGGCCCCCCCAGCAGGTTCCCAACTGCTTGACCGGTCAGGTTCGGGCCGAGCACCAGCAGCAGACCGGCGCCGCCCTGCACGCGCGCGTGGATGGATGCAGCGTCAACGCTGGGGATCTGGCCATTCAGGACAAAAACGTCCGCCAGGGCCGGATCCGATGTAAAACGCACATCCTTATCCAATCCCAGCGCGGTGCGTACGCCCCCATCCGGGCCAGCATAATAAATATTCAATGACAGGCCGGCAGCGCGGGCAGACAAAACCGGAACGAACATACAGATGAGCGCTACCAGCAGGAACAATTTTCGCATTTTGCCTCCGTGTCGAAACCGTTGTTGCGAATGACATTGCTGTACCAGTGGCTGGAATCCTTGATAATGCGTTTCTGGGTGACTTAATCCACGTACACAAGCCCGAAACGCATGCGATATCCAAGCGCCCATTCGAAATTATCCATCACCATGTGTCCTCGATCTGGTAGACAGCCGGGATGGCTCCCCAGACAAAGCCTTCAAGGAATTTAAGCATGGGCATGCTGCAGATCAGCGATTTAACATCATCCGGCCGGACTTCCTTGCCAGTGGCAGCAGACTGCAGGGCTGCCAGTGTGAACTGCAGCACCGCCTTGCCGGTTGGACCGTCCAGCCGCGGCTGGCCGCCGACCTTGAGCTGCTCAATAAAATCCTGCGTGGTGGCAATGAAACTGTCGTGCCACTCCACGCCTTCGACCGGCACCGGGGTTGTCTTGCCATCCTTGAAAATCATCAAAGGAGGCAGGTCAACTGTCTTGGTGGTGTAGCGGTTAATGAAAATGATGCCCTTGTCGCCGATCACTTCGATGCGATCGTCGTCAGCGTAGTAATCCGAGTAGATGCGCATCTTGGGCGTGTGTTCGATATCCAGCAGGCCATAGCGACGCGTGGACTGGTACTGGAACATGATCATGGCCGGTGTGTCGATCTTGACGATCCCGGCTGCTTCGGCCACCGGCGTCTGGTCAATCCAGGCATATACTTTTTCCACCGGGCCGCCCAGGTAATAGGCCAGCGAGAACAGATGATAACCGTGGTCAAATACCATCGGTCCTCCGCCGCACTGCTTTTCGTTGAAACGCCATAACCAGGCGGAGAGCGGCACCTTCCAGGCGGTATCCCCGGTTCCGGTGGAAACATGCAGGCGGATGGCTCGGATGTCGCCAACTTCACCGGCATCGACCATCGCTTTGGCTCGCACAGCCGGGGCATAGTTAACGAAGGTCTCATAAACGCGCAGAGTCACGCCAGCTTTGGTGGCGGCCGCGATCATCTCATCGGCCTCGGCGGCGGAGAGCGCCATGGGCTTCTGCACCGAGACATGCTTGCCGGCCTGGCAGGCCTGAACGGTCATATGGCAATGCAGGTGATGGGGGGTAAGCAACTCCACCAGGTCAATTTCCTTGTCTTCCAGCACCTGCTGATAATCACCATAGACCTTTTCCACACCCCACTCTTTGGCCTTTTTCCTTGCAGTGCTTTTATTGCTGTCGCAGACCGCCACAATTTTGGCATCCTCGCGCCCCTGGTAGCCCATTTGATGCAGGCCGGAAATACGACCACAGCCGACAATGGCAACACGAATCGGATTCATAAAGTTTTCTCCTCTTTCAAATCAGGCGGTTTAACCGGCTTGTCAGCGCCTGCGGCAGCGTCCATGGCTTCCAATTTAAGGCGCACTTCCGTATGGCTCTTGCGGGTGATCGGATAGAAAAACAGGAACGGCAAAGCAACGGCAATCAGAGCGGCCGGTACGATCCCAAAGAACAGGCGGATGCCGAGCAGGGCATGCGGCGTCTGCTCGACATTGGCCACGTAGCCGAAGCCGGTCAGAATCCAGCCGACCGCGGCAAGCGCCAGGGCTTGCGATACCTTGGTCGCCAGGCCCCAGACGCCATAATACATGCCGCTGCGCTGCTGGCCTGTCTCCAGGCGGTCAAAATCGGACACATCCGCGATCATGGCCCAGGGGAAGATCCAGTTGGCAGCAAACCCGAAGCCGGCCAGGATGGAGACCAGGTAAATCAAAGGCGTGGCGCTATGCGGCATGAAGAAAGTAATAACCACCGACAACGCTCCGATGCCCATGCCGATGGCATAAGCCGGGCCCTTATCCATCTTGCGGCTGAGCCACTGCCAGAACGGGAGGGAAATGGTGACACAGATCAGCAGCAATCCCATTACCAGTGAAATCTGGGATGTCATTTTAAGCTGGTATTGAACGTAATAAGCCATCAATATCTCGATCAAGGAGAAGGAAATATTGATGACGAAATAAGTCAAACTGATCCAGACGAAGGGCTTGTTCTTGAGCGCCTGGGCGAGCGATTTGAACGGCGAGGCTTCGCCGCGGGTGGTGGCGGCCTGCATTTTCCGCTCCCGGAAGCCTGAGGATGAAATGAGCAGCGAAGCAGCGCAAATGACTCCATAAAGGATGCCGACAAAAGCCCAGCCGGTGCGCTGCAAGGCGAACAGGCCGACAATGACGGGTGTGAGCGCCGCGCCAACCAGGAAAGCCGGAACTGACATGACCATGCGGACAGTAGTCAGGCTGGAGCGCTCATCGTAATCATCGGTCAGCTCTGATGTCAGGGCATAATAGGGGACATTGGTCATTGACCAGAGCGAACTGAAGAGGGAGAAAGTGACGGCAATCCAGATGAAGGTTAGCACCTGGCCGATGCCTGGCGGGACAAACCAGATCAGGGCCACCGAAATTGCCAGAGGAATAGCCCCGTAGATCATGAAGACCCGGCGTTTTCCGAGCGGCGACTTGGCCTTGTCGGTGATCCAGCCAAACAGCGGGTCGTTGATGGAATCCCAGATCTTGCCAATCAGCAGGGCGTTGCCGGCCAGCGCTGGCAGAATCAGCGCGCCATCGGTGAAGAACTTCATCAGGAAGAATTGGATCGCCGAGTTGACTAGGGCGTTGCCCAGATCACCGATGCCGTAGAAAACCTTGGTGCGGGTAGGTAGCTTGCCGGTCTTTTCATCCATTGCATTCTCCTCTTTGTTTGATGCGATTGATCGTTCTCGACCACCAGGTTAGGCTATGCCTGCGCCACTCACGCCGAAGGTAGAGGTGTCCAGCGGAAGAGCACCGCTGGACGATGCAGGCAAAAAAATAAAACAGGAAATCAATTTATAGGGCATTAGCGCGTTGGAAATCTTATCTAGTATGTGAACCAGAAGGCGGAACAATTCTCGCGTTATTCTTGATGAAAGATATCATCACAATATTTTCTCGAGCAGTGGGCGAAGGCCCGCATTCGCCCAAGCAGCCTGTTCCAGCAGTGGACGGAAGGCTGGAAAAGTCAGCGCCGGGCGGAGGACATCTTCTGGCAGGGCCGCCAGAATCTCCTGCATGGGCCGGTGGGTCGCGCCGGAGACCTGTTTCAACAGCGCACGCGCCTGGCGCTGTGGTTCGGCTCGCTGGGGCGGATAGCCCATCCCGGTCTCAGCAGTAAAGAGATTATCGAATATCAGGCGCAGGTTAACATCCCCGGCCCAGCCGTAGCCCTGGTTGAGGGCCAGCGATACACAGTTGCCGGAATTGATGCGGGCGAAAAGGAAGGCATCCAGCGGAGTGAGCAGGTGCCCGCAAAAGACACCCGGGTACTGCATGACCGAATTGAGATAACCCAATCCGGTTCCGCAGCCGCCCACCACGAAATCAACCAAATTAAAGTTCAACAACAAAGCCGACATCAGGCCGGTATGGATGTAGAGCAGGCCAGGCATATCACTGCCAGTGGTGTTGCCCAGGTTGAGGATTTCGTGGCCGCGGCCGGCTAGTGCTTTCAGGATATCAGCATTCTTATCCGCCGCGCTGGTCTCATTGATGACGGCAATCTTCATGGTTGCTCCTTAAAACAATTCACCAGAGATGAACAGAGATAAATGGGATATTTTCCGATGAAATGATATTTGTTTAAGAAACATCAAATGTTTATCTTCTTCTATCTCCGGTTATTTTTTCTTAGCAGCGCACTCTTCGCCGCTGAAACGATCTCCGCCACCGACAACCCGCAGGCATCCATCAGGGTATCCAGGTTGCGCCCGGTTGGGCAGAACCTGTCATGGATAGCAACACGCTCCAACGGTACAGGATACGCCTCCGAGAGCGTTTCGGCCACTGCACTGCCCAACCCGCCAATAATATTATGTTCCTCGGCAGTAACCAGCGCACCGGTCTCCGCGGCCGACTGGAGTAGCAGGTCACGATCGAGTGGCTTGAGCGTATGGAGCTCCACCAGGCGTGCATCGATGCCAAGAATCGCCAATTCTTCGGCTGCCCGGGCAGAGCGCCCGACCATCGCGCCGGTGGCTACGAGCGTCAGATCCTTCCCATTACGCAGGGTCAGCCCCCGGCCGATTTCCAGTTTTGTGCCAGCCTGGAAGACCGGCAGCGCCCCGGCCCGGCTGATGCGCAGGTAGACTGGGCCATCAAACTCCGCCACCAGCGGCACCCAGGCGGCCGTTTCGGCCGCGTCCGCCGGGACGATCACGGTCATGCCGGGCAGGGCGCGCAGGTTGGCCAGGTCGGTGATGGAGTAATGTGTGGCGCCATCCTTGAAATCCGAGAGCCCGGCATAGCTGGCAGCAATCTTGACATTGGTGCGGGCATAGCAGACACAGGTGCGGATCTGTTCCAGCGCCCGCAGGGATAATAGGGAGGCAAAGCCGTTAATGAATGGGATCAGGCCACCCAGCGCCAGGCCGGCGGCTATGTCCACCATGCAGGGCTCGGCGATGCCAATGTTAAAGAAACGTTCAGGGAAACGCTCCGCAAAAAAGCTAGAGAGGGTGGAACTGGAGGTATCCACGTCCAGGGCCACCACTTCCGGGTGCCGGATGCCGTACTCCGCCAGTGCCCGCCCGTAGGCCTCCCGCATCGAAAGCTCAGTCATGGATGGCCTCCCCCAGTTCCATCAAAGCCTGTTTGAGTTGCACAGCATCGGGTACATTTCCGTGCCAGTAAGACTGGTTTTCCATGAACGAGACGCCTTTGCCCTTGGTGGTGTGGGCCAAGATGATCGCCGGGCGATCGTGAATCTCCCCGGCCAGATCCAGCGCTTCGGCCACATCCCGGATCGAGTGCCCGTTTATTTCGATGATGTGCCAGTTGCAGGCCTTCCATTTTTCTGCCAGCGGCTCGAGCGGCATGACTTCCTGCACGGAACCATCCAGTTGCACGCCGTTATTGTCCAGGATGGCGGTCAGGTTGGAAAGGCGGTACTTGGCAGCGGTAACGGCACCTTCCCAGACAATCCCGCCCTGGCACTCACCATCGCCCAGCAGGATGTAGGTGCGATGAGACTGTTTTTTCAGCCGGGCAGCCAGCGCCAGCCCGACCCCGACCGCCACCCCGTGACCCAGCAGACCGCTGGTCATATCCACACCGGGTGTCTTAAACCGGTCGGGATGACCCTGGTGCGGGCAGTTCAACTCGCCCCAATTATCCAGTTCGGAAAATGCAAAGAAGCCGCGCCTGGCCAGGGCGGAGTAAAGCAGTGCCGAGGCATGGCCCTTGCTGAGGACGAAGCGATCACGTAGCTCCCAATCGGGATGGGCAGGGTCGACATGCAGGTGGTGGAAATACAGAACTGCCATGATCTCGGCGGCCGAGAGTGCCCCACCCGGATGCCCGGCTCCGCGCCGGTGGATCAGCCGCAGGCTATCCACACGCAGCTGGCGGGCGAGCTCTTCCAGTTCGGAAATCTTTTCCGGCGTCAAAGACTTCATAAGCCCTCTTTTGCTTTTTGCATATTGTTCTTTTCTCTACAACCCGATCTCGTGGCGCAATTTCTGGACATCCTCGCACCAGTTGCCGACGTTCCAGCGGCCATACACGCCCATTCCGCCCAGTGGATCGGGGCCGTAATAGACCGGCACGTGGATGAGCGCCAGGCCGGTATGCTTCCCGGCCTGTTCCAGGGCCGCATGAAGCGTTTCGGGCGTGCCTCCACCCTCCAGCGCCAGCAGCCCGGGGATGGCACTGGCCCAGCGCACGTAATCTACTTTGAGAGTATTCCAGGTGGCAAAACCGGCGCCATATTGGTCTTCCTGCAGGCCAGTAATAGCGCCCATACGCCCGTTGTCGAGCAGCAGGATGCAGCCGTGCGCACCATGCTGGCTGCCATCGATCAGGATCTGAGGATTCATGGTGAAGGAGCCATCCCCGGTTAATGCCAGGCCGTAGAAGGTTTTGGTGGCAACGCCGGTGGCCAGCAAAGCCGAGACGGCAAAGCCCATATAGGAGGCGCCCGTTTCGGTAAAAGTCTGGCCGGGATGGTCATCCTCGACGATCTGGAAGCCGTTGGCCTGCACATCCCCGGCATCGAAGAAACAGACTGCGCCCCGGGCTTTGGCCCAAATGGTGGCAATCTGGATGGCGGCCGGCTGGGTTAGCACGGGAGCACCCCAATACTCGTCCTGTAGAATGGGATGGATGAAGCGTTCCGATTTGAACGTTTGCCAGACGGCTTTTTGGGCAGCGCAGGCCTGCAGCCAGGCGGATTTGTCGCCGCCGCCCTTCTGCAAGGCTTCGTTCAGTTCTTTCAGTGTCCGGCGCACATCCCCGACCAGGGCCAGGGTGTGGTGGTAATGACTGGCATCCTCCAGATCGGCATTCAGGTTGATAACCTGCCGCACATTCGGGTAGCCGGTGCGCGAGCAGTCCGACTGGCAGACGGCGCGGGTCCCGATTGCGATCAACAGATCGGCGTTCTCCATGGCGTAATTGCCGGGGATAGACCCTTTCGAACCACCCACGCCCAGGTTGTGCGGATTGCGATAGGGGATGCAGCCTGTGGCAATGGGTGTATGCACCAGCACCCCGCCGGAGCGCTCGAGCAGGTTGATCAACTCGGAGCCGGCATTACGCCCGCCGCCGCCAACCTTGACAATGACACGCTGCGCCTCATGAATCCATTGGGCGGCCTGGGCATAATCCGCTTGCGCGGCGCCCAGGGAAATAGGATACGCTTCAGGCAGTTCATCCAGGTTGAAACCCGGGAGCCAGGCGGCCTGGGTGTTCATCGGCATTAACAGGTAGTAGGGGCCGGGGCGAGTGGGATGGTCAACGGTAGCGGCACCGCGCTGTAAGGCGGTTGGCAATGCCAGGGGAGTATGCAACGAATAAGCCTGGCCCAGGCTGGCGGCCATTTGCAGGAACAACCCCTGGGCGTGCCGGGGCACTTGCTGCATGTTGAAGCCTTCATCCTCGGTGGTTTCGTCGCCGCACAGGTACCAGACGCCAAGGCCATCCGACGCGGGCACCAGCGAGGCGGCCAGACCTTGCAGCGCACCAGGCCCGATGGAAGTAACCACAGCCGCCTTTTCGCCGGTGACCCAGCGCAAGGCGGTGGCAGCATGCGAGGCTTCGATCTCGCTGCGCAGGCCGTAGATCCTGACCAGCCCGGCCTGTTGGTAAATACGCAGAACCTCCCCGACTTCGGTTGAACCATGCCCGAAGACGGTGAAAAAGGTGCGGACTTCCTGCCGCAACAGGCCCAGCACCAACGCCTCGGAGAGAGTCAGATCGAGGCGGGCGGGCAGGCTATGCGCGGCAGCCGCGGCGGCGTGCTGGCTGCGCTGGCTGGCCAATTCTTCATTGGATGGCCGGAAGGAAGGATTCATGAGGGCCTCGAAATCGACAAAAAATGCCTGCGATTTATTTCGCAGGCGAATCAGCACGGATAAAAGACATGCGTTCCGAGAGCGCCTGCCCGATCTCGACCACAATAGCGGCCAGTTCGGGCAGCCGCTCGATGGTGACACGCGTGGCCGGGCCGGAAATACCGATCGAAGCGGCAGCTTTGCCGCGGAAATCGAAGACCGGTACGGCAATGCAGCGCACCCCCAGGTCGAACTCCTCGTCATCCACAGCATATCTCTGGAAGCGCACCTGCTCCAGGTTCTTGCACAACTGGTCCGAATTTGTCAGAGTGTGCGGGGTGAAGGCTTCTAGTGTGGATGGCATATCCAGATCGCCGAAGGCCAGCAGGGCCTTGCCGAGGGCAGTGCAGTGAAGCGGGTTCATCGTGCCCACCTGGGCATTGACCCGCAGGGTGGCTGGCGATTCCACCTGGTCAACATAAAGCACCTTGCCCTGCGCCGGAACCGCCAGATGGACGCACTCGCCGGTGCGTTCCATCAACACGTGCAGGAATGGTTTGGCCACTTCGCGCATGGATAAACGTGCCAGAACGCTGCGGCTGAGCGGTACCACCTGGGGACCAAGGTGAAAGCGGCGGGTCTGCTCATCTTTTTCGGCGTAACCGAAATTTACCAGGGTGGCCACCAGGCGGGATGCGCTGCCTTTATCCACCCCGAGGCGTTCGGCCAGCTCGGTGATGCTGACTCCATCCTGGGCCAGGCCCAGGATATCCAGGATCTTCAACCCACGCGCGAGCGATTGTATCTCAGCCATTGTTGATTATTATACAATATGGTTGTATTATATACAACAAAGTTCCTTAGGATCGCATGGCTTCGCATGTAATCCCACCATCCGACTCCCCGCCCAACGGCGGGCGGAGGAAGATTTTGGGATGGTCCCCAACTCCTACATTGTGAAGGCCATTAATCAGTCCGGGAGGCAGACATGCAGAAAATCATGAATTACATCGGTGGGGAATGGGTTGAGCCGCAGTGTATGGATTTCTTCGAAGTACTCAACCCGGCGACGGGCGAACTGCTGGCGCGCACACCGCTGTGCGGCAACGCCGAGGTGGATGCAGCCGCACGGGCAGCCGCGCAGGCCTTGCCAGCCTGGAGACGCACACCGGCCCAGGAACGCATCCAATACCTGTTCAAACTCAAGACTCTGCTGGAAGCAAACCTGGTTGAGATCGGGCGCACAATCACAATGGAAAGCGGCAAGACGCTCGAAGAAGCCACCGGCGAAATGCGGCGGGCCATCGAGAACGTTGAAGTGGCCTGCGGCATCCCGATGATGGCGAAGGGCGAGATCGCCGAAGATATCGCATCCGGTTTGGATGAGATGCTGCTGCGCCAGCCGGTGGGCGTGTGCGCCAGCATTGCACCCTTCAACTTCCCCGGCATGATCGCTTTCTGGTACCTCCCGTATGTACTGGCCTGCGGTAATACCTACCTGATCAAACCATCCGAGAAAGTACCCCTGACCATGCAATTGATGTTCCGGCTGATCGAACAGCTCGAGCTACCCAAAGGGGTGATCAACCTGGTCAATGGCGCAAAAGCATCCGTGGACGGCATTCTGGAACACCCAACCATCCGGGCGGTGACCTTCGTCGGTGCGACCGCCACGGCCCGCTATATCTATCGGCGGGCAGCCGAAGCTGGGAAACGAGTGCAGGCCCAGGGTGGGGCGAAAAACCCGGTGGTAATCCTGCCGGACGCGGATATGGAAATGGCGGTCAAGATCACGGCCGATTCGGCCTTTGGCTGCGCCGGCCAGCGCTGCCTGGCCACATCACTGGCAGTGACTGTTGGGGATGCGCACAATGCGTTTGTGGAGAGCATCTGCGATGCGGCGGCCAGCCGGAAGGTAGGCTATGGCCTGGATGAGGAGGTACAGATGGGTCCAGTGATCAACGCGGTCAGCCAGAGACGGATTGAAGAGCTGATTGGCAGCGGGGTTTCCGAAGGCGCGGGGCTGCCCGTGGACGGGCGCGGAACCGTCATCCCGAAGTACGAGAAAGGAACCTTCGTCCGACCAACCATCCTGGTGAACGTACAACCCGGCAGCGAGATTGCCCGGACCGAGGTGTTTGGACCGGTGCTGGGCATCATGCAGGTTAATAGCCTGGAGGAAGCGATCGCCTTGATCAATCAGGGTAGCTACGGTAACCAGGCCAGCCTGTTCACTGCGAGCGGTTCGGCGGCGCGCAAATTCCGCTACCAGGTGGAGGCCGGCAATATCGGCATCAATATCGGCGTAGCCGCCCCGATGGCCTCTTTTCCTTTCAGCGGTTGGAAGGACAGCTTCTTCGGCGACCTGCACGGCCAGGGCATGGACGCGGTGGAATTCTTCACGCAGAAAAAAGTAGTGGTGGAGCGCTGGCCGAAAGAGTGGACAAGGAAGTTTTAGATTATTCTAAAATCCCCTCAGGTGCGTGCTTTGGCGGGCGGGTAGGCCGTCCTTGGGCAGACGTTGCAGCACAACATATTGCAGGTTGTGCTTACGGCAGAATTCGCGTTTTTCTGGCCGATCACCGTCGGCATTGACCAGGTAGATATCCGGCCTGACCCGGTCGATCTCCGGCTCAACATCCAGGTAACCGGAACCGGAGGCAACGAAAGCCTGCGTCACTGAGCGGATGGCCCGGACCATGTAGAGCCGCTCTGCCTGGGTTTGCAGGGGATGCCCGGCCCCTTTCAACTGGCGAAGAGTGACATCGCTGCCGAGGGAAACATACAGATTGCCATAAGTGGCGGCCTGCTCGAAAAATCGGATGTGCCCGGAATGCAACCAGTCGAAGCAGCCGGTGACGATGACTTTTTTTCTGTTTGGAGATGGAAAGGAGACCTTGGAGGGCGGGAAACCTTCCAGTTGGGAATCCGGGATAACCCGGTAGCCGATCCCGGCCGATGTGCAGAAATCACGTCTTGCCGAGTTATCATCTGCCGCGTTGACTGCCCAAAGATCAGATTTTAAATCATCGCCGAGGGGAAGTTGATCAGGCGAAACCAGCTCATCTGCCAGAACAACCCGATTAACATAATGGATGGCTTCGAGCATGTACATCCGCTCGGCCTGGGGGAATTCCGGCAGACGCCCCATCAACCTATGAAAGCTTTTATCATCCCACAAGACGATTGTTAAATTTCCCAGGCGGGCAGCCTCCTGCAGGAAGCGCACATCCCGTGAACGCAGATCATTGAATGCGCCGCTGACGAAGACTTCAGGCATGCACACTATGCTCCGCCCGGATGACGGGGTGAAATGTGCCGGGCACAGGCTGTTCAGACACAACATACAGATAGCCGCCACCGCAACTGGAATAGGCCGCCCCGCAATAGCGCTGCTGGTAGAATTTCAGCAAGGGCAGCAGGTCCATGGTCAGCGCAGGATGTTCGAAATTAGCCGGCAGGAGCACCTTCCAGCAGTTCATGGTAGCGGTCATGGCTGCGCCCAGGGCAACAGAGTCATGCCGCAGGATGGCCGAGAAGCAATCCTGGCCAGCCTGGCCCAGACGGGCGATCCATTCCGGGATCAGGTTCTGTAGGATGAGTGGATCGTAGCCATTCGGGCGGGGGCAAACCGGCAGGATGTTCAATACCTGTTCCAGCCAAGCCAGCGTGGCCGGCTCATTGCAACTTTCCACCTGTGCCGGGAAGATACCGCCTTCAACCTCGAAATCGTAATCCAGGCGGCTGATGCCGGGATAGATGATACCGGCCATATCCTGCGATCCGGAGGGGTTGAGGCGGTCGCGGTTCTCAAGCCAGTAAAGTTGCCGGACCAACCCGGCCCGGTCTCCTTCCGGTAGATGCTCTCCCCAGGCCTGACGGGCGACCCGGCGCGTGCTGGTGGCGATGCCGGCCCGGTTCATGAAATGGAAAACCGGTTCCAGCGAAACCACCACCACGGCTCCCGGCGGGGACGGGTTGAGCCGGGAAAGGAAGGGCTGGTCGATCCAGCCGCCCGCAAGAGTTCATGCGGTAAGGGAGGCTGCCGATGATATCAGTAATGGGGGATGCGGTTTTTAGGGTTTGGGAGGGCATTGGGCGAGGGAGATGCATCAGGATGGGGATATATGGAATTCCAAAGCAAGTTTACCATCAAGAGTGGGGATGAGACAGGCATGCACGAACTGCTGGTAAGGCATTCATAAAGCCTGAAAATCGTACAATCCAAAACCCCTGACTTCCCGCCCAAGGGCGGACGATAAAAAAGGTTTGGGGTATTGGCGGCGGGCAAAGCCAATACCCCAAACCTCTTCCAAATGAAAACAACGGGTGGAAAGGGGTTATTGCGGAGGCAGGCTGCGCAGGAAAACGATAGCTTGCTCGACCGTGGCGATCTTGACCACCTTGAGGCTGCGGGCAACCGAGACAGCATCGGCGTAATTTTCGACCGGGCAGAGGAAATAGGTGGCTCCGACTGCCTCGGCGGCGAAGATCTTTTGCTTGACCCCACCGATGGGACCGACCGTGCCATCCAGGTTGATGGTGCCCGTCCCGGCGATGCGGCGACCGCCGGTGAGATCCTGGGAAATGAGGGCGTTATAAACAGAAAGGGTGAAGATCAAGCCAGCCGAGGGCCCGCCACTGATCTTATTGGTATCGATGGAGACCGGGAAAGGCGGGTCGTAATTAAAACCGGCAGTCTCGATCTGGATACCCAGCTTGGGCGTAGCGGTGGGAGTTGCCGGAGGCATCAGCGGGATATCAAAGCTCATTTCGGCCCCGGCGCGCTTGACCAGCAGGTGCACCGTTGCCGATACGGGCTGCGCCGAGATCCCGTTGATCAGGTCATCGATGGTCTGGATCGGTTTCCCGTTCAGGCCGACGATAATATCCCCGGTTTTAAGCACGCCATTGGCATGACTGCCCGGTAAAATGGCATCCACCTGCGCACCTTTTCCAACCAGGGCAGATGGGTAACCGGCCAGGCGCAGCCCAACCGCGATGGCAGTGGTCTCTGAAGTGTCCAGCATCTGGTAATCCTGTTTGGCCTGTTGCTGGGGGGTGGTGTTTTTAGGGGTGACCTGTTCGGGCGGGACAATCTGGAGGGCGGGAGAGAGTTTGCCAGCCAGCCATTCCCCGGCGGTGATGGGGGCCTGGGAGACGACCGTGACCAGGTAGAACTGCCCTTTATAGGTATGCTGGTACTTGGCGGGAACCTTGATCATGGGCCCAACCGGCAGGGACACACCGGGGGCATCCAGGCCGTTATTGGTCAACGCCAGGGCGGAAGCGGCGGCCAGCATGACCAGGCAGAGCAAGCCAGCTGCCAGAACCTGGACCAATCGATTTTTTACCCTGCTACCCGGCACTTCCGGCCCGGCGGTCATTTCCACGAATGTGCGGAAGCGCAGACCATCCAGGAGCATAAGAACAAACAGGAAAGTGATCAAGCCGGTCTCCCAGCTAAAGCGCGAGTGCTGTAGGATCAGGAAAAGGCCCCAACCAGCCATAGCGAGTGCGATGACCAGGCCAAACAGCCGGGCCAGCCGTGTGACCGAGGCCGGTTTAGCGGTCAGGCCGCGCAGGCATGACCTGAATATGCGCCCGCCATCGAAGGGGAAAGCCGGGACCAGGTTAATTACGAACAGCCAAATGTTGAAGCCGCACAGGAAAAGCGCGATCAAGCCGATGGAATTATTGGTCACGAGATTCCAGACCAGGTAGCCCAGGCCACCCAGAAGGAGATTAACCAGCGGCCCGGCCGCGGCCACCAGCAGATCCTGTGCGCCGGAAGCAACTTCTGGCCAGCGCTGGGCGGCATCCCCGAAGGCCAGCAGGGTCAGGGAAGCCGGCATGGACTGGCCGGACAGGCGGGCAACCCCTGCGTGCGCCAGGATGTGGAGGGCGAGCGAGAGAGCTGTGAAAAGCAGGATGCCTGCGGTCACGATCCAGACGCCAGACGGGGGCAGGGTGCCTCCCAGGAGCGGGAGGTAGTAATCAAGAATGCCCCAGACCAGGCCAGGCAGGATGATCAACCAGGTGAGGCCAAAGCTGAGGCGAGGAAAGCGACGATGGGTAGGATTGAGGGAGGAAGTTATTGTTTGCATATTTATGCTGTTAAACCTAAAAAATATTTTCACCACGATCCCGCGGAAGAAAACCTCGGGACAAGCGAACGCGAAGGTTCACGAAAAAAACAAGAAACAAAAGAGCGAAAATCCAAAATTAGGGTTGATAAGCGGACAATCATTTTATTTTTCCACGCCGGCGATGATCATGTTTTGCATGAAGTAGCGCTGGGCCAGGAAAATCACTACGACGGGTACAATCATCAGGACCAGCGCGCTGGCCTGCAGGGTTTGCGGAGTAAAGCCGTAGCTGGGGCTGGCCTGGGCGCTGAAGGCAATGGTCTGCAGGTCGGGGCGGATGCCCAGGTAGAGGCTGGCCATCTTCATTTCATTCCAGCCGTTGAAGAAGAACAGCAGGGCCACGGTGACTATGGTCGGTATGGATTGAGGCACGATGATCGAGAAGAGCGTGCGGAGCGGGCCGGCTCCATCCAGCATGGCGGCCTCATCCAGGTCGCGCGGGATGGACTTGAAGTTTTGACGCAGCAGGAAGATATAGATGGCGCTGCCGAAGAACTGCGGGACGATGAGCGGGTAAAAAGTGCCATCCCAGTTAAACACACGTCCGAACAACACGAAGGTGGGCACCAGAGTGATGCTGTCGGGGATCATGATGGTGGCGATCAGCAACAGGAACAGGGTTTTGCCGCCCGGGACGGGGAAGCGGGCGAAGCCGTAGGCGACCATGATGGAGGAGAGCAGGATGCCGATCTCGCCCAGGCCGATGACGATAAAGGTATTGCGCAGCAACCGGGGATAGGGGACAGTCTTCCACAGGTTGGTAAAATTCTCAAAGGTGATACCCGGGTTGTAGTGCAGGGTGAGCGAGCCCCAGAAACCGTTCCAGCGGATGGGAGCGGCCTGGGGGTTAGCCAGGTCGATGAAGTCGCTGTAGGTGCGAAAGCGGTCGAGCATGGCCCAGCTTTTCACGCCGGAGGAGGTGGGGACGTTGTATACCAGCAGGGTCTGGCCTTTATATTCAAGGGTCTGTAATTTGGCCGGATAGGTGGGGGCATTGCCGTCGCGCAACTGGTCAGCGCTCTTGAGGGAGGTAATGACCATGAAGGACAGGGGGGAGAGGAAGACCACCACGGACAGCCAGATGAGCAGGTTCAGCAGGGCACTGCCGGTGAACTCCCACAAGCGCAGGGTAAGGGTGGATGCATCGGCGTGGTGGAACAGGCCGCGGCGGTTAGATCTCTGCATCGCCTTGCTCCTCTGCAAAGTGGACCCAGTAGCGGGTGGAAGCGAACAGGGCCAGAGTGATTGCCATTATGACGATGAACATGACCCAGGCCAGGGCGCTGGCGTAGCCCAGGTTGAGGTCGCTGCCGAACATGACCCGGCTGATATAGGACTCCATGGGGGAAAGGCTCTGGCTGTAGGGCAGGCCGCGGTCGAGCAGGGCCACCCCGCCGAAGGAGCTGATCATGTTAATCACCAGCGAGAAGAAGACCGCCGGCGAGATCATCGGAAAGGTGATGTATATGAAAGCGGCGATCGGCCCGGCCCCATCGACCCGGGCGGCCTCGTAGATCTCGCGCGGCACGTTCAACATGGCGCCCAGCATGATCAGGAAGCCCGGTCCGACGGTCCACAAGGCCAGGATGATAGGGTAGAGCGTGCCGCGCCCGGAGATGGGCGGCAGGTGCAACGGATTCAGGATGTACAGGCTGAGCCAGCCTGTGGTGGGGTTGGCCAGGCCCGAGATGACGATGGAAATGGCCACGGCCGGGATGATGCTGGGCATGAAGAAGAGCGTGCGCAGAATGCGTTTGCCGCGCAGGCGTTCGCTGGAGAAAACCGCCGCCAGGAGCAGCGCCGCGATCATTTCGATGGGCACGGTGGTGATGAAATAGCTGACCGAACGGAACAGGCTGCCAGCGGCGGCGGGATCCTTGAGGAAGGTGAGATAGTTCTGCAGGCCGATGAAGTGGATCTGATCGGGCTGGAGCATGTGGAAATCAGTGAAGGAGTACCACAGGGCGGCCAGGATGGGGAAAGCCTTGAGCAGCAGGAAGCCGAGAATCCAGGGTAGCACCAGCAGGAAGCCGACCCGGGCGGAGTAACGGCGGAGCGAGAGTGATTTCTTCTTATTGGGGGCGTCTGGAAGGGCTGCGGTGGTATTCATCCGGTTTATCTTTAATGAATAGAGGGAAAAGAATTAGCACGAAGGACATGAAAGGGAAAAAGAAGAAGCCAAAGGAGGAATTTATTCTTATCGCACGAATGATATACCAGCAAGATGAGAGATTTATTAGCCAGCGGGTGAGGGGTCGAAAAAGCCGTTTTTTGGGGGTGCGCGATCGTTGGTTGAATTCAACGAGGTTCAATTCTGGGGAAGTGAGCAGAGGTTAGAGCAAAGAAAGCAAAAAGAGGCGGGAAGAGCAATTTCGTGCAGAATTTTGAGATTTTTTAGGGGTTTCGTGCTGAGGGAAGCCCTTCGACTGTGCGAAGAGTGCTCCCCTCAGGGCGAAGGCGAGGGAGGATGAGCGGCGGACAGAATTGATTGGCTTGAAAAAAAGGTGTTTTTGCTCAAAAAGGGGTCGTTTTTGCAAACAAAAGGGGGTTTTCGAGGATCAATTTGAAGGAGCAGGAGAAGAGTGGGTAAGGGATCAGAGGACCGAAACAAATATCCAAAGAACGGTACAGGCGACAAGAAACAAAAAGGGGAAAGCAAGGTGAGGGTCTTTGTGGCAATTTGGGCGTATACTGGATTTGTGTCAAACGACAGTGAATATGCGAGGAGGCAGGTATGGCAAAAAAAACCAGGCAGCCCGGGCAGATCGTCACGATCGAGCGGCACATTTTGGAAGAACAGAGCTCCTTCCCGGAGGCGACCGGGACGCTGACCAATTTGTTATATGATATCGCGCTGGCCGGGAAGATCATTGCCAGCAAGACCAACCGGGCCGGGCTGGCCGAGATCCTTGGACGCACCGGCAGCACCAACATCCAGGGGGAGCAGGTGCAGAAGCTGGACCAGTTCGCCGATGCGACCCTGTTCAACATGAATGACCATACCGGGCGGGTGGCGTTGATGGCATCGGAGGAACATGAAGAGATCCTGCCGATCCCAGAGAAATACCCGGCCGGGAAATACGTGCTGCTGTTCGACCCGCTGGATGGTTCATCCAACATAGATTACAACATCTGCCTGGGGACGATCTTCTGCATCTTCCACAAGGTGACGGAAGGGCGCGGCAGCCTGCAGGACTGCCTGCAAAAGGGAAGGCAGGTGGTGGCAGCTGGCTATTTGTTGTATGGGACGAGCACCATGCTGGTGTATAGCACCGGGCAGGGGGTGAACGGATTTACGCTCGATCCATCAGTGGGGGAGTTCCTGCTGTCGCATCCCAATATCCGCATCCCGGAACCGCCGCAGTATTACAGCCTGAACCAGGGCAACGAACGCTACTGGAGCAAGGGCATGCGGACGTATACCCGGTGGCTGCAAGGGCAGGAACCAGACTCTCCAAACCTGTCGGCACGCTATATCGGTTCGCTGGTGGCGGATTTCCATCGAAATTTACTGGCAGGGGGTGTGTTCGCTTATCCGGCGGACAGCCGCGACCCGGCCAAACCGCACGGAAAGCTGCGCCTGATGTACGAGGCGATTCCGCTGGCGTTCCTGGCGGAGCAGGCGGGAGGGAAGGGATCGGATGGGAAGCAGAATATTTTGGATATTGCGCCGGAGAGGCTGCACCAGAGGACGCCGCTTTTTGTGGGGAGCAGGGAATTGGTGGAGAGGGGGGAGGAGTTTATGAGAAAGGATGAAGGAGATTTGTCAAGCGAAGCCGGGTCCACCTAAATAGGCTTAATATTTTCAGCCTCTGTTCTCATGCCTATCGCATAACCGCTGGGGGCCTCAGCTAAGGTGGGACTATCCAAAAAGTCGGGCGGAGCGCCATTCCACATACAGAAAAATTCGGAGGCTGCCAGATATGGAAGCCTCCGAATGATTTTGGGCCTTTTCGATGATCCCCTGCGGGCAGCCCGGATAATCAGCACCGCAAGGGTGGAATTGGTTTTCACCTGGCTGGCCTTTCATCTGGCGGTATTTTTCCAGACTTCTGCCATGGTGGAGACAGGGCCGTAATGAGCAGCGGCTGCCAGGCTGTGGTGATTATCTGTGACGGTATAGGATCCGCCCGGCATGCTGACCACGAAAGGCTGCATTTCTGCACCGGCGTGCTTGCCAGCATTCTTCCGCCAGGGGGGTGTGAAAAGGATCTCCCAAATGGAGGCACGTTTCTGGCAGTCTTCTTTTTTATCCTCGCTTGCCGCCAGGTCGCGCTGCCAGGTTTTTACCCTTTCATAGCCTTTGCCACAGGGATTACGAAGATCACGAGTAAGAGATTGATTTGTCATTTTATTTTCCTTTCGTTCCGGTAAGAAGTTGCAACCGGTTGCAAATGTTCGCAAAAATTTGTGCTTTCACCCGGCAAGAATGCAACCGGTTGCAAGCACAGCCAAAAAAAACTAGGTTGATTCCCTGATAACCAGTTCCGGTGGGATGGTCACGGTTGTTATCAGGCCTGTTTCGATTTTCTGAATCAGGTTTTGGGCCAGCAATTGACCCACCAGCGGGAGGTTCTGGCTGATGGTCGTGAGGGGCGGGCTGCTGAACTTCGCGATTGCCAAGTCATCGTAGCCCACCACCGCGACATCCTGGGGCACCCGCCGGCCGCTTTCGCGTAATACATTGATCGCTCCAACCGCCATCATATCGCTGTTGGCAAAAACCGCATCCAGGTCGGGTGCCGTTTCCAGCAACTGTTGCATTTGATTGGCGGCCGAGTTCCTGTTCCAACGGCCATAGGTGACCAGAGCGGGATCGACTTCCAGACCATGTTCCTGCAGCGCCGCGACATAACCATCATAACGCTGTTGGGCTTCGTATTCATACTCCGGGCCGCCCACGAAGGCAATCCGTCGCCGCCCGGTCTGCAGCAGATGCCCGGCAGCCTGCTTTCCCCCGCTAAAATTATCGGAACCGACCGAGCAGTAGGTGCCGTCGGGCAGACAGACATTGTTCCAGACGATGAACGGCGCTTCCATCTCCACCAGGGTCTGGATATGGAATTGCTTGCGACTGGAAGTCAGCAGGATGAACCCATCCACCCGGCCGGTATCCAGGTACTGGTGCGGCCAATCCGGGTCATTTGGGTCGACGCTCGCCACGAGTAAATCGTAATGTGAGGTTGATAAGGAACCGGAGATCGCCCCAAGGACCTCCATACCAAAGAGGTCAGCCTGGGAGACATCCTTGATGTGGTGCGCACTGACCACATAGGCGAGCGTGCGACTGCGTTGCATACTGAGACGGCGGGCAGGAATATTGATCTGAAAATTGTGTTCCCTGGCCACTGCCTGGATCCGTTCTTTCGTGCCGGTGCTGATCAACGAGCTGTCGCTTAATGCGCGTGAGACGGTTGATTTCGAAACGCAGCATATTCGGGCGATATCGTCAATGGTTTGAACGGATTTCTTGTTCATGCTCTTCACGCATTCACGGATGATTATGCAACCGGTTGCATTGTAGGACTTATTGAATTTTTTGTCAAGAGGAAAACATTGGCTGTTAGCGTTTAATAGTAATGTCCCCTTTGCGTACAAGTTAGAATGTCCCCTATGAAAGGGACATAGAAATGGAACTGCTAAGCATGAGCAAAGAGGAACTGAGTCGTTTGGAAGTGATGGAACGCTTGCAAGAGAAACGGATGGTGCAAAGAACAGCCGCGGAAATTCTGGGGGTGAGTGTCCGGCAAGTGAAGCGTTTGTTGTGCGCCTATCGGCGAGACGGAGCGGCTGGTCTGGTATCGAAGCAACGCGGGAAGCCGAGCCACCATCAACTGGATGCGGAGACAGAACAGGCGGCGCTGGATCTGCTAAAGGGGCGTTATGCAGACTTTGGACCGACGCTGGCTCACGAGAAATTAGTGGAGCGAGAAGGGTTGAAGTTGTGTTTGGGGAGTACCCGCAAGATCATGATCGAGGAGGGGATCTGGAAAGCGAAAAGAGTTCGGAAGGTGGAAAAGCATCCTTTGCGGGAGCGCCGGGCGTGCTATGGGGAGCTGGAGCAAATGGACGGGACGGATCATGACTGGTTCGAAGGGCGTTCGGAGCGTTGTACGCTGCTGGTCATGATCGATGATGCTACGGGGCAGTTGGGAGCCTTGTCTTTTGTGCCGGAAGAGAGTTTCTTCGGCTACTGCAGTCTACTGAGGCAATATTTGGCAGCCCATGGCAGGCCTGCCGGGCTCTACACCGATAAACATGGCGTTTTCCGGGTCAATATGCCCAATGCGGGTAGCGGAGACAACCTGACCCAGTTCGGACGAGCCATGCACAGCCTGGAGATCCCGATCTTGTGTGCCAATACCCCGCAAGCGAAAGGGCGGGTCGAGCGCGCCAACGAGACCCTGCAGGACCGCCTGGTCAGGGAGATGCGCTTGCTCGGCATCAACACGATGCAGCAGGGCAATGTTTATCTGCCCGAGTTCATCCTTGACTTCAACGCTCGCTTTTCGGTTCAGCCGCGCTCTACCCTGGATGCGCATCGACCCCTGCTGGCCCATCAAAATCTTGACCAGATCCTCGCCTGGCAGGAGCCTCGCTCCGTCTCCAAAAATCTCACCGTACAGTTCAAAAACGTGGTCTATCAGATCCAGACCGATCGTCCCGCCTATGCCTGGCACAATGCGCAGGTCAATATTTGCCAGGACGCCCTCGGCAAAGTAACCATCCTCTACAAAAACGATCCGCTGGATTACACCATATTCCATAAACAGACCCGCCAGTCGGAAGTGGTCACTGCCAAGCAAGTCAATCACGTTCTGCTCAACCAGAGCAAGGTCCACAAGCCCAGCGAGAACCATCCCTGGGCCTATCGGCCTCCCCGCACCCTCCCGACTGAATAGGAATGTCCCCCCCGCGGGGGGGACATTCCTATTCAGTCGGGAACAGGGGACATTCTAATTAATCCTTGACAGAGGAAAACATTGGCAAAAGCCGACCTTTCCAAAGTCTGAATGTGCGATGCCTGATGCCTGACTCCCGCCCTTCCCTGTATAAAGGCAGGTGACGGTGAAATAATAGGAATTGGGAGGTGTTGGGGGTAGCAAAGCCGCCCCCCAAAACCCCCACTTTGTGAAAGGCCTTAAGCAGTCTTGAAATAGGGTGATCCCCAGGCAGGCTGGGAGATTGCTTCCCTACGGGATGCTGCGCGGTCGTCACGAAAAACACTCCTCGCACCTGTACCTGCGGTACCCTGGATTATCCGTCCAGTACAGGCTGGCGCAAGCAACGACACAAAAGTTGAAATGCGATTGCCAAGTCTTAAAATCCCTTTGCAGGCTGCAGGGAAAAGAGTATTATATTTTTCAATAAGAAAGATTTAACCGGAGATACCCTACGGGTACGATGTGCACAGAGATAAACGTTTTTCGGTTGATAAACAGATAGCTTTTCGATGGTGAATATCACGTTCATCATTGTTCACCTCCGGTAGAAGAAAGGTACAGGCTGAAATGGATAATCCTCTCCCCGAACGAATATCCTTAGGAACAACCGAACTGCGCATCAGCCCGCTGGGCATGGGCACGAACGCCTGGGGCTCCAGAAACCGGGGGGACCCGGGCAAGAAGGCAACGCTGGAAGCAGCGCTGGCAGGCGGCATCAACTTCATCGATACGGCCGAGGTATACCTGTTCGGCGGCTCGGAGAAGACGCTTGGACTGCTGCTGCCGGAACACCGGGCAGAGGTGGTGCTGGCGAGCAAGTTCTTCCCGTACCCATGGCGGCTGGGCAAGGGCAGCCTTAAGACCGCTTTGCAGACCAGTCTTAAGCGACTCGGGGTGGCGCAGGTGGACCTTTACATCCTGCATTTCCCGGTACCGCCGGTGCCGCTGGAGACCTGGGTGGATGCGCTGGCGGAGGCGCAGCAGGCCGGGTTGACGCGGGCGGTGGGCATCTCGAACTGCAACACGCAGCAGACGCGCCGGGCGCAGGCGGTGCTGGCAAGGCACGGCCTCCCGCTGGCCAGCAACCAGGTGGAGTACAGCCTGCTGAACCGCGCGGCCGAGCGCAACGGACTGCTGGAAACCTGCCGGGAATTGGGCGTGACGCTGGTGGCGTACCGTCCGCTGGGGTTTGGGCTATTGACCGGGAAATACAAGCCGGAGGACTTGCCGAAGGTTCTGCACGGAAGGCTGGTGACGAAGGCAGGTTTAGAGCGGGTCAACCCGCTGGTGGGGTTACTGAAAGAACTGGGCCGCAATCACGACAAGACTCCCGCGCAGGTAGCATTGAATTGGATCGTGTGCAAAGGGGCGGTGCCGATCCCGGGGGCGAAGAATCCGAGTCAGGCGACCCAGAATGCGGGGGCAATTGGGTGGAGGCTGGAGGCGGGCGAGGTGGATGCGTTGGATAGAGAAAGCTGGAAATAAAAAAAGATTCAATACAAAAGATTTAACATGTTCCCGCGGAAGAACATCGCGGGGACAGGCGTTCACGAAGAACCACGAAGGAAAATATTAAAAAAACCTATCTGTAATTTGTGGCCTTTGTGTTTAGTTTCTTCATGTCATTAATCAGATTATTGTGTAGGGTGCTCATCGTGGAGGACAGGCTTGGTGGTTTGCAGGTTGCGCAGGGTAAAAGCGCCCAGGGCGGCGGCGGCCAGGGCAGCCAGGCCACCCAGGGCCAGGCCCCAGCGCGCTCCGGCCACCTGGGCAAACCAGCCGACAATGGGTCCGCCGATGGTGGTGGAGCCCAGAAAGGCCACCGACCAGAAGGACATGACCCGCCCGCGCATCTGCGGCGAACTGTGTAGTTGCAGGACGCTGTTGCCAAGCGAGGAGAAGTTGATCGAACAGATACCGACCGCCACCATGGCCAGCCCGGCCAGGTGGATGATGGGCATGACGGATGTCGCCAGTACGGCCAGCCCGAACAACAGGGAGGCGCTGACCAGCTTGTACGGAACAACGCCTTTGCGGCTGGCAAATAACAAGCCGCCGCATGCCGCACCGACCCCCATCGAGGCGGTCAGGAAAGCATAGCTGCTTGCATCGCCCTTGAAGGTGAACTGAGCCATCAGCGGCAAGCTGACCTGAAATTCATAAGTGAGCGTGCCGATGATGGCCATCATGGCCAGGGTGGCGCCGAGTATGGGCGTGGATATCACATACTTGAAGCCTTCGACGAGCTGGCCTTTGGCGCGGGGCACCGGCGGGGTAATGATCAATTCATCGGCGTGCAGGAAAGCCAGCATGATCACCACGGCTGCAAAGGAAATTCCGTTAACGATGAAACAGGGTGCCAGCCCAAAGGCCGCGATGACCGCCGCGGCGATAGCAGGCCCGATGATGCGGGCCAGGTTGACCAGAGTGGAATACAGGGTAACGGCGTTGCGGAGGTGTTCGGGGCCAACCAATTCCATATAAAAGGTCTGGCGGGTGGGATTATCGAAGACGTTGACCATGCCCAGGCTAAAAGCCAGGATGTAAACCATCCAGACCTGCACCAGGTTGGTGGCCACCAGCACGCCCAGGATCAGAGCCAGCAGGCCGGAGATGGACTGGGTGATGTAGAGGATCTTGCGCTTGGAAATGCGGTCGGCGATGACCCCGCCGTAGGGGCCCAGGATCAGGATGGGCAGGTATTGCAGGGCGGTGGTGAGACCCAGCGCGGCGCCGGAGTTGGTCAGCTTGAGCACCAGCCAGGCCTGGGCGATGTTCTGCATGAAAGTACCGGAAGTGGAAATGATCTGCCCGATGTAATACAGGCGGTAATTGCGTACATGCAGGGAAGAAAGGGTCTCGCGGCTGAATTGGTGAATAAACCTGGATAAATGTTCCATACGCCTGTCTTATCTTGCCAGCAGCATTCCAAACAGGAATAAAATGCTAAAAGCCAGGGCGAGCTGCCCGGTACCGCCCAATGCGGCATTCAAGGCCTGGCCCGATTGTGTGAAAACCACCCGGGTGCACTTCCAAGCCAGTGGGAGCGAGGCCCAGGCGAACAGCGCAGTCCAGGGCAGCCACCCCAATGTGAAAAAGATGGGCAGGCACAGGAAGGCGGTCAGCAGGCAGGCCAGATACTCGGCTTTGGCGAAAGGCCCGCCCAGCAGCACGGCCAGGGTGTGTTTGCCGGCCTGACGATCGGTGGGGAGGTCGCGCAGGTTATTGACCACCAGGATGCCGACGATGATCAGGCCAACGGGCAGCGACATGCCCCAGGCGCCCGGGCTGACCCGGCCGGCCTGGACGAAATAGGTGCCGGCCACGCAGGCCAGCCCGAAGAACAGGAATACGAACAGGTCGCCCAGGCCGTAATAGCCGAGCGGGAACGGGCCGGCGGTGTAGGCAATGGCCGAGAAGATGGCCGCCAGGCCGATCAGGAGCACGATCCAGCCGGCTGCGAAGGCCAGGTACAGGCCGATCAGACCGGCCAGCGCGAACACAAACAGCATGCCGAGCTTGACCTGGGCGGGGGTCAGCAGCCCGGACTGGGTAACACGCAGCGGTCCGGCCGTGCGGGCGGAATCGGCGCCGCGCTCGAAATCGAAAACGTCGTTGGCCAGGTTGCTGCCAATTTGCAAGAGCAATGCCACCAGCAATGCCGCCAGCGCCGGGAGCGGGCGAAAGGCGCCGTCGTGCAGAGCCAGAGCTGTGCCAGCAAAGACGCCGGCTGCAGCAGCCGGCAAGGTGCGCGGGCGGATGGCCAGCCACCAGATTTGGAAGCGATTGGGGAGGGTAAGGTCAGGAGTCATAGTAAGAGGAGGCAAACGACTTAAGTCGTTAATACGGTAACGCAAGGCACTGATTATAATCCTGGCAATTATAAGGAGCAGGATGACGATGAGTAACTTAACCGGTGAGGAACGCGCCAGATACGTTCACAATGTGTTCGGTCGGGTTGCCAGACGCTACGACCTGATGAACCGGCTGATGACCGCCGGGCAGGATCTGCACTGGCGCCGGGAGGTCATCCAGCGGCTGGGGCTATGTCCCGGCGAGCGCCTGCTGGACCTGGGCACTGGCACGGGCGATCTGGGCCGGGAGGCGCTGCGCCAGCAACCGGGCCTCCGCCTGGTGGCGGCGGATTTTACCCTGGCAATGATGCTGGCAGGGCAAGCCTGCGGTGCGCTACCCTGGGTGAACGCGGATGCATTACGTCTACCCTTCCCGGAGGGTAGCTTCGATGCGGTCGTCTCCGGGTTCCTGCTGCGCAACGTGGGCAATTTGGGTGCGGCGCTGAAGGAACAGTACCGCGTCCTCAAGCCGGACGGGCGCATCGCCATCCTGGAAACCACCCGCCCGGAAAGCGGCCTCCTTAGCCCTTTCGTGCGCTTCCATATGCGGGTGGTCATCCCATGGGTCGGCGGGCTGGTCTCGGGCAACCCGGAAGCCTATCGCTACCTGCCGGCTTCAAGCGAAGCGTTCCTATCGGCCGGGGAACTGGCCGAACGCATGGAGATGGCCGGGTTCCGGGAGGTGGGCTTCCGACGCAGGATGGTGGGGACGATTGCGATCCATTGGGGAAGAAAGAACTCTTAAACTAAGGACACGAAGTTTCACGAAGTACCACGAAGGAAAAATCTTTTGTATTTGGCTTTGTGATCCTTAATGTCCGCTTGTCCCGCGGTATTTTTCCGCGGGATTGTGTTTAAAAAATTCTTACTCCTGGAAGCCGGTGCGGTAGAGCTCGTAATACATGCCCTGCTGGGCGAGCAGTTCATCGTGCGTACCCTGCTCGATGATGCGGCCATCGTGGATGACCACAATCCGGTCGGCATTGGTGATGGTGGAGAGGCGGTGGGCGATAACAAAGGAGGTGCGGCCTTTCAGCAGGCGCGCCAGGGCCTTCTGGATGATCTGCTCGGTCTGGGTGTCCACCGAGGAAGTGGCCTCATCCAATACCAGGATACGCGGGTCGGCCAGCAGGGCACGCGCAAACGAAAGCAACTGGCGTTGGCCGACCGAAAGCATCACGCCGCCCTCCTCGACCGAAGTTTCGTAGCTTTTGCGTAAATGGATGATGAAATCGTGCGCGCCAACCGCCTGCGCGGCGGCTTCCACCTCAGCCTCGGTGGCATCCAACCGCCCGAAGCGGATATTATCCAGCACGGAGCCATTGAACAGGAACGGATCCTGCAATACCACGCCCATCTGGCGGCGCAGGGAAGCCTGAGTGACCGAGCGCAGATCATGCCCGTCGACACGAATGCAGCCTTCGGTAGGGTCATGGAAGCGCGAAAGCAGCTTTACCAGGGTGGTCTTGCCCGCGCCGGTCTCGCCGACCAGGGCCACCGTCTCACCCGGGCGGATGTGCAGGTCAATATCGGTCAGGATGGGGGCCGGATCATCCGAATAATGGAAAGAGACATGCTCGAAGCTGACCTCGCCGCGCAGGACGGTTAATTCCCCGGCTGATGGAGAATCGCGCACCTCCACGGGTGTATCCAGCAGCCCCATGATGCGTTCCCAGCCGATCATGGTGGATTGCATGGCATCGTAGCGGCGGCTCAGGTCGCGGATGGGGTCGAAGAAGCGATCAATATACAGGATGAAAGCCACCAGCACACCCGCCGTGATGTGCTGTCCAAGCACGGCCGCGCCGCCCAACCAGATCACCAAACCGGTGGCAATCGCCCCGAGGATATCTACACTGGGGCTGAAGACAGACGAGATGCGAGCCGTGGCGATGGCGCGCTGCAGGTGGTAGCGGTTGACGTAATCCCGGAAGTGTTCGTAGTTCTGATTCTGGCGGGAGAAGGCCTGGATGACGCGCACACCGTTGACGTTCTCGGCCAGCACCGAGTTGACCCAGGAGATGGCAGCGCGCACCTTGCGGTAGGCAAGCCGTGAAGCGCGCCGGAAGAGGATGGTAATGAGTACCATAATGGGCAGAACGCTAAAGGTGAGTAATGCCAGGCGCAGGTCCATTTCCAGCATGATGAAGATGATCAGTGCCAGCGTGAAAATATCCCGCGCGATGGCCAGCAAGGCCCAGGTGAGAAAGTCACGCAGGATTTCCACATCATTGATGGCGCGCGTGATGACGCGTCCAACCGAGTAGCGGCTGTAAAAGCCCAGGCTGAGTTCCTGAAGATGGGCAAAGAGCTGCTTGCGCAGGTCATAGATGACAGATTGACCGATCCTGGCCATGCTGTTGACCCGGAAGTAGGTGGTGATCCATTGGACGACCGAGACAGCCAGATAGGCCAGGATGGTATAGCGTAAGACGACCGGATTGCCAGCGGTCAGGCCGCTGTCGATGGCAATCTTGACGAAGTATGGCCCGGCCACCGAAGCGGCGGAGGCGAGCAGCATCAGGAAAGCCGAGAGGATCACCTGGCCAAGGTAGGGACGCGTGAAGGCGATCAGCCGGCGGGCGGTCTGCGGGTTGACGGATTTGTCATAGAGTTCTTCGGACTCGGTGACGTAGGTGGGCGGGGTGATGGGAGTGGCAGCCATGGGCATGATAAAGAGATTGTCCACTAATTTTCACGAGTTTTCGCTAATAGGAACAATTAGCGCGGATTGTTGTGGATTAGCGGATCAGATCACGAATCCTCCTCATCAGAAGTATGGAGGTTTTCGAGGGCGGCACGGTCGGATTCGGCGAGCAGGAGCTCTTCGGTTTCTTCTTCAGGCTCGGTGAGGTGACTTTGCTGGCTGAGCTGTAGATCGTAGATCTCACGGTACAGCCCGCCCTGGCTGAGCAGTTCGGCATGCCGGCCGCGCTGGACGATCTGCCCATCGGCCATGACCACGATCAGGTCAGCCCGGCGGACGGTGGCGAGGCGGTGGGCGATGACGAAGGTGGTGCGACCCTCCATCAATTTGTCGAGCGCCTCCTGGATCAGCTTCTCAGTCTGGGTGTCCACGCTGGAGGTGGAGTCGTCCAGGATAAGAATGCGCGGGTCCATCAGCAGCGCGCGCGCAATGGCGATGCGCTGGCGCTGGCCACCCGAAAGGGTCACGCCACGCTCACCAACCAGGGTATCGTAGCCTTCGGCGAAATTGAGAATGAAATCGTGCGCCTGGGCGGCCTGCGCGGCGGCGAAAACCTGCGCATCACTGGCATCCGAGCGGCCATAGCGGATATTCTCGCGGATGCTGTCGGAGAAGAGCAGTGAGGTCTGCAGCACAATCCCGATCTGGCGGCGCAGGGAGACCAGCCCGGCCTGGCGCACATCCACGCCATCTACTAAAACGGCGCCTTCGCTGACATCGTAGAAACGCGGGATCAGGTTGACCAGCGAGGTCTTACCGGAACCGGTTTGGCCGATCAGGGCGATCAACTGGTTCGGCTGGACGGCCAGGTTGATATCGGAGAGGGCATCGATCTTTTCATCCTGGTAGCGCAGGGAAACATCCCGAAATTCCACGCGGCCGGTCAGGCTGCTGAGCGGAACGGTCACGGCCGGAGATTGAATCTCCGGGACATGTTCGAGGATCTCAAGCAGGCGCTGCGCACCGGCCTCCGATTCTCCGATGGCATTAACCAGCCAGGCCAGCTGCTGGACCGGGCCCGAAAGCATCAGCAAATAGGCATTGAAGGCCACCAGTTCGCCGACCGTCATTTTGCCCTGCAAGACCAGCGGGCCGCCGACCATCAGGATCAGGATGGTCCCCATGGTGATCAGCAGGCTGGTGGTGGGCATGACCTTGGCCCATTCACCCATGACTTTCATGCGGGCCTTGAAATAGGAGCGGTTGATCTGGTCGAAGCGTTCGATCTCATGCGGTTCGCGAGCGAAGGCGCGTACCACATGCGCCCCGGAGACGTTCTCCTGCAACTGGGCCGAGAGATCGCCAAGGGTGTTATCCACATCGTAGAAGAGGCGGGTGATGCGCACGCCGAAGTCACTGGTCATCATGACCATCGGTACAAGCGGAATGAGGGCGACGATTGCCATCCAGGGGTTGCGCAGGAACAGAATGGTGACCACTCCGACCGAGAGCACCGCCAGCTGGACAATCTGGGTCAGGCTATCCCCGGCAAAGGATTGGACGGCGCGCACGTCTTCGATGCAGCGGTTGATCAACTGGCCGGTCGTGGTGTGGTCGTGATAGGAAAAGGGCAGATACTGGATACGGTCGTACATGGCGTTACGCAGGTCGTAGCCCACGTAATCGCCAATCCATTCGGTCAGGTAACGCTGGCCCAGGTTCAGGCCGGCCGTGCCCGCGCCGATGCCAACCAGCAGGAGCGCCGAACGCACCAGGAAGCCGGTCTCCCCGACTTTCAGCCCCTGGTCGATCACGTTCTGGAGGATTTGAGGTACCACCAGCGCGAGACCGGTGACGCTCAACAGGAAGAAAATGTTGAGCAGGGTTTGCCAGAGGTAGGGTTTAAGGTAAAGACGAAGGCGAAAGAGGTATTTCATGAAGAAGGAAAGAGCAGAGGGCAGCGATTAGGGATCGGATAATCAGGAAGAAGGTAGAGAAGGGATCAGGGTTTATCGAAGGCCACGCGCAGGAGTTCGAGGCCCTGCAGGAGCGTGGCGGTTTCATCTGCTGTGAGATGGGCAAAGCGGGTAGATAACCACGCTTCGGCTTCGCCATAGATGAGGTCCATCACGCGCTGGCCCTCTTCTGTAAGCGCTAGCGGGAGATTGCGGCGGTCTTGCTGGTTCTGGCTGCGTGCCACCAGGCCCCGGCGTACCAGCGAGTCGACCGCTTTGCTGACGGCGCTGCGGCTGGTCTGGCTGGCCTCTGCCAGTGCGCTAACGGAAGCGCTGCCATTGCGGATGCGGCGCAGAACCTGGAACTGTTCCTCGGTCATCTGGAATTTATCGACGGCGTTGCGGTGGATCTGACTGCGAGTTTGCCGCCAGGCGGGTGGAACGCTTTCCCAAAATTTGTCGATCAGGTGCGCGTTAGGCATACGGACCTCAAACTGGTTGCAAGAGCGAATAGTTGAGAGGAGAAACTATTATATCGCAAGAACCAGGAGTTTAGATCTATAATTAATAACTTGACAAATATTATCTTAATTGATATATTAATCATTGCGTTAACTGTTCAGGTTGATTTACTATGTTACCGACCAAACCGTATCAGGATGTTCTTCATGAATGGGTCAAGGTGTTCATGCAACACTCGATGAGCGACTTCAAGCGCTTCATGGACGAATCTGACCTATCCCCTTCGCAGGTAAATATCCTGATGCGCTTGCATTTCGGAGGCCAGTGTGATGTCTCTGAAATTGGAGCCAGCCTGGGCGTGAGCAAAGCCGCGGCCAGCCAGTCGGTGGACCGGCTGTTCCAGCGTAATTTATTGATGCGTGTGGAAGACCCGGTTGACCGGCGCTTCAAACAAGTGACCCTAACCGCCCAAGGGGAAAGCCTGGTCGAGCGCAGTTTCGAATCACGCTACCACTGGATGGATGAATTGGCCGAGGCATTGTCACCTGAACAACAGCAAGAAATAGCCGCGGCCCTGGCAACATTAACTGAAGCGGCCCGAACAACTAAGACCCCCAATCCAATTAAAGTATAGCCTTTTGTAAAGAAAGGATTAACAAATTGAACCAACCTCCTTCCTCGGATACCCGTATGTCACGACCGCCCAGCAGTATGCGGCGGTCAATTGGTTACATTTTGCAATATCGCGGCCAGGCGGTACTCCCTTATCTTTTCATGCTGATCGCCACCCTGGCCATGCTCGAAGTACCCCGGCTGGTGGCCAACGTGCTCAACGCCGTCACCAACGGGAGCGTGGCCAAGCTCGTACTGGATGGTCTCGGAAAGATACCTCCAGCCTTCATGTCACAGGCCTTGCCGGCCATTCTGAAATATCTGACCTATCCGGCCAGCTGGACGAAGGACCAGTTGGTTGCAAAGCTGACCCAGACGAAGGCCAATGCGCCGCACGACTTGATC
Organism: uncultured Chloroflexia bacterium; assembly: GCA_963779935.1. Classification (GTDB taxonomy): domain Bacteria; phylum Chloroflexota; class Anaerolineae; order Anaerolineales; family Villigracilaceae; genus UBA877. Next base: position 34,641 of record CAWAAC010000009.1, on the reverse strand, counting down.
GTGGCAGGAGTGGCCCTGGTGGTCTTTGCGATCGTCAACGGGATCTTTGCCTTCCTGCAGACCTATTGGGCCGAGAAGAACTCGCAGGCCATCGCCTTCGACATGCGCAATGATCTGTTCGCCAAGATCCAGCGCCTATCGTTCTCCTACCACGATCGCAACCAGACCGGGCAATTGATGATCCGCGCCACCGATGATGTGGAAAAGGTGCGGTTGTTCCTGGGCCAGGGTCTCATCCAATTGGCCTCCGCGCTGGTCATGCTGGTGGGCACCCTGATTATCATCTTTGCGACCAACGTTCAGTTGGCCCTGGTCACGTTGTGGATCCTGCCGGTGGCACTGGTTCTGTTTGGTGTTTTCGCCAACGTCACCCGGCCCATGTTCACCAAGGTCCAGCAAAAACTTTCAATCCTAAATACCACCCTGCAAGAGAACCTGGCCGGCATCAAGGTGATCAAGTCATTCACGCGTGAGAAGAGCGAAGAAGTGAAATTCAACGATCAGGCGGATGTGTTGATGAAGCAAAACATCGCCATTGCCAGGGTCTTTACTTTCATGTTTCCGATGATATTTCTGATCGCCAACCTGGGCCAGGCCACCACGCTCTATTTTGGCGGCAAGCAGATCATTATGGGAACACTGACGCTGGGGCTGTGGGAAGAATTCAGCCTGTACCTCATTTACCTGTTCCTTCCGATTGCCCTGCTGGGTTTTATCATCAACCAGTTCAGTCAGGCCTCCGCCTCCGCTACCCGCATATTCGAAATCCTCGATACCAAGAATGAAGTCGTCGATAAGCCAGGCGCGATTAAGCTGCCGGCCCTCGAAGGGCACATCAAGTTCGAAAATGTCACGTTCCGCTATTTTGGCGGGGGTGATCCGGTTTTGAATAATGTCAGCTTTGAAACCCTGCCTGGCCAGACGGTTGCCCTTTTAGGCGCAACTGGGTCGGGCAAAACCACCATTATCAACCTGCTGCCACGCTTTTATGACCCCACCGAGGGCCGCATCACCATCGACGATCACGACCTGCTAGATGTGACCATCGAAAGCCTGAGAGCCCAGATCGGAATTGTGCTGCAGGAGACCACCCTGTTTACCGGCACCATCCGCGAAAATATTGCCTATGGGAAGCCGGATGCCAGGCCGGAGGAAATCGAAGCGGCTGCCAAAGCTGCCGCAGCGCACGACTTTATCATGGAGTTCCCGGATGGCTACGAAACGCACGTGGGCGAACGCGGCACCACCCTGAGCGGTGGGCAGAAACAGCGCGTGGCAATTGCGCGGGCCTTGCTGCTCGATCCGCACATCCTGATATTGGACGACTCGACCAGCTCGGTCGACCTGACCACCGAAGGCCAAATACAGGATGCCCTGGATACATTGATGAAAGGGCGGACCTCGTTCGTCATTGCCCAACGCATCAGTACGGTCATGAACGCCGACCTCATCCTGGTTCTCGACAAGGGCCAGGTGGTGGCGCATGGCAAACATAAGGAGTTGATGGAAGAAAGCGAGATCTATGCCGAGATCTACAACTCCCAGTTGGTCGAAGATGCAGCTTCCGATATCGAAGAGCCGGAAATTGTCTAGACCCTTTCCGCAATTTTCGGGTAGATAAGGAGATAAAAAATGTTAGGTGGTGCTGTTGGAGGCCCTGCTGGTCGGGGCAACATCCTGAACCAAACGACCTTAAAGCCCAAGAACACCGGTCAGACCATTGGCCGGCTGGCGAAGTATTTTGCACCCTGGTGGCCCATGCTGATCGTGGCACTGGTGAGCGTCGTCATTTCCACCTGGAGCCAGGTTACCACTCCTGAATTGACCGGGCAACTGGTGGATTGTTACCTCACCCCGGCCAACACTTCAACTTTTGGAAGTTTTGCCGGCACCCCGGCATTGGCGGGGTCTGCCAGTTCCACTTGCTGGCTGTCCCAGGGGGTCAACCCGCCCGGTACGACCGATTTGTTGATCAAAAAAGCCTTCAGCTTCGGCGGATTTGTTGGTCCCAAGGCGGATGGCAGCAATATGGACAGCGCTGGCCGGATTGCCGGGCTGGTGCGACTGGTGCTGATCCTGGTAATACTGTATATCCTCAGCGCATTGCTGACCGGCATGACCTTCTTCAGCGTGAACTGGTCCGGCCAGCACGTATTGCGTGCCCTGCGGGAGAAAGTCTTTAAGCACCTGCACGATCTGTCGATGGGATATTATGCAGAAAATGAAGCCGGCGACCTGATGAGCCACATTACCAATGATGCCGTGGCAATCGAACTGGCGATGAACTTCGCCCTGGTCAACGTACTGGGCGGTATCCTCCTGCTGGTCTGGATCGCCTACAACATGCTGACTACCAATGTGCCGTTTGCTTTGCTCAGCATGGCCGTTACGCCGGTCATGCTGATCGCCACCCTGTATTTCTCGAACCAGGCCCGCAAGGCCTATCGCAGCTCGCGCACATCGATGGGCAATGTCAATACCGAGCTGGAGGAAAATATTTCTGCAGTCCGTGAGGTACAGGCTTTCAACCGCGCTGAAGAAAACATCGAGAACTTCCGCGTCACCAGTGGCAGCTACCGCGATGATAACGTGCGAGCCGTCTCTTTTTCAGCGGCCCTGGCTCCGACCCTGCAAGCGCTGGGATACCTGGCCCTGGCGATCGTCACCTGCGCAGGCGGCCTGGCGCTGCTGGGCAATGGAACGCTCTTTGGCACGGTTATCTCGCTGGGCCTGGTGATCACCTTCCTGCTGTACGTGCAGCGCTTCAACCAGCCCATCCAGCAAATTGCGACCCTGTGGAGCAACGTACAGAATGCCATCGCCGGTGCAGAACGCATTTTCAACCTGCTGGATGTCAAGCCGGGTGTCCAGGATGCCCCGGATGCCCAGGACCTGCCGGCCATCAAGGGGGAAGTGGAATTTGCAGATGTCACGGCCGAATATTTGCCGGGACAACCTGTACTGAAGAACGTCAGCTTCACCGCCCAACCCGGACAGACGATCGCCATCGTCGGACCAACCGGGGCAGGCAAGACCACCATCATGAACCTGCTGCCACGATTTTATGATGTGACCGGCGGTTCGGTACGCGTGGATGGGATGGATGTACGCAAGGTGCGGTCCGAATCACTGCGCCGGCAGATCGGCATCGTATTGCAGGATACCTATCTGTTCAACACAACCGTTATGGATAATATCCGCTTCGGGCAGCCGGGAGCCTCGGATGAGGAAGTCTTCGCAGCCGCCAAGCTGGCGCATGCCGACACTTTCATCGAGCGCCTGCCGGAGAAATACCAGACCATCCTGGGCGAGCGCGGCTCCGGTTTGAGCCAGGGCCAGCGCCAGTTGCTGGCAATTGCCCGGGCGGCCCTTTCGGATCCGCGTATCCTGGTGCTGGATGAAGCCACCTCCAGCGTGGACACTCGCACGGAGCGGCTGATCCAGGAGGCGCTGGTGACGTTGCTGAAGGGACGCACAAGCTTCGTGATCGCCCACCGGCTGAGCACCATCCGTAATGCCGACATGGTGCTGGTGGTGAATAATGGTGAGATCATCGAGCGAGGCAAACATGCCAGCCTGCTCGAGAAGAAAGGTTTCTACTACAACCTGTATATGAGCCAGTTCCGGCGCGACCCTCAGTTTACCGAGGCGCTGCAGAATGACAACAATGGCCACCAGCCGCGGATCAAACTGGACCCAGCGACATAAGATAAAGAAGTAATGGCCGCACAAATTTTGTTACCACTCAGCCATCTTGATAGCCAAGAAAGTTGGGACAAAAGGTGTACCGATCAAAGCCCAATCGTGTGCGTTCAGGATAGGCTGCCCATTCTTTCGTGAAATGGAGATGTAACTGCGGAAATGGCAAGAGTCTTCTGAGCCATCCTCACTGCGAAAGCAACCCGAGGTCTTCTGTTTCAGCTTGGCCATGCGGATATCCCGCTCGGCCTGGTTATTGGCGTTTGTATGGACTACACTATAATCGTGTTAGAGCCTCAAACTGGCTGAGTAGCAACAAATAAAAAAGCTTTTTCCCTTTTGTGTCCATTGTGTTGTATTTTGTTTTTTCTGACCTATCCGAGCAAGCTGAAAAGAGAGAAACATGCCATCATCGAATGAATTGAGTCATTGGAGTTTGAAAGACCTGCTGCCCGACCCGGTCGACCAGGCCGTGGAGGCCGAGCTTAAAAAGCTGGAAGGCGCCGTCTCGGAACTTGAAGCCATGCGCCCATCCATGACTGCTCAGATCCCCCAAGAATCCTTTGCAAAAGTCCTGGCTACCCTTGACACCATCAAAACCCGCATGCGACGCCTGCAGGCCTACGCCGCGCTGTGGTTTTCAGAAGATACCCAGAACGAAGCTGCCTTAAATCTGCGCGACCGACTGGACCGCGCCCTGGTTGGGCTGGGTAACCGCACCTTATTTTTTGATATCTGGTTCAAAGACCTGCCGGGGGAGGCCGCCGCAAGGCTTATCACCAGCAGCGGCGACATGCGCTACGCGCTCGAATTCCACCCGGCGTTTCAAACCATACACTTTGAGCGAAGTGGAGGAAAAACTGCTCAACCTGAAGGATGTGAATGGGATCAATGCACTGGTCAACCTGTACGAAATGATCACCAACGAATTCACCTTCACGCTGAAGATGGGCAGTGAGAAAAAGAGCCTGTCGCGTGACGCCTTGAGCAGTTATTTCTTCAACTCTTCCGTGGAACTGCGCCAGGCGGCTTACCAGGAACTGTATCGAGTCTATGCCGAGAAATCCACCATCCTGGCACAGATCTACAGCCATCGGGTGCGCGACTGGCACACGGAAGCGGTCGAAATTCGGCACTATGCTTCCCCAATCGCCGCCCGCAACCTGGGCAATGATCTGCCGGATGGGGTGGTTGATACCCTGCTGTCGGTGTGCCAGAAGAATGCTGGCATCTTCCAGCGCTACTTCCGCCTGAAGGCCGGCTGGCTGGGACTTAAGAAATTGCGCCGATACGACATCTACGCGCCGCTAGCCGAGTCAAATAAGAAATACGAGTTTGCCCAGGCCAAAGCGATGGTACTGGATAGTTACCGGGAATTTTCCCCACAGGTGGCCGACCTTGCCACCCGGGTTTTCGATCAAAACCACCTCGACTCCCAGGCTCGCCCGGGGAAACGCGGCGGCGCGTTCTGCCTGGCAGCCCTGCCCGGAATGACCCCTTGGGTGCTGGTCAATTACACCGGCCGTCCGCGCGATGTTGCCACGCTGGCGCACGAGCTTGGGCATGCCGTTCACGCCATGCTGGCCGGGGAACACTCTGTCAGCACATTTCATGCTGCCTTGCCGCTGGCTGAGACCGCCTCGGTTTTTGCCGAGATGCAGCTGACCCAGCGGCTGCTCAGCCAGGAACAGGACCCCGCCGTGCAACGCGACCTGCTGGCGCATGCCATTGACGACGCGTATGTAACCGTGCTGCGGCAGGCCTACTTCTCCCTGTTCGAACAGGAGGCCCACCGGATGATCGTGGAAGGAGCCTCCTTCGAGCAGGTGTCAGATGCCTACATGGCCAACCTGGTCGAACAATTTGGGGATTCCGTTGAGCTGAGCGACGATTTCAGATGGGAATGGATTACCATTCCACATATTTACAATGACCCTTTCTACACCTATGCCTACAGCTTCGGGCAATTGCTGGTACTGGCGTTATACCAGCAGTACCGGCTCGAAGGACAGGCCTTCATCCCGAAGTACTTGAAAATCCTGGCGCATGGCGGATCGGCTGCGCCGGCGACAATCCTGAGGGAAGCCGGGCTGGAAATAAACACTCCCGCGTTCTGGCAGGCCGGTTTTGATGTGCTGGCGGAAATGATCACGGAACTCGAGCATTCAGCATAACCAGTGCTTGCAGTAAAACATGAACTGCGGCGTTTGGTCGGCGCGGACCAGCAGGAAGCGCACACTGCACAGCCAGCCTGCGGAAAGATAGGCATTAAAATAAAGGCGGACGGGGAACACCCATCCGCCTGAGCACTCTACTTATAAGCAGGGGAAAGAGTTAGGTAAGGCCACCATTCGTCGTGGGAGACGTCTGGCCTGAACGCAAGAGCCTGTCCATGGCCATTATTGGGCTACCCTGTCTTTCCTCCTATGAATATCCCTGCAAGTTCTTCGATCAGGACCTCCTTTCTAGACCGTAGTGGTCTCTCATGGTCATAATACAACGAATTTGGCTAGAATACATTAAAAAATACCACCAATATTGTAATTGCTTGTCCAGACAGAGATGGATATATACAAGATCTTCGTTAAGTTTGTTACGTGTTGAAATAACTGAAAATCTACCGCGGAGGGGTAAGCTATACGCATAGTCTCACCCCTTCCATCTGCGATCTCTGCCGTGAATTGATTTTTCGAACGCACGAATCAATCTCAAAAGTCAATTGACGCATCCGGAGGGGCGTGTTAGAATGTCCGGCGCCGGGCGTGTAGCTCAATGGTAGAGCAGCGGCCTTTTAAGCCGTTGGTTAAGAGTTCGAGCCTCTTCACGCTCACCAGGAATCCTCTCTTTTCGAGAGGATTTTTTGTTTAAAAGCCCCAAAAGAGATGGTACCCGAGCCTCTTCACGCCCGCAATAAAAAAAACTGCTACAATCTATTTCCATGTGAGCTATTGCTTTAACTGCCTTGCCATCAGTCCGTTAAAAATTCATTAATGGATAAACAGCAGGAGCCCCAATACTGCTACAACAATCCCGATCAGGGCGGAGTACAGGCTGATCAGAAGGGCTTTTCTTTGATCTTTTTGCCTGAACTCTGCCTGTTCGACAGTTTCCGTTTTGCCAACTTCCGTACCGAAATTGTATAATCCGCGCGACCCAAAACCGGCGCAAAAGTGGAATGCCGCCTGCAGGAAACCCTCCGCGCTCAGGAAGGCCGGGAAAAAGAGCAACAACCTCCACGGGGCGGGAACGCGGAATACCACAAAAGCCAGCCAAAGCAGGACCGTCACGCCCAAGCCAACCCAACCGCTGCGCCTTCGCCTGCTAATCTCAGCCGGCCCAATGTTACAGACGCCGGGAACATACTTATCGTTCGCAACCATAATTAAACTCCTTTCAAAAATATAAAAAAATCGCCGATTAAGGCGATTTTACGACCTCCCCATGAAAAAAACATGAGAGAGCCCCTTATCGAGGATCTTCTTTGTCCTCGGAAATGTTGGTAATGAACCCCTTCAAGTCCAGGTGGGCGGTATCGAGAGCTTCCAGCCGGGCGCGATAGTGTTTCTCCTGCCCGCGCAGGGTCAGGATGACCAGCCCGGCTAGGCGCAGTTCGCGTAGATGGTGGATGATGGTGGGCCCGCGCAGATCCAGCCGCCGGGATAGTTCTGTTGGGCCCAGCTCTTCCTTGTAAAGAATTCGCAGGATTTTCAGGCGGGTCGGGTCAGCCAGGGCTTTGAGCATACGCAGCAGGCCGTCTGGCACCGGTTCGCCCGGAATAGTGGACATGGTGGATGGGCGAGCGCCAAACAGGAACAACTTCTGGTCGTGGCTGATCTTCTCCAGCATGATCAAAGGGGTCATCCAGAAATCCGGAACAATGATCAATTCCCGGCCCAGCGCCTCGGTGGAGCGAAAACCCTGGGATAGCTCGGTGATCAGTTCCGAAACATTCATTTGACCGGAAAGCTGGCGGGCGTGTTCCATGCCCGCCAGCAGAACCGGCTCGACCCGTTGTTCCTCTTTTTCAAAAAAGGCTTGATTGAAAGCCTGGAGCGCCTGAAGAAGCATTTCCCCAAAATCCTGCGAATGCGCCCATCGATCCAGATATTTGATCAAGGCCTGTTCGTCTTTTACGGGCTCTTCCTTGCACAGGATCGGCGCAAGCGCGGCCAGGTCGTTCTTGTCCCACGTGCCCCGTCTGGCAATTTCCAATAAGCGCCCGGATTCCGGGCGGAGACCCAACTCCAGATCGAGCAGGGCAATGCCGCGCCCGGCCGGTGCGATCTGCTTCAGAGCGAGGAATACGCTGCGGACATCCTTGGGGCGGGGCAGGCGGTACACCCAGCCCAGTGGCAGGTTAAGGAACGGGACAACTTCATCCAGGAAAGTCCGTTCAATCGGGGGAATGCGCGAGCGGATCCCGGCAGCCCAGGAAGGGCGCAACTCGTAGAATTCAGGCTCATGCAGAACGTGCAGGCTCACGAAGAGTTCGTAAGCCGTGCCGGCATCCCACGCCAGGGTGGTGGGTTCAGGTTCGGTTTGGATTGGGTCCATCAACTGTTCCTAATTGACCAATCTTTAAGAATTTATCTTAAAATTTAGAGAAGAATTCTTGAATTTTCGGATAAGCACTAGGCATGGTGAAAGTGTGCAGGCTGGGAGTTGCTTGGATTGCCCTGAGGCCAGACGGCTTGCTCCGGGCCCGCTTGTAAGGCTTGTTCTCCGGCCAGTTCTTTACCCATTCTAATCAAGAGCTTACCCAATCGCAAGGCCAATCCATTACGGCCGGCTGGTTGTCTCACCAGGCTGCCATGGTACTGGGCGTTGCGTTCCTCATTAATAGGGCGGGAGTTTTTTTCCCATTTTCCTTTGGGATCAAAAATAAAAGGGTTCAACATTGTTACCTCTTTATAAGACGTTTGTCTATGTAGATGTTTATCTATATAGATTATAATCTACTTGAATGACTCTTACAAGGAGCAAATCGTAATATGTATCTATCCAAAAACTTAAGGAAGAATCGCAACTCGAGAGTGTGGGTCGCGTAGCACACCCGAAGGGTGCGGAGCTGCACACTCTCAAATTGCAAACTCCTTCTGAATTTATAGAAAAGCTCAGCTGTGATTTTTTCCGGGGGTGTTGCGCGATGGAGATCGAAGCGATAAGATAGATGGGAAAGGAAACCCCGCCATGCGTGCCCAATTCCCCGTAACCGTCCACATGCTCTTCCTGCACAAAAACCAGATCTTGTTGATCCGACGCTACCAGACCGGCTATATGGATGGGTATTACGGCGTGCCGGCCGGACACCTGGACGGAGGCGAAGCGCTGCGAATGGCAGCGGTGCGGGAATCCCGTGAAGAAGTGGGCGTGCGGATCAAACCGGCAGACATCCTATTTGCGAGTGTGTTCCACCGCTTGGATGGGGACGAGCGGGTGGACTTTTTTGTACAAGTACGTGCGTGGAGCGGGGATCCGTTCAACGCCGAACCGGGAAAATGCGACGATATCCGCTGGGCGGATGTGAACAACTTGCCGGAGAATACCATCCCGTATGTACGGCGAGGAATAGAGAATTTCCGGGCTGGTGTAATGTTTGAAGAATTTGGCTGGGGAAAATAATATCTATGGCTGGGCGGTTGGGGCGGGATAAGTGTAGAGCACCGCGCCCAGATCGTCATCCCAGTCACCCGAGTGGGCCCGGTCGGCCATCTCGGCTGCGGCAGCCAGTGGCACCAGGGCACCCGCCTGGCCCTGGCCCGGATAGGCATACGTTCCAATCTGCGCCCAATCGGCCGGCTGGGTGTTGGCTGGGTTTTCCGGGAACGCCAGATTTGGACCCGGCGTGGGAGTGATGCCTGGAGTGCCAGACAAGTTGATCCCGGCGTTTTGAATCAATGACTCCACATAGGAGCGTTCGGGGTTCAGGCGCACCCACAGCCGGGCCTCGAATTCAAAGCCCTGGAATAGCTGGTGAATGTGCGGTTTATCCGGGGCCACCTGGGCGTGGTCGTTCTGGGCAAATACCAGCATTACCTTCATATTCTGGACAATATTATCATCCTGCATGGTCTCAAACAGGCCGGTGGTCTGGCGGATCTGCCAGGCCTGGGCCGCCTCCTGGGGCGTTGCCAGGTCGGCCGGCCAGGTGGACAACGTCAGTGCACCGTTATCGAGCAGGGCCTTAGTCAGGGCGGTGGAGTAATAGCGTTTGCCGAACATGACCGGGATCTGCCCATCGAAAATGAAATCGCCAGCGCTGATCCTGCCGTTGCCATCCAGATCGAGGTAGGGACGCCCGACCGCTTTGGAAAAGCTGCTGGTATAGGTGGGGTCCCAACGCAAATTGGTGTAATTCAACGTCAAAGAAGCGACGCTGAAATTGGTCGGATAAGCGTAAAAGGGGTTCAAGACAGGTTGCCCGGCATCGTTGTAGTAGCCGGTTTCCATGGCAGAAAGGGTATCCACGGTGGGCACCTCACGGGCGATGAAATATTGCAGACCCTGGAACTGGGAACCATACAGCGAGAACGCCCGGACGGCCGCGATACCGGCATCTGCGAAAGCATATACGCCCACTTCGCCAACCAGTGGCGGAACGGAGGTCATGGAGACTACATACCGGCCGCTCTTGTCGGGAATACGGTTGGCAGCAAAGCGGAGCACGTCCCGCAGGATATTGACGGAGTGTACTCCACCATAATCGAATGTTCCGGTGCTGTTTACCCCGGTGCGTGGATCGGTTTCTCCGGGCCACAGGTAGCTGACCTGAATCAGTCCGAGCGAAGTGAGGTTGGGATCGGTCATAAAACCGTCTATCGGGGTAAATATGGGCGAGGCTACCACCACGATCCCGGCGCCTTCCGGGTAGCGCGGAACCTGCGGTGATGCTACCATCACAGAGATATCCGAGCCTTCCGAGCTGATGGTTGTGATTCTGATCTTGCCGCTGAAGCTGGTCGCCGGGGATTGCCCGGGGGTGGCAATGCCAGCGGGCTGGCTGCAAGCAGCCAGAATGAATATGCAACTTAAGACCAGTATCCAGAAACGTCTCATTTTGTCCTTTACGTATGTGTCGAATTTTTATTGTAGCATAAATAGGGTACTATCCGAAAATTATAGAAGAACCGCAATTTGAGCATGCGCTGCTACTTGCCCTTCGGGTCTGCAGTCGCGACAGCACGTGCTCAAATTGCGAACTCCTCATAAATTTTCTGTCAGGTTCCAAAAACCTGACAGGTATCATATGCAGATGGGTCTATTTGCAGGTTGTCTAACAATGCAAAACGAGGTAATATAATAGTGCCATGCTCAGAGTTTTGATAATATTCGTTCTGCCTGGCATTGCGAAGTCAGCGGAAGCCTGACAGGTAAGTCATACCTGCCAGGCTTTTTTATTTAAAATCGTTTCGAAAATTCAGGAAGAGTCCGCTTTTGAGTGCAGGCACTCACAATGCGGTCCTTCAAGATTTTAGTTTAGATACTTTGTTGCAAGCATCCGAAAATAATTAAAGGAGATTGAATGCAGACACCCTGGGAATATCGTTATGCAAACCGGACCAAGCGGATGGGCAGTTCCGTTATTCGCGAACTGCTTAAACTGACCGAACAACCGGATATCATTTCTTTTGGCGGCGGGCTGCCGGCGCCGGAAGTATTCCCGTTCAAGGAGTTCCAGGCGGCCTGTAACTACGTGCTGGAAAATGAGGGGGCGCAAGCACTGCAGTACAGCACCACCGAAGGCTACCGGCCGCTGCGGGATATGATCGCCCAACGCATCGCCCGATACGCGGTGACGGTTTCGCCGGAAAATATCCTGATCACGTCCGGTTCCCAGCAGGCGCTCGATTTTATCGGGCGGGTATTCATTAACCAGGGCGACCATATCCTGGTGGAAAGCCCCACGTACCTGGGCGCACTTCAGGCCTGGAATGCTTACGGAGCGCAGTATATCTCCATCCCGTCCGATGAGAACGGCATGGTGACGGATGAATTGGAGAAGGCGCTGCGAGTGGGACCCAAGTTCATCTATGTGTTGCCTAATTTTCAGAACCCCAGCGGCACCACGCTCAGCCTGGAGCGTCGCCAGCGTCTGGTGGAACTGGCAGACCGTTACGGCGTCCCCATCGTGGAGGACGATCCTTATGGGCAACTACGCTTCGAGGGAGAGCACCTGCCCTCGGTTGTCTCGCTCGACAGCGAATATCGCGGGGATAATGGTTGTTACACCGGTAACGTGATCTACCTGAGCACATTTTCCAAGTTGCTGGCGCCGGGCATCCGGCTGGCCTGGGTGATCGCCCCGGAAGAGGTCATCCGCAAACTGGTGCAGACCAAGCAGGCCGCCGACCTGAACACGGCTGCCTTCAACCAGATGACCGCCTATGAAGTTGGTAAAGATGGCTTCCTGGATGAGCACGTCAAGCATATCCGCGCAGTTTACAAAGAGCGCCGGGATGTGATGCTGGAGATGATGGAAGAGATGTTCCCAACGGAAGTGCGCTGGACCAGGCCGCAGGGCGGCATGTTCCTGTGGGGCATTTTACCTGAATATATGGATGCAGCCGAAGTGCTCAAAGTGGCTCTCCAGCACAAAGTGGCTTTCGTGCCGGGCGAGTCGTTCCACCCGAACGGCGGAGGCAAGAATACAATGCGGCTCAATTTTTCATATTCCAACCCTGACACCATCCGGGAAGGCATCACCCGTATGGGGACTGTGTTGAAGGAATTGGTAAGGAAACAAGCATAGTTCTTGTGTAAAAACAACATCCGTTTCTTAGGGTCCGAAAGAGAAGATCGATTCGAATACATCAATAGGTAGACTGCCTCGGTATGACAAATGCCGATTTCAGAAGTACAGGTTTGTCAGTATGCTCACAAAATCTGGCAGCAAAGGGGAGCCGGTTCTTAGCGAGAACTGGCTCCTTGTGTTTCGCGTTCCTAAAATGGTAGGTCGAAATTAATCTCTACCCACCATTTTCATCATTCAACAACAGTCCGCTCAAACCACTTCGTGGCACAAGTCTACGCGAAAAAAGCATCCCACTATCTATCTTCAAATTGACAATTTTTGGGATATTTACCCATATTTTAAGGGTTTCACCACCATTCTGCCCCACTTTTCCCCACTATTCCGCCATTAATAAAGTGCTATCAACTGTTCTCTGCCCTCCACTTCCCCTCAATTATGTTTTACTTTATTTGTCAATTGTATAACAACAGGATTCAAAGATGACCATGCTGATCTCCCGGAAAGGCTGGGCGGTTATCCCGGCCAAATTGAGAAAAAATATCATCTCACCCCCGGCGCGGAAATGGTGCTGGTGGATTATGGCAGCGTGCTCTCCATATCCCTGCCAAAACTGATCCCATCCAACAAGGGCGCGGCCTGCTCAAGGGCCGGCCTCCTTTGACAGAAGATTTAATAAAAGAGCGCACAAACGAACTCACCAGTGAAGAATCCAGGATCAAACGACAGAATGGCTGAACCATCCGCCTTTGTACTGGACACGTTTGCCTTACTGGCATATTTACAGGATGAACCGGCTGCAACCCGGGTAGAGCAACTGCTGAAGCAGTCGGCAAAAGAAAAGTGCGGGATATTTGTATCGATCATCAATCTCGGGGAACTGCTTTATATCATCGAACGAAGAGCCGGCTGTTTTTTCGACTGCCCACATCAAGGCTGTCCATGCCCTTTCCTATGCGGATGTCTTCGCGGTGGCGGCTGCCATTCAAACAAACGCCTGCATTCTGACCGGCGAGGCCGAATTCAAAACTGTGGAGCAAATGGTCAAAGTGGTATGATTGGAAAAATAAGCAGTAGAATTACCCCATGAAGCGATTCTTCTTCCTGTTGGCCGCGGCTGGCGTAACCCTTCTGGCCGCCGCCTGCATAACTGTGCGACCGGTCACGAATGTGCCGCAAAGTGGTACGCCGACTCCCTTGGCCTCTTTTACTCCCACGCTGGTTTGCACGGATACACCCCCCAGCCTGCCCACTGACACGCCACTGGATACTGCGGCGACTGCCACAGCCCAGTACATCCAGGGCACATTGACCATCAAAGTGAATGTGCGCAGCGGACCGGGCACCAGCTACGCCAGCCTGGGTCAACTGGAGGCAGGGCAAAAAGTGCAGATCACGGTTCGGGATGCCGCAGGAGCCTGGTACCGGATCCTCTATCCCGGGGCTCCAAGTGGGACCGGCTGGTTGACTGCCCAATACGTTACGCTGGCGACCGGGGCGCAGGTGCCAGTGGATGCCACGCCCACTACGACCACTTCGGCCGGCCCACAGGGGCGCGTATTGCAACTTCTGAATGTCCGCTCCGGGCCAGGCACGACCTTTGACTCGCTCGGACAAATCCAGGCGAATGCTATGGTGACCCTGACCGGCAAGGATGCCGCGGCGGCCTGGTTCCAGATCGGCTATCCAAGCGGACCGGGCGGGTACGCATGGGTGACCGCTCAATACGTCCAGACGGATGCCTCCGGTTCGCTGCCAGTGCTGGATGCCTACGGCACGCCGGTGCCTGCTGGCGGAACAACCGGGCCGGCCAGCAGCAACCAGACCGCCACCCCCACCATAGGACCGGCCTTTGCTGATAACGATTCTGCGACAGCCCCGGCTGTGCATGTCACCTTCTCCGCCACCGGAACACACCAGTTTACTTACTCCGGCCAGGTCTCCGCCCCGCAGGGGGACCCGGAAGACTGGGTGGAATTCAGCCCCTTTGCTATCAATTCCAAAAATGCCAGCCTGGTATTCAGCCTGAGCTGTACCGGCAACGACATATTGACCGTAGCGATGGAGCAGGCCAGTACCCCGCTGACCGGTTGGGGGAGGCTGGCATGCGGCGACACGAATAAATCGATCGTGCTCCCGGCCGGTCAACCAATTGAAATGCAACTGGCTCCCGCACCCGGCCAGGGCCTGCAACTGGTGAACTATGTTCTGACCGTGCAGAATGAGCCATAGATGGATGGGATCTTTCTAAGTTAACATTTAGAACCTAAACACAAAGGTAACAAAGGAAAAAATAAGAGGCATGCTCTTCCTTTTTATACCTGGCGGCCTTTGTGTTTAATTGTTTTTCCCGAAAAAGCCTGTGAAATTACGTTTTATCTCTGGACGAATACACCCCAAACGGGTATATTTGAGTCAGCGTTCAAATGTTCTTTTTGCATCATCTTTTTGTTTTCTTATTTGAATTCGCTCGCGGTTGGGACTCTGGGAATTGATCAATGAGTGAAATTGCTCCAAAACGAATAGGCGAATTCTTACGCATCATTTTCGTACGGCTATGGCAGGAGAGCGCCGGGTTGCCCGTTGGGGAAATTCTGGCGTATATTCCCAAGGCCACGCTATTAAGTGATTACGAAAGCGGGGTTTCGCCTTCCACCCACACTCCCAGGTACGAAAAAGCCATCCGGCTGGCCACCGCGCCATATGTCAATGCCGGCTGGATGGTAAAAAGCCGGGGGCGCTGGCTCCTTACCGAGGAAGGCAAACGGGCCTGTAAGAGTTTCCCCACCGCAGATGCGTTTTATTCGGAAGCGGCCCGTATATACGAAGAATGGCGGGAGTGTCGTTCCGTCCTGGCTCTGATCACAGAAGAGGCCGAGGAGAAGGCCTGGGAGCAGATCCGCAGTTATTTGCAAGAAATGCACCCATACGAATTCCAGTTATTGGTTGGGGACCTGCTAACCGCCATGGGCTATCATACCGTCTGGTCCGCCCCAGCTCATAAGGAGCGCGGTTTCATCAATTTTGTGGTCTACGCCGATTCTTTGGGGCTGAGCCTGCCGCGCATTAAAGTACACGTTTTGCACAGCGGCCAGGCGGTTTTATTCGAAGGCTTGAAGGCTTTCATGTCTGTGCTCGGTGATGGGGAAGCTGGCATATTCATTTCATCAGGCGGCTTCACCGCCAACGTGATGGAACAAGCCCAGTCACAAAAAAACTTCCAGGTCACGCTGGTGGATCTGGAGAACTTCTTTGACATGTGGGTGGAATACTACGAAAAACTGAGCCACGCGGCCCGGCAGCGTTTCCCTCTGAAACCGATCTATTTCCTGGCTCCGCCGGAATAATTAGAACGTGAGCGCCTGCCGGCGCCAATCTTCCTTATGCTATAATCACAGATATGGGTATGCGAACCGGCCTCATCGTCGCCGTTCTCCTGGCTTTAGCGGGAGCTTTTTTTGCTTTTCGTGCCGGCATCCATTCCATGCAGGTCAGCCGCCGCAAGGCCAGTTGGCCCGAACGCAACCGGCAAAGGGCAGCCGGATGGCGCTTCTTTGGGCTGACCATTGTCCTGATATTATTGTCCATCGCCTGTGTTTCCTTTATGATCACCGGTGCGGTCACCCGGCTTGCACCGCCAGCCTCTCCAACACCTTCCCCAAGCGCAACTGCCACCAATACCCCATCGGAAACACAAACCATTGCATACTTTCCCAGCAATACGCCTGTCCCGACGGATACCGCTCTGCTGATAACAGCCACCCCGACGGGTACCGCCACCATCGCGCTTCCGCCGAGCCGGACGCCCCTGCCAAGCGATACGCATTGGGCCACCTGGACGCCGAGCATAACACCCACCAGTACCGATACCCGGACGCTCACCCCAATTCCATCGGCAACTTCTACCCGTTTTCCAACCTGGACACCCAGCCCGAGCGATACCCGCTGGCCGGACCCAACCCCAACCAAATAAAATATGCGCGAGATTATTACCGGTCGTAACCCTGTCTTTGAATGCCTGCGGGCCAAGCGGCGGGACGGCTTTCGCTTGCAAATTGCCGAAGGAGTCCAGGAACGCGGCCGCCTGAGCGAAATCCTGGCCCTGAGCGCGGCGCACAAGATCCCGGTCGAGCGGGTGGCACGCGCCCGGCTGGATAAACTCAGTGACAGCCACCAGGGGGTGGCGTTGGAAGTCAGCGGCTACCCTTACGTCGGGTTGGATGATATCCTTGAAAATGCCAGTGCGCGCAAAGAGCCGCTTTTCGTGCTCATTCTCGATACCCTGCAAAACCCCCAGAACCTGGGGACGCTCATCCGAACGGCTGAATCGGTCGGCATCCACGGGGTGGTCATCCCGACCCACCGGGCGGCGGAAATCACCCCGGCGGTTGTCTCCGCTTCGGCGGGTGCCACCGAGCATATGATGATAGTGCAGACCAATCTGGTCCAGGCCATCCAGCAGTTTAAGCAGGCAGATGCCTGGGTGGTTGGCCTGGATGAGAGCCTGGAATTTAAAACTCCTGCCGAAGTCCGGCTGGATGGCGCACTGGTGGTGGTGGTCGGCAGCGAAGGCGAAGGCCTGCGCCCGCTGGTCAAATCTGAATGCGATTTCCTGCTGCGCCTGCCTATGCAGGGACAGGTCCAGTCACTGAATGCCTCGGTGGCCGGGTCGGTGGCGCTCTACCTGGCCTACCTGGCCCGCCAGAAATCCCAAGAAGTTAATTAAACCGCAATTTGAGTGGTTGCCGCGAAGCTGCAACCACTCAGATTGCGAACTCCTCCCGAATTTTGTAACGAATTGCAAATCCATTTGACTTTCAGACTTTTTGACAGGAGTCCTTTTCATGCCAACCGCCGCATTTCATTTTCCGAAAGGTTTTCTGTGGGGAACAGCAACTGCCGCCCACCAGGTTGAAGGCAATAACACCAACAATAACTGGTGGAAATGGGAGCAGGAAGGCCATACCGCCGACAAATCCGGCCTGGCCTGTGATTGGTGGGGCGGGCGCTGGAAGGAAGATTTGGACCGCGCCGCCGAGGCCGGTCAAAACGCACACCGCCTTTCGGTGGAATGGAGCCGCATCCAGCCGGCGCCTGATCGCTGGGATGAGAACGCCCTGGAGCACTATCGTGACATCTTGCGCGGCTTGCGCGACCGCAATATGACCGCCATGGTGACCCTGCATCACTTCACCGATCCGCTCTGGTTGACCGAATTGTGCGGCTGGGAAACCGAAGCGGTGGTGCCGCTGTTCGAAAAGTTTGTCCGCAAAACGGTAGAGGCCCTGAAAGAATATTGCACGCTGTGGTGCACCATCAACGAACCCAACGTGTACGCCCTGGAAGCCTATGCCGATAAGAAATTCCCGCCCGGCCTGTCAGACCTCAAGATGGCCATGCGCGTGGAAGCCAACCTGCTGCGCGGGCATGCCGCCGCCTACCGCGCCATCCATGAAATCCAACCGGAAGCGCGCGTCGGCTTTGCTCACCATCACCGGCCAATGGTACCTCGGCATGCCTGGTTCCCGCTGGATGTGTTGGAGCGGAACATCCATTTTAGCGCCATTAATATGGCCTTCCCCAGCGGCATCCTGACCGGGGTTATGCGCACCCCGCTGGGCAATTTCAAAATCCCGGAAGCCAAAGGAACACAGGATTACCTGGGCCTGAATTATTACTCGCAGGATACCGTAGCCTTCGACCTGCACCAGGCCGGTGAACTGTTTGGCCGGCGCTATTATCCCAAGGGCAGCGACCTGGCCGAGGGCGGCATGAATGCCAACATGCCGGAAGGGTTATTCAATTCCATTAAATGGGCTTTACAGTTCAAAGTGCCCATCATCATCACCGAGAACGGCATCGAGGATGCCAAAGATACGCTGCGGCCGCGTTACATGGCCGGGCACATCCACCAGGTCTGGCGGGCGGTCAATTTCAACTGGCCGGTACGCGGCTATTTCTGGTGGTCGCTGGTGGACAACTTCGAATGGGAGCGCGGCTGGACCCAGCGCTTTGGATTGTGGGAGCTGGATGTGGCCAGCCAGGCGCGCCGCAAGCGTCCGTCCGCGGACTTGTATGCGGCCATCTGCCATGAGAACGGCCTCAGCTCTGAAATGGTGCAAAAGTATTGCCCGGAAATATTTGCAGAGATGTTCCCAGGATAGAAGAGGACAGAATATATGCCCGGCATCTTGACTCCCAGCGGGGATGCATCGCGAAGGTGCCGGGCACATTCGTACGCTTATATAATCCATGAACCCAACCATCGAAACCATCCTGCGGCGACGCAGTATCCGCAAATATACCGATCAGCTCGTTGAGCCGGAAAAGATCAACCTGCTGCTACAGGCCGGCATGGCAGCCCCCACGGCCATGAACTGCAAGCCCTGGGAGTTTGTGGTTGTGACCGACCCGGAGACACTGGCCCAGTTTCGCAGCCGGCTGATCTTCGGAAACCGCAATGCCCCGGCGGCCATCGTGGTGTGCGGCAACCCCAGCCTGGCCGCCAACCCGGCCGCCCGGCTGTTCTGGGTGCAGGATTGTTCGGCCGCCGCCGAGAATATCCTGATCGCGGCGGTCGGTCTGGGGCTTGGGACGGTCTGGATCGGCGTTCATCCAGTGGCAAATTTCGTCAAAACGGTGCGCGAGATCGTGGGCCTGCCCAGGAAAGTGACACCTTTATGTATCATCTATGTCGGCTACCCGGAAGCGGAGAAGCCAGCGCGCACGCAGTACGATGAACAGCGCGTCCACCGGCAAAAATATGGCAACCCCCTGGCATGATTCACTTAAAGTCACTTGAGCTTCGCCCGTTACCCGAAATACAGGCCTACCCATTTTCCCTGCCGCTGTTGCAAACCCTGAAAGAGCTGCGGTTTGAAACTCCTGTCACGCTTTTGGTAGGCGAGAACGGCAGCGGCAAGTCCACTCTGCTGGAAGCGCTGGCCTGCGCGGCCGAGATGGTGGTGGTGGGTAGTGAAAGCACCCGCAACGATCCAAGCCTGGGCCCGGCGCGCGAACTGGCCAAATATTTCAAGCTGGCCTGGACAAAACGCACCCACCGGGGTTTTTTCCTGCGCGCCGAAGATTTCTTCGGATATGCCAAACGGATCAATCAGATGCATGCTGGCATGGAAGCAGACCTGCATGAGATCGATGAAGAATACAAGAACCGTAGTGACTACGCCCGCGACCTGGCCAGGCTGAGCACTGCCAACGGAATGGGCGCTCTGCGGCAGCGCTATGGGGATGGCCTGGACGCCCGTTCACACGGGGAAAGTTTCCTGGCCCTTTTCCAGGCCCGCTTCGTGCCGGACGGCCTGTACCTGCTGGATGAACCCGAAGCGCCGCTCTCGCCAATCCGCCAGCTGGCGCTGATCTCCGTCATCAAGAATATGCTCACGCAGAACGGGCAATTTATCGTTGCCACCCATTCGCCCATCCTGATGGCGTTCCCGGATGCAGCCATCCTTGACTGCGATGGCGGACAGATCCACCCGGCGCGCTTCGACGATCTGGAACACGTGCGCCTGATGCGCGATTTCCTGCAGGACCCCCAGGCGTTCCTGCGAGGTCTATGAACCCGCCGCCCGCATCAATCGACCACCTTCCCACTGCTTTCATGCAAAACATTTGCGTTGCCTTTGGCGAGCAAGGCCAGCGCTGGTTGGAACGGCTGCCAGATCTGCTGAAGCTGGCCGCCCAGCGTTGGGAGCTGGTATTGGGTGAGCCCTTCCTGCTTTCCTATAATTATGTGTGCGCGGCAACCCAAAAAGACGGCAGCGAGGCCGTCCTGAAGATCGGCGTACCCAACCCCGAACTGACCAGCGAGATCAATGCGCTGCTCCTTTATCACGGGCAGGGCGCCTGCCACCTGCTGGAAGCGGATGCCGGGCTGGGCATGCTCCTGCTGGAACGCCTCCGCCCCGGAACGATGCTGGTTTCATTAACTGATGACGATCAAGCCACCGCAATCGCCGCGGATGTGATGAAGATGATCCATCGCCCGGCGCCATCCCCTGAGGGCTTCCTCAGCCTGCGCGGCTGGTTCGACGAAATGAAGAAATTACGCCCGCACTTCGGCGGTGGGACTGGACCCTTCCCGAAGAAAAGTTTTGCAACTGCCGAAGGCTTGATCGCCGAGCTCTTCGCCGAGCAGCGCCCGCAGGTGCTGCTGCATGGCGATTTCCACCATTTCAATATCCTGCTCTCGGGACGCGGCTGGCTGGTGATCGACCCCAAGGGGGTGATCGGGCCGGCGGAATATGATGTTGGGCCACTGCTGATGAATCCCTACAATGTGATGCTGAAAGAGAGCGAAGCCATCCGCCGGACGGAACGGCGCATTGCCATCCTGTCCGAGCGGCTGGACTTCAACCCGCAGCGCCTGCGAGCCTGGGCGATCTGCCACAGCGTGCTGTCCTCCTTTTGGGATATGGCGGAAGATGGCTCCGGCGGCGAATCTGCCCGGGCGTGGACGGAAATTTTTCTGAAGACAAGAATATAAATAAGAACCCGTTTCCTGGCAGGAAACGGGTTCTTGATTACATCGAACGGTCCTTCAGGAACGCACGATACCAGTAAATGGTCTCTTTGACAGCTGTCTCATGCGGTGTGGCGATATCGCCAAAGGCTTGGATGAACTTACTGGAGTCCACCCGAAAGGGCTGCTCGAATTCGTAGAGCATTTCCAGCATTTCACGGGCGGCTGGGACGAACAGGCCACCCAACATCAGCATGGGCTTGCCCATCACGGTAAATTTCGGTTCCAACCCGGCCTCGTGGAAAAACATTGTCACCAATTCGCGCTGGGTCAGGGTGGGCGGGTTCGGCACGTGCCAGGCCTGGCCAAGCGATTCGTCGCGTTCGCCCAGCAGCGCCAGCGCCTCACCAAAATCGTTGATATAGGTGTAAGTATGCGGCTGGTCGAGCGCGCCGGTCACTTCGGCGGGTTTTCCTTGCAACAAAGGAATAATGGTTCGTTCCCCCAGGGAAGAGCTGAGTACCCCCGGCCCGTAGAAATCCGCCCCGCGCGCCATGGCCAGTCGCACTTTGCCGAGCCGGTGGGCTTCCAGCAGGGCCTGGGCCATTTCGGCGCGTACTTTGCCTTTGCGGGTCTGGGCGGCATACGGCAAGCCTTCCTGGATGAGCTGGCCGTGCGTGTCGCCGTACATGTACAGGTTTTCCGCCACGATCAATTTGGCCGCGTTGGCGGCGGCGCCTTCCAGGATGGCAGTCTGAAGGGACGGGAACTGCTTCACCCACATCTGATAGGCTGGCTGGGCACACTGGTAAACTACCGTGGCCGCTTTGGTGGCGGAACGGGTAAAGTCCGGGTTATAGGCATCCCCGGCGGTGATTTCCACTTCCGCCGGTACTCCGGCCGGGCGTTGTCCGGAACGATTGACCATCCGGATGGTTTTGCCGCGCTTGAGCAGGGCACGCATAGTGGCTTGCGCCAGGGGGCCGGTTCCGAAGATAACGTTAAGTTCAGTCATTTTTATCCCTTTTGATAATAAGATTTGTTGAGGAAAAGCGTTATTTGTTTTACGGGGAAGTAGTAGTAACGACTTTAGTCTTTTTGGGCTGGAAATGAATATCTGCTCAGTCTTGCGATCCGTGCAGGGAAATCGTTACTACGATTCTTTTTCATAGTTTAAGGTAAATAGGGCTTCCGCTGCATACCATTCTGGACGCCATATTGTTTGGCCTGTTTTTTCCACCCATACACACCCATCCAGCGGTATGCCCAACCTGGAATGATCGGTTTGGCCAGCAGGTCAGCCGCATCTGGCGGAATGGCTTCTCCACGCAGTAGCGCGGCGGCGGCCAGGTCAAGCGCTTTGCGGATCGGGATGGCCGGCCCGCCGGCTTCGGCCAGCGGGACTCCGTGCACCAGCCCCTCGCCGGCCCCAAGGGAGAGCGCTCCGGCCCAATCGAAACCGGCCTGGCGGGCGAAGGCCTCGCAGATGGCCAGTGCAGTGCGGTTGTGAGCCGCCTCCGGGAAACCGCAGTTGGCAATCGCCGCGAAGCGCGGCCGGTTACCGCTTTTCCCGAGGCGGCGGGTGGAAATGCGCTCCAACGCCGCCATAACCGGAGCTGGCAGGCTGTCAACGTAGAGCGGGAAAGCGAGCATGACCAGGTCGGCGGCGTCAACTGCCTCCATCAGGGCTTGCATACGCTCCTGGGAATACAGGCTGGTGTGGATGTAGAATGTTTTCGTTTCCACCTGACCAAGCGCCAGCTGGTCAAACAGGTACCCGCCCAGGGCCTGGGAACTGCTCTTGCGCGTGCGCGGGCTGCCTACCAGCAGAACCGCCCGCTTGAACGACCCGCTCGCGCCAGTGCTCGCGCCGGGTTCCGGCAGGTGTTCCGGATGCAAGGGCTGGTCCTTCGCAAGATCGTCGAGCCAGCCCCGCGTGGCCAGGCGCAGGTCTTCGTCCGGCTGGCCAGCTATTACGATGCCTGACACGGATTTACGCGCATAAAAATTGGCGGCATTGCGACTGGCAAGGTGCCGGAAGATGGCTTCCTGCCGTGGGTCGGGCTGCTCCATCCAACCGACCGCCAGAAAGTCCGGGTAATGCGGGTAGCGCTTCTGGTGATGGGTTTCGCCGTTCACTTTTGCAAAGAACGGTTCGACATTCTGGATCTGGTGATCGACCATTTTCTTAAGCTGGTAGGAATAGCCGCCAAAGGTGACCGGGGTCAGGTAGACCATCAAGTCGCTATTAATAATGTCGGCCGCAAAGGTGCGGTTGACATCCGCCACATTGCACATGCCGGGGTTGCGGATCCAGCAAAAGAAATCGCCGGCGCAGTTACCGATCTTTTCGTCGCGCAACTGCACATGCTTTACATCCCAGCCACGTGCGCCCAACTCATCCGTCAATGCGATGCGGAGGCGTTCGCCGGTCGGATCATTTTCGGAAGAACCGTTCAAAAGAATTGCTTTCATACCATAATCTCCTATTTAGAACTATCCAAAATTTCTGGGAAAGGTCGTATTTTTAGTGTCTGCACTCAAAATGCGATTCTTCAATAATTCTCGGATAGATGCCAAGTGTTTATCCAAACAACAAACGGGAATAGGCTTCCAACTCGGAGCGCCAGAAATCGTCCACGCTCTGGCCCAGAAAGGACGGCAGGGAGCCGTTCAGTTCCAGGGCGGTCATGCCATGCACCCTGGTCCAGGCCTGGGTGGCCAGGTAGATCGCCAGAGGATCGCTGGCAATCTTCATATTGCAGAGCACCTGCACCTGGGCGTTGAGGGCCGGCGTCCAGTGGATATAGTCCTGCGGGAGATGGAGCGCGCCGGCGCGCAGGGCTTCGTCCAACACTCCCACCAGCACCAGGAAACTGTTCATGGGCGCCGGGCCGAGCTGGTCATCGGAAAGTAGATACCCC
This sequence comes from uncultured Chloroflexia bacterium, assembly GCA_963779935.1. Taxonomy (GTDB): domain Bacteria; phylum Chloroflexota; class Anaerolineae; order Anaerolineales; family Villigracilaceae; genus UBA877. The sequence goes on along the minus strand of CAWAAC010000009.1, from coordinate 10,787 downwards.
GGCACCTGGGCTCCGAAGATAAGCAAAAAGTGCTGGGGATGGGTGATGGCCCAGCCGCGATAGGCAAAACCGACGGCATTGAACCGGCCGGCATAATCTTCTTTCGGCAGGGCGTCCCGGGCGGCTGCCAGGGCCTGGCCAAAGGAAGTGAAGGCATCGATCACCAAGGCGGTCAAAAGGGCATTCCGGTCGGGAAAATAGTTGTAGATGGCCGGTGCGGTTATGCGCAGTGCGCGGCCGATGGCGCGCAGGCTGAGTTCGGCGGGTCCAAATTCGCCGATCTGCTGCCAGGCGGTTTCCTTGATGGCTTCCTGTAAATTGGATTGCTGTTCAATTCTTCTTGGTCTGGGTGACATGGCTACTCCTTAATTAAATAAACACTGTAAATATACAGTGTTTATTTATTCCTGTCAAGGTTGAAAATGGTGGGGATTTACCTCCCATTTCCATTCCGATTTCATTTTGAAATCAATAATGTAGTTCGATGATCTCTTTATCACCCAATAATTTCTTCGCCAAAGCATGCTGGTCAGCCGCAAGGCCATCGATCTCCCAGGTATCCTTGCGGACCTTATCCACTCGCATCGGGCGGTGTGTGAGGATGACCATCCGATATTCCGCAAACAGCTTCTCGATTTCCTTATCTTTGCCCGGGCGATCCGTAAAGGCGATCTCGTAGGAGCGCAATTCCCGTCCTTTGATATCCAACCAGCGGGACAAGCGGGTGTAAAGATCAAGGATGATGATGACCACAAAAGTTGTGGCGATACCCAGGACAAACTGACCCAGGCCAATTGCCATCCCAAGGGCGGCCGAAACCCAGACAGACGAAGCAGTGGTCAGACCCTTGACCCTTCCCTCTGTGAACAGAATGGCTCCGGCGCCCAGGAAACCAACACCGGTGACAACGGTGGCAGCGACCTGGGATGTGCTGCTATTGCCCGTAAACTTGAAGGATAGGATGGTGAACATGGTCGCGCCAACCGTAATGAGAGAAATCGTCCGCAAGCCGGCGGCTTTGCTGTGCAGCTCGCGCTCCAAACCGATTATCCCGCCGATCAGAATGGCGATCAGTATTTTTATCAGGTCTTCCGGGGCAAAGATAAACATTGGTTCCTCCAAAAATGACATGGGCGAAGCGTGAGGCTTGCCTGAACTTATACAGCAACTCCTAATTTAATGGATGACACCAAGCTGCTTCCCTACCCTGGCAAATGCATCCAGGCCTTTATCCAGGTCTGCCTGCGCATGAGCCGCCGAGATCATCACGCGGATGCGGGCCTTGCCCTGCGGGACGGTCGGGAAGCCCAGCGCCATGGCAAAGACGCCACTTTCAAACAACTCCCGACTGACCTGCTGGGCCAGTGGCGCTTCACCCAGCATGACCGGTGTGATGGGCGTGGTACTCAGACCGGTGTTAAAGCCGAGTTTCTTCATCCCGTCTTTGAAATATTTTGCATTCGCCCACAGACGATCCACCAGTTCAGTCGAACCTTCCAGCAAGTCGAGCGCCGCCAGGCAGGCAGCCGCATCCGGAGCAGTCACGGCAGAGGAGAACAGGAAGGGACGCCCGCGCTGGCGCAGCCATTCAACGATGACCGCACTGCCGGCCACCACCCCGCCGACTACGCCGAAGGCTTTGGAGAGTGTCCCGACTTCCACGTCCACTTTACCATGCAGGCCGAAGTGATCCACGATGCCACGCCCGCCCTTGCCGAGCACGCCTTCACCATGGGCATCGTCCACCATTAGCAGGAGGTCGTACTTTTTGGCAACCTCGTAAATCTTATCCAGCGGGGCCACATCGCCATCCATGCTGAAGACCCCATCGGTGATGATGATGGCGCGGCGGTACTGTGAAAGGTTTTCTTTTATGATCGACTCCAGCGAAGCCACATCACAGTGCTCATAGGGGATGATCTTCGCCCCGGAGAGCCGGCAGCCGTCGATGATGCTGGCATGGTTGAGCCGGTCCGAGAAAATGGCATCCTCCTTGCCAACCAGCGCAGGGATGGTGGCCAGGTTGGCGGTAAAGCCGCTCTGGAAAGTGATGGCGGCTTCCACGCCCTTGAAGGCTGCCAGGCGTTTTTCCAGTTCGAGGTGAAGAGTTGTCGTCCCGGCGATCGTGCGAACCGCCGCCGGACCTACGCCCATTTCGTCGGCGGCTTTTTTGGCGGCTGCCACCAGGCGCGGGTGGTTGGCCAGCCCCAGGTAGTTGTTCGAGCAGAAGTTGAGCACCTTTTTCCCATCCACCACCAGCCAGGCGCCCTGGGGTGAGCCGATGGTGCGGATGCGGTTGTACAGGCCTTGCGTTTTAATCCGTCGATTTCCTGTGCGATCCAGTCAGTTTTGGACATGCGACCTCCGTAAGTAGAGAAAAGAGAGCAGAAAATATCCTTACCGATCCATTATAGCGATTTTACAAAAAAACGGCTGCCGCAATTCGGTTGCGACAGCCGTAAGGAACACATGCCGGAATATCCCTGTTACCCAAAACAATTCAGGATGATCCTGACTGCTGTTCCGGCTCCATCTTCTGCCTGGATCTTTTGCCCCAATTCGCCGGCTTTTACCTGGATTGGCTGCGTGAGCGCCATGTTGATCGCCTGAGATAACGTCTCGGCGGTCAATTTCTTCCTCGAGATGGGTTTCGTACCCGCTCCCAGTTCCCACACCCGCCGGGCCCAGGCGAACTGGTCGTTGCTGTGTGGAATAATAATGGAAGGCACGCCTGCTCGTAAGCCGGCGGCGGTGGTTGACGCTCCGCCGTGATGCACCACCGCCGACATGCGCGGGAACAGCCAGGAGTGCGGCGCACTTTCCAGAATGTACATCTCTGCCGGAAGTGCCACGGCATCCGACAAGCCATTCCAGCCGGTTGCCAGCAAACCGCGCTGGCCGGAACGTTGCAGCGCTTCCACCACCAGCCGGGTGGTCTGCTCAGCCTGCCTGGGATCGCCCAGGCTGCCGAAGCCGACATACACGGGAGGTTTGCCCTGGTTGAGAAAATCCACCAGGCCTGCCGGCGGCTGCCAGCCGGGCTCTTCATTCAAAAACCAGTAGCCGGTGAGGTGCACGTGTTCGGGCCAATCTGCCGGCCGCGGAAAAACGTGTTGGCTGCACGAGATGATTGTAGGATTGGAACGGGTTGTTTGCCGGCCAAAGGGACTGCCAAAATGTTCCGGGGCATGCCCGAATTGTTTTTTCCAGAATTCCTTCAAGGGCTGGCTGCCCGTTTGCCACAGGATCTGTTCGAAGATGCGGTGGGTTATAAGGTTCCAGCCCGGTCCCAGGCGGGGGGCATCATAGAAGATCAGTGCCGGGAATTCGCGTGTGGGGGTCATCGGGAAGGGACTGGCCAGGATGGCCGGGATGTTCATCTGCCGGGCGGCAAAGTAACCGATGGTAAACGCAGGATGATAAACGATGGCATCCGAACCGGCACAGGCCGCGAAGAAATCCTTCTGCAGGTCAAAGATATAGGAGCGCAGTTTGTTCAATCCCAGCACCACCTTGAGCGGATTATCTGCCTGAGCAGTGGCCATGACATCTTCGCTGGAGGCTACCATCCTCACGTCTCCCTCAATCGGGAGTATATCCAGCCCGTAACTCTTTACAAAGTCCGCATAGTTTCCGAAAGTGACCATGCGCACATCACAGCCGGCCCGTTTGAGAGCCAGGCCAAGTGCAACAAAAGGCTGTACGTCGCCGCGCGAACCGCCGGTCAGGATGGTGATGAGCATAACTTTATCCTTATCTATATTTTGAATTCCAACCAGGATTACGATTTTTCAAATAGATTCACCAACTTCGCCAGGATAAATTCAAATTGTCTGGCCTCTTCAGCATTCAGCGCCGAGCGGATGAACTCTCCATAATCCTGCAACGCCCGATACTTTGCTTCCACAATCTGGACACCCTCCACCGTCAGGCTGACATGGTAGACGCGTTTATCCTCACCGGACTGATGCTTGGCTACAAAACCCAAGCTGACGAGTTTATTGACACCGTTGGTCACGGATGCCTTGGTGATCTGGAGTTTCTCTGCCAATTCGGTGATGGTGGGTTGGCCTAAAGCGCCAATCGCGTCGATATATTGAAGCTGGTGGATGGTCAGCTTAGCAAAACCCGAGTTATCCCCGACTTTCATGCGGAGTTCCTTGAGGGAAAGGTCCAGAGTATCAATGAATGCGAGCAGCAGTTCTTCCATGAAAAGGTCCATATAATTAGTTAGGCAAACTAATTATATGGACCTGACGATATTTTGTCAATCGAATTTATGTTTAATTCTTGCGCTTCTGCCAGCAAGCCCAACTCTGCCAGCGCCGCCAGCACCCTGGCATGTGCCCCGGGCTTGACAATGACCGTTACCGGGCCGAGCGTCTCGCCCAGGAAGCGGCCGGCCTTCGACTTGCGCAGTTCTTCCAACACCTCCGGCCGGCTGACCCGGAGGATGGTGTGGCTCTCCACGCGCGCCTCGGTGCCGTTGGCTTCCCAACGTTTGAGCGCCCGCACAAATGCCGGTGGGATCCCCGCCGTGGCGTTCTTCGCCAGAAGGGAGAGCAGTTGACCCACTTTCAGTCCCTGCTGGCTGGCTTTTTTCAGCGAGCTGGTTGTGACGCGGTAACGGTATTCATCCGGTCTAGGTTCGTCCCATTCACAGAAGCGCGCGATCAGGTAACGGGTGACGCGCGGCACCAGCCGGGGCACACTGATCAGGCCGTTGGAGGCCACCGTCAATTTCCCCTTTTCGGTGCTGGTGATCGGTTTCACATTCACCCGGAAGGCGGTAACCACCCGGCCGTCCTCAGGAGTAGCCAGTTCCACCACGCCCAGCCAGAACATTGGCCCCGTAATGAGATAGCGCAGCAGCGCTCCATCCACTTCATCCCAACGCTCAAAGCCGCGCAGGTAGGTCCCATCCGATACACGCTTGATGAACCACGAGTCATAATCGCCGGCCGGGCGCTGGAAATCCGGGTATTTATCTTTGATGGCACGCAGGAAGGCCGGCAGACTCCACCACTTTCCTTCGGGCAGGGCTTCCAACAGGTGGAACAGGAAGGTGCGCGTTGCCAGAGGCTGGTTGCTCCATTCGCCCTCGCACACCAGGCCAGGAACCAAGTGCAGCTCGTTGAAGATCTGACTCTCCTGCCAGGCGGTGGTCAGCATCGCCAGTGCCTGCAAGCGCGGCATTTCCAGAAAGGCCTTGACTTGCTCCGGCTGGGAAGTATCCCCGCTGACAATCCTGGCGACTTGCAGGAGTTCCTTAACCACCCCGGCCGGCACCTGTGTTTCGGGCGGTTCCAGGCCCAGCCGTAGGGCTGCCAGGCAAGTAGTGGCATCATCGAGGATGCGGTCGGAAGCCGGGATGGGCTGGGCGTATTCCTTCAGCGTGGCCAGGCGGCCGGGCGGCTCGATGGTCTGTCCCTTCGTTTCTTTTTGCGCGATCGGTTTTATTAATTTTGCCAGATCTTCCGGGATATAGGCAAATTCCTGCGCGCCATTGGCGCTATCGAAAAATGCGCGTGCCAGGAATGCCCGATAGAAAAGCGTTTCGGCGGCCGAGACCGGGTTGAGATAGCCCTGTTCCCGGTCACGCTTGCCGGGTCCGGCCTGACGGATCTCGCCAAACTGGCGCGTAAATGCCGCCCAGGGTAATTTCCCACCGGCTTGCACCAGCTCATCCAGGGCAGAGCGGGCCGAGGCGTTCAGGCTGTCGACCACTTCGCAAACCAGGTCCGGTTCCAGCAGCGCGGCAGTGAGCTCTTTGAGCGCCGCTTCGGTTTCGCCCTTTTTGAGTTCCACGCCCCACAGGCTGGCCACGATGCGAAGATGGCCGAGGTCACGCGTTTGCAGAGACTGGACCAGGTTGGGCATTACATTTTCAGGAAGAAGATGGAATTTGGCAGGACCTGGATGGCGACCTTGCGCACATCCGTACCGAAACCAGCGTAAATTTCTCCGTCACAATGGATATAGAGCGGTTGCTGGCTGGTAACAGACATCCTCCGGCAGGTGCCCATCATGACATCCTTAAAGCGACCGTGGGTGCCATTCATGACTTCCGGAACAAGCCGCAGCATCCGCAGGCGGGAAATCTTTTTAATGGTGACATAATTTAACAGGCCGTCATCCAGTTTGGCATCCGGTGTGATGACGAAGCCGCCACCCTCCCGCGGTCCATTACCAAGCGCCAGCATGAGTGAGCGGAGATCCCAGCTTTCCTGGTCGGTCTCCACATGCAGATCAAGCGGATCAAAATGGCGGAAGATGGTCATGATCAAGGCAACAAAATACATGAGAAAGCCATGGATGACGGTAATCTTGCGGGTGTACAGATTGACGACCGAGTTGAAACCCATGCCGATGGTATTGTTGAAATATTCCAGCCGGTCGTTCTCATCGCGGACCGAGCCAACGTCCAGAGAATGCGGCTGGCCTTTGACTGCGGAAAGCAGCGCTTCACCCGGGTCAGCCGGGATGTTGAGGATATGGGCAAAATCATTGCCCGATCCCAGCGGAACGATCCCCAGCGCCGGGCGGGTCTCCGGCGGAACCTGCATCAGCCCGTTGACTACTTCGTGGACGGTGCCATCACCGCCAACGGCCACAACCAGGTCATAACCCTGCTCCCCGGCCAGGCGGGCCAGTTCGGTGGCATGACCGGGATATTCCGTCCCGCTCCAGTCGGCATTATGGTTGGCCATCAGCGGGCGCAGGTCAGCAGCCTGTTGCGAGGAGCGTCCATGGTTGGCGGTTGGATTTAAGATGAGTTTGATTTTTTTGGGCATGATAGGGGGTCTCCGTGGTTGCATTATAGCCGGAAAAAATAAACGGGCGGCTGTTTTTCGCCTACCAGGCGGTAATTCCCAGTAGAACCCTACCATCACCTTTCCTGATCCAGTTGCTCCAGGCTGTATAATACATTGATCATGCAAATGCGGAGATAACCATGGCACAACCAGAAGATAATCTGCCAGATCCTGTCAAATCAATTCAGCCGTCCAAAAAGGCGATAATCGTCGGCGCTTCCAGCGGGATTGGCGCGGCGCTGGCGCGCCGCCTGGCGGACGAGGGGTATCGCGTGGCCCTGTTGGCCCGCCGCGCCGACTCATTATCGGCGCTTTGCGAGGAAATCAATGCCAGAGCCGGGGAAATCCGTGCCATCTCCTATGTTCATGACGTGACTGACTATGATTTTGTGCCCGGCCTGCTACAGGAAATAACAGCAGCTTTGGGTGGCCTGGACTTGTTTATCTATAATTCCGGCATCCTATTCCCATCCGGGATGAAACATTTCGAGTTCGAGAAGGACCGCCGCATTACCGAAGTGAATTACCTGGGTGCGCTGGCCTGGTTAGACCCGGTGGCGGCCATGTTCTATCGCCTGAAAGCCGGGCAGATCGTCGGCATATCTTCCGTTGCCGGTGAACGCGGTCGCGCAGGCACCCCCGCCTACAATGCCTCCAAGGCCGCGCTAACCTGCTACCTGGAAGCCCTGCGCAACAGGTTGACACGCCGCGGCGTGCATGTTCTGACGGTTAAGCCCGGTTACGTGCTTACCGACATGACCCAGGGCAGGAAAAATCTATACTTCGCCATCACAGCCGAGCGCGCCGCAGCTGACATTTACAAAGCCGTCCGCAGGCGCAAGCAGGTCATCTATACCGCATCCATCTGGTGGCTGGTCATGTTGGTGGTACGGAACATTCCCTCGATCATATTCCGGCGTTTGAGTTTTTAAGCACAATAGTACTAATTGTGAATTGACTTTTTTCGACAAACTCTGTACACTAATGGCATACTAGAAAATGTTGCGGAGGAGGAGTTATGACTGGTCAGTTTCAGTTCACCATGCGTTCAGGCCCGACGATCGGTAAGATATTTCCTCTGGATGCTCAAGAGGTTACCATCGGCCGGGATGCCGCCAATATCATTGCAATCAATGACGCGGAGATTTCACGCAGGCACGCCAGGATGGAATTACGCGGCTCTGCCTACGTGATCCAGGACCTCGGCTCGACCAATGGGACATTCGTCAACGGCACTCGCATCAGCGGGATGCAGGTGTTGAACCCGGGTGACACGGTCGCCTTCGGTGAAGGGATCGTGCTGGTATATGAGGCGGTCGTGGATATCAATGCCACGATCCTATCGGCCAAGGCCCCGCCGGCGACTCTCCAGAGTCCCATTCCGGTCTCAGTTCCTGCACCGACGCCTACGCCCACCCCTGCTCCTATGCCGGCCCCGACTCCGGTACGCATGTCTACACCCAACCCCTCACCTATGCCCGCCCCCGCGCCAGTTTATTCAGGCCAGGTGCCAGCCGGCCCGGTAGCAATGCCACAAGAAGTTGTTCCGGCCAAGAAAAAATTCCCGGTGTGGATCATCATTGTAATCATTGTGTTGGTGCTCATCTGCGTCTGTGGGGCCTTCTTTGAAATGATCGATTATTTCAATTTATGGTGCAAGGTGCTTCCTTTCCTGGTGCCCCTGCTCGGAGGTACTTGCGCCTAGGGTGGCTGTTCCTGTAAAATAAAACCTTTGATAAAAAATCAGGCGACCGGGATGGTCGCCTGATTTTTTTAATGAGTAAAGATATTCAAAATGTCATTCGTCCATCCCAATGTACGTTGTGCGCCGTTGTAATCCCCGCTGAACCATTCTGCATGGGCACGTTCCAACAGCCATTCGTCCAGCCGGTTCTGCCAGCCTTCCGGGTGGCGCAAGAAATCGGCCACAATGGCGCGCTGGCGCATGACCGACCCGTCTGGCAGCCAGGCGTACAGGAAATAGGCGGAAGGGTCAAGCGCCGCCTGGTAGCGACGGACCGTATCGAAGAATTCCACCGTCACCTGGAGGTCGGCACGCTGTTCCTGCGTGAAGGGCTGTTTGCGCAGATAGGCCAGGTAGGCAGTTTCCAGGGTCGCGAATGAGAGTTTGAAGTGGGCTTGCAGGGCGGCATCGATCACGTCAGAATCGGTTTGGCCCCTGGCCGGTGCGGAGATATCCCGGTAGAACGTATTGAAAGCCTCCCATCCATAAGTATCCACCATGTACGTTATCAGCGTGGCAGCTTCCAGATAGCTGATATCATGCTGCTGATTGTAGAAATCATTGGCCACACTCGTCAGGGGGATGTACGAACCCAGGGTCAGCAGGGCGGCTGCCCGTGCGACCAGCGGCTCGGGCTTGAAGTGCCCACCAGACAGGTAGACCGCCAACCCCTCCACAAAAAAGGAAGGCCGGTAATTTCCACCGGCTTTGGCATCGTAGAAATGAACGAATTCGTGGTGGAATAAAATTGGCATGTCATCGCCGGTATAGTTGCTATCAAGGTAGCTGAGATAGACACTGCCGGCATTAAATCCGCCCTGCCCAACCACGCGCGGCATGAGCGTCACATCAATCGGTTTATCCAGCTTGACGCCCATTTGCTTTGATACAGCAGCCGACTCCTGGTCGGCCTCCCGGCCCAGGGTAGTGATGTCCCGTTCGGCGGCGGTACCGGTAATGTAATGGAGAACGCAGCAGGTGGTGGTGAGGGCAGCCCAGTGCGCCTCGGGCTGCGGCGGCGGGACCTGGCTTTCCGGATGCAATATGAAGGTTTCGGTCCAGCTGAATTTATCCGGGAGGCGCGTAAAGGTCAGATCATAGCGGCCGGGTTTCAGGGCTTCCGTATCCCAGGCCCACCAGAAGGTGGCTTCGTTGCGACTGCCCATCCCAAAGGGGGCAAAGCCAGCCTCGCCGAGCTGCTGTCCATGGATGGAAATCTGGATACTGCCAGCCGGATTCCCCGGGGCGGCGGGCGCCAGCACCTCAAAACTGACCTGGTCACCCACGTATAACGGCCCATCCGGGTGGGCGATGACCTGCGGATGGATGGCTGGCAAGGCGGGGGAGCAGCCACCCAGCACGCAGGCGATAACCAGGCAAAAGCGAACAAGGGCGCGGTGCATGCCGGCAATTATACGCCGCTGACTGCATCGGTTGGCGCGTTTATCTTAATGTTTATAGAGAAACATCCTTTTGAAGCGTACGGTCCCGAAGCATACACGAAGGGTGCAAGGCCGCACACTTCAAAAGGTGAACTCTTCCTGAATTTTCGGCAAGAATCTTACTGGGATCGTATTTTATTGGTTTGGAAAGATGCGATGGCGGTCGGCATATCCTCATGGACTTCCAAGAACATGTCAAAACCAGCAATTTTCATTGTTCCGGCAACCAATTTATTGGGCTTGTACAGCTTCAAATTAGGGGATTTGTATGTACCGCTATTGATCCCTTTATGCAAATCCTCCTCGCTAACACCTTCGGAAAGGGCTCGCAGGCGTTTAAAGACCTTCATGAAGGTCCGAAAACCTGCACTGCTCATAAATGGGACCTCACTGAGATCAAACAGGACATAGCGTGTCCCGGCATCGATCTCCTGGAAGACAATCCGTTCGAGTTCTTCATGATTGGATGAATCGATGTCTCCATCTACGCTGAATACAGTTACAGGGACACTGCCCTGATCGTGCGAGATTATAACGTCCATGCAGAAGCTCCTTTCCACCGGGCCAGGTTGCCTTATGCCCGGCTCATTATTAGATGAATTATATCTTTAATATCATGTTATTGGAACGGAATCAATATGCCCTTGCTGGGGATTTGAAATTCCTGGCGGTCAAAAACACTATTTTATGCGATAGGAGGAGGTTTTCCACCTGGAATTCAGACCAGCTGGAGGATTAAGACGGTAAAAGGATTTGCGATAACGACCGGCAATGTGCTTCAGCGTG
>CAWAAC010000008.1:0-19995 GCA_963779935.1 uncultured Chloroflexia bacterium | reverse complement strand
ATCAAAAGCGGGTTTCATTCCTCGCCTTGTTTATTCAATGCACTTTGATCAGGTCTGGATCTCCCTGTGGGGGAAATAGTACTTGTTGCGGGATGATTTCCTTGCCTGCACCCGGAGGAGTCCAATACAGGTAGATGTGGGTATAGCCAGTCTGGTCAGTATAACGGATGCGGATCGAATGGTATCCTGAAGTCAGGCCTATCCCCGCTTCCTGATATTGACCGGGCGTCTGGTCATCCAGTACTTGGCTGCCATCAATCCAAAGCGTGGAGGCATCAATGGACTCAATTCCAAAAAGATAGTGCCCGCTGCCGGGGATATTTATATCTCCGTCCCATTCAACAGTGTAAGGTCTAGGCAATGGCGTAATTTGGAAATAGAAATCAACCCAGGGATCGACCTCGGTGAATGCGGGCGCTCCACCCCACTGTGGATTGGCATAGAACTTTCCGAGCAGGCCGTTATTGGTAATAGGTGGCAATAAAAATACCGAGCGAGGTATGGGGGTTTTATCATTAACTTTTTCATTATTTTCAGATGGGGGCTGCCAGTCCAGTTCATAATGACCGGCCATTCCCTCAGTTCAAATAGTGATCGCATGGTCACCCTTCGCTAGATTCATCTCGGCCGTCTTCTGGTCCCCATCTATTTGAAAGGTAATTGGTATATTATCTATGGTCAATTCAAAGGGAGCCGGAGAGCGCATAAAGATATGGTAATTGCCAAATATGCTTGCCAATAATACCCCCTTCCACTCGACGCTGAACGGGAAAAGCGCCGGGTTACCATTTTGCCAATCGAAGTCCAAATTTCCTTCAGTACGTACCAGGAATGGCTGCCCCAACCAATTTGTCCCGTGATAATAACTGGCAGTCAGGCCCTGGGATGCCAGAATATTCGACGGGTGCAGATAAATTTCATACAATACAGGTACGCCATTAGGGGCAGTGAATACATTAAAGTAGCCGATGGATAGTACCTTTTTGCCTGCATGAAAAGCTCGGTTTGGGTGGCATCAAAAAGAAAAACAATTCCTTTCTTGCCATCCGAAGGCACAGGCAGGGTGACATCGGAATCCAGCCGCTGGTAATCGGTAATCGCGGGGGCTAAAAATTGAATGGTTGGTACGTGGTAATAGAAAGCGCTGATATAGTAATCGACTGAGTTGCCCATTTTGGCCATGATCTTCGCTGCAATGGTCTCAGGAGTGGAAAAAGCCGCCCAACTATCCGAGGATACTGCCTGTTTATTAAAATCAATATTGTAGTTGATAAAACCAGAGATGCCCAGCACCAGCACAAGTGGCACGAGGAAGAGGTTATTTAGCCGGTTCTTGATATTTTTTTCCCATTCCTGCCATAAGCCATGAATTGGGAGCGCGGCCAGGAGATAAGCTGCTGGCATACTGCCGATGGCACGCAGTGATTGAGGTGCCTCAAAATCCAAAGAAAAAATGCCCGGTGCAAGCGTTAACAACAACCAGGCCAATAAAAGGAAATAGCCGGGTTGGCGGATCCGCCACAGGCAAATACCGGCCCCCAAAACCATTAAGGTCCCATAATCGGATCCAGCATCGGCCTTCCCGGCAGGTTATGGCGGCCATTTAAATCCCCACGGTAATTAAACATCAGGAGATGTTGACTGGTTGTCTTTGCGACGGCCTGCATACCTTCTTGGGGCGTTTTCCCTGCAAATATGGATACGGTTTCCATCCGGGAAAAGAATTCATCCGGCTTGAAAGCTACCAGGTAAAGGATGGGAGTTGCGGCAATGATGCCGACCACACATAAAACAACCATACCACGCCAGGATGTCTGGATCAAATCATGCCGGTTGATCCATAACAACACCAGAAATAGTCCCACCACAAGCGGAAAAAGGCGTAATGGGGTATAAAAGCCCAAGCTGAGCCCCATAGACAAACCTACCATGGCGTAATCCATCAGTCGTTGACGTCTTAAAGCACGCAAAACCAGGCCGATCGTTAATAATTCAAAAAACGGGACGGTTACGCCGTGCATTCCGATCCGGCTCCAGTTGACATCCCAGCGGGAAACTGCCAGTATGAACGCTGCCACCAGCCCCATCCTGCGGTTGAAGAGTTCTCTGCCTACTAAATAGGCTGCTGCAACTGTCCCCAGGCCAAACACTACACTAACTCCGCGAATGGAAAGGGTTGAACTCCCCAATATTCGAATAGAAAGACCCATCAGGTACAACAAATAGGCTGGCAGGGTATCCAGATCGACAAAGACAGGCAAATAGCCGGGCGTATTTAGAATTCTTAATGCGTTTAATCCGTTACTGGCTTCATCGAACCAGGTCCCGAAGGGAACCTGGTTGAAGCGATACAGGCGCATAAATGCCGCAATCGCAAAGATTCCCACAAATATGCCAATTTCCAACCAGGACCAGGGCTGCGCTTTCGGTGTCTCTGGTATATTCCCACCATCAACCAAAGCGATGGATACGATCAGGAGTGCAACACTGGTCAAATAAATCAGCCAGGGATATATGGATGGAAAAGGACTGGCGAACAGCCCGAATGCCAGGATTGCCAGAATTACAGCCAAGCCGCCGGTTGCATATCCCCGGCGCAGTTTTTTCCAGTTGCAACCTGTTGAAAGGCCGATATTTCGACCTTTAGGATGGGCTGCTTGCGCAATGCAAACACAATCAGGACGATGGCAAGAGCATAGAAGATGGCTGCAGGGATTGGCCGGTTCAATTTCAATAAGAATTGACCGCCCCCCCCCAATACCAGGGCTATCAAGCCACACAATAAAGAATTTGATGAAATCCGTTTTATCATGGAGGTATTTGGATGGATTAATATTTCAGGTGATATACGACCGGTTGCGAAGTCGCTTGGGGGGATATCATCGTGCCATTATGGTCGGCGATGATTTGTTCAGCAATTTTTTGATCGTCTGCTCTGTAATATCCGCCTTGCTCTTGCGAGTTGAATAGTACGATATAAGAACCCGGATTTACGACAACTGGTGCTGAATTACCAGTGTCGATGGAGACAAAATGGTATTGGTCACCAACATATCGGATGGTAATAAGTTGAAAACACATTTCATTTGGCATCAAAATGGTAGACCCTTTCGGAATTTCAGAATTTATCAGATCGGTCGCATATTGACAGATCGTATTTTCGTATCTGGGGCCTCTCGTCGCAAGGGCTTTGGAGAAGTCAATAAACCAAGGAATACACACAATAAAATAGAGCAGGATGATCGTTGGCAAATAATATTTTTGGAGCCCGGCAAAGAAATGGGGGGCTTTGGTTACATATTTTAAGAATTCGGCCCCCTTAAAAATGGAATAGGTTGCAAATAAATAGATCATCGGCAAAACAATATAAGCTCTCCAAGCGCTGGCTGATCGATAGAGTATGACCAGAGGAATTAGAAGTAAAATGGAAAAAGTGAAGAGGATGATCCACCAGAAAGGATTATCTTTCTTTCTGATTAACTGGACAATCAGGATGATTATTCCAAGGATGCACAATACTTGAATGGCAGGGTCTATGGTAATTCCCCACAGCCCTCCCAAAGGAAAATTGGTCGAACCCGTTGTATAATCTTGATAAAGCAACCCTATTTGATCCGCGTAATAAGTCAATGGCGATTTTGATGCTACTGAAAGTGTAACGTTCTGCTGAAGAAAATCAAGATGCCTCCCGAGCGATTGGTCTGGATATTTGACCAGTTTTGGGAGAAGAGGCGATAAACGGATTAAGAAATAGACGGAAAATAGCACAACCTCTGTTAGCTTGGCCGTGGCACGCTTCCGAAACCAAACAATCGCCAGGACCAACCCGGATGAAATAACTAGCAGGGCAGCTACATATAATAAATGAATACATATTGCAAGCAACAAAGCCAGAACAAAGAGTGTTCGGATGGTATATTTATCCGATTTTATTTTATATAGAAGTAATAATGCCCATGCAGCCAGCAGGGGATTGATATTGGTATTGGTATAACCAAGATCGGCCATATGAATGTCCCATGCTGAGACTGCCAATAAGAGCGATACCACAATCGCAGGCTTAATTCCTGCCAGTTCTTTCAATAACTCATAGGCAAAAATTATTGTCATCAGGCTGAAAATAACCCCTGTTCGCCTCACCGATAGCATAGGATTCTTGGTGATTGCCAATAATAGAGCGACCGGATATGCCGGTAGATTGGATGCATAGTCTCCCACAAATCCAAACGGGGAAATTGCCGATCCATTCAAAATGGACTTCGCTGCATCCAGCCAATACCATTCGTCCAGATACAGGCCATTATTCATGATAAAAAGGATTCGAAGGATGAGTGCCAGTAATAAAACCGGGAATAGAAATCGGAAAGTCGGGCTGGTTAATAATTCCCGGCCCGATAGTTTGATCGAGGCAAGCAAGGATTGTTTTTTGGTTGTGTTCTGTGACTTTTCCAAAGTAAACGAATACAACCAGGCTGAAATTCCTGCCATCAACACACTGGTCACCCAGAGAAAAGCTGCCCACCTGGTTTGATTGGTTGGATACAGGTAATCTGTTGAAAAATGGAGATAAAGGGACACGAGATTAGTAACAACTGCGATAAATAAAAATATATGAGCCAACACCTTGGATGAGGGCCTGATCTTCATGATACGTACTTGTAAATTATCCATGCCATCCTATTAAAAATAACTTCTTGGAGACCTATGATCAAAAAAGACAAATAATATTTTAAATCGGCAAGTAGTTTGCTGCCCTTTTGTCAAGATCAAGGCTCGAAAAAGAAGGCTTCCATCCCGATTATTTTACATTGACAACCTTGAATATCGTCGTGGTATTCGCCGTGTTATCGCCAAAGACGATTTGTATCTTACCTTCTTTGACCATTTCTTGAAATTTCGCGATCCCTGCCGGATCATAATATGCTCGCTCGAGATCGCCGACAATAATATATTGAACCTCGTATTCCTTCAAGAAGTCTTGTGCTGCCTGAATATCACCGGTATTATAAAAATTATTAACCTCATCGATGCGCTTATCAACGTTAGCGCCATCCAGCAGTTAGTCTTGCTGTCGGATGTGCCAGCTCCATCCCACTACCGATGGCAAGCCGGTATAGACGGAAAAGCGCGAGCCCCAGCGATACTCCTCGGTATGCCCTTCAACGATCACAGGTGAACCAACCACATAGTCTTGCATATACACAATTGCCGCGTAATCTTTGCTCAGGTTTAACAACCGGTTGTCATCGTTGTAGATGGCAGGCTGTGTGCCTGCCGGGCTGCTTGCATCCCCCAGCATAAAAGCCGCTCCATCCAGAGTGTGAGGTGGGTTTTGAATATCCGGCCAGCGGTCGGTCATTTTTTCATTGGTGGCGATCAATGCATAACTGGCGGCGCATAGGACCAGAATTCCCAGCAGGATGCCCCATATGTACTTGAGCGGGCGGGACCAATGGGAAATTCCCGACAATAGATCGATTAAAGCCAAGCTGATTGCCAGCCCAAAAATAAACCAGCCTACTTCATAAAACTTGAACACCGTGTTCGAGCGACCGCTATCGCCCGTCAACACAAACACTTCAACAAATAAGGTGATGGAAAGCCCGATCCCAAATAGGATCCAGGTTACCCGCCGCAGTGTCGACAACTCGCGTTTACAAAAGACAAGGTAAGCAATTCCAGCCAGGATTGGGAGTCCAAAGGTCGGAACTCATAATCCAAGTCCCAGAGCAAGATCATAACACCAATACTTATCAATACTATTAAGTAACGTTTGATATGCCAGAAGCTGTAGACTTCTCGATGGCTTGACACGGAGATCCAATGCTGGAAACCCGTTTTCACTGTGGAAAACAGGTCTCTGATAAGCAGGCTGATCAACACGAAAACGGTCAGGCCAAATACGAAAAGATAATCGATCAAAGGTGTTCGGCGGCCGGTCCAAAGCTGCAGGGAAGTGTATTCTGTCTTGAACCACTGTGCGAAGGGCCAGTAAAAGGCAATTGCGATTGCCAGGAATGCCAGCTCATACCCGATCGCCACAATAATGGTCCGTTTTATGGAGCCGGTCCTGATCCGCCAGGCATCCCAAAGAATAATCAAACCTCCCAACCCCAGGAAAGTTGGAAAATCCCAGGTATGGGATGCGCGGAACACGCCGAAGATCAGGCCTGCCGCGATCAGGTTGGTAATTCGTGGGGGCCACTTTTTTTCAGAGGCTGGCCATAGGAACAGGCTTAGTATCCAACCTAGTGCCAATGCATAGATCGGCATGGTTAACAGGTGTGCATGCAGGTCGCCATAAAGGAATGTAAAATACGGAAACTCTGCAATCGGGGTGTCCGGGCCATTGTGTAGGATTGGGCGGGAGGCGTCAAAATACCAGGTGCCTTTTCCTCCCGGGCAGGCTGGATTGCCCGCTCAAGACTTGGATGGCACCCCCGATCACCGCGCCAACATGCCCACTGAACGAGGTGACGGGCGTTCCTGAACCGATTGCATCCGGGAGATGCTCCCATAGAATACGCACTTCATAAAGATTTCCCAAGAATAATACTGCCACCAGGGCGATAAAACCCGCCAGGTACGGCACCCCCTTATTAAAGCGCTTTGGGTTAACCGAACCGGTCTGGGTGGGTTGCTTCTCTTCGGAAAGTTCAGGCTCGCCCTGGCTGAGTCCTTGTGCAGACCCGCTACCAGATTAAAACCTACACAAAAAACGCCGGTCCCGGTCATTGCAAACCAACTGGGCAGGATCAGGTTAAAGGCGATCGAGGGAAAAATCCCCAGTAACTTGGTGGGGATTGAGGCAATAACATAACCGTAATAATAATAGTTGATGGTATGCCCTGAGAACCATGGATTTTCAGGTGGAAAATAAACGGATTTCAGTACCGCATTAAAGAATGAGAAATCCATCGGCTTTTCACCGCCCAGCCATGGGTTCCAAAGGTCCGGATTACCGAGCCGGATGGATAGGTTGAACAGGAAGAGAACCAGGAAAATTCCCTCTGTCACCAGGATATACTTCCAATGGGTACGGAAGTAATCTGATAAAGCCTTTCGCCGGCGATATGCTAACCCGGCACTGAGAATCAATATCACTGCAGTACACAGCCACAGGGCTGCTGCGGAGAATGGCAGGATTTTCAAACTACCCAGTACCCAGGGCAGCCACGCCATCAGGATTAATGCGGCGATTCGGATCAATGGATAGCCTCGATCTGGAAGTCCTGAAAAGATGCAGAAGACCAGCGGGAATACTAATAAACCCAGGAAGAATATTAATAGATACCAGACGATACCGGCTGTTACATCAATATTTATAAACGCATACCTGTTAAACCTGGCAGACCAGGTACCGCCATTGGTCTGAGCTAGCAGGCGGTCCGCCGGCAGTTGCAGGGCAGTCGGATCCTGTGTATATTGCATCGGCGTTTGGATGACCACCTTGTTTAGGTCAACACTGTTCAATAGTGCACTGACGCGATCGATTGAAAAATCTTTGTCCTTCTTGAACACCATCACTTTTGGATGATCATATACCGTAAATAATTCATCCGCTAGTTGATCGGCGAACACAAGCGGCCCCAGCGAGGGTGGGCTTTCGAATGTCGCCACCAGGTCAAAACCCAGCGGGCTCTTGAAGGGCGCTTCAAGCCCGGCCGCGCGGCTTTCCATGGCATTTCCACTGCAGTTGCAACCAAACAGGGCCTGGTAATATTTCAACGTAAGCGGGTAGCGCAAAGGCATCCTCGGCATCGAATCATATGCCCGGTTTGATGGGATGACAATGTACTCGCTCTTGGAGAGAACTTGGATCATCGCATCCCGTTTTTCGGGAGTGTCAGGATCGAACAATTCAAAATTCAAGGGGTTATAAATTCCCCCCTCGGCCTCATACCCGTCCACATTTAACGGCAAAGCATCATCCCAGGAAGTCTCCAAAGTATAACTTTCCGACAACAGGCGCAGCGGAGTTCCATCCTGGATTTCATAGGAGATTTGGTAAACTTTGTTCCCGGTCACATTGACAGGCGGGAAATTAAAGGTCGGTGTTAATTGCATCCCTGGCTTTGAAAAATCCAGCGTCTGTGAGGCTTCCGCCAGTGCAAGTCCGGTGTTATCCGCTGCAGAAATGTTTACTTTCAAAGTGGTTTTGGTCGGCAAAAAAACCTGGTGGAAATTCCCAATCTTCAGACGGTTGATTGTTTCATCCTTATCCGGGGTTAATGAAATCGTGGCTTGATCCAACACCGGTGTTTGGGAAGTCAGGTTCAAATCGATCGGCAATTTGGTATCGCTCTGGTTCACATCCTGGAACGAAATGTCTGAAAGAGAGAACTGGTTGCTGTTCTGTAATTTATAAGAGAAGTAATAGGTTTCTCCCTTGGTCAGTCCCAAATCGCCGAAGTCAATTTCCTGTTGTTGGTTCGGATCGTCATCATTGACGGTCAAACGGCCTTCCGTCATGATTTCCGTCCCTTTTTCATCCTTCGTTAGCCTGAAATAGAAATACACACCTACCAGGCGCACATCTGCTGTGGTGATTTTTGAAGTTGTCCCATCTCGAAGGATGGTGATATTGGTTGAAGCAGTATCGCCAGGCACAACTACCTGTTGGTTGTCTACAGAGACTGGATAATTCCAATTCCCCAGAGGCAAGTCGACGACCACATTGAGCGGCCCGGGAATGTTTGCCAGTATCCATTCCGAGGCGGCAATCCGCGTCATGGGCTTGTTATAAATACGGGTAAATGCTATTGCATACCCGAATGTCCCGATCAGGACGATCCCAAGCGCCAGCAAGCTCGCCAGCCCTTTCCAGGTGTACCGCCAGTCCGAGAATTTCAGCACAAACTTGGTTCCATTTGCCAGCAGGCGAGCGCGGCTTTCACGAGTAAGGTCGTAAATTTCCACCAATGCCCAGGCGGCAAATAGGATAATGAACGGATAGATCGGCAGGAAGTAGCGCATATAGCGCCAAAACTGGACATTTTGCCAGATAAAGTAGGCGCCCACCCAAACAAACGGCAGCAAATGGCGGCGCCAGTCTCCTTTCCATATCCGCCAGGCCGCCCACGCCCATCCGAGCCATCCTGCCAGACCAAGCGGCAGGCCTAAGCCCCAGGTCACGATGTTTGTCCACGCATAGAAGACGGAGCGGCTTGTCCAGTGGGTGTTCGGGGGCCAATCGGATTTGCCCGCCACCTGGTTAGTAACATCCTGAATTACTTTTAACCAGTCTTGATTAAGCCTGATCCCAAAGAAACCCGGTCCGGCAAACGCATAAGGTTGGAATACTCGAAAGGCCAGGAATGCAAAGAAACCTGCCAGGACCCATCCAAGGAAAATTACTTTAAGGAGCTGGCCAAAACCGGTTTTCTTCCAGTTTGTAATTATCTCGGCAAGCCCGGCCAGGCCAATAATCCCAAAAATAGGCAGAGTATTGACTTTACATGCTACTGCCAGACCTACTACAAGGCCAAACAGGCCAAAGTAGATCAAGTTTCTGTATGAGGGTTTTTCTTCGGGAAATTTAAAAGGGATCGCCAGTATCGCAAAATAAAAGCTGGCAATTACAAAAACGGTGGAAAAGGAATCCACGGCAAAGTAGTGCGAGAGCTGGATCGGAAGCACCGCCGCTGCGCCCAATGCGGCCGCCAATAATCCAATTCGCCGGTCGTACAGGCGTTTGCCTAAGAGATAAAGCATCCAGACCGCAGCCAGATCGAACAATCCTGACATGGCTCTTCCGGCCAGGGTGATGGCATCATAGCTGGTCATCTTTAACCATTCTGCCACCATCCAGGTGAAAAACAGCGGGAACATGCCGTAGGTATAAGAGCCATAATTTAGCGGGTTTAAGCTGCTGGTCTGAGTATCAAAATAAGCTGCAATACTCTTAACCCCGGTTAGTTGATTTGCAGTCATGCTGATAAAGCGCTCATCGGGATGTTGGTGCTGGTTTTGGTCCCAATTTAATCCGGTAAATCGAAAGTATGCCCCGGTGATAAGGATTAGCACCAGTGCCAGGCTTATTTTCCAGGATGCTTTGGTTACTTTTTTCTCGCTGTGCGAAACAGGCTGGCCGGCTGGCTCATCAGCCCCCTTATGAATGATTAACTCTTCTTTTTGGATTGCCGCGCTTTGAGGCGATGTTACCGGTTCTTGTTCGGCACTCTTTTGAAGTGCCGGTATTTCTGGAGGATTGGATATTGCCGTTGCCGGTAGTTCTGGCGCTTTTTCCCCAGGATGGAGGACGGTCACAGACGATAGGATGCGTTGCACCACTTCTGAATCAATTCCCCACACCATTTTGAGTTGATCGATGGATTGATAAGGCCGTAGCGCAATGATTCTTTTGGCAAGTCGAGCGGAAATGTTAACCGCTCAACCAGCTCATTTTCACTGGCACTGTTCAAATCAATCGGGGAAGAAGTATGGTTGGTCATCGATTATCCTTGAGAATATTCGAATGTGTTCATGTGTTAAAACGTAAAATCAAAAACCAATCAGCTTACCGGCCTATTCTCCAAGTATACCTTTTTATTACCCATTTTCATTACTCCTTTAATCGTCGTAATTAATTATAATTCCACCTGCAACTTTTTTAGTACACGTGCATCATAAGATATAATAGGAATTATCCCTTGGTTTTGGAGTATGCATGACTGAAGACTGGATTGAAATCACTGCAGCATGGAAAAAAGAAATGGCCTTTGTCGGCCAGGACGCAAGCGGTACATCTCTCCAGATGGGCTCGCTGGATGGCAAGCCCGGGTTCAGCCCCATGCAATTATTACTGATCGCCGTGGCTGGCTGCACCGGGGAGGACATCGTCTCCATCCTGAAGAAAAAGCGTCTCGCATTCAGTGATATGCAAGTCCGCGTGCGCGGCAAACGTGCCACCGATTACCCGAAAATATGGACGGATATCCACATCACCTATCTGGTCTGGGGCGAAGCTATCCGGCCTCGGGATGTGGAACAAGCCATCCAGCTTTCGGAAGAAAAGTATTGTTCGGTACGGCTTATGCTTGGCAAGGCCGCAAGGATCACCTCCGAATATCACCTGTTACAACCCAGCCAAAGCGCCGAATGAAGGAGCCAGGAATGAACGAACCGATTAATGTTACTGATGCCGCTTTCGAAAAATCCGTTTTGCAGAATCCCCTGCCTGTCATCGTGGATTTCTGGGCGCCTTGGTGCGGACCATGCAAAATGGTCACCCCGATACTGGATAAGATCGCTCAGGAAATGCCGGGTAAAGTGGTGGTTGCCAAAGTCAAAATACCGATGAAAACCCTGAATCGGCCACCAAATATGGTGTGCAGGGCATCCCGACCATGCTGTTCGTCTTTGGTGGGAAGATCGTCCACCGACAGGTCGGCGCGCTGCCTGAACGGATGTTGCGGGATGTGGTCACCCAATTCATCGATGTAACCGCCCCAAAGGCTATTTAGGTTAGCTGACAAACTTCTAAATATAAATAGAGGCTGAAGCGGGTGAATTATACCCGCTTGCGGCCTCTATTATTGGTGTTAAAGTTAATTCTCCATTCTGAAAATCCCTGGGTGCCTAAAGATAATTCGGCTATAATTAGGGTATAACTCTATTATTCTTCCCGTGCTGCTTGGTTGGATGTCAGGCTGGTTGGTCAATTACCTGGCAGATGTATTGCCGGTTACACGCAAGTTCAGCCGCCCGATTTGCTCGCATTGCCAGACGCCCTATCCTTGGGGCGGGTACCTGTTTTTTCACATCTGCAACACCTGCGGTACATCCCGCAGGTGGCGCCCGCTCGTTATCCAGGCCATCCTGACCGTTGCGCCGGTTCTGCTATGGATCTTTCCACACCCCCATTTCCCTTTTATATTGGCATTCATTCTGCTCATTTATTTGTGCTTGGTTTTCGTAATTGACCTGGAGCACCGTTTCATCTGCACCGGTCAGCCTGTTTGGAGCCGTGTTGGGGCTGGTGATTGGCATCTATTTACACGGTTTCGTACCTACGCTGATTGGTGGCGGAGTTGGTTTTGGGATCATGCTCGCCTTTTACTTTATTGGCGAAGGCTATGTCAGGTACATGGCTAAGAAGCGTGGCATCCAGACCGATGAAGTGGCGCTCGGGTTCGGGATATCAATCTTTCCGGCATCCTGGGCCTGTTACTGGACTGGCCTCTCGTCTCGGCCCGTTCTTTTCGCTGTACTGGCGGGCGGGTAATTAACATCTTCATTATCCTGGGAATCCTGATAGCGAAAAAATATAAGGCCTTTACGGCCATCCCGTATGCACCCTTTTTAATTGTAGTTCTTGTACCTGCTCTATATTTTTATAGTTTATTATCCAAAGGTTTATCTTCTTCCGGCAGTTTGAGCGACCGGTATCCAACGGTAGCCAAACCGCGCACCGTGCGCACCCACACCGGCTCAGCCGGGTGGACCTCCAGTTTTTTACGCAACATCAGGCATAGCATCTGACAAGCACAGATCGTTGCGTTCACTCCCCACACCTCCCGGGTTAATTCACTCTCCGAAGCCACCCGGCCCTTTCTGCGCACCAGCACTTCAAGCAGGCGGAACTCGGTTGGCGTTAGCACCAGGTTCCGGCCGCCCGCAGTTGCCTGGTATTTCTCCATGTTCAAGACAATCTCCCCATGCGCAATATAACCACCATCCTTGTGTTCTTTCTTCACCCGCCCGAGCACAGCCTGGATCCGCGCTACCACTCGACAAACTATACGTTTGGTGACATAATCGTCCACGCCCAGTTGGAACCCACGTAGTTTTGGGCCTGGGCTGCCTTGGCGGTCAGCATGATCACCGGCACGTCACTCAGTTCGCGCAGGCGTGTACATACTTCCCACCCATCCATACCGGGCATCATCACATCGAGCAGAACCAGGTCCGGTCGTTCGTTGTAGGCCAGCCGCAGGCCGGCCAGCCCGTTGGGCGCAGCCAGCACTTCGAAATTGCTCTGCCGTAAAAACTGGCTCAACAGGTTGGAGAGGTTCTGGTCGTCATCCACCAGTAGTATTTTGGTCTTCATCGAGCCACCTTCAAAAAGGAATAAAAGCGCGCCCCGCCCTGTTCAGGCGCTTCGAAGGCCAGGTCGCTTTGCATGGTGTGCAGCATGCGCAGGGCTCGATATAAACCCAGTCCGTAGCCGTACACGGATTGGGAATCCTTGGCGTCCAGCCGCTGGAAACGCTTGAACGGCGACCGGCATTTCGCCGCGGGGGATGCCCGGACCCTGGTCCGTCACCTGCACTCGCACCCGCTTCTTTATCCGCATGGCTTCCACCGTCACCGGGCTTTCTTGACCCTATCTTCAAGGCATTATCGAGCAGGTGGATCAGGACGCTTTCCAGAACGCCCCGGTCTGCCAGCACAGACACACAGTACCGAAGCCAGGCTTATCCGGATTTGCCGGGCCTGCCAATTGGCTCCAAACTTGTTACACACCGTATCAAGCACATCCTCCAGCGACACCGGTTGCAGGGATAATTGAATCAGACCAACTTCCACCAGCGGAAAGATTAAGGATATTTTCGACAAAACGTGTCAGCCGCTCTACTTCTTCTTTTAAGTTTAACCAGAGTGCTGAACGGTCCGTTGCACGGTCCTTCTATAAGCAACAATTCCAGGCCGCCGTTCCAGCTTCGTGGGGTGCATGCGGTGTGAGCCCATCGAGACGAAATCGCTCTTCAACTGATCCAGCTCCTGTAATTGCCTGTTCTGCTCTTGCGGCTTGTCGAACGCTTCACTCAGGGTGTGTGTCCGTTCTTCCACCCGCTGTTCCAGTTGCGCATTGAGCTTTTCCAACTGCCGGTGCAATACCTGAAGGTCGGTGTAGCCATTCTGAATGGTGGCCTGCTGGCGTTTCTGGTCGCTCAGGTCATGCAGCGCCCCGGCCAGGAGTACCTGCCGGCCTTCGGAGAAGATCGGGCTGAGCGAGAGCAAGCAGGCGGTCTGGTGCGGGGCCAGGCTGACCTCTACGGAACACGCTTCCTTGGCTGCCCGCTTCAACAGATCGGCCGGAAGGATCTGCCCATCCATGATGGCTGCCAAATTTCTGCCCGTGACCTCATGCGCAGCCTGCAGGCTAAGTCCGCGCACCAGCGCCGGGTTTCCCAGCCGGATATTACCTTTCGCATCGCAAATAAAGATTGGCTCCGCCATGCTGCTGAACAATTGCCAATATTGGTGCAGTTCGATCTCGCCGGCCCGCACGCCCATGCGCACCACCAACGCCACGGTCAGGAACAGGGTTGCACCCGCGCCTAGCCAGGAAAGTTGTCCGCTCAGGCGCCATTCGGCCAGCACCAGCCAGCCCAGCGCCAGCACGAAGGCAAATGGCAGGATGCTCTGGAGCCGGGTACCCGGGTCGGAAGGCGGCTGCTCTGCCTGATTCTGTCTCAGCGGAACACCCGCCGTGAAGACCGCCCCCCATCCAAATATAAGCCCGCCGGCCATCCAGCCGGTACTTTCCAGCCCACCCGGCTGGAATCCATTCACCGGGGCAAGTAAACTGTATATGTAATCGGATACCAGGAACGCGAACAACCCGCAGCCCCACAGGAAAAGTGTCCGGCGGGCCTGTTGGTTGGCCAGCAACATGTTGAATAGGATTGCCAGCAGGATCAAATCTGCAATCGGGTAGACCAGCGGGGCGATCGCAGCCGGCGTCAAAGCCGAACCTGGCCTGCCCAGCATCAGTCCTACCAGGGTGGCCACCACACCCGCCGAGATGGTCACATCCAGCAGGAAACGGAAGCGGGAAGGTGCGTAGCGATTCTCGAACGGGTACATCAGCAGGGCCAGGAAAAGCAGCGGGTAGGCCAGGAAACTGAGCAAATCTGCCAGCGAAAAGACCGGCACGGCTACTCCCCCTGCCCCTTCATAGATGCTCCGCACCAGGTTCCCAAGCGACCAGAACGCCAGCCCCCACCCCAGCCAGCGCCAGGCTCGCCGGGAGGCGCTCGGCATGTCCGGCAGTACCTGGAAAACCAACAGGACCGCCGCTACGCCCGGCACCAGCACCGCCAGGCTGCCGATGAACAACCGCCCGTGGCTTTGTGGTGACATCAAAATAGCCCAGGCGATATAGGCAACCAGGAATACCGCTCACTCGATCAGCACCCCTTTCCAGCGTATCTGCCAGGGGAACAACCTGCGCAACAAATTTTGCAAGATGGCTCCTTCGGGTAAGATTATAACAACGTTCCCCAGCCCGTGGATGGGGAAAAAGCGGTTGAAAATAGCAATTGGAGTCCGAAGTCTCCAGACTTCGGACGCAACCACCCTCAGAACATGCAAGTACTTCGGACCGGGTCCATGGGAACCCCGCAGGGGTTTTCCCGTACCAGGCCGGGGAATGATCTCCACCGAGTTCATGCCAGGAGCAGAAGGAAGTTTTATAGGGTATTTATTTAATTTCAAAAACCCGAACTCCGGCCGCTAAAAGTTCCTAAAATAAAATCAGGAGACCCCTGCCGGCGGCAATTAAGGTCTCCTGTTTTATATTTCTTACCATTGCGCTCTATTCCTCCCCAAATTCCGAAAAGCCTGGAATTTGGGGGGGCCGGAAGGGTATCAGACCCTAGACTAGGTCAGTATATCCAGTATCGTC
Organism: uncultured Chloroflexia bacterium; assembly: GCA_963779935.1. Taxonomy (GTDB): domain Bacteria; phylum Chloroflexota; class Anaerolineae; order Anaerolineales; family Villigracilaceae; genus UBA877. The sequence goes on along the minus strand of CAWAAC010000008.1, from coordinate 4,361 downwards.
ATCTCTTCGTTGCTCCACCACATGTAACCATCGCCATTGACAGGAGTTGGGTATGGCGTTTAAGTCGGGGTATAGGTTGGCGTTGGCGTTATTGTGGGTGTTCTCGTCGGCGTGCTCACTGGCGTATTGGTGCGCGTCGCCGTGTTCGTGGGTGTCCATGTGGCAGTGAAGGTCGGCGTCCGCGTCGGTGTGTTAGAGGGTGTGTACGTCGGCGTGATCGTCGGTGTGTTGGTTTTCGTCGGTGTGTTCGAGGGTGTATAGGTGGAAGTGAACGTTGGTGTCCGTGTCGGCGTATTCGACGGCGTGAACGTCGGCGTGATTGTCGGAGTATTCGTTATCGTCGGGGTGAGCGTAATGGTGGGTGTCTTTGACGGTGTATACGTCGGTGTACGCGTTTTCGTATTCGTCGGGGTATTGGTTATCGTCGGGGTATTGGTTATTGTCGGCGTCCTGGATGGGGTGAACGTCGGCGTGTAGGTAGGAGTGAGTGACGGAGTGAATGTTGGTGTGATTGTCGGCGTATTGGTTTTTGTGCCCGTCGCTGTGGGCGTAAAAGTACTTGTTGGCGTGTTCGTATTGGTTGGTGTGTTCGTATTGGTTGGCGTGTTCGTATTGGTTGGTGTGGCCGTATTGGTTGGTGTGGGGGAATTTCCCATCAAATCGCCCTGGCCCGTGTAGGCCATCATGCGCGAGGTGCGGAAGGTTTCGACCACTCCGTAATCCGAAGAGGCCAGGTGGGTCATGTTCCAATTGGAAGTGGCGCCTCCGAAGATGCTCAAAAGCTGCAGGAAAGGCGTGATGAATGGGTGGTTGAAATCAACCATCACCACCATGGTGTCGCCCGGCCCGCCTGCATCTTCCTGTTCCACACCCGTCGAGCGCACCTTGCAGTCTGAATAGGTGGTACTACCAGTCACGCCGTTGGTTGTGGCAAAATCGGTTGTCGGCGGGTTAATGGTGGAGCGGCCAGAGCAGACGACGATATTCAAATAGCCCGGCTGTGACTGGGTCACGCCCGCTTGCAGCAGCAAGCCGGTTAAATAAGTGCCAGCTTCATCGTGGATCGAGGGGATGCGGGCGATATCCTGCATCTGGCTCACTTGCGCCTGATTGGCCACGGTATCTGTCAGGGCCGAGACACATGGGCCAAGGCCATTATTATACGTTGTATAATCGCTCGGATGCTGCAGGTAATACCACGAAGTGTGATCCGTATTGGGGCAGTAGGCATTATTATATTGACCTGTCACTCCATAACGGAGTGCCTGCCGTGAAACGTTTTAAATCAGCAACCAGGCCGAAAACAGCAGCGAGAAATCGATGATTGCGAACAGCAGCATCAACAGGATCGGTGCCGCCAGCGCAAACTCGACCACCCCTTGCGAGCTTCCGGCCCCTTGCCAGAAGCGTTTTCCTTTTCCCGAAACCCGAAATAATGTGGTGCCCATATCCATCTCTCCTACTGCGACAACCGGGTGGCGATATTGGTGCCGATCAGTGTAAATATCTTGTTCAGGTCTGCCCCGGTGGCGGCATAAAAAGCCTGGCCTCGGCCGATCGCCGCTGCATAATTGAGGAAGATCGTGCCAAGACCTTCATTGGTTTGATTGGCCGGAATACTGTAGGGGTCCGCGTACCCCGGCTGTGGGTATTTCTGGACCTCCCCCCCAAGCCCGATCGTGTAGATCAGTGCATCCTGGCCGATCGGGTATTTCTTGCCGACATAATCGGCCATGTCATAGGCGTAATCGGAGGCGTCATAAAGCGGGCTGGTGTTTGCGGGGCGTAGGGCCGGGTTTGCATCGGTTGTCGGGTCCGCCCCGGATATACCCAGGTGGTTGCAATATGGCAATTGCGCCCATGTGTTACTGGGGCAGTAATAGGATGGTCCGCTGCCGCCGTAGCCCACGTTAGCCTGCCCATCCGTCAACAGGATCACCACCCACAACGTTTGCTGGCGCGGGTCGGTCGTAAATTCTTGCCCGGCCATTTGAAGTCCACCCCCTATATTGGTGGTGGTGTAATGCGAAGGATCCGGGGGGGGGGTCTTCGTGTAAGTGGTCAAGCACCAGTCCTGCCCTTGTCCGACCAGGCCCCAATAATTCGTTGGAGCTGCTGTTGAACTCGGGGCTAGTGCCCAAAATTGATTAATCGTATTGTTAGCACCAGCACAGGAAAAGTCCACGCCGCCGTAGGCGCGGTAATCGTCTGTGTTCGAACTAGCGCTTTCGTATGGGAGGGTGTCGCCCTGGAAGACCTTCAAATTCGCCAGCGTATTGATCACCTGAGCCTGGGTATGGCCGACATGCGTGACCGGGTCGATCAGCGATAGTCGTTCTTGTGGCGCTTTGTCGAAGGTCACCACTGCCGCACTGTCGTACGGGAAGAACATGATATTCGTGAACTGGATTGCCGCTGCCACCACCTGGTAAAAGGGGCTGCAGGCACTGAACTGGGTAACTCCGTTCACTATAATTTGTTGGTTATTGCAATAGGACGGGTCGCGCATCGGGTTGCCCAGAGCCGCATCATACGTCATCAATTCCGAAGTGTCAATCGCCAGCACCACGTCCAGCGAGGCGGTCTCCGAGACGGCAGTCGAGGAAAGCGTCACGGAATTGATCCCGATCACCGGCAGAAAAGCCAGTGGGATGTCTGCCGTGGCGTGTACCCGCACCAGCTTGCGTGGTGGCAGTCCCAGCAGCTGTGGACAAAGCGTGGTGTCCGTTGGTAGGCTGTCGCAGTCATCGATCTGACTGTTGGGGTTTTGCATGCCGTTCAGCAGAAGGAACTCATTGGCAGCCGCCCTTAGTTGGCCGATGTTGGAATTTTGACGGTACTGCAGTGCCGCTGAGAGCGCCGCTGAATCCACCGCCCGGCGCAGGCGTGCGTTGCCGATGAAAATGATTCCCACATCGATGGATAGGCCAATGACCACGATAATTCCGACCGCTGCCAGGGCCACCACCACCAGTACCTGGCCGCGTTCCATGCGGGACAATTTCTTTTTAACGTTGCAGATGATTTTTGGCATAGGATTTTATTATTATTAATGAGGTGTCGCGGTCGGTGCCGCCGAGGAAATTGGCATGATCGTGTATACATATAAAGGTACCGGGTCGGCCAGCACGCTGGTGAGCACCGGTAGTTTTAGCAGTTGCGGGTAGTTGTAAAATATCTCCACCACCAGCACACCCGTGCTGGGGGCGGGACTGGGGGTACCGCCCGGATTTTGAATGTCCGCCACGCTTACCTGGGAATTCCGGGGCGTGCAGCCCGAGCTCCAGCCGGGATCGCTCAATTCCTGTGGGACGACGAAGGGAGAAGTGGTTGAAAAATAAGTTTTGAAGGCAGCGTAATGATTGCACAGGCTCCAGCCATTCGGATCGGCGACTGGAAAACGTAAGGGGGTGTTGCCGTTAGTTACGCTGAAAACCGAAACAACGATGTCATCCGGGAAGGCCGGGTTGAGTAGTACCGGGGACATCGTGGAAGCCGCTTCTGCGGCTGTAAGGTAATAAAAAGAGTCATTATTAATAATGGAACCATCTACTATATTTGTTTTAATAGAACCATCCGCATTCATTTGAAATGGAAGGTTATTGCTGGAGTAGCGGGCTGCTTCGCGTGCTCCATCCAGCACATGCAGGTACTGGTTTAGCATGAAACCGAACTCCACTGTTCCGGCCAATATCAATGCCAGGAATGTCACCACCAGCATAAGCTCGACAAAGCTCTGACCGCGTGGCTGGTGGCGTATCCGGAAAAGGATCCGCTTGAAGAAGTTGGTGTGTCGGTGTTTGGGTTCTATCATTACCATTTCACAGCATTTCAACGGTTTAATAGGATTAATGCAATCGTAATAATAGCAGGTTCAGACGAGTGCGTCAATCCAAAACGGCCATCTGTAGAGCAGCCTGGACGCAGATTTCACATAAAATGGACAATCCACCCATCCAGACTGGTCCAAAAGGTTATTCAGGATGCCGATATCCCCCATCTCAAACCCGCCAAGCGTATTCCCGGTGTTCTCCACCCCTCAATGTTTCACAAGTAAATGTTTCATCGTCCACCGTTTTATCATACCGCTCACGCACGGGGCAGTTGCATCTTCATCTACGATACAACCGAATGTATAGGTGTTATCCGTGCAAAACGCCCGGATCTATGGATGGATTTTCAGTAAAGTCTTCCTGGTTATGCCTATCTTCAGGCAGAATATATAAGGGCTAATAGCTTGTCTATACCTAAGATGCGTTTGCCCTGCGCTCACGCACTAGACGAATATGCCTGAGCAGACGTTTAAGGTCTAATCCTCACGAAATCCATTACGAAGGAGGTGTGTCCGATCAATTTCATCC
>CAWAAC010000007.1:0-336218 GCA_963779935.1 uncultured Chloroflexia bacterium | reverse complement strand
GAGAGTAGGATAATCTGATAGCCCTTAATCCGATAGTTTTATACCTCCATAGGCGATTAGGCGCCGGGTTTATATTGAAGTAACCTGCGAATGAGCGACATAAATGTCGCGTTACGTGGAGAGTACGATATAATTTTAGTTGCGACCGGGGTGCCAGTACGCCGGGAAGAGAAATTCTTAAAGTCCGTGGAGGATTCATGAACATTTTTGTGACAGGCGGGGCGGGATTCATCGGATCGGCGACGGCGGAAGCACTGCTCAAGGCCGGACATGCGGTTACGATATATGACTCGCTTGTGACCGGTCACCGGGCAGCCGTTCCGGAAGGAGCTCATTTCATCCAGGCGGACCTGGCGGAAGCAGCGACGCTGCGGGCAGCCCTGACAGCGGAAAAGTATAGTGCAGTGATGCACTTTGCGGCTTTCATAGAAGCCGGGGAGAGCATGCGGGATCCGGGCAAATTCTTGATGAACAACCTGGCGAATTCGCTGCAATTGATCGAAGAGGCGCAGCGTGCCGGGGTGCCCCGGTTCGTGCTTTCTTCCACGGCGGCAGTGTATGCCTCCAGCGAGAAGCCACTCAGTGAGGAAGCGCCGATCGATCCAGCCAATACGTACGGTTTTACCAAGCTGGCGATCGAGCAGACCTTGGAGTGGTACCGCCGCATTCATGGATTACATTTTGCGGCCCTGCGCTATTTTAACGCCTGCGGTGCCCTGCCCGGGCGTGGCGAAGCCCACCAGCCCGAGAGTCATCTCATCCCGCTGGTCCTGCAGGTGGCGCTCGGACAAAAGAAGACAGTGGCCATCTACGGAACGGACTATCCCACGCCGGATGGCACGTGCATCCGCGATTATATCCACATTGCAGACCTGGTCTCGGCGCACTTACTGGCCCTGGATGCGCTTGGGGAACGCGACCGGCTGATCTACAACCTGGGCAATGGCAGCGGGTATTCGGTACGGGAGGTGATCGAAACGGCCCATCGAGTGACTGGTGCGGCAATACCTGTCGTGGAAGGTCCGCGCCGCCCGGGCGATGCGCCAAGACTGGTGGCTTCGTCCGAAAAAATCCGGGCGGAATTGGGCTGGACTCCCAGGCACCCCGAGTTGAAGGACATTATTAGCAGCGCGTGGGATTGGCATCGCAGCCATCTGCATGGGTATGAAAGCTCCGGGGGTTTAAACACAAAGGACACTACGGACACAAAAGAAAAAAAGTGATAAATAATTGGTTCAACGTAGAGGGCTTGTAGAAGGTAAATTATGGCAAAGGCAATAACATTCCTGGTTGTGATCGTTGGCTGGATTTTTTCTCTGTGCGCGCACGAATTTTCGCATGCCCTGGTAGCATATTACGGTGGGGATACGAGCGTGCGAGAGAAAGGGTACCTGACGTTTAATCCGCTAAAGTATACGCATCCGGTCTACTCGATCCTGCTGCCGATGATCTTCCTGATTCTGGGCGGGATCGGCCTGCCGGGCGGGGCGGTCTACATCGAGACCTGGCGGCTGCGCAGCAAACGCTGGGAAAGTGCGGTTTCGCTGGCCGGCCCGGCGGCCAACCTGCTGCTGGCGGTGGTGCTTGCGATCGTTTTGCATTTTGCGCCGGTTTCAGCCAGCGGTGTTTGGCCGGGGCTGGCGTTCCTGGGGCTGCTGCAGATCATGGCGATGGTTTTGAACCTGGTGCCCGTGCCTCCTTTTGATGGGTACCGGGTATTGTCGCCTTACCTTGAACCGGAAGTGCGCGTGCGCATCGACCAGGCCAGCAATATCATCATGCTGTTTGTCTTCTTCCTATTATGGTATGTGCCAGTGGTATATAATTTTTTCTGGAGCGTCGTGAGCTGGATTTCGGTTCTTTTACATATTCCACTCAGTCTGGCGAGTACGGGGTTGATCCAGTTCCAGTTTTGGAGATAGATAAGCAGAGAAAAGTGAGAAGTAAGAACTAATTGGAAATTCGGAAAACGTAAACGGTAAACCGTGGTCTTTGTGTTCTGTGGTTCTGAAAAAAATAGTGTATGGAGAATGCTTAATGAAACGTCCAGGTATTTTGATCGTCATCATCGCGGCAATGGTTGCTGCATGCAGCCCGGCAAGCCTGGTGTCTACACCTACGCAAACAGCGCTTCCCTCTGCGACAGCATTGCCCAGCCCAACGGTGGAGCCCACGGCGCGACCGAATGTACTGTATGTTGACCCGAACCAGATCTTGGGACCGATCAGCCCTTATATATATGGCAGCAACTATGGTCCCTGGACAGCCATCCCGGCCGGGATGACTCAACAGGCGTTTGATTCCCACATTACCGCGATCCGCTGGCCGGGTGGACGCTGGGGCGATGAAAACGACATCCAAACGTACCAACTGGATTCATTCATCGCTATCTGTAAAAAGATTGGCGCCATCCCAACTATCAGCGTGCGCTTTCAGGACAGCACCCCGGCCGTCGCTGCGGCGCTGGTGCATTATGCGAATATCCAGCAGGGCTACCACATCACCTATTGGAGCATTGGCAATGAACCGGACTATGAATTGCTGGATGGGAACAGGATCGATCCGGTTTATTTTGCCAAGCAATGGCGGGCGATTGCCCTGGCTATGAAAGCGGTCGATCCAAGCATCAAGCTGCTGGGCCCGGAGCTTTCCCAGTGGGGCGCGGATTTTACCAAAACGCCCAAATACCCACCTGTTCCGACCCCGGCAACACAAGAACGGCAGGATTGGATGACAGATTTCCTCAAAGTGAACGGGGATCTGGTGGATATCATCACGGTCCATCGCTATCCGATCTTCTCGCCCAGCAGCCCGACGCCTGTCACAATAGATACACTGCGTCAGGAAACGATGGAATGGGAACCGATGGTAACCTACCTGAGGAGCATGATCCGGCAGATCACCGGACGGGATATTCCGATCGCATTCACTGAAGTCAACTCTGATCCATCGAATGTGGTAGGGGGGGTGGCATCCCCGGATTCCTTTTACAATGCTATCTGGTACGCGGACGTGATCGGCCGGCTGATCGATCAAAATGTATTCATGGTCAATAACTTTGCGCTGTCGGGAGGGCCCGGAGGATTGGGTCTGCTTTATCCAGGCCAGGTGCGGCCAACCTATTATGTGTTCCAGATGTACAACCATTTTGGGAACGAGCGGATATTCAGTTCCTCCGGGGTGGATTTCGTGACCATCTACGCGGCGAAACGGGCGGATGGGACATTAACCCTCATGGTGATCAACCTGACGGATAGCCAGCAGCAGGTGCCGCTCCAGATCCAGGGGTCGCAGCCAGGGCAGGCGGATGTATGGCGGTTTGATGCCACGCACAATGCGGTGAACCTGGGTAGCCAGGCCATGCCAGCGGATGGGAGGCTGATCCTGCCGGCGCAGTCGATTACGCTGTTTGCAATTGGGGGGAAGTGAGGCGTTTGATAGGATATTTCAGGAAATTTTAAGGTTCAGGGACTTGACATTTGATTGACGGCGTGCAATAATGTAACCGGTTACTGTAACCGGTTCATATTCCATGGATAGAATTCAAGACCAATGACCAAACGATCCCATTCCATAACAATCCGGGATGTCGCCAGGCAGGCAGATGTGTCTGTGGCGACGGTCAGTCGTTATATTAACCATCCCAAGACTTTATCCAAGGAAAATGCCGGAAAGATCCAGCAGGTGATGAAAGAGCTCAATTATGTGCCGCTGATGGCAGCACGGCATCTGGCTACGCATAAAACGGGCACCGTGGGACTGCTTTCGTTCACAGTGGAATACGGCTTTTTCGGTCCGCTCGTGAGCGGCCTTGAAAAGGCGCTTAAGCAGAACGGATACAATTTATTGATCGCTACAACCCAGGCAGAGCCGGGTGGCGATGTTCTCCCCCCGATCGGTCCGCATAATGCAGATGGTGTAGTGGTATTTTCCAATACATTAAGTGAAGAACGATTGGCAGAATGGTATGCAGCTCATTTTCCAGTCGTTCTTGTTCATCGCAGCGCTCCACACTCCTTGCCCATTCCTTCGGTGAATGTGGAGAATAAAAATGCCTCCTACAAGATGGTCGAACACCTGATTGAAGTACATGGCAGGAAGCAGGTCGTTTTTGTGCGCGCTCCGGGCACTCAGGAAGACACGCACTACCGGGAAATGGGCTACAAAGCAGCGCTACAGGCCCACTCGATCGCGTTCGATCCCAATCTTGTTATTGGCGGTGATTACGAACGGGGTGCGGCGCGCCAGGTGATGCAGAAATTCCTGGCGAATGACCCGCCTCATTTTAATGCAGTCTTCGCGGGTGACGACGACCTGGCCGTGAGCGTGATAAGTGCGCTGCAGGGCGCCGGGTTGAAGGTGCCGGAGGATGTGGCAGTGGTAGGATTCGACGACCAGCGTTTTGCACAGCTGCTGGTACCGGCGCTTACCACGGTACACGCCCCGACCGAAGAAGTTGGCAGGATGGCCGGGCAGCAAATGTTGAAATTGCTGGATGGCCAGGAAGCAGATTTTACGAGTGTATTGCCGACCGAAGTGGTTTATCGACAATCGTGCGGCTGTAATTGATAAAATTGCAAGGATGAATTGGGCCTTGTAAGGTTAAGATATAATGAACAGGTTTGAGTAATTCATCTCATATATGGAAAGGAGGTGACTGCCTCGCAAAAAAGTACACATAACTCCCCTGTTTGATCGATTAAATTCAAGTTCAATTTCAATTTCAAACCTTCTACTAGACGAATTTTGAGGAGAAGAAACATAATGAAGAAGCAACTGTATGTTCTGGTAGCGCTCGTTATTGCTGCTACCATGATTCTGTCGGCCTGCAGCGCTGCTGCAACTACCGCCGCCCCCGCGACCCAGGCTCCTGCTGCCACGACCGCTCCTGCGGCCACCCAGGCACCCGCCCCAACCGCGACGACTGCCCCGACTGCCACCCAACCCCCAGTCCCCTCTGGCAAGGTACTGATCCGCTGGACCATTGGTCTGGGAACCGGCACTGATCCTGCTCAGATTCCGATTGAGAATGCCGTAGTTGATGATTTCAACAAGAGCCAGGACAAGATCTTCCTGGTTGACGAAATCATCCCGAACGCCTCCGCACGCGATACCATCTCCACCGAAATCGCTGCCGGCGCCGCTGGCGACATCATCGGGCCACAGGGCTGGATTGGCTCGAACGCTTTCTACGGTCAATGGCTTGACCTGGCTCCTTACATCAAGTCGACCAATTACGACACCAGCAAGTTCGATCCCGCCATGGCTGCCTCCTATCAGACCGACCAGGGCACTGTGGGCTTCCCCTTCGCTGTCTATCCCTCCGCTTTCTTCTACAACACCGGCCTCTTCAAGGAAGCCGGCCTGAATCCCCTGCCCTCCAAGTACGGCGACCAGTACAAGATGCCCGATGGCAGCATGGTAGCCTGGGACTGGACTGCAGTAGCGAAGGTTGCGAAACTGCTCACGATCGACAAGGCTGGCAAGAACTCCACCGAGACCGGTTTTGACCCCACCAACATTGTGCAGTACGGTTTCTCCTTTGGTTACGAAGGTCACCCGAACTATTGGGGTGCCTTTATGTCCAATGGTGGTTCCCTGCTCGTTCCCGGTGGTTCCAAGGGCAGCTATGCTGCCAAGATCCCGGATACCTGGAAGACCGCCTGGCAATGGGTCTATGATGGCATGTGGGGCGCTCAGCCCTACATCCCGGTCGATGCTGTTTCCAGCACGCCTGACTGGGGTTCCGGTAACCCATTCAACAGCGGCAAGGTCGGTATGATGGATAATCCGTCCTGGGTCCTGTGCTGCATGGGCAACCTGACCAAGGCCGGTGGCAAGTTCGAACTTGGCACCATGCCGATTGGCCTGGATGGCAAAGTGGCTGGCCGTGTTGACGCTGATACCTTCCGCATTTGGAAAGGCACCAAGCACCCGGCGGAAGCCTTCACCGTTTTGACCTATCTCATCGACACCGGCATCCAGAAACTGGTTGTTGGTTCTGCCAAGACCCCGGCTGCTTACGGCGCTATCCCTGGTGTCGCCAGCCTGCGCGCCCCCTGGCTCGCTGCTGAACAGGCCACCTTCCCGTTCGTCCAGAACTGGCAGACCCTGATCGACGGCCTGAATTATCCGGATGTCCCGTCCGCTGAAGGTTACACACCCAACATTAACGACATGTGGGCGCGCGTTCAGACCTTCGGTTCCCTGATGGGCTCCACCAAGGGCCTCGATATGGCCGCCCAGGAAGCCACGCTCGAATCCGATCTGACGACCATCTTCAACAAGTAACAAGTTTTAAATAAAAAATGGCGGGCCGGCCTTGCGCCGGCCCGCCTAATCTTTGCGAGGAGTGCTAGATGGAGAATCTAACCCGCCTTCCCAAATTACCATCTTTTGGGAATATCAAGAAGATGTCGCCACTCGCCAGGCGCGAATACCGCAATGGTATTCTCTTTCTGGTACCATGGTTCATTGGTTTTATCGGCTTTACATTGATTCCCATGGTAGCCACCCTGTTCTTTACTTTCATCGATATGCACATCACTACAGGCGTACTCACCACTCCTAAATGGGTAGGCCTGTCGAACTATATTTTATTGTTCAAAGATAATCAGGTCTGGAATGCGAAGCCGAACAGCTCGCCGGGTGCTTTGTGGATCACTTTCCGGTTTGGCATTATTGCCCTGCCGGTTGGGATCCTGCTGCCGATGGGCATAGCACTCCTGATGAATAACAAGTGGTTGAAGGGACAGAACTTCTTCCGCTCGGCTTTTTACATGCCTTATATTATTCCTTTTGTGGCCAGCATCTTCCTGTGGGGTGGCATGCTCAACCCCGATAGCGGCTGGATCAACCTGGCGCTTGAAGCACTCGGGGTGCCGAAAGGTTCCGTGCCAAACTGGTTAATGATATTAACTGGATCTACCCGGCCTATGTCATCATGGGTATCTGGGGGATTGGGAATGCCATGCTGACCATGCTGGCCGGCATCCAGGGAGTTCCAACGGATCTGTACGACGCCGCCAAGGTGGACGGAGCAGGCACGCTGGCAACATTCGGGAATGTAACATTCCCGATGATTTCACCGGTGATCTTCTATAATTTGATATTAAGCGTGGTAGGCCTGTTCCAGTATTTTCTGGTGCCGCTGGTGCTCAATCAGGGCACGGGAGCACCGGGCGGGGCCTCCATGTTCTATAATTTATACCTGTATAAGACTTTCTTTGTAAGCCAGAACATGTCCTATGGATCGACGCTGGCCTGGGCATTGTTTATCGTAATCCTGATTACAACGGTACTGCTGTTCTCGACGGCCCGCTACTGGGTCTATTATGCCAGTGACAATCCATAAAAGAGGCGCGACGATGAATACAACTGCTGCAACGAGATTACGAAAATCCAATTTCAGGAAGGGCGTGAATTATACGTTCGTGACGGCTTTTGCCGCGGCGTGCCTGGCGATCTTCCTGATCCCGTTCGTATATATGATCTTAACCTCTTTGAAGACGCATACCCAGATGGTTGCCACCGGGGCTCCGTTATACCCGGCCGGGAGCCCGAGTTTTGTTTTCAAGGGTCAAGTCACCGGGAGCTTCACCTTCCAGGTAACCAGAAGCGGTTATACCAACCCGTTCACTATTAACATGCAAGATTATGTTGGCAAGACGCTGGAAATCTACATCTTTCCGCTGAAAGATGGTACGAAGAAGAGTATGGCGGTGCTGGAAGGATTCCAGCAGCAGGCCATCATCATGGACCCGGCAAACCCCAAGGCGGCTCCGATCCTTTGGTCGGGTGGCTATTACCAGGCCCTACCACGCGCATGGACATTTCAACCTACCTGGTCGAATTATTTACACACCTGGCAGCAAGCCAACTTCCCGCGCCTGTTCTGGAACACGTTCTTCTATGCCTTTTCCACCACGGTGGGGGTGCTGCTCTCCTGCACCCTGGTGGCGTATGGCTTCAGCCGCTTTCGGTTCCCGGGGCGGGATTTCTGGTTCGTCCTGCTGATCGCAACGATCTTCCTGCCCGGAACGGTCACCGTCATCCCGACCTTCACATTCTTCTACAAGATTGGCTGGGTGGGCACCTGGCTACCGTTGATCGTGCCGGCCTTCTTCGCAAACGCCTACGATACGTTCCTGCTGCGGCAGTTCTTCATGACGTTGCCGCGCGAATTGGATGAGGCGGCCATGATCGATGGCGCCAATCCGTTCCGTGTGCTGATTTCCGTCATCATCCCGCAATCGTATGCAGCCATCGTAGCGGTGACCATTTTCCACGTGGTGTGGGCGTGGAACGATTACTTTGGGCCATTGATCTATCTTTCCAATCACCAGGAAATGCAACCGATCTCGGTGGCGCTGGCGCGCTTCAATTACATGTATGGAAGCGACCCCCAGTACATCCAGGCGGGTGCGTTGATGACCCTGATCATCCCGCTGATCATCTTCGTGATTGCCCAGCGCTTCTTTGTCCAGGGCATTGTCATTACCGGCGTGGAGAAGTAACCTCCTCGGTTTCTACCTAGATAAAATGAAGTGACGACGCAAGTCGTCACTTCATTTTATCTAGGTAATTTTTTAGGTGAACCCGGATGATGATAAATGGCTCCAGCTCTAAAAAATTCAGCACGAAATCCCCAGGCGGTTTTCGCGTGGTTGCCTATGCAACCGAGAAGACGGTTCCCAGCCTGGTGCCGTATGACAAACTGACGCATATCAATTTTGCGTTCCTGCTGCCGAAAGAGGATGGTACTTTCCATGACCTGTCCGACCCCCGGATGCTGGATGAGTTGATCTACCTGGCTCACCAACAGGTCGTGAAAGTGTTGCTTTCAGTGGGGGGCTGGGGGCTGGACCGGCAGTTCGAAATCCTGGCGGCCAGCCCCGTGAGACGAACGACTTTTATCCAGGGCCTGCTGAAGGTTATGAGCCAATACCATTTCGATGGGATTGATATGGACTGGGAGTATCCCAACCTGGGCCCATCGGCGCAGAATTTTCTGATATTAATGCAGGAATTGCGCATTGCACTGCATAAAGAGGAGCTCCTGACCGCAGCCCTGGTGGCGCTGGGAGAACATGCGCCGGGAATCCTGAATGATAGCTTTGCCATGATGGATTTTGCCAATATCATGGCTTATGACGACGAAACCAGCCCCCAGCACTCCTCGATGGATTACGCGAAATCCGCGCTGGATTACTGGCTGGGACGCGGCCTGCCCCCACAGAAAGCCACCCTGGGGGTGCCATTCTATGCCCGGCCCAGCGAGGTGACTTATGGGAAAATCGTGCAGACAGATCCCAGGGCGGCCCAATTGGACTCAATTTTGTATGAAGGGGAACACATTTACTACAATGGAATCCCGACCATCCAGGCCAAGACGCGCTTGGCAAAGCAGTGCGCTTCGGGAATCATGTTCTGGAAACTGGAAAATGATGATCTGGGCGAGCTGTCGCTGGTAAGGGCGATTCATGCGGTGGTGGAAGAGCAAAAGTAAAACGTAATTGGGCATTCGAAACTCGGTATTGGTAATCGGAATTCGTGAGAAGTATGAGGCAGGATGCAGTTGAACGGTTTTCTGCGCAGGTGGTGCATAATTATTTTAATGGTTTCGATTGGGCTGGCCGGGGGACTGGCTGGATGCAGCCTGACAGGCCGGCCGGCCACACCCGGAACAGCTGCCTTGCCAACCCCCCAACCAGTAGGTTTTCGTGTAATTGCGTATGTAACCGATGCCGCTGTTCCGGCAGTGATCCCCTATGACAAGCTGACCGAAATCAATTATGCTTTCCTCATTCCGAATGAAGACGGCACCTTTGCACCGCTTAATCCCTGGCTGCCCGTTGAACTGGTGCGAATGGCGCACCAGCACAATGTAAAAGTGAACCTCTCGGTGGGGGGCTGGGGCTGGGATAAGCAATTTGAGCAATTGGCAGCCAACCCGGACACACGCAAGGCCTTTGTCCAGAACCTGGTCAAAATCGTTGAACAATATCATTTCGATGGGGTGGATATCGATTGGGAGTATCCCATTGCGGGAAAATCCTCCCGATATTTCCTGGCACTGATCCAGGAATTGCGGGCTGCCCTACCGAAGGATAGCCGTCTTTCAGGAGCCGTGGCTGCCTTGGGATCTAATGCGGATGGAATTCCAACCGAAGCATTCGCCCTGTTGGATTCTGTCAACATCATGGCCTATGACAATTCGGGACCACAGCACTCTTCGATGGATTTCGCCCAGGCTGCGCTGGATTACTGGCTGGGACGCGGATTGCCAGCCGAAAAAGCGACTTTGGGAGTGCCATTCTATGCCCAGCCAGATGATATCCCTTATGCCAGGATCGTGAAGGATGATGCAGGGGCAGCCCAGCTCGATTTTCATTTTTATAATGGAACGCTGATCAACTACAATGGAATCCCGACGATCCAGGCCAAGACGCACCTGGCGCTGAAGAGGGCTTCTGGAATCATGTTCTGGACGCTGGAAGACGATGCCAGCGGCGAGCTTTCCCTGGTTAATGCGATTTACGAGGTGGTGGAGGATAAGAAGTAAGGATCAAGAAGCAAGAAGTAAAAAGGAATTAGGAAGGGGTAGGAGGAACAGAAAAAGAAAGATCCCGAGGGATGAGGAAAATCAAGATAAACGATTTTCATCATCCTTCGGGACGATGTGGAAGATCAGATTTTAGTGCGCATCCGAAAAATAAATCGCGATTTCCTCATATTTTTCGGATAGGTTCTTAATGGGTTTCGGTGACTTTCAAGAGCGTGCGGGGTTGTTCAGGGTCATAGCCTTTGGCTCGCGTGAGATGGCCTGCAAACAGCTGGCCCGGAACAATGCTGACGAGCGGGGTGAGCCATTCGGGCATGCCTGCAGGCAACTCGACACACGATTGCGCCAGGGAGAGGGCGCGTTTCTCGTCCGAGATAACTACCAACTCTGCGGATTGATCGTGGCGTAATGTCCCGAGCATTTCGAGCATGGTATCGAAAACTTTGCCGCTGGGAGCCACGGCCAGCACCGGGAACCCGCCTTCGACCATGGCGATGGGGCCGTGGCGGAAATCGGCCGAAGAATATGGCTCGGCCACCACGTAGGATAATTCTTTAAGCTTCAAAGCCCATTCAAAGGCGGTACAGTAATTGAAGCCGCGGCCCAGCACCACACACTGGCGCATGTAGCGGTAGCGTTCGGCCATGCGGGCGATGGGAGCATCCTGTTTGAGGACTTTTTCGACCCAGCGCGGCACCCTGGCAAGTTCCTTCCAGGCCGCTTTGTTTCCAGACAGGGCCGTCGAGAGCATGGCAATCGCCATCAGCTCGGTGGTGTACGTTTTGGTGGCGGCAATGGCTTTTTCGGGGCCGGCCTGGATATCCAGAACGAGATCAGCCGTGGCGGCCAGCGGCGAGGCGGGCTCGTTGGTTATCGCCAGCGTCAGGCAGTCTTGTTTGCGACCTTCGGCCAGCACGCTGACGATATCGGGAGATTGGCCGGATTGGGAGATGCCCACAACGAGGGCATCCTTGAGTTGCGGCGGCTGATGGTAAAAAGTAAATAAAGACGGAGTTGCAAGGGCAAGCGGCAGGCCATTTTGGGCACCTAACAGGTAATTGGCATAGCGCCCGGCATTATCGGATGTGCCGCGCGCGGCCAGAAATACCCAGCGGATGGCACGATCCTGGACGGTCTGGGCGATCCTTTCCACGGTGATGCGCTGGTTGTCCAGCAGGGAGGATAGTCGCTCGGGTTGCTCGAATATCTCTGATTGCAGGGTCATGGGTGGTTTCTCCGGGGGAGGATTATATCAGAGAAGATTCAGGATGCGTAACTTGTAAAACGTAATTCAGAAGAAACAGGAATGGAGGAAGGAAAGAGCTGCGCTCGCTAGAATGAACCGAACAGGGGGATTTTGGCGCCATTGATCGTGCCGGCGGCATCGGAAAGCAGGTAGAGAATGGCGGCGGTCAGTTCCTCGGGCGTGGTCCAGGAGATATTATCTGGCGATGGGGAGTGAACTTTCTTGCGCTGTGCATCAATCGTTTTGGCCTGGAGCAAGTTGGCGGTGACGCCAGTTCCGATCAATTCCTGGGAAAGCGTTTGCATCAGCGCTTCCTGCCCGGCCTTGCCGACTGCGTAGAGGCCGCCTTTGGGGTTCGGCCGGGAAGCGTAGGGCGAGGTGATCATGGCCACCCGACCCCAGCCATTCCTGATCAGGGCAGGTACGAAGGCCTGAATGACATTGAAAGTGGTCCAGACGTGCTGGTTGAGCATGAATTCCAGATCGCCGGAGGACGCTTCCACCAGGGTTTTGCCACCGGTCCAGCCACCCACCACGTGCAGCAGGATATCGATGCGGCCGTATTTGGCAAGAACAGCCAGCGCGGCAGCCTTGGTGCCAGCCAGATCGAGCAAGTCGACGGCCTGGAAGAAGACGCGCTGCTCCGGCAATTCCAGGGAGCGGACCTGCGATTCCAACCGTTCTAGGTCGTTGGCCACCAGGACCAGGTTGGCACCCTGGTTGGCCAATTCACACGACAGGGTATTACCCAATCCCCCTGTAGCGCCGGTGATCACGGCAACGCGTTTTTCCAGTGACATGTCCGCTCCTTTTTTGATAATTGTAGGTCAGGCTTAGAATTTATTCGAAAATTAGGGAGGAGTTTGCATTTTGAGCGCATCCACTCAAAATGCGGTACTTCTATAATTTTAGGAGAGATATTAATTCTGTTCTTTGTAAAGATTTTTTACCATTTCTATTTGTTGGTCATCCATTCCTTTGATCATGGGCAAATCAGACTGTTCTGGCAGGCGATGCATCCCAGCAAAATCAATCAAATGGCCGGATTTATTGGCTTTTGTCTCCAGGTAGAAGCGGTTGTACTTATTGGGCTGCATGATGTGCGGTATGCGCCCGGTAACGCAGACCCCATTTTTTTCCAATTCTTCGATCTTCTTGGGGTTATTGGTGATGAGCCGGATGGATTTCACTTTGAGACTTTCGAGCATATGGGCAGCCACACTGTAATCACGCTCATCATCGCGGAAACCCAGGGCAATATTGGCCTCGACCGTATCATAGCCATGTTCCTGCAGGCCATATGCCCGGATCTTGTTAATCAAACCAATGCCGCGGCCTTCCTGGCGCATGTAAAGCAGGATGCCTTTCTCCATTTTACCGATCATGCGCAGGGCCGATTTAAGCTGGTCACGACAATCGCAGCGCAGCGAGCCCATCACATCGCCAGTAAGACATTCCGAGTGCACGCGCACCGGCACATCCCCGGCATTGGTCACATCGCCGCGTACAATGGCGACATGTTCTTTATTATCTTTGTTATTGTAAAAGGCAACAATATGGAAATCGCCGAAGCGGGTCGGTAATTCTGCGATGGCAGCGATCTTGACGCAGACATGGTCCGGGCCGACACCGTCACAGGCGTGGGCGCGGCTTGCGTCGAGTAATTCTTTGATGTGCATTGGGGTAAGTCCCATGAAAAATCTCCTTTATTTTTATTTAGGATCTGTCTAAAATTGCAGGCGGAGTCCGCGTATTTAAGAGTATGCAGCGAATCCGCACGCTCTCAAAATGCGGTTCTTCTCTAATTTTCGGATTCTGGAAAATGATGCAGAATGGATTGTCGGCCGGACGGGAAGGATTATTATTCCCTGGCAGCATATTTTTCTGAGATCAGCCGGATAATCTCGGCATCATGTTGGGAGATGTCGATGATGCTAAACCCGATATCGAAAAGGTATGGTTCAACCGCATCTGGCAGGCACCACTTAGAGCGCGCAGTAAATTTTATATAATTTTTATCAGCTACATCCGGCATGGTATCCAGGCGGAGACGGAAGTCGTTTTCCAATGGGAGCGACTTCTGGCTGTCCATCATTAGCCCGAGCGGAGTGATATCAACGAGGTGGCCAAGCATTTCCCGGGTATTGGCATCCAGGACGAGCATATAGTAGGCCAGGCTGCGACGTTTTAATTTACGCCTTTCCTGTACACTTGGTTGAGTCATTCTCGCATCCTTTCTAGATTATTCCGCTGCCCACATTTCCTTCTTCTGGCAATTCCCGGAAAGCCCATATTTGAATTTGCCAACGATTCGGGAAAAAGCCTACGAACGAGCGCTGGCCGAATCCAACGTTAAGATAAGTATAGGGCAAAAACCTGGGTGAATCAATGCCCAAATCCGGAAAAGCAGCGATTTCAAAGTTCGGAAAGGCAGCCTCTAGGTACTCTCAGTGCGTTCAACCAGGTAATGAATAAACACACCACCATCGTCATCAAATTCTTCAGCCGCTTCCAGGTGTAGAACAGGCATCTGCTCCGGCAAGAAACCGGGACCGTCAGCCAGTGTGGGGGCGGAAGAACCACCAAAGATGCGTGGCGCAATATACAGCATGAGTTCGTCCACCAGGTCGAGCCGGAAGAACTCGGCGATCATGGTGCCCCCGCCTTCAACCATCAATTTGCGGATGCCCTGGTCGTAGAGGGATTCCAGCATGGCGGAACAATCCACGCGCTCATCGCCCATTATGAAGACCTTTACCCCGGCCTTTTCCAGGCGGATGACCTGGCCCATGGGTGTTCGGCGGGTGGTGTAAATAAGCCGGCGGGCGGGACCGGCGGTTATGAAATTGCCCTCCGGGTGCAGATCAGCCACGCCAACGACCCCCACTTTCACAGGGTTCTCTTCGAGGCCGGCGGCTTTGCGTTCAGAACGCAACGTCGGGGATTTGACGGTCAGCTTGGGATCTTCGTCGAGCAGCGTGCGTCCACCAACGAGAACCGCATCCATGCTGGAACGCAAACGATCCGCGCGGGTTTTATCGGCGGTGGAGGATATGGTCATGCCCTTGCGAGCGACGGAGTCCAGTTTTCCGTCCACGCTCATAGCTGCATTCACTAAAACCCTTGGCCTGTTCATGAAATAATTCTAATCGTTTTTATCCAGAATATGGATAAGAGGATTGTAAGAAAAAATGAATTGAAACGGTAAACGCAATGCGTAACTGGTATAATTTTGGTATTAATCCACTCGGAGGAAGCACAGTGAAACCGTCAGCACCATCTTCTGCAATCCCCAACATCCCCTGGGAAATCCGGCCTTCCGGAAACAATAATGTCGTCTGGCGCTACAGCCGCAACCCGATCATCCCGCGCGACCTGATCCCCTCATCTAATAGTATTTTCAACAGCGCAGTGGTGCCGTTCCAAGGTACGTTTGCGGGCGTATTCCGCTGCGATGACAAGGCACGCAACATGAATGTCCATCGCGGTTTCAGCCAGGATGGGATCAATTGGAAGCTGGATGACAAGGTCATCGAGTGGATCTATGACGAGCCCGAGTGTGCATACAGTAATTACAAGTATGACCCGCGGGTTTGCTGGATCGAGGACCGCTATTACATTATGTGGT
This sequence comes from uncultured Chloroflexia bacterium, assembly GCA_963779935.1. Taxonomy (GTDB): domain Bacteria; phylum Chloroflexota; class Anaerolineae; order Anaerolineales; family Villigracilaceae; genus UBA877. The sequence goes on along the minus strand of CAWAAC010000007.1, from coordinate 320,780 downwards.
GCAACGGTTTCCATGGTCCGACCATCGGGATTGGTTACACTTTCGATTTCGAGGAATTCCATTTCCTGGAAAACGCTCTGCTGCCGTATAACCGCAACGGCGTGCCGTTCCCGCGCAAAATCAACGACAAGTATGTCATGTTCAGCCGCCCGAGCGATAACGGGCACACGCCGTTCGGCGATATTTACCTTAGTATGAGCCCCGACATGGTACATTGGGGGGAACACCGGTATGTGATGGGGACCAAGGGCGGCTGGCAGGCTACCAAGGTGGGTGCAGGCCCGGTCCCGATCGAAACGTCGGAAGGCTGGCTGTTGTTCTACCATGGCGTGCTGACTTCCTGCAATGGGTTTGTTTACTCCTTTGGGGCGGCCCTGCTGGACCTGGAAAAACCCTGGAAAGTCATCTACCGCGGTTCGACGTATCTGCTTTCCCCGCAGACATATTATGAATGCGTGGGGGATGTGCCCAACGTGGCATTTCCATGCGCCAGCTTATACGATCAGCCGACCGGACGGATCGCACTCTACTATGGCGGCGCAGATACGGTAACGGGGCTGGCTTTCTGCAAAATCGATGAGGTGATGGATTTCCTGAAGCACAACTCGGATGTGTAATTAAATCATCGAACAGGTCTGGCAGGTCGAGATGTCTTACAGGTCTGAGGTGCAGGTCACGCTTTAAGCGTAATGGAACAGCCACTTTCAGACAATGGTTTAATAAAAGTACCGCTTGCAGAGGCGGTACTTTTTTATCCCAGGGAAAACGAAATCGCTAGTCTCCCCCGTATTTTTCGGCGATCTGTTTAACCACTTCGAGATCACCGGGAGCGATTTCAACAATACGAAAGCCGGCATTGTACATAAAAGGTTGAATAGCATCGGGCCGGCACCAAATGGTGATGGCAGCGAATTCCACGGAAGCCCGACCGGCAATTTCTTCCATGAGATCCATGCGAAGATTATATTTCAAATTGGATGGGACGTGTATTTTGGAGTCCATCATCAGACCGATTGGGCTGATATCGATGAGGTGGCCAATGACCTGTCGGGTGGTGGTATCCATGACTGGCAGGTAATAGGATACATTCCGTCGATCTATTTTCCGACGTTCGATCGTTGTGGGCTTACTCATTGAGGTTGGCTCCTTTCCCGGTTGCTGTTGCTTTTAGGAAAACGGTTAATTTTGGGGCTTGTTGTCGCGGAATCCAAATTCCTCGTTGATATGAAGGATGATTTCGGAATCCTCAGGCGTAAGATCCAGAATCTCGAAACCGGTATTATACATATTGGGGATAACGTCAGGTTCACACCACTTGCTGTGGGCGGCGAATTCCATAAAGGGTTTATCGGACACTTCTTCGGTCACTTCCACGCGCAGTCGGGTGGTCTGTCCTTCCGGGAGCGGGTGCTCGCTGACCACCATGATTCCTGCCGGAGTGATATCCACCAGATTCCCGATTTGCTGACGTGTGGCCGCATCGTAGACCCGCATGTAATAGAGTAAAAAGCGCCGATCGACCTTACGCTTGTCATCCATTATTCTCACTCCTGAAGTGTTGTCATCTGTGCCGTACGGATTAAGTATACTGCTTTTTTTCTAAAGCGTAATATGTAGGCTGGGAGAGAATCCACGGCCCCTGGCTTTGTGAAAGCCTCGGCCTGTCCTCCGCCGCACTCCCAGAATACGGGGGGCATGCGCGGCGGGAAAAAAGAGATTTTGGGGTCACACTCTAAAATCCTTTCTGTCAAGCTACTTTGTGAAAAGCGTGTGGGTGAGAATCAGGGCCTTCGAGGAACAAAAGGTTTTGCCGTTTCGTCCATAGTAGCGGTGAAATCCGACCGGTCTGTACTCTGCCCTTGGGATCGAAAAAAATATTCGGGTGAGAAAATTTAAGGAAACATGAAACGGCGGGCATGGATTTATTGTTTATAATATATGTGGACCGGGGGTAACGATCCCCCAGCGGGTACATAGGTTTATTTCTGTTTTACACACACATTGATGGGGAAGCCCTCTTGAACAAAAAAGTTCTTCTCATTATGCTGATCTTATTTGCATTTACGAGTGCCTGCGATGCATTGGCAGACAGCCCGGCAACGGCCATACCAACCTCGGCCACGCCAGCTTCGCCGCCCCCGGTTTGCCAGCAATTGCAAGTGGTTTTTATCAAAGCCGGCACTGCCTACTTGTGGCCAGATAATGGAAGCGGTGGCCAAATTGGTACGCCGGGCCAGGTTACACAGGTAAAAATTTCACCAGGTTGCCAATGGGTGGCCTATTTACAAAATGACGGGCAATTATTCCTTAAGGGCATTAATCCGATCATCCCGATTGCGCTTGTAGTCTCGAAAGATTACCTTGACGCCCTGGCAAACGAGGGCGGCCAAATCCTTCAGTTCGATTTTTCGCCGGATGGGCAAACGCTCTATTTTCTTGTTGCCTACGGCGAGGATTATAGCGGCCTGGATCTGTTCAAAGTTGAAATGGGCACAAAAGTGCCGGTACGTTTGATCGGCCCGGGTCTGGGAGGAAATTACACCATCTCGCCGGATAGCAGTTGCATGACCATCGCGCGTGCAACTGAGTTGGATCTATATTGCAAAGGCGACAGCCAGTCTCAGCGCATTTTTGGGTTTTCGAATGAATGCAGCATCGGCACGCATATCGGCCTGGATGTTCAATGGGCGAATGATTCAAAGAGCTTTTCCGTGGTCACTCCGGAATGTTATGGCGGCTCAGATAATGATCATCTGGTTTTCCAGCAGGTTCCGCTTGCCAGGATTGGCGATATCGTAGCCGGCACCTACGTGCCGGCTGTGTATAATTTTCCAGGCAAACCCTCTGACCTGGTCGACATTGCCCCGGATGGAAATTGTTTAATTCACCAGGAAGACAATCTTGATTTACGCAACCTGCATGTGGTTTGCAAAGCAGTCTCTGCCACTCACTTCACAGATAACGCTTACATCTCTTATCCGAAAAACGAACTCGAATTTTTCGGATGGTCGCCGGACGCACAATTCTTTGTCATTGGCATGCCCTTCACGAATCCTACTAATAATACGTCCGGGCAAAAAGTTTATTTTACCAGCCCGACCGGCATGGCTCAACCTTTTCTAAGTGAGCAGGTTTCTGCTACTGCGGATATGAGCGTAAGGGTAAAAGACATCCGCTGGGTGACAAACAATCTTTTTCTGTTTACATATAATGATGGATTATATGAAGAGGAGTTTCAAAAAGGTGGGCAGGTAAACCCAATGAGCAAGATCGATGGCGGCCCGATCGATCATGACACGGCTGTTAATTATAAGTATGATTTTGCTGCGCCGCCGCAACCGTAAAACTGCTGATTTGCAGGAAAAGTATGCCTGCCTAAAAAATATCGGTATGTGTTGTGGAAACCGCCAGGATGGTGATCTCCCAATTTGTTCTCATATTCATTAAATAATAGCGGGAAATCATTCCGCCTTACTTTTGAAAGCCTGAATTTGTGAAAATTAAGCCATTACGAGGAGCAGATTGGCAGATTTATTGTACAATAGAGCGCATATGTCTGACACATTGAATGTCCTTTTCCTGGCGGCGGAAGCCGAGCCATTTGTAAAAGTCGGCGGGCTGGCCGATGTAGCCGGTAGCCTGCCACTGGCTCTGCGCGCCCTTTCCAATCCGGACAGGCCGGGTGTGCAAATAGATGTACGACTGGTGCTGCCGTTGCACCGGGTGTTGCGGGCCGAATCGGCCACCCTGCGCCCGGTAGTGGAATTCCCGGTGTACCGGCGCGGCAGGAGCCTGCCAGCCCGGGTGTTTGAAATGTCCATGGCGGGAATGCCGGTTTACTTTATCAGCGGCGAACCCATTTCCACTGCCACCACGGTCTACTCACAGGATCCGGCACAGGACCGTGAAAAATTCGCCTTCTTTTCCCTGGCAGCCCTGGAAATGGCCCGGCGGATGGAATGGCAGCCGGACATCATCCATGCCAATGACTGGCATACCGCCCTGGCGTTGTATGCCCTGCGTTCGCAGCGAGGCGACCCGCAGATGAAGCGAGTGCGCTCGGTGCTGACCCTGCACAACCTGCCTTTCATGGGTGGGGATGGCACAGATGTACTGGCGGCTTATGGCCTGGTTCCGCCCATCGATGAGGCGCTGCCTGGCTGGGCGCGCACCCAGCCCCTGGCGCTCGGCCTTTGGTCGGCGGATGAGGTGGTGGCGGTTTCGCCTACGTATGCGCGTGAAATCCTGACCCCCGATTTTGGCTGCGGGCTGGACGGCTTCCTTGGCAGCCGTTCGGCCAGCGTCACCGGCATCTTGAATGGCCTGGATGTGGCGGCCTGGAATCCGGAAACCGACGCATGCCTGAAGGGGAAATTTTCGGCTGTGACCCTCTCCCAGCGGTCAGTTAACAAGACGGCTTTGCAACACCAACTCGGCTTGAAGGAAGACCTGCATATCCCAATCCTGGCCATGATCGGACGGATCGACCGGCAAAAGGGGCTGGACATCGTTCCAAATGTGCTTCGGCAACTGACCGACCTGCCCTGGCAATTTATCCTGCTTGGCTCGGGCGATCCGATCATTGAGAATGTCATGCGGGACTTGCAGCTGGAGTTCCCGGAACATATCCGTGCCGTGATCCGTTTTGATGCAGGTTTAAGTCGTCTTATCTACGGCGGCGCAGATATGCTCCTGATGCCCTCGCGTTACGAGCCATGCGGGTTGGCGCAAATGATCGCCATGCGTTATGGGTGTGTGCCGGTGGTACGTGCAACCGGCGGTCTGCAGGACACGGTGGAGGAAGGCAAAACCGGTTTCCTGTTCCAGGACGCGCAGCCAGCGGCGATGCAGGAAGCACTCAGGCGGGCGCTGGGTGTATATGCCAGTCCGGTTAATTGGGAGAATTTCCAACGCAATGGCATGGCGGAAGACTTCTCTTGGACGCGCTCAGCCGCCCAATACGCTGAGCTCTATCGGTCATTGACTGCCGGGGAATAGACCGCGAATAAACGCGGACGGTACGGATGGATGCCGATATTTATTAACTTTTGGTTTCTTTGCGGGTAGAATACAGCACTTTAGCGAACGAAAGATTTTTTTCAGGTAAACCAGGAGCGAAAATGAAGACACGTGCCATCATCCTCGCCGGCGGAGAAGGAGCCCGCTTAAGCGCCCTGACCGCCAAACGTACCAAACCGGCGGTGCCTTTTGCCGGCAAGTACCGCATTATTGATTTCCCGCTTTCAAACTGTGTCAATTCGAATATCTTTGATGTGATGGTTCTGGCACAATACCGGCCCCAGTCGCTGATCGAGCATATTGGATCAGGCGCTCCGTGGGACCTGAACCGCGATTTCACCGGCGGGGTGCGCATCATGACGCCATTCACGGCCCGCTCCGAGGCCGGATGGTTCGAAGGCACGGCGGGAGCCGTCCAACATAACTTCACCTTCATCAAGCAAGGCTCGCCGGATCTGATCCTGATCCTTTCAGGGGATCATATCTATACGATGGATTACGACCGGATGATCCAGTATCACCTGGCCAACCAGGCTGACCTGACCATGGCAACCATCCGCGTCCCGATTGAGGAAGCCTCCCGGTTTGGCATTCTGTCGGTGGACAAAGAGTACCATGTTAAGTCGTTCGTCGAAAAGCCTAAGAACCCACCTTCCGATCTGGTCAACATGGGCGTTTACCTGTTCAACCTTGACCTGCTAGACAAGGCCCTCTGGGAAGACCACCAGCTCGAGAACTCATCCCACGATTTTGGCAAGGATATCCTGCCACGGCTGATTGAGAATAGTTGCTGCATCTTTGCCTTCCCCTATTCCGGCTACTGGATGGATGTGGGAACCATCAATTCCTACTGGCAGGCGACCATGGACCTGCTTTCCCCCAACCCACCGCTTAAACTGTATGATCGCAGCTGGATCATCCATACCCGCACCGAAGAACGGCCGCCTTCGCGGGTGCCGGTTAGCGCGGATATATATGCCAGCATGCTCTCTGACGGTTGTTATATCCAGGAAGGGGCGCGTGTGGAGAGCAGCGTGCTCTCGCCGGGTGTAATTATCGGCCCGGGGGCTGTGGTACGCGAGTCCATCATCATGACCGATACGATCATCGAGAGCGGGGCGGTTATCGAGCGAGCCATCATCGATAAACACGTCCATGTGGGCAAGGATGCCCACGTGGGCGGCGGCATTGATAACCCGACCGTTTTGCTGGCGGTCGTAGGGAAGAATAGCGACGTTCCGGGCGGCATGCTGGTGGAAGCGGGCGCAGAAATCGGCACCGACGTGGTGGCTTCAGATTACACCAGCCAGGTAGTCAAATCGGGCGAAACCATTCAGACCAAGAGGCAACCTTATGAAATTTAATCGCGCTTCGGGCGTGCTCCTGCATCCCACCAGCCTGCCGGGACCTTATGGGATTGGCGACCTTGGACCGGCCGCATATGCCTGGGTGGACTGGCTGGCCGGTTCCGGCTGCAAGCTCTGGCAAGTGCTGCCTCTGGGCCCAACCGGGTATGGGGATAGTCCCTACCAATGCTTTTCGGCTTTCGCGGGGAACCCTTACCTGGTGAGCCCGGAGGTTTTAATCGAGCAGGGGCTGCTGGTGGAGCAGGATCTGGCAGATAGGCCGGATTGGGATGAGCAGCGGGTTGATTTTGGGCGGTTGTATCTGTGGAAGCCGGCCCTGCTTGAAAAGGCCTTCCGGCGCTTCTCGGCGAAACCAGGCAAGCTCCAGGCTGAATTTGCGGCATTCTGCGCCGAAAATGCTGCCTGGATGGATGACTATGCTTTGTTCATGGCAATCAAGGAGAAACAGGGCGGAGGTTCCTGGGACGAATGGCCGAGAGCCCTGCGCATGCGCGAACCGGCTGCTCTGAGGGAAGCGCGCGCGACCCTTGCCTCAGCCGTTATGCGGTTTTCATTCATCCAATTTCTATTCTTCCGCCAATGGAAAGATTTGCATGCTTATGCAAATGGAAAAGGCTTGCAGATCATCGGTGATATCCCGATCTTCGTGGCCTATGATTCTTCGGATGTGTGGGGCCACCCGGACCTGTTCTACCTGGATGAAAGCGGCAAGCCAACCGTGGTGGCAGGCGTGCCGCCGGATTATTTCTCCCCGACCGGCCAGTTATGGGGCAATCCGCTGTACCGGTGGGAAGACCATCGCGCCAGCGGGTATGCCTGGTGGCTGCAACGCATGCAAGCCACCCTGCAACTGGTTGACATCCTGCGCATAGACCATTTCCGTGGCTTTGCCGGATACTGGGAAATCCCATACGGTAAGCCTACTGCCGAGATCGGACGCTGGGTAAAAGGCCCGGGAGCTGATTTTTTCAATGCCATCCAGGCTAAATTGGGCAGCCTGCCCATCCTGGCCGAAGACCTGGGTGTCATCACGCCGGATGTGGTCAGGTTGCGGGAGAAGTTTGGCCTGCCCGGAATGAAGATATTGCAATTTGCCTTCTCGGGCCCGGATAATCCTTTCCTGCCGCATGCTTTTCCGCGCAATTGTGTGGCCTACACCGGCACGCACGATAACGATACCACGCGCGGCTGGTATGCTTCTGCGCCGGAAGAAGAGAAAGATTTTGCCCGGCGTTACCTGCAGGTGGACGGAAGCTGGATCGCATGGGACTTGATCCGGGCAGCCTGGAGCTCCGTGGCAGTCTTTGCCATGGCACCCATGCAGGACCTGCTGGAGCTGGGCAACCCGGCGCGCATGAATTTTCCCTCCCACCTGGGCGGGAACTGGGAATGGAGGATGAGCAGCCAGGCATTGAGTGAGCAGCTCCAGAAGAGCGTCAAGGAATTAAACTGGCTGTACCAGAGGTAGAGTTGTCAACAGACTTCTTAACGGACTAACGGAAAGAAACGGATTGAGGCGGTGGTTTGCTGATTGATGAAGGTGGAACATCCTAGTTTTTGTGAATTATCAGGAGGCTGGCCATGGATATTTCTACAACCGTTAATCCTGTTTTTTTTGCGGACCTGACCGAAGCGGAATTGCTTCCGTATTTTCAATCCCAATTTCCCGGGAGTCCGGAGGGGTGTGGCCCTTATTCAATTGCAATGGCAGCCAACCTGTGTAACCGGTATCACGATGCCTCAAATTTCCGGGGACCAGAGGTTCAGTCCATCCTGGAACGAAAGGGGTTGAAACTGCGAGGATATGGCATGCCGACCTGGTGGGGTATGAGCGCGGCGTTGGACAATTTCGCACAAGGGCAGGTGGAGCATAAAGGAAGAGCTTGCTTTGATGACCTGGAACGGGCCATATCCAATAACGAAATTGTGGTGGTGGCTGTGGCATGGCAGACTACCTGGGAAATCCTGCGTGACATCCGGCATGCCACGGTGGGTCATTATATGGTGGTGGTGGGGTTCGATAAGCCGGGCGGCCGGTTGATCTTCTTAAACCCGGGCTTGCAGCCAAGCGAAGGGGCTACCCACTTATATTCCATGACATATCAGGATTTCAATCAATCCTGGAATGAAACAAGCAATCTATTCGTTTGGCCCGGTACCATGTGGACAGTTTCTCCATAGAAGTGTAAAGTCGAAATGTATCTCGACTTACTTAATTATCTTTCCTAGAATTATTTAAGAAGCGCATTTTGAGTGTTCGGCGGAGCAACACACTCAAAATGTTACCTATCCTGAATTTTCGGACAGGACGTTAGGGTTTCTTTTTCAGGGAGCAGGGGTGGGTTGCAGGGCGACATTTTCGTTGTTGACGAAACACAGGATGCCCGCCACGATGCCGTCCGCGATAACATTTGGCCGATTGGTCAGGATATCATAATCTTTGTATAAGAACCCGGCTTCAATGATGGCAGCCGTAGTGGACGGATCAACCTCATTGAAGGCATGGTACTGGGTCATGTCGGGCGTGACGCTATCATGGTAGGGCAGGCCGGTAATCCGCCCGTAGCGGTCACGCATGCAGGAAACCAGGCGGCTGGAGAGGTTGGGGTCGCGGTTTGCCAGCGCTGAAGCGACTTTGAAACCAGTGGCCTGGTCATTGATGTACTGGCATGAATCATTATGGATAGATAACAAAACGGCTGCCTTGTAACCACTCAGACGGCTGTCGAATTCCTGCAACAAGTCCACCTGGTAGCCATAAGCGGTTAATTTCTGTTGAACCAGGGTGGCAATCGCCAGGTTGACCTGCTGCTCGGTAACGCCATTGTCGCAAACCGCGCCGGAGTCGTGCCCCCAGTGGCCGGAGACGATGCCGATGCGAACAAGTTCGGAGGTGGGCACCGGAGCCAGGACCGCCTGCTGCGGGCTCATGAACTGGGCCAGCATGGCGTTGAAATTTGCATTCGAAAACAGGCTGGGGGAAAAGGCCGTGAACAGGGTTGCCAGGAGGATGGCAACCGTGATGGTGGTCTGAAGAACCTGACCGGTGCGGGGTTCTTTCTTACGGCGTTGGGCTGGGAACGGGGGCTTCAAAGTAGTCATATTTACCAGTAATTGCAAGGCGGAATAGGATGTACTTTATCCACTCGTGATTTATTCTATCATGCTTTTTTCTAAAAGTCTGCAAAACGCTATCAATACCAGGGCAATCGCAATTCGACTTTTTTGACCAGGGCCAAGCCCTTCGACTGCGCTGCATAAAGAACGGGCAGCTCCTTTCAGGGTGATTGAGAGGTTGACGAACGGGTAAAAAACCGGTAATGTTAGGGATATGAGACCGAAAACTCAAACCGCCCCCCGCAGGGGTTGAGGAATTAGTCATGGACACCACGCACGTATCCGGGATCCGTTCAGGGATCCGAATTGAGGTAATCACGATCATTTGGATGGTGATGGAAATGGCCTTGTCCATCGCTGCCGGGATCGCCGCGCACAGCCTGCTTTTGACCGCATTCGGTATGGATAGCCTGATCGAGCTCATCAGCGGCGGCATTCTGCTCTGGCGACTGCGAGTCGAAAGCCGGGGCGGTGATCTCCAAAGCATCGAGCAGGCTGAACACCGGGCCGCCTGGGTGGTGGCAATCAGCCTGGGTTTATTAAGTGCCTATGTTTTGCTCTCATCTTTGTACGGATTGATCGGCCGTTCCAAACCGGAAAGCTCCATCATCGGGATTGGAGTATCGGCGGCGGCGATATTGATCATGCCTTTCCTGGCAATTACTAAACGCCGGATTGCAAAGCAGATCAAAAGCGAGGCTTTGGCGGGAGATGCAATCAATTCCATCACCTGCGCTTACATGGCAGGAACCGTTCTGGTGGGACTCGGCTTGAATATCCTTTTTGGGTGGTGGTGGATTGAGTATGTTGCCGCACTGCTGTTTCTTTTCTGGCTCGTGCGTGAAACCCGGGAGGCTTTCGAAGAGGCACGTGCATAGTGTCTATCCGAAAATCGGGGAAGTCCGCATTTTGAGTGTGTGCAGGATCGCTGCACACACTCAAAATGCGGTTCTGTCTAATTTTTGGAAAGATTCTTTATAAATAGATAAAAACCATCCGATTTATTGATATAATTCGCCGTCGCATTTGTCTGCGCAGAATATATCGATATTGAGGAGGTTTTCATGAGTCTGGCCCAAACCATCATTCTCGGTGCCATCGCCGGGTTTACCATCTATCTCGGATTGCCAGCCGGCAGGATCAAGGGAATGAGCGACAAGTTGCGCGCCTTCCTTTCGATGAGCTCCACCGGCATCCTTCTTTTTCTATTCTTTGATATTTTCCGACAGCTTGCACAACCGATCGAAACAGATCTCACTGCCCGCAATTATCCACAATTTGCAATTCTGCTGGGGATTTTTGTTTTGGGCTTCGGTGGGGGATTGCTAGGCTTGATCATTTTCGAGCAGCGCTTCATAAAAATGCCGGCCATGGCAGGCAAGGTATCCATGCCGGTGCGCCTGTCGCTGATGATCGCGGTTGGTATTGGCCTGCACAATTTTTCGGAAGGGCTGGCGATCGGGCAATCGGCGGCACGCGGCGAGATCGGGTTTGCCATCTTGCTGATCGTGGGCTTTGGGCTGCACAATGCGACCGAAGGGTTTGGGATCATCGGCCCGCTGGTGGGGCAGCAGCTGCCATCTTGGAAATACCTGGGCCTGGTGGGACTGATCGGTGGCGGCCCTACTTTCCTTGGCACACTCGTGGGCAGTTTCTTCGTTTCGGACGCCATGTCAGTTCTGTTCCTGGCGCTGGCGGCAGGCGCCCTGATCTATATTCTGGGTGAGCTGTTCCACTTGACCCGCACACCCGGTACCCGGCTGCAGGCAGGCTGGGGCATCCTGGCCGGCTTCCTGTTCGCTTTTCTGACCGACCTGATCCTGACCTTCGCAGGGGTTTAATCGATTATTTTACATATGGGCTGATCAGAATCCCGAGCAAGTATGTGATAAGGGCTTCGCCCAATCCCACCAGGGTCATTTCCAGGCCGCTCTTCCAGGGGCTGAGCCCGGTGACGATGGTTTTGGCCGCCCCGATCAGGAAGTGCGCCAGGGTGCTGATCGCAAACGACGCGATGATGGCCGGGTAGCCGCGTGTGAAGAAGAAGGGGATGATCGGGATGAATGCGCCCAGGGCGGTGGAGAGGGTGGCCGAGACCGCCTCAACCCACGGGTTGGATAGGGCCTGGTCGTTGAAACCCAGTTCCTCGCTGGTCAGCGTCCGCAGGGCCTGCTCGGGTTGGGCCACCAAGCGCTTGGCCAGGGTGTTGGCCTCTTCTTCGGGCACCCCCTTGAGCTGGTAGAACAGCGAGAGTTCCTCCATCTCCTCATCTGGATGGATCTCGAGTTCGTGCCGTTCGCGGTCGATCTCGGCCTGGTTGACCTCCCGTTCGGCTTTGCTGGCCAGGTAAGCGCCCGAACCCATCGAAAGGGCCGAAGCCAGCATGCCGGCCAACCCGGCTACCAGTACGGCTGGTCCGCCGGCAGTCGCGCCGGCCACACCGGAGACGATCCCGAAAACGGAACCCAGCCCGTCGTTGGCTCCATAGATAGCCTGTCCGATCCAGCCGCCGCCGCGTTTATGCCATGACTCGCGGTGCAGGATCAAGTCGAGGCGGCTTTGCGGGTTGATGGCAAATTCGGGGGCGGTGATGGCCTTGTGCATCAAGCGGCTGTGACCCTGTTCATCCTGACGGACGGTCTGAACCGCGGCGCTGTCGGCCGGGCTGAGTGCCACGTCGAGCAGGTTGCCGTAGGCTTGCTCGTCATCCTCTTCGGCATTTTCGATCTGCTTGAGGGCGTTATCCGTGCCGCTTTGCACCAGTACCCAGCGCCACAGGCGCTGGCGGATGGATTCGCGAGCGGAGGGTAGCGGAGCGTTCAACTCTTTCAGGCGATTGGCCCAGCGGTCGGCATGCCCCTGTTCACTTTCCGATAATTTGAGCAGTACATTCCGGCGGGCCGGGTTTTTTTCGCGGCGGGCCAGGTCACGGTAAATGCGCAGGCTGGCCTGTTCCGCCAGCCAGGCGCGCTGCAGCCCCTGGATGAATTTTTCTGATTGAGTAGGTGTCATGGGCAATTCCCTTTACCAAGAAAACGAACAAATCCCACTGAAGCAAAAGACAGGTTTCTACCCTGTCAATGTTACCACATACGATCGGCAGGGGGCCTTTCCCGACACGGGCGACATAAATATCGCCCGACTGATATTCCATCTTTCAATGCGAATGAACCTCCCCGTCGGTTTCTGGTCCCAGATAGGGGCGGATGACCCCCAGGCGTTCACTGTACAATGCAAATAATGCCGCAATCAAGGTGGAGATGGGTACGGCTGCCACCAGACCCAGCGAACCGACCAGCGTACGAACGATTTCCTCTGCCACCGAGGCTACGCTGATCAGCTCGGTGTAGTTGCCGCGCTCCACAGCAAATAGCAATAATAAAGGCAGGGCAACGCCGGTATAGGCCATTACCAGCGTGTTGACGGTCGAGGCGACATGGTCCTGACCGATGCGGTAGGCGCTCCGGTAGAGTTGACGAAATCCAAGCTCCGCATTGGCCCCGTGCAACTCGAATACCGCCGAGGCCTGGGTAATGATCAGGTCATCCAGGACGCCCAACGCGCCGATGATGATGCCGCCCAAAAGCAAGCCGTGCAGGTCGATCTTGATTCCGGGCACCTGAACCAGGTAGAGCGCCTCCTCGCTGCCCCCACCGGTCAGAAGCGCGATCTTGACAAATGCCCAGGCCAGCAGGCCGGTAAGCAGCAAGACCAGCAGGATCCCGATCACGGCGGCGTGCGTTTTGACGTTCCAGCCGTAGGTAAGGTAGAGCGTCACCACCAGGATGATCATCGAACCGATAATACTGACTCGCACCGGGTCTTCTCCATGGATAATATGCGGGATGATGTATGCAATCACGACTACAAAGCTGAAGACCAGGGCCAGCAGGCTGCGGACACCCTTCCAGTGGGCGACAATGATCAAAGCAACGATAAAAACACCCAGCAGGATCAGGATGGGGCGTGTCCGGACGGCATCTGCGTAATTCACAACCGTATTATTCGGGCCTGAACTGACCTCCACCATGATCTGGTCACCCGCATGGAAAAGCAGGCCTTCCGGCAGGATCTGATCCTTGCCGTAGGTGACATTTGCCACCAGGCCTTTATTCTGGCCTGAAAGGATCATTACACTCAGGTCTTGATAAGGCTGGACAATGCCACCCAGGTTGACCGTGCCCTGGTCCATGACCTGCAGGATCTGGGCGGGAACGGTTTCGGAGCCAAAGCCATTATTAGTGGGGGCCGGTAAAGAGGTATCAAGAAAATATGGCAGGCCCCAGATCATGAAGGCAATGATTGCCAGGATGATGGCACCAGCTAAGGCAAAGAAAACTGTCAGGTTCTTTTTCATTAAAGACCTCGATTATTATTCTCAAACGGCTTGTAAAACTTTCAGGGCGCGCAGGGTGACCCATTTATTGGGCTGTTTCTTAGCACCAAAATCGACCCAGGTGCGGCCGGTGTAATCATATTCCAGCGCCCAACGGCCCAGTTCATCCTGTTTTTGGCTGAGCAGTTCCAGGGCGTTCTGCAGGCGCGCCTCCTGCCCGTATCCCAGCGCGACCAGGGCTTCCAGCACCTGCAGGATATCTGTGACGTAAAAAACCGGGAAGCCGAATTTCCGCCAGTTCGGGCTGGGTCGATCAGAGTTGCGGGTGGGGTAATCTGCCCGGGCCAGGTCGCGGCCGAGCAGAAAATCGAGGCCCTGCCGGATGGCGCGTTCCATCAGCGGGGTGCGCCGGTCGACCGGCCAGAACGAAAAGGCCAGCATGATCTTGGCCGCACCCCAGGCACACGGCAGTTGCCCGTTATATCCGCAGGCGAATAACGGCCCGCATTTGGCGGAGTAATAACGCAGCGGCGCCTCCCGATCTTCCGCCGGGGCCACGTTTTCTCCGGTGACTGAGCGTGCCATCCATTCGAAGGCCAGCTCGAGGCGGGGGTCAGTGCATCCCAATGCGGCCAGCGCGGCGCACATATTCCCTTGCAGGCAATCGATGGTACGCGATGGGGAGCCGTCCATGCTGAACTGGCCCTGTTTGGTCAGGGCGTTCTTCAATACATATTTACAAGCGGTTTCGATGCGCATATCCATTGAAGAGGAAGCCCCCAGTTGCGCCAGGGTGATCAAAGACCAATCGGTGGAGGTATATTTGGGGTTGTAGCCAGCGCCGGCTCGGGCCCAGTAGCCTTCCGATTGCATGGCATCCAGGATAGTAGCGATGGGGCCGTGCATATGGGCAGCCCGCTGCGCTGCAAGCAGTTCCGGGTCTTGGGGAGACAGGTCGAGCAGGTCACGCAGGGCCAGGTAGCGTACGCCGGGGTCCTTTGATTCAAGCAGCCAGGAAAGGGAATTGACCATGGGATGAGTCATTTAAAAATGGAGAGTGGAAAATAAAGAAAACAAAAAAATTCAACCCGAGATAACCGGAGATAGACGTCTTTATTGGGTATGATAAAGCTATCAGGGAGAAATTTGGTGGAAAAAGTAATCTTTATAGTCTTTGTTGTTTGCCTTTGCTTGATTTTTCTTTGGCTCTTGTTAGGTTTTCGGCCAGCCTGAATTTGACGATTTTGGTGATCAGATCAATCGGAATCGGCTTATCCAGTGGGAATTTAATTGTCCCTTTGGTGTATTCATAGGCTGATAACTTCTGCTGGAAGGCCTCGGTCCCGGAGGAAGTTGGATAGAAACCGATATAGTCTTTCCGGGCCGCAAAATAAACCAGGATGCCTTTTTGCGCGAAAGCCGGCATTTGATAGCTGATCTTTTCCTGCGCATCCGGCGCGGCGGCGTGGATGATTGCCCGCATTTCTTGCAAGATTTTTTGGATGTCTTCGGGGAATAAGGCAATGTATTCATCGATTGAATTAAAGCTGGCTTTATTGTTATCCATAAAAGCTCCTATCGACTGGAAAATTCCTTCAATATAGTTATTATGGCACATTTCTGGCAAAACGGGGTGATTTCCAACCGGCATTCCCCCTTGAGTCCTGGTTGGTTAATTTTGTTTTCGGAATCAAGGCCCTGATAGGCTAACTATATTACAAATCATTGCGGTTTTTTCTCCCATCCGATCCGTTTTTCACTATCCCATCTGGTTGGCAGTATAATTACAGCTACCATGTCCTACATTTTCCCCGATGAAACTCCTCCAATAGATGAAAAGAAAAAACGTAAGGGTGGCCGCAAGGGGCGGGTCACGCTCATTATCCTGCTGATCATGGCAGTGGCAGCCGGCGGCTACTGGCTGACGAACTTCCTGATCAATTACCGACCTTTGATCAGCTCCATCCCGCTGGTCCAACCTGGCGGGCAAGTCACGCTCAACGGCTCCCGTTTTGGCACCCAGGCGCTTGGCGCCAGCCTGGTCAGGTTAGGTGGCTCGAGCATCCCGCTCAAGGTGGTTTCATGGAAGCCCGGGCAGGTCGTGGTGAGCCTGCCCGCTCAAACCAGCGGGGGAGCCATTACGGTCACGGCGCGCACTTTCCTGGGCAAGCGCACCTCGCTGCCGCGCGGTTTCGTCATTCAGGCGGCTGGACTTCCCTCCCAGCCAAACGGTTATGAAACACCCGTTCAGGCCGATTCGCCCTGGCCGACCTTCCGCCGGGATGAGCATAATACCGGCGCCAGCCCGCTGCCAGCCGTTTATTCCGGTGATAAGCCCTGGTTCTTCCAGACCGGCAAAGGCCTTTTCGTAACACCGGTCATCGACGGCAAGGGCAACATTTACGTCGGCTCGGCCGACCATTATTTCTATGCGCTGGCTCCGGATGGTACGCTCAAGTGGAAATACCAGACCGGGGATATCATCGATTCAGCCGCAGCGCTGACCGGGCCCGACCCTGCCAGCGGCGCGCCTACCATCACTTTTATTTCCGGCGATGGCAAGATGTACCGCTTCCGCACGGACGATGTGCCAATGGACCAAAGACCGTTGTGGTCATACCAGGCCCAGTTGCGCCCGGGCATCAGTTACAACCGCTGGTTCGAGGGCAATGTGGCGGTCGGCTATGATGGCACGCTCTACGCCGGCAATACCAACTTTTTATACTACGCCATCAACCCGGACGGCACGTTAAAATGGACATATGAGACCGGCTCCAACAGTTGGTCGCAGGCCGGTTTCGGGAATGACGGTACGATCTTCTGGGGTTCGCTGGATACCTATCTGCGGGCGGTCGATCCGGCCGGGAACCAGCTCTGGAAGCGCATGACGCTCGGGTTCGTGGCCGCCTCCGCCGCGATCGGCTCGGATGGGACGGTCTACATGGGCTCGTTCGATAGCAACCTGTATGCCCTGGATCCGCAGACCGGCACGGTCAAATGGAAATTCCCAACCGGTGACCATATCTATGCCTCTGCCGCCCTGGCCAACTCCGGCGGCAAGACCAGCGCGATCTACCTGGCCTCGGCGGATGGCACGCTTTACGCCCTGAACACAAACGGCAGCCTGAAATGGAAATATGACACCGGGGATGTGATCCGCTCCTCACCCGTGGTGGGGAAAACTCCGGATGGCAGCTCCGATATCATCTATTTTGGAGACGGCAACGGCAAACTGTACGCGCTCAACGCGGATGGCAGCCTGCGTTGGGCCTTCGATACTACTTCGAGCGAACCGGAACTGGCCGACCGTAACGATCTGAACGGTTCGCCGGCGCTTGGCAAGACCGGCATCTACATCGGCGGCGAGCATGGACAGCTCTGGTATGTGCCTTATGATTATTGCCTGAATGCGACCACGGAAGCGCGCTGCTCCACCACGCAAGCGTTGCCCACTGATTTCACCGGGCTGTACTATGTCATCCCGGGCGGCAACACCCAGGCGGATTTTCCCGCCAGCCTGCCAGCCTCCACCATGCTGACCCTGCGGCTGGTGGTACGCCAGAAGGGCCAGACAGTCAATGCCCGGCTGTGCAACAACCCGATCGGGTGCTCGAAGAACTCCCTGGCAGTATCCTTCACCCCTTCCGTACCCATCGATGTGGAGCACTCCGCAGATGGCAAATATATTTATATCCGCCCAACCGAATTCCTGGACCCGGGCAGAACGTATACCGTGACGACCAGCGGCGATTATTACACCGGCGGCTGGCGGCTGGGCAACCTGACCCTGGGTGGCTCGCTCAGCGGCTCTTTCACGGGTACGTTCAGTTTCAAAGTTCCGGAGGCGGCGGGCAGCCTGCCATTGACCATCGCAAACGACAAGGTCACCGGTCTGGAACTGACCCGCCTGGCCGCGCCGATCCCCTCCATGCTACCGAGCCTGAACCAGATCGGCTTCGATTACATGGATTGGCTGATGGGCCCGGTGGTGGTAAGCCCGACCGACGCCAATGGGCAGGGGAAATTCATCCTGTGGGCGATTGGCGCCAAACAAAATCCGGCCGGCCAATTGGTGGCCGATTCAACCAGCGACTTTGCCCTGCCGCTGAGCGGACAATTCCAGGATGGCGATTTCGTACTGACCAACCAGAATTTCCCGATGGCTATCACCGGCATCCGCATTCCGTTCAACCTGTTCGAAATTCGTGGCACGCTCGGCGCGGATGGGGTGACCGTGCATCCGGCTGCCTACGCGGATACCCAGGCGCTTTCCATCCCGACCTTTGGTCCCTACCTGGTGATCGCCGGGCTGGCCAACAACTGGTACGAAAAACTGTTGGTGGCCGGTACGTATATCACCCGGCCGTATGATGGGGTTGCCAACCATGCTCCCACGGGAGTCTCGGTAAAAGATGTCATTTTTACTGCTCCCTCGAACAAACAGGCCGGCAAGGTGGTGGCGGATATTTCACTGCTGCCAGGGATTTCTTATCAGTCAGACGAACATCGCCTGGGCTTGCTGCTGGTGGACCCTACCCACACGGCAGCGGTATTCATGGATTATCATGCCAACACCGGGTTCCAGGCAGATTCCGATGGAAACCTGCAATCAGTCACGTTGACATTGCCGAAAGGGCTGGTGCTCCCGGCGCATGTGCGGGCATACGTTCTGCTGGATGTGTTCCCCGCATTTGAAAAAGATCTCCTGCCTTAGAATAAAAGTGATAGTCACCTTTAAGGTGACCGTCACTTTAACTTTCCTTCCTCCCGCAATAATTCCCAGGCGGCCTGCTCCTGGTCGGCGATGGCCAGCAGTGCGGCAGAGCACTCCCCCAGGCGGGCGGCAGGATCAGGAATTGCGGAAACCTCTTTGGCCCAGGCGGCCAGGTTTTCCCAGGCGTCGCCCATCTGATTAAAAGCCTCGGCGTGTGCATGCAGACGCTCATTCGAAGTAATCACGGCGGTTTCATTCAAGAAACGGCTGAACATATAGCGGAATAATCCGCCGCCAGTGCCTCCGACCGGGCTGATGAAAATATAGGCGTTGAACAACGCCTGGCGGACCTGCTCGATGTCCATTGAAGAAGGCCAGCCTGGGATGCGTTTGGCTGCCAGGCGAATTCCCTGAATGCCGAAGTTATGGATGGGTGGCTCCAGCATCCTGGCCGCCTGCGCAGCGATGGCCTGCCTGAGGTCTGCGGGGTCAGGATACCTGAATTGGTGGAAATCGAAAGTCCACCAGCAATTGCGGGGTGGGAATGGCTTGAAGGCGGAGCTGCGTGCACGCTCCAGGTCAGCAAATGGTACCGGATGCACGCCATCCCGATCTGCAATCAGGATCTGCTGGCTGGCCTGATCGTACCCGCAGGCAACGACG
The DNA here is from genome assembly GCA_963779935.1 of uncultured Chloroflexia bacterium. GTDB lineage: Bacteria > Chloroflexota > Anaerolineae > Anaerolineales > Villigracilaceae > UBA877. The sequence continues at coordinate 301,564 of CAWAAC010000007.1, read as the reverse complement.
ACATGCCCGCCGAAGTGATATTCCTGGCCGCCGAAGTCGAAGTAAGGCAGGCAGCCCATATCCACCTGAAGCATGATCGGTAGGCCGAGTTCCAATTGTTCCAAGAGAGCCTGGTTGGCCTTGCGAGGGCTGGATGTAAGGTGGGAAACAATTTTTATGCCCATGCGCTGCCCGACCAGTTCCTCCATGCCAGGTTTGGATACCGCCCGGCCGCCCATGAAGGGCTCCTGGCCACGCGCATGCCAATACATGAAGCCAACCCCTTCGCCTAATCCAAGCAACATTTCTTCACTAACATCCTTGGCGTTAAAGGCATAGATGTGACGTAAGGAACCGGTCACACAGTGGTGGGTTTGCAGGGGAACAAATCCATCGAACGGTTTTAGCAGGGTTGGATCCTGTACATCCTGCTTATTTTTTATTGGGAGATCGGGAACGGTCATGATGAAACCTCTTTAGCGAAGGGTTTTTTTCAGCACCCGGCAAATTGCTAATCCAACCCAATGCCGCATGGGCTGAAAGTTTCTCCCGGAAGCGGGACCGATTTTCCGCAGTCCATCCGCGAACCGGTTGGCAAGGAGCGATCGGCCCTGGCAGCGCCAGGAACCATCCGGCTGCTGCTGATCCAGCAGGCGGCGCGTCGGCGGCATCCGCCAGAGCGAATCAAGCGGGCCGGCCGCCTCTTCCAGAAGATCGCGCTGGACGAAATATGCCAGGGCGGGGTCGGGCCAGGCGCGCAAGGCCGGTAGAGTGGATGTGCGCAGGACAGTGATCCAGGATTGCAGCATACGTCTTCATGATTGGGATGTGACAGTCACCTTCAAGGTGACTGTCACATAATTACAATATCCAGCAGGAATGTTTTTTCGGGCGGCAAAAAAAAGCAGGTTTTCGAAACGCCCCAGGCTGCCCCATTCAGCGAACATCTCGGAAAGAGAATTCACGATTAAGCATTGGCAGATATTCCGGTCGAGCAGGAAGATTTTATAATCCATGCCTTCAATCCATTCGAGAAAATCCACCGAGGACACATCCGACACACGCTGAACCATCTCCATACTGAATTCGTAAAAGATCGCCGGGCAGCTGCGTTTCAGCAGTGCCTCATATCCTTTATGGACTTTTATTCTTCGGTATCAACATCCATTTTGATCTCATCCACATTCGGCAGGGATAATATACCCAGACTTACATAGAAAACGCTCTATTGAGCTCTTATATTCGCCTGATCGGGTGCCGCAGGACAGTCTTGAGTTTGACGGGATCGGCGCGGCGCGGGTCGCCCAGGTAGATCTCGTGGTGTTTGCCTCCCAGCCCGACCAGGTCTTGGCAGCCGTTCGCCTGCATGAAGGCTTGCATTTTCACAACAGTCTCGGGTTCGCTGGCGTAAGGACCGATGTGCATGGCCTGGACGGTAAGCCCTTCGTGGTAGCGCTCCAGACGCAGCCGGGCAAAGGCCGGCTGGTCGCCTTTTTTCTTGCGCAGCTGGGCCAGCGCTTGTGCAAAAGCCTCCGGCGTGACCTGGTCAGGTTGCATGATCATGACGGTGTATTTCCAGTTGCCGGGTTTCTGCAGGTCAAACGTGCCATCCTCGATCCACCATAGCCCTTCGAGCGCCATGACCGGGTAATCTAGCGGGTTATCCTTGTGCAGCTTAAGGGAAAACTTGAGCGTGTAGGCAGCCCCATAGATGGCCTGCATGTTCTCTGCAAAGAGCGGCGAAGTGCCGGGGGCCTGGTCGGGTTCGATGGCGCCGTCGAGCATGATGAATTGCATCGGAGGCACATCCACTAATTCGATCTTTTTGGCGGCAGGCAGGTACAGATATTTCAGGTCTTTCTTGAGGTCCAGTTTCAGCATATTCTCCTCTTTTCTTATCCTGATAATCTTCGCTAATTCTTTACTCAAGATTAGCGTTTAAACGCGGGGATTGGCAGATAAATATTTTCATCGATATATCTCTAGTACCTTCTGTGCCCAGGCCTGGACACGCCGGCGCAATTCCGGCGGCTCGAGCACCTCAACGGCCGGACCGTAGGCCAGGATGGTACTGGCGGCCCAGTCCAGGTCAGGGGCTGGGAAGGTCACCAGCAGCGAGCCATCGCTTTGCTCCTCGAATTCGCTCCAGAAGAGCCGGTTGAGCCGGGCTGCCTGGGCGAATTCCCGGGGGAACTTGAGGCGGACCTGCACCTGTGGCTGGTTTCGGGTGGACTCTTCCATAAAAGCACGGGCGTTAAAGTCGGCCGGCGGCTGAAAAGACTGTGGCAGCACGGTCAGTTCCTGGATGCGGTCGAGCCGGAAAGTACGCAAGGCGTGGCGGGTATGGCAGTATCCGACCACGTACCACCAGCCCCAGCGGAAGGCCAAAGCGTAAGGGTCAAGCTGCCGGGTTTCCGCCGCGGGCCGGGAGGCGCTCTGGTAGTGCAGCTGCACCCGGTGTGACTCCCGGATGGCGCCTCGCAGGCTTTCCAGGATGGCAGCCAGTGCATCCAGCCCAGGGTTATAAAACCCGGTGGTAACCAGGGCGCGCCGGGCCCAACTGACCTCTTCACGCTGCTGATCGGGCAGCATGGATTCAAGCTTGGCCAGGGCAGAGCGGGCAGCCTGCCGGTACAGGTCACTCCACAAATCTTCCACCAGCCCCGTGCCGAGCGAGACCGCCACAGCCTCTTCCGGGGTAAAGACCAACGGTGGCATCCTGTAGCCGCGCACCAGCGAAAAGCCGCCATACGGTCCGCGTTCGGCATAGATGGGGATACCCATGTCGTCCAACGCCGAAAAGTAGCGGTGCAGGGTGCGCACCGAGACGCCCAGCTCACCGGCCAGGTCGGCGGCTTTCTGGTTGGGCCGGTTCTGGAGCAGCATGATCAGAGTGATGAGGCGGGAAGCGGGTTTGGTCATGGCAGCCTATGATATTTTAGATTATATATATGACAAAATATGACATAATTATATTCTCAAAGTACAAAATGAAATCCCTGAAGTGTGACTTATATATCGCCTGAGAAGGATAATTCGACATGAATGTCGCATTACGAGACTGGTTAAAAAAAACCTGCCCGAAGGCAGGTTGGATGGGGAAAATACCCGGGCCATCCCGAAGGCATCACGGATCGATAAATCAGGCTATTTGGAACCTTCGAGACGTTTTGAGGATTGTTATTTTCCTCCCAGGTCGGTGACACTGCCCACGAAGATATATGTCAATATATGACATAATTATATCCGGCCACCTGGGAATTGCCGGATCGACGGAGTGTGCTGGTTGGTTACCCCGATGAATTAAGCGTTTTCTGAAGGTTGGCGCTTCCCCCTGGTGATGTGAAAACCTGGCGCTTAGAGCGAATTTTCGAATTTCTGTATTTGTTGTTTGATCTTTTCGACAAATTCAGCTACATGCGGGGGTTCCAAGGAAGATAAATGATCGCCTGGAACACGAATTATCCCAAAAGGTTCTCGGAGAAACTTGTGCCAGTTTTCCATGGGATCCCAGCGAACGTACCATAGCCTTTCAGTAGCCGAAAACAAAGTGACTGGAAAATCAATCTGTTCAGGTTGATAATGTAATTGAAGGATTCTTTGTACCCCATATAAATCTCCATTCTCCTGGTAACAGACAATTCTCTGCGTAGGCATTCGGCGCGAAGAGCGTTCGGAAAACCTATCTATTGATTCTTTGAAATACTCAATAATTCCCCGCGGATTCTTTCTCCTCAGATTATCCAGGTGTATCACGATCCGGTCAATCAAACGGGCCTGATATCGGGGCCCGGGTCGAAAAATGGAGCAGGCCGATAAATACATCCTTTTTCCCATTTTGTCGAAGCAGGCGGCCCAATTCCAGAGTGAAAAACCCAAATCCCGAATGGCCAAGCAACAGATAGGGTCCATGGGGAAGAAACTCGATCAGGCTGCGATAATAACCCATGGCTTCTTTCTTAACGGAACTGTGATACACAACCTGCCCTTTTTCAACCGGTGTCAGGCCGGACACAGGCCGGTCCGGTGCAAAGCCAAGCGCCAAACTATTCATATAAAGAGATGCGAGGCCGATGAAGATGGGAGTTTTGGAACCTTCAGTTTGCAAGGGAACGACCCCATGCGTCCAGGATAAATCTTCCTTTGCATCAGGGGCTTTTCTCCCGGCATACGTGAAATTTGTTCCGGTGAGGTAATCTGGTTGCTCGGCGCGCTTTTAATAAACCCGGCCATATCCTGGACGTGCGATATTTGTCAAATAACGGTAGGGGCATTTTAGTACCGAACAGTTGATCAACGCCTGCCAGAGCCGGACTGCGGTAAGGGAATTGCCTCCCAATTCAAAGAAATCATCCTGCAGCCCGATCTTTTCCTGGCCAAAAACGCTGGCCCAGAGATTAAGCAGAACCTGTTCATTGGAGGAGCCTGTGCCATATTCCAATTTCGCTCCTGGTTGGAAAGGTTCGGGCAATGCCTTGACATCCACTTTCCCATGTGAATTAAGCGGCAAAGCATTCAAGGAGATGAGACGGGATGGGACCATAAAAGCTGGCAGGAGGCCGGAAAGGTATTTGCGCAGTTCGATCTCGTCAAGATGCGTATCGGGTCGTTCAACATAATACGCGACCAGCCATTTCTGGCTGTTTTCAAGAGATCTGCGAGCGCGTGACAACCGACTGCAGTATAGCCGGATGCTTGGAAAGGGCGGATTCCACCTCCCTGATCTCAACCCGGTGGCCGCGGATCTTGACCATATCATCTTTACGTCCTTGAAATTGAAGAGCTCCATCCGGGAGCCAGCGGCCAAGGTCGCCGGTGAAGAAGGTGTGGATGCGTGGATCGTGGGGATCTTGAACGAATTTCTTTGCGGTCAGCTCGGGTTGTTTCCAATATCCAGAAGCGAGGTATCTGGTTCTGACCGCGATCTCGCCGGTCTCGCCAGGTTTGACGGGTTGCCGGTTTTCGTCAAGTAGAAATATCTCATGGCCAGGAAGTGGATAGCCTGTTATTACGGTTGTTTCGGTAACAGGCATGCTGTGGTCTACCGAAAGCAGAGTAATTGCGGTGGTTTCGGTGGATGAGAGCGTGAACAATAATACGCATGAAGGGGTGGTATGCGCCCGGAACAGGGTAACATCAGCCAGGGCAGTCTTCTCCCCACCCGTGTGAACAAAACGAAGTTGTTCCAATAATTTATTTTCAGGGAGGGAATTAAAGATGGCGCGGAAGGAGGATGGGGGGGCTACAAGGACTGTGACCCCTTCCGCCTCGAGCCATTCTGCCATCCCGGCGAGACCACGTGTCCTGGCATCGTATAAACACGCCCTGGCTCCTTTGAAAATGGTCTTAAGAAGATAACCAACGGCTGCTGTATAGGTAAATGGGGTAAAAAAGGATAATTTATCTCCAGGGGTTATATTCATCAGCGATGCGGGTTGGGAGTTAGAAAAAACCATGTAGCGATGGCTGCACATCACTCCCTTAGGAGCACCGGTGGAACCGGAAGTAAAAATGATGCAAAAAAGCATCTCCGGGGAGATACTGATCCCAAGATTTTCACCATCCAGGCGGGATGACAGATCATCCAGGTTAATGAGAATTGGGTAGGCGGCAGAGCTGGTGCAAGATTTCGCGGAGGCCTTATGCACAGTATCGGTGATAAGCAGGCGGGCATCCAGACCGGACAGGATCAGTTGGTTCCTTTCAACAGGAAAGGATGGGTCGAGCACTACAAAGGGGCAGCCGGTCTTGATGATCCCCAAAAGGGCGATCACGGTAGATATATCATATCCGAGATAAAAAGGAATTGGGGGGCTGGTAAACCCCACTGTGAAAGCATAGAATTATTTGAGTTGGGAGTGATTTGCAAGTAAGATTGAGTTGATTGGACGGAATCCACTTGCAGGAATCACTCCCATGGCCAACAGAATAATCCCAATTGAGACGAAAGTCAATGCGCTGAGCCAGTGTCTGGCGTTACTAAATGTGGAGGTGGTTGCGAAAGAGTTAGGGCGTGGCACCCAACTCCATCCGCAATTGGTTCGAGACCAAGGTGCTGGCCAATTTGCCGGAGGTGCTTGAAAAAGAACAGCCGGGCCCGAAAGTCGAAAGCAGCCCCTGGGCAGGCATGCGTCCCGCCGAAGGGAAACATGCTGCGTCGACCAGGAAAGTTGATGAGGGTCCGGATCATTGTCCAGATTGTCAGAGTGTGCGGGTCTGGAAGAATGGGTTATATTGGGTGATCAACTGGTTGGTATTTCTCAGCCTGCACTGGTTCAGCCAGTCACGCGTGGCGATCCAACGCTATCGTTGTGGGGATTGTGGCCGGGAGATTGCTTCACCGCAACGGCAGCGTCTGGCGCAAGCGCGCCGACAAGGCTGGCAATTCTTGAAACGGTTAGCGGCATTCAGCAAATTCAAGTTGGCTTTATCCGACCGCCGCACTGCCCTGCTGGCGGCCTTTGCCTTTGGCCGGGTCATCTCCGCTACGTTTGTCAGCCAGGTGACGGATAGTGCAGGACAGCAAGCCCAGGCGACGCTGAAGCGGATGGCGAATTGTCGCCAGAAAGGTGCCAAGGTTCTGATGGGGGATGAAACCTTTCCACACATTCTCGACTGGCAAAGCCTGCGTGCCAAAGGCCACAGCCTGGGGGTGGCTATCTGTGAGAATGGTTTGATCCGGGGGGTGAAGGTGGTACGCCAACAGTCACGTGATCTGGGAGCACTTTTCAAGGATGTGGTCGGAAAAGGGTACCAGCCGCAATATTTCTTGAGTGATTTTGATGTGCATTTTCCCAAGATCGTCAGTCAGGCGATCGAGGGTATCCTTTTTTTGAAGGATTTTGTGCATGCCCTGCGGATCATTGGGCGCTATTTTGATGTGGCAGTGCGGCAGGTCACGATAGAAGTACCCCAGGGCACTTCCCTGAAAGAACGCCAGAAGCAACTCGATCTGAAACGCCATCTGTTACGTAAGCGTCTGAAACCTGTGCTGGCCTTGTTCTTCAAAGCCTTTCAGCCTGGCTATGAGTCGGTCGCATTCCTGTACATCGAAGGAGCTCTGGCACGCTTGCAAGACCCACAAATCGTCATTCAAACTGAAAGCGTTTGTGATCTGCATAAGCAGTTGACCAAGTTCTTCGCCAAACACGGCAAGACCCTGGAATTCCAGTTCGAGCAGAAAGCGCAGGTGGGGCTGCTGTGTACCAGCAATTTGTTGGAAAGCAAGAACAGCATCTTCAAACCGTTTGCACGCATTGCCCAATCCTTCCAGCGCAGCGATACCTGCGAGCGGTTCTGGAGCGGAGTAGCTTTGATGGAAGACTTCGATGTGAAACAACGCGGCCTGCACCAGGGCACTTCCGCCATGCAACGCGCCGAGATCAACCTGGATGACCTGGGCGCTCATTCATTTTTCGAGGCAGTCGGTCTGGCGGATTAACGTAATGACGACACTGAACTGGATCACAACCCACTCGCAAGCAGTCAGCGGGTGTACACCAAGTTGTCTTGGCCGAGCTCCCGCTGAGGTTGGGGTTAATAACGCACCCGCGGCGCTCAGTGGGGGATACCTTCCTCCGCCTGTCTGTATGCGCACATTGGTTCCCACTCAGAATGACGTTCCGGACCCGGAAAGTGGAGACTTTAGACCCGCTCAACATGAATTGCAAAGCCCCAGGCGGTTCAAATAATTCCATAGGAAAATCACATGGGTGCATCTCTCAAACTGCAAGAGCTTACCCGGCAAGTGGCAAAGACCGATAGACAGGCATCCGAACAGGTTGGAAACCTGAGAAAGTGATTAGCTGAGTTTTGTGGGTCTTGAAACTTTTTGACTTGCCTAGTTTGGATATTTTGATGGGTTTGCGGAAGTCGGCACTCAGCAGTGGCCAGGCAGAATGCCAGCGGTTGCTTTGGATCAGGCTTCGCAAAGTAAGGATGGCCTGACCACCCGCTTTGGCCCATGCCATGCCAGAACGTTTCAGACGTTGTGTCACCAAGGTTTTGCAGCTGGCTTCCATCACACCGCTGGCAATGGGTAAATTCAAACGAATGTAATCAGGATAGAGCATCCGGTGTTGTTGGTTACGGAAATAAGTTAGCTCAGCTTCTAAACGTTTGCGGCGATTGCCTTTGGCGTTGCTGGACTGAAAACGCAAAACTCGCAGGATCAGGTTTGCACCGCCATCCGTTTCTTTGAGTTTAGTTTTCAGGCGGTCAAAATACCGCTGGCTTTCTGGAGTGCTTTCGCCCCAAGCCGCATCGCAGCCTCTTTTGAGATGCTCGCAGGCATGATAATAATCGACAATTTCAAGCGGCGGTTCGAGGGGTGCGGGTAGCTGGGCTTCAATGTCGTTCATGAGCCGCCAGTTGTCCTTGGCTCCATCGGCCAGGTGGATACGCCGTAGATTGGGTCTCAAGGCCAAAATACTGGCAACTTCAGTTTCCAACTGCTGTTGCAGAGTCACTTTTTTGCTTTCTGGCATCCGCGCATAGCGCACCGTTTGTAAGCGCGCCGCTTCTTGGTCATATAAACTGACGGTGCCACAACCAACTTCCTTATATCCGGTGGGTCCACTGGCGTGTTTTCCGGGCTGTTCGTTTTTTTCGAGCTTGTCAGCCCCTCTAATCGGAGCCATGACGCCATCCACGGAAATTGCTACAATATTCGCATGCGCTGGAACCGTTTCAGTCTGGCGAAGTTGGGCTTCCCAAGTGCTGCGATGGGTCTCCCAGTGTGGGGAGAGGGCTTTTGTCAGCCGATCCAGACTGCTCCGGGACGGCTGCATGTTACCGATCTCGGCAAACAGGGCCTCACTTTCGCCTGGGGTGAGCTGCGCCATTGCAAAGGCTCCTTGCCGTGCGGCGCGCGGCGTGAAATAACCAGAAATTAGACCGCTGCGTAATTCCAACGGACACAGGGTTTTGTCTGTGGCGTTCACACCAACATAAAGATGGCGATCCACGGTGACGCATCCCGCTGCCGTCATATAGGTCTCAGAAGAACAGCGACCTTTTCGATAGGTTTTATTCTCCACCATGATTTCCTCAGCCGTGACATCATAGCGGCTTAACTCTTCTTGCACCAATTCGCACTCCAGGAGCATGACCAGCTGATGAAGTTCTTGCTCATATTCTTCAAAATCGTTCGCGCCAAGCAATTCCGCTTGCGCCCCAACCCATTTTTGACGCCGGTTCTGGATCAATTCGGCAAGTTGCTTTGCCGCTGCACTATGCAAAAAAATGTCGGTATGGTAAATTTCCATCGGTAGCCTTTGCTTTTGGTAGGGTTTTTGTCGAACTCTTACTTTCATGCAAGGCTACTATTTTGTCAATACTTTCTGCATTTTCAGAGATGCACCCAAATCACATAATGGCTAACCAGCCCGAATTGGGGCATTTCCAGGATTGTGAGCGAGGATCTCCCGGGCTAACTGGTTGGCGCGGCGATTCAGCTCCAGGTAGCTGATCTCTCGGATGCCATCCCGGATTGCGATATGGTGTGGGAATGTAGCTGCACTTATTTCAAAGTACTCCACTACAGAGCCATCGATGGGGTCTGGTTGCATTTATAAAGAACCTCTCAGAAAATTAGGGAGGAGTTCGCATAATGAGGGTATGCGGCGAATTTGCATACCCTCATTATGCGGTCCTTCCTTAATTTCTAAATTCCTCGTTAGCAAGAGCTTATTCAAGATTTCGTTTGATGAAAAACCTTCGCTCGGTGGAGATTTTGGCAAATTATATCACCCCACTATTTGTCTCAGAATTTTCGGGCACCCGAGGATACCGCTTCCCCAAATTGAACCATATTTATAAAAAACCTGCCCTAAGGCAGGTTAATCAGTATTTCAGTCGGAAGGTTGCCAGACGGTCGATTGATCATTTCGTTCCCAGGTCGGTGACACTGCCCACGCCGCTGACTTCGCGGCTCACCGCGCTGACATTAGGCGAGCCGTAGTATCTTACCGAACCGGTGCCGCTGATGGTGACATTCAGGCTGGTTTTGGCCCAGACGGTGGCATTGCCGGCGCCGCTGATGGTGATGCCAGCGGTCTGGCTGGCCAGGTCGGCGCCGTTGAAGCTGCCAAAGCCACTGACATCCAGGTTGATGGTATTCGCCGATCCACTGGCAGTAATGTTCCCGGCTCCGCTCAAGTTGACGGTCAGGGCTTGGGTGGCCAGGTTCGAAAGGTCGATGCTGCCGGCGCCACTGATGGACAGGTCCAGATGATCGGTCTGCAACTTCATAATTGTTAGGGTGCCGGCGCTCGGGAAATCCACCTTCTGTAGATTCTTCACCGTCAGGTGCAGGATGACTGGGCGTGTGGGGTTCACCCGCCTGCCCCAATCTGGCTGGCTGTTCTCGATGTAAAGAGTCCCGCCTGAAACCCGAGTGGCAAGCTGCGGCATCAGGTTGTTCTCGGCGGTGATTGTAACGGAATTGGTAATACCTTGCTGGACGGTCAGTTCAACCGGGTAATTGACCTGGATGGAAGTAAAGTCTGCCAGCGCGCGGGTTTGCGAAACGATTTCGCCAGAGCCTCGCACCGAGCCGTTGAAATCGGCAAAGCTGAAGAGACTCCAGGATGGGGCGCGGTTCCAGCCGAACTGGGGGGCGAAGACCACGGCCAGCAGCATGCCCAGCACGGTCAGGCCCGAGACGAAGAAACGTGTGATCGGCCAGCGGGCGCGCAGGATCAGGCTGATGCCGGCCGCCATCAACAGGAAGGGCCAGATATACATGAGACCCCACAGGTTTTCGATGGGAAGGCGCTGCAGGTCGATCAATAACCAGACGATGCCGGTGGCAATCAGGAAGAATGGCCAGAATAATGAACGGTTTCGCATGGCGGCTCCTTATTTCTTATCTTCAGAAAGATCGATGGTTGGATTATTGGCATCGATTCGGCGGGATGAAAGCATGCCGGATCGGACGACTACCAGGTATATTCCCAGAGCGACCAGCAGGACCGGGAAGAGATATTGCTGGATGCCAAAAGGCCGGAAGGCGTTCAAAATCAGCTCGAAGAACCCGCCGAAGATGATGAACAGGATCGCGCCGACTTTCATTACGCGCAGGCCAGCCTGGCGGCGGTCCAGGTCTTCTGTGTAGAGACCCATGATGAAAATACCCAACCCGACCAGCACCAGAATGATGGTCCAGCTGTAGGCCCAGCTTTGCCAGTACCCTGTCAGGTTCTGGATGAACATCATCAGTCCAAGGCCGCTGATGATGGCGCCTGGGACGGCCAGGCCGGCCATCGATTTACCGCCCGCCAGCATCCCAACGAAAAAGAGGCCGCCGAATCCGATGATGATGAATGGCCAAAGATAGCTCAGGAATGGAAAGCCGCGAAAGATCTGTCCGATCAGGGACAGCAAGCCGAGGACGATCAGAATGATCCCGACCACGAGTGAACCAGAAATCCGTTTGTTCGACATAGTCATTCTCCTTCTGTATAGTATAGACATTCTATTATGGTCAGTTTATATACGTATCCTTCAGTGAAATGGTTTTAGACTGGCCGAATGGACAGATACCGTCGTGTTGCCTGTCAGGATACTCTCAAGAGTATACGACCATGCCAAAAAAGCCGCCTAACCGGCAGCTATCAGGAAGCTAAGGAAATACGATGAAATGGGAAAGATTCCGGCCAATCATGGGACAGTCACCTGGAGGGTTGCATGATTTGTCATTCTTCGAGACGGGTGACTGACTGTTACATCACTTTCGCAATGAAAGCTTACTTTTTGGTCCCGGCGCTGGCAGCCAGCCAGATTCCCATCAGGATCAGGATGGCTCCGCCGATCTTGACCAGGCCGGGTTGCTGCTGCAACAGGAAATAAGCCAGGATGGTGGATCCAACCGGCTCACCCAGCAGGCTGACCGACACGAGCGAAACCGGCAGGTATTTGAGTGACCAATTGAAGATGGAATGCCCCAATAATTGCGGAACCAGCGCCAGCAGAACCAACCACAGGTAGGTGATAGGGGATAAGCCGAGCGGGCTTTCGCGTAATCCGAACATGAAAGCAATCAGCAGGATGGCTGACATTCCATATACCACGAAGATATAGGGCACCAGGTCCATCCGGGCGCGCAGGCTACGTCCCACCAGCAAATAACCGGCTGCCATCCAGGCGCCTGCCAGAGCCAGAAAATCACCCAGGAAAGTGCTTCCGCCAAGGAACATTCCGGCGGAAGGGCAAACAATCGCGCCGGCCCGCCAGGCGCAGGCGTCGCTCAGACCGACGATACTGCCGCCCAGCAGCGCCAGTACCAGCCCAATATAAGTGGCTTTGCCAACCCTTTCGTGCAGCACCAGCGGTGAAAACAGGGCCACCCATAACGGCGTGGTGGTCACCAATACCACCGAACTGGCCACACTGGTATATTGCAGCGAAGTAACCCAGACCGAAAAATGCAGTGCCAGGAAGACGCCCGAGAGCAGCGCCAGCAGCCACTCGCGACGCGTTAATTGGCGCAACTGTGCACGGTAACGCGTCAGTGCAAGCGGGGCCAGGGCGAGGGTGGCCAGGGTCAGGCGGAAAGCCGCGATGACGATGGAGGCTGCGCCGGCATTTTGTGCGAATTCAATGAAGATCGAAGCTGTGGAAACGGCCGCGATCCCGGCCAGCAGGGCTAGAATGAGGGTGGAACGAGCAGGGGCAGAATGCGGTGATGCCAAAGGTCAGGAGGTAGGGATCAGGGGTTTAAAGTGTTCATTACGAGTTGATAACGAAGGTTATTGTAAGCGAAATGTTAGAAACCTGGAGCGCAATATTGACATGGACAAAACGAAGCATATAATATAGATAATAAATATCATAAATAATATTTTTTGCCAGTAAAAAGGAGAATAAATTATGTCATTCCAACTTATGCCACTTCCCTATGGCTACGATGCACTCGAACCTTTCATTGATACTGCTACGATGCAATTCCACCATGATAAACACCATGCTGCCTACGTCACCAACCTGAACGCAGCGCTCGAGAAGCACTCTGAACTGGGCAGCAAGACCCTGGAAGATCTGCTGATGGACCTGAATAGTGTCCCGGATGATATCCGCACGGCTGTTCGCAACCATGGTGGTGGGGTCTGGAACCATAACCTGTTCTGGGACATCATGGCTCCCAAAGCCGGAGGAGAGCCGGAAGGCCAGCTGGCCAAAGCCATTGCAACTGATTTTGGTAGCTTCACCGACTTCAAGGCGCAGTTCGAGAAGGCTGCCATGGGCCGCTTCGGCTCAGGCTGGGCCTGGCTGGTGAAGAAAGGCGGCAAACTGAGCATCATTTCCACTGCCAACCAGGATAATCCGATGTCAGAGGGTATGACTCCATTGCTGACGCTGGATGTGTGGGAACACTCTTATTATTTGAAATACCAGAACCGCCGGGCTGAATACGTGACAGCCTGGTGGAACGTGGTCAATTGGAAGGCAGTTGCCAGCCGCTACACTGCAAAATAGGCATTTTAAAATATTAAAATTAACCGCGAAGGTACGAAGCGCGCGAAGAGATTAATTTTTCTTGGCGTTCCTCGGGCTTTCGCGGTTTGATTTTATAACCAATCCAGGTATTAATCAGAGGGCGACCTCATGATTAATTTTCAGGCCAGTAGTTACTCAATCCGGCATCCAGCGAGGAGGCTCTTCGGGAATCGCCGGAGTGATGCAGAAAAAGGGTGGGATTATTAGCAGTATAATGGATTAAATAACCTGTTATTTATTAACGGTTCCGGGGTGAAAAAATGGCTCAATATAAATTCCTATTTCTCATGGTTACTATTTTATTGGTTGGCTGTGCTGCCCAGACAGGCCTTCCAACGAATCCGCCACCAGCCAGCCAGACTCTGGTGGATGTTGCTACAGTCACAGCTACAGTTGCACCTGCAACGCCGACTCCTTCAATTCAAGCACAAAAAGAAGAAATCCTCCGGCAGATCAGGCAAGCAGTAGCCGATTACAATTCACTAGTCCTTGATGAAAAAAAGACAGGTGTCTCTGAAACGTCTACTTTGGGCAATGGAAAACAAAGTTTCATATTCATCGGAGATTCCTATACTAAAATTTCATCAAAATATCAAACGTTGATGAACAATATCGATGATTTAAATAAGCGCTATACAGCCTTATCGCCGGCAAGCCCACTGCCAATCCCAACATTTACGAACAAAGCCGACGGCCAGGTATATTTGGACCAACTCATGCAAGATTACACCACCTGGATACAGAATGAACTTGTCCATGGGACAAATGTTGTAATTTACCTCCCTGAGAATGGGGACTATTTACCTCAATTGATCGGCGACTCTTATGTGATGCTTCAAGCCAAAGAGGTGGTAATTCAAAAATTGCGCTGGTGGGTGCGGGGCCCTTCAGCCGCTGCCATCCAACAGGATGTTCAAATGATCCAGCACATTGAGCCTGGAAATGTTGATCTAACCGATGTAACTTCGCTGCCTTTCTATCGCAACGATCTTAGTTTAACTCAATACGACACCAGCTCTCGCACATATATTGTCTACAGTGAGGCCCATGTAATCATTGAAATCATTCCCAGGCAGATTCCCCAAGGAGTCACCAGCTTACCGACCGATGAGCTCGAAGTTAAGGCCAGGGCGTTGATTGCCCTCTTTGCTCCGGGAGTGGATCTCTCCCAGCTTACGCCGGCGCCGGGTTCTAAAATCGGCACGTACTTTTTCCGGTGGGAAGACCGCACCAAACCAGTTTTGGATGATGGAATGAGTTATCCATTCATCCAGGTTGGCTTGAATGGCGATGGAGAGTTGTTGAATTATTACAACACTTTGCCGTTAGTGCGCTAATTCTTAATGAATCCAGGCTCGGGTCATTTAATTGCAGTATTCCACCAACACGGATATAATATGTCAGGCTTAAATTTTATCCAACTCAAAATGGAGAAACAAAATGACTCATATTATTACCAGCCTATGCGTACGTGACCGCGGTTGCATCGAAGTTTGCCCGGTGGAATGCATGGTCCCCGGGGAACCGGTTGGAAAGTGGCCGTGGATCTATATCGACCCGGATACCTGTATCGACTGCGGGGCATGCATCCCGGAGTGCCCATTCCTTGCGATCTTCCCGGAAGACGAGGTCCCGGCTGCCTATACCGCCAAGGGCGGAGAGTACATCAGCAAGGTCGGCCTGACCGGGCACTACGAAGGTACCAACCACCATGGCACGAAAGTGACCTTGGATACCGTCAAGCAACTGGCCGCCGGCGAGGTGGTCAATCTGCAGGAAGACATCAAACCCAACTATGACTTTTTCAAATCCGGTCCCGGCTATGCGGCCAAAGATCAGGATGATGGAATGTAAACAACAGACCGGCGCCTTAAAAAAGACGCCGGTTTTCATTTTTTTGACAGTTGTAAAATATCCGAAGGATTTGGCTTGAAAATACCAACACGTTCGATAAACCTTCGGGAGGATCAATTGAGTGAGGAATCCATGGATACCCAAAACAATACGCTTACGATCCGGGAATATCCGCTGGGCGAATGGGGCTTCGGGCTGTTAATGCTGCTCGTTGCCGGCTTCACGGCGGTGGGCGCAGGAGGAGACTGGTCGATCACCCTGATCGCCGGGGCGGCCGGATTGCTCTTTATCCTTTTTGGGGTCATCCTGGTGGTGCAGGCTGACCGCGTGGGTGGCACCTTGACCATCCGCCGGACGGCGTTGTTGCGGAAGCGCTATGTTCGCGCTATCCCGATCGATACGATCGCGGGGGTCCAGTTGGAGGCTACGCGCGGCGCCTCGCCCAATTACCGGATCGTGGTGCTGACCAAAGATAATGAAAGCATCCCATTCCGACTCGCCTACTCCAGCGGAACGACAAAAAAAGAGGCCAAAGCGAAGCAACTACGTGAATTCCTGGGCGTGGGTGGAGAGGAGATTACCTCAGGAGCAACCAGGCAGGCCCGGCAGGTATTCCAGGTGGAGCAGGAAGCCCTTCCCGGGCCCGAGGTTCTTATGGGCCATATCACGGAGGGCGTCCATTGGAAAACACAGACCAGGACGTTCGGCGGGACGGCTGTTACGCGCTGGTTTTCACCCGATCGGCAGTGCCCGGGTGGCTTTGTCTTCGCGGCGCAAAAAGTGGTTGGGCAACCTGTGGCGGCCAGCGGGCTGCTGGGGGGAACAAACAAGTTGTTATTTCACGAAACCATCGGGATTTATGGATTTGGAGCCGAAGATACACCCGGTTTGGATTTTGCCATGCTGCTGGCGGAGTTTGATCCGCAACTGGATCCACATTTCAGCGTCTTTACGAGCGACTCACAGGCGGCGCAGCAAACCCTGGCCTGGCAATTGACCGCCCTGGTGGACTGGGCCACGCGCCATCCGCTCAAACAACCGCAGCCAACTGGTGCGCTTTTTGGGCAATTGGTCGTGATGATATGTCCGGGCGGCACTTTCGTTGCGTGTATGGGTAACCTGATCCCGGAAGCGCTGCAGGAATTGACGGACCTGGGGGTGACGCTGGTAAAAGGGAAATAAGCCCTTTCATTCCGGGTTAGGGATGATTTCTCCACGCACACGCCGGCCGATTGCGTGCAGGCGCTCCATTTCATCCGCCGGGATGGGGACGATCTTTCCATAGGATTTTGCAATGAAATAGGTGCGGGCGGTGTGTTCCATCCTTTCCAGGGCAATCAGGGCCTCTTCCAGGGTCGGGCCAACGGTCAGGCTGCCATGATGGCTGAGCAGGATGGCATTACTCTGCATGATCGGCTCCCGTATGCTGGCGGCCAAGGCAGGTGTGCCCATGGTGGCATATTCCGCAATCGGGACAGCACCCAGCGCGACGGCCGCTTCCGGGATGATATTCAATGGAAACTCTTCCCCGGCAATCGTCAGGGCGGTGGCGTAGGGCGGGTGGGCGTGCAACGCCGCGTGGATATCCTTGCGCTGGTGATAGGCTTCCAGGTGCATCAGCATTTCGGAGGTGGGTTTCAGTCCCGGGTGGCCTTTGACCACTTCATTCTGCCAGTCCACGATGATCAGATCAGAAGCTTTCAAGGCCATTTTATACAACCCGCTTGGGGTAACCAGGAAATGATCTTCATCCAGGCGGATGGAAATATTCCCGTCACTGGAACGGATCATGCCCTGGCTGCAGACAATCCGCATCACCCGGACGATTTCGTTCCTGGCGGCCTTCTCGTTGTTAAATTCCATATGGTGTGTTTTTTCAACCTCTACAATGCATTTCATTAGGATAGGAGTCGGGATCCCCGAATTTCCCGATTCGTTGAGAATTTAATATCGCCCGTACAGTGGTCCAAAGGCTGCGCAGGCGCGATAATCGGCGCCGGTAGTATCCTCGGTGCCAAAGGCATTCCAGGCGCTTGGGCGGAAGAGGGCCGCATCTTCCAGGTTGTGCATGCAGACCGGGATGCGCAGCTGTGCGGCCAGGGTGACCAGGTCTGCCCCGATATGCCCGTAACTGAGCGCGCCATGATTGGCGCCCCAGGCAGCCATGACGGAATAGACATCCCGGAAGGCGCCGCGCCCGGTCAGACGCGGCGCGAACCAGTGGGTTGGCCAGGTTGGATCGGTGCGTTCGTTGATCAACTCGTGGACATTTCCGGGCAGGTCGACCGTCCAGCCTTCGGCCAGTTGCAGCACCGGTCCCAGGCCCTTGACCAGGTTGATCCGGCACATGGTGACAGGCATGCCGCCGCGCGTCAGGAACCCGGATGAGAAACCGCCGCCGCGGAAATATTCGGTTCTGGCCGGATACCAGCTGGTGGCCTGCAGACATTTCTGAACTTCCGATTGATCGATCTCCCAGAAGGGTTTCATGGCCGGCAGGCCATTTTTTTCCATCCGGCCGGTGGCATCCAGCGAGGCGGCCCCGGAGTTGATCAGGTGGATCAGGCCGGCGGCGGCCGGGCCGACCAGCTCGTAGCCGGTGACGCGTTTGACTGCCGCCGGGCTCCAGTAGGTGCGCACATCCGCAAAAACCTGGGCGGTATTGGACAGCAGGTGGCCAAACAGCATGGAGGCGCCGTTCAGGCTGTCATTCTCGGTGGCAAAAATAAAGGGAGGCCGAATTCCATTCCAGTCGAAGGAGCTATTGAGCATGGCTTCCATGAAGTCGCCGTTGGGGAAGTGGTCGGTCCAGTGGCGCTGGCCCTGGAACCCACCCAGGATGGCGTTATGCCCGAGGGCTTCCTCGCCCCAATCGAGTTCGGCCAGGCGCGGGTTGCCGACCAGCAGATCCCGGGCGATCATGGTCATCTTGACGACCGTCTCCCAATCCCGGTCCTTCAGGGAACGCGAGCGCTGCTTATCAGGCTGGTTGTATTCCCGGCCTTCCGGGCAGGCTGCTTTTGTCCAGGCCAGGGCGCGCTGGAATTCATCCGGGTCGTAAATGCCTTCCTCGATGCGGCGGGTGATCTCGCTCATGTCGACGGCTTCGACGCGCATGCCCAGGTAGCTTTCGAAGAAGCCATGGTCGACGATGGAACCGGCAATGCCCATCGAAACACCCCCGATGGAAAGGTAGGACCGGCCGCGCAGGGTGGCGACGGCCAGGCCGGCCCGGGCAAAACGCAGGATCTTTTCCTGCACATCCGCGGGGATGGCAGCATCCCCGGCATCCTGCACATCCTGACCGTAAATGCTGAAGGCTGGCAGGCCTTTCTGGTTGTGGGCGGCCAGGACCGCTGCCAGGTAGACCGCGCCGGGGCGTTCGGTGCCATTAAACCCCCAGACGGCTTTGGGGAGCTGCGGGTCCATATCCATGGTCTCGGAGCCATAGCACCAGCACGGGGTGACGGTGATGGATAGCCCCACTCCCTGGCGGGAAAACAGGCGGGCAGTCTGGGCGGCCTCGGCCACCCCCCCGATGCAGGTCTCCGGGATGACGCACTCGACCGGCGCTCCATCCCGGTGGCGCAAATTGCGGGTCAACAGGTCTGCCACGGCGTGCGCCAGTGCCAGGGTGGTATCTTCCAATGATTCACGCACACCTTTGCGGCGGCCATCAATGGCGGGGCGAATGCCGATCCTGGGATGGTTCTCGGCCTGGGAAAGGCTGGATAGGGTTGGTTCTGTTCGAGTCATAAAAATTTCTCCTTATGCATGACGTGAATTATAAAGCCGGTTGCTCATTTGAGTGGATCCTGCCGAAATTGCTGGCAGTTATTCTACTTTCGCGGCTGCGCGTTTATAATTTGTCGGTGATACAATCCAAAACGTGCATATTATGCTTGATTCTGCGAAAGAAAATTTTTGAAAATTGAGGGTAGAACGATGGTGCATCCTTTTAAATTAACTCCAACCTACCGGGATTATGTCTGGGGCGGCAAGCGGCTGCGTCCGCAGGCGGAGATCACCGCCGAGGCCTGGGTTGTTTTTGAAGAAGATCAGGTTGCGGATGGCCCTTATACCGGCAAGACTCTGGCTGAAGTGGTGGAACTGGAAGGCGCAGCGTTATTAGGCAGCAGCCCAATCGCCCTGACCGGCAAGCGTTTCCCGCTGCTGATCAAACTGCTGGATTGCGCCAGGTGGTTATCCTTGCAAGTCCACCCGAATGACGAACAGGCCAGGCGCCTGGCCGGCCCGGGCTTTTATGGCAAAACAGAGGCCTGGTATGTGGTGGAGGCGGACCCGGGTGCACAGCTCATCAGCGGCTTTCGTCCTGGCGTGACCAGGCAAGAAATTCAAGCCGCGGTTGGAAACAAGGCCATCCTGGATATCGTCGAAAACCGCAACGTCAAGGCCGGGGATACCATTTTCATTTCACCTGGCACCATGCATGCTTTGGGACCGGGTCTGCTCATTTACGAAGTGCAGCAAAGCTCGGACCTTACCTACCGGGTGTACGATTGGGACCGCCCGGTGACGGGCACCCGCAAGCTCCACATCCAGGAGTTGATGGAAGTCTTGGATCCGGATTGCGCTGGGAATATCCTGCCAACCAACCCCCATCCTGCTGATGGAAGACAAAAACTCATTTCCTGCAAATACTTCAGCCTGGAATTGCTCGGCGGCCGCGCCGGATCAGCCCCGGTCGACCTGCAGGGAAAATCCTTTTCGGTGGTGACCGCCCTGAACAGCCCCATCACGGTCCATTCGGAGGATTGGTCCTATCAACTGTCTGCGCTTGAAACGCTCTTGATCCCGGCCATTTGTGGTAATTACCAGGTAACCTTTTCCGATCCGGCCCGTGCGCTGCTTGCGCATGCCGTCGGCGAGTAAGAGTGGAATAGTCTGGATGCACCCCGACCGGCTCTTCTCCCCTGACCCGCTCACCCGCCGGGCGGCGCGCGAGCTCTACGAAAGCGTCGCACAGCTCCCATTGATCTGCCCACACGGTCACGTGGATGCACGCCTGTTCAGCGACCCGGGCGCCAATTTGGGCTCACCAGCCGAACTGCTGATCATCCCCGATCATTACGTCCTTCGCATGTTGTATTCTCAGGGCATTCCGCTCTCGTCTTTGGGCGTGCCGTCTGTGGATGGCCACCCGGTCGAGAATAACCACCGCAAGATCTGGCGCACTTTCTGTGAGAACTTTCATCTGTTCCGCGGCACCCCTTCCGGCCTCTGGCTGGAGACGGAATTGAGCCAGGTTTTTGGTATCGACGAGAGTTCCCTCCCCTGCCAATGCCGACCGGCTGTATGACCTGATTGCCGATAAACTGGCCACGCCTGCATTTACGCCGCGCGCGTTGTATGAAAGATTTAATATTGAAGTGCTGTGCACTACCGATGTTGCCACCGATCCACTCCAAGCGCACCTTGCCATACGGCAGAGCGGCTGGAGCGGGCGCATCCTGCCTACCTTCCGTCCAGATGTGGTCATGACCATGGAAGCGTCCGGCTGGAGAGCAGAGATCGACCGGCTCAGCCAGGCCAGCGGAGTGGATGTGACGGATTACCGCTCCTACCTGCGCGCCCTGGAACAGCGCCGGGACTTCTTCCGTTCGATGGGCGCAACCGCAACCGACCACGGCATGCTGGAACCCGAAACGGTTGACCTGGACCCGCTCGAGGCGGAGACGCTTTTTCAGCATGCCTTGCACGGGCAGAGTTCCATTACCGAGGCGCGGCGTTTCACCGCTGGCATGTTGGTGGAAATGGCGCGCATGAGTACGGAGGACGGGCTGGTCATGCAGATCCATCCCGGTTCCCTGCGCAGCCACAACCGCAGTGTGCTCGAGCAATTCGGGCCCGACCGGGGCGGTGACATCCCCATCCGCACCGAATATACCCGCGCCCTGCTTCCGCTGCTGAACCGTTTCGGCAACGACCCGCGTTTTCGCCTGGTGGTATTCACACTGGATGAATCAACCTATGCGCGCGAACTGGCCCCGCTGGCCGGGCATTACCCGGCCCTGAAGCTGGGCCCGCCCTGGTGGTTCCACGACAGCCCGAATGGCATGCGGCGCTACTTCGACCAGGTGATGGAGACGGCCGGGCTGTACAACACGGCCGGTTTCAATGACGACACCCGTGCTTTTTGCTCCATCCCGGCCCGCCACGATGTCTGGAGACGGGTTTCATCCGACTGGCTGGCCGGACTGGTGGTTCGGCATGTTGTCGGCATGCCGGATGCCCTGGAGATGGCGCAGGAACTGGCAGTCGGGTTGGCCAAACGTGCCTACAGATTATGAAAGAAGATAAATTCAAACACAAAGGACACGAAGCACACTAAGAAAGATTTTTTGTTCTTCATTCATTTCTGTTGTGTCCGCCTGTCCCGCGGCGTTCTTTTGCGGGATCGTGTTTACTGTTTTCTTCGGAGGTTCCTATGCTCCCTCCTCGTTCCAACCGCTACCGGCAGGCTTTCGACCTTTCCGGTTTTTGGGATTTCCGTTTCGATCCGGAAGATGTGGGGCTGCAGGCTGGCTGGCAAACCGGCTTCCCGCAGGGACGCCCGGTCGCCGTGCCGGCCAGCTGGAATGACCAGTTCGAGAACGGGCGTGATTTCCTCGGCCCGGCCTGGTATCGCACAGATTTTGAGCTGCCATGGGGTTATGCCGGAAAGCGCCTCTCCCTGCGCTTCGATTCGGTCAATTACCTGGCGGAAGCCTGGCTAAATGGCCAATCCCTTGGCCTGCACGAAGGCGGTCATCTACCCTTTGCATTCGATATCACTCAATTTGTCCGGCCGGAGCGCAATCAATTGGTGCTGCGCGTGGATGGCCGGCTGGCTTTTGACCGAGTCCCGCCCGGGAACGTCACCGGCGATCCGCAGGACTTTTTCTTCTCGCACGCCGGCAACTTCCCGCAGGCCCAGTTCGATTTCTTCCCGTTTTGCGGCATCCAGCGGCCGGTCTGGTTGGTGGCCACCCCGCCCGAAGGTCTGCAGGATGTGATCGTCCGCACCGAGCTCTCGGATGGACATGGCCGGCTGTATGTTCGCCTTGAACGCTCCGGCGCTGGCTCGGCTCTGGCACGCTTCCATTTGGAAGGGTTTGGACAGCATACCAGGCTGGAGACAGCCTCAGCCGAGCTGGTCATGGAAGTGCCGGAAGCGGCCTGCTGGACCCCCGAGACACCGTATTTGTACGACCTGTCAGTGGAACTGGTCCAGGCTGGGGAAGTGACCGATTCCCATTCGCTAAAAACCGGCATTCGTACGATTAAAGTGGAAGGGGAACAGTTATTGCTGAACGGCCAGCCGGTCTATCTGAAAGGCTTTGGCCGCCATGAGGATTTCCCGGTGGTCGGACGCGGCTACCTGCCGGCCCTGATCGTCAAGGATTATGCATTGATGCGCTGGACTGGCGCCAATTCCTTCCGCACCAGCCATTATCCGTATTCCGAAGCCATGCTCGACCTGGCCGACCAGCTTGGCTTCCTGGTCATCGATGAAATTCCTGCAGTCGGGCTGTATTTCCGCCAGGACGGCCTTGAAAAACGGACGGTGCTCTGCCGGCAATATGTTGATGAGTTGGTCCGGCGCGACCGCAACCATCCTAGTGTGATCATGTGGAGCCTGGCCAATGAGCCGCATTCCGCCTCGCCGCTGGCCCGGCCTTTCTTCGAGCAGCTTTGCCGGGATGCCAAAGCGCTCGACCCCACCCGCCCGGTGACCGTGGTCAGTTTCCTGGGCGCCGTGGAGCCGGCCTTTGAATTTTGTGATGTGCTGTGCCTCAACCGTTACCTGGGCTGGTACAGTCAGCCCGGAGACCTCGATGAAGCCCTGCCGCTGCTCTCGGCCGAACTGGATGCGCTGTTTATGCAGTTCGGCAAGCCACTCATCCTGACCGAGTTCGGTGCGGATGCCATCCCGGGCCAGCACGCCCAGCCGCCCGAAATGTTCAGCGAGGAATACCAGACCGATTTGCTGGAACGCTATATTCAGCTCTTGCGCCAAAAGCCATACGTTGTGGGCGAGCACGTCTGGAACCTGTGTGATTTCAAGACCAGTCAGGGTATCACGCGCCCTGGCGGGATGAACTACAAGGGCGTTTTCACGCGCGACCGCCGCCCCAAGCTGGCCGCTCATCGCCTGCGGGAATTGTGGGGCAAGTAAAAATTTTTATGGAAGAAACCCCGTGATCAATTTCTCCATCCAGGATCAAGTCGCGGTCGTGACCGGCGGGACGGGCGTGGTCTCTAACGAGATGTGTCGGGTGCTGTCTGAAGCCGGGGCCAAAGTGGCAGTGCTCGGTCACCGTACTGAACCCGCCGAAGCTCTCGCAGACGAGTTGGCCAGCGGTCCCGCCGGCTTCCGCCTTCGTAACCGGCATTGTCGTACCGGTGGATAGTGGCTTCTCGGCCTTCAGCGGGGTGTGAATACTTACATGAACCTGCTGGGAGCGCCACATGATCCTATCGTTCAAAAAATAGATGATGATATAATTATAAAATATATCTAATATGTCTTATTATTTTTCAAGGAGGTGCCTGCCATGTTGAAATCCTTTCGCCATTTCATGCTGCCCACCCTTTCCATCTGCTTATTGTTAGCTGCCTGTACCCTCAATATGTCAACCGCCTCGCCTTCTCCACAGGCCAGTCTGCCTCCTGTGCAGGCCACCCTTCCCACCGGACAGGCCACGGCTAGCATGGCTCCCGTGAGTACTGCCTCAGGTGCTCCTACAGGGGGGACGCTTGACCCTTGCATGCTGATCACAACCGATCAGGTGACTGCTTTGCTGGGTTCTGCCCCCACGCCTACCACAGGAGTCCATGCCGATACCGGATTCCATTATTGCTATTTCAATACGGGCAACGGCGTCCTGGAAATGGCGGCTCTCGGCACCCCGAATGCAGCCACCCAGTTCGCCTCCGCCATCGCCAGCTTCCAATCCGCACCTGGTTATAAAAAAATGGATGTCCAGGGTGGCAGCATTGCGTTTTCCGGCGGACCCGCCACCAACGGAAACGGCACGCAAGCATTGATCGCGGCCTTGATCAAAGGGAATTCGCTTGCCACAGTCAAGTTGGATAGCAAGAGCTACACCTTCAATGCTGATCAAGCCTCCACCCTCCTGGAAAGCATCCTCGCACGCCTGCCCTAGCAAACGAATTTAATAGTTTTCACGCCGACTTCCAAACAGACCTGCGAGTTTTGTAAAAAACTCGCAGGTCTGTGCATCTGGGTTGGGTCGGCTGGATCCATTTGTCTTCATCATTTTCCGATCACCGACTTTCGAAATCCAATTAGCAGATAACGAATAACCTCTTTCTTCTGCCCCTTCCACCGCCTGCGGTATAATCACCCTGGAAGGAGCCTCGTTTGCCTATGACAACCAATCGTATCGAACGTGATTCCCTCGGGGAACTCCAGGTGCCGGCCGGCGCGCTCTATGGCGTCCAGACCCAGCGCGCCGTGGAGAATTTCCCAATTTCAGGTCTCAAGCCCTGGCGAGCCTTCATCTGGTCGATGGCCGAGATTAAGCGCGCCGCCGCCGAAGTCAACCTTGACCTGGGCCTGCTGGATGCTGAACGGGCCGGCGCCATTGCTCAGGCTGCCCAGGAAGTCATCGATGGCAAATGGGACGATCAGTTCGTGGTCGATCCCTTCCAGGCTGGCGCCGGCACCAGCCACAATATGAACGCCAACGAGGTCATCGCCAACCGGGCCACCCAGATCCTGGGCGGATCGTTGGGCACGTACAAAGTTCATCCGAATGACCATGTCAACATGGCCCAATCCACCAACGATGTCATCCCCACCGCCCTGCGGCTGGGCTGCCTGTGGCGGCTGGGCGAATTGCTGGCAGTCTTGCAAGAGTTGCAGCAGGCCTTGCAGGCCAAGGCGGTGGCCTTCGACGATGTGGTCAAATCCGGTCGTACGCATCTCCAGGATGCCGTGCCGGTGCGCATGGGCCAGGAGTTTGGCGCTTATGCCAAGGCGGTCGAGCGCGATGCCACGCGGATCCTGCGCTCGGCCGAAGGGCTGCGGCGCTTGGGCATCGGCGGTACGGCGGTCGGCTCCGGTCTGAACGCCCACCCCGAGTACCACGCCCGCATGGTCAAGAAATTATCAGAATTAACCGGAATCCAATTATTTGAGTCCGATAACTTGTTCGAATCGATGCAGTCCATGGCCGATGCGGCCGATTTCTCCGCCTCCCTGCGCACCCTGGCACTGACCCTCATCCGCGTTGCCAACGATTTCCGCCTGCTGGCCTCCGGTCCTTCCACCGGGCTGGATGAACTGCGTCTGCCGCCCGTCCAACCCGGCTCGAGTATCATGCCCGGCAAGGTCAACCCGGTCATGGCCGAAATGCTCGATATGAGCATGTTCCACGTGATCGGCTGCGATACCACCGTCATGCTGGCCACCCAGGCCGGTCAGTTGGAACTGAACGTGATGATGCCGATCATTGCCCATAGCCTGTTCGAGGCCATGCAGGTCACCATTGGGTCGGTGCGTGCCTTCACCCTGCGGGCCGTGCAGGGCCTGGATGCCAACCGCGAGAAGGCCACTGGCTGGCTGGCCAAAAATGCCATCGTGGTGACGGCGCTCAACCCGCTCATCGGCTATTCCCAGGGGGCCGCACTGGTCAAGGAAGCCCTCAAGCGCAACCTGGCCATCCGGGAGGTGGCAGTTGAAAAAGCCGCTGCGGGCGCATTGAAGCATCGCGACCAGGAACGCCCGGTCAGCGTGGCCGAGATCGAGTCCGCCCTGGACGATCTGCGCAAGTTGACCGAAGGCGGCATCGCCGGCGGTGGCGGCGGTGGATAAAAACATCTTAAACACGACGTGCACAAAGTACACGATGGTAATTCCTTTATTTTTTCTCCTTTGTGACCTTTGTGTTTAAACGCTTTTTACTTATTTTCGGAGAAGTCATCATGATATTGGATCCAACCTTCCTTAGTAGCGCAACCCTCGTTCTTTCCGGGCTGGCCGGGGCCTTCCTGGTGGCGCTTTGGCTGGCCTTGGTCATCTGGACCTACCGGGATATGCGTGCCCGTCACCGCGACCGGCTGGTGCCCATCCTGGCTGCGCTGATGGTGGCTCTGCTGACCCTGCCGGGCGTGCTGGTCTACCTGATCCTGCGCCCGGCCCGCACGCTGGAGGAAGAATATCAGCAGACCTTGGAAGAGGAAGCCTTGCTGCAGTCCATCGAGGATCAATCCGTCTGCCCCGGCTGCGAGCGCCATGTCAAGGAAGATTGGCTGATCTGCCCCTCCTGCCAGACCAAATTGCGCAAACGCTGCCATTCCTGCGGCCGGCTGATGGAGCTGCCCTGGAACATTTGCCCCTACTGCGGCACGCCCGCCCCAGGCATGCGCAAGGAAGGCGCCACTATGGATGAAGTGATCAGGAGCCTGCCGGAAGAAAAGCTCAAGCCCTCGTCGGAAACCCTGCCCCAGGAGCTGCCCGCTCCGAAGGGAGAACCATACCCGGAAGAACTTCCTCAACCGGTTCCAGATGAGGTTGAAGTCGCCTTCCCTCCTGAAGATGACCCCCACCTAGAAGAATGATCCCTGATAGTGACGACTTCAGCCGTTGTTTCTTATCCTTTGAAATCAACCTCGCTTAATTTGTCCCTTTTGCCCCTGTTCCTTACACCTTGCCCCTTCCTTCCCTTATGAAACTCAACTCCTTCACCCTCTATCACGTCTCCATGCCCCTGGTTTCCCCGTTCGAGACCTCCTTCGGGGTAACCACCGGGCGGGAATGCGTGCTCGTCTCCATCCAGTCGGAAGGTCTGACCGGCTGGGGCGAATGCGCGGTCGACCGGGATCCCGGTTACTCATATGAGACCACCGGCACCGCCTGGCATATCCTGAAAGATTTCATTGTCCCCATGCTGCTGGGCGAATACGTCTCCGACGCAACCGATTTCCAGGAGCGCGTTGCCGGCATCCGCGGCCATAACCTGGCCAAAGCCGGGGTGGAGATGGCGCTGTGGGACTTGCTGGGCAAACGCCAGGGCAAGAGTCTGCGCGAGCTGTTGGGTGGGTTGCGCGCGCGTGTGGAAGTGGGTGTCTCGGTCGGCCTGCAGGAATCCCCCGATGCGCTGGTCGAACGGGTAGGAAATTATATTGCTGGTGGATACGGGCGTATCAAGATCAAAATTAAACCCGGCCGCGATGTGGGTGATTCCGAAGCCGTCCGGAAAGCTTTCCCGCACATTCCGCTCCAGGTGGATGCCAACTCCGCCTATACCCTGCAGACCTGCCAGGTCCTGCGGCCGCTGGACATGTTAAAACTGCTGATGATCGAGCAGCCACTCAACGAAGACGACCTGTGGAACCATCACAAGCTCCAGAAACAATTCCACACGCCCATCTGCCTGGATGAAAGCATTACCGGCCTGATGAAGGCCCGTTCGGCCCTCGAGATGGATGCCTGCCGGATCATCAATATCAAACCCGGGCGGGTCGGCGGCCTGAGCCAGGCAGTTAAGATCCATGATCTGTGCCGGGCGCAGGCGGTGCCGGTCTGGTGCGGTGGCATGCTCGAAACCGGCATCGGGCGGGCTTCCAACCTGGCATTGGCCAGCCTGCCCGGCTTCAGCCTGCCGGGGGATATTTCCGCCTCCGACCGCTATTATGTCGAAGATATTACGCGCGAACGCTTTGTGCTCGATCCCGGCAGCACAATTGACGTGCCGGCCGGTCCGGGCCTGGGTGTCACCATCGATCCAGCCGCCCTCAAAAAATTCACCCTGGCGGAATTACGATTATCCGTGTAGGGCTATAGGATGGCCGCTTGGGAAAAAGCCGCCTCCTAGGTTTTTTCATGATAGCCGGTAGCCTGCTTCTCGCTGCCTGCCAGGCCAGGCTCCCGTCGGAGCCGGTCGTCACCCCCACTTCCACTTATTCCTCCACCCAGGCAGCTGCCACTCCCATACCGCCGACAAGTACCCCCTTCCCGGCCCCCATCTGGCTCTCGCCGGCCGTCCCGGACTCCCTGCACCAGCTCATGGCCGGTTCGGGCCATGTCCTGGCGGCTCAGCCTGACCCATCCACAGCTCGTCTGGATCTCCTCCTCCCTCAATCATCGATCAATAATCAGCATTCTACAATCTGGTTTTATGCTCTCGTGACGCCCTTCCCAACCGTGACGGATGGCGTCGCACTGGCTGATATCCAACAAACCTGGCTGGGGGCACATTCTGGACCCTTTGCCGGTCGGCCGCTCTGGATGGATGGTCCTACTCTGGCTGCCTTCAGTGCATTGTGGGGTAGTCCGGTGACCGGAGCGGTGCGTGTCGTCCGGGCAGATCAGCTGGTCGATTCGGCCTGGGCGGAGCGGCCGGCCTGGGCGATCGTCCCGTTCGAGGCGCTCGAGCCGCGCTGGAAAGTCCTTAGCGTGGACGGCCAGTCGCCTGTCCACAACGATTTCGACCCGCTTGCCTACCCACTCAAAATCGCTTTTTCGCTCCAGCCGCCGGTATTCAACCTGCCTCCCACCAACCGCGACCCGCACAAGCTGACGGTGCTGGCCATGACCGGTACCACTGCACTGGTGCGGGCAACGGCTGACCGCATGGAGAAAAAAGGCGTGCTATATCCGGGTGTAAATGTTGACAGTGTCCTGCGCTCGGCCGATATCACCCATATCAGTAATGAAGTCGCCTTCGATGCAACCTGTCCCACACCCGACCCCTGGACTTTAAGCCTGTCTTTTTGCAGCGATCCTCGCAATATTGCCCTGCTGGAGGATGCCGGCACGGATGTGGTCGAATTAACCGGCAACCACCTGCTGGATTCCGGCCAGGCGAATTTTCTGACGACGCTGGATATGTATGATCGGCTCGGCTGGAAACATTACGGCGGCGGCCGGGATCTGCAGGATGCACTCCAGCCGGCCCTGCTGGAAAATAACGGCAACCGGCTGGCATTCGTCGGTTGTGATTACCCCGGCCCGCCCGCCGATTGGGCCACGCCAACAACTCCCGGCTCGGCGCCCTGCAACCTGGACAAGCTGGCCCAGGAGATCACACAATTGCGTTCGCAAGGCTACCTGGTGATCATGACCTTCCAGTACCAGGAGTATTACCAGCCCAATCCAACCTATGAAGAAACTGGGGATTTCCGCCGCATGGCCGAGGCGGGTGCGCTGATCGTCAGTGGCAGCCAGGCGCACGAACCGGCCTCCATGCAGATCTTGAACGGTGCATTCATCCATTATGGACTGGGCAATCTGTTCTTCGACCAGATGTTCAGCCTGCCGACCCGCGAAATGTTCATCGACCGGCATGTGTTTTATAATGGGAAGTACATTGACACCGAACTGCTTACCTATATCAACGAAGATTTTGCCCAGCCGCGCCCGATGACCGAACTGGAACGGACACAATTTCTGGAAAAGATTTTCAAGGTGGCTGGATGGTAAGAAATTAACACAAAGGACACGAACTATCTATCTGAAAATTATAAATGAACCGCAAATTGCGCCATCCTTGTGAACTTAAAGATAGATAATTGGGAGAGAAAAGGTGATTTTCAAAAACCTTTGTGCCCGTTGCGTCCTTCGTGTTTGATTTTTCCTTTCATAGCGAGAAGAATAGGTGAAATATGAAAATCCATGATATTTCGGTACCGATTTCCCCGGCGTTGCCGGTCTGGCCGGGTGACCCGGCGGAAAATCCATGATATTTCGGTCCCGCTTTCCCGGCGTTGCCGGTCTGGCCGGGTGACCCGGCGGTGGTACTGGAACGAGTCTCTTCGATGGACGCCGGCGCGCACGACAATGTCTCGCGCCTGGCCTGCAGCGTCCATACCGGCACCCATGTGGACGCGCCGCACCACTTCCTGAACGACCACCGCACCGTGGAGTTGCTGGCGCTGGATATCCTGGTCGGCCCGGCTCTCGTGATCCAGATCCCTCTGGATGCCAGGCTGGTTACCGCAGATGTGCTGGAAAAAGCCGCTTTTCCCGTTGGGACCGAGCGCTTGTTATTGAAAACCGCCAACTCCCAATTATGGGCCCGCGGTGAGAATACTTTCCAGACGGATTTCGTTGGGGTTTCCGAGGATGGGGCAGAATGGCTGGTAAGCCATGCCATCAAGCTGGTGGGAATTGATTACCTCTCGGTGGCGCCCTACCACCAGAGCATTCCAACCCACCGGGCCTTGCTCAGTGCCGGTGTCATTATAGTAGAGGGATTGGATTTGAGTGTCATCAACCCGGGTACCTATGGCCTGTACTGCCTGCCATTGAAGCTGGTCGGATCGGATGGAGCGCCGGCAAGGGTGATCCTAACCGAATAACCATACAGCTTCGGAGAACCTGGATGTACCATGACAATAAAAAAACTCCCGCAGATAAAATCTGCGGGAGTTGCTCTAATCTATTTTGAGGTTTAATATCTGCGCTGGCCGCCGCGAGCCTTGCCACCCGGGCCACCAGGACCGCCGCGATTCCCACCGCCGGGGCCACCGCGCCGGTCACCATAACCGCCGCCGCCACCACCGCCACCGCCGCCACGACCATAGCCGCCGCCACCACCGCCGAAGCTGCGCTCTTCGCGCGGCCGGGCCAGGTTGACCTTGAGTGGACGATTCGACAGAGTGTAACCATTGAAGGTCTGGATGGCCTTCTCGGCTTCGCTCTGGTTGCTCATTTCCACAAACGCGAAGCCCTTAGACTGCCCCGTGTCGCGGTCTTTAATCAAAGCCACCGATGCCACTGTCCCTGCCTGGGCAAAGAGCGTGCGCAAATCATCTTCGGTGGTGTCGTAGGACAGGTTGCCTACATAAATCTTGGTTTCCATACTATTCTTTCTCTCCTTTTGAATGGGGCAGCGGGCTTGTTAAAAAACTGCCAGCCTTGTACAAGGGCCGGCGGCAATCGCACACACAAATCCATCTGCAAGTGCTCATATTCTAACATAAAGGGCCACGTCTTGGAGCATCAATTTTTGAGAATATTCAATTTCCTGGGCAATTCGCTGGAAGTGCAGAGCAAATTTTATTTTACCGGTAGTACGTATCCGCCATCCACTACAATAACTTGCCCGCGGATCATGCAGGCAGCCGGCGTGCAGAGAAACCCGACTATCTCCGCCACATCTTCTGGTGTGACCAACCGTCCGGCCGGGGTGGAGGCGATAGCCTTCTGGATGAGTCCATCCTCCTGGCGCAGCGCATCGAAGTGCTTGAGTGCGTCGGTTTCGACGATACCGGGAGAGACGGCGTTGACGACAATATTCCTGGGGCTGAGTTCAACTGCCAGATACCGGGTCAGCGATTCAAGGGCGGCTTTGCTGGCTCCCACCACCACGTAATCGGGCATGACCCGGCCGGACCCCGGGCTGGTGATGCTGACGATGCTGCCACCGTGACGAGGTCCATTAACACGGCGGCGCGCTGGGCTGCAAACAAAAGCGAGCGGGCGTTGATGTTCATGGTCCAGTCCCAACCCTTTGGTTTTTGTTCCATGGCGGGGCGGTTGTATCCGGATGCGGCATTGTGGACGAAAATGTCCAGGCTGCCGAAAGCCTGTGCGGTTTCATCGAAAAGCCGGTTCAGGTCTTCCAGATCCCCCACATCCGCCTTGACCAACAGGGCGCGTCGGCCCAGTTTCTCGATCTCTGCAGCGGTCTGCTCGGCCGGCGGGCGGTTGCGGAAGAAGTTGACCACCACATCCGCGCCGTTGCGGGCAAAATGCAAGGCGATGGCGCGCCCAATGCCGCGGCCGGAGCCGGTGACGAGGGCGGTTTTACCGGAGAAGGGCAGAGATACGTTCATTAAACCTCGTTGATATTGATGATCATAGGAAGTGTAGATGTTTATACACCGAACACGGAGAGTTGTTACTAGGATTTACCGTTTCCCTGGTACTGGACCGGTTTTAGCAGGGAGGTATCGAATTCGAGCAAGTGTTGCGGGCCCAATCTCTGCAGCGCAACCATGACAGCCTCCAGATCCTGCCTTAGCTTCCCAACCTCCACCCCCCGGCATATTTCCGGCCAGGGCAGCAGCCATTTGCGGCAGCGCTGGTAAACTTTGATGGCGCCGGGGTAGTTGTACTGGGTGATATGCAGGTAGACCACTCCCACCTGCAGGATGCCGCGGTACAGGTCGCGCACCGGGCCGGGTTCAGCCCGCCAGGCTGCCTCGAGTGCCTCATGGGCTTCGAAATAACGTCCCTGGTTGAATAGCTCCATCCCATGGATGGCCTGGGGATGGAGGAAACCCTGACAGTCGGTAATTCCCGGTACGCTCAAATCGGACATATTGTGGAAAATTATATCATTGGAAATTTTCCAATGAACCCAGCCATGCTTCTGTTTCGCTTGGACTTTTGAAATGATAAAACTTCAGGTGGGAATTCTCGGGGCTGGCAATTAATTGCGGGTAAAACCATTTATGCCGCCGGTAGCTGCGCACCTGCCAGTAGAATAACGATTTATTCGACCAAAACTTTAGCTGTGGTAACAAGCGCTCATAATTTGTGCCCCAGAGCGGTTCCTGCGTCCACCAGCGTGTCAGGGTGCGCTTCCATTGGCGCACGAAGATCAGCGGGAAGGGATAATCCAGCCAGACCACTGCCTCGGCGCGCGGCCAGACCAGATCGCGAGCATTATTGTAGTTACCGGCCAGAGCCCAGGCAGGTGAACGCGTGACAAGCTCAACTTTTAAACGGAATTCGGCCAGGTCGGTTTCGATCCATCCCGGCTTCCAGAACAGGGCGTCCAGCTCGATGAATTCCAACCCGAGTTTCTGCGCCAGTTTTTCTGCCAGGAACGATTTGCCACAGCCGGTCACGCCGATCACTACGATACGTTTATACGGGAAGGAAGTGGGCATATTGTTAAACTGCGCGCAAAAAAGTGAAACGATGAGGAAAGACAAACATGCTATCGTGAAACAATCCAGGATATTGGGAAAAAGAAATAAGCCGGGCAGAATTCTATTCCACTGTGTTTTTGGAACTGCTCGTGATAATCCCATCCAGGTATACAGTGATGATCTGCCGGATGGTCTCTTCCGATAAGTCGCCATTCCCGGCACGCGCCGGGTAGAAGTATGGATACATTATCCCCAGCAGAGTCCAGGTAGCAACTGGGGCTTCGATCGGCCTGAACTCGCCTCGTTGCATACCTGCCTTAAGGATATCCTCGATCTTCCCGATGAATTTCTTCTGGTAGATCTGCCCGAAGGATTTGCGCACAGGGTCGGATAATTGCCGCACTTCCTGGCTGGCGAGATGGATAATGGCGCGCTGGTCGGGCGGCTGGGCCAGTACATATTCCATAAAATCGCGCACCTTTTCCCGCGATGCTACGGGTTCCGCCATAATTCGGTCGATGGCCTTTTCCATCTCATCCAGGTACATTGTCAGGATGGCCAGGAAAAGTTCCTCCTTGTCCTTGAAGTGATAATAAAGCGCCGGTTTCGAGACATGTAATGCCTCGGCGATCTGGCGCATAGCCAGACCGTGGTAGCCATGCTGGATAAACAGGCTGGTGGCGGTTGAAAGGATTCTTGGACGCAAAGCGGGTTCGGGAGTGCTCATCTTGGGAATATTATACTGGAAGGCGAAATGATTCGTCCGAAGCCTTTGAATGGGTCATCAATAACAATCCGGCCCACTTCGCAGTCGCCAATGCCGCTGTAAAGGTCCACTTTGCCGTCCGGGCGTGGAACAATCCCTGAAGTAAAGGCAACATCCACAAGGTTCGGTCGTTTGGCCGGGCCTTCCGGGTAACAGGGACGCGTGCCAATGATTTTGACATCCAGGGCGGCGTGCTGGCGCGGGTCAAATATAAAGGAAATATTCAAATAGGTCAAAATTTCGCTTCCATCCGCCTGGTTGGTCTTATAACATTTATGCCCGATCACGCCGATTTGGTCGCTGTCCAGGCAGTAAGCCTGGTTGCAGCCTCCCCATTCCCCGGCGGCAAACAAGCCGGGAATATAAGGGGCATTTTGAATTACTTCTGCTTTGAGTTCGCCAATATTGTAAATAATGGAAAAACCGATCTGCAATTCGCTCCCAAACTTGTGCAGGATTTCTTCATTACGTGGCCTTGAAAAAACCCCGATGCGCCCATCTGCCAGCTGAACCAGGCGGATGTCTTTCATATATTCCGGCCCGGTGGTGAAATAATACAGGTCATTGATATCCGTGCCATGGTAAAAGTAACCATAATACGTGTCAACTTCAAACTGCTTATAGCGCACATGCGTTCCGCCCAGGATAATCTCATTGCCCACCAAGCTGACAAAAGGGTCTTCCAGTTGGTAGATCATCGAATCCGGAACAAGAGTCCAGTCATCCTGACCCGTGTTGAAAAAAAGACGCACCCATGATCGCGCCCATTCACTGCGCCGTTCCACCCGTCCGAATATATATTTTTTCCCCTGCCACTCGAACGGGATCGAACTATTATAGACATCGAAACCTTCGACCCCATGAAAGCAGAGCTTCATGCTTTCATGGATACATCTCGTTTCTTCAAAGGTAGCGCGCTGTTCAAGCAAGTTCATTCAATCGCATCCTCTAGCCCAAATTTATAAGATCTGAATCGGTTTGTCACTGCGCCTGGGTGCTATTAATGGTCCTGGTATCATTTCAGCGGCGAGTGTTTTTTCTTTGTTGTTATACTATATTTCTCTTAACTTGCGGCTACCTGAACCGACTGGATGCTGGCCTGTTCTTGCTTGCGATTCTTCAGTCCCAGGGTTAGCAGCACCAATATAACGGCAATGACACCAATGACGAGGTAGGCCGATCCGTAGCCCTTTACGCCGCCGCCTTGCGAGGCTGCCACGGCTCCCACCAGGGCGCTGCTGGTCAATTGACCGATGCTGGTGAAGAGCGTAATGGCGCCTTGAGCGGCGGTCCGGTCGGAGGCGGGGGCTTCGTTCAGCATGATGTAACGAACCGGTGCACCCAGCAGCGCCGAGAGGCCCAGGCCGATGACGATACCGGCGACGATGAAAAGTGCCAGCACGGAGGTGATGGACGGGATGCCAAGCATGATCATCCCAATAGCCGTCAGGATACTGCCAGCCAGTACCACCAGCTTTGAACCAAGTTTGTCGAGTATCCGGCCAACCAGAGGCGAGCCGACTGCCATGGCCAGGACCACCGGCATGAGCAGGTAGCTGGAGGTTTCTTTGTTGATGATGGCCGGCATGGCGGCCAACGCCAGGGATGGGATGAAGACCATGCCGACTTCGCCCAGGCCGGCGCCGGCTGCCAATGCACTCGCCAGCACAGACTGGCGGCTCGAAAATAGCTGAACGCGCAGCACCGGGTCTTCCGCGCGCCTTTCAATGATGGGGAAGATGATAATAAGGAGGACCGCCAGCACCAGGAATGGCCACACACTCAACGAAACCAGGCTGCGGAAGAAATTCTGGGTGTCGATCTGGTTGAGAGCATATGCCAGGGCGGCCAGCATAACACCCAGCACCAGCATCCCGGGCCAGTCAAAGGCATGGCGGGATTCGGGGTGGCTGGAAGGCAGCAGGCGCAGCCCCAACACGATTACAACCACCGCAATGGGCAGGTTGACGATGAACAGCCACTGCCAGACGGTGAAGGTCATGATGACGCCACCCAGGATGGGGCCGATCAGGAAGGCCAGCCCAAAGACTGCCCCGATCAGGCCGAGCGCGCCGCCGCGTTTCTCAGCCGGGAAGGAGTTGCCGATGACTGCACTGGCCACAGGGAAGACACCGCCAGCGCCAAAGCCCTGCAAGGCCCGCCCGAAAAGTAGAACGGAAAACAGGGTGTGCGGGGAAAGCGCCACTACCAGTGAGCCAACCGCAAACATGCTGATATCCAGGATGTAGATCGAACGCCGGCCAAAAATGTCGGACAGTTTCGCCATCAAGGGCGTGCCAATCAGGTTGAATAGAACGTAAATTGTGAATATCCAGGATTTGGCCCGGTCATCCACTCCAAAGAAATTCTGAATGGGTGTGAGAGCCGGCGAGACGATGGCAATATCCAGGGCACCCATCAAGACGCCCAGGAAGAGCACAAGCATTACACGGTTGCGGGTTTTATCATCCATGGGGAAGAATCCTTTTCAATGTGAAGTATTATTCTTACTTACCGGTCGGTAAGTAGCATGATACCAAACTTGATTATCCGTGTCAATCCTTATGAACCTATCTAAAAAGTGAAGGAACGATTGCATTTTGAATGCATGCTGCGAAGCAGCACGCATTCAAAATGCGGTTCTTCGATATTATTCGGATAGAAACTATGGATGAAATTCCCTTATAATAGCCAAGGAATTCATCTAGAATCGATCCGAAAATTAAGAGGAAAGTTGCATTTTAACTGTGCGCGGCACAGCCACACATACTCAAAATGTGGTTCTTCAATAATTTTCAGCTGGGTACTTCCACGAATATGATAATCACAAAACGAGGCTGCCATGTTTGATCTTCCGGATGATGAGCTCCTGCCCCTTTCCAAAGAACATGTCTTCTGGACCTGGTCGGCGCAGGCAAGGGTGAGCCCGCTGCCTGTCAAGACGGCCAAGGGGGTCTATTTCTGGGATATTGCCGGTAAGCGTTACCTGGACTTCAACTCGATGACCATGTGCGTCAACATCGGGCATGGAGACGAACGCGTCGTGGATGCGATGGTGGCGCAGGCACGCGAGTTGCCTTACGCGGCTCCCGGCATGGCCACCAAAGTGCGGGCGATCGCCAGCCAATTGGTGGCGCAGGTCTCGCCGGGTGGCCAACTGACCAGGGTGCTCTTTACGCTGGGCGGGGCGGATGCCAACGAGAACGCCATCAAACTGGCGCGCGGCTATACCGGGCGCTTCAAAATATTGACGCGCTACCGCTCCTATCACGGGGCCAGCGCCGGGGCAATGGCCCTGACCGGCGACCCGCGCCGGGTGGCCTGGGAACCTGGACTGATGCCAGGCGTGGTGCACTTCCTTGACCCGTACCGCTACCGCTCCACCTTCCACCGCACCAATCCCGCCATCTCTGAAGCGGATTTCTGCCAGGATTATCTCAATCACCTGGAGGAGATCATCCGTTACGAGGGCCCGGAAACCATTGCAGCCATCCTGATCGAATCTGTCACCGGCACGAATGGGATCATCCTTCCTCCGGATGGGTATCTTCAAGGCGTGCGTGCATTATGCGACCGCTATGGTATCGTGATGATTGCGGACGAAGTGATGAGCGGCTTTGGACGCACCGGCAAGTGGTTCGCGGTGGATCACTGGGGCGTGGTACCGGATATCATGACGATGGCAAAGGGGCTTACCTCGGCCTATGCGCCCTTGGGGGCGGTGGCGATGAAACCGGAGATTGCGGCAGCCTTCAACGAGCGCACCTTCGAATCTGGGTTGACCTATACCGCCCATCCGGTTTCGCTGGCGGCGGCTGTCGCCAACATCAACGTG
The DNA here is from genome assembly GCA_963779935.1 of uncultured Chloroflexia bacterium. Lineage (GTDB taxonomy): Bacteria > Chloroflexota > Anaerolineae > Anaerolineales > Villigracilaceae > UBA877. The sequence continues at coordinate 263,780 of CAWAAC010000007.1, read as the reverse complement.
ATGCGGGAGGACAGGCTGGTGGAGCATGCCGCCACAATGGGCCCGGTGTTGAACCGCATGTTGAAAGACCTGGGCGAGGCGCATCCCTCGGTGGGCGAGGTGCGCTCGATCGGGCTGTTCGGGATCATCGAACTGGTCAGGGACAGGCAGACCAGGGAGCCAATGACACCCTGGAACGGTTCCAGCCCGGAAATGGCCCGCTTGCGAAAAACCTGCCTGGAGCACGGTCTGTACGTATATACCCACTGGCATACCGTCTTGATCATCCCGCCGCTGCCGATCACCGAAGCCCAGTTGCAGGAGGGTTTTGCCGTACTGGATGAGGCGCTGGGAGAGACAGATAAGGCGGTGAATAAATTATGAAGAATCTGCTAGCCAGTAAAGGATTACTTGCGACGCACGCTCCTTTAATCTCGGATATCACCCTGGTCTTAATTGTACTGACCGCCATTTTATTTACCATCGGCTGGCAGCTCGCACGCCATAAACACTTTGGTGCCCATCGCTGGGTCCAGACCTCCAGCGCCACTTTAAACGCGCTGGTTGTGCTGAGTGTAATGGTCAACATCTTCATCCTTCACATCCTTCCGGGGATTCCAGGCAAGCTTCTTACCGGCGACTATGCCGTTACGACCATCCATGCCATTGTCGGTACATGCGGACTTTTGCTGGGCTTATTTGTAGTCCTGCGCGCCAATAAACTGGTCCCCAAAAGTCTCCGTTTCAAAAACTACAAGCGCTTCATGCGCACATCTTATACGCTTTACATGCTGGCTACCCTGCTTGGGGTGATCGTTTATCTCGAAGTATATGTTTTTGGCATCTAATCTGGCTTTGGGTAAAAACGAAATAATTCGTTACTACGGTTATTGGTAAAGGGATTCTTTAAAGGAGAGGCTTTCCAACATGCACCGGGTTGCCCTGGTTTATCCTTACTTCCGGACAAAATCTGCGAATGAGCTGCTTTTTCCGCCCCTTGGCTCGGCTGGTCTGGCCAGCCAGTTGCATCTAATAGGAATCGAAACAAAAATATTCGATTGCACTTTCGAGACCTTTGAAGAAATTCGACATAAACTCAGTGCCTATCGACCTGAGATTGTTGGGATCTATTCGATGGTGACTTTGAGCCGGAATACTTTCCGGATCGCCGAGATGGTGCGCGCCAACCTGCCAAGCAGCCTGCTGGTGGCTGGCGGACCGCTTCCCACGCTCTATCCAGAGCAATACTGCGGTCCATTCGATTTGGTATTCCGCGGGGAAGTCGATCTGAGCTTTCCTCACTTTTGTAGGGATTATTTTGATCTGGATATTTCGATCCAGACACTCGCTAAATTGCCACTTTCAAGCTATGCGGGGCTGTTCCTGCACCGTGATGGGTTGCAGGTTGAAAATCCGGCCATCCACTACCATGAGAAGGAACTCGATGTGTTCCCTTTGCCAGATCGGGGCGACTTCGATCACGCGGCGTATCAGGAAGTCTGGAACCAGCAGACTGGCTCGAAAACCACCTCCATCATGCTGACCCTGGGATGCCCATATAATTGCGATTTTTGCTCCCGGCCGATCTTTGGCAGTCTTTTCCGCCGCCGCAAGCTCGATTCTGTATTCGAGGAGATCGAACAAATCCGCCGGTTGGGCTATGACTCCCTCTGGATTGCCGACGATAACTTCACCCTGGATTTGAACTATCTAAAGGCGTTTTGCGGGCGGATGGCCGGCCAAAAGATGGAATGGAGCTGCCTTTCACGGGTTTCCCGGATCGATCAGGAAATCACCGGTTTAATGAAATCCGCCGGCTGCCGGAGAGTTTACCTGGGCCTGGAAACCGGTAATCCGGATACCCTGCGCCTGATGAAAAAACAGGCCGGCCTGGATGAAGGAAAAATCGCCGTGCACTTGTTCCATCAAGCTGGCATAGAAGTGGCCGCCTTCTTTATCGTTGGCTATCCCGGAGAAACCCTCCTGGCGATCGAAGACACTTTTCAGTACGCCCTGGAATTGCCGCTGGATGCCATTTCTTTCAATGTCCCGTTCCCGCTGCCCGGATCACAATTGTTCGAGCGCGTCAGTAAACTGGATACGAACAAGGATTGGGATGAAGAGAACGAAATCACCTTCGTTTACGAAACTGAGTTCGATGCGGACTGGCTGCAACGGCGGATCGGTGAAACCATGCAGGCGTTTGCGGAAAAGAAAGCTGGTTCAACCAATTAACCGGGAAAAGCTTCATCACCGCCAAGCGAAGGTTCAAGAATAGAGACAAAGTAATTGTTTATTCTTTCCTTTGTGCACCATCGTACCTGCCTGTCCCGGGGTACTCTTCCGCGGGATCGCGGCGAGAGTTTTTACTCTTCTGGCTGAAATGTAACTTTGCCGGGGTAGCGTGACTGACATTATTTTAATATTCGAAAGACCGCATCGGTGATCTTTTCGAAAAGGGGCAGCAGCGCGGGCGAAAGGCTCCCCAGCCTTTTTTTGATCTCAAACTGCGCATGGCCTTTAAAAATCCCGAACCACATTTTTACCGCCGAGAAATCTGCATCGAAAATCAGCACATGACTTCCGAAAGGGCTGTCATCCGGATGCCAGTCACGGGAGATGCGCTCTTTGGTTCTTTTATATAATTCCGTTCCCGGCAGGGGGTAGGGCATACTGAGACCAATGTAATCGAGCGGCAACGAGCTGGCAAAACGGAGCGTGCTGAGAACGGTGTCATCTGTTTCGCCGGGATAGCACAGAATGAAAAATGCCCCCACCTGCAAGCCGGCCTGGTGTGCGGCCAGCACTGCCTGGCTGGCTTCATCCGTTGTAATCTTCTTATTCATTAACTTAAGGATTTCCTCACTGCCGGATTCGATCCCAAAGAAAATCCTGGTACAACCGGCAGCTTTCATCTCCAGCGCGGTGGCATAGTCCAGGGCATCCACCCGGCCCAGGCATTCCCAGGCGAAATGCAGATCACGGCGGCGGATCTCCTGACAGACCTTCATCACCCGCTGCTTCTTCATGGTAAAGACGTCATCCGCAAAGGAAATCCGCTCGTACCCCAGGGCCAGCGCTTCTTCGATCTCATCCACCACATTCTGAGCCGAGCGCTCGCGGTAGGAACCGCCAAAGACCACATTGCTGCAAAACTCACAGCGATAGGGACAGCCGCGCGTGCTCATTACTGTTGTGATCGAGAAGCCATATTTTTTCTTTCCGTAACGGATGTAGCTTTCGTTGGGGAGCAGGCTGCGGGCGGGAAATGGGATGCGGTCCAATTCCCGGGTAAATGCCCTTTCCGTGGTGGTGATGACCTTCCCCTGGGGTTCACTGCGATAAGCGATCCCGGGGAGGCTGGCCAGATCGGAGTCTTCTTCAAAGGCTTGCAGCAGTTCCAGCATGGTCTGCTCGCCTTCCCCTTGCACCACCACATCGAAGTCTTTCAAAAAAAGCTCGGGATCACAGGTGGGTAAAGGCCCGCCGGCAACCAGCCACCGGCAGCGGGAGCGTAATTGCTGCGCGAACCAGACACATTCATCCAGCATGGACACCATGCCGTAAATGCCAACTACATCCACCTTGATATCCAGTGCTTTTTTTAGGGCTTCTTTTTTATCGAGAAAAGTGCAGTCGATCAAATGCACCGCGTGGCCGGCTTTTTGCAGGCTGGCTGCAATGTAACTGACCCCCAGCGGTGGAAAGCGGAAGACCGACCGGTCACGCCGGGGTTTGAAAAAAGGGTAGATCAGCAATACCGAGGTCATGGGCGCTTTTCGATGCTTAGCTCGCAGCGGAACCGCTGGATGGATGGAGCAAAAGAATATCCAAAACCGGCCCAGGCCAGCCGGGAACCAACCAGCTCCCGGCCTCGAAAAAGCCGGGCGCCTGGTACCTGGCCCAACCGGAAGGCGACCCGGTGGGCGCTGCTTTCAAACCAGGCTTCACGGGCGCTGACTTCATCCCAACAGCCGATCTCCTGCTCCAGCAATAAGCTCCCGGATGCGTCGGAATAGCGATCGAAGGCCTGTGCGCCTTGCTCATTCATCAGCAACACTTCGGTAACTTCCATGGGGAGATCGCCGGTGTCGATTTTAATGCCAAGGCTGCCTTTTTTTGTATCAATGTTGTAGAGCACTTTCAGATCCGTTGAAAAGCTGGCTGGAGAATAGATCGTTTTCCAGCCGAACAACTGCCGCAAATGGCTGGAAAGAGCTGTCAATAGTCCACGTAGGCTGGGCAGGCCGCGGATCAAGGCTGCCAGACCATCCTTGCTGGCATAGAAGAGCTTGCTCTTCACCACTGGCCGATCCACCTTGGATATTCTTTCAACCAGATTCAACTTGAAAAGCGCGGTGATTTCCCAGATGCCATCCGATTGTTCCCAGCTCAATGTGGCCGCGCCGGGGAAGATGGTTTGAAGCCCGCTTTTCAGCACGGGAACCCCGAACCCAACCGCTTCCTCGGCCAGCGCCTGACCCTGGTCGAGCAACAAAAAACCTTTCTGCAGGCTGGCGGTTGGATAGACTCTTCCATCGGGATAAGAATCGCCGATGTTCAAAGAGAGCCCCTGGGTAAGGGGAATTTCTATTCCCATGAAAAATGATCTCCGGCCCGCGCAGGGGTTATCTCAATATGGATAGTTCCAGATGATTCAGAGACTTTCCTGAAACACTGCCGGACGATCCACCAGCCAGCCACAAGCCAGGCTACCACGATCACGGTTCGAATGATATACCGGATTGTTGAAAATTCAGCCGACCATTTTAACAGTGTGTCCATTACTCCCGGCAGACTGGGGAAGAGCAATTGCGCCAGGGAAGTGTTGAAAAAACTGAAGATCAAAGGCAAGATCCACAGGACGGCCAGGGCGCGCTTATTTAATTTTTTCACACAGACCAAAATGAGCGCCAGCGGCAGGACCAAATTGATATTTGTTTCAGATAACCAGGCCCGGCAAAGGTAGAACACCAGGATCAATGCCAGGCTTTTTTTCAGCAGGTCTTCCAATCCTCCTATCCCGGCTTTCATGGCATAGCTGGCAATTCCCAGGGCAGGCAGCCATACCCACCCCAGGAACCACCATCCCCCGGGCAGTTGGTAGGTCCATTTGACGTACTCCAGGAAGGTCATGAATGACAGCCCGCCCCCAACCACAAATTGCGAATTCCAATGCAGAAGGATCTGGGAAGGGTCCCATCCAAATAGCAAGAATGGAGCTACACAAAACAGCAGCATGGACAGGCTGAATACGACCAAAAAATGCAATGTGTGCCGCCAGGATCTGCCGGCCAGGTAAATAAACACCACAAGGATCAGCGGCAGGGCAGTTGGTTTTAGGGAAATGGCCAGTGCCAGCAGGATGGCCGGAACCGTCAGCTTCGCCTGGCTCAGGGTATAAAGTGCCAGGAGCGAGAGCAGAGCCACGAGAGGATCAAATTGCCCCCAGGCGGAGGATGTCAGCAGGAGAAAGGGGTTGAAAAGCAGGAATATCCAGGCCCGGTAGCTGATTTTTTCCTGCACTCCGGCCTTATTTAATATTTGCCGCACGGTATAGGCCAGGCAAATATTGGCAGCGATGATGGGGAGTTTAATGGCCAGATTGTAAAGTAAAAAATTCGGTATGAGTTTATAGGTACACAGATAGATCAGCCCCAGTACCAATGCCCAGGGCGGCGGATATCCCAGGGTGGTAATGCCTTGAAATGTACTGTTGTGGAAAACGGCGCTCAAGTCCTGCGCAATGTACGGATTCTGTCCGGTACCGACCAGGTACCCGGTGGCCATCAGGATGCGTGTGTCATAGGCATGCCCCAGGAACAGCGCCAGTAGCACTTGTAATAAAATGCTTGCGGCCAGCAGAAGCCGTTCGGATGCTGCGAGTTTTTTCTTTTGACCCGCAGCAGGTGGCGAAGCAATGGGATAAAGATTACTTTCAGGCTCTGGCATTGCGGCTTTGCAGGATCGAAAACACGAGCACGAACGCATAGCCCATGGTAAAAGGCACCAGCATGATTAAGCTGGAGAGGATCCTCTGCTGAATGGCGCTCTGGATGGCCCACAGCCCAAGCATTACAAAAACCAATTCCCATATCCAGACTACATCGAACGGGACTTGATATTTATTCTTTCGCCAATCCTTTTTATCCTGCATGTCGGCATATTTGGGAGTGCGTATCCATTCCCAGGGCCGGTTGGCTTTTATGGCCCGCTCGATCCCGCGCATCATACTCAGGCTCATCCCAAAACACATCAGCAGCAGTACCGCCAGGCTGGCCAAATTCCTTGACAGGGGCAGGTTTTGAATTTTTATGGTGGAAACGAGCGAGACCAGCGGAGCCAGGGTGCAGAGCAGGATAAAAGGAGCCAGGATTGACCAGACCAGGTTTTGCATAACGACCATTCGGGCCGCTTGGGTTGCCAATATGAAATCGAAGGCGAAGATATTGACCTGAAGGGTGCGTGTGCTAATCCCACCCCATAAGGCAGCCAGGCACCCCAGCACGAAGGAACAGACGATCAATGGCTGGATCGTGTAGCCGGTCAGGTGGATGAAGGCTTGCAGGCGCTGCTTAACCCCCAAATTCCGATCCTTGAGGAGGCCGGGCAGGATCTTTATGGCGGCGGTGGAGGCCCCACACGCCCAACGCCCTTGTTGCAGTTTGAAACTCGGCACGGTCGGGGGAATCTCGCACGGACATGCCAGGTCTCGCAAGTAAAGGATCCGGTACCCGAGCATTTGCATGCGGTAGCTCAAGTCCAGGTCTTCCGCCAGGGTATCCGACTGCCATCCGCCGGCCTCCAGGATGGCTTTTTTTCGCAGCACGCCGCCACTACCATTGAAGTTTTGAAAGACTCCCGCAGCATATCTTCCGGGTTGTTCCACCAGGAAGTGCACATCGATGGCGTGCGAGATGGCCCGGGTCACCAGGTTGTAGCCCTTGTTCAGATAGGTCCAGCGGCTTTGTACAATTCCGAGCGTTTCATTCCCTTCAAAATAGGGCAGAGTACGCAAGAGGAAATCGGCCGGCGGGACAAAATCTGCATCGAAAATTGCGATGAACTCTTCTTCGGTCTGGATGAGCGCAGCTTGTAAAGCGCCGGCTTTGAACCCGGTGCGACTTCCCCGGCGCAGCAGTTCGATCTGGAATAGCTTTTGTTTGTATTCCGCCACCATCTGGTCAACTTCCTGGACGGTATCATCGTCAGAATCATCCAGGATCAGGATTTTTACTTTTTCCTTCCCATAGGCTTCTGCCATGTCTGCACAGGCAGCCACCAATCTGCGAATTACATTTTTCTCATTGTAGACTGGCAATTGGATCGAAACGGTCGGTCGGGATGGTGAGAATTCCGGCAGGGCCGGGCTGCGATACCTGCGGGAGGCGTTCAGAAGGTAATAATGATTGAATCCATAGATAAAGAAGAGCAGGCTCAGGAGCAGTGAAGAGGCAAAAAATAGCGTTTGCATATCCAAACCACCACCACCTCCATTATACCTATGGAACTCGAGATTTATCTCGCCTTTTTATAGGGGCAGTCGAGATGAATCTCAATCTACACATTGACGTGTGTGATCAAGTATTCCAGGTAGCGCGATTTTACCTGCTGGCTGGCCAGGGCCTGTTTAAGCGGTGGAAGGTTCAGGATCACGCCGAAAACGGCCGCCAGGGCGCGATGGTTCCACAGGACCCGGTTATCAAAGATCAGGTTCTGCAGATCGCCGCGCTCGATCGCCATCATGACGGTGCGATGGACCGAGTTGAGCGGTGTGATCACCCGTTGCGGGCGGGATTTCAGACTCATGCTGGCGTGACCACAGGTACGCACACACACTCCGCAGCCCAGACAAACCCCCTCATCCACTTTGGCCTTCTTCATTTTCGGGTGGTGCGGATCATTGGTGGAAACCAGCGTCATGGCTTCCACCGGGCAGGCATTCACGCATTTCCCGCAGCCATTGCAGGTGGATTCATCGATCACGGGCAGGAAGTTGGTGGTGTGCACCGGGTTGAGCATGCCAAACTTGCGCGCTGCGATCATGGCCTCGCAGCAGCACCCGCAGCAGTTGCAGATGAAGTTGACGCCCTCGCGTACGTTTTCGCCGAACTGCACCAGGTTCTGTTCATAAGCCTGTTGCAGCAAATCCAGGCCTTCGCACACGTCTACTGCCCGGGCGTAACCGTGCCGGGTCAGGCTTTCGGCCGAGCCGTTGAAGGTCATGCATATATCCAGCGGCGCATCACAGGCCTGGCCCATATGCATCATTTTATGCCGGCAGTAACAGACCCCCACGCCGCGCGCCGAGGCAGTACGAATGACCTGGCTGGCGCGTTCGTAATCCAGCACGTGCAGGGCATTTTCGTTGGAAAGCACCGGCTCGTGTACGTACACCCGCCCCAATTGTGTCTCGCCCCGCACGAACAGGTTGCGGATGAACTCTTCCTCCACGTTCATATACTGGTAGTATAGTTCCCCCAGCACCTTCTGGTCGATGTCGCCGCGCAGGCGCATCATCGAGAATTCGAAGAACCCGGCCATGGGCGGCGGCAGGGTATAGGTGGTCAGCCCATCCCGCTCCGTATCCACCAGAATGGCCCGGCTGGCCAGTTCGTCCAGCGCTTTCTGCGTTTCGAGCAGATCCATTTTCAGGATCCGGCTGGCCTGGGCAGCCGAAAAAGGCTTGATCGGCAACTGCGCTACCAATCCGGCTTCCTGTTCGCTGAACAGGATCTTGAGGATCTGGTAGAGCGTTTCGGATGGCGGTGCACCTTGCGGGAAACGGTTCAGCCGGTCGACCAGTTCGGTGTAGCCGGATTTCAGGGTGACATGCGACATTGTTCTCTCCTGTAAAAATAAACTGCTACTAAAAATAAACTGCTACCGCATAAATAAACCCCCATCCACGAGGAAGTTTTGCCCGGTGATATATTTTCCGGAGGAAGCCAGGTACAAAATCATATCGGCCACCTCCTCGGGTGTTCCCATGCGCTGCAAGGGAACTTCCTTTTCAAACTTGGCTTTATTGTCGGCCTCCGCAAGCTGATAGCGTCCGCGCACTTCTTCCGTATCGATCCGCCCCGGGGTGACCGTATTGACCCGGATGCGCGGAGCCAGTTCTTGTGCCAGGCATTTAGTCAGCGCCAGCACCCCCGCGCGTGCGCTGCAATAGTTGGCTCCATTCTGGCGGCCTTTTAGTGCCGTAACCGAGCCAATGTTGACGATGACGCCAGAAAATCTCATCCATTCGTCTGCGATGGATGGGCGTGCACAAATACTGTGTTAAGCATCGAGCCGCGCTGAAGCGGAAGGATATTTCGGCCAATTCGGATGGGGAGTAGGGCATATCGTGCTCCAGCCACGATACCACGGCTCCCACAGAGCCACTGGACAAATGGCTCATGTACAGGTCAGCCAGCATCTTATCCTGCATGAATGGCTGGGGTAAGGAACGGCGCAACATTTACTCGATATCCTGGCAGATTTTTCGCTGCTATTCTTTGTAAAACTTCGCTTGTCAGTGACCTGATTGGTTTGATCTGCTGCATTTCAGGGATTGGCTGTATGATCTGGGCCAGGCAATCGCTCGGCCAGAATTGGAGCGGAGCCGTGGTATTGCAGGAAGAGCATACATTGACCAGGGATGGGCCGTATCGGTTCGTGCGACATCCCATTTATAGCGGCGGATTGCTCGCAATGCTCGGTTCGGCATTGGTACTGGGACAGGCATTCGATTTTGTGTGGGTGGCGTTTTGCGCTTTTGGGTTGATCAGAAAAGCCGGGCAGGAGGAAGGCTTGCTTTCCGGCAAATTCCCGGCCGAATATGTGCTGTATAAAAAGCAGACCAAAATGTTGATCCCGTTTATCTGGTAAAAGGGGATTTCACTCGCTCAGCGCATGAACAGGCCGCCGTCCACCAGGAAATTCTGACCGGTGATGTATTGCCCGGCTGTAGCCAGGTACAGGATCATTTCAGCCACCTCCTCGGGTGTTCCCATGCGCTGCAAGGGAACTTCCTTTTCAAACTTGGCTTTATTGTCGGCACTCCGCAAGCTGATAGCGTCCGCGCACTTCTTCCGTATCGATCCGCCCCGGAGTGACCGTATTGACCCGGATGCGCGGAGCCAGTTCTTGTGCCAGGCATTTAGTCAGCGCCAGTACCCCCGCGCGTGCGCTGCAATAATTGGCTCCGTTCTGACGGCCTTTTAGTGCCGTAACCGAGCCAATGTTGATGATGACGCCAGTGGAACCTTTATATCGGCGGGCGAATTCCTGCGAGCACATAAAGCTGCCTTTCAGGATGGTATCGTTGACGGTGTCCCATTCTTCATCGCTCATTTCCAGGAAGGGCCTGTCCTGGTTGGTGCCGGCATTATTCACCAGTACATCAACTTTGCCGAGAGTCAGGCTAGCCAGGTCGAACATGGCAGTAACATTTTCCCGCTTGCGTATATCCGCCTGGAAACAATCCACCCGGGGGGCATGGCCTTCACGTAACAGCCATTCGGCAAATACCTGGGCTGGTTGCTCATTCCGGCGGTAATTCAGGGCCACGCAGTAACCGGCTTTGGCAAAACCGGTCGCGGTGGCGCGACCGATGTCGCTCAAAGCGCCTGTTATCAATACCACTTTCTGTTCGGGATCGCTCGTCATATTATCTTGACCCATTTTCCTGTTTCCACACACGCAGGCCGTGGCGGCTGAGATAAATTGGAATGTTCTTGAAAAGCGGATTTTCCTGCTCGAGTGCAGCGATCATGGCCCGTTTGGCTGAAGTACTCATATCAGAAAGGATGGTCACCGAGCCGCCATCCCCAGCCGCACCGTTCAACTTCCAGCCAAGCGCACCGTGGCCCTTGGCAATCTCGATCACGCGGGTTGCATCCGAACTAATCAAGGCCGTACTCAGGCGTGCCTGCGCTTCCGTATTCTCGATCATCGCTGCGCCCAGGGCGGTAAAATCGCTGGCATACAGGGCATCCCGGCTTTTGGTGGCCGTGGCGCGCAGGTCGTTCAGTTGCTGGCAATCCGGCCCGGCGTTTTCCAGCCCGCGGATCACCACATCGTGCACATCCGATGAGCGGTGCGATTTTCCCAGGTAAATCAGTGATAGCCTTCGCTCCAGTTCCCACCATGTGGCATTCGGAATCTGGATGGGGGAGACCGAAGCGTGCGGGTATTCGAACATCTCGATGAAATTGATGCCGCCGTAAGCCGAACATAACTGGTCCTGGATGCCGCTTTGCTGGCCCAGCATCTCCGTCTCGATCTTGTGCGCCGCACTGGCCACTTCGTGCGGGGTCATCCGTCCGGGGGTCAGCAGGTCCAGCCCGCCCACCAGTGCGACGGTGACTGCTGCTGAAGTGCCGGTGGATGCCCCGCCCGGCGCTTCTGAGTAAATGGTCACCTCCAGGCACAGGCCGGCCGGCAGGCGCATGTATTCAATTGCCGCTTCGAGCAGCGGATGCTTGTCCCAATGTTTTTCTGGAATGACCACATAGCGCTCGCCATAATTCTCAGCATTAATGACAATCTGGCTGGTGCTGCCATCATTGGGATACACTGCGATCTGCACTTCGGCGTATGGGTATACACCAATGTTGAAGATCTGCCCGTGCCCGGCGAACCAGGTATCGGTCCAGCCGCCGTTATCGCAGATGCGGATGGGAGCAACGCTGTTGATGATAAAGAGAGGTTTTTCCATGCTTATTTATTCCGTGGAAATGCGAATAGCGCGCTTTGCGCCAGCCGGGTAAGTGTCATGCTCTGTTGAAGTGTCAGGTATATGCCGGTTTTGGACCCGATAGTGCGCCTGTATTCTCGTGCGTGTTCTTCTGACCAGAAGAAAATAGAGTTCCGTCAGAACGCATCGATGATGCTGGGATCATCCAGTTTTTGGAAATTTACCCTTGGCACAAAAACCAGTGGTTCAGCCTGCAGCTCCTGTACACGGAAGCTCAATTCGCTGTCGATTTCCAGATTCAGCGGCTTGTGGCAGTGCCCGCACTCGGTCTGGATGGATACGGTCAAATTTTCCTGGCGGAGTTGCCCTTGCACGAAGGGCGTCGCAATTGCGTCGGCTGCTCAGGCTGCATACAACTTTTCGCCTGAGCTGAATGTCACCTGGTGTGGGGTCTGGTCGACCGTCACCGGGTAGGCCCATGTTACTGCACCAGCGCTGTTGCGAAACAGGAATGTCTTGGAGCGCTCGAGCTCATCCAGCAGGGCGTGTACCCGTTCGAGCGGGAGATGTACTGCGAGAGCGATGGTTTCCGGTGGTATCGGTTGGTTGAGCCGCGGCATCTCGCGCACCACAAAATCGCGCACCAGTTGGTGATCGGGGGTCATGAACGCCAGATCGGATTGGGTCTCTTTGGCAAGTTGTTTGTGCCAGAGTTCTGGCGGCACGCTGATCATGATACGCCAGACGCCCAGCAGGAGGGCATTTTTCATAAGATTTATTCCTTTCGCTGGTTGTTTCTTGTTCCATTTTAATGCCAATTGGATATTATGATATAATATAGATAATATTGATAAAATAAGTGTAGTATATTCAGCCATTTGCTGAAATGGTTTATTTCAGCCCACATTTATAAAAGGAGCAAGGATTATGGCGAGCATGTTAGTTCAGCATCATGTAAAAGATTTTCCAACTTGGAAGAAAGTGTATGATTCTGTTGTGGATTTTCGCCATTCCAGCGGTGAACTTTCCGATCAGATTTTTCACGATGCCAGCGATTTTAACAAAGTAACCCTGCTTTTTAAGTGGGATTCATTGGCAAAAGCCCAAAAGTTTGCCCAATCGGCTGAATTGAAGGCGGCGATGGAAAAGGCCGGTGTGGATGCACCGCCTGTCATCACTTTCCTGACCGAAGCTTGATTGAACTTTGATAAAATTCCGCCCCTCCTGATTTCTGGAGGGTTATTATAATTCAGGAACGGATCGCAATCGAATTTTGTAAAGCTGCACTTATTCCCGGCGGGTCAACCGAAATGCGAGAGTACTCTCGCATTTCGGTTGATGGCATATCCTGGCGAGCCTCAACCAGCCTGTCGGATTACTAGCGAAACAGAACAACCGAAAAAAAGTCATTCAGGCTGTGGGCAACGATCGGTCCCCACAACGATTTACCAGCCTTATAAACGATCGCCATAATAACGCCAAAGGCAAATACAAATAGCACATCATAGGCCGTGAGCAGATGCAACGAGATCCAACCCGGCAGGTGGATGCCCAGGAAAAGCAGGGAAGTGAGCAGATTTGCCATCCAAAACCCAAAGCGTTGCTGGAACTTTGGCAGGATGAAACCTCGATAAGGGATTTCCTCGATAAACCCGATCAGGAAGGAAGAGCTGAGAAAACTGTTCCAGGTGAACAATGGACTGTCAGGATGTGGCACCCCGTAACGCAGCAGGCTGCCCAGGAAAATGAGCATGGATAGGCCCAGCCCGAAGAGCAGGCCGCGCTTCCAGTTTTCATTTAGTTTAAGATATGCAAGTGGGTTAACATGATCGATAAAGCCGAGATATAAGAAAACGGGCAGCACCCAGAGCAACAGCTTGATGGTGATATTCACCAATGCATAAAGCAAAGTTGTGTCGCCCAGGGATTGTACCCAGGGATAAATAAAAAATACATAGCCCGTCCACAATGCGTAGAAGAGGATCAGGTAAATCAAAAAGGTGGAAAATCGGTTTTCTGACTTGCTCATATCGCCAGACTTTGCTCTTTTGGCAAAAAAACAAAAATTCATCCTTGCATTCTAACATGTTCAATTTAAACCTTCCCAGGCAGCCCGGCCTCTGGTAAAATCAGCCCCCGGAGCGTTGTACCCTTCGCTCTAATCCTCTTGATAGAAAGGGCTTGAAAAGAAATGAAAGTATTACTTGTTAAGGACGTTTACAAACTCGGACGCGCTGGCGATGTAAAAAAGGTCGCCGATGGTTATGGGCGCAACTTCCTCATCCCGCAGGGCATGGCTGTACTGGCAACCCCCGGCGCCATGAAGACGGCCGAACGTATTCGCGCCAAAGCCACCGAAAAACGTGCCATCCTCAACAACGAGATGGGCGTGGTGGCCGAAATGCTGAAGAAGGTCCAGATCTCTTTTGGCGCCCGGGCCGGCGAAACCGGCAAGCTGTATGGCTCGATCACCTCGCAGGAAGTGGTGGATGCCATTCAAAAGAAGACCGAAATCTCGGTCAAGCGCCAGCAGTTGGATATGCAGCCCCTGCGCACCTTGGGCGAGCATACCGTGCGCATCCGTCTGACCATGGATTTGATCCCGGAAATAAAGGTCACTGTTTACCGGGAAGGCGAGGCGGAACCCAGCCTGCCGGTCGAAGAGGCTGCAGCCAAACCGGAAGAAAAGAAGCCGGTTGAGTCTGCGCCAGAAGCAGCTTCTGCGCCTGCCGAAGCCTGATTTTTCAACTCAGAGCCAATCACAACCATCACCGGTCCAACCTTGCAGGAGAAGCCGGTGATGTGTCTTTAATCAAACAATGCCCGTGACCATTGGTCAACAGCTCAAAACAGCCCGGCTGGCAAAAAACCTGTCCCTGGAAAAAGTCACCCAGGTCACGCATATCAAACCGCGCCTGCTCGAAGCGATGGAAGCCGATGATTTTGAATCTCTTCCATCCCCGGTTCAGGCGCGTGCTTTTCTGCGGCTGTATGTCGAATTCCTCGGGCTTTCCCTGGATGAGATGATTGCGCGCCAGCGTCAGGATGCCGGCGAACCCGCCCCGGACATTCTCTCCAGTCCATCTGTTCCGACCCAGGTTTCAGCGCCAGAAGAGCTGCCCACCCAACCCGATCCAACCCAGGCGGATGAGGAATTGCCTGCTGACAAATCCTTTCCCATCCTGGATAAGATCAAGAGGTTGGTCTTGCGCCTACGGAAACCCGTGGATCAACCCGGGCCGTTTTCCGTGCCAGTCGAGCCCACCAGGCCCAGCCTGCCCATCAGTGATCCCGAACCGGCCATTGCCATACCATCTGACCCGATCACACCTCCAGTATTCGATCCTGTACCGGTTACGCCGCCTGACCCGATCGCAATACTGCTGGAAGAACCAATGGAAGAACCCGCCCAGGCTCAGAGGAAGAATCGCTCCCACCAGCCGGGCTTTTCACGAAAAACGGTGAATCGCAGCGTATCTTTGCCAGTATTGGCCTGGCCCTGCGCCAGCGTCGTGAATCTCTCAGCCTGACCCTGGAAGAAATCGAACGTCAAACGCATGTGCGCCAACATTACCTTCTGGCATTGGAAAGTGGCGATTTCGACCATTTGCCATCCTCCGTCCAGACGCGTGGCATGCTGAATAACTATGCCCACTTTCTCGACATGGATGTGGACGCCATCCTGCTGCAATTCGCCGAAGGTCTGCAGGCCAAGCGGCTGGAGCGCCAGCCCGCCTCGGCCGAAATAGCCCCCAGGGAGAATAAAGGCATCCCCAGGGTGACCCTTCCGGCAGGATTGCGACGGTATCTTTCCATGGATATCCTGGTAGGCGGCGGTTTGATCCTGATCCTGCTTGCTTTCGCCATTTGGGGCACCAGCCGGGTGATCAGTTTACACTCGGTCGTTACGCCTCAATCAACCGCTCAATCCATCTCCGATTTTCTGTCCAACTCCCCTGGGACGGTCACGTTTACGCCGACCCCCAGCGCAGTCGGCACGGGCGCAGCCCTTCCCACTGCGGGTGTTACTGCCTTAGGCACCATCCCGGCAGCCGGGCCAGGACCGGTGCAGGTGGTAGTTGTCGCTTCGGAAGAGGCCTATCTGCGGGTCACCGTGGACGGAAAGACCCAATTCGATGGGCGCATCTCGGTTGGGACGGCTTACTCCTTTAGCGGGAATAACCAGATTGAGGTGCTGACCGGTAATGGCGCCGGGATAAGCATCTTATTCAACCAGGGCAACCTTGGCCCCATGGGACACTTCGGCGAAGTGGTCGATCGAATCTACACTGCCACTGCTATTCTGAACCCCACAGCCACTAATACGCCTACACCGACCATTACGACCACACCGACCATCACCCCGCGCTATTCTCCCACCTCAACCCTTACCAAAACGCCTTTGGTTCCTCCGGTTACTCCATAGAATTCACTTTATCGTTATGAATCCAAAAACCTTTCTCATGCTCTCCCTAGGCTGTGCCAAGAATACCGTCAATTCCGATTCCATGTCCCAGTTGCTGATCCAGGATGGCTACCAGCCTGTCAACAGCGCCCGCCGGGCCGGTGTTCTGGTAGTCAATACCTGCGGATTCATCGGTACGGCCCGGGAAGAATCTTATTCCGAACTCAGCCGGCTGGCAGAAACCAAACGGCCGGGTCAACTGCTTATCGCCGCCGGATGCCTGACCCAGCGCTATGGGGAAGAAGTAGCCCGGCGTGTGCCCGGCGTGGATGGAATCATCGGAACCCGACGTTGGATGGATATTGTAGGGGTGGTGCGGGAATTACGCCAGGGTTCCCATCCCAAACCACTCTACCATCTGCCGGAAACCCCCACGTTAATGGATGAAAACAGTCCTGCCAAAGTGCTGCGGGGAAGCCAATTTGGAGCCAGCGCTTACCTGAAAATAGCAGATGGCTGCCGCCGTACCTGTGCATTTTGCGCCATCCCGCTCATCAAAGGCACTGCCATCAGCCGTCTGCCGGAGATGGTCCTGCAGGATGCGCATCGCCTGCACGAGCAGGGAGTGCGCGAGCTTATCCTGATTGCCCAGGACACCACCGACTATGGCCATGACCTGGGGATGCAAGACGGATTGGCAAGCCTGCTCGAAAGAATGACGGCCGAGCTACCCGAATTGGATTGGCTGCGCATCATGTACGCATTTCCTGGCTATGTCACCGAGCGGTTGATCGATGTGATGGCCAGCCATCCGCAAATCCTGCCTTATCTCGATATTCCGCTGCAGCACGCCCACCCTGATATGCTCACGCGTATGCGCCGGCCTGCCAATATGGACTGGGTACATGCCACGGTTGCAAAAATGCGCCAGGCCATGCCCAAATTGGCCATCCGGACCGTTTTCATCGTCGGCTATCCGGGTGAGACGGAAAAAGAATTCCAGACGCTCCTGGATTTTGTGGAGGAAATGCGCTTTGACCGTGTCGGGGCTTTCCAATTCTCATTCGAGCCCGGGACCGCCTCCGAAGCGCTTGGAGACCCCGTGCCGGTCGATGTCAAAGAGGAACGCTACCAGCGGCTGATGGAACTCCAGCAGACCATCTCTCTCCAGATCAACCAGACTTATGTTGGCAAAACACTGGATGTGCTGGTGGAGGGTTTCAATAACGGCATCACGATGGGGCGTTCGTATCGCGACGCGCCCGAAATAGACGGCCTGGTTCTGATCGAGCCGGACGGTGCGAAAAAAAACGCCGAACCTCCCGTGATTGGCAGCCTGGTACCGGTCAGGATTACCGGGGCCATGGCCTACGATCTGACGGGGATTCTCGCCCGGTAACCCTGGGGGGAAAGTATGCGCAAGGCGGAGTGGATCGCTCTCATCATCAGCCTGGCCGGGGTGGCTGCCGCCTTCCTGGTTGCCACGCGTGTCTTCGAGGCCGTCCCGCACGTGGAAGATGAAATGGCCTATGTCTGGCAGGCCAAAGTCCTTGCGCATGGACAAATGACGGCCCCCACGCCGCCCGAACCTCAAAGCATGTATGTCCCATTCGTTGTGGATGCCAACGGCCACCGCTCTGCCAAGTATCCCCCCGGCTGGCCGATGGTGCTGGCGCTGGGCATGCTGCTGGGCATCCGCACCTGGGTGAACCCTTTGCTGGGTGGCCTGGCAATCTGGTTGACTTTCCGCCTGGGTCAAAAAATCTGCAACAGCCTGACCGGTATGCTGGCCGCGCTGCTCATGCTTACTTCCCCGTTCTTCCTGATCCTCTCCGGTTCGCTCGATTCCAATGCCTGGTCGCTGGTTCTAAGCATCATTTTTGTGCTGGCCTGGCTGGATACATTCCACCTTGGCAACCTTCCGGAGCTAAATTCGCGCAAGCCTATCCCGGCCTGGCTGACGGTTTCCACTGCCGGTTTGAGTCTGGGCCTGCTGGTCATCACCCGGCCTCTGACCGCCCTCGGGGTGGCTGTGCCATTTTTTTTGCATGGCCTGCTGCTTTTATGGCGCGGAAAACCAGGTGTCAGAAGATCTGTCCTGGCGATCGGGGGTATTACACTGCTGGTCGGCTCGCTCTTCCTGGCGTGGCAATATGTGGTGACCGGCAATCCCTTAACCGATCCGTACACGCTCTGGTGGAATTTCGACCGGATCGGCTTTGGCCCCGGCATCGGCCTGCAGCCGGGTGGCCATACGTTACAACTGGGAATCCAGAACGCCCAATTGATGCTCACAGTTCTTAACAAAGATCTGTTTGGTTGGGCCCTTTCCTCCTTTTTCTTCCTGCCATTCGGTTTGTGGGCGCTCCGAAAGAATCGCGCGGCCTGGCTGGCCATGGCTGTTTTTGTCTGTCTTGTTATTTGTTATGTATTTTACTGGGCAGAGGTGTACCGTTACGGTCCACGTTATTATTACGAGGGTATCTATGGTCTTACGCTCGCCAGCGCGGCCGGGATCACCTGGCTGGCAGGCTCCCTGAAATCCATTGGCTGGAAAAGTCTGCGGCCTCTCCTGGTGCTTGCTCTTGTATCGGGCCTGGTCGCATATAACCTGGTGACTTACCTGCCGGCGCGCTTTGGCCAGGTCTACGGGTTATACGATGTCCATTCCACCCAGCTCAGTCCCTTCCTGACCCCGCAGGCGCGCAGCCAACCCCCCGCGCTGGTCATCGTGCATACCCAGAAAATCTGGACCGAATACGCCGGACTGCTGGAACTGGAAGATCCCTGGTTGACTTCCCCTTATATTTTTGCCTGGAGCAATAACGGCTCGGTCAGTGATGCTGCCCTGGCAGCCCTCTATCCGCACCGGCAAATCATTTATTACTATGCGGATCAACCGGATAAATTTTACTCCGCACCCCGGTAACCCAATGCAGTGGCGACTTCAGTCGCTGCTAAGCCCCTCTTCAATTACCTCTTTTCTTCGCCACGGTCCAATAAACAGGAAGATAAATATAGCCATTCCAAGGACTGCCGCGGGAACGGAATAAACCGCATCCAACACCTTGATCGTAAAGATCGAGGGGGAGGGCAGCACGGTAATCGTGTAATTGGCGATAATTACGGAAAATAGA
Source organism: uncultured Chloroflexia bacterium (assembly GCA_963779935.1). GTDB lineage: Bacteria > Chloroflexota > Anaerolineae > Anaerolineales > Villigracilaceae > UBA877. The sequence continues at coordinate 244,573 of CAWAAC010000007.1, read as the reverse complement.
TTGTTGGCGGCATGCGCCCCCAATGCCAGTTCCAATCTTCCATCCCTCAGGGTGATGAAGGCCAGGGAGAAGCCGAAAGTAAAATAGTAGAGCCCCAACAGGGGATAATTGACGCTGGCTTCCGGGTTCAACATATGTGGCAGGCCGAAAAGCAGGCCTGAGATAGCGCTTAAAACCCAGATATTCTTCCAGTGCAAGCCGACCTGCTGCAACACGTACCCGCGGAAAAACAGCTCCTCGGCCGAAGTCTGGATCGGGATGAAGACCAGAGCCAGAAAAAGGAATGGGAGGAACCGGCTCATGTTCAGGCTCCAGACGTAGCGTCCCGGATAAACCATTGCCTCCACCAGCGACATCAGCGCCACCAATCCGAACCACACTCCAAAGCCCTGGAACAGCCGCCCCCAGGCCAGTGACCGGGCCGGTGTTACCAGAGTCCGCAATGGACGGCGGTGGATGAAGTGTATGGATAGTGCAATTCCACCCAAAAAGAACACGGAAGCCAGCATCAGTGCAACGAAACCCGCCGGTGTATCCGTTCCGGGCAGGTTGGAGCCGGGATTGCTGATGGACAATTGGCCATGCAACGCCATCCAAACCAGCAGCAAGGCGCTGGGTATGGCGCCCAGCACCTGCCAGGCGAACAGCATCGAAAAAACGGCAAGAAGACTGCGCCACGCCTCGTTTTTTCCCCGCCTGGCAAGCTCCAGGTAAATTTGCATGTTCTCCTTTACCACAACGCGACGGTCTCCCGTCGCGCTGGATTTTGCTGCTATTCCGTTATCGCCATGTAAAAATTATGCCTGACTACGGTTTCGGTGCATTAACCCTACCAGCACAAATATTGTCAGCTGCTGTGCCGGTAGGGTAGGCAGCGGCGTTGTTTGGGCTGTCAATGGCAAATGCCGTGGCTAATTGTTTTTCTGCGCCGCAAAAATCCCCGTTGTTGATTAAGTCTTGCGCATAACCGAGACCTGCCTGCCGGATACGGTCCTTCGCAGTTGTGCAGGAGGCATCTGCCAGGTTGGGATAGTTGGCCATGACCTGGCCGAAATAATTCTGGACTTGCACCCAATCCTGATCCCAGAAACTGGCGCCGGTAATATACAGGCGCGCCCATGTGCGTAGTGCCGAGGCGGTTGAATCCAGGGGCCCGAACCGTTCGGCCTGGGTCAGATCGTAGATGCCCCCTTCCAGGTTAATATTGAGGCTCGCGCAGGACGCGTTGGGCTCATACGCTTGCGGATAGATCTTGCAAACCCCCCGGTTGCGCAGGGCCATGTAATACATCCCATCCACCTGGGCTGCGTGATATGTGCTATCGTCCTTGCGGATGGTATCAAGTTTGGTGATTATATCGTCCCAGTTTATTGCACAAACATTTGGATTCGAAACAGAAAGAAGCCCGGTAACATCAGCATAGACCTGGTCAATACCGCGGGTGTCAGGCGTTGGGGTAGCCGTCAGAGTTGGAGATGGGACTAAAGAGGGTGTAATCATCATGCGCAGCAGCAGGTCCGTATAAGCGCTCTTTACGCCTGGATAATCCGGATAGTTCTGAATGATATATTCGAAATGCTGTTTGGCAACAGCATATTGGCCCGCATTTACAGCCTGTACACCCAGTTGATATTGCGCCTGGAGCTGCCCGTTTACCTGTGTGCCCTGGGCGGAATAGCGCTTGTTCATGCCGGAACCATAGCCGCCCAAAATGCCGATCGCGATCAAGACGACCATGACCAGGACTGCCAGCCAACCCGGGAATCTTTTCTTCGTTGTCGGGGCAGCTTCCATGCCTATCGTGCTCGGTTGTGTATCATTCAGTTCGTTTTCAGACATGCGTGCGATTATACCTTAACACATTCAATAGAGGCTTTTCTATGATTGGATTTCAAAAGAGCCAGCGCGGGGTCCCAAATATCCAGCGCAAATTCATCAGACGAGATTAATCTTGCCAAACGATTTGCGGCATATTACGGTAATTCCAATGAACCTACAACTGCAAAAGCAGCTTTACTTCCGGCCAGATGAACGGCAGGCTGGCGGCGAAACCCACCGGCAGGGCCAGCAGGCTCGAAAGGGTACCCGAGAGCGGCAGCCATAGTGCCAGGGCGTAGGCCAGGCCTCCGCCCACCAACGCCCCGGCCAATCCACGCAACAGCGAAGTACCGAGGGTGACTTTCGCCGGGAGCAGGCGGTTGAGCCAGATCAGCAGGATGGCGGCCTCTACGGTGAAGGCCATTTCGAGCAATGCGATGCCGGGCGCGCCCCATTCCGGCCAGCGCAGAAGGATCAACGTTCCGCCGCCAATGAAAAGTACCGTGTTGATGAAGGAAGCTGCCAACGGGCGCAGGGCATCCTTGCGTGCGTAGAATGCACGCGACGCCACTTCGAGCACAGACTCTCCTGCCAGTGCCAGCAGATAAACCCGTACCGTCCAGGTGAGCAACGTGGTTCCAGCTTCGTTCAGGCCAAAGACTGTGCGTATGAGCGGATGGATGACCGCACCAAGTATCGCCGCGACCGGCAGGCAGATCGCCACCAATACGCGCACGGCCCGCTGGATGGTTGCCCGAAACCCTTCCCAGTCGTTGGCTGCGGCCTGTTCCGAGATGGTCGGCAGGAGCGCCGTCCCGATGGCGGTGCCGATCAGCGTTTCCGGTACCTGCATGAGGTCCCAGCCAATCGTCAGGGCCGAGATGGCGCCCACCGCCAGTGCTTCCGGTAAACGCGAAGCCAGATTGTTGCGTGCGATAAACGTTGCCTGGATGAAAAACATGGTGATCAGGCGCGGCCCCACCAGCCTGAGCACATGCCGCACGCGTTCATCCTTAAGACTGATCGATGGAGTCCAGTGGAATTGGTATTTCACCAGCCCGGGTACCTGAATGAGCAGGTGCAGCGCCGCTCCAATGATCACGCCGTAAACCAGCCCGTACACACCCAGCCCAAAGGCAGGTAAATGCACCGGGCCGAAGGAATAAGGTTTGCTTGGTGAGAGCACCAACGCCCCAAAAAGCTGCCCGATGTTGTAGAAAATCGGCGCCAGGGCCGGGAAAAGGAAGTGCTGATTGGCTTGCAGGCCTGACATTACCAATCCGCTCAGCGAGAAGATCAATGTGGCGATCAGGTTCAATTGCATCAGGTGCGTCACTAATACTTGCTGGGAAGCCGAGAAGCCTGGAACGATGCCGATCTGGCTTCCGACGATCGGCCGGGCGAATACGGCGATCAGGGCGGCCACGCCAGCTGCGGTCAGGAAGAAAATATTGGCAACACGCGAAAAAACATTCCAGAGATCCCGCCGGCCACTGGCAGTCAGGGTTTCGCTAAGGATGGGGATCAGTGCCATCGCCAGCGTCCCACCCGAGATCAGCGAATACAGCAGGTTCGGCAGGCTGTTGGCCGAATTAAAGGCATCATATGGCGCCGATAATTGAAACTGTCGTGACACGATGATCTGGCGCAGAAAGGCCAGGGCTTTATCGACGCCAAATAGGAAGAACAGAAGCAAGGAAGTTTTGGTAAGGAAACTTAGTTTTTTCATTGGAGCGCCAGCCAGCCCAACACCTTCTGGATTGTCCTGTCCCAATGGTCCCAGGTATGGCCGCCGCGTGTCTCTTCGTAGGTGTAGTCGAAACCCAACGGGCGGATAAAGTCACGCAAACGCAGGTTATCCTGATAAAGGAAATCATCGGTTCCACAGTATTGGAACAAGCGCGGTTTGTTCCCGGTTAGGGAGACTTTCTTTGCCAGGTTAAAAAGATCATGCAGGCTGCCCGGCACTTTCGACAGGTCTCCAAAAATATTCTGCATCTGTTCCAACCAGGCTGGATTATCGGGTTGGTTGTTTCGTTTTATCACTTCTGCGATATCGACTGCGCCGGAAAGACTGGCAGCGGCTGCGTATTGGTCAGGTCGGCTGAGCGCCATTTTGAAAGCACCATACCCGCCCATTGATAAGCCGGCTACAAAAGTATCTGCGCGTGCACTTGAAAGCGGAAAGAGCTCGTGCAGCAGTGTTGGCAACTCCTCGGTAAGGAAGGTAAAAAATTTCCCACCGTGTGCCATATCGGTATAGAAGCTGTTTTGGGCAGCCGGCATTACCACCGCCAGGTTTAGGCCCTCGGCATAGCGCTCGATGGAAGTCCAGCGCTGCCAGGCGGTCTGGTCATCCGAATAGCCATGCAGAAGATACAGCACCCGGAAGGGTGAATGGAAATTGTCGTGCGGGTCAGTTGGCTTGCGCTGTGGCAGCAGTATGTTCACTGAGCAGCGTGTCATCAGCACATCCGAACAAAGATTGATTTGGCTAAGGATCATATTGGTCTCCCAATAGGTAGCATTCGACTGTCAAACTTTTAGGAGTTGTAAGGCATCTCGTGTCTGGCAAGAGAATGATTATCAGCCGAGCTCGCCAATTTCTTGCTCAACTGCTTCAAGGATCTCCCCGGACTTTACCAGTTCCTTCATTGCATTATGATCGGGGTAAAGCGGTCGGTCCACCTCCAGGTGCTTCACGTGCTTGCGGATGACCTCACGTGCCTTCTGGGTACCCTTGCCTGGCATAAAGGTCCGGAAATCCAGCGCCTGGGCGGCTGCCATGAACTCGATCCCCAGCACGCCATAGGCATTATCCAGGATCTGCCCGTTCTTGAGGGCGGTATTCATGCCCATCGAGACGAAGTCTTCCTGGTCGGCCGCTGCCGGGATGGACAGGATGCTGGCTGGCGCGCTCAGAATACGCTGTTCGACGATCAGATGGTCAGCCGTGTATTGCGACAACATCAGGCCGGAGTAGAAGCCCGGTTCGTGCGCCAGGAAGTCCGGCAGGCCTTGAGAGAGCGCCGGATTGGTCAGCCGGTTCAACCGCCGTTCCGCCAGCACGCACACCATCGTGATGGCAATGCCGGCCATATCCATCGGCAGGGCTACCGGCGATCCCTGGAAGTTGGCGCCGGTCAGCGTCAGCTTGAGTTCGGGCACAAAGATCGGGTTATCTCCCACGCCATTTAGCTCGATCTCCACCTGTGTGCGGGCATAGGCGATCGCATCGCGCGCTGCCCCGATCACCTGCGGAGAGGAGCGCATCGAATAGGCATCCTGCACCTTGGTTTTCATTTTACCGGTGCACAGGTCCGAGCCTTCCACCATCTTGCGGATATTTTCAGCGCTCGTCACCGCGCCCTTGAAACCGCGCAACTCGTGCAACATGGAATGGTAAGGCTTGAGATTGCCGAGCAGCGCTTCGATCGACATGGTTGCAGCGATCTCGGCCTGCTTTAGGAACCGTTCCATATCATAGATTTGAATGGCCGAAATGGCCGTCAAAAGGTTGGAACCATTGATGGCTGCCAGGCCGTCGCGTGCCATCAATCCGGGCACCGGGATACCGGCCCGCCGCATGGCTTCGGACCCCGGCAGTCTTTCGCCCTGGTAGAAGGCTTCCCCTTCTCCCATCAGCAGCAGTGCCGCCTGCGCCATTGGCGCCAGGTCACCCGAGGCCCCGACCGACCCTTTCTGGCACACTACAGGAGTGACACCCTTGTTTAACATTTCGATAAAGGTCAGCGTGATTTCGGGGCGGCAGCCCGAATTGCCGTGCGCATGGACGTTAGCGCGTCCCACCAACGCTGCCCGCACATGTTCCACCGGCGCGGGCTCACCGATCCCGGCGGCATGGTTGTAGATCAGGTATTTCTGGAATTCCTTCACCTGCTCGTCGCTTAATTTCTTCTCTGAGAATTCACCAATGCCGGTGTTCACACCGTACATCGTCTCGCCGGCCGCCAGCTTTTCCTCCAGCATGGCCCGGCAGACTTTGATACGTTCCAGGGCTACTGGAGCCAGCTCCACTTTTTCGCCAAAGCGGGCAATCGCCACCAGTTTCTCAATGCTCAGGGAAGAACCATCCAGAACTATCGTCATAGCAGCTCCTCTTCAAAAAAATCTCTCAAACACTAAGAACCCCAAGAATTAAAAGGGAACCAGGAGAATCCAAAAATTTCTTCCTTTTTTCTCCATCCTTGGTGTACTTTGTGGTCTTTGCCTGCATTGTGCCGCACCTGTATTTGCGGTATTGGCGTGGGCAGGCACCCGTGTGTTTGGATTTATCTTTATTAATAGCGTAACAACTTGATTTTACACCCCCTTCCATCAAAGTAGGTCGGAATTAATCTCGCCCTGCCAGTAAATAAAAAGTACCCGGTTCCTGTGAGAAGAACCGGGTACTTGATCAGTCCCTATTTAACCTTGATGTTGATCGTCTTCGGCTTGACCGATTCCGCCTTGGGCAGGCTGATGGTCAGAACGCCGTTCTCGAAATCCGCCCTGGCCTTGTCGGTCTGCACGTCGGTCGGCAGCATGATCGAACGCTCAAATGAACCATAGCGGTGTTCGCGGATGGAATAGGCGGCCTCTTTCTTGCCATTCTCCTGCTTGAATTCACCGGAGAGGGTCAGCACATCAGCGGTAACAGAGATATGCACATCCTCCGATTTGAGACCGGGCAGAGCAGCCTTCACGACCACCTCATCTTCGGTCTGGAACAGATCGATTGCGGGGACGACGGAGCCTCCACTCATGCTGATGGGGCGGGTAAAGGCATCGTCGAACAGCCGATCCATCGCCTCACGCAGAGTCATCATTTCACGTACGGGCTCCCAACGAGTAAGATTGGACATTGTGGACCTCCTTCTGAAAAAATGGAATTTGTTGTTACGCTCTTAATATACGCGGACATTATCGGAAAAATGCTAAAAAAATGTCAGCATTTCGTTAAAATTAAGCCCCCTTCTTGGTACCATGGTCATCATATCTCTGTTCCCCCACCCACCTGATCGCCTTATTACCTGATCACCTGATTCCATTTTTCTCTGCACTCCATTCTTTTCCAATCGGATATAATCAGGGCATGTCTTTGCACCTTCCCCCACCTGTCTGGGTGGCTGATCCTGCCAGCCTGGCCCAGCTGGCCCACAGCCTGGCCTCTCAGCCCCGCCTGGCAGTGGATACTGAATCCAATTCCCTGCACGCCTACCGGGAGCAGGTTTGCCTGATCCAGTTTTCCACCCCCCAAACTGACTACCTGGTTGATCCGCTGGCTTTACACGATCTCTCTGCCATTGCCCCTCTCTTCAGTAATCCGAAAATCGAAAAGGTTTTTCACGCCGTCGAATATGACCAGATCTGTCTGAAGCGTGATTTCGGAATCACTTTCAGCAACATCTTCGATACCATGCAGGCGGCCCGCATTCTTGGCTATAAACAGGTTGGATTGGATTCGATGCTGGCCGAAAAGCTTGATATCACCCTCGACAAACGCTACCAGAAGGCGGATTGGGGCGAACGTCCGCTTTCCCATGAAATGCTTAACTATGCCCGTCTGGATACGCACCACCTGCTGGACTTGCGCGACAGTCTGCAAGCCGAGCTGCAACGGCGCGGCCGCTGGGAGCTGGCCTGCGAGGAATTTACCCGCCTGGCTACCGGGAACGGGGCCACCCGGGCCGACCTTCCGGCCTGGCAGCGTGTCAAGGGCACCCGCGACCTGAACAGACAGCAATTGGCCATTTTGCAGGAACTGTGTGGCTGGCGCGGCGCCCAGGCTGAACATATGGGCCGGCCCGTCTTTAAAGTGATGGACGATAAACGTCTGGTCTCCATCGCGCTGGCTGCGCCCAGGAACGAGACCGACCTGGAGGCCCTCAACCTGACACCCAGGCAGATCTACGTTTTTGGCAGTGACATCCTCAAAGCGGTTGGGCGGGGCAAGAAAGCCGCCCCGGTTCATCGCCCCCTTTCGGATCGGCCGGACCCGTTGATGCTTAACCGGCTGAATGCCCTCTCGAGCTGGCGCAAAAGCGCTGCCCAGAAAATGGAAGTCGAATCGGATGTGGTTTTGCCAAAACCCTGGATGCATGCCATTGCCGAGCAAAACCCCCAGAACCTTGAACAACTCTCCGCACTCATGCCGCTATCTCCCTGGAGATTGGATGCGTTTGGGATGCAAATATTAGAAACCTTGCATGAAAAGTAGTATCGTTGTGTTGCGATTCTCCCTACAATTTCTTGACAACTCATTAAGCCGGCTTTTCAATGCTGCCAATTTTGCATATAATTAAAAACCTATCCTAAAATTCAAGCGAAGCCCGCATGTTGAGTGTGTGTGGCTCCGCCCCTAACACTCAAATACGGTTTTCCCTGATTTTCGGATAAATACTAACTGAATATTCGGATATATTTTGAAAGTGAGACTTTGATGAAAATAGTTACTGATTGCGCTGCAGATCTGCCTGCCGAGGAGCTGGAAGCGCTGGGCATCGTCCAGGCACCCCTTTACATCCAATTTCCAGAAGGTGAAGTCAATGCTATTGAGATTACCGCCGATGAGTTTTACAACCGCCTGGAGGCCATGCGTCCCGCCATTCCATCCACTGCCCAACCCTCCAGTGGCGTTTTCAACGAGATCTACCGCAAAGTAACTGACGCCGGTAAGAGCATCCTCTCCATCCATATTTCATCCGGGCTGAGCGGAACCATTAACTCCGCCCGCATGGGCGCGGAGCACATCAAGGAAAACATGGTCAGTATCGTCGACACGATGACCCTCTCCGGCGGTGAACGCTTCCAGGTGTTGGCTGCCGCCCGGGCTGCCAGGGCCGGCTGGAACCTTAAGGCCATTCTGGAGCGGCTGGAAAAGATTCGTGCCAATACTGAAGTGATTTTTACCCTTGAAACATTGGAATACCTGGCACGCGGCGGTCGCATCGGGCGCGTCCAGGCCCTGATGGGCTCCGTATTGAAGGTCAAACCTATCATCCGGGTGGACCACAAGGATGGCAAATACACCACCCTGGCCAAAGGCCGCACCATTACCCAAAACATGGGCACCATCGTTGACCATATCGCGGATATGTATGGTTCCATCCCGCTGTGGGCGACCGTCCTGCACGGGCGCTTTGCCGAAAGCGCTGATGTTCTGGCGAAATCCTTGAGCCAGCGCCTGAACATCAAGAAGCTGGAGATCCTGCGCATCTCCCCCGTCCTGGGCGTCCATACCGGCCCGGGCGTGGTCGGCGTAGCCGTCATGCCCATGGAATTGGTCGAAGACCTGGATTAACCACACGCAGGCCCGGATGATTTTCCCGGGCCTGCGGCTTTTTTTGTCAGCAGAATACGAACCAGCTTGAACATTGCGCTGCTAAGCCCATAAAACGGCTAGATCGCTTCGGGAAGGCACAGCACAAATATAAAAGTATGGATGTATTTTGTCTGGGATGAGATGCTCGCATCCATTACTTGCCCGAGCAACTGGCTAACTCTGTCCCTTGCCTACCTCCATTCCAGTCTGTCCCTGAACGGCATAGCCGACCACCCTGACTGTCTGTCGGGCGCATAGTTTCCACAACAGGGAACGCAACTGCTGTTGTAATATTTTTGGAAAAATGCCCAGCAGAATGCAGGTTACCTGAACCTGGTTTTCGCCCGGGACGATCTACTTGAGGAGCGATTGTCAATCTAGCCCTACCGGATTAACCCAAACCGAGCCGGATCCATTTAAAAGGATGGGATATTTATTGTAATTCGAGCATATCCACAAACGATTTTCACGTACTTATCTGGCTATCCAAATTAGTTATTCATTCATAACAACTTTATCGTTTCTGGAGCCCGTTATGAAAAAACTAATAACCATCAATAACCAGACAAATGAACTCGGTCTCCAGAAAAAGGCTGAAACTGAGATTCGCCACCAGTGCGTAAATGACAACAATAAAAGGAAAAAAACCTTCAATTGTCAGGTTGTGAAATGCGAATTTTCCAGTCCGAAAGCACATGCCAGCCAATGTCAGGATGAAAACGATCAAACCAGCTATGCCCAAATGAAGGAGGATATCCAAGTAACCGTTGTCGCCGATCAAAACAGGATACAACCAGCCTACCGCATGCTGAACCTGGACGCGGAAAGATTCGATTGTCCACATGGCACCAAAACCATATCCCAGCCATGGGCGCTGGCTGATGAAATTCTTAATCAAATACATCCACATCGGCACACGACCAGTTATTGAAGTATCGCGGTTAAATAAGCCCAGGATAAAATTAATTTTCGCAAAGGCCAGGATAGAGCCGAGTACCAGCACACTGGCAGCGAGGTAATAATGCAAGGGGCGAAGGCGAGACTTGAATGTTAACCAAACGATTATCAGTGCGATTAAAAAATTCAAACCCAGGAGAAGAATATATGCGGTGGCTGAACGACTGAGGCCAACAAGAAATAAAGAAAATAGATAAAAGATACCATCCAGAAAGGCAATGTTCTTATGAGCCCGGATCTCCAAAATCATGCGCAGTAGAAAGATGCTATTCAGCAGAGCCACAATACTTCCCATGTGGTTTCGGTGCCAGAATATCCCATTCCAGGCGCCATAATATGGATTATTCAACATGGTTCCTATTCCTGGATAGAGCAGGGCTAAAGTGAAACAAAAGAGAACTACCACAGTCCCAAACCAGAACAGGATATTCATCAGACCGCGCAGGTTATAACGAACACCAATGTAGGCTCCCATCAATGTGGTAAAAAGCAACTCCAGCGCCCGGTATAATGATGCAACCGGCGAGACAGACCAGGCCAGGGAGATAAATGCCAGGCCAATGAACGGGAAGAGCAGCCAGTTTTTTTTCCAGGCATTCAGGTAGGTTTTAAATAACGAATGCCGCCGTAATAGGAATACAACAAGACCGGCTGCCAGGATCCACAACGCGATCTCGCGCCAGGCCGGTGCGAAAATGCTATCTGTTGCGGGAAAAAGAGTATAAATCCTCAGGGCTCGCAAGTTTGCCAAGAGAAGGATAAAGGTGATTGCAAGCATATCCATGAACTGGTCCAGGAATTTCATCCGCATAGGTGTATCCTTATTCCAATTTAATAAGAGCCCTTCCCAAGAAGTACCACCCAGATAGTACGGATAAGGATGATTATGTCCAGCCAGATGGAATAATGGCTAACGTAATACAGATCATCCTCAGTATGCAAGTGCATCATGCGTTCACTGCGCCCGTTGATCTGCCACCACCCGGTCATCCCGGGTGGGACTGCAAAACGCTTGCGCTGCCAGGTTTGATATTTCTCAACCAGGAAAGGCAATTCCGGCCGGGGGCCGACCAGGCTCATCGTTCCTCTAATCACATTAAATAATTGAGGAAATTCATCCAGGCTGAATCTTCGCAGAATACTTCCAATGCGGGTTATGCGTGGATCATTTTCACTCTTATGAATTAAATTGCCTTCCGCGTCGGTTCGTTCTACTCCATTCTTTATTAGTTCAGCATTCTTTACCATCGTTCTGAATTTGTACACTTCAAAGATCTTTCCATTCTCCCCGACACGTTTTTGCACGAAGAAGATCGGCCTTCCCTCAAATATCCATATTAACAGAGAGATCAAGGCCATCAGAGGCAGAGCCAGCAGTGTAGCCAGAATTCCAAAGAACAGATCAAATCCACGTTTCACCAAGCGCTGGTATTCACTCAAAGCCGGTGCACGCAGATCGAGCATCGGGACCCCGGCAAAATCTTCGATATCCGTTTTATATAAGGCCAGGTCAAAAAAGCCCAGGGCCACCCATACTTTGACCGGCAGGTCGGTGGTTTTATTAACTACTTCGCTCATCCTGGGGTAGACGGAATGAGGCAGGGCTATCACCACATCCGTGATGGCGAATTCTGTTACAAGCTTACGAATATCATTGAATTTTCCCAGAAGGTCCGCTGGGGATTTCTCCAATTTTTCATCATCCACATACCCCACACATTGCATATTTTCTATGCGTGCCTTCTGGATTTGTTCCCCAATTCGGATTCCCAAAGGACCGGCACCCACAATCAGCACACGGCGGGAAACATCTGGCCCATCCCTGCGCATGCGGAATCCCAGCCTGGCAATCCCCCGCCAGGTTAGGAATAATAGATATGCGATCAGAATAAAGATTAAGAATAATGCCCGTGAGATTTGCCGGTAGGATAAATAGAGGAAGCCTGCCATCGCTCCCGATGCAATCAGGCTTGCCAGTGTGAGCATGGCAAATTCATCCACCGCCCGCAGGAATTTCCGCCCATCATAAATGGCAAATGCCGAGAAGATGCCCACCCAGATAAGTGCGAAAATAATGTAAATGCCTGGTGGCAGGTCGACCTGTTCTGGGATGGATTTTAAGAAGGGAATTCCATCCAGGAATGGCCGGATTAACTCTGCCGCTTTCAGGCCGACGATTACCCAAAAAGCATCCAGAACCATGGAAAAAATTGCAAAGTTGATCGAAAAGCGCCTAAGCATGGAATGGTGAACCTTATAGGAAATAAATGAAATATGGCATAAAATTTTATTTCTGTGCAATGATTGCTTGGAAAACCCCAAAAATATTAATCGCTGGAATTTGCTCTAAAAGAGCGAACATTTTTCGCAAAGCTGGTTTTATATATTTTAATAAACTTAGGCTGAATTCCGGATATGTTTTCAAAGGTTTGCCAGAAATAACTTGTTGCTATAATTTTGAAACCACAATCACGAAGCTTATGCCTCAATTCAAACGGCCAATAATTTCGTGCGTAAAAAATAAAAAAATATTGTCCCAGACTCAATGGTATATAAGGGAGAAAAGGCACGGCAATGGGAAGTCTTCGAGTTGATTGTTTAAGATAAACAGTATGTGATTCGAAAGTGTAAAGCCGATTCGGAGAGAATATCATCATGATACCATTTGGTTTTAATACGCGGCAAATTTCTCGTAAGGCCAACTTATCGTTCGGAACATGCTCAAGCACCTCGTTAAGTAAAGCAATATCAAATAAATCAAACTCAAAATCCATAGCTTCTATATTTCCTCGTTGGATTCTCTCAGCAATCCCATTGTGTTCTTGCTTAATCGGGTCACCTTTTCGTTGGAGTACTCGATACCATTTATATCTGCGCCAAGACTTAGAAGCGCCTCTAGATATTGCCCTGTGCCACACCCGCAGTCAATTATCTTCTTTCCTTGAACATCCACAAATTTTTGAATGAATGCAATCCTCTTTCGGAGGTTTAACGATGTGCCTGTATCCCCACCACTTGGTAGTATATTAGTATAGGTCATAACCATTAATCCATCCTTTCCTAATTTATGTTCAGCTGTCTCTCAGAAGATTGCAAAGTTGATCGAAAATCGCCGGAGCATATCTGCCCAATCTTCAGGAAATTGTCTGCTTTTTTACTGCAATATATGCCTTGGGAAAGCCCAGAAATTTTTCAACATGGATAACGCAGCGTGGGAATAATTGAACCATTTCCTTATACGTGATTAGGCGGACCTCAGATAGAAACTCATCCACTTTCTGTTGGCTCGGGCGTACCATCCAACCCCATACGCTAAAGTTTCTTAATAATTTGCGCTGATATTTTCTCGGAAGAAAATGGATAAAAGGGGTTAAAAGATGAGGTTCGAAGAAAAAAGAGTATGCGGGAGTTTGAACCCAAACTTGGCGCCCAACGCGCATCAATTCGCTTGCGAATTTAATTTGATTTTCAAATGTTCCGACATGTTCTATCACAGAATTTGAATAACAAATATCAAATGAAGCATCCTGATATTGTAAAGATAGCCCATTGCCTTCAATAAAAAATATATTTTTAGATTCAGATCGTATGCCTTGGGGCACTGTTAAATTTAATAGGGTTATATGTGATTGACAGTCTATAAGATTCCAGTTGTAGGTTGTTCCTCCTATATCCAGAATTTTTGTTTCCCTGGTTGGCGAAAAGGTTTTAACAAAATTCCTCATCCTCTTTTTGCGAAAAAAAGGAAATATGAATAAATAGATCTTCGAATAGAGAGTCATAAATTAGTAGTCTATGAGAGCGTTCGGTAACTCAAAATAGTACTTTAACAATTGCATAGGAATTGACTACTCCGCAGAGGAGGGTAAGATTCGTTTGCCACAACAAACTTGCTCTCGCAAAACGGAGTAGTCACGATGGAGTTTATCACTGAAAGCCTGGGCGGCGCAATCTTGCGATCGGTACCCAGATTGGATCTGTCGCCGATCGGCGGCAAACCGCACGGCAAGCTGAAGCTGGAGCCCGGAGCAATTGTTGAGCGTGATCCATGCTCAGGCTTTGGCGCTCTGGGCATTGACGATCAGTTTGCGGTTTACCCGACCACGCTTGAAACGTGGACCGGGTGGGCCTCATCCGATCTATGCCGACAGCAGCATTTTGCTGATGGCAGTGGTACAGACGGTCTGGCGAAAATCGTATGAGCAGATCATTGATCACGTCAAAAGTAATCCTTCTCTGGCACAGGCACTTGGCTTTTCAGGACGGTCAATTTCTCAGGGCCAGTACTGGGAACGGCGCATGGCTTTAGGGGTTTTGCCCTTCTTTTTCTTCTTTTTAGGGCTGGTGGCCCAACTGATCCGCCTGGGAGTAGTCACTGGACAGGAGTTGATCGTGGATGCAAGCCTGTTACCAGCCTGGTATAAGGCTGATCCGGACGCGACCTGGCAGAAATATGCCAAAAAAGCTGCCGTTTTCGGCTACAAAGTGCATACCGTCCTGTGCCGTCAGGCTGACTTGCCAGTTTTCATCCTGGTCACCCCAGCCAGTGTGCATGACTCGCAGGTCGGCTGGTTCGTGATCTTGATGGCGGCTGTTATCTATGGCTTCCGGGTCCTGGTCGTCTATGCCGATTCGGCTTACTTCGATTGGCGCATGTTCAAAGTCGTTCATGATTTCTTGCATGCCCATCCAGCCATCAACTACAACTTGCGCCGGGCTGGCAAACGCAAATTGGCAACCCCGTTCTTCCTCAGACAATGGAAAAGACTGGTCATATATCCTCGCACCGATATTGAGCGCCATTTCGCCTGGATGAAACGGTACTTCGGTTTGAAGTATTACCAGTGCTTCACATTGCTGCGGGTGACCCAATTCGTTTTGCTCACCTACAGCGCTGCTCTGGCGGTCGCTCTCGCAGCCGAACGCTACCAGCGCCCCGAATTCCATCGCAGCCGTGCCTCCGTTCTGGCTTCCCTATGAAATTGTTAAGTTACCGAACGCTCTCGTCTATAAGATTGATATAAGGAGATTGGATGTTTTTTATTGCGTCATATTTTATGAAGATGGTATATAAAAAAGCATGGGACAAATTATTAAGTTTCTACTCATTTATATTGTAATGCTTAAGGTGGAGCAATTGGCCCGTCTCCAATATCAAAAAAGTTGGTATGTTTCGTAAATATCGTTCCCATAATCGACGTGGCTCATTGAGGAGTCGAAAGAACCATTCTAGGCCCGTTTTTTGCATCCAGAGGGGGGCCTGTTTCTTGAATCCTGAAAGGAAATCAAATGCTGCACCAACACCTACCATAACCTGTGCATTAACTTTTCCCATGTGTTCGGACATCCAGTATTCTTGTTTTGGTGTGCCCAAACCCACCCAGATAATATGTGGCTGGACGGAATTAATTACGCTAATGATTTGATCGTCTTCCTCTTGCATCAAAGCCCGAAAAGGAGGTGAGAACATCCCAACTATTTGTAATCCAGGGAATCTCGTTTTTAAATTTGCTGCCAATCGCTCCAGGATATCTGGACTACTTCCATAAAGAAAGTGACGATATCCCCGCGCAATGGAATGTTCGCAGAGCGCGACCATGAGGTCTGGACCATAAACCCGCTGGATGAGTTTACAACCTTGCATATGACCTAACCAAACAAGCGGCATCCCATCAGGCGTGACAAGCCCGGCGGTATTATGAATACTACGCAACTTATCATCCCGCTGGCTTTCCATAACGCCATGCACGCCAGTTACACAGACATATTGATGCGCATCTGTTTTAATCCATTCATTTACGGTTTCTAGAGCCATCTGAATATTGATCGGACTCACCCCAACACCAAGAACATTAACCCTTTTTAGCTTAATCATTTCAATTTTGTTTTATTTGATATCGCCGAAG
Organism: uncultured Chloroflexia bacterium; assembly: GCA_963779935.1. Taxonomy (GTDB): domain Bacteria; phylum Chloroflexota; class Anaerolineae; order Anaerolineales; family Villigracilaceae; genus UBA877. Next base: position 228,568 of record CAWAAC010000007.1, on the reverse strand, counting down.
AATATACATCCATCAGCATTTTATAATTTCGCTCGGATGTGTATTTATTTTCGTATTCAAGGCGGGCATTGCTTCCCAAGCGTACTGATTCTTCAGGACGGTTCCATAACCATTCCACTTTGGATGCCAGGTCGGCGGAGTTCCCCGGAGAAAAGAGCAAACCAGTCTCGCCATCCTTAACGATCTCTGCCATGACACCAATATTCGACCCAATTACCGGGACGCCTTGGACATAACATTCAATGGCAACCATGCCGAAAGTCTCATAATAGCCTTCTGATGGCCAGATGAGGAATCGGGCATTCTTGATCAATTGCGTGAGATCGATTTCTGAAAGTCTTTCGATAATACTAACCGAATTCATCTGATGTTTTTGAATAAACTCCAGGCTTTCTTTTTTCAATCGACCATCTCCACGAATGATCAACGGGATATTCAGTTTTTGCCAGGCGTTAAGCAGGGCTCGAATACCTTTTTCAGGATCCAGCCTTCCGATAAAGAGTACATAATTTCCTTTATGCTTGGGAGTTCTGGGCACAGGAACAGATTGGATAAAATGTGGTTTGACGATGATCTTCTCTGGCGGAAGACCGCCCTCGATAAACTTTTGCTTATAGAATTCAGTGGCCACAAGGTAAAAATCTAATAGTTTTTGCCAAGTTTTGATACAGCGATGAAATGTCAGCATGGAAGCGATCACGGCGGTTTGTAAGGGAGAATTATGATAGCATCCATGGATAATACCCGGTATGGGTGGCGTTTTCCCAAGGCAATCCTGGCATAACCGGCCCATTCGATAGAATGTCGCCGCCGGACAGATCAGGCGTGGGTTATCCAATGACTGAATAACAGGTATCTTGCTTGAACGGCAGGCATAGTAAGCTGCTGGGGATATCAGTGGGAATGTATTATGAAAATGAACCAGGTCGGGTTTTTCTTTTTGCAAGACTTTATATAATTTGTTATAGGTTGGCTGGGACCAGATGGTCTGGATTGCAACTGCGAAAGGACTCATTTGTTGTATGCGAGCATTGGTATCGGTATACTCGATGATATTGTGCCCACGCTCTTTCAATATGGCAACTTCTGCGGCGAAGACTGTATCTTCACCGCCAGGTTGTGTGTAGAAATTATGAACATGTAGAATTTTTAGAACTTCCATAAAACTAATTTATTGCACTATCAACAACGGAATTTAATTTCTTCTTAAAGTTTTCAGGGGTGAACAAATCTCTTTTCCCATTCAGACATTCCCTAATCTTATCTTGTTGAGCAGGAGAAGACAGCATTTGGTTTATTTTATCAACTGCTTCATCAATAGATTCAAATTGAATCTCGGGTTTATCCCCGATGATTTCAATTTGCCCACCTTTTGATGGAACAAATGGGATGCATCCGGCATAAACCATTTCTGCAATTGAAATCCCAAATGTTTCATTCGCGGCGGGCGTGAATCCCATATCGGTGTTGTGACAATATTCGTGCAAATTCAGATCGACTTCGAATTCTCCTGAAGAAACAACCATTGTGAATTTTGGTCAATAAGATCCAAAATCTTCTTGCGGCAACTCAAATCATAACCGCTACTAAGAATATGAAGATGTGCATCGGGTTCTTTCTGCCTGACTTTGCGAATTATTTCAATAGCCGTTTCAATGTTTTTATCCGGGCTTAGCCGTCCTGATAAAATGAAGCCATTTTCCCTTTCTCCCCATGGGATTTTAGCTGGTTTTAAGACCACTAATGGAGATAATATTTGTGCTTCAATACCATAAGATTTCTTAACGAGATTGGCCGTCCATTGAGAATTTGTGAGTGTAATATTTCTTTTCATTCGGGCATTTGAGTAGCCGGTAAGTACCTCGCAGGCTCTCTGATATAACGTCCTCGCAGGGGAGGTTGGATAATGAAAAACTTGACGCGCTATTTCGTTTCCATGTCCAAACAAGGGGACATGAATATATTGAATTCCTGGTTTTCCTAGGTCCATCTCATTAAATGCTGCGATAGACAAATCGAATTCCCGGCAATTTTTTCTATAATAATAGGCCAAAAGATGCTGGCGAATGGTCATCAGGGAATACCTTTGAGGATTACTAATAAAGCTAATCCCTGGGTAGATGACCCGGACATCAATTTCTTCTTTTATTAAGGCAGTACCGAATTGGTGATTTAATTGAGAAATATCTACTTCTGAAAGAGTCAAAAGGCTAACCTGGTATTTGTCCTTTAATGATTTAAGCATCCAGGCAGTAATGAATTCAGCCCCTCCGCTGAAAAAAGCAGGAAACAATATCGCAATCTTCTTCTTGGTCACAATTTCCTTTTTCGAATATTGAATATTAAATCTGTGGGGGTAACTCCATAAATCTTCCAGCAATTGTGCGTGCAATTCCTATGACGATGCGAACAACAAATTTTGCAGGCCAAAAACGATCATAACCAAAACCAAGCATAGAATAGGTTTTTGCTTGCCGCCAGTTTCCTGATCTGATTGAGCGCGATGCAGCTGTAATGGTTTCCCTGGTCCTTAATTGACACAATTGCTTTCGAGCAAATCGAGGCATCCGTGTATCATCGAAAAAATCATTAATCAATCGAAGGTTTTCATTAATTACTTGATAAACATGCAGCCAATCTTGATTCATCGTCAATGAACCCTGGTGATACCGGTAATGGTAAACAACCCCTTTAAAACGTTCATAGCATAACCCTTCTAATGCAAAACGAAGCAGGAAATCGCGGTCGCCTGCAATTTTATAATCGAAATCAAACCATCCCAAGCAATCAAACACGCTTTTCCTAAAGAACCACGCATTAAAACAAGGAGAACCTAATATTAAGTCATGCCAGTATTTACTCGGTTGAGGCGGTGTCGGCTGGAAAATATGTTCTTGAAGATTTGCAGATCCATCTAGAAAAAATTTAGTGCTACCGATAACAGCATCTACATTCTTTTTATCGAATAAATGAACGATTTGACTAAATATCCGGGGTTCATAAAAATCATCTGAATTTAAGAAACCAATTATCTCGCCTGTCGCTCTACGAAGTCCTTTATTGAGAGCATCATACATACCCTTATCTGGCCCACTGACCAGCTGAATATGAGGATATTTGGCAAGTAGATCAACCGTCCCATCTGTCGATCCGCCGTCGATAATAATATGCTCAAACCCGGGATAATTTTGTGCGGAAACACTTTCAATCGCTTCTCCAATCATGGAAGCGCGATTGAGGCTGGGAGTTATTATGGATATTTTTGGTAGCATATTAATTTGCTGGCTGCCTAATTCACGCGGCCACTCAGGCTCTTAAGAAACAAAACCTGACCTTGTGTTAAAGTTGTTTTAGCAAGAATGGATAGAATTTGTAAATCTAAAAGGTCAAATGGGTTACGTAACACTGCCAAAAAACATAATCGGCGGGCGACCTTTAATTCCCCGTGCCGAAAGGCATTGATCCCATTCAATAACCGGTCGTGTTGGCGTTCTCCGAGCCTCCAAAGCGCAAGAGCCTCTTTTTTCGATGAAATTAAGAGCAATCGTTGTTCCAGAAGACCTGGCATAAACAACAGCGCCAAGGCGTTTTTTGGCCGTGGCCCTTTACTATCGCCAACCCATATGTCCTGTTCTGCTTCTTGTAGTGCATAAATGTATGGAAAATACAAATACTCGATAATTTGAGCTGATAGTCGATAGCGATGGATGGTTGGTTCCACCACATTCCGGGCAAGGCTTTTGAAGGCGTGGAAATGAAAAAAGATCAGAGGATCACCATCCAGAGAAAAACGTCCCTCATTCTTTTCAATCTTATATTGAATGATATTCCACGGTGCAAGTCCAGCTCCTTTTTGCTGAAGGACCACCACACCATTGAAAAGCTCAGGCCAGTTATCCAGATATTTTTGGTCGCCGAATTTGCCATCCTCAATGCGTACAAAGCACCATTCCTGACATCGATCACGCCACCAATTCAAACACGCCAGTCCACGATCGTCTCGCCGGAAAGAAAGGAAACCTACATTGTAAATCCCGGCTGGACCGGCAAGATACTCAAGCTCAGGTGGATAACGATGCTCGATTATAAGAATTGAACGGTCTCCCATCTCGTCAAATATCGGCATCGGATCAGCGTAGAAACACAGATCAGCATCCAGATATGTAATCAAATCAACTTCAGGGTGTTGTTTAAGAATATACAGAGGCAGGGAAGGTGTGCAAGTCCAGAAATATTCGACTAGGCTGCGTTCTCGCTTTGCCTTTTGGAGATCCGGGTCATCTGCTTCGAATTGATCAAGGGAGATCAGATTCACTTCTGGCAAATGTAGGCGTTCAAGCGTCTGAAAAGTGTCTTGGTCAAAACACAATACCCACAACGTAAAAGGATTTTGACAATGATGTACCAGTGAACGGTAAAGTACCAATCCACGTGTCAAATAGTTTCTGTCAAAATAGGTGCAAAAGTGGTATTGGGTTAGCAACATCAGCTCTGCTCCCAGGAAAGACATGCCTCTGCCACCGAATCCACTTCCTCGTCAGTCAACTCAGGAAAGATTGGTAAGCTCAACACCTCGGCAGCGGCGAGTTCGCTATTTGGCAATGTTCCAGCTATGGGTAACCGCCCCTGGTAGGCCGGCTGTTGGTGGACAGCCTTGGGATAGTGAATGAGGGTTCCGATTTCCCTGAGCAAGTAGATAAGCTTGAAGCGTGCCTCGTTGGGGTGATCGCACGACATACTGGTGGTAAACATGCCTGGCATCTTCACGGCAGGTCGGTAAGATCAGGCCGCTATCTGTCAAGGCTGCTGTGTAACGCGGAGCAAGAGCAATTCGGCGGGTATTTTCTGCTTCGATATACTCGAGTTTTACCCGCAGGATCGCTGCCTGGAGCTCATCCAGTCGTGAGTTACAACCCGGAATCTCACTTATGTAACGCTGCATCCACCCATATTGCCTTAGCCCTCGCGTATGTTCAGCCAGATCATGATTCGAAGTGACAACCATACCACCGTCTCCCAACGCCCCCAAATTCTTGGTCGGATAGAAACTGAATGTAGCGATATCCCCCCAGACGCCTGTCATGCGCCCTGACAACATTGCTCCGTGTGACTGGGCACAGTCTTCGATCACGTACAGCCCATAACGGTGTGCCAGTTCAAGGATATCTACCATATCAGCCGGCTGTCCATAGATGTGTACGGGGATGACGGCTTTCGGCTTGCCGCTTGGTGGATGGGCCATTGCATTCTCCAGGCAGTTTGGATCCAGGGTATAGGTAATCGGATCGATATCTACCAGCACGGGCGTTGCACCTGCTAACTCAATTGCAGCAACAGTGGCTACTGCCGTATGGGAGACCGTGAAGACCAGATCACCCGGACCGATACCACAGGCCCGTAGTGCCAGTTCCAAAGCATCTGTACCACTTGCCACGCCGATAGCATGGCTGACACCAATATATTCCGCAAACTCCAGTTCAAAGGCCTCCACTTCGTCCCCCAGGATGTACTTGCCGTGATCCAGAACACGTTGGATAGCCATATCAATCTTGGCTTTGTGTGCCAGGTAATTTGCCTTGGGGTCTGTCTGTGGGATTGGGGTTATTTGCCTCATAAGTAGTGTTCAAGGTGAGAGCGATAATAGGCCAGAGTTCGAGCCAGTCCATTATTTAGATTGACTTGCGGGGCCCACCCGAGCATGCTGCGGATTTTTTGGTCATCTGCAAAGTAATCGCCAATGTCGATGCGTTTTCGTTCAGCTGGAAATTCCATTACCTGAAATTTTCCGCTGCCATTGACCTTCACTGACAATTCAGCCAATTCCTGCAAACTAACCACTTCACAGCCACCCAGGTTGTAGACTTGGCCGTTGGCTTGTTCATGGGTGGCTGCCAAAAGGAAAGCATCGACGGTATCATCAACATAAGTAAAATCCCTCAATTGCTCGCCACCCCATACTTCGAAAGGCTTGTTTTCTAATAACAATCGTATCCAGACTCCCAGGAATGTCTGGCGGGTATCCTTGACGCGCATTCCAGGACCATAAGTATTCGTCAAGCGTAAAGCACAGGCTCGAATCCCGTAGACATTGTTATACAGGATATGATACCATTCCCCGGCCATTTTATTGATACCATTGACATCTGTTGGGCGAAGAAGGTGTTTTTCATCCACAGGCAGGTATTCGGGTTTTCCGTAAATTTGACGAGTGCTTCCAAAGACAATCTTGACATCGGGGTTGTATTTTCTACACACCTCCAAAATGGTTAGTTGGGCTTTGCAATTGATGTCCAGATCGGTGTAAGGATCCTGCATCGAATCCAGGTGGCTGGTTTGACCTGCCAGATTGAAAAGAACATCCTGCCCCTGAATCAGATAGCGCAAACTGTCGGTATCGCGAACGTCCGAAATATTAACTCGCAGTTTGTCTACAATGCCGGTAATATTGAACAGGTTACCGCCGTATTCAGGGATAAGACTGTCTACCAGGGTTACTTTAGCCCCAAGATCTATCAGCCGGCGGGCCAGATTAGAACCTATGAATCCTAAACCGCCAGTGATTAGTACACATTTATTGTTAAGACTTTCCGTTGATGTTACCATTGGGTCAGCTTCTTAACGAAATGCTTTAATTGACCTGGAAGTAGCCGTTTTGTTATAGACAGAACGTTACGATTTTTTTATTAATCAGACTAAGTGGTAAATCATTTAGTACCATGGAAATACTATCCTTCGCAAATTGCTGGTTGTATGCGCACGCGATGTCCAACGCGAAGCCCCACTGCCGTTCGATCATGGTGAAGACCCAAAGAAGAACGTATTCCCGCGCCTCTGCATTACGCTCCCGAAGTGATTCAATTGTGCGCAGATAGCGGGCTTCGCACCACCCTGGACTTTTACGGACTGCCTGAGAGAGGCTGGCATCATTCAATTCTTGATGGTGAGTTGCAATGGTTTGAAGAGTCGAACGCCTCATCCGTATCGCACCTTCCACATCCAAAGAAGAAAGCCAAAACCCCTGGTGTAATAGCTCTTGATGGGCATCCACGAAAAGATCTTCGCCCCGGTAGGCATCAATTAGTCCCGGTTCAATATCCACAGCCAATACTCGATCGCGCAATTCATCCTTTAAACTCTGGAATAGCCGCAGGTCAGTACCTTGAGAATCGGTCTTGAACCAATCCAAACTCTGCAAATTTAATTGATAAAATATATCGGTCAAAGTGGATGAAGGAACAGATGCCTCTCTTTCTACCACAAACAGATCAGAGAAAAGATAATTCGCCAGCGAATTGGCATCCGGAGGCAACGTGCTGGAACAGTAAGGGGAGTGAGTCAGATAAAAATGAGCCTCACTCAGATTGGATATACTTGTCACTGCTTTGTTGACTATGATTGAACGAGAGTATTTTCCCTCGGGTACATCGTGTAATTCTCGTTGATCTGGATCAAAGGCAACATATATTGAATGTCGGGCAATTGATTCCCAAACCTTTGGTGGAGCACCCGATGCACCTATATCCACCAATACTGGCTGGATCTTCAATGTTGTCAGAATTTTATCGATTTCTCGGCTCATATTTTTTCTCTGGGTTGGCCCGAAATAAAAACCCGTGGTAGCTATTTTGTTCCGGCGCTCCATGAATTACTGGTTGGTAACCATAAACAAACTCGCGTATCAAATCCAATCCGGAGCGTTTCGCAGTTTGCAGAAATTCGGTACGATTTATAGCCCAGCCCAAATACTCTGTATTGTAACCATATTGATAGGGGCGCTGGACAAATACATAAGAATTAGCTTGCTCTATACAGGGCAGGTTCGCGATGTACAGATAGTCGGATGTTACGCTGGCCAGTCGTTGCAGCAAACCTTGCCAATCCTCTGTATAATGCAAGGATGTACTCGCAAGGACGAAATCGTAGCTGCGCTCGAAGCAACTATTATTTGAGGTAAAGTGCTGGTTTGGGAACAGCCGCGCTCCATGCTCACATAAAATGGGTACATCCTTGCAATGATACTCAATCTTTACTCCGGGCAGAAGCGCCTGGGCTAGTAGATAATAATGTCCAATCCCACCACCCCAATCCAGCATGGAGAGCCGTTCTTTACAGTGAGCTGCCAGTGTCAAGCAGTAGCCAAAAGTCATCATTGTGTTGTGGCTGTTGATTTCTTCCTTGGTAGTCATGGCAGATTCATGCGCCACACCCAGCGGTCCGGTACCTTGTATCATCGCTAAGAACCTTGGCCATTTTTCCTTGTAAATATCCAGCACGTTCTGAACATTCCAGCCCTTGACCTCTGGATGCATCTTGATATAAACCCAACCATTTGGAACATATTCCCACTCGATAGGGAACCTATCTGAAACGCGGCAGTCTATTTATTAACTGAATGAATGCCGGTGGCATAACCAACTTGAGAATTTCTTTCGGAGTCAACCTCATGAGGTCCTCACATCTAGAAACCGAGCGTAACGCTTTCCCTGCTATGTAGGTAAAAAATGGTAATAACGAATACCAAGTTCGGACGTTTGACACTTACTTTTTGATGCAATCGACTTCAATACGGGATGTTTCACTGGCTTGAGCCACTTTACCGGAATCAACTAAGGGCTTTATAGATTGGGCTGCTCTGAAACCAGAATATGGTAAGTGTTCCTTGAGAAATCCAGACAGCCTGTGATAACAGCTTAACACCTTGCTAGGGAAGAATGTAACATTTCCATTTCTTGCTCATTAAGCAATTATTACATTTAACGAAGGTTGGTCTCTTGATTATCTTTGGCCTCGAGTGCTTCGTTTAAATTTGCTGTCGGATATACATCCAGAAAGCTGCCATTTGTGGCGTTATAGATGCGTTGACCTCGTCGAAGGGCGATTTCCCGAAGCGCTTCATGACTACTCCAACAATATTGTGATTGTTTCATATTTTGCAGATAGCTTTCCTTACTCAAATCCTCGGGTTTATCTACCTGATCATATGTGTCGTAAAAATGGCGATTCAGGGAACGGTGGCTCAACCAATCATAATCGACTCCAAGCAAGAAAATCGGTGAACAGCCAAGCGCAATCGCTATCATTGTCGCTAATACACAAGTGTCCGGTGCATTAGGAATAGGTTTAGTAAGATCGATCGTACGCTCAGGTGAAGCCCATCCCGCCATCTTTACAAAATGAACTTGATTCATGTTTGGAAAATTGATCTGTTTAAAGTGATCTATTGTGTCACTCCTCATGAAATAAGCTTGAGGATCAAGTCTATCCAGAATATGCGACAAATAATCAGGGTTTTCCCAGCACTTACCATTTCCTGGTTCGGCTATGCAGTGAAATGTAGGCTTCCAAATATCCAAAATTGGATGCCTATCTAAACCAATTCATGGTGATAGTGATTTCACCTGACAGTTGTGTCAGATCTTCATTGTTACTGGATGGGCCATTACCGATTACAAAGCAGCGGCGACCAAAGTACATATTGTGAAACTTGGCGTTGCGAGCAAGAAGTGTGGCCTCTCGAGAAGTAAAAGTCCATTCTCGGCTTCCTAATTTACGGCCCGCGCGCAAAAAGGCGGGTGGGATGATCCAATCCTCAACAAAATTGCGTAAAGACCTTAATCTCATCTAACCTATCTCCTAAATTTCATCGCTTCTGAAACATCTACCCCTGCTAAGCGCCATCATTGCTGCGCCCTGTAGCGTCTTGTGCGAATTAGATGGCGTAAATGCAAATGGTTCCCTCCCCCTTGGCCTGCTAATTTACACAAGGCTCATCAGAGGAGTTTAGCATTGTCCTATCTACCCATTTTCTGAAATATCACCTATAAGTGACCACATTAAGGGCGTGCCACAACTAATATCTTTGCAGGCGTGCCGGCCTAGGATTTCGGGCAAATACCGGGTATGCAATCCATAACCAGGTCGGATCGAGCGTATATTCTGGTCGGTAAATAGCTCACCCGCCTTCATATTCTTAACCACAAACAGCGACCGCCGAAATGCACAACTCTTGACTTCGGCTTCACTTACGCCATAATAAACCACGCCCAGTGCTTTTTCTGCAACGCGCACTGCCTCGACCATGGCCTTGAATTCGTGAGGCTCTAAGGAAAACGCGCTGTCTGGTCCCTCGTTTGCCCTTGAAAGAGTAATGTGTTTTTCAATGATACACGCACCTACCGCTACTGCCGCTACTGGCACCGCAATACCGAGTGTATGGTCAGATAACCCCACCGGCACATCAAAAGCTTCAGCCAAATGAGGAATTGTGCGTAGGTTCATTTCTTCCGGCAAGGCAGGATATGCACTTGTGCACTTGAGTAAGGCTAGCTGTGCCCCCCCGGCATCCCGGACCGTTTGTACTGCTTCGTCAATCTCAGTCAATGTAGCCATGCCAGTGGACATGATGATTGGTTTACCGGTTCTGGCAATTCTCCGGAGAAGCGGTAAATCCACAATTTCGAAAGAAGCGATTTTATATGCAGGTACACTCATCTTCTCCAAGAAATCCACCGCCGAGGAGTCAAAGGGTGCAGAAAATAAATGCAAGCCTAAGTTCTCGGCGATTTCTTTCAGTTTCGGTTGCCAGTCCCACGGTGTATATGCCTCACTGTATAGCTCGTAAAAATTTTTGCCTTCCCAAATTGTGCCCTTAGTGTTGAAATATTTGTTATCGCAATTAATTGTCAAAGTGTCTGGAGTGTATGTTTGCAGTTTAACAGCGTCTGCGCCGGCTTGCTTGGCTGCATCGAGAATCTTGATAGCTTGCTCGAATTTCTGACCATGGTTAGCCGACATCTCGGCAACGATATAAACTGATTCACCTGGTCCAACATTGCGGCCGTTTATCTCAATCGTCTGTCTCATAGAATCCTATCATTTCTAAGAACCATGTGCCTGGCTGGTTGTCCATGCACTACAACATCTTTATCCTCCAAGAAGTTTGCCTTGAGGAAAGCATGTTTTGATGTTTCGTTTGAACTTTTAATGAAAGCGTGAATGAAATGGACTGGCCATTCTTGGCAAAGTTTTTTCGAGGCCTGGGTAATTAGTTGGCTACCATAACCCTGACCGCGATATTTTACATCCAAGCTCAGCGAAATCGTAGCCTCTTTGTTATCAATATCAAAGCGCACCTGACCTAGTGGTATATCTGCATCATCAAGTGCCAAATAGAACACACAGTTTGGATCCTTTTTTTTTGTTGCGAACCATCCTACATGTTGATTCCAAGAGATTGTATCTGTTGTAAACGAAGCTGTGCGAACTTCAGGTTCATTTGCCCATTTCCAAAGTTGGTATTTATCTTCTTCTCTCACCTGTCGTAGCCGGATTTTATGGCCTTGAATTCGCATCAATACCCGATCAACTCCATCTCCATCTATTTGAGCCTCCTCTCGTTGCATCAGTGCGGTGCGTTCTTCATATGACATAAGGAGGCGCGTCAAGCTTTGGGTAATCAGGGATGGTCTTATATCTTGATGCCATCCCAAATTTACTGCCATTTTTGAATCTTCCAATTGTTTTACAAGATCAGATTGGTTATCTGCTATAGCAATTACCAAGCTAGGTAATTGCATGAATGCTAATTCCCAAAATGTGCTTCCTCCGGCTGAAATTGCCACATCTGCCCAAGCCATCAATTCGGGCATATTCGATATATTACTCACCAGATGAATATTCAGCTGCATATTGTGGATTGCCGATTGCAAAATTCTATAATGAGGATTACTACTACCTACTACAACAACTGCCTCCAATCCAATCACATCCACATTTTCTAGAGCATAAATTGTTTTTAGAGTCACATTATCCAGATCGCTACCGCCCATGGTTATCAATACTTTATTTGCAACTTTTGGAATTTGTCGCTGCCATCCGATCCAAGCTCGAAATTCTTGCCGTAAGAGCATATACTGCGAACCTAATAGCAAGGTAGTATCCGAATCACATTTGTATTTATATTTATCAAAACCAAGGTTCTGGTTGAGCAAGATGTCTGCGTGATACACCGGAAAATGCGCCAGATCATCGATAACAAGCAGACGGTATCCTGCGGTTCTAACCTCTTGTTGATATCCCGGATCAAAGTGGTATCCATCTAGAACCAACCACGTAGAGTTTTCTTTAGCCTCATCCGTACATCTCCGTAAAGAATCCAGTGTAGCTTGCAAGTCTTGTGAATCAGGATGCGGGTTGGTAAGAGAAATGAACTCTATACCCGCTTCCACAATAAGCTGGCGAAGCGCGTTACTTTCACAGTGACTCAGGAAGACAACTTTTCCGCCGTCCAACTGCCAAGCTTGTGCGAGTGCAAGACAACGCATAACGTGTCCAGTGCCAATTACTGTGCTTGCATCTGCGCGAATGAGCAGTGTATGATCCACTGTCATCAATCAAATCTCCTTTTGCTGGATATGAGCGTTCACTGCATGCCAATCCGGATTTTGATCTAAAAGCGACAGCACATTTTTCCACGAGAATGCATCGTTCCCAAAATGCTCGTAGATTTTCCGAATAAGCACTAGATCTTCTTCAGTGTCGACTGTCCACCGTAATCTCGAGAAGTCTTTCACATGTGTGATTCCACGCGTATGGAACGCCGGGAGATTCTTGTGAATGAACATGGTCACATGTTCGCGTGTAGCTGGGTTCGTGTCTTCATGCCATAATCTTTCAAGTACATCAAACCCGAACGCTTCAGTATCTAAGCCGCGCGGAAACGTACGTGGTTGCAAAATATTACTTGCATAATCAACGTGCGGACTCGCCTGATATGCGCGCACCACTTGGTCAATTAGACCAGGATCGATGAGGGGGCAATCGGAGGTGATACGAACGATAACATTTGCATTGACCCTGATTGCGGCTTGATAGTAACGATCGAGCACATCTTCTTCACTGCCGCGAAAACAGGGCCAACTACGTTGAGCACAAAGAGCCACAATATCATCATCGGCAAACTTGGTTGTGGTTGCCACAACCACTTCGTCTATCAATTTGGCATTGCATACTCGAATAACGTTTCGCGCCAGCATTGGTTCACCAGCCAAATCGAGGAGTACTTTTCCTGGTAAACGAGTGCTACCCATTCGTGCCTGAATAATTGCCACGACTTTCATGCCCGGTATGCCTCAACGACTTTGGTTACAGCCTTAATAACGTCAGCGACATCCAAGTCTGTCATGCCCGGCCAAATGGGCAGGCTAATGATTCGCTCATAAACGGCCTCTGCTATCGGCCACTGCCCTTTAACGTAACCCAGCCGCTGATAATATGGATGCCAAGGCACTGGGATGTAATGTACGTTCACACCAATATTCTCGGCCCGTAATGCTTTGAAGATTTTCGCCCGCCCCTCCCGGAGAAGTTCAAGGTTTAACGAATTCACATATAAATGCCATGCGGGTTCGCAATTAGGTAGAACTGAGGGTGTCTGGATTTCTGCAAGCTTGGAAAAAGCCGTAGTGTATCGAGCAGCAATCTCCTTCCGCCTCGCTAGCCAATTGGGCAACTTCTTTAATTGGGATAATCCAAGCGCACATTGAAAATCGGTGAGCCGATAGTTGTAACCCAACTCATCCATCTCATAATACCACGAGCCGGTTATCTCGCGTTGGTGGTGATCGCTCGTAATACCATGATTACGAAAGAGGCATAGGCGAGCTGCCATCTCGTTATCATCGGTTGTGATTACTCCACCTTCCCCTGTAGTGATATGCTTGACTGGGTGTAGACTAAAGGTGGTAAGGTGAGCAAGGCTACCCACCGGATGATTATGATATGTCGCACCAAGCGCATGCGAGGCATCTTCTATCAACTTCAACTTATATTGCTCGGCAAGAGCATTCAGTTCATCCAAATCAGATGGTTGCCCAGTGTAATCCACAGTGACAATTGCGCGCGTGCGCGGTGAAATGGCTGCTTTCACGCAAGCCGGATCAAGATTAAGTGTATCGGGACGAATATCCGCAAAAATGACCTTAGCGCCTTGATAACGGACACAGTTGGCACTAGCAACAAAAGTCATAGCTGGAACGATCACTTCGTCACCCAGACCGATCTTGGCGCTAAATACCGCCGCATGCAAAGCAGCTGTACCGTTGCTGACCGCAACTGCATATTTCGCACCAACCTGTGCTGCGAACGCCTCTTCGAATTGAGCAACGCTAGGACCGGTGGTGAGCCAGTCCGATCGTAACACCTGGGCCATCGCCGCGATATCATCTTCTCCGATCGATTGATGTCCATATGGTAACATTTGTGCGCGCACGGGGTCGCCTCCGTCAATCGCCAGTGCCGTCATTTTCCTTCTCCGTTATTCCTGCCATCGTGCGTAATTCATTCACTGTCAGCCACTTTGTATTAGTATCACTACTATAACGAAAACCTTCCGGACAAGGTTTCCCGCCATTTAGATTTATAAAGGTTTTAGAATCCCAATCGTGAAAGGCCGGGATGATTGTAAAGAAGTCATCGTGTTCCAATGTGTGTCGAGCATCGTCTTCGGGCACCATAACTTCATGTAATTTTTCACCAGGGCGAATGCCAATAATTTTTATCTTACACTTTGGCGCAATTGCTCTAGCCAAATCCATCATCTTCATGCTGGGAATCTTAGGAACATACACTTCGCCACCGCGCATTCGCTCCAGACTTGTCAACACAAAATCCACACCTTGCTCAAGCGTGATCCAGAAACGGGTCATTCGTTCATCTGTAATCGGTAGCACGCCTGTCTCACGCATCTTCAAAAAGAAAGGGATTACGCTTCCCCGGCTTCCTACTACGTTACCATAACGCACAATACTAAACCGTGTACAGTGTTGACCCGAGTAGTTGTTTGCGGCAATAAAAAGTTTGTCCGAACAGAGTTTCGTAGCGCCATAAAGGTTAATCGGATTAGCTGCTTTATCCGTGCTAAGTGCAATAACTTTCTCAATGTTATGATCAATCGCCGCATCAATCACGTTCATCGCGCCCAGCACATTGGTTTTAACTGCTTCACTTGGATTATATTCGGCTGCAGGTACCTGTTTCAATGCGGCAGCATGCACAACAATATCCACGCCATCAAAAGCCCGATAAAGCCGATCACGGTCACGCACGTCACCAATAAAATAGCGGATACACTTATACCTCTCTTCATTAAATTGTTGGCGCATCTCAAATTGCTTGAGTTCATCACGGCTAAAAATGATCAACTTCCGTGGTTGATAACGAGCCAGTACTATCTCAGTGAATTTTCTTCCGAAGGACCCAGTTCCTCCTGTTATGAGGATGGATTTTCCCGTTAAAATATCGGCGCCAAAGTTTCTTTGCATATGATTTGCCTTATACAGTTGTATCTTCGAGTCAAAAATCCCAGCTCCTTGGACTAGCGGCAGTCACTACAAGCGGCTAACCGTCCATGGCAAGAGGGTACTAAAGTATCCATTGCGGTCATTACCTCTTTGAGATGTCTGGTCATTCAGGTGGAATGTTAAAACTTTACCCGGAGAATCAACATTAAAATTTTGGATACTTGAACTACTCGTAAAATTGAGAGATACAGCGTATTCTCCATGCCCAAGGGTCCTTGCGGGAATGGTAATACGCAAAAGGAATAATCCGACTGGCAGTTCATCAAGTGGATTGGGGATTACATCGAAACTATCAGACACCAACACGGTAGTTCCATCTGTTCCGGTAATGGATAAATAGCCATAGAGCCCGGGTATTCGGCGATGTACTTGACATTCAAGTTCAATTATGATTGCTTTGTCGCAATCAAATTGTTGGGTAACTATGCCTTCTTCATTGACAAGCCTTCCAATGCGTAATTGAAATTCTTTATCTGTATTTTCTGGAAATATACAATTGGCTAATCCTTTTGATTTATCTGATTCTCGTAAATAGCTGTCTATAACCTCTGAGGTTTGGCCAACCTGTTTTATTCTTCCATTATCAATCCAGAAACACCCCGGGCATAATTGTCTAATTGATGCCATATTATGGCTTACAAACAATACTGTTCGTCCTCCTTTTGCTACATCTCCCATTTTTCCTAAACTTTTCTTTTGAAAAGCAGCGTCCCCCACCGCCAGCACCTCATCCACTACCAGTATCTCCGGTTCCAGGTGCGCGGCAACCGCAAAGGCCAGCCGCACATACATGCCACTTGAGTAGAACTTGACCGCAGTATCTAGGAATTTCTCGATCTCAGCGAAGGCCACGATCTCATCGAATTTCCGCATGATCTCACGGCGGGTCATCCCCAAAATGGCCCCGTTCAGGAAGATGTTCTCGCGCCCAGTCAACTCCGGGTGGAAACCGGTGCCCACTTCCAGCAGGGAACCTACCCGCCCGTATATATCCACTCTTCCGCGCGTCGGGCTGGTAATGCGGGAGAGGACCTTAAGCATGGTACTTTTTCCGGCCCCGTTGCGGCCAATGATGCCGACCGCTTCGCCGTGCTTGACCTCGAATGAGACATCATCCAGGGCCCAGAAGCTGGTTGGCTGGGCGCGTCGCTCGCCTTTCAGCCAGCCCAATGGCGCTTTGGCCGCGTTAACCAATGTATCCCGGAACGTGGCATAGCGCACCTGCTGCCCACCCAGCCGGTACTGCTTTCCCAAATGCTCAACCCGAATGGCTACATCGCTCATTAAATAATGTCCGCGAAACCGGATTCCATCCGTTTGAAATAATATAATCCGCCAATCAAGAGCAGTACTACCACGCTGGCCGAGATGCAAAGGGAGAATACGTCTAGGCTGCTCTTGCCTAGGATTGCCAAGCGAAAGCCTTCCACCACGCCAGTCATCGGGTTCAGGCTGTAAAGCCAGCGCCACTTTTCCGGGATAAGTGAACTGGAATAGGCGATTGGGGTGGCATACATCCAGAACTGCGTCAGGAATGGCACAACGTAGCGGATATCCCGGTATTTGACATTCAGCGCGGAGAGCCATAATCCCACCGCCAGGGCGCTGGCCAGCGCCAGCAGCAGGAAAACTGGCAGAAGCAGCAGGCTGGATGTCAGGTGGATACCGTAAAAAGCCATCATTCCCATCAGTACCACAAAGGCGATCGCAAAATCCACCACCCCTGCCAATACCGACGAAAATGGCATCACCAGCCGGGGGAAATAGACCTTGCTGACCAGGTTCTGGCTACCCACCAGGCTGTTGGATGACTCTGTCAGTGCGAAGGCAAAAAGCTGCCAGGGCAGCAGTGCGGTAAATGTGAAGATCGGATAGGGGATGCCTTCCGATGGTAGTTTGGCCAGCCCGCCGAAAACAATACTGAACACGATCATGGTTAACACCGGCTGCAATATGGCCCAGGCTGCGCCGAGCGCGGTCTGCTTATAGCGCACCTTGATATCACGCCAGGTCAGGAAGAAAAGCAATTCCCGGAATTTCCACAATTCTCCCAGTGCCAGAGGCGCCCAGCCTTTGGGTGGCAAAATGGCTGTGTGTACGTAATTCCCGGCAGGAATTGCTTCAGTTTGCTTTATGGCTGGTTCTGGAAAATCCAATTTTGCCTCATAAAAAGCCTGATTATTAGGGTATAGCGTTCCCAGCCCATGGGTGCATTGTTATTTTTCATAAATTATAGCATGCCGTGCCTCATCTTCACGGCGGATTGACCGCTCTGAATGGATCAGGCGTTCCTACTCCCATGCCTCTGCCATGATCTTCCCCGCATTCCACCCTCTCTCCCGATCAAGCCCTTCGTCAGGGCTTGCACCATCCCGGGTGGCCCGGCCAGGTAGTAGGTCAGGCGAGTGGAACCGGAACGGATCGGAAAACGGTCTCCGCCTCGATTCGCCCATGTAGGCAATCCGAGCCATCCCACTCCTGTTCGGCAAAATAGCGCACCTGCAAGCCTGGGCAGTGCTGGGCAGCCGCCTGCACCAATGAACGGTAAATCAATTGGCCGGGCCGCCTGGCTCCATAGAAAAGATGAACTTGGTGCGGGTACGCGGCTGGCAGCCCAGCCAGAAAACCCGTGAAAGCTGCCACGCCGGTGCCGCCTGCCAGCAGGCAGACATCCCCTGCGGTATTGATGATAAATTCCCCATAGGGCATGTCAACCCAGACTGGAGAGCCTACATGGAGTTCCGCTCCCATTCGAGTGGAGAAATGGCCCTTGACCGCATAGGTGATGCGCAACCGGCTACGTTCGGCCGGCGCGGAGGCGATGGAAAAGGAGCGGCTCTCTGGCCAGGCAACACTAGGCTCGTATTCATCCAGAGCCAGGTTGAGGTATTGTCCCGGCAGGAAGGACGGGGCGGGCGATTTCCGGCTTAAGGAACAGGCTATAGACTTGCTCCCCATGCTCCTGGATCTCCACCACCCGGCAGCGTATTTTTTCCGCCATCAGCCAACCTGCTTCCTGTCTATCAAGGTGTCAACAATTAAATTGAAATATTCCAACAGACTATCCTCAATGGCTGAAATTATATTCGATACCGGCCAAAAGGGGCTTATCCGTTCTGTTAAGAATTTCGGTATAGCTGCCATAAAACATGCGACGCGCTGGGAAGCGCGTCGCATAAATTCACTTCATACCATGAGTTTTCACCAATCCATGCTTTTATTTCTTGATTAGTGGAAATTCGTGTGAACGAGTGCCACGTAATGGTATTAGTGGATGATGGTGTGACTGCTCCCTCATGCCTTCACCAGTCCCACCGTCACTTTCTCACCGTCAAATTCATCTGAAGCGGTGGCAGATTCAGGCAACAGGCTCGGCATAATTAAGTTCTACCGTCAGGGTTTCGGTGGTGATGTAATCCCGGTTGGCTTCGATGGCTTCCTTCAAGCCCGGTGTGGCCACCACATTGACCTTGATCCGGTCGGCCACATCCAGGTCGGCGGTCTTGCGCAGGTCCTGCACGCGCCGGACGAACTCACGCGCCATGCCTTCGCGCACCAATTCGGGGGTCAGGTCGGTCACCAGGGCGGCCAGGTAGGCGCCCTCTGCAGCAACCGCGAACCCGGTCTTGGCATCCGCCCGCACTTCCACATCCTCCGGCAAAATGGTATAGGTCACATTATCCAACACCACCTTTTCGGATTGTCCGGAAAGGAAGACCGGGGCCACCTCGTTGGGATCGAGGGCGCGGATGGCCTTGGCCAGTTCGGGGAATTTATTGCCGTATTTCTGCCCCAGTTGTTTGGGCAGCGGCTTGACCGAGAACGAGACTGCTTCCAGTGTGGTATCCAGCAGGCGCACCTTCTTGACGTTCAATTCGTCGGTGATCAGGTCGGCGTAGGTCTCCACAGCGTGGTATTCGTCCGGGCGGCTGAGGGCGAAGGCCGCTTCGGCCAGCGGCTGGCGTACTTTCCGGTTGGCTTTCTGGCGGGCGTTGTGTCCTAGCGAAACCAATTTCATCACCAGTTCCATTTCCCGGTTGAGCGTCTCGTCGATCTGCGTTTCGTCGGCTTTAGGCCAGGCCGCCAGGTGCACCGACTCGGGCGCGCTCGGGTCCATCGAGCAAACCAGGTTGCCGTACATCTCTTCGGCCAGGAACGGCATGGCCGGCGCCAGAAGTTTCGACAGGGTCACCAGTGCAGTATAGAGTGTGGAGTAGGCGGACTGTTTATCGGTATCGGATTCAGATTTCCAGAAACGCCGGCGCGAGCGGCGCAGGTACCAGGTGGACAGGCTCTCGACAAAACTTTCGATCGGGCGGGTGGCGCCCGGCACGTCATATGCCTCGTAGGCTTTGGTTACATCCCGTACCAGTGTATTCAGCGAGGAAAGCAGCCAGCGGTCCAGCGCTCCGGTCCCCTTGTCCTCCTGCCCTGTGGGAAGGAGGGGTAGGGCGGCAGGTTTCCAGCCGTCCAGGTTGGCATATGTCACAAAGAAGGAGTAGATGTTCCAGAGCGTTAGCGTGAAGTTCTTTACCACGTCCGTCACCATGCTGGGCGCAAAACGGCGTTCGGCATTGGGCGGGGCGGAGGTATAAAAATACCAGCGGAAGGCGTCCGCGCCGGATTCATTCAAAACGTCCCAGGGGTCGACCACATTGCCCTTGCTCTTTGACATCTTTTGTCCGTTGGCATCCACCACCAGACCCAGGCAGATCACGTTCTTGAAGCACTCCTGGTCGAACAGCAGGGTGCTGATGGCGTGCAGGGTATAGAACCAGCCGCGCGTCTGATCCACCGCTTCGCAGATGAAATCGGCCGGGTGCTGCTGCTCGAACAGCTCCTGGTTCTCGAAGGGATAGTGCCATTGGGCCACCGGCATGGAGCCCGAGTTCGAACCAGACATCGATCAGGTCGGGCACGCGGCTCATCTTGCCTCCGCACTTGGCGCAGGCCCAGGTGATGGCGTCCACATGCGGGCGGTGCAGATCCAGCTCCGACAGGTCGCGCCCGGCTTTTTCGGAAAGTTCCTTGACCGAGCCGACACATTCGCGGTTCTTGCAATCCGGGCATTCCCACACCGGCAGGGGTGTACCCCAGTAGCGCTCGCGCGAGAGCGCCCAATCGATATTGTTAGAGAGCCAGTTGCCAAAGCGGCCTTCCCGGATGTGCTCGGGCACCCAGTTGACCTTGTTGTTGAGCTCTACCAGGCGGTCCTTGAACTTGCTGGTGCGGATGTACCAGGAATCACGCGCGTAATACAGCAAGGGTGTTCCGCAGCGCCAGCAGAAGGGGTAGGTATGGGTGTATTTCTCCGAGCGGAACATCAGGCCGCGCGCCTGCAGGTCCAAGATGATGGACGGGTCGGCATCTTTGATGAAGACACCCCGCCAGGGTGTGATCTGCGGAAGGAACGCCCCATCCGGACCGACTGTCATCAGTACGGGCAGGTCATATTTTTTGGAGACTTCCATATCATCCTGGCCGAAGGCCGGGGCGATATGCACCAGGCCAGTGCCATCCTCGGTGGTGACGAAATCGCCCAGGATCACAAAATGGGCCGGTTTTTCCAACGGCATGAAGGTGAAGAGCGGGTGATACTTGGTCCCTTTTAGCTTTTTGCCTTTGAAGCGTTCTACCACCTTTACTTGTTCACCGCGGAAGACCTTTTCCAGCAGGGCTTCGGCCAAAATGAGCCGTTCTGTCCCGCTTTTTACTCCTTCCTCGGTTTCCGGGACGGTGCGTTCCACTGTTACGTAATCGACCTCCGGGCCGACTGCCACCGCCACGTTAGCGGGCAGTGTCCAGGGTGTTGTGGTCCAGACCAGCAGCGAAGTGCCGGGCTTGTCGACCAGCGGCATGCGCACGAAAACGGACGGGTCGACCGCTTCGGCGTAACCCATGGCCACTTCGTGGTCCGAAAGGGGTGTGCCGCAGCGTGGGCAGTATGGCACGATCTTGTAGCCCTTGAAGAGCAGGTCGCGCTCCCAGAAGGTTTTCAGGATCCACCAGACCGATTCGATGTAATCGTTGGTATAGGTCACATAGGCATCGCCCAGATCCACCCAGAAGGCGATCCGGTCGGTCAGCTTCTCCCAGTCCTGGATGTAATCGAAAACGGACTTGCGGCACAGCTCGTTGAATTTTTCGATGCCGTACTCTTCGATCTGCTGCTTGTTGTTGAAGCCGAGTTTCTTTTCGACGGCGATCTCCACCGGCAGGCCGTGTGTATCCCAGCCGCCCCGGCGCGAGACGTGGTAGCCGTTCATGATCTTATAGCGCGGGAACATATCCTTGAAGGCGCGCGCCTCCACGTGATGCACGCCGGGTTTGCCGTTGGCGGTGGGCGGACCCTCGAAGAAGACGTATTCCGGCGCGCCTTTGCGCTCGGAGCTGCTCTTCTCGAAGATCTTGTGCTCTTTCCAGAATTGCAAAACGCCCTCTTCCAGGGCAGTCACATCCAGTTTGGGGCTTACCGGTTTAAACATACTTGCCTCCAAAATAAGAAAGATTCAACACGAAGGTCACAAATGAGCACAAAGGAGCGTGAAAAGGGAAAAAGTATTTAAAAAGGGGTTACCTTCGTGATCTTTTCCTTCGTGAACCTTTGTGTACTTATTGTTAAACCTCATTCATAAACACAAAACTCTCGCCTCAACTCAGAGACGAGAGCCGGATGACTCACGCGGTACCACTCTGCTTCCCTCGCGGGCGCTCACGGGTACAGCCTTGGGGCGATACCCTGCCTGGATAACGGTCGGCTTCCGGCTTTCCTACTCTCAACCCGATGGTCGGGCTATTTTCAGATCGCGGCTCCGGGAGGATTTTCAGCCTTTCCCGCTGACCCGGCTTGCACTATTTCCGGGCTCGCTGCCAGCAGCGTGAGGCCTACTCGTTCCCATCTTCGCCTTTATGATGTCCGGATTATGCCACAGAAGTACCTGCTAGACAAGTGCCGGAGGGAAAGGCAGAAGGATGAATTAGGGATCAGGAAAAAGGGAGAAGGAAGAAGGAAAATCAGCGCATATCCACAGCATCCGCTCTGATCTGCGTGCAATTATCAGGGAAGTTGCCGCCATTTCCTTGCATTGTCTGACAATATTATGATAAACTCGCAGGCTGTTGTATCATTTCATTGCTCAAGGAAACCTGCATTCATGGAAAAGATCATCTGGAACGAGAACCTCAGTGTGGGCGTAACTGAGATCGACCGCCAGCACAAACAGCTGGTCAGCATTCTCAATCAATTGCTCGGCATGGACGGCCTGACAGTCGATTCGGAGACCATCTCCGACACCCTCACCCGCATGACCGATTACGCCGATTATCATTTCAACAGTGAAGAGAGGCTTATGCAGAAATACGCCTACCCCGATTACGCCAGCCATCGCCTGGAACACGTTGCCTTCATGCGCAAAACGGCCGAGCTGGCGATGGGAACGATGGTATATAAAAAGACCGTTCCCACCGACCTGCTGGATTACTTGAAAACCTGGCTGATCGAACATATCCTGGTGTCCGACATGAAATACAAGCAGTTCTTCCAGGAAAAAGGGGTCAATTAGGCAAGATCAGGCCTCCGGAGTAAATCCGGAGGTTTTTTTATTATGGGAAGGGGCAGAGTAAAACGAAAGAAAAGGAATATTCTAACCTCGGAACGACGAGAGAACGACTGGAAGCCGGGAACTGGGAACAGGTATTCGTTTCCTGGAAAAGAAAGGGGAAACGAATTGTGGCGAGGTGGAAGAGCTCAAAGAGCGGATGGAAGTTCCCAGGCTTAAAGCTGAAAATGAGTCCACTGCGCAACATGTTGGTATCACAACTAATATTCTCATATATCAGGAGAGCAAACCCGATTCAGGAGTTTGTTAAAATCCCCGGTGTCTTTTAGTTTGAGCATGCGCCGCATCCAAGGTTTGGTTGTACAATAAGCTATCTACTTTTTGGGAATCCCCCTTGGGATTCAGGCGGCGTTTCTGCTGCCGGGCACCGGGACAAGTGCAATATGTTTGTAAAGAAACATTCGGGTATTTATAAAGAATTACCTGATCATTTAGAATGATTGCTTCAAACGTTATTAACTTCCAAGGAGATCAGTAGTGGATCAATCAACCCCACAATCAGATGGATCTGCCCGTATCAAGGTTGTCGGCGTGGGCGGAGGTGGCTGCAACGCTGTCAATCGGATGATCGAGGATGGTATTCAAGGCGTGGATTTCATCACCATCAACACAGACGTACAGGCATTGCTGCTCTCCAAGGCTATCACCCGGGTCCGTATTGGCGAAAAGCTGACACGTGGCCTGGGTTCGGGCGGTGACCCGGAGATCGGCCGCAAGTCTGCGGAAGAGTCGGCCGACAGCCTGACCGAAGTTCTTAAAGGCGCAGACATGGTTTTCGTCACAGCCGGCATGGGCGGCGGTACCGGAACCGGTGCTGCTCCTGTCATTGCACGGATAGCTCAAGAACTTGGCGCGCTGACCATTGGTGTGGTCACCCGTCCCTTTACTTTTGAAGGCTTCAAACGGATGCAATCCAGCGAACTGGGATTAACGAACCTGAAAGAGGTTGTCGATACGCTGATCCTGATACCCAATGATCGTCTGCTCCAGATCATTGACAAGAATACCAGTCTGCAAGATTCCTTCCGCATGGCCGACAAAATACTGCGCCAGGGCATCCAGGGCATTTCGGAATTGATCACCGTTCCTGGCCTGATCAACCTGGACTTTGCTGATCTGCGCTCCATCATGAGCGAGGGCGGTGCGGCATTGATGGCGGTTGGCCAAGCCTCCGGTCAGGATCGCGCTCGTATTGCTGCCGAACAGGCCATCTCAAGCCCTTTACTTGACATTAGCATGGACGGAGCCCGTGGCGTGCTGTTCAACGTCACCGGCGGGCCGAATTTGACACTCTTCGATGTCAACCAGGCTGCTGCCCTGATCCGTGAGACCGCCCATCCGGATGTGAACATGATTTTCGGGGCGGTCATTGATCCCGGGATGAGAGATGAGATCCGGATCACAATTATTGCCACCGGCCTCGAAGGGTATGGTATGCCCCTTCGAAAAACCGTTCGGCCGGCCGCCCACACTGCTGATATAAAGCAAGATCACTCCTTTGATGGGAATACCCCCCATCCGGAACATGCTGGTGCCGATCCCCTCAAGAAACCCATCAGCACGGAGAACTCTAACTCAGAAGACTTTGATATCCCCGCCTTTTTACGGCATTCGCCGCGTCGCTCTGGTGATCCTACACTTGTCGCCCCACCACCGAAAGATCCGGATGACAAATAAAAGGGTAAACTTCGCGGCGCTTTCATCAAAGCCCTGACCGGTTCCCCGCCGTTTTTGTCCACCTCCCGGGTTGAATAGCCAGTCTGCTTGCCCTCATCTCAGGTTGCTTCTAAAAAACATTTCAGGTCTGTTTATCCCCTTTTCAACCCGCGTTGTTTCGGGAAAATTCGCGCAAAAAGGATTGAAAACTGCACTTTTTCCATCGGCTTTTGGATAATCAATTTCCTAGAGTGTTTCGTATAACCGCATTTCTTTAGGCTCGCCTTACGTGAAACCCCCCAAAACGGCCAAAGATCTGCTTTTAAATCCCTTTTCACTGGCCCTTGTACCCTGCTTTTGGGAATTGTTCCTCGTTGAATTCAACCAATGATCGCGCAAACCCGCTAAAATCAAGGTTTTCCAACCTCATCTGCTTATCCATGCACCAACTACGAAAATTCCATTTTCCTCCATGAATCTGTTACCGCGAAGGCGGTCCGTTGAAAACCTTCTTTCCACGGGTGAACACAGATAAAATGGCTAGACACGCTTTCCATCCATTCCTTCATCCAAACGTTCGTGTTTATCCGCGTTTTTTGGCGGTTGTTTATTTCGTAAACAGACATTTTCTACTAGGATACCCTCATGCCAAATCCCTTCCTCGATCAACTCAAGATTACCGCCAATTCCATCCAAAAAACCAACGACGGCCTGCTTCTCTCCGGCGCGCACGTCAGCCTGCAATTGCCTACCATGCCCAAAATGTATCTCTACTCCGGCTGGCAATCCTGGTCGCTGACCGCTTGGGTGGAGACAGAGCGGCCCGTGCGTCCCATGCGGCCCTCCAGTCTGCGCGCCATGCAGAGCGACCCGGCCTACGCCGCGGAGGGCCGCCCGCATGGCTCTTGGTATGGGGCGGTCGAAATGCCGGATGGGCAGGTGCTCCTCTTGGGCGCCCTGGGGTTGGAAAGCCACGTGCGCCTGGATGGAGATAAACTGGTAGGCGCATATGAAGCCGGGCAGGGGGAGTGGTTCGTGGCCGTGGGGGAGGAGAGTGCGCTTTTTGAACAATATGCCGCCTTGCTTAAGCCGCGCTTTGGCAGCGGGCGGGTGGCAAAGTCCCTGCGGGTATGGTGCTCGTGGTATGGCCTGTACACCCATATCAATGAGGCGCGCCTGCTCAAGATCCTGCACGATCTGGGCGACCTGCCCTTCGACGTTTTCCAGGTGGATGACGGCTGGCAGGTCGCCATTGGCGACTGGCAGCCCAACGCCAAGTTCCCGGCCGGCATGGATGGCATGGCTGCTTCGATCAAATCCAGCGGGCGAAAAGCCGGGTTGTGGCTGGCGCCGTTGCTGGTGGTGCCTTCCTCTGACCTGTACCGGCAGCACCCGGATTGGCTGCTCCGGAATAACCATGGTCGCCCGGTTTCGGCCGGCTTTAATTGGGGCGAGCAGTTGTATGCCCTGGATATTACCCACCCGGCCGCGCTGGATTGGCTGCGGGCGCTGATGCAAAAGGTGCGCGGCTGGGGCTACGAGTATGCCAAACTGGACTTCCTGTATGCCGGAGCGCTGCCAGGCAAACGCCATGTGGATGGAATGCCGCGTGAAGTGGCCTACCGGGAAGGATTGAAAGCCATCCGGGAGGCGCTCGGTGAGGCTTATTTTCTGACCTGTGGTGCGCCGGTGCTGCCCTCCCTGGGTCTGTGCGACGGGCTGCGGGTAGGCCCGGATGTGGCCGGCTACTGGACCTCTCATCGGGATGATGACCTGCTGATGAACACCGCTACGCCCGGCACACGCAACGCCATCCGCACAACGCTCCAACGCCTGTGGCTCCAGCCGCTGGTCCAGACCGACCCGGATGTGACTTATTTCCGCACCAAACTGAATGATCTGACCGCAGATCAAAAGCAGCTCCTGCAGGACCTGGCCCAGATCGCGCAGTTCAAGGCCACCTCGGATGTTCCGGCCTGGCTGACCGAATCCGAGCGCCTGGCCTTGCGCCACTTTCTGGAGCACGACCCCACCGTCCGGAAAATGGGGCGGAATGCCTACGAACTGGATGGCCGCGGGGTGGATTTCACCGCCCGGATCGCCCTGCCGGCACTACCGGATTTGTTTACCAACCTGCTCGGCGCGCTGATTGGCGGGCTGGCAAATGTGCCCTTCTTGATGAGGATATTCGATGGGTTTGGGAAGCGGGATCTGGAAAAGAAGCTCAACGAGAATCCGGTTTAAGAAAAGAAGATTCAACACGAAGGCCACTAAGGGACACGAAGAACCACGAAAGAAAACACAAAAACTTCGTTTACTTTGTGTCCTTTGTGTTTAGATTCCAGTTATCATCTGTGTCCGAAGTCCACCGTGAAGAATCCCCCATACGTGCCGGTGGGGCAGTAGGCATAACCCGCCGCGAAATCATTGTAATCGGCCAGGATGATGGCCTTATGCGGCGCGTCGTTCATCCACCATGTCACGGCGCTCTGAGGGTTGTTATAGGCTCCCGAGCCGGCGTAGATGATCTCTCCGCCCCACCTGCCGGTGTAGCCTGCCGCCACCTCACGCTGCCAATACGTGGAACCATCCGAGCCGGTGTGTGATAGGAAATTATTGGTCGCCT
The DNA here is from genome assembly GCA_963779935.1 of uncultured Chloroflexia bacterium. Taxonomy (GTDB): domain Bacteria; phylum Chloroflexota; class Anaerolineae; order Anaerolineales; family Villigracilaceae; genus UBA877. The sequence continues at coordinate 201,308 of CAWAAC010000007.1, read as the reverse complement.
GATCTACACTTTGGATTTCGGAGGAGATCTCGAGTGGATAGGAATCGGTCAATGTCCCCAGGCCGGCCAGGGTGCGCTGGTTGTTAATCAACACCCTCAGCTGGCTCTCGAAGGCGCCATTATAGACCAGGTTGCATCTGGATGTGGTAGCGGTGCCGGTAAAAGTTGCTTTTGGAGTAGGGGTTCGCGTTGGCGTGGATGTCGGGCTGCTTGTGGCAGTGGGTGATGCAGTATTGGTTTTTGTATTTGTTACTGTTGCGGTTGAGGTTAACGAGTCGGTCAGGCTGGGAGTGTAAGTCAGGGAGACAGTTTTGGTGAATGTGGAGGTGAAAGAGGCGGTCTGGCTGGGGGTGGCAGTCAATGTTGGGGTAAGTGTCCGGGTTGGGCTGGTAGTGCTCGTCAGTGTGGCCGTTTCCGTCTCCGACGGCGTATAGGTGGGTGTGTTCGTTTTGGAGGCCGTGGAAGTTAGCGAGGCGGTCTGGCTTGGGGGCAGCGTCAATGTTGGCGTGAACGTCTTGGTCGGGCTGGCTGTGGATGTATGCGTGGGGCTCGCTGTCAGCGAAGGGGTCAGGGTCTGTGTCAGGGTGAAGGTGATCGAGGGTGTGTTCGTCGGCGTGGCAGTGGTCGTAGCAGTCCGTGATCCGGTGATGGTCAGGGAGGGGGTCAGGGTGTGCGTGAAGGTCAGGCTGGGTGTAAAAGTCCATGTAGCGGTAGCGGTTTGGGATGGAGTGTAAGTAGCTGTGATCGTCCGGGTACCGGTGGATGTGACGGTGCCGGTCAGGGTAATCGTATTGGTAGGCGAAGGTGGAATTGTCAGGGAAAGGGTCAGGCTCGGTGTAAAGGTGGCCGGGCGATCCACGCTGGCTGTGGGCGGCACGCTCGTCAGGGTGAAGGTGGGCGTATCCGTTGGGATAGCGGGAACACCCGGAACAGTCCCTATGACACCCCAAAAAGAGGGCAGGTTGCCGGGGTCAGTAGCGCAGGCGGTCAAGCAGGATAAAATGAATAGGCAAATCAGGATGCTTCGATAACGCATGAGCCTCTCCGCAAGAAGCAATTTAATCATACTGCAAAGGCGCCTGCTTTCCTATTGGCAATTTCATGGCAATCATGGGTATATAAAAAACGTAATTCGCTAATCCTCGTGCCTCCACACGAATAATTAAACGACTATTGAGGATGGACGCAGATTGGCGGGCATTATCTAGGGCTGGCAGGGTATCAGGGGGCGCACCTTGAGCAGGTATTCGTCCAGGTAATAGCCGCTCATTTGCAGATAGGTTGCCATTTCCACCCCAACGTAGCGGTAATGCCAGGGCTCGTAGGCCAGGCCGGTCAGGGCCTGTGCGCCCGGCGGAGAGCTCATGCTGAAACCGTATTCATAGGCATGCTGGGCCAGCCATTTGCCTTCGCTGGTCTGGTCGAAAAGCGTTGAGAACGGATCGGTGGTGCTGCCGGTCAGAGCGGGTATTTCCGGCGAACCGAAATCCACCGCAGTGCCCAACTGATGTTCGCTGTGCCCCGGCAGGGCGCTGACTTCATTGGCGTTGGCCGGGTCCTGCACCATCCAGCGGTTGTGAGCCACGGCCTGCTCGAAGTAACTCCGGTAGGAGGATAGTACAGTGGGTGCGAGGCCGTCTGCCAGCATAGCTTTGATCATCTTCCCCAACGCCTGGGCGGCCGGCTGGCGCAGGAGCATGTCCGGCAGGGTCACTCGCCCGGGCAGGTAATTTCCCAGCCTGACCAGGTCGGGGGGTATATAGTTGGGGTCGAGCCCATAATTATCCGAAACTTCGCTGAACAGGTCATCCGCGGTGGGCCGGCGCCGGTCACACGGGATAAGGGTGGCCTGTGGATCCAGAGTCGGTAGCGGGAACAGGGTCGGAGCCGGGCTGGGAGACTCTGTGGGGGATGGGGTTACCGTGGGCGTTTCCGTGACGGTTGGGCTGGGGGTTAAGCTGGGCAAGAATATATCCGTCGGCTTTAACGTCAGAGCGGCCTGCGATTGACAGGCCGCCAGGAAAACGAGCAGCAGTACTGCTATGCAGAGACCGAAGGTTGGAAACTTCGGTCTCCGGTTGGTTGTCATTTGATCGCTTTGACCAGTTCCGGCAGCAGATCGGGCGAAGTCAGTTGCAGGCGCAGGATGCGGCGCGGACGGGCCGCCAGGGCCTCATAGTCTCCCAACGCCTGGCCGCGTTCCAGCACGCTGAAGCGCATCTTCTGGGTGGGGATCTCCAGGTCGGTAGTCGGGTCGGCGGTGATCTGCAGGAACAGACCCGAATCTGGGCCGCCTTTGTGCAGCTGACCGGTGGAATGCAGGAAGCGTGGCCCGAACCCCACGGTGGTAGCGCAACCGGTTCTGGCGCGGATGGCCCGGCGCAGTTCGTTCAGTAAGTTGGCATTAGCGGGATTGCGCGGCAGGTAGGCGTTAATCGCCACATAGTTCTTTCCGGCTTGCGCCAGGGCTAGAAATTCCTGCAAGCTTCCTACCAGGTCGGCACTGTCCAGGTTCAGGTTCGTAAAGGCTTGTATGCCCGCCTTATTCCAGATGGCCTGACCCTCATCCAATTTGCCGGTTTGCTTATACACCTCGATCTTCTTAATCGTACGGTTCTTGCTGTCCTGCACATCCGGCTGGTCGAAGGCGTTCACGCCCAGCACGGCGCATGCGAAGGCGGTGGCCGCTTCCCAGCGGTAGAACTCCGCGCCCAGGTCGTAGGCATCGGAGATAGCGAAGATCAGCACCGGGGCTCCGGCCTGCCGCAGGCTGTCCACCTGCTTATCCAGGCTGCCATCTTGCCTCAGGTACACGAAGATACGATCCGCGCCGTAACTTGCCGCCTCCGCCACCGCTTCACCGTCAATGACCACAATGCCCTTGCCTTGTTTGCCGCTCGATTCGTCGATCAACTGGTCGAGCCAGGCACCCAGCGGGGCTACCGACGGATCTGCCAGGATGGTCAGCTTATCCCGGCCTTCCACGGCCGCCTGACCCAGCACGGCGCCCAGCACCAGGCCGGGGTTGCGCGCCCCGCTGATGGCAGCCGTGCTCTGGCGCATCATCCAGCGGGCGCGCTGCAGCAAGTGTTCCACATCGAAGCCGATCAGCGCGGCCGGCACCAACCCGAAGTGAGTGAGCGCCGAATAACGTCCGCCAACGGTTGGATCCGCCAGGAAAGTTTTGCGGAAACCGCGTGCATTTGCCAGGGCTTCCAGCGTGGTACCCGGGTCGGTAATGGCGATAAAGTGATTTCCATCACCACCAGTCTGTTCCCAGAAATAATTGAACATGGCATTGACTTCCGCCGTGCCGCCAGATTTGGAGGAGACGATATAGAGCGTTTGCTGCGGCGGGAACTGGCGGGCGGTCTCAAGTACCTGTGCAGGATCGGTGGAATCGAGGATGGAGAATGTCAGACTGTTCTTGGCGCCACGGCTCTCCTGTGGTGTAAGAGCAGAATATATGAGTGATAGTACTTCCGGCGCGAGCGAGCTACCTCCCATCCCAAGCAGCAGCACGTGCGTAAGACCATCGGCGTGCACCTTCTGCGTAAACTCGTTGATCTCCTTGACGGCTGCCCGCGAACTGCGCGGCAGATCCAACCAGCCCAGGCGCTTGCGGGCTTCCTCCTGCCCGGCCGGGTCAGCCGTCCACAAGGTCGGGTCGTGTGACCACAGGCGTGCTGGAGCGGCGTGGGCAATCAGGCTGGCAACCCGGCGTTTGACGGAGCCAGCCAGTGGGCCAAGCGCACCCACAGCATTCATACGGCGTTCCTCTATGGCTTGCAGCATGGCGGTAAAAGCATCCGAGAAGGATTTCACGCCTTCTGCTTCCAGTTCCGCCGTCACTGTATCCATCGAAATATCCAGGGCTTCCAGGGCAGCCAGGGTCTGGCGCGCGCCATCCAGGTTATACAGGATGGTTTCCTCCACCGCCTTGCCGTGGTCGCGAAAGGCTATCAGGGTCTGGGGCGGGACGGTATCGACGGTACCCTGGCCGATCAACTGGTCCACATACATCGTGTCGGGATAAGCCGGATTCTTGGTGCTGGTGGATGCCCACAGCGGGCGCTGCACTGCGCATCCGGCCGCATTAAAACGGGCAAAAGGTTCACCCCGAAAGACTTTCAGGAAGGCTTCGTAGGCCAGCCGGGTATAGGCGATGGCAGCCTTGCCGCGCAAATCCTTCGCCTCGGCGGAGCCGATGCCTTCCAGAAGCGCATCCACTTTCACATCCATGCGCGAGACGAAGAAGGAGGCCACTGAGGCAATCTGTCGGACTTCCAGCCCGGCATGGATACGGTCTTCCAACCCGCCCAGGTAGGCTTGCATGACGGCTTGATAGCGTTCCAGCGAGAAGATCAGGGTGATATTGACATTGATGCCCTCTGCAATGGCCATGCGCACGGCCGGAATGCCTTCCAGCGTGGCGGGAATCTTGACCATCAGGTTCGGCCGGTCCACCCGCTCCCAGAGACTTTTGGCCTGCGCCAGCGTCGCGACAGTATTATGTGCCAGCGCCGGGCTGACTTCCAACGAAACATAACCATCCGCCCCTTCGCTCTCGCGGTACATGGTGGAGAACTTGTCGCAGGCATCCCGGATGTCTTCAATGGCAAGTTCCCAGAAGATATCTTCGGCATCCCAGCCGGACCAGGCCAGTGGGACGAGCGCCGGTTCATAATCCTTCGTCTTGGTGATTGCATTAAGGAAGATGGATGGATTGGATGTGACCCCGCGGATATCACCCCGTGTGATCATGGCAGCCAGCTCGCCATTTTCCAGCAGGCGGCGCTGGATATTGTCGTACCAAAGCGATTGTCCCAGTGAATAGAGTTTTTGAATTGTCATTGTGTTACCTGTTAATTTCCAACTTTCTGATTTTGGCAACCCGCCGGGCATGCCGTTCCTCCCCGGGGTCATTGCCGATAAAATGTGCAGATAGAAATGCCGTGATGATCTCACTGGCGAGTTCAGGCCCGATGACGCGCGGCCCCAGGCAAAGCACATTCATGTTGTCATGCTCCACGCCCTGGTGGCCGGAAAAAGTATCGTGGCAAATGCCGGCATAAATGCCATTGAGCTTATTGGCGGCGATGCAGGCACCTACACCCGAACCGCACAATAAAATTCCGCGCTCGGCCTGCCCGGTCTGAAGGAAGTGCCCGAGTTTTTCGGCGTAGTCCGGATAGTCAACCGAGGTAGTGCTATCGGTGCCCAGGTCGATCGGCGTGTGTCCAGCGCGGCGGACTGTTTCCAGAACGTGCTCTTTAAGCGGAAAACCGGCATGGTCACAGGCAACGGCAATTTTCATCGATGGATCTCCTGAAATGTGAAATCGGGCTGATTTTACCATGCGAATATATTAAACGCTGCATTTTGAGAATGTGCGGCTTCGCCGCGCACTCTCAAAATGCAGATTCCTCCCCAATTTTTTGGATAGTTTATTACTGAATCAAAAACCAGCGGTATTCATAAGGCTGAAGAGAGAACGCCGCCTTTGCCTGCAGCATTTCCGTCGCCTGGCCAGTCAGCAGGTTAATGAAAGATCCTCTAACGTCCCCGGGCAGTGTCCAGGCGAGTTCCTGGCGAGCCGGGCTTAGGTTTTGGATCACCAGCACACGCTCATTCCCTTGCACGCGCAGGTAGGCGGCCACCGTCGCAGAGCCGCAATCCACCAGTCTCAGTTCCCCACAGCATAGGGCCGGGTATTTTTTGCGGATGGCAATCATCGCCCGGACGCGCGACCACAATGAGCCGGGCTGAACCATTTCTGACATTACATTCACCATTTCGGGGTGATACGGTGGAGTCTCGTTCACGGGAGAGTAAATGGTATTGGCTGTCGTGAAGCCTGCATTCGGGCCCGGGCCCCATTGCATCGGGGTGCGCACGCCGTTCCGGTCCGGTAAATAGATATTGTCCCCCATACCGATCTCATCTCCATAATAGATGATCGGGGAACCGGGCAGTGTGAAGAGCAGCGAAAACGCCACAGCTATTTTGCGTTGGTCGTTGTCCAGCAAGGGCGCCAGGCGGCGGCGTATGCCCAGGTTCAGGCGCATGCGCGGCTCGGGGGCGTATTGCTCCCACATCCACTGGCGTTGTTCCTCCGTAACCATTTCCAGGGTGAGCTCGTCATGGTTGCGCAGGAAGGTGCACCACTGGCAATTCTCGGGGATAGCCGGGGTATGTGTCAGGGCCCATTCGATGGAAGCGGTCTCGCCGCTGCGCAGGGCCATGAAAATGCGCGGCATGAGCGGGAAATGGAAAGCCAGATGGAACTCATCTCCATCCCCGAAGTAATCGCACACCTCCTGCGGCCACTGGTTGGCCTCGCACAACAAGATCCGCCCAGGATAATTTTGGTCAACGAACCGCCGGATTTCCTTTAGAAAAGTGTGTGTTTCGGGCAGGTTCTCACAGCTGGTGCCCTCCTGTTCGAAGAGATAAGGGGCGGCATCCACCCGGAAGCCATCCACGCCAAGATCAAGCCAGAAGCGGATGATGCGCATGAACTCGGCCCGGACGGCCGGGTTATCGAAGTTCAGGTCCGGCTGGCTGCTGTAAAAGCGATGCCAGAAATACTGACCAGCGGTTTCATCCCAGGTCCAGTTTGACTTCTCCGTATCCAGGAAAATGATGCGCGCCTGGCTGTATTTTTTATCGGTATCGCTCCAGACGTAATAATTCCGGAAAGGAGAATTGCGGTCAGACCGGGCTGCCTGAAACCAGGGGTGCTGGTCGGAGGTATGGTTGATCACCAGGTCCATAATAAGACGGATGCCGCGGGCATGTGCCGCTTCCAGCAAGGCCCTGAAATCATTCAGCGTGCCATAATCCGGATGGATGCCCATGTAATCCGAAATATCGTAACCATCATCCTTAAGGGGAGATGGGTAGATTGGCAGGAGCCACAGGCAGTCCACACCCAGGGCTTGCAGGTAATCCAGTTTCTGATTCAGGCCAACCAGGTCACCGTGACCATCACCGTTGCTGTCGTAAAAGGCGCGCACATAGACTTCATAGAATGTAGCATTTTTGTACCATAACGAATCTGGCATAAACTACTCTCATTAAGATTAATCCTGTTCATTGGGAATTGCCGAGAAAATGGAGAAGAGATGGGGTGTTGGGCAGGGCGCGAAGCCTGCCAAACACCCCAATTTTCTTCTTTGAAGCGGCGATTACCAGATCACTTCTAGCCTTTCACAGAGCCGGCCAGGAGCCCATGAACGAAGGATTTTTGGAAGACGAAGAATACGATCATCGGGACGAGGAATGACAGAAAGGCTGCCCCGGTCAGGATGTGCCAGTTCTGGCCGCGCGGGTCGATCAGGTTGGTGATCTGCACGGTCAACACTGGATGGGTGGAGAGAAAGATCTTGGCCACCAGGAAGTCATTCCAGACCCAGATGAATTGGAATATGCCCAGGGAAGCGATCGCCGGCATGGAAAGAGGCAGGGCCAGGCGCCGGAAGGCATCCCAATGATTGGCTCCATCCAGGTATGCCAACTCGAACATCTCGCGTGGCAGGGATCCTACGAAGTTGCGGATCAGGTAAATGGCATACGGCAGGCCAAAGCCGGTATGGAAGAGCCAGATCCCTAGGAAGGTGCTTTGCAGGTTGAGTTTCACATATAACTGCGCGATCGGGACCAGCGACATCTGCAGGGGCACGATCTGCAATCCTATCAGCAGGGCGAACAGCCACTGGCGTCCTTTAAAGTCCAGCCAGGCGAAGGCATAAGCAGCCAACGCAGCCAACACTATCACCAGCAAGGTGGCCGGAACAGCAACGATCAGGGTGTTGATCAGGGCATCGCCCATGCCGGCAGGGTTGGCCACATCGCTGATATTGCAGTTGAAAACCGCCTTGGTGCTGGCGACGTTGTTCTTGCAGTCAGAAAGATAATCCTGGGTGCCCTTATAGCCAACGATGGCATCCACATAGTTGCTGAGAGTCAGCTGGTTCGTGGTTTGGCCCTGGCCCGAAAGGGTTTGAAGATAGGTAACGATCGGCGTCAGCGCATTCAAGGCCGCAGTAGGAGTAGCGGGCAGAGGGGTTTTAAGATGCGGTACCCCATTTACCGGTTTGCGCAGCATCAACAACAAACTTGCAGAACTCGGGAACTGGTTCACCATGGCCGTGCTGGAGAGGTCCGCCGCCGGGAGCGTTTTACCATTGCCACCATGGCAGGCTGCGCAATATTTTGTGTACTCCGGTTTCCCAACCGCTTGCGGCTGAGGCAGAAAGGTTTCCCACCAGCCTGTCGTGGAAACCGCCTGGCGTGATCGGAAAGAGGTCACGAACAGGCCGAGTGTCGGGATGATCCATAATACGCACATCAGGATGACTGCCAGGTGAAGCGGTAGCCTGCGAAAAAAAAGATTGAACCGGGCGAATGGTTTCATCGGGCTGCCTCCTCCTTGCGGAAACGATTGATGTTGAAGATCATAATCGGAATCGTCAAAACGATCAGGACAACTGCAATGGCAGTAGATTCGCCTGCGTTGGTCACGATCAGTGAGAACATGCGGTTAGCGATCACTTCGGTGCCGAAGTTGCCATCTGTCATGACGAAGACCACATCGAAAATCTTAAGTATGATAATAGCCATGGTGGTGGTCACTACGACAATCGTTTGCTGGATGCTTGGGAAGAGGATGCTCCAGAAAACCTGCCATTCGTTGGCGCCATCCACACGCGATGCTTCCAGAATTTCGGCATTAACTCCTTTGATGGCAGCTGACAAGATGGTCATACAGAAGCCAGCCCACAGCCAGACCCCCACCAGCATCAATGAAAAATTATTGATGGCTGGGTTGCTCAACCATGTAACTGCCTTGCCTCCAAGCCCGACGATGATGGCGTTTAGGAGACCGATCTGGGGACCACCGCCCGATTCGATATCATACACGAAGCGCCAGATGATGCCGGCGCCGATAAAGGAAATTGCGGTTGGTAGGAAGATAATTGCTTTCGCAACACTTTCGTAGCGTACCCGGTCGGCCAGTAATGCAAAGAACAAACCACCCGCAATCGTCCCGGGAACCATCAAGAGCAGCCACAGGGCGTTATTCCGCAGGGCCAGCAGCATATCCGGATTGGTCAGGGCGTAGCGGTAGTTTTCGAAAATCCCCCAACAGGGTTGGCCGGCAGTACAGGTGGTGGCAGCAGATTGTTGGCTGTGTGCGTCCAGCAGGCTCAAGCGAATCGTGCCGATGGTGGGATAGACGATGAAAACCGTCATGAGTACCAGGGCCGGAAGCAGGTATAACCATGGGGCCAGGCGACCTTGCTTCATGATTCTTGGGATCATTTCTCCTCCTTATCCTTGCAAAAATCAGGGCTGGGGCATGCCCACAGCATGCCCCAGCTTTTGACAACCAGGTAATTATTTGATGGAAGCTTTTTGTGCCGCAGCAATCGTTGCAAGGGTTGTGGGTATATCCGCGCCTTGCACCATCGCTACAATTCCTTTCCATTCAGCGTCATTGAACGGGGCTCCGAGGGCATCGTCAGTTGAGAAGGCATAACCCGGAGTATTTGCCAGCATCTGGGCGAACTTGATTTCTTGCGGATCAGTGTAGCCGCTGGCATTCTTGTTGGGCGACAGGCTGAAATTGGCCTTGGCCCAGTTCTGGGCTCCCACAACCCCGGTCAGGTAGGCAACCAGGGCCTGGGCAGCCGGCTTGGTGCTAAAGGCCATCATGAAATCAAGGCCACCTTGCAAGCCCTTGACACCCGGGAATTCAAAGAAATCGTAATCGGTGCCATATTTCAGGGTAGGGTATTGCGTGGCGATGGAGCCGCCGGCAAAGCCGGATTGCTTGACCATTAACGCCTCAGGCGGGTTGGAGAATACCTTAAAGATAGCATCCTGGAATTTGGTGTTGACCGTTCCGCTCGCGCCACCGACGGTGTACTTCGGATCCGAAGCCCACTTCTGGTAGATTTGAACGGCTGAGACCACACCCGGATCATTGAACGGGACTGTTCCGGCGATAATATTGTTGACATAATCCGGGCCCTGGGTGGCCAGCAAGATGTCCTGGATGAAGTCTGCTCCAGACCAGCCATCTGCCGCGCCTCCGTTATTGAAGCCCATGCTCCACGGCACATGGCCGTCTGCCACCATCTTATCGACCAGGGTTTGCAGGTCAGCGAAAGTGGTAGGGACGGTGTAGCCGAGCGCGGCGAACTGGGTAGGGCTGTACCAGATGATTGACTTAGGGTCCGATTTGACCGGGATGGCCAGCCATTTGCCATCGACCGTGCCCATCGTAACCCAGAAAGGCGCATAATTAGCCTGGATACCGCCGACGGTGTCGAGCGGCTGCAACATGCTGGTGTAAAGTTTGAGCGGGGACTTATCTGGCCAGAAGAGCACATCCGGAGGCGTGCTCTTGACCATGGTATCGAGCACCGAGGCATCGCGCGTGGAGTTGCCGTTGATCTTGATGCCGCAGGCATCCTCGAGCGGCTTGATAATGGTTTGGAAGCTGGCTTCCTCAGATCCGGACCACTGGTACGCGACGGAAATGGTATCGCCGGAAGCCGCGCCCTTGCAATCGATGGTTGCAGCGGCGGGGGCACTGGTGGCGGTGGCAACTGGAGCGGTAGTGGCTGTTGCGACGGGGGCAGTGGTGGCGACGGGTGCCGTAGTAGCGACAGGCGCCGTGGTGGCAGCCGGCTGGACCGGTGCAGCGGTGGGTGTGGCCGTGGGTGCGCAGGCTGCGAAGATTAAGGCGGTGGCAACCAGCAGGCCAATTATTCGAATTGATCGTGCGTTCATAAAAGTAATCCTCCTTGAAAGTTGGGGAACGGGAAATTAATAAGACGTTTTCGGGGGGAAGATTATTTCATTCGATTTTACACTGCCTCCTTTCTGATGAAAATAGTTGGTGATCTCCATAGGAAATATATGCCAACTCTTGTTAAAAAAACTCGATAACTAACACGTGTTAATAAACCGAAATAAAAAAAACGATTGTGAATCCAACCGTTTTTTAACAACTGGAATTACGGACGACCAACTCGGACTCGAGCAGCATGCCATCCTGCTCGAGGGTTTCTCCTTGAACCAGCCGCACCAGCCGTTCGCCTGACGCCCAGCCGAGCCCATAGGATGGGATGCGGATAGTTGAGAGGGGAGGATCGAAATAATCTGCCATGGGAATATTATCAAAGCCGACCACGGCGATATCCTGGGGAATTCTCAGCCCGGCCTGTTTGATCGCCCGGATGGCGCCCAGGGAAACCACATCGCTGGCGACGAAGACCGCGGTCGGGCGTGGAGATACTTCCAACAGGGCTTGCATGGTCTTATATCCACTTGCGGGAGTATAGTTTCCTGCCAGCATCAATGAATCATCCGGTTCAATCCCGGCGCCTTTCAACGCGTTCAGGTATCCGAGCCGGCGCTGTTGGGCAGAAGTGTATTCCAGGGCAGCATTGGTGATCAGGCCGATGCAGCGGTGGCCTTGGTCGATCAGATGATTGACCGCCAGTGTGGAGCCGTGGACCGCATCTATATCAACAAATGGCAGACCGCTACCGGGCAACTGGCCCATAAGTATGACCGGAAGTCCTTCCTGATGCAGCCGGATGATCTCGGCTTCTTCCTGGCGCGGCCCAGAGAGAATAATGCCATCCACATGGTTCTCATGAACCAGGCGCATATAGCCGTCATTATTCCCTGGCTCAAGTGGTTTGAGCAGAAACTGGAATCCCTGTTCGGTGACAGCCTGTTCAATCCCCAACAATACCTGGGGGAGTAATGCATCGGCAAACACCTGTTCATGGCTCTGCCGAAGGACCAGGCCGAGGGTGTTGGATCTACCGCTGGCAAGCTTTTTTCCTGAGGAATCTGGATGGTAGTTCAGTTCTTTTGCAACCTGGAAAACCCTCTGGCGGGTTGCCTCACTGATACTGATGCCTGGAACGTTGTTCAGGACGAATGAGACCGTGGTCCTGGAGACCCCCGATTTTTCAGCGACTTCGAAGCTGGTGACCCGTTTTCTGACCATGCGCCTCATCTACTAACACGTGTTAGTAGAAATATTATAATAATGTTAATGGGCTTTGTCAAGAGATTTCCTCAAAAAATTATGTCTTAATGAACCTCACAGATTGAAATTGCGTATTAAATAGTGTATAGTATTCAATATCAAGGAGGAACCAATGAGCGTGCAAAGCAAATATGCTGAGGATGAGAATGCCATCCCCAAAGAGAAGAAGAAATATCTGCCGGTTGGCTATGGCGGGCCAAATACCGGCGGCCGCGCCGGCGCTTCCCTTGACGGCCGGTTTGGGGCGGCCAGCGGTCTGTTCGAAATAATCTTCGAAAAGCTGGGGATTAAGAAGAAATCCCACAAGCGTCCCGAAGGCGAGTAAAACCAGGATAAAGTTCCCAACACATCCAAAGGCCCGGGAACTTGGTAATACCAGGCAATTTGTTGTCGTTCCTGTTCAATTGTGCCATAATAAAGTTGATACCATCCGATTCGTTCAGGAGGAATGTCATGGCAACCCCCAATCCTGCCCAGGAAATTTCTGAAGAGATCAGCGCCTTGCAGAACAGAGTGAATGCATTACAGGGAAGCGTGCAATTGACCAGGAGTCGTGAAGCGGTTGAGCAAATCCAGGCAACCGTCAACGGGATGGCGCAGCGCCTCCTTAGCCTGCGCACGCGCGGCTATGTTTTCGAGAAAGACCTGGAAGGGCAGGCGCAGACCTTCGCCAGTTCCTGGGCGCTGTTGTACCCGAACCTGCAATCACAGATCAACGCACGATCGGCGGAGCTGGTGAACGCTTTACGCCCGATCGAAATGCAAATGCCGCAACTGGCGGCGATGGCCGGAAACCCAACCGCCGCGCGCGGACTGCTGGCCACATTGCAATCGGCAGTTGGACAGGAGGAAAGCAAGGTCACTGCCGCCGAACAGGGCATCGAGGGGCTGTACAACCAGTTCAACAACCAGCTTGATGCGGCGAACCGGCACCTTGAGGAAATCGAATACCTGCTGACTCAACTCGCCGAAGCTTCCTTCCAGCTGCTGCCGACCGAGGCGGGCATCGCAGCAGTCAAAGCAGCCTGGTGCAAGTCCGGCAAGGAGCAAAAGGGCGATCCGCAAGGGGTACTGTATCTGACCGACCAGCGCCTGATCTTCGAACAGAAGGAAGAGATCGCTGCGAAGAAGGTGCTTTTTGTGGTGACGGAGAAGCAGAAGGTGCAGGACTTGCAGTTGGAGTCCCCGGTGGCGCTGGCGGATAAGGTGGAAACCAGCAAACAGGGTTTGTTGAAAAACGAAGACCATATCGAGATCCATTTCGCTAGCGGCGCGCCGCTGCAGATGGCGCACTTCCATATCTGGCAGGAGGCTGCTGCCTGGCAGATGCTGATCAACCGTGCCAAAACCAAGGATTTCGATCAAGGCCGCGCGGTAGCGCTCGACCAGGCGGCGGTTGAGAAAGTCAAGACGGCCCCGGCGCAGTGTCCCTCCTGCGGTGGAAATATCACTACGGTGGTGCTGCGCGGCATGGACAGTATCAAGTGTGAATACTGCGGATTTGTGATCAGGCTGTAGGGATGAAAAGCTACGATTATGCCCAACGGAAAGGCATTGATGAAATCAACTGGGATCGTTTTGCCTGCCTGGCTACTACGCTGGCCGAACGCCTCGCCAGGGAAGATATCGAGGTTGTCGTAGGGATTGCCCGGGCTGGGTTAATACCGGCAACCGCTGTGGCATGTTCTTTGCGAAAAGAATTGTTCCCGGTGCGGATCACCCGCCGGGTGAATGATCGGGTTACATTCCACCAGCCGGTCTGGAAAGTGGATGTTTCCAGAGAGGTCGCGGGGAAGGTTGTGGCCATCATCGATGAGATCGCCGATTCCGGGGAAACGCTGAAACTGGTGGCCCAACGAGCCCGGGAGCAAGGGGCAGCACGCAGCATCACCGCCTGCCTGGTCAGCCACTCCTGGGCTAATCCGATGCCGGATATTGCCGCCCTGATAACGGATGCGCTGGTGGTCTTCCCATGGGACCGGCAGGTTTACCAGGATGGAAAATGGCAGGCTCATCCCGAACTGCTGGATGCCAAGGAATTGCAGCAGCAGTAAAAGCGGAAATTGCATTATCTGTTCAATTAAGCGAGGCGGCTGTACTGGCCCTGGCCAGACGGGATATACGGCTGAATAAGAAGAATGCCATGAGTGAACTATTTAACATCCAATCCAACGATCCTCTGCAATTGGAGCAAGCCAGTCGGGTAGCCAGGGAATTCGCCCAACGCTATATCGATCATGGGATGGTCGGGATCGTCTTCCTGGGCGCCATCGCCCGGGGATACTATGACGCCTCCGCTGATATCGATATCGCTTTTTTCAAGAGCCGTGAGTCGGCATTCCCTATGCCGGTCATGTTTCAAAAGGTGCAGGGCTTTTTAGTCCACAGCTATGTAGAAGAATATGAGTCTGCAATCCAGTCTCCCTGGGACATGGCCAGGCGCTGGACTTATTCCCAGGGACAGATCCATTTCGATCCCAATGGTTTGATCGCCCGGCTGTTGTTGGAAAAAGTACCGCTACAGCCGCAGGAGAAGAAATGGTTATTGATGTCCGGGCTGGCGCTTTCGGAATGGTACATTAATAGTTTGACCAGTCTATGGGTGGAGCGCGGTAATCTCATCAGCGCCCAGCATATGTTCAACCAGGGCTTGAATTATTTCTTTGAGATGCTGTTCGCGATCAATGACCAGCTGGTGGCGGATATGAAATGGCGTTATTACTGTGCCGAAAAATTACCCAATCTGCCAGAGCATTTTCGTGCAACCATCCAGGAGGTCATGACCTTGCGTGACTTCACGGTCTCTGAAATTGAACGCCGTAAGGGCTCTTTTATGGAAATGTGGCGGCAGATGCTGCCCCTGGTAGAGCAGGAAGTGCAACTTTCTTACGCTCAAATCAAAGAACTGGTGTAAATTGAAGATGTTTTTACACCCAGGTCACACAGAGTTAATAACGGTTTAATCCAGATGGATTAATATATATTAATTCAGACAATTCGGTAGGTTCTTTAAAAATAAGTATGGTAGTGCCAGCTGTAAGGCGAGATTAATCTCACCTTACGGCTGGCACAAAATCCCACGTATTCCCTGGGAACCGTTATTGAGGTTTTATTATCCTATATATTTCTGGAGGATGTCATGTTCCGAAGCTTTCGCAATAATGCCGTGAATTCCAATCCGCTCAACCCATCCCAACTGCAGGCGCTCAACCAGGCCAACCAACTGGTAGCCAGCGGACAGCCCATCCTCGCTGCGCCGATCTTTGCCCAGCTGGCCGGTAACATGGAAACCAGCAACCACCCGCGCCGGGCGGCCAACCTGCATGCGCAGGCTGCCCACGCCTACGCGGATGGAAAGGATGAGCAGGATGCTCTGGCCCAGGCCCGGCGTGCCTTGAGCCTTTTCATCCAAAACCAGATGGTTCAACGGACGCCGGTCTTCTATGCCAATATCACCCGCAAGTTCACCAATAAGGGCATGAAGAACTCGGCCGAGGCGCTGGCAAAAGAATTCGGCCCTGTGGTGGGAGGCATGCCCGCGCCCGCCCCGGTTGTCGCGCCGCGTGGCACCTTGCCAACCAACTGTCCAAAGTGCGGCGCTCCTTTGCACCCGAGCGAGGCCACCTGGGTCGATGCCATCACAGCGGAATGTGCCTATTGCGGAGCGGCCATCCGGACTAGTTGAGTAGGTTTCCGCGTCCACAAATCTCCATCCTTTAAAATGGTCAAAATAAAGGCAGGATTGTAAGGCCTTAGATATTATGAAAGCTGCGGGTTTTGGTGCACGCTTTTCACATTGTAGCTTGACAGAATGGTTTTTGGGTGTGGTTGGTCGGCGCAGCCGACCAACCACACCCAAATTATTTCCACCGATTGCGGCAGGAGTCAGGTTGAGGTTTCACACAGCCAGCGACTTTGTGAAAACCCTGCTTCTGGTACCATTGATGGAGATGGATTTCTTAACATTGGTGTATAATTAGTACATAGTTTGCAGAACCCAAAATATTAATTTCATGAGTGATACCACGCTTCTGGTCATTGAGGGCAAACATGCAGACCATCCTGCTTTTGTCTCTGCCCTCCGCAAAAAAGGCTTCGTTGTCGAATCGGTTTCAAATGGCAGCGAGGCTTTGACGCGCCTGGGCAATGGGCTATCTCCGGAAGTAGTAGTGGTCAATGCAGCCTCATTGCGCGCCAGCGGGAAACGGATCTGCCAGTCATTGCGCGACAAGGCACCAGGATTACCGATCCTGTTGATCCTCGACTCGGATCGCGAGGTCGAGAAGATGGATGCCGACGTGATCCTGTCGCTGCCCTTTACCGCCCAGAAACTGGTTAACCGCATCCGGCACTTGCTCCCCGGAGACGGTACCTCCAACATCCATGCCGGGCCGGTACGCCTGGATGTGGAAAAGCGCATCGTGCGCTGCCTGGACAAACAAACCCGCCTGACGCCGCGTTTAATGCGCCTGCTGAAAACCCTGATGGAACATAAGGGTGAAGTGGTTGAACGCAATGCCCTTTTTTCACAGGTATGGGAAACGGATTATACCGATGATACCCGCACCCTGGATGTGCACATTTCCTGGCTGCGCCGTGCCATCGAAATTGATCCGAAAGCCCCCAAGTTATTGAAGACGGTCAGAGGAGTGGGGTACCGGCTGGACGTTTAATTGAATCTGTTCTCCGGTGACAGTAACTGCCCGTACGCACAGGTTGGTCAGCGCGGCGGGTGGTTTTATTTCCAGGGGAATTCGCCCGGAGCGAATGGGCCGGCGGGCCTGCATGGCGCTGTGAAAACATTTCCCTTCCCAGGCGGGATCCACATCCCAATAATCCAATTCTGGAGCAGCCACTATGCGGATCATTCCATCTAAAATATTTACCTTTAGGGAAGGGTTGGCTGTAGGAACAACACAATTCTCAGCCCGTTGTAATGTAAAGGGCTGGCCGTATTCAGAGAGCCGGCTGCGGGCGGTGTGAAATGCGCGCCAGCTGCTATCACAGGCCAGGAAGCGCCGACCCTGCCGGGCGGCCACCAGCGGGAACGTTCCGGAGCCGCAGAAGAAGTCGGCGACCAGATCGCCGGGATTGGAAGAAGCCAGAATGATCCGCTGAACCAGCGCTTCGGGTTTTTGGGTCGGGTAGCCGGTCCGCTCGTTGTGCAGGCGGGCCACCACCGGGAAATACCACCAGTCTTCCGGCACTTTTCCGCGTTCCAGATCTGGGATTTTTCCGAAACCGGCTTTGACAGACGATGCGAAGGTCTTGATGGTATTGGGGTTATACGGTTCCCTGACTGCATCGGCGTTGAAGGTATAGTCCTCGCCTTTGGTGTAGACCAGGATGGTATCGTGTTTGCGGTTGAAGGCACGCCGGATGGGGGATGGGCCGTGGTAAGTCCAGATGATTTCGTTCAACAGGCGGTTGGACCCAAAAAACTCATCCAACAGCAAGCGGGCGCAGGCATCTGCGTGCCAGTCCAGGTGCAGGTAAAGGGTGCCATGCGGGGATAGCAGCCGGCTCATCAGTGCCAGGCGCGGGTAGAGGAAGTTGAGATATTCCTCCATATCTTCCCAATGATCGCCATAGCCTTCGGCCAACTGCCATTCCAGTGGACGGCGGGAATCCTCGCCACGCCCGATGCGGGCCGGGTAGTGTTTGTTTGTGAAAAAAGGTGGGTCGGCATAAATTAAATCAATGCGGCCCTCATATTCCGGAAGCAAGGCCGCCATCACGCCTAAATTATCCCCCAAGAAAAGGTGACTTTGAGGAACTTCTCCCGGATATCCGTGGCCCTTTGGGAAAATGACCGAATCGAGCGTTAAATCGATAGGTACAGGTTCCGGGAGGGCTTTGGATGGCCAGGTGAGAGTTGGCATATTAATAATGGACGTGAGCAGCCGTCCCGAATCCTTTGATGTCCAGGGTGGATTTGTTGACATTATCAAACCCGGCGGTCGGCGAGCTCCAGCGGAACAGCCATAAGGCATCTGCGTTGCGCATATTCACGCAGCCATGACTTATCGTGAAGCCGAAATTGTTGTGCCAGTAGGTGCCATGGAAGGCATGACCCTTGGTTGTAAAGAAACTGGTCCACGGAACGCCCATCAAGGGGATGATATCATCCGCCAGCGGGCTGGTGGTGCTCATGTTCCGGGCGGGAAGTTTCACCTGGATATTAAAATCGCCGGTTGGGGTGGCCAGCAATGCGCCCTGCCCGGTTGAGACCTGGGTGGAAAAGACGAGTTTGTCCGATTCGTAGCAGGTCAGGGTTTGTGTGGTCAGGTTGACATCGATCCGTTTTTGCCCCATCGGCACGTTTGGAGAGAGTGGGGTTAGCTCGTCGGGGGAAATGGGCCGTAAATGTTCCGCCGGGATGTAGTAAAAGAGATTTTTATCGGCCTCATCCTGGATCACGTACCAGGCTTTACCGTCCGGCCCGCTCTCGATGCCTGTAATCCATTGGATGGAGGTGTAATACAGACGGTTGTACTGCGACCAGCCATTCAGCTTGCTAAAGAGATATGCATCGGAATAAGGAACAGTAACCTCCGACAGGAGTTTGCTGCCTGCGGGTATGTTTGAAAGGGGCACATTATAATTGACACGCACTTGCTGCAGACGCCCGGCATTCATATATCCGCCAAAGACACGGTACCAGAGCGAGGTATTTCCGCTGGTGGGAACCTGGATCGATTCGTAAACATGCACCAGGTTGTCGCGCACCCAGGAATGAACAATCAAGCTTTTATCGGAGGCCATTGTATAAACGCTGACCGGGTCCTTGGCCACACGCACCAGGTCGATATCCTGGAATTCGGTAAATTCGGGCTGGAAGGTGGTAAAGGCTAGGCCGGCCAGCGCCAGTCCGCCAATTTTGAGAAAGTCACGCCGTGAATATGTCTTCATAAGGGGAATTGTACCTGAAAATACGACCTCCGAAGGCTTCCGCCCTCGGAGGTCAATTCGTCGATCTTGTGGACTTGCTCAGGATTTCATCGTAACGGGGAGCATGCCTTTCAGGAGTTCTTCGAGGGCCATGGTATGGGTGCACAGCCCGTGACTGTGGAAGAAGTCACAATCACAACTCCATTTCCCGTCTGTAAGGGAGATGCGATGAGGATTGTTTGCGCCGTCGATCGAGACCGTCAGGGCCTCAAAATGAAAGCGTTCGCGTTCCTGAGCGTACTGCTTGGCTTTTTCGATCTTGCCGATCATTCCAGAGTCCATTTATATATCTCCTTTAGAAGATAGAGAAAGGCACGCGAAGTGAAAGCGTGCCTTTCAGGAAACCAAACGGATATGTTCGTAAAAAACTCGCATAGGCGGATACTCTGTAGTCAGTATAGTGCGAATTGAGACGAAAGTCAATTGCAAAATTGCCAGTTTGCTGAATTGTTGATAACTCGTTGGGCAGCCGTAGGGAAGTCAGGAAGCAATTGATTTCTCTTCGCTATACGTTCGCAGATGTGGCCATTTCAGAACGATAACCACCAGGCCGACGATACAACCGATCCCGCCGCTGATGATCGCAAATGGCACCCCGAAAAACTGCGCCACGACCCCGGCTTCGACTTCACCCAGTTGCGGGCCGCCCTGGAAGAAAATCTGGTTTACCGCCGTCATGCGTCCGCGCATGGAATCGGGGGTTTGCAGCTGGCGGATGGTGTTGCGGATGATGGTACTGACCGCATCGGCGGCGCCCATCAGCACCAGCGCCAGAAGCGCCAGGAAATAAACATGCGTTATTCCGAAGGCGATTGTGGCCGTTCCAAAGACCACCTCCGCCCACAGGAAAATCGGTCCCTGGCGGCGCAGGGCGCGGATCTGGGAAATGACCAGCGCGGCCAGCACCGAACCGACCGGTTGCGCAGCGGAAAGGAACCCATAACCCACTTCGCCAACTTTGAGAATGTCGCGTGCCACGATTGGCATCATGGTATTGGCTGATGCAAAGAAAGTCGCCACAAAATCGAGCAGCATGGTGGAGAGGATGGTTGGGCGGGAGAAGATGAAACGGAAACCATCCATTGAAGCCGACAGGTTGACGCCGGAGGAATTTTTGGTATCCTGGATCACCTGGCCGATCAGGATCAGGGCGACGATCACGGCGATAAAGGATATGGCGTTGAACAGGTACGTGTAGGCCTGCCCGAGCGTGGCAATCACCACGCCTGCCAGCATCGGGCCAATTACGGAACCGGTATTGGAAGCGATCGACTGCATGCTGAAGGCGTTGGCCAGGTCTTTACCCGGGACCAGGCTGGGAATCATGGCCTGGCGGGCCGGCATGTCAAATGCGATGGCTGCGGCCTGGAGGGCGGTCAGGGCATAGATCTGCCAGAGCGTAATGCGGCCGGTAAAGGTCAACAGCGCCAGTGCCAGTGCAATTAAGGCCAGCAGGATCTGAGTGATAAAAAGAATCTTGCGACGGTTAAAGGCGTCTGCCACCGGTCCGCTGACCAGGGAAAAAACGATGATCGGCAGAATGCGCGCCAGCCCGATCCCTCCCAGCGCGAGCGGGTCAGGGTTGCCGGTAAGTGTGCGGATATGCCAGAACAGAGCAGTTATCTGCATCTGTGAGCCGGCGATCGAAATGAGCAGGCCAAGCCACAGGTAGAAGTAACGGCGATGCTTGAGCGCCGGAGGAATGTGAAGTTTCATCGGGGATAGTGATCAGGAAGATGGAAGCAGCCAGAAAAGATTAAGTACCCCAATCCCGGAGATACAGGAAATCGTATCCAACTGTGCGGCTGGAAAGTTTGGCAATCGGTGGCAGGACGCGCTTGAATTGGTTCCGGCGTACCCGTTCGACCACTTTGCGGACGAACTTTTCGGCGAATCCGGCCTCGATGCATTCTTCGGGCCGGTAGCGCTGGTCCACCAACAAATAGAGCAGCCTGTCCACGTTCTCATAGGTAAACCCGAGTTCGCCTTCATCTGTCTGGCCGGTCCACAGGTCAGCGGAAGGCGGCTTGGCGATGATGGCTTCGGGGATTTGCAAGGCACGTGCCAACTGGCGTACCTGGGTCTTGTACAGGTCGCCGATCGGGTTGAGAGCGCAGGCTGAATTGCCGTACAGGGTGGTGTAGCCCAGCAGGATCTCGGTCTTGTTCCCGGTCCCAATCACCAGCCCATTGAATGATTCGGATTGATCGTAGGCGGCGATCATACGGGCGCGCGCCATGATGTTGCCCTTGCGCATGTCAGTCATCTTTGGGTCGCGTTCGATCAACGGATCCACTATTTCCGTGATGGGAATGGTAACGAATGGGCTGCCGAATTGGTCGATCAACAATTGGGCGTGTTCGAGCGAGTTGGCCGAGGAGGTCTTGTAGGGCAGGCGGATTGCCAGGACGTTCTCCGGGCCAAGCGCGCCTACCGCCAGTGCAAACGAAACAGCCGAGTTGATCCCACCGGAAAGGTTGACAACCGCCCGTGAGAAACCGGCGCGTCCGATCTCTGAACGGATGAATTCAACCAGGATTTTTCTGACCAGCCCGGTATCGATGGAAAGGGAATTATCCATGCAGGATCCTTTCCAGTTCGCGCTGGACCAGTTCCGGGCGCTCGTCCCGCAGGAGCGGCAGGCGGGCACGCGTGCGGTGCAACTGGTTCAGGTCGATCTCGGCCGGGGTGAGGGATTCTTCAAAATAGGGCGCCTGGGCAACCAGCTTGCCGTCCGGATCGAAAATGGTCGAACCACCCCAGAAATTCAGTCCGTCTTCAAACCCGCTCCGGTTGGCATGGACCACGAACGTGGTAAACAGGCCGGCATAGGCGCGGTTGGTATGTTCCACCCAGGCGGATGATTCGAGCTTGGCCTCGCCGTTCAAACCGCGCCCTGGCGAAGCAGATGCAAACAGCAGCACATCCGCTCCATCCAGCCAGAGTAAATAAGGTGGGGAAGCGTGCCAGAAATCTTCGCAGATAAGCATCCCGAAGCGCCCGAAGCGTGTATCGAAAGCGCGTACGGAGTTCCCCGGGGCGAAAAAACGTCCTTCGTCGAACAAACCGTAGGTTGGCAGGTAGACCTTGTGATGCACATGCAGGACCTTACCCTGGGAGAGGTAGGCCGAGGCGATATAGAAGCGATGGCGGGTGTCTTCATCTACAAAACCGACCATCAGATCGATTTCGCGGCTGGCATCCAGCAACTGGCTGAAGACAGGATCGTCCGCATTTGGCTTGCAACAGACGGACGACGCGAGATCCTGGAGCACATAGCCGGTCAGGGAAAGCTCCGGGAAGACCAATAATTCCATTCCGGCTTCTTGGGCCTGTTTGGCCAAAGCCAGATGTTTCTCCAAGTTGGCCGGGAGGTCACCAAGCCGGGTATTGATCTGTGCAAGGGCGATTTTGAGTTTCATCTTTTTTATCCGGGCCTATCTTACCACAGACAGACCATGGCCTGGCAAGGGTGCTATAATGAAGCGTGCCTGACCGCGAGCATTTCAATTTACCGGAAAATATTCCAGAAGGATAATCCCTTGCCAAAAACAAACTATCAATACGAAAAGCGTCAAAAAGAGTTGGATAAGAAAAAGAAAAAAGCTGAAAAAGTACGGCTTAAAGAAATAAAGAAAACCATTAAGCCGGAAGAGAGTCCAGCGCCCATGTCTGAGAAATGAATCTGGCTGATTAAGCAACAGCAACAATCTGCCTATGAATAAACCCTGAAGGATTTTCCTTCAGGGTTTTGATTGAGAAGAGGGGGGATTCGAATGCCATACCCTTATGGGTACCCAGGATGGTTAAAAAAATATGGCGGAGAGGGTGGGATTCGAACCCACGGTGGCCCGAAGGCCACAACGGTTTTCGAGACCGTCCCATTCAACCGCTCTGGCACCTCTCCGAACAGCGGCGCGATTATATCTTAAATCCTGAGGCTCATCGGGTCGACTTGGAGAAATGCAATGGCAGTTCCCATTAAATCGCCCTGTCAGGCAATGAATCCCCGCAATACTTACCCTGCCGGTTCCGGCCTACCGCCTCTATCTTCATTCCAAGAGGCTGCATGGCCGAGACCGGGGAATTGGATCCGCGCTGATTTGGGATGTACCTTTTCGAGGGCATCCAGGCCAGCTTTCAAATAGGCCGGGCTTTTGCTGCCGCCAATAGTACCCGGGTGTGTAGTGTCCGATAGCTTTCCAGCTTATCGCGCATTTCAACGATCAACTGAGAATCATAGTGCAGGGTTGGGGCCAAATGCAGCATGCTGAAACTCCACAGCCCTGAAGGGCGGGGGTATTTGGAAAGAAGGCTTAGATACAGCTTTGTTCCAAGAAGTTTCACCCGCGCCACGCTCGGTTGAGCAACAAACTCACGGCTCCGGTTTGCCGGGATTGCCATCCCGCCTTAGGTCCCGGCGAGCCATTTCCGATGGCTTTGTCCAGCGCCACTTTCTCCGGGCGAGTCAGTGGTTTGCCAATCGGATGGTCGGTTTCATCGACGTTACTCCTACCCCTTCGCCAAGAACGGAGTTGGGGTGCGCTTATTCGTTCTACGCTGCGATATCGGAATGGATTGCATGCCGACCAATTGGATGAGCAGATTGCTGTCCAAGTTTTATTGGCGGAAAGGTTTTACCGCCGAACCGCATACTTGATAAGGTACTCCACATCAATTACAGAACCCGTGTTCTGATATGTCAATGAAGATTTCCAAATTCTTGCAAGAAGCAGTACAATCATCCCCATGCAAATCCACCAGCCCGTCATCGCCACGGGAGAGACGGTACGCGCCACCTGGGCCGAAATAAACCTGAGCCGGTTGAGCCGCAACCTGCAGGCTATTCGCGCCCACGTTGCACCTGCCGGGGTGATGATCGTTGTCAAAGCCAATGCCTATGGACATGGTTTGGCGGAGGTGGCCAAACACCTCGCCCCGTTGGCGGACTCTATCGGTGTGGCAGTGCTGGAAGAGGGCATCTTCCTGCGCGAACTGGGCGTGAGAGCACCCATCCTGGTGCTGGGCGGGATCTGGGGTGACCAGGTGCCTCAGTACCTGCAACATGACCTGACTCTGACGGCTTCCTCGGTAGAACGCCTGGAGCAAATTGATGGCGTGGCCGCCCGGATGGGCGTGAAGGCGAAAGTCCATCTAAAAATTGATACGGGTATGGAACGCATCGGCGTCCACTACTATAGCGCCCAGACGTTGCAGGAAGCCGCCTTGCACTGCAAGCATGTTGTGGTGGAAGGGATCTTTTCCCACTTTGCCAATTCCGATGCGGTTGACCTTACGCATGCCCACCTGCAACTCGAACGCTTCCAGGAAGTGTTGCGCTTCTATGAAAAGAACAGCCTTCCGATGCCCATCCGCCACATGGCCAATTCAGCCGCTATCTTACAGATAAAGGAAAGCCACCTGGATATGGTGCGGCCCGGTATCATGCTCTACGGCGTGTATCCGGCCAAAGAAGTTTCGCGGACGATCGCAGTACAGCCGGCACTGGCCTGGAAAAGCCGGGTGGTTTATTTCAAGGTGGTCAGAGCCGGCCACCCGGTCAGCTATGGTTCCACCTGGCAATCCGATCACCCCGTCCGCATTGTCACGGTGCCGGTCGGTTATGGCGATGGCTATTTCCGCAGCATGTCCAACCGGGCGCAGGTGCTCATTAGAGGTAAGCAATATCCGCAGGTGGGCCGCATCTGCATGGACCAGATGATGGTTAATATCGAGGCCGATTCGGCTTTCAACGGCGATGAAGTAACGCTGATGGGCGAGTCTGATAGCATTGCAATCACTGCCGAGCAGCTGGCTGATTGGGCCGGCACCATCCCGTATGAGATTCTGACAAATATCAACACGCGTGTGCCGCGCGTCTATATTACGGAGGATGAAATTTAATGAATATTCCCCAACCTGCCATGCAACCGAAACGGCTGAGCCTGAATGCAATTATGAGCTTCATCAGGAATTATTGGTTTGACTACGCAGTGCTGATCCTGGTGGCTGTTATTATCGTAACCAGCGATCAGTTGGCAAAAGTTTGGGTGCGGGCGCATGTCGCACTGGGCGGCGATTGGCTGCCCAGCCAGTTGGCCTGGTTAATGCCTTACGCACGCATCCGTTTTTGGTATAACTCTGGCGCCGCCTTCGGGATTTTCGCCAATGGAAACCTGGTTTTCATGGTACTGGCGATCATCGTAGCTGGCGCCATCCTTTACTATTTTCCACGCGTGGCCCGCAAGGATTGGTGGTTGCGCCTGGCGCTGATGCTGCAATTCAGCGGGGCGGTTGGCAACTTGACTGACCGGATCCAGTTCGGCCACGTGACGGATTTCATTTCGGTTGGGAATTTTGCGATATTCAATATTGCGGATGCGAGCATCTCGGTGGGGGTGGTGGTGCTGATCCTGGGTGTTTGGATCACGGATATGGTCGATAAACGCCGGGCGGCCGCACAAAAAGCCGCTGCACCTGTCCCGGATGAAGGCGAGCGCAAGAGTGAGTGAGCGGCTCGAGGTTTTCCGGTTCGAGAAGGAAGAGAAAGAAAGGCTGGATGTTTTCCTGACAGCCTGTCTGCCGGAATTTTCGCGTAGCCGAATTCAGGGACTGATCCGGGATGGCGCTGTTTGTGTGGATGGCGAACCGGTAACGAAAACAGGAAGCGACCTGGAAGCCGGCGATCAGGTGGAGATCCGCATCCCTGCCCCGGTGCCAAGCGGCCTGGTGGCCGAGAATATCCATCTCGATATCATTTTCGAGAACGACGATTTGCTGGTGGTCAATAAACCGGCCGGCATGGTAGTGCATCCTTCGCCCGGGCACAACAGTGGTACCCTGGTTCACGCCGTTCTGGGACATGTCCCGGGACTGGAAGGGATCGGCGGCGAGGAACGTCCGGGCATCGTCCACCGGCTGGATAAAGAGACCTCCGGCCTGATTATCGTCGCCAAGAATGAACAGGCCCATCGCTGGCTGCAAGATCAATTCCGCGGCCGCACCGTGGAGAAAATATACCTTGCATTGGTGGATGGGAAACCGCCCACGCCGAGCGGGCGGATCGAAGCGCCCATTGGAAGGAATGGCACGCAGCGCAAATTGATGTCGGTGGTGCAGCTGGAGAAGGGCCGTACTGCCGTCAGTGAATATAAAACACTGGAAAGTTTCCCGGAACACACCCTTTTGGAAGTACATCCTCTGACTGGACGGACGCACCAGATCCGCGTACATTTGGCGTTCCTGGGCTGCCCCGTGACCGGCGACACGATCTACGGGAAAAAGAAACCTTCTGTGAATTTGGATCGTCATTTTCTGCATGCTTATAAGTTGAAGATAATTCTTCCAGGTGAGGAGCAGCCCAGGGTGTTTGAGGCGGGGTTGCCGGTGGAACTGGAATCGGTATTACAGCTATTAAGAAATGCTAAATGAGTTACGGCAACCGGGTTTCTCCTAACTCATTTAGCATAAGAATTTCAAACCTGGAGTTCCCCCATGTCCTACATTGACCTCCGTTCCGATACCGTCACCCTGCCGACACAAGAAATGCGCACAGCCATGGCGAATGCTGAGGTAGGCGATGATGTATACGATGAAGACCCCAGCATAAATTGCCTGCAAGAAATGGCCGCGGAAAAGATGGGCAAATCAGCCGGGCTATTCGTGGCATCCGGGACCATGGGAAATTTAATCGCAGTATTGACGCACTGCCAGCGTGGAGATGAAGTCATTGTTGGAAAGAAAAACCATGTGTTCGTGCACGAAGCCGGCGGGATTTCTGCACTGGGCGGAGTCCATTCCAACCAGCTCATCAACCAGCCGGATGGTTCGCTGCTGCTTGAAGATGTAGCCGCTGCCATCCGACCGGAGGATCTGCATGAACCGGTCACACGCCTGCTCTGCCTCGAGAATACCCACAACGGCTGCGGTGGGGTTTACCAGACGCCTGCGTACATGCGCCAGGCGGCCGAGTTTGCACATGCCCGCGGCCTATCCGTGCACCTGGATGGGGCGCGTATCTTCAACGCCGCGGTTGCACAGGGCGTGCCGGCAATTGAACTAACCGGGCCAGTTGATTCGGTCACATTCTGCCTGAGCAAGGGCCTGTGCGCGCCGGTCGGATCGGTGCTGTGCGGCTCGCAGCCTTTTATCGCCAAAGCGCGTCGCCTGCGCAAGATGCTGGGTGGTGGGATGCGCCAGGCCGGCATCCTGGCAGCAGCCGGGATCGTTGCCCTGGAGTGCATGGTTGACCGCCTGGGTGAGGACCACGCCCGGGCCAAAAAACTGGCGGATGGTCTGCGGCAGGTAGCGGGGTTGAAGCTGGATCCGGAGGTACCTGCGACCAATATGGTCTTCCTTTCCCTGCTCCCGCAGGTGCACTCTACTACCGATGAATTGATCGAAAAACTGAAACTGCAGGGCATACTGATCGGCGCGACCGGCGAGCGGAAATATCGCCTGGTAACTCATTATTGGATCGATGATGCCGGGGTGGAAAAAACGATCGATGCATTTCGCATTGTTCTGAGATAAATTGTTCATCTTCAGAATGAAGTCGCATTTTAAGGGTGCCAGCACTCTTTAAATGCGGTTCTTCAATTTGAATCCCTGGTTTATTGAAATTCGCATAGGAAATGATATTTTTCACAAGGGTTGGTTAAGATATAATTTGGAAGTTTAGACGTGTTTTATTGGGAACCTGGAGGCAGGGTAATGCAATTTACATTGGAAATGATTGACCATATTGCCGGGGTTATTCGCACGAAGAGTAAAATTCAGCCGCGCGTTGGCTTGATCTTGGGCACGGGACTGGGGGGGCTGGCAGAAGCTATTCAACAGCCAACCATCATTCCCTATTCTGAACTTCCAGGCTGGCCGCTATCCACAGTACAAGGCCATGCCGGACGTTTGGTGTTGGGCGAACTGGATGGACAGAATTTGCTGGTAATGCAGGGGCGTATTCATTATTACGAAGGCTACGATATGGCGCAAGTGACCCTCCCGGTGCGTGTCATGCAGCGTCTCGGCATAGAAATTCTCATAGTTACCAACGCAGCTGGAGCCATTAATCCGAATTTTATGCCCGGCGATGTCATGCTGATTACCGACCACTTGAATCTGGTTGGGATGGCCGGTCTCAACCCCTTGATTGGGCCAAACCTGGATGAATTGGGGCCGCGCTTTCCGGATATGAGCCAGGCCTATGACCGGGAATTGTGCGAAATGTCCCGCAAGGTCGCGAAAGAGAATAAGGTCGCCTTGCACGAAGGGGTTTATGTAGGGCTGAGCGGTCCGTCCTTTGAGTCACCGGCCGATCTGCGCTTCCTGCGCCTGGCCGGGGCGGACTCGGTCGGCATGTCGACGGTGCCGGAAGTGATCGTGGCACGCCACGGCGGGACGCGCGTGCTCGGTTTCTCTGGCATCAGCAATAAAGCTAACCTGGATGGAAATACCGCTACCTCGCACGAAGAAGTGCTGGCCTCCGGGAATGTGATCGTCCCAAAACTGGAGACGCTCATTCGGGGCGTTCTACAGGCGCTTTAATCGGGGCGCTATGATAGGCATCCTGAGCTTTTTTGCTAA
The DNA here is from genome assembly GCA_963779935.1 of uncultured Chloroflexia bacterium. Classification (GTDB taxonomy): domain Bacteria; phylum Chloroflexota; class Anaerolineae; order Anaerolineales; family Villigracilaceae; genus UBA877. Next base: position 172,696 of record CAWAAC010000007.1, on the reverse strand, counting down.
TCTGGCTCCGTTCATCTTTGTGTTGCTGGCGTTGGGGCTGATCTTTGGCCTGCGCCAGATCACGCATGCCCGTGCCGAGGAGCGTGGAGCCGCCTTTGGATTGGAACGCGAAATTGCTCAGAACCATATGCGCCAGGCCACCGCCACCCTTGGGGTGGTTACTTTCCTGGCCTTGGCTGAATTCGCCCTGGTTGTTTTCATTGTGCCGAACATTCCTGGCCTCACCCAGCTAGCCACGCCAACCATGAACCCGCTTACTACGCCTACCGGGACTTTTCCGCTGGAATTTATGGAGACCCTGGGTGTTGTTACCCCAGGGGGGCCGACTGTCACCGCCCAGGCAACCGGTTGTATTCCCGGCCAGATTGATATTACCACCCCCAAGTCCGGCGATACGGTGAATGGCTCGATTGAATTGGTTGGCACTGCTGATGTTCCCAACTTTGGCTTTTATAAATATGAGTTTGCCCCGTTGGGATCGGATACCTGGGCCACCATCCTGGCAAATAACAAAGTCATTCAGGATGGCAATCTTGGGAATTGGGATACCTCCGCAATTACACCGGGTGATTACCAACTGCGCCTGGTGGTCAGCGACAACCAGGGGAATAATCTACCGGCGTGTGTTGTGCCGGTGCGCATAATAGCTCCGTGAGGTGTTGAATGCCTGATGTAGAGATCCGCCGTGCTGTTGCAACCGATATATCAACCCTGATGGCCATCGATCATACCTGCCAGACGGATTATGTCTGGCAGATGGATGTCGACCACGAAGAAGGTCAACTTGGAGCCATCTTCCGGGAGATCCGCCTGCCGCGTTCCGTGACGGTCCCTTATCCACGCGCAGTGACTACATTACCTGACACATGGAACAAACGCTCGAGCATGCTGGCAGCGTTTATCGCTGGCCAGGCGATCGGATATATCCGCGTCAGTGATGTGATGGTGCCGCATACGGCCTGGTTGACCGATATCGTTGTCGCACCACGCTTCCGCAGGCAAGGCGTGGGAATGGCCCTCATTCTCGCGGCCCAATCCTGGGCGGTGGACCGCAAGGACAACCGGGCATGGCTGGAAATGCCATCCAAGAATACCCCGATGGTTGGCCTGGCCCGAAAACTCGGCTATGAATTCTGCGGGTATAATGACCTGTATTACGAGACACAGGATATTGCGTTGTTTTTTGGACGTTCAATCCGGTAACAGTTCGAAAGGTTGGTATGCTTAGCGGTTGGATGCAGGACTTATTAACGGGGATAATTACTGTTAATCAGATACTTACAGCCGGGATCGCCATCACGGCCTTATCATTATTCCTGTATGCCCTGTCATTTAACTTGCGGGATCGGGTGGCGCGTTCTTTTGCCATTATCCTTCTGTGTGTGGTAACGGTTTTTACCTCAGAAGCCTTGCAAAGCTCTTCTGCCACTCCCCAGATGATCGGTTTATTTTTGCGGTTGGAATGGTTGGGGATTATCTTCCTGCCTGCTGCTTATTTGCACCTTTCGGATGCTATTCTGGTGACCACCGGCCAGCCCAGCCGTGGACGCCGGCGATTGGCCGTCAGGCTGGTGTACTCCATTTCCGCCATTTTTATTCTTTTGCTGGCTTTTGGTTACCTGCTTGGTCCATTGGAGATGACCGGGCAGCCAGCGCCGCACCTTCAGCGCACGATCTGGACAGAAATCTTCACGGCCTACTATATAATCATCATGGTGGTCGCCTGGATCAATTTCGGGCGTGCCTTCCGCAGGACTCTCACACGCTCGGGGCGCCGCCGCATGCTTTATTTGCTGGCTGGAGCAACCGCACCAGCGCTTGGCAGCTTCCCATACCTATTATATGGCTCCGGATTGGCAGCCAATTTCCCCTTCCTGTTCTGGGGCATGGCGACCGCCACTAATTTGCTGGTGGGGGGCCTGATCATACTGATGGCATATTCAGTCGCATTTTTTGGCGTTTCCTGGCCTGACCGGGTGGTAAAGAGTCGTTTATTTAAATGGATTATGCGCGGCCCGGTGGTCGCCTCGGTGGCCCTGGCAGTAATGACGATCGTCCGGCGCAGTGGAGAACATTTTGGCTCAAGCTATACCGTGGCGGTACCGGTCGTCATGGTCGCGAGCGTGCTTATTTTGGAGCATACCATCACGTTGGCTTCACCCCTATGGGAACGGTTTATCTTCTTCGGCGGTGACCGTACAGACCTGGCCCTGTTGCAGAATTTGGAAGAGCGCTTGATCACACAGAATGATCTGCGCCAGTTTCTCGAGGCTGTTTTGGCGGCAGTGCGCGACCATTTACAATCGCCATCTGCGTTTGTAGCGGCATTGGATGGAGATGAGCTATCGCTGGTCGTCGCGACAGGCAATTCGCCGCTGTTAAAGGATTCCAATCTCTCTGAGGTATTGCAGGTAATTAATCGCGATGGAAATGGAGATGGCGAGGAATACGCCTGGGGCGATTACTGGCTGTTTCCCCTGCTCCAGCCTTCGGAAACGGATGAGGGCGCTCCGATTCTGCTTGGTTTGCTGGGGGTTGTCCATCAATCCGGCCAGGTGATTGTCAGTGACCAGCGCCAATCCTTGACCGTTCTTCTCCAGCGGGCCCTGGTGGCTCTGCAGGATCGCCGTTTGCAGCGGAGTGTTTTCCGCTCACTGGAAGACTTGCGGCCACAGGTGGATATGTTCCAGCGCATGCGCGCGGTCGGACGTTATGATAGCAAAGCCAGCCTGTTGGATGAGACGTTGCCGCCCGGGTCAGATATGGCGGAATGGGTGCGTGATGCCCTGGCGCACTATTGGGGTGGCCCGAAACTGACCCAGAATCCCTTACTCAACCTGCAGATTGTCCAGCAGGCCTTTAAGAATCATAATGACAACCCCGCCAATGCTTTGCGCTCCATTCTGCGTCAGGCCATGGATCACGTCCGCCCGGAGGGAGAGCGACGTTTTACCGGCGAATGGATCTTTTTAATATTCTTGAAATGAAGTTTGTCGAGGGAAGAAAAGTACGCGAAGTGGCCACTCGTTTGGCGATGTCAGAGGCAGATCTGTACCGCAAGCAGCGGGTGGCCATTGAAGAAGTGGCCCGGATCATCCTTGATATGGAACGTCAAACTCAGGCAAATCTTAATGGGAAGGAGGTTGGATAAATGTAATGGTTCATACACAGTATTCCGAATCGGAAATGCCGATCCAGGACGATGGATGGTGGGCGTCTGTTCTGGCAGAAGAGGAAAACCGGGGACCTGCGCCGGCGGGTAAACCTCAAAAAATCGAAGAGGCAGGCAAACCTTCAACGGATTGGGGGAAGGCGGCAAAGCTTTATCGGCAGGACGAAATTATTTCATTACATGTTACTGGCTTTAATCGGGGTGGACTATTGGTTGAAGGGGAGGGCTTGAATGGCTTTGTTCCTTGCTCTCATCTGGTGGATTTGCCCTCCGATTCTGATGAAGATTGCCGCGAAGATAATCTCTCCGCTTATGTGGGTCACACCCTGCGGTTAAAGATCATCGAATGCATGCCGGAAGAAAGCCGCCTGGTTTTTTCGGAGCGGGCTGCCCGCGCCGAGGCGGGTAAACGACCGGCACTCTTTAATACCATCCAAACCGGGCAACACCTTTCGGGTGATGTCACGAATGTGACTGAGTTTGGGGTCTTCGTGGATCTGGGCGGCGTGGAAGGCCTGATCCACATTTCCGAGCTTTCCTGGGGACGCGTCTCCCATCCCAGCCAGATTTGTAAAATTGGCCAGCGGGTGGAAGTGCAGGTGATGGAAGTAGCGCCGGAACGCTGCCGAATTGCGCTCAGCCTCAAGCGACTGACGAACAATCCCTGGGAAAAAGCCCAGACCAGTTATCCGGTCAATGCCGTTGTCCCGGCAGTGATAACGGCCCTGGTGCCTTATGGGGCTTTTGCCCGCCTCGAAGAAGGCCTGGAAGGGTTGATCCATACTTCGGAAATCCTCCTGCCTCCCAACCGGAATCTTAAAGATTGTCTCACTCCGGGCCAGAATGTGCAGGTGCGGATTTTGCAGGTGGATGCCTCCCGCCAACGCCTTGGCCTCAGCATGAAACTGGATTAACATGCCATTGCTCTCACCGCAGCATAAGAAAGCTGCCACTCCTTCCAGTGATGCACATGCATCACCTCGTTCATCCGATTGGGTGGATCGCCTCGCGCACTTTCAGACACACTTCGGACGTTTTCTTTGGGATATCCTGGGGGTTTTCCTGTGCGCGCTCGCCTTGATGACCATTGTAGGGATTCTTGGGCTTTCAAAAGGCAGCCTGCTGGGAGAGTGGGTGAACTTGTTGTATATCTGGTTTGGTTGGGGTGACCTGCTGATCGTGCTCATTCTCGGGGCGGGAGGGGTTCTGGTATTCCGTCGCAGCGTCAAGCCAGTACCCATTCTTTGGCATCGTTTCATCGCGCTCGAACTGGCAGTTTTCCTGACTCTGGCGCTGGCATCTGCACTCAGTTGGAACCGGCTTGCAGAAGGAAGCATGTGGGGCGGACAGGTTGGTTGGGGCCTGTCGATGGTGTTGGCGCGTTATATCGGTCCGATTTGGGGCGGGCTGATTATTCTTTTCCTGTGGGGATTGGCGCTTCTGACTGGTTTTGGACTCTGGATCCCACTGGAAAACTGGCTGCTTCGAGAGGCTGGTGCAGAGCATATCGAAGAGCTCGTACCTGCTACCGCCACAGTAAATACATCGGCCCAATCGGAAATTCCGGTGGTATCGCCGCTCCCGTCAGACAAAGCGACAGATTCTTCCAGCGCGACAGCCAAAAAACCTGCCCAGAAATTACCCCCTGAATTCCGCAAGTCTTTCAAGGTGGAAGAAAGGCAGGATAGCCGTCCGGCTGCACCACAACCGCGCAGTGAACGATTGCCGCCATTAAATGTGTTACTGGGTGAACAATCTGTCCGCCCGGATGAGCGCAACATCAACCAGACTGCCGGTTTGATCGAAAAATCACTTTCCGAATTTGGCATCCCGGCCAAGGTGGTAGGATTTCGCATCGGTCCGACTGTGACACAATTCGCGGTTCAGCCGGGCTTTATCCGCAAGGGCCCTGAAGAAGATGCCCAGCAAATGAAGGTGCGCGTGGCCCAGATTGCCGGCCTGCAAAAGGACCTGGCGCTGGCGCTTTCGGCGGAACGTCTGCGCATCGAGGCCCCGGTACCCGGACGCGCCTATGTCGGCATCGAAGTGCCAAATTTGCGCTCGGCCGTGGTGCGGCTGCGACCGCTGTTGGAAACGGAGGCGTTTTACAAGATTGGTTCACCCCTGGCGATTGCACTGGGGCGGGATGTTTCCGGTGGCCCCCTGGTGGCCGACCTGGCCCGAATGCCGCACTTGCTGATTGCCGGTACTACCGGTTCCGGCAAGTCGGTTTGCATCGCTTCCCTGGCAACCTGCCTGGCCATGAATAATGCCCCGGAAGATCTGCGCATGGTTATGATCGACTCGAAAATGGTTGAGTTGATCCGTTTCAATGGCCTGCCGCACCTCTTTGGCAAGGTGGAGACGAATGTCACCCGGATCCTGGGCGTTTTACGCTGGGTGGTAGCTGAGATGGAACACCGCTATAAACTGCTCGAGGCAGCCAAAGCGCGTGATATCGACGCCTACAACCACCAGCGCCAGCGCCGCAAAGACACGCCAACACTGCCCCGTATTATTGTCCTGATCGATGAACTGGCCGATCTGATGATGTCCGCCCCGGATCAAACCGAGCATAACCTGGTGCGTCTGGCGCAGATGGCGCGGGCCACCGGCATTCACCTGGTGGTAGCCACGCAGCGGCCCAGTACCGATGTGGTCACCGGCCTGATCAAAGCCAATTTCCCGGCCCGCCTGGCTTTTGCGGTCGCTTCGGGCGTGGATTCACGTGTCATCCTGGATCTGCCCGGCGCGGAGACCTTGCTGGGACATGGCGATTTGTTATTCCTGAACCCGGAGGTGGGCAATCCCACCCGCGCCCAGGGCGTGATCGTTACAGACCAGGAGATCGAACGTGTGATCGCCCATTGGCAAAAGAGCTCGCCCGAAAAAGATATCAAGCCGCCCTGGGAAAGCATGTTATCTGAAGAAGAAGCGGATGGCAGTGATGATGTGTTGGTGGAGCAGGCGATTACCATCCTGAAGAAGGATCAGCGTGCCAGCGCTTCCATGCTGCAGCGAAAATTGCGCATTGGTTATCCGCGCGCCGCCCGCTTGCTGGATCAATTGGAAGAGCTGGGGGTGGTGGGACCTTCGCAGGGCGGCGGGCGCGATCGGGATGTTTTACTCGAACCGGACGAAGCGAGCGAAAGCGACTCGGAAGCTGCCTAGTTTCCCTGTGGTATGATTGCCCAACTTTGGACCCTTGTGCAGAAGAGGAAATACTTTGACTTAACCATCTGAAGAAAAGAAACTTTCATTCACCGATAAAATGCGGGTTTGGTTCCGCTGGTATTATTATCCGATCGCGGCCTTCTTGAACCGCCTCGGCATCCGCCCAAATACGGTCACCTTGATTGGCCTGGCCGGCACGGTCGGTTGCGCCCTGTTGATCGGGTTTGGGCACATGACCTGGGCCGGTATCCTTCTGCTCATCATGGGACCGGTCGACGCCATGGATGGTGCCCTGGCGCGCATGCGCAACGAAGCCAGCGCCTGGGGCGCCTTCGTGGATGCCGTAACGGACCGCTATTCCGAATTGTTTCTCTTCCTGGGTTTCCTGATGTACTTCATGGTGCACTCCAACCCACTCGGAATCCTGTTTGCCTACCTGGCCGCGGCTGGCTCTGTGCTGGTGTCGTATGTAAAGGCCCGGGCCGATGCGGTAAAGCTGGACGCGAATGTTGGCCTGTTAACGCGCGTCGAGCGCTACCTTGTTCTTATACCCGGCCTGATTTTTAGCGGCCTGTATCCTCCCCTGGCCTTGATCGCCCTGGTCATCATCGCTGTCCTCGCCAATTTCACGGCTCTGCAAAGGATTTTCCGTGTGCGGCGGGATGCGCAGCGGCAGTTATCCCACTCTCAGGAGTAGTTCATGCCTACTTTGCCAAATGGTTTTGATATTCCTCTTCCGTTCCTGAATACATCTTTTCATATCTATTTCTATGGCATTCTGATCATGCTGGGCGTGGTCGCGGCGGCGTTTTTAGGACAGGCGGAAGCGAAACGGCGTGGGATCAACCCGGATTACATCTGGGATTTGCTTTTTTGGATCGTTCTGGCCGGGATCGTTGGCGCGCGCATCTGGCACGTTTTCAGCCCACCGCCCTCCATGGTCGCGCAGGGCATCACCACGGCCTGGTATTTTGCACACCCGTTGGATATGATCAATATCCGCAATGGCGGGCTGGGCATCCCGGGTGCGATCATTGGCGGAGCACTGGCGCTGTGGCTGTACTGCCGGAACAAGAAGATTTCATTCCTGAACCTGGTGGATGCGCTGGTACCCGGTGTGGCACTAGCCCAGGCCATTGGCAGGTGGGGCAATTTCTTCAACCAGGAATTATATGGGAAACCCACCAACCTGCCCTGGAAGATCTACATTGACCCGGCCCACCGCGTGGCGGGATACGAAAACTACAATTATTTCACCCCGCTCTTCCTGTATGAGTCACTCTGGAATCTGCTCAATATGGCCATCCTGCTGTGGTTGGCCCGTCGCTTTGAAAAATGGCTCAAGCCCGGCGACCTTTTTTGCATCTATATGATCATGTATTCCATTGGACGTTTCTTCCTTGAATTCCTGCGTGTGGATGCCTCCCAGGTGGGTGGGTTAAATTTCAACCAAACATTTGTTGTTTTCGTGGCCCTGGGGGCTGGGATATTCCTGTTCCTGAGCCACCGCCGGCGCACCGTCACTGCGCAATGATCCAGACTGAGGACCTCAGCAAGCAGTTTGGCGATTTCTGGGCCGTGGATGGCATCACGCTGGATGTGCAGGCCGGTCAAGTGTTGGCTCTGCTCGGCCAGAACGGTGCTGGCAAAACCACCACGGTCCGCATGCTGACATCCGTCCTCTCCCCAACCCGCGGTTGGGCCAGGATCGCCGGATATGATGTGGTCCGGTCGCCTGAAATGGTGCGGGCTTCGGTGGGCGTGCTGACCGAACAACATGGACTTTACCTGCGCATGACCGGGGCGGAATACTTGGATTTTTACGGGAAGGTCTATCGCATGGATGGCGCGACCCGCCAGAGGCGCAGCCAGGCCTGGATGGAATATTTTGGGCTGTCGGAGGTAGCCAAACGCCCGATCGGCCAGTATTCCAAAGGCATGCGCCAGAAACTGGCGCTGGCGCGGACCCTCCTGCATGAACCGCCGGTGCTCCTTTTGGATGAGCCCACCTCGGCCATGGATCCCGAGTCTGCTCAATTGGTGCGCAAGGCGATTGCCAGCCTGCGTTCCGAGCAGCGTTCCATTATCATTTGCACACATAACCTGGTCGAGGCCGAAATGCTGGCAGACAAGATTGCCATCATTTACCGCGGGCGGGTTTTAACCAGTGGGACGATCGAAGAGTTGAAAAGAAAACTACTCGGGCCATCCGAATACGAGTTGCGTGTGCGCGGCGAATGGCCGCATATCACTTTTGACCTGCCGCCCGGCGTCACTTCCCTCGCAGCCGGCCAGGCCGGACTGCGCTTCCGGGTGGAAGACCCGCAAACAGCCAACCCTGCTTTGCTGAGAGAATTAATGCAACGCGGCGCCGAAGTGGTTGCATTGCAGGAATTGCCGCGCACGCTCGAGCAGGTTTATCTGGCTGCCATGGCCCAGGTGCATCATGATTAAACGGAATTTGAAAGAAGAATTGGGCATGGCCTGGCTTGTGGCCTGGCGCGAATTGCGCGACCAGTTACGTGACTGGCGAATCATTTTCCCGATGATTGCGTTGACGCTGCTCCTGCCCTTCCTGGCGGACCTGGGGGCGCAAGCAGCCATTAATTTCACCACGAAATATGGCACTCCCCTGATCGCAGAGCGGCTCGTGCCGTTCCTGCTCATGGTGGTGGGATATTTCCCGATCACGGTCTCCCTGGTGATTGCGCTTGAGTTGTTTGTTGGCGAGAAAGAGCGCGGCACCATTGAACCGCTTTTAAGCAGCCCACTCAAGGATTGGCAGCTCTTCCTGGGCAAGTTGCTGGCCGGCACCATCGCGCCTCTGTTTACTGCCTACCTGGGCATTTCGGTCTACATGGTCGGTCTCTATATTCAGCGCATTCCTTTCCCGGATCCCAACCGGATGGCTCAAACGCTCATCCTGACGGCTGTCCAGGCTTTCCTGATGGTTACCGGTGCAATTCTCATCTCCACCCAGGCCACTTCGGTGCGTGCATCCAACCTGATGGCCTCATTTATCGTCATACCGATGGCTTTGCTCATCCAGGGCGAAAGTGTCATGTTGTTTTGGGGCGATGACAAGGCCCTCTGGCTGGCGGTCGCGGGTGTCAGCGTGTTATCGCTGCTGCTGGCACGCGTCGGGATCGCCCATTTCCAGCGTGAAGCCTTGCTGGGGCACGAAATTGATGTGCTCAATATTCGCTGGATCGGACGGACGTTCTGGCAGGCCTTCAAGGGCAATGCAAAATCCTTCCCGGCCTGGTTCCGGTTGGAGGTGCTGGGTACGGTCAGGAAGCAGGCAATCTCCATCTGGATGACGCTCGGCCTGGGGATTGCCGCTGCGGTGGGCGGATACGTGTGGGTGGCCATGCATGCCGATCAGGTTCTTTCGGCTTTCCGGGCAGGTGGCCTGGCGGGCGTATTGAACACAGGTACGGGTGTCCCACTGGAAAGTATTGCGGTTTCCTTTCCGATGATCTGGGGACACAACCTGCGCGCAGTGGCTATTATCCTGTTACTTGGCCTGTTTTCCTTTGGCGTTCTGGGGGTCTTGATCTTTTTGTTGAATACCAGCGTGATTGGCATTGTCCTGGCCTTGGAAGGCGCACTGGGCAGATCGCCGGTGAAGGTGGCGATCTTTGGGATCCTGCCGCACGGCATTTTCGAGATTCCGGCGCTGATTCTTTCGAGTGCGGCGGTGCTCTACATTGGCATCGCGCTGGTAACGCCACGCTCCCAACTGACATTGGGTGAAGTATTGATCAATGCCGTCGCTGACTGGGCGAAAATTGGGGTTGGATTGGTGCTGCCTCTCTTGACAATTGCGGCCGTTCTGGAAACATGGGTTACTCCTGTGCTATTGCATTCGATGGTAAAGTAGGAGTAGGATAGAGCATATCAAGAAAGGGCTTTGTGTTTCGATGGCAAAACTGATTTTCCTGGGAACTTCGAACGCCATCTCCGACGAGAACCACGAAAACACTCATATGGTCCTGGTGGGGGAGCAACGGACTGTATTAATTGACTGTCCGAATAACCCGATTATACGGTTTCAGAATGCCAGTGTTGATTTAACCCGGTTAAGCGACATCATCGTAACCCATTTTCATCCGGACCATGCTTCGGGTGTTCCACAACTCTTGATGAACATGTGGTTGATGGGCCGCCGCCAGCCATTAACCATCCATGGTTTGCAGCATACCCTCGACCGGGTGGAAAGCCTGATGGGGTTATATGGTTGGAAAGAATGGCCCAACTTCTTTCCGGTTTTATTCCATCGCGTGCCTGAACAGCCGTTGGCATCCGTTCTGGCAAGTGAAGAATTCTGCATTACATCCGTACCGGTGCAGCATTTTATTCCTACGATCGGTCTGCGGATTGAGTTCACCTCATCGAACAAGATCCTCGCCTATTCCTGCGATACCGAGCCTTGTGCGCAGGAGATCCAACTGGCCTCCGGGGCCGATATCCTGGTGCATGAATTGTCCGGGGCGCTGCCGGGGCATTCTTCCGCCTCACAGGCCGGGCAGGCGGCTCGCAAAGCCGAGGTGGGACAGTTATACCTGATCCATTACCCGACCGGACAGTTCGCCTCCGGCAACCCGGTCGCCGAAGCACGCCAGCAGTTCGCGGGTCCGGTTACGCTGGCAGAAGATTACATGGTGCTGGATTTCGATCACTAATCCCCGTAGAGAGATGGTTTTTTTTTACCATCCTTTTATGAATTGCTCCCATTCTGAGTTCTCTTCCAAGTGGCGCCCAAAAATATAAAACGCGCTGGCCGGCGGCTGGATCGGGATATGCAGCAGGTGCATGTGCACTTCCCCCAATTTTCGGCCGCCTTTATGATGGTTACAGCTCGGGCAGGCAGCCACTACATTGGTCCAGATGTGCTCGCCGCCCAGGTGCTTGGGAAGCACATGGTCCACGGTCAGTTCGCCGGTGTGCCGTCCACAGTACTGGCAGGTGTAGTTATCCCGGCGGAAGACCTCCCGGCGGGTCAGCTTGATCTGCAGGCGCGGACGGTGGATCATTTGGTCCAGCCGGATAACGGAGGGACGGGGTAGCGTTTGTTTGACCGTTTGGATGGTGCCGCGGCCATTCATCACCATATCGGCTTTTCCGGAGAGGATCAAGCCAATGGCGCGACGGGTATTGCAGACATTCACGGGTTCGAAATTGGCGTTTAGAACCAGTACCGGCGCGTTCATAGTTTTTACGTTGGCGTGTATTATACTCCATGCCAAATGGTGTCATTGGGGATTAGGATCTATCCGAAAATGATATTGGATAGGTTCTTCCGAAAGGAGGCAACCATGCAAATCTTGATCGCCGGCGGCACCGGGATGATCGGAACAGCCCTGACGGAATCGTTCCTGGCGGACGGGCACCAGGTGTGGGTGTTGACGCGCAATCCCACCAAGGGCCGCCTGCCACCGGGCGTTACCGCACTGGGTTGGAATGGCTGGAATACCATGGGCTGGGGTGAAGTGGTCAGCCGGATGGATGCGGTCGTGAACCTGGTCGGCGAACCGCTTTCGCGCTGGCCGTGGACGCCTGCCCGCAAGCAGCGCTTTTGGGATAGCCGGGTACAGGGCGGAAAAGCGCTTGCCATGGCCATCCAGGCCGCAAAACCACGTCCGCAGGTGCTCATCCAGGCATCCGGCGTTAATTATTACGGGCCGCACGGGCTGGAACCTGTCACCGAATCAGATAAACCCGGAGAGGATTTCCTGGCTCAGCTGTGCCTTGAGTGGGAAGCCTCTACGAAGCCGGTCGAGAAACTGGGTGTGAGGCGTGTCATCATTCGCTCGGCCATCGTGCTATCGGCAAAGGATGGCATCTTGCCGATCATGCTGCTGCCGGTGCGATTGTTCGCCGGGGGGCCGCTTGGCAAGGGTCAACAGGGACTGGCCTGGATCCACCTGGCAGACGAGGTGGCCGCGATGCGCTTCCTGTTGGAAAACCCGGCTGCCAGCGGACCCTATAATTTGACCACCCCCAGCCCGGTCTCCAGCGCCCAATTTATCACTATGGCAGCCAGGGTCCTGCGGCGTCCCTATTGGCTGCCTGTCCCGGCATTTGCGCTGCGCCTGGCGCTGGGAGAGATGGCGACGCTGTTGCTGGATGGGTTGTATTTGCGCCCGGCCCGGTTGCAGGCAGCGGGGTTTTCATTTCGCTTTACCAGCCTGGAAGGTGCCCTGCGTGATCTGCTGGATAAGAAGGAACCATCCGCCAGTCCACGCTAATCTGCACTAATGTTATTTATATTCGCGTGGATTAGCGGAGACGTGTGCCGACAGTCCTATTCGCCGATTCTATTTCTCCGGCGGTTTTTTCTCCAGGGAGGCTTTGCGCACTTTTTTCAGCGCCCGGCGGACGGCTTCCCAGATCGACTCAGTCCGGCGGGCGGCCTGGGCGGGGATGTCGTGGTGGCTGTAGCGGGCTTCGATGAATGCCTCGGTCATGTTATCCAGGCCTTCCTTTTCTTCACTCAGTTGGGATGCCAGGGCTTGCGCATATTCATAAGGGGTCTGGTTGGCCTGGCGCGACAGGCCGGCTTCTTGGGCGCGCCGTACCAGGGCCAGATAATAAAAGATGACCTTCTGGCGTGGCGAAAGCCGGCGCGGGTTGACGTAATCCCAATCTCCACTAGCCAGGGCTGAGTCAGGCGCCAGGCGGCGTAAACGCTGCAAGCGCTGCTGGACGAATGTCCCAATGGCCTGGTTGGTTTTCCGGAAACTGGCTTTGAAGCGCTGCCAGGCGTTCACCAGCCAGCGCAGAGGGCGGAAGCGGCGCAGTTCCTCGGAGAGGTCCCGGTTGAAGGCGATGTACTGGCGCAGCGCCAGAACGGCCAGGACAACCAGGATGCCCCAGATCAAGATCGACTGAACCAGGCCCCAGTTGAATACGCCGGGTGGAGAGGCCGGCAGAGGTTGGGGCGTTGGCAGGTTTATTTGTGGGGAGGCGTTCTGCGGAATGACCGTGTTTTGACCGAGCAGGTGCGCGATTAATGCAATCATCAGCTGGATCAGGAAAAAAATATCCAGGACGAGTTGCGCCAGCAAGTGGAAGACGGCCATCAGTGTGGCGAAGAAGCCAAGACCGTAGTTGGTGGGCAGCAGGCTGATCAACAGCACCAGCAGTACCAGGATCAGGGCGCTGTAGGCAAACCAACGCCGGGGGATCTGAATGGGCACTTTCAGCTTGTCCTGCGTCCAGCCATTTTCCAGGCTGATGTAGCGGGTCAGGCTGAGCAGGATGATGCCAAGCACAAAGTAAACCAGGGCGGCCGGCACGCCATTCGAAGCGACCGGCAGGGGCAACACCAGGGCGGTCTGGGCCGGGATGGCCGCCAGAAAGACCACCAGCAACCCCAGGCGCAGGAAGCGTCGTTGGATCAACGTGCGCACCGTGGCGGTTTTGAGACGTTCGTCCGGGAAACCTTCGTCATCCGCGCCTAAAAGGGCCAGATCGGCCGCAAAGAGGTTGCCGGCCCACCAGGCCGCCAGTACGGCCAGGCTCGTCAGAATAAAATGCCAGTTTAGCAGGTTGAAGGGGAAATCCACCGGCCAGAGCAGGAAGTTGTTCCAGAAGCTGGCCGGACCGGCGCGCAGTTCGGTAAAAAACTTAAGGATGATCAGCAGGATCACCACTTCAGTGCCGCGATACAGGAATGCCTGGTTGCGGGCGGTTGCCAGCTGGTTGATCAACCAAAAGGAAAAGAAGGCCTCCAGCGCAGCCAGCCCGCACGCCACTAGCATGCCGCGTCCATCCATGCTGGGGTCAACCCAGCTCAGGAACTGCAGCAGCACCGCCGCAAAGCAGATGATCATCCCAAGGGCAGCCACGTAACTGGCATTGATCTGCCAGCGGCTGGCGCGCCCCGGCCGGGCGGAGGCGGCGTTCATTTGCGCCTCCAGGCATCCAGGCTTTTTTCGGTGGGGAAGGAGTAGAGCGGGAACCCGAAACGGCGGGCCTGCTGGCGGGCCGTACGGATGTTGCCGCCGTGCCCGGCGATGACCATCACCACGTTCTGGCCGCGCCGCTGGATCTGGAAAACCGAGTCGAACAGGGCATCGTTGATGGTACCGGTAATGATGACTACCGTGGAGCCCCAGGGTAGGGCGGGGGTTTCCTTATTGAGCATGTCTATCAACGGGCGGGCAGGAGAGGTCTGTACGCGCGCCAGCAGGTCAAGGATGTGCACCAATTGGGCGCGGCCTTTGCGGGAGGGGATTGGCTGCACGGGCAGATTACCCGCCAGGCTGTCGACCCCGTTGGTGGTCAGCCCGACGGCCTGTTTCTGCGCGACCGCCCAGTTGGCCAGGGAAGCCGCAATCACGATGGCCAGCTCAGTCGAGTCGATCCAGTGCTTGAGTGGATATTCGGAGTCGTTCAGATTCAGGAAGAGCACTGTTTGCAAGGCGATGGAGGGCTCGAATTGCTTAACCTGCAAACGCCCGGTGGATGCGCTGGATTTCCAGTCCACCCGCCGCAGCGAATCGCTCGCAGTATAGTCGCGCTTGCCGCGCACACGCGAAGGGTCTTCGAATATGGGTTGGGTGTGCCGCAGGGTGCCGAGCGGCGAACGGGAGGGCAGGCTGGCGTTGGTGAGCGGGATGATATGCGGGTAGACCGTGATGGTATCGGACTGCTTCTCCAGCTCCTGGATATCTGCCAGGCCGAGCGTATCGCCCAGCTTGGTGGTGAAGGGGCCGACCGGGTAGCAGCCGCGCTTGTAGGCGCCCAGCATGTAACTCACTTCAGCTTTGCCATGCGGCCCCAGGCTGAGCACACGCTTGATCGAGCTGCCGGCGGTGAGTGCCACTGGCAGGCTCTCGTAGACCAGCAGCCAGGGTACCGGCAGCCAGCCGTGGTTCTCGATCAGCAGCTTGACCGGCACATCCTCGCCATAGAAGACGCGCTTCTCAAATTTGCGCTCGCAGGTGATGTTCTTGGCCGATTGGCGCGTCCAAACCAGGCTGACGATGTAGATGCCCAGGAACAGGTAAATGATCGTGAAGGCGAACCCGCCCTTCACAAAGGCTGCGGCGACCAGGAGCAGAACCAGTAAGACGACCGATTCAATCAGCACGTTAATTTATTTCAGAAATGTTTTGACACGAAGTAAACAAAGAAACACGAAGGTACACAAAGAAAGGTTTCTTATTTTTTCGTTCGTGATCCTTGGTGACCGGCTGTCCCGAGACGGTTTTTCGCGGGATTGTGGTGAAAGCACTTATCGTATTGCTGTAGATCGGATTGCCAATCCGACCTACCGAATTGCACCCAGCTCGAGCGGCGTGTTGGCGAGCAGATCTTTAATGATGGCAGCGGCGGTGTGGCCGCGCAGTTCCGCCTCGGATGTGACGATCAGGCGGTGCGTCATGGTGACCGGCAGCAGGTACTTGATATCGTCCGGTAGTACATGGTCGCGCCCGCGCAGGCAGGCCAACGCCTGGGATGCTTTGAAAAGCGCCAGGCTGGCGCGTGGGCTAGCCCCCAGCGCCAGGTCAGGGTGGGAGCGGGTGGCCGAGACCAGCCGGATGATGTAATCCTGCAGGGTATCGTCGACGTGCACCTCCCAGACCGTTTTCTGGAACTCCGAAAGCATGGCCCCATCCACTACGCTCTTCAGGCTATTGATGGGGTGTTCCCTTTGCAGGTGGGTCAGCAAGGCTTTCTCATCGGCAAAAGCCGGGTAACCCACCGACAGGCGCATCAGGAACCGGTCGAGCTGGGCTTCGGGCAGCGGGAAAGTGCCCTCGTACTCCACCGGGTTCTGGGTGGCCAGTACCAGGAACGGCCGCGGCAGAGTGTGCGTGATGCCGTCCACCGTCACCTGTTGTTCTTGCATGGCTTCCAGCAGGGAGGACTGGGTGCGCGGGGTGGCCCGGTTGATCTCATCCGCCAGCAGGATGTTGACGAAAACCGGCCCGGGGCGGAACTCGAACTGGCCGTTCTGCTGGTTGAAGATGGAAACACCCGTCACATCGTTGGGAAGCAGGTCGGGGGTGCACTGCAGGCGCTTGAACTGCCCGCCCAGGCTGATGGCAAGGGCGCGCGCCAGCATGGTTTTGCCCACGCCAGGCACGTCTTCGATCAGGA
Organism: uncultured Chloroflexia bacterium; assembly: GCA_963779935.1. Taxonomy (GTDB): domain Bacteria; phylum Chloroflexota; class Anaerolineae; order Anaerolineales; family Villigracilaceae; genus UBA877. The sequence continues at coordinate 156,237 of CAWAAC010000007.1, read as the reverse complement.
TATGCCCATCGCATAACAGGGCCACCATCAACAATTCGATGGCGTCAGCTTTCCCGATGATGACACGTTCGACATTGCTGGTTATTTTTGCGGCGAAATCCTGGATCTGGGTCATAGGCATCCTCCGGTTCGATATTACCATGTTTTGTGGCAAGGAAGAATATATTTCGCTAATCGGTATTCGTAAAAAGAAAAGTGCAAAACGGAATTTGCTAATGTTCGTTTATATTAGAATCATGTGGATTGCACTTTTTGGTTTCCGGTTCGGTTACAATCCAGCTTGCTTTCACCGACAATCTTCCCGTTCCCATTTATTGATCAGGTGTCTATCGTCCGATGACCGAGATAATCATTCTACTGGCAATTGGCCTGGTAACCGGAACAATCACTGCCATGAGTGCGGGCAGCGGCGTGATGATTGTGGTGCCCCTGCTGGTTTTGTTGTTGGGGTTTTCCATTCACCAGGCCATCGGGATCAGCCTGCTGGTGGATGTCATTGCCTCGCTCAATGTGGCCTATAACTATTATCGTTATGGCCGGGTCAACCTTCGTTCGGCGGCCTGGCTGGCTGCGGCGGCAGTCATTGGAGCGCAAATAGGCTCTCAATTGGCCAATCTGATCCCCCAGGACGGCCTGACGGGCGGCTTTAGCATATTTGTGATCCTGACCGGGTTGCTCTTTTGGTGGCGCGCCCAATCGAAACGGAAAATTTCCCTGTCATTTTTTCGCTCCCGAAACCCCAAAATCCGGGCTGTGGTCATTGCTGGTATCGGGTTATATATTGGGTTAATGACCGGCCTGTTTGGCTCGGGTGGAGGAGTAACCATCCTGCTCGTGCTTGTTTATATACTCGATTTTCCGCTTCACACGGCCCTCGGTACGGCCACCTTGATCATGGCGATCACGGCAACCTCCGGCGTGGTTGGTTATTCCATCAATGGACATGTTCCTTGGGCGGAAGGGGCAGTGATTGGGCTGGCTGCAATGCTTTCCGGTTTGTTTTTTACCAAAGTTGCTAATCGTATTTCCGAAAAGGCCTTGAACCGGGTGGTGGGTTCCATTTTTATTCTGGTCGGCATCGTGATGGTTTTTATCGGCAATGGCGGCGGGGATATCCTGGTACGTGTTGGCATAATTGGCTGAGAAAAGACCTGCCTGCCCCGCGCCCCTTCGGGTGCCTAGGCCGGCGGGGAAAATATTTGTTCCTCGGAACGACGGAGGAACGACTGGGGATGGTAAGGATTTTTGGGGGGTGTGCGGGAGGTTGGCAGAGGGGCGAATGCGCATAGGAATTCCTTTGGAAGGAAATGGGCACGGTAAGGTGTTGGATGAAACACGGCAAGAGACCCTTCCCGCGCCTGGGGACCAGAAACAGAACATTTATTCTTACTGATAAAGTGCTAGACACCGAAAAATTAGGGTATTGAATAGTGATCCATAAAATTGTATGATGTATAAGCGGTTGATTTCATGCTTCAGGAGGAAAATATGGCAGACACACCTAATGGGCAGCAAAGTGGAAAGCAACAGGCCAACATTGCATATATTGTGCTCGGCTTTGGAGCTGGTTGCGTCCTACTATTGAGCGTAATAGGGATTATCGTCGATAGAGCTAATACCATGACGATTTTCAATATTGTTTTACCCGTCATAGCCACATGGGTCGGCACTGTCCTTGCCTTCTATTTTGGGAGAGAGAATTATGTATCGGCCAGCGAGCAAACACGCGCCTTGTTGAAACAAACCTCACCTGCAGAAGTAGCCAACGAAGCAGCTGAGTTATTAATGAGGCCGATTAAGGAGATGGTTTGCATCACAATCCAGCAAGCAAAAGATGACAAGAGTATCTTACTTAAAGAAATAACCCCTCTATTTACTGTCAATGTCACCCGTCTGCCGATTTTGGATTACCAAAAAGTCCCCAAATATATGATCCATCAGAGCCGGATTGATAATTTTAATGCCGCGCCAGACAAACCTGTCGATACTGACACACTGGACGATTTCATCACCTCTGAAAAAGGCAAAGACCGTGAATATGGAAAGAATAAAGGCTTCATTCTGGTCTCAAGGCAGACTCTGGTAGCTGATGCGAAAAAACAAATGGAAATGTCTGAAAATTGCCAGGATATTTTTGTTACCGAAAATGGTAAGGATAATGAACCGTTGCTCGGCTGGATTTCGGATGGGAAACTAAGTCAATATTTGGAAAGCTGAGATTGTTCGCCTTACCGATTTTATTGGCCGCGAATGTGTATTCGGGGAAATTCATAACGGGGCAATGCGATTGAACTAATCTGGCCAAATCGTTCAGCACGCCTAAAATGACCTGCCCGGTCATTATTTGCATGTTGCGTTGAGCGCGTTTTGCATCATGCCGAACTATGTGCATGCAATTATTGTTTTGGTTGGTCCCTTTAGGATAGGCTGTTCCGCATGCCAGGGATTCGGGCGAAACAGGAATCATGGCCATGAAGATGCCTATGCAAATTATGGAAGACCAGCACCCTACGCCCCGATGCACGCCACCCATTATCCAAAATCATTCGCACTTTCAAATCCTTTTCGGCCCGGCGGATCAATAAATTGGGCAAAACTTCGGGAATTCCGATCAGGTAGCGTAATTACTACGAACACATCATCCGCTATGGCGGCGGATAGAACCGGATTCAATTCCATATCGATCCAATCCAATCAATTGAATAAACAATAAAGAAAATACCGGGCGGAAATCATAACCAATTAAGGAATGCCTGATCCCTTTTTACACAATTATTCGCTTTCCTGTTCTTTTCTCTTCTCTCTGCTCTCTTCCCTCCCAAAACGCAGTATAATTCCCTTATCTTATGGGCGAGAAATCTTCTCTTATCCAAATTAAGGGCATCCGCGACGGGTTGCTGGTTACCCTTACGGGTGCCGATTGGCCGGAGCTGGTGGCGGCTTTCATAGAGAATATCGAGAGCCGCTCGGCCTTCTTTCAAGGCGGCAGGGTGGTGCTGGATGTGGGTTCGCAAGACTTGCGTGTAGCAGAACTCTCCAAATTACGAGACGACCTCTCCGAACGCGGCGTTTCGCTCTGGGCAGTTTTGAGCGAATCCAAGCTGACCGAACGCACCGCCCAGAACCTGGGACTGGCCACCCGTCTCTCCAAACCGCATTTAACCGAAGTGATCGCTAAAGCGGAACAAACCCTGCCGGAGGGTGCTGCCAAATGGGTCAAAGGTCCTATTCGTTCAGGCGCAAAGATCGACTATGATGGCAATGTGGTGGTAATGGGCGACGTAAATTCCGGCGCGGAAATCATCGCCGGCGGGAGCGTGATCGTGTGGGGGCGCTTGCGCGGGGTGGTGCATGCCGGGGCCCAGGGTGACCAGACCGCCGTTGTTTGTGCGCTCGAGCTGGCGCCCACCCAATTGCGCATCGCTGGTGAGATTGCCATCTCTCCGAAAAAACAAACCAAGAGCCAGCCGGAAGTGGCCCGCTTGCAGGATGGACAGTTGGAAGCGGAACCCTGGCATGCAGGGACAGGAAGGTAAAATGACAGCCAAAGTGGTTACGGTTGCTTCGGGAAAGGGCGGGGTTGGTAAAACGACCTCCGTTGCCAATATAGCCGTCGCGCTGGCCGCGCGCGGCCAGAAGGTTACTTGCATCGACGGTGACATCGGCCTGCGCAACTTGGACGTGATCCTGGGCCTGGAGAACCGCATTGTCTACGACCTGGTGGATGTGATCGAGGGCCGCTGCCGCTTGCGCCAGGCCATGATACGCGACAAACGTCTTTCGGAACTCTACCTCATCCCGGCTGCGCAGACGCGCGATAAGTCGGCCGTTTCCCCCAGCGATATGGTGCGCCTGTGCGACGAACTGCGCCCCGAGGTGGATTGGATCCTGATTGATTCACCCGCCGGCATCGAGCGCGGCTTCAAGAACGCCATTGCTGCCTCCGACCGTGTGCTGGTGCTGACCAACCCGGAAGTTTCCGCCGTGCGGGATGCTGACCGGGTCATCGGCATCCTGGATGCAGAAGGCAAAGGCCCGGCCTCCCTGATTATCAATCGTTTGAACCCGGCCATGGTGCGACGCGGCGACATGCTTTCCGTGGATGATGTGCTCGACCTGCTGGCGATCGACTTGATTGGGATCATCCCCGAGGATGAAAATATCATTGTGGCCTCCAACCGGGGCCAGCCGCTGGCATTTGACGGCAAGAATAAGGCCGGCCTGGCGTTCCAGAACATCGCCCGCCGCTTGATGGGAGAAAAGGTGCCTTTCATCGACTTTGAACCACAGAATGTATTCCAACGTCTCCTTGGGAGGAAGTGATTATGGCTTTCCTATTTCGACGCAAGAAAAGCGCCAATAGCGCCAAAGAGCGGCTGCAGCTGGTTCTGATCCATGACCGCACCGACCTGACCCCTTCCCAGTTGGAATCGCTCAAGGATGCCCTGATCGCAACCATTTCCCGCTACATCGAGATCGACCCGACCGCGGTAAGCATCAACGTGGCGCAGGATGGGCGCGAACAGCGCCTGGTGGCCGATATACCCCTAAAGAGTGCCATTCGCAGGCGCGGGCATTAAAATCCCCTGAACCGTAGTAGAATTCCATCAATCTATGTTCCGTAGCAACTTCTGGCGGCATTTCGATTTTTGGCTGCTGGGGGCGGTCATTATCGCTCTGGTGTTTGGAGTAACCATGATCCGTTCCGCGATCGCCGGGAATGTGAGCCTGGCGGGAGTGGTACCGCGCCAGATTATCTTCGGCGCGGTCGGTTTCGTGGTCATCATCCTGGCAGCCGCCATCGACTATCGCTTCTGGTCGGGGGCGATCGTACCGATGTATGTCGTTATTGTTGCCGCCTTATTGCTGTTGTTCGTGATCGGTGCCACCCACTTCGGCGCAACCCGCTGGATCGAGACCGGGCTGGTGTCAATTCAACCGACCGAACTGGCCAAGATGGTCATCATCCTGGCCCTGGCGAATTTCTTCGACCGGAATAACGAATTGTCCCGGGGCTGGGGCTGGTTGTTAAAAAGCCTGGCCATAGCCGTTGGCATCGCCGGGCTGATCTTCATCCAGCCCAATCTGAGCAACGTGATCGTCATCATGGTCCTGTGGGCCGCCATGGCATGGGTGGCCGGGCTGGATCTGCGGCAACTGGGCATCCTGCTGCTGGTCATCGTAGTCCTGGGGGCGGTGGCCTACTCCTTCTTCCTGCAGCCCTACCAGCGCGACCGTATCACTACGTTCATTTTCCCCAATACCAATGCCAGTTATGGTGCCACGTATAACGTGCTGCAGGCCCTGGCGGCGCTCGGTTCGGGTGGCTGGGTGGGCGAAGGGTACGGCCACGGCACGCAGACCCAATTGCGTTTTATGAAAGTGCGCCACACCGATTTCATTTTCTCGGTGATCGGGGAGGAACTGGGCTTCGCCGGTTCGCTCTTCGTGCTGATCCTGCTGGCATTTATAATTTATCGCTGCCTGCGCGCGGCGCACCTGGCGCGCGATCCTTTTGGACGATTCATTGCCTATGGGGTCGCCATCCTGATTTTCTTCCAGGCGGTGGTGAATATTGCCGTTAACCTGAACCTGATTCCGGTGACGGGCATCCCGCTCCCGTTCATCAGTTATGGCGGCAGCGGTCTGATCTCCTTGATGTTGGGGATCGGGTTGGTTGAAAGCGTGGTCATTCGGCATAAACCAGTTAGTTAAGTTACTATCTGAAGATAATTAAGGAACCGCATTTTAGATGCCTGCATCCAAAATGCGAACTCCTTCTGATTTTCAGATAGGCTCTATCGGAAAGACCGGAGAACTTATTTGGACACGAAACTTGTTCGCACCCGTTTTGCCCCTTCGCCCACGGGGCGCATGCACCTTGGCTCCGCCCGAACGGCCTTGTATTCTTTCCTGCTGGCGCGCCACACCGGCGGTGCTTTCTTCCTGCGCATCGAAGATACCGACCAGAAACGCTTTGTTCCCGGATCGGAAAAGGATCTGATCGATGGCATGCACTGGTTGGGGTTGGATTACGACGAAGGCCCGGATATTGGTGGCCCGCACGGACCATACCGTCAGACCGAACGGCGTGCCATCTATAACGAATATGCCTGGAAACTGGTCGGACTGGGGCATGCCTTCCCGTGTTTCTGCACCCCGGAGCGCCTGGATAAGGTGCGCCAGGAGCAGATGAAAAACAAGCAGAACCCGCGCTACGATGGCACCTGTCGCAACCTGGACCCGGACGAAGGCCGCCGGCGCGCTCTCAGCGGGGAGCGGCATGTCATTCGCTTCAAAATGCCCAAGGAAGGTTCGATCCGCGCGACCGATCTGCTGCGCGGTACCATCACCACCGAAAATTCCGCCCTGGACGATTCGGTGTTGCTCAAATCGGATGGGCTGCCAACCTATCACCTGGCTGCCATGGTAGACGACCACTTGATGGAGATCACGCATGTTATCCGCGGCTCCGAGTGGCTGCCATCCATGCCGTTACACATGCATGTCATCCGTGCTTTCGGCTGGCAGGAACCCGTGTTCGTGCACCTATCCGTTTTCCTGAAACCCAGCGGCAAGGGCAAAATGAGCAAACGTGAAGCGGCTGAAGCCATCAAAGACGGCCATTCGATTTTCATCGGCGACATGAAAGAACTGGGTTACATCCCCGAAGGTGTGTTGAACTGGATCGGTCTGATGGGCTGGGGCGTCTCCGAAGATGATGTGATGACCCTTGATGAAATGATCGCCCGCTTCGACGTCACCAGCCTGACACCTTCGCCGGCCGCGGTCAATTTCGCCAAGCTCGACCATTTCAATTCCACTCACATCCGTCTGCTGCAGGCCGATGACCTGGCTGCCCGCATCAAACCCTACTTCCTCAAGGAAGGGCTGGTGGTGGAAGACGCCAAGTTGCTTAAGATCATTCCATTGATTCGCGAGCGGTTGGTTACACTGGACGACTGCTTGCCCTTTGCGGCCTGGTTTTTCAAGGATACCGTCACACCCAATCCCGCCGAACTGGTTGCGAAAGGTCTGAGCGCGGATCAATCGGCTGGAGTGGTGCGCCAATCCTACCAGGTGCTGGCCGGGTTGCCCGAAATCCGGCATGACCTGGCCGAGCCGCCCATGCGCCTCCTGGTCGAGCAGCTTGGGCTAAGCCCCAACCAGGTCTTCGGCAGCCTGCGCGTGGCCGTCACTGGCCAGACCGTCAGCCCGCCGTTATTCGAAAGCATGGAGATCGTCGGAAAGGAAAAGGTGCTGGAGAGGCTGAAACAGGCGATGGATCTATTGGAAAAAATTAAATAAAAGAACCGCCCCGAAAATGCAAAGGGGCGGATTTTAATTATCAATACAAGATGTGTTATTCCAGGATAGAAGATTCCCAACAAAGTAAACAAGGTGGGCAATATTCCGAGGAGGATGCCTTCCAATGATAATAAGCTGCACCTAGAAGTACGTCTTTACAAGATAGATTGTCCCAACTACGACGCCGATCGTAACCACGATCCAGCGCAGCACGTTGGGCTTGACACGGCTGGCCAGGCGTCCACCGAGGGAGCCTCCCAGCAAAGCTCCGACCATCATCACGATGGCTACACTCCAGTTTATTCTGCCGGAAAAAGCAAAAAGCAGCGCAGCGGCAACATTGGCGGAAAGGCCAATGCTCTGTTTCAATGCATTGAGACGGGTCAGGTTGTCATTCAAAATGAGACCCAATACCGCCAGCATGATGATGCTCAGCCCGGCGCCAAAGTAACCCCCGTAAATTGCGCCTAAGAAGATGGGCAACGCGATCCAGGCTTCCGGAAGGTGCCTGGCAGGTCCCTGCGCCTGGCGGCGGGATAACCAGTTGCGTACCGGACCCTGGACTGCCAGCAGGCCGGCGGCCAATAGGATCAGGAATGGGACAAGGTTCGAAAAAACTTTTTCGCTGGTGTGCAGTAACAGCAACCCACCGGTCAAGCCACCCAGCAGCGCCGCCGGGACCGCCAGCCAGAGCCGTTTTTTCTGGTTCTTCAGGTCGCCGGTCTGGGCGAGGGTGCCGCCCAGGAAGCCTGGGCAGAGCGCAATGGTATTGGTGACGTTGGCTACCACCGGGGTAAGCCCAATCGATATCAGGGTTGGGAAGGTGATGAGGGTTCCGCCGCCGGCCAGGGCGTTAAATCATCCGGCAACGATGGCGGCCGCGGAAGCGATTATGTAATTTATGATAGGCATAGAAGTTTTATACGTCTAATAGGTCCAATAAGTCTGACACGTTGGACAGGTCGACATGCTAGACTTGTAAGACTATTTGGACTTGTTCGACCTGTCTATCTTGGCCCAGGTATCTTTGAGGGTAACGGTGCGGTTGAAAACGGGATGAGTGGAAGTGGAATCCACATCGACGCAGAAATAGCCAGTGCGTTCGAACTGGAATTTGTCGCCCGGCTGCGCGCTGGCCAGGGATGGCTCCAGGAAACAGCCGTTCAATACCTCCTTCGAGGCGGGGTTGATGACCTGAGTGATATCTTCGCCTTCATCCGGGTTTTCGGCGGTAAACAAACGCTCGTACAGGCGGACTTCGGCCTGCATAGCATGCTGTGCCGAGACCCAATGGATGGTGGATTTGACTTTGCGGCCATCCGGTGCATCCCCGCCGCGCGTAGCTGGGTCGTAGGTGCAATGGACTTCGGTCACTTCGCCGGTGAGCGGATCGTGCGTGACGCTGGTGCATTTGATCAAGTAGGCATAGCGCAGGCGGATCTCGTTGCCGGGATACAGGCGGTAATACTTGGGCGGGGGCGTCTCCCGGAAATCATCCTGTTCGATGTATAAAACTTTCGAGAAGGGCACCTGGCGCGTCCCGGCAGATTCATCCTCGGGATTGTTGATGGCGCTCATTTCTTCGGACTGACCGTCCGGGTAATTATCGATGACCAGCTTGAGCGGGTGCAGGATGGCCATGCGGCGCAGGGAATGCTTGTTCAGGTCGTCGCGGATGAAAGATTCGAGCAAGCCCATATCAACCCAGCTGTCGTTATTGGTTTCGCCAACAAAGGCGATGAAATTCTGCAGGGCTTCGGGAGTGACACCGCGCCGGCGCAGGCCGCGCAGGGTGGTGAGACGCGGGTCGTCCCAACCGGTGACGGTGCCATTCTCGACCAGTTTGCGCAGCTTGCGCTTGCTCATCATGGCATAGGTCAGGTTGAGCCGGGAGAACTCGATCTGGCGGGTTTTGAACTCGCCGAGCTGTTCCAGGAACCACTCATACAGCGGGCGGTGGATGATGTACTCGTTCGAGCAGAGCGAATGGGTGATACCTTCCATCGAATCGTTCTGGCCATGCGACCAGTCATACATCGGATAGATACACCACTTATCGCCGGTGCGGTGGTGGGTGGCATGCATGATGCGATACATGACCGGATCGCGCATCACGAGATTGGGGTGGGCCATATCGATCTTGGCGCGCAGCACCCGGCTGCCATCCGGGAACTCGCCGTTCTTCATGCGCTCCAAAAGGTCGAGGTTTTCTTCGACGGAGCGGTTGCGGTAGGGCGACTCGATGCCTGGTTTCAAGGCCAATTCGTTCTGGCTCCATTTGGTGCCGCGCGGCAGGGTGCCGCGACTGGCGCTCATTTCCTCGGGGGTCTGGTCATCCACATAGGCCAGGCCTTTTTTGATGAGCCGGATGGCCCATTCGTACAGCCGGTCGAAATAATCAGAAGCGAAGGTCACCTTGACCCAATGGATGCCCAGCCAGCGTGCGTCTGCTTCGATGGCTTCGACGAACTCGGTTTCTTCCTTGGAAGGGTTGGTGTCATCGAAGCGCAGCACCAGCTCTCCTCCGAACGATTTGGCGGTGTTGTAATCGATCAGGAAGGCTTTAACGTGACCGATATGCAAGTAGCCGTTCGGTTCTGGAGGCAGGCGGGTGCGGACGTAGTCGAAGCGGCCATTCTTTAGATCCTCGGCTACCAGGTCGGTGATGAAGTTAGTGGGGACAGGAGTTCTCGTTGGTGTCCATATTTGTTTCCTTTTCGGAATCTAGTTAACTATCTATCCGAAAATTATGGAAGGACCGCATTTTGAGAGTGCCTGCACTATCAAAATGCGAACTCCTCCTGAATTTAAGGATAGACACTAAGGCCATTATTATAACAAATGGAATGGCAGAAACCCTGCATTTAACTGAAGATAGCCTGAATATCGGTGTTTCCCGAGAATCGCAAAGCGTGGTAAATTCACCAACATGAAACTGTCTCAAATCCCCTGCGGGAGGGGTTACTATATCAGGAAAGACAACCTGGAACGATGGATGAAATCCTTCCTCACGAAAGAGCGCTCCCAACCATGAAGGGCCGTCCGGCGGATCCGGCCGATGCCCGGACAGATTCCATCCAGAATTCCCAGGCGGATCGATCTTTTGAGGAACTGTTCCTCGAAAATTGGAATTCGATCTACCGCCTGCTGGTGCGCATAACCGGCGACCCGGCTGAGGCTGAGGATCTGGCCCTGGAAACTTTTTTCCGGCTCCACAAGCACCCGCCCAAAAGCGGGGAAGGCTATAACCCGGGCGGCTGGTTGTACCGGGTGGCAACCAACCTGGGCTTGCGCTCCATCCGTAGTTTCAAGCGCCGGGAGCAATATGAAATGGCAGCCGGGAAAGACGCCCTGGCCGAAACGCCGGAAAACCGCCCGGTGCAGATCTTTGAAAACAAGGAAGAGCAGCGGCTGGCCCAACTGGCGCTGGCGAAAATGAACCCCCGCCGGGCCGAACTGCTGGTGATGCGCTATTCGGGATTGTCGTACAAAGAGATAGCCGGGTCTCTGGATCTTTCCCCCACTTCCATTGGTCCGCTGCTGCTGCGGGCCGAACGCGAGTTCGAAAAAACCTACCGCAGCCTTGTAAAGGAGCAACCATGAACAAACATTTGAAGGATGGTGACTTGCGCGCCGCCCTGGATGGGGAACTGGAGGAAGCAGGCCTGCTCCACCTGGAGAGTTGTTCCATTTGCAAGGCGCGGCAGGAAGTAATCCGGTCACAAATGCGGCAGACCGCGCGCGGGTTGTCTTTCCTAAATTCGCCGGCCCAAACCAACGCTCCGGCAGCCAAAACAGCATTAAACCGTTTCCATATCCGTATCAATACCCAAAAGGAGATTTCCATGTTCAAAAAAATGTTACCTTCCCCGCTCTTGCGGGCCGGCCTGGCCATCCTGCTCATCCTGGCCGTCGTTCTTTCGATACCTTCCACCCGTGCCCTGGCAGGGCAATTCCTCAACCTATTCCGTGTCCAGCAGGTGGTGGTGGTGCCGATCGACTCGACCGGCATGCAGCAACTGACCGGGAACAGCACGCTCGGTAAACAGGTCAGCGACATGATTTCCAGTTCGGTCACCACCCAACAGAAACCCGGCAGCCCGGTCACGGTTGTGGATGCCGCCACCGCCAGCCGGCAGGCCGGCTTTAGCGTGCGGGTGCCGCAGGCCATGAACCCCACCCGTTTCAGCGTGGAAGGCGCAGGCGCCTTCACGATCAAAATCGATGTTGCCAAAGCCCAGGCGCTGCTGAATGAGGCCGGGCGATCTGACCTGGTACTGCCAACTTCGATCAACGGTGAAAACGTATCCGTCACCATCCCCGCCAGTGTCAGTGTTGCCTATGGCACCTGTCCCGATCCGGCGGCCCCGGATTCGACCAACGGTCTCAATTCGAATGGATCGGCCGGCCGCCAGTACCCGGATTGTGTCATCCTGGCCGAAGTGCCCACCCCGACCGTCTCCGCCCCGGCAGACTTGAATATTGCCCAACTGGCCCAGATCGGCCTGGAGTTCACCGGCATGACCAGCCAACAGGCCCAGGCCTTCACGCAAACGGTGGATTGGACCTCCACCCTGGTGATCCCGCTGCCCAAGAATGCGGCCACGTACCAGCAGGTGACGGTGGATGGCGTAACCGGCACGTTGATCCAGCGCCCGGCGGATGACGCGCCTCAATATGCACTGGTTTGGGTCAAGAATGGTATCATTTACGCAATCAGCAGCCTGGGTACCAATTCGCAACAGGCCATCCAGATGGCCAACAGCCTGCAATAACGGAACCGTATGCCGCTTGCGCCTGCCATTGAAACACATGAATTAAGAAAAGTATTCGGCGACAATGCCGCCGTAAAAAGCCTCACCCTGCAAATCCAGCAGGGTGAGGTGTTTGGATTCCTGGGACCGAACGGCGCCGGGAAAACCACCTCGATCAAGATGCTGGTGGGACTGATCGCACCCACCTCCGGCAACGCCAGCCTGCTGGGGTCTGCGCTCGGGGACCTGGCCACACGGGCACGCATCGGTTTCCTGCCGGAGCACTTCCGCTTTCAGGACTGGTTGACCGCCCGCGAATTCCTGGAACTGCATGGCAACCTGTACAGAATGGATCGTTCCCGGTTGAATACCCGCATAGATCAGTTACTCGAACGAGTTGGGCTGAGCGGATTTCGGGATAAAAACCTGGTCACTTTTTCGAAGGGCATGCTGCAGCGGATTGGCCTGGCGCAGGCGCTGCTCAATCGCCCCGGGCTGGTCTTCCTGGACGAGCCGACCTCCGGCCTGGACCCGGTTGGCCGCATCCTGGTGCGGGATATCATCCGCGAGCTGCGCAAGGAGGGCACCTGCGTTTTTCTGAATTCCCACCTGCTCAGCGAGATCGAAGTTACCTGCGACCGGGTGGCCTTCATCAGCCATGGGGAAGTGATCAAGTTACTGGACCTGGCTGCGCTGGATACAGGCCAGATCACGGTTACCCTGCGCGTAGCCGGCCTCTCTGCGGAAACTGCTGCAGGTCTTTCACCCTGGGCCGAGGCGATCCACCTGGAAGATAATTGTCTGACCCTGACTGCCCAAAGTGAGGAAGCATTGCCGGAAATCAACCGCTTCCTGGTGAACCAGGGGGTGGCGGTCTACGAAATCGCTCCCAAGCATGTTTCCTTGGAAGAGCTTTTCATCGAAACGGTTGGAAAGGAAGGCGGACTATGAATCCCATCTTCATCCTGGCCCGCATGACCTTTGTCCAAGCGATCCGCCGCAAGATCGTCCTGACTGGCCTGATCCTGGGCGTGTGTTTCCTGATCGTTTTCAGCATCGGCTTCCACATGATCTACACGAGTTCGCGTTGGTGCAATCCCAACCGGTGGAGGCGAGGGGGTTCAAAACATCGTCAACACCGAGAAATCCAGTGGATTATTCCTGGCCGGCTTGTATGCGGTCACTTTCCTGGGGATTGCCATGGCGGCCTTGTTGGGGGCAGACACTCTGGCGGGCGAGATCAATTCCGGTACCATCCAGGTCATCGTCACCAAGCCCATCCGCCGTTCGGATATTGTTTTCGGGAAATGGTTGGGATTTGCAACTTTGTTGTTCTTATACCTGCTGTTACTGGCGGGCGGGACCACACTAAGCATCCTGGTGCAGTCAGGTTATGCCGCACCGCACCTGGTCGCTGGGTTGGCGCTGATCTACCTCGAAAGCCTGCTGATCATGAGCGTGGCGATGTTGTTTTCCAGCCGGTTTTCCGCCCTGGCCACCGGCGGAGTGGTGTTTGGCCTATACGGATTGGCATTCCTCGGCGGCTGGATCGAACAGATCGGCGCCGTGCTCAACAGCCCCACAGCGGTGCAGGTGGGTATCCTGACCAGCCTGATCATTCCGAGCGAATCGCTGTGGCGGCGGGCGGCTTTTGAGCTGCAATCACCGCTTTCCGGCCTGTTGGGAATTTCACCTTTCGGGGCGACCTCCGTGCCGAGTATCCTGATGGTCGGTTATGCCGTGGTTTACCTGCTGGCAGTATTGGCACTGACCGTGAGGGTTTTCCAGAAGCGGGATCTTTAAAAAACAAAAAACAAAAAACAAAAAACAAAAAACGAATTACTACGTGTAAATCTCCCTGTGGTAGACTCCTTGTCGCTTATTGATATCCTTCATGGGAGCATTGAGGCGAATAACATGGCAAAGGATCTAGTGGCGATTTAAGCTGGCAGAGTCAGAACTGAAGGGGATGATTTGTATTTCGAAGTGCGTGGCCAGGGAACGCCACTGCTCCTAATCGCGCCGGCTGGCGGGGATGGTTGGCAGTATTCATATATTGCAGATATCCTTGCAGATGAATTCAAAGTCATCTGCTATGACCGTCGGGCGAATGGGCGGAGTTCAATGAATGTTCCACAGAATTTTGAGATCAGCCAACAGAGCCGGGACGCCGTAGCGGTGCTGCATGCGGCCGGGGAACAATCTGCTTTTGTTTTCGGCAATAGCAGCGGTGCGGTAATTGCACTCGATATGGCCAGGACTTAACCCGAGGCTATTCGAGCGGTGGTGGTGCACGAAGCACCGATCCCGCGTTGCCTGCCAAACCCTCTAAAATGGCAGCGCTTCTTTGCTGCGGTGAATCTGACGGCCTATCGCTATGGCTCCTCTTTGGCCGCGCTCCAGTTTATGATTGGAGCGGACCTTCCGGTCATGAAACTGATCCAGGCCACTAAGGGGATCAACGAACATACATCCAAAAGCAGCATCCCTTACCTCAGCCCGAAGGTTGCTACCGAGGTGCTCACAAAATTCGAACTTTTGCCCGTCACCAATTACCTGCCGGATATAGAGACGATCAGGAGGAACGGCGTCAAGATTTTCATAGCTGTTGGGGAATGGGGCCTTGCCAGGCAGGTCTGGTACGTGAAGGCGGCTCAAGTCCTGGCGAAGCAGCTAAATTGTGAGTTGCTTACCTTTCCCGGCCATCATGGTTCTTTTATGGATATGCCGGTTGACTTCGCTGCCAGGTTGCGCAGGGTTATCCATAAGTCGGATGTGGAAACAGGTAAATTTGCGGGTCGGTCCGTTTGATGAAGTTCTTGTTTTCTTTCAAGCGCGGCAAATTTTAAGATTCTCCCATCCCGGAATTGTTGTATAATAGCGCCACGATGAACGCCGGAATTTCCTCCTTTTATTACTATCCTCACCTTTAACACGCCGTTGCGGGTGGGGAGCACGCGCCTGCCGAAGCGGGCGCGTTTTTTTTATTCTGGAGAGGAAGGATAAAACAAAATATGAAAATTGATGAGCAAGTGGCCTTGCTGATGCAAGGGACTGAATATGGCGACGAAGAGCTGAAAAAGAATATGGCGGTGGAACTGCGCCAGCGCTTGCTGGAAGCACAGCAGGAAGGCCGCCCGCTGCGCATCTACTGTGGCTTCGACCCGACCAAACCGGACCTGACCCTCGGCCACTCCGTGCCGATGCGTAAACTGCGCCAGTTCCAGGAAATGGGACATGAGGTCACTTTTGTCGTCGGTTCATTTACTTCCTTGATCGGCGATCCATCCGACAAGGACAAGCTTCGCCCGATCCTGACCCAGGCGGAAGTAGAATCAAACGCCAAGACTTACGCGGAACAGGCTTTCAAGATTCTCGACCGGGATAAGACCAAAATCCGCTTCAACTCAGAATGGCTGTCGAAATTGACCTTTGCCGAGTTGATCAAATTGGCGTCCAACTTCACCATCCAGCAATTCATCACCCGCGACAATTTCCACAAGCGCTGGGATAATGGCGACCCGATCTACCTGCACGAAACATTTTATTCGATCATGCAGGGTTACGATGCGCATGCCCTGCAGGCGGATGTGCAAGTGGGCGGTTCCGACCAGCTCTTTAATATTGTCACGGCTGCCCGCAAGATCATGACCTCCCTGGGTGACAAACCAAACATAGCCATCATTCTGGGCATCTTGCCCGGCACGGATGGTGAAGTCAAGATGAGTAAAAGCATGGGCAATCATATCCCGCTGCTTGCGACGCCGGAAGATATGTATGGGAAGGTGATGTCGGTGCCGGATAAAGCCATGGGAGCCTATATGCGCCTGGTGACGCGCTGGACGCCCGACAAGATTGCCGGGATCGAAGCGGATCTCAAATCTGGCAAGCTGCATCCGCGCGATGCCAAGATGGCGCTTAGCCGCGAGATTGTCTCGATCTTCCATAGTGAGGCCGATGCGCAAGCAGCCGAGGAGACCTTCAAGAAAGTCTTCCAGCAAAAGGAAATGCCGGATGAAATGCCGGATTATGCGCTGCAGCCGGGCCAGACCGTACTTGACGTATTGACGGCGGCCAGCCTGGTATCCAGCAAATCGGATGGGCGGCGCATGATCGAGCAAAAAGGGGTCAAGCTGGATGGGGAAGTGCTGGAAAAGTTCGATGCGACCTTCCCGCATGCGGGTGTACTGCAGGTGGGAAAGCGTCGATTTGTACGGGTGAAATAAAACATCCCATAAGCCCCTAAAATAGGACAGAATGGAATTCTACTGCCCGCCATTAATAAAACGAATTCGGAGACGACCTCATTTGGTGGTCTCCGAATTTTTTGGTGATTTGTACTTTTCGGTTCTTTTTTAGTGTAGATTAGCGCGGACAAGCGGATTCCGACTTTGCTTTCAGGGTTGCATGGCTGCCAGCAGCATCTGCTGACCGATATAAGCCGCCCATTGGTTGTTGGCGTCTTCCAGAAGAACCACGACGGCCAGGGGAGTGCCCTGCCAGCCGGGCAGCGTACCTGCCAGCGCCCAGGCATCCGGTTTATTGGCGGTCCCTGCCAGGCCGCTCCATTGCCAGAGCGGTTGGCCTTTCACCATCAAGGCCCGGGTAACGGTGGCTGCCGAATTGGCGGAGAGCACCTGTACCGGTTGGTTTATGGGCGGCAGAACTACCCAACCTTGTGAAGGCGAATCTACCGCCATTGCCAGGCGGGCTGCTGGCCGGATACCCTTATCGCTCAGTGCCGAGGCTGCCAGCGCCATTTGTAATGGGCTGACCCGCAGGGGTTGGCCGAGGCTGCTGGCAGTGGCGACTGGAAGGTGCAAAGCCGGTGATGTGTAAAAGCCCAGTTCTGAAAATGCCTGCGGGGTGGGGGTAATCGACTGTAGCCACGCTTGCAAAGCCGGTCCGGGCGGATAGGCCTCTTGGGCGGCGCGGTCCAGCAGCGGCGATTGCTGATCTTTAAGCAGAGCGGCAGCTTGTTGATCCAGCAAGTTGGGGTCGAAGGTGGGATGGGATGCGATTGCCAGGATCTCACCAGTTTGGGCATTTAGCAGCACCACAGCCCCGGCGCGGTCTGCCAACAAGGCATCCGCACGCTTTTGCAGAACCAGGTCAATGCTCAGACGCACATTGAGGCCGGGCGGTGGTTCGCCATAGACCAGGTGGTTCCACCAGATGCTGCTGGCCGGATTCCCCTGCAACCCGCGCAGGTACGGATCCAGCGTGGCCTCCAGACCCGCCTGGCCATAAACCGGGTCGGTATAGCCGGTGATGGAACCCAGGTCGGGGTAAACATAATTACGCGAGTAACTTCCAATTTTACCAAGCGTGAAATCGATCGGTATGCCGTTCCGGTCGAGCAGGCTGCCGCGTTTGACGTAGCGATCGTCAATTGATCGCCGCGCATTATCGGTGCGCTGCAAAAGATCAGGCCCGCGCCAGACGGCCCACCAGGCATTCGCGATGGCCAGGCTAAACAGACCCACCCCGATCAATCCGGCCAGGATCAGGTACGGCTGGGGGTTTGGGAGCGGAGCCGGCTCTTCCTCGGGTTGGCTGGAGACGAATAAAAGGATGAGCAACGCCAGGAAAGAAGTTAATAAGGATGAACCCCCATAGGATACGAATGGCAATGTCACCCCGGTTAGTGGAAACAGGCGCACGTTCCCCCCGATGATCAGGATGCTTTGCGCCCCGATATATGCGGTCAGGCCGGCCGCCAGGATGCGGCGGAAGCTATCGGGTGCAAGCATGGCGGTTCGCAGCCCCCGGGCTACAAAGAAGCCGATCAGCGCCAGCAGCCCGAGCGTTCCCGCCAGCCCGGTCTCTTCGGCAATCGCGACGAAAACGAAATCGGAAATGGCAACCGGCACCAGACCGGGGCTGCCCATACCGGGTCCGCGCCCGGAGGTCCCACCATTGGCAACCGCCATGAGCGATTGCACGATCTGGAAGGAGCGACCGGAAGGGTCAAGCCAGGGGTTCAGCCAGGCGTCCACCCGGTAGCGCACCACATCGAAAAGGAAATATCCGGCAATGCCGGCAACCACCAGTCCAATCAGGCTGATCAGCAGGATGCGTTTCTTTCCGGATGCGATGAACAGAATGATGGCATACAGGAAGATGAAAATGGAAGCGGTGCCAAGGTCACGTTGGACTGCCAGGAGCAGCAAAGCGATCCCCATGATGACTGCTGTGGGGGCGAGCAGGGGCAGGGTTCGCAGGCTAAGAGGCAGACGGTCGGCCAGGTAGGCCGCCAGGTAGACGATCAGCAACAGTTTGAGCGGTTCGGATGGTTGAAAGTAGACTCCGCAGCAGCCCAACCAGGCGTGCTCGTAGCCGCCGCCCGGGTCGGTCCCAAAGATCAAAGTTAGAGCCGTCAGGAGCAGGCCGATGGTGAGCCAGATATATTTGTAACGGCGCAGGAAGCGTAACTCGGGCGAGAGACGCAGGCCAAGCAGCAGCACCAGCCCGCAGACCGCCAGCCAGACGGTCTGGCGAATGCCGAAGGAAGGCACCAGCCGGTAGATGGTAAGAATGCCCCAGCCGGTCAGCAGGGCCGCCACCGGTAGCAGGTATGGATCCGCCTCCGGTATATTGCGCTTGATTTGGGTGTGAGCGACCAGGATAACTCCCGACCATACCGCAAATCCAAGCCATTGGGACCAATGGTATGGCACGTTCCAGGAGCGCGCCCGCGCAGCCGGGGCAAGGGTCAGGATAAGCGAATAGAGGAATAGAAAGACCGCCGCCAGTGATAGCAGGCGGCCCTGGATTTGGGAGCGGGAGAGGGAGATTGGGCGAGGGCGCAAGGGGACAGGATCAAGGAATATATTTCTTCACCAGCAGATCCAGCTTTTTGCGGGTATCGGCGGGCACCACCGCTGGGTTGGTGATGATGGCATTGGCAAGGGCGGTTTCGCAGGTGCAGCTGCGTTTGACTGAGAGTCCTTTCACCAGGTTGTGTACAGCTTGTTGGGCGATCTGGGTGTTCTGGTTAAGCGTCCGGATGACCATTTCCACGCTCACCGGCGCTTCGCTGACGTGCCAGACATCGTAATCGGTGACATGCGCCATGATGGAGTAACACATCTCGGCTTCCCGCGCCAGGAACGCTTCCGGCGCGGCGGTCATGCCGACGATGGACATGCCCCAGTTGCGGTATGCGTTGGACTCGGCCTTGGTGGAAAAACGCGGTCCTTCGATGATGACAAATGCTCCGCCGCGGTGCAATGTTGCTCCCGTCGCCTTGACTGCGGCTTCCAGCGAAGCGGAAAGATCGGGACAAAATGGATCGGCAACGCCGATATGGGCCACCAGACCCTCCCCGAAGAACGTGCGA
Organism: uncultured Chloroflexia bacterium; assembly: GCA_963779935.1. GTDB lineage: Bacteria > Chloroflexota > Anaerolineae > Anaerolineales > Villigracilaceae > UBA877. The sequence continues at coordinate 136,833 of CAWAAC010000007.1, read as the reverse complement.
ATGCGCTCCTTGGTGTTGTCAAAGATCTGGTCGGGGATGATGATGCTACCGGGGGCGTATTCCTGGCGCAGAGAGCCGCAGGCATTAATGCTGACGATGCGATCCGCTCCGAGTGCTTTGAGGGCATAGATATTGGCCCGGTAGGGCACCTCTGTTGGCATGATGTGATGGCCGATCCCATGCCTGGCCAGGAAGGCAACGCGCTGCCCTGCCAGTGTGCCCACTACGATGGGCGCGGAAGGTTTGCCGAAGGGCGTGTCAGGATTGTTTTCGGTGGCATCGGTCAGGCCGGTCATGCTGTACAGGCCGGAACCGCCAATGATCGCAAGGGCAAGTTTTTCTGGCATGGGAAATTCCTTTCAGGAGCTTTTATTCGTCTGCGCGAGCAGCAGATCGCTGGCCAGCGCCACTGTGAAAAGAGTACCTCCACAGCGAAACTCATCACCGGAGATTATTACAGTCGGTATGGAGAGTTTTTCCTGGTTGAGCAGGGTGCCATTGGTGGAATCCAGATCCTCCAGCCACCACTGGTTGTGATGATAGCTCAAGCGGGCATGCCGGGCCGAAACGGATTCATCCTCCACCGGGCATTCGCAGGCCGGATCGCGACCGATGGTAACTTCGGCCTGGATGAAACGGCGGATATTGGCAACCTGTCCGGGGATGGAGAGTGTCAGACTGATGGGCGGGATCTTCCGCGCCGACAGGAGGGCGCTCTGCAGCTTGATATCGCGCCACAGATTTGTGAAAGCCCAAACCAGGAATGCATACAGGCTGACGGTCAGAAGCAGGCGCAGAATGAAAACTACCGGCCCGCTCATTCGTTATTGTCTTTGAACCTTTCGAGCAGGGCTGTGGTCCGGTCGCCGGAGATGGGAGAACCTGGCTCGGTCTGGCCTGCTTTGGGGACACGCCCGCCCGGTAGATCCTGACCAAAAATGAGCGTAACACCCGCCAGGCTGATGACATCCCCGGGATAGAGCACCGACTGGTCGGCGCGTTGTCCATTTACGAAGGTGCCTCCGCTGGAATTCAGGTCGAAAAGGACGAAGCGGTCCCTGACGATGCGCAATTGGGCATGCGCGCGCGATACACGTGGATCGTCAATGACCACGTGGTTATCCAGCCGGCGTCCAATATTGACGACCGAACGGGTTAATGGAACGATTTTTGTCCCGCCGATGATCAGGAATGCGTTGCTGGGTATATTACCAGCATCCGGCTCGGGTTTCGTTTCAGAATCGATCCCCATGGTTTCTCCCACATTTTCCATACTGAAAGATGCTACGATACGGACTTCATCGACGGCCAGGGTTGGATCGTCAGTGGTGCGGACCGTCGGTTTGGTTGAAAACTGGAACCCGGCTTCATTGCCGGCGATGTACAGGGCATTTGCCAGCTCTTTCAGCAACCGTGGCCTGGACTGCCAGCGCGCCAGCGTGTAAGGATGCCCGAAAATTACATAAATGTTGGGTGCTTGCGTTACCCCGTTCTCTTCCTTCAAATGCGCATGCATGGCTGTAGCCAGTTGTTGGGCAATCCCATCCTCGACCTTGTAGCCGGGCAGGTGCTTCAGCAGATGGACTTCGAGCAATGACTGCAAATGGGATTCGAACTCATCAAGGGATGCCATATTGATATCATTATAGGAGTGAGAGAAAGATTGTGCAAGTCAACTGGTCGATGACGATCAAGTTGCTCAATGCCCACCAGTGGATTTATTCTACCGCGAAGGTATGAAAAACGCGAGGAAAAACCTCACTTAAGACCGATTTTACTCCTTCGTTGAGGATAATAAGCGCCGACGTTGCATGTGCCTAGACAGGTTGCCCACAGTTCGGGCAGAATTTTTCATCGTGCACCAGCACGTATCCGCATTTTGAGCAGGTTTTCGGCTGTTCCTTGCCAAGCGGCGCGCCGCAGGCCAGGCAGGTGGCTTCCCCAACCGGATTTGCCGCTCCGCAATAGTCACAGGTGATACGCGATAGCCGCTCGGACAACTGCTGACTGGCCCCCGCCTCGCCGGCCACCCTGGCGATAACCTGCCAGACTTTATCATTTATTTGCAGGCTGGAAACATCCTGTGCGATATCATTCAGCCGGCCCAACAGGCTCCATGGATTGATCAGTGTGGCGATGGCAGTTTGCCCCAGGCTGGCAGCCACCCCCAACCATTCCTGCTGGCCCAATTCGATCATGATTCCATCTGCCACCTTCTGGATATTAACTGTCAGGGCGGTCTTTCCGCCCGAATGCGAATATTGGGAGGATGCGATCTGGACGGTTAGATTGTTGCTTTCACCAAGTAAATGAGTCTGAGTGTTGCCCTGGTTGAATTCTGCTTCCAACGCACGGGCAATATCAGTGGGTAAAATGTTTCCGTGAAATATGCGTCTGTCCATAGTGTTTTAGATTATAATCGTTTTGCCCAGGATTGATTCTATTTTATTTACGAAGGATACTCCCATCAAGTTGCGCAACTTGCATCTATTTAAAGTTGGAACCTGGATTTCCCTGATCTTCGGTTTATCCACGGTAACATTTCTGGGGTCTTACGGGAATCCAGTTGCGGCTCAGCAGTCGGGTACCGTCACACCTTTGCCAACGGTCACCGTCACTGTGGCTGCCGGGATGCCCTATATTACCGTTACCTATATTGAGCCGATCAATGTGCGCACCGGGCCAAGTTCTTTTGATTATCCGGTTGTTGGCACGCTGCCGGTTGGTAGCACCGCCGCTGCAGTAGGTCGTTCCCCGGCCGGAGAATGGATCGAGATTGAGTTTCCAGCCTCCCCACGCGGAACTGCCTGGGTCTATGCCGCCAATGTGTCCGTTTCGCCGCCAAATGCCTTGCTCCCGGTGGTGGAAATCCCGCCTACTCCGGCTCCTTTTGCAACAAATACCCTCAACCCGACCTTCGTGGCGGCGTTTGTAATCGTACCAACCTCCACCCGTTTGCCCACTTTTACCCCGCCGCCGCCCCTGGCGATCCCAACCTTTCAAAATGAAGTGCCGGTTTCATCAGGCCGGGCTGGTACCGCCTGGCTGATGGCCGGACTGGGCTTGATCGGTATTATGGGAATAGTCATCACCTCTTTCCGGCGTCGCTAAGCGGTAAAGAGCCTTGGAAACACCCATGAAAATCCAGCATAAACCTGTTAAAGGGTGGGTAAAACTGCTGATTGCCGGCGGAATTGCTGGGTTGATGAGTGTACTGGTTCTTTCCAGTCTGCCGGTTGGAACGGTTTACGCCCAGCAGCCGACCGGCAATATTCCAACGGTCACTGGTACGCCCTCCGGCCCCTACGTTACCGTGTATTCCAACCAAACCTTTATTAATGTTTGGTCCGGCCCAAATATTAATGATTATGGGACCATTGGGATCATGGCTGCCGGGACCACCGCCCCTGCGCTCGGTTACAGCCAGGATAACAATTGGATTGAGATTATTTATCAGGGGGTACCGGGCGAGGTTGGCTGGGTCTACGCGCCTCTCGTCGCGATCTCTCCAGGCAGCCTGCCGGTTTTGAGCTCTCCTCCCACGCCTGCTCCGCAGACTACGCCGACGCTTAACCCTACCTTCGTGGCGGCTTACGGGCTGCAGGTGGTCCCCACCCGGCTGCCGACTTATACGCCACCAGCCCCCATAAAGCTGCCGACGTTTGCACCCAACGCCGGCGGCGCTTCCAAGGTGCCATATGGCCTGGTCATTCTGGTGCTGGCGTTGATCGGGATCCTTGGGGCGGTCATCTCTTTCCTGCGCGGGAACCGCTAGCTCGACTACTTGACCTTGCGTTTTTCCCCAAGACATATTCTGGAAGTATTCTTAAATTTGATTTAAAAATTCTGAGTAAGTCGCATTTTGAGTGCGGGCGGCGGAGCCGCCCGCACTCAAAATGCGGTTCTTCAATAATTTTTAGAGTATAAGATAGATAGTTATTGAGTTTTCGGTTGAATAAAAAATGAGACCGGTAATTTACCGGTCTCATTTTTTATGTTATTAGTTGCTGCACCCGCAGCCGCCGCCATCCCCACCGCACGAACAGGCGGGAGCGGCGTTCGGGTTTTCCACCAGGAAACCCTTGCCGCGTTCGTCGTCGATGTATTGGACCGTGGCTCCGCACATGGATTGCATGGATGCCTCATCTACGATGACTTTCAGTCCTTCGCTCTCGAAGATCGAATCGGTTTCACCGGGTTTGTTTTCGAGCCCCATGCCATACTGGAAACCCGAGCAGCCCTGCCCGGAGATGAAAACGCGCAGACCGTAGCTTTCGTCCAGGTTGCGCTGCTTGAGCAGGTCGCGAACCACCTCGGCGGCGGCAGAAGAGAGAGAAACAGAAGTCGTTTCGATCAGTGTTGTCATGGATACCTCTTTTAGTAAAGTTGACCTATATTATCAGAATTAGAATGTCTTGTCAACATGATAAATGTAATTTCGAAACGTAATGGGAGGCAGGACATTTCTTTGAAGGATGGCTACTTTAGAAGCATAGTTGATTTACACACCATCCATATTCCATAGTAGAGAGGGTACAGTATGAATGATTCGGCCAAACCCGTTAATCGGATCACTGACCTGGCTACCGAAGAGTGCCCGAGAGAACGGCTGATTCACCTGGGCCTTCAGGCGCTGGCAACTACCGAGCTGCTTGCCATCCTGCTGTGTGCGGGCGTGCCAGGCGAGAATTCCATCCAAGGTGCGCGGCCTGAGCTTTGTAAAAAAAAAGCGCCCCTCGCTTCCAGGGCGCCGGGCGCTTTTTTTATTGAGGAATTTTATGGATGATAATTCTGTGCCAGGTAGTTGACCAGCGTCTGTTCTTCTGCCGGAGTGAGTTGGGCGCCGTTATTGATCATGCGGTCCACGGTTGACTTCCATTGGGCGGAAGTCTTTTGTACGGAGGTGACCCTACTCAGCGAATGACAGACTGAACAGCGTTGTTGCATGAGCGTCTGCCCATCCGCACTCGACCCACCCGCTGCGCTACTGGAAGCCGTTGAGGAGGAACTTGATCCGCAAGCGGCCAATACTATCCCCATCATAACACTGACCAGAAGGATACTTATTAAAGAAATTATTCGTTTATTCATTTTTTTATTAATCTTCCTCCGAAGTTGAATGCATTCGATTCTACCTCAAATAATCGCCAGACCATTTTTGGTGCGGTTCTCCATCCCATGATCCTTTCTTGTTCAGGAAATTTCCCACTTTAGCGATAAATGGATTATGATATAATACCAATAAGGTAATACAAGTCATATTATTCAAATCGAGGTGAAATATGGCTGCCAACCAGCACCAAAACCAGGAGCATGAACAAATCCTTCAAGAAATGCTGCAACAGTTCCAACCGGTTTTTGATAAAAGTCCATTTGGTGTATATTTATATTTAGACGATGTCCATAAAGTCTGCAATGACAAAATGGCACAGATGTTTGGTTTTAGTAAGAGCCAGGAGTGGGCCGCCACTGATTCATTCCTGGCGGATTTTGTCTCTGAGGAAGATCAAGAAACATTTTCAAGACATTACCAGCATCATATCGCCGGGCTGGCTCATCCGCTGACATTCCGTTTTCACGGAAAGCGCAAGGATGGTAGCGTATTTCTGGCCGAAACGGATATGATCCCGATAAGTTGGCGTGGGAATCCGGTTGCGTACCACTTTGTTCATGAAGTAATGTAAGCCACCGCAAAGCGATTTTTATATCCAATGGATCGTCTGATTGCCAGGCGATCCATTATTTGATTTCTGTGGCGGGCGATTATGAATTGATCGGCTTCAACGTGCCACTTCCATTCAAGCTGTAGGTTTTTCCATCCAGGGAACGATTGGCTGATAAGCGGGCATCGTAATAGACCGTGTGGCTGTTGCCGGTGATATTCGTGATAGTGGAACCTGCTATCCCGCTGGCATCTGAGAAACCGGCGAGATAGGAATCCGCTGTAACGGTCCAGCTGCTGTTCGAATCCAGGTTCAAATTGGCGGTCCTGGCAGAATGGTCTGAATTGATCGCTCCGGTCAGGCTGGAGCTTTTTTGCAGGGTCAGGGTGATCGAGCTGATCGCATCTGCAACCAGGTTCCCGGTCAGGGTTTGCCCATCCGCAGTCAGCAGCACCATCCCACCATTAGAGCCGCTGTTGCCCCAGTTACCGCTGGCGGCTTTGACGAGCGTTCCGGATGCAGCATTCAGGGTAACTCCTTTCAACAGGATCACCGCGGTCGAATTGGTGACATAAAACAGCGGGCCATCCGTGGCCGTGTAGACCAGCGAGCCGCCTGTCATAGTAAAGGTTCCTTTAGTGCCCTGGGCATCCCCGGACATGCTCTGGTAGATCATGACGCCCCATTTGCCGGACTTGCTGGAGGTGAGGTTGGCGTTATTCAATGTGATGGAATTGCCGCCTTCGATAACTGCGGCTTCCGCGCCGGTGGAAGTGAAGCTGGTATTGGTGACGCTGATGTTCCCGGTGGAGTAGATCCCGGCTGAGTTCATCCCGGAAGTTTTAACGCTTCCGCCGGTGACGGTGATGCTGCCTCCGCCGCGGTCGGTGGCAATCGCGCTGGAACTGGCGCCGGAAGTGCTTATATCCACATCCCTAATGTTTATCGTGCCACCCTGGGTTGCCATGACGGCATGCCCGCCATCCCCGCTGGCAGTGATCCTGTCATTTGCCAGGGTTACCGTCGAGCCGCTTCCGGTCGAGAAGACGCCGTTGGCGCCGCTACCACTGCTGGTTACCTGGCTGTTGGATATATTCAACGCTCCGCCGTTGGCGGCCAGTACCGCTGCGTTAAGACCGACGAAACTGCTGTTGTCGCTGGAAGAAGTGTTACCGGTGGTTGTTATCGTCGCATCCGTCAGGGTCAGGCTGCCGGTATTGGATACGTAAACTGCCGATTTATCGGAATTTGTGGCGGAATAGGTCTGGCCGGTCTGACTGGCAGTTCCGCTTGTCAGGTTGTAGGCCGCGCTGGTGGTGCTGGATGTGGAGTTGCTGTTGGCGGTGTTTGCTGGAGCGCCGCTATTGGAGGCGGTCGTACTACCGCCGGTACTGGTGGGATTTGTTTGGCTGCTTGTCCCATCGACGCGATTCTGCAAGAGTTGCAGCAGTGAGCTGATTAATTGCGGCGGCACGAACGTCCCTTGTCCGGATGGGGCGGCCGGCGGATTGGATGGTGCATTCCCGGCCTGGGGCGTTCCCTGGGTGGCTGGCTGCCCGTTGCCGGATGGCGGATTGCCCTGTGGAGGCTGCTGGCCATTGGCGGAGACTGCGCCGGGGCCGCCCATATTGATGCCCTGGCTTTGCATGATGGTCATGACCGAATCTTGCGTGAGCTGCATTGCCGCGATAGCCTGCAGTTGGGCCGAAGTCATGGTGGCCTGGATCTGCTTGACCAGCGCATCGATCTGGGGCTGGTCGGCAGAGTTGTTGGTCTGTGCCACGGTAGCCGGGGTACCACCGGCCTGAGTCTGGGTGGTGTTACCCGAACCCGGACCCATACCGGGGCTTAAGGATTGGATCTGTTGCCAGAGTGGCAGCAAACCCTCGGCCTGGGCGGCCGTGATCGCATTGCTCGTGCCTTCCAGCTTAAAGGTTCCCAGCAGCAATTGGCCTTCAACGGGAAGGTCATTCGTGCTGCTACTGGTCAGGCTGCTTGTATTGGCCGATTGCCCGGTGCTGGAGCCCTGGGCGGCAGCTGGCGCTTGAGATGCGGCTGCGTTCTGGTTGGTGGCAATAGCTGGCAGTTTGCTTCCGCAGGCCGTCAGGATAAAGGCCAGAACCAAAATTCCAGTCAGGATTATTTTATTCATATCGTCAAACTCCTGTTTTAAATTTGATTGGCTTAACCAATCTGGGAAAATGGTATCAAAGCCTTGTTCAGGAGTTGTAAAGATGAGATTGAAGGTTGGTTAAGATTTCCCCAACTCTGGGCCAATGGATCCGAAGTCTCCAGACTTCGGATCCAGATCATAAAGAATGCAAGACTCCGTTGGGCGACATTTATGTTACCCTACGGGATCTTGCAGCACATATTCCACATAACAATAATTATCAAAAAACTGGCATCAAGGGTTAGTACTCAGTTCCAACCATCCCTGCAAAGCGGAAAATGGAAGCGCCTGGGTCTGCTCCCCCGTGCGGCCGGTATTCCATGTCATGACCAGTTCCTTCTTCGCCCGTGTGATGCCCACGTACAGCAGGCGCAAGCGTTCGCGCACATAGTCCAGCCGCGCCTTTCGTGTGGCCTGGCCCGGCTCATACCAGTCATATTCATTATTGCTGGTAACGGCCTGCAGTTGTGCAAGCGTCTCGGCTTCCAGATTCAGCGCGTCGCGCACGAACCACTTTTCCGAGATATACCGGTCATTCGCTTGGAGCGAAGGGAAATCGTAATTATTGACCGACATCAGGTAGACCCGATCCCATTCCAATCCCTTGGCTTTGTGCATGGTGGTCACCACCACCTTGCCGGCATAATGGGATGGGTCGAAGCCGGCGTCATCCTCGCTGAAGCCCAGAAAGCGCCGCTCGTTGCGGGCGATCAGGCTGAGCTCCCCGTTCAGCTCCGGCAGGCGCCAATCGGCATGGTCGCGGCTGACCTGCTGCAGCACCAGCGCCAACTTGTGCGCCAGTGCCAGATCATTGGGAGCTGTGAACAAATCCTGCCCCAGCGTCAGGATCATCTGGTCGATCGGCAGCAGTGTGGTGGCCTGCCAGCGCCGCAGGATCATCCTGAATACTTCCAGTTCCTGACGCACCTCCACGCTGGCCCCCTTGCCTCCATCGGATGGGGAGGGAAGGGCCGAAAGCCAATCGCGGTCGGTTCTTGGGCTGACGAAGCTCTCAACTGCGGTGCATTTGTTCAACCATTGCGCCACCTGGCGTGATAATTCATCCCGGGCGGTTTCTTCTTCCTTCTGCCGCCAGGCCAGATAGGCCTTTGCCATGCGGGCCGCGGATTGCGGGTCGGCCAGCGCGCTGACCACATCCCCCAGCCGCCCGGCTGCCTGGCGGGTGGAGGCAGTGCTGCCGAGCAATTCCACGCAATCGATATTGCGCCGCTTGAGCGCGTCGATCACATCCACCCCGCGCTGGTTGCGTGGCACCAGCACCGCCAGGGTTGCCTCCGGGTGCTCAGGCAGCCAGTGTGCAATCGATTTGACAACTGCCTCCACTTCCTCCTCCGGGGTGTATTTCCGCCCGATCAGCTTGAGCCCTTCCGGATCATCCGGTGGGTTGGGCTGCGGGTCGCCGGGTGGGGCAGGCTGGATGAATGGTACGGTTAGTGCGTCACGTGCCCCAGTTGCAGGATGGCCATCGTTTACCCAGCTGATCAACTGATTGGCCAAATCAATGATGCTCGGCTGGCAGCGCCCAGAATCGGGCAGTTCGCGGTATTGATCCGCTTCAGTATGGATGAAGTCAATCAGATGTTCTGGGGAGGCGGTGGTGAAGGTCTCAAAGATGGCCTGGTTGGGGTCACCCACGCGCACCCAGTTGCCTTGCGGCCCGGCCAGCAGGCGCAGGATCTGCTCCTGCAGTTTGCTCGAATCCTGCGCCTCGTCTTCCAGGATATACGGCCAGCGGTAGCGCAGGCGTTCCAGGAACTCCGGGTCATTCTCGAGCAGGTCGATCGCCAGGCGGATCAGATCGTCGAAGTCCACTGCGCCGCGGTAGGTCAGGGCGCGCTGGTAATCGTTGTATATGGCCAGTCCCATTTCAGCCAACGGCAGGGGTGCCGGTGCCGATGCAAGCAGCTCGCGCAGTTTTTCGGGGCTCAGGCGGTTATCCTTGGCGGAGCGGATGAAGGCCAAGGCGATGCTGGTCACGAGCTCCGGCAATTGCTGGCGATTCACCCATGCGCGCTTGTTTTCATCCAGAGCCGGATCGAGGTAGCCGCTCAACGCATCCGGGTTTGCGTGTAGCCACGCTGCAGCCGCTTCCTTGCGGATAAAATCGGCCTCGCGTTCATCCAGGATCGCGAAGCGGTCCTCCAGCCCGACCGCGGCGGGCTTTTCACGCACGATATCATGCGCCAGCCCGTGCAGGGTGCGGATGCGGTAGCCGAAGGGCATGGGCAGCGCCAGCGAATCCTTGATACGGGCGGCGAAATTATCGACCGCCGAATTGACCAGAGTGACGATCAGCACTTCCTGTTCGTCGCCGATCCGCCCCGTGCGGATTAACTGCGCCGCCAGCGCGCTGAGCGTGAAGGTCTTGCCGGAACCCGGCACGGCCGAAATGCCGAGCTTCCCGCCGGTGTAGGCGAGGATCTGGGCTTGGGCGAGACGAGGGGTAAAGGTCATAAATTAACCATACAAGCTCTTTAAAATTCGTGTAATTCGTTTATTTGCGCCATTCGTGTTCAAAATGATACTATTTCTTAAGAATGATTTTATGCCGAGCAACCAATTTCTTGATGATCTTTTCGAATTCTTCCCGGTTCTGCAAATTGGCCAGCGAAATCCCGCCATGCCGGCCCACCAGCCCGCGGAGCGTGAACCCGCTTACATCCTCATAAGGAATGATCCGCGTGGGCATAAAATAACGTTTCAGGATGATCGCCTGGCCGAAACGCACCTCCCGGAAAATGATCATCGGCGTGCTGAATACCAGAAAGCCAAAGATGATGGAATAGATACCGTATGGGAAGATCGACCGGGCCAGTATCGCCATGACAACGAAGAAAATGCAGGCCGCCACCCCGACCGGAAAGAGATAGACTGCCGCCCGGATGCGCCAGGAATATCTCGGTTTGAAAACGATCTCTGCCTGGCTGGCGTTGCCAGTTGATTTTGTCGCTGTCCCTTTTCCTTTTGTTTTTTGCATCTTGTTATTTAATTTTTCGGCGGCGCGATCAGCGTCCCAATGGCTGGAACGTTCTTGGGGGTGACGATCTGCGGCAGCCCGTTGTTGATCAGCACCGGCACATAATCATAACTCTGCACGCCGCTCTTATTTAATACCACCCGCAGGATGATACTGGCGTTGGCGATCCCGGCGTACTGGTCGAAAACGAAGTTGCCCAGGCTGTAAGCGATCAACCCGCCATGATACATCTCGATCTGTTGCAGCACATGCGGGTGAGCCCCGATCACCAGGGCTGCGCCGGCATCAATGGCGGTCTGTGCATCCAGGCGCTGATTGGGGCTGATGTTGTTGATCACATCCGTGATCTCGATCCCGCTGTGCAGCAGAACGATCACCACATCCGCCTGGAGTTTGGCGGCCTGCACATCCGCCCGGATCTGCTCCGGATCGCCCCAGGCTACCCCGGGGCTGGTGGCCGTGGCGGTCCAGCTGCGCGGGTCAAAACCGGATTTCTCAGGAGGTACATCCACGTAGCCCAGGAAGGCCATTCGCAGCCCGTTGCGCGTGATGATCACCGGGGCATGCGCCGCGCTGGCATCCGCTCCGGCTCCCACCGTGGCGATGCCATATTGCTTGAGGGTATTTTGCGTATCCGTCAGGCCGGCCGAGCCAAAATCCATGGCGTGATTATTGGCCTGGTTGAGCACATCGAACCCGGCCAACGAAAGCGCCTGGGCGGTCTGCGGTGGGGCTTTCAGGTCGAAGGATTTTTGGACTGGCAAATTTCGATCGGTGATGGCGCATTCCAGGTTCCCCACCAGCACGTCTGCTGAATCCAGCGCGGACTGCACCCCGGCGAAGACAACCTGAGGACCCTTCGCCAGCACTTGCTGCCCGACCGTTCGTCCCAGCATGATGTCCCCAACCGCTTCGAGCATAACCTGCGGGATCGGGGTAGCAGTACCGGTCGGGCTGGGGGAGGCCGAAGGAGAAGATGGGATGAGAAATGGGGCTGAAGTGGCAGTGGATGCTAAAGAGGCTGTGGAAAGGGGCTGCGGATCTCCAGTTGCGCTGGGAACGATCCGGGTCAAAGGGTCGGCGCTGGCACAGGCCGCCAGTCCCAGACTGAAAATCAGTAAGAATACGCCAATATATATATTTATGAGGACGTTCGGTAGCTTGCTTTGTGAGTTTTGCGGTTGGATAAATCCATACGAGTTAATCTCAGGAAGCCTCTTTCGAGGGGGCATAAATCGGTGTTCAGCTCGCTTAAGCGGGCTTCGTTTATTAGCCGTGGGCTTTGGCGCAGCATCTCGTACGGACAGCCCACTGGCGATTATGGCTGTGAGGTCCCGGATATTCTTATCGCTCATGGTTATTCTGAATTTCCATTTGCATCTTCCAGATGGCTTTCAACAACGGACCGCGCTGTTCGAAGCCCGATTCGCCCAGATCGCTTATGCCCAGGTAGACACGTTCCCGACACCGTCGCAGGAGCCCGCTTACCAGGCGGCTGAGCGTCTGCTGGTTGGCGGCCTGGTCGTCTGCATCCGTCCAAAACCGGTCACGCGGCCAGGCCCGGCTGAGCACATATGGCTGGGTTAGCGGCTGGAACAGGCGTTCCCACCAGCCACCCGAGCCCACATCCAGCCAGAACTGTACCGTCGCCGCCTGGTTCATCATCAGAAAGGTATGCGCTGGGGCAATCAGAACCGCCGGCTCCGTTGTGATTTGCCAGGCTTCTATATATTGGGCCGCGATCACTCCATCCTCCAGCATGGACAGGTATTCCCGGCCCACATCGATGCTGGTATCCGCGGAAGCCTCCATTGCCTGGCGGAACTTCTGGATCGATTCGATCAGGCTGGCAGCCGTGCGGGCCGCATCGAAATTGCGGTGGAAACCGAATCCGTCCTGGCTCAGGATTTCCCCGAACAGGCGCCGCAAGAAATGGTCAAGTGGTTCCACCGGCTGTTTCCGGTATTCTTCCAGCCAGCCCCGCAGCAGCTCGTACTGCCGGCCGAATACATAGGTCAGGCGTTCCTGCACCTCTGAGCGGATCTTTTCGAAAGAGGAGAGCATGATATCCCGCGGCCGGTAGACGATCTCGGCCAGTAGTTGGGCACGCACCAGGTCCATCCCTTCGATGGCGGATAGGAAAGCATACGCCACATCGAATTTGGTCGGATGGATGCCCCAACCCGGATGGGCCAATTCGGCCAGGGTCAGCAGGCAATGGCTGGCAGGTTCATCCTTCAGGGAGCGCGATGGCCGGTGCGAACGCCACGGGATTCCCGCTTCTTCCAGGCGGTGGCTTATTGAAAATCGTAGCGCGTCCGACAGGTAGGGTGCCAGGATTACGATTTCAGACGGCGGAAGGGCGTTCTCGCTGACCAACCGCTTTACTTCAGCCGTCACCCAGTCCAGCATTTGCGGGTAGTACCGGGCCGGCGTTCCGGCTGGCGGGAAGGCCAGCGCCTGGATGCTTTCTTCAGAAATCGGGGACGGGCGGTCGGCCAGGAGTTTGGAGGTAAAGGCCGCTTCCAGCGCCTGCACATCCGGAGTACTGACGAAAGATTGGTTCAGGCTGGCATGCCGGTCGCATAATCCATCCAGCCGCACGGCCGAATCCGGGTCGGCGCCAAGGAAACGCCGATAGCCAGCATTTTCATCGTAAATAAGGAAGGCCGAGTCGAAATCCGGCAGCCATTCGGCCAACAGATCGTGCGCAACGGGGATATCTTCCTCAATGTTATCGTAGATCAGGTGCCGGTACTGGCTGGTGAGAAAAGCATGGCATTCCGGCGTGCGCCAGAGTATGTTCCAGAAAATGTCTAATTGCAGGGAAAAATCCAGCAGGTTGTGTTCCAGGCAATACTCGCGGAAGCGCTTGGCTGATTCCTGGGCGTCGGCATAGACGCGCCGCTGGGCCGGATCGCCGTACCAGGCGCCCGCTAGCCTTTCGCCGATTTCAGTAAACAGAAAACCGACCGAGGCTGCTTTATTGAGATTGTCCAGCACCTGGCTATACAGCCGGTTGCGGTCGATCGTGACCGAGGCAAAAAAGCCCTCTTCCAGCAGCGGGCGCAGGATGCGCGCCATGTAATACTGGGCGGTTTCCAGCGTCAGGAAGACCGGTGGCTGGTCGGGCTGCTTGAACCCGGCTGCTTCGCCAGCCAGCGGCCAGAACAGATCCACCATGCGTCGTGCCAGTCCACCCACCGTGGCCAGCGTGGTCTGTCCGCCCGGCCCGATCCCAGGTTCGTTCAGGGCAGTCTCATATGGGGATTGAAGAGTGCGCTGTGGGGTCAAAATCAGGATGGAATCGGCCGGCGCCCCGCTTTCCAGCAGCCGGCGCAGGTGTTCCACCCCGGTAGTGGTTTTACCGCTGCCGGCCGGGCCGGAAAGGAACGTCTTGTTATCTAAGGCGCCTTCGGCGAATTGGTGTTGCTCTTCAGTCAGATTCACATGTCAAGAGTATCGGAAAGACCGGGATTTGTCAATAAAAATGAGCAGGTGTTCTAATCTTGCTTCAGCCGCGCAAAGAAAAGGGTGCCAAGAAATCCTATTAAAATCCTAGCGCTCCTCGTTTCTTCGCGGTTATCTATATTCTGACTTTTTAATTAAGGTTGATTGCGAAGAATTTGGTCACGCGCGTCCAGGCATCCTTGGCTGCATCCGGCTTATACACGCTCGGGTCGCTGTCACGGAAGAAAGCGTGCCCCGAATCGGGATATACAATCACCTCGTGGTGCACACCGATCTTGCCGAGTAGCTGGTCAAATTGTTCCACCGTTCCAACCGGGATGGACTGGTCTTTATCACCGAACAGGCCCAGCACGGGACTCTTGAGAGCGCCCAGTTGGTCGAACAATTGCTGCATCCCGCCACCGTAGAAGGTGCAGATGGCATCCAACGGCCGGCTGATCCCCAGCGCCAGCGACATGCGCCCGCCGAAGCAAAAGCCCACACTGCCCACCTTGCCGTTGCATTCAGGCAGATCTTTTACAGCATCGTAGACTTTTTCCAATTCGGCTGGGGCACCGGCGGCATATTTCTGGACCAGAGCGGCGGCTTTTTGACCGTCACCCAGCTTGGCCAATTCGCCGTGGTACAGGTCCGGTGCGAATGCCAGGTAGCCGATGGCGGCGAACCGGTCCGCGATCGATTGAGTCTGCAGGTCCAGACCCCACCATTCCTGGATGACGATCAGGGCCGGCCATGGGCCGCTGCCGGATGGCTTTGCCAGATAACCGGAAATCGAACCAAGTTTATAGGAAGATCCCATACTACATCTCCGTTTCACGCAATTATTCGAATAATTGATTGAAGAACCCATTTTTGTGCGCAGGCACACAACCTGCGAACTCCGCCGGGATTACCGGACAGGTTCTAAATTGGATTCTTATGGTATTATTTACTTGGATACTACCCCCGCAAGAACCGCTTTGTCAAGAAGGATTAAAGGAGGAACATATGACGCTTGCGAAAATAATCCATGCTATTCTCTATGTACATCCACCGCATACTCTCTTGGTGCATTTCCCGATTGCCCTGATCAGCGCGGGCCTGTTCTTCGTCCTGCTGGCGCTCATCTTAAAAAAGGACATCCTCGAGCAGATCGCCTTTGCCGACCTGGCCCTGGCGGCGGTCAGCACCCTCGTGGCCGGAATTGCCGGAATTCGGGATAACCTCGTTTTCTATAATGGCCTGGCTGCCAATCACGTCACCAAAATAGCCCTGGCGAGTATCCTGTTCGTGCTTGTTTCTGCCACCGTGGTTATCCGCTGGAAGAACCCCGATCTTTTTCACGCCTCTCAAAAATGGCTGTATGTCGCCGCCTATTTCGTCAGCTTTGCCATTGTCTCCATCCTGGGCTTCCTGGGCGGCGTGATCGTCTTCGGCACCTAATAATCGTTTCCTCTTATGTTGGGAAAACTTGTAGAGGTGGACCTATGCCTGCCCCTGCAAGGAGTGTCGGCCCTTTTCCGGTTAATCCTCTCGCCGGATTTCCGCGCTAAGAACAAATTGCCCCCCAAATTGTCCTCCAAGTGTTGACATCCCCTCTGCACCCATGTATAATATCGGTCGCCTCTGCCCTGGCAGTTTGCCGGGGCGTCCGTTTGTTTGTATCCCGGCTTCCCCGCATCTCAGCGTAGGGGCCGACCCAGAACGCAGCAATGCGCCCAGGGTCGCAGCCCGTATCGCAGGGACAGCGGTGAAGCGAAGACCAGGAGTAAAAAATGAAGTATGCAATCGTGGAAAGCGGCGGCAAGCAGTATCGGGCCGTCGAAGGCGCTACGCTTGAAGTGGATCGCCTGCCGGTGGAAGCCGGCGAAAATGTCAAACTCGAACAGACACTGCTTTTGGCGGATGGGGAGAGTATCACCGTCGGCACTCCGCTTGTTGTGGACAGCCCGGTATGGACTACAGTCATCGAGCACTTCAAGGGCGAGAAGGTCACCATCTTCAACTATAGTCCCAAGAAGCGTATCCGCGTTAAGACTGGCCACCGCCAGAACTACACCCGTCTGCGGGTCGAGCAGATCGGCGGTTCCGAGCTGATCAAGCGGGAAGTTGCCAAGCCGGTCGAGAAGGTGGTTGAAGCTGAAGCCGAATCTGCCCCTGCGCTGGTGAAGGCTGAAAAACCGGCCAAGGTTGCGCCGGCTGCTCCGAAGGAAAAGAAACCGGCTGCCAAGGCACCGGCTGCTAAAACACCGGCCTCAAAGGCCAAGGCTGCTCCGGCCAAGACGGCTGAGAAGAAACCTGCCAAGCCTGCCGCGAAACCGGCTGCCAAAAAGCCGGCGGCAAAGAAACCGGCAGCCAAAAAACCGGCTGAGAAAAAGTAGGAGAGTGAGGTAGTCATGGCACACAAAAAAGGTGGCGGCTCCAGCCGCAACGGACGAGACTCGAATTCCCAACGCCTGGGCGTCAAGAAGTACGCCGGTGAGCATGTGCTTTCTGGCAATATCCTTATCCGCCAGCGCGGTACGCGTATCAAGCCTGGCTTGAATGTAGACGTAGGCAAGGACGATACCATTTTTGCGATCATTGAAGGCGTGGTTGTCTACGATGTCATCAAGGGCCGCAAACGTGTCAATGTTATGCCGGCAGAGAAATAACCGGCGAAAGGATTCTGACAAATGAAACAAGGTATTCATCCGACATACTACACGGATGCCAAAGTGACCTGTGCCTCCTGTGGCAACACTTGGACAACCGGTTCGACCCAAAAAGAAATTCGCGTGGAAATCTGCTCGAACTGCCACCCGTTCTTCTCCGGCGAAAGTGCCCGCATGATCGATATCGAGGGCCAGGTGGACCGCTTCTATAAGAAGCTGCAGGTCCGCCAGAATTACGTTGAAGAAAAGAAGGCCCGTTCCGAGGCCAAGGTTTCCCCCAAGCGTCCTATTGCAGAGCTCGACCTGGGTGTACGCGCCACGGCCGCCCTCGACCGGGCTGGCATCAAAGAAGTTGGCCAGTTCCTGGCAAAGCTGGGCGAAGGCGAGCCGGCCGTACTTACTATCGAAGGCTTTGGCCGCAAATCCTTGATCGACATCAAAAAGAAATTGCGCGCCCTCGGCTATGAACTGCCCGAGGCGGTGGAAACTCCTGTAGCTTAGCGTGGGATTGCCGTGATTAAAGAGATAATATGGGGTTTACCCCAATATCTTACCCTTCCACGGCCAATCTCAAAGATTCCACTTGCCGAAAGGCAATAATCAGGTAAACTTAACAGGCAGATGGTTGAAGCATCTGCCTGTTTGTTTAATTATTTTGAGGAGAATATGACCCCCCATATGCCCGGTTCGGTTGAAGTCATTTGCGGTTCCATGTTCAGCGGGAAAACGGACGAGCTTATCCGCCGCCTGCGCCGCGCTACCATTGCCCGGCAGCACGTACAGGTTTTCAAGCCGGCCATAGATATGCGCTATGCCGTAGAAAAAGTCACTTCCCATGCCGGCAGCGATTTTGATGCCATTCCGATCGGGAAGGCGGCTGAGATCCGTGCCCGCCTGGATGAGCAAGCCACTGTGGTGGCGATTGACGAGGCCCAGTTCTTTGATGATGAAATTGTCCGGATAGTCGAAGAATTGGCTGATAAGCAACTGCGTGTGATTGTGGCCGGGTTGGACACCGATTTTCGCGGCGAACCCTTCGGCCCGATGCCGGAATTGATGGCACGCGCCGAACAAGTGAACAAGCTCCAGGCCATTTGTATGGTCTGTGGTGAACCAGCCTCCCGCACACAGCGCCTGGTCAATGGGAAACCGGCCCGCTACCACGACCCGGTGGTGATCGTTGGCGCGGCGGAGATGTATGAGGCGCGCTGCCGCGCCCATCATGAAGTACCGCGCTGAGGGACCTCTATCCGGAGAGAAAAACTACCACAGGAGCTGAATATGCAGGATTACCAAGATATCATCGCCGAGATCCTGATCGATGAAACTACCCTTCAAAAGCGTGTCAAGGAACTGGGCAACCAGATCAGCCACGATTATGCCGGCCAGGATCTCCTGCTTGCCTGCGTCCTGCGCGGGGGCATCGTCTTCATGGTGGATCTGATGCGGCATGTTACGGTTCCGCATGCCATTGACTGCATGGCGCTGACCTCCTATGGGGTGGGTGCGCGCGCTTCCACCGGTAATATACGCATGAGCCTGGATCTACAGACCAATATTGAGAATAAAAATGTGTTGCTGGTGGAAGATATCGTGGATAGTGGTTATACCCTTTTTCACGTGATCGAAATGCTCCAGACGCGCCGACCCAAAAGTCTGAAAGTTTGTGCCTTGCTGGATAAGGAATCGCGCCGTGAAATTTCCGTCCCTATTCATTATCGCGGTTTCAGCATCCCCAACAAATTCGTTTTTGGCTATGGCCTCGACCTGGACGAGTATTACCGCAACCTGCCTTTTATCGCAGTAGTGGATGAGGCAAAGTACCGGTCGCCTGCCGGATAGTTTATGTACTGAAATTAAAGAAATCGTGCCCAGGTTGAGCATGTGCAACTTTTCTGTACTTATTCAACCTGTGACATTCTAAAATTTCTAGCAGGAGGATCCATGCAAGATTACCTTGAATTTATTGATGAAGTCCTGGTGGATGCTGAGAGCATCGAAAAGCGTGTCGCCGAACTCGGCGCACAGATCAGCCGAGATTATGCCGGGGAAGAGCTATTGATTGTCTGCATGCTGCGCGGCGGGATTACTTTCACAGCCGACCTGACCCGCTTCCTGACCATCCCGCATACACTGGATTGCATGTCGCTTTCTTCCTATGGCGTTGGCCATTATGCCTCCAGCGGCAATGTTCGTGTCAATTTTGACCTGATGACCAACATCGAAGGCCGCAATGTCTTGCTGGTGGAAGATATCGTCGACAGCGGGCGTACTCTGGCGCATGTCATTCAAATGCTGCGGACGCGTGACCCCAAGAGTTTGAAGGTCTGTGTCCTGCTAGATAAGAAATACCGGCGGGAAGTGGCGGTGGATTGTGATTATGTTGGGTTCGACGTACCCGATAAATATGTCTTCGGCTATGGCATTGATATTGATGAACATTATCGCCATCTCCGTTTTATCGCTTCAGCCGACCTGAAGAAATATAAGAAAGAAGATGATCCCAATTAAAGATCGATCTGAAAACGCCGCAAGAGCCGCATTTTGAATACAGGTACTCAAAATGCGAACTCATTATGAATTTTCGTATAGGTTATGGATGAGTAGAGGCATGGAAATATGGCGGGAGACGATGAGAAATCCTATGCTGGCCGCTGGATAGCCCGCCTACGCGGCCGGGTCGTCGCCCAGGCCGGCACGCCCGAACAGGCCCGCCGCGCCGCCCGATCCCGTTTTAAAGAAACACCGGATGTCATTTATATGCCGACCCCCTCTCCGTTGGTTTTGCCCGAGATTTTGGAATCCGTCCGCAGCGTCTTGACGGCTGACCTGACCGTTTATTTGGTCGGCGGGGCCGTGCGGGATGCCCTGCTGGGCCGCCCTGTCCATGACCTCGATTTTGTCCTGGAACGCAATGCCATCAAGACTGCCCGGCATATTGCCGATGCATTGCATGCCGACTTCTATCCGCTGGATCTGGAACGCGATACCGGGCGAGTCATTGTGACCGGCGCTGATGGGAAGCACATGCTGATGGATTTTGCCTCCTTCCGCAGCGGAGAATCTTCAAAAGTCCCCGGGCAAAGTCTTGAAACGGATCTAGCCGGGCGTGATTTCACTCTCAATGCGATCGCCCTCAAGCTCAACGACAATAGCCTGTATGATCCGCTCGGCGGCGCAATGGATTTGAAGGAAAAACGCCTGCGCGCATGCTCTCCGTCGGCTTTTACGGATGATCCGGTGCGCATCCTGCGCGGCATCCGTCTGGCGGCAAACTTCGGTTTCCACATCCTGCCGGAAACGCGCACCTCCATGAAAGCAGCTGCCAGCTCGCTGGGGAAGGTCTCCCCTGAACGCCTGCGGGATGAGCTCTTCCGTATTTTCGACGGTCCCCAACCAGCTGCCTGCCTGCGGGCGCTTGACCTGCTGGGCGTGCTGGACAGGCTCTTACCGGAGCTGGCTGTACTGAAAGGCGTGCAACAGATTCCTCCGCACGTCCAGGATGTCTGGGCTCACACTCTTTCGACAGTTGCGCACCTGGAAAAGATCCTGGCTGCCTTGCGACCGGAGTACGACCCGGAGGGCGCTTCAGACTTGCTGCAGGGACTTTTGGTCTTGCGGATCGGGCGCTACCGCCAGCTGATTAGCGCCGCCCTGATGGCGCCATTGATTGCCGACCGTTCGCGACGCAGCCTGCTTTTCCTGGCCACCTTGTACCATGATATTGCCAAACCTCAATCTAAAAAAATGGATGAAGCCGGCCAATATCACTTTTGGGGACATGACCAGCAAGGTGCCGAATTACTGGCCAACCGGGCCAGGGGGCTGGCGCTTGGCAATGATGAAATCCAATGGCTGGAAACCGTGGTTCGCAACCACATGCGCATCCATTTCCATACCAACCGGCTGGTAAGTGAGGGCAAACCACCTTCGCGCCGGGCCATCTATCGTTTCTTCCGCGATACCGGTCCGGCTGGCGTGGAGGTGTCATTGTTGACCCTGGCCGATCTGCAGGCCACCTATGAGCAGACCCTGTCCCCGGAGACCTGGGCAGCCGCGCTGGAAGTGGTTCGCACGCTGTTGGAAGCCTGGTATGAAAAAAAGGAAGAACAGGTCAGCCCCAAGCAGTTGCTGGACGGAAATGACATGATGCATGAGCTTTCGCTACCACCTGGAAAGAAGATTGGCGAATTGCTCGAAGCCGTCCGGGAAGCCCAGGCCATTGGAGAAATATCCACCAAAGATCAGGCGCTGGAATTGGCGCATAGAAAGCTCGAAGAAATGGACAGTAAAACGTAAATCGTAAAAGGCAACCAATTCGGAATGCTGACTTACACATTATGTTTTTCCTCTTTTATCATCCGGAGTCCCCATGAATATTGTCGTCTTTGACCTCGAAACCCAGAATCTCTTCGAAGATGTTGGCGGGAGAGCCAATATTGGCGCGTTGAGAGTTTCCTGCGGGGTAACCTGGTCATCTGTGCGTGATGATTTTTGTGTTTATTGGGAGAAGGATGTTCCGGCGCTGATCGCAGAATTGAAGTCGGCCGGGCGGGTCATCGGGTTCAACATCAAAGGATTCGATTACGAAGTATTGCGTCCATATGCTCCCAATGAGCGATTGCAGTTCCTGCCCACCCTGGATATTATGGATGACCTGTTCCACACGCTCAGTTTCCGGGTCAACTTGGATTCGGTTGCGCGTGCCACTTTGGGTGATAGCAAATCCGCCAGCGGCTTGCAGGCGGTCGAATGGTGGCGTGCTGGCGAGTTGGATAAGCTGGCTGCCTACTGCAAAGTGGATGTGGATGTTACCCGCCGTATCTATGATTTTGGCTGCCAGAATGGGTTCGTTCAATATTTTACCCGCCTTGGCAGCAAACAGAAAGTCAAGGTGAATTGGAAATGTTAATTATGAAAAAGTTACAAGTTAATGGTTTGGAACTTGCCTATGTGCGGCACGGCCGGGGCGCACCGCTGCTGCTTCTGCACGGCTATCCGCTCGATCACAGCATTTGGGAGCCTTTGCTCCCTCTGCTCGAAAATGATTTCGACTTGATCCTGCCAGATCTGCGCGGCTTCGGCCAGTCGCAAGCGGCCGGCCAGGACTATGCAATTTCCGATTTTGCCGCGGATATGGCCGTTCTGCTGGACCACCTGAAAATTGAAAAAGCCGCCGTGGTCGGTCATTCGATGGGAGGCTATGCTGCTCTGGCATTCGCCCGTGCCTATCCCGGTCGCTTGGCCGGTCTGGGACTGGTTTCATCCCAGGTGCTTGCTGACACTCCCGAAGGGAAAGCTGGGCGGTACAAAAAGGCGCAGGCCATCCTGGCAACCGGAGTGAGGGAAGAGGCTGAAGGGATGTCTGCCAAATTGACCGTCAGGCCGGATTTGCAAGCCTTGTTGAAGGAGCTGATTCTGGAGCAGAGCCCTGTCGGACTGGCCGGGGCGCTGCATGCCATGGCGGAGCGCCCGGATTCAACCCCGTTGCTTTCTGGATTTGCTTTACCGTTCATCCTGGTGCATGGACAGGCCGACGCATTGATCCCAATCGAGCGTGCCCGCTCTGTGAAAGCAGCCCTGCCTGGCGCTCATCTCACCGAGATCCCGGATGCCGGTCACATGCCGATGATTGAATTCCCCCAGAAAACAGCCGAAGCGTTCAACGCATTTCTTTAATCCTTGAAAACATCAATCTAAAAGGGGCGACGCCGGTCGCCCCTTTTGCGACATAGATTTCGATGAATTATTTAACCACTTCGCCGACGATGGCGGTCTCTTCCAGCACCGGTTCGTAGAAACAGCGGCAGCCGTTGTCGTGGGAACAACCTTCATGCGGCAGATGGGGCACTTGGTCCTTTGGATAGGTTTTCATCAATTCGTAGCAATGTGGACAGGCGTCATAGGCGACCGTGACGCGAATGGAACGGACACGCGGGTTGGCTTGCATCCGTTTTAGCGCTACCACGGTGGTGGAAAACTCTGCCAGGTCGGCATGACAGTTGTCGCAAGTCAGGGCATTATCAGGAGAGGTGGCATTACATTTGGAACAGGTTCGCATAATAGTCTCCGGGAATGATGAACTATCTTGGATTTTGTAGAAATTAATTGGAGAACCGCATTTCCATAAAATTCGGATAAGT
Organism: uncultured Chloroflexia bacterium; assembly: GCA_963779935.1. Taxonomy (GTDB): domain Bacteria; phylum Chloroflexota; class Anaerolineae; order Anaerolineales; family Villigracilaceae; genus UBA877. The sequence goes on along the minus strand of CAWAAC010000007.1, from coordinate 113,752 downwards.
TTTTACTTTTACTATTTTACCGCGCTTGAAAGGGAAAAGCCCGCGAAAATAGAGAAAACGCGAGCACCTGGCCCGCGTTTTCTCTTGAAAGAAGAATATGAGAAATCAAATAAGCATGGCGGCCGGAAGGATCGCCAGCCGTTCCTTGATGTTTTTTTCCGTGACTGCCCGGCGGACCAGGTTGTTCAAATGCGCCACCAGGACCCCACTTGGTACCGGTTTAACAAGGTAATCGTCCGCCCCGCCATCCAGCGCCCTGGCTACCAGGCCGGGGCTGTCAAGCGCGGAGAGGATCAGGATAGGGACTGCGCTGAAAGACCGCACTTGTGAGCAGACCTGCCAGCCATCCATGTCGGGCATCATCAAATCCAGAATGACCACATCCGGGGAAATCTTGTGGATCATCTGGAGGCCTTCCTCACCGGAGTTGGCCATATACGCATCCAGCCCATGCGTTTTCAAAAGCAAGGTTATAAGTTCGGTCATGGCTGGATCATCGTCGATTGTGAGAACTTTGAACATTATCTATGTCTCCACTTTTGTTCTAGTATCTTATCATCAAGAACAATGCTTTGCCTTTGCAAACGCATTACAAAAAAACGCAAAAACTGGAAGATAATATTAAAAGGAAAGAGATCCTAAATTGCCCTTGGTAGCTGGGAAGTTTGTGGTAAACTTGCCGATTGGCACGTCTATACCAGGAGAATCCCTGATATGATATTCCATACGCAAGGAGATAGATAAAGATGGCAAAGAAATGGGTTTATCTGTTCGACGAAGTCGCCGATGCAGAAAAGTATGCCGGAAATTGGGAAGGCGTACGCGGTTTGCTTGGCGGTAAAGGCTCCGGCCTGGCCGATATGACGAGAGCGGGAGTACCCGTTCCGCCCGGCTTCACCGTGACGACCGAGGCCTGCAACGAATTCCGCAAGACCGGGAATTTCCCGGAAGGCCAGTGGGACCAGATGCTGGCAGCCCTCAAGGTAACCGAGAAAAAGGCCGGCAAAACGTTCGGTGACCCGACCAATCCGTTGTTGGTATCCTGCCGCTCGGGTGCAAAGTTCTCCATGCCTGGCATGATGAACACCATCCTCAACATTGGCTTGACCGACGAAGTGGTGCAAGGCATGATCAAGCTGACCGGCAATCCCCGCTTCGTGTGGGATTCATATCGCCGTCTGGTCGAAATGTTCGGGACCACCGTCTTCAACCTGGACGATGAGGTCTTCGAAGAACCGATGGCCGAGTATAAAGCCAAGAAAGGCTACAAGCTCGATACCGAAATGACCGCCGAGGACTGGAAAGCCCTCGTTGCTATATTCAAAGAAATCTACAAGCAGCATATCAAGTCGGATTTCCCCCAGGATGTCTACAAGCAGATGGAACTGGCCACCAAGGCCGTGTTTGAATCCTGGATGGGCAAGAAGGCCGTCGATTACCGCAAGGCTACCGCCATCTCCGATGACCTGGGCACCGCGGTCAACATCGTAACCATGGTCTTCGGCAACATGGGCGACGACTCCGGCACGGGTGTGGCCTTTACTCGCAACCCTTCCACCGGTAATAAGAAAATGATGGGCGAGTACCTGCTCAATGCCCAGGGTGAAGATGTTGTGGCCGGCATTCGTAATGCTGACCCGATCGAACAGCTTGGCAAAAAAATGCCCGAAGCGTACAACCAGTTCATGGACATCACGGCCAAGCTCGAGAAGCATTACAAGGACATGCAGGATGTCGAGTTCACCATCGAACGCGGCAAATTGTGGATGCTCCAGACCCGCAATGCCAAGCGCACTGCCAAGGCCGCCATCAAGATCGCCATGGACATGGCCAATGAAGGCTTGATCTCCAAGGAAGATGCCGTTCTGCGTGTTTCCTTCTCCGACGTGGATACCCTGCTTCACCCGCAGTTCGATGATGCGGCTTTGAAAGCTGCCGAAAAGACCGGCGGTTTCTTTGTAAAGGGCGTCAACGCCTCCCCGGGTGCTGCCGTTGGCCAGATCTATTTTGATGCGAATACCTCCGAGCGCATGGCGAAGGAAGAAAAGCAAAAAGTTATCATGGTTCGTCCCTTTACCAAACCGGATGATGTCCACGGCATGATCGCATCCCAGGGTGTACTGACCAGCGAAGGCGGAGCCTCCTCGCATGCTGCCGTGGTTGCCCGCCAGTTCGGCATTCCATGCGTGGTGGGTGCTTCAGCCATGAAGATCGATCTTGAGAAACGTGTCATGGAAGCGGACGGCAAGAGTGTCAAGGAAGGCGAGTGGATTTCCGTCGATGGCACAACCGGTAAAGTTTTCATTGGCAAGATCCCGACCGTGGAAGCCAGGATCGAGGAACAGACTGACCTCCTGACCGTGCTGGGTTGGGCCGATGATATCGCCGCACGCAAGGATATCCGTACTCTGCCGGATGGTCGCAAGGCTCCTGGTGTGCAGGTTTGGGCCAACTCTGATTATCCCAAGGATGCCCAGCGCGCCCGCTCTTACGGCGCCAAGGGTATTGGCCTGTGCCGCACCGAGCACATGTTCTTCGAAACCGAGCGTCTGCCCATCGTCCAGAAGATGATCCTGGCTGACAGCAGCGCTGAACGCACCAAGCAACTCAACCTGCTTCTGCCGACCCAGCGCAAGGATTTCGACGGCCTGTTCGAGGCCATGAACGGTTACCCGGTCATTATCCGCTTGATCGACCCGCCCCTGCATGAGTTCATGCCTGACGAAGAGAAGCTCTTCGAAGAAGTCGTCTCTATGCGTGTCAAGGGTGAGACCAAAGGTTTGAAGGAAAAGGAAGACCTGCTGGCTGCCATCAAGGGTTTGCATGAATCCAACCCGATGATGGGCTTGCGCGGTGTTCGACTTAGCATCCAAATGCCTGAAATTGTCGAAATGCAAGTGCGCGCTATTTTCGAAGCGGCCGCCGACTGCACCCTGCGCGGTATCGTGGTACATCCCGAAGTAATGATCCCGCTGACCGGCACCGTCAAGGAATTGGAATGGATCCAGCCCCGCCTCGAGCGGATTGCCGCGGCTGTCATGAGTGAAAAGAAAGTCCAGTTCACCTACAAGTTCGGCACGATGATCGAGATCCCGCGTGCCGCCGTCACCGCCGGTGAAATTGCCAAACTGGCCCAATTCTTCTCCTTCGGTACCAACGATCTGACCCAGATGACATTTGGATACAGCCGTGACGATGCTGAACGCAACTTCCTGGTCACCTACGTGGCCGAAGGCATCCTGCCCAAGAATCCCTTCCAGACCCTCGATCGCGAAGGCGTGGGCAAGTTGATGCAGATGGCTATCAATGATGGACGCAAGACCCGCCCCGACCTGGAAGTGGGCATCTGCGGTGAGCACGGTGGCGATCCCGAGTTCGATCGAGTGGTGCCACATGATCGGCAACAACTACGTCTCCTGCTCGCCCTTCCGTGTCCCGATCGCTCGCCTGGCGGCTGCGCACTATGCGCTCAAGTACGCCGGCAAGAAGCTCGCGGAAGATAAGTAAAGAATTGGCAAGAAGAAAGAAGTAATCGGTAAATAGGAGCCGCGCCCCCCAGGGCGCGGCTTTATTTTTGCGAACATCTTGCCCAATTTCGCTGCCTACGTCCCGCCTAGGGGCGGGGTCGGGGCTGCCGCAGGTTTCCTACTTTGTGAAAACCCTGGAGAATATCGCGACTGAAGTCGCACCTACCCTATACTGGTGTACAATTAATCCGGAGGAGCTCACCTTGAATCATTTGCCAGCAGATCCCAGCCGTGACGCAGAACCGATTTGCCTGTTCAAATCCGATTTCCTTGAACGGTTCACTCATATTAGCCCTGCTACCATAGCCGGTTTTTGGCTGCCGGTCGTGATCATCCTGCTTGTTTACGCCATTTTGAATGCTTCTGTGGCGGCTTTCCCCTGGTATATCCCGGTGGGGGTGCTGATCGGTTTATTCCTGTGGACCCTGGTTGAATACCTGCTGCATCGCTTTTTATTTCACCATCATCCCACCACGCCTCGCCAGGAACGCATCTTTTTTCTGTTCCATGGCGTCCACCACGCCCAACCGCAGGTTAAAACGCGCCTGGTGCTGCCTCCCGCCGTCAGCTTCCCGCTAGCCGCCATATTCTTTGGGATCTATTACCTGGTTCTGGCAATCCTGCTCCATTCGCCACAATGGGTAGCGCCGTTGATGGCCGGCTTCCTGGCGGGTTACCTGGCTTATGATCTCACCCATTACGCCCAGCATCATTTTCCAATGCGCTCAGGCTACGCCAAATACATCAAACGCTACCATATGCAGCACCATTACAAAGACCCGAACACGCGCTTCGGGGTCAGTACGCCCATCTGGGATTGGGTTTTTCGAACTCAAGGTAGTGAGTAGTTATGGAAGCACTGGAAGCCATCTTGACCCGTTACTCGATCGCGCGCGTCAAACCCGACCCGCTGCCGCGCACGGTCATCGAGAAATTGCTGCATGCGGCCGTCCAGGCGCCCAACCACTACCGGGTGCGGCCCTGGCGCTTCATAGTGCTGACAGGCAAGAGCCGCGCCGCACTTGGGGATGTGATGGCGCAATCGCTCAAGCAGCAGCACCCGGACTTGCCGGAAATGGGCATGGAAAAGGAACGTATCAAGCCTTTGCGCGCTCCGGTGCTGATCGCTGTGGGCGTCGATAAGTCCGAAGATCCAAGAGTCCTGGAAATCGAAAATATTTGTTCCGTGGCAGCTGCGGTAGAGAATATCCTGATCGCTGCCCATGCCGAAGGCCTGGGCGCCATGTGGCGCACCGGCCCGGCCGCGCGTGACCCGCAGGTCAAGCACTTTCTGGGCTTTGCCCCTGATCAATTGCTGCTCGGTTTTGTATATATCGGCTATCCGGATCCGGAAGCACCAATCGTGGAACGCCCATCGTTTGAGGACCGGACGGTTTGGATGGAGTGATAGGGGGTGAAGGATTACTTTGAGGCAGCCTGAAATTATGCTGCTCAATCAGATCAATAATGGGTTTACGGGCACGGAGTGCCCGCGCAGGTGGGGGTTTCCGTGGGCGCCTTAGTAGGCTTGGGCGTGGGTGTATCGGTCGGTGCTGCTGGTAGTGTATCGGTCGGCGTTTCAACAAGACCGCCAGTCGGGGTTTCTGCCAACGTTTCCGAAGGCGTCCCTGCCAGGGTGGGGGTTTTCGTCGCCGGTTTGCTGCCGTTGCACTTGTTCGCTGCTTCAGTGGCATCCGGGAATGCTGCGGAATTCTGCGGGTCATTCACCTTGAAAGCAGCCGCATATTGTGCTTCCGCGCCGCAGACGTCCCCCTTCGCCATTAATTGGTCGGCCAGCTGGATGGATGCCTCCGCCCAACGTTGGCTGGCGCTCAAACAGGAGCCATCCGCCATATTGGGATATCCGGTGATCACCTGTGCAAAAATACTCTGCGCCTGCCCCCAGTCCTGGTCCCAGAAGCTTGCTCCGATGATGTACAGGCGCGCATAGGTGCGTAAACTCTCAGCTACGCTATCCAGCTTACCAGTGCCAACAAATTGCTCTGCCAGCGTCAGGTCATAGATTCCGCCTTCCAGGTTGACGTTCTGGCAGCCAGCGGTGATTTGTGCCACGCCGCGCTGGCGCAGAGCCATATAGTACATTCCATCCACCTGGGCGGTATGGTAAGTGGGGAAGGACTTGCGCAGGGAATCCAGGTTGGTGATCGCCCCGTCCCAGTTGCTGGAATTAAGTAGTTGGCTGGCAGTATTGAAGATCTGATCTGCGCTGCGCAGATCCGGGGTTGGAGAAAGGACAGGAGTAGGCGAATCCTGCGGGGTGGTATTAACCTGCATTCGCACCAGTAGATCAGTATAGGCCGCCTGGATGCCGGGGTAGTTCGGGTTGGCCCGCAGGACGCCTTCCAAATACTGTTTGGCAAGCTCGTAATTGCCAGCTGCCAGCGCATTGGTACCCAGCTGGAATTGCTCGCTCATCTGGCCTGCTGCAACGGTACCTTGCGCCGCATAGCGTTTGGTCATCCCCAAATCATAACCACCCAGCAGACCAATGGCAAGCAACAGCAACACGCACAACGCCACCAGCCAGAGGGGGAATCGTTTCTCTTTTTCAGGGGAGGGGGAATTCGGCTGGGTTTCGTGCAAGGGCCCGGTCGGTTGTGTCTCTTTCAAATCATCCACAGACATATTGCTGATTATACCCCAGGCGGGGTTCAATGGGAGTTGCCGGGGGAAAAGGAAAGAAATGGGTTATTATTTGGCACTGGGCTCTGATTGGAGTTCCAATAACCCGATGCCACAGGAATTGGTTCCACCCACTGCAAAATTGATTGGCTTTATCCTTGCGGAACAAGGAGATAAGTTCTTAAATTGCTCCATGCCGGAAACTCCTGGTTTTTCACCATCCCTGATCATCCTCCAAAATTTTTTGCCGTGCTCCCTTTCTCCCTACTACTCGCCCCTGCCTCTTCTCATCTCCCTGCACTCGTTCCTCTTCGTTCGGCGGAACAAGTACCCCACAAAGCGCCCTTATTTTCAATCAGCAATTTACAATCAATAATCAATTAAAAATCTCCATTTCTTCAATTTCCAGCCAGGCGGCGGGATTTTCCAGAGTGCCGTAACCCAGTCGCCCTTCCTTGGTCCAGGCTGCGTACTGGTTGTCAATCCAAAGCACCATTCCCAGCGGAGCAACCGGCGAACAGGCTGTGTGCAGGAGCGCATTCCCGTCCACGCTGAATATGCAGCTTTCTTGAATCCATTCGATGGAGTATTCGTGCCATTGCGTTACATTCAGATCAACCCTGGCGGCATCCTGTTGGATGAAACCGGCGGCCACCCGGCGCAGCACCCGCGAGATGGGGCGGATTGCACACAGGGGTAAAGCCAGCAGCCCGGGTGTCAAAAGAAGAGTTGGGAGTTTGGGTGAGCGAAAGGTTCCTGCAAAGAAACCACTGGCGGGAACTCTTTCGGGATCGTCTCGCAGGGAAAGCCAGTTCGGCCAGGAAGCTTGCATGAACCAGGCGGTCTGCGGCAGGGTTGGCAGGCGCAGGGGTTTGCCGCCTCCAAAGCCTAGCGAGAGACCGAAGGGGTCGTTCCAGAGCCCGAAACCCCAGGTGCCGGGCAGGTCCATGCTTGAAGCGCGTGCGCGCACTTGCAAGGTCCAGGGCGGCGCGTGGCCCAGACGGCTGCGCGGCGTTCGGGCGTAGTCGTCGAGCTGGGCCAGACGATAGCTCCGCGCTGGCCCTGCCGGTATTTCCAGCCGCCAGCCTGCGCTGGTGCGCTGCACGTTTGCGGAACCGGCCTGTCGAGGCGATAATTCGAATTCCATTCTCATAATTATAAGGTACCTTGTCGGGGTTTGGGGTGGTGTTGGCAGGCTTTACGTGCCAACAGTAAGAACACCCTTCTCCAATTTATTGAGAAGAAACATTATCCGTGTATAATTGGCTCGCACGGAGGACTAATGGAAATTACCTGGTACGGACATTCATGTTTTCGTTTAGCCGAGCGTGGCATGGCCACGGTCGTTTGTGATCCGTTCGATGCGGAGGCAGTGGGGTATACGCCGCTCAAACTGAAAGCCGATATCGTTACCTCCAGCCACGATGCACCCGGGCATAACTACCTGAGTGCGGTCAAAGGCTATTCCCATGCCATTACCGGGCCGGGTGAATTCGAGATTGGCAGCGTTTTTATTACCGGCGTTCAAATGGACGGACAGGGTAAGAAGGTGGATGAGAAACCGCGCAATACGCTGTATGTTTTCGATTATATGGGTATTACCGTGGCACATTTGGGCGACATGCGCTCTGTACCGCCCCAGAATGAAATCGAAAGCCTTGGGACCGTCCATATTGTGCTCATCCCTGTTGGAGGGGGCAGTGGCTTGAACGCGGCCAAGGCGGCCGAGATCGTCAGCCTTTTGGAGCCAAATATCGTCATCCCGATGCACTATTCCACCCCGGCGACCAAAGTGCCCCTCGACAAGCTGGATAAATTCCTGAAAGAAATGGGCATGCACGAAGCCGAAACCGTGCCAAGTCTCAAAGTGACAAAAACGAGCCTGCCGGATGAGACGAAGTTGGTCGTGCTGGATTATCAGCGCGAATAAGGCTGCTGACATGTCTGTAAAATTAATGATGACCTGGGACATCGCTCCCGAAAAGGAACAGGAATATTTCGAGTTTGTCATTGGGGAATTTATCCCCAATGTGCAGCGCTTGGGATTCCAACCGGTGGAAGCCTGGGCGACCATTTTTGGGGATTACCCGCAGATCCAGGTTGGCATCCTGGCTGAGGATTTGCCGGCGGTACAGCAAGTTCTGCACTCGGATGGCTGGGTCCAGATGCAGGATAAATTGCTGACCTTGGTAAAGAATTTTTCATACAAGATTGTCCCGGCACGCAACGGGTTCCAATTCTAGAAAGTGTCTATCGAAGCAAAAACGCCAACCGGAGATAACCCCACTACCGGTGAATTCTCCGAATTGATCTTGAACTGGTATTCCCGCCAGGGACGAAAATTGCCCTGGCGGGGTTCGTTAAATCCATATGTAATCTGGGTTTCTGAGATCATGCTCCAACAGACGCGTGTCGAGACGGTCATCCCATATTTCGAGCGCTGGATGGAGCACTTTCCGAGCATCGCCGTACTGGCCGCCGCTTCCGAGCAGGCGGTTCTATCTGCCTGGGAAGGGTTGGGATATTACAGCCGGGCGCGTAATTTGTACAAGGCTGCCAGGATTGTCATGGAAGAATACGGGGGCGACCTGCCGGACGATTTACAGGCGCTTCGCAAGCTTCCAGGCGTTGGACGATATACCGTGGGTGCCATCGCCTCGATGGCTTTTCGGCGGGATGTAGCCACGCTGGATGCAAATATACGCAGGGTTTTTGCGCGTGTTTTCGATGTTGCCCAGCCTGCCGATTCCGCTCCTGGAGAAAGTTTCTTATGGAATCTGGCGGAAACCCATTTACCGCGTGGCCGGGCGGGAGATTACAACCAGGCCCTGATGGACCTGGGTGCGACCATTTGCCTGCCCAAACAACCCCGCTGTCTCCTTTGCCCGTTGACTGGAATGTGCCAGGCCTACCACCTTGGAATCCAGGATCAGCGCCCGGTGTTGAAGCCCAAGGTGGATGTACCCCATTACACTGTCACAGCAGCCGTGATCCAACGCGAAGGCAAGCTTTTACTGGCCAAGCGCCCATCCAGTGGGCTGCTGGGCGGGATGTGGGAATTCCCGGGTGGAAAAATCGAGCAGGATGAATCTCTCGAGCAATGCCTTACTCGCGAAATTCGGGAAGAGTTGGATTCGCTGATCCAGGTGGGCGAACCGTTTGGAGTGTACCAGCATGCCTATACCCATTTCAGCATTACCCTGCATGCCTTCTTATGCAAATTGATTGAAGGAGAGCCGAAACCGGTCGAAGCGGCTGAATTGGCCTGGGTCAATCCCGCTGATTTGCAATCTTACCCGATGGGAAAGGTGGACCGCCAGATTGCGCAACGGTTGATACTGCGCGACAATGAATGAAGATCCTATCAACAAATTCAAATTGCGGTTCTTCTCCCATTTTCTGATGACATGAAATCTTATGGCAAAAGATGAATTTGCCCGGATGCGCGAACACATGGTTGCGGAACAGCTTGCCGGGCGCGGTATTCACGATGCTCGTGTTTTAAGTGTAATGGGATCCGTACTGCGTCAATACTTCATCCCTGTGGATGACCTGGCCTGGGCCTATGCCGATGGTCCCCTGCCAATCGGCTACGGCCAAACCATTTCGCAGCCGTATATTGTGGCCCTGATGACCGAATTGCTGGGACCGCAGCCAGCCGACCGTGTACTGGAAGTAGGCGGCGGCTGTGGTTACCAGGCCGCAGTGCTGGGGGAGCTGGCAAAAGAAGTTCACACCGTGGAGCTGATCCCGGAACTGGCGCAGCAGGCAGAGAAGACTCTGGCCGAATTGGGTTATACTCCTGTGCATGTGCATGCCGGCGATGGCAGCCTAGGCTGGCCGGATGCCGCACCCTATAACCGTATCCTGGTCGCGGCCGCGGCACCCCGGGTGCCTCAGCCTTTACTCGATCAATTGGCCGAAGAAGGGCAACTGGTCATCCCGGTGGGAAGCCGCAATGTACAGCATCTGGAAGTCTGGAAGCGCACCGGTAAAGAATTTAACTGCCGCCTCGGTTTGGAAGTCTGCTTTGTCCCGCTGCGTGGGCAGTTTGGTTGGAAAGATTAAAAGGAGCACCTTATGAGCACCATTGTTCGCATGCTGTTATACGGTATCGGAGCTGCCGGTCTATTCGGCGGCCCGTACATCGTCTACCTGGCCTTTTTCAAGCCGGAGACTTTCCCCAAACCCAAGCTGGCCAAATGGCAGGGTGCCGGCGCCTTCGTGGTTGGCGTGATCTTATTGGTCATAGTTTTTACCATTTATAAATAAATCAGCCGTTCATTCATCAAATCAATAGGCTGAACCGTTACCGAATGAATTCATTTAATTAGTAATCAGGGCAGGTTCTGAACCTGCCCTGATTTATTATGCTTTCGTCACTGCCGTGAAAACCATCGGCCTGCGACCGGTCTGGTTGCGCAAAAGCGATCGCACCGCGTCGGTGATGAGTTTTTCATCGTCCAGGCCGGCGCTGTTAACCAGGTCGCTGACCTTCTTTCGAACAGCTGGAATGATTGCTTCTGCATCTTCAGGGGAAATAAAGCCGCGCGTAATGACCTCGGGTTCCTTGAGCAGCCGCCCGGAATATTTATCCAGCGGGATATTAATAAGCACCACTCCGGAACGGGCCAATTGTTCGCGTTCGCGCATCACATCCAGGTCGATATCTCCGACACTGTCCCCCTCCACGAAAACATAGTTGCCTGGATTCCGTTCCGCCAGGGTGAACTTGCCGTCTGCCAGCTCCACCACCTGCCCATTTTCTACCACAACGATATTTTCCGCAGGGATACCAACCTGTTTTCCCAATGCGGCATGCCGTTTTAGTTGGTGTAGTTCGCCATGGATGGGCATGAAGAATTTTGGCCGGACCAGGTTCAGCAGGAGTTTCATTTCCTCGGAACTGGCATGGCCCGAAACGTGGACTGCCGATAGTGCTTCGTAGATCACTTCAGCGCCACGCCGCAGAAGACGGTTGATGGTCTTATTAATGGCTTCCTCGTTGCCAGGGATGGGGTGGGAAGAAATAACAATGGTATCGCCGGTTTCAATGTCGAACTGGCGGTTGGTGCCGGCGGAAAGTCTTCCGATTATGGAGGTAGGTTCGCCCTGGGAGCCGGTGCACATCAGCACCACTTCCTTTTTCGGCAGGTGGAGACCTTCATCCAGGCTGACCAGAGTTGATTTCAGGGATATTCAAGTAGCCCATCTTTTGGGCTATTTTCACATTATCAACCATGCTCATGCCCACAAAGGCCAGCTTGCGGTTGTGTTGTACTGCTGCATCTGCAACCTGCTGCATGCGGGCGATCAGTGAAGCGAATGTGGCGATGATGATCCGCCCGGGCGCGTTGCGAAAAACCTCGTCCATGGCCGGACCGATCACGCGTTCGGAGGGGGTCCAGCCGGGGCGTTCGGCGTTGGTCGAATTGGCCAGCAGAACATCCACGCCGCGTGAAGAAAATTCGGCCAGCTTGGCGAAATCGGTCGGCCAGTTATCCACCGGTGTCTGGTCGAACTTGTAGTCTCCGGTATGGATCACCAACCCGGCTGGCGTGGTAATTCCCAGCCCGATCGCATCCGGGATGGAGTGGCACACGTGGAAAGTCTCGATCTGGAATGGCCCGACCCGGAAGGTCTCCCCGGCCTGGATGGTATGCAGGTCGGCTTTACCGGCCAGCCCGTTGCGTGCCAGCTTGACCTCGATCAGGCCGCGCGTGAGCGGTGTGGCATATACCGGCACCATCACTACACCCAGCAGGTGCTGAATGCTGCCGATATGGTCTTCGTGCCCATGGGTGATCACGATCCCCAAAACCTGGGCGGCGTGGTCCCGCAGATATTTAAAATCGGGGATGATATAGTCCACCCCGAGCATGTCGTTATCGGGGAACATCAGCCCGGCATCTACAATCAGAATTTGACCGTTGTATTCGTACACCATCATGTTCTTGCCGACCTCACCCAGGCCGCCGATGGGGATGATGCGCAGTTTTTCTTTACTCATTGTTTTCCTTATAATTTGATTGAAATATACTGTCCCACCCGGTCATGTCTTTGCTTAAAATAACACAAAACTCCCCGTGCTGGTTAAGGGGATGGGAAGAACAGCTAAATTGTTACCTTGCAAACTGCCAAATTTGGCAGGTAAAGTCAACATTATGCTGCCAGTATAGCAGGGCAGGCAGGGATTGTCAAATCAAAGATGTCTCAGAGATGTGTCAGAGATGTGTAAGAGGAAAATGGTATATAATTTCCGCGCGATCCCCTAGCTGAGGAATTTTCATGGGACAAACTTACCTTCGCCAACTAGCAGATGAATTCCAACCCCGGCATCTTTTTCCCAGCCTGATGGCCGGGGTAATTTCCGGTATCCTTACGGTAATAATCGAGATATCTCTGGCAGCGCTGATCTTCTCGGGGAATCTGGCGCGTTTTGTCTCTAACGGCATCGGAATTACCCTGTTCAGTTCTGTGATAATTGGAGTGGTGGTAGCGCTGACCAGTTCCTTGCGTGGCACGATCGCGGTCGGACAGGATACCCCGGCAGCCATCCTGGCTCCACTCGTCGCCGGGATTGCCGCCAGCATTGCTCCTTCCACATCGCCTGATGTCACCTACGCCACCGTAGTGGCAGTCATGGCAGTCACTTCGCTAGTCACCGGGATCGGTTTTCTCCTGATGGGTTCATTTCGGCTGGGCGGCCTGATCCGCTTTATTCCCTACCCGGTGATCGGCGGCTTCCTGGCTGGCACAGGCTGGCTGTTGGTTAATGGTTCCTTTGGTGTAATGGCCAACGCCAGCCTGACCCTTACCGGGTTTCCGCATTTACTTCAAGCTGGCGTTCTGGACCGCTGGCTGCCGGGTCTAATTTTCGCAATCCTGCTCTATCTGGTTGTGCGCCGTTATAACCATTTTCTGATTATCCCAGCCCTGGTGCTGGCCGCTACCCTGGTCTTCTATATTGTCTTATGGGTAACTCACAGTTCGATAGCTTATGAAACTGCCAGAGGGTGGTTTCTTGGGCCTTTCCCGCAGGGTAATCTCTGGCACCCGCTTACCCTATTAGATCTCAGCTTGATCCATTGGCCGGCAATTTTAGGCAGCGCTGCCAGCATTGCCACCATCCTGCTGGTCAGCGCGGTCGCTCTGCTCTTGAATGCCACCGGCCTGGAATTAACCGTTCGCCAGGATGTTGACCTGGACCGCGAATTACGCTCCGCTGGTCTGGCCAATCTCCTGTCCGGGATGAGCGGCGGAACGCCCGGTTTCCAGGCCCTCAGCCTCTCAGCCCTGGGATACCGGCTCAAAGCCAGTGGCCGCTTGGTCGGAGTATTTTCGGCTGGCCTGTGCGCGTTGACATTATTCTTTGGTGCTCCCATCCTTTCTTTATTGCCAAAGCCGGTTATTGGCGGGTTGCTGCTCTTCCTTGGATTGTCTTTCCTGGTGGAGTGGGTCTATGATGCCTGGTTCAAGATGTCCAAACGGGATTACATCATCATCCTGTTGATCCTGGTTGCCATGAACGGCATCGGCGTATTACAGGGGGTTGGCCTGGGCCTGTTGCTGGCGATTGGATTGTTTGTCTATGACTACAGCCACACCAGCGTGATCAGGCATGCCCTTTCAGGAGAATGTTTCCATGGTAATGTGGATCGTCCACCATCATATAACCAGTATCTGCGTGACCACGCTGATCTGATCTACATCCTGGAATTGCAAGGATATATTTTCTTCGGCACGGTCAACAAACTGCTCGACCAGGTGCAAAAACGTATCAGTGAACCGGGCCATGCCGGCCTGCGTTTCATCGTGCTTGACTTTGGCCATGTCAGCGGGCTGGATTCCTCGGCAGTAATGAGCTTCGTCAAGATGAAACAATTGGCCCAGACCAATGCTTTTGTGCTGGTGCTGACCCATCTTTCTCCCGCCATGCAGGCAAAACTGGAACTGGAAATGCTCACCCGGCCGGATGCGCCTTTATGGCGCACATTCCCTGATATGAATCGCGGAGTGGCATGGTGTGAAGACCAGATCATTACCACCAGCCGCGTGCCCGGGCAGGAATTTCCTTCCCTGTTCCAGCACCTGAGGGAGGTTCTCCCAGGCTATGGTGGCACGCAGAAATTACAGGCCTATTGTGACCGCATGCAGGTTGAGACAGGCCAGATCCTGATCCGGCAGGGCCAGCCTCCCAGCGGGTTGTTCTTCATCGAAACTGGCGGTGCGGAAGTGCAGCTGGAACTCGACACGGGCCAACAGGTGCGTCTGCGCAAGATGACCGGGACGATCGTCGGCGAAATGAGTCAATATACCGGCCATCCGGCCACCGCTTCGGTGATTGCCGACCAGCCCGGTGTCATCTATTTCCTGTCGAAGGAAAAATTGCTGCAGATGGAGAGTAATGACCCCGACCTGGCTTCTGCTTTGCACAAATTCATTGCGCAGTTATTGAGCGAACGGCTGGCCGATGCTGATCACGTGGTGGAGGCCTTGCTCGAGTAGATCAATCTAAGCGGGGAGATCCAAACGATTGCCGGATAAAACTTTTTCGTAAAGTGTCTCATATTCGTGGACAATGTTTTCGAGGCTGTGCGGCTGGACTTTTTCCAGGCTGGCGGCACCCATACCTGACCAGCGTTCGGGATGGTCAGCGAACCATTCCATGCAGCGGGCGGCATCGGTCGCATCGCCAGGTTTGAAAAGTAACCCATTAATTCCCTCCGTTACCAGTTCGGGCAGGGCAACGGCATTGGCTGCCAGAACCGGGCGGGCGCATCCCATGGCTTGCAAGGTGGCTATGCTGAGCAACTCGGCTTCGCTGGGCATGGCAAAGATATCGATGCTATTTAACACCGATGGCAGGTCCTCCTGCGGGATAAACCCGGTGAAATGCACTTTTGCCCCCAGCCCAAGTCCGTTTGCCAACGCAGCCAATTTGTTTTGGTTTGCGCCCTTCCCGCCAATAACCAGTTGAAGATCCTCCCGCTTGAGCAATGCCATGGCTCGCAGAAGCACATCCAGACGTTTTTCCCGGTCCACGCGCCCCACGAAGAAAAAGATGGTTTTTTGAGGGTCGATCCCGTATCGTTTCCGCCAGGCAAAGCGGTCCACATCCGGGTCAGGGCGGAAGAAGTGGGTATTGCCCCCACATGAGATCGGAAAGACCGGCGGGCGAATCTTAACGGATCGCAATATCCTGGCGGCGGTACCGGATGGGCAGGCCACGGCATCCAGCCGATCATAGGTCTCCCGCATCCAATGCCAACCTACCCAGTTAAATAGCGGTTTGATCCTGGAGAACACCGGCACGTACGGCGCCAGGTTTTCGGGCATGAAGTGATTGGTACCAACACATTTCACGCCTAAGCGCTGTGCTGTGATGGCAGCGTTACGAGATAAGAAATAATGATCCTGGATATGGACAATATCCGGCTGAAATGTCTCGAAGACTCGCCGGACGGCCCTGCCTGAGAAGAGCGGAATGCAAGAATCAGGGTGTAAGAAATTCAAGTCCAAAGCATCCACGGCCTGGATTTGCACTCCATTTCGTTCAGAGTGGTAGCCGCGTCCGCGCTCCGAACCGACCAGGGCAAGCACGGTATGCCCGTTTTTTGCCAGGCCCTCGGCCAGGTTAATGGTGAAAATTGCCTGCCCGTGGAAGGCAATATATTGAGGGGTTTCTGCGATCAAAATTCGCATCGGAGTGACTGGTTCCCTTACTTGCTGGCCAGCTCTCCGGCTTCTTCATTATCCAGACTGAGACCCTTGCGTAGGATCCGCCGCCCGATCGTGATAATGAAGATGATGAAAACCACCGATAATCCCAGGATTAGATATTCCACCCACTGTTGTACGCGTTTGATGGCTTCAGTGGCAAAGTACCCCACCAGTATCAGCGATCCGGTCCAGATCATTTCGCCTGCGAACAAGGCAGGAAACCAGCGTTTCCAGGGAACCTTGATCAACCCGGCTGCGATCAGCGATGGTATCATAAAACTAACGGTGAGTTTGGCGACGAACAGGATCTTGGCGGCATGTTTGTGCATGCCCTGTTCCAGCCGTTCGAGTACTTCGGGTTGCAAACCCAACCTACGCCCAAACTTTAATGCCCATTCGAGTTTTCCGGCATAACCCAGGGTATACCAAAGCGAATCGGCTGTGAGATTGCCGCCGGCGGCAAAAATAAACACCAGCCATGGCCGCATCAGGCCGGCTGAAGCGGCGGCAGCTCCCAGCAGGGTTGCCACCGGTCCTTCGATGGCTACCAAAAAGGCCAAAACCAGATAGGTCCAAATGCCCAATTGGGGCAGGTGCCCGCTTTTCATGGCAACTACAAAGCTTTGCAACAATTGGAAGAATGAAGTCATTGATAGGCCCTCGGCGCTTATTTTACTATCAAATCATATCAATTCAATACATTGGGGGACGAAGGGGCCGTCACCCCTGTAAACGCCCTATTTATTGAAATTGTCCATCAGATCTTTTGCCTGCTCTACGTAGGCCAGTGATTGGTGCCGGAAGTAGGTATTGTATAAATTGGCATAATGCCCGGCCTTTGCCAGCAGCCCGGTGTGGGTGCCTGTCTCAATGATCCTGCCTTTTTCGATCACGATGATCCTGTCGGCGGCTTTGACCGTGGAGAGGCGGTGAGCAATCAGGATACTGGTTGATTTTACTAGGATCATGTTCAAGGCCTGCTGGATTTGCCATTCTGTGAATGGATCGATACTGGCAGTGGCTTCATCAAGGATGAAGATGGCCGGTTTTTGCATCAAAACACGCAGCAGGGCCACCAATTGGCGTTGGCCCATCGAGAGCATGCTGCCGCGTTCTCCTACCAGTGTATCCAGCCCATCTGGCAATGTCTCCAACCAGTCTCCATCGCCGATTCGGCGTGCCATGCTAAGGATTTCAGCATTGCCGGCATCCGGACAGGCATAACGGATGTTTTCTGCCACCGTTCCGGAAAAAAGGAAGGGTATTTGCGAAACAATCCCCAGCTGCCGGCGATATTGCTGCAGGTTCAATGTTCGGATATCTGCCCCGTCAATCAATATTCTTCCGGATTGGAATTCATAAAAACGCGCAATCAGTTTGGCCAGCGAGGACTTCCCGGCGCCTGTGTGTCCTACGATGGCCAGGTTTTCGCCAGGCTGGATCGACAGGCTGAATTCACTTAAAACCGGTTCATTCTCAGCATAGCGGAAGGATACATTTTCGAAATGGATTGCGCCTTGCAGGGCCGGAACATCCTGCTTTGCGGTCTGAACAACGTTCGGCTCGGCATCCATTAGGGCGAAGATGCGCTCGGCTGCGCTCAACCCGGACTGGATATTGGACCAGAAGGCCGAAAGGTTCATGACCGGATCGAAGAAGCGCCCCAGGCTCAGGATGAACAGGTACCATGCCCCGATAGTAACGGCCCCCTGCGCCGCGCTCAAGCCGCCCGCGAAAACCAGGGCGGCAGTGCCAATCCCTGCCAATGTGTTTAATGAAGGCCAGACCAGGGAGAGGATGAAGCCGCGCCACACATTGACCCGGTAGGAAGTCTGGTTGGCTTTGTTGAAGGTCTCAAAGATGCTGCTTTCCTGGCGGAAATTCTTGGCGATGGAGATTCCGCTGACCGTTTCCTTGATGGCCGAGTTGACATCTGCCATGGCCTGCATGCCGCTTTTGGTGACCTTGCGGGCCAGGCCGCGGAAGCCGAGTGCCAGGCCGAAAATGAATGGTAAGAAGGCAAACAGCAACAGGGCCAGGTGCCACTCGGTTTCGACGATGACCACTCCCAGCAGAACCGCCTGGAAAACCTGCGCAGATACATCGGTGATGATGACAACCAGGTTGCCAAGATCGTTGGTATCGGAATTGATGCGCGATGCGATTCGGCCGGAAGAGAATTGATCGTAAAAAGATAGATCGTGTTCTACTGCGGCCCGGAAGGAAAGTGTGCGCAGTTTGAGAATGACATCTCCCACAATGCGAACAGTAAGGCGGCGCCTGATCCAGTTGAGACCCCAGTTGGAGACACCAATGAATAGCACGATCAACCCGATCAGCAAGCTGGCAGCCAGACTGGGCTGGCCCTTCAGTGCATCCAGACCTTTGCTTACCACCACCGGTTCCGCCGCGGAAATGACTGCCATCAGGACGGTCAGGATCGCTACCAGTGCCACCCAGCCATGCTGTGCAGTGAAATATCCAACGATGCGGCGGGTCAGCTCGCGGTCAGGATACTGGCGGTCGTATTGCTCTTCGTTGAGGCCTTCGTAGAATCCCATGACTATTCTCTAAATATACGGGCATAAACATCTGAAGTTTTCATCAGCTCATCATGGTTGCCAATGGCAGCAATGTGGCCTTTGCGCAGCACGATGATCAGGTCTGCCCAGCGGATCTGCGACAGGCGATGGGTGATGATGAGGGTGGTCCGGCCTCTGGCAGCCGCGGCAATGGCGCGCTGGATCTTATCTTCGGTGGCAGAGTCGATCGCGCTGGTTGAATCATCCAGGATCAGGATGCGCGGATCGGTCAGAAATGCGCGTGCAATTGCCAGGCGCTGGCGTTGTCCGCCGGAGAGGGTGACACCCCGCTCTCCAATGACGGTATCGTACCCTTTTTCGAACTCGTGGATAAAATCATCCACCTGGGCGGATTGGGCTGCCGCCTCCACCTGTTGGCGGGTTGCATCTGGTTTCCCGAAGGCGATATTTTCTGCAATCGAACGCGAGAACAGGAAAATATCCTGCTCAATAATGGATATCTGTGACCGCAACGAGGCCAGGTTCCAGTCACGTACATCCACACCGTCTACCAGGATCTGTCCGCCACTCGTATCATAGGTGCGATTGACCAGCCTCATCAACGATGTCTTGCCGGTGCCGGTCTGCCCAACAATTGCAACGGTCTGACCAGGTTTTACATTGAAGGAAATATCCTGGAGCACAGCTTCGCCGGTGGGATAGGCAAAGTTCACATGGCGGAATTCGATCTCGCCGCGAATAGCCTGTGTACAGCCAAGGGCGTTTTGGTCGAGATCATTCTCGCGGTTGATCAATTCCAAAATACGCCGGGCGCCGGCCAGGCCGGAGGAGATTTGCGAGTAGGCCCAGATTGAGGTCCAGGTTGGGAAATCCAGCAAGAGCAGCAGGCCAAAGTAGGCTACCACATCCCCGGTATTCAGGATGCCCATCCGGAATAACAGGATGGCGTGCAGCAGGCCAATTGCCAGGGTGATGTAGAATAACAAGAGCGGCAAAAATCGCGCTTCAACGTCCCCCTGCCGAACCATATTTTTTCGCAACTGGCCGGCGTTGTTTGCAAAGCGTCCCACTTCGGCATCCTCCTGGGCGGCGCCTTTGACGGTCTCGACGCCATCCAATGCTTCGGATAGGTGTGTGTTCATCACTCCGAAAGAAGAACGCACATCTTCTGTAATTGGGTCGAGCGTGCGCAGGTAACGATTGAGAGCAAAAAAATAGGTTATGGTAAACAGGACCGGGGCCAGCAGGAGCGACCAATGGTAGTATGGTGCAATGAAGAGCGGCATTACCAGGAAGGTCAGCGAGCCGACCACCAGGTTGACCCCCGGGCTGAACATATAGTTGACTTCGCGCACGTCATTGGTGGCGCGCGCCATGGTATCGCCGACCGGCTGGAGGTTATGGAAGGTCATGCTCTTGGCGAGCAGGGAGACATATAATTCATCGCGTACATCCCGCTCCACCCGCTGGGCCATGAACTCAGCCCCAAAATTTCGGCATAACTGCAGAACCCCGCGCACGATTTGCGAACCGCCCATCAGCAGCGCCAGCGGAAGCAGCACTTTGGTTTCCGGTGGGACCTTGAGCATGTCATTGAAGGCGTCGCCGGTTAGTACCGGGATATAGGCAGCCAGGCCGGCGTTGCCGACTGCGCCTATGAACATGATCAGTAGCAGCCACCAATACCGCAAAGCGTAGGAAATTATCCAGCGGGTATGGTTGCGCCGGTTGGAAGCGTGGCGGCGGGCGAGAGTAAATTCGGCGATAGACATGGCGTTGGTGATTTCGGTGGTTTCCCGGTATTCAATGCTGTCAGGGAAGATGATTTTACCATGCCAGCGCCGTGGAAAGGATGAATGGCGAATAACGAGTCAATATCTATCCGAAAATTAGGGAAGAACCGCATTTTGAGCGTGTGCGGTCGCGAAGCATACCCGAGGGGTGCGGAGCCGCACACGCTCAAAATGCGAACTTCTCTTGAATTTTAAGCTAGAACTGTAATGAAACGTGGTCGAAAACAAACGAATAAGGATTACTTGCCATGCAAGTGAAGAGGGTTACCGAAGGGGGGATATTACCTGTGCCAGGGTGTAGTAAAATTACATTGTTCGGAAAATTTTTGTACGTTCCTTAACAATGCTATTGTGGCCAATCAACTATGGATATTGGGTATATTTATATCCAATGAATAGGTATTAACCTCCACTTTCCTGCATGGCGATTTTGCTGTAGTTGGTATTATGATGAACACAGGTGCTACGTCTGCCTGATTAAATTCCGGTTCTGTGGATTACGGTTTCCGCTCCAACCCGGATTGAATACCGGGTCGAAATTATGGAAGAACCGCAATTGATCCCCGAGCAAATTGGTTGACAAGGAGAGTAAAGTATGAAAATTCTTGATCCTGTGCTGGCGCCGGATGTATCCATCTGGTGCGACCATATCAACCCGAAAGAGTTCGAAGATGGCGGATGTGTATCGGTGGTGGTAGGTCTATATCCGGCCTTCGATAGTATGGGTAAGAAAATCCTTTCACCTATTTCGCTCCAGCAATGCCTCGATGTCGCCACGAAAAGTTCCATGGTTTTGCAGGCCTATTATTGGGATGATATTACCCAGGATCCCATCCAACAGGCCGATTGGGTGGCGCAAATTATCCAGTCAGAAGGGCTGCCGGTAAAGTGGGTCTGGGCTGACCAGGAGCAATGGTGGACTGATTGGACTGCCTGGCAGCAGGGTCGCGCCGGCACCATTCCCATGAGCAGCGTTCCAACCGCTACTCCCGCCCTGATCAGCGACCATAACCAGAAATTTGTTCAAGAGCTGCATAATAAATTCCCCCAAAGCGGTGTCTACACCAATAACGGCTTTGTCAGTACCTGGGCAACGGGAATGAATACCTGGCTGCCGCTGTATCGTTCCTGGGTTCCGCAGTATGGAAAGCAACCCAAAGAGGCCACCCAGATAACCTGGGCACAGCTCGTGTCGACCTGGTTGCCGGATTATGATATCATCCTGGCCTCCGGACAACTACCTCAGCTGATGATGGGACACCAGTTCACGGGCGATGCCTTTATTTTGCCAGGTTCGTATAGCAAGGATAATGTTCAATTACCCCTGGATGTCAGTCAATTCTCGAAAGCGTTCATCGATGCGATCAAAGCGAATACCGTCAACCCAGTTTCTGGTACTCCCACCCCAACGCCGACCTCACCGGTTAACTACGTGGTAGTTTATCCACGCATCAATGTGCGGGCGTTGCCGGATGGCAACTCCACCTGGATACGCTATGCTGTTCAGAATGAAGTTCTGCAAGTCGTCAATATCACCAACGGTTGGGCACAATTAACGGATGGTTCGTATGTCTTTGCTGCATACATCACTCTACAATCGTCTACCAACCCGGGAACTCCTTCACCAACTCCCATCCCAACGCCTGTGCCTCCCGCAACGGTTCCCTATGTGGTAATGTATGCCCGCATCAATGTGCGCGCACAGCCTTCCGGTAATGCGGCCTTCGTACGCTTTGCAGCGCAGGGTGAGGTATTGCAGGTGGTCAATATTTCCAACGGCTGGGCTGAACTATTGGATGGAACCTATGTTTTTTCGGCATACATCAGCCTGCAAACCTCCACCACTCCAGTTACGCCACCACCGCCTCCCCCTCCCCCGGCAAAGGTGCCCTACGTGGTTATTTACGCACGCATCAATGTGAGAGCCAAACCGGATTCTAATTCCGCATTCGTGCGTTTTGCAGTGAAAGGGGACGTGCTGCAGGTTGTCAGCATCGCCAATGGATGGGCCCAATTGGCCGACGGCACATACGTATTTGCTGATTATATTCAGAAGCAAGCCTAAGTTTAATGACCATTTGAGACAGGCGCCCGGCATTCTCTGAAGCCGGGCGCCTGTGCTTCTTAAAACAGGGGAAAAACTTTTGCTGCCTTCATCACCCAAAAGTACCGTACACGTTTATTATTAATTATGATAAATATGATAATATTGGTTATATTGGAAATCAGACATCGGAGAAAAAATAATTCGCTGTCCGACTTTTGGACTTTATTCAATTGATAAGTAAGCAGGTCAAAATGAAAGAAGGAACCATTCCAAAAGTAAAATCAACCTCCTCTGCCTTGCGATGGTCCGGAAAGCTCTCTCATGTTCCAAATTGGGTTGCAAGCTGGCAAGGATGGGTGCTGATTGTGGCAGCTCTCCTGCTACTATCCTTTGAAGCCTATGATTTCACTATCAAGATCAACAACCCAATTCATGATATCGAATTCGGCATTTGCTTAATTCTTTTGCTGGCAATTGGAATCTTGCTGGTTTCCTTATCGCGGGGGATTCGCAACCAGAACCATATCATCCGGATCCTGGAGGCCAAGGGCAAGCTAGGCCTGGAATTATCGGGGTATTTTGATTGGGATGTGCTGGTCGACCAGATTGCCAGGCTCCCGCGCACCCTGGCAGATGTCGCCCAATCCCGTTTGTATGTATCCAACATGATTACCAACAAAATTGATCTGGTTGCGCAATGGAGCAGGGAAGGAACAGATTTGACGGAGAAATTGCCTCAGGCGGCATGCCAGGAATATATCGGCCAGGGCTCTATTACCGACTTAAAGTTTAGCCAGCTCAAGCTGGAATCCGGTGCAGGTGAGACGTTCGCGCAGTCCCAGACTTTTTGCCTGCCGATCAAGGATTCCGAAAAGCTGCTGGGGGTTTTACAATTTGCGCTAACGCCTGGGGCAACCCTGACGACCGAACAGTTCGATATATTTAACAATATTGGCGATGAGATTATGGTCGCGTTGAAAAACGGACAGGATCGCAAGATCTTTTATGACATGATGGCTTCGGAAACGGCCCTGGCCGAAAGACGGACCGTTTCCCAATACTTGCATGATCACCTGGGTCAGAATTTGGGTTACCTGCATATCAAACTGGATCAGCTTATCACCCAAAGACAACAACTCTCACTAGAGAAGGTAGTTCACGACCTCGAGATGATGCGCAATGCTGCGAACGATTCCTATAAGATCATGCGTGGCATTCTCGAAACACTCCATCCGGAGACAAGCCAGACTTTAACGAATTTGTTGCTGGAACACGCCAAGAAAATTTCTTTGCGCGCAAATTTCGAGCTGGATTTTCAAACGGAAGGAAAGCCCTATCCGCTTCCGCAAGAAGTACAAAGTGCAATTTTCTTTGCATTCGAAGAGTTGCTCAGTAATATCGAAAAACATGCCAGGGCGGACAAAATCAGGGTACTGGCCGAATGGGGCCAGGAGTATTTCTTATTAACGATCCACGATAATGGGATCGGCTTTGCACCTGATACGGTAAATGCCGATCAACACTTTGGTTTGGAAATTCTGAATGAACGCATGGTCGGGATCAATGGCACTATAAAGTTCACTGCCGTGGAAAATTCCGGCACCACCGTGAAAATTGATGTACCCAATCATAGCCAGGGGCGAATGGGAATTGACCAATAAAAACGATATCAGTCAATCTTTTATGGGTTTTTAAATCGACAGAATTAATGATGATATTGGTCATGCCAGGAACCCTAATATTATGGATGCAACAAAACGTTTTAACCAAAACTCCTAAAAAGATTCTCATCATCGATGACCAGATCCTGTTTCGCGAAGGACTGATGAGCCTGCTGCGTTCAACCCCCGATTTCGACATGGTTGGATGTGCGGGCAGTGTTTTCGAGGGGAGTGAACTGGCGACAATGCACAAACCAGATATCATCCTGATGGATTTTTCCCTGCCGGATGGTACCGGTCTGGATGCCACCCGGGCGATCCTGGCCCGTTTACCGGATTGTAAAATTGTATTCCTGACCGTTTATGAGGCTGACGAAAACCTGTTTGCGGCACTGCGCCTGGGCGCAAAAGGATATATGCTCAAAAATGTCAGCAGTTCAGACCTGCTTTCCAGCCTGCGGGCGTTGGACCGGGGGGAAGTGGCAGTTTCACGAAAAATGATGAGTTCGGTAATAAATGAATTTTCACAGATTGGCCGGCCTCCGGAGAGTGTGGAGAATCCGTTGGCAAAACTCAGTTCACGCGAAATGGATATATTGCGTGAGTTGGAAGCTGGCGCTTCCAACCTTGAGATTGCTGAGCATCTGTTTTTATCGGTGAATACTGTCAAGCATCACATCCGGAACATTCTCAGTAAATTGAATTTAAAGAACCGCCGTCAGGCGGCCTCTTTGGCGCATCAAAATCCCCAGGAAATAAAGGATCTCAGCTCTGAGCTGAACTGATTATCCGCACTGAGGTGAAAGTAGAGGGCGGAGGTGATCAAGGGGCAATAAAACGTATCGGGTACACCGCGATGGAAAAACACACAGCGCATGCGAACGTGGTATATAAACATAAAAAAAGAAGAATAACGAGAAGAGATTTTATTACGGTCGGAAAGTGCATTTAAGACAGGATTAAAATAATCAGGAAATCAGGGCGGAAAAGGGCAATTACCTATTTTTTGTATTAGTCATGAATAAGTTGAACAGAATCGCCACTAGAATGAGCACTTTTGGCGACGAAATAGCACCTACACATGGTTCGCTGTTTGTGTGCAACGCTTAAAATGCCCGAAACGTCGGAAAATGAAATAATCCAACCTTTTCGTGACCAATACAAATTTACCTATTTTTGGGGATTTTTAGATAGGGATGCAAGGCAGGCATATTCCAACCATTTGACTAATGAATTTTGGAATGAAATTTCAGGTCAAAATAAATTTAAAAACGGGGTATTTTTTGGAATTTTTTGTCGCAATTTTTGTGGAGAAAAGGCGTTTTTAGAAGGCTATTACGATGGAATTGTGAGGATTTCATGGATATTTTTTCAGCTGCGACAGAAGTCGAGGGAAGTGGGTAATTGGAAGGTATTGTTAATAGGGGGTTAATACCCGATTAAAGTTTGTGTTAACACTTTTATAAAAAAGCCATCCAAGGATGGCTCTTTTATAACCCCGATTTATGGCCGACGGGTAATGGACATATTTTCTTTCTCCCTGTATTATCTAATATATATGATAAATAAGACAAATATAGGATGAATATGAGCATAACCTGTGTACTGGCAGTCCAACAAGATTCACTGATTGGTAGAGCGCTGACGAGTGTTCTCGTAGGTTCCAAGTCTGAGCTCAAGGTAATCACTTATAAGTCAGAGGATATAGGTGGTTTGGTTGCAGAAACTTCCGAGCTTAAGCCGGATGTAGTCATCCTGGGAGAATCGACTCCTCTGGCCGCAAAAGAATCACTGGGACAACTGCTGATGAGTTTCCCGACATTGCGTGTGGTCGTGGTAGGAGAAGGCGACAACTGGCTGCATGTCTTCAGCAAAAGAGATAAGTTGGTCACTCGCCAAACTGATTTGCTGGATGTTCTTTGTTTGGATTGAAGTGACCGAAAACAACCAACGGATTGAATAATCCTTCAATTTTTATGGAAATTTCAAGATTCCCTTTCCGGGAGCTTGCCGATAATTTTGTCTGACAAGTAGAAAAGTTTCTGATCAGGAGAGAATATGTTAACTCAAAACCATCGATTCGAGTAAGATTTTTACCCAGGGAACCCAGGCAAACCAAAGCGGTCTGATCGTCTCTGTCGTTGTTCCAACGCGGAACGAATCGGAAAACGTGGAGAAATTGCTGACCAGTATCAAGAATGCATTTTATGGAACGTTAATTGAAGTGATCTTTGTGGACGATTCCACCGACGATACGCCACAGGTGGTGGAAGCCGCCGCCAGCCGTTTCCCTGCACAGAATGTCCGTTTGATCCACCGGCCTCCGGAAGCGCGTTCTGACGGCCTGGGCGGGGCGGTGATTTTAGGGCTTAAAGCAGCCCGGGCCGATTATGCCTGTGTGATGGATGGCGACCTGCAGCACCCCCCGGAGATGGTCCCTGTACTATTGCAAACTGCTATTGAACAGCAGGCTGACCTGGTGGTGGCAAGCCGGCGCGCCGAAAACAGTCAGGATCAGCGGCCTGAACACTGCCCGCAACCTGATTTCGATTGGGCTGGATCTGGCTGCACGGGCTTTCTTCTTCCAGCGCCTGCGCGGGGTCAGTGACCCGCTGACAGGTTTTTTCCTGGTGCGGGTAAAAGCACTGGATCTGGAGGCTCTGCACCCGAAGGGTTTCAAGATCCTGATGGAGATCCTGGTGCGGAACCCGCACCTGCGTAAAGCCGAAGTGCCCTTCCACTTCGGGCAACGCTTTGCCGGAGAGAGCAAAGCCTCACCTTCGGAAGTCGTTAAATATTTCAACCTGCTCTGGACGTTGCGCTTCGGCGAGGGTTCTTTGCGCTTTATTGGATTCGCCCTTATCGGGGTGACCGGTATCCTGGTCAATTCCCTGTTCTTGTTCCTGGCAACCGATAAACTGCATGTCTATTACCTGGTTTCCGCCGGGATTGCCACGGTCGCATCTACCTTGTGGAATTTCAGTCTGACTGAAGGAATCGTCTACCGGGCGCAAGCCCAGGCGCGCGGTCGCGCAAAAAGGCTGGGATGGTTCTTTGTGGTGAATTTGATCGCGCTGGCTTTGCGAACCCCGATCATTTACCTGATGACCGGTGTGATGGGAATTTACTACGTGATCTCCAACCTGGTATCGCTGGCGATCCTGACGGTTGTGCGGTTCCTGGTGGCAGATAATTGGATCTGGGGACAGACTTCTGGCAAAGTCAGCACTGGGAACCCTGTCCTTGTTGCCAGAAAATTGCCTCGGAAGAATGCTTTTGCATATAACGTTCATAATATTGTCACAGTGGCGTCAGATGTGGTATTGCCCGAACTCGAACCCTTCCGGGTTTTGGATGATATCGAAGTGCCAACCATTGACATACGGATTGGGATACCGCGGGCACAAAAATCCCCCGCAGACAACGGCCATTATATGCGTTACCGGGAGATCTTCGGCCACCTTGGTTTCGAGATCGGCATCGAGATGGGGGAACCCACGGTAAAGGTGGTGGCAGCGCCCATGCTGCGGTTCTCGCCGCACGTACTGTATACCAACGTGGTCGAACCCCTGCTGCGCTGGACCTTTGTCAAACGTGGCTATGCACTGGTCCACGGGGCAACCATCGCATTCAGTGATTCGGCCTACATGATCACTGCCCGCACCGATACTGGTAAGACCACCACTTTGTTGAAGATCCTGGCATACCAGCGTCGCAACACCGACCCGGCAGCCTTCCTTTCGGACGACATGACCATCGTTTCACCGGATGGGTCTGCAATGACCTATCCCAAACCGCTGACCATCAGCTATCACACCCTGCGGGCCGTAAATACCGACACGCTGAACTTCAAAGAAAAAATGTCACTGCCTTTCCAGAGCCGCATCCACTCCCGCTCCGGCCGGCGCCTGGCCTTCCTGATCAGTAAGACGCATATGCCGGCTGCGACTATCAACATGATCACCCAGATGGTGGTTCCTCCACCTAAATACTTTGTTGACAAGCTGGTCCCCAAGGTCAAACTGACCCAATGCGCCAATCTGACCGGTATGTTCATCATCGAGCGCGGGGCCGACGAGATCCTGCCCATCCCGAATGCTGAAGCCATGCAAGTTTTGTTGGCGAACTGCGAAGATGCCTATGGTTTCCCGCCCTATGATGATGTAAAAGAGTTCCTATACTGCTATGACGATCTTGATCTGCATGTTGTCGAACAGTCCATTATCCGCAAGGCCATGGATAAGCTGCCGGCCAGGGTGATCCGCTCCAACAGCCTGGATTGGTGGTCGCAGATCCCAACCTTCGTGAATGACGAACAGGTCTCCAGCGATATTACCCGGGCAAGCGAATTGGAAGCCGTTCCACACAACAACCATATCGGCCGGCAGCCCGAGCGGGCCAGCATACGGTGATTAGCATGAATTCGAAACCTGAACAAACATTAAATATCTCAACCACTCTGCCTGGCTCGGCCACAGCAGGTTCCAGAACCAGAAGTTCAGCGAGAGATACCCGCCCAAGTCTGGCGACGGTACCACTGGTTCATGAAGTTGCCATCAGCCGGTTGGTCCTGGCCATATCGCTGGTGTCGGGTTCGGTCCTGCGCCTTTGGCAGATCAATGCGATGGGCTTTAACACGGACGAAGCTGTTTATGCCGGGCAGGCCGCTGCAATTGCTGGTGTACCCGGATTAAAGGATATTTTCCCGATATTTCGCGCCCACCCGCTATTGATCCAGTTCTTACTCGCCCTGATCTATAAGATCCAGTTCAGCGATATTGCCGGGCGACTTTTGGCGGTGGTGATTGGCCTGGGCACGGTTTATCTGACATATCTGGCCGGAAAAGCGCTTTACGGGCGGCTGCCGGGGGCGCTGGCCGCTTTATTCCTGGCTCTGATGCCATATCATGTGGTCGTTTCGCGTCAGTTCCTGCTGGATGGACCGATGGTGTTCTTTGGCACCCTGACGCTTTATCTGTTGGCCCGGTTTGGCACCACGCAGAAGGCGAGCTGGTTCTTTGCCGCGGCAGCCGCCCTGGGCCTGACGTTTTTGGCCAAGGAAACTGGCATCATCCTGCTGGCTTCCGTTTTTGTATTTTTAGCGCTTTCCCCGGTTCTGCGACTGCGTTTCTGGCATCTGGTCCTGGCGCTGGTACTGTTGGCAGTGGTGGTGTTACCGTTCCCGGTCGCACTGCTGCTGGCCGGCAGAGGTTCGACTGGCCAGAATTACCTGACCTATCAATTATTCCGGCGGCCCAACCATCCGGCGCTGTTCTACTGGCAATCTGTTCCGCCTGCGCTGGGGATCATGGTAATTGTGATCGCAGTGGTGGGCCTGATTTTTCTGTGGGGCGAACGCTCCTGGCGGGAAACTCTGTTGCTTTCATGGATTCTGGTAACGGTGCTTTTTTTCCAGATCTGGCCGGTCAAGGGATACCAATATCTATTACCAATTGCACCGGCAGTGGCTATCCTGGCCGGACGCTTAATGGGAAAACTGGTGGATCGTAGACGGGAAAGCCAGAGCGATCGGAAAACAATCAATACCCTGGCCGTGCCTGCCCTGCTTTCCTGGGCAGTGGTGGGTGTGCTGGCTTTTTCGCTTGCTCAGGCCAGCTGGCAGCGCATCCAACCTGAGATATCCTCGCTGTTCCTGGCTGGAACGGGTGGAATTCCGGGCGGCCGGGAAGCTGGTCTGTGGATCAATCAAAACATTCCTCTGGGAGCGCAATTCATGGCGATCGGCCCTTCCATGGCGAATATTGTTGAATTCTACGGCCAGCGAACTGCTTATGGCCTGTCGGTCAATCCCAATCCACTCCATCGCAACCCCGCCTACGATCCGATCCTGAACCCGGATGCGCAACTGCGTAATTCCGATATACAGTACATCATCTGGGATTCTTTTTCCTCTCTCCGCACACCCTTTTTTACCAACAAGTTGTTGGAGTATGTAAAAAAGTATAACGGGCGGGTTGTTCATATCGAATCCATTCCGGTCAAAGACAGCCAGGGGGCCACGGTCAGCCAGCCAGTCATTATCATATTTGAGGTGCACCCATGATTCGCCGAAAGATTTTTGCTCTTATTTTGACGGTCTTACTGGCAGCCAGCCAGATCAGCGTGGCCAAAGCCGGTCCAGCCGGGGATGTCCTCCAGGCCAAGTCGCCGATCCAGCACCTGATCGTGCTGATGCAAGAGAACCATACTTTTGACAATTACTTTGGCACCTATCCCGGGGCGGATGGTTTGCCGAGCGATACCAAGATGCCGGTCGACCCGGCCAACCCATCGGCCGGGTACGTTGTCCCCTGGCATATTGGCACCACCACCATCACCGATCTCAGCCATACCGCCGCAACCTTCCTGGCCGAGTATGATAACGGGAAATGGGATGGTTTCGTGTCGGCCATCAACAGCTTCAACGAGAATGGAAACATCACCATGGGCTATTATGATTCCAGCGACATACCGTATTACTGGAATTTGGCCTCGAATTACGTGCTGTTCGACCACTTTTTCAGTTCGGCCAAAGACGGCAGTGATGCAAACCATTACTACTGGGTGGCGGGAACCTACCCGCAGGTTAAAAAAGGCCAACAGCTTTCCACCGTGCTGGATAATGTACCGACCATCTTCGACCGTTTGCAGGCCGCCGGTGTTTCGTGGAAGTTCTACATTGAAAATTATGATCCAAAGATCAACTACCGCAACCCATCCACCCAGAACAACCGGGAATCGCAGGTGGTGTGGGTCCCCCTGTTGAACTTCAATCGTTTCCTGGATGACAAGGATCTTTCCAGTCATATTGTCGACCTCAGCCAATATTATGTGGACCTGCAGCAAGGCACCCTGCCGGCAGTTTCCTACATCGTGCCTTCCGGAGCCAGCGAGCATCCGCCTGAGTACCCTGCCAGCGGGGAACGGGAAGTAAAAAGCCTGCTGCAGGAATTGATGCGTTCCAGCTCCTGGAATAGCTCTGCCTTTATGCTACTATATGACGATTGGGGTGGCTGGTATGACCATGTCATCCCGCCGCAGGTGGACCAGTATGGCTATGGCGCGCGCGTCCCGGGATTGCTGGTCAGCCCCTATGCCAGGAAAGGCTATATCGACAGCACGACGCTTGACTTCACCTCTGTGCTTAAATTCATCGAAACCAATTGGAGTGTTGCCTCCCTGTCTACCCGGGATGCCAAGGCCAGTAATTTCCTGGAGGCTTTTGACTTTACGCAAACCCCTCGTCAGGCAACATTATTATCCATGACCTATGGAGCTGCGCCTGCTCCAAAAAAGACACCTTCCATCCTGATTTTTTCAACCTATGGTCTGGCTTTGTTGTTGACCATCCTGGCGATCGCCTTCGCGGCCTTGCGCACGCACACGGCCCGCGTACCGGTAAAGGAGTAATGGCCCATGAAACCGAAACATTCCCTGCTCACCTTTATTTTGGCTGGCCTGCTGACACTTGGTCTGTTGGCGGGCTCTACCATCCATGCCAATGCTGCCAGGCGCGTGCTTAAATACCCGACCTCCATCACCTTTACGAAAGTGGGGAATATAAACCTGGGCGCAGCATTTACTTTGTCCGGGTATGTTAAATCCAACATCGGGGCGCCGGTGGCCTTTTTGGACGTCGATTTCGCCATCAATGGCACCAAGGTGGGACAGGCCAAGACAAATGCCGCCGGCTATTTTCAGCGCAATCTTGACAATAAATATTCTGCCGGCCTATATACGGTCACTGCCACTACGAAAATCAAACATTTATATCTGCCGGCAACCGCCTCGACTAGCTTTGTCATCCTGCCGGCTCAAGTGCAGGTGAAGACTGTTCCAGCCGTACCTGGCGTCATATTTAATGCCGGTGGGGTAAATTTCGTTTCAGGGCCGGATGGCGTTGCCCACATTAATATCGGTGTACCCGGCAACTATAAGCTGACTGTCTTGGCAAATCTTTACAATAGCCCGTACCAGCGCATCACTTTTGCCCGCTGGCTTGACGAGGTGTATACACCCTCCGAAATAATCAAAGTCCCTTCCAATACGGTGCTCGAAGTGGGCCTGAACACCTACCAGCAAGTTGGGGAAACCTTTGTGGATTTGAGCGGTTTTCCGGTGAGCCCCACACGGGTTAAGCAGTTCACGATCCGCAGCGCCCAGGGAGATTTGTTTACCTTTACGAACGGTAACCCCGCCTGGATTCCCGCCACCCGCGTGGCCCGTTTCCAGAATGGCCTGATTATTACCAACCTGGAGTACTCGGTTATCAGCATGCTGGTGGATGGGTCAAACGTGGTCAACAAGTCACAGCAGCGTTTTTTTGCGCATCCAAATGACACCTGGAGTATTGCACTGATCCTGTATACGCTCAACATTCGTGCAAACGATGGGTTGTTCGGTTCATCGGTGGGCAAATCGATCAGCCTGGTCTACCCGGATGGCCATGCACAGAATTATCCACTCGACACAAACGGAACTGTTGGGATCCACGGCCTGGCGCGCGGCAATTATACGGTGCAGGTTCTGAATGATAAGGGCTTGAAGCAAATCATCCCGGTGGCCCTGTCACGCAGCCAGACTGTTGACATCCAGGTACCGACCACCCGGGACCTTGAGGTTGTGCTCGGTTTGGGTTTATTGGTCGGGCTGAGTTTGATCGTATTTCCTCGCCTCCCCAAGCAACATTCCCGCACCAAGGGTAATGGCCCGGTCCCGGTCCAGCAGTACCCGCAAACTGCCCTGATGAAACCATATGAAGTGAAATCTTACGAGTTGAAGAAGGTCGAGAAAAACTCCAAACTGTCCAAGACCGGGATCATCAAATGGTATTGATCATCGAGCGATACGAAAATTAAGGAGGAGCCTGAGTATTAATGTGCAGGCACTTGAAAATCGCTCCTCCAATAATTTTTACAGCATACTTCATTATGGGATCACGAGGAAAAATGTCGTACCACCAGAAACGCTATCGCCTTTTCAGGAAAAGCACTTTACTTGCCTGGCTGTTCGCCATCAGTTTTGGCGTTGCCTCATGCAGCGTCGCTTTACCGGCGGGTACACACCAACCGGTGCTCACGCAGCCAGCCACGCCCTCTACCCCTACCATCAGCGCGAGCCTTTCCAATCCGGTTCCAACCCTGGCCTATTATTACATCTGGTTTGACCCGAGTTCTTGGGATCACGCCAAGATCGATTATCCGCTGCTGGGACACTATAGCAGTGACGACCGGTCAGTCATGCTCCAGCAGGTGCAATGGGCAAAAGCGGCCGGGATCGAGGGGTTTATTGTCAGTTGGAAGAGTACGGATGTACTCAACCGCCGCCTGGAACAATTGATCGAAGTGGCAGAGCAGGAAAATTTCAAGCTGGCCTTGATCTATGAAGGCCTGGATTACAGCCGTAACCCATTACCGGTTCAAACCGTTGCCAGCGACATGGATTATTTCATCCAGCACTTTGCCAGCCGTACCCCTTTTCAGCTCTTTGCAAAACCGTTGGTGATCTGGTCGGGCACCTGGAAGTATACGCCGCAGGAGATCAGCCAGGTGACCCAGAGCCGCCGGAGTGCCCTGCTGATCCTGGCTTCCGAACGCAACCTGGCCGGATACCAGAGCCTATCCAGCCTGGTGGATGGGAACGCCTATTACTGGTCATCTGTCAATCCGGACACCTTCTCCGGTTACCAGGACAAATTATCTCTGATGGGCCAGGCCGTTCACAAAAATGGTGGGATATGGATCCCGCCGGCTGCGCCCGGCTTCGACGCCAGGTTGATCGGCGGCACCAACGTAGTGGATCGGAACAATGGGGCCACCTTCCGCACCCAGATTGCCACCGCCATGGCTTCTGCGCCGGATGTGCTGGGAATCATAAGTTGGAACGAGTTCAGCGAAAACTCGTACATCGAGCCCTCCCAGAAATATGGTTCCACCTATTTGAATATTCTCAGCGAAATCAATCACCTGCCCTCCCCAGCGATCGGGGAGTTCGATTCCAGTGAACCGCTCCCCATTACCTTTGCAGAAGTGTTACCTTATTCCAGATGGGTTGCCTTGGGCGGAATTTTTACACTAATCCTGAGTGGCATAATCGTCATTGCCCGGCGGCATGCCTGAGGACGGCAATGGGAGAGATGCTATTATGGTATTTCTGCGGGTGCTTGCAAGCCTTTTGATTACCGGATTGTATGAATTGCTTCTGTTAAATTTTTCCTGTAAGTGAGGCTACGAATACATCCGATTGCGACAAAACCGTAAATCCTGTGGAAACCAGTTCCATTATGATTTGTTTTGTCAGCCCAGATGATGATGCCAACCTGACCGGGGATATTCCGGTTGCGCTAAGCACCAACCTGCCAAATGAAAACAGCGATATTCAGAGCATAGTTTTTTATTTGAATGATAGCTATCTCCTAACAGATTATTCCAGCGTTTACTCATTTACTCTGCCAACTGAAAAATGGGCGGATGGCAGTTACATCCTCGTGGCTGCAGCACAGTTGCGGACCAGCAATACTACCATCAAGACCCACATTACGGTCAAATTCAGCAATGGCAATGTCGCAGCTCCGCTCAATCCCAACCATTTCACGCCTACCAGCGGAACAATCCCTGCCAGCGGCCAGCCTTTCGTGGTGGCAGCGGCCGGGGATGGCGCCAGCGGCGAGGATACCTCCACCCAGGTGATCGATACCATTACCTCGCTCAACCCGAACCTGTTCCTGTACCTGGGAGATGTATATGAAAGCGGCAGCATAGCCGAGTTCTATAACTGGTACGGAACCGCCTCATCCAACTTCTCCGTTCTGCGCGGTATCACCGACCCGACAATTGGGAACCACGAATACACCAACGGTATTAATGGGATAGGCTATTTCGATTATTGGGACAACATCCCCAATTACTACAGCTTTAATGCGGGCGGCTGGCATTTCATCAGCCTGAACTCAAATCTCGCCAAGTTGGGAGGCAATCCGCCCGGGTTGGCTGAATATAACTGGCTGGCTCACGACCTGGCTGCCAACCTGCAGACCTGCACCATCGTCTATTATCACCAACCGCTCTTTAATATTGGCGCGGAGGGACCAACCCAGGCCATGGCAAGATTTTGGGCTTTGCTGGCGAATTACAAGGTGCCGATTGTGCTGAACGGACACGACCATGACTACCAGCGCTGGATACCGCTGGACGGCAGCGGAAAACCCAGCCCGAATGGCATTACCGAGTTTGTAGCTGGCGGAGCCGGGCACGGCTTGCAGAAATTCATTACCAGCGATAGTCGGGTGGCATATTCCAATGATATGAACCCTACCGCGTACGGAGTGCTGCTGTTGCAGCTCAACCAGACAGGCGCCAATTTCAGCTACCACAGTTCAGATGGTTCCATCCTCGATTCTGGTTTTATTTCGTGCGCATCGCCTGCTTCGGCCAATTTCACTGCAAATAGTGCGCCTACACCGATTTCCACAGCGATGGCAACATTGATGGATACGCCAGTCTCCACTGCAACAATGGCTGCCACGGATACTCCCGCTGCTCCCGGGATAGAGAATGTTGTTGCAGCACTCTTTACTCCCAGTGCAACGCCGGCAGGAGGGGAAGTCCCTGTTCCTGTCCGAACTTCACCGGCATTTCCATATGGGATTGTTTTCGGCAGTATTGCGATCGTGGTGTTCCTGGCCGGCGGCATTTTATTTATGCGCCGACATAGTTAGGAAATGAAGGAAATGCAGATGAAAACATTACGCGTTCTTTCCATTTTTGTCATCACGCTGGCACTGAGCCTGTCAAATATAAACGCGCCTGTCAACGTCAATGCCGGTGCGGTCGGATGCGCATCGAGTGGACCGTCTTCAGGCAAATACACCATTAATATCTGCATCACCAGTCCGGCTAACGGTGCAAGCCTGACAGGCAATGCCGCTGTTACCGTCACAGCCACCATCACCAGCGGGTCAAGTTCCAACCCGCAGCAGATGATCTTCTACCTGTCTAGCAGCTACCTGCTGACGAGCTATTCCGCTCCGTACACTTTCACCCTGCCCACCGCCAAATGGGCGGATGGCAGTTATACGCTGAATGTGCATGCATTGATGCCGGATGGTTTTATCACCGCGACCGCCACGATAGCGCTAACATTCAACAATGGGAATGCCACCGCCCCGGTCAATACCAACCAATTTACACCATCCAGCGGGATACCTGCCGCAAGTGGGCAGCCGTTTGTGGTGGCTGCCGCTGGGGATGGCGCCAGCGGCCAGCCCACTTCTACGAAGGTGATTAACACGATCAGTTCGCTCAATCCGAACCTTTTCCTGTACCTGGGGGACGTCTATGAAAGCGGCAGCGTGTCAGAGTTCTACAACTGGTATGGCAACAATTCATCCAACTTTTCGGTTCTGCGCGCCATCACCGACCCGACCATCGGGAACCATGAATATACCAACGGTGTAAATGGGGCGGGCTATTTCGACTACTGGAATAACATCCCCAATTACTACAGCTTCAATGCCGGTGGCTGGCATTTTATCAGCCTCAACTCAAACAGTTCGAAAATAGGTGTCACAACCTCCTCAGCTCAATATAAATGGTTGCAGCAGGACTTGGCTGCTAACGCCGGGATCTGCACGATTGCCTATTATCACGAACCGCTCTTCAACATCGGTGCGGAAGGGGACCTGACTGCCATGTCAAGCATCTGGGCCCTGTTGGCGTCATACGGAGTAAGTATGGTGCTGAACGGACACGATCATGATTATCAGCGCTGGGTGCCACTCGACGCGAATGGACAGCCCAGTTCGACCGGGGTTACCGAGTTCGTCGCCGGCGGGGGCGGGCATGGTTTGCAAACTTTCACAACGACCGATACCCGGGTAGCCTATTCGAACGACCTTAACCCGACTGCCTTCGGGGTGCTTCTGCTGCAGCTCGGTTCGTCTGGCGCAAATTTCAGCTACCATAATTCTAATGGTTCCATCCTCGATTCCGGCTTTGTCCCTTGTAATCCCAGTGTTCCTCCCACTGGCACTCCACCCACCACTGCCACCGTGACCCCCACTATGACGCCCACCATCACAAGCACACCTACCCCGACAATAACGCTGGTAGCGACCAATACATCCACCCCTACCGCAACCCTGGCTGCCTCCACCACGCCTACACCCGCCCCCACCCTTACA
This sequence comes from uncultured Chloroflexia bacterium, assembly GCA_963779935.1. Lineage (GTDB taxonomy): Bacteria > Chloroflexota > Anaerolineae > Anaerolineales > Villigracilaceae > UBA877. The sequence continues at coordinate 76,635 of CAWAAC010000007.1, read as the reverse complement.
TTTACTCCAACTGATACGCCAGTTGCATCCTATACGCCAACCAATACGGATGCTCCCACATTTACACCTTCCTTTACATTTACTCCAACTGATTCGCCGATTGCATCCAATACGCCAACCAATACGGATCCTCCCACATTTACACCTACCTTTACATTTTCTCCTACTGATACGCTAGTCGCAACCAATACACCCACACCTACATTTACGCCCACAGCCACCACAGGAACCAGCTCGGTGACCTTTAACCCGGTTGCGGATGCATACGTGAACTCAGCCTCTCCCAGCAGCAATTTTGGGACAAACGTGTCGCTGCGGGTGGATGCCAACACGGCCTCGATCATGCGCAGCTATCTGCGCTTCACGGTGAGCGGGTTGGGCAGTGCAACGGTCCAATCTGCCATGCTGCGCATCTATGCCAACAGCGCCAATACCGCTGGATTCTCGGCGCTGGCGCTGTCCGACAACACCTGGGGCGAAACCACGATCACGTACAGCAATGCGCCAACCCCCGGCAATACCATCAAAAGTTCTGCTGGCTTCGGCGCAGGCAGCTGGGTTCAGGTCGATATCAGCAGCTACATTAATGCACAAGGTACGTATAACCTGGTTTTGACCACCACTTCGACAACCAATACCAACCTGGCCTCGCGCGAATTGGGTGCGGATGCCCCTCAACTAATTATCAGTTACCATTAGTTGCGTTAACCCATCAGGTCGAACCTGATGGACGGTCCCTCGTTAAAGGAGTGGATTTTATTATGAAAAGGAGGTAGTAATGAAAAAAATTGTTTTTCTTTCGGTATTTTGCCTGGTTCTGGCCAGTTGTTCGCCGGCAAGTTCCATCGTCAGGCAGGTTCAACAGGCCCCCGTTGTATTTGCATCTGCAACGGCTACCCGCTCACCAACGGCAACCCAATCACCAACGGCAACTGAAGTGTCCACTGCCACGAGTATCGCAACTTTGGAAGCAACAGCTCAGGTAAGTGCACCGGTTAAGATTCCAAATTTTGATCATATTGTCTTGATCATGCTGGAAAATGAATATTACCAGACTGTGATCGGAAACCCACAATTGCCGCACCTGAACGCCCTGGCCCAGCAGAATGTTTTGTTATCCAATTACTTTGCAATAAGCCACCCAAGCCTGCCTAATTATCTTGCATTGGTAAGCGGCAGCACACAGAATATAAACAGTGACTGCACGGATTGTTTCGTTGACCAGCCCAACCTGGCAGACGAGATCGAAGCCAGCGGGCGTACCTGGAAATCCTACCAGGAGGGCATGCCTGCGAACTGTTTCGTTGGGGATGCGGGTGTCTATTATGTCCAATGGACTAACCCTTTCCTTTACTTCGACTCGATCCGGCAGGACAAGACCAGATGTGACCGCAGCATAGTACCTTTCTCCCAGTTGAATAAAGACCTGGCGGACAACCAATTGCCCAACTTTGCGTTGATCATACCAAATCTTTGCGATTTAGGTCATAGTTGCGGTGCCGAAATGGCCGACAATTGGGTGAATGGGCTTGTGACCAAACTGCAAGCCTCCCCGGCGCTCGGGCAGAACAGCTTGATCATCATCACATTTGACGAAGGCGTGGAGCACGATACTGCTAAAGTGACCGTCAATACGCGTGGTCAGATTGCGGCAGTGCTCATATCGCCCATGGCTCGCCCGGGCTTTGTCGATCAAAGCTTACTCTCACATTACAGCCTGCTGAAGACAATCCTGACGGCCTGGAACTTGCCAGCTCTTGGGAATACTAACCAGGATTCTATTCAACCGATCGTTGAGCCCTGGGAAACGCAGAATGGTCAATAACTGTTTTCCTTATGACTGGAGGATTCTTTATTTTACTTATCAAATATCCATCCAATGTTAGCGAAGTACCACATTTTGAATGAGTGCGGCTAAACCGTACTCACTCAAAATGAAGAAATCTTCTCGCATTTATAGATAGGCTTTAATTCAAAGATAAGAATTATTGATAGGAAGATTCAACCATGAAAAAGCTTCTCATATTTACCATCTTTGCATGTCTGGCCTTGGCCAGTTGTTCGCCCGTCATTAATTTTGCCGGGATCGGTGCGAGCATTGGTTCCAGCACGGCTGTGCCCCCAGCAGCCACTTCTTCTCCCCTGCCATCCAACCAAACCCAAGTGGCGACTCCAGCGCAAAATGGGATTCCCAACTTTGATCATATTGTCTTGATCATGCTGGAGAACCGGGATTACGGCACCGCTATAGATCCAAAGCAAATGCCACAGCTGACCGCACTGGAACAGAAATACGTGTTGCTCACGAACTATTATGCGGTAACCCACCCGAGCCTGCCCAATTACATCGCTCTGATGAGCGGCAGCACCCAGGGTATCACCAGCGACTGCACGAATTGTTTTTTGAACCAACCCAACCTGGCGGACGAGATCGAGGCCAGCGGGCGCACCTGGAAGGCCTACCTGGAGGATCTGCCGTCACCCTGTTTCGTGGGAGATTCCGGCAAGTATGCCCAGAAGCATAACCCGCTCATTTACTTTGATTTCGATCCGGCTGAATACTGCCCGCTGTGACCGCAGCATCCTGCCGTTGACCAGTCTGGATTCTGACCTGGCAAACAAAACCTTGCCAAACTTCATTTATATCATGCCAAACCTGTGCAATTCCGGGCATGACTGTTCTGCGGCCGTGGCGGACAACTGGGTCGGCGGTATGGTTGCCAAGCTGCAAGGTTCCCAGGCGCTTGGGGATAACAGCCTGATCATCATCGATTTTGATGAGGGCAGCGATCAGGACACCGCTGGTTGTTGCGGGCTGCCAACCCCGGCGGGCGGGCAGGTGGCGCCGGTGTTGATCTCGCCATCGACCCCACAAGGGTTCACCGACAACACGCCCTATTCGCATTACAGCATGCTGAAGACGATCCTGACGGCCTGGAAACTGCCGGACCTGGGGAATACCGCTCAGGCCCAACCCATTTTGGCGCCCTGGACCGGGCAGGTCAGTCAAAATTCGTCTGCCACCACACCACCCAGCATAACACCTGGCGCGACGCAGGCCAGTGGTGTTCCAACAGTAGCAGCAATTCCAATTGCGACCCCAGGGCCGGGCAATCGGATCCCTAGCGGGGCTCAGGCAGCCAATTGCGCCTCCAGTCAATCTACTTCGGGAACCTATACAGTCAAGATTTGTTTTGCTGGCCCGGCCTCGGGCAGCACACTGAGCGGGGATGTGAGTATTTTGCCGGCGGTTAAGATCAGCGGCTCGCCGCGCAGCTCAGTGCAAGACCTGATCTTTTATCTGAATGGGGTCTACTTGCTAACCAGTTATACCAGCCCATATACTTTCACCTTGCCAACCGCAAAATGGCAGGATGGCAGTTATACACTTTCGGTGGAAGCGGTAATGCGGGACAATTTTGTTTCCAGCCAGGCCAGTCTGCCGGTTGTTTTTAACAATGGCATTACGGCGCAGCCGGTTAATCCCAACCACTTCACAGCTACCAGCGGCCGTCCAGCGGCCAACGGCGCGCCCTTCCTTGTGGCGGCCGGCGGAGATGGCGCCAGCGGCGAACCGACTTCGAGTGCGGTGGTTAAATTGATCGCCTCGCTTAACCCAAACCTGTTCCTATACCTGGGGGACGTGTATGAAGACGGCAGCAAGGCAGAGTTCTATAACTGGTATGGAACCTCCTCAACCTTTTTTGGACAATTTCGTTCCATCACCGACCCAACCGTGGGAAACCATGAGTATCTTACACCCGATGCCTCAGGTTATTTCGATTATTGGGACAATATTCCCAGCTACTACAGCTTCAACGCGGGCGGCTGGCACTTCATCAGCCTGAACGCAAACGCCCCAAGAATCCCGGTCGGTCCCGGTTCCGCACAATACCAATGGTTGCAGCAGGATCTGGCTGCCAATGCTCAGACCTGTACCATTGTCTATTACCACGAGCCGCTCTTCAATATCGGCCCGGAGGGGACTGTTTCTGAACTCATGCCCATGTGGTCTTTAATGGCGAAATACGGGGTCAGTATTGTGCTTAATGGTCACGACCATGACTATCAGCGTTGGGTGCCGTTGGATGGCAGCGGGCAGCCCAGCCCGACCGGCATCACCGAATTTGTGGTTGGCAGCGCCGGTCATGGCATCCAGAAGTTTGTTAAGAGCGATAGCCGGGTGGCTTACGCCAACGACACCGAGCCAGCTACTTTTGGCGTGCTGCTGCTGCATCTCGGCCAGACCGGCGCCACGTTTGCATACCAGAGTGTCACTGGTGCTATCCTCGATTCGGGCAGCATTCCATGTGGGCACACCAGCCCAAGCTCGATGGCTCCCTCCCTTGCGAATCGCTCTGGTCAGCCTGTCCTGGCCGCGGCCGGTTTGAATGCTGTTAACCTGGGCGCAGATATATTTAACTGGATCACCGGATCCACGATTTATTCGAATGGACTTCCCTACGTGGTGGTTCCAGGCCTCAGCCTGACCGCCAGTTTTACATATGTCATCAGCTCCCCTCTACAAGCATTTTCAAATAGCTTTTTCCTCCAGGAGCGTAACCCACAGAATGGTTTGGCATCGCCGACCGCACCACCGGGTTAGTTCTCCCAAGTTTTTTCTATACAACAGAAAACTTGCAAAAAGGATGATTTCATCGATGAAAAAAATACTTGTGTCTGTCGCGCTTTGCCTGATCCTGGCAAGCTGTGCCATGGCCCCTTACCAGGGTATATTTTCCTCTATGGGATCCAATCAGACTGCTGCCGATTCACCTTCAGTTGTTCAGGTTACTAATGCGGCTCCGGTTATCCCTGTCACCGGGAGGCTGCCCCATGCCGCCTCCGACCCAGCCCAGGTGGCACACGCCACTGATACGCCTCTGCCGGCCACCAATGCCCAGAGTCCCCTGGCTGCTGCTGCCAAGCCAATTGCCATACTGCCACCGGTTCCTTCCGGCGAGAGCGGCATTCCTAATTTTGATCATATCGTTCTGATCATGCTGGAGAACAAGGATTACCAGACCGCGATGGATGGCACCCAAATGCCTCTGCTGGCTACCCTGGCCAAACAAAATGTGCTGCTCTCGAACTATTATGCCGTGGCCCACCCGAGCCTGCCCAATTACATCGCCTTGATGAGTGGCAGCACCCAGGGCATCACCAGCGATTGTACGACTTGCTTTTTGAACCAGCCCAACCTGGCCGATGAGATCGAGGCCAGCGGGCGCACCTGGAAGGCCTACCTGGAAGATTTGCCGTCGCCTTGTTTTGTGGGAGATTCCGGCAGGTATGCCCAGAAGCATAACCCGCTGCTGTATTTTGATTCGATCCGACTGAATGCGCCCCGCTGCGACCGCAGCATCCTGCCGCTGACCAGCCTGGATTCTGACCTGGCGAATAACAGTCTGCCAAACTTCTCATTTATCATGCCGAACCTGTGCAATTCCGGCCATGATTGTTCGGCGACGGTGGCGGACACATGGATCAACGCGATGGTCACCAAGCTGCAAGCCTCTCCGGCATTGGGGAACAACAGCCTGATCATTGTTGCCTTCGATGAAGCCAGTAATAAAGATACTTCCAGTTGCTGCGCGTTGCCCACCCCAGCCGGCGGAAAGGTGGCAGTGGTGCTGATCTCGCCGACAGCCCTTCCGGACATGACCGACAACACGCCTTATTCGCATTACAGCTTGCTGAAGACGATTCTGACGGCCTGGAACCTGCCAGATCTGGGGCAGTCAGCCCAGGCCCGACCGATTTCGACGCCGTGGAACGGACAGATCAATCCAACCCCCACGCCATAATAAACTACTTTTCTGTCCAAAAAGGCAATTCACACCGACTGATTTTGGGAATTGCTTTCTCTAGGGACCAAGCAGTAAAAATGCATTTTAATGAAGAAAAGTTCGAATGGACACAAAACATAAATTTTCCCTGCCCACGAAAAGGTTTACCAGGCTGCTGCTCGCCCTCTTTATGGCTGTCAGTTTACTTTGGCCTCTATCGGGACTGCTGGCCGGCAAAACCAATCTGCCGGGGGCAGCCGCGGCTTCGGACCCGGTCATCGCGGCGGCCGGGGATATTGCCTGCGACCCGGCCACCAGCGTATTTAATGGCGGATTGGGCACTTCCACCTCCTGCAATGAGGAATACACCTCCAACTTACTGGTAAACGGCGGCTTTAACGCAGTATTGAGCCTGGGCGACAACCAGTATTATTGCGGTGGGTACCAGGCTTTCCTGGAATCCTATGACCCAAGCTGGGGAAGGGTGAAATCAATCACGCACCCGGTGGTGGGTAACCATGAATATTTTACCAGCGGCGGCACGGGCTGTACCACGGACAATACGGGCGCGGCGGGTTATTATCAATATTTTGGTTCCGCGGCAGGAACGGTTGGCCAGGGTTTCTATAGTTTTAATATCGGAACCTGGCACCTGATCGCCTTGAATTCGAGTTGTTCCCAGGCAGGCGGATGTAACTCTTTTTCGCCTCAATATCAATGGCTGCAGGCTGACCTGGCCGCCCACCCAAACCAGTGCACCCTGGCGTACTGGCATATTCCCCTGTTCAGTTCGGGCGGGCGCGCCAATGCTGCCACCCGGCCATTCTGGACACTGCTCTATAATGCGCATGCTGACATTGTCCTGAGCGGCCATGACCATATCTATGAACGCTTTGCGCCCCAGAATTCCACCGGCACATTGGACCAGGCCAACGGCATTCGCGAATTTATTGTTGGGACCGGCGGCGCCGATCACACCTCCATCGTTTCCGTGGCGGCGAACAGCCAGGTACGCAATGCGACCACCTTTGGGATCCTCAAGTTGACTCTGCACCCGGCCAGCTATGACTGGAAGTTCGAACCTGAAGCCGGGCAGACCTTTACCGATTCGGGCAGCCAGGCATGTCATACGAGTGGAGCCGCCACACCCAGCTTGACTGACACCGATACCGTCACTCCAAGCTCCACCAGCATTTCTACTCCGACCGGAACGATGGTTGCCTCCGGCACGCCCACTTCCACCTTCACCGACACAGCGACACCCACTTTGATCGGTACGCTTACCGCAACTGCAACCCCCACAATCACGCCTGTCAGTACACCTGTATTCACCCCGACCGCCAGCTCGGCGACCTTCAACCCGGTGGCGGATACGTACGTCAACGCCTCCAGTCCAAGTACGAATTACGGCAGCGCCGGCACGCTGCGTCTGGATGGCTCCCCGGACGAGCACGCCTACCTGCGTTTCACGGTGACGGGATTGAGCGGAACGATCACCCAGGTACGCCTGCTGCTGCATTCCAACGACAGCGACAACTCTGGCATCCGCGCCTGGGCCGTCGTGGATAACAGCTGGGGCGAGCTGACCACCACCTATTCCAACGCCCCGGCGCTGGGCAGTCAACTGGCTTCTTCCGGCTCATTTGGAAGCGGTGTGTGGGTCAGCCTGGATGTCACGTCTTACGTGACCGGGGATGGCACGTATAGCTTCGGCGTGACCAACCTCAGTTCGTCCGTCATCAGTGTCGGTTCGCGCGAAGCCAGCGGTGCTGCACCGCAATTGGTGATCACAACCCGCTAAAGGTAATATGAAAGAAAAAATAAATCATGGAATGAACAAGATGTTTTTAATTTTCACCATGCTATGCGTGGCCCTGGCCGGTTGTGGGCCGGCCAGCCCCGTATCCGCCGGGGTGCCCCAGACTTCCACCACCATCGTGACGCCCGCTGCCCCCAACCCGGCCAATGCAACAGCCACGCCCGCGCAGGCGCCCACCGTAACCCTATCCCAGCCTCTGCAGGCGATGAATGGCTTGATTTTTCCCATCCGGGCAGCTTTTTATTATCCCTGGTTCCCGAATTCCTGGAATCAACAAGGCATGGACCCGTTCACTCACTACCATCCTAGCTTGGGTTTCTACAGCCAGGACGACCCAACAGTAATTCCAGAGCAAATCGCAGCCATGCAGTACGGCAAGATCCAGCTCGGCATTGCATCCTGGTGGGGCCAGGGGCACTACACCGACCAGCGCTTCGCCACGCTCCTGCAAGCTGGAGAGAAGGTCGGCTTTTATTGGGCAGTTTACATGGAAAGCGAAGGTCAGGGAAACCCTTCGGTGGCGGCCATTAGCTCAGACCTGCAATACATTCACGACAAGTACGCCAGCTCGCCCGCCTACCTCAAGATCGGGGAGCGCTTTGTGGTTTTTGTTTATTCTGACCCCAGCGATGGTTGCGGCATGGTCGACCGCTGGACCCAGGCCAATACGCTCAAAGCCTACCTCGTGCTTAAAATATTCACTGGTTATCAGAAATGTCCCAACCAACCGAACGCCTGGCATGAATACGCCCCGGCCGGCGCCGAAAAAGGAGTGGGGAATGACAGTTTCACGATCAGCCCGGGTTTCTATAAGGCCGGCGAGCCGCAGCCACGCCTACCGCGCAACCTGCAGCAATGGGATGCTGAAATCCAGGACATGATCGCTTCCAATGCGAATTTCGAACTAATCACCACCTTCAACGAATGGGGCGAGGGGACAGCGGTGGAAAGTGCCACGGAATGGGCCAGTCCTTCCGGCTATGGGCAGTACCTGGACGCGCTGCATTATGATGGCAACCCGTCGGCGTCGCCTGGAGGATAAAACAATAGTTAAAAGGTTAAGGATGGGTTCGCATTTTGAATGATTGCGGGATCGCTGCAATCATTCAAAATGCAATTCCTCCATAATTTACGACAAGACATTAAAAAAGGAGATAACGAAAATGGAAAAATATGCTCAAATCTTGAACTTCGATGAATTCAATCAGATCCGTGATCGCCTGGGCCGGATCGTATGCACGTCCGGTGGCTTTGACCCGATCCACCCGGGACATGCTTCCTGTATCATCGAGTCCAAACAATACGGCGACACGCTGGTAGTGGTGGTAAATGGCGATAATTTCCTACAGCGCAAGAAAGGCAAGCAGTTCATGGATTTACAGACACGCTGCAACCTGGTGGCCTGCCTGCGTGAGGTGGATTATGTCATCCCCTTTGAGATCGAGAACGATCCCACCGTTTGCCAGGCGCTGCGCCTGCTCAGGCCGCATGTCTTTACCAAGGGCGGCGACCGGGTGGATAACACCAATATCCCCGAATGGCAGGTCTGCCAGGAATTGGGGATCGAGCTGGTTTCGCAGGTTGGCCGGCCCAAACTCTGGAGCAGTTCGGATTTTCTCAAGGAATGGGGTGAATTCTGGATGGAGCGGGCGGTCACGAACGCCGCCCAACCCGCCGACAAAGCTCAGCCGGATAGCCAGCCCAGAAAACCGCCAGCTTTACCGCAGGCGGCTGCGGCCCGAACGGAGGTTGGCTTGCGCCTGGCGCAAAATCGCTGAATGTATTGGTTCTTGAAGAATGGCGCATATACATTGTGAAGCCTGACAATCTGTGTCAGGCTTCACAATGTATATATATACCTGTTTTTTTCATCTGATTGTAAGGTTCTCAATAACGGATGTGGATTGTTTATCAAGGGCGGAAATAGTTCAAAATTCAAACGATCTGCTGATTTTCCCCCGTATATGGGGGGAGTGGCGGGCTTAAAACCGGCAAATTCCCATTCCGAGTAAAATTTTTATTCTAATTTTCCCTTTTTTGGCTTAACAATTTTGAGAAGGGAATCCCCACGTTCATGGCTTATACTGCGGGCTGTCTGAAATTCAAAACCTCAACACTGCAATCTTATTAAGAGTTACTGAAATCGACGGGGGATTGTGAGTCAAATTCACCGACCGGAAAGTACGGTTGAGGAGAGCTGGAGGAACCGGTTCGTATTGCCTTCAGTCGGCTTGCAGGATGAAAGGATTATTGGTATGCAGAAGACAGTTTTCCGGCTGGTAAGTTCATTTGTAATGGTTTCGATGGTGATTGCTATGGCCCTGATGGTGCATGTCACCGGGCAATCTGTAGCCGCGGCGGTAACGGTACCCTTTAATCCGGTTGCGGATGCTTATGTAAATGCATTTTCACCTAATTCTAACTATGGTAAAAACAGTTCGCTGCGGGTGGATGGCAGCCCGGTCATGCGTAGCTACCTTCGCTTTAATGTAAGCGGGCTGGGCGGTGCGACTGTCCAATTGGCCATCCTGCGTATTTATGCGAACAGTGCCAGTAGCGCCGGTCTCTCGGTGTTAGCCCTGGCAAATAATACCTGGACGGAAACCACCCTTACGTATGCCAACGCACCCGCACCCGGAAATGTCATCGGTAATTCAAGCAAGTTTAGCGCCGGCACATGGGTGCAGATAGATGTCACCAGTTACGTCAAAGCCGGAGGCACCTATAACCTGGTGTTGGGCGGCCTCAATTCCACCGATACCAACCTGGCCTCCCGTGAAGATACTGCCGGTCATATGCCGCAATTAGTGCTTACCTTGGCCAGCTTGCCCACTTCCACATCTACGAAAACAATTTCCTCTACGGAAACTCTGACAAAAACGCTGGTTCCAACCAACATCTCCACTAAGACAATCGTACCCACGACCACCCTTATCGGTACGCAAACGCAAACGGCCACACCTGCAACTAATTCGACAATTACTCCGGCTCCCTCCAGCACACCTACTGTTCCCGTGGGATGGGAACCTTCCTTCCCCATCCGGGCTACCTTCTATTATCCCTGGTTCTCGGAAGCCTGGACACAGAAAGGCTTTTATCCTTTTACCAATTACACCCCCGAGCTGGGATATTATAGTTCTTCCGATCTCAATATTATCAAGCAGCATATCGCCATGATGAAGTATGCCAATATCCAGGTTGCCATCTCTTCCTGGTGGGGGCAGGGCACGCAGACAGATCAGCGCGTAGCTGAAGAGCTTTCAGCATCTGCTGGAACGAATTTTCGCTGGGCGCTCTACTACGAAATGGAGGGCTCGGGAGATCCTTCCGTCAGCCAGATCCAGAGCGACCTGACCTACATTCTAAATCATTATGGGAAAGATCCCAGCTATCTACGAGTGGGTGGCAAGTTCGTCGTTTTCGCCTACTCTGATACCAACGACGCCTGCGGCATGGCGGATCGTTGGAAGCAGGCCAATACTGTGGGGGCCTATGTGGTGCTCAAGGTGTTCCCCGGTTATGCCAGTTGCGCCAGTCAGCCGAACAGCTGGCACCAGTATTCGCCGGCCGTTGCCGAAGATCATCAGGGTAGTTTCAGTTTCAGCATCAGTCCGGGTTTTTGGTTGAAAGGCCAGACCGAGCGCCTGGCGAGAGATCCAAGCCGTTGGATTACAAAATGTCCGGGATATGATCGCCTCTGGAGCCAACTGGCAGTTGATCACCACCTTCAGTGAGTGGGGGGAAGGCACTGCGGTGGAACCTGCCACCCAGTGGTCCAGTGCTTCAGGCTACGGCCAGTATCTGGATGCATTGCATACGAACGGTAATTAAAGGCTCTCCTGCCTCGTGGCAATTCATCAACCTAAAAATCCGGCAAAAATCAGCTCGTTGTGGATTTCGATATCTACTGTTGCGTAATCTAACAGTTTATAATCCTGCCTTTCCCGGGCTTGAAGCACGTATGCCTGGAGCCAATAAGTGCGACAACACAGGAGAGCAACTCCCATAATTAAAGAGGGAAAGTAAAAAATATCCCCCATGATCGCAGGATTGCGAGAGTGGATGCCAGGCCTCCAGAATCAGGAATATTGCGAGGCAGGAATAACTGGCCATCACCGCTTCAATAGTGCCTGTAAAAAAAAGGATTGAAATGCGTAAGAAGACCATTTATCGGTTAGCAAGTCTGTTTATCTTAGTTGCGCTGGTGTTTGCTTCCAGCCTGGTAGCGCATGCCTCGGCGGCTACCTTCAACCCGGTTGCGGATGCCTACGTGTATGCATCCTCTCCAACCAACAACTACGGTACCAATGTCTCGCTGCGGGTGGATGGCAGTCCCATCATGCGCAGTTACCTGCGCTTCACGGTAAGCGGGTTGGGTGGCGCGGCCGTCCAATCTGCCATTCTGCGCATCTATGCCAACAGCGCCAGTACTACTGGTTTCTCTGTGCTGGGGCTGTCGAATAATAGCTGGGCTGAAACCTCGATCACTTATGCCAATGCCCCGGCGCCGGGCAGTTCCATTAACAGCTCAAAGTCCTTTGCCGCAGCCAGCTGGGTGCAGGTCGATATCAGCAGCTACATCAAGGCGGAAGGCACGTACAACCTGGTGCTGACCACCACCGGGACTCAAACCAACCTGGCCTCGCGCGAGGATACGGCTGGTCATGCACCGCAGCTGGTCATTACCACGGGAAGCGGGGGTGCGACCACCACGCCTTCCAAAACACCCTCCCAGACCGCCACGCCTTCGAACACCCCGACTCCGCTCCCGACCGGCAGCGGGTCCGGCAACGTGCTGATCCTGGCTGGTGACATCTGCAAACATAACGTGGGTGATTTCGACTTTACCCCCAATTGCAAGAAAACCGGTGACTTGGTGCGCAGCCTACTGGCTGCCAATCCGGGCGCGCAGGTGCAAACTCTCGGCGATAACGTCAATAACGATGGCGGCGTATATGCCTATGACGCCGAGTACACCGACCTGTATGGCCCGAATTGGGGCAGCTTCCTGAGTGTGACGCATGCACTGATGGGCAACCACGATACCTACCCGCCGGGTGGCGATGCGGCGTACTTCAGCTACTTTGGTGCAGCCGCTGGACCCAAGCCAGGCGGATATTACAGCTATAACATCGGCTCCAGCTGGCACATCATTGTGTTAAATGCAGAGTGCTCCGAGGCGGGTGCGGGTGGTTGTGGGGTGGGAAGCGTAGAGACCAACTGGCTGGCGAGTGATCTGGCTGCCAACACCAGACCTTGCATCATGGCGGCCTGGCACCAACCGCGCTTTACCAGCGGGCGCCATACCAATGACCCAACCTATGGCCCCTGGTGGAATCTGCTTTACCAGTACAAGGCCGACCTCGTGATGAACGGGCATAACCACAACTACGAACGCTTCAACCCGATCAATCCATCCGAGCAGGCTGATCCCAACGGGATTCGCGAATTCATCGTTGGAACCGGTGGCGCCCCGGGCGATGGTTACACCTATGCATCCCATCCGCTCCAGCCAAATGAAGTCGTGCGTAACCAGGTCGTTCAATACGGAGTCCTGAAGATGACCCTTTCAGCCAGTTCCTATAGCTGGACCTGGCTGCCGGCAGCCGGTTATACATTCACCGATTCTGGCTCGGCTAACTGCCACTAATCGTCGTTTACCCATTGGTTAGTGTAATAAGCAGGCGCCAGCCCTCCGAAAGGGCTGGCGCTTTTTCAATTTGTCATCTCCCTGGAAATCATGGTAGAAAAATCCCAATTTGAGCGTGTTCAGCAATTCTGAGCATGCACAAATTGCATACTTCACCTTAATATTCAGATCGGCTTTTTAACCCATATGACTTAAGTAGCGTGGCGTTCAGCGCAGGTTATTGTAAAATATGGCATTCTTACTTATTATGAAGATGACCTATGAAAAAAATCATCGCTTTATTCAGGTTGATATATGTAGCATGCATTGTGCCGCTACTCTTAACAGCTTGCCTGTCGGCCATAATGCCGGGCGCGGTAAATTCTCATGGCCCGGTCACCGGACTGGCTATCTCCGGGCCCTCGGTCATTCACAGCGACTGTACGGTAGATGAGGATACCAACCCGATCACATTTAAAATTTCTATTACCACCAATGCCCCGGCTACGGTAATTTACCATCTGGAAGTCTATAATTCTGCCAGAACAATGTTGCTTGACCAGACACCCAACGCCAGGCTGAGGTTTACGTCCGCCGCAACTCAGGAAGTTAATTTGGGAGATATTTATCGAACCGACTGCGGAAATTTCATTATCAAGCTGATCGTTACCGCTCCCAACAGCATGGCTGCTCAGACAACCTGGTCGGTTGTGAACCCCTGATCCTGGTTATTAAAAAGGAGGGAATTGGGGTGTTGTCTGCGTCCTTTTGCGTATCCGCACCAACGCGCGAGGCATCTTGGAAGATCGCTTTGCGGGCTGCCGGGTATGGGTTTGGGATGATAAACAGCCTGACATTGCGCCTCATCAAGAATGGCGACAATGCGGATTGAGAGCAATGGCGACCACACCTATGTTTTCAGCAATGAACCGGAAGAGGCATCATTGCATTTTCTGGCTGAACCGTTGTGTGGTCGCTATTTTATCGAGCGGGTGATCCAGGATAGCAATGATGATGTCGGCGCAGATGGTTTCAGGCCCAAAAATACACCGCAGGGAACACCATACCGCTTTACCGCTTGCGCCCTCTGGCTTATCGCTGCTACCAAGTTCGCTTGGGTTAAAGATTGTCAACGCGATCCCGAATTGACCCAACAACTTGAACTCGAAGCTTTGCCAGCTCTCTCGACAGACAACGTCCGCGGAATGTTGCGGGCGGCCATGCCTCTCGCGCAACTATCTCTCGAAGAAGCCCAGGCTCAAGTCGTTAAACATCTTGTCAATCGTTCCCGTTCAACCGCCGGCCGCTTGCGTAAGCGAAACAAGGCTGATGTTCCTACCTAATGTGATATTGTCAAAATAAGCAGTTTTTCGCATTTATATGAATCACAGGATATCACTTCCCATTCGCTTATATTTTTGACGAAAAAATAGAAATGCGGTAAGCTACAGGAATGAGTGGAGAGCTTACGATAACGACAGAACAAGTGGATTATTTTCCGGTTTTGATAGCGCAAACTGAGCGGATGGACGTTGCGGAGTTGCTGGACAGGAACTTCACAGTGCATGGGAATTGGCAGGGATTGAGCCTGGGTTGGATAGGAACAACCTGGTTGGGACATATTCTTTCGGTGGGGGATCATCGGCTGAACCATGTGCAACCATGGGTAGAAAAGAACCTGCTGACGGTGCAAATGGGTATCCAGCAGGCAGTCACTGGCCTGGATTTTACCGATGATCGGTTGGAAAGTGTTCTGGATGCGCTTAGCGACGATGAAGGTTGGGCAGCATTTGAGGCGGAATTGAATCAACGGAGCCTGCGGGTGTACGATTTGAAGGTGGAAGTGGTGCGAGTGGACAGCAGCACAGCCAGCGGCTACGTCTCGGTGACGGAAGATGGGTTGTTCCAGTTTGGGCATAGCAAGGACCATCGGCCTGACCTGCCCCAGGTGAAGGTGGTGCAATCGGTCTTGGACCCTCTTGGGATGCCTGTGGCCACCCAGGTGGTGTCGGGAGAAAAAGCTGACGATCCCTTGTATATTCCGGCTATCGGGCAAGTACGCAAAGGGCTGGGAAAACGGGGATTGCTGTATGTTGGTGACAGCAAGTTGATGTCGCTGGGCAATCGAGCTTACATTCAGGCTGGTGGTGACTATTACCTGGGGCCTTTCTCGAAAGTAGAGATCCCGGATGAAGATATGGATATCCATCTGCGACCAGTGTGGAGTGGTGAACAGGCTTTGACGCCGGTCTACCGTACCAATACTGAGGGAGAAGAAGAAGAAATTGCTGAAGGGTTTGAACGAGAAGAAAGAATGACCGCCACGGTGAATGGGGAGGAGCTCGTCTGGATAGAGAGACGACTGTTTGTCCGCTCGTTCATGTATGCCAAAGCCTCCGAAACTGCCTT
The DNA here is from genome assembly GCA_963779935.1 of uncultured Chloroflexia bacterium. Lineage (GTDB taxonomy): Bacteria > Chloroflexota > Anaerolineae > Anaerolineales > Villigracilaceae > UBA877. The sequence continues at coordinate 60,989 of CAWAAC010000007.1, read as the reverse complement.
GCGAGAACGACTGGACCAAGCTCAAGCGGCCCTGGAAGCTTTGAATGAGCGCAAGCAGGGCAAGCGACACTTCCTGGAAATCGCCCCCTTTCGTCAGGCTGCCGAAGAGATCGTACGCCAATACCGGGTAGAAGGGCTGCTGAATTTGAACTTCACCGAGCAGGTTCAAGAACGAAATGTGCACCAATATGGAGATCGGCCTGCGGAAGTGCGCATCGAATGCGAAGTTACCCTGGGGGTCAGCCGGAATGAAACTGCGATCGAGCAAGCAGGCGCCCATTTCGGCTGGCGAGTATATGGGACAAACCACTCGACAAAGCATCTGCCCCTGCCGAAAGCGGTTCTGGCTTATCGGAACGAATACCTGGTGGAAAGGGGCTTTGCCCGTCTGAAAGGCAGAACGTTGTCGCTGACGCCCATGTACTTGAAGGAGGATGATCGAGTAACCGGCTTGATCCGCCTGTTGTCGATTGGCTTGCGAGTGCTGACCTTGCTGGAGTTCGTCGTTCAACGTGGATTGGCCGAAAGCCAGGAAAAACTGGCCGGGTTGTATGCTGGAAATCCCAAACGAACCACGGTCACCCCTCGGGCGGAAACCTTGCTGGAGGCATTTAAATCCATTTACCTGAACACCGTTACGATTGGCGAGCAAATTCACCTGCATATCACGCCACTTTCAGATCTTCAGTTGAAAATTCTGAGCCTATTGGGTTTCTCGCCAGATATCTATTCCCGATTGGCTGCCAATTCTCAAAAACCACCATAAAAATGAGCGAATGGGAAGTATCAGATAATGTGTGAACAACAAACGCTTCACGAGCTAGGATGTTTTTGTCGGCCCGGATGCGATTAGTCAATGGGTAATCGCCAGGAGATTTATCTCCCAGGCGGCTATGATAACAAGAAAAATGCCGGCGATGTACGGGTGGTGTGAGAGGATGCGGTTAGCCGCCGCCTCCTAATCGATTTATTTAAGGCTGGTAACCAAAAGCTGTTACTTCAGCTTGTAAAGCGCCTGTGTTCAGACCAACCGGCAGTGGCAATTTCAGCGCATAACCCATGACTGCCCCCGGGGGGACCAAATCGGTGATGGGTAGTTGCACATTCCCAACCGCCACGATCTTCCCATCCGCCTTCTGCTTAATTACCATCAAAACCAGCCCTGTTGTGATGCTGTTTTGGGAATCGTTCTTCACTTGCCCGCTGAAAATCGCCATATCATTTTCAATGGATTGGGTCGGGGTAAGCAACAGTAATTTCACCGGCGGCGTATTTGTATTCCAGCTCAGGAACGGCTCCAGGCGCACACTGACATTGATATTTGTTTCCTCCCCACTCAGGGCCTCTGGCAGGTTATTGAGCGTACCCCAATTGTTGATGTCAAAGGGCAGCGTCTCGCCCGGGGACAGTGGGACCCAGGTGACATATTGACCAGCATCCAGCAGTTGGCTATTAGCGGTTGAATAGATCCCGGCCTGCAGGGCAGTCATCACCGGTTTTGTGCTGGAATTGGTCAACTGGCCCAGCAGGTGGAAATGCCCGCCAGAATCCGTGTAATGCGAAAGGATCTGCACATCTTTTGCCGGGTCAAGCGTCTGGGCGGAAGCCGCAGCCTGTACCAGCACATCCATGAAGAACTTGTGCGAGCTGATCGCAGCACCAGATCCGGGTGGCAGTTCTACCGTAGCGCGTATCGCTCCGCGTTCACCGGGAGCCAGGTAACGCGGCGTCACCTGAGCATAATCGGCGCTGATCATGCTGCCCTTGCTGTCATATACTGCCGCCATGAGCCCGTTCACCAGCACGGTTTGCGTGCCGGGGTTAACCACCTCGCCGGTGACCTCAGCCTGCCCGGCGCTGTCCACGGTCACTTTGTCGCTACTAATATCAACCTGACTGCGTTGAGCCGGCTGTGCCAGGTAGCAGTCGGCCACTTCCACTTCGAAATGGTCAAAGTTGGGGATAGTCCGGTCGATCCAGGCTATGAAAGGTGCCTCTTCGCCGGGTTTCAGATCCAGCGGATTGGCAGTGACATCCTCGCCCTGGTCGGCCTGACGGTCAAATTTTGTGCGTGTTTCCACGCCTGTCCCCAGAGACCCGATCACCAGGTTGGATTTATTCTCGATCTCACCCATCACCCGCCAGGCGCCGGCGGAATCCTTGAACCAGTGGACATTCAGGATCGGCACCTTGACTGGTTTGCAGATGCCGGTGGCAGGGTGAGGGGTGGGTTGGCCCCACAAGTAGTGCCCGATGGGGGCACAAGCTGAGGTTCCCGCCATGAGGAAAAAGAGTATGAGCAGGCGCAACACCCATTTGTGCGATTGCATTGTCTCCAGGATCAATTTCTTCGTCATGACCAATACCTATAAGACTTACTTTTCCTTTCTTAATAAACAAAGTCACTACATCCCGCGCAGTGGTGTCCCGGCTGGTTAGATTGAAAGAAGGTCTTGCACGCATTCAGGGAGAGCGGATAAATCGCTCTCCCTGAATAGCTTGGATCCGATCCCTTGAGATGGAGAAGGTGCTCTATTTGTTTATGGTGAATGTATCCACCACCGCACCGGAATTATTGAGAACTTTGGCTGTCAGAGTGTTACCGACGATGGTGAATTCAGCGAAACCATAGGACTGGCTGGTAACCACAATATCGGGTTGCCCGGAAAGGGGTGTGTATAGCGGAGCGCCACCGCCGCCAACCGTCAGTTCGACGATGCCGTTCACCATGGCACGGGCATAGTAATGATTGTGCCCGTTTAATACCATTGCCACTCCATATTGCTCGAACAACGGTTGAAGATCAGTTTGCACGGTAGTGTTATCGGCGTGACCGCCGCCTGCAGACCATCCCGGCTCGTGGAATACGACGATCTTCCAGGTTTTGGTGGAAGCTGCCAGATCGGCCTTAAGCCAGTTGTTTTCTACCGAGCCGGTCGTGTAGGTAACGTATTGATCCACGATCGCAACGTGCATGGGACCATAGTCAAACGACCAGTACAGACCGCCGGGCAGGAAAGGCTCGGGCCAGTATTGGCTCCAGAAAGAGGCGCTGCTCTCGTGGTTCCCACGGGTGCCGATATCTGAGATATTGGCATCCTGCGTGCGGATATTGGTATAACTTGGAGCGAACCATTCGCTCATCCAGGCCGCATCATTATCGGAGCTGACCCAGTCGCCTACGTTCAGGTTGAGTGTCTGGAAGGCCGGGTCCGCCTTGTAAGCAGAGATCACTTGGCCGGCAATACCATTGTGGATGTTGCCGTTGGTGCGCGTATCGCCATATGCGAAGAATTTGATATTGGTGGCAGTAGTGGCCGGAGCAGCATAGAATGTTCCGCCAGAGCACTGCGAGCCTGTTACCACCCGGTAGTTATATTTGGTGCCAGGTGTCAGACCGCTGATGTCATAGGTATACAGGTGGGTGGTGGTATTGTTCGGGGTAACTGCCACGTTGCCGGTTGTATATGTCGTTCCCGTGCCCCACTGCATCTGGAAGGTGGCATTGGAAGTCCACTGCCAGAAGAGCGCGCATTTTGGTATTGTCACCTGTAAAGATCAGGGTTGGTCCTTTGGTTAAAATCACCGGAGTGCAGGCTGCCACCTCGGTGGGAGTAGCGCCTACCGAGGTGGGAGTCTTGGTGGGCGGAATGGGTGTATGAGTTGGAGTCGGCCCAGTTAGTGTTGCCGTTGGTGCACCGGGGGTATTAGTCGGCGCAGGTGTGGAGGAACCATTCAATGTCAGGACCAGTTGAGGCGCATTTGCGCCAGATTCTCGTGAAGCCAGGCTGATTGCCGTCGAACCCGATGTTGAAACTCCAAAGGTATAGAGTCCATCCGCGGTTACATAGGATGTCACATCCATGGAAACCCAACTCCCACTCGTGACTGCCGCAGAAGTGGCGAGGGTGCTACCCATGGCCGGGGCATTGCTTGATGTTATGGTCGTTTCACCCCAGGTCGTGTCTGTTACCGATTTTGTAACCAGACCCGAAGTGGAAGCGGAATTGGCGTGAAGCTTGAGTAGCGCCTTGGTAATGGGCCCACTCAGGCCGGAAACGTTGAAGCGCAGATAGCTGTTTACAATTGGCGAATTATCCACCCGCAGGGTGGTGCCGGTTCCATAATTGATCGAAGGGTTGCTGGCGTCTACATAGGCGTCTGCTGCGGGGACTAATGTGACAGTTTGCCCGCCCGGATTGGGGGTATTGGTTGCCGCTGGTTGGGTCGCCGTAGGTGTGGATGGAGTGGTGACGGTCACGATCAATTGCGGAGCATGCGCGCCGGATTCGCGCAATGCCAGGCTGATTGCCGTTGAACCAGAAGTGGAAACGCCAAAGCTGTACGAGCCATCGCCGGTGATAAAGGAAGTCACATCCAAAGTGACCCAGGTACCGCTGACTACCGCCGAAGAAGTGCCCAAAGTGCTGCCCATGGCCGGGGCGTTGTTAGCGGTCAGGGTGGTTTCTCCCCAGGTATTATCTGCCACTGTTTTGCCTGTCAAGCCGGAGGTGGAGGCCGAATTGGCATAGAGCTTAAGCTGGGCCTGGGTGACAGGTTGGCTCCCTAAGCCAGAAACAGTAAAGCGCAGGTAGCTGTTGACTATTGGCGAACCGTCCACTCGCAAGGTTGTTCCGGTGCCGTAATTCGTGGTGGGACTGCTCAAATCAACATATGCATCTGCTGAAGGAGTAAATGTGACATTCTGGGTCGCCACAGCGGAATTGTTTTTCCCCCCTCCCGTGATTGGCACGAGGCCGCCAAGATAGGTCTTGTCTTCATGGATCGATCTGCGAATTACATAAACCCCGGCTATCAATAAAGCCAACGATATTACGATCACCCCAATAATCCGAAAACGCTTATTCTTGATCATTAAATTTTCCTTGTGTTGTACTATTTTTTCCGAAAGGTTGCCTCCACGGTTGGCATCCTTTGGGACTAATCTCGGTTTTGAGTTAAACAGCTCAAACGGGTTAATAAAACGAAATCACGAACTCGAAAATTCAAAGCCAAAATGACCTTTATTGTGCATGTTTAATATCACAATAAAAGCTGATAATTATCTCCCTCCAACTATGACGCTATCCTGGGCTTTCCAGGGTACCTGCTCTTCCGCTTCCCAGGAGGGCATGAGGAGATATGAATTATTTTTTTTGAGAAAAGCTGATAGCTGTGGTCAGGAAATTAAATTTAAAATTTAATATGGGATAAATCTGGTAAATTTTACCATAATTATGTATAATTAAGTGGAAATACTAGAAAGGAGCGTCAAGCTACCATGTCACTTGATTATCGCGAAGTCTGGACGATCATCCATGGGACAGTCTTCGGGGTTATCTTTCTACTCGGATCAAGCGGCGCAATTTATGCCTTGCACAGCCTGCAGATAAATTGGCAGACCGAGCAGGGCTTGGAGAGGAACGCCAGGAATATCCAGATCTTCCTGTGGGTCTTGACGGCATGCGTTTGGGTAGCCGTGTTAACCGGGACGTATATCATTTATCCCTGGTACCGTGCGGTCCCTCCGGCGGGCGCGTATGACTTTAGCGCATTTCCGCGCTATTTCTTGGTATCCAGCTCGGTCACCGAGGGCTGGCACGATTTCGGAATGGAATGGAAGGAGCACGTTGCCTGGCTGGCGCCGATTGCCGCCACAGTAACAGCCTATGCAGCCAGCTATTTTGGGCCGCAGTTGGGCCGGAACACCCAGGTACGGCAGGCGATCATGATCTTCTTCATATTTGCTTTTGCTACTGCTTCGGTTGCCGGGCTTTTCGGCGCGCTGATTGCCAGGATTGCACCGATCCAGTGAACGCAGAAAGTGAAAAAACCTGATTATGGAAAACAAAATGGACAAACCAAACGGACCGGTGGCAGCCGCGCTGCTGGCAGGCGGCATCGGCTGCGCCGTGCTGGGAGTGCTCACCTTTGCCAACCTGGTAAATCCTACCAATGCGTTTTCAACATGGCTCAATTGGTATAAGCCGGTCGGCGCCCTGGCCGGTAAGACCAGTCTGGCCACCATTGCCTTCCTGCTGGCGTGGGCGATCCTGGGACTGCTGTGGAGACGGAAGGAAATGCACTTTGGCAGGATCGCCGTGATCAGTTTCATCCTGTTGGCGGTCGGGCTGATCGGCACTTTTCCGCCTTTCTGGGTGCTGTTTATACCGCATATTTCCTTACCATGAGATTGCATCCCACCTAGGAATTAAATTTGGCTCTACCGTTTCTACTGTGAAAACTTGGGCATAGTAAAATTGGCCACAATTGTGTTGCTGAAGCATCAAGAAAAAATGATTTGTAAGCCAAAAATTGGCTTTTGAATCCTCGGATTGAGAGTAAAAATTAGTTTGCTGGAATCTTCACACCAAAAACGGAAGAGCCATAAATTTGTAAGCAGCAATTCATTAGACGTTATCCATTGGTCATAACTTAGGCGGTTAATGGTGGAAGATTGTCTCCGGGCAGACCGGATGGGGCCGGTATCGGCTTTTTGCGGAGACGTTTGACTACGCCCAAATCCTGGTTCTCAGGCGCAGCCAGATATTGGATGGGATCGGTAGCTTCGCCGCGATGGTGAGCCTGAGTGAAATGATACAGGCCACGGAAGACCATCTCCAGCGAAATACGATCGAAGGGCAGCATGAGTTCTTCGGCGACTGCATCGCCCAGATCAACCAGGAGAGCGAAGAACAACCAGGTCGCCCAGACCTGCAGGAGGATGCCGTTTTGCGCACCCGTCCACAGGTACGCCAGGTTGAGCAGGCGTTTAACGGTCAAGAAAGCTTCTTCAATTCGCCAGCGCCGACGATACAGGTCAGCCACCACATTGGCTGGCAGAATGTTTGGGTCGAGTACGCTGGTCAAGTAACGATACCAGGTAGAACCGAAGTGGACTTCGATCAAACGCAAGGAATGTCGGCAAGTGCCGTTCTCTCCACCCAACGTGATCAAGCGGTCGTGGACTTCGGCAGTGTAGCACAAGACCGTTTGCACATTGAAAACAGCATTGGACTTCAAGCGGGTAATGAACTGACCGCCTCGGTCGATCAGATCATCGAAAAAGGTGAAATCGTAGAAGCCTCGATCAAAAATCCACAACATTCCGGCCTTTACCATCCCCAAAATCAAGTCTTCAAAGCCGGTATCATGGGCCAACGCTTCGCTGGTATACCAGATTTGCTCCGGCAGACGCGTGGACAGGTCGATCACCGTGCAGATCTTACCTGCCAGCTCCCCCTCGGCCGTGTCTTTCAAAGCTTTCAGTTTGCGAAACAAGGCTTCCAGGGTCGAACCATCTACCGCATAAATGTGCGGGAAGTTCTTCTGAGCACAGACAATGCACTCAGGCAGTGGGCGTTGGCGAGCCCGCCAGCGCTCCCGCAACTCGGGTAGCAAGCTGAACAATACCTTTTGAAACAGCTCTGCCGGAAACGTGAGTAGCCGTTTGCTCAATGCAGGTTGCGAGACTTTCACACGACCCGTCCAGAGTGCACCTTCCCGGTTGAGCGTTTTTGTCAACTCGCATACCGAAGGAATTTGCCGCCAGAGCAGTGCCAGGATCGCCGTGATCATCAACGGCAAACCCAGAATGCGCTCCCGCATCTTCAGACTGCGATAGTAGGCCATCTGAGCGTAAATGGCTGGACTCAATAGCTCTTCGAACTGGGCCTGAAGCGTCTCGTCCTCTGGACCAGGCACATTGACCCGCCGAACATGATCAGGATTGCGAGGTTTCTTATGATCTGCCATTTCGCATTCATAACCAATTCAATCCCAAATGTCCAGTCGGTAAGACGCTTAAGTTATGACCAATGGACGTTATCACGTTTTAAGAGAATCGGAATGGCAATGCCAGGGTCTGAAATTCAGGCGGAAATTGTGTAAGCCACAGCAAGTTTCCATGACCTGATCTCGGAAGTTATTTTTACGGGCGCGGCATTGATCTTTAACGATCCGATAGCGCTTGACGCCACCAATGGCGTGTTCGATCCGGATGCGCAAGCTTGAAATTCGGCGATTGCTTTCTTTTTGTTGAGGAGTGAGTTCTTTGCCACGCGGCTTCTTGATGTGTTGGATTATCGTCACGTTTGCCAAAGCGAAACCCTGAAAGCCGGTATCTTGAGCCAGACTACTCCCTTCCGGTAGAACCAAGCCCGTTTCATCGGCGATTTTCTTGTCATGATGCGTGCCTTCACTAGTCCGAGTCAACGAAATGATCTTGGCCTGTCGATCGGCTAGTACATTGTTCTTGATACAATGGCATTTTTTCCTTTCCGCTGTAGAACATAACCTGGATTTTTAGGTCTTTGGGCCTCTCAATCGGTTCTTCTGTGCCATCCGGGAAGAAAAGTTGTTCTTTTTCATCCACCAAATGCAACTCCTGGACATGCCGGGCAGGTTTCTCTCCTAACGTCGCCAGAGCCTGGTTCAAACAAGAGTGCAGAACGTGAATCCATTTGTTGGCTATCGGTTGAGCCATTTTGAAAACTTCTCCAAAAATATCCTGGGTCGTCGCTTTCCGCAAATACATCATGATAAACAACAGTTTATCTTCGATCGTCTGCAAAGGACTGTTAGCATAAGCCACATAATGAGGCTTCCGTCGCTTTTTTCTTCCAGCGTGTATATCTCCATGTGTTTTAGGAAACTACTTTGAAAAGCAGGCAACAGCGCATGAAATTCTTACGATGTCGATCCAGTCAACGCAAGAAATTGTTTTTCTTTCCTCGAAAATCTGGCATAATAGTCCATTGATGGGCTCCTTCCTCGGTTTGCTGACACTTACTCTGGAAGGATACCCCTCACTTTCTAGCTTTGCAACTTAAATCGTGATAACGTCTATTGAAAAGGAGGCCTTATGAATAGTAAAGCTTTATTCCTACGTTTGTTCGGCGTTCTGGCCATCCTCTCTCTTACCCTGGCGGCTTGCCTGCCTGGTATTGCTACACTCCCCTATGTAACTCCAAAATCCGAACTGGTCGAATGTCGCACCGGGCCGGGCACGACCTACGCTCCGGTTGCAGCCATCGGTGCGGGTAAAAAAAACCACATCCTTGCGACCATTGGCGATCATTCCTGGTGGGAAATCGGTGACCCGCTTGCCGGCCAGACCCACTGCTGGCTCCCCTCCGCTCAGGTTAATCTCACCGGTGATCCTTCCCAAGTTCCTGTGGTTGCCAATTCTACCGGACTGGTCACCGCCATAAGCATTTCGGGGCCGGCCGTTATCCCTACTGTTTGTTCCAATGGCTTGCCCAACCAGGTCTCTTTTAAAATCTCCATTACTACCGATGGTCCCGCCTCTGTGACTTACCACATGGAAGTGTATGCTAAGGGCAAAGCGCTGTTGCTTATCCAATCTCCTGATGCCGCCCTGACATTTGCATCTGCATCAACCCAAACCTTGAACCCGGGCGGCACTTTTCGAACTGACTGCGGAGATTTTATTATCAAGTTGATTGTTACTAAACCCAATGCCACGGCTGCCCAGACAAGCTGGTCGGTGGTCGGGCACTGACACAGATTAAGGGATCCAGTTTACTGTCCCCGCGTTGCCGCCCGTATTATTGAGGCTCATTGTTAAATTTGTCCCGTCTGGATTTATAACAAATTCCTCGTCTCCGCTGAAACTGGCAATTGTCCGGTTGTCTGGTGAGATTGCCGCGTAGAGACTGGCAGCTTGGATGTTGGTTATTTGTGTGGGCTCCCTGCCGTTCGCCGGCACCGACCACCAATCCGAAGGGATATTATGTGCAGACGCATCGATTACCCCGAAGAGCCGGTCCAGCCATGGGATGACACGGCGTTGCACAGCCGGTGGAGCACTGAACAGAACGGTTTTTCCATCCGGCAAAAAGATCGGCGCGTCGATGATGTTGGTGGCATTGGGTCTGGAGAGCATGATCTGTTGGGGATTACTCACATCATTATTCGCCACGAACAGCTTGTAGGTCATATCATCCGGATTTTCGGAGACATAGATCAGCTTGGATCCATCTGCAGATAAGCGCGGCCAGTATGCCTTGTCCAGAATCAATTCCGGATATCCGCCCGGATAAGTTGTTTATGTCCCGATTGATTTCAATATCGAGATATTGGACAAACTGTTGGCATATGGTTTTGACCGGTCACTAAAAAACCTTTTCATTCCGGAAGGAGTGACGATGTATCTTGATGGAGAAGAAATAGAAGCCACTCTAACATGGGTTCGAAAAAACACTGCCCCCGGCTCTTCCATAATCTTTGACTATCAAGATATATCCACCCTGACCCGGTGCAACATTGCGTATCGAGTCCTTAATCGGTTAACCAGCGAGAAAAGGGTTTTCGGTATTGAAAAAGAGCAGGTGGATGCATCACTCACCAGGAAAGGCTTTATCCATTTGGTGGACGTGACTGTCGAGCAACTTAAATCCTTTAAAGCGCAAAAAAGAATACGCAACCATATACTCTGTACCTCTTGCGCTAAAAACGCCGCGACCCTTTTGACCGGATCCACAGGTAGCGGCGGGGCCGGGGAGCTGCCTTTATCCTTATGTAAAAAACATTTCCGTTTCTCAGGGTCCGGGAGAGAAGACCGATTAGAATACAACAATAAGTCGATCGCCCCGGAATGACGACGGTCGATCTCAGGAGTACATATCTGTCAGTGTACGCATGGTCAGGGAAAAGGCGAACATCCTGATGAGAATGTTCACGATCAGATCAATTTGCTGGTGGGCCGGTCAAATGAAAAGTAACGGCACAGGTTAATGGCGGTGGAAGTATGCCGACATGGCTAAGGTGGCGTCCGTTTACTCTCATCGATCACCGGAATGGATGAGAAGGTGATTGAATACGGGCAGCAGAAGGTGGAATAGGACCCGATCGAACGTCCGCTGGAGAGGGTGCGTTCTGCAATTGGTTGGGTATGGATCGGCTTATTTGATTGTTACCACAAGTTGGGGCGCATCCGCACCCGTTTCGCGTGAAGCCACGCTGATGGCCGTGGAACTCAGGTTGGTAACGCCGAAGCTGTAGGTGCCGTTACCGGTTACGTAAGCTGTCACATCCAGGCTGACCCACACTCCACTGGCGAAAGCTCCGGTGCTGGCCAGCTGGCTGCCCAGCGCCGGGGCGTTGCTGTAATTGGTGGTCGTTTCGCCCCAGTTATTATCAGATACACCGAAAGCACTGATGCCTGAGCTGTCGCTGTTGTTCGAGAAGAGCAGTAAGCGCACCTGTGCAATCGTCCCGCTCAAACCTGAAACCGCGAAGCGCAGATAAGCATGCACATCCGGCGAATCGTCCAGGCGTAGACTGGTGGCGGTGCCGTAATTCGTGCCAATGCTCGCGGCATTGACATAGGTGTCCGCCTCCGGAGTAAAGGTGGTGAAAGTTCCTTCTACGGCCGTAGCGGTTGGGGTCGGGGTATTGGTTGTTACCAATGTTTTGGTTGGGGTGGGCGTCTTGGTCAGGGTGGGCGTCTTGGTTGGGCTGGCCGTCTTCGTTGGAGTGGGCGTGGTTGGCGGAGGAACGGTCGGGGTGCAGGCGACCGTGCCCGAATCGAGCACTTTACCGCTCGAATTATGGTAGGCGAAAGTGGCGCTAGTGGCGCTGAGCTTCAACAACAACACCCCGAAGGCAGTTGGGTTCAGGTCGTTCGAATAGGCCACCCGGCTGTCGGTGGTGGTAAAATTTTGCAAGCCATGCCCGCCCCCGCCGGCGACAAACTCGGTGATGCCATTGGCATTGGGCTGCCCGTTGCCATCCAGCGGCACCCAGCGCTGGTAATCATGGTCGTGCCCGTTTAACACCATACTAACCCCATAAGATGCCAGTAAAGACCAAATGCTCGACATGCTAGTATCGGCTCCTTCGGGCCCGATGTTGAAGAGCGGTTCGTGATAATAGGCGATCGTGCAGGTATTCGCATTGGCTGCCAGGTCCTGCTGCAGCCAATGATACTGGGCCGAACTGGTCGTGACGCCTATTTCGGAGCCGTTCGAGTTCAGGCTGATGAAATGCCAGCCGCCCGCATTAAAACTGTAATAGTTGGGAACATTATTCCAGTAATCGAAATAGCCGGCTCCGTTGATCCCATTGGTATATTCGTGGTTCCCGATGGTCGGGTCGGTGATAGCGTTCAGGACTGAGAAGTTGGAAGAGCCATTGCCATACCAGTTATAGAACTCGGCAATGCTGCCGCTTTCATATACATCCCCCAGGTACAGGAACAGGTCTGGGTTCAGCGATTTGATGGTGTTGACCACGTTGGTGGAGTTGGCTTCGCCGCTAGCGCCATCGCCGGCCGCCGCCACTACCAAAGGCTGGCCGCTGGCGGGTTTGGTGCCTGTAACCGGCGTGAAATGGTTACCGTTGACCGGGGTAGTCATGTTCCCGTTCTTGAAGGTCACCGCAATCGAGGCCTGTGTCGTATCAAAGCCATCCCGCATCAATGCATTGGCATACAGAGTGTAACCGGCATCTGCCCATTTGGCGGTCGGCAGGATGAAAGTGTACGCGCTGGAATAATCCGTCAGCAAATAGTTGCTGCCCAGGTAAAAGATCATCTCCTGTACACCCGGGTTGCTGCCGCTTGAAACGGTGACTGTGGCCGTGGCAGTCACTCTGACATTGCCTTCCAGGGTGGCGTTGTTGGCTGGACTGGTGATACAGACCTTCACATTGTACTTTCCCGAGGATGGACCGCTGGAGGTGCACGTTGCCGCGGCAGCTTGCGCGGCCTGTGGCGCGTTTAACTGCGATAGGGTCAATGTGAGGGTAATTATGAGGATGGACAAAATACGTAACGTTTTCATCATAAGGTTCTTCTTTAATTTTATACTATCTAAAAATTATGGAAGCACCGCATTTTGAGTGTGCATGGCTCCGCTCCCTTTCGGGTTTGCTATAGCGACTACACACACGCAAAATGTGTACTCCTCTGGCAAACTTGCATAAAATATAATCAGACCTTATTTATCATATTAATCGTACCAGAGGAAAAAGAAAATGTCAATTGTTTACTGTATGCACGCAATTGATACTGTTGGCGAATTCAAAAGTGGGGGATAATCGGGAAAATCCTGAACTGTCCAGGAGACAGATCTGCGATACATAACGCAGGAGTAGAAGATGAGCATCGATCCACAAACCGATTATCCGATTCCTGAAGATACGCAGCGCGTAGACCGAGCCGCTTTTCCGAAAGGCAATTTGTACATGCGAATTCGAAATGAACTGGGAGCGATCTACCAGGATGCGCGCTTGATAATCTTCTTTTCATGGTATACTCTTATTTAGAACTCCCGTTCTATATTATTCGCATCCCTACGGACACCCTATGGATTTCAAACTTAACGCACCTTTCCAGCCCACCGGCGACCAGCCAGAAGCCGTCAAACAATTGGTCGAAGGCGTCCAGCGCGGCCTCAAGCACCAGGTTTTGCTGGGGGCCACTGCAACGGGCAAAACCTTCACCGTGGCATCCATCATCCAGGAGCTGCAGAAGCCGGCCCTGATCATGGCGCACAACAAGACCCTGGCTGCGCAGCTCTATGCCGAGTTCCGCGAGTTTTTTCCAGATAACGCCGTTTCATATTTCGTCTCTTACTATGATTATTACCAGCCGGAGGCCTATGTGCCGCGGCATGACCTGTATATCGAGAAGGAGACAGAGATAAATGAGGAGATCGAACGCCTGCGCCTGGCAGCCACCACGGCGCTGATGAGCCGCCGGGATGTCATCATCGTGGCCTCGGTCTCGTGCATCTACGGGCTGGGCAACCCGGAAGAATATGGTAAAGGCGTAGTGAGCCTGAAGGTGGGAGAAATCTCCCGCCGGAATGCCCTGATCCGCCAATTAGTCGACAGCCAGTACCAGCGCAACGATATGGAGCTGAAGCCCGGGATTTTCCGTGTGCGCGGGGATACCCTGGAAATACTTCCGGCCTATGAAAACAAGCTCGCCTACCGGGTGACTTTCTTCGGGGACGAGGTGGAACGCATTTCAGCAGTCAACCCGCTGACAGGCGAGATATTCAGCGAGCCTCAGCAAGTGGATATCTACCCTGCCAAGCATTACCTGGCTGGTGAAGACCGGCTGAAGGAGTCCATCGCCAATATCGAGAAGGAACTGGAAGAGCGGGTGGCATTTTATAAGAAGAATGAGAAATTCCTGGAAGCCCAGCGCATCGAACAGCGCACCCAGTACGACCTGGAGATGTTGCGCGAGATCGGCACCTGCTCGGGCATTGAGAATTACTCGCGCCAGCTCGACCAGCGTGCCCCCGGCAGCCATCCCTGGACTTTGATGGATTTCCTGCCGCACGATTACCTGTTGGTGATTGACGAAAGCCATATGACCATTCCGCAGATCCGCGGTATGTATAACGGCGACCGTTCCCGCAAGGAAACCCTGGTGGAGTACGGTTTCCGCCTGCCTTCCGCCATGGATAACCGCCCGTTAAAGTTTGATGAATTCGAGCAGGTGATGGGTTCCACAATTTATACCTCCGCCACTCCCGGGCCGTACGAGATGCAGCATGCCGATCAGGTGGTGGAACAGATCATCCGCCCAACCGGGCTGGTGGACCCGCAAGTAGAGGTGCGTCCGACCAAGGGACAGGTGGACGATCTGGTCAAGGAGATGCGCCTGCGGGTAGAGAACGGTGAACGCATCCTGGTGACCACGCTGACCAAGCGCATGGCCGAAGATCTGGCCGAGTATATCGAAGAACTCGGCATCAAGGTGCATTACCTGCATTCGGAAGTGGAAACGCTTGAGCGCATCGGCATCCTGCGCGATTTGCGTCTGGGTGTCTTCGACGTGATCGTAGGCATCAACCTTCTGCGGGAAGGCCTGGATCTGCCGGAAGTTAGCCTGGTGGCGATCCTGGATGCAGACAAGGAAGGCTTCCTGCGCTCGGATACCGCCCTGATCCAGACGATCGGCCGGGCGGCCCGCCATATCAATGGGCGGGTGATCATGTACGCTGACCGGATGACGGATTCAATGAAGCGCGCCATCGATGAGACCAGCCGTCGCCGGGCCAAGCAGGTTCTTTTCAACCAGGAACACGGCATCACCCCGGTCAGCATCCACAAAGCCATCCGTGACATGACCGATCAGCTGACTCCCCGTGCGGCGGCTGAAATGCGTGGCGAATACAAAACGCCCAATAAACGAGCCGAAACTGCTTCACGTGGCGAGCTGCAAAAGGTCATCGCTGAACTGGAATCGCAGATGAAGGAAGCCGCCAAGAACCTGCAGTTTGAGCAGGCCGCCGCACTGCGAGATGAGATGTATGAATTGAGGAAAGTCATGGCGGATGATGCCAGTCTCAAGCCGTGGGAGCGCATCAAGTTGCTGGCTGGGGAGGAGTGAGGGGGCAGGCGTAAAACGTAATGTGTAAAACGTAAGCAATGATCGGTAGATGAAATTAGAAAATTGATAAGAGTAAAGAAAGACCCTGGAGATTTGCAGATCTTCAGGGTCTTCATGCTTTTCGCAGGTCTGGGTGTTTCATAGGTTCTTTCATGCATTCAAAGCCATATTCAGATTTTCCGCCAGGGGATCCAGCCGTCGGTGCAGGCAGTCATCCAGATCGATGGATGGATTGGCCTGCACATCTTCCCAAAGGGCCGCAAAAACGTTCCCCAGCCGGGCTTCGGCGGCACCCCACAGCCGGGTAGCCGGGAAGGTGCGTCCATCGGTGAGGGTATCCAGATATACCTTGAAGAACAGATCCTGGGCGGTCAGATCCATCAGTGCTTGTTTCCGGGCGGGCAGGTTCGGTGCATGCGGCAACGCTGGTACCTTGGTTGCCTGAAGCGAGAGGAAACGTAGTAACTCGGCGGCAGCCTCGCCCTTGCGTGTGTGCTCCCAGATCACCAGACTGCATCCTCCTACGTAGCCGCCGCCGGGCAAGGGAGCGGCTCCCAGGCACTCAGCAAACCTGTGGTCTTCCTTGCGATGCACGATTCCCAACCAAGGGCCAGATTGTACGACTGCGCTCTGGCGAGCCATAAAAGCATCCGCAACGGATTGTTGGGGGGTGGATGGTATATGAATGTAAGGGGAGAGTGAAAAATACTCTTTCAGGCCTGCTATAAATTCCGGCTGGCAAAAAGTAGTACGAGAGCCATCGGCGCTTAAAAAATCAGCCCCCACTCGCCAAACCCAGGTGGCTGCATCCTGCAGGATGGCCGGCCTGAAACCGCTGGTAACCATCCCATAGGGACGCTGCATGCCGGCAGACTTTAATTTCTTGAGGGTTCGCAGCAGAGATTTTGGGTCACGGAAAGCGTTTTGAACGTTGGCGACCCCCGCTTTTTCCAGCATATCCTGATAATAATAAAGTACGAGTGGATAAGCATGCCAGGGGATGGCCCAGACTTGTTTAAGCGGGTCGCCGCGCATGATCCCGGTTTGCCAGATGGCATTGAAAAAGGCCTGCGCGCCTCCCAGAGCATCCAGCTCCTGTTTCAAGAAGGGCTTGAGTGCGTGCATGGATGCAAGGCTGCTGACCCAGGTAGTACCTACTTCAGAGACATCTGCCCCATGCCGGTAAATTGCCATGTTGGCAATTTCGCTCCAACCCTCCTGCCACGGAATGGCTGTCAGATTAACATGGATATGCTTTTGGTGTTCAAATTCCGCCAGGAGTGGCTGGAGTTTACCCGCCGCATCCGCGGCGTAATCAAGGACAGAGAGTTCAATTTCGAACATGCTGCGATGCCTGTCTTTTTTTTACGATTTTATCATGCTGCCATTGAGTTATGGCGATATTCTATTCATCTTTGATCAACCCGCCATGATAAAACAATTCATAGACAGTCTCCCCGCGGATGGAAATAAATTCGCGCCCACGCAGCGAAGTCACACTGCCTTCGTTGGTATCAAAGTAAATGAAACCTTCATGACGGTATTCGAAACTGCCCAGGAAGCGCCCCTCGGAATACATTCTCGACAGGCTGGCTTTGATCACCTCTCCAGCCTGTGCCGGTGTGATCAGGTCAGCCCGCAGGATGGACCCATAATAATTCATCGCCCAGGCGGGTTTACCCTGGTAATAGACCACCTCTTCGCCGATAAAATCCCGACCGCCAAAATAACTATCCAGGTAGGCCCAGTCCTCCTCCTCGAACTTCAGGTCATGTGACCCGGGCCGGCAGGCTGGGACAGGCGCTCCACTTCCCACATAGGTGGCGGCCTTGGCGCGCACTATGAAATCATATAGGGCTTGATTATCCACCTAATTTCTCCCTAACGCTGGAAACTTTGTCGACCATGCTTTGCGAACGGTCCGTGCGCGTGCCAACTTTGATATCGGTATGGATGCGCGGCACACCCATGGCATGTAATGTTTCGTGGCAGCTCCGGATGGCTGCGAAAACATCCTCCCATTCGCCCTCCACATTGGTGCCATTGGCGTGCAATTCGTAGGTCAGTCCGGATCCCTGCAAAATGCGTTCGCAGGCGGCAATATATTCTGACAGCGAAACACCCACGCCCACCGGGACAACTGTAAAATCAACAATGACATGCATATCAGCCCGTTCCAAACTGGCGGTCACCCGCATCGCCCAATCCAGGCAGGATATAACCGCGCTCATTCAAATGATCATCGATGGCGGCCAGATGGATGGGCACGTCCGGATGGGCGGCTTGCATGGCCGCGATGCCTTCCGGCGCGCCGATCAGCCCGACGAACTTGATCTTTTTCACCCCCCAGCGCTTCACGATGGCGGTGGTCGCAACCGCCGAACCGCCAGTTGCCAGCATGGGGTCGAGGATCAGGCAGACCGAGACAGTCGGTTCGACCGGCAGCTTGTTATAGTATTGGACCGGTTTTAAGGTTTTCTCATCCCGGTACAGGCCGATGTGCCAGACCTCGGCGGTCGGCATCAATTCCCAAAAGCCTTCCACCATGCCCAGACCGGCGCGCAGGATGGGGACCAGACCGATCTTT
Organism: uncultured Chloroflexia bacterium; assembly: GCA_963779935.1. Lineage (GTDB taxonomy): Bacteria > Chloroflexota > Anaerolineae > Anaerolineales > Villigracilaceae > UBA877. Next base: position 43,029 of record CAWAAC010000007.1, on the reverse strand, counting down.
TCCATTAATTCTGCTCCGGTCATGCTGGCAAGCGGTGTTTCCACCTGCCGGGGCATGGTCAAAAGGTCTGCGGTGGCTTCGTATGCCAGAAGCGCGGCGATCTCGCGCACCAGTTCGCGGAACTTCTTGGGTTCCGTGTTGCGATCACGCATGCGGGATAATTTATGGGCTACAAGCGGGTGTTGGGATGCGAAAACGTTGGTCATGGTACCTCCGTGTTGGCCTTATTATAGCCGACCTAAACCGCTTATGGTTCATGCTCTTCACAAAGCAACATTACAGAAAGGGGCTTGGGGTGTGGTTGGTCGGCGCAGCCGACCAACCACACCCCAAGATCTCTTTTTTCTGCCGCGCCCTCCCCCATACTCTCGAGGTGCGGCGGGATTCAGGCCGAACCATACACCAAGCCAGCGACTTTGTTAAATCCCTTGGTTATGGTTACCAGGGGCTTGACGATTTAGCCTATCATCGAGTATTCTATTGATAGACCGAGGTGGTAAAAATATGCCTTATTCCGTTCTCGTTGTTGATGATAATGATATGAATTTGATGTTGATCGCCAAGATCCTCGAATTGGAAGGCTATCAAGTTACATCGGCCCGCAATGGGAGGGAAGCGATCCAGTCGGTGGTTGCCAAAATGCCAGACCTTGCTATCCTGGATGTCATGATGCCGGATATGGATGGCTATGAGTTGTGCCAAAAATTACGCCAGCCGCCCCTCAATGTCAACATACCGATTGTCCTGTTGACGGCCATGAATTCTGAAATGGAAAAGTCGCTGGCGACGAAGGCCGGGGCGAATGATATCTGGTCCAAGCCATTTGATATGGAATTGTTCCGTCGCAAGGTGGGGGAATTACTGAAACCGGCTTGATTCAGTTCCTAATAAAATAACCTGAATGATGGTCTTGATGTTTACCTTCGTAGTGAGTGGGTTGGCGCTGGTGGCTGTTTGCGTACCGCTCATCCTGGGAAAGATTCCTCCGAACGGGTTGTATGGTTTCCGGGTAAGAAAGACCATGGAGCACCCGGAGTTCTGGTATCCGGTGAATAAATACGGCGGGACGCGGCTGCTGCTGGCCAGCCTGCTGCTCGTCATGGCCGCGGTCGGCTATTCCTATATTCCGGGTATCGCTCCGGATGTTTATTCCTATGCTGTTTTGGCAACCTGGGTGGTTCCAACCACCATTACGCTCGTCGGCACTTTCCGATATATGAATACGCTGAAATTAGGCGAGATTCCGACAAGTTCTTCCTTGGCTGATTAAGGCAGCCATGGATAAGGGGGAGAAGAGTTATTATTCAAACAATGTATCCATAAATTTTAGAAGAACCGCATAGTAAAAGTGCTGCGCAGCCGCACACACTTAAAATACTAAGGATATTCGCGTTGTTCGCGTTGGAAATTGTAGGGCAGAAAATATTCTTTTATGCTTGGAACATCACGCTGACAACCTGGTGGGCGCCCACCGGGAAGGTCACACAACCGGAAGAATCAGTCTGCAGGGTTGATTGGATTTGCTCTGCCAGGTTTACCAGCGCGGCTTTCTTGAAGGGCTTCCAGGGCTTAAGCATCACATTGATCGGCTCTCCAGTGATGTTGTAGCCGCGCACCAGCCAGGCGTGACCAGCCTCGGTCGGTTTGACTGCTGATAATACAAAGGTAGCTGGCGTGCTTTCCACGAAGGAAAGCGCGGCTGCCAGTTTCCCGGTGTGCATACCGGTGGATACTGCCCTGAACGGAGTATCAAAGGCATATGCCTGTCCATATGCGGAACTCCAATTGCCAGCATGCGGGATGATCGAATAATCGAAACCCCATTTTCCTGGCATCTGGGCACCGGGTGTTTCCATAAACGGCCCGGCATGCCCCTTGCGGGTGGAAAAATCATCCCTGGAAAGCCAGCCGACGCAGCGCAGCAGCGTCAGTGCGATCTCAGCGTTTCCTTGTGCATTTTTGAGCACTTCCACTTCCGGCAGGCCTCGGTTGGCCACCATCAATCCGGATTTGCCATCCGAGATGTCCGTGAAGGCGCGTTGGGGCAGCTCGGGTCTGGGCTGTTCCACCCAGCTTCCATTGAAGGCTGGGAGACCCAACTGGCGTTCCACCACTTCAAAATGCCCATCCTGGTTGCCGAATGAAGCAGCAAAGGGGGCGGGAAAGTGCACACGCAACCGATGATCCCGGGCATTATTAATCAGTGCTATGCGTATATCCACGCGCGGCACGTTGTTTGTGAGCGTAATGGTAGCCTGGATGGGCAATCTGGCTTGTTCTTTGGAGCGTGCTTTTCGTCCAGGAGCGAGGCTGAGCGGAGTCTCGAGCTCCATTTCAAGTTCAAGCGCTTTCTGGGCAGGGCCGTCTGCCAGGGACACGTGTTTCAGACGTGCGGAAGTGAACCGATCAGCAGTTGGCGGGGCATAGTTGTATTCATCGCCACAATCGCCGCCATCCAGGATCCGGTTCAACCCTGTATAACGTTGGCCGGAACGTTTATCCAACAATGTCAGCGTGGCATCCTTCGCTGCCGCAACCAGGAAGAATTCGTTTTCGATCCGGTATGGCGGCCTGGCATAACGTTTGCGGGTGGCAAATTTTTGGAGCACTGGCAGGCCCGCCAGGGGTAGTAGCATTTTGACCAACGGATTTAGCCGGATCGGGGCCTTCTCTACGTTGGGCCGGGGCTGCACCCAAAAAGTGCGGTATCCAAGCGCGGGAACCTGTGGAGCAGTGAAGACGATTTGTGTGGCAGTCGCGGAACGCGCCCGCACATGGTAATCAGTGACACTGGGGTCGCTCAGGTACTCATCGATCTGTTTGCGGGCAACCTTCCACGCCACCAGATTGGGTTCCCCCTCATCAGACATATCGCTGTCGATGTTCACCTGTGAGCCATCCCGCTTTACCCTGACATCCTGGATGGCCATGCCGACTACGCGTCCGTCGCTGATGGATCCAAAAGCAGCTTGCAGGGCCTTTCCATCCATGGTCATGTTAATGATCTCGCGGCTGCCGAGGCCGCGCCTCTGGGTTGGCAGGCTGGTGCCGTTCTCGTCCAGCAGTTCGAATTCATCCATTCCATTGGGTAATTCGATGGATGTGCTGGCAATATCTGTTTGGGGGATAGAATTCGGATTGAAGACAACCACGGCTGATTTCAGATTATCAACAGGGATTTTGGGGCTGCCGGAGGTGTTAATTGTCCAGCTGATGGCTTCCAGGCTCTGACGGGTCAGCTCCTCGCCAATCTGATCAACCTGGTCAAAGCGGACTTTCATTTCATCATGTACCTGGTCGATGGAGCAGCCACAGATCGAATCGTGCGGATGGTTTTCCATTAACAGGCCCCAGGTATGATGGATGATTTCGGATTTTTGGCTGAGAATGGCGGATTGGTTGCCGGTGGCAAGTTCCTGCCAGGTGCTGAATGGTTCCACCCATTTCAATAACAGCTTCTCGCTGGCATGGTTGCGCTGCTTGATCCAGATGCGCGTGGATAGTACGCCGGGCAACAAGTGCATGCGGCTGCAGGCACGCAGTTCGCCAGTTACGGTTGGCAGGCTCAGTTTCTGCTTCTTAATGTTCGCCTGCAGTGCTGCGACGAACTGCGGCAAGGTGGCATGAATGACACGTGTGTCGGGCAGGGTTTTATCCGCGTAGGCGATGGCGGCGGAAGTGTTGACCGGCGGTTCCATGTGGTCAGTGCCAAACATGATCAATGTATCAGTCACGGCTGAATGGCTGGCCAGCGAATTGGCTGCTGCCGACAGTGCCTCGGCAAAAACGGGCAGGTTTTCGGCTGGCAGGGAGGCGCCATTGGAATAACTATCGCGCAGGTATGCCATCAACACTTTTGATCCGTCTGGTGATTGCCACCAGAATTCAGCCGGTTCTTTATCCAATCCACGCCATAAGCAGGCGGTTTCGATGCCGAAGCCGCGCAAGATTTGAGGTACCTGGCCGGGGTGGCCGAATGGGTCGGGGATATAGCCGACCAGCATTTTTGGCCCAAAATGACGGGCGGTCTGGTCGCCCTGTAGCAGGTTGCGGATATGCGCTTCCGGTCCTACCAGGAACATATCTGGCAGGATGTGCCAGGGGCCGATTACAATGCGGCCTTTCTGGATGTATTTGCGCAGCAGATCTTCATTCTCGGGGCGCATGGCCAGGTAGTCGTCCAGCACGATCGTCTGGCCGTCCAGCATAAAAGTTTTGAAGTGTGGGTCTTTTTCAAGCAAGTCCAGCAGACCATCCACTAGATGGACGAGTTTGAGACGGAAAGATTGGAAAGAGCGGTACCACTCACGATCCCAGTGGGTGTGAGATACAACATAAATACTTCGCATAGTCACTCCAAAATGAGTTGTTTGAGGATTTCTTCCCAATGCGGAAAAATTGCCAGGTGAGCATCGTTTTCGAACGTGGTGATCTTGCCGCCGGGAATTTTACCAGCAATATAGCCGGCCCATCATATCCTTGTTCCCTCTTTTTGGCCGAGTGGTGTTTCTGGGCGTTGTCCGAGCAGGAAACCTGCGATGATGGTCAGGATTGTGCCGGTGAGAATTAATACCACCGAGGTGGTCCGGGGAGGTGTCAGCGCGAAGATGAAGAAGTAGACCACAACCGGGCTGATCTGAATCGGCACCTGTGCCACCGGAATGATATTACTGGCCTGGGCGTATTTGAAGGCGATCTGGTTTTGCCATGTGATGATACTGGCAGTGAAAGCCAGGATTACCGCCGCCATGATAAAGAAGAAAGTCTGGAAATGGGTGGCTTGCCCGGCCCAGACAAGCACGATCAATGCCAGCAGCGGGTTGATCCAGAAATCCGAGAGACAGGCCAGGAAGCCATTCCCAACCACGATCAACAATCCCTTGCGGTCCTGGCTGCGGATTGCCATGCTGCGGCTGATCAGTGTGAGGGAGAACAGGCAGAAAGTGAAAATGACCACCCGGATCTGCGCGTAATGGTTGGCCAGCATGCTTCTTACTTGCGTGGCGCTGATACTCATCTCACTTAAGCCCAGGCAGAGGATGCCGATGATCATCAGGACGATCCCGGTGATCTCGGATTTGTTCAATTCTTCGTGATTGAGCCTGACCGAACCAATCGATAAAAGGATCAATCCGGATGCCATCAGCCCCGGGCTCAAGGCCGGACCGATCAGGCTCTGTGCCAGCATATATCCAGCCGTACCGCCTCCCAGGCCGACCACGAAGCCGAACACCCACAGCCGGCTGCGCAGAAGCCGGCGCATGAAGCCCCTGCCTGGATCATCCTGGCGGATATCATTGACAACTTTTTTTTGCAGCAGTTGTCCGCCCTGATTGAGCAGGCCGCCCATGATCCCGCACAACACCCCGATCAGGTAATGGGGGGGCATTAAATCTCGAACCCGTTATTTTGGATCACTTTGGCAAACCATCTACCGCTGTCCTTGATCGTTCGCTCGAGCGTTTCATAATTTACATATACCAGCCCGAAGCGCGGCGCATAGCCCAGCGCCCATTCAAAATTATCCATTAATGACCAATGGAAGTATCCTTTCACCGGTATGCCGGCCTGCATGGCACGCTGAACCTGGATAAGGTGATTACGCAGGTAGCGGATACGGCGTTCGTCGCGTACCCGCCCATCGAAGTCAAGACCATCCGGCACCGGCACGCCGTTCTCAGTGATCATGATTTCGGGCATTTTCCTCGTCCACGGCTGCATTCCCGGGTTTTGCGCACCGTAATAATCTTTCCAGATGCGCGTCAAGATTTCGAAGATACCTTCCGGGTAGATTTCCCACATGCCGGAATATTCATTTCCTTCTGGCCGGGTTTGCACAGCGGAGACTACCGGGAATTTCGAGTCGTATTTTGCAACGGTGCGGGTGTAATAGTTCACCCCGAGCAAATCCAGCGTATGGATCTTCTCAAGGTCGCCCGGTTTAACAATGCCATGACTGAGCAACTTACCCAGCGTAAATTCCTGGATGGGCGAGCTACCCTTCAGGAGAGGGTCGAGTTGCAGCCGGTTAAGCGCAGTATCCATCCGCTGGGCGGCGGCCCGATCCTTCTTCGAGTCACTGGCAGGATGAACCGGATTCAAGTTTAAAGTGATGCCGATCTTGACCGGTTGTTTGGCAGCCGCGCGGATGGCTTCTGCCGCCAATCCATGCGAAAGGAAAATATGATGCAGGGCCTTGAAGCCGGTTACCGGCTCTTTTATTCCGGGGGCGTGTTCACCCGAAAAGTAACCGGCCATGGCAGCCACCCAGGGTTCGTTGTGGGTCATCCAAACTTTCACCCGGTCGCTGAAATGTTCGGCCATGCTGCTGGCATATTCGGCGAAGGCATAGGCGCTATCCCGGTTGGGCCAGCCGCCTTTATCCTGGAGCGCTTGTGGAAGATCGTAGTGGAACAAGCACAGGTAGGGTTCGATCTTCTGCTCCAGGATTTCATCCACCAGGCGATCATAGAAATCCAGGCCAGCCTGGTTTACTGCGCCGGTGCCATTGGGCAATATGCGCGACCAGGAGGTCGAGAAACGGTAAGCCTTCAGGCCAAGTTCTTTCATTAAAGCGACATCTTCTTTGTAACGATGGTAGTGGTCAACGGTGATGTCGCCCGTCTCGCCTTTGACAATCCTCCCGGGAGTGTGCACAAAGGTATCCCAGATGGACGGACCTTTTCCATCTTCATTCCAGGCGCCTTCCACCTGGTAGGCCGAGGAAGCGCAGCCCCAGACGAAATCTTCCGGAAAGGCAATGAATTTATCCACGGCTTACTCCAGAGACAGGAATGGGTTCCAGGCCACTTCCCAGGGGTGACCATCCGGGTCGGAAAAATAGCCGGAGTAGCCTCCCCAGAAAGTATCCGCCGCCGGTTTGAGAATATGTGCGCCGGCAGCCAGGGCCTGGGCGATTACTTTATCAGCTTCTTCCTTGTTATGCACATTGTGTGCCAGGGTAATACCACCAAAGCAGCCGTGTTGCACAGGCAGGCTGGCATCTTCAGCCAGCGCCTCGGATGGGTAGAGCGCCAGCCACGTGCCTTTTAGCTGGAAAAAGGCTATCCCTTCACCGTCTTTGAAAGTGGTTGGCAACCCGAGACCATCCCGGTAGAAAATAACGGACCGGTTCAAGTCGGAGACCCCAAGGGTAATGATGCTGATTTTTGGTTCCATGGATCAAGGATACTGGAAAAAGCTTGTACGCGCAAGCAAAGCGGATCTTGAAGATGGCTTTATTCTTGGTGATACAATCAGACTGTTAAATTTGTGGAGGACCGATGAAAAGTTCACTATTACGCGCCCGATACCGGCGTATCATGCTCTTTTTTACAGGCGTCGCGATCAATTTTATCTTCTTTGAAGTAATTCTGCCGCGCATCGGGTTGCGTGCCCTGACCCGGCGGTCCCGTCCCAATCGCTACCGGCGCGCCGCCGCGCAGTTCCGCAGCCTGGCCATTCGCATGGGCGGCGTGATGATCAAGGTGGGTCAGTTCCTTTCCGCCCGATTGGATGTCCTGCCGCCCGAAATTACGGAAGAACTGGCCGGCTTGCAGGATGAAGTTCCTGCGGAAAAATTTGATGAGATCCGCAAACTGGCCGAAGCAGAACTTGGCGCGCCTTTGCATGAAAAATATGAATCTTTTGAGGAAACCCCTCTGGCAGCTGCCTCCTTGGGTCAGGTGCATCGCGCCCGGCTATGTGTGACCGATGCCGGTGGGGATTATTGCGATGTGGTTGTCAAGATCCAGCGGCCGTTCATTGAACAGCTGATCGAAGTGGACCTGTCTGCGCTGCGCCAGGTTGGCGGCTGGCTGCAGAAGTATCCGCCCATTGCCAAGCGAGTTGATGTACCATCCCTGGTGGAAGAATTTTCAGCCTCGATCCGCGAAGAAGTGGATTACCTCGCCGAAGGCCGTAATGCCGAGATCTTTAGCAAGAATTTCAAAGATACCCCGCGTGTGCATGTGCCCCGGGTGGTCTGGTCTCATACCACGCGCCGGGTGTTGACGCTGGAAGACGTTTTCGCCATCAAGATCACCGATTATGAAGCCATTAGCGCAGCTGGAATTGATCGGACCGAAGTGGCGCGTCAATTACTGGATACCTATCTGAAACAGATCTTCGAGGATGGGTTCTTCCATGCCGATCCGCATCCGGGCAACCTTTTCGTAACTCCGCTCAAAGGTCAGACCGAGGATGGCAAGCCGGCCTGGCAGCTGACCTTCGTGGATTTTGGCATGGTCGGGCATGTTCCCGAATACCTGCGGACCGGCCTGCGCGAGGCGCTGATCGCCACCGGGCTGCAGGACGCTGCCCGCCTGATCCGCTCATTCCAGACCTTGCATGTGCTGTTGCCCAGTGCAGATTTGAAGCAGCTTGAGCAGATGAGCGCCTCCATGTTCGACATGTTCTGGGGAAAATCGATGGAAGAGTTACGCCAGCTCAGCCCGGAGGAAATGTTCAAGTTCGCTGACCGGTTCCGGGATTTGATGTTCAACATGCCATTCCAACTACCACAAAACCTGCTGATGCTGGGCCGGACGGTTGCCATTCTCTCTGGAATGTGTACCGGACTGGATAATGAATTCAACTTGTGGAACCAGCTGGCGCCCTATGCCACCAAGCTGGTCTCCCAGGAAGTCGGGTCTAACTGGCGGGTCTGGCTGGATGAAGCCGGGAACATCCTCAAGGAGCTGGTCGCGATCCCCTCGAAAATGGGGCGCGTATTAAGCCAGATCGAGCGGGGTGACCTGACCGTGCAGGTACCAACCGTCAGCCGCCAGTTGACCTACCTCGAAAGAGCCGTCAACCGATTATCTGGCAGCCTCGTATTTGCAGCCTTCCTGATCGGCAGCGTAATTCTTTATAATGCCGGAAAGGATCTGTATGCCATTATACTGGGCGGGTTTGCGGGAGTGGCCTTGCTTTGGATCATCTTTTTCAGCCGCGGCTCGTCGCGGCGCTTCCACCCTTAGTTCAATAAAGCCGCCCCGTTTCTAGCAGGGCGGCTTCTTTTCTAGGCTTTCTTCTTGGGCTCTTCCATTCGTTGCAGCGATGCGTCGATCATGCTGCGCCAGGCCAGTAGCATCTCTTTGCGCGCGGCACGGCGGTGCTCCGTGAATTCTGGCGGCAGCATGCCCTCAATGCTCTTCCGGAACTCTTCCCGGGCGGAGCGAAAATGCTGACGGGTTTCTTCAGGGATCTTACCTTCAAAAGGCTTATACGTGTGTTCAGTTTTCTCGGCCATAGTGTGTCTCCTTACTTATTAAATCCATTATAGCGCGTACTCGTTCGCGGAGCAATATCCCAGAAATTAGAGTAAAATTAACGTATTGTAAGAATTGCCGGAGAGGATTTCTTCTTTAGGTAGGAAAATATGGAATATCAAGAGTTTATCAACCGAATGCAGCAAGCCTCCCAATTGATGGGCAGCAGTCGCATGCAGGATACTGTCGATTATCTTTACCTGTTGTTCTTGAGCGACATCTCGGACATTGACAAGGCTGGTATATGTATTAACCTCGCCACCGTTTATGATCGCATGGGAAATACTGAGACGGCCATCACCTGGTATGACAAAGGTGTGGACCTCGAGCAAAACTACAGCCGCTTCGAAGTTGCCGAGAAGAAGGCCGAGTACCTGTCGCAGCTCGGCCGGAACCGGGATTCGGTCAAGATCTACGAGAATCTGATCAAACAGCCATTCATAAGTGAATCCGAAAAAGAACGCATGCGCAAAGTCATCCAGCATTATCTTGGCCAGGCTACCGGACAATGGCTGTAATCGCTTTGTTTCCCCACTAGCAATTACATCATCAATTACATCATATGGAATATAGACTCCTGGGCCAGACCGGTCTGAAGGTTTCGTCACTCTGCCTGGGTACCATGCAATTCGGCTGGACAACTGACGAATCCATGGCTCAGCGGGTGCTTTCGGCGGCTTACAATGCCGGGATTAACTTCTTTGATAGTGCCGATATTTATTCGCGCTGGGCCAATGGCAACCCGGGCGGTGTGGCCGAGCAGATCCTCGGACGTTGGATGCAAAAGAACGGCATCCCGCGCGACCAGGTTGTTATCGCCACGAAGGTGCGCGGGAATATGGGCGGTGGCCCGCAAGACGAAGGCCTTTCGCGTAGGCACATTCTGGAATTGGTGGAAAATTCCCTGCGGAGATTGCAGACAGATTATCTTGATCTCTACCAGGCCCACTGGCCGGATAAGAAAACTCCCATCGAAGAAACCTTGCGGGCCTTTGACGATTTGATCAAGCAGGGTAAAATCCGTTTTATCGGTGCCTCGAACTATGTCGCCTGGGAATTTATGCAGGCGCTTTGGAATTCAGATCGGAATGGTCTGGCCCGCTTTGATACTCTCCAACCGCACTATAATTTGATTCACCGCCAGGAGTTCGAGCGTGAGCTTTCAGCGGTTTGTAATACATACCAAATAGGAGTAATGCCCTATAGCCCATTGGCGGGCGGTTTCCTGACCGGAAAATACAAGCGCAACCTGGTCCCGAACAGTGCCCGCGCCGCCGGGGCAATGCGCTATTTTAAAGAGAGTAATTGGGCTTTACTGGAACAGATGGATCAATTGGCCAAAGCGAAGGGGGCAAGCGTTTCCCAGGTGGCGCTGGCCTGGCTGATGGCCAACCCGATCATTACCAGCCCGATCATTGGGGCGAATTCGCCAGAGCAACTGATGGATAACCTTGGCTCGCAGGATGTGCATCTGACCTCGCAAGAAATATCCATTCTTGACCTGGCAACAGCCTGGACGGAAGAAGGAGTGGGGACGGATTAAATCCCCCCCGTTCTATTTTACGCGCCTTAAAGCTGACCTCACCCTGCTGTTTGTAACCGTTCTATGGGGCAGTGCATTTGTCGCCATGCGCATGGCGGCCGGGCACGGCACCATATTTTACTTGAACGGTCTCCGATTTCTGTTGGGGGCACTGTTGCTATTACCGTTCGCCAAATTGAAGCAAGCCTTTAACCGTACCAACCTCGCTTATGTTGGATTGGCCGGGTTTGCATTGTTCGCCGGGGTAGGTTTTCAACAAGCCGGGCTGGTTACCACTACCGCTGGTATCGGGGGTTTTATCACCAGCTTGTATCTCGTCATTGTCCCGTTATTGCTGTGGGTTTTCTGGAAGGAAACCCCGGCTTGGTTGAACGTAGTGGCATTCCTGATGGCGATTGCAGGCGGGTTCCTGCTCAGCACCGGTGGCGGTTTTCAGATTAAGCTCGGGGATATTTTGATTTTCTTCGGTTCTCTTTTCTGGGCTTTGCATGTCGTGGTGGTGAGCAAGGTGCAGGGAAAAATCGAGCCGCTCCCTTTTGCACTGGGGCAATTCACCGTTTGTGCTGTGCTTAACCTGGTTGTTGGCATTTTCATTGAACATCCTGCCCGGGCGGATATGCTGGCCGTCCTCCCGGCAATTCTATATACGGGCGTCTTTTCCATCGCCATTGGCTTTACGCTCCAGGTGATTGCCCAGAAGCATACTCCCACCAATGACGCCGCACTGATCATGAGCCTGGAATTGGTATTTTCAGTCTTTTTTGGCTGGTTGTTTCTGCGTGAGAACTTGTTGCCAGTTCAAATTATCGGCTGTATGATTATTCTGGCCGCAGTACTGCTTGTCCAAATTAAGAATGGTAAAATGAGAGCTACATGACCGCAAAAATCATCCTCAACCCATATTCCAATCGTTGGAACGCTAAAAAACGCTGGCCGGAGGCCGAGGCCGCTCTCCAGGCTGCCGGCGTGGACTTCGAACTGGCTGTATCCGAACACCCGCACCATACCACCGAACTGGCTGAACAGGCCGCCAGGCAGGGCTTTTCCCCCATCATTGCCGCCGGTGGTGACGGGACGATCGGCGAAGTGGTCAATGGGCTGGCGCGCGCTGCCAAAGACGACCAGACACTGCTGGGCCCATTCGGCATCCTGCCGCTCGGTTCGGCCAATGACCTGGTAGATAACCTGGCATTGCCGAAGGATCTGGTGGGTGCAGCCCGGGTCATTGCGGCCGGCAAGACCCGACCGATGGATATCGGCTCCGTTAATCGCCTTTATTTTGCCAATAATTCCGCCATCGGGCTGGAGCCTTACATAACTTTGGTGCAACAGCGTATCACCTGGATCAAGGGCATGCTGCGTTACCTGGTGGCAGCAGTCTCCGGGATCATGGACAAACCGCTCTGGTCGGCCGAGATCGATTGGGAAGGGGGCCATTACCAGGGAGCAATCCTACTGGTTACTGTTGGGAACGGTGCCCGCACAGGAGGCGTGTTCTACATGGCGCCACATGCCGATCCTTTTGATGGAAAATTAACCTTTGTTTACGGCCTGCGCCGTACCCGCATGAAAATGTTTGCCGTTCTGCCGAAAACCATGAAACGAGACGCGGGCAGTTACGTGGAAACGGTTGATATTCATGAAGAGCATTCCACGTGGATCAAGATCCACGTTGACACTCCCACCCCCGCCCATATCGATGGGGAAATTTTCTCGGAAGCCATCCAGGATTTGGAATATCGCATCCATCCCGGAAGGCTGCAAATCCTGCTCCCATAGCATAAAGCTGATAATCGCCTGAACCCGGGCGATTATTTTTGTAAAATCTGCTAAACCTGGTGTAGTCCCGCATGCCCATCCTTGCCATTGTGTTACTTTTGTCCTCCGCGGTCCTACACGCCCTCTGGAACCTTCTCCTTAAACAATCCCCGGAGAAATATGTTGCCATGGGTTGGCAGGTCATCATCAGCGGTGTTATTTCGATTGTATTTCTGTTCTTTACCGGCCTGCCGCCACGTTCGATGTGGCTATTTGCCGGCATCAGCATGGCCCTGGAGGCTATCTATTTCGTACTGCTTTCATTTGCTTATAGCGATCATGATTTTTCGCTGGTCTACCCGATTGCGCGTGGGACGGCTCCTGCCTTGGTGGTCTTGTGGTCATTATTATTTTTGCATGAGATACCCAGCGCAGGAGGTTTAATTGGGATTGTTATAATTATTTGTGGATTGGTTATCATCGGCTTACCCAGTTTTTTACAGTCCCACGAGGACAAATTGCAATTCAAAGGCATCGCCATCGCGCTGTTGATTGCCCTGGTCATCTCCATTTACACCTTAATTGATGGATTCGCCGTCAAACATGGCCCGGCACTTCCCTATGGACTGAGCATGTTCGTGCTGGTGCCGATCCTGACCTCACCGGTCATCGTACGCCATTATGGCTGGGAGCGCGTGATTGAAGGCCGGCGTTGGCAACCGGCCCGCCTCATCCTGGTTGGTTTTCTGGGGGTCATTGCGTATCTTTTCGCCCTTTTTGCCTACTCGATCGCGCCGGTCAATTATTCAGAAGCCATCCGGGAGGTCAGTGTGGTGATTGGAGCATTCGCCGGGTGGCAGTTTCTGGGCGAGAAATTGGGCAAGATTTCGCGTGATTGGTGCGGTCGTGATCTTTACGGGGATCGTTTTGATTGCCGTTTTCGGTTAATCCCGATCAATACCCCCAACAAACGTCCCGAAGGGTTATCAATGGTGTTATGCCATTTTCGTAACCCATCGGGACGTTCTTACCTTTGTGTACCTTCGTGCCCGACTGTCCAGCGGTGTTCTTCCGCGGGCTAGTGTTAAGTTCTTCCCTATCAGGCTTTTTCCAATATTCTCTCCGCGACGATTTCTGCCACATCCACCACCTGGATCGGGTCCGTTTCCGCCTTGGCGGCATCCGTCAGCATGATCATACAGAAAGGACATGCCACGGCCATTGTTTCTGCACCGGTGACGCGTGCCTCGGCCACCCGTACCGCGCTGACCCGCGCCGTGCCTGGTTGCTCTTCCTTCCACATTTGTGTGCCGCCCGCCCCGCAGCAGAATGACTTGTCCGAGTGCCGCGGCATTTCCACCAGTCCGGAGCCGGCTTCGTTCAGCACCTTACGCGGGTCGGCATAGATTCCATTGTGGCGGCCAAGGTAACATGGGTCGTGATAGGTGACCACCCCCGGATGGTGTCCTTCGGTTGATGGGTGCGGCTGCAGTTTAAGCTTGCCGCTGCTGATCAGTTCGTTGATCAACTGGGTGTGATGAATGACCGTGTAATTTCCGCCAAAAGCCGGGTATTCGTTCTTGAGTGTATGCAGGCAATGCGGGCAGGTTGTGACGATCCGCTTGGGCTTGACTTCATTTAAAATTTCCACATTGGCGGTGGCCAGTCCAAAGAAGATGTCTTCCCGCCCGGCCCGCCGGGCAGAATCACCGGTGCATTGTTCGTTCTGTCCAAGCACGGCGTAATTAACCCCCGCAGCGTTCAGGATGGTTGCGAATGCCCGGGCGGTCTTCTGGGCGCGTGCATCTGTTGCGGGGGCGCAGCCCACCCACCACAGCACGTCCGGTTCCGGGTTCTGCTCGATGGTGGGTACATGTAATCCATCGGCCCACTTCATCCGTTCAGTTGGCGGAACACCCCACGGGTTGACCGCCCGTTCCATACCGCGGAAGGCGGTTTCCAGTTGCTTGGGGAAGGTGTTTTCCATCAACACCAGGTTGCGACGGATGTCCAGAATATCACGCATCGGTTCATTACCCACCGGGCAGATATCCACGCAAGCGCCGCAGGAAGTACATGCCCAAACGGCCTCTGCTGGGATGGCAAACTCGGTCAGGTTGGGTGAGTTCTTGAGAGTATTGACGGTATTGAGGAAATAGCGCTTGTTGATCTCCAATGCTGCCGGCGAAAGCACCTTCCCGGTGACGTAGGCCGGGCAGACATCCTGACAGCGGAAGCACATGATGCAGGCGTAGGAATCCATCAATTGTTCCCAGCCCAGGTCATTCAGCTTGGCTGCCCCGAACTGCTGGATGGATGGGTCGTCCAGGTTGATGTAGCTTAGCTCTCCAATTGAACGCCGTTCCGGTTTGAGCAGGAAATTGAGCGGGGCAAAGAACAGGTGCACGTGCTTTGAATAAGCGAAATAGGGTATAAACAGCATGATCGTGCCGAGTGCCAGCCAGAAGGCCACGTGTTGGCCAATTACAAGTCCTTGCTGGCTCAGCCCGGCAAACAGCGGGGCCAGTGCGGATGCGAATGGCTGCCAGGCATCTGCTTTACCGGCGGCTGTGATAGCGAACGTTTCATCAATGAAGTGTGACCCGACGTGGATGAAAATGAAGCTTGCCACGATGGCAGAATCCCGCCATATGCCAAAGCGCGCCCTGGCGCTCAGCAGGGTGGATTGGCGGGTTGACAGGGCTGCAGGCCGGAAGATGAAGCGCCGGACGATGAAATATACTATGCCGACCAGTACTGCTTCGGATGAAAGGTCTGCCAACAAGCGATAAATATCCCCTACCACACCCGGAATGACAAATCCAGGTAGAAGTCCCTTGGCCACTTCGACCAGGTTGACCAGCACATAGAAAATAAACCCCCATCCAACCAGGCCATGGAACAGACTCGACCAGAACCGGAAGCGGAAGACCGGCTGGAATGTGGCCATCCGGTACCCAACATTGACCAGTCGTTTCCAGGCCAGTTTCCAGTCCGGCTTGCCACGCCCGGCACCGATAATGCGCGCCAGCCGGCGGATGGCAAAGAAGACCGCCACCAGTGTTGCCAGTGCGGCCAAAATGAAGATGATTTTTTCCGGGAGAGACAGCATAGGGCACTCGATTACTTTTGTATCTATCCGAAAATTACTGAGGAACCGCATTTTGAGTGCCTGCACTCAAAATGGAACCTTCCGCTTAATTTTTGGACAGGTTCTTATTTTGCCAGGCGCTTCTTGAAGGCAGCTGTCAGGGCGGGCACCATTTGGTGCAGGTCACCCACCACGCCGTAGCGGGCCAGCTTGAAGATCGGCGCATCCGGATCCTTGTTGATGGCAACGATCAGCTTGCTGGAACGCATGCCGGCCAGGTGCTGGATGGCGCCGGAGATTCCCAAGGCGAAATACACATTCGGGCTGACCAGTTTGCCGGTTTGTCCAACCTGCATGGCGTAGGGCACATATCCCGCGTCTACGGCAGCCCGCGAGGCCCCCACGGCCCCGCCCAACACATCCGCCAGTTCCTTCAGCATGACAAAGCCCGCTTTGGCGCGCCAGACTTCACTTTGTTTCGCATCCATTCCCTCCGGAGCCTGCAGGGCCGAATTTTCTGCCATGCCGCGACCTCCCGAAACGATCACGTTTGCATCGGTCAGACTGGCTCCGCCTTCAGCATTCGAGTATCCTTCCACCACGGTCAATGCGCCAGTTCCAGCCGGCACCTTCGTTACGGTGCCGCTCTTCCCGGGTTGTGCAACCGGTTTCGGGAAGGCTCGTCCACGCAGGGTGATGATCTGGGGTTTTACGGATGAGGTAACTTTGGCTATCACCTTGCCGCTATAGATCGGGCGGGTGACGACCAGCTTCTCTGCATTTGCTTCAAGCGCCACCACATCCACCAGTAAACCGGTATTCAAGTCGATGGCAGCCATGGCTGCAAGTTCGCGGCCCCGGCTCGTGGTTGGGAAGAGTAATACATCCACGTTATGGCTTGTAAATGCCATCTTCAGGGTGGATGCATACAGCTCGGCCCGGTAATCTGTCAGGGCAGCGTCTTCTGCGACGAGCATTTCATCCACGCCGTATTCGAAGGCAATCCTGGTTAAATTCTCCAGGTTGGACCCGATCGCCAATCCGGTAACCTTGCCAAGGGTTTTTCCTACTCCAACCGCCTCCCAGGAGGCAGGCACTGCCTCGCCTTTGAAATGGTCGATATAAACCAGGGTATTCATAGCAGCTTCTCTCCAATGATCTTGTCAACCAGTTTCTCGGCAATCTCTTGTGGGTTGCCCCCCGTGACCATCTCACAAACCACTTCGCGCACCGGAGCATCCGCCAGGGCAAGGGTTTCAACCACGGCAGCCGGAGCGGACACTCCGATCTGCGCCAGGGACCAGGTGGGAATCTCAACCTTGGAAGCTCTGCGGATACCCATGAAGGATGGGTAGCGCGGCTCTCCGATATCTTTGACCAGGCTGATCACGGCGGGCATTTTGGCTGTTACGATCTGGCGGCCTTCTTCGATGGCGCGCTCCACCCGCAGGCTTCCGCCATCTACTTTGATCACCGAAACCAGGGTGAGCGCCGCCCAGCCCATCAGCCGCGCCGCCTGGGCTGCTGTGGTGCCTGAGTCATCGTCAATCGCCTGGCGTCCAAAGCAGGCCAGGTCGACGCCGCCGATTTTCTGGATGGCTAGAGCCAGGATACGGGCAACCGCCTGGGAGTCGACCGAGGCCAACGCCGGGTCGGAAATGAGCAACGCATCGTCCGCACCCATCGCCAGGGCATGTTTCAATGCAATCTTGCCCTCTTCGCCCCCCACGGAGATGGCTGTCACAGTCCCGCCGTTGGCTTCCTTTAGTTGCAGGGCGGCTTCGACCGCATATTCATCCCACGGGTTGATCACCAGGGGCGCTTCCCCCCATGCCGGCTTGCCGTTCTCAACCTTGATGGTGGCGGTGGTGTCGGGTGTGGTTTTAACACAAGCTACGAGTTTCAAGGCTACCTCCTGATACAAAAAATATTTTTGAAGCAGAAATCCAAGTATTTTATTGAGTTAGGCCTCTTGTGGTTCATACCAGAGGGACCGCTTTCATCGTATCCGGAATTTCAAGTCCCAGGATTTTGCAAATGGTCGGTGCGATCTGTAGCTGTGAAACCGGGCTGGGTGAAATCCCCATTCCGACCTGTCCAGGGCTGATCAGGTAGAGCGGCACTTCTCTTACATCCGCTGTGGTGCCGCCATGCAGCCCATCCGCATTGATGCCGTGGTCGGCGGTCACCAGGATGTGATAGCCGCGCTGCATCCATTCTGTCAGGTAGGTGGAAAGCCACTTACCCTGGCGGATGGCATGGTTGCGATATTCACTGGAATTGGCACCGTGGGTTTCACCGGTGTAATCCATTCCCATCGGATGGACCAGGAGATAATCCGGGTTGAACCTGCGTACCAGCATCCCGGCGATCGCGAACAGGTCGATATCCGGGAATTCATCCTGTGTATAAAATCGCCCGTGCTGGATGGCCAGGCTGTCATTATCCACTTCGCAGTCTTCGATGGGGTCATAAGGAGCATGATTATAGAGTTCCGAAAACCAGTGGTAGGCGGCGGCTGCCGTTGTTTTGCCGGCTGTGTGTGCGCATTGGAAAATATTAGGCTGCGTCGAAACCCTCACCACCTGGTTGGAAACGATCCCATGCGCGCTGACAGGCAAACCGGTGTGGATGGTTTCATACATGGGGCGCGACATACTGGGCAACTCGCCAGTCACCTTGTAAAGGCTGGCGAGTTTCATTTCAACCAAATGACCCAGGTAACCCATACTTGCGGCAGCGGTGTCGTAACGCAGGCCGTCCGAGAGTACCAGGATGACTTTGTTCAAAGCGATAACTCTATGCCTATTTCCAGGATGTCAGCTCTTTAGAACCAGCACCGCTTCGCGCGAGCAGGTGATCTGGTCTTTGGCGCCGATTGTCGGCAGCTCGAGGAAGGGATTATTGAATGTATCCATGTAGAAGCGGTTGCTGCCTACCACCACCTGGATGCGCACGACTGCGCCCAGGAAGGTGATATTATCGATCGTGCAATCCAGCACGTTGGCCTTCTTTTCCTGCGCGATGAAATTGAAGCGCTCAGGCCGGATTGCGATGGTTACCTTGTCCCCTTTTTGTCTACCATCCATCACCTCGGCTGATTCCAGCTCAACGCCGTCTATTTTCAACAGGCGTTTGGCCGGATCAACCACTTCGGCAACCGCAGTGTTGAGTGTCCCAACAAAATTGGCCACGAAGGCGGTTTGAGGGAAGTTGTAGATCTCGAAAGGCGTACCAACCTGCTCGATCTTGCCTTCATACATGACAACGATCCGGTCCGAAATGGAGAGCGCCTCTTCCTGGTCATGGGTAACATAGATGGCGGTGATGCCCAGTTTGCGCTGGATTGCGCGGATCTCCGCCCGCAGCGAAACCCGGATCTTCGCATCCAGTGCCGAGAGTGGCTCATCCAGCAATAAGACCTGCGGGCGATTGGCAAGTGCTCGCGCCAGGGCCACGCGCTGCTGTTGTCCGCCTGAAAGCTGGTACGGGAAACTGTTGCCCTTCTTCTCAAGGTGGATCAGGGCCAGCATTTCCTCCACGCGCTGCTTGATCGTAGCTTTTGATTCCCTGTGAATCTGCATGCCGAAGCCAATATTTTGTGCGACCGACATGTTCGGGAATAATGCATAGGCTTGAAAGACCATGCCTACGTTGCGCTGATTGGGCGCCTTATCCGTGATCTCGACATCATCAAGGATCACCTTGCCTGTGGTGGGAATTTCAAATCCGGCAATCATCCGCAGGGTGGTGGTCTTGCCGCAGCCAGATGGCCCCAGGAAGGAAACGAATTCTCCCTTGGCTACATCCAAATTAAAATCCTGAACCGCAGCAGTCTCAGCAAATTGTTTGGAAATATTTGATAGTGTTAGATGCGTCATGTGTCCACTCTCGGATGATTTAGTGTCCGCCGGCGATCTGCCCCGCTTGCCCGCGGCCAAACAGGTTAATGATTCCCATGCACGCCCAGGTAAGGGCAAAGCTGATCACGGTCGCCGCGGCCGGCTCATAGGCCTTTTGCTGGATCAAGTAAGCCAGGAAGGGCGCGAAGGCCGGTTTGGCAAGATACTGCGCCAAAATGTACTCACCCATCACAATGGCAAAGCTAAGAAAAGCGCCACTAAGGATGGCAACCCGGATATTTGGCAGGATAATACGGAACAAAATAGTTCCCCAGCCTGCACCTAAACTTTGTGCCGCCTCCGTTAATGTGCGTACATCGATGGATCGCAGCCCCGTATCGATTGAGCGATACATATACGGCATGGATAACACGGTATACCCTGCAATCAGCAAAGCCGGGCTGTCCACGATTAAGAACGGAGGATGGCTGAAGGTTCGGACCAACCCAAAAACAAATACGATGGCGGGAATCACGAACGGGAGTAAGGTAATAAATTCAACCGCTGTTCGAAATTGCTGCGCCCTCAGGCGAACCCAGTAGGCAGTCGGGACGAAGATCAGGATGCCAACGATGATGGTCAGGATGCCCCACAGGACCGAATACGAGAAGCCTTTTATGAAGCCGCTGTCATTGAAAAGCTGTTGGTAGGCCAGAAAGCTCAAAATACCTTTTTTTGCTCGCAGCGAGAAAATAAAGGTTGCGACCAGCGGGAGGAAAAAATACAGGATCCCCAGGATCATCCAAAACCATGACCAAACTCTGCCACCGCGCTTCATCGCAACCACCTCTCGGATTTTCTTTGCAGCAGTGTGTATCCGGCGATCGCCACAGCCATGACTACCACCATCCCAAGCGCGAGTGCATACCCCAGGCCTGCATCACCCAATACATCGCCGCGCAACTGGGCCCCGATCATGATGGTAACCAGGTTGATGGAGCCGCCGGTCAGTGCCTGGGCGGTTGCAAACGCGCCAAAAGAGTTGCCAAAGAGCAGGATCATCGTACCCAATATGGAAGGCAGGAGGATTGGAAGAGCAACATATCGCCAGTACTGAAACGTGGAGGCCCCCAGATTCTCTGCGGCCTCATGCCATTCGCGTCGCAGGCCGTCAATCGCCGGGGAAATGACCAGCACCATCAAGGGAAATTGAAAGTACATGTACACCATGCTCAATCCCCAAAATGTATAGAGTTGGAAGCCGTGAAAATACGGATTGTATCCCACGGATCTCAGCCACCCTGTTAACACACCCGATGGGCTGAGCAAGGCAATGAAAGCAAAGGCCAACGGCACGCCGGCAAAGTTCGATGCCACACCGCAGAAAGTCATCAGACTGGTTCGCATGAAGGGTGGCAGACCGCCCCGGATGGCCGAGTACGCCAGAAAGAATCCGAAGATGCCGCCCCCCAGGCTCGTGATCAGGCTGATCTTGATACTGATCCAATATGCATTTACCAGATTCGGGTTCTGCAAGAGATGTACGAAGTTATTAAGTGTGAATAGATGGGTGTTTGAATCTTGAAAACTTTTGATCGCAATCGTCGAAGAAGGATAGAGTAAAAACATGAATGCGAACAGGAAGAATGGCGTAAGGCCCAGCCAGACCCAGGAAACTCTGTGTGGAGCGGGACGCGCTTTTGGCGCGTCCCGCTTTTCTGAAACAATTGTGGTCATTACTGATTAAGGAGCTGCAGTCGGAACCGCCACACCAACGGTCGAGAGCCAACCCTTGGTAATAAGCGTCTTCGCAGCAGTGAGTTGAGCTACAGTCGGGGCAACCGCGGCCGCCAGGACTTTGGGATCCGGCAACATTTTCAATACGTCTGCCGGAATTACATTGCGGGTCTGCATATCGGCCTGGGAAACGACCGAAGCGCCGCCTTTGATCCAGGCGATTTGGCCTGGGTCAGAATGGATGATTTCCATCCAAACCTTGGCGCAATTGGGATGCGGAGCATAGGCGCTGATTGCCTGAACATAGGCTCCACCAATGCTCGGAGAGGGATAATCGATCTCAACAGCCGGGTTCCCGGCGAGAGATTGCTGGTCACCCAGCGCATTGTAGTTCCAGGCCAATTCAATGGGCGTTGCACCCTGTGCAAGAGTACCTACCTTGGCGATCACCGGGACAAAGTTGCCGGCATCGTTCAATTTCTTGAAGAAATCGAGACCGGGTTGGGCATTGTCCAAGGAACCGCCATTCGCGAGGGCCGCGGCATAGACAGCCATAATGGCCTGGTTGGAGGATTGCGGATCGCCAGCCAGTGCTACCTGACCCTTGTATGCGGCATTGAGCAAATCTGACCAGTTCTTCGGAGGATTCTGAACGACAGCGGTATTGGTCTCGATCACCATGATACCGAAGTAGCCGATCGTCCACATTCCATTTGGATCAGAAGTGGGGATGCCCAGGGTGGTCGCAGGAAGTCTGCTGGCATATGTGCCTTGATAGGCCTGGTAATCGCCGGCAGCCACGCCTTGCGCGCCATAAGCATAGCCAACATCCACGATATCGGGAGCCTGGGGGCCTTTGTTGCCCTTGTTGGCTTCGATGGCGGCGAGTTCGTCAGCGGAACCTGCATTTGGATCGAGCGAATTGAGTGTTACACCAGTGGTGGCCTCGAAGTCCGCGAAGATCTCGCCATAGTTAGCCCAGTTGGGCGGAGTGGCAATGATTGTCAGCGAGCCTTCTGTCTTGCAAGCAGATACAAGGGCGGCTGGTACACTGGATACGACGGTGCCCTTGTATCCCTGAGCCACGCCGGTACCGTCAAATGTGTAGGCAATGGTGGGGGCAGCTACAGGAGCGGTAGTCGCAGCGGCGGCAGCCGTAGGAGCAGTGGTTGCAGCGGCGGCCATCGTCGGGGCGGCAGTTGCAGGGGCTTGCGTGGCAGGTGCGGGCGCCTGGGTTGCAGGAGCCATGGTTGGGGTTGCGGTAGTGCCGCATGCGGTTAACACGAAGGCCGCGACAACAAGCAGCGCGACCACATTAAAAACGAACTTCTTTGTTTGCATACTCTCTTTCTCTCCTATTCCAGATTTCTTTCTAGATGGTTGAATTGAGATGACGAGATTGACAGGAACATGGTGTTAGATTTTGTCGATGCACCTCCAGTCTATATGCTTGGATTTATTGTAGCATCCTCATCAGCCAGAGTCAATTAGTCCGATGGTCATCCTGATGGTGATTGCAGTATTGCCGCTTCTTTTACGTTAACGAACAAGCTTTTTATGTTAACGCACAAGTTTATTATGTTAACGCAGCTACATCACCTCATTGGGTTGGAATTGCCTTCACTATCCGGTGAAGGCCAGGGCTCCATAGGCGAAGCACTTGGAAATAATATCCGTCCAATGTTAACGCCATGGGAAGGAGCGGTTATGGTCTGGTTAAAAAAGTTGGCCCGGCCATTTTGAACCTAACCATTTCGGGGTTTCTCCACCAATCCGGGAACAAGATTAATGAATTGGGCCCGGATGCGCATATCCACATCGGCGGGAATCAGGCCCGCACCGGCGTGTGCCAGGATCTCCTTTGCACGTTGAATTGCGCGTGCATGCGTATCCATTGCGCCTTTTTTCTCCCAGGTTTCACGTGCCTCCCGGTCTGCCAGCCGGGGCAGTATTGCTTCGCTCTTCATTCGTTTGGCAGTATGCGGGCTCATCAAGAATGATCCGCCAGGTTTGATTTGCGCGATCAACTGCAAAGCCAGTTCCTCTTCGCTGAACGCGATGCCGCGCTTCAGGCGTTTGAGCATCTGCGCAATTTCGTCATCGATAACGGCCTTGCCAAAGTCGAATATTTTCAGCGCATCCAGCAGGCCGGCCATGTTTAACATGTCTACGCCGCCCAGTACCCCGGCTGTGGTTGACATGCCGGTCTCGTATCCGGACTGGGCATCGTTGACCTTGGAATTGGATAATCCAATGTAGCCGCCGCATGGCACGTTGTAGAATCGTGCCATCTGGGCGAAAGCCATGTGCAGCATGCCGCATTCGATCCCGCCCGATGCATATGCGCCAGTGCGCATATCGGCCACGGTTGGCAGGGTCGCATAAATGGTGGGAGTGCCTTCCCGCACCATTTGCATCAGCACCGAGATGGCCAGGAATTCTGCGTTGCCCTGTACCAGGGTGCCTGCCATTGACATCGGCGAGGTCAGGCCGGCGTTAGGGACAATGCTCGGATAGACCGGCAGTCCCGCCTCGCAGAAAAAGATCATTGCCTCGGTGGAAAGCTGGTCCATGGTCAGTGGCGAAATGACCGGGCAATAGTGGTGGGTCACAAATGGGTGCTGGTGATAGGCCTCTTTACTCCCCGCCAGCGTGTAAAGCAGTTGCATAACCGCTGCGGCGTCCTCCATATCTTTGGTGGTGCTGCGGATGGGTTTGATACAGTATTTAAGCGATGGATAGAGCCGCGCCAGGGTAAATTGCCCTTCCGGAGCATCCTCTGCCAGCGTCGAGATCGAAAAGACATCGTAAGCGGGCAGTTCCTGGATCAGATGAGCAATCCGGGCGATATCCTCCGAGCGCGCCCGCCTGACCTTGCCGGTTTGCGGATCGATGATATCCGGCGCGGAACTGCCGGTGACGATTACCGGTCCATCCTGCGGAAGCGTGCGATCGTACTTGGGGTCGCGCCCGTAAAAAGTAAAAGTGGATGGCAGCATGACCCGGTATTTTTCCACCACGGCTGGCGGAAACTTGATGATCGGCGTACCGTCCTGCTCCAGACAGCCGTTTTGCATCAGGATCGTGCGTGCCTTTTCATTGCGCACCAGCAAGCCAACGTTCTCGAGGATCTCGAGCGATGCGGCATGCGTTCGTTCGACCTGCTCTTGCGTGAGAAGTGTGGCAAAGTTGATCAAAAGTTTCTCCTCTGACCGGTTGGTCAGCTTATGCGGGGTGTTCCATCGGCAGTTGCGCGGCCAGGTGGTTGATCTCATCGATCGGATACATTTGCAAGCCGGCCCGGGTCACCTTGAGGGAAGCGGCCGCCGTGGCAAAGCGGGCGGATCGTTCCAGATCCCACCCCTTTAAATATCCATAAATAAATCCGGCCGAGAAGGTAGCTCCGGCTCCGCAGCCATCCAAAACATGCACAGACGGAGCGTGCACGCGTACAATTTCCATTCCTCGTGCCCCCAGGCAACCTTCTCCGGCCATGGTGATCAGGGCGGTCTGTACTCCGCAATGCAATAATTTCTGGGCCACTTCCAGCGGAGGTACATCGCCTCGTTGGGCGGCGTCGGTTACCGCCTGGCAGATCGCGGCTCGGCTCCCATACCGCTCAAGCACATCCGGGTCGGCGTGGCCGTGCTCGAAATTCAGAAAAACCGGTATGCCCAGGCGATTGGCTTCATCCATCGCCCGCAGGATATGATCCCCATCGTACCAATCGACATATAATAAATCCGCGCCTTTCAGCAGCGAAAGATCAGCCGTATCGAGCGTGTCAAGCACTTGCGGGGCGCGTTCCCAAAAATACGTGCGTGCGCCTGTCTCGTCCGAGACATCCACTTCCCAGGGCGTTCGGATTGCGCGTGAGTAGCGCACTTTCCCCTCTACCCCCCAGATCTTTAATTGGTCCGCCAGCAAATGGCCGCGTGGATCGTCCCCGACCGCCGTACCGATGATGGCCGTGGGTATTTCCCACTGGCGCAGCAGACAGGCGATAACGGCCGCATCATCGAAAACGAATTCGCATACATCCTTGACCAGCGCGCCGGTATTATGCTCGGGCAATTGCTCCACCACCATGATTACAACCGATGTGAGCATTCCAAAACCGACGTAGGCAGGCTGGATAGGTTTCATTTTCCCAGGGCAGTTTTCAATTCTTGCAAATACCAGCGCAGGAAGCGCTCCAGGTTGTATTCCTTGTAGGTGGAAAGTGGGCCGGGAGTATAGGCATGCGAATTCACACCGCGCTGCTGGTTGGAACAGATCGCCCAATCCTGCTCTGCCGTCAAAAGCCAGAATGGCAGCAGTTTCTCGAGGTTGTAATCCCGGCCTTCTTCGGCCTTGGCATCCACCAGCCAGATCATGCGGATGCTGGTATGGGTCAGCCCGTTAGGTGTCAGGCGTACCGCCACGCTGTGGTCGCAACTGGCATGCACCCAGAAATTCGGCAGAGTCCGCACACGCAGGGTTCCCACCTCCGGGTCGGTGTAAGCGCCCATTAAAGGTGCCACCTGTTTGCCGTCGATCGTCTCGCTGACGTACCCTTCTTCATTTGGCGTGCGGTTGGCTGAATACCAGATGCCGTGCTCGGGGTCGGGGAACTCGGTCAGACCGGTTTCTTCGCGCAGGGTCATGCCCTGGGCGGCCAGTTTGGCTTCCAGGCGTTTTGTCACTGCTTTCAACCGTTCAGCCACGCGTGGGATGGTATCGTCGACGTTATAATGATCAAAGTTGGCTTTGATATATTGCGGGTGGTTGACATTGCAATGGTAGCATTCCCGGTTGTTCTCCCAGACCAGCTTCCAGTTGGAATCCACCTCGAAATCCATGATTTTGGCCACCTTGCCACGCGCCAGGCCCTGCGGCCTGGCAACCGGGGCAATCGTTTGGTAAGCGGCTTTAAAGTCGATTGGCTCATCCGCCAGGTTGATGAAGATCAGCCCCTCCACCTCGCGCACGTGCGCGGGATGCAGCCCCAGCTCTGCCTTATCCAGGCCTGGCTGCATCCCATTCTGGAGCAGCAGCCGCCCGTTACGATCATAGGTCCACTGGTGGTAAGGACAGACAAAACGTTTTACGCTGCCCTGGGGTTCCAGGCAGATCACCGAGCCGCGGTGGCGACAGACATTGTGGAAAGCGTTCACCTGCCCATCGTCGCCGCGAACGATGATCACAGAATCCCCATCCACTTCATACAGGAAGTATTCCCCGGGATGGACGATCTGGCAGGAATGCCCGGCGAATAGCCAGCCCTTCCGCCAGATCGTTTCCATTTCCACCCGGTAGACCAGTTCATCGTGATAGAACCGGCGCGGCAGGCCGTGGCCGGGCAGGCGGGAATCTACTAGATTTTTAAGCGCCAGCAATTCATTTTTTTGCAAGGGCAACATTTTTAATCACCCTTTCTGGCGAAAATGTGCGGGTTTGGTACTACACGCGCACGTGTTCGCCTTTGGGATCGAACAGAACCGTGGCGCTTACCTCGCCCTGGCAGCGGCCCTCGATCAGATCCATTTCAAGCCGGGTACCCGCTTTTGCCAGTTCCACGGGCAGGTAAGCATACAGGATGTTTTTCTTCAATGTGTAACCATAGCCGCCGCTGCGTACGCGTGTGACTACTTTGCCTTCGTGATAAACGGCTTCTCCTCCGTAGATCTGCGTGAAACCATCCCCGTCCAGCACCAGTGTGCACAGTTTGCGGGTCAACCCGGCCTGTTTTTGCTTGACCAGGGCTTCCCTCCCAACGAAATCACCCTTATTCAGATCAACGCAAAAGCCCAGCCCGGCCTCGTAGGGGGTTTCGAGTTGGGTCACATCGGCTGTGTAGTAGCGATAGCCTTTTTCCAGGCGCAGGGAATCAAGAACTTTGTATCCGCCGACCTCAAGGTTGAATTCCTTACCGGCTTCCACCAGTTCATCCCATACCGGCAGGGCCCGCTCAGCCGGAATGTACAGCTCCCAGCCCAGTTCGCCAACATAACTGACCCGTTGCGCCCAGATCTCGACGCCGTTGATATGGATCATACTGGCATGCAGGTAGGGCATGGCCTCGTTCGAGATATCATCCTTGGTCAGTTTTTGCAACACGGCGCGCGCCTTCGGGCCCCACAACGCCAGGCAGGCCAGTTCCATGGTGATATCACGGATCATGACCGGAACATCCCGGGGTTGTTGGTGCATCCGCAGCCAGGCCAGGTCGTTGCCGATGAAGGCCGAACCGGTGATCACCATGAAACGTTGCTCGCCTAGACGTGCAATCGTCAGGTCAGCCTCCACGCCGCCGCGCTCATTCAGGAATTGCGTATAGGTAGTCGAGCCTGCCGGTTTGTCTATATTGCTATCCGCCACCCGTTGCAGCAGGGCCAGGGCACCCGGACCGCTCATCTCGATCTTGCCGAAGGAGGTCAGGTCGAATAAGGAAACGCGTTCACGCGTCGCCTGGTGTTCCTTCCCAACCCGCTCGAAGTAGGGTGGGCGATTCCAACCCCACTGGCGTTGATCCGTTCCAGCTCGCCGCCAGGGTTTGCCGGGCTCGAAGAAATTGACACGTTCCCAGCCAAATTTTTCCCCGAAGACCGCGCCCATCTCCTGCAGGCGGAAATGTACCGGGCTGGTGCGGTGCGGACGCGCCCACTCATTCTCGTCGTTCGGGAAGCGCAGCCGGTAGTAATACTTAACGCCCTCGCGCGTTCGTTCTGCCGCGTACTCCGGGTTGGCGTAATAATTGCCAAAGCGAGTGGCCTTATAGGCATACACGTCCAGGCTTGGTTCGCCTTCCACGATCCACTCCGCCATCAGCTTGCCGATGCCACCAGCGCCGCCGTAGCCGTTGAGACTCATGCCAGCAGCAATCCACATGCCGCGCGCCTCGGCCATTGGGCCAAGCAAGGGCTGACAGTCCGGGGTATAGGCGCCAGGATGGCACACCAGCGTGATAATTCCGGCCTGGTCGAGGAAGGGGATCCGTCGGATGGCGCCTTCCAGTAATTGTTCGAACCGGTCGTAGTCTGCCGGCAGGGTGGTCCCGCCGTGCTCCCACGGTACGCCATCGATCCAGCGCGCCAGTGGGTTGGGCTCATATCCGCCGATTACCAGCCCGCCGGCTTCCTGGCGCATGTAGACCAGGTTATCCGGGTCACGCAGGCACGGGGTGGAACTGGGGAATTCATGCCCGGTCACTGCTTTCAATGCAATATGCTGGTGGTCCACCGGTGTGGTTGGGATATACAATCCGGCCATCGCCGCCACCCGCGGTGCCCACAACCCGGCCGCGTTGACAACGATCTCGGTTTGGATGGATCCCTTGTCCGTGAGTACGCGCTGAACCTCGCCCTTTGGAGAAAGTTCAATGCCAGTCACGCGCACGCCGGTATTTACCTCCACGCCCAGGTCGCGTGCAAAGCGGGCCATGCTGGTGGTTGTGGTATAAGGATCGAGCTGGCCATCCCGCGGCAGGTAAATCGCGCCGTAGAGATGTTCCTTGCTTAATTGCGGCATGATCCGCAGGGCTTCCTCGGGCGAGATGACTTCGACATCCATGCCGATGGCTTTGGCGCGGCTGACGCTGCGCTGCAGTTCTTTAAGCTGGTCTTCCGTCGAGGCCACGCGCAGGCTGCCAACGTGGTCAAACAGTCCCAACTTGCTGTAAAGCTCAATGCTGTATTTTCGGAATTGCATCAACGTCTGCGAGGTGGCGAACTGCGTCACCAACCCGGCTGCATGGGAAGATTCTCCGCTGGCAATTTCTCCTTTTTCACATAAAACGACATCCGTCCAACCCAGCTTTGCCAGATGGTAGGCAATGTTGGCTCCGACAATTCCTCCCCCGATGATAACGACGCGTGCCTGATCCTTCATTTTTCGGTCTTCCCTTTCTGTCCGATTTTTGTTTTGTCTCAATAAATCCCGGCTGTGCTCGCTCGCCTGCTTATTGAGTAATTTCTGATACCTTAATAAAAGCTGGTAAGGTGGATTTCACCCTGTCAGGCTCTTGCCAACCTTGCAGGAGCGATCAGGCATTCCACCGAAGCGGCTGTCAGCGCCTCGATCGCCTCTGGATCGAACCCTTCATCGGTGATCAGTTTATCGATCTCATTAATCGTGGCGATTTGGAAATTCGCCACGACGCCCCATTTGCTGGAGTCTGCCACGATAAAGATCTTCCCACGCGTCCGTTCGATCATCTGTTTGATTACTTCAGCCTCGAGGTTTGAGGGAACCGTACATCCGTTGAGCGCACTGACCCCGTCCACACCCAATATGGCCTTGTTGGCATATACCTGGCGTAAATTCTCGATGGCAAAACGGCCAGCTACAGAATTGGAATGGGGTTGAAATTCCCCGCCGAGCAGGTGATGCGTGAAGCCGGCCTGTCCCACCTCCATGGCTGCATTAACGTTGCTGCTGAAAACGGTAATCCCAGCATCCGCCCGAATATGGCGGATCACCTGGGTCGTTGTCGTTCCGCTGTTGATAAAAACAACATCATTATCCTCGATCAGCGATGCCGCCAGTGCGCCGATCGAACGCTTTTCTTCAGGATGTCTTTGCGCCCTCAGCAGATATTCTGTTTCTAGGGTCAACCTTTGGTTGAGAATGGCTCCCCCGTGGGTTCTTTCAACCACGCCTGCACGTTCCAACCACTCCAGATCACGGCGCACGGTTGCCTCAGAAGCATCCAACAGAGGATACAAATCATCCATTCGAACAATCTTTTTGGCTACCAGATACTCCTGGATTCGCTCTCGTCGCTGTGCGGGAATTAGAGGTTTACTCATTTATTTGATTTGATATTTGTTGTTCGATTGGAAATTGGCAAGTTTGTGGGGAATAATAAGTGTGTTTAGCAGATTAAACCCAAATAACACACTCTTGTTCCTTCCAAGTTTTGGCAATTCCCGGGCAGCCTGCTGGTTACTGGATGACAGAAATTGAACAATTGTATCTTGATTATAAAATAATCTGAAGAAATTTGCAAGATTTTGCTTTTTTAATTATAATAGGTATGTTTCCTGCCGGAAATGTTTCCTGTTCAAAAGGGCATTCCGCTGCGAGCTCATCCACTTTTGTTGCGGAGAAAAACAATCTTGGCTCTTACACTGGAAGAGGCGCTTGTCTGTGTTCCAAAGTGGGCAGGCGTCACTGACTTGAAAGTCACGCCACTGGATGGTGGCATTACTAACCGCAATTATCGGATTGATATTGGCGAAGAGGCTTTTGTTCTTCGCATAGCTGGGGCCAATACCGTCCTATTGGGGATCAACCGGGAATATGAATATGCGGCCAACCTGGTTGCCGGCAAAGCAGGCGTCGCTCCGGAAGTCTTTTACTTTATTCAGCCAGATGGGTACCTGGTTACTCGCTTTATCCCCGGGTGTCCGGTTCCACCGGATGAGATGCGCCAGACGGAAGCCATCCGCCGGGCCATGCAAGTTTTGCATAAAATTCACAGCATGCCGGATATTCCAGGTACTTTTAATGTTCTTCAGGTCATTACGGGTTATTCTGCAATCGCCCGCCGTTTTCAGGTTGTATTTCCGGGTGACTTTGAACAGCTGATCGAATGCATGCAGGCAGGCGGACAGGCTTTGCAGTTCCACTCTCGGCCAGCCCAGCCGTGTCACAATGATTTGCTTAATGCAAATTTCCTGCTCGGTGATCGATTGTACGTTCTGGACTGGGAATATGCCGGCATGGGGGATATATATTTCGACCTGGCTAATTTCTCGGACCATCATGAACTGACCGAAGAGCAGGACCTTTGGCTCTTGAATTGTTATTTCGAACAGGTTTATCCGGTCGATTGGGCGCACTTGCAGATCATGAAAATGCTGTCAGATCTGCGGGAAGCTACCTGGGCATTGGTTCAAATCGGCATCTCGAAGCTTGATTTTGACTTTCGAGCTTATGCCGATCGGTTCTTTGAACGTGTTAGGGTACAGATCCAAAATCCTGATTGGAATGAATGGCTTAAGGAGGTTCATAAGAATGTCTGATTTTCCCACTCATGCACAAGTAGTTATCATCGGTGGCGGCGTCGGCGGCGCCAGTATTGCCTACCATCTCACATTGATGGGATGGAAGGATGTTGTCATCCTGGAACGCCATGAGTTGACCAGTGGTTCCACCTGGCACTCAGCCGGCCTGATCGGTCAGATGCGTTCGGACGCCAATCTCACCCGCATGATGCATTACAGCACCGATCTCTACCGAAAACTCAAAGATGAGACCGGTCATGATCCCGCCTGGCGCGAGGTTGGTGGCCTGCGGCTGGCTTCCTCCGCCGAACGCATGGAGGATCTCAAGCGGCTGGTCGGCATGGCAAAATCCTTCGGCGTGCCGATGGACCTGATCTCCCCCAAAGAGGCCCTCGACATGTTCCCGATCATGAATCCGGAAGGGATTGCCGGCGCGGCCTGGACTCCCAACGATGGTGTGATCGACCCAACCGGCTTGACCCTTGCCCTGGCAACCGGCGCCAAACAGCGCGGCGCGCGCATCTTTACCGACACCAATGTCGAGAAGATCAATCTGGTCGGCGGGCGTGTACACGATGTGGTCACCGATAAAGGTACTATCGAGACCGAGATTGTGGTGAACGCAGCCGGGCAGTGGGGCGGCGAAGTTGGCAAGATGGTCGGGCTTAACCTGCCGATTGTGCCGATGGCCCACCTTTACATCATCACGAAGCCAATTAAAGGCGTCGAACATAATTTCCCAACCCTGCGCGACCCGGACCTGCTGGTCTACTGGCGTGAGGAGGTCGGAGGGCTGGTCACGGGTGGCTACGAGCGCAGCCCGGTTCCATTTGGCCTGAACGGCATCCCGCGCAATTTCAAATACCAGCTCCTGCCGCCCGATTGGGAGCGCTTTACCCCCCTGATGGAAAATTCCATCAAGCGTGTCCCGGCGGTGGAAACAGCCGAAGTGGTGCAGCTCTTGAACGGCCCGGAAGGTTTCACGCCGGACGGCGAGTTCCTGCTCGGCCCCACCTCGGTCAAAGGTTTCTGGGTGGCCTGCGCTTTCTGTGCCCACGGGCTGGCTGGCGCCGGCGGCATTGGCAAGACCATGGCGGAATGGATCATTGATGGACATCCCGAGTGGGAAGTCTGGCGTCTGGATGTTCGCCGCTTCGGTTCGAACTACAACAGCCAGGATTACACCGTCGCACGCACCATTGAGACTTATACCCAGTATTACGATATTCATTACCCGGGCGAGGAACGCATGTCCCGCCGCGGCCTGCGCCTTTCCCCCACTTATCATCGTCTCCAGGAACTGGGCTGCTACTTTGGCGAGAAGACCGGCTGGGAGCGTCCCAACTGGTTCAAGCCCTATGAAGAATTGGCCCGCCACGGGCATGAGCCGAAAGGCTGGGCCCACCACAACTGGTCACGTGCCATTGGGTACGAACACCTGCACACCCGCTCGAACGCCGGGCTGTTCGACGAAACTTCATTCAATAAATTCGAGGTACGTGGATCCGGCGCGCTGGCCTACTTGAATAATGTTTGCGCCAACGACATCGACCAACCGGTAGGCACCATTATCTATACTGAGTGCTTGAACAAGCGCGGCGGCATCGAGTGCGATTTCACGGTCACCCGCCTGGACGAGCAACGCTTCTTTATCGTTACTGGCACCGCTTTTGGCCAGCACGATCTGTCCTGGCTGAAGATTAATATGCCGGATGATGGCTCTGTCTCGATCGAGGATGCCAGCTCTTCCTACACCTGCCTGGGCCTGTGGGGACCCAAGGCACGCACCATCCTGGAGAAAGTCACCAAGGCTGATGTATCCAACGCCAGCTTCCCCTATATGACCTCCCGCCAGATCCTGGTAGGAGATGTGCCCGCCCTGGCTTCGCGCGTCACCTATGTTGGCGAGTTGGGCTGGGAATTCTACTGCCCGATGGAATATGGCCTGCGCCTGTGGGATACGCTCTGGGCTGCCGGGCAATCCGAAGGCCTGGTCGCGGCCGGTTACAAGGCCATCAACTCCCTGCGGCTGGAAAAAGGCTACCGCTATTGGAGCAGCGAGATCAGTCCGGACTATACTCCGCTCGAAGCCGGCCTGGGTTTTGCCGTGAAATTGAATAAAAAGGATTTCATCGGCAAGGAAGCCCTTCTCAAGCAGAAGGAAGCCGGGATTAACGCAAGTTATGCTGCCTGACGCTTTCCGACAACCGCACTATTGCCCTGGGCAAGGAGCCGATCCACACCAAGGATGGCAAAAATATCGGCTGGGTGGCTGCCGGCGGCTATGGTTATTCCGTTGAGAAGAGCATCATTTATGCCTACCTGCCGATCGAGTTTGCCAAAGCCGGTACGGAATTGGAAGTCGAATTCCTTGGCGAGCAGGTCGGTGCCGTGGTTGCCCAATCGCCCTTATGGGATCCAAAAGGCGAACGAATCCGGGCGTAACCGGGCAAAAGGGCCTTATAATAATTCCTTGTGCCTGCAGGCGGTCAAGCCAAGGGAGCATAACGATCGACCGCAAAACTAGACAGAATCTAAAATCCGGTACTCTGAGGAGATGTAGTATGTCAATCGTAAATGCAAAAGAAATCATGATGGTGGCAGCCAAAGAGAAATATGCTGTTGGCGCCTTCAATATTACCGACCTGGTTCAAATGGAAGCCGTGGTCGATGCCGCGGTTGCCAAGAAGGCTCCGTTGATCATTCAGACTTCCGTAAAACCGACCAAATTCTTGGGCGTCAATGTGCTGGTGGCCATTTACCGCACCATCGCCGAATCGGCTCCCATCCCGATCTGCCTGCACCTGGACCATTGCACCGAGATCGAGCACTGCAAGAAGTGCGCGGATGCCGGCTATACCAATATCATGATCGACGCTTCCAAGCAGCCGTATGAAGAAAACATCCGCCAGACCAAGGAAATTGTCGATTACTGCCATAAGGTCGGCAATATCTCCGTGGAAGGCGAACTGGGCACTGTCAGCGGCGTGGAAGATCAGATCAAGGTCTCCGAAGACGAGACCCAGCTGGCCAATCCGAAGCAGGCGGTCGAGTTCGTCGAGCGCACCGGTCTGGATATCTTTGCTCCCGCCATCGGCACCGCTCACGGAGTTTACAAGACCAAGAATCCCAAAGTGGACTTTGAACGCCTTGGCAAGATCAACGAGATGCTGAACGGCAAAACGATCGTGACACCTCTGGTGGTGCATGGCGGCACCGGTCTCCCCGAAGACTACATCAAGAAATTGATTGCCATGGGCGGCGCCAAGGTCAATGTCTCCACCGAATTGAAGCGTACCATGCTCGATGCTCAATTCGACTACATCTCGGCCCACCGGGAAGAATATGATCCCGGCAAGGTGGACGAAGCCGTCAAAGTTGCCATCCGCAACGCCGTCGGTCACTGGATCGACATCCTCGGCTGCGCCGGCAAGGCATAAGTCTTAATATTATTTCCACAGGGGAAGAGTGAGGTGCAAGTCTCCGTACCTCACTTTTCCTTGAGGAAATTTCTATCCCGAAATAAACATAGAGCCGCATTTTGAAGGTGTGTAGTCGCGAAGCATACCCGAAGGGTACGAAGCAACACGCCTTCAAAGTGCGAACTTATCCTGAATTATCAATTCGGTTTCTTTGAAAATTAAAAAAAAGGAGAAAGTCGGTCATGAAAAAAGTAGAAGAGTATTTCGTTCCCTGGGTCAAAGGCATCCCAATGTACATCTCCGGTCATATCGAATTGGCCTGGAGAAGGCCAGACCTCCATCGCATGATGTCCAATGAAAACCCCAATCCGCCCTCTGATAAGGTCCTGGAAGCCATCAATAAATATGGCAAGATGGCCAATCGCTATCCCGATCAGGGCCTGATCGTGCGC
Source organism: uncultured Chloroflexia bacterium (assembly GCA_963779935.1). Classification (GTDB taxonomy): domain Bacteria; phylum Chloroflexota; class Anaerolineae; order Anaerolineales; family Villigracilaceae; genus UBA877. The sequence continues at coordinate 7,923 of CAWAAC010000007.1, read as the reverse complement.
GGCAAGATCGCCGAGATCAATGGTCTGGATGGACCCGAAAATGTGATGATCGGTAATGGCTCCAGCGAAGTCTATGACAACGTTTTCCGCTGTTTTATTGACGCCGGTGATGAAGTCATCCAGATGACCCCTTGTTTCGGCATTTATCAATTGCGTGGCAAGATCCTTGGCGCCAAGATGGTTTCCGTCCCGATGATCTACAAGGATAAATACCTGCACTTTGATCCGGATGGGGTTCTCAAAGCCATCACCGACAAGACCAAGATCATCGCCATTGCTAACCCGAATAACCCCACCGGCAACTTCATGGACACCAAGGACTTCATCCGCATTGCCGAAACCGGCATCCCGCTGGTAGTGGACGAGGCGTATGTCGAGTTCGCCGGCCTGGGCATGTCCCAGGTAGGCCTGATCAAGAAATACAAGAATGTCATCGTCACGCGCACTCTTTCCAAGGCTTATGGACTGGCCGGCCTGCGCTTTGGCTATGCCCTCGGCGACAAGGATGTGATCGCCCAGATCTCCGCCGCTCTCCTGCCCTGGAACGTTGGAACCATCCCCATGTGGGCCGCCTTGGCCTCCTTCGAAGATACCGAAGCCCTCGCATTCCGCGTCGATTTCAACAACCGCGCCGTCGATTTCATCCAGGAATCAGTCAGCGATGTCCCCGGACTGGTGGTCTTCCCCTCCAAAGCCAATTACATTCTCTTCGATTGTGGCGCAACCGGCAAGAAGGGCAAGGAAATGGTCGCCTTCGCCGAAAAGAAGAGCCTGATCTTCCGCCCCGAATCCGAAAAATACGGCAGCGATGGCTGGTTCCGCATCACCATTGGCACCAAGGAAGAGAACCAGATGGCAGTGGATGTCATGCACGAGTTCTTTGCCCAGAAGTAATCTGGATCGCTTAAAAATAAACATATACCCGAAAATTTTAGAAGTACCGTTATTCTGAATTTTTGGAAAGGTTCTTGAGTATCTCAGGAGACTTAATATGGGAAAAATAAAAGCTGTTTTCTTTGACCAGGACGGTGTGATCATCGATACCGAACGGGATGGCCACCGTGTCTCTTTCAACATGACTTTCAAGGAATTCGGTTTTACCGATGAGTGGAGCGTGGATTATTACCACGAGTTGCTCCAGATCGCCGGCGGGAAGGAGCGCATGAAGCACCACCTGCAGACCAAGGGTTTCAGCAAGCCGGTTCCTCCAGAAAAGGTGGATGATCTCATCAAGGAAATGCATAAGCGCAAAACGGCTATTTTCGTCGAGTTGATCGAGACCGGAAAACTGCCGCTGCGCCCGGGCATTCATCGCTTCATGCAGGAAGCCATGGCTGCCGGCCTGAAGATCGGCGTATGCACCACTTCCAACGAGCAGGCTGCCAAAGCTATCACCGAGAAGATCCTTTCAGACATTAAATTCGATATCGTGCTGGCCGGGGATGTGGTCAGCCATAAAAAGCCTGATCCTGAGATCTACAACCTGGCTCTCTCCAAGACCGGGCTGAAACCGGATGAAGTTATGGTGGTTGAAGATTCCAAGAATGGCGTGTTGGCTGCCAAAGCGGCCGGAACCCACGTGATCGTGACCACCAATGCTTATACCGAGAAGGAAGATGTTAATAGTGGCGATATTATCGTCACCTGTCTGGGTGATCCGAATGGCGAGAAAGGCCGCCTGACCAAAGGCGAAAAAAGCCTGAAATTTGATGGTGTGCTGCACGTCAAACAGGCGGTTGATTATTTCGCCGGCTAGCCCTGAGTTACATCTGGAGTAAGAACCGATAGAGGACGCAAAGGATCATCCTTTGTGTCCTCTATCTTATAAAAAATGCATTCGGTAACTCTGCTTGAGTGGGAGCGCGGGTAGCGAGGTTTTATATTGCAACCGAGAAGCGCTCGCAATATAAAATCTTGTATCTTTCCCTCTTCCCGGAGGAATCGCAAAGCATGCCCGAAGGGTAAGGGGGCAGGGGGATGAGCGCGACGCGATTTTTCCACAGACTCTATAGGAATTGAATGTGAATTGATTGATATAAGCATGCCTGACGAATTGCTCGATGTTGTCGATGATGCCGACCTGGTAATCGGCCAGGAATTGCGAGCCGTGGTTCACCAGCACGGCTTGCAACACCGCGGTGTCCACATCTTTCTGATCACACCCGAGAATAAACTGGTTGTACAACAACGCAGCCGCTGGCGGAATACCAGCCCGTTGGCACTGGACTGTTCCGTTTCTGAGCATGTCAAAGCTGGAGAAGGCTATCGCGCAGCTGCCCTGCGCGGCTCGGCAGAAGAACTTTGCCTGAGGAGCGTTAAAATCCATGCATTGATCAAATTTAAAATGGGTTATGGTCCTAACGACAGGCAAATTTGTCAGTTGTACGAAGGTCGCGTTGATCCAGCCAGAGTGCGCTTTGATCCCTTTGAGGTCGAGCAGATTGCATCTTACAGCCTGGATGAGTTGGAAGAACTAATCAGCGCTGGGCAGGTGGCCTTCAGCGGCTGGTTTATCCAATTGCTCCAATGGTACCTTGGCCGGCCTTCCATCCTTCAGGTGCTAAAATGCTATTCTAAAAAGCGACTGTTATTGCCTGAAATTAATGGATGAACCGTTCGATTATCCAGTAAAGACCGGCAGAAAAAAGGGCGGTCGCCGGGATGGTGAACAGCCAAGCCATCGCGATTTCCTGTGCAACCCCCCAGCGCACTTTATTGGCCCGTTCACCCGCACCCACGCCCATGATAGCCGAACTGACCACCTGGGTGGTGCTGACCGGGCCGCCCAGCAACGAGTTACCTAGGATAACCACTGCCGAACTCAGCTGGGAAGCAAACCCGTCCACCGGCCGGATTTTGTAGATCTTGCCTCCCAGGGTCCGGATCAATCTCCATCCACCAATGGATGTGCCCAATGCGATCATCGAGGCGCACAATAGCACAACCCATTGGGGCACGGCAAAAACTTTCAAATAACCTGAAGTGACCAGCGCCAGGGTGATCACACCCATGGTTTTTTGGGCATCATTGGCACCATGACTGAGCGCCAGGGTAATGCCGGTCACTATCTGGCTGCGCTTGAAAAAGCCGTTAATGCGAGGGGTGGCCTTCCAACTTAATAGCAAAATAATCCGGATGAATATAAAACCAACCGCCAGGCCGAGCAGAGGGGATGAAAATAAAGAGATTAACGTTTTCTCCAACCCAGGCAGTTCGATTGCTTTCCAACCCGCTGCCATAACTACCGCCCCTAGCAGGCCGCCAATCAGTGCATGCGAAGAGCTGCTCGGAAATCCCAAGTACCAGGTCAGCAGATCCCACATTATCGCGCTAACCAGGGCTACCAGAAGCACCTGGGTACTGATGAGATTGGAATCGACGATCCCATTGCCAATCGTTTTCGCTACCGCTACTCCAAATATAAATGGTCCTGAGAACTCAGCGACGGCAGTTACTCCCAAAGCAACTTGTGGAGAGAACGCCCTGGACGAGATCATCGTGGCCACCACGTTGCTTGAATCGTGGATGCCATTCAGGAAATCGAAGCTGGCACCTAGGATGATTACAACGATGAGAACGGTTGTCATGTTTGCCGGCTCTCCTTTTGATGAAATTCTCTTTATAAGATATTGGTTGCCTTTTAGAGACCCTTATTGGAGACTCCGCGTCAGCAATTTGTAGACCAGCGCTGCGATCAAGGCAGTCGCAGGGATGGTCAGTAACCAGGCGGTGGCAATGTTCTGGGCAATTTTCCAACGCACTTTATTTGGCCTTTCGGCCGCGCCCACGCCCATGATTGATGAGCTGATCACCTGGCTGGCGCTCACCGGTCCGCCGGTCAGTGAGGCGATCATCACAACAATCGCTGAGGCTAATTGCGTGGCAAAGGCATCCATCGGCGAAATTTTGTAGAACCTGCCTCCCACGGTACGGATCAGACTGCTTCCTCCAATGACTGTGCCGGCTGCCATTGCCAGTGCACACGCCAGGATAACCCAGGTAGGCACGATAAACGTGTTCAATAACTTCTCGGTTATCAGCGCCAGCGTGATCACCCCCATGGCTTTTGGGCCGTCATTGCTGCCGTGGCTGAGCCCAAGCACGATCACGGTATATATCTGGCTGCGCTTAAAGACTTTATTAATGCTGGGCGAAGCTTCCCAGCTCAACCTGATCATGATCCGCAGGATGATGAATCCGATCACAAAGCCGATCAGTGGGGCTGCAAATAGCGGGATCAGAATCTTTTCCAGCCCGGAAACCTCAATCGTTTTCCATCCCGCTCCAATGGCTACTGCGCCGATCAATCCACCCACCAGGGCATGCGAAGAGCTGCTCGGCACCCCCAGGTACCCGGTCAAAAGGTTCCACGCCACCGCGCTCAGCATGGCTGCCAGGATTACCGTCGAGCTGATTACCGCCGGCTCAACCAGGCCGCGCCCGATCGTTTTTGCCACTGCCACCCCAAAAATAAATGGCCCCAGGAATTCCGCCCCGGCTGTAATAAGCAGGGCCACCCGCGCGGACCTGGCCCGCGACGCGATCATGGTCGCGACAATGCTGCTCGAATCGTTTCTGCCGTTAAGGAATGCATACGCGAGCGCTAGAATAACAATGGCAATAAGGATTGGTGACACAAATGCTGCCAGGACTCAGGTGATCTTCACAATGATGTCGCCGATCACGTTGGCTGCCTCGTCCACCCGGTCAGCCGCATTGCTAAGGTGTCGATAAACCTCGCGCGATTTCATCATCTTGATCACACCCTGGATATCCTCCGCGCCGCCAAAAAGGTCTGCCAGGGCCGCACGGTACATTTCTTCCACCCGGTTTTCGAGCCCCTTGGCTCGCTGGGCATGGTCGCTGGCCACCCCGGGATGATCTTCCAGCCGGTCGACCGCCATCAATAACTCATAGGCCGCATCCCTCAGGATAGAAGCCATTTGTTGCATGTAATTCGTCGGTTCCACCTTCATGATTTCCATCTCGCTGACGGTGCTGTAGGCGTAATCCAGCACATCATCGATCGTCCGGGAAAGACTGAAAATATCTTCACGGTCGAAGGGAGTAATAAAGGTTCTATTGAGTTCATCGATCAGGATCCGGCGGGCTTCATCGGCCTCTTTCTCTTTGGTGGAAAGCAACGATGAAGCCACCGGATCGTGCGAGATCATAAAGGTCTTCAAGGCCTCCAGACCTTCCAGCGTAAGGAAGGCCTGGTCGTGGATCAGTTTCAAAAAAACGTTCTGGCGTTTCTTAAAAATACGAAACATGGATAAAGATCCTCCTTTAAAGTGAAGACGCGTCCGTGGAGTGACGCGAAAACGTTTTGCCATAATTAAGATTTATTTTGCTAAAAAAAGGATGAAAAAGTTAATGCCTTGTTAACAATTTCTCTTCTGTTAATGTATTGTTAATAATATCCCATTTATACCACAATCCGCGCCATTGGTAACAGGAAGAGTATAAGGCTGAGGCAAATTAGGAGCTTTGGAGTATTGTCCGGAAGCTTTCCTTACCAACAATATTCCAAAAATCTTCTTTTCCCTGCCCATGGATAGGAGTCAGGGAATAAATTTGCACAACTAAAACACTTTGTGAAAGCCGTAGCAGGAAGTGACGTTACCGTTTAAGCGAAGCCAAAACGGAGGCGAGCACAACTTCAATTTCCAGGTAATCCGGGTGCCAGTTACTTTCCACGCTGTCTACTAACGATTTTATGCGCGGGCCGATCCCGATGAATCCATACCCCAGTGATTGGGCCTCCTGCATATCCCAGTACCCGTCGCCCAGGTAGACTATCCGCTCGAATCCAGGGCAGGCGTAAAAATCCTGTGCCTTTTCGGCTGCCCACTGCATGATCCGCGCGCGCTTCCGGTCATCATCCGATGTGGCCATCGGAATGCCGTTCACATTCAGGCCACTTGCCCGCAGTTTGAACAGGGCTTCATCGCGCCAGCAGCCGGTCGCAATTGCAATCCCGATCCCGTCCATTTCGCGTAATTTTCCCAAGAAGACACTGGCACCTGGCACTTCGCCAAATGTGTCGGGGGATTCCTGGTGCATCTTTTCGATGCGCCGGAGCACATTGCGCTTCACCTCTGCCATTTGCCCTGGATTGGGATTTGTCCCTGTGACGCGCCGGATTGCCTCTTCCGTTACGCCAGTGGATGTCTTGTCGATATAGCCATTTACGTCTGCGTCCACCGGGGCGCATCCGAGCACCTCGCCAATTGCCAGTCCAAAGATTTCCTTGTCGTATTCGTACGATTGGGTCAGTGTCCCGTCAATATCCAGCATCACAAGATTCATTCAGTAATCCTTCTGCTCTTCGATCACCACACCGGGCCCGTTGATCCGCGCAGCACCAGTCGGGAGGGCAGCAGGATTTGTTGTTCCTTTGGCGGGTTGCCCTTCAATATGCTGATGAGCATATGGGTTGCCTGGGCGATCATATCATCGGCCGGCTGGTGGATGGTGGTCAGGCCGGGCCAGATCTTCTTCGATTGAGCCAGGTCTTCATAACCGCTTACAGATATCTGTAGGGGAACGGGGATGTTCATTTCCTGCAGAGCAAAAATGACCCCATAGGCAGCTTCATCGTTGCCCGCAAAGACAGCGGTCAGCCGGTCGTTCCGCTGGAGTAGCAGCTTGCAGGCCGTATAGCCTCCGTCGAAAGTGTTTTCCGAGTTTTCAACCAGGTTGGGCTCGAAGGGAATCTGGTGAGCCTGCAACGCCGCCTTGTACCCTTCCAGACGGTCAAAACTGGAGCGCATGTTCCGGGAGCCCATCAAATAAGCAATCGACTTGTGGCCGAGCGTGATCAGGTACTCGGTCATCTGGAAGGCACCTGCCCGGTCTCCACCGCTGATCGAAGGGATCAGTGGGGTCGGATCGAATGGGTTGATCTGCACCAGGGGAACTTTGTAAGTCACCAGCATTTCGATCAGGAAGCTGTCGGAATCACATGGCGGTGTGATCACAAACCCGTCTATGCGATGTTCGGCAATCAATTCCACCAGCTTGTTGCGCGAGCGTTTATGCGATGGGAAATACGGTTGGATCAGGATATCATAATCTTCATCGTGGGTGATATCCATCACCGTTGAAAGGATTTGTGAAGCTTCCTGGTTGAACCCGGGGTACAAAAGGATGCAGATCATGTAGGACTTGTTTTGTACCAGCCGGCGCGCCGAAATATTGGGGGCATAACCGAGTGCTCTGATCGCTGTCTGGACGCGCCCTCGCAAATCCTCTTTCACATAAGGTTCGTCATTGATTACTCTCGAGACGGTTTTGATCGAACACCCCGCCATGCTGGCCACATCTTTTATCGTTGCACCCATAATATTTCTGTCCTTGCTTCACTTTTACAATCTGGATGCTCAATATTAGTAGATGTTCTGCGATTGCGCAAGCCATCTTGGACGGTTGCGGTAGAGCGGAATGCCATTCTTTCCTATCGCGAAATATTATGCCGCCTGCTTCAGCGGGCTTTGTAACCTTTGCCGTGGGTTTTGCAGACCATCCTGTGGGAACAGCCCACCGGCGGATATGTCTCTAACCCGATTCTTCCCTTTCGGGGACTTCAATGTGAACAAAAAGACCGCTTTGTAAGCGGTCTTTTTGTGGGCGCGAAGATACTTCAACTCACGACCTGATTCTCCCCTTTCGGGGATATCAATGTGAAAGTGGGCGCGAAGAGACTTGAACTCCCGACCTGGATCTCCCCCTTCGGGGACATCAATGTGACAGTGGGCGCGAAGAGACTTGAACTCCCGACCTGGATCTCCCCCTTCGGGGACATCAATGTGACAGTGGGCGCGAAGAGACTTGAACTCCCGACCTGGATCTCCCCCTTCGGGGACATCAATGTGACAGTGGGCGCGAAGAGACTTGAACTCCCGACCTCATCAATGTGAG
>CAWAAC010000006.1:0-17664 GCA_963779935.1 uncultured Chloroflexia bacterium | reverse complement strand
ACCATGAAAAGAAGATTATCAAGCGCGCATCCTGGTAGATCACTCCCCAAGTTCATTTCGAATTCGCATGTACAAATTGCCTTTCGGAAAAGCGGCTCGGTCTACACGCTGCGTATCTTCAGGAATCGGATAATCGGTTTGTGGATCGATGCTCATCTTCTACTCCTGCGTTATGTATCGCAGATCTGTCTCCTGGACAGTTCAGGATTTTCCCGATTATCCCCCACTTTTGAATTCGCCAACAGTATCAATTGCGTGCATACAGTAAACAATTGACATTTTCTTTTTCCTCTGGTACGATTAATATGATAAATAAGGTCTGATTATATTTTATGCAAGTTTGCCAGAGGAGTACACATTTTGCGTGTGTGTAGTCGCTATAGCAAACCCGAAAGGGAGCGGAGCCATGCACACTCAAAATGCGGTGCTTCCATAATTTTTAGATAGTATAAAATTAAAGAGAACCTTATGATGAAAACGTTACGTATTTTGTCCATCCTCATAATTACCCTCACATTGACCCTATCGCAGTTAAACGCGCCACAGGCCGCGCAAGCTGCCGCGGCAACGTGCACCTCCAGCGGTCCATCCTCGGGAAAGTACAATGTGAAGGTCTGTATCACCAGTCCAGCCAACAACGCCACCCTGGAAGGCAATGTCAGAGTGACTGCCACGGCCACAGTCACCGTTTCAAGCGGCAGCAACCCGGGTGTACAGGAGATGATCTTTTACCTGGGCAGCAACTATTTGCTGACGGATTATTCCAGCGCGTACACTTTCATCCTGCCGACCGCCAAATGGGCAGATGCCGGTTACACTCTGTATGCCAATGCATTGATGCGGGATGGCTTTGATACGACACCGGCCTCGATTGCGGTGACCTTCAAGAACGGGAACATGACTACCCCGGTCAACGGTAACCATTTCACGCCGGTTACAGGCACCAAACCCGCCAGCGGCCAGCCTTTGGTAGTGGCGGCGGCCGGCGATGGCGCTAGCGGCGAAGCCAACTCCACCAACGTGGTCAACACCATCAAATCGCTGAACCCAGACCTGTTCCTGTACCTGGGGGATGTATATGAAAGCGGCAGCATTGCCGAGTTCTATAACTGGTATGGCAATGGCTCTTCCAACTTCTCAGTCCTGAACGCTATCACCGACCCGACCATCGGGAACCACGAATATACCAATGGGATCAACGGAGCCGGCTATTTCGATTACTGGAATAATGTTCCCAACTATTACAGTTTTAATGCGGGCGGCTGGCATTTCATCAGCCTGAACTCGAACGGCTCCGAAATAGGCGTCACGACCAGTTCGGCCCAGTATCATTGGCTGCAGCAGGACCTGGCAGCCAATGCGAATACCTGCACGATCGCCTATTATCACGAACCGCTCTTCAACATCGGGCCCGAAGGAGCCGATACTAGCATGTCGAGCATTTGGTCTTTACTGGCATCTTATGGGGTTAGTATGGTGTTAAACGGGCACGACCATGATTACCAGCGCTGGGTGCCGCTGGATGGCAACGGGCAGCCCAATGCCAATGGCATCACCGAGTTTGTCGCCGGCGGGGGCGGGCATGGCTTGCAAAATTTTACCACCACCGACAGCCGGGTGGCCTATTCGAACGACCTGAACCCAACTGCCTTCGGGGTGTTGTTGTTGAAGCTCAGCGCCACTAGCGCCACTTTCGCCTACCATAATTCGAGCGGTAAAGTGCTCGATTCGGGCACGGTCGCCTGCACCCCGACCGTTCCTCCGCCAACCACGCCCACTCCAACGAAGACGGCCAGCCCAACCAAGACGCCCACCCTGACCAAGACGCCCACCCCAACCAAAACATTGGTAACAACCAATACCCCGACCCCAACCGCTACGGCCGTAGAAGGAACTTTCACCACCTTTACTCCGGAGGCGGACACCTATGTCAATGCCGCGAGCATTGGCACGAATTACGGCACCGCCACCAGTCTACGCCTGGACGATTCGCCGGATGTGCATGCTTATCTGCGCTTCGCGGTTTCAGGTTTGAGCGGGACGATTGCACAGGTGCGCTTACTGCTCTTCTCGAACAACAGCGACAGCTCAGGCATCAGTGCTTTCGGTGTATCTGATAATAACTGGGGCGAAACGACCACCAATTACAGCAACGCCCCGGCGCTGGGCAGCCAGCTGGCCAGCACCGGAGCTTTCGCCAGTGGAGTGTGGGTCAGCCTGGATGTGACAGCTTACGTAACCGGTAACGGCACCTACAGCTTCGGCGTTACCAACCTGAGTTCCACGGCCATCAGCGTGGCTTCACGCGAAACGGGTGCGGATGCGCCCCAACTTGTGGTAACAATCAAATAAGCCGATCCATACCCAACCAATTGCAGAACGCACCCTCTCCAGCGGACGTTCGATCGGGTCCTATTCCACCTTCTGCTGCCCGTATTCAATCACCTTCTCATCCATTCCGGTGATCGATGAGAGTAAACGGACGCCACCTTAGCCATGTCGGCATACTTCCACCGCCATTAACCTGTGCCGTTACTTTTCATTTGACCGGCCCACCAGCAAATTGATCTGATCGTGAACATTCTCATCAGGATGTTCGCCTTTTCCCTGACCATGCGTACACTGACAGATATGTACTCCTGAGATCGACCGTCGTCATTCCGGGGCGATCGACTTATTGTTGTATTCTAATCGGTCTTCTCTCCCGGACCCTGAGAAACGGAAATGTTTTTTACATAAGGATAAAGGCAGCTCCCCGGCCCCGCCGCTACCTGTGGATCCGGTCAAAAGGGTCGCGGCGTTTTTAGCGCAAGAGGTACAGAGTATATGGTTGCGTATTCTTTTTTGCGCTTTTAAAGGATTCAAGTTGCTCGACAGTCACGTCCACCAAATGGATAAAGCCTTTCCTGGTGAGTGATGCATCCACCTGCTCTTTTTCAATACCGAAAACCCTTTTCTCGCTGGTTAACCGATTAAGGACTCGATACGCAATGTTGCACCGGGTCAGGGTGGATATATCTTGATAGTCAAAGATTATGGAAGAGCCGGGGGCAGTGTTTTTTCGAACCCATGTTAGAGTGGCTTCTATTTCTTCTCCATCAAGATACATCGTCACTCCTTCCGGAATGAAAAGGTTTTTTAGTGACCGGTCAAAACCATATGCCAACAGTTTGTCCAATATCTCGATATTGAAATCAATCGGGACATAAACAACTTATCCGGGCGGATATCCGGAATTGATTCTGGACAAGGCATACTGGCCGCGCTTATCTGCAGATGGATCCAAGCTGATCTATGTCTCCGAAAATCCGGATGATATGACCTACAAGCTGTTCGTGGCGAATAATGATGTGAGTAATCCCCAACAGATCATGCTCTCCAGACCCAATGCCACCAACATCATCGACGCGCCGATCTTTTTGCCGGATGGAAAAACCGTTCTGTTCAGTGCTCCACCGGCTGTGCAACGCCGTGTCATCCCATGGCTGGACCGGCTCTTCGGGGTAATCGAGGCGTCTGCACATAATATCCCTTCGGATTGGTGGTCGGTGCCGGCGAACGGCAGGGAGCCCACACAAATAACCAACATCCAAGCTGCCAGTCTCTACGCGGCAATCTCACCAGACAACCGGACAATTGCCAGTTTCAGCGGAGACGAGGAATTTGTTATAAATCCAGACGGGACAAATTTAACAATGAGCCTCAATAATACGGGCGGCAACGCGGGGACAGTAAACTGGATCCCTTAATCTGTGTCAGTGCCCGACCACCGACCAGCTTGTCTGGGCAGCCGTGGCATTGGGTTTAGTAACAATCAACTTGATAATAAAATCTCCGCAGTCAGTTCGAAAAGTGCCGCCCGGGTTCAAGGTTTGGGTTGATGCAGATGCAAATGTCAGGGCGGCATCAGGAGATTGGATAAGCAACAGCGCTTTGCCCTTAGCATACACTTCCATGTGGTAAGTCACAGAGGCGGGACCATCGGTAGTAATGGAGATTTTAAAAGAGACCTGGTTGGGCAAGCCATTGGAACAAACAGTAGGGATAACGGCCGGCCCCGAAATGCTTATGGCGGTGACCAGTCCGGTAGAATTGGCAACCACAGGAACTTGGGAAGGATCACCGGTGAGATTAACCTGAGCGGAGGGGAGCCAGCAGTGGGTCTGGCCGGCAAGCGGGTCACCGATTTCCCACCAGGAATGATCGCCAATGGTCGCAAGGATGTGGTTTTTTTTACCCGCACCGATGGCTGCAACCGGAGCGTAGGTCGTGCCCGGCCCGGTGCGACATTCGACCAGTTCGGATTTTGGAGTTACATAGGGGAGTGTAGCAATACCAGGCAGGCAAGCCGCCAGGGTAAGAGAGAGGATGGCCAGAACGCCGAACAAACGTAGGAATAAAGCTTTACTATTCATAAGGCCTCCTTTTCAATAGACGTTATCACGATTTAAGTTGCAAAGCTAGAAAGTGAGGGGTATCCTTCCAGAGTAAGTGTCAGCAAACCGAGGAAGGAGCCCATCAATGGACTATTATGCCAGATTTTCGAGGAAAGAAAAACAATTTCTTGCGTTGACTGGATCGACATCGTAAGAATTTCATGCGCTGTTGCCTGCTTTTCAAAGTAGTTTCCTAAAACACATGGAGATATACACGCTGGAAGAAAAAAGCGACGGAAGCCTCATTATGTGGCTTATGCTAACAGTCCTTTGCAGACGATCGAAGATAAACTGTTGTTTATCATGATGTATTTGCGGAAAGCGACGACCCAGGATATTTTTGGAGAAGTTTTCAAAATGGCTCAACCGATAGCCAACAAATGGATTCACGTTCTGCACTCTTGTTTGAACCAGGCTCTGGCGACGTTAGGAGAGAAACCTGCCCGGCATGTCCAGGAGTTGCATTTGGTGGATGAAAAAGAACAACTTTTCTTCCCGGATGGCACAGAAGAACCGATTGAGAGGCCCAAAGACCTAAAAATCCAGGTTATGTTCTACAGCGGAAAGGAAAAAATGCCATTGTATCAAGAACAATGTACTAGCCGATCGACAGGCCAAGATCATTTCGTTGACTCGGACTAGTGAAGGCACGCATCATGACAAGAAAATCGCCGATGAAACGGGCTTGGTTCTACCGGAAGGGAGTAGTCTGGCTCAAGATACCGGCTTTCAGGGTTTCGCTTTGGCAAACGTGACGATAATCCAACACATCAAGAAGCCGCGCGGCAAAGAACTCACTCCTCAACAAAAAGAAAGCAATCGCCGAATTTCAAGCTTGCGCATCCGGATCGAACACGCCATTGGTGGCGTCAAGCGCTATCGGATCGTTAAAGATCAATGCCGCGCCCGTAAAAATAACTTCCGAGATCAGGTCATGGAAACTTGCTGTGGCTTACACAATTTCCGCCTGAATTTCAGACCCTGGCATTGCCATTCCAATTCTCTTAAAACGTGATAACGTCCATTGGTCATAACTTAAGCGTCTTACCGACTGGACATTTGGGATTAAATCGGTTATGAATGCGAAATGGCAGATCATAAGAAACCTCGCAATCCTGATCATGTTCGGCGGGTCAATGTGCCTGGTCCAGAGGACGAGACGCTTCAGGCCCAGTTCGAAGAGCTATTAAGTCCAGCCATTTACGCTCAGATGGCCTACTATCGCAGTCTGAAGATGCGGGAGCGCATTCTGGGTTTGCCGTTGATGATCACGGCGATCCTGGCACTGCTCTGGCGGCAAATTCCTTCGGTATGCGAGTTGACAAAAACGCTCAACCGGGAAGGTGCACTCTGGACGGGTCGCGTGAAAGTCTCGCAACCTGCATTGAGCAAACGGCTACTCACGTTTCCGGCAGAGCTGTTTCAAAAGGTATTGTTCAGCTTGCTACCCGAGTTGCGGGAGCGCTGGCGGGCTCGCCAACGCCCACTGCCTGAGTGCATTGTCTGTGCTCAGAAGAACTTCCCGCACATTTATGCGGTAGATGGTTCGACCCTGGAAGCCTTGTTTCGCAAACTGAAAGCTTTGAAAGACACGGCCGAGGGGGAGCTGGCAGGTAAGATCTGCACGGTGATCGACCTGTCCACACGTCTGCCGGAGCAAATCTGGTATACCAGCGAAGCGTTGGCCCATGATACCGGCTTTGAAGACTTGATTTTGGGGATGGTAAAGGCCGGAATGTTGTGGATTTTTGATCGAGGCTTCTACGATTTCACCTTTTTCGATGATCTGATCGACCGAGGCGGTCAGTTCATTACCCGCTTGAAGTCCAATGCTGTTTTCAATGTGCAAACGGTCTTGTGCTACACTGCCGAAGTCCACGACCGCTTGATCACGTTGGGTGGAGAGAACGGCACTTGCCGACATTCCTTGCGTTTGATCGAAGTCCACTTCGGTTCTACCTGGTATCGTTACTTGACCAGCGTACTCGACCCAAACATTCTGCCAGCCAATGTGGTGGCTGACCTGTATCGTCGGCGCTGGCGAATTGAAGAAGCTTTCTTGACCGTTAAACGCCTGCTCAACCTGGCGTACCTGTGGACGGGTGCGCAAAACGGCATCCTCCTGCAGGTCTGGGCGACCTGGTTGTTCTTCGCTCTCCTGGTTGATCTGGGCGATGCAGTCGCCGAAGAACTCATGCTGCCCTTCGATCGTATTTCGCTGGAGATGGTCTTCCGTGGCCTGTATCATTTCACTCAGGCTCACCATCGCGGCGAAGCTACCGATCCCATCCAATATCTGGCTGCGCCTGAGAACCAGGATTTGGGCGTAGTCAAACGTCTCCGCAAAAAGCCGATACCGGCCCCATCCGGTCTGCCCGGAGACAATCTTCCACCATTAACCGCCTAAGTTATGACCAATGGATAACGTCTAATGAATTGCTGCTTACAAATTTATGGCTCTTCCGTTTTTGGTGTGAAGATTCGAGCAAACTAATTTTTACTCTCAATCCGAGGATTCAAAAGCCAATTTTTGGCTTACAAATCATTTTTTCTTGATGCTTCAGCAACACAATTGTGGCCAATTTTACTATGCCCAAGTTTTCACAGTAGAAACGGTAGAGCCAAATTTAATTCCTAGGTGGGATGCAATCTCATGGTAAGGAAATATGCGGTATAAACAGCACCCAGAAAGGCGGAAAAGTGCCGATCAGCCCGACCGCCAACAGGATGAAACTGATCACGGCGATCCTGCCAAAGTGCATTTCCTTCCGTCTCCACAGCAGTCCCAGGATCGCCCACGCCAGCAGGAAGGCAATGGTGGCCAGACTGGTCTTACCGGCCAGGGCGCCGACCGGCTTATACCAATTGAGCCATGTTGAAAACGCATTGGTAGGATTTACCAGGTTGGCAAAGGTGAGCACTCCCAGCACGGCGCAGCCGATGCCGCCTGCCAGCAGCGCCGCTGCCACCGGTCCGTTTGGTTTGTCCATTTTGTTTTCCATAATCAGGTTTTTTCACTTTCTGCGTTCACTGGATAGGTGCAATCCTGGCAATCAGCGCGCCGAAAAGCCCGGCAACCGAAGCAGTAGCAAAAGCAAATATGAAGAAGATCATGATCGCCTGCCGTACCTGGGTGTTCCGGCCCAACTGCGGCCCAAAATAGCTGGCTGCATAGGCTGTTACTGTGGCGGCAATCGGCGCCAGCCAGGCAACGTGCTCCTTCCATTCCATTCCGAAATCGTGCCAGCCCTCGGTGACCGAGCTGGATACCAAGAAATAGCGCGGAAATGCGCTAAAGTCATACGCGCCCGCCGGAGGGACCGCGCGGTTCCAGGGATAAATGATATACGTCCCGGTTAACACGGCTACCCAAACGCATGCCGTCAAGACCCACAGGAAGATCTGGATATTCCTGGCGTTCCTCTCCAAGCCCTGCTCGGTCTGCCAATTTATCTGCAGGCTGTGCAAGGCATAAATTGCGCCGCTTGATCCGAGTAGAAAGATAACCCCGAAGACTGTCCCATGGATGATCGTCCAGACCGCGATAATCAAGTGACATGGTAGCTTGACGCTCCTTTCTAGTATTTCCACTTAATTATACATAATTATGGTAAAATTTACCAGATTTATCCCATATTAAATTTTAAATTTAATTTCCTGACCACAGCTATCAGCTTTTCTCAAAAAAAATAATTCATATCTCCTCATGCCCTCCTGGGAAGCGGAAGAGCAGGTACCCTGGAAAGCCCAGGATAGCGTCATAGTTGGAGGGAGATAATTATCAGCTTTTATTGTGATATTAAACATCACAATAAAGGTCATTTTGGCTTTGAATTTTCGAGTTCGTGATTTCGTTTTTTAACCCGTTTGAGCTGTTTAACTCAAAACCGAGATTAGTCCCAAAGGATGCCAACCGTGGAGGCAACCTTTCGGAAAAAATAGTACAACACAAGGAAAATTTAATGATCAAGAATAAGCGTTTTCGGATTATTGGGGTGATCGTAATATCGTTGGCTTTATTGATAGCCGGGGTTTATGTAATTCGCAGATCGATCCATGAAGACAAGACCTATCTTGGCGGCCTCGTGCCAATCACGGGAGGGGGGAAAAACAATTCCGCTGTGGCGACCCAGAATGTCACATTTACTCCTTCAGCAGATGCATATGTTAATTCGAGCAGTCCCACCACGAATTACGGCACCGGAACAACCTTGCGAGTGGACGGTTCGCCAATAGTCAACAGCTACCTGCGCTTTACTGTTTCTGGCTTAGGGAGCCAACCTGTCACCCAGGCCCAGCTTAAGCTCTATGCCAATTCGGCCTCCACCTCCGGCTTGACAGGCAAAACAGTGGCAGATAATACCTGGGGAGAAACCACCCTGACCGCTAACAACGCCCCGGCCATGGGCAGCACTTTGGGCACTTCTTCGGCGGTAGTCAGCGGTACCTGGGTCACTTTGGATGTGACTTCCTTTATCACCGGCGATGGCTCGTACAGCTTTGGCGTTTCCACTTCTGGTTCAACGGCAATCAGCCTGGCATCGCGCGAATCCGGCGCGCATGCTCCGCAATTGATCGTGACCGTCACCACTCCATCCACACCTACGGCGACCCAACCAGCGGCAACCAATACCCCCAATCCGGGCGGGCAAACTGTCACATTAGTCCCCGCAGCAGACGCCTATGTAGACGCCAGCAACCCTTCGATCAATTATGGAACCGGCACCACCCTGCGGGTGGATAATTCGCCAATTGTAAACAGCTATCTGCGCTTCAACGTTTCCGGCCTGAGTGGGCCCATTACCAAGGCGCTACTCAAGCTTCACGCCAATTCCGCTTCCACTTCGGGTCTGGTTACAAAATCGGTAACAGACACGACCTGGGGTGAAACGACCATAACATCAAGCAATGCCCCGGCCATGGGTAGCACCCTCGCCACTTCTGCGGCAGTCACGAGTGGGAGTTGGGTTTCCATGGATGTGACATCCTATGTAACCGCGGATGGACTTTATACCTTTGGAGTTTCAACATCGGGTTCGACGGCAATCAGCCTGGCTTCACGAGAATCTGGCGCAAATGCGCCTCAACTGGTCCTGACATTGAATGGTTCCTCCACACCTGCGCCGACTAATACCCCCGGTGCACCAACGGCAACACTAACTGGGCCGACTCCAACTCATACACCCATTCCGCCCACCAAGACTCCCACCTCGGTAGGCGCTACTCCCACCGAGGTGGCAGCCTGCACTCCGGTGATTTTAACCAAAGGACCAACCCTGATCTTTACAGGTGACAATACCAAAATGCGCGTCTTCTGGCAGTGGACTTCCAATGCCACCTTCCAGATGCAGTGGGGCACGGGAACGACATATACAACCGGCAACGTGGCAGTTACCCCGAACAATACCACCACCCACCTGTATACCTATGACATCAGCGGTCTGACACCTGGCACCAAATATAACTACCGGGTGGTAACAGGCTCGCAGTGCTCTGGCGGAACATTCTATGCTGCTCCGGCCACTACTGCCACCAATATCAAATTCTTCGCATATGGCGATACGCGCACCAACGGCAACATCCACAATGGTATTGCCGGCCAAGTGATCTCTGCTTACAAGGCGGACCCGGCCTTCCAGACACTCAACCTGAACGTAGGCGACTGGGTCAGCTCCGATAATGATGCGGCCTGGATGAGCGAATGGTTCGCTCCAAGTTATACCAATATCCGCACGCAGGATGCCAATATCTCAGATATCGGCACCCGTGGGAACCACGAGAGCAGCGCCTCTTTCTGGAGCCAATACTGGCCCGAGCCTTTCCTGCCCGGCGGTCTGTACTGGTCGTTTGACTATGGTCCCATGCACGTTGCGATCGTGGATCAATACGTTACCTACACGACCGGCTCGGTAGAAAACAACTGGCTTAAGGCCGATCTGGCAGCTTCCACCAAAACCTGGAAGATCGTCGTATTCCACGAGCCGGGATGGTCTGCAGGCGGCGGTCACGCCGATAACACTACCGTGCAAACTGATCTTCAACCGTTGTTCGAGCAATATGGAGTGGCAATGGTATTAAACGGGCACAATCATTACTATGCCCGTGCCATGGTGAACGGCATCGTCGAACTGACGGTTGGCGGCGGTGGCGCTCCGCTATACACACCCCTTTCCGGGCAACCCGATATTGTGGTTACCAGCCAGTCCTATGGTTTCGCTGAATTCACCATCGTCGGTAACACTCTGACAGCCAAAGTTCTCAATAATTCCGGTGCGGTGGTGGATACATTCACCATAAACAAATAGAGCACCTTCTCCATCTCAAGGGATCGGATCCAAGCTATTCAGGGAGAGCGATTTATCCGCTCTCCCTGAATGCGTGCAAGACCTTCTTTCAATCTAACCAGCCGGGACACCACTGCGCGGGATGTAGTGACTTTGTTTATTAAGAAAGGAAAAGTAAGTCTTATAGGTATTGGTCATGACGAAGAAATTGATCCTGGAGACAATGCAATCGCACAAATGGGTGTTGCGCCTGCTCATACTCTTTTTCCTCATGGCGGGAACCTCAGCTTGTGCCCCCATCGGGCACTACTTGTGGGGCCAACCCACCCCTCACCCTGCCACCGGCATCTGCAAACCAGTCAAGGTGCCGATCCTGAATGTCCACTGGTTCAAGGATTTCCGCCGGCGCCTGGCGGGTGATGGGTGAGATCGAGAATAAATCCAACCTGGTGATCGGGTCTCTGGGGACAGGCGTGGAAACACGCACAAAATTTGACCGTCAGGCCGACCAGGGCGAGGATGTCACTGCCAATCCGCTGGATCTGAAACCCGGCGAAGAGGCACCTTTCATAGCCTGGATCGACCGGACTATCCCCAACTTTGACCATTTCGAAGTGGAAGTGGCCGACTGCTACCTGGCACAGCCGGCTCAACGCAGTCAGGTTGATATTAGTAGCGACAAAGTGACCGTGGACAGCGCCGGGCAGGCTGAGGTCACCGGCGAGGTGGTTAACCCCGGCACGCAAACCGTGCTGGTGAACGGGCTCATGGCGGCAGTATATGACAGCAAGGGCAGCATGATCAGCGCCGATTATGCTCAGGTGACGCCGCGTTACCTGGCTCCCGGTGAACGCGGAGCGATACGCGCTACGGTAGAACTGCCACCCGGATCTGGTGCTGCGATCAGCTCGCACAAGTTCTTCATGGATGTGCTGGTACAGGCTGCGGCTTCCGCCCAGACGCTTGACCCGGCAAAAGATGTGCAGATCCTTTCGCATTACACGGATTCTGGCGGGCATTTCCACCTGCTGGGCCAGTTGACCAATTCCAGCACAAAACCGGTGATGACTGCCCTGCAGGCCGGGATCTATTCAACCGCTAATAGCCAACTGCTGGATGCTGGTCAATATGTCACCTGGGTCCCACTGTCCCCGGGCGAGACGCTGCCCTTTGACATCAACAATTGGGGTACGCTCAATAACCTGCCAGAGGCCCTGAGTGGGGAGGAAACAAATATCAATGTCAGTGTGCGCCTGGAGCCGTTCCTGAGCTGGAATACAAATACGCCGCCGGTGAAATTACTGTTGCTTACCCCGACCCAATCCATTGAAAATGATATGGCGATTTTCAGCGGGCAAGTGAAGAACGATTCCCAAAACAGCATCACAACAGGGCTGGTTTTGATGGTAATTAAGCAGAAGGCGGATGGGAAGATCGTGGCGGTTGGGAATGTGCAACTACCCATCACCGATTTGGTCCCCCCGGGGGCAGTCATGGGTTATGCGCTGAAATTGCCACTGCCGGTTGGTCTGAACACAGGCGCTTTACAAGCTGAAGTAACAGCTTTTGGTTACCAGCCTTAAATAAATCGATTAGGAGGCGGCGGCTAACCGCATCCTCTCACACCACCCGTACATCGCCGGCATTTTTCTTGTTATCATAGCCGCCTGGGAGATAAATCTCCTGGCGATTACCCATTGACTAATCGCATCCGGGCCGACAAAAACATCCTAGCTCGTGAAGCGTTTGTTGTTCACACATTATCTGATACTTCCCATTCGCTCATTTTTATGGTGGTTTTTGAGAATTGGCAGCCAATCGGGAATAGATATCTGGCGAGAAACCCAATAGGCTCAGAATTTTCAACTGAAGATCTGAAAGTGGCGTGATATGCAGGTGAATTTGCTCGCCAATCGTAACGGTGTTCAGGTAAATGGATTTAAATGCCTCCAGCAAGGTTTCCGCCCGAGGGGTGACCGTGGTTCGTTTGGGATTTCCAGCATACAACCCGGCCAGTTTTTCCTGGCTTTCGGCCAATCCACGTTGAACGACGAACTCCAGCAAGGTCAGCACTCGCAAGCCAATCGACAACAGGCGGATCAAGCCGGTTACTCGATCATCCTCCTTCAAGTACATGGGCGTCAGCGACAACGTTCTGCCTTTCAGACGGGCAAAGCCCCTTTCCACCAGGTATTCGTTCCGATAAGCCAGAACCGCTTTCGGCAGGGGCAGATGCTTTGTCGAGTGGTTTGTCCCATATACTCGCCAGCCGAAATGGGCGCCTGCTTGCTCGATCGCAGTTTCATTCCGGCTGACCCCCAGGGTAACTTCGCATTCGATGCGCACTTCCGCAGGCCGATCTCCATATTGGTGCACATTTCGTTCTTGAACCTGCTCGGTGAAGTTCAAATTCAGCAGCCCTTCTACCCGGTATTGGCGTACGATCTCTTCGGCAGCCTGACGCAAGGGGGCGATTTCCAGGAAGTGTCGCTTGCCCTGCTTGCGCTCATTCAAAGCTTCCAGGGCCGCTTGAGCTTGGTCCAGTCGTTCTCGCAAGGCAGTTTCGGAGGCTTTGGCATACATGAACGAGCGGACAAACAGTCGTCTCTCTATCCAGACGAGCTCCTCCCCATTCACCGTGGCGGTCATTCTTTCTTCTCGTTCAAACCCTTCAGCAATTTCTTCTTCTTCTCCCTCAGTATTGGTACGGTAGACCGGCGTCAAAGCCTGTTCACCACTCCACACTGGTCGCAGATGGATATCCATATCTTCATCCGGGATCTCTACTTTCGAGAAAGGCCCCAGGTAATAGTCACCACCAGCCTGAATGTAAGCTCGATTGCCCAGCGACATCAACTTGCTGTCACCAACATACAGCAATCCCCGTTTCCCCAGCCCTTTGCGTACTTGCCCGATAGCCGGAATATATAAGGGATCGTCAGCTTTTTCTCCCGACACCACCTGGGTGGCCACAGGCATCCCAAGAGGGTCCAAGACCGATTGCACCACCTTCACCTGGGGCAGGTCAGGCCGATGGTCCTTGCTATGCCCAAACTGGAACAACCCATCTTCCGTC
Source organism: uncultured Chloroflexia bacterium (assembly GCA_963779935.1). Taxonomy (GTDB): domain Bacteria; phylum Chloroflexota; class Anaerolineae; order Anaerolineales; family Villigracilaceae; genus UBA877. The sequence continues at coordinate 3,868 of CAWAAC010000006.1, read as the reverse complement.
ACCGAGACGTAGCCGCTGGCTGTGCTGCTGTCCACTCGCACCACTTCCACCTTCAAATCGTACACCCGCAGGCTCCGTTGATTCAATTCCGCCTCAAATGCTGCCCAACCTTCATCGTCGCTAAGCGCATCCAGAACACTTTCCAACCGATCATCGGTAAAATCCAGGCCAGTGACTGCCTGCTGGATACCCATTTGCACCGTCAGCAGGTTCTTTTCTACCCATGGTTGCACATGGTTCAGCCGATGATCCCCCACCGAAAGAATATGTCCCAACCAGGTTGTTCCTATCCAACCCAGGCTCAATCCCTGCCAATTCCCATGCACGGTGAAGTTCCTGTCCAGCAACTCCGCAACGTCCATCCGCTCAGTTTGCGCTATCAAAACCGGAAAATAATCCACTTGTTCTGTCGTTATCGTAAGCTCTCCACTCATTCCTGTAGCTTACCGCATTTCTATTTTTTCGTCAAAAATATAAGCGAATGGGAAGTGATATCCTGTGATTCATATAAATGCGAAAAACTGCTTATTTTGACAATATCACATTAGGTAGGAACATCAGCCTTGTTTCGCTTACGCAAGCGGCCGGCGGTTGAACGGGAACGATTGACAAGATGTTTAACGACTTGAGCCTGGGCTTCTTCGAGAGATAGTTGCGCGAGAGGCATGGCCGCCCGCAACATTCCGCGCACGTTGTCTGTCGAGAGAGCTGGCAAAGCTTCGAGTTCAAGTTGTTGGGTCAATTCGGGATCGCGTTGACAATCTTTAACCCAAGCGAACTTGGTAGCAGCGATAAGCCAGAGGGCGCAAGCGGTAAAGCGGTATGGTGTTCCCTGCGGTGTATTTTTGGGCCTGAAACCATCTGCGCCGACATCATCATTGCTATCCTGGATCACCCGCTCGATAAAATAGCGACCACACAACGGTTCAGCCAGAAAATGCAATGATGCCTCTTCCGGTTCATTGCTGAAAACATAGGTGTGGTCGCCATTGCTCTCAATCCGCATTGTCGCCATTCTTGATGAGGCGCAATGTCAGGCTGTTTATCATCCCAAACCCATACCCGGCAGCCCGCAAAGCGATCTTCCAAGATGCCTCGCGCGTTGGTGCGGATACGCAAAAGGACGCAGACAACACCCCAATTCCCTCCTTTTTAATAACCAGGATCAGGGGTTCACAACCGACCAGGTTGTCTGAGCAGCCATGCTGTTGGGAGCGGTAACGATCAGCTTGATAATGAAATTTCCGCAGTCGGTTCGATAAATATCTCCCAAATTAACTTCCTGAGTCGCGGCGGACGTAAACCTCAGCCTGGCGTTGGGTGTCTGGTCAAGCAACATTGTTCTGGCAGAATTATAGACTTCCAGATGGTAAATTACCGTAGCCGGGGCATTGGTGGTAATAGAAATTTTAAATGTGATCGGGTTGGTATCCTCATCTACCGTACAGTCGCTGTGAATGACCGAGGGCCCGGAGATAGCCAGTCCGGTGACCGGGCCATGAGAATTTACCGCGCCCGGCATTATGGCCGACAGGCAAGCTGTTAAGAGTAGCGGCACAATGCATGCTACATATATCAACCTGAATAAAGCGATGATTTTTTTCATAGGTCATCTTCATAATAAGTAAGAATGCCATATTTTACAATAACCTGCGCTGAACGCCACGCTACTTAAGTCATATGGGTTAAAAAGCCGATCTGAATATTAAGGTGAAGTATGCAATTTGTGCATGCTCAGAATTGCTGAACACGCTCAAATTGGGATTCTTTCTACCATGATTTCCAGGGAGATGACAAATTGAAAAAGCGCCAGCCCTTTCGGAGGGCTGGCGCCTGCTTATTACACTAACCAATGGGTAAACGACGATTAGTGGCAGTTAGCCGAGCCAGAATCGGTGAATGTATAACCGGCTGCCGGCAGCCAGGTCCAGCTATAGGAACTGGCTGAAAGGGTCATCTTCAGGACTCCGTATTGAACGACCTGGTTACGCACGACTTCATTTGGCTGGAGCGGATGGGATGCATAGGTGTAACCATCGCCCGGGGCGCCACCGGTTCCAACGATGAATTCGCGAATCCCGTTGGGATCAGCCTGCTCGGATGGATTGATCGGGTTGAAGCGTTCGTAGTTGTGGTTATGCCCGTTCATCACGAGGTCGGCCTTGTACTGGTAAAGCAGATTCCACCAGGGGCCATAGGTTGGGTCATTGGTATGGCGCCCGCTGGTAAAGCGCGGTTGGTGCCAGGCCGCCATGATGCAAGGTCTGGTGTTGGCAGCCAGATCACTCGCCAGCCAGTTGGTCTCTACGCTTCCCACCCCACAACCACCCGCACCCGCCTCGGAGCACTCTGCATTTAACACAATGATGTGCCAGCTGGAGCCGATGTTATAGCTGTAATATCCGCCTGGCTTGGGTCCAGCGGCTGCACCAAAGTAGCTGAAGTACGCCGCATCGCCACCCGGCGGGTAGGTATCGTGGTTGCCCATCAGTGCATGCGTCACACTCAGGAAGCTGCCCCAATTCGGGCCATACAGGTCGGTGTACTCGGCGTCATAGGCATATACGCCGCCATCGTTATTGACGTTATCGCCGAGAGTTTGCACCTGCGCGCCCGGATTGGCAGCCAGTAGGCTGCGCACCAAGTCACCGGTTTTCTTGCAATTGGGGGTAAAGTCGAAATCACCCACGTTATGTTTGCAGATGTCACCAGCCAGGATCAGCACGTTGCCGGACCCGCTGCCGGTCGGGAGCGGAGTCGGGGTGTTCGAAGGCGTGGCGGTCTGGGAGGGTGTTTTGGAAGGCGTGGTGGTCGCACCCCCGCTTCCCGTGGTAATGACCAGCTGCGGTGCATGACCAGCCGTATCCTCGCGCGAGGCCAGGTTGGTTTGAGTCCCGGTGGTGGTCAGCACCAGGTTGTACGTGCCTTCCGCCTTGATGTAGCTGCTGATATCGACCTGCACCCAGCTGGCTGCGGCAAAGGACTTTGAGCTGTTAATGGAACTGCCCGGCGCCGGGGCATTGGCATAAGTGATCGAGGTTTCAGCCCAGCTATTATTCGACAGCCCCAGCACAGAGAAACCAGTAGTACTGGCGCTGTTGGCATAGATGCGCAGAATGGCAGATTGGACGGCCGCGCCACCCAACCCGCTTACCGTGAAGCGCAGGTAACTGCGCATGATGGGACTGCCATCCACCCGCAGCGAGACATTGGTACCGTAGTTGTTGGTTGGAGAGGATGCATACACGTAGGCATCCGCAACCGGGTTGAAGGTAGCCGCCGAGGCATGCGCTACCAGGCTGGAAGCAAACACCAGCGCAACTAAGATAAACAGACTTGCTAACCGATAAATGGTCTTCTTACGCATTTCAATCCTTTTTTTTACAGGCACTATTGAAGCGGTGATGGCCAGTTATTCCTGCCTCGCAATATTCCTGATTCTGGAGGCCTGGCATCCACTCTCGCAATCCTGCGATCATGGGGGATATTTTTTACTTTCCCTCTTTAATTATGGGAGTTGCTCTCCTGTGTTGTCGCACTTATTGGCTCCAGGCATACGTGCTTCAAGCCCGGGAAAGGCAGGATTATAAACTGTTAGATTACGCAACAGTAGATATCGAAATCCACAACGAGCTGATTTTTGCCGGATTTTTAGGTTGATGAATTGCCACGAGGCAGGAGAACCTTTAATTACCGTTCGTATGCAATGCATCCAGATACTGGCCGTAGCCTGAAGCACTGGACCACTGGGTGGCAGGTTCCACCGCAGTGCCTTCCCCCCACTCACTGAAGGTGGTGATCAACTGCCAGTTGGCTCCAGAGGCGATCATATCCCGGACATTTTGAATCCAACGGCTTGGATCCCGCG
>CAWAAC010000005.1:0-13342 GCA_963779935.1 uncultured Chloroflexia bacterium | reverse complement strand
CGAATACGATCATTCAATTTTTGTACAAGGATTGACAAGAAAGAACGTTTGTGCTATTAATGAGCCATGCAGCTGGTGGAACAACACATCATTGATCGACAGGATTTACGATTCGCCGTCATCGATCCGGCCTGTTTTGCATCCAAGAACCTCTATAATGCCACACTTTACATTCTCCGACAAAGCTTCTTCAAGCATGAGACTGTTCCAACCTATGCAAAATTGGCTCACATGCTGAAAGACACGCCCGAGTTCCGGGCGCTACCCGCCAAGGTGGCCCAATGGGTCGTGCGGCAGGTCTGCGGTGCCTGGGACACATTCTGGAAGGCACATTCTGCCTACCAGCAATGCCCCGGTAAATTTACCGGCCGGCCGAAACTGCCGCACTACAAGCCCAAATTAAACGGGCGCAACTTGTTGGTTTACACCCGTCAGGCGATCAGCCAGCCGGCTCTGAAGGAAGGTCGGATCTGTCCATCGCAATTGAACCTGGTCATCCAAACAAAACACAAGGAGGTACAGCAAGTTCGGATCGTTCCGCATGCATCTCACTATGTCGTCGAAGTGATCTACACGGTCAAACCCAAATCCCGCACTGCAAATAAGCTCAACCCTGCCTGGGCGGCCAGTCTCGACCTGGGCATTGACATCCTTGCGGCTGTAACCTCAAACAAGCAGGGGATCACCCCCTTTCTGGTTAACGGCAGACCGCTCAAGAGTGTCAACGCCTACTACAATAAACTGAAGGCCGACCTGCAAGCTCTCCTGCCCAGGGGACAGCATACGTCTCACCGTCTCACTGCCCTGACCGACAAGCGCAACCGCAAGGTCAAGCACTATTTGCATTGGGCCAGCCGGTATATTGTAGATTGGATGGTGTCCGAACGGCTTGGTACTTTGATCATCGGACACAACAAGGGCTGGAAACAAAATGTGCAGATCGGCTCCGTCAACAACCAGAACTTCGTTGCCATTCCTCATTCAACCTTCATCCGCATGCTGACCTACAAGGCCCAGCTGGCTGGCATCAAGGTAGTCGTCCAGGAAGAAGGGTACACCTCCAAATGCTCCTTTCTGGATCTGGAGCCCATCCGCAAGCATGCCCAGTATTGCGGTCGACGGGTCAAGCGCGGCGAATTTGTCTCAGCCCAGGGTTTACCGATCCACGCCGACATCAATGGCTCTTACAACATTCTGCGAAAAGGACTTCCATCGGCTTTCGCCCGTGGAATAAAGGGCGTTGTAGTTCGCCCGGTACAGGTCCAACCTGTACGAAAACTGGTCAATTGGCGGTGTCTATAAATGTCCACAAAACCAGTAACTATCCAGCAAATATCTACCACTCATTGATGTCAACCTGTTCACAGCCTTGTTCAATGGCTTCACGCATCAGTTTTACATCACTAAGGGGCACTGCTCCGGCAAAGCGAAGTAGTTGTTTTCCAGAGGCGCCACGCGGAGCAGAAAGGGATAGAGCGCGTGTAAACTCCAACACGCGCCATTGCAACTCACTTGGCAGCGCTTTCAATTGCTCAACCACCTTATCTACGATTGAAGTATCCATTTCGGCCTCCTATCCTAATCTTAAATCAATTTCCTTCATTTTTCGACGGCATTTTGGTGTGCCAGCTAAATCGATGTAGCATGGATGACTAAACTCTGGATCATTTCCAGAACTCGGCGATTTCATCCATAGACGAGTTATTGTAGTGCCATCGCCGGGAACCCATCATGATCATCTGGTCGTATTCAGTATCCGGATAGCGCAACACGACCAGGTTCTCGATGTACCTAGGATCCTGGCGCGCTTGGTCAGGAAGTCTGCCGATTGCATCCCGCAATTATGCCCCCGTGATCGGGGAAATAGTGGAAGGCGTACTGTACCTCGATCTTCCTTTCGTCGATTAATGGCACCCCTTTTTTATCCCCTGTCCTGATTTTTCTTCGCTCCCCAGCCTTTTCGAAAATCGATTCTTCGCCGCTGTCTGGATGCGGTCTTCCTTGCGAAAATCCTTCTTGCGAATGTACTCGATCTCCAGGCCATTGGCCTTGGCGACCGCTTCTGCATGCGCAACCATCTGTTCATGCAACGGCTGAGAAAACCGGCATAATCAAAAATGCGAATGCCTTACCCGTAGAGGTAGCTGGTCATGCCCTGGGCAGAGCACAAAGGCTGTAAACTGCCCGTCAGAATCACCCGGTCAAAGCAGTTCAGGGTCCCATCCATGACAGCCGCTTACTTTTCTGAAAGAAGTACTGTGCTCATCTTGATCCGCTCCGCCAGCCAGACTTCCCCGGGAGATACTGTAACCGGAAATGGATCATTTTTCAAGATGACACAGGTTCGTTCGTGCTAAAATAGGCGCGAGGAAAAGTTGCCGCCTGAAGACAGTTTTATGCTCGTCTCTTTATTTCAAGTCTTGGAAGCCTTCGGGCCCCGCCCTTTTGAGTAACTTTCCCTCTTTCTCTTTTCTCCTCCGGCTCGTCCGGGTTAGGGTTAAAATTATTACACTACCACGACGGACTGCTCCAGGCAGGTCGTTCGTCATCCCGGTCCAATCCTTATCAAGGTAGATGCTCACGCCGGCGAGACAGTCACCACCGGTTTCTAGCCAGTCGATCAGTCCTTTCTTCAATCCCTGGGCAAATAATTCGGGTGCCCACGCATCCTTGACGGGGCGAGGCAACACCTCCCTCCTGCCAAACCTTCGCCGGCGCAAACCAGATCTTCAAAGCCTCGATTACTTTTATTTGGGCAGAAGCAGTGCTACCATTAGAAAAAATACTCAGATCCTCCCCACCTTGCTGAGAAATAAAATGATCTCTTGGATGCAATATGACCACTTTAACCGAAAACACCATTCGTTCTTACACAAGTAGCCAAAGTTTCGCACGCGGACTCGAGTATTATCAGGCTGGCGCGATCGATAATACTTTCCGTCAGGGTAATACCCTGTTGGCTGATTGCGAAGGCACATATACCTATCGCCTGCGGGTGGAATTGGCTGATGAGGGTGTTGAATCTGCATCCTGCACATGCCCCTATGAATTTGACGGTTATTGCAAACACATCGTTGCACTCTTGCTCACATATGTCCATAAGCCGGGCGAATTCGTAGAGCGCAAAGCTTTGCCTGTTTTGCTGGGTGATGTAGATAAAACCGCGTTGGTGGTAATCCTCACCAGGCTGGTTGATAACCATCCCGAACTCTATGGCTGGCTCGAAATGAACCTGCCCCCCGCAGCCAGTGCTGACAGGGAAACGGCAGGATCCAAAGCCGGACCACCCAGCCAGGTTTCTGAAAAAGTCTATCGCAAACGCATAAAAAATATCCTGCGCCCGGGCGGATACAACGATGATTATGATTCAGCCTATGGTGTTGCCAGGGAACTCGACGAAATCACTAATAATGCCGAAGAGTCGCTTAAAGCCGGAGATGCCCAAGGGGCCATTACCATCCTTGTGACCCTCCTGGATGAACTTTCCGATGCCTATGAAATGATCGATGATTTGGATGGCGAGCTGGCCGATAGTGCTGACTCTGCTGGAAGACTCCTGGCGGAATCCATTCTCAGTGCCAACCTGACTGCCCGGGAATGTGATGCCCTTGGGCGCCGAGTTGCCCCCAGTGCCGAGAACTTGTCTGGTTATGGTATCGAGGCTGGCCTGGATGTGGCCGGACTTGCTCTGGAATATGGCTGGAATGAGCCGGAAGACGATGGGAAAGAATTAATCGCCAATTTGAACACTGCCAAACTCAACGTATTGGAGCGCCAGGGTCGGATGGATGAATTCCTGTCCCTGTGCCAGCAAACTGGTCAGCATTTGCGTTACGTACTTAAACTCCTACAGCTTGGCAGGTTTGATGAAGCCATCCGTGCTGCGAACCAGATCCTCGATCCGCAGGCTGTTCTTCAAGTTGCCCAGGCTTTACAAGATGCGAACCGCCCGCAAAACGCCATCACACTGGCCGAACAGGGGCTTACGCTGGAAGGCCAAAAATACCACCTGGCGGCCTGGCTGGCTCCGTTGGAAGAATCCCAGGAGCGGACAGAGCAGGCGCTTCAGGCATATCTGACAGCCTTTGCTTCCTTTCCGTCTTTGGAAATATACAAGAACATCCAACGGCTTTCTGGAGAACGGTGGGAACTATTGAAACCTGACCAAATGAACATTCTCCTTCAATCTGGACGCCCTGAGGTAATCGCTGCTGTATATTTGTATGAACAGGAATGGGATCAGGCTATCGCGGTCGCTGAGAAATATGCCTACAATTATGATTTACGCGAAAAAGTGGCCGAGGCTGTTGTCAATTATCGTTCTGATTGGGTTATCCAGGTTGCCATCCGGGAAGCCGAAAAACTGATCGAGCCAACCCAAAGCAAGCATTATCCCCATGCAGCGCGCTGGTTGGGTAAGGCGAAACAGGCCTATCTCCAGTCTGGGCGCAAGGCGGAGTGGCTCGCTTGTCTTACCCGGTTCAAAACCACCTATGCCCGTCGCCCATCATTGCAGAAGGAACTGGCGAAATTATAGATCTTCCTGCTGTTTCTTTTGTCCAGAAAGCAAACCACCCAAGTCATCCACCGGGAAACGATACCCGATTCCAGTGCAACTTGACCTGCTTTGTGGTTGTCTGTCATGAACAGGCTATTTCGATGTTTGGCTACGGCAAGGCGAGCGCGCTTGCCCAGATTAAGGAGTGTGGATAAATGAGTAAACCATCTCTCGTAAAACAGTTCGATGCCTTGACCCGCGCTCAAATCCTGGCAATCCGTCCAGGCGTATGGGGTGATGAGGATCAGTTGGAGGTCATAAAATATTTTGAGTCGGAGAAAAAGGACTGGCAGCGCGCCATGGCAGTGACCGAACTGATCCTGCACTCGCCCCAAATGTTCAGTTTGAATTACTCCGAGATGTACCTGGATTTACTTATGTATTATCGCGGGGAAGGCGATTTTCCGGCGTCACTGCGTTGGGCGCATGCTATGATCGCCTTCAGAGAACAGCACGAACACGGTATGAACCGCGCCAGCAATATTCGCGATCTGGGCGAAACCTACCTCGAAGCGGGCGACCTGAACACCGGAATGGGGCTCTTTACCCGCCTGGCGCAGGCTTCTCCAGGAGATATCTGGAATTACAATGCGTTGGGCTTTGCCCTGCCGCGGGCCGGGCTGCCCGGGTTGGCGATGGAGGTATTGGATCGCGCGCTGATCCTGACAAGTAAGAATGACCCGGAGCAATTGAAAAAACAATTGGCCAAGCAGCGCGGGGAGGTTGAGACGGAGTTAAAAAATACCCCTGACCGTACTGGTGAGGTCAGGGCGGATATTCTGGCCGATTTTCGCGCCGCGCTGCTTACCCCTGTTTTACCAAAAAAGAGAAAAACCAGCTATGACGACGAAGATGCTGCGCCTTACGTGCCACCCATCACCCAATTGCTTAGCCAGGCGGCGGCGGACGATGAGATGCTCGAAGCCGAGATTCTTGCGGATGGCAAGGTTCTGATCCCCGAGTTGATCCGGCTGGCGTACGATGAAGAATTTCCGGTCGAAGGCGCTCCTGCCCGGGCGGTAGGTATTTTGCGTAAATTGTGCGACGCGAAGGCAGCCGAACTGGGTGAATTATCGACCTGGCTGGATCAGGCCAGTGGTGATTGGCGTAATGAGCTGCTCGCCGAGCACTTCGGCAAAATCGGAGGGTGCAGCACTGCTGAATTGGAAACCATCCTTGCGGATGTAAAGGCCGAGATATCCATTCGCATCAACGCCTCGGAAGCCCTGGAAGAACGTGTAAATAGGTTGCCCGACCTGCGTGAGCGCTATATCGCTTTTATTCGGACCATGCTTACCCGCCCGGAAGCCGATACAGCCAGCGAGGAAATGATCGTGGGGTTCCTGATCAGCGACGCGCTTCACCTCGACGCGCGCGAATTGTATCCGGAAATCGAGCGCGCCTTTGTGGAAGACCGGGTAGACATGAAAGTCGTCACTCCGCAGAGTGTACAAGATGATTGGGGGGTATTGCCGATGCCTGAACCGGAACATCGTTTTGATGGCATGTACCTGCGCTTGCGCTGCACCGAATGCAACCGCATCCGCGAGCATTTCGTCCAGAATGTCCTTCTGGAACTTAATTCCCTTGCGGAACAGACGGATGACGAGCCTGTTGCTTATGACCCCTATATTATGGATCACGAGATTATGTGTCCAAAGTGCGGGGCGGTGGACCGTTATGCGATGACGCCCATGGCACACCTGGCTTTAGTGGCGGCATCAAACAAGATGGAGGATCTGACAGCTTTGTTCTCCGGGAAAAAGACAATTTCCGATCTGCCCCCTAACCCCCGCGTGCATCCTTTTCGGTCGAACGTTTTTGGAAAGCCAATGCATCCCCTGGCCGGCCTGGAAGAATATCGCCGGCTCATTGCGGCTGACCCGAAGGACGCCAAGCTATACATGCGAATGGGGACGCTCCTGCGCACGCTTTACCGCTATCCCGCCGCATTGCAGGCGCACCGGCAGGCCTACGCGTTGAACCCGAACGATGCCGAAATCGCCCTGGTACTGGGCTTCAGCGAGCACGATTTCGGCGATAAGAGGTCGGCTAAAAAGATGTATGAGCAGGTGCTGACTTTGGAACTTAAAGGGAAAGGAACCTGGGGCATTGTGCGCTCCGATACTTTTGCAGGTGCCGCAATGGCTGGCCTGGAACTGCTAAAACATCACCAGCCGAGCGAATGGGCTTTGCCTGCCTTTGATCCTGATGCCGGAAAAAAAGATATGACGAATATCCAGACCGAGACGCCCTCCTCCCCTTCACGGAAACGCCACCGGCGAAAAGGAAGTTAGCGTGAAACACGTATGACGAATTCCAAGATACTGAAGAAAATATTACCATGACCACAGAGTTTTCACCTCTCTCGCATACCGACATTCAACACTGGGTCGGCCCGGCTTCTTTCCAAAAGGGCATGTTCTATTTCGGCCAGGGTGCTATCCATGAAGCCCGCCTCCAGGGACAAACCCTGAAGGCTCGCTGTCACGGCTCTCAGGCTGCTTCTTACAAGCTTCAAGTTACCTTGGGGCCGGCGGCCGGTATCGCCTCCGCCAATTGCTCCTGCCCGGTGGGAGCCGGTGGACGCTGCAAGCATATTGCTGCCCTGTTGCTGACCTGGGTGGACGCCCCGGCTTCATTCAAAAAAACCGATGATTTGTCAGCCTCCCTTGAGAAGCGCGGCAAGGCAGAGCTGATTGCTCTCATCCAGCAGATGATCCAGCGCGAGCCGGATTTGGAAATGCTTCTTGAGATGCCACTCCCAGGCATCGAAACGGTCGAAAAGCCGCTCGATGCGCAAATCATCCGGAAACAGGCCGAACATGCCTTCCGCAGTCCAGACGGGGAGTGGGAAATCGGTTGGGGTGACCCTTACGAGATTGCCGAGGAGCTGCAAGCATTGCTCGACCTGGCCGGAAAATACCAGGCTCAGAACAGTCAAGGCAACGCTGCGACGATCTACCGGACAGTAGCTGAGACGGTTCTGGGTCATGAGGATGCCGTAATCCAGGATGAGGCTGACCAGTTGGGTGGCGTGATAGACGATTGTGCTGATGGACTGTCAGAATGCCTGACATCCATTCCGGATGCAAGCCAGCGGGAAAATATACTGAAAATGCTATTCGACATTTATGCCTGGGATTTGAAGGAAGGCGGCATCGCCATCGGGGAGCGTGTGCCGGATATTTTGCTGGAGCAGGCGACTCCCCTGGAGCGGCAGATGATTTCTGACTGGATCGAGACAGCCCTGCCCGGTGTGGACGATTGGGCGCGCGGGGGGATGGGCGGATTGTTATTGAGGCTGCAGGCTGACACAATGGATGACGAATCCTCTAAAGTCTGCCGCAAGACCGGGCGGCTGAAGGATCTTGTTGATCGCCTGCTCGCCCTTGGGAGGGTGGATGATGCCACCGGGGAGGCACGCCAGGCCAGCGATTACAACCTGCTCGGCCTGGCCGATCTGTTCGTCCAGCATGGTTACGGGCCTCTGGCAGAAACGTTGATGCGCGACCGGGCAAAGGTCAGCCAGGATACTCGCCTGATGGAATGGTTAAAAGAAAATGCCAAGAATCAAGGCGATCTGATCCAGGCACTGGCGTTCGCTGAAAAGTTGTTTTGGCTGCGCCCATCGGTACCGGCATATTTGGAAATGCACCAGTTGGCGCAGCCCCAGAAGGTGTGGCCAGACATACGCACCAAAACATTGGAGAGCCTGGCTCAAAAAGGGGAGCACGCCCTGCTCACCGAGATATTTCTGGAAGAAGATAAAATTGACCGGGCGCTCGAGTTGCTGGAAAGGATGATGGCATCCAAATATTATTGGGGTGGCTTTACACTCCAGGTGAAAGTGGCTCAAGCCGCCAGCGAAAAGAGGCCAAAGGAAGCCATCCGCCTGTACATGCAAGTCGTCGAAAGCCTGATCGGACAACGCGGCAGGAACAACTACGCTCAGGCGGCTGGTTACCTGCGACTGGTTCGCGAGGCCTATCTTCGCCTGGGCGAGTTGCATACCTGGGAAATGCTGATCGCAAACCTGCGCGAGAAGTACCGCAACTTACCTGCACTGCGGGAAGAGCTTGATCGAGCGGGATTGTGAAGGAATGCCCATGACTTATAATCGCCATATCCCATCCAAACCAGTTTCACAGCTCGCGAGAGTTGACATCCCTACCATCTCGTACCTTCACAGTTTGGCAATGATGGGCGATGAACGATGGGAAGAAGCCATTACCGCTTTGCAGCGATTTATGGAATTAAACGATAACCCTGCGGACCGGCAAATGGCCTTCCAGAACCTGGGCGCCTGTTACCTGGCATTGGAACGGTTTGACGAAGCCCTGGCTGCATTGGATGAAGTCCGGCGAATTCGGCCCGACGACCCTGAAGCCATCTACAGTCGCGGGGTGGTTTGCGCCTGCGCATCACGCTTCCCTGAGGCCATCGCGGCATTTGAGCTTTACACGCGCAACTGGCCCCAGTTAGCTCGCCAGCGAGAAGTCAAGAAAACCTTGCACATGTTGCACCAGATTGAGCGCGGTGAAATACCGCCAGGCTCCTATCTGTTGGAGAACTTGCAAGAGCAGATTTTCCATAACCTGGAAGTGGATGATTTTCACCTGGTGGAGAGCAAGGCCCGGCGAATGATCGCCGCGCTCCCGGAGCGCCCGGAAGGGCACTTTGCACTGGGGTTAGCCTGCCTCGAGCAGGATCGCTACCTTGAAGCTTTGGAGGCTTTCCAGGCCGCCCAGCTCCGGGATCCCAACTTTGAACCGGTGCTCTACAATATTGGGCACACATATTTAAAGCTGGATCAGCCAGAACCGGCAATTTCCTGGCTGGAACGGGCCCTACGCCGTGATCCAAAAAACGTGAACACGATGCACCAGTTGGGAGTTGCTTGCCAACGTTTGGGCCGGAGTGCAGAAGCCGTTGGATGGTGGAAACGCTGCTTGGAGATTGATCCCAATTACGGACCTGCCCAGCAGAGGCTGTACGAAAATGGTGAAGGTCCTGAACCGGTTGCACCAGTCTCTCCAAATCAGGAAAAATTACGCTTGATGACACCTGAAGTTAAGGCGCGCATGCGCAAGCCCCAGATTTATCGCAATGGCAGCATAACTCTTACTTTCGATGGGCGGGTAGGTTTCGTTCTGGAAGACGCTGATAATTCCCTCAACGGCACGGTTCACGCCGGCAGCCCATTTACTTCTGCCATAATCTTGGATGAAGACTTGCTGGATATGATGGGCCTGGTCAAAATGCTTTTACGCATGATTGATGCAAACAACACGCGCGACATCGCCATATTAATCTACTATTCAAATGGCAAACTGTTTAACTACCAGGCTCGCTTTCAGCAGGGGAAAAAGATCGAGTTCGATGCCCAAGGTCAATTTGTTGTTACCAAAGTGCCGCGCTTCTTTAAACTGCGCATAGATAGCGATCTTGTCACACCTTATGGGAACCCCATGCACGGGAAACTTATCTATCTCAACCAACACCCAAAGGCCGCCATTCTGATCAGTACATTGGGGCAAGAGCAGGGAAGTTAGGCTAGGAATGGGAGATCAGGCATTCTTTAACGAATTGGACGGGCAAGCGTAGATACCAGGTCGGACACCATCTGCTCGAACGTAACCAGAACTGTACCCGTCTCTTTTGCAGCTGCGATAACCGGAGGTGTAAAACTGCGTTGCGCAAACAAAGCCAGTTGAGTGTTCCAGGGCTTTGGGTTGGGCATCTGCGCCAGCACGCGTTGCAATCGTTCACGCAAGGATTTAAAAACGGCCAGGTCGACAGCACTTTCCCCCCATTTTGCTTCACCGATAAACACCTGGGCTTCCCGCCAATTCACGGCGACCACGTCTGCTTGAACGTCTCCACCGTGCCAATCGGAACCAACAAATTCAGGGGTGAACGATAGCCGACCAGCCCGGCCGATTTCTAATGTCCAGGCCCGGCACAGATCCTCGAAGGTGGCTGCTACAAAAGGCCGCAACTGCTCTGTAAAGTTCCGCAGGACCGGCTCATAGATCTGCTGCGCCAGGTATGACCGGTTCGGTTCGACCATGCGGTAATAAAAGCGCAGGAACGGATCAGCCAGGTAGTAGCGGGCGTAGCGGGCCTTATCATGATGATTGACCGGCACACTGGCACGAATGCGCTTCTCTACCAGACGTAAATCGATCAGTGAAGTCAGTACACTCGCCGCACGATCCTTGCTAATCCGGGTGGCAGTTACAATATCCTTCAATTCGGGATTGCCTTTTGCTACTGCCGATAGTATTGCTTGATAGTCAGATGACTCTCGCCGCAGAACATCAGAAATTAATATCTCGGTCTCATTACGGAATGGCGAGAGATCAGACAGGAAAATCTCGCGAACATTTTCAATCAGGCTGTCCCGATCATCCCACCGGCGCAGATAGTCCGGGATGCCTCCTACAATGGCATAAACTGCCAGTTGTTTCTCCAATGAATATCTTTCGATAAAGGGTGCGATTTCAGGGAACTGAAAGGTCGGGACAAACAATTTTCCCGTCATCCGGCCAAATAACGGGGCATCCGACTTCAAAAGCGATTCCATGGCGTGGATATGAGAACCAGAAATAAACAGACATACCTGGCTGTCACGAAAAAGACTGTCCCATGCCGCTTGCAGGTACGATGGCAGGGAAGGATCAGAATCCACCGCCCATGGGAATTCATCCAGGATGATGATCACCCGGCGCTGGCCTACCACTCGTCGCAGTGCACGGAAGACATCCGTCCAGTTATCATAGCGCGGCGCGGTCTCGATTTCCCGATCGGGTGTTTCCCAGCGCCACAACTCGCGTACCAGATCAGTTCGGACGTTTTCAGCGGTAGTGCGCGGCGCCACCCAATAGAAATAGGGCAGACCGGAATGCTCGGCCCAATGGCGCAAAAGGTACGTTTTGCCGACTCGCCTTCGGCCGTAAACGAGCACAAAAGCCGGACCGTCAGATCTAATTAATTGGTTGAGATCGGCCAATTGCTGCTCGCGATGATAAAACGGAAACGTTGGCATGGTGGCTCCTAAAAAAATAATTGTTCCTGAGAATAGTAATTTCACGAACAATTATATATCATATGCTTTAAATCCTTATCTGGTTTAAAATTTCCCTCGACCTGCAGTGGGTTACCTAGCTAAAAATAATACTTTTGCCGACCTTTTGGCGCATTGATGCAAACCGTGATATCTAGTATCTGAATAGTGCAGTATAACCAGATCCTCATAGGACACGACCAGCAACTTCAATGGGACGATATAAATCAGAGCGCCACCACGCATGAGCTTCGGCGTGGTGGTTTTGAGGAATTAAATTGCCAGCCGGCGCTGATCCCCGAACCGGTCATAGTTGTATGGGAGTTCAGGAAAAGCAAAGTGATTAACTCGTTCGTTAGCGTACAGGTTTGCCAGGCTGCACACAGGAAGCGGTCCATATTCTTTTCAGCTACCTGCGCACGAGCGGGGGAGAGCTCGACCCCCCAACTTGTACAGTTCAGCACCTTTGCCAACAACCCTTCTGCCGAACCTTCACCGGCGGATGGGGGTCGGAGCAGGCGTCCGTCATTGACAGGCGCAAACCAGGTCTTCAAAGCCTCGATTACTCTTATTGAGATAAGGTAGAAACCCAATTTTTCAACCGCGGACGATCTCATAGTTCACCTCCAGTATGAACAAAAGGCCCCTTGGCCATAAGTCCAGGGGCTTTTTTGAGTAAGAAATACAATTTAAATTTGTTATACGATCATGGGGACTGGTACGGGATGCTGTACATCTTCCCGGCCCAGCCCAAGTAAAGAAAGAGGCCCGGAAAATAGCCTCCTGGCCTGTACGCTCTTATATGCAGTAATTCCAATTTAACGCTTGAACTTGTTTGGAAAACGGTCAGGATGTTTTAGCGCATCAAGCTCGATATCTATGTCTAGATCCGGCCAGTGGAAACCATCGAACGATACCCTGAAGTTATAGATCTGGGCTATGGTCGCATTCCTGAAGTCGGGGTAATCTTCAAACGGGACAAAGTATTCTACGTTGTTGGCCAATAGCCAAAAACCATCGTGCTCAATGTCGGTAACCTGGGCGCTAATCTGGGAAGTGTTTGTGCCAATCATTTATAAACTGCTTCTCGTGTTCTTCAACCTGATGTTGAATCTCTTTCAATTCATGCTGTGTTTATCGTTTTCATGAGATCGGATCGAATATTTCCAAGGGTTTTATCCAAGAAAAATCATCGGTGTTGTGAGTGGCCAAAACGAGTTGCCCACGCAAAGCGGTGGCGGCAATTAACGCATCTCCAAGCGACATGGCGCGTTGCTGGCGCAAATCTACTGCCTTTTGGAAAACGGATTCGTCCGGGTAGACCACTTCCAGGTCCGCGAACAGGCCTATAAGTGTTTTATTTTCCTTGGAGTCAAGTTTGTGATAACCAAGTACTTCCACGAGAACTCACTGCAGAGACTGCCACCTCGTTTTCCGCAAACCATTTCACCAGGGAGGATAATTCCCTGATGCAGCATAAATGATGAGATTGCTGTCGGCAAGGATCATTTGGGCCGTCCCGGCAGGCCCCGGTCACGGCGGGTCTCCCTTTGCCATTGGGCGGGATCGGCGATCTCAGAGAATGCTTTCATTTTTGCCAGTTGTTGAAAAGACGCTTTTATCCGCTTTCCACGCTCTTTATCAGAGACAGCTGTGGTGGATTTCTGCGAGCGTGCTCTCAAGAAGATAATGAAATCCAACACCTCGTTCTGTTT
>CAWAAC010000004.1:0-6721 GCA_963779935.1 uncultured Chloroflexia bacterium | reverse complement strand
GCAAATATCTACCACTCATTGATGTCAACCTGTTCACAGCCTTGTTCAATGGCTTCACGCATCAGTTTTACATCACTAAGGGGCACTGCTCCGGCAAAGCGAAGTAGTTGTTTTCCAGAGGCGCCACGCGGAGCAGAAAGGGATAGAGCGCGTGTAAACTCCAACACGCGCCATTGCAACTCACTTGGCAGCGCTTTCAATTGCTCAACCACCTTATCTACGATTGAAGTATCCATTTCGGCCTCCTATCCTAATCTTAAATCAATTTCCTTCATTTTTCGACGGCATTTTGGTGTGCCAGCTAAATCGATGTAGCATGGATGACTAAACTCTGGATCATTTCCAGAACTCGGCGATTTCATCCATAGACGAGTTATTGTAGTGCCATCGCCGGGAACCCATCATGATCATCTGGCCGTATTCAGTATCCGGATAGCGCAACACGACCAGGTTCTCGATGTACCTAGGATCCTGGCGCGCTTGGTCAGGAAGTCTGCCGATTGCATCCCGCAATTATGCCCCCGTGATCGGGGAAATAGTGGAAGGCGTACTGTACCTCGATCTTCCTTTCGTCGATTAACGGCACCCCTTTTTTATCCCCTGTCCCATTGGTCATAACTTAAGCGTCTTACCGACTGGACATTTGGGATTGAATTGGTTATGAATGCGAAATGGCAGATCATAAGAAACCTCGCAATCCTGATCATGTTCGGCGGGTCAATGTGCCTGGTCCAGAGGACGAGACGCTTCAGGCCCAGTTCGAAGAGCTATTGAGTCCAGCCATTTACGCTCAGATGGCCTACTATCGCAGTCTGAAGATGCGGGAGCGCATTCTGGGTTTGCCGTTGATGATCACGGCGATCCTGGCACTGCTCTGGCGGCAAATTCCTTCGGTATGCGAGTTGACAAAAACGCTCAACCGGGAAGGTGCACTCTGGACGGGTCGCGTGAAAGTCTCGCAACCTGCATTGAGCAAACGGCTACTCACGTTTCCGGCAGAGCTGTTTCAAAAGGTATTGTTCAGCTTGCTACCCGAGTTGCGGGAGCGCTGGCGGGCTCGCCAACGCCCACTGCCTGAGTGCATTGTCTGTGCTCAGAAGAACTTCCCGCACATTTATGCGGTAGATGGTTCGACCCTGGAAGCCTTGTTTCGCAAACTGAAAGCTTTGAAAGACACGGCCGAGGGGGAGCTGGCAGGTAAGATCTGCACGGTGATCGACCTGTCCACGCGTCTGCCGGAGCAAATCTGGTATACCAGCGAAGCGTTGGCCCATGATACCGGCTTTGAAGACTTGATTTTGGGGATGGTAAAGGCCGGAATGTTGTGGATTTTTGATCGAGGCTTCTACGATTTCACCTTTTTCGATGATCTGATCGACCGAGGCGGTCAGTTCATTACCCGCTTGAAGTCCAATGCTGTTTTCAATGTGCAAACGGTCTTGTGCTACACTGCCGAAGTCCACGACCGCTTGATCACGTTGGGTGGAGAGAACGGCACTTGCCGACATTCCTTGCGTTTGATCGAAGTCCACTTCGGTTCTACCTGGTATCGTTACTTGACCAGCGTACTCGACCCAAACATTCTGCCAGCCAATGTGGTGGCTGACCTGTATCGTCGGCGCTGGCGAATTGAAGAAGCTTTCTTGACCGTTAAACGCCTGCTCAACCTGGCGTACCTGTGGACGGGTGCGCAAAACGGCATCCTCCTGCAGGTCTGGGCGACCTGGTTGTTCTTCGCTCTCCTGGTTGATCTGGGCGATGCAGTCGCCGAAGAACTCATGCTGCCCTTCGATCGTATTTCGCTGGAGATGGTCTTCCGTGGCCTGTATCATTTCACTCAGGCTCACCATCGCGGCGAAGCTACCGATCCCATCCAATATCTGGCTGCGCCTGAGAACCAGGATTTGGGCGTAGTCAAACGTCTCCGCAAAAAGCCGATACCGGCCCCATCCGGTCTGCCCGGAGACAATCTTCCACCATTAACCGCCTAAGTTATGACCAATGCCCCTGTCCTGATTTTTCTTCGCTCCCCAGCCTTTTCGAAAATCGATTCTTCGCCGCTGTCTGGATGCGGTCTTCCTTGCGAAAATCCTTCTTGCGAATGTACTCGATCTCCAGGCCATTGGCCTTGGCGACCGCTTCTGCATGCGCAACCATCTGTTCATGCAACGGCTGAGAAAACCGGCATAATCAAAAATGCGAATGCCTTACCCGTAGAGGTAGCTGGTCATGCCCTGGGCAGAGCACAAAGGCTGTAAACTGCCCGTCAGAATCACCCGGTCAAAGCAGTTCAGGGTCCCATCCATGACAGCCGCTTACTTTTCTGAAAGAAGTACTGTGCTCATCTTGATCCGCTCCGCCAGCCAGACTTCCCCGGGAGATACTGTAACCGGAAATGGATCATTTTTCAAGATGACACAGGTTCGTTCGTGCTAAAATAGGCGCGAGGAAAAGTTGCCGCCTGAAGACAGTTTTATGCTCGTCTCTTTATTTCAAGTCTTGGAAGCCTTCGGGCCCCGCCCTTTTGAGTAACTTTCCCTCTTTCTCTTTTCTCCTCCGGCTCGTCCGGGTTAGGGTTAAAGTTATTACACTACCACGACGGACTGCTCCAGGCAGGTCGTTCGTCATCCCGGTCCAATCCTTATCAAGGTAGATGCTCACGCCGGCGAGACAGTCACCACCGGTTTCTAGCCAGTCGATCAGTCCTTTCTTCAATCCCTGGGCAAATAATTCGGGTGCCCACGCATCCTTGACGGGGCGAGGCAACACCTCCCTCCTGCCAAACCTTCGCCGGCGCAAACCTGATCTTCAAAGCCTCGATTACTTTTATTTGGGCAGAAGCAGTGCTACCATTAGAAAAAATACTCAGATCCTCCCCACCTTGCTGAGAAATAAAATGATCTCTTGGATGCAATATGACCACTTTAACCGAAAACACCATTCGTTCTTACACAAGTAGCCAAAGTTTCGCACGCGAACTCGAGTATTATCAGGCTGGCGCGATCGATAATACTTTCCGTCAGGGTAATACCCTGTTGGCTGATTGCGAAGGCACATATACCTATCGCCTGCGGGTGGAATTGGCTGATGAGGGTGTTAAATCTGCATCCTGCACATGCCCCTATGAATTTGACGGTTATTGCAAACACATCGTTGCACTCTTGCTCACATATGTCCATAAGCCGGGCGAATTCGTAGAGCGCAAAGCTTTGCCTGTTTTGCTGGGTGATGTAGATAAAACCGCGTTGGTGGTAATCCTCACCAGGCTGGTTGATAACCATCCCGAACTCTATGGCTGGCTCGAAATGAACCTGCCCCCCGCAGCCAGTGCTGACAGGGAAACGGCAGGATCCAAAGCCGGACCACCCAGCCAGGTTTCTGAAAAAGTCTATCGCAAACGCATAAAAAATATCCTGCGCCCGGGCGGATACAACGATGATTATGATTCAGCCTATGGTGTTGCCAGGGAACTCGACGAAATCACTAATAATGCCGAAGAGTCGCTTAAAGCCGGAGATGCCCAAGGGGCCATTACCATCCTTGTGACCCTCCTGGATGAACTTTCCGATGCCTATGAAATGATCGATGATTCGGATGGCGAGCTGGCCGATAGTGCTGACTCTGCTGGAAGACTCCTGGCGGAATCCATTCTCAGTGCCAACCTGACTGCCCGGGAATGTGATGCCCTTGGGCGCCGAGTCGCCCCCAGTGCCGAGAACTTGTCTGGTTATGGTATCGAGGCTGGCCTGGATGTGGCCGGACTTGCTCTGGAATATGGCTGGAATGAGCCGGAAGACGATGGGAAAGAATTAATCGCCAATTTGAACACTGCCAAACTCAACGTATTGGAGCGCCAGGGTCGGATGGATGAATTCCTGTCCCTGTGCCAGCAAACTGGTCAGCATTTGCGTTACGTACTTAAACTCCTACAGCTTGGCAGGTTTGATGAAGCCATCCGTGCTGCGAACCAGATCCTCGATCCGCAGGCTGTTCTTCAAGTTGCCCAGGCTTTACAAGATGCGAACCGCCCGCAAAACGCCATCACACTGGCCGAACAGGGGCTTACGCTGGAAGGCCAAAAATACCACCTGGCGGCCTGGCTGGCTCCGTTGGAAGAATCCCAGGAGCGGACAGAGCAGGCGCTTCAGGCATATCTGACAGCCTTTGCTTCCTTTCCGTCTTTGGAAATATACAAGAACATCCAACGGCTTTCTGGAGAACGGTGGGAACTATTGAAACCTGACCAAATGAACATTCTCCTTCAATCTGGACGCCCTGAGGTAATCGCTGCTGTATATTTGTATGAACAGGAATGGGATCAGGCTATCGCGGTCGCTGAGAAATATGCCTACAATTATGATTTACGCGAAAAAGTGGCCGAGGCTGTTGTCAATTATCGTTCTGATTGGGTTATCCAGGTTGCCATCCGGGAAGCCGAAAAACTGATCGAGCCAACCCAAAGCAAGCATTATCCCCATGCAGCGCGCTGGTTGGGTAAGGCGAAACAGGCCTATCTCCAGT
This sequence comes from uncultured Chloroflexia bacterium, assembly GCA_963779935.1. Lineage (GTDB taxonomy): Bacteria > Chloroflexota > Anaerolineae > Anaerolineales > Villigracilaceae > UBA877. The sequence goes on along the minus strand of CAWAAC010000004.1, from coordinate 2,200 downwards.
CTGGGCGCAAGGCGGAGTGGCTCGCTTGTCTTACCCGGTTCAAAACCACCTATGCCCGTCGCCCATCATTGCAGAAGGAACTGGCGAAATTATAGATCTTCCTGCTGTTTCTTTTGTCCAGAAAGCAAACCACCCAAGTCATCCACCGGGAAACGATACCCGATTCCAGTGCAACTTGACCTGCTTTGTGGTTGTCTGTCATGAACAGGCTATTTCGATGTTTGGCTACGGCAAGGCGAGCGCGCTTGCCCAGATTAAGGAGTGTGGATAAATGAGTAAACCATCTCTCGTAAAACAGTTCGATGCCTTGACCACGCTCAAATCCTGGCAATCCGTCCAGGCGTATGGGGTGATGAGGATCAGTTGGAGGTCATAAAATATTTTGAGTCGGAGAAAAAGGACTGGCAGCGCGCCATGGCAGTGACCGAACTGATCCTGCACTCGCCCCAAATGTTCAGTTTGAATTACTCCGAGATGTACCTGGATTTACTTATGTATTATCGCGGGGAAGGCGATTTTCCGGCGTCACTGCGTTGGGCGCATGCTATGATCGCCTTCAGAGAACAGCACGAACACGGTATGAACCGCGCCAGCAATATTCGCGATCTGGGCGAAACCTACCTCGAAGCGGGCGACCTGAACACCGGAATGGGGCTCTTTACCCGCCTGGCGCAGGCTTCTCCAGGAGATATCTGGAATTACAATGCGTTGGGCTTTGCCCTGCCGCGGGCCGGGCTGCCCGGGTTGGCGATGGAGGTATTGGATCGCGCGCTGATCCTGACAAGTAAGAATGACCCGGAGCAATTGAAAAAACAATTGGCCAAGCAGCGCGGGGAGGTTGAGACGGAGTTAAAAATACCCCTGACCGTACTGGTGAGGTCAGGGCGGATATTCTGGCCGATTTTCGCGCCGCGCTGCTTACCCCTGTTTTACCAAAAAAGAGAAAAACCAGCTATGACGACGAAGATGCTGCGCCTTACCTGCCACCCATCACCCAATTGCTTAGCCAGGCGGCGGCGGACGATGAGATGCTCGAGCCGAGATTCTTGCGGATGGCAAGGTTCTGATCCCCGAGTTGATCCGGCTGGCGTACGATGAAGAATTTCCGGTCGAAGGCGCTCCTGCCCGGGCGGTAGGTATTTTGCGTAAATTGTGCGACGCGAAGGCAGCCGAACTGGGTGAATTATCGACCTGGCTGGATCAGGCCAGTGGTGATTGGCGTAATGAGCTGCTCGCCGAGCACTTCGGCAAAATCGGAGGGTGCAGCACTGCTGAATTGGAAACCATCCTTGCGGATGTAAAGGCCGAGATATCCATTCGCATCAACGCCTCGGAAGCCCTGGAAGAACGTGTAAATAGGTTGCCCGACCTGCGTGAGCGCTATATCGCTTTTATTCGGACCATGCTTACCCGCCCGGAAGCCGATACAGCCAGCGAGGAAATGATCGTGGGGTTCCTGATCAGCGACGCGCTTCACCTCGACGCGCGCGAATTGTATCCGGAAATCGAGCGCGCCTTTGTGGAAGACCGGGTAGACATGAAAGTCGTCACTCCGCAGAGTGTACAAGATGATTGGGGGGTATTGCCGATGCCTGAACCGGAACATCGTTTTGATGGCATGTACCTGCGCTTGCGCTGCACCGAATGCAACCGCATCCGCGAGCATTTCGTCCAGAATGTCCTTCTGGAACTTAATTCACTTGCGGAACAGACGGATGATGAGCCTGTTGCTTATGACCCCTATATTATGGATCACGAGATCGTGTGTCCAAAGTGCGGGGCGGTGGACCGTTATGCGATGACGCACATGGCACACCTGGCTTTACTGGTGATTTCGAATAAGGTGGATGATCTGACAGATTTGTTCTCCGGGAAAAAGACAATCTCCGACCTGCCCCCTAACCCCCGGGTGCATTCTTTCCGGTCGACCGTTTTTGGAAAGCCGATGCATCCCCTGGCCGGCCTAGAAGAATATCGCCGGCGCATTACGGCCAACCCGAAGGACGCCAAGCTATACATGCGAATGGGGACGCTCTGCGCACGCTTTACCGCTATCCCGCCGCCTTGGAGGCGCACCGGCAGGCCTACGCGTTGAACCGCGAATGATGCCGAAATCGCCCTGGTACTGGGCTTCAGCGAGCACGATTTCGGCGATAAGATGTCGGCTAAAAAGATGTATGAGCAGGTGCTGACTTTGGAA
>CAWAAC010000003.1:0-6915 GCA_963779935.1 uncultured Chloroflexia bacterium | reverse complement strand
GCTGCTTATTCCGCTATCCCAATAATTGGAGAGAAGAATGCCCGTTCAATCGGCCGGGCATTTCCAGATTACTTCTACCGAGGGCAATTGAGATGTAGTCTCAATATTGACAACAACCGGATATTGCAGTAAACTCGCACGCTATTGATACAAAGTACCAATAGCGTTCCTTGTCTAATGTGCGGAGTTAGCAATGTCTCGAAATTGGAAAACTTCTTTGCAATATGTACTGGCCGGCATCGTTGCCATTTCTTTCGGATTAAGCGCTTGCGGGGCTGCCGGCAGCCAGGCAGGCGCCGGGCCGTCCGCCTCGAAAACCATTACGGTAGTGGCCGCTGAAAATTTCTACGGTAATATCGTCAGCCAGCTAGGCGGCCAGCACGTCTCCGTCACCAGCATCCTGTCTGACCCCAACATCGACCCACACGAATACGAATCCAACGTACAGAACGGCGTGGCAGTCAGCCAGGCCCGTCTGGTGATCGAAAACGGCGACAACTATGATACCTGGATGGATAAGCTGCTTTCGGCTTCCCCCAACCCGCAGCGCATCGTGCTGGTTGGGGCGGATATCGCCGACCACAAATTGCCGGAAAATCCACACGTCTGGTATGGCATCGACAACATCCAGACCATCGCTGGCGCCATCACTGCTGCACTGGAAAAAAGCGACCCGGGCGATCAAGCGGCTTACCAACAAAACTTGAGCACTTTCCTGGCTTCGCTGGCGCCGATCCAACAAAAGCTGAACGATCTGAAAGCCCGTTATAACGGCACGCCGGTCGGTCTGACCGAAACCATCTTCCTGTACCAGACCAATCCGATCGGGCTGAAAGTGCTGACCCCCTTCGACTTTGAAAAGGCTATCGCCGAAGGCAATGACCCACCCGCCGATACCGTGCTGACCACCAATGACCAGATCAGCCAGCACCAGATCAAAGTGCTGATCGTTAACGTCCAGACCGTCACGCCGGTCACCACCAATTTGCAAAACGAGGCCAAACAGGCCAACATCCCGATTGTGCCCGTATCTGAAACCATGCCGCCCGGCAAAACGTACCAGCAGTGGATGCTTGACCAGCTCAATGTGCTGCAAACAGCCCTGGGCGGTTAGAAAAGAAAAAGTATGTTACCATCACAAGAACCCGTTGTTGTTTTAGAGCAGGTCAGCGTCCGGTTGGGAGGAATGCCGGTCTTGCAGGATATGAGCTTTACCATCCAGGGCGGCGAATTTATCGTCATTCTGGGCCCAAACGGGGCCGGCAAGAGCACTTTTCTCAAGCTATTGCTGGGGTTGCTGACGCCTGCAGCAGGTGCGGTGCGTTTACTGGGACAAACGCCGCACGCGGGGCACCAGATCGGTTACGCGCCCCAGCGCGAGCTGGACAGAGAGTTGGCCCTGAGGGCGTGTGACCTGGTGGGTTTTGGGTTAGACGGTCACCGCTGGGGAACCGGTTTGCCCAACCGCCAGCGCACTGAACGCATCCAACGGGCGCTGCTGGAGGTGGATGCGCTGGAGCTGGGCGATGCGCCGGTAGGGCGCTTATCCGGCGGCGAACAACAGCGTCTGCTGATCGCACAGGCCCTGCTGACCGATCCCAAACTGCTGCTGCTGGACGAGCCGCTGGCAAATTTGGATCTGGCCCACCAGTCAGAAGTGGTCGCCCTGGTTTACATTTGACCGGATGCATGGGGTAACGGTCTTGCTGGTGGCGCACGATATCAACCCGTTGCTGCAATACACCGATCGGGTCGTTTTTATGGCAAACAACCATACCGCCATCGGCGCGGTGGATGAAGTAATTACCAGCGCGACACTGAGCCGGTTATATGGTTCAACCATTGGTCATAACTTAGGCGGTTAATGGTGGAAGATTGTCTCCGGGCAGACCGGATGGGGCCGGTATCGGCTTTTTGCGGAGACGTTTGACTACGCCCAAATCCTGGTTCTCAGGCGCAGCCAGATATTGGATGGGATCGGTAGCTTCGCCGCGATGGTGAGCCTGAGTGAAATGATACAGGCCACGGAAGACCATCTCCAGCGAAATACGATCGAAGGGCAGCATGAGTTCTTCGGCGACTGCATCGCCCAGATCAACCAGGAGAGCGAAGAACAACCAGGTCGCCCAGACCTGCAGGAGGATGCCGTTTTGCGCACCCGTCCACAGGTACGCCAGGTTGAGCAGGCGTTTAACGGTCAAGAAAGCTTCTTCAATTCGCCAGCGCCGACGATACAGGTCAGCCACCACATTGGCTGGCAGAATGTTTGGGTCGAGTACGCTGGTCAAGTAACGATACCAGGTAGAACCGAAGTGGACTTCGATCAAACGCAAGGAATGTCGGCAAGTGCCGTTCTCTCCACCCAACGTGATCAAGCGGTCGTGGACTTCGGCAGTGTAGCACAAGACCGTTTGCACATTGAAAACAGCATTGGACTTCAAGCGGGTAATGAACTGACCGCCTCGGTCGATCAGATCATCGAAAAAGGTGAAATCGTAGAAGCCTCGATCAAAAATCCACAACATTCCGGCCTTTACCATCCCCAAAATCAAGTCTTCAAAGCCGGTATCATGGGCCAACGCTTCGCTGGTATACCAGATTTGCTCCGGCAGACGCGTGGACAGGTCGATCACCGTGCAGATCTTACCTGCCAGCTCCCCCTCGGCCGTGTCTTTCAAAGCTTTCAGTTTGCGAAACAAGGCTTCCAGGGTCGAACCATCTACCGCATAAATGTGCGGGAAGTTCTTCTGAGCACAGACAATGCACTCAGGCAGTGGGCGTTGGCGAGCCCGCCAGCGCTCCCGCAACTCGGGTAGCAAGCTGAACAATACCTTTTGAAACAGCTCTGCCGGAAACGTGAGTAGCCGTTTGCTCAATGCAGGTTGCGAGACTTTCACGCGACCCGTCCAGAGTGCACCTTCCCGGTTGAGCGTTTTTGTCAACTCGCATACCGAAGGAATTTGCCGCCAGAGCAGTGCCAGGATCGCCGTGATCATCAACGGCAAACCCAGAATGCGCTCCCGCATCTTCAGACTGCGATAGTAGGCCATCTGAGCGTAAATGGCTGGACTTAATAGCTCTTCGAACTGGGCCTGAAGCGTCTCGTCCTCTGGACCAGGCACATTGACCCGCCGAACATGATCAGGATTGCGAGGTTTCTTATGATCTGCCATTTCGCATTCATAACCGATTTAATCCCAAATGTCCAGTCGGTAAGACGCTTAAGTTATGACCAATGGGTTCAACGGTTGAAGTGGTGTTTGCAAAAGGCCGGTATTTTGTGGTTGGCGCAGAAGTATAGTTCCGGTCCTGAATAGAACCTGTCAGAGCAGATAAAGGAATAAACGTGCAAATATTAGCCGTTTTTCAATACCCGTTTATCCAAAACGCTTTCCTGGCCGGGTCGCTGGTAGCCATAACAACTGGCGTTTTGGGGTATTTTCTGGTTATTGCGGGCTGACCTTTGCCGGTCACGCCCTTTCCAGCATCGGGTTTGCCGGGGCGGCCGGGCGGTCCTGCTGGGTGTTTCGCCGGTGATTGGATTGCTGGTATCCACCGTGGGGGCAGGGCTGGCCATCTTAGTACTCGGCCGGGAGGTCCGTGAACGGGACGTAGCCATTGGGGTGATCATGACCTTTGCCCTGGATTGGACATCCTGTTCCTTTCGCTCTACCACGGCTACGCGGAACAAGCTTACAGCATTCTGTTCGGAACCATCGTAGGCATCAGCCGGGGCGATGTGTGGGTGACTGCCAGTTTAAGTGCTGGTTTAATGGCGATGCTGGCGCTGGTGGGGCGACCGCTACTATTCAGTTCCTTCGATCCTGTGTTGGCCGAAACGGGGCGGGCTGCCGGTGCGCCTCCTGGGAAGCCTATTTCTGGTGCTGGTGGCGGTGACCGTGTCGATTGCCATGCAGGTGATCGGGGTGCTGCTGGTCTTTGCTTTATTGGTCGGCCCGCCGGCAACGGCCATCCGGTTGGTCCGCCGCCCCGCTTATGCCATGGGATTATCAATTATTCTGGGACTGGTCTACACCTGGCTGGGAATTTTACTGGCTGCCAATTCAGCCTGGCCAGTCAGCTTTTACATCACTACCCTGGCCTTTGGCGTGTACCTGCCGGTGCGATTTCTATCGAAGTACCGGACCGACAGGCATTCCCACCGTGAAAGAACATCCTTAGATCCAGCCATGCCCATGAAAGGGAGGCGCAGTGCTTGAATTATTCCAACACGATTTTGTCCGCAATGCTTTCCTGGCAGGTGGCATGGTTGCCATCGTTTCAGGCCTGGTTGGATATTTCGTAGTCTTGCGGGGGCAGGCTTTTGCGTGTGAGGCGCTTTCACATATAGGATTTACAGGGGCGACTGCAGCGGCGCTGGTGGGGGTCGAGCGTGTTGGAAGGAATGTTCTTCTTTACTTTGCTGGCAGCCCTTGGTATGGGGCTGCTGGAAAACGATTGCGCAGCCGGGATGTGGAAGTTGGGATGATTCTCACCTTTATGCTCGGCCTGGGCGTTCTTTTTTTGAACATCATTACCCAGAATGCAACCACGGCCGTGAACATTTTGTTTGGCTCGATCCTGAGCGTCACGCATTCCGACGTGCTGGTGACCGTTCGGGCGGGCTGCTCACCGTCCTCATGCTGGGAGCCCTGTTCCGCCCGTTATTATTCACTTCATTCGACCCTGACATAGCCGAGGCACACGGCGTGCCGGCCCAGGGATTATCGGTCCTGTTTTTACTCTTGCTGGCGATCAGCGTGTCCGAAGCCATGAAGGTGGTGGGTGTATTGCTGGTGTTTGCCCTGTTGGTTGTCCCGGCGTCGGCGGCCGAGCACTTCACCCACCGGCCATTCTCTGCAATCCTCCTGTCAGTTTCGATCAGCCTGATTTCCACCCTGGGAGGCCTGGTGCTTGCCTTTGTCGGACATTGGCCGGCCAGTTTTTATATTGTCAGCCTGACTTCACTTTTTTTATTTGGCCTCGTTGGGTCTACGAGCTATCCTTCTTCCACAGTCGTTACAAAGAACCCCTCCCATCCAGGCCGTGAAGTCTTTCCTCCTGCACTTTCGGCCAGACGATCCACTTGAACTAAAAATAGAAGAATTGAAAAACAGAGTCTGATCGATTGCTCGAACGAATTCGTTAGTTGGATAGAATTTACTGGATTGGCCGGACAGCTTTTCAATTCCGGCTGTTATGGAAAATAATTCATGGATACTGAGAGTAATCAAACAACAGTCGCCCGATAAAATCCGGGCCGCCTTCGAAGAAAAGGGACATCGGAAAACACAACCCAGGAACCGGATCGCCATCCGGCTCTCAGAATTGGCCGCCAGCGGACAGGATTTTAGCGTGGAGGACCTCTGGCACGATTGCAGCGATACGACACGCGGCTGGGCCGGGCGACCGTTTTCCGGGCGGTGGAATGATGGTTAACATGGGGTTATTGAATAGGATCGAATTTTCAGATGGAAGCCATACCTACCACGCGTGTGGGGATGAACACCATCACCATCTCACGTGCCGGAAGTGCCATCGTGTGGTGGATGTGGATATTTGTATTCCGGATGATCAATTGATTGCAATAGGGAAACAAACCGGTTTTGAGATCGATGGACATTCCCTGGTTCTGTTCGGGGTCTGCGCAGACTGCCAGGATTAGCAGGGAAGCGCAACAAACCGTTTTTATCCGTGTGAATGCGAATGAACCTCTCCATCGGTTTCCGGTCCCAAATAGGGGCGGACGACTCCCAGGCGATCAGGGTGGATACGGGTACGGCTGCCACCAGGCCCAGCGAGCCGACCAGTGTGCGAACGATATCCTCCGCCACCGAGGCCACGCTAATGAGTTGGGCATAATTGCCGCGCTCCACCGCAAACAGTAACAGCAAAGGCAAAGCAACGCCGGTATAGGCCATGACGAGGGTGTTGACGGTGGATGGGACGTGGTCCTGTTTTATGCGATAGGCTCTCTGATAGAGCTGACGAAATCCGAGCTGCGTATTGGCTTCATGCAACTCGAAGACCGCCGAAGCCTGGGTAATGATCAGGTCATCCGGGACGCCCAACGCGCCGATGATGATGCCTCCCAAAAGCAAGCCATACAGATCGATCTTTATTCCGGGCACCTGCACCAGGTAGAGCGCCACCACCAGGATGATCATCGAACCGATAATGCTTACCCGACCGGGTCCTCCCCATGGATGAAATGCGGGATGATATAGGCAATCACAACCACAAAGCTGAACGCCAGGGCCAGCAGGCTGCGCACGCCTTTCCAGCGGGCAACGTTGATCAGAGCGAGAATAAAAATTGCCAATGTAATCAGGATGGGGAGAATGTTGTCTGGACTGCTTCGGCATAATTCACAACGACATTATCACTGTTTGGGCTTGAACTGACCTCGACCATGATTTCGTGTCGCCTGGATGGAAGAGCAGGCCTTCCAGCAGGATCTGGTCTTTCCCATAACTTATATTCGCCAGCAGGCCTTTATTCTGGCCTGAAAGGATCACCGTTGGGAAGCTGACCGTGAAAATCGTGGAACCTTGTGTTGGCAGATGAAAACGATCTCTTCCTCTTCCAGTTACTGGCGTGGAAAATCGCGAATTTGACGGAGAATGATGGAATTGGGGCGGTCACTTGGTGGATACACAGCAATATTGGCCAAGGTTGTAGGGATGGGCTAGACTACCCGAAAGGAACGATTTATCGGTAGTGGATTCCTCTCTAAGACTTAACAGCAGTTCAAGCCTGTTCGGGCCACTTATGAACGGGAATTACTAAAAAAAGAGCATCCTTGTGAACTGAACTGACCATGGATTTTCTCTTTTTTGATCCAAGAGGATATGAAAGATAACGAAAATGATTTGACTGTTGAAACTCCCTGTCAAGAATGCTTTTTAGATAATA
>CAWAAC010000002.1:0-849548 GCA_963779935.1 uncultured Chloroflexia bacterium | reverse complement strand
TCGGGGGCCACGATCTCGTCATAAACCAGATCGTACTTGGCTTCGACTTCCAGGTAGTTATCCTTGCCTGCGGCTGCAGCACCACTCCCCGGGGCTTCGCCGGTACTCGCGCGGTTTGCAGTATCGGCATCAGCGGATTCGGGATCTGCGCCTTCCTCGTCTACCGGTTTTTCGTTGGTAACTATAAACTGCACATCCACCGACCGATTCATGATCCCCATGAGCAGGCGGACCGCTGTGCTGGCGAGGCGGCTTTCCAGCCAGTCGCGTGCGTAGACATTGCATACCGCGATGGTGAAAAGCCCGTCCTCGTAGGATGCAAGGCGGGTGTCCCGCACCCAGGTATCGAAGGATGCTTTGGGCATCTCCATTTGCAGTTGGCCGAGAGCGGATTGCCAGGCTTGTTCAGCGTCCATTTTTGTACCCTTTATCGATGAGTTTGATGGCTAATAATTCCAGGAATAATTTCTTTGAACAAAATGATAAAAACCAACAGGAAGGCCCAGGCTGGAGAGCTGCGTTTGGGCATATAGCAGACCAAAAGTTGGGAATTGTGCGGCTCCCAGTTTTTTCTGTGGGCTTGTTGTAAGCGGCAATGTAAGCGGTGTTATAAGCGGGAAGTAAGCATAAAGTAAGCGGCGTGTAAGCAATACCGCTTACAACAACAACCCACCCCCGGTTTGTTTGCGGAATTTCCGCGACCGGGGGTGGGAAGGTTTTTCGGGTGATGAAATCTGTTACCATCCGAGACTCATTTTGACGATTTTTGGTTGAGGTTGGAGGGGAAGTTTTCCGGATTCGTACATGCTCAACCCATACCGGAGCAGAATGGTAAGCACCCAACCTTTGCGCCCGTCCGACCGAGTGATCGCTTTGCCCGCCACCGTTTCGGTCAGGGCAGCCAGAGATTGATCGGTTTCAGCCGGCCAACGATAAGCTACAACAGATTTGTTCAGATCCTGCCGGCGCCTGGCTTTTTCCGCGGATGATAGTGGCTTTTGTCTTTCGCGGGTAGGAATAGTTTTTTGCCAGCTATCCTGTTCTTGAATCTTCCACGTTTCGGAACCGGTAAGGTAAAGGGTCATGCGCCGCTGTACTGGTGGAATACTGTTGAAAGGAATACGACCAGCTTTGGCTTCTCGTATCCCCACTTCGACGAAAACTCTGGCCACTTCGTCGACAGTCACCTGCAGCGAGACTGCAACGGCGGCGATCTTCGCACCAAGCTCCTTGTCAGTCAGTCGATACGTGAAAGACCGGTTGCGCTTTTCGTACTCCCGGTTTCTCTGTCTGGGTTTTGCCATTCCCATCAGATCGATGGGAGTGGGTGGCGCAGGAATGGTGCTCTCCGGAATCTGGGCAGGTTCATGTTGTTGCTGGGCCCAGTCCTGGAAGGCATTGCGACGCGGCATGCGCTACCTCGCTTTCAAAACATGCGCGACGACCGCCTGGTATTCCTGGACAGCTCGTTGGGCTGCTTCGGTGACAGTCTCGACCTCGAAGATGGTCCGGCCTTCCGCCGGGCATTCACGCAGAATGGTGGTTCGATGGATGGGAGATAGCATCAAGTCTGTGAAGATCTTGCGATACTCATCGAGCTGGATCCGGCTCTCCCTGGTTTGCTCGTCGAAGAAGGTGGGAAGGATGCCTAAGACATTGCCTTTCCATCCCTGTTCATTTTTCAATTTTGCCATGGCTTCGTAGATCTTGCGGACACCATCGGCGGCCAGGAATTCGGTGGCGGTTGGGACCAGCACCATGTCGGATGCCCAGATGGCTCGTTCCTGGATGCCACCTACGCTTGGGGCGGTATCGAATATGATGTAATCCAGACCCATGCCGTTCTTGATCAACGGCCGGAGTTGGTCGGCGATGTAGGAGGATGGGCGTCCTTCGGCGTTGATCAGGGCCTGGGATGCATTGGTTGAGATATCACCCGGGATCAGCCAGAAATGCTCGCGTGCTTTGCGGATCCATTGCTTGACCGTGATCACGCCGCCGGGCGGAGGGGTAAGCAGGTAATAGGCTCCCGGCTCGGCTTTCATCCCCAGGGAGACTGCGGATTGGCCTTGTGGATCCAGGTCGATCAAGAGTACTTCCTTGCCTTTCAATGCCAGGCCATGCGCCAGGGAAACGGCTGTAGTGGTTTTTCCGACACCGCCCTTTTGGTTTGCAATCTGCGATAACAGCGGTCATGGATTATTCCAGGTGTTGGGAGACGGAACGAAGTTGTAGAAAATTTCGGACGCTGGTTGGATCGAACCGCCAATCCGCCCTGGGACCATCACCGATCTTGTAGCCAATGATCTTGCCCTGTCGGGCTAATCGACGGATGGATTCTTCTCTGAGCTGGAGATAGGTTGCTACCTGCGTGCTGGTCCATAATGTCTCAGGTAAAGTGTTGCTGGCTAGCATCTGCTTGTTCCTTTCGTGACGATGATTTTAAATGGATTGGATTATGCAAGCGGGCGCAGTGTAGCATTATCCACCTATGTTGTCAATACATAGATAAAAATATAGTAAAATTAGACACGGCGATGATTTCTAATCGCTAATTGCTGTCGCTTATTGCTTATTATGCGATTTGTTGTAAAATTGATTTTGAGGAGTAATCTGATGACAACCTTTGAAAATACCATTCTGCGCGAACTTGCTGATTTGCCTGAAGCGCGCCGTACTGACGTATTAGCCTACATTCGCTTCCTGAAGCTTGGTTTGGCGGATGAAAAGGGAATCGAAAAACGTTTTGACGAATCTTGGAAAAATGTACGCACCCGGGCAAAGAAACTTAAAATTACGCAAGCAGATATTGCCGCTGAAATCCGTGCTGTACGGGAAGGCAAATGAGACGGGTCGTCATTGATACAAACGTGATGGTTTCAGCCTACCTTGGTGGAAGGTTGGAGACCATTATCGTTGCATGGATTGAGGGGAAATTTGTACTGACTGTAAGTAATCAAATTGTAAATGAATATATCAATGTGCTAAGCCGCCCTAAATTTAAGATTGCTCGTGCTGAGTTGGATGATTTCGCTGCCTTGATTCTTAGCAAAGCCGAGTTTGTCGTGCCAGGAGAAAGTATCCGTGTAGTGGAGGCCGACCCTTCTGACAATAAATTTCTCGAAGCTGCAGTTACTGGACAGGCAGACTACATTATTAGCGGGGATAAGCATTTGCGGGATTTGAAAGAATTTCGAGGCATTGCCATCCTCACGCCAAGTGCGTTCTTGGAACAGCTTTAAGAATAAAGGTAATACAAGGTAATACTCAATTCCCCAATCGCACAGTAACCTGAACAAAAAATTCACCCGCTGAAAAGCGGGTGATTGCGAGTTTTATGCGGGAGCTTGCATTTTATCAGATCGTAGTACGTAGGGCGAACCGTCGGCATTGAAGAGCCATTTACCCTGTCCCCCATAATGATGGTAGATTTCAGCGCAATAGGCCACATCCTGCTCATTCAGGAGTATTTTGTTTTTATCTTTACCAAGTTGAGCGATGTAACCTCTCACAACCCACCTTTGAATAACGGAAAGCGTAACATGATATTGACGCGCAGCTTTGCTGATCCAAATGGGCGTACCCTTTAAATTCGTATATTTTCGGTATTCAGGTAATTCCTCTTTTGGGGTTAATCCTCTAATGCTGGCTTCGCTTACGATAGTCTCTCCACTGATGTTGGCTGCTTTGATCGTTCCAGCTTCAATCATATGGCGTACACGAGCCTCACTAATCCCCAATCGGTGGGCGGCTTCTGCTGTCGAAATGAAAGAAGGAAGCGCTGCCAAAGTATATCTCCTTTGTGCTACAATTCCAGTGCCCCAAGATCCGGCGAGATTGGGGCAACCTCCCTGCGCTGGCTGCCTGCTGGCGCAGGGTTTTTTATGTAAAAACCGGTAAAAAAGCTCCTCGCCGAGGATTTGAACCTCGAACCTAGCGGTTAACAGCCGCCCGCTCTGCCGTTGAGCTAGCGAGGAAGGCAGGCGGGATTATATAGGCAAGCCGGAAGTCTGTCAAGTTCAAGAAGCAAAGGGATTCCGCAATATGTGTATGATGAAGGAATGGGGCCTTGCAGGAGGTTGAGTGAGGCAAGGTGGGTTGAGGAAGTTGTTTTGGTGGAGATGGCTGCCGGGGGGAAGATCTGCGCAGCAAGTCGGATGCGGATGCGCAACAACTGGCCGGAGGGGCCGGGAACGGCGGGAGCGGAGGGTGGGGATGGTAGATCTGGGAACAGCGAGGGGGGATTTCCATGCAGGTGGAAGGATACCAGGAAAGACAGGCGCGCCGAAGCAGGCCTGAGCCGCTGCGCAAGCCGAAAAGGAGATGGGGGTCAGGAGGCTAGGTGGGAGGCGGCGGCAGGGAGGTGCGGGAGGCTTCCTGGATGAAGCGGGCGAGGTTGAGGAGGATGGAAAGTGTATCGCCGATGAGAGTGGCCTTGGCGGAATTATTTATGCCGAAGTAAGGAGAGCGCTTAAGGCAGAGGCGGGCCTGGGAGGCATTGCGGGATTCGGCGTAGGATTGTCTGCCGATGCGGAGATGCCAGAGGTCAGAATCGACCTGGACATCGCGAGCCAGGCGGATGGAGCCGTCCGGGAGGGTGAGGCCAACGGAAAGGGACATGCCGAGGGGATGATCAGGATCGGCGAAAGGGCAGGGGGAAAGAGGAGGTTGATCAGGGACGGAGATGTCGGGCTGGGATTGGTGCAGGCACTTGCGACGGCAGAGCCACTTGCTGGAATGGTGGGAGAAGTCGTGGCCGTTAGGGGAAAGGAGATAGCCATGGGGACAGAGGGGAGTGCCGTGGTGGTCAAAACCGCGCTGGAGGCAGGTAAGGGGGAGTTCGTCATTGTCAGCGTGGCGGATGCGGATGGTGCGCAGGGCATGCAGGTCGGAGTAAACGTAGGTGAGGATGTCATCAAAGCCTTCGGCGGCATCGCCGAGGTACTCGCCGATCTTGAGGGTGGGGAAGCGGGAGCGCAGGACAGTCAGGCCGGGGATGGTGAGGGTGTTGTCATTGTGGTTGGCCGGGGGGAAGGGGCCGGTGATGGGCCAGAAGACGAACAGGCGATCATCGATGATGTTGAAGGCCTTGGATTTGTAGCCGAAGTGATGCTTGCCGTAGGGAGTGGAACGCTTCTGGGGATCCTGGTGAGTATTGGGGCTGGGGCGGGATTGGTTTGACCCTGAGTAGAAGACATAGCTAGCCTGGGGATCGCGGAAGGTGGCGAAACGGCAGTGGTCGCGGCAGGCCTCGGTATCGCAAAGGCAGCCTTCCTTGCCAGCTGCGCGGGCGGGACAGGGGCGGGAAGCGGCCGGTTCCGAACAGGCTGGCACCTGGTGGTTGCAGTGGCCATGGGAGCGAGACTGGACCAGCTGGCAGTCAGCGGAGACGGAGACGCCGTTCTCTGGGGGATCCTCGGGGAAAGTGCTGGAGGAGGGGATCAGTCCATAGGCGATGAAGGCGATCACCAGGCTATCCTGGCAGGAACGAAATTGATCCAGGGTGGTGCCTGAGAAGGCCATGCGGAAGGTGGAAGCGCAGGGGAGATCGTCTTCCTGGAAGCCGAGCTGGCGGCGGTAGAAGCGGCCGCGCTCGGAATGGTGGAGTTCGCGCAGCAGTTTTTCCCAACCCCAGTGGTGATAGATGGCCAGGAAAGCGGCCAATCCCAGGCTGAGGGGATCGAAGGGGGGTGGGCCGAAGGAACTCCTGAAGCGGAAGGCGAAGTAGGGCCGCCATGGGGAGAAATCGAACAGGAGCAGGACCAGGTCAAAGGGATCCATGCAAGCCAGCTCGACATTGGAATAGCTCTCAGGAGGCTGCCAGAGGTAGCAGGAGCGGCAGCGGCGTGCCTTCCAGGGAGAAGGGGAACCCGGGGTGGGCAGTTTGAAAGGCAGCAGGGGGCGGATGGCCTCCCAGCGGAAGGTGGATCTGAACTGGGGCTGCAACAAACGGCGCTTGGCGGCGGGGATATTCCGGGTTTCGGCCAACTGACTGCGCGAGGGGCTCTCCAGCTGGCGGAAGGGGCTGTCCAACACTTCGATGGCGGAGAGGATCGGCGTGGCGGGGACCAGCACTTTCTTTTTCATGGCCGCCTCCGCTGACTGCGTTGCCAGGCCCGGTTGAGCGCCAGCGCCCGGTGGTAGGCCGCCCGGCTGTCCTGCTCGCACAAGCCGCGCAGGGGCTGCGACAGGGCAGGCAGCCGCAGCAGCACCAGGGCGTTGTTGCGCAGCTGGCGCACCCGCTCCCGGCTGAGCCCCCACTCCCGCCCGATCTCCGCCAGACTGCGCCCCCCGGTTCCATCCAGACCATAGTGCGCCACGATCAGCTTCCGCAATCGGTCCGGCAGGCATTCCAACTCTTCCCGGAGCGATCGTTGCACTTGCTGCTCCTGCCAGGCGGCTTCGGCCTGTCCGGGCGTTTCCAGCCACTCTTCCACTTCAACATACTCCTGGGATTGCTCTGCCATCCCTACGTATGCCCACAAGCGGTGGTAGATGGCAGCCCAGGCATAGGTTGAAAAGGCATAGCCCCGCTCTGGGTCGTAGTTCAGGATCGACCGCCACATGGCGATCCGCCCCTCCTGCACCAGATCCTGGTATTCGATCCCCCCAATCCCTTGCTTCAGGACAACACGGTAGATCAGTCCTTCGTTGGCTTGCAGCAGGGTCTCCTGGCATTCTTGGCAGCCAGACTGGGCGCACGCAAAACGGGCCACCCCACGCGAGTGGCAAATAGGTACAATTGACATGACGGCATCTCCTTGACTAGGATTTGGTATTCGCTAAATCCCATTATCCAGCAAAGAGGTGCCGTCGCGTTGGCTTAAAGTGGCTCAGTTATTGAGTTGGCGTTCCCGTTTTTTTGAGTTGCAATTCACCCCCGGACATACTGCGGAATCCCGCAAAGGGATTTCGTAGCAGTTTGCGAAACAAAATATCCCCCACGGGTGGGGGTAAACAAAAGAGAAAGCACCGCATATAATGTATATTTCTTGAGGTCGATTTTAATGTTCGGTTCGTCAACCCGGGTAATGATTGCAATATCACCATGGATAGCGATTTAAGGTTTGCGTTGATGAATCAGGTATTGTTTCGTATAACCTATTCATACGAAGTCCCACAAAAAAGTTTTCTGTTTCTCAAAGTAGCAGTATAATCCCGCAAGTCTTACCATAGTTTTGAGGAGAATACGATGCGCAAGCTTGCCTTATTGGTTATCCTACTCAGCATGCTGGCTTTGCCGTTATCCGCCTGCAGTGGCAGCCAGACGGCTGACCCGGCCGCTAAAGCCGTATTGGATTATCTGAATGCGCTGGTTGCCAAAGACTCTACCAAGCTATCGGCAATTTCCTGCGCCAGTTGGGAACCGAGCGCTTTGCTACAATTGGATTCGCTCCAGGCCGTAAAGGTCCGGTTGGACGGGGTAAGTTGCAAAACGTCCGGCACTTCCGGTGGCACAACCCAGGTAAATTGCCAGGGAAGGATGTTGGCCACTTATAATGGTGAAGACCAGGCATTGGACATTTCGGCACGCACTTACCAAGTGGTGCAACAGGGTGGAGATTATCTGGTGTGCGGTTATAAATGAAATCCCGGCTTTTCACACGCGAAAACCTGTGGGCAGTGGTCTTCTGCCTGATCCTGGTAGCGTTGGTTATTCTGACAGCTAGTAGCGCGCCAACCTGGATTTATCAGGGCTTTTAATGACCCTGCTTTATATCCTGGTCTTCGTTCTTATTGCAGTTATTCTAAGCATAGCGACGCGCAAAGGCGGGCGCCTGCCAGCACTTCTTACAATCAGTACTCTGGCAGTATTTGCTCTGCAACCGGCGTTGCCGGTGCGCGGGCTGGATTTCTGGCTCCCCACCATAACTTTGGGCCTGACGGTGCTGGGTTGGGTTCTGACCACACCAGCACCTCAACGACTCTGGCGGGATAACTGGCCGGCAATCGTTATCCTGGGGGGAATTACCCTGCTGCTTGGCCTGACGCGGTACCTGGGTATTTCCCTGCCACTGACGGCCTCCAACCCGCCGATTATCCAACAGATCCTGGCTATCCTGGTAATCTTTGGCGTAGCTGGCTTCCTTTTGTGGCGTTTTTCAAAACCCGGCAAGCTGATCTTGAGTGTTGCATTTGTATTTATCATCCTTATTTTTTTGCTGCTGAAAGTTCCGGCGCTATCGGAATGGGTCAGCCGGGTATTGCGTGGCTGGAATGGGCAATCTGTTTTGCTGGCTTCTCCGCTGGACTTGCGCTGGTTGGGTTTTTCATATATCGCCTTTCGGTTGTTGCATACCCTGCGTGACCGCCAGAGCGGGCGTCTTCCGGCGGTGAGCCTGTCAGAGTATGTGGTTTACGTGATCTTTTTCCCGGCGCTAAGCGCCGGTCCGATCGATCGTATTGAGCGATTTGTTGGGGATTTGCGCAAGCCATTGAGCCTGACCAGCGATGATTATGGTGAGGCTGGCAAGCGGCTGGTCCTGGGCCTGTTCAAGAAATTCGTAGTGGCAGATACACTGGGGCTGGTGGCATTGAATGCCAGCAATGCCACGCAGGTACGCACAGCCGGGTGGGCATGGGTGCTGCTATATTCTTATGCCTTCCAAATATATTTTGATTTCAGTGGATATACCGATATTGCCATTGGATTGGGGCGGCTGTTGGGAATCAAGCTGCCGGAAAACTTTAAAGCGCCTTACTTGAAACCGAACCTGACCCAGTTTTGGAATAACTGGCATATGACCCTGACGCAGTGGTTCCGGGCGTATTTTTTCAATCCGGTGACGCGGGCATTGCGCTCAGGTAAAAAGAAGTTTTCCATTCCGAGCATTGTTTTCATCACCCAGATGGGCACGATGGTGCTGATCGGACTCTGGCATGGTGTGACCTGGAATTTCGTTGCCTGGGGTGTGTGGCACGGTTTGGGGCTGTTTGTTCACAACCGCTGGTCGGAATGGACCAAAGGGCGCTTTGCCGCCCTGCCAATGGGCTGGCAGAAGGCTTTGAATGTAGGCGGCGTGCTGCTGACGTTTCATTTTGTAGCGATCGGTTGGGTATTCTTTGCTTTGCCATCCTTAACGGTTTCGGGCCAATTTTTGCAGAGGCTGATCCCCCTGCGGTGATGTCCCATGAGCCTTAATCAGGAGATTGAGTGAGCGTTAGTTTTTTACGCAACGTGCTTTTAAAAGGCCTGGCGCTGTTCCTTCTGGTTAACCTGGCATTCGTGGCAGTTAATCCGTCCGGGTTGGGCAAGATTTCCCTATATAATGCAATTTTACCGGGCCGGCAGCGTTTTCCTTTTGGCGAGGACCCGACCCAATCTTACAACTTAAGCTTGTTCAACCTGGATGCGATGTTTGCCTCGCAAGCGCTCGCCGCCGGACCAAAACCTGCCGGTGAGTATCGCGTTTTTATCATCGGTGACTCATCCACCTGGGGCATACTCCTGCGCCCGGAGCAAACCCTGGCCGGCCAATTGGAAAGCGCAGGCTTAAGCCTATGCGGGAAGACTTTACGGGTTTATAACCTGGGTTACCCGACCATATCGCTGACTAAAGATTTAATGATGCTGGATTATGCCATGCGCTATCAACCAGATCTGATCATCTGGCCGATGACTCTGGAAGCATTCCCACTGGACAGCCAGCTGACCTCGCCCATTGTCGCGAACAATGCCGCCCGGGTGGACACTCTCATCGCCCGCTACCAGCTGCCGCTCAACCCAGGTGACCCGGCGCTCGTCCGACCAACCTTCTGGGACCAAACCCTGATCGGCCAGCGGCGTTCACTGGCAGACCTGTTCCGGCTCCAGATATACGGTATATTATGGGCGGCAACCGGAATTGACCAGAGCTATCCAGTTGATTATGTGCATGCCCAGACCGACCTGGTTTCAGATGTGACATATCACGGGATGCAACCACCAACCCTGGTCGAATTGAAACTAGCCTTCAGCGTTTTGCAAGCAGGCCTTCAGGCGGCAGGTAAAACGCCGGTGTTGCTTATCAATGAGCCAATCCTGGTCAGCACTGGTAAGAACAGCGCAGTGCGGTACAATTTTTATTACCCGCGCTGGGCGTATGATCAATGGCGGCAGATGATGTCTCAAAAAGCCGCTCATCAAGGCTGGAACTATCTTGACCTGTGGAACCTGGTACCCGCAGACCAATTTACTAACAGCGCCATCCATGTGACACCCGCCGGCGAAACCCTCCTGGTCAGACACGTGGAACAAACCATCTTACAGCAGAGTTGCCCATGAAAATAAATAACATCCTTATAATGGTAATCGTGCTCGTCTTACTGGCGGCTTGTGACACGCCGGGCTGGGGGTATTCCCAAAGTGTGACCGCCACCGCCATCACTACTCTGGCGCCTACAACAGTCCCCGTTATTCCGACCGCCACTGCTACTACGGCTGTTATCCCGACATTGAACGACCCAGGAACCACGGTACAGGCTCCTACTCCCACACTTGCTCCGGATGCCTGGAAGAATATGCCAATCGTCCCGGTAGTGTCAGAGCGTATGTTGGAAGTATACAAGGCCGGACTGGCAGCCGGGCGTGATCCGAACAAGTTTTCAAAAATTGGGGATTGTCAGAACATCACAACCTATTTTCTGGCATCCTTTGACAATCCAAAAAACTACCGGCTTGGATCACAATATTCCTACCTGCAACCGACGATCGATCATTTTAGCGGTTCATGGTCACGGCAAAGCCTGGCGGTAAGGGGAGGGGAGAACGTGGCCGCTTCCATGGATCCCATGTGGGCTGACCCCAAGAGCTGCAATGCCGGAGAAACGCCGATCGCATGCGAAATACGGGTCAATAACCCGAGCATTGTTACGATCAGCATGGAAGAGTCCTGGTCGGGCGACCTTGTGAAATATAACGAATATTTACGCAAGATCGTTGAATATGTACTTTCGCAAAACGTGATCCCAATTCTGGCAACTCGCGCGGAAGTGCCTGGAAGCAAGAACAGCATTAATGAGGTTGTGGCACGGATCGCTTATGATTACCAGGTGCCGCTCTGGAATTTTGGAGTTTCGGTGCTCCCTCTGCCATCCTATGGATTGACCAAAGATGGCTTCCATTTGTCCCAGGCGGGCAATTTCTTTGATGACCCGAACAGTATGAAGGAAGGTTGGCCCTGGCGCAACCTGACGGCTCTGGAGGCGATTGACGCGGTCTATCGCGCGGTCAGCAGCCAGAAGTAATCATTCGATCAGGGATGACTGGGTTTCTACGTGAGGGCCGTTCAGTCGATATGAATAAAGCCGGATGCCTGATTCTATTATGCGGTTTTTTGGCTGCATGTGGAGGCCCTCAGAGCAGCACGCAAGTACCGGCCGCGCCGATCCCTACGAGCTGGATGATCAACGCGCCAACTGCCACTCTGGTAGAAGTCAGCTTTCCAACAGGACTCAGTGTTCCTACTGAACTTTCTTCTTTGACAGAACCCCCTGCTCTGACCGAAATTTCCTCATCTACAGCTGCCGCACGCCTTTCTGCAGAGGATTGGAAGGATTGGCCGGTGGTGCCAGTTGTCAGCCCGGAAATGAAGATTCTATTTCAACATGGGTTGGCAATGGGCAATAATCCGGCCTGCTTCTCAAAGATCGGCGATGAAGAAATCTCTGCGGTCTGGTTTTTGACCCAATATGACATGGATCCGAACAATTTTCACCTCGGCTCTCATTCGGAATTGCAGCCAGTGATCGGACATTTCTCCGGTTCGTTTGGCAGAGTTGGCCCTACTGCCGGGCGTGGCTTTACCACTACTACTGTTTTGGCCCCGGTTGCACCCGGAACAAAAGGTTGCAATCCGGGTGAGACGGCTCTGGATTGTGAGCTGCGGGTAAGCCACCCATCCTTTGCCATCATTTCGTTAGGCTCATACCAGGTCTGGCAGCCTGAGGTTTTTGAACCCGGGCTGCGCCAGATCATCGAGCGACTTTTGCAGGCTGAGGTTGTTCCCATCCTATCCACCAAAGCGGATAACCTGGAGGGTAATCAACGTATCAATACCATCATTGCCCGGCTTGCTTACGAATACAACCTGCCGTTGTGGAATTTCTGGCGGGCGGTGCAACCTCTGCCGGGGAATGGGCTGCAAGCCGACCATGAACATTTGACTTACTCTTTTAGCGATTTCAGCAACCCGTTTAACTTCCAGTACGCCTGGCCATGGCGCAACCTGACGGCTTTGCAGGTACTCGATTCCGTCTATCGCGGCGTGACCGGCCAGCAATAATAGGCCAGAATGTTTTCAAAATGAAAAGAATAAGCATCTTTTTCCTGCTGATAGTTTTTCTATCCGGCTGCACAACTCCTGCCTGGGGGCAGGCAACGGCAACTTCGGCCAGCACCCTCACGGTAGCTTTCCCAACTGCCACAGTCCCAATCGCCCCGGCGCCGGAAACAATTGTCGCACCCACGCTGGTCCCGAACCCAACGGCAACTGTGGATACCCGTTTGCCACCGGAGCAATGGCAGAAGTGGCCGGTTGTTCCGGCAGTTACTGCGCATGCCATCCAAATCTATCAGAATGGGCGGACCATGGGCCTGGATTCGCACGCTTTTTCCAAAGTGGGGGATTGCCAGAGCATCAAAGAATCTTTCATGGGCTATTTTGATATACCCGAACGGTATTCCCTAGGCAGCGATTATGCCTACCTCCAGCAAACGATCAACAACTTCGCCGGGCATTTCAATACAAATGGCCAGGCAGTGCGGGGAGGTTTAATGCTGCAGCAGTACTTTCCCCGCTCTGGGCCGATCCGAAAGCCTGCCTGGCCGGAGAAGACCCTCTCGATTGTGAGTTGCGCATAACCAAACCAATCATTGTCATTGTCAGCCTGGAGGTATGGTGGAACGGGCGGACGCCGCAAGCCTATGAAGCGCTTATGCGCCACATCATCGATGACATCATTGCACATGGGGCAGTGCCCATCCTGGCGACCAAGGCTGACAATGTGGAAGGCGATAACAGCCTGAACCTGACAACTGCAAAACTGGCCAGTGAATATGACCTGCCATTATGGAACTTCTGGGCAGCGGTCCAACCATTGCCGGCTCACGGAATGGACATGAAACGCAACGATGGTTTCCATATCTCTACGGATGCCTGGACGACACGCAGTTTTACGGGATTGGAAGCACTGGACAGCGTCTGGCGCGGCTTGACCAGTGCCGCCCCGGCAGGATCGGCAACCCGGACAATAAGCGTGACGGCGACGCCT
Organism: uncultured Chloroflexia bacterium; assembly: GCA_963779935.1. Taxonomy (GTDB): domain Bacteria; phylum Chloroflexota; class Anaerolineae; order Anaerolineales; family Villigracilaceae; genus UBA877. Next base: position 836,297 of record CAWAAC010000002.1, on the reverse strand, counting down.
GGAGCTATTTCCACTTCGGTAGGGGATTTGCCTCCCACGTCAACGCCGACAGAAGGGCCGACCCCGATGGGCAGTTCGAACAGGATCGTTTTCGGCCTATCGGTGCGCCAGGGGGAAGGTTATATTTATCCAGGAGTGTACCTGCTCGATCCGGTTTCCGGCCAGACAAAGCAGATCTTTGGTATGGGTGCGCGCTTCCAGGGTACTTCGCCGGATGGGAAGTATCTGCTGATCAGTGAAGGGTCAGCGCTTTACCGGACTAATGTAGATGGAGCATACCCACTCCAGCTGACCAATTCTCTGTACGCATTTGGCAATACGGATGCAGTCTGGCTACCGGACGGTCAGATCGCGGCGGTATTAACCCAATCCAATGGAAATGAAATATCGATCTTATCGGCAGACGGAACCCCGGTGGGCACACTGGCGGCTTTAGAAAGCTCACCTGTGGATATATACCCGACGTCTGATAGCGGTCATATATATTGGGAAAGCGGAACTTGTACATCACCCGGAGTTTGCCAATCAGGGGATTCCTGGGTTAGCAGCCAGGATGGGACTTTGAACCAGAAGTTGATCGGCGTGACCGGCCCGGCATTTTCCGCGGGCGCCGCGCACCTGGTATTGGAAGATTCTTCCCCAAAGAATCAAAACAACCTGGTTTTTACATTGGCGGATGGCAGCAATCCCCGTTCTTATCCGCTGCCCGGGACTACTTTGCTTGATTATGCCTGGTCTCCGCAGGGGGATGCATTGGCGGCGATCGTGACAAAAATCAGTGGCTATTCCGGCAAGGGGAATGGGAACCGCAACTTCCTGGTGGATGCGAAAACGCTGACAGTCAGCGAATATGCCCCTTCTGATTTTCTGAATCCAAAAGTGCTCTGGTCACCGGATGGTTCCTACCTGTTCTGGATAGGGACGATGCCCAACAAAGCCGGTTTTCAAATTGGCGGCAGCCTGGTAAACCGCAGTTCGAAACAGATCACCGATTTGAGCGGTATTATCGGTCAATCCAGCACGGATTATATAACCGTCACCAATGCCAGCTGGTTGCCGCTCCCATGATATGATTGGGTTGCACGAGAACCAAACTCAACCTGGAGGATCCCATGACTACTGATGAAATGAAAAGCAAACTAACCGAATACCTGGCAAAAGAAATCCTGAGACAACCCAACAGGATTATCCAGCCCGAAGAAGCCCTACTTTCCAGTGGCCTGATCAATTCTTTTCACCTGGTGGATCTGGCGTTATTTGTGGAGGATAACTTTGGAGTGCATATTGACGATTCAGAACTGAATGCATCCACTTTTGACAGCCTTGATGGACTGATTGCATTGATCCAATCCCGCCAGTAAAATGCCGACTTTTTCCGATCTACTTAAAAACCATTACGAAACTACCCCGGACAAGATTATTGTCACCATTTTGCAGGGTGGGCAACCTGATCGACCGGTTTCTTACAACGAGTTGATCCAGGGTGCCTCCGGCTATGTAAAATCATATGCCAAAAATGGCGTCCAGCCGGGCGAAGTGGTGCTACTGATCCTGCAGCACGGCATTGACCTTCTATATGCTTACTATGGCGCCATCCTGCATGGGGCCATTCCGTCGATCATGCCATTCCTGACTGAAAAATTACTGCCGGAGCGCTACCGGGCTGATCTGGCGGCACTGGTTTCTGTTACTAGGCCGACTGCCATTATCACCTACCGGGACTTTGAAGCGGAAGTCCGAGCTGCGCTCAAGCCCGGCGAAGATTCTGTCCAGGCAGTCCTCGTCAGTGATCAGGTGGAAGGGCCTTGCCTGCCCGATTTTGGCTCGTTCGGCGGCCTGCAGCGCAAGCCGGAAGATATTGTGCTGCTGCAGCACTCATCTGGCACCACCGGCCTGCAGAAGGGAGTGGCCCTTTCGCACCAGGCAGTCATCAACCAGTTGACGGACTATGGAAAAGCCATCCGCCTGAGGGATTCGGATGTGTTCATATCCTGGCTGCCGCTATATCACGATATGGGCCTGATTGCCTGCTGGCTGATGCCGGTCCTGTTGGGTTACCCGCTGGTAATCATGTCACCTTTTGAATGGATCCGCGCGCCCTATCGCCTGTTGCAAGCGGTCAGCCGCTACAAAGGCACGCTCTCCTGGCTGCCAAACTTTGCTTATAACTTCTGTACACAAAAGATCCGGGATCGGGATCTGGATGGAGTGGATCTATCCTCCTGGCGGGCGATTTCTAACTGTTCCGAGCCCATGCGATGGGATTCCCAGAACGCGTTCCGGGAGCGCTTCCGGGCCAAGGGATTGCAATTCGAGGCCATGACAACCTGCTATGCCATGGCTGAAAATGTCTTTGCGGTTACCCAGGGCGGAATCAACGAGCCGGTGGTTTTTGAGGATATTGACCGGGATAGTCTGCAAATCGAGAAGGTGGCCCGTCTGGCTGTCGCAGAGAAACCCACCATCCGTATGCTAAGTGCAGGTAAATCCATTCCAAATACTTCTATCACCATCCTGGATAACAAAGGGCATGCCTTGCCGGATCGGCATGTAGGGGAAGTGGCTCTGAAAAGCAACTGCATGTTGAGCGGATATTACCACCGCCCGGATGCGACTGAAAAAGCATTTATTAATGGCTGGTATCTGACCGGTGATTATGGCTACCTGGTGGACGGCGAACTTTATATCACCGGGCGTAAAAAAGACTTGATCATCGTGGGCGGAAAAAACATATACCCGCAGGACCTGGAATTGCTGGCGTATGAAGTGCCAGGCGTGCATGCCGGCCGCGCCTCCGCTTTTGGTGTATTCAATGAAACCAGCGGAACTGAGGATGTTGTGCTGGTAGCCGAAGTGGATTCCAGCGAACTGGCTGAACAACAAAAAATTGCCGATGGGATCCGTGCCGCGGTGACGCGCGGCTCGGCGGTAGCGCTGCGATACGTGCATCTGGTTGGTAAGCATTGGCTGGTTAAGACTTCCAGCGGAAAAACTGCCCGTTCTGCCAACCGGGATAAATTTTTGAAAGAAATGCAGGAAAAGGGACAGATATTTTAATAAGAACTGCCGGAGTGATAAACTCCGGCGGTTTTGTCCCTTGATAAAAAAAGAACCCCGGCGAAACTTGTTCCGTCGGGGTTCGATAGTGTTATCTCAATTATCCAGTTGGGAGTCGATTTTCGAGAGTGCGATTGAAAATCTCTTCCTGTTCCCGGGATGTTTCTGATTTGGCTTTTCTGATCTTGGTGCGCTTGCTGGCGCGCTCCTCAGCCTTCTGGAATGCAATCTGGAAAGCTGTAAGTTCAGGTTCGCTCAATTCCTGCTCTTCAACAAATTCTTCCTGCTTTTTACTTTTTTTGGCGCGCGCCTTGCGGGGTTCCGGTTTGGGTTCTTCTACCACAACTTCTTCCGGTTCGGGCAATGCAGCTTTGATACTCAGGCGGATCTGTTTCTTGCGGCGATCCACATCCAATATCTTCGCTTCCACTTCATCGCCCACTTTAAGAACTTCAGCGGGGTTCTTGACATAATCATGTGAGATCTCGCTGACATGCACAAGGCCCGGGCGTTCCGCGCCGATATCCACGAACGCGCCATATGCTTCCAATCGTTCCACTTTACCCTTGACCAGCATATCCGCTTTCATCTCGCGCCATTCGAGCAGGAGTGGCTCGACCATGGTCAGTTCAATGCGGTCCTCATGGACGCGCCGCACCCATATGTCGATGGTCTGTCCGACCTGGACAACATCTTCGACACGGTTTACTGAACCTTTTTGTAGCTGTGAAATATGTATGACACCAGGTACTTTTTGCCCAATGTCTACAATCGCCCCCGCAATGGTGGTTTTAATGACTTTGCCTGTCAGATGAGCTTTCGGTTGCAGCGCACTTTCCGGCGCCGCGTTTGACATTTCCATAGCATTACTCCAGTGTGTCCTTGATTTGAGCCGAAGGCGGATTATACCTTTGATGGCTAATTGCGTCAACCGAATATTGCAAATTTTGATAGAAGGGGAAAAACAGGGTTAAGGTAACGGCATTGCTCCGCAATCAGAGAGCATGGAATTTACATTCCTGCCATATAAGCCAGGCCAACCGTCCCCGGACCGGCGTGTGCACCAATAACCGGGCTCACGGAAGCCAGGATCTTTTCGACCGGATTAAGTTGGGCAGCGGCTGTCTCAAGGGCAGATTTAGCCTCCACCTCGGCATTGGCATGGAGCGTGGCCAGCCGGATTGGTTCCCGCCCGGCGGTGTGCTCAATAACCAGATCGATCATGCGATTGATGGCTTTCCCCTTGGTGCGAACCTTTTCGATTGATTCAATGCGTCCATCACGGAGTTCCAGAAGTGGCTTTAGATTTAATGCTGAACCCAGCATCGCCTGTGCGCCACCAATCCGTCCGCCGCGTCGCAGGAATTCAAGGGTGTCAACGACAAAGAAAACCCCCGAATGCTTGCGGGCTTCTTCGGCCAATTTCTGGCATTCAGCCAGACCTGCGCCTGCCTGGGCAGCGCGTGCAGCGGTCAAAACATGGAATCCCATCGCCATCGACGTGCTGTTCGAATCGGTGACCACGAGATGCGAACCGGCTTTGGGGAGCATCTCTTTGGCCTGCAGGGCAGATTGCATGGTGCCGGAAAGTTTGGCAGAGATAAAAATTCCCAGCACATCGTAGCCAGACGACAACAATTTTTCGAAGGCCGCTTTCATTGTGACAATGGCCACCTGTGAAGTGGTGGGCATCGTTTTGGCGGTTTCAAGCTTCCGGTAAAAATCATTTGGCTGGATATCCACACCGTCCTGAAAGGTTTCATCGCCCCAGATCAGGACCTGGGGAGTAACGGTGATGTTGTACAACTTCAATAGATCGTCAGGAAGATAGGCGGTGCTGTCAGTGACAATGGCGACTTTTGACATGGCTCTCCTTAATAGGGGTAAGACTGACAACTATTAAACACCTTGGGGCGAAGCAAGGTGCGTTACATCACGTGCCCCCAAAACGGAAGAACCATTACCTTTCCCCATCTTGATTGGAATTTCCCAGATGATTTAATACCCGGTCATATAAGCGAGCGCCACAGTACCCGGGCCGGCATGTGTGCCGATCACCGGGCTGAGCGGACTAAGCAGGGCTTCCTCGGGATGAAATCTCTGCCTGGCGGTTTCAAGAAATGCCAGCGCTTCGGTCTCCGCGTTGGCGTGAACGACGGCCAACCGAACAGGGGTGTGGCCGGCTATCTTTCCTTCCAAGATGTCAAGCATACGGTTGAGGGCTTTTCGCTTGGTGCGGATTTTTTCTACTGCCTCGATCTTCCCATTCTGCATTTCCAGCAATGGCTTTACGTTCAGGATCGTCCCCAGCATGGCCTGCGCGCCTCCGATGCGTCCGCCGCGGTGGAGGTATTCCAGTGTTTCGACCACGAACATGACGCCGGTTTGATCACGGGCTTTTTCGGCCAGTTGCTGGCACTCAACCAGATTCATGCCTGCTTCGGCTGCGCGCGCAGCCGTTAATACCGGCCAGCCCAATGCCATCGTTGTAAAAAGTGAGTCGACAATGGCAATCCTCTCCTGGCCTTTGGTTATCATTTCACGGGCCTGAAAGGCAGATTGGACCGTCCCGGAGAATTTCGAAGATAGGAAGATACCCAATACGTCGTGGCCTTGTTCAAGCAACTCCTCAAAGGCTCTTTTCATGGAAGGTATGGTTGCCTGTGACGTGGATGGAATTACCTTTGAGCTCTCCATGCGTTTATAAAATTCTTCCGGCATCATTTCCACGCCATCTTTAAAGGCCTCGTCTCCCCAGATAAGCAGAAGAGGAACAACGGTAATATTCAACTGTTTACGCAGTTCCTCGGGGATGTAGGCCGTGCTATCGGTAACAATGGCTACTTTCGACATAATCTCTCCTGGCTAGCAGAATGAGTGTATTGTACTTAGAATGCCATCCCGTCGCAATGCTTATGATTTTTTCCTTGACCATCGGCTTGTTCTAGACTAAAATCTGTCGGCTTTCGGGCAATTGTTGTTTATAGATGAAGAAGCTGCATGTTTGAGACACTAACCGGACGACTTAATCAGGTTTTCGATGGATTACGTCGACGTGGCAAGCTTTCTGTTGCCGATGTCGATATCGCCATGCGGGAGGTTCGCCTGGCGTTGCTCGAAGCAGATGTTCACTATAATGTCGTTAAAGATTTCATTGTACGCGTTCGAGAGCGCGCGATCGGCACAGAGGTCTCGAAGGCCCTCAATCCGGGCCAACAGGTCATTAAAATTGTCAACGAGGAATTGATCGGCACCCTGGGCCAGCCGGAACCGCTCAATCTTTCCGGAGAAAAGCCCCGTATCCTTATGCTGGTCGGCTTGCAGGGATCTGGCAAAACAACTGCGGCTGGGAAATTGGCCAGCTTCTTGCGTGCACGCGGGGAACGTGTGATGCTGGTTGCCGGAGACCCATACCGGCCGGCAGCCGCCGAACAGTTGCGGACCCTGGGTCAACAAGTGGATGTTACGGTCTTTTTCGAGACGAATGTCAAACCACCTGAACTGGCGAAACATGCTTTCGAAAAAGCCCGCAACGGCGGGTATACGGTTGTAATCATTGATACGGCCGGCCGTTCCCAGTTGGATGATATACTGATGGTGGAACTACAAACCATCGTAAAGAATGTAGCCCCATCCGAGACTTTGCTGGTTGTGGATGCGATGATCGGGCAGGAGGCACTGCACGTAGCTGAGGGCTTCCGGCAGGCCATCCCGATAACTGGTCTTATTATGACCAAAATGGATGGTGACAGTCGTGGAGGCGCGGCGATTTCCATTCGTTCAGTGACGGGCATCCCGATCAAATTCATCGGCACTGGTGAAAAGATGGATGCGATCGAAGCCTTCCAGCCGGAACGATTGGCTTCCCGGATCCTGGGGATGGGCGACGTGATCGGCTTAATCGAAAAAGCCGAGGCTGCATTTGATGAAAAACAGGCCCAAAAGCAGGCCGACCGTCTTTCGAAAGGTGAATTCACATTAGAGGATCTGGCAGAGATAATGCGCTCCACAAAAAAAATGGGCTCGATGAGCCAGATGGTGGATATGCTCCCAGGAGACATGGGCAAGGCGGCCCGGAATGTTTCGCCTGAAGAGATGGAAAGCCAATTCAAGCGGACCGAGGCCATCATCAGTTCCATGACACCGAGCGAGCGCCAGGATCCGGATGTGTTGAATGCCAGCCGGCGCAGGCGCATCGCAGCAGGTTCCGGCACCGAAGTTCAGGATGTAAACCGGCTGATCAAGCAATATCGTGAGATGCACAAATTAATGAAGACTCTGCAAAAGACAGGCGGTCGAGGCCTGTCACGCTTATTCGGTTAGTGTTAAAATGGAAGAGTGGCAATCACGAGGTGCCTCTTTCATAAACAGGTTCCCAGCGCCGCGCGGCGCAATCCTTTCTGCCCCTCTCCGCGCCCTCCGCTGAACCAATATTAAAAGATACTATTATTTAGAAGGAGAAACATTCCGATGGTTCGTATTCGTCTTCGCCGTACTGGCTCGCGAGGCCAGCCGTCATACCGTATTGTCGTAGCGGACAAAGAGAGCCCGCGCGATGGTCGTTTCCTTGAAATCGTGGGTTTCTATAATCCGCGCACCGAGCCAGGCACCCTGGAAATCAAGGAAGACCGTATCTATGAATGGATGAATAAGGGCGCTTTGCCGACCGAGTTGGTGGCGCAGTTATTCAAGACATCTGGCACTTCTGAACGCTATGCGCGCCTCAAGAAGGGCGAGACTGCAGATGTACTTTTGGCTGAGGCCGCGACGGCCAAAGCAGCACGCATCACCAACGTCAAAACCAGCAAGTAAGCGCAAAACAAGTGGGAGGCTGCAGCCGCTTAGACGGTTGCAGCCGTTCCTATAATCGAGATGCCATGAAAGCACTCACTGAATATATTGCCAAATCTCTTGTTGATCACCCCGAAGAAGTTGTGGTGGACGAAATCCGCCACGGCAACCGCGTGACGTTGGAGTTAAGCGTTGCAAAAGATGATATGGGGCGGGTCATTGGAAGAAGCGGACGGGTGGCGAATGCTATTCGTACCCTGTTGCGAGTAGCAGCAGAGCGTGATGGTTGCCAGGCCACTTTGGATGTGGTAGAGCCCTGATCCGGGAATATGCCTGTACATTCTAAAGGTACAGCAGGTTTGCCAGCCGCAGACGAACCCGCATTTTTGGCAGTTGGCAAGGTCCGCCGGCCGCATGGCGTAACGGGAGATGCGTTGGTGGAAGTCTACACCGATTTTCCGGAACGCCTGCAGACTAAAGCGGTTCTTTACGCGGGCGAGACCCACATCCCTTTGACCATTCGCCGCCAACGAATTCATAACGATGGAATCTTGTTAGCGTTTGATGGTTTTACAACCCCCGAGCAGGTGGGGCGCTTTCGAAACCAGATCCTTTACATCGAAGTCGCCGATGCCATGGAATTGCCGGAAGGTGAATATTATCATCACGAACTTCTGGGCCTGTCTGTTTTGGATGAGACAGGTGCATCTCTCGGAAGAGTAACTGAGATCATGCAGACCGGTGCAAATGATGTTTATGTGGTCACAGATGAGGCCGGGATGGAAATCCTGCTTCCTGCTATAGCTCAGGTCATTCTGGATGTGGATCTGGATACCAAGATAATTAAAGTGCATTTACTTCCTGGCCTGCTGGAAGAAGGGGAACGCGATTGATGATCCTTGCAGATAATAAACCAAATGGACAAACGTTATTGGGTCGGGTTTAATCTGGTCATGGGGATTGGGGATGTCTGTTTGCAGGTCCAGCGTGACTACTTTGGGGAGTGGATGCTTTCGCGGACCAGGCTGCACTTAGTGGCGGGGGAAGAACACTCGGGGTGCATGGCTGCAGTGTGGACCGGATCTACTCACCGGAAAATACCCAGTTGGCCGAGAATATGATAAAGAGAGGCGCCATCATGAGCGATAATATCCCGGCGTCTCAGAGCAAAGGCTCCAATAAGTTGATTGAAGAGGGTGCGCTTCAGCTGCTGTCTGCACGGGATTCGCAGGATGTCCTGGATTTGAGAGGCGATACTGAACAGCGTGAAGTGCAGAAAATCCTACCCGGCAACGAAACCGAGAAAAAACTTTTAAGTGTTCTCACCCACGAACCTTCGCATATGGATAATATCTGCGATCTGACCGGCTTGTCCCTCGAAAAGGATTCTGCACCGCTTGTCTTGATGGAATTCAAGGGCCGGGTCAGGCAGGTCGGTGGAATAAATTACGTTGCAGTTCGCAAAGAACAGGCTGAGTACAAGGTGAAGGCATGAACCATACCTATGCTGTTATTCTGGCCGGTGGCGGCGGAACTCGATTATGGCCCATTTCACGCAAGAAGCATCCCAAGCATGTCTTACCTTTATTGGGAAAACGCACACTTTTCCAGAGCGCCGTTGATCGACTGGATGGATTTATTCCGCCGGAACGGATAATGGTGGTTACAGCGGCAGACCAGGCAGAAGAACTTAAGCGCCAGGTCCCGCAACTCTCCCAGGCAAATTTTCTGATCGAGCCCCAACCGCGCGGCACGGCCAGCGCGATTGGATTGGCGGCATCTGTGTTAAATAAGCATGATCCAGAAGCAGCCATGCTGGTATTGACATCCGACCATTTCATTCGCAATACCGATTTGTTTCACCTGGTGATGCAGGTAGCCGTACAGGTGGCGCGTAAGGATTATCTGGTTACCCTTGGAATAACCCCCACATTTCCGGCCACCGGTTATGGCTATATTCAGCAGGATGCCGCCCTTCCGGAGAAGTTTGATTATCCGGTCTATCGGGTGAAGCGATTTACCGAAAAACCAGAAGAGGGTAAAGCACGTGCCATGTTGGTAAGCGGAGACCATTCATGGAACTCGGGCATGTTTATATGGCGGGCTAACCGCATTCTGGTTGAGTTTGCCAACCAAATGCCGGAGCTTAAATCGGCGCTGGACCGGATTGCAGCAGCCTGGGATACCCCTGAACAAAGCTCCGTGCTTGCTTACGAATGGCCCAGGCTCAAAGTGGAGACGATCGATTACGGTATCATGGAGCATGCCACCAATGTAGCCGTATTGCCCGCCAGCGGCCTGGGATGGAGCGATGTTGGCTCCTGGGATTCGCTTTTCGATGTACTCCTGCCGGATGATGAAGGAAACGTGGTCGTCAATAGCGAACACATGCTGTTGGAAACCCACGATTCGCTGATCTATTCGAACGAGAAAAAGCTGGTGGTTACCATTGGTCTGGACGATCTAATCATAATAGATTCGAGCGATGCGCTGTTGATATGCCGGCGCGACCAGGCTCAGCAGGTACGTCAAGTAATTGAAAACCTGAAAAAAAACAAGCAAGAAGATTATTTGTAGGAGGTGTCTCGTGGAAGCCTATTGCATGAAATGCAAGACCAAACGGGAAATTGTTGACCCTATCGCATCGTTCAATGCTGCCGGCGCACCAATTACGCGCGGGACGTGCGGAGTTTGTGGAACCACTCTATACCGTATCGGGAAAACCGATGCACATGCAGGCATGGTTAAGCCGGAGAAAGTTGACCGTCGCAAAGGGAAATTGGTGATTGTCGAATTGCCTGCTAAGGCCAAGACGGTGGGGCGTTTTCTTGGCAAAGGGTACACGGTCCGAGCATCGGTCGGGCATGTGCGCGACCTGTTACGGTCCCAGCTATCGGTGGATGTGGAAAACGAATTCACGCCTAAATACCGTGTCCCTAATGAAAAGAAGGCGGTGGTCAAGGAACTCAAACAGCTGGCCAAAGAAGCAGCCGAAATCTATCTGGCTACCGATCCTGACCGCGAAGGGGAGGCGATTTCCTGGCATTTACTGGAAGCGGCTGCGATCGAACAGAAGCTCGCCAAGCGGGTAGTTTTTCATGAGATTACTGAAAATGCCATCAGTGAAGCCTTCGCCAACCCGCGTGATATCAATATGGATCTGGTCAATGCCCAGCAGGCCCGGCGTGTATTGGACCGGCTGGTGGGGTACAGTATCAGCCCGATCCTGTGGGAAAAGGTGCGCAGCCGCCTTTCGGCGGGACGCGTACAATCGGTGGCCCTGCGCCTAATTGTCGATCGTGAGCGCGAGATTGATGCTTTTAACCCGGTGGAATACTGGTCGATCGGGGCGGAACTGCGCCCGCATGGTCAGAAGCAAACGTTTATCACCAAACTGGCGAAAATTGACGATAGGGATCCAGAACTGGATAAGGAAGAGGTCGTTAAGCCCATCCTTTTGGATATGGAGAAAACCGACTACTGCGTGAGCCGCGTCAAGCGTGGTGAAAGGCGCCGCAAGCCATCTGCTCCTTTTATAACTTCCACGCTCCAACAGGATGCCTCCCGCAAGCTTGGTTTTACTGCCAAACGAACCATGGGCCTGGCGCAGGGACTCTATGAAGGTCAGGATGTGGGCGAGGGCGGCACGACCGGCTTGATCACTTACATGCGAACCGACTCAACCAATATCGCCGAGGTCGCGCGTGACGAGGTGCGCAAGTATATCGCCCAGCGATATGGCAATGATTTCCTGCCTGAAGATCCGGTGGAGTATACAAAAAAGGTTGCAGGCGCCCAGGAAGCCCATGAGACCATCCGGCCTACTTCGGTGCTGCGCGACCCGGAAAAGGTCAAGCCATTCCTTGAACCAGCCATGTTCAAACTTTATCAGTTGATCTGGCAGCGGTTTGTGGCTTGCCAAATGGAATCGGCTGTGTATGCCACCCTGTCGGTGGATGTAAGCGGGACAGGATCCGAGCATGCGTATGTATTGCGCGCGGCTGGATCTGCGGTCAAATTCCCAGGCTTTTTAGTTGTATATGAGGAAGGCAAGAACGAAGATAAAAAGTCTGTCGAAGACGATGAGATGAATGTGCGTATCCCTGCCTCGATCGAGGAAGGCCAGAAACAAGACCTGGTACGGCTTATCCCGGAGCAACACTTCACCCAGCCGCCACCGCGTTATTCAGAAGCCTCGCTGGTGCAGATTTTGGAAGAATATGGCATTGGGCGTCCATCTACCTATGCTCCGACGCTATCTACTATTCAAGCGCGTGGTTATGTGGAAAGAGTGGATCGTCGGCTAATCCCCACTGAGACTGGTATTTTGGTTAACGATTTAATGGTGCAGTATTTCCCAGATATCATTGATTTGGGTTTTACTGCCCGTATGGAAGAAGACTTGGACAAGGTGGCTGCGGGTGAGACAAACTGGGTAAAAGTGATGCGAGAGTTCTACACGCCATTCGCAATTACGGTGGCAAAGGCCCAGGCGGAAATGCCGGTTACCAAGACAGGACCGGAGCCGATTGGACGGGCATGTCCGGAATGTGGCAAAGAATTGGTAATCCGATATGGGCGTTATGGGAAATTCATCTCTTGCTCCGGGTTCCCGGAATGCCGGCATACCGAGCCGTGGCTGGAAAAGATTGGTGTCATCTGCCCGAAAGATGGCGGCGATATTGTCTCCCGCAAGACGCGGAAAGGGCGCGTGTTCTTCGGTTGCGCCAATTATCCGAGCTGTGATTTTACATCCTGGAAGCGACCGCTGGCCCAGCCATGCCCCAAGTGCGGCGGCTTACTGGTCGTAGCCAACAAGCGGGAAGCACAATGTACGGTTTGTGAAGAAAGTTTCCTGCTTGAAAATATCGTTCCAGAAACTGTACAGGAGTAAATCATGATTCTGTTATACCTCGACCCTGGTTCAGGAAGCTTCTTGATCCAGCTATTAATTGCTACCATCGCTGGTTTGAGTATCGCCATCGGTGCCAACTGGAGCAAAATCAAGCGCTTGCTTGGGAAGAAGAAGCATAAAGTAGAAACGGACGATGAAGATGATGATGACGATAAAGATATCCGACGCCCCGGCGATTGACGCATCATTCCGCGACCCCAGCGGTTTCCTCTTCACGCGCGAGGGTGTTCTCTATCGTCAAGTGAACCAAATTTATAAAGAGGATTATACGCGCCTGATGGATTCTGGCCTGTATGCCAAATTGGTGAAAGCTGGCTTGCTTATACCACACGCAGAATCAGGCGATGGCCAGGCATATCCGGCTGCCGACCCTGCGTTAGCTTTCAAGACCATACGTCCAGAGATCGTTCCATTCATTTCCTATCCGTACGAATGGTCGTTTGGAGAATTGAAAGACGCAGCCCTGGCAACTTTATCGATCCAGAAGCGCGCCTTAAAGCTGGGGATGTCGCTTAAGGATGCCAGTGCTTACAATATCCAATTCCATGGTGGCAAACCGACCCTGATTGATACCCTGTCCTTTGAGTCTTACAAAGAAGGCGAACCATGGGTGGCTTACCGCCAATTTTGCCAGCATTTCCTGGCTCCGTTGGCGCTAATGGCATATCGGGATATCCGGCTGAGCCAGCTGTTGCGGGTTTATATTGATGGTGTTCCCCTTGACCTTGCCAGCGCATTGCTGCCCATGCGGACTCGTTGGAATCTGGGGCTTGCCACCCATATCCATTTGCATGCCAGCGCGCAAAAACGCTACGCGGATGTGGCTGTTTCAGAAGCACGCAGCGGACGCAAAATGAGCAAAGAAGCATTGCTTGGCCTGGTAGAGAGTCTGCAAACGACCGTTCGGAAACTGGTTTGGAAGCCAGCCGGAACAGAATGGGCCGATTACTACGCGGCCAACAACTACACTGATGCGGCTTTTGACCATAAGAAAGTGCTGGTGGGGGATTGGTTGTCAAAGATCGAAGCCAAAACGGTCTGGGACCTGGGAGCGAATTCTGGCATCTTTAGCCGGGTGGCCGTTGAAACCGGTGCGTACGTGGTTTCCTCCGATATTGATCCAGCAGCTGTGGAAGTAAATTATCGTCTGGTTAAAGAAAAGAAAGAGCAGAACCTTCTGCCGCTGGTGCTCGACCTGACCAATCCCAGCCCATCGCTAGGCTGGAACAACCGGGAGCGCGATTCATTCCTGCAGCGCGGACCGGTCGATGCCACCCTCGCGCTGGCGTTAGTGCACCATCTGGCCATATCCAATAATGTTCCACTGCCCCGGGTGGCTGAATTCTTTTCCACCTGTGGGGAGTGGCTGATTGTGGAGTTCATCCCCAAGAGCGATTCCCAGGTCCAAAAATTGTTACGAAGCCGTGTCGATATCTTTAGCGAATACACGCAAGCAGGATTCGAAAAAGCCTTCGGACGGTGGTACACTTTAAAAGAGTCAAGTGCAGTCCGCGATTCCGAACGATGGTTGTATTTAATGCGCCGAAAATAGGTGTTGCATTATTGGCAAGGTTCTGTATAATAAGGATATCGGCGGTTCAATCCGGAGGAGATATACAATGAAACTTCTTGACTATACTAAAAAACCTGTTGTTGCGGCAGCGCTTGGCGGAATCCTGGGGCTGATCATTGGATTGATTTGGGCCTGGGCGGTACAACCGGTGGTATGGACGAATGTGCCACCAACCCAGCTGGGCTCTACGTATCAGGAACAGTACCTGCGCATGGCCATTGATTCATACAAGACGAATCCTGATAGTGCATTAGCCCTCCAGCGTTTCCAGGCCCTGGGCCCGGTGGGCTCATCGATTTTGACGACCATCGAAAATAACCCCGGAAGCCAGGATCCAGCTGCCATCACAGGCTTCGCAGGCGCGGTTCAGCCGGGCGGGGTGGTGGCCACACCCGTGCCGGGTAGCACTCCAGCGCCTGCAAAAGGCGGTTCATTTTCCAGCTTCGCCCTCATTGCAGTTGCTATCATCCTGTTTGCACTGGTGGGTTATGGGATATTAAGATATCTGATCCCCCTCTTCCGGAATACCAGCAGCGCATCGCCAACAGCAGCCACACGGGCGCGTGATATTACCAGCCAAACAGAAATGACCGACTACGAGTTAATGGGCCAGGAACCCCCGATTTCCCAATTTGTGACAACCTATGTCCTGGGCGACGACCTGTTCGACGATTCATTCAGCATCGATTCTCCTTCCGGCGAATTCCTGGGAGAATGCGGCATCGGCATTTCGGAGACGATTGGCGTCGGCGACCCAAAGAAGGTGCAGGCTTTCGAAGTCTGGCTTTTCGATAAGAATGATATCCAGACAGTGACCAAGGTGTTGATGAGCGCGCATGCTTTCAATGATACAGCCACTTTCCAACGCTTGCAGGCCAAAGGCGAACCATTCATGGTGGAACGAGGCAAACAGGTGGTGTTGGAAACGGCAGCCTTGCAGTTAGTAGCCACCGTTTCAGATGCTGAGTACGGACAGGGCGCTTTACCCGAGGAAAGTTATTTCGATCGTCTGACATTGGAGATCGCGGTCTGGCCGAAGGTGGTAGCACCTGCAGCAACAGTTCAATAACAAACTGCTAGTAGACAACGTGGAAACGAAATAAAGAAGTGGGCGGCCTCTGGAACCGCCCACTTCTTTATTTCGTTTTATGTTCCTAAAATCATTCGATTTTCAAGATCTTCAACTTGATCTTTCCGCCAGGGGTTTCTGCTTCAATTGTTTCGCCGACGCGGTGATCCATTAAAGCCAGACCGATGGGCGATTCGTGCGAGATTTTCCCTTGACGAGGATCGGCTTCCTTTGCTCCGACCAGGTGGTAGACCTCCGGGTCGAAATTTTCTTCCTGAACGGTCACATGGACACCTACAGCAACAATGTTCTTTGGGCCGCTGGTCTTCTCGACAATAATGGCATTCCGGAACGTAAACTCCAATTCCTGGATACGCCCTTCCAGGAAACCCTGGTCTTCTTTGGCCTTATGATAATCGGCGTTCTCCGAGAGATCGCCCATCTGAATGGCATCGCGCAAGCGCCTGGAAATCGCCTCACGCTGAGGACCTTTCAAATCTTGCAATTCGGCTTCGAGTTTGGCCGCACCTTCTGCGGTAAGGTAGGTTGGTTGTTTGTCTGACATGAGATGCTCGCTTAATCTTATGGTTTGAGGTAAGGATCGTGGAGACGCTCGTGCTCATCGATAGCATACCGGTCGGTCATGCCAGCGATATAATCACAAATCGTTCTTTCCAGACCGCGGGTTGGAATAGACGCCTGTACGTGGTCGGGCAGGATAAGTGGTTCGTGGCAATATGCATTGAATAAATCGGTAATAATGTGCTCCGCTTTGATCTGCATGCGCATGACCCGGAAATGCCGATAGAGTTTGGCATACAGAAAATCTTTCAGTTCCCGGTTTTGCCGTTGAATTTCTTCGCTATACCCGATGACATTGTACGATAATTTTTGGATTTCCAATGCAGACTTGGCACCACTTGCCTTGAGACGGATATCGGTAGCAAGTACCATGTCTGTTACCATCAAGCCAACCAGACGGCGGATCATGCAATGGCGATCGAGGTCTTGTAAGAATGGGCCGCGCCAATTAAAAGCCTGTACCAAGGTTTCCCATAGGGCAATACCATTTAACGCTTGTGGAGTGATCAAACCGGAACGCAGGCCGTCATCAAGATCGTGGGTGGTGTAGGCTAATTCGTCGGCCACATTACAGATCTGTGTTTCCAAATTGCCACGCAATTCAGGATCGAAGTCTCGGGCATCCGTCGCATCGTACTCGGACTCATGTTTGACCATGCCTTCGCGCACTTCCCAGGTCAAGTTAAGGCCGGGAAAATCCGGATAGCGTTGTTCCAATTCGGTTACGATGCGCAGGGACTGTTTATTGTGTTCAAAACCGCCCGAGTTTTTCATCAGGCGCGCAAGGGTATATTCTCCGGCATGGCCAAAGGGGGAATGACCCAGATCATGCGCCAGGCAAATGGTTTCCACCAGATCTTCGTTAGCACCCAGCGCGCGGGCAAGGGTACGGCCAACCTGTGCCACTTCCAGGGTGTGCGTGAGGCGAGTGCGGAAGTAATCGCCTTCAAAATTAATGAAGACCTGAGTTTTATACTCGAGCCTTCGAAAAGCAGTAGTATGCAAAACCCGGTCACGGTCCCGCTGAAAAGATGTGCGGTAATCTGGTTCGTCATCCAAATAGGCGCGGCCTTTCGAATCCTTACTGCGGACTCCATAAGGCGCCATACCGCGATTTTCATTCTCTTCGAGATCCTGTCGTGTAACCATACATTTCTCCAAGAATAGAACGGAGGATGAGTTTAATACAGGAAGGGTGGGCTGTCAACAATACAAACGGGGGGACATTTCTACTTTGCATTGACACAATACAAACGAGTCCCGGGATTTTCCCCTCCCAAGGCGCGGACAAGGTTACCAGGTTGTTCACCCGAGAAAATCAAAACCTCCAGGCCAGGGATCTGTTTGACCAGGGATAACATCCCGGTCACCTTGGAAAGCATGCCGCCAGTCACATCTGCCCCGATGGCTGCGCCGAGACCGGAGGCATGCTGTGCGAAGCTTCCGGGGGTAATTTCGGCCAGCAGGTGCTCGTGCGCAGGGAAATCAGCCCAGACGCCGGCTTCCAGGCCGGAAAGCAGGATGCTATGTGGGTGGAGATGATGGGCGAGATAAGCGAATAAATCTTCGGTAGAGAGAATTGTTCCTCCCATCGTCTTGTCGAAAACGACATCTCCATGGATGACCGGCAAGAGGCCGTTAGTGAGGGCTGCCTGGATGGGGAACAGATCCCATTTGATTATTTTTCCGTGCTCTGCGGTGATGGAGGCGGCTGGAGATAAAGTAACTGCGGGCAGCCCGGCCCGGTTCAGAGTTTCCAAAACGATGCGATTTAAGGCTGATGCCTGGTACCAGACTTCAGCGAAACCATGCCAGGCCGCCGGCCCTGAAACACCCTGGCGGGTATTGTAACGGCTGGCAGCGGCATGCCCAAACGAGCCGGAGCCGTGCCCGAGCACCAGTTGCAGATCCACATTTTCTTTCAGGGCGGAAGCAATTTCAGCAGCCAGCAAGGCCAGCTTATCTGGCCGGGGAGTATAGGGGCGGGTTTTATCTGTAATCAGCGAACCGCCGAGTTTTAGGAATATGAGTGTCATGGCAAAAATGTAGCACGTTACGATGCAGACGTCAAGAAGGTATAATCCAATCGGATGAACCTGGATATTCACGATGCAGTGAGCATGGCGGTTATTATCACTGCCCTGGGTGCGGTTTTCAGCGCATGGAGGGCGGTTCGTTCCATTCGGAAAAGCCGGAACGCGGTTTATTATCGAATCCGTTACCGGCTGGTGTCCACTGGGTGGTGGACGATGGTTTTTGCAGCAGGACTGGTTTTACTGGCTATCTTGATGGGAATTATTGCTGAACCGGTCACTTATCTCTTTTTTCGGCCCAGCCCGACGATGACATTTACCCCGACTATTTCCTCTACGCCAACCATCAGCCTGACACCAACCATAACTCTAACTCCGACCACTACGCTCACGCCGGCCATGAGCTACACCCCCACAATCACCAGTACCCCATTTCTGCCGGATGCCATCGAAATACAATTCTCGGGCACCGTCACGCCTGACCCGGCGGCGGCCTTCAGCCCGTTGAAATTCTCCCGAACTATTTCCAAATATAGCGCTGTCAACCCGCAAACCTCTTTCCAGAACCCAATTGATAAAATCTATGCCACATACTCTTATGATGGAATGAAAAACGGCGTCCAATGGACGATGCTGTGGTACCGGGATGGGCAGTTATTAAAGTACGATACCTCGCCCTGGGGAGGCGGCACGGGCGGAATAGGGGAATATGAACTGGATCTGCCGGCAGAAAAATGGTTGCCGGGAACGTACCAGGTTATTTTCTTTGTTGGGGTGGAATGGAAAGTTCTAGGCGAATTTCGTGTAACCGGAGAACCGCCAACCGTAACTCCCAGCCCGTTCCCGAGCATAACCCCCAGCATGACAAAGACCAACCTCCCAAGCTTCACGCCGCGACAATCAGATACACTCTGGCCGACTTTGACAAAATAAAAAGTAAAAGGTTGGCTCTTTGCCGGTATTTTATTGATCTTTTGCCCAGGCCTGGGAGATTTGGGCAGCCAATCTGGCGTTATTCACAAGTAGCTGCAGGTTGGCTTTCAGCGATTCGCCGCCAGTTAACTCTGCCAAGCGGGCCAGCAGGAAGGGCGTCAAGGGCTGGCCGTGAATGCCCTGCGCGTGGGCATCCCGGCGAGCCTGCTGGATGGCTCCTTCTATTCTTTCCTGCGGAATCTCTTCATCGGAGGAGAGCGGTTGGCAGACCAATATGGCGCTTTTCATTTCCAGCTCCCAATGCGTCTTTGCGAAAGCAACCACTTCCTGCGGTGAATCCAGGCGGGCACTGACGGATAAGCCGCTTCGGCGTGAGTAGAAGGCCGGAAATTCCTCTGTGCCGTACCCAATGACAGGTACCGCCATTGTTTCCAGGTATTCCAAGGTAGCCGCCAAATCCAGGATGGCCTTGGCGCCGGCGCAAACAACGATCATGGGGGTATCGGCCAGCGCCTGCAGATCGGTGGAAATATCCAGCGTTTCGACTTCATGAACCCCACCAATCCCGCCAGTGGCAAATACTTTTATCCCGGCCCGGTGGGCGGCAAACATCGTCCCGGCAACGGTGGTGCCGCCACATTCCTTCTTGAGGATGGCTGTGGCAAAGTCCCGGCGGCTGATCTTGCGGACGTGTTCTTCAGTCGCCAGGCGTTCCAGTTCCGCATCGGTCAGGCCAACGTGAATTTCCCCATCCAATATGGCGATGGTGGCAGGCGTGGCGCCGTTTTCGCGCACCACGCGTTCCATATCACGGGCGAGCGCCAGGTTCTGCGGGCGCGGCAGGCCGTGGGTGATGACGGTGGATTCCAGAGCAACTGCATTTTGTCCAGGGTGTAAAGATTCTTGTAATTTTTTAGAAAGCACAAAATGATGGGATGGTATGGTTAATGGTTTCATAGAAGGTTTCTTGGGGAATATTCAGGAAGGTTTGGCTACCCCGGTGACTATGCCGATGATTTTGCATTCTTTGTCGCAAGGGATGGATGGGTGACCGGATTCAGAGGAGTCCGAAATGAACTGCTGGCTACCTCTGTTCCATCGTTTTACCATGAAAGAGTATCCTGCGCCTTGATCGGCTGGACAGGATACAATTACAAAAGCATTATTGGCGGCCTCACTTGATTGATAAAACAGCACCATATTTCCGGCATTAATTGGGGTTGGTTGGGCTATATTCATACTGTTTCCTACCACTTCTGCCCATCCATATTGTCGACTGGGATCCAATTTAATGCGTCGATCTCCTCGATTTACAGAATAGATACTGTAATTTTGATCACCTATTTTGCATTGATCCATTTCTGTACATGCGGCTGCCGAAGAGGCCGAAACCCAGATCGGACCATCTGAACCGGCCTGGACATGATTATATGTCGGCAATTGGGGCAGAAATAAATAGCCATCCTGTCCAGTTGGCGATTGCTGAGAACCAGTCTGTTCATCTTGAGTCTTCTTATTACTATTGAGCAAACCAATTAATGATCCATCGATTCCTTTCCTAAAGGCTTTTATTTCCTTAATGATTTCCTGGCATGAATTGCAGTCAGCATAACGACCATTGTTGGATCTTTCTTTAATAATTGAAGCCAGGCAATTAATCGCGTCATCAATCCGTTCCCGAGCCCGATCAGCTTGCTTCCCATCGTACAAAATAAGCCCCAAAAGCCAATTGGTTAGTGCTTGGTCGAGAGCCTTGCCCTGGTTCTTGAATTGGGATTCTGCTCTCTCAGCGCAACTTATTGCTTCTTTATGGCCCGCAATGTAGGAAGCACAGGCATTTAGAAAATGGTAATACGGCGATTTCTCATAAAAAAGGTCGGCATTTTTTTCTTTGAGCGTTTTTTTAATTTCGAGAATAATCTTGTCCAGTTGTGCGATTTTCGGGCCGATGGATCGAAAGCTCCGAGCCAATTCTGCAATTTCCTGGTTCTTCCCAAAGTCTATGTAATCAAGGATTTGGTACACGGCTTCCGGTTTCATTTTTCACCCATTATGAGTTGGCCGATCCAATAATTTTTGTAGTTTTTCCAGCGTATCAAGTGTTTCTCCGGCAATCGTGGACCGGATTAATGGATCTTGCAGGCTCTCTTCGAGTACCCCTGATAAGGATAGGAGTAAAGGCTCAGCATAATTTCCGGAGGCGTTTTTTTCCAATCCATCTGCAATGGCCAGGATCAAATCCCTTTGTGCTTCGGCACGTGCTTTTTCACGGGAACGAATGTTGGAAGCCTTTGCATGCCCATCGCTAACAGTAGATGCCCCCTGGCGCTCCGCTTTCCAATTTTCTTCCTGTTGTTTCGTTACTTTTGGCGGGACCTCTATATTTTGGATTTGGAAATCCAGAATATACACTCCAAAAGTATTGGTCGATTGATTAAGTTTTTCAATAAGCTCTTGCATGGCATCCGGAGATAAAATTTGTCCACTCTGGCGTTCCGCCATCAACAGGTCATCCAGCATGCGACTGCCGATATACCCTGGAACGATACCGGTCACCTGTCCCCAGGCCGCGTCGATCCAGGTGAATTCATTCGGTTCTTCCAATGGGTTTGGCCAACGGAGCGCATAGCGTTCAATCGCTTTTTTCACTGCGACCGGATCATAAGGGTATACCAGATCAGAGCCAGGATCCTTCCTGATAGGATCTCCTATACGGCAGGTTACCCGGGCAGTCAACTTGATTCTTATGCCATCTTTTGTCCACACATTGAAACCGTCCACTTTCACTTTCGGGCGCAAGTCGACCACATATTTAATGGTTTCAAACCATTCCAGGAATGGAACTTTATCTCCAGGGCCCACTACGCGGGAGAATCGGTTGCCGCGTTCAAGGTAAAGCGCACATCCATCAAATACAATCAACGAGATGGGTCCTCCCAGGTGCTGGGCAGCCCAGGCTGTCCATTTATCTGGTTTTTCAATCAGGCCATCCTTGACGATGATGAATTTGAACGGAGAGATCATATTTAGAGGAGGCGGTAGTTTGATCTTTGCGTTAAGCCTGTAATTTATCAATTTGGATGGAACCACACCATCAGGCGGCCGGTAGAGTTCCGCAAAGAATCTCGTTGCAAAAAACATTGCCCCAATTTGGGCAACGGAGAGAAAAATAAAGACAAACAGGATGATCAGCAAAGGTATGATCACCCACATGGTAACAGGGAACGTTTTGAAATGGATCAGAGGTAAAACTCGAACAGCAATATAGCCAACGATAATTATTACCCCTGCCAGCAGCGCCAATGAAGAATAATCGGAATACTTGGCAGAATCTTTGAATGCCTGGTCGCGTGTATATGCTGATTGCCAATCCTCTGGTTTTTCTGGATAGGGAAACATTATGATCGTTTCTCCTTGTTCATGCCGGGGGAGATCTGATTTCGCCAGCTGGAAAGACGATTTTGCAATTCCGCCAGCCTGGTGGCATTCTCAGGGTTGGATTCCTCCCCGGTGGTTTGTTGGTGAACAAGATCCTGTAAAGCACTCAGGAAGCGCATGGCAATCACGTAACGCGGAAGGTCGGGGTCTATTTCTTCCGTCTTTTGCAAACCTTCTGCAATGGCATTTAGCAAGAGCGACTCGGCATAGGCGCGGGCCTCCTGCTGGGAACGTTCCGATTCCGCTTGCGCTTCTGCCAGGATATTGGTACGTTTTCTTTCCCATTCCGAACCCCAGGTTGCGATTTGTTGTTCAGATATTCCATCCGGCTGGCCTTTTTCACTCAAGAATCGGAAGTTCACGACCCGGGCGACCAGGACCAGGATGCCGGCTGAACGCAAAGGTAGATATGCCTTGTCTTTTATTCTAGCGGCTATATCATCCAGGGCATTGGCCCCTTTCTTATCTTCAAGAGGCCGCCACAATTCATCCAGGTTTTTTTGCGAAATCACCTGGCGGGCTTCCCGTTCGATAACACTCAGTACCCATTGATCCCAATAGATTGGAATATCCCCGGCACTCTTGGAACTGGTGATGCCGATGGCGGCCTGTATGCGCAAATGAGAGAAGGGGAAGCTTCCCAGGGTATGTGTGAGGGTGTCTGCGCCACGCAGCGCCGGATTCAAGCGGCGTAGTGTTTCGTAGGTTTCCTGATCCCATGGTTCCGGATCCAGGCGGAATGCAGTAAAAAGGACCGCCTTGAACGCAATACCATCTTTGCTGATAACATCAATCTCGTTGGAGCGGATCTGCAAGCGCAGATCCATGATCTGAAGGGGTCGTTCCAACTTGGTAGTGAATACCAGGCCTGGACCATCCACAGATTTGAATTTCATCCCACTGGTTATTCCCACCACCTGGTGGGAACGCGTCCATACCAACCCCGGTATAGGTAAATCGTGTGTGATATCCCCTTGAATGCGCACATCGGGCTTTTTCCAGGCATGTTCTTCCACTGCAATGATTGGACGTTGAACTCCCCAGGCGTACGAAACCAGGATCAAGAACCTTTTCCTTTTTTCGGCCTGACTCTCCGGGTCAGAAGTCGGCAGAACAACCATCGCCAGGTTATAAAGGGAGCAATAATAAACCACAAATAATGGAAGAGATATTATCAGGATCCCAATCCATTCCTGAATAAGCCACCCCAAAAGTAGTATTGCTAGGTGGCCAAAGACTGAGAGCTTCCAACGATTTTCCCCATAATCATGGCAAAATATATATGCGATAACAATACATGTGATCGAGAAAATAATCCAGCGGAGGGCTAAAACCGGCCAGAGCAGCCCTGTCCGAAGGTAGATAAATTCAGGGAATCCCCAAAAAATACCAAAGCTAGCTATTGAAGTGAAAAATAAAATAATAGTCCCCGATAACACATCCTTGAGCTTGCTTTGTTTTTTCTCTCCTTGGGTTTCTTTGTTGACTTTTCTAATGCCCCGGATCAGATAAAATACGGGATAAATCAGAAGAACAAAAAATAATACCACTGGAAGCACGATATCCAATGCCTTATTGACAACATTGAAAAACCAGTTGAGTGCTTCCAACACTACCATCATGCGATGATCATCTCCCGGGATAAACCACGCCCAAAATTCTTCCAGCAAGGATAAAAGCAGTATATACTGTTAGAATCATGTTTGTCAAGCAAAACGATGGTGAGAATTATGTTCCTACAGATTGACTTTCACACCCACACTTCTGCATCCAAAGATTCACTAACTTCCCCTGAACGGTATGTTGCCGCAGCCCGCCGCAAAAAACTGGATCGGGTGGTTGTCACTGACCATAATGGCATTGCCGGGGCTCAGGCAGCACATGCCTTGGATCCGGAACTGATCATCATAGGCGAAGAGATAATGACAACCAAGGGTGAGATCCTGGCTTCGTTCATGACCGAAGAAATTCCGCGCGGCCTCACGCCGCAGGAGACGATCAAGCGGCTCCGCGATCAGGGGGCATTCATCAGTGTCTCGCACCCGTTCAACTCATGGCGGAATGGCGCCTGGAAATTAGAAGACCTTATGGAAATCACCCCGCTGGTGGATGCCATCGAGATTTTTAATGCGCGTTGTACCAACGCGGAAGATAACCAAAAGGCGCTTGAGTTTGCCCGGGAGCATCATCTATCTGGTACGGCCGGCTCGGATGGACATGCCGCTTTTGAGCTGGGGAAAGCCCGCCTGGTGCTGCCAGAATTCAGCGGACCGGAAGGGTTGCGGAAGGTAATTGTGGATGGGCAGGTTCAAGGCGGCTTATCTCCATTCTGGGTCCATTTTGCCTCTTCCTATGCCCGCTGGCGGAAAATGGTTGTATAATAGCCGGCGATGGGGCGGTGGCGGAATTGGCAGACGCTGCGGACTTAAAATCCGCCGGTGGAGACACCGTGTGGGTTCGACCCCCACCCGCCCTACAGACAGCCTTTAGTGGCTTTTTCTAGCGCTTTACCCTGTATATAGGGGCATTCGGCGAAAAAAAATTAGAGAGTCCTCTGTGTGTCGATTTTCAACCTACGCACTGAGGATTTCTTTATTAATCTCTATTGAACCAAGCCTAAAAAATTCTCGGAAAACTCTATGAAACTATTATTTTAGGAAATTAAGCAGTTTTTCGCATTTTTCATGAATCATAGGATATCAGATAATGGTGGGCGACGGGAACTGGCTGCATCTGGGCGAGACCCCGTGTGAAATCGCCGTTGGGCAAGGTCTCTCTGGCCCACCGCGGGGTGCTCTTCCTGGAAGAGTTGGCTGAATTGAGCGGACAAGTGAAAATTTGGGTAGTTTGATGTAAAAACGCCTTACAGAAATGAACGCACCAGGATTAAACCCATGCCCGAAATCTGTCGCTTCTTTGGTATCATCATTCGAATGTTCGCCGAACCGAGCGCCCAGCATCATCGCCCTCACTTCCATGTTTATTACCAAAACCAGGAAGCCGTTTTCAGCATGGATACGATTGAAAATATTGGCGGTACGCTTTCGCTGAGAGAAAAACGGTTGGTCGAAGCATGGGCTGAACTTCATCAAGGAGAATTGCTGGAAGATTGGGAAAGGTTGCAGGAGGGCATTTACCTTACAAGATCGCGCCGCTTCGATAGGTATGATTTGGAGAAAATCATGGAACATCCAATTTATCGCGTCATACAGTTTGAGATTGTTGCCCCCTACACTTTACGAGTGGTATTTGACGATGGCAAAGAACAGGTGGTCAATTTTCACCCTGTTTTGGCAGGTGAACTATTTGGACCGTTGCAGGATGGGCATCTTTTCAACCAAGTAGAAATTGACCCAGAGATTCACACACTGGTTTGGCCGAACGGAGCGGATTTTGATCCTGCAACCCTTCACGATTGGCCGCAATTTATAAAAAGTATGAAGGCTTTGGCAAAATAGTGGGCGAGCAAGGAAGTTGAAGTTTCATAGGAATACGCTACCCGCCGATTGACCTCATCGTCATGGGATGAAATTGGAAGGGATGATGCCCGAAGGAAAAGCTTTCGTAAATTGTGATGAAATAGAATGAGTTGGTGAGACTCAAGGGTAAGGAAACCTTCTACAATATTCTTCCGGATTGAGTTTTGTTGCATAAGCTGGTAATTCTTCCACGTAGATTTCGGGGTGAGCGGCCCGATCGCCTCAAACTCTCAGGACCAGCGTCGTTTCAATGGGAAGGTCGGCAGAGACTCGATCTGGTGCTTATCGAGTTTCAGGAACACGGTATCGTTAAGCGTTGTGCCCAGCGATGAGAGAGGGATTATCACATCCTTTTTTCCCCATAGATGCCCTTCCCGCATCACCAGATGGGTAATATGACCATTCTTCGGGTTGATTACAAATTCATCGACTTTGCCAACATAACCGTCCTCAGCCTCAACACGGGTGCCACGCTGCACAGCCAGTTCCCCTGGCGGGATCTGTTCATGTTCAACGCCTTCGTATACTGAACTTTCTGCTGAAACATAGGGTAAGTAGTAATATGAACCCATTCCCGTGCCTCCACCGATATATACAAAATGTCTATCGGGCGCCTTCTCTTCGATGAACTCTGTTTTGATAAATGGATCCATTTTCTTCAGCTCCGCTTTGCTACACCGCAGTCGAATCGTATCCCCTATCGTTTCCGCTAGCGAATCAACCGGTACAATGTACTCCGTGTTGGGCGACGAATCCTCTTTCACTACCACATGTGTCATTTGGTCGGCAACCGGGTCTATCAGCACATACTCGGAGTGCCCACAGAACCCGTCTGTGCACTCAACCTGAGCGTTTAAAGGAATTTCCATCTTACACCTCCAAAACAGATTAACCGGATTTCCACATCCAACTTCCGGTGGAGATCGTGTGCCTCCGCAGGTTGAGGGATGTGTCGATTACCTCACACTGATATGGTCCCAATTTTTCATATCAGTAGAGCCAGCGTGGCAGGCTGCCTGCAGCAGAACGGGTAGAGATTTACGGGGTGTCTCGATCCTGTCTCAACTCAGGACCAGCGTCGTTTTAATGGGAAGATCGGTAGGGACTCGATCTGATGCTTATCAAGTTTCAGGAACACGGTATCATCGTGGGTATCTCCCATTGCAGAAACGGGGATGATCACATCCTTCCTTCCCCAGAGATGTCCTTCATGCATCACCAAATGGGTAATATGGCCATTCTTCGGGTTGACCACTAATTCATCGACTTTGCCAACAAAGCCGTCTTTTGCCTCAACGCGGGTCCCCCGGCTTACAGCCAACTCCCCTGGTGGGATCTGTTTCTGTTCCACGGTCTCGTATACTGGCGTTTCTGAATTAACATATGGTAAATAATAATAGGATCCCAATCCATACGTCCCACCAGATGCAAAACTACTATTAGGCACCTTCTCTTCAATGAATTTCGTTTTAATAAATGGATGCATTTTCTCAAGTTCTGCCCTGTCGCAGCGCAGGCGAATGCTATCGGTTACCGTTTTGGCAATGAGATCAACCGGTACAATGTACTCCTTATTGGAACCATCCTCTTTCACTACCAAATGGGTCACCTGGTCGGCAACCGGGTCTATCAGCACAAATGCGGAACGCCCGCAGACACCATCTGTACACTCAACTTGAACGTTTAAAGGAATTTTCATCTCATATCTCCATAACAAAGGATCCGGAATTCAATATTCTGACATCCGGTAGGTCCAGGCTGGAATACCAGCCACGAACCTATCATACAACTAACTTCCCTTGCCCGCATCCATCCTCCGGGGAGTGATATCCTCCGCCAGTTGGGGGATGGACCATCGGAGGCTGCCCCATGGATGCGTCTCCAATTTGCACACTTGGAGAACCTGCGCAACATGCTCCAGCGAAAAAAGGACAGAGGTTTATAAAGTGTCTCGGTTCTGTCCCAACTCAGGACCAGCGCCGGTGCAATGGGAAGGTCGGTAGGGACTCGATCTGGTGTTTATCGAGCTTCAGGAACACGGTATCGTTAAGCGTTGTGCCCAGCGCGGAAAGAGGAATGATCACATCCTTCTGTCCCCACAAATGTCCCTCCCGCATCACCAAATGGGTAATGTCGCCGTTCTTTGGGTTGACCACGAATTCGTCGACCTTGCCAACATAGCCATCCGTTGCCTCCACGCGTGTACCACGGTGGGTGGTCAACTCTCCTACGGGGATCTGTTTATGTTCCACGGGTACCTGGATTGTTTCCTCAGCAGAAGTAACGTAGGGTAGGTAGAAGTATCCTTCTCCTCCATATAATCCACCAGGGTAATGGAAATTTTTATCGGGCACCTTCTCTTCGATGAAGGTGGTTTTGATAAATGGTGGCATCTTCTTCAACTCCGCCTTGCTACAGCGCAGTCGAATCGTGTTGGCGATCGTTTCGTTCATAAGATCAACTGGAACAATGTATTCTGTATTGGATGCTTCCTCTCTCACCACCAGATGTGTTACCTTGTCGATCACCGGATTTATCAGCAAGTACGCAGAACGCCCACCGACACCATCTGTGCATTCCACTTGAGCTTGTAACGGAATTTCCATATTATTTCTCCATAACAAATGATCCAATTTTCAACTTTGGGCCAGTATGAGTACCAGCAGTTATTCATTGACAACGTAGGTGTAGAGACGTATGGTCCCATCGTTTTCCTCTTTCCGGTAAATGCCCTGAATTTCATTTT
Source organism: uncultured Chloroflexia bacterium (assembly GCA_963779935.1). GTDB lineage: Bacteria > Chloroflexota > Anaerolineae > Anaerolineales > Villigracilaceae > UBA877. The sequence goes on along the minus strand of CAWAAC010000002.1, from coordinate 807,681 downwards.
CGAAGCCAGGAAAGCGATTGCCGCCTTCTTCGAACATCCGGAAATAGTCAAGCATAGGAAGTGCACGCTCGTCATACCGTTCACCTGGCACAACAACCCCGATGCCCGGTGGATAAACTAGCGCAAGCGTGGCCGCGATCCGGCCGCTGATCTGCTCGATCGGCAACAGCTCCACGTTGTTGCGGACGAGTTCATTCATGGCTGCCTGTGGGGTCATTGCTATTTCGGGAAAATGCTCTGCCCGAAACTGCTCGCGCTGAAGCTGGCTGGCTTTAGCCTTGCGATAGAAATCATGCATCTGTTCGCATAGATCGCGCAGGCCAACGCCGGAATAACGTTCATGATGGGCCGCCACGAAGGACGGGATGACCTCATCCAGGAGCGTGTTCTCGTCATGCAGTTGTTTGAACCGGATCAGGGCGGAAAGCAGTGTGCCGGCCTTGCTCGATTCCAACCCGGGCGTCAACAGGAATAGAATACTGTTCAGATCATTCTTCTCGGGGACGATCCGTTGTTCCCGCAGAAACTCGGCGACGATCGCCGCCGAAATGCCATGTGCAGCGTATTCTCCCGTTGCGCGGTCAAAGCCGGGGGTCAGCAATGTCAGCTTGTTCGGGTCGGTCATCGCATAGCCGGGCGCCAGGTGGCTGAAGCCGTGCCATTTTTCACCGGGAACGAGTTCCCAGTACCGCACATCACTCGCCAGTTCGTCGGTCGGAATGTCTTCCCAACGTTCGGTGCGGCCTTCCACATGAACTACATCCGGCACAAACGGATCAAAGAACCACTGCCGCTCCGGGTCCGTTTCGATTTCTTCATATTCATGATGCAGGGCCCGGATCTTCTTGCGCAGTTCAATGCCCAGTTTGATCGTGTCTTCCCAGAGCACTTCCCCGGAGCGGCCCTTCATCATTTGCGCGCCCACATCGAGTGACGCAAACAGCGGATAAAACGGCGAAGTCGAGGAGTGCAGCATGAACATTTCGTTGAAGCGCCGGTGGCTGACCTGCCTGTGCTGGCCATCCAGATGTGCATCCTTTACATGGATCTGCGATGCCTGGGAGAAGCCTGCCAGTTGCTTGTGGGTCGATTGCGTGGCCATGATCCCCGGAGCATCCGGGCCTAGTTCCAGCCCCATTGCGAAATGATTCTTAAAGATGGGATGAAACTTCATGAAGCCCGCCCAGGCCTCGTCGAACATGATGTATTCGCACAACGCCCCCAGCTTTTCCACCAGCATGTTCACGTTGTAAATGGTACCGTCGTAGGTGCATTGTTCGATCACCGCAACCCGGAACGGTCGCTTGCGCTGCCATGCCTCTGGATCCTTGACCAGCGGGTTCTTCCGAATGGCCTCCCGGATACGCTTTTCGTCGAGCGCATCGAAATCGATCGGCCCGATCATGCCCTGGGCGTTGCGATCGGTTTCCAGGTAGACCGGTATGCCGCCGCCGAATACCATGGCACCCTGGAGCGCAGCCTTATGGTTATTGCGGTCGAACAGCACAAGATCGCCCGGCGCCACCAGCGCGGTCAAGGCGATCTTGTCCGACGTGGAGGTGCCATTCAGCACGAAATAGGTGCGGTCCGCCCCGAAAATGCGGGCAGCGGCCTTCTCAGCCGCCAGCGCCGGGCCTTCATGGATCAGCAGATCGCCCAGTTCGACCACCGAATTATCGATATCATTCCGAAAAACCGCCTCGCCCAGGTGTTCGACAAAGGCGCGTCCGATCGAACTCTTCTGATAGAAGACCCCACCATTGTGTCCGGGACACGTCCACATCTGGTTGGCCTGTTCAGCGTAGTCAACCATCGCGCCAAAAAAGGGCGTCTTGAGCGACTCTGCATAACTTTGCAGGTGACTGACCAGGTTGCGGGCAACGAACTCGGGTGTATCCTCGTCGATAAAGACATATCCCGTTACCTGGCCGAGTACCGCCACCGGAATTTCTTCGAGCAAGTGCCGCTTTACCAGGATGAATACAGGCACATCCAGCCCCCGCTCACGGATGAACTTTACAAATGTCTCAACATCGCTTTCGGATTCCTTGAGCGACCATTCGACCATCACACAGCCGAAGCTGGCATCGCTCCGGATGGCCGAGCATGCCTCGGCTGTTGTCAGGCTGCGCGTCGTTACGTAGCCAAGCCGGCCCAGTTCATCGACAATGCGCTGCAGCCGCTCAGAAGAGAGTGTCGGCGGCACCGGCATTACGCTGCAGATCAAAAAACCAAACAGCTTATCGTAGTCCATGCAGTATCTCCTTTTATCCTTCTTGCATGGCTTTCTTGCCGGCCGCCTTCCAACTGGCTTTCTTGAATTTCAAGAAGACCAGCGGCGGCAGCGCCAGCACTGCAGTGCCCACCACCATGATGACAACATACAACGGTCCTGACATGGGGATGCCACCGATCGGCAGCATGCTAATGACGAATGTTAAAGCCGTGGCCAGGAAGCCCAGCCCACCCACGATCCAGACACCGATCAGGCCGCCCGGGATCTTGAAGGCACGCTTCACATTCGGCTGCGAGTAGCGCAATTTGATTAACGCGGCAAAGATGAGCAGATAGGCAATGCACAACAGCGTCACCGTCATGGCCGACATGATCCAGTAGGCGGTGTTGACACCGGGAATGAAAACGTATAGCAGCGAGATGGCCGTGCCGATCACGGCTTGCAAGATCAACACACCTACCGGGGCGCCGTTCTTGTTATGGCGGGAGAACATGGGCGGCAGGTTACCCTCGGTGGCAACGACACCCAGCCCCATTGCGGGGCCGATCAACCAGGCGGCCAGGAGCGGGATACCACCCAACACCACCAGGATGGCCAGCGGGGCCAGCAGCCAGGTCAGGCCATAAGTAGCCAGGAAGACCTGGAAGGCCTGCATCAAACCCGCCGACAGTTTGAGTTTACTCAGCGGTACCACGATGGCGACTGCCATCGTACCGATCACCGTCAACACGAAGATGATCACCGCCGACAGCAACATCGCTTTCGGGTAATCCTTCTGCGGATTGCGCACTTCCAGGGCGTGGAAGCCCGCCATCTCCATTCCCGCGAACATCAACACGATCGTGGCCAGGAAGGGCAGAGTGTTGATATTGATAGATGGAACCAGCGCACCCAGCGTGAATGGTGGTAATTGGATTGCCTTGCCCGAGAAAAGATATACCAGCCCAAGCACGACGACCAATGCCGCCGGAACCAACGTGCCTATAACAACACCGATGGAACTGTAGCGGCTGGAGACTTTCGAACCCAACAACGCGATCAGCGTGGTGCCCCAGAAGATGATCATCATGATCGCGAACATATACAGGCCGTTGCTCGCCAGCTTCGGATCGAACGCAAACGCTAGTGTTGAAGCCAGGAAGGCCAGGATCGTGGGGAACCAGACCAGGTCATTCGACCATTCGCAGAAGACGGCGATGAAGCCGGACTTGTCGCCGAAGGCTTCCTGCACCCACGCGTATACCCCGCCGCCCTTGGGCCAGCCGGTGGCGAGTTCCGCGCCTGCCAGACTCAGCGGGATCAGGAAGGTGATCGTGCCGATCAGGTACCACCCGATGGACGACCAGCCAAACTCGGCCATCGGGGGCAGGTTGCGCAGACTCAGCACGGCCGCCACATTGATCATCGCCAGCACAAATACGCCCAGAGCTTTGACATTGACCTTTTTCTTATTCATAGCATCTTTTCTCCTAAAATTAGGTAAGCTTTCACTTCGTTTTCTCAACCTGTTGCGTTAGGGAATACTGACACGCAGGTGAATCTCACTTCAAGCAATATACGTGATACGTTCCATCCTTATTTTCCACACCGTGCGTTTCATGCCCGAAGCCGGGGAAGCGCCGGTCCCAGGCTTGCAGCGCTCGCAGATACTCCAGGAAGGGACTATCGTCGTCGCCGATATTCTCGCCTGGCATCAACATCGGAATACCGGGCGGATACGGCACCACCCCGGTGGCTACGATCCGGTTGGCCATCTTGTTGATTGCAACATGTTCAACTTGGTCGTGCACCAGTTTCGAATAAGTATCTGACGGAGTGAATACAGGCACTGGCAGTGTCGAGAAGGCCGCGTCCTGCACCTGCAATTGATTGGTTTCCTGCATCTGTGCGAACATCTCATCCGCCAGATCACGCAGGCCCATGCCGGCATAGCGCACCGGCGCACCTGCCGCGCTCGCGATCAGCACTTCGTTCAGCGGCGCGTTAGCGTCGTAATCCTCTTTAAAATGCAGCAGCGCATTGATCAATGTGCCATATTTGCCTTTGGTCACGCCGAGCGAGAAGAGGAACAGAATCGTGAAATCGGTAGTCTTCTCTACCTGTATGCCGCGTTGATCGAGATAGGCTGTAACCAGCATGGCGGGAATGCCCAGCTTTTCGAACGAACCGTCTGTCGCCAGTCCAGGCGTCACCACCGAAACTTTGATTGGATCAAGCATGCAGTAGCCGTCTTCCAGATCCTTGAAGCCATGCCATGCTTCTCCGGGATGCAGCACCCAGCAATCCGGATTGGTGATCAGCAACTCATCCGGAGCATCCGCAAAGGCGATCTTCTTGCCCGTCGCCGGATCGATTATCTTGGCGGCATTCCAGGTTCTGAACATCCAATCGCCCTTCGTCGAGGCATCCCGATGGGCCCGGCATAAGGCTTTCCGGAATGCTACGGCTTCCGTGATCAATTCGGTGGTTAACGTGAGGCCGCCGACACCATCCATCATCGCCGCCGAAATTTCATTGGAGGTAATGATGGCATACTGCGGCGAGGTGCTGGCATGCATCATGAAGGCTTCGTTGAAGCGGGCATGCTCCACCGGCTTGCGTCCGTCGCGTACGTTGATGAGCGAGGCCTGCGACAACGCTGCGAGCAACTTATGGGTGGATGTGGTGGTGAAGATGGTCGGCTTGTCCTTGGGATAATCCTTGGGATCGCCATACATGCCGAAGCGGTCCTGGTAGATCGGGTTAAAACGTGCATAGCCGTACCAGGCCTCGTCGAAGTGGATGCGATCGACACTCTTGTCGAGCAATTCAACCACACGCGGCACAAGATAGGTTAAACCGTCATAGGTGGAATTGGTGATAATGGCGTGAACAGCTTTTTGCGCTTTATCCTGCGCTAGTGGGTTTTCGGCAATGGAAGTCTTTATCGCTTTGCGTGTCAGGCGTTCGGGATGGATAGGGCCGATGATGCCCAGGAAATTTCGCGTGGGCAGCAGATATGTTGGAATGGCACCTGTCAACGTTAATGCCTGTTCGATCGATTTATGCGCGTTTCGGTCACACAGGACATAATCGCCACGCGTAACGGACGACATCATGATCACCCGGTTGGAAGTGGATGTCCCGTTGGTCACCGTGTACGATCGCTGTGCACCGAAGACGCGCGCCGCATATTTCTCGCTCTCCCCGATCGGCCCGCTGTGATCCAATAGCGATCCCAGTTCGCCTACACTGATCGAGAGATCGGAACGCAGCAGGTTCTCGCCAAAGTAGTCGTAGAAGACGCGCCCCGCCGGCGACTTCAGGAAGGCCGTGCCGCCCGTATGGCCGGGGGTATGCCACGAATACTCATACACCTGTGCAAAGGCGATCAGAGCCTTGGTCAGCGGGGGCACGATGGCTTCCCGGTAACGCTGGATGGCAGCAACAACGCGCCCGGCGATGAAGAACGAAGTATCTTCCAGCATCCAGATCAATTCGTCGGCCGCGCGCATCACTTCACCGGAAAGTGTTGATGCATCGTCGCGCTCAGCGATCAGGAAGATCGGGATGTGTATGTTGCGCTTGCGGATGAGAGCCAGCAGCGCCCGGGCTTTATCGTGGGCCACATCGTCGTCGCTCAGGGTCCAGTCCAGCAGGATGCCTTCCAACGATGGATCGGACAATACCACGGCCTGGCCATCTTCATCCGAGGTCGCTTCGATCACTGTAACATCCCGGTTGCGCAGTTCCTGTGCCAGAGCGCGTGCAGCCCGTCCGCTTGCCGTCTGGGCAGTAAGTTCGTCGTCAACCATCAACACTTTCTTGCTGATCAAACGTTCGCCATAAATCATATGTCATCTCCTGATGGGATAATTTCTTTTGAATTCTGATTTTTCCCGGTTGATTAATCAAAACTGCCCGAGGCCAAAAAATTCACCAGTTTTATAATAGGACAAATCGTCCCATTTTGCATCCACCGGGTGGGGAGTAATTGCCTCCGCCACTTGGGGGATATACACGACCACGCCGGGGTTGGTTTTCTGGCTTCGTGGGAGTCAATGATACAATTTCCCCGCCTGCTCATGGCAGGCAGAAAGAGATTGCACTTATGGCAGCACAAGCCAATATCCCCCTCCATCCAAATCCACCGCCGCTGGTGCGTGTCTCAGGCAGCCACCTTGAGATGGGCCGCCAGATCGGCGAAGCCTGCCGCAAGCAGGTCACGCATAGCATCGAGAGCGCTCGCCAGTTGCTCACAGAATCGTTCGCACAGCTCGAATTGACCTGGGAAGGAGCCCGCATCCAGGCCCACAAATACCTCCCATTCGCCCAGGCGCATTACCCCCAATATGTTGATGAAATGGCTGGTATTGCCGAAGGAGCTAATGTTGCCTTCAGCGATGTGGTTGTGGTCAATACCATGGAAGCCCTGACGGATGATGCCTTACAACTGACCCACTGCACGAGCTTTGCGGTAAACGATGACCGTACTGTGAATGGGCATGTCCTGCTGGCACACAATGAGGATTGGGTGCCCGAGGATGAAAACGATGTGTTCATCATCCATGCTACGCCCAAAAATGAGTGCCCTTTCCTGGCCATGACCTACGGCTGTCTGCTGCCTAATGTTGGATTTAATGCCTACGGCATCGCCCAATTGTGTGATTCGGTTTATCCCAACGATCCCCGCGTTGGTATCCAGCGGGTTGTGGCTGCGCGCGCTGTGCTGGCCAGCCAGAGGTTGGACAAAGCCATCCAATTTTCGATCTCACTCCAGCGTGCCGCTGGCTACAATCATGTGTTGGCTCATGAAAGCGGCGAACTCTACTCGGTGGAAGTGTCAGCCCGTCATTTCGCCATCCTGTATGGAGAGGACGGGTACATCGTGCACACCAATAATTACCTGGCGCCGGCCATGCAGAAGGTCGAGCGTAAACCGGAAGACCTGATCGGCTCGTGCGTACGCTACTTTCGCGCCTTTCGCCTGGTCAAGCGCCAGGACCGGCATAATCTCGAGAGTTTGCAAGCCATCTTGCGTGACCATGTCAATTTTTCCAACTCGATCTGTAATCATTCCGTGAATGCCAGCGATCCACTGGATCGCGGCAAGACCATCAATTCCATGGTGATCGATCTGACCACTCGCACGATGCATATCGCCTGGGGCAACCCATGTGATAACCCCTTCCACACCTACGATCTGGCTGCATAGCGTAAGGAAGCCTACGGTGTACTTGGTGTAAGGCTTGAGAGTTTCGCCACTTGCAATAATTGGATTGAAAATTATGAATGACCTAAAATTCCTCCAGGAAATTTATCCTTATGATCCAGACAAACATAAGTTTACGATCCCAATTTCGATTGCGTGCTATGACGAATTCTTTTCGCGGCTGGATCCTTCGCCCGCTCCCAAACGCGATTTATCACCCGAACTGGTGGAATATTTAGATCAGTGTTCAAGGGAAATACCCAGCCGGTTTGAGATATCGATCGACCTCACTATAAGCCAGGAGGCCTGTAATCCGGACCGGGAACGGGATTGCCTCGGTAGCCTTCAGAGGTTTTTCCAGCATCAAATCTATATGGAAAAATCAGAAATCCAGCGTCAACGGTTGGACGCGCTCAAATATTTGCTGGTATCCCTGCTTTGTCTTTCTGCTGATATAGCCAGTGGAGGATTGGGATCGAACTCTCTACCCGGAAATTTAATCCATGAGGCGCTGCAAATAGGCGGGTGGGTGTTTATGTGGGAAGCCATCACGATCAACTTCCTTCAGACAGATCAACATAACCAAGCAATTAGAAAGTTGAAGCGGTTTATCCAATCTAAAATACATTTTTCATATTATGAAGGCAATTCCATAAATACTAATTCAACCATGCCAAATTAGGTTTGAACTTCAGCATTGTGCAGCTGACCACATGGAGGGGTAAGGCTTAAATAAACGCAGACACTTAATCTTCTAACAAACCTCCCTCATTCAGGCCGAGCGCCGATGGAGAGGGAATGTCGGAAGGGCCTCGATCTGGTGCTTATCGAATTTCAGATACATTGTATCTTCATGCTTATTGCTCAACCCGGTAGGGCAAATCGATCGTCAACAGGACAATACTGTCTATTTGAAATTGGATAAGCAAGCGATCGAAGTGCTGCCTACGATGCCGATTCATCACGGCGCAGCAAAGAAATAAGCGCATATAAACAGGATATAACAGCACAATTGCTTTCGACTTGATCGCCTATCGTTTTTTCTCCGAACCATCGGTGTGTTCAAATGGAAGAATGACAAGCAGGCCCTTATTTGGCTGGCCCAGATCGCCGATCACAGCGCGGGAGGCAGCAATGATGCTTATCGCCGTTTCATCATCTTTGACGATGGTGAACAGTGTCCGGCTTAATTCTTTTTCACTGCCGTAAAAATCGCTCGGGAGGGCATCAGAGGAATATTTTCGCGCATAGCCACGGACAGGTTGATGCGGCCCATCCCGGTGCTGTAGTGCACTGTCGCGCCGGTCGAGCCGGCCTGCCCAGGCCTCCAGCAGATTCTGCACTTTGCCAGGATCGTTCAGAACGGAAAGGATCATTTTCATTTCTTTTTCTCCTCATTCGTTTCAGACGGTTCCACCGCCGCTAGCTTTGGCTTCGGTTTAAATCTTTTAAAGGCGAAATGCAATAATGGCGGCGTGACCAACATGCTGAGCAACACCACCGTCACAACGGCAGAGAACGCACTGCTGTTGAGCAGCCTGGCCTTATTGCCGGCAGCCGCCACGATCAGCGTCACCTCGCCACGTGCCACCATTCCGGACCCCAACTGGAAGGCTCGAGTGTCGGAAACCCACCCAGGCGGGCGCCCCCTGCCGCACCGAAAACCTTCCCGGCATTGGCTGCCAGGGTAACCGCCAAGATCAGCCAGACTGTATTCAATGGCAGTTCGTGCAGGTTTACCGAAAGGCCAACATTAATGAAAAAGATTGGAATAAACAATGCATACGCGAGCGCGGTAATATCTGCTTCGATCCGGCTTTTCTCAGGTGTGCGGGTAGACATCAGTCCCGCCAGGAAAGCCCCGATCAGGGCGGCCATTTGTCCCAACAATTCGACCGCCAAGCCGTAGGCCAGCAGCATGATGATTGTAAAGGCCAGCAATCCCTGGCAGATCGACAACCGCCCCACCCAGCGTGCCAGGTAGGGCAGCACCCACAGGCCAAAGGCTGTGGCACCAGCCAGCAACAATGCCGTGCGCAAGGTCAACCAGACCAGGCCATAGAAATTCCCCGAGCCGGTTATGACTGCCAGGAAGATGGAAAATACCAGGATGGACAGGATATCATCCACCACTGCCGCTCCCAGCAGACTCAAGCCCACCCGGCTGCGCAACGCCCCCATTTCCATCAAGCTGCGAGCGGATATATTGACGCTGGTGGCGCCCAGGGCCACTCCCAGCAGGAGGGCAGTGCTGTCCTGCATGCCAAACAACCTCCCGGCGGCCCAACCCAATCCGACCGAAGGCAGCAATCCACCGCTGCTGGCCAGCAGGGAGACCTTGCGATGACCGGCCAATTCGCCCAGGTACAGTTCCAGACCGGCGATGGACATCAGGAAGAGCACCCCCAGTTCACTCAGGTCAGAGAGGATTGTTCCAAGTGTGGTGTTACTAATGAAAGACAGGTGCAGGATATTAAACAGGGATGGACTGAGCAGTACACCGATCAGCAATTCCCCCAGCACTGAAGGCTGGCCCAGGCGCGTGCTAATTTAACCGGTTGCTTTTGGGATCAACAGGATGACTACCAGTTCGAAGGCAAGCTGCAGGAAAGTGGACATCTTGCAGAAAAGTTTTTCATATCCTCCCCTAAACACCAGATTACCCTAGGATGCGTTTGAGTTTACTCATAGGTCCGCTTTGCCTTGGAGCTGAGGAGCTGAAAAGAAGGAGAGCACGATTATGATAAACTATATCGATTTTTAACATAATTTTTGGATGGATACTTGAATCAAAACCTTATGACATCGAAAACCAGCTGGCTCACCAATTTAATAAATAGATTCCGAAGAAACCCCGCCACTTCTCCCGGGAAAGAAAATATCGCTGAACGGACTGAAATCCAGGAATACCTGGATATCCGCCAGCAGCGCCGGTTAATCTTCCCGCGGGCGGCACTTGTTGGACTCTGCGCAGGGATGGTGGCCCTGTTTTTTCGGGCGGCCCTGACCGGCGCAGATGCCTTAAGAAACGGAATGATTGCGTGGGCGCAGCGCATGCCATATTGGGGCTGGATCTTCCCGATCCTGTTCGGAGCAGCCGGTGCAGGAATTTCAGTGGCAATTACCCGAAGGTACGCACCGGAAGCCAGCGGGAGTGGTATTCCACATCTTGAAGCGGTTCTGCACCGGTTCCGCAAACTGGAGTGGAAACGGGTTCTGCCGGTTAAATTCTTCGGGGGTATCCTTTCCATCGGGAGCGGCATGGCGCTGGGACGCGAAGGCCCCACGGTTCAAATGGGTGGCGCAGTTGGTGATGCCATTTCAAAATGGTTGAAAGTGCCGCCACGCGAGCGGCTGACCCTGATTTCTGCCGGCGCAGGCGCCGGGTTGGCGGCTGCATTTAATGCTCCCTTATCAGGGCTCATATTTGTGCTGGAGGAGGTCCGGCGTGACTTTCAACCGATGGTGTTTGGAGCAGTCTTTATCGCTGCGGCGATCGCGGATATAGTCGTTCGGATCGGCGCCGGCCAGTTTCCGGTCTTTACCGTACCAAGTTATCCTTTACCTCCATTGACTTCCCTGCCGATATTCGCCCTGTTGGGAGTAATGGCAGGATTATTGGGCGTACTCTTTAACCGAGGTTTGCTGATGGCCGTTCGTCTGTATGCACGTGTCCCGGGTCGCTTTGTGCTTCCGGCGGCGGCCATCACAGGTGGAGTTATTGGGCTGGTTGGATGGTTTTCTCCGCCGATGATTGGCAGCGGAAATTCATTGGCAGAGTCAATATTAAAAGGAGATATGCTGCTGGCCGCCATTCCGATTTTCTTTGCAATTCGTTTTTTGCTTACCACCAGCAGTTATGGCAGCGGCGCCCCGGGTGGCATTTTCGCGCCGCTGCTTGTGCTGGGCGCGTTGATCGGCCTGGCAACTGGACAAATTGCACACATCCTGGCCCCAGCCATGGTACCGATCCCAGCAGTTTTCGCAGTAGTCGGAATGGCAGCTTACTTTGCCGCGATTGTACGCGCCCCGCTCACCGGCATTATGCTCATTGTCGAAATGACGGGAAATTATTCCCTTATGTTGCCATTGCTGATTGCATGTTTCTGCGCTTACGCAGTGGCTGAAGCCCTTAAAGATTTACCGATTTATGAGGCTTTGTTGGAACGGGACTTAAAAAAGATTGGGGGTAAGTTCTTCTTGGAAAAACCCGTAGTAGTAGAGTACACCATATCAACGGATGCACCTTTTGCTGGCCGCGAAGTTCGTTCCCTCGGGCTTCCAGCTGGTTGTATACTTGTACGCTGTTCAGACGGAAAACGAGAATGGGTTCCAAAGGCCAACACGCGACTGGAAGCGCATATGCAAATTACCGCAGTAATTTCACCGGAGGCTTCGAACGCGCTTGAGACCCTGCGGAAAGGTTGCGAGGCTAAAATAAGAAAGAAACGAATGCGTGCTTAAATCTAGGTCTCGGATTCGAACTAATAACTGGAAATTGGCTGCTGATGGCAAACTCCCGAGCAATCGTCTCGCCGCAATTGAGAAAAAATACCATGCATTTTCAACACTTGGCGCCGGAAAGCGGATTCGATGAAAGAAGTGATGACTGTGCGTCCGGTGGTATGGTGTGGCGCAGCGAGTGAACCAGGGACAGGTCTGGCAAATCATGCGCTCAAAGACGAAGGTGCAGGCGGTGCGCTCCGGCGGGTCAGTTAGGATGTTGCTGGGCGGGACAGTTTGACCTTGGGGGCGGGTGGCAGTTTGAGCCTGGTCGTCGATGTTGAAGACTGATTTATCTGCTTTGGGGTCAGCGGGACGGCGCATGGGGGGGAGAGCAAGTCGTTGGAGAGGGTTCGACATCCACCCGCCCGACTGATATTTTTTGCTGGTTCTGGGGGAAGCTGGTTTGATCCAAGAAGAAATCAAGTAGTTTTGGGGTAAATATTCCATAATAGGAGCGCGCGAAGATGGTTCTTCACGCGCTCCTGTGATTGGGTTATTGCCAGGCGATGTTACATCCGTAAAAGTTTCTCGGCGTTGCCATGCGCAATGCGATTAATATCCAACGGGCTGAGAGGCAGTTGTTCCAGAAAATTCCGAGCGGCCAACATGGAACTGTAGGGATAATCTGCTGAAAACATGATCCGATCAACTCCTACCTGGAAAAGCAGATCAAGAAAATTGGGAGTGAAATTGAAGCCGCTGAAGGTGTAGTAGATATTCTCACGCAGATACGTGCCGATGGGTTGCTTCAATTTGGTAAGCGGCATGGGCATGCTGCGATCAAGCCTGGGCAGCATAAATGGAAGCGCTTCGCCCAAATGGCCAATCACCAGTTGTAGTTTAGGGTATCGGTCGAAAACGCCGCCAAGGATGATCCGGACGATGTGGATGGCAGTTTCGATATGCCAGCCCCAACCGGCAGCCGCCAGCTGGGCGGAAACTTCTGGGGCAAAGTTGCCTACATAGGAAGCCTGGATGACTGGCTGTGGTGGCGGGGTGGGGTGCAGATAAAGCGGAACCTGAAGGGCTTCGGCGCGCTCGAAAATGGGCCAAAAGAACGGATCGTCCATATAGCGTCCCTGATTGTGGCCATTGACCACCGCTCCCTTGAAGCCATAATCCCGCACCGTTCGTTCCAGTTCGCCTGCGGCGGTTTCCGGCAGGGCGGTGGGCAAAGCGGCGAATCCGGCAAAACGGGTCGGATGGCGCCGAACCGCCTCGCCAAGTACATCATTCGTCTGGCGGGCGAGCCTTTCTGCAGCCTGAGCATCGAGCTGTTCCAATCCAGGTGAGTTCAAGGAAAGCACTTGCATGTCGATGCCGGCAGCATCCATGTCGGCAATCCGAAGATCATCGAGATCCAGCAGTTGTTCAACCAGGTGGGCATTGATAAAAGCGAGGGGAGAGGATCCCTGAGATGAGTGGGCACGCTCACTCATCTCCCGCCCCGGGCCCTGCATAAATTCTGGCGTGGCAAAATGTTCTTCGAGAGTAATCGTTCGATATTTTTTATCGTTTCCAGGTTGAGTCATCATCGTTTTTTCTCCTTCAAAAGATAGAAGTTGGGTTATTCTGCTTAATGACCCATGTTTTCTTCAAATGCTTCAACATCTGTGAAGTAACGCGCAATGGTCTCTGCCATTTCGGGGCTGGTATAGATTTCAGCGCGGGGATGATCGATTAATTCTACGATGGCGGCAGCGGTCTGTTCAGGAGTTTGAGGGGCAGCGCCAGTACGGTAGGTACCTCGCGGAAGCGGGGTCCCGTAAAGAGCATTTTTGGCGAAGTCCGAGCTCACTGCGGGGGGCATGACCGTTGAGATATGGATATTTGGATATTCGCCATGCAGATCCATCCTCAGGTTGGCGGTCAGGCTGTTAAGAGCCGCTTTGGATGCGCTGTAGGCAGAGCGGTAACTGGCAAATGGTACCCGACCAAGCGCTGACGAAATATTGATCAAATGACCCGCTCCATGCTCTTTAAAATGTGGGATGATGGCCTGCATTCCGTACAAGGCAGATTTGATATTAATGGAAATCATCAAGTCGAGATCTTCATCGGTCAAATCCAGTACCTGGCGGCTCAGGGCGCGGCCTGCGTTGTTGATCCACACATCCACCTGACCAAACGCGCGCAGGGCTTCATCGCGCAAATGCTCCACATCCGCCCGCCGGGTAACGTCTGTCACGATGGGCAGCGCCTCTGCCCCACATTGTTCCGCCACCTGCTTCAATTCCATCTGGCGCCGGGCTGCCAGAACTACTTTGTTACCTTTCCCGGCCAATAACCTGGCAGTTGCGGCGCCAATGCCGCCGCTGGCGCCAGTAATTACGATTACTTTTTGTGTCATAGTTTTCTCCTCATGTATTTTTGACCAATTGGATGGCGATCTGCTCGATTAATCCTGTGGAAAAGGCAGGCAGGTCTTTACCATCCGCCTTTCATTTTACTCCCGCCCGGAAGGGATTTTCAAAGGACTAAGAAGACCCTTATCTAAAAAAGCATTTCTCTTGACAATCAACGCAAATGAAATATACTTGCCATAAAAATACGAGCAAGCAATCGGATTACGAATGACAATTCGGCATATTCATACCTTTTTATTCAGTAAAAGACAGTCCGAAAATTATAGTAGAACCGCATTTTTAGCGTGGTCGGTATCGCACCCTTCGGGTATGCTGCGCGACCTCACACACACAAAATAATAACTTCTCCGGAATTTTTGGATGGACCTCAAGTAAAGGGTACCACAGTATGATGAATCAATCTGTTCCTGTTAAAGAGCTAACCCGCCGGGAGCGCCGCATTGAGCGCCAGCGCAAGACCATCATGGATGCGGCGGCCGAATTGTTCGCCCAAAAAGGCTACCAGGCCACCACCACCCGGGATATTGCCGATTCGGTCGATATTGGTGAAAGTACCCTTTATGGCTATTTCTCCAGCAAAAAGGAGGTGCTCCAGGCAATCCTATCAGAACAGGCTGCCATGGTTGATGCGCTCTTAGTGCATCTGATTGAATTGGATGATTTGCAATCCTTTGTGGATCTGGTCGATCTGCTCATGGAGAAAATTCTGTCACGAAAGGTATATAACCGGGTCTTGATCGCTGAAGCCTGGACCGACGACGATATTTTACAATCGTACGTGATTTTACGCTGGCATCCGGTCATGCAGACGCTCAAGGATTTTATTTCCTTGAAGGTCGCCAAGGGTATTTTCCGACCGATTGAGCCGGGCATGGGGGCGCGTATGATCATGGGCTCTTTTATTGCGGCGATATTGCCTGTACTGCGCGGGGTTGAACCTTCTCCCACCCCGGAGCAACGCCACCAGCTTGCCATGATGATCGTAGAAACCATCTCCAACGGACTCAATCTGCATGTAGGATTGGCGGAACAATGATTCAGCGCATCCTGGCTTTGATCCAAAAGGAATTTTCCCAGGCCTGGCGTGACCGGACCACCATGGGGATCATGTTGACCATTCCTTTGATGCAGTTGATCATATTTGGGTATGCCATTAACACCAATGTAACTCACATCCCAACCGTGGTGGCTGACCAGAGCCTTGACACAGCCAGCCGGTCTTACTTGGATGCGATGGTGAATTCGGGCTATTTCGATATTACTGCCACCGCGGCGGACCAGGCCGGCGTGATCCAGAATATCGATGCGGGCCAGGCACGCGTCGGGATCGTCATCCCGCCTGATTTTGAAAAGGATGTTTTGCGCGGAGATGCCCAGGTGCTGGTGTTGGTGGATGGGTCCGACTTGTTTACCTCCCAATCGGCGAATGCCTATGCCGCCATCATCGGTCAGGCACATTCCATCCAGATCGTTTACGATGTGATCGCCCAGGCCGGAGCGCAAGCCTCCGGGAGCGCCCTGCCGGCATTAAATGCGTTGATTCATGTGCTTTATAACCCGGATATGAGTACTTTGTGGTTTATCATCCCCGGCATGGCGGCCATGCTGTTACAAACACAGGCGCTGGCGCTGACTGCCGCCGCCGTGGTGCGGGAACGCGAGATGGGCACGATTGAGCAGATCCTGGTAACCCCGATCCGTCCGTTCGAGTTGATGATCGGTAAGATCGTTCCGTATGTCATCATCGCCATGCTTAACATGCTGACCGTAATTGCCATCGGGGTTTTCTGGTTTCACGTTCCCTTCCAGGGCAGTTTCTGGCTGTTTTTTGGCCTATCCTCTTTGTATGTTCTCAGTGGATTAGGGTTGGGATTGCTCATTTCGTCCGTTTCGCAAAACCAGCGCCAGGCGCAACAGTTGATGATGCTGTTCATGATGGTCAGCCTGTTGTTGGGAGGATTTATCTTTCCGCGCTATACCATGCCGGCAGCCGTTCGAATTATCGGGAACCTTTTCCCGATCACGTATTTTATACCCATCGCTCGCGGCATTATCACCAAAGGGGTCGGTTTCTCGGTTTTGTCGGGGCAGGTCGTGGATCTGGCAATCTATATCGTGGTGGTGATGTTTCTGGCTACGATTACCTTCCGCAGCAGGCTGGACTGAACATGGCAAAATCCATCCAGCGTTTACGCGCCCTGGTCTACAAGGAAACAGTTCAGATCCTTAGAGATCGCCGCACATTAATGCTCTTCTTTGCGTTACCGCTGATAGAACTGTTCTTGTTCGCTTATGCCGTTTCACTGACCGTTACCCATTTGCCAACCGCAGTAGTTGACCAGAGCCTCGACGCGCGCAGCCGGGATTTCATCCAGGCGCTGGCAAATTCGGGTAACTTCGATATCACCCTGGTGCTTCAGAACGAGCAGCAGGTCCGGCAGGCTATGGACGCTGGTACGGTCAAGGTGGGGCTGATCATTCCTCCGAATTTCGAAAAGCAGGTTCTGGCCGGAAATGGCAATGTTCTGATCTTGCTGGATGGTTCCGACTCTTTCAGCGTCCAATCGGGTTATAACGCTGCCCTGAGCATCACTCAGAAATATTCATTGAACCTGATCACCGAAAAAATACAGAGTGGGGGTGGCTCGGTGGTTTTGAACGCACTGACAGGCCAGCTACCGATAACCACCACCACCCGGGTGCTCTACAATCCGGATATCGCCGATTTGATCTTCATCCTGCCGGGCCTGATTGCTTTGATCATGCAGATCATTATTGTGACTAATTCTGCCATGGCAATCGTGCGCGAACGCGAGGCCGGCACCCTGGAGCAACTGCTTGCCACGCCCGCTCGTCCGGCTGAAATGGTGATTGCCAAGCTGATCCCGGGTATGCTGGTGGCGATGCTCGATATGGCCATGATCCTGGCCATTGGGGTCTTCTGGTTCAAGGTGCCGTTCCAGGGGAATATCCTGCTGCTGGCTGGCCTTTCGATTCTCTTCATTATCTCCGGGATGGGACTGGGACTGGTAATCTCGGCCGTAGCAAGGAACCAGAGGCAGGCACAACAGTTAACTGCCGTGATCCAGCTTTTGGCAATGCTATTAACCGGTTTTCTTTACCCTCGTACTACCATGCCGCTCTGGACACAGATTATCGGCAACTTGATCCCTATGACCTATTTCGTGCGGATCATCCGGGGAATCATGACCAAAGGTGTCGGCCTGACGTTCATGTGGACTGATGCCCTGACCCTGCTTATTTATGCTGTCATTGTACTTGCCATCGCTGCAGCCATATCGAAGAAAAGACTGGATTAAACGGCATGCCCAACGAAGTTGTCATTTCAGCACAGGATCTTGTCAAGAAATTTAAGGGGCAGGGAAGAACTGTTACCGCGGTCGATTTGGTTTCGCTGGAAGTCAGGCGCGGGGAGACCTTCGGTCTGATCGGTCCGGATGGTGCCGGAAAGAGCACAACCACGCGCGTGATACTGGGATTGCTCAAACGCGACTCCGGCACCAGTAGCGTGCTTGGTTTTGATTCGATGCGGGATGTTTACGAGATCCGGGAACGGACCGGCTATATAGCCCAGCAGTTCACCCTTCCGGGAGATTTGACTGTGATGGAAAATATGCATTTCTTTGCCGACCTGCATGGCATCCCGCGTAAACTGCAAAAATCCAGTATCGCTGAATTGCTCAAGTTCGCTGGGCTGACCGATTTCACCTCCCGCCCGGCGGGTCGCCTTTCAGGAGGCATGAAAAAGAAATTGGCCCTGGCATGCAGCCTGATCCACCGGCCCGCTGTGGTTCTTTTGGACGAGCCCACCCTGGGAGTGGACCCGGTGAGCCGTCGAGAATTCTGGAACCTGCTTGGCAATTTGCGGGCAGAACAGGGCCTGGCAATATTTGTCTGTACTCCTTACATGGATGAAGCCGAAAGATGCAACAAGGTTGGGTTGATCTATAAAGGCCGACTAATTGCCCGGGATACGCCGGCCGGGATTAAAAAAATGGTCCCCGGCCACCTGATCGAGTTCAAGCCGGTCAGATTTGAAGCGTCCCGCAAACTGATGACAGGCATGCCAGGAATCCTGGAAGTTCAAACATACGGCGCCATGCTGCACCTTTTTGTTGATGAGGTGGAAACCCGCCAGAAACAAATTGAAGCAGTGCTGGAAGGCCAGGGGATCGCATGGAGCGGGATGCGCGTAATCCAGCCGCGTATGGAAGAGGCCTTTATCAGCCTGGTAAGGCGTCAGGAGACATCTGAGAATGACCAATGAAACTTTGATGCCTGGGAACACAGCCGGGCTGGCCGGGGCCGATCCTGTCGTCGCCGAGAACCTGACCAAACGTTTTGGTGAATTTACCGCGGTCGACCGGGTCAGTTTTCAGATTCATCCGGGAGAGGTTTTTGGCTGGTTGGGGCCAAACGGCGCCGGGAAAACCACCACCATCCGCATGCTATTGGGCCTGATCCGGCCGAGCGCAGGCAAATTAACTGTATTGGGCTTCGATCCGGTTAAAGAAACCAAGATCATGCAGGCGCACGTCGGGTATATGTCCCAGCTTTTTACTTTATACAACGATCTGACTGCCCGCGAGAACATCCATTTTTATGGCAGGGTGTACGGCCTTTCGCGCAAAGCGCTTGCCCGCCGGCAGGAAGAAATCATCCAGATGGCTGGACTGGAAGGACGCGAAAATACCCTGACGGCCAACCTGTCTGGCGGTTGGAAACAACGCCTGGCGTTGGGATGTGCCATTGTGCACAACCCACGCGTCGTTTTTCTGGATGAACCGACTGCGGGCGTGGATGCCATCAGCCGGCGTGAATTCTGGGGTCTGATCTATGCCATGGCCAATAAAGGCACCACCATCCTGGTAACCACCCATTACATGGATGAGGCGGAGCTCTGCCAGCGGGTAGGTTTCATTAACCAGGGCCGCCTGGTCGCAATTGGAACACCGGACGAACTCAAACAAACTCATATGCGCGGGCAGGTGTTGGAGATTGATACGCCGGAACCGGATCGGGCTGTCCGCCTCTTAAAAGAGGCGCAGTTGAAGAAAAATCTGCCTATCGATGAAGTTGCCTTGTATGGGGCTCAAATTCACGTAGTCGTGCCAAGTGCGGATGAATTCCTCGCTCCGATCAGGCAGCTGCTCGAATCCGAAGGCCTGCTGGTCAACACCATTGAATGGATCATGCCTACCCTGGAAGATGTGTTTATCTCAACCGTTCTGGATCCATCTGAAAAGAGATAGCTTAACTTAAACCAACCGCTTCACCTTCTCCGCCACCAATAACGGCTCGATCCGTCCGGGATCTGTTTTAATCACGCCGGTTATCAGGAACGGTTCAGGCGAATGGATAAAGCTGCGCACCTGTCGATAGACATCCGGAAACACTGCCACATCCAGCATGCCTGCTAGATCTTCCAATGTCATAAACAACATCAAATCACCTTTGGCGGTGCGACTGCGGTGGCCGCTCTGGCGAATACCCGCCACTGTGACTCGCTGGCCAACCCGCCCGGCGGCCTCCACACTCGAAATTGCCCCACTGGCCGAAATCTTTCCTGCCAGCAATTCCAGGGGATGGGCTTCCAGGCTGATCCCCAACAGTCCCTGCTGGGCGGCCATCTTCTCTTCCAGTGTCCAATCTTCCTGACGCGTGTTACCACCAAGTTTGCGGCCTGCGCGTATCTCATCAGAAAACGCGTTCCCACTAAATGTATAATCGAAAAGGCTGGGTTGCCCGGCCTGCCAGCCGCCACTCTGCAGGCGCCTGAGGATCGCCGGGATGGTACCCCAGCCTTCGAAAGCGCCAACCCGGGCAAGGTCTCCTGCTTCCTGAACGGGAGGGTCTACGCGCGTCAGGAAGTCTTCCAGGGAATCAAACGGGCGGCCGCGCAGGATGCGCCCTATCGTTCGCGCGGTCAGGTTGCTCACCTGGTCCAGCCCCATGAAGAGGATTTTTTGGCCAGGTTCCGGGCTGGCAACCACGAAGTTGCGGCCCGAGTAGCAGACATGCGGCGGCCGCACGGTCAGTCCCAGACGGCGCGCCTCGCCCAAATAAACGCTCTGGCTGTAATAGCCGCCCCAATTGGCCAGCACGGCCGCCATGAACTCAGCCGGGAAATGGGTCTTGCACCAGGCTGAACGCCACGCCACCTGTGCATAGGAAGCGGCATGCGCTTTGGGGAAACCATACCCGGCGAAGGCTGCCATCATTTCCCAGACGCGTTCGCCGGTCTCAACAGGGACTCCGCTCCTGGCCTGGGCCTGGCTGACAAATTTCCGTTCCAGTTCCTGCATGAGCTTGCCAGGATCGAAGTGGCTCATGGCCCGGCGCAACAGGTCGGCCTCCGCCAGGCTGAAACCAGCCAGTTCGTGGGCAATCCGCAGCACCTGTTCCTGGTACAGGATCACGCCGAATGTTTCCCCAAGCAGCGCGGCCAGGGCTGGATGCAGATGTTCGACCGGCTCCTCACCCTTGAAGCGCCTGACAAATGCATCCTTCAGGCCGCCTGATAGAGGGCCGGGGCGATACAGGGCCAGCGCGGCCATCAGGTCATCCTGGCTGCGGGCATGGATTTCCCGCAATGTGGCGCGCATGCCAGGGCTCTCGATCTGAAAGCAACCGATGGTGCCACCACTCTCGAGGCGTTGGGATGTGTCGGGGTCCTCTGCCGGGGTGGATTCGAGCACAGCCAGCGATCCGCTATACCGCTCAGGCTGGCTGGCCTGGATGAACTCGGCCACGTCACCCAGGACGGTCAGGCCGCGGATACCCAGCAGATCAATCTTGACCAGGCCGAGCGCTTCCACGGCCTCCAGGTCGAACTGGGTGATGGTGATGCCTTTGCTGCCCGACCGCATTACCGGCACCAGCTCGGTTAACGGACCGGGCGCCACGATCAGGCCACCGGCATGCACCGAAAGGTGGCGCGGCAGCTTGAGCAGGGCCTCGGCCTCGGCAAAGATCTGCTGGTAGAGTGGATCGGTATAATGTTTACGCAGATCGGCAAAGGAGGAAACTGGCAGGCCACTTTCTTCGTCGGTCTGCTCCTCCACGCGGGCAAAGAAGGCGTAGGGTAACTGCTGTACCAGTTCACGCACCTGGGTCGGAGCCAGGCCATGCGCCTTGGCCACGTCCCCCAATGCCGAGCGCGGCCGGAAGCGGTTGATCGTTCCTACCATCGCCACGCGTTCCGGCCCATAAGTATCAAAAACGTGCTGGATGACCAGGTCGCGTCGGCGTGAGCACAGGTCGGTGTCGATATCCGGCGGGGTGGTGCGGGCCGGGTTCAGGAAGCGCTCGAAATACAGGTCCAGCCGCAAGGGATCGGGGCTGGTGATGCCCAGGCAGTGCGCCACCAGGGAAGATGCGGCGGAACCGCGCGATGAGAAGGGTACATTCGTGCGCCGGGCAAATTCGAGGATCTCCTCGACGATCAGGAAGATGGGTTCAAAGCCCATGCGGGCAATCACGTCCAGTTCGTGGTCCAGTCGACCCTGAACTTCGGTGCTGATGCTGCCATACAACCGCTGTGCCCCGCTTTCAGCTTTTTGTCGCAGGTATTGTGCGGCTGTCAGACCGGCAGGCATTGGGACAGTTGGCATGCGGCTCACCCCCACAGGCAGGTCGAACTTACAGCGTTCTGCAATTTCAGCGCTGGAAGCCAGAGCCGCCCGGAAACCGTTGTAACGCCTTTCGATCTCGCGGGCACTGATAAAATGCGCCTCTGCTGGGGCAGTAGCATTGGCAGGGAGATGCTCGAGCGGCAGGTTCAGGCGGATCGCCGTTAGTGTGCGTTGCAGCACCGCCTGTTCAGGGGTCAGGTAATAAACCGGCTGGGTGACCACGAGCGGTACAGACAGACGCCGGCCCAGGTGGGAGAGCATCAAAGCCCGGGCAGGATCATTTAAGCCAAGATAGAGGCGATCCGGGAAGATTTCCTTGAGCGGCCGGACACGCTGTCCGCTTGGATCACCCTGGTCGCCGGTGATAGCGATCAAATCCCTGGAGTGGCTTGCGAGCAGATCAAATGGGCAGGGATGGTAGGGATCTGGCCGCAAAGCCAGGGCGCTGCTCAGGGCACAAAGGCTCGACCAGCCAGACAGGCTCATGGCCAGCAGCGCCAGGGGGCCGTTCTCCAGGTCGATCTCCAATCCCAGTATGGCTTGAAGGCCACCTTTCCGGCAGGCCTGAACGAACTCGATCGAGCCGGTCAGCAGGCGATGATCGGTGAGACCGATGGCTGGCAGCCCATCTCCCAGGGCGGCCTGGACCAATTCACCCGGCATGGCCAGGCCCTCCTGCAGGGAATAGGCAGAATGGGTGGTAAGTGGAATGTACATTGCTTCAATTCTACCGCTTCTCTTCCAAGACCCGTATGCTTTCCCTTACCATCCTATATGGTTTCCGCAAAGCCTGAATGCCCGACCAACCCTAACGGCTGTTCCGTGTTTTGGGCTGCATGTGCCCCCGTTCAGAACCATTCCCATGAAATAGAATTCAGGATAATCTTTGAGGCATCCGAAGGATTTACCGTGCGAAATTTGAATCTCGAAAAAAGGTATACTTAAAACGGTGATTTTGCTGGAAAATTCCTTGGCAAGTGTTCCTGAATCGCGACAAAGGGAGCGGTTTGCGATTATGGGATAATGGTGGGGTATGATGCTAATATTATGCTGGTAAGGGTTGCAATAAAGGAGAGGCCATGAAGCGGGTTACCAGGGATATTGATCCGGAAAGTGCGCAGGATCTTCTTAAGCGGGTGCCACGCGCGTGCATGGCCTTTGCCGGCGAGGACGGTCCGCAGGCTATCCCGATTGAGTTTGTTTGGCAGGCGGGTTGTTACCTGGCTGGCATCCCGGAAATTAGCGGCTGTCTTCCAAATCCTGGTGATGAAGTCGTCTTCTTGATTGATGAAGGAATATATTTCTTTGACCTGCGAGCCATTTATGTACGAGGGCAGGTGAAACCCGCATCTGCTCCAGCGGGTGTGCCTGCAGGCTGCAGCTGGTTCGAAGTGGTACCGTCCAAGATGGTTGCCTGGGATTACGGCATGCTCCGGGAGGTAGGAAATGAAAGTTGACGATCCCGAAGTATGCCGCTTCATCAACCGCACAATGGTAGCGCGCATCGCCACCCTTTCTCGGAATGGGCGACCCAGTATCAATCCGCTTTACTTTGTATTCACTAATGGTGTTATCTGGTTAGGAACAGATGATTGGACCCTGGCAGCCCGGAATGCCCGGGCGGATGCCCGGGTGAGCGTCCTTTTTCAAATGAAAGAAGACCGAGTTGACCAGAGAATCCTGCGGATCAGGGGGCGTGCCAGAATAAGTACAGAGAAAGCAATGCTACGTACCTATAACGTCCGGGTGGCGTGCAAGTACGTCTTAACACCAGCCGGGATATTCAACGCTCTTGCGCATATCCACCAGATTCCATTAAAACTTACTTATAACGCCCAGGGAGCGGAAAAGGGCCTTCCCTGTATTATCGAGATAACCCCTGAGCAGGTGGAATTCCTATAAAGTAGTCTTTCGCCTCCATACCCCAGACCCCTATATATGTCATCGTTCCTCTCGTTTAACATTTAAGCACCCGGAAAGCCCTTTTCTCCCGCCCCCCATTCTCCTACGCTCCGCCTAAATCTTTTTTTGTTAGTGGTAAACGGTCATAACGGTAGCCCAGTCAACAATACTTGTGTAAAGACTGCGACAAACGGCGTGTTCTGCTACCGCTACGCGGATATTCAGATGCACAGAAGGAGCAAATCATCGCTGCCTACCATGAGCGGCCAAGCATGCGTGGGATTCAACGCATTTTTGGTGTAAGCCGGCCTACACTGGTTGGTTAAAAAAACTGAGCAAAATCCAAGCCTTGGGAACCTCTTGTACCAGCAAAGCCGGATGATATTCTTGAATTGGATGAAGTCTGGTCTTTTGTACTCAAGAAACTGGAGAAACGTTGGTTATGGACGGCCATGTGTCGTCGTACCAGACAAATAGTGGCCTATGTAATAGGCGATCGCAGCGAAGAGAGCTGCCGTAAATGATGGCAGGCGATACCAGATCCATACAAAGGTTGTCAAACCTATAGCGATTTCTGGGAAGCCTATGCCATCGTTTTTTCAGAAGAAACGCACCAGAGCGTTGGTAAAGACAGTGGACAGACCAATCCCATGGAACGTTGGAACATCACCTTGCGGCAATGGAATGCACGCTATGCTCGAAAGACTTTATCCTTTTCAGAAGCAGATTTCTATCACGAACTTGTTCCCAGATAATTCATTATCTCCTACAACCTCAGGTAACTTTTACTCGTTACTTGATCACCACCCGCATTTCTTCATACCTTATGCGGACTTAAACGTATATCTGCATATGCATCAGGGTTGGACGACGCGCGTAGTAACGAATTTATTCGATACTACCACGCTGCATATGTGACTTGCAGTAGCGGAGGTACAGATAAATGACCGAGACCAGGTTCGCAAAATTTTTCGCGATACTGATAACCGTTTTACTGATGACAGGTTGCGCATCGCCAGCAATCGTCGCGCCCACTCCTACCGCAACCACCCCGCCCACCGACGCGCCCACCCCTACTCCGCTGCCCGCACGCTTCGAAACGACGAAATGCATGTTCGATGTTTCCGCGTTGAGCGGGAAAATTGATTGCGGCTACCTGACCGTTCCGGAAGACCGCACCAAACCGCGGGGCCGCATAATCCAATTGGCGGTGGCAATTCTCAGGAGTTCCAATGCGCACCCAGCCCCCGACCCGCTGGTATACCTGGCAGGCGGGCCAGGCAATAGTATGTTGAATACTGCTGGTATGCTGTCTTTGCAGACAACTTTTAGCACGATCCTCGCCAGCCGGGATGTGATCGTGTTCGATCAACGCGGCGCGGGAAACTCCTTGCCATCCCTTAATTGCCCGGAAGTGGAAGGCCAGACTTACCAGGATCTTACGCAGACCCTCAGCCGGGCAGACTTGCAGACGCATTACCTGCAGGCAGTCCGGGCCTGCCATGACCGCCTGGTGGCGCAGGGCATTAACCTGGCCGCCTATACCAGCGCGGCCAGCGCCGCGGATGTGAATGACTTGCGGCGGTCGCTGGGGTATGCACAATGGAATCTATATGGGGTTTCGTATGGCACGCGCCTGGCCCTGACGGTCATGCGCGATTTCCCCGAGGGGGTACGCAGCGTGATGCTCGATTCGGTCTATCCCCCGCAGGTACATGGAGCTGCCGAAAGGGACGCGAACGCGCAGAATGCTTTCAATCTGCTGTTCCAGCGCTGCGCCGCCGATGCCGGTTGTAATGCCGCCTATCCGGATCTGAAGAACGTCTTTTACGATACAGTCGCACAGTTGGATGCCAAGCCGATCACGGTAAGCATGGCCCAGCCCAACGGTGACCAGAGCTATGCCGTACTGGTGAATGGGGATGTTTTGATCAACCTGCTCTTTCAGATGCTTTATACTACCGCAGTGCTGCCCTATTTGCCGCAATTTATCTACAGTTTGCACGCCGGCCAATGGAATCCCGGGTTTCAGGTGATCGCAATGAATATTATTTTTGAAGATAACAACCTAAGCGAGGGCCTGAACTTATCTGTTCAATGCGGGGAAGAGACGCCCTTTAGTTCCCCGCAAGCGCTCGCGACGGCCAATGCAGCGGTGCTTTCCCGCCTTCAGCAGGCTATAGATATGCAGTCGTTCTTTGCTGCCTGCTCCGGCTGGGGCGCACAGCCGGCCGCTGCCAGCGTAAACCAGCCGGTGGTCAGTGCCATCCCCACACTGGTGCTGGCGGGTGATAACGATCCGGTCACGCCTCCAGCCTGGAGTAAGGCCGCCGCTAGCACACTCGGCCATTCTTACTACTTTGAATTTCCCTGGGTAGGGCATGGAGTTTTAGGAGCGGGTGTTTGGGGAAGTTGTTCGAAAAGCATGGCATCCGCCTTCCTCGCCGATCCCAATGCAGCACCCGATTCCACCTGCATGTCTGATCTAAAGGTGTTCTTTGTTACCAAATAAGGCAGACTTACAAACGAAGGGATAGATTCTTTCCATCCCTGGCACGATTCCCGGTTTGAGCCTTTTTCAGCGCGAATTTCGTGAATGGGTTTTAAGGTTTATTTGCGATATTCGCCCATTCGTGGTATTCGCGTTAAAACCTCACTTTTGGCTTGACCACCACCCCTTTTTTACCTTCCGATCGCTAGCAAGATCGTCCACGGTTTATTTCCAAGGTGCTGAGATAAGAAAATTATTGTCGTCGGCTGCATGCCCAAGAAGAGGCAATCCCCAGGCAGTTTCGATGGTTCTTAGCAATGAATAGTGCGTGTATGGGGTGGCATCCCTAAAGCCGCTTTTTGCCAGTGGTGAGATCAGGACGGTCGGTACCCGTCCGCCGGCTTGCGCCGGCAACCCGCAACAGGAGTGGCTACCCTGGCCTTCATCCCAGGTAAGGATGATCAAGTACGGCTCCGTGGTTGCCCTTGGTTTCAGGTAATCGAGCAACATGCCCATGACACCCCCCAGCCAGCCATCGGCCAAACTCAAATTGCAGT
The DNA here is from genome assembly GCA_963779935.1 of uncultured Chloroflexia bacterium. Classification (GTDB taxonomy): domain Bacteria; phylum Chloroflexota; class Anaerolineae; order Anaerolineales; family Villigracilaceae; genus UBA877. The sequence goes on along the minus strand of CAWAAC010000002.1, from coordinate 780,777 downwards.
CCGGATTGCTATATATGTCATCTGTCGAAACACAACTGTTGGGCATGATATAAACAAAATCCGGCAGGCTGCCGGCGGCCAGGTCTGTCTGCAACTGTCCAAAAGGAACTACCGAACGGTTGCAGCGGGTTGGATCGAGACGGATGGAATCAAAGTACATAAAGGGGTTGTGCTTCTGGACATAAATAGCCGTATCCATGACGAAACAAGGATGCGGCATGTCCTGGAAGTAGGCCCGCCAGGTACGTCCGCTGGCTTCGATTTGATCCGCTAGGTTAGGAGCGGAAACGAAGCATTTCTCACAATCTGTGGTGATCCCAAACGTATCCCCGCCGAAGATGGCCAGATAATTGGGCAGGCTGGGATGTGTTATGGCGTAATATTGTGACAGCAGGGTATTTTCGCTGGCAAATTGATTGTAACTGGGCATCGAGCTGTTTCCGACCACCGAATCGTATTCATGGTTCTCGAAAACGATCATAATGATATGCTTAAAATTGGGCACCAGTGGGCGGACTGTTGGTGTAGGAAGCGGGGTTGAGGTAGGCGAAGGAAGCCGCGTGGAGGTGGCTGCAGGCAGTGCCGTGGCGGACGGACTGATCGTTTCAGTGGCAGGGAGGCTGGCCGATTGTAAAGGTGTACATGCGGCCAGAACCGCGATTAGCAGCCAACAATAGATTGCTTTAAGTTTATAGTGCATGCGGAACCGGCGATTTCCATTCCGGTACAGTCAATGCCGGCCGGGCTTTTACCTTGCCTTTATTACCGCCATAGAGCGCTTCGGCAGTGTTCCAGCACAGGTTGGCGCGCGCAGTCTCACTCAACTGGTCCAGGAAAACATCATAGCGCTGCAGCTCCGGCCCCATGCGCTCGAAACGGGCCACCAGGTCCGAGCCGAGGCAAATTCGGTCGCTATATTTCTCGGTAAGCGCAAGCCAGTCCGGGCTGGGTTTACCGTCCGGGCAGATCACCACATCGTAAATGATCCATGAGTAATCCACGTACAGGTTGGGATACTGTGCCAGCAAGCGGTCCACCATCTGGTAGTAGAACGGGACATTGACCCGGCGTGACATGCCGCAGTGGGCAAAGACGATGCGTGTGCGCGGGAATTCTGCCACCGCTTCTTCAAGCTCCCACAGGTAGACCGGATGGTCGTTCTTTGTCACAGATGTGATGTTTTGATGCAGCAGCACCGGCAGATCGTGGTCGGCTGCAAATTGGTAGACCGGCCAAAGCGCCCGGTGATTGGCGCGGGCATTCTCACCAAAGGTGAAGGCGGTCAGGTCATCGTGGCGCAGCAATACTTCGCCAATCCCGCTCCAGACATCCGGATACTGGGCATACAGCCGCTCGATGTGCCGAAGTGCATAGCCATCGGTGGGGTTGAAGCCGCAGATCAAAGGGTAAAGCCGTTCCTGGTGTTCGGCTGGCAGGGCTCGCACCATTTCTGCCACAATCACATCGGTGTAGGCGTAATAATAGCAGGGCGAATCGCTGGCAAGGTAATAATCCGGTCCTTCCCGGTCATAGGAAGTCCACATCTTGCTGACCGGCAGCCCGAATATCACGGCTTTGCCAATGTTGGCCCGGTCCATTTGCTCCAAGAGGTTTTCGCCCCCGGGGGTTTCCTGGATGAAGTTGACAACATGTAAATGCCCATCGATCAGCCTGTATTTGCTGCCTTTGAGTGGCGTGAGCGAACCGTGGGCGGCGGGATCGCGTGTCCAGGTGGGAATCTGTTCATGCGGCATGGGAGTTCCTCCGTGTATTTTTGAGTCCCAGGATCTGGGTGATGAAATCGGCCTCAGCCGGCTCGAGGCGCTGGTAGAGATACTTCCAGTCACGCGAGTTGCCGATCAAGCTGGCCAGCTGTGCCCTTTCGTAGTGCTTTAGCAGGCGCTCGCTAATGGCGGAGGGCAGGGCTCTTAATAAGTATGCCAGGTCGCGTCCATCCCGGATCAGGCCCAGGCAAAATTCCCAACCGAGCTGGTCGACCAGCCGGGACTGGAGACTGGTGTCCAGGCTGCGCAGGATCATACTGAGGTCGGCTGCCTCCCTGCAAAGATTCTGCACATACTCCAGGCCAAGCAGCTCCAGCGTCAGTTCATCTGTCTGGCCGTAGACCCATTCCAGCACTTCGGCTAATTCTTCGCCAGTCAGGATCAGGGAATGCAATCCATCCGAACCGAGTGCTTGCAGCAAGGCAGTTTCCACTTTCTCTTCGGCCAGGGTGGCCAGCAGGTCACGCAGGTGTGACGCATCCTTTATGATCCCGGCCAGGTTTCCTTGCAGGGCTTGAATGAGAAAAACCTGATCATCCGGTGAGAGGGATTTCATCACCGTGAAGAGCTGGTTGGGTTGCAAAATGATCCGGGACAGATGAGGCTGCAATTGGGTCAGCACCTCCCGGTCATATTGCCCTTGGAGAACATCCAGCGCAACTGCCAGTTCGGCAGCCGAGCCGATTTGAACGGTTTCTTGATCGATGGTAATGGGGTAACGGGCCATGGTACCTCCTGGGTTTGATTTGATTGTAACCCTGCTGGGCAAGCTGAACAAGCGCGTTCCGGATAGGACTTCCTTCTCATTAATTAACCATTTAGGGGAATCTCTTCAGGAAAAGCCAGAATTATGCTCAGAATTCGCACCGTTGTTACCGGATGCGTGTTATCATTTTGGGTGTGAGCATGTTTACGCCTTGATTCTGGAGGTTCCCCTATGCAATATATTCCCTATCTATCGACCCTGGTGACGTTTGCTTTTGCTGTCTCCGTCTTCAATCGATACTTGCACAGACGTACTTCCTATTTATTGATCTGGACGATTGGCCTGCTCCTGTACGGGATCGGGACATTGAGCGAAGTCATTCTCTCGTTGGCTTTTAGCGGCTTGGTCTTAAAATTCTGGTACCTGTGTGGCGCCATGCTCACCGCTGCCTGGCTTGGCCAGGGCAGCCTGCACCTGCTCATGAGGCGGCGTGGAGTTGCCGTAACCTTAACTGTTGTATTAGCGATGCTAAGCCTCCTGGCGGCTTTCCTGGTAATGCAATCCCCACTCAAGCAGGCTGCCTCGGTCTACCAAACCGAACAGCCGATATCGTCCCAATATCAAACCTTTCTGGCGCAAAGCGGTATGATCATTTTTCTGACCATATTGCTCAATATTTATGGCACCTTTGCACTGGTGGGCGGCGCACTTTATTCCGCATACATCTTTTGGCGTAAACATGTGCTTTTCGACCGCATGATCGGCAACATTTTGATTGCGTTGGGTGCGTTCGCCCCGGCCCTAGGCGGCTCGTTCATCCGGATGGGCCTGCCCGATTGGCTGTATTTTGCCGAACTGGTTGGTGCGATCCTGATGTTTATTGGTTTCAGGCAGTCTACGGTTGTCAGGATGGTGGATGCCACTGTCACATCCTGAGAAATGTCTTGAATGTGTCTAGCCATGGATGATTGGAAATCTAATAAAGTGAGCACTCTCTCCTTCGAATGTGCCAACATTCCTGTATAATAAGGAAATTTTTGGAAGTCTAAACAACCCTGGTTCTAGGAGGATAATTGATGGATGGTCTGAAACCGATCTCGGTGCTGGTCTTCGGTGCCGGGGCAATTGGGACATACGTTGGTGGTTCACTGGCCCTGGCCGGGCACCGGGTGGTGTTTATTGAGCAGCCTTCCATCGCAAGGGAATTGCAAGTGCGCGGGCTGCGATTGGATGTCTCCATCGACAAGCAGAGACGGGCTCCGGAACCTTTAATTGTTGCCCCATCTGCTTTTAAATGTGTCGGTTCCATCCAGGAGGCCATGCAGCAAGGTCCCTTCGATATCGCCATTTTCGCCATGAAATCCTTTGATACGGCAGCCGCACTGGAAGAAATTAAACCTTACCTGGCAAAAATGCCGCCGGTGCTGTGCTTGCAAAATGGGGTGGATAACGAACCGGCGATAGCGGCGGTACTTGGCAGCGACAGGGTTATTGCGGGGTCGGTGACAGGTGCCATCGCCAGGAAGTCAGCCGGGGATATTGTATTGGAAAAGGCGCGCGGGATCGGAATTCAGGCCGGGCACCCATTTTCAAAGCAACTGGAAATGGCACTAAATTCGGCCGGGTTGAATGCCCACCTTTATGCGCATGCCGCGGATATGAAATGGTCCAAAGTCCTGGCCAACTTGCCGGGAAGCGCCACTTCGGCTATTGTCGATATGAGCCCGGCCGAGGTATTTTCTCACCCAGGGCTGTATGCTCTGGAGATGCGGATGGCGAAAGAGGCCCTGGCGGTCATTACGGCCCAGGGCGCCCAGGTGGTTAACCTGCCAAAAATCCCCGTGCGCGCCCTGGCATTCGCGATGCATTTGCCCGCCTTCCTGGCCCGGCCGGCCATGATGAAAGTAGTCGGCGGCGGACGGGGAGGCAAGATGCCATCCTTCCATATTGACCTGCACGCCGGACGTAAAAAGAGCGAAGTGGAATATTTACACGGGGCAGTCGTTCGTTATGGCGAGAAGTCTGGGGTTCCGACACCGGTCAGCCGGCTATTGACCGAGACACTGCTGGCGATGGTGCGCGGCGATATAAAGATTGACGAGTTTTCCCGCCAGCCGGATAAATTGATTGCCCGGCTCGTCAATTTACCCGCGGATAAGAATTTGATGAATTAGTCCCTTCTGCTAAGCACAGTTAATAATCCAGATTTAACGAAAGGAAGACATTGTGGAAACAGAACCATTTATTCTTGCAGTAGATCTGGGCACATCTGCCCTGAAAACGGCTTTGATCTCCATTTCCGGGAAGCTGGTTGGCTGGGAAGTACAGGAAATACCCCTGCACGTACTGCCCAACGGCGGGGCGGAACAAAATCCGTTGGACTGGTGGGAAGCGTTCCTTACCACAGCCAAACGTCTCATTCAGAAGGAACTGGTGCCGGTTGAAAATATTATCGCCGTGTGCTGCTCCACGCAGGGAGAATGCACCGTCCCCGTGGATGCGGATGGCAAGGCTTTAATGAACGTGATCTCCTGGCTGGATATGCGCGGAGCCAAATACCTTCCCAAGATCGTCGGCGGCCTGATCAAGGTGGAAGGGTACGAAGTTTTCAAGATCCTGCGCCTGCTCAACAAGACCGGCGGCGCCCCCACTCTTACGGGTACGGACCCGTCTGCGCACATGCTGCTGGTACGTTATGAATTTCCGGAAGTCTATCAAAAAACATACAAATTCCTGACGGCGCTGGATTACATGAACCTGTGTCTGACCGGGAAATTTGTGGCCACCTCCGATTCGATCCTGACCTCCTGGGTGACCGACAACCGTGACTCGCAGCATATCAAGTACGATGAAGGTTTGCTTAAGACCTGCGGAATTGCGCCGGATAAGTTCCCGGAGCTGGTTCTGTGCACTTCCGTGGTTGGCAACCTGAAAGCGGAAGTGACGCAAACATTGGGATTAAAAGAAGGGGTCAAGGTTGTGGCCGGCGCGATTGATGTCAGCGCGGCAGCCGTCGGGTCAGGAACCGTGAACGACTTTGAAGGGCATGTTTATATCGGCACTTCAAACTGGGTTGCTGCACATGTGCCTTATAAGAAAACGGACATGTCCACCTTTATGGCTTCGGTGCCGTGTGCCATTCCGGATAAATACTTGATGATCGTCCTGCAGACCACTGCTGGCGGCAATTTGAATTTCCTGCGCGACAAGATTTTGTTCCACAAAGATGAACTTCAACTCGGTCTGCAACCGGAAGGCCTTTTCCAGACGTTTGATCGCATTGCTGAAAAAGTCCCCGCCGGCAGTAATGGGCTTCTGTACATGCCCTGGATCTATGGCGAGCGGTCTCCCATCGATGACCGGAATGCACGAGCGGCCCTGTTCAATATATCATTGGAAAATACCCGCGAAGATATCATCCGTGCATTCATGGAAGGCGTGGCATTGAATAACCGCTGGCTGCTTGCTCCGGCCGAGAAATTCATGGGTCGCAAGATTACCCAATTGAATTTTGTAGGCGGTGGTGCCAAGTCGGCGGTCTGGAGCCAGATCCTGGCCGACGTCATGAATGTGAATATCCGCCAGGTCAGCGACCCCATCCAGGCTAATGCGCGTGGTGCAGCGTTCATTGCCGCCGTGGGACTTGGCTTCCTGGCCTTTAAGGATGTACCGGAAAAGGTTGAGATCAAAGCAACCTTTAAGCCTAATCCGGCCAATCGGGCGCTTTACGATAAATTGTTTGGCGAATTTACCCGGTTCTATCACCAGAACAAAGCCAGCTATAGCAGATTAAATGGTTAAGTGAAGGAAACAACATGTCCGAAAACCAACAATACGCCATTTCCGAATATCCGGATGTGAAAGATGTCTACCGCCGGCTGGATGCGCTGGTGCGCCAGCCGATGCATCCCATCCGCGCGGAGCGCATGCAGGAATACCTGAACTATTTCGAGACCAAATGCGCCCGCTCGAAGGCGCTCAACCTGGAAGCCCAGAAACTCATCCCCGGCGGGGTGCAGCACAACCTGGCCTTCAATTATCCCTTCCCGATCGCCATCGAAAAGGCCGAAGGCGCCTACCTGTGGGACGCCGATGGGAACAGCTATATCGATTTCCTGCAGGCCGGCGGCCCGACCGTGCTCGGCAGCAATTATGCGCCCGTGCGCGACAAGGTCATCGAAATGCTGCAGACCTGCGGTCCGGTGACCGGTCTCTTCCACGAGTATGAACTCAAACTGGCACAACTGGTCAATCGCCTGATGCCATCCATCGAGATGTTCCGGATGCTCGGGTCGGGCACGGAAAGCGTCATGGCGGCGATCCGGGGTGCCCGCACGTTCACGAAGAAAAAGAAGATCATCAAAGTGGGCGGCGCCTACCATGGCTGGAGCGACTCGATGGTGTATGGCCTGCACGTGCCCGGTACGGGGCGCATGGAAGCCAAAGGGATCCCCTCTGGCGCGACTGCCAACACCGAGGAGTTCTTCCCGAATGCGCTGGGAGCGTTGCGGACCAGGCTGATCTTCAACCAGTTGCTGGGGGGCACGGCGGCCGTGATCGTGGAACCGGTCGGCCCGGAGAGCGGCACCCGCCCGGTGCCCTATGACTTCAACCAGAAAGTGCGAGAGTTGTGCGACGAGTTCAAGGCGCTGCTGATCTTTGACGAGGTCGTGACCGGCTTCCGGCTCGGGCTGGGCGGCGCCCAGGGCTATTTCGGGGTCAAACCCGACCTGACCGTCTTCGGCAAATGCATCTCGGGCGGCTATCCGATGGCGGGCGGCGTGGGTGGGCGGGCGGATGTGATCAGCTGCTTTGCGGCCGGCATCGGCGGGTCAGGCGAGCGCGCTTACATCGGTGGAACGCTCTCGGCCAATCCGCTTTCCTGTGTGGCCGGCTATTACGCCCTGCTGGAGATGGAGCGCACCAACGCTCCGGTGCTGGCCGGACAAGCCGGCGACCGGCTGACCAAAGGCTTGCAGGCCATGATCGAAAAACACGGCCTGCCGTTCGTGGCCTTCAACCAGGGTTCGATCTGTCACCTGGAGACTTCCGGCGTCATGCTGCTGGACCTGCATAACCCGATCCGCCTGCTGAAGGGGCTCAAGCCGCGCCGGCACATGATGGAAGAAATGGGTGCGGCCTACATGGCGAACGGCCTGATCACCCTGGCGGGCTCGCGCATGTACACCTCCATGGCCGATACCGACGCCGTCATCGATGATGCTTTGGGCAAGTTTGAGGCCGTTTTATCGAGCGTATAGACATGCAATTCCAGGTTTCATAATCTAAGAAAAGGATACGGCTAAAAATGGCGAATCAATATTGGAATAATAAGGTGGTTTTGATCACAGGTGGTTCCAGCGGGATCGGGCTGGCTGCGGCCATGCAACTGGCTTCGGCGGGTGCCCATGTCTGGCTGGCGGCACGCCGGCTTGAGCTGCTGGAAAGCGCCCTGAAGGAAGTGCAGGCGGCCCGGCGCGACCCATCCCAGAAATGCGGGATCATCTCGGGTGATGTCTCTGACTATAAGCAGGCGGCGCAGATGGTCGAGACCGTCACAAAATCTGCCGGTGTGCCGGATGTGCTGATCAATTCGGCCGGTATCTCCCAGCCGGGTTATGTGCACGAGCTTTCACCGGAGGTATTCGAGCACCTGATGCAGGTTAATTATCTGGGCACGGTCTATGTGACTGCGGCTGTCCTGCCCGCCATGATGAAACGGGGCTCGGGGCATATCATCAACCTTTCCTCCATCGCAGGTTACATGGGAGTTTTTGGATACAGTGCGTATGGTGCAACCAAGTTCGCCGTGGCCGGGTACTCGGAAGTCTTGCGGGCAGAAATGAAGAACCATGGTATCCGCGTATCGGTGGCTTTCCCACCCGATACCGATACGCCGCAGCTGGCTTATGAGACCCCATTCAAAATGGAGGAAATGCTGGCTCTTGAAGGGAGCACAAAACCGCTTTCTGCCGAAAGCGTGGCCCACTCCATTCTACAGCAGGCCGAGAGGGGCCATTTCATGATTTTTCCTGGAACTGATTCCCGCTTGTTCTATCTCTTGACCACCAAACTGCCCAAGAACCTGGTCTTTGCGATCCTGGATATGATGGCAACCCCGAAGAAAAAGGCTCAAAAAGCGTAAGTTTCTCCCTTGCAATAATCCGCTTGCGGCTTTATATTGGATTAGAATGGCGGCCTGAAAAAGAGAAGTTCTTCAAGATAAGCGTTAATCAATCTATTAAGATGAATTGGAGAATGCAATGGACATCTTTGAAAAATGCTCAAAATTTACCGCGGCCAAAGAGGCAATTGCCGGGGGATACTACCCGTACTTTATCCCTTTGACCGAGAATGAAGGTACGGAAGCGGTTTATCAGGGACACCGCATGATCATGTGCGGGTCGAATAATTATCTCGGATTGACCACCCATCCCAAAGTTCGCCAGGCTGCACTGGATGCCATCCAGCGCTTCGGTACATCCTGTACTGGTTCGCGTTTCTTGAATGGAACCATTGAACTTCACGAACAACTCGAACGTGAATTGGCTGCATATGTCGGCAAAGAGGCCGCACTGGTTTTCTCGACCGGTATGCAGACCAACCTGGGCACCATCAGCTCGATCGTCAGCCGTGATGACGTGGTGATCCTGGATAAACAGGATCACGCCTCGATAGTGGATGGCGCCAAGCTGAGTTGGGGCAAGACCCTGCGCTACCGTCACAACGACATGGCTGACCTGGAACGGGTATTAAAACAGGCCGGGCAGAATGTCGGAATTTTAGTGGTGGTGGACGGGCTGTATAGCATGGAAGGCGATATTGCCCCCCTTCCGGATATCATCCCAATCTGTAAAAAATATGGCGCCCGCCTGATGGTGGACGATGCGCATGCAACCGGTGTGCTCGGCGGTGGCCGCGGTACGGCAGCACATTTCAATATGACCAAGGATGTCGACCTGATCATGTCTACATTCAGCAAATCCTTTGCTTCGCTGGGCGGATTCATCGCCGGCGATATGGATATTGTCCAATACATCAAGCACCATGCCCGCTCCATGATCTTCAGCGCCAGCATTCCGCCCGCCAATGCTGCCGCAGCGCTGGCTGCCCTGCATGTCATGCAGGAAGAACCCGAGCGGATCCAGCGACTCGACCAGATTGCCACATTTATGCGCAAAGAATACCGTCGTCTTGGTTTCGATATTGGCAAATCTGAAACCCCGGTTATCCCCATCCATATCGGCGATGACCTTCGCACGATGACGATTTGGAAAGAGCTTTTCGATGCAGGCATCTTTGTTAACCCGGTCATCTCTCCGGCAGTACCGGAAGGCAGCCAACTCCTGCGCACCAGCTATATGGCCACTCATACTGACGCGCAAATGAACCGTGTCCTGGAAACCTTTGCCAAAGTTGGCAAGGATGTTGGACTGATTTCCTGACAGGAAATTGAACGATAGAAAAAAGACTGGCGGCTGAAATGCCGCCAGTCTTTTTTAAAGTCGCAATCTCAAGAAATTTTTCCGACCTTCGCGGCACGGTTCTGTCCTTTTAGGGGAAGCACATCTGCGACAGGTTTGACGTTAATGAAGGTGACAACTTTTTTCACGGTCGGGAACTGCTGGATGGGTTGCTCGACCTGTGTATGCACGTGGGTGTATCGCATGCGCCATCCATTATCTGGCTTCCGGTCAAATAAACGCTGGCCTTACCATTTTGGTCTATGCTAATTACAGGCTGTCGGCAACAATGGGGCCACAGCAGTGCCGTTTGCCACCTTGGTGAATTTGCCCGCAACGATACCCATGGGTTGGAAGGGCGGAGTAGCCTGCACGGCTGGCTGACCCAGGCGCAGGGTATAGCAGCCCACAAAGGTCTGCGTTGTGTTCGTGGTGGTGAGCACGATCTCGGCCAGGGGCACCTTGTAATACAGACTGCCGGCTGCGCCTTCACTCTGAACCGTGCCAAAGGTGACGGTAATCACATCCGTGTTGGCATACCCGGCAGCATACGGATCAAAGGGGCCCGGATAAGTAGCCGGGTTCTGGTAATAATAATAAGCCCGGACATATTGTTTCAAGTTAAGTGCATTTAGGAAAGAACTGACGGTTTCGATCGGCCCGCTGCGGTCATCGAGGAAATTGCTCTTGTCGATATTCAGGCTGGTGCCAGCTGCCGCCACCGGGCTGCCCCCGCTCGGGAAACCGTTGCAAGCAGAAGCCAGGGCGCTGGCATCACTGGTAGTCAGGGAGGATGTTTTGGCGGATCCGCGGTCTATGCTCATAGGATTGAATGGCGGTTCCCCGAAGTTCGCCGGTTGAGCCTGATGCACAACGTAGCAGGCGGCGAAATTGGAATGCGTGCCATTCTTGGCAGTGCTCTTAAGGATAACTGGCACGGTGTAATACAGTTGCCCCGCCCCGGCATCTCCAGTAATCTGGCCGAAAACCAGGCTCACCGAGGCCGTATTTGCATAACCATTGGCAAAGGAATTAAAGCTGCCCTGTGATGTGGATGGGTTTGACCAGTAATTGTAAGCCCGCAAATATTCCTGGCGGTTGATGGCGTTGTATAAGGAAACAATCACCTGCGAAGGTGTGCTGCGGTCGTCGATATAATTGGGTAAAACCGGGTTGGGAACGGCGGTATTGATAACCACAGGGACCGGTGTATTGCTGGGTGCCGGTGTGGAAGTGGCCGCCGGCGCCGGGGTATTGCTGGGTACTGCTGCAATAGTTGGAACAGGCAATGTATCCGTGAGTTGGACAGGATTCACGGTGGGCTGAGTAGCTGTTATGGCTGGAGCCTGTGGCGTAACAGTGGCAGTTTCAAGCCCAACTGCGATGGTGCCATTGCAAGCTGTCATGAGCAGTAAAACGAGAACTGCTGAAAATGTGCGGAATTTCATAAGGACCTCCTGGTCGGATTGGACATATATCTATTTTAGGGTAACCTTGTAATGCCTGGGTGGCAGGCAGGTTACACTTTGGATACAATCTGTGACTGATCCGTGACTGGTAGCGATTGCCTTCCTGGGTACAAGGTTCCTATCTCTGGCGGCTGTACAGACAGAACCGGTTATTATTTTTTGGCGATGGACTATAAGAGTTCCTTTCCTGATTCCTTTTACCGAATTATACAACTCCTCAAATTCTTCTTGTTTGTTTCATAGCAAGAGTAAGAAAGTCGTGTGTCGAAATTTAAAATAATATGGGACAAATAGGTAATCATTTTCAAGAAATGTGTGATAATTGCGAAAAAGACCCAGCGAGCAGACCTGTCCGCTCCAAGGGGATTTATTGGGTTTTAGAGAACCGCTCGTTCTGGCAAGGCTGGACTGAACCATGAAACCAGATATCTCAAGTCTTAATTTGTCTGTTGCACTTGAACAGCTTCGCCGCAGGGAGTATTCAGCGCTGGATTTAACCGAAGCCTGTCTGCGTCAAATTGCGCGTCTCGCCCCAACCTTCAATGCATTCATCACCCCATTGCTAGAACAGGCCGTGCAGGCCGCTATGCAGGCGGATGTGCTCTATGATAACCCATCCTTCAGCCTGAATGAACCGCCTTTGCTTGGCATCCCACTTGGATTAAAAGATTTGGTAGACCTGGCGGGAGTACCCACCACGGCCGGTTCAAAGTTTTTCGCGGGAGTCCTTCCTGCTATGGACGCGCCGGTCGTTGCAAACCTAAAACATGCCGGCGGGGTGTTCCTGGGAAAAACCAACCTGCATGAACTTGCCCTGGGGGTAACCGGCGTCAACCCGCATTATGGAACCGTGAAGAACCCTTGGGATACTTCCCGCATCTCCGGTGGATCTTCCAGTGGATCAGCAGCGGCAGTTTCTTTAGGGATGTGTCTGGCGGCGGTTGGCACGGACACAGGCGGTTCGATTCGCATCCCGGCGGCCTTGTGCGGCGTGGTTGGATTGAAGCCAACTTATGGTAGGGTAAGCACGCGCGGGGTCGTCCCGCTTTCGTGGAACCTTGACCATGTTGGCCCACTCACGCGCACGGTCCGCGATGCGGCCCGCATGCTTTCAGTAATGGCAGGGTATGATTCGCAGGATCCGGCCTCTAAAAATATTCCCGTGGATGATTATTTAATACACATTGAAGATGGTATTTCTGGCTGGCGGGTTGCCCTGGGGAAGGGGGCATATATTGAAGCGGCGGATAGCGAAGTCTTGATGGCAGTTAACCGGGCTGCGCAAGTATTCACGAAAATGGGTGCGCATGTGCAGGAAGTGGATTTGTCCTGGCTCGAGCAATTGGCGCTGGCCAATAGCCAGATGACCCAGGCGGATGGGGCGGCTTTTCATCGCGAACGGATGAAGGAATATCCTGTTTGGTTCGGGGAAGATGTGCTGCAGCGTTTGCAGAGCGGCGCAGTGCTCAGTTCCAGTGATTACGCATTGGCGCGGCGCCATCAGGTGGAAGGTCGCCGTCGCTTCGAGATTTTCTTTGAAGATTTTGATATTTTGCTGCTCCCAACCACCCCCATTCCGGCCCCTTTGATCGAAGGTACCGGCGCCATCCAGGCTGCCAGGCAATTGACTCGTTTTACTTCTCCTTTCAACCTGACCGGGCTGCCCGCCTTGTCTGTGCCATGCGGTTTTACCAAAACTGGGCTGCCGGTGGGCCTGCAAATTATCGCAAAGCACTGGGGTGAAGCGAAGGGCTTACGGGCAGGCCATGCCTTTGAACAGGCCACGGAGTGGACGCGCCACCATCCTGCTATCTAGAAAACCAGCGGGATGAACATTTTTGTCTTTTTCATATACCCCGAGTATTCCGTCCCAAATTTCACCAGACATTCGGATTCGTCAGCACGGGCAGTCGCATACAGAAAACCCGTGCAAACAAACGCCAGGCAACCGCCCAGCAGGGAAGGGGATTTAAAGAAGATGCCCCAGGACAGATATAACAGCGATGCATATAAAGGATGCCGGATGAATTGATAAATCCCATTTGTCACCAAATGGGTGGTTGCTTCAAGCTGATCGGTAGGCTTGCCAACCGTGCGAAGCAGGAAAACGCCATAGATGATTGGGATAAGGCACACAATCAATAGGATCCAGGAAATTATCTGGTACCAAGTGAAGGGATTGATGAACCAGTTCCTCAGATTAATTACAAACAGGCTGAGGATGATCTCCCAGGCAAAGAAACGGTAGAAGCCATGCGAGCCTGGCTGGCGAAGGGATGGAACGGAAATCCAAATAATGACAGCTGATCCGATCACGAAGATAACGGTCTCGATCATGCGCCCTCACTTTTGCATACAACCAAGGATTTGAGACAGGCTTCCCTGCGGTTTGGCAGGGGTGATCGCCAGCACCGGCAGGGCGCTGGTATCAGTATAAACGCTGGCGACATTTCCGGTCTTCCAATGTTGGGAAATTATCCCAATCGCATTCTCATCCTTTTGAACAGATTCCAGCATTTCATTCGGGTTGTTCGCCAGGTATGCTGCTGAAGAAACCGGGCTTCCATGCAATACAGAATGATTTATTATTCCCTGCACGTCCTCCCCGGCAGAGTAGACCCAGACCTGAACCGGCGCATCGAGGCCGTTGATGCTTTTCCAGTTCTGAATCTGGCCCGTGAATAATCCATATACCTGGTCTGCGGACAGGCTGCTGGTTGGGTTTTTCAGGTTGACAATCACCAGCAGTTTATCCGTGCCAATCTGATATTCGAATCCGGTCAGGTTGCCGGGCTTTCCTATGCGGATGATCATGGAGGCAGATGAAAGGTCAAGAAAATCGGCCTCGCGCTGCTCGGCGAATATTACATCAGCATTTGCGCAACGGTACAGGCTTGCCAGCCAGGGAACGCTTGCAGCGGTATATTGGACGGTAACTTGTTCCGGTTTGGGGGTAGGCGCAGTGGGAACGCAAGAAGTCAAAAGCATGCTGGCGAGAACAAAATAGATGAAAGCCTGTTTCATTTCCTACCATTCGCGCAGGATGGTTGCCAGAAGTTCTGCCCGCTCGGGCAGGCTTTGTTTTAGAATGAATTCCCGGTCGGAATGCCCGCCATCACCGACTGCCCCTAGCCCGTCCAATACCGGAATTCCCAGGGGGGCTACGAAATTGGCATCGGAGGCGCCACCGGTTCCGCTGGCGCGCAGTTCCAGGCCGATCCCGGCTGCCAGTTTACGGGCTTTCTCGAAGGTTGCTTTCATCGTTTCGTTGGAAGGCATCGGCGGGCGGTTGAGCTCACCGTTTATCTCGATGGTGGTTCCATCAAGAACTGGCTTGAGGGCGTGCAAAGCGGCCAGAATCCGTCCCTCTTCGTCTGCCTGCATGATGCGCAGGTCAATTTCAGCGACGGCTTCTTCTGGGACTACGTTTGTTGCTGTCCCGCCGCGAATAATGCCCACGTTGAGGGTAGTGCCTTTTTCGTAGTCGGTCAATTTTTGAATCACCAGGATCTGGCGGGCCAGTTCTTCGATGGCATTCCTGCCTAATTGGTGGTCGCTGCCAGCGTGGGCGGCTCGCCCGTGCACCTTGATTACGAAATCACCGACGCCTTTTCGCCAGGTTTTAACTGCTCCATCAGGCATGGCTGGTTCGAGCACTAATACCAGGGCAGATTGGCGGGCCAGCGCCTCGATCAGTGGACGGGATGCCGGGCTGCCAATCTCCTCGTCGGAAGTGAACAACGCCGTTACAGGGCGTGCGGGTGTCTGGTGCATGTCGACCAATGCCGAGAGGGCTGCCAATGCAACCACAATTCCGCCCTTCATATCCTCAACGCCAGGCCCAACGATATGGCCATCGATCTCGCGGAAGGGCATCCTTTCCAGCATGCCGATCGGGTGAACCGTATCCATATGGGCAAGCAGCAGGATCCCGTCCCGGCCTTCTCCCCAGTGAGCTTCCACCAGATCGCCGACGGTTATCTGTGGATGCAATTTAACTCCTGCTCCCAGACGGCGGCATTCCCTGGCTATCAATGCGCCGACACGGTCCACGCCGGCCTTATCAGTTGACGGAGATTCGGCTTCAACCAGAAGCTTAAGCAAAGCAACCATGGATGGGGTATGTTCGGTAAAGTTGTACATAGGGCGATCCTAATAGAGCAGACTAAAGATGATGCAGGCTGCCCCGATGACTGCACAATATCCGGCAAATATATACAGGGAATGTTTGCTTAGGTAACCCAGCAGCCATCTGATCGCAAACCAACCAACCACTGCCGCAGTCACGAAACCCACTGCAAGAACGGGCAGGAACGAACCCAGGCCATGTATCTTTAGCAGATCCAGCGACTGGTAGCCGCCGGCAGCCAGTGTGACTGGCACGGCGATCAGGAAAGCAAAGCGGGCCGAGGAAGGCCGATCCAACCCGCGTGCCATTCCTGCGCTGATGGTTGTACCCGAGCGCGAAGCGCCAGGGAAGATGGCCAAAACCTGGGCAATTCCGACAAATAAGGCGTCCCGCCAGTTCATTTTTTCGAGGGCACGATTACGCTTCCCCAGCCATTCAGCCAATCCCAACACAACTGCGGTGATCAGCAGGCGAATACCAGCCTCCAGGAGCGCAGATTTGAAAAGGGCTTCCACGGCAGATTTGAGCAAAACTCCGAAGATCAAAGCCGGGATGGTCGCAATGATGATGTACCAGGCCAGCCGATTCATTGGAGAAGAAAAAGGCCTGGCGAAGAAGGCTTTGATGACTGCCCAAAGCTCTTTCCAGAAATAAACGATCAGTGATAACGTGGTGCCCAGTTGAACCAGAACCAGATAGGAAAACATGGTATCGTTGGAAGGGATGCCAAGAAAAGTTTGTCCTATCAGCAGGTGGGCTGTGGATGAGACGGGAATGAATTCCGTCAGACCTTGCAGAATGCCGAGGAAAAATGATTGTAAGAGGTTCATGTCTTTATTCTTTCTGCATTGCCATGCCAATTATCCAACCAGGCCGGGACTTTGCTCTCGAAGGTATTTTCAATGATCGATTGGCGGATGTCTTTTACCAACTGGATCAGTGCATGTAGATTGTGAATTGACAATAAGGTCCCTGCCAGCAGTTCTTTCGCCATGATGAGATGCCTCAGGTATGCTCGGGTAAAGGTACGGCAGGTGTAGCAATCGCAGGCTTCGTCAATCGGACGCGCATCATGTGCATAGGTTGCATTCATCAGGTTCAAGCGTCCTTCGGATGAAAAGGCTGCGTTGTGACGGGCCAGGCGGGTGGGCAGGACGCAATCGAAAATGTCTACTCCGCGGACGATGCCGTTGACCAAATCCTCCGGAGTCCCTACTCCCATCAGATAGCGCGGTTTATTTTCCGGCAGGAGCGGGGTGACCAGATCGAGGGTGGCGTACATCTCTTGTTTGGTCTCGCCGACCGATAACCCGCCGATGGCAATGCCCGGGCAAGGCAGGGATGAGATGAATTGTGCCGAAGCTGAGCGCAGCTCCGGATTTACACCACCCTGGATGATCCCGAAAAGCGCCTGGTCGGTGCGTTTTTTCGCGGCCAGGCAGCGCTCCGCCCAGCGGTGCGTACGTTCCATGGCGATTTTGCTGTAATCGTGATCGTTGGGGTCGGAGCACTCATCGAAGGCCATGATGATATCGGCTCCCAGGTGTTCCTGGATCTGGATGGATTTTTCGGGCGTGAAGCGATGGGTGGAACCATCGATATGGCTCTTGAAGGTTACGCCATCATCGTCTATCTTGCGAGTTTGGGCCAAAGAAAATACCTGGTAGCCGCCTGAATCGGTCAGCATGGGATGGGGCCACTGCATGAATTGGTGTAATCCACCCATATCAGCGACCAGCTCGTCGCCGGGGCGCAGGTATAAATGATAGGTATTGGCCAGTACCAGGGATGCACCCAACTCTTCCAACTGGGTAGGTGTGAGCGTTTTAACGGTGGCTTGCGTGCCAACCGGGGCAAACACGGGTGTTTCCAGGTCGCCATGCGGAGTACTGAAGACGCCTGCACGCGCCCGGCCTTGGGATGCTAGAATTTTATATGAAAACATTTCAACGATTATACTCGACTGCGATTGGTGTTATGATAGGCGGCTGTTGCAAAATTTCATTTTGGAATAAACGCGAGAAAACGGAATGAGAAACAAGCGTTATCAAACAGAGGTAAGTTGATGAACCCAACCGCATTAATTACAGATAGTACCTGTGATATTCCTCAGGCCATGATCGACCAATATGGAATAACAGTCATCCCGCTTGGCGTGGTTTGGGGGGACGAAATCCTGCGCGACCGGGTTGACCTTTCTCCGGAAGAATTCTACCGGCGTCTTGAGCAGGATCCGGTTTGGCCGACCTCTACCCTCCCCAGCCCCGCTGAATTTGAGCAAATCTACCGGGATGCCATTGTCAAAGGTGCAAAGGAAATTGTTGTGATGACGGTCAGTGGCGCGATGAGCGGCACTTTCCAGTTAGCCGATCAGGTGGGAAAGCGTATGGAAGTGCCCGTTCATGTGATAGATTCAAAAGGTCCCACCATGAGCCTTGGCTGGCAGGTTCTGGCAGCCGCACGCGTCCGGGAACTGGGAGGTGGCGCTGCCAAAATGATCGAGGCCGCGGCCGGCGTGCGCGAGAAACTGGTCCAAATCGTCTGCCTGGATACTTTGGAGTATCTGCATCGCGGCGGCAGGATTGGGAATGCCACCCGTTTCATCGGCGGCCTGCTGGATATCAAGCCATTGGTGGAGATCAATCACATAACTGGGCTGGTGGAGTTTTGCGGTCAGGCGCGCACACGCAAGAAATCCATCGAAACATTGGTGGGCCATTTCTTTGAAAAATTATCCCCCGAAAAGCCGAAACGGATAGCCGTGTTGCATGGCGGTGCCCTGCCTGAAGCGCAGGCCCTGGCTGACCGCATTAAAGACTTTAATCCGTTGGAATTGTTGGTAAATATCACCGGACCGGTGTTAGGGATCCACACCGGCCCACGGGCGCTGGCGCTCTGTGGATATACGGAAGATTAATTGTTATCCAGGATATATGAAATGTTGATCGGCAAGGTGGTAGCTTCTCATTCTCCGGGTTTAATGTTTCTTCTTGTCGAATATCTATCCAGGTCGGGCGTGGGGTGTTCATAATGTTCCCCCATCAGGGGGGACGAGATCAGGAAATCGGCCGTTGCGCGGTTACAGGCGGTTGGAATATTCATCAGCACGGCCAGGCGTAATAGGGCTTTGATATCTGGATCGTGCGGCTGGGGTTCGAGTGGATCCCAGAAGAAGATCAGGAAATCAATCTCGCCCTCGGCGATCTTTGCCCCGATTTCCATATCCCCCCCCAACGGGCCGGATGCGAAACGGGTAATACTTAATTCGAGCTCCTTCGCGAGCAGTTCTCCCGTCGTACCGGTGGCAAAAAGGATATGACTGGCCAGAGTGTCTCGATTGTATTTTGCCCATTCCAGCAAATCTGTTTTTTTATTGTCATGAGCAACCAGAGCGATATATTTTTGTACCTCGATTGATTTACTTTTCATAAAATACCTCCTTCAAAAATATAAAAAAGACCCATCCGAAAATTAATAGGAATTCGCTTTCGAGCTTGCGCGGCCACGCCGCACACGCTCGAAAACCTATAAATTTTGGATAGACAATAATTCTGCCGGGCGCGACCTGCTGTGCAAAATAACAAACCCCAGCGCGGCTGCCAGGCAAAGAATTCCGCAAGCAAACCACAACCAGGCCGGATTTTCGTTATCCATGATCAACCCGGCCAGGTATGGACCGGCAGCGTAGGCAATTCCCCAAGAAATACTGTACATGAAGCTGTACCGGCCGCGCATATCTTCCGGGGCGAATTTTACCACCAGCGCGTTCGAGACCGGGAGCATGATCATTTCTCCAACCGTGATTACAAGCATCGCAGCCAGGAAAAAAGCATAGGTGGAGAAGAATCCATACATTGAAAAACCAACCCCGAGCAAAACGGCACCAATAGCCATCAACGCCAGGGGCGGGCGTTTCTCGAACTCGGCGTGTGATCGGGAACTGGAACAGGACCACCAGGGCAGCGTTCAGGCTCAACAGCCAGCCATAGCCTGTTTCAGGAATACCGTGGGCATTTCGTAAATAGACCCCCAATGTGGTGGATAAATTGATGTATGCCAGCCAGGCCATTCCACTGACCGCGGTGAAAATCATGAAAGGGGCATCGCGCAGGATACGAAGATAGCCTCCAAAAGAAGCAGCAATTGTTTCCCCGGTGAAGCCAGGCTGGGCTTGCGGCATGGTTTCAGGGACAATGAAGAAAACAACCACTGCTGCAACCAGGCTGATAGCTGCGCCCACGATGAAAAGCACCAGGTAGGAATGGATGGCTATGAAGCCTCCGATGGCGGGGCCGAGAGCGGCGGATAAATTGATCGCAACTCGAAGGATGCCAAAACCTTGAGGTCGTTTCTGTTCGGGAAGAAGATCGCCAACAATGGCCTGGTAGGCCGGGCTGGCAATGTCTGTGAAGATCCCGGCAATAAATCCAAATATGAAAAAGAGCGTCACTGTGGTCGCCAACCCCAGCGCCAGGTGCGAAAGTGATGTCGCCACCAGGCCCAGAATGATCATCCCCTTGCGGCCAAGGCGGTCTGTTAGTGCGCCTCCCGGGAAACTGCCGATAAAGCTGGAGGAGGTCCAGACGGCAAAAAGTGCGCCGACCGTCTCCATTCCAACGCCAAATCGTTTTGTCATATAAAATGCAAAAAACGGCAGGAGTAATGACGTGCCAAGTCGGTCTATGAAGTTGACGATCACTACCATCCAAAAGGCGCGTGGATAGTCATGGTAAATATTCAACAGCCGTTGGATTTGTCTTCTCAAAAACATGGTTAAGATTTAATGGCCCGCGTGGCAATGTAGGTGGGATGAAACTTGCTGATGGGTGAGTCTGGGCAAATATCTTCGTAAAAGCCCGTGATGGCAAACCCGGCATCAGTCTGTCCACCCAGCAAGTCTGTCAGGCTGTGGCCGAATTCGAGCGGCGTGGCTTCCTCGATGCAGACTTCCAGGTCTTCCGGGTCCATGCTTTCCAGGTCGGAATAAGGAATGGAATATTTGATCTGCAGGGTTTCCTGTTCATCAGCATGTGTTCCGATCATATAATAGATCGGGTTGGCAGAGCCGGCCAGCAATAATCCGCCGTGCCGGAGGACGCGGAAAGCCTCCTGCCAAACGGGCCGAACCTGCGGGCAAAACACATTAGAAACAGGATGAAAAACCAGGTCAAAGGATTGATCTGCAAAAACGGAAAGGTCGCGCATATCCCCTTCGACCGTCTTCAAGACCAGGCCTTCCCGTTTGGCGACGATGCGGTCATGCTCAAGTTGGGCCGGCGAATTATCGAAAATGGTAACTTTTGCTCCCAGAGCTGCAAAAATTGGCCCTTGCTGGCCACCCCCGCAAGCCAGGCCAAGCAGGTCCAACCCCTGTAGAGGCGGGAACCATTCATGTGGCACGGGTTTGGTTTCTGTCAAAAGAACCGAGAATTCACCCAGCCGTGCGGCGGCAATGACCTCAGGTGTAACTGGAATGGTGAATGGATTATTCTTATCCACCTGGCGGTCCCAGGCGTAGCGATTGTATTTACGGACATTCAGGGTTGGCTCGGTTTTGGGCATGGTTGGCTCCTGCGGCGATTATACAGCCTGAATCTCAAATTAATAAACCATCCCTGCAGGTAGTCTTGCAGGGATGGTTGATAGGATAGTAAAAAGAATTATGGGGTGGCAGTGGGGGCGATCCCCGATCCAGTCCATGTAAACGTGCGCGGCAGGCTTACAGCTCCGGCTACGCTCCAGATTGGATTGCCCTGGTCATCGGTCCCGGTCTGGCGGACGGTTACCACCGACCAACTCATTACATGAGGAGAATTATCCTGTGGACGGAAGGTGACCGGAATTATGAATTTGGTATCGGTCACATAAGCAACCAGCTTTCGGGCCCCATCGGTAATTACATCCTCTACAGTAACCTCGTACGATTCATTACTGCGCAGTGTACCAATCGAAGCCCACTGGAGTGTGATGGTATCGTCCGCCAGGGTAAAGGGTGCCCCGTCAGCAGGCAGGAGCAGGTTGGGTGCCGGATAGGGTGGTGGGATGGTCGGTGTGGGGCTTGGGCCAGGTGTGGCTGCGCGCATGCACAGCGGGATTTCCAGCTTTTGATCGACAAAAACACTATCCGTGCTCAGGCCGTTTTGATCCTTGATGGCCTGCATCGAGACGCCGTAACTGCTCGCGATGGTGCTGAGTGTATCGTTCGCTTGTACGGTATATTCCGCGGTTTGGCAGGCCGCCCGGGTTGCTGCAGCTGGCTCGAGGGTGGCGGTGGGAGGCGGGAGTTGGGTCGGTGTGGGAAGCGGAACCTTGATTTTCTGTCCGATCACCAGGTTCGTGCAGGAGCTATTAAGGTTATTTGAAGAAATGATTTCAGCCACTGTGGAATTATACAGGCTGGCAATCGCTCCGCAACTATCGCCTGCCTGAACGGTATAAATGACTGGTGGTTGCGGGGTCAATGTGGCCGTGTCAGTCGGTATGAGGGTGTCCGTGGGTGTTGAGGTGAGGGTGACTGTTGTGGTTGGACTCGGGATGGCCGTTGGCGCCTGGATTTGATGAGTCCCTTGCAGGGTGAAGTATAAAGCACCTGCGCCGATAACAAGAAAGCCTGCCAGCACTGCCAATGCAACCGGCAGGCTGAGGGTTACTTCCGGCATGCGGGCTCCCTGCACGGATTTCTCGGATTTTGCTTTCGGTTTAGGTGTGGCGCTGAATTCGCTGCCGCATACAACGCAACGGGTAGCGTTTTCTGCAAGACGGGTGCCGCAGGTCGGGCATAATTTTGTGGATGTGGTTTCCGGGCTCATAATTTCAAAATTATACCATGAGGCTTGCAGCAAAAGAGAGAAATCCCAATCAAGGAATGCGCATATCCATCAAGCAAATCGGAAACTTATCTCACCCTTGCATTATAATGGGCCCGTCATGGAAAAAAATTATGCACTATACAAAACCATGCTGATCATCCGTCGCTTCGAAGAGCGGTTGCTGGAGGAGTTCAGCGCGGGGAAGCTGGTTGGTACCACACATACCTATATTGGGCAGGAAGCCGACGCGGCAGGGATATTCTCGGTTACCGACCCGGATGATGTCGTCTTCAGCAGTCATCGCTGTCATGGGCATTTCCTGGCGTACGGTGGGGAAGCTTATCGCCTGGCGGCCGAGTTAATGGGGAAGGCTACTGGTTTGGTCGGAGGGCGCGGAGGCAGCCAGCATATCCAGTGGCGAAATTTTTATTCGAATGGCATCCAGGGTGGGATTATCCCGGTGGCAACTGGTATGGCACTGGCTGAGAAAGTTCAGCGGACAGGAAAAATTGTTTTGGTTTTTATTGGCGATGGGACGCTCGGTGAAGGCGTTCTTTATGAAAGTCTTAATATCGCTGCATTGTGGAAACTACCCATCCTGTTTGTTCTGGAAAATAACGGCTATGCCCAAACCACGCCGGTTGAAAAGGGGGTGGCAGGTTCGATGGCCGGCCGTTTCTCAGCATTTGGTATCCCGGTCTGGGAGTGTAGTTCTTCAGACGTGTTGGAAATCATTCCTGATGCAAAAGAGGCGGTTCGGCATGTCCGGACAGCTATTAGCCCGGGTTGCTTAATCCTGCAAACCCATCGCTTCTCGGCTCACAGCAAGGGCGATGATCTGCGTACGCATGAAGAACTTAGCCGGATCCGTGCTTTTGATCCTATAAAGATTCATGGACTTCGACTGACCGATGGAGAACGCTCCAGAGCAAATATTGAAGTAATGGCTATCGTCGAGGGTGCTTTCCTGCGTGCAGAAGCCGATTTGACCCCAATGCTCGATCCGATGGACTGAATCCCGGTGACAGAAACTGTTCTTAGCCGACTCAATCAATCTCTTCATTCCGTGATGGAATCGGATAGGCGCGTTTACATGCTCGGTGAAGATATTCTCGACCCTTACGGGGGCGCATTCAAAGTTACGCGCGGGTTGTCCACTAAATTTCCTGAGCGGGTCTTAACGACGCCCATTTCTGAAGCAGCCATCATGGGTATAGCGAACGGCATGGCGCTACGTGGTTTGCGTCCGGTGGCTGAAATCATGTTTGGCGACTTTGTCACATTGATCGCAGACCAGTTAATCAACCATGCGGCCAAGTTCCGCTGGATGTATAACGAAAATGTCCGTGTGCCGGTGGTAGTGCGGGCACCCATGGGCGGACACCGCGGTTACGGCCCGACGCATAGCCAATCCCTTGAGAAATTATTCCTGGGCATCCCGGGTTTGAATGTGGTTGCTCCCAATACGCTTGGGGATCCCGGTGCGTTGTTGGAAGCTGCCATCGCCGATGACGATCCGGTTCTGTTTGTGGAGCATAAATTACTTTATACCCGCCCGCTGCTCGAATCCGGTCTTGGCGACCTGGTTGAATTCGAGATTGAAAAGCTTGGCAAAGCCGCCTACCCTAATTACATATTGCGTATTCCCAACCATATTCCTCAGCTTACCATTGCCACTTACGGTTATAACTTTGAACTCGCCCGCGCAGCTGCCCTGGAATTATTGATGGAACACGAAATCTTCTCTGAACTTATCCTTTTTTCCCAAATCAGCCCCATTGAATTGACACCGCTATTCGAAACATTAAAAAAGACTTGTAAGCTGCTGACCATTGAAGAAGGCACACTCTCCCTTGGTTGGGGAGCAGAAGTGATTGCCCGTGTAGTTGAGGGCGCTTCTGATTCGAGTAGCTATAAATTTCGCCGTATTGCAGCGCGCAATCTGCCCATTGCCAATTCCAGAATTCTTGAGGATGCCATTCTGCCTTCGGTAGATGATATTGTACAATCAGCCTTGTCTTTGGTTTCCTAAATCGATGTGATTAATTTGGTTTATGGAAAATAGAAATGATTAAATCCGAAATCCTCGTCCCGCTGCTTAATGCCAACGAACCCGAAGCACGCGTTGTCGATATTTTTGTTAAGGATAGGCAGAGTGTTGAAAAAGGTCTGCGGCTTTTCACCATCGAGACAACCAAGGCCGCATCTGATATTGAGTCGCCCGAAGCGGGTTTCGTTCACCTTCTCACAAGTAAGGGAGCCATGCATTCGGTCGGAGATCGTTTGGCGGTTATTACAGAAACTGCCGATGATGAAATCGGGGTTCTTGCCAAAGATGTGGTACAACCCCAGCCGGCAAACGGCTTGCGAATCACCAGGCCAGCCCGGGATTTGGCAGACGTGCTTGGAATTGACCTGGCAAATCTTCCTCACGGTCGACTGGTCACGGAGGAAATCATCCGTCAGGCTGCCGCTGAGACAGAAATAAAAGATCTAAAATTGCCGCCCGCGAATAAGCCCTATTTATTGGTTTTTGGAGGGGGAGGGCATGCTAAATCAATCCTGGATATGGTAAAAAAGCTTGATAAATATGTAATAGCCGGGATTCTGGATGACGATAAACAATTATCCGGGAAAGATGTTCTTGGCATTCCGGTGCTTGGCACACGGGTTTTGTTCCCATCTTTGATCGAACAGGGTGTCAGGTTGGCTGCCAACGGTGTAGGCGGAATCCTTGACATCAATGTACGGATAAAGATTTTTGAGACATTGGAAAATGCCGGTTTTTCATTCCCATCGTTAATTCACCCGCGTGCAACCGCCGAGACAAGCGCTGTGATTGACGAAGGTGTGCAGGTGTTTGCGAATGCTTATATTGGTTCTGAAGCTCACTTACATCCGCGCTGTATGGTCAATACGAATGCAGTGGTCTCGCATGATTGTGTGATTGGAATGTACTCCCATATTGCGCCCGGTGTATTGCTGGCTGGGGAGGTCCACGTGGGGGCGCGTACACTAATTGGAATGGGAGTTACTACTGCAATTGGCGTTCGCATTGGCGATAATGTGCGCATCGGAAATGGCGCCATCCTCCTGGCTGATGTGCCGGACAAAACCATTATCCAGGCGGGCAGATTTTGGACCGGAAAGGCAGCTATTCCCTAAATCCGGTCTAAATCCGTAATGAACTCTCCGAAATTGGGTATACAATATATTTGGATAGATTTGTTCTAATCTTGTTTGAGGAGGATCCTGATGAAGAAGTACATCCCTATTCTAGTTGTAATTGTTCTGGTTCTTTCAATTGTTGGAATTGCCAGAGGCAACTCAGTCTGGGCCAGCCCGGCCGCATCTGCCGTTATCAAGGCGCCTTTGAAGACACTCATTGACATAACTGCTAACGGGACATCCAATGTTGGTGGTGTCTGTGATATTACCGCCACTTTCAAGACGGGTGGAGCGGTAGCAAAGATCCAGGCGGATGCAGAGGTGCCGGTTGATCAATCCAAGCTCGTTCCCTATAATTTTGATGTCAATACTTATGGCAACCTGCTCTACCCGGGCTGTCATTTCGTGTATTACGATAGCACGGGTCAGGTCATAAACCAGATCGATACATCAAAAGATACCCCTCTGCAGGTCTGTTTCGGGGCCAGCCCTGAATTAACGATGAACATTTTCTATTACCTGGACACGCCTGCGAGTGGCAGGCAATGGACCCAGATTCCCTCCCATTTGGATTCTACCGGGAAGCTCGTCTGCGCCGACAATGCCATCTACAGCGGCGTATATATGCCCACTGGCATGATCCCTCCATCACAGACATTTACGCCTGGCCAAAATGCATTTTTCCCGAATGGCTTGGGTGGTACTGTCCTGCCGCCTCCATCGTTCATCACCATTACAGGAAATGGAACCTATGCAGTTGGTGGCATTTGCCTGCTCACGACGCAGTACTTTGTCACCGGTCTAAAAGACACTGTTCAGGTGGAATACCCAACGCAGTATACCCAGGATACCAAGACAGTCCCATTTACTGAATACGTAAACGGTGACCTGTTCTATTTCCCGGGCTGCCATGTAGTTCACTATAAGAATAACACGATCCAGGATCAAATGAACAATCCACCCCCAACCAAGGACGGCGATTGGCAGATTTGTTTTGCGGCCATTCCTGATAAGACGATGGAGATTTATTACTATCTGGATGATACCACTACGCCTTTCCCCACCACTCCCCCATTGGTGACTTGGCAGTTGCTCTCAACAACCACCACGAACGGAATGGCTTGTGCTGATTTGGTGAATTACTCGGCCGTTTATGCACCGGCTGCCCATTAATATCAAGTTCTTCCATAACTAAATTATGTAACAAGATAGAGGCGCAAGCCTCTATCTTGTTATAATTTTAAATTATGCAACGCCCAAAACTGATCATTCGGCTGCTTCCCCCAGGAGTTCTGGCTATCATATTGATGTCAGCATACCTGGCCAGCATGGCCCCCGGGCTGACCTGGGCAAATGTGGGCGCGGATGGGGGTGATCTGATCGCGGCAGCTGCAACCGGGGGGATTGCTCACCCTACCGGATATCCTCTTTACCTGCTTCTGGCTCGTTTGTTTTTATTTCTGCCGGTAGGTTCCCTGGCATTTCGCACTGCTTTGTTGTCTGCAGTTGCGGCTGTTGCGGCTTCTTACCTGGTTTATGTCATCGTCATACGGTATTTAACCTCCAACCTGGTTCGCCTGCCCTGGCTGGCGGGCCTGGCTGCGGGACTCGCATTTGGACTCTCCCCATTGCTATGGTCGCAGGCAGTCATAACAGAAGTTTATGCACTGCATGCATTGTTTATAGCGCTCTTGCTTTTTTTATTGGTAAATACTTTTTCTGCCCATTTCGCGCAAAAGTGGACAGACTGTTTATTGGGGCTGACATTTGGCCTGGCGATGGGAAATCATCTCACCACCATTCTGATTTTTCCGGCTATTCTCATTTCAACGATTCAGCCCAAACCGGGCGGCTCTACGGGGAAACGCTGGATAACTACCTGGCAATTAAATGGCCGTTCTTTAGTCCTCCGGCTGCTCTGGATGGTGGTTGGATTATTGGTATATCTAACCCTGCCTCTGCGATCCCTGTCCCATCCACCCGTCAATTGGGGCAACCCGGTTACTTTGAACGGTTTTATATGGCTGGTTTCCGGGAAACTATATCAGGGTCTGGTATTAAGCCTGAACTTTTCATCCATCCTGGCACGTGCTCAAACTGTTATCACACTACTGCTTCAACAGTTTGGAATTATCGGGATCAGCCTAAGCTTGATCGGGTTAATTGTTTTTTTTCAACCAACCCGTCTGAATTACATTATGCTCTGGCTTGTGATCGCATATTCAGCTTTTGCGGTTGGATATGCAACGCCAGATTCGTTCATTTACCTGATCCCTGCCTTCCTTTGCTTTGCCATATGGATTGGAGTTGGATTGGGCCGGTTGATGGAGCTATCATCCAGGCGGTTCCGAATCATTGGAGCCGGAGTTGGCTTGATTTTTATCATTTTAGTTTTATTTCAAGCCTGGAAAATCTGGCCGCAGGTTGATGCGTCTCATGACCAGCGGGCAGAAGCTTTTGGCAAGAATGTCCTCTCCCTTGCTCCTGCTCGCGCGATTGTGTTTGCCAAAGGGGACGAAGCAGTCTTTTCTCTGTGGTATTTCCAGTATGCGCTGCGAACCCGACCCGACCTCGCAATTGTTTCTTCTGACTTGCTCCAGTTCAAATGGTACCTGCAAACCCTGCATTCAACCTACCCCGATTTGAACTTACCGGTTCCCTTTCCTTTCGTAGAAACCGTAGTGGAGGCAAACCCGGGGCGGCCGGTATGTTATGTACAATATGTTCAGGTGGCGGAGATTAATTGCTTGCCGGCCGGGAATGCCCGCTTGCCTTAATTAATCCCCTTTTTGTGCGGTTACAAACCAGTTGTGCGGCATATTGGGCATATTGACAGGAATAACCGGAAGATGCCAGCGGCTATGATTGGCATCCGCCGCGCCAGCCTGGGAGAGCGACGTTCGCCAACCCAGACCGGTCAGGAAACCGATCGGGTCATCCATGGTACCAATCCAGGGCGCGCCGGAACTGGTTTGCATTTCAATCCATGCACGTGTGTAAGGGGATGTCAGCGTGACGCTGTTGATGATATCGAACCCCAACCAACTACCCGGGGTTGACAAACCACCCACTTCATCAAGCATTAGGGTAATATTTTCAGTGGGGATATAAAACAAAAAGCCTTCCAATAGCCAGACAGACGGCTGCCCTGTTTCATAGCCAGCTTTGATCAGCGCCTCTTTCCAGGGCCCGGTCAGGTCCACTTCGATGGTTTTCCGGGCGCAGTTGGGTTTTGCGCCGGCAAGACGGAGGGTCTGCTTCTTCTCTTGTAAGACTTCCGGTTGATCCAGTTCAAAGAGATTTGTCCCGCTTGGCCAGGCCAGCCGGTAGGCACGTGTGTCAAGTCCCGCAGCCATCAGAACCACCTGGCGGATTGAGTTCTCCCTTGTGACGCGTTGCAGGAAGTCATCAAAATAGCGGGTACGTAGAACCATGGGGGCCAGACTATCCGGGGAGCGATTGGCTGCCCAGGCTGCACCTTCTGTTCCAGCCAGTGCGGAAGCCCAGGGGTCATCGAACAGGCGGTCTTCGCGCCCGCTCTCGTAGGCACGCGCCGCGGCTGTCCAGCGAGCGGTCGAACCGAGCGAGTTTTTTGTAGCAGTATTTTCAATCATGGAATTCGACTCCCAAATGGCCATAAAATCGGTCACCGAATTTTGTATGTTTGAATACAGGCTTGATTTCCAAATTACCAGTAAGGGTGGACTTGTGGGCGGACAGATTGGTTATAGAGCTTTTCAATGCTGTCCATAATATTTTTAGTTAGCGGTGGCAGATTAGCAGCCAGGATGTTTTCTTCGGCTTGTCGCGGGCGTTTGGCCCCAGGAATGGCGCAGGTAACCGCCGGGAACATCAGGATCCAGCGCAAGGCCATCTGTGCCATCGTCTGGCCGGTTGCCACAAATGGTCGCAGCACTTCGACCGCCTGCAAGCCGGTTTCATAATCCAGCCCGGAAAAGGTCTCGCCGCGATCGAAGGATGCGCCATGCCGGTTGAATGTGCGATGGTCATCGGCTGCAAACTGGCTATCCCGGGTTAATTTTCCGGTCAGCAGACCGGAAGCGAGCGGCACCCTGGCCAAGATTCCCACCTTGCGCCGCTGTGCTTCAGGGAAGAACAGTTCAGCCGGGCGTTGCCGGAAGATGTTGAATATGATCTGCACAGACTGCACTTGCGGGAATTCAATGGCTTTCAGGGCCTCTTCCACTTTCTCGACACTCACCCCGTAATAACGGATTTTACCGGCTTTAACCATATCATCCAGAACACCAAAAACATCCGGCATATAATAAACTTCGGTTGGGGGGCAATGAAGCTGTAAAAGGTCAAGAGCATCCGTTTCCAAGTTCTTCAGACTGCGCTCGACAAAGGCAATCAGATTTTGCCGGTTATAGCCGCTGGCAACGTGCGGATCGAGTCTGCGCCCGGCCTTGGTGGCGATGTAAAATTCTTCATGGCGTTCCTTGCGGAGTTGCGCCAGCAATCGCTCGCTGCGCCCGTCCCCGTATACATCGGCAGTATCGAAAAAATTAACTCCCAGGTCAAGCGCGCGGTGCAGTGCAGCAATGGATTCCTTGTCATCTACATCCCCCCAGGTACCTCCGATGGCCCAGGTGCCAAAGCTGATCTCTGATACCTTCCAGCCGGTCCGTCCAAGCTCACGATATTCCATTATGGCCTCCTTTGATCTATTTTCAACCCAATTTCTTATTCAGTTTACTCTCAAAACCCGGATGACCGAATAAGTCCACCCTGAGAATTCTGAGGTAAAAATTTTACCACAGGCAGATATCGAGCTTTTATCTTCCTTATTCTCGGTCAGGCAGATCGGTAGTGACACGGTTTGTACCAGCCTTTTTGCTACGATACATGTTCTGGTCAGCCCGGTTAATCATCGCTTGGATAGTAGTATCTTCAGGCTGAATAAGTGTCGCACCGATCGAGATCGTCACGCCAATATTTTTTCCATCCAACCATAAGCTGGATTGCTCTATCAACGATCGCAATTTCTCAGCCATATTGCGTAAACTGGTTTCATTAATCCTTGCGATCAACGCCACAAATTCTTCTCCACCCCAGCGAGCGATAACATCCTCGTTGCGTAAATTGCGTTGGAGTGTGGTGGTGACCATCCGAAGTACTTTATCTCCTATTTCATGACCGTGGGTATCATTGACTGATTTGAAATGGTCAAGATCCATAAATAGGATTCCAAAAGAGCTGCGATGGTGTTGATATTCCAGGAGAGCCATATGCAGGCGCTGCTCCATGAAACTTCGGTTGCCAATACCGGTGAGAGGATCCAGCAGTGTGATATCTTCCAATCGACGAAGTTGACTGCGCATAGATGAGAGATGCGAATTATCGCTAAAAGTCTCGACTGCACCGATAATCTCGCCGTTATTATTCCTGATTGGAGATGTCCGTACCATTACCGGCAGGCGATGCCCATCTTTATGATGGAGATAAACTTCCGCTTCGCGCAGGGTTCCATCCGAGATGGTGGCATGCAGGGGACAACCGTTCAAGCAGAGTAGAACTCCAGCTTCGGTAACATGGTTGAGCAAATCATCCATGCAGCGATGCCCGACAACTTGTTCGGCTGAATAGCCAGTGATGCGCTCGGCGCCTTTATTCCAATAAGTGATCCGGCGTTCCTGGTCAACAAAATAGACGCCATCATATAAATTATCAAGGATGTCTTTGAATCCAGGATCATCGTCGCTCATGATTACCTTTATAAGGATACGGATGCAAATTACTGATTTTGTTTGGCTAAGATTTTTTTTGCATTGGTGATGGCAGTTTGGATCTGGTTTATATGCGACAGAATATGCGGTAATGAGCCTTCGATGAGGATATTGGCGATTCGGAAATAGGAAGCCTTGCGGGCCACAAAATCTGGCGGCAAGGCACGGATAACTGCCACCATTTCTTCTGAAAGCCGTCTCATCTCACTAAGCAGGCCTTGCGTGCTTCCATATGCAACCACTGTGGCGCGGACATGCGCTCCGCAGTTGCCGGCCCAATCATCGGAGAAGCGCGGATAACCGCCGATCTCATCTTCCAGGTTCTCCAGCCAGTGCCGCTCAGTCTGGATAAGGTGAGCCACTACTTCTTTGGCGCTCCATTCATTTGGAGAAGCACTAAAACTTGCTTCCGCTTCACCAATCCCCTTGAAAGTTGCTTCCAACGCTGCATGTGCATCAGCATATTTGGCTCGAAGGACCTCCGCCAATTTTTCAGGTTCCCAGGGGATTTGCGGGATTGGGCGCGTGGATAATTCCAGGGTAAGCGATTTCTTCTCCGGGCCGCGATAGAAAACAGCCTTCATTTTATCGCCGCTTTTTTTGCCTTGAATTGCTCGGACCAGCGATTCGAAATCTTTGGTAATGGGCTTTCCATCCAAAGCAATCAGTACATCATCCTTCCGAAGACCGGATTGGTAAGCGCTCATTCCTTCCGGCAGGAAATCCAATCGGATTCCGTCACTGACGGGCACGCCCATGCTTTGGGCAATCTCTGCGTTAAAATCGCTGACATTGATGCCCAGCATCGGGCGGTCGAATACGCGTTTGTCCAGGCCGGTCTCAAGTACCTGGGCCAGGTTGGCAAGTGTCATTATCCATTGCTGTTGGAAATCCCGGGAATGTTCCGACCAGTATTCTCCATCTGGCAGGCTGTGGATCAGGGTGACCAGGGTATTATTGCCCATCTCCTGCAGCACTACAGCGATCTGGCTGGGGGCCGGGTCCTGGCGGGAATGCCATTCGAACTGAATGGATTTATTTTCTTCCACGGATATAAATTCCCCGGCAGAATAAAAGTCTCCATGCCACCATAGATAGATGCGTCCGCCCTTACGCGCTGCCACAGTGGCGAAATCGCACATCCACTCTGTCAGGCTGATGGCATGGGTAAAGGCGAAATAAACCTGGTCGGGGGTTGCTTTTACTACCTGTTCAACTTTAAGTTCTGTTGACATTAAATCCGCTCCTTCCAAGGGCTGATGCCTTTATGAGGCTTTTTCATCCAACCCAGATACCACTCCAGGCAGGCAGGGTAATGAATATTTTCCCACCGGCTATTATGAATTTTTGTCCATTGATCAGGCTCTGCACTACACGCCCTTCGCCCCAATTGAGGGCTGCACATTGGATCTCTAACCGGCGTTCCTGTGCGCTTCCATTCAAAGCTACCAGAACGTTTTGGTCTCCAAGAATACGAGCAAAGGCATAGACATTATCTTCTGCCAGCAGCCGGATATAATCTCCGCGCCTCAGGCTGGGAGTCCGTTTTCGTAACGAAATGAGCAATTTGACCCATTGAAGGAGATCCTGATCCCATTTGTTCTGGAGCCAGGGAAATGCGCGCCGGCTGTCTGGGTCCCTTCCGCCTTCCATCCCGATCTCGTCTCCATAATAAATCGATGGTGCGCCCGGAAAGGCCATCTGGAACATGAAGGCCAGTTTGAGCTTGTTTGTATCGCCGCTCATCAGAGTCTTAAATCGTTCCGTATCGTGGCTATCGAGCGGAACATACATCGCGTATAAGTTTTCGCGTGGATAGACTTTGAATAGTGTATCAATGTGTTCACTGAATTGGATGGCATTTTCGCGTCCCTGCAGCCATGCTGCCAGGGCATCTTTTACAGGATAATTCATCAAACCATCAAAATGCGTGTCGTTGGCCCAGCGCGGGTTTACGTCCCAGATTTCTCCGGTCAGGTACGCATCCCGGTTGGCTGTTTTAACCACCCTGCGGAATTCCTTCCAGAATCCGTCATCGTCAATTTCATTCGGTACATCCAATCTCCACCCATCTGCACCTTGCTCAATCCAGACTCTTGCCACGCTAAAAATGTATTCACGAACCTTGGGGTTGTCGGTATTGAATTTAGGCAAGGATTTGTGATTCCACCAGCCAATGTAATTCTGCGCATCCCCACTGGTGTAGGCATCCAAAGGGAATTGCTTGATATGGAACCAATCCTTGTATGCAGACCTTTCGCCATTTTCAAGCACGTCCGTGAACGCAAAGAAACCGCGCCCGCAGTGGTTGAATACGCCGTCCAGGATGATCCGCATATCGTTTTTGTGAACTGCCTCTACCAGGGCGTGGAAATCGGCCAGCGTCCCAATCCGTGGGTCGATCTGGAAATAATCACTGGCGTTGTAGCGGTGGTTGGAGGAAGCCAGAAAGATCGGATTCAGGTAAAGGGCATTTACCCCCAGATCCAAAAGGTAATCGAGATGTCGCAGGATCCCGCGCAAATCGCCACCCTGGAATCCCCAGATGGTTGGCGGCGCGCCCCATTTTTGTACATTGGGGGGATCGTTGGTCGTATCGCCATTCGCGAAGCGGTCGGGGAATATATGGTAAAAAATGGCGTCCTGAACCCAGTAAGGAGTTGTCATGTGTTCATCACTTTGCAATGTTGGATTTTTACGGAGGAATTTTACCGCGAAGGGACCCGGAAAGAGAAGAAGAGCGAATGGGACTTCTCACCTGCGCAGCCCCGGATGGTTTCACGGTTTACCAAACAGATATCCACCAGTATGAACCCCGATCAGTCTGTTGTCGCGACTGCATGGGATGAGATTGAAAGATGCCTTTCAAAAAGTTGGAACACCATAATTGTACCGCATCTTCTTCCAAGGTTGGATCCCGAAGCAAATAGTCATCCCTGATATACTTGGCACAGGTTCGAAGAAATCAAATGGTATGGAAATGAGTTTTATAAACAAAGAACCGCATTCTGATTTTTCGGAAAGACACGTAGACAAATAGAGTGAACAAGCGAGGCGGTCATGAAATCGATGTTTGAGGTTATCCGTGATTCCGATGCGGGTGCCTTCTTGCGGGCGCTGGTTGTGAACCATTATCGGGTAACCCGTATGGCCAGCACTGGTGTCTTTTTACGGCATGGAATGTAACTCTGATGAACGGTATCGAAGCAGACCATGTAAAGGCAATAATAGATCTTTTACGTCAAACGTGCTGCCTTTCGGAAGATTTACAGCATCGTGCCACTTTTTTTGTGGTGGATATTCCTTATTTCGAGCAGATCTAAATTATGCGGCGTTCTGTTTTACCAAATGCTCGCGCCCGTGCCTGGCACGCCTTCCTGATGTTTACATGGGGAGGCGAATGGGCGCTGCCTCTCTCCTCCCAGATCAAACATAACCTGACCTGGTTTTTTTCCGATGGCTTATTTGCATCAGCCAGCGACAATATTATTATCACGTACGTAACCCTTTACATCCTGGCATTGGGGGCTACGACAGCACAAATTGGTTTGATGAGTTCGTTTTCCAGTTTGGCCTCTGCAGCGCTTTTACTGCCGGGAGCGTTCCTGGTGGAACGTTTCGGCCATCGTAAAGAGCTTACAATGGCCTTCGGTGGCGGGTTGGCCCGGTTTGCCATTCTGGTCATGGCTTTACTGCCTTTTTTTGTTCCCGGAACGGCAATTGTCTGGGTAGCAATTGCACTTTCAGTGACGCGCGATTCATTAGGGAACCTGTCCTTCCCTGCCTGGGTATCTGTCACTGCTGATATTGTCCCGATGGAAGGGCGGGGACGTTTTTTTGCCTCCCGGAATTTTATTATGGGACTGACCGGCATGCTGGCCATCCTGCTGGTGGGGGAATTGATCACCCGAACATCCATCCCACTTGGATATCAAATTACTCTGGGTCTTGCCTTTGCCTTGGGGATGGCCTCCACCTTCAGTTTTGGGCACATGCATGACCCAAGTGGCAGCCACCCAACACAGCCGGTGGGCTCGCTCTCACTGCGGACAATCTTACGCGAGATGAGTACTCATCCCTATTTCCTGGGGCTCTGCCTGGTGATGGCATTTTGGAACTTTTCTCTTAATATCGCCGGTCCATTTTTTAATGTTTATATGGTCGAAAACCTGAAATTTACTGCATCGATGGTGGGCATTGTCAGCATTGCTACCAGCGTGGCAGGACTGTTAATCCAGCGACGGATAGGCCGGCTTTCTGACCGGTTGGGGCCACGCAAGGTGCAAATGATTTCAATGTTCCTGATTCCTCTCCTGCCCTTTGCCTGGTTATTTGTTACAAAATTCTGGCATGTCATTCTATTAAATTCTTTCAGCGGCATATTGTGGGGAGCCTTCAATCTTGCATCCTTCAATTTCCTGTTATCGCTCACTCCGGATGGCCAGCGTGCCCGTTTTTCGGCATTCTACCAGATCCTGGTCATGCTGGCCCTGGCGGGTGGCGCGGCGCTTGGGGCCTGGGTTGTGACCGTTTGGGGGTATCCGGCCATCTTTATTTGTTCGGCAATCGGCCGTATGATTGCTGCCATCCTTTTCGTTCGTTTTGTGCCGCAGATGGCAGAAAGCAAGCTATTTTTGGAAAGAATTTGAGAACCTTCTGCCTGTTTTATTCCACGCCTGGTGTTGCCACGCTTGGAACCTATGCATAACAATGGCTGAGTTGGTGAAATTCTTCCTTTCATTGAATTCAAGAGATGGTTCCTTAATTTGAATTCAATGCTGATCAACGCATCAATTCTATGATGTATTCTCCATAGGCGGGCAGTGGTACGAGCGGCTGGTAATTGCTGAATTTCCCAGCGCTAACGGTTCCATTGGAAAATGTGCCTGAACCAAAAATCGATGTGGGGTGATAGGTGCCATTCGCGAGGGCAGGATCTCCCCCGTCAAGTGCATAATCAGGGATAGGTTGCCCGGTCAGGTTCGCAACGATTAGGAAGAGGTTGTTGTTATCGTAACGTAAGGATGCATAAACGCCGGCATTGCCTGTGGATAAGATGGTTAACGCGCCTGAGCGTAGGACGGGATTATTTGCCCTGACCGCGATCAGGTTCTTATATAAAGCCAAAAGCGAGTCGGGTTCGGTTGATTCGACCGCTACATTGGCAGTCTGGAAGTTGGGTCCCAAACCCTCCCAGGGTGTCCCTGTACTGAATCCAGCGTTCGCTCCGGCAGTCCATTGCATCGGCCGGCGGATATCCGGGTCCGGCTTGTCTCCTTCCATCCCGATTTCTTCGCCGTAATAAAGGAAGGGGGTACCCGGAGATGTCAATAACAGAAAAGCAGCCAACTTGGCTTTATCGATGCTGCTATTAAGCGTACTCATTGTCCGGGCCTGGTCATGGTTGGTCAGGAATGTGGCAAACTGCCAACTGGGCATGGCTTGTTTGGCAAAGGTGAGGGCGCTGTCTATGGCTGAATTGGTCTGCCCGTTGGCGCTGTTGATAAAGCCGCTGGCCATTTCGAAATTAAAAACCATATCCATCTGGTCGCCGGTGTATGTGGCTGCCAGGGTTGCATCGCTTCCAAAAACTTCGCCAACGGTAAACGCATCCGGGTTATCCGCCTTATAGGTGGTATAAAACCCTTTCAGCCAGTTGTGGGTTGACTGAGTATTGATCTGTTTCTGGCCCTCTTCGATCAGATAATTGATCGCGTCCAGCCGGAAACCGTCTACGCCGGTATCTTTCAACCAGAAGGCGGCAATTTTATCCACCTCGTCGGTAACAGCCGGGTTGCGATAATTCAAGTCGGGCATGCTCGCGCCGAATATTCCATAATAGTAGCCTTGTTTCCCCGGGAACCAGGCAGTCCCCAGAGGACCCAGGTAACCGGGGTTGGGATCGGACCAGATATACCAATCCCGGTAAGGGGCGACATTGTTGTTGGAATTAATGAACCAGGGGTTCTGGTCGGATGTATGGTTTAGAACCATGTCAAGAATAATGTGGATACCGCGCAAATGTGCCTGGGATAGGAGATTCTTAAAATCACCCATTGTTCCATATTGGGGATTCACGCTAAAGTAATCGGTAACATCATAACCATGGTAGGAGGGCGACGGATAGATCGGCATCAACCAGAGCGCAGTGATACCGAGACTTTTTAGATAATCCAATTTTTGCGTTATACCGTTAAAATCCCCAATTCCATCCCCGTTGCTGTCATAGAAACTGCGCACGAATATTTCGTAGAACACGGCATCTTTCCACCATGGGCGCACAGCTGGTACGCTTGTATTTGTCTGAGATGGGGATGGGATTGGCGCTGGTTCAGGCGTGGCCGTGGGTAGCGCGGTTAGTGTAGGGAAGAGCGTGTTATTCGCGGCCGGTTTTATGGGGGCACAAGACGAGAGTATCGCCGCGATAAGAAGAAGGATTAAGGATTTTTTCATCATCTCTCGCTAAATACAAAAAAGGCGGCCGGTTGGCCGCCTCGTTGATTATCCTTTGACGCCCCCGATGGCCAGGCCTCCAACGAACCAGCGTTGGATGAACAGGTAGATGACTGTTACAGGCAGGGCGACCAGGATCGAGTAGGCTGCAAAATGCGACCAGGGTGTACTATCAGAATATTGACCAACCATGTTGTATAAGGCCATTACCAGTGTAAAGTTTTTCGGGTTGGTCAGGAAAAGCCAGGAGGTCGCGAATTCTGTCCAAGTGCTCATAAATCCCAGGAAGAATGTCACCGCCAGGACCGGCAGGGACAGCGGTAGCGTGACCAGGAAAAACGCTGACATTTGGTTGCAACCATCGATTGCGGCGGCTTCTTCCAGATCTTTCGGGATGGTATCCAGGTAACCTTTCATATTCCAGATCGCGAATGGCAGTGATCCGGAGAGGATGGCCACTCCCACCCCCCAGAGCGAATTCCTGAGATTGAATAGCGTAGTGCCGATATGGAACTGAACCTTATTGAGAAGTACGAAAAGCGACGGCAGGGAAGCGATGGAAGGGAGCATCAGTACGCCCAGGACAGCTATCATCAGCACCTGTCTACCTGTGAATCGCAGGCGGGAAAAGGCGTAAGACGCAAACACACCCACTACGATGGATGCAATCCCTACACTGATTGCCAGCCGGAAACTGTTGAAGGTAAGTTGTCCCAGGCTAACCGGGTTGGGGGTCGGTTTGGCAATCACATCTGCATATGCCTTGAGAGATAACCCGCCCGCAAACGGATTAAGCCGCAGGGTGGTGGGGCGGGAAATATCGCGCGGATCGAACGACATGCTGACAATCCACAGGATGGGATAAAGAACCGTGGCAGCCACCAGTAAAAGAAATAGCTGGTTAAGCAATTGGGTTCCGAAGCTCATTCCACGCTCGCCGGTGGATGTCCGGCCATGTAAGAACCATTTGATGCGTTTTGAAAAAGGTGTTCCATTTGTATTAGACATCGTAGCTCTCCGTGGCGCGCGTCAGCGCATTGGTAATCAAGGTAAGAGCAAGCAAAATGATGAATATATAAACGCAGAAGGCAGCCGCAACCCCATAAACGTGTTGCTGGCTGATCAGCTGGTATGCAGCAGTGACCAGGATGGCTGTCTCCTGCAGAGGGCCGCCATTGGTCATGAAATAGATCAGGCTGAACAAGTTGAAGGTGGCCACGATACCATAAACAGCGGCAGGCACCATTGCCGGGCGGATCAGGGGGAGTGTTATCCGCCAGAATTGCTGGCTGCCATTGGCGCCGTCAATGGTTGCCGCTTCGTATAACTCCTTGGGAACACTTTGCAGCGCACCGCTGGCAACAATGGTCATGAACGGCCAGCCTAACCAAATATTCGTGATGAGCAATGCAAAATAGGATAACGGCAATGGTAACCAGCTGATCGGATATTGCACCTGATCGATCCAATGGATGTGGAACAGGGTTGGACTCAACCCCAGGAAGGTTTTGCCAAGGGCTGCCAGACCCTGGTTAATCGCACCATAATCCGAGTCAAACATGTTTTTGAATATGGTTGCGACGATGATCTGAGGAAGCACGATCGGAATAATAAAAAGGGCTCTGTAAAATCCTTTGAACCATAGACCCTGGCGGTTTAGCACGACCGCAATCAGGATGCCCAACGAAACATGGATGACTACATTGGATAATGTCCAGAATAGATCAAAGCCCAGGATGTGCCAAAAATTGAAATACGACAGCCCCAATTGATTTGTCAGGATATTAATATAATTGGAAAGGCCAACAAATGCCGGCCAGGGAGCGCCTGAACGCAAGTTGGCAAGGCCATAGTTGGTAAAGGACATCCAGATCTGGTAGAACATTGGATAATAGGTGATCACCCCCATGATCAGGAAGGCCGGCACCAGATAAAGATAATTGGTGGCGTTCTTCCAAAAAGGTTTCTTGTTTCTTGCAGGTTGATGGGAGGGGATGCTTTTCGCCATTACGGTCATACTCACCTCATTCGGTCATCCACAGGTTGTGGATGTGCCAATTTAACCTACACATTATTTTAAGTAATGTCTTTGAGGAGCGCCAGAGTTCTGGCGCTCCTCAATTTTATTGCGTAGATCGGTGCGGAGCCGGTTTTAATTATTTTACCAGCAATGGCTCGTACGAAAACCAGCCCGTACTTTTACTAATTGAACACTATTTCTTATTGGCAGTGTTCATGGTTGCGCAAGCAGTAGCAACTGCTGCGGTGGCTGTGGCCTTACCAGAGAAGACTGCCGTCATGGCATCTCCGAAGGGGCCCCAATAGTTGCCGAACTCAGCCGTCTGTGGGCGGGGGAAGCCACTGGCAGCGATGGTGGCGAATTCGGTAACCAACGGATCCGTGGATGTGACATCGGAGCGGGCAGCTGGATCGCCTGCGGTATTCTCATAAGCGGTCAGGCCATCCTTGCCAAAGAAGTACAGTGCGGCATCAACCGCGGCGGCCTGGTTCTGGCTGTTGGGATTGATATACCAGCCATCAATGCCCATCATGGGCATCATAGGACCCTTCGGGCCGGTTGGCTCGGTGGTGGCGCCCAGGTTGGTTCCCAGAGCCTTTTCAAAGTCGCCCAGGACCCATGGACCTTCGAAGATAATATCCAGTTGGCCTTGCTCGAAAGCGGTATCCAGCTTGCCTTCGTCGGTACCAATGGTTCCGCCGGCTTTCTGGAAGTCAGCCAAATATTGGAGAGCATCGGCAAAACCGGTGGTTTGGTCAGCGACGCACTTTCCGGTCGAATCCGTCAGCGTACCGCCAAACCCGGACCAGAAGCCCCAGATGTAGTAAGCGCCGTTATTAACAAAGCCAACTTTCTTGCCGGCTTTTACCAAGGCCATCAGATCATCGGTGGTTGCAGGAGGGGTGGGGATGGTGGACTTGTTATAGAACATACCGACAGCTTTGGCAATGCCAGGAACCGCATAGAGCTTGCCATCGATGGTAACACCAGCAATGCCGGCCTGGGTATAGCCGGTCAGCTTGCCCTGAACCAGGCTGTCGATCGGGGCGATCAGATTGGCGCGGACTTCACTGCCAAGGTTATCATTCGGGGCCGTGAACATATCTGGGCCACCGCCAGCAGCAGTATCGGTCTCGTACTTGGTGTAGCACTGATCGAACGGGATCTCAAGCAGGTTGATCGTTACATTTGGATTGTTGGTCATATATGTCTTGACCAGGCCAGTGATGGCAGCTTCTTCCGTGCCGCCGGCATGGTAGCAATCCCAGACGGTCAAAGTAACCGGAGCTTTAGTTGCAGGAGCCATGGTCGCGGTTGATGCAGGAGCCATGGTGGCAGCAGGCGCAGAGGTAGCGGGGGCTGCCGTTGCAGCGGGTGCCTGGGTGGCGGGTGCAGTGGTAGGCGTTGCGGTGCAGGCTGAAAGCACCATTGTGGCGATGATCATAAGACTTGCAAAAATGAAGATCGGGCGTTTCATATTCTTTACTCTCCTTGTCTTAATTGAAAATGAATAATCGGGTACCTGCCATTGGCAGGGCTTGCAATACAGGTTGGTTTACTTTGTCACCCGGCTTTTCTTGCGAGCCGTGGGTGTGGGTACCACCTCCTTTCGGTCTGCTATTTGGTGTAATGCGATGGTTAGGGCTTGAATGACTGCCCCGATGCTGGA
Source organism: uncultured Chloroflexia bacterium (assembly GCA_963779935.1). Lineage (GTDB taxonomy): Bacteria > Chloroflexota > Anaerolineae > Anaerolineales > Villigracilaceae > UBA877. The sequence goes on along the minus strand of CAWAAC010000002.1, from coordinate 739,357 downwards.
TGAACGTCTGCCAAGCATCGCTGTGGTGATGTGCACCATGCGCGTGGCAGCTGGAAGGCTCCGGCGATTGACCACCTGCCGGATTGGTTCCAGGATAATGTCGCCATTTTGAGAAACGCCACCGCCGATAATGACCATTCCAGGATTGAATATATTGACCAATCCTGCAATAGCTATTCCAATTTTTGCCCCGGCCTGGCTGAGAATTTGCTGAGCCACCAAATCTCCCTGTCGGGCTGCCGCAGCAACTTGTTGCGCCGTGATCGTCCCATCCGATTGAAAATTGGCCAGATTGGTTCGCTTGCCGCTTTTGATTGCGTCCAGGGCTTGCTGCGCTATTGCCCGCCCGCCTGAGAAGGCTTCCAGACAGCCGCGGTTGCCACAAGCACACAGGGGCCCGTTCTCGTCTATCGTCAGGTGCCCAATTTCGCCGGCTGAACCGGTAATGCCGCGATAAATTTTCCCATCGATGAGTAGCCCGCATCCAATCCCGGTGCCTACTTTAATATACGCCAGGTTGCTTTCCCCGCGTCCGGCGCCAGCTGCCCATTCGCCCAGGGCTCCCAGTTCCGCATCATTGTTGAGGGATACCGGTCGGCCCCATTTTTTCTCTAAAGTGTCCCGGATGGGAAACCTGTCCCATCCCGGCATGATGGGCGGCGCCAGTACCATCCCGGCATCCGAGACGATCGGTCCGGGAACGCCTACGCCAATCGCCAGGATATCTTTTAGTTGAAGATTCGTTTTCGATAGAATTTCCTTCAACAGCCGGTCAGCCAGGTCCAAACAGATTTTTGGTCCATCCTGGATATCGATGGGCACTTCAATTTCTTCAATGATATGTGCCCCTAAATCTGCGACTAGCAAGCCGATATGGCTTGCACCGAAATCGATGCCAATGACATGTCCGCGCGTTGGATCAATTTCTAACACTACCGGAGGCCGTCCACTCTTGCTGATCATGCGTTCTGATTCCCGGATGATCGCAGTAGACATAAGATCATCAACGATTACGGTTACCGCTGCTCGGGTGAGGTCAAGCTTTCTGGCAATTTCCGCTCGCGCAATTCCCCCCGGAGAGAATCGAATCAAGTCCAATACACTGTGTTTGTTAATATTCTTTACATGATGATGTGGATTAGGCAGCATACTGGGCGAATACCTGTCAAACAAGCCTGATTTTGATTTAATTCTAACAATAATGTAATCGGATGATAATCATAAGGATTTATTTTGTCAAGTTAATTAACTAATTGGTTGCTTAAAACATTACTGCGCATCCATGGATGCGCAGTAATGAACTGGTTCTTAATATCTTAATGCTTCAGGGCGTCCCAGCCGGCGTACTTGGCGGTTTCGCCCAGTTCGGCTTCGATGCGCAGTAGCTGGTTATACTTGGCCACGCGATCTGACCGGGCTGGCGCACCCGTCTTGATCTGGCCCATGTTGAGCGCCACAGCCAGGTCGGCGATGGTGCTGTCTTCGGTCTCGCCGGAGCGATGGCTGGTTACAGCCCGCCAGCCGGCCCGGTGACAGAGCTCGACGGCTTCGATGGTCTCGCTTAGTGAGCCGATCTGGTTGAGTTTCACCAGCAGGGCGTTGCAGGTTTTATCCTGGATGCCGCGGCGGACACGTTCGGGGTTGGTCACAAGCAGATCGTCACCGACAATCTGGATCTTGTCGCCCAGCTGTTTGGTCATCATGATCCAGGATTCCCAGTCGTCCTGGGCCAGACCATCCTCAATCGAAACGATCGGATAATCATTGACCCATTTGGTCCAGAACTCGATCATTTGCGGCCCGGTCAGCTTCTTGCCTTCCTTGCGCAGATTATAGGTCTTGGTTTCTTCGTCGTAGAGTTCGGATGCAGCCGGGTCGAGTGCAATTGCCACCTGTTCACCACGTCCGGCCTTGAAACCAGCCTTGGCGATTGCTTCCAGAATGACTTCCACGGCTTCATTGTTGGCTTTCAGTGCTGGGGCATAGCCGCCTTCATCGCCAACCAGCGTGACATAACCCTTATCCTTAAGGACGGACTTGAGCGCGTGGTAGATTTCTGCGCCCCAGCGCAGGCCCTCGGCAAAGTTCGGCGCGCCAAGCGGCATGACCATGAACTCCTGGGCATCCGTGGACTGCCAGGCGGTATGCGCGCCGCCGTTCAGGATGTTCATCATCGGGACGGGCAGCACGTGCGCATAGACTCCGCCAATGTAGCGGTAGAGTGGCAGGCCCAGACCGGAAGCAGCCGCCTTCGCCACTGCCAGTGAAACGCCAAGGATGGCATTGGCACCAAACTTGGACTTGTTGGGTGTGCCATCCAGGGCTATCAGTTGCATATCAATGGCTTTCTGGTCGGTGGCATCCCAGCCGTACAATTCGTCGGCAATGACATCATTGACTGCTGCAACGGCTTTCAGTACACCTTTGCCGCCATAGCGTTTTTTGTCGCCATCGCGCAGTTCGAGTGCCTCATGAATGCCGGTGGATGCTCCGGATGGAACGGCTGCGCGTCCCCACGAGCCGTCAGCCAGGACCACTTCAACTTCCACGGTCGGGTTGCCGCGTGAGTTGAGAATTTCCTGTCCAGTTATTTCTTCAATCGTTGTGTCCATAACTTAATCTCCATTCATTGAAATATTGGAAGAAGCCTGTCGTAAACCAGCATTTAAGTATAATTCAGATTCAGGCAATTATTGGCCAGAATTTGTGTTATGGTAAAATATCTTGAATTTGTTTTTGGCGATGAGGCTCGCCACAACTGTCCCCGGACTGATGGCTTCTACTGAATTTTCTCAGTAGAAGCCTTTTATTTCTCGTGAATATTCTGAATTTGTTATTACTGGCGTGAATATGAAGGATAGATATCAATCGATGGAAACTTTTCTCATCATTTCTCTGGGGGCGGTCCTGGGCGCAAATGCCCGTTACTGGCTGGGTGGTTGGGCGGCAGAACGCTTCGGCACATCCTTTCCTTATGGAACATTGATTATCAACGTTACCGGCAGCCTAATTTTGGGATTTTTTATGACCATGATCACCGACCGCTTTTTGGTGGACCCGCGCTGGCGCCTGCTGGTAGCGATCGGCTTTTTAGGCGCCTACACCACGTTTTCGACTTATACTTATGAAAGTGTGAACCTCATCCTCAAAGGACAGGTCGGGTTGGGCTTTCTTGACCTTTTTGGAAGCAGTATTATGGGCGCGATCGCCGTTACAGCAGGCATCCTGCTTGGGCGGGCGCTCTAAAGGATGGCAACCATGACTACCAGACTCAGCGAAGATGCACAACTATTAACCATCTTCATCGGAGAGAGCGATAAATGGCGAGGTCGGCCACTTTATTCTGCTATCATTGATTTACTGAGGGCGGAAGGGATTGCCGGGGCAACGGTAGTTCGCGGAGTAGCTGGCTTTGGTGCGCATTCTCAAGTGCATACCGCCTCGATCCTGAGACTTTCCGAAGATCTGCCTCTCTGCATCCAGGTGGTGGATAAACCCGATCGAATTACTTATGCCATCGATCTGGTTTCACCCATGGTGAGTGAAGGCTTGGTGACAGTGGAGGATATCCATGTTGTCAAATACACCCATCGTTACCTCAACCCTTTGCCTGTTGACAAATATGTTGAAGAGCTGATGACTCGCGATGTGATTACGCTATTCCCAGAGATGCCGCTGGTTGATGCCTGGCAGAAGATGCTCGATACCCTTTTGAAAGCTTTGCCGGTTGTTGACAAAGATGGTGCGGTAGTAGGCCTGCTAACCGACGGGGATCTACTCGAACGCGCCGGCTTGCAGCAGCGTCTCTCGGTCGCAAAACAGTTAGATGCGGCCTTCTTGAAAGACGAAATGGAGCATCTACGAACGACAATACAAACAGTAGCCGACGTGATGTCCAAACCTGCGATCACCGTGAGAGCAAAGGATTCACTTGGCGTAGCCGCCTCCCGCATGGCCAGGGCAGGTGTAAAACGCCTGCCCGTGGTAGATGAGAATAACCGACTGGTAGGTGTGCTATCCCGGTTGGACATCCTGCGACTGGTGGCTGAAAAAGATGCCAAGAAGATGGTTGCTCCACCTGGTGCGGCAACCAGCCTGCGAGATGTGATGTCCCCGATTATTCCCGTTGTACAACTGGGGGACGATCTGGGAACTATTGTGGACAAATTGTTGGAAACCGGCTCTCATCGTGTTATCGTGGTGGATATGAAAGGGAATGCGGTCGGTCTGATCAGTGATTCGGATGTGGTGGCTCGAATCCAACCCTCTGAGCGGCGTGGTGTGCTGGCGGCTCTGAGCGGTGGAGGCAATGTGCCTTCCAGCAAAGTTACCGCGGGCAAATTAATGTCCCCCGGTGTGTTGACTGCCAAACCCGAAACCGCCTTGGTGGAGGCGGTCAAGATGATGATGTCTCCGAAGCGCAAATGGCTGGTGGTGGTGGATGAACACAACCTACCACTTGGGCTGGTTGACCGGCACATCTTATTCCGTGCGATGACTCGTGGGTGAATGGTGCGTGTCAAAAAGGATTACAAAAGTGCGACCGGCCACTTAATTGCGACCGGTCGCTTGGTTATTTAATAGATTTTATCGTTTTAGGGAGCGTTGGTTTACCCGGCCTGATTTCCAACCACAAACGATATTAGTGCACAAACGCATTGTGCCCGGCGTATACCGCCGTATCGCCTAATTCTTCCTCAATACGCATAAGCTGGTTGTATTTTTCCACGCGCTCGCCCCGGCAAGGTGCGCCGGTTTTTAGGTGCCCGGTGCGCATGGCTACAGTCAAATCGGCAATAAAACTGTCCACTGTCTCGCCGGAACGATGTGATACCATTGCGCCCCAGTTGGCCTTATACGCCATTTCAATGGCAGCGATCGTTTCGCTTAAGGTGCCGATTTGATTGAGTTTGATCAGTACGGCATTGGCTGCATTCTCCTTGATGCCGCGCGCAATACGCTCTACATTGGTCACGAACAAATCGTCTCCTACCAGTTCGATCTTGCCGCCCAGGGTTTTGTTCAGGAGTTTCCAGCCGTCCCAATCATCTTCGGCCAGACCGTCTTCGAGCACAACGATTGGATACTTTGCCACCCAATCTGCATACATCTGTATCATCTCTGCTGATGTTACTTTTCGGTTTTCGGTGCGCAGGTTATAAAAACCATCTTCGTAGAAACCGCTGGAAGCTGGATCGAGAGCTATGGAAACCTGATCGCCGGGTTTGTAGCCGGCTTTCTCGATGGCTTTTAGAATAAGTTCAACAGCGTCTGAATTCTTTTTGAGTGCTGGAGCAAAACCACCCTCATCGCCAACTCCGGTGGTATATCCTCCGCTTTTCAGAACGCTTTTGAGCGACTGGTATACCTCGCTGCCCCAGCGCAGAGCTTCACGGAAGTTTGGTGCACCAACCGGGGCGATCATGAATTCTTGTAAATCGGTTCCCTGCCAATTGGCATGGACTCCACCGTTCAGGATGTTAAACATCGGAACTGGCAGGATCTTGGCGGGCACTCCGCCCAGGTATCGGTACAACGGCAAGCCGACCGATTCAGCCGTGGCGCGAGCCACTGCCAGGCTGACACCCAGAATGGCATTTGCCCCCAATTTGCTTTTGTTGGGCGTGCCATCCAGATCAAGCATGGCCTGGTCTACAGCGGCCTGGTCAAGTGCGTCCATATCGTACAAGGCCTCATCAATTTCGTCATTGACATGCTCAACTGCTTGGAGCACACCTTTACCACCAAAACGGGCCTTATCACCATCGCGCAGTTCCAAAGCCTCGTGGACACCGGTGGAAGCACCGGATGGAACCGCCGCGCGCCCGAAAGCGCCGTCATCCAGCAGCACTTCAACTTCCACGGTCGGATTCCCGCGCGAATCAAGGATTTCGCGGGCGTGTACAGATTCAATATTGGACATACTATATTCTCCTTAAAATAGATTTTTGACAGCACAGTTTCTGTTTCCTGCGTTGTAAGTAACCTTAAGTGTAAAAATAGCCTCTGCCATGGGGGGCAGAGGCTATTAGCCACAACAATGGCGGTTTCTTTACGTTCGAGCTAGCCTCATAGCTCGATTGACATTCTAAACCTAATCCAGCCGTTGGTCAATTCAACTTTGACCGTTCTCGCCATATAATGAATTAATTTATTAACCATCCAGTTCCAATCTACTTCTCGCCTATGCCTTCTTCTTCATACGTTAACCCGCGTTCCTTCTCGCTTTTCTCCTTGGCCGCCTTGATCAATCCTACGAATAATGGGTGCGGTCGCATCGGCCTGGATAGGAATTCCGGGTGGAACTGGCTGCCAACCATATATGGATGATCAGCCACTTCGGAAATCTCCACCAGCATCCCATCTGGTGAGATGCCTGAGAAGACCATCCCCGCTTTTTGGAATTCTTCCCGGTAGTTGTTGTTGAATTCCCAGCGATGGCGGTGTCGTTCCTCTACGCGTTCCTCGCCGTAGGCTTCAGCAGCCTTTGTCCCCCTTTGAAGCATACACGGATAAAGCCCCAGCCGCATTGTGCCGCCCATATCGGTGATGGCACGCTGTTCCAACATCAGGTCGATTACGGGGTATTTTGTACTCCGGTCGAATTCGGTCGAATTGGCATCCTCATGCCCTAATACGTTTCGGGCGAACTCCACGCACATTACCTGCATCCCCAGGCAGAGACCCAGGTAGGGAACCTTATTTTCCCTGGCGTAGCCGGCGGCCTGGATCTTGCCTTCAATGCCGCGCGAGCCGAATCCGCCCGGGACGATAATCCCATCCGCCGCTTTAACTTCATCCCAGCCTTTGCCTTTCTCCAGGTCGGCGGAATGTACCCATTGGATTTCCGCCTCCACCCCCATCGAAAGGGCGGCGTGTTTGATGGCTTCGCGCACAGACATGTACGCATCTTTCAGCTCAACGTATTTTCCCACCAGGGCGATATTGACGATTGGCTTCGGTTTGCGTACTTCCTCCACCAGATGTTTCCACGGAGCCCAATCGGGAGTCGCCCGCGCCTGTAGTCCTAGCCGCTCGACGATGTAATCGCCTACGCCGGCTTTTTCCAACAGCAGTGGCACTTCGTAAAGCACTTGTGCAGTCACCATGGGTACTACGGCGCGCCTGTCAACATCGCAGAAGAGTGCGATCTTATCGCAGAGCTCATCCTCCACCGGGAAATCGGAGCGGGCGATGATCATATTAGGTGAAATACCTATCGAACGCAATGCAGATACCGAGTGCTGCGTGGGCTTGGTTTTGAGCTCCTGCGTAGCACCGATGAAGGGCAACCAGGTGACATGTACAAAGAAACAATTTTCGCGCCCCACCTCGTTGCGCAGTTGCCGCAGGGCTTCCACGAATGGATGGGACTCGATGTCGCCGACCGTTCCGCCAATTTCAAGTATGACCACTTCCGCCCCGGTCTCTTTACCCACCAATGCGATCCGTCGTTTGATTTCGTTGGTGATATGCGGAATGACCTGGATGGTCCCGCCCAGGTAATCGCCATGCCGTTCCTTGCTGATGACCTCGGCATACACCTGGCCGGTGGTGAAGTTGCTGAAGCGGCCCAGGCGGATATCAACAAAACGTTCGTAGTGTCCCAGGTCAAGGTCTGTTTCAGCGCCGTCATCAAGCACATACACTTCACCATGTTGGTATGGAGACATGGTCCCGGGATCCACGTTGATATATGGATCCAATTTTTGCACGGTAACCTTAAACCCGCGTGATTTAAGTAACAACCCGGTGGCGGCGGCCGTCACGCCTTTCCCTACAGAGCTGACTACGCCGCCGGTGAAAAAAATGTATTTTGTTGGCATTTTGACTCCTTCCGCTCTTAATTAAGTTCCTGTCCGAAAGTAAAAAGAGAACTGCAATTTTAGTGTGGGCGGCTAACCCCACACACAAATTTCGAACTTTGCCAATATTTTGGATAGGTTGTATAAATACAAAGGGCGTGGGGAGGGCCAGTGACTGGCGTCCTCCCCACGTGGGTTGACGTTCTTGGTTGTTAAGGGTATGTCGCCGGTTGGTTTCATCCGACCAATTTGACCAGGTCTTCTGCAGCCCGGCGCATTTCCAGGAAGATAAGACCCAGCTTGGCATCCTGACGTGCCAAAGCGGTTAGCACGGCCTCGGCTCCGACCGAGGTGAGCACAATAAAGCCGGCATTGCCTTTGATATAGACCTGCTCCAGTCCGCCGCGTCCCAATTCGCTGGCGATCCGTTCCCCCAAGCTGAGCATGGCGGCTGACATGGCCGAGACGCGGTCTTCTTCCACATCGGCGGGAAGCGCCGATGCCATGATCAATCCATCCACTGAAACAATTGCAGAAGCTTCTATATCCGGTGCGGCGGCTTGCATGGAGCGCAAGCGGTTTACCAATTGTTCGCTGCGGGTTTGACTCATTATAATAACTCCGGAATTTGTATGTTCATAAGATGTTCCCATTATAAGGGAAACTTAGAAATTGTGCGTAACTTTCTTCTTGCAGTTCGCTAATCCTGGCTCAACTGGTAGTTTGGTGCTTCCTTGGTGATAATGACATCATGGGGGTGACTCTCGATTAGGCCGGCATTGGTAATCCGAACCAGTTTGGTCTGTGCGCGCAGGCTATCCAACGATTTTGCCCCGGCGTAGCCCATTCCTGAGCGCAGGCCGCCAACTAACTGGTAAACGAAATCATGTAAGTAGCCTTTATAAGGTACACGCCCCTCAATCCCTTCAGGAACAAGTTTGCCACCCCCAGCTTGCCCGCTGCCATAGCGGTCTTTGCCATAACCTTGCAGGGCACCCATGCTGCCCATGCCGCGATATTCTTTGAACTGGCGTCCTTCCAATAACACCACCTCGCCGGGGCTTTCCTCGAGGCCGGCCAGCAGACTGCCCAACATGACGGTATCAGCACCCGCAACGATGGCTTTGACGATATCGCCGCTGAATTTTATCCCTCCGTCCGCGATGATCGGTACATTGAATGCATGGGCGGTCTGCGCACAGGTGTAAATGGCCGATAACTGTGGCATGCCTGCACCGGCAACCACGCGGGTTGTACATATGGAACCGGCTCCGACCCCCACCTTTACAGCAGCCGCGCCGGCCTCGATGAGAGCCCTGGTCCCTTCTGCGGTAACTACATTTCCAGCGATGACAGGCAGTTTGGGCCAATTTTTATGGACGCGCTGGATGGCGTTCAGGACCCCTTTCGTGTGCCCGTGGGCAGTGTCGATGACGACAACATCCACTCCGGCATGTTTTAACAGGCCCACGCGCGTCTCGAGGTCTGCGCCTACGCCGATAGCTGCCCCGACCAGCAGCCGGTTCCGGCTATCCTGGGCGGCGTTCGGGTACTCACGTTCCTTCTGGATATCCTTGACAGTCAACAGGCCTTTGAGACACCCGGCTTCGTCCACCAGTAAAAGTTTCTCGATCCGGTGTTTTTGGAGCAAAATTTTGGCATCTTCCCTCGAAATTCCTACCGGCGCAGTAACCAGCGGCTGGGCAGTCATGAAATGGCTGACGGGTTGGCCAAAATCGGACGGTTCAATGAAACGGATATCGCGGTTGGTTAATATCCCGACCAGTTTGTTCTCCCTGTCTACGATGGGAACGCCGCTGATTTTATAGGTAGACATGATATTTTCGGCTTGTTGAAGCGTGGCATCCGGAGGAAGGGTGATCGGACTGGTGATCATGCCCGATTGGGAGCGTTTAACCTTATCCACTTCGGTGGCCTGTTGCTCAGGTGACATATTGCGGTGGATAATGCCAATGCCGCCCTCGCGTGCCAGCGCAATGGCCAGCCGTGCTTCGCTGACCGTGTCCATCGCCGCGGAAAGCAGTGGAATATTCAACCGGATTTCGGCAGTTAGCTGTGCACTGATATCCGTTTCGACCGGTAATACCTCGCTGTAAGCCGGGATGACCAGTACGTCATCAAAGGTCAACGCCTCTGTCGATTTAAATAGGGCCTGATTCAATTCCATTCATCCTCCTGGTGGGAAGTGCTAATGTCTGGACGATTTTACATCAAAAACAGCCATTTCGAGGTTTTTTTAAGCACATCTGGTCCGCTATCTGACAATCGTAAGCTCGAAAGGGGATATTTTACACGTTCACATTTTTCATTGGTTCCCTATAATAGCATTACGCCCCTATGGATGAAAAAAAATAAAATACGGATGACATTACTGGCTCTGGCCTTTTTCATTCTCATCTTGCTTCCGGTGAGGTCTGCCAGCGCGGCTGAAAAGGGAGACCCACAAGCATTTTCCGGGTTTATTGCCTCGGTGGTCAACGGGCAGGCAAAACAAGTGCGCGGTGTTTATGTACCCGGAATACTGGCTTTGCGGGTGTTGCAGCAACCGCAGGATGATCCGGGGCTCGTTTTGCGGGTGGATGGAGTTGCCACGCAATTTACGCTGGCAGCCCGCAACCGCGTGATCGGCTTATTGGCTCACAACGATCTGGCTGGAGCAGCTTTTTCAGGTCTGAAAATTGGTCAGGAAGTTCGGATTATATATGGAGATGGCCGGGTGGCTTACTATCAGATTAACCGCCTTGCCCGTTTCCAGGCATTTCAGCCAGGCAGCCGCAAGGAAAATTATGTGGACCTGAATTCAAATGCCACCTATTCTGCCCAGGAAATTTTTAGCATGTTTTACGATGGGGCTGCTCACGTAACTTTCCAAACTTGTATACTCCGGGATGGCAATTCCAGTTGGGGACGGTTGTTTGTAACTGCCGTACCAGTTTCTTCATACGAGCGCATGTTACAAGCGCTCACGCCACTTGTTAGCCGCGATTTCAGCAGGATGGGGGATTGGCTAGGCCTCTTGGCTGGAGACTTGGGCCTCCACTAGCCCGTCTCCCAGAATTTTCCCGTTTCACCCACAATTTATTTCAGGAAATTGGATTTACAGGGCTTTCAGACCTTATGAAAGCCCTGCGTGACAAGGCGTGTCAAGGCGTGTCAAGGCGTGTCAAGGCGTTGACCCTTGCCTGCCTTCGTGTTAAACTTACCTGTTACAAACTGCCGGGAAACGATGACTTCGAATTATTAAATTATTGCTCTTGGTCCCTTTTCTGGCGGCGTTGATCGCCGTCAGACCCGTTGTCGCGCAAGAGCAACCTGCCATTCTTTCTCCGCAGCAAGGTCAGGTCGTTCAGGGTGTGGTGACGATCCTCGGCTCCAGCAATGAAAGCGGCTTTGGGTCGTCGGAGATCGATTTTGGTTATGCCGGCGATACTACTGGCACCTGGTTCCTGATCGCCAAAGGCAGCCAACCGGTTGATTCGAATACACTGGCAACCTGGGATACCACCACCATCACGGATGGAAATTACGACCTGCGTTTAAGAGTTACCTTGAGCGATGGGACTTATCTCGATGCCATCGTCCCGAATTTGCGTGTGCGCAATTACACACCGATTGAAACACCCACCCCAGCTCCGACCGAAGTTCAGCCGACCAATACCCCCACAAAAACCTTGACGCCGACTCCTTTCCCCACGCCGACTCCCTTGCCGGTCAACCCGGCAGTTCTTACCCCGGCGGATATCTCGACCAGCCTTGTTTATGGCGGTCTGGGAGCTGTGATTCTAATTATTATTCTTGGTATTTACCTTTGGTTGCGACGGAATTGAATATGCCAGAGAACTTCTTGATTATCGGCCTGGGTAACCCTGGTCGTGAGTATCGCGAGACCCGCCACAATGTTGGCTTTATGCTGCTGGACCGGCTGGCCGTGAAACTTAATGCGCGTTTCACCCGTCTCCAATCCAGGGCGTTGGTGGCAAGTGCGACCTATGGTGAACGCAAGATCATCCTTGCCAAGCCGCAAACATTTATGAATCTCTCCGGACAATCGGTCCAGGGACTGGTCCATTTTTATAAACTACCTTTGACCAACCTGTTGATTGCCCATGATGACCTCGACCTGCCGCTTGGTACCATCCGGATTCGCCCGGATGGCGGCTCAGCCGGGCAGAAAGGCATGTCTTCCATCCTCGATCGCCTCGGTACGGATGAATTCCCGCGCCTGCGCATGGGAATTGGCCGCCCGCCTGGGCAGATGCAGGCTCCTGATTACGTCCTGCAGGAATTCTCGAACGCTGATCTGACATTCATCTCTGAAACGCTTAACCGCGCAGTGGAGGCCGTCTTGACCTTTGTAGGTGAAGGGCTGGACACAGCGATGAATAAATACAATGGCGGCATTGAGAAAAATTAGAGAACCAAAAATAGACGCACCTATTTCTCTTTTTCGCATGAATCAATCCTTGCTTGACTCGCTCCGCCAGGTCTCTTCTTATCAGCGTCTTCTGGCTGGCTTGCGAGCCGGGGATCAACTTCCCGGCCTGGGTTTGCCGCGCGCCGCACGCCTGCCGATTCTGGCAGCCTTGTACGCTGACCTAGAGCAGCCAATTTTGTTGGTCACCGACCGGGCTGACCATGCCCTGCAATTGCACGATGAACTGGCTTTCTGGCTGCCCGATACCCCCCGATATATCTTCTCGGAACCCAACCCGCTCTTCTACGAGCAGGCTGCCTGGGGCTCAGTCACCCGCCGCGAGCGCCTGCAAACCTTAACCAGGTTGGCGGCTTACCATTTGCCGTTTGTAGAGAAGCCGGCCTCTACACCGATTGTTGTCACTTCGGCGCGTGCATTGATGACCCGCACCCTGCCGCGTTCGCGATTTCCTGAAGGCCTCCAAGCAGATTAAGGTCGGGCAGAGCCTGTCGCTCAATAGCCTGTTGGAAGAATGGCTGCAGATTGGCTATCAGCCGGCCGATACCGTCCTGGAACCTGGACAGTTTTCCCATCGGGGCGGGCTGCTGGATATCTGGCCTCAATCTGAGCCAGCGCCTGTCCGGCTGGATTTCTTTGGTGATGAGATCGATACCATCCGGCGCTTCGATCCAGGCTCACAGCGAACGGTCGACAAGTTGGCGGCTGTTTTGGTGACGCCCGCCCGCGAATATCTCATGCCAGTCAAGACAGGCGCGCCTGACACATCCGAAAAATCAAACCAGGCCGATCTAACCGATCGCATTTCAGAATTCCATATTCCGCTTCTGCATCCTTTCCCTGCCAATTTATTGGATTATTTACCCCGCGACTCTTTGGTGATGGTGGACGATTTGAGCATTTTGGAGAGCACAGTCTCTGAAATTGAGGAACAGGCTGTCAAATTGCGGGCCGAGTTTGTCGCCGAAGGAACCCTGGCAGAAAGCTTCCCCATCCCCTATATTACCTGGTCGGAGTTATCGGATGCCATCAGCGGTCGCACTTGCCTGGAACTGGGCTATTCCACCGCAGGGCAAGAGAGTGACGAACAGGAACCGCTTCAATCTGAGTTGCAATCCACTACCAATTTATCCGCCCAATTTGGAAAGATCGAACGGTTTGGGGGCCGGCTCAAACCATTTACGGAGTACCTGGTCGGGATTGTTGAAAAAAATAATACAGCGGTAATCGTATCCCGGCAGGCTTCGCGTCTTGAAGAATTGTGGATTGAACAAAACCTTCCTTCTGAAGTTCCCCGGGAACAGGCTCTAGCGAATCCCCGCTTTATCGAATCCTCCCTTTCTGAAGGCTGGAGCCTGGGCAGTTCGTATCTCATCACCGATTCTGAGATCTTTGGCTGGGAGCGGCCGCAGCCGCGCCAGCGACCCCGGCCCGGTGCCGAAACCCCCGAATCGGCCTATGCCGACTTGCACGCAGGGGATTGGATTGTTCACGTGGATTATGGTCTTGGCCGGTATGTTGGGCTGGTCCAGCGTACCCTTGAAGGACTGGAACGCGAGTTTCTGTGCGTTGAATACAAGAACGGCGACCAGGTTTATGTCCCCATCCATCAGGCCGATCGGCTGACCCGTTATATTGGCCCGGATGGCTCGCCGCCAACGCCGGGCAACCTGGGTACGCAGGAATGGCCCGAGACCAAGCGCAAAGTCCGTGAAGCGGTGCAGGAAGTGGCCCAGGATCTGCTCGACCTGTATGCCCGCCGTCATGTGGCCGAGGGCTTCGCCTTCAGCCCCGATAACGCCTGGCAGAGCGAACTCGAGTCCAGTTTCCCTTATGTAGAAACGGAAGACCAGGTTAAGGCTCTGGCAGCCATAAAACATGACATGGAAACGCCCCGCCCAATGGACCGCTTGCTTTGTGGGGATGTCGGCTATGGCAAGACCGAGGTGGCGCTGCGGGCGGCTTTTAAGGCGGTGATGGATGGCCGGCAAGTAGCAGTGCTGGTCCCGACCACGGTACTTGCCCAGCAGCATTATGATACCTTCCGTCAGCGCCTCTCGGCCTTCCCGGTTACCGTTGAAATGCTTTCCCGGTTTCGCACGCCGCGCGAGCAAAGCCAGATTTTGTATGCCCTGTCACAGGGTGCTGTGGATATTGTCATCGGCACACACCGGCTTATCTCGGGCGATGTACAGTTTAAGGATCTCGGCCTGGTTATTATTGATGAAGAGCAGCGTTTTGGAGTAACCCATAAGGAGCACTTCAAAAAATTGCGCACTGAGGTGGACGTGCTCACTTTGACAGCCACACCCATTCCGCGCACGCTCTATATGGCCCTGACAGGTGTGCGCGATATCTCCAATCTCAATACTCCTCCGGAAGAACGCCTGCCCATCATCACCCATGTTGGGCCCTACTCTCCGAAACTTGTCCGGCAGGCCATTCTGAGGGAGATCGAACGCGGCGGGCAGATTTTCTTTGTTCACAACCGAGTCCAGACCATCGGTGCTATCCGTATGCACCTGGAAAAACTGGTCCCTGAGGCGCGCATCGCCATCGGCCATGGCCAGATGCCCGAAAATGAACTTGCCAGCGTGATGCACCGCTTTACTGCCGGCGAAATCGACATCCTGCTTTCCACCTCCATCATTGAATCTGGTCTGGATATCCCCAATGCCAACACCCTTATTGTCGATCGGGCGGATGCCTTCGGCCTGGCGCAGTTGTACCAACTGCGTGGGCGGGTTGGGCGCGGCGCCGCGCGTGCCTATGCCTACTTTTTCCGTCACCGAAAATTTGCGCCCACGCCCGAAGGCCAGGAGCGTCTGGAAGTGATCGCCGAAAATACGCAGCTAGGCGCAGGCTACTCCATCGCCATGCGCGATCTGGAGATGCGTGGCGCCGGGGAACTGCTTGGCACGCACCAATCCGGCTACATCGCGGCCGTCGGATTTCATTTGTACACTCGCTTGCTGGCCGCCGCCGTTAAACAGGCCCGCACCCTTGGCAAGTTTGAGGGCCTGAAGATTGACCTGAAATCTGCCAGCCTGGAAACCGTCCAACCCATGGGTCTGCCGGTTAACGTGGATTTGCCTCTCGCCATCGGGATTCCCGAAGCTTACGTACCAGATACAAACCTGCGCTTGCGCCTCTATCGCCGGTTGGCAGATGTAAATGATGATGCCGCCTTGGATGCACTTGGTGCTGAGTTTACCGATCGCTTTGGCGTCCTGCCGGAAATGGTTACCAACCTTTTCTACCAGATGCAGGTGAAACTGCGTGCCGAACGCGCCGGTCTGGTCTCAGTCGGCATGGAAAGCGGCCAGATCGTCCTGCGCTACCCGGCCCTGCCGGAAAACACGGAAATAAAACCTGGCTCCAACCTGCCAGGTAGCCACCTGACTGACCTTGGCCCGGGAGTCCGCGGTGGCAAGAACGCCTACTGGTGCATGTTTGGAAAGGATGCCGATTGGCAGGCCAGGTTGTTGGAAGTGCTGGAAAAATTGGAGAAATAATGCCTCATAGTTGTTTTTCTGTACCTGCTTCAACTATGGGTTGGCCGGCCTTATCAGCGAGTGTCGTTGTGTGCTTCGGCCATGTATGATGAACTCTGGACGGCTTCCTGGGCTATGTAGAAGTCGGAGCCGTTTGTATCTATTGGCGGGGAAGTGTCTATTTACGCCCTGCATCTTGAGCAGCTCAGCCGCGCTTACGGCAAGTATATTTATGAGACTGGTTATCACATCCTGCCTTATTTTCCGGCCGACTGGGAGCGCTATAAGCACATCCCGCTGGGCGCCCTGGCGCATAGTACACATCTACGCGGCTCCGGACACTTGGAGGGTGACATCGAGCGGACCACTGTGAAAGTGACCCTGGCCAGTAAGACTACCTCCGAAGATTGTGCCCGCTTGACACTGGGTTATCTTGACCCCGCCGCCATTAAAATCGTCGACTGGCAACACCGCGAAGAAGAAGGCATCCTGTATGTTCCGCGCGCTGGTGAATTCTTCTATCGCGTTGAAAAACAAGGACCTTAAATAAAAAAACAGTTGGATGCCCAACCGTTTTTTTTATATACGTAGTTTGGTGGATCATGATTCCCGGTCTATGGCATTTTCCGGATTCTAACTTCAATCCCTTTATCCGCTTTCAATAATTCCACCAATTTATTCGTATCTGTATTCCCGAAGTGATAGGGGTACAGGATTCTTGGCATGAACATCCTGGCCGCATCTGCAACCATCTCTGGCGTCATTGTGTATGGCAGGTTCATCGGCAGGAAGGCGATATCAATATGATGCAGGTTCTTCATTTCCGGTATATTTTCGGTATCCCCGGCCAGGTACAGGCGTTTATCGCCGAAGGTCAGGATATAGCCATTCCCGATTCCTTTCGGATGAAATAGATTCCCATCCTCACGCTTATGCAGGATGTTGTACGCCGGAACAGCCTCTATCGGAAGGCCGCCCACTGTTTGTTTATCTCCGTTGCGCATAGCAATAGCGCCATCGACCTGGGCAGCGCCGGCCGGGTTGAGTACCAGCCGGGTCGCCGGGCCGCGAATGGCCGCCAGTGCCTGTGGGTCCAGGTGGTCGCGATGCTCGTGCGTGCAAAGCACCAGGTCAGCTTTGGGCAGGCCTGAATAATCTGCCACCTGACCGAATGGGTCAATAAAAATATACTTCCCGTTAAAAGTTATCAGCAGGCTGGCATGTCCGAGGAATGTAATGGACAGGTCTCCAGCTGCTGTGGGGAAAACATCAGTTTCAAATGCTCCATCCGTAGCCATGGGAATCCTCCTGGGTTATTTTCCTTCAGTATGCCGGCCATCGCAGAAAGGTTTGTTGGTCGACTTTCCACAGCGACACAGCGTCACCCGGTTGCGAACTTCATACACATACCCGTCCGCCGACTCGATCGGGATTCCGCCGTGTACCCATAAAGGTCCGAGTTCGGCAACAACCGGATCGAGCACCAGACCGATGGAGGGTTCGAATTCGGGTTCAATCTGGTTCCCGGCTTTATCATGCAACACCAGCCTTCCGGCGGGGCAGTCGCTTACTTCCTGGAGCACGATTTTTCTGGCTTCCGGGTTATCGGATGCGCGCAGGTTATCCCATACGCCGCCAGCCCGGTCGCAGAAGCGTGCCAATGCACACAGGCCTACCACATCGGTCAGGACCATATCCGGGCCAACCAGCTTTGGTTCAGACTGGCTCTCGAAGGGTTCCCGGCTGGCCGTCTCTTCACCATCGAAGAAAACTTCCGAATGGCTCAGATCGCAAAATGGCATGGTCTTGGATTGCCCGCACCGGCACAGGTCATACTCTTCCTTCACCGGATACTCCTTGCCTTTATGCCATCCGGTGGATAGCCCTTCCGCATCCGGGACGAGGATCTGTTCCGTCAGCGGGACTCCGCCGTAGACGGTGTAAGGACCATCCTTGCAAATTCTGATTCTCATTTTGCTGTTTTTAGCCACCATTGTAAAGTCTCTTTTCTCCATAAACGGACAAAATGGATAATATTGATATGTTGGCTAATGATAACTCAATCTCCGAACTTTCGGTAGAACCAGGTTTTGACGATCTGGGTCAGGATGACATAGACGATCAGCATTGCCAGCAGCCATAACCAGTAGGTCCAAGGCAGGGGCACGAAGCCGAGAACTCCTGCCAATGGAGAGTAAGGCAGATACGCCCCAACCGCAACAATTGCCAAGGATGCAAAGATGAGCGATTTGCTGGCGCGGCTCTGAATGAACGGGATCTTTTTTGTCCGGATGACATGGATGATCAGGGTCTGGGTGAACAGGCTTTCTACAAACCAGCCTGTGTGGAAAAGGGCTTGGTGTGCCAGGTCGGGGTGCGCCCACGCACCATAGATGAATAACATGATGAAATATGTCGCATAGTCAAAGATCGAGCTGATCGGCCCAATATAAATGATGAAGCGGCGTAGTTCTCCAATGGCCCATTTGCGTGGTTTATTCAACCAATCGGCGTCCACTTCATCCGTTGGAATGGCAGTTTGCGAGAAATCGTAAAGCAGGTTGTTGGTCAGCACCTGGATCGGCAGCATCGGCAGAAATGGCAGAAAAATGCTGGCGCCTAACACGCTGAACATGTTGCCAAAATTGGAACTGGCAGCCATCTTGATATATTTGGTGATATTCCCGAAGACCCGCCGGCCTTCCATGACTCCGTCTTGCAGAACCAACAGACTGGTTTCGAGCAAGATGATATCGGATGACTCCTTGGCGATATCAACTGCGCTGTCCACCGAGATGCCCACATCTGCAGCCTTGAGCGCCGGGGCATCGTTGATGCCATCGCCCATGAAACCGACCACGTGTCCTTTGCTTTGCAATGCATGTATAATACGTTCCTTGTGCGAAGGCGAGAGCTTCGCAAAGATGGTATTTATTTCGGCGGCTTCGGCCAGCTGGGCAGCATTCATTTCTTCGATCTGGTTGCCGAGCAGAATGTGATCCACTGGTAGACCGACTTGTTTGCAGATGGTTTTGGTAACAATGTCATTATCGCCTGTCAGGATCTTGACATCCACGTTGTGTTCGTTGAGCTTGCCCAACGCCTCACTGGCGCTGGCTTTGGGCGGATCCAGGAAGGCCAGGTAGCCTAATAGTGTCAGGTTGGATTCATCCTTATTGGTGTAGTGGGGGGTATCGTCATTCCCGGGAAATTCCCGGTAGGCCACTGCGATCACACGATAGCCTTCCGAATTTAACTGCTTGATGCGCTGTTTGCGATGCTCGTCATGTTCCGCTGTTACCTCAAGAATCTCGTTGTTTACTTCGACATGCGTGGAGAGTGCCATCAACTCCTCGACTGCGCCTTTGCAGATCAGGATTTGCTGGTTTTTGTCGTTTTCAACGATGACCGACATGCGTTTGCGCTGGAAGTCGAAGGGTAGTTCGTCGATCTTCCGGTAGAGTTCATCCACCTGCAGGTTGTCATTCAGATCGATATGGTTCAGAATGGCCACATCCATCAGGTTCTTGAGGCCGGTCTGGTAATAGCTGTTCATATAACCATAATCCAGCACACGCTTGCTGGGATTGCCGAGCACATCCAGGAATTTTTCCAGGATGATCTTGCCTTCTGTCAGGGTACCGGTTTTATCGGTGCAGAGCACATCCATTGCGCCGAAATTCTGGATGGCATTCAACCGCTTGACGATAACCTTCTTTTTGGACATCGAGATGGCGCCCTTCGATAGGTTGACCGTCACGATCATTGGTAGCATTTCGGGCGTCAGGCCGACCGCCACCGCCAATGCGAACAAGAAGGCTTCCAGCCAGTTGTGTTTACTGAGACCATTGAACAGGAATACCATCGGGACCATGACGATCATGAAGCTGATCATCAACCAGGTGAACTGGTTCACGCCCTTGTCGAAGCTGGTCAGGATGCGTTGCCCGGTGATGCTGTTCGCCAGGGAGCCGAAATAGGTACCACTGCCGGTCTGAACTACCACCGCAGTTGCCGTACCACTTTCGATGTTGGAGCCCAGGAAGCAGATATTGGTCATCTCCAGCGGGTTCTGTACCGTTGCACCCACTACTGTAACGGTCTTCTCCACTGGCAGAGATTCCCCCGTCAGGGCCGACTGGTTGATGAACAGATCCTTGGCGGTCAGCACGCGTACATCCGCCGGGATCATGTCGCCGGCCGCCAGCGCGACAATGTCGCCGGGAACCAATTCCTTCAGTGCTATTTCTTTTCGCTGGCCTTCGCGAATGACTGTGGCGGTCGTGCGAACCATTGCCTTAAGTTGCTCGGCTGCGTTATCGGCCCGGCTTTCTTGAACATAGCGCAACACCATCCCAAGGATCACCATCGCCAGAATAACGATGGCACCGGGCGTATCGCCGGTGACATAGGATATGATTCCCAGGATGACCAGCAGGATGACCAGGGAATTTTAACGTTTTCCCATAATCGCAGCAGCCAGGTCTGGCGTTTTTCCCTGGCCACTTCATTTGCCCCATATTGTTCAAGGCGGCTCTCGACCTCGGTCTGGTTGAGGCCGCTGGGTGTGGTATCTAATTGTTGTAAAACAGTCTTGATATCGGTTCGGGCACTTTCCACCAATTTTTTGGAAATTTCTACCCCGTTTGTTCGCCCGTTACCTGGCGACCGGATGGGAATTTTGATGTTGGGCAAGAAGCTCATGGTTCACCTCCGTTATTAAAATAACCTGCCCCCGCGCTGGTGGAGACGAGGGGGCAGGCGAGTTACACCGTAAGAGTACGGCTTAGCAGGCCATTAATGCCGAAGTCTTCCATCCAGCCAGTAGGGATAGGATTCGTGGTCTATGATCAGGATCGAGCGAAATAGTTGTGTCCATATTCATTTTGGTTTTCTTCGTCGGCAGTATAGACCCCCTAAAGGGTCATGTCAAGAGGTCAATTTCAGAGGTCAATTTCATTTTGTCAATTTCACAACCAGACCGCCTGGTTGATCAAAATTTCCTGCTTTACAGCCGCCGGTAGCACGGGCTGGAGTGGAGTGTCATTGATATTCCGTTCCACCTTGCGTAGATTATAATTATTCCAGATTTTTTCAAAACCGCCAATATTATTTCCGAGGAGGTTCGCCGATGAAAAGACCATACAAGATAATCATCTCCGCTCTGCTGGTTACCTGCCTGGCTGCCTGTAATTTGCCGGTGGCGGCCACTCCCGGGCAGATTAATTCTGGTGCGGTCGCCACAGGGGTTGTTTTGACTCTCGCGGCTCTCACCCAGTCTGTCCCACAGACTCCACTATCCTCCCCAACTTCGCAACCGCTTGCTTCCCCAACCTTGGTACAGCCTACCAGTACCCAGATCCAGGCGGCCTCTCCAACCTTCACACTGACTATTGGACCTTCCGCAACCAGTGCGCCAACCGTGGCTCCCTCCGCCACGCCCATCCCCAAACCTGGTACGATCTCAGGCAACATCTCCGGCTATCCTTATGGTTCATTGCCAAGTCTGGCGATTGTAGCGTATGGCCAGAATCCGCCCAATTACTACTCTTATTTAACCACCAATCCTGGCGACACATCCTATTCGATGAGCAGCAGCTATTTGATCCCGGGGCCATTTCAGGTGGTCGCCTATGATGCTACCGGCCATTCCGGTGGTTGTCCGAATCTCGTGACGGTTATCAGCGACCAAACGGTGACTTGTGATATCACCAATTGGGGTGGAGGCTATCCATCCAAGCCCTCCAACGTACCCAATCCCTAGATTAAAAGTATGTGGCGATCGCAAAAAGAAGGTGTGCAGAATAACCGCACACCTTCTTTTTCGCGTTTCTTCCTTTCATTATTTGCAGGTGATCTTTGTCGGGTCCGGACTCTTGCCCAACCCCCAGACTCGGTCGAATTCCTGCAGGTACAGCTTGGCCAGGTCGGAGTTGTGAATGACCAGCACATTATCATCGTTTTCCTGGTCTGCCGATTTTGTGAAATTGAATGAGCCGGTGATCACCGTGCTTTCATCGATTACGATAATTTTATGATGCATCGTGTATTTGTTCCCGTCCACTTTTACCGGCACTTTGGCGCAGAAGAGCGGAACCATCGCACCTTCTGAAGCGCCGCGGTTCTCGATGACGCCCTCTGTATCGACCCCGGCCTGGTTACGGGCGATCATAGCGTTGGCCAGGTCGGTATCCGTATAGGTAAATATCATAAAACGGATGGATTTCTGTGCACCCTGGACATATGAGACTAGCTTATCCATTACATTATCAACCGGGGAGAAGTAATTTTCTACTTGTACGCCATTGATGGTTAACTGGGGTGTCTGTGAGCCCACCTGGGCGTGCGTCCCAAATCGCTTCTCCACGAATAATTCGTTGAATTTCGCCTGATAATTGGAGATCAGGGTGGTATTCGTGATTCTTAACAGGTTGTTATTATTTCGGAACGTGTCGTCATAAGACATATTCCACGAACCCATGTAAAGGATTTTCCCATCAATAATGATGATCTTGTCGTGCATTAGACCAGAACTGCGCCCACCGTTGACCACCGGAATTCCTGCATCGGTCAACGTTTGCGTGGCATCGAAATCCTTGCTGGTTCCGGCAAGTTTGGCGCTGAGCGTTTGCGAACCGTTGACACCATCCACCACCACCTGCACTTTCACACCCCGTTGGCTGTCCGCTACCAGGGCATTCACAAAACTGGGCAGGTTGAGATCAAAGCTGGTTATGTCGATGGAACTTTTGGCATTGTTGACATCTGCCACTACGCCCTGGTCGATACCATTTCCGATATTATCAGGCGGGTTCGGGTTGGTGAAAAAAACCTGCAGCCAGCTGGCTGTCAGGTTGCCGGATTGACTGTCGCTGGATGCGGGCAAGCTGGATACCGGGGAAGCCGGTGGTGCTTGCGTGGCAGCCGGTGTGAGCGAAGAGCTCATGCACGCAATCGAAACGAGTGCAAGCGCCAAAATTATCCCGCCCAGCCTGAAAGCGTTTTTATTCCTTCCCTGTGAAGCTTGTTGAACAGACATATCCTCTCCTATTCCTTTTCCTGCAATAAGAATTCTATCGCCTGGCGTGGCGTCATCGCCTTTAGCCGGGCGGCCATCTCTTGAAATGCCCTTGCTTCCATCATCTGCCCGGCTCCCAAGGCTTTTTTACGGCGTTCAGCCAGTTGAACCAGGCTTTCTGGCTGAAGATTTTCCAGATTCCCGGCGATCTGGTTCAAAGTTCTCATGAAATCCATCAGGGCATTGGTATATTCGCCGGCCGCCTCGACGTCTTCAAGTCCAGCGAGTTTCTGCTTAAGCTGGACAACTCCCCACTTAAGCAACAAATCGGCCTGCTCGTCCTCCAGCGCGTCGGTCAAATTCTCCGACTCGAGCATTCGGTCTATGAAGCTTTGCGGATCGATCATCCTTTTTTCCTGTTCATTTTCCCTGTGAAAATCAATTATCTATGTTGTGGAACGAATTGCAAACTTATCTCCAAGCATAACGGATATTTTGCGCAGATGCAAGCACTTTGTTTTTAGTTTTTGTTTTCCTCCCTCTTGTATCTGTTCTCTATTTATCCAAAAATTGTAGAAGATCTGCATTTTGAGAGTGTGTGGCTCGTCTGCACACACTCAAAATGTGACATCCCCATGAATTTTCGGTTAGTCATTTACTTCTTTTATCCATTAAGGGAGACTGATATAATCAACCCATGCCAGAATCACCCAAACGCCTGCTCGACCCTGAGCCGAAACCGGACGACCGCCTGGACCAGACCCTGCGCCCGCAATCACTCTCTGACCTGATCGGGCAGGAAAATGTCAAGGAAAACCTCGGCATCCTGATCGCTGCCGCCCGCCAGCGTGGGGAACCACTCGATCATGTGCTCTTTTACGGGCCGCCTGGGCTGGGGAAGACCACCCTGGCACACGTGGTAGCCAACGAGATGAGCGTCAACATCAAGGTCACCTCCGGCCCGGCCATCGAGCGCGCTGGCGACCTGGCTGCCATTCTTACCAATCTGCGCGCCGGCGACATCCTCTTTGTCGATGAAGTCCACCGCCTTGGTAAAGCTGTCGAAGAGGTGCTCTACCCGGCCATGGAAGATTACGCCCTCGATATCATCATCGGCAAAGGCCCTTCTGCTCGCTCCATTCGCCTGAAACTGCCGCGCTTCACCGTGGTCGGCGCCACCACCCGGCTGGCCCTGATGACCGCGCCGCTGCGGGCACGTTTTGGGGCGGTCTACCGGCTGGATTATTATGATATGAAAGCCATGCAGGCCATCGTCCAGCGTGCCACCAGCAAGCTACAGGTCCAGGCCGACGAAGGTGGCATCGAGGAGATCGCCCGCCGGGCGCGTGGCACCCCGCGTGTTGCGTTGCGTCTCATGCGCCGTGTGCGGGACTACGCCCAGGTGCGTGCGGATGGGGTGGTGACGCGTGCAATTGCCAGGGAAGCTCTGGACCTTCTGGCGGTTGACCCGCTCGGCCTGGATGACCTGGACCGGCGCGTCCTGAAGACCGTCATTCAGAAATATAACGGTGGTCCGGTCGGGCTGAATACCATTGCCGCCGCGATCAGCGAAGAACCCGAGACCATTATGGATGTGGTTGAGCCATATCTGCTTCAATTGGGTTTCCTCGACCGCACTCCCCAGGGCCGCGTTGCTACCAAAGCCGCCTATGAACATCTGGGGGTCGAATATACCGAGCAGACCCAGCCGAAATTACTTTAAGTCTCCAGCTCTTGCGAAAATCCAATAAAATTTCTAAAATTGGCTCATGAAAAATTGCTTTGAAGTTATTTTCTATACTTTTTTGTCATGTTTAATTCGTTCCGCGAAAAACTTTCAAAAAGTGTCTTTAATTTGCTTTCAGCCAAGGATATCCTCCGCCAGTTTTACCCGCTTTTCTCTTATCACCCTTATTCATCCTTCATCAATCTTCCTTCCATCTACTCGTTGCTCTTCGCTCCGCGGAACGAGTACCCCATTAGCCGCTAAAAATAATAACCATCCGGCGATTTGGCTTCAGACTATCAAACATCCGTGAAAACATCTGACTTCGACTACTTCCTCCCTCCCGAATCCATTGCCCAGACCCCTCTCGAGCCGCGTGATTCTTCGCGCCTGCTCGTCTTGAACCGACTCACCGGGGCACTCGAACACGCCATTTTTCATGACCTCGGCAACTACCTTCACCCCTCCGACTTGCTTGTGATCAACCGTACGCGCGTCATCCCGGCCCGCCTTTTTGCACGTAAACCAACTGGCGGCCGCGTCGAGGTATTGCTCCTGCGTCGTGATGATTTGCTGACCTGGGAATGCCTGGTGGGGGGCAAGGGCTTGGCCGTTGGCAAGGTTGTTACCATTGATAATGGTCCATCTGCTGAAATTGTTGAAGTGCTGGAAGGCTCCCACCGGCGCCTGCGCTTTGCCGAACCGATTGAGCCATTTTTCCTCAAGGTGGGGCATGTCCCGCTGCCGCCTTATATTCATGAGCCGCTCCATGACCCGGAACGATATCAGACAGTCTATGCCCGCGCACCTGGTTCGGCCGCCGCTCCCACTGCCGGCCTGCACTTTACTACCCGCCTAATGGAAAAACTCAAGACTCAAGGTGTCAATTTTGCCGAGGTCACCCTCCACGTAGGTCTGGACACTTTTGCGCCGGTCACGGAAGATAACCCTGAAGACCATCAAATTCACACGGAATGGTGCGAAGTACCCCCGGCCACGGTCGATGCCATCACCTGCGCGCGCCAGGCCGGCGGCCGGATCATCGCCGTGGGTACTACCTCTGTTCGCACGCTTGAGTCCGCCGCAAGGAATGGAAGGGATGCCATTATCTCTTACAGCGGCCCTACGAATTTATATATTCTGCCTGGGTACCGCTTTAAATTGGTTGATGCCATGATCACCAATTTCCACCTGCCAAAATCCACCCTGATCATGCTGGTCAGCGCCTTCGCTGGCCGCGAACACATCCTGCATGCTTATGAAGTAGCCATACAGGAACATTATCGCT
Source organism: uncultured Chloroflexia bacterium (assembly GCA_963779935.1). Lineage (GTDB taxonomy): Bacteria > Chloroflexota > Anaerolineae > Anaerolineales > Villigracilaceae > UBA877. The sequence goes on along the minus strand of CAWAAC010000002.1, from coordinate 713,573 downwards.
TTTATTCTTTTGGCGATGCAATGTTTCTATACTGACCTGGTACAAATGTGAAGAACCACGAATTATTCGAGTTCATTTAAAAAATCACGCCTGCGCCACTTTTCCTGAATTTCGTGTTTATTCGTGGAGAATATTTTTCTTTTTATACAGGAGTACCGGCGTTCTTGGGCATCGCCGCTGGCTGATCGGCCATCGCACCATCTATCTGGTCGTTAAGGATCATGTTTCCCATTTTGTCCCCATAGTCGATCAACTTGGGGATTTGCAAAGGATCATCCATCGGGATGGCTTCGCTCAGATCCACCTGGAAGCGCCGAAAATCCAGGTCCTGGAAGAAAGTTTCCACCAGCCGCACCTGCTGGTCATCCGCCGAAGCCAGGAATGCCCCCAAAGTAGGGCTGATCCAATCCCAGGCCATGAATTGCCCGGGTTGGTTGGGCTTGAGCGTCTGTGGGTCGCGTCCGGTTCCCAGGCTGATCAATGTGGTTTCCTTCGGGTCCCATTGCAGACAGAATTTGGCTTCGTAAGCAGCCAGGTAGCAGGGGTTGGCGTATGACCCCACGCCGCCATCCACATACCGGTCTGCCACCACCGGAAAATAGGTTGGCACCGAGCTGGATGCCAGGATCGCCATGATGACCGGCCATTCCTGGTAATCAGGTTTCCAGGGTTTGACGAAGCAGGTTTTATTGGCAATCAGGTCGAACGTGGTTATGACCACATCGGTTGGCGGAGAGGCTGTCCAGAAGTCGCCCATTTTTTGGTCGCCGATATACTCGTGCAGGGCGGTTGCCAGTGGTTCGTGGGGGTAGCGGAAGCGGGTCAGCGGCCAGAAGAAGGTCCGCCAGGATTTGGTAAAGATGGTGTCACCCAGGCTGATGTAAAGCCGGTGCAGTTGCGCCGCGGTCAGCCCGGCTCCAATTCCTGCCGAAATGATCGAACCGGTGGAAGTCCCCGCAGCCAGCCGAAAAACACTATGCACTGGTTTCTTGAGGTTTCGCTCCAGCATGGAAAGCGCTCGCGTTACGATGACGCCTCGAATGCCACCGCCATCGATGGCCAATGCCACATTTTTTCGGAAGGGTTTCATTTTTCCTCCTTTTGTTCGAACCAGCCGGTTAGCATGTACAGGATATAAAAGAGAGAACCACATTTTGAGTGGGTACGACAAAGCCGCGCTCACTCAAAATGCGAACTTCTCCTCAATTTCGTGTATATGCATAGTGTAACGCAATTTTCCGGAAATTCAAGCACCTTTGTGAGGTAGAATTTGGTCATGACCTTGCCGCAGCTCAATGAAGAGCTCCTGGATTGCCGCCGTTGTCCACGCCTGGTCGAATGGCGGGAAAAAGTTGCGCTTGAAAAGCGCCGGGCCTACCGCGATCAGGTTTATTGGGGCCGGCCTGTCCCCGGGTTTGGCGACCCGCATGCGCGCGTTTTCGTTCTCGGCCTGGCTCCGGGCGCGCATGGTTCCAACCGCACCGGGCGCCAGTTTACCGGGGATGCTTCAGGCGATTTTCTCTACCCCGCGCTATACCGGGCCGGGTTTGCCTCCCAGCCGGTTTCCATTTCCCGTAACGATGGGCTGATCCTTTCTGATTTGTATACTGCTCCTGTTTGCCGTTGCGCCCCGCCGGACAACCAACCCACCTTGCAGGAGATGGAAAATTGCCGTCCCTATCTGGAGCGGGAGCTTGAAATCCTCCAACCAAAAGGCATTGTGGTATTAGGACGGATCGCTTTTGATGCAATATTGCGAATTTGCCAACCCGTATCCAATCTTCAGGCTGAAGCCCCCATCACCTTTTCGCATGCTGCGGTTTATCACCTCCGTACTTCTGCATTCTTCTTTCATCATTCTGACTTCTGGTTAGTCTGTTCCTACCACCCCAGCCGCCAGAATACCCAGACCGGGCGTTTGACCGTGAAGATGTTTGATCAAGTCTGGATGACGGCCAGGGAGTTGTTGGAGAAATAGGCTACGATGCAAACAGCCTGCGGACCGATTGCATTGCTTGGTTCCGGAGAAACATCCTTGGCGGGTGGGCGTGTCTTTGAGACGATTGCCCGGCGATTCACGCAGCCACTGAGGATAGCTATCCTGGAAACCCCGGCCGGATTCGAATTGAACTCATCAAGGGTGGCTGGGAGGGTGGGGGAATTCATGCAGGAGCGCTTGCAGAATTTCAATCCAAATATCGATATCATCCCGGCGCGCAAGCTCGGCACGCCCTTCAGTCCGGAAAACCCGCAAATCCTTCAACCGCTTTTGCAGGCGAACATGATATTCATGGGGCCTGGTTCGCCCACTTTTGCCGTGCACCAGCTCAAAGGTAGCCTGGCCTGGGAACTGGTGCGCGCCCGCCACCGTCAGGGTGCTGCGTTGGTTTTTGCCAGCGCTGCGGTGATTGCTGTAGGTGCCTGTTCCTTACCGGTTTACGAGATTTATAAGGTCGGCCAGGATGTCAGCATGCTACCTGGGTTGGATCTGTTTGCCGATTTGGATTTGCACCTCTCGTTTATCCCGCACTGGAACAACACCGATGGTGGCGAGGAGCTGGACACCAGCCGCTGTTTTATTGGCATCGAGCGCTTTAATCAATGGTGTAAGCTCCTGCCAGCCGCACATACCATACTGGGATTGGATGAACATACCGGTATGATTATCGATTTTGTCTCCGGCATCTGCACAGTCAGCGGGGTGAGTTTGGTGACAATCTTGCGAGCAGGTCAGCCGGAAATCTTCCCGGCCGGGGCGGAGTTCCCGGTCTCCAAGTTGGGTTCCGTTACCTGGCCGGCGCATCCCGAATCCGGGATTCCCGCCAGAGCCTGGGAAATGGTCAACTGTGCTGATCAGGCAGCGATATCGGAACAAACCCCGCGCGAGATTATCCGTCTGGCTGAGCAACGCCAAGAGGCGCGTCTTCACCAGGATTGGGTCACCGCAGATTTCTTTCGCCAGGAAATTGCCCGGCTGGGTTGGTTGGTGCAGGATACTCCTGAAGGGCAAAAATTTGTCAGACAATCGTAAAATACGATAAAATACGCATAGTCGAAAAGGAGTTTGTTATGCGTGCGGTTGATATCATTATTAAGAAGCGCGAAAAAGGGGAATTGACCGGCGAAGAGATCAAATATTTCGTGGATAGTTTTACGCGTGGGGAGACTCCTGACTACCAGGTGGCCGCCTGGGCGATGGCCGTCTTGCTTAATGGCATGACGCCGCGCGAGACCACCGATTTAACCCTTGCCATGGCGAATTCTGGCGAGATCCTGGATCTCTCCAGTGTGGTGGATATCGCCGTCGATAAACATTCTTCCGGAGGTGTGGGTGACAAGACCACCTTTGTTGTACTTCCGGTGGTGGCGGCCTGCGGGTTGCCGGTTGGGAAGATGTCGGGGCGTGGTCTGGGCTTTAGCGGCGGAACACTCGATAAAATCGAGTCCATCCCTGGATTCCGGGTTGATCTGACCATCGACGAATTTAAGCAGCAACTTAAGGATATTGGGATTGTATTGACCGGACAGAGCCTGGATCTTGCTCCCGCGGATGGCAAGCTGTATGCTCTGCGCGACGTAACTGGTACGGTCCAGTCCATTCCGCTGATTGCTTCATCCATCATGAGTAAAAAAATAGCTGCTGGCGCGCAGGCTATCCTGCTCGATATAAAAGTTGGGTTGGGCGCGTTCATGGAAAACCTGGAAGAGGCCCGCACATTATCCGATCTGATGATAAGTATCGGCAAGCTGGCCGGTCGGCAGGTGGTGACTCTGCTTTCGGATATGAACCAGCCGCTTGGCGCGGCCGTCGGCAATGCCTTGGAAGTTGTTGAAGCCATTGAAACCTTGCACGGTGGCGGCCCGGCAGATTTTCGTGAACATTGCCTGCAGGTCAGTGCACAAATGCTGGTGTTGGGCCACCGCGCAACGGATTTCGAATCCGGGCGGCGGATGGCAGAGGCAGCCATTGCTTCGGGTGCAGCCTTCGAGAAATTCCGCGTTCTGGTCCGCGCTCAAGGTGGGGATGTATCGTTTATCGATACCCCTGAAAAACTCCCCAAGGCAAAATTCATTCAGACAGTAAATGCAGAGCGTAGTGGGTATTTATCCAGGGTGCATGCCCGGATTATTGGCGAGGCAGCTGTGGCGCTGGGAGCTGGTCGCGCCAGGAAGAGCGATACGGTGGATCACGCAGTTGGGTTTGTCATACATGCTAAGGTCGGGGAATATCTTGAGGAGAACCATCCGCTCTTCACGATTTATGCCAATGATGATGCAAAGCTGGTCGAGGGCCGGCAGGCGGTTCTTTCAGCCTTTGGATGGAGCGATACCCCCGTCCCGCCCTTGCCTTTATTCTATCTATAAATGGGAAGAAAATAGTCAAATTTCGCTTAAATACAATTGCGTATTCTTAATGTTTAGTGCATAATATAGTAAGGAGTGCGCTATGGCTAAAGTATTTCTACGTGTTTACGACCGTGAGATTGAAAGCATGATCGAAGGTGGGCAATTGGATGAAGCTGTTGCTCATTGCCAGTACATCCTGAAGACTTTTCCAATGCATGTAGACACATATCGCCTGCTGGGGAAAGCTTTTTTGGAAGCCCGGCGGTATGCCGATGCGGCGGATATCTTCGAGCGTGTGCTGATGGCCGTACCGGATGATTTCGTTTCCCATGTCGGCATGAGTATCATCCGCGATGACGAAAATAAAATGGATGATGCCATCTGGCACATGGAGCGGGCTTTCGAGGTCCAACCGTCCAACTCTGCCATTCAGGGTGAATTGCGCCGCCTTTACGGACGCCGGGATGGCGTGGAACCATCAAAAATCCGGCTGAGTTGCGATGCACTCGCCAACATGTATTCCCAGGGTGAACTTTTCAACCAGGCCATCGCTGAGATCCGCTCCGTACTGGCTGAGGACAACAACCGGCCTGATCTGCAAGTCATGTTGGCCCGGGCCTATTATCGTTCCGGTCAAAAGGTCGAGGCTGCTGAAATGGCAGCTTCGCTGCTAAAAAAATATCCATACTGCATGGATTCATTGCGCGTTCTGGTGGATGTGTTGCCGGGAACCGCCCGCGCTGAAAATACTCAGGTGTACCGTCAGCGGCTGCACAATTTGGACCCGTATTCAACCTTTACAGTTAGTTCGGCCTTTGCCTCCGATCAGGTGGTTGATTCTGCAGTCAATCTGGAGAGGTTGGATTACCGGTCTGGCCCGGCGGCGGCTTCTTCCCAGCCTGATTGGGCTTCCTCCCTTGGGATAAAGTTGAACGAAGAGAAACATGCAGAAACTCCGCCTGCTTGGATGCTGACAGCCGAAACGCCAGAGCAGGCGCCTGCATCTAGCCCTGAACCTCCGAGCCCTGCAGTTGCGCCTGTGGTGCCAGCCGTAGCCGATAGTGTCCCGGAATGGATGCGTTCTGCCGGCTGGCAGGAATCAACCAATGCAGCCCAGGCTACACCAACCGATTCTGGAGAATCGTTGACTGACGAACCGATCGCCAAAGCCGATATTCCGGATTGGCTCCAATCCATGGCCCCGACAGAAACTGTTGAGGAAAACAACTCGAAACCCGAAGAGCCTGCCGAATCTCTATCGGTTGGCGAGGATGGCATTCCAAATTGGCTTAAACCCACAGGCTCCTTGGAAGCAGCCGGAAAGGCGAATTTAAGCGCTCCTCCACCCGCTGAACCGGAACCTGCCGCTACCGCAGATGTGCCGGACTGGCTTAAATCCATGGCGCCTTCTGGAGTCCCCGGTGAAAGTAATCCCCAACCCCAGCAGACACTCGAATCGCAGCCGGAGCCTGTGGAACCTCAGCCTGCTGGCGAAGACAAAACTCCTGATTGGCTCAAACCCGTGGCGCCCGCTGAAGCCGTTGTTCAAGCTCCCGTTGAAGATTCCGATCAGACTTCTGATACGCAGCCAGTGGCCAGTAAACCTCAACCCCCGAGCGTAGACGATACTCCCGAGTGGCTCAAATCTTTGGCTGCGGGCGAAGCTGTTGAAGCCGTTAATGAGGCGCCTGTTGAAGCCTCGACGCAACCAGATCAACCTCAGCCAGTGCCTGTTGAGCCTCATGCCGGTGTTGTGCCAGCCAAAGTAGACGAAACCCCAGATTGGCTTAAATCATTGGATACTGCTGAAACTGTTGGCGAAGCGCAAGTGCAAACCCCACTTCAGCCGCCGGTTGAAGTTCCACAGGTGCCTGCCGCAGCTCAACCTGTGAATGCCGAAGAGGTTCCTGATTGGCTTAAGTCGTTAACTGCTGCCGAAACTGTCGACGAAGCGCATGTGGATGCTCCGGTTCTGCCCGCTGAACCTCAACAAGAATCTGTTGCCGCCCAACCAGTCAATGCGGAGGGGGTTCCAGACTGGCTTAAATCATTGGACACTGCTGAAACCGTCGGCGAAGCGCAAGGAACCCAGTCTGTTCTTCCGGTAGAACCCCAACAAACGTCTTCCGCAGCTCAGCCGGTTAACGCCGAAGAGGTTCCTGATTGGCTCAAATCGATGGCTCCTGCAGACGCAGCTGCAGATGTTCAACCTGAAGCTGCTGAAGCGCCAGTCGAATCGCAACCAGCGGCTGATCAACCTCAGCCGGTGAATGAAGAAGATGTTCCAGACTGGCTCAAATCCCCGGCTACTACCGATGCCGCCGGGAAAGCTCAAACAGAGCCGCAGGTGCCGGTCGAACCGCAACAATCCGGCCAGGCAGACGTTCTTGACTGGCTGAAATCCCTGGATTCAACCGAATCCGCCGGAGCAGCACCAATTGAGGCTCCCCAGCCGCCGGTTGAACCCATGCCTGCCAGTGCCGAACCTGTGCCTGCGAGTTCGGGTGGAGTCCCGGATTGGTTTAAATCCTTGGCTGCTGCCAAGGCTGTAGAGGAAGCCTCTCCTGAAACTCCTCAATCCCCGGACGTATCTCAACCTGTGGGCGTGGATGCTACCCCCGATTGGCTCAAACCCCTGGCTCCTGCCGCGGCCTCTGCTGACGTGCATGTTGAAGCTGTCCAGCCGCCAGAAGAACCTCAGCCGGAAACCTCCGATGCAATCCCAGATTGGCTGAAGTCTTTGGCTCCAACGGAAAATGCCGGAGTTCAGAATACGGTCTCTGAGCCAGTACCTGTCGCTGCCCCTGCACCAAAAGAGCCTGAAACGGTATCAATGCCGGTTGAAACATCCCCGGCGAAGCTGGATGCATTCCCGGATTGGTTGGCAGGTGCTGGCGCCCGCGCAGATGCGGCTGCATTGACTGCCAAAGCGATGGAACAGGAGCATCCTATAGTTGATCAGCCGCTCATCTCTACAACTCCGATAGTTCCGGAACAGGCTGTCGAGGCTCCCGCCAACCCATCCGTTTCGAAAGCAAGTACCGGCTCTGAAGCCTTCCAACCTTCTGGGGAGGTTAAGCCGCTGAATATCGGTGATGATGCCTTCAGTTGGCTGGAAAGCCTGGCAGCAAAACAGGGCGCCAAGCCCGAAGAACTGCTGACCAAGCCAGAAGACCGGTCAGATGAAATGCCTGATTGGTTGCGCGAGCCATTGGAGAAGCCGGTGGATGAGCCTGTACCACCCGCCCCAGTGCCGGTTCGAACTCCTGCCGAGACTCTTCCCCTGGAACCGCTTTCGCGCTTTGATTCAGCTCCGGTTTCAAAACCTGCCCAGCCAATTGTCGAACCTTTACCGGTAAAGGAAGATGTATCTACCCCAGTACCTCCGGGTGGAACGACTGCTCAACCTGACACAGCGCTGGTAAGTGGGGAGGACGATACATTATCCTGGTTGGAGCGCATGACTGGCGATCAGGAAGAAAAACCTGAAGAACCGCTGCAAGCTTCCGCTTTGAATGCCGCAACAACCCCAGACTGGATTCAGAAGGTCCAGGATGATCAACCGGCTGGTTCTGTGCCGGAAGAAACCATCCCGGCACCGCCCGAGTCCGCTCCGGCTCAGGATGACATTTCTATTACCACCTGGCTTAGCAAGCTGGATGTGGATGATGCATTGGAAAAGAAATCCAGCCAGATACCCTTGCAAGCCGCACCGGCTACACCAGCTGGTGACTTGCCAGATTGGTTGAAGGATCTTGATAAACCAGTGCCGCCGGTTGAAGCCCCGAAACCTGATCACGATTTGCCTGAATGGTTGCGGAACCCCATCTCTTCCGACGCGCTTGAGTCGCTTCCCCCCTCGCCCGCCGCGGATTCAATTCCGGAGCAGGAACTGCCCGCCTGGGTGGATGAAAATGCATCCCTCACCGGACAGGCCCTTCCAACCATGCCCGAGGAATGGTTGCCTGCCGAGACAAAAGCCGAGAATATTTCTATCCCGTCCGAACCTACTCCTGTTGAAAAGCCGCTTGCGGAGACCGCAACCTCTGCAGAGGATGTCCCGCCAGTTGAATTGACCCCGATACCGGAACCAATCCCGGTTCCTGCGCCTATTCGCACCCCTACATTGAAACAAACTGGCATGCTTTCGCATATCCCGGTTTTGGATAAGGACGCCGAACTTCTTTCCAGCGCCCAGAACATTCTTGACCAGAATTCCCTCGATGAGGCGATGAAAAAATATTCCAAGCTGATCAAGAAAGGTCGCCTGCTGGATGAGGTGATCCATGATCTGCGTGAGGCTATTTATCGCTATCCGGTGGATGTGATTATCTGGCAGACGCTTGGAGATGCCTATATGCGTGCCAATCGCCTGCAGGATGCCCTGGATTCATATACCAAAGCTGAGGAATTGTTGCGCTAAGGTGATATCGTAAATATCTGTACGAAAATCATTAAAGTACAGCAAATTGAGAGTGTGTCATCGCGTAGCATACCCGAAGGCACACTCTCAATTTCCGAATTTCACTCGAATTTTTTGGATAAGGTCAGTCCTTTTGAATCTTGTCACCATGGTAAAATCAGACCTCGGGGTGGTTTCCACCTCGAGGTCATTTTTGAAGCGGAGAGGATTGAATGGAACGGACACTAGTGCTTGTTAAACCAGATGGAGTTCAACGTGGATTGATCGGCGAGATCATCAGCCGGCTCGAACGGCGGGGATTGCGCCTGGTTGCTGCCAAGTTTATTCAGGTAAGCCAGGAATTGGCCGAAACGCATTATGCCATCCATAAGGGCAAGCCATTTTATGCAGGTCTAATAAAATATATTACCTCTGCGCCGGTCATGGCGATGGTCTGGGAAGGGCCGAATGCGGTTGCTGCCATCCGGCAGACCATGGGTGCCACCCGTCCAACCGATGCGGCTCCCGGTTCCATCCGGCACGATTTTGCCCTTGAAGTAGGCCGCAACCTGACGCACGCCTCAGATTCTGTCGAGAACGGTGAAAAAGAAGTAGCCTTATGGTTCAATCCTGCTGAGTTGGTGGATTGGAAACGCGCTGCGGACCAGTGGATTTTTGAAAAAAGCTAACCAATCATCGTCTCGCCTTAATAATAAATAAGCTTGTTAATTTCCAATCATAAGAGGAGCTTCCCATGACTGAAGAACTGTTCCAAAAAATGTCACAGAGCATCCTGGACGGTGATGCTGATGCTGCCGTTGCCTTGGCGAATCAAGCCATCCAGGCAGGTATCGATCCTCTGGATGCCATTACGAATGGCTTTGTAATAGGAGTCAACCAGGTTGGTGAAAATTTTGCCTCTGGCGATGCATTCCTGCCTGAGCTGGTGATGGCTGGTGAAGCTATGAAAGCTGCCGTTGCCACTCTGGAGCCTGAAATGCAGAAGCGCGGCACAGCCCGGCAGGTCTTTGGCAAGGTGGTGCTGGCTACCGTTGAAGGTGATATTCATGAGATTGGGAAAACGCTGGTAGGAACTATGCTTTCAGCCTCCGGATTCCAGGTATACGATCTAGGTGTGGATGTGCCTGCAGCCAAGATTGTTGAAAAAGTCAAAGAGGTGGATGCTGACCTGGTAGGGTTGAGTGCCTTGCTGACAACCACCATGGTAAAGCAAAAAGAAGTTATTGACGAACTGGACAAATTGGGCCTTCGTAAAAAAGTAAAAGTCATGGTGGGAGGTGCTCCAGTAACGCGTGATTGGGTCCAGAAGATCGAAGCAGATGGATATTCGGAAGACGCCATTGGAGCGGTCGGTTTGGCCAAACAGTTGATGGGCATTGCTTGATCAAACCCGGAGGCCAACATGCCCAAGGCGATTAAATCCATCACCAATCCAAAACTGCATTTGGAGGTCCTCACCCCTCAAGAAATAAAGAAAATTCATGATGCCACTCTGTGGATAATTGAAAAAGTTGGGGTACGGTTCCCATCGAAGCGAGCCCTGGATATCTGGGCTGCCCATGGCGCGACAGTGGATACCGGCAAAATGATTGTCCGGGCCAAAGCGGAACTTATTGAAGAAGCCCTGAAAACTTGTCCCCCGGTTTATCCATTGTCGGCGCGCGACCCGCAACAGGATTTATCCCTGGATGGGAACCACGTATTCGTGGGTACAGATGGCTGCGGTGTGGAAGTGATCGATATCCAGACTGGTCTACGCCGCACTTCTTGTTTGCAGGATGTGCGCGACATTTCCCGCATTGCCGATGCAACCGAGGAAGTGGCATTTCACTGGGTGCCAGTCTCAGCGCAGGATATGCCGCCCAGGACGCGCGGGCTGCACGAGATCAAGGCCATTTGGGGAAACTCCACCAAGCACGTTCAGACTGAATCCATTTATAACGAGCGGGAAGCCCAGGCCGCCATGGAAATGGCCAGCCTATTGGTGGGCGGCAAAGACAAGTTGCGCCAGCGACCAGTGCTTTCCTTAATGCAATGCTCTGCTCCCCCCCTCGGGCACGATGGCGGCAGCCTGGATGCCGCCCTGGTGGCAGCAGAATATGGTATCCCGACCGGCTTTATGACCATGGCGGCAAATTTGACCACCGGTCCGGCCACCATGGCTGGAAATTTGGCGGTTGGCAATGCAGAAGTAATTACGGGAGCCGCCCTTATTCAGCTGGCTTATCCCGGCGCGCCTGTCTTTTATGCCGCCGCGCAGACGGCTTCTGATTTGCGGACAGGCGCCTACACCGGTGGAGGTCCGGAGGATTTCCTCTACGGTGCGGCAACGAATGCTTTATCTGATTTTTATAACATACCCCTTTCAATGGGTTCTTTTGCCACCGGCGCAAAGGAACCAAACTGGCAGGCGGGTATCGAAAACAGCCTCTCCACCTTCATGGCATGTATTGCCATGTCGGATATGTTACTGGGAGTGGGGTTCTTGCATGGCAGCCGCATCTGGTCATTTGCTGAGATGATGATGGATTGTGAAATATTTTCCATCATTCACAAGACCCTGCAAGGTATCGTTGTGGATGATGAAACATTGGCGCTGGATACCATTGCGGCAGTTGGCCCTGGCGGGAATTTTCTTACCCAGAAACATACCCTTAAACACATGCGCGACCTCTTCCTGCCTCAATTCATGGACCGACGCCCCTATAGTGAGTGGGAAATGAAGCAGGACGATGCACGTGATTGGGCCCTTGCCAAGGCTCGCAAGACCCTTTCGACACACCAACCCGATCCTCTGGATGAAAAGATCTCTACTGAAATGGCAATGATTATCTCCTCCCTGGAATCCTGATATTCTTCAATGCAACCCAAGCTTGAATTACTTACACCTGACCTGATCGCCCGCATTCTGGACGAAGCATTCCAGTTAATGCAACATCCAGGGATAAAGATCCAGTCTTGTGCCGCCCGTCAATTGCTGGTTTCCGCCGGTGCCGCTGCCTTCGGGGATATCGTTAATATCCCCGAAGGCATTGTCCGTAAAGCACTGGATACAGTTCCCGAAGATTTTTTCCTTTATGACAGGGATGGCCACCCGAAGGTACACTATGGGGGTGACACGGTTCAATTTGATCCTGGCTCTTCCGGTGTTCATATCCTTGATCCGGATAGCCTGGAACATAAGCCAGCTTATACGATGGATTTGGTTCGGATCGTTAAAGTTACCGAGATGTTGCCTCAGTACGCTGCCCAGTCCACCGCAGTTGTTTGCAATGAAGTCCCCAAGGCCATTGGAGATCTGTATCGGCTTTACATCGTATTGATGTTCTCTAAAAAGCCAGTGGTGACCGGCTCGTTTTGTGTGGAAAACCTCCCGTTCATGTTTGACATGCTGGCTTTGTTTGCAGGCGGTCGGAAGGGGTTGGCAGATAACCCCCAGGCGGTCTTTGATGTTTGTCCATCCCCACCACTTATCTGGAGTGAATTTGGTGCCGAAAACCTGATTGAACTGGCGCGTGCCCGTGTGCCGGCGCAGCTTATTTCCATGCCGCTTGCTGGCGTTGCTGCTCCAGTGACACTGCTTGGCTCGGTTGTCCAGCATGCTGCTGAGAGTTTGAGCGGCATTGCCATCCACCAGCTAAGCAACCCGGGTGCTCCCATCGTATGGGGCGGCGCACCGGCCATCTTCGACATGCGCCGCGGCACCACGCCGATGGGCGCGATCGAGACCGCCATGATCGACGCAGCCTATGCCCAGGTTGGTAAATCCCTGAATTTGCCCACGCAGGCTTACCTGGGCGCATCTGACTCCAAGGTTGTGGATGCCCAGGCGGGTATGGAAAGCGGTATTTCGGCGATGATCGGAGCTCTGGCAGGAATTAATATGATATCCGGAGCGGGCATGTTGGATTTCCTGGCTTGCCAAAGCCCGGAGAAGTTGGTGGTGGATGCTGAGGGCATTGCCATGGCTCAAAGGATGCTGTCGGGAATCGAAGCCCGCACGGAAACACTGGCCACTGGGCTTTTCGAAGGAATAAACTTTAAAGGCGATTTTTTAAAACAGAAAGCCACTCGCGAATTGTTCTCGAAGGAACAGAACATTCCTTCCTCCGTTATTGATCGGGATTCCAACCGGGGCTGGCAGGCCTCCGGCAGCCTGGATACCTTTGCCCGGGCCAAAGCGCGCACGCAAGAGTTATTGGCTGCCTATGAGCGACCCGGGTATTCAGGCGGACAGGAGCATGAATTGCGGAAGATGGTGGAGAGTTTGGCCTGCAAAGCTGGAATGGATACTCTGCCCGAAATCGGCGGATAATTTTTCATCAGGAAGGTGGAATATGCTCGATCAAGCCCACGGCATCGAAAGGCAACTTGTTTCCTGGCGGCGTGACTTTCATATGCACCCGGAACTCGGTTTCAAGGAAATTCGCACATCTGCCTGCGTGGCGGATACTGCCTCCAGCCTGGGTTGCCGTGTCAGGCGTGGAGTGGGTCGGACGGGTGTGGTGGCGGAATTGGGTGAAGGAAGTCCTATGATTGCATTACGCGCCGATATGGACGCGCTCCCGCTACAGGAAGCCAATCAGACCGTGTATATTTCGCAAAATCCCGGCGTGATGCATGCCTGTGGTCATGATGGTCATACTGCCATGTTGTTGGGTGTGGCTTCTTTATTAGCAAAAGAAAAGTTCCCCGGCACAGTGCGTTTCCTATTTCAGCCTTCCGAGGAAGTGGGCGATGAGGAAGGCATCAGCGGCGCGCCACGCATGATCGCAGACGGAGCCATGCAAGGTGTGAATATGGTGATTGCCTTGCATGTTGACTCGGCCACGCCGGTAGGTGATATCCGGGTGGAGGCTGGCCCGGCCTCAGGCGGGGTCGACTCATGGTTCGCCAGCATTATTGGCCGGGGTGGCCACGCTGCCAAACCTCACGAGACCGTGGATCCATTCTACATAGCTGCGCATGTCATTTTTTCCCTGAATTCTATCTTCTCGCGCCGGGTATCCGCCTTTGACCCGGGAGTGGTCAGCGTCGGCTCGATGCACGGTGGGCACACGCAGAATGTCATTCCAGACCGGGTGGAAATGACCGGGACGCTGCGCTATACAGAAACGCGTGTGCGTGAACAGATCCATGCCGAAATAACCCGGGCGTTCGGGTTGGCCCGGCCTCTGGGTGGTGATTATGAATTGCGCTTCGAGACTGGCACTCCTCCGATGCAAAACCACCCACAGGCGGTGAAGTTGATCCAGGCAGCTGCCGGCAGTTTGTTGGGGAGTGAACATGTTTGTCCGATGGTGAAGGATCTTGGTGCAGAAGATTTCGGCTGTTTTTCCGAGATTGCTCCGGGTGCCATGTTCTTGTTGGGCACGCGTATTGAAGGCGATGAGCGTGTTGGCCATAATCCCCGTTTCGATATCGATGAACAGGCTCTCCCGATAGGGACTGCGCTCCTGGCCGAATGTGCATTACGTTTTTTACGAGGGAATATAAAATAACTCCAAATGGTGCCTGATGGTTTTCGGGGCATTGGAAGCCTCCGAAGCAGGGAAGAAAATGGAATCAAACTGGAAATCTCGTAAGGTTGTGGTTGTTGGCGCAGGCGCAGTTGGCTCGACCTTTGCCTATGCCCTGGCTCAAAAGGGCCTGGCAGAAGAAATTGACCTGATTGATTCCAGCCATGATTTTGCAGAAGGCCAGGCGCTTGACCTGGCGCATGGCCTGCCTTACTATCCATCTGTTCAAATCCGGGTTGGGGAAAAGCAGGATTATGCCGACGCCCAGGTCATCGTTATCACAGCCGGTGCCAAGCAGGCGCCCGGAGAAACGCGACTGGCCCTGGTGAAGAAAAATGCAGCCATTATCAATTCGATCATGGATGAAATCGTTGGCCAGGGCTCACAGGCTGTCATCCTGGTGGCAAGCAATCCGGTCGATATCCTGACCTACGTAGCCTTAGAACGTTCTGGTTGGCCAAAGAGCCGCGTGATTGGCTCGGGGACAGTGCTGGATAGTGCCCGTTTCCGCTACCTGCTCAGCCAGCATTGCGAGGTGGATGTCAGTAATGTGCACGCCTACTTCCTGGGTGAGCATGGTGATAGTGAATTCCCGGCCTGGTCGATGACTCATATCGCCGGGGTTGCCATCGATGATTATTGTCCGCTTTGCAATAAGTGCCAAGCCTGGCAGATTGAACGGGAGAAGATTGCCCAGACAGTCAAGGAATTTGCCTACCATATCATTAACTATAAAGGGGCCACCTATTTTGCCATCGGCATGGCGCTGGTTCGGATCGTCGGTACCATCTTGCAGGATCAGCGCAGTGTTCTGCCTGTTTCCACCTTTTTGGATGGCGAGTATGGGTTGAAGGATGTTTGTCTGGGGGTGCCTTGCGTGGTGGGGCAGGGCGGCGTGAAACAAATTGTCGAAGCACCCTTGCTCCTGAATGAGAAGGCTGACCTATCCAGATCGGCCTCAATTTTGCAGGATGTCTTACATCAACTGGCCGAATAGGGTCGACTTTCGGTAACGGCACGCTCTGACCATTCCAGAT
Source organism: uncultured Chloroflexia bacterium (assembly GCA_963779935.1). Taxonomy (GTDB): domain Bacteria; phylum Chloroflexota; class Anaerolineae; order Anaerolineales; family Villigracilaceae; genus UBA877. Next base: position 698,247 of record CAWAAC010000002.1, on the reverse strand, counting down.
AAGCGGTAAGTCGATTTGCTAACTGTGAAAGAAAACTTTTAATACCAGCCACAATTCGTAAAACCCAAATCCAGCCATCGCGATGGCCGAGACGCCTATAAGAACCCGACTTACGCGCGTTCCGAGATTCCTGGCAGCCGAGAACAGCAGAATAATCCCAAGCGTGACAAGGATCATGGCCGAGTAAAAGCCAATTAGTAAGGATATCCCATTTGCGGGAGTCTCCCGCCAACCTTTCAACAAGAGTGGGCCCATTACCAGGCTCCAGGCCAACCAGGGAGTGGGATTCAGAAAATTTACAACTGCGGCCTTAATAACCGTTTGTTGTCTGGTCTGATTCTGGATGACCTGCTCAGCCTCATAATTTCGCCATGTTCTAAATGCGCCCTTTGCCAGATAGAGCAGAAATATACCGCCTGCAAATTGCAAGGCCAATGCAAACCAGCTCGGTAACCGGCTTAAAACAAGCAGAACCAGGATGATAATTGGGCCATCACTAAGCAAAGGGGCGAATGCTGCCGGGAGCGTTCTTTTCCACCCGTTTGAAAGGGTTTGCGAAATGAGATAAGTTTGGAAAGGCCCGGGCTGAATAGCTGCTGTGAATGCATAAGTTATGCCCAGGATTAAATAAACCAGCATAATGAATGGTTTTCCAATTGTGAATTTCGAGATCTTTTTAATACTCGAGCACTTTGTAATCCTGTGCGGCATAGAAATGGCCGGTTGGACCATTGTCTTCCAACAAAGCTGGAACCAGTGCACCCGGCAGAACAGTCTCGACCGCATTATCGGCATTGGGGCCACCCAGGTCGGTTTTTAACCAGCCAGGATCCAAGTAGTTTACCAATACATTGCTATCATGCAACTCAGCTGCCAGGTCACAAGTGTATTTATCCACAGCTGCTTTCGAGACACTATACGGCACCAACTGTGGAATATCTTTTATTCCCGAGGTCAGATTAATGATCCGGCCGAAGCCGCGTTTCTTCATTTCTGGAGCAAATGCATTGCACAAGCTTATCATGGCAAACAAATTGACCTTGAATAATTCCAGCCATTCATCTTCGCAAAAATCCCAAATAGGTTTCCATTTGTTCTGGATGGCGGCGTTGTTATACAGGATATCTACGACGCCCGGTCCGGTTTTCACTGCTTGAATGATGTCTTGCATCTCTTCAGCCCGGCCCAGTTCCCCGGATACCAGGTAGGTCTGGATTCGGTATGGCTGTAACAATTTCAGAGTTTGTGCGGCATGCGAAGGCGTGCGGGAATGCACAATAACATTGCATTTTCTTTGGGCCAGCCCGATGGCAATTTGTTGCCCGATTCCCCGGCTTGAGCCGGTTACGAGCGCCCATTTGTTTTCCAGCAATTTCATTTTTAATTTTCCTCTTATCGATGAATTGTTTTTATCCCCGGTATGTTAGACCTTGAAAGAGAGATGTTCCATAAATAAGGATGTGAAGATGGGCCGGGTGGTCAGTTCCACGTAACTGATCTGCCTGGCCAGCTGCTCCGCTTCCTGGCGTTTATCTACTGAGACCAACATTTGCTTGGCGCCTACTCCAGCGGCGTTGCCTACCTGATGGAATTTCCCCTGTGGCAGATCTGGGAACATGCCAGTGCGAATGGCCGAGCGCAGATCCAGGAAGGTGCCAAACGCCCCGGCGACTATGAACGAATCCAGATCACCGGAATGCAGCCCGGCCTCCTGGAGCAGGATCTCCACCGCAGCCCGGATGGCGGATTTTGCCAGTTGGATTTCGTTGATATCCTTGCGTGTCACCGTAAGGGCGCGTCCCAGCCCGGTTTGTGCCGCCTGGACGAGTTCATACCCTGAGGTGGATGCGGTTTTCAATGAACCGGTTGCTTTTACGAGGTTGCCATCCAGCAGGGCAGCCACCACATCCAGGATTCCAGAACCGCAGATGCCCACCGGCGGCTGATCTTCGATCGTTTGCCAGAGGATTTTCCCATCCGACCAGCGTGCGCGTTCGATCGCTCCTGGTGCGGCGCGCATGCCTTCGTGAATGTGTGCACCTTCAAAGGCTGGTCCGGATGCACATGAACAGCAGGTGACTTTTCTATTCGCTACCAGGCTGATTTCCGTGTTGGTGCCAATATCGAGCGCAATGACATTCTCGGATGATTTCCAGGCTTCCGTTGCCAGCAGCATGGAGACATGGTCGGCGCCGACATATCCGGCAATGACCGGTGGCAGGTAAGTGTTGGCACCTTGGCCGAGCTGTAGACCCAATTCTGCCGCAGGAATGGCTAGCGGTTCTGTGCTGGCCGGCGAGAAGGGTGCGTGCCCGAGTTGCTCCACGGGCAGACCCGCGAAAAGATGGTGCATAGCCGTGTTGCCGACCAGCACGGCATCCAGTACGGATTCTGGAGAAACATGTGCTTCCGTGCACATAGCGGCCAGCAAGGTATTTAGCGTATCGATTAATATCGTTTGGAGTTTTTTTGCTCCGCCCCTTTCGCGCCCGGCGTAGGCGATGCGGCTGATGACATCCTCACCAAAAGCGATCTGCGGGTTCATCGCACCAGAACGGGCGACTGTAACGCCTGTGCCCAGATCCACAAGGTAAGCGGCCAGTTTGGTAGTACCAATATCGACTGCCAGTCCGAGGGCGCCGGGGCTGTGCACGGCTGGCTTGGATTCCAGTTGTACCTCCTCACCATCCAGTTGCAGACGTTGGGCGGCTGTCAGGCTTTCGGGTGGAATATCCAGCTTTATGTCACCGAGTGGTTCAGCCTGGCACGCCAGCCGGAGACCGGCAGACAGCTCGCTTTTACTGAATACGGCTTCTTCTACCAGGGTGGGCGGCGTCAGCCTGCCGGATGCCAGGCGTACCCGGCATTCCTCACACGTACCGATGCCACCGCAGACGGAGGCCAGCCCCACACCGGCCGACTGGGCTGCTTGCAGAAGCGTTTGGCCAGGGTGTGCCAATCCGCGTCGCCCGAGAGGTTCAAAATCAATTCGGAAGGGCTCAGGCATTCTGGTACCGGCAGGTATTTTGGAGGCTGCAGACGTTGCACATGCTGGCTTGAGACATCTCTTGCCCGATGCCAACAACAAAGGAGACGGATTTCTTCGGGATCATCATCCCGCCGCTGGTGAGCTTGACCCCGGCTTTGGATGGGTCAAGCAGCGCAAAGATCTGTGGCTGTCCGACCTCCACCGGCCATTCCGGGGTGCCCGGGGAAAGCGGAGTTGAGGCCTGCAGGCCTTCATCCTTTACCTGTTCGGAGAGCTGCCCACAAACCTGTTGAGCCAGGCATTCCACGGTGGCATTGCCCAGCCCATCCAGTGCCAGGGCGTACAAGGGATCTTCGCTGATCGTTCTGGCAATGGTATTCTCCAGCTCCGGGCCGATTGTGCAAACAGCTACTATCACTCGCTGAGCCCCGCCGAGTTGCTGCGTCACCAGCGGCCCGGTAAGCGTCTTGCCACCCACCAGACGAATCCGCTCGTGGCGGTGTTCCTGCACCGCCACTTCGGCGGTGATTGCCATGGGATGGAGCAAACCAAGCCCTTCGGCGCGGGCACGCTCGGCCGCTCTTAGCAGGGCTGGTTTCCTGGCCTGAACGATCTGAGGGTCAGCGCCCTGTCCGCGCAGGATTTCATCTGTGCCAATGTTGATGTTCCAGTCGATTGAGAGATTCATAATAGCCTGATTATAAATTGATTTTATGTAAAAACCCTCTTTTTGGCGAATGGGCGCGACCGGTTTTCCGAAATAACGAGGATCAATTCCTGGGTGGTTGCAGCAGAGACCAGAAGGAGGCTAGCTGCAAGAAAGTTTATAACTGATTTTTGCCAAATTTACGGTTCTCAGTCGGAAAATCGTACCGGTAATGAAAAAGTCGGCCCCACCTGGCGTATCCAAGATGTTTTTAACGAATTGATCCGCGGAGAATGGCATAAAGAGTGCGGTTTTGGTTGTTTTTTACGATTTATTTTTTCCATGCCAGCAGATTTGACAGGCGCAACCATTCGCCGTAAACTGGGAAACAGATTGGAGGCAGAATGCAAACAGAATTGAACCAACCCGGCCAGTTGCTCGCTTCGGATGGCCGCCTGACGCAGATAGGCTGGGCTCGACAGCCCTTGCTGGATTGCAACCTGGAAGCCGCACACTTTTATTCTGTTCGGCCATTTCAACGTCTGCGCATAAAACGCTGGGACTATTATGCCGTATTTACACCGAAAGGTTTCTTTTCTGCTACCATTGCAGATCTGGGCTATGCGGGCAATCTATTCGTCTATGTAATGGACTTCGCGACCGGAGAATTACATGAAGAAGGATTGGTGATTCCATTTGGGAAAGATATACAGCTTCCACGCAACAGTACTGAAGGTGAATGCTATTTTAAGAACGAAAAGGTCAGCCTGGAATTCCGGGTAGAAGCAACTTGCCGGAAGGTGTCTGTCACCTGGCCGGATTTCCACGCCGGCCGCGGCATCCGGGCGGAGATCACCCTGAACTGCCCGCCAGGCTATGAATCCATGGCGATCGTCATCCCGATCGGGATGAAACGCTTTTATTACAACCGCAAGATCAACTGTCTGCCAGCCGAGGGAACGGTTCAATATGGCGAGAATCTCGAAAAACTCGATCCGGCAACCTGTGCGGGTTCATTGGATTGGGGCAGGGGTGTCTGGGAATATCAATCTTATTGGAACTGGGCCAGCACTTCGGGCTTTTTACCGGATGGACGGACCATCGGCCTGAACCTGGGGTGTGGCTTCGGCGACCTGTCAAAAGCCGGAGAGAATGCGCTGATCCTGGGTAACCGCATCCATAAACTGGAGCAGGTGAAATTTGATTATATTTCCGGCGATTATATGAAACCATGGAAATTCAGCGATACTGAAGGTCGCCTCGACCTGACTTTTACTCCATTTAAGGAACGCATCGCGACGACCAGGCTGGGGATCATCGATAGCGAAGTCCACCAGATGTTTGGGCGTTACAACGGGAAGGTTGTCAGCGATGCAGGTGAGACTATCTGGATCAAGGATTTGATCGGCTTTGCAGAAGAACACCACGCTCGCTGGTGATGCCCGCGTAGAAGCAGATAAAGATATTTCGTGTAACCATACTAAATGGGGAAATTTAAAGGAAATAGCAATAAATTGGCTACCAGGCTGATCTGAACGTGAAGAATATCACGCTGGATTGTCCCGGCGGCAGGGTATAATCGGCACGGGCAGGAATCTAACCGGTTACATGCGCCTGACCGGGTCTATTTCGGCCCGCTTGTTATCATTCTTGGATTTTTCTGGAGTAGAGAGACATGAAATACGGATATTTTGATGACACTGCCCGCGAATATGTAATCACTCGTCCCGACACCCCTTTGCCCTGGATCAATTATCTGGGTTGTGAGGCGTATTTTGGCCTGATTTCCAATACCGCCGGTGGGTATTCCTTCTATAAAGATGCCCGGCTGCGAAGACTGACCCGCTATCGTTACAACGATGCTCCATACGATATGGGTGGAAGGTATATCTATTTGCGGGATAATGCCGCGGGTGAGTTTTGGTCGCCTTCCTGGATGCCCGTACGCAGCGCGCTGGATGAGTATTCCTGCCGCCACGGGATGGGCTATACCATCATCCGCAGTGTATGTCATCAAATTGAGGCCGAGACCCGCTATTTTGTACCAATGGGGGAAAACCTGGAAATTTGGGAACTGACCCTCACCAATGACCGCCAGCAGGCTGCCGACATTTCCGTATTTTCTGCGGTGGAATTCTGTCTGTGGGATGCCTGGGATGATTGCACCAACTTCCAGCGTAATTTTTCTACCGGGCAGGTGGAATTGGTGGATGAAGTCATCTACCATAAAACCGAATATCGTGAACGGCGGGACCATTTTGCGTATTTCGCATGCTCCGAAAAACTGGCCGGTTTTGATACACAACGCGAATCCTTCCTGGGTGCATATCGGGGCTGGGATTCCCCGGCGGCGGTGGAATCTGGTGAGTCTTCCAATTCCGTGGCACACGGCTGGCAGCCGATCGGTTCCCAGCATGTCAAGATTCAATTGCAGGCCGGCGAGTCGAAGAAGATCATTTTTATCCTGGGTTATCAAGAGAATCCCAAGGATGCCAAATTCGATCCGCCTTACTCCCAAACCATCAATAAGAAAACCGTAAAGCCGGTTATCGCCAAATACCTCCTACCAGAGAATGTCGAAGCGGCTTTTGTGGCTCTGCGGAATTATTGGACGGAATTACTTGGAAAGTTGCAGGTAACCACACCCGACGAACATACCAACCGGATGGTCAACATCTGGAATGCCTACCAGTGCATGATCACCTTCAATATGTCACGCTCGGCCTCCTACTATGAATCGGGGATTGGGCGTGGGATGGGTTATCGTGACTCAAACCAGGACTTGCTTGGCTTCGTGCACATGATCCCCGAACGCGCCCGGGAGCGGATCCTGGACCTGGCTGCAACGCAATTAAAAAACGGCGGCGCGTTCCACCAATTCCAGCCTTTGACCAAGCGCGGCAACAACGATGTCGGTTCCGGATTCAATGACGATCCGGCCTGGCTGGTGTTGGCCGTGGTGGCTTACCTGAAAGAGACCGGCGATTGGACAATCCTGGATGCGCCGGTCCAATATGAAAATGAAGCAGGCAGTGAGACAGCGCTGTATGAGCACCTGCAGCGCTCGCTCCAGTATACGCTCGAGCGGCTTGGCCCGAACGACCTACCGCTGATCGGGCGGGCCGATTGGAATGACTGCCTGAACCTGAATTGCTTCTCGGATACTCCCGGGCAGTCTTTCCAGACTACTACCAACAAGGATGGCAAGGTGGCGGAATCGGTCTTCATTGCCGGTTTATTTGTACTTGTAGCGAAGGAAATGGTGGAAATCGCTGGACACCGCCAGGATGCCGGGGAAAAAGCTAAGATGCAGCAAGCCGCTGCGCAAATGGAAGCAACCGTCTGGAAATCTGGCTGGGACGGGGAATGGTTCCGACGCGCTTATGATGATTTTGGACACGTTCTGGGTTCGAAGGAAAACACGGAAGGCCAGATTTTCATCGAGCCACAAGGGATCTGCATATGGGCCGGCCTGGGTGTGGAAAACGGCCGGGCGCAAAAGGCGCTCGATTCGGTTGCCAAATATCTTGCTACACCGCACGGGATAGTTTTACAGCAGCCGGCTTTCAGCCGCTATTACCTTCACCTGGGCGAGATTTCATCCTATCCGCCCGGATACAAGGAAAATGCCGGCATTTTCTGTCACACCAACCCGTGGATCATGATCGCCGAAACAAAAATTGGCCGCGGCGACCAGGCTTTTGATTATTACACGCGTATCAACCCGTCCAAGCGCGAAGCGATCAGCGAAGTGCATAAGTGCGAACCTTATGTATATCCCCAGATGATTGCTGGCAGGGATGCCCCCACGTACGGGGAAGCCAAGAATTCCTGGCTTTCCGGTACCGCCGCCATGAACTTCGTTGCCATTACCCAGGCAATCCTGGGAATCCAGCCGCAATATGACGGGCTTGAAATTAAACCGGTCATCCCAGCTGGCTGGCAAGGCTTCAAAGCAGTCCGTCAATTCCGAGGCGTGCTGGTCGAGATTTCAGTGGTCCGGAAAGGGGCCGGCAATGATGTTTCGCTGGTGGTGGATGGCCAACCCATTTCAGGAACAATTATTTCCATCCCCGCCGGGGATGCTAGGCCGCTCAAAGTTACCGCATATATCGGTTAGGAGTTAGTTTTAATGAAAAAGAATCCCCTGATTCCCATTTCCTCCCTTTTCATGGTTTTCACCTTTTTCCTGACTGGCTGCGGCACTGCAACTGCAGTTGCCACCCCCACGGCATACCCGACCCCGGTTAAGAAAACCTATACCGTCCAGCGTGGCAATATTGTGATTAACGCAAATCTGTTCGGAAGCGTAACGCCATTGGCGTTGGAAACCGTTTACTTTCAAATGGATGGAACTGTAGGGAATGTTTACGTTCAGGTCAATGATACCGTCAAGAAAGGGGAATTACTGGCCGATCTGCAAGAGTTGCAGGGTTTGCTTGCCACCGCCACTGCCACCCAGGATGCCATCCAACGTGCCGAAGATAACCTGAGCATTGCCCAACTTACTTTGGAAAAAGATAAAGCTACTGGGGCAAACAGCTACGATATTCAGATCCAGCAGAAATATGTGGACCTGGCACAACTTGATCTAAATGAAGCCGAGGTTAAATATGGGATCGATCCCAAAAGCACTGATCCATTTGGCGCAATCAATGCCCAGTTGGATAAAGCCAGAGTCTACGCTCCTGCAGATGGGGTGATCATTTCGGGAGTTAATCCCGGCCGGGCGGTTTCCGCAACGACCGTGGCATTCACGATCGGCGATGGGAGCCAGTCCGAGATCCTTGCAAGTGTTGATCCCACTAATAGCGATCAGCAGCTCAAGGATATGTTCGAGGGGATGCCGGTGGTGGTTACTCCAAATAGCCAACCGACCCTGCAGCTAAGCGCTAAAATTAAGCAGCTACCATCTCCTTACGGAACTGGCAATTCGAATGATACCAATGTGCATATTGTATTAGACCAGACCGCGCCCGCCGGAGATCTAAAAATAGGCGATACCGTGACGGTTTCTGTGCAGCTTGCCAATAAGACGGGCGTTCTATGGCTGCCACCAGCGGCAATTCGCGAAGTGGGCGGCGTTACATTTGTCATCGTCAATGTTTCCGGAGGCGCCAAACGCATAGATATTGAAGTTGGCCTACAAACGGCCGATAAGGTCGAGATCACTTCCGGATTGCAAGAAGGACAGGTAGTGATCGGGCAATGAAGATCTTTTCAGGCTTCGGATCCTTCATCCAACAAACCTGGGCGACGTCGGGGGTGGCCTTTAAGCGTTTGCTGACACAGCGTTTTCTCAGCATTGCCGCGATCGTTGGATTGATGATCGCCTCCGGTTTTATTTTGAGCATCCCTTTATATGCAGACGCGACGTATTTCCGCCTTTTCCGGGAAGAGCTTTTTTCCGGTAATACGTCAAAGCTTGCCAACCATCCGGTAGATTATGCACCGATGGCTTTCACTTTCGATGTTAATGTGGCCGGTCAAAACAGCCCTCAATGGAAAGATGTCATAAAGGTTGACGAGTATTTATCTGGCAGCGCCTTCCGGGCGATCCAATTTCCGATCGAGCAGACGGTCCGAAGGTTCCACACTGATGGTTATTACATGTATCCTCCCCTGGATCCAACCGTTCCGGAGAGTAAAAACTACCTGACCTCGGTCGACATTGCTTTTATCACTCCAATGGAATCTACCATCCAGCTGGTTTCCGGCCAATATCCACAGCCGTACACCTCTATTCTTGAGTTGGGGGAAGTTCCTGCTATGGTGAGCGAGACAATCGCAAACAAGCTGGGTATACAGATCGGGGATGTTTATTACCTGCGTCAGACTGGCATAGAAATACCTGTGATCATCGTAGGAGTATGGGCTCCGGTGGATCCGACCGCTCCATATTGGGGAGCCGGATCAGATAATTGGTTGTTCGTAAACGAGGCAAGTTATTCCAGCGCGATCAGCGATGCAGTGCCAGACGAGCTGCGCGACGCCATGTGGTATATCGTTGCAGATGGATCCACGCTTCATTCCGGGGACATTGCCAATCTAGATCAGGGTATCCAGGATATTCAGAAACAAGCCGCCGGACTGTTAAATAATACCAAGCTGGTGGCTTCCCCGCTGGATGCGCTGCAGCGTTACCAAAAGAATGCACCTTCCCTGACCTACCTGTTGTATGCCTTCAGCGTTCCGATCCTGGGTTTGATCCTGGCTTTCATCGGGTTGGTGACAGGCCTGTTCGTGGGCCAGCAGCGCGGCGAGATGGCTATTTTACGCAGCCGGGGCGCCAGTACCTGGCAGGTCGTCGGAATATCCATGCTGCAGGGGTTATTACTGGCAGTCGTCGCCCTGGCAGGCGGTATATTCATGGGCTATTGGATCGCCCATACCATCGGACAGGCGCGCAGCTTCCTGGACTTTACCGGCACAGGAGGTTTGCGAGTCAGCCTGACCGCGTCTGCGCTGATATATGGCATTGCCGGCATCGGCCTCATCCTGCTTATTGAAGTGCTGATTCCAACCCTGGGCGGCGCCGGCAGCACAATTGTTACTTATAAACAAGAGCGGGCCCGTTTATTGCGCGCGCCCTGGTGGCAGCGCTACTGGTTCGATGTCCTGCTGCTCATTCCTGCCGGATATGGCCTGTGGGAATTGCAACACCAAAGCAGTCTGGCTTTGGCGGGTAAGGCCAACGTTCCAAGCCCTCTTCAGAATCCATTACTCCTGATCACTCCTGCAATCGGCATTTTTGCGGTAGCTTTATTCATTCTGCGGCTGGTTCCCTGGCTGATGGATCTACTGAGTTGGGCATTAAAGAAAACGAAAAGCGTTGGAGTGTTGATGGCGGCCCGCTACCTGGCCAGAACCCCTGCTTTTTACAGCGCTCCCCTGGTGTTGCTGGTGTTGACCCTGGGGCTTTCCTCTTTTACGGCATCCCTGGCCAAAACTCTGGACGCCCAACTATATAAACAGACTTACTATAACATCGGGGCGGATATGAACGTTGTTGAGCAGGGTACGACGGTCAACCTGGATACGCAGAAACCGGTCTATACCTTCGATCCGGTGGAAGAGCACCTCGGCCTTAAAGGAGTGCAGGCTGCCAGCCGGGTGGGTCGATATACCGCGACCGCCTTAACCCCCAGCTCTGCTTCTATAGCTGGTACCTTCCTGGGTATAGATCGAACCACCTTCCAGGGCGTGGCTTACTGGCAAGGCGACTTTGCCTCCGAGCCGCTGGTTGTGTTGATGAACCAATTGGCCGCCAACCCCGATGGGGTGCTGGTGCCGGCCAGCCTGCTTAAAAAACAGGGTTTGAAAATCGGTGATCCATTAATTTTTGGCGTTCAAACTGGCGTCGCAGGTGTGTCCATTCCGTTGGAATTAACCATCGTTGGCACTTTTAATCTGTTCCCGACCTGGTACCCGGAAAGTGGTGCATTGTTCGTGGCCAACCTGGATTCACTTTATTTGGAGGCGGATACGGAATATCCGCACGAAGTCTGGCTGAAAACGGCTCCTAATATCGATCCTGAGGGGATCATATATGCCATCCGAGGCTACAGCATCACGTTGGATAGCCAGGCCGATCAAAGCCGGCTGGTCGAGAATGGACTGAACACCCTGGTGCAGAGTTGGACTTCAGCCAGAAATGATATCCAGACGGCCCAGCAGAGGCCCGAACGCCAGGGTTTATTCGGATTGCTTTCGGTCGGTTTTGTGGCCTCAGCGCTCCTGACCGTTTTAGGCTTCCTGCTGTATGCATTGTTTTCATTCCGTCGCCGATTTATCGAGATGGGCATGCTGCGCGCAATTGGGTTGTCTGTCAGACAGATGACCATGTTCCTGGCGGCGGAACTGGCGTCGCTGATCCTGCTTGGGATTGGCGCCGGAACGCTGGTGGGCGTTTTTGCCAGTAAATTATTTGTGCCCTTCCTGCAAATCGGGTCAACTTCCCAGGCAAATTATCCTCCATTCCAAATTCAGATCGCATGGCTTTCGATATTCCAGATCTATGGGCTGTTCATCGCCCTCTTCGTGGTGGCGCTTGGCGTACTTTCCGCCATTTTGTTGCGCATGAAGATTTTCCAGGCAATCAAACTGGGAGAAAGCAATTAATGTCCAACGAACCTTTCATCCAATGTGAGAACCTGATCAAAATTTACCGGATAAACGATAAAAGGGAATCGTCCGATGCATCCCTGGAAGTCCAGGCATTGCAGGGATTGGACCTGGCCGTTACTGAAGGCGAGATGATCGGTGTGGTGGGAGCCAGCGGGAGTGGAAAATCCACCCTGCTCAACATCCTCGGCGGCCTGGACCGGCCGGATGGCGGCAGGGCCATAGTGGACCAGCAGGATCTGGGTAAATTAAGCCAGCATGGCCTGGATCTATACCGCCGCAAAACAGTTGGTTTTGTCTGGCAATACGGGGCACGCAACTTGATCCCCTATCTAACCGCGGTCGAAAATATTCAGCTGCCCATGACGCTTTCCGGGAAAGTGGGTAAAAAAACTCACCAACGTTCGCTCGAGCTGCTCGAACAGGTTGGGTTGAGCGACCGGATGAACCATCGCCTGGAAGAGCTATCGGGCGGTGAACAGCAGCGCATAGCCGTAGCGATTGCCTTGTCAAACCGGCCGCGCCTGCTTCTGGCTGACGAACCAACCGGTGAGCTGGATACGGCCACTGCCAAAACGATCTATGATATGTTTCGCGAGCTCAACCGGAAATTAGGCCTGACCATTGTCATCGTCAGTCACGATCCCGGGATCGCCCAGCACGTCGACCGGGTTGTGGCAGTGCGCGATGGTAAACTGGCGACGGAATCGGTCCGGATTAAGCCCGGCACAGGCGGTCCTTCCGATGATGCTATGCATGTTTTTGAAGAGCTGGCGGTCCTGGATTCGGCTGGCCGCCTTTCCATCCCGAGCGATTATCTGGAACATTTCCATATCCGCCGGCGGGTTCGCCTGGAACTGGTGGACAGTGGAATCTTGATCCGGCCGCCTGAGCCTGATCTTTCGGAAGGGGAGAAGGATAGCTTAGTGCCTGAGAACGGCGATGTTATGCATGAAGGAGCCCCCAGCCAGAAATGGACCTGGAAGGAGCGGTCTAAAAAATTTTTCCTGAAAGTAAGCAGTAAATTCCGCAAGGGACGTACCAATGTTAAATGATAGGAAAGAGAACGACGCAGCGATGCCAACTGAATTTTCGGTGGAATCACCCTTCGCGATCGAGACCCATGACCTCTGGCGCATTTATCCCGTGAAAAATAGTAAACAGGGTGGCATTGCTGCTTTGCGCGGGGTCAATTTGCAGGTCCATAGAGGGAAGTTCGTAGCACTTAAAGGACGATCGGGCAGTGGCAAAACCACTTTATTGAATTGCCTGGCCGGTCTGGACCAGCCAAGCTCGGGAAGCATCCGGATACTCGGCCAGGACCTCGATAAAATGAGCGAGAAGGTATTGACCATCTGGCGCAGGGAACAGATCGGGCTGGTCTTTCAATCCTTCGGGCTGTTGCCGACCCTGTCTGCTTATGAAAATGTCGAACTGCTCCTGCGCATAAAAGGTGAAGATTATGCCACCCGCAATAGCCGGGCTTTGGAATGCCTGGAATTGGTCGGTTTGAGCGATTGGCGCAACCACCGCCCTTACGAAATGTCAGGTGGTCAACAGCAGCGCGTTGCGGTAGCGCGCGCCCTGGCCAACCGGGCAAAAGTGATCCTGGCAGATGAGCCGACCGGTGAGTTGGACAGCAAGACTACCCATGAAATCCTGGCCTTTTTTCGGAAACTGGTTGAAGATGAAAAGATCACTTTATTAATGGTATCCCACGATCCTTTGGTGGACCAGCATGCGCATGAGGTCATTTTCCTCAAAGATGGTAACCTGGCAGGGGATACTTCCAGCCCCATTAGCACCCAATTGAAGGCATAACAGTAATTATGAAACGTACAACCTCATTGTTCTTGCTAATTGTTCTCCTTTTGGCAGCCTGTTCGGCGAAGGCAACCCCAACCGCAACGGCTCTCCCGGCGGTAACTTCAACGCCAACCCTGACAGCGCCAATCTATACGGACCCCTCCCGGCCGATCGAAGTGCGTGTGAATGACTTGCTGGCACGCATGACGATGGATGAGAAGATCGGCCAGATGACCCAGGCGGATCTGGGCAGCATCCGTAGTGGGGATATCACAGCTTATGGGATCGGTTCCATCCTGAGCGGTGGATCGGACAACCCGCAAAACAATATTCCCCAGGGTTGGCAGGAGATGGTCATGGGTCTGGATAAAGAAGCCATGGCCACCCGCTTAAAAATACCCTTGATCTACGGCATCGATGCAACCCATGGGAATGCCCATCTGTATGGCGCGACCGTTTTCCCACAGGAGAGTGGCGTGGCGGCAACCCATGATCCGGCCCTGGCGCAGAAGATCGGGCAGGCCACTGCTGAAGAGATGCTTGCGACCGGGATACCCTGGACTTTCTCTCCGATGGTGTCAGTCCCGCAGGATATTCGCTGGGGGCGTACGGACGAATTGTACAGCGAGGATACTCAATTGACCACCCAAATGGCGACCGCGTATATCCAGGGCCTGCAAACCATCCCGAGCGGGTATAAGGCTTCCACCGGGCAAACCCTCTTTACCATGGCGACCGCCAAACATTATCTCGGCGATGGTGGCACCATCTGGGGTTCTTCCCAGGTCAGTGGCTATATGCTTGACCAGGGCAATGTGCAGGTGGATGAGGCGACATTACGTAAACTTTACCTGCCCCCTTATAAAGCGGCCGTGGATGCCGGCGCGATGAGCATCATGGCATCCTTCAGTAGCTGGCGGACAACCAAGATGACTGCCCAAAAATATTTACTGACCGATGTACTCAAGAATGAACTTGGCTTTAAAGGATTTATCGTCTCCGATTGGGCTGCCATCGACCAGGTCAATCCTGACTATTACACCGCCGTGGTCACCGCGATCAATGCCGGAATTGATATGGCCATGGTGCCAACCCAGCCTGGCCATTCCGATTATCTGACCTTCATCAGTATGATGAAGCAGGCAGTCGCCAAAAAAGATATTTCTGAGGACCGCATCAACGATGCCGTCAGGCGCATCCTGCGGGCCAAATTTGCCCTGGGGTTGTTCGAGCATCCTTATCCTGACCCCAGCTTTATCCAGACCGTCCGGTCGGATGCGCATATTGCGATTGCACGACAGGCCGTGCAGGAGTTGCTGGTATTACTTAAAAATGATAACTCGGCCCTGCCGATCGCCAAGGATACGCCCAGGATTTTTGTTGCCGGACAGGGCGCGGATGATATTGGCATGATGTGCGGAGGCTGGACAATTTCCTGGCAGGGCCAGACCGGCGCCATCGATGTGGGGACTACCATCCTGAACGGAATAAAAGCACTTGTATCCCCGAATACAACGGTCGAGTACAACAAGGATGCCAGCTTCACGGATAAGGCGGATGTGGGTATTGTCGTTGTGGGTGAAACTCCTTACGCCGAAGGTCTGGGTGATAAGGCTGATTTGAGTCTTTCCGAAACCGATATAAAAACGATCAATGCAATGAAACCATTGGTGGGTAAATTGATTGTTGTCATCCTTTCCGGGCGTCCGCTTGTTATTACTGACCAATTGACAACAGCGGACGCGTGGGTGGAAGCCTGGCTGCCCGGTACGGAAGGGGAAGGGGTCGGCGATGTGCTGTTTGGAGATGCTCCATTTGTGGGCAAACTACCATACACCTGGCCGCGTAGCAACGCTCAACTGCCGATTAATGAAAATAACTCTGTCGGAAAAAACGGCTGCGATGCCCCGCTTTTCCCCTTTGGATATGGATTGGGACAGGCCGGCAGCCAGCCGATTGTTCAACCCAGCTGCCCATAGAGGAGGAATAATGAACGAAAAAATGCTTGAAATTCGTGAATTCACCGGGCCTGGCTACCTGCCGGTGATCGATTTTTCAACCTGGCGTGTCGCCATCTTGAATTATATTGACGAGATCCATCCGAAACAGATAACAAGAATGGAAAGACACAATGAGACCGATGAGGTCTTTGTATTGATTAAAGGGCAGGGCATTTTATTCCTGGGCGAAGGGGACAAGCGTGTTGAGCAAATCCATACCCAGGTGTTGGAACCCGGGAAAATCTATAATGTTAAGCACAGCGTCTGGCATTCGGTCGTCCTAAGCCGGGATGGTTCGGTGTTGATCGTTGAAAACAGGAATACCGGCACGGAGAACTCGGATTATTTTTCGATTAATCCGCAACAGCGGAACCAGATTGTGACAGTTTCCCGGCGGGAACAACCTGATTGGGCGGAGTAATCATTAATCCCCATCCTCAACCCAGCGATTAAAATATGCCGAGTTATAAATTGCTTGAAAATGGCCAGTTCGAAATCGAAGATTACCAGAATGCCCGACCTTTTTCCAGTTTTTTGCCGGGAATTGCTGGTGCGATGGGTATTCCCCTTTGGATCTTTTACGTAAACCGTGGTCAGGCTATTGCCAGTTTTGGAGTGGAAAATAAGGATAAGCCTATTCTGGAATACCAGACAGCCAATCGGGCCTACCAGTTGACATCTTATTTAGGATTTCGCACTTTTCTAAAGATACAACACGAATACCAACCAGAAATGTATGAACCATTTTCACGAGGTTCATCTTTACAGAGAATGCTGATAGGGGAAAATGAATTGGGTTTACAGGATGAAAATTCTGAGCTTGGATTAAGAACGGAGATCGTTTACTTCCTACTACCAGGCGAAAACCTGGCCGGGCTGGTACGAATGGTGACGGTTACCAATTTATCTGATAAGCCAATCAGCATTGAGATGCTGGATGGCCTGCCTGCGCTGATCCCATTCGGTGTCAATAACCAGATATTGAAGGATATCGGGCGCACGGCTGAAGCCTGGATGGAAGTTTACAACCTTGAGCAGAATGTTCCTTTTTATCGTTTACGGGCCAGTATCGCGGATACAACCGAGGTAAGCTCGTTCGAAGCCGGGCACTATATGCTGGCTTTTCAAGATGGCGCGGATGGACCAAGGATCCTGCCAGCCTTTGTTGACCCGGGGCTGGTTTTTGGCCAGAACACAGCGTTAAGTTCACCGGATGGGTTTTTACAATATGGATTACAGGGACTGTTTGCCAGGAAGCAGATCACCTGTGGCCGCACGCCGTGCGGATTTACCGGGTTGCAGGCTGAATTGATCCCGGGCGCCTCCGTGCGGGTAAACAGTATTTTCGGCCATGTCAGCCGGTTGGAAAATATCCAAGACGCCATCGAAGTTCTGACCAGCCCAACCTACCTGGATAAAAAGCGCACCGAAGCTAATCTTTTGGTCCGCAACCTGACAGACCCGATGGCTTGCCGTACCGGATACCCTGCCTTTGACGCATATTGCCGCCAAACATTGCTGGACAACATTCTGCGGGGAGGCTGGTCGATACCTTTTGGAACAGGAAAGAATAAGCCTGTCTATCATATTTATTCTCGCAAGCATGGCGATCTGGAACGGGATTACAACGCCTTTTCCCTGGCACCTGAATTTTATTCCCAGGGGAATGGCAGTTACCGTGATATAAACCAAAACCGCCGTGAGGATGTCTGGTTCAACCCGGATGTTGGCGATTTTAATATTCGTTCTTTTATGAGTTTGATCCAACTGGATGGATACAATCCGCTGGTCTTGCAGGGAAGCCGCTTTACAATCCCGGCTGAAAGACTGGAAGAATTGTCGTATCTTGCAGAAGATCCAGCCAGCCTGCGCGGATTACTCTCCAGACCGTTTAGCCCGGGCAGCTTGCTCAAAGCCATAACCGACCAGGCTGTTCAGTTGAAAGTGGCCCCCCAGCCGTTTCTTGAAATGGTTTTAGCAGCCAGCGACCAGCATCCTGAGGCAACTTTCGGGGAAGGCTATTGGGTCGACCACTGGACGTATAACCTCGACTTGATCGACAGTTACCTGGCGGTTTACCCGGATAACCGGCACGACCTGCTCTTTTCTGCTGATGATTTGCCATACTTCGACAGCCCGGTGGTGGTTCAACCGCGCTCCAGAAAATATATCCTGGTGGCTGGGCAACCACGCCAGCTGGACTGCCTGGTTGAGGACCGAAAGAAAGGCGCACTGATCGCTTCCAGGGAGGAAGACTCCGGCTGGGCAAGGATCATGCACGGCACCGGAGCAGTTTATCGCACCAGCCTGTTTGCCAAGTTATTCAGCCTGGCTGTCATCAAATTTGCCACGCTCGACCCAGGCGGGCTCGGAATTGAAATGGAAGCCGGCCGCCCGGGATGGTATGATGCGCTGAATGGTTTGCCCGGCTTGTTCGGTTCATCCATGCCGGAGACGTATGCCCTCAAACGGCTGATTGCTTTCCTGCGCAATGTGCTGAATGAAGAAAAGCCGGGCAGCCTGCACCTGCCGCTGGAAATGGTGCGTTTTTTGCGTCAGGTTGTCAAAGAAAACCATCGTTATCAATCCTATATCACGGATGAACGCGATTTCGTTTATTGGGACCATGTCTCAACGGCGCGCGAAGTGTACCGCGCCAGTATCCGTTTTGGAATGGATGGTGCAGAAGAAGCTTTCCCGTTCGTTGAATTGGCAGAAAACCTGAATATTTTCGAGAC
The DNA here is from genome assembly GCA_963779935.1 of uncultured Chloroflexia bacterium. GTDB lineage: Bacteria > Chloroflexota > Anaerolineae > Anaerolineales > Villigracilaceae > UBA877. Next base: position 679,944 of record CAWAAC010000002.1, on the reverse strand, counting down.
CAAAGTTGACGAGGGGATTCGGCGCGCCCTGGCATTGAATCATGGCATCCCGGCGACTTATTTTACCTATCAGGTGGAAGAATTTGACCTTTTGAAAGATAAAAAAGGCTGCCAACAAGTTGACAGGCAGGGCAGACCATATATCCGTGCCAAACGTTTCAAACCACAGCCTTTGCCGCTTTTCCTGGAAGGAATGGTGCGTGCAATGCATGGGTCGGATAATGTTTTGGCTAAGCATCTTTTTCAGCAGGTCAGGCAAAGCTCGCTTTATGACCGGAAGTTGAAAATGTATAAGGTTAATGCTGCGCTTGCAGCCTTGCCCAACGATGTCGGCCGGGCACGTGCCTTTACTCCCGGCTGGCTCGAAAACGAATCGATCTGGCTGCATATGGAGTATAAGTACCTTTTGGAAGTTCTGCATGCAGGCCTTTACGAGGAATTCTTTGAAGATTTCAAGGCTGCTCTGATCCCCTTCCTTGACCCAGCCACATACGGGCGCAGCATTCTGGAAAATTCCTCCTTTCTCGTCAGTAGCGCTCACCCGGATGAAAACCTCCACGGAACGGGGTTTGTGGCCCGGCTCAGCGGGGCAACTGCCGAATTTATCAGCATGTGGCGGATCATGCTGGCGGGGGAGCAGCCATTTATTATAAAAGAAGGTCAGCTTTGCCTGGCTCTCAAACCAATACTGCCCGGCTGGTTATTCAGTGATGACAACACAGTATCTTGTAAATTTCTTGGGAAAACCACACTAATTTATCACAACCCCAAACGGCACAATACCTTCGATCAGGAACGTACAATACAGTCGGTCATTTTGCATCCGAAATATGGTAACGAAATCAAATTAGCCGGTGATATTATCCCCGCGCCATATGCTTCGATGGCCCGTGATGGCGAGATTCAGCAGATGGATGTATATTTTGCCTGACAAAGATCGCTAATAAAAATGGAGATGTCATGACTCAACCAGATAACCCGGGATGGGAATTCACCGATGAGGATGCTTCCTTCTTCCTGCACAATGCCCATCGCACCAGCTCGCTCTATTTCCCTTTAGGCAATGAGGCCGGCATTTTCTCTGCCGTCACACCAACATTGCATGGGGATATCAAAGCGGACCATAACTCCTTCCTGACCCCGCCGGTTTCGGTTGAAAGCCTGCACGATTCACGCTCCGCACGTAATTTTTGGATCAAGGTGAATGGTGTCGATCCCTGGTCTGCAACCGGAAATAGCGCGAAACAGGTAGCCGCTCACTTTACCGATGCCGACGAAGAAACGACTCTCGCAGCGGGTTTCCTTTGGCAGCGCGTCACCAGGAAAAATAATCAACTTGGGCTACAGGCTGAAGTGACCAGCTTTGTACCGGCGAGCCCGGATCGCGTCGAGTTGATGAAAGTATCCCTTAGCAATTTGTCTGAGTGCACTCTGGATCTTGTCCCTACTGCAGCCATACCCATGTATGCCCGTTCGGCGGATAATCTGCGCGATCACCGGCACGTCACTTCCCTCCTGCACCGCACTATTTGCGGAACCTATGGGGTGTTGGTCAAACCAACCCTTTCGTTTGATGAACGCGGCCACCAACCCAATCGGCTTACCTATGCCGTTCTGGGCGCGGAAGAGGGTGGCGTGCCGCCGGAGGGTTTCTTCCCGGTCGTGGAAGATTTCATCGGCGATGGCGGCAGCCTGGATTGGCCGCAGGCCATTGTTCAAAGCCATGCGCCAGTTTTCTTGCATGGGATGAGTGTGGACGGGTATGAGGCCGTCGGAGGATTGCGGTTCCGGGCGGCCTCCTTACCACCGGGCGCTAAGATCTCGTTTATTTTGATCATGGCCATCATGGAGGCGGACGAGTCAGAAAGCCTCATCCAGGAATATGGCAGTTTGGAGCGCTTCGATGCCTGGCTGGAAAAAACGAATCAGTATTGGAAGTCCAAACTTGAAATACCGCGCATTCATACCGGGGACGCGCGTTACGAAGGCTGGTTACGTTGGGTCACGATCCAGCCGGTACTGCGCCGGATCTTTGGAAATTCATTCCTGCCGTACCATGATTATGGGCGCGGTGGGCGGGGTTGGCGCGACCTCTGGCAGGATATTCTGGCGCTGCTGATGATGGAGAGTGGGGATGTCGGCCAAATGCTATATGATAATTTTGGCGGTGTGCGCATGGATGGCAGCAACGCTACCATCATTGGCTCGCGCCCGGGTGAGTTCAAGGCTGACCGCAACAACATTCCCCGGGTCTGGATGGACCATGGGGTCTGGCCATTACTTACCACGGGGTTGTATATCGATCAGAGCGGAGACCTGGCTTTCCTGTTACGGCCTCAAGTATATTTTAAAGACCGCCTGGCCGGGCGGGCCAGGTTCGTGGACAAGGCCTGGTTGTCTGAACAGGGCACCTTGTTACGCACAGCGATTGGCGAACCCTATCTGGGGACTATTCTCGAACATTTGCTTGTTCAGCATCTGGTGCCGTTTTTTAATGTGGGTGAACACAATAATATCCTGCTGGAGGGAGCGGATTGGAACGATGCGATGGATATGGCCAGCCAGCGTGGCGAAAGCGTCGCTTTTACAGCCATGTATGCGGGTAATCTCCGGCGGTTGAGCGAATGGGTCCTGGCGCTTGAAAAGCTTGATCGAACCGAAGTGGAAATTGCTTACGAAATGCTTCCCTTACTGGATACATTGGGAGCTGCGCTGGATTACAATTCAATTTCGGCCAAGCAGGCCATCCTGGCAGAATATTTCACCAGTTGTGCCCATACAATTTCCGGCCGGAAGACTTTCGTGTCTATCAAGGATCTGGCGGCAGATCTGTCTGCCAAGGCAGACTGGCTCATGAGTCACCTCCGCGCACAGGAATGGCTGACCAATTCCGCCGGTTTTGGCTGGTTCAACGGTTATTATGACAATAAAGGGTTGCGGGTGGAAGGCGACTTTCCAAAGGGCGCGCGCATGACCCTGACCGGCCAGGTGTTCGCCTTGCTGGGAGGAGTTGCCAGCAGTGACCAGGCAGATGAAATTGTCCGTTCCGCTGACCGGTATCTATTCGATCCCGGGGTTGGTGGATACCGGTTAAATACGGATTTTGGAGAAGTGTTGCCGGATCTAGGACGCGCCTTCGGATTTGCATATGGCCATAAAGAGAATGGGGCCATGTTCAGCCACATGGCGGTCATGTACGCCTATGCTCTTTACCAGCGCGGGCTGGCCAAGCAAGGCTATAAAGTGCTGGAAGGGATCTATCAGCACTGTCAGCAATTTGCGCATAGCCACATATATCCGGGCATCCCGGAATATATCAATAATCATGGCCGTGGCATGTACACCTATTTGACCGGCGCGGCCAGCTGGTATATGCTGACTCTGGTGACCGAAATGTTTGGTGCCAGAGGAGCGTTGGGCGACCTGGTACTGGATCCGAAATTGATGGCAGGACAGTTCGATTCGGAAGAGATGGCGCGGATAACCATCCGTTTTGCCGACCGGGATCTGGAAATTAGCTACCACAACCCGGATGGGTTGGATTATGGCAACTACAAGATTCATTCAGTCTACCTAGAAGAAAGGGCGATTGATCTTGCCGGTTCACCTGTAATCGTCCCACGCAGTCTGATCGCCTCATTAACCCCAGGTAGACCTCATCAGGTTGAGGTTGAGTTGCACAGTTAGAAAATAAATTATGACAGACATGCGCGGCGCAAAAATTCATGTTTCCGGGATAGTTCAGGGTGTTGGCTTCCGGCCCTTTGTGTATGGGCTGGCAGTCCGTTTGGGGTTAAATGGTTGGGTGCGCAACACTTCCGCCGGCGTAGATATCCAGGTGGATGGAACGGCCTCCTCCATAGACGCTTTCGTCAATTCGCTGAAGTCCGAACTCCCACCTTTGGCAAGAATTGATTCCTTGGATGTTTCTATTGAGGCAGCGCATGGGTTTAGTGGTTTTGAAATTGTCAGCTCGGAGGCGCTGTCAGGTGCTTTCCAGCCCATTTCTCCGGATGTGAGTATCTGTCCGGATTGCCTGCGCGAACTGCTTGATCCATCCAACCGGCGCTATCGCTACCCATTCATCAACTGTACCAATTGCGGGCCGCGTTTTACCATTATTACCGATATTCCATATGATCGTCCCAACACCACCATGGCGCCTTTCGAGATGTGCCCGGATTGTGCGGCTGAATATGCCAACCCGCTCGACCGGCGTTTTCACGCCCAACCGGTTGCCTGCCCGGTTTGCGGTCCGCAAATTTGGCTGGAAGGGACGGATGGCGTTCGTATTGCAGAGCGTGACGATGCCATTTTAGCAACCCGGGGGCTTCTCAAACATGGGAAGATCGTGGCCATTAAGGGCCTGGGCGGTTTTCACCTGGCCTGCGACGCCCTCAACCTTGAAGCAGTGACGGAGCTGCGTAAACGTAAGCTGCGGGTGGATAAACCTTTTGCCCTGATGATGCCGGATCTGGAAACAATCCAAAAGTACTGTTATGTAAGCGACGCTGAACGCACTTTGCTGGAATCCCGTCAGCGCCCGATCGTTCTTTTGCGGCGCAGGCCGGGCAGCTCGATCGTGGAAGAAGTAGCGCCAAAGCAGGCAACCATCGGGGTCATGCTGCCCTATACCCCCATGCATTACCTGCTTTTTGTTTCGGAAAGCGGCTCGCAGACTCCATCCGAAGAAGTTCATCCTTTAGTGATGACCAGCGGCAATCTCTCCGATGAACCGATTGCCACAGGGAATGACGAAGCCCGTCTGCGGCTGGCTACTTTGGCGGATGCACTCTTATTACACAACCGGGATATCCGCACACGCTGTGATGATTCGGTCATCCGGGTACCAATGCTGGGGGAAATAAATGATCAGGATTCAGGCCAGGCGAAGCATAATGCCCCCGGCTATTTTATGCGTCGTTCGCGCGGTTACGCGCCGGATCCCATTCAGCTTCCTGTTGATGTTCCCGCTTTATTGGCGACCGGCCCGGAACTGAAAAATACCTTTTGTGTTACCCGCCAGCGTTATGCCTTTGTCAGCCATCACATCGGCGACATGGAAAATTACGAGACCTTGCGCTCCTTCGAGGATGGAATACAGCATTACGAGCATCTGTTCCGTATTACCCCGGAAGCTATCGTATGTGACTTGCATCCTGATTACCTTTCCAGCCGTTATGCGACGCAATGCTCACTAGAAAATAACCTGCCGTTGTTCCGCGTACAGCACCATCACGCCCACATTGCTGCATGTATGGCCGATAACGGATTGGATGGCAGCCATCCGGTGATAGGCCTGGCATTTGATGGTACGGGCTTCGGTGATGATGGCGCGATCTGGGGGGGAGAATTCCTGATAGCAGATTATGCTGGCTACCAGCGCTCATTTCATCTGGACTATTTTCCTCTCCCGGGTGGAGATGCCGCGATTAAACGGCCGGCACGTACCGCCCTGGCTTTGTTATGGAAGTTGGGATTGGATTGGGATGAGCAGTTGGTTCCGGTTAATGATTTTTGTTACGAGGATAAACAAGCCTTGCGTGTTCAATTGGAGCGCAGCCTGAACACGCCCCGCACATCCAGCATGGGACGCCTGTTTGATGCAGCTGCCGCGTTGGCAGGTTTGCGCCAGGAGGTCAATTATGAAGCGCAGGCAGCCATTGAATTTGAAGCAGCCCTGGATCCGTTGGAAACAGGCGCGTACCACTTTGCACTCAAGGAAAAGGTAATAGATGTAGAGGAAGCTTTCCGGGCTTTGGTTGTAGATTCAATCTCCGGTGTTTCCATCCCACTTATCTCGGCCCGTTTTCATAATGGTCTGGTTGAAATGTCTCGGCAGGTTTGTGCTGAGCTGCGCAGCCAGACGGGCATCCGCGAGGTGGCCCTGAGCGGAGGCGTGTGGCAGAATATGATCTTACTGGAAAGGACAACCACCAATTTGTGCGCGGACGGTTTTACGGTTTATATTCATCAGCAGGTTCCCACAAATGATGGCGGATTATCGCTTGGGCAGGCAATGGTGGGCGCAGCCAAGTATGGCGTATAATATATGATAATCCCCATGCAATTTTTTATGATGACAGGGTGAGTATGCAAAAAATATTGTTGGTGGAAGATGACGCTCCTTTGCTGGATGTGATGCGCTATCTCCTTGAAGCCGAAGGTTACGAAGTTTGCCCGGCAGTTAATGGAAAACAGGCGCTGGATTTGTTCATTACGAGCCGGCCCAGCCTGGTAGTATCCGACATCATGATGCCAGAAATGAACGGGTACGAACTGCTTGAAGCGGTGCGTGTCATGCCGGAAGGGATCACCGTACCATTTTTGTTCCTGAGCGCCCGTACGGAACGCTCGGATGTTGACCGGGCGCGTTCTTTGGGGGTGGATGATTATTTATTCAAGCCCTTTGAAGCCCCTGAATTAATTAATGCCGTTCGGGCCCGCCTCGACCGGCGCCGGGTGATCGAGCTGTTTGATACCCGCGCAGCTCACTTGCAGACGGTGATCATGCTGGCAAATGTCATTGAGACCCGTGATCCATATACCGCCGGTCATTTGGAACGTGTCCGCCGCCTGGCCCTTAACCTGGCTTTTGCGCTGAACTGGAATACGGAGGATATCGCCATTCTGGAATTCGGCGCTATTTTGCACGATATCGGAAAGATCGTCGTGCCCAGCCAGGTATTAAAGAAAACCGGTCCGCTTACGAAAGAAGAGTGGAAGCTTATGCGCCAGCACCCGGAAGTTGGGGCAAAGATGCTGGAAGGTGTGGACCATCTCAAAGCGGCGGTGCCATATGTCCTTAATCACCACGAATGGTGGAATGGCAGCGGATATCCTGGAGGATTAAAGGGGAGAAAATCCCGCGCGAAGGGCGGTTGCTTGCCATCGCAGATGCTTTTGATGCCATGACTACCAATCGGCCCTACCATAGCAGCATGCCAGCCGCGGATGCTTTGGATGAACTGGCTCGCTACCGCGGAATCTATTTTGATCCAGACATGGTGGATGCTTTTATCCAGACCTATAAGTTATAACAAACGTTCGGAACAAGCAACTTAAAGTAAACGATTTAAAGATCAGGGGGCGGTGCAACGGATTTTACCCGCTGGCTTCACGATCCATTTCACGTTCCGCGTCCCTGCGGGCAATCGCCTCACGCTTGTCATGCATTTTCTTACCCTTGGCTATGGCTATTTCCAACTTGGCGCGCCCATCTTTAAGATACACGCGGATCGGCACAATGGTGACGCCTTTCTGTCGTACGGCATCCCACATCTCGCGGATCTCTTTGCTGTGAAGCAAAAGCCGGCGCGGTCGTTTCGGGTCGTGGTTGAAGCGGTTCGCCTGCACGTATGGGGCAATGTGCGCTTCGATCAACCAGGCCTGATTCTCATCTACGCGGATATACGACTCGGCCAGGCTGATCTGTCCGGCGCGGATCGATTTGATTTCGCTGCCTTTCAGCGCCAGCCCGGCTTCGAAACGTTCAAAAAGGAAATATTCAAAACCGGCTTTCCGGTTGTTGGCTACTACTTTAACATTTTCGGGCATAATGTTTTTATATTACCACGAGTTTATAAGAACAAAATATGTGGAATGACAAATAATAACAGGCCCTTCCAGGGCAATCCTTGAACTAAGCCATTCGCATAACGACCAGCCCCGCATTATACTATGGCGCGTAATTCCAGCCCCCCGACTTTGAGGAATCCAGGCTGATTTGTATATTTAATTTGGCCCGGATTCCACATCGCCAGATCGGTCAAAGGTTGGGATTAATAAAAATCTCACTTTTGGTGAAAAAATAGATTGCTTGAGCCAACATTTCATCGTATTCAAGCAAAAAGAGCTCCTTTTCATCACTTAGGATGAATTTTAGAATTTCTCGTCAGTCTCATGATTTCATCAAATGGGTGAATCGGAAAACTTCTATTGATTGTGATTGAATTGAACCCATAGTTGACAGCTCGGGATCAATTGCCTATAATATTTCATATAAGACAAATATAGTCTGATATTAATTAGTATACTCAGTTCGAATGCTAACCCTGAGTTTAATGGAGGAATTTTCCATGAAAGTGTTTGTCACTGGTGCGTCCGGATTCATCGGCTCTGCTACCATCCGCGAGTTGATTTCGGCAGGGCATCAGGTTGTCGGTCTGGCTCGCTCTGACAAATCCGCCGCGTTGGTCGCTTCGATGGGAGCAGATGTGCTGCGGGGCGATCTGGAGGATTTGGATAGTCTGCGGCGCGGCCCTCTGTGACTATAATGATGAGACAATCTCCTCCAATAATTTAGAGAGCAGGGCGGAGGAGAAAAATGATGGTAGAAGAGCTGCAAGGGAAAGAACTGGAAGAATTGCCAAAAACAGAAGTAGTAGCCAAAGCCCGGCGACGGCAGTATACGGCTGAATACAAATTGCGCATCCTGCGGGAAGTGGAAGCTTGTCAGGGCTCAGGGGAGATCGGCGCATTGCTGCGTCGGGAGGGGTTGTATTCATCGAATCTGACCAACTGGCGTCGGCAACGGGAAAGCGGCGAACTGGACGGACTTTCGGCACATAAACGAGGGCCTAAGGTGGATCTGCAGGCGGCAGAGCTGGCCCGGCTAAAGCGGGAGAATGAGCGCCTGCAAGAGCGGCTGCGTAAGGCTGAGCTGATCATAGAGGTCCAAAAAAAAGTCTCACAACTCCTGGGGATAACGATCGAAGAGGACCACCCGGAAGAGCCGAGATGATCCAGTCGGCGGAACAGTTAGGGAAAACAGTGGGTGTGCAAACTGCCTGCCAGGTACTGGCAGCACCCCGCAGCAGTCTTTATCGTGCTCGTAAGATACTGGCAGGAGGGCCAAGGCTGCCAGTGGAGCCAGTCGCATCCCCACGGGCATTGGACCTGGCCGAAAAGCAGGAAGTTCGACAGGTGCTCAACAGTCCCCGGTTTCAAGATCAGGCCCCACGCGAAGTGTATGCGACTTTATTGGATGAAGGGCAGTATGTGTGCTCCTGGCGGACGATGTACCGCATTTTGGACGAAAACCAGGCGGTGCGGGAGCGTCGCAATCAGTTACGCCATCCGAATTACGTCAAACCAGAGCTTTTAGCCACAAAACCCAACCAGTTATGGAGCTGGGACATCACCAAACTGCTGGGACCGGCCAAATGGACCTATTATTACCTGTACAACATCCTGGATGTGTTCAGCCGCTACTCCGTCGGTTGGATGATCGCCGAACGCGAGTTTGCCAGCCTGGCCGAAGAGTTGATCGCAGCTACCTGTATTCGACAGGCGATCCAACCTCAGCAACTCACCATTCACGCTGACCGGGGCAGCTCCATGACATCGAAACCGGTGGCATTGCTGATGGCGGACCTGGGCGTAACCAAGACCCACTCCCGGCCGCACGTTTCGAACGATAACCCGTTCTCCGAAGCTCAGTTCAAAACTTTGAAGTATCGGCCGGATTATCCTGGAAGGTTCGGATGTCAACTGGATGCGCGTAGTTGGGCCGGTGCTTTTTTTGATTGGTACAACAATGAACACCACCACAGCGGTCTGGGACTATTGACCCCAGCGGATGTCCATTTTGGTCGAGCCCAGGCTGTGCTCGAACGGCGTCAGCAAGTTCTGGCAGATGCTTACCAAAAGAACCCGGAGCGTTTTGTTAAAGGGCTGCCTACACCGCAGCAGTTACCGATAGCGGTCTGGATCAATCCACCCAGGCCAGCAGTCCTGACCCAGGAAGAGATCCAGCAGTCGTAGTAGTAGCTGTGGGAAAGTGGGCAGCGCGGTTCTGTCCACTTTTCCACAGCTTCCCCGCTGTGAAAGGAGATGGCGATCAGGTCACGAATTACAAAAGAAAGCTACACTAAATTCAAAAAATGATTGTCTCAAACCATTGACACATTCCGCGGTGCGGCGGACTCGGACGGTGTGATCCATACTGCCTTTATGCACGACCGTACCAATATAGCGAAGGGCGCGGAAGTGGATCGGGCGGCCATTGAGACGATTGGTGCAGTGCTTGCTGGTTCTGATCGCCCATTTGTCGTAAGCGCTGGAACTCCAGGTCTCGTCGCAGGTCACATCGTGACAGAGGACGAGAAGATATTTGATTCTCCCATCCTGCGTTTCTCAGAGAATGCTGCGCTGTTGTTAACCTCGCAAAGAGTGCGTGTGTCGGTCATGCGGCTGCCTCGGTCGGTGCATGGTGAGGGCGACTATCATGGTTTTGTCCCACAACTGATCGGTATTGCACGAACGAAGGGGATATCAAGTTATGTGGGTGATGGATTGAATCGTTGGCCTGCTGTGCATCGCCTCGATGCAGCGCGTTTATATCGTCTCGCGCTGGAAAGCGCGCCTGCAGGTGCATTATTGCACGCCGTCGGCGATGAAGGTATTCCTGTGCGAGACATTGCAGGCATCATTGGTCGCCATCTGAACATTCCAGTTGGGTCTGTACCACTCAGCCAGGTTGATGACTACTTTGGCTTTATTGGACGCATTCTCAGCTTTGATTGCCCGTCGACCAATGCTCTGACCCAGGAGCGGTTTGGGTGGCATCCAGAGCAACCCGGTCTCCTGGCCGATATCGCCAAAGGTTACTACTTCAAAAGCGCGAAATGATGTCCATGCCGCTTGGTCGAAAGTCTCCTGCTGTGGAGTGGATCTGTCCAGTAACTGCTCATCAGCACGGGCTTTGAGAGGAGACTGAACTGATAATCATTCGGATAGGCAAGCGCAATCAGTGATGAACAACCAGTAATTACCTGTGGAAAGCCACAACCGTATCTAGCGATTGTGGCTTTTAATCTTAATAACATATTGACTGCAATATAACAAAGAATTCGGGTTTGACATCGGCAAATGGGAATGCTACAATTGAAAACAATTTTCAATAAGATGAAAGAGATAAAGTGATTACGGATTCAGGAAATTGGTGCGAAATTCTGCAAAAAAACGGTTGCCGGCTTACTTTGCCGCGCAAAGCTGTTGTTGCTACGATGGAAGACACGACGCGCGCATTGACGCCCGTTGAAGTGTATGACGCGGCCCGTACACATTGTCCTGGACTGGGTCTGGTGAGTGTCTATCGGACCCTCGAAAAACTCGAGCAGCTTGGGTTGGTTCAGCGTGTTCACCAGACCAAGGGTTGCCAGGCCTTCATAAGGAACGGGGATGGCCACCAACACCTGCTGGTTTGCCAAAATTGTGGCAAGGCGGTTCTGTTTGAAGGCGACCAACTTGATACACTCTTTAATTCGATTTCCAAAACCACCGGCTTTCAGATCGAGAGCCATTGGCTGCAAGTCTTCGGGTTGTGTAAAGCCTGTCGATCTGATTCGTAGGCGGTTGATTTCATGTTTAGGAATCCTCTCCGTTCATTCGTAATTAATTGCGTTTTGATCGCTTGTCTGGCGTTGGCTGCGTGCCAGCCTGCCGATCACCAGCCCAACGGTTTACCGTATGTTATGGCAACCGAGTCATTCCTGGGCGATATAGCCCAAAATGTGGCTGGTAACCGGATCAAAGTCGACACGCTCCTGCCGGTCACGGTCGACCCACATGAGTACCAACCCAAGCCCCAGGATGTTGTCCGGTTGGCCCAGGCCCAGGTACTGATCGTAAATGGCCTGGGATATGAAGCCTGGCTGCAGAAAACGCTCGACAGCCTGGGCGGCCAACGCCAGGTGATCGTGACCACCAGCGGCCTGGTGGCCGCCCCCGACCCTTCCGGCCAGCACCCCGAAGGCGACCCGCACATGTGGATGAATCCACTCTTCGCAATCAATTACGTTCAGCAAATCCAGGCTGGCTTGACCCAGGCGGATCCGGCTGGAAAAGATGTGTATGCTCAGAATGCCGCTGCCTATATCGTAAAGTTGCAGGCGCTCGACCAATGGGTCAAGAACCAGGTCAGCCAGCTCCCGGTTGAAAAACGGTTGTTGGTCACCAACCATGATGCGCTGGGTTATTTTGCAAAGGCATATGATTTCAAAATAATAGGTGCGATCATCCCGAGTGTTACTACGGATGCATCGCCCTCCGCTCAGCAGATGGCTGGTCTGATTGATACGATCAAACATAATAATGCACGGGCGATATTTTTAGATATTGGAGAAAACCAAAAACTGGCGCAAGAGATTGCTTCAGAAACTGGTGCCAAGGTTATTACCAATCTGTATGTGGAAAGCACCTCCGGGCCAGGCGGTCCTGCGCCGTCTTATATCGATATGATTAAATACGATGTGACAGTAATATTGGACGCCTTAAAATAATATGGATAAAACGCTTGAATCTCCTGCACGTTTGGACGTGGATAATATTTCCGTCGCCTATAATGGTTCCCCTGTACTAAGCGATATCACTTTTCAGGTTCCCCATGGCGCACGGGTGGCTGTTGTGGGGCCAAATGGTGCCGGAAAATCCACTCTTTTTAAAGCACTCGTGGGTCTCCTGCCTTTGCGTTCAGGAAAAATATTCATCCATGACCTGCCGCTCGGGCACCACCTGGATTGTGTGGCCTACATTCCCCAACGCGAAGAAGTGGATTGGCATTTCCCGGTCACGGTTTCGGATGTGGTCCTGATGGGGAGGTTCGGCCACCAGAAATGGCTGCAACGGCCCGGACGGGCCGACCGGGAAGTCGCCCGAAAAAGTCTTGAGCAGATGGGTATGGCTGACATGGCAGACCGTTCCATTAGCGATCTATCCGGTGGACAGCAGCAGCGCGTCTTCCTGGCGCGCGCGCTGGCCCAGGAGCCGCACATCTTCCTGATGGATGAACCATTTACGGGAGTGGACACGACCACCCAGGAAGCTACCCTGGCTTTGCTCGACCATCTACGAAAGCAGCAGGTTACCGTCCTTATATCTACCCATGATCTCAACCTGGCTGCCAGCCGTTTCGATGCAGTTTTGCTGCTCAACCGCCGGCTGATTTCTTTTGGAGAACCGAAGTCAGTATTTACGCCGGAAAACCTGGCCCAGGCATTTGGTTCCCAACTATTAAAATTGCCGGATGGCATGGTACTGGTGGATGATTGTTGCCCGCCTGAAGAAGAAAAACTTAAAAAGGGAAATATAAATTGAACTGGTTTATTCAACCTCTCCAGTATGCGTTTATGGTACGGGGCTTGCTGGCTTCCGTGATGGTCGGGATTCTGTGCGCAGTCATGGGAACTTACGTTGTGTTGCGCGGCATGGCATTCCTGGGAGATGCCATGGCGCATGCCATCCTGCCAGGGGTGGCGATTGCTTTCCTGGTGCATGGAAACTTATTGGTCGGAGCTACCATCGCGGCAGTTGTCATCGCACTCAGTATCGGGCTTTTTTCGAAGGGTGGAGTGGTTAAAGAGGATACAGCCATCGGCATCCTTTTTGCGGCGGCTCTTTCCCTGGGGGTGGCGCTGATCAGCTCCATCCAAACCTACGCTGTGGATTTGAGCCACATCCTTTTCGGCAACGTACTCGGGGTCAGCCAGAGCGATTTATGGCTGACCGCTGGCCTGGGGCTGTTGGTGCTCATTTCAGTGGCATTGCTTTATAAACAGTTTTTGGTGATCTCTTTTGACCCGATCCTGGCTGCTACCTTGCGCCTGCCGGCGGAACTCTTGCGAAACCTGATGCTGGTTTTACTTGCCTTGACAGTGGTTGTTTCTTTGCAAACGGTTGGGGTGGGGCTTGCGGCTGCCATGTTGGTCACACCGGCTGCCACGGCCTACCTGCTGACCCGCCGGTTATGGCCGATGATGCTGGTATCGGCCAGCATTGGGGCGTTTTCCAGCCTGGCCGGCTTGTATTTGAGCTATTATTTGAATATTGTGTCCGGCTCAGCCATCGTACTGGTCGCGACAATAATTTTTCTCATTGTCTTTCTCTTCCAACCTAAACGAGGGCTTTTGTGGAAAAAGGCTTGAAAATGTCACAACGTGCACCCTTGTGTTTCCTGATTCTGACGCTCATCCTTATGGCTGCTTGCTCTGGCAACGGACCATCCCTTCAGCTTGGGGTGATTGGGCCGACCGCCACCTCCATCCAGAATCCATCCCCTACCCTGACGCCTTTTGGCCCCAAGGCTGATATTGCCACCGATGCACCGACCCCTGCGGCGACACAAAAAAATACCAGCACTCCCACGCTCCAGCCTGTGAATACAAGCTCCTCCACGCTCCAGCCTGCCAATACGCCAACGATGATGCCTACGCTTACCCAGGTAACTTTGACTGATACTATATTACCTCCCGCGATAACGTTAACCCCTGGAACCGCTCCGGCTTTCGTTCCGTCGAAGTATACAATGAGCGTGATGATGGATTATGCGGGGCATATTTTGAACGCGGATGAAACCATCCACTATGTCAATTCGACCGGTGGAAACCTGAACGATCTGGTATTGGCGGTCGAGCCAAATTTGTGGAAAGGCTGTTTCGTCCAAAGTGGCCTGACGGTCAACGGCCAAGCCATCAGCAATTTCACTTTGAAAGATGATAGACTCGAAATTCCGTTGCCTGCGCCATTACCACCGGATGGCGCACTGGATCTCTTTATGCATTTTGACCTGCACCTGCCGGCCGCGGATGTTTATCATGTCTTTGGATATAACGATTATCAAACCAACTTGATCGACTGGTACCCATTTATCGTACCATTTATACCCGGGCAAGGCTGGCTGTTGCATCCCATCGCGAATGTAGGCGAGCACCTGGCTTATGATGTGGAGAGCATCGATATGACTCTGCACATGACTGACCCCAATTTCCATGGAATTGTTGCAGCCAGTGCGCCGGCGCAGATGATTACTTTTGGCTGGCGCTATCGTATGGAAAGCGTGCGTTCCTTTGTTTTCTCTGTCAGTTCTGATTATCAAATGGTTTCAACCAAGGTAAACGGAGTGATCATAAAAAGCTATTTCTTCAATAGCGAAAGCGCCCAGGGGCAGACCGTGCTGGGCGAAGTTGCCAAAGCGGTCGCGACTTTTGATACTCTTTTCGGGCCTGACCCCTATGCCAGTTTAAGCATTGTTGAAAGTCCATTTTATGACGGCCTGGAATATGATGGATTATTCTTCTTAAGCCGCGATTTCTACACTGCTGAGAATGGCACAGTCCTGAATAACTTGATAGATATTGGTGTTCATGAGACAGCCCACCAATGGTGGTTCGGTTCGGTGGGCAGTGACCAGGCGATGGAACCCTGGCTGGACGAGGCCCTCGCCACCTACAGTGAGCGGTTATTTTATGAGCAAAACTACCCGGAAGTAAATGCCTGGCAGGCTTTCCGCATCGATGCTTACAGCCCAACCGGTTGGGTGGATACCGATATTTATCATGGAGTTGATTTTCGAACCTATGCTAATGCCGTTTACCTGCGCGGAGCCCGGTTCCTGCAGGCCCTTCGTGGGCGGGTGGGGGATGCAGTATTTTTTGCCTTTCTAAAGGATTATGCAACCCAGATGGCTGGCAAGCTGGCAACCTCGGCGGATTTCTTCCGTATCCTGCGCCAGCATACCAGCGCCGATATTACTGACCTGATATCGGAATTCTTCCAAAACCCGCATTAAAGCCAAGAATGTAGAGAGTTGTTTGTATAAATGATGGATGATTACGAACATGTTTTTATTGAGACAAATGATATTCGCCTGCATGTGGTAATGGCTGGCGATCCACAGGGCAAGCCGGTACTCCTGTTGCATGGCTTCCCTGAATTCTGGTACGGATGGCGTGATCAAATTCCAGCGCTGGTTGCGGCCGGTTATCGTGTGATTGTTCCCGATCAGCGCGGCTATAACCTTTCCGATAAACCCAGGGGACTACCGTCTTATCTAACGGAAAAGCTGGTGCTGGATGTGATCGGTCTGTTGGATCATTATCGAATTGAGAAAATCAACCTGGCCGGCCACGATTGGGGTGCGGCAATCGCCTGGAGCGTTGCCATCAACTTTCCAGAGAGAGTTGAACGCCTGGCAATCCTGAATGTGCCTCACCCGGCTGTCATGCTGACTACTTTACGCAGCTCTTTTCGCCAAATGCTTAAGAGTTGGTATATTGGCTTTTTCCAAATTCCCGGCCTGCCGGACTGGGTGATGAGAGTCAATGATTATGCTGCCACCGGGCGCTTGCTGGTTTCCAGCGGGAAACCTGGCACATTTACTCCCGCAGACCTGGCCGAATATAAAAAAGCCTGGGCCCAGCCTGGCGCATTAACCGCCATGATCAACTGGTACCGGGCTGTTTTGAGGGATCGTTCGGTCCCACAAACCGATGACCGTGTTCATGTTCCCGTTCTGATTTTGTGGGGCAAACACGATATTGCGCTTGGCGCAGAAATGGCGCAGCGTTCCATCGAGTTATGCGACAATGGCAGGCTTGTATTCTTCGAAAATTCCAGCCATTGGGTGCAGCACGACGAGGCCGACGAAGTGAACCGGCTAATGGTAGCTTTTTTTAATAACTGAAAGGGTAAATTCCATGTCCGAACTAACTGATTTTCATAGAGCCAAGGATGATTTTTTCAAGAACGATCCCCAATCACCTTTAAGCCAGGCCCAGAAAGAGGCCTTTTCAGGCCTAAAGTATTATCCTGAAAATATTCAGCTGCGCTTTAACCTGCCCATTGAAAAGACAGAAAAGATGGAGCACGTTATTTTGGCCACATCCACGGGCGACGAGCAGGAATATGTGCATGTTGGACAAATCCGTTTCAGTGTGGGTGGACAGGATGCGATTCTGCAGGTGTATGTCTCTGAGGGAGGATTTGATTATTTCGTCCCATTTGTGGACGCAACTGCCCCAGAGGAAACCTACGGCGCAGGGCGTTATCTTGAACCCGGAGACCTGGGCAGGGGAAAGCTATCCGTGGATTTCAACCTGGCCTATAATCCTTATTGCGCCTACAATGATAACTGGTCCTGCCCGCTGCCACCAAGTGCGAACCGGATTTCTGTACGCATCGAGGCGGGCGAGAAGAAGTTTCACGATTAGGATTAAATTGAGAGGTTTAGTGCCTGGCTGAAGGTTGGATAAACCTGTGCGCCACTCGCCAGTAAAGCCTTTCTCTTGACCGGATTCCTTGCAATTCCGAAGAAGCTTGGCCTGATTGAAATGCATATTTTTTCCAAAGTCTCCCGGGCAGCCTGGAGACTTTTAATGCCACCCGGCGTGTCTTCAAAAATAAACACTTCTGCCCCATCCAGCCGCCGCCAGGCAGGCCCAACTTCTCCGGTCTCAACCAGGGCTGCGGCTTCCAACAGGGCAGTCTGTTGATTGTCGCCCAACGCCACACGCATAGCTGCCAGGGCATGTACTGGGGATGGCTTGACAAAGGTTTGCTGGTCGGTCTGGCATTGCTGCGCCAGCCAGGTGAGACCACCCCAGCCTACGATCGGGATCTCCTTAAGACCGACCAGTTCGGCTCCCAACTCCGTTTCGGAGGTTGAGAAAATTCCGGCCGGTGCTCGAGATGGACGGCTGGTGATCACGCTGGCGCTGTGACCGGGTTTGGACATCCAGTCCAGCAAACGGGCGCTTTCGGCGGGGGAAAGGTTGGAAATATCGTGTTTCAGCAGGTAGCTTTCACATGCCAGCATGGCGGGCAAACCATATATATGCGTGAATTCGGCGCTGCCAAGGACAAGTTCCTGGAACACTCGATGCGTTAACGAGCGCTGTGGGTCGCGCGCTCCATTTATCAGCTCATGCAAAATTTGATACTGCACAGGGCTGAAATGATCTGTTTCCGTGAAGCGTTGAATTGCCCGGTCCAGAGGCGGAAATTCAATTAAATCTCTGGATGAAAGTTTGTGTGCAAGTGCATTGAAATCAGGAGCGGATTGTAGATTCAGGAGGGTTGAGTATTTTGGCCCCCGTAGATTCTCAGGAAGTATCCGTTTGGGATCCAGTTTCCAGACTGCTTCCAGTAACAACGCAGTGCAGATAGCGGCTTCATCCCACTCCTTATTGATACCGCCGGCTTCGAATGCGGCGATGTCATCGGCCGAAAGGGTCAGATCCCCAAATCCCAGCGACTTTGCCATGATGCGGACGGTCTCTTGTAGAGCGATGTGGTAGCCAAGCGATTCCAGCAGAACGCCATCCATATCGAAAAGAAGGATTTTCATTTTGATTCCTTACTGGCATGGCGGAGCCTGAGTTCTTCCTCAACATCAGCCAGGCTCACGCCCTGCCGGACGAGCAGAACCATTGTATGATAGAACAGGTCTGAAACTTCCTCGACCAGGCGCTGGTTGCCCTGTCCCTTGGCTGCCAGGATCACCTCGACGGATTCTTCGCCTACTTTTTGGAGGATGACATCTACATTCGCATCGAGCAGTTTATTGGTGTAAGAACCAGGTCGCGGATTTACTTTCCGGTCCAGGATGATATCAAAAAGGTCATTGAGCATGGTTTCTCCACAAATCTTGATAGAAGCAGCTACGCGCACCGGTATGACAGGCCGGGCCGGCCGGGTTAACAAAAACCAACAAAGTGTCCCCATCGCAATCCACTTTTATCTGGATCACTTTTTGCGTATTGCCGGATGTGGCGCCTTTGTGCCACAATTCCTGCCTGGAACGGGACCAGAACCATGTTTCACCGGTATCCAGTGTTCGTTGGATGGAATCTGCATTCATCCAGGCAACCATCAGGATCTCCAGGGTGCGACTGTCCTGAACAACAGCCGGAATGAGTTCGTCTTCGTCGAATTTTAGATTACCATTTTCGATCATATTGATCCCTTCAGATTTCTTACCTTAATACCTCTTCCAGATAAGTAATCTTTGATTTCTTGTACCGTAAATTCTCCATAGTGCAACATGGATGCTACCAAAGCTGCATCCGCGTGGCCATCCGTAAGAATTTCATAGATGTGTTCAAGTCTGCCCCCGCCTCCCGAAGCGATGACCGGTATCCCGACTGCATCAGCGATCATGCGCGTCAGGCGAACCTCAAAGCCGGCCTTTGTCCCATCGGCGTCGATGGAATTAACCACCAGTTCACCTGCACCCAGGCTTTCACCGCGACGAGCCCATTCGATGGCATCCAGATCCATGGGGGTGCGCCCGCCATTGATGACGATCTCATAACCGGAGGGCAGGCTGGGTGTAGTTTGGACCCTGCGCACATCCATGGAAAGAACGACTGCCTGTGCTCCGAATGCCTCGGATGCCTGCGTGATCAGACCAGGATTCTTTACTGCGGCCGAATTAACGTTGACTTTTTCTGCGCCTGCCAGAAGCACCCGGCTGCAATCCTCCACCGTCCGCAAGCCGCCTCCCACCGAGAAGGGAATGAAAACCTGTTCGGCCACCCGGCTGACCACATCCAGCATGATGTTGCGATTATCGCTGGAGGCGGTGATATCGTA
Source organism: uncultured Chloroflexia bacterium (assembly GCA_963779935.1). Taxonomy (GTDB): domain Bacteria; phylum Chloroflexota; class Anaerolineae; order Anaerolineales; family Villigracilaceae; genus UBA877. Next base: position 660,573 of record CAWAAC010000002.1, on the reverse strand, counting down.
GAAGACCAGCTCATCCAGGCCTTGCTCATAATATTTGCGTGCCTGTTCGACTGGATCGCCAATATCTTTGGTATCCACAAAATTGATGCTCTTGGCGAGCTTGCCATCGCGTACATCCAGACAGGAGATAATGCGTTTGCTCAACATGGTTCCATCCTCAACTCAGGCTTATTCAGCCCAGGATTGCACTTCAATCAAATTCCCTTCAGGGTCAGCCAGGTAGCACCAGGTAACCTTTGCGCCGGTTGCGATCGTCAGGGTGACCACTTCACCGACGGCCTTCCCACCGGCAGCCAGAACGGCTGCAAGCGCTGCAGGAACATCCTCCACCTGGAAGGCAATATGTGCGAATCCGGGTCGGTTCACCAATATGTCCGGGCGGGCAGCCTGGGGCGTGTAGCTGAAAATTTCCAGGGTGGGTTCCGTTTCGGTATATCCCGGCATGAGTAAATGAATACCGCGCAGGTGCGCGCCTTGAATTCCGGTCCCGGCCTCTAACGTTTCCCCCTGAAAATCCCGTTCAGGTGGAAGGGGTATGCAGCCGAAAACTTCCTGGTAGAACCTGGCCAAAGCACGCCAGTCTTCGGCGATTAAATTTGTGTGAACGTATTTCGCCTTGATGGTCATAGTGCCTCTCCGGTGTTCCAATTTGCAAAATTTTCGAGCAATTTTAGCCCGATCGGCCCGCTTTTCTCGGCATGGAATTGAACCGCAAACAGGCTGCCTCTCCCGATTGCAACCGGGAAGGACGTTCCATAGGTACTGGTGGCAAAAACTGTTGCCGGATCAATCGGCCGGGGATAAAACGAATGGACAAAATAGAACTCGTCCCCTGGGCGGATATGCCGGAGAACGGGGTGCGGCTGTGTGACTGTCACCTCATTCCAGCCCATATGCGGAATTTTAAGGGTCGCATCCTGGAACTGGAAATGCGTGCAGGTGCCTGGCAGCAGATTCAGGCAGGGTGTGTCGCCTTCTTCTGAATGGCTCAGGATGATCTGGCAGCCAATACAAATCCCTAAAATGGGTGTTCCGCGTGAAAATGCTGTTTTTAAGGCGGAATCCAGGCCGCGCTCTTTGAGCACCCGCATGGCCGCGCCGGCGTGACCAACTCCGGGAAACACAATTCGTTCGGCCTGCCGGATGATTTGCGGGTCGCGGGAGATCTGGTTTGGGATACCGAGATGATCAAAGGCACGCTTTACGGAAGTCAGGTTTCCAGCTTTGTAATCTACAATCGTGATCAATTTAGCTCCAGTGTGAAGGGTGAATGATGAATGGAATTTCGAACTCAGATATTTTCCGCGAGCGATTTCAGGCATTTTTTCAATGATATTTTGCCTTCATAAAGCGCCCGGCCAATAATGACTCCGGCCAATCCCGCTTTGCCAACAGCTTTCACTTCGCCAATGCTATTGACGCCGCCGGATGCGACCACCTGCAACCCAGTTTCATTTTGAAGCTTAACTGCACCGGCTATATCCACACCACAGCTCACGCCGTCGCGGCTCACATTGGTCAGGACGCACCACTCCAACCCATGCACCCGAAAGCGTCTGCCAACCTCGCTGATGCTCAGAGACGTGGTTTCCTGCCAGCCTTTAATGGTGACCTGACCAGCCCGGCCGCCAATGTCGCCAGCGATATGGGTTGGCCCGAATGTAGTTATGGCCCATTCCACCAGGGCCGGGTTCTGGATCGCTGCGGTTCCAAGGAAGACGCGTTTGACTCCCAGGTTAATGACCGTATCGATGGTCTCCTTGGTGCGCACGCCTCCACCGAATTCCACCTTCAATCCGACTTCGAGAAGGTCCTTGAGCGCTTGCATATTCTGGCGACTGTCTTCCTCAAAAGCGCCATCGAGGTTGATGACATGCAGCCAACCGGCGCCTTCGGACTGCCATCGTTCTGCCCAAAAGCGAGGGTCGTCGCCGTAAACAGTCTGCCTTCCGGGGTCACCCTGGGCAAGCCGCACCACTTTGCCGGCGCGCAAGTCGATGGCTGGGAAAATGATGAACCTGTCAGGCATGTCCGTTTAATTTCCACCATTCAACTGCCGGGCGATCTGGGCGCAGTGAATGGCATCATGGCTGATGTGATGGATGGCCTGTCCCAGGATCGTAATTTGGCCCATCTCGTTATGCTGTCCCGATCTCTGCCACTGCTCTGGAGCTAGCTTTGAAAGTTCCGTCACTGCCTGTTGCCGGAAGGTTTTGAAACCTTCCAGGGCTGTATCCAGGTCTGCGCCTTTGTAGTTGCGTTCGATTGCCAGAGCCGCCTGGTCATATCCAACAATCGCAGGATTATCCTGGTCGCGCATGGCCTGGTAGCGTTTAATAAAGAATTCTTCTGCGTCGCGCAGATGGCAGATTACTTCCACTACTGACCAGTTCTCATCTCCACCCATGGCAGAGCGGGCTTTTTCAGCCCCAACGTCGTCCAACAGGCCGGCCAACGTTTCCGGGGTGGCTTTAAGTGCATCCAATAGATCGTGCGATAAGTCGTACATGGTTTGCTCCTTTTATAGACTTCCTTTAGTGGATGGAATATTGCCTGCCCGGCGCGGGTCTTGCTGCGTGGCGGCATCCAGGGAACGGGCCAGGGCTTTAAATAGCGCTTCGGCCTTATGGTGGTCATCCCGGCCGTACAAAACTCGTGCATGCAGGTTACTGCGGCTGGACACGGCGAAACTTTCCAAAAAATGGGGGAACAGGCTGGTGGGAATATCCCCGACGGGCGCCATGCCCCATTCTGCCTCGATCACTGAGTAGGGCCGGCCCGATAGATCCAGCGCAACGAACGCCAGCGTCTCATCCATTGGTACATAGAAACTGGCCATACGAACTATGCCTTTGCGATCAGCGAGTGCCTGGTCGAAAGCGGTTCCCAGCGTCAGTGCCACATCTTCCACGGTATGGTGCACGTCGACATAAAGATCGCCCTTTGCTCTTACCTTTAAATCAAACAACCCGTGGATGGCAATATGGGCCAGCATGTGATCGAGGAAACCGATCCCGGTCGCAATTTCATGTTGGCCGCTTCCATCGAGGTTCAGTTCGATGGAAATATCGGTTTCGTCGGTTTTACGATGGATGTTTGCGGTTCGCATAAAATCCCTTTCGCTAATAAGGCATAAATTGTGAAAATCAGCTGGACAACATTGGCTTGTCCAAATCTGATAGGGCCGCGAGCAGTGCATCGGTATGTTCGGGTTTGCCTACGCTGATGCGGATGCAATCCTGCAGGCCGGGTTTGTTGAAATATCGCACCAGGATCCCGTATTTCTCCGCCAGCTCTTTTTTCAGTAGGGCGGCCGGCATGCCACTAACCCGGCAGAGAACAAAGTTGGCGGTTGTTGGGTATGTTCGCAAGTATCGGATTCTGTTCAGCGCAGCCACCAGGCGAGTGCGTTCCTTACGCAGATGGGCGACTACTTCAGACAGGACTGCGGCGTCATTGATTGATTTCGATTGCAGCCGTCGCTGCGGCCAGGTTGACATTATAAGGCTGCTTGGCTTTCCACAACGTCGGCATCATCCAGGCCGGGAAAGCGCCATACCCGATCCGCAAGCCGGCCAGCCCGGCCCATTTGCTGAAGGTGCGCAATACGATCAGATTTTCTCGTTCCGGCACGTTGGTGATGGCACTGAGGCTTTTTCCGAGCAGGTTATTCTCGTCGGCGAATTCGATATAAGCTTCATCCAAAACTACCAGAACGGGGAGTTCGAATAGCTGGTTTAACACGGCTGGCGAAATTAAAGATCCATCCGGATTGTTCGGAGAAGTAAGAAAAAGTAGTTTTGGTGCTGTCCTTTCAACCGCCCTGCGTATGCCTTCCAGATCGAGCGAGAAATCGGTTCGGCGCGGAACCTCTACGACTTTACCGGCATTCAACTCTGTGTCGAATGCGTACATGCCAAATGTTGGCGGGCAGTTGACCACCCGGTCACCTGGTTCGAGCAAGATGCGCATCACCAGGTCAATCAACTCATCTGCGCCAGAGCCGGCCAGCAGGTATTCAGCAGGTACTCCTGTGAAATTTGAAAGTGCGTCACGTAAGAAACGACTTTCCGGATCCGGATAGATGTGTGGAAAACTCATTTCAGCCAGGGCGCGCCGAACGGCGGGTGAAATGCCGTAGGGATTTTCGTTGGCATCCAGCTTGATGATCTGTTCGGGCAACCGGCCCAATTGCCGGGAGAGCACTTCAAAAGGCACGATCGGTTCGTAGGCGGGCAGGCCAAGCAGGTGTGGACGAATGAACGCAGCAGGCTTTCGCATATTCAATACCATAAAGGGTTAGTTCTCAAGTGAAAGAGCCCGGAAATCTGCTGCAGCGGCGTGGGCGGAAAGTCCTTCGATGTGAGCAATCATTGAGGCTACCTGGCTGAGTTCCCGCCCGGTGGCTTCATCCAGGGCGATCATGCTGGTGATTTTAACAAAGTCCATCACATTGAGAGGCGATGCAAAGTGAGCTGTCCCGCCGGTGGGCATGACGTGGCTAGGCCCGGCTACATAATCCCCCAACACCTCGAAGGAATGTTCACCCAGGAAAAGTCCGCCAGCGTTGTGGATGAGCGCGGCCATTTTTTGCGGCTCGGCGACTGCCAGGCAGGTATGTTCGGCGGCATACTCGTTAGCCAAAGCACAGGCAGTTTCAATATCCGGCGTCAGCACGATCCCACTCCGGTCAGACAGCGATTGGGCGATGATCTCGCTCCGGCTCAGGTTCTGCATCTGACGCGCGACTTCCACCTGGACGGCCTCGGCCAGAGAACGTTCAGGTGTGATCAGGATGGCGCTGGCAAGGACATCGTGTTCGGCCTGAGCCAGCAGATCGGCAGCCACCCAGGCGGGTTTGGCACTCCTATCGGCCACGACCACTGTTTCCGTTGGCCCGGCCAGCCCATCCAGCCCGACCATCCCATATACCTGTTGTTTGGCGAGCGTGACGTAAAGGTTGCCGGCACCGACAATCTTATCCACTTTTGGAACGCTTTCGGTGCCAAAAGCCAGCGCGGCGATGGCCTGAGCTCCGCCGAGCTGGTAGACCTGGTCAATTCCACATAGATAGGCGGCGGCCAGGATGGATGGATGAGGATTGGGCGGCGTACAAACGATGATTGTGCGGACGCCTGCCACTTGCGCAGGGATGACCGACATCAATAACGAAGATGGAAGTGGAGCCGTTCCACCCGGAACATAGACGCCCACCCGTTCTATTGCGGTAACGCGCTGGCCAAGCCTCCCGCCCATTGCAGTGGTCTCCCAGTTTGGAAGCGGCTGGAATTCGTGGAATTGGCGGATGCGCGCGGCCGCGGTTTGCATGGCTGCCAGTTGATTGGTTGGGAGAGAGTGGTAGGCTTGTTCGAACCGATCGAAGGGGACGCGAAACTCTTTGGGAGCAGTCTGGTCGAGCAGTTTACACCAACGCCGCAAGGCGGCATCGCCTTGCGCCTGTACCGAGGCGAGGATTTGGGCAACTGCTTGTTGTGGGCTGACACCCTCTCCGAATAATTGAGCGGTTCGCTGCATGACTTTGGAATTAATGGTCATGCTGCTGAAGGGAATGCGCCGGAGAATGGTCTTCCTGGCGGTCTCGCTGTCGTAAATATTAATCATTTACACCCTCCAATTGTTTCAACATGGCCTGGTACTCAGCCGGCTCTTCTTCAAAAATATAACTGACCGGGGAGACGACCACACCGCTGCCGCCCACCGAACGAAGTTCAGCAATGGCCTGGGAAAGCTGATCCTTGCGTACCACCAGATGGGCGGCGTACCATTTTTCTCCGTGGCGAGTGATGACGGGGGATAGAGTCGGGCCTTGCAAGCCGCCGATCACTGCCTGGGCGAACATCCGGCGGGCAATGCTTTCCGGTAAATCGCCGCGCATGTTGGCAAAGACCGAAACATTGTCTTTAGCGCGCAGGCAGGCAACGATAAATTCCAGTAAAGTGCGGGCCACCCCAAGGGTCACCGGATTGTTCTTAAGACTTTCCCGGTTGGCGATCAGACAACCCTGGGATGCCAGAACCTGCCCATCCGCGAGCCTTTTCAAGCGGTTGTCACGCAGGGTGATGCCGGTCGAGACCAGGTCAGTGATCAGATCGGCATAGCCGATCGTTGGGGCAATCTCGAGCGTTCCTTCGGCAGAAATGAATTCTACCGATTCCAGTCCATGGCTTCGGAAAAAAGCCTCCGCCTGGACCGGGAATTTGGTCGCCACCTTAAACGGGCGGTTCCATTCAGTTTGCAGGGTTTTCAGATCTGCCAGGGTGTTCACCTTCTCCCAGGTTTCCGGCACGATCACATTCAGGGTACATTGACCAAATCCCAGGGCCGGGTGGATGATCAGGATGTGCCCATTCTCGCCGCGTTTTTCCAATACTACATCCCAGCCGGTAATGCCGAAATCCACGCTACCATCCCGCACGCTGACTACCACGTCGCCGGGCCGCTGGAAAAGCACCGTCACGCCTGGCAGGTTGGGGATGCTGGCCTGGTACTGGCGCGGGTTGGGGTGATTGACGCGTAACCCGGCCTGCTCCAACAGCTCACGCGCTGGTTCAGCCAAAGGTCCCTTGCTTGGTAAGGCCAGCCGGATTTCTCTTGTTTCTGACATGAATGCCTCCAATAAATATAAAAAAAGCGCTCCCTTTACCGGGAGCGTTCGACGTGACGTGTTCTTTGCTTCGACTTGTGGTCTACTTAAAACAGTCCTGCCCGGTAAGGAGTCCGGCCAATGTCTGGTGATGATGGTGTAGACAGGTTGTTTTCATATTGGGCAGCATTTTATCATAGAGGTTTAAAATGCGCAATGCGAATTTTACAATAAACCGCCATTCCTGAATTATGTGACGGTTCAGAACTGGGCGAGTGATGGGACTCTAACCCACGATATCTGCTTGGGAAGCAGTTTATTCATCGATTTATGTCAATCGGACGACGCCATGTTTTGCGCCGTCCGAGAGGATTGTGCTGGTGTAAGTTATCCATATTTATAAGAAGCAACCGACAAAAGCGATATATCGATATTCAGTGCCAGCTCCCCATCACAATTTATCGGACTCCTCCGGCTCAATATGCAGATATTCGATCGTGGAAATCGAAGCAACCTTCTCAGCCACAGCTAACACGATAAACTGGTTGACAGAGATGCCGTCTTCTTGAGCCAACTCTCGAAGTTGTTCATGGAGCGATTTTGGAAAGCGTAAACTCAGGGCACTCATATTACACCTCAGGAATACTATGTAAAAACTCTCTTGGCGTCACTGCTTTGATACCGAATTTCTCTACGCTTTTGAAATCTGCCATATAGTGCGTTACGATGTAATCACAATGAGCAGATACAGCCAACTCCAAGACCAGTTCGTCGTTTGCATCGGGAAGAGATGGTCTCCAAAGGAAATAGATCTCATGATGGTGGGCCAATGCACATAATGAATCGATCAAAGCCGCAACATCCTTCAAGGATAAACCAATTTCTTCCTGTTGGCGTTGGATGACATTTTCATATTCCACGATGAGCGGAACAGAGTCGTGAATTTCGAATTTCTGTGTTCTAACCAGACTAAACTGCTTCGAAGAAGCGCCGCGTTTGGAGCGAAGGGCAGCGAACACGACATTAGTGTCAATTACTATGTTCTGCACGGTCATGGTAGTATTATGGGCAATATCTTATGCCATATCAATCCCCAATTATTCCAAAATATGAAGAGTTTATCGAAAGCCTTCCAACGGATAGGCCAGCATCAGTGGCGATAGACCGGGTCGCCGAAAAACTCATATGGACACGGATTCATCGCGCCGACCAGTTGGAACGATGCGGGAAACGTGAGTGACCCCTGCGCCCGGCTGATCGTGACCACCTTGTCTTCCAGCGGCTGGCGCAGCACTTCCAGCACGCGCATGCCGAACTCGGGCAGTTCGTCCAGGAACAGCACCCCATGATGCGCCAGGCTGATCTCCCCCGGATGCGGCCAGTTCCCGCCCCCAACCAGCCCGGCGTGCGAGATGGTGTGGTGCGGCGACCGGAACGGCCGGTTCTGTAACAAGGGTGTGTCAGAGGGCAGTTGGTCCGCCACCGAATAGATGCGCGTCACATCCAGAGACTCGTCGATCGACATCTTCGGCAAAATGCCCGGCAATGCGCGTGCCAGCAGCGTTTTGCCGGCGCCGGGCGGCCCCATCATCAGGATGTTGTGCCCACCCGCAGCCGCTACTTCCAGGGCGCGCTTGACGTGCTCCTGACCCTTCACCTCGCCGAAATCGGTCGGTGGGAAAAGCGGAACATCTTCTTTTGGAACACGGATATATGGGGGAATGATTTTGCGTCCAGCCAGGTGATTGTACAAGGCTGCCAGCGAAGCGACCGGGATGACTTCCAGGTCGGGGATCAGGGCGGCTTCAGCCGCATCCGCTTCTGGCACCACGATGCGCTTGAAACCGGCCTGGCGGGCTGTCGCGGCCATCGGCAACACCCCACGCGCGTGCCGGACGGCCCCGTCCAGCGAGAGTTCCCCCACCACCAGCATCCCTTCGGCCGCGCCGGGTGGCAGCATGCCGGTGTACAGCAGCACCCCCAGCGCGATCGGCAGGTCGTAGGCCGGGCCTTCCTTGCGCACCGAGGCCGGCGCCAGGTTGACCACCAGCCGCTTGCGCGGGAAGGGCACCCCGGCATTCCGCACCGCCGCCTGGACGCGTTCGCGGCTTTCCTGGATGGCCGCATCCGGCAGGCCAACGATGGTCATGCCCGGAAAGCCGGCGGTGTAGTCCACTTCCACTTCCACCACCACGCCATCCAGGCCAATTACTGCACAGGAATACACTCGCGCAAGCATGGATAAAGTGTAGACGGTAATGGGAGTTACGTCAACGGTATTATTGACACGGCTGCTTCGCCCAACCAGGGGAAGTCGCGAGATCGTTGAGGAGCTATGTTGTTAAGGATCAAAAGATCAACAAAGGTTTTGTTGAATTTGTCGTATAATACACACATTATTAGAAAAATATACACATTCCGGAGACAGTATGCGCACTAACATTGTTTTGGATGAAAATTTGATCGAGCGCGCCCAAAAACTCACCGGCATCAAGACCAAACGCGAGGTGGTGCAAGAGGCTTTGCGGACGCTCATCTTGTTGCGTGAACAGAGTGAAGCGCGTAATTTGCGTGGCAAATTGAAATGGGATGGCGACCTAAACGAACAACGCCAGTCACGCTTTGGGGAGTAGCTCATGCTCCTGGTTGATTCATCTGTCTGGATAGATTACTTCAACGGCGCGGAAACGCCCCAGACCGATTTCTTGAATCGCGTTTTGGACCAGGTTCCCATCCTGGTTGGTGACTTGATCCTGGCTGAAGTGTTGCAAGGCTTTCGCCAGGAGGTCGATTTTGAAGCCGCCCGCCGTATGCTGACCAAGTTTATCCAACCCCAAATGGTCAATCCGGCATTGGCTGTCCAAAGCGCCCGGAACTATCGTTTCCTTCGCCAAAAAGGGATTACCGTCCGTAAAACGCTGGATTGCCTGATTGCCACATATTGTATTGAATACGATCATGAACTCTTACATAATGATGCCGACTTCGATGGCTACGAAAAGCATTTAGGGTTGCTAGTAGTACATCCATAAATAAGGATGATTTTCACCGGTGCTGCAGGATTTACCAGATCCGCGTCAAGGTTGGCGGGTTCATTAATCGCAACCGAGGTTATCATGAAACCGAAATCAAATTTCCTACCGCTTCCGAGCCGACTATAACGGCGTGCAGTTCTGGAGCGGGAATGAAAATAGCTGTAGCCTGCCAGGCTGTACAGCAGGTTCCGTAACCGTCCCAGGCGGCCAGAGCGGGCCGACAAATGTCACGATCAACTATACCTACGACCCGCTTGACCGGCTGACGGCGGCGGATTATTCGGATGGCAAGTACTTCCACTACAGCTATGATGCCGTCGGAAATCGCCTGACACAGGCTGCGAACCTAACGGGCCAGCCGGCTAACACAAGCTACACCTATGACAGCGCCAACCGCCTGACCAGCGTAGACGGTGTACCATACACCTATGACAACAACGGGAATTTACTTTCGGATGGCACGAACACCTATGCCTATGATTTTGCCAACCGGCTGATCTCGGTGGTCGGGCCCTCCGGCACGACTACCTACGCCTACAACGGCCTCGGAGACCGCCTGCAGCAGACCGAAAACGGTGTGACCACCACCTTCACTATGGATCTTGCTTCCGACCTGCCCCAGGTGCTGGATGATGGCACGAATTCTTATACCTACGGCATAGACCGCATTTCACAGACAACCGGTGCGGACACGGAGTATTTTCTGGGTGACGCGCTCGGCTCAGTGCGGCAGCTGGCGGATACCACAGGCGCGGTTACCTTGGCGAAGAATTACGATCCCTTCGGCAATATGGAGACTAGCGCGGGCAGCGGCAGCAGCATGTTTGGGTATACAGGGGAACAGACGGATCCAACCGGCATGGTATATTTAAGGGCTAGATATTACAATCCTGCCATGGGCGAATTTATGACACGGGATACATGGCAAGGGGACATAAATCAGCCAACATCATACAATAAATGGTTGTATGTGTATGGAAACCCTGTCAATAATATCGATCCAACGGGTCATTTAGGTTGCTCCGATGTTCCTTATGATTCTCCAGCAAGAGCCAGCTGTGAGTCATCAGGCAATTTAGATGAATATGGATTAACGTTATATGGTTGGAAATCATCAGGAAATATAAATGAGATCAAAATTGAGGTAAAACAAATCGCTAGTAAGTTAGAGAGCGCTTATGGTTCCTATTGTTCAAATATTTATTACAGCAGCTATGTGAATTGCCGGGAGCTAGGTTCTTCGGACCTTTTCCACACAGTTTTTGGTGATTTGACTATTGAGTATGACCCAAACCATCCCACTCGTCCATGTGACTCAATGACACCCGGCAAAATAATTTGCGGTTCACTGGCAGAACAAATATACGGATGTGGAACTTTTCTAGGGCCGGAACCATTAGCTCAAGGATTGCATCAGATTACTCATGAATTTGGGCATCAGTTCGATCGAGCAATAAACGGTCTTGGCAGAGAAACATTAGGTAGTAGCGCTATTAGGACGCCCAGCGGTGATTATGTAAGTGGTGTAATAAATGGAAATTATAGAAGAACCACTGCAGGTTATGCTCACGGAGGAAATATGCCAGGTGTCTCGCATATAATTGATAATAACAACACTGGTTGTAATGGAGGATCGGCCTGTGAGGATTTTGCTGATATGTTTATGAATTGGATTTGGAATTCCTTCGATAATCACAATAGATCTTTTGGCGATGCTCGTTATTATTGGAATGATTTACGAATGGGCCCATGGATTGCTTTAGCTGTTTCGGGAAGATAAAGATTAATTTGTGAGCAACTGCTCATGCTTACAGAGGTATCAATGAAAACTAAACATAATTTCGCCTTGACATTTATTCTGCTTTTATTAATTGGAATAACAAGTTGCGGGATTAAAAGCCCTGGCATTTATGCTAAGACTCCTACACGAATATCAATTCCTCCTGTTACTCAAGCTCCTCGACCCACATCTACCATTTCCCCTTCTCCTCGACCGACCCCCACCATTATTCCTACTTCTGTAAATTTAGATGATGCGCAATGGGAGCAACAGCAAAATTATATTATTGCGTTATTAGAGACCAACCAAAGCAATTGCAAACTTCCATGTTTGTGGGGAATTGCCCCAGGTAAAACCATTCGTTTGGATGCGGAGAAGATATTGAACAATGCAGGGATAGTTACGTTTGACAACACTCATTACCTATCGCCGACCCTTGTCTCAGTCGGTTGGACTTTGGTTAATATTCATGGAACCATCAACTTCCCGGAAGGACTTTTACAGACTGATGTTGATTTCAATATTCATAATGGGATCGTAGATTATATTACAGTGAATTCGCCAGGCATCTATAGCTTAAATGATAAAATTCCTGCATTCAGGAAAATGTGGGAAAACTATTCACCTGAAAAACTTATCCCAGAGTTGGGAATTCCTTCACGTGTTGAAATTTACTCTTCTATTTTCCCTGGAGAAGGGCGTACTACCGGTTCATTCTATATTATTTATATTTTTTATGATACTCAAGGAATTCTCCTTGAGTACACGGTAAATGATGATTTGAATTCATTGTATAAAATCTGTCCAATATTTGGAAAGGGAGGAAATACCGAGGATAGTATCACGATGATTTTAAAATCTCCAAACGATGGTATTCCGATAGAAAATTATGAACCGAATTACAATTCAACTTTTTTAACCCTTGAAAATGCAGCGGGAATCACCACTGAAGAGTTCTATAAATTGTTTTTGCAAGATGGGAAGCCGGCTTGCTTTAATGCCCTACCTAGCGCTTTGCCTATGCCATAAGCCCGATGCCTAGTCAGTGCTTCCATTGTGACCAATGGCGGTGGCTATGTCACTCTATTCCTACAGCAAGGCTCCATTAGATACCGTGCCGATTATTAAGTCGTTCAATTCTGGATTGGGGATGAAAATGGCTGTATCCTGTCAGACAGTTCTACGGCTGTCGTGACCATTCCGGGTGGCCAGAGCTTGATAACGAATGTTACGATCGATTACCAGTACGATCCATTTGACTGCCTGGTAATTGCCAGCTATGACGACGGCACTGCTTTTCAGTACACGAATGATCCGGCCGCTAACGTGTAGGTTACATGAGCGAAATCTGCGGCCAACTGTCACAACAACCTTTTCTTATAATTACGCGAAATCGGCAGATGAGCACGCAGACCAACAATGCGGACGCCAACTGCCAGTATCTCTACACTGGTAACAAGGGCCTGGTGCAGTCTATGCATTGGGAAAGTCTAACGAACGGCGACAAGGTGGAATCTGACGATAGTTCAAACAAACTGGAACCCATTGGCCGAAATCATAATCATATATGAAGGGCTGTAAGTGGTTATGAAGTCAGTAGGTCAATCTGATATGTCAGGTTCAGAGAAAAGTGGCAATACCGCATAACTTACTACTGGTGTCGACAAGGTCACTGGTTAAATAAGCCATCCACAATTTTGAGGAGTTTCGGAGCCGGTTTTCACCTGCTTTTGGGCAATTTTTGCCTTTAAAAAATCAAGGAACGCCACGGAGCCAATGGCAATAGTAAATTATGCGCTACTGCGAAAAGTGTTCATTAATCCGCTTCCATCACCACATTCAAAACTACCCTTTTCCCCCTGGTTATGCATGAAAATAATGTTCGATTGTGTGTATCCCTAAGGACATGGGTTCATTGCCACGGCTCGGGTCACAAACGGCCAATCCTAAAATCAAGCTTCGGATGTGCGCTACTCAAGCGGCAAGCACTACCAAATATAAGGGATAAAACGATATTTTACTTTCTGCGTGTATTCAATGTAGCCAGGTAATTCTTTTTGCAATGTGCGCTCTTCTAAAATTGTCCGCCAGGCAAGAACGAAGGCAACCACTGGCCCTACGAGAATTCCGAACCAGGCTCCAAGCAAGAGTGGTGTTCCAATCACAAACACGAGCGTGGCTGCATACATCGGATGTCGCACATAATGATACGGACCCGTGAATATCACCGTTTGGCCTCGATCCTCTTGAACGCGCACGAGCGGAGATAAATATGCGTTTTCGCGAAATGTCAGGAAGAAAAGGACGAAAGAGCAGATCAGAATGATTACCCCGGTCCCCTGAAGCCAGGTAGGTACAGGTGACCAGTGAAAGTGAGCTGCATCATAGGCAGTGAAAAGCAGCCACCCAAACAGAGAGATATAAATGAAGGGCCCAACTATTTTGTCCCATCCCTTTTGGTCAGAAGTGCGTAATTGCATCCGCTCCCAGAACAGGCCGGGATTCCGAAGAAATAGCCACACCAGGATAAAAAACCAAAAACCGAGCCATAGCGCAAGAAATATCCAGGCAGCCAGCCAGGCGCGAATGCCAACCGGAAGAAATAGAGGAAGGGCATAGATAAGAAGTGTAAGCGCCACCTGTGCAATGATGAGTTTCCTATTAGCGTGCATTTTATCCAGCTCTCTTTTCAACAAGAATATAACCAGAGAATGGTAGCGGCCATCATTTCGGAGCAAAGGAGACATCTGCCGGCATACCAGGTTTGAGCTTGCCGGCCGGATCCTGGAGGCTGAGCTTGACGGCGTAGACAGTGGTCACGCGCCCCGAGGTGGTCTGAACGTTGCGCGGGGTGAATACTGCCTGGTCGGAGATGTAGATGACCAGGGCATGAAAAGTCTCGCCAGGGAAGGAATCAACGGTAACGGTTGTCGCCTGGCCCAGGCTGATCTCCCCGTATCGATCCTCCGGGATGTAGACCGTGATGGTCAAGCGGTCAAGCCGGCCCAGGGTGAACAGGGATGCACCGGGGCTGACCACGTTACCGGGTTCCACGTCGCGCGTCATCACCACGCCAGCTACGGGTGCCGTGACGGTCATTTCTCCGATCTGAGCGTCCAGCAGGTCGAGGTTGTCCTGCGCCACCTGGACATTGATCCTGGCTTGCTGGAGCTGTGTGATCGCGGCCCCGCTGGAGAGAGCGGGAATCGGATTCCCCTGAAGGGCCTGCAATAAATCCTGATCCTCCACCAGGTGGGCCTGGGCCACCGCCAGGGTGCCGGCCTTGATATTGATGTATTCGGTGTTGGTCTTGCCAGTCCACAAATTATAGGTATACAGGGCACTGTTATAGGCCAGTTGAGCGGTATACAGCTTCTGGTAGGCAAACGCCTTGGGCGTATTGAGATTTGGATCACCATTGACCTTGCTGTAGTCCGTCTGGGCATCAGAAAGGGCCTGGGCGGCCAGAACCAAAGCCGAATGGGCGTTCTGGACGGCATTGGTATTCTGGGTGAAATATTTCTGGTCATTCAACGCCTGCTGGGCGTTGTCGATATCCTGTTGGTCCTGGGCGATGGCTTTCCCGGCATTAGCAATGGCCACCGGAGAAGCCAGTTGCGCCAGGGCCAGTTTGGCGCTATCCAGATTGGCGGCCGCGATGGCGCGCTGGATTTTGAGGGTGGTATCATCGAGGTGGAAAAGAACATCACCAACCTTGACCTGATCGCCTTCCTGCACACTGACGCTCAGCACCTTCCCGGCCACCTCAGGAGCGATCGATACCATCGTCGTTTCCACGGTGCCGGAAGCGGTCAATGGACCGGTGGAAGCAGCAGTTGGTTGTACCAGCGAATTCCAGGCGGCCTCCAGTTTCCCATTCAGGGAAGTGGATGGTCGGACGAAGAAATACCAGCCGAGGGCGGCGATGAGGACGAGCGCCAGGACGACGCCCAAAACGAGCATGGATTTTCGGTTCTTGTTCATGAGAGAGTTCCTTTCCGTAATTGATTTGTCCATTGTCTTGCTACGGCTTCGTCTGGCCGGATTTCACCGCAGAGATGAATACATCTTCCAGGGTAGGCTGGATCCACTCGATGGAAGATACCTGGATTTTCCGGCCGGTGAGCAGCCGGAGGATGGCTTCTTTATATAGTTGTGCATCCGGTACCACGACATGGATCTGGGCGCCGTACAGGGCTACTTCATCCAGCGGAAGGCTTTTTTCTTGCCGGGCGGCGCTTAATGCGAGCATGGCTTTCTCCGGGTCTGGTGTGTTTATCTCGAGCACCTGGCCGCGCATCTGTGTGCGCTTGAGCTGGGCAACAGAATCGAGCGCGACCAGATGCCCCGCGTTGATGAAACCCACCCGCTGGCACAATTCGGCTTCGTCCATATAGTGAGTGGTTACCAGTACAGTCACGCCTTCCTTGGCCATCTGGTAGATCAGCTCCCAGAATTGCCGGCGGCTGATGGGGTCCACGCCGGCAGTCGGTTCGTCCAGGAAGAGCACGCGTGGACGGTGGACGATGGCGCAACCGAGCGCCAGACGTTGTTTCCAGCCGCCTGAGAGGCTGCTGGTGAGGACATTTTCCCGTCCCTCCAGCCCAGCCATGAACAGGATTTCCGGAATGCGTTGCTGCAATTCCCGGGAGGTCATCCCGTGAACTCCTCCGTAGAAGCGGATGTTCTGGCGGGCGGTCAGGTCATTATAGAGAGTGAACTGCTGGGACATGTAGCCCACCTGTGCATGCACGGCTTTGGTCTGCGTTGCAGAGTTCAGCCCCAGTACATAAGCTTCCCCGGAAGTGGGTTTCATCAGGCCGAGCAGGATGCGGATGGTGGTGGTCTTGCCAGCGCCGTTGGGACCTAGCCATCCGAACACCTCTCCGGGCTGGATACGAAAGCTGACATCCTCCACGGCGATGAAACTGCCAAAGCGCTTGGACAGGTGCTGTACCAGAATGGGGAATGCCTGACCCTGGGCCATGCGCGTTTCGATGGTCATTGGCCACCCCCATTGGATATAGTCTGGCGGCGGATGAGGCTGATGAACGCCTCTTCCATGCGCACTTCCAGCTCGCGCGGGACATCGTGGGCAATTCCCTGCCCATCCAGCGCGGTTGTGATCTGCTCTTTGCGCAGGGCGGTGTTGTCTACAAAGACGTGCAGCTTGTCTCCGTAACTCTGCACTTCCAATATACCTTCCAGACCGGAACACAGGTCGCGCGCCCTCGCCAGGGCCGCGGGAGTGAACTCCAGCATATGGCCGGGCAGCATGGCCTTGATTTTCGCGGGAGTATCATTCACGATCAACCGGCCCTCATAGATCAATCCCACCCTGGTGCAGCGTTCGGCTTCATCCATGTAAGGTGTGCAGACGAAGATGGTCAGGCCCTTTTCAGCCCGCAGGTTGCCCAGCAGGCTCCAAAACTCCCGCCGGCTGACGGGATCCACGCCCAGGGTCGGTTCATCCAATAGAACCACCTGTGGTTCGTGGATCAGGCAGCAGGCCAGGGCTAGCTTTTTTTTCATGCCCCCCGAGAGCTTCCCGGCCAGCCGTTTGGTGAACCCGCCCAACCCGGCAAATTCGAGCAGCTCCGGGATGCGTTTTTTCTGCTCTCCCGGTTTTACCGACTGTATGCCCGCAGAGAACTCCATGTTCTCCATCACGGTCAGGTTGGGCGGCAGGGAAAATTGCTGGGCGATGTAGCCCACCCGGGCGCGCAGCTGGTACATGTCACGCATCGAATCAAAACCGAGCACCCGGCTCTCGCCGCCGGTCCGGGTAAGCAGGCCCAGGATGAGCCGGGTGGTGGTGGATTTCCCGGCGCCATCCGGGCCGATCAATCCGAATGTCTCGCCGGGGGCTACCTGCAAACTCAGGTGATCCACAGCAGTGAGGATGCCCTTGGGGGTCTTGAATTCTTTCAGCAGATCTTGGGTGAGGATGGCTGGTTCGTTCATGGTTTCTCCATACTGTTTTTCAATCCAGCCGCATCTTGAAGCGCCTGGATGCCACCAGCACCACTACCAGCGTGTAGAGGACCAGGATAAGCGCATCGCTCCATAGGAAGTTCATGCCGATGCCTTTAAGATAAATGCCGCGTGAAATTTGGATGAAATACGTCAGCGGCACCAGATCGCCGATCAAGCGTGGCACCAGCGGCATGCCAACGCGCGGGTAAAAGAGACCCGAAAGGAGCAGGCCGAACAACATAAAGATCATTGCAGATGCCTCGGCCTCGAATTGGGTGTGGGCGCGCGTGGAGATGAGCACTCCCAGGCCCAGGCAGGAACTGATGAAAAGCAGGGCCAGCCAGAAGAACAGGAACAGGTTGCCCTGGAAGGGTACCCCAAACCAAAAGATACCCAATCCCATGCACATCCCCAGGGCCAGCAGGCACAGTGCCGCAAGCGGGATCAGCTTGCTTAGGATGAGTTCCAACTGACGGACAGGCGAGGCCAGGATCTGTTCCAGCGTACCCCATTCCCGGTCGCGCACCAGGAAGATAGCCGCCTGTTCCACCGCCAGAGTTTGCAGGATCATTCCAATGATTCCCGGGATCACGAACCATCTATCGTTCAGATCAGGGTTGTAAAGGATATCGGTGGAAAGATTGATCGGCAGGCTGCCATTGGCAGCAGGGGGTACGGCCCCGCTGCGGATCACACTTTCGGCCGAAAGCTGCAAGCCGAAGCTCTGCGCCACCAGCCCGGCGGCGCTATAGCCAGAACTGACGGCGAACTGGTCCGATCCGTCCAGCAGGATCAGGAAGCTGGCCGATCCGGCGCGCGCGCTGGCCGCGAAGCCGGGCGGGATGATCAAGCTTGCCTTGACCTGGCTGCGGTCAATGGCCTGATAGGCTTGCGCTGGGCTGCCCAGGTAAAGCGTATCGTCGAAGTACTGCGAATTGACGAGTGCCTGGATAAAGGCCCGGCTGGTGGCATCCCGGCTCTGATCCACCACCGCCATGGGCATGTGGTACACCGTGCGGGAGGCCGAATAGGAATAGACAAATAGCTGCACAAAAGTAAGTCCGAGAAAGAGCAGGATGAAGCGGCGGTCGCGCAGGATCTGGATGGTTTCCTTACGGACGAGTGCGCCCAGGCGTTGGAAGCTGAATTCCATGATGTCTCCTAGTCCAGATGCTGGCGGAACAGCAGCGCGCCGACAAAGAAGATCGCCACGGTGAGGGCGGCCAGCGACAGAACCGACGGCCACAGGTCCTGGATGCCGATCCCTTTGGTGATGATGCCATTCACAATGGGCAAGAAGAAGGTCATCGGCATGGAATAACCGAGCAGACGCAGCAGCGCCGGGAGGCCATATATGGGGAACATGAAACCGCTCAGAAACATCACGGCGATGTTCATCAGGGTTGCCAGCTGGTTGGCCTGCACCTGGCTTTGGGAGATGGATGAAATTGCCAGCCCCAGGCCCAGGCTGCCCACTGCAAAGAGGCAGGCCAGTACGGAAAAGAGCAGCAGGCTGCCCCGGAACGGCACTCCAAAGATCAACATCCCGATGGAGAAGGTGAGAACCATATCCAGGATGGCTATGCACAGATTGGGGATCATCTTGGCCAGCATGAGCTCAATCGGCCGGATGGGGGTGACCAGCAGAGCTTCGATGGTGCCAGATTCCCGTTCCCGCACGATGGAGAAGGCGGTCAGTTTGAGGGCGATGCCATAGAGCAGGAAAGCCCCGAAGGCGGGTACCAGGAACCACAGATCCTGGAGGTCCGGGTTATATAGGATCTGGATATGAGCATCGAGCGAACCCAAGCTCATGTGGGCCAAACCGGCCGCGTATTGCTGGGAAATAGCCGCGGCACTGGCGGAGGCGGACTGGGTGACAAAGGAGTTCGAACCGTCCACCAGCATCAAGACGCTGGCGTCTCCCTGGTTGACCTGGTCGGCAAAATTGGCCGGGATGACCAGACCTAGGCTGGCCTGCCCGCTGTCGATGGCGCGCACCACGCCGGCCTGGTTGGGATAGGCGGCTAGGATGTCAAAGGATCCGGAATTTGTGAACGCGCCAATGTATGCCTGACTGGCCGCGCTCTGGCTCTGGTCGGATACCACCATGGGCAAATGATTCACACCCGAATGGATGGCTACGGCGAACAGGATCAATTCCAGGGCTGGACCAACCGTAAAACCGATCATCGCCAGCGGAAAACGCAAGAGCTGGATGAATTCTTTCTGGGTCAGGGCCCATAAGCGTCT
The DNA here is from genome assembly GCA_963779935.1 of uncultured Chloroflexia bacterium. Lineage (GTDB taxonomy): Bacteria > Chloroflexota > Anaerolineae > Anaerolineales > Villigracilaceae > UBA877. The sequence continues at coordinate 640,925 of CAWAAC010000002.1, read as the reverse complement.
CAGCATGGATACTCCTTATGCGGGCTTTGCCTCCGGTGGAGGAATAAGCAGCCCATTGACGATCAATTCGATTACAAATCTACGAGCGAGAGCCAACTGGGCCGGAGAGGTGAACTCCTCACCCGGGATGAGTGTCTTGTACAGCGGCAGAGTGGCAAGGTATAAGGAACATATGAACAGGGCAGACGATAGCTGAAGTAATGGGTTGATATCCGATCGCAGCAAGCCGGCCGCCTGTAACCTGGAGAGGACGGGTGCAAACTGGTCCAAATCGTCGAAATCACGCTGAATGAGAAATCTTGGAGAAAGTTTGCCAGCCTTCCGCCATCTCCCACATATAGATTCGCTGGATGTGGGGGTGTTCCACCAGGTAATCGAAATACCAGCCTGCATATCCGGCCAGTAATTTCCTGATCTCATCGGTATGATCGGCAGTTGCGGCATTCAGCATGGTGCTCAGCGCCTCATCCTGCATGAGGCGGGTTTGCTCATCGGCCCGGCGGATCACTTCGGCATACAAGGTTAGCTTGTCGCCAAAGTATTGAAAGAGCAGGCTCTTGTTGTAGCCAGCCAGCCTGGCGATATCGTCCACGCGGGCTCCATCGAAGCCGTGTTCCGCAAAAACCTCTTCCGCCGCATCCAATATGGCCTGCCGCGCCCCTTCGGCGTTGTGTATCCGGCCGCGTCTACTCCCAGGTTCGTCCATTTTCTCCTTCCTTTCAATTTGTATCTAACTATCTGGTTGGTTTTATAACTAACTGGTTAGATTGTATTTCTCAAACCAGCGCCTGTCAAGAGGTACCCAGGTTGTCTTATTCTTTTTTATGGAAATCCTTCTTCCCTTTTACCCACCTGGCATTGCCGGTATCCCTCTGTAAAAATTTCTATATTATTGTGAAATTCCAATAAGCAAGATGACATTCAAGCTAACTGGCCCCTTTTTATCGGGGGTTTGTCTTATTGGAAAGATTCTCATAAATTTCACGATATGATCTGCTTTTCAGCAACCGAATATTCTATTTCGACAAGGAATCCGCAAATTGGAATAAAGCGCGGCAGCTTTTGTTCTAAAATGGATTTTACGGCCCGCAGCACGGTTTTTGTTAATTGGGTCCATAGCAGCCACCAGTTGGAAATTGATGGGAAAGAACAGTGAGCCTTGCGCTCGGCTGATGGTGACCACCTTGTCTTCGAGCCCCTGGCTCAGTCCTTCCAGCACGCACATGCTGAATTTGGACAGCTCGTCCAGGAAGCACACTGTGATGGGCCAACGAAAACTTACCTGCAGCGGTTTCCTGCAGGATCTCGCCCGGGTGCGGCTGATGTGGGGGAGCGGGAGGGCTGGTTGTCTAATAAGAGGGTTTCGGGTGGAAGCTGGTCACATCCAGCGATTCGTCAAAGGACACCTTGGGCAGGGTGCCCGGCGGAGCGCGCCGTCAGCAAAGCCTTGCCGGCTCTGGGGAGCTCACTACCTTCAATGATCCACGATATCTTGCCTTTTTAGAAAGTGCTTTAGAGTACTGCAAGACAAAACATAGTCCCCGTATTCGGAGGTTAATCTCAGTAAAACCCACAATATAACGGTCTTGAGCGGGTGATGGGACTCGAACCCACGATATCTTGCTTGGGAAGCAAGCGTTCTACCACTGAACTACACCCGCGCGCAGCGTAGATTATACCAAATTTTCTAAAATCCACAGATTTTTAGGCCTTTCTAATTAAAAGCATCTGGGCGAGTTCGAATAATGCTTCCCCAGCCTCCCCCTGCGGCTCGGCTGCGCGCAGTGATTGTAATGCCAGATCGGTCATATGATCTGCGGCTTCCTGTGTAAATAATTTAGCCCCTTCTACGAGCAATTCTTCGGATAAGAAGCCGACTTCATCGGAATGGATGGGGCCTTCCGCCCAACGCTTCGCAAAGGTCCCATTTTTAGAAAGCCCAAACAATACCGGCAATGATTTTTTCCCTGCCACCAGGTCCGATTCAGTCGATTTCCCCGTTAGAGCCGAATCACCCCAGATACCGAGATAGTCATCTTGCACCTGGAAGGCCAGGCCGAGATAATTACCAAAACAACGATAGTTTTCTTGGGTTGGCATTTCCGCTCCCGCCAGAGTGGCTCCTACCTGGGTACAGGCCGATAATAGGGCGGCTGTCTTCCCGCTGATCATTGGCCAGTAATCTTCAGTCACCAGGTCGCCTCTTTTTTCGTAAGAAATATCCATGAACTGTCCGCTGCTGAGTGCCAGGCAGGCTTCATTAATAATTGACCCGGCTTGCATCGCTATTTCTAGCGGGACCGCTTCTTTGGTTTCCAACAAGGCCATATGTGCCAGGATGAATAATGCATCCCCCGCATTGATCGCCTGTGGCATGCCCCATTTCTTCCAGACGGTCAGTCGGCCGCGCCGGAGATCAGAACCGTCCTGAATATCATCATGAACGAGCGAGAAATTATGGATGAGTTCAACGCTGGCTGCTGCAGGTAAGGCGCGTTTCCATCCCGTGCTCTCGAGTTCGGTTTTGCCAGCCAATGCGCTTGCTGAGGCATAGGTCAAAAGCACCAATAATGGGCGGATTCGTTTTCCAGTGGCTTCCGGCCCACTCCCTTCACCGCTCCAACCCATGTGGTAGGTTAGCATTTCATGAAAATGGTGGGTGCGCGGCTCATCCAATTTCGCCACAAATCGTTGTAGTTCGGTTTCGATTGCAGGCAGCATGCTTTCGGTAAAGGTTTTTAGATTCATTTTATTTTGCAATTTCCTCTCAATGGCCGGTGCCATTATGCTGATTAACTCCCAGTAGGAAGCTCCAATATTACAATAAATCCATCGAATGCAGATTTAATTCAAGCTGTTCAGGAGTAGTAAAGTGGTGGGTTGCAAAGCCCATTTTTCGCGCAACTTCTATATTTTGCGCCGAGTTGTCCACCAGCAGACATTCCTTTGCCTGACGATGGATTTTTTGGAGCAGTAGGCGGAAGATCGCCGGATCAGGCTTGATGAGTTTGACTTCGCCGGATACTACGATATCTTCGAAAATGTTGAAAATCTCATATTTATGTTTGACCAAATGGAATTTCTCCGCCGACCAATTGGTAAGGCCATAAAGCCGGTAACCGGCTGCATTTAGCCTGTGCAGGATTTCAACAGTCCCCGGAATGACTCCACTAATGGATTGCTCCCATTCTTCATCATAGGCGCGGATGAGATGGGCGTATTGCGGGAATTGCGCTGAAAGTTCAAGAACCGCTTTGGAGAAAGGATAGCCCTCGTCCTGAGCGAGATTCCAGGAAGAGAAATTAATTTCAGTCAGAAAGTTGTTGGTCGCCTGACTGTTGTTAGCAAAATATTTGTCGAAAAGATTATGAGGATCCCAATTGATTACAACGCCTCCGAAATCGAATATGATGGCTTGGATGGGTGAAGACATTGAAAACATTAATGAAGCCTGCTTATTAAATGGATTTATTTACCGTGATGGTTCTGAGCGCATCCAGATCAGCTGCTCCTGCACCGAACATGCTGACCCGAATTTGCTGGCGGGTCAATTGGATAAGTTGGCTAACCTGCTCGGTAGAAATAGCCGCTGCTTTCAAGAATTGGCTGGCCATGCCGCCCAGGGTTGCTCCCAGGGCAATAGATTTGGTAATGTCAAGCCCGTCCTTCAATCCACCGCTGGCGAAGATGATTAACCCGGGTGTGGCTTTCATTACATTCAGGATCGAATCAGCTGTGGGGATGCCCCAATCAAGATATGTTGCTGCCAGTTGCCGGGTGAATTCGTCTGGAGCCCGGTGCATTTCAACCTGGGACCAGCTTGTCCCGCCTGCGCCGGCAACATCTATCGCGGCAACGCCACATTCAGACAGGATCTTTGCTGTTCGTTCTGATATTCCCCAACCTACTTCTTTAACAATTACCGGTACTTCCAAATTCTTGCATATTCCAGCGATCTTCTTTGCCAGGCCGGCAAAGTTGGTATCGCCGCCGGCCTGCACGGCTTCCTGTAAAGGGTTGAGATGCAGAAAGAGCGCATTGGCTTGAAGCATATCCACCGCGCGCCGGCATTCGTCAATGCCGTATCCGTAATTCAATTGGATTGCGCCCAGGTTGGCGAAAAGCAAAATATCCGGGGCGGCTTTACGGGTGATGGAGTAGGTGGGTATCTGCTGCGGATCCTCCAAAGCCGCGCGTTGGCTGCCCACGCCCATTGCTACATGAAATTCCTGAGCTGCCTCGGCCAGGTGCTGATTGATCAGCCTGGCCTGCTCGGTTCCCCCGGTCATGGAACTGATCAGAATAGGCGCTGCCAGCTTTTTGCCAAATAGTGTTAGCGCGGTATCTACTCTACCAAGATCCAATTCCGGCAGCGCTTCATGGATGAAATGGTACCTTTCCAACCCATTGGTCAATCCGGAACGAACATCTTGTTCCAGGTTTATCTTTATGTGGTCAGATTTGCGGGTTTCGATGGGCGCAACTTTTTTCATGGGTTCGTGTTCCGTCTATTGAATTATACTGGCAACCCGGTTACAATTGGGCAAGAAAATTTCCTGGAGGATCCCCATGGCAAATACTTTTGATGAAGTGAAGGCGATCATAGTAGATCTGTTGGGCGTGGACGAAACCAAGATAAAACCGGAAGCGCGTTTCCGCGAAGACCTGGAAGCCGATTCGCTTGACTTGGTTGAACTTATCATGAAGTTCGAGGAAGTATTTGGCACCGAAATTTCCGACGAGGATGCCCAGAAGATTGTCACTGTAGGCGACGCGGTCACGTTCGTCGAATCTCAAAAAACAAAGAATTAGAACCATTAATATTTCCTAGGGGCACGAGCGCCGACGTGCCCCTATATGTTTTAAATAAACAGAGGTGACCCAGCGGGTCGCCTCTGTTGTGTTATTCCAATAAGGAAGGGATTTCCTCGGGATAGCGGGCTACTTTTACGCCAGCTGCCTCGAGCGCTTTTACCTTGTCTGCCGCCGTACCTGCTCCTCCTTCAATGATGGCGCCAGCATGTCCCATGCGCTTGCCTGGAGGTGCAGTCTGCCCGGCGATAAAGGATACCACTGGTTTGGTCATGGTTGCCGCGATGAATTGAGCAGCCTTCTCTTCATCCGTTCCGCCAATTTCACCGATCATCACAACCATTTCCGTACGAGGATCGGCCTCGAACAGATCCAGGCAGTCGATGAAGTTTGTTCCATTGATCGGGTCGCCGCCGATTCCCACACAGGTGGTGACGCCCATGTTTTTCTGTTTCAGTGCGTAAAGAACTTCGTATGTCAATGTACCCGAGCGCGATACCACACCAATGTTTCCGGGGATGGCAATATTATTCGGAATGATCCCCACCTTTGTTTCGCCGGTGGTCAACAAACCCGGACAGTTGGGGCCCAGCAGCCGTACATGTTTCTGATCAAGGTATTCACGCACCCGCATCATATCCTGGACCGGCACACCTTCAGTGATGCATACTATTAAAGGGATACCTGCATCAGCCGCCTCGAACATGGCATCCGGTGCGCCACGCGATGGCACGAAAATGACGGTGACATTTGCTCCTGTAGCATCGACCGCCGCGCGGCATGAGTTCGAAAACCGGCACCTTGTCGCCCAGCACCCATTCTCCGCCCTTACCCGGGGTCACCCCTGCCACCACTTTGGTGCCATATTCCATCATCTGGCGTGCGTGGAAAAGGCCTTCGTTACCAGTGATGCCTTGCACCAGCAGACGGGTTTTCTTGTCTACAAAAATGCTCATGCTGTGTCTCCTATGCTTTTGCTGCGGCAACGGCTTTTTGAGCCGCGTCCACCAGCGTTTCAGCGGTTATCATATTGGCGTCAGCCAATAATTGCCGGCCTTCTTCTGCATTTGTTCCGACCAGCCGCACAACCATTGGAATGCTAGGCTTTACTTCCTTCAGGGCGCTCAGGATGCCTCTGGCCACCTCGTCGCAGCGTGTGATACCGCCAAAGATATTGAACAGGATGGCCTTAACATTCTTATCCGAAAGGATGATACGCAGTGCCGCGGCAACTTTATCCGCGCTGGCGCCCCCGCCAATATCCAGAAAGTTGGCAGGTTCCCCATCGAATAGCTTCACAATATCCATGGTGGCCATCGCCAATCCAGCCCCATTGACCATGCAGCCAATTTGTCCGTCCAGTTTGATAAAGGAAAGACCGTATTTACGCGCCTCGGTTTCAATGGCCGCTTCTTCGTCTACATCTCGCATCTCGGCCAGGTCGGTACGGCGAAAGAGTGCATTATCATCGATGAGCATTTTGCCATCCAGTGCCATCAATTGTTTTTCCTTGGTGATGACCAGTGGATTGATCTCAGCCAATGTGGCATCTGATTCTACATAAGCGCGCCACAAACTGCGGCAAATTTCCGTGAATTGTTTCCAATATTCCTTGGGCAGGTCTATGCCAATCGCGATATCACGTGCCTGGTAATCGCGCAAGCCAAGTAAGGGATCGATATGAATTTTAATGATTTTTTCGGGATTGGTTCGGGCCACTTCCTCAATCTCCACGCCGCCGGCTGCTGAACCCATAATAACCGGTCGCCGGGCGCTACGGTCGTTTGTGATGCCCAGGTAGATTTCCTGAACGATATTGGCAGCCTCATCCACCAACACTTTCCTTACCGATAGGCCTTTTATCTCCATTCCGAGGATTTGCGTGGCAAGATCTTCCGCCTCTTTAGCTGTTTTGGCGAGGCGGATACCACCGGCCTTACCCCTTCCTCCAACCAGCACCTGGGATTTAATGACCACCCGACCGCCCAATTCCTCGGCAATTTGCTTGGCTTCAGTGGCAGTGGAAGCAACATGTCCCTTTGGAATAGGGATACCATACCTGGCAAAGATCTGTTTTGATTGGTATTCGTGGAGTTTCATGCGATTTCGTCTCCATTCCTGAGCAGAATATTAAACCTGTCTATTGATGAATATTAAGGTACCGAAAAATGCATCAACCGATTATTGGCCGCGTCACTCACCCAGACGCTACCCAGGCTATCCACGGCGATCCCTGAAGGCGTACCAAAATTATCCAATGCGTTGCCGTTCTGGCCCCAGGCATGAACGAATTCACCGCTGGATGTAAATTCTAGCACGCGGAACGAATCCGGATCGGTGGCAAAGATATGTCCTTGCTGATCCACTGCCAGATAAGGTTTATTATCCAGTGATTGACTAAGCCAGCCCGAGATACTCCATTGGGCGGAGACGGTGTATTTTGTGTTATCCGCGTTGGGAACAAAGACCTGGATGCGTTGATTCCAGGTGTCTGCCACGTACAGGTTGCCCTTGGAATCCAAAGCCAGGCCAACCGGCTCATCGAATTGGCCTAAATCTGATCCCTCCCCTCCGAACTGGGATATGAAATTCCCGTCCGCATCATAAACAATGACCCGTTTGTTGCCCGTATCCGCAACCAGCACATGTCCCAGTGCATCTACGATAATCCCACGCGGCCCCCACAGGCCAAAGGAGCCGCTGGAAGCTGGATCGTAATTGGGGGTTCCCCACGCCTTGATCGGTTTACCGCTTGCAGAGAACTTTTGGATGCGGTGGTTCCACGTATCTGCAACATAAACCCATTGTCCATCTGGAGAAACGGCCACCCCCCAGGGTTCACAGAAGGTGCCGATCGGCACGCTAGCAGGAGGTTCTTTCGTGTATGGACAGCCCGGTGATACCGTGCCGAAAGCCTGGATCAGTTTGCCGGTTGCGTCAAAATGCTCGATGCGGTAATTGAGCGAATCGGCCACAAACAGACTTCCATCCGGGGCAACTGCCAGACCGCGCGGCGATTTAAGCTGCCCGCTTCCACTTCCGGCCGCTCCTATTGTCAGGTCTGCTGTCAGGTCAATCGTTCCTTTTGCGTAGGGATCAGCTTGGAGCGGAGCGGCTTGAAGGATCCCATATTCCCACATCTGGACGGCGATATCCTTGCGAATGAATAATTCCATCCTTGCTGATGGCTGCCAGTTCGATAAGGTCAGGCCTGTCTCGCCGGTTACCTTGGCGTAATCCGTGAAATCCCGGTTTAGCCAGATTTGAAAGACGGCTTCCCGCATGGCCGGATTTGCGATCGCGTTCCATATGCGTGACCAGGTCAGGTCGAAATAGTCCTGGTTTGGCCAGACCATCCGGATATAATTCAGTTGGTAATAATTTGTACCTACAATTGGCTTGATATTATCGAAATTCTGCTGATCCACAATGATGACCGGATAATTGCGCAGGCTGTTATCCGGCTTATCGAAGGAGATTGCATTCGGGTAATTCCGCAAGTACCATTTGAATGACCAGGAGACGCCTTGGTTCGGCAGGTTGTTGTCGTAGGCTACCTGGAGATTCTGTTCTCCGGCGATCCGGCTTGAAATGGTGCTTATCTGGTCCATTACATCTTTGATGCCGCTGTCGCCATGCGCATAGACAAGATATTCAGTGGCATTATCAGCGTTTGTGTAGGCTGCTCGAATAGCCGTTCGCCCGGTCAGGATTGCCAGTAGGGCGAAGACCACGATCACACCGATCCTCAGTGTATCCCGGAACTTCCAGTGGGAAAGAAGATAAGCTATCCCACCTGTGCTGGCAAGAAAAACCCCAGCCGTAAGCAGAAAAGAACCCGTTGCTGATAATTGCTCAAGCGTTTTTCCCTGAAAGGGCGGGTTCGCCCCCAATACAGAGTCGATTGCACTGGCCAGGCTGGTAAACAGGACCACCAGCAACACGGTTGCCAATAATCCGCGCTGTTTGCGCACCTCCGACCAGTTTACCCTTTCGATAACTTGACCCAGCCCCCAGCCCGCCAGGAGGATCATTGGTAGGGTAATATGAACGGTCAGCCATGGCATTTTTTCTCCCGCCAGACTGAAAGCTACTAAGCTGGAAATGGCCCAAAAAATCAACAGGTGGAAGGTGTAATTCCCTTCACTTGTTGGGAGATTTTCCACTGGTATTACCGGAGCGATGTCCGGCGTTTCCATACTTTCATTTGTTCCACTTGGATTTATGGAGGTTGATGTTTCAAGAGGGGCAGGGGATTTATGGCGGAGCCCTAAATATGCTGCCAGGAAAACGCCCAGGGCTGGAAGGAATTCATAGATTGGAATCTGGATCAGCAGGTAATAATACCAGGGTTGTCCGCCGCGATGCACGCCTTGTTGTTGCAACCAGTAGCCGAGCGCGCCAACTGTGCCAACGAAAAAGCCCTGCCAGTTGCTAAAGAAACTCGTAAACAGGATGATGTAAATTCCCCAGAACAAAGCTGCATAGCCGATCCAACGCTTTTTATCCCAGAACAAACCGATTACAACCGATGCGATGGACAAGACAAAAAAGATTGCAACAGTTCGAACTGGCGCTTCTGCCCATAGCAGGGACAGGTTCAAACCCGGCCAGGTGAACTGGTAATCCAATGGATTCCATCCCAATGCAGTCACCGGAAACGCAGCTAATTGAGGCAGGACAAATGTACCCAGCAGGATCAGCATGTCAAAAGAGCGTTCGCGGCAAAGGTTTTTCCACCCATAACCCATGACGAGCAGGATGACTGCCAAAAGGAACGCGCTGCCGGAAAGAATGCCCAGGATGGAAACTGCTGAAAAATGTCCGAAAGGAGATGCAGATGTTCCGGCTATTTGGCCAGGAAGGATCGGCGCAGAGGTTTGAGATGAATTAAGCGCAACTGGAGCCCGATTGTAAATCGTTATTCCCAGTGCTGCGCCTGCCAGCAACACTCCTATCGATAGTGCGATAAGGAAACTGTTCAAGGCTGTCTTTTTCTTCCAGGGAGCCCGGGTCACCCGATTGATCAGATAGAATGCCAGGAACAACAAGGCTTGCGCGGTATAAATAAAGGCGGTTTCTTTGGCGGTAAAATGCAGAATGGTGGCGAAGGTTAAGAGAAATAAATAGCGCTTTTTTCCGGTTTCCAGATAACGGAGCATGGCGTAAAGCATTAAAACGAAAACGACACCAATAAAAGCCTCGTTACGTGCATACCGCCCGTAATAAAGCATGAAAGGGGAGATGAGCATCAAACCGGCGGCTACCAGCGTCCCTGCCCGGCCCAGGTAGCGCCGCCATTTCCAAAGCAGAACGATGGTCAGGATGCTGGCAATGGCATGTGGAAAGCGCGCCGTAAAGTTAGTGGCGCCGAACAAAATGTAGGTTAGCGCCAGCAAATGGAATTGCAAGGGCCCGTGCATTAACGGAGAGTACTGATAGCCTTTTCCAATGGAATAAAGCCAGGAGAAATAAACATGCAGATTCTCGTCATGGCTAAAAACGCGCACCCCTAGATCGTATAGACGGCTAAAGCTTGCAAGGAAGACGATGAGGACAAAGATAAGGATTTCCCCATTTAAAAAGGGAAAAAAGAGAAGATGGGGCGGTCGAGCCAGGATTTATTTTCGGAATTTTCAGACATGCGACGGCACCTGTGCAGGATATTGAACGCGTCTAGGATACTTCAAACTCACCAAACTGACAAGCAAGACTTAATTTATAATGCGTGTAGCCAATAGCACACAATCACTTTCTCATAACTATTTAACTACTAATTACTCAAAATTGACTTGCCAGTTGACCACAACCTGCCTGGATATCAATCCCCCGGCGCAAACGAATTGTGCAGGGGATCCCATGGTCGTCAAGGATCTGCTTAAATCTTTCCGCACGCTCACGCGTGGTCGCCTTACCGGAATAACCAAGAGTGGGATTGAGCGGAATGGCATTGACGTGACAGAGCAAGCCTTTTAACTTGTGAGCCAGAATGAGCGCTTGTTCAGGGGTATCGTTAACTTCATTAATAAGCGCCCATTCGAAGGTGATACGCCGCCCTGTGACTTCAATATATTCCCTGCAGGCTGCCAGTAATTCATCAATGGGATATCGCTTATCCACCGGCAACATGGAAACCCGTAAGGCGTCCTCAGCGGCATGCAGCGAAATCGCCAGGTTGATCTGGCGCTTTTCCGCTGCAAAACGACGTATTGCAGGTACCAGCCCAACAGTGGATATGGTAAACCGGCGGGCCCCAAAGTTATACCCCTGCGGATCATTCAGCCGGTCGATCGCTGACAATGTATTATCATAATTATGAAACGGTTCGCCCATACCCATCAAAACTACATTTGTGGCAACTTTATTTTCATCGTGCAATAAATGTGCGTAATACATTACCTGGGCCACGATTTCTCCGCTGGTAAGGTGCCGTTTAAAACCCATCTGGCCCGTGGCGCAGAAAACACAACCCATTGCACAGCCTGCCTGGCTGGAAATGCAAAGCGTATTGCGCTTGTCGTAGCGCATCAAGACCGCTTCAATGGATTTCCCATCCTGCAATTTAAACAAGGATTTTACGGTTTGTCCATCGGATGAGTTTAGCGTGGTTGCCAGGGAAAGGACCTTGAATTCCAGGTTTTCAGCCAGGCGGGTGCGTAAAGCAGACGGGATATTGGTAAATTGTTCGGGAATATTCCAAAATTGCCGGTAAAGGCCTTGCCAGATCTGTTGGGCGCGATATTCCGGTTCGTCCCATTCGAGCATTAAAGAAACCAGTTCAGGCAAGCTAAGGTCGTAAATAAGTTTCATAGCTTACTCGATCAGTGTGGCCAAATCTTCTACAATAATATCTACTTTCGGTTTCCATCCCTCGGCTTGCGCCCGGGTGCTGATACCCGAAAGCACAAGGGCAGTTCTCATCCCGGCCGCCTGGCCTCCTGCAATGTCTGTTTCCAACCGATCACCAACCACCAGAGTAAGTTCCTTTGATGTATCCAGGCGGGTACGCGCGAGTTCAAGTAGATAGGGGGCGGGTTTTCCGGCATAGACCGGTTCCACGCCGGTGGCAGTGACAATCACGGAAATCCATGCCCCCGCGCCGGGGATTTGGCCGCGCGGGGTAGGGAAGGTTTTATCTGGATTGGTGGCGTAAAAGGGAATCCCACTTCGCACTAGTAAAGCCGCTTCACCCATCTTTTCGAAATCGATCTCAGGATCTATACCCATCACCACAGCCTTTGCTGATTCTGCTGTTTTAGTAGATAACAATTTAAAACCGCACTCGCGTAAGGCTGTCTTTACACCCACTCCACCAATAACAAAGATTGGGCTGCCGGATGGGATTTTTTGGATGAGCAGGTTGGCAATCCCCAGTGCAGATGTTACAACCTGCCAGGGTTCGATATGGACGCCCAACCTGGCCAAGCGCTCGACATATTGCTCAGGGGTTTGTGTACCATTATTGGTGGCAAAAGCCAACTTCAATCCGCGCGCATGCATACGGTCGAAGGTTTTGGGCAGATCGCCTATTGGCGCATCGGCTTTCCACAAAACCCCATCCATATCAAGAATAAGGGCTCTTATACCGGCAGGCAAAATATCAGACATTTATTTTCCAAAAATTGTATAAAACAAACGTTGAGGCGTGCTTGTTTTGCATTATGACGAAAAAGGCCGGATAGTGCCTATCCGGCCTTCGAATGAAATTAGGGCGACTTAACCGCTGCAGCGGGTATCATTTCTTCAGGGGGATTTCCAATACCTGGTCGACCAAGCCATATTCTACAGCCTGCTTGGCGTCCAAATAGAAATCTCTTTCGGTATCCTGCTTGATTACTTCCACCGACTTGCCGGTATGCTTCGCCATGATGTTATTTAAAAGCGTTCGCAAGCGCAGGATTTGCTTAGTCTGAATTTCAATGTCCGTTGCCTGGCCTTGTGATCCACCCAAGGGCTGATGCATATGGATGGTGGCATTTGGTAATGCATATCTACGGCCTTTCGTCCCGGCAGTCAGCAATACGGTTCCAAACGAGGCTGTCACACCAACGGCTACCGTGCTGATGGGGTTAGGAATCATCTGCATAGTGTCGTAGATTGCCAGCCCGGAATAAATCACGCCGCCCGGCGAGTTGATATACATCTGGATTTCGCGCTCAGGATCCTCGCGGCTCAGGAACAATAGCTGTGCCACGATGACATTGGCTACTTGGTCGTCGATCTGCGTGCCTAGAAAGACGATCCGCTCCTTTAGCAGCAGCGAATAAATATCATAGGCTCGCTCGCCTCGGCCTGAAGACTCAATGACCATCGGAATAACGTTCTTAGGATCGGGTATCATATTTAGCTCCATTTCTTCAAACGATAAAAACGAACTTTTATTATTTAAGCAGTCTTTTCCTCATCCGGCGAAACATCGGGCGTGGCTACCACAATCGCATCCTCGACTTCTTTCTTCACCTTCGGAGTAGCTTTACTGGCGGGTTTTTTTGTGCCAGCTGTTTTTTTGCGCGTGGCAGGTTTCTTTGCAGCAGGCTGCTCGTCAGTTATTAACTCTGAGACGGCATTTCCACCAATAAGTTCAGGAGCGGCACCATTGGCAATATCCTTCAGCCGGTTAAGGGTCTGTTGAACATAAGCACGGTTGGCCGACTCCATTGCCACAGCATTCATAAGCTGTTTGGGCGGCTGGGATTTGCCGCGCGTCATTTTCTGGAAACCGGTATCACCTTGATACTCGCCCCAGGTCTGCTCGAATGAGGACTGCAGCATATCCTGGCTTACCTCGATCTTCTCCAATTTGGCTATTTCATCCATGACCAGCGAACGTTCCAGCCTTTTGACGGCAATCGGCCTGGCCTCATCAGCAACAAACTTTTCTTCATCCATCTCGCGGGATTTCAAGTAAGCTGCCATATCCAGGTTCTGGTCCGCCAGGCGTGTTTTCAGATCTTCCATCACGTGCTCAACTTCATGGTCTACCACTTGCGGTGGATATTTGATGACTGCGCCTTCCTTGATTTTTTCCATCAACTGGACAAAGTAATCATCATCATATTGAGCCTTGGATTGGGTTGCCAGGTTGGCTTTAATAGCTTCGCGCAATGCTTGTACGTTCTCAAAAGGTCCAGCCTGCTTGGCAAATTCATCATTCAGTTCCGGCAGAGTGCTACCGCGTACCATCTTGACAGTTACATCAAATTTGACTGCCTGCCCTTGCAGAGTCTCGTCCTTGTTGTCCTTTTTAAATTTGTGAGTAAATGATTTCGTTTCACCAACGCCCAGGCCGACCAGCTCATCGGAAAAACCCGAGAATGGGAATTCTTCAGGCTTTTCCTCTGTGCGAACAAAAATCGGCAGGCCAGGCCGGTCGATCAGGGGTGCTTCACCTTCGGCAGCCTTGACCTTTACGCCTTTCAAGTCGATCATCACAAAATCGCCCTTTTGGATTGGCCGGTCGACCGTCTCGGTTTTGGCATACATCTGGCGCAGTTCTTCAATGGAACTCATTTAACTTATCTTCGCCAGGTTCCTGCCACTCGTAAGGCAGACGGATGGAACGATAATCACCTAGTTCAATGCTTGGGGCCAGCGGCACCAGAAAGGTGAACTTCGGATTCTTATCGAGGTCCTCAACTTTTTCAAGGGAACCAGCCGCACCCGGTTCCAATTTAGCTTCCTCAAGTGCTTTTGGATAAACTTCGTCGAGCAGGAGATCTACTGCATCTTCGACGATAACTCCTTCTCCAAAGCTGCGCAGTACAACTTCATAGGGAGCCTTCCCGGGCCGAAAACCGGGGATAGTCTTCTTTTCAGAGATCCGACGGGCAGCGCGGTGCTTGGCCCCTTCCATTTGTTCGGGTTCGATTTCGACGATCATATTGACCTGGTGGTCATCGCGAGGTTGGGTTTCGATTTTCAATGCTTATTCCTTCTTTTTTAAAAAATTTCTTCATGGAGAAGTGTGGGGAAGACGGGACTTGAACCCGTACGCCTTGCGGCACAAAATCCTAAGTCTTGCGCGTCTGCCAATTCCGCCACTTCCCCGGAACTGCAAGATTATAAGCGTAAGGGGTAAGTGCGTCAATCAATGCAGTATCCATGTTAACCATTTGCTTATAAGAAAAAGGGGTTTTAAGCGTGTCTCGTAATCCGGCTCTTTCGTAATTTAGGCAGTATAATGGCGCAGTTATTTTTATCGGAGGTGACCTTGAGTAGAGTTATTAATCCGGATAGTGCCGGAAAAGAACGGACACGCCTAACAAAGGGAATTGTCATTGCGATTCGCGAACTGGCGCATCAAAGTGAGCCTGGCGCCCAAGCGCGTGACCTGGCCGCTTTCATCGCGATGGCCCTGTCTATCATCGCTGGAACAATCGACACTTCCGTGGCAGCCTGGGAAAAGCGAGACTATTGGGTCAAAGCGGATAAATTCCGCATGGAATGGGCCTGGTCTGCTCCCTATGCGGAAAAAATGAAAGTGGCCGTCCTGAATGATGACTGGGGCACCGTGGCCCAGGTGGCCGCCCAAACTGCCCAGAAGCTGAACAAAGTGACCGTCCCGCCAGGTCATCGCCTGGGTCGGCCCTGGGTGGGAGCCTGGGATGAATTAAAGAAAAGGTAATCGTTAATAAATGCACCCGGCGTTTTTTGAGAAAGCCGGGTGCATTTTTCATTATACGGACTCGCTTGTCATGGAGTTGTATATGTAATGATCAGGCTCGGATTGGTGAAGGTAATAAGATCAGCGATACCATCGTGGTTGGTTCCTGCGAACTGTAACCGTAACTTGAAGCGTGCAGAGCCAACCTTGGATTGTAAAGCAGGCTTTAGTGTAGTTTGGGTTTCGATTACGTTCAGGATACCTGCCGACCCCCAATCGATAACATTTCCTTGTGGAAATCCTGAAATATAATCTCCAGCAACCAGCGGCAACGAGTAATCCGTTTTGTATCCATTCAACACACCCAGATGGCCAAATGGGTCGCCGGTATTGGTAAAGGTCTTAAAATTATCCTGGACCTGCGTTATAGTGGCATTCGAGGGGATTCCCGAAATATTATAGCTAATAAATGCCTGGACAGCAAAGTTATCGACCGAGTCTCCAACCTTGATATCGGGTGAAATATCCCCGTCAGAACGTACAGAACCACTCTCACTCGTGACTGGTGCAAGAGTAATCGATTGCGTTGCCACTACTATTACCTTCACAATGAAATTTCCACCTGCCGGTGTAACCCCAAAGAGTACCCCACCCGGGTCGCGCATCCGCCAGTAGCCTGTATACGTTCCAGGGGCGCTTGGGGCAGTCAGATTAACTGTCAAATCCACCATTTGGCCCGGGTTGACCGCGCCGGATGTTAATTGTTGGGTATAGCCAGAGCTGACGCCAATTCCATCGCCATGATCAAATATGAGCAGGTAACTGGAATTCCAGGAACAGCTACCAATATTGCGGATACGCCAGGTTTTCGTAAAGGTCAAGCCAGGGGCAACATGGGTATTATCCGGGTAGGTCACATCTGTCACAAAACTCGCCAGGTTGCAAGGAATGGGTGTATTGGTTGGCGTAAAGGCAGGCGTATTGGTTGGGACCGCGGTATTAGTAAAAATAGGCGTGGCTGTATCTGTCGGTACCATTGGAGTTGGCGAGGCCAATGAAGACGCCTGCGTTAATGCTGCCGCAACCGTATCAGCAGCCTGGGTGAAGGCCTCACCAGGCAAGGTGGGTGTGGTTTGGGCACTTGGCAGGTTGCATCCAACCAGCACAAACAGCAGAATCATAATAAAGCATAAATACAATATTCTCATGGGGCATCTCCTTCCTCACTTAACAGTTTACAGGTTTGACAAGACCAAGTCAATAGGAGTGACGATCCAGTGGGTGAGAAAGTTCCCGAAAAAAACATCCGGTCAGATGGCCGGATGCTAGAAAAGCTGGGGCTGGTAGGAGGCCCGCCTCCCGTCGAAGAGTAAATAGGGCGCAGCCCGTTCGGCCAGTATGCCCATCTTCTTTAATGAAGCAACGTCATGTAACTTTGCCTGCCTACGAGCCTTTAAAATGGCTTCCGCGCCTTTGGGACCGATCCCGGGGATGCGCATGAGAGTGATTCGCTCTGCCTGGTTCACTTCTATCGGGCTTTCGGCCAGGTTTTTTTGTGCCCAAGCCAGTTTGGGGTCGGTCTGAACTGGGAGGCTGCCATCCTTTTCAAAAGGCAGCTCCTCCAAATCGAAACCATAATCACGCAGCAGGAACGAGGCCTGGTAAAGCCGGTGTTCACGAATGACCGGCGTTGGCAGTTGATTCTCAAGCGGGGTACCCTCAATGGGATTAAAAGGTGAGAAATAGGCTCGCCGTAAGCGTAGCTGACGATACAGATAATCAGTGGTGGTTAGAAGTTCCAGGTCAGATTCGCCCGCGCCGCCCGCCACAAACTGGGTCACAGAGGAGGGCCAGTGTCCATTCCAGCCTTTGTAGTCCGGCTGCGTACGCCTGATTTCTTCAACCCATTTTAGAGGTTGGAGCAATTCTTCAGTGAATTGCTTGTGCGGGGCCAACTTTGCTAGCCGATTATTATTGGGCGCTTCCAAGTTGATGGAAACCCGGTCGGCCAATTGCATGGCACGCTCCACTTGTGACCGTTCGGCGCCCGGCATGATCTTTAAGTGAATATAACCACGGAATCCAAGCTTGTGACGCATAATATCAGCCGCGTCGAGCAATTTGTCCTGTGTTCGGACTCCACCCCCGGTAATACCGGAACTCAGAAAAACACCCTCAGCAATTCCTTTTTGGGCCAGCTTGACAAACAAACGGGAAAATTCATCCGGTCGAAAAGTGGCACGGTGAAAATCTCGCCCGGCCCGGAAAGGGCAGTAAAAACAGTCCCGCTCGCATGCCGAAGTCAGCAAAGTCTTGAGAAGTTTAATGTGTTGCCCATTCGGTAAGACTGCCGGGTGCACAAAGACCGAATCTGGACAATTTTCCGTCTTGTCCATGTATGGAGTGCCCATCGGGCTGGCTTCTTCGGCCGGTTCGAACGACATTTGCTCGCTAAGTGCATGTAAACGGATTATATCGTCATCCATGCACCCATTGTAGAACATATATTCTGTCTTGTCAAGAATTTACTGATTGGAGGGATTTGTAATAGTAGGTTTGCCTCCAGATTGCTTTAAGAAGGCTTCTAGCGCATTTTGTTCGCTTTTCTAAGTTTATCAACCCCAACAGGTAGTGCGAGGCAATGTGGGTTTTTTGTGCAAGAGATCCACATCAGTGCCGCTATGGCCCCAAGTGTTTCCAGCGATAAGGTGAGTTGCTGGGCTAAGACTAAACTCCAACGATCGTATCAAGGTCATTGAAAACCATGGCATCTACATCAACATCAAACTTACGAGCAAAGTGTGCTGATGATGCCGAAAATTTGGGTAAATCCTCTCTCAATAGTGTCTTTGGGTGGGGACCTTCCTTTGACCAATCTACATAGCGCCAATTGTTTCCAGAGACTTTAAGTTCAGGCGCATTACAAAATACCGTCTGAAAATACGACTCACTCGGACTTTTTGCATTGCGGTAGTGAGCAGCCAAAGCCGGTCTTTCGTGATAAAACCTGATGAGATACTCCGCAGATTTGCGATTAGCACAAAACCAAAACTCTCCTGCAAAGCAACGAAGCTCGTCTGAAAAAGGGAGGAACCGCGATACTAATAATGGATTGCTAATGGTTATTTTCCGTCTGGTCAGGTGAAATTTCCTGTCTACAAAAGGAAACCATAGGTTAATACCGCAGTAGCGATTATAGCAATTTTTCTGCCAATAGTTCTGATAAGAATTGTATTTAAGTTCCACATTATTAATATGGACATCAAATAAGCTTGAGTTTAGATCTTGTAATATTAGCCTTGCAGGTTTAATTGGGTAATCCGCTCCACTTAACAATATGAACCAATCCGGAGCGGTCTTGGATTCATACATTACCTGAAGTGCTCGTAACACAGCCTCTACTAATGAAAAACGTCCCCAGGCTGTCTGTATATGAGGTCGGACAATTGAAAAATTATCTGGTAGTGTGTCAATAATAAGGTTTGTTCTGGAGAAATCATTATGACAAACGATTGGCGGACAATCAAACATACGATTGAGCGTAGTAACCAGCCTTATTGCCTGAGAGGGCTTATCATGAGTTAATAGGATGAATCCAACTTTTGGCGCCATGAGTATTACGGTAGCTTGTCAGTGGAAGGAAGTTAGCTTGACGGAAATGTAATTACCTTAGCCAGATTATTCAGCTTCGCGTTAATTGCCTTATACATCTGATGCTCAAAATGCTCGAATTTCACATCTTTTTTTGCGCTTAATTTGCTCATCTAAACTCAATATTGTAAATTATACACTAATAATTTTGGAGCCTCGGAATGTGTCAATGGTTTGAGACAATCATTTTTTGAATTTAGTGTAGCTTTCTTTTGTAATTCGTGACCTGATCGCCATCTCCTTTCACAGCGGGGAAGCTGTGGAAAAGTGGACAGAACCGCGCTGCCCACTTTCCCACAGCTACTACTACGACTGCTGGATCTCTTCCTGGGTCAGGACTGCTGGCCTGGGTGGATTGATCCAGACCGCTATCGGTAACTGCTGCGGTGTAGGCAGCCCTTTAACAAAACGCTCCGGGTTCTTTTGGTAAGCATCTGCCAGAACTTGCTGACGCCGTTCGAGCACAGCCTGGGCTCGACCAAAATGGACATCCGCTGGGGTCAATAGTCCCAGACCGCTGTGGTGGTGTTCATTGTTGTACCAATCAAAAAAAGCACCGGCCCAACTACGCGCATCCAGTTGACATCCGAACCTTCCAGGATAATCCGGCCGATACTTCAAAGTTTTGAACTGAGCTTCGGAGAACGGGTTATCGTTCGAAACGTGCGGCCGGGAGTGGGTCTTGGTTACGCCCAGGTCCGCCATCAGCAATGCCACCGGTTTCGATGTCATGGAGCTGCCCCGGTCAGCGTGAATGGTGAGTTGCTGAGGTTGGATCGCCTGTCGAATACAGGTAGCTGCGATCAACTCTTCGGCCAGGCTGGCAGACTCGCGTTCGGCGATCATCCAACCGACGGAGTAGCGGCTGAACACATCCAGGATGTTGTACAGGTAATAATAGGTCCATTTGGCCGGTCCCAGCAGTTTGGTGATGTCCCAGCTCCATAACTGGTTGGGTTTTGTGGCTAAAAGCTCTGGTTTGACGTAATTCGGATGGCGTAACTGATTGCGACGCTCCCGCACCGCCTGGTTTTCGTCCAAAATGCGGTACATCGTCCGCCAGGAGCACACATACTGCCCTTCATCCAATAAAGTCGCATACACTTCGCGTGGGGCCTGATCTTGAAACCGGGGACTGTTGAGCACCTGTCGAACTTCCTGCTTTTCGGCCAGGTCCAATGCCCGTGGGGATGCGACTGGCTCCACTGGCAGCCTTGGCCCTCCTGCCAGTATCTTACGAGCACGATAAAGACTGCTGCGGGGTGCTGCCAGTACCTGGCAGGCAGTTTGCACACCCACTGTTTTCCCTAACTGTTCCGCCGACTGGATCATCTCGGCTCTTCCGGGTGGTCCTCTTCGATCGTTATCCCCAGGAGTTGTGAGACTTTTTTTTGGACCTCTATGATCAGCTCAGCCTTACGCAGCCGCTCTTGCAGGCGCTCATTCTCCCGCTTTAGCCGGGCCAGCTCTGCCGCCTGCAGATCCACCTTAGGCCCTCGTTTATGTGCCGAAAGTCCGTCCAGTTCGCCGCTTTCCCGTTGCCGACGCCAGTTGGTCAGATTCGATGAATACAACCCCTCCCGACGCAGCAATGCGCCGATCTCCCCTGAGCCCTGACAAGCTTCCACTTCCCGCAGGATGCGCAATTTGTATTCAGCCGTATACTGCCGTCGCCGGGCTTTGGCTACTACTTCTGTTTTTGGCAATTCTTCCAGTTCTTTCCCTTGCAGCTCTTCTACCATCATTTTTCTCCTCCGCCCTGCTCTCTAAATTATTGGAGGAGATTGTCTCATCATTATAGTCACAGAGGGCCTTCTCTGGCTGGCCATTCAACATTTGTAGATAATCACTCCTTCGCGAAAAGACTTTGTAGTGGCGACTTCAGTCGCTGTTTAGCCGAACAGCTTAAGTCGTTACTACATTGTCGAGATCTACTGATAATAAAAAAAGAAAAATCCTCTGTGCCTAGGGGTTTCTTAAAGTCAGCAAGCTGAGGTTGAAATTCCGAAAAATCGAACCGCTAAGACTACAATGAGAACGAAGTTCAAGATTTTCTTGGCATTCCTAGCTATTTCAGGTAAAAATGGCTGTACAGATCACGAGCAGAAGTTGTCCGACAGGACTTTAAGAAGGCCCTGCCTCTGTGCCAAGTGCCGGTTGCACGTTAGGTCCCTTTCGGATACACTTAATTCATGCCTGACGCGCAAACCCTTTATGAACTCCGCTTGGCCATCCATAAACCGGGCTGCCCGGTATGTACACTCGTACAGCGGGCAGGAGCCCGTTACATGGAAGGGACGTTCAATGAGAGCATGCTTGACCCGGGTGTCCGCCAGAAACTGGTTGACAGCCTGGGCTTTTGTTATGAACATACCTGGCAGGCCATTAACCTGAAGCTTTCTGATGCATTGGGACAGGCCATCCTATACCAGGATCTGGTGAAAGATGTACTGTGGAAACTCAAGGAAAATAAGCAGAATTCGGGCAGCCAATTGGCCAGCATTCTGAAACCCATCAGCACCTGTCCGGCCTGTTTGATCGAAGAAGCCACCCAGGAGCGTGTCATCGCTACGCTGGTCGCAGCTTTATCCAACCAGGATTTTATTGTTGAATTTCAGGCCTCCAGCGGGCTCTGCATCCCGCACCTGCAGCATCTTCTGCCCAGGCTGGATGGGAAAAAGCAGGCAAAGGTCCTTCAACTCCAAAGCGCCTGCCTGGAAAACTTGCAGGGCGAATTGGCAGAATTCATACGAAAAAGCGATTATCGTTTCCGGGATGAAGTGATTGGAAAAGAAGGGGATTCTTATAAACGTGCTGCGGATATGATCACGGGGAAACACCGTGCGGCTGAAAAAAAGGACTTAAGTTAGATCTGGCTGAAACCTTTAATGAATCGAACTAGGACCCACCGCTGACCGCTTTTGCGGCCGCAGCCGAGCGGGTATGGACTTCCAGTTTTTCAAAAATTGCTTTTAAATGGCGTTTCACCGTGTTGGTGGTGATAACCAGCGCATCGGCGATTTCCTTGTTCGTCATTCCCCTGGCCAGTAAATCGAATACTTCCCGTTCCCTATCTGTCAGGCGCTCCAATTCACTACCATCCCGGCTGGGAAGGCGCGCCTCTACGACAAGCCGTCGAAATGTATTCCGGTCGAAAGCCTGTTTTTCAAGATAAGCAAAGATCGAATGCTGGGTATAAGCTCGCTGGATTTCGTCCACCGAAGCCACACCACTCACCACGATGGTCGGTATGCCAGCAGCTTTTGTCTGTGCCAACAGGTCATAGCCTTCCAGGTGTTCCAGGGATGTGCTTTGCTCCCAGACGACTTCTGCAGTCAGGGACAAATCCACCACAGCCAGGATGAATTTTTCACGCCGGATATAACCGAGCGCATCTCCAAAACTGGCACAAAGGCGCACAACATGACCGGCATCCTCCAGAAGTTCGGAGAGTATGCTTCGCCAGCCGGCGTCGTCTTCCACAACCAGGACGCGGTTGTCGCGAGCTTCAGTTTCTTTGACATTTTCCGGAACAGAACCTGGCAAGGTTTCAGGATTTTGCAGATGCTTATTTTCAGCGGCGGGGGCGCTAGCCAAGGCCCGCCCGATCAGGTCACGGAACTGCGCGCGGTGGAAGTTCTCCTTGCGCAGGAAGGTGAACGCACCATATTCGGTTAAGACACTTACCGCCAATTCCACGGTGGCGAAGCCGGTCAAAAGGATCGTCTGGCAGCCCGGGTCCAGCCGCCGGACTGCTTCCAGGATCCGCAGGCCATCGAAATTATGGTGGTCGCTCCCGCCCAGTGAAAGATCCACGATGGCAAGTCGATGCGGTTCGGATTTTAAGATCCTCAATGCATCTTCCAAATTGCTGGCTACATCCACAGTCAGCCCGGCATCCGAGAGTATCTCACTCAAGATTTGCTGCCAGGAAGCGTCGTCCTCTATCACCAGGGTGCGAATGATCGGCGGCGTCATCCGGTTTTCCCCAACCGTTCAGGTTTCTCAGCTTGAGGCAGACGTAAATGGAAGCTTGTGCCATGCATTCCATCGCTTTCAACACTGACCGAACCGCCCAGGCGCGTCATGAGCGTCTTGACCCACCACAGGCCGAAGCCCAGTTTGCTGGGACGGGTAGCACCTCTTCCGGAATAATTTAGTTCGAAGATGTGATCATGCAAGCGTGGCGGGATGCCGGGGCCATTGTCGCTAACGCTAATTTCCACCCATTCCTCTTCAATCGAACCACCGATTCTAATGATCCCATTTCCATCCATGGCATCTGCGGCATTTTCGAGCAGGTTTGTGAAGACCAGAGTTAATGTCCGCTCACCGGCCATCACCACCGGCAAACGATCCAGCTTTTCCACCTGAATGTCAATCCCGGGGGGTAGTTTGGTAAATTGAATTGCATCGGCCACCCGGGCTGCCACGAAAACAGGCTCCAGGCGGATCGGTCTCAAATGTGAGAGACTTTCCCGCACACTTTCCATGGCTTCGGTTGCACATCGTTCAATTTCATCCAGGTTATGCGACAAGTATGGGTTGGCCGCCAGCGTATCCTGGCATTTGTCTTCAATTCCCTGGATACGCACCGGGATCGTCCCAACCTTGTTGTTCAGGTGGTGCAGCAGGTTGGATGCAATATCACCGACCGCCGCAAATGTCTCGGCCACCGAACGCTGTTCCTGTGATGCTCGCAAGGCTTCCTGCCTGGCAGCATTCTGATAGGCCAGCACTGCGTAGTCCGCCAGGCACACCAGCACTTTCTTATCCCATTCAGATTCGGCAAAATGTCCCGGAGCCGCGCTGGAGCTATATACACCGAACGCTCCCCGGGGCTCATCCGCAGTCCCGGACAATAAGGGGACGATCAATGCCCGCGCCCAGTTCTGACCGCGCGCCAGGTCCACCCGGTGGAAGCGTTCATCCATCCGCACATCCTCGCTGATGACTGCAGAGCGATTCTGGATGGCCTGTCCCGCCAGGCTATTCCTTAATGGAATCGCATCCCCATGCTGGTACCCACCGCTGGACGCATCCAAAACAAGTTCTTCCCCCTTCAGAGACCAAATGGCGCTGGTGGCTGCATCCAGGAGAGTACAGGCCAGGTCAGCCAGACGGGTGAGAACATTCTGGCACGGCTGGGTAAGCAAAAGATGGGCTACCTCCTGGAGTGCATCCAAGAGACTCACCTCCTGGATGGTAATTACAGCCTGGGTTGCCAGAGCCTGAAGAAGGTGGCTGTCATCTTCGCTAAATGCGCCTATGGCGGGACTTTCCAGGTTCAAGACGCCTTCTAGCCGGCCACCCGCCCCGATCAACGGCACGGCCAGCTCCGAGCGCATTTCCAGGCTGGCATCCAGGGGATAATAGATTTGAGACCAGGGTTCCTCATGCAGATCCGAAATGCAGGCCGCCTGGCGTTGGCGCGCCACCCAGCCCATGACGCTATTGGAATTGAGCGGCAACGCTTCGATCAATGGACGGGCCAGGTGCTCACCGGCTACCGCTCTGGTAGTCAGGAATTGCCCGCTCTTATCCAGTAAACGAAAGATCCCATAATGAGCGCCGGTCACTTCCAATGCCATCTGCAGGATCGCTTCGAGTGTTTCCTCCAACCTCAAACGGGAGGAGATCAGCAAACCGGCCCTGCGTAAACGCGTCAATTCTTCTTCTTTACGGGCCAGGTCATGCTGCATCATTGCCAGGTTGTGCGCGTGATAAATGGCCATGGCTGCCTGGTTGACAAAGTTATCCAGCATCAACAGCTCAAGCTGGCTGAATTGTCGCTCTTCCTGCAGATACACATACAGCGCACCGACTGGACGGTTGGCCACGATGAGGGGGAAACATCCCATCACATTCGCTCCGGCCCTTGCTCTTACCGGATGGATCGGAATATCCTTTTCTTCATAGGAAAGCACCCTGCGGCGCTGGTCGATGGCTCGTATTCCCAGGCCATTCGCACGCGGCTCATCGCCTGAATCGGGTTGATTCTTTCCCCCGGCCGACACCCTGGAGGTCCGGATAAAGCTCTCCTGTGCCGGGTCGTAGGTATAAATAACTGCTGAAGCACCCGGCACCACCCGGATGGCACTCTGGACGATCAAATTTAGGGTGGCCTCGACGCTAACCGTTCCATCCAACCCGATCTGGTTGACGGTGGCGCCAATTTCATTCAGGCTGGCAAGCGCTTCAAGCAGCCGGGAATCAGTTTTTGGAGTGGTCATAGATGCACTTTGTAATAATAAATTGTATCACCGTTACTTTTATCATTATCGCGGGAGGATAAGTACAAAAAACCAGGAGAGTGCTGTATTGTGAGTGCGAGCAGCTTCAACGAACACACCCACAATACAGTTCTTCTGAAATATTCGGCGAGATACTTCTTATGAACAGGAGGCCGAGAGAATTTCCTCGGCCTCCCGCTCACAAAAGGGCTGAATTTTGACGGAGACTAAATATCGTAATATAGTGAGAACTCGTAAGGAGTAGGGCGGATGCGTACCGGGTCAAGCTCGTTCTGGACCTTGTAGGAAACATGGGCATCCAAAAGATCCATGGTAAAGACATCACCTTTGAGCAGGAAATCGTGATCTTTTTCAAGAGCTGCGAATACTTCACTCAACGAACCAGGTACCTGCTTGATCAATTTAGCTTCCTCGGCGGGCAGTTCATACAAGTCCTTGTCTACCGGTTCGCCAGGATCAATGCGGTTCTGGATGCCATCCAGGCCGGCCATAAGCAAAGCAGCAAAGCACAGATAAGGGTTGCTGGTGGAATCAGGTGCACGGAATTCGATGCGCTTGGCTTTTTCGCTGGTGGTTACCGGAATACGGCAAACCGCGGACCGATTTCTCTGAGAGTATGCCAGGTTCACGGGTGCTTCATAGCCCGGAACCAATCTGCGATAGGAATTGGTGGTTGGGTTGGTGATTGCAAGCAGCGCTGGGGCGTGTTTCAGCAAACCGCCGATGTAATACTTGGCGGTGTCGGAAATTTGAGCATATCCGGATGGATCGAAGAATACATTCTTATTGTTCTTCCAAATGGATGAATGAACATGCATGCCGGAACCATTGTCGCCAAAAACGGGTTTGGGCATGAAAGTTGCCGTCTTACCATTTTGCCGCGCGACATTTTTCGCAATGTATTTGTAGATCAACAATTGATCGGCAATGCGGGTCAGGGTGTTGAAGCGCATACCGAGCTCTACCTGTCCGGCAGTTGCCACTTCATGGTGGTGCAGTTCCATCTCTACGCCGCATTCTTCCAGCGCCATGACGATCTTGCTGCGCAATGTCTGAAGTGTGTCCGTCGGCGGGACCGGGAAATAGCCACGCTTGGGCAGGATCTGGCCACCCATATTAGGCTTGCTGGCATCTCCACTGTTCCACCAGCCTTCTGCGCTGTCGATGGCATAAAAGCTTTCATTGGTACTGCTGGCATATCGAACATTATCGAAAATAAAAAATTCAGCTTCCGGACCAAAGAAAACGGTATCTCCGATACCGGTCTGTTTCAGGTAGGCTTCAGCTTTTTTGGCCACATACCGTGCATCCCGGCTATAGGGTTGGCGGGTGATCGGGTCGTGCACATCGCAGCTGATCACCAGGGTGGGAATTTCTGCTACAGGGTCAAGAAAAGCGGTTTCCGGATCAAGGAGCAGGAGCATATCGGATTCATGGATCTCCTGGAAACCGCGGATGGAAGACCCGTCAAAGGGAATCCCCTCCTCGAAAAACTCGGCATTAAGACGGTGCGCCGGGATGGTGAAATGCTGCCAGGTTCCGGGTACATCGATGAACCGCAGGTCCACCATTTTGACGTTTTTCCCCATATCCAGTACTTCTTTTACTGTCTTGGCCATATGAAAGTCTCCTTGGTTGAATTTCGATTTATTCAAATAATCATGAAATTATATCCAGCGATTATAGGGATTTCCAATCCATCTGTATATAACCCAAATGGGTACTATTTCCAGAGTCGAACATCTATCCCGACAATTTTGCTGTTTTCAGCTTATCAGGCAAGGCATCCTTAAGACCATCGCGCACATCAATATCATCCACATACATCAATGCCGCGTGCCCGCGTTCCCCGGTGCTGATGCGTACAACTTCTTCGACCGGGTAAACAAAAATGATACCATCACCTTTATTGCCAGTATGGGCAGCCTGCTGGATGGCGGTGATGGTCTTTTCAACGTTATGGTCGCTCAACACGATATTAAACTGAAACCTGGGCAGCAAATCGACCTGGTAGGTGCCGGTCCGGCCGGTCAGCATGATCCCGCCACCGCGTCCATGCCCGCGCACTTCGGTCACGTTCAAACCAACGATACCGATCTTGCGTAATGCGTCCTTGACATCGTTAAATCGTTCTTCCCGGATGATCGCTTCGATTTTCTTTGTCATACTGATACCCTGCCTCAGGCGTAGGCCTGTTCCCCGTGCTCGCTGATATCCAGGCCTACTTCCTCTTCATCATCAGATACTCGCAAGCCCATGAACCTGGATAATAATTTGGTGATCAGGAAGGTCATCCCAAAAGCAAAGAGTATCGTCACAACAACCGTAAATAACTGCACAAGAAATTGGGCTGGATTCCCGTAGAAAAGGCCATTCGCACCTTGCGGGTTGACAACCTTCGATGCAAATAAGCCCGTCGCCAGTGCGCCCCAGGTTCCACCAATCCCATGGCAGGCCCAAACGTCCAATGATTCGTCTAGATTCCGGCGTTGGCGGAACTTAATTGCATAGTAGCTGATTGGTGCCGCCACCGCCCCGATCACCATTGCCGATAAGGGAGTCACGTATCCGGCTGCCGGGGTGATTGCCACCAGCCCCACGACCGCCCCGGTGATAATACCCAGTACACTGGGTTTATCATCCCGCCAGCTCAAAACCATCCAGGCCAATCCCGCCGCCGCTGCGGCAGTGTTGGTGGTTACAATGGCATTTACCGCGATCCCATTGGCAGCCAGGGCGCTCCCACCGTTGAATCCGAACCAGCCTACCCAAAGTAGCCCCGCTCCAAGGACGCTATAGGGGATATTATGTGGCTCGAAGGTTCTGGAACCAAAACCCTTGCGGGCGCCAATCACCATGGCAAACGCCAGCGCCGAATAGCCTGCCGTAATATGCACCACCGTTCCCCCGGCAAAATCCAAAGCTCCAAGCATATGAAAAAATCCACCTGCTCCCCACACCCAGTGAGCCACGGGGTCGTAAACCAGGGTTGCCCAAATCAGGGCAAATACCAAGAATGTTTTGAAGCGCACCCGCTCGACAAATGCACCGGTGATCAGCGCCGGCGTGATGATGGCAAACATCATTTGGAAAAGCGCAAAGGCCATGTGCGGAATGCTGGCCGCATAGAGAGGATTGGGAATAGCGCCCACTCCAGCAAAACCAAGATATTTCAACCCTCCGATCAAGCCGGCATGATCCGGGCTGAATACCAGGCTATATCCATAAAGGATCCACTGAATGCTAAGCATCGCGATCATTACGAAGCTCAGGTTAAGTGTGGAAAGGATATTCTTTTTGCGGACCATCCCGCCATAAAAGAATGCCAGCGCAGGTACCATCATTAGCACCAAAGCCGATGCGATCAGTACCCAGGCAGTATCCCCGGAGTTGATTACTCCCATGATTGCTCCTCCTCACAAATTATAGAGTAACGCTAGTACCCATTTGGGTAACATTCGCTGGATTATAGGGATAGCCGAGTTGTCTGTACATTACCCAAATGGGTACTATTTGATGCGCAGAACGGTATGCCATTCCGCCGCTTCCTTTGAACTTTAAGCGCATTCAGGAGCTGCTAAATTTGGCAGCTCCTGAATGTTTATACAACGTTATTAATATCCTCGGCTTGCAAGGGCAGGGCTAGTAATTCGGTAAATATTTCCCGAGTTCCCAATCCGTTACAACCAGGCGGTATTCCTCCCATTCCTGGCGCTTGGCGCTGATAAAATTATCGAAGGTGTGTGCCCCGAGGGCATCTTGAATGACTTTATCTTCTACAATTGCATTCAAGGCCTGGTTGAGCGATCCGGGCAGCACACTCGCTTTCATCTGTCGCTGGTTCTCGATCAGATAAATATTTTCCTCGGTGGCATCGGGGACAGGTAACTCGCGCCGGATACCATCCAACCCGGCCGCCAGCATAACCGCAAAAGCGAGATAAGGGTTGCAACTGGGATCCGGGCACCTTAGTTCCAGGCGGGTGGATTCGGGCTCGGTTGCCCGCGGTACGCGGATCAATGCGGAACGGTTGATGCGTGCCCAACTGATATAGACTGGCGCTTCATAACCGGCCACCAATCGTTTATATGAATTTACCAGGGGAGCCAGAACTGCGCACATGCCGCGCGCGTGTGCCAGTTGCCCGGCGATAAACTGTTTGGCGATCTTCGATAAACCATGCGCATCCCCCGGGTCGGCAAACGCATTCTTCCCATTGGCAGCGTAGGACAGGCTTTGATGCACGTGCATCCCACTTCCATTGATACCCTGGATCGGTTTGGGCAGGAAGGTGCAATACAGGCCGTTTTTTTGCGCGATCACTTTAAGCGCAACGCGCAGAGTCACAGCGCTATCGGCTGTTGAAAGTGCGTCGGAATAACGAAAATCGATTTCATGCTGCCCAGGTGCACCCTCGTGATGCATGGCTTCGACCTGCAAACCAAGCGCTTCCAGCGTAGTGGCCATCTGGCGCCGCAGGCCGGCCGCCAGGTCTGAAGGCGCATCGAAGTAGCTGGCGTCGTCGTGGGGCAGGGGCGGTATCAGGCTTCCATCTGCATGCGGCTTGAGTAAAAAGAATTCCAATTCTGGCCCGGTATTATATAAAAATCCCATTTGTTTGGCATCTTCCAGGGCACGGCGCAGCACTGCGCGTGGATCACCCAGGAAGGGCTGCCCATCCGGAGTGTAAACATCGCAAATCAAGCGAGCCGTAGCTTCTTCCCCGCTCAACCATGGAATAACTGCATAAGTGGAAAGGTCTGGCCGCAAATGCATGTCACTCTCGGCAATTCGTACAAATCCTTCCACAGACGAGCCGTCGAACCAGATACCGTTTTTTAGCGCTTCAGGCAGTTCATGGGCTGGAATGGTGACATTTTTAACTACGCCCACTACATCGGTGAACTGTAGGTCGATAAACTTGATCTGTTCCTGCTCTAGCCGGGCCAGGATGTCAGCAATCGTTGTGGAGGGAGGATTCATTGTGACCTTTCTTTATTAATTATTATGTCTTTAGAAAAATTATGGGAAGGTTGCATTTTAAAAGTGTGTGACGTAGTCGCACGCTCTCAAAATGCAGTTCTCCAAAATATATAGATGAACACCTACTTATGCAAAGACTGCAAGAACATCGCCAGGATTGTGAAAACTGCCAGAATCCCCAGGGCAATTGCAACCCCTCGGAATGCTTGTGATTGCCAAAAAGAGCCGCCAGGTGATGCTAAATCCAATTTATCCAGGATCCCCAAATCAACCGTCTCTGGATGATCCAATCCATTGATAAATTCCAGCATATCCGGGTAGCGTTTATTGGGATCGCGCGCCAGGCAATGAGAAACAACCGCAGCTAATTCAAGCGATATTGCCGTATTCATCCGGTCCAGACGTGGTGCATCCTTTTGCAGGTGCTGGGCCATCACCGCCATATTGGTATCACCGGTAAAAGGCGTTTTTCCTGACAACATTTCATACAATATGGTACCGAGTGCATAGACATCCGTTCTTTGGTCGCCGCGTTGCCCTTCGATTTGTTCCGGTGCCATGTAATCGGGAGTGCCCATGGTTACGCTCAGGTTGGAATAAGTCACCCTGTGTGAGCCTTTCGTAAGAGCCAGTCCGAAATCCATGATAACCGGTTGTCCTTCAACGGTAACCAGGATATTTTCCGGTTTCAGGTCCCGGTGAATCACATTATTGGCATGGCAATAGGCCATTCCCTCCGCAATTTTTCGGACGAGCGGGATAGCTTGTTCGGGTGGCATAGGCGCATCTTCATCAATGATCGTGCGCAAGGAACGACCATCAACGAATTCAGTTACCAGGTAGGGGATTCGATTGTATTTACCGGAACCCAGACCTTTCAGGATGGCCGGGTGGTTTAGGGTATTGATCACTTCCAATTCGCGCTGGAAGCGTTCGTATTGGGCCGGGTCTCCGATGATGGATTGGTCGGGTATTTTAATGGCAACATCCCGGCGGTTCACCAAGTCGAAAGCCCGGTAAATATCGCTCATACCCCCCTGGGCCAGGTGCGCCTGTATCTGAAAGCGGTCAAATTGATCCCCAATTTGCAGCATCTTATCAGAAATTATAGCATAGGTATTCATCGTTCAAGTTTCCTTCGGTTTCGAAACAAGTTTGATATATGCCGCGGTTGTATTTTTTGTGTTGCAGGGGACAATTCCCGAATATAAATAGTAACCACCGATACGTTATCGTCAGTCTGCCTCTCCAACGCCAGGTTCAGCAGGTTCTGACTGACCTGATCGACCCCCTTGCCTTCCAGGACAGATTGTGCGAATTCTTCATCCTGTATCACAGACCAGACTCCATCCGAACATAAAATCAAATAATCTTCTTCATGAAGTTTATGCCTGGAAATATCCGGTTTGACAAATGGACCGATGCCCACCGATTTCGTTAATATGGATCGTTGCGAATGGGTGCGGACTTTGTCGGCAGATATCAGCCTGGTTCGCACCAGGTCGCCCACCGTTGTGTGATCGGCAGTCAGGCAGGTGGCATGCTGTTCACGGATAAGATAGGCGCGGCTGTCGCCAACATGCACCAGGTGCAGAGCGTTTTCAAGGATATAAGCAGCGGTAAGCGTGGTCCCCATCCTGCCGGAGCCCAACCGTTCCGCTGCTTTATAAATGCTCAGGTTGGCAAATTCCACACCTTTTCGCAAAGATTTGGGGGTGGGTTTGCCATTCCCATGGTACAAAGTCTCGGCCAGCCTTTGGATCGCCAGAGCGCTGGCCATGGCGCCATGCGTATAACCGCCCATGCCATCTGCTACCGCATAAAGCAGGCCCAATTCCGGCGGGTGGGATCCATCCGGAATATGGATGGAATCCTGGTTGTCTTCCCGGACAAGGCCTGTCTCGCTCAACCCGCTGCATTCAATTGCTGGCCAAAATTTACTCAAGGAATTTTGACTCCATTTTTTGCCAAAATCTTTCATTAGTTATTGTTTTTTGTCTGAAACCACCAGGAACGATTGCACCATGCATGGAGTAGAAACGTCGGAAAGGCGATTTTTATCCACCCAGTCCATATTTTGGTATCGTTCCTAGGCGTTTTAACAATCGCGCGCGTACTTCTTTTTTTAGGATCCACACACCGGAAAGATGCTTGCCTTCATGTCCTGGCAATATTGTGCGCTCATTCATCAGACAAAAACTTTTCCAAATCACCAGGAGTCCGGCCTCAAAGACCAGCTCCTGGTGAGTAAATAAGCTGGATGATTAATCGTTTGATCCTATCACGGTGGTAGCCGGCAGAATTTCTTTCCCTGTCCGGGAACTGGTCACAATGAAGTAAACAATACTTATTACCAGCCAGCCTGCCGAGACGCCCAGGGCCAGATAGGTTGCCTGAGCAGAAATCCCGCCGGAGCGGATACCGATGATGAAGATTGCCAGCACCATGATAATGTTGGTGATGACGCCCAGGGCTGGAATAATGCCATGCTTGAACAGGTTGAAATCTTTTCCACCGGCAAAAGCCACAATGGTCAATGCGCAAATTAAAGCATACAGTGCAAATGTTCCCAGGTTGGAAGCCAGCGTGATGCCGGTCAGGGTCATCACACCACCGATTACGCCAATCGATCCGATCAGCGCCGAGACGATTACCATAATGATTACACCAACGAAGGGAGTGGCATACTTGTCATGTAACATGCCCATCACGTCCGGCATCTCGGTATCTTGCGCCATGGCAAAGCTGATGCGCACCCCGGTATTCATGGCTGCCAGGGTGGTGCCCAGGATGGCAATGGCTACGGTAAAAGCGATCACCAGCATAAAGGCAAAACCGTTTCCACCCAGGAATGCGTTTCCAATTTGCACGGCCATATCGCCAATCGGGGCGCCGGAGGCTGCCGCTGCTGCAATCCCTTTCAGAGCACCATCTGCAGAAACAAGCTTGTCGCTCAGGGCATAATTGGCCGCGAAATATTCGAACAGGTAGGCGAACAGGCCTTGGATTGCCAGCGAAAGGATTACACCGCGCGGGATGTCCCGTTTGGGGTTTTTGGCTTCAGCCGAAAGCGCCGTGGAGGATTCGAAGCCGACCAGGATGAGCATGGCGATGGTGGATTGGAACAACATCCCGGCCAGGTTATGCGGCAAAACGATGGATGTTGCCACCGGGTGATACCAGCCGCTTGGAGAAACTCCCAGCGGGTTCTTAACCCGGAACATGATCGCCAGAACCGAGAACACCACCAGCGCAGTGAGTTGAATGATATTGATCACAATGCTGGCGGTTGTGGAACCAGTGATTCCCCGCATGGCGATGTAACCTACCAGGGCTGAGAATGCGCAGGCAACCAAAATCTGACCCCAGATGGGAATGGCCAGGCCAAATTGACCGGCAATGTAGGTCACGAGAACAGCAAAAAAAGCCACCATCACACCCGGGTAGACCCAATAAAACAAATGTGCCGCCCAGCCAGTAATGAATTTGGCAATTCTGGCAAATCGCCGGTGAACCGGGTTTTCTCGATCTAAAAAGGCTTTCTCCGCAAAATAGTAGGCGCTCCCGCTGCCTGCATTCGGATACCGTCTCGCCAGTTCGGCAAAGGCAAAAGCCGTCAAAAATGCAATGACCAGGGCAACCACGATGCCCGTCCACATATCCAATGCAGTGCTTTTGCCTGAGATATCCGTGTTGGCGGCCTGGAGTTGATAAGTCATCCATAAGAATGCGCCTGGAGCGATCAGCGCCATTGCATTGACCGTGACACCCGTTAATCCGAGTGTCTTTTTCATTTTTGGAGAGGAGTTTGCAGCAGCCATGGTAATATCCTTTCGAAGGTCAGGTTTTGAATACTGATATTCTATGGCGGCTGGCAGGATAAAACTATTCCCCATATGGAGAGTATTTCGGGGAAGAATACACGCCAGCAACCCTATTCGCGCAGGTTTTATTACCCGGATGGGTCATTTCACATCTTTTGATCTGAATTTGGATCATCAGTATGGATAAGGTGCGCCAATTCTCTACGGTATAATCTTTAGGATGATTGACGACAGACAAAACATACCTGCCCTTGGCGATTTGCTTGATGAAACGAAATCCCAATCCGCGCTCCAGGCCTGTGGATTCGCCGACTGGAAAACTGCCAGTTCTATTTTCCGGCGAATGGACCTACGGGATTCACAGGGTCTGTCAGCGATATCTTCTTTTTTATTGACCGCACTCGCCGCCTCTGCCGACCCTGATCGTTCCCTGGTCAATTTTGAACGTTTTCGGGATGGCTACGGCCCCGGCCTTTTCCCTGAATTGGGGCAGAATCCGCGCGTTATTGAGATCCTGGTAACGATCTTCGCTGCCAGTCCGTTTCTCACCGAGATCTTGCTTCGTACACCCAACGCCATGCAATTGCTGAACAATCGCCAGGCTTTGACGGAGCGCAAGACCATCGAGCAATTCCAAAACGAGGCCCTCTGGGCTGCCAGCCAGACCGATATGGATGCCGGAAAGTTGGATGCCGTCCGGCAGTATCAGCGCCGTCAATATTTACGCATTGGCGCCAACGATTTCCTTGGGTTGTATGACCTGCGGGCGGTTTTTTCCCAGTTATCCCGCATGGCCATCGGGTTGGTGCGCGCCTGCCTGACTCTGGCTGCGCGACAAACGGGGATTGCGCCGGAGGATTTTGTTGTCCTGGCCATGGGAAAACTGGGTGGTTGGGAACTCAACTACAGTTCAGATATTGACCTGCTTTTTGTGGCCAGGAAAAACGCAGAAAAATACACCCGTCTGGCAAAAATGCTGATCGAGAACATCGCCAGTACCACGTCCGAAGGGTTTCTTTATCGAGTAGATCTACGCCTGCGGCCCTGGGGCAATGATGGCCCATTGATCACCACCCTGGATACATATTTGGAATATATACAAAAGACTGCCCGTTTATGGGAAAAACAAGCCTTCTTCAAAGCCCGTCCCATCGCAGGCAACTTGTCTTTTGGAGAAGAACTTCGCAATGGCATAGAACCCTTCCTTTTCGGTACTCCGGCAGATGAAGTCCGCGCCAGCATTTTTGCCATGAAGCAGAAGACAGAGCAATTCCTTCAGGAAAAGGGACGTCGCTGGGGGGAGATCAAGCTCGGGGAAGGCTCCATCCGGGATATCGAATTCGTCGTACAAACCTTGCAGATGATTCATCCCACGGTTCGAACGTGTGCCACCCTCAAGGCTATTCCCCGATTGCGGGAAGAAGGACTATTAAGTCCTGCAGAAGCGCATGTTCTTTCGGCAGGCTATGTTTTTCTGCGCACCATTGAGCACTACTTGCAAATGATCGACTACCGTCAGAACTATACACTGCCATCCGACCCTTCGGCCATTGCCCTGCTGGCTCGCCGGCTCGGTTTCGAAGGTGCTCAGGCTGGTGAACAATTTATCAAACAGTACGAGCAGGAATGCCAGGCTATCCGAGCAATCTTCTTGAAACATGTTGGGAATGAACCGCAAAAGACTGGGATTGTTTCGCCGCAAAATTCCCCCCAAGTGCTGCAACACCTCGCCCGCATGGATGCGTCCTATTTTTCCACTTTCAGCCAGGCCGAAATCCAGCACCATGCCCAGCTTGCCAGCCAGATTAATAACCAGACCATCGCCATTGTAGACGCCACGGCTTTGGAAGGGGATCGTTGGCGTATCACGGTGGTTGGATATGATTACCTGGGCGAGTTATCGCTCATCTGTGGTTTGATGTTTGTCTATGGACTGGACATCCTCGAAAGCCAGGTTTTCACGTATGAACCCGGGAGTGCCGACCAACCCATAGTACACATCCAGGATGGACGGCGTAAGATTGTCGATGTTTTTACCGTTCGATCCGTGCGTACCGAACCGCCTACTTCTGAAATGTGGGTGCATTATTCCAGCGATCTCCACGCCTTATTGGGTAAAACCCAATCCGGCCGGCGCCGGGAGGCCCAGGGCGAACTGGCCAAACGGGTGGGAGCCGCGTTTCAGGGCATAACCGGGGAAGTTTCGCCGCTCTATCCGATCGATATCGAGATTGACAATGATTCATCCAGCCTCTATACCATTCTAAAAATCGCCACCCACGACACGGTCGGCTTTTTATATGAGTTCAGTAACGCGCTGGCGTTAAGTCATATTAATATTGCCCGCATGTTTGTGCAATCGATTGGCAACCGCGTGAACGATACGATCTATGTAACCGATAATGATGGGCATAAAATCGTTTCCCCCGATAAGCAGCGCGAGTTACGCGCTGCAACCGTGCTTATCAAGCATTTTACGCATTTGTTACCGCATTCACCCAATCCGGAAACAGCCCTTTTACACTTTCGCCAGTTCCTGGGTCAACTATTCGAACGTCCAAACTGGCCGGATGAACTGGCCAAATTGGAACAGCCGCAAGTCCTGGATGCGCTTGCCAGGTTGCTGGGGATGAGCGACTTTTTGTGGGATGACTTCTTACGCATGCAATATTCCAACCTGTTCCCGGTTGTGCGGGATGTCGATTCCCTGGCGGTTGCCACTGATCGCCGGGAATTTCAGGCCGGGCTCGAGATGGAAATGAACCAGGCCGAAAACTGGCGGGTTGGATTAAATGCCTTCAAAGACCGCGAGATGTTCCGCATCGACATGCGCCATATTCTGGGATATACACCGGAATTTTGGGATTTTGCATATGGCTTGACTGATCTGGCCGAAGTGGTAATCGAGGCCGCTTTTTCCCGCAGCGTTAGCGAGATGCGCAATCTCTATGGCGACCCATGCCTGGAAGACGGCCATCCCTGTCCGGCTACTCTCTTTGCACTTGGGAAATGCGGCGGAAGGGAGCTGGGCTTCGCATCGGATATTGAATTAATGCTGATCTACTCAGGCGCCGGCAAGACCACCGGACCTAAAGTGCTTTCAACCAGCCAATATTTTGAAGAAATAATTCATTCCTTTGTAAATTCCATCCAGGCCCGCCAGGAAGGTATTTTTCACATCGATTTGCAGCTTCGCCCCTATGGCAAAGCCGGACGGTTGGCCGTCTCATTGGAGGCGTTCCAACGCTATTTCGCTCCTCAAGGACCGGCCTGGGCCTATGAACGCCAGGCTCTGGTAAGGCTGCGCCCCCTCACCGGCGACGCTGCCCTGGGCGAAGATATATGCAGCCTGCGGGATAAGTTTGTCTATAGCGGTGAGCCTTTCAATGTGACTGCCATGCGCGCCATGCGCGAGCGTCAGGTGCGTCACCTGGTCACCGCCGGGACTTTCAACGCCAAGTACAGTCCCGGCGGTCTGGTGGATTTGGAATATCTGGTGCAGGGTCTGCAGATCACCTACGGTGCAGCCAATCCATCATTGAGATTGACAAACATCCGTATGGCTATGGCCGCTTTGGCGGATGCTGCTATCTTGTCAGCGGAGGATTATGCCCACCTGCGCAAGGCTCATACTTTCCTGCGCTGGTTGATTGATTCATTGCGAGTTGTGCGCGGCAATACCAGGGATGTTAATATTCCTCCGTATGACAGCGAGGAATTTGCCTTCCTTGCCAGGCGTTTGCAGTATGGGGCAGACACAAACCGCCTGCGGGAGGATCTGACGCGTTATCCCATGGATGTGCAGAAATTGAATACCCAATTACTATCGGGTCTGTAGCCTATTTGGCAACCCACCCGCAATCTACCAGCCAGTCTGCACCGGTGACAAACGAAGCTCCATCACTTGCCAGGAAATAAATTGGCTCAGCGATCTCGCTCGCGTCAGCCCAGCGGCGCAGGGCTTGTTCGGCCTCGCGCTCCTGCTTGACCTGCTCGAAGGAAATGCCTGTTCGCCTGGCCTCCAGGTAGATGTCGCCTCGCAGCATGGGTGTATCCACCGAACCAGGGCTGATCGAATTGACCCGGATGTTATAGGGTGCCAGTTCCCAGGCCAACGCCCGCGTCATAGCGATGATGGCGCCCTTGGTCGCCCCGTACATGACATGATCGGTCTGCCCGACATGCCCGGAGACCGAGCCCATATTGACGATGACCCCGCTTTTTTGTTTCTTCATGAAGGGCAGCACATACTTGCACAACAGAAAATGGCCGCCCAGGTTCACATCGGTGGTGCGGCGGAATTCATCCCAGCTGATCTGGTCGAATGGCTTGACCAGTACAACCCCGGCATTATTAACCAGCACATCCACGCGGCCAAATTTTTCCCCCACCTGGTTGAGGCAGTCTGCAACCTGCAGCTCATTCGCAACGTCGCATTTCAAGAACAGTGCTTCGCCACCCTCTTTTCGGATATCGCCTTGAAGACCCTGGTCTATGGTCAGTATGTCCAGTCCAACCACATCATAATCGTGTTTTGCAAAAGTCCGCATACAGGCCGCCCCTATGCCTCTGGCCGCGCCGGTGATGATAACGACTTTTTTATCTCCCATATCTCATCCAATCCTTTCCCTTCTTCATAAACCGATTAATTTTCTTGCCTGACCGGCAGTTGCCAGCGGGCGCCCTAGCGCGCGTGCCATTTCGGCTGTCTCACGCACCAATTCGTGGGTCGGCGCGAGGTTCCCGCTATGGTCAAAAGGCAGATCCTCTGTTCCTACGCGTACATGGTCCCCATTGATAATAGCCGCAGCCAGGATATCGCGCTGCCCATCCCCCATGATGCTCACATTGCAGACACTGCCTTCTGGCATCATTTTTCGGCGATAGTAGTATTCCTCTACAGTTGCCGGGCTCCATGTGCCGCCCGGCCAGCCAAAGAACAGTGTGGTCACGTAAGGCGGTTTGAGCAGTCCATTTCCGATCAGGTAATTCAGGTTCCAAATGGAACCGGCATGCCAGACCTCCCATTCGGGAATGACTCCGTTTTGGTTACACAGGCGGCAGTACTCGGCCAGCTCATCGCGCAGGTGCAGAACGTTGCAATCGCTCTGGACAAAAGCCTCATCGTGGTGATTCAGGATCACCGAGATCATATCGGCTTTGTTGGTGAAAACATCCATTCGGTCCGGGATGGGCAGGCTGGACATACCGCACTGGACAATGATTTCGCTTCTGGCTCGTACCGCCTGGATGGTTTCTTTCCACTTTCCCTGGGCATGCGTGTGCAGGATCGTTGCACCGTTTTCAAAACACAGCCGGCCTTCTTCAGCGATTGCCTGCGCGCTTTGTGGGTAATCGACATCTGGTTTCAGCCAACAAATATTTGGAGTCGCGATGATAATGAGAGGTTGCATGAGGGTCTCCTTTTCAGAAGAATTTTAACAGGGTAAAACAGACAAATTCAATATAGCACAAACCCTGCCGGCAGCGCAAGTTTGCAAGCTGGAAAATCCGGTTTGCCGGGAAAGGGAGGCCTCCATCCATCCAGCCCACAAGGAATTTTTTTTTCTTATATTTGGGGTTTTTCGTTTCGCGGAAACGATGCAGATAAAGAAGAAACCATTTTGTTTTTTTTGTGCAGAAATCGGCGTACTGTGAAAACAAAATAAGCAAAATTATTTCCAGTATCTCATTCCCACTCTTACCTGTTGCGCCCATAATCCGTTTGTGCTATAGTTCCGATATATCAATCTTCAACCGAAAGGACGGCCTATGGCAGAGAAAAAGGTTCGTGTTGGGTTGATCGGTCTGGGATCCATTTCTTATTCACATGAAGCCGGGTATGCGGAGCTGGGGGAAACCTGTCAAATTGCCGCCTTGTGCGATATCCACGAAGAAGAAGTCAATAATCGCATTGGCATGTATGAGGGGGCCAAAGGGTACACCAGCTACCTTGAACTGCTGGAAAACCCGGATGTTGACATGGTCGATATTACCGTCCCGCATGTTATGCACTATGAAATAGCCAAAGCCGCCCTCCAAAAAGGCAAGCATGTGCTGGTTGAAAAGCCCATCACGGTTAGGTCGGAACAGGGGCAGGAATTGATTAACCTGGCAAAGCAGAAAGGTCTGAAATTCAGCGTTGCCGAAAATACCCACTTTGTTACCGCCTACCTTAAGGCAGAAGAAATTCTCAAGCAGGGTATCCTGGGTGACATCTGGAGCGTGCGCACACTGATTGCGGGCAGCGAAGTCTATCGCATCAAGGATCCCACCCTGTGGCATGGTAAAGCGCCTTATGGCGGAGTGATCCTGGATTCGTCGGTGCACAATTTCTACCTTTTCAAATGGCTATTCGGCGGGGTCAGGGACGTGCTGGGTTTTGCCTCCAGGCTCATTCCAGAGGGTGAAATGGAAGATAATGGCCTGATATTGGGTCACCTTGCCAACGGCGCCGAGTTTCAGCTGAATACCACTTGTACCTTCGAGATCCCCTGGACCGAGCGGGTTGAGATCTACGGCAGCCAGGGCGGTATGATCATCGATCAGCTCACTGATCCGGTGATCAAATACTACCTGGGCTCCAACGACATCGATGGTACCGTCGTCGAGGGCGTTCCGTTCGACCCAATGGCCTGGAAATTCAACTCGATGATTGCCGAGGTTGGTGACTTCGTTCATGCCGTGATCGAGGACCGCCCGCCCCGAATTGACCCAGCGGATGCACTTTATGCATTGAAAGCCGCCGAGGCCGTGGCCCGGTCGATCGAAACCAGGCAGGCTGAGACTTTGTAGTAGCGCCATACTCCAGGGAATTCATAAACCTGCCATAATTCCTGAATTAAGAGGAGAATCGCATGTCTGACGTTTCTTTCAAGCCGGTGGGGTTGGATCGCGACCATCTACTTGCCCTGATGCAAGAACGTAAGTTGGATGGTCTCTTTTTATCCTCGCCCGAAAATGTCTTCTATGCCACCGGGTATCCATGCCTGCCTGGCAGCGGTAACCCGATCATTCATGCCCTGCGCAACCAGAACCCCTATTTTGTCTTTATAGGCAACGACGGGCAGATTATCTTGCTATGTTGGGGGCCGGCTGCCATGGGCATCGATTACGGTGTCGATGATGCCCGGATGTCATTTACTTCGCAGATGACCACCGACGATCTGGTTGCTCTGATCGATGAAAAACTCAAGCCGGGTTGCACGGTCGGCGTTGAATTAACCTTCCCCTATTATGCAAGCCGCCTGCTGGAAGAGCATGCCAAACCAGCAAATATCCAGGTCATCGACGATCTGTTTTACCAGTTGCGCATGATTAAATCCCTGGCAGAGATCGAATTGATCCGTCAGAGCACGAAAATCATCGATGTAACCCTGATGGAACTGGCCCAAAACCTACGCATCGGTATGGGCCGCCTGGAGCTGATTCGGGAAGCCAAGCAACGTATGACTCGGAATGGTTCGGATGGCGTGGATCATGTCACTGTCGCCTTCGGTATGGCCAATCCGGAGGTCGCCTTCGACGAACCCCTCGAGCGGGACCAGATCGTCACTCTTGACCTGGGCGCCGTCTATCATGGCTATGTCTCCGACAACCGGCGACTGGTTTATACCGGGAAGGTACCGGATTCGCTCAAAGAGTTGCACAAGAAGCTCTGTTGGGTGGTGGCAGAGATGGGTAAGGCCCTGGTTCCCGGAAAAACCTTTGCGGATGTGCATGCCCATGCCTACGAATTGTTTGCCCAGGTGGGCATCGACCCGATGTTCCTGCATGTTGGCCACAGTCTGGGTCTGCAGGTGGAGGAGCACTGGATCATGCCTGATGACCCGACCGTGGTGCAGCCTGGCATGGTACTCAACATCGAGTTGTACTCGCCCAGTGAAGAAGGTGTCATGATCGGAGATGAAGAGACCTTCGTGGTCAGGGCAGGGGGGCCG
The DNA here is from genome assembly GCA_963779935.1 of uncultured Chloroflexia bacterium. Lineage (GTDB taxonomy): Bacteria > Chloroflexota > Anaerolineae > Anaerolineales > Villigracilaceae > UBA877. The sequence goes on along the minus strand of CAWAAC010000002.1, from coordinate 598,858 downwards.
GAACAGCTCAGCACCTTGCCAGTGGATATCATCGAAAAATATATTTAGATCTAGGTCGTTTATCAAAAAAGGAGAATTGCAATGACAGACATCCAGCCGTATTTGAAGAAAATTATGGAACGCTTCGCCACTCCCGCCATACAGGCCAGCCTGAAAGGTTTCACCAAAAGCTTGCAGTTCAAGTTCACCGATACTGCTGATAGTTGGTTGATCCGAACGGTGGATGGGAAGGAAGCCGTTTTGACGCAGGAAGTAATTGAGAAGCCGGATATCCTGGTAACCATGACAACCGATCTCCTGGCGGGCATCATGGACAAGAAAACCAACCCCACCGCCGCTTTTATGCAGCGCAAGATCCAGGTCAAAGGCGCCATGGAAGACCTGATGAAGCTGCAAAAGATCATGATGTAGGCGAAAGAACCAATCTATTGGAAGATTCAGGGATCCACATTTTAAGTTTGTGCGATGTCAAGGGACCGCACACACACAAAATGTGGCTCTTCTTTGTTTTGAAAGGCTTCCATGACAGATCAATCAGGTTCGGCGGGTAAAAGGTCGATCGGTTTCCTGCTTGGAATGAGCATGCTGATGCTCGGGGCCAATCTGGTTTGGACGGCTTACAATAGTCTCCTGCTGCCAACGCTGGTCGAAGGGGTGGTAAAGAATGGGAAAGGCCTGGTAACCGGTCTGATCGGCTTTTTCGGTACCATGCTGGCGATCACAGTCAGCCTGCTGGCAGGTATTCTGAGTGACCACAGCGCCAGCCGTTGGGGTCGGCGCACTCCCGCCATCCTGATTGGATCGTTGATCGGACTGCCATTAATTGGATTGCCCACGTTCATCCTGGCTCCATCATTGCGGCCGGCATTCCTTTCTTTGGCATTACCTGTCATTATTCTGAGTTATTGCGGTATGCAATTCGCAACCAACGTCGGCAATGGAGCCTGGTGGCCGCTGCTGGTGGATGTGGTTCCAGAGCACCAGCGCGGCCTGGCCTCCGGAATCCAGGGTGCCCTGACCCTGATCGGGGCGACCATTGCAATTGTGGTTGTAACCAGCCTCATCCAGAACGGCCACACGGTTGCATCCCTGTGGTTGGTGGGAGGGGTATTCGCCCTGAGCGGGATTGTAAATGCCCTGGTTATTCGCGGCAAGGATATCCCTGCGGAACAGTCCAATCGGATCAGCCTGATACAGGCCGTACGCGATATGTTTCGGGTCCGTACGCGTGTGGCCGTCTTTTTTTGGGTGGTCCTGGCAGTCTTGTTGGCTTACATGGGTATCAACAGCCTGCAGTTCTTTGCTCTTTATTTCTTCCAGGTCTACTTCCCATCCGTCAATCCGGATGCTGCCTTTCGCACCATGGGAGGCATCAGCCTGGTAATGACCATGCTGGCCGCCGTCGGTTCCGGCCTGCTCTCTGACCGGATTGGACGGCGTTCCCTGATATTGTGGGCCATGTTCATCTGCGCCATCACCACACTCTTTATGGGTCTGGCCAACAACTATATTGTGTTCCTCGTTCTTGCCGGACTGCGGGCTGCCGCCACCGGACCGATTATTGCCACCGCCCCGGCCCTGGCCAGTGATCTGGCCCCCAAGGATGAGGCCGGCCAATATATGGCCTATAACAATTTATCCACCGGGGTTTCTGGCGCCCTGGTCGGTCTCATCTTCGGTGTCATCCTGGTGACCTTAACTCGCGCCACTTTTATGGCAGTGTTCATTATTTCTGCCATCCTTTTCCTGGTAGGTGGGATCGTCTTCGCCCTCAAGGTGCCGCAAAAAGAGATCGATACTCGCATCCAGTCAACCAAATGAAGTATTTGGATATTCTCAACGCCAAATATTTCGTAGAGTTTAATATTTACTTGAATAAGCGGAGGGTTAGCGGTTCCTTTTGATGGCAGGCATTTTTCTTCCAGATCGGGCCGAAGATAGCTTCGCGGGGAGGGGGAGAGTACCTGGCGGCAGGGTGAAGAATGATAATTTCAAACAGGAATAGCGAATTTCGGGTCAGTATTTCTCCATCAAAACAAAATTCGTATTCCGATACAATCATTCTGCAATTACCGGGGCAGGGGGTGCTTCTCAGGCTTGACGAGCCGCCAGATCTGCCATATACTATTGATGGTTTCGATAAGTATTATTATCACAATCATAAGGATACAACAAAATGGATGACCCTACGATCGCCCTGGCCATGCAGAACTACCTGGAATCGGTAAAACTGGCGCGCAGTCCCAATACCAGCCGTACATATGCCAATGCCATGCACCTTCTCAGCAATGTTCTGAAAGAAAACAAACTGGATCCACAACTCTCCCCCGTTGCTAAATTATCGGAAGACGCAGTGGTCTGGATGGCCGTAGCCCTCAAGGGATACTCTCCGTCCAGCGAACAGCTCTACCTGGCTGCCACCACCGGGTTCTTCAAATTCCTGGCGGCAGAACGGCTGGCTGAAATCAACCTGCCTCGTTTGGACTTACTCAGGCAGCAGCGTGCCCGTCGTTCAGGTCAACGCTTGCCACAGTTTCCCCGGGAAGATATCGAAAAAGTCCTTGAGCTTGTGAATAATATCACTAACAACACATCCGACGATATAGACATTCGGTTACGCGCAATGCGCGATCGCGCTTTTTTATTGACCCTGGCAGATACCGGCTTGCGCGTCCACGAGGCCTGTAATTTACGTCGTGGTGATATTGATTGGAACGAAGGCCGCGCGGTGATCATCGGTAAAGGCGACAAGCAAGCCGTGGTGCGTTTCTCCACACGCAGTCTGGCTGCACTAAAAAGCTACCTTTCCACCCGGGCAGTCCTGGATGGAGCCTCCGGGCACCCCCTGCCCTCCCTGCCCCTCTTTGCCCGCCACGACAAAGGCGCCGGGAAGAAAATTAAACCGATCACAACCACCACCGGACGTAATATTGTCAGCGAACGCGTCCGCCAGGCGCTGGGCGATGAAGCCGAGGGACGAATTACCCCCCACTCCTTCCGGCATTATTTCGTTACCACCGTTCTGCGTGCATCGGGCAATCTCAAACTCGCCCAGGAATTGGCCCGCCACGCCAGCATCCAGGTAACACAACGGTATGCGCATCTCTCCAATGATGAGTTGGATAAGGGATATCACGACATTTTCGAGAAATAGTGTGTCCCATGACGAAAAACCGTGCAGTAGGGCCTTTGTTGTCAATCAGAGAGTAAGAGACCAAATTGATGCCACATTCTAGTCACAAACGGGCAATAAAGATGCTGACCTGCGCCTTAAAGGATAATCCCACCAACATACAAACCGGCATGATTTATATTGAAATTGGATTTCGCTATAGTGAAATGGGTAAAATTGAACTGGCCATTGAGAACAATACGAAGTCCATTGAGGGAGGAAAACTTTCTGACCCCTTATTCACTTTTGGCTTGGAGAATTTTACTACTATCATCAAAGAGAGTGGAATAAAGCATTACAAGATTTTGAGCAAGCCATAGCTTTGGGAGTATATTTACCGGAACGCGAGCAGGCCCGGTTTTATATTTCAGAACTCCGCTCAAGTTCACGCATCACAAGAGACCAGTAGAGAATCAAGAATGGCCTAACACCGGACAGGGCTTCGCCCCGTGGGCATGCGGCGCGTTTTGTGAATTTCGTGCCATCATAATTTTGTCAGTTCGCCCGACCGCCCCGCCGGCGAACCCCGAAAACTGAACCCGTTATGAAAAATGACAAGGATATCGTAAAATCAGGGTACAACTGCATCGCCAATGAGTATTTGGCTTCTCGAACGTTAGATTCGGCCGATGTAGAAGTAATACATTGGCTGCTTCCTCTTTTACCAATTAATTCCCTTATACTCGATGCCGGCTGTGGGGCTGGAATTCCCATATCTCGATTGCTTTCACAGGAACACCGGACAGTGGGAATTGACTTTGCAATCCAACAGCTAGTTTTAGCCCATGAATTGGTACCGCAAGCTTTCTTCGCTTGTCAGGATATATCGTTTCCTGGATTCCCTAATGGATTATTCGATGCGATTTGTTCCTATTATGCTATTATTCATATTCCCCGAAATTTACACGCTGGTATATTCACCCGGTTTTTCAATCTACTAAAACCATCTGGCTTGGCATTGCTATGCCTTGGCGCAAATGATTTAGAAGCAGACAAGGTTGATGATTATTTAGGAGCTCCAATGTTTTGGAGTCACTTCGACGCGGAGACTAATATGAATTTATTGACCAATTGCGGGTTTAAGATACTTAAATCGACTATCTTGGAGGATGCCTCTTGGCCTGGATCAGGGCATTTATTCGTACTCCTCCAAAAGTGAACAGAATTGGCCCAACAAACTCCACCTTACCGCCTTCGTCGGAAGGTCCGCGCCGGCCATTTGGCAGAAAAGGTGATTTCACGCAGTTTTGTCTTATTTAAATCGACGGCAGTTGAGAAACCGTTAGAAGTCGTTTACGCGCAAAAGAAGTGAAAAGACAGAATGAGAGCCATCAGAGGAATCGGGATCCTTTTATTATTCGCTATTGCACCAGCGGCAGTAACTTGTATTTTTGTATTCTTGGCTTATCGGGGGTTATTACCCCCTCCCCAGCACGACCTGTGATAGTGGCTGAGTGTCGGGTGATGTAGCATTTTTGGGCTTTATTTTTATTGGTAGAGTAACGGTATAGATGCAGCCCTGCCCATCCTGGTTTTCCACTTTTATGCTGCCGCCCATCAGCTCCACCAGTTGTTTGGAAATGAAAAAGCCCAGCCCAGTGATGAGCTCATCCTCAGTGGAGACGCCTTGCGGCCTATGGAAAGGCTCAAAGATGGATTGCAACTCAGCCTCGTTGATGCTCTTGTCGCTATCGGTCACCTGGATGCACCAGGCATCGTTTCCTAATGATAAGGTACGGATGGAGACGTTGCCGCCAGTGCTGCTCTGGATGGCATGGGCCACCAGATTAATGAGCACCTGCTTGAGGCGCATTTCATCGCCAAGCACCTTATCGGGTGTACCCGCAGAGATGGTGGTCATAAAAGATTGGGCCTTGCTATGGGCCAGGTGGCTCATAGGGGCCGCTATCGTTTTCACCAGGGTGCCTGGCGAGAACAGGTTTTGCTGAAGGCGCAAGGTGCCATCTTCCAGTTTGATCATGTCGGCCAGCTCGTCGGCCAATGTGATGACGAAGAGGGAGCGATCGGTGATTTGAGTCAGGACGCGCTTCTGTTCGATTGCCAGCTCACCCATGCCTGGCTCCTGGAGCTGTTTGACCGAACGCTGAATGCTGCGCATGGGCAACTGCAAGCTAGCGCCGACGGCAGCCAGTATCTGGCTCTTTTTCCGGCTGGTCTCCATCGCCTGGTCACGAGCACTGGCGAACACATCTCCGATCTTCTTACGCTCGGTAATATTCTCATTGAAAGCCACGTAATAGGCTATCTGGTGGGCCGCGTCGAGTACGGGGGAAATGGACACCGCTTCCCAGAAGAGCTCGCCATTCTTCTTGTGGTTGCATACCTCCCCTCGCCATTCCCGCCCAACGGTGATAGTCTCCCATAGCTGACGATGGGTCTCTGGCGGGGTCTGACCACTCTTGAAGATACGAGGATTCTGCCCGAGCACTTCTTCGCGGGTAAAGCCGGTCTCTTCGCAGAATTTGGGGTTTACGTATTGGATTTTGGCCTGCGTATCAGTGATCATGATGGAAACAGGGCTGGCGTCTACTGCCCGGGAAAGCTGGCGAAGTTGCTCGTCCGCCCGCTTTCGTTCGGTTATCTCGCGGATGGTGATGACTCGCCCGAGCGCCCTTTGACTACGGTTAGTCAAAGGTGTACTATTTATTTCAAAAAGGCGTTCCTGATCGTCTTTGCCAACGGTGAACTCGCCCATTGTTTCGATCTCGTTGCCGATGCGCTCCTGCAGATGTGGCCAGCGATTGAATGCCTCCCTGAATTCCTTACCGATGGTTTCGCGATATGTCAGGCTAAACAGCTTCAAAGCGGCCGGGTTCATATCGGAAACACGGTTTTGGAGATCAACGACAATCATGCCATCGGGCATGGCTTCGATCACAAAATCGCGCGCCAGCGGGGTCAGGCTGATCAGGCGGAAACCGTAGATGCTCCAGGTGAGGGCGGTTACCGTCACCGTGAAGGCGAAGGGTGTCAGGTCAACAGGCAAGAAGGGGGTGAGACCGATAATATAGACAATGTTGGCCACCCATGGAAACAGAATCGCAATAACGAAGGTAACTCTCTGGCCACTATAAACCCCCTGCTTGTTGCCCAGGAAGCGGAAGAGGTAAATCGCACCTGCCAGGTTCAAGGCATAGGAATAGGCTGCATGAACCCAGAACCACGGGCCGTACGTAACCCCCATCTCGCTGAACACGCCGATTTCCTTTATATAAGTAGATTTCCAGAGCAGGTGATGCCAGGAGTTAGTCCATGCTATGCCGATGGTGATCAGCGGCAATACCGCCAGTGGCAATGCCATCCGCAAGGGCATCGGGTTGTCCGGATGGGTGTGGTTGTAAGAGAAAATCACCCAGGTGAAAGGTACCAATGCAATGCCGATATATTGGACCTGGCTCCAGAAGATCTTGGTCGCCAGGTCCAGGCCAGCAATTTCACCGGCATGACCCAGCACCCAGACCACGATGGCCAGGGACAAGCCGGCCAGGCCAAGATTGGCTCGAGAGCGCTGCGTCAAGATGATGATCATCATCCAGATGGAAATAAGGGCCGCCACCAGAAGGGGAATGATGTAAGGCGTGTATTGAAGATGTAAGTTCATAATTCAGGTATTCCTATAACTTAAAATAGCCGGAATTCCATGTCAAATAAAGATGGTGCCATACCTTGAGAAACCTGAGTTGTATAAGTTTTAGCCTTTATCATATTTATTCCTATCCCAGTGATTCGACCATTTCAATAGTTACGTTATCAAAATAGCCGCTGTCCATCCGGAACAATTTCTCCGGAACATGATTTCGAAATTTATACTACCTGCTAAAAAGGTGATTTGGCCTCAATTGATTGATCGAATGATCTCTGGCTGGCATAATCCCGACTAATTGTTTGAAGAAGCGAGTGAAATAGCTTTAATCGTGAAATCCAAGGATGGGGACGGTTTTTAAAATGCTTTTTCCTCGGAGAGCAAATCTTGAGACTGACGGATGCAGGTTTGAATCAGGTAGGCGTGGGTCGATAAACCGATTTCTTGATTACTACACCGACTTAGCTGATATTTGTTAAAAGCCATCTGTCTCCCTAATTCGTCCAAGGTAAAGTTTCCCTGGCAGTGCTCATCCAGATCTTCCTCGACACGTTGTATATCGCTAGAGACCGTGTCTTCGGCAGGCAGTAAATGGCAGCTGAAAACCAAGGTAAAAAGCGTTTCAAGGATTGCGTTCTGTTGGATCAGATCTGGTTTACACTCCAGGAGTCGTGAGCTTCAGGTCGAAATAGTGATTGATGCAAACAGGTTGATCGGTTCCCTCACACATAATTATATTCTATCACAACCGCCAGAAATTATAGCCTTTATTGCATCAGTTACAAGTTAAGCAATCCGAATTTCTGTCAAGATGGTACTCTTTGTACCAAAAAACAACGAATATCGAGCTAGACCAACTTTTGCAATAAAATCGGCAACGACACCGCAAATTTAACTGGCATCCCCGGCAAAATTCGTTGAAATTTGCTTGAAAAACAGCCGAAATTGCCCTGGACACGACCTACATATCAAATGATGCCGTTAGTGGTGTAACATCGTAATGAGAGCAACCTGGATGGTAACTGCTGGAAGATAAAAAAAGCCCATGCTGGTTATAACCAAGGTGGGTAAATTCGGCCAGCAAGAGCATACCTTGCTCTCCGGCTTGCACGCCGCTAGTCTACGCGCCCCTGAGGAATCAGGGTCAGGCTACCTTGTACATCGTGGATTAGTTGGTCACCGATAGTACCTGGTAGCATAATGGGAAAGGTATCATCCCCACTTGATCGACTTTAGGAAAGCCGTGATGGTCCTGAAAATATATTGTATTTGTTTTCGATTAGAGCTATACTGAAATATGAATTCACCAGCCCAATGCGACCGCAGGCCCTCGATTTGATATTACTTTCGGTTGTTATCGCTTGAAGCCTGATGCAATTCGTGGGAAAGTCTCCTTTCATAAAACATTTCAAGCATTTTTATCGCACTGGAGGATCATGAACAAGCGCGTTGTTCTATTATTGCTAGCAAGCATGGCTGTTATTTTTGGAATCGTCGCTTGCGCCGTTGGTCCGCTGCTTGCTCCCACCGCAAACTTCACTCCCGGCTCCACTCCCACCTCCAACCCCTCCCCTATCTCCAATTCCTCCCCCATCCCGCCAACGATCACATCTGCGCCTGCGCTCGCACCGACAGACACGCCTACGCTGGATATGGCAACCATTTTGGCAAACAATGGCTTCGAGCGGAATACAGGGCTGGATACGGCTTGCGGTACTTCCTGCTCAGCTTACACGAACTCGACCGTGAATGTGATCGCCGACTTTTATTACACCAATAAATCCTTCTCACTGCTCTATTATGCCAAGGACCCGAACGGTGCGAATGAGCAGGCCGAGGCCGCCGTGGTAACGAAATTGCTGGCAGAGCTCTATTCCGGTACCCTTTCCAATAACGTCATGATGATCGCCAATGATTTTCCAAAAAACCTGGGAAAAAACAACGGCGTAGCTGGAAACTTCCTTTGGACTGTTTCTATAAAAGTTACCTACAACCTGGACAGGACAATCAAACAGGCCACAATTTACATAGGAATAGCGCCAGGCTGAGGCTTGATCGCTTACCCGTCAAGGATACCGATAATCGGCCCCTTATCTTCCTATGTCTCTCCACTTCCGGTCTAGAATAGGGAACGGTTACTTAAATAAGGCTCGTTTTCTTTCCCGTTTTGTCTGAATTTTTTTCAAAAGCCCGCCAGCATGCTTGCATCCCTGACTGTTGTCCAATTCACTTGGAACTTGATAATTTTAAGCAGAGTTTCGATCAAATCAGCATTTTTTCTACCAGTGCAAAAAACTTCGGAACACCAGTGCATGGTAAATCGGAAAAATTACACAGCCCATTAATGCACGACCATGTACCAACCCCGCCCGGGATGTCCGCCCTCTCCGGGATTGACATCCTTATTATTAAACCAGGAGTACCAAACCTGGCTCCAATCAGACGACCTGCCATAACCGGAATATTTTCCACTCATGCTTAAATTAACCAATGGGTCGTTGTAATTGACGCTACCCATATCGAAATCCATCCCGGTTATGATTATATAATGGGAATCGTTATGGGTTTTACTCGGGCTGCCGATGCTATCGGAGACTTCGATGATGACCGGGTTACCGGCTGACAATTGGCTGTAGAGCAGACCTTTTCCTTCCAAACGGGCAAACGCGCCGCCATTGTCCAACTCAATATTTCCGCTAGTTGGAACATTCGTATCATACCTGACTGCCACACTATTCCCGATCGCTTTCATCCCCGAAGGAGAGGTTCCCAAATATCCGGTAGGCTTTGCAGAAGGAGCTGGAAAATACACCCCGAGCATTAACCCTACTTTCTCTACCGTTCCAATATCCAAATGTATTGCCTGGATGCTTATAGTTCCAGGCCATCGCAAAGACTGCTTCACCACGGGATGTGAAGTTCTCCTGGCTTACCATTGGTACATTTTGTAGAGTAAATTGTCCCCTGGCCTGCTGGCCAATTCCAACGTATGCCGCATCCGTCAGGATTTTATCAGATGGAGTACTGGTTGCTTTTTGCGGTAGAATTTTGGGATGTGCGGTAGGATCAGTTATACCAATTGGATTACTGGCCACAGTTGGGGTGAAAATGGGTTCCAGAATAAATTTGGAATTGTTCGGTTCTGGGGTGGATGGTGGTACCAGTTGGGTAATTTCATAATTACGGAATGACACTGATTGTGAATTACATCCCCCCAATAAAATAATGATAAGGACAAAGAAAGGTATTTTGCGCATCCTGCCATTCCCAAAGTAATTTTCAAATTTTACTCCAAACTCATCCATCCGTAGTGCCTCATAATGAAATGTTACTTTAGGGGTAACGTTGCCTCAAAAAGAAATGTTACTCAAGAAAAGGTCTGATTTTGAGAGGTGGTAGAATTCTTATGCCTACTCCATTGGTCATAACTTAAGCGTCTTACCGACTGGACATTTGGGATTGAATCGGTTATGAATGCGAAATGGCAGATCATAAGAAACCTCGCAATCCTGATCATGTTCGGCGGGTCAATGTGCCTGGTCCAGAGGACGAGACGCTTCAGGCCCAGTTCGAAGAGCTATTGAGTCCAGCCATTTACGCTCAGATGGCCTACTATCGCAGTCTGAAGATGCGGGAGCGCATTCTGGGTTTGCCGTTGATGATCACGGCGATCCTGGCACTGCTCTGGCGGCAAATTCCTTCGGTATGCGAGTTGACAAAAACGCTCAACCGGGAAGGTGCACTCTGGACGGGTCGCGTGAAAGTCTCGCAACCTGCATTGAGCAAACGGCTACTCACGTTTCCGGCAGAGCTGTTTCAAAAGGTATTGTTCAGCTTGCTACCCGAGTTGCGGGAGCGCTGGCGGGCTCGCCAACGCCCACTGCCTGAGTGCATTGTCTGTGCTCAGAAGAACTTCCCGCACATTTATGCGGTAGATGGTTCGACCCTGGAAGCCTTGTTTCGCAAACTGAAAGCTTTGAAAGACACGGCCGAGGGGGAGCTGGCAGGTAAGATCTGCACGGTGATCGACCTGTCCACGCGTCTGCCGGAGCAAATCTGGTATACCAGCGAAGCGTTGGCCCATGATACCGGCTTTGAAGACTTGATTTTGGGGATGGTAAAGGCCGGAATGTTGTGGATTTTTGATCGAGGCTTCTACGATTTCACCTTTTTCGATGATCTGATCGACCGAGGCGGTCAGTTCATTACCCGCTTGAAGTCCAATGCTGTTTTCAATGTGCAAACGGTCTTGTGCTACACTGCCGAAGTCCACGACCGCTTGATCACGTTGGGTGGAGAGAACGGCACTTGCCGACATTCCTTGCGTTTGATCGAAGTCCACTTCGGTTCTACCTGGTATCGTTACTTGACCAGCGTACTCGACCCAAACATTCTGCCAGCCAATGTGGTGGCTGACCTGTATCGTCGGCGCTGGCGAATTGAAGAAGCTTTCTTGACCGTTAAACGCCTGCTCAACCTGGCGTACCTGTGGACGGGTGCGCAAAACGGCATCCTCCTGCAGGTCTGGGCGACCTGGTTGTTCTTCGCTCTCCTGGTTGATCTGGGCGATGCAGTCGCCGAAGAACTCATGCTGCCCTTCGATCGTATTTCGCTGGAGATGGTCTTCCGTGGCCTGTATCATTTCACTCAGGCTCACCATCGCGGCGAAGCTACCGATCCCATCCAATATCTGGCTGCGCCTGAGAACCAGGATTTGGGCGTAGTCAAACGTCTCCGCAAAAAGCCGATACCGGCCCCATCCGGTCTGCCCGGAGACAATCTTCCACCATTAACCGCCTAAGTTATGACCAATGGCCTACTCGGAAGAAAGGGCTCCGCTGGAGAGCGACCCGCGCGCCGCAGTGGGTGGCTATACAACTGGGCAGGGAGAAGATTTCTCTGCCCTTTCTTCGTGCCCAGTTGGCAGCCCGAAAAGCGATAAACTCACTCATGGCATAGCGTGCTCCAAAGATGGGCGACGCGTTCGTCGATGTGGCGACGAAGTTCAGCGGGATTGAGGCCCAGGTACTGATTGATCAGTTTTGCTTTATTTGCCAGAGGGATCTCCTCTCGTTCCAGAACACGTTGATAGGGGGTTCTGGCGGTATCATACTTCCGAACAACTCGGTTGCCAATGTGCTGTTTGTCGATGAGTTTGAGAACGGGTTGAAAGAAGTTGATATACAGGCGCAAGTCCTGGTAGATGCTTTGGAGGATGGCATATTGTTGATCGTTGTCCAGTCGATCATAGCCAACGGTATGCCGCACCACGGACCAGTTCTTTTGCTCGACATGGGCCTGATCATTTTTCTGGTAGGGACGCGAACGGGTAAAGGTGATCTTCTCATCCTGGCAATAACGATAGAGCAGGTCATTGATGAATTCGGAGCCATTATCGGAGTCAATTCCGAGCAGATCGAAGGGTAAATCTGGCCGCATGGCACCAATCGAGCTGCAAACCGTCTCCTGGCTGCGCCTGCGCAGAGCAATTGGCTCGGTCCAGCCAGTACACAGGTCAGTACAGGTCAGGGTATCCAAGAACTGTCCGGTGGTCGTGTCTCCACAATGCGCCACCAGGTCAATTTCCAGGAATCCGGGTTTATCTTCGTCCCAAGGAGTGTAGGTGCGCACCGGGATGTTCTTTTTGAGCAGGCTGCCTGGTTTGGTGGTACTCAGCCCATGCGGATGGCTGAAGCGGGCTGGTGCAAGACAACGATCGATCGTGGAACGGCTGATACGCAAAAGCAATTCTCGGGTCTCGGCCGAAAGCCTCAACTCATCACACCGCTCCAACACTTTGATCCCTTCAGGCAGATAGGGCTGTAGTCGTTTCGAGCAGATTCGTCCGTAGATCTCCCAGATTTGCTCCAGTGCCTGCACGACTTCCCCACGATAGATCGCACTCCGTCCTTTGGGTTTGCCCTTGCGACGCGGATACCCATGCTTCAAAAGTCGAACGGCATACTTGCGGTGATAGCCCGTCGCAGCCGTGAATTCATCCAGGATCTTCTGCTTCTCTGCTTTTTTGGCCTTCAGATATCTTGACTGTATTTCTACTAACAGTTCGCGCTTGCTGCCTTGACTCATCATTTGCTCCTCCGACAGTCCTGATATACTGTCGTAGAGTAACATTCTTTATGAGCCAACGATACTTATCAAAGTTACTTTTTTTATGAGGCAATGCGCCATCTACCCCTAAAGGCTTGCTCAAGCTATAATCAACCGGAAAATCCGCTTTTACATACAGGTAGTACTGATTGGTTTTGAAAGGAGCAAACCGTTTGAAATTCTTTACACCATTCCTGGCTGCATGCCTGATCCTGTTTATCGGTGTTTCCTGTGCCCCATCCGTCCCAGCGCCTGCGCCAGTTCCCATCCTCCAGACAGTTGAAGTAACCAGGCAAGTCACCCGCGTTGCAACATCTGAGGTAACCCGGGTAGTGGAAATACCCATAATTGATTCACCCACACCAACCCTTGCCCAAACCCCCGCACCCACCCTGACGCCCACCGTCACCAAAAAACCGACCCTAACGTCCACTCCTGCAGTTCCCAAAATTACCATCCTTGTGACCTCCGCCTGCCTGTACGGACCGGGTTCTGCTTATCTTTATAAATATGGTTTAAATGCCACTGTCTTAATGACTGTGATCGGGCGGAACATGGATGGCACGTGGCTCAGTATTAAATCGGCTTATGATAAGGTCTCGAACGCCTGTTGGATCAAATCCACCCTGGTGAAATTCGATACGGGTGATATCAAGGATGTCCCCATAGTTTGGACCGCTCTTCCCTATTCAACCCTCTACAAGCCTCCGGCGGCCGTCAGCGCCAGCCGCGTCGGGAACGAAGTCTCAATATTCTGGCAGCCCGTCTGGATGACCGAAGACGATTATGAAGGCTACCTGATCGAGGCATGGGTCTGCCATGCAGGTACACAGGTTTTCCTTCCAATTAAATACGCAACTGCATTCGATCAAAATAGTACGATGATGGTTGTCCAGGTGGAAGATGACCCCGGTTGCGATCTGCCTTCCAGCGCCCGCATCTACACCGTTGAAAAGCATGGCTACACAGATTATCGCATGATAGCCTGGCCTGGATTTAATTCCACTGCGACCTCCACTGCAGCAACCCCCGCGGCTACCCCAACCCCATGAAAACAACCTTCATTTTTAAAGAAATCCTCCGTTCACTGGCAATTGCCTTGCTAACCATTTTCTTTGGCAGTGCTTGTACGGTTTCCGGACCGATATCAACTGGAAAGCCGGTCATCCAAACCGTCCAGGTGACGCAGTTGGCAACCGTAATGGTAACCCAGGAAGTGACGCGGGTTGTCGAAATTCCTGTCACGGTCACTGCCTCTGATACGAATTCGATCATCCCCACATCCTCCCCCACCTCGCCGGCAGCCTCGCTCGAGCCAATGTCAGTAACGATCCTGGCGCAATCTGATTGCATGTACGGCCCGGGGGAGGTTTACCTGTATAAATACAGCGTATTCCCTGATAATCCGATGGAAGCGATCGGGCGTAATTTGGATGGCTCCTGGCTGTATATTCAGGCTGCCGGTGGCTGGAATCCTTGCTGGATCCAGGCTACTTCAGTCAAATTACCTGCTGGGAATATCGAGGCGTTGCCGATTGTCTATTCCACTTTGCCTTTTTCCAACCAGTATAATTCTCCGGATGCTTCGGCGCACCGGGATGGCACGGAAGTGACCATTTCCTGGAAGGCGGACTGGATGTCTTTGGATGATTACCGCGGTTATCTGATCGAGGCCTGGCTCTGCCAGGGTGGGAAGCAGGTCTTCGATCCGATCGGTTTTGTTCCTCCGCTGGGGGGCAACACTGGCACACTTTCGATTAAGGTAACAGATGAACCTGGCTGTGCGACACCATCCATGGTGCACATGTATTCTGCGCAAAAGCAAGGCTATTCCAATTGGAGCAATGTCCCTTGGCCGCAAGCTGCTCCAGGCAATTAAGTATTTTCCCGGATACTACGTCGCCAAATTGGTCTACAAGATTCTTTAAGAAAAGCTCCACTTTATTTCTAAAATCGCCAGCAGAAGTTTTCCCTTATTATTTGATTTGTTAATAGAGGTCTTTTATGATCACACGTTTATTAGGTTCAACCGGTATCCCAGTCTCTGCCTTCAGTCTGGGTTGCATGGGCATGTCCGGTGCTTACGGCCCATCTGATGATGCCGAGAGCATCGCCACCATCCATGCCGCCCTGGACGCCGGTATTAACCTCATCGATACTGGCGATTTTTACGGCATGGGCCACAATGAGATGCTCATCCGACAGGCATTGCAGGGCAGTTCCCGCCAGCAGGTTCTTTTGAGCGTCAAGTTTGGCGGCATGCGCGATCCCGATGGCCATTTCCTTGGCACGGACGGGCGTCCCCAGGCTGTTAAAAATTTCCTTGCCTACACCCTCAAACGCCTCGGCACAGACTATGTTGATATTTATCGCCCGGCTCGTCTTGACCCAACTGTTCCGATCGAGGAAACCGTTGGCGCGGTTGCGGATATGATCCAGGCTGGCCACGTCCGCCAGATTGGCCTCTCGGAAGTCGGTGTTGAAACGATTCGCCGCGCCTCCGCCGTCCATCCTATCTGTGATTTGCAAATCGAGTACTCGCTTTTCTCACGCAGCATCGAAGCCAGGATTCTGCCTGTTTGCCGTGAATTGGGCATCAGCCTGACGGCTTACGGCGTTCTGTCCCGCGGCCTGTTAGGTGGCCATTGGACCAAAGACCAGCAGACCGCCGCCAATGATTTCCGTAAAAGCGCCCCGCGTTTCACAGCTGAAAACCTGAACCAAAACCTCAACCTGGTCGAAGCGCTGCGTACCGTCGCCGTTCAAAAAGGTATGACAATCGCACAGGCTGCCATCGCCTGGGTTCTCTCCCGCGGCGCAGACATCATTCCAGTCATTGGCGCACGCCGCCGCGACCGTCTGAGCGAAGCCCTTGGCACTCTTGATTTTTCCCTTAGCGCCACCGACCTTGCTCAAATTGAACAGGCTGTTCCGGCCGACGCCGTCGCAGGTACGCGCTACAATCCCCAGGGAATGTCCAGCCTTGACAGTGAGCGCTAACTCAACCTCTTGGCTGCCGATATCTACGCTTATCGATGCTCACAGCAAACGCGCGGTTTACGATGACCCAGCCGAGTTCAGAACTATTTTTTGACCGACATTATGGTTTTTTATAACCCGAATAATAATGAATCCGTTCAGACAGTAAAGGAAAGTATGCATTTGAGTTTGTTTGGGAAGTCATAACGCAGCCGCACATGCCAGGAAAGGGGAAATCCGAGCTGGTTTTAGGTATTTATCAAGAATTCTGGAAGAATAGCAATTTGAGTGTCTGCGGCTTCGTCCACTTCCGGGATGCTTCGCGACCGCACACACTCAAATTGCTGCCTGCTCCGATTGTTGTCATCAGGTTAATCGGCCAATTGCATTGATCAGGCGATCTATTTGTGAGTCAGAATGGGTAGCAAAAATGGCGATCCGCAAGGCCCCGCCAGGCGGGGTACTGGTATAAGAACGTACCAATTCCACGGCAATATCTTGCTCAAATAGCCCCTTTTTGATGCGCTCCAGGCTTACTCCCTGCCGGCTTTCCAGGCATAGGATTGGCACCGGTACATCCGTCAATTCCCATCCCAGGGCTCGTAAGCCTGTGCGGGCTCTGGCCACATTGTCCCAGAGACGGTTGCGCAATTCAGGAGCAGCACGTGCCACCGCCAAAGCCCCGGCCGATGCCGCTGCCACCACCAAGGGCGGAGGGCTGGCCCCGGCGGAGATCCGGGAAGCGCGGTCCAGGGCTTCGATCCAGCCGGTCGCTCCCCAGATTATCCCGCCAAAACCGCCCAACGCCTTGGCAAGCGTGGCAGAGCTGCGACAGCTTTCATCCAAGATACCAAAATAATCAGGCGTGCCGCGACCATTGCTTCCCAAAACGCCCACCGCATGGGCATCGTCAACATAAACCAATCCCTGCAAAGGCTTAACCAACGCGAGATAGTCTGGTAGAGGTGCAATTTCGCCGGATACCGGAAAAACTCCGTCACTCAAGACCAATGGGCGTTCATTTGGACGAAGTTCGCTTCTCAGCTGCTCGGCCAGGCTTTGTGGACGCAAGTGGTGGAATGGCGTGATGGGCTGATTGGTGGCATAGGCTGCATCCCACAAACTGAAGTGTGCAGATGAATCGATGAAAATATGCTCAAACCGGTTGCCAGTCGCCTGCGTGAGGATTGAAGCGCCCAGGTAGCCGGAGGCAAAATAAAGCACTTTTTCAGCGCCAAAATAAGCGCAGGCTTCCCGTTCCACTCGGGTGTATACAGGATGTTCGCCATAACCTCCGCGCGACGTGGCAGTGGATAATCCATAATTTTGTAGTGCTTCCTGGGCAGCTTTCACTACATCAGGGTGGGTTTGCAGTCCCAGGTAACCCGTACCGGCAAAATAATCCATCCTGCGACCATTGAAAACTGTTTGTGCCCCAACCGGGCTTTCCATTTGATGCGACATAGTAGGCTCTTGGCAATCTTATCATAAAGGTTGTAGCGACAAGTGAGGAGAGGGTAGAGAAAGGTTAAGCTGGTAAAGTGGCTGGTTTATAATAACGGGACTTGTGAGGAGAAGAGTGCCTTGTTTATTGGCATCAAGAACCCTATCCACCGCATAGTGGATTATTATAATGATCCATTTTTCCTAAAGCAGCTCTATCGCCTGGCTGCGCCGATTGCGTTGCAAAACCTGTTGACCGCCTCCATGTACATGGTGGCCAGCGTGATGGTTGGCCAGCTTGGCGACGCTTCCATTGCCGCAGTCGGTCTGGCCGGGCAGATATTTTTCCTGCTCAGCCTGATATTATTCGGCATTGGTAGCGGTTCTGCCATGTTTACTGCACAGTTATGGGGAAATAAGGATATTCCCAGCTTACATAAAGTCCTCGGGCTCTGCCTGGTATTGGGCCTGGCGGTAGCGGGCTTATTTCTATTTTTATGCGAGTTTTTCCCCGCCTGGATCATCGGTATTTTCACGGTCGACCCGCAGGTAATCGCTTTGGGAGGCGAATATTTGCGGATTTACGCCTGGTCTTTCTTGTTTTTTTCGATAACTTCCGGTTATGCCTGCATATTACGCAGCGTCGGCGAAGTAAAACTCCCCATGCTTGTAACGGTAACAGCTTTGGCGTTGTATATTGTGCTCAACTATATTTTCATTTTCGGCGCCTTCGGCTTTCCCGCCATGGGTATCCGCGGCGCAGCGATCTCAGCTGTTATTTCGCGTGTGGCAGAATGCGGGGCCCTGGTTTTGATCACCTACTGGAAAAAATATCCGGTGGCAGCCAAATTCAATGAATTGCTCGGTTTTAATCCAGGCTTCATTGTGAAAATATTCAATCCGGTTTTTCCGGTGATCCTGAATGAAATGATGTGGTCCCTGGCAATCACATGCTATAGCATTGTTTATGCCCACATCGGAACTCCTTCGATCGCTGCCATGAACATTGTTGGGACCGTGGATAACCTGGCAGCGGTGCCCTTTATGGGACTTTCGGGTGCAATCGCCATCATCTGCGGTAATAAAATTGGGTCGGGCGAAAACGACGAAGCTTACCGGGATGTTGGACGGACATTAGGGCTGACAGTACTTTTTTCCATCCTGGTTAGTGGGATCGTTTTCGCAACCAAAGGAGCTGTTATCAACCTGTACAAAATAACCCCGGATGTCGCCCTGTATACAGATCGCGCATTGGTCATCCTGGCCATCTGGATTTTCATTCGTTCTCAGAATATGACACTGATCGTTGGAATGTTACGCAGTGGTGGCGATACGCGCTATTCTCTTTTCCTGGACGGAGTCATTATCTGGATCCTGGGTGTCCCGATGGCAGTGCTGGGAGGCTTTATCCTGCACCTTCCCGTCTACTGGGTTTATTTGATGGTAATGTCGGAGGAGTTGACAAAGTTCATCCTCGGGCTAAGACGATATTTCTCCCGAAAATGGATTAACAACCTGACCGTAACCGTCAGCTTGCCAGCTCCTGGCTCAGAAATTTAACTGAAAAACAAAAATACGACACGCTCGTGAGCGCGCCGTATTTTGTTTCTTTACCAGAAAACGTTTAAATTCTTATTTCAGGAAATCTTCTGCATAATGGCAGGCCACCTGGTGTCCCGGGCGGATCTCCCGCAGAACCGGCTCGTCTACCGAACAGTTCTCTTTTGCAACCGGGCAGCGCGGGTGGAAACGGCAGCCGGAAGGAGGGTGTAAAGGACTGGGCACATCCCCCTTAAGGATTGTCCGCTGGCGTTTTAGCGTTGGATCGGCAATCGGGATGGCTGACATCAAAGCCTGGGTATAGGGATGCAATGGCATATTGAATAGCGTTTCGCGAGAGGTCACTTCGACAATCTTGCCCAGGTACATGACAGCAACGCGCTCGGAGATATGTTCCACCACACTCAAATTATGGGCAATGAAAAGATACGTCAGGTTGAAATCGGCTTGCAGATCCTTTAAGATGTTCAATACTTGCGATTGAATGGACACATCCAATGCCGAGACCGGTTCATCGCAGATAATAAACCTTGGCCTTAAAGCCAGGGCCCGCGCAATCCCTATCCGTTGGCGCTGCCCGCCAGAAAATTCATGTGGGTACCGCCGGGCGTGGTAGTCTTCCAATCCGACCTTGCGCAAGGTATCGATCATTAAATCGCGGCGCTCATGCCGCGTGCCTATATGATGAATATTCAGTCCTTCCATGACCGATTCACCAATTGGAACGCGCGGGTCCAGGGATGCATAAGGATCCTGGAAAATGATCTGCATATCCCGCCGGATGTTCTTTAATTCATTCCTGCCCATCGCCAGAACATCTTTGCCATCAAATATCACAGAACCAGAGGTTGGTTTCACCAGGCGCAAGATGCTCCGCCCAACAGTTGTTTTACCACATCCAGATTCACCCACCAGGCCCAACGTTTCGCCTGCACGGATGGTAAAACTGACATCGTCAACCGCCTGCACCCAGGCGACTGTTCGTTGTAATAATCCGGATCGCACAGGAAAATAGGTAACAAGGTTCTTGATCTGGACCAGATCCTTTTTTTCGGTACTTTCACTGAAAGGTAAGCTCATTTGTAGCTGCTCCAACCGCTGGATTGATTAATTGCGAGCCAAGGGGGCCTGATGGTCCGCCGTGCTTTGAAATAGCCAACACCGTACAAAGTGCTCTGGCATTACTTCGATCAAATCCGGTTCAGTGACAGTGCAAATCTTCAAACCGTATTTTTCCCGGGCTTTACAACGCGCCGCAAAACGGCATCCGGGCGGGAGGTTGATCAGGTTCGGGACGGAACCCGGGATCACTTCCAGCCGGTCCTTGATTTTGCCCAGAACTGGTATCGATCCGATCAACCCCTGTGTGTAAGGATGCAATGGTTCGCTAAACAAAGGTTTAACGGCTGCCTGCTCCACAATTTTTCCGGCGTACATCACAGCGACGCGTTCGGCCATTTCAGCGATCACTCCCAGGTCGTGGGTGATCAATATGACGGCTGTTTTAAATTTTTCCTGCAATCCTCGCAACAGGTCCAGAATCTGAGCCTGGATGGTAACGTCCAGAGCGGTGGTGGGCTCGTCGGCGATCAGCAGTTGCGGCAGGAGCGCCAGCGCGATGGCGATCATGACCCGCTGCGCCTGTCCGCCGGACAACTCGTGCGGGAAGGATTTTGCGCGCCGCTCGGGATCCGGAATCCCAACCAAACGGAGTAGTTCCACGGCCGAACTCCAGGCCTCTTTTTTCTCAAGGAATTTATGCACTTGAAGGACTTCTGCAATTTGATCGCCGGCCGTAAAAATGGGATTTAAACTGGTTTGTGGCTGTTGAAAGATCATTGATATTGAATTACCCCGAATGTCCCTCATCTCATTTTGAGACAGATTCAATATATTTTTACCATCAAACCAGATTTCTCCGTCGGCGATCTTTCCAGGCGTGGAGATCAACCTCATAATGGAGAGTGAAGTGACGCTTTTCCCGCAACCCGACTCACCGACCAGGCCGATGATCTCACCCGGGTATACGCGCAAGTCCACACCATCCACTGCGCGGACAACGCCCTCTTCAGTGTAAAAATAAGTCTTCAGGTTTTTTATATCCAATAACGGATCAGATTGGCTTCCTGACACGGATATCTCTCCACATTCTGGGATGGTTGCATTATAGCAAATATTTGAATTATCGTATAAGCAAAAAGATCCTGCTGATCTTAGAAAGACCCACAGGGTCTTATATCAGGGTTGTGAGTCTTGTAATCATATGTTTATGTTGTATAATTAAAATCACATATCAATTATCCAGAGGAGGTGCTCCTTACAAAAGTGTAATTTCGTTCTGTCCAAGTATTTTATTTTCGCAAACCAAAGATAAGAATGTTGAGGAGAGAGTTATGAAACGTATGATGTTTGTTCTTGTAAGTCTTGTAATGGTAGCCAGCATGCTTTTGGCTGGCTGCGCCCCGGCTGCCACTGCCACCACCGCGCCGGCCACACAAGCACCTGCCCCGGCTACGCAAGCACCCGCTCCGGCCACTGCTGCCCCGGCCACCGCTGCAGCCACTGCTGCACCAGTCTGCGCCTCCAAGGGCACTGCTGCGGTACCCTTCCCATCCGGCGGGAAGACCGTCACGATCGCTTTTTCGCAGGAGCCCGATCTGGTTGACGCACTTTTCAGCTCCATGTCCTACTCCGCCTGGGTAGCTCAGACAACCCTGGTCGGCCTGGGCACATGGGATGCCAACAAGAACCTGGTACCTGAACTGGCCACCGTAATCCCGACCACGGACAATGGCGGTATTTCTGCAGATGGCCTGACCATCACCTGGCACCTCAAACCCTGCCTGTTCTGGTCCGATGGCCAGCCGCTCACATCCGCAGATGTGAAATTCACCTGGCAGGTACTGACTGACAAGGGCAATGCCGTTTATACACGCGCCGGCTATGATCAGATCAGCAGCATCGACACCCCGGATGCTTCCACTGTCGTCCTGCACTTCTCTGCCCTCTATCCCCCCTGGCAGACCCTCTTCACCTCCGGCCCGAACAACCAGGGCAACATCCAACCCATGCACATCCTGCAAGGCAAAACTGGCCTGGAGAAAGACCCCTTCATTCGCTGGCCAACTGTTGCATCCGGACCCTGGGTTATTTCTGACTGGGTCGCTGGCGATCACATGACCCTGCTGCCCAACCCGAACTACTGGCGCGGCACCCCTAAGCTGGACCAGATCCAGATCAAGTTCGTTCCGGATCCTGAAACAGCCCTGGCAGCCTTGAAGACCGGCGATGTGGACTTCGTCCCAGATTTCGCCGAATCGGATGTTCCGACTCTGACCGCACTTGCGCCTGCCATCCATACGCGTGTCGACGGCCTGGGTGACTTCGAGCACTATCTGTTCAACATGGGTGTCAAAGGCACCGGCGCTGGACAGAGCGACTACGATGGACCCTGCCCGTTCAAGGATGTGAATGTCCGCAAGGCCATCATCCTGGGCATCGACCGGCAGACCATCTTTAAAACCTTGCTGTTCGGTACCACTCCGGTTATTGCCAGCCTTTGGCCGAATTCCACCTGGGACGATTCCAGCCTGACCGCCTATCCTTATGATCCTAAGCAGGCTCAGACTCTATTGGATGCCGCCGGCTACAAGCCCGGCTCCGATGGGATCCGCCATGGTATGTGCAACGGCGTTGACACCAAGCTGTCCTTCAACTTTGAGACCACCACCAAGCAATTGCGTGAGGATGTGGCGACCGCAGTCCAGGGTATGCTGAAGCAGATCGGTGTTGAGTTCAAGCCCAACTTTATCCCGTCCGGCACATTCTTCGGCGATTACGCCGCCGGCGCCGATATGGCCACCGGCAAGTTCGATATGGCCGGCTACACCACGGGCTTCTACCCGGATCCTTACACCGACAACTTCCTGTGCTCCACGGTTGTATCGAAACAGAACCAGGGTGGGGATAACAATTACCACCTATGTGATCCCGCCTTAGACAAACTGTTCGCGGCGGTAAACGCCAGCGCCGACCCGGCTGCCCGCAAGACAGCCATCGACGCAGTACAGCAATATCTGTACGATAATGCGTTGATCATCCCGATGTATTCCCGCGCGAACGTGATGGCTTATCAGGATCGTCTGATCCTGCCTCCCACCAGCGGTCTTGGTGGTATGCTGGGTGATACCTTCGATTGGGCCGTCAAGTAAGTATTCTTGAAGTTCTTCCCGGGGATCAGGGGTCAAACCCCTGATCCCCTTTTTCTCTAGATCCTTGCAAAACAGGAGAGAACGCATCCATGTGGACCTATATCGCGCGACGTCTCGTCCAGGCTCTAGTCATTCTATTTTTTATTACCGGTGTCTGCTTTTTGCTGACCCATTTTTCGGCCGACCCGATGTCCCAATATGCCAACAAGCAAGGGATGACCGCCGCCGACAGGGCCGCGATTGCTCACAGCCTGGGGTTGGATCAACCACTCCCGATTCAATACGTAAAATGGCTGGGCCTGGCTTTGCACGGCAACCTGGGCAATTCGTTCTTCTCCCGCCAGCCGGTGCTGTTACTGATCGAACAGCGCCTCCCCTTAACCTTGGAATTAATGGTTACTGCCGAGATATTCATTATAATAGTCTCTTTGATCCTGGGAACCATCTCTGCCATTAAACAATACTCGGCGCTGGATAACATCATTACCTCGTTTTCTTTCATTGGCTATTCCATGCCGATCTTCTTCATTGCCTTCGGCTTGATGCAAATATTTGCGGTCCAGTTTAAAGCCTGGCACCTGCCCTATCTACCTACCGGGGCGGATATTTGGGATCCAAAAAATATTGGTGCGCTGGTCCGGCACATGGTGTTGCCGGTGACCTGCCTGGTCATCATCCAGGTAGCCGGCTATTCGCGCTTCTTGCGTTCCAGCCTGCTGGAAGTGCTCGGCCTTGACTATATTCGTACCGCCCGCGCAAAGGGGCTGAGCGAGCGGGTAACGTTGTATAAGCATGCATTGCGCAATGCGATCCTGCCATTCATCACCATCATTGGCCTGGATATTCCATTCCTGCTGGGTGGAGCGCTGGTGACCGAATTGATCTTTGCCTGGCCTGGCATGGGACGCCTGTTCTGGGAGTACGCCCAACGCGGTGACTTCCCGGTTGTGAATGGAGTCTTGCTGCTGACCAGTTCCGCAGTGGTATTCTTTACAATTATCGTGGATGTGCTGTATACCTTTGTGGATCCGCGCATCCGCTTGAGCTAATTATCGGAGGAATGGATGACAACCCAAACCGATGCTGTCAATTCAGCCAACCCTACAAATTCCGTCCCGGTTTTAAAAGCTGAGGCCGTTGCCACATTTGAGCCACTTACTCCATCCCAGTTGGTCTGGCGGCGTTTTCGCAAGCACCGCATGGCGCTGATAGGGACAGTGGGGATCGTGATCCTGGTGCTGTTTATCCTGATCGGGTCGATCATCGTACCCGAATCGGCTGCCAACAATGGCGATCTGTATAATCGTCTCAAAGCACCGATGGCGACTCACATTTTCGGGACAGACAGCACCGGCCGGGATGTTTTCAACCGCATCATCTACGGCGGACAGATCTCATTGATGATCGGTATCCTGGCAGTCTTCCTGGAGGTCACCATTGGTACAGTGATTGGCGGTATGGCGGCATTCTATGGCGGCTGGGTGGATGCCATTCTCATGCGCTTTACCGAGGCCATGTTATCGATCCCGTCGCTGTTCCTGTTGATTGTATTGGCCAAATTCCTTGGCAACGATATACCCACGATAGTTATCCTGGGGCGAAGCTTCAGCGGTACCGTCGGCATCGTGATCATCGTGATCGGGTTAACCTCCTGGATGTACCTGGCCAGAATCGTGCGCTCCAACATGCTTTCGCTGCGCGAAATGGATTACATCTCGGCGGCGCGGTCATTGGGCGCCAGCAATACCCGTATTTTCTTCACGCACCTGGTCCCCAATACGCTCGGCATCATCGTCGTTTCGGCCACGCTCGGCCTGGCCAGCGCGATCCTGACGGAAGCCTATGTATCCTTCCTGGGATTGGGAGTCCAGCCCCCGACTGCCACCTGGGGCAACATGATGGAATCGGCCCAGTCGTTCATTTCCCAGGGCGCCTGGTGGATGTGGGTCTTCCCCAGCCTGTTCATTGTGTTGGTTATCTTAAGCGTCAACCTGATGGGCGACGGCCTTCGGGATGCTTTCGACCCGCATGCCTCCCGGCATATGTAAAAAAACATTACCGGAAATTAATCAGAAATCCGCAGTTTGAAGGCGTTCGGTGGAGCTGAGCGCCCTCAACTGCGGTTCTTTTTATTTTCATCAGGTACAACAAAATGTCAAGCAAAGCTTGACATTTCTGCATCTTCGATGATAAACTCGGCCCAGTTAATCAAATTTTAAGGAAAGGAGCGCACTTCATGACTATCAAGAATTTCCATCAGATCATCCGAATCTCCATCAACGCGGTTGCTGGTTTGGATATTCTTTCGCGGAGTGCGCCTGCTGACTGAAATAGTCGACAAGGTTCGTTGTTTTCACCACGGTGCACTCCCTGCACCGTGGTTTTTTATTTTCAAGAAAGTTTAGAGAGTTCCTATGGCTGTCATCGTTCCTCCCACTACCTACTTCGATTTCCGCAAAGCCCTGACCAAAAATAAATTTGTCAGCCTTTGGCGGATGATGCCAGATTACCGCCTGGCCTATGCGGCCGCCAATCTATCGATGGGCATCTCATCGATTGCAAAAATGGCGACGTACCTTTTGCTGCGCAATTTTGCCGATACCATTCTGGGTGCCACGGCTCCCTTCGCCGGGACGCTTCCGCGTACCCTGATCCTGATTGCGGCCGGCTTCGTTGTCCTGGCATTATTCGAAGGTGGCTTCGCCTTCCTGTCCGGGCGCCTGGCAGCCTACTCCGCCGAGGGTATTACGCGCCGGTTGCGCAACTTCCTGTATGACCATATCCAGCGGCTGAGTTTTGCCTACCATAGCAAGACCCCCACAGGCGATTTGATCGAGCGTGTCACCTCCGATATGGACGCAGTACGTAGCTTCTTCAACGATCAGGCTATCGGTGTGGGGCGTATTATTGCACTATTCATCATAAATTTCCTGGCCATTCTGGCTCTAAATTGGAAACTGGCCCTGGCCTCCATTATAGTAGTACCGGTGATCCTGGTTGTCTCGCTATGGTTCTTCAGCAAAATAACCAAAGTTTATGAGGCGTACCAGGAACAGGAGGCCATCCTTTCCACAACTCTCCAGGAAAACCTGACCGGCGTTCGTGTGGTCAAAGCATTTGCCAGGCAAAGTTATGAAATGGACAAATTCGAAAAAGATAATCTCGAGAAATTTGTCTGTGGTCGCAAGTTGGTCCGGATGAATTCCCTTTTTTGGCCGTTATCTGATATCGCCTGTGGTCTGCAACTGCTGGTCGGATTTGTTTTTGCAGCCTATCTGGTCATCCATGGTGAGATCTCGGTCGGAACCTACCCGGCCTATGTGGGTCTGGTGGTCTGGTTGATCTGGCCCATGCGCAACCTGGGGCGGCTGGTCGTCCAGACTTCGACCGGCCTGGTTTCCCACGAACGCCTGATGGAAATAGTCAGGCAGGAGCGCGAACCCCTGACGGATGGCAAGATTTAACCACAGGATCCGGTGAAAGGCGCAATTGAATTCGAGCATGTCTCTTTCCAGTTCGAAGACGGAGGCAATGAGGTGCTCAAGGATATTTCTTTCTGCTGTCAGGCCGGACAGGCGATTGCCCTGCTCGGTTCGACCGGGTCGGGGAAAACCTCTTTGGTGAACCTCCTTCCGCGCTTTCACGATTATACCGGCGGGCATATCCTGCTGGATGGCGTGGAACTGAAAGACTATTCGCGCGAGTACTTGCGCCGCCAGATCGGTATCGTGGAGCAGGAGCCTTTCCTCTTTAGCCGCTCCATCCGGGAGAACATAATGTATGGCGTGGACCGCGAAGTTTCACAGGCGGATATAGAAGAGGCTGCCAAAGCAGCTGCTGTACACGATGTGATCCTGACCTTTCCGGACAGCTACAACACACTGGTTGGGGAAAAAGGCGTTACGCTTTCCGGCGGGCAGAAACAGCGCGTCGCGATCGCGCGCACACTGCTTAAGAATCCGCGCATTCTCATTTTGGATGACTTCACCTCTTCCGTGGATACCGAAACCGAGGCGGAAATCCGCCTGACCTTGAACCATTTGATGGAGAACCGCACAACTTTCATCATTGCACACCGCATCCAGTCGGTTATGCACGCCGACCTGATCCTGGTAATGGACAAAGGTGCCATCGTCCAGATGGGCTGCCACGATGAGCTGGTTGGCCAGGATGGCATCTACCGCCAAATCTACAATATCCAGACTCGTATTGACGAAGAACTGGAACAGGAAGTGAATAACTATGAGTGACGAATTGATCGAACTCGAAGAAGAAGAATATACCAGTCAACTGACTGCGCCGACATTTAACCGCATTGCCGCCTTGATCAAACCGCACTGGCGCTGGATGGCAGGATTCCTGGCCGCCATCGTGGCAACTGCCATCCTGGATGCCTGCTTTACCTATATCAACAAGCTTATCATCGACCAGGGCATCGTCCCGGGAAACTTCAATGTAGTGATTAAATATGCAGTGATGTATGGCGGCATCCAACTGGCAGAATCTGCGCTGGTGCTTACATTCATCTACCTGGTTGGTATTCTGGGAGAGCGCATCCAGTATGATCTACGCAAGTCCACATTCAACCATCTCCAGGATCTTTCGCTGTCTTATTACAGCCAGAATGCGGTTGGCCGGTTAATGGCGCGCGTCACATCGGACTCTGGGCGCGTTTCCAACTTGATGACCTGGGGACTGCTGGATATGACCTGGGCGATCGTGAGCGTACTTACCTCAACCGTGTTCATGCTGATCATTAATTGGAAGCTTGGGTTGATCGTGTTCAGCATCATCCCGATCCTGGTTATCATCGCCGTCAATTTCCGCAAGAAAATCCTGGCAGAGTTCCGCAAATCCCGCCGGACTAATTCAAAGATAACCGGCGAGTACAATCAGAACTTCCAGGGCGTTCGTGTGGTTAAAGCGCTGGGGCGCGAGCAGGAGAACCTGCGGGAATTTTCGATCCTGACCGATAGCATGTTCCAGGCCAGCTACCGCGCCGCCTGGCTCTCGGCGCTCTTTCTGCCAACCGTGCAGATCATCTCCGCCTTTGCCCTTGGCGCAATTGTCTGGTATGGCGGGTTGCAGAGTCAGATTGGGGCCTTTACGGTTGGTTCCATCAACGCCTTTGTTTCCTACCTGACTTTTATGATCTGGCCGGTACAGGACCTGGCGCGCGTGTATGCGGATATGCAGAATTCCATCGCCTCGGCGGAACGGATTTTCAAACTGATCGACACTGCGCCGGATGTGCAGGATCGACCACAGGCATTCGACCCTGGGACGATCCGCGGGCTGATCGAGTTTGACCGGGTGAGCTTTCATTACGAGGATCGTAAGCCGATCCTGACCGATTTCTCCTTGAAAGTCCAGCCCGGCGAAACCATTGCGCTGGTTGGGCCAACCGGCGGTGGCAAGACCACCATCGTTAATTTGCTTTGCCGTTTTTATGAACCCAGTGCCGGCATGATCCGCCTTAATGGGCACGATTACACCGAATACACTTTGCAAAGTTTGCAGAGTCGGGTTGGCATTGTGCTGCAGACCCCGCACTTGTTCTCCGGTACGATCCGGGAGAATATCCGCTATGGTCACTTGGAGGCCTCGGATGACCAGGTTGAGCAGGCCGCCCGGGTGGCGGGAGCCCACGAGTTCATTACCTCCTTTGAAAAAGGCTACAGCCAGGATGTGGGAGAAGGCGGTAACCTGCTCTCGGTCGGGCAGAAGCAGTTGATCAGCCTGGCCCGGGCAGTTCTGGCCAAACCCGAAATCTTCATCATGGATGAGGCCACCTCCAGCGTGGATACACTCACCGAGGCGCTCATCCAAAAAGGCATGGAAGCCTTGATGCATGGTCGTACGTCATTCATCATTGCCCACCGGCTGAGTACCATCCGCCGCGCCGACCGGATCGTCGTCATCGAGGCGGGCCGCATTGCTGAAATGGGCACGCATGCCGAACTATTACGCATGCGCGGACATTATTACCGCCTTTACACGCAGCAATTCAAGTTTGAAAAAGAACGGGCGTACGACGTGGTTGTTCCGAACGGATTGCCTGTTTCCGAATAATTTACCTATAGTGTAGTTACGATTGAAGCGTGACCTATATAAAGGAGAAAAGAAATCATGGATGAAATCAGCAAGATCAACCGGTTGCGCTGGAATAACCTGGCAGATGCCCAGGTGGAATATTCGCGCCCCTTCCTATCCTTTACCATTAAAGATGCGGAAAAATATGTCTACCGTCACGGCATTTTGAAGGAGGTGTCCGGGAAGCAGGTTTTATGCCTGGCCAGCGGCGGTGGGCAGGACTCAGTTGCCTTTGGGTTGCTCGGCGCGGATGTGACCGTACTGGATCTGTCGGATGTCCAGCTCGAACGGGACCGGCAGGCGGCTGTAGCCCACAGATTGCAGACAAAAACCGTTCAGGGAGATATGCGCGACCTCTCAGCTTTTCCGGACAACCATTTCGATCTTGTCTGGCAGGTTTATTCGATCAACTTCGTCCCATCGGTGGCGCCGGTGATCCGGGAAGTCCAGCGTGTCTTGAAGCCGGGTGGCATGTACTTCCTGCAGTTTGCCAACCCATTTGCCATCGGCATTGACGAAGCGAAATGGGATGGGCAGGCTTACCCGCTCGCCGGGCTATATCTTGATGGTGAAGATCTCAGCGGTAAATTCCCGGAATGGGATGTAAAACAACCAGACGGTGCCCTGGTCAAGTGCTCCAGCCCGCACGAATACCGCCATACCCTCGGCACCGTGCTAAATGGCATGGCCGGCAATGGCTTCATTCTGCTTGGCCTGTGGGAATGGATGAAACAAGAGGATGGCTCCCAGCCAGGTTCCTGGGCGCATTATACCCAGGTGATGCCACCCTATTTAAGTTCTTTCTGGCGGTTGAAGAAATAAGCCTGCAAACTAAGTGAATTATAGGAAAACCGCATTTTGAGATCGTGTGGGAAACCGCACGATCTCAAAATGCGCCATTCTCTCGAATTTTCAGATAGGCCATGAAACAACCTAGCGCATCAAGCGGTTAGAGATCGCTGCCAGGGTCTGGTGCGGCAGTAGACGTGTGCCCCATGCCAGGAATGCATTGCTCCAGCCGGAAACAACACTCGATCGGTTATTCAACAACGCATTGATTCCGATGCGTACCACCGCCTCGCCAGTCATCATGGTCGAGCGCTGAAAGGCAGTGGGTTTTTGGCCGGATATTTCAAAAAACTCCGTCCGGGTAACACCCGGACAAAGCACGCTGCACTTAACGCCGGTGTGCCGCAATTCATAATGCAGCGCTTCTCCCAGGCTCAGCACATAACTTTTTGCAGCTGCATAAGCTGCATAGCAAGGCGTTGGTTGGAAAGAGCCAGTGGAACCGATCAACAGAATATAACCTGAATTGCGCTTTACCATTTCGCCGGCAAAAAGATGAGTCAGCTGCGATAATGTCAGGATATCAATTTGAAGCATCTGCTGAATTCGTTCCCAGGGAGTTTCCAGGAAATCGCCATACAGGCCAAACCCGGCATTGTTGACCAGCACATCCACCTCCTGACCAGATTCTTTGAGTTGGGTGTACAGCTGCAGGGGCGCACCTTCTTTGGCCAGGTCCATTCCAACGCATTGGCTGGGAATATTATAGCGACCGGATATTTCCGCCTGGATTTCTTGCAGACGATCCACCCGGCGCGCCACCAGGATCAATGAACAACCGAGTCCTGCAAATTGCCGGGCGAATTCCGCACCCAGGCCGCTGGATGCCCCGGTGATCAAAGCTGTTTTCCCACGTAAATCGATCGTCATAAAGCGTTCCTCCTTCAAGATTTTCGTGATTATACAGTGCTTTCAATCCCCGATTGTCAACTTAGCAAGAAGATTTATAGAAATGCCTTGATCCAAGGGAAATATTCCAGGCGGTGTGCTTTATAATTGCATAAGTGTCTTTTCGAAAATTCCGGAGGATGTCCTTCCATAATTTTCGGGCAGATAGTTAGTGATTTCTGAAATAGAAGCGAAAGGATGATAAAGTCATGAATTGTTCCCGAGCATTCAAAATCGCTGCCGCAGTGCTCCTGACCCTGACATTCCTTTTCTGGTTGGTCTCCTCCATCCTTGGAATGCTTCAGGGGGTTCCGCGCGAGATCAACAATATCATCACCATTATTGTTGTGGCGGTGCTTGGCCTCCTGGCCTGGAAACGTCCGCTTCTAGGAGGAATACTCCTGGCAGTTTTTGCCATTCTCATGACAATCTATTTCCTGACTTTTAATGATTTTTTCGCAACCGCATTGGTTGGCATGCTATTGTTGTGCGCCCCGGTGGTCATCGCCGGATTTCTTTTCATCGAGGCGGACTGGGCTTCGAAAAAAAGGATTTAGCGGGTACATAAAAATTCTGGGAACACTCGGTATTTGTCCCTGTCCTACAACTTGACTGATGCCGAGAGTCGCATATAATTGGGCAATCCAAATGCGCTGACCGGGACGATTAAGCGGTCCATTCGCTGCCAGGGAGAGCAGGCCATTGACTGAAAGCCTGCTCCAGCAAACTCCGCCGAAAACCACCCGCGAGCATAACCCCCAAAAGTAGGGGCAGACCCTAGCGTCCGCTTGCTGATTAAGGGAAACGGTTGGTCCCGTTATCGACTACAGAGATGACCATCACTGGTCAATCTGGGTGGAACCGCGCGATCTCCCTCCCGCCCCAGAATGGACGGGAGCTTTGATTTAATGCAGGTTGTCCGTAATAAATGTATCAATAGCACGCCAATCATTTCCCAAAGGAGAAAGATATGTCTGAACCAAATGCAAGCCCCCGCAAGAAAATCACATTGCCGTACTTGTTCAAGAAAGTCGCTGAGGGTAGCCCCATCACCTGGCTGACCTGTTATGATTTCCCGACTGCCTACCTGCAGGAACAGGCCGGCATCGAGATGATCCTGGTCGGTGACAGCCTGGGCATGACCATGCTGGGTTACGACAGCACCCTGCCAGTCACCATGGATGACATGGTCCGGCACGCGCAGGCAGTCCGGCGTGGCGCTCCCACGGCTTTCGTGGTGGGCGATATGCCCTACATGACCTACCAGCCGAGTGTGGAAACCGCCATTCGTAATGCCGGACGCTTTATGTCCGAATGCGGCTGTGATGCCATCAAACTGGAAGGCGGCGCGGCTATGGCTGATCGCATCAAAGGGATCGTGGACTCGGGCATCCCGGCCATCGGTCACCTCGGATTAACCCCACAGTCCGTCAGTGCGCTGGGCGGTTTCCGCGTCCAGGGCAAGTCAGCCTCGCTGGCCAAGAAGATCCTGGATGATGCCAAGGCGCTTGAAAAAGCCGGGGCTTTCGCCATCTTGCTGGAAATGGTGCCGGACCGATTGTGCAAACTCATCACCGAACGGGCTGAAGGCTGCATCATCATGTCGCTCGGATCAGGCCCGGATGCACATGGACAGCTCTTGATCTATCATGACATGTTTGGTCTGTATCCTAAATTCAAGCCGAAGATGGCCAAGGTGTACGGCAATGCTGGTGAGGTCATTCTGAACGGGTTGAAATCCTATCACGACGAAGTCATCGGGAAACAGTTCCCGCAGCCGGAAAACTGGTTCGGCATGTCAGATGAAGAATTCGATGATTTGAAGAAAATGCTGGGTTGATCCACTTCCTTTGAAAAACCAATATCTCCTCCCGCCGTAAATTCCGGCGGGAGTTTTTCTGTCCTACCAGTGCTTTTTATCACTTGCCCCGGTCAATGCATTGTCCTATACTATTCATGTCGTTTGATTCCCTCTCGGCACCTTTCCCAAGAAACCATTCGGAATTACCGTGGAGCTTATCAAAAATTCAGAGAAGATCGCAATTTAAAGACAGGTACTCATCCCATTTCCCCGGAGGCGTATATGGAAAAAGATTTGCGCAATCTGCTCAAGATCCCGTCTGACCGTCTGGATGCCATCAACGCAGTACTGCTCGACCCCAACGAGCAGGTAATTAATGACTTCCTAAAAGTGGTGGCCAAATACGGCACACCGGAAGAGATCAATAGAAAGCATGCCGAATCCCGGCAATTGTCTAATTTAATGAAACTGGTCAAGGCCAGGAATCCGGATTACATCAAAGACCTGGAATGGTTAATCGAACAGCGCGATCGTAGCGCCTTCACAACAATAGCCGCCTACCGAGAACGGCTGATGGGCGAGAAATTCAAGAAAATGAAGTTTAATGAAGCATCACCGGTCACCCTGGAAGTATCGGCCTTGCAATATTTTCCCTGGGTGCGTCCCATGTGCGAGCAGGCCATTCAGGAAGGCAGTCTCGTTCCGGGCCGGTTCATTGCCGTTCGCAAAATGAAAGAATCAGAAGCCGATGGCGATCTGCCTGCCATAGTGGCTGCCCTGGATATTATCGGCGCATCCTTTGTCGAAACCCTCGATACCAAGGGAACGGATGGCTCTAATCCACACCTGGGCGGTCCCGCCACCATTACCGGTTACTTTGGTGGGATCGGTCAACCCAATACCCATGCGTTAATGTGGCTGGATGAGTTCCTGTATTACTATACCAATTTTGGTGTGCAGCATGTGCTCAATATCAATGCCGGCACCATCCTGCTGGGCTTCCTGCTCTATCGATTGGGTGTGGACATAAAGTTTAAGATTTCTGTATTCTTCGGGTCCGATAATCCATACCACGCGCTCTGGATCCTAACGGCAGCCAAACTCTTCAGCCGTGAGGACGGCACATCACCACTGATCGGCTTCAATTGGTCCAACTCGATTGATAACCAGACTATGGAGCTTACTGCGCAATTCCGTAAAGCACTCGGCTTCGAGGATGTAGTTCGCTTCGAGCACCATATTACGGAAACCTGGAAAAGCATCGTGATCCAGCCATACGACCGCCGTGCTGAATTGGTTGAGATAGCAGACCACGTGGCCAATATCTCCGCCAAACACGAAGGCGGTGACCCAGAAACGGAACAAATGCGTGCCCACGCCTCCGATATTTTGGATTATTTCCGCGAGAAAAAGGAAGTCATTGAATCCGGTGACTGGGATGCCATGCAGATCAACTTCATGGATAAAGTGGCAGCCTGCAATCATTCCGCCAGGGAGCTGACTGAGGCAGGGCTCAGTTTTATTGCAGCCAGCCATCTACATAAGTAATTTTTGTGGAAGGAGGATTCCATGTACATCGTTCATGTTCATATCCGGGTGAAACCTGAGTTGCTGGAAGAATTCAAGGCTGCTTCCATCGATAATGCACGCAATAGCCTCATGGAGCCGGGCATTGCCCGTTTTGATGTGCTCCAGCAGGTCGATGATCCCTGCCATTTCGAATTGATCGAGGTTTACCGTACGCCTGAGGACCCTGCCAGACATAAAGAGAGCACCCATTACAACAAATGGCGTGAGCTGGCCGAACCCATGCTGGCCGAACCGCGCTCACGCACCATCTATTCCAACATCTTCCCTGCTGACAAGGGGTGGTAGATGCGTTTTGAATTTGCCACCTCGAACCGGATTCTATTTGGTCCTGGGACCTTATCCGAAGTGCCTGCCCTGGCTGCCGCGCTCGGCCAACGCGCCTTCCTTTTCACCAATTCCATGGAGCGTTGTGCATCACTTAAGGAAGGGCTGTTGGCGTTGGGATTATCAGTTGAGGTATTTCTGGTAAAGAAAGAACCTGATCTGGATTCTGTCTTATTGGCTACACGCAATATGCAGGAATTCAATTGCCAGTTTGTGATCGGCTTCGGCGGCGGATCCGCGCTGGATACCGGGAAAGCCGCCGCCGCCCTCATGACGAATCCCGGTGACCCGTTGGATCACCTCGAAGTGGTCGGAACGGGGCGCCCTCTCCAAAACCCGTCTGCCGCATTTATTGCCATCCCCACCACTGCGGGTACCGGTTCGGAAGTGACCCGCAATGCGGTCATCACCTTGCCAGAAAAACGCCTCAAGGTCAGTCTGCGTAGTCCATTTATGCTGCCACGTTTTGCAGTGGTTGACCCCCAGTTGACCTACAGCCTGCCGCCATCGGTCACGGCCATGACAGGCATGGATGCTTTGACGCAATTGATCGAACCATTCGTTTGCATCACCCCCACTCCATTGACAGATGCCATTTGCCGGGATGGAATCGTCAGGGCGGCCCGCTCTCTGCGCAAGGCATTCGAAAACGGTCAAGATGCCAATGCCCGGGAGGATATGGCTTTAGCCAGCCTGTTCGGCGGAATGGCCCTGGCGAATGCCAGACTGGGCGCAGTACACGGCTTGGCCAACCCGGTCGGCGGATTTTCACACGCCCCGCACGGAGCCGTCTGCGCCCGCTTGCTGCCCCTGGTTATGCAAGCCAACTTGAAGGTGTTGCGTACCCGCCTGCCCGCTTCACCAGCCATCGCGCGCTACACCGAGGTAGCCCGCTTGCTTACCGGGGATGAAACCGCCAGTGCAGAAGCGGGTGCGGAATGGGTGCTGGAGTTATGCAGTACCCTGGATATACGCCCCCTGAAAGAATATGAGCTAAATCCGGATGATCTCGGCGCGGTTGTGGAACAATCGCAGAAGGCCAATAGTATGAAAGGCAATCCGGTCAATCTGAGCGACGCTGAGTTGTTTTCTATCCTCCAATCAGCAATTTGATGGTATACCAAACCCCCGCCTGGAGCATCCGGCGGGGGTTTGGTATTATGAACCCTGGTATTTCGAATCGTCGATTTCTTTACGCAGCATTTCATCTTCTGAAATCGTAGATGGATTTTCTGGTTTGGCCGATTCCAATTCGGCTTTCTCAGCCTCACGTAATGTGCTGATCAACTCAACTTTCATCAGGCTTAATTTGCCACAAAAAGGACAGACGGCCAGTTTGGAGAAGCCTACGTGCGCGGTTAACAGAGGCAGGGCAAAGGGCCGGTGACAATTGGGGCAAATCGCACCACCGCTAACGCCATACTTCCGTTCGGTTCCCAGGGCAAGACTGGTGCGTTTACCACGGTTGAC
The DNA here is from genome assembly GCA_963779935.1 of uncultured Chloroflexia bacterium. Taxonomy (GTDB): domain Bacteria; phylum Chloroflexota; class Anaerolineae; order Anaerolineales; family Villigracilaceae; genus UBA877. Next base: position 562,766 of record CAWAAC010000002.1, on the reverse strand, counting down.
CAGGAATGGTAGGAGCACTGATAACAAAATGGCTACCACAACTATGCCCAATACTGGCAAAATAAAATTCAAGCTGGATTGTTTTGGAACAAAATTCCCGGTGATGATATTGGAACGAAACTGCTGCCCACTGGTGGAATATCCAACCGCATACATCTGATGGCGGCCGAGCGGGTAATTATCGGTATTGAATTGAAGGTTGAACGGTGCCTTGGTAAGTTCGCCAATTTGCGTTTTATCAATGAAAAAGTCAACCCGCTGCAGATCGGCTGGTCCGCTGACATGCATCGAAAACAAACCCTCGATGTCGCCATTGAAGCCGCCGTACCCCCAATCACGTGACATGTTCAGGGATAATTGGCTTGTCTGCGCAAACGCACCAAGGACAGTGAACAGGCTTACCAGTACCGCAACCAGAACTGCAAATAGAAATTTCTTCATCGGTTCACTTCCACCTCGTAAGGATTTGTTCACGCTGAAAAAGCCGTGTGGCCAGGTAAACCATCAGAACATCCGCTATAACCATAATGATGGCAACAACCGAAATTATTTCCTTGTTCAATATAAATAAACCAGCCACCTGGCCAAAAAAACCACCCAGCACCGGCAGGATGATGATCATCGAGATCTGTTCCGCTACGCGCGGATCGTTTACCCTGGATGAAACCATCAGCGAAAAAGCGACGGCCAGGATTGCCAACAGAGGGCCGACGATAAATATAGCGATCAGCCAGCGGGCATCCAGCAGCGCCGATAAGAGCATCTTGTTCGCAACGATCACCCAGGTGCCTGCGGCAAATATTCCGAAGGCCGCGTAAGTGGCCAGGATCGCCGGGATAACGGCCGCCAGGCATTTCCCCACCAGCAATTCCGTCGTGGTTATCGGGGTCGCCAGAAGCGGCTCCAGACTGTGAGTGGTTTTTTCGCCAACGATCGAATAAGCCGCAATGGTGACCGGAATGGCGACCGGAACGAGCATGAACAGCAGCATGAATTCACTGACCATGAATACCTGGAAGCAATCCGCTCCGCTCAAGCCGCTCGGGCACATGGATGTAGTCACCTCGGCGGGTATCTGGCTATTCACGGTGCTGGCGGTTGCCGAAGCCGTACTGCGCGTACTGTAGATAATCCCCAACGGAATGGCCGTCATCACCAAAGGCAGGAAGATCACGGTAAAGATCACCAAGCGGTTCTTGAATACTTCGGCCCATTCTTTCCAGATGATGGTTCTAATTTTTTTCATAAGTTCCTCAAGCGTCTTTTACCAATTGCAGATAAACATCTTCCAAGGAATGCCGCAACTCACCGACAAATTGAATGTCTGCTCCTGCCTTGACCAATGCTCGCACCACCTCGGGATTTCGAGCTTCAGGCTCATCCAGGGTCACCACCAGTTTGTTTTCCACCACTTTCACTTCCCGCACGAAAGACAGCTTGCGTATATCGTCCGCCATCGCTTCGTCGGCCGCGCGCAGGTGAAAGATCACCTTACGGCCGAATACAGACGCGCGCAGTCTGGTTGGGGTATCCACTACCAGCAGACGGGTCTTAAAAACACCTACCCGGTCGCAGAGATGATCGGCTTCGTCCAGGTTATGAGTGCACAGGAAGATCGTGCGGCCTTCTTTTTTAAGTTCAGCAATAAATTCACGTACCAGATGGGCACCCTCCGGGTCCAAGCCGGCGGTTGGTTCGTCCAGGAAAAGGATGCGTGGTTCGTGTAACAGCGCCCGTGCGATCGCCAGCTTTTGCTTCATCCCCTTGGAAAAAGTACCGGCTGCATCGAAACGGCGCTCCCACAGGCCCAGCATTTTGAGATATTTTTCGATCTGTCCTGACACATCCTCAACTTCGTAAAGCTCGGCAAAGATGCGCAGGTTGTATTCTGCTGTCAGGTTATCATACATCCCCGGAGTTTCGGTCAACACGCCGACCGTCCGACGGATGTTCGTATCCTGCTTACCCAGAGCAAACCCGCCGATAGTCGCTGTTCCGCTGGTTGGCGCAATCAGGCTGGTCAACATGCGTACCGTGGTGGTCTTCCCGGCGCCATTCGGCCCCAGGAACCCGAAGACCTCCCCTTCTGCCACATCCAGGCTGAGACTGTCTACCGCCAGGGTTTGATTAAAACGTTTCGTCAAATTCTCTACATGGATCATTTTTATTGATACCTCGTATCTTCAAGGTTCTCTACCGTCTCCGCAACCGGCTCAGTGATGGGAACGACCAATGCCGGCGTGACTTGCGGTAACGCTTCACCGGGTTCGGGTTGGCGTAGAAGGAAGATGATGGCTACACTCAAAACGGCAAAAATACCTATCACGCCTTCCAAACTAACCGGAGACAGATATTTTTGTCCGATCACCGCCACACCATCCAGCAAGGCATGATATCCGATTGCGGCAAACAACCAGCCGATATGTTGCCGCGTGAATACTTGCATCACCAGCAATGCCATGGCGATCTGGCAGGGGATCGTAAAGAGGCGTTCCAGCGCGCCCAACATGGCCATATACCAGGGTGCCGACCAATACGTCTGCACTTGTTGTTTGGCCAGGGCAAGCTGGTTGGCCGGGAAGAGCGTGGTTAGATCAGCATTTCGGAGCGCAGCAAGCTGTAAAAAGGCATACACAGCCACGAGGCCCAGGATAATCGCTTCCGCTCCCCCATGGCCTGCACCAAACATTATTCCCTTGTGCCAGGAGCGGGTCTCCTTTGCCCACCAGCGCATCACCAGGTAGCGCGCCCCCTCTTCGAAAATACCGGCGCTCACGCCCAGGAAAACGGCATTGAAGATCAACTGGGAGGTCGGATTCCAGCTGATCATTCCGGTCTGGTTCAGGATTTTTCCGGCTGCCCAATTGAACGGAATATGGCCGACCTGGGAGAGCACAAAGGTTGCTGCACCGATCCACCATATTCGCCCGCCGGTTTTCCAATGGTTCGTTAAATAGATTGCCAGTCCAACCGGCATGGCAATCATCAAGAGCCCATTAACCAAATGAGCGAAAAATACCAGATCCATATTTATATCTACGGTCCCAATCCAAGTAAAGTTCCTATGGAAATTTTGACTATCTTGTTCCTGCTTAGTCGCCTGTTAAAACCGGCTCATTTTACATTCGGAAGGCGTTTCCCTACCCTAACCATCTTACTTGAATTCCTTTTATGTAGCCCGGATCAACGTGCCACAATCCGCACACTCAACTGTATTGTTATCGATCCATTTAGCTAAATTTGCACGCAACGGAGCACCACATTTTGGGCAACTGACCGGCAGACTGCCACGGCTTGAATTGGCGGAGGATGTATTGCCGGAAATGTTTCCCATTTGAGAGGCGAATACTTTCATCATCGGACCACCTGATATATTAATCGAAGCCTCAGAATGGTGCAACGCATAAATGATTGCTCCACTGACAATGGCAAAAAGGCCCAGCACACCGGTCATCACATATTCGTTGGAAGATAAATTCAATGAAATCACCCGTGCAGATTCCACCAGGGAATGGAAACCGATAGCAAGCAGTACCCAATACCATTGTTTCCTGGTAAATGTTTGCAAGATCATGACCGCCAGGCTGATTTCAATCGTCATCAGGAATATTTGGCCGATTGCTTCCCTTAAAGTATAGTACCAGGGGGCCGTCCAGAAAGCAGTCAGAAGGGATTGAAATGCCTGAACCTGATCGGCCGGCACGAGCGTGGTCAGGTCTTTGTTGCGGAAAAGAGCCATATTGACAAAATTATAAAAGACCAGGCAGCCCAAAGCGATGGAAGCCGCTCCGCCATACCCCGTCCCAAGCAACAGGCTGCTTTCGAAGTTGCGGGCGTCCTTCGTCCACCAGCGGAACATGGCATACCGTAAGGTTTCTTCGATCACGCCCGCGCTTAGGCCCAGCATTAATCCCCCGAAAATTAATACTTCCGTGGATGGCAGGCTGGCTGAATAGCTCAGGTTGTTAAGGTAAGGATTGATAACATAATTTTCCAGGGGCTGCAAAATAATTTGAGAAACGATATAAACGACCGCTCCGATCCACCACCATCTTCCTTCAAGATTGAATTTCCGCGTCAGGAATATTCCCAGGACAATGGGGATGGCTAACATCGATAGTACATCCAGAATATAGGTGAGGTATAACATGTTTATTTTTTACCTTTTAAAACAGGGCGTTTTTAGCGGAATGGCTAAAACAGGTTCCTGCCATTATAATAGCAAGATGCAAAAACTAATTAAGTGTTTTTGGGCACTGCTATTAGTCGTGGCAATCTTGGGCCTGCCTGAGCAGGCTAAAGCGGAGTCACCTGCACGTTCTCCAGCTTTTTCAAGTGCATCCGATCTCATTGCAGGGGTAAATGCGGTTCGTTCCTCCAATGGCCTGAATGCTCTCCAGGAAAACTCCATTCTGGATTCTATTGCCCAAAAACAAGCCGCCTACGAACTTTCCATCGGTTCCCAGACCGACACCGGGCCAGGTGGATCACGCCCCTATCAGCGCGCTTTGGCTGCCGGATACTTGCTTGGCGGAGATTTGTCCAATGGAGGTTTCATAGCAGAGCTCCTTTATGGAGGTGTCGGGATAGCCGCACCTGCCGCCGTCAACTGGTGGGATAAAGACGCCTACCACCATTCCATGCTTGTCAGTACTGCCTTTGAGGATGTTGGCGCCGGGGCGGCCTCATCCGGCAACACCGTCTACTTTGTTCTCGTGGAAGCCACATCCACCGGTGGTACGCCGGTGGTCTATACTCCAGCGACACAATTCTACCAACCGGCACCTACAGCCACCATTGTCCCAAACACACCCAATTCCGATGGGTCCATCGTGCACATTGTCCAGCCCGGTGAAACGCTTGGTTCGCTCAGCATGGCTTACAATGTCCCACTGGCTAATATCCTCGCTCTGAACGACCTGACGATTACATCCACAATTTTTGTGAACGAGAAAATTACCATCCAGGCGGCCTCCACGCCCACACCCACCCAGCCCACCTCCACCCCCACCGTTCCACCCACGAGCACACCCTGGCCTACCTCCACACCCACTTCCACAGCCACCAACCTGCCTCCCACATCGACACCCTCTCCGGGCCTGCCTGTCACCGCTGCGGGTGGGGCCGTAGGTGCAATAGTTGTTTCTGCCCTGATCCTGGCTGGTCTGGTTGCCTTGCTCGGACGGAAAAGATGATAACGTTCTCCAATAACTGACGATCCATTGACCGCTTAAGAAAACTGGCGCATCCTCTGCGCCAGTTTTCTTATTCTTCAATTCACATCAGCTTACTTGACTTTACCTTGGGCAGCCACCGCCTCGGCCGCTTTCCGGACGGTCTCCTCGTCGGCCAGGTAGTAATGCGTAACCGGCTTGAGATCTTCATCCAGTTCGTATACCAACGGGATGCCGGTGGGAATGTTTAGTTCCGGAATTTCTTCGTCAGAAACATTATCCAGGTATTTGACCATTGCCCGCAGGCTGTTGCCATGTGCGGCGATCAGAAGAGGCTTGCCAGTCTTAATGATGGGTGCAAGCGTGGTATGCCAAAAAGGCAAAACGCGCTCCAAAGTAATTTTGAGCGACTCGGTGGAAGGTAATTGCGCTTTGCTTAAACCAGCATAGCGTGGATCAAAGTGCGGGTGCCGCGGGTCATTCCATTCCAGCGCAGGCGGTGGCACATCGTAGGAGCGCCTCCATACTTTTACCTGTGCTTCACCATACTCCTTGGCGGTCTCAGCCTTGTTTAGTCCTTGCAACGCTCCGTAATGACGTTCGTTCAATTCCCACGCATTGGTGACCGGAATCCACTCCAGGCTCATTTCCTGAAGAACAATCCAAAGAGTCTGGAGCGCCCGCTTCAAAACGGATGTGTATGCCAGGCCAAATGTGTATTTATTATCGCGCAGTAATTGCCCGGCAGTATGAGCCTCTGCTACTCCTTGCTCCGTAAGCCCAACGTCCGTCCAACCGGTAAACCGGTTTTCGAGGTTCCAGGCGCTCTGTCCGTGTCGTAAAAGTACGAGCTTGTATTTCATTTCCATTTTTCACCTCAAATAAGCATGATAAACCGCCAGGGCAGATTTGCCTGGCGGTTTACATGGTAAATTAACTTAGCGGATGGCTTTTTCGGTGTCAGGATCGAACAGATGAACCTTGTCCATATTGAATACCATCTGTACCTTATCACCCATGCGAAAATCTGTGCGTGGATCCACGCGCGCAACCACATTATCCTGGCCGGCCAGTAAGTAAAGGTAAATTTCATTACCCATTAATTCTGTAACATCCACTTTGGCTTCAACCGGGGCTGCTGTGATGCCGGGCGCAACAAAAGCCGGGTTATGAACATCTTCAGGACGGATGCCCATGATAATCGACTTATCAACATAGTTATGGTAAGCCTTCTTATCGGAAGAAATCGGCACCTTGAATGAACCGCCTTCGATCAGCAAACGGCCACCATCCTGGCGAATTTTAGCCTTGAAGAAATTCATTGCCGGAGCGCCCATGAAGCCGGCCACGAACATATTATCCGGCCGATCATAAAGGCTCTGCGGGGTATCCAATTGCTGTAGAATGCCTTTGTTGATAACCGCAATGCGGGAGGCCATGGTCATGGCTTCCGTTTGATCATGGGTCACATAGATAAAGGTTGTTTGCAGGCGCTGGTGCAGCTTGGTGATTTCAGAACGCATTGCAATGCGCAATTTGGCATCCAGGTTTGAGAGCGGTTCATCGAACAGGAACACCTTCGGCTCGCGAACAATGGCGCGACCAAGTGCAACACGCTGCCGCTGACCGCCGGAAAGTTGGCGAGGTTTGCGGGTGAGCATGTCTTGAATGCCCAGAATTTCAGCCGCTTCCTGTACACGGCGCTTGATATCCTGTTTCGGCGTTTTGCGCAGCTTGAGCCCGAAGGCCATATTGTCATATACTGTCATATGGGGGTATAGAGCATAGGATTGGAACACCATCGCGATATCACGATCCTTGGGCGGCACATCGTTAACAACACGGTCACCAATTTTGACTTCGCCTTTGGTGATTTCTTCCAACCCTGCCAGCATGCGTAGAGCAGTGGTCTTCCCGCAGCCCGAAGGGCCGACGAGTACGATGAACTCCTTGTCATCGATGGCCAGATTGAGATCGTTGACAGCCACGACTTCACCGTATTCTTTGGAAATATGATCATACGTTACACTTGCCATATAAGCCTCCGTTTCGAATGAGTATAGTGAGTCCATTATACCAAAAGATAAAAACTGTGTGTAGAAGAATCATGGGGTTTAATGGGAATTGCATACGATTCATTGGAAGAAGCAGTAAAATGGAAGCATGACCGACGATGTTACTCCCATCCGACAGCAATACCTGGAAATAAAAAGGCAATATCAAGACACACTCCTGCTTTTCCGCCTGGGCGATTTCTATGAAACCTTCGACCAGGACGCCGAAATTGCTTCGCGCGAGCTGGACATTGTGCTGACATCCCGTCCCATCGGCAATGGCCTGCGGGCACCATTGGCAGGCATCCCTTATCACGCCGTTGAGAATTACCTGGCACGTCTCATCGAAAAAGGCTATCACGTTGCCATCTGCGAACAGGTCGGGGACCAGCCAGCCAAGGGTATTTTTCCACGCAAAGTCGTCCGGGTGGTAACACCGGGAACCCTCCTCGAAGCCGGCCTGCTCCCCGTTGATTCCAACAATTACCTTACTTCCATCGTTCAGGAAAATGGGCGGGCCGGGATTGCTTACGTAGATATATCCACTGGTGAGTTCGCCGTTACCGAACTCGACGCAGCTTCGGATACTCCATCTGGCTCATCCAACCAGGATTTTGCACCTATCCGCGCCGAATTAACGCGTCTGCGACCGGCAGAAGTTATCCATCCGGATAACTTCATCCTCCCCAATGGGATACCTGGTCATTTTACTCCATGGCCAGCCTGGCGTTTTGAACCGGGAAAATGCCAGGAAGCCTTGTTATTACAATTTGGCGCAGTCACCCTGGATGGCTTTGGCTTGCAGGGCATGTCCCTGGCAGTTCGCGCTGCGGGTGGAATCCTTCAATATCTGAAAGAGACCGAAGGAGCTGCACTTGCCTTGCTGACAGGATTGCGCGTGTACAGCCTGAGCGAATTCATGACGCTAGACGCGGCCACCCGTCGCAATCTTGAGTTGACCGAAACCCTGCGCGGCGAATTGAAAGGTTCCTTACTGGGGGTGCTTGACCAGACCGTTACACCCATGGGAAAACGACGCATCCGCCAGTGGGTCAGCCAGCCTTTGTTGGATGTGGAGCGCATCCATAAACGGCAGGATGGCGTCGCTTATTTCGTCTCCCATTCCATGCTACGGGTTGAATTACAGGCTGCGCTCAAGCCTTTATCAGACCTGGAACGTCTGACCAACCGCATCCTATCTGGCCATGCCCAGCCGCGCGACCTGGTGGCGATGCGCGATACTTTGGCCAGGCTGCCAGCGGTGGAAAATGTAATAAAAGGAAAGGACGAAGAAAAAGAAGCCTTCCTTACTTCCTCGTTCTTGCCCTCGTTCGAAAATTGTACCGGTGAACTGGCTTTGCTGCAGTCCGCCATCGACGATGATCCCCCGTCTACGCTGCAAAATACCGGCGTTATCCGGCCAGGCCACTCGCCGGAGCTGGATGGCGTGATCGAAGCCTCCAGGCATGCCCGGGAGTGGATCAATAATCTCGAACCGGCTGAGCGCCAACGCACCGGGATTAAGACCCTGAAGGTGGGTTATAACAAGGTATTCGGTTACTACATTGAGATTTCACAGGGACAGGCTGCCAATGCGCCATCCGACTATATCCGCAAGCAGACCCTGGTAAACGCCGAGCGATATATCACCCCGGAAATGAAGGAATACGAAACCCTGGTCCTGAACGCCGAGGAGCGTATACACGAAATAGAAACGCGCCTTTTCCATGAAATATGTTCGGAATTAATGAAATCTGCCGGGCGCTTGTTGGATACCGCCCATGCGCTGGCAGAGCTGGATGTCCTTTCTGCCCTGGCGGAAGCAGCTGCTTTGGGCAATTACGTCCGGCCCGAAGTCCGGGAAGATAATGGCCTGGATATCCGGGATGGGCGCCACCCAGTGGTTGAACAAATGCTGCACGGGGAACGCTACGTGCCCAACGATATCACCTTCGAACCGGGCGAGGCTATCCGGGTCATCACGGGTCCGAATATGTCCGGCAAATCCACCTACCTGCGCCAGGCCGCCTTGATTGCCTTGATGGCACAAATGGGCTCGTTTGTGCCGGCAACATCTGCGACTCTCGGACTGGTGGATCGTATTTTTACACGCATCGGCGCGCAGGATGAAATCCATGCTGGCCAATCCACATTCATGGTTGAAATGATCGAGGTGGCAAACATCCTCCACCACGCCACATCCCGCAGCCTGCTGATCCTGGATGAGATCGGGCGTGGCACAAGTACGTACGACGGCGTTTCCATCGCCTGGGCGGTGGTTGAATACATCCATAATCACCCGCAACTGCGCGCCAAGACTCTTTTCGCCACCCATTACCATGAACTGACCCAGTTGGCGGACCTGCTTCCGGGTGTAAGAAATTACAACGTAGCCGTGACCGAAGCAGATGGGAATGTTGTCTTCCTGCACAAGATCATTCCCGGCGGCGCAGATCGCTCGTATGGTATCCATGTGGCCCAATTGGCAGGCCTGCCCCGACCTGTCATCCAACGCGCAACAGAAATCATGCGGGAACTGGAGAAATCCTCCGGGCAGGCCATCCGGATCAACCCGCATGCTGCCCAACAAGTCGCCTTATTTCCAGAGACCAACCCCCTGATAGAAGAATTGGGACACCTGGATATGAATTCGCTCTCACCAATTGAAGCGCTCAATAAATTATATGAATGGCAGCGCCATTTCGTCGGGGAGAAAAAGTAATTCTCTATGCGGCCTTCTCCTGAATTTTCGAATAGATTCCCTTAATATAATGGCTATGCGCATCTTCAGGTGAAACAAAAACCTCCCACCGATTGATGGGAGGTTTTGATAAACTTGCAATGCTTTCTCTTAGGCTTTTTCGACTTTCAATTCAGCCGCCGGAGCCTTGGACCGGGCAATCGCCCAGATCGTTCCAGCCAGAAGAATTACAGCAATAGCGACGACCACAAAATTGATCGAGCCATCCGCATTCTGGATCGGATATTTGACAATGATCGGAGCAAACAGCAGGCTGACCAGGTTGGCAACCTTGATCATTGGGTTCAATGCTGGGCCAGCGGTATCCTTCATGGGATCGCCCACGGTATCACCCACAACGCTCGCCTTGTGACGTTCAGAACCCTTGCCGGTATTGGCTGCCAGATCACGCGGTTCATCTTCAATGGATTTCTTGGAATTATCCCAGGCACCACCGGCATTGGACATAAATACCGCCAGCAATTGACCGGAGACAATGATGCCCGCCAGGAACCCGCCCAGGGCTTCCACTTGCAAAACCAGACCAACAAAAAGAGGCATCAAGACTGCGATGGTCGCCAGCGGGATGAGTTCTTTCTGCGCGGAAGCGGTGGAAATGCCCACCACCTCGGCATAATCCGGCTTTTTGGTGCCTTCCATGATTCCAGGGATCCTGAACTGCCGGCGGACTTCTTCGACGATCTTGCCAGCCGCGCGGCTGACTGCCCGGATGGAAAGCGAGGAAAACAGCCATGGCAGCGCGCCGCCCAACAGCATGCCGATGAACACTTTGGTATCGGAAACGCGGATCGCATCCATTACCACCATGCCCAGCTGTTTCTGTACCACACCCACATCTGCAATATAGGATCCAAACAAACTGACTGCCGCAATTACGGCCGAGGCAATTGCAACGCCTTTGGTGATGGCCTTGGTGGTGTTACCAACGGCATCCAGATCAGCCATGATCTGGCGAGCCTTTTTGGTTTCTTCATCTTCCATATCGTGCCAGGCCATTTCGCCAATGCCATTGGCATTGTCAGAGATCGGGCCATATGAGTCCATTGCAACGTTGTTACCGGTATGGCTGAGCATACCGATACCGATCATAGCAATGGCGTACAGCACATAATTTGGCCCATCATGACCAAAGAGCAAAAGTCCAAGGATGAAGGCGACTACGATAACACAGAGCGCCCAAACGCTGGATTCCATGCCGACCGAAAGTCCGGAAAGGATGGTGGTAGCAGCACCAGTGGTGGTTGACTTGACAATCTCTTTTACCGGCGCCTTCTTTGTGGATGTGAAGTAGGAAGTCAATGGATTGAACGCAACGGCCAGCCCTACACCGACCGCCGTCAATGCAGCCAGGCGGATATCATGAGCATAAAGCCATGCCAAGAAAATAGAAAGGGTTACAGTGAAAACGCTGGAGACCTCATAGGAGCGGAACATGGATTCTTCCGCATCATGGGCACGCAACCACTTGATCGGGAATTTTTCCCAGATCGGAACAGTGAATGTACCCAGCATGGAACTGATTACGCCGATTGCCCGGATAATTAATGGATATACGATCCAATACAACTTACCTGTTATACCTACCAGGATCAGACCCAGGATCAAGCCTGAAACGATGGTAGTTTCATAAGACTCAAAAATGTCCGCTGCCATACCAGCGCAGTCACCAACGTTATCTCCGACCAGGTCAGCGATGACGGCTGCGTTGCGGGGATCGTCTTCAGGAATATCCTTCTCAACTTTTCCAACCAGGTCAGCGCCCACATCCGCCGCCTTGGTGTAAATACCGCCGCCCACACGCATGAACAAGGCCAGCAGTGTGCCACCGAAGCCAAAACCGAGCAGGGCGTCAGGCGCAGCTTTACCGAACACGATAAAGATCAGGGTGCCGCCGAGTAGACCAAGGCCGTCGGTAAGCATGCCCGTGATGGTGCCGGCATAATAAGCAATCGAGAGGGCTTCATTGAAGCCTCGGCGTGAAGCAGAAGCGACACGAATGTTAGCCTGCACGGCCATGCGCATGCCCAACTGTCCAACCATCAATGAAAATGAAGCACCCATGATGAATGCAATGGTACGACCGATGGCAATGATCAGGGTAATCCCCTGCGGGCTGAAATTCTTGAATTCTACTGTTGCTTCTGCGCTGGGCGGAACAACGTACACGCTGAAGAACATGACCAGGGTTAGAACGCCGATCAGCGGGAGAATGGTTCTGAGCTGACGGGTCAGGTAGCTGTTGGCCCCAACGCGGATGGCATTCCAGATTTCCTGCATTTTTTCCGTGCCCTTGTCTTTCTTGAGCACGATGCCGCGCAGCAACCAGGCATAGCCCAGGCTGATGAAAGCAGCAACCAGTACGAAAACGATGGCAATCTGTTCAAAGTTATCTAAACCCGTCCGACTGCCCAACCAAAGTAGATTCATGTCTCCTCCGATGAGATAAAAATTTACTGCTTATTGCAGCATTTTCGAACAAAAATCGTCGATATTTTACCACTTTATCAAAATTTTAATCCGATCACATTTCATCAAAATACTATAACCCCGTTATTTCCATTAGGGTTTCATTAGAGAACGGAAAATCTATTGACATGATATCTCGATTTAATGTATAGTTTTCTCGGTTAGTTATCTTTATCACTCTGGCACCGCCGCCTATTACTGGCTGCTGTGCCTTTTCTTACGCAAAAAATCATTCCACCCATTAAGGAGAAATAATGATTCGCACTACTGGTCTCACTAAGGATTATGGTGCTAGAAGGGCGATCGACAACTTGACCTTCGAGGCCAACCAGGGTGAAGTGGTCGGATTCCTGGGCCCCAACGGCGCCGGTAAAACCACCACGATGCGCATCCTGGCAGGTTATATGCCTCCGACATTCGGTACAGCGCAAATTGCAGGTTTTGATGTAGTGGAAGAATTGATCGAAGTTCGCAGGCGGGTTGGCTACCTGCCCGAGACAGTACCGCTTTATTCCGATATGACCGTCTTCGATTACTTAAAATTCATGGCCGATTTACGTCACTTACCCAATGGCGATGAAATGGTCGACAATGCGCTCGAAATGGTTCAACTGGAACAACGCGCGGACGGCTACATCTCCAATTTGTCCAAGGGTATGCGCCAGCGCGTCGGCCTGGCCCAGGCCTTGCTGCACAAGCCGGAAGTGCTGATTTTGGATGAGCCGACCATTGGTCTCGACCCGGCCCAGGTGGTTGAAGTACGCGGCATTATCCGGGAAATCGGCAAAGAACGGACAGTTCTTCTCTCAACCCATATTCTTTCTGAAGCGCAGCAATTATGCGATCGTGTCCTCATTATAAATAAGGGCCACATTGTCGCAGAAGACACCCCGGAAAACCTGCAAGCTCGTCTAGTGGGTGCGGAACGTTCGATCTTGCGTATCAAAGGCGATGTCGAAGAGCTCATGCCGCTGGTCTCCAAAATCAATGGTGTTCAGGAGGCGAAAATCCGCCCGGATGGTGCCATGGAATTCCAATTTGCTCCGGGTGTGGATGTCCGCCCCGAAGTGGCCAGAATGGTTATCCAATCCGGTTTCGATTTGCTCGAACTCAGTCCAGTTGGGTTAAGCCTGGAAGAGATTTTCCTGGAGTTGACGCGCGACGGCGCGCCCACGAAATAAGGAGTACTAAGAAATGCGCAACATTTGGACAATTGCCCGTCGTGAAATCAAGTTGTACTTTGGCAGTCCGATCGCCTACATTGTCGGGCTGCTCATCTTCTTGATTACCGGCATTTACTTCGTACTGACAGTCTACCTGGCTGGCCAGTCTGCCTACACCAGCGGTTCTGCAACTGCTCCCGGTCCCGATTTGATTATCGGGTTGATGGTATTTCTGTTTTTGTTTGCGATCCCGGCATTATCCATGCGCCTGATGGCCGACGAACATCGCAATGGCACACTCGAGTTGCTCCTGACCGCCCCTATTCACGAATCAGAACTGGTGATCGGAAAATGGTTGGGCTCGTTCCTCTTCGTTCTTCTAATCATTCTGGTCACATTTATCTACCCGATCGTGTTGAACGGTCTGGTCACACCGGGTATAGATCAAGGCCTCATGATGGCAAACTACCTGGCCATTACACTGGTAGCCGCTTCATTTCTGGCGATTGGTACTGCAATTTCTTGTTTCTTTAATAACCAGTTCGCGGCATTTTTTGCCACATTGGCCGTGCTGTTCTTCTTGTGGGTGGTCATTGGGTGGCCAGCTGTAGTGATGCAAGGCACGGGTGGCAGTATTTTTACCTATTTGAGTATGAGTAACCATTTTTCATCCATGCAAGCCGGCACGGTGGCGCTCTCCGATATCGTTTATTACTTAAGTTTAACCTCGCTTGGCCTCTTTCTTGGCACGGTAGCGGTGGAAATCCGAAGGTGGAAATAATGGCAAAGAAATTGGGTTCTTCCAAGAAATTGTCTCTTAAGCAATATGCGCCGGCCGGGTTGTGGCTCTCCGGCGTTGCTATTCTGGTTGCCATCATTACGCTTATTGTCAAGTTGCTCGTGTTTATTGGGTTATATGCGCCTCCAGATCAAAATACTATCAACCTGATTCTTTGGATCAGTGTGGGAGTTGCGGTGGTTGGCCCGGCGCTTTATGCCTTGTTTGATCCGCAGCGTATCCGGGAATTCCTCTCTGGCCGGCAGGCCCGGCATGGCAGCAATGCTGTCATCATGTTGATCGCCTTTATCCTTATTCTGGTTGTGATCAATGCAATCGTTTATCAAAATCCTGTTTCGTGGGATTGGACCGAAGGAAAACAAAATACCCTGGCTCCAGAAACTGTCGATACGCTTAAATCCCTCCCCGCCCCAATTCACGCAATCGGTTTCTACACGAGCCGCACTTCCAACGCAAGCACCTTGGATTTGTTTACCAAACTTAAGGCCAAGAGCAATGGGAAGTTCACATACGAATTCGTGGATCCGGAAGCGAATCCAGCCAAGGCGCAACAATACAAAATTACCCAGGATGGATCGGTGGCATTAATCTTGCAAGGCCGGCAGGAAGTTCTTACCAGTCCCACCGAGCAGGATTTTGCCAATGCCATGGTAAGGTTGATGAACCCCGGAGCGCGGGTGGTCTATTTCCTGACCGGGCACGGGGAACGCGATATTCAAACCGCGGCTGATAAAGCTTATACGCGCGCGCGTACCGTCCTTGAATCGGAAAATTACACGGTTAAATCGCTTAACTTGCTGGCTGAAAATAAAATTCCAACCGACGCTCTTTCAATTATCATTGACGGGCCCACCCAGCCAATTACCAGTCAGGAGATGGCTTTGCTGACCACTTACGTTGCCAAAGGCGGTTCTCTGATCGTCATGGAAGACTCTACCCTGGCATCCAATGCTGGTAAACCGGCCGACCCCTTGCTTGGTTATCTGACAACCACCTGGGGCATCACCATCGATAATGATCTGGTGATCGATCCGAGTTCAAGCCAGATCATTGTTGCGGTGGAAAACGCCTACGGTTCTCATCCCATCACCGATAAGTTACAAAGCCAAAACCTGGTTTCATTTTTCCCGACCGCCTGCAGCCTCACTCTGAACACAAATGTACAGAATGTGCAAACAACCGCCCTGGTCACCACGATCAATACCTCCTGGGGTGAAACCGACTTTACCGCTTTGCAAAACAACCAGGTGGCCTTTAATGCGAAAATTGATATCGCCGGTCCATTGACAGTTGCGGCTGCAGCCCAAAACTCATCCACCAACGGTAAAGTTGTAGTCGTTGGTGACTTTTCCTTTGCCAGTGATCTCTATTTCGATCAATATGGCAATGGCGATTTCTTCGTCAACGCGGTTGATTGGGCCGCCGGGCAGGGCACTATGATCAACCTGACCTCCAGCCAACCCATCAGCCGGCAGATGCGCCTGCCAAGCAGTTTCACCGTTCTGCTTCTGGCTTTCGCCTTTATCATCCTGATCCCGGGATTGATCATTGCAGCAGGTGTATCCACCTGGCTGGTACGGCGTAAAAGAGGGTAATCGCATGGTCAAACGTTCCACATGGATTTTGCTGGTAATTCTGGCCCTGTCCGTAGGTGCATATTTCCTGGTAAGTAACCTGTCATCCAAAGGAAAATCACTAACTCAAACGGCTACCCCAGGCAACTTTCTCATCACCCAGGCACAAGGTGCCTTACAAAGCTTGCATATTGTCGATGCCAAAGGCAATACCTTCCAGATGCAAAGGGACCTGAGCAAACAATGGGTGATCACTGCGCCTTCATCCGGGGCAGCTGACCAGGGTCTGGCTGGAGCTGCCGAAACGCAGGTGGGTGCGTTAAGCATTATTACCACGCTCAGTTCAACGTCTGACTTGAGTACCCTGGGGCTTTCCGCTCCGGCTTATACATTCGACCTGGTATTTTCCAGCGGCGCGACCCATAAATTTGAAGTTGGGAACCTGACCCCTACCAGTAGCGGATACTACGTCCGTTTTGACAGTGGAAAAATCTATGTGGTTGATAAGTCAGGCATCGATTCGCTCGTGAACCTGCTTACGTCGCCACCGTTCCCGGCCACAGCAACACCTATCCCAACTGCTGAAACCGCCACCCCTGCTCCTGAGGTTGCTTCACCGACACCTTAGTTAGGGTATTGAATTTCTATTTAAAAAAGAGTATTCTAATAAGGTATTTATCCGGAAATCACGGAAGAACGTATTCTGAGCTCTGACACACAGAATACGAATTTCTCGTTAAATTTTTGGAGAGATTCTAAAATCAATATGGTAAGGAAACAAAATGGAAAACCCTTTATTGCTTGAGGAGGAAGAAGAGTATTCGCCGATCGCCCGGCTGATCGAGTTGGGGCGGCAGAAAACTTATGTAACTATTGACGACATCCTGCATTTCTTCCCCGAAGCCGAACAGGATGTGGAACAATTGGAGGAGGCGTTTGCGGCTCTTCTAAGCGCTGGTGTGGCCTTTGTGGAAGATACACCCACCTCCGAACCGCCTGAAGATGAGTTGGTCGCCGTCGAAGAAACAGAAACCGAGGTTGAGCCGGAACTTTCGCTGGATGACTATCTCGCCAATATCGATACCGATGATACCATCGGGCTGTATCTGAAGGAGGTCAGCCGGGTACCGTTGCTGACCGCAACCCAGGAGGTTGAGCTTGCCCAGCGCATCGAGCGCGGCCGCATGGCGCGCGAAGAGTTGGCACGTGGCAACGTCAGCCCGCGCCGCCGGATCGAATTGCGCAAACTCATCGAAGACGGCTGGGCCGCACGTGAACACCTCATCACTGCTAACTCTCGGTTGGTGATCAGCGTCGCCAAAAAATATATGGGCCGTGGTGTGCCCTTCCTGGATTTGATCCAGGAAGGCAATATCGGCCTCATCCGCGCCACCAAGAAATTCGACTATCGCCGCGGTCATAAATTCAGCACCTATGCCACATGGTGGATCCGCCAGGCGGTTACCCGTGCCATTGCCGACCAGGGCCGCACTATCCGTGTCCCGGTTCATATGGGAGACCAGATCAATAAACTCCTGCGCGTTCAGCACCAGTTGACCCAGCGACTTGGCCGGGAACCAACCGTCGAAGAGGTGGCAGAAGCCCTGGAAGTGCCCCCGAAGAAGGTGGAGAATATGATCCAGGTGGCGCGCCGCCCGCTCTCCCTGGAAACGCCAACCGACGATGAGGAAGATTCGGTGCTGGGTGATTTTATCGAAGATGATGAAGCCGCCCCTCCCGATGAAACCGCCACATATAATCTTTTGCGCGAACACCTGACCGAGGTCTTAAATGGACTGCCTCCGCGCGAAGTGCGCATCCTGCAATTGCGCTATGGATTGCTGGATGGGCAAGCCTACACGCTGGAGGAAGTTGGACGGAAAATGGGTGTAACCCGCGAACGTGTCCGCCAGATCGAAGCCCAGGCATTAAGCCGCCTGCGGCACCCCTCCATTCGCCGTAAATTGCGCGATTACCTGGGTGAATAACCAGCTAAGAATCCCCGCCACTTTTCAAACGGCGGGGATTTTTATTAGCGGGGGAAAATAGGAACCGGTCACCTATTTATACAAGTAGCAGTAAAATACTGGCATGAAATTAACCCTCCGCCAGGTCTTTTTCATCGTCCTATTTCTGAGTCTTTTCCTGATAACTCTGCGCCCGATCGCCGACCCGGATTTCTGGTGGCATTTGCGCACCGGCCAGTATATTGCTCAAACGGAAGCCATTCCTCACACCGATCCATTCTCCTACACCAAGGTTGGTCAACCCTGGATCACACACGAGTGGCTTTCTGAGATCATAATCTATGCAATCTTCCGGCTGGGTGGCTATGGATTGCTTATCTTTATTTTTTCTCTAATCATTACCGGAGCCTTCCTACTCACCTATCTGCGCTGCCCGGCTGAATCGCGGCCGTATGTAGCCGGATTCGTTCTGCTGCTCGGCGCAATCTCCACCGCGCCCACCTGGGGGGTGCGCCCGCAAATGCTTTCCCTGCTACTTGCCAGCCTGTTCCTATTCTTGCTTGACCGTTACCATCGGGGTGGCAAGCTTAGTTATCTTATCCCACTTCCCATAATAATGCTGGCATGGGTTAAATCTGCATGCCGGCTATTTCCTGGGTCTTGTTCTCATTGGTGTTTATATAGCCGGTGGGGCGATCGATTTGCTCGTGGCTGTTCTTTTCAAACGCGAACAGGCTGAGCCTTTACCACCCCTAAAATTTATTATCAGCTTGTCTATCACCCTGGGCGCTTGCATCCTGGTAACCCTGGCCAACCCGAATGGAATACAAATTATCATTTACCCATTCCAGACGCTAACCAGTTCCTCCATGCAGCAGTTCATCCAGGAATGGTTCTCACCTGATTTCCACCAGCTGATCTGGCAGCCGCTTGCCTGGCTTATCCTGGCGCTTATCGGCGCCGGCATGATCAGTAAAAAATCCATTTCCTCCGCAAATATCCTGCTAACTCTTGGTTTCGGATATGCTGCATTGATCTCTATGCGAAACATCCCATTTTTTGCTCTTGCAGCCATCCCGGTATTGACAGAAAAGGTGGATTCCCTGGTAAAAATACCCGGCACAGGATATTCACCTAGCCGCCTGTTTCAGATGATGGTCCCCATCCTTCTGGTCGGTATTTTATTGGTCACCGGCTTACGATTTATCCAGGTTGTCCGGCAGCAACCTAAAACAGAGGCTGAAAATTTCCCAAAAACCGCTGTAGATTGGTTGCAGGCACATACGCCGGCAGGGGAAATATTCAATTCATATAATTGGGGCGGTTACCTCATCTGGCGCCTGTACCCGCAATATCGGGTTTTCATAGATGGGCGCGCGGATGTGTACGGGGATGCATTTATCTTCAATTACATGAGTATTTACGATGCGGAACCTGGCTGGCAAGCCAAACTGAACGATCAAGGCATCCAAACCGTTTTGGTGGAAGCCGACGCCCCTCTGGCAAATGCACTCCGGCAGTCGCCCGGTTGGCATGTTTCCTTTACGGACAAGTCCAGCACTATTTTTATGAAATGATAATAAGAGTGGCAACCGACCGGTGGTTGCCACTCTTATTATTCTAAAGCGACTTCACCGCTTCCAGGACCTCCGCGCTATGCTCGGCCGGTTTGACATTTTCAAATACCTTGGCAATTCGCCCCTTTAAATCAATCAGAAAAGTTGTCCGCAAAACACCATCGTGTACTTTCCCATAATATGTTTTGGGCCCCCATACACCATACTCATCACAAATCTTGTGGCCATCATCCGCCAGGAGTGGAAACGGCAGGGCGTATTTTTCCTTGAATTTGGCATGCGATTCAGGGGAATCCGGACTGACTCCCAATACGACCAAGTCCGCGTTTACATAGGCGCTATAGTCGTCTCGAAAGCCACAGGCCTCAGTGGTGCATCCGGTGGTATCGTCCTTTGGATAGAAATACAAAACAACCGGTCGACCGCGAAAATCGGAAAGCCGGCGGGGCGTATTACGTTCATCAGGCAGGGAAAAATCTGGAGCCTGAATCCCAGATTGAATAGGCATGGTTACCTCCTATGGCACAGGTTGTAGAATATTTGATAAATGCTACCATCATTATAAATAATAATGCGGTGATTGGCTAGCCAATCACCGCATCTTCTGACATGATTCAAATAATAATTTCTAAAGAATCCCGACTTTTTTCAAAGCGCCTTCCAGTATGGTAACCATGACCGGTTTGAGTACCACAGCATTTGCTCCCCCGGCCATGGCACGCTGAGTCGTCTCAGGCTGATCATCCGAGGTAACGATGATTACCGGTACCCCAGCCAGGCGCGGTTCGCGCCGCAGGAAGGACAGCACTTCAAAGCCATTCACACCCGGCATATTAATATCCAAAAAGACGATGTTGGGTGTCGCCTCGCCAAGGATTTTCATTGCCGCGCTCGGTCCGTATGCCGGACGCGCTGCAATATCCCAAATTTTCAGCATCTGCACTAATGCTTCCGTTGTTTGTTTATTGTCATCGATAACAAGAGCGATCGTCATTTCAATTCTCCAATTTATTAGTATTTCTGTGCACTATCCTGTAGAAGATTTGGGAAGAGGAGAAATCATCCATTAAAATGGATCCTGTTCTTTGTAATGCACGCCTTGCGCTGGAATATTTTTCTTTTTGATTATACCTTTAACAAATCAACCAGTTGGGGGAAATCTCCAGGTTCTTTAGGAATTGCCGGGATGAGCAAGAATATATTGGATGTTTTCCCATACCTTTCTCCCGTATCCCGGCAATTGCCAATGAACTAATCTCCTTTTTATTTATCGAATCCAAAAAGTAAATGCCAGTAAATAAGCCGTTAGGCCAAATGTTGCAATCGCCAGGGTGGTTAAAAATCTCCATAATGTTCGACCGCCCAAAGCGATTCGCTGGAGCCAAACGATCTGGGCCACCGCAAAAGGAAGCGCCAGGAAAACCGGCCAGGTCAGTCCCCAGGGGAAGCCCAGCAGCGGTGCGGTTGCAAAGAAAAGGAAGGAGATCAGGACCAACAAGTGGTGGATCGGAATAGCACGCTGCCAGGTCAGTCGAGTTAGCAAAGTATGCCGTTCAAATTTCAGATCCGTTGCAAAAGTCGGGAAGTCATCCACCAGGGTATAGGCCAAGGCCAGGAGGGTGAGCGGGAATGTTGCGAATGTCAGTAATCGATGAAATGTTCCATACTGAAGCAGGAAGGCAAACGCTGGGAAAAGTGTCCCCAAAGCGATTGCCATGGCCAGTTCACCGTAACCGGCTTCTGCCAGGCGCATGGGTGGCACGGCATAAGCGACCAAGAAAACAATTATCAATCCCATCAAGATTCCCGCCATTACGGGCAGCAACCGGGCCAGTAGCAGAGTCACGATGACCGCTCCCGCAACCGTCAGCAGGGCTGCGGCCGATTGAAACAGGCTGATTCGAAGTGCTTCGCGGTGACGTGGCGTCTCATCCTTTGCCAGAGGTGTAAACGGCAGATGAAAATATTCCACCAGCCAAAATGCGGCCGTTTGGATCGCCAAAATAGCCAGCAACCCTAATCCAAAAGCGGCTGCCTGGACCGGGTGGCCCAGGTAGCGGGATATCCCCGCGCCCAGGCTATAAGTGAGGGCAGCCAGCACGAGTTGGAGCGGTCGTGCCAATCTTATGAACGTCCGAAAGTTCAACATAAGCGCGTTTTTATTGACCGCAATAATTCAGGACAGCGAATATCCACCATCCACAAAAATCGTCTGCCCGGTGATGGAATCATTTTTTAGTAAGAAAAGCAGAGCATTGGCGAGTTCATCCATAGAAACAGGGTGCTTGAGCGGCAGACGGCTAACCAATTTATCCCATTCCTCAGGGGTTGTTTCCTTGGAGGAAATCGCCAGACCAGGCGCGATGGCATTGACCCGTATATTCGGCGCATAGGTCTTTGCCTGCAGGCGGGTCAGCGTTTCCAGCCCGGCCTTGCTGACGCTATAAGCCGGATACCCACTCCAAGTTTTCCCCACACCCGCATCACTGATATTTACGATCAGGCCACCTTTTTTCATGCGTTTGGCGGCTTCCTGGCCCATCAAGAACGGGGCGCGCAGATTTTAAGTTAAGCGTGTCATCCCAGTCTTCAGCTGAGACAATCCGCAGGTCCGCATGGTTCATTCTGCCAGAGGAATTAACCAAAACCATTAATGGGGAATTCAGAGCATCGATCCTGGAGAATAAAACCCGGATTTGTTCCAGATCCGTTAAGTCAGCTTCCATCGGGTAAACCTGTGCACCCAAAGCGCGAATTTCGTCCGCAGTCTTCGCAGCCTCATCAGATGATTGATGGTAATGCAAAACAATGGCGTACCCATTCTTCGCCAGGGTCAAAGCAAAGATCCGGCCTAAACGATGGGCTGCTCCGGTCACCAAGGCGAGAGAAGAATCAATCATGGCAATGTTTTACCATAAATATATACAGAAAATAAACCTTACTTTCTCAAGAAATTCGAGATAAAGAACCACATATTCGCCGGCCGTTCGGCCAGGCGGCGCATAAAATACGGGTACCAGCGCGTCCCGTATGGCACGTAAACTCGTACAGGGTAACCTTCATGCACGCATTGACTCTGCAAATCACGGCGGATGCCGTATAGCATTTGAAATTCCATTGCCTGTTTTGGCAGGCTCAGCCTGGTTGCATAATCTTTGGCAAACTGGATCCGATTTGGATCGTGTGTACCAAACGCCGGGATGGGTGGGATTCGCCCATCTGCACTGAGACAGGGTGAACCTGCCGCCACGGCGCAATCGATCATCCCCTGGGCCAGCCGGTCAAAATTGGCATCCATGTCGCGTTTTTTCGGGAAAGCCCTGTCAGGTGGTTCCATATAGGCACCTTTAACCAGCCTGACGCGCGTGCGCTCCTGCAACAATTTCTTCAGGTCTTCCTCAGATCGGAAGAGATAAGCCTGGATTACCAGGCCGGTTTGTTGCTTTCCCTTGGCGTACATTTTCCCGTACTGTTGGATTGTCTGTTCGGTATAAAGGCTCTCTTCCATATCGATCCGCACAAAATTCCCAGATTGAGCCGCCCGGGTGAGGATGCGTTCCAGGTTCCGGCTGCACAGCTTCTCGTCCAGGGCCAGACCCACTTGTGTTAATTTGACCGAAACATTTGCCCGTACACCGGCGCGCTCGATCTGGTCAAGCAACTCCAGGATATCATTGGTAGCCTGGTTGGCCTCTTCCGGTGTCGTTGTGCTCTCCCCCAAATGATCCAAGGAAACATTGATTCCCTTAGCATTCAATTCTTTAACAACCAGGATTGCTTCCTGGATCGTACTTCCCGCCACAAACCGGCTGGCTGCCCGCCATGCAAACTTCCAACCGGTAACAAGCCGCTGCGCCCAGGTAGCTTTTGAAAGGGACATCAGAAAAGATCGAAGCATACGCCCTCTTTTCTTGAATGCATGACAACTGGCGATATAATTCTAGCACATCTGTCCAATGTGAGTGTGTTATACTTTTTACCCGGTCGATATGATAAATATCACTATTTCCAATTATTCGGAGGTTTTGTGAGACTACGCGGTTCTTCTCTTCTTTTACGCGGGGTTTCTTTGGTTTTCATCCTGGTAGCGGCTATTTTTATTGTATACCAACTGGTTCAATACAGCGTCTCCCGCTCGAATTATCCACCCGAGATGACTATTGGCGGTGTGCCGGTCGGTGGACTTGGCTCACAAGCAGCCGCCCAGAGGCTTGAGCAGGTCTATTCAGTTCCGATCGAAGTTCACTACAATAACGCGGTAATAGATCTTGATCCAGGCCTGGTTGGCTTCCAATTAAATACTGAAAGTATGCTGGCAGCAGCAGATTTGCAGCGCACTGGCTCCTCTTTTTGGGGTGGTTTCTGGGATTATTTGTGGAATCGCGCTTCTCAAGCCAGCCAGATTCCCTTGGTTGCTACCTATTCTCAAGACCGTCTGCGTGTTTATTTGCAAAATGAAATATCCGCACGCTATGACCAGGCGCCTATCTCCGCCCAACCGATTCCAGGAACATTCAATTTCACGCCGGGCTCACCTGGTCAAACTCTCGATATAAATCGGGCAATTGAATTGATTGGCAGCGCATTGGATTCACCTGATAAACGTACTGTTTTGCTTTCATCCCAACAAACCCCCGCAGGACGGCCTTCTTTGGATACCTTGCAAACCCTGCTTAAACAGATTATTGATCAGAGCAGTTTCTCAGGAATAGTGGATCTTTACCTCGTTGATCTGCAAACCTCTGATAACGTCCAATTTGCCTATCAAGCCGGTCAGAATTTAACCATCAACCCAGATATTGCCTTTTCTGCGGATAGCACCATTAAGATTCCCATCTTGATTTCCGTTTTTCAACACATTAATAGCAAGATTGACTCCCAGACTGATACTTTAATAAAAGGGATGATTGCTAAATCGAGCAATGATGAAGCTGATGCCTTGATGGAATCATTAGATAAGGCCCGTGGTCCTCTGGTCGTTACGGAAACTATGCAAGCGCTGGGTCTGAAGAATACATTTATGGCCGGATTTTTCTATGCGGGCGCAGGCCTTCTGAAGTTATTCAATACACCGGCGAATCAACGGACCGATGTAAATACCGATCCTGATACTTACAGTCAGACTACTCCATCCGACATGGGTATGTTACTCGAAGATATTTACCTATGTGCTAAAACCGGTGGCGGCTCCCTCGTTGCAGTTTTTCCGGGCCAGATCAACCAGGCGGCTTGCCAGCAAATGGTTCAATACTTGCAAGAGGATAAACTTGGGACAATGATCCAGGCCGGCGTACCAGAAGGAACAATCGTAGCCCACAAGCATGGCTGGGATATCAATTTAAACCAATGGAGTGATGCTGCCATCGTCTATACTCCCGGTGGCGACTATGTTTTGACTATATATGTGTACAACCCGGGCGGAGGGGATTGGGCCGTCATTTCACCCCTGTACGCCGAATTATCGTGTGCCATTTACAATTACTTCAACTTGCCATCACAATAAGCTCGTGCCCGCCACTTTACTATGGCGGGTTTTTTGTACCGGAACTCTTCTTGCAATAGCTGTAATCAGTATATAATGATGCCATGAATCAGACCCTGAGCCTTTATCGTCTACAGCAAATCGACCTTCAAATCGACCGTCTTCAGGCTCGTTTACAGTCCATCCAGGAGATTTTGGATAATGATGCTGAATTGCGCCAGTTAAACGAGCAGGTCAACGCGCTCCAGACCCAGTCTGATTTGGCTGAACAGGCGTTATTGCAGGCGGAGGGCAACGTTCATGATCAGCTTATTAAAATAGAACAAACCCAATCCAGTCTGTATGGGGAGAAATCTCATAGTCCCAAGGAATTACAGGATCTCCAAAACGACCTGGCCTCTTTGAAGCGCCACCTGGTGGTTCTGGAAGACCTTCAGATCGAAGCCATGATCGCCTCTGAAACAACTGAAACCAACCTGAAGTCCGCGCAGGAAAATTTATTGGCCGGCCGAGGGGGGCGGGCTGAAAAAAATAAAAGTTTACTGGTGGAACAAAGCGCGCTTAGGATCGATCTTGACAGGTTTTTCGTTGAGCGGAATGCGGTCGCTGGAACTATCCCGCTAACCGAACTGACCCTTTATGATCAATTGCGCCAGCAGCGCCGTGGTATTGCCGTGGCAGTTATTGGTGATAAATCCTGTGGCGCCTGTGGTTCCACGCTTAGTCTTGCACAGATACAATCCGCCCGCTCATCCGGTCAAATGACACTCTGCCCATCCTGTGGCCGTATCCTGTACGGAAGTTGAACTCAGGTGGAATATGCGCTTTCGCTTCCCAAATCTCGATAATTTCTCCTTCTGGTTGGGCGTAGTTCTCGCATCTGCCGTATGGTGGGTTATTTCCTTGCTGCGTCCCGCAATCCGGCAGATTAGCGAAAACGCCCGGCTCGCCCGGGCCACGAGGCTTGAAAAGGCTCGTGCCTTCAATGCGGTTGAGGAGCGCTACCGGCAAAATGTATTGATCCAGGCCCAGGGGTTGCACCTGGCCGCTCCGCTTTTCTCCCTGGACGAAATCCTCGAGCCGCCTCAATTACTTGCTCCGCCTCCACGTGTGGAACCCGGCCTGCCCCAGATTGTCGAGGATATCGTTGAGACAACGGTTCCCTATCTGCCTGCCTGGCCTGAACTGGCTGCCATTTATAAAGCGCCTACGATCTCATTCTCCGAAGCACTTTCTGGCAACTCGGATATCATCCTCGTAGGACAAACCGGCATGGGCAAAACAGTTGCGCTCGCCAGCCTGGCCTCCCGTTTGGCCCGCCGCGACCCGGAACCAGGCCTGGCTTCGGAAACTTTGCCTTTCTTAATTCATGTTGCGGACCTCGATCTGCCGGTTAATAAAGACAATCCGCTTAATTCAGTGATTGATCACGTGGCTGAGAAAGCCTCCATCTTCGATCTGCCGCGCTTGTCGGATTTCATCCGTCACGTTTTCTCTGAGGGGCGGGCATTGCTTCTGCTGGATGGGACCGATGAATTAACTCCGGATGGATTAAAGAGCGCGGTTGATTTTATCCGAGCCATCAAGCATTCCTATCCACAAACTCGCATGATTACCACTGCCTCGAGTGAATATTTAGATGGACTGGTTTCATTAAATTTCATTCCGTTTGCCTTGACTGCCTGGAATTCTGAACAAAGGGTTAAATTCATTGAAAAGTGGGGAGACCTGTGGACACGCCACGTGGCGACTGAATCCTGGGCACAGATCAGTGAACCGGTCGACCCGCTCTTAATTAATGGCTGGTTGACAGCCGACACCAGCGCACTGACTCCGTTGGAGTTGACTCTCAAAGCCTGGGGAGCTTTTGCGGGGGATCTACGCGGCCCTCGTCCGATCGATGCTTTGGAGGCACACATTCGGCGCATCACACCCGCTGATACGCCGCGTGAGGCGCTCGAATTGCTTGCCTTACAAACCAACCTTGCCACCACACCGATCTTTGACCCACGTGAAGCTCGCCAGTGGGTCAAATCTTTTGAGCCGAATGAACCCGAACCCGTGGAGGGTCCGGATCCTGAAGAAAAGCGGACCGGGTGGCATGGCAAATCAGAGAAGCAGAGCGCCCCTTCGCTCGGGCTGATTTCCAAAATGGCCGAAAGTGGGCTTCTCATTTCTCATCGGAATAATCGCATGCGTTTTGTTCATCCCATCCTGGGTGGTTACCTGGCAGGAAAACCTCTGGCCAATTACACCGATGCCATCCTGCAACAACCCCCCTGGATCGGTAAATACCTGGCTATGCAATATTTGGCCGCCCAGGGAGATGCTTCTCCGCTTACCTCTGCGCTCCTAGCACAAACGGACCGGCCGCTTTCTCGCAACCTTTTAGTCCCTGCCCGTTGGCTGCGGGATGCCCCTGCGCAAGCGCCCTGGTGCGGAGAGGTAATGACCAGGCTTGCCGAGCT
Organism: uncultured Chloroflexia bacterium; assembly: GCA_963779935.1. Taxonomy (GTDB): domain Bacteria; phylum Chloroflexota; class Anaerolineae; order Anaerolineales; family Villigracilaceae; genus UBA877. The sequence continues at coordinate 535,281 of CAWAAC010000002.1, read as the reverse complement.
CCTCCAACAGACCGGGCAACCCTTGGGACTGCGCGGCCAGGCACTGGCGGCTATGGTTCAGAGCGGTAACCCGGGGGCGATTGTCTTATTCCGGCAGTTGCTGTTGGAACATGAAGTTGAACTTCTTCAACTGGCTGCACTTGGCTCTGGCGCACTTCACGATGCAAAATCCATTGAATTACTGGATGCTCTTCTAAGTAATCCCAATTCAAACGTTCGCCGTGCTGCCTGTCTGGCGCTCTCCTCGATCGGGACAACGGCTGCAATGGATTCTGTGGCATCCGCCCTACTGCATGGCGACGAGATATTGCGCCGCTCAGCCGCGGAAGCCCTGGCAAATCACCCTGGCGAAGGCCATAATATGCTCAGGGAAGGCGCCGGATTGAAAGAAGACCTGAACGTTCGCCGGGCGGTGGCATATGGTCTCGGGCGAATCCATGAACCGTGGGCCGTAGAACTTCTTGTTAAATTACAAACCGACGATGACCAATGGGTTGTTCGCAACTCCGCGCAGGAAGTGCTGGAAGAGCAGCGCAAGCCCAACCCACATATTCCGAACCGACTTCCTCCTCCGTCTGAATCTCCCTGGCTGATCGCTTTCGCTGGGAAAAAAGGTGAGGGCATCTCGCCAGATAAGCCACCCACCGATCTTCTGCTAATGGCGCTTAAATCAGGCGATCCTGAAGAACAACTGGCTGCTCTTTCCTATTTGCGCATGATGCCATCCGAAGGTGTCTTCGGCGCTCTGTTTCATGCCATGTATGGAGGCGAAACTGAATTGCGTGAAGCCGTATTCCAGATATTCGCAGAAATGGCTGCTCGCGGGGTCGAAGTTCCAGACCCCACCCAATTTGGGGTCGGCTGATATCAACACAGGTTGTAAATTTCCAGAAAGGGCAATCAAAAAAAACATCATGGACACAGCTTCTGTTTTGTCAACTATAGCTGTTCTCGGGGGTACCGGGAAAGAAGGCAAAGGTCTGGCCTACCGTTGGGCAAAAGCTGGGTATCGCATCCTGATCGGCTCTCGCAGCCCCGAAAAAGCCAGGGCTGCCGCTCTGGAGATCCTGGGCCTGCTCGGCGATAAAGTTTTTGTTGAAGGGACCACCAACATCCGGGCTGCCGAATTAGCTGAAATTGTCGTTCTTGCTGTTCCATATGCCGCCCATCGGGAAACCCTTGAGAGCGTCAGCCAGGCTCTGCAAGGTAAGCTTCTGGTGGATGTGACCGTTCCATTGGTTCCTCCCAAGGTTACCAAGGTGCAGATGCCTCCTGCCGGCAGTGCTGCCCAGGAAGCGCATGCCATCCTTGGACAAAATGTCCAGGTCACCTCTGCATTCCAGAACATCTCCCATGAGCTTTTATTACACCCTGAACCGATCGAATGCGACGTACTGGTAACCGGAACGAGCAAGGAAGCCCGCCTGGAAACTCTTAAACTGGTTCTTGCAGCCGGCCTGACCGGTTGGGATGCCGGGCCGATTGAGAACTCGGTCGTGATCGAAGGGCTCACCAGCGTGTTGATCAACATCAATCGGGAATCTGGCTCGAAGAATGCCGGAATAAAAATAACAGGTACACATGGCGGATCCACGCATTACATCGCGTTATAATACCTACTACTCGCTTTCAGCGCTTTCCATCCCTCATCCTTCTTCATTCATCCCATATGCCTCTCACGTTTACCCCCCTCCCGAAAATTCCCCTCATTCACCCCGGTGACGATCTGGCGGATATCCTGCTGACTTCGTTGCAGACTGCCCGCATCTCGCCGGAGGACGGCGATATCCTCGTTCTTGCTCAGAAAATTATCTCAAAAGCCGAAAACCGCCTGGTGAACCTGACCACGATTACACCATCAGCAGAGGCGCTCGAGCTGGCAGTCCGAAGTGAAAAAGACCCGCGCCTGGTGGAGCTCATTCTACGGGAGAGCCGCTCGGTTCTGCGCGTCCGCCCAGGTACGATCATAGTGGAACATCGTCTTGGGTTTGTCTGTGCCAGCGCCGGGATCGATCATTCCAATGTCCTGGGCGAAGAAGGCAAACCGGAAGATTGGGTTCTGCTCCTGCCCGAAAATCCCGACCAATCTGCCCTTGAAATTCGCCGTAGGATAAAAATAGCCACCGGTAACCGTCTGGGCGTTATGATCATAGATTCGCATGGTCGTGCCTGGAGACTGGGTACCATTGGCACTGCCATTGGCATTTCCGGCTTGCCCGGTCTGGTGGATAAGCGCGGGTGGAAGGATTTATTTGGCTACCGGCTGAAGATCACGATCGTAGCCGCGGCTGACGAACTGGCTGCCGCTGCTTCGCTCGTGATGGGTGAAGCAGCCGAAGGGACCCCTGCCGTTCACGTGCGCGGCTTCCCCTACCCTCTCCGGGAAGGTTCATTGAAGGAATTAATCCGGCCAGAAAAGCAGGATCTTTTCCGATAGATCGAAAAAATGAATGGCATTGCCTCTTTCCTCGACGGTCCCGCTACTTCCCGTGTGGAACGCCTATGGCAAGAATTGGAAGCGCACTGTGGCCTGGTTGGGGTTAAATTAACGCCTTTCCCGCATCTGACCTGGCAGGTTACCGAGGATTATGATCTCCCCCGGCTTGAGGTTGGCTTGCGTGCGCTGGCTGGGAAGGTACAACCCTTTTCCGTCCACACTTCCGGGCTTGGCCTGTTCACCGGCGAACATCCCATTGTGTATCTTTCTATTGTCAAAGATGAACCGCTCATACGTTTTCATTCATTGTTATGGGAAAAAATGGTTGGGATCGCCTTTCATCCGAACCTATATTATTCGCCCGACCAATGGGTTCCGCATATCACACTGGCTTATAATGATGTCACTTCCGCTAATATTGATTGTGTTATGCAATCCCTGGCCTTCCAAACCTTTAATTGGGAGATCCAGATCGATAACCTGATTCTGGTTGCTCAAGCCGAAGGTCATAACACCGCACCTGTCAGGGTTCATCTTGGGCCCTGAAACGATGGAAATGCAACCTTCAACTTCCTTTTGGGAACATTTGGAAAAACTGGTCGCTTCCAGCTCATTAAAGATAGACCGTCCAAAAGGCACCTGCCACCCGCGCTACCCGGAAATGATCTATCCCCTTGATTATGGTTACCTTGAAGGCACGCTTGCAGCAGATCGCGGCGGGATCGATGTCTGGCTGGGATGCTCCGGCAGCCAGGCCTTGTGCGGTGTGATTGTGACCGTTGATTTGCACAAACGCGACACAGAAATTAAACTATTACTGGGGTGTTCGGAAGATGAAGTTCAAACTATCCTCGATTTCCATAACACCAGATCTATGCAGGCAATTTTACTCAGCCGGTCACCGCAATAAACTTTTTTCTCAGAACAATTCCCATTTTTTGTAAATACATGGAGGCAAAATATGAACCTGATTCCCGAATCCCACTCTGATCTACTCAGAGACGAAAAACGCGCCTTCGTTTTTCTGGCAACCCAGATGGCCGATGGCTCACCGCAAGTCACTCCGGTCTGGTTTAACACGGAAGGCGATCATATATTAATAAATTCTGCCAAAGGCCGTATAAAGGATAAGAACATGCGCAGGCGTCCGGTCGTGACCCTGTGCATCCAGGATCCAACCGATCCCTATCGCTATTTGCAGGTGCGCGGCCGAGTGGTGGAGATTACCGAAGAAGGTGCCAACGCACACATCGACGCGTTGGCAGGCAAATATACCGGTAATTACAAATACCAGCATCACCAACCCGGAATAAAAAGAGTCACATATAAAATTCTCCCAGAGAAGGTCGATCCACACGGGTAATCCTGGTAAGAGTAATCTTGATGACAAAAGACGAACTGCACGGTTTTCTACGCTCACGCCGGTCCATCCGCCGCTTCAAACCAGAGCCGGTTCCTGAGGATTGTCTCCAACGGATCCTAGAAACTGCCATCTACGCTCCCTCTGCCCACAACCTGCAGCCCTGGCGTTTCGCAGTAATAACCACCGCCGTAGCCAAGGCGCACCTGGCGGAAGCCATCACTGCAAAGTTCCGGCAAGATATGCTGGCCGATACCGTCCCTGAAGCGGACATCCAGGCCCGCGTGGAGCGGACCATCCGTCGAACCAACCAGGCCCCGGTCGTTGTCATCCTGTGCCGGGATACGACCTGCGTCAACCCGCAGCCAGATTCGCAGCTCCAGGAAGAGGAAGTGCTAATGGGAACCCAATCCGTGGCCCTAGCCGGCCTGCAACTGCTTTTGGCTGCCCACGCCGAGGGGTTGGGTGGCACCTGGATTTGCTGGCCTCTCTTTGCCCCAGAAGAAACTCGCCAGGCCCTGGGATTGCCCTCCATTTGGGAGCCGCAGGGATTGCTTTTCTTGGGGTACCCTCTCGAACAGCCCGATGCACCGGCCAGGGTACAAAAGGAAGAAATAACCCGTTGGATTTAGAACAAATCCAAAAAATATAAAGGAGTTCGCATTTTGAGTGTGTACGGCGAGCCGCACCCACTCAAAATGCAGTTCTTCAATAATTTTCGGATAGATATTCAATTCGAGGACTGGGATCAATAGATCAACGATGAAGAGCCTCTCATCGATTTTCATGACATTAAAAGCGTTCTTCCGCTCGGGCAATTACTGGAAATTGGTTGGGTTGGGGCTGATCGTGTCAGTTGTCGGTTTATTACTCGGTGTTGCTTTCTGGCTTCTTTTTGTAGGAGTGTTCTCCTTATTACATCGGTGGACACCTTACTGGCAACCAGCCCATAAATTGTTTGGGAAGCTATCTTTGCCCTATGCAGGGAACCAGGGGCCTCTATCAGGCTGGAATTTGGTACAATTTATTCTTATTACCGTCCCCCCGCTATTGCTCATCCTTGCTGGTGGATATATATTATTTCATTCTGGATTTGAGAATCAAAATCTGCTCGTTTTGCTGATAAAAAAATGAAGATAGTTGCTTTTGCAGGCGGTGTTGGCGGCGCAAAGCTCGTCGATGGACTCGCCCAGATCCTGCCCCCAGGTGATCTGACCATCGTAGTCAATACGGGCGACGATTTTGAATATCTTGGCCTTTCCATTTCCCCCGATGTGGATACCGTTTGCTATACACTCGCCGGGCTGGCAAACTCCACCACCGGCTGGGGCCGGCAGGCAGAAACATTCCAGGCGTTGGTAAACATCCGCAAGCTGGGCGGTCCGGACTGGTTCCAGATTGGCGACCAGGACTTGGCTACCCACCTTGAACGCACTCGCCGCCTAAAGGACGGCCAACCACTCAGTCAAATTACGCAGAGCTTCTGCCAGGCCTGGGGTGTAGGCCCTCTGGTTCTACCGATGAGTGATCAGCCGGTTCATACGATGATTGACACAATTGAGAGTGGAGAAATCCCTTTCCAGGAATACTTTGTCCACCGGAATTGCGAACCAAAGGTCAGGGGTTTCCGCTTCGCAGGAATTGAGTTGGCCCGGCCTGCAGCTGGGGTACTGGAATCCATCAAAGCTTCCGATGCAATAATTTTCTGTCCTTCCAATCCCTGGGTCAGCATCGATCCAATCCTTTCGTTGCCTGGCATCCGCTCCGCCCTTGACGCCAGGCCCATTCTGGCGGTTTCCCCTATTATTGGAGGGCAGACGGTTAAAGGCCCGGCCGCCAAAATGTATGCAGAACTGGGCATTCAGCCCTCCGCGCTCGCCGTAGCGCATCACTATGCAGGCCTGTTAACGGGATTCGTATTGGACGATGTTGATCGTGCCATGGCAAAAGAACTTTCAATCCCCACCCTGATAACACAAACCTTGATGAAATCGCGCGATGATCGCCGCCGTTTGGCGCAAGATGTGCTACACTTGCTCATATGACCGTTTGGGCCATCGTTCCCGTAAAACCTCTGCGGCGTGGAAAATCGCGTCTGGCAGGGTTGCTTTCGGAAGAGCAGCGAACATGTCTCAATCGCTACTTGCTCGAACATACCCTCACAATCTTAAATAAAATATCCGGCATCGAACACACCCTGGTTGTCAGCCGCGACCCGGCTGCCCTCGCTCTCACGCGTAGCATGGGTGGCCGCACCGTTATGGAAGATGGGGCTCCTCAATTTAACACCGCCCTCAAGCGTGCCACGATTGTTGCGCGCGCACAGGGAGCCCGTGCCGTGCTTATCCTCCCTGCCGATCTGCCCCTGGTCGAACCGTCTGACATCGAAACTCTCCTGAACCAGGGATTGACCGCTCCAGTCGTTGTGATTGCCCCAGACCGGCGCCAGGATGGCACGAACTGCATGCTCCTCAACCCGGCCGGCTTGATTGAATATGGCTATGGACCGGCTTCTTTCCAACGTCATTGCCAGCGGGCTACCGCTGCCGGTGCCAAACTGGTGGTGATCAACTCGGAAAGGATCGGCCTTGACCTGGATCTGCCCGAAGATCTAGAAATTGTTGGGGGATTGAAAGGGTTGAAATTGGAATAAGGCACGTGCCGTTGTGCTTCTTTATTTTATTGGATGTATAATATAGCCAGGTTGTCAGACAATCCATTTTATAGAGGTGTCCAATGCAAAATGAACAAATCTCCCCACTCTTCATGACCAAAGCGCAGCTCAAAGCAGAATTACTCCGTTGTGAATTCTGTGAGGAGAAACCGTGCCGGGAAGCCTGCCCTGTTAATTGCTCCCCGGCCGATTTCATCATGGCTGCTCGCCAGGGCAACCCATCCGACCTCCGGCGCTCCGCTGGTGAGATCATGCATGCCAACCCGTTGGGAGGTATCTGCGGAATGGTCTGTCCGGATACACTTTGCATGGCGGCCTGTACGCATAAGAAATTCGATGGCCCGATCAACATACCGCTGGTGCAGGCCACGATCATTGAAATGGCCAAGAACCAGGGCGGTTTGCCCAAATTCTCCCAGCCTGAGCCGAATGGCAAAAAAGTAGCCGTAGTTGGTGGTGGACCGGCCGGGCTGGGCGCATCAGCTGCCCTCGGTCAAATGGGTTACACCGTGGATATTTTCGAGAGCCGCGACCATCTGGGCGGCATGGCGAACTTCATCCCTGACCATCGCCTGGACCGGAAGGTGGTTGAATCGGATATTAAATTCCTTCTCACGCTCGGAAAAATAAATCCAAAAACAGCCACTAACGTAGAAGATCCAAAATCGCTGCTCAAGCAAGGCTATGACGCCGTTTGTGTCACAGCTGGGCTCTGGAAACCCATCCAGCTTGGCATTGAAAACGAGAACCTGGCAACCCGCATGGTGGATTTGCTCGCAAGCCCGTCTTCCCATCACTTTGAAGGACGCGTGGCCGTGATTGGTGGTGGTGCTACGGCGTTGGATTGCGCTGTCACTGCCCGCAAATGCGGCGCGGCTCATGTGGAACTCTTGATGCTCGAAAAGCTCTCTGAAATGCCGCTTACAGGCAAGGAACGCAAAGATCTGCTCGACTTTGACATCGAAGTCACCGGGCGCACCCGTGTCAGCAAAATCCTGGCGAATTCTGGAAAAATTACCGGCCTGGAAACCATCAAGCTGGAACTTCCAGACGGGCAGCGTTTCAGCCCGGCCAATGTTCGCGAGATCGCCGGCACGAGCGGTACGCGTACCGGTTTCAGTGCAGTGGTCATCGCCATCGGCATGCGTCCCAGCCTGCCTCGCGACGAGCAGGTCGAGGGTCTTTTCTACGCTGGCGATTTCATCACCGGCCCCAAGACCGTTGTCGAAGCTACCGCCTCCGGCAAGAATGCCGCTCTGGTGATCGATGCCTGGCTCCAGAAGAAGGATAAGCCAGAGATCAAGAAGCCCAACAAATCCTATTATGCCTTACCCGGTTTCAACCCTGTACCCGTCTCCCTCGAGACTGAATTCTTCGGTCGTAAGATCATTTCCCCCTTCCTGGTCTCCGCCTCCCCATCCAGTGACGGGCTTGATCAGATGACCATGGCCTACCGGGCTGGTTGGGCCGGCGGCGTCATGAAGACTGCCTTCGACAACGTGCCCATTCACATCCCCGGTGAGTACATGTTCACCTTTGACCAATACACCTACGCCAATGCCGACAACGTTTCCGGTCATCCACTCGACCGTGTCTGCCGGGAGGTGGAGTTACTGGTAAAACAATGGCCCGATCGGTTGACCATGGCCTCCACTGGCGGCCCGGTTTCCGGTAAGGATGAATCAGATGCCGCTGGCTGGCAGTCCAATACAAAGAAATTGGAATTGGCCGGAGCCATGGGTATCGAATATTCCCTCTCCTGTCCGCAAGGTGGCGATGGCACCGAAGGTGATATTGTTTCTCAGAATGCCGCCCTGACCGCCAAGATCATCGACTGGGTCATGCAAGTCGGCGACCCCGCGGTTCCTAAACTGTTCAAACTTTCCGCCGCGGTGACTTCCATCGTGCCCATCCTGCGCGCCATTCGCAAAGTGCTTGATAAATACCCTAATAAACTGGCCGGCATCACTCTGGCGAACTCCTTCCCAACCCTGGCCTTCCGCCCCGCCCCGGGACGCGCCTGGGACGAAGGCGTGATCGTCGGCATGAGCGGTGAAGGTGTCACACCCATTTCCTATCTCACCTTGTTGCAGGCCGTTCCCGAAGGCATTGAGATCTCCGGCAACGGCGGCCCGATGAATTACAAAGCCGCCATGGATTTTCTCGCCCTGGGTGTCAAAACCGTTCAGTTCTGTACCATCGTGATGAAGCAGGGCTACGGCATCATCAACGACCTTGAATTGGGTACGTCCTTCCTCATGCAGGAACGCGGCATCCATTCGATGAAACAGCTCATCGGCATCGCCCGGCCCCATCCCGTCACAGACTTCATGGCATTAACTCCGGTTAAAATGATCTCCGAAGCCCGGCCTGAATATTGCGTGTCCTGCGGTAACTGCGCCCGCTGCCCGTACCTGGCCATCACGCTTGATGAACACGGTATCCCGCACACCGATCCGTCCCGCTGTATTGGCTGCTCCATTTGCGCCAAGAAGTGCTTCACCGGTGCCATCCTCATGCGCTCCCGCACCGCCGAAGAACTCGTCATGTTAAAAGAGAATTAGGAGGTGAACTATGGCCACTCGTTTTGAAAATGGAATCGTTGTCACGCTGGGGGAGAATAATCGTGTCCTTTGGAATACCACCGTCGTCACCGATGGCGAATTGGTTGCCGCCATCGGTAATTCGGCTGAAATGAAGCGCAAGTACCCGGATGCGAAATCTGTTGATTGCACCGGAAAGGTTATCCTGCCCGGGTTCATCTGCGCGCACCATCATTTCTATTCGACCATGGCGCGCGGCATGGCCATCCCGGGCGAACCGGCCAAAAATTTCGTCGAGATCCTCGAAAAACTGTGGTGGAAAGTCGATCGTGCGCTGAACGAAGAGGATGTTCTACTCTCTGCTCAATTACCTCTGGTCGATTGTATCCGCAATGGCACCACCACTGTCATTGATCATCATGCCTCCCCTTCCTATCGGGATGGCTCGCTTGATCTGATCGAGAAGGCCGTTCGCCAGTCCGGCTTGCGCGCTTCGCTCTGCTATGAAGTCTCAGACCGCAATGTTATGGGCGGTGGTATTGCCGAAAATGCTCGTTTCATCAAGAAAGTTGGCCAGGGTGATGGCCAGATCGCTGCCATGATGGGGTTGCATGCTTCGTTCACCCTCTCCGACGAGACCCTGGAAAAATGCATCGGCATTGCCAATGATGCCAAGGTTGGCTGCCATATTCATGTGGCCGAAGATCTTTCCGACCGGGAAGACTCACTTGCAAAGTACCATACCACCATCGTGAACCGGTTGAATAAAATGGGCGCTGCCGGCAAGAAATCCATTTTTGTTCATTGTGTCCATATTGATGAGGATGAAATGGATGTGATTGCCAAAACCGGCACGATCGTCGTCCATAACCCCGAGTCGAACATGAATAATGCCGTCGGCGTTACTCCAATTCTAAAAATGCTGAATAAAGGCATTCTGGTAGGACTTGGTACCGATGGGATGGGTTCCGATATGCTCGTACAGATGCGCTGCGCTTATCTTCTGCACCGCCTGGCGAACCGCGACCCGCGGGTGGCCTTTATGGAGGCCCCGCAGATGCTTCTCCAAAATAACGCAGAAATTGTTCGGCGCCAGTTTGGGCTGCACCTGGGTGAAATTACCGAAGGCCTCCCCGCTGACCTGGCCATTCTGGACTACTGCCCGCCTACCCCGCTCAGCGAGGCTAATTTCCTGGGCCATCTCATCTTTGGCCTGGTGGATGCCGTCGTTGATACCACCGTCTGTCGCGGCAAGATCCTCATGCAAGGCAAAAAGATCCTCAGCATGGATGAAGAACGCCTGGCCGCCCGCTCACGCGAACTCGCCCCGAAGATGTGGGAACGTCTGGCAGCTCTCTAGCATCCTTCCAAACCATTGAATCAAAAAAGGCACACAATGAAAATTGTGTGCCTTTTTTGATTCATTCCGCGCAATCAATTCGCTCCTTTTGAGTGGAGGGTTTTCCAGTGCAGTCGAAAGACCGGGTAGCACCCCCCAAATGGGTCACTCTTGTAGATTTTTCTCGCATTATCCACAATAAATATACTATAATAGCATATATTACAAATCTTATCTTTAACAGGATAATAAATCATGCAACGCGTTGCCCTTTATCTCCAGGATTCTCATGATCTGCGCGATGGCTTGGATTGTGTCGGTTATGCCGAAAGCCGCGGTTTTGAGGCTGTCTGGCAGGCCGAATCACGCCTGGTTCGCGATGCAATCGTCCCCATGGCTGCCTATGCCGCCGTCACCGAACGCATCAAGGTCGGCTCAGCTGTAATAAATAACTGGTCGCGCAATATCGGCTTGCTCGCCTCCACCTTTCTCACCCTGGATGATCTGGCTCCCAACCGGATTATCTGTGGCATAGGCGCCTGGTGGGATCCTCTCGCAAAGCAGGTCGGGGTTGACCGCCGGAAGCCGCTGACTGCCATGCGCGAAACCATTACCGTTCTGAAAAGGCTGCTCAACATGGAGCGTGTAACCTTCCAGGGCGAATTTATCCACGTACAGGATATTGAACTTGATGTCGTGTATGGGCGGCATGAGCCGCGCAATGTGCCCATCATGATCGGAGCTACCGGCGATCAAATGATGGAATTGGCCGGTGAGATCGCGGACGGCGCCATCCTGAATTACTGTGTCCCTTTGGAATACAATGATCGCGCCCTGGAACTGTTGGCCAATGGCGCCAAAAGAGCCGGGCGCAGTCTCGATCAAATTGACCGCCCGCAGTTGATCGTCTGCTCGGTTAACGAAGATCACGACCAGGCCATCGATGAAAGCAAAATGCTACTCTGCCAATATCTTGCCCAACAGCCCCATATCGCCAAGGCCAGCAACGTTTCACCGGAGATTGTTGCCGAAATCCAGTCCATTCTGGGTTGGCCCGCTACCAAAGAACAGATCAATAAAGCCAAGCATTTCGTCCCGGATGAGCTTGTCTACAGCGTCACCGCATCCGGCACGCCTGAAGAAGCCCGGGCCTGCGTCCAGGAATATATCAACCATGGCGCAACCTGCCCCATTCTTTACCCGGCTGGGGGTAGCATCAAACTATTGATTGATACTTTTGGAAAGTAAACCGTTTCGTCCGGCCTTTCATAAAATTGGTTTTGCAAAAAGAGGCGTAGGGGGTAGCCCCCCAAAAACTTGAATTCCACCCCATGAGCGAAGCGAACGGGTGAGAGTCAAGCTGTGAATGCTAAAAATGGTACAGGTTTTGGAAAAGCCATCCGCTTTTCGTCCCCCCTTCTGGTCAAAAGTAATTTACAATTGCAGATGAAGAGCTTTCCACTGGTAAGGCTTTTCAACCTTAAATTCGTAGTATGATATGCGACTTGCATTTTCGGAGAGGATGAACCTATGGCTGAGAACTCACAATTAAAAAGTGGAGCAAGCGCGGCTGACCAGTTGCGGGAAGAATATCAGCGGCAATCTTCCCTTTTCGACGCCCAGCCTGCCATTGTCCAGCGTTTCCTGGAGGCCCAGGCGAGTCAGGTCGCGAATTCGTTCTTTGAACGAACTTACAATTTGCACTTTTCCTTGCCAGACCGGGTGACCCTGGCTGATTCCAGCGAACCGCTGCTCGTTCCGGCCTCCGTCCGAGAACAGAGAGTCGGCAAAATTAGCGACATGGTTTCACGCCGGAATGTCCACGAGACCCTGCGGGAGCGTTTTGCAGAGTTGAACAAATCCAGCAATAAGGCTGTCGCCGTCAGCGCCGAATTGCTTCGTTTTGCCACTTCTAATACGATGGTCCGGAATATGCTCCCTTCCGGCCGGCGTGTCTCCTATCTTCCTGCCCAGGATGACGATATCCCATCGATCCCAACCGGCGATGTGAACACCGATCCAGAATCGGCCATCACGGCGAGCACGGATGCGATCGCCGAGGAAGGTCGGGCTGACGAGGGCCGTGGCACCCTCCAGGTACCCTACGTACCTGAAGCCCGCCGCTTTTTCCTGCCGCAATGGATTGGTTTTGACAGCCACGATGCCTTGATTGTTAATTCCATGGGCGAAGCTCAGGCCCATATTGCCTCCATGCAGCGCTTCTTGACTATTCTTTTTGATGCCCGTTCATTGGCACCCTATATAGTTGCCGATGAAGAGTTTGAAAAGAAACGCTATGGCATGCTCGGTCAGTTGGTCAACCAGGGCCGTGCTCTGGCCCGCCACCAAACCAGGGATATTATCAAGACCATTCAAGATCGTGCCAGGGCGCAAAGCCTCAACCGCGGTCTCAGCCTGAGCCTGCCATATTTCGATGACCAGGATCTTAAAATTAGGAACCATAATTTTGTGATCATTCCTGCCGGTCGGATCATGTTTGTGCCGGCTTTTGTGGTCCGGGCCGCCCTGGAGGAACAGGCCAAGATAGCCCAAGATACCCGTTTCGGCCATTCCACTCGCACCCATTTGATGGCCGAACTTCAAATGCTAGGAGAAGCCTTCGAGTCATCCGGTGAGTAAATATCGATCGAATATTATAGGAGAACCACATTTTGAGTTTGCACTGTTAAACCGCGCAAGCTCAAAATGCGGTCTTCTCAACGTATGAGCTCTGCCCCAATTTATACTTTGCGTGTCCCGGAAGTCTTCCAGGCAATGGAAACTTCCCAATCAGGCCTGTCTTCGGTTGAGGCAGAGTCGCGTCGGTCGCTTTACGGGGATAACGTTCTTTTGGAACAGCCACGAACGCCCGAATGGCAAAAATTCCTTCGCCAGGTACGCCATCCTTTCAATCTGCTGATGGTTTTCGCCGCCATAATAAGTCTCTGGCAGAGGGATTTGACCCTGGCTCTGATCATCCTTTTGTTGAGCATCGCGAACAGCGCATTCTCGTACTGGCGGGAGCATCGTGCCGAGCAGGCCATTGAAAAATTGCGGCACCTGCTTCCTTCCTATGCCCATATTGTTCGCACCGGCACGGATGTGCATATCCCGGCCAGCGAGGTTGTTCCGGGTGATTTATTGATCCTGGCCGAGGGCGATAATATTCCGGCTGATGCGCGCGTCGTGGAGGAATACGGTCTGCGGGTCAATAACGCCTCGTTGACCGGCGAGGCAGTTGCCGCTCGTAAGACCTCCGAAGCCTCGCTCCTTCCCGGCTTCAGCGACCTGGAACGCCCCAATTTGATCTTTGCAGGCACATCGGTCGCCTCCGGCACCGGTAAAGCCATCGTTTATGCCACCGGCATGTTAACCCAGTTTGGGCGCATCGCACAATTAACCCAGACCGTTCAAAATGAGCCATCCATGTTCCAAAAAGAACTGGCTCTGCTTGGCCGCAGGTTGACATTGATTGCAGTCATCATTGGCGCCACCGTCTGGGCGCTCGCCGCATTCGAACCCCACTTCAGTAGCCATTTCCCAAACGCCATTCTGCTCGCGCTCGGTACGCTCGTTGCGGTGACACCCGAAGGCCTGCCTGCCACTCTGACACTTTCCCTGGCCATGGCTGTCCAGCGGCTTACATCTCGCGGTGTTTTAGCAAAACAATTGAGCGTGATTGAAACACTCGGGAACGTCTCCGTCATCTGCACAGATAAGAGTGGCACACTCACCCAGAACCAGATGACCGTCCGCGAGGTCTGGGTCGCTCGTCACCGGCTCAAAGTGACCGGGGTCGGTTATGAACCCAAGGGCCAATTTATCCCATCTCCTCTCGATACTCTCTACGAAAAAGATTTTCTATCCTTGCTGGAAGCGGCTTTGTGCTGCAATAACGCCCGGGTCAACCCTCCCGCCGGCCCGGAACATCCCACCTGGACCAGCCTTGGTGACCAGACTGAAGCCGCCCTCAAGGTAACCGCCCTGAAATACAACCTCGACGAGCACTCGGTATCGATTTTCCTGCCGCGTATTCATGAAATCCCTTTTGACGCTCGTCGCAAACGTATGACCACCATCCATCGCGAGATCGACTGCGAAGTTGCCTTTGTAAAAGGCGCACCACGCGAAGTCTTGCAACTATGTACCCACATTCTGATTGATGGAGAAACCCTGCCGATCAGTGAATCTATCCGTGCCGAAATAATGGAAGCCAACGATGACTATTCCCGGCGTGCTTTGCGGGTGCTTGGCCTGGCCCGTCGCGAGCTGCCCCCGCGTTCCGGGGCATATACCGCCGAAACAATCGAGCGGGATTTGACTTTTCTCGGCCTGATGGCCATGATGGATCCACCCCGCCCCGAAGTGGAACAGGCCATTCAGACCTGTCGCCAGGCTGGCATTCGCATTGTTATGATTACCGGCGATTACGGTCTCACCGCCGAGTTGCTCGCCAGGCGCGTTGGCATGATTACCAAACCCAATCCGGTTATCCTGACCGGATCTGAACTGGATGCACTGGATGACATCAAGTTGAAGCAGCTCCTTGAGGAAGAAATTATTTTTGCCCGCATGGCTCCCGACCACAAGCTGCGGCTGGTTTCTGCATATCAGGCCTGCGGCGAGGTGGTAGCCGTTACCGGCGATGGCGTAAATGATGCTCCCGCGTTGCGCAAGGCCGATGTGGGGATTGCCATGGGGATCATCGGTACAGATGTGGCCAAAGAAGCGGCCGATATCATTCTTACCAACGATAATTTTGGTTCGATTGTGACTGCTATTGAAGAAGGACGCGCCATTTATGACAACATCCGTAAGTTCATAACCTATATTTTCTCCAGTAATGTCTCGGAAGTTCTCCCATTTCTATTGACTGCCATGCTGGGGATTCCCCCAGCGCTGGTCATCCGCCAGATCCTCGCAATTGATATGGGCACCGATATTCTCCCCGCCCTGGCGCTCGGGAGCGAAAAACCCGAACCAAATATCATGAAATATCCACCACGCCGTTCCCAGCCGCTCCTGGATAAAGGCCTGCTTACCCGCTCCTTCCTCTGGCTGGGGCTTCTCGAAGCCGGCCTGTGCTATTTGGGCTTTCTTGCCGCTTATCTCTTCTCGGGGAATGTTCACCTGCTTAACCAACCCTTCCTGAATGCCATTAACTGGCCTCGCTTATTTATGATCCGGGGAGATGTAACGGTCATTGCCAGGACCGTCTTCCTGGCTGGTGTGGTTCTCATTCAAATTGGAAATGCCTTTGCATGCCGCACGTCAAAAGAGCATAATACCCAGATGGGCTGGGGCAGTAATAAAGTGCTACTCCTCGGCATTGGGCTGGCTGTGCTTATGATTGTCAGCCTGGTTTATATTCCTTTCCTCGCTAGCGCTTTTGATAATCAGGTTTTCCCACCGATCTTTTGGCCAATTCTCGCCATTTTTGCATTGATCCTCTATACCCTCGAATGGTTCCGAAAAGCATTGGTTCGCAGGAAAGAAAGAACGCACACTGGTCAACTTTCTGATTCTCAATGAGAGGAGGCAATACTTATGAAAGTCATTGTCATGGGTTTCGGTCGGATCGGATCGCAGGTTAGCAAGCTCCTTGCCAACCAGCATCATGATGTCACGATTATCGATCATGAATCCATTGCCGGCATGAACATCGACCCGGCCTTCAAAGGGCGGGTCATCAAAGGCGTGGGGTTTGACCGTAAAGTTCTCCTCCAGGCCGGCATCGAAGAGGCCGAGGCATTTGTCGCTTCCAGCACATCTGATAATGCCAATATCGTTGCCGCGCGCATCGCCCGTAACATCTTCCATGTTCCACGCGTGGTGGCCCGCCTGTATGACCCTCTCAGGGCGAATATATATCAGCGGTTGGGGCTGACCACCGTTTCCGCCACCAATTGGGCCGCCGAAAGGATTTTCCAGGAACTGACCCATACCGATATGGATGTGCGGGAAACCTTTGGCCGTGGGGAAGTTTCACTGGTTCATCTGGAAACACCGCCCCATTTATTTGGGAGAACCGTGAATCAATTGAATGTTCCCGGCGAGGTCATGGTTATTTCCATTACGAGGAAGGAACAGGCCTTTATTCCAATTATTGGGACAGAATTCCAGGAAGGCGATATGCTCAACCTGGTGGTTTTATCCTCTGCAATGGACCGGCTCGAAGAGATGCTCGGGTTGGAAAGGAGGTAAATATGTTTGTGATCATAGTCGGCGGCGGCAATACCGGTTCGTATCTGGCCAAATTACTCCTGGATGCCGGGCATATCGTCAAAGTCGTTGAGGAACGGCCGCTGGTTTTGGAGAAAATGGAAGGGGAAATCCCATCAGAATCGATCCTGGTCGGGGATGGCAGCTCTCCGCAAGTCCTTGAATTTGCCGGCGTGCTCCAGGCCAACGTTCTGGCAGCTGTTACCGGCTCTGATGAAACCAATCTGGTGGTCACATCCCTGGCGCGTTTCGAATTCAATGTACCGCGGGTGATCGCCCGCCTCAATAATCCGAAGAATGCCTGGCTTTTCACGCCTGAGATGGGCGTGGATGTGGCTCTCAACCAGGCGGATATCCTGGCGCGTCTCGTTGCCGAGGAAATGTCCCTGGGCGATATGATGACCTTGCTCAAGCTGCGCAAGGGTGAATATTCCCTGATCGAGGAAAAAGTCCACCCGCTTTCGCTGGCAGTTAATAAGAACATTCGCAACCTCCAGATCCCCGACGAATGCGTACTCGTCGCCATTATCCGCAAGAACAAACTTTTTATCCCACACGGTGATACGCTCTTACAGCCTGCGGATGAGGTATTGGCTCTGGTTCATGCTTCGGCTTTAAAGTCGCTGGCCGTTCTGCTTGGACCAAAAGAACCAACCGTGAGGAATCCCGAACAGTGAAAAAACAACCCAATTCCCGCATGTGTTTTATCTGTGGGCTGGAAAATCCGGTCGGACTTCGTTTGAAAATTTACGAACTCGATCAGGGTGTCATCGAGACAACCTACACCGCCCCCGAGCATTATCAGAGCTATCCAGGCATTTTGCACGGTGGCATTGTTGCCACCATCCTGGATGAGATCAGTGGGCGCGCCCATATGGGCGATCCATCCCAGCCGCGCTTTATGTACACCGCCAAATTGGAAGTCAAGTATCGCAAGAATGTCCCCATCGGCAAGCCGCTGCGGATTGTCGGTAAAGCTGGCAAAACCAAGGGACGCATGGCCGAAAGTTGGGCCGGGATTTACGATGAAGCCGGTTCCCTTCTGGCCGAATGTAACTCATTATTGATTGATATTCCCCCGGACGTGATTAATTCCGTCGACCCGGCCGCCCTTGGCTGGAAAATCTACCCAGACTGACAATCATAAAATAATAAGCGCTCCCAGGCAGGACGGAATGGCATTCCGTTCTGCCTTTTTTGTAGTGACGACTTTAGTCATTCTCCCCTTCCTCCAATATCTCCATCAATCCCCGCAACCCGAGCATATACGACCTCCATCCAAACCCGCTCACCTTGCCTCTACATACCCCTGAAATAAGCGAGGTATGCCGGAACTCTTCGCGCGCATCCACATTCGACAGATGCACTTCCACTACCGGAATTTCGATTGCCGCAATCGCATCCCGCAAAGCCACCGAAGTGTGGGTATATCCTCCGGCATTCAGGATGACACCCTGCGCCCAGGTGCGCGCTTCCTGCAACACATCGATCAACGCCCCTTCATGGTTCGATTGGGTACAGCGCACCTCGATCTGTAGCTCTTTGCCGAAGGTCACCAGCCGGCGATTAATTTCATCCAGCGTCAAGTACCCATATATATCCGGTTCACGCATGCCAAGCAGATTTAAATTGGGTCCGTGCAATACGAGTATGGCAGTCAATTTACACCTCCTCAAAGGCGGCTTGAAGGTTCTCTACTTCCACGCCGGTTTGCACTTCCCCGATCTTCACAGGCAAAACAAACCGGATAATCCCTGCGTTCATTTTCTTGTCATACTGCATGGATTGCAGGATACTTTCCAATGACAGCCCGTTTGGGACTCTGACAGGCAAGCCCAGTCCGGCCAAAGTCAAAGCGATCGTTTCGGTCAGGCCCATGGCGGCGATCCCGGCTCGTTCCGCCAGGCGCGCCTCCGCCACCATCCCGATCGCCACCGCTTCGCCGTGCCGTAACCGGTACCCGCTGGCAGTCTCCACTGCATGCCCGATGGTATGGCCCAGGTTAAGCGAAGCCCGCAACCCGCGTTCGAAGGGGTCCGCCTCGATCACGTTGATTTTTACTGCCATCGCCCGACACACGATTTCGGGCAGATTCCGCTTGACTGGGTCATATCCCTGCGAGCACATTTCGAACAGAACCGGATCCGCGATTACACCATGTTTCACCACTTCCCCCAAGCCTGAGCGGATTTCTTGCTCCGGCAAGGTTGACAGGCTGTTTGGATCGGAGACTACCAGCCTGGGGGAATGGAATGCTCCGATCAAGTTTTTCCCTTCCTCCAGGTCGCAGCCAGTTTTTCCTCCCAGGGAAGAATCCACCATTGCCAGCAGGGAAGTTGGCACCCCGACCCAGGCAATTCCGCGCATATATGTCGCTGCGGCAAAACCAGCCAGGTCGCCTGTCACCCCGCCACCCAGGGCAACGATGGTACTCTTCCGGTCCAGGCCGGCTTGCAGGAAGCCGTGCCAAAGGCTCGCCACGGTTGCAAGTGTTTTATTCTGCTCACCTGCCGGGATGGTTAAAGAGTGAACGGGTAACCCTGTCCTCCGCAGTGATTCCAATACTCGTTCTCCATACAACGGCATAACATTGGAATCGGAAACAAGCGCTACATTTCCATTGATCCCGCGCTCCACCAGCATCGCACCTAACCGGTCCAGCCCATCCTGCTGGATTAACACATCGTAGCCTGCTCCCATCCCGCGAACGTGGAAGCGTCCCAACCTTTGTTGAATTTCCCAGGCAATTTTATCGGGTCTGTGACCATTGTTGGTTATGCGCAAGCAAAAGGATTCGTAATGTTCCTTGCGATGTTCAAGTAATGCAACCAACTTCTCTTCTGTGTCACCTTCCAGCAAAGGACGCCGGCCTGGTTCTTTCTTCACCCTGCCGAGCAGGATCGGTAGATCTGATTCAAGAAAGACTACCTCCCCGCTGGTTTCGACGCAATCCCGGTTGGCTTCCCGCAGCAAAGCCCCTCCACCCAGCGCCACCACGCTCGTATGCCCTAAACTCACCTTCGTGAGCCCGGCCGATTCCAGCTCTCGGAAAACAGGTTCGCCTTGCTCGGTCATTAGTTGCGGGATGGATTTGCCTGTAATTTTTTCGATCTCCCTGTCGAGATCAAAAAAAGGCAAATTCAAACTGTTTGCCAGCAGCTTACCCACGGTCGACTTACCCGATCCTGGGGCCCCATAAAGGTAAATATGCTTCATAGCTACTCCCACCAGACCTTGCCAGCGCTGTCTATGATCAGATCTTCCAGCCGGGCTTTCCGAAGCAACGGAAAACGGGACAGCATCTCTTCCATCGAATCCCCACCAAGTTTTTCGATCAACGCCTCGGCCAGAACATAAGCCACCATGGCCTCCAGGATCGGGACTGCCCGGGGTACCGGGCAGAAGTCTGACCGCTCATACCGCGTGGTTGTCGGCTGGCCGGATGCCAGATCAATCGTGGCTTGTGCTGTCAGGGTGGTCGCGATCGGTTTCATAGCAGCCCGGATCACGATCGGCTGGCCGTTGCTGATGCCTCCTTCGATACCTCCCGCCCGGTTGGTTGGGCGAGTAAGAGTGTTTCCTTCCAATCCAATCTCATCTTGCGCCCGGGTTCCGATCCGGCTGGCATTCTCCCAGGCCTCCCCAATTTCGACACCCTTAATAGCCTGCACGCTCAACACCGCCGCCCCCAGCCGTGCATCCAACCGCCGGTCCCACTGGGCAAACGAGCCCAGGCCAACCGGCACACCCAGCGCGATCACTTCCACCAAACCACCTAGCGTATCCTTGCTGTGCATGATCTGCCCGATCCGGATGTGCATATTACCGGCCGCGTCTGCATCCGGGCAGCGCACATCGCTCTCTTCAGCCCGCGCAAATCGTTCCGGGTAAGGCATGCCCCTGATATCCGCCGAAATCTCTCCGATTGCCTGTACATACCCACCCACACGGATGCCGAATTGGGCCAGGAAATGTTTGCAGACCGCACCGGCTGCCACACGCATGGTTGTCTCGCGGGCCGATGCGCGTTCCAGCGCCGGGCGCAGATCGGTATATCCATATTTGACCGCGCCGGTCAAATCAGCGTGACCAGGCCGGGGCGCCGTCATCGCCTCCACCGCTTTGCCTTTCCATTTTACATGGTCTGTGTTTTCCACCAGGAAAGCCAGTGGCGCGCCGGTTGTCAGGCCGCCCATCACGCCGCCCAATATCTGCACGGTATCCTGTTCGATTTTCATGCGCCCGCCTGCACCGTAGCCTTTTTGGCGTCGCCGCAGTTCCCGGTCAATCACTTCCGGCCCAAGCACCATTCCCGCCGGTATTCCTTCCAAGATGACCGTCAGCGCCGGGCCATGGCTTTCCCCAGCCGTCAAGAATCGCAACATTACACCTCCACCGCCGCAAACATCACTTCACGGGACACAATCTGCCCCGTCCAGCAGGCGAACGACAACGCCGCCTGCTCCACAAGCATGCCCAGGCCTGTGGTCGCCCGTAATCCCTTTGCCTGTGCATCTCGTACCAATCGCGTCTGGCGCGGGTTATAAACCAGGTCAAACACCGCCGCTCCATCCGGAAACGCCAGTCCATCCGGCCAGGCTGAAAAATCCGTATCCGGGAACATCCCGATGGGGGTGGCGTTAACGATCAGCCCTATCCCGGTTCGGACCCGTCCCAGCGCACCCGCCTCCAGCAGCACGATATTCATTCGCTCGGTCCCTGCCAGGGACTCAAAAGAGTTCCTCAATGTTTCCGCCTGGCAAATATCTGCATCTCGAACCGCCAGGGTCACCTTCCATCCCGCATTAAGCAAGGCATATACAACCGCCCGTGCCGCCCCGCCCGCCCCCATCACCAGCGCTTTTTTTTCAGATGCACTATTCCCCAAAAACCTACCCAGGTCAGCCAGGAAGCCTGGTGCGTCGGTATTATGCCCGATCAATTTGCCATCTTGAAAATATACCGTATTGACCGCCCCGATCGCCTGCGCCGAAGGCGTCAGTTGATCCAGGTGCGCGATGATCGCCTGTTTATGCGGGATGGTCACATTCAGACCCTGGATTTCGCCGCTCCGCATGGCGCTTGCCAGTCCCGACAGCCCGCTAATTTCTCCTGGAGCCACCGGGTACAACCGGTATTCACCCTGCCAGCCCACCGCCTTCAACGCCGCCTCGTGCAGCCTGGGTGATAAACTATGCGAAAGCGGGTATCCGATCAGACCAAGCCGGATCATCTTAATGTCTCCAGAACGTTGAAATAATTGGGGAACGTTTTGGAAACACAGGCCGGGTTTTCAATTCGGATGCCGGCCATGCGCAATCCGATCAAGGCAAATGACATTGCCATGCGATGATCGTTGTAGGTATGGATGTCTGCCGGCAGGATATCCGCACAGGGTTGAATGGTCAGTCCATCGGGATGTTCTTCTACTTCCACTCCCAGCCGCCTCAATTCGGTACAAGTATCGGTTATCCGGTTGCTTTCCTTGGCTCGGATGAATCCAATTCCCCGGATGCGCGTGGGCGCATCGGCAAAAGGTGCGATCGCCGCCAGCGTTTGGGCCGTGTCCGAAATATCCCGCATATTCACATCGATGCCATGCAAGCGCGCCGGGCCAGTCACTTCTACGTAATCTCTTCCTTCTAAAACGCTGCAGCCCATTTGCTGGAGAATTTGCAGGAAGGCAATGTCGCCTTGTTTGGAGGCCTGGCTGACCGCTTCCACTCGTACGCTCCCACCCATTATTGCAGGGGCGGCAAAAAAATAAGAGGCGGCCGAGGCGTCCGATTCGATTAAATAATTTGGCCTGGAATGGTAATGCGCTGGCTGAATATCGAAGCGCTCGTAACCCTGGCGTTCAACCTCAACACCGAAATCGGACATGACTCCCAGGGTCAAATCCACATATGGTTTGGAATTAAGTTCCGTGGTCAGGTGGATTTCGACCGGGTTGTGCGCATACGGCGCCACCATGAGCATACCGGAAAGGAACTGGCTGGAGATGCTCCCCGCAATTTCTGTCCGCCCACCCGCCAGGCCGCTGGCTTGAATTTGAATAGGCGGGCAAATGGATGATTTAGCAATTCCTGTCCTTTTACTTGAGCCGGATTGAATTTCTGTGATTATTGCGCCAAGGCTTTCAAGGGCAGCCACCAAATCTCCGATTGGGCGCTCGCGCATACGTGCATCTCCATCCAGGCTGTAGCAGCCCTTTCCTAGCGTCAGGAAAGCCGTCAGGAAGCGTGCCGCAGTTCCGGCATTCCCAATGAAGAGTTCAGCATCGCCAACCGGTATGGCCCCGCCCTGCCCTTCTACGGTCATTTCAACCCGAGCCGGATCAAGATTGACACTAAATCCCAATTGCTGCAGCGCCCCGGCAAAATAAGCCGAGTCATCCGAAAATAGCGCATTCCTTAAAACGGTCACTCCATCTGCCAGCGCCGCGAGTAGCAGGACGCGGTTCGTCAGGCTCTTCGAACCGGGTAAACGCACGCTGGCATGGAGTGCGTGGGAAATGGGAAGGATCTCGATACGGTCATTCATAAGAATTTTTGACGCGTCAGCCTGGCGCCATCCAGGATTTCTTCCAGCTTATCGGAATCTTCCGTACGTATTGCTTGCTCTATGCAATCCAGGTTATTTCTAAAAATAGATACCGCTTCCAAAACATTTTCCCGGTTCGTTTGCAGGATTCCCAGCATCATGCTGGAGGGGGTCGATGCCAGGCGGGAGGTCGAATTAAACCCGGGGCCCACCAGAGCAGCCGCGCCCGCCGGGGCCGTCATAGTCAGGGCGGATGCCAGCAGGAAAGGCAGGTGGCTGGTAAATGCCAGCATCCGGTCATGTGTGGCTGCATCCAACCAGACCGGATGAGCACCGATTGCGCTTATGATCTGCAAGGCCGCCGCGCTGGCGCGTGCGGAAATACGCTGGGGTGGTGTCAACACAAAGGGAGCATTGTGGTAAAGGGTGGCCTCGGCGTTTTCAAGCGAAAGGTTTTCCTTCCCGCAAATCGGGTGTCCGCCCAGAGCCTCAAACCTCTCCGGCAGGCTGTTCATCGCCTCGACGATGATTTGCTTGCTCGAGCCCATATCGATCACAATGCATCTCTTCTGCGTATATTCCGGCAGGCGTCTTAACCATTCCAGGATGGCTGGTACCGGCGTGGCCAGGATGATCACATCTGCCTGTGGTAGTATTTTCCCGGGATCTTCGTCCGCCTGGGAAACGATCTGCATACTCAGCGCCAGATCACGCGTGCTTTCGCGATGCACCACCGCCAGCAATTCCGCACATTTTACTTTCAGGGCCATTGCAAGCGAACCACCCATCAGTCCTAAACCGATGATCGCTATTTTCGATTTTGCCAGGGAAAATCCGTTCTCATCAGACATGGCCGGCCTTCTTAATGGATCACGGGAGCCAGGCGGCGATCGACTGCTTCAGCCACTAATTTTACCTGCCTTACCAGAGTCGCAAACTTTTCCGGCGTGAGCGATTGGCGCCCATCCGAAAGGGCATTGGCAGGGTCATTATGCACTTCGATGATCAACCCATCTGCTCCGGCTGCCACGCCCGCTTTGGCCACCGGCGCAACATACTCAGACAGCCCGGTCGAGTGCGACGGGTCCAGGATCACCGGCAAATGCGTCAATGATTTGAGCACCGGGATGGAATTGATATCGGTGGTATTGCGGGTGGCGGTCTCGAAGGTGCGAATGCCGCGCTCGCATAGTATCACGCGCGGGTTGCCGCCCGCCAGGATATACTCGGATGCCATCAATAGTTCCTCGATCGTGGCTGACATGCCTCGCTTGAGCAGGATCGGGACGCGTGTTTCACCGATGGCCCGCAGCAGCGAGAAATTTTGCATGTTGCGCGCCCCGATCTGCAGCACATCCACGTATTTGACCATCAGTTCCACTTGCGCCACTGACATCACTTCTGCCACGATTGGCATGCCGGTCAGCTCGCGTGCCTCGGCCAGGTATTCCAGACCCTGCTCGCCCAATCCCTGGAACACGTACGGGGAGGTGCGCGGCTTGAAAACCCCGCCTCGCAGGGCATTCGCGCCCGCCTCGCGGATCGCCTGGGCAATCTCCAGCACCTGCGAGCGCGATTCCACCGAACATGGCCCGGCGATGATGGCAATCTCTTCCCCGCCTACCGAGAATCCATCCAGTGGGAAAACCGAGTCCAATGGATGGAATTGGCGCGAGGCCAGTTTATACGGCTGCGAAATGCGCGTGACCCCTGCAACACCCGGCAGGATTTCAAAGACTTCCTTGCCAACCGCATGGCTGTCCCCTACCGCGCCGATGACGGTCTGTTCCACACCCTGGATCAGGTGAGAAGTCAGATTCTGGCGTTCGATCGCGGCGATGACATTCGCCACCTGTTCCTGGCTGGCTCCAGGTTGCATGATGATTAGCATATTTTTCTTCTCCTCTGTCTTTTGGATTTAGGCTGCCTGGGTGGTTAGTACAGGTGCAAGTTTGCGTCCCATCACTTCTGCGATCAGGCGGACTTGTTTCACCAGTTCTACAAATTTTTCAGGTTTCAAGGACTGGCGCCCATCCGAAAGTGCATGGGCCGGGTCTGGATGGACCTCGATGATCAGTCCGTCTGCCCCCGCCGCAATGGCCGCCCGGGCCACCGCGCCGACATAATCTGCGTGACCGGTGGAATGCGAGGGGTCCAGGATGACCGGCAAGTGCGTCAGGCTCTTGAGCACCGGGATGGCATTTATATCCGTGGTATTGCGGGTGGCTGTTTCGAATGTCCGGATGCCGCGCTCGCACAGGATCACCCGTTGGTTGCCGCCCGATAGGATATATTCGGAGGCCATCAGAAGTTCCTCAATGGTGGCCGACATGCCGCGTTTGAGCAGGATCGGTGTTTGCGTCTTACCGATCGCGCTCAATAAGGCGAAATTCTGCATATTGCGCGCCCCCACTTGCAATACATCCACGTATTTGACCATCATATCCAGCTGCGTGATCGAGGTGATTTCCACCACCACCGGCAGGCCGGTCACCTGGCGCGCTTCTGCAACCAGTTCGAGCCCCTCTTCGCCCAATCCCTGGAAAGTATACGGGGATGTGCGCGGTTTGAACACGCCCCCGCGCAAAGCCTGTGCACCGGCCGCCTTAACTGCCCAGGCGGTCTCAAGTAACTGTTCGCGGCTTTCCACCGAACAGGGGCCGGCGATGATGGCGATTTCATCGCCGCCTACGCTGAATCCATCCAATGGAAAAACCGAGTTCTTGGGATGAAATTGTCTCGAAGCGAGTTTGTACGGTTGGGAGATCCGGATGACGCTTTCCACTCCGTCCAGCACTTCGAAAACCGCCGTCTCGACAGCATGCGTATCCCCGATTGCTCCGATTACCGTATGATCCTCACCTACGGATAGATGCGGGGTTAATCCATTTACCTTGATCTCTTCAAGGACATGCCCAATTTCCACCTGAGATGCTCCGGGTTTCATAATGATCATCATAGTGTTTTACTCCTTTGGCTTAAATGTATTCGTCCCAAACTCGCTATTCTGCAATGAGGTCAGGACGAAGGGAAATAGCATCACGCAGATAAACGGGTTTGATGGCAATTTGTGCCCGCCCGGTATTCCATTGAATCAGAACCCGTATGCACAGAGGCAAACTGCCCTGAACCGGGATTTCACGAACACACATCATCGGCACATTCCCCCAACCCATCTGGCGCGCTGCCAGCGCCGGATAAACTGAATTCAGGTCATCCGTCATAGTGAAGAGGGCGCTGGCAATATCTTCCGTGATCAGGCCAGCATTTGCTTGCAGGATCGCTTCCAACAGCTCCTGTGTTGCCGCCAGGATCAGTTCCGGCTGGTCGGCTGCTACCGTTGTTGCGCCTCGAATACCTCGGGTCGTCATGCTTCTTCCTCCAGGTAATAAAAGAGCGAGCCCGTTGGGCTCGCTTGTAAGTTGAACAGATGTGCTTTCTACCTGCTTCTAAGCGCCGCCAACGGCAACCAGTTTGGGGAGGCCGTAATAATAGTAGCTTGCAAAAAAGCGGGTTGTGTAGACGTTCGTTTCCATTAGCGCAGCATTCTACCCGACCATCTGGGGAATGTCAATGCCTGCTTTGAAGGAAATCAATCCGTCAGTTTGAATAACCGGGATATTTCCTTTAATTACTGCACGATTAGGGAAAAGAGTTACGGAGTTTACCAAGAGACTTAGCAGCTTCTCACCAGGAAGATAATCGGTGCCCCGGTCAAAAAGTGGTAATAAAACAAGGCAACGATTGCATTAACATTGTGTCTAACATCTGAACTATAAAACCCATTATTGTTTCTGTAAATTAGATTATTGTTTCAGATTGCTTTTTTTATCTTCGAAAAAGATTCTAGTTCTGCCTGGTATTGTTTTTTGTATTGTGTTTTGGAAAAAATCTTAGCAGATAGGTGTAGTTCGAGCAAATCCAGCGGTATGAAGGCAAGATTCCCTCGGACACACTCTTCAATATCCTTTCGGAATTCCTCCAGCGGTACGATCTCATCCCCTAAAAATATTTCGGCTATTCTGTCTTTGTCTGGGCTTAGTTTAGGCAAGCCATACTTTTCCCGGATTGTTTTTTCAATCGGGGGGAAATCGGAGTGAGATGGTAATAACGTTCGAGAAATTGAGATTCTTTCATTCTTGGGTCATAACCAATTGAGATAATTTAATTGGTACGTAGAAATTGTTTTTGAATCTTCGGTTTTGAGAAATTTCTTGAGAAAATATACGCAGAATGCCAAAACAATGCTAAACTTAATTAAGCTCCATCAAAATTTTCACCCAGTTTGGGCGAAAATGATGGCAAATTTTTTTGACGTGGAATTCCAGTAATAATATTATTGCAAAGGAAATAAATGAAAAGATATCAATTTATTTTTCTATTAATCTTTAGCTTGTTGTATATTACCTTACGAGTTATTCATTTTATAAATGTGCCCACAGATACTTGTTGTGATTCAGGAAGTTATGTTCAAGTGGCTAAACAGAGTATTTTTACACAAGAATTTTGGTCTGGCACAAGATCCTTTACATATCCTTTGATCATCAAAGTGTTCAATTTTAATCTCAATTCTTTAGTAGTCGGACAATTTATTCTTTCAATTGCAGCATGGATTTGGTTTGCTTTTATTTTTTCTCGGCTATTGTCCACCAATCTATTAAGATTATTCTCTTTTATCTTTATTTTATTATTCAGTCTTACAACAGATGTAATATTATGGGATAAACTCGCGCAAACTAAATCGTTGAATATTTCAATGATAGTTGTTTTGTTTTCAATATTTTTCTACAATATTTATCATGAAAAGAAAATTCCAACAGTTGTAACCATTATTTTTTCCTTTTTTTGGGTATTCCTTAGAGATACAAACGCTTGGTACGTATTATTCTTTGGGATACTATTGGTAGGTTATGCAATTCTTCATAAATCAAATATAACAAAATATATCATTTCAATTGTATTAATTTCAATTTTTATTTTGAGCAATCAAACTGCGAGTATCGGTAGAAGGTGGGTTGTGCCATTCTTAAACGTTTTATCATCAAGAATTCTTACAAATACGGATTACCTGCATGAATTTGAGCTCCGTGGAATTCCCGAAAATAACGCATTATTTGAGCAAAAGGGTAAAAATTTTAGCCAAGATTACTTTACTGATCCCAATCTTGAAGAATTTCGGCAATGGTTATATAAAGACGGAGAAAAGGCATATTTAAGTTTCCTTTTACGAAATCCTTCATATTTTCTTCAAGCTCCTTTTGAGAATTGGGCGGTCATGTTCGGTTATTTGCCAACCAGCGATAATACAACGAATCTAAATTTAATTTATTCTCCAGTTAAACTTTCGAGAAATCTTACCGTATACCATTTCTGAAATTCTTTATCCGAAGAAGTTTGGGCTAATCTTTATCTTTATTAGCCTTATATTGACAGGCTTCTTGCTATTTCAAAACTTATCATCGAAGAACAATTCTGGTTTGTTATTCTGTTTGGCAATATTAATTTGTTCGTATCCTATGTTTATCCTGACTTATCATGGTGATGGATCGGGAATGAGTAGGCATGCAATTGGTACGATTTTGCCGTTGGTATTAACCTGCTGGCTTGTAATAATTCAATTATTGGATAAGATTCTAAATAAGAATTTGTCTTTGTTAGTAGAAGTTAAATAAAATTGTATAAATAGAAAACCAGCCAGTTTTGAAAGAAAGTTCCAAAACGCCTATCCGGGTGTTTTATGCAAACGTTAGGAAAAAAGAATTAGGTCGCTTTAATTCAATTCAACCATATAATCGAATTGACGCATTGATTCTGTCAATGTGATCTTAGAAAGAAGCCCTGATAATAAGGGCTTCTTTACATTTTTAGGTTGATTTATCGTTCTAGATTTGAAGTAATATCTCTAGGGTGTAAGGAATTTGGCGTATTGATTCCATCAAACTGTGCTTTGACATAATCCAGCCAACCCACGTATCGGGGATCCCTGCCATGCGTAGCTTCCTGGAAAACCTTCTAAATCGCCCGCGTCACCGGGCCTGTCTTGCCTTCGCCGATGCAGCGGAAATCAATCTCCCGCAGCCCGATGCATTCCGCGGCCGTGCCGCAAACGAATACTTCATCGGCAATGTATAACTGGTCCCGCGAAACCAATGTTTCCACCACTTCATAGCCCAAATCCCTGGCGATGGTAATGACGGAGTCGCGGGTAATGCCTTCGAGCGTATCCGCCAGTTGGCAGCTGAATATCTTGTTGCTGCGCACCATGAACAGGTTCTCCCCGGTGCACTCAGCCACGTACCCCTGTGGGTCGAGCATGATCGCTTCATCGAAACCAAGTCGGGATGATTCTGTCTTCGCCAGGATGCTGTTGGCATAATTCCCGGCAATTTTAGCCTTAGTCATCATCACATTTGGATGGTGCCGCGTAAAGGAAGAAACATTGGCGCGGATCCCTTTTGCAAGCGCCTCTTCCCCGAGATAATTATTCCACTCCCAGGCAGCGATTCCGAGCGCCGGCCTCCCGGCATCCAGATTAAGCGTGCCGGGTGTCCCAACGAAGTAAATGAGCGGGCGAATATAGCACGATTCCAGTCTGTTCGCCCGCACCACTTCCTTGATCGCACTGGCGATCTGATCTTCGGTCCAGGGTAGTTCGCGGAATCCCAATACACGCGCCGAGTCGGCCAAGCGTTCTGCATGTTCCTTCAGCCGGAAAACCGCCGGGCCCTTCTCCGTGGCATACGCCCGTATCCCTTCGAACACCGCCGCGCCGTAATGCAAAGCCGGTGTCAGAAAAGGCACCACAGCCTGCTCTGCATCCATCATTTCACCATCCATCCAGATATATTTTGCGTCCATAGTTATTCCTTATCCTTGTGCAATGAATTGAAATTTTAATTAAATCCGCTTAATAATTTCATCCGTCATCTGCCTGGATTTAAGGCTTCCGCCCAAATCTCCGGTTCGTGCTCCGGAGGAGATGGCCTGATCCACCGCCTTTTCGATGGCTGCAGCCTCTACTTCCAGCTTCAACGAATACCGCAATAACATAGCTGCCGAAAGGATCGTCCCGGTCGGGTTGGCAATCCCCTTCCCGGCGATATCCGGCGCAGACCCATGGATCGGTTCATATAACCCGAGTGTCCCTTCTCCCAGGCTGGCGGATGGCAGCATTCCCATTGATCCGGCCAAAACCGAGGCCTCGTCGGTCAGGATGTCACCGAACATATTCTCGGTCACAACTACATCCATATCCGCCGGCCCGGTAATGATCCGCATTGAAGCGGTATCGACCAGCATATGTTCCAAAGCTACACCTGGATTCTGGGCACCTACCTGGGTCGCGATCTCCCGCCACAGCCGGGAGGACTCAAGCACATTGGCTTTATCCACTGAGGTGACTTTTTTCTTGCGCCTTTGAGCCAGCTTGAAGGCCAGTTCCACAACCCGGCGGATTTCATAATCATAATACTCAAGCGTATCCACCGCCCGTTCGCGGCCATCCTTGACATCCCGGCCCTTGGGGAAACCAAAATACAGGCCTCCGGTCAACTCACGAATGACCAGGATATCCACCCCCTTGAGTTTTTCAGGCTTGAGCGGGGACGAGTTGATCAGCGCCGGGTGTACCTTTACCGGCCGCAGGTTGGCAAAAACCTTTAAGCCCTTCCGTAAAGCCAGCAATCCACGTTCCGGCCGGTCCTTGGCGCGCGGATCGTCCCATTTGGGGCCACCAACCGCACCCAATAGCACTGCATCGGCCGCCTGGCAATCCGCAAGGTTCTCGTCGGTAAGCGACGAGCCAAACTTATCGATGGAACAGCCTCCCATTAAGCGTTCGGAATATCTGAAAGTATGCCCATATTTTCCGGCGATGCCATCCAACACCCGCACAGCTTCAGCGACAACTTCCGGGCCGATCCCGTCGCCGGGCAGGGTAACGATGTTTGCTTTCATGCCTTCTCCCTTGTTATGAATTTCCCAGCATCAGGCCGTATTCCACAGAATCGGTCAGCGCCCGCCAGCTGGCTTCGATGATATTGGTGCTGGCTCCCACCGTACTCCAACGTTTTCCGTCGCTGACCGTTTCGATCAGCACACGTGTCGATGCGGCCGTGCCTGCGTCGCCATTGAGGATGCGGACTTTATAATCATCCAGATGGAAAGCAGCGATTTCCGGATAATGGAATACCAGTGCCTTCCGCAATGCCGTATCAAGCGCGTTGACCGGGCCATCCCCTTCGGCGGCAGTATGGAATACCTCACCCTTGACACGCACCTTGACCGTCGCCTCGGCAAAGATACCCCTTCCCTGGCGATGTTCCACGATTGCCGAAAAATCGATCATCTCGAACGGCGCCAGGTAACCGGCTTGATGCCGCTTAAGCATCATTGCTACCGAGGCTTCCGCGGCTTCGAATGAGAAGCCCTGTGATTCCAATGCCTTGATTTCGTTCAGGACGCCTGCCACCGCCTCACCATCGATCTTCCCCAGGCCATATTCTTCGGCCTTGCTTAACAGGTTGCCGCGCCCGGAAAGTTCGCTAACTACCACCCGCATCTGGTTCCCAACCAAGACTGGGTCAACGTGTTGGTACGAAAGGGCCGTCCGCCGCATCGCCGCAACGTGGATCCCACCTTTGTGGGCAAAGGCTGATTTTCCCACATACGCCATATGATCATCCGGCGCCAGGTTCGCCACTTCGGCTACAAATTGAGCAACATCGAACAACATCGCCAGGTGATCAACCGGCAGGCAGCGCAGGTCCATCTTGAGTTCGAGGTCCGGGATGATCGCACACAGGTTGGCGTTCCCGCACCTTTCCCCATATCCATTAATAGTTCCCTGGGCCTGGATGGCTCCCTCCCGGATAGCCAAAATTGTGTTTGCTACGGCACATTCCCCATCATTATGTACATGGATTCCCAGCGGGCGGTCGATGCCTGCCTTGACCGTGCGCACAACCTCGCTCAGTTCCCATGGCATGGCTCCACCGTTTGTATCACATAACACCAGCGTCTCGGCTCCCCCGCGCGCGGCCGCCCTGAGGGTTTCAAGAGCATAGCTGGGGTCGGCCTTATACCCGTCAAAGAAATGCTCGGCATCGTAGATAACCCGCCGGCCCTGCGCCTTGAGATAGGCCAGGCTTTGCTCAATGATACGCAGGTTATCATCCAACGTGGTGCGCAACACTTCGGTTACATGCAGATTCCAGGTCTTGCCTACCACTGTGCAGACCGGCGCGCTGGAATCAAGCATGGCTTTGATATTGGCATCGTCATCCGGTCCGCCATTTACCCGGCAGGTTGAACCGAAGGCCGCCACCAACGCATGTTCCCATTGGATATCGCGCGCCCGCTCGAAGAATTCAGCATCTTTCGGGTTCGAGCCCGGCCACCCACCCTCAATGAAGGCCACGCCCAACTCATCCAATTTTCGGGCAATCCGGATTTTATCGCTGCCCGAGAGGGAAATCCCTTCCCGCTGGGTGCCGTCTCGCAAGGTGGTATCGTAGATTTGGATCATGAGTTTCTCAATTCTGATTGTTGATTATAGTTTTTGATTGCTGGCTTGGCTCAATCAACAATCAAAAATCTCCAATCAGCAATTCGTTAAGTTGGCTGGGTAATAATGCTGATCTGGATTGCGATAAAGGTTTCCATCAGGTTCTTCCTTGGTTTTCCTTTGCGGCCTTCGTGTTTAGATTCTTTTCACCGTAGAATGACCGGCTTCGTATTCTGCGATCTGCTGCTCGAATCCCTGGATGTATCCCAGTTCATCCACCCCGTTGAGCAGGCAGGTCTTGGAAAAAGCATCGATCGGGAAGACTGCCGAGCCGCCCGAAAAGGAAAGCGTCTGGCTGGCCAGGTCAACGGTCAATGCAACATTGGGTACTTCTTCCACCAGATCGAATAGCATCCGGTGTGTTTCCGCATCCACAATGATCGGCAGAAGTCCATTCTTGAGCGCATTATTCCGGAAAATATCTGCAAACGAGGTGCTGATAACGGCCCGAAACCCGAAACCCGTCAATGCCCAAGGCGCATGTTCCCGACTCGACCCACATCCAAAGTTATCACCTGCCAGCAAAATTTGCGCGCCTTTGAAGGTATTCTGGTTAAGCACAAAATCCGCCTTGGGAGAACCGTCCAGGTTGTAGCGCCAATCCGCAAATAGGGCTTCACCCATGCCTTTTTTATCGGTCGCTTTCAAAAACCGCGCCGGGATGATCTGGTCCGTATCGATATCATTGACCGGCAACGGCATGATACGGGAGGTAAGTGTTGTAAATTGAGCCATAATGCATAAATCCTATTTTTCGGGCCAGTTTCTCAGAATAATAAAGTCCGGACATCCGTGATCTGTCCGGTTAGCGCGGCTGCCGCCGCAGTCAGGGGGCTCGCCAGGAAAGTTCTCCCGCCCTTGCCCTGCCGGCCTTCGAAGTTGCGGTTGCTGGTGCTAACGGCGTACTGCCCGGGCTGGAGTTGGTCGCCGTTCATGGCAATGCACATCGAGCAGCCCGCCTCGCGCCATTCTGCGCCGGCCTCTTTGAATATCCTATCCAGGCCTTCCAATTCAGCCTGTTTCTTGACATCCTGCGAGCCGGGCACCACCATCACGCGCGTCGCTTGCGAGACCTTCCTACCATTCAGTAGCCCCGCCGCCAGGCGCAGGTCAGAGATACGCCCATTGGTGCAGCTGCCGATGAAGACCACATCCACTTTCTTTCCAAGTAACATCTGTCCGGGCTGCAGTCCCATGTAGGCCAGGCTCTTGTTCAAAGCCGCTTTCTGACTGGCATCTGCCACATTCGCCGGGTCCGGCACGCGGCCACTTATCTTCATGCCCATGCCCGGATTCGTCCCGTAGGTGATCATCGGTTCAAGCATGCTCGCATCCAAAGTGACGGATTTATCGTATTTGGCGCCATCGTCGGTTGGCAGCTTTTTCCATACATCAACAGCCTTTTCCCATGCGGCCCCCTGCGGGGCATTTTCACGCCCGTTCAGGAATGCAAAGGTGGTCTCATCCGGCGCGATCATCCCGGCGCGCGCCCCGCCTTCGATCGACATGTTACAGACCGTCATTCGCTCTTCCATGGATAGAGCCCGGATGGCAGATCCGGTGTACTCGAAGACATGTTCGGTGCCACCGCCCACGCCAATTTTGGCGATCAGTGCCAGGATGATATCCTTTGCCGACACTCCTTTCGGCAGGATCCCTTCCACTCGTACTTCACAGGTTTTCGGTTTGCGTTGCAGCAGGCATTGGGTGGCTAATACATGCTCGACCTCGGAAGTGCCGATGCCAAAGGCCAATGCACCGAACGCGCCATGCGTGGCCGTATGGCTATCGCCACACACGATAGTCATACCTGGCTGGGTAAATCCCAGCTCCGGTCCGATCACGTGCACGATGCCCCGGTGGGGGCTGTTCATCCCATACAGGCGCAATCCAAACTCGCTGGCATTCGTTTCCATCTGTTTGATTTGCGCAGCCGCCATGGCATCCGCGATGGGCAGTGCCGGGTCATGTGTCGGAATGGAGTGGTCCATCGTGGCAATCGTTTTATCGGGGCGGCGCACTTTCAACCCACGCTCGCGCAACCCGGTAAAAGCCTGTGGAGAGGTGACTTCATGCACCAGGTGCAAGTCGATATATAACATCGCCGGAGAATCCGGCTGCTGGACCACCACGTGGGAAACCCAGATCTTCTCAAAAAGTGTTTGCGGCATGGAAGGCTCCAATGATATGCATGCTTAAGCTTCGACGGTTACTTCAGTATCAACCACTGCCGATGGCATGGCATCCGAGAGGAGTCCGGTTATATCCCAACCGGAAGGAATGGTTTGGGGTTGTGGAAATGGATCGTGCCATTCAGGTAAAACGCTTTCCATCTCATCAAATGGCGGATTGGTTTTAAACATGGTATCGCTCCTCTCGAAAGAACATACACTGACTTTCGCCAGGTTAATATTTACACTTGCAGGCGGGTTGCCCACCGGTTCAGGCCGGCTACAATGGCGCGCACTGCCGCCTGGTCGATATTCGTGCCTTCCCCAACGCCAAAGAGGGTTCCTTTGTCGTCGTATTTCAGCGGAACGTAAGCCACCGCGGTTGCATCTGCGCCTTTTCCTAACGCCTGTTCATGGTAATCTTCCACGCTGTAGCCGCTGATGCCCAACTTCTCCAATCCACTGACGAAGGCCGAGATAGGCCCGTTTCCGTCTGCAATGACCTTTTGCTCGATCCCGTTGACAACCATCTGCAGCTCACCATGGATGCGCTCGGGCGATTGTTTGTCAGGTCGCGGCCAGTACCCTTTCAGTTCGTACGGGCCAGATGGGTTGACGAAGGTCTTCTCGAAGATCATCTTTACTTCACTCGAGCTGACTTCTCTTCGTACTTCGTCGGCATATTCCTGCACTGCTGCACCGATATCCGGGTGCATCGCCCGTGGCGGTTGGAAACCAAATTCCTGCTCGAGCACCCATACCACCCCACCCTTGCCAGATTGGGAATTGATCCGGATAAGACTCTCATATTTACGGCCCAGGTCGGTCGGGTCTACATGCAGGTAAGGTACCTTCCATCCCACCCCAAACTTATCCGGCGCCTCGCCCAGCCGGTTCATGCCTTTGCGGATGGCATCCTGGTGAGAACCGGAAAAAGCCGTGAACACATACTCACCCGCGTACGGAGCCCGGAAAGGCACCGGCATGCCCGTCAGGCGTTCGACGGTTTCGGCGATTTGCGGCAGATCAGTGAAGTCCAGTCCAGTTGGAATGCCGCGTGCGGCGAAATTATTGGCCAGTACCACCAGGTCTACGTTGCCGGTGCGTTCCCCGTGCCCGAACAAGGTGCCTTCCACCCGTTGGGCCCCGGCCAGCAATGCCAACTCAGTGGCCGCTACCGCCATACCCTGGTCGTTATGGGCATGCAGGGAAATCAGGACATTTTCCGGGTGAGAGAACCGCTTGCAGAACAGTTCAATCATATCGGCGTACTGGTTGGGGGGCCGTCGTTCCACCGTGGCTGGCAGGTTCAGGATCAGCGGCTTCTCCGCGGTGGCTCGTCCCCAGGTGGCATATACCGCTTCGCAGACTTCCAATGAAAAATCCAGGTCGGTATCGGTAAATTCTTCTGGAGAAAATTCCAGGCGAATATCGCTGTCGGGCATATGCTCCACGCCGGTCCGGATCTGGGTTACCGATTGGATTGCCACCTGCACAGCCTGGTTGGGCGTCAGGTCGAATACTTGCCGGATGTGCAAATCCGAAGTCGCCAGGTATGCGTGGAAAATTCCCTGGCGGACGCCGTTAATGGCCTCGAAAGTCCGCTCGATCAAATGGTCACGGCACTGCGAGAGCGCCATGATAAAAATATCTTCCGGGATGAGGTCATCATCGATCAGCTTGCGGGTAAAGTCAAAATCATCCTGGCTAGCCGAAGGAAACGCCACTTCGATGGTCTTGAATCCGATTTGACACAGCAAATGGAAGTATTCAAGCTTTTGCCGCGGAGTAAGCGGATTGGGCAGGGCCTGGTTACCGTCACGCAAATCCACCGAGACCCACAAAGGGCTCGTGGTGATGGATCGGGAAGGCCATTGCCGTTCCGGATAATCGAACGGTTTGGGCTGGACATACTTCGCAACGCCGGTCGTGATCATCGCTTCGTTTCCTCCAAAAAATAACTATTGTTTCCAGTTCTCAGGCCGCAGCGAACGAACTGCTTTACCGGCCTGCCACATTTCAGAATCGCGCATGGTTTTGAGTTCGACATCCAGCTTCACCTGGTAATCAGAGGCGCTGTTCGCCTTGAGTACGGCGGCAGTTTCCGTTCCGTTTACCACGCTGTTGTACAGGTCTTCGAAAACAGGTTCAACCGCTTTTTTGAAACGCGGATGCCAGTCCAGCGCGCCGCGTTGGGCCGTGGTGGAGCAATTGGCATACATGAAATCCATGCCATTTTCCCCTACCAGACGGATCAGGCTCTGCGTCAGTTCCTCGACCGTCTCGTTAAAGGCCTCGCTGGGGGTATGCCCGTTCTTCCGCAAAACGTTGTACTGGGCTTCCATTACCCCCGAGAGTGCGCCGATCAGGATGCCGCGTTCCCCGGTCAGGTCACTGTAGACTTCGTTTTGGAAGGTGGTCGGGAAAAGGTATCCGGCTCCAATAGCGATGCCGAGCGCCAGTGTCCGCTCAGTGGCGCGGCCGGTCGCATCCTGGTGCACTGCGAAACTTGCATTGATCCCGCTGCCAGCCAAAAAGTTGCGCCGCACGCTCGTTCCAGAACCTTTCGGCGCCACCATGATTACATCCACATCGGCAGGTGCAACTACCCCGGTCTGGGTTTTGTAGACAATGGAAAAGCCGTGCGAGAAATACAGTGCATCACCTTTATTCAAATTCGCTTTTACCATGGGCCACAACATCATTTGAGCCGCGTCCGACACCAGGTACTGGATGATCGTGCCCCGCTTGGCAGCCTCATCAATAGGGAAAAGGGTCTTTCCCGGAACCCAGCCATCCGCCACAGCTTTATCCCAATGGAATTTGTGGTCGGGCGTCTGTCCAACGATCACATTGATGCCGTTATCCCGCATGTTCATCGATTGTGCGGGCCCCTGTACACCATACCCGAGCACAGCCACCGTCTCGTCTTTCAAAACCTGCTGCGCCTTGGCAAGCGGGAACTCGTCACGCATTACCACGTCTTCCACCAC
This sequence comes from uncultured Chloroflexia bacterium, assembly GCA_963779935.1. GTDB lineage: Bacteria > Chloroflexota > Anaerolineae > Anaerolineales > Villigracilaceae > UBA877. The sequence goes on along the minus strand of CAWAAC010000002.1, from coordinate 497,434 downwards.
GCCGCCGAAATCGATCTTAGCCATCTTCTTCTCCTTGAAATGAATGATTTTGACCTGCAAAAAAGCTATGCTTTTCTTATGCCAGCGCGCGCCCTACCGCATCATCAGTTCTGCCGGAACACGGGCGCCATTGCCATACCCGTTCAGGGCCGGTAAGGCAGGGGCAACGCCGCGCGCCATCGCCACAACGCCGGTTCGCACCATTTCCAGGATCCCGAAGGGGCGCAGCACTTCCACAAAACTGTTGATCTTGTCCTCATCCCCGGTAATTTCAACGATCAATGAATCGTTGGCCACATCGACGATTCTGGAGCGGAATACCTCCACCAGTTGCATGACTTCAGAGCGGTTGCTGGCGTTCACACTCACTTTAATTAACGCCAGGTCCCGGCTCACAGACGGCATTTCGGCCAGGTCGGCCACTTGAATGACATTGACCAGCTTATACAGGTTGGCCGTCACACGCTCGACATTCGTCTGATCGTTATCGACGACAATCGTCATCCGGCTGATTCCGGGTTGTTCGGTGTGCCCAACCGTCAGGCTCTCAATGTTAAACGCCCGTCTGCGGAACAGGCTCGCCACTCGGTTTAACACGCCTGGCTTATCTTCTACGAGGACTACCAATGTGTGTTCCATTTTGCCTCCGCTTACATATCTGTTTCTTGGATGATGTTTTTAACCGGCCGGCGGATCATGTTATGCAGGTCGGCACCGGTCGGCACCATCGGATAGACCGAATCTTCTTGTTCCACACGGAAATCGATCACAACGCTGCCTTCCATTTCTTCCGCCTGGCAAACCGCTGCTTCCACATCGGCCCGGTTGGTCACCCGCATTCCCGTCAGACCATGTGCATCTGCAATCTTAACAAAATCCGGGTTATGCATGGGGGTGGCAGAGTAGCGCCGGTCATAGAAAAATTCTTGCCACTGCCGTACCATGCCGAGATAGCCGTTATTAATGATCGCAACGTTGATCTTGATACCTTCCTGGGCAATCGTGGAAAGTTCCGCCTGGGTCATCTGGAAACCACCGTCGCCGCAAATCACCCATACGTTCGCATCCGGCCTGGCAAACTTGGCTCCAATCGCAGCCGGCAGTGCAAATCCCATCGTTCCCGCCCCACCCGAAGTGATATAGGTGCTGGGCTTGTCGTGCTTGTAATACTGCGCCGCCCACATTTGGTTCTGGCCCACGTCCGAGACTACCAACGCTTCCCCCTTGGTGTGGTGCCACAGGTCATTGATCACATGGGCTGCGTACAGGTGCCCGTTATCCGGCAGGTTCTGGATATCGATTAACGCGCTATCGCCCTTCATTTCATCGATGCTTTCGATCCAGTCGCTATGATCGCAGGCTGCCACATGTGGCAATAATTGGCCCAATGTTTCCTTTAAATCACCGATCAGGGCCAGATCGACCGGCACATTTTTATTCACTTCGGATGTATCGATTTCGATGTGGATTTTCTTGGCACCCGGTGCATAGGTCTTCAAGTTGCCGGTCACCCGGTCGTCGAAGCGCATTCCAAATGCCAGCAGGAGATCTGCTTGCTGGATGGCCTGGTTGACCCAGGCCTCGCCATGCATGCCCATCATGCCCAGGTTGAGAGGATGGCTGGCCGGGAACCCGCCGATGCCCAACAGGGTCATCGCCACCGGTGTGCGCGTCTTCTCGGCGAATTCGGTCAATTCCCGCATCGCCCCGCTTAGCAGCACCCCTCGCCCTGCCAGGATGACCGGGCGCCTGGCAGCCTGGATCATCTCGGCGGCCTGTTGCATATCCTTGGGCAAAGGCCGTCTATCCGGGCGATACCCCGGGAGGCGGATCGGGCTGTCGTCATACTCCCAATCGATCGAGGCCTGTTGCACATCCTTGGCCACATCCACCAGCACCGGGCCTGGTCTACCAGTCCTGGCCACATAAAATGCTTCCCTGATTACTTCTGTCAGCTCATTGACATCCGTCACCAGATAGTTATGCTTGGTAATTGGCAGGGTGATGCCGGTGATATCGATTTCCTGAAAGGCATCGTAGCCGATGAACTTGCTGGCCACCTGCCCGGTAATACAAACGATCGGGGATGAATCCATCATCGCCGTGGCGATCCCCGTCACCAGGTTGGTTGCCCCCGGTCCCGAGGTGGCGACTGCCACCCCCACCTGGCCGCATGCCCGCGCAAATCCATCTGCCGCATGCGCTGCCCCTTGCTCGTGCCGCACCAAAACGTGGTGGATCGGATATTCCAATAAGGCATCGTACGCCGGCATGATTGCTCCGCCCGGATACCCGAATACCGTTTTCACGCCCTCATGGACAAGACACTCCCAGATGATTTGTGCTCCAGTTCGTTTCATAACTCTTCTCCTTTGGCTATAACTTTACGAAGTTAAAACGGCACCCGTATCAGCGGAAGTGACAAAATGGGCATATCGGCGCAACCACTTGCTTTCAATTTTGGATTCAAATACCGGTAAGGCTGCCAGCCGGCTTTCGATCTCGGATTCGCTCAATCTGACATTCAACGTTCTGGCGTCCAGGTCGATCTCGATCATGTCACCCGCTTGGAGTGCCGCGATCGGACCGCGCGCGGCTGCTTCCGGAGAAATATGCCCGATGCAGGCCCCGCGCGTCCCGCCGCTGAATCTTCCGTCCGTGATCAGGGCCACTTTATCGCCCAATCCCATCCCCATAATAGCGCTGGTGGGGCTCAGCATTTCCTGCATGCCCGGGCCGCCTTTGGGTCCTTCATAGCGCACGACCACCACATCCCCCGCTTTGACCTGGTGGGCCAGGATGCCCGCCATGCTGTCTTCCTCTGATTCAAATATCACCGCCGGACCTGCGAATTTCATCATCGGGGCGCTGACGCCACCCACCTTTACCACCGCGCCTTTCGGGGCCAGGTTCCCAAAAAGGACCGCCAGCCCGCCCCGTTTGGAATGGGCATTGTCATAACGGCGGATCACATCATCATCCTTTATTTCAGCACCCTTGATCGACTCGCCCAGGCTCATGCCGCTCACGGTAATTCGATCCATGTGCAGCATGCCTGTCCCGCGCTGCACCTCATTCAAAATCGCCGGGATGCCTCCGGCCCGGTGCACGTCTTCCATGTGCCATTTCCCGGCCGGGGAGACCTTGCAGATATGCGGCACCTTCTCCGCCACCGCGTTGATCCGGCTGAGCGGGTATTCCACGCATGCTTCGTGTGCCAGCGCCAGTGTATGCAGGACGGTATTGGTGGAACCACCCATCGCCATATCCAGTGCAAAGGCATCGTCGATTGCCTCGGCGGTCACGATGTCACGTGGTTTGATATCTTTTTCGATCAATACCATGATCTGGGCAGCCGCCCGTCTGGCCAGGTTCTCGCGTTCATCGGTCTTCGCCAGTGCCGAACCGTTGTAAGGCAGCGCCAGGCCGATCACTTCCATCAGGCAATTCATGCTGTTGGCTGTGAACATTCCCGAGCACGAGCCACAGGATGGGCATGCAAATCGCTCCAGCGTGGTCAGGCGCTTCTCATCGATCTTGCCGGCCGAAAATGCACCCACACCCTCGAAGACCGAGATCAGGTCGATCGCCTCGCCTTCCGGCGTGCGCCCGGCTGCCATCGGTCCACCGGAAACAAAAATTGCCGGGACGTTGACGCGCATTGCAGCATTCAACATACCCGGCACAATTTTGTCACAGTTTGGTATACAGACCATCCCGTCGAATTGGTGCGCCTGAATCATCGTCTCGACGCAATCCGCGATCAATTCACGCGAAGGCAGGGAGAATTTCATTCCGGAATGTCCCATCGCGATGCCGTCGTCCACACCGATGGTATTAAACTCGAACGGCACGCCGCCCGCCGCCCTGACCGCCTCTTTTACGATCTTTCCAAATTCTTGTAAATGGACATGCCCGGGCACGATGTCGACATGAGAATTAACAATCGCGATAAAGGGCTTACCCATGTCAGCTTCGGTCACACCGGTCGCGCGCAGCAGTGCTCGGTGGGGTGCCTTCTCATAACCTTTTTTAATCGCATCAGAGCGCATAATCTCTCTCTTTCTTTCTGCAAAATTGGATTCGGTCTCTTTTTTCTAAATAAAAAAGCCGCCCAGTGGTTGGGCGGCTCTCTTTCTTTACGAAGATCAGGTGCGTCTATTTGACTTTCACCTCGGCCATCCCAACCACGTTTAGGTCCTTAATAATAAGGACCGAAATAAGTACTACCAGCAAGAGGGATGACAGAAGGTTATCCATAGGCTTTGGATATTTCGCCAAATTATATGCACAATCGGGATTAAGTCAAGGGGCAGATCGTTGTCTGGACATTGAAGTCAAAAACATCACCCAATATTGGCTCGCGCATACGACCCAAACACCCGCAGCATCAAGGCATACTCCCCCAGGTGATCAAGCGCCTTCTTGACCCGCACTTCATTCACCGCTCCTATGAAATCGATATAGAACAGGTACTCCCAGGGTTTTCCCGCCAGTGGACGGCTCTCGATCTTGGTCAGGTCGATCTCGCGCAGCGCGAACACGCTCAATGCCTTGAACAAAGCCCCCGGCTGATTCTTCAAAATAAAAACAATGGAGGTTTTTGCTTCCCCGGTCGGCGTCACGGCTGAGGGTGCAATTGCCAGGAAGCGCGTGTAATTCTCCGGATTGTCTTCGATGCCTTCCTGTATGATCTGCATTCCAAGGATTTCCGCCGCCTTGTGCGACGCGATTGCTGCAAATGTATGATCGCCCAAGACCTTCAGCAACTTCACACTTCCGGCTGTATCGTATGTAGGCTCGGTCTTCACTCCCATACTGCGCAAATACCCGGCGCATTGGCTCAAAGCCTGCGGGTGGCTGAATACCTTCCGAATCTCCAGTTTGGTCACACCCGGGAAGCCGATCAGACAGTGCTTTACCCGCAGGAATGTTTCACCCACAATATATAATTGGTTTTGCAATAACAGATCATAGTTCTGGTGGATGCTTCCCGCCAGGGAGTTCTCAATCGGGATCAGGCCAAATTCGCATTTTCCAGAGCTAACGCTTGCGAATATTTCATCAAAGGTCTCACAGGGAACAGTTTCTGGAGAAACAAAATACCCCATGCTGGCCTCTTCGGAATAAGCCCCCGGTTCCCCTTGAAAAGCAACCTTCATCGCAACCTCTTTCGGCAGGTTTTCTAACCAACCCTGCCAATAAATTCGGGCCATTATACTCCCAAACTTTGCCATCTCTTCTGCCCACTTGACCCGGGCATAATTTTATGAAATTGTGAGCTGGGCTTAACCCAACAATCACCCATGTTTCCTTTGTTTTTATATGGCTTTTCTTTCTGATCGTTGTGTTTGAACAGTTTGAATGGTTTTGTTGTCTGACATCCTGTATAATAAGGATGTCCGACAACTTGCACAGGAGTATCCATGATTACTCAATATTACCGTCCTCAGACTCTGGAAGAAGCCCTGCAACTGCTTTCCCGTTCAGACACTCGCCCTCTCGGCGGCGGGACTCTTCTCACCCAACGCAGCGAAGAATCCTTCTCCGTCGTGGATTTGCAGGCGCTTGGCTTGAATTACCTTATTAAAGCTGGGGAAAGGCTAGCAATCGGCGCGGCCACCACTTTGCAGACATTGCTCCAATCCTCATATACCCCCGCCGTGTTAAAATCCGCCCTCCTGCTTGAAACGCCGCTCAATTTGCGTAACATGGGAACAGTGGCGGGCACCCTGGTAACCTGTGATGGGCGATCTCCTTTTGCCGCGGTCATGCTCGCACTGGATGCGAAATTGATCTTTGCCCAAGGTGACGAAACCATCACCCTGGGGAACTATTTACCCACCCGTGTAGGAGCGCCCAACAAACTCATCACCAAAATCGAAATTCCCTTGAACGTCCGTCTCGCCTTCGAGACTGTTGCCCGCAGTCCATCCGATAAGCCGATCGTCTGCGCCGCCCTGGCTAAATGGCCTTCCGGCCGCACCCGGATGGCGCTTGGCGGTTTCGGAGCCTCCCCCGCCCTCGCTTTGGATGGTAACACCCCTAACGATCTCCAAGCTGCCGCCCGCAATGCTTTCGCCGAAGCCGGTGATGAATGGGCGTCCAAAGAATACCGCAGTGAAATTGCCGCAGTGTTGGCGAAAAGATGTATGGAAGCCATCGATGAAGACTTGGCAACGAAATAGACTACCATGGAAATTCGTCAACGCGCGTTTTCCGAGGAAAATGATTTCCGGGCCATGGAAGCCCTTGCCCGCGTAACACGCCCCAGTAACTTACATGCTACCGACCTTCCCTATCGGTTCAGTTCCTGGCCGCAGGATGATCCCGAAAATATTCGCGTGTGGAGTGAGAGCAACGGTCGCCTGGTCGCCTGGGGTATGCTTGAAATTCCCCATGAAGCTTGGAATTGATCTGTGGTTGATAATCTGCCTCTCGACACCATCCTCTCCGGCGATTGCACCGATATTCTCGCCCAACTACCCGAGAAATCGGTTGATCTGGTATTCGCCGACCCGCCATATAACTTGCAGCTCTCACAGGAGCTTTGGCGGCCTAATCGCACGCATGTCGGGGCAGTCGATGATTCGTGGGATAAGTTCACCAGCTTTGAGGAATATGACCGGTTCACCCGTCTTTGGCTCTCTGCCTGTAAACGCATCCTCAAAGATACCGGAACCCTTTGGGTGATCGGGACCTATCACAATATCTTCCGCATCGGAACAGTTTTGCAGGATTTTGGTTTTTGGATTTTGAACGATGTGATCTTTATAAAAACGAACCCGATGCCTAATTTCCGAGGTGCCCGCTTTACCAATGCCCACGAAACGCTCATTTGGGCCCAAAAAGAAAAAGGCGCTCAATATACCTTTAATTATCAAAGCATGAAGTCACTCAACGACGATCTGCAAATGCGCTCCGATTGGCTGCTCCCCATCTGCACAGGCAAGGAGCGCATCAAGACCAATGGTGTCAAAGCGCACTCCACCCAAAAGCCTGAGGCGCTGCTCTATCGCGTCCTGCTTGCCTCTACCCACCCTGGCGACGTAGTGCTCGATCCCTTTTTCGGTTCCGGCACCACCGGCGCAGTCGCCAAAAAATTAGGCCGCCATTTCATTGGCATCGAACGCGACGAAGGCTATATCCAGGTTGCCCGGGACCGCATCGCTGCCGTTGCACCCACCCCGCCAGCGGCTCTCAACCTGCCTGACCCTCGCCGCGGGCCCAGGCTTCCGTTTGGCGCGCTGCTGGAGGCCGCCTTGCTGCAGCCGGGGCAGACGCTCTATTTTATCCACGACAGCCTGCCTGCCACCATCCTGGCAGATGGCCGTCTTCGTTGTGGTGAATTGACGGGCTCAATTCATGCAGTCGCCAAATCCCTCTCCAACGGCGCGCCCGCCAATGGCTGGGATTGTTGGTTCTTTGAAGATGCCAGGGGGCGCCGTTTTCCCATCGACGACCTTAGACAACAAATCCGCTCGCAGATGAACCAAGGAGGGACCCTTTGAAGAAAAAACGCGGGTTCATTTTAGGAATCGCCGGGCTTCTCATCGTGGCCCTTATCGGCTATTTCTGGGCCACCGGGTTGATTGATTCGGTCTATGCCTACCGTTCGCCCTTGCGTTTTACTCCGCCTGCCCCCGCCGCGCCCCTGGGGACTTCCCTGACCCACAAGGTTGTCATCGTTCTGATCGATGCCCTGCGCTACGATACCTCGGTAAATTCTAATGTCATGCCTTTCCTTAATTCCCTGCGTAACCTGGGTGTCAGCGCAAAAATGCACAGCCAGCCGCCCTCTTACTCCGAGCCGGGCTATACCACCCTGCTTACCGGCGCCTGGCCTGAAATTAACGACGGCCCAGCCGTTAACCTGGATTATGCCGATATTCCCACCTTTACCCAGGATGACATTTTTTCCGCTGCCCATCGCTTGGGCCTGCGTACCGCCATATCCGGCTACAACTGGTTCGAGAAGCTGGTACCTCAGACCGCGGTGGATGCTTCGTTTTACACTGCCGGGGAAGATGCCGCCGCCGACCAGGCTGTGGTGCACGCCGCCCTTCCGATGCTCTCCGGAAATTACCAGTTGGTGCTTATCCACCTGGACCAGGTCGATTATGCCGGCCATCACCAGGGTGGTCCGCTCGATCCGCGCTGGAATGCCGCTGCCAAGCGAGCCGATGCGTTATTGCAGCAGATCGTCTCGGCCATGGATCTCAAGCAGGATACAGTCATCGTTGTTTCCGACCACGGTCAGATTAACAAGGGCGGCCATGGGGGCCCGGAACCGATCGTATTGCTTGAACCTTTCGTGATGGTCGGGGCCGGCGTTCGTCCGGGCTTGCTCTATCCCGACATCCAACAGATCGATGTGGCCCCCACCGTTGCGGCTCTCTTAGGCGCCAATTTCCCGGCATCCACGGAGGGGCACGTTCTGACGCTCATGCTGAACCTGCCACCCGTCTATGCCACAAAAATCCAGGCGGCCGAAATCGCCCAGAAGGCCATCTTATACAAGGCCTACATCACCGCCATCAAGAGCCAGCCTTCCCGACCGCCCGATCCGGCTGACGCCTTCTCCTATGTGATCGCCATGGATAGCGCCCATTCCAATCGGCTGGCCAGCGAACGTGTCTGGCGTAATCTGGCTGCCATCACACTGGCAGTTCTTCCAGCTTTTTTTCTTGTCATCAGTGGCAGGAAGCGACTCCTCTGGTTGGCCGGCGGTGCCCTGATATATGTGCTGGCGTTCAATTTTCGCTACGGCGTGCTGGATGGGAATACCTATTCATTGAGCTCGGTGGTTAGCCAGACCTGGCTGATCACTTACACCGCCACTACTGCTTTCATCGCCCTTGTCATTGGCTGGCTCGTCTCCATGCTGCGATTGCGCGCCTTCCAGACCGGCTCGCGCAAGGCTGCCGAAACTACGCTGGGTTTCGTATTCCTCACCATCTATCTGTTGGCGCTGCCCATCCTGGTCAGCTTCGCAGTGAATGGTTTTCTGGTCACCTGGACCTTGCCAGAATTTTACACATCCTATCTGGCCTTGCTTTCGCTCATTCAATGGATCTTTGTCGCCGTGTTCGGCCTGGTGCTCACCGGCGCGGCTGCACTGATCGCACATTATGTTCCTGAAGCAGTGATTGAACCCAAGAAATATCGGAGGAAGTATGTTCATTAAGTTGATGATTAACGGTACGCAATTTGACGTTGATGTATCGCCATCCGAAACCCTGTTCACTACCTTGCGGCTGCTCGGTTTCCATGGCGTGAAATTTGGTGACGAACAGGAACTTTCCGGTTCGGACACAGTTCTGCTCGACGGGCGTCCCGTCAATGCCGGATCGTTCCTGGCCGCCCAGGTTGAAGGACATAATATCGCCACCATCGAAGCCCTCGGGGAACATCCCGACCAGGGCTGGAAGAAAACCGGCGGCCTGCACCCCCTCCAGTTGGCCTTTATCGCCACGGGTGCCATCCAGTGTGGCTACTGTACTCCCGCGCAGATCCTGGCGGCCAAAGCTTTATTGGACAAAAACCCCAACCCTACGGAAAGTGAAGTCCGTCAGGCCATTTCGGGTGTTCTCTGTCGTTGTACTGGCTACACAAAACCCGTCCAGGCCATCTTAAAAGCTGCCGCCGTCTTACGTGGCGAAGCTCAGCTGGAGATTCCGGGGGTCATCAATCAGGAAATTCCTCTCACTGGTGATTCCGTCTTGCCGGATACCCAATCCCCCACATCTCCATCCCCCCTCACCTTAACGCAATCCATGCCCAGGATGGTGCTCACCCCCGAAACCACACCATACCAGGTGGTCGGCAAACCGGAACCCAAGCTGGATGCCATCAAGCTTGCCCAGGGCAAACCCGCCTATACCGCCGATATCGAATTGCGCGGCATGTTGCACGCAAAAGTTTTGCACTCACCCTACGCCCACGCTCGTATCACCCGCATCGATGCCAGCCGGGCGCGCCTCCTGCCCGGTGTGGCTGCCGTTCTGACCTGGCACGATATCCCGCGTGTGGTCTATTCCACCGCCGGGCAGTCCGACCCGATCCCGGGTCCGTTGGATACTTTTTCGTTGGATAATAAGGTTCGATTCGTGGGTGACCGGGTCGCTTTCGTTGCTGCCGAAACGCCAGAGATCGCCGAACAGGCTCTCCGGCTGATCGATGTGGATTATGAAGTTCTTCCTGCGCTGCTTGACCCGGGCGATTCGATGAAACCCTCCGCCCCGCGCATCCATGATGAACCGGAATTTGTTAATTTCGCCGATTCAAATCCGCAGAAAAATCTGGCAGCTGCCATCCGTATAGATATCGGGGATCTGGATAAAGGTTTCGCCGAGGCGGATGAGATCTTCGAGGCCGAATACGCCGTTCCCAAGGTACAGCAGGCCCATATTGAACCACACGTGTCCATCACCTATTGGGATGAAGACGATCGTCTGGTCATCCGCACCAGCACCCAGGTTCCGTTCCACGTTCGCCGGCAACTGGCCCCGGTATTGGGGCTGCCCGTAAAACGCATCCGCGTCATCAAGCCCCGCATCGGCGGAGGTTTTGGCAACAAGCAGGAAGTCCTGATGGAAGATGTTGCCGCCCACCTTACCATCGCCACCGGTCGCCCGGTTATCTACGAATATAGCCGCGCCGAGGAATTTATCGCCTCCCGTTCCCGCCATCCCATGCGCATTCATATGAAAACAGGTGTGAAGCGCGATGGTACCATGACTGCCAATGAGATGCGCGTCTTGAGCGACACCGGCGCCTATGGCTGTCACGCTGTCACTGTCACCGGCAACACCGGCTCGAAATCCATGGCCCTTTACGTGGGTGATGGGCCATTCCGGAAGTCCCCCAACATCCGTTTCTATGCCGATATTGTCTACACCAACACACCTCCCGCCGGAGCTTTCCGCGGTTATGGTGTGCCACAGGGCTATTGGGCCGTCGAGCGCCACATGGAAAAAATAGCCCGCGCCCTTGGCCTCGATCCGCTCGAATTCCGCCTGAAGAACGCCATCCGGCCCGGCGAGTATCACCCATTTAGCACGGCCTGGAACGAGGGTCGTGAGCCGCGCCCTGAAATTGTCCACACCGTTGGCCTGCAGCAGTGCGTTCAGCAGGGCAAAGCCGCCATTGGCTGGGATGAAAAGGCCGGAAATGCAGCCTGGCGGAAGGCTACCCGCTCTCCCCATCTTCGCAAAGGTATTGGTGTTGCCATGGTCATGCAAGGCACCGCCATCCCGTACCTGGATATGGGCGGCGCCTCCATAAAAATGAATGACGATGGATCTTTCATCCTGCTGGTGGGTGCCACAGACCTGGGCACCGGCTCCGACACGGTCATCGCGCAGATGGTTGCCGAAGTACTTGGTGTGCCTTTGGATGACATCATTACCTTCTCGTCAGACACAGATTACACCCCCTTCGATAAAGGCGCTTATGCCTCCTCCACCACATATATCTCCGGCACAGCGGCTGTCAAAGCCGCCCAGATTGTTGCAGAGAAGATCAAGCAGCGCGCCGCTGATATTTTGAATCAAAAATTCACTGTTTCTACATATGCACCTTCCAACGCCACATTGGCGAAACGTTGCGCTTCCTTCCCGGATGGCCAATCTGTCCCGCTGGATGAAATTGCTCTCGATAGCTTGCACCATAATAACCAGGAGCAGATCATGGGAGTGGCTTCCTACGTCTCGCCTTCTTCGCCACCTCCGTTCGCCGCTCAATTTGCCGAAGTGACCGTCGATACAGAAACCGGTGCCCTTACCGTGGATAAGCTGGTAATGGCGGTCGATAGCGGCGTCATCATCAACCCGCTTACCGCTTCCGGTCAGATCGAGGGCGGTATGACCCAGGCCTTGGGGTATGCCGTTTGCGAAGAGATGGTCTACGATGCCCAGGGCCATGCCCGCGAGCACGACTTCGACGACTATCATATCTTCCGGGCCGATGAGATGCCCGAGTTGACCGCCATCTTTGTTGAAACATTTGAGCCCACCCATCCGTTTGGCGTCAAAGCTGTTGCCGAGATCCCCATGGATGGTGTCGCCCCCGCCGTAGGTAATGCCGTTCTGGATGCCATAGGCGTAAACATAGACGAAAATCCGGTCACTCCAGAGAAAATTTGGAAACAGTTGAAAAAGAAGATCTAGATCAGAAAACTTGTCTCTCCAACCCCTGATCATCCTACTTCACGCTCATAGGCAGGATGTTTTTACCCAATACAATTATCTATGCGCAAGTATTAGAGGAGATATTCCTTCAAGAATTCATCTCCAATGATTTGTCGCACCTTCGCTGCGAAATATAACAAATTCGCTTGGCCGTTTTTACATGGCGCATCCAACGATAATTTCACTTCTTGATTAATTGGACAAAAACCTCTAATTTCATGGCTTAATGCACGTCCGGGTTTATAATAGGCTTATCTCAGGCAAATGTTTTGTGCCCAAGACGTATTCTTGCACAAAAGCAGCTCTTCGGGTTACCTGGGACTATTGGAAAGGCAATATGAACACTATCCCCAATTCACTATTGATCGAAAAAGACATCCCCTCCCGTCGCGCGGCCTGGAAAACCATCATTCCCTTCGCCCAAACATTTAACGGGTACGCTTATTGTGGCTCGGTGAAGAAATGTCACGAAGTTGCCAGGCAGGGCATTGTCCTGCACAAATCGAACCGGGATCTGGAACAATCCCTGACTGACCTGCGTACCTGCCTGTTCTATGAAGCCCGGCGCTGGCAGCATCTTGAGAAAACCCCCAACAAAGCCGCTCTCGCCTATGTTCATGCCCTGTTGGAAGCCATCCGCGCCCGCGTAGAATCGAAGGAGCTGGCCTGACCGGATAGGTTTTTTAGTCGAAACGGTTCATATCCGGCTGGTTGATCCGTTTCTAATTCTTAATTCCACTCCTGGCAAGTCATAGATAAAACTGGCGCAGGGTTTTTTTCGCCGATTTCCTCCGCCCATCGTTTATAATTGCGGCTTATGCAGTCAATTTTCCATATTCTTGCCGAGCTCGAACAGACCCACCAACCTGCTGCCCTGTGTACAGTCGTAAAAACCAGCGGATCCACGCCGCGCCACAGCACCAGTAAAATGGTGGTCTATCCGGATGGACACATATTCGGAACGGTAGGTGGTGGAGAATTAGAAAACCGCGTCGTCAAGGAGGCCCTGGCTTCCATGCAGGATGGGAAGCCCCGTAACCTGGCCTACAGCATGGCCGACCCTGCCCGCGGCGATCCCGGCCTGTGCGGTGGTCAGGTGGAGGTTTTTGTGGAGCCCCTTTTGCCTTCTCCCATGCTGGTTGTCATCGGCGGTGGACACGTTGGTAAGGCCGTTGCCCATCTAGCCAAATGGCTCGGCTTCCGGGTGGCAGTCTCGGATGATCGTAAAGAATTCTGTACCCCCGCCGCCAACCCGGATGCAGATGAGTTTTACCCCGTCCCGATGGCGGAACTGCCCTCCAAACTGGCGATTACTCCCCAAACATTTCTTGTTCTTACCACCCGTGGCAGCAGTGTCGATGTCGCCGGTTTACCGGCATTGATCGAAACCCAGGCTGGTTACATCGGCGTTATCGGTTCCCGCAAGCGCTGGAATACCACCGTCAATGAACTGAACAGCCAGGGTATTTCAGACACGAAATTAGCACGTGTTCATTCTCCCATGGGGCTTGGAATTGGAGCCGAAACGCCTGAGGAGATCGCCGTCAGCATTATGGCTGAGATATTCATGTACCGCAACGGCGGTTCTGGGCGCCCGATGCAAAATCCCAAATGATCCCAACCATCCTATAGATCATCAATATCTTGCAAATTTCTTAAATTATTTCAATTTCCAATGTAACAACTTTTTTTATCGAGCTGCGTAGATTAAACAGGAAAAAATACTTGTAAATTGAATCAACGAAGAAGTATAATCATCTCATAATTAATAGCCGCATAACCAAGGAGAAATAAAATGGCTCGAATCTTTGATGTCATTGAATATGAAAATGAAATGGTGAACGAACTCGTTCATCGCTTCCCGGATGACGGATCAACCGGCGATTACCGGCTCGGCTCGAATGTGATCGTGCGAACCGGCCAGAGTGCGGTCTTCTTTCGCGATGGCCTGGCCTTGGATATGTTCGGCCCCGGTCGGCATGTCATCGCCACCGAAAACATCCCGCTGTTAACTCAGAAACTGCAGGATATATTCACCAGTGGTAAAGGAGTTTTTCCGGCGGAAGTTTACTTTGTCTCGATGAAGGAATTCCCCCAGCGCAAGTGGGGTACGCCTCAGCCTATTCTGGTCAGCAATCCGGGCATGGGCCTGGGAGTAATGCTGCTCCAGGGCTTTGGCACGTATTCATTCGAGGTGAAAGACCCGCAGCAATTGGTCACCCAGATCGTTGGCAAGACCGCTTCCTATAGTATTGATCAGATCGAGGACCGTCTGCGCAGCATTCTCCTGTCACAACTACAGGATACCCTGAATGAATGGGGCGCCAAGCTTAATCTGCCCCAACTTCTTGCCAAAACGCAGGAAATGGCCGGCTTTATTCGTTCACAATGCGAGGATGATTTTGAGGCGGTCGGGCTGAGCCTGAAATCCTTCATTCTTGCCAACCTGAGACCATCTGACAAATCCGCCCAGGAATTGCGTGATATGGGCATGCTCGATATGGCCACCTACACTCAGTTACAGGCGGCGGATGCCATGCGTGATGCTGCCAACAACCAGGGTGGCGGTGCAGGCCTTACAGCCGGCATCGGCGCCGGGATGGGCATCGGCAACTTGATGGGTCAGGCTCTCCAGGGTGGCATGCAATCCAATCAACAACAGCAGCAGCAGCCCAAGGCCCCCAATGGCGGCGCTCCGGCAGCTGGTGGTATGACTGACGTGATGACTCCTGGCGAAGCAGCCTCAGTGCTGCGTGTGTCCGAAGAGGATGTCATGGCTGCCATCAATGACGGCAGCCTGAAGGCCAAGAAACTCGGCAATGCTTACCGCATCAGCCGGGAAGCCCTCGAGGAATTCCTCAAAAGCTAATCGATAATAAATCGAACGGGGCTGTCTCGAAAAGACAGCTCCGTTTTTATTTAAGGATCAGAATTATTTCTTGCCAAACCCTGAGCTTTTCATCCAGAACAGGCCGGCGCAGACAATGGCAAATCAATCACTATCGATAGCTGGCGTTAAAGAATGCAGCAAGAGCATGTTTGGCTGGCGCATTTCCATGATCGGAAAACCGCACACGAGCACCACTTGTTGCCCGGGCTTGACCGTTTCAGAATGGCGCAAGGCGGATTCCACGCAATGAACCATGGCTTCGACCGTGTCCACGAACTGCACGACGCGCGGCTGGACGCCCCAGGCCAGCGCCAGCCGTCGATAAGTTCGCTCCTCGGACGTGAATGCCAGGATGGGCACGCGCGGCCGGGCCTTTGCCATTAATAAGCCCGAGCGCCCCAGGCGGGTAAAAACGGCTACTGCCGCAACATCCTGGTCGTGCGCCAGTTCACGCGCCGCCTTTGTGACAGCCACCGCGTCATCGTGGTCATTTGCCTGCATATCTTGAATATGGCCCCACGCTTCAAAACCCGCTTCTGCCTGCCGGACGATGCGGTCCATCAAGGTCACAGCCTCAACTGGATATTCACCCGCCGCCGTTTCCGCCGAGAGCATCACCGCGTCCGTGCCATCGAAAACGGCGTTGGCTACGTCTGAGGCTTCGGCGCGCGTCGGGAGCGGATTATGGGTCATCGATTCAAGCATCTGGGTGGCCGTGATAACCAATTTTCCTTGACGGTTGGCCGCCTGGATAATGCGCTTCTGTGCGCCGGGCACATCCTCCGGGGCCATTTCCACCCCCAGGTCACCGCGCGCCACCATCACTCCATCCACCACATCCAGGATGGCTTCCAGGTTGTCCAGGGCTTCCGGCCGCTCGAGCTTGGCGATCAACAGTGGGCACTCTCCCGGAGCCTGGCATGCGATTCTTTGCCTGACCTTATCCAGGTCTTCTGCCCGCCGTACAAAGGAAATTGCAACAAAATCCACGCCAAGTGATAATCCGAATTCCAGATCTTCGGCATCTTTTTCGGTAAATGCCGGAATATCCAACAGCACACCCGGCAAATTGATACCCTTGTTGGATGTCAATACCCCGCCGGTTTTGACCTGTGCGACAACCTGTTTATTCGACACCTTGAGTACTGAAAGCGCCAATTTTCCATCATCAAGCAGGATGCGGTTGCCAGGTTGTACCGAGTCAAATAATTGTGGGAAATCCACCGGAATGACCGCCTGGCCAGTATTGGTTTCTGGTTGGCTGGCGCCTTCCGGATAAAGCACGACCGTCATGCCTGACGCCAATGTCAGCGCTCCAGGCAGCACACCCACCCTGATCTTCGGGCCTTGCAGATCCTGTAACAAGGCCAGGGGACGGCCCAGGCGTGTAGCGATGGCACGCAATTGCGAAATCCGTGCAGCATGCCATTCGTGCGTTCCATGCGAAAAATTCAGCCTGGCAACATCCATTCCGGCCTGCAGTAAATTCCCAACTACTGCATTCTCCTGGCTGGCTGGCCCTATGGTGGCTACGATCTTGACCTTTCTATCCATGTCTGTTAACTCCAGTTAAGTTTCCTGGCCTGTTTCTCCAGGTCAGCCCGAAAATCCGGATGGGCAATATTAATGAGTGCCTTGACGCGTTGGCGTACAGACTTGCCATACAGGTCGGCTACCCCAAATTCGGTCACCACGTAATGAACGTGGTTGCGTCCGGTCACCACCCCTGCGCCTTCTTTAAGCATCGGGACGATCTTGCTTACAACTGTACCATCCTTCATGGCATTTGAGGATGACATGGCAATGATCGGTACACCACCCTTCGAGCGTGAAGCCCCATAGATGAAGTCCAACTGCCCGCCGACTCCGCTAAAAAACTTGGGACCAATGCTATCTGCGCACACCTGGCCGGTCAGATCCACTTCGATGGCCGAATTGATCGCTACCATGCGGTCATTTTGGGCGATGACAAATGGGTCGTTAACGTATTCCTGGCGATGGAATTCACACAGTGGGTTATCGTTGACCCACTTGTAGAGGGCATGGGTACCCAGGACGAACCCGGCCACTATCTTGCCCGTATGCAGGGTCTTGCAGGAATTGTTGATCACGCCCTGCTCCACCAGTCGAACCACGCCATCCGAGAACATCTCGCTGTGAATCCCCAGATCCTTCTTACTATCGAGGAAATTCAGCACGGCATCCGGGATGGCCCCGATCCCCATCTGCATGGTTGCCCCATCCGGAATCAGATCCGCGATGTGGCCGGCAATCTTCTGGTTGATCTGGTCATCACCTTCGCTGCCCATCGGTAGTTCAGCGATCGCATAGTTAACTGGCACAATATGCGTCAATCGGCTGACATGAATGAAAGAATCGCCCAAAGTACGCGGCATCTGCTCGTTCACTTCCGCGATGATGATCTTGGCTGATTCCGCCGGTGATTTGGTCAGGCCAACCTCCACCCCCAGCGAACAGAAGCCATGCTCATCCGGGGGCGATACGTGGATCATCGCCACATCCACCGGGAGCACCTTGTTTTTGAATAACAGGGTGAATTCCGATAGCAACACGGGGGTGAAGTCGGCGCGACCTTCCCAAACCGCCTTGCGTACGTTGGGGCTGATGAAAAGCGTGTTTACCCGCAGGTGGCCTTCCATCTCTGGCTTGACATAATCTGCCGATCCGATTGAAAGGGCCTGGCAGATTTCGACACCTTTAAGCTCTGGGGCATATTCCACTAACGCAGCCAATAACCTTTGCGGTACCGACACATTCCCGGTCATGAAAATGCGATCGCCTGATTTGATCACCCTTACCGCTTCTTCTGCCGTGGTCACATTTGATTGGTAGATCGAATGCCAGTCCATAAAAACTCCCTAAAACAGACAAGGTGGGTCAGGAATGATCCATTTAAGATGAACGTGCACGATTCCGTGAAAATGGGGTCACAGATTCCAACGCGGCAGATGGCGCATTTCACCATGATAGGTATTTACCGCCATTTCGATAGCCGGGTTTTCTGCCATGGCTTTATCCACGCCCAGCTCGGCGATCTGCAGGATGTACGGTGCGGCAACATTCACAAAACCGTGCATGGCCGTGCGGGCCACGATGCCCGGCATATTGGGCACGCAGTAATGGATCACATTCTCCTCGATGTAGGAAGGCCGGTCGTGCGAGGTTGGCCGGGAAGTTTCCACGCAGCCGCCCTCGTCAATACTCATATCGATAATTACAGAGCGCGGCTTCATTTTATGAACCATTTCGCGCGACACCAGCACCGGCGAACGCGTCCAGGGAACCAGCGCCGCTCCCACCAGAACGTTGGCAAAACCGGTACAACGGGCAATATTACGCTCGGTGGAAAGCATGGTGACCAGGTTCATACCGGTCAGGCTGATGCGCTGGAGCGCATTGATATCCCTATCCAGAACGGTTACGTGCGCGCCCAGTCCAGTGAACGCCCGCGCCGCGAATGTCCCGGCCGTGCCGGCGCCCAGGATGACCACCTCCGCCGGCGGTACGCCCGGAATGCCGCCCAGCAGGATGCCGCCGCCGCCCTGGTCGCTTTGTAGCAAGCGGGCAGCGACTTCCGCCGTCATCGCACCACCAATCTGGCTGGAGGGACGTAACACCGGCAAAGAGCCATCCGCTTCGCAGATCTGTTCATACGCAACCGTGTTGATATTGTTCTTAAGGAGGTATTCGATCTTGGTCTGGCGGGCAGAAGGGAGATTAAGTAATCCGGCCAGCGCGGTGCCCGGTTGCAGGAAAGGCAATTCTGACTCGGTCGGCCGTGCTATCTTAAGCACTAAATCAGCACGCCCATAGGCTTCCTCCGGCGAATATACGATTTTTGCCCCGGCCTGTTCATATTCTTTATCCGGGAAACCTGCACCATTTCCAGCTTTGTGCTCTACGAAGACAGTATGGCCATGCTGGCAGAGAATTTCCACACCGGCTGGAGATAAACCTACCCGATACTCGAATGGTCTGATTTCTCTTGGGATGCCAATGTTCATGATGCACCTCCTGATTCGGATTGAAATGTTGCCGGGCAATCGAAAACTATTCCTGTTGCTTTTCTACTTTTCATTGAGAGCATCACGAATCAAAGGTAATGCCCAATCGATAGTGGTTTTATCAATCACCAGTGGAGGCGCGAAGCGAATGGTATTAAGGTGCGTTTCCTTGGCCAGAATTCCCTTCGTACCCAATGCTTCACAGAACCTGCGCGCCCCTCCAGCGCTTTCCTTTAATTCGACACCGATGAGAAGTCCCTTTCCACGCACTTCCTTGACATACGGGCTTGGGATTTCGGTCAATTGTTCGATGAAATACTCACCCAGGTCAGCAGCCCGCTCGACCAGGTTTTCTTCTACAATTACACGCAATGCTGCCCGTGCGGTGGCGGCTGCCAACGGGTTGCCGCCAAAAGTCGATCCATGCTCGCCTGGCTGGAAAAGGCCAAGCAAGGGCTTATCAGCCAGCACAGCCGATACAGGGTAGAACCCTCCCGCTAAAGCTTTGCCAATGATCATGATATCCGGGCGCACATTCTCGTGCTCCGAAGCAAACAATTTACCGGTTCGGCCAAGACCCGTCTGGATCTCATCAGCCATCAGCAAGACATTATTTGCTTTACAGATATCAGCTACTTTTTTCAAATATCCGGCCGGAGGAACAATCACCCCACCTTCTCCCTGAATAGGTTCCACCAGGACAGCCGCAGTATTCGGGGTGATGGCCCTGGCTATCGCCTCCGCATCACCATAAGGTACGCTGATAAAGCCTGGCGTAAAGGGACCAAAATCGTCACGGTAGAACGGCTCACTGGAGAAGGAAATCTCGGTGATCGTGCGCCCATGGAAATTTCCGGTGCAAACGATGATCTCTGCCTGGTGGCGCGGAATTCTTTTTACTGCATAGCCCCATTTACGCGCCAGCTTGAGAGCAGTCTCCACCGCCTCGGCTCCGGAGTTCATCAATAGAGACATCTCGTACCCGGTCAGCTCGAAAAGTTCCTTGTAAAGCAGCGGTAGTTGGTCGTTACGGAATGCGCGTGAAGTAAGCGTAACTTTTCCAGCCTGTTCGATTAACGCGGCCAGGATTTTGGGATGAACATGCCCCTGGTTGAGTGCCGAGTAGGCAGACAGGCAATCCAGATATTTCCTGCCCTCCACATCATAAACCCACACCCCTTCTCCACGCGTAATAACAACATTTAGTGGAAGGTAATTATGGGCGCCATACAATTCTTCGATTTCTATATAATCCTGCGTGTTCATGGTTTCACCTTTCTACAATAACGAATATGAGGTTTCGCCCCGAGCGCCACGCAGTCGAGAGGCATTTTGGTTTGATCCTGAATCAGGCAACTCCGAAAAGGCGTGCCAGAACGGCCTTCTGGGCATGCAGCCGGTTATGTGCCTGAGGGAAGATAACCGAATGCGGCCCATCCGCAACATCATCGGTCAGCTCATGGTTGCGGTGCGCCGGCAGGCAGTGCATCACAATCACATCTTTATCGGCTTCAGAGACCAGCTTTGCATTAACCTGATAGGGCGGGAAAACCTGTTCCCGTTTGGCAGTCTCTTCCTCCTGGCCCATGCTTGTCCAGGTATCCGTGTAGATAACCTGAGCCTTTTTAACAGCTTCGTGCGGATCGCGCAGGAAGCGCAACTGGCTGCCGGTTGAAACGGCAACTTCTTCTGCCATTTCCACCGCCAGCGGATTCATGGCATACCCTTCCGGGTTGGCTATGGTAAAGTTCCAGCCTAATTTAGCCGAAATGTGCATCAATGAGACCGCAACGTTGTTTCCGTCGCCTACGAAAGTTACGTTTAAGCCTTTTGCTTTGCCGAATTTTTCCTGGATGGTTAGTGCATCCGCCATCGCCTGGCATGGATGGCTGAAATCGCTCAAACCATTTACAACCGGCACGGATGACCATTTTGCCAGTTCCAAAATATGTTCATGTTCGAAGACGCGCGCCATAATTGCTTGAACATACCCTGAGAGCACGCGCGAAACATCCGCAATGGATTCCCGCTTGCCCAGGCCAATTTCGCTTGGTGAAAGATAAAGCGCATCGCCGCCCATATGGCGCATCGCCATATCAAAAGAAACGCGCGTCCGCAAGCTGGGTTTTTGGAAAATCATTCCCAGCACCTTGCCTTTGAAAAGCGGGGGATTTCCACCAGAAAAATATTCCTTTTTAAGGCGCACAGCCACGTTCAGTATGTCCTGTAATTCTTCCGGTGAATTATCCATAATATCCAAGAAATGTTTCATTTTTTTCTTCTCCTATGCCTTAGTATCAAGCCAGCTGGCCTTCCCGTCAAGTGTGAGCTGGCATATATGGTTTTTGCAAGTAGGTAGCCGGCAATGCCAATTGGGCACCAAGATCATCTCCAAAGCCTATCTGGCAGGCCGGAATATTCTGGGAAAGCAAGCCGGCGATTATTTTATCTGTTTCGCCTTGCCCGCCAAAGGTTTCCGACTTTATCAGGATTACCACCGGTCGCAAGTTCCTACGGCGCAAATCTTCCAGTGCCGGGAATAAGTCCGGACTGGCTGATGGGGTAATTAAAATTACGCCACTGCCCAGAGGCAATAATTTTGCCTGTATATTTACCAGATCAAAAAGTGGCAGCATCCCATCAGGCTGGAGAAAAGCCAGTGTCTCCATGATTTTATTAATTTGGCGTTCGCCACGCTCACTGGAAACAGCAAAGAATTTACCGGCCGAGCAGACCAATCCGACGGTACGCTTATCCATCAGAAAAAACCTTGCCAGGGAGGCTGCTGCACTGACAGCATACTCGAATGTGTCTTTCTGCAGGGAGACCTTTGGCCGGCGCAGCCACAAATTATCTAGTTGATATGAAACGGGTTGTTCAGGCGTTATATAATGAACCGGGCGATAAGCATCCAGGAATATCCATATATCCGCCTGTGGATCTTGTTCAAATTCCTTGACCATGAACTGGCCCCGATGCGCCGAGCTGGCCCAGTGAATACGTTTCATCGGATCACCCGGAACATATTCGCGTACTTCTGCAGCGTTGGGTGTCAAATCCAACGACCGTTGGCGAATCGCTTTTCCTCCCGGGAGGAGGCCTCGTGGCGGAGGAAAAACAGAAATGGGAAATGTCATCGGCAGGATAACCAGCGTTTCCCTGGCAGTGACAACTTTCTGCATGGTAAACAGGCCAAAGGGATCTCCGGAGGTCAGGGTCGTCGGACCCAGTAAATATGCCCCTCGCCGGGTCAGCAGGGTGCGCGCAGAATAATACCTTAGCTGGTGGGCATTAATTCTGGTCAACAAACGCGACCCGGCCGCTTTAGGTAAAGTGGACTGGTTGAGCACTTCCAGCCACGCACAACCCGGCCATTTTTCCTTCTTTATCTCATAGTGCTCCTCAAATACTTCTCCCATACTGGCCCGCAGGGTGCGTGTGTTCCGGTTCAGGTGAATACCGTTGATGGATAAAATTGTCCAAATTGCTCCCCCCACCATTAATAGGATGCCGAGATAAGCCAGACGCGCGTAAATCATCAAGCCGGTCAATATCCAGCCAGCCAGGCTTCCCAAAATAAGTACTGCCAGCAGCCAGCGCGGAGCGTGGGATAACTTCATAAGCTAAGGGGCCTGGTAATCGCCGCCTGGCACGGGCAGGTTCTCCAATATTTCTTCGACAATTTTTTCAGCGCTCAATTCTCGCAGACGGGCCGCCGGACCCACAATAACTCGGTGCGCCAATACGGGCACTGCCAGGCTCTTTATATCGTCCGGTAGAACAAAATCACGTCCAGCCAGAGCAGCCATCGCCTGCGCAGTACGGAAAAGTGCCAGGCTGCCGCGCGGACTGGCGCCAAGATATACATCGGAACTCTGACGAGTTCGGTCAACCAGGTCCACCAGGTAACGTTTGATCGGTTTTGACACAAAGATTTTCTTAATCTCTTGCATGGCTTCCTGAAGCTCTTCGACGGAAATGACTGCTTCGAGGGATTCGATCGGATGCCGAAGCTGTTGGCGGTCGAGGATTTCAATTTCATCGGTTTGGTTTGGATAACCCAAGCGCACCCGTAACAGGAACCGGTCCAATTGCGCTTCTGGTAACGGAAAAGTCCCTTCATATTCGATTGGGTTTTGGGTTGCCAGAACCATGAAAGGGTTGGGCAAGGGATGCGTAATACCATCCACGGTTACCTGTTTCTCTTCCATTGACTCTAATAACGCCGCCTGGGTTTTGGGTGTAGCCCGGTTGATCTCGTCCACCAGCACAATCTGCGCAAATATCGGTCCGGGACGGAATTCAAATACCCGTTTGGATTGATCATAAATGGAAACCCCGGTCACATCGCTGGGCAACATATCAGGCGTGAATTGAAGACGGTTGAACGAGCAACCCAATGATTTTGCCAGGCTGCGCGCCAAAACTGTCTTCCCAACTCCTGGCACATCCTCGATCAGCACATGCCCCTGGCAAAGCAAACCGACCATAATGGTCTCAATCGTTTTCCGCTTGCCAACGATTACTTTTTCAAGGTTGATAAGTAGCTTGTTGCCAAATGATTGGATGTCCGTCATGGTCAAGTCCTTTTTCAAGATATTAGCTTTATTTTACCCGTACTTCAAGCCGGAGCCGGTAAGAATCACAACAATTGGATCGGGCAATTTACCCATCACTTGAAGAACCGCCGCCCACGCGATGGCAGAGGTCGGCTCAACGTAGAATCCAAGTTGTGCCAGCGCATCCCGCGCCGGCAGGATATCTTTTTCTTCAACAACGCACATGAATCCACGACTTGCCAAAACCGCCTCACAAACCGCCTTTGCCCGCAGAGGATCGCGTACTCGCACCCCTTCTGCCAAGGAATTGCCATCAATAACAAATTCCGCCTGCTCGTCCCTTTCCGAGCACATAGCGCACAGTGGTGCACAGGCACGTGCCTGTACACCGATCATCATGGGAAGGGTATCCAGTCTATGAACGATCCGCAATGCCGCAAACCCGCGCGCCAGGCCGAGCAGCAACCCGCCCTGTCCAGCCGGGACAACCACAGCACCGGGCATTTTACCCACTTGCGCGAAAATCTCGTACGCCGCGGTGGCATATCCCGGTAGATTGAAGGGGATATAGGCATGGCTGGCATAAGCTGCCCCCCCATCAGCCTCTTTCCTAACAGCGTTTGCCACATCAGAACGTGTGCCGCGGATCGGAACCAGTTCCGCGCCATAAGCTTCGATCTGTCTCTTCTTGGGACCGGAAGCTAACTCGGGTGTGAAAATTCTTGCTTTGATTCCTGCCCTGGCTGCATAAGCAGCCAGGGATGCTCCGGCATTCCCGGATAAGTCTTCCACAACTTCAGTTACACCGCGTGATGATAACCAGGCGGTGATTAGCGCAGATCCGCGATCCTTGAAAGAACCACTAGGATTAAGGTATTCACACTTGAAAGCGATTCGGCGGCCCTTTACCTCCACCTGGAGCAGCGGTGTATCCCCTTCACCAAGGGAGACCGGCACAAGCTCCGGCGGGAGGCCGAATGCATGCCTGAAACGCCAGATGCCGGGCTGGGATGGTTCTATCTCTATTGGCTCAAAATGGTACCCGTCGCGAAAATCATACAACCCGCCACAACTGGGACAACGGTATGGGACTCCCTCTTTTGGATAGGGACTCCCACAATTACAGCAAAATACGCCATGATAAACCATGCCCGCTTCCACTTGGTGACAAAAAGGCTTCCTTATTCTCCAGGCTTTGGAAAATAGTCACCTTCCACCCAGGAATCGCCACGCGGACTGACTTCTTTTTTCCAAACTGGCACAATTTCCTTCAGCCGGTCAATTCCATAACGCGCCGCCTCGAAAGCTCCCGTATCTCGGTGGGCTGCCGTGCAAACTATCAAAACGGTCGGGGTTTGCGGATAAAGCCGTCCGATACGCTGAACAATCGCGATGCCTTCCACCGAAGGCCAGCGTGATCGAATTTCTTCCGCAACCTGTTTCATTTTGGCTTCGGCCATCGGTTTGTAGGATTCATATACAAGAAAACTCGTTTCGTGGGCATCGCCGCGTTCGGTGATCCCGCGTACAATCCCTGAAAACACTACTGCCGCGCCAGTGGATGGAAGTGTTACCCGGGCAATCAACGCATCCAGGTCAAGTTCTGCTTCTGTGATAGAAGTAATCGTCGGATATTCCATATGATTATTAACCGCCAGAAACCGGAGGAAACAAAGCTATTTCAGCATCCAGCGGTATTTTTTGTTCGCTGGCTGCATATTCACGGTTGACTGCCACCATAATGGATTTCTGAGCAGCTGCTAGCCTTGGGTATTTGTTTACCAATAATTCTTTCAACATTGCCACCGTTATCTCTGCCGGCACTTCCAGATCAACCGTCTTCGCTCCAACGTATTCGCTCAAAGTGGCAAAAAAGAAGATTCTTACTTTCATAGGCTCTCTTTCAAATGATTTATAGTGATTAGTTTATTGATTCACCACGTCCCCTGACCGCCCGCCATGTTTTTCGATCAACCGGATATTTTGAATTTTCATCGTCTTCTCGGCGGCCTTGGCCATGTCATAAATTGTCAATGCCGCCACCGAAACGGCTGTCAGGGCTTCCATCTCAACACCCGTTCTATCGGTTGTTTTAACCTTAGCCGTGATACGCACGCCTGGAAGAGAATCTTCCAGTGTGAGCGACACATCGATGTGCGTGATAGGCAACGGATGACATAACGGGATCAGATCCGAAGTTCGTTTTGCGGCAATAATCCCGGCAATCTGGGCAACTGTCAAAACATCGCCTTTTTTTATTTCGCCAGCCCGGATCAAGGCAAGCGTCTCCATCTTCATAGTTACTTCTCCCCCCGCAATCGCAAGGCGCTCAGTCACCCGTTTGGCTCCCACATCCACCATATGTGCATTACCAGCATCATCAACGTGAGTCAGTTTGTTAGGCATGTGTGAATTATACCAGCGGTAAGAAAACCGGTTTCTGGTTATAATAACCTTATGGAGTTTTTTCTAAACGATCCGAATATCGTCCGCTATCCCCCCGCTGAGATTCACCTGCTTGAATTACGAGCTATTCCTGACCCGGATGGGAGGCGTCTGCGGGTTGCATTGGAATTAACTCCCTTTCAGCAAAGACCCCTTCTTGAACTTGAACTGATGGATTCCGCTGGGAACAAAGTTGTATCGGCCAGTATCATTGAGCCGGTTGGCTGGAAATTGGAACTGACCCTGCATATCCGCAACACCAGTCCTACCAACGGGAACTACTCTCTTTCAGCCAGCCTGTCTTACCCCGAACTGGGTGAAATAGACCGCCGAACTTTTAATGTGGAAGTCCCCATTCCTGCAAAATAAAATGACATTCCCTTCCCATACCCATCCTGTCAGACCACTTACGATAATCGGTAATGTTCTTTTTGCACTATGCATCCTGGTTATGCTTTCCGCCTGCAGGCTGCAATTCGGCCCTGACCCTACTTCAACCCCAAGCAGTGTTCCTCCAAGCCCGACGCCTACGGCCACTTCGACTCCCACTAACGCACCCACACAAACGCCTTATATCATTACTGCCACCCCTAATTTAGGCGCCACGGTCCCAGCGCCGCAAGGCACTTTCTTTCTTTCCCTGGCCGATAATGGGTATTACCATCTCTTTGCTTATTCGCCGCAAACCCTGCCACTGGCCCGTCTCACCGATAACGCCTGGGATGATATCACTCCTGCACTCAGTCCGGATGGCAAATGGCTGGCTTATGCTTCGAATCAGAACAGCTACTGGGATCTATATTTGCTCGAACTTGCCACAGGCAACATCATCCGGATGACGGATACACCGGAATATGACGCCGCTCCATCCTGGTCCCCCGATGGAGCGTTCCTCGCCTATGAATCCTATCAAAAAGGATTTCTGGGTATTTTCATCCGCTCAGTCACAGATTCGTCCCAGGTTTACGCTCTCACACAAGATTCGGCCACGGATACCTCTCCGGCCTGGTCACCAACTGGCCGACAAATCGCATTCATTTCAAATCGCAGCGGCGAACCCGAGGTTTGGATTGCCGATTTGAACAAATCCGGCACTGACAAGTTTACCAATGTAAGTCAATCGTCCCAAACTGTGGAATCGCACCCTACCTGGTCACCTGATGGAAAACATCTGGCCTGGGTTTCAGCAGATCCAGCCAATGGCTTGACCAGCCTTTACATTTGGGATGCCGGCAATCCTTCCGCACCGGCGCGTTTTGCCGGTTCCGGGGATTGGCCAGTCTGGCAAGACAACACCCATCTGGCCACTCGCTTAACGGCCCCCAACCAGACCTTTCTGGCCGGCTATTCCATCAGTGGAACGGTCAACCTGCCGCCAGTGCTTCTGCCCGGTCCAGTCAACGGGTTGACGTTCGGAAATACCAATGCTGCATTACCAGGCCCGTTCCAGAAACTTGCACAAATTACACCGGCTGCTTTGTATAACACGGTGGTGACACCTCAATCTGAATCCCTGCCGGGACGAGAAGCTTTGGTCTCGCTGGCTGGCGTTCAGGCTCCTTATCCGCAATTAAGTGAGCTTGCATTTAACTCCTTCCAGGCTCTGCGCGCACAAGTGGCTTTGGAAACCGGCTGGGATGCCCTGGCCAGCCTGGACAATGCCTTTGTTCCCTACACTACGGCCCTTGATCCCGGGTTGGGCGAAGATTGGTTATATACAGGGCGGGCCTTTACCTTAAATCCTTCGCAGATTCTCGCCGACTGGATGGTCATTATTCGTGAAGATTTCGGTCAAGCCACCTACTGGCGCATCTACCTGCGTACCACTGCACAGGATGGTTCGCAGGGGGCGCCACTTACCCAGGTTCCATGGGATTTTAGTGCCCGCGCGGGTAGCCCGGTTGCTTACGAAAACGGGGGCCAATTGGCAAACTCCATCCCTTCCGGTTATTGGGTCGATCTGACCTCCCTGGCCATTCAATATGGCTGGGAACGCCTGCCTGCTCTTTCGGAATGGCGTACCTATTATGCCGGGGCGCGCTTCAACGAACTGGCGTTTACCCAGGGGCTGGATTGGTATAACGCCATGCTGCAACTCTACTCACCTGAGTTCCTTGTAACACCCACCATGGTGATTCCACCCACGCGTACGCCGACGCGTACACCGATGTGGTACCGTACACCTACGCCAACAGCCACATCGACGTTTCGTCCAACTTCCACACCATGAACCGTCTGCGAGTAATCCTGCCGGTGGCAATGATCATCTTATCCGGGTGTGCGCCCGCGACCAGCCCTAGTGCTACGCCACAAACGGTATTCCCATCTCCAACGCCTTCTTTCACACTCTCATTCAATACCGCAGTTGTTCCGGAGGCCACCTCGATATCTTCAACTGAAGCGACCACAACTCCCTTCCCATTAACTGAGGCCCCTGCCCCTTTACCATCGGCTACCCCGGGAGCCATGCAACTGTTTTTCCCCACGGTCATTCCAGTAGAAGGGGCGCTATATCGTCCACCACTGTATCCAATTCCCTGGTCGCTTTCTTCCTACGACCATTTTTACTTTGCCGCTCCGATTGCTGCTGCGTACCCGGGGGAACCGGAATGGGACTACCCATACGGTGGGGTTTTCTTCGGTCCCAATATCATCCATACTGGCGTTGACCTTCCCGCCCCGCGTGGCACTGATGTACTCGCCGCCGGTCCCGGAACGGTCGTTTGGGCCGGTGTTGGTCTTTACACTGGCTCGTCCGACAGCCTGAACGATCCTTATGGAATAGCCGTCGCCATTCGGCATGATTTTGGATATCAGGATCAGCAACTCTACACCATCTACGCCCACATGGAAGAGGTGGATGTGACAGTCGGTCAATGGGTAAACACCGGTGCAACGATTGGGTTAGTTGGCAGCACAGGCAACACAACCGGGCCGCATCTCCATTTTGAGGTCCGGCTCGGGGAGAACAGCTTTTATTCTACGCGCAACCCGGTCCTGTGGATGGCACCCCCCCAGGGATATGGTATTTTGGTAGGCCGGGTGACGGCTGATCACGGTGTCACTCTCAAGAACCATCTCATCGAAGTAACGAACTTACAAACTCAAAAAACATGGAAAGTTTACACCTACGCCAGCGATGCAACGATCCATAGCGATGCATATTACAACGAAAATGTCGCCCTGGGTGACCTCCCGGCCGGTGTCTATGAAGTCAATATTATTTTTGACGGGATGTATAATCGGGTAAACATTCAAATTTTGCCCGGACAGGTGACTTATTTTACATTCAATGGGTTCGTCAAATACAATTTTTCTTTGCCTCCCACCCCCACCAGTACTGCTACTCCAACAACATCCCCCTAAATCCCTTGACGCATCGAACATCTGTGCTATACTCTAAATAATTAATCATATCTGTTCGAAAATTATAAAACAACCACAATTTGAAGATCTCCACATGATTTTTCGGATAGACACTAAGTACAGAGAGGTCAAACATGCCAAAAAAATCTGAACCTGCTTCCAGTGAATTGATCGATGAAGGTCGCCGCGCCATGCTCGATAAAGCCGTTGGAGATATCGTTAAACGCTACGGGGATGGCTCCATCATGCGGCTGGGCGATGCACACAGGATGACCATTGATGCCATCCCAACCGGCTCTCTTTCCCTCGATCTGGCCTTGGGCATTGGTGGCATTCCGCGTGGTCGCATTACCGAGATCTATGGACCTGAATCTTCCGGCAAGACCACTATTTGTCAGCATATCGTCGCTGAAGTCCAGAAGGTCGGTGGGACTGCCGCGTATGTGGATATGGAACATGCTTTGGATCCCGTGTATGCTGCCAAATGCGGCGTAGATGTCGATAATTTGCTGGTATCGCAACCCGATACCGGTGAACAGGCCCTCGAAATCACAGAAACGCTCGTCCGCTCCGGAGCTGTGGACCTGGTGGTGATCGACTCGGTCGCCGCGTTGGTACCCAGATCGGAGATCGAAGGAGATATGGGTGATGCACAGATGGGCGCCATGGCCCGATTAATGTCCCAGGCGTTGCGCAAGCTCTCCGGGGCCATCAACCAGACCAAGACCTCCGTCATCTTCACCAACCAGTTACGTATGAAGATCGGCGTTATGTTTGGCAATCCTGAAACCACCACCGGGGGTAATGCCCTGAAATTTTATGCCTCGGTTCGTCTGGATGTACGTCGAATTCAATCCATTAAAATTGGAGCCGAAATCGTCGGCAACCGTACACGTGTACGCGTGGTCAAGAACAAAGTCGCACCGCCCTTCCGCACTGCTGAATTCGATATTATGTATAACGAGGGCATCTCCAAGGTTGGTGACCTGATCGATCTGGCCACACAGCTTGGTATCGTGGATAAACGCGGTGCCTTCTTCTCTTTCAACGACACTCGTCTGGGACAGGGACGCGAGAACTCAAAAGAGTTCTTGCGCCAAAATCCGGCCCTGGCCGATGAAATCGAAGCCATCATTCGCCAACGCGCCACTGGCGGCGAAGTGGCGCTCCCACTGGCCATCGGCGAGGAGAGTGACGATGAGGCCGACGGTGAAGTATAGGCACTACGCCTGGTTTTGCAGACTCTGAGATTCAAAGGATACAGATGGATACGTGCCGTTTTTCCAATGGTTTCGTATCCATCTGTTTTTATTTAATCGCCATGGCTTGTGGGGTTCTATTTATTTCTGCCTGCAGCGGTGCCATTACACCTACGCCAGTATCCACACCGTTTTCAACTGCAACGTTGACCACGGTACAACCAACCGTCTCATCCACCGCGATTCAGCCTGTTGAGCCAACTCTGACACCCACCTGCACAGCCAATCTGACTTTTATTAATGATGTAAGCATTCCGGATGGCACACAAGTTTCTCCCGGAACGATACTGGATAAGCAGTGGCTTGTGCAAAATAGCGGGGACTGCAACTGGGATGCAGGTTACCGCCTTCGCCTGATTTCCGGCGACGCGCTTGGCGCATCCCCAGAACAAGCACTTTTTCCAGCGCGCGCAGGCTCACAGGCCACGTTGCGCATCTTATTCACGGCGCCGCAAACAGCCGGGCAATATATCAGCGAATGGCAGGCATTTGATCCAAACGGGATCGCATTCGGGCAATCTTTTTATATTAAATTCCAGGTACAACCATAATTCATCTCCTCTCGGCGTGGCAGAACCTCTCCTGTCCATGATTCTTGCCTCCTGCGTCTTAGCTCGCGCCTTAGCCCCAAATACGCATAAAACTCGCCGAAGCATACTTCCTCTTTTTATCGAGCGCGGGTAAAATCAGGCTAATTTGGAGTATTTAAGAATGATTAAAATTCGTCCGATCAAGAATATCATTGAACCACAATATGTCATCGAAGGTGCCGGAGTGCTTTTGCGTCGGTCCATCTCTCCCCATGTTTCAAACCAGTTCGATCCATTCCTGCTTTTTGATCATTTTGCCTTCAATGATCCGGTGGAAGGGCCCATCCGCGGCTTTCCCATGCACCCTCACCGGGGCATCGAGACAGTAACATATATCCTGAAGGGCTCCGTTAACCATCGTGACAGCCTGGGCAACGCCGGGCTGATCGGTCCCGGAGATATCCAGTGGATGACTGCCGGCGGAGGGATCCTGCATGAGGAAATGCCGCGGCGTGGGCCGGATGGGGTCATCGACGGTTTCCAGCTATGGGTCAACCTGCCCGCTGCGCAAAAAATGATTCAACCGCGCTACCAGGGAGTCATCGCCGCAGATATCCCGGCTGCAAAAGGATCGGGATGGATGGCGCGCGTCGTGGCTGGTAAAGTCGGAGATATTTCCGGTCCGGTGACCGAAATTGCCGCTGATCCGTTATATCTGGAAGTGGCCATGCAGGCCAATGCAGAATTCAATCTGGCCATCCCAGAAAGCCACATGGTAATGGCCTATGTCTTCGATGGGCAGGCCGCATTAGGAAATGAGGAAGTGGCTGCGGTCAAGCTGGCGGTTTTCGGCCAGGGCGACCAGGTCAATGTTCGGACTGCTGATTCGCCAGTGCGGTTCATGTTAATGGCCGGGGCACCTATGGGCGAGCCAATTGTTCCTTATGGACCCTTTGTCATGAACACTCGCGCAGAGATCCAGCAGGCCTTGGACGACCTCCGCAACGGGACATTTGTGCAGACTAGACATCCTGTATAATGGGGATATGCTGCCAGAAAAAACGCACCTTGCTAAACAACAAAATCAATCATGACACAAATTCTTTTCGGCGATCGGATCGGCCGGCAGGGTAAAATTCGCCTGGGATGTTCGGGAGTTCTCTTTGATGAAAGCAGGGAAAAAGTCCTGCTCACCCGTCGGGCCGATAATGGCCATTGGTGCCTGCCAAGTGGAGGGGTGGAGCCCGGTGAAAGTGTTGCTGAGGCCTGTGAGCGCGAAACTTGGGAAGAGACCGGTTTACTGGTCTCGGTGGAACGCCTGACGAGCGTGTTCAGTAGCCCGGACAGGTTGGTCATTTATGCCGATGGCAAGCAGTTCCAGTTCATAATTTTGAACTTTAAGGTCAAAAAGGTCAGTGGAACGCTTCGCCTGAGCGATGAAACGACCGATTTTGGGTTTTATTCCTTACCCGAAATTGAGGCAATGGAAATCTTTCCCCATCACAAACAATTCATCTTCGATACACTGGCAGGACAAGATGCAACTTTCATCCGGTAAGAACCCCACCAGAGTTGTTTATGGCGATCGCATCGGCAAAGAGGGTAAATTGCGATTGGGATGTTCAGCGGTACTATTTAGCAACGATGGCCAGGCCGTCCTGCTAACCCGCCGAACGGATAACGGTCAATGGTGTCTGCCAGGAGGGATGATTGATCCAGGTGAATCGGTCACAGAGGGATGCGTACGCGAGGTCTTCGAGGAGACCGGGTTAAAAGTCCGGGTGGTCAGGTTGACGGGTGTCTACAGCAATCCCAATCGACTGACAATTTATCCGGATGGAAATAAAGCCCACGTGATTGTCCTGAATTTTGAAGTAGAAAAAGTTAGTGGGGAATTGGGATTAAGCGACGAAACCACGGACGCGCAATTTATTCCCATCGCCGAAGCGGAAAAAATGGATCTGTTCCACGGCCACGTCGAGCACATACGCGACACATTGGCCAGAGATAAAGCCACTTTGATCAAGTGAAACCCGCCCGGTAGCCATTGCTCTGGAGTGAATCCATGAAAAAACAATCCCGGCCTCTGGCATTAATTATCGAAGATGAATACCAACTCGCCGATATATTTACTCAGGCGATGAAGTTGGCTGATTTTGAAACGCAAACTATCGCAGATGGGCAAAAAGCCATCGAAGCGCTGGCGGATCTCGGCCCTGCGGTCGTTATCCTGGATTTATATCTTCCCGGCGCCTCGGGTGATAAGGTTTTGGCATTCATTCGCAAGGAAGCCCACCTGGAAAAGGTTATTGTCGTTTTGACAACCTTTGATTCTCTCCTGGCCGATAATTTACGCGAACAAAGCGATTACGTCTTGTTAAAACCGGTCAGTTTCAGTCAATTACGTGATCTTGGTCTTCGCCTCCGATCAACAATAGTAGGATAAGGCCGGCTCTGTTGAAATATTCCGGTCAATTTTAGGTATCTTTACCATCGGGAAAAGAACTGCATGATCGTTACTTGCAGTAACAAGAGGCAATATTCAAGTTTATGTTTGGGGATGTTCCATTGGTACAACCTATCCAATTTGCATTGGCCAGGGTTTCTTGCTTCTTATGCAAATGTTTGATATATTGTAGCAAGCAGGAGGCGATATGGTTTCGGATTATTATATATACATTATTTTTCTGGTCATCGGCATAGTTATATCGCTTTACCTGACGTTTCGTTTATGGAAAATTCGTCATACCCCAGGGACTTACAACCTGCTTTTTGCCATCTTCTGCGTGGCATTCTGGTCGTTTGGAAGTATTTTTGAAGTTGCCCTTACAAATTACACTTATAAACTTGCCGCAGCAAAAGCAGAATACCTGGGTATCTCCTTCCTGGCATTGTCCATCCTATCATTTGCTTTAGTGTATACCGGGCGTGGTATTTGGATGACGCGTGGCCGTTTTGCCATGTTTTCGATCATCCCAGCAATCACATTTTTCCTTGCAATTACCAACGATTGGCACCACCTGCTCTGGTCATACACCAGCATGCCGCAAGGTTCGCTTATGGGCCCGGTTTTGGTAGGACATGGACCCTGGTACTTCATAAACGTCGCCTACCAATATGCACTTCTCATTTTAGCTACACTTTGCTTCATTCAAAT
The DNA here is from genome assembly GCA_963779935.1 of uncultured Chloroflexia bacterium. Taxonomy (GTDB): domain Bacteria; phylum Chloroflexota; class Anaerolineae; order Anaerolineales; family Villigracilaceae; genus UBA877. Next base: position 463,012 of record CAWAAC010000002.1, on the reverse strand, counting down.
TGCAATCAAAAGCCACAAGCTTTACCGGACTCAGGCGGTTATCATCCTGGCCGGCATGGCAATTTCCTGGATAGGCAATCTTTTATACATGTTCCATCTTGATCCCTTGCCAGGTCTCGACTGGACTCCCCTGACATTTACTTTCTCAATCGTTGCATTTGAAATCGGGCTTTCACAATTTGGATTAATGGATGTACAGCCAGTTGCACAAAACTCGGCTTTTAACGCTATGTTGGACGGCATTATCGTTGCAGACCTGCGTGGCCGGGTTGTGGAAATTAACACTTCTGCGCTGAATATCTTCCAGATACAAAGCAATCAGATTATTGGACAGGATATCCAGGAACTCTTGCACGACTGGGTTCAATGGAATACCGAGACCTCCACAGCCTTTGAAATCGGTCATGAGATCGTCCTGGGTGATGGGCCGAACAAGCGAAACTTCAGTTCACGAATTGCACCTATTCTCAACCAACGCGGCCGGGCCACCGGACACATCACGATCTTAACTGACATCACAGACCAAAAAATAGCGCAAGCGCAAATGCTCCTCCAGGTGGCTGCACTGGAGGCCGCCCGTAATGGGATCGTTATTACCAGCGCCAAAGGCAAGATTGTTTGGGTAAACCAGGCCTTTTCCACCATGACCGGTTTCAGCCGCGAGGAAGCGATCGGCAACAATCCGCGCATTCTCAAGTCGAACAAACAAACAGACGAATACTACCAGGAGTTGTGGCAGACCATCTCAGAAGGAAAAGTCTGGCGAGGAGAATTGATCAACCGGCGCAAGGACGGAAGTGAATATTATGAAGAAATGACCATCACACCGCTGATACAACAACCGGAAGGTAAAATCACCAATTTCATTGCCATCAAACAGAATATATCCAACCGGAAAAAGTCAGAAGAAGATTTACGCCAGGCCCATCAGGAAGCCATCGAAGCAAACCGGATGAAGACTCAATTGCTTGCAAATGTCAGTCACGATCTGCGTACACCACTGGGAGCCATCATGGGGTATTCGGAAATGCTTGAAAAAGGCGTATTCGGTGAAGTGAATGCTGAACAAAAGAATGCCGCTTCTGAAATCCTGGATAGTTCCAACCAATTGCTGGCATTCGTAAACAATCTCATTGGCGAGGCACAAATCGAAACCGGGCGGCTTGTGATCCGACCGGCCATATTCAAACCGGCAGAATTTGTTGCCGGGGCGCAGACGATTGCTGGATTTGCCATAAAGAAAAAGAATTTGAAATTTGTTGTGGAAATCGATCCTGAATTACCGGAGAAAATTTTAGGAGATGCCTACTGGCTCAAACAGATCCTGCTCAACCTGATCAATAACGCCACAAAATTCACTGAAAATGGTACGATCAAGGTCTGCCTTTTATTGGCTGACCAAAATCATTGGGCAATTCAGGTGTCGGATACTGGAGCAGGAATTCCAAAAGAGGCCCAGCAAATGGTTTTTGAAGCCTTTCGCCAGGTGGAAGGGAACACACGCGGCGGGTCCGGGTTGGGGCTTTCCATTGTCAGCCAGCTTACTACTTTGATGGATGGAAAAATCGAGCTGCAAAGTGAACTTGGAAAAGGCAGCACGTTCACCGTTGTTTTGCCATTAAAGGTTCCCTGAGAGACTATGACTGGCGAACCCGAACCCATGGCTTTTATCATTGAAGACGATGAAAAACTCATTACGATTTTTGCGCGTGCGCTGGAGGAAGCTGGTTTCAAAGTTCAGAAAGCCGTGGACGGACAACAAGCCATCCAATTACTGTCGAACCTGGAACCGGCTATCGTCATCCTGGATCTTCACCTGCCTGGCGCAACCGGAGACAAAGTCCTGGCGTTCATACGGTCGAGTGATCGTCTGAAGAGAACGACTGTCATCCTGGCCACCGCCGATCAGATCATGGCGGACAGCCTGAGCGGGCAAAGCGATTTTGTTCTGCTGAAACCGATCAGCTACGGCCAATTACGTGATTTAACCGCCCGCCTGCGCCAACCTCAAGAATAAGAAGATTTATTTTTGATAGGTGTGCCAGCCCGCCTATAATATTCTACTTCGGAGCGCCCCCATGGAACCAATTAACCCATCTGCCCAAAAGATCCAGAACATCCTGCGCGGGCTCGGATCAGATTACAAAGTGATCGAGTTTAGCGAATCCACGCGGACAGCCCAGGAAGCAGCCGACCGGGTAGGGTGCCAGCTCGGTCAAATCGTAAAATCGCTTATTTTCAAAGGAAGCACAAGCAACAAAGGCATCCTGGTGCTGACCAGCGGTGCAAACCGGGTGGAAGAAGCCAGGATCAGCCAGTATATGGGGGAATCCATCAGCCGGGCCGATCCGGAGTTCGTCCGCAATGTAACCGGATTCGCCATCGGAGGCGTGCCACCGGTCGGACATGCTCACCCCCTGGAAACTTATATCGACGAGGATTTATTGCAATATACCGACGTGTGGGCGGCCGCCGGGACCCCTAATGCCGTGTTCCAATTGCCATCGGCCGATCTGGTGAAGGTCACAAGCGGAAGAGTTGTGCGGGTAAAACCAGGATAAATGCTGCTTATCTGCGTAGAAAAATAACATCCCGCAGGCTTTTGAACCTGCGGGATGTTTTATTGCTTATTCTTCCAGAGCATCCTTGGCTTTCTTCTGCTGCTTGCCACGGTCATCGGTGTTCAGGATGCGCTTGCGAATGCGCCATGAAGCAGGTGTAACTTCCAGCAGCTCATCATCAGCGAGATATTCAATGGCTTCGTCGATGCTCATCTGGCGTGGCGGTGTCAGGCGGATTTCCATGTCGCCGTGGGAGGAGCGCATATTGGTGAGGTGCTTCTTGCGGCAGACGTTGATCGGGATGTCGCCGGGGCGGGCATTTTCGCCGATTACCATGCCCTCATAAACTGAAACTCCGGGTCCGTAGAACAGATTGCCACGCTCTTCGGCGCTTTTCAGTGCATAGGCAGTGGTATCACCCACTTCCCAGGCGACCAACGAGCCGGTGGCACGCTGGGCCATGGGACCGGACATTTCTTCATAACCGGCGAAGAGCGAATTCATAACGCCCATGCCGCGCGTGGCGGTAAGGAATTGATAACGGAAACCCAGCAGGCCACGCGTGGGTACGATGTAGATCAAACGCGTACTGCCCTGCCCGGTATCCTGCAAATCCATCATTTTGCCGCGCCGGCCGCCCAGCATTTCCACCACCACCCCAACGGTATCGGGGCTGGTTTCGATATGGACTTCCTCATACGGCTCAAGCTGGGTGCCGTCTTCGGCCTGATGGAAAATCACCTCCGGGCGGGAAACCTGGAACTCGTAGCCTTCCCGGCGCATGGTTTCGATCAGGATGGCCAGGTGCAATTCGCCGCGCCCGGATACCAGGAAGGTGTCAGGGCTCTCTGTTTCGGCTACGCGCAGCGAGACATTGGTGCGCAGTTCATCGAACAGGCGCTCACGCAGCTTGCGGGAAGTGCTCCATTTGCCTTCCCGGCCAGAGAAGGGCGAGGTATTGACACCGAAGGTCATGCGGACGGTCGGTTCCTCGACCCGGATGGTCGGGAGAGCCACAGGATTTTCGGGATCAGCCAGTGTCTCGCCGATGGCAATGCCTTCCAGCCCGGCCAGCGCAATAATCTCACCGGCTTCGGCATGCTCCACCTCGACCTTATTGAGACCCTGGTGGATATACAAATAACGGGCGCGCTCCGGAACGTTTTCGCCATCCACCTTCAGCCGTGCCAGCGCCTGGCCCACTTTGATGGTGCCGGCATGTACCCGACCGACGGCGGTGACACCGCGGTAATCATCATATCCTAGCGTGGTTATAAGAATTTGCAAGGGTGCATCGAAATCCACCATGGGGGGCGGGATGTGGCGCAGGATGGTCTGGAAAAGCGGCTGGAGATCCGGTCCAAGTTCAGGTGTATAGCCAGCCTGAGCAGTGGTGGCCTGGGCATAGATGATCGGGAAATCGGCCTGCTCATCAGTGGCGCCCAGTTCGATGAACAGGTCAAAGGTCTGGTTGAGCACCCGTTCGGGTTCGGCATCTTTGCGATCGACCTTATTGATGACGACCACAGCTTTGTGACCCATCTCGAGGGCCTTCTTGAGCACAAAACGGGTCTGCGGCATGGGGCCTTCGGCGGCGTCAACCAGCAACAGCACCCCATCGACCATGTTCATGACACGTTCCACTTCCCCACCGAAGTCGGCATGGCCGGGGGTATCGACAATATTGATCTTGACAGTTTCGCCGGTGACGGGGTCGGGGATGGAGATGGCAGTATTCTTGGCCAGAATGGTGATGCCGCGCTCGCGCTCGAGGTCGTTCGAGTCCATGACGCGCTCGGCGACCTGCTGGTTATCACGGAAGGTGTGGGACTGGCGCAAGAGGCCATCCACCAGGGTGGTTTTGCCATGGTCGACGTGGGCAATAATGGCAATATTACGGAGATCAGTGCGTGCTTTGAGCATATGTCAGCGGTCAGCTTTCAGCTATCCGCGGTCAGCAATCAGCATTCAGCGGGTCAGCAATCAGAGGGTGGCGATAAAAAACCTCGACCGGAGGGGCCGAGGCTCGTCTTGCGCGTTATCGAAGAATTTCGGCGTACGAGATATATTCTATCAGAGAGGGAAGATTTTAGGAAGGGGAAAAGTGCTTATGATATAATGCGGGCATTATGATCCATGCCAATCGTGCGACTTCCTTACTATTTGTAATAGTCAGCGGCTTCATTCCCAGCGGGGTTTCTGGAATCGCGCCTGCTGCACGGAGATCGTAGCCAGTTATTTCCTCTCGAGAATTTCTCTTGCCGCAGGAGTGCCCTGCGGCATTTTTGTTTAATTTCGTCGCCGTAATTATTTCAACGCGAATGACACGATTAAGCAATTGACGTGAATGGTCTTAAGGATACAAAACGCCGGTTATTGGCGGCTAAAGGCGCTACTAAGAGAATTGGTACAGGAGTTTTTATTATGATTTCAATCAGCTTATCCAATCAAACGCTCATCCTGGGAGCCAAGACAATCTTCCGGGAGCTATCCTGGGAGATTCCGCAAGATGCGAAGATCGGTCTGGTGGGTCCGAACGGAGCCGGAAAGTCTTCTTTGCTCAAATTGATCTCCTGTGAATACCATGCCGAACCGGGCGGAACGATCGCACGAGCCAAAGGAGTGACGGTGGGCTACCTGCCACAGCAACCCGAGTTCGATCCAGCCAGCCTGGCTTTTCAGCTGGCGCTGGATGGCAACCCACGTGTGGCAACATTGGAACGGGAATTGGCAGGGATCGAGAGCCGGCTGGGCGAGCCAGATATATACCAGGATGAAAAAGCGCTCACCCGAACGCTGGAACTGCACGAGAAAAGTCTGGCAGAATATGAGTCGCTGGGCGGGGCAGCCTACCCGGAACGCGTGAAGGGGCTGCTGAGCGGGCTGGGTCTGCCGGAGCCTGATTTCACCAAACCGATCGGGGTGCTCTCGGGCGGCCAGAAGAAACTGGTCGGGCTGGCGCGCCTGTTGCTGTTGCGACCGGATGTGCTGCTGATGGACGAGCCCGACAACCACCTGGACATACCCGGGAAAGCCTATCTCGAAAGCCTGATCTGCAGCTATCCCGGTGCGGTGGTACTGGTCTCCCACGACCGCTATTTGCTGGATGCAGTAGTCGGCCAGATCGTCGAAATCGAAGATGGCAGATTGACGAGCTTTTCGGGCAACTATACCGAGTACATCCTGGATAAGCAGGAACGCCTGGCGCGTGCCGAAGAACTCTTCCATATCCAGCAACGCTCAATTGCCCGGATGGAAATGGCGCTCAAGCGCTACCAGTTGTGGGTGCAAGTGAGCGATAAATTTGCCAGCCGGGTGCGTTCCATGCAAACCCGAATAGAGAAAGTGAAGCACCTGGAACGTCCGGTGCTGGAACGGCGCAAGATGGGATTGGAACTGAACGGCTGGCGCGGTTCCAACCAGGTGCTGGAATTGATGGATGTGCAGAAATCCTATGCCCGCCCGCTCCTGTCCGGCGTATCCTTTTTGATCCGGCATGGGGAACGGGTGGGGCTGATCGGCCCGAATGGGAGCGGGAAATCGGTACTTCTGCGACTGATCCTTGGATCAGAGCGCCCGGATTTCGGAGAAATTAGGATCGGGCCAAGTATCAAGACCGGCTACTATGCCCAGGAACATGAGACGCTCGATCTCAACAAAACCTTGCTGGAGACTGTGCGCCAGGCGGGAAGCCTGAGCGAATCCAGAGCAGTGGCCCTCCTGTTGCGTTATCTGTTTACTTATAAACAGGCCAGCGAGATGATCGGTACACTTTCAGGTGGCGAACGCTCACGCCTGCAACTGGCGTTGCTGGTTCTTTCGGGAGCGAACTTCCTGCTGCTGGACGAACCGACCAATAACCTGGATATCGCCTCGGCCGAAGTGCTGGAGAATGCACTGGATGATTTCGTCGGAACAGTGCTGGTTATTTCGCACGACCGTTATTTCCTGGACCGAACAGTGGGACGCATCCTGGCTCTGGAAGATGGAAAGGTGAAGGAATATAGCGGAGGGTACAGCGATTATGTGGAAGAATTAGAGAAGAGAGAGGGAAGAGCAGGCAATTAAGGGTTAGGTAATCAGAAAATAAGGAAGAAGGAAGAAGTAAAATAAAAAAATTCTCGCGGAAGATGTCGCGAGAATTTTTTATTGGATTCGATCAGAAGCGAAAGTTCAGGCAGCGGCGGGCGAAACAAGCAAAGCCATTATTGCAATGAAATGGGCCAGGGCACCGAGCAGGACGAAGATGTGCCAGACTTCGTGGAAGCCAAATTTACCCGGAACAAAATCCAGGATCTTGGTGGCATAGACCACCGCACCCAGGGTATAAAGAATCCCACCCACGAAGAGCCCAACCGTAGCAGCCAGCGGCAACACGGAGGGCATCTGGGGAGCTGCCATCACGCACAGCCAGCCCATGACAATATAAATGCCGGTATGCAGCCAGCGCGGCGAGTTGATATAGAAAACCTTCACGAAGATCCCAATGGCGGCGATAGCCCAGATGAGCACCAGCAGCCCCCAATGCCAGAAACCTTTGAATGCCAGGAGGCAGAAAGGTGTATAGGTTCCGGCAATCAGCAGGAAAATGGCGGAATGGTCGATCTTTCGCAAAATTTGCAGGACATCCGGTTTGACCATGGCCGAGTGATAGATGCCACTGGCCAAGAACATGGCCATCAAGCCGAGGCTATACACCAGGACGGAGACGATTTTCAACGGATCATCCCAGGCAACAATGAGCATGGCGATCATTCCGAGGAAACCAAGAATTGCTCCACCCAGGTGAGTCAAACCGTTGACGGGTTCGCGCAGTTTTGAGAGCATGAAGATCCTTTTCGAACAAAATTTATATTTCCGGTTTTCATCCACAGATCCCGCAGACAAATCTCTAACCGATGATACTACAACAAGAAATTGGTACCTATTCACCCGCTAACAATCAGCCATCAAAAAGGCCTCGCAAACTCTCATCTACGAGGCCAATCCCTTTTCAGGTACGGTGGCAACAATCGTCAATCGAAATTCAACAATCCTAGGTGCCCTCTTCCCATGAATTCAGGTACTTGGACTGCTCGGGGGTCAGGTCATCGATGTGAATGCCCATGGCAGCCAGTTTGATGCGGGCGATCTCGGCATCCACTTCGGCCGGGACGGAGTAGACGCGCTTCTCCAGCGTTTTGGCATTCTTAACCATGAATTCGGCCGCCAGAGCCTGGTTGGCAAACGACATATCCATCACCGAGGCCGGGTGCCCTTCCGCTGCAGCCAGATTGATCAGGCGGCCTTCGGCCAGGATGTTGATCTTGCGACCATCCTTGGTCTCGTACTGTTCCACAAATGGGCGGACCAGTTTCGGGTCACCTTTGGAGAGACCCGCCAGGCCGGGGATATTGATCTCAACATTGAAATGGCCGGAGTTGGCCACAATCGCGCCATCCTTCATCACCTCGAAGTGGCTGGTATCAATTACATTGATATCGCCAGTGACAGTGCAGAAAATATCGCCAATTTTGGCAGCTTCCACCATCGGCATGACCTGAAAACCATCCATGACGGCTTCCAATGCTTTGAGCGGGTCAACTTCGGTAACGATCACCAGCGAGCCCATGCCGCGTGCACGCGAAGCCAGGCCGCGTCCACACCAACCGTAGCCGGCCACTACAAAGTTCTTGCCGGCCAGCAAAACGTTGGTGGCGCGGATGATGCCATCCAGGGTGGATTGGCCGGTGCCATACCGGTTGTCGAAGAAATGCTTGGTCATGGCATCATTGACGGCGATGACCGGGAACTGGAGCATGCCATCGGCGGCCATGGCGCGCAGGCGGATGACGCCGGTGGTGGTTTCTTCGGTGCCACCGATGATGCCGGGCAGGAGTTCGCGGCGGTCCTTGTGGATGGTGGCCACCAGGTCAGCGCCATCATCCATGGTCATATGCGGTTTGTGGTCCAGGGCGGCGCCAATGTGTTTATGGTAGGTGACATTGTCCTCGCCCTTGATGGCGAAGGTGGGCACCTCATAAATATTGACCAGCGCGGCTGCCACATCGTCCTGCGTGGAAAGCGGGTTGGAAGCGGTTAAAACCAGGTCGGCCCCGCCGGCCACCAGCGTGCGGGCCAGGTTGGCTGTTTCGGTGGTCACGTGCAGACAGGCCGATAGACGCACACCCGCAAGAGGCTTCTCTTGTTGAAAACGCTTAAGGATGGTTCTGAGGACCGGCATTTCACGCTCGGCCCATTCAATACGCCGCCGTCCACCTTCGGCCAGAGATTTATCTTTGATATCGTAATTGTTCATATTTTTCTCCCAGAAATTTATTATAGGATAATCGCATCCAGAATACCTTTATCGTCAAAATGCTTCCGGAAGCGCTTCACAAAGGCGAGACGGGTAAAGGTATGGTTCTGAGGGCCTTTTTGTTCCAGGCAGTAGGTGGCCGCCAGTGAACCGATCTGGCCGCACAACTGCCAGTTCCAACCACGCGCATAGCCAGCCAGGAAACCGGCCCGGAAAGCATCTCCGACACCGGTCGGATCAACGATGGATACTTCCGGAACAACCGGAATATTGTACTCCTTTCCAGCTGCATACACAGACGAACCATCCTTGCCGCGCGTGACCACGATCACATCGACGTGCTTGAGCATTTGCGCAAGGTCAAAGCCGGTCTTTTTGGAAACCAATTCGAACTCATAGTCATTGACAAACAGGAAATGGGCTCCATCCATGTCACGGACCAGTTCCGGCCCTTCCAGGCGCAGGATTTGCTGGCTGGGGTCATACAAGTAAGGGATTTTTAACTCCCGGCATTCGGCTGCGAACTTGGTCATGGCCTCCGGGGCATTCGGCGAAACTACCACCAGATTGGGACGGTCCTTTACATCCCTCAGGCTCTGCTGGGCAGCGACTCCCATTGCGCCAGGGTAGAAGCTGGCGATCTGGGCATTGGACTGATCTGTAGTCGCGAAGAACGAAGCGGTAAACAGGCCTGGAATTACCGTCATCAGGGTAGTATCGACACCTTTGCCTTCCAGCCATTGGCGGTACTCGGTAAAATCCTCCCCGACCGTGGCCATGACGCGCGGATGCTCGCCCAGCAAGGCCATGGTATAGGCAATATTCGGGGCGATGCCGCCGCGCTGGCGTGACATGGAATCCACCAGGAACGACAGGCTGATCTTCTCCAATCGTTCAGGCAGAATCTGCTGCTTGAATAATCCGGGGAAGGTCATCAAGTAATCGTAAGCAACTGAACCGGTCAACAAAATATCCATGAATCTCCTAAATCGGACACGGCAGGAAAAAAGGATTGAATCACAACCCCAAAAGGACTGGGGCTGAGGGGCACAAAGTGCCGCCAAGTTTCTCAAAGATAACGCAAATAACAGTTTTCCTCAGAATTTTAAAACTACTTTTGGCAGATTCTTATCGAACGGCGGATAAACAATCCCATTCTCGGTGACGATGGCGGTAATCAAGCGGTTAGGCGTTACGTCAAAGGCCGGGTTTCGGGCACGGGCCCCGCGTGGTGCCACCAGCTCCCCGCGGAACTGCAACCCCAACACTTCAGCGGGGTCGCGTTCTTCGATGGGGATGAGACTGCCATCCGGCAAGGATAAATCGACCGTCGAAGTTGGAGCGACTGCATAAACCGGAACGTCGTTATCGTGAGCGGCCAGCGCCAGCATATACGTGCCAATTTTGTTGGCAACATCGCCATTGGCAGCAATCCGGTCCGCGCCAAATAGGACTTTTTGAGCCTGGCCGGAATGAAGAAAATATCCGGCCATATTATCGCTGATGATCTCATAGGGAATGCCATATTGCTGCAATTCCCAGGCCGTCAGACGTGAGCCCTGCAAACGCGGACGGGTTTCATCCACAAGCACATGGATGTGCTTGCCCTGGGCATGCGCCGAGCGGATGACGCCAAGAGCCGTGCCCCAATCCACCACAGCCAACGCGCCGGTGTTGCAGTGGTGAATGATGGTATCGCCATCTTCGATCAATGCGGCACCGTGCATGCCCATGCGCTGGTTGATCTCCACATCCTGATCGGCCATGCGTTGAGCTTCCTGCAAAACCAAAGCCCGCAGCTCTTCCGGATTCATGGCTACCAATTGATCCCTGATCACTCGCAATTCCCGTTCAAGCGCCCAGGCGAGATTCACCGCGGTCGGGCGGGTGGAACGTAGGGTGGCTGCCGCAACCTGGATATCTTGATAAAGACCGGCGGTATCATGTGCTGTGGATTCGCGGGCCGCCAGAGCCAATCCAAAAGCCGCTGTCACCCCGATGGCAGGCGCGCCGCGGACAGTCATATTTTTAATGGCTTCAGCCACAGCCTGACATGTATCGAAAGAGACTACTTCCAGCGAAGCCGGCAAACGGCGCTGATCGATCAGGCAAAGTCGGTTCTTATCGAAATCCCAGAATACGGTGCGCATGCTTTATACAGGAAAAACGCCCGTTCCAGGGCGTTATTACCGGTGAAGTTTATCATGGCGGGGATGGATTCGCAAGCATTGACACCGCTTCTTTTCTCAATTATAAGGATTGTTATGCTCAAAAAACGAATATTTGCCGGTCTATTGGCAATCGTACTGGCCGCCTGCGCAGCCAGCCCGACCCCGCTCCTTCCCACCGGAACCCCCCATCCAACCCTGCCGCCGGGCGTCACCCCGACGGTTACCGCCTCTCCCACTGCAACACCCTCCCCAACACCCACGCCAGCCGTACGGCTGACGAACGCCGACCTGTCCTTTTTCGATGGGGACTATATTAACGCCCAATTGCAGTACCAAACGGCCCTTTCCAACACCAGTGATCCGGCTATCATCGCGGCGGCTCTCTGGGGTCTGGGACGCGTCGAATACACGGTAGGCAACAACGGCAAAGCTCTCATCGACCTGACCAACCTGTCCAATACCTACCCGGCTGACCCCAATGCGGGTCGAGCGTATTTCTTAATGGGTGAGATCTATATGGCACTGCAAAGGTATCCGGAAGCCGCACAGGCCTATACCACTTATCTGGCGAAGCGACCGGGCGTGCTGGATAGATATGCCCAGGAACGACTCGGGGATGCATACAACTCCGCCAACAATTTTAGCCAGGCCATACCAGCTTACAAAGCCGCGCTGGCAGCGGCGCATATCGGCGACGATACCGCCCTGCAGATCAAGCTCGCACAGGCAGTCGCCAGCTCGGGGGATAATACCGGCGCGCTCGCCATGTATGATTCCATTTCAAAAGCCAGCTCAGACGGGGATGTTAAAGCGCAGATGGACCTGTTCTCCGGCCGAATCGATCTGGCGCAGGGACAGGCCACCCAGGCCTACCAGTTTTTCCTGGATGCAGTCAACAATTATCCTTTTTCGTCGGATGCATACAGCATGCTGGTAGCCCTGGTAAATAACAATGTTCCCGTGGATGATCTAAATAGAGGCCTGGTGGATTATTCTGCCGCCCAGTATGGATTTGCCCGGGATGCGTTCCAGAGATATATCAACGCCAATCCCAAAAATGACGGGACAGCAGCCTACTACCATGCCATGACCTTTATTCAACAAGGTGATTACCAGCAAGGGATTACGGAACTGACCAACTTTATCAATTTGTATCCAGACAATAAAAATTGGCAAACTGCCTGGGGAGAAAAAGCCGATACCCAATGGACGGATTTGAACGATAATATGGCAGCCGCGCAAACTTACCTGGATTACGCCAAGGCAGATCCTGATATTCAGTTCGCCCCCCAGGCCATCCTGGACGCCGGCAGGAATTATGAACGGGCCAACAACCTCGAGCAGGCTGCAAAAACCTGGGAAAGCATTGCGGATACGTACCCGGGCAGCGACCTGGTTCCGCAAGCGCTCTTCTGGGCGGGGATCGCCCGCTACCGTGAAGTCGATTACAAGCAGGCGCTGGTGACATTCCAGCGCGATCTGCAGCTTTCCATAGCAGCCGACGACCAGGCACGCGCAACTTTCTGGATCGGGAAAACCCAGCTGAGCCTGGGGGATGCCGCTTCCGCACAAACTTCCTGGCAGCAGGCGGCCTCCCTTGATCCAACCGACTATTACAGCCTGCGTTCGCAGGATATGCTGCTCAAACGCCCGGCCTTTTCTCCGCCGCCCGCGACCAAATTTACCGTGGATCTCACGACAGAACGCAGCCTGGCCGAAGCCTGGTTGCGCGTTACCTTTAACCTTCCTCCCGATACCGACCTGAGCAGCCCGGGCGCGCTCCTTTCGGATACACGCCTGGTGCGCGGCACCGAATTGTGGGATCTCGGCCTGCAAGATGAAGCCCGCTTGGAGTTTGAGGATCTGCGCACCAGTATTGAGAATAGCCCGGCCGACTCTTACCGGCTGGCAAATTACCTGCTGACCCTGGGCCTCTATCGTCCCGCCATCAATGCCATTCGCCAGGTGCTGACCCTGGCAGGAATGAACACCCAGGCCCAAACACTGGCCGCACCGGCTTACTTCAACCACGTTCGTTACGGGTTATATTATCAAGATCTGATTATTCCGGCTGCCCAACAGACCGGTTTTGACCCACTATTCCTTTTCAGCGTAGTGCGACAGGAAAGCCTTTTTGAAGGCTTTGTCCGTTCCAGCGCGGGTGCGCGCGGGCTGATGCAGATCACTCCCGATACCGGGCAGCTTATTTCAGATAACCTGGGGTGGCCTCCAAACTACACCTCGGATGATCTGTACCGGCCATTGGTCAGTATCGGACTGGGCGCAACCTTTCTGGAGCAACAACGCGTCAGCGCAAATGGCGATCTATACTCAGCCCTGGCAGCATATAATGCCGGCCCGGCAGCCGCCCCCATCTGGAGCGGCCTGTCCGGACCAGATCCGGATCTTTTTTTGGAAGTAATCCGTATTTCGCAGACCAGCGATTACATTCGCAGTATTTATGAAATTTACAGCATGTACCGAATCCTTTACGGGGCCATCCCGTGATAAAAAACGAAGGTATTTGAAAAAGTTGAAAAAACATTCGGAGGCCACCTGGTAACAGGTGACCTCCGAATTCGTTTGCCGGCTTATTCTGGCGGAAAGGCATTCCGCCCTACTTTAGGAGATTCAACTGATGTGTTCCAAAATCTTTTTATGGAGAACCGAAGCATCCATATCGGTGACGGAAATAAGCTTATCCCGTCCGCCTGCCCCAGCGACGATATCCAGACATGAGAGTGGTACATCCAGTATCTCGGCGAGGAACTTGAGCAGGGCTTCGTTGGCCTTGCCTTCCACAGGCGGCGCGGTCAGGTGTACTTTAATCGTGCCATCACTCAATACTTCCACAATTTCATTCTTGCTGGCACGCGGGGTCACACGTAATGCCAGGGCCGAGCCTTTCTTGCCATCATGCAAATGAAAATCTCTGGGAGCCATTCCTCACCTCATAGCGTAACTACTAACCTGATCAGAACACTGGATAGAATTTCAACCAGGATGACAAATATTAACGGGCTCAAATCCAACATGCCCACCAGGGGGACGATCCGCCGGATGGGTGCGAGCAGCGGATTGACAATCCGATCCACTGCCGCACGAACCGGGTGGAAAGGGTTCATGAAAAATGAAAGCACCGAATCGACAATGACTAATATTATTAATAGATTGGCGATAAAGTTGATTATATTCCCGAGCAAAATACCCATTCAACCTCTATTTATTTATTGTCCGTGGCCCCAAAATCGCCGTTCCGACCCGCACATAAGTGGCGCCTTCCTGGACAGCCGCAACATAATCCACGCTGGTGCCCATGGATAATTCCCGCCACTGCACCTGTGGAAAATTGGCGGCCAGATGTTCCTGCAACCTGCGCAAGCGCTGGAAATAAGGGCGTGTCTGTTCCGGATCATCAAAAAAGGGCGGCATGGTCATCAGGCCTTGCACGCTCAGATGAGAAAGAGCCAGGATCTTTTCGATATCAGGCTGCAGATCCGACCAGCGCTCTTCCTCCCAGGCGGGAAAGCCAAATTTACTTTCTTCGCCGCTTACATTGAACTCCAACAACACTGGCAATATCCGGTTCAATTCGCCACAGAAGTGATCCAACCGGACGGCGAGTTTCGAACTATCCAGGGAATGTAGCATGGTAAAGTGCGCGGCGATCATGTCGGCCTTGCGGCTCTGGACATGACCGATCATATGCCATTCTACCTCAGTTTTCTTCAGGGCGGCGATCTTACCGAGCGCTTCCTCGGCATAATTTTCGCCAAAGATGGAAATGCCGGCTGCGGTTGCGGCGCGGATCACTTCGAGAGGCTGGGACTTGCTGACCACCACCAGGCGCACAGCTTCCGGCTTGCGCCCGGCTCCATCAGCCGCATCAGCAATCCGGGCAAGGGTATGCAGGTAACGTTCACGAATAGAGGCAGTCATGGGTTCGTTCAGGGTTGTTTCCATAATGCAATAATATCAGGAATCTAATGCGATGATCGCGCCAAAGCGGCCGGTTTGGCCGCGCTCGGCACGGTGGGAATACCAATCCTCGAGGTGACAGGCGGTGCATACACCGGCCAGTTCGATTTTCTGCACTCCGGCCTCTTGCAAAACCAGGCGATTGGCCGCCCATAAGTCAAAATGGGTGGCGCCGGCATGATCTGCCAGCAAGCTGGCAGCGCTTTGCCCAAACGCCTGACGCACCTGCGCGATCACATCGGGTCCGACCTCATAATGATCGGGGCCGATGGATGGGCCGATCCCCGCCAGGATATCTGCAGGGGTTGAACCGAAGTGGGCCTGCATGGCGGCGACTGCCAGACGTACGGTTCCCCGCACGGTGCCCATCCAGCCGGCATGACTGATGCCAACCACCTTGCGAACAGGATCATGTAAAAATATGGGTACGCAATCGGCAAATCGCATCAACAGAGTAACACCGGGTGAGTTGGTCAGAATCGTATCAGCCTGGACGAGGTGGTCTTCCGGCTGGCGCGGAGATTCGGCGATCGTCACATTAACACCATGCACCTGCCAGACATCGTAAACCGACCCAGGCTCACAGTTCAAAGCATGCAAAGCATGATTGCGGTTGCCACGTACCCGAATCGGGTCATCACCAACCGTACCGCCCATATTTAGCGACGCCCAGGGATCCGGGCTGAATCCGCCCTGGCGGGTAAAGACAGCCTGGGTCAAGCCCTGGCCCAAGCTGTCAAATTGATAATAGCGAATTCCGGCTCTGGATTCGAACGGCATACTTTAGTGCGGCTTAAAGGCTGCGAATTTCCTGGAAAGCATGCGGCGGGTATCAACCATGGTCTCCTCGATCAGAGGGAACATGAACCAGGCGGTTGCAAAACCGAACAGGAACCCGGTCAAGACACGCAGGAAGGGGGTACTTTCACGATAAGGCAGGAAGGACTGGATGAAAGTGCTGGGGATCTGGCTAAACAATTGCGAAAAGCCATCCAGGCCAATCGGAAACACCCCTACCAGAACCCAGATCATCCAATTCAATTTGGGCAGACGCCGGTTTGTGGCAGCGAAGATCAGGCCAAACAAGGCCATGGCGCCCCAGATGGCTACATCTCGTTCACAAAAGGCAACCTTGTAACCGAGGGTGGGGTTGCCTTCGAAGGCGCGCGCCTGCAGCCGGCTGGGATCATTGGTATCGGTTATCCCGGTAACCTGCTCGAAAGTCAGCAATCCGGGCATATTGGCGGCTGCGTGCGGGTAATAAGCCTGCTCCCCAAACAAGAAGAAGGAACGGAAGGCCCATTGGTGACACAAAGGACTGTAGATCTTATACACCACCTCGGCCGGGCCGTTCCAATTAATTTTCTTGAAGATCGGAGCCAGGAACGGGATGCCCACATAAAGAACCAGGAAAATATTAAAAATCAAGAGATAATGCTTGGACAGCCAGAACGAGAAACGATCAGAGCGTGTAATGGCATCGCTTCCGGCGGTGTTCATTTGGAAGGCTTTATCATTTATTTTTTCCAATTGGGCACGCCGGTCCGTGGCAGCACCAAGGGTCATTTGCAACTGCTGGCGCGTAAAAGGCGCTTTCAACTTAAATGGTCCGGCTTCCACTACCGGGACTTCGGAATCATAGAGGGAACGAAAAGAAGGGTCGGAGTCAATATCTATCACCGTCAACTTATGCGGAACAACCTGCTGAAGGGCGTTTAAATCTGCTTCGGCTTCATCACACAGCTTGCAATCTTTGCGCGTATAAAGGGTGACATTAATCATATTTACTCCAGCGATTCTCTTAGAGAGAAAACCTACCCAGAACTTTAAAGACCAAAATTAACAAAAGGAACAAAACTGGCCAGGATGTTGAATGAACCTAAAAAGAGCAAAATTCCTGAAACAACCAGGAGGATACCCATAACGATCTCCGTTATACGCATAACCCGGCTATAACGGCGCAGGATGATAGAAACCCAACCGATACCAAGGGCAGCCACCAGGAACGGGATTGCCAGACCGGCTGAATAAGCCGACCCGAGCAGAATACCTCTGAAGATGGAACCACCATTGGCAGCAAAAGTCATAATGGATCCCAGGATTGGCCCCACACAGGGCGCCCAACCGGCAGAAAAAAAACGCCCATCAATAACGAAGACAGATAGCCCCAGCGGGGATTTGCCTGAGAATGAATGCGTACGTCATATTCCAGGAAAGGGATACGGAAGACGCCAATCATGTGCAGGCCAAAAATAATGACAATTATTCCACCCAGCTTGGCCAACCAGGTACGCACACCCAGAAGCATGCCACCCAGGGCTGCCGCAATAATATTAAACAGGATAAATACCAGACTGAACCCGATCACAAAAGCGAGACCATGCGAGAAGGTTACCCACCGATTGTGGCTGTTCAATTCCCCACCAACCGCGCGTCCGCCCAGATAACCAACATAGACCGGCACCAAAGCAAACACGCACGGAGATAAAAACGAGGCCAGGCCTGCCAGGATTGCCAGACCTACGGTTACATCAAAATTGGCCATGTTCCATCGACGGCACTAAAAGGTATCAACCACAAAAACGTGGGTGCTGCCGGTTTGCCAATTCTGCCAGGTCACCTGCCCGGGATCAAGCGGCACATTTGGCTGGGACCAGCGGAAAACCCATTTGGCATCTTCCGGATGACAGTTAACACAACCGTGAGATTTTACCGTACCGAAATCGTTGTGAGAGGTGGCTGCATGGATGGCAACACCATTCTGGGCAAAAAATGTGGTCCATGACATCCCCGGCAGATCATAGCTGGCCCCGGTGGCATTGGCCGTCATTCGTACAGAGATCAACTTCCAAGAAATCGGATGTTCGCCCAAAGGCGTGGAATCGCCCTGCATACCCGTTGAAACACGGCAAAAATAAACCTCGTTGGTCCCCTCCATACAAGACAATGTCTGGTAGTTTAAATTCACGATTATCTTTTTGGTAGCCGGGTCCACATCCGGATTGATGGGTGAAACATCATCCTGGGTCAACGGTCGGAAAGCCGCCCCATCCGCCCAGAAAAGGTCACCCGGATTTCCGTACCGTTCGTTGACATGATACTGAACCGTCCCGGAATCGGTAGTGCGAATCTGGTCCATCCACATGACTTGAGAATAATATAGACGCGCAGGGCGGTTAAATTCGACATGATCTTTCATCCAGGGTGAAACTGGTTTGGGATTGTCCATAACAAGGTCGACATAGGGAACGGTCGTTTCGGCCCAAAAGCCATTTGCACCCCCTGGAAGAGCTGTCAGCGGGGTGTTGGGTATATTCTTACAGGGCTGAAGATAGGGGGACCAAATATAGCCTTCGGGTGTTTCCACCCAGCGCTGGTTGGGAACATAAATATCAGTGTTTTCTGCGCTAACCTCACGCTGCCAGGCAAACACCTCGTCAGCGTGCGCATCGCGAACCTTTGCACTATGATCATCCGGGTGGGTCATTATCGGGATGGTGCCACCCCATTGTAAACTGGTGTCAGTGGTACAGTTCCGACCGAGTAAATCTGCTTTGGGAAAATCAGCCAAGGCCAGGCCTGGGGCATCTGCTGGAATATTCCAGTTTGTCTTTAAAGGACTCAGCGCCAATGCGCCCATGCCAATACTGGCCAATTTAAGAAATTCCCGCCTGGAAAGGTTATGTTTTTGAAAACTCATGGCGCCAAGCATACCCGTAAAGTGAATGGAAGTCAACAGACACCTTATAAAAGGATTAAAATCTCCCGAGGAATATTTCCATCTCCCGCAGGCATTCCTTGCTGACCTTATGGCCGGCATCCGATTCACAATAAGTAACCAGCGCGCCGGTCTGCTCCAATTGGGCCACGGCCTGCCGGGATTGCTCGACAGGAATTACATCATCCTGCCTGCCGTGAGATACAAAAACCGGTTTTCCGGAGAAGCTTTCAGTGGTCAGCAAAGCGAGCCCGCCTTGCGGGATAAACCCCGAAAGAGCCACCAGCCGCCGGACACGCTGAGGGTACAGCACGGACAACGAATATGAAAACGCGGCGCCCTGGCTGAATCCCATTAAATCGAATTGATCTCCGTCCAGTCCGGTGGAAGCCGCCCATTCATCCAAAAAGGTGACCAGGCCGTCTGCAGCCGGACGAAATTCTTCTAATGAGGCCATCCCCCAGGTACCGGGCTTGATCACCCGCCAGGAATAACCGCCTTGTGGAACCGCGAAGATGCCACGCGGGGACAAAATAGCAATTTCCGGGGAAAGGTTGCGCGCAAGCACTCCCATTGAATTTTCATCACCCATCCAGCCATGCAGGAGAACCAGGATAAATTTTGGCTGCGCTTGCGGCATGCGCAAGCGATAAGTCCAATTTCCGAGTGTATGGAGTTGGGGGTCAGTCACGGTTGGCACGTTTCTGAATCCAATCAAAAAGAAGCAAAACCAGCACGACAAGCACTACGGGGACCATGCCGCCCAATATACACAGGATCCCGAAGACTGCCGCGCCCGCACCATAAAACAAGTAGATCAGGCCGTCCCCGATAATGAAAAGCACTAGGATTGCGCCGACTGCCAATTGAATATTGGTCTGGCGGGCGTATTTTCGCAGGTCACGGGACATATCAGCCTCTTTGACGGAACAGCTGGCGCCTGAACCGGTTGGGCCAGGCACCTGTCCGCTGCAATTCCGGCAGGACCATCCCGGTGGCTTCTTCACCCATAAGGGCAACCTTATGAATATCCACTTTGTCCAACAAGCCGATCCCATTGACATTCGGACGGATGATCACATCGGGATGATCTGCCTGCAAGCGCATCTCAGCCAGGGCACGGCTGGAGGCATCCACAGACTGCAAAAAAATATTGAACGCCTGGGCAACGCGTGTGCGCGTGATCCGTTCCACAAGCTGGGCGGGCACCGGAACCGGTAATGGCAGGCTGATCAAATCCCGGGTTGCATTCGTATCCATATCCAGGACAACTGCCACCACAGGAAGTCCCGGCGCCAGGGAACGGGCTACGGAAACCGGCACAGGGTTCAGGACGGCGCCATCCACCAATTGGGCCTCCCCATACTGCCTGGGAGGAAAGACGCCCGGCACCGCAATGGTTGCCAATAGCGCATCCACCACCCGGCCCGTGCTCAAAACAACCTCCTGGCATTCTTTTAAATCCACGGCGACAACCGCACAGGGAATGCGCAAATCGGAAAAGGCGCGGTCGCCAAAGAGATCTTCGAACAGCCTGGCTGCCCCGGAAAGGCCAAGCAGGCCGGGCCCTTCATTTGAGGAACGCGCAAATAATTTGGATTGGTCCAATTTGGTAAATGTGGCTTCCATCTCATCAGGTGTAAAACCTGCCGCGTACGCAACGGCAACTATCCCACCGGCGCTCACGCCGGAGACCGCCCGGATAAGGTAACCCTCCGCCTCAAGCCTGCGTAAAACCCCTATATGAGCATACCCACGCGCCCCACCACCACCAAGAGCAACAGAAATATCCATAAAGATTACCTCGATTCCTTTTCTTCCGGAGGTTTCACGCTTCGGAAAGACCTATACAAAAGAAAATCATAAACCAGTTTCAGGCCGCCTGCAAGGATAAATGGGGCGCTAAACAGAAGAGGAGTCGCCATCATCAAGCCCGCCAGCGAAGGTGAAAGCGCCGCACCGACCGAACGGGCGATCGTTGTCACCCCGGAAGCCGCCGAGCGTTCGTCAGGGTCAACCACCGCCATCGTGTAAGACTGGCGCGTCGGCACATCCATCTGTGAAATGGAGAAACGCGCCAATAACATGCCAATTGCCAGCGGCAAGTTTGGCATTAACGGCACCAGGATCAGGAAGATATTTGATGGAACATGGGTAAAGACCATCGTGTTGATCAGACCAAAGCGTTTGGCAATGCGCGCTGCAAACAGCGCCGAGAAGCCCGCCAGGATATTGGCTGCGAAGAAAATGGTGCCGAGCACACCCGTATCAACCCCATATTTCACATGGAACCAGTATGCCAGGAGGCTCTGGACGATCAATGCGCCGGCAAAAGCATCCATGGCAAACAAGCCGCTCAAGCGCATCACCACGGATTTGGAACGGTGCAACCCCAAAAATAGTTGCTGCGGAGCCACCTTATCCACTGATGATATCTCGACTGCCCTGGAGAGAGCCAGAAATAACCCGATCATGATCAGGCCGCCCAGGGCATACCCCGCCAGTACAATACGATAAGAGTTCAACGCCGAAAAACCGTTTAGTTGCAGACCTTGCGCCAGCCAACCGCCGCTGAGCGCCCCGGTGGCAGTCGCCAACGAACCAGCCAGGGCATACCAGGCAAAGGTCTGGGTGCGTTTTTCCCCCGGAAGCAATTGCGTCAGTGCCGCCTGCTCCACCGACAGGAACGGGCCGATCTCATTCCCGCTCGGGCTGATCACTCCGATGATGGCAGCCACTGCCAACGCAACGGGGTTACGCGTGAAGATAAACACCAGGCCAGCCCCTACCATCAACAGCGCTCCGGCGATAAGTGTCCGCTGTCGGCCAAAACGATCCGCGCTGGTTGTCAGCCAGAGGCTGATACCGGCATCGCCTGCCAGGGTTAGTGTGAATATTAATCCTACCGTTTTTTCGCTCATACCGGTCTGGATAAGGTAGAGCGCCAGCACAACCGACAAGAATCCATAACAGAACAGGCGGATGATGCGTGTCGTAAATAATAGGTAGATATCTTTCCGACCCGTATTTAGCAAAGCTGGCCGCTACCCTTTTGCCGCGTCCAGGCGGCACCATGCATAAAGCGCATCGTATAATTCGAATTGGGCGGCCAGGTTTTCTTCATCATCAGGAAAACGCAGGCTGTAGCCTGATGCAATTGCTTCCAGGCCGCGTGCAATCGGATCCTTGTCAATATCTTCGGAGACATCCGCGGCATGGACAATCTTCGCCAGGCGTAATAACCCCGGTTCCTTCAGACCATATTTTACAATAATGGATTCGAACGAGCAGCGCCCACCGGAATGGCCGAGTTCAACGCCAGGAGCGTCAAAAGGAATCGCACCGGTTTCCTTAACTTTTAGTTCAATCTGATTGGCAGGAACGAACAAAAATTCGGCCTGGTTATCTACAAAACGTGTGATCAGCCATGGACAAGCCACCCGATCCACATGAACATGAGAACGTGTAATCCAAAGCACAGGTCTCTCCTTTTAATTAAAAAATGGTTTAAAATGATTATAACCGTGAAAGGAATGGCATGACCTCCATTGAATCCACTGAGAGTTCCTCCCCCATCGTCACGCGCGCAGTCGCGGCCGGGTTGCGTGGCGAATTCTGCGACAATTACGAATTTCCCATCTGGCAGAAAGCGCTCTTAACCGGGCTGGGAGCATTACCGCAAGGCGTGGCGCGCTTCGCCATCAGCCGCTTCCAATCGATCTCCGGCCTGCCAGCGAGCGTGCTGGACAACTTTTCGATGGATGAAATGGTACTGGCCCGTCTCGGTGACTATACGCATAACACAGGTACTTTTCCGGTTATCACCGCCGGGGCGGCATTGGGAGGCGCGACCACCTACCTATCGCTGGCCCTGGGTGGACCCTTCCTGCCCCAGACTTTCGTTGTTACGCTCAAGGGTGGTTCCTTGGATGGGGATGTTAACGAATACCTGCAACGAAACCTGGCAAGCGCCCTGCGCATCGCCAAAGAGAATCCCGGCCTGATGACCATTCAGCATTATGATCCGGTCCACGATGGCTGGCTGACACGCTACGTAAACCATTTGCGTTTCAAGCTACTGGATCTGCCTGCTTCATATATTCAATTCATTAAAGCGAGGTTGAAACCGGGCGGCGCCATCGTATATTTCGAGGGGGGAGCCTCCTGGCTGCGCTACCGGGTTAGTCCGCGCAGTGTCTTCCAGGTGGGCGGCTGGGGCGGGATCTCGCCTGAGGAATTCCTGGAAAGCAGCGATCGGCTGAAAATTTATGCCCGCCGGGCCGGGCTGAAGATGACGGACTGGAAATTGAAGGATTACCCATTGGAAAGAGGACCTGAGTCGGAATGGGGCTCCGAAGCGGGTCAGGCGGAGGCATTGGACTTATTCTGCAAAAAAGAAGGATATCGCTTCATCCGCATTTCCCTGACCGACCCGAATAGTTTTTCCCAACTGGCTTTTGCATCAGCCAGGAAATTGCTCGAGAAAGAAGGACGCCAGCCGGCCGGCACTTTGGTGGAAATGTTCAGCCAGTTCGATGCCAGTGCCAGCTTCCAGAGCGGCCTGCTGCCCTTGTGGCTGATCTTCAATACGCAAGACAGCCTGGAATATCTGAGGAAAATGAGCGGGCAATTTCCAACCGATAAACCGGTCTTTTTCTCGCCGCTGGCAACATTCTCCCTGACGCCCGACCTGGTACCTTTCGATCAGTGGGTTGCGGCACTTTCCCCATTCCATATAACTAATGTGGGCACGCGCGCCAGCCACTATCCAGCGGATGCACGCGCCCTGGTAAAATGGGCCGAACCTCTCCGTGCGTGGGTACAGGAAAATCGCCAGCCGCTGCACTCGCATTTGAGCGCAGAAGAGATTGGCAGCCTGGCCGAAAGCATAAAAGCATAGTTATGGCAAATGATGCATTGCTCCAAGCAGCTTTAACTGCGGCAAGGGCAGGTGATCTGGAAGAAGCAGCCGTGCTCTTCGCGCGGCTGGTGAAGGAAGAGCCCAGCTCCGAACAAGGCTGGCTCGGATTGGGCTTCTGTTTTTCCGATAATAAACAGCGTGAATACTGCTTCAAGCGCGTACTGGCGATCAATCCCAACAACATGCAAGCCAGGCAGTCTTTGGGCCTGCTGGAAAGCCCCAGACCCACCCAGGCGCCGCCTTACCAACCGGCTGCGTCTCCGGTTTCTGCCTATAAGCCATCCGAGCCTCAAACCAGGCCGCCAGTTTCCCCCTTCACTACAGAAAATAACTCGTTCACTGGAATGAGAGAACCGGTAATCCTGCCAACCAGGAAAGCTCCGGATGGTAATCAAAAAGCGATCATTGAGGAAAAGAACATCGAGGTGGTTCCGGTTCCTGCAGAACCGGTCCAGGTAGAAAAACCGGGCGGGGCTATTCCTAAACCCAAACGGACGGTTAAGCCCCTCGCAATCATCCTGCCGATCATTATTATTCTATTGCTGGTCTGCACAGCCGGAATTGGGTATCTCTTTTTATCGGGTAAAGCTGCCCAGTTATTGCCTGAAATTTCCGCGCCCACCTGGACAGCGACACAAACCCCCACATCTGCGCCAACTCCAACCAATACCGACACGGATACACCCACTGCAACATTAACACCAACGCCGGCGCCCCCGACCCTCACCCCCACCCTTGCGATAAAGCCGACAATTGTCTATACCGCGTCTTTTGCAAAAACCGCCTGTCCATTTGCATCACCGCAAGGTGTTACTGTTACCTGTGGCTTTGTCTCTGTGCCCGAGGATCGCACCAACCCGCACACAAACACAATTCAATTGGCCGTAGCCATCTATCACAGTATGAGCGCCAACCCTGCCCCCGACCCGGTCATTTTCCTGCAAGGCGGGCCAGGCGGCCAGGCTGTGCAACTGAGCGCAGATGATTATGACATTCTGGTTAAGCCATTCCTGGCCAAACGCGATTTCATCACCTTTGACCAACGTGGGACTGGCCTTTCTAAACCAGCACTTGGCTGTGATGAACTGGAAAATGTATATAAACAGGATGTAAGCGGACAGATTCCCGCATCGAGCCGCGATTATATCTATACCAACGCTTTTCGTTCCTGTCACGGTGCCATGGTAATCGGCGGCATCGAGCTTAATTCCTATACCACCGTGGCCAGTTCAGATGACATAAAAGATATCGTGAATGTACTTGGATACAAACAGATCGACCTTTATGGCGCATCCTACGGTACCCGCCTGGCGCTGGTTACCATGCGCGACCATCCAGAAATCGTCAGGAGTGCGGTGCTCGATTCGGTTGTGCCTGTGGAAGCTAAGCTTTTCAATGAGGACCCGATCCGCGACAATTCTGCCCTGCAAGCCATGTTTGACGGCTGTGCAGCCGAAGCCAGCTGCAACAAAGCTTATCCGGATCTGAAAACAGTCTTTTGGGACCTGGTTGATCAACTGGAAGCCAAGCCCATTACCGTTTCCGGGCCGCAAGTCGTTGGTTCAAATAATGAAACGATTGATGGTAGTTCCCTGATCGACCTGGTCATTGGGCTGCTGAAATATTCCCCGACGATTGGTTATGGACCAGATATCATATATAAGATTAAGGCCGGCGATTATTCCAGCTTCGTTGCCATGCAAGCCTCCCTGCCATACGAATTCGAAGACATCAATCTTGGCTTATATATTTCCATGACGTGCCATGAGCAAATTCTTTCAACCACTCCCCAAGACTTACAGGCCTCCCGGAATCCACAAGATGACACCAGCAAATATATTTCCCTGCCATTTTTTCAGGATGCCCAGGCACTTTTCGACGCCTGCAAGATCTGGGGCTCCGTGCCGCCAGCCCCTGGAGAGAACGATGCTGTGGTGAGTCCCATACCGGCTTTGATCATTGAGGGAAAATACGATCCGGCCACTCCACCTGTTTTTGGAAAGCAAGTTGCCGCCAACCTGAGCCACAGCTATTATATGGAATTCCCCAACCAGGGACATACTCCCTCCGCCACCGACACTTCCGGATGCGCAGCTGAAACAATGGTAACATTTTTTGGCAATCCGGCGCAAAAACCGGATATGGCCTGTTTATCGTTCTTAAAGAGGTGGATTTCTCGGTTCCATAAACACCCTTTAAACTTTAAATGGGAAAACCCAATTATGCCCCTTAGAGCGTACATCCATAAATTAGAAAACGAGAAGAAACTCATTCGGGTCGGCCAGCCGGTTA
Source organism: uncultured Chloroflexia bacterium (assembly GCA_963779935.1). Lineage (GTDB taxonomy): Bacteria > Chloroflexota > Anaerolineae > Anaerolineales > Villigracilaceae > UBA877. The sequence goes on along the minus strand of CAWAAC010000002.1, from coordinate 437,073 downwards.
CGAAAAATCTGGAAATGGCGGGCATTCTAAAGGAATGCGAACCAAACCCGGTGTTGTTTGAAAAGGTACAAGAATCAGAATTTCCACTGATCGGGAACCTGTTCTGCTCGAAAGCCGACCTCGCAGACTATTTCGGGATCCGGAGTTCGGAGATTATCCCATTGTTGCTGTCTGCCATCCAGAACCGCAGCCCCAGCCGGATCGTCACCAACGCAGCCTGCCAGGAAGTGGTTCATGACAACCCCGACCTGGATCTGTTGCCCATTTTGTTCCATTGCGACCAGGATGGCGGCGCTTATATCAGTTCGGGGGTGGTGCTGGCGAACCACCCGGTCTATGGGCAGAATGCGGATTTCCACCGTTGCATGCAGTTTTCAAAGACAGAAATGGCAGTGCGGGTGGTCCGGAACCGGCATTTTGACCGCTATTTGCGGGACCAAAAAGCTGTTGAGGTTGCCATCTGCATTGGCAACGCGCCTAACATTCTGGTAGCCGCCGCAACATCGGTGGATTTGGGGGTTAATGAATTAGAGATTGCCAACGCGCTCGAGCCATTCGATGTGGTGAGGGCAAAAACAAGCAATCTGCTGATTCCAGCCGAAACGGAATTCGTTATCGAAGGCACCATCTACCTGAACAGGATCCATGCCGAAGGGCCTTTTGTGGATCTGACGGAAACCTATGACGTGGTACGGCAGGAACCCGTGTTAGTAGTGAAAACCATCACCCACCGACGGGACGCCATCTGGCATGCCTTGCTCCCGGGCGCTCTGGAACATAAGCTGTTAATGGGTATGCCGCGCGAACCCACCATCTTCAAGAAAGTCAACGAAGTAGTCCGTTGTGTGGATGTGAACGTCAACCCGGGCGGCTGTTCCTGGTTGCATGCCATCGTTCAGATCGACAAACAATCCGAAGAGGATGGAAAAAAAGCCATCGAAGCGGCATTCGCCGGGCATACATCGTGCAAGCACGTGTATGTGGTGGATCAGGATGTGGATATTTATAACCCGCTTGAAGTCGAATGGGCCATGGCAACCCGTTTCCAGGGAGATCGGGACCTGGTGATACATAACCGCGCGCCGGGATCCAGCCTTGATCCATCCGCAGAAACCGGAACGCACCTCACTACCAGGATGGGGTTTGACCTGACTGCACCGCTCGAGAGCACCGGAAAATCATTCCGCAAGGCCACTTTCCCGCGGGTGGATTTGAAGAAATATGGTATTTCGTAGATGAAACTTACACTGGAAGAAAATCAGATGCTGGAAGGCCTGGAGGGAGAGGCCGTCCGCAAAGCAATGGAGATCCTGGTAGCGATCGGGACAATTTACGGAGCCGACCGGTTAATTCCGGTTGGCTCCGTGCAGATCGCCGGGGTCAGTTATGATAACCTGGGCGAAGCCGGCCTCGAATTCCTGGCCGAAATGGCATCCACGGATGCAAAGGCAAAAGTATTGACGACATTGAACCCGGCCGGGATGGATATCGAGAACTGGCAAATCCTGGGGATCGATGCAGACTTTGCCAAAAACCAGCGGCGTGTGATCGAGGCCTACACAAAAATGGGCGTAGTACCCACCTGTTCCTGCACGCCATACCTTTTTGGAAATGTGCCACATTATGGGGAGCACATCGCCTGGGCCGAAAGCAGCGCGGTCTGTTATGCCAACTCCGTACTGGGAGCACGCAGCAACCGGGAAGGTGGGCCGAGTGCGCTGGCAGCGGCGCTAACCGGCAAGACCCCCAATTATGGCTTCCACCTGTCTGAAAATCGCCAACCGACCCTGACAGTAGAGGTTCGGGCGAGCCTGAAAGGCACACATGATTTCGGAAAGCTCGGCATTGCTCTTGGAAAATTCATCGAATCCCGCAAGATAAAGGCCATCCCTTATATGTGCGGCATCCCAGGGGCCTCGCTGGAAGAACTCAAATCTTTTTGTGCCAGTATTGCCACGTACGGCGGGCTGGCGCTCTTCCACATGCAAGGAATTACGCCGGAGAGCGCTCTCTTCCAGGCTCCTGCCGATAGCATGACCATCACACCCGTAGAACTGGAGGCTGCTGACGATTTTCTAAATACGCCGTCATCGGTGGATCAGGTGGATTTTGTCAGCCTGGGCTGCCCGCACTTAACGCTCCAGGAAATCGGGCACGTGGCCGAGCTCCTGAAAGGGAAAAAAGTCAGGAAAACGTTCTGGATCACTACCGCTCGCCCCACAAAACGGATCGCCGACGAGATGGGCTACACAGCCATTATCGAGGAAGCAGGAGCCGTATTTGCCACGGACACGTGTTGCGTGGTCGCGCCCATTCAGGGCCGCTTTAAGGTGATGGCCACCGATAGCGCCAAGGCCTGCTATTACGCGGCGGGTAAAAATGGATTCAAGGTTCACTTCCTGCCATTCGACGAGGTCATTACAGAGGCGATTAAATGATATTCCATGGAAGAAAAATATCCCCAGGGAGCGCAGATGGGCAGGCATTGGCTTCTTCCATGGGTATCTCTTTTTATGGAGGCATTGACCCCGAAACAGGCCAGGTGGTTGAAAAAGGCCACGCCCTGGAAGGACAATCGATTGGCGGCAAGGTGCTGGTCTTCCCCACCGGGAAAGGGTCCACCGTGGGTTCTTACACGCTCTACCGCCTGAAGAAAGCCGGGAAGGCTCCTGCGGCCATTTTAAATGTTGAATCCGAAACAATCACAGCGGTCGGCTGCATCATTTCCGGCATTCCTTGCGTAGACCATATTCCAATCGAGCAAATTATCACCGGCATGAAAGTCCGGGTGGATGCAGAGGCTGGTACCGTGGAGATTCTATGAGCCAGGCGCGTGGCCGGGTTATCCTGGCCATCACAGGCGCAAGTGGGGCCATCCTGGGCATCCGTACCCTGGAGTTATTGCGAAAAGCCGGGAAGGAGACTCACTTGATCATCAGCGAGGCCGCCCGGCAGACCATCCCGGCGGAAACGGATTGGGATGTTTCCAAGGTGGAAGCTTTGGCAGATGTTTGTTATGATTCCCGCCAGATCGGGGCACGCATCGCTTCGGGTTCTTTTGTGACGGAAGGGATGGTGGTGGTACCCTGTTCAATAAAAACCCTTTCGGGAATCGCCGATTCCTACGCCAGTAATTTAATCATTCGGGCAGCGGATGTTTGTCTTAAAGAAGGGCGTAAGTTGATTCTGGTTGTGCGTGAAACCCCGCTTCACAAAGGGCATCTACGGTTGATGCAACAGGCTGTCGAGGCTGGCGCGGTGATCTTCCCGCCCGTGCCTTCCTTCTATACCAGGCGACAAATGTTGGATGAACTGGTAACAGACCTTGCCGGGCGAATCCTGCTGCGGATGGGGATCGATAATGATACCTTTAGCCCATGGGAAGGAGGCTAAAAATTGCCGATTGCTTGTTTGTAAGCAATTATCTGTTGATAAGATTGTAAGGATGCTGTTATGCGTCTGGCCCAATGACATGCTAAAATAATTAATACGGAGGCTGATGAAAACTATGAGCAGTGCCGTTATTCTTTATATTGAAGATAATGTTGATAACCGAACGCTAATTCGCAGGATTCTCACGGCCGAAGGGTATGAGTTAAAAGAAGCCGCTAATGCGGCTGAAGCGCTGACAACGCTTAATTTAATGCATCCAGACCTTATTTTAATGGATATTAATATGCCCGACGTGGATGGATATACTCTCACAGCGCAGATCCGTGCCATGTCGGGCTTTGAGGGTGTTCCGATTGTTGCCCTTACCGCCAATGTTATGCGCGGCGACAGGGAGCGATCCCTGGAAGCCGGCTGTGATGGCTATATCCAGAAACCGATCGATATCGATATACTTCCGCAACAAATAGAGCGTTACCTGAGGAAAAAATAACTATGCCCGGCTCTCAAGATACAATTCGAAATCCCATGTCCGATACCCAGACAGGTAGAAAATCGGCGATTCCCAAGGATTGTACGGTCCTGGTCGTTGAAGATAATGTTTCGAATTTTGTTCTGATCGCACGCATGTTGGGTTATCTGGGAATCCACTGCGAATGGAAGACTTCCGGGTATGAAGTAGTCGAATATGCAGATACTTTACCCAGGCTTGACCTAATCTTGATGGATATCCGTTTGCCTTACGAGGATGGTTACGGTGCCTTAAAGAAAATTCGCGCCTCTGAACGTCTGAAACAGGTTCCGATTGTGGCAGTTACTGCGGAAGCCAGCCTGGAGCAAATGGATAAAGCTCGCTCCTCAGGGTTCGACGGTTTTCTGGGTAAACCACTTGATCCAGACAAGTTCCCGGATCAAATTCGAAACATCCTGAATGGTAAACCAGTTTGGGAACTGAGTTAGTCTCATCGTATCACTACTGACATTCCTGCTCGTATTTAGTATGGTAAGGAGACCCTGATGTCGTCAGAAATAGAGAAACTGACTACCAAAGGACTGATCGAAAGGATCCTTGAACCAAATCCGAATATAAAAGATACGAGTTCACAACAACAAGCGCGTCTCACCATTGTTATCTCATTGATTTTAGGAGCGGTGAGTTTCGTTGGGGGAATTATTGGATTAATTGCCCGATTTCCAGCCAGCCTGATCGCCGGACTGTTTATCGTGACAGTCTCAATGGCAATCGCCTGTGCCTTTGGGCGGTCTGAAAATTTCATCGTAGGAAGTACCCTCCTGGTCGGCGGTTTGATCCTGGGCGGCTTTTTTATCGGTGTAACATTTTCAGAAATAACTGCCGTTATTATCATCCTGTTGATAGGAATAGTCCCCAGTTTTGCCCTCAGCATTATCCTTCTGCCCGTTTTGACAATCATCATCATCGCGGTCATTGTATTAATAACCATTGGTGTCCTTCCACTGATGGCCAGCGTTTCATCCGGCACGGAGCTGATCCTCTTCTTCGGGCTGGCCCTGGTTGAGGGAGTGTTTGTTCTGATCGCATGGTACCGGGAAAGAACCGAAATACTGCAACAAGACGAAATAGGCAGTCTGCGAGGCAGGCTGGAGGAGCGCGTGGAGGAACGCACTCGCTATACCCGAATCGCAGCTGAGATTGCCCAGGAAATCATATCATCCTCATCGATTGAACAGCTACTCGGTCAGGCGGTGAACCTGACTGCAGCTCGTTTTGGCTTCGCCGATGTTGGAATTTATCTGGCATCCGAAACCGACCATTTTCTCGAGCTTAAAGCTGCCCAGGGATCCGACCTGGAGAGGCTGTTAAGGGCTGGCAAACGCGTGAAGTTCGGCCCCCCGTCGCTCCTTGGCTGGGTGGCAGAAAATAAACAACAAAGGCTATATACAAGAATTACTGAAGATTCTTTGCACCTGGATCCAGAACTTTTTGCCGGGAACCAGTCCGAAATTTGTATACCAATCCTCAGTGGTGATAATTTATTGGGTGTCATGGATGTGCAAAGTACCAGGTCAACCGTATTTGATAATGAAACCATCGTGGTCCTCGAGATTCTGGCCAGCCAGATCGCAACAGCCATCCATAATGTGCGCTTGCTCCAGGTGGAACAAGGCAGTATCCAGGAAGTAATCGAAACTTATCTGGCCGGATACAATATCGATCGAACAGGGACGGAAAACGAGATTTATCCAATCCTTCAAGGGCTTTTTTCAAAGACAGCCTATGTGAGCATGTTATTGGTGCCAGAAGGAAAAGCTCTTAAGGTAACGGCAAAATCCGACTCGCGGTTGCCAGAAGGGCAATCTTTGCCTGAATTGATCGCCGTTTCCATAAACGATCTTGAGCCATTCCTGACAACTGGCATTTTCCTGGGCGAGAGAAACCGCCTGAACTCTCTTCCCTACAACCTCATCAGCGTTCTACGCCAATTGCAAATATTCAGTGCGGCGCTTATCCCCATGGTACGCAATGGAGCCATTTCGGGGGTGTTGGTTCTTGCCACCCGCGAGAAAACCCCGCTGGTTCAAACAACCTTGCAACCCTATATCAACCTGGTTAATCAACTTGGTATTACCTTGGACCGCATCCAGCAAACACAAAAATCTGGAGAGCACATTGTTGAAATGGAAACGACGGCCCTGTTCAGTTTAAATATCTCCCGGGCAAAAAACGACAAGGATGTTCTTGAAGCGGTCCAGCATATTTTTGGAGAGGTGCCCACGGCTGCAATCCTGCTGGTGGCTGAAAACGACAACCTGCGGGTAGCCTCCAGTTCCAACCTGGCCCATACGGGTGAACCCGCCTCATTACCCGAATGGATCAACGTTTCACCGGCTGAAATATTAAGACAACTTGGTAATAACGCCATGGTGGAAGAAGTCAGTAAACTTTCAGCGCTAAATTATGCACAATATCATCCCGAATTGCAAAAATTCGTCGCAGATGAAGCCAACAATCTGCCTTCCCTTCACCCTGAACTGATCAAGTTTATCGAGGCTTTGCACTTCTCCAGCGTGGCATTGTTGCCAATCACAAGCAACGAAGAAATGGATTCTTTGATCATTGTCGGGACAGCGATTGATCAGCCATTACCAGCCATGCTCCAATCCTATACCGGTATTACAGAAATAATCAATTCAGCTTTTAACCGCATCCGCGAGGAAGAAAATATCGAACACCGGTTAAACGAGGATGAAGTGATCATTCTCATGAGCCAAGAAATAACCACGATTCGCGACCTGCCAACACTCTACGCCAAATTACACAGCCATATTCGCGAGACATTGGGGAATTTGAATTTCCTGATAGCTCTCTATGACCAGGAAACCAATTCGATATCGGTCCCCTATTTATTCGAGAAAGGCACCGATGATAATGCCATAAATAAGATCGAGCCTTTCCCCGTTGGCGAAGGGCTTACCTCCATCTTGATCCGCACAAAACAGCCTCTTATGATAGTCGAGGATACAGAAAAACGTGTAATCGCTTTGGGAGCAAAGATCGCCGGGAAGCCAGCAAAATCCTGGCTTGGAACCCCGATGCTCGTTGCTGATGAAGTGATCGGCGCAATTGTCGTACAAGATGTGGAACATGAGTTTGCATTCGATGACAATGATTTACGCTTCGTGAATGCACTATCGACCCAAGTTGCAGGCACCATATTTAACGCCCGCCTGCTGGAAGAAACACGCAATCGCGCCATCCAACTGCAAACAGCTGCCGAGATTGCGCGCGACATTTCGGGTTCGCTTGATCTTGGTGAACTGCTTAATAAGGCAGTTACGCTTATTCGTGAACGGTTTAATTTCTACCATGCAGCCATATTCCTGATCGATTCAACGAATGAATTTGCCAGTGTGCGCGAGGCCACCGGGGAAGCCGGTACGCAAATGAAACGATCCGGGCATAAACTGAAAGTGGGCTCCAAATCCATCGTCGGCTACGTGACCGGCAGCGGCGACCCGCTCATCGTCAACGATACGAATCGCGACGCCACCTATTATGCCAACCCGCTTCTGCCGGAAACTCGGGCTGAGGCTGCATTACCGCTTAAAGTGGGGCAACGCATTTTAGGCGCCCTGGATGTGCAAAGCGTATTGCCTTATTCCTTTGGAGAAGAAGATATCAGTGTTCTACGCATCCTGTCTGACCAAATGGCAATAGCAGTGATCAACTCAGAACTGTTCGCGGATACCCAGGAACACCTATCACAGCACCGCTTGCTTCACCATGTAACCACTGCCGCGGCTTCCGGAACAACGTTGGAAGAAGCGCTCAACAGTGCAGTTCAGGGCCTCCAGGTTACTCTGGGGGGTGATCGGGTTTCCATTTTGCTGGCAGACAAAGCCAGTAAAACATTGAAGATCAATTCGTTCGCTGGATATTCTGAGGAAGTGGGACAACTCAGCATCCCATTTGGCGAAGGTATTACAGGCTGGGTTGCTGTACATCTCCAGCCTCAACGAATAAATGATGTATCTCAAGACATGCGCTATATTCAAGTGGGGTCCAATGTTCGCTCGGAATTGGCCATACCGCTCTCGTATCGTGGAGACTTGTTAGGCGTTTTGAATGTTGAAAGCGATCAAGCCGGAGCATATAACGAAAACGACGAGGAGATGCTGGGGACGTTAGGTGGCAGCCTAGCTGCCATCATTTCAAATGCGCGCCTGATCGAACAGGTTCGCCGCCAGGTGGACCACGAACGCATGCTATACGAAGTAACCAGCAAGATCCGCCGTTCAACCGATATGCAGACGATCATGGCAACCACAACCAGCGAACTCAGCAAAGTGTTGGGGGCAAGACGCGCTCAAATCAAGCTCGAAATTGAAGATGATACCAAGGCTGAATCTCGGGCTGGTTCAGAGTAAAGGTTGAGAGGATAACATTTTATGGATAAATCCGATCTTTCTACAACCTTCCTGGGACGAATCCTGGCAAAGACCGGTGGATTTTTCCTGGTATTGGCGGTTCTGTTCGCTCAACTTATCCCTGATTTATTGGTTATTCCGGTTGCATTTTTTATCCAGGCGAACGCCGAATTGACAGGGGCCCAGGTCAGGCAGGCAGGACTTTTTACGGCGGGTACATTAATAGGAAGCAATATTCTGCTGCTCATCTGGGCTCATTTTTTCAACCATCAGGCACGCATGATGATCGGCAAACGGCTGAACGGGATTCAAACGCCCACTTCAACCAAAAACGAAGAGCTCGTGGCGTGGAAACAAATCACTTCGGCCCCCTGGCATTACGGTGTTGCGACCTTGCTCGTATCCATCTTTATCATGATTCTGCCTTTGCTTGGGTTTATGAGCCTCAGTTTAAAGGCCTCAACAAACCAGTTGATCTATATACTCATGGGCTCGGCAGTATCTGCTTCCGTAACCATTGCAGTGGGCGTGTTAATCCTCGAGCACCTGCTTTCCCCCGCCAGGGCAATTCTCCTGCCAGAAGAATTTGAAAATCAACTGGCTGGTTCGGCCGGTGCACGAATGTTAACCAAATTCCTGGTGGTTATTTTCATCATGGTTCTGGTGAGCGTTTTGCTGGTGGCGCCCGTTGGATATCACAGTACCATTACCGTTTTAATTGGCGGTGTTATCGGAACGCAAGGGGCGTTGCAAAGCCTGCAAGTCCAAATTCTGATCGCTGCGTTTGCCGCGTTATTGCTGGGACTTGGCCTATCCCTGCTGCTCTCCCGCTCTGTATCCGATCCCATTCATCACATCATCTCAGTATTGAACAAGGTGGAAAATGGAGATCTTAAGTTACGAGCCAATGTGGAAGCAACCGATGAAGTGGGCGAATTGGCGATGCATTTCAACCGGATGATCTCGCGCCTGGACACATTACAGGAAACCCTGGAAAGCCAGGTGGCTGAACGAACGGAGCAACTGAAGGCCACCCTCGAGGTCAGCCATGTTGCCAGCACCATCCTGGATCCGGACGAACTGATAAAGAAGGTGGTCAACCTGATTACTGACCGCTTTAGCTATTATTACACGGCAATTTTCCTGATCGATGATTCTGGACAATGGGCGGTTCTAAAGGAAGCCACCGGTTCAGCCGGCCAAACTCTTAAATCGCGCGGTCACCGGCTCCCCATAGGCGGTAAGAGTATGGTGGGCACGGCAATTTCCACAAGGCAGGCTCGTATTGCGCTGGATGTTGGTATAGAACCGGTCCGTTTCGAAAACCCACTCCTTCCTGATACTCGTTCGGAAATCGCTCTGCCCCTGATAGTCGGCGAACGTATCATCGGCATTATGGATGTGCAATCGAAACAGGAAGCTGCATTTAAAGAACAGGATGTTGAGACCCTCCAGGGCATGGCAAATAGTGTGGCGACTACTTTGGAAAACGCCCGTCTATTTCGGGAGACGCAAAAGAGCCTTGAAGAGTTACGCTTGATACAGCGAGAAAACGTTGTACGAACCTGGTCTGAATCCGCCCAGGAAAAACAAAGCTATGAATATGCTTCTACAACAGAGGGACTTTCACCAGATGCCATTCTATCTGCCATTGATGTTCCGCTAATCCTGCGGGAACAAATCATTGGCCAATTGCACCTGGAAGGACAACAAGACTGGACGCCGGAAGAACGCAGTCTTGTTGAAGCCGTTGCCACCCAGGCTGCGTTGGCCATGGAAAACGCCCGCTTATTGGATGAAAGCCAGCAAATGGCAATGCGGGAACGCCTGACGGCAGAAATAACGGGAAAAATATGGTCTTCCCCCAATACCGATACCATCCTTCAAACCGCCATCAAAGAGCTCGGGCGTGCTTTGCGTGCTGATGAAGCAACAATCGAACTAAAACTGGATGATAACTAGGCGATATGATAACTAGGCGATATGAACAATCAACCTCTGTCGACTGACCTTGTGGTGAAAAAAAGACCTTTATTTGGTTCGCTCAGCCTGCGCGCCAAATTAATCCTCGGTAACATGCTCATCATCATTATTGCAGTTGCCGCTACCGGGTACTATGTCTATTCACGATCAAGCCAGGCAAACGCTTATTTATCCAATCAATTGGATACGAACGTGGCTCAACAGGCACAGGAAAATTTAAGCAATACCAGTGTCTCACAGGCCACTACGCTAAATAACTTCTTTGTACTCATGGGAAGAGACATCTCGAATATCGGTGCAAATGCATCCAACCTTTTATCACAGGAAACTACTCTCAATAATACGGCCTTTTGGGATGGATCGAAAGCGCTGGCACGCTTATCGAACGGGAGTTGGGATAACTCGAAGACAGAACCCAGTTCGGTTTTTATCCCTGCAAAGCAAGACCTTACACCCGATCTGGTAGCCGAGTTAAATACTCTCAAACAATTAGACCTGACTGCGCCCACAATTCTCAAACAAAATCCAGATACCGTAGCCATTTATTTTGGCGGCAAATCTGGAGAGACAATCTATTATCCGAATATTGACCTGGCCTCTGTTGTGCCGCCAGATTTCGACGTGACCAGCCGAACCTGGTATATAAATGCTTCTCCGGCACAAAACCCGGGCCATCAATCCGTTTGGTCAGACCCCTATCTCGATGCTGCACTGCATGGTCTGGTGGTAACAACCAGTACACCCGTCATTGACGCTGGAGGAAATTTCCGTGGTGTGGTTGCTATGGATATTCAACTCAATCGAATATCGGATCTGGTTTCCAATATCAAAGTAGGCAAGACCGGTTATGCGTTGCTTATTGACAAAGATAAACGATTAATTGCCATGCCAGCAGCCGGTTATAGTGATCTAGGCTTTAACTCCACAACAATCCCACTCGGAGATGTATTGGATCCAAAAAAACTTACCTCGATACCGGCCGGTCTGTTCCAGGTATTCAGTAATACCGCCACCGGAAACAGCGGCATCGAGACCATCAACATCGGTGGCGTTGACCGGTTCGTTGCCTATGATCCCATCCCGGAAGTAAATTATGGGCTGGTCATTATCGTGCCTTCCAACGAACTTTTAGCCAATGCGATCACCGCCAGACAACAAATCGCTCAAGAAACAGCAAATACCACCTCCCGCAGCTTATTCCTGGTGATTGCAATTTTGGTTGGCGCACTACTTATTACCCTAATCATTGGTAACAGCCTGACTTCACCGCTCAGGGCATTGACACATACTGCTGAAAAAATCACGCAAGGTGAACTTTCTTCTGAAGCAAGGGTCCAGGGACGTGACGAAATCGGGAAACTGGCCCTTTCAATCAACACAATGACCTCTTCCCTGAGAAATACGATCCAAAATCTTGAGCAAAAAGTTGAAGAACGTACTTCCGACCTGCTACGCAAATCTTTGCGCCTGCAAGCCTCTGCCCAAATTGCTCACGATGCGGCGGAGTTTCAAGATATCCAGATTTTGATCAAACAGACAGTTGACCTGATCTCCAATAGATTTGGTTTTTATCATACCGGCATTTTCTTGCTGGATGAATTTGGAGAACACGCGGTATTAATGGCAGCTTCTTCCGAAGGGGGTGCAAAAATGTTGGCACGCGGGCACCAACTGGAGGTTGGTATCCAAGGCATTGTAGGTGCAGCTGCCAATCAGAACAAAGCCCGAATAGTGATGGATGTTGAAGTGGATCCGGATTTTTATAAAAATCCCGATCTCCCATTAACCCGGTCTGAAGCGGCCATACCAATGACGGCGCGCGGAAAAGTACTGGGTGTCCTCGATATCCAATCAACCGAGGCATCTGCATTCCAACAGGATGATGTGGAAATGCTGCAAACCCTGGCTGACCAAATTGGCCTGGCCATACAAAACGCCCGCCTGATCACGGAAAGCCAGGATGCGCTTCAAAAGTTGGAAACCAGCACTTCGGAGAATATTCGCCGCGTTTGGCGGGAGCGAGTGGGTGGCAGCAAGCATTCCTACCGGTATGCACACATGGGAATCTCGGCGATGCAAGCTCCCGAAACCCTCCCTGGCAACGGCGTAAACATTACGAACCCTTTGAGAATTCCAATTACACTGCGAGGTGAGCCACTTGGGACAATTTTGCTGCAACGGTCAGCGGACATTAGCTGGAGCGAAACTGAACGGTCCCTGGCCATCGAAATCGCCGGCCAGATTGGCCTGGCGCTGGAAAATGCCCGCCTGCTGGACGAAGCCCAGCGCCGGGCGGCCCAGGAACAATCCATGAGTGAACTGGCGGCTAAATTGAGCCGTTCCTTGGACCCGGATATTCTGCTTCAAACCGCAATTCGCGAACTCCATCAACTGCCAAATGTTACGGAAGTTTCTGTTTACCTGGCGCCATCTGGTAAACCCACGTCTGACGATGCATCCTGACATTAAGGTTCTGGCATACGGATAAACCAATATGAGCATGGAAACCAAGAAAAATAATCCCCGGCGCACAAGAAGCCTGTCTGCCACACTGGCAACTGCATTCTTAATTTTGAGTATCGTCATCTTGATAGGCTCCGGCAGCTTGCAATTATTCTTTAATATCCGGGCCCAGCAACAAGCGGTTTCCAGCCAACAGCAGGTAATCGCTCAGGATGCAGCCAGGACAGTCAGTAGCTTCATCGAGGAAAATTTTAATGTACTGACATCGACGGTTGGCCTGATTCATCCAAATACATTATCACCAGCCGCACAAGTCCAGATTCTACAAAGTCTTTTGGCGAACCAACCGGCCTTTCGCCAATTTGCCATTTTCGATGCCCAAAAAAATGAAACAGCTGTGGCATCCCGGGTCCAATCAAGTGGCTCGAAATTAATAACCGACCTGGTAACGAGTGATGTACTGGCACAAACCCAGAACGGGCAGCGGTATATCGGCCAGGTCTATTTCGATCAAGTCAACTTTGAACCGGTCATCCTCATGGCAGTTCCGTCGACCAGCGTGGTGGGAGAGTTCCAGGGGACACTGGTGGCTGAATTAAACCTGATCTCCATGTTCAATCTGGTAGATCAACTTAAGGTGGGTAACACAGGCTACGCCTATGTAGTAAATAGCCAGGGTAAACTGATCGCGTTCAAAAACACCTCACTTTCATTGAATGGCGAGGATGTAAGTACTATTAGCGCGGTCAATAGCTTCATCCACAACCCCACTACCAATCCAGTAAAAGGAGCAAGCCTGTACACCGGCATGAACGGCGCATTGGTAGTTGGTACTTATGCTTCTCTGGGAACGCCTGAATGGGCAGTAGTTACGGAATTGCCCTGGCAGGAAGCTTATGGTGCGATTATTCAAGCGGGAGTTGCTTCAGTTGGAATTATCCTGGCGTTGGCAGCTCTGGCCGCTGTGGCGGGCGTGTTATTGGCCCGCCGGTTGGCAATTCCACTAATTGAACTGACCGATACCGCCACCGTCATTGCAGGCGGCGACCTGAAACAGAGAGCCAAAGTGAGTGGTGGAGTTGAAGTAGAAGCGCTCGCCAGTGCCTTCAATAATATGACGGATCAACTGCAAGAGTTGATCGGTGGCCTGGAAGAGCGAGTTTCTGACCGGACGCGTGTACTGGAAAAACATTCCCTCGAGCTACAAAATGCTGCCCAAATTGTGCGCCAGGTATCCACCATTCAAGATATAAATACCTTATTGAACCAGGTCACACGATTAATCAAAGAAAGATTTGGCTACTACCACACTGGTATTTTCATGGTGGATGATAATGAAGAATATGCAGTTCTAAAAGCCGCGGGGAGTGATGCCGGACAATTAATGCTTGCAAACAAACACAAACTAAAAATCGGGGAAACAGGCATTGTAGGATATGTCGCCAAAACCGGCGAACCAAGGATTGCATTGGATGTCGGAACAGATGCCTTCCATTTTCAAAATCCGCTTTTACCTTACACGCGCTCAGAGATGGCGCTGCCTCTGAAGGTCTCGAATCGTATTGTCGGCATCCTGGATATTCAAAGCGATAAAATCAATGCTTTTGATCAAAGCAGTATTTCCTTCATGCAAATCGTGACTGACCAAATAAACATTGGGATTGAAAGGTCTCAACTTCTCCAGGAATTACGACAAAACGCCACTACCCTCGAACAGACGTTGCAAAATAATACATCCCGAACCTGGCGAAATTTCCTGGAACTGCGTCATGGATATTTGGGGTACCAATATGATGGGGTGACCATGGAAACCCTTCCGGAATCCTCCTATAGAAGGAATTCATGTAATGAAGAAGGACGGGACAGCACCTGCCAGACGCCGAACTGACAAAACCGCTAATACCCTGGCTGTTCCGATCCGGTTACGCGGGCTGACCCTTGGAACATTAAAATCTGCAATTCCAGGGAACGGATATCCCACAAGAAACCCACAGGTTGGTGGAGGAAGCAGCCGACCGCCTTGCCCTTGCCCTTGAAAATGCCCGTCTGGTTCAAGACGCGCAACGATTGGCATTGCGTGAACGGCAGATCAATGTGATTTCAGCCCAGGTGCAACAATCCACCAACCTTGAAACGCTTCTGCAAAACACCGTGCGGGAGTTGGGGAATGCCTTGGGCATGCCAAAAACATTTATTCAAATTGGTTTAGTTAATTCGGGACCTGAGCAAGATCAACAGGTCGATTGAGGAAGAGGCGAATCAATGCTATCCGGCTTCATAAAATTATTCAACCCACCCGCCTTTGATGACCCCGTAAAGGCTGCCCAGGCGCGCAACAGCCATACGATTTTGCTCGGCACGCTGGTATTGACCTTCATTTATTTGATCTCTACCGTCATTCTTCAATTGCCGGGACAGATAATGATTGCCGCCATTATACTTATCATCGAATTCGGTTTGTTGGTAGTGATCCAAATAAGACATATCCAACTAGCGAGTGCGATTTTGACTTCACTTTTATGGGCTGCTCTGGTTCTTGAAATTGCCCTCGGTGGCAGTGTCCGCAGCATAAGCTTCGGTTGCTTTGCAGCCATCATTTTAATAGCCGGGTTGACAATCGGCAACCGCGCCGGATTCTGTATTTGCTGCTTTTCGCTGATTGCTGCTGGAAGCCTGGCTTTTGCCGAGAATCGAAGAGCTCCTTCCTGCTTATAACGAAGTAGGCACCATCCCGATGCTTCTATGGTATAGCTTTGAATTGATCGTTATTGCTTTGTTACTTTACATGGCCATCCACAGTATTTCCTTTATATCCCGCAAGGCCATGGAGAAAGAAAAAGCTGAGGAAGCAGCCAATTCTTTACTCGAAGCAAACCAGACCGTTCTTAAACAGCGTACCTCCGCACTTGAAAAGCGCAATACCACCCTGCTGACTGTTGCGGCCATATCCAGGATTGCAAATAATGTAAAAGGCGAAGAAGAACTTCTTGAACAAACCGCCAATTTACTGATAGACCAGAACAAAATGGAAAATGTAAGCATTTTTGTCCTGGACCAGGTGGAGGAAAATGTAATCCTGCAGGTATCCTGCAGCCAACCAGGGAAACCTATTCCGCCGACCGGAACCCAATTGAATGTTATCAGAAGTGAATCCACGAACCTGGTAATAAGCGCCAACGCCCTGCGTTTTAAGATCGGCGGGTGGAATTATTATATCGACTCTCCCAAAAGTCTTCCGGATATGCAAACAAATTTAACCTTTGCCATGGTTAGCAATGAGCGGCTATATGGATTGCTGAACATCCAGGATGAATCTCCCAATCCTCAGGAAATCGGAATAGAAACATTACAAACCCTTACCGATCAAATTGCCCTTTCCATGGCGAATATTCGCACTGCTAAACGAATTGAAAGATCGTATCGAAGAAATCGGTTTGCTGGTGGGAGGCACCGTCCGGAGTGCCTGGGAACAACTGGCAAGCGGTGGAATGATTGGGTATACCTATAATCGTTTGCAGGTTCTAGTCAGCCAATGAAACATTTCCCCCGGAAGTTGCCGGGAAATTACTGGATGGAAAGTCCGTTTCATTCATAAGCGAAGAAACAATCCCACAAGCACGCCTGGCAGCCCCCATCATGCTACGCGAAAACATAATTGGCGTGATTGGGTATGATAACGACAACGTCAACCACGAATGGCAGGAAGATGAAAAAGTACTGCTCGAAACAGTGGCATCCCGTGTAAGCCTTGCGCTCGAAAATACCCGGTTGGTGGCCGAGGCACAACAACGCGCTGAGAGGGAGCGGGTGATTGCCCAGGTTACCACGCGGATGCGTGAAACGTTGGATATCGAAACGATCCTAAAAACAGCGGTTAATGAGATGCGGCAATCGCTTGCATTGAGCGGAGCGGAAGTCAGGTTGGAGTTGGCTGAGAAAAGTGAGCCAGCAGAGGTAAGCCATGAGTAAACAAAGCCCGGTAATTGGTTTTATCTTTGCATTAATAGTCTGTCTATCTGTTTCCTGTTCGGGCGCAACACCTCCGCCCACCGCGGCCCCTTTGAAGATCGAATGGAACTTATGGCAGGGGGATTACACCCTGCTGGTTGCAAATCAAATGGGCTTCTTCAAAGCGCATGGCGTAAATGTCGAACCAGTCCGTTACAATTCTTCGACAACAGGTCTCCCCGATCTGGCCGGGGCAAAACTGGACGGCGGCATCTTTTCGATGAGCGATTTCCTGCTGGCAGCAAATTCAGCCGATATCAAAGCAGTGATGGTCAGCGATAATGGCGGCCAATATACCATTGTGGCTTCACCCGATATTAAAACCCTGAATGCACTGCGAGGAAAACGGATTGGGTTAAACCTGCATACATCCAGCGAAATATTTGTAACTGACATGCTCAAGACCAAGTTCATGACAGTAAACGACGTTACCTATGTTGAAATGTCACCCGACCAGGTTTCAAAAAACATTCCCAACCAGATTGATGCCGGCCTGGTGTGGGAGCCTTATACCACCCAGGCCCTTAAACAGGGCAAAGTAGTGGTTTATCAAAGCGATGCAATTTCCAATTTGCTGCCCAACCTGATTGTTTTCCGTACCAGTGTGATGAATCAGCGTCCGCAGGACATCCGTGCTTTCCTTCAAGCCTGGGATGAGGCGGTGCAATATCGCATCAGCCATCCGCAAGAATCACTTGCGATTATTGCGAAAGCGACCGGCCTGAGCAGCAGTGACCTACAAGCGACCGGCAATATAACGCTCTATACGATCAGGGATAATCTCAGTCTGTTTTCCAATATGGCAGGTTCAGATCCGAGTTCAATCTATTATATTGCAGGTACAAACCGGGATTTTCTGATAACGGCAGGTTATTTAACCAATCCGCCCAATCTCGAGGCCCTGCTTGATCCCTCTTATCTGAAATAGGAAAATACCATCTCCGATGAGTTTCATGGGTAGATAGGATACAAAATGCAGAAGCTAAGCAACTGGTTCAAACAGCTCCCACCAATAACCCGCCGGGTACTATTGACACTTGGAATAACCACCCTGGCATTTATCGTATTTAGCCTGGCAACGATCGGAGATTTGCTGGCGCCAAAGAATATCCAGGAAATTATTGTTAACCCCGTACCAATCGTTATGAGCATTGTGGGTTTGGTGGCGATTTTCCTGGGCTTGAAAGGGAAGACGCATATTGCCAGTTACCTCTTGATCGCGGCGGTTTATATTGGTTTCCTGATAATTGCAATTGTTTCCCTTCAAACCACCTACTCGACGGTAGCCGAATTGATAATCGTAGTTGTACCGATCGTGATCGCCATCCAATCATTATCCGAAAGAGAATTTATCTGGATAGTCATCCTGGCGATTGTAGGCCGGTCTGTCATCCAATTAACCAGCACTTTTAAACCAATCAGTCCGCTAACAGGAGCAAGCGCACAAACCGCACTTTTTGCTCAATGGGCATCCATTATCGTCGTGATTTTATTTGGTGTTTATGTAGCTCTTAATCTTAATACCTACTCATTCCGAGTCAAGATGATCCTGATCCTGGGAATCCTGACGATCATTCCAACGGCAATAATAACTTCCATCACCAGCGATAACCTGCAATCAAACCTGATCGGCCAGGCAAATCAAGGCCTGGTTTCATCGTCCAACCAGCTTGCTGCCTACGGTTAACTCATTTATTCAAATTAACCTCGATTCTGCCAGAACCAGTGCCCAGAGTACGGCTCTCGTCGATTATATTTCCACAACCCATCGTCGCCACCACGGGCGCGGTAAGCTGTTTCCACGCGGAACAGACCTGGAAAAAGCAGCCGCCATTGACCTGTATTCGCTGTTAAGGAAAGATCCGCTTAATATTGTTTCCTGCAAAGTATTTGATTTGGCTGGAACAATTCAACTGAGCACCGATCAGGACGAGGTCGGGCTCAACGGAGTAAACATATCAATACTATCTGACCCCCTATCAAAACGGCCTTCCGTATGTGTCTCCAGTGACCGTTTCAACAAATGGAAGCGGTATTATTCATTTCAGTGCACCTATCCGCACCACGTCCGGAATAACAATTGGTGTTCTGGATATTGTCTATTCTGCTTCGGTGCTCCAACAACTCATCGTTCGTAACGGCAATAAACTCGGCCCGGATGTGGATGCCATGCTATTGGATGAAAACAATATTATCCTGGCCCATAGCGCCAACCCAGATTTGGTATATAAAATCATCGATCCGCCCGACACGAATACGATCACTTCCCTGGTTGACGCCACCCGACTACCAACCCTGCCAGCGGCTCAATTAACTGTACACATGGATGGGTTGACAGAAGGATTGAAAAATATATCCGGGACGCCAAATTTCTCTGGAAACTTTGTTCCCGCGCAAACGCAAAACGCGAGTACAGGCTCTGCCCCCGACCAGGCGGCGGCATCGGAACTATCTTCCCTAAAGTGGTACATGGTGACTTTTGTTCCACAGAATACCTTGCTGGCCCCGGTACAACAGCAAACCCGAAATGTGGTGGCGATCAGTATTTTGATCAGCTTGATAAGTATCGCCATCGCCCTGGGATTAACTCAGGTGCTTATTTCGCCGATCTTAAGTTTGACCCGCACATCCGAACAAATTACCCAGGGCGATATAAACGCTTCTGCGCAGGTAACCACACAGGATGAAATCGGCGAATTAGCCACGACATTTAATTCCATGAACGAACGCGTACGTGACCTGGTTGGCAGCCTAGAACAACGCGTGGCAGAGCGCACCCAGGCATTGGAGCGGCGCGCCATCCAATTACAGGCTGCGGCAGATGTAGGCAGCACAGCCGCCCGCCTGCGTGATCTGGACGAACTCTTGCGACAGGCCACGCGCCTGATCAGCCAGCGGTTCGGTTTCTACCATGTCGGCATATTCCTCTTGGATGAGCGTGGTGAATATGCAGTGTTACGGGCCACCAACAGTGAGGGGGGGCAGCGTATGCTGGCACGTGGACATAAACTCAAGGTAGGTCAGGTAGGTATTGTGGGCTATGTCTCCGGTTCAGGCCAACCCCGTATCGCCCTGAACGTGGGTGAAGACTCCGCATTCTTCAATAACCCGGATTTACCTGCAACTCAATCTGAAATGGCACTCCCGCTGATTGTGGGAGGCAAAACCCTGGGCGCCCTTGATATCCAGAGCACGCAAGAAGCCGCTTTTTCCCAGGAAGATATTACAACAGTAAAAGTATTGGCAGATCAGATCGCCATTGCCATTGAGAATGCGCGCTTGTTCTCAGAAAATCGGATTGCCCTGGATACTGCCCAGCGTGCCTATGGCAATATCAGTGCAGAAGCCTGGCAGCGTCTTTTACGTGAAAAACTGGGGACAGTCGGATTTGTCAGCCTAGGCGAAGGTCAGGCAGCTCCTGTTTCCGAAAATGCCAGTCCCGGGTTCAGGAAGGCCATCCAGACCGGGCGAAATGTACTGGAAAATGATGACATGGTGCTCCACATGCCTATAAAAATCCGTGGACAGAGCATTGGAGCCATTCGTATGGAAAAACCCGCAGGAAGCCTCAGGTGGACACCTGAGACCATTGCCATGGCAGATGCACTTTCCATCCAATTAGGCGCTGCACTGGAGAGCGCACGTCTGTATCAGGACATCAGCCTGCGTGCCAATACCGAGCTTGCCATCAGTGAAATCTCAACCAAGATCGGCAGTTCCGTTAACCTGCGTAACATTCTTCGCACGACCGTACAGGAACTCGGTCGCGTCCTGCCAGAAACAGAAATCATCATCCAACTCCAGGGTGACCAGAGTATGGAAAGCCATTAGAAAAGGAATCTTATGCCTAGCTGGTTGCGAAAAATTTTCACTGTGCCCGAATTCCCATCCGAAGAAACCACGCGTCTGGCCCGGCAGTTAAATGCCATTTATATCGTGTCAATTGTTTTCTTCCTCGGGGTTGACATTCTTCTCGGTGTCGTTGGTTACCCACTGGGCACACTCTCTTATTGGATTTTTCTGGGTCTGGCTCTGGCCATTGCCATACTGCTGGTTGTGATGCGGCATGGCTACCTGCGCCAGACCGCTGCGGTGTTCATCGCCATCTGTTTTGTGGCGCTAGTGGTTAATGCCGGCACCCAGACGGGTATATACGATTCAACCTTTTTAGGGATGACAGCGGTTATCCTGCTGGCCGGCGTGCTGCTGGGGCCATGGGGCTTGCTGACTTTTACCGTCTTGAGTATTCTTGCCGGGTTCGCGCTTGCCTATGTTGCGGGTGCCGGACTCATTTCCCAGCCAATTGATACACCGTTCAATACTGCCATATACCTGACCGGGGTATTCATCGTTAACGCCATTTTTGCCTACCTGGCCGTCAGTAATTTGAATGCTTCCATCAAGCATACCCGGGCCAGTGAAAGCAAGCTCCTGGCAAGTAACACTGAACTGGTTGCGCTGCGGGCCAGCCTGGAAAAGCAAGTTGAAGAACGGACTGCCGAACTGGCCAGATGCGAACGAACAATCGCAGCGCCGTGCCGGGAAGTTTGAAGCAGTCGCAGAAGTAGCCCGTGTCACTACCGTTCGCCGCGATCCGGCACAACTTTTATCTGAAATGACGAGCTTGATTTCAGAGCATTTTGGCTATTACCATGTTGGCATTTTTCTACTTGAAGAGGGCGGCAAGTATGCCGCCCTGCGCGCATCCAATAGCCCGGCTGGCATCCACATGCTGACCAAAAATTTCCATATTGACCTGGCAGATGGAAGTTTTGTCAGTCTGGCAATAGCAAGTGGAAAAACGCAAGTAGCTCCCTCGGCAGAATTCAATTACCCTGATTTGCCCTCCACCCATTCTGAAGCCATTTTGCCTCTCAAAGTTGGCGACCGGGTGACCGGAGCCCTGGATATCCAAAGCGAAGCACCGGATGCTTTCACTTCGGAAGATATTGAAATTCTGAATATTCTGGCCGATCAGGCTGCCATCATCATCGAGGATGCGCGTTTGTTCAGCGAGACCGCCCAGGCGCTTTCCGAATCCCGCACAGCCTATGGTCAGTACTTGCGCCAGGCCTGGGAAAAATTACCACAGGAAGTCGATTTGACTGGTTTCCAGTACACGGATGGCAAAACCAACCCGATTGAAAATCCAATCGATCTGCCGGAGATCCTATCCGCTTTCCAGAGGGGCGAAGCAGTTTCAAACATAGCCAATTCCAATGTGTTTGCCATCCCGCTTAAATTACGTGATCAGGTAATCGGTGTGCTCGACATACGCAGCAACACATCTACCAGCCTTTCTGAGAGCCAGCTGACCTTGATCCGGGCGATCGCAGAACGCGCCTCCCTGGCGCTGGAAAACGCCCGCCTGTTTGAAGAAACCACACGTCGGGCTGACCGCGAACGGAAAGTTTCAGAAATATCCAACCACATTCGGAGTGTGTCCGACCCTGAAATCATGCTGCAAACCGCTCTGGATGAGCTGAAGCGTGCTCTGGGAGCCAACGATATTCAGATCCGCCCATATTCTCGTCCGCTTGCGGATCAAAATACCGAACAGGAACTCGATCCGGTAAAGAACAAAACGATTCATCCTACCGAGGCTGCTTAGATTGGGAAGAAGAGAGTAGAACATGCCCTATATAATTGCAATATCCAATGAAAAAGGCGGCGTCGCCAAGACAACCTCCACCCTATCCCTGGGTGCGGCGCTCGCCGAACTTGCCCAGAAGGTGCTTTTGATCGATCTCGATCCACAGGCAAACCTGACACTAGCGCTTGGGTTTGAACCGGGCAAGACCGAGCATACATCGGGCGACATTCTCCTGGACGCCACCCCGCTGCTGGATTCCTGCCGGGCCACCACCATTGCCGGCCTCGACCTAATCCCGGCAAACACCGGCCTTGAACAAGCCGAACAAGTGCTGCCCATTTATTTGAACTACACTTCCCGGTTACGTAACGCCATCGAAGGTGCCAATCCGTTGCCTTATCAGATCATCCTGATCGACTGCCCACCCTCGCTGGGAGCCATAACGGTCAATGCGCTCACCGCCGCTGACCTGCTCGTCATTCCAACACAGGCAGAATATTTCTCCGCCTACGCGCTGCGAGACATGATGTCCATTATCCGCCAGGTCCGGGCAGAGGACAATCCAAAATTAGCTTACCGGATTCTGGTTACCCTGCTTGACCAGCGTAATCGCACACACCGGGATATTCGCGACCAACTGGAACGTACTTTTGGTATCGGTCTCTTTAAAACGGTTATAGAAATTGATACAAAGCTGCGCGAAAGTCCGATCCTGGGGCTTTCCATTACCCAATATAAACCAAATAGCCGCGGTGCCTTACAGTATCGCAGTCTGGCTGAGGAGTTGATCCAATATGTCGAGCAAACGAATTCAGAAGCGGCTTGATCAGTTATTTACAGATATCAAGCAAGCCGAAGAACCATCGTTACAGGAACAGGTAACCGCTCCGACCGCGCCTGAGGCTGGCGAGGAACACGTCTGGGGTACCCAGGAACAGAAGCCGATCCCGGCCCAACCCAAACAGCCCAAGGCCAAAAATCTGCGCACCGAATTGGGCACGCGCATGCTTGGACCCGAGCCGCAAATGGTTGCTCAGCAAACCCAAACGAGTGAGCCGGGTACCATTACCTACCCTTTCCGTTCAGATACCAATACCTGGAGTGTACTGGAAGTATCCCAGCCGCCTGAAAAACGCAGGTGGAGTGAGGATGAACAGCTACTGGTACAACAAGTCACCGATCAACTCTCGCTGGCCCTGGAAAACGCCCGCCTGCTGCACGAAACGCAGCAGCGAAATACAGAACTGGCGACTTTGAATGAAATTATTGGATCTGCCAGCCAAACATTGGAATTGAATGAGATACTGAATATCGTTCTCGAGCGGGCAATCGAAGCGGTTGGGTTTGACGGCGGCTTGATTACAATGTACAACCCGGTGCGTGATAAGCTTGAGCAGGCCGCCCGGATCGGATTGCCAGGCAGGATGCCAGATGACCCTGCAGAAGGAATGGAAAATTCATTAAATGCGGTCGTTTTTTCCCAAAGAAGTCCGCTCATTCTCGAGGACTTTCGGGATGGTGCACCGGTTGAATTAATCGGAGAAATGGAAAACGGATTCTTCTCATACCTGGGGATCCCGATTGAATCAAAAGGAAACGTACTCGGTACATTATGCGGATACCGGAAAACTGCCGGTCCGTTTGGCGAGAATACTCTCCCGTTGCTGCAAACCATCGGCCGCCAGTTGGGGTTTGCCATTGAAAATGCACGCTTGTTCGAACAAACCCAGTCCTCCGAACACACTTTACGCCGCCAAAATGAGTACCTGGCAACCTCGGCGGAGATCGGCCGTTTGGTTACTTCCACGCTCGATATGGACACACTTTTCAGTCGAACGGTCAACCTGATCCAGGATCGGTTCGGCTTCTATCACGCGGCCATATTTACCATCGAAGAGACCGGGTTTAATGCAGTATTAAAATCGGCCACCGGCAAGGTTGGGGAAGAAATGCTACAGCGGCACCATTCTCTTCCGGTCGGTTCCCGATCCATTGTTGGTACGGTTTCCTCCACAGGAAATCCCCTGGTCGTCAATAACACTGCCACAGACTCAATCTTCCGGCCAAATCCATTGCTACCGGAAACCCATTCAGAAGCAGCGATTCCCCTCCGGATCGGGAGGCGCATGGTAGGTGTCATTGATCTCCAATCCAAGGAGACCGAAGCATTCAAGCAAGATGATATCGGTGTACTGCTGGCACTGGCTGACCAGGTGGCGGTAGCAATTGACAACGCGCGTTCATACGAATTGGCCCAGCAGGCCATCACCGAAATGCGCGAACTGGATCGCCTGAAAAGCCAGTTCCTGGCAAACATGAGCCATGAACTGCGTACGCCTCTCAATTCGATCATCGGCTTTTCCCGAGTTATTATTAAAGGTATAGACGGTCCCGTAACTGATCTGCAGGAACAAGATCTAAGCGCCATATACAATTCAGGCCAGCATTTACTCCGCCTGATCAACGATATTCTCGACCTCTCCAAGATTGATGCCGGGAAGATGGAACTGGCCTTTGACGATGTTAATGTCAGCGAATTGCTCCAGAGTGTAGTTCCCACCGTAAGTGGTTTGCTTAAGGACAAGCAGGTGAAACTTGTCCAAGATATCGAACCTAATATTCCGATTATTCGTGCAGATGCGATGCGCTTGCGCCAGGTGATGATCAATCTGCTCTCAAATGCGGCCAAATTCACCGACGAAGGTACCATCACCATCTCGGCTGCCGTAGAATCCCGGTCAAACGGACAACCGGAAGTGGTAATAAAAGTCACGGATACCGGTGCAGGCATTGCACTTGAAGATCGGGGTAAGTTGTTCCAGCCCTTCTCGCAGGTAGACGCATCGCCCACGCGCAAGACAGGTGGCACCGGCCTGGGCCTTTCGATCTCCCGCCGCCTGGTCGAACTACACGGCGGCCTGATCGATGTTACCAGCGAACTTGGAAAAGGCAGCACGTTCTTCTTCACTTTGCCTCTGCCAAAAGTTGTGGAAAACCGGACAAGGCCGGATGGCCGGCGCGAAGAAAAGGTGGTCCTGGCGATCGACGATGATGCCCAGGTGATCAGCCTGTACGAGCGTTTTCTACAGCCGCAAGGCTACCAGGTTGTTTCGCTTACCGACCCCACCCAGGCCGTTGAACGGGCCAAGCAATTAAAACCTTATGCCATTACTCTGGATGTAATGATGCCGGGGCGGGATGGCTGGACCGTTCTGGCAGAACTTAAAAATGACCCTGATACCCGTGATATTCCCATCATCGTCTGCAGTATTCTTGAGGAAGACGAGAAAGGTTTCAGCCTGGGCGCATCGGATTATCTGGTGAAACCCATCCTGGAGGAAGATCTGCTGAATGCTCTGGATCGGTTGAATGGCGAGGATGATATCCACGATGTGCTGATCATTGACGATGATGTGGAAGACTCACGACTGATGGAGAGGATTCTTCGACAAGGTCAATACAATCCTATACTTGCCCACGGCGGACCACAGGGATGGGAAATCCTTTCGAACAAGCCTCCTCAGGCGGTTATCCTTGACCTGTTCATGCCCGATCTGGATGGGTTTACGATCCTGGAGAAGCTACGCACTACCAGCGGGTTATGTGATATCCCGGTTATCGTAGTCAGCGGTGCTGAACTCACTGGCGAACAGCAAAACCAACTGGCTGAGTTCGGCCAGAATTTGCTTAGCAAAGGCTCACTAAGTGAACATGAATTGCTTTCTTCGCTGGATAAAGCACTCAAACGTATTAAGTAAGCAACTATCCTGAAATTCACGAGAGTTCGCGTTTTAGTTGTGTCCAGCTTCGCTGTATAATTTAATATCCGGTACCACCACAATTTTATAGATACTAAATCTTTCTGCAAAGGGAATTTCTATAATATGTCATTTATCGTCCGTTGTCTTGATTGCGGGCATACTGCCCCCTATTTTCCGACCTCGATCAACTGCCCACGTTGTAATAGCTCGTGGCGGGAAGCTGATTACGATTATGAGGCTATTTCAAAAATTCTCCCTTCGCAGGTATCCGGACGTTCCTTCGACCTCTGGCGCTATCGAGAACTACTACCAGTCCGTAATCCCAACCCGGTGATCATGCTAGGCGAGGGCGGGACGCCGCTGATCCAGGCTGCCAACCTGGGGATGATGCTGGGCTGCCCCAACATTTTTATTAAAGACGAACGCCAGGGGCCAACCGCTTCATTTAAAGATCGACAGGCTGCCGTCACGATAGCCGCCCTAAAGGAAGCCGGGATCACCGAAATGGTGGCCGCCTCCACCGGTAATGTGGCCATATCCTATTCCGCTTATTGTGCAAGGGCCGGGATAAAACTATGGGCTTTTGTTACAAGCCTGGTTCCGGCAGTTAAAATGCGCGAAATCGCCATCTATGGCAGCCAGGTGGTCAAAGTCACCGGCTCTTACGATCAGGCCAAACAAGTCGCCGCCGAATTCGCCCGCCAGCGCAATCTTTACCTGGATATGGGCGCCCGCACCATTACGTCCATCGAAGCAATGAAAACCATTGCGTTCGAACTTGCTGAACAACTTACCACCAAGCTCGGACCAGAATCTAAGGGTAATGGAAATTCCCGGCCCATCTGGCGTGCTCCAGACTGGTATATTCAATCGGTTAGCGGCGGAATGGGGCCGCTGGGAGTTTATAAAGGGTTTTCTGAGCTAAAGAAGATGAATTTCGTCGATAAGGTGCCCGCCATTGCTGCAATCCAGGCAGAGGGTTGCGCGCCAATGGTGACTGCCTGGAAGGAACACGCCGAAACCGCAACCCCAGTGACTTCTCCGCGCACCCATATTGAAACTCTCGCAACTGGTGATCCGGGCCGGGCGTACAATCTCCTTTCCAAACTGGTCAATGAAACCCACGGTGTCTTCGAAAGCGTAAGCGATGAAGAGGCATTCCGGGCCATCCATGTGATCGCCAAGATGGAAGGCATTTCAGCTGAACCGGCTGCTGCGGTAGCCTTTGCCGGATTATTCAAACTAATTCGCGCTGGCATTATCAAACCGACCGAGGTTGTTGTCGTTAATTGCACCGGTCACACCATGCCAACCGAGCCATTTATCCTGGGTGATAATTGGGCGCGAAATGTTGTTATGCCATCCCGCAGCATGGAAGAAACCCCGCAGGAAGGGCTACTGGCTGCCCTCAGCCGGGTAGCACCAGATCGTTTTCCATGTGTCGCCATCGTGGATGACAGCCCGGATGCAAGAAGACTCATTCGAAGGATCCTGCAATCGCAAGGAAACTTTACCATCCACGAAGCCGAAAGTGGTAAGCAAGCCCTGAACCTGGTTGAAAAAGAACACCCCGACCTTATCATTCTAGACTTGATGATGCCTGAAATGGATGGTTTCGCAGTATTGGATGCTCTGAAAGCCAAGCCGGAAACAGCGGAGATCCCGGTTATCGTTTCCACTGCAAAAGAACTTACACCCGAGGAGAAAAATAAACTTAAGGGGCAGATACAGGCCTTAATGCAAAAAGGGGATTTCCTAAGTGATGAGTTCCTGGATGAAGTGCGAACCTTGATCGGGTGAGGCCAATTGAAAAGGACTTTCGAATGAAGAAAAAGGGCGGGCAAATTAAAGGGGTGGAAGCCGCATTGGCTTCTGCCCTGTTCCTTGGTGTGATTCCCATCTTTGGGAAACAAGCCATCACGGCTGGTTTCTCGCCGCTTGCTGTAGTGGCTTTTCGGACAATCCTTGCCGCCGGATTGCTTCTTTTAATTGTGGCAATTTTCCGGAGACCATTCCTTTTTATCTACCCGGCCGGTCTGTTAGGTTGCGCATTGGCGGGAACTTTAAATGGATTAGGATCTCTGCTCTACTATTTTGCGCTCGAACGGCTTTCAGTCAGTGTAGGGCAATTGCTTTATTCCCTCTATCCCCTTTTTCTGGTGATCTGGTTGCTCATCGATCGCCAGCCTCCCAGTTCGCTGACCTACTGGCGGATCGGCTTTGCATTATTGGGGGTGATTCTACTGACGGTATCCAGCACAGTCCAGGTGGATTGGATTGGGGTTCTATTCATGCTCGGGGCCTCGATCATGTACGCAATCCACTTGCCCATCAATCAACGTGTTCTTTATGATATTCCGGCACCAACGGTGACCTTGTACACCCTATTGGCAATGAGCGCAGTCGTTGTTCCCGTATATCTTATATTTGACCGTCATCTACCACCCATGGGCACATCCTGGGCGCCTATTTTAGCGCTTGCCCTGGCTACTTTCTTTTCCAGGTTGATGCTTTTTCTTGGAATCAAGAGTCTGGGCGGGATGCAAACCGCCTTACTGGGGCTGGGCGAG
Source organism: uncultured Chloroflexia bacterium (assembly GCA_963779935.1). Lineage (GTDB taxonomy): Bacteria > Chloroflexota > Anaerolineae > Anaerolineales > Villigracilaceae > UBA877. The sequence continues at coordinate 408,397 of CAWAAC010000002.1, read as the reverse complement.
TTGATCGTATCAATCACAGTTAGCCATTTCTGGTTACACGAAAGTCTGAATTCGGCTCAATGGCTGGGTGCTTCATTCCTGGGAATAAGTTTGTTATTAATTAGTTTTGAGAGGATTAAACCCGAAAAACGGCGCATCAATGGTTTGCTTAGCTGGTTGCGTCCACCTGAAATCACATCGGATATACCGCTGGGTCCGCAGGATTGACAGCCTTTAGAAGGCCGCTGCAAGCCTGCGGGGTTTAGCGCGAGAGGATAAATTGGCTTTTCGGAAGGGCTTAATTTCGGCGGCCGTTTGTCTCATTTTGTGATCAGAACGCAAAACCATGTACCTGTATATGGTTCTTTTCCATACGAATGGGTTGCCGGTTTAGACGGGAAAACTCCCGTCTTCGAAAACCTTGCGAGTAATTGCATTGTCACGTTGGAAAGCCTCCAATAATGATGCAATCGAATATTGTCGTAGTTCACGCTTGCGTGTGTCATGAGTAGCCGCTCGGAAACGACGGTATAGCCTGCGGCTCGGTTGCATTAGAGACGCGAAAAGCTGCGTCTCTTTAGGGGCAACAGAGGGTCACGGATCAGTATCGATCAAAGCTCTCCCCGGATGGGTTCCGTTCATCTTCAAAAACATAGCCTGTACCGCGCACGCTGATTACCCGTTGCATCAAGGATGGAATTTCCGCCAATTTCTGTCGCAAACGGCTGACCAGGGGGCGCAGAATTTCAGGGGCTTCCTGCTGGGTGGTTGAATAGCCTTGAACGAGCAAGACCAACTCCCGGTGTGTAAACACTTTGCCGATATTTTCGACAAATATGCGCAGCAGTCGCCCTTCCGCAGGAGTCAGAAAAATGATTTTGGTTCCTGAACGAACCAGCCGCCGACCGTAATCCACCACTGTACCGTCTCCCAACGTAACAACCGCATTTTCATCGGTACTTACATCGGTTTGCTGGTGCTCACGGGCCTGCACTTTGGCTTCCCGGTGCGCCAACCCGCGCACCACACTATCGATAATTTGGGCTGGCGATGCCGGTTTGAGTAAATAATCGTGCACCTGGCTGCGCAACGCATCAATCGCCGATTCGATCGAACCATGGGCTGTAAGCAGAATAATCTCGATATCTGGAGAAATCCGGTAGACTACTTTAACCACATCCAGGCCGCTCATGCCCGGCATGCGCAGATCAAGGATAATCAAATCCACCGGGTTCAGCCTGACATAATCCACAGCTGCCTCGCCATTGGCGGCCGAGGCAACATGATATCCTTCCAGGCGAAGGATATCAGTCAATGTTTGCCGTTCGATCAGTTCATCGTCCACCACCAGGATGTTGGCTTTACTCATACTGCTCCCTTTACTGGTAGAATTACCCGGAAACAAGCTCCGGGTCCGCGATCCGGTACGAGATCCAGGCTGCCTCCGTGCGCAGCGACAATTCCATAACTGACAGACAATCCCAAACCCGTTCCTCCCTGCTTGGAACTGACAAATGGCTCAAAAATACGGCCACGCATCTCCTCCGTAACCCCGGGACCCGTGTCCTGGAAGAGGATTTCTGCCGTGTCCCTTACTGGACGCGCGCTCACGCGTAATTCCCCTCCTGCGGGCATGGCATCGTAAGCATTTAGAATCAGGTTCAGGAATACTTGTTCCAACTGGCTGCTCACCGCTACCACCGGTGTTAATTTGGATGAAAAACCGGTATTGACACGGATACCGCGGGCGCGTAATTGGGGTAATAGCAGGTTGATGACATGCTTTAGCAAGGTCACCAGGTCCACTCGTTGTGGTTCCACCGCGCCAGGTCGATAGTAATCCAGCATGCGCTGGACGGTAGTCATGAGACGGTTCAATTCGATATTTGCAAGATCCAGGTATTCGCGCCTTTTCTTCTCAGTCACCTCGCCGCGCGTAGCAAGATGCAGACAGTTTTGAACGGCTTGCAACGGGTTGTTGATCTCATGTGCAATCGATGCAGTTAATCGGCCTGCCGCGGCCATTTTCTCCGCCCGTATCAACGCCTGTTGTGAATCTTCCACTCGCCGCACATATTCACGCAGCTCTTCGTAGAGACGTGCATTCTCCATGGCCACCGTGGCCTGTCTGGCCAGAAGGAGAAACATTTCCCACTCCACCTCGCGAAAGGCGGGGGAATCGGTATCCTGGCCGGCATAAAGCACACCGTGCACGTTCAGACGCGAAATCGGTGCGCACATGACAGAACCCAGCCCCTGGGTAACCAGTGCAGCTTGAAGCTCAGGATCGCCTGGCCCGGTAACATTCACCCATATCGGTGCATTCAGTGCATCCACCCGCCCGACAATGCCCCCATTGATATTACTTTCTTCTTCAGCCAGAGTCTTCCCGATCCCGGAGACCAGGGATAGGTGGTGCCCGCCACCAGAGTACTGATAGAAACCGGCATGCTTGCAACGCAGATGCCCGCAGACCGCACTGAGCACCAATCCCAATAAGTGCTCCGGATGCGTTTCCGCCAAAAAAGATTCGATAATGTCAAAAAGAGGCCGTAAAGCCTGGATACGCGCAATGTCACGTTTCTTTTGATTATCATCCAGGGCTTGCTGAACAGCCTTTACCAGTTCCCCGCCCACCTCAAATGGCTTTAGCACCAGGCCATCGACGCCCTGCCGAAGAGCCTGGATCGCCATCTCAACCGTCCCAAAACCAGTCATCACCAAAACGGCCGCATCGGGTTGGTGTTGCTTGGTATGAGCGATCAGGTCAAAACCGCTGATCTGCGGCATGCGAATGTCAACCAGCAGCAGGTCAATTTTATCCTGCTCCACGAATTTCATGGCTGCTTGCGGATCGGTGAAAGTGGAAACCTGGTAATCCAGCCGTTTTAACAAGCGCTCACACAGGCGGGTAATGCCAGGCTCATCATCCACGATCAGAATATGTGGGTCAGCCATTAATCCTTCTCAACCGGGAGCCAGACGGTAAAGGTGGAGCCCTGCCCTACCTGGCTCTCCACATCGATCAAGCCGCCATGATCAGAGACGATCCCATACGTGACCGACAGGCCCAACCCGGTACCGCCATCCTTCGACCGAGTGGTAAAAAATGGCTCAAACACGCGTGCCAGGTTTTCCGGGGCAATGCCGGTTCCCGTGTCTGCCAGGCACATGACCAGCCACTCACGGTTATCGCGCTGACGACGGTTGGTTGTGATATGGATCTCGCCACCGGTGGGCATGGCATGTATGGCATTATGAACCAGGTTAAGAATAACCTGCTTGATCTGGTTACGGTCTACTGAAATCCAAGGAAGGCCTTCGGCCAGATCGGTAAATAATTGAATACCGCTGATGCGTAACAGATGATTAACCAAAGCCAGTACATCCAAAACTATTTCATTTATATCTGATCGTACACGTGCGCTTTCGCTCTGGCGGGCGAAGTCTAGCAACCGGCGGACCACACCACGTGCCCGTTGCGCTTCACGCAATACCAGCTCCATGTCTTCCCGAATCCCGCTCCCTTCGGGGATTTCTTCCAGCACCAATTCTGTGAAACCTGAAACAGTGGTTAATGGGTTATTCAATTCATGTGCAATCCCGGCCGCCATCTCGCCAACCGCTGCCAGCTTGGCAGCCTGAACCAGGCGGCTTTCGGCCATGCGTTGGGCCACCACGCGCTGTTGGAGTTCCTCGCGGGCCGCCCGCAATTGATCTACGGTTGCCTGCAATTTCTGATACTGCCCAGCGCTGGACATAACGCTTGAAAGGATGCCCGCCAGGCTTTCGAGCACAATAAAATCATTTTGAGAAAACGCATTCCTTCTCTGGCTTTCTACGTTAATTACCCCAATAATTTGGTCGCCGTCCCGGAGGGCGACGCACATTTCGGACTTGGCATCCCAATTCGGGATGGGGCGGAAGAAGGGACTTTGAGAAGCATCGTTTATCAGAATATTCTGCCCGGTTTCGATGACGCGCATCACGATGCCGTCTCTTCTAGCCTCATCCATATAACTCAAGCCCTGTTGAACAAGTTCGGCTGCATTTCCCCCAATTCCAGCTACCAATATGTTTTTTTCCGGGCCTTCGATCAGGGCAATTGCAGCCAATTCATAAGCAAAATTGCGCGCCATTAATTCTGCAGCAATTTGTGATATCTCGCGCAGGTTGGTCAGGCCGATCACCTGCCCGATCACTTCATGGAGCAAACTCAAATTACGAACACGGCTTTCCGCCTCGCGCCGCAAGCGTCCATTTTCAAGCAAACCGGCCAGGTGGCTGGCAATAACCATCAGCAGGTGTTCATCATAAATTGTAAACGCGCCATCTTCTACACTTTCCAATCCCAAAGTGCCGATCAATTGCTTGTGATACTTCATTGGAATGGTCAATGCAGAATGCGAACCGGGGTAGGTGGAGGAGTAATCCGATTCATCTGCAATTGAGTCCACCCTATGGACATCGCCTCTCCCCATTAAACTGGTGACGGAAATGTCATCCATCGACATGGATTGTATTACGATCGTTCCGTCACGGTTGGAGAAGTTCTGCAGGCCATTTCCATCCGGCGACAGAATTACCATGGTAATCCGCTCGGTCCCAAAGGAACGTTGCAGTAGCGCAAACAGCCTTTGAGCAATCTGCTCCGGATCCAAGGCGGAGGTGATGGTTACCGCGAAATCATTTAAAAGGGCCATGCGGCCCAAATGATCGGTGAGGTCGGAAAAGGTAATACTGGCTTCCACGGAAGGTGACACCCGTTTGGCCAGTTGTTGTAACGTGGTCCACTCATCCGTCTTGACCTGCTCATCCCGCCAAAAAGCGATCAATCCGATCAAGCGTTGCCCGATAACCAGTGGCAGGCCGGCCCAGGTCCGGGCATTTTCCAGGTAGCCGGTCCGAGGCACCATGGCCCATTCAAGATCGTTTATTTCCACCAAACGCGCCTGGAGCGAGCTGATTATTTCGCGCAAGAACGGATTCGCTTCTATGTTGATCCGCTCTCCCAGGCAGCTTTCACAGTTTGCACAGGCCTTTACATCAAAGAAATCACCCGCACGGATTGCCAACCAGCCCTGTTCGCAAGTTGCTGTTTCCAGCACCATCTCCAAAACACGATCGAGCACTTCTGGCACATAGTAAGGGATACCCAGATCAGGTATGGATAATGCCTGGGTGGTTACCGGGGCAAGGAAGGAACGATTGGAATTCCCCAATGCAACCACGCGCCAGAACCGTTGAGCTACATCCGAAAGCTGCTCCGCCCCGACGATGATCACCCGTTGAGTCATCTGATCTGGAAAAATGTATAATTTGCTACCTGGAAGCCCGAGGGAACGCAAAACAGAACGCGAGCGGCTGCGCCTGCCTGTCATCGCCCCATTCAGCCAGCCTTCAACAGCCTGTGTTTGGATATACTGCAGAATGGCAGAGCGGTTCAGTGTGTTTAATTTATGAACCGCCAGGATCTCCCATTCGCTGGTGTGCTCCAACCAGATGGCCCAGCACGCCCCAGTCAATTGGCTGGTCTCTTTTAGTTGGATGGTCATCTGGTTTTTTTGCATATTCATTCTTATCTTTTAATTATAAATCACTTACCTGAAAATCCAAAATGGTACAATATCCGTCAAGATGACATATCCTGCTCTCAACATAATCGGCGGTGGCCTGGCTGGCACTGAAGCCGCCTGGCAAGCTGCCCAGCGTGGAGTACGCGTCCGCCTCTTCGAAATGCGCCCAGGTAAATCCACCGGAGCTCATCTCACAGCAGACCTGGCAGAACTGGTTTGTTCGAATTCGCTTGGTTCGAATCTGCCGGACCGGGCTTCCGGGGTGCTAAAAAACGAACTGCGGCTGCTCGAATCCTTGCTGATGGATTGCGCCCGCCAAACCGCACTTCCGGCTGGGAACGCCCTGGCAGTTGATCGGGAAGCCTTCTCACGGCAAGTTACCGGAAGGCTTTCAGCACATCCTAATATAGAAATCGTGCGAGCGGAGGTGACAAAAATACCAGATGGCCCAACGATTATCGCATCTGGCCCTCTGACATCCGATCGGTTATCCCATTCCATCGCAAGTTTAACCGGTAAAAGTCAATTATACTTCTTTGACGCAATTGCCCCCATTGTATCTGCCGATTCCATTAATATGAGGATCGCTTATCGCGGATCACGCTATGGTGAAGGGGAAAATGAGGGCGGGGATTATATCAACTGTCCTTTTACAAAGGAAGAATACAACGCATTCGAAGATGCACTTTTATCCGGTGAACGAATTGCTCTGAGGACGTTCGAAGCCGAAATCGAGCAGGGTATAACAGCCGGAAAGCAACAGTTTTTTGAAGGCTGCCTGCCTGTGGAAATCATTGCCCGGCGCGGCCACAAGGCCCTGGCTTTTGGCCCCATGCGGCCAACCGGTCTGAGAGACCCACGTACCGGGCATTGGCCGCATGCGCTTGTACAACTACGCCAGGATAATTTGGCGGGCAGTCTATTTAATTTGGTCGGATTCCAAACCAACCTCACCTATTCCGAACAAAAACGTATTTTCCATATGATCCCGGGATTGGAAGCAGCCGATTTCGTACGGTACGGGCAAATGCACCGCAACACCTTCATTGCCGCACCCCTGGTGCTATTTCCCTCCTTGCAGTTTCGCAGGCGGGCGGATCTATTTATCGCCGGTCAAATTACCGGCGTGGAAGGTTATATGGGTAATATCGCCACCGGCCTGCTGGCAGGGATAAACGCAGCCCGTCTTGTGCATGGAAAAGAAGCGATTGTTTTTCCCGAAACAACCATGCTTGGGGCACTCTGCCACTATATTACACATGCTGCCATGAAAGATTTCCAACCGATGAAGGCCAATTTCGGCATCCTGCCGCCGCTTTTGTCAGACCAACGCATGGATAAGCGCGAACGTGCTAAATTATATGTAGAACGTGCGCAGGCCGACATGGAAGTCTATTTATCCGAAAGCGGAAGCCTGTGATGGATATGCGAAACGAGCGGATAATCATTTTGGTCGGTATGCTGGCCCTTTTTATCGGCCTGGCGGTTTGGGGAATTACGCTTCTTACTGCCCGACCTGGTCAATTTAACGGACAACGCGCCTACCAGGATGTGATCGCACAAGTCGCCTTTGGCCCACGCGTACCGGATTCGCCTGCCCACACGGAGACTATCAAATACATCCAGGATCAGCTTAAAAAAGCCGGCTGGCAGTCGCAGATCCAGGCCACCACCTGGCAGGGATTTGCTGTTCAAAATATCATTGCTTCGCGCACGAACCAGACCCCACAAATCATCCTGGGGGCGCACTATGACAGCCGCATGCTGGCTGACCAGGACCCGGGCCCGGGGCGCACCCAGCCAGTGCCAGGCGCCAACGATGGAGCCTCCGGGGTGGCAGTCTTGCTTGAAATGGCCCGCACCCTGCCCCAGAATAGCCTGCCAGCCTGGCTGGTCTTTTTCGATGCCGAAGATGACGGTGGCATCGCCGGCCGCGATTGGCTCCTGGGCTCCCAGGCTTTTGTGGCTTCATTGACTTTTCACCCCAGGGCTGCGATCGTAGTGGATATGGTCGGTGACGCCGATTTGAATATTTACATTGAACGGAATTCGAACCCTGTCCTGGTCTCCGAAATATGGGGGCAGGCTGCCCGGCTGGGATTCGCCCGGCAGTTTATCCCTACGCCCAAGTACAGCATGGAGGATGACCATACCCCCTTCCTGAAAGCCGGCATCCCCGCGGTGGATATCATTGATTTCGATTATCCTTACTGGCATACTACCGCCGACACTCCTGACAAGGTCAGCCCAAGAAGCTTGGAAATCGTCGGAGAGACCTTAAGCGATTGGTTAATAAGTCAGAAATAATCAACACTTCCAGGATCTTTATAACGGAATTGGAATTGTCAAATGGCCCAACCTGACTTACACTTATAAGGTAAATAGTAGAATTTTAATTTTCTCTCCACCTGCCCGAGGAATCCGTATCAACCCGATTATCAATGTTAGCAAGAAACCATCCAATGATTATTCCGGAAATATTAACTGAAATCCGTTCGTCCTGGATCCGGCGCGTTTCCAACAGCCTGGCACGCGGAGCCGGGGTCCGTGAGAATTTTCAGGAACAATTGGAAAGATTCTACGATCTGATGATCCAGGCGATCGAGACCGGCGACCCGGCCTGGGTGGATCCTGTTCTTTACGACTGGTCTGCCGCGCCCACCGAGAGTGACCTGCGCGAGGGGGAAAAGAACATTTCAGCGGTGCTTAACCGCATGTTGATGATCACTTTTGAACTGGCCCGCGAAGATCTGACCGAGCAGGACGCGATGGAATTAATGGGAGTGGTATTGCCGGTTTTTACTTTTTCCCTGGAAAAGGCTGCCCGCTATGAGATGGAAACGCATGTGGCTTTTATCTCGAATGAATTATCCGGGGCGCAAAGTAAGCTCGAAAGGCTCGACCGAAGCAAATCCAATTTCATCTCGGTGGCAGCCCACGAATTAAAAACCCCGCTGACGCTGATTGAGGGCTATACCACCATGATGCACGATATCCCCGAGACCGAGCAGAGCGAACAATTGGAACGCCTGATCGATGGAGTCAATAACGGCATCCGGCGTTTGCGCTCCATCGTGGATGATATGATCGATGTTTCATTGATCGATAACAACATGCTTTCCTTGAATTTCCAGCCCATCTGGATAAACCAAATCCTTGGCTTGATCCGGAACGAATTAAATAATTCAATCACGAGCCGCAACCTGAACCTCGACTTGCGTTCGTTTCCCGGCGGTGATCAAAGGTTATTCGGGGACCCCGAACGGCTCTATCAGGCTTTCAGCAATATTCTGAGCAATGCCATCAAATTTACACCAGATGGGGGTAAAATTACCGTGGACGGGCGTACCTTGCCGGGATTCCAGGAAGTGACCGTGGCCGACACCGGCATTGGTATATCCGCAGAGGATCAGGAAACTATTTTTGAGAAATTTGGACAATTAGGCAACGCTTCGCTCCATTCCAGTGGAAAAACCAAGTTCAAGGGGGGTGGACCGGGGCTCGGCCTGCCCATTGCTAAAGGCATTATCGAGGCACATCGGGGTGCCATTTGGGTGGAATCCGACGGCCACAATGAAAAAACCTGTCCGGGTTCAACTTTCCATATTCTGTTGCCGGTTCGCACCGAACCTCCCGATCCGAAATTTGCCAAGCTATTTGGCGCTGAAATCAAATCTGAAAAGAAATAGAATAATCCTATATGCCAAAAAAGAATCCCGAACCGACCGCTTCGCCGCGTGAACGCACGTTCCTGGTCGGCGTGGAAGTATTTGGTCGTACCCAGTTGCTACCCCTGGAAGATTCCCTGGCCGAACTTTCCCTGCTGGCCGATACGGCCGGATTGGAAGTAGTGGGCGAATTGACCCAGAAAATGGAACGGCCGAACGCGGTGACTTTCATTGGTTCAGGGAAGGTGGAGGAACTCAAAGCACTGGCCGAGGAAACACTGGCACAGGTGGTCATTTTCGACGATGAACTTTCTCCGCGTCATCAAAGGGAGTTGCAAAAATACCTGGGCGAATCAGTGCGCGTGCTCGACCGCACCGCGCTCATCCTGGATATATTTGCCCAGCACGCGCGCACGCGTGACGGCCAATTGCAGGTCAAACTGGCACAATATGAATACTACCTTCCACGCCTGACCGGCCAGTGGACCCATCTCGAGCGGCAGGCAGGCGGCGGCGGCGGTCGCTCTGGCTCGGTGGGCGGAGTGGGGCTGCGCGGCCCTGGTGAAACCCAGTTGGAAGTGGATCGCCGCTCCATCCGGCATGATATCGCCCATATCAAAGAGGAACTGGAAAAAGTCCGGGCCCACCGGATGCGCTATCGCGCCCAAAGGAAACGCAGCCGCATTCCTACCGTGGCACTGGTCGGGTATACCAATGCAGGAAAATCCACTTTGCTCAACCGCCTGGCGAACGCGGAAGTGTATGTTGCCGACCAATTATTCGCCACGCTCGACCCTACCACCCGGCGCGTCGAACTTCCCGGGGGAACCCAGGCACTTCTGACAGATACGGTTGGCTTTATCCAAAAGCTGCCCACCACCCTGGTGGCTGCCTTCCACGCGACACTGGAAGAAATCGCCGAATCTGACCTGCTGCTGCACGTGGTGGACATTTCCCATCCGAATGCCATGAACCAGGCCGAATCCGTTCAGCAAACATTGGAAGAAATAGACGCCAGTCATGTTCCCATCATCACTGTGCTCAATAAAATTGACCGCCTTTCGGATCCTGAATCCGCCCGCCGCGTGGTGGAGCATTTTCCACAGGCAGTAGCCATTTCTGCCCGTACCGGGGATGGGATCAGCGATCTGCTTGAACAGATCCATAACTCACTTTATGAAACAATGACACCCGCCATGGTGCGCCTGCCTTACCAACAAGGACAACTCATTTCTCTTTTCCATGAGTTCGGGCAGGTGGAACGGCTGGAACATGGGCGCAAGGGCGTCTTGATCCAGGGCCGCATCCCCGGCCGGCTGGTGGCCCAATTCAAGCCATGGCAGGTAAAAACAGATAAAGAGGAAAAGGAGCCGGAAGATGTTCCAGAGGATGAGTAAAATGCTCGATAAAGTTTCGGAATACCTGGCCCCCCGCAAAGGTCTGCTCCCGCTGCTCGGTATTTTTTTCGTTGTCATAAATTTTGTCTTACAATTTCTCCCGGTCGGCTGGTTGAAAAGCTCAAACATGTTCCTGCATCTTGGATTGGTAATTGCAATTTTTGGTCTGATGCTGGCCTGGGCGTTATAAGTTTCCTGACTTTCGGGGTGCCCCCGCATTTTTTCAGCGGGGGTATTTTTTGTCGTCTGAATAAACCATGAAAACCAGTTTCAGTTCTTCAATCAAAGCTTTCTTCGCCGTCCTGGTCTGGGGAGCGTCTTTCGTTGCCGTCAAGATTGCATTGAAATACGTACCTCCCATCACGCTGGTTTGGATGCGTTTCACGGTTGGCCTGCTCATTCTGGGCACAGCAGTAGTTCTGCGACGCCAATTTAGCCTCCCCAAACCGAAGGATTGGCTTTATTTTGCCTTGCTGGGTTTCCTGGGGATCACATTCCATCAATGGCTGCAATCCACCGGATTGGTCACATCCCAGGCCACCACCACTGCCTGGATCGTTGCAAGCATGCCCATATTCATTGCCATTCTGGGCTGGCTGGCGCTCAAAGAAAAATTGAGCTGGCTCCAGGCACTGGGTATCCTGGTGGCAGCCTTCGGTGTTTTGCTCATCGTTGCCCGCGGCAGCTTGAGTGCGCTGGTTTCAGGCAAGTTCGGGTCACCCGGAGATATTCTTATCCTGATCAGCGCCCCTAATTGGGCTGTCTTTACGATACTCTCCCGGCGCGGCCTTAAGACCTACCCGGCCGCCTTGATGATGTTCTATGTGATGGCTTTTGGTTGGCTTTTTTCTTCGGCACTTTTTGTGGGTGGAAGAGGCTGGGAATCAATTCATAATATTGCGACAGATGGCTGGCTTGCAATCGCTTTTCTGGGGGTACTGGGTTCAGGGGTAGCTTATATCTTTTGGTACGATGCCCTTAAGGTTTTACCGGTGGCACAGGTAGGAACATATCTCTATATCGAGCCAGTAGTGACGGTGATAGTCTCATTTTTCTTGCTGGGCGAAATAATAACCCCGCCAGGCGTTCTGGGAGGCGTGATTATTTTACTGGGCGTATGGCTGGTAAACCGGGCAAAACCTGCCTGAGAGAATTGGCCATGACCATACAAACTGGCGGCCTTTGAGCCGCCAGTTTTTTAGTTTTCGCTTCTCCCCTGCCCCCTTTTTTATTTTTTCCAACCCGATCTATCTCGTGATTGAGACCTCTTCGGGTCAGGACATGATAAGTTCCTTAACCGGTTCTGTGACTGCTTTTTTCTTCAAAATGATCCGTGCATCCACGACCTTGACACCTTTGCCTTCTTCGTAAACAAGGATCGGGTTGGCATCGGTTTCCGAGACTTCGTCGGACAGATCGGAAATCATGATGGCATACTGGTAGAGTACATCCACCAATGCCTTCCGATCGCGCGGTAGTTCACCTCGTACGCCTTTCAGCATGGGTGCGCCGCGGATCTCGGTCAGCATCTGCTCGATCTGGGATTTGTTGACCGGCGCAACACGGAAGGTAACATCCTTGAGCACCTCGACGAAAATGCCGCCCAAACCAAACATGATCGTCGGGCCAAAGGTGGGATCGTTGACCGAACCAGCAATCACTTCGGTGCCCGCGGGAGCCATTTCCTGAACTGCGATCCCATGGATATTCGCATCGGCTTTATAAACCATAGCATTGGCCAGGATGGTGTTATACGCTTCCCGGACAGCGGCTTCATCCTTGATATTTACCTTGACACCCTTGGCATCCGATTTATGCACGATATCCGGGGAGATGATTTTCATCACCACCGGGAATCCGATGCTCTTGGCCAATTCAACCGCCTGATCTTCCGATTTCGCCAGGTGGGTTTGGGCGATCGGCAGACCATAAGCCAAGAAGATCTGCTTCGCTTCGGTTTCTGTCAGCGCAGTCCGGTTATCTGCGCGCACAACTGCAATGATTTCAGCAGCCTTGGCGGCGCGAACCGGGTCTGAAACAACCACGGTCTTATCGAGCATGGATTGGATGCGGAAAAGCTCACTCAAGGCCGCCATGGCATTCATGGCCTGGTCAGGGGGACCGTAAGCCGGAATGCCATTTTCCACCAGCCATGCCATGGCCTTGTCACAGCGTGTCCCGCCCACCATCGAAACAGCCACGGGTTTCCCCTTTACTCCGCTGTCATCTATGGCACGCTTGATTGCCTGGGCGATTTCAACCGGATTGGTGATAGCCGTCTCACAATATAATGGCACCAGCCCGTCTGTCCAGGGGTGGGCATAGGCATATTTGACGGTTTCATAATACCAATCGTTCCCGGCCATGCCGGTCATATCCACCGGGTTCTTGGCTGAACCGAAGTCGGGCATGTGCTTCTTGAGTTCTTCCTGTACTTCCGGAGGAGCGAATTTCAGTGGTATGCCAAATTTCTCGGCTGCATCGGTGGCGAGCACGCCCACACCGCCGCCATTGGTAACCACCATTACATTGGTACCTTTCAAAGGCGGCATCAGCGAGAGCGCCAGGGTGCGGTCAAACAAGTTATTCAGGTCCGAAGCCTGTACGACACCAGCCTGCTGGAATGCGGCATTATAAACTTTGGCAGACCCGGCAAGGGAACCGGTGTGCGAGGCCGCTGCCGCTGCACCATGCGTCGAAGTACCCGCCTTGAGGGCGATAACGGGTTTCTTGGCCTTACGGCACGCATCAATGAACTTGCGCCCATCCTTGATACCTTCGATGTAAAGGCAGGTACAGGCGGTGTTTTCGTCCTCTTCCAACCATTCGATCAGGTCAGCGAAATCCACATCGGCCATATTGCCGATGGAAATCATCTTGTCAAAGCCAACCTTGCGGGTATATGTGATGGCGTCCATGGCGATCAGCAGAGCGCCAGACTGGGTAATGAGAGTGGCAGAACCCTTGAATGGCAGGAATGGCCCGAAGGAAGCGTTCAATTCATCCGAGTTGGATAATGTGCCAACGATATTCGGTCCAAGCACACACATCCCGTATTTGTGCGCAATATTGACCAACTCATCTTCCAGGTCATGGCGCCCCACTTCGCTATAACCAGAGGTAATGACGCTGAGAGCCTTGACACCCTTTTGTCCGCATTCTTCGGCCACCTGGTTGGCAAATTTAACCGGGACGGTGATGATGGCTAAATCCACCACTTCCGGCACAGCCGATACCGAGGGGAACACCGGCAGGCTTAAAATTTCGGTCGCCGCCGGGTTGATCGGGTAAATTTTTCCTTTGTATCCGCCTTTGAGCAGGTTTTCGAGCACGGTATAACCTATTTTTCCCGGTTGGGAGGACGCCCCCACCACAGCGACTGACTTGGGCCGCATGAGCTTGTTGATTGCTTCTCTGTTCACTGTCACACTCCTGAATTAAGATTGATTTCCACGCCAAAAGCGCATAAGTTCACATTTTCACAAACCAAGCAGCAATTATATCCGTATTTGGGATTTCGGCTAGGCACAATCTGCTAAATTCCCCATGACAAAGCTCCCGTTTACTTTAACGCCTTTTATTTGCGATAAACCTTTCATTATTGATGAAAACTCCCTGGCATCTTACCAGATCCCAGGGAGTTGATCTACAAACTCTCCGGCCAGAACCATTGTTTTTTTATATTTTTGGTCCGGCCGCAATGACGGCCTGAGGAGTATCTTCGAATCTTTTCATATTGCTGACAAACCGGGAGGCCAGCTGCTTGTATTTCTTCCAGTACTCCTCTTCACTTTGCCAGGAACGCGCCGGGTAGAGCACATCTTCCGGTACATCCGGACAGGTTTTGGGTACCTGGAAACCAAACACCGGGTCTGTGTAATATTCAACATCGTTCAACGCGTCATTTAAAACCGCATTCAACAAATTGCGCGTGTGTTTGATGCTGATCCGTTTGCCAACCCCATACGGCCCGCCCGTCCAGCCGGTATTGACCATCCAGCATTTGACATGGTACCGTTCGATCTTCCGGCGCAGCAATTCAGCATAAAATGCCGGTCGGTGCACCATGAAGGGCCCGCCAAAACAGGCGCTGAAGGTGATCTCCGGCTCATCCCGCAGGCCGATCTCGGTTCCGGCAATTTTGGACGTATAGCCGGAGATGAAGTGATACATGGCCTGTTCGATGCTCAACCTGGAAATCGGAGGCATCACTCCAGAAGCGTCACAGGTCAGGAAAACCACATTCCTGGGATGCCCGCCGCGCTTTTCCAGGATGGCGTTCTCGATAAAATCGAGCGGGTAGGAGGCGCGCGGTATTCTCAGTCAAGGTGGCGTCATCCAGATCGATCGCCCGGCTGACCGGATCCCAGATGACATTTTCCAGAATGGTACCGAAACGCCTGGTGCAGGCATAGATCTGCGGTTCAGCACTCGGGGAAAGCTCAATTACTTTTGCATAGCAGCCGTCTTCAAAATTGAAAACGCCGTTGTCGCTCCAGCCGTGCTCATCATCCCCGATCAGGCCCCGATTGGGATCCGCAGAGAGCGTGGTCTTGCCCGTCCCGGAAAGACCAAAGAACAATGCCACATCCCCCTGCTTGCCAACATTGGCCGAGCAGTGCATGGTCATTACTTCATTATTCAAAGGCAATAAATAATTCAATAAGGTGAAGATGGATTTCTTGATCTCTCCGGCGTAAGCCGTATTACCGATAATGCATAATTTCTTGGCAAAATTGAGCACAATGAAGGTCTCAGACGGAGTTTGGTCGATCTGCGGGGAAGCCTTGAACCCGGGTGCGCAGATGATGGTAAATTCCGGCACGTGCCGGCGGTACTCCTCAGTGGTCTGAGGCTTGATGAACATATTACGGACAAACAGGCTGTGCCAGGCCAGTTCAGTCACGATCCGGATGGGCAGGCGGTAATCCGGGTCGGCCCCGCCGAAGCAATCCTGAACAAAAACATCCCGTCCCTGAAAGTAGCCCTGCATGCGGGCAAAGAGCGCATCGAACTTTTCCCCATCGAAAGGCTTGTTATACTGACCCCACCAGATATTTCCTTCGCTGGTTGATTCACGCACAACGAATTTGTCGCTGGCGGCCCTGGCGGTATGCTTGCCGGTATTGACAACCAACGGGCCCAGGTGCGAAATATTCGCTTCCCCCCGAAAGACGCTCTCCTCATACAGGGCTTCCATCGGCAAATTCCAATAGGCCTTGCGCAGGTTCGTCAGGCCCAGGTTATCCAGGCCATAATCACCACGGATGGAGGCGGCCTGCCTTTCCGCCGGTGATTCGATATTATAGATGTTCCTCATGGCTTTCTCCTTTGGCTTTTAGATCCAATCTCTGACAGCTTTGCGATCTCCAAGGTAGATTTCGGACGGAGCATTTGGATCGAGCGCCCATTTCATGCGGTCGATCCCTTCCGTCAAGTCCTTGGCCGACCCGGCGTAGCTCAGGCGCAGATGCGCCTCCATGCCGAATTCCTTGCCCGGTACCGTAACGACCATGGCCTTTTTGAGCAAGAACTGCGATAGCTCCACCGAGTTCTTGATCAATCCATTTCCGCAATAAGCCCGGAAATCCGGCATGGCATAGAAAGTTCCTTGCGGTTTAAAACACCGCACATCGGAAAAGGAATGCATTTCCTGCATCAGGATGTCACGGTTGTTCTGCATGGATAACCGCAAAGCTTCAACATTTGACTGGATCCCCATCAATGCGCCTTCTGCGGCTGCCTGCAAGACCGGAGAAACACAGGTGGTCGTCTGGGACTGGATATTGGTCAGGATCTCCACCAGCTTCCGCTGGGCGACCACCCAGCCGATCCGGAAACCAGTCATGCCATACAACTTGGCCACGCCATTGATCGTAATGATCCTGGAATTTTCCAGGTCTTTGTTGGTATATTTATATGCCGGAACCGCCACTTTCCCATCAAAGACCAGCTTGTGATAGATATCATCACAGATCATATAGATGCCCTTGCTTTCGCAAAGCTCAACCAGGCTGCTGATCAGCTTTTCGGGGTAAACCGCTCCGGAAGGATTGTTCGGGCTGTTCACGATGATCGCTCTTGTGCTGGAACCAACCACCCGCTCGATCTCTTCGAAGGATGGCACGAACGAACCATCTTCCGGGGTAACAATAACCGGTCTTCCCCCGACCATGCGCACCATTTCCGGGTAACTGACCCAATAGGGCGCCAGAACGATCACTTCATCCTGCGGGTTCAAAATTGCGAAAAGAACGTTCCAGAGTGACTGCTTGGCTCCATCGGAAATGATGATATTTTGCGGCGCGGCCAGGCGTTCATAATTCTCCTCCGTATAGCGGATAACCGCCTTCTTTAGGGATGGGGTACCATCAGTTGGCTCATACTTCACGTCCCCACTATTTAATTTGGCAGCTGAACTCAGGATGGCTGCGATCGGGGTCCTGTTCTTCGGCTCACCCACCCCAAGGTGGATGACGGGTTCGCCTTTCTCACGCAAAAGACGCGCCTCTTCGTTTAGGGCCACGGTCGGCGAAGGATGGATGGAACAGGCAATTTGGCTTAAGCTCATGGGTAACCTCCTGCTTTGGTTGTTCTGCTCCTGATTGTCTTATAAAAACTTACGGGCTGTTTGCGCAGCCCGTAAGTGTGTTGATTTATTTCTTCTTTTCTGCTTTCTTTACTGCTATGACCTCCCGGCCCTTGTAGAAACCACAGTTCGGACAAACAATGTGCGGGAGGATCATGGTACCGCAATTAGTACAGGCTACCAGGTTGGCAGCTTCCAGGGCATCGTGGGCACGGCGACGGTCACGGCGGCCTTTGGAAAGTTTACGCTTCGGTTGTGGGGGCATTCTTACTCCTTCTAAAGTGTAATAACGCTTTGATCGTTATTAAATCTTATAATATCTCAAAAAGGTGGAAGATTGAGATAAATTTTATTTTCTGGGTTAAGCGGGCTGATTATAGCATGAAGTGCAATAGCGTCAAGCTTATTGACGCCAAGCTCATCTATAACGCAGCCACAGCGGGGATGATCTCCTTGCCGAAGATCTCGAGCGGCGTAATCTCATGGACATTGGGCATGTTGAAAATGGCATGCTGGATGCCAATGCCAGCCAGCTGGCGGCACTGCCCAATCACATCCGCTGCGCTCTGATGACCGGGCGCCAGGAAGGCCGTGCCCAGGACGGTCTTTTCGATCGTGGCGTAGTCCCTTCCAAGATGCTCACAATGCTGTTTCAGCACATCCAGCTTATGACCGACCGCTTCCACCCCCGCTCCTGCAAAAAGATTGCACGCGTCGGCGTATTGGGCAACCAGGCGCAGGGTTTTCTTTTCCCCCGCGCCGCCGATCAAAATGGGCGGGTGGGGCTTTGTCAGCGCTTGCGGGCTGTTCAAAGTCTCGGCGAGTTGGTAATACCGGCCCCGGTAAGGTGTGCGTTCGCCGGACCACATCTGCAAAACGATCTGCAGGGCTTCCTCCAGCCGTTGGAAACGTTCGGCGATTGGCGGGAAAGGCACGCCCAATCCGAGCGCTTCCCGTTCATTCCAGGCCGCGCCGATCCCCAGATATGCGCGCCCGCCCGAGAGCACATCCAAGGTCGTAACCGTCTTTGCCAATATGCCCGGGTGACGATAAACCACCCCGGTAACCATGGTACCCAGCTTGACATTTTTCGTCATCCCCGCCAGGTAGGATAGCGTGCTGTAGCCTTCCAACATTTCGTCTTCGGCCGGGCCAAGCCCGGATTGAGGGTTTCGGCCGCCGATCTGGAAAAAGTGGTCCATCACCCACAGGCTGGCGAAGTGTGCTTCATCCGCCGCAGCCGCGATTTCAGCCAGTTTGGCGGCTATGCCGGAAGGTCCACCCGGCCAGGTAAAGTTAGGGACTTGCAATCCGATTTTCATATTTCCTCTATTTTTTTCCGCGCCGCAGATAAGCTTCCATGAAATCGCCCAGGTCGCCATCCAGCACAGCCTGGGTATTGCCGGTTTCATATTCGGTGCGGTGGTCTTTCACCATTTGGTAAGGATGGATTACATACGAGCGGATCTGGCTGCCCCATTCCGCCTTGGTATATTCGCCGCGCAGAACGGCAATTTCATCGTCCTTTTCAGCCTTCTTCATTTCCAGCAAGCGCCCGCGTAAAATGCGCATGGCGAATTCGCGGTTTTGTGTCTGCGAGCGTTCGTTCTGGCAGGTGACGACAATCCCGGTGGGTATGTGTGTTATCCGGATGGCGGTGGCATTTTTTTGAACATTCTGGCCGCCCGCCCCGGATGACCGGAAAACATCCACTTTTATATCTGCCGGATCGATTGGCACTTCCGGGTTGTCAAAGGCAATTTGCGGAAGCACTTCCACCAGCGCAAAAGAAGTGTGCCGCCGGTGGGCCGAATCAAACGGGGAAAGCCGCACCAGCCGGTGAACCCCTTTTTCGGAACGCAAATAGCCGAAAGCATACTTGCCATTCACCGCCACGGTGACAGATTTGATGCCCGCCTCTTCCCCCTCGGTCATATCCCAAATTTCCGTACTGTAACCCTGTTGTTCCGCCCAACGCAGATACATGCGCAGCAGCATGGAAGCCCAATCCTGAGAATCAGTGCCGCCTGCTCCGGCATGGATGGCCAGCAGGGCATCTTCGGCATCGTAAGGTTCGGAGAGCATGGCGGTGAAGGCGCGTTTATCCAGTTCGGTTTCGAGACCGGTAATTTCTGCCTCCAATTCCGCACGCAGGGATTCGTCATCCAGGCCGGCCAGTTCCGAGGCATCCTTGAGGCGGCGCTCGAAACCACGCCAATCTTCGATCTGTTCACGCAGACCGGCCGCTTCCTTGCTCGTCTGCTGGGCATGGCCCGGGTCGTTCCAAAAATCCGGGGAATTGATTTCTTTTTCTAGTTCAGCCAGTTGGGATTCTTTGGCGGGTAAGTCAAAGACGCACCATGAGCTGGCGAAGTATATCCCCCGATGTTTGTAACCGTTCAAGCAATTCCTGCATTTCTGTTATCCCTTCTATTTACCAGTTTATTGATGGTTTCCGGCTCTTGCTCTTTTTTTTCTGGAAGATTTACCACAAAGTCGCCAGGGCACGCATATTATTGGGCGGTCAGCCGAAAATACATCGTGTCTATTCATGCCCTGGAGGTCAGTTATCCTTATACTTCACAGCTCAAACGTAAGAGCCTGTTTTCCTTTACAAGCATTCCGATTATTATGGAAAAATCCCTAATCCGCCAGGATGCCTTTCACAAATGCATCCGGATCGAATGGGGTAAGATCTTCAACTCCTTCGCCCAGGCCGGCAAAAAGAATCGGGAGTCCCAGCTCCCGTTGAATGGCAAAGGCCATGCCGCCGCGCGCCGAAGAATCCAACTTTGCCAGAATGACCCCGGTGACGCCAACCGCCTCCTTGAAGGCACGTGCCTGTACCAGGGCATTTTGCCCGGTGGTCGCATCCAGTACCAGCCAGACGGCGTGCGGAGCGCCCGCCAGTGCTTTCCCGGCCACGCGTTGCACCTTCTTGAGCTCTTCCATCAAATTATAGCGGGTATGCAGCCGACCGGCGGTATCCACCAGTACCAGGTCGGTACCCTTCGCAAGTGCAGACTGGATGCCATCATAGACCACTGCACCCGGATCGGAACCCATCTGCCCGGCCAGGATCGGGATCTCCAGCCGTTCCGCCCAAACCTGCAACTGGTCGACTGCCGCCGCCCGGAAGGTATCCGCCGCCACCAACAGGACACGCTGCCCCTGGTCGGCAAAGCGCCGGGCCAGCTTGGCAGCCGTGGTGGTCTTGCCGGAGCCGTTCACGCCAACCAGTAAAATGATGCTCGGGTGAGCTTTCCAATCCAAAGCCGGGATGATATCCAGGCGGGACCGCAACTCGCCTTCCAGCAAGGAGCGCAGTTCACCCGACCTGGTCAGGCCCTGAGTCCGAACCCCTTTTTTTAGCGAATCGAGCACAGCTTCGGTTGTTTCAAGCCCCAGGTCAGCCTGGATGAGCAAAGCTTCCAATTGTTCCCACGTGTCGGGAGTAATTTCCGTCGCGCCAAATATACCGGCCAGCCTTCCAAAGGCGGCTTTACTGCTTCGGGCAAGCCCGTTTTTCCAACGTGAGAAGATGTCGACCATAGCGGGCAGATTATACTGCATCAAAAGCGGGTTTCATTCCTCGCCTTGTTTATTCAATGCACTTTGATCAGGTCTGGATCTCCCTGTGGGGGAAATAGTACTTGTTGCGGGATGATTTCCTTGCCTGCACCCGGAGGAGTCCAATACAGGTAGATGTGGGTATAGCCAGTCTGGTCAGTATAACGGATGCGGATCGAATGGTATCCTGAAGTCAGGCCTATCCCCGCTTCCTGATATTGACCGGGCGTCTGGTCATCCAGTACTTGGCTGCCATCAATCCAAAGCGTGGAGGCATCAATGGACTCAATTCCAAAAAGATAGTGCCCGCTGCCGGGGATATTTATATCTCCGTCCCATTCAACAGTGTAAGGTCTAGGCAATGGCGTAATTTGGAAATAGAAATCAACCCAGGGATCGACCTCGGTGAATGCGGGCGCTCCACCCCACTGTGGATTGGCATAGAACTTTCCGAGCAGGCCGTTATTGGTAATAGGTGGCAATAAAAATACCGAGCGAGGTATGGGGGTTTCATTAACTTTTTCATTATTTTCAGATGGGGGCTGCCAGTCCAGTTCATAATGACCGGCCATTCCCTCAGTTCGAATCGTGATCGCATGGTCACCCTTCGCTAGAGTGATCTCGGCCGTCTTCTGGTCCCCATCTATTTGAAAGGTAATTGGTATATTATCTATGGTCAATTCAAAGGGAGCCGGAGAGCGCATAAAGATATGGTAATTGCCAAATATGCTTGCCAATAATACCCCCTTCCACTCGACGCTGAACGGGAAAAGCGCCGGGTTACCATTTTGCCAATCGAAGTCCAAATTTCCTTCAGTACGTACCAGGAATGGCTGCCCCAACCAATTTGTCCCGTGATAATAACTGGCAGTCAGGCCCTGGGATGCCAGAATATTCGACGGGTGCAGATAAATTTCATACAATACAGGTACGCCATTAGGGGCAGTGAATACATTAAAAGTAGCCGATGGATAGTACCTTTTTGCCTGCATGAAAAGCTCGGTTTGGGTGGCATCAAAAAGAAAAACAATTCCTTTCTTGCCATCCGAAGGCACAGGCAGGGTGACATAGGAATCCAGCCGCTGGTAATCGGTAATCGTGGGGGCTAAAAATTGAATGGTTGGTACGTGGTAATAGAAAGCGCTGATATAGTAATCGACTGAGTTGCCCATTTTGGCCATGATCTTCGCTGCAATGGTCTCAGGAGTGGAAAAAGCCGCCCAACTATCCGAGGATACTGCCTGTTTATTAAAATAGATATTGTAGTTGATAAAACCAGAGATGCCCAGCACCAGCACAAGTGGCACGAGGAAGAGGTTATTTAGCCGGTTCTTGATATTTTTTTCCCATTCCTGCCATAAGCCATGAATTGGGAGCGCGGCCAGGAGATAAGCTGCTGGCATACTGCCGATGGCGCGCAGTGATTGAGGTGCCTCAAAATCCAAAGAAAAAATGCCCGGTGCAAGCATTAACAACAACCAGGCCAATAAAAGGAAATAGCCGGGTTGGCGGATCCGCCACAGGCAAATACCGGCCCCCAAAACCATTAAAGTTCCCATAATCGGATCCAGCATCGGCCTTCCCGGCAGGTTATGGCGGCCATTTGAATCCCCACGGTAATTAAACATCAGGAGATGTTGACTGGTTGTCTTTGCGACGGCCTGCATACCTTCTTGGGGCGTTTTCCCTGCAAATATGGATACGGTTTCCATCCGGGAAAAGAATTCATCCGGCTTGAAAGCTACCAGGTAAAGGATGGGAGTTGCGGCAATGATGCCGACCACACATAAAACAACCATACCACGCCAGGATGTCTGGATCAAATCATGCCGGTTGATCCATAACAACACCAGAAATAGTCCCACCACAAGCGGAAAAAGGCGTAATGGGGTATAAAAGCCCAAGCTGAGCCCCATAGACAAACCTACCATGGCGTAATCCATCAGTCGTTGACGTCTTAAAGCACGCAAAACCAGGCCGATCGTTAATAATTCAAAAAACGGGACGGTTACGCCGTGCATTCCGATCCGGCTCCAGTTGACATCCCAGCGGGAAACTGCCAGTATGAACGCTGCCACCAGCCCCATCCTGCGGTTGAAGAGTTCTCTGCCTACTAAATAGGCTGCTGCAACTGTCCCCAGGCCAAACACTACACTAACTGCGCGAATGGAAAGGGTTGAACTCCCCAATATTCGAATAGAAAGACCCATCAGGTACAACAAATAGGCTGGCAGGGTATCCGAATTGACAAAGACAGGCAAATAGCCGGGCGTATTTAGAATTCTTAATGCGTTTAATCCGTTACTGGCTTCATCGAACCAGGTCCCGAAGGGAACCTGGTTGAAGCGATACAGGCGCATAAATGCCGCAATCGCAAAGATTCCCACAAATATGCCAATTTCCAACCAGGACCAGGGCTGCGCTTTCGGTGTCTCTGGTATATTCCCACCATCAACCAAAGCGATGGATACGATCAGGAGTGCAACACTGGTCAAATAAATCAGCCAGGGATATATGGATGGAAAAGGACTGGCGAACAGCCCGAATGCCAGGATTGCCAGAATTACAGCCAAGCCGCCGGTTGCATATCCCCGGCGCAGTTTTTTCCCAGTTGCAACCTGTTGAAAGGCCGATATTTCGACCTTTAGGATGGGCTGCTTGCGCAATGCAAACACAATCAGGACGATGGCAAGAGCATAGAAGATGGCTGCAGGGATTGGCCGGTTCAATTTCAATAAGAATTGACCGCCCCCCCCCAATACCAGGGCTATCAAGCCACACAATAAAGAATTTGATGAAATCCGTTTTATCATGGAGGTATTTGGATGGATTAATATTTCAGGTGATATACGACCGGTTGCGAAGTCGCTTGGGGGGATATCATCGTGCCATTATGGTCGGCGATGATTTGTTCAGCAATTTTTTGATCGTCTGCTCTGTAATATCCGCCTTGCTCTTGCGAGTTGAATAGTACGATATAAGAACCCGGATTTACGACAACTGGTGCTGAATTACCAGTGTCGATGGAGACAAAATGGTATTGGTCACCAACATATCGGATGGTAATAAGTTGAAAACACATTTCATTTGGCATCAAAATGGTAGACCCTTTCGGAATTTCAGAATTTATCAGATCGGTCGCATATTGACAGATCGTATTTTCGTATCTGGGGCCTCTCGTCGCAAGGGCTTTGGAGAAGTCAATAAACCAAGGAATACACACAATAAAATAGAGCAGGATGATCGTTGGCAAATAATATTTTTGGAGCCCGGCAAAGAAATGGGGGGCTTTGGTTACATATTTAAGAATTCGGCCCCCTTAAAAATGGAATAGGTTGCAAATAAATAGATCATCGGCAAAACAATATAAGCTCTCCAAGCGCTGGCTGATCGATAGAGTATGACCAGAGGAATTAGAAGTAAAATGGAAAAAGTGAAGAGGATGATCCACCAGAAAGGATTATCTTTCTTTCTGATTAACTGGACAATCAGGATGATTATTCCAAGGATGCACAATACTTGAATGGCAGGGTCTATGGTGATTCCCCACAGCCCTCCCAAAGGAAAATTGGTCGAACCCGTTGTATAATCTTGATAAAGCAACCCTATTTGATCCGCGTAATAAGTCAATGGCGATTTTGATGCTACTGAAAGTGTAACGTTCTGCTGAAGAAAATCAAGATGCCTCCCGAGCGATTGGTCTGGATATTTGACCAGTTTTGGGAGAAGAGGCGATAAACAGATTAAGAAATAGACGGAAAATAGCACAACCTCTGTTAGCTTGGCCGTGGCACGCTTCCGAAACCAAACAATCGCCAGGACCAACCCGGATGAAATAACTAGCAGGGCAGCTACATATAATAAATGAATACATATTGCAAGCAACAAAGCCAGAACAAAGAGTGTTCGGATGGTATATTTATCCGATTTTATTTTATATAGAAGTAATAATGCCCATGCAGCCAGCAGGGGATTGATATTGGTATTGGTATAACCAAGATCGGCCATATGAATGTCCCATGCTGAGACTGCCAATAAGAGCGATACCACAATCGCAGGCTTAATTCCTGCCAGTTCTTTCAATAACTCATAGGCAAAAATTATTGTCATCAGGCTGAAAATAACCCCTGTTAACCTCACCGATAGCATAGGATTCTTGGTGATTGCCAATAATAGAGCGACCGGATATGCCGGTAGATTGGATGCATAGTCTCCCACAAATCCAAACGGGGAAATTGCCGATCCATTCAAAATGGACTTCGCTGCATCCAGCCAATACCATTCGTCCAGATACAGGCCATTATTCATGATAAAAAGGATTGAAGGATGAGTGCCAGTAATAAAACCGGGAATAGAAATCGGAAAGTCGGGCTGGTTAATAATTCCCGGCCCGATAGTTTGATCGAGGCAGCAAGGATTGTTTTTTGGTTGTGTTCTGTGACTTTTCCAAAGTAAACGAATACAACCAGGCTGAAATTCCTGCCATCAACACACTGGTCACCCAGAGAAAAGCTGCCCACCTGGTTTGATTGGTTGGATACAGGTAATCTGTTGAAAAATGGAGATAAAGGGACACGAGATTAGTAACAACTGCGATAAATAAAAATATATGAGCCAACGCCTAGAATAAGCGCATAATATTCATCATTCATCCTTGTAAATTATTCAGACCATGCTGTTAAAAATCACTGCTTTTAGGGGTATAAATCAGAAAAAGACAGATAATCCTTTAAATCGGCAAGTAGTTTGCTGCCCTTTTGTCAAGATCAAGGCTCGAAAAAGAAGGCTTCCATCCCGATTATTTTACATTGACAACCTTGAATATCGTCGTGGTATTCGCCGTGTTATCGCCAAAGACGATTTGTATCTTACCTTCTTTGACCATTTCTTGAAATTTGCGATCCTGCCGGATCATAATATGCTGCTCGAGATCGCCGACAATAATATATTGAACCTGATATTCCTTTAATAAGTTTGTGCTGCCTGAATATCACCGGTATTATAAAAATTATTATCTCATCGATGCGCTTATCAACGTTAGCGCCATCCAGCGGTGGGTTTGCTTTCGGATGTGCCAGCTCATCCCACTACCCATGGCAAGCCGGTATAGGGAAAGCGCCAGCCCCGCGATACTCCTCGGTATGCCCTTCAACGATCACAGGTGAACCAACCACATAGTTTGCATATACACAATTGCCGCGTAATCTTTGCTCAGGTTTAACAGCCGGTTGTCATCGTTGTAGATGGCAGGCTGTGTGCCTGCCGGGCTGTTTGCATCCCCCAGCATAAAAGCCGCTCCATCGAGAGTGTGAGGTGGGTTTTGAATATCCGGCCAGCGGTCGGTCATTTTTTCATTGGTGGCGATCAATGCATAACTGGCGGCGCATAGGACCAGAATTCCCAGTAGGATGCCCCATATGTACTTGAGCGGGCGGGACCAATGGGAAATTCCCGACAATAAATCAATTAAAGCCAAGCTGATTGCCAGCCCAAAAATAAACCAGGCCCTTTATAAAACTTGAACACCGTGTTCGAGCGACCGCTATCGCCCGTCAACACAAACACTTCAACAAATAAGGTGATGGAAAGCCCGATCCCAAAAGGATCCAGGTTACCCGCCGCAGTGTCGACAACTCGCGTTTACAAAAGACAAGGTAAGCAATTCCAGCCAGGATTGGGAGTCCAAAGGTCAGAACCTCATAATCCAAGTCCCAGAGCAAGATCATAACACCAATACTTACCAATACGATTAAGTAACGTTTGATATGCCAGAAGCTGTAGACTTCTCGATGGCTTGACACGGAAATCCAATGCTGGAACCCGTTTTCACTGTGGAAAACAGGTCTCTGATAAGCAGGCTGATCAACACGAAAACGGTCAGGCCAAATACGAAAAGATAATCGATCAAAGGTGTTCGGCGGCCAGTCCAAAGCTAGGGAAGTGTATTCTGTCTTGAACCACTGTGCGAAGGGCCAGTAAAAGGCAATTGCGATTGCCAGGAATGCCAGCTCATACCCGATCGCCACAATAATGGTCCGTTTTATGGAGCCGGTCCTGATCCGCCAGGCATCCCAAAGAATAATCAAACCTCCCAACCCCAGGAAAGTTGGAAAATCCCAGGTATGGGATGCGCGGAACACGCCGAAGATCAGGCCTGCCGCGATCAGGTTGGTGATTCGTGGGGGCCACTTTTTTTCAGAGGCTGGCCATAGGAACAGGCTTAGTATCCAACCTAGTGCCAATGCATAGATCGGCATGGTTAACAGGTGTGCATGCAGGTCGCCATAAAGGAATGTAAAATACGGAAACTCTGCAATCGGGGTGTCCGGGCCATTGTGTAGGATTGGGCGGGAGGTGTCAAAATACCAGGTGCCTTTTCCTCCGGGCAGGCTGGATTGCCCGCTCAAGACTTGGATGGCACCCCCGATCACCGCGCCAACATGCCCACTGAACGAGGTGACGGGCGTTCCTGAACCGATTGCATCCGGGAGATGCTCCCATAGAATACGCACTTCATAAAGATTTCCCAAGAATAATACTGCCACCAGGGCGATAAAACCCGCCAGGTACGGCACCCCCTTATTAAAGCGCTTTGGGTTAACCGAACCGGTCTGGGTGGGTTGCTTCTCTTCGGAAAGTTCAGGCTCGCCCTGGCTGGAGTCCTTGTGCAGACCCGCTACCAGATTAAAACCTACACAAAAAACGCCGGTCCCGGTCATTGCAAACCAACTGGGCAGGATCAGGTTAAAGGCGATCGAGGAAGAATCCCCAGTAACTTGGTGGGGATTGAGGCAATAACATAACCGTAATAATAATAGTTGATGGTATGCCCTGAGAACCATGGATTTTCAGGTGGAAAATAAACGGATTTCAGTACCGCATTAAAGAATGAGAAATCCATCGGCTTTTCACCGCCCAGCCATGGGTTCCAAAGGTCCGGATTACCGAGCCGGATGGATAGGTTGAACAGGAAGAGAACCAGGAAAATTCCCTCTGTCACCAGGATATACTTCCAATGGGTACGGAAGTAATCTGATAAAGCCTTTCGCCGGCGATATGCTAACCCGGCACTGAGAATCAATATCACTGCAGTACACAGCCACAGGGCTGCTGCGGAGAATGGCAGGATTTTCAAACTACCCAGTACCCAGGGCAGCCACGCCATCAGGATTAATCCGGCGATTCGGATCAATGGATAGCCTCGATCTGGAAGTCCTGAAAAGATGCAGAAGACCAGCGGGAATACTAATAAACCCAGGAAGAATATTAATAGATACCAGACGATACCGGCTGTTACATCAATATTTATAAACGCATACCTGTTAAACATGGCAGACCAGGTACCGCCATTGGTCTGAGCTAGCAGGCGGTCCGCCGGCAGTTGCAGGGCAGTCGGATCCTGTGTATATTGCATCGGCGTTTGGATGACCACCTTGTTTAGGTCAACACTGTTCAATAGTGCACTGACGCGATCGATTGAAAAATCTTTGTCCTTCTTGAACACCATCACTTTTGGATGATCATATACCGTAAATGATTTATCCGCTAGTTGATCGGCGAACACAAGCGGCCCCAGCGAGGGTGGGCTTTCGAATGTCGCCACCAGGTCAAAACCCAGCGGGCTCTTGAAGGGCGCTTCAAGCCCGGCCGCGCGGCTTTCCATGGCATTTCCACTGCAGTTGCAACCAAACAGGGCCTGGTAATATTTCAACGTAAGCGGGTAGCGCAAAGGCATCCTCGGCATCGAATCATATGCCCGGTTTGATGGGATGACAATGTACTCGCTCTTGGAGAGAACTTGGATCATCGCATCCCGTTTTTCGGGAGTGTCAGGATCGAACAATTCAAGATTTAAGGGGTTATAAATTCCCCCCTCGGCCTCATACCCGTCCACATTTAACGGCAAAGCATCATCCCAGGAAGTCTCCAAAGTATAACTTTCCGACAACAGGCGCAGCGGAGTTCCATCCTGGATTTCATAGGAGATTTGGTAAACTTTGTTCCCGGTCACATTGACAGGCGGGAAATTAAAGGTTGGTGTTAATTGCATCCCTGGCTTTGAAAAATCCAGCGTCTGTGAGGCTTCCGCCAGTGCAAGTCCGGTGTTATCCGCTGCAGAAATGTTTACTTTCAAAGTGGTTTTGGTCGGCAAAAAAACCTGGTGGAAATTCCCAATCTTCAGACGGTTGATTGTTTCATCCTTATCCGGGGTTAATGGAATTGTGGCTTGATCCAACACCGGTGTTTGGGAAGTCAGGTTCAAATCGATCGGCAATTTGGTATCGCTCTGGTTCACATCCTGGAACGAAATGTCTGAAAGAGAGAACTGGTTGCTGTTCTGTAATTTATAAGAGAAGTAATAGGTTTCTCCCTTGGTCAGTCCCAAATCGCCGAAGTCAATTTCCTGTTGTTGGTTCGGATCGTCATCATTGACGGTCAAACGGCCTTCCGTCATGATTTCCGTCCCTTTTTCATCCTTCGTTAGCCTGAAATAGAAATACACACCTACCAGGCGCACATCTGCTGTGGTGATTTTTGAAGTTGTCCCATCTCGAAGGATGGTGATATTGGTTGAAGCAGTATCGCCAGGCACAACTACCTGTTGGTTGTCTACAGAGACTGGATAATTCCGATTCCCCAGAGGCGAGTTGACGACCACATTGAGCGGCCCGGGAATGTTTGCCAGTATCCATTCCGAGGCGGCAATCCGCGTCATGGGCTTGTTATAAATACGGGTAAATGCTATTGCATACCCGAATGTCCCGATCAGGACGATCCCAAGCGCCAGCAAGCTCGCCAGCCCTTTCCAGGTGTACCGCCAGTCCGAGAATTTCAGCACAAACTTGGTTCCATTTGCCAGCAGGCGAGCGCGGCTTTCACGAGTAAGGTCGTAAATTTCCACCAATGCCCAGGCGGCAAATAGGATAATGAACGGATAGATCGGCAGGAAGTAGCGCATATAGCGCCAAAACTGGACATTTTGCCAGATAAAGTAGGCGCCCACCCAAACAAACGGCAGCAAATGGCGGCGCCAGTCTCCTTTCCATATCCGCCAGGCCGCCCACGCCCATCCGAGCCATCCTGCCAGACCAAGCGGCAGGCCTAAGCCCCAGGTCACGATGTTTGTCCACGCATAGAAGACGGAGCGGCTTGTCCAGTGGGTGTTCGGGGGCCAATCGGATTTGCCCGCCACCTGGTTAGTAACATCCTGAATTACTTTTAACCAGTCTTGATTAAGCCTGATCCCAAAGAAACCCGGTCCGGCAAACGCATAAGGTTGGAATACTCGAAAGGCCAGGAATGCAAAGAAACCTGCCAGGACCCATCCAAGGAAAATTACTTTAAGGAGCTGGCCAAAACCGGTTTTCTTCCAGTTTGTAATTATCTCGGCAAGCCCGGCCAGGCCAATAATCCCAAAAATAGGCAGAGTATTGACTTTACATGCTACTGCCAGACCTACTACAAGGCCAAACAGGCCAAAGTAGATCAAGTTTCTGTATGAGGGTTTTTCTTCGGGAAATTTAAAAGGGATCGCCAGTATCGCAAAATAAAAGCTGGCAATTACAAAAACGGTGGAAAAGGAATCCACGGCAAAGTAGTGCGAGAGCTGGATCGGAAGCACCGCCGCTGCGCCCAATGCGGCCGCCAATAATCCGATTCGCCGGTCGTACAGGCGTTTGCCTAAGAGATAAAGCATCCAGACCGCAGCCAGATCGAACAATCCTGACATGGCTCTTCCGGCCAGGGTGATGGCATCATAGCTGGTCATCTTTAACCATTCTGCCACCATCCAGGTGAAAAACAGCGGGAACATGCCGTAGGTATAAGAGCCATAATTTAGCGGGTTTAAGCTGCTGGTCTGAGTATCAAAATAAGCTGCAATACTCTTAACCCCGGTTAGTTGATTTGCAGTCATGCTGATAAAGCGCTCATCGGGATGTTGGTGCTGGTTTGGTCCCAATTTAATCCGGTAAATCGAAAGTATGCCCCGGTGATAAGGATTAGCACCAGTGCCAGGCTTATTTTCCAGGATGCTTTGGTTACTTTTTTCTCGCTGTGCGAAACAGGCTGGCCGGCTGGCTCATCAGCCCCCTTATGAATGATTAACCTTCTTTTTGGATTGCCGCGGTTTGAGGCGATGTTACCGGTTCTTGTTCGGCACTCTTTTGAAGTGCCGGTATTTCTGGAGGATCGGATATTGCCGTTGCCGGTAGTTCTGGCGCTTTTTCCCCAGGATGGAGGACGGTCACAGACGATAGGATGCGTTGCACCACTTCTGAATCAATTCCCCACACCATTTTGAGTTGATCGATGGATTGATAAGGCCGTAGCGCAATGATTCTTTTGGCAAGTCGAGCGGAAATACTTAACCGCTCAACCAGCTCATTTTCACTGGCACTGTTCAAATCAATCGGGGAAGAAGTATGGTTGGTCATCGATTATCCTTGAGAATATTCGAATGTGTTCATGTGTTAAACAGTAGAATCAAAAACCAATCAGCTTACCGGCCTATTCTCCAAGTATACCTTTTTATTACCCATTTTCATTACTCCTTTAATCGTCGTAATTAATTATAATTCCACCTGCAACTTTTTTAGTACACGTGCATCATAAGATATAATAGGAATTATCCCTTGGTTTTGGAGTATGCATGACTGAAGACTGGATTGAAATCACTGCAGCATGGAAAAAAGAAATGGCCTTTGTCGGCCAGGACGCAAGCGGTACATCTCTCCAGATGGGCTCGCTGGATGGCAAGCCCGGGTTCAGCCCCATGCAATTATTACTGATCGCCGTGGCTGGCTGCACCGGGGAGGACATCGTCTCCATCCTGAAGAAAAAGCGTCTCGCATTGAGTGATATGCAAGTGCGCGTGCGTGGCAAACGTGCCACCGATTACCCGAAGATCTGGACGGATATCCACATCACCTATCTGGTCTGGGGCGAAGCTATCCAGCCTCGGGATGTGGAACAAGCCATCCAGCTTTCGGAAGAAAAGTATTGTTCGGTACGGCTTATGCTTGGCAAGGCCGCAAGGATCACCTCCGAATATCACCTGTTACAACCCAGCCAAAGCGCCGAATAAAGGAGCCAGGAATGAACGAACCAATTAATGTTACTGATGCCGCTTTCGAAAAATCCGTTTTGCAGAATCCCCTGCCTGTCATCGTGGATTTCTGGGCGCCTTGGTGCGGACCATGCAAAATGGTCAGCCCGATACTGGATAAGATCGCTCAGGAAATGCCGGGTAAAGTGGTGGTTGCCAAAGTCAATACCGATGAAAACCCTGAATGGGCCACCAAATATGGTGTGCAGGGCATCCCGACCATGCTGTTCGTCTTTGGTGGGAAGATCGTCCACCGACAGGTAGGCGCGCTGCCTGAACGGATGTTGCGGGATGTGGTCACCCAATTCATCGATGTAACCGCCCCAAAGGCTATTTAGGTTAGCTGACAAACTTCTAAATATAAATAGAGGCTGCAAGCGGGTGGATTCTACCCGCTTGCAGCCTCTATTTATCATATTAAACTTAATTCTCCATTCTGAAAATCCCTGGGTGCCTTAAAGATAATTCGGCTATAATTAGGGTATGAATCTCATTATTGTTCCCGTGCTGCTTGGTTGGATGTCAGGCTGGTTGGTCAATTACCTGGCAGATGTATTGCCGGTTACACGCAAGTTCAGCCGCCCGATTTGCTCGCATTGCCAGACGCCCTATCCTTGGGGCGGGTACCTGTTTTTTCACATCTGCAACACCTGCGGTACATCCCGCAAGTGGCGCCCGCTCGTTATCCAGGCCATCCTGACCGTTGCGCCGGTTCTGCTATGGATCTTTCCACACCCCCATTTCCCTTTTATATTGGCATTCATTCTGCTCATTTATTTGTGCTTGGTTTTCGTAATTGACCTGGAGCACCGTCTGATTCTGCACCCGGTCAGCCTGTTTGGAGCCGTGTTGGGGCTGGTGATTGGCATCTATTTACACGGTTTCGTACCTACGCTGATTGGTGGCGGAGTTGGTTTTGGGATCATGCTGGCCTTTTACTTTATTGGCGAAGGCTATGTCAGGTACATGGCTAAGAAGCGTGGCATCCAGACCGATGAAGTGGCGCTCGGGTTCGGGGATGTCAATCTTTCCGGCATCCTGGGCCTGTTACTGGGTTGGCCGCTCATCTCGGCCGGCTTGCTTTTCGCTGTACTGGCGGGCGGGTTGATCAGCCTCTTCATTATCCTGGGAATGCTGATAGCGAAAAAATATAAGGCCTTTACGGCCATCCCGTATGCACCCTTTTTGATTCTGAGCGTCTTGTACCTGCTCTATATTTTATAGTTTATTATCCAAAGGTTTATCTTCTTCCGGCAGTTTGAGCGGACCGGTATCCAACCGGTAGCCGAAACCGCGCACTGTGCGCACCCACACCGGCTCAGCCGGGTCGACCTCCAGTTTTTTACGCAACATCAGGACATAGCGTCTGACGAGCGCCGGATCGTTGCGTTCACTCCCCCACACCTCCCGGATTAATTCACTCTCCGAAGCCACCCGGCCCTTTCTGCGCACCAGCACTTCAAGCAGGCGGAACTCGGTTGGCGTTAGCACCAGGTTCCGGCCGCCCACAGTTGCCTGGTATTTCTCCATGTTCAAGACAATCTCCCCATGCGCAATATAACCGGCCTCCTTGTGTTCTTTCTTCACCCGCCCGAGCACAGCCTGGATGCGCGCTACCAGCTCGACAAAGCTGTACGGCTTGGTGACATAATCGTCCACGCCCAGTTGGAACCCACGTAGTTTATCGGCCTCGGCTGCCTTGGCGGTCAGCATGATCACCGGCACGTCACTCAGTTCGCGCAGGCGTGTACATACTTCCCACCCATCCATACCGGGCATCATCACATCGAGCAGAACCAGGTCCGGTCGTTCGTTGTAGGCCAGCCGCAGGCCGGCCGGCCCGTTGGGCGCAGCCAGCACTTCGAAATTGCTCTGCCGTAAAAACTGGCTCAACAGGTTGGAGAGGTTCTGGTCGTCATCCACCAGTAGTATTTTGGTCTTCATCGAGCCACCTTCAAAAAGAAATAAAAGCGCGCCCCGCCCTGTTCAGGCGCTTCGAAGGCCAGGTCGCTTTGCATGGTGTGCAGCATGCGCCGGGATAGATATAAACCCAGTCCGTAGCCGTACACGGATTGGGAATCCTTGGCGTCCAGCCGCTGGAAACGCTTGAACAGCAACCGGCGTTTCGCCGCGGGGATGCCCGGACCCTGGTCCGTCACCTGCACTCGCACCCGCTTCTTTATCCGCATGGCTTCCACCGTCACCGGGCTTTCTGGAGCGTATTTCAAGGCATTATCGAGCAGGTGGATCAGGACGCTTTCCAGAACGCCCCGGTCTGCCAGCACGGACGCACAGTCCGGAGCCAGGCTTATCCGGATTTGCCGGGCCTCCGAATTGGCTCCAAACTTGTTACACACCGTATCAAGCACATCCTCCAGCGACACCGGTTGCAGGGATAATTGGATCCGGCCAGCTTCCACAGCGGAAAGATTAAGGATGTTTTCGACAAAACGTGTCAGCCGCTCTACTTCTTCTTTCATTAACAAGAGTGTTGAACGGTCTGTTGCAGAACGGTCCTTCTGTAGCAGCAACAATTCCAGGCCGCCGTTCAGGCTGGTCAGTGGGGTGCGTAGCTCGTGTGAGACCATCGAGACGAAATCGCTCTTCAACTGATCCAGCTCCTGTAATTGCCTGTTCTGCTCTTCCAACTGCTCGAACGCTTCACTCAGGGTGTGTGTCCGTTCTTCCACCCGCTGTTCCAGTTGCGCATTGAGCTCTTCCAACTGCCGGTGCAATACCTGAAGGTCGGTGTAGCCATTCTGAATGGTGGCCTGCTGGCGTTTCTGGTCGCTCAGGTCATGCAGCGCCCCGGCCAGGAGTACCTGCCGGCCTTCGGAGAAGATCGGGCTGAGCGAGAGCAAGCAGGCGGTCTGGTGCGGGGCCAGGCTGACCTCTACGGAACACGCTTCCTTGGCTGCCCGCTTCAACAGATCGGCCGGAAGGATCTGCCCATCCATGATGGCTGCCAAATTTCTGCCCGTGACCTCATGCGCAGCCTGCAGGCTAAGTGCGCGCACCAGCGCCGGGTTTCCCAGCCGGATATTACCTTTCGCATCGCAAATAAAGATTGGCTCCGCCATGCTGCTGAACAATTGCCAATATTGGTGCAGTTCGATCTCGCCGGCCCGCACGCCCATGCGCACCACCAACGCCACGGTCAGGAACAGGGTTGCACCCGCGCCTAGCCAGGAAAGTTGTCCGCTCAGGCGCCATTCGGCCAGCACCAGCCAGCCCAGCGCCAGCACGAAGGCAAATGGCAGGATGCTCTGGAGCCGGGTACCCGGGTCGGAAGGCGGCTGCTCTGCCTGATTCTGTCTCAGCGGAACACCCGCCGTGAAGACCGCCCCCCATCCAAATATAAGCCCGCCGGCCATCCAGCCGGTACTTTCCAGCCCACCCGGCTGGAATCCATTCACCGGGGCAAGTAAACTGTATATGTAATCGGATACCAGGAACGCGAACAACCCGCAGCCCCACAGGAAAAGTGTCCGGCGGGCCTGTTGGTTGGCCAGCAACATGTTGAATAGGATTGCCAGCAGGATCAAATCTGCAATCGGGTAGACCAGCGGGGCGATCGCAGCCGGCGTCAAAGCCGAACCTGGCCTGCCCAGCATCAGTCCTACCAGGGTGGCCACCACACCCGCCGAGATGGTCACATCCAGCAGGAAACGGAAGCGGGAAGGTGCGTAGCGATTCTCGAACGGGTACATCAGCAGGGCCAGGAAAAGCAGCGGGTAGGCCAGGAAACTGAGCAAATCTGCCAGCGAAAAGACCGGCACGGCTACTCCCCCTGCCCCTTCATAGATGCTCCGCACCAGGTTCCCAAGCGACCAGAACGCCAGCCCCCACCCCAGCCAGCGCCAGGCTCGCCGGGAGGCGCTCGGCATGTCCGGCAGTACCTGGAAAACCAACAGGACCGCCGCTACGCCCGGCACCAGCACCGCCAGGCTGCCGATGAACAACCGCCCGTGGCTTTGTGGTGACCTCAAAATAGCCCAGGCGATATAGGCAACCAGGAATACCGCTGACTCGATCAGCACCCCTTTCCAGCGTATCTGCCAGGGGAACAACCTGCGCAACAAATTTTGCAAGATGGCTCCTTCGGGTAAGATTATAACAACGTTCCCCAGCCCGTGGATGGGGAAAAAGCGGTTGAAAATAGCAATTGGAGTCCGAAGTCTCCAGACTTCGGACGCAACCACCCTCAGAACATGCAAGTACTTCGGACCGGGTCCATGGGAACCCCGCAGGGGTTTTCCCGTACCAGGCCGGGGAATGATCTCCACCGAGTCATGCCAGGAGCAGAAGGAAGTTTTATAGGGTATTTATTTAATTTCAAAAACCCAGACTCCGGCCGCTAAAAGTTCCTAAAATAAAATCAGGAGACCCCTGCCGGCGGCAATTAAGGTCTCCTGTTTTATATTTCTTACCATTGCGCTCTATTCCTCCCCAAATTCCGAAAAGCCTGGAATTTGGGGGGGCCGGAAGGGTATCAGACCCTAGACTAGGTCAGTATATCCAGTATCGTCATCTCTTCGTTGCTCCACCACATGTAACCATCGCCATTGACAGGAGTTGGGTATGGCGTTTGAGTTGGGGTATAGGTTGGCGTTGGCGTTATTGTGGGTGTTCTCGTCGGCGTGCTCACTGGCGTATTGGTGCGCGTCGCCGTGTTCGTGGGTGTCCATGTGGCAGTGAAGGTCGGCGTGCGCGTCGGTGTGTTAGAGGGTGTGTACGTCGGCGTGATCGTCGGTGTGTTGGTTTTCGTCGGTGTGTTCGAGGGTGTATAGGTGGAAGTGAACGTTGGTGTCCGTGTCGGCGTATTCGACGGCGTGAACGTCGGCGTGATTGTCGGAGTATTCGTTATCGTCGGGGTGAGCGTAATGGTGGGTGTCTTTGACGGTGTATACGTCGGTGTACGCGTTTTCGTATTCGTCGGGGTATTGGTTATCGTCGGGGTATTGGTTATTGTCGGCGTCCTGGATGGGGTGAACGTCGGCGTGTAGGTAGGAGTGAGTGACGGAGTGAATGTTGGTGTGATTGTCGGCGTATTGGTTTTTGTGCCCGTCGCTGTGGGCGTAAAAGTACTTGTTGGCGTGTTCGTATTGGTTGGTGTGTTCGTATTGGTTGGCGTGTTCGTATTGGTTGGTGTGGCCGTATTGGTTGGTGTGGGGGAATTTCCCATCGAATCGCCCTGGCCCGTGTAGGCCATCATGCGCGAGGTGCGGAAGGTTTCGACCACTCCGTAATCCGAAGAGGCCAGGTGGGTCATGTTCCAATTGGAAGTGGCGCCTCCGAAGATGCTCAAAAGCTGCAGGAAAGGCGTGATGAATGGGTGGTTGAAATCAACCATCACCACCATGGTGTCGCCCGGCCCGCCTGCATCTTCCTGTTCCACACCCGTCGAGCGCACCTTGCAGTCTGAATAGGTGGTACTACCAGTCACGCCGTTGGTTGTGGCAAAATCGGTTGTCGGCGGGTTAATGGTGGAGCGGCCAGAGCAGACGACGATATTCAAATAGCCCGGCTGTGACTGGGTCACGCCCGCTTGCAGCAGCAAGCCGGTTAAATAAGTGCCAGCTTCATCGTGGATCGAGGGGATGCGGGCGATATCCTGCATCTGGCTCACTTGCGCCTGATTGGCCACGGTATCTGTCAGGGCCGAGACACATGGGCCAAGGCCATTATTATACGTTGTATAATCGCTCGGATGCTGCAGGTAATACCACGAAGTGTGATCCGTATTGGGGCAGTAGGCATTATTATATTGACCTGTCACTCCATAACGGAGTGCCTGCCGTGAAACGTTTTGAATCAGCAACCAGGCCGAAAACAGCAGCGAGAAATCGATGATTGCGAACAGCAGCATCAACAGGATCGGTGCCGCCAGCGCAAACTCGACCACCCCTTGCGAGCTTCCGGCCCCTTGCCAGAAGCGTTTTCCTTTTCCCGAAACCCGAAATAATGTGGTGCCCATATCCATCTCTCCTACTGCGACAACCGGGTGGCGATATTGGTGCCGATCAGTGTAAATATCTTGTTCAGGTCTGCCCCGGTGGCGGCATAAAAAGCCTGGCCTCGGCCGATCGCCGCTGCATAATTGAGGAAGATCGTGCCAAGACCTTCATTGGTTTGATTGGCCGGAATACTGTAGGGGTCCGCGTACCCCGGCTGTGGGTATTTCTGGACCTCCCCCCCAAGCCCGATCGTGTAGATCAGTGCATCCTGGCCGATCGGGTATTTCTTGCCGACATAATCGGCCATGTCATAGGCGTAATCGGAGGCGTCATAAAGCGGGCTGGTGTTTGCGGGGCGTAGGGCCGGGTTTGCATCGGTTGTCGGGTCCGCCCCGGATATACCCAGGTGGTTGCAATATGGCAATTGCGCCCATGTGTTACTGGGGCAGTAATAGGATGGTCCGCTGCCGCCGTAGCCCGCGTTAGCCTGCCCATCCGTCAACAGGATCACCACCCACAACGTTTGCTGGCGCGGGTCGGTCGTAAATTCTTGCCCGGCCATTTGAAGTCCACCCCCTATATTGGTGGTGGTGTAATGCGAAGGATCCGGGGGGGGGGTCTTCGTGTAAGTGGTCAAGCACCAGTCCTGCCCTTGTCCGACCAGGCCCCAATAATTCGTTGGAGCTGCTGTTGGACTCGGGGCTAGTGCCCAAAATTGATTAATCGTATTGTTAGCACCAGCACAGGAAGAGTCCACGCCGCCGTAGGCGCGGTAATCGTCTGTGTTCGAACTAGCGCTTTCGTATGGGAGGGTGTCGCCCTGGAAGACCTTCAAATTCGCCAGCGTATTGATCACCTGAGCCTGGGTATGGCCGACATGCGTGACCGGGTCGATCAGCGATAGTCGTTCTTGTGGCGCTTTGTCGAAGGTCACCACTGCCGCACTGTCGTACGGGAAGAACATGATATTCGTGAACTGGATTGCCGCTGCCACCACCTGGTAAAAGGGGCTGCAGGCACTGAACTGGGTAACTCCGTTCACTATAATTTGTTGGTTATTGCAATAGGACGGGTCGCGCATCGGGTTGCCCAGAGCCGCATCATACGTCATCGATTCCGAAGTGTCAATCGCCAGCACCACGTCCAGCGAGGCGGTCTCCGAGACGGCAGTCGAGGAAAGCGTCACGGAATTGATCCCGATCACCGGCAGAAAAGCCAGTGGGATGTCTGCCGTGGCGTGTACCCGCACCAGCTTGCGTGGTGGCAGTCCCAGCAGCTGTGGACAAAGCGTGGTGTCCGTTGGTAGGCTGTCGCAGTCATCGATCTGACTGTTGGGGTTTTGCATGCCGTTCAGCAGAAGGAACTCATTGGCAGCCGCCCTTAGTTGGCCGATGTTGGAATTTTGACGGTACTGCAGTGCCGCTGAGAGCGCCGCTGAATCCACCGCCCGGCGCAGGCGTGCGTTGCCGATGAAAATGATTCCCACATCGATGGATAGGCCAATGACCGCGATAATTCCGACCGCTGCCAGGGCCACCACCACCAGTACCTGGCCGCGTTCCATGCGGGACAATTTCTTTTTAACGTTGCAGATGATTTTTGGCATAGGATTTTATTATTATTAATGAGGTGTCGCGGTCGGTGCCGCCGAGGAAATTGGCATGATCGTGTATACATATAAAGGTACCGGGTCGGCCAGCACGCTGGTGAGCACCGGTAGTTTTAGCAGTTGCGGGTAGTTGTAAAATATCTCCACCACCAGCACACCCGTGCTGGGGGCGGGACTGGGGGTACCGCCCGGATTTTGAATGTCCGCCACGCTTACCTGGGAATTCCGGGGCGTGCAGCCCGAGCTCCAGCCGGGATCGCTCAATTCCTGTGGGACGACGAAGGGAGAAGTGGTTGAAAAATAAGTTTTGAAGGCAGCGTAATGATTGCACAGGCTCCAGCCATTCGGATCGGCGACTGGAAAACGTAAGGGGGTGTTGCCGTTAGTTACGCTGAAAACCGAAACAACGATGTCATCCGGGAAGGCCGGGTTGAGTAGTACCGGGGACATCGTGGAAGCCGCTTCTGCGGCTGTAAGGTAATAAAAAGAGTCATTATTAATAATGGAACCATCTACTATATTTGTTTTAATAGAACCATCCGCATTCATTTGAAATGGAAGGTTATTGCTGGAGTAGCGGGCTGCTTCGCGTGCTCCATCCAGCACATGCAGGTACTGGTTTAGCATGAAACCGAACTCCACTGTTCCGGCCAATATCAATGCCAGGAATGTCACCACCAGCATAAGCTCGACAAAGCTCTGACCGCGTGGCTGGTGGCGTATCCGGAAAAGGATCCGCTTGAAGAAGTTGGTGTGTCGGTGTTTGGGTTCTATCATTACCATTTCACAGCATTTCAACGGTTTAATCGGATTAATGCAATCGTAATAATAGCAGGTTCAGACGAGTGCGTCAATCCAAAACGGCCATCTGTAGAGCAGCCTGGACGCAGATTTCACATAAAATGGACAATCCACCCATCCAGACTGGTCCAAAAGGTTATTCAGGATGCCGATATCCCCCATCTCAAACCCGCCAAGCGTATTCCCGGTGTTCTCCACCCCTCAATGTTTCACAAGTAAATGTTTCATCGTCCACCGTTTTATCATACCGCTCACGCACGGGGCAGTTGCATCTTCATCTACGATACAACCGAATGTATAGGTGTTATCCGTGCAAAACGCCCGGATCTATGGATGGATTTTCAGTAAAGTCTTCCTGGTTATGCCTATCTTCAGGCAGAATATATAAGGGCTAATAGCTTGTCTATACCTAAGATGCGTTTGCCCTGCGCTCACGCACTAGACGAATATGCCTGAGCAGACGTTTAAGGTATAATCCTCACGAAATCCATTACGAAGGAGGTGTGTCCGATCAATTTCATCCGGGAAAGCCAGCGCATGGGCGTTAAGTCCACATGGTCTTATAATTTCGCTTCATTGACCTGTATGACATATAGTCCTATAAAACCAACAAGAATCATGAGACTGTATAGCCTAAATGAACTTAATCGTTTACGAGGATGAGGGTTCTCCGCCCCGCGGCGGAGTTAATCCCGACGAAATTGGTCGGGAGAAAATCGAAAGATCAGCGGATGCCCTCCGGGGATGCCACGATCCCCGCAGCTTTTCCCTCCAGGTTTAATCCAACCACAACGCTTCCCGGGTAACCGGAGAGACAAACCAGTTGGAAGTGGTTATAAAAACGTGCCAGGTGTTTTCGTGTCAAGCGCCACGCCTATTGTGCCCTTGAACCATGACACTGAATCACGTGATACTTAATTTGGAGGCTCCCATGTGTGGAATTGTAGGTTATATCGGCCCGCGCGATGCGACGCCGATCCTTTTGAATGGCCTGAAAAGGCTGGAATATCGCGGCTACGACTCGGCCGGCCTGGCCGTCTTAATGGATGGCCATATTGAAGTGCGCCGCGAAGCCGGGAAATTGAGCAAGCTGGTGGAACTGGTACAGGCTTGCCCGCTCAGCGGATCACCCGGCATCGGGCATACCCGCTGGGCCACCCACGGCGTGCCGACCGCCCGCAACGCCCATCCCCATCTCAGCGCCAATGAACGGGTGGTAGTAGTGCATAACGGCATCGTTGAAAATTTCCTGGAACTGCGGGATGAGTTAACTGCCGAGGGGGTAGTTTTCCAATCCGATACGGATACCGAGACCATCGTCCAATTGGTCGAAAAGCACCAGGCCACCGGGCTTGGCCTGGTGGAAGCCGCCCGCCGCACCTTTTCGCAGATCCAGGGCGCCCACGGCATCGTCCTGATGTCAGCCGACGAACCCGATAAGATCGTCTGTGCCCGCATTGGCAACGCCGGGGGCGTAGTCATTGGATTAGGCCAGGGGGAAAACTTTATCGCTTCAGATATCCCGGCTATCATGGAATACACCCAGCGCGTCATCTTCCTGGAGAGCCACCAGATGGCAATTGTGACGCGCGACCAGGTGCATGTGGAAACACTGGCGGGCCAGCCGCTCCAGCCCAAAGTGCATACCATCAGCTTCGATGCCGCTGCAGCCGAAAAAGGCGAGTACCAGCACTTCATGCAGAAGGAGATCCACGAGCAGGTGCGCTCCCTGACCGATACCCTGGCCGGGCGGGTGGATTTCCAGGCCGGGCGCATCCGTCTGCCGGAGCTCAAGCTGACCCCCGAGATCGCCCGTAAGATCAAGAAAGTGGTCATCACCGCCTGTGGCACAGCTGCTTATGCCGGGATGGTCGGAAAGATCCTGATCGAAAAGATCGTCCGCCTGCCCTGCGAGGTACAGATCGGTTCCGAGTTCCGCTACAGCGACCCCATCGTTGATGAGAACAGCGTGGTGCTGGCCATCAGCCAGTCCGGCGAGACTGCCGATACCCTCGCCGCCATGGAAGAAGGCCGCCGCAAGGGTGCCATGATCTGGAGCATCGTCAACGCCATTGGCTCCCAGGCCATGCGGGTTTCGGATGGCAGCCTCTCCATGCAGGCCGGTCCAGAGATCGGCGTGGCTTCCACCAAGGCCTTTACCGCCCCGCTGGTGGACCTGTATATGCTGGCTGTGCTGCTGGCCGACCTGCGCGGCGTTATCCCGGATGAAACCCGCCGGGCCCTCGTGGCGGACCTGCGCCTGGTGCCGCACCTGGCCAGCCGGGTATTGAACAGTGAGCCCGAGATCAAGAAAGTAGCGCATGCACTGCGGAATGTGCGCGACTGCCTGTACCTGGGGCGTGGCATCAATATGCCGATCGCTTACGAAGGCGCACTGAAACTCAAGGAAATCTCCTACATCCACGCCGAAGGCTATCCGGCTGGCGAGATGAAGCACGGTCCCATCGCCTTGATCGACAATCACATGCCGGTAGTCTGCATCGCGCCCAAAGACCCCTGGCATGAAAAGATGATCAGCCAGATCCAGCAGGCCAAGGCGCGCGGCGGCGTGGTCATTGCCGTGGCCACCGAAGGCGACGACCTGGTGGCTGCCATGGCCGACCATGTCCTGTGGGTGCCGGATTGTCCCTGGATGCTCTCCCCGGTTGTCACGGTCATCCCGCTGCAGATCCTGGCCTACCAGATCGCCACCCTGCGCGGCCTGGATGTTGATCAACCCCGCAACCTGGCCAAGAGCGTGACGGTTGAATAGCCTCATGGCTGGATAGTCAATATTTGTGGAACCACAATAAAGTTGTGGACTACAGACCATAACCCATGAAATGGCCCACAATAAAGTTGTGGACTACAGCAAGCTAACCACAAAACGCCCCACAATAAAGTTGTGGACTACAGTTGGAAAAAACCTGGCTCTTTCACCGAGGAAGAGCCAGTTTTTTCATTACCACCGCAAAAACCAACCCCGAAAATAGTCATTTTGTTAATAAAAATAAAGGAGATGGGTTCTGGTCCTCTTTTTTAGACCCTGTGAGTGTAGCTCTACCCCGGCCTTTCCCGCCAATAAGACCCATGAGTTTGCCGAAAAGGCGTTATTTGGGCTTTAATTTTGCTTCTCTGTAGGCTTAATAACATCGGATCGGACCCATGAATTTGCCAAAAGTGCAAAACCAGTGTTTAATCGCCATTGTCGTATCTGCTCGTAACATTATTATTCACTCTCCTGATCAAATGTAAGAAAACACCAGACAACATCAAACGTACCTCTATTCTAGGGCGGAACAGGTTATTCCGAGTTATGTATAGCCAATTAAAATTGATGAGAACAGTGGTTCGAGTCCGCTTGGAGGCACTACTTTATATGGGTGTTAGTAAGGCCGTCATGGTTGAATGGACCTGATGACCAATCAGACCACCCGCTTTATTTTTAACCATGGGCTTCCTACCCGCCACGCGGGAAGCCATCGAACGAACACCCGTCTTTTTTTACGAGTGCTCGTGATTCTATTCAACTGTCGGATCGTGTGATAAATGGCACTACAGGAATCCCAAAGGCCGGTTTTTATCACAGTTCTTGGCACTGGGATTCGTAAATCTTGGCATTATCCATTATTTGAAACGCAATCGTTAGCACTGGCCTTCTGATCTTATAGCAACAAAATCCGTGGATCGCGGCACTGAAGTCGCCGCTATGATTTACCGAGTGATTATTGAAATTAACAAAAGCTCTGACTAGCCAAGGTCGGGGCTTTTACTTTGGTTCATTCTTTTTTGGGTGGTGGTCCAACAATTTCAGAAAAACGCGTGTCCTCCCGCAGCCAAACCAGATCGGGGTCTTGCCAGGCTAAGGTAGGGTTGAATTCTACTTTTTGGGCAGCCTGATTCAGGTACTCGAAGGCCGCCCCGAGATTACTGCAAACACTTTCCAGGCAGGCCAGGTTGTAATAATCCTCGGGAGCAATCAAAACCCGAACTTTCTTAAGCTTTAGTTTCCGCTAACTGGTATTAAGAAAAGGGCGGTAATGGGCCCAAGACGTGGTAATCTTGTTGTGCAACCAACAGATTAGCGCCAGGACCCATTACCATGATAAATAATACCATAACCGTATTGAGCCAATTAGTTGAAGGCCTTCCTGTAGGCACCGATCTTGCTCTTTTACAATTCATGTGGATGTTGGTAAGCGGAGCACTCCTACCCAACCGAGGTGCCATGTTTCCGGCGTTGAAGTCCATTGGTCTATCGGATGCAGAGACGCGGCGGGCCTGGGTAGCATTTCGGAGAGGCGTCTGGCAGATTGCGATC
Organism: uncultured Chloroflexia bacterium; assembly: GCA_963779935.1. Classification (GTDB taxonomy): domain Bacteria; phylum Chloroflexota; class Anaerolineae; order Anaerolineales; family Villigracilaceae; genus UBA877. Next base: position 363,823 of record CAWAAC010000002.1, on the reverse strand, counting down.
CTGCTGCGCATCTGGCAGGAATATGTGATGGGGTTGGAAGGCTGGCAGTTGCATAGTTACGAAGGCTATCGTCCAGTCACAGTAGATGTCACGGCTTTTTGGCGACCGGCGTTGCAGAACTGTCCGAGCAAACACTATCATCCAGCGGCCAATCGGGCCTTACCAGCCGTGATCTTTGGGATCGTCGGCCAGGTGGGTGAGCTGAACGGGCAGCGGATCGCCTTGCCACGTGCTTTCGAACGGGTGCATCCCAAAGATCCCAGCGAAAAGCGTTTGTGGGCGGATCTGCTCAAACAGGTCAAGAAAGGGCTGGCCGGCAATGAAATAGCGGTGCTGGATGCCGGAGTGAAGGTAAATCACCTGCAAGACGCCGAGATCGCGTGCTACGTGTTGCGTCTGGCCAAGAACTTCACAGCACGGCGTAATTTCCTGCCCGAGTATGGCAAGAAGGGGCGCAAGCCTCGCTATGGCGCTCTTGTGCGTCCGTTAACCCGCACGCACAAGAACAAAACGCTTACGGCCAGCACACCCGATGAGACGATCACCTGGCAGGAAAGCGGGAATACCTTGAAGGCTGAGATTTGGCGCAACCTGGTCTTGAACAAGACAGTACCAAGCCAGAACAACAAGGTCTTCGATGTTTACTCTATCCACGATCCCGACTTCGATGCACCCTAGCCGTTAGCTACCCCGTGAAACTGCAAGCTGCCAGTGTGCGTGCGATCTATCGAGATCGCTAGCCAGTCGAACAGATCCCACTCAGCGCCAAGCAGATAGTGAGCGCTCACCGCCAGTTCGTACATGCCAAGGAAAGCGTTCAACGCCTGCCAGAACTAGCGTTACTAACTAACTCGATCTTGAGCTTCCAGTCCGCCACCGTCCCTGCTACGCCGACCCGTTTCTGAATCGCAAACCCAAAAGAACACCAAATCACCTACGCCGAACCCTGATAAGCAAACCATTTCCGAAAGATCACCCTCTTACGTTCAACTTCGAAAAAAAGCTTCGTCACAGCGCATTCACCCAAAAATCCTAGCTCACCAGCGCAAAAAGCTGTTTCAGTCCCTTCACCCGCAGTTCAAAACACAATCACTAATCTAACAAATCCCATCAACCATAACAACACACAACACACCACACAAACTACTCTATATTTAAGGTATTCGTTTGAAATTGGTTTACCGGTTTGTTTCTGAATGGATGCAATCTCCAAATATGGAACGAGATTGTCAGGTGCCAGCGAGATTATCTTTTCTAGGACTGGAATTGCATCTTCTTCGCGGCCAATCTGCCGCAATAAAATAGCCAGATTGTAGTAAGCACCGGGGTCATTTGGGTCTTTTGCAATTGCATGCCGGTATGCTTCTTCAGCTTCGGCCTTGCGCTCCAGTTTGTGCATCAAGATGCCAAGGTGGTAAAATGTGGCGGCGTCATTGGGGTCTTTAGAGATGGCTTGGCGATAGAGATCTTCAGCTACAGCATAACGCCCCAGTTTTTCATGGAAGAGCCTTCCAAGATTGGAGTAGGCAACGGCTAAATTCGGATCTTTGGCAATGGCTCGCCGGTAGGCTTTTTTGGCTTCGGCGTATCGTTCCAAGTTTTCATGCAAGAGCAGGCCAAGATTGAAGTAGGCAGGTACATAATTGGGATCTTCAGCGATGGCCTTCCGGTAGGCTTCTTCGGCTTCCGTGTAACGCTCAAGTTTCTTCAACAACATGCCCAGATTGGTATATGTGGCGGAATTAGGTTTTTTTGCGATTGCATACCGGTAGGCTTCTTCGGCTTCGGGATAGCACGGTATTTTATCGCTGAGAATATCTCCAATACCGTTATAGGCGAACGCGTCATTGGGATCTATTTTTATAGCTTGCCGGTAAGATTTTAAGGCCTCGGCATAGCGCTTCATTACATCATGACCAAGAAGAGCGCCCAGGTTGGAATATGCACAGCTATCATCTGGATCTATTGCGATGGCCTGACGAAAATTCCTTTCAGCGTCATAAAGCTTTGCTTTTGAACTTATTCCGGACTGGAAGAGTGTATAACCAAGCCAATCGTATAATCCTGCATCTCTTTTGCATCGTTTTGTTGCTTTTATAAGAATTGCCTCTGCCTCGCCATAGCGTTTTTGCTCATTCAGCAACTGGGCCAGCAATATATATGCATCACTATCATGAGGGTCGTATGTGATAGCTCGCCGATATTCCTTTTCTGCTTCAGGATACCTCTCTAATTTTTGAAGAACAAATGCTCTTTGGTAATTAAGGTTGCGCTTTCTAGGGGTAAGTTCAATCGCCTTTCCATAGGTTTCTTCTGCCTCGTTCAAACGTTCCTGATCTCTCAAAAGGTCGGCAAGATTTTCATAATAAATTCCGCCTCTTGGAGCAAGTGAAATGGATTTCCTTAGGGCCTCTTCAGATTCAGCCAGTTCACCCTTTCTCTTGTACATAAGCCCAAGAAACATACAAGCGGAAGCGTCTACTGGAAACAATATAACCATTTGTTTGCAGAATTCTTCATATTCACCTAATCTGTCTGTCCTTTCTGCAAATATGGGTGGAAGCAGATAATAGGCATCTCGAAACTTTGGACTCAATCTAATTGCCAGGCGAATTTCTTCCTCAGCCTCTTCAAATTGTTTCGCCGTAAAAAGCAGAAAGTAACCTAAATAGTAATGGGCCTGTGCGTTTTTAGGCCTGATATGTATCATCAAACGCAGGAATTGTTCGCTATTTCCCAACTTTTTCAATATGACTTCGATTACGGCTATTCCGATTACCAGAATGATGAATTTGACCCCACCAGGCAGACTGTTCAGAAAAAACAATATTCCTTGCATGGAATGATTGTAGGTGAGAATCAAAAAGTGCGCAATATTGGATCATTAACCTTTGGTTCTTATGCATCTCAATTCGGCTATACTCGTTGAGGGGTACCCCAGTAACCTATAGGAGAAAACGCTTTAATCTCTCTACCCATTCTAGGTCATTAGGTGTTCCAGAGGCTTCAAATTCAGCTATTAGTTTTAGATAATATTCCCTATCTCGTTTTGCTATACCTAAATTCTTTGCAAATCAACTGAAAATGACTAATTTTTCCCCTACATGTGGTACTAAAAATGGGATGTAGACAGGATAACCTGAATGCGTAGTCCACAACTTTATTGTGGACCATTTTCAAAATAAGTTTTTCTAGTCCACAACTTTATTGTGGGAATCGGGGTAAAATTTGAAGGTATTTGTTTTCCAGAACACAACTTTATCCTAAAAAACCGCATTATTTACGGGTAACCTCATTTCCTGTAGTCCACTACTTTATTGTGGTTCAACAATATTGTGGAACCACAATAAAGTAGTGGACTACAGACCATAACCCATGAAATGGCCCACAATAAAGTTGTGGACTACGGCTGGGAAAACATAGCTCTTTTACCAAGAAAGAGCTATGTTGTTTATCATCAAAACCCGTGGAGTCACAATATTATAATTTGGAATGGTTTTGTTGCATAAATCAATGGGTTGGGAGAATGCGTCCATCGATTATCGGAGAGGATCGGCAACCTCTCCGGAAAGGATACAAGGGATAGTTATAAACACAAAAGGCGCGAAGGGATTTTCTATATGTCTTTTTTCTCTTCTCGTTACACAGTCGCAGAGCGAACAGGAAAAGCTCCGGAGGATAGGCGGGCGATTGCTATCGCCGTCAAAAGCCTACCAGCGCTCCCACGGTCAGGCCGGTAGCGTATGCGCTGAGCGCCTGTTGGGTGGTCGAGAAGTCGGGAAGGGAGAGTTAGATTCTGAAGCCTGAGTGGTTTTTCGATGGGAAGGTTTCAGGCTATTGTGTGACGGGCAAAAATAATTTTACCATGGTAACAATACGCAAGTATAGACATCGGCTAGGATTGTCCTACAGGCAATAAAGGTTGGTAACAAGTCTGGTTCTTAAGCAATATATTCAGATTGTTTTTTTTTAACGCCGAAGAAGTCTCAGGCGAATCAATCTATTTCAATGGTAATCTTTTTTGAGAACGAGGAGGGGTCCATAACGTACGTAATGGCTACCGCAATCAATTTTACAAAGTTGCAAGAAACATCAACTTTTCTAATCGAAAATTTGCTATGCTTGGATTGTTGAAATTATGGAGACAGCCCAATCATTAGGGCTGATTTACTTTATGGATGAGCTGATAGAACTGGTATGCCAGACCTGTTGGAACAAACTTTCCGCCAGGTGCCAATCGATGTCCGGTTGATAAAGACTTTGTTGCAGGAGAAACCATGTCCGAAAAAGCCCATGTCCTGAACTGTCCGGCCTGTGGGGCCTCCAGCCCCCCGCCGCAGGGGCAGAGCACCATGCAATGCCCCTTCTGCCACAATACCAACAAAATCCCCGAGGCTTTCCTGACTGGTGGGAAACGGGAAAAGCCAGAAGACTTAGATGCAGAGGACGGAAGAGGAAGAAAAGTCTCCTGAAGATTCATTGATCGAGTACCTGGAAGCACGGGTGGGAGACGATCTCAGTTTCACGGATGAAGAGATTTCTTCGCCCTCGGAGAAGAAAGATCAGTCACACACCTGGGGCAAATCACAAGTGCCAGCCGGGTTTGATGGGATCACCACGCTGGAGCTGGGGATCATCATATGTGACCCCAAAAAGGTGCGTATACCGTCGCAGGCATGGACACAGCGCATCAGCCGGCTAATGGCCGATCGTGACGGTTTCGCTTATCAGGCGGGAGGTACCGATGTGCGGACCTGGCGTTTTAACAAGGAGATAAAAGGAGCGCAGATAATATGATATGCATATTCCTACCTATCATAGTGCTAATTGTGGTATTGCCGTTTTTATTACCGTCAACCCGGGGGTATATATTTGCTTTCATATCTCACTTGATTATCAAATTAAAATAGCGAACCAGCGACAGCGGTTATCAAACAAGTGGATAATGATGGGGATGGGTGGTATGCAAAAAATTCCGACTTTGAACTCGGCCACATGGTAGCGCAACTGGTTAAAGTAACCCTTGAGGTCCATCCCCAAAACGGCACATCGTACACCGCCCAGGACCGATTTTCAGCAAATGCCGATGTTTATGATAAGCTGAAACCAGGTGCTGAGATACAAGTTGCTATTTCCCGCCGTAATCCAGCAAGGGTAGCGGCATTACCAAAAACGATTGCTCCCAATCCGAGAGGCGGAGAACTTAACAAAGGCGTCGAAGAACATGCAAAGACTTCCAAGGTTCACTCGACCAGAAACCCCAAAGGACAACTCGAAGAATTGCAACAAATGCTGACGGCTGGTTTAATCACTCAACAAGATTACGAAAAGAAGAAAGATGAGATCCTTGCCAGGATGTGATTTCGCACAGCAGCCGCGCAGGCTGGGGTTGGATCAATTTGTGGAGTTTCATTTCCTCGGAAATAGCAACAATTCTGCCTAACAAATAGGATCGATGCATTGGAAACAAAGGATGGAGGCTGCCCATGAAAATTACCGGGATCATTTTATGGATCATAGCTGTCGTGATGTTGTGCCTGGGATGCGGTCTGATCCAGGTGAAATCTTCCGATCAGTCCTACGAAAAATCCACTGCCGTGGTCACAGGGATTGAAAGCACAACTTATTATTCTGACGATTATCAAAGGAATGTGACCGAATATTGCGTAAAGTTTACTTACAAAACCCAAGAAGGCCAGTCGGTCTCCTTTGAACAAGGCAAATTCGGTGGTCCCTGTAAAATAAACTCAACGGACTATAAAGTTGGTGAGCATGTGCCGGTATATTACGATCCGAGTAATCCATCCACTTCGGCGGAATTAACCGGGACAAGGAATGGAGAGGAAATGGCAGAAACAATCGGAGCATATTGTCTCATTGCTCTCGCCATTCTATGTATTGTTATTGGCACGGTACTTTTCGTGAAAGGACGGGCAAAGAATTAACGCGCCATGCTTGCTCCAAATTTTCTTGATCAGGCGAGACAAAAATACCCCGTCCATTTGAAGATGAGGATTGGAAAGGCCTGCAAGCCAGATTAAGCGCGGAGAGCGCATATGGAAATGGACAAAATAGGAAAAACGAAGAAAAGATCTCCCTGATACGCACGTCCTTACTTCGCTAATATATCTGCATGGAAATTATTATAGTTTTTGCCCAAACCAACAGCAATAAGTGGCTACCGATTAACCTAGTGGGTAAGGCAGGAAGAGAAAAGATTGCTACTCAGCCGCGGCTGCCGCTCCCTCATCCTCCCGCCATTCCCTGCGGGAGAGGGTGAGGGAACGCCTTCTAAAAGCAAATTGAGCCAATTTTAGCAGACCTCTGAGCAGTAACTATTTAACATGCATTCTCCCCCTTGTTATACAGACAAAAGACAGGTCAATTTTTTCAAAAATAAAGAACCGCCAAATGTATTACCCTGAATATTAGCCTTTCCACCAATCAAAAAAGGGATTGGGAAAAATCCACTACATAATTGTGGTTCCACACCTACCATATGGTACTAAAAATGGGATGTTGACAGGATAACCTGGATGCAAAGTCCGCAACTTTATTGTGGGAATCGGGGGTAAAAATTGGGGGAACTTGTATTCCAGAACACAACTTTATCCTAAAAAACTGCGTTCTTCACATGTAACCCATTTGCTGTAGTCCACGACTTTATTGTGGTTCCACAATATTGTGAATATTGTGATGATTTACAATTTACTCTGTTCTATTAAATTTGATTAATTAACCTTGTCCAAAAAGGAGACGATTCCTAATTAATATTATCCAAATAGGGTAAAAAAACTGTTAACAAGCATCAATATGCAAGAAGCAGGACCTCAAAATGCACATAGAGGTCCTGCTTCTTAACCAACTGAAGGAAAAATATTTAAAAATCTCGGTTTTCTAATTAAGTTTATCTCTTTGGAAGTTGGTTGGTATTCATCATTACCAGCAACAATTTAAACGGTCTCCAAATATCTTTTAGGCTAGTATTCTATTACACCGCAATGTTGGCATCCTATGGATCGAAATCTGCGAATGCCGCATCGTGGTACAGATCTGCACGAATAAAAAAAATGGATTTGTGGATGAGCGGATTATTAATATTTTTTCTCAAGTATTCCAAACGGCCTTGCGCAGATTTATGAGACTGTCCGACTATTACCGCAGTATAATCCTCGCCGTGTTGAAAAGAATCATAAAAATCCTGTTTGGCCTGGCGGTGCTGTTTCTCCTGGCCATTGGCCTTTATTTCGTTCCCCCCATCCATGCAAGGCTGGAAGCATCTTCGCACTTCGACAATCTGCGGGCGAGTGTTCTCTATTTTCTCTACCCGCCGCAGGATGTGACCTTCCATCCGGGTGGGCAAGCTTTTTCCACCCCCACTCTCGACCTGTCCATTCCCACTTCCACGCTCACTCCAACCAGCCCACCCGTCCCAACTGACCAGCCCACATCCACGCCTACCATTACCACCACACCTATTCCGGCCTCCGTCATTATTCCCAACGTGCCCTACGTGGACCAGATGGGCCGCTACAATTACTGCGGGCCGGCCAACCTGACCATGGCGCTCGAATATTGGGGCTGGAAGGGGGATCCCAGTTCACCCCTGGATCCGCGCGACCAGATCGGGGCAGCCATAAAACCGGGCGTGGATGATCCCAGCCGGTCCTTCGTAGAACGCGGTAAAACCGATGTCAATGTGATGCCGTATGAGATGGTGGATTTTGCCAACGAAAAAACCACCTACAAAGCCTTGTTCCGTTATGGCGGCGACGCTGACCTGCTCAAACGGCTTATTGCAGCTGGCTTCCCGGTCATTACCGAGAAGGGCGTCTACGAACCACTCCTTCCTGATGAGTCGGTCCAGTGGGGCGGCCATTACGCCCTGACCACCGGTTATGACGACACGCACGGGGACTTTATCTGGCAGGATACCTATCTGCCGCTGCCTTCCTCTGTCGGCAAAAATACCAAGACCGCCTATGCCGATTATCTCTCCGGCTGGCGTTCCTTCAACTACGTTTTCATTGTTGTCTATCCCGCCGACCACGAATCGCAGCTCGATCAGGTGCTTGGTCCCTGGGTGGACAAGTACTGGGCCGCCCAGCATGCCCTGGATATCGCCAACCAGGAGATCCAGAGCAATACCCTCACCGGCAATGATCTGTTCTTCGCCATGTTCAACAAGGTCACCAGTGATGTAAACCTGCAAAACCCGGATTATGGTCCGGCCGCGGCTGCCTACGACCAGGCCAACGCCTATTACAACAGCCAGCTCATTCCGACAGGTTCTAAACTCATCCCGTGGCGCATCCTGTGGTACGAAACCGCACCCTACTATGCCTATTATTACACCGGTCGTTACCAGGATGTGATTGACCTTGCCACCCAAACTTTGGATCGCATTAGTAAGCTGGGAGAATCGCTTGAAGAAAGCTTGTACTGGCGCGCCATGGCCGAAAAAGCCCTGGGCAATTCTGCTGCCGCTTATGCCGATATGCGGCAATCACTCCACTTCCATCCGGGCTTCCAACCGGCCCTGGATATGTTTGCTTCCTGGGGCGTCACGCCGTAACAATAGTCAGATGCCTGGCAAAATATTGCCGGGCATCCTTCTGTACTACGGGATCTGGCCTATGCGCAAACGACCCAACAAAACCTGGCTTCTGGTAAGGAACATCGTAAGTTCAGTGAAACCATCTTTGTGCAAGATGCCATTAAAGGTCTCTGACCTTGAGAAACCACTTTGAAAAGGGTTGGATGAGTTAATCATATAATTTTATTGAAAGAGCAACTGCAGTTTGAAGAAGTTCCGCTATACCGTGCCCTAATTTTAGCTTTTCCACCCAACACGGGTAATTGGGGCAATCTTATTAGAAATCATCAGAACAAATTCTTATCTACCCAGTCCGAAGTCGCCTCACCGTCGATGGAAGGGAGATTGCCGGATTCCGGTTGTCATTTTCAGATGAGGTCCGATATCACGGTCAAGAAAAACGCCCGGCAGGGCTCCCATTGATATAGGAATTATATATAAACACCTTCATCATTCCTTCCTGAAATACTCGCGGGGTTATAATAACCACAAATTTTTCGCGCCTTTCAAGGAGATAAAAGCCATGTCTGAGAAGAGAACCGCCGTAAAAATGGAGATGCGCCGCATCCGGGCCCGCCAGAAAAGAAACCAGTATATTATCATCGGCATCGTTGCCCTGGTTGTGATCGGCGTTATCTGGATCATGCTTGCTACCAATTCAACGGCCGCACCCACCGCCAGCACAGTCCCCACCACTGCCGCCAGCACCAGCGGGAACTCCGCGCCAACTGCGGTCGCCAACGCCAGCTCCGGCAGCCCCGCGCCCACGGTTGCAGTCATGCAATTTAGCGCGCCGCCGCCGATGACGATTGACGTTAAAAAACAATACTTTGCCACAGTCGTAATGGCCAAGGGCGGCCAGTTCGTCATCCAGCTTTATCCGGATAAGGCCCCTGTCACCGTAAACAGTTTCGTGTTCCTGGCCAATAAAGGCTATTTCAATGGCACCACCTTCCACCGTGTGCTCGAAGGATTCATGGCACAGGGCGGCGATCCCACCGGAACGGGCAATGGCGGTCCTGGTTATCAATTCGCCAACGAAACCAATGACCTGCTCTTCGACAAAGCCGGCGTGGTCGCAATGGCCAACGCCGGGCCCAACACCAATGGCAGCCAATTTTTCATCACATTTGGGCCGGCCCAGCTCGCCGAAAGTGACTACACCATCTTCGGGCAGGTCATCAGCGGCATGGACGTGGTCAACGGCATCACCCGCCGCGATCCCACCCAGAACCCCACTTTCACGGGTGACGTAATCACAAGCATTACCATATCCGAGAAATAGGCTTAAACACCCAGAAGCAGGGATTTTGCGGGCTGCGCCTGTAAAATCCCTGCTTTGTTATTCTCACTCTCTATGATTACTTATTCCCTGGTCACTGCTCTCTGCTCCCCCAACATGCAATATAATAGACCGTATATCCCCAAGTTGCACACAGGAGTACCGGAATGCCTAAACAGGGAACCAATTCACACCAGGATTTGAAAGCCGTCATCCTGGCCGCCGGGAAAGAATCGGACACGCAGGCTGCCAAATCCATTCTGCTCCAAAACCTTGGCAGTCGCAAAGTGATCGATTACGTAATCCAGAATGCACTACAACTGGTCAACCCCGAGGATCTATATATTGTGGTTGGTCGTGAGAGTGATGAGATGCAAGCACACCTGGGCGACGGATATACCTATATTTGCCAGGAGGAACAGCTCGGCACCGGCCACGCCGTCTTGCAACTAAAACCCTTATTGGCCGATTTCCATGGCGACCTTTTCATTATATATGGCGACACACCGCTCTTCCGGCTCAACTCCATCCGCGGCCTGCTCAATCGTCACCGCCTATGCCAGGCCAGGCTGACGCTTTTGAGCGCCGTGGTGGATCGGTCCTATCCTTATGGACGGATCATCCGGGATGCCAAAGGCCAGATCGTGGATATCATCGAGGCATCCGAAGCTTCCGAAAGTGTGCGCGCCATCCACGAATTCAACATCGGCGCGTACGTGGTGCAGGCAGATACCATCTTTCCGGCTCTGGAAAAACTGCCCAACTCAGATGAATATGGCGGCATCCGCTTTACTGATTGTGTCCACCAGCTGGTCCGCTCGGGCTTGCTGGTCGAAAGCTACCAGACCTATGACCAGGATGAAGTCCAGGGGATCAACTCCCCGGAGGACCTGGCAAATGCCGAATTCATCCTGCAAAAAAGGCTCTTCCGTCCGCACCGCCCGGAGGCTGAGGACCAGGTTGCCTTCGGCACCGGCGGCTGGCGCGCCGTCATTGGCGAGGGCTTCACCATGCATAACGTCCGGCGTTTATCCCAGGCTCTGGCCAATGAGATCACCCGCCAGGGGCAGGAAAAACGAGGTGTTCTGATCGGCTATGACCGGCGCTTCTTATCAGATCGGGCCGCCGAAACCTCCGCCGAAGTCTTTGCCGGCAATAACATCCCGGTCACGCTGCTATCCGAAGACGCTCCCACCCCGTTGGTCACCTATGCCACTGCCCTGCTCAACTCAGCATATGGACTGGTCTTCACCGCCAGCCACAACCCGCCGGAATGGAACGGTCTGAAAGTCTTCCGCGGCGATGGCTCGTTATTGCTCGACGAGGAAACCCGTAAGATCACGGCCGAGACCAATGAGCTGACCGCCAGCGATCTGGTCAAGCTCGACCTCGACCTGGCGGTGGAGGCCGGCGTCGTCAAACGCCGTGACATGACCAATGAATATGTGGATGCTGTCGAAAAGATCATTGATATGGAGGCCATCCGCAAAGCCAACCTGCGCGTCATCGTGGACCCCATGTATGGTGTGGGCCAATTAACCCTGGGCATCGTCCTGACCGAAGCGCGCTGCCGGGTGACCTTCATCCACGAGCGCCGAAATCCGCTCTTTGGCGGACGCTCTCCAGCCCCCGATTTGGAATCCCTGCGCCTGCTGATTTCCGACCTGGAAGAAGGCCACTTCGATCTGGGCCTGGCCACCGATGGCGACGCCGACCGTATCGCCATCATCGACGAGAAGGGCAACTACATTTCCACCAACGACCTGCTGCTGCTGGTCTACTGGTACCTGCACGAAGTGCGCAGCCAGCGTGGCGGAGTGGTGCGCAACCTGGCCACCACCCATATGCTCGATCGCATGGCTGCCAAATTCAACGAAAAGAGCTACGAAGTCCCGGTTGGTTTCAAGCACATCGCTGCCAGCATGGTGGAACACGATGCCCTGCTCGGCGGTGAATCCAGCGGCGGGCTGACCGTGCGCGGCCACATCCTGGGCAAAGACGGCATCTTTGCGTGCGCCCTGGTGGTCGAGATGCTGGCCCGCACCGGCAAAAAGATCTCCGAGATGCAGGCGGAGGCCTGGAAGATTTCCGGGCATTTGTACAGCCTGGAGGAAAACATCCCGGCCACCCCCGAAATGCGCGTCGCCATTCCCAGGCAGTTAAAAGAATCCCCCATTACCGCCATCGGGGAATATCCGGTCTGCAAAGTCACCCATTATGACGGCACCAAAGTGCTGCTCGAAAACGATAACTGGGCCCTGTTACGCTTCTCCGGCACCGAGCCGGTTCTGCGCCTGATGGTTGAAGCTGATTCCCCCGCCAAGGCGCGTGCATTGATCGATTGGCTGAAACAATTCTGCGCAAAGACAAAGTAGAAACCAGTCAAAAGGAAGGAGTAAAAAGGGTGAAGGGTTTTTCTTTCTTCTTCCTTCTGGCTTCTCATTTCTTACTTTCCATTAATTTGGAGAACTCATTATGAAATATGGATATTTTGATGACCATAACCGCGAATATGTGATCGAACGCCCGGACATACCTGTCTCCTGGACCAACTACATCGGTGTGAAGGACATGTGCACGGTCATTTCGCATAACGCTGGTGGATATTCCTTCTACAAGTCTGCCGAGCATGGACGGATCACGCGCTTCCGCCAGAACGGCATCCCACTCGACCGGCCTGGACATTACGTCTATATCCGGGATGACGAGACCGGCGAGTTCTGGTCGATCTCCTGGCAGCCGACCGGCAAGGATCTGGCCAAAGCGAAATACGAATGCCGGCACGGCTTGTCTTATTCCAAATTCTTCTGCGATTACCAGGGCATCCAGGCCAGCCAGTTGATCTTCATCCCGCTTGAAGAGGATGTGGAGCTCTGGGATGTGCAGCTGCAAAACAAGTCTGGCAAACCGCGCCGGTTATCGATTTTCTCCTATGTCGAATTTTCCTACCACCATATCGAGATCGACAACCAGAACCTGCAGATGTCGCTCTACGCCAGCGGGTCAAGCTATGCCGATGGGGTTATTGAATATGACTTCTTCTATGAACCCTGGACCTTCAACTACATGACGGCCAGCTTTGAACCGGATTCCTACGACTGCCTGCGGGATGCTTTCATCGGCACTTACTCTACCGAAACCAATCCCGAGGCAGTCGTGCGCGGGAAATGCTCCGGCAGTTCCGAGTTGGGCGGCAACCATTGCGGCGCGCTGCATAAGCAAATTGCGCTGGCTCCCGGGCAGGAAGTCCGCCTGTTCTTCATGCTGGGTGTGGGAGACCGCCTGGTTGGCCAGGCCATGCGGTCCAAATATTCCCAACCCGCCAACGTTGACCAAGCCTTCTCGGATCTGAAGGAATACTGGCAGGATAAGCTGGATAAATTCCAGGTCAAAACCCAGCATGCCGGCTTGAATGCGATGGTAAACACCTGGAATCTCTATCAAGCCGAGACCTGCGTGGTCTGGTCGCGCTTCGCCTCTTTTATCGAGGTGGGCGGGCGCACCGGCCTGGGCTATCGTGATACCTCCCAGGATGTGATGGCGGTACCACACACCAACCCCGGCAAAGTCAAGCAGCGCATGGAAGAGTTGTTTAACGGCCAGGTGCAGCAAGGCTACGGCCTGCACCTGTTCGACCCGGAGGTGTTCAAACCGCAGGAAGCCCGCCTCCCCGGCGTCAAGCTCCCGACCGTGGTGCCCACTCCCAGTCCGGCCGATATCATTCACGGCCTCAAGGATACCTGTTCCGATGATGCGCTCTGGATTGTCGCCTCGGCCTGTGAGTACGTCAAAGAGACCGGTGACCTGGCCTTCTTTGAGCAGGTCATCCCCTTTGCCGACGGAGGGGAAGGCACGGTTTACGAGCATCTCAAGCGCTCGCTGGATTTTTCCGCTGAGCAAATCGGCCAGGATGGCATCTGCCTGGGTCTGCGCGCCGATTGGAATGACTGCCTGAACCTGGGCGGCGGGGAGAGCGCCATGGTCTCCTTCCTGCACCATTGGGCGCTGATCAACTTCATCGAAGCGGCCCGCTTCCTGGGGCGAACTCGAGGATGTGCAGAAATATTCCGCCACCGCCGAAAAAGTCCGTCAGGCCTGCGAAGAGAACCTGTGGGATGGCGAGTGGTACCTGCGCGGCTTCACCAAGAAAGGTATCAAGATCGGTTCGCATGAAAACCAGGAAGGCCAGATCTTCCTGGAAAGCAACACGCTCGCAGTGGTATCCGAAGCGGCCAGCCCCGAGCGCGGCCGCCAATGCATGGACTCGGTTGACCAGCACCTGTATTCAAAGTATGGCATCCACCTGCTCTGGCCATCTTTTTCCAAGCCGGATGATGATATTGGCTATGTGACACGCGTATATAAGGGCATCAAGGAGAACGGCGCCATCTTCAGCCACCCCAACCCGTGGGCCATTGTGGCCGAATGCAAACTCGGACGTGGCGAACGCGCCATGAAGTTCTACGATTCGACCCTGCCCTATAACCAGAACGATATGATCGAGATCCGCCAGTCCGAGCCTTATTCCTACTGCCAGTTCGTCATGGGGCGCGACCACACCGCTTACGGGCGGGCGCGCCATCCCTGGCTGACTGGGTCAGCCGGCTGGTCGTACCATGCCGTCACGCACTGGATCCTGGGCATCCGTCCCGGCTACTCCGGTCTGACCATTGACCCTTGCATCCCGGCTGATTGGAAAGAGTTCAAGGTCACCCGCCAGTGGCGTGGCGCCACCTATCAAATCCAGGTAAATAATCCCAACGCTGTGCAGAAGGGCGTTAGATCGATTCGGCTGAATGACCAACCGATCGAAGGGCCGGTGCCAATGCAAAAAGCCGGTACGATTAACACCGTTGTTGTGGAGATGGGATAAACATGAGAATTCCCCGGTTATTCTGCCGGGGAATTTTGATTTAATTTATCTTGGCAAAAGAGCAAGCTCACTACTACCTCTCGAAATATAATATCCCGATCGTTCCCGGACCACAGTGGCTGGATATGACGCTCCCTGCCTGCGTAATCCGCACATCCTTCGGCGCAGCCAGGCGGATGATCTCGCTCTTTAAAAACTCCGCATCCTCATTGGAGGTGGTGTGCGTGACAAAAACCCGCCCAGGATCCAGTACATCCAGATGCGCTGTGAAATCATCCAGCATCTTTTGAATCCCCTTCAGTCGTGTCCCGCGCGCTTTTTCCTTCACGCCCAGCGTTCCATCCCGGTTTACTTCGATGATCGGATGGATTTTGAGTACGCTCCCGGCAATTGCCTGGATGGCAGTGCAACGCCCGCCCTTGTAGATATATTCCATCGTGTCGATCACGAAGGAGGTATGCAGTTTTGCCACGCTGGCCTGGAGCTCTTTTTCAACCTGTTCCACCGTAGCACTCTGGTCGCGCAACCCGGCCGCCCGCAGCGCCAGCAAGCCCACTCCGCTGGAAAGGTTGAGCGAGTTGATTACCCGCACTTTGCCGGCCGGGAATGTTTCTGCAGCCAGGATGGCATTCTGAAGGGTCGCAGAGAGTTTGGATGAGATTCCTACAAAAATACTTTCACCCTCACGATCAAACAATTTGATAAACTCGCCTAACGAGGGTGCAGCCGTTTTGGGTAGTTCGCCATGCTTCTGCACAAGCGCAAACAAATCCTTTTGGCGGATATCCACCCCATCACGGTAAACCTGGCCCCCAATCGTCACAGAAAGCGGGATGACCGAGAGGTTAAATTCAGCAGCAATGTCTGCACCCAGGTCTGAGGTACTGTCTGTGATGATATTGATCATTTTGTCTCCAGCACGAAGAAAATTACTGCCCTACTTATACTCGATTATTCGTACAAAAACATACCACCCTGGATCCCCACATCTACCATGATCAGGGATTCACGGATTTCCGGTAACCCGGAATAGACAGAATGGATAGCCTTTAGCGCTGGGTTGCAGCTTGGCAACCTGCGTAACCAGCGCACCACTACGCTGCTCCAGCAAGAACGCATCTATCCGGCACAGCTCGGGGTAATCGGCAATGATGGCGGCATATGGGCAGTGTCCCAGGATAATGCGTGCCCCGTCGATGCCGGCCTCCCAACGAGCCTGATAATGCAGCTCGTTCAACCGGTCAACTGCCTGGGTCAATCGACGCGGCGGCGGAGTGGTGGGGTTTGGCAGGTCATTGCCCCCCAGATGCAATGCAATGGAACGCAGCGCTGCCTCCCGTGCAGCTTCGGGGGTTTCCCGGAATAAGCTCGCAAACATTGCCCCTGCCAACGCATCCAAACCATCGCCCAATACACGCCGCGACAGGCTGTATACGTTCACCGGCCTGCCGCGTCCCTCCCGCCGTTGGCTGATCACTTCGATCAGCTCGTTCGATTCCAGCACGGCCAGATGATGGCGCACATTCGCCCCGGTCATGACCAGGGCGCTGCTCAGCTCATATACGGAGGCAGTCTGCTGTTTGCGCAGGTAATCCAGGATGCGTAAGCGGGTCGGTGGTCGCATGCGGATATTATACTATTTATGCAAATATATGTTTGCATAAATAAATTGACAGGCGATAAAGCCGCGACTATAATCCACGCCTGTCTGACAATCTTGGATTATAGGACCCTTATCTGGAGAGTTGGTATGGATTCAAATGAATTGAACGCGCCAGGCTACGAGATTCCTGCTGAAATAAAAGGCCAGATCGCAATCACCAGCCTTGATCGCATCTATAACTGGGGTCGCAGTGCATCCGTCTGGCCCATGATGTTCGGATTGGCCTGCTGCGCCATCGAGATGATCTGCGCGGCGGCCAGCCGCTACGATCTGGCCAGGTTCGGCATGGAAATTATGCGTCCTTCCCCGCGCCAGTCCGATTTGATGATCGTCTCGGGCACCGTAACCAAAAAGATGATGCCCACCATCGTTCGCCTGTATAACCAGATGCCCGAGCCGAAGTACGTGCTTGCCATGGGCGCCTGCGCTTCCGGCGGCGGGCCTTTCAAGGAAGGCTACAATGTTGTTTCCGGTGTGGATAAGTTTATTCCGGTGGATGTTTATGTGCCGGGCTGCCCGCCCACCCCGCAGGCTTTGCTGAACGGGCTGATGAAAGTACAGGAAAAGATCAGGGGCGAATTGATCAAGAAATCTCGCTGGTACCAAAAGGGCGCGGATAGCGCCGAAATCCCCATCCCCTTGCTCGGACCGGATTTGATCGACCCGCGCAAGATCGGTCTGATCAAGAATGGCGAGAAGGCATAGGAGATGGATATGGCGGCTCCCGCTTCCAACCCAACCCTCGATCTTACTTCCCGGTTCCCCGACTGGCTCACTACAGATACCCGCCCGGGCTATTCCGGCTGGCTGGTGGATAAATCCCACCTGGTTGAATTTGCCACTGCATTGCGGGATGAATTCGGATACGATTACCTCTCCTCAGTCACCGGAGTTGATTATCTTCCTGAAGGGAAAATGGAAGTCGTCTACCAGGTCTACCGCACCACCGGCGGCCCAGGACTGATGTTCAAAGTACAGGCGCCGCGCACAGATCCGGTTGAAGTCCCTTCCCTGGTAGCCATTTATCCTGGCGCAGAACTCCAGGAACGCGAAGCCTGGGATCTGCTCGGCATCAAATTCACCGGCCACCCCGACCTGCGCCGCATCTTCATGTGGGAAGGTTTCGCCGGTTTTCCATTGCGCAAAGACTGGCACGAGCCATATTTCGAGGAAGATGCCAAGCCTTTCAAGAACCGCTGGCCGGCCGGCAAAATTGAAATGTCCGAAAGCCAGAATATTTTTGAGGACAATATCGCCTATCCGCAGGGCTTCCGACCCGAAGGCATGTCATTCGATCCCGAGAAAGCCCTGTACGATTCCTTGCGCACCTACCAAAAAAACGAGATTGGCCTGGATACCGACCACATTATCGTAAACCTGGGCCCGCAACACCCATCCACCCACGGGGTCTTCCGGGTGGCAGTGGTTCTGGATGGGGAGACCATCGTCAACCTTAAGCCGGTAATGGGCTACCTGCATCGTAATCATGAAAAAATTGGGGAACGCAACACCTATATCATGAACATGCCCTACACCGACCGACTGGATTACCTGGCCTCGATGAGCAACAATTTTGGCTATGCGCTTGCGGTCGAAAAGTTGATGAATATTAAACCGCCCGAGCGCGCCGATTACATCCGTATCATGATGGCGGAAATGACGCGTATTTCCAACCACCTTTTCCTGATCGGTTCTTTGCTCAACGACCTGGGCGCTTATTTCACCCCCATGCTGTATGCGCTGGAAGAACGTGAATTGATCCTGGATATCTTCGAAGCCGTCGCCGGCAGCCGTATGATGTGCAACTTCTTCCGCTTCGGTGGCGTGGCGCGTGACTTGCCCGAAGGGACACTTCAAAAAATCAAGGAAATTTTCTTCGAACGGCTGCCGCGCACGATTGACGAAATCGACCGATTCCTGAGCGAGAACGAGGTGATCCGCTCGCGCGGCATTGGGCAGGGCGTATTGACCCCTGAAGATGCCATCCGGTTTTCAATCACTGGCCCGATGCTGCGTGCATCCGGGATTCCGTATGATATCCGTCGGGCTGAACCCTATAGCCTTTATGACCGCTTCGAGTTTGATGTCTGCACGCGTAAGCACGGCGATATCTACGACCGCCTGATGGTGCGGTTCGATGAAATCCGCCAGAGCATCCGCATCATCCAGCAGGCTGCCAAACAGATCCCGGAAGGCCCGATAATGTCGGTCAAACCCATGTACCAGGTGCGCGTCCCACCTGGCGAAGCTTATGGACGAGTGGAAGGCCCGAAAGGCGAACTCGGCTTCTACCTGGTTTCGGATAGCAAACCCAACCCGTGGCGTTACCATGTGCGCGCTCCGTCATTTATCAACCTGACCGCCTTCGGGCCCATGTGCATCGGTCTGAAGGTTGCAGACGTGGTGGGCGTGCTCGGATCGATTGATATCGTCCTTGGCGAAGTAGACCGCTGATACTTTACAGGTACAAGGAGAAATATATGAATGACATGTACGGTAAAGGTATTTTAAAAGGATTGAGCGTCAGCCTCAAACGGTTTGTTGAAACCTACCTGGACGACCTGAGCTGGATCGGGAGACGCTACCGGACTGCAGAAGGAATTGCGCACCGCTCCGGCAAGGATGCACGCGGAATTTTCACTGTTCAATACCCGGAAGAGAAACTCCCGGTTCCTGAGGAGTTCCGCTTCGTGCCCTTCCTGGTATATGACGAAGGGCCGAACGGCGAAAAGAACCTGCTGTGCACTTCCTGTGGTATCTGCGCCAAAGTCTGTCCGCCGCAGTGCATCTGGATCGTTCGCTCCACCGACCCGGCCACCGGGCGCCCCGTACCGGACCCGGCCGAATTTTATATTGATGCTGATATTTGCATGAATTGTGGCCTGTGCGCCGAATACTGCCCATTTGATGCGATTAAAATGGACCATGATTACGAATTGGCTTCCTTTGAACGGCATGTTTATGATAAAGCCAGGCTCTCCAAGCCGGCCAAATATTATGAGAGCATCCGCCCAGACAACGCCAGTCGTGAGAACGCCGCCCGCGCCGCCAAGCAGGCTGCCCGCAGCGGGGTTATTAAGGTAGAATAGCCGTCCTGATGTACAATCCTGAGACCGATCTACTCTTTCCTCCGCGCGTCCTGCCGGCTTTACGCGACCTGCGCGGCGAGGCGTGGCGGGGCCTGGTAACCCATGTGCTCGCAGCCGGGCCTGATAGCCTCGAAGAAATGGCTTTCATACTGATGATGGCACGCCTGAATAATTGTGCCACCTGCAATGCGGATTCGTTCCGTGCCATGACCGGTTGTAGCACCTGCGCCAAACAATCCCTCAAGCGCTTCCATGAGACCGATGAAGCCCTGGCTGCACTTTACCAGGCAGCCAGTTCAGAGGTTGAGCTGTTTTTGCAAAAAAGAACCATCTTAAACCCTGGTGATCAAACGGATCACCGCCAGACAATTAACAGGTAAACATGTCAAATAACATAACATCCGACTCCATCCTGGCCGCTTTGAGCAAAGTACAGGAACCCGAACTGCATCGCGACCTGGTAACGCTTAACATGATCCGGGATATTGAAATCAAGAATGAAACGGTCAACTTTTCCATTGTGCTGACCACCCCGGCCTGCCCGCTCAGAGGCAGCATCGAGATGCAGGCCCGCGCGGCTGTTTTAGCACTGCCGGGCGTCAAGACTGTTAACATCAAGATGGATGCGAATGTACCGAACGATGGCCGCAACCGCGGGCTGCTCAATCTGCCCATCCGGAATGCCATCGCAGTTGCCTCCGGAAAAGGCGGCGTGGGTAAAAGCACTGTCTCAGCCAACCTGGCAGTGGCGTTGGCCCAAAGCGGCGCACGCGTGGGTCTGCTGGATGCCGATATTTACGGCCCCAACATCCCCACCATGATGGGTATCCACGACATTCCTGGAACAAAAGACGATAAACTCATCCCGGCGGAAGGTTATAACGTTAAACTGATGTCGATGGGCTTCCTGGTCAAACCGGGGCAGCCGCTCATCTGGCGCGGCCCCATGCTCAATTCGGCCATCCGCCAGTTCCTGGCAGATACGGAGTGGGGTGAACTCGATTATCTCATCATCGACCTGCCACCTGGAACGGGGGATGCCTCGCTCTCCCTGGCGCAGATGCTGCCGCTCTCCGGCGTGGTGATCGTCACCCTGCCGCAGGCCGTCTCGCTGGAAGACGCCAGCCGCGGGCTGAACATGTTCAAGACCCTGGAAGTGCCCATTCTGGGAGTGATCGAAAATATGCGCGGGGAGTTCTTCGGCTCCGGCGGCGGCGAGGATCTGGCCCGCATGGCCAAGGTACCCTTCTTTGGCGCCATTCCTATGGAACAAGATGTCAGAATCGGCGGCGATACCGGACAACCGGTGGTGGTCTCCCGGCCCGATTCAGAGGCAGCCAAAGCCTTCCAGGCCATTGCCGGGCAGGTAGCCGCCCGCATCAGCGTGGAGGCGCTCGCCGAGAAGAGTGCCCCGACCATCAGTGTAGAATAAACTGTCAAAGCTGCTTTCCACTCAAAATCCAACAGCCGCCTGCCATCAGGCGGCTGTTATCATCCATGTTGCAAGGCTTATAAAATGGGCCGGTTTGCGAAGCTGCAGGCGGAGGCATAGGTGTTAAAGCGCCGAGGAACGATGGCATATCTGGGGGATGGTAGTCAGGAAGACCGACCCATCTGTGGTCTCATTTTTTCTTTAACAAATTCGTTATGCCGGGCGCGGGCGCACAGGTTACGGTATAATTCCCGCCATGCAACCATTAGTCGTAGGTATCCGTTTTGCGGATATCGGTAAAGCGTATCATTTCAATGCCTCGGCCCTGCCGCAGATCAAAGTCGGCGACCGAGTCATCGTCGAAACCTCACGCGGCAAGCAGTTGGGCCAGGTAGTTCAAATTGTAAAAGATGCCACGCCGCCTCCCGAGGGCTGGAAACCCATCGAACGGATCGCCACCCCGCGTGATCTGGTTCTCCGCCGAACCTGGGCGCAGAAAGAAGTCGAAGCAATGGTCACCTGCCGCGAACGTGCCGCGCAATTGCACCTGCGCGGTGTCAAGGTGGTGGCAGCCGAATACTCCTTCGACGGAACACGTTTGACCTTCATGTTCAGCACCGAGACCGAAGACAAAGCCGATCTCAAATCGCTGCGGCATGATATGCAAAAACTTTACCTGCCTTCGCAGGTGGAGATGCGCCAGATTGGCCCGCGCGATGTGGCGAAAATGATGGGTGGTATGGGAGCCTGCGGATTGGAAAGCCGCTGCTGTTCCAAATTCCTGACCGAGTTCAGCCCCATCTCCATCAAAATGGCCAAAGAGCAGGGTATTTCGCTCACGCCCCAGGAAATTACCGGCATGTGCGGAAGGCTGCGCTGCTGCCTGGTTTACGAGTACGAACAATATGCGGCTGCCCGCAAAGAACTGCCCAAGCGCAATAAACATGTCGTCACGCCCATGGGTGAAGGGAAAGTTGTGGATGTAAGCCCCTTGCTCATGACGATCCGCGTAGAATTGCTGGGTACCGGTGTGCGCGAATTCCAGCGTGAGGAAATCGAACCCTGGGATGAACTTGAAGCCTTGCGGCGTAAATCCGAGCAGCCCTGCGAAAATTGTCCCAATCCAAGGAAAGAAAAAGCATGAACGAAGAAATTGCGCAAGCTCCCGATGCCTGGGAGAAACCGCAGAGAATCCTGGTCATCCTGGCCCATCCGGATGACCCGGAATTTTTTTGCGGCGCCACCCTGGCCCGCTGGGCCCGGGCAGGCCACGAAATTCATTACTTCCTGTTGACCTATGGTGATAAGGGCTTCGACGATCCCACTGCGACTGCTGAGCATATTTCCGAGGTCCGACACGCCGAACAGGAGGCTGCGGCCGCCATCATCGGCGTAAAATCTGTCCGTTTTCTGGGCAAGGAAGATGGCTACCTGGTTCCAAGCCTGGAATTGCGCAAGGAAGTGGTACGCGCCATCCGCCAGACCAAGCCGGATATCCTGGTCACCTGTGACCCGACCCATCTCTTCGCGGGCGACTATTACATCAACCATCCTGACCACCGCTATGCCGGACAGGTGGTGCTGGACGCGGTCTTCCCGGCCGCGGATAATCCGTTCTTCTTTCCGGAACTCATCAAAGACGAGGGCCTGCAGCCTCACAAACCCCGCGAAGTCTGGGTCTCGCTGACCAGCAACCCGACCGTAACCCTGGATGTTACCGATACCTGGGAGATCAAGGTCCGGGCGTTGAAAGAACACAAGTCCCAGATCGGCGATCCGAAAGAATTTGAAGAACGCATGCGCTCCCGCAAATCCGAAAAAAGCACAGAAGAAAACGAATATTACGAAGAAAAATTCCGCGTAATCAAATTTCGATAATTGGATATGTTCCTAACCAGAAATTCTTAATGAGGTCGTATTTTGAGAGTGTGCGGCTTCGGCGCACACTCTCAAAATACGGTTCGTCTAAAATTCCCGGAGAGACTCTAAATCTTTTTTCCAGTTTCAAGTGAGGGTTATATGGCTGACTTTATTTCCGAAGCGCAAGCACTATTCGAATACACACGATCCCTGCGCCGGGACTTCCATGCCCACCCGGAACTCGGTTTTCACGAAGTCCGCACATCCGGGATCGTCGCCCAGGAACTCAACAAGCTCGGATTGGAATTCAATACCGGTATCGCCGGCACCGGCGTGGTTGCGCTGCTCGAAGGAGCAAAACCCGGCCCGGTCATCTTGGTAAGGGCCGACATGGATGCCCTGCCTATCGTTGAAGAGACAGGCGCGGAATACGCCTCCCAGAATAAGGGTGTCATGCACGCCTGCGGGCATGATGGGCACACCGCCATCCTGCTGACAGTGGCCAGAATGCTGCTGGCACACCGCGAGGAATTGGCCGGGACGGTAAAGTTCATGTTCCAGCCGGCTGAGGAAGGCATGGGGGGTGCTGAAAAGATGATCGAGGCTGGCGTTCTCGAAAATCCCAAAGTGGATCAAGTGCTGGCACTGCACGTATGGAATGAACAGCCAGTCGGCTGGTTCGGCATATCCAATGGCCCGATGATGGCCGGCGCGGAAATTTTTAAGATCAAAGTGCAGGGGAAAGGTGGGCATGGCGCCGCCCCGCATCAGAGTAAAGATTCGATCCTTGCAGCAGCACAAATCATCAGCGCGCTGCAGGGGATTGTTTCCCGTAATGTAGCCCCTATACAAACCGCAGTTGTCAGCGTCACCACGATCCATGGTGGCGAAACGTTTAATGTCATTCCCCCCTCCGTCACCATGACCGGTACGATCCGCACGTTCGAACCGGAGGTGCGCGCCATCGTACTGAAACGCTTCGAAGAGACCGTACAAGGGGTTGCGCAAGCAATGGGATGCCAGGCAACCATCGACATGGAACGGCTCACCCCTGCGACGATCAACACACCAGAGACGGCCATGCGCGTCCAGGCGATTGCCCGCCAGCTCTTTCCAGATGCCAGGATAGAATCCGGCAATTACATCACCATGGGTTCGGAAGACTTTGCATTTATGCTGGAAAAAGTGCCCGGTTGCTTCTTCTTTGTCGGCTCGGCCAACCCGGAAAAAGGGTTGGATGCCGGTCACCACCACCCAAAATTCGACTTCGATGAAATTGCCTTACCGCGCGCGGCTGCCCTGATGACCGCAACAGTGGTTAATTTATTGTCAGACAAATAGTTGTTTTGCCTTTTGTTTATTCTTTATTATTTGATTATTATCTATTTTGTCTCCCCCTCTCTTGACCCTTATGCCCGTTTGAATTATTATATTTTTGCCTCTTTTTGTCAAATTCGGCATCAAATTATAGGAGTCCTTATATGGATGTCAAAAAGATCACAAATGATTTTTCCATTACGATTGCTACCATCAACGGTTCCGGCTCACAGACGGCCAATGTTACGCTTTTGCGGGCATTTTTCAAAATGGGCATTCCGGTTTCCGGAAAAAACTTGTTCCCTTCCAATATCCAGGGGTTGCCCACCTGGTATACCATCCGATTAAGTAAAGACGGCTATGTCGCACGGCGCGACGAGCAGGAGATCGTGGTCGCCATGAACCCGGCCTCCTTCACCAAGGATCTGGCATCGGTGGCGCCGGGGGGGGCTTTCTATTATTCAGACGATATTAAACTTGCCATTAACCGCAGCGACATTTCGATCTACCCGATGCCCACCAAGCTTCTGGCAAAAAACTCGGATGTTTCACCCAATCTGCGGGATTACATCGCCAACATGGTTTACGTGGGCGTGCTGGTACAGATGCTCGGCATCAAAATGGAAGCCATACAGCAGGCGCTCACCTTTCACTTTAAAGGCAAGGAGGGACCGATCAATTCCAACCTGGGTGTTATTCGCGCCGGGGCAGAGTGGGCCGCCCAGAACCTCAAGAAGAATGATCCATATATTGTGGAACAACACGACCGGACGGACGGCCTGATCATGGCGGATGGCAATACTGCCGGTGCACTTGGTGCAATTTATGGCGGCATCGAGTTCGCCGCCTGGTACCCGATCACACCAGCTTCCAGCCTGGCCGAATCGCTAAATGTCTACCTGCCACAATTGCGCCAGACGAAGGATGGCAAGCATACCTATGCCGTGCTGCAGGCAGAAGATGAAATTGCTGCGATCGGCATGGCCGTTGGGGCCGGCTGGGCCGGGCTGCGATCGATGACTTCCACATCCGGCCCCGGTATCAGTTTGATGTCTGAATATGCCGGACTGGCGCATTTTGCCGAGGTGCCGATTGTGATCTGGGATGTACAGCGCATGGGGCCTTCCACCGGCCTGCCCACCCGCACCGCTCAGGGTGATTTAACGGCTGTTTATTACCTGGGCCACGGCGACAAGCAACACGTGATCTTGCTGCCCGGTTCGGTCCAGGAATGTTTCGAGTTTGGCTGGAAGGCTTTCGACCTGGCCGAGCGCTTGCAAACACCCATCTTCGTACTTTCGGATCTGGACCTGGGCATGAACCAGTGGATGACCAAACCTTTTGAATATCCGGATGTGCACATGGACCGAGGCAAAATCCTGTGGGAAGCTGACCTGGATAAACTTAACAACATCTGGGCACGCTATAAGGACGTGGATGGGGACGGGATTCCGTACCGCACCGTGGCCGGCAACCGGCATCATGCTGCAGCTTATTTCACACGCGGTACCGGTCACGATGAGAATTCCAAATACAGTGAAGAATCTGGTAATTGGGAAACCAATATGCTGCGTTTGAAGAACAAGTACGACACGGCCCGCGCGATGATGCCAGAACCAATTCTTGAAGAGACTCCCGGTTCGAAAGTTGGCCTGATCACGTATGGCTCCAGCGAAGCTGCCGTACGGGAAGCGCGTGTCTTGCTGGAACAGGCTGAAGGCTTTAAAACCGATTTCATGCGCATGCGCGCTTTGCCTTGCACCCCGGAAGTCTTCGACTTTATCAAAAACCACGATCGCATCTATATCATCGAAGCCAACCGGGATGGACAAATGCGCCAAATACTTTCAGGCCTCATCCCCGAACAGGCACTCAAATTCCGTTCGGCCGCCCACAGCGACGGCCTGTCGCTGACGGCCAGATGGATCAAGGAAACCATCCTTGCCCAGGAGGAAAAAGTATGACCACCCCAATGACCACCATTTCCGTGGGCCAGGTAAATAAAGCTGGCCTGACCAAAAATGAATATCGCGGCCTGCCTTCGACGCTCTGTCCGGGTTGCGGGCACAACTCGATTGCCAACCAGATCATCACCGCCTGTTACGAATTGGATATTGTCCCAGAAAACGTGATGAAATTCAGCGGCATCGGCTGCTCTTCAAAAAGCCCCACCTATTTCCTGAACCGTTCCTTCGGCTTCAACGGCCTGCACGGTCGCATGGCCAGCCTGGCGACCGGCGCCATCTTTGCCGATACTTCCGTCAAAGCCATTGGCATCTCCGGCGATGGCGATACTGCCTCGATCGGCATGGGTGGCTTCAAACACACCGTGCGCCGCAACGTCCCGATGGTCTATATCGTCGAGAACAATGGTGTCTACGGCCTGACCAAAGGCCAGTTCTCGGCCACCGCAGAAGTGGGCCTGAACTTGAAGCACCAGGGCATCAATCAGTATATGCCGGTGGATATTTGCATGGAAGCCCTGGCATCCAACGCTACTTTCGTTGCGCGCTCCTTCGCCGGGGATTCAAAGCAGGTTAAGGAGCTCATCAAGGCTGCCATGAGTCATCACGGCATCGCCATTCTGGATATCATCAGCCCGTGCGTAACATTCAACAACGAAGACAATGCCTTCCATTCCTATACCTGGAGCAAGGATCACGAAGCCCCACTGCATGAGATATCGTATGTACCCAAACTCTCCGAGATCATCCTGCAAGAAGAATTCGAGGAAGGCACAGTGCGTGAAGTAACCTTGCACGACGGCTCGTCAGTCAAACTAAGGAAATTGGAACATGACTATGACCCCACCAGCCGTTGGCGCGCATTACAGATGCTGGAAGAGGCTCAACGCGACGATTGCCTGGTTACCGGACTGATCTATCTGGAGGAAAACCGGCCAGCGCTGACCGATATGTACAATCTGGTGGATACCCCGCTCAACCGCCTTACCGAAACGGAAATGCGACCGGCACGCCCGACGCTCGATAAAATCAATGCGATGATGTTCTAGGCAAGTCTTCAAGACTATCAAATCTTACAAGTCCAACCGGTCGGATAACGACCTGTTGGACTTTTTTTATCTTGATAGATTGGTAAGACGCCCAAGACGTGTTAAACTTATCCCCATGGAAGTTAAACCCGGCTTAACAATTCCCGTTAGCGAGTTAGTTTTTTCGTTCGTCCGTTCCTCCGGGCCGGGCGGCCAGAACGTTAACAAGGTGGCAACAGCCGCCCAGCTGCGTTTCGATGTGCGGCACTCCCCTTCCCTGAGCGCTGAAATGAAAGACCGGCTGCTTAAGTTGGCCGGTTCCCGCATGACACTGGAAGGCACTCTGGTCATTGAGGCGAAACGCTACCGCACCCAGGAGCAGAACCGGGCGGATGCTTTATTGCGGCTGGCCGCGTTGCTCGAAAAAGCCAGCCACAGCCCCAGGGTCCGGCATGCCACACGACCCAGCCTGACCGCCCGAATTAAACGGGTGGAAACCAAAAAGAAACACGGGATCACCAAAAAACAAAGACAATCAGCCAGCGAAGAATGAAAAAAAAAAGGTTAGCTATCGCAAGTCCTTAAAAACATTCGGAGATCACCAGATGGGCTGATCTCCGATTGCTTTTCATAGTCGTGGCGGATTATCATTCCGCACGCCTGGTTTATTCCAGGTCTGCAATCACATCCGGAATGGCTTCCAACACATCGCCTGCCATTACCGCCGCCAGGCTGCCCTGGAAACCGGCAGCCGTCAGCCCTGCCTGGGCATGGATCCACGCGCCAGAGCGGGCGGCATCATAAGCTTCCACGCCCTGGGCACGCAGACCGGTGATCAGTCCGGCCAACACATCCCCGGTGCCGGCGCGCGCCAGCGCAGGTGTCGCCAGCGGGATGGTAGTGGTCCGGCCATCCGGCGAGGCAACAACGGTAAACGCACCTTTCAGAACGACCACGTGACCCCATTCCTGAGCAAACTTGCGCGCAATGGCCAGGCGGTCCTTCTGGATTTCATCAATCGTCAGGCCGGTCAATACAGCCATTTCACCCGGGTGAGGCGTTAGAATGGCTGGTGCAGGCAACAGTTTCGACCAGTCCGGTAACTTAGCCAGCAGTTTCAGCCCATCCGCATCGAAGATCAGCGGCGGCAAGGCAACCGGCCTGATTGCCGGCTTGCCCGCATCTGCCTGGACGAAACCCATGCGGCCATGAACAGGCTTGTCCTCCGTGCTATTGAGCAATTTCGCAATGAAATCCTTGGTGGTATCTTCCATCCCCAGACCCGGACCGACCAGGAGAGCCGTGGCGCGTTCCAAATTCTTCTTCAGGACATCCGCGGCTGCCGAAGAAATAACGCCCATCTCATGCGGCATTAGCACCCAGGTGGCTTCAGGGAACTGACCAGCCAGCGCGAGGTGCAACGAAGCTGGAATAGCCAGGGTCACCAGGCCTGCGCCGATGCGGTAGGCAGCCTTGCCAGCCAGGTAAGCCGCACCGGTGTAATTAATCGACCCGGCTGCAATCAGAGCTGTTCCAAAAGTACCCTTATGTGCATCCGTCGGGCGAATCGGCAGGAGCGATAATGCCAATTCCTCGTCGGCCACTTCATTATCAATGGCCTGCCAGGAATTCAGATCATCCAAAGGGCCGATCTCGACTACACGCAATTCGCCGATCAGGTCATAGGCGGGTAACTTCAATAAACCCTGCTTAATTGCTGCCATGGTGACGGTTGCGTTGGCAGGCACCGTTTGGGGAGCAGCCTCGCCACTATCGCAATCCACCCCGGAGGGGCAATCCACTGCAATAATATAAGGTGGCCATTCCATCTCCGCGACAATTCCCTGGACAGCCGCAAGCACCAAGGCAAATTCTTCCTTAAGCGGCAGCTTGATGCCTGTTCCCAGCACCCCATCCAGAACGACATCGGCACTTTCAACAAAGGCCACCAATTGTTGGAAATTCTCATCCTTTTCAGCCTGGTAGACCTCCCCACCGGCTTCCTCGAGGCGTTTGATCAAACCATCTGCACTGATCTTGCGATGGACAAGATATGCACGCGCGATCCAGCCTTTTTCGGCCAGATGTATCAAGGCTACCAGGGTATCGCCGCCATTGTTACCGGGGCCGACCAGGCCCAGAACCTGAATCTCTTCTTCATCATCCTGGGCATAGGACAGCCGGAGCACTTCGCGGGACAGGTTGTGGCCGGCATTTTCCATCATTTTTTCATAGGTCAGGTCGCTGGCATCTGCCTCCACCTCGACCTGTTTCATTTGTGCAATCGTTACCAACTTCATAGGATGTTCCTCCGAGTCTTGATCCCGTATCATTATAAGGTAGAGACCATCCGAAAAATTTATAGGGAGTTCGCATTTTGGGAGTGTGCAGCCAGGTCGGACACTCTCAATATGCGGCTATTCTATGATTTTCGGATAGAGAATAATTGAAACGATTATATAACGAAATAGCGGCCAAAGCCGCTATCTGGGAACAAGAATAAACAAAAGTATTATAAAAATTATTGGAAGCTAATTCAAGATCTTACTGAGGAATAACTTGGTGCGCTCCTCGCGCGGATTGGTAAACAGCTGTTCAGGGGTGGTATCTTCGATAATCACACCTTCATCGACAAACAGGATCCGGTCGGCGGCCGCCCGCGCGAAACCCATTTCATGGGACACCACCACCATCGTGATTTCCTTGGCCAACTCTTCCATGACATTCAGAACCTCCCCGATCATTTCCGGGTCGAGGGCGGAGGTGGGCTCGTCGAACAACATCAGACTGGGTTTCATTGCAAGTGCCCGCGCAATGGCAATTCTCTGCTGCTGGCCACCCGAAAGCTGGTTAGGATATTGGTCGCGTTTCTCTGATAACCCGACCCTGGCCAGCAACCGCATAGCATCCTCTTCGGCCTGGGCGCGGGGAGTTTTTCTAACATTTACGGGCGCCTCGATGATATTTTCCAGGGCAGTCAGGTGCGGGAAAAGGTTGAACCGTTGGAAAACCATGCCGATATCAGCCCGCTGCCTGGCAATGTTCTTCTCCAATTCTTCCACCAGTTTGCCATTCTTTTCGTAATAGCCGATCATGCGGCCGTTGACAAAAATGTGCCCGCTATTGATCTTCTCAAGGTGATTGATGCAACGCAGCAGCGTGCTCTTCCCGGATCCGGAAGGGCCGATGATAACTACGACCTCGTTCTTGCGCACTTCGAGATCAATGTCCTTAAGAACGTGCAAGGATCCAAAATATTTATTAACCTTCTCGGCCTTGACGATGATGGAAGTATCGACTGGTGCAGCCGGGGAACTGATATTTTCGGCCATTAGTGCGCTCCAAATTTTGTTCCGGTCAGGCGCTCAAACACGCCCGGGGATTTAACATTGCCTTTACGTTCACCCAAACCGGCCTCAATGCGGGCCTGGATCACCGACCAGATGGTGGTCAACGCCAAATAATACATGGAAAGGGCAATGAACAATTCAAAGGGTTTAAAGAGCAGGGCATTAATCTGGTTGAAGCCAAAGAATAATTCACCCGCTGAAATTACTTCCATCAGTGTGGTGGTTTTCATCATGTTATTGAATTCATTCCCCAAGGGTGGAATGATGACCTTGGCAGCCTGCGGCAACACGATTCGCCGCATGGACAATCCATAGGTCATGCCGAGCGATTTGGCAGCTTCCATCTGACCGGCATCCACCGCTTCAATACCAGCCCGGACGATCTCCGCCATATAAGCGCCTTCGTTGATGCCCAGGGCCAATGTACCGGCCTGGATGGCACCGGCGATTACAACAAAACCAAGGTGGATATCGGGAAAATTATAAACGTGGGTGACGCCCAGGCCATAATATAGCAGCACCATCTGGACCAGCAAAGGCGTCCCACGGAAATACCAGATGTAGGCATCCGCCAACCAGCGCAAGGGGGGCACTTTCGAGGTTTTCCCAAGCGCAGCAAACAAGCCGAGGACGACGCCCATCACCTGGGCGATCACGCTGACCAGGACCGTAGCGATCAAGCCGCTGCGGATCAACGGGTTTTGTAGAGCAGTCCCAGGCCATAAATATTGCCAGAAAACCAGCCAATCGAAATGGTACATTATAAACGCCTCGTTTGAAGCTTCCGATTTTAATTAAGATTAATGAGGATTCCCGGTGTGAAGTGAGAGGAATGGCTTAACCCAACATTCCCGATGCAAATCCGGTGATTCCCAAAGGCCATGGATGAATTAATAAATAAATGGGGTGTTTTGAGCTGGTTTATCCCAAAACACCCCGATTGCAATTCTATGTTTACTTGACTGCACTACTTGCGAGATTGTACTTGGTAAGGATCTTCAAATAGGTGCCATCCGCTTTCATGCTATCCAGGGCTGCCTTAACAGCCGCTCCGACCGGAGAAAGTGGGGCGCTGGTACAATCCGAGGCACCGCAGGGAACGCCAATGCCTTCAGCAATCGGCTCAAGCACCTGTCCAACCACCTGGAACGAAGTGGGTTGCTGGACTGTGTAATAAGCAGCCACTGGAGAATCGGCGAAATAAACCGCCACTTTGCCAGCCTGAAGTTGCTGGAGGGCGTCGGTATCTTTCTGGGTCACAACAACATTGATAGCCGCTTTTCCAGCAGCCGTGCAGGCCTGGGTGAGGCCCTTGCCGGCATAGTCACCGGTGCCCGCCAGGTAATCGGCTTCGGTCGTGCCACTTTCCGCTGCAGCAGACTTTCCGCATAGATCCAGGGTCGTATTGATATTTTGCGGGTTGCCCTTGGCAGCCACCATGGATTGGCCGGCTTCGAAGTACGGGATCTGGCTGATCTGCTTGGAGCGGTCTGCGGTAATATTCATGGCAGAAATGATGACATCGCATTTCCCGCTGGTAACGGCCGCAATAATGGTGTCGAACACGCTGTTTACATACTGAACCTTCAAGCCCAGTCGGTTGGCAATTTCATTGCCAATCTCTACATCCAGGCCCTGGGGGTCCCCATTGGCATCGAAGGATTCCTGGGGCGGGTACGGGAAATCTGTGCAAATCAGCAGGTGGTTGGCCTGCGCCAGGGAAGCAGCCGGGATCGTGGCTACCGGGGTGCCCATGGAAGCAGCCGGCGAGCTGGCCTTGGGTGCGCATGCAACCAGGATCATGGAAGCAAGCAGGATTACAGATAGAACTTTGGCGATTCTCATCTCTCTCTCCTTTGGCTATTACAATTGGCTTTTTGCTCCAAGCATCTTGGAGTATCGAATAAGTTGCGGCGGATTATATGCCATCTAAATCATTAACGCAATAGTTTTCCCAAATTTAAATCAAATAGCCGCGTAATGCGGCTATGAAAGGAAGCTACCCCTAATTTCCAGTGCGCTGGGGGGGACTTGAACCCCCACGCCTTGCGGCACATGGCCCTCAACCATGCCTGTCTGCCAATTCCAGCACCAGCGCTTGAGCAGGTCGTATTATAATCATGTTCAAGACCCTGTCAAGCAAGACCTTCCAGGTTTTTTTGTATTTATTTATTGCCTGATCAAAAATTATTAGAAGAAGCACATTTTGAGAGTGGTCAATTTCACACCCTTCGGGCATCCTTCGCGGCCGAACACTCGCAAAATGCGAACTTATCCTGGATTATAGGGAAAAGCATAATCTATTGATGGAGGAATTATGACGTGTATTGTAGTTGACGCCATGGGGAGCGACGAATTCCCCGCCCCGGATGTGGTCGGAGCCGTGATGGCTGCGCGGGCCTATGGAGTGGAAATCATCCTGGTGGGTGACGAGGCAAAAATCGAACCGGTGCTCGCCGCCCAAAATCCGGGAGATCTGCCCATCCGTGTGGTACACGCTCCGGAAATGTTGACCATGGAAGACAAGGGCATGGCGCTGGTATTAAAAGCGCGCCGGCCAAATTCGAAGAATTCCATGGCTATCGGGATCGATCTGGTCAAGAACGGCCAGGCAGATGCGTTTGTGACGGCCGGCAACACTGGCGCAGCCTCCGTGACGGCTTTCTTCCGGCTGGGCCTGATCCCAGGCGTGGACCGGCCCGGTTTGGCCCCAGTTTTCCCGACAGCCACAGGTTCCTGTGTGGTACTGGACGTGGGCGCGAACCCCGAATGCAAGCCCGAAAACTTGCTCCAGTTCGGCATCATGGGGAGCGTCTACGCCCAGAAAGTGCGCGGGGTGATAAGTCCCAAGGTAGGCTTGATCTCCAACGGGGAGGAAGCCGGAAAAGGCAATGACCTGGTCAAGCACACCTACCCTCTTTAAAGGAGTTCAGGCCTGAATTTCTACGGGAACGTGGAGGGCAAGGAAGTCATTGGAGGAATGGTGGATGTGGCCGTTACAGATGGCTTCACCGGAAACGTGATGTTAAAATCCACGGAAGCAGTTGCAAAATTGATATTGGATAAGGTAAAAGAGCTGATCAATGCAGGCCCGTTGACGGCCAAGATTGGCGGTATACTGGTCCGTCCGACTTTGCGGAAGATCAAGAAACTGCTTGACCCGGAAGAAGAAGGAGCGGCACCCTTACTGGGCGTCAATGGTCTGGTCTTTATAGGCCATGGTCGCTCGAACGAAATCGCCATCATGAATGCCGTTCGTCTCGCCAAAAATGCTGTTGAGATCGGTGTCCTGGGCTCCATCCGCACAGCCATCGAACAATCCTTAAAAGAAAAGTAGAGCGAAAATGAAATCAGTAACCAACCTCAAGTTAATTCAACGTAACGCTAAAATAGGTCAATATACCAGCTTTGGAGCATTGATCGTCCTCGGGCTCGGCCTGTTCATTACATTTAAATATCCAAATGCGTTCCAATACTCCCTGGCGGCCCTGCTGGTTGGCTTCCTGATGTCACAGATCGGCATCCATTTCACCAATCGCTGGGGGCACAACCCCCGCCCGGATGAAATTGTCGACAAAAGCCTGAAAGGCCTGGGCAGGGAATTCACCGTCTATCATTATGTCACCCCGATCTCGCACTTGCTGGTTGGACCGGCCGGCATCTGGACGATCATGCCGAACTTTCAAGGCGGAGTGATTGCCTATGATAAAAAACGCTGGAAAGCAAAAGGCGGCGGTGTGCTGCAATCTTACATGCGTTTGTTCGGGCAGGAAAACCTCGGCCGGCCCGACCTGGAATCCGATGCAGAGATCGATTCGGCCAAGCGTTACCTGAAAAAGGTTCTTCCCGAAGGAACAGAGATCCCACAGGTGAACTCCCTGCTGCTTTTTGCCAATCCCAAAGTGGAGTTGAAAGTGGAAGGCGCCCCCCTGCCGGCCTTGACACCCAAAGACCTGAAAGATTTTCTACGCGAGAAAACCAAAGATAAAGCCATCGGCGAGTTGACCCTGGATACCGTCCGCAAAGCGCTGCCACAAGCCGAAAAAGAAGAATAATAGTACAATTGTGCTATTATGACTTCCATTGTCGCACTGGACCTTGAAACCACCGGCCTGGACCCGCAGACGGATGCCATTCTTGAAATCGGCGCGCGCCGCTTCGATGGCAACCGGGTCGAGGATGAGTTCTCCACTCTCATAAACCCGGGCCGTCACATCCCGGAATTTATCAGCGGCCTGACCGGCATTTCAGATGAAATGGTCCGGCAGGCCCCATCAATCCGCGATGTTCTGGATGGTCTGGTTGCCTTCATCGGCGATTCACCCATCCTGGGGCATAACATTCAATTTGACCTATCATTCTTCAAAAAATACAAACTATTCGAACTGAACGAACGGCTGGACACCTATGAGCTTGCCGCAGTGTTATTGCCCTCGGCTAACCGCTACAACCTGGGCTCGTTGGTGCAAGCGCTGGGTGTGGCACTCCCCGCTACACATCGTGCCCTGGATGATGCACGCGCCACGCACGGTGTTTATCAGCGCCTGCTTGCTAAGGCCAAGGAATTGCCGCCCGACCTGCTGGACGAAATTGTCCGACACAGCGAACCGATCGAGTGGGCCGGTTCCTGGGCTTTCCAGCAAGCGCTGCAAGCGCGCTCGCATGAAGGCGTAAAAGCCAAACGAGTTAAGAATGAAACAGCTGGTGGCTTGTCCGAACCGGATGCGGCGGAAAAACGCAAGGGGCCACCGATCCAGGTTCCGAAGGAACCCCTCCCAATTGATGCGGAAGAGGCTGCGGCTCTGCTGGAATATGGCGGGCCGTTTTCCCGCTATTTTGAGAGCTACGAGCACCGCCCCGAACAGGTTGAAATGCTGAAGGCGATTGCTAATGCCTTGTCCTACGGACAGCATTTGATGGTGGAAGCCGGCACGGGCGTAGGAAAATCTTTCGCGTATTTGGTTCCGGCTGCCTTATTTGCTTTGCAAAACAACACACGCGTAGTTATTTCGACCAACACCATCAACCTGCAAGATCAATTGATCAAAAAAGATATCCCCGATCTGTGCGCTGCCCTTGGCCTGGACCTGCGGGCGGCGGTACTCAAAGGGCGTTCCAATTATCTCTGCCCGCGCCGGCTGGAACTCCTGCGCAAGCGCGGGCCGGGAACTGTGGACGAGATGCGCGTGCTGGCAAAAGTGCTGGTCTGGAAACTGGAAAATTCCAGCGGAGATCGCACCGAGATCAATCTGACCGGTCCTTCGGAGCGGGAAGTATGGGGGCACATCTCTGCCGAAGATGATGCCTGCACCAGCGAAACCTGCCTGGAACGCACCGGGGGAGCCTGTCCTTTCTTCCGCGCCAAACAAGCTTCGCAGAATGCTCACATCCTGGTGGTCAATCATGCCCTTTTATTGACTGATGTGGCAGTCGGCAACCGGGTTCTGCCAGATTACGAGCATGTCATTATCGACGAAGGCCACCACCTCGAATCGGCCACCACCGATTCCCTGTCCTTCCGGCTGACCCAGTTTGACCTGGACCGCTTAATTCGCGAGACAGGTGGATCCAGTTCAGGAATCCTGGGTAGCCTGCTTGCCACCACGCGTGACCAGATCCGTCCATCCGATTATGCCCTGCTAAATCAAAAAGTCGAACGCGCCACTGATCTGGTCTGGCGACTCCAGGAGCAGGTGCGAATTTTTTTCGATGGCGTGGGCGAATTCATTTCCCTGCAACGCGAGGGCCAGCCAGTCTCCACCTATGCCTACCAGGAACGTATCCTGCCGGCCACACGCACGCAGCCGGGTTGGGATGCCGTGGAAGTTGCCTGGGGCGCAGCTGCCGAGACGCTGACTCTGCTGGTTGCCTTACTGGGGGAAATCCAGAAAGGCATGACCGAACTCTATTCGGATGGGCTGGAAAGCTTGGAAGATATCATCGGCAACCTTGGCAACCTTTACCGGCGCCTGACAGAAGCGGAAAGCATGCTCGGATCAATGATTTTTGAACCGGCCACGGATTATGTGTACTGGGTGGAAGTCAACCCGAACAACAACCGCCTGGCGCTCAACGCCGCTCCCATACGGGTGGGCCCATTGGTGGAGAAATATCTCTGGCATGAGAAGCGCAGCGTCATTCTGACCTCTGCCACTCTGACCACGCACGGGGAATTCAATTACATCCGCAATACCCTGACCGCCGATGAAGCCGACGAGCTGGCATTGGGCTCTCCTTTCGACTACGAAACCGCCGCATTGTTGTATATAGCCAACGATATCGCCGAACCGAATGCGCATGAATACCAGGGCCAGTTGGACCGCGCACTCATCAATCTGTGCACAGCCAGCGGCGGGCGAACCCTGGTTCTGTTTACCTCATATGCACAATTAAAGCGTTCTGCCAAGAGCATCGCCGGACCTTTGGCCCAGCAGGACATCCTGGTCTACGAACAGGGCGAGGGCGCCTCGCCGAACGCTCTGCTCGAATCCTTCAAGAGTTCTGAACGGGCTGTACTGCTTGGAACACGCTCGTTCTGGGAAGGTGTGGATATTCCAGGTGAGGCCCTTTCGGTGCTGGTGATCGTCAAGCTCCCCTTTGCCGTTCCGTCTGATCCCCTGGTGGCAGCACGCGCCGAAACCTTCGAAGATCCATTCAACGAATATCACCTGCCGGAAGCCATCCTGCGGTTCCGCCAGGGCTTTGGGCGGCTGATCCGTACCCAGTCCGATCGGGGCGTGGTTGCCATTCTGGACCGGCGTGTACTTACAAAAGCGTACGGGAAACAATTCATCGAATCCCTGCCTAGCTGCACACTGAAGATCGGTTCGTTAAGCGAGTTACCACGTGCAGCCGCCAAATGGCTGGGATAACAGGAGATACATTTATGGATACCATGAAATGGGAAAGATTGATCGAAGTCCAGGGGCGCCTGGAAGCTGAATTGATCGAAAGTTACCTGGAAGCCAATGGGGTGGATGTTGAGCTCATCCAGGAATTGGTCGGGCATTCGGCATTTCCAGTTATGATTGACGGACTTGGACGCGTCCAGATCTTCATACCCAAAGAAAAGTCACAGGAAGCCCGGGACTTGCTCAAAGAATATGATGAGGGTTCGAATCAGGAGGAATAATTTTCGAACAGGTACTTAAAGCAAGAACCGGTGCTTTCCAATTGATGCACCGGTTCTTTTTATTTACAGTTATTTCTGGCGATTCACAGTGTAGCGATATCCAAAATAGACGCCTGCGCATAAAATCAGGTCAATCAGCAGGATAGGCCAGCCCGAACCGAACGCCTGTCCGAGTGCTCCGGAAGCCGAATGAGCTCCCATATTGTACAATGCGATCCAGAGAGCTGCCAAAACGCTCGCGAATATCGCCGCAAAGATTACAATTGTCCATACTGCCATTTTTCTGAGCTTCGATTTCTTTACATCCATCTGAGACTCCTTTTCTGGTTATAAACGATATAAAAAGTTGGATTTGGTTGTCTAAACCATTGTAGCACCTTTTAACCAGAAGCAGATTACATTCTCCTTACCTTCTCGATAACCAAAAGAACATTGTACCCTTCATGAAAAACACTCACCTGCGATTCCAGGCCTGTAAAAAGAGCGGCGATCTTTTTACCATTCAGAAAATGGCTGCGCATGAGTAGTATTTTTTCACAAATGGCTATGCCTTTGACGATGGGCTGATGGATATCCGGCTCGATGATCACAATCCGGCCGCCCGGCGCGAGCAGGCGCAAGAGCTCCCGGGCGGTCTGACCCTGATCGATAACATGGTGCAACGCGTCCACCATGATGATCCGTTCAAAACTTCCCGGGGAGAATGGGAGCAATTCCGCCGGAGCACAAACCGCTCCGAGCCCCTTGCCCACCGCATAATGTAACATGGCGCGGGAGAGATCTGCTACAAAAACATCCGCCACCCGGCTGCGCATGGCAGCTGCAACACGCCCAGTTCCTCCCCCGGCATCCAGCAAGCGGAAATTTGGAGATAAATCCAGCCACCCTGAGAGCAATTCTGAAACCCGAAATGATCCAACCCGATCATAAAAACCAGCGATCAAGCCGAAATGATCGAAAGGCATTTTAAGGGCCTACACTTATATAATCCTGGATGGCTGCAAAAGTAGCCGGACCGATACCCGAAACATTTTGGATCTGCTGGACCACCTGGAAAGAACCATGCTCCAGGCGATAATCCAGGATGGCTTGCGCAGTCGTAGGCCCTATCCCCGGCAAAGTCTCCAAATCTGTCAGCGAGGCGGTATTGATATTCACCCTTCCAGCATTGACCCGGCCGGTATTGGTGATACCAGGGACAACAATTTGCTGGCCATCTTCAATTATCATTGCCAGATTGATATTGTTTGCATCCGCGCCCGGCAGCAAGCCGCCAGCCGCATTGACGGCAGCCTCCACCCGGCTGCCATCCGGCAATGCATACACGCCTGGCGTAGCCACCGCCCCACTGACATAAACCGTCAATAATCCGGGTGTGACAGTCGGGAGCAAAACGACTTCTTCGCCGCGCGCGGGCGCCACTGCCAGCCAGATAATGCCCCCAGCCAGCAAGCCAATAAATACACCGTAAGTTATATTCAGGATTGCCTTCATGCTCGACCATCCTTAAATAGCAAAAGATATCATTTCTGAGAGCCCAGTATTTGCATGACCATTAACCGATCCTCCGGGTGGGCGTTCGAGTTAAATATCCGTTCGGCCCGGCTGATGCGCTGGAAATAGACCGGCATATCTTCAATGCCTATCGCATGAAATCCAAACTTGATATAAAGGGGCTCCAGGCGAGCCCTGCACATGAGATATAACGGACGCGTGGTTTCACGCACCAGCAACTCCTGGATAACCGCCCGTGCCACACCCTGGCCGCGGGCGCGCTCCTGAACAGCAATGGATGCCAGCTCGCGCGAACCATCGAAATGAGGTTTAATCTGTCCGCACCCCAGTAATGCATTATCAGGCGTCACTGCAACCAGGAAGCGCCGCCAGTCCAATCCGGTCGGGTTGATGGAAACTGCATGGATCAACGCTCGAATCTCCGAAAATTCCTGGCGCGTAGCTGGACGGATTACGAAATCAACAATTGTCATTATCAATAATTATAGCATTTGCGGCCAATTCATTCGCGGTTGTTGGAATATGCGCCTGTCCCAAAAATAAATGAGGCCTGTATTTTGAGTAAATGCGATCTCGCCACAATTCCTCAAAATGTGAACTACTCCTAAATTCTCGGAAAAAATGAAATTTATGAAATAATCGGCTCTTTGGGAGTTGCCGGGATACCCGCCAGATATGGGGGCAGAATATTAAGAAATGGGCGGGCTTCGCCCACCCAATACTTCCATATCTCCTTGCTTACTCCGACAATTCCCTTAGAGTCTCCACTCTACTGCCTGGCTTGTGCTACCTCAATGCATTTTTTCATCTCAACAGCAAGCCACTGGATATTAGAGTCCCCAAGTATGGAAGTATGTGAGCCTGATACATCCAGAATCTCCAATTCTGCAGCATAATCCTTCCAGCCAGCCGTTAAATCGGTTCGGACGTATGAAGGGCGTTCATTCGCCCGGAACAAGGTTATTTTGCCGGGGAACGGGCCAGGATTGTAGCGGGAATAAGCAGTCTGGTTGATCCAGGAAATGTCCTTTGGGATCATATTCAATCTTTCGGCAAAATATAGAAGGGAGGAAGAGCTTAAAGTCCTTCCGGCAAGATCCTTCACTCTTCCGCGTCCATACTTCAACCTTTCTCCCCAGGAAAGATTGCGCATATTCTGGCGATGAAGGTTCAGTCTTTCGGGAACTTCTGCATGCGGATACGACCCGGGTGCAAACGTATCAAGCAACCCCAGAAACGCAACTGCCTGCCCGGACCTGGCAAGCTGCTGGGCAATTTCAAAGGCAAGCATCCCGCCGAATGAATGACCTGCCAGGAAATAGGGACCATCGGGCTGGAGTTCCTGGATTTCCCGAAGACAGCCTGCCGCGGTTTGCTCTAAGTGGATGGATGGGACGGTCTTTGTGCCAGAAAGAACCAACTCTATGCCGTAGACCGGTCGGTCATTCCCCAGGCGGCGAGCCAGGTCGCGGAAGTAAAAAGTATCTCCATGGTGGCCGGGGAAGAGAAAGAGCGGCGGCCGGCTCCCCCTGGATTGGAATAGGATCAAGGAAGAAGCCAGTTCATCATTGCTATGCTCAATATAGCGGGCCATTTGCTCGATCGTCCGGCATTGGGCCAGGAGTGCAAGGGGAAGGTTGCGATTGAATTGGTCTTCAATATCTGTTAATATCTGGGCCGCCAGCAGAGAATCGCCTCCCAGCTCCAGAAAGTCATCCTGTATGCCAATCCCTTCGAACCGGAACCCTGCCGTCCAGATCTTCACCAATTCTTCCTCAACCGGATTGCGTGGTGCAACAAAATCGGTCTCAGATTCCCGGGCCGGCTCAGGCAAAGCGCGGGCATCCACTTTACTATTAGCGTTCAAGGGAAACTTATCCAGGAAAACAAAGCGCGCCGGGATCATAAAATCGGGCAGCCTGGCGGCGAGGAAAGTACGCAATTCCATTCCAGTCAAATTCATCCCCGGGTTGGGGACTACATAAGCAATGAGCCTTTTTTCGTCCAAAGCATGCGGCACTGGACGGGCAGCAACATAGGCATCTTTTACACCCAAGTGAGAGGAAAGTGCCGAAAGAACCTCATCGGTTTCAACACGGTATCCCCGGATCTTTACCTGGTTATCTTTGCGACCAAGGAACTCAAGCTTTCCATCCGGTAGCCAGCGTCCCATGTCGCCGGCAGTAAAGATTTGCAGTTCCGGGTCGGCAGGGTCTTGGCGCAAGACCGCACCGGTTGCCTCGGGCTTGTGCCAGTAACCGCAGATCATGTACCGGCTCTTAATTATGATTTCTCCTTCCTGTCCCGGACCGACCACTCGACCATTATCATCGACGAGAGTAATGTCATAATCAGGAGCAGGAAAACCTAGAGGCGGGATGGGATCGGAGATATCGCTATCCTGATCATATTTCTGGATCGTAACCAAACCAGCTTCCGTGGAACCGTAATAATAATTCAATAAACATCTAGAATCAAAATGTCTTCTCCAACCCTCCAGGTCCTGCCGGATAAGTTTCCCCCCGCCAGCATCAAGAAGACGAATATCTGGAAATTGTGTCGCGGTACTTCCTGACAGAGAAACCAGCCACTGGCGAAAAAAACTTACCGGACAAGGCAGAATGGTGATATGCTGCTGAATCAACCAATCCCCAAAAGCGCCCAAAGACATCTTGGTGAGATCGCAAGGATGGATCGTTGCCCCGCTTAAGAGTGTACCGAAGACAGGGTCGAGCGACCAACCATAACTGAATGACAATGTCAAAGGAACGTGGTCTCCAGGGCCGCGTTCCATGACATTATTTTTTATCCATACAAAATGAAGCGCGGAGCGGTGATTATGGACCGCTCCCTTGGGCTCTCCGGTCGAACCAGATGTGTAGAAGATCATCGCTTTTGATTCGGGCGATAACTGGATACGAGGGTTCTGATCCGGGAGCCCGCCTTCCAACAGGTCCAGGTTGAGGATTCCGACGCCAGACTGGGCAACCAGCCGGGCGATCTGCAGGCTGGCATTATCGGTGATGACCAGGGCGGGTCCGGCATCCTTGAAAATCTTTTGAAGATATTCAACTGGCCTGGAAGATTCCAAGCCAAGATATATTTTTCCCGCCTTCAAAATACCCAGGATCGAAATGACCGAGGCGGTCTTATCATCCAACAAAAAGACAACCGGTGCCTCGCCCGGCTCCACGCGAGCCAGGATGGCATGCGCCAGTCGATTCGCGGTTTGATTAAGCTCGCCATAGAAGAGCTTCCTATCTTCATAAACGATTGCAGTCAGGTCGGAAAACTTTTCAACGGCTTGCTCGAATCGTTCGACCAGGGTACTGTCCACGAAATCATGTGGAAATGGTATAAAACTCTCCCTGGGTTTAATTATTGGAAGCGAAGGCAATGT
This sequence comes from uncultured Chloroflexia bacterium, assembly GCA_963779935.1. Taxonomy (GTDB): domain Bacteria; phylum Chloroflexota; class Anaerolineae; order Anaerolineales; family Villigracilaceae; genus UBA877. Next base: position 321,322 of record CAWAAC010000002.1, on the reverse strand, counting down.
CATGAATAATCCTTCATTAGTTTAAATTCTTTCGGACTTTTTCCTAGGATTATCCCAGAGTTATTGTGAGGCTGGAACGCTTTCAGATTGGCGAGTGCAAGGGGGGACCGTATATTAGAAGTAACTCTCTGGCTTGATTATAAACCTGGATTAAGAAAAATAAACACCTGATATGTTGGGCCGGCATCTCCGGGCAGTGGATGAATTGTTAGGCTGAACAGGAAAGGCGCATGTAAGGGTGAGTTACAAGAATTTTTGGCGTGAGTTCCGAATCGCCTTGAGTATCTGCCATAAATTCGGCAAATCCGGGCATTTTTGTATCAGTCACGAAAAGGTTGGAACCTTCTATTTCCGATTGCTACTGCCATTTTTAGCGTTGCAGGCCAATCTCACCCATGGGAAGGGCTACTTCGTCGCAAAAAGCGCTCAGCGTAGTGGCAATTCTGTTCGACTTATCCATGACCAATACAAATTTCTAACATTTTATAAGCACGAATACATAATGAAATCAAACATGCTATAATTTCCGGGATTCCAGTGAGGAAAAGCAAACGCTGACTTCAGGAGAAGAATAAGTGTTTAAACTCCGCATGATCATCCTACGAATAGTCGGTTTGTTCGTATCATGCGTTCTGGTATTAATCGGAATCCTGCTGTTGAGACAGTCATCAATCATTCCTGGTATTGTCGTAACCTTAGTCGCAACGGTATTCTTTGCGCTCACTGCTTTCCTCAATGAAAAATATCCCCTGGGGGATGATGAAGCGCTAGCTTTCAAGCCGTATCTCTTCCCAGTTCTCTTCTGGATTATATGTGCAGCCGCTCTGATTTATTCTGTCACTAGCCTGGCAGGTCAGGAAAATAGCGGTCCGTCGGAGTATTGGACCTCTGCTGCCTGGATTGGGAGTCTTTTTTTCCTCATCATTGGAATGTTGTGGATTGCCCATTGGAAGTTTCCAAAATGGGAGCAGATCAAGGATTGGTTTGGTCAGAATAAACAAGAAATCCTTATTGTGACAGTCCTAATCCTGGTCGGTGGATTTTTGCGCGCATATATAATTTCCCTGCATCCTTTCCCCTGGTCTGGCGATGAGGCATCCATAGGGACCGAAGGAAGCCTGATACTTAAAGGAAAAGTGACCAATTTCTTCGAGGGTGGTTGGTCCGGGCAGCCTAATTGGTCTTTCGTACCAACTGCACTGGCTGAGATTGTTTTTGGACAGACAATATTGGCTATACGCATAGTCAGCGTGGTAGAGGGTACGCTTACAATTCTATTCACTTACTTATTGGCTCGCGAACTATTTGAGAGGAATCGGATAATCGCAATATTGGCTGCCGGTTTCTTGGTTGCTTTTCCGGTTCATCTCCAATTTAGCCGTCTCGGCGTTAATGATATTATGGATGGCCTGAACGTTTCCCTGGTCTTATGGCTGGTGGTTCGGGCAATTCGTAAAGATCGCCCCATTGATTATCTTTGGGCGGGTATCGCCGGAGGGTTGACATTCTACACCTACATTGGCAGTCGCCTGGTATTGGCCTTGGCGGTTTTTGTGCTTGCATATACCGCTCTCCGCCAACGTAGCTACTTGCGTTCTCATTTTTCTCATCTTGGAGTTTTCCTAGCCGGCGTCGTTGTTGCCATCGCACCAGAGGGGCTTTATTTCCTCCAACACTACAACATCTTTCTAACCCGCTGGGAACAGGCAAATATATTATCCAATCACTGGCTGATCGATGCGGCACACAATTCCGGGTTAAGTATGCCTGCTTTCCTCTGGAAACATTTCACTGATACCATCTTAGTTTACATTTCCAATCCAGCAGTAGCAGGATGCTTTAATTCCCCGTTGCCCTACCTGACCATCATTGGATCAATCTTATTCCTTTTTGGGATGGGATACACCTTCTCAAAACTCTTCGAAGCGAGAATGATGACCTTGCTGGTCTGGTTCTGGGCAGTGGTCTTTTTTGGCGGCTTCATGACTCAAGACGCGCCCGCCAATTCCAGACTGGTTATGTCTCTTCCAGCTGTTGCAATCTTCGTAGGTTTGGGAATATATAAATTTTCCGATTACCTGCTGAAGGTTAAATTGATTAACCTGCAATGGCAGAAAATGATCAGTGCACTAATTATTGTTCTTCTGGTAGGTCAAAACATCAGCTTCTATTTTGGAGTGTATTATTACCAGAACTATAACGAAGATGCTAACGGCGAACTTGGACAACAAACTGGCCTTGAATTGCAGCACCTTGGAACCAACTATGATCTTTATCTGTTTGGGATTCCAAAAGTCTTTGCTGCTTTCCCTACAACGGTATTCCTGGCGCCCGACAATGGACTATATGATTTAACAACTGATAAAATTAGCAGCCTGACTCTCCGGCCAGGTAAAGGGAATATCTTCGTTGCAATTCCTGAAAACCGCGCCGATCTTACAGCAATTGGGCAGAAATTTCCTGGCGGAAAATGGGAAACTGTTCCAAGAAAGTTCAAAGCCGAAGTCTTATATTACGCGTATCTTCTTCCCCCGAAATGACTCTTATCCCAAGAATTAAACACCCCATTCGCGTGTATTTGCTGGCGATAATCTTTTTATGGCTGGCAGTATGGAATGGATTGCGCCTTGGCGAGGCAATTTTCTTTTGGAGCACTCTGGACAAATATAGAGGTCATCCACTATATATTGCCATCAGCGCGGCTGTCTGGATAATTGCCGGGTTGCTGATCGCCTGTGGTTTATGGCTGGGTAAGGCCTGGGGATGGGCATCCGCGCTCGTTGGTATGGTTGGCTACACCGCCTGGTATTGGTTCGACCGGCTGGTTATTCAAGAGCCACCTGCCAACTGGCTATTTGTCCTGATCGTTAATATAGTTATCCTGCTGATACTCTTTACAATTCTATTCTCGTCAAAAACAAGGCGTTTTTTTAAGAGAGATGCTTATGAACGAAAACCAAAAAATCCAACAATTACGTGATCGCAAAGCCAGTACCCGGTTGGGAGGAGGGCCTGAGCGGATCGAGGTTCAACACCAGAAGGGCAAATTAACCGCACGAGAACGCCTCGATCTATTACTGGATAAAGGTTCATTCCACGAAACTGATCCATTCGTAATCCATCGTACCCACGATTTCGGGTTGGAAAAACAGAAATACCCGGGCGACAGTGTCGTGACCGGCTGGGGCACCATTGATGGCCGGCTGGTATATGTATTTTCACAGGATTTCACGGTTTTCGGCGGCAGCCTGGGTGAAGTACATGCGGGAAAAATCTGCAAGATACTCGATCTGGCTCTCAAGAACGGGGCCCCGGTGGTCGGGTTGAACGATTCGGGCGGCGCCCGCATCCAGGAAGGAGTGGTATCGCTGGCCGGTTATGCAGAAATATTCCTGCGCAATACCCTGGCTTCCGGCGTCATCCCCCAGCTTTCGGCCATCCTCGGTCCGTGTGCCGGCGGCGCAGTTTATTCTCCCGCCCTGACCGATTTTATATTCATGGTGCGTGGCAGTTCGAATATGTTTGTGACCGGTCCGGATGTAGTTAAAGCGGTCACCCATGAAGAGGTGACTGCGAACGAACTGGGCGGAGCAGATGTACATGCCGAGAAATCAGGTGTCTGTCACATGACCGCTGAGAGCGAAGCGGATGCAATGTATCTCATGAGAAAAATGCTCGGCTACCTGCCACAGAACAATATGGAGGATCCGCCTTTCTTGCCCAACGGGGATGACCCGCTCCGCACCGATGAATTGCTCGATTCAATTATTCCCGAGGATCCAGGTAAGCCGTACGATGTGAAGGAGGTCATTCATCGCGTGGTGGATAGCGGTGAGTTCTATGAAATCCAGGAGGCGTTCGCACAGAATATTGTTATTGGGTTTGCGCGCCTGGGCGGTCACTCGGTTGGCCTGGTAGCAAACCAGCCGCAGGTATTGGCCGGCGTTCTCGATATTGATGCCAGCGAAAAAGCCGCCCGCTTCATCCGTTTCTGCGATTCATTCAATATCCCGGTGGTGACGTTCGTGGACGTGCCCGGTTTTATGCCCGGTACACTGCAGGAACATGGTGGTATCATCCGTTCTGGTGCGAAACTATTGCATGCCTATTGCGAAGCCACTGTTCCAAAAGTGACGGTGGTGCTGCGTAAGGCCTATGGCGGAGCCTATATTGTCATGTCCAGCAAACATCTGCGCGGGGACGTTAACCTGGCATGGCCAAGCGCCGAGATCGCTGTGATGGGGCCGGACGGGGCTGTCAGTATAGTCATGCGCAAGGAAATGGAAAAAGCCGACGATCCCGCGCAGCGGAAAAAGGAATTGATCAGTGAATATCGTGAAAAGTTTGCGACTCCCTATGTGGCGGCTGAACGCGGTTACCTGGATGATATCATTGAGCCCAACGAGACTCGCCCGAGATTGATCAATGCGCTGGAGATGCTGAAGAATAAACGCGATACCAACCCTTTAAAAAAACATGGGAACATTCCCTTGTAAGGACAAACTGCCAGCAGTCAGGAAAAACAAAATGACCAATAAACCAACGGTTCGTATCCAAAAGATCGCTGATTATACGCAAGCGTCCCTGGAAGAAAGTTATCAGAAGCGTTCCCCAAAGGATAAAGCCAACCTCAATCACTATCTGGCCGGCGCGGATTATCGCTGGCAGCACACGCTGCGGGTGGCGAATTTCGGTAAGGTAATTGCCGAGAACGAAGGAGTGGATGTAGAAGCGGTTGTGGCCGCCTGCCTGTTGCACGATCTGGCCTGGTTCGATACCAACGCCGAAAACAACCGTGATCATGGCAGGCTCGGAGCGGAAAAAGCCCGGCCCTTTTTGGAAAACCTCGGCTACAGCCCCAGGCGAATAAAGAACATCTGCTATTCCATCGCTTCGCACGTGGATGAAGATAACCCCAAAACCCTCGAAGCGAAAATTGTTAGCGACGCCGATGATGTGGACCGTTTTGGGCCGTATCGCATCCTGCAATGGTGTTATTCAGATATAAAAGATTACGAAAAGCTGGCCCTGAAATTAAGCGAACGCATCCAGCGTCTTGAACAATATCGCGAGGAAAACCCGCTCTTCACATCCACCGGCCAACAGCTTTTTGCCGAACAACTCAATCTACAACTCCGGTTCTTTTCTGAATTTGTAGGTGAAAAGAAGTTGACCATAATACCCCAGATTTAATATGTTCAAAAAGCTGCTCATCGCCAACCGCGGCGAGATTGCCGTCCGCATTCAGCGCGCCTGCCGGGAGCTTGGCATCAAAACAGTTGCCATCTTTTCCGAGGCGGACCGGCACGCCATGCATGTTCGCTATGCCGATGAGGCTTATCTGCTCGGGCCATCCCAGGCCCGCGATTCTTATTTGCGCGGCGATAAAATCATCGATATTGCTCGTAAATGCAAGGTGGATGCAATCCACCCCGGCTATGGCTTCCTGGCAGAACGCGCGGATTTCGCTGCCGCCTGTGCAGACGCCGGGCTGGTTTTCATCGGCCCCCGGCCCGCCGCAATCGCCGCCATGGGTGATAAAGCCATTGCACGTGCCACGGTTGCCAAAGCTGGTGTACGGATCGTACCTGGAACAGAAAGCGCCGGGCCGCTTCTGGACGATGAGTTGCTGGCAGTTGCTCCGAATATTGGCTTTCCGCTACTGATCAAGGCAACCGCCGGTGGTGGCGGGAAGGGCATGCGAGAAGTTCGTACCGTGCAGGAAATGCCCGAATTGCTTCAATCAGCCCGCCGTGAAGCCGAATCAGCTTTTGGGGATGGGAATATCTACCTCGAAAAAACCATTGAAGCCGCCCGCCACATCGAGTTTCAGATCATGGCCGATCAATATGGAAATGTCATCCATCTGGGAGAGCGGGAATGCTCCATCCAGCGCCGCCATCAAAAACTTATTGAAGAATCTCCTTCGCCTTTATTGGCGGTTAATGAAGACTTACGCAAGCGCATGGGGGCGGTGGCCGTCCAGGCCGCGCGCGCCGTGGATTATGCCAATGCCGGAACGATTGAGTTCCTGGTGGACAAAGACCAGAATTTTTACTTTCTGGAAATGAACACCCGCCTGCAGGTTGAGCACCCGGTCACCGAGGCAGTCACCGGGATGGATATTGTCGCAGAACAGATCCGGGTGGCGGATGGCCGCCGTTTGAGCCGCCGCCAGGAAGATATTCAGCACCGCGGGGCAGCCATTGAGTGCCGCATCAATGCCGAGGACCCGTACAACGATTTCTTGCCATCCACAGGGCGCATTTCACTCATGCAGGTGCCAACCGGTCCAGGCGTGCGGATAGATACCGGGGTATATGTCGGTTTTGAGATTTCGACCTATTACGATCCGCTTATTTCCAAACTGGTTGTCTGGGGGGAAACCCGCCCCCAGGCCATTGTCCGTATGCGCCGGGCGCTGGAAGAATACCGCATCGTTGGGGTCCGGACAAATATCCCCTTTCACCAGACCATGATGAGCACCTATCCGTTCATCACCGGTAATTACAATACACGTTTCGTGGAAGACCAGTTTTCCAGGCTGGATGCGGCTGAGAACCGGGAACTCTACCTGGATATTGCTGCCTTGATGGCAAGCCTGGTGGCGCATGGACAAATGGAACGGCAGACCCAGGTGTATCCAGAACGTGCGCCAAAATCAAATTGGAAGTGGGCGGGACGCCGGGATAGGCTTACCCGATGAAATATATAGCCGAAGTGGATGGCCTGGAATTTCCGGTCGAAATCCTGGATGAACACCACATCCGTTTTGGGGAAAATGTGCTTGAAGTGGATCTGGCTGCTGTCAGCGGCGAGCCGCTTTACTCGCTCATCGTAAATGGTGAATCATTTGAGGGATATGTCTATCCTGATGAAGCCGGCTGGCAGGTACTTTTGTTCGGGCAATTCTATCAGGTACATGTGGAGGATGAGCGTGAAAAACGGCTGAAATCAGCCATTCAAGGAACCGCCCGTTCGAGCGGAGAATACGTACTTAAAGCGCCCATGCCAGGGTTGGTGGTTTCAGTTCAGGTGAGTGAAGGCGATATGGTGGAAAAAGGTCAGATCCTGATCATCCTGGAATCAATGAAAATGCAAAACGAATTACGCGCTCCTTTGTCCGGGACCGTAGCCCGCCTGCGCATCAAAGCCGGTGAGAGTGTGGAGCAAAAACAGACTTTACTCAATCTGACGATAAATCCGATCGAAGCCAGCAACTGATTGGATTTCGTTCCCGTTCCAAACAATTTGCTGAACTTCGCCTGTCTCACCAAGAAGTGTCGGCAAGAGCACGGAAAACCGCGCCGGCTCTCCACTGGTATAAAAGCGCAGAAGACCGGAACCGTTCCCTTTTTCGCGTAAGCCTGCCTTTTCGAGCAGCCGGGCCGCCTGACGTGCCACTGCCGGAGCGGGATCGATCACGCGCACTTCCGGACCTACAATCTGCTTGATTATCGGGATAACAAAAGGGTAATGGGTGCAGCCCAGCACTACGGTATCGATTCCCTGTTCCAGCATCGGGCGCAGCGCTTTTTCAAGAATTTCCCGGGTCGTACCAGAATCCAATTGGCCGTTTTCGATCTGCCCCACCAAACCCGGGCAGGTATCCTGTAGGATTTTTACGCCGCTGGCAAACCGTTCCACCACGGAGGCATATAGCGCCCCCTGGAACGTAGCCGGGGTTGCCAGCACTCCCACCACACCGTTATGGGTAACCTCGGCCGCCGGTTTTACCGCCGGTTCCATGCCGACAAAATAAATCGCTGGAAAAATTTGGCGTAGATATTGTAGCGCCGCAGCGGAGGCTGCATTACAGGCAACCACGATCAACTTCGCCTCGAGCCCAAGTAAGAAACGGGTTATCTGCTCTGAAAACATGCGTACTTCATCCACCCTGCGTGGCCCATAAGGCACATGCCCCTGGTCGCCAAAATAGAGCACGGATTCATTTGGCATTTGCAGCCGGATTTCCTTGAGCACAGATAATCCGCCCACCCCTGAGTCGAAGACACCAATCGGAGCATGCCCTGGAAGCATTTTTCTCAGCCCTTCCCGGCCGCCTCTACGAAAGCCCCAAACAACCGGCGTGTCACCGGCTGGTCCAGGAGCCATTCCGGGTGCCATTGGACTGCCATCCCAAACGGGTGACCGGGTAATTCCAACCCTTCCACCAGTCCGTCGGGGGCATACGCCGCCGGTTTTACTACTAATGCCAAATCTTTGGCACCCTGGTGGTGCAGGCTGTTTACGTTCAAATCCGATTGGCCCAGAATCCCCGCCAGGGCAGAGCTCTTTTCCATTCGTATCGTGTGAGCCAGGTATTGGCGCTGCGAATCCGAATCATAATCATGCTTGATCGCGCCGGGAAGCTGGTCCTGGATATGGGTATACAGTGTCCCGCCCAAAGCCACATTAACCACCTGAAAACCCCGGCAAATACCCAGAAAGGGTTTGCCGGATTTTTCTGCTGCCTGCACTAAAGCAAATTCGACCTCATCCCGTTCCAGGTCAACCCCGTCCACGGTTGGATGAGGTTCTCCGCCAAAGCGTTCAATGGCAATATCCCCACCGCCGGTCAAAAGAATGCCATCCAATCGTTCAAAAAGAGCCGAAACTGCCTGGCTGGTTAGTCCGGATGGAATCAACATCGGCACGCCACCCGCCTGGCTGATCGCATTGAGATATTGATTCATCAAAGCAACGATGGGATGGCCAGCCTTGTTTTTACCAATATAAGTTGTCAGTCCTATGATTGGGGTGGGCATAAGGTGCTCCTCACAAAACACAAAAGGGCGCAGCATGGCATCTGCACCCTTTGATTGTAAGCGATTTTTGGATTACTCGAACTTCTGCTTGAGGTGAGCCTTTTTGCCAGTCAGCCCGCGCAGGAAATACAACTGCGCCCGGCGGACATGGGTATGGCGCTCCACCACCACTTTATCGATTCGGGGCGAGAGCAGCAGGAAAGTGCGCTCGACGCCAATCCCGTTGGAGGCGGTTCGGCGGACGGTGAAATTGGCATTATTGCCGCCCTTGCGTGAGCGGATGACTGTGCCTTTAAACTCCTGGATACGCTCCCTGTCGCCTTCCTTAATGCGAACGTGTACACTCACCTGATCACCGGGCTTCAGTTCAGGGATATTCTCATTCTTGGTCGTGTTGAAGTTTTTATTCAAGTCAATCATGATTCATTTTCCTCATAATAAATTCTTCGCCTTGTGGCGCGGGGCGAGATTATAACATGCGTTCTGGATTGGAGCAAGTAGCCAAATTCGAGTATAATTTTCGCTCTGCCCCCGTAGCTCAATGGATAGAGTAATGGACTTCGAATCCAGTGGTTGAGAGTTCGAGCCTCTCCGGGGGCGCCTTACCATACGCACATATTACCATATGCGTTCACTTGCACAATCCGTACCGAAACGCGACCTGCCTGACCAGGTCGCGTTTCGGTTTCATCCGGTTTTATCAATATTCTACTACCAATCCAATGTGCAAACACTTTTGCATATTGGATTGGTAGTAGATCGCGGTGCTTGGCATCCTGAATTTGGATGCGGTCCCAGTCAATAAGAGTAACCTGCTTCTCGGTGCGCCGGGCAACCCGTTGCCGCTGGTGAAATTCGGTGACCATGTAGGTTTTGAAAGCTGCAGGTCGACAGGTAACTCGAAACAAAACAAATCGGGCAAATAATAAATGACACGCCCGCCAATCTCGTGGCACATGCGCTGCTTGCGGCTTAGAATTCGGCTAACGTGCCATGTCCACCCATTTGTTGAGTCGAAATCCATGTCAAGATTATTGAGTCCGCGAGAACTTGCGATAACGCCTAGAAATTGGTATAATGCGATTTATATAAATTACGAATTTACGAATATCATAAATGGAGGCATCCTAATGTCCGGTACAGTACTCCAGATCCGCGATAACGGTCAGATTACCCTACCCACTTCCGTCCGCCGCAAGACCAACCTGAAATCAGGGGACCTGCTGGAAGTGAACATTGAGTCAGATGGGTCCATCCGCCTTACTCCCCAAGTGGCGATAGATCGTTCTCAGGCTTACTTCTGGACCAAGCGTTGGCAAGAAGGTGAACGTCAGGCCGAAGAAGACATTCGCGCCGGGCGCATGAAGGAGTTCAACAACGTGGATGATCTGATTGCCGATCTGGAATCCGACAAATGATCTTCATCCGCTCCGAACATTTCAAGCGAGCTTTTCAATCTCTGCCAAAAGATGTTCAGAAAAAAGCAGTTCGTGCTTTGCTTTTGATGGCCGAGGATATGTTTTACCCATCCTTGGTGGTAAAAAAGGTTCAAGGCTATCCAGGCATCTGGGAGGCACGCGTAGATAATAAATACCGCCTGACATTTCAATATGAGCAGAAAGATGGCAAGACTATCTGTATCTTGAGAAACATCGACAACCACGATGAATGTCTGAAGAATCCTTAACAGCTTTTCGGATATGGTCAGCAAGCTGCTAAGGATAGTCTCGTTCAACACATCCGCGGCGGGTTCCTTCTCACTGGCTTCAGCTTGCCCTCGTAATAGCCTTCTCGATGGAGTGACGGAACATCTCCGCCCGCATTCAGTGCTCATCGGCTTTGGGAAGCATATATGCGCAGGCAAGACACGGTAAATGGGACACCGCCTGCACTGACAGTTCGAGCCTCTCCGGGATGCAGGTAGCTAAGGATCTATCCGAAATTATTGAAGAACCGCCTGCTGAATTTTAGGATAAGTTCTAAATTAATCGGACGGCTGTTTTTGTTTTACGGGAAGCCAGACAGTGAATTTCGTCCCGTGCCCGTCAGGGCTGTTTTGAACCTCAATCCGGCCCTCGTGATGATCCACAACCTGCTTCACGATTGCCAGACCCAGGCCGGTCCCTGGCGCGCCAGACTTGCGCGCTGCCTCACCACGGTAGAACCGCTCAAACAAATGCGGCATATCCTCTGCACTGATCCCCAGGCCCGTGTCCTCAACGCTGAAGCCTGCCTGGGGACTGCCATCATCCTGCACAAGGATTGTCTTGATCAATACCTTTCCACCCGCAGGGGTATAGTTCAAGGCATTGGTCAACAAATTAGAAAAAGCCTGCACTATGGTGGGTTCGTCCAGGCTAATAAGGCCAAGATCCGGCTGGAGCTCCGTGGTAAGTATCAGACCGCGCTCTTTGGAAAGCGCCTGCCGGTCATTAACCAGGGTTTGTATTAATTTATTAAGATCCAATGAAACAGGCCGGAAGGTCACATGTCCAAGATCAAGACGGGATAGGTTGAGAAGATCCTCGATCAAACTCCGCAGACGTTGGAGTTCCCGCCCAATTACATCCAGGCGTTCTTCGGTTTTAATGGTCGGCTGGGCGCGCAACATCTGGTAATAAAGAACGAGATTGGTTAATGGCGTGCGCAGTTCGTGGTTAATATTGGCAATAAATTCAGACTTCACCCGGTCAGCAGCCTGCGCTTTTTGCAACGCAGTGCGAAGTTCGGCAGTCCGCTCGGCTACACGGGTTTCAAGGTCGGCGGCATGGTGCATAAGTCTTTCATTTAGCCGCATTCGATGGATGGCATTTCCGGCAATTTCCGTTAAAGTCACTAACAAGCGCGCATCTTCACCGGTAAATTCGCGCGGCAGGGGGCTGGAAACGATGAACACACCGATAATCTCCAGCTCTGTCCGGATGGGAACACAGACTGCACTCCACCGAGGCGGGGCCAACTGCCGCAGAACTTCGGCTGCATTCGGGTCCATGGAAACATCGCCGGAGAAATAAACATCTTCCGTTGTCAGGACATTGCCGAGGAAACTTTCTCCGCTTTCCAACTCCAATCGCGCCGCCTTTAAGCACCAGCCTCTTCCGATTACCTGGCGAATTTTTCGGCGTTCAGGATCAAAGAGCCAGACGCCTCCCGTGTCAGTATCGAGTGCCCGCAAAGTCTCATCCAGCAATTTGGGAAGCATTTCCAGGAGGGATTGCGCCAATCTTAAAGATGTGGAGACCTTATTTACTACCTCCATCTCTTTCAAGCGGTTGGATGTTTCTTCAAAAAGCCTGGCCCTTTCGGCTGCCAGACCGACTTCCCGTCCAATTGCTTCCACCAGGGCGGTTTCATCCGTGGTCCATTGATGTGAATCAGACGAACAAATTGCCAGCCCTCCAATTCGCCTTTCTTCCGAGAGCAATGGCACCATGGCAGTCGAATGGACACCCATGGATAAAAACAACTCAGCCAGGGGATTATTCACATTCTGCCAGTCGTTGATTACTAAAGTCCGGGAAAGCGAAACATTTCCACCGACCGAGGCGGTTGACAGTAAAGTATTGATCGTGGAAGGGATGCCCTTCGATACTACGCGTTGGATCCCGCGTGATGACCAGGATAACCAGATTGCTCCCATATCCAGCCCCAATGCCTTCTGGGTCTGCTCCAGGGCGATGGTCAGAATCTCGTCCAACCCGGTTCCAGTGCGCGCTGAGGCGCGAATAATCGCATTTAAAGCCACCTGCCGGCTGGCACGCCGGCGCGTTTCCTCGAACAAACGGGCATTTTCGATCGCAACGGCCGCCTGGTTGGCCAGCGTGGTAAGCAGCCGTTCATCATGTTCACCGAAAGCATCGAAGCTGCTGCTTTCGACATTGATGCAACCGATCGTCTTGCCTCCCACCTTTAGTGGGACACATAATTCCGAGTTGATTTCATCTCTCTCGGAAACATAAAGTTGGTTTTCCTTCACACTCCCGGTTCGGACTGCCCGCCCGTTCTTGCTTACCCAGCCAATGATCCCATCGTTCGAGCTGGTTATTAATCCGGCCAGCCGGTCAAACATTTCTTTATAGGCACGTCCGGTCAAACCCATCGGGCTGGCCGCCATCAGGAGCATGCGTTGATCCTCGATCATCCAGATGGAGCCGGACCAATTCAATAAATGCTCCAATGTATCTACGATCCTTTGGGCAACGGCACGCGGGCTGTGGATTTGTGCAGCTGAAAGACTGGCCTGGTAGAGCAATTCCAATTCGACCAATCGCTGCCTGGTTTCATCAAAAAGACGGGCATTATGAACTGCGCTTGCCGCGGCTCCGGCAAAAAATATGAGTTGTTCCATTTCAGAACTGGTGTACGCCCGTACAGGCACGCCATCCCCCCGATCAATTTCATTCACAGAAAGCACTCCGACGAGTTCCCCGCTGTACAACATCGGTGCTGCCATTACAGTGGTAATCGGAACAGCATCATATTTGGGAGAGCGATTTTCCCATATCCGGTAATCTTCCACAATCGCAGGTTGGAGGGTTTGCATCACATTCCCCAGCGGCCCTTCTCCCGGCACCAGTTTTGTCCCTACAAATCCCTGGTAACCGTGGGCAACTTTCAACTCCAATTCATTCCGTTCGCCACTTCGCAGGTAAATGGATCCCCCCGCCGCATCCAGGAGCGAAGCGGCCCGGTCAACAATGGTTTGCAAAAGCATTGTGGTATCGCGTTGGGTGGCAACCTCCCGGGTGGTTTCGTACAACGCAGATAACTCTTCGGCTCGCCGTCGAAAACGGGCCTCACTCTCCCGCAAAAACTCCTCGACCCGCTTTCGTTCGGTGACATTATGAAAAACTACCTGGGTGGCAGGCTTATCTTCGTATGTGATCGGGATAGCGGTTATTTCGACATCAATGCTACTGCCGTCCAGGCGTTTAAACTTCTGATAAGTTGCATTGCCGGCTTCTGAACTTTCCTGGGTCTGCTTGATGCTGTGCTGGACCATTTCCAGAAAATCAGATTGGACAAAATCCTTTAATGGACGCCCAACGATTTCGTCGGAATTCTTTCCACCCAGCAGAGATGCTCCAGCCTGATTGATATAAACAATCTTGCCTTCACAATATACTGCCACCACTTCCGGACCAAACTCTACCAACTGGCGATATCGCTCCGCCGATTCGCGCAGCGCATCCTCTGATTGCTTGCGCCGGATCGTCATTGCTACCTGCGAAGAAACGAATTCGAGGATCCGTTGCTCCCTGGGGCCATAGGTGCTGGTAATTTCATAATCCTGGACCACCATGACACCGATGACAACATTGTCAATAATGAGCGGTACGCCCAGCCAAATCGGGGCAGGATGTCCAATCAGTTCTATTTCGCCTTGTTCTTCCAAGGCTTTATGAACATCCGCATCACATAACAGGGATTTACCGGTTCGTAAAACATAGGCCGTCAACCCTTTGCCGGGTTTAACGAAGCTGGTAGGCTGGTCGAATTCATCTACGAAGTAAGGAAAGGTAATGCTGTCTTCTTTGCGGTCATATAGTGCAATGAAAAAATTCCTGGCGAGCATCACTTCTGCAATAATTGCGTGCACCGCCGGAAACAGGTCATCCAGATTCTTGGCGCCATCGGCTGCCAATGCAATCCGGTAAACCACATCTTGCAGTATTTCCTCTCTTTGACCCTGGGCGAATTCAACTGCGGTTCCGAGCGCGGCAGGTTTTCCTTCGTATTGAATGGCAGAAGCCGTCAAATCCACCCAACGTTCATCTCCAGTCTTGGTGATAAGGCTGAATTCACCATGCGCGGAAGGAGTTTCACCGCGCTGTACCTGCATGCCCCAGTCGCGCATATATTTCTTCCGGCCGGGTGGAAACAAGTCATAAAAATTGCACTTCAGGAGTTCCTGCTTGGAAAAGCCGGTCAGATGTTCAGCGGCCGGATTAACATCTTAAGCCGAGTTCCTTGAAAAATGAAAACCGCCGACGGAGCCATTTCTGCCAGAGAACGAAACATGGCTTGGCTTTCATGCAGCGCAGCTTCGGGCTCCAGATGAATGGGGGCGCTTACCGGGGATTTTGTCATGAGATATTGGCGTGAATTGCAAGGGCTAGATATATCCAAGTATAGCACGAGAAAGAAATAACGACAAAAAAAAGCCTGCTCGACTATACAAGATCAGGCATTCGGATGACAACCTGCCACCATTGCCCCGTAATTCCCATCCCATGGCCAGAAAACGCTTATAATGGGTTCAAATCAATGCAATATTCCGGTATTACCCAATTCAAGGAAGAGTAAACTATGCCAGATGAACAGCTCTCCGCAAGACACAAGATCGCCATCCTGATTGACGGCGATAACGCCCAGGCCAACCTGCTACCGCAAACCCTGGTGGAGGCCGGGAAATACGGCCTGGTTACCGTCCGCCGCATTTACGGCGATTGGACCACCTCCAGCATGAATTCCTGGAAGGATGTGTTGAATTTCCATGCCGTCCAGCCTGTCCAGCAATTCCGCTACACGGTCGGTAAGAATGCCACCGACAGCGCCATGATCATTGACGCCATGGACCTGCTCCATTCCGACGTGGTGGACGGCTTCTGCCTGGTCTCCAGCGACAGCGATTACACCCGGCTCGCCACACGCATCCGGGAATCGGGCGTGTTTGTGATGGGCATCGGCGAGAAAAAGACCCCCAAACCATTCGTGAATGCCTGCGATGTGTTCGTGTACACATCCAACCTGGTGGCCGAGCACAAAGCGGTCCGTCCAATGGCACAGAAACAGACACAAACCCGGCGCGGCAAGAAGCCGGTCTCCACTCCCACTTCTCCGGTCGTTCCTGCGCCCTTTGCAGCAACAGTAGCCGCCGCACCCATCCCCACCTCCGTACCGGAGGTGGAAAACGAGAACGACCCGATGCCACTCATCCGCCAGGCCTACGAGATCGCCCAGCAGGAGGACGGTTGGGCACGCCTGGACCACATGGGCAATGCGTTGTACCAGCTCGATCCTGGTTTCGACCCGCGTACCTACGGGCACCGCCAGCTTTCGCGCCTGATCGCCAGTTACAAGGATCTGTTCCAGATGCGCACCCAGGAGATTGACGGTTCGACCTTGTTTGCCATCAAAATGAAAGAGTAAGGGGCGTTAGAAAGTCTGATCGTCACCCGCCCAACTTTTCGTTGGGCGGTTCGGCATTCGCAAAGGAGTCCCAATGTCAACCAATAATTTCCTCCTAGCCCAGGCGACTATATTTATCAATGCGCCGGTCACAAGTGTCTGGGATGCGCTTACCAAACCTGAGCTTATCAAACAATATCTGTTCGGCACCACTGTTAAAACCGATTGGAAGGTAGGCAGTTCGATCATATACGAAGGGCAGTGGCAAGGCAAAACCTACCAGGATAAGGGGACGGTCATGCAGATCGAGCCGGGCAAACTGCTGGTCTCGACCTACTGGAGTTCCATGGAAGGGCTGCCGGATGTTCCGGAAAGCTACAAAAACGTCCGTTATGAATTGTCGGGGGAAGGACTTGGGACAAGATTAACCATTACACAAGATAATAATGCCACATCGGAAGATGCCAATCACTCCGGGGAGAATTGGAAAATGGTATTGAATGGCATCAAAAAACTGCTGGAGGGAGGTAATATTATGAAACGGATCATGGGTCGTTCCGGAATTGAAGTCAGCGCGCTCGGCATGGGCTGCTGGGCCATCGGCGGGCCTTTCTGGGCTGGTAGTACTCCCAACGGGTGGGGGGAAGTGGATGATGAGGAATCCATCCGCGCCATCCACAAGGCTCTTGAGATGGGGGTGACTTTATTCGATACCGCCAATGTGTATGGTGCAGGTCACAGCGAAAGAGTACTGGCAAGGGCTTTTGAAGGCCGCCGTTCGGAAGTGGTGATCGCCACCAAGTTCAACGCGGTTTTCGATGAAACCACCCGCCAGGTGACCGGCAGCGATACCACTCCAGCAGGCATTCGTGCAGCCTGCGAAGCTTCGCTGCGCCGCCTGAATACCGATTATATCGATCTGTACCAGTTCCATGATAACGGTTTCCCGGCCGATAAAGCCGCACCGGTCCGCGAGACGCTCGAAGAACTCGTCAGCGCAGGCAAGATCCGCACGTATGGCTGGAGCACCGATTTTCCCGGGCGGGCGGAGGTATTTGCGAAAGGACCGCATTGCAGCGCCGTACAACTGCAGCTCAACGTTCTGGACGACAACCCCGCCATGCTCGCCTTGTGCGAAAAGCACAACCTGGCTGCCCTCAACCGTGGTCCACTGGCCATGGGCCTATTAACCGACAAGTACACCAGCAGGATCAAAGTCGCCACCGATGATGTTCGTGGCGAAAAAAGCCCCGATTGGATGAAGTATTTCAAAGATGGTTTGCCCAACCCGGAATGGGCAGGCAAACGCGATGCCATCCGGGAGATCCTGACAAGCAAGGGAAGAAGCCTGGCACAGGGCGCGCTGGCCTGGAACTGGGCCCGCAGCGAAAAAAACCTGCCCATCCCGGGCTTCCGCACCGTCACACAGGTTCAGGAAAATGCCGGGGCCATGCAATTCGGACCGCTCCTACCGGCGCAGATGAGCGAGATCGAAACATTACTGGAGAGGGATTGAAATCCTCATGACCAAACCCATCTATCTGGTTGCCGGCGCACGCCCCAATTTCATCAAACTGGCCCCACTCGTCTGGGTACTGCAATCCCGCCAGCGCCTGCCATTCCAGATCGTCCACACCGGGCAGCACTATGATCGGGCCATGTCACAATCCTTCTTTGATGTGTTAAATATCCCCGAACCGGAGATCAACCTGGAAGTTGGCTCAGGCACGCAAAGCTTCCAGACCGCCCGCATCCTGGAACGCTTTGATGGATTATTGAATGATGCACCCCCCGGCGCAGTGGTCGTTTTTGGGGATGTAAACAGCACCCTGGCTTGTTCCCTGGCAGCCGCCAAGCGCCAGATCCGGGTGGTCCATGTGGAAGCCGGTTTGCGCAGTTTTGACCGCAGCATGCCCGAAGAAATCAACCGGCTGGTAACGGATGCTCTTTCGGATCTGCTGCTGGTCTCTGAGAACTCAGGCATGCTGCACTTGCAAAGGGAAGGCATTCCGGCTGAAAAAGTACGCCTGGTGGGAAATATTATGATCAACTCGCTCGTCCGGATGCTTCCTAAAGCGCTCGAGCGGCAGAGTGCCCTGCACCTGGGAGTCGAACCGGGGAATTACGCATTCCTGACTTTGCACCGCCCTTCCAATGTGGATGATCCCGCCAGGCTTTCGCGCTTACTTGACCTGTTTGCAGGCCTGGCCCGGAAGATTCCATTCGTTTTCCCGGTTCATCCGCGCACAAGGAAACAAATCGAATCTATTGGCTATACGCCATCTGCGAATTTTCATATGGTGGAACCGGTGGATTATCTGGATTCGCTCTGCCTGCAGAAGCAATCGAAGCTCGTGCTGACCGACTCGGGCGGTATCCAGGAAGAAACCAGTTGTCTGGATATCCCCTGCCTGACCCTGAGGCAAAACACCGAACGACCTGTTACCGTGGAGCTCGGTACATCCACTATTGTGGGCAATGATGAAAACCTCATTCGCGCGACTTTCGAGCAAGTCCTGGCCGGCCAGTACAAGCAGGGCCAACCGATCCCGCTCTGGGACGGCCATACTGCCGAACGAGTAGCAGATAATTTAGAAAACCTGATGCTGCAAGGATTGTGATCGGACCGCGGCATTGACCACGTCATTGTAGACCCCCACGATCTGACCGGCGATATTTTCCCAGGCATAGTTCTGGGCATATTCGATTGCATTCCGACCCAGTTGCTGCCGCAGCGAAGCATCCCCCAACAAAGCCGTTAATTTTCCACATAAAATCTCATCGTCGCCATCCGGCACTTGGTAGCCGGTCACACCATCCTGTACCAGATAGGCCAGCCCGCCCACCTGGCTGGCGATCACCGGTGTCCCGCAAGCCATGGCTTCCAACGCCACCATCCCGAATGACTCATAATGGGATGGCATGACAACCACATCCGCGGCAGAATAGTAATAAGGCAGGGTATCCTGGTTACGTTTGCCCAGAAAAGCCACCATCTTGCCCACCGTCAAGTCATCGCACATTTTTTGGATGCGCGTCATTTCTTCTGACATTTCTTCAGGAACTGCATCCGGATCGCCACCGATAACCGCCAGATGGACCGGTTCTACCAGACCCTGGACTTGCAGACAGGCCACCGCTTTAATCAACGTATCCAGACCTTTGAGCCGCTCGATCCGCCCGACGAACAGGATCATGCGGGCATCCGGCGCAAGGCCGATGAACTGGCGAGCTTCATCTGTGGGAATGTGGTAAAAATGCCCCACATCCACCCCTGGTGGAACTACGGTCACCTTGCGCATATCGGCCTTATATAGCCATTCGAGCTGGGCTTGTTCCGCTGGAGTGGCTGCAATCACCCGGTCAACACGTGCCAGAACATGCCGCTCGCCATCCAGCCGGTAAGCGCCTTCGCGTTCCGCCTCGCTTTGAGCAACCCGGTTCTTCATCTCACCCAGGGTATGGAACATCTGAACAATGGGCGTTCCGCCCCAGGCGTCCGAAAGCGCTTCGGCCGCCAGGCCCGACATCCAATAATGGCTATGGATGAGATCGTATTGTAGGCCTTTTTCTTCTGTAAATTGCTTGATCCCCTCCACGAATTCAGGGATGTAGCTGGCCATCTCCGGCTTCGGGCACGGTGTCTCAGGGCCAGCTGGCACATGCACCACACGGTTGCCAAATCCCAGGTCGTGCAACACGTGTGGAACGTGTTCATCCTGGGACCGCGTAAACACATCCACGTGGACGCCCATGCGGCCCAATTCGCGCGTCAGGTCACGGACATAAACGTTCATCCCGCCGGTGTCCTTTCCGCCCAGGGTTGCCAGCGGACAGGTGTGATAGGATAACATGGCGATATTCATGTGAGTTAGTATAATCGCAAAGCCTTAAACTTGCCTGATAATAAAAAATACTGGTATAATCCCGCCGCTTGTCAAATCGCCACCATAGCTCAGTCGGTAGAGCAGACGTTTCGTAAACGCCAGGTCAAGAGTTCAAATCTCTTTGGTGGCTCACTTCCGCACAGACATTCCCGTATGGAGTGTCTGTTTTACTTTATGGATAGGCCAGAATATTTGTATTGGGGTTAAGCGGGAAGTTTTTTTGTCTTTCTTGCAAAAAACCGGCGCACTTGCTTTGGATTGACAGAGTATAATCGTTCCATTATGCCCGAACGCTCAACTCCGCTCGTTATCGGCATCGCCGGTGGCTCCGGGTCTGGCAAGACCACGGTTGCCCAAACCATCCTCCAGCGCGTCGGTCCGGACCGGATATCCTTCCTCCAGCACGATGCATACTACAAAGACCTGAGCGGCCTGCCGCCTGCCCTGCGCATCGAAGTCAACTTCGATCATCCCAACTCACTGGAAAACGAGCTGCTTATTCATCATATTCAACAATTAAGAAATGGGCAGCCGGCCGAAGTCCCCGTCTATGACTTCTCCACCCATAGCCGCACCGACCGATTTTTTATCGTCCAGCCACGCAGCGTGATCCTGGTGGAAGGTATTTTGATCTTTGCCGAAGCAGCCTTGCGGGAATTATTCGATGTCAAGATTTTCGTTGATACTGACGCAGACTTGCGTTTCATCCGGCGCCTCCAGCGTGACATCTCGGAACGTGGCCGCACTACCGAATCGGTCATCAGACAATATATGTCTACCGTTCGCCCGATGCATTTGGAATTTGTGGAACCCTCCAAGCGTTACGCCGATGTGATCATCCCGGAAGGCGGGTTCAATTCCGCCGCACTGGATATGGTGGTTGCGCGTATCGAATCGCTTTTGCCGTAGTAACGATGGGATAAATCGTTGCTACACCAATCAATCCCCTGAAAGGAAACCTTATGAGCAAGCAATGGAAGAATCCGCCCGAAATGGGCATTGACCCCAAAAAGAAATACACCGCCACTCTCAGCACCGACAAGGGTGACATCGTAATGGAACTTTTTGCCGACAAAACCCCCAAAACGGTTAATAACTTCGTTTTTTTGGCGCGGGAAGGTTTTTACGATGGCACTATTTTCCATCGCGTCATCGCCGACTTCATGGCCCAGGGCGGCGACCCAACCGGCACCGGCACAGGCGGTCCCGGTTACCGGTTTGCAGATGAATTTCACCCGTCCCTGAAGCATAACAAACCCGGGATGTTTTCAATGGCCAATGCCGGTCCGGGTACCAACGGCAGCCAGTTCTTTATCACCCATGTTCCCACCCCCTGGCTGGATGGGAAACATAGCATCTTCGGGCAGGTCATTTCCGGCATGGATGTGCTGATGTCCATTCCACCGCGCGATCCCATGCGTGCCACCTCTCCCTCTGTAAAATTAAACAAAGTGACCATCCAGGAAAACTGAGCGACCAGCTCCGCGTTACAGTTCACCGCCCCTTCCTGAATGTCTGAATTGTCCGTCCGCCCAGCCACACCACCCCATCTCATCCGGTCTCTGGCCGCGGTTGTCGTCGGCAGCCTGCTCCTACGAGCGGCTGCCGGCGCCATGGGCGAGAACATCCAATTCTACTTTAACGCCATCAACGCCGCTTTCCAGGATCCCAGCCATCCCTTGCGGGCAATTGTCGGAGCAGGGAATGTATACTCGATCTCATATGCCCTGGGGGGTATGATCATTGGCAGCTTCTTCATTGCCGAATTGCTGGGTGCACTCGTATTGGGCGCCTGGAGTGATCGCTTCGGGCGTAAATGGTTCATCATCCTCGGTCCCGTTTTCGGTGCCCTGGCAGTCCTGATCACATCGGTCACCACAGTGGTCTGGCTGCTTGTTTTCACGCGTCTGCTGGAGGGGCTTTCCACGGCCAGTAACGCGCCAGCCACCCTTGGCTATATTGCTGAAGCCACATCTGAATCTCCCAAGCTGCGTGCACGCATCGCCGGTCTTTTTGAGATTGGAACGGTTGGAGGGGTTGCCATTGGTTTCTCCCTGGGTGGCTGGCTGTGGCGTACCTTCGGGACCGCTGCAAGAGTGGCAGGCATTCCCTTTACCAGCCCGGCTTTTGCAGTCAACTCGCTGATCTACCTTGGCAGCCTGGTCATTCTGTGGATCGGGTTCCACCGCGTAAAGGAAAACCGACGTGCCTCGGCTGTGCCATCCATCTCTCCCGGTGAAACGATCAAGCGCTATTGGAGCATCCTGCGCAGTCCGCGCGTTTCCGGTTTTGCTCCCGCCTGGATCGCCATCAATGCCGTGCTGGGGATTTGGATCAACCTTTCGGCTCGCATATTGACCGATAAAAAAGGCTTTCCCCACCAGATCCTGGTCGGAAACTTCGATAGTTTTTCGGCCGGGAACGTGATCGCTCTTTATGCTGTCTTCTTCATTCTGGGCATCCTGGCATGGAGTATTTTTTTCCCCACCTTAAAAAAAACCACTACCATGTTGATCGGCAGCACCGGCTTGATCGTCTCCTGCCTGCTGATTTTTGGGATCAATCATCAGCCCGCCTTGAACGCCCCCTGGGTGCTGCCTTTATCCATACTACTGGTAATCAGCATCATGGTACAGAGCGGGTTCACACCGGCTGCCCTGGCACACCTGGCGGATATCACGGAAGCCCATGACACCGACCGGGGTGCGATTATGGGGTTATATTCTGTTTTCCTGGGATTGGGGCAGTTCCTGGGGGCCAGTGTAGGCGGCCTTTTCGTGGACTGGCGCGGAGCGGATGGCATGGCGCTGATCACCGGGCTGCTGGGAGTTTTTGCGGCCTGGTTGGTGATCCGGGGGCGGATGACCGATTCCTCCCTAAAAATTCCCTCTCAGGCCACCCAACCCCAGGTAAAGAATTGAGCGCTGAAAAACAGAGCCGCCAGGAAGCCTGCATAGACAATGACCCGGTTTACCCAGGGTTTCTCTCCCCATTTCCCCAACAAAAAGAATAGTGGGAATAGCACCAGTACGTAGCGCGACATGCTGACCAGGGGTTGCTGGCTGTTCAAACGAAACATCGGCGCCAGGAACATGACCGCCGAGTACAGAAACCACTCATGCGGGGTTTTTTTCCACGAAAATATGCATAAAATTCCGAAGAACAGGGTTACCGCCAGGTTAAATAGATCGACCAGGCTGCCCTGTCTGCTCGCCAGTCTCCCGACCGCTGCCCATATATTCATCCAGGGCCAAACAAGGCTTTGCCGCCAGGCATTTTGATACATTCCGATCAACGAAAGTCTCGTATACAAAAGGAAGCTCAGGGTGGATATCGGGATCAATGCCAGAGCTATTCCTTTCAGCCAGAATCGGTTGTCTGGTTGGCGCCACCACATATAAACAAGCGGGATAATCATCAGAACCCCCTGCAAACGCGTCAGAGCTGCCAGGCTGCCAAAAAGCACCGCCCATAACCAATGCTTTCGATTGGCGGCGAGAAGCGAGGCGAGTACCAGGAATAAGAAAGGCGCTTCGGTATAAGCCGCAAAGAAAAAGAATGCGGTCGGGAAAAGCATGAGGTATATCAGAGAACGCCGGACTTCCCCAACCTCAAAATATTCCATAGCCAGCTTGAACAATAAAACCAGCGCTCCCAGGAGCGCCGCGTTGGAAATCAGCAATCCGGCCAATAAATTATTTCCCAGGATAAAGCCGAATAACTTAATCGACAAAGGATAGAGCGGGAAGAAGGCCGTACTGCCGTCGCTTTCCGAATAGCCGGATTGGGCAACCTTCAAATACCAATTCGTATCAAAACGCTGCCATATCGCTAAAGCCGGCGCGGCGTTGGCTGGCACTCCCTGGTATGGAAAAAGCCTAGCGGCAGTTTCGTCCGCCGGGAGGAAGGCTTGGCCCGCAAATTTCCCCGAAATGGCTTTCCCGTTGCGAATATCCCAAAAGCTGCCGGTTTGTGTATCCACCAGCCCTTTGCCGGCCACCCGGAAAGCAAGCACCTGATCACCCACCTGGCGACTGAAAACGTAACCTTTGTTCGCAGTTAAATCAAATACGGCCAGAATCGGTTGGCCATTCAAGACCGTGTTCTGCACAGCCAGGGGATAAGCCACCAGGATAACCAATGACCAGAGGGAATAGAACAACCTGGCAAGTAGAAATACGCCCAGCGCAGTCCGCCATGCCGGGTCAGTGCGCGCCAGGAAAGATTTTACGTACCTGATCATGTTTGCAATTTATCACGAAACGGATGTTTGATATATATTCGCGTTCGTCCGTACTTTTCCGCGTCTAAATTTTCCACTAAAAACGAGTTCAATCAACTAATTTTTTTGACAGCTCGTATGCCCGGCTTTGGCTTTGAAGCTGTAGCAGGTTTTTGTAACGCCTGCACTTCCTGGGTGGTCAGGTAACGCCATTCTTTCGGCTTGAGGCTCCCCAGGCGTAAATCCCCAATGCGCACACGCACGATCCGCACCACGGGCAGGCCGGTCGTGATGCCCATCTCGCGGATCTGGCGCTTGTGCCCCTCTTTCAAGGTGACATTCAGCCAGGCGCCTTTGCCGTTTTTGGAGACCACGTACACGCCGGCCGGCCCGGTGCGGAATCCATCTTCCAAAACCACGCCGCGTCGCCAAAGGTTCAACTGTTCCGCGTCGGGCTGTTTGGCTACCAGCACGCGATATTCCTTTTCATGCTCATAGCGCGGATGGGTCAGTTTATTGGCCAGGTCGCCATCATTGGTCATCAAGACCAGGCCTTCGGAATCGAAATCGAGTCGCCCCACCGGATATAAGGTTCCCTCCACCGGAACCAGGTCGCGTACTGCCGGCCGCAGCTCCGGATCGGAGACAGTGGAAATCACGCCACGCGGCTTATACAGCGCCACGTACACCAGGGTCTCGGCCTGTGTGACCGGGCGCCCATCCAGGGTGATTTTATCTTTGGCTGCATCGGCTTTATCGCCCAGGCCAACCGCCTGGCCATTCACCCGCACCCGGCCGGCCGTGATCAGTTCTTCACAGCTGCGGCGGGAGCCGTATCCAGCGCGTGCCAGTATTTTTTGCAATCTCTCTTCCATCTTATTCTAATCTCATCCTTTCAACATTTCATCATGACCGTTCCCATTTTCGCCAGCCGTTTCCGGCAGAACCAGGCTGGGGAGTTCGGTCAGTGAATTCAATCCGAAATGCTGCAGGAAATCCGGCGCGGTACCATATAAAATGGGGCGTCCCGGGCCTTCCGCGCGCCCGATCTCCTGAACGAGACCCTTGCCAAGCAAGGACTTCATCACACCATCGCTGCTGACACCCCGCACCCCTTCGATATAAGGACGCGTGACCGGCTGCTGGTACGCTACAATTGCCAGTGTTTCCAGCGCCGCCCGGCTTAGCCGGCTGGTCGCTTCCAATCCAAGGAAGCGTTCCACGGCTTCGGCCATCTCCGGAGCAGTGGTCAATTGCACCCGCCCGCCATGTCGCTGCAATCGCAGCCCACCCGCTTGCAGTTCGCCTTCCAATTGCTCAAGCCCCTGCTCCACTGCTGAAACAGAAACTTCCAGTGCAGCAGCCAGCTGGGCCGGCGCAACCGGATCTGCAGAAACAAACAAAAGCGCCTCCAACGCGGCCGGTATATCCAGCGGGGTGGGATTTTCAGATTCGCTCATGCTATAATAACTCCGTTAATTGAGTGATGCTATGGAAAAATAGCATTTGGATTATACCAGTAACCCTATGAGCAGACTTTCATCCACAAAACCCTCTAAAAGGCCGATCAGGCTGGGCGCTGGTGCGGGCCGGTTCGTTTTCCTGCTGGGATTATCCCTGGCTTTTCTGACCGCCTGTGCCGCGCAAGTACAGCAGGCCAATCTGACTGCCAGCGTGACTGCCGATGGCGCCAGCCAGCCTGTCACGCTCCCGGCCGGTAGTACGGTTCAGCAGGCACTCAACGCGGCCAAGATCAGCCTTTCCACAACCGACCGGGTTGACCCACCATTGTATACCCCTGTGACAGCCAGGATGGCTATCGTTGTCACGCGCGTGCGTGAAGAGTTTGAAACGCAACAAGTAGTGGTACCTTTCGAACGACAGGAACTGCGCAATGAATCGCTACCTTCCGGAGAAACCCGTCTTGTTCAGGCCGGACAAAATGGGTTGGATGAAATCACCATCCGGCATGTCATCGAAAATAATGTTGATACGGGCAGTTCAGTTGTTTCTGAAAACCTGCTCCAGCAGGCCGTACCCGAAATTGTCATGATTGGCGTGCAGAGCCCCTTTGCACCCCTTTCCATTCCCGGCAAGCTGGTTTATTTGTCCGGCGGAAACGCCTGGATCATGGATGGGTCCACCTCCCTGCGCCAGCCGCTCATTACCAGCGGCGACCTGGACGGGTACATCTTCTCGCTCTCCCCGGATGGCGCCTGGTTGCTCTTCACCCGCAAATCCAGCCTGCCGCTTGACCAGCAGATCAACACGTTGTGGGCTGTCAGCACTTCCGGTCAGCCGCCTGCGCCGGTCAACCTGGGCGTTGCCAATATTGTCCATTTTGCGGACTGGCAGCCGGGCACGCAATACAAGATCGCCTACTCTACGGTTAAGCCTCAAATCCCGGCACCTGGCTGGAACGCAAACAACGATCTACATATCCTGGACTTCGCCTATGGCAAACCCGGCGCGATTACTGATGTGCTTGATACCAGCTACGGCGGGGTCTATCCCTGGTGGGGAAGTTCGTATGCCTGGTCGCCGGATGGCCAGAACCTGGCATATTCCCATCCAGATGGCGTTGGCTTGGTGAATATTGCCGGCGCCTCATTGACGCCTCTGCTAAACATTACCGCCCTGAATACGCACGGAGATTGGGCCTGGACTCCCGGTCTGGCCTGGGGTAGCGACAGCCACACCTTGTTCGTGGTTACGCATTCTGCCCCTACCGGGCTGATCGCTCCCGAAGAATCACCCAACTTCGCCCTGAACGCCATCACCCTGGCCAATAACTCCAGCACCGGGCTGGTTCCTCAGACCGGTATGTTTGCCTACCCGGCCACTTCATCCCTGCGAACGGATAAATCGGGTGCTTCCACCTACCTGGTTGCGTTTTTACAGGCCATCTTCCCCACTGCATCTGCCACCAGCCGCTACCGGCTGATGGTAATGAACAGCGACGGAACGGCTCCGCGCTCCCTTTTCCCGGCTGAAGGCCAACCCGGCATCGAACCGCTGACCCAGACGCTCGCCTGGGCGCCGCGCCTGCTTGACAACGGCGGAGATTATATCGGGGTCATCTACGAAGGCAATCTCTGGATCGTGGATGCCGCCACCGGCCAATCCCAACAGGTTACCGGCGATGGGCTGACCACCGCCATTGATTGGAAATAATGCCAGGTAGGGTGTTCCCTTCCAGGGCAAATCTTATTTTTGGAGCATTGCATGCGCGTTCTTATCACCGGGGCCGCCGGTTTTCTCGGTTCCCATCTGTGTGACCGTCTCCTGGCAGAAGGTCATGAAGTAGTCGGGTTGGATAATTTCGTGACCGGCAATCCCGCCAACCTGGCTCATCTGGCCGGAAATGAACGGTTCACGTTTATCCGGAAGGATGTCTCGGAATACATCTTCGTCCCCGGCAAGCTGGACGCAGTCATGCATTTCGCCTCACCCGCCAGCCCCAACCCTGATTCTCCGTATGGCTACCCCAACCTGCGCATCCAGACCATGAAGGCCGGCGCGCTTGGCACGCACAATTGTCTTGGCGTTAGCCATGCGCACGGCGCCCGCTTTTTACTGGCCTCCACATCCGAGATCTATGGCGACCCACTCGAACATCCCCAAACCGAGAGCTATTGGGGCCATGTCGACCCAGTCGGGTTGCGCTCGATGTACGATGAGGCCAAACGCTTTGCCGAAGCCATGACGATGGCTTACCAGCATGCCCACGAAGTGGATACGCACATTGTCCGCATTTTCAACACGTATGGCCCGCGAATGCGCCTGGACGATGGGCGTGTCGTCCCAAACATGGTCCAGCAGGCCCTGCGCGGCGAGCCGCTCACCGTCTACGGAGATGGCAGCCAGACCCGTTCATTTTGCTACGTGGATGACCTGGTCGAGGGGATCTACCGTTTGTTGCTCTCTGACGAACACCTGCCGGTCAATATCGGCAATCCCACCGAAACTTCCATCCTGGAGTTTGCAAAGATCATTAATCGTCTGGCCGGAAATACCGCCGGCCTGGATTATCAACCCGATAAACGTTTTGGCAACGATCCACAGCGCCGTTGCCCGGATATCACGCGCGCTCGCACCTTGCTGGGGTGGGAGCCAAAAATAGACCTGGAGGCAGGCTTGACACGTACCATAGCTTATTTCAAAGAAAAAATGGCAGCCCAATGACCAATATCATAACCAATCCTCAGGAACGCACCCGCTTTTTAAAGTTCATGGCCGTGGGCGTGTTTGGCGCCATCATCGATTTTGGGATCATGAACCTGTTTTCGAAACTTTTCGGCCTGGCGCTGGTCTGGGCCGGGACGATTTCGTTCATCTGCGCCATCATCAGCAATTTCATCTGGAACCGCTATTGGACCTACCCGGATTCACGTTCGCGCCCCATGACCCGCCAGTTGGTTATGTTCTTCGCGGTCAATATTGCCGGGCTGGCCATCCGCCTGCCCATCCTGCATTACCTCGAACCCCCCATGGACGGGCTGTTCGAGCACCTTTCGCTGCATATATTCTCACCTGTGTTCCTGGGAAAGAATTTCACCCTGGCCGTGGCCGTGGGTGTGGTCATGTTGTGGAATTTCTTCGTAAACCGCTATTGGACGTATAATGATGTAGATAAGGTGAAAGCATGAGTTCTCAATCTCAACGTGCCATTGTCCCCATTTATACTTCCCGCGGCGACGCGGATGCCTTCCTGTCTTATCCCTACCTGCACAACCGGCTGGGCGAATGGATCGGTTGGGTGACCGCTGACCGGCAGGTTTATTCCGTGCTGGGCTTCTACGTCGGCGAATTGACCGCTGAGCCGCGCATCATCCGCAAGCGCCTGACCGCTTCGCTCAAGCCGCGCAAGACCCCACCTGCACCGCCGGTGCGCCTGAACATCCCTGCCACCATCCCTCTGGCTCCCTTGATGGGCGACCTGCGCTTTGGCGTCCTGGATATTTTGATGGATGAACCGGAGCGCCTGCACACGCTGGATGCCGGTGAGGAACGCCAGGATATCGACTGATGGAACATTCCCACGAACCGAAACCCATGCGGCTTTCGCGCATCCAGTTGGCCCAGATGATGCAGCCGGAACACGCCAACAGCCAGGGCAATGTGCATGGCGGTTGGATCATGAAACTGGTCGATGAAGCGGGCGCGCTGGCATCCACCCGGCACGCCGCCCACCGCACTGTCACGGTAGCCATCGATCAGATGGTTTTCCGCCAGCCCATCCACATTGGCGACCTGGTGCTCTTCAATGCCGAAGTGACCTATGCCGGACACACCTCCATGGAAGTGGAGGTGGATGTTATCGCCGAAAACCCCATCTCCGGGTACCAAACTCATACTACGGCCGCTTTCCTGGTCTATGTGGCCATCGATGATGATGGCAAACCGACCCGCATCCCGCCCCTGCTGGCCGAGACCCCCGATGAGTTGGCCCGCATGGGTGCCGCCCGCGAACGCCAGTTCAAGCGCCTGGCACAAAAAGATAACCAATAGCAGGTCGGAATGGCACATCAAGGATACTCCCAATAGGCCAGAACCAAATAAGTACAAATTCGTGCGAATCTGTACTACCCAGTGGCAGCATTAGCGGATCGAAAAATGACTACTACCGAACCCCCTTCTGAAGAGATTGAACCCAAAGAACGCGTAGCCCACCCCTTCCGCACCCTGCGCGAGCTGGTCGACCACGTTTCCGGCAAGAGCCTTCCAACCAACACCGCCGAAGAAGTCGGGCAGGCCGAGGCGCTGCCTTTCCCCTTCCTGGCCATCGTCGGCCAGCGGGAGATGAAACTGGCGCTCCTGCTCGGCTTGATCAATCCGTCCGTGGGTGGCATCCTGCTGGTCGGTCCGCGCGGCACCGCCAAGACCACTGCTGTGCGTTCGCTGCTGGATATTCTCCCAAAAGTGGAACGCTCGCTGTGCTATTACGGCTGCCTGCCTGAAGATATCGAGTCCGGTGGGATTGACGCCGTCTGCCCGGACTGCGCCAAAAAGTACGCCGAAGGCCAGCCGCTGGTTGCCCTTGACCGGGTCCGGCTGGTGGAGTTGCCGCTCAACTCCCGGCTGGAAGATGTGGTTGGCGGGATCGACGAACGCGCTGCCGCGCAGGAACGTCTGCGCGTCCGGCGCGGCATCCTGGCCCAGGCCGACCGCAACTTGCTTTACATCGATGAGATTAACTTGCTCTCGGATGACATTGTCGACGCCATCCTGGACGCGGCTGCCCAGGGCAGCTACACCGTCCGGCGCGGCCCCATCTCTGCCACCTACCGGGCGCGCCTGGTGCTGATCGGTTCGATGAACCCGGAAGAAGGCCGCCTGCGGCCGCAGATCATGGACCGCTTCGGGCTGCGCGTCATCGTGCGTGGTCTGGAAGATCCATCCGAGCGGCTGGAGGCCTACCGGCGCGTCCAGGCCTACCTTTCCAACCCGCACGGCATGGCTTCCATGTACGGGAGTGAGATGGTCGCTGCCGCCGAAGAGATCCAATCCGCCCGGGATCTATTGCCAAAAGTGAATCTGCCCGATCGGGTTGCCCGCCCGGCCATTAAACTGGTCCAGAAGATGGGCATCGACAGCCTGCGCGCCGAGATCACCTGGTTCGAAGCCGCCCGGGCCTACGCTGCCGCGGATGGCCGAAACAAGGTCTCTTCCGAAGACCTGCAAGCCGTTGCACCCATGGCCCTGCGCCTGCGCCGCTCCCAGTTCATGACCGAATATTTCAGCAGCCAGGCTGGGGAAGAAGAAGAGATGCAGGGGTTGTTGGATGGGTTGGAGAAGAAACGGGAAAAAGGAATTGAAAGGAATGCGTAATAAGTAAGAAGTTATGAGGAATATTGGGACATAGCTCGCACTGTGAAGAATGCAAGTCAGAGACGGGCCGGGAATTCGGGGAAAGGTAAAAAAGCGTGATCGATCAATGGGAACAATTGATTAGCCAACAATGGGCATGGCACTCAATATGGGACCATCCCGGGGGAACAATTAAAATCACGGCTAAAAATTACGACTACGCGCAATAAGGATAAATTTACCATTGAGGTGTTTCTAAAATTGAGGCAGGCATCCTGCTCGCGCCAGCCGTCAGCGTCCGTGCCGAAATACCCTGGGCAAATAACATTGCAATTGCTCAAACCAATCCAGCTTCAACATGGTTTCTATGCGGGCTGTTGTAGCACCCAACCGTTTCCATCCGGGTCGCTGAACGACGCTTCCAGCCCATACGGCTTTTTGGCAATTTCAGAAACGACCACCCCGTTTTGTTTGAGTTCAGCACAGGTTTTGGCAATATCATTGGTGATCAACACCAATCCTTGCAGGCTGCCGGGTTGCATCTGCGGGAACCAAGTTACCAACACGATTCTGGTTTCCACGCCGGGAAATTCCAAGCGGATCCATCTGGCAGTGGGTCCCATCGGCATTTCTTCCATCAACCTGCATCCGAGCACTTCCAGATAAAATTTTTTCGAGACATCCTGATCCTTCACCGGTATCGACACGATCGCAATTTTGTTAAACATTTCATCTACTCCATTTAATAGGTTGTTGTGTTCATCGGATCAAAAACGATTATATTTGTTTTTCTCCGATCTATTTTTACCTTATATAGAGCTCTCTCAGGCAAACGGATCGATGGTTTTGTCTTCTTTCCAGACATGTTCAATCGATTGGCTTATTTTTCTGGCTAATTCGGGACCAAAAGTATCCGCCACAAATCCCAAAGCCATATCGATCCCGGCGGTTACCCCGGAAGAAGTGTAGAATTTTCCGTCCACCACCCAGCGGGCCTTTCTTATCCAATGCACTTCGGGATCTTGTTGGATCACCCATTCCCAGGATATTTTATTACTGGTTGCGTTTCTTTTTTTTAGAACGCCTGCTTTTGCAAGCAGCGCCGATCCGGTGCAAACGCTTAAAACCGTTTTACTTTTTTCTGCAAAAGTTCTGATCAGATCCAGGAAAATCGGATCCCCCACCAGTTTTCGAGTTCCAAATCCTCCCGGCAAAAGCAAAATATCAAATTCTTTGACTTCTTTACTCGCTACCGTATCGATTTTCGTGCCGGTCGAGCCGTTTACGATACCGCCATTCATGGAAATATAATTAATCCTGAAATGTTCCTTTAGCCGGCCCAGTACTTCGGTCGGACCGAAAACATCCAGAGCGGTAAAGTCATCGAACAGGATCACGTTAATGTTCTGCATGGTTTTCTGCCTTAATTCAATTGCTCCAGTTGCGCGACTTTCCTAGCCGCCATCATGTACCGTGATCAGGGTGCCATCTGGGTCACGGAAGGGAAACATCTTGCCGAACAGACCATTTGCCAGGTCTAGCGCGATCGACAGGTTTCGCTCATTACTCACTTTGAACAGTGCAGCCGAATCCTCTGAATGGAACCACAAAATAATGCCATACCCTGGGCCGGCTTTCGCCTCGGGTTCGATCAGCGCTTTTCGGATGGCGAATCCAATCGGTTTAGTGGAAAATGCCACCGTATTCGGTTGATCTTCCGGTAGGATCGATAGCCCTGTTATCTCGGTATAGCAACGTAGAGATGCCGTACCGTTGGTTGATCCAGGAACAGGATTTCAGGGTCATGGATCAGGCCGCGGGCGATGTGCAAGCGCTGCTTCATCCTACGCCATCAGCCTTCCACTCGTTCGTTGGCGCGCTCGCCCAGGCCGACCATTTTCAACAATTCCTGGATTCGTGTACGAGCTTTGTCCTGCGGAAGGCCATACAGGGTGGCGAAATAGGCCAGGTTATCCCTGCCCGATAAACGCCAGTATAACCCTCAATCTCCCCCAAACACAATCCCAATGTGCGGACAGATCTCCCTGACATTCCTGACCACATCCAATCCAAGTACGTGGGCTGTGCCCGCCGTGGGCAGGAGCACCGTTGCCAGGATGCGTGTGAGGGTGGTTTTCCCTGCACCATTCGGGCCAAGCAGGCCGAACAACTAACCGCTTTGGATGGATAGATTAACGCTATCCAGGGCGATAATCTCTTTTTTCTCTCGTCGGATGATCCCCGTGGTAGTTTGATAGGTACGACGAAGATTCTCGGTTGATTTGATTGCCACGGGATTAATTCCATTTGATGCGGAAACGGAACTGCAGGAGCAATGCTTAAGGCTTCTTCAAAATGCCGGTGGAAGTTGCATCTGACCCTGGCATGATCAGGTATCCATAGAATAGCGTTCCGTCAGGCAGCAATTGGAGCTGTTCGTATCCGCCTGATTTGCAGGAACTTGATCCGGAAGCGTTTTGTTCCAGGAAGAAGTAGGTTTGAGCACTGACCGCCTGGAGTGAGAGATCCCCGGAGCAGGAAACTTGGGGCGCCGAGTAGGTTCCACAAACATTCCCGGGCACACAGCCGGGTTGAATGGACAATTTTACAGGCGTGGAAAAGGTTCGGGTAGTGTTGGTTATAGTTCCGTTCCATGTCCCGGCGATACGGTCGGTGGTGGCATTGGCCGGCGCCGGGGAGGATCCGACTGTGCCCTGGGCGCTCATCTTGAAAGCGATGTCATCCTGGAAGTCGGGCAGGGACAGAGTGAGGCTGCTGTCTTGCTGGGACAGAGTAGTCGAACCCAGCAGGGTTGTCCCATCCTGGGCGCTATAGAAGTCCACCTTCCAGCTGGTGGCTGTGGAGGGCAGGCTGAGAGTCACTGTCTGTTTGGAAATGACCGGCTGCACGTTCCAGTTGGGAGGTTCGGAACCGGCATCGCGGAACCAACCAATGATCGAGTGGTCATTCCCGAGCGCCGCCCCCAGGATTTTGTCCGAGGATTGGGCAGGCACCGGCGAAAATCCGGTCATATCAACCCCGTTGATGAAATGGTACGCTGGGGCTTCGATATCCGTGTACTTTTGAAGGAAAGGCATCCCCTGGTTCGGGAAGAAGGTCGCGAGACTATCCTCAAACCAGAGGCCCCTGGCGTTCATGGCACCCGAAACCATTTCCGCCCAGATGGCATGCTGGAGGCCCACCCGGGCATTGGGTATCTCGGTGACATTCCCCTGCGCATCCGGGTCCATGGCGACCAGCCCGGACTCACCGATCAGAACCGGTTTGTGATAGGCTGCCTGGAAGTAGCGCACCTCCCTCAGCATATCGGTATCGAGCCGGGAGGAGGCTGGATAGGGGTGGATGCTGACGAAATCGATGGCACTGTTGCGGTAGAGCTCCGGCCACTCAGGGAAATCCGTGACGTTGGCGGTCACCGGCCGGTGGAGAGGGTCAGCCTGGTGAGCCACGTTCGCCAGTTGTTCACACAGATAGACACCATCGGCCTCATCGATCCCGTCAATCAGGTTGGCCTCGGTGATGACCTCCCAGGCCAGGATATTTTTATGGGATGACCAGCGTGTGACCACACTCTTGAACCATTTCAGGTAGAGCAGCTGGGTCGGCGAGTCGCGCTTGAAGATCTCGGTCGGGTCCGTTGCCGGGCCGCCGTAGACGCTTCGAAAAGGATTGTTTCCCCAGCTGCTCTGGCCCTGGTTGTTCCAGTTTACCCAGCCCGTAAACGTGGGGATAACATACATCCCATCCGCTTCGGCCTGATCGAAGAATTGCTCCCAGTTCTTGCTCCAATCCTCACGGATTTCCCCGGTGCTGGTATACCCGTAGCCATCATGTCCGCCCATGGCGCTGTAAGTGGTATCCATCCTGATCACCAGATTCCCCTGGGCATGCGCCATGCCAAGCAGGGTGAAGTAGTTGGCCTGATCCGAGCTATCGACATTTCGGGAAAAGAAAAAGGTGGGCCTGCCATTCAGGCTGAAATACATATCCCCCGGAGCCAGGGTCAATGCTGGCAAAGGATTCAGACTGGCGATTGGAACCATTGTCTGGGTGTTGGTTGGAATGGGAGCAACGGTCGGCACCATGGTGGCCGTACTGGCCGTCAAAGTTGGTGCGGTCACCAGCCTGTTTGCGCAGCTCGAAAGGGAAAAACACAGGCTGACCGCCAAGGTCAAGAGAAATTGAATGCTATCCCTGTTGGATTTCATTGTTACCCCTCCTTATGGGTCGAACGAAGTAGCCGGAAGCGTATCTGGAATAAGCCCTTTCCAATGGGCAAAGATCTACTCGTTCTGGATGGCAATGGTGATCCTGGTAATGCTCCCCGCCGGTTGGATCGTGATCATCGCCATGCGGGTATCCTTTTGCCAACCTTGATTGATTATGCCACCGGTTGTGCTGCTACTCAGCAGAACCCAATTATTGGCTGCCATTTGCTGGCTGTAAAATTGGGCAACCTGGGTGGCGGAATCGGCGGTTTGCAACAGGGTCGCCGGCACGCCTGGGTTGGCGAGTTCCGTTGCACCCGGGTAAAGGGGAACATCGGCGGGTAATCCGCTTTGGGAAGGGTTGACTGTCTGTTGCAACCCTGTCGTAGGGCTGGGACCGGGCGTTTCCGTTGGCGGCCGGACTGCCAAAGCAGATTTATTGAGAATGACGCTGACCTCAAGGCTGCCTGAAGAGCTGTCCAACAAGATGGTCAGGTCCTGATCACCTTGGGTGTATTCCAAAGCCTGTGATTCTGTCTGATCTGAATCGAAAGGTGACTCGGCCGCGGTCCACCCGAGCGGAGGCAGCGCCTGGTTATAATAATCGATAACCTGTACGAGGTTAGAAGGGCTCGTATAATCCATATACCCACTGCCCCGGTAAATATCCTGGGCATCGGCCATGGCGGGGAAATCGACCAGCACCGGTACACAACCGGCGGGCAGGGAAATTTGAGTGAAGGAATTGACCTCCTCCAATTCATAATTTACCGTCTCCGTGGTTTCTGTCCCCTTGCCAGTCGGAGTGGTAGGTCCCGGAATGCTCAGTGTGTATTTGACGACATAGCCTCCCTGCTGAGCGATCCATACCTCGCCAGAGGCACCCTGCTCGGTGGACAACAGCCCTGTCTGATCAAAATGATAGTGTTGGGCCGCGACCCCATTTACCGTTTCAGAGCCCACCTGGTTCGCATCGGATACCGGAAGAAGAAGGCTTGTCGGTGCAGCCATGGCTTCCGACGGTTGGTCGACATATTCCCCCCAGCATTCCTGCCCGTCCTGGCTTAGTGAATAAACGGCATTGCCTACTCGGATCGAATGCAGAAAAGTTGCCACATTGCCGGCCGACTGCTCCTGCCAGACAATCTCCTCATCCTTCGATTCGGTAATGAAACTGTATTCCATATGGGACTGCCGATCGAATGGTTTTCCATCAATCGTCCCTTGAAGAGTCAGGTTATAAACGGCGTGATAACTCTGCAGCCGAGCCAGGCCCGTCGATGGATCAGGCAGGAGGTTACCCGTATTGGTTGAGAAGCCACCGGGGTGTGAAGGGATGGAACAGGCTAACACAGCCAAAACCAAGCATGACAACGAGAAAAGCAGGTACCTGCGGTAATGGGAACGGGAGGTCTTCATTTGACCCTCTTTAAGGTTAATATGGCATCGTAGTATGCTGTTGTTCCCCTGCTTTTATTCAGATTTTTCACTGACTGTTCCAGAGTATCAATTTGGATCTCCCGGCTGCCCCCCGAGATTGGAAACTGTTCGTGAATCCAGTCGTTTTCCTGAAAACCAAGGATAAGGGTATTGTCAAGTGGCCAGTCCTTGCAAGGCACATGGTAGGATGGATTATGCTTAAAATCCACGGTCGCGAAATCTATTGTCACGCCCGCTTGTGGAGGGCTGTTCACCAACTGCCCTGTGACCTTAGCCGTGCCGGAACCTTGAAGGCCAGTCCACTTCGTAGCTGGCACGTTGCATTCATCCTCCGGTGGCATCTCTTCGTCCTCGACCTTAAAATCCGCCTGGATCGTGCCGTTGGGTGTAAGGGGTACCAAGGGAGCCTCGCCGCCGGGAGCGGAGGGTGTGAAGGTCCCTTCGAAGATGAGGATTTGCGTCCACTTAAAAACGACTCCCCCATTGGAACTCGCCGCATGCAACTTGGTAACCAAATTATACTTATACTGGCAGTCTTGAACCGGGATGGTCGTCATATCGTAACCATCGGTCTGGTTGACCTGCGCATAGAGAGCTGCATCCTCGGCTTTTGTCACATAGAAATCAAAATAAACAAAACCGGATCCTGCGCCTCCCGTGGTGGGGTTTTTCGAGGTGACATTTCCATTGGTGACCTGGAAAGAAAGGATTGGGGGCGCTTTTTCCTTCTTACCAGCGTTGAGATGATATGAGACGGTAACTGTCGTAGTCTGCCCAACGCAAAGTGTCGTGTCAGTCCCGTAATAGATCTTGACCCCATACATATCATATGCAGCCTGAGCATGCGCCTCGGGCCTAGTGGACAAGAACAATAAAACCGCCGCTAAAATCGAGCCGGCCAGACGAACGAAACGTTTCTTCGCAGGATTACTCATCCCTTCTCCTCCATGTCGATCGACGCAATTGAAAGATTTTAGGAGCGAAACGGCCTTATTGAAATTTCGTATCGGCTTGTTAATATTTATAACGTTTTTTTTAGTTCTACCGAAAATCCACGTCGAATAAATTTTGCCAACAATTTCAACTCAGAGGGGTGATGGTTGCAAGCCGGCCAGCAAGATGATCGTGCAGACCGACCGAATCAGGCAAAGACGCAATGAATTTGGCAGCATATTGCCTCCTAAAAAAAGCGAACCGGGCATATCTCCATTGGCCTGGAACAAACTGCTCCCATCCAACCCATAATTCTTGATTTCCATTCTGCAACAAAGGCTAGATCAAGGATTGCAAGTCGAGCAGTTGATCATCAGCATGGTATTTGAGTCTGAAACACCCAAGGTGATCGTGATCTTTTGGCTGCCTTTGGTCCAATTTTGGAGGTAGGTCCCGGATGCTTCCATCGGGCTGCCATCCGGAGACCAGCCCGCCGCGCTAAGTTGTTGATTGTAATAATCCTCGAGCGTCTTCATATCCGCATTGGTCTGGAATTCCGCGGTGCCCGGGGCGATCAGTTGCGCCGTTGCTCCCGGATAGATCGGCACATCTTGAGGCAATCCGGCTGATGCGACGTTCTTAAAGGTTAGGTCGACAGAGAGAATGGTTCCATCTTGGTGGGGGTCTATGGTCAGGTCGATTTCATTCCCATCCGCCATAGTGAAAGAGAGTTGATTGCTTTGCCGTGCGTCAATGGTCGCGGTGGGCAGTGCCCCGGCCGGCAAGCTGGAACTCCCGCCACAATCTGTGCCGCCGCAACTGCCCACGGCTCCAGCGCCCAATGGCGGAAGCGCTTTCCAATTCAGCGCATTCATTTGTTGGTTGTAGAAATTGGTCACCGCTGTATAATCTTGCGGGATATAAAACTCCCAGGAAGAATCGCTGGCACTCACTATTTCGAATTGCGTCGGGAGGGGAAAATCCTTCGGCAGTTTCTGCGCAGCCTGGGCTTCCACCAGCTCATACTGGCACTGGATGGTCAACTGGTTTTCTTCAAAACCGATTTGGACAGTAAGGTAGATGTTGGCTTTTTTCCAGTACTGGGTTGCCCCGCCGGTAAAATTGGCGTCTGTGTAGCGTAAGGACCAACCCTGGGTGGGCAGCGTATTCGCATAAAACTTGACCACCGTATCCGGGGTGGATTGGGATTGAATGGTGAAAGAGCCACTTGGGTCGCTCGGATCGGAGGAATCGGGCGAAGTTATCTTGGATTCGGGAGGCAAAGGAAACGTTCCCTGGATATCTGGCTTGGATCCGTTTGTTCCGTTCCCCGCGGAAAGCGGCGGTTGGGTGGCAGTCGGGGAACTGCCCTGCCCGTTCCCTCCGGACAGCGGGGGTTGGGTGGCAGGCGCCGGCTGGGATGGATTGGTAGGTGGATTGGAATCAGGCGGAGCACTTTGGGTGGTATGCGCAGCCAGATTGCAAGCCCCGACCAGGAACAGGATCGCGATAAAGAAAATGACCAGATTCTTGCGATTCATATTATTTTCTCCTTTCTTCTACAGAGCTGTCCAGATCACCGTCACAACGCATTCTCTTTTCAAATTCAATCGATAGTAGTGCTGCAGGTGCTATTGCGAAGCGACGCAGCGAAAACCGCCACTATCGCCGGAATAGTCCGGATTGTTATGATTCCGATGGGATGACAGCCGTTTCTCTCCATCATTATCATCATTTGATGTCCAGGCGCCACCGCGCATGCCCCGTTCTTCCCCGGTAGCAAGGCCCTGTGGGTTGATCACCGGAGTAGTTTGGTTGCCTTGGGGATAAGCATCCGCGTACCAATCTTCCACCCATTCCGCCACATTTCCCGCCATGTCCAATGCTCCATACGGACTGGCTCCGTCTGGATAGCTGCCGACGGGTGCGATGCCCGCATGGCCATCATCCACTGTGAAGGTCGGATTTAATTGCTTATCCATAAAATTCGCTAAATTCCCAGCCCAGTCCTGGTTCCCCCAGGGATAGAGCCGCCCATCGGTTCCCCGGGCGGCCTTTTCCCACTCCGCTTCCGTGGGTAACCGCCCGCTGGCCCATTTGCAATAGGCAACGGCATCATTCCAGCTTACCTGTACCACTGGATATTGATCCAATCCTTTTATATTACTGGCTGGTCCATGGGGATGTTGCCAGTTGGCGCCGGGGGTTTTTACACTGCTATCGGAGGAAAATTGGTAGACATACGCATCACCATTTATTTCTGTTTCCGGCCGGTAATGTGTGGCCGTAATGAAATTTGCAAACATGGCGTTGGTCACTTCGGTTTGATCGATCCAGAATGCATCCAGGTAGACCGGGGCATCCATGATATTGGTCCATTCGTCCCCGCCCATGATGAACTGCCCGGCGGGTACGAACACCTGGATCATTCCGTCGGTTGTCGACGTTCTTTGAGAGCCGATGCCAAGGGTGGGGCTGGGGCTTGGGAGCACCTGGGTGAATGTCGGTTCCGGGGGTTGGGTGGCCGTCTGCGAGCTCGCCTCCCCATTTCCTCCCGAAAACGGCGCTTGGGTGGCAGGCGCGCTCCCGGTCGGGTTGGAAGGCTGTGCAGTGCCCTGGCTGATCCGAGCAGGCAGGTTACAAGCCCCGACCAGGAACAAGGCGGCAACAAAGAAAATGATCAGATTCTTGGGATTCATTTTTTCTCCGTTACCTAGCCAACCACATGAACGTCACATCGGTGCCACTGGCGACCCGGTAGCCAGGTTGAGATAAAAGCCATCTCCATCGCCGGGATAACCGAACCCGACCATTTGCTTGGGATCATGACCCTTGGGCACTGTGATCGTCAGGGTAGCGGGTGTGAGCAACTCCAACCCCTCCGGCTCCAATTGCACACCCCCGATCAGCCCGCCCAAAAGCCGCACGCCCTCGATTTGAGTAATAGGCACCATCGTTACTTCTTGATCATTTATCAAGGCGCTATTGGGGGTGGTGAGACTACTGTACGCCATTCCATAGGGCAATGTCAGATTAATCTGGCCACCGTTCGCCGGGATGAGGCAGCCACCGGGTCTTTGTCATCCAGGCTGGGGGTGACTTTCGTTCCCGGCCTGGGCGTGGATTGGGAGCTGGAAACCGGGCTGTCTGTTCACGTGGGGCTGGCTCCCGAAGTGCTGAGAGCCGGGACCTTGCTGCAGCCAGGCAGCAGGAACGCAAAAATTATGACCAGCAGGA
Source organism: uncultured Chloroflexia bacterium (assembly GCA_963779935.1). Taxonomy (GTDB): domain Bacteria; phylum Chloroflexota; class Anaerolineae; order Anaerolineales; family Villigracilaceae; genus UBA877. The sequence goes on along the minus strand of CAWAAC010000002.1, from coordinate 280,665 downwards.
TTTTGGACATGATTCGGACAATTGGTTTCATGGGAGAGCTCTTTATGGATTACCACAAGGGTGGATGTCGAGGGGAGGCACCGAGTGGATGGATGGGTTGACCATTTATGTCAGGTTAGGAATTGCCCCGTTGGCAAGGCTGGTGTGCCCCAGAACATTGGACGAAGGAGGCAGCCACGGAAACACCGTTGTATGCCTGGATATTCGCAGGATGCAAATGTGCGATATTTGTGATGTAAGAAGCGAGTTTTTTGAACCAGATCCGTCAGCAACCATTCACTGCCTCCAGAACGATTCTGATCAATGGCATTTCTTCCCAATAATTAACCAATTCATTATCGCGCTTAAATGTCTCCCATACAATAGTTTCCGCTTCCAATTCGCGCAATCAAACTCCCCATTTTGAGCCATATTCCCAAGAATTCTCCTGCATTCCCCCCCTGAGCACATGATGAAATACGAGTTAATAATATTCTCCTGAGAATTCAAACTCCCCTTATAGTTTCGGATGCGCAGCAAAGAATTTCCAGATCAACTGCGATGCAGAGATGGTCATGGTCGGTAGGTCTGCATCTGCCCACTCACCCTCACCTTTAACACCGGGAGTATTATTTCTTTCGCCAGGCCATTTTATCTGGCAGCCCTGTAACATGATCAGCCCAGTAAGAGCAACCAGAGCAGTAAATCTCATCACATTCATACTGGCTCCAATTTACATCAATTCCAAATTTCCACCCTGCCGTAATATTCGCAAGCGGCATCCGAAGGTCAGCCAGGCGATCGTTCCAAAAACCACAGCGATGATTACTTCTTTACCAACCAAAGGCAATACCCTCGAGTAACTTGCCCCATCAATAATGGCCCGGATGGCCAGCAATCCATTTGTCAAAGGAATGATTCCGCTCACAAATTGTACAGATGGGGGCAGAGAGGATACCGGGAAATTGACTCCGCACAGGATCATCATTGAATATGCCACGACATTCGCGATCATGGTACCCCAGCGTACCGGCAGGGCAATCGATCCGACCAGCCATCCGATCGTGCTTGCCGAAACTAACGTAATCAGAATTACCGGAATAGCCCGGAGCAGATTAACCCAGGAAATATCAGGAGCAATGAAAGGGATGAGGGCGGCAAAAATAACGGTGGCGGTAAAAATTGCCCGCCCAAAATCGGCTATGCTGCGCCCCAGCATGGTCGGCAGCCATTTGGAGGGGGAAGCGATCCAGTAGATCAGCGTGCCGGCCCATTTTTCCAGCTCGATCACCGCCGCCATGAAAACGATCGCGATTTGCACAGCCACAAGAATGCCGTTCCCGATCAGGGCATAGCGTGCCTGCGCCCCTCCGCCGGCAGCCATTGCCATCAGCACAAAAAATAATGCTTGAAAGACTGCCCTTGGAACATCCACTCCCAATAAGATCCATGGGCTGAGGTCGGCAATATATATTGCCACAGAGACCTTGCAGCCGGCGATAAATTGCCGAAAATAGGATGCCATCACCACATCTCCAGGTTACCCGCCGCCCGTGCCCGATATTCCACCCGCTTGTATAACCCCAGGGCGATCAAAAGATAGATGATGGATAGGCTTATCAGCCAAATAAAACTGCTGGCCGCACTTCCAGGCAATGCACCTGCCGTCTGGTTCAGCACCAGGTTCCCCCAGGCGGGAGCCAGTATGTCCGAAATCGGATGTGTCCACAACGGCAGGATCGTCAATGGCACCGCCAGCCCTGAAAACAGATAGATCGGGTAATTTGCCACGTTCATAACGTAACTCAGCGGCGAAGAATTGATTTTCGAGAAAGTGGGGGAGTGAAGAGAAATCAGGACAGGGGATAAAAAAGGGGTGCCATTAATCGACGAGGAGGAAGATCGAGGTACAGTGATCCTGACCATCAAAAACGTGGCATAATAAAGGCGGCCTCCTAAGTTGGTCACACACACGGACAAACGCTGGAGCCCAATGGACCGGTTGGAATGAGAGACGAATTGCGAGCTGGGGCCGCGAACTCGAGCGAGCAGAGCCAATCATTCTGACCGGTTCCATTGTTTGGGGTGTCAAGATGAATTATTGAAGCGGATCTGAAACTTGCCTTGGCCGAGGCAAAGCAAGGCCTCTGCCGATAGGACGAGATTACGCCAGGCTTCGAGCAGGAGAAAGGCGAGGTGCCTGGAAGAACTCCAGCCGTTGGGGAAAGCGTTGGAGAGCAGGCTGCCCTTTTCCATCAATTGAAAAAGGATGCAGGCCAATTGCATAAGCAGGTAGAAGACTTTACTGGCATTGGGGTCCTGGCTGTAGGGATGTTCGAGGTTGAAGCCGAGATTTTTCTGGACATTGAAACCTTCGTTTTCGATCTTCCAGCGCAGACGGCCGCCCTGGTTGGCCAGCAGGTCGACATTGCCAGAAGTGAGGCTGAAGTTGGTCAACCACTTGTAGTGCAGCGGATGGATCTGTCCCTGGGCCTCTGGCCGAGTTTCGGTACATTCGATCAGGTGGAGGGAATGGGAGTGGTCATACCCGTCGGTGTAGGCCAGATCTTCTGCCCAGGCATACTCTTGAACGATCTGGCCGTGCTGGCCAAGGCGGATCTGCTTGTGATTGTGGGGCAAATTGGGCAAGGCGGCGGCATAACTGCGGTGCACATTAGGTAAATCGTCTTCGCGTAGCACGATCAAGTACTTCCACAGGTTCTTTTCACATACTTCGAAGGTGGGTCCGCCCGCATACAGCCCATCCAGAAGCAGGCAGATCGGCAAGCGTGGGAAACGCTGCTTGATCCTCTTTGCCAGACGGTAAAACGCGTTCAATTCGCAGTCCTGCTTATCCGCACTCAGATCCTGGTTTTCAATGAACTCTGTCATCAATGAGAAGGCAAAGCCATTCCGCGTGACCAGCTTGGCTTCCAGCACCGGATGATAGTAAAGCGTCTCTCCGTTGCGAAGTACTTTCTTCAGACAGTGGGCACAATGCCGCTGCGAATAGGTGATCACTCCTGTTCCATCAATCACCACCAGATAGTACATCCCCAGCAGACGATACCGCAGAAGTACTTTCTGGCGAATTAATTTCTCCATACAACCACAGATCACCTCTTGGACTTGTTCCACTTTCACTCGCCGGCAGCTGTAATTGAGCGTGTCCCCATGCGGGATATTCTCCACCCCAAACCAGGCTGCGAATTTGGCGATCCCAGCCCCGTTCCCGCGCAGCTTCGCCTGCACCGCTCGCCGTGATCCCAGGCGACAGACAAATAGGAAAGTGGCCGCAAACAGCACCCCGCTCAACGGGTAGAGAATCATCTGGGGATTGCGGGGATCATCCACCCCCTCATACACCTTCTGCGGACTCCCAAAATAGTGCCGGAGCGTGCCAAAGAATGCTCTTATTACGCTGGTATGGATAATCTCTTGAGCTGATGCGTTTTCGAGTATTTCGTCTGCCATGTTGCGGCTCCCTCGTTTATCGGAATCATCCTTCTCTACCCCCCATCTTATCCTCAGCCGCCCATTCTGGCCCATTATTAACGCGAAGAATATTCCTCCCCAGCAGAGTATGCTCACCTCGCTTATATGAAAGATCCCCCAATTTTGTGCGAAAAATTAACTATTCTTCACCGCTGACGTAACTGCTGTTACGGGTCAGCACGAAGAGCGAACCTATCACCAGTCCGAGGCATGTTAATGCGACCACGGTTAGCAGCAATCCCAGCACAAATCCAGTTGGATCGGCGATACCGGGTACCAGGTGGTAGATGATTGCGCCGGTGGCAAAAGTCATTCCCATGGCAATGATCGAGGTGACCGCGTTGGCCAAGCTTTTTCCTAATAGCACCAGAAGCAACGGCGTTGGGGAGGCCAGCAGAAGGGAAAGCGTTCCTGAACCGCGCTCGTGGTTCACGATCTCTCCTGAAGACCACAAGTTATTATTCCAGATCCCCATCATACCTGCCCCTGTGATTGCAAACAGCCCAAAGCTGGGTTTGCCTCCGAATAAATACGTGCTCACGGTCAAAATCGTAAAGAGGATCGGTTGGAAAACCAGTGTAAAAATAAAGAATTCCTGCACCATGCGCTCTTTGCTTTGAAGAATAAATGAGGCACGGATCACTTTCAGTGTAGTCCCTATCGATAGGTGTTCCATTTATTATTCCCTGGATGAATCCTGGCCAACCAATTTGACGTACGCATCTTCAAGGGTGGGCTGGCGTGTGATCACTTTCTTAATCTGAACATCGCATAAGAGGCTTAAAAATTCCTGCACCAGTTCTGATCCACAGGGGGCTTGGATTTGTAACACCTGCGTTTGTTCAAGCGCTTCAACGTTTACCGTCACAACCGCCGGGTGCTTGCGTATGTTTTCAATACAGGCCTCCGTCACCCCAAAACATTCGATCTCCACCACTTCAAGATCAGCCACCAGCCTTTTTAGCGAGGATGGGCTATCCTCAATGATTATTTTTCCCTGGTTCAAAATGGCCACCCGGTCGCACAGCGCATCGATCTCGAACATATAGTGCGAAGTAAGGAAAATGGTTTTTCCAGCCCTCTTCAGATCGATGATCACCTGGCGTTGTTCACGCGCCGCCACCGGGTCGAGACCGACCGTCGGCTCATCCAGGAAAAGGATTTCAGGGTCATGGATCAGGCCGCGGGCAATGTGCAGGCGCTGCTTCATCCCGCGCGAATAGCCTTCCACTCGCTCATTGGCGCGCTCGCCCAGGCCGACCATTTCCAACAATTCCTGGATTCGTTTACGAGCTTTGTCCTGCGGAAGGCCATACAGAGTGGCGAAATAGGCCAGGTTATCCCTGCCTGATAAACGCCAGTACAGCCCTCGATCTCCCCCAAACACAATCCCAATGTGCGGGCGAATCTCCCTGGCATTCCTGACCACATCCAATTCGAGTACGTGGGCCGTGCCCGCCGTGGGCAGGAGCACCGTCGCCAGGATGCGTGTCATGGTGGTTTTCCCTGCCCCATTCGGCCCAAGCAGGCCAAACAACTCACCGCTTTGGATGGATAAATTGACGCCATCCAGGGCGATTATTTCTTTCTTCTTCCGCCGGATGATCCCAGTGGTTGTTTGATAGGTACGGCAAAGATTCTCGGTAGATATGATGACCAAGGGATCAACTCCATATCCTGCGGATGGAAAAGGTTGCAAAGAGCTGCGCGGAACGTTACGCAGCACCGTTTGTCCACCATATGCTGGTGGAAAACCATGTTTTCAACGGTAATAAACCGGCTTCAATCTTCAAGGTCTTTTGATTCCCAGCCGGTATTTATTTTTGGTTTCAAGGATTACAGCTCGGGCAGTTGATCATCAGCATGGTATTTGAATCAGAAGTAACCAGGCTGATCGTGATCTTTTGGTTGCCTTTCGTCCAATTTTGTATATAACTGCCGGAAACTTCCATCGGGCTGCCATCCGGAGCCCAGCCGGCGGAAGGTAATTGTTGATTGTAGTAATCCTCGAGCGTCTTCATATCCGCGTTGACCTGGAATTCTGCTGATCCAGGTATGATTATCTGCGCCGTTGCACCCGGGTAGATCGGCACACCCTGTGGCAAACCGGCCGACGCAATGTTTTTCAGGGTTAAGTCGACATTCAGAATGGTGCCATCCGTGTGAGGAGTAATGATCAGGTCAACCACATTCCCATCCGGCATGGTGAAAGACAGGTTGTTTTCGTTTCTGGTATCGATGGTCGCGGTAGGCATGGCTCCAGCCGGGAAGGTTGGGTTTCCGCCACAATCTGCGTCGCCGCAACTGCCTTGCGCCCCGGCCCCATTCCCACTGCCTGGAGTCTGTTTCCAATTTATGGAAGCCATTTGTCCCTTGTAGAAATTGGTAACGGCCGAATAGTCTTGTGGAATATAAAACTCCCATGAAGAATCCTCAGCGCTTATCATTTCGGCTTGGCCCGGCAGTGGAAAATCCTTGGGCAGCTTCTGGGCAGCCTGGGCTTCCACCAGGTCGTATTCGCATTGAATGGTCAGCTGACCATTATCAAAGCCGATATTTACCGTAAGATAGATATTGTCTTTTTTCCAGTACTGGTTCACCCCTCCGGTAAAGTTCGCATCGGTATATCTCAAACTCCAGCCTTGCATGGGTAGCGTATCGGCGTAGAACTTGGCCACTGCATCCGGGCTGGATTGGGATTGAATAGTGAAAGAGCCGCTTGAGTCGCTTGGATCGGAGGAATCTGGCGAGGTTATCTGGGAATTCGGCGGCAATGGAAACGATCCTTGAATATCAGGCTTGGACCCGCCTTGCCCGTTTCCTCCGGCAAGTGGCGGCTGGGTGGCAGTCTCGGAACCGCTCTGCCCGGAAAGCGCAGGTTGGGTGGCCGTCTCAAGCTGGGACGGGTTACTTTGTGGAACGGAAGTGGGTGAAACATTTTGGGTGGTATGTGATGTCAGATTGCAGGCCTCAACCAGGAACAGAACGGCAACAAAGAGGACAACCATATTCTTGCGGTTCATCATGTTTTCTCCTTCGGGCTCAATATCTCTTCGATTTCCGGATGAACTAGGTTTGTGTGTAAAATGATGGTGAGTGGTCTACTGGTTGTTGAGCTATTGGCTCACGCGGGCATGGCGCGGCGAGGTATCAGAAACGCCAATAGGATGACCCGCCACTTGGAATTAAACCTGGAGGCTCTATGAATGTAGGATGGCGATAATGATGTTTTATGTGATGGTTTTTCTGAACCAGATCCGTCAGCAACCATTCGCTGCCTCCAGAACGAACCTGACCAATGGCATTTCTTCCCGATAATTTTCCGATTTATTATCGCGCTTAAATGGCCCTCATACAATAGTTTCCGCTTCAATTGCGCGCGATTAGACTTGCCAGCATTCCCATATTTTAATTTTCTGAAAGCGATGCAGCTATTTACAGATGGTCAGGGAACGAATCCGAACCATCCGGGGTAGTCCAATGAAGGGTTGTAGCTTAACAAATCAGTATGAAATCTCTTTGGTAGATGCAGAGAAGAACGGGTAAAATCCAGGACATTATGGTTTGTTATCATCGCCTCTCTTTCCGGAAACTCCAATGATGAGCTATATCGGTGAAATAGCCGCCCTGTTTACCTCGTTCTGCTGGTCCCTTTCTGCCATCGGGTTCACCAAGTCGACCGAGCGGGTTGGTTCCGTAATCACCAACCGCGTGCGGGTCATGCTGGCCATGCTGCTGCTGATCCTGATCAACGCCATCCTGTATGGACAGCCCATTCCACTGCACGCCGGGGCTTCCCGCTGGGTTTGGTTGGGCATTTCAGGTGTTATCGGGCTCTCCCTGGGGGACCTCTTTTTGTTCCAGGCCTATAAAGAGATCGGAGCGCGTCTGGGGCTGCTCTTGCTCAGCCTTGCCCCGGTTTTCGGTGCGGCCATCGCCTGGGTCTTCTTCAGGCAGGCGCTCACCCTGCTGCAGATTGCCGGGATAATCATCACTCTGGCAGGCATCTCCTGGGTGGTGCTGACCCGCCCGAACGAGGCCGCCGAAAACGTCCGCAAGGTCACCGGACGCGGGATCGTGTTTGGCATCCTGGCTGCCCTCGGGCAGGCCACCGGGCTGGTTTTCTCCCAGCAAGGTATGGTTGGAAACTTTTCGCCTTTCGCGGGCACGCTCATCCGCATGTTTGCCGCGGTCGCCGCCCTGTGGGTGGTTGCCGGCTTTCAGAAACAGGTCGGCCCCACCGTTACGGCGATGCGCAAACAACCTCCAGCCCTGGGCTGGGTCGCATTCGGCGCCTTATTCGGACCGGTGCTCGGCGTTTCGGCCTCCCTGCTGGCAGTCCAGCACACCGATATCGGGGTAGCCAGTACGCTGATGGCTCTGCCACCCGTCTTCATGCTGCCGATCAGCTATTTCATCTTCAAGGAACGCTTCGGCTGGCAGGTGGTCGCCGGCACCTTGATTGCCATCGCCGGCGTAGCCTTATTGTTCTTCAGCTAGCCGTTTGCGCCCATACTCCGGCTCCTTTCCGGAGGAATACGGTAAAATACGAAATTTCGCTACCCTCTCATTCTCCATTTTCTGGTATAATTCATCTCTGCATTGACTGGTCCCACCCGCGGCTAACCCTGCCGGTGCGGAGACCTGCTCAAAATCTTAGAAAAAGGAATTGCATACGTCATGCCACTTAACAAGGAAGTAAAAACCAAGGTCATTACCGACTACCACCGCCATGAGACCGACACCGGATCACCGGAAGTGCAGGTAGCCATCCTGACCTCCCGCATCCTCCAGTTGACCGACCACCTGCGCACTCATACGCACGATGAGGCCAGCCGCCGGGGTCTACTCCAGATGGTTGGCCAGCGCCGCAGGTTGCTGGCATACCTGCGCAAGCATGATTACCAGCGCTACCTGGGGCTGACCGATCAACTGAAACTGCGCAGAAAATAGATACTGGTTCGCCCGAGTAGATGGGCCGATGCCCATCTACTCTTTTTTATTCACATGTGGCCGCGATAGGCACGGGTGCTTATCCCCACAATCGGCCCGTCCGTCAGGAATTGAAAAATGCCTTCAACAGATTGTTGACAGCATCTTTCAGTCCCTGAACAGGCGGGAAAAGGAGTATTTTTATGAAACCCGAAGTAAAGCGCTACACCACTATGGTGGGCAGCCGGGAAATTGCCGTTGAAACCGGCAAACTGGCCGCGCAAGCAGGTGGAGCCGTCACGGTCCACCTGAATGATTCAATTGTTTTTGCCGCCGCAACCATGGGCGGTATCCGCGAGGGCATTGACTTCTTCCCCCTCAGCGTGGATTATGAAGAGCGTATGTATGCCGGCGGCAAGATCCCCGGCTCGTTCTTCCGCCGGGAAGGCCGTCCGACTACCGACGCCATCCTGGTCGCCCGTCTCACCGACCGGCCTTTGCGCCCGCTTTTCCCCGAAGGCATGCGCAACGAAGTCCAAGTTATCATGTATTCGCTCTCCGCGGATGCTGATAACCCGCTGGACATTCTCGCCATAAACGCCGCCTCTGCCGCCATTATGATTTCTGATATTCCCTGGAACGGCCCGGTTGCGGCTGTCCGCGTTGGGCGCGTTGAGGGCCAGTTCGTAGCCAACCCCACCTTTGCCGAAATCGATCAATCCGACCTCGACTTGCGCATCGCCGGTACGCGTGATGCAATCCTGATGGTGGAAGCCGGGGCGGATGAAATTCCCGAAGATGTCATGGTTGCCGCCCTGGAATACGGGCACAAGGCCATCCAGCCTCTGATCGACTTGCAACTTAAAATGCAGGCCGAGGTTGGCAAACCCAAGCGTGTCATTACCTATGCATTGCCGGATCAGGCCCTGCAGGAAAAAGTCTACGCCCGGGTCAGCGGCCCGATGAATGCTCTGCTCGATCAACCGCTCATGAAAGCCGAATTCTACGCAGGGATGGATGTACTGCTGCAGAACCTCGTTGCAGAACTTATCCCATCCTCATCCTCCTCAAAAATGACAGTCGCGGACGAAGGCGATGTGGAAGAAATCCCCGAATTCGCCCTGCCCGGCGTTCCCAGCGTGGCTAATGTTAAAGAAGCCTTTGCCGAAGCTGAGAAGAAAGTTGTCCGCTCCCGCATCCTGGACATGGGCAAACGCCCGGATGGCCGCACTCCCACCGAGATCCGTCCGATCTGGTGCGAAGTTGGCTTCAGCCCGCGCGCCCATGGCTCCGGTCTGTTCACCCGCGGCGAGACCCAGGTTCTGACCCTGGCCACTCTCGGCACATTACGCGAATCCCAGGAAATTGACTCGCTCAGCCCGGTGGATAGCAAGCGCTACATGCACCACTACAACTTCCCGCCCTTCTCCACTGGCGAGGTCAAAATGGTGCGCGGACAGAGCCGGCGCGAGATCGGACATGGTGCGCTGGCGGAACGCGCCCTCCTGCCGGTCATTCCGGCCGAAGAGTCTTTCCCTTACGCTTTGCGGCTGGTCTCCGAAGTGCTGGCCTCCAACGGTTCATCCTCGATGGCTTCCGTGTGCGGCTCGACCCTGGCACTGATGGATACGGGCGTGCCGATCAAGGCTCCGGTGGCCGGTGTGGCCATGGGCCTGGTGATGGAAGGCAGTCGCTACCAGATTCTGACCGACATCCAGGGCACGGAAGACCACCTAGGTGACATGGACTTCAAGGTGGCCGGCACGGCAGAGGGCATCACCGCCCTGCAAATGGACATTAAGATCTCCGGGCTAAGCACGGAAATCATGAAACAGGCCCTTGAACAGGCTCGCCAGGCGCGCCTCTTCATCCTGGGCAAGATCCTGGAAGTCATCCCGGCTCCCCGCCCGGAACTGAAACCCCATACCCCGCGCATTACCACCGTCAAGATCCCCTCTGACAAGATTGGCGCCATCATCGGCCCCGGCGGCAAGAACATCCGCGCCCTGCAGGAAGAAACCGGCACCAAGATTGACATCGAGGAAGACGGCACCATCTATATTGCCTCAACCAATGGCGAAGGCGCTCAGATGGCGCGCGAGCGCATCGAAGCCATCACCGAGACCGCCCAGTTGGGCCGCATCTACACGGGCAAGGTTGTCCGGGTGGCCGATTTCGGCGCATTCGTGGAGATTCTCCCCGGAACAGATGGCATGGTGCATATCAGCCAGCTCGACAGCGAACGCGTCGAGAAAGTCGAAGATGTTTGCAAGCTCGGTGACGAGATCACCGTCATGGTCACCGGTATCGACCCGATGGGCAAGATCCGTCTCTCCCGCCAGGCCGTGCTCGAAGGCTGGACGATCGAAGAAGCCCAGGAGCGCGACGCCCGCAAGAGCGGTGGTGGTCGCCCCGGAGGCAATAGTCGCCCAGGCGGCGACCGGCGCCCCAGTGGGCGTGGCGATGATCGCCGCGGCCCCAGACGATAGACCCGCAGGGGCGACATCAAAAGTGTCGCCCCTTCTTTTTTTTCGGAACCACAATGATCAATCATTTACAGTTTACCATTCCACCAGTTCATTGGGATGGTATCGACGCTGGAAAATAATATGAAAAAAACCACCTCCATTCTTCCGTTTATCGTGGCAATCATCCTGGTGTTATGCTGTTGTTTGGTATTAATTCTGGGCGGCGTCTTTTACTCCCTCACGCGCGTTCAAAAAGCGCTGCCCACCCTGGCAGCCATTCCATTCGGCACAACGATCACACCTACCCCCACTTTATTTCAGATCACCCGCCAGCCTTCCGATCAGATTCCCACCGACACCTTGAAGGAGCTTGAAGGGATTGCCGTCCCGGAAGATGATCTGGCCGGGCTGGCTTGCCGATTTAAGGATGTTTGCAACATTCCGCCTACCCTGCCTCCTCCAGCGGCTCCTTTCGCATCCGGTGCCCGCCAGACCTTTTGGGCCGATAGCGAGGATACCAATTCTTATTTTCAGGTTCAGGCCACCTTGCGGTATGTTACAGCACATTCCTATTTCTGGGTCGCGGATGGCGTTAACTACAACCAGCAAGATATTAAGAACTTGATGGATGTTTTCGAAAACAAGATCTACCCCACCGACCGTGCCTTCTTTGGTTCGGAATGGACGCCTGGCGTGGATGATGATCCCCATATCTATATTCTTTACACCAGCGGCCTGGGCGCAAATGTGGGTGGATACTACTACTCACCTGACGAATACCCCCCGCAAATCCGGCAGTATTCCAATGCGCATGAGATGTTTTATATCAATTCAACCGAATCTCTTACCGATCCTTACACGTATGGCACCCTGGCGCACGAATTCCAGCACATGATCCGCTGGTACCAGGATCGCAATGAAACATCTTTTTTGAACGAAGGTTTCTCCGAACTGGCTACATTCCTCAACCATTACGACAATGGCAGCTTTGATCAGATCTATTTATCCAACCCCGATCTTAACCTGACCGACTGGTTGGGCGGCTCGGGAGATAACGCCCCCCACTACGGCGCCAGTTTCCTGTTCGTGACCTATTTCCTGGATCGTTTTGGTAAAGATGCCACCCAGGCGCTTGGTCGCAATCCACAATATGGTCTGGATGCCATTGACAGTACCCTGGCACAGGCCAAGATCAGCGACCCTACCACCGGCAAAGTCATCACCGCCGATGACTTTTTCCTGGATTGGGCTGTTACCAACGATGTCGAGGATGGCTCGGTGGGCGACGGGCGTTACGTTTACCACAACTATCCCAATGCCCCCAAGGCTCACCCCACCGAAACCATCTCCACCTGCCCGGCCGACCAGGCCAGCCGGACCGTCAACCAGTACGGCGTGGATTATATCCAGGTTACCTGCCCGGGAAGCTATACTTTGCATTTCGAGGGCGCCACGACAACCCGCCTCCTTCCAGCTGACCCTCATTCTGGTTCCTACGCCTACTGGTCCAACCTGGGGGATGAGTCAGACATGACCCTGACCCACCAGTTCGACCTGAGCGGAGTTTCCGGCCCGGTCAGCATGAACTACTGGACCTGGTACGATCTCGAGCAGGATTACGATTATGTTTACGTGGAAGCTTCGACCAACGGACAACAATGGACTATCCTGAATACCCCCTCTGGAACAGGCAGCAATCCCAACGGTGCTTCCTACGGCTGGGCATATACCGGGAAAAGTAACGGCTGGATCCAGGAATTGGTTGACCTCTCCCAGTTTGCCGGCAAGCCGGTGTCCGTGCGGTTTGAATACATTACCGACCCGGCCGTGAATGGGGCAGGCTTTCTTCTGGACGATGTTACTGTCCCGGCAATTCACTATTCCACCGGCTTCGAGACCGAGGATGCCAGCTGGGTTGCGAATGGTTTTGCCCGGATTGAAAATGCCATTCCGCAAACCTTCCGCCTGGCGCTTATCACCCACACCGCTGGTACCACCACCGTTCGGGATATTCCTTTGACGGCCGACCAGTCTGCTGACATTCCCTTGACCATCGGGCAGAATGGTGTCAAAGATGTTACCCTGGTGGTAAGTGGAACCACGCGCTTCACCCGCGAACTGGCTCCCTACCAATTCTCGGTCCGGTGAACTGAAGGGGCAGCCAACGGCTGCTCAATTCATCGGATCGAACTCTTTCCGCCCATATGGAGGACCTTATGTCTACAGCCCCAAAGTCCGCAATAATCGATCTCGCAGCCCTGGTTGCATATCAGAACGGCGCGGTCGTATCTTACCAGGTGGCCAAAGCCGCCGGGGGAAACGTCACCCTGTTTGCCTTTGACGAAGGCCAGGAACTCAGCGAGCACACCGCTCCATACGACGCCCTTGTCCACGTGCTGGAGGGCGAAGCAGAGGTAAAAATATCCGGCCAGGCCTATCAACTGAAGGCCGGCGAGGCGATTATCCTGCCTGCCAATGCGCCGCATGCCTTGTTCGCCAGGAAGAAATTCAAGATGCTTCTAACCATGCTGCATGCCTGACCTGATTTCTAAAAATTCCATACAAATTCTCAATGAATCCCTAACATTCTGATAACAATCATTTGCTAAAATTAACAAGATAAACTATGACAACTTTCACACCCTTACCTTCCAATTCACCCAAAACGCCCAAATGGGGAACCCTGTTTTCCATTGCAGTGGTATTAATGCTGATCGGCGGAGGCATCCTGTTGATCTACGCTGCCAACAAACCAAAAAGCACTGCCTCGGCCACACAAATCGATGCGCAATACTCCACCGACGCAGCCAACACGCTTGCCGCGATGCAATCCCCCACCTCCCTTGCCACTGCGCTGCCTACCGATACGCTGGACGGCTCAGCAACCGCCACCCTTTTTCCCCAATTGACCTTTACTACGCCGGACACCTCAACCACTCCAGCGATTGCCACCCAGGTTCCCACCGCGATCAGTGTTAGTTCTTGTAATGGGGCCACATATGTAAGCGATGTGACCATACCTGATAATACTGTCATTGCTCCAGGAGCAGGCTTCGTCAAGACCTGGGCCCTGGAAAACACCGGCACCTGCACCTGGGATACCAGTTACAAACTGGTATTTACCGGTGGAAGCCAGATGGGTGGCGCAGCCTCAGCCGTGACATCCACAGTGGCTCCATCTCAACAAACGAATATATCCGTATCCATGACTGCACCAACGACTGCCGGTACCTATACGGGCTACTGGCGCATGGCCGATGATACGGGGACCGGCTTTGGCGGGAGCGTTACGGTGGTGATCGTGGTCTCTACCAGCCTTACCAGCACGCCAACGGGAACGCTCGCCACCAGTACATCCACGCCGGCTGCAACCAATACGCCCACTTCCCCTGCCCCAACTGTTCCGACTGCCACACCGGTTACCCCGACTGCCACAATGGTTACCCCGACCGCCACACCGGTTACCCCAACAGCCACTTTTACCCCTTCAAATACCCCCTAGGATTTGTCCACATTTACTGAAAAAGGAGTGGCCGGGCGAAACTCACTCGCCCGGCCACTCCTTTTTTAATCCTCAAAATGAATATAACTATTGGATCCCCGCAGCCAAGCTTAACCCAAATTAAAATATGGATGCCCATTCCCTCTGCCACATGGGCAGCTTCCATGAGTGTTTCACTCAACGTTGGATGGGCATGCACGTTGCGGCCGATCTCGGCCGGGGTCAGTTCCATCATCTGCGCCAGGGTCAGTTCAGGCAGCAACTCGGTCACTTCCGGCCCCACCAGGGTGGCGCCCAATAACTCGCCATACTTCTCATCCACAATTAACTTGACCCATCCGGCATAGTCTCCCAGCCCAAGAGCTTTGCCATTGGCCTGGAAGGGGAAACGTCCGATCTTAACCGTATAACCGCGTTCTTTGGCCTGCGCTTCGGTCATCCCGAATGAAGCCACCTGAGGCTGGCAGTAAGTGGCACGCGGCATCATTTCATAGTTCAATGTGACCGTCTCGGCTCCGGCGATATTTTCAGCGCAAACAATACCCTGGGCAGTGCCCACATGCGCCAGCATCAACTTGCCGGTCAGATCGCCGATCGCCCAAATCCCCGGGATATTGGTGGCCATCCTTTCATCGATCTCGACAAAGCCGCGCTCCGATATCCGCACACCCAACTCCTCCAATCCCAATCCTTTCGAATTAGGACGGAAGCCGATCGCCACCAACGCCTGTTCGGCCTCGAGAACTTTGGGCTGGCCTTCGGCAGATACCGTGACCCTGACGCCTGTTTCAGTGGTTTCCACCAATTCGACTTTATGACCGGCCAGCACCTTCACACCGCGCTTGGTGTATGCCTTGGCCACCTCAGCGGCCGCTTCTGCGTCTTCCAATGGCAGGATGTGCGGGAGCATCTCCACCACGGTCACATCCACGCCGTACCCGTTCCAGACGGTTGCGAATTCCATTCCAATGGCGCCCGCTCCGATAATGACAACTGACTTGGGCAGCTTCTCCTGCAGGATGGCTTCCAGGTAGGTGACAACCTTTTGTCCGTCCATTTTCCAGGCTGGAGGAACCGTTGCACTGGCGCCAGTGGCCAAGATGATATTCCTGGCCTTTAGCTCTGTGACATTGCCATCCTTGTCTGTTACCGCAACCGTGTCTTTCGAGCGTAATATTGCGGTACCCATGGAAACGGCAATATTATTCTTCTTCATCAAAAAGCCAACGCCTTTGGTTAATCGGTCTGAGACCTGCCGCGAGCGTTTGACGGCCACCGAATAATCCAGCTTTAAATTCTCGAACGAAAATCCGAACTCTTTACCGCGTTCGCGCAGGGTATGGGCCACCTCGGCATTCCTGAGCAGTGACTTGGAAGGAATGCAGCCGACATTCAAACAAACTCCTCCCAACCATTGCCTGTCAACAATGGCCGTTTTCTGTCCGAGTTGGGCTGCGCGGATAGCTGCCACATAGCCTGCCGGTCCCGCGCCTATAACAATCACATCATATGTTTCCGTCATCGTAAATCCTTTCGACAATTACTTCCAGTTTTCAAGCGATTCTACCACCTTGGACAGGAACCAGTCAGCCACAATGCCATCCAGGATGCGGTGGTCGAAAACAAAAGACAGGTAAGCCATTGGACGGATGCCAATTGAATCATTCCCTAGCGTATCAGAAATCACCACCGCTCGTTTCTGGATCTTCCCGACGCCAAGAATCCCAGACTGGGGCTGGTAAATGATCGGCATGGCAAGCAGTGACCCGGAGACACCATGATTGGTCAAGGTAAAGGTCCCATCCTTGACATCCTCCGGATGGAGTTTGTTGTTGCGCGCCCGCTCCACCAGATCATTGACAGCCCGCGCAATTTCTGAGAGGGAAAGATGGTCTGCATTCTTAATGACCGGAACAATCAATCCATCTTCTCCCAGCGAAGTAGCCACACCAATATTGAAGGCGGAATGAACCACCAACCCCTGCTCAGTCCAGGAAGAATTAACTTTCGGGAAGGCTTTCAGGCCCTCCAGTACTGCCGAAATGAAATAGGCCGTGAAGGTCAACTTGATACCATCCCGGGCAAACGCATCTTTGTTTTCTGTCCGGTGCGCTGCAACCCGGCTGATATCCACTTCCATGACCGTCATGACATGCGGGGAGGTTTGTTTGGAAAGTACCATCCGCCCGGCGATCGCTTTACGAATTGTGCTGTGCGGGATCAGGATGTCGCCTGATTTTCCAATTGGTGCGATCGAACTTGCGCCAGACTCCAGGAAGGAGAGCACATCCTTCTTGGTAATCCGCCCTCCCAGACCAGTGCCCTTTATGAGGGTCAGATCCACTTTTTTTTCTCTGGCGATTTTTGACACCACCGGGGAAATGAAAGTTGTCCGATCTCTGGCAAAGGATTTGTCCGGAATACCTGCCAGTGGCGTATTTTTCTCAGGCCTGCCTGTAATAATTCTTCCTTGTAAGTGTTTTCCTAATGTGACTTCATCGGGTTGCGGGATAATCTCTTCAGGTTGCCCGATCCAGGCAATAACCATCCCAGCGGCAGCCAATTCATTCTCCGGAACAACTATCTTGAGAAGCATGCCGGTTGCCGGGCTGGGGATTTCGGTCACCACCTTGTCGGTCTCCACTTCGAGCAACGCCTCCAGCTCTGCAACCATTTCCCCCTCGCGCTTGAGCCATTTTACGATGGCCAATTCGTCCACCCCTTCTCCCAGGCGAGGAGCCATTACTTTTACTGCCATTAAGCCCTCCTTGGGGGCATGATGGCTGGGAAGGCAAGGGGGTCTGCCTCATACATCATTTCATAAACAGCATCAAAAATCGTTTCAGCGTTCGGCTTGGACCAGTAATCACCATCGGAACCATACGCCGGGCGATGGGGTGCGCCAGACAGGGTGTGAGCCGCAGAATCAAGCCAGAAATAGCCTCCCTGGTTCTCCAGTACTTCCTGCATCATATAAGCAGTTGTTCCACCTGGAACATCCTCATCCAGGAATAAAATTCGGCCGGTTTTTTTGAGAGACTCAACAATCATTCCATGGATATCAAATGGGAGCAGCGATTGCACGTCGATCACTTCAACCTCTATTCCCACGAAAGCCAGTTTCTCGGCTGATTTAAGCGCGATCTGGCAGCAGCCCCCGTACGTAACGATTGTCACATCTTTGCCTATTCGCAAGATTTCCGGGATGCCAATTGGAACAGTGAGCTCAGCCAGATTATCAGGCATACGCTCCTTCAGACGGTAGCCGTTTAATACCTCCACGACGATCGCGGGCTCATCGGAAAGTAGCAGGGTATTATATAAGCCGGCTGCACGCGTCATATCGCGCGGCACCAGCACATGCATGCCGCGCACCAGGTGGATGATCCCGGCCATGGGAGAACCAGAATGCCAGATCCCCTCCAGGCGATGACCGCGTGTCCGCACAATGACAGGAGCTTTTTGTCCACCGGCGGTACGCCAATGCAGGTTTGCCAAGTCATCTGCCATGATTTGTAATGCATAGAGCAAATAATCGAGATACTGGATTTCAGCAATGGGACGCAAACCTCGCATGGCCATGCCAATGGCTTGCCCCAGAATGGTCGCCTCGCGAATACCCGTATCGGAGACCCGCAGAACGCCGTATTTCTCCTGCAACCCGCGGAAACCCTGATTAACATCTCCCATTCTGCCCACATCTTCTCCGAAAGCGATCAGGAGTGGTTCACGTGCCAGGGCAGCATCGAAGGCTTCATTCATAATCTTGAAACCCATCACAGAAGGGGATTTATCGGAATAAACCGGTTTTATTTCCTGTACCTGCAAAGCCGAATTCCGTGATTGTGAATACAGATGGGAGCCATAACGGATTGCATTCTCGCCTTCTAGCGCCACTTTAAAAGCCACCATATTTTCGCGCTCAGGCAAATTTTCAGCCCGCGTCAGCACCAATGCCTCGTGCAATCCTGCAGCAATATCACGGCGCAAACCAACCGGAGGCTCCTGCAGACGGTCTGCAACTTGTTTCAATTCATTCTTATAGGTGGATGCATCGATCAGTACCTTGAAAAGCCTCAGAGTTTCATTTTTCGCCTGCATGATTGGGATCTGGTAATCTTCCCAGGCCCGTTTTCGGGATTCTTCAACAAACAGATAATCTTCCGCTTCCCAGGCAAGCAATCCTGTCTCGCTGGCCACCTGATTTTCCAGGATCCATTCCCGGAATTTCCGCAAGCAATCATTCTCACTTTCCCATTGCAATCTTTCGGGTGATTTGTAGCGCTCCTGCGATCCGGATGTGCTATGCCCCAACGGCTGGGTAAGATCAGTGACATGCACCAAAGCCGGTATATGATATTTACGGGAAATTTCCCCGGCTGCAAAAAAGCTCGCCCGCAAAGCTGGGTAATCCCAACCTGGGATACTGTAAAGATCGAAACCGCAGTCACATTCCTCAGGCGGGCACGGCTTTCTCTCAAAGCCTTTGAGGATGGCATAGATGCTTTCTTTTACCATCTGGAATTCGTTTGGTACTGAGATGCCATAATCATCATCAAATACGGTCAACACAGCCGGGGCATGCAATACTCCAATCGCATTCACCGACTCCCAAAACATCCCTTCCGATGTAGATGCATTGCCGATGGTTGCCCAGGCAATCTCATCACCGTGATGAGAGAATAAATCGTAAGATTTCAGTTCTTCCACATGGCGGTATAGTACGGAGGCGTAGGCCAATCCAACAGTACGCGGCATTTGCGTGCCAGTTGGGGAGACATCTGCGGCAATATTGAACATTTCAGTTTGATCTTTCCATTCCCCATCCGAAGTGAGAAAACGGCTGGCAAAATGGGAATTCATCGACCTTCCAGCTGTGGCTGGTTCTTTGGTCAAATCTGCATCAGCATATAACTGGGCAAAGAATTCCTGGATGTTTAATACTCCCAGGGCAAACATCCAGGTCTGGTCCCGGTAGTAACCAGAACGCCAGTCGCCTTTCCTGAAAGCACGCGCCATCGCCAGCTGCACCACCTCCTTGCCATCCCCAAAAATGCCAAATTTGGCCTTTCCGCTCAAAACTTCCCTCCTCGCAATAAGAGATGCTTGACGCGACCGATAGGCCAAACGATAATCATCGATAATTTCTTGAAGCGGATAAAGAAGAACCGGCTTGCTCATGAGGGACATGCCTGTCTCCAAAATTATTATATTAAACTTTTCAGGTATTTATTATCCTATTATAATAGAAAAAGAGAACAGGGTTAAGCAGCTCGTCTTAACCCTGTTCTGAGGACTTTAGAGAAGGTGTAAATCCATGACCTGCCGGAAATGAAATCCGTAAATCGTGAATGTGATGGCCAGGGCAAAAAGTTCCGGACGGCGGAACAATGTCCAGAAAAACAGTTTCCAATATTGAACGTGTTCCCTGCCGATGATCCCCAAACGCACAACGGAACGGAAGAACGCCTGAATATATTCCGCGTTCAATGGGATTTTAATTACCGGGGCCTTGTATTCTTTCAGGAAGGTTTTGACGCGCGCATAGTAATTCTTGGGGCTGTAAAGGGTTTTCACAACCGACCGATAACCTTTCAAGAGTACATCGATATTCATATCCTTGGGGATGATGTTCGTCGCGCCATCCACATTGTCGCCTGAAAAGGATCCAATCAGCCGCCCGTCCTGCTCCATGCGTTTATAAAGGCGGGTGCCGACCGGAGCCTGCAGCAAGCCTACCATGGCAGTAACAATGCCGCTTTTCTGGATGAAATCGATCTGTCGTTGAAAAGTAGAGGCGGTATCGTTATCGAATCCGATAATAAAGCCGCCCTGTACTTGCAGCCCGGCCCGCTGGATGCGTTTCACATCTTCCACCAGATCGCGATGCAGGTTTTGTTTTTTATTGCACTCTGCCAGGCTGTCATCATCGGGAGTTTCCACCCCGATAAAGACGGTATCAAAGCCAGCCTGGGTCATCATTGCCATTAAAGGCTCATCGTCGGCAATGTTTATGGAAATCTCGGTATTGAATGGCATGCCCTTTTTCCCCTTACGCCATTCGATCAAAGCCGGGAGCAGGTCATCCCGGAGGTGTTTTTTATTCCCGATCAGGTTATCATCCACAAAAAAGACGGGTTCACGCCAGCCCAGTGCGTACAATCCGTCCAATTCGTGCAGGATCTGTGCAGATGTCTTGACGCGCGGCAGGTGGCCAAATAAAGAGGTGATGTTGCAGAACTCACAATCAAATGGACAGCCACGCGAATACTGAATTGACATGGTCGCATAATGCTTCCGGTCCACCAGTTCCCATAAAGGCGCGGGAGTTTTCTGGATGTCGGGAAATTCATCTGAAGTGTAGATATGTTGCGCCTGACCTTTTTCAAGGTCCTTTAAAAATGGCGCCAGCGTCATCTCAGCTTCGTTCAGGACGAAATGATCCACATCCGGGAATTGCTCATACTCGGCCGTGAAGAGCGGCCCGCCGGCGACCATTTTCAAGCCGGCAGCCTTACACCGGGCAATAACCTGGTGGGTGGATTGTTTTTGAATTACCATGGCACTGATAAAGGCATAATCAGCCCACTCAAGATCTGTATCTTTTAATGGTGTGACATTTAAATCCACCAGGCGCTTTTCCCATTCCGCAGGCAACATGGCAGCAACCGTCAACAAGCCCAGTGGCTGGGTGGAAGCCTTTTTACGTATAAACTTCAAGGCATGCTTGAAACTCCAAAACGTATCGGGGAATTCCGGGTAAATTAGCAGGATTTTCATCAAAACCTCCAAAAAAAATACCATAGATTCTGTTCTCTAACAGTCATCAAAACTGCGCGAAAACAGTCATTCCAGCCTGGCCGATAAAGCTGATTGGCGAATTACACCACATCCCTATTGAAGAACGAATTTTCCTTTTCCCCCGCCCTCTTCCCGAGAAGCTTTTCAGGAAGCAGGCTAACCGTTCCAATGAGTTTCGTCAAATCCTATCAGACTTGTCGCCATTATACACCAATATAAAAATAGCTTTCCTCTTGATAGTGGATGAATAGCTATTTGATAGCTTAAACCCGGATCCTTTAAAAACGTTCCTTCGGAAGCGGAATGCCGGACCTCATAACCCTTTTAATATTACCAGCGCCCAGAATTCCATCACAGCCGCGCATCTGTCCTGGCTTCCCTATGAAATTGGTAAGTCTCCGAATGCTCTTATTAAACCCTACGACCTGACGTGGTAATCCCCGACCACCACCCATTTGTAGGTGGCCAGATCGCGCAACCCCATCGGGCCACGGGCGTGCAGGCGCTGAATGGAGATGGTCCCCTCGGTGCCCAGCCTGCGACTGGCACTCCCTGTCGGGTATGACCCTGGAAGATTTGTTGAAGAAGTTCACATGATATTTGTCCATTCCAGGGGAAAACCAGCGATTCATTTAAAGCAAGCTAATAAGTAGCTATCCATCGGCTATCCACAAGTGAAATGCTCATTTTTTGGGGAGTATACTGCTGCAAAGGACAAATCAGATGAATAAGGATGCCAAACACGACATGAAGGAAAGGTATATCGGCAGCAGATCAGGCCATTCCGGTTGAAACACATTTTTCCGGCCAGTAAAATCATCCGAACGGCAAAGTGTGGTTAGGAAATTAACTTAAACGGGGATTTTTGGTACAACTAATTTACGGCAACTTGCCTAAACAAACATTGGAGAGTGCTCTATGACTGAAAAGAAAAAGAAAATCAAAAGTACACTCGGTGAGATTCTTTCACAACTGCTCAACGTTCCCATTTTATCCGGTGCACTGGTAACTTATTTCTATTTCCACCTGCCAGCTGGCGAGTTGAATGCCCTGCCCGGATATTTATGGACAATGCTCTTCCTATGCCTGATTCCCCTATGCAGCCTATTTTTCTACATCCCCAAAAAAAATGAAGAAAAGAAACAGACCTTTCACCGGCAGCGTGTGGCCAGTTTTATCTTTATGCTCGCGAGCTATCCGCTCGGCTGGTTGATGCTGGCCTTCACTTATGCTCCACGAATCTTCACTGCCATGGCAGCCACTTACTCCTTCGTCACCATCGGCCTGATCATTTTTAACCTGTTGCTGCATTACAAAGCCAGTGGACATGCGGCGGGCGTCTCAGGCCCAGTCGCTTCGATGATCTACATCTTCGGCATCTGGGCAGCACCACTGTTGGTCTTGCTGCCGTTGGTCACCTGGGCGCGTCTGGCAGCCAAGGGGCACAACTTTTGGCAAGCGGTGGTGGGGGCTACCATGTCCGGGTTGATCGCGATTGGTATCTTATGGGCCTTTGGTTTTGTACCCTTTGCAGGTGTGGTTCGGTAATTCAACTTTATTTAATGAAAGTCAATCATCAAGATGGATAATTTCAAAAATTGCGCCAGATTCGGAAAAAAATGTTCGAACAAGAAATTACTGGCCAGTATGTAAAAGAGTTCGATATTCAGCGAAAGATGGTCGCGCATATGACCTCGCTTTCCTGGATGAACATCCCGCATATTTCATATTTATATGAACCGGATATCACCGAGTTTTACGCCGAATACAAAGCGCTGGCGAAAGAACAAGAAGCAAAGGGTCGGAGAATTTCAATCAACACCATCCTGCTTAAAGTGATCGTTGAAGGGTTAAAGGCAGATCCAGAGTTAAACGCTCTGCTTGTATACAATTTCATCAAGGGGCGAGGCAGCCTGACCGTCTGTAAGGAAATTAATATCTCCCTGCCCTGGAAAGTACCCGATGGCAGAATGATCACCCCCACCATCTTACACACTGAAACGATGAACTTGAATGCCCTCAGCGACGCAATTACTGACCTGGGTAAAAAGATCAACCGTACCAACATCGATGAACTGATCTATCAAGCCGTGGTCACCAATACCATGAACGAACTCAAGAAGGGGCATCTTGGCGTCATTCACCGCATCCTGGCAAACCTCTTTAGAGTCAATCGTCTCAAAGGTAAGGCGAAAAAAGACTACTATGCTATTCCAGAAAGCGAACGCTTGACCGACAGTAACCTGATTGCCGGGACGGTCACCGTCTCCAATATCGGGTCGCTTTACAAAGAGCAAAAAGGTTATTTCGGATTGCTCGAGATTGTTCCACCGCAGATATTCGCCATTGGCCTGGGAGTCATCCAGGAAAAGCCGGGGATCTTTCTCAACCCGGAAGGGAAAAAAGGGATCGGCATTCGCAAAACCTTACCCATGTGTCTGGTTTTCGATCACCGCGCAGTAGACTTCGATGCGCTGGTACCCTTCCTCAAGAAATTAGATGAGATCTTCGCAAAGCCAGAGGTAACAGGAACCTGGTAGATGAATAGGCATTAAGTCATCTATTTCTCCGGCAATTCCCGTTCATCACTGTTCACCACAACGCCTACGGATTCAAGTCATCGGAGAATCTCAAAGAAAGTTAAGAGCAATCCGGCCTAATCCGAACACTTGATGAACAATTATTCAACCAGCACATTTCCCCTCAAGGGAAACGGATTACGCCGTTTTGGTATGCATTTTCACAGAAATACGCATCATCCCCGCTGAAACACGACAGTGATGAAATTACCGAATGCTTTCCCTTTATTGTTGGTTTTCCATTTCTTCAAGATCCTGAAAGTCTCGTTTCAGTCTTCGCCAGCGGACGAACAGGCTAACCAGGTAGATCGCAATGATTAAAAAAATAGCGATAAACCCGGTCAGCATATATTTGATCGAAATCGCATAAGGGATCATAATTCGCCTCTATTGCATGATTTTGTATTTGAGTTGCTCCACCCTCTCAGATAACTGGCCCAGGCGGATCCGGTACCACAGCAAAGTGATAAAAACAACCGAAAAAGTGATCAGGCAGAAGAACATCGTAATAAGCATGGAGGTTGTCATACCGAAGCTGCCTTGTGCGTCGGAACTTCCCAGGCCAATCACCACCGGATGGATGGTTTGCCAGATGCGAATGGACAGGAAGGTGATCGGCACACTTACCGCACCGATCAGGGTGTAGACCGCGCTGAAACGGGCGCGCCGCTCCGGATCGTCGATACCCTGCCGGAGCAAGAGATAGGCCAGGTAGATCATCTCCAGAATGGCCGCGGTGGTAAGGCGTGCATCCCAGGTCCAATATGTTCCCCAGGTGGGTTTTGCCCAAATCGAACCACTTACGATCGCAATCAGGAAAAAGACCAGGCTGATTTCCACTGCAGAATATTCAACAATATCCCATTTCAGGTCTTTCTTTACCAGATAAATGACCCCAGAAGTTGCCGCAACAAGGAAACCGAGCATTCCAACCCAGGCATTGGATATATGAAAATAGAAGATCTTTTGCACATAGCCCATGACTGCTTCGATGGGCGCAAATAAGAAGACCATGCCAAGCGCGGCAAGAAAAAGCAATACCGAAAGGATGGTCAGGAAAGTCAGGGCTTTCGGTTGAGGTCTCATCCGCACTCCACATCGGAAACACGAGAATTAATCATCGGTTCATATTCCTTTTATTCCTCTACCACGAACTCAAATACCATAAAAGATAATGCGGTAAAGATCACATCATAAGCGATCAGAATATTCAGCCAGGGCCATATCTCGCTCATCGGGAGGTTTTGCAGGTACCCGCCGCTGGCCTTGACCGCTGCCAGTAAAACCGGGACGATCACCGGGAAGAGCAGAACCGGTAAAAGGACATCCCGCGTGCGTGTCTGTACCGCCATGCTGGCAAGCAATGTCCCAATGGCCGCGTAACCAGTGGAACCCAGCAAAACAACCAGCAGCAGGCCGGGGTTAAAAAGGCTTATATTGTAGAGGAGGCTGTAAACTGGCAATACGATGATTGCCACAATCAGCATGAAAGCCAGGTTACTGATGGCTTTCCCAAAATATATCGCCGAGCGGTCGACCGGTGCCAGCAGGAGGCCGTCAAGGCAGCCGCGATCTTTTTCAACCGCCATCGAGCGGTTCAGTCCAAGAGTTCCGGCAAACGCAAAGGTGACCCATAAGACACCCGGGGTGATCGTTATGCGCAGGCCAGGCTGCAGTTCGATCGCAAAATTAAAGATCAGGATGACCAGCAGGGCAAAAACCAGCATCGCTGAGATTAATTCACGGCTGCGCAATTCGGCCACCAGGTCTTTCCAGACGATGGAACCGATAGCCTTCAAATAGGTAGCGGATGGGCGGTTGATGCCAGCCAATTTTTCCATTTTTCAACCCGCCAACGACTGCCGGTAATAGTCCAGTAAATTATTTTTGCCAAGATCAGCCCGCCTGATCGAAGCCGAGATCGTGCCACGCGAAAGTACATCGAACCGGGTGGCCAGGTCCTCCACCCGTGCCAGGTCGTGGGAAGTCATGACCACCGTTCTGCCGCGTCCAGCAACATCTCGTAAAAGTGCATCGAGCATATCGCAGGCATCCTGGTCGAGGCCTGTGTGCGGCTCATCGAACAGTACCACTTCCGGATCGTGCAGTATGGCGCGCCCGATGGCCAGGCGCTGCTGCATGCCGCGTGAGAACGTGCGTACCAGGTCTCGCCGGCGCAGGGTGAGGCCGACCAAACCAAGCACCTCCTGAACACGCTGGTTCACCTCCATAATGCCATACAATCTGCCATAGAATTGCAAATTCTCCTCGGCAGATAATTCCCCATAGAGCAGAGGCATGTGCGTGACCACACCCAGCCGGGCGCGGACCAAACCCGCCTGCCCGGGGAGGGAATAACCGGCAACCTGCACCGTGCCCAAAGTAGGGCGGGAAAGAGAAGCCAGGATTCGCAAGAAGGTGGTTTTCCCCGCGCCATTGGGGCCGAGCAATGCCACAAACTCTCCCGCCTGTACATCGAAATCCAATCCGCGTAAAACGGTCTTGGAACCAAATCTTTTAACAAGTTTATGTACTTCAATCATGATCTATCAAGCCACAATAAGAACTTGAGCCTAAAAATTCCATTATTTAATTTTGCGGAGCGAGGCAAACTTTTAACCGTTCCTTTAATTCATTGCGGCGCTTTTCATAAGCTTCCCGCGGAATTTCACCGGCTTTGTACTGGTCATCCAGGGCGATCATGGCATCCATAATATCGTCGCAATCATCCCCAAGCGCATCCTCTTCATTCAGCTCTGCCTGCATTTGCAGAACGCGCTGCTCTTCCTGTTCTTCCTTCAAAAGGCGGGTGCGATCATGCATAAAGAGGTAAATTCCCGCGCCGATCAAAAGGATACCAACAATGCCGATACCGATCAATGTCAGCGTTTGCCGGTCAAAGAGTAAACCAGTGGGGGTACCCGGTTTGCCAGACAGCGTCAGTAACAAAGAACTGCCGGCCGCCATCTTGTTGGACTGGTACATCATGTATGTCTGGCTTGAAATTGTTTGTGGCCCGGCAGAAGTCAACTGTTCACCACTCAAGCGCACGCCCTGGGGAACAAAGACAGTCAGGGAAGAAACGGGTAAAGCGAAAAGTTGATTATATTTCAGGCTATTACTGTATGGCATGGTAAAACTGGCCAGGAAACCGTATTGTTTATCAGACCCCGGGAGCAGCGCAAAACCTCCCGTGGCATTTAATAATTGCGCGCTTCCCTGAGCCAGTTGAAATTGCATGCCGCTGGCGCCAGTTGGGATCGGCAAGAACGGAATGGCCGTCCCATCACTGGTAACAAATACCACCTGCTTGCCCGGATTGGTGACAATATATAATTCAGTCACCGAAATGACATTCTGTGAGGATAAATCAAATTTCAGATGCACCTGGTCAAGGGTAAGACCATTGAAATCATTCGTTTTGTCATAAATTATTAAAGGGATGGAATAATTCGTGGTTGCATCCTTAACAATTACAGGGTCGGACTGGTATTCCACGCCTCCATAGCTCGAGATAATGAGAAAAGCACGGTTAAGCGCTACTGCCACCCCAGTGAATTGATAAGACCCATCTCCGTTTACGGGTGACTGGGATTCCGAAATTTTTTGATAGCTGCCGGTCTGATCCTGGTCAAGTCCTACCAGCGTGACGGTCTGCCCTGCCGGGATGGCCCCGCCCGATCCATTGGACAATGTGCCGGTGAAGGTGCCAAGAGATGCACCCGGGGTAGTTGTGCCATTTGCCGCTGGCGCATTCGATTGTGTAGTTGCAGGAGTGATCTCGCTCGTGGCAGTTGCTGGCGAAACGGTTGAGGGGACCACCACGGTGGAGGTGATGGGTGCCAGGGTGGGAGCAGAGGGTGGATGGGTATAGCCAGGTGGAGGAGTGATATCCTCGGCCAAAGAACAAGCTACAAGGAATGAGCAAAGAACAACGGCCAGTGCAGTCAGACGAAATTTCATTGGTCAATTCCCTATTCATTAAGTCCGGAAAGCTTCGAATCAACCACCTGACCGCAGGATGAACAAAATCGATCAGATTGCAATATCGGCTTGCCGCATTTTGGACAGAAACCGGCCGCCTTTTGTTGGCGCGCCATTCGACGTTTGGCGACCAGGTCTTCCAGATCCTCATCGGCGAGCGGATTAATTGCTTTTATTTTAGCCACCTGTTTAATCGGTTCTTGTACTGGAGCAGGTTGGGCAGCTTGAATTTCGTCCAGGCGCCGTAGAGCTTCTGCTCCCATCTGAAGAAGGCTGGCTCGCTGGATGGAATATTCTTCCGGCAGGATTTTACCCAACTTAAAATCGAAATCCAATTCTTGCAGGGCGCTAAGAGCATTTTCGCGGTTAGCCAGAAGCACGGATACCGCCTGTTCGCTTTGGACTTTGGCCCGCCAGCGCAGGGTAAATGGCTGCGCCACGAATACTACAACAATTACGATCACTCCCAAAAGTAAAAAAATGGCACCAAGGTCCATGCTTACTTCCCGTTAATTAATGGGTCAATGGCAGAGCGAATATCCGCCAGGGACTGGAATGGGCCGATTTGTTCGGCCCGCAGGATGCCTTGCTGGTCAACAATGTACGTTTCTGGCATGGCAATATTACGGTTGAATATGGGGGTAATGCGCGTGCCCAGGTCTGGACCATTCGGATAGGTAAGATGGTATGTGGTCAGAAATTGGAGTGCTTTCGCGTCCACATCGGTATAGTCCACACCCAGGAAAACCACCTGCCCCTTGGACTGGTAATAGTTCCAGGCTGACTCCATCACCGGGGATTCATCTGCACAAGTAACGCACCAGGAAGCCCAGAAATTGACCACCACCACCTTGCCTCGTAAAGCCGTCAGGCTAACCTGTTTTGCACCCTGATATGGATATCCATCAAATAGTTTGAGCGCAAAATCAGGCACTTTCGAGCCAACGGACAAGATCGGATGCTGTGCCCGGAATAATCCCAGCCCGAGAACGACAAGCAAGGCCAGCAGCCCAGCCCAGACCAGGAGCTGCGCCCAAAGCGGCGCGCCGCGCCTTGGTTTAGCCGTTGGATTTGTTCCGTTTTGTTCCATGATCTTCCCTATTTTCGCTTGCGCAATTCTTCTTCGAGGCGTGAGACATATTCATCTTTCTCGTCGGAAGCAGGCCCGCCAGCAACCTCAGGGACAGGCTCATTTGGCTTTCGTTTCCATGCCTGGAATGCCCGGAAGAGCAGGAAAACGCCAAGCAGGAATGCCACCGGCGGGACAATATACACCAACCAGTTCAGCCCTGTCTGGGGCGGTTCGGATAACACGCGCGCTCCGTAATGATCAACAAAGTATTGTTTGATCTGATCGGGTGTCTTGCCTTCGGCCAGCATCTGCCGGATAAGTTCGCGCCAATCATGACAGGCCTGGGTAGGACAAACATCCAGAGGGGTGTTCTGACATATCGGACAAAACAACTGCCGGGCAATGGCATTGACTTCATCATCCGAGGGCGTCGGCTGCTGGGCTGAAACTGCGCTGGCTGAAAGAAATGAGAGCGTAATGATCAGCGAGCAAAAAGCCAGTTGGACAAAGTTCTTTAATTTCATAAACTATTTTACTGCACCCGTCTTCCTTCTATTTCTCACTTGTAATTTCTTCCTTCTCCGGCCAGGCCGCTACTAATGTGCCCAGCAAAAGAATTACGCTGCCGATCCATAACCAGTTGACCAGCGGGTTGTCATAAACTTTGAAAGGAGTTTGCTCAACTGAGACATTCTCCCAGTTGACCAGCACCACATACAGATCATTCCCCAGGGTGCTCCGAATGCCCGGGACGGTCACCGGCTGGCCATCCGGGTAAACATCGTAGCGCGGATGCACCTCGCCGAGCAGTTTTCCATCTTCGAATACGCTCAAGACCGCCCTGGTCACCTGCCGGCCATCTAGGTACGGAAATTGGGCCAGAGAATCATAGCGCAGGGTGTAACCAGAGATTTGCATCTGCTGGCCAACTGCCAGAGTCTGCTGCGTCTGGGTCTGGAAGTTTCCGATCCCAATAATTCCTAATGCCATTACCACAATGGAAATATGAATGATATAACCGCCATACCTCCGTCGGTTGCGCTCAGTCAGGCGGGAAAGTGCAGCAAAGAAATTCTCACCTTGTGATTTTTGGCGTGCCCGGATGCCTCGCCAATATTCATAAAGAGTAATGAAAATAACCCACGACACCAGTGTAAAGCCGAGCAAAGCGATCCAATTATGGACATCGAAAACAAATAGGATCACCGGCACCAAAAGGGTTGGGATGGATGGCTTCCAGGCCGTGCGACCGATGGTTTTGAGGGTGGAATATCCCCAGGCAGAAAGCGGAGCGATACCCATCAATACCAGCAGGGCTGCCCACAATGGTCCGGTCGCTCGCTCATAAAATGGCGGACCGACCGTTAATTGCTGCCCGGTTACTACTTCTGAAATTAGTGGAAAGACAACTCCCCAGAAACAGACTATCAGGATACCTATGAAAAGCAGGTTATTGAGCAGGAAAAGTGCTTCGCGCGAGAGCAGGGATTTCATCTCGCCTTCGGCACGCAGATCGCTCCAGCGATGGATCAGAAGGGCAATCGAAAGGATAAAAGTGATCCCGATAAACACAAAGAAAATCGGGCCGAAGGCACTTTCGGAAAACGCATGGACGGAGGAAAGCACGCCAGAGCGCGTCAGGAACGTACCGAAGATGACCAGGGAATAGGTCAGGATGATCAGTAGCATGTTCCATTGCTTCAACATGCCGCGTTTCTCCTGGATGATGATGGAATGCAGGAAAGGCGTGCCTGCCAGCCAGGGCATCAGGGCAGCAATCTCCACCGGATCCCAGCTCCAATAGCCGCCCCAGCCGAGCACATCGTACGCCCAGAGCATTCCCAGCACCAACCCGATTGAAAGGAACAACCAGGCCACCAGTGTCCAGCGCCGGGTAATGCGCACCCAGCGATCATCAGTGCGGCCGGTGACAAGTGCAGCAATGGCGAACGCATAAGGAATGACAAACCCAACAAAACCCAGGTACAGCATGGGTGGGTGGAAAACCATTCCCGGGTGACGAAGAAGTTCATTCAACCCCTGGCCATCTGACGGAATGTAAAGAGTCGAGCCGGCCGGCGCAAACATGGAAGGAGCGACTTGACCATTGAATGTCTGCCATAATCGGGCAAAGGGGTTTTCGAAGAAAACGCTCAGCAAAAGGAAAAATGCCAGAGTAATTGCCGTCACCGCCACAACCCATGGCAGGAACTCGCGGTCACGATCCCATTTTCTGAATGTGACCGCCGTAGCGAAAGCCGACATTAACCATGACCAAAGGATTAAAGAACCGGCTTGCCCCCCCCATAAGGCAGTGATCTTGAGATAAAGCGGCATATCCCGGCTGGTGACAGAGAAAACATATTCCACTTCAAAATGGCCGGTTGCCAGCATATATATCAGGGACAGCGCAGAAAGACTGATAAGCACGAATGTCAATTGCAAGGCCCGCCGTGAGCTTTCCACCCAACGATCAGATTTCAAGAAATAGCCGGAAATTGCTGCACTTGCACTGAAAAGTGCCAACAGGAAGGTAATTATTAAAATGCCAAAACCGAATTGTGCTAACATGAAACCCCCGTTATACTAACGCCCCATCCTGAATAGGATTGTTTCTTCAATTTCCACTTACCTGTGAGGGGACAGCCTCTTGATATTTGGTCGGGCATTTGAGCAGGAGTTCATCGGCATGAAAAACGCCATCAACCCCCAAATGGCCGGTGATGATCGCTTGGGCTTCATCCCGCATCATGTCAGGCTTGGGGCCGTTATAGACTACGCTCAGACGCCTGGTCGTTGGGTCTGTGACAGCCACATGCAAGACTTTCGCCAACCCGCCCTGGGCTGTGATGGTCGCATTGTCGCCAGGAACATTAGCGATATCGAAGGTCAAATTTTGTGTATTGGGATTGAACTGGATGGTGCTGCCAACAACCGCGCCTGAGATTCGCAAACTGCGTCCGACAAGGCTGGCGCTCTTGACATGTAATTCATTGATGGTCATGAAGTATTCTGCGTTCGCCTGGGTGGATGAAAAAATCAGGTAAACCACCGCCGCAAGGATCAATACGCCACCCACGATAAACTTACCACGGCCTCTTTTACCAGTATTAGGGGATGGCTGCATGAGGTACCTCCAACATAAGCTGTCCTTGGATTTTTACATAGATAGATTAAACACGGATGAGAAGCGGATTAATCCGTTGCGGCTCTTTTTAAACGAGTACCACATGTGCGGCAGAATACATCGCCAGGCTGGGCGCGTTTGCCGCATTGAGAACAATAAATGAAGTCATCTTCACCTTCTTTTTGTGGTCTTGGTTTTTGTCGTTTGATCATTCTAGTCATCTGGCTGCCTCGCTGCCATGTGACGAAACCGGCTATACCGGCACCGATCAACAACAATCCGATTCCCGCCAGCACCCAGGGTAAAATGCCAGTCATTGAAAAGTGCCCGGGGGTATCCGGTCCAGGCGTGGAAGCAGCCTGCACTGGCAGGCTGGAAATACTTAATGCATCCGTCTGGCGCTGGTAATCAATCGTCAAAGCAAACGGCATGCCGACCTTTAGGTCTGCAGCCTCCATCCGGTAATTTGTCAGGCCATCCTGGCCTGGACTGGTTTCCACCGGCGGAAGGCTGATGGTCGGACTTTCTGCACCCAGGGGCCGTAAGAAGTCAATTTCCATAGTATCAACCGTATAATCCCCGGCCCAATTGTAAGAGATATGCCGCGTTATACCGTTCTTGATCAGGGCCGTGTAATACTCAACCTGCACTTGCAGTGATGTAGTGGAGATGGTAAGGACAGACCATGGCGCCTGGTCCGTGCTGTTGTATGGCGCATTGATTAAATTGCCGGTTGTATTTACAACCGCAACTGCGTTGATCTCTGCCCCCAATGGCACACGCAAGGTAAGGCTGGCAGGCAAAACGGTATCAGGAGCCAACGTGATATGGTCAATCGTTAATACTGCCGCCCGGTCATATTCCGGCCAGATATCCACACTTACCAAACTGAGATGTAATTGACTCTGCGCCTGGACAGAAAAAGGAATGAGCAAGACGAACCACAGCAGAAGTATCGATATAAGCTTGCGCATCTTACGTCTCCGATGGATGGAGTGGATTATAACTTATCATGAAAAGAAATTGCTTTTACGAGCGAACAGATTGCCCGATTGGCAGATACATCGACTCCCTTCTGCTCTCCCACCCGGATGACCGCCCCATTAATGGCATCCACTTCAGTGGTAACGCCGCGCAAAACATCCTGAAGCATGGATGAAATGTTTTCCGCAGTGCGTTGGGCTACTTCTTCCACTGCCCGTACTGGATCCAAAAAGGGCAATTTCACTGGGAGCGCCTTCGCCACCTGGGCAGTCTCGCTGGCAAGCTCGTTCATCAAAGCATGGGCAGCCGGATTGGTAAGTAATTCACCGTTCTTTACCCGCAATACGGCGGTTATAGGGTTGATCGCAGCGTTGATGATCAGCTTGCCCCAGACAACTGGCTCCATATTCTCGGTTATGCGAAAATCAAATCTCGCCAATCGCAATATTTCCACCAGCCCGCTGAGCCGGGAATGCGTTTCGAGGGTAATCTCTCCGTCTCCTGCAGGACGAACCAGACCAGGAGCCAGCAAGGTCGCTCCAAGAGTAGTCACGCCGCGGGAAACCCGCTGAAGGCCAAGGCATTTGGCAAGGAACGTATCATTCCCCAGGCCGTTTTGAAGTGTCACGGCCAGACCATCTTCCGCCAGGCATTCCGCCAGTTGGGAAGCACTATGATCCGTTCGCCAGGATTTCACCAGTACCAGGGCGTACTTCGCTCCCAGGCAATCCGCCGGGTTGTCGGTGGCTTGCACAATTTGGTTATCCCCGCCTTCCAAACGCACCCCGGCTTTGCGTAAAGCTGACAGGCCTTCCTGCCAGGAACCGAGCATCGTGATATTTACACCTGCCGCCGAAAGCCGGGCAGCAAAAAGTGTGGCAAGCGCGCCGCTGCCAACAATTAATAGTTCAGGTTTCATCGAGGCTCAGCTAAGCTATTTCATCCAAAAGATCCTGCCATTCTTCATCAGGCATTTCCACCGTGTGCTCTTCTGATGGATAGCTTCGTGCCAGCACATCGCTGATATATTCTCCAATGGCACGCTGCATCTCCCCGTGAAAGTCGGCGTACTTTTTAACGAATTTTGGTGTGAAACGATCAAACAGGCCCAGCATATCATGAACCACAAGCACTTGCCCATCGCAGCCCGCTCCAGCTCCGATACCAATGGTTGGAATAGTGATGCGCCGGGAAATAAGTTCTGCCAGGCGGGCAGGCACCGATTCCAGAACCAGGCTGAAACAACCGGCTTCTTCGAGCAAAAGAGCATCCTCCAGGATGCGTTTGGCAGCGGCTGTGGTACGTCCCTGGGGGCGAAAACCTCCCAGGGCATGAACAGATTGCGGCGTCAGGCCAAGGTGCCCCATCACCGGAATTCCTGCGCTGGTTATGGCACGGATAGTATCCAGGCGTTCTCGTCCGCCCTCCAGCTTGACCACGTGCATGCCTCCCTCCTGGAGGAACCGTCCGGCATTTTGGACAGCTTTTTCCACGGAGACCTGATAAGACATAAAGGGCATATCTCCGATGAGCAATGCCGATCTTGCACCACGCGCTACTGCGCGGCAGTGGTGAAGCATTTCCTCCATAGTCACAGGCACAGTATCCTCGTAACCCAATACCACCATTCCGAGCGAATCTCCTACCAGGATGGCGTCAATGCCAGCCTGGTCAAGAGCCAGTGCGGTGGGGTAATCATAACCCGTCAGTATGGTGATCGGTTCGCCACGCTCTTTTTTCAACCGAAAGGTTTGTATGGTTTTCTTTTTATTAACTGTGAGAATATTGGATTCTGGAACTTTTGTTGACATGGTACCCTCCAATGGGTAGGGGCCAGCGAAAAACAATTTCAGGAAGAACCATCCGCAGGCGATCATATTCATTCATTTGCATACCAACTCTGTCGCGTTCGATAAGATACACGCAGATAGTTTGATTATTCCACAAAACCAGTACAATAGCAATCTAGCAACTCCCCTTATTCTGCTCTATAATAGAGACAATAATCATCGTCTTTCACAGGAGGTTACTATGCGGCGGGTTTTTAGTTTCTTCATAGGCGCGACCATCGGCGGAGTCATAGGTGCGACCATGGCTTTATTGTTCGCTCCTGCATCGGGCGCGGAAATGCGCACGCAAATCAACGACCGTTCCCAGGCCTTTGCAAATGAAATCAGGCAAGCAGCCAACACCAAACGGATCGAATTACAGGAACGTTTGGAAATCCTGCGGGCGCCTAAGGCATAAACCACACACTGATTGCAAAAAACGGAACTTATCTATTGGATATTAAGTTCGTGTAAAACGTCTCGACTCGTGCCATATTGGGCAAATAAGCAGCCCGTTCTACGATCAGCGCGGCATTATACGCAGCCGCTTTTGTTCGTAGTGCGGGCTGGCTGATTGCTTGCACAATGGCATCTGCAATCGAGTGTGCAACCGTTGCATCCACCAGCAAGCCATTAATTCCTGGCCGCACCCATTCGCGCATCGATTCGATATCGCCCACGACCGGGAAACAACCACAGGACATCGTTTCCAACAACGAATTGGGCGTCCCATCGTGTATACTGGGGGAGACAAATATCTGAGAAAGTTGGAACAACCTCCATAACTGTGCCTGGCTTAAGCGAGGCCATAATTTGGTATTGGCTCGTATTCCCAGAATATCGACCAGATGCTCAGATTCCGCATCGCCTCGAAGGGAAGGGCAGACGAAAACCGCTTGCGGGAATTTACGCAAGACTTCCGGGATGGCCTGAAAAAAAACATCCTGTCGCAAGCTTCCGGGGCGCTGACCGCGTGGGTTGACAATGACCGGGGCATCGGGTAATTCCTCCGGCAAAATTACGGAAGCTGGAACTGTCTCGATTTCCTCCAGCCGGATGCCTCCCGCTCCTGGTACGGTCAGGATCGGCTTTCCGGCCCTAAAACCCCACTCATAGCCCAATTGGATATCACGCTGCGTGTCAGTGATTAATCCATCAGCTCGGAATAATACACGTTTTGTCAAACGCGACATTAAGAATGAGCCGCGCGCATGCAAAGTAATATCATTGCCCCAGGTGGATACCACCAGCGGGATTCCAGCAGGGGTAGCAACAGACAGCATTCCTTCAAACGGAATACGAAGGGCATGCACCAGATCTGGCTGGATGGCAGCCACCAGGCTGCGAAAACGTCCCTGGTAAAATGGCAGGCTGATGGGACCAAGGTAATAGCGCAGCAATCGCAAAATGCCGCGCAGGGAAGCTGCCTTGCCGGTGCTGGCGAGCGCCCCCGGCGTGTTTTTCAGCTGTCCCCCCGCCATGCTTGCGAAGGCTACCGGGAGTATATGAAATGAGATTAATCCCGCTGGAATATCACATGGAAACGTTGAAATGAGGTGAACAGCATGACCTTTCTCCATCCAGTATCGCAACCAGCTGAGTGTGGTTGGGGAACGCCCATCTGCAACAAAGAGGATTTTCATAATTTTCAATATACCACAAACATATATTGTGAATCGCTTTTAGAATTAGGGAGGGGTTAGCGATTGGTCCTTCCTTTATTTTCTGAAAGACATTTGTAATTGACGAAATGCCCCAGTTTGAGTATAGTACATCCGAGGAGTCATTATGGTCAAAAACCGCGTTCTGCTGGTGGAAGATAACGAAGATAATTTTGAATTGGTTCGTTTCTTGCTTGAACGCGCCGGTTGTGTAGTGCTGGCCGGGCATGATGGGCAGGAAGCCCTGGATCTGGCCCGAAAAGAACTGCCAGACCTGATATTGATGGATCTCTCCCTGCCTGGGATCGATGGCTGGACTGCCGCCCGGCAACTTAAAGATGATCCCAACACATCTCATATTCCTCTCATGGCGCTTACCGCCCACACTCTTCCCGGTGATCGCAAACGCGCCATGGAATCGGGCTTTGATGGCTATATTTCAAAACCCATCGATGTGGTAAATTTCGGCGACACGATCAACAAAATTCTAAACGACAAGCCGGTGAATGGGTGATCGGATCCCACGTTCAGGTTCGTCTGACGGGTTTTTCAAAACTTTTTGATGGTCTCTTACATCAAAGCTAATTTTTAGGTTATCGCAGAATCGCATCCACAAGGATGGTGGGAAATTTCATAAAGGCATAGCTGGCATTTGATTTTTTCTGGTATATTAAGGCGGCTATTACAAAATTCTTCAGGAGAAAAGATGAAACAAATCTGCGTCGTTGGTATAGGATATGTGGGGCTGGTCACTGCTGCCTGCTTCGCCGATATGGGGAATCGCGTCATCGCTTTGGATGTGAACGAAAAGCGCATAGAAAACCTGAACAAAGGCATCATGCCGATCTACGAGCCAGGGCTGGAGGAATTAGTAGATCGCAATGTTCACGCCCATCGTCTGACTTTTACCACCTCCTATGCCGAAGCACTGAAAGATACAGAGTTTGCCTTCATCGCAGTGGCCACTCCATCCGGAGCCAATGGTGAAGCCGATTTGCAATATGTGGCGGCTGCTGCAAAAACAATCGCCCAGACCATGTCAGCATGCTTGATCATCATCAATAAATCCACCGTCCCGGTAGGAACCGGGGACTGGGTGGCCGACATCATAAAGAATAATCAGCCAAAACCCATTCCATTTGCAGTGGTCTCCTGCCCGGAGTTCCTGCGCGAAGGGACTGCGATCGGTGATTTCAACCAACCTCACCGCACCGTTCTCGGATCGTTCGACCGCGAAGCCGCTGAAAAGGTCGCCCAGTTGCACTTGCCGCTGCGCTCCCCGATTATTATCACCGACTTGCGTACTGCTGAGATGATAAAATACGCCTCCAATGCGTTCCTTGCAACCAAGATCTCTTTTATTAATGAAATTGCCGATATCTGTGAGGCCCTCGGGGCGGATGTGAAAGAAGTTGCGGTAGGGATGGGCTACGACAAACGGATTGGTTCAGCCATGCTGGATGCAGGTCTTGGTTGGGGCGGTTCATGCTTCCCCAAGGATGTAAAAGCCTTGGCTTTTATGGCAGAAGAAAAACGGGTTGAGCCGAGAATCCTGAATACAGTCACGCATGCAAATTACGATCGTCGCCGGAAAGTAGTCAAACATATCGAAGAAATGCTCGGCACTTTACAGGGGAAAACCATCGGCCTGCTGGGCATGGCTTTCAAACCCAACACCGATGATATGCGCGAAGCTCCTTCCATTGATATTGCCCAGATGCTTATTGACGGGGGCGCAACTGTGCGCGCGTATGACCCGGTGGCAGCCGAAAATGCCCATGGCATTTTGCCGGATGTTACGATGGTTGATGATCCTTACGATATGGCCAAAGATAGTGATGCCCTGGTTGTGATTACAGAATGGAACGAGTTTAAGCAATTGGATCTGGACCGCATCCGCACGCTTATGAAGACACCTATCCTTTTTGATGGGCGCAATGTTTATGATCCCGCCGAAGTTCGTTCGCTTGGGTTTTCTTATCGAGGGGTGGGACGAGGTTTCGACGGGAAATAAGATGCCTGACGAGAAACGACCGCCTGTCTGTGATTACGAAGGGTCTGACTACCAAACTCGTTTTTGGAAAAAAGGTGGGCGTGAATATGAAGACCTATGTGAAGCTATTGCAATCAAACGGCTGCTGCCAAAGCAGGGTAAGTTGTTATTGGAACTTGGTGCCGGAGCCGGTCGTAACACCCGGCGCTATAGCGGCTTCGAACATGTTATCCTGTTAGACTATTCCCGCACGCAACTGAAACAGGCCCAGGAACTCCTGGGGGATTCTGATCGCTACACGTATGTAGCAGCAGACATCTACCGGTTGCCCTTTGTGGATGGGTTATTTGATGCCGCGACCATGATCCGGGTATTACACCATATGGCAGATGCCCCGGCTGCGTTGCGCCAGGTAAGGAACGTAATGCGCCCCGGGGGAAAATTTATCCTGGAATTCGCCAATAAGCGCAACATAAAATCCATCTTGCGGTATGCGCTGCATCTGCAAACCTGGAGCCCATTCGCGCCAGAATCGGTGGAATTCACGACCCTGAATTTTGATTTCCATCCCCGCAGTGTCCATGACTGGCTGACAAATCTTGGTTTCCGTATCGAAAAAACCCTGACCGTCTCCCATTTCCGGATAAACCTGCTCAAACAGATCATTCCTCCCGGCCTGCTGGCGGGCCTTGATTCCGTCTTCCAATGGACCGGGATGGTGGCGCAATATACGCCCAGCGTTTTTCTTCTCGCCAGGGTTGTTGGGGAAAATCCACTTCCGCGAGATAAGTATGATATTTCTGCTTCCTTTAAGTGCCCGGAATGTGGTCATGCGCCGCTAATAATTGCGGACCAGCAAATTCTATGTCCGGATTGTAAACGGACATGGAATATTACAGGCGGGATCTACGATTTTCGAGGCGATGAGGTGTGAAAAAGCGTTTTCGATAATTGCACAAACCTCAAATCGAAATAAGAGTCACTTTGATGAAATATAGAAACTTATATTATGCCCTGATCGCTCTGAACATCCTGGTCATCATTTTTTTTATTGTTCAATACACTGGCGCCACATACCCTCTGGTGGGGAGCGATTACCGGCTATTTGGTCCGCGCCTGTTGGATACTTTATTGCACTATAGAGTCAACGGGTTCAGCATCGAATGGTATACCCCCAGTTTTGGAGGCGGTCTGCCGGCTTACCCGAACCCACTTCAGATGCAATTTTCATTCCAACAATTTTTCACCTTTTTCGCGAATCCATATATTGCAATTCTGATGAGTAGCATAGTTTATATCATTGCAGGATTTTGGGTCACGTTCCTACTATTACGGGACGTTTTGGAGCTCAAACCTTTATCAGCAATATTAGGCGCAAGCTTCTTTATCGCAAACGGCTTCTTTATCGAAAGATTGGTGGTCGGACACGCCGATAAAATCACTTTCCCGTTGATCGTGGTTCCGGTGTTTGCATTGTTTTACCGAAAAATCCCGGCCTGGCTCGCAGGAATATTGATTTCCTTCACCGGTGCAATCCTCCTAAATTCTGGCGGGGTCTACATTGGCTTTATGTGTCTTTTCACATCCATTGTAACCATTCCGATCATTTATTACCTGAGACCTGGTTTGTATAACTTTAAAAAAATAGCACAGGTTGTCATCTGGGGAGGAATTCTCACGCTTCTCCTATGCGGTTCCAAACTCTATGCAATTACCACTTACATGCAAACCTTCCCCCGCCCTGTGGAGGATCATTACTTTGTTAGTTTGTCCTCGAGTATCATAGGTGGCGTTTTTCAACTGATCGGCGTAATGACATCTCTGCCTTTCCTGAAATTGATTGGCAAGAGTAGTCTTGATTTTGTCGTCCGACTGACAAAATGGACCGGGACTCCCTACGGCTTCTGGGAAGTGGACAGTTCCATCTCTCCGGCATTAATTATCTTACTCATATATGGGATTTGGACTGTATTGTTCCATAAACCGCATTTAGATAATAAAAGGAACCTGTCTTCAAAGGTCATCGCCGGGATATGCCTTATTATTTCCGTAACATTTGTTTTTCAAATTTCAACGGCACGTGGATTTATGTTTGACACAGTGAAGGAATGGCCACTCTTCAGGTCATTGCGAACCAACACTCGCTTTATCGCTTCGTTCATCCTCCCTCTGGCAATCCTGGGGGTTCAAGCATTTGATCATTGGATGAAGGGAAAATCAGTTGGAAGGACAATCTTCGGGTTTGTTTTTTTGAATGGGCTTTTCCTGGTTTCGTTATGGGCATATTACCTGCTCCCGATGAGCACCCAGGGACGGAATTTCGATACTACTATCATTTCACAGACCTATGGAAAAATCCAAGCGGGGAATACTTTCCCGGTCCAACGAATCATTCCTGCCATGAATGATTATGAAGTATTCGAGGCGCAGGCCAGCAATACCACCCATCATTATGATCCGCTGCTGGGGCCGACTTCTTTTCTTCCACTCGTCCACGAAGGTTCTGTCTTTGATATCCAAAACGGTTATTACAACATGACCGATCCTACCGGTTACGTTTTTCCCAAGCAGAATAATTCAAAACTGTTCTCCTTGATCCCGGTTTCAGACTATAAAAAACTGATCGAATTTTTGAACCGCCGCCAGCCGGACTGGAAATTGCCACTGATTCAGATCGTGCTCGATTGGGCAGCCGGTCTGACTTTTATCCTGATCGTTCTGGCTGTAATCCTTTATGCATTCCGGGAACAAATCGCCGGATTACACCTGCATCGGATCACACATCCCCTCTGACCCAAGATTATTAAAGACCCTTTTTCAGGAAGGAACACGCTGACCTAACAGGAGAATTTTCAGATCATTATTCTCATTAAATCCTTGCAACTTTTAAGCATGTATGCTAAAATCTTGTTCGTAATTGTATTTCCTATACCGAACGCATCGAAAAGTGGGCGACCCCCACTTTTCTGCGTGTAATAGAGATTTCGGGGAGCAGGTTGATTATGAAGAACGAATTTGCACTGGCGTTCAACGAAGTGTTGGAAGAAAAACAACTGCCCAGGGAGATCATCCTTTCGGCCATCGAATTGGCCATGGTCTCTGCATATCGGCGCGCTGTAAACGCATCCAACGCTCAGCAGGTTGATGCCAAAATTAATCCAGACACCGGAGAGGTGAGCATCTTCGTCGAGAAAGAAGTTGTCGAAGATGTACAAGATGAACGAACCGAGGTGTTGCTTGAAGACGCCCGGCGGGTAAGCCCGGAGATCAATCTGGGCGATATGGCTATTGTCGAATCCACTCCCAAGGACTTTGGCCGGGTAGCCGCCCAAACAGCCCGCCAGGTTATCCAACAACGCATCCGCGAAGCAGAACGCCAGATGCAATCCGACTATTACGAAAAACAGGTCGGCGAAATTGTCAGCGGAGTGGTTCAGGCAGTCAATATGACCCAGGGTGCCACTGTCGGCTTGGACATGAAAGCCGAGGGGATTATGCCTCAGAACCAGAAGATCCCGGGCGAACGATTTAAAGTTCATGACCGGGTACGCGCCATCATCCTGGAAGTCAAGGAAAGCCCGCGCGGCCCGCAAATCATCCTTTCCCGCTCGCATCGAAATTTCTTGCGCCGGCTTCTGGAAAACGAAGTCCCGGAAATTTATCACGGAATTGTTGAAATTCGCGCCATTTCCCGCGAGCCGGGCCAGCGCGCTAAAGTGGCCGTTTCGGCCACCCTGCCTAATGTGGATCCTGTTGGAGCCTGTGTAGGTATTCGGGGCGTGCGTATCCAGGCCATCGTCAAGGAATTGCACGATGAGAAGATTGATATTATCGAGTGGAATACCGACCCGGTCATTTATATCTCCAAGGCAATCAGCCCAGCCAAGGTTTCCGGTGTTTATCTGAATGAAGTAGAAAAAACCGCCACCGTGGTTGTTCAGGAAGACCAGTTAAGCCTGGCAATTGGCCGCGACGGCCAGAATGCCCGCCTGGCTGCCAAACTGACCGGCTGGCGGATTGATATCAAGTCTCTGACCGAGGCTGCTTCAGACGCCATTGTTAAAGTACAAAGCGATCCTAGCCTGGCAAATATCGCTGAGGTGGAACACGATCACATTCCCGTCATCGAAGAAATATTGTCCAAGAAGAGTGCTGGGCGTCCTCTGACCCCCGAAGAGTTCCTCTCTTTGATCCAGTTCGTTGATCGTGTGGAACGCCGCACCGTGGAACAGAAAAAGGCTGAAGCTGCAGCAGAGAAAGAATTGGTTTCCGCGGCCCGTGCCGACGTTCCGGATGCTGCTTTTGATGCAGATATTGCCACCTTGAACCTGCCTGATCATGTTTATACCATCCTGACCGAAGCGGAACACCGCACGGTCGGCAATTTGATGATGGCGATGAAGCTTAACCCGGATAGTGTTCTCAGCCTCGCCGGCATTGGTCCCAAGGCCATGCAATCCATCCAGGAGGCGCTGGCAGCCATTTCATTCCCTGAACCCGAAAAGCCTGTCGAAGCAGCACCCGAGGTTGTTAGTGAAGCCGGGGTGGAAACTCCCGTTGAAGTAGCTCCATTACAAGCCGAACCTGTTGCCGAAGAGGCCGCAGCCATCGTGGAGGCAACGCCTGAGGCAGTTGCGCCTGCCGAAGAGCCAAAAGAAGAAAAAGACTTTGACAAGCTCTTCTCGTTGCAAAATGTCATTGCCGTCCCGGCTGCTGCTGAAGAAGAAAGCGAAGAAGAGCGCAACAAAAAGAAAGAAAAGAAAGCCAAGAAAGGCCGCGAATTGGAATTCGACGAAAAGCGCGGCGAGGTCGTGGCCCGCAAGAAGCACAAACGTGGCGACGATGATACAGTACTGGA
The DNA here is from genome assembly GCA_963779935.1 of uncultured Chloroflexia bacterium. Classification (GTDB taxonomy): domain Bacteria; phylum Chloroflexota; class Anaerolineae; order Anaerolineales; family Villigracilaceae; genus UBA877. The sequence goes on along the minus strand of CAWAAC010000002.1, from coordinate 237,401 downwards.
AGAATGGGAATAACCGCATTGTTGCGGCGGCATCTGCCTGCCGCGTGGATTGATTAAGGTGTCTGGCAAACCTGTAAAACGGCCCAAACATATCCCCCAGCGCACTTGTGTAGGTTGTCGAATGGTGCTGCCAAAGCGTGCCTTGCTTCGCCTGGTACGTCAGCCGGAAGGTGTGCAAGTGGATCCGACCGGTAAAATGGCTGGGCGAGGTGCTTACCTGCACAATGTTCGTGATTGTTGGGAAAAAGGCCTGAAAGGTCCGCTGGCCCACGCCTTGAAAGTAAATCTGACGCCCGATGACCTGGACCGCCTGCACCAGTTTATGCAGACCCTGCCAGATGATGGTGAGGCAGCCAGTGTTAATAAAGTAAATCAGAATAGAGTCCCCATGGGCTGACGATCAACCAATCGCTCAGCCGGCAGGCCAGTCAGGTTGTTTTTAAGAACGCAACCTACAGGCTCCGGACCCGCACAGCCCGCTTGTATGGATAAGGCGACTTGCCACACAGGCAGTTTGATGAAAGAGGTGCCGTATGAGCGATATAAAGACCAAAAAGATTGAACTCCCCGCGAATATCACCATCCGTGATTTCGCTCAAATCATTGAAGTGAGCCCAATCCAGATTATAAAAAAGTTAATGAGTAACGGGGTCATGGCCAGCATAAACCAGGCGATTGATTTCGACACGGCCGCTATTTTGGCTGACGAAATGGGTTTCGAAGTCGCACTGGAAAACCAGGATGCTCCCAAGGAAAAAGAGACCGGTGAAGTTCCGCTCTGGCGGCAGACCATCGCCGACGAAGACGAATCGTCGTTGACGCCGCGTCCGCCGGTCGTTACCATTCTAGGTCATGTTGACCATGGCAAGACCTCCCTGCTGGATGCGATTCGGCATGCACATGTCGCTGACGGGGAAGCCGGCGGCATTACGCAACATATCGGTGCCTATCAGGTAGAGTTGAAAGGCCGGCAAATTACATTCCTGGACACTCCTGGTCATGCAGCATTTACCGCCATGCGTGCCCGCGGCGCGCAGGGTGCAGACATTGTCATTCTGGTGGTAGCTGCAGACGACGGCGTTATGCCACAAACAAAAGAAGCCATTGCCCATGCCAAGGCCGCCCGTGTACCCATAATTGTTGCCCTCAATAAGGTCGATAAGGCCAATTCCAACCCGGAACTGGTCAAAAAGCAGCTCAGTGAAAACGACCTGGCGCCCGATGAATGGGGTGGCAATACCATGGTGATCCCGGTTTCAGCCAAACAGAAACAAGGCATCGACGATTTGCTGGAAGCTGTTTTGCTGGTGGCAGATAACACGGATATCCGCGCCAATGCCAAAGGTTCAGTAATTGGCACGGTCATCGAAGCAGAGTTGGATAAATCCAAGGGACCCGTTGCCACGCTGCTGGTGCAGAATGGAACGCTGGAGACAGGCAGTATTGTCGTGGCCGGCAATGCTTTTGGACATCTGCGCGCCATGTTCGATTGGCGGGGAGAAAAAGTGGACAAAGCCGGGCCATCCTTCCCGGTCTCTGTCATGGGCCTCAGCGGCATGCCCGCCGCCGGCGATGTTTTCCAGACTGTCGCAACGGAAAAGGAAGCCCGCCAAATTATTCTGGAACGCACCGAGGCATCCAAGAAGCAGGTTACCCAGTCGAAAAAATTGACCCTGGAAGAGCTGTTCTCCAAAGTGAAATCTGGCGAAACCAAGGAACTGAACATCATTCTGAAAGTTGATGTGCAGGGCTCCCTGGAACCGATCGTCAATGAAATTAACAACCTGGGCAAAGGCGAAATTGCCATTAATGTACTTTACGCCGAGACCGGGAACATCAGTGAGAATGACGTATTGCTGGCATCCTCTTCCCAGGCAATTGTCTTCGGTTTCAGTGTTCAGGCAGATATTGCTGCACGCCGCCTGGCTGAAAAAGAAGGCGTGGATATCCGTCTTTACGACATTATCTACCGCCTGATCGAAGATGTAGAAAAAGCCCTTAAAGGGATGCTTGCTCCGGAGTTCACTGAGAAACCAATCGGCAAGGCAGTTGTATTACAGGTATTCAGTTTATCGAAAGGGAGTAACGTCGCCGGCTGCCGGGTAACCGAAGGCGAAATCCGCCGAAATGGCAAGATCCGGGTTACGCGCGGCAAGGATATCGTTTATGAAGGCGAAGTCGGCTCGCTCAAGCATGAGAAGGAAGATGCACGCGAGATCCGCCAGGGTTTCGAATGCGGTCTTGGGCTGAAGAATTTCAATGCCGTTCAGATCGGCGATGTAATTGAATGTTTCCTTTTAGAGAAAACCGAAACCGATTAGAGAAAACCGAAACTGAGTTAACTTTTCTTACGATTGATTAATATCAATCGTGTATCATCAATAGAAAATAACCTATGCCATCCAACATCCGGCTTCAACGTATTGCAGACCGCATCCGCCAGGATCTCTCGGAATTGCTAATCCGGGAGATAAGTGATCCGCGCCTGCACCAGGTTTTTATTACCGACGCCAAGGTGGACCGCGAACTGGCTTTCGCTGATATCTATGTTTCCGCAGTGGAAGGCGCAGCGCGCAGTGCTGAAATTCTGGAAGGCTTGGAACACGCCAGTGGATTCTTACGGCGCGCCCTCGCAGCTCACATTGAATTGCGCACCTTTCCACGCCTGCGCTTCCATTGGGATCCCACACCCGAACATGCCGATCATATCGAACATTTATTGGCTGAAATAAGAAAGAATGAACGATCTGCAGGTTAAGATCAGGGATCGGATTAAGGCTGCCAAGCGCATTTTGGTCACCTCTCACATCCGGCCAGACGGGGATGCCATCGGTTCCAGTCTGGCGCTCGGTCTGGCTTTACAAGATGCCGGGAAACAGGTTCAGGTGGTGCTTTCAGACGGGTTACCAGGCTCATTCAAGCATCTGCCTGGCAGTGAGAAGATCAAGACCAAAGCTGATGGCGAGTTTGACCTGATCATCAGCGTGGACTGTTCAGACCTGAAACGCGTTGGTAAAGCCCTGGATGGATACCATCCTCCCGACATCGTGATCGACCACCACAGCAGCAATGAAGCCTTCGGGGAATTGAACTTGATCGACCCACAAGCTGCTGCCACCGCTTCCGTCTTGACCCGCAATATGCCCAATTGGGATCTTGTTATCACTGCCCCCATTGCTGCCAACCTGCTAACCGGCCTGGTCACCGATACACTCGGCTTCCGGACGTCCAACACCACTCCCGAAGTTTTGCGTCAGGCTGCCGACTTGATCGAGCTGGGCGCAGATATGACCCGGCTTTATTACCTCAGCCTGGTGCGGCGTACTTTTTCGGCCACCAAATACTGGGGTGCGGGTCTCTCCAATCTCGAGCGTGCGGACGGGATCATTTGGACAGCTTTAACTTTGGCTGACCGAAAGGCTTCCGGCTACACCGGCAATGATGATGCTGACCTTATCTCGGTGATTTCATCCATCGATGAGGCGGATGTTGCCATCATTTTTACCGAACAGAATAAAAATAAAACCAAAGTTTCCTGGCGCGGTCTCAAACCCAGGATTGATGTGGCACAGATCGCCTGCCTGTTTGGAGGTGGAGGACACAAAGCTGCTGCTGGAGCGGAATTATCAGGCAGTCTCGTTGATGTAAAGGAACGGGTTCTAAAATCCACACGCAAGGCATTACAATTGCCTATATAATGCGGTAAAATAACCACAACTTTTGACTCGCGGGGGACGGGTTAATACAAATGGAGGATTGAAATGGAAAGTCAGGATATTAAAAACGCCATATCTGGCATTCTGGTGGTGGACAAACCGGTCGGTTTGACATCCCATGATGTGGTTGACATCATCCGCCGCGGCACCAACATCCGCCGCGCCGGTCATACGGGCACGCTTGACCCCCGGGCATCTGGAGTTCTGGTTGTGCTGATCGGGCCGGCCGTGCGGTTGAGCGAGTTTGTTTCGGCTTCTGACAAACGCTATCAGGCCATCCTGCGCCTGGGCAGTTCCACCGATACCTATGATGCAGAAGGGCGCTTCACCCAACAGTCCACAACCCCGGTAAATGTTACGGAAGAACAATTTAACGAAGTCCTTCAGCGCTTCATCGGGGAAATCGAGCAGACTCCGCCGGCCTATTCAGCCGTCAAAGTACACGGTCGCAAAGCCTACGAAATGGCCCGGGAAGGCGAAGAAGTGGAGCTGGCCCCGCGCAAGATCAACGTATACCATCTCGAAGTCCTGGAATGGGCGCCTCCGGAAGTGGTCATTGATGTGCACTGTTCCTCCGGAACATACGTACGTTCGCTGGCAAATGATGTGGGCACGGCCCTGGGCTGCGGGGCCTATCTGGTCGGGTTACGCCGCACCAAATCTGGCCGGTTCACCCTGCGGGACGCCACGCCTCTGCGCAAGCTTCAAGAGACTTTCACTGCCGGGAACTGGTACCAGTTCCTGATCCCCGCCGCCGAAGCCCTGGCCGAATGGTCGGCCGTGGAACTTAACCCTGACGAGGTGGAAGAAGTCAAGCATGGCCATCGTGTCAAGGCTGCGCCCGAGACCCAGCCGGGCCTGGTGCGTGGCGTCAGCATGGCCGGTGAACTTATCGCCATCATGGACCTTGTAACAGGCGAAGACGGCACCCCGGAGTGGCAGCCGAAGAAAGTCTTCTTTTCGTAATCGGTCCTAAAATACGGATTCAATTACATGTTCATTCAGCATGCTTCGTGTTTTACACCATCACGAAGCCTCGCTGTGGGATAAGAAACAGAGAGTTCCACAGAGGAAAAACATTTCCTTTTCCTTTGTGGAACTTTGTGTCCTTGGTGGTAAATGATATTTTTAATTGTTTAATTTCATTCCTGGCCTTATTGTGATCCATTATTATTCCCTCGAAAGGCTTTCTCTTCATAACACCTGGTTGACGATCGGCATCTTCGATGGCGTTCATCGCGGCCATCAGGAGATCCTGCGCCAGTTGGTGGATGGGGCACACACAGCCGGGGAACCCGCTGTTGTGTTGACTTTCAACCCTCACCCTGCGGTAGTCCTGGGTGGAAGGTCCGATTTCAAATACCTGGCCACGCTGGAGGAACGCGCCGAACTGCTGGGATCGTTTGGCGTGGATGCAGTTATCACCCAGACCTTCGACCGCGCACTGGCCGACCAAACTGCCAGCGTGTTCATGCAGCGACTCTCTCAAACGCTGGATTTGCGCCACCTGGTCATCGGTTACGATACCGCCCTGGGGCGCGGCCGGGAGGCGGACGCGACCCGCCTGGCGGAAATCGGGCAGGAACTTGGCTATTCCGTCCAGGTAGTGCCGGCATTGACTGACTCGAACGGCATTATTTCATCTACACGCATCCGGCGCGCCATATTGACCGGAGATGTGGCTGCCGCGGCTTTCGATCTGGGACGCCCATTTTCCATCACCGGCCCGGTTGTCCACGGCGATGGGCGCGGCCACACCATTAATATCCCCACGGCCAATATCCAGATCCCGGCGGAAAAGATCATGCCTGCCTTTGGTATCTACGCCTGCCGGGCCTGGGTGCATGGCCAAACCTACCCAGCCGCAACCAGTCTGGGAGTCCGCCCCACCTTTTACGGCAACGCGCCTGCCCCCACCATCGAAGCCCACCTGTTGGATTTTCATGAGGACCTGTATGGCCAGGCGGTCAAGCTGGAATTCGTGGAGTATTTGCGTCCGGAGGAGAAATACGATTCCGTGGAGGCGCTGGTTGAGCAAATACAAAAAGATATTGCACAGACTCGTTCCAGATTGGAACGAGCATAACTGGGGATTAAATCGTCCGATCCTTCCATTCGCTTGCTATATTTGCCAAAATCCGAAAATGCCCCGTTGACGCCCGGGGTGTTTTCGTCTATAGTACGCCATCATTACCCACGGTGAGAGGAGATCAAAATGAATGTCGCCAGCCTGCAACGGCAGATAAAAAATGGCGCCTATAATTTTTATTGGATCGCGGGGTTATCGATGGTCACATCCATCATTATTGTTTTCAGCACGCAACCACCCTTTGTGGTTGGGCTGGGTGTCACCCAGTTTATGGATATCACGGTCCACAACCTTGCCGCGACCCTCCCCAATCCTGTACTCATCCACGTTTTAGGGTTATTGCTGGACTTTTTCCTATGCAGCGTATTCGCTTTATGCGGTTATCTGGCTGCCAGAGCCTACCGCTGGGCCTTTATCGCCGGCATGTTGCTTTATGGACTGGATGCCATTCTAACCCTGGTCGCGACGGATTTTTTCGGCTTTGGTTTTCACCTGTTCTTCCTGTGGTTTCTTTTTAGCGGATTGCAGGCGCTCAATAAACTCAGGGAAATACTGCCCGATCCAAACCCCAATTCCGTCTTGCCTAAAGACCCCGGCAGTTAACCCAGACCTGCCATATGGGATGGTGCAACAAGATAGGGGAGGAAAACTCAACTCAAGAAATTAGTTTAGTCAACTCAACGATTCCCAACCCCCTGCATTCTTGTCTTGCCCACAAATAGCAGTACAATAATAGCGGAATCTCTGAACGGTGCAAAACGGATTTTCAAGGAGGAATCATGCAATCCAAAACGATCCTTTTCTTTCTTGCCATCTCCGTAGTTCTGATCGGGGCATACAGCCCGCCGCCGACCGTAACGCTGACCTGCGTTCCCCAAGGCGGCGAAGCCAGCACGGCCGGCCTATCCACGATCAGCGCCGGGGAATAGGGCAACTATGGTGGGCAGATCGGCTCAGGGGAAAGGATTCTCGCCACTTCCCTCATCACCCCTCAGTAGCAACCGGATCAAGCTCGGTCAGGTCCGGCGAACGAACCCTGCAACCAGAAGGGCAGCGCTCTTCGTCTCGCAATCCACCATCGCCAACCTGATCAAGTACTGTGCCGCCGAACTGCCCAAGCGCGGCTGGACCGCGCGCTCCACGGATGCCAACTTCATCGGCGGCGCGAACCAGTACTGGAAAAAAGGCAGCGTTTACCGGATGCTGCAGTTCGGGTACGATCAGGGTGAGCTGGTGATCCAGGATCAGTATAACCAGGTCGATTTAAAGAAAGTCACCATGCTTCCCAAAGACTTCCCGATGTGGGCCCAGGCCGAGATGGTGAACGCATCAGAATCTAGCTGGGATTTCTATCCTAAGCCGGATTATAAAGAAGTGGTCGCAAACTATACCAAGGGGTTGGTCGCCAACGGCTGGAAGAACATCTCCGCAGGCGCCCCCACTTACATGGGGGAATGCGGCGATCCTGCCGATTGCGGGAACAGCCCCAGCGCACCGTATGGGGCGGAGCTGCTGCCCAACCTCACCAGCGACACGCGCCTGGGCACCACCCTGGTCTTCACCATGGCGGATGGCAACGAAATCAGTATCGAGACCGTGCCTCACCAGGCCGGGGTGATCGTTTACGTGGAAAAGATGATGAAAAACCTGAAATCCGCCGGGCTGCCCCAGGATGTGCCGATCTATCCGGCCGAAGTGCAACAGAATATCATGCAAGGGCTGATGAGCTTCGAGATCGATAAGGATGTCGACACCATTAAAACCTACTATATGCAATAACCAGTAGCCCCTTATTCTGGTTTTCGCAAAGCGGTAGCGCAGTGTTGCCGCAGTTGAATTGTTTAATTTCGGTGGGAAATCGTTAAAAGGAGGATGATTATGCGATATTTGCGAATTCTGCTTCAGGCCGGGCTGATAGCCTGGCTTTGCCTTGTTCCGGGTACCGCCCTTACGCCGGTCGCCGCAGCGAACAAAACGAACACTCTCGTGATCGTTTACCTGGCTCCCCTGGTCCCGCCAAAACCGATCTGCGTGGGCGAGAAGACAACCTACGGTATCCAGGTGGAAGATACCAACGGCATACCCGTTTCCGGTGCGGATGTTACTGTGGATGGGAACAAGGCAGCCACCAGCGGCAGGGGCGGCTCGGCCCAGGTGCCGTATACCCCCCAGGAGGATGGCAAATTCACCATCCAGATATCTGCCGACAAAAGCGGTTACGGTAACGCCCCTGCCCAGGAAATCCAGGGCGAGGCGCAGATCTGCGGCTGGTTGATCAGCCTGGAATACTCGGAAAGCGTCTGGACCCAGGCCAATTTCTTCACCGGCGATTGTTGGCTGAAATTCCAAAAACAGCCCTTTAACGTGGATAAGAATAACAACCTGGTAAGCGATCAAGGTGACATTCCCGCCCAGTTCGCCTGCAATGGCGGCGGGCTCGAGTTCCCGCTTGGGACCAGAATGTCGCCTGATATCCAGGGGACAGTTAATGTAAAATTGAGTGGCACATTTACCAAGGGCAACCTGGTGATTACCCTGCAGGCACTCAAGATCGGCCTGCCGGAGCAGGTCAACATCCAGGTGGTGGATACCTATCAGGGGAAGGACGTAGGCAGCCCGGTCACCTGGGGTATGTACCCCTCCGCCGACGTGGTCAACCAGTTCAAGATCGTCAACTGGAACGCCAACCCGGTCTTTGACTACAAAATCGTCAAGCCTGCCAAAAGCCTTTTCTTCGCCGAGAGCGGCCTGAGCTATACCGGCGATGTGACCGTCATCGTTCAGCGCCAGAAGTCAGGCAAATAGGAGGTCGCCATGAAAATATCGTCTCGCTTGCAGATCCTTCTTGCGATCCTCGCTCTCTTCCTTTCGATCACCGCCTGCATCTTCGGCGGGAGCCAGGGCAGCAGCACGCCAGCACCCGGGCAGACCTCCGCACCCGCCAGTCTCGGCAACCAGAACCTGACCAACCCTGCGGTCGGCCTGGAAGGCCTGACTTCCTACCAGGCCGTGCTGACGGTCGGCTTTAATGGCACCGAGCAGAATGCTGCCTCCCAGTGGACAACCACCTATACCCTTTCCGAGGATACCGCCAGCGGCACCCGCCTGCTGAACATCGCCGCTACCGGTGTGGATCCCGCTACCTCTCTGGACGGCTGGTTCGGCGGCGCATACCATGGCATGCTGCTCAGCCGGGATGGTGCCGACTCGTCGTGCGAAGCGGCCAAGATCGATTCCGGATCCTCGCCGGCCTCCCTGGATGTGGCCGCCTTTCTCCCGCCGGTGACCGGCGCCAGCGGGACCGGCACGGAGGATGTGGCGGGAATCTCAGCCCAGCACTTCACCTTTAACCAGGCGGCGGTCGGATTTCCCGGCAAAGCGACTGTGAAAGGAGATATGTGGCTGGCAGCCAGCGGCGGCTACCTGGTCAAGTATCAATTGCAACTGCAGGGCGGATCGGACGTCTTCGGCCAGGGCATGAACGGCACGATGACCTGGGATTACCAGCTCAACAACGTCAACAGCGCCCTGCAGATCACTTTGCCGGATAACTGCCCGGCCGGCCTGATCGACGCGCCCGTAATGGACGGCGCCGAGGTGCTGAACGACGAACCGGGACTGCAGGAGTTTAATGCGGCAGCATCCCTGGCGGACGTGGCTGCTTACTATGAAAAGCAATTGCCAACACTAGGCTATACGATCCTTTTCAAGCCTTCCCAGGCGCCCCAACAGTTCGAAGAGGAGACCTACACCAAGCCCGGCCTGCTGCTCACCCTGCGGATCGATAAGGTGGCGGATAAGAGCAGCCATGTATTGATCACACTGGAACAGGGCCAGGCCGCGGCGGAAGGCCCGACCCCCACAGCGGAGGCATCCACCAATCCGCAAGGCGATGCGCAATCGCGCCTCAACAAAGCGTTCAACCAGCTCATCGGTTCCAAGGCAGCCCCCTCCCCGCTCGGCTCCTACCACCTGGAATTAACGGAAAGCCTGCCGGTTGCCGATGCAAGCGGCAAGATCACGGTCTCCGCCGTGCAGATCAGCGCTGATGTAAACGGGGCGGATATTTATATGAAACACACTGTCAACCAGCAGGTGCAGATGGAGGGCTATCTGAAGGACGGCAAGGAATATACCGTGCAGAATGGCAATGCCACCCCCAGCATGGGCACGTTTAGCATCGATTGGGCTTTGTGGCGTGTGGATGTGGTCACACCCTACTCCATCGCCGCCATGGGACCGGCGGCTAAGGGCCAGGATACCATCGATGGCCGCAGCGCCGATGTTTTCACGCTGGATACCGCCAACGTGGCCCCCTCCCAATTGGCCATGGTCCAATCCATGACTTCGTTTACTCCAAATTCCCTGATTGTCACAGCCGCATCGGGTACCGCCTGGATCGACCAGAAGACCGGAGCATTGCTCAAGCTTAACCTGGACTATACGGACGGGTTGAAGGATGCGCAGGGAAATATCAGCCCGGTTACCAAGGGGCATATCGAGCTGACCATCAGCAAGGTCGGCGCAGTGACGGTAAACCTTCCGTAATAAACCTCAGGTTTATCCTTTCAGGGACACAGCCAGGTCACCCACTGTGCGCCTGCGCGAGATGATATTGCCTGGAAGACAATGACGGAGCACCCGCTTCCGTCGCAGGAAATGAGATTCAGGCTGAGGAGCTTATGCCAAGGAAATACTTAAATGGAAGACGAAGGATGACCTGGAGATCTATTCGAAGGCCTGGCAGACCGCCGGGCGTGGGCCGCGCCCGGCGGTCTGCCTGATCCACGGCGTGGGCGAGCACATCGGGCGCTTCCAACCGGCTGCGGAGGCGCGGACCGCCGACGGCTATCTCTTCGCAGGTTTCGGCCAGTCGCAGGGCCCGCGTGGGCACGTTCCAAGTTCGAATCATATTTTGCTGGTGTCGATCTGTTCCTGGCGGAGGTGGCCCGGCGTTGGACGGGATTGAAACGCTTTCTCCAAAGCCACTCTGCTCGGCGATAGCCGCTCTCTGGCGCTCAACCTGGTCCGCTTTGTCCTCGACGCCTCTTCTGCCACCCTGCCTGCACCTCCTTGAGCACCTACCCTTTCTTCTCTCCCATCGCAGGCCATCTCCCTCCATATGGACATGTTGGAGAAACCCAACATCAATTTATTGTGTCAATTTATTGTTGACTCATTGCCGATAATCGTCTATATTTCACCTCGTCTAACTAATTGCGAATTCCGTTTTGCGAATCACAAATAAACAAAACCGAGTCCCCTTCATCCCATGCCTCCCCGCCAAATCTACCTGCTCTCCCCCAAAGAACTTTCGCCCGAAACCATTGCGGTTGCGTTCGCAAAGACCTCGCGTTCCCCTGAATCGTTCCGGGAAATCGCCGCCGAATTGAGCGATGAGAAATCCGCCCGCTTCCATGAAAAATGGGTGGTAGGCTACGGGCACGCATCGGTGGCCGAGCACGCTGTGCTGCACATCGCCATCGAGAATGTCTCGCGCCTGGCAGTGGAATGCCTCGAATCCAACCGGCTGGCTTCATATACCGAAAAATCCACCCGCTACCAGAAGTGGGACGCGCAGGCCTTTTTCATCCCGCCTGAACTGGACGGGCATCCGTTGTTGGAAACATACCGGCGTACCTGCAAACTGCTCTTCCAGACCTACCTGGATTCGCTCCAGCCGATGCGCGCACTGATCGAGCGCCAGTCCACCCGGCGGGAACAGGAGAGTGATGAGGCGTACGATCGGCGCATCCGCTCGCAGTACGTGGATTCGTGCCGGTTCCTGCTCCCGGCTGCTTCGCTGGCCAACCTGGGCATGACCGCCAATGCACGCGTGCTCGAACATGCCATCGGGAAAATGCTCTCGCATCCGCTGGCCGAAGTACGCCAGATTGGCGGGGAGATCAAACAAGTTGCCCAGGCTGAAGTGCCCACGCTGGTAAAGTATGCCGAGACAATTCCTTACCTGGTCGAAACCGGTCAGGCTTTCACACGGGACTCGCGTGCAATCGAAGAAAAAACAGGGCAAGCGCAAGGGATTACAGATTGGTGCAGGTTAATTGATTTCGATCTTGATGGAGAAAACAAAGTGCTGGCGGCGGCATTATTCCGTTTTGGGAATATGTCCTATGGCCGGGCTTTGGAAACAGTATGTTCCGCCACCCAGGCTGAGCGGATCAGCCTGGCCGATTCTCTGCTGGGGAAAATGGGTGAACACGATGTGCCCATCCGCGAACTTGAATATACCTGCTATACTTTCGACCTGGTGCTTGACCAGGGTGGTTTCGCCGAATTTAAGCGCCACCGCATGATGACGCAGACGCCCCAAACGCTGACAACCCGTCTGGGCTATGCAGTCCCACACCGCTTTGCACAGTCCGGCTTTGAACCACGCTACCGGACTGCCATGGAATCAGCCGCACAGGCTTATGAAGAGTTGGCAGATTGGAACCCGCAGGTGGCAGCCTACATCGTCCCAAATGGATTTAATCGGCGGGTTCTATTCAGCCTGAACCTGCGGGAAGCCTTTGCCTTCTGCCAGTTACGCTCTTCCCCGCAGGCCCATTTCTCGATGCGCCGGGTGGCCGAACGGGTGGCGGAGGAGATCCGGCGTGTCCATCCCCTGCTGGCCAAATACATCTGCCTGCCTCAAGAACCCTGGCAGGCAGTCGAAAGCCAGCATTTCCTCCAAACTTAAGAAGCTATTCGAAAATTATAGAAATTCGCATTTTTCGGAAAGCTGCGAAATCAATCGGGGCAAAGCTTAAGGGGATATATCACTCGTGGAATTCTTCCACCTGATAAACCAGCACTTCCAGATGCTTGCGCTTCCAGGTATCCGGCTCGGCTCCCATCTTGTAACACAGGTTCGCCAGGAAGCCCGGTACATCCGGGATCTTTTCCCACACCTGCGGGAGGAACGTGGCCCGGCGGAAACTGTCCCGCAGGATAACCCCATCCACACCCGGGCGAAGTTTGGCAAGCAAATCGTCGGCATCCGTATATTCCAGTGGTACCGGCATGGTAAGCCGCGAGACTTCGATCTCGATCTTCGCCAGCTCTTTTTCCTGCACTTGCGGGAAGCGCGGATCTTCCAGGGCTGCCGCGACGGCATGCTCACGCACATCCTCCGCCAGCGATTGGTATGGCTGTAATGCCCCAATGCAGCCGCGCAGGTCACCTTTGATCGTTAGCGTGACGAATGCCGCGCCATCCGCCTGGAGCGTGGGGGTCAATTCAGAGGCTTCCAGGGTTGGCAGTGGCTCGCCGCGTACTCCGGCTTCGAGCGATTGGCGGGCCAGTTTTAGAAGGGTTTGTTTTTCTGGGGGGGTCAGCTTGTCATCCATAATCTATATCATACGATTTTGATCGGATCAAGTCAAGGAATTTTGGCCCAATGTAAAAGTATTTGTAAGGCATATTCATGGCGCGACTGTCTAAATGGGCGAGTTAAATGTCGTCCTCCAGGGTTTTATCCTTTGGACTGAGGATTAATGCATCCCACTTATTTGGAAACACTGGCTGAATGATGATCTATAAGCGCAAAATAATAATTAAAATTTGTACCTCACAAAAAGGCTACGGAGTGGCGACTTCATTCTCTTTTTAGCCGAACGACTACGCCTGCCACCTGCCCCGCAAACTATGCTGGGTGGACGGAATATTATAAAAAAAGCCTCGAAAGATGGAGAAATCCTTTCGAGGCGATCGAATCAGCTGCGTTTGCCGAGTTGATGATCAAGCATCAATACGGCTGTGCCGTGTGCGTCGATCAGTTCCAGTTGTTGGACAATATCGGCGGCGTTCTTTTCCTCTTCCACCTGCTCGTTGATGAACCATTGCAGTAGTACCTGCATGGGGTAATCCTTCTCTTTTAGCGCCAGTTCGTACAGGCTATTGATCGAAGCGGTTACTTCTTGCTCATGAACTTGTACTTCCTTGAACGCTTCCAGATTGGTTTTCCACTCTGTTCCCGGCGCGGCAATGGCTTTCAGCGCCACGCGTCCGTTGCGGTCCACCAGATGTCCGTAGAGCTTCATGCCATGCCCGCGTTCTTCATCGGATTGGATATGCATCCATTTGGCAAAACCGGGCAAATTCTTATTCTCGAAGTAAGCTGCCATGGAAAGATATAAATAGGATGAATATAGTTCCTTATTGATTTGTTCGTTGACTGCTGCTTGCATTGCCTTGGAAATCATTTTAGCCTCCTGAAATAGGTAATATCTTATCGTTATTATACTATTTACTGGGAAGTCTTTCCATATGCATTGTATTAATATCCAAGGCTTTCACAAAGTTGGAAAATCGTGACAGCCTCCTGCCCTCGCCCCGATGCGAGGAGAAGAAAACAATATTGGAGGCGTGAGCTTCGCTATGCCCCCAATAATTGCTACGTTTAATTCTCAGCAAAACCTTCTTAAGGCGGAAAAATGCGGCTTATTCCCCATCATCGCCCCCATCATCCTTCGAAGCGGGCTGCTCGAGCCGGACAACTTCTCCGTGAACATTGATGACAATTTTAAATCCCGACATACCCATAAAAGCGCGGCTTTCCTCAGGGATGCCCATTTCAAGGATGGCATCGAATTGCTTGCCGATGTTCTTTTAATTGATTTTCGAGCATGGCTTTCGAGAAAATATCGTCTGTGCCAAGCAGCTTGGCAGCCTGCTCACTGAGCATATCCTCATTTCCTTTGATTTGCTGGCGCATGATTTCCAGGATTTTGCGATCAACCTGCTCTGAGGAGATATGGCGGAGGAACCCCCCGTCATTAACTACGTAGCAGGGTTCGCCGCCAACATAGGCAGTCTCAACCGGGCAGTCGGATTCATCCACAACCAGGCCGGCGAAAAGAGGTTGGCGCGCCATAATTAATACCCCTCCGGGTGAGTGATCAAAATAATATGGAATAGCGAGCACGGGTACATGCGAGTCTCCTTATTGGGCCTTTAGGTATATATTTTACCTGATGTCAGCCATTGCTCCCCCTGGTCTGATACTCACTCATACAAAGAATTAACCTGGCTGGCAGCAGGTGCCGGGAAAGACGCTTCGTGCGGAATGGCATTCCATCCCACATGCTCCATGGGCCGCCCTGGTGGCGGGCATGCTGGGGAGTGGGTTTTGATTTGCCAGATCACTGGAATAAGAAAACGAGGCAGCCAAGCTGGTCGCCTTGATCTTTGAAGGGGTTAACTCTGGCTGATCTGCACGCGCGTGCCGATGCCAGGCTGCAGGACGAGGTTTTCGCCGGGTGGTACAGCCGGCAGGGTCCAGCGAAAGATCCATTTGGCATCTTCCAGGGCCATATTGATGCAGCCGTGGCTGTGTTGAGTGCCGAAATCGTTATGCCAGTAGGTGCCATGCAGGGCAACGCCGGTATCCGTGATGTACGAATCCCAGGGCACACCCGGCAGGTCAAAGATCGAGAACTCATCCGCCCCGCCAAACATGTGATAAGTGGGGCGCTTATGAAAAGTATGGAACCAGCCCGTGGGGCTTTCATAGTTTTTCCGCCCGGTGGCGACGCGAGCGGCGTAGACAAGCACATCCCATTCATAGGCCAGCAGCAACTGCCGGTCGAGATAGATCTCGATGTGCTTCTCATCACCAGGCACCTGCGGGGAGAGCGGGGAAATCTCATCGGGCGAAAAGAGATGTGTCCATTCCGGGCGGATGTAGTAATAAGCTTTTGTGGCTGCATCATAGGCCCGGTACCACAGGCTGCCATCGCGCTTATCCACAACGGTGGCAGTAACCCAATGGGTGGTCGCATAATATAAGCGTGGGCCATAGGATGGGCTGATATTAATGCCGTAGGTTGAATCCGCAAAAGGAATGGTGATTTCTCCCAACACGCCGGAAGCAGGAATATCCGTCACGGCCGGGTTCAGCACGGTTTTTACTGACTGGACATACCCGGAATATACATAAGTCTGGTTGGTCAGGCGATACCACTGGCGGTTGTAATCACCCTGTTCCCCCCCAAAAACCTGGCCGGCGATATCCACAAGATCGTCGCGCTTGAGCGTGGTGAGCTTCTTCCCGCTATAAGCCGGTGCATCGCGCACGAATAGAGTAGTGGCCTGAACCCGCCCCTGATTGGCAAGCGGAGCCGCTTTCGCCGAGTCAAGCTGTAATTCTGCAAACAAAACACTGAGCAGCGTTGCACTGCCCAGTTTCAGAAAATCCCGCCGGGAAAGATTACCAATAAACATATCGTAGAATTTCAATAATGGATATTTACCAATGTGCCCACCGAAGCCCAATAATACATCCATTCAGCATCCGGAGTGTACATGTTCACACAGCCGTGACTCATTGGGTGGCCAAAGTTATGGTGCCAGTAGGTGCCGTGAATGCCATACCCTTTATAGAAATACATCGTATAAGGTACATTGGGCAGGTAATACCCATCCCCTTGCATCAGCGTATAAAGGTACTTTACATAAATATGATATTGGCCGGTGACGGTTGGGAATTGTCTCACACCGGTCGAGACCAGGAAACTCCTTACCACGGTATTGCCTTGGTAGGCGTACAACATCTGCTTGCTAAGGTTGACATCGATCCAACGCACACCCGAGCCAGTAGAACTGACAGAACTGACAGCCGGCACAGCAGTATTGGTTGGGTCAGGTGAAACCGTTTTGGTTGGAACTGGGGATGCCGTATCGGTTGGCGAAGGTGTATCCGTTGGTGCGAGCGTGGCGGTTGGGGAAGCGGTGTCGGTTGGGACGGGAGTAGCAGTAGCAGTGGGTGTTGCAGTTAGGGTGGCCGTGGGTGGCTGGGTGGCAGTAGCAGTGGGTGTATCGGAGGGCTGGCCGATATCAGCCAGTATGCCAGCTATTCCGGGAGTAGCATGCGGAGCTTGCAGGAAAGCCAGCACCGGGGAGGCGCTGACCGGCCAGAAGGCCCAGACCGCGGCAGCACACAGGGCAATCAAAAACAGTGCCAGGATCGGCCAGCGCAACTTGGCCCAAGACCCGCGCGAACGGCTTTTTGATGGAGCAGACGGCTGTTCTGCTGCCGGTGGCAGCAGTCCCTGTTCTTTGATTTGGGTTTCTGGCTGAATTTCCGGCCCGACATTAGTCTGGGGGTTTGGTTCAGCAATCCCGCTAACCGCCGGGCTTTCCAGCGAAGAGCTTGCTGGACTTTCCAGCGAAGAGTTTGCTGGACTTTCCAGCGAAGAGCTTGCTGGACTCTCCAGCGAAGGGCTTGCCGGGCGTTCCAGCGGCTGATTGGGTAGGCGTGCCAAGGCCCATTGCATACCTTTTTGGGCACGGATGCTATTGGGATTTATTTTCAGCGCCTGCTGCAGGTAATTGATGCTGGCTCGCGGGCTGGCAATGGCTGCCAGGGTAAGCCAGGCATCTTCTGAATTAGGATCCAACTGCACGGCGCGCTCTGCCAAGCGCCGTGCGGTATTACGCTCGCCGCGTTGCAGGGCTTGTTGGGCGTTTAGAAGAATTTCACGGAAGGTTTCCTGATCGGTTTTCATGGTGTTGGTAAAGGTAGAGCCTGAACGCTTTCATTGGCAACAAAACAAATTAGCCCTGAAACAATTCCATCTGCGATCACATCAGGATGGTTAACCAGGATATCGCGATCCAGATGCAGGAAGCCGGTTTCGATAATGGCGGCGGTCGTGGCTGGATCGACGGCCCGGAAGGCGTGATAATCGGTCATATTCTCGGTGATGCCGCCCGTATTGAGTTTTAATCCAGTCACCTGGGCATAGCGGGAATCCAGGCAGGAGGTTAACCGGTTGGCGAGATTGGAGTCATGGCTGTAGGTGGAAGTGGCCACTTTGAAACCAGTGGCCTGGTCATCGATAACATCGCAAGTATCCGTATGGATTGCCAGCAGTACTTCCCCGTTATATCCATCCAGGCGGGAGTCAAACTCCTGGAGCATATCCACCTGGTAACCACGCGCTTCCAGCTTCTGGCGGACCAGTGTTGCAATCGCAAGGTTGACCACCTGCTCTTTGGTACCGTCCGGGCAAACTGCCCCGGGATCATCCCCGTTGCCCCAGTGTCCTGAAACAATGCCAATCGGTTTCCCTGGGCCCTGGGTGACCTGCATGACCGGTCCACTGGCCGGCTGGGTGGTCAGCCAGCCTGAAATCAGGCTACCCAGATTACTGGAAAACATGGTGGGAGAAAAACCGACGAACAGAGTTGCCAGTAAAATTGCAACGCTTAGCGTCATCTGCAGGATACTGGCGGTATGGATACCGTCCTTTGGGCGATCAAGCGGGTGGAAAAGAGGCGTTCGCGATTGATTGCTCATAATTCAACAATAGTACCCCAATTCGATCAATAATTGCAAGGTTTATCGGGCAAAATGGATGAAATTGACCATATAAAAGGCACATTTTGATAGTTTTTGGTCACGTAGTCGGATAATATCAAAATGTGTATCATCCTAATGTCAGGATTAATGTGTTTGTGAAATCTGCCGCAACACTTAGGGAGTTTATGCAGGTGAGCAAATATTAAGGCTATAATATCAAGGTTCTTGAATAGTTCAGGAGGATTTGCATATGCTTATTATTATCAGCGATATTCACCTAATGGATGGAACATGCGGAAAATCCATCCAGGCGTCCGCCTTCTCGCTGTTCTCCGACCGGCTGAAAGAATTGGCCATGAATGCCTCCTGGCGGGTGGATGGCAGCTACCATCCGATCAAAGAGATTGACATCCTCCTGATGGGAGATATTCTCGACCCGCTGCATTCCATCCTATGGCTGAAATCCCAACCTGGGCAGGCAGAGTATGTGCGTCCCTGGACGGATTCCAGCGCCCCGGAATACGCCAGCACGGTTAAAGCCATCACAATGAACATCCTGCAAAAGAACGCCAGTGCATTCGCTATCCTGAAAGGGTTGACGGGTGGGGATGGGCTCAGCCTGCCACCGGCCAGCCCGACCGGTCAGCCGGATTTTGCGAGTACCGCGCGTGAGCCTGTGAACGTACGGCTGCATTACATGGTCGGCAACCATGACTGGTACTATCACCTGCCCGGTCCCGCCTTCGAAGCCATCCGCCAGGAAATCGTGCAAACCCTGGGGTTATCCAACCCGCCCGGGCCATTTCCGCATGAGCTTGCTGAATCAGAAGAGCTGCAAAGTTTGTTGGGGGGGTATAACGTCTATGCGCAGCACGGTGATATTCACGATCCGTTTAATTATTCCAAAGAGAAGGGCCGCAACTCCTCCACCCTGGGGGATGCCTTTGCGGTGGAAATCATTAACCGTTTTCCTCTGGAGGTGGAGCGGCGGCTCAGGAATGAATTGCCACCCGGAAGTCTGGAGAACTTGCACGACCTGGTCAATGTGCGCCCGGTGCTGGCTACACCCCTGTGGATCGGAAGCCAGCTTCGCAATAATGCCCTGGGTCAGGTGGAACAACAGAAACTCAAAGACCTTTGGAACGAAATCTGCGACGAATTCCTGGCTCTGCCATTTGTCAATGAGAACCATAAGCGCTTTAAATGGGATGCGGTGGACGATTTAAAACTGGCCATACGGATAAGCGACCACTTCTCGTTCAAAACCATCGATGAGATCGTTGTCTGGGCCCGCAAGCTTTTTAACCCCGACGCGATGACCTTCGCCAATCATGCGCTAAAGGAACCGGCATTCCTGGATCATTCGGCCCGTTTTATCGTTTACGGGCATACTCATCATTATGAGATAGTCGCGCTGGATGCCATTCCCACCATGCCTAATCCCACCAACCAGATGTATCTCAATTCAGGAACATGGCACTCCTATTTCGACCTGGCGATCAATAAACCCGAAGAGCAGAAATTCATCCCCTGCCAGGTGCTTACCTACCTGACCTTCTACAAAGATGACGAACGACTTGGCCGCTGCTTCGAGACCTGGTCGGGAAGTTTTCTGGACTGAGCATGGCTGAATATATTTATCTGATTCACCCGCTGCGGGAAGGTTTCTTCGAACAGCCAACCCCACAGGAAGATGCCATCATGGAAGCGCACTCCCAATACCTGAAACACGCCACCGAAGCCGGTATAGTCTTGCTGGCCGGTCCATGCCTGGACAAGACGTTCGGGCTTGCTGTTTTTCATGCCGGCAACCAGGCTAGCGCGCAAGAATTCATGTTTAACGATCCGGCCGTCAAGGAAAATGTAATGATGGCGGAACTTCACCCCATTCATATTTCCTTTAAGGGCCAATGACGACATATCCACTTTCCGCGCTGCGCACCGTTGCGTTGCACACCCAGAAACTGGATAAGGCCGAAAACCCGCAACCGGGCCGGGAGATGATCTACCAGACCATCCAGCAGATCGGCTGTATCCAGATCGACACCCTGCACATGGTTCGACGCAGCCAGTATCTGGTGCTGTGGAGCCGGCTGGGTAATTATGCTCCCGAGGATTTTGACGTGCTGGCTTCGGCGGCCGACCGGCGCATCTTCGAAGGCTGGCAGCATGCCGCCTCGCTCATCCCGCTTTCGGAATACCGTTACCAGCTGCCACGTCAGCGCAAATTCCGTGACCATCCGTCCACATGGTACAACAGCCTGTTGGATGTAGCGCGCCAGGAGGAATTCCTTCCGCAGGTGCTGGAACGCATCCGCTCTGAAGGCGCATTGAAGGTAAGCAACTTCGAATCTGACGGCCATCCAGGCGGGGCGTGGTGGGCCTGGCGGCCGGCCAAGGTGGCGCTGGAAGTGCTGTACGCCAACGGCGACTTGATGATCGCCGACCGCATCAAATTCCAACGTTTATATGACCTGACCGAACGCGTGTTGCCGGACTGGGTTAACCGGACCGAACCGACCGTCCAAGAGCGCGACCGTTACTGGGTCGAACTGGGGGCCCGGGCGCTGGGAGTTTGTCTGCCGCGCCAGCCTGGCGATTATACCTGGATGGGCATCTCCCACTCCCGGCCGATCGTGGAAAGCATGCTCAAGGATGGCATTCTGGTGCGCATCAACGGAGAAATGGCCAATGGGGAAGCGGCAGAACTGATCATCCACAGGGATAACCTGCCCCTGTTGGAACAGGCCGCGGATGGGGCCCTGCAGGCCAGGCGCACCACCTTCCTGAGCCCATTCGATAATTTGTGGTGGGCCGTCCGGCGGGATGAGCAACTGTGGGGTTTCCACCAATCCATCGAGGCTTACCTGCCGGCGCCCAAGCGCGTGTATGGCTATTTCTGTCTGCCGATCTTGCATCATGAGCGCCTGGTGGGGCGCTTCGACCCGAAATTGGAACGCAAGACCGACACTTTACGATTAAAAGCGCTCTACCTGGAGCCGGGTATCCAGCCAAATGAAGAACTGATAAGTGCTACGGCAGCCAGTATGCGCGATTTTATGGCGTTTCATTCCGCCCGCGAACTGTTGATCGAACGGAGTGAACCGGCCACTTTCGGCGAAAAGCTGCTGAAGAAATTCGAGGAAGGTGCCTGATGCCTACTCATCCCCTGCTTGCTCTGGCCCGTACTTTGGGCAACCCCGTTCTGGGAGGCGATGTCGCCACGCTTATCTGGGAGGGAGAGACCGCCCCGGTGCTGATCGATGATTTACACAAATGGGATGAAGCGCCTCAAAAGTTGCTGCGCGCAGGCACGGGATTATGGTCCTTCTCCATGCCGCTGCCTTCCGATGCCTACCTGGAATATGCCTTCATCGATCCAGAAACCGGTGAACGCATCCCAGATCCGCTCAATCCCCTGCGGATCAAGAACGGCACCAATTATAATAATTACTTCTACATGCCACAGGGGAGACCCACTCCGCTCGCGTCAATACAAAAGGGCGTCCCACGCGGAACGGTCACCCGGTATGCGGTAGTCACCAGTGACTATGCCGTTGGCGCAAAACGGACGGTCTATCTGTACCAACCTCCGGTGGATGATCCCGTCCCGCTGCTTTTCGTCTATGATGGCCCGGATTATCTGCAACGCGCTAAATTAAATGTGATTGTGGATAACCTGATCGCCGAAGGGCGTATCCGGCCGTTTGCCATGGCGTTTGTTCAAAACGGCGGCGCAGCCCGCACGGTCGAGTATTCCTGCAGCGAGTCAACCATCGGGCTGCTGATGGATTGCGTTCTACCAATGGCAAAAGAGAATCTGAACCTGGAGCCGGTCAAGGCGGGCGGGTACGGTGTGATGGGTTCTTCGCTGGGCGGTTCGATGGCGCTCTTCACAGCCCTGCGCTTGCCACAGGCCTTCCACAAAGTGCTCAGCCAGTCGGGCGCCTTCATCGCCCCGGACTACCAATATGTGGTGGTTGATCTGGTAAACTGCGCCCCACCCCCGGATATGGATATCTGGATGGATGCCGGGCGGCTGGATTGGCTGTTGGAAGGAAACCGGCAGATGTATGCGCTTCTCAAGGAAAAGAACTACCGGGTGAAATATCGTGAATTTTCCGCCGGGCACAATTTCACCGCCTGGCGGGATGATATCTGGCATGGGCTGGAAGCATTGTACGCAAAACCAAAAAGTCGCCAAGGGTAGGGGTAGAAATAAAAAAATACGCCAAAGGTGATGCAAATTTTCTGGGGTTGATTTAAATGTTTGGGTCGTCAGCCCTGGCAATTACTTCAATTCCGCCATGGATTGTCCTTTTCGGTTGGGGTCGACGGCACAGATATTGGTTCGGATTACCTATTCCTACGATGTTCTAAAATTGGCACGCCTTTCCAAATTCCTGAAAATCGTGCCATCCTGGACCCCTGCAGTCCGCAAATTTAGAATGCACAGTCGCTTCGCGTACCCGAAGGGTGCGAAGCCGCATACTCTAAAATTGCGGTTCTTTTAAAATTTTGGGATTAATCTTTTAAGGCATTGAATTTGAGTTGGCCCAATCCACGCCAACCACAAGAACGATATTGGCCGGGGCAGACGGGTTGAAATCAAAGACAAGCTGGTTGGCGTCAGTAAATTTCATCAGCGCCATCAAGTATTTTATTGTGTAGGGCTTGCCCGCATGCACAATCAGCTCAGTCCGGTTTGGCAGCGGAGGAAAATTATATTTGTCCGGATAATCGGCCATATTTCCGGCTCCGGTCACATTCATGCCCTGGCCCTTCAGGTAATCTGCGGTTTTCTGCGCAACTCCGGTCACACCCGAGCCGTTGATTACCAACACGCTGGCGGCTTCCTGCTGCATTAACTGGGTTGGACTCCCGGAGGCCGCCGGCGCCAGGGCACCACCACCGAAAATTTTGTCCACCAGCGCGTGGATCATATCCGGATAAGGCCGCAGGATATCGACTTTTTGGCTATTTACCACAGTCTGTCCATCCTGCATCATGGTGTAATCGATCACGCCCTGCTGGATGGAACCCGCTGGAATATCCTTGGCCAGCATCCCCAGCCGTAGAATATCATCCAGGGTCAGATTCGTATGAACACCTGAAGAAATTTGTCCGTAGAGCGGAACAGCTTTGGTTACCAAGGCCGGTAAATTGGAAAGTACCTTATCCCGGATAGCCAGAATAACGCGCTGCTGGTTCTGGGAACGTTCCACGTCCCCGCCCTTGACCCCCTGGGCAATATCCCGGGTGCGGGCATATCCCAGGGCCACTTTTCCACTCAAACACTGGTAACCTGGTTTTATGATGGTCGTTCCATGCTCATACTGTACGCCCGCATCGACCTGGACAGGGACATTCAAACATATTCCCCCGATATCATCGATCATGTTCGCAAAAGCATCGAAATCAATCTGGGCATAGTACTGGATGGGAATACCCACAAAGTTTTCGACCGTCTGAATGGTCAGGCCAGGCCCTCCGCCCGGAAGTTTGAAATTCTCGCCGAGAGTGTAAGCAGAATTGATCTTGCCATAGCCAAAACCGGGGATATCGACCCACATATCACGCGGGATGGAAAGCATCCCGGCCGTCTTGCTGACCGGGTCGATCGTCAACAGGATCATTGTATCGGTGCACAACGGACAATCCTGGGTATCGGCGCCACCGCGCAGCCCAACGATCAGCACGGTCACACGGCTGGCTCCATCCCAGGCAGGCGGCAACGGTATTTGGGGAGCGCTGACATCCAGAGTAGCCGTTTGAACCGGTGCCGGCGTATCGCCAGGATTGGTGGCAACCGCGGCTGCAGGGGGCTTGCTGGTGGAACAGGTTGGCAGGGGCATGCCCGGCAGTGAAGTGACCTGCCAGCAGGATACAAACCCGGTCAGGAAAATCCATAACACTGCAGCCAGGAGCAACCCCAGCCCCATTACGATAAATTGGAAGATGGATGGGCGGTTGAAGGAGCGGAGTTTTTGGGCGAGGTCGAATTTCTTTTGAGCCATCTTACTGGACGGGCGGAGGTGGCACCGGCAAGTCGGTTTCGGCCACTTTCACCCATTTCTCTCCTTCTTCGATGAGCATGACCGGAATGTCATCCACGATCGGATATTTGCGCCCACAGTCCTGGCAGATCAGCCAGGATTCTCTGATAAACCTTCAAAAGGCCATCTTTTTCACGGACGCAGGCCGGGCAACGCAGGATTTCGAGTAAATTATTATTAATCATGATTTCTTCCATTTCTGCAAACAACAAACGCTGATTTTACCATGCCTAATGGCACAACCCCTGGGCAACCAGCGACTGTGCATCGGTTATATCCGAACTATATTGATAAACGGCCTGCCAGGGTTGGTAATGCGTTGTAATCGTATCGCCTGGCAGCGACAATTGCTGCCCATTCTTTGTAACGTTGCGTACCACTGTGATATCTGCTCCATCCCCGGCATAATCAGTCTGCTTGCATGTGCCCGGCGGGAGATCCGGATTTTCCTGGATCAGCGGGTCCGGCGCCGGGACAACATTCTTCAGGCCGAGATTCTTCCAGGTAACGGTCCGGCCATCATCACCCGAATAGAATTTCCAGGTAAGCGAGTTGTTCTGGGCGCTAAAATATGTTTCCATCAGCAGCCAATAGGGCCGGTCATTGGTGAACTTCAGGTCCACCAGCGGAAAATAGACCGTGGCATCCAGACCGGCCATCAAGGGATCGGTTCCGTCGGAAGTCTGTTCGTAATAATAAACCCGGTAGGCATGTGCGTTCCGTTCCACAATGGGATAACCGGCGAAGAAGGCCGTTCGGAATAAGGTGGTACTAACCTGGCAAACACCGCCGCCAACCCCGGTGATCGTTTTTCCGTTATAGATGATTAACGCTTCGGCGTACCCGTTATCCAGGGAGATATTTCCAATGGCATCGCCCATCGAGAAAGTCGTATTGGGTGGAATGAGTAAGCCATAGAACTGCTTACTGGCCGCCTCAATATTTTGCAGCCGCGCTGCACCCGAACCACGAAAATAGCTGGTATAAGATGAAACCAGGCTGGTGATACCGAGCGAGGCTGCCGTAGAATTATCCGTGACCGCCGGTTGGTCCACATTTATTGTCAACGGGATGGTATGGACCCCTTGAAAAATCTTTTGCAGGATCGCATCGCGGGAAGCGGTTACATCCAGAGTACGCCCGATCACGGCCGGCTGGACCAGTACCAGCTGGCGTGTGCCATCATCAAAATAGAATCGGGCATTCCTGGAGGTCTGATTCACCTGAGGGGCAATTTGCTCAAGGAACAATTGGATGGATTGCGGGTCGAAAGAGATCTGGTACTGCCAGCCAGCCGCGCTATCTACGCGCCCGATCGTCATCATGCCCGCCAGGTCAGACTGGTTGATCGTCCAGGGGCCAGGATCGCCGGTCTGGGCATTGGCAATATTTATAATTAATGGAGCGCTCAAAGCCTGGCTCAGCATTTCTGCCTGGGCTGAAGCGTCCAAAATGGCGGGTGCATGTTCCTCGATCGGCAGGGGTATTTGGCCGTCCTGGAAAGTCTTCATCTGAACCAATACGCTCGCCATAGTCTGATCAATATTGAGCAACCGGCCAACCTGCCCGGGGGTATACACCACCTGCGTGCCGTTCAAATACAGATCGGCTTCGACGATTGGCCGATCGATCTGGTTGGCTATATTTTCGAGATAAGCACGGGCCACACGCGCATCAAAAACGATGACCGGCCCAAGGTACAAGCCGCCCTGCCAGGCATTCAATTGTGTGGCCATATTGGTCAGCAAGCCAGCCTGGCGGCCCAGCCCGTAGGCACGCTGGACACTGGTGCCGGCATCGAAAGTCATCCCAAGGTCGGCGGGCGTGGCCACCCAGATGGCATTGCCATCGCGGAAAACGATCTTGCCGCTTGTGGGATAAGTAAGATGCTGGCTGAGCGCCGCCGAAGCCTGGTCCGGAGTCAGGCTGGAAAGGTCCACGCCGGCCATGGTAATCCCGGGGAACACCCGATCGGCAAAGATCAACTGGTAACCGCTGCTTAGGGCAGCTACGGCCATTACAAATAAAATCACGCCGCCCAAAATAGCAGCCAGGGTTTGGAGGAAAAGGGAAGGTCGTTTGGGTTGTGCAGCACTGATGTACGACATCTTCGAAATTATACACCAGAGTAAATAAAAAATTTTTCAGCGGACTCGGCCGTGCATTTTTTTGTGGGTCTAGGTTTTCTTAACTTTCGTAAAAGGAATAAGCATCGGTGTAACCGCGGCGTAATCGATATACTGCTGGCCAAATTCCTGTCGTAATTTCCTCTCTTCAAAGAATATGCCAACGAGGATATAGAGGGTCAGGGTAAGGTTAAATACCAGTATAGTGCCTGTCATATAGGGGAAAAGCCAAATAAATACCAATCCCATCAAATACAGCGGATGCCTGACGTAGCGATACAGCCCGGCGGTGTTTAATGATGTGGATCCGCTGCTTTCTCCCAACTGGCGCAAACCAATAAACCCCCAAACATCTGTCTGCATAAGTGCAATTACCAGGCCGGCCACGGCCAGGAACTCCCCTAAAACCATCAAGCCGGCCCACGGCAAAGGAACCACGTACAATATAGGGCTTTTCGTTAGTGCAGTGATTCCCATGATTGGGATAAAGGTCAGGATGGCGAACACATTGTAAAGCAGCCGGTAGAAATGCATAGCCTGGGCGCCAAACCATTCCAGGCCCAATTGCTTGGCTTTCAGGGAGGCCAGCAGGGAATGGACGATCGCCCATAAAACTAGCGAGAAGGGTAGCCAGAACATATATTTATGCAAATGCCGGAATTTCCACCACCTGGTCGCCGGATTTGGCCAGGTAATAAGGCATCCAGGCCACACCGAACAAACTGACATAAATATCCGTCTTCTTTGGCAGGATGGGTATCTCGGTAATGTTGTTGACCGCATTGCCCCATTTGGTGCCGGCCTCATCCAAGGCTTGCTGGCGGGCCTGCTGGAGCTGCGCCAGTTGCTGTTTGAATTCGGCAACTGCATCTGCGGCATCCGTTACCTGGGCTTTGGTCTGTTCAGTCATGCGATGCTTGCTGATGGTGGAGGAAATCCGGCGGGACCGCTTTCCGCCCAGCAGGCTGAAGACCGTTTCAGCATCCGATACCACCTCTTCGCGCTTGCGATCTTCCAATTGAGTTCTGGTTTTGCTGGTAATCCCGTTCGGCGCGCGCCAGTTTGTCCTGAAGGGCGGCAATCTGACGGTCGAGTGTTCCGGTGGCTTTGCCCTGATCGGCATTGCGGGCATCACGGGCTGCATCCGCACAGGCTTTCATAAAATCTGCCTGCGAAACTTCCGGCGTCGCGAATACACCCAGCACGGTATTCGCCCGCACCGAAACTTTGCTTTTCCGATAGACCCAGTCCACAAAATCCTTCTGCAGGGCACTCAACAAATGGGCATCCGAAACGGGCCCATTCAGGGCGGCGAAGCGGGCCTGCGGGTCGGGCGCCGGGTCCATGCCTTTTTCATCCGGTACGGAGCGCATGTAATCGTCCCAGCGGATGATTGTGTGGTTATCCGGCGCACTCACGAGGGCCGACTTGACCTGCTGCATATCCAGGCTGTACCGCCGGTCCAGGAAACGCACCTGGGCAGAGGCCAGGATGGCCGCCCGGTATAAAATACCACTCTGCATGGCTTCTTCCGGCAGGCCTTTTCCGGTTGCCGACAAGGCTTTCGTAAAACTGAGGTTCATTGGCAGGAAAAACTCGGGAAAGCCGGATGGGACCGAAGGCCGGGTTACACTTCCACTTCCTGCTGGGCTGGTGGAAACGGTTGGCCGGGCACTTGGCGTTGCTGAAGGCACAGTCGCGCCGATCGGAGCGGGTGCAGCTTGCGGGTGCACATCCGGCAAGCCTGAACCTTCCGGCATTGTTGCAGCAGGAACAACTGGTTGCGCGACCGGAATGGGAACCGGCGCCTGCGCTGTCTGAGCAGTATTCACAGCAGCCGGCTGACTGCTTGGGGCGGAGGGTTGATCGCCGGGCGCTGACACCTGACTCTTCGCCCCGACCAGTTTATTCAATGCCGGGATCTGCGCACGCGTGATCGGGCCAGCCAGGAAATTCATTGTCCAGCGGGTCTCAAATACCACCGGCTGTTTTTCATGCACATTTTGCATGATAAATACGCGTTTGGCCAGGCCGGATATCAACTTGTCGATCTCCCCGCGGTCGAGCGCCCCGGAGGCGGCGCTCTCCAATCCATCCAACAGGCGCTGCTTGTCCTGCTCGGTCTGGAGCTTCCCAATAAACCATGTGCCCGCGTTCGAGAGGGCTTTGTAATCCACGTCCACAGGGTTCTGCGTGGCCAGCACCAATCCCAGGCCAAAGGCCCGGGCCTGCTTAAGCATGCGCAACAGTGGTTGCTTGGATGGCGGATTGGATGTTGGTGGTAAATAGCCAAAAATTTCATCCATATACAACAGAGCGCGCAAGCTGGTGGCGCCGGGCTGGGTGCGCATCCAAGTCTCGACAGCCGATAACAGGATGGTCACAAAGAACATGCGCTCCGAATTGCTCAGGTGCGCCAGGTAAAAAACACTGTGGCGTGGGCGGCCATCCGGGGCGAAAAGCAGCCCGGCTACATCCAGCTCCTGGCCGGAACGCCACGTATCGAAGCTCGGGGCTGCCAGGATATTGTTGATCTGTAAAGCCAGGCCCATACGGTCTTTGGCCGGGAAAAATGTATCCACCGGGAAGGCACCCAGTTTATCGAAGGGCGGAGTCTGGATCTGCAGGATTAATTCTGTCAGATCCAGCGATTTATTCTGGCTCCAGGCCGATTGGAAAATGTTGGAAAGCAGAATGTGTTCGCGCGAACGGATCGGGTCGATCCCATCGAACCCGACCAGGCCCAGTATGGCTGTGACCGTGCTGGAAATGCGTTCGCTCAGGATTTCCCGGTTGTTTACCCAATCCAGGCCGGGGGCAGCCAGCGATGACAGGACGCTGACAGAGATGCCTGAATCCGACCCCGGGGTATAAATGGCAAATTCCGCCGCATTCTTAAGCGCCAGCATGCGTTCGTGCGTGATACCCCACTCCGCCAGCCCGTTGCGCCATGCCAGGGCGGCCTCATTGGAAGCCTGTTCGAGAGTCTCGCCGGCGTGGCGGGCCAATTCGGGGTCCAGCCAGGGCTGGAAATCCTGCGGGGCCAGCTCGGGGAAATGCAGCAGCAGGTTGGTCAGGTCACCCTTGGGATCGATCAAAATAGCCGGCACGCCCTGCAAGGCCGCTTCCTCCATCAGAGCCAGACACAGGCCGGTCTTGCCGGAGCCGGTCATACCGGTCACCAGGGCGTGGGTGGTGAGGTCGGCCGGATCATATTGCAAAGGCTGGTCTGTGGTTTTATTCTGAGCTGAGTCAAAGAGTTTGCCAAGGTAGAATTTATCAGTCATAGCTGAACTCCTGGATTTAATATTATTGCTTGTTTTGACTTTACCTTAAGTCAGACAAAATTGCAACCGAGGGGAAGACCCAAAAGGGCAGTTGGTACAAGTTGGAAAAAGCAACAAATAGCAAAAGTTGTATTATCGGGGTACGAGGTGCCTTATGACCAGTTTGGAACAAACCATTTTAAGAGAAATCGCAACGCTGCCCGAAACCCGCCGTGCAGATGTTCTGGCATTTGTACGTTTCTTAAAATTAAGCATACCGAATGAACAAAAAGAACGCGATGAGCGATTCGATAAAGCTCTGAAATCCATTCGTACTCGAGCCAAGAAATTGAATATCACCCAGAAGGACATCGACGCTGAAATTCTCGCAATGCGTGAAGGGCGATAAATGCGGATCATTCTGGATACCAATGTTTTTATTTCTTCCGTGTTGGGTGGAAGCCTGCACAGCATCATTGATGAGTGGAAGGCTGGAAAATTTACGCTAATCTTATACGCTAATCTTAAGTGAAGCTATTGCTCATGAATATCTGGACGTAATCAATCGTCCCAAATTTAAGATTTCTGCCAAAGAGATTATTGCCACCACAGACTTTCTGCTAAATACAGCCGAATTTGTCACCCCTGAAGAATCAATCCATGCAATCCATGCCGATCCTACTGATGACAAGTTCCTCGAAGCGGCAGTAGCTGGAAACGTAATTTGCATCGTTAGTGGGGATGGTCACCTTTTGGATCTTGGAAAATACCGGGAAATTCCAATTATTACAGCACATTCATTCATAACTCAATTGAAAAGTTCGTAATATTAAATAATTGAGTTCATCCTTCAACCAAATAATCAATACAGCAATTAGTCAAAAATCTTGGTTACCAAATCAGGGTTGTTGGGCCTGCGCATAGACGCGCTGGAACTCCTGCAAATATTGCGCAGCAACCTGCGGGCTGAAGATGATCACCACATTCTCATCATTGGTTGTCTCTGCGGTGACGGTATAGTCATAGGAGCCGGTGATCACGATCTTCTGATCGATAATGATCACCTTATGGTGCATCAGTCCGTTCAGGTTCCCGTCCAGACGCACATCCAACCCGGCCTGCTTGAGGGGGTCAAGTTCGGTTACCTTGGTGGCCTTGACCTGGCCATCGTCCATTACGCCCTTTACGCTTACCCCCGCCTCGGCTCGTTGCAGCATCGCCGTGCCGATATCGGTGGATGTGAACTCATTTGCCAGGAAATTAATACTTTCCTGGGCAGCCTGGATCAGTGCGAGGATGCGCGAGATGGGTTTATTTTCCGGGGAGAAATAAATTTCGATGGGCGTTCCATCCAGGTTCACCTTTGGATTGGGCGTTCCGGCCATTTTGTCCGTGCCAAACAGATGGTCCGCGAACAGTTGATTGAATTCTTTGCTGTAATCTTCAGCGACCTGGCTGGAACGAATGTGGAGGAGGTTGTTATTATCCTTGTAAACCCCGCTGGAGGTGTAGTCCATCGAGCCGGTCCAAACATCCAGGCGGTCAATCACCATGAAATTATTGTGCATCAGGCTCTGTTTTCCATCACCAATGACCGGGATGCCAGCATCCATAACCTGCTGGACTTCCTGGGTATCCATATCGTCGCTTTCCATCACCATGCGCACCACCACCCCGCGTTTATGCGCGTTGATAAGAGCATCCCGGATGCTCCACAGATCGAGACTGTTGGCAGCCACATCCACAGTAAGGCGGGCTCGGTCCAGGGCAGCCACCAGGACCTCATCCGGGCCGCCTTCATAATCCACAGCTTGCACCGCAGTCGGGTCGGTAAAATAGATTTGGATCGGTCCGGTTGGGATTGTCGCGGTGGTGGGAAGTGCAGTGGCAGAAACACCCGGGAGCGGCGTTGCCAGATCTGCCAGGCTTGGTGCGCAGGAAGATAGAAAAAGCGCAAGTATCAGAATAAGTACGACAGAAGAACGCTGCATAGTTATTGGCTTTGGTATAGATTATTCCCATTTATGTTGGGTTGACACAATTATAATTCCGGCCTGTTTGTAGCAGGCCGAACACGGCATTCCAATGTCTCAATCATTGTTTCCCGGTCGCGGCCGGCTTTCAAATTTCTGCTGGGGTATAATCCACGCCAATGAGTGAGGAAAAAAGCACCGCCAACCAGCAAATCGCCCGGGCCTCCGGGGTTGTCATGGTTGCATTTGCCCTGAGCCAGGTGGCCGGGCTGGTCCGACAGATACTGGCCACCCGTGCATTCGGCACGTCCAGCTTGATGGATTCGTTCAATACTGCCAATATATTCCCGAATTTACTCTTCAACCTGCTGGCAGGCGGCGCGCTGGCTTCCGCCTTCGTGCCGACCTTTACCGCCTTCCTGGTCAAGGATGATCATCCTTCCGCCTGGAAGCTGGCATCCTCCATCGTCAACCTGGTGGTCTTGTCATTAACCGTCACTCAGTTTCATCTCCTCGCTTTTTGCCCCTCAAATCGCCCGGCTACTTGCACCTACGAAAACTACTGATTACCAGCTCTTAACAGCTCATTTACTCAGGATCCTGCTGATAACTTCCACTATCTTCGGCGCCAGCGGTCTCCTTTCTGGCATCCTAAACGCCCATCAGCGCTTCTGGCTGCCATCGCTGGCTTCGGCCATCTACTGGGTGGGGCTTATTATCGGGCTGATCTTCTTCGTCCCCTCGATGGGAATCTATGGGCTGGCCTGGGGGGCGGTACTGGGCGCTTGCCTGCATTTGTTGATCCAGTTACCGGACCTGTTTCGCCTGCCTAAACGGCGCTACACCCCCACACTCGGATTGGGCAACCCTTCGGTTCGTGAAGTCATACTGCTGATGGGTCCGCGTTTGATCAGCGTGGCTACCCTGCAAGTGAATGCAGTTGTCACAGGTATTATCGCGAACGGATTTGGCACCGGTCCGCTCTCGGCGATCAATTATGCCTTCCCGATCATGACCGTGCCACTGGTGGTGATCGGTTCCGGGATTGGGATCGCCACTCTGCCAACCTTTTCGGCCCAGGTTGCCCGTGGAGAAATGAGCGAACTGCGCAATTCATTGACTGCGGCGCTGCGGGGGGTGTTTCTCCTGGCGATTCCAGCCACACTTGGCTTAATCCTGCTGCGACAACCTCTGATCACCTTCTTGTTCCAGCGCGGCAACTTCACCGCCCTGTCCACCCAGATGACTGCCTGGGCTCTGCTCTGGTATACCGTCGGGTTAATTTTTCACTGCGTGCTGGAAATCCTCGTGCGAGGCTTCTTTTGCACTGCATGAAACGAAAACCCCGGCTCTGGTCAGCGCCGGGGCAATGGCATTGAACATTGGCTTCTGCTTTGCCTTTCCTGCCCTGTTCAACCGGATTGGTTGGATGGCATTCGGAGGGCTGGCGCTGGCTATGTCAGTATCCACCGGAATTGAAACTACCACGCTCTTTTTCCTATTGCGGAAACGGTTGCATGGAATTCAAGCCAGGGAACTGGGTAAAGGCGCCGGTGCGGCGGTACTGGGTACCATCGGCATGTCGATTGCAATCCTTTTTTGGCTGCACGTTGGCCAACACTACCCGGCCGCCCTGATAACCCTGGCGGGCGTTGCTCTCGGGGGAATAATCTATGGATTGGTCTTGTTGCTCCTGCGGGTTCCAGAACTGAAGTCCCTGGGACGGCTGGCAAGCCGTTTCCTTAAAAGGTAATCAAAGCACCATCAAAAAAAAGCCCTCAAATATCGAGAGCTTTTTTTGTGAATTTATTTTAACGCCAGAGGAACCACAGGCCAAGCGCGACTGCCAGGCCCAGCAACACCCCACCCGCCGCTTCCAGCGGGGTATGCCCCAGGACCTCCCGCAAATGTTTATCTGAAATCGGATGCCCTTTCAATAATTCCTCGACCAGGATATTGATCTTCTGGGCCTGCATGCCGGCCTGGCGACGGATCCCGGTGGCGTCATAGACAACGATCATTGCGATGGCAGTAGCCACCCCAAAAACCGGATTATCGAAGCCATAATACAATCCAACCGCCGCCGCAGTGGAAGTTATCAGGGAAGAATGCGAACTAGGCATGCCACCCGCTCCAAAAAACAAGGCCCAGTTCCAACGGTGGGTGCGCAGGAAACCGATCGGAATTTTGAGTATCTGTGCCAGGAGCCAGCCCGCCAGGCCAGTGAGCAGGACATGGTTTTGGAGAATATTGCCAAAATTCATTCTTTCTCCTCGAAGGGCTCCAGCGTTTCACCGGAAAGCTTTTGGACCTTGAGTTCCGCCTTATCCAATAACTCTGCGCAATGCCTGGTCAGCCCCTGGCCACGCTCGAAGAGCGCCAGGGCTTCATCCAGGGATTGCTCGCCTGTCTCCAAGGCGCCGACAACCGCTTCGAGTTCGGCATAGGCCTGTTCATAGGTTAATTTTTCGATTGGTTTTATTTCTGTCTTTGCCATAGGCACCTATCCATTGCCCGTTACGCGGGCATTAAATTCACCATCCTGGATGCGCACACGCAGATCGTCATCCATCTGGATTTGAGATGTGCTGGTAACCACTTTTTCGTTCTTTGTGATGACTGCGTACCCTCGCCGCAGCACCGCCAGGGGGCTGAGCGCCTGCAAGCGGTTTTCCAGGCCCTTGAATTTCTCGTGCGCAAATTGCAGGCCATGCAGCTGGGCGGCATTCCAGCGGCGAGTCATCTCATCCAGGCGCTGTCGTTCGCTCTGCAAACGGCGGGCCGGAGAGAAAAGCCGCAGGCGGCTATCCAGCCAGTCAGCTGATTCACGTTGCTGCTGGAGCCTGGTTGCCATCCCACCGACCAGAACGCTGCCGATCTCGGCCAGGCTGGTCTTCAGATCCAACACCGCCAGCGGGGTGGCCAGTTCGGCCGCAGCGGTGGGGGTGGGTGCACGCAGGTCAGCGGCGAAATCCGCCAGGGTGAAATCTGTTTCGTGGCCCACACCGGTGATGAGCGGGGCGGCGGATTCGACAATGGCACGGACAACCCTTTCATCGTTGAAAGCCCACAGGTCTTCGATGGATCCACCGCCGCGTGCCAGCAGGATAACATCCGGCTGGCCGACCCGGTTCAAGGCGCGGATTGCCGAGACGATCCCAGGTGGAGCCTCGTCGCCCTGCACAGGAGTGGCAGCAAGTATTACTTCCGACAGCGGCAGCCGCCTGCGCAGGGTATTGAGCATATCGCGCAAGGCTGCGCCGGTAAGCGAAGTCACAATCCCGATCCGGCGCGGGAATTCCGGGATGGAACGCTTACGAGCGCCATCGAACAGCCCTTCAGCCGCCAGGGCAGCCTTTAACCGCAGGAATTCCTGGAATAGTGCGCCTTCTCCAAGCGGGTGAAGGGCATCGGCATAGAGTTGGTATTGCCCGCCCGCTTCGTAGAGACTGATGCTGCCGTGCACATCCACCGCCATACCGTCTTGCAGGGCCAAACCCAGCCGGGCAGCCTCGCGGCGCCACATGACGCACCGCAAGGAGGCGCCGGAATCTTTGAGAGTGAAGTAGATATGCCCGGAGGCGGGCCGCGCCAGGTTGGAGAGCTCCCCCTGCACCCAGACTGCCTGCAAACTGGCATCCGATTCGAGTAACTGGCGCAGATGACTCGTCAGAGTGGTGACCGTCCAGCGAGGGGTGGCATCGAAAAGTGCCATTTGTTCCATGTCTTGTAGAATACTCGCAATCCAAAGGGATGTCAACTGTCCAAAATAAAATATTGTGAAAAGACTTACAAACCGCCTACAGGATAAGATTCCTATTCCGTCAAACCGATTAATTTGCTACAATGCAATCGAATTATTCAATAAGCGGGGTGGGTGGGGTGCCCTTTGTGCAGGTAGCATATTCAGGAACGATTTATGAAGCGACTCTGGAGCCCCTGGCGAATGAAATTCGTCCAATCGCAAGAAAAAAGTGTTGACTGCGTTTTTTGTAGAGTGCAGACGCAGAGCAATGATTCCGAAAACCTGATCGTTTTTCGGGGGCAGAAAGCCTTTGTGATCCTCAACCGGTACCCATATACCAGTGGGCACTTGCTGGTGGTGGCCAATGCACACCTGCCGTCCATTGAAGACCTGGATGTTGAGACCCGTTCCGAAATGATGGAGTTGGCTACAACCAGCATGCACGTGATCCGGATCGTTTACCATCCAGAGGCTTTCAACTTCGGTGCGAATATTGGCGAAGCAGCCGGGGCGGGCATCGCCAGCCATGTCCACCTACACGTCGTCCCGCGCTGGAGCGGGGACACGAATTTTATGTCTGCTCTGGCAGAGACACGCGTCCTACCGGAGGATTTGAACGAAACCTTTCGCCGGATCCATGCGGCCTGGAATAATCCTTAATCCACCTTTTTATCCAGTTGCTTATCCACCTTCCTCTCCATAACTTTGGGGAGGAAGGTGGGTTTAATTAAGAGCTGTCAGAAATCAGAGATCAGCTATCAGATCGAGGAGGCAGGATGAAGGATTTTCAACAAGTGAAGGTTTGGGAAAAGGCCCACCTGGTAGCTGTTTCTATTTATGAAGCCATAAAAGAGTTCCTCAAAATTGACCTGGATATCACGGAGGTACAACGTATGTTTGCCAGCTTCATCAAAATCCTGCGGGCCGAAAGCTGAGAATTATATGTCGAACCCTGACTGCTTCGATTACGTCATCATCGGCTCCGGATTCGGAGCCAGCGTGTCCGCCATGCGCCTGACAGAAAAGGGCTATTCCGTCCTGATCATCGAAAAAGGCAAGCGTTATCGCGACCAGGATTTTGCCAAAACCAACCTGATGTTCTGGAAATACCTGTGGATTCCGGCGTTGCGTTCCTTCGGCATTCTGCAAATCAGCCTTTTGAAAGGCATGATGGTACTGCACGGTGCGGGTGTGGGCGGCGGCAGCCTGGGATATGCCAACGTGCTCGAAATTCCCACCGACGAAACCTTTGCCACACCCGCCTGGCAGGAACCATTCCCCTGGGGCCAGCTCCTGGAGCCACACTACGCCACTGCCCGCCGCATGCTCGGGGCAGTACAAAACCCCAGCCTTTGGTCGGCCGATGAGACCCTCAAAGCAATTGCTGGCGAAAGAGGTGAAGGAGCCACCTTTCGCCCGATCGAGGTGGGGGTCTATTTCGGCAAGGAAAACGAGACCGCCCCTGATCCATTCTTCGCAGGTGCCGGCCCGCAGCGCACCGGTTGCAAACTATGTGGCGGCTGTATGGTGGGCTGCCGTTATAACGCCAAGAATACACTGCCAAAGAATTATCTCTATTTCGCAGAAAAACAGGGCACCCAGGTACTGGCAGAAATGGAAGTTAAGGAAATTATACCGCTCGGGGATTCTTCGCCCGATGGAGCGCGCTACCAGGTCAGCTACCGGCGTTCCACCGGATTTTTTGCCGGGCAAAGCCAGACGGTGCGGGCGCGCAACGTGATTGTTGCCGCAGGTGTGCTTGGCACGCTCAGGCTGCTGCTGCGTTGCCGTGACCAATCCGGCGCGCTGCCGCTGCTTTCAGCCCGCCTGGGGGAGCGGGTGCGCACCAACTCGGAAGCCTTGCTGGGCAGCGTCGCCCGGGATGGCAAGGTCAACTTCTCCAAAGGCATCGCGATCACTTCCATTTTCAACGCCGATCCCGTGACACGCATCGAGCCGGTGCGCTATCCGGAGGGATCCGATCTGATGCGCATGCTGGCGGCCCCGCTTATCTCGAACGGGCATGCCATCCCGGTGCGCATGCTTAAATCGATCGGCTGGATCCTGCGCCACCCGCTCGATTTCCTGCGCAGCCAGGTGCTGCCGGGCTGGGCTCGCCGGGTCACCATCCTGCTCGTGATGCAAAACGTGGATAACCGCTTGAATGTCCGTCTGGGGCGCAGCCTGCTGACATTTTTTCGCACAGGATTGGTTGCTGAGAGCGAGCCCGGGCACGAGATCGATGCACGCGTGGACGCCGGTCACGATGTGACGCGCAATTTCGCCGAGAAAACGAACGGCGTGCCAATGGGCTCGCTGGGCGAGAATCTATTGGATTACCCGACCACAGCACATATTCTGGGCGGTTGCCCGATGGGAAAGGATGCTTCCGAGGGCGTGATCGACGAGTCTTTCCAGGTGCATCATTACCCCGGGCTCTATATCATCGATGGCTCGGTCATGCCAGCCAATCCGGGCGTCAATCCCAGCCTGACCATCACCGCTCTGGCGGAATACGCCATGAGCAAGATACCCGTGAACAACCTTAAATAAATATTCAGGTGTCGATCAAAACCTCCAGCCTGAACAGAAAGAGCTGGCGGCGGCTCTGGGGAGTTTCAGATGTACAATCCACCGGCCACTGATGATAATCACCATGAACGATAGGTAGAAAAATCCCCCCTGGTTTCAAGATGGAAACCAGGGGGGCTAAGGCCCGCAAGAGCATTACTTGATGATCTGGGGAGTGTTCGTTGGGGTAGCCAGGGAGAAATGGATATTAGGTAACCTGAAATCAAACCCGCACGGGCCCAGCTGGATATCATTGTAGACCGGGCTGCGTGCCAGGATATTATTGCCTGCATCCGTGGCCACAAACTGGTACTGGATCAATGCGGAATTGAATTGTCCCACAGCGGGCAGGGCACTTGCAGGCAGGCTGCGCTGAAAAATGCCGTTGTCCTGCGCGTTCATTGCCGTGCCCTGATCCCAGGCTGTATGAGTTGCCCCGCTTGCATCCTCCAGACGGGTGAAGATGGTCACAGCCTGAACATTTTGCAGCGGGGTCACGGCCACAGCAAAGAGCACCTGGTTGGGAGTGCAGACGCCGTGGTAGACCTGTTTGGGGGAGCTGGTGTTGGAGAAGTTAACCCCGACCATTGCCGTCTGTGTGGCGCTCGGTGTGAAGGTTGGCGTGGATGTCAGCGTGAGGGTCGGCGTGGAGGTTGGCTGGCCCACTTCCACGACCGCCTCGGCGTAGTCTCCCCATTGGCCGGCCGAGTTTTCGGCACGTGCCCGGATGGTGTACTCGCCCGCTGCCAGCGGAGTCCAGCCCTGGTGCAGGGTGGCCAGGTTGCTTCCTGCCACCGGGTTGGGTAGGGTCGCCAGCACCTGCCCATTGATGCTCAGCTCACCCTGGGCGACTGGCGAGTTGGCGGTTATATGGAAAACGATGTCGTAAGGGAGACTAAGTGGAAGGCGCATCCCATCGAGAGGTGCATCGATCCAGGCCTGTGGTCCCGCTCCGCCTGGCAGCATGAGGCTTCTGGCTTGGGGCAGGTTGCAGCCTGCCGTCAGTGCGGTAAGGAGAAGGATCAGCCCAAAACGGAAGAAAGTTTTCATAATAGGTTCTCCTGCCTGGTTCAAGGCCCAACCGGATCGGCAAAGTCCCAGTGATCCTGTCCGCCGTTCGTGCACGGGACCCAGTCCACGGAGCTTCCCGGACTGGAACAGTTTTCGGCAGCCCGCATGTGCGAGGTGCCTCCGTAATAAAGGGATTTGATCGCATCCCAGGCCTCGCCGAACCCGCAGTAATTGCTTTCATGGTTGTAGCATGGCGTCAGGGCAAGCGGGATCAACTCCGATTCACCGGGCTGCATCCATGGAATGGGCACCCGCACATCCTCATAGATGGACCCTTCCGGGAGGGAGTTATTGGCAGGGTTGTCTACAATGACCACCAGGGTCAGCTGGTATTTGCCAGCATCAGTCTCGGTTATCGCCTGCGCTTCCGGGGTGGTCTTGCGGGTGAGCTTAACCACGATCCCACCGGGAAAATTATAGGATCCAGGCACCGGTTTAACTACGATGTTTGGATCCAGACAGAGCGGCTCCAGACCGCGCAAAAAGGCCTCATAGGCACCGATACAAGCAGCCTGACTGCTGATGTTTGCATATTGGGTGAATTCCTGGTTCAGCTGATCTTCCAGCGCTTTCTGGCAGGTCGAGCAAGCTCCATACAATTGACCAGCCGTTGGGTCATCAGTGATCTCATTGAGCACAACCGGAACGATATCCTTGGAGATTAGTTCGCTATAACTGGGAAGATCGGGAGGCATACCGCTGACGTAGGAGAAACCTTCCTTGACAGCAGTATGGACCACCCCGGAGCATGTTGCACTACTATCGCAGCCCGGAATGATCATGGCCGCCCAGCCGCCGTACTCCTGGACCATCATCTCGTATCCAAGAGCGAAATAGTCATACAATTGCCCCAAACTCTTGACAAAGCCCTCCATCAGGCACACCAGACTGCCGCAATCCTGGGTATGCTGGAGCGGAATCGGGCACACTTCTTGTTGCGGGGAATACTGGCCGGTGGGATCCGAGATCACTACCACACAGCCCCAATTCTCACTGGAAACGAAGTTGGGTGGGGCATATTCATCCGTCAGGATCTGGACATCGAAAAGGCTGGGGTAGGGGGAGGCCAGGGGCGGCAGCCCGGATGGGACCGCAGGGGTCAGGTAGTGCATGACGACCGTGTTGGAAAACTGGGCATACCCGCTGGTCTCCTCCTCGGGGAGGATGCGCTCATAAAGCGAGAAAGGCTGGTCCGCCTTGTAGTTGCCCGCCCACCAGTTGCTGGCGTAATCGAATGATTGATCCCCCGCTCCCCAGCCCCAGGTCCCTGAATCAAAGGGGCTGGTTTGCTGATAAAGCTCCCCACCAAGGTCTTCCAAGTAGGTGCCCTCGGTGCCTTTGACGGTGGAGTCGCAGCCGGCGGAAACGGGGAGGTCCAGGTTCCAGTAATCGGTGTTGTTGGGAAAGGGTCCGGCCGCCAGCTCCGAGCACAACTGTTTCACCTTGCTCAGGCTGGTGCTCTGCCAGCGAAATTCAAAGCTCTGGTCCTGGATCGGGATATTCGGCAGAAGGTTGACCTCACCCACCCATGTACCGCCCCCGCTGCCCGTGCAGCCGCCCGCTCCCTCGACCGAGCAGACAGTTAGAACCGAACGGTGGATGGTGGTCTTCAAATTTCCGGCAAAAATCAA
Organism: uncultured Chloroflexia bacterium; assembly: GCA_963779935.1. GTDB lineage: Bacteria > Chloroflexota > Anaerolineae > Anaerolineales > Villigracilaceae > UBA877. The sequence goes on along the minus strand of CAWAAC010000002.1, from coordinate 196,853 downwards.
CTGTCCGCCGGACCAACCCCAGACCTCCAGGCTCAGGTTCAGGTCCGGCTGCTGGACCGTATCAATCAGGGTGTCGAGGTAGGTGTTGAGATTGAGCTGGATACCGGAAGCCGGAAGGAAGGTACGATCCCCGTCAGGGACACGCACGCCGCGCGCACCGTTGATCTGGAGGTAAAAATAAGCCAGGTCCATCGCCTGCGGCAGGATCAGGTTGCCATTTTCAAGCCGGAGCTGGCCCGAACCACTACCGCCGTTCGCAGGCGGCGGGCACTGCCCGGCATCGAAGGCCAGCGACACCGGCGTGCCTGGGGTCTCGCCGGCGGCATTGAACGCCGAGAGGTAAAAGCTGACCTGCCCGTATTGATCCGGGAATTTAATATCGGATTCATAAATACTCGCATCCCCGTAATCAACAATCTTTGGCCAGGTGGCAATCCGCTGCCAGGGACCGCCGTCCTGCGAGCGGTATAGGAAGAAACCATCTTCGTTCATTGGACGGGCCCAGTCATAACTGGGGTCAGGCCCAGGATCGGTAAAGGTGATTGCATTCTGAAAAGATATCTGGGCGGTGCAGCCTGAAAAATCACCCTGCAGGATGGGAGCATGCGGTAGCTTGGCAGTCGTTTTTCCACTCTGGGTTTTGAACCAGAATTGAATGTTGGCAAATAAACTCGGGATCTTCCCAGGCGGCCCGGAGGCCTGGCCGGGCGGTGTGGCAGTGGCCATGATCTGGCCTGGCGGTGTGAGGGTGGTGGTTGTAGTGGGATTTCCCGTCCCACTGTTGCCTTGCGAGCCGGATTGGACTGCCTGGAGCGCAGGAAATCCCGGGATGATTTTCAAGTTAGTGATGGGAGCAGATGGGTTGGGAAGGTAGATCCGGCTGGACGGGTTCAGCGGGCTGGCAGGATCAATGCCCGGATTGGCGCCCTGGACCTGGGTCAGGGGAAGGTTGTGGGCGCTGGCCAGGCTCTGCAATGTGTCTCCTGTTTGCACCGTGATCGGAGAGCGCGACCCGCCGGCAGGACCCACCAGGATTACCACCGGGGTGGAAATGCCAGTCTGACCGGCCTGATTGGTCGCATATGCCAAAAGGGTGAACTGCCCCTGGCTGCCCGGTTGCCAGTTCCAATGGGTGGCGAACGAATTACCCACCCAGCCTGAGGGTGTGGCCTGGCTTTGGTAGAGGCTCCCGTTGATGTAAAGGTCAATCGCTTTAATCGGCTGGCTGCCTTCGGCTGAAACAAAAATCGGAAGGTAGGAGTCCAAAGGCCACGCCCCGGCAAGCGGAGGAGTGATGAGATTAACGTGGAGAGAAGAGGCGCCAGGCTGGACCAGATCCGACATGGTCGGAACGCGTCGTACTGCAATTATGCTTGCCCCTGCCAAAAGCACAACCGCAGCCAGGATGATCAGCAAAATCATGATACGTTTGTGCATAAACGCCTCCCCGATCTGAATTGGTCACCAGAAACCAACCATAATCATTATACTGGTTTTAAAGCCGAATTTTAATATTTGGATCTTTATCATTCTGCGTTTATATTGTACCTGTAAGGCATCTGTGGTAAATTTCACCCATGAATTTTAACTCCTCGCGCTCCTTCGCAGAAGAACTGGATACAAGCGACTCGCTCGCTTCCTACCGCACCCGCTTTGTCATCAGCGATCCCAAGCTCGTCTACCTGGACGGCAACTCGCTCGGGCGCATGACCCATGCCAGCCTGGAGCGTGTCAGTCAGGTCGCGGAACAGGAATGGGGCGCTGATTTGATCCGTGGGTGGAACAAAAACTGGTGGGAAGCGCCCGTCCGGATCGGCGATAAAATTGCCCGGCTGGTCGGCGCGGCGCCCGGCCAGATGGTGGCCTGTGACACGGTCTCGGTCAACCTGTTCAAGCTGGCCGCAGCCGCCCTGGCACTGCGCCCGGGCCGCACCCGCATCGTTACCGACCTGCTCAACTTCCCATCCGACCTGTATATCCTGCAAGGGTTGGTGAATTCGCTCGGCAGCCGTCATACCATCCTAAGAATCGGCTCACCGGATGGCGATATTACCCCCGACCTGGATGCGCTGGCCGCCGCCATCGACGACAACACCGCCCTGTTGACACTTTCCCATGTCACTTTTAAGAGCGGTTATCTATACGAAATGAGTGAAATCACCGAACTGGCTCACCGGCATGGTGCGCTGGTGTTATGGGACCTGAGCCATTCGGCCGGGGCGGTGCCGGTGGCGCTGGATACCTGCAACGCCGATTTTGCAATTGGCTGCACTTATAAATACCTGAACGGCGGCCCGGGCGCGCCAGCTTTTATTTATGTTCGGAAGGAACTGCAGCAACAGGTCGTCTCGCCCATCTGCGGCTGGTGGGGACAGAACGCGCCCTTCGCTTTTGGGCTGGACTACACGCCTGCCCCGGGCGTGGCACGCTTCCTGGTCGGTTCCCAACCGATTTTGTCCATGCTGGCGATGGAAGCCGCACTCGATCCGCTGCTGGAAGTTGGGATGGCTTCTCTGCGGGAAAAATCCCTGCTCTTAAGCGAATATATGATTTATTTGTCCGATACCCTGCTGACCCCGCTGGGCTTCTTGCTCGGTTCGCCGCGCAAAGCGGAACGGCGCGGATCCCATATCAGCCTGCGCCATCCGGAAGGCTATCGCATCAACCGGGCCCTGATCGATGAGATGAATGTGTTGCCGGATTTCCGCGAGCCCGACAACCTGCGTCTGGGCCTGACCCCGCTCTACACCAGTTTTGCGGAAGTCTGGGATGGCGTTGAGCGCATCCGCCAGGCCGTGGCCGAGCGGCGCTACGAGAAGTATCCGGCCCAGCGATTGACAGTAACGTAAGGCAGCAATCAGCAGTCAGCCAATCCAGAAAGATTTATCCAACCAATAACTTTCATCTCTATTCATCTCCGGTTAAATTCGCTTGAAAGCCTATGTCTTACACCTGGTTACTCTTTGATGCAGATGATACCCTCTTCGATTACCCGCTGGCCGAGGGGAAGGCCCTGCGCAGCACCTTTGAGCATTTCGGGCAGGTCTACCGCTCGGAATACCTGCGGATCTACCAGATCTTCAATCGGCAGGTCTGGGCGGAATTCGAGCGCGGCGAAACCAGCGCAGCAGAATTACGCCTGAAACGCTTCCGTTTATTGTTCGGCGAAATCGATCTTCCGCTCGACCCGCCGGATTTCAGCCAGTCCTACCTGGAGAACCTGGCGCAGGCCAGCGACTTGTTCCCGGAAACGGTGGATGTCATGAAGGCGCTCACCGGTCGCCATCATGTCGCCCTGGTCACCAACGGTCTGAAGGAGGTGCAGCGGTCGCGGCTGGAGCGCTCCGCCATCCGCCCATTCATTGAAAAGATCTTCATTTCCGAGGAAATAGGCGCGGCCAAACCGCATGCCGGATTTTTCGAGGCGGTCTTCCGGGAAATCGGTAATCCGCCGAAAGCGGATGTGCTGATCATAGGCGACAGCCTGACTTCGGATATCAAGGGCGGAATAGATTATGGCATTGACACCTGCTGGTTCAATCCGGGCGGGAAAACAACTTCCTTGCCGGTAACATACACAATCGCGTCGCTCAGCAAACTGCTGGAAATTCTGAAATAATCTCCCATAATCAATATCAAACGAGCCAGAGACTCCCATCTCCGGCTCGTTGCGTTCATCCTTTCTTCATCCCCTTTTCCATCAAACATAAATCGTAACCGATTTCCCTTTTGTTTTTTGCTATTCGTTTTTTGCGGTTTACTCCTTACGTTTTACGTACACCCCCACCGCCTCCTTCATGAACACTGCTAAGCGCGGGTCAACCTGGTCGAAGTTAGCCTTGAAGCGCGGATCGGCGCTGTACATTTCTGCCAGAGCGAGCAGTTGCTCCATTTTTGGCGTCCAGAAGTAGTCCATTTGCTTTCGCCAGAGTTCCACGCCGGCTTGCGCCTGCGGACTGTCTGGACCGAACGGGATGGCTGCGACAATGGCTGCATAGGCAGCATTGCCTTCGTCCGCGATTCGGCCCTTCTCGGCTGCGCTCAAGGATTTGAATTTCCGGTTGGATTCTTTTACGATGGCCGGGTCATACATTTGTTCCGCCTCTTTGGCATATTTTTCCTGCTCTTCGTCAGAGAAGGCTGCAAAAAGTTGTTTTGGGCTCATTTCTTTTAATCCTTTCATTTGTAATAGGGTATCGTCCACTGTCTGAATGAGACGCTCCAGCCGCTTTGCCCGTCCCTGCAGGGACAGGCGGTGCGCTTCGAGGGCCGCCACCGCGTCGAAATCCGGGCGGCCGATCAAGGCCTTAATGTCCTCCAGGCTGAGATCCAGTTCACGATAGAACAGGATCTGCTGGAGCTTAAAAATCGCCTGGTCACCGTACTGGCGATAACCGTTCGGCCGGATGGCATCCGGCTTTAACAGCCCGATCTCATCGTAGTAGTGCAGCGTGCGCACGCTGACACCCGCCAGTTTGGAGAGTTGATTGACGCTGTATGACATGCCCGGATGATAAACCATGACGTAACGTTAATGTCAAGAGGCAAAAAAGGATTATCCTCGCAGGAGCGAAGAACGCCAAGGGAAATTTATAAGAAAATCTTCGCCCTCTCGTTCCTTCGCTTTGAATTTCCCCGGTCGATGAGAGTACAATGAAGCCATGGAAATAATTTACTCAGATACAAATATTCTTGTCGTAAACAAACCCAGCGGGCTGGCAACTGTGCCCGGTAGTTGGGAAGAAGACTCCACCTCGCTGGTCAAAGAATTGGAAGCAGACTTTGGCCGGCTGTGGGTGGTGCACCGGCTGGACAAGGTCACCAGCGGCCTGGTGGTTTTCGCCCGCAACTCCGAAGCGCACCGCACGCTCAGCATGCAGTTCGAACGGCACGAAACGCATAAGCTCTACCACGCCCTGGTCGTAGGAATACCCGCCTGGGAGGAACATACCTCCCGCCACCCCCTGCGTATTAACGTGGGCCACAGCCACCGCACCGTTGTAGACAATGCCAGGGGGAAACCATCCGAAACTGCTTTCCACGTTTTGGAACGATTCAATGGCTATGCGCTCCTTGCAGCAGCCCCAGCCACCGGGCGCACGCACCAGGTGCGTGTGCATGCCTATGCACTGGGTTTTCCTATCCTGGGCGATACACTTTACAGCGCTCCCGAAACCAGCCTGATCGACCGCCCCGCCCTGCACGCCCAATCTTTGGAATTCACCTTCGAGGATAAACCCTACCAGTTCACCGCCCCTTATCCCGAAGATTTCGCACGGGCACTCGATACAATCCGAAAATTATAGATGTGCAGCTTCTCTGAGAACACGAACCCGTTTGCTTAAAGCAAACGGGTTCGTGTTTTATTTTTCGCAACTTATCATCCGATCATTTCTTCCCGTACACGATCCCGATCTTTCCCAGCGCGCGCGGGTGACGAAGCAATCCGGGAAAAACCAGTACATCCTGCAGCCGTTTTAATTCCACATGTTCTAATTTCAATTTCCCCAGCAGGAGTTCGAAGGCAGTGATTTCGCCATAATAGCGTTCTTCATAAAAATAATCAATAAAAGCAAAGCTACCGCCTGGTTTCACCAGCCGCAAGGCCTCACGCATCACATCACTCTTGTGCTTCACCAACTTTACCTCATGAAAGGTTAAGTTGCTGACCACGATATCGAAGGTTTCATCGGCATAATTCAGCGATGCCGCATCCCCCTTTTTAAATTCAATCCTTTCCGCTACACGGGCGATTCGGGCATTTTGCGCACAGATCGACTTCGAGTACTCCCAATCCTTTCCCCACATATCCACGCCGGTCACCTGCGCGGCCGGGTAGCGCATGGCTGCATTGATCGCCAGGATCCCGTTGCCCGTGCCGATGTCGAGCACTTTCCCGGTGCTGTTTTTCTCGACATGCTCAAGGATCAGATCGTAAATTTTTTGCTGGATGTTCCCGCCGCGCGGCGAGAACATGGCATAGGAATAAAGTGGGTAGAGAAAACTGGCCAACACGGCCGCCCCCAGGATACTGCATACAATCCTGACAACCGCCGGGAGCGGCAACAATGCCAGGATGAGCAACGCCAGGCTGGCGAGGCCGAGCAGCCAGAGCATTTTTCTGCGGATCCAATTTCCATATTGAAGTTTTTCCATTATTGTTTCATCCTTTTATGAAGAGTGTGCCTTGCGTTTTAACGATAAACCAAGGATGCTTCACTTGCCTATCATCCAGCTAACGATCCGCAATAAAAAAAAGCCGGTCAATCGGACCGGCGTTTTTTGTTTTTTGTTCCTTGTTTTATTAAATGATCTTGCGCGCTTCCATATAGAAGCGCTTCTCTTTCGCCTCGCCCATCGAGAAGGTTTTACGCGGCAGAGCCCCATCCAGGATGACCGTCTTGAACAGCTCCGATTTATCCATGCCCGGCACGTAGAACCCGGCGTTACCGGCTTGCGCGCCCAGCTGGCAGACCACATCCTGACCATGTACGTAGTCGATCTTATCTGCACCGCCCTCCTTCAAGAAGGCATCCAGGAAGGGCTGCAGGGTGCCTACCGGTAAATTGGAGGATGGATGACTGATCTCGATCACGCCATAGGTTGGCTGTGGGCCAGCGCCAATGATGCCGATGGTTTGTTTTAGCACGCCAGCCCGATCGACCAATTCAACCATTTTCCGGGCAGTTTCAACGGAGGTATGGCTGAAATTGGCGCCAAAATATTGCTGCATGGCTGTGCCAATATTCTTCTTCACCCCGAACAAAACCCGGTGGATCGGCTCGAACTCCAGACCTTCATCGTGGACATTCTCGATCTCAACCAGCGCATAGCGCGCCGGATGGTCCAGCCCGACCTGTGGCTTCATTTTCTCCCAGACCGCCTTGGCGGTTGCCAGGGAATGGTTGCCATCGCCCATCGCGAAGAGCAGCACCGGCTTATCCGTGCCGATGCCATATTTGGCCGAGAAGACTTCCGGCTGCGCTAACCTGCGCAGGGCCGCGACGATCTGGGCTTCCAAGGCTGCACTAACGGCATAGCCGCGCAAATGGCCGCTTCCCAGCATCAACTCGAAGTCATACAAGTGTTCCAGGCTGGTTTTGGCCTGCGCAAGCGGCTCGATGACCGTACGGGTGGGATCATCGATCAGTACCAGGATATGCGGCAATTCCAACGCTGCGCCCTGGCGGATCTTCATGCGCGGGGGCAGGCGTTCTACGATCGTGCCTTCGGTGGCACGGATCAGGCTGGTGGAACCTTTGGTGTAATCGTATTTTTCCAGGTCCAGGCAAAGCACAATGCCCTTGCGAGTCTTGCCCCCCACGCTGCGTTCCACATAGATCAGGCCTTCGTGCGGCTGGAGCGTGCCTTTATCCAGATAGGTATGCATGCTCGCCTGGATGTGCTGGATGCGTTCCGCCTCGCCCGGCTTTTCGAGAAAGACCTCGGGCAGTACCAGGTTGAGGGTCGAGGGGGCTTCGCCGACCAGTTCCGCGGCCTTCTGCCAGTAATCCGGCTGGGAGGTGAACTGGTCGCAGGCGATCACGGCCCATTTGGTAAGATCCGTGCCTGGCCTGGGTAAAAAGACCTGGGGAATTTGGATGCCAATATCCTCAATGATTTTCATGGAATTAATCCCGTAAAAACACCGTAGGGGCGCAGCGACGCTGCGCCCCTATATTTAATAATGAATTTATTTCTTGGCAAATTCGATCAGGATGTCTGCCACTTCGGCTGCCACGCGTCCCTGGGCCTCTTTGGTCTGGGCGCCAATGTGCGGCGAACAAATGACATTATCCAGCTTGGCCAGTTTCCAATCGGTGGGCGGCTCGACCGCATAGACATCCAGGGCGGCGCCGGCAACCTTGCCATTGGTTAATGCTTCATAGAGGGCATCTTCATTGACGATGCCGCCGCGGGCGCAATTGATCAGGCGCACGCCGGTCTTCATCTTGTCGAACTGGGCCTTGTCGACCATGTTGGCAGATTCTTTGGTCTTGGGCAGGTGCAGGCTGATGTAATCTGCTTGCGCCAGCAGTTCATCCAACGAGACGAGTTTGACATATTCGGCTTCCTTGACATAAGGGTCATAGGCCAGGACGGTCATGCCCAGGGCGGTTGCCCGTTTGGCAACTTCCTTGCCAATATTGCCGATCCCGATCAGGCCAAGCGTCTTCCCGCCAATTTCGTCGCCTTCGAATGCCTTCTTTTCCCATTTTTCAGCTTTCATGGTTGAGGAGGCCTTATAGAGGGAACGCGCCAGGATGAACATATAGCCGATGGCAAGCTCCGCCACCGAGGCCGAGCTGGCCTTGGGAGTGTTCTTTACCGTGATGCCTTTGGAACGGGCATGATCAACATCAATCGTATCGAGGCCCACGCCGCCGCGCACGATGATCTTCAGGTTGGGGCACACATCGATCAATGGCTGACGCACCTTGGTGCGGCTGCGTACCACCATGCCATCATAAGCCGGCAAAACATTGGGCAATTCCTCGGGAGTGATCTCGAAGTTCGTGTCCACAGTTAAACCGGCTGCGCGCATACGCGCAATTGCATCCGACTCAGTTTTATCACAAACCAGAATTTTCATAACTTCCTCCTTTGGGGATTATAATATCTCAAGAGACAAAAAAACAGGGCAGCCCGGAGGCGCATCCGTGCTTCCCTGTTAATGTGCTTGAGAAATTAACGCTAAGGGATTGTATCAATGGCAATTCGGATTGTCAACCGTTTCATTTGAGTTGTCTAGACTTTCTCGTAAAAATATGGTTTTATATTGTGAAATTTAACACTCACGGATATAATCCACCAAACCAAAACCCAAAGGAGAGATAAACCATGTCCACCAAGCGCGTTTTCGACTTTAACCCCGGTCCCGCCGCATTGCCGCTGGAAGTGCTCCAGCAGGCCCAGGCCGAAATGCTCGATTATAAAGGCACCGGCATGTCCGTAATGGAGATCAGTCATCGCTCCAAGGAGTTTGAAGCCATCCTGGCCGATGCGCAAAACGATCTGCGTGACCTGATGAAGATCCCGGCCAACTACAAGATCCTGTTCCTGCAGGGCGGTGCCAGCCTGCAGTTCGCCATGGTCCCAATGAACTTCCGCCCGGCCGGCGCAAGCGCAGATTACATCGTCACCGGCACCTGGAGCAAGAAAGCCTACAAAGAATCCCAAAAACTGGGCACCAGCAAAGCGGCTGCCAACCTGGAAGCCGACAACTTCAACCACCTGCCGGCCCAGGCAGATCTGAAGCTGGATCCGCAAGCCGCCTATTTGCATTACACATCCAATGAAACCATCCACGGCGTGGAATATTTTACCGAGCCTGTCGCTCCGGCGGGTGTCCCGCTGATCTGCGATGCCTCCTCCGATTTCATCAGCCACCCGGTCGATGTCTCCAAATATGCCATGATCTATGCCGGCGCGCAGAAGAATGCCGGTCCGGCCGGTGTGGTCATCTGCATCATCCGGGATGACATGCTCGCCAAGGTTCCGGCCAACCTGCCCAACCTGCTCGATTACAAGGCGCTGGCCGATGAGAATTCCCTGCTCAACACCCCGCCCTGCTGGTCCATATATATCGTCGGCCTGGTATTGAAATGGGCCAAGGGACTGGGCGGAACTCCAGGCAATCGAGAAGCGCAACCAGGCCAAATCCGACCTGGTTTACAAAGTCATCGATGAATCTGGCGGCTTTTACCGCGGCCACGCCAAATCGAATCGTTCGCGCATGAACATTACATTCCGGCTGCCCAGCGAGCCTTTGGAAGACCAGTTCGCCGGTGATGCCAAGAAGGCTGACCTGATCGGGCTGAAGGGACACCGCTCGGTCGGTGGCATGCGTGCCTCCCTTTACAATGCACTGCCGATCGAAGCGTCCGAGTCGCTGGTCAAGTTCATGAAGGAATTCCAACAAAAGAACGGCTAGATGGCTCTCTAGAAATGCCAGGATAAGGAAGAAAAATAGGTGTGGTGGGCAGGTTGCGCCCGCCCACCACAACCAACTCTTGCTTAATCTCCCTTCAATTCCCAGGAAAACATCTAGATTCCACTTGCCTGTTTTCATACGCATGGTATAATGTCGCCGCCTTCCCTTGGAGACGGCGACATTTATGTTAAGCGTATCTGATGCGCGTGCACGCATTCTGACAAATTTCGCTCCGGTTGAGACAGAGACCCTGTCCATCGCCGCCCTCGCCGGTCGTGTTCTGGCCGGTGACATCCGCGCAAAAAATGACTTCCCTCTCTTCGACAACTCGTCTGTGGATGGTTTCGCGCTGCAAACTTCCGATATTGCCAGCGCCGGCCAAGCCGCACCGCGCACCTTGCAGGTGATTGCGGATATACGCGCCGGAGCACCATCGGACCAAGCCATCCAGGCGGGCCAGTGCGCCCGTATCATGACCGGCGCGCCCATGCCTGAGGGAGCGGATGCGGTTATCATGGTCGAGGATACCAATTTTAATGACCGCCTGGCAGGTTCGATTGCGCCGGAGACGGTGGCAGTCTATAAAACCCTGCGGTCCGGAGATAATGTGCGCCGGCGCGGTGCGGATTTACACGCAGGTGATAGAGTCATTCTTGCCGGGAAGCGCCTGCGCGCCCAGGAAATTGGCCTGCTGGCCATGCTCGGGCTGCCGGAAGTGCCGGTCTACCGCAAGCCGAAAGTGGCTCTGCTTTCGAGCGGGGATGAACTCCTACCGGTGGGAGCGCCGCTCACACCCGGAAAAATCCATGATGCCAATTCCTATATCCTGGCGGCTCTTTCGGAAAGCGCCGGTGTGGAACTGATCCGGCTGGGCGTGGCATCCGATAGCGCAGCAGATGTCCGCGCGCGGCTGGAACGGGCCGTGGAAGAAAAGGCGGATTTAATCATTTCTTCGGCCGGCGTCAGCATGGGTGCCTTCGATTATGTCAAATCGGTGGTTGAATCCAACGGCGAACTGGATTTTTGGAAGGTGAACATGCGCCCCGGCAAGCCACTGGCCTTTGGAAAATATCACGGCATTCCTTTCTTCGGGCTGCCGGGTAACCCGGTCTCGGCCTATATGGGCTTCGAAGTTTTTGTTCGCCCTGCGTTGGAGAAACTCTCCGGGCAGACGCCACACCCGCGCACATCCCAAAAAGCCCACCTGGCGGAGCCGATCGAATCGGATGGACGTGAATCATACTTACGCGCCATCGTTAGCGAAGAACAAGGCGCTTTTACGGTCCGTCTCGCCGGAGCCCAGGCATCGGGAGACCTGTTATCATTAGTGCAGGCAAATGCTTTACTGATTGTGCCCTCTGGGGTAAAATCGCTGCCTGCAAACTCGGAAGCTCAGATATGGCTCATCGAATAAAACCCACCCCCACCGATAGAACCGCTCCTGCGTTCTTCTGGAGCACAGTCGCCATCTCAATTTTAGGCGCTGCAGATTCCGTGTACTTGCTCATTTACAAATTAACTGGTAATCCGCACATGTGTTTGGGAAACGGTGGCTGCCACAATGTGAATTTCAGCCCCTATGCGGAGATCAACGGCATCCCCATCTCGGTTTTCGGGATTTGCGCTTATCTTGCCATCCTGTGTATCCTGGTGTTGGAAGGTCGCGTCAAAATTGCAAAAGAAAACGGTCCGCTGGCCATCTTCGGGATCGGCCTGGGCGGTGTGGTCTTCTCGGCTTATTTAACCTATCTTGAAATTTACGTCATCCATGCCATTTGCCCGTTCTGCGTGGCTTCGGCTATTGCAATCACGCTCATATTCATTCTAGCCATCATCCGGCTGGTCAAACAAACTGCAAACTAGGAGGAATTCATGCCCCGCATCCGCTGCCATTACACTGATTGTGTATTCGTAGACGACGGTTATTGCGGCGCCGCGGCGGTCGAACTCGACCCCGATACCGGTTGCGCCACCTACACCCCCAATGAGGAAGCCGTTGCCAAGGGCGAAGATTGGGAAGAAGAGGAACTGGAAGAATGGGAGGAAGAAGAACTGGACGAAGAGGAAGATGAGAACTGGGAAGAAGACGAAGACGAAATCTAACCAGACAATTTCATATATTCCACCCAATAGGGACGCAATTTTGCGCCCCTATTTTTGTATTTAGCCAAAGATTGGATCGTCTCAATTAAAAAGGGCTAGTCTCCCCCACTTCTTGAATGGATGCGGTTATTGATCCTTTTAAAGGGGAACGGTACCGTATCCATCGAGAAAAATCACTTCCTCATGGAGCCGTATATGGCTACCACTCTCTGCTGACGGTGCAATCGGCGTGTGGTTATTTCGGCCGTTTTGCGCCATGGCAATTTTTATACTTGCGTCCACTGCCACACGGGCAACGGTCATCTGGCTTAACATTGGAAAAATCGACTTTTTTTAGCGGCTGACGCCAGAGCGGAATACCAGGATAAGTGACAGCTTCATCTTTTTCATCATATTCGAAATCATCCTCATCATCCTCATCATCCTCATCTTCATCATCTTCGTATCTATTGGAAAGTGGCGGAAAGTCTGTAATCGCTTCCCATATACGTGTTGCCAGAACGCCAAAGACGAGTACTCCAGCCAGACTTAGCAGGGTTATCTGAAAGGGATCAAAGTGCATTACAAAGTTAAGCAACCACCCGACAGCATAGGCCAGCAGCACCAGTAACCCGCCGCCTAGCCCCAGTGCCGCGAGTACTCCAAAAACAAAAAGTAAGACTACCAGAACTGTTTTCAATATGAAATCCTCCATTTTGTATCTGATCTAAAAAAAGGTTTTCATGCCTGGCGGTGAAAATCTATTTTCAGATCAGATACTAAAAATTATCTAAGTTGCCGTAAAGAAATAACTTCGCAGTTTTTTCCGCAATTGGAGAGAGATTCTTCAGTCGAATCCGCGGAGTTATTATTTTACAAGTTCTAAGTATCGCAATTTGAGTATGTGCAGCTTCCCTGCACATACTCAAATTGCGAACTCCTCATTAATTTTCGGATGGGTTCTCATCCAGAATAGCATACATCAATATTCCAGCGGCCACCGCCAGGTTAAGCGAACTGACCCTCCCCTTCATTGGCATGGAAAGGGTCACGTCACAGACCGCCATCTGATCCTGAGACAGCCCTTTCTGTTCATTTCCAAGCACCAGGATCAGCGGCTGCTCCCCGGGCTTAAAAGAGCGGTAATCGACCCTGGCATGCGCCGACGAGCCAACCAATTGGCAGCCGTTCTGGTGTGCCCATCGCACAAAATCGTCGAACGAAGCCTGCACCAGGACTTTCCAGAAAATGGTTCCCATGCTGGCCCGGATGGACGAAGGGTGATAGGGGTCCACACCGCCATCCAGCAGGAATAATCCGTCCCCACCAGCAGCATCCAGGCTGCGCAGGATCGTCCCGACATTGCCGGGGTCCTGCGGCGATACCAGCGCTGCGCCAAAATGAAACTGCTCCGTTGAGAGATCGTTCAATCCCAGATGTCGTTGGCGCAGAACTGCCAGGATGCCCTGCGGGTTGTCTTTTTCCGTCAGACTGCCGAACAAATCAGGTGTCAATGCTGCGCAACGCACGCCGCGCCCGCATTGGTCATCCACCAAATGACGGGCAAAATCACTGGTCAATTGGTCTGGGGCGTATACGAGCATCTCGATGCCCCAGCCGGCTTCCACCGCTTCGCCGACATGGTGGATCCCTTCCACCAGGAACAGGCCGGTCTCGTCGCGCCCTTTGCGTTGCCGCAGGGAGCGGATCTGTTTGACGAGCGGGTTGGTATGGCTGGAAATCGTTTCGGGCATATCCTGATTTTACTCGAATCAGCTATAATCCCGCCATCCTGAATTGGCCAAACAATCCAGGTTTCGGCAAGTTGGCCCAGTTGAACGAAAAAAGGACTTTTCTATGACTCAATGGATCTACCAGGTTGACGCATTTACAGACCGGCCGTTTGCCGGCAACCCGGCTGGCGTCTGTCTGCTGCCTGAACCCGCACAGGCAGCCTGGATGCAGAATGTTGCGCGTGAAATGAACCTGTCCGAGACGGCTTTCCTCGTTCGCCAAAACGATGGCTTCAACCTGCGCTGGTTCACCCCATCAGCAGAGGTGCGTTTGTGCGGGCATGCCACCCTGGCCAGCGCCCATATCCTCTGGCAGACCGGTGTTTTAGCGCCCGGGGAACAGGCGCGTTTCCATACCCTCAGTGGGCTGCTGACCGCCAAGCAACACGCGGATTGGATCGAGATGGATTTCCCGGCCCGGCCTGCCAAACCCGTTCAACCGCCGGCCGGCATGGCCGAGGCGTTAGGAGCGAAATTTGATTATATTGGCCGGGATGCGGACGATTACCTGGTCGAGCTGGAGAGCGAAGCCGCCGTGCGCACCTTGAAACCAGACATCACCGCGCTGGGAAAGCTGCCGGTGCGAGGTACCATCGTTACCGCCCGTGCGACCGATACCCGTTACGACTTCGTTTCGCGCTTCTTTGCCCCGGCGGTTGGCGTCAGCGAGGACCCGGTGACCGGCTCGGCGCACTGCTGCCTGACCCCCTACTGGGCAGATAAGTTGGGAAAAACGGAAATGCTGGCCTACCAGGCATCCGCCCGGGGCGGGGTCGTACGGGTCTGCCTGGCAGGCGCGCACGTCCTGCTTTCCGGCCAGACTGTCACCGTGATGAAGTGCGAATTTATCGGTTAGAGTAGGAAGAAGGAGATTTTGAATGGATGCGAAGACAGACCTCCAGGAAAAAATGTTCTCACAAATTCAGTCGAAGCAACTTTTCGAACAGGCCAAGTCCGATGCTTTTGCATACATGGATGGCGTCCTTGACCGGAATGTCTATCCCACCGATCAGGCGATTAAAGCCCTGGATATCTTTGATGAACCCTTCCCTGCCAAAGCAGGTAACCCCGCAGAAATCCTGCACCTGCTGGATGAATATGGGTCACCTGCAACAGTCGCCCAGACCGGTGGAAGATATTTTGGCTTTGTGAATGGCGGCTCGGTTCCAGCGGCCCTGGCGGCTAAATGGCTTTCGGATGTTTGGGATCAGAATGGGGGCATGTACGTGACATCTCCCATTACATCCCAATTGGAAACCACCTGCGAAAAATGGCTGGTTGACCTGTTCGGGCTGCCGGAGGGCACCGCCGCGGGCTTCGTCAGCGGCTCTTCCACCGCCACCCTTAGCGGATTGGCAGCGGCGCGCAATGAACTGCTAAAACGCCAGGGCTGGGACGTGGCCGCGGACGGTCTATTTGGTGCGCCGGAGCTGCGCGTGGTGGTGGGGGAACAGGCGCACGCCAGCGTGTTCAAAGCGCTGGCGCTGTTGGGACTTGGTAAGAGCCGCGTGGAAATGGTACCGGCGAACAACCAGGGCCGCATGCTGGCAAACAAACTGCCCGCATTGGACAGTACCTGTCTTGTGATCGCGCAGGCAGGTAATGTCAACTCGGGTGCTTTCGACCCGTTCGACGAGATTTGCGAGCGCGCCCGCGCAGCCGGCGCCTGGGTTCATATCGACGGCGCCTTCGGTCTCTGGGCAGCCACGTCCCGAACCAGGAACTTCCTTACGCTGGGCATCGAAAAGGCTGATTCATGGTCTGTGGATGCGCACAAAACACTCAACTCTCCCTATGATTGTGGCATAGTTCTCTGCAAACAACCAGAAGCCTTGATGAACGCCATGCAAGCCACTGCATCCTACCTGTATTACAGTGAGAGACGCGACGGCATGCTCTACACACCTGAAATGAGCCGGCGCGCCCGGGCGGTTGAGCTCTGGGCTACCCTCAAATCCTTTGGAAAAGAAGGGCTGGAGCAATTGGTCGATCGCCTGTGCGAGCATGCCAGCCGGTTTGGCGTGGAGTTGAAAGCTCAGGGATTCCGCATCCTGAATGAGGTGGTCTTCAACCAGGTGCTGGTTGCCTGCGAAACGCCGGAAATCACCCGGGCAACGCTCGAAAATATCCAGAAGTCCGGCGAATGTTGGTGTGGCAGCGCCACCTGGAAGGGCGAGCCAGTCATTCGGATCAGCGTATGTTCCTGGGCAACCACCGGCAAGGATGTGGAGCGTACGATTTCCGCTTTTACAGATGCGCGCGACAAAGTCGCTCACCCTGAAAATCATTAAGAATCCATCCAAAAATAAAAGGAAAGGCCGCATTTTAAGTGCAGGCACTTAAAATGTGGGCCTTCAATATTTTTCAGAGAGAGTCGAGGGAATAATTCAGGTAGAATTACGGGTATGAAGAAATGCTTCTGGCTGTTTCCTCTGCTGCTGCTTGCAGTCCTGTCCGCCTGCCAGAGCAGTGGAACATCCGTTACCATCTTTGCGGATGGTAATACCATCACCATCAATACCGCCGAACGCGGGCCTGCCCAGATCCTTTCAGCCGCTAAAATCAGCCTCGGCCCGAATGACCGGCTGCTTTACCTGGGTGAGGCCGTGCCACTGAACAGCCCCCTGCCGCAGGCTGGTTCCTATACGTTGACGGTCCGGCGCGCGTTCACCTTGACCATCCTCACGCCGGAGGGGCAAAAAGTCATTCAGACCTCTGCCCAGTCGGTCGGCCAGGCCTTGACAGAAGCTGGCTACACGCTATTCGCGGCCGACCGGATCGATCCGCCAGCCGGAACCCCCCTCGCAGGCGCACTGACCATCACCTACCAACCGTCCCAGATCCTGCAAGTGACGGTGGATGGGACCCAGGTGCAGGTGCGTTCCGCCGCATCCAACGTGGGTCAGGCCCTGGCAGAAGCCGGCCTGCCCCTGATCGGGCTGGATTTCAGTACCCCGCCCGAAAGCGCTGCGCTGCCAGCGGACGGCAAAATCCGGGTGACACGCGTGGTGGAGTCGGTCGCTTTGATCCAGAAGTCGCTGCCCTTCACAACCCGCACCGAAGCTTCCGCTGACCTGGAACTGGACCAGCAGGCGCTGGTGCAGGGCGGACAGCCGGGTCTGGCGGTTACGCGGGTGCGCACCACCAACCAGGATGGGGTGCAGGTTTCACAAAAAACAGAAAGCGAGAGCATCGTCCGCCCTCCGCAGGATCGCATCATGGGATATGGCACCAAAGTCGTTGTACGTACTGCCGTTGTGGATGGGAAAACCATCCAGTATTACCGGAAATTAACCCTCCTGGCTACCTCCTATTCCCCGTGCCGTTCAGGCACTTCCAAGTGCTCTTATGGCACATCCAGTGGATTGCCAGTGCAGCGCGGCACCGTGGCGATGGTTTATTCCTGGTACCTGGCTTTCGGGTTCGACAAATTGTATATCCCCGGCTACGGGTACGCCACGGTGGGCGATGTGGGTGGAGGCCCGGCCGGCAACCACTACTGGGTGGATCTGGGTTTCACCGATGCCGATTATCAACCGGTCTACGGGAATGTGACGGTCTACTTCCTGGCACCCGTCCCGACCAACCTGGTTACGGTGCTGCCATGACCGGAATCTCGCTCCCCGCGCTCAATATCCCCGCCCTGGTGAAACAGTACGGCCTGCGCCCCAGTAAGGGGCTGGGGCAGAATTTCCTGCAGGATGACCGGGCCTTGCAGACCATCGTTGCCTGCGCGGAGATTACGCTGGCCGACGATGTCCTTGAAATTGGCCCCGGCCTGGGCAACCTGACCCGCTACCTGGCGCTGGCTGCTCACAGCGTTACCGCCGTGGAATTGGATAAATTACTCTTCCCGGCGCTTAAAAAAGTCATTGCGCCATACCAGAACGTCCGCCTGGTCCAGGGTGACATCCTCGGTTTGGATCCGGCCGAATTGATGAAATCGACGGATTACCTGGTGGTTGCTAATATCCCCTACTACATCACCTCCGCGATTATCCGCCATCTGCTGGAAAATGGCAGGCATCCGCGCCGGCTGGTGCTGACCGTCCAGGAGGATGTGGCCGAACGGATCTGCGCCAGACCCGGCAGGATGAGCCTGTTATCCCTGAGCGTGCAAGTCTACGGAACGCCCGCGATCGTGGCTTATATCCCGGCGGAGGCCTTTTATCCGGCGCCGAAGGTGGATTCAGCCGTGCTGCGCGTGGAAATCCTGCCCGAGCCGGTCATCCCGGCGCAATTACTGGACACGTTCTTTACACTGATAAAAGCCGGGTTTTCGCAGAAACGGAAAACCTTGCGGAATTCCCTCTCCGGTGGTCTGGGGATCGCGCCAACAGAGGCGGAAAAAATGCTCGCCGCAGCGGGTCTTGACCCTATGCGGCGGGCGGAAACTTTATCATTGGAAGAATGGGGCAGGCTGTGTCTTGCAGAAGTCAGAATGAAGAATGCAGAATAAAAGAACTCTTTTCCTTCTTCCTTTTTAATTCTTGTTCTTCCTTTTCTTCGCCCTCAAATCCCGGTAATTCCATAAGACAATCCAGACCCGCAGGGCGGCCTCCACCTGGATCTTGAAGGACATCTTGGACTTCCCCAAGCGGCGCTCTGCGAAATAGACGGGTGTTTCGGATATTCTTAGCCCACTGCAATCGGCCAGGTAGCACATCTCCACCATGAAAACATATCCGGTGGCTTTAACGCGGTCCAACGGCAAGGCTTGGAGAGCTTCCCGCCGCCACATCCGGAACCCAGCGGTGACATCATGGGTAGTCAGCCCCAGGATGGCACGGGCGTAGAAATTACCCCAGGCTGAGAGCGCCTTGCGCCAGACTGGCCAGCGCACATCCGTGCTGCCGCCGGGGATATAACGCGAGCCGATGACCAGGTCACTAAACTCGATGCACTTTGCCATTTCCACCAGTACGGCCGGATCGTGCGAGAAATCGCAGTCCATGTGGACAATCGCATCCACGTTGGTTTTAAACAATTCTTTGGAAAGCCTGCAAGTAGGCCGTAGCAAGCCCTTGTTTGCCTGCCCGGTGCATGACGTTCATGCGCCCGGGATGGGCAGCCGCCAGCTCTTCCGCGATCTGGCCGCTACCGTCCGGGCTGGCATCGTCTACGATCAGAACGTCCAGGTCAAGCGGAAGCGCAAATAAAGCGGAGACCATCTTGGGCAGGTTCTCCGCTTCGTTATAAGTTGGTACGATGACTACGATGTGCAAGTTTCGCCTACCGTTT
This sequence comes from uncultured Chloroflexia bacterium, assembly GCA_963779935.1. GTDB lineage: Bacteria > Chloroflexota > Anaerolineae > Anaerolineales > Villigracilaceae > UBA877. The sequence continues at coordinate 177,803 of CAWAAC010000002.1, read as the reverse complement.
TTTTCGCAATAAAGATAACTTGAGATCATCCAGGGAGGCAAAATCGCCCTCGCCCCCTTGCAATACACCGATCTTAACCACGAGACGCCGGTTGCGGGAGCCGGACCTGTCGCGGTCTTTGATCGGATAGAAATAATCCAGGCTTTGTTCCAGGCGGCTGCGGATGCGATCCTGCAGGTTGGTAGCCTGCTCGGGCCCGGTGATCAGCACAAAATCGGTCGGCCCCAGGTGCCCCAGAAAGTCATCCTTGCCGCCGAGTTCTTTTATGACATTATGAACCATCAGGCTGACCGCCCGCATGACATCATCGGAGGCCACAAAACCATAGGCTTCACGGAAAACATCCAGGTTTTCCAACGAGACGATCAGCATGGTCCAGGTTAATCGATGCAAACATTCCGAAATGCGTTCATCCACCAGTGTGCCATCCGGCAGGCCGGTGACCGGGTTGGTCAGGGTATCCTGCTCAGCCCGTCGTAATGCATTACGAATGCGCAGCCTGAGTTCCTGTACGTCGAAGGGTTTCGTAATGTAGTCGTCCGCGCCCAGTTCGAGCCCCTGCAATCGCTCACTGCGGTCGCGCTTTTCGGTCAGGAAAATAATCGGGATATCGGCGGTCCGGCGGTTGCTGCGCAGGCGCCGGGCTACTTCATACCCATCGATATCGGGCAGGCGGATATCCAGGATGACAATATCCGGTCGCGAGTTCTGACAGGCTCGCACGCCATCTTCGCCCCAGTTCACGGTGAATATCTCGTATCCCTGGACGCGGAAATAGGCATTCAGCATATCCGCCACATCGAGGTCGTCTTCAACGATGAGGATCTTCTGTTTCGCCTCAGCCATTGGTTTTCCTATTTAGGAGATGGGTTCTTTTTGGATGACAAATTCGCAAACGGTATCGCCAACCGCACAGCACTTGGACTCGTTAATGCGGAATTCCAGGCCGCCGGATACCCAGGTAAGCATGGCCTGAAGTAAACCGGTTGAGATATAACAGACTGGTTTGTCGGCATTCTTGCGCGTCCAGCAGATCGGGCAACGGTGAATGGTCCAGATAAATGCATCATCCGTTTCGTCCACGGTGGAAAGCTGGTCGGTAACCTGGGAGAAGATTTTGGCTGAAGCCGGCAGGCCAATGCGGATCTTGGCCTGGAGTGGTAATACTTTGAAGGCCAGATCGCCCACACCTGCCAGGGCGCCAAAGTTCTTGAGGGCATCATTAAAGGTCGCCCGCCCGGCCCGCAGGGCCAGCCCACGCCCGCCGCGCGGGCCGTACATCTCTTCCAGCCCGACATGGATGGCCGTGAAATCCGCAAAATCGAACTCGCGCTCCAGGTTATCGGGAGGATAGTTATCGATCAGGTTGCTCAAGCCGGCCAGGTTGAGAATGGCATTCAGGCCGTTCTTTCCCATTACCTCTTCGTAGGCTTGCAGGGTAATGCGGGTGAATTTGTTGGCATAATAGAAACCGCTTTTTGGAATATGCTCCATGGTAATCGCCGCCTCAGATCAATTTCGATAAGTCTTCTGCTGCCCGCCGCATATCCAGCAGGATCAGGCCAAGTTTGGCATGCTCGCGCGCCAGGGCGGTCAGGACCGCTTCTTCACCGACCGACATCAGAACGACGTACCCCTTTTCTCCCTTAATATATACTTGCTCGAGGGTTCCACGGCCAAGCTCTGAGGCAATTCGTTCCCCCAGGCTGAGCATGGCAGCCGACATGGCAGAAACCCGGTCTTCTTCCACTCCCTGCGGCAGGGCGGAGGCAATACTAAGGCCGTCCACGCTGACAACTGCCGACGCCTCCGTATCAGGTGAAGATGCCTGTAGTTCGCGCAGGCGGTCTACCATCAATTGAGAGCGATTCTTGGTCAAATTGCCTCCTGTTAAATTTTACAAAAAAATAAGAAAAAATGACACTTTCATAAATGTAGCACAGGCAGCAGTATGTGTCAAGTTAGCTTCCGGTTATGTTAGCGTTTAATAGTAATGTCCCCTTTGCGTACAAGTTAGAATGTCCCCTATGAAAGGGACATAGAAATGGAACTGCTAAGCATGAGCAAAGAGGAACTGAGTTGTTTGGAAGTGATGGAACGCTTGCAAGAGAAACGGATGGTGCAAAGAACAGCCGCGGAAATTCTGGGGGTGAGTGTCCGGCAAGTGAAGCGTTTGTTGTGCGCCTATCGGCGAGACGGAGCGGCTGGTCTGGTATCGAAGCAACGCGGGAAGCCGAGCCACCATCAACTGGATGCGGAGACAGAACAGGCGGCGCTGGATCTGCTAAAGGGGCGTTATGCAGACTTTGGACCGACGCTGGCTCACGAGAAATTAGTGGAGCGAGAAGGGTTGAAGTTGTGTTTGGGGAGTACCCGCAAGATCATGATCGAGGAGGGGATCTGGAAAGCGAAAAGAGTTCGGAAGGTGGAAAAGCATCCTTTGCGGGAGCGCCGGGCGTGCTATGGGGAGCTGGAGCAAATGGACGGGACGGATCATGACTGGTTCGAAGGGCGTTCGGAGCGTTGTACGCTGCTGGTCATGATCGATGATGCTACGGGGCAGTTGGGAGCCTTGTCTTTTGTGCCGGAAGAGAGTTTCTTCGGCTACTGCAGTCTACTGAGGCAATATTTGGCAGCCCATGGCAGGCCTGCCGGGCTCTACACCGATAAACATGGCGTTTTCCGGGTCAATATGCCCAATGCGGGTAGCGGAGACAACCTGACCCAGTTCGGACGAGCCATGCACAGCCTGGAGATCCCGATCTTGTGTGCCAATACCCCGCAAGCGAAAGGGCGGGTCGAGCGCGCCAACGAGACCCTGCAGGACCGCCTGGTCAGGGAGATGCGCTTGCTCGGCATCAACACGATGCAGCAGGGCAATGTTTATCTGCCCGAGTTCATCCTTGACTTCAACGCTCGCTTTTCGGTTCAGCCGCGCTCTACCCTGGATGCGCATCGACCCCTGCTGGCCCATCAAAATCTTGACCAGATCCTCGCCTGGCAGGAGCCTCGCTCCGTCTCCAAAAATCTCACCGTACAGTTCAAAAACGTGGTCTATCAGATCCAGACCGATCGTCCCGCCTATGCCTGGCACAATGCGCAGGTCAATATTTGCCAGGACGCCCTCGGCAAAGTAACCATCCTCTACAAAAACGATCCGCTGGATTACACCATATTCCATAAACAGACCCGCCAGTCGGAAGTGGTCACTGCCAAGCAAGTCAATCACGTTCTGCTCAACCAGAGCAAGGTCCACAAGCCCAGCGAGAACCATCCCTGGGCCTATCGGCCTCCCCGCACCCTCCCGACTGAATAGGAATGTCCCCCCCGCGGGGGGGACATTCCTATTCAGTCGGGAACAGGGGACATTCTAATTAATCCTTGACAGTTAGCTTCCGGTTAGTTCCATTACAAATTGGTAATTTTGAAACATGCTATAATCCATCTTCAGTTTATGAATAAAAAACACATGCGCCGTAATTTCCTGACACTCTTCTTACTGGTAGCTCTGCTTCCCATCGGAAATTTGACCGCCCGGGCTCAAGGCACGATCCCTGCCACCCCGGAGCCCGAGGACGGTTCGGTTGTCTGCCCGCCAGGCATTTACACCAGCACGCCGGACGACTGCCTGCCATTGGGCCCTTCGGAATATTTAACCCAGAACGCCGCCCAGGGCATCCCCTACCCCAGCCGTCCATTGCCGGCCTATTCCCCCGATCCAAGTTTGAATGACCTGCCTTATCAATATTTCAAAGTGACCGACGCGGGCGCGGCGCTTTATCCATCCCTGGATGCGGCGGTAGCCAACCAGCCCTCCCAAATACTCTTTAAAAGTAATGATTTGTACGTTTCCTATCAAGGTTCAGCCGTATTGGATGGGAATGAATCTTACTACCAGCTGCTCTCGAACTACTGGATCCCTGCGGAAGGTGGCCGCCTGGGCAAGTTCGACCCGCCTTTCCAGGGACTCCTGTTCAGCTCCCAGCCGCGCAACTCCTTCGGATGGGTGCTGGGCACAGTTAAATCCTATACCACCCCCGGCCTGAACGCCAAGGAAACCGGCAACACCTGGTACCGGTTCAATGTGGTATCGATCTACGATACGCAAAAGGCAGATGGCATCACCTGGTACCTGGTGGCGCCCAACGAGTGGCTGGATGCCGTTAATGTCCGGCGCGTGGACCCGCACACAAATGCTCCCCAGGGTGTCACCGGCAACCGCTGGATCGAGGTCAACCTGGCCGAACAGACCGTCAGCGTTTACGACAAAAACCGGCTCATTTTTGCCACCATGGCCTCCACCGGCGTGGATCATTTCTGGACGCGCCCGGGCCTGTTCCAGATCCAGAAAAAACTGGATGCCACCACCATGAGCAACAGCGTTCAGGATGATTTTTACTACCTGGAAGATGTTCCATGGACGATGTACTTCGATGAAGGGCGCGCCCTGCATGGGGCCTACTGGCATAACAAATTTGGCTATCGCTTCAGCCATGGCTGCGTCAACCTTTCGCCCGGCGATGCCCACTGGATCTATAATTGGGCCAGTGTGGGGGAATTTGTGTACGTTTACGACCCTTCCGGCCAAACTCCCACCGATCCATCGCTATTTGGGACCGGTGCGCCTTGACGCCTGAAATTGCCTATGGTATATTCAGCCCGCTCCTGGACCCGTGGTGTAGCGGCCAAACATGCGGCCCTGTCAAGGCCGAGATCGCGAGTTCGAATCTCGTCGGGTCCGCAGTAATTTCCAACATCCCCTCCACTTTGTGGAGGGGATGTTGGTTTCCTGGTAATGGGCAAATAATAAAATACAGAATATGAAAACTCCAGTTTCTCCAGATTTCCACCCTGTGGTTCGGCCAGCCCTTCCCGGAGATGTGCAGGGGGTTGCTGGTTGTATCAAGGCAGCTTTTTCCCCTTATATTGAACGGATCGGCAAGCCACCCGCGCCCATGCTGTTGGACTTCCCGGAAATGATAGCCGCGGGGAATGTCTGGATTGCAGAAATAGCCAGTCGGGTGGTAGGTGCGCTCGTTCAATATGAAACGGAAGCCGGTTTCTACATCGATACAGTAGCTGCCCTGCCAGAACTGCAAGGCACGGGTGTTGGCCGGGCGCTGCTGCTGTTTGCCGAAAGTGAGGCGATCCGGCGGGGATATGATTCAGTCTATTTATGTACTAACGTCAAGATGATCGAAAACCAGGCCTTCTATCCAAGGATCGGTTATGTAGAGTACGAACGAAAAATCGATCAAGGCTACGATCGCATCTTCTATCGCAAAAAGTTGTCCTGATGCGCCTGGCAAAGTACATTTTTCCTTTGACTGAGAGGGGCATCAGACTATCATTCCAGTCGCAGAAGAATCATTGAAAAAAGCCAATATGATACAATCCCTGCCATAATTGATAAATTCCTCTCCCCTCTGATGATCACAGGTTTTTGGGAGCTTTTGCACCCCCATTTTAAGAATAAATAAAGCTCCGGAACAGATAAGTTTGATAGACGGGATATCATTTCAGGTTCTTTCATGATGCATTAGCAAGAAGACCAAATAGAAAACCCCCGTATTAAGGTTTTTTATGGTTATTTTCGGAGCCAAATATGGAATCCATTCCAACTTTGCTCTATTCCCTCATCCAGGAACAAAATAATAAAACGCCGGATGCGCTTGCCATTCTGGCACCGGGTAAACAGCCGCTCACCTATCGGAAACTCGCCGCCCATCTGGAAACCATCGCCTTGCAATTGAACCGGTTTGGCTTCCGGTGCGGCGATCGAGTGGCACTCGTGTTGCCTAATGGTCCCGAAATGGCAACAGTTTACCTGGCGGTTTCTTCAGTGTGCACATGCGTCCCCTTAAACCCCGCTTACCAGGTGAACGATTTCGCCTTCAGCATGAAGGATCTGCGGGCAACAGCACTGATAACATCTTTTGGTTTCGACCATCCGGCTTGCAAGGCGGCTGCGAGCCTGGATCTTCCAGTTCTTAATCTCGTTCCTGATACAGAATACGCCGGGTTGTTTTGCCTGGCATCCAACCTGCCAGTGGATGAGAATACTGCCCAGCCTATCCTTGCTGGCATGGATGAAACCGCCCTGGTTCTACATACCTCCGGAACGACATCCCGACCAAAGATCGTTCCACTCACCCACCGAAATATCTTCTTCTCGGTCCACAATACCGCCGACTGCTATGCGCTCACCTCCATTGACCGCTGCTTGAATATGATGCCGTTATTCCATATCCACGGGTTGATCGGGGCGCTTTCGGCTTCAATGGCTAAGGGGGCAAGCGTCATTTGCGCGCCCGGGTATGTTCCTGACCAGGTGATGGGTTGGTTGTCTGACCTCGCTCCCACCTGGTACACGGCAGTTCCCACCATCCATCAAGCGGTTTTAGAGCAGGCGCATCACCAGAAGGAAAAAATAAAGACAGGGTTAAGGTTTATTCGTTCCTGTTCATCCTCCCTGCCTCCGCAGGTTGGCCGGGATCTGGAAACCACTTTCGGTATACCGGTCCTGGAAGCGTACGGAATGACAGAAGCAACCCACCAGATGGCCAGTAACCCGCTTCCACCCAGGGGTCGCAAACTTGGCTCGGTTGGCTTGCCCACCGGAACTACAAATATTTCCATTGTGGATGTGCAGGGGGAACCCCAGCCGAAGAATACTTTGGGGGAAATTTGCATTCGCGGCGAGAATGTGATGTCTGGATACGAAAATAACCCGTCGGCCAATAGCTCCGCTTTTATCAATGGCTGGCTGAGAACAGGGGACCTTGGCGTTGTCGATGGCGATGGTTATCTATTCATCCAGGGTAGATTAAAAGAACTCATCAATCGCGGCGGCGAAAAAATATCCCCGCGCGAAATTGACGAGGTTTTGCTGACTATTCCAGCGGTACTACAAGCGGTAGCTTTTGCAGTTCCGCATGCCACCCTTGGAGAAGATGTGGCGGCTGCCATCGTTCTGCGAGATGGACAGACGATCTCAGCCCAGGAGCTCCGTCAATTTGCCGCCCTGCATCTGGTGGATTTCAAAGTGCCTCGCCAGATCGTCTTTCTTAAAGAAATTCCGAAAGGCCCCACCGGCAAGATTCAACGGATCGGGTTGGCCGATAAACTCAAACCCGAGCTGGATGCATTGAGAGTCCACACTGCCCTTGGGCAGGCGGCTCAGCTAACCCCACTGGAAGCAGATATCTTGGCCGTCTGGAAGGATGTGCTTGGGTCGGAGCAAATAGGCCTCCAGGATAATTTTCTTGCCCTGGGTGGCGATTCCATCCAGGCTTCAACCATTCTGCTGAGACTCAATGAACAGTATGCCGCCGGGTTATTGATAGAGGATTTCTTTTCTGCCCTTACGATCTCCGCTCTGGCAAGTATCATTCAAGAAAAGATAAACTCAAGGAAATAGATGGCTGAAATTAACCTGATCCCGCCGCACATTCAAAAACGAAATCAGAACCAGGCACCCCTTTCGTCTTCCCAGGAAGGGCTTTGGTACGTGCACCAACTCGCACCGGATAGTCCTGCGTATAACTCGATCAATGTATTTAAAATGACCGGGCGGGTGGACCTGGCTATTCTGGAGCGCTCCCTGAATGAGCTTGTCCGTCGCCATGAGATCCTTCGTACGGTCTATACAATCGATGAGGATGGAAAACCGCGGCAGGCTATCCATCCGTTTACACCGTTCACCTTATTATCAGTTGATCATTCTTCTTTTGGTGAAAAAGAAAAGGAACAATCCATTCATGCATATGCCATGGAGTTTGGATCTGATCCGTTTGATCTCCAAAATGGTCCTGTTTATCGAAACCGTTTCTTGCAGGTGGGGCCTGAAGAAAATTACCTCGTTTTTGCCATCCACCATATTGCTTTCGATGGATGGTCACGACATATTTTTATTCAGGATCTGCTTCGTTTGTATGCAGCTTACCAATCCGGACAGGAACCCGATCTACCTGCTCTGCCCGTAAGTTATTCAGATTACGCCGTCTGGTATAAGGAATGGTTCATAGGGGAGACGCGCGCAGCCCATCTCCAACATTGGAAGAATATCCTTTCCGGGAACCTCCCGGTGCTCGCTTTACCCACCGACCATCCCCGCCGGGCCGATCAAACAGTTACCGGGGCACGGTACTCCTTTGATCTGCCTTCCCTGCTTTGCTCAGCCTTGAAGGAATTCTCCAGCCACGCAGGCTTTACGCGGTTCCAGGTACTCATGGCAGCCTATGCGCTACTGTTGATGAGATATACCGGCCAGGAGGACATTATCATAGGTTGCCCGTTTGCCAATCGGCCGCTCCCCGAACAGGATGGCATGATCGGATATTTTGTCAATACCCTGCCAATCCGCTTGAATTTGGGCGGCGATCCCAGCGGGCACGACTTAATTGCACAGGTTCGCAGGGTTATGCTGGATGCCTTCACCTGGAAGGCTCTTCCTTTTGAGATGTTGGTGGCAGAAATTGCCAATCAGCGCGATCCGAACCACACGCCAATTTTCCAGGCATCTATCAATATGCTGAATTCTCCCAAACGACAGAAATCCATCCCAGGTCTTGAAATAGATGTTTTCCTCCGGGAGCAATTCCAGGCAGATGAAGATATCAGCATGGAATTTTCTGACACAGGCGATGGTTTAACAGCCTGTTTGCTTTACAACAAGAATTTGTTCGATAGTTCGACAATCCTGCGCATGGCTTCCCATTTCCAGAATATTCTGGGGGAGCTTATGACTTGGCCAGATCGTACAATTTCAAGCTTGGAAATCCTGTCACCAGTTGAAATGCAGCAGATCCTGGTGGATTGGAACAACACAGCCAGGGCTTACCCACGCGAAAAATGTATCCACGAATTATTTGAGGAACAAGTCAAACGCACACCCGATGCACCGGCAGTACTATTCGGAGAACAACAACTTACCTATCTGGAACTTAACGATCATGCCAACCAGGTTGCTCATTTTTTGCGTGGGCTGGGAGCCGGTCCAGACATACCCGTTGGGGTGTATCTGGAACGGTCTGCCCGGATAGTGGTGGCCATCCTGGGAATTCTCAAAGCTGGCAGTCCTTATGTGCCAATGGATACGATCTATCCGGTTCAGCGGCGCGCCGAAATTATGCACGACTCGGGTATGCAGATCCTCATCACGCAAGATGCGCTCATTACAGACGAGTTCGCCAGCGATCTGACTATTGTACGCATGGATGGGCAAAAGAAGTTGCTTGAGGCTCAAAGTAACCTGGATCCGGCGCAAATAGTTTCGCCAGATAATCTGGCGTATATCATATATACATCCGGATCCACTGGAAAGCCCAAGGGTGTTGAAGTTAGCCACCATAGTGTGGTAAATTGTCTGCTTTCGGCTGGGGAACTCATTGGTCTATCTGCCGATGATCTTTCAATCTCAGTTTTCACACCCACGTTTGATGTGTCAGTCTTCGATTTACTGGGCCCGTTATGTCTGGGGGCAGCCGTCCTGGTTGCGTCAAAAGAGGAAGTGTACGATGCTGCCTTATTGGCAAATAAGATAATGGGTTTGCCAATTACCTGGATGTCTGCCTCGCCTGCCACCTGGCGGATGTTACTGGAAACAGGTTGGCAGGGCAAGACGGGATTGAAAATAATAAGCACCGGGGAGGCTTTGCCTGCTGACCTGGCCTATCGTTTGACAGAAACAGCCGACGAAGTCTATAACATGTATGGGCCAACTGAAGCAACCATCTGGTGCGCTTCCGCACGCCTATGCCGTGGAAAGCCGGTCACCATTGGGCATCCGATTGCGAACACAAGCCTGTATATCCTGGACTCGCATAAAAACCTTCTGCCGGTGGGTATGGTAGGTGAATTATTTATCGCTGGTGAAGGGCTGGCGCGTGGTTATCATAACCGTCCTATACTGACTGCTGAAAAATTCATGCCGGATCCATTTAACAAAGAACCTGGGCGTCGCATGTACTCCACAGGTGATCTTGCCCGGTACCTGGACACCGGAGAGATTGAGGTTCTGGGTCGCATTGACAACCAGGTGAAAATCCGTGGGTACCGTATCGAACTGGGAGAGATAGAAGCCGCCATCGGTCAATTTCCCGGTGTACGCCAGGCGATTGTTTTAGTGCTTGAGGAGCAACCTGCAGATAAGCGGCTGGTGGCGTACATTACCCTGAATCGTTTGCAGGATAGCCTCCCGGCACCTGTGATCGGGTTAGATTTGAAAAAACTACGCGTTTTCCTGCAAGATAGGATACCTGCTTATATGATTCCATCGGCCTTCATGCTCTTGGAGGCTTTTCCATTGACACCCAGTGGCAAAATAGACCGCAATGCCTTTCCGCAACCGAGGAACGCAAGCCACCGCAAGCAATACGCCGCGGCTGAGAATGACCTGGAAAGGCAGCTGGTAGCAATTTGGCAGGATTTACTGGGTCTGGAGAATGTAGGGGTCGAAGACGGTTTCTTTGAAATCGGCGGCCACTCTTTGCTGGCCGCCCGGTTGGGAGCACGCATCCAGCAAGAGACCGGTCGATCCCTGCCTTTGGCCACCCTTCTGAAATACGACACGGTCCGCAAGCAGGCTGAACTGCTGGCGGCCAATTCGATCAACTCGAAAATTCCGTTGGAGCTCATCCCACGCGCCAATCGCAACCTGCCCATCCCGGCTTCCTCTTCCCAGCAGGGTTTATGGTTCCAGTATCAAGTAGAAGGGCCAAGCAGCACCTACAATATTCCCACCATTTTTTGTCTTACTGGAAAATTAGATGTACCTGCCCTGGAAAGATCCATTCAATATTTGATTGCCCGTCACGATTCTTTACGGATGAGCTTCAAATCAGTGGAGGGTGTTCCATATCTGGCCATTGCCGATACTGTGGAATGGAAATTGGAGGTCCGGCACTCGCACGGGCAGATAATGCAACAGGAATTAGTACAGGCGGCTGCGCGGCCATTTTTGCTCGAACAAGCCCCCTTGTTTCGCGCCTTTCTGTGGACAAATTCTTCCAACCGGTCCACCTTGCTTTTTAGTTTTCATCACTCCATCACCGATGGTTGGTCGCAAGGCACCTTCGAAACCGAATTATCAAGCGTTTATACCAAGGTAATTTCGGGAGCAGAACCTGCGCTACCGCCCCTGGAGTTGGATTACGCTGACTACGCTGTCTGGCAGCAAAATTGGCAGAATAGCCCGGAATACAAGCAGGGGATGGATTTCTGGAAGAAAGCCTTAATTGACGCGCCAGAATTTCTTGAATTACCTACGGATAAAGTCCGGCCCGCACTGCAGACCTACAACGGCAAGAAAATTGGAATGGATCTCGATCATAAATTGGTGGGCCAGTTGCGTCAATTGGCTCACAAGGAACGTGGAACGCTTTTCATGACGATGTATGCTGCCTTTGCATTGTTATTGGGACAATATAGCCCTCATGAAGATGTTGTCATCGGTGTTCCATTTGCAAACCGGCTGAGAAAGGAATTTGAAGGTATCCTGGGTTTTTTTGTCAATACTATGCCCTTGCGCATGGATCTACGCGAAATTTCAACTCGGGCAGAACTTCTCAAGCGAACGCGCCAGATCACATTGGATGCTTTTGCCCAACAGGGAGTACCGTTTACCAGATTGGTTGAAGAACTGAAGCCTCAACGATATCCGGGGTCCAACCCCGTTTTTCAGGTTGTTTTTGATTTTACCAATACGCCATCTCAAGTTTTTCATTTAGGAGATTGTGATACGCAGTTGGTTTCTGTTGACATTTCCAGCACAAAATTCGATCTTTCTTTGTTTGTTGAGGAACAGGCGCAGGATGTAAACCTGAAATTGGAATTCAATACAGATCTATTCACTTCCACTACCGCCACGCGGATGCTTGCTCAATACCAGCGCATCCTGGAATGGATTGTTTTGGAATCATCCAAAAATATCCATGAAATTGATCTACATTCGGGCTCCGAGCACCGGCAGATTATTATGGAATGGAACAATCCATCCAGGGATCATCCGACCGAAACAAGTGTTCAGGAATTACTGGAAAGACAAATGGTTTCGATTTGGCAGGATTTACTTGGTCTGGAACATATAGGAGTCGATGACGGTTTCTTTGAACTCGGCGGCCACTCTTTGATGGCAGCCCGGTTGGTTGCGCGCATCCAGCAAGAGACCGGTCGATCCCTGCCTCTGGCCACCCTTCTGAAATACGACACGGTCCGCAAGCAGGCTGAACTACTGGCGGCCAATTCGATCAACTCGAAAATTCCGTTGGAGCTCATCCCACGTGCAAATCGCAACCTGCCCATCCCGGCTTCCTCTTCCCAGCGTGGCTTATGGTTCCAGTACCTGTTAGAAGGGCCAAGCAGCACCTACAACATTACCACCATTATTCGTCTTGCTGGGAAATTGGATGTGCCAGCTTTGGAGAGATCCATTCATTATTTAATTTCCCGTCACAATTCTTTACGGATGAGCTTCACAGCGGTGGACGGTGATCCATACCTGGCCATCGCCGATACTGTAGAATGGAAACTGGAGATCCGGCACTCGCACGGACAAGAAATGGAACAGGAATTGGTACAAGCGGCTACGCGGCCCTTTTACCTCGAACAAGCCCCCTTGTTTCGCGCCTTTCTGTGGACAGATTCTGACGACCAATGCACATTGCTTTTTAGTTTTCACCACTCCATCACCGATGGTTGGTCGCAGGGGATCTTCGAAACCGAATTATCAAGTGTTTATACCAGTGTAATTTCGGGAGCAGAACCTGCGCTACCGCTCCTGGAATTGGATTATGCCGACTACGCTGCCTGGCAGTACAACCAGCTAAAGCACTCCGAATTCGCACAAGGATTGACTTACTGGAATGAAACCCTGCAAGGCGCTCCTGAATTGCTTGACCTGCCAATCGATCGGCCGCGCCCGGCAGTGCAAACATATCATGGCAGCGAGATCGGGATTAATCTGCCACATGAATTGTCGGATCACCTGCGTGCCCTGGCGCGTCGCGAAAAAGTGACCTTCTTCATGGTCATGTGCACTGCCTATGCAATTCTATTGAGTCATTATTGCCGTCAGGAGGATCTGGTCATCGGTATTCCGTTGGCAAATCGGCAGCGCAAGGAACTGGAACATGTGCTCGGGTATTTTGTAAATATGCTCCCGCTGCGCGTGGATTTGCGTGGTAACCCTGATCTTTCCCAACTGCTTCACCGGATACAACAAGGCACATTGGATGCAATTAAGTGGCAGAGCATACCCTTTGAAAATCTGGTATACACCATACCCCATCATCGTGATCCGAAATATTCGCCTATTTATCAGACGATGTTTTCTTTGGACGAATCCATCTCGCAAGAATTTCAGCTGGGGGAAAGCCAGGGCTCGTTTGAGCGGCCGGTTAGTAATGTAGCAAAAAGTGATCTATCTTTGGGAGTGGAAACTTGGGCTGGAAATGTGCACATTGCAATGGAATACAACCTTGCTTTGTTTGATCTCACAACGGTGGAGCGGATGCTCGGCCATTACCGGAACATTTTGTTTTGGATGGTTTCTAACCCCACTTGTGGAATAAATGAGTTAGCCCTGCTGACTGAACTCGAACAGCAAAAAATTCTTTTCGAATGGAACGATAACGATGCAGATTACCCTGACCAGAATTGCCTTCAGGAATTATTTGCTGCGCAGGTTAAAAGGACGCCCAATAGCCTGGCGCTTATATTCGCGGAACAACACCTGACTTATCGGGAACTTGATCAACGCGCTGATACCCTGGCCGAATTTCTGCGCAGCGTTGGTGTCGGTCCCGAAAAAATTGTTGGCCTTTACTTCAAGCGTTCCATGGAAATGATCGTTGGCATCCTGGGTACATTGAAAGCGGGCGGGGCTTATTTGGCTTTGTCTACAGAGGACCCAGCGAGTCGCTTATCTTCTATTTTGGCAGATGCACAACCAGTGATTGTTTTAACCATCGAAAAATTGCGCAATAAATTACCGGAGGGGAAATCCCGAATACTCTCGCTTGACACGCAATTGGAGAACCACAACCAGAAAAGTCATCAAATCCATTTGGCCAGGCGACGCCAGATAGTCTCGCTTGTGTGATCTACACATCCGGATCGACCGGAGCGCCAAAAGGTGTCATGCTTACACATCGTGCCCTTTGCAGCCATTTTTATTGTGATCAATTGCTATTCCATCGCATGCCTGAGGACCGCGTACTGCATCACATGGCCTTGAGTTTCGATTTTGCGATTTGGGAAATTTTCACTGCCTTATTGAATGGGGCACAATTGGTTGTAGCTGACCCTGACAGGCAGCTGGATGGAAGTTATCTCGCCGATTTAATCGAAGACCAAAAAATTACCATTGCCGGCTTTGTACCTTCCCATTTGGAAACATTTTTGGAAACCCAAATCTCCGGCAAGGGGAATTCCCTGCGGCAGGTATTTTGCGGTGGTGAAATTCTCAGCCCTAAGTTGCAGGAACGCTTTTTTCAAATATATCCTTCCACCAAGCTTTATAATACATATGGACCGACCGAAGCAACCATTGATGTAACTCATTGGGAATGCCGGAATAATGAACAATGGGCGCGGATTCCGATTGGCCGGCCTAATCCCAATTCACAACTTTATATTTTGGATGCATGGAGGTAGCCTGTTCCCATCGGTGTGTCAGGCGAACTCTATATCGGAGGACTCGCGCTTGCACGTGGATATCTTAATCATCCTGACATCACGGCAGAAAAGTTCATTCCAAATCCATTCTCGAAAGGAATGGGGGGCACACTTTACAAATCTGGCGATATGGCACGCTGGCTCCCTGACGGCAATATCGAATATCTCGGGCGGTTTGATGAACAAGTCAAATTGCGCGGTTTCCGGATCGAATTGGGTGAAATTGAACACACGTTGAGCAGGCATCCCAGAGTCCGACAAGAGCTGGTGATGCTTCGTGAAGATCAGCCTGGCAACAAAAAGCTGGTTGGATACGTTCTCCCGAAGCCCGGCACAAATCTTGATCAGGCGCAACTGCATGAATTCTTGAAAGATAACCTGCCGGGGTATATGGTGCCAGCTGCGTTTGTATTTTTGGATACGTTCCCGCTGACCGGCAGCGGAAAGATCGATCGCCTGGCTTTGCCCTGTCCAGAAAGCGAAATGCGGACAGAGCAATACCTTGTTCCCGAAAACGACATGGAAAAAAAGCTTCTTCCGATCTGGCAGGAAATACTGGGAGTAAAAAGGATCGGGGTAGGGGATGCTTTCTTTGATCTCGGCGGCCACTCTTTGATGGCAGCCCGGTTGGTTGCGCGCATCCAGCGAGAGACCGGCCAAACCCTGCCCCTGGCAGCTCTTCTGGAAAACGACACGATCCGAAAGCTTGTGAAACTGTTGGCGGCCGATTCCCCCAATCGAAAAAAATCCCTGATAGCCATCCGTCCGGATGGAACCAAAAAACCCATCTTTTGCCTGCCAGGAGGGTATGGCGATGCGCTTTACTTGCGTAACCTGGCAAAATATGTTGACACTGACCGGCCCCTGTATGGTCTCCAGACAATATTGAATGAATCGAGCCCTTCCTATAGTATAGATTTGAAAACAACCGCATCAGCTTTTTTGACCGAGGTAAGGCAAGTGCAGCCCGAGGGACCCTACTATCTGGCAGGCCATTCCTTCGGAGGCTATCTCGCGATGGAAATGGCGCACCAGCTTACCATGCAGGGTCATCAAGTGGCATTTCTCGGTCTTTGGGATACTATTCCTCCCGGCAATCAACAGCAGGCCAGCCTACCGGATCGCCTCATAATCCATCTGCAAAACCTGCGCGATCTTGGCCCGCGACAAATAGTTGGATATCTAAAGGATCGCTGGACCGATCTGATGTTGAGATTAACCATTTTCTCCCAGGTTCGCTCATTCCTGAGGTGGATAAATTTCAAGCCAAAGAATCCCATGGTGGCAGCCACCATCTCCAGTTACGGTTTTGATCCTGACCCGTATCCCGGGGATATTTACCTGTTCGAGGTGAAACAACGGCCCTGGTACGTCCATTGGGATCCCATGGAAAATTGGAAAAAGTACGTCCATGGAAAACTGGAGATCCGTGAGGTACAGGGAGAACACAGCACGCTATTGTTTGAACCATACGTTCAGGAATTAGCCCATCAGTTCAACGATTGCTTGCGCCTGGCGGATGACAAGAGGATTAAGAATTTACCCTGAATAGTCTCTTGAATATTAGTTTGCCAGCTGTAAATTTCACTGTGAAAGCGCAAGAATCGGGTGGTGCCTTGGGCTCGAGTCCGCTACAATGGGCCTATAACCTGAGGAACAGACCATGACCACACTTGATTTGAATCAGCTTTCTGAAGATTACACCCGTATCGAGCAGGCCATCCGCTACATCGAAACCAACGCCCAGCGCCAGCCGGGTCTGAACGAGCTGGCTGCCCAGGTTGGCCTGAGCGAGTACCATTTCCAGCGCCTGTTCACGCGCTGGGCCGGCATCAGCCCCAAGCGCTTCCTGCAATTCTTGACCCGGGAGCATGCCAAGGCGCTGCTGGCACACTCCGGCGACCTGCTGGAAGCCAGCTACGCCGCCGGCCTCTCCGGACCCGGGCGGCTGCATGACCTTTTCGTGCAGACTGAAGCCGTCACGCCAGGGGAATTCAAATCCAAAGGCGCCGGCGTGGAAATCGTCTATGGTTTCCATCCCACTCCCTTCGGCGAATGCCTGCTGGCACTGACCGCTCGCGGCATCTGCTTCCTGGCTTTCGTGGAAAAGGAACGCGCCTGCATCCTGCAGCAGCTCAAGCTGACCTGGCCTAACGCCGCCGTTAGCGAGTCACCGTCACGAACCGCTCCGGTGGTGGAGCGGATCTTCTCGACCAACGCCGGCGCTGTGCCCATCCCGGTGCACCTGCGCGGCACCAATTTCCAGATCAAGATCTGGGAAGCGCTCCTGCGCCTGCCGCCTGGCCAACTGACCACCTACCAGGGCCTGGCAGAACAGGTTCATGCGCCCAGGGCCGCCCGGGCAGTCGGGAATGCAGTTGCTCACAACCCTCTGGCCTATCTCATCCCCTGCCACCGGGTGCTGCAGAAAACCGGTCATTTCGGGAATTACCGTTATGGTTCATCCCGTAAAAAGGCCATCCTGGGCTGGGAAATGGCCCAAGCAGAGACCCAAAACATATTCGAAAATTGAGGAGCAGTTTGCAATTTCAGGTTATACCGTCGCGTAGCATCCCTAAAGGGCGCGAGGCGGTACAACCTGAAATTGCGATTCTCCTGAATCTGATGCTCCAACCTGTTAAGAATTGTGTAATAATTTGATTATTGGAAATTAATCCTTCCTTCCTATAATAGAATTATGTCTGCTGGCGCTGTCATGTCCTTGATTGCCGTTGTTGAAGATGAACCCAGTATCTCCGAAGTGGTCAGCCTGTACCTCAAGCGTGCCGGCTACCAGGTGCAACTTTACGCGGATGGGCTGGTAGCCCAGGAGGCCTTTTCCCATCAGATCCCTGATCTGGTCATTCTGGATGTGATGCTGCCCGGCATGGATGGGTTTGCGCTCATGCGCAGCCTGCGCAACCATTCGGAGGTGCCGATCATCCTGGTCACCTCCCGCCGTGAAGAGAGCGACCGGATCGCCGGGCTGGAACTGGGGGCGGATGATTACGTGGTCAAACCCTTCAGCCCGCAGGAGCTGGTCAGCCGGGTGCGGGCGGTTTTAAGGCGGATCTCGAAGGAGGAAAAAAGCCATACCGATGCGCCGATCAGCTTCCCCAGCCTGAGCATTGATCCCCAAACTCGCCTGGTGCTGGCACAGGGGCAGGGTATCACTCTCACTGCCAAGGAGTTCGACATGCTCTACCACTTCATGCACCATCCACACCTGGTATTTTCCCGCGACCAATTGTTGGAAAGCATCTGGGGCCTGTCGGAATATATCGATCCCAGCACGGTTACCGTCCACATTCGCCGGCTGCGTGAGAAGATCGAAACGGACCCATCCAACCCGATACATTTGCAGACCGTCTGGGGCGTTGGCTACAAGTTCGAGCCGTAATTTATGAAAACGCACTCTTCTTCCCACCTGGGGTCCGTCGTGCGCCTGTCGGGCGGGATCCTGATCATCGTACTGCTTTCCCTGGGAATTTTCTATTACATCATGCGGCCGCCCATGAGCGATCTGGGCTATATGGGGCAGTTTTTAACCATTACCGCATTGATCTCCGGTCTGGCCGGATACGCCGCTTATCGTTTCCGCTGGCTCGAACGCGCCCCGGCGCTGCGCTGGAGTTTGCTCGGTGGCTATGCGCTAGCCAGCCTGCTGACCTTTCTGAATGTCTGGATCACCGCCCGCTTGATGTTCGCCAGCCAGCATGATCTGTTGCTGGCCACCATCCTGCTGCTGTTCGCAGGTGGCATCGCCATGGTCCTGGGATATTTCCTCTCCAGCACGGTCAGCGAGCGCATCCGCCGGCTCGACCAGGCTGCCAAAGAGATCCAGGCCGGCAATCTGTCGGTGCGCATCCCGGTCAGTGGCAATGACGAGGTGGCCCGCCTGGCGCGCACCTTCAACCAGATGGCTGCCCAACTGCAGGAATCGCAGGCCAACCAGCTTGCACTCGAATCCCTGCGGCGTGATCTGGTAACCTGGGCCGGCCATGATCTGCGTACCCCGCTGGCCGGTGTGCGTGTACTGGTAGAGGCGCTCGCCGATGGCATGATCGACGATCCGGCCACCTCGCGCCGCTACCTCCAGCAGGCCCGCAAGCAGATCGACCATTTATCGCTATTGATCGATGATCTTTTCCAGGTTTCCCAGCTGGACGCTGGCGGCATCCCGCTCAATCTGGAGCAAGCTTCACTGGCCGACCTCATTTCGGATACCCTCGAAAATTTTTCCGGTCAGGCCGCAGGGCAAAATATCCGGCTTTCCGGTCGTGCCACCCTGGAGATCGACCCGATCATCATGGATGTCCAACGGATCGGGCGCGTGCTCAACAACCTGGTGGATAACGCACTCCGCTATACGCATGCCGGAGGCAGCATTTCCATTCAGGCTGAAGTCATGGGAGGCAGGGTGCGTGTGACCGTTCAGGATAGCGGGGATGGCATTTCCCCCACCGACCTGCCGCATGTATTTGACCGCTATTACCGGGGCGAAAAATCGCGTAACCAGGCCACCGGCGGGACGGGCCTGGGGCTGGCCATCGCAAAAGGGATCGTTGAAGCGCATGGGGGCCAGATCGGCGTGGCAAGCAGTCCGGGCCAGGGGGCCAGCTTCTATTTCTGGCTGCCGAAGAAAAATTAAACCATGAGCCATAACGCGAACCCCTCCCAATTTATTAACAGGCTCTAATCTTTTCTTCCATTTCCTGTAAGGATTCCGTAACTATTTCTGGATATACTCGAGTTAATAAATCAGGTATATACTGTGAAAAAATTCCTGCCAATATTCCTGCTGCTTTTGACCGGGTGTGCGGCTTCCTTACCGCAATCGACCGCCCTTTCGGGTAATCCCAAGGCTGATCTACCTGATCTGGGTGTCGCACCCGAGCTGACCAACACAATTTGGATCAATACAAGCGCGCCCTTACGGCTGGCAGATCTGCGCGGAAAGGTGGTGCTGCTCGAAATGTGGACCTTTGAATGCATTAATTGCATCCACACCATCCCGCAAATGAACGCCTGGTACAAAGCCTTCGCGAGCCAGGGCCTGGTCATCATCGGGAACCATTTTCCGGAATTTCCTGCCGAAGCCGATCTGAACAATCTCAAGCAGGCCGTGAAAGAGCTTGGGATTCAATACCCGGTTGACCAGGATAACCAGGGTGTCACCTGGAATGCCTACAAGAACAATTTCTGGCCAACCATGTACCTGATCGATAAAACCGGCCGCATTCGCTATGTCCGTATCGGCGAGGGCGACTACGGTAATACCCAGAAGGCCATCCAGAGTTTGCTGGCCGAGCGTTACCCCTAGAAATATCTAGCAAGGAGAAGACAACCATGGAACGCGAACTGAAGCATCTTGAAATACCATCCTCCGAGATCACACCCGAGCATCTCTACCTCACCCGCCGGGATTTTATGAAAGCCGCCGGGATCATCAGCGCCTCGGCTTTCCTGGCCGCCTGCGGTGTGGCGCCCACCGCCCAGGCCCTGCAACTTGGCGCGCCCACCCCGGTACCGGGCTGGAGTCCGGTGGTACCCACCCCCAGCGCCCCGGTTCCCGATAATGCCCAGGGGCAAACCACAGATGAATTGGGCAATAAGCTTAATTCGTTTGCCGACATTACCAGCTACAATAATTACTACGAGTTCTCCACCGCCAAAGACGCCCCGGCGATGCTATCCCAGAATTTCAAAACTTCCCCCTGGTCAGTACAGGTTGGCGGACTGGTACAGAACCCCAAAACCTATTCCATCGATGACCTGAAAAAGTTCCAGCAGAAGGAACGCATCTACCGCCTGCGCTGCGTGGAAGCCTGGAGCATGGTCATCCCGTGGTCCGGATTCCAATTGAGCGATCTGTTGAATGAGGTCCAGCCAATGGCCAGCGCCAAGTATGTGGCCTTCACCACCCTGATGGATACTGCCCAGATGCCCGGTGAAGGCGACTCATCCTTCCCCTGGCCCTACAAAGAGGGCCTGCGCCTGGATGAGGCCATGCAGCGGCTGACCATCCTGGCCACCGGCATGTATGGGAAACCCCTGCCCAACGTGGATGGCGCCCCGATCCGCCTGGTGGTGCCATGGAAATATGGTTTCAAGTCCATCAAAGCCATCATCAAGATCGAGCTGACCGACACGCAACCCGAAACCTTCTGGAACGACATTTCACCTCAGGAATACGGGTTCTATTCGAATGTCAACCCGAATGTCGATCACCCGCGCTGGTCGCAGGCCACCGAACGACGAATTGGCCAGCTCAGCCGCATTCCCACCCTGATGTTTAACGGCTATTACGATGAAGTGGCCTCTCTTTATACGGGCTTGAACCTGAGAACCAATTACTAATGCAAAGAAAACGTCCTTTCCCCTGGCTGCGCATCGCAGTCCATCTGACCGCCTGGCTGCCGTTGGTGTATTTCGTCTACGGTTTCTTTGCCAACCTGGAGACCATCAACCCGATCCAATACCTGGAACAGATCATGGGACGGATTGCCATTTACTGGCTGGTGGCCGCGCTGGCGGTAACCCCGTTGTATACCCTGACCGGCTACCGAGACCTGCCCGGTCGCCGCCGGGCCGTCGGGCTGTACGCCTTCATGTATGTATGCCTGCACCTGCTGATCTTCTTCGGCCTGGATTATGGCTTCAATTGGTACGAAACCTGGAGTTTGATCATTGGGAAGGTCTATTTATGGGTCGGTGTGGCAGCGGTTCTGCTGCTTATTCCCCTGGCAGCCACCTCCTTTGATTATTTCCTGAGGAAAATGGGCAAGAATTGGAAGCGCCTGCACTGGCTGGTCTATCCGGCAGTGGTTGTTTCCATCCTGCATTATGGCCTGTCACAAAAAGGGGATTTGTTCACCCTGCGCGGTAATGAGGTCAGGCCATTCTTTTGGTTGATGTTGACATTTGTTTTACTGGCTATGCGCTTCCCAGTAGTACGAAGATGGGTCAGCGGCACACGCCGGAAGCTGGTGGTGCGCTTCCGGCGCGTTCCCCAGGCCAACAAGGTTGAGATAGGCCAAAATCCTTTGCCCCCTGGATCATGAATATTTCAGCGTTTTATTGGCAAGGCAAAACCTATTCTCCGCCAATCCTCACAAATCTGCACGAATAAAAGGAACGATTGGTGGGGACGTATGCACGCAGTGGTTTTTGTTTAGAGCA
The DNA here is from genome assembly GCA_963779935.1 of uncultured Chloroflexia bacterium. Taxonomy (GTDB): domain Bacteria; phylum Chloroflexota; class Anaerolineae; order Anaerolineales; family Villigracilaceae; genus UBA877. The sequence continues at coordinate 155,945 of CAWAAC010000002.1, read as the reverse complement.
GTGGATCATTCTCTTTCCTTTACCAGGTATGTCGAACGACCTTGCCTTGAAATAATAATCCATGATTACCTGATCATCTTAATACCTGATCCCTATTTTCGGGACTTTGTAGCAATGTAAGTTATACGAAACAGGGTCTGTGCTGTCAACCCTAACCGTAAACGGCTGTCCATGGCGGTATTGCAATAATTGTTCGGGAGGACGACCCAAACATTAAAATCGATCTCAAGAAAATTGCACCACCTGTGGCGTATACCCTGGGGGCTACCCCGCCCATGGCGGCATTTCGGTTTTGTTACTGCTACAAAACCCCTATCTCGGGGATTCGTAGCAATAGGTTATACGAACCAGTGTCTGTACTGTCAACCCTAACGTTAAATGGCTATCCATGGCGGAATTGCAATAATTGCTCGGGTTGACGACCCAAACATTAAAATCAACCCCATGAAAATTGCGCCACCTGTGGCGTATACCTTAGATCCTACCCCCGCCCATGGCGGCATTTCAGTTTTACGTTCTGCTACGAATCCCCATCTCAAATTCCCTTTGACGTCGTGCGGTTTCTGCTATATCATGGATTAGCAAACCTCATGGCGTTTTCAATTCCCACTATTGCTTTCCCCCCGCCAATGGTTCAAAGGAGGGCCCCCATGCCAAAACCAGCCAGTCCCATTTACGAACGCCCGGCCGAAATTCTTCAACACCTGATCCGTTTCGATACCACCAACCCGCCCGGTAACGAGCGCGCGTGCATCGAATACATTGACGTATTGCTGAAAGAGGCCGGGATAAAAACGAATTTCGTGGCGCGCTCACCCGGGCGTCCCAACCTGATCGCCCGCCTGAAAGGCACCGGCCAGGCCGCGCCGTTGTTGCTTTACGGTCATGTGGATGTGGTTACCACCGCCGGTCAGAAGTGGACCTACCCGCCCTTCGAAGGCCGCATTGTGGATGGCTTCGTGTGGGGTCGCGGCGCGCTGGATATGAAAGGCGGCGTGGCCATGCTTCTGGCGGCTTTCCTGAAAGCCAGCGCCGAAAAGATCCCCCTGCCCGGGGATGTGCTTTTCGCGGCAGTGGCCGACGAAGAAGGTTTGAACGATTTCGGGGTGCGCTACCTGGTGGAAGAGCATCCCGATCTATTTAAGGGTGTGCGCTACGCTTTCGGCGAATTCGGCGGCTTCAACTATTCCATCCACGGGAAGCGTTTCTATCCCATCATGGTGGCCGAGAAACAGATCTGCGGGATCAAGGCCACTTTCAGCGGGCGCGCCGGGCATGGCTCCATGCCGATCCACGGGGGCGCCATGGCCAAATTGGCCCGGGCGCTGCACCGGCTGGATACGCACCAGTTGCCTGTGCACGTCGCGCCGGCCGTACGCAGGATGGTCGAGAGCATGGCGGAAGCCCTGGGCGGCCCTGCCAGCCTGGCAATCCGCGGGCTGCTCAACCCGCCCCTGACGAACCCCATCCTGCAGATGCTCGGGTCATCGGCCGAGCTGTTTGGCCCCCTGCTGCACAACACGGTCAGCCCCACCATGCTGCAGGCCAGCCATATGGTCAACGTCATCCCGGGCGAGGTCAACCTTGGGTTGGATGGGAGACTGGTGCCGGGAGCGAAACCGGCGGATTTGATCCGGGAGCTGCAAACTTTGCTGGGAAAAGACGTGCTTTTCGAAGTAGTAAAAGCCGAGCCCGGTCCGGCTGCGCCGGATCTGGGCCTGTTCGACAGCCTCGGCGACATCCTGCATACGCTCGATCCGTCCGGTATACCGCTGCCCTATGTTCTATCCGGGGCGACCGACGCGCGCTTCCTTTCGAAGCTGGGCATCCAGACCTACGGTTTTACCCCGTTGCAGTTGCCGGAAGGTTTCAATTTCGCCAATTCCATTCACGCCGCCGATGAGCGCGTGCCAGTGGCCGCGCTGGATTTCGGGGTAAATGCCATTTTCGCAGCTTTGCAGAAATTCAAGTAAAGGAGAATCTTTATGCCAACCACATCCGCCCTGCAAGCCCTCGCAATCCTGCGCCAGGGCAGCCAGACCTTTCAATGGTACGTCATCCCGCTGATGGCCTTCGTCTTTTACGCCTACACCGTCGAGGTCGAAAAACGCAACTGGAACCTGGTCCTGGCCGGCCTGGCCTTCTGGGGCATGGATTGGCTGAATGAGATCATCAACGGTCTGGTGTTCCACTTTACCAACTATGCGCCCATCTGGGGCGCTCCCGGCCATACCGCATTCCTTATCCTGATCGGCCTGAACATTGAAATTTGCTTCATGTTCGCCGTTTCGGGTCTCATCTGGACCAAAATGCTGCTGCCCGATAAGAAAACCCGCATCCTGGGCATCCCGAACCGGGCTTTCGTGGCCGTGGCCGGAGCCGCCTTTTGCGTCGTGGTGGAATATATCCTCAACTGGGCCGGGGCGCTCACCTGGGACTACGCCTGGTGGGGCCGCAGCGCCCCCTGGCTGATCTTCCTATTTGGCTACCTGACCTTTTTCATCATGGCCTTCTGGGTCTTCGATATGAAGTCTGTCAAGAACAAGCTTATCACCGTCGGCAGCATCTGGTCGGTCGCGATCATCTCTCTGATCGTGTTCATTCCGGTTCTGCATTGGATATAATAGCTGCATGACTTCCGTACAGAAACGGTTCTTCGGGCTGCTGCTTTTCATGGCAGCTGTGGCTTTTGTCCTGTTTGCCCTGCCCAATGCAGTCGCCTCCCTGAATATTTCCATGGTGCAGGTCTTCCAGCCGGATGAAGCTGCGCCGCTGCCCTACGTCTTCCAGATGATCGCCCACGCCCCCAGCCTGAACCAGGCCCTGCGGCAGTTCATTTTCTACAATTATTATTATTACGGTTTCCCGTTTTTCGCCGCCTCCGCCCTGCTGTTGCTGCCCTTGCAGTGGCTGGGCCGGCTGGGCGACATGCCGCTGGTCATGCTGGTGTTGCGCCAGTTCATCAGTGTGCTGCCCATGCTGGCAGCCTTGCTGGTGCTGGTCTATATGCAAGATGGCTTCCGCACCTATCGTTCACCGGTGCTGTTCGCCTTCCTGCTGGTGGTGCCGGCGGTGCTTCAGAATAATTCCTGGTATCACCCGGATGGCATCACCTTCCTGCTGGTGGTATTAACCATTTACTTCCTGAAGAGGGACAACCTGCGTTTCGGCTGGAATTTCGTGCTGGCAGCGGTCATGAGCGGGGTCGCCACCGCCACGAAGCTGATCGGCGTGTATTTCTTCCTGGCCGTTGGCCTGACCCTGCTGTTGGGGTTAGTGCTCAAGAAGGCCTCCTGGAAAAAACTGCTCGGGATGGCTGCCACCTTTATCCTGGCGATGGGCCTGTCTTACCTGATCGCCAATCCTTTCTTATTCTCACATTGGGCGCGCACCGCCTACCAGTATATTGAATACAAACAGGGCGGGCTGCTCGAAAATGGCTATGGCGTTTTCTACGCCAAAGGTCTGCTGGCCGCCTGGCCGGATGTACAGAGCTCTTTTGGAGAACTCCTGTTCCTACTGATTGCCCTGGGAGCCGCCATCTGGGGCGCCTGGCGCGGGCCGCAGCGACTGCTGTACGGCCTGATCCTGGCCTGGTTCATTCCCATCAGCGTAACCGTTTTCTTCCTGACCCACTTTAAATTCCAATATTGGATGCCGGTGGCGCTGCCGCTCATTTCCTGCCTGGTGGTTTTGCTTCCCGAAAAGTGGAAAACGGATCAGTCTGGACATTTGGCCTGGTTTGCACGGATGGCCCTGCTGCTGGTGCTTTTGATCCAATTTGGCCTGTTCATCCGCTCGGATGTGCAAACCTTTAATTCCAATCTGCACCGCCAGCAGAACAGCGCCAGCATCCAGTGGTATAGCCAGGTGCTGACCGCACTCAAGCCGTTGCCGGATGCAAAACTGCACGTCTATTACGATTATCGCCTGTATGTACCAGGAAATCCTGGCTGGGTCACGGATACCAATTTCGACCTGCTGGAATATAGCTACATCCAGCAAAACCATTTCGATGTGTTATTACTGCTGGAGCAGCGTATCAAGGACTACCTGAACCCGAACGCGACCGGCATCGATCCGGCGCTGTTCGCTCGCAACCAGCAGTTCTACCGCGACGCCAACAACCAGACCATTACCGGCTACCACCTGGTCTATCGTGACAGCTTCGGGTTGATCTACGTGCGTGATGCCCTCTACCAGCAATATTATTCGAAATAAGTATTACGGCAGGAATCCCCCCAGCGCTCCATGCGGATCGATATCAGCTTGAATTTCCGCATATGGCACAACCACCTCCTGTTCCGTGGCTGCCACCTGGTTTTCGGCGAAAGTTATCTGCAAACCAGCGGGGGTGATATTAAAATTTCCATAGTTCGCCAGGCTGGGTTGGGCGCCTTTGATATACGACTCAAAATCGATCGAGCGCGTTTTCAATTGGGCAATGCAGTAATTGGAAATCCTCATCAAGTAATCCGAGCCGGGTAGGAAAAGGCTATCCAATGTCACATCCGCCCCGGCCTGCAGGTCATAATTGACCGTGCGTGTGTGGGTTCTGGGACGGGAGGTCTGATATATGAAGATCTTGATCTGGAATTGCAGGCTGATCAGGTTGCCAGGGGGTGAAAGCAGCTTGTATTGCTGATCATAATTGCTGCCGGACAAACCAGCCGGGACGCGCACTTCGGCCGCATTATCTTTGAATTTGGCAACCTCTTCCTGCGTAAGCAGGGTCATCTCATTATTGAAAGCTGTTACGCGCGCATCGTTACTGCCCTGCAAAACCGGGATTTGCGCCTTTAAGGTGTAGACCGGTGCTGGTGCGACGCTCGTCTCGTCACGTGTGGTGGAGCTCAGAGTGACCGACTGATAAAGCGGCAGCGAAGTCTGCGTAGGCGGGCTGGTTTGCGTAGGGAGCAGGTTGGCTGTAACGGTAGCGGTTGGCAGGGCGGGCGTGGTTCCGCATGCTAGAACGGATGCCAGCAGGGTAGCCAATACCAACCCGGGAACGATTCTTCCTACAATTGGGTTCATTAAGTCGGGTTCTCCTTTGCACCTTTAAAAAAACGCTTCTGGTTTTTTTCATCCAGCCGTTCCTGACGGTGTTTCAATTCTTCCATCCAATGATTATACATATAACGTGGGATGTCGAGCGTGCTGACCAGCTCCATGGCGCTGGCCGTCCATTTCAACGCTTCGGCATAATCGCGCCGCTCGTGCTCGTGATATTTAGCCAGTTCCACATGGGCATAAATGTGTCCTTGCAGAGCGGCGCGTTCCCACATGCGCACGGCTGCATCCAGATCGCCCCGGCGTTTCTGCAGGCGCGCCAACCGCTGGATGGCCAGCCAGAAATCTGCCTCGGGCAATTCCATCTCCAGGCCGCGCTCGAACAGCCGTGCGGCCTTATCCCAGTAGCCGAGATCCTCATACAATTTTGCCATAGCCACCACGTCCAGGCCGTGTTCGACCGCCTCACTGAACGGGTCTGCCAGCATGGCTGATACGTGCGAAAGCAGCGCCGCCATTGCCACCACATCCATGGCATTGTGGTAGAAGACCCCTTTCAAGGGCCGTGCATCCCGGCTGCGCAGGTAATCGAAGTAAAGATAGGGGATTTCATAGCCGGGCACTTCTTCGAGCGTGCGCGGCGCCGACAGGATGTTCTCTTCCAGATATTTCAGGGCGCGGCTGGGCAGCCGGTCACGCCACAGGCGGCGAGCCAGCGGCAGCAGATCCAGGTGGGCATAATCCTTAAACGGGATCGGGATGTTATGCAGGGAATAGCGTGTCACCAGTAAGGGCGCATCAAATGACTTGCCGTTGAAGGTAACCAGCGCCCGCGTGGGAGCCAGGAAATCGGCCAAAGCTTCCAGCATGGCCGGCTCCTCCGCCGGGTCACGCATAAAGAATTGCTCCAGGTGGAATGCACCCTCCCTGAATCGCCCCACCCCTACCAGGAAGGCATAGGTGCCGGTACCGCCCGCCAGTCCGCTTGTCTCGGTATCCAGAAAAGCATAGGATTCGAGCGGCAGTTCCCGGAAGCGCGGTTCGCGCGCCCAGGCTGCCAGCACATCCAGAGAGGCTTCCGGGCGGATGGCCGACCGCCCGTGCCGGTACTCCGCATCAAAGGTTTGCCCGGCAACAAAGGTCTCTCCGGTCAGACCGGGCCGGTAGGCTCCGGTAACGACTTTGTCAATTTCATAGGACGCGACAGGCTCGGGGCTTGGAAGATCGCGCGTGCCCACCTTCACGCCCAGGCTTTTGAGCTTCTCGGTCAGGGAAGGTTTCTGTGGTTCAGACATCCCGTCGATTATATCGCTGACCACCGTTCCAAAGAACCCGTTTCCTGGCAGGGAACGGGTTTCAATTTCTATCTTAAAATTTCCATTTCATGATTGACAAAGCCGGGATTCTTTACTATACTGTGAAAACGCTTTCTGAAAACGCTTTCACAGGACTATACACCCATGTCATCCAGAGCCACCATTTCCGATGTCGCCGAAAAAGCCGGGGTCTCCATTTCCACCGTCAGCCGGGTCCTCAATAATACCGTTCCCGTGGAAGAAGAAGCCGCCCAGCGCGTCCGCCAGGCGGTCGCGGCACTGAACTACACCCCCCACTCAGCTGCCCGCACGCTGGCCAGCCGGCGCACAAATACCATCGGCCTGTTGCTGCTCGATATCGGCGGTGAATTTTACACGCCCATGTTGCGCGGCATTGAAGCCGTTTCAAGTCAGGCCGGCTACGATTTACTGATCCACTCCACCATCACATCCAGATCCGGGATTCCCATTCACCGGGCTCTGGGCGAACACAACACCGATGGACTTTTAGTTTTCACGGATGCCGTAGACCGTGCCGAGCTGGCCCGCCTCCAGGAAATCTCTTTCCCGGTGGTGCTGCTGCACCAGTCCTCGCCAAAAGAGCTGGCGATCCCCGTCATCACGATTGAAAACCAATCCGGCGCCCAGAAAGTGGTTGACCACCTGATCGAGGTGCATGGCCGCAAGCGTATCCTGTTCCTGCAGGGGCCATTAGGCAACGAAGATTCAGAACAGCGCGAAAAAGGCTATCGCCAGTCGCTAAAAAAACATGCCCTGCCCTACGATCCCGATCTGGTGGTACGCGGCGGGTTTGAGCCGAATGCAGCCCACGCCGTGGTGGCGCAGGTTCTCACAGCCAGGTTGGAATTCGATGCCATCTTCACCGGCGATGATGACAACGCCGTGGGTGTCATTCAAGCCTTACGTGAAGCCGGCCGGGAGATTCCCCGGGATGTATCCGTAGCCGGTTTCGATGACTCGCTTTTCGCCCGCATCCTGACCCCGCCGCTCACCACCGTGCGCGCTCCCATCGAGCAGGTTGGCCAGGCCGCCGTCCGGCAGTTGCTCCGCCTGATCCGCTCCGAACCGGTCGAAGCCCGTCTCGTCCTGCCAACCGAATTGATCATCCGCCAGTCGTGTGGCTGTCCTTAAGAATAAGGATTGAGGAGGTGCCCCAGCCGTTTTTTTGTTCCCAAGTCTCAAGCCGTTCTATTTTCATTCTCTGGAGGAGGAAGAACATGAAATCAAGAAATCTTTGGCTGGTTATCAGCCTGCTTGTCATCAGCAGCATGCTGCTGGCATCCTGCGGAACTGCCTCAACTGGCAATAGCGGCGCCTACCTGACCATTAACTTTGAACAGGTGCCCACCTGGGTGCGTAACTTCAACCCCTTCTCGGCCACGCCGCTCGGCTCCACCAACACGGCCATTTACGAGCCGATGATGATCTATGATAAAGCCACTGGCAAGCTGGTGCCCTGGCTGGCAACTGATTATTCCTGGAATTCCGATAATACCCTGCTGACTTTTAAACTCCGCCAAGGTGTCAAGTGGTCGGATGGCCAGCCATTCACTGCCCAGGATGTGCTATATACCTTTAACCTCTTGAAAAGCAATAACGCCCTGATCGGGGTTGGCAACACCTCCACCTACCTGCAAAACTACATCGATAGTGTAACCGCCCCGGATGACTTGACGATCCAGTTCAAATTCAAGACGGTCTACACGCTGGCTCTTTACGACCTGGCCGACCAGTTCATCGTTCCCCAGCACATCTGGAAGGATGTCAAGGATCCCCTGACCTGGACCAACGACAACCCGGTTGGCACCGGTCCTTTCACCCAGGTGGCCAAGTTCGAAACCCAGATCTACATTCTGGAAAAGAACCCCTTTTACTGGCAGCCCGGCAAGCCAGCCTACAAGGGCATCCGCTACCCCGTTTTTGCGGATAACGATTCTGCCAACCTGGCTCTTGTGAATGGCGACCTGGACTGGGCTGGCAACTTTGTGCCCGATATCCAGAAAACATATGTAGCCAAGAATCCGGCTAATAACCATTACTACTTTGTCGGCGCGAATATGGTCATGCTGTATATCAACCCGACCATCAAGCCTTTCGATAACCCGGATGTACGCAAGGCCATCAGCATGGGCATTGACCGCAAGATGGTGGTCCAGACCGCCGAATACGACTATATTCCGCCAGCGGACGCCACCGGTCTGGGTGATGTCCAGGCCTCCTGGAAGGATCCTGCAGCGGTTACTTCCGGCACATGGACCAATTACGATGCCGCCACCGCCAACCAGATGCTGGACACGGCCGGGTTGAAGCGCGGTTCGGATGGCACCCGGGTGGACTCGGAGGGCAAACCAATGGAATATCAATTGATCATTCCCAGTGGCTGGACCGATTGGATCTCCGCGAGCCAGATCATCAGCCAGAACATGAGCGCCCTGGGCATCAAAGTGGACGTACAAACCCCCGAACAGGATACCTGGACCGATACTGTCGCCAAAGGCCAGTTCCAGTGGACGCTGGATACCGGTGATCTCGGCCCGACACCTTACAACTTCTATCTCGGCCAGATGAGTCAGCTGACCGTCCAGCCGATCGGGCAGTCCACCAACGACAATTTTGACCGCTACGTCAGCCCGGCTGCGGATAAAATCCTCAGCCAGTTCGGCCAGACCGCCGATCCGGCTCTGCAAAAACAGTATGCCAGCCAGCTCGAGGGCATCTTCGTCAAAGAAGCTCCGGCCCTACCGCTCTTCCCGGGCGTGGACTGGTATGAATACAGCACCGCCCGCTTTACCGGGTTCCCATCGCAGGATGATTCCTACGCTCCAGGTGAACCCTGGCCGGGTGGCCCGTATAATACCGCACTGATCGTCCTCACCACCGTCAAACCCAAATAACCTGATTTTCGTCTCCCAGGGTCATCCCGTTCATGCGGGGTGACCCTGGCGACTCAATCCAGATCCGCGGGAGCGCACCCGTATGAGATATTTAATCCGACAGATCGGTTTGTACCTGCTGGCAGCCTGGGCTTCGCTGACATTAAATTTTATCCTGCCACGCAGCATGCCCGGTGATCCTGTGACAGCCCTGATGGCGCGCATGCACGGACGGCTTACCCCGGATGAAATTGAAGCCATCAAAAAGGCCTATGGCTTTACGACCGGTCCCATATTGAGCCAGTATTTTATGTACGTTTCACACGCTTTGCGCGGCGATTTTGGCATTTCCATTTCTGCTTATCCGGCCAGGGTTTCCAGCATCATCGCCACCAGCTTGATGTGGACAGTCTTGTTGGGCACAGTGACCCTACTGATCAGTTTCGTGCTGGGCACCGCCCTGGGCGTCATCATCGCCTGGAAGCGCAACGGTTTCCTGGATTCCACTCTGCCTGGCCTGACCGGCTTTATCGGTTCTTTCCCCTATTTCTGGCTGGCCATGGTGGTGCTCTATTTTATCGGCTTTAAATTGGGCTGGTTCCCCCTTTCCCATGCTTATTCTGATTACCTGTCGCCCGGTTTCACCTGGGAATATATCAGCAGTGTCATCACTCACATGGTTCTGCCAGCCACTACCATCATCCTGGTCTCGGTGGGCGGATGGATGGTGGGCATGCGCAGCACCATGATCGCCGTCCTCAACGAGGATTACATCACCATGGCCGAAGCCAAGGGCCTCTCCCAGCGGACGGTAATGTTCCAGTATGCCATGCGCAATGCCATTCTCCCCAATATCACCCAGTTCGGCATGTCGATCGGCTTTATCGTAGCCGGCCAGCTGCTGACAGAAATGATCTTTTCCTACCCCGGACTGGGCTTTTATCTGGTCCGCTCGGTCACCACGCTCGACTATCCCCTCATGCAAGCGCTTTTCCTGATGATCACTCTGGCTGTCCTTGCCGCCAACTTCCTGGTGGATATCCTTTACGTTCAGCTCGACCCGCGCGTCCGGGTTGGCTGAGTGGAGCTGATAAACGAGATGAATCCAAACGCGCAAGCCACCCCGGGCCAGGTTGAAACCGGGAAACCCGCAGCAGGCTCCGCTGGCAAACCTGTTTCCAGTCAAATGGAATTCCTGCGCCGCACGCTTGTGGAACCGAAAGCGCTGATCGGCCTGGTGATCCTGGCCATCTTGATCCTGACGGCCATCTTTGCACCGCTCATCGCCCCGAACAGCCCTTCCAAATATGTTGGTCTGCCCAACCAACCTCCCTCCTCCCAACATTGGCTGGGCACCACCGGGCAGGGACAGGATGTATTTTCGCAACTGGTCTGGGGTTCGCGGACATCCCTTTTGATCGGCTTCTCGGTCGGGATCGTGAGTACCCTGCTAGGCATGATCATCGGGATGATCTCCGGCTATATGCCAGGGGTGGTCGACGGCGTGCTAAATATGTTCACCAACGTCTTCCTGCTCATCCCCGGCCTGCCCCTGTTGATCACCCTGGCATCCTTCCTGCCGCAAGGCATGCTGACTGTCATACTGGTGCTGACGTTCACCGGTTGGTCCTGGCCGGCGCGCGTTTTCCGCTCGCAGGTGCTCAGTTTGCGTGAAAAGGATTTCGTTTCCGCCTCTGTCATCAGCGGGGAAGGACCCTCGCGCATCATCTTTGCAGAAATTCTCCCCAATATGCTCTCCCTTGTGATGGTATCCCTGTTCGGGGCAGTCATTTACACCATCGGTGCAGACGCCGGCCTGGCATTTCTGGGATTTGAAAACATGAACATCGTCTCCTGGGGCACCATGCTCTACTGGGCCTCCAACAGCTCAGCACTGCTCCAGGAGGCCTGGTGGACCTTCCTGCCGCCCGGTATTTGTATCGCCCTGGTATCCTTTGCCACCACCATGTTGATCTATGCCATGGATGAAGTCACCAATCCGAGATTAAGAAGCGAGAAAGAGATTACCCGTGTCATCAGAAAATACCACCTCGGCTCAAAACGTTCCACACCCGTTATTCGAGAACCCATCATCGAATAATCCGCTGCTGGATATCCGCAACCTGCAAGTGGCCTATTTGACCACGCGCGGGCCGGTCAAGGCGGTCGACGGGGTTTCCATCGCCATTCAGAGGGGTGAAGTGGTCGGTCTGGCCGGTGAATCGGGCAGCGGCAAATCCACCATCGCGCATGCCATCCTGCGCATCCTGCATCCCCCTGCCTTGATCACCGGCGGCCAGGCTATCTTCGACGGCCGCGATATCCTGGAGATGGACGATACCGAATTGGGACAGTTCCGCTGGAGCCGGATTTCCATCGTTTTCCAGAGCGCCATGAATGCGCTCAACCCGGTCATGAAGATCCGCGACCAGCTCACCGACGTCATGCGCCAGCATGGTCTGTCGAAAACCGAGGCAAATGGCCGGGCCGTCAGCCTGTTCGACCTGGTCGGGATCGAACCACAGCGCCTGGATTCCTATCCGCACCAGTTATCCGGCGGGATGCGCCAGCGCGCCGTCATCGCCATTGCCCTGGCCTTGAACCCGCCCCTGTTGATCATGGACGAACCCACCACCGCCCTGGACGTGGTGGTGCAGAAGGACATCCTCCAGCAGATTGCCAGCCTGCGCGAGAAGCTGGGCTTTTCCATCCTTTTCATCACACATGACCTTTCCCTGCTGGTCGAGATCTCAGATAATATCGCCATCATGTACGCCGGCGAGATCGTAGAACGTGCCCCGGCACGCGAGCTCTTTGAATACCCCATGCACCCTTACACCCTGGGATTGATGAATTCCTTTCCATCCATCAGCGGGGCCAAACATAAACTGGCCGGCATCCCCGGATCCCCGCCCGACCTGGTGGCGCCCCCGTCCGGCTGTCGTTTCCATCCACGCTGCACCAAGGCCATGCCAGTCTGTTCGAAAGTTCCGCCACAGTCCAAGGCTACATCTTCCAACCACTCGGTAGCCTGTCACCTGTTCGATCAAATCCTGTGAGATCAATCATGAACCTGATCAATCCTGAACTCAGTCCGCTCCTGGATATTCGCAGCATCAGCAAACATTTCCCCGTCGGGGTCTTCTACCGCCCCAGGCAGGTTCACGCCGTGGAAGATGTCTCTTTTACGGTCGAACACGGCCAGGTGGTGGCGCTGGTGGGCGAATCGGGCAGCGGCAAGACCACTACCATCCGCATGATCGCACGCTTGATCCCCTTGACGCAGGGGCAGATTTTCTTCAAAGGCCAGGATATCCTCAAAGCGGAGCCACGCCAGGCCTCCCTGGATTACCGCCGCAAGGTCCAGTTGATCTTCCAGGATCCCTTTGCCTCCTTGAATGCGGTCCATACCATCGAGCACCACCTGGCGCGGCCGCTCATTATTCACAAAAAGGCTTCCGGCCGGCAGGAGATCCATGAACGGGTCTGCGACCTGCTGGAAACCGTCGAACTCAAACCCGCCGCGGAGATTGCAGCCCGCTATCCCCACCAGCTTTCCGGTGGGCAGCGCCAGCGTGTGGCCATCGCTCGCGCCCTGGCCGTTGACCCGGAGTTGATCCTGGCGGACGAACCCATCTCCATGCTGGATGTCTCGATCCGCATGGGCGTGCTCAACCTGATCGAACGTTTCAAGGAGCAACGCGGCATCTCTTTCGTCTACATTACGCATGACCTGGCCTCCGCCCGCTATATCGGCGACCAGATCATGGTCATGTACGCCGGTCACATGGTCGAAGGCGGTGAAAGCGAGACAGTCATGCGGGCTTCCGCCCATCCTTACACCCAGCTGCTGCTTTCTGCCGTGCCGGACCCGCGTTCCGGGTTGAAAACGGATAAATACGCGCACGCACGTGGTGAAGTGCCCTCCCTGATCGACCCACCGCCCGGCTGTCCATTCGCCGCCCGTTGCATAAAAGTGATGGATGCCTGTCACCAGAGCATGCCGGCCCGGACCACCCTCGAATCCGGGCACTGGGTGCGCTGTCATATCTATGGCAATTCCTTTGCAAAATAGGACCTGTTGATATACTATCCCCTCACACAGATCTGAACCCGCCAATCACTACCAATCTTTCCGAATAACAAGAAAAAGATTGACGGTTATTCGTGAAAACGCGTGCCATGCAGTGGTGGTCGCGGATAGAAAACTGGCATCGTTCAAGTGTATTAATTGTTGAAAGGATTTAATAATATGAAAATCGCAGTGATCGGTGGAGGTTCCACCTACACCCCTGAACTGGTCAATGGCTTCCTCGACCGGATTAAAAGCCTGCCTGTGAGCGAACTCTGGTTGATGGATATCGACGCCGAGCGTCTGGAGATTGTCGGCGGGTTCGCCCAGCGCATGGTCGCGGCGCGCGGCACGCCTTTCAAGGTGGTGTTGACCACGGACCAGCGTGAGGCCGTCAAAGGCGCCGCCTATGTAACTACCCAGATCCGCGTGGGTCACATGCCGGCGCGCGTTGCCGATGAATACCTGGGCCGCCGGCATGGGCTGATCGGACAGGAGACCACCGGCATCGGCGGGATGGCCAAGGCCATGCGCACCATCCCGGTGCTGCTGAGACTGGCCAAAGATATGCAGGAACTGGCCCCCGGCGCCACGCTGGTCAACTTCACCAACCCCTCCGGGCTGGTGACCGAGGCGCTCCAGCGCTACGCTCCCGAAGTGCCTTCGGTGGGAGTCTGCAATGCGCCCATCGGCATGAAAATGCGCATCGTCAAGGAACTGGAGCAGTCCACCGGCAAGCAGATCCCACTGGAAAGCGCCGACCTGAACACGCTCGGTTTGAATCATCTCTCCTGGCATCGCGGCTTCAGCGTGGATGGCGAGGATGTCTGGCCGCAAGTGCTGACCGCCTATATTGCCGAGTTAAAAAAGGAAACCGAACCCGAGACCGACCCGCGCCTGGTCGAGTCGCTCGGCATGATCCCGAACTATTACCTGAGCTACTTTTACCAGACCGATCATAAGCTGGCTGCGCAGGAAAAGTGGCCGCCCTCGCGCGGGGAAGAAGTGATCGAGATTGAAAAGAAGCTGCTCAAGCAATATGCCGACCCCGAACTTAAAGAACCGCCCGCCGACCTGATGCTGCGCGGCGGAGCCTACTACTCGACTGTGGCAACCCAGTTGCTCAACGCCCACTATAACGACATGGGTGAAACCCACGTGGTCAACGTGCGCCATAACGGCGCTGTGCCAGGCTGGCCGGCCGATTGGGTGCTGGAAATGCCCGCTCGGGTAGATCGACAGGGCATCCACCCGCTGCCCTCCGAGCCCCTGCCGCCGGTCTGCTTCGGCTTGCTGGCGCATGTCAAAGCCTATGAACTGCTCACGGTCGAGGCAGCCGTCCACGGAGACCGGGAAGCCGCCTACCAGGCTCTGCTGGTCCACCCGCTCGGCCCGAAAGCGGATAAAATTCAGGCGGTTTTGGATGACCTGTTGGAAACCAACCAACCCTATCTGCCGCAATTCTTCAAATAGGAGCAGACATGCAACCTAATCCCGTCCTGAAAAAATTGGGCTTTGCGAATACCGACCGGCTGGTCATTCTGCATACCGACGATATCGGCATGTGCCAGGCCTCCCTGGCTGCCTTTATCGACCTGTGGGAGAACGAGACCATTTCCTCCGGAGCCATCATGCTGCCCTGCCCGTGGGCCAAACCGGCCGCCGAATACTGCCGCACTCATCCGGGTGTTGACATGGGCGTGCATGCTTCCATTACGGCCGAGTGGGATGGTTACCGCTGGTCAGCCCTTTCGACACGTGATCCTGACAGCGGCCTGATGGACCAGGATGGTTTCCTCTGGCAAACATCCCAGGAAACCCAGGCTCATGCCACCCCCGAAGCCGTGACCATCGAGCTTGAGTTGCAAGTCCGCAAAGCGCTCGATTGGGGCGTGGATGTCACCCACGTGGACAGCCATATGGGTACGGTCTTCCATCCCAAATTCTTGCAGGCCTATATCCAGGCCGCCAGCCAGGCGCAGGTTCCGCTCTTGCTGCCGCGCGCTGACCCAGACAGCCAACATTTTATGGGCATGGATGACGAAACCGTCACCGGTTTTTCGACTCTGGTTGCCCAACTCGAAGAACAGGGCCTGCCGCTGGTGGATGGGATGGCCATGCTGCCGCTCGACCAACCCGAAGGACAGCTGGAAATCACCAGGAAGATGCTATCCGAACTCCCCGCCGGCGTAACGCATTTCTTGTTCCACCCGTCCATTGATACACCCGAGCTGCGCGCCATCGCCCCCGATTGGCCCAGCCGGGTGGCCAATTACCACACCTTCATGGATCCCGAACTCAAACAGTTCATCAAGAACCAGGGTATCCAGGTGATCGGCTACCACCACTTGCGCGCCCTTATGCGAGCGACTTAAAACCCTTTGTCCACTTTATATCCTTTGTGTTAAGATTCTTTTCTATTTCTTCTGGAGACCATTTTCGATGAAATACTTCCTCGGCGTTGATGTAGGCGGGACCAAAACTCACGCCCTGATCGCGGACGAATCCGGCCAGGCGCACAGTTTCGCCACCGGCGGACCGGGCAACTGGGAAGGCGTTGGCTACGCTGGCCTGACGCGCGTCCTGCTGGAAGTCTGTGCGAGTGCCATGCAGCAAGCCGGGGTCCGTCCCGCCCAGGTTGCCGGGGCAGGGCTGGGCATTGGCGGCTACGATTGGCCTTCCGAGCGCCAGGACCATCTGAACGCCATCCGGCCGGTCGGGCTGAGCTGCCCGCTCGAGATCGTCAACGATGCCACGCTGGGGATCCTGGCCGGGGCATCTGAGGGCTGGGGGGTTTCATTGGTGGCTGGCACGGGTTGCAACGCACGCGGCTGGAGCAGGGACCACAAACGTCAGGGGCGCGCCGTGGGCGGGGGCGGTTATTGGTCCGGGGAGTATGCCGGCGGATTCGACATCGTCGCCCGCGCCATGCAGGCGGTGACTTTCGAATGGCTCAGGCGCGGCCCGGCGACTGCCCTCACGCAGGTTTTCCTGGAACACACCGGGGCGGCCGATCTGGACGACTTGATCGAAGGAGTGTATTTGCAGCGCTACCCATTCGATTCGGCGCTGGTTTTGAAGGTTTTCGAAACTGCCCGCCAGGGCGACCCGCAGGCCCAGGCGGTCATGCGCTGGGCCGGCCGGGAGTTGGGGAACTTGGCAGTCGGCGTGATCAACCAGCTTGAAATGCAACCGGAACGCTTCGAGGTGGTTCTGATCGGCAGCCTGCATGGCAGCTCGCCTCTGATGGATCAGGCACTGCGCAGGACCATCCGCAAAACTGCTCCACATGCCCAATTCGTTCGGCTGGCGGTTCCTCCAGTGGTCGGCGGAGTCCTGCTTGGTATGGAACAGGCCGGCTTGAACGGACATGCCATTCGTGATAAACTCATCGCCACAACTAATACCATCTGTAAGAAAGATTGAAAATAAATCCGCCGGAGACAGCAGTCTCCGGCGGAGACTTGTGCAGTATTCCGAATGCAAAATACTTCCAACAGCCGCGATCTGCGTCTCATCCGCATCTATTATTTCCTATGGATCGGGGCAGGTGGATTCCTTTCCCCTTTTGTAACATTATTCTATAAGTCACGCGGTTTGAACGGCGTTGAGATTGGTTTGCTTGGCACCTTTGATGCAGTTACCGGAATGCTGGCGGCACCGTTCTGGGGTCGTTGGGGCGACGCATCCAGCCATCCACGCCGCCTGATCATGCTGGCATTGCTCGCTTCAGCCTGCTTTGCGCTCTTGCAAGGGATCCAAAGCCTGTTTTGGACGATTTCGATTTTTATCATCCTGGATGGCCTGATAACCGCCGGTACCGGGTCGCTTTCGAATGTCCAGGCGATCATGGCTGTGAACGGCGAGAAATCCGGATTCGGATCCATCCGGCTGTGGGGTTCACTGGGCTGGGCTGTCATCACCATACTGGCAGGTTTGCTCATCGAAAAGCTTGGGCTTTACGTACCTTTTGCCGGATACGCGGGTATGTTGGTGGCGGCCGTCTTCGTATTGTTTTGTGTACGAGGCTCTCCAAAACCGAAGACGATAATAAAAAGACCGGACAGAGTTCCACTCGGCCAGATGGCAGCTACGTTGGCCCACAACCGAACCGTGCTTGGCATGGCGCTGGCATTCAGCGTGATCTGGATCACCACCATGGGCCGCTCCCAGTTCGAAACTCTTTATATGACCAGCCTGGGTGCGCATGCCAGTCTCATCGGGATTGCCAACACCGTCAGTGCGCTCTTCGAAGTACCTTTCATGCTGCTGGCCGACCGGTTGATCCGGCTTCACGGTTCCAGGCGGATCCTGCGTATTTCCTTACTGGCACAGGCAGCCTCTTTTTTACCAGTGATACTATTCCCGGCCATTCCAAGTTTTTTCATCCTGCGCATCCTGGCAAGCATTGCCTTGAGTTTTAATGTGCCGGCCTACTACAGTTGTTTGGTTGAAAGCGCTCCCGAGGGACAGAGCGGCACGGTGGTTTCCATTTTTGATGTAACCCTGCGCAGCGGTGTTGCCTTGCTGGCATTGCCCCTGGCAGGTTTCTTATTCGATCAGTTGGGAGCATATTGGCTCTACCCCATCGGCCTGGGCGGTTGCCTGCTGGCCTGGTTGATCCTGGAAATGCTGGCCCGCCCGATCCCCACCAAAACGGTATAATTCAACCGTGACCACCGCCCAACCCCAACAACTCCAACTCCTGCGCCTGCTGATCACCCGCCTGGAACGGCTCTCGGTCGATTCCCACTGGGCCCGCCGTGCCAACGGTCTGCGCGGCAATATTGTCAAAGTGCTCGAAGAAGCCGATTCGGGACAGCCAGTGTCGGCCGACCGGGTCGACCTTCTGACCGATGCCGCCTTCGACATCCTGCGCCGGGCTGCGCATGATATCCCCGACCTGGAAGAACTGCTCAAAAGAAAATAGTCAGCCATGCGCCGCAGCCTGCTGATCCTGCTCAGTCTTCTGTGTTCCGCCTGCAGCGCTTTCCCACCGCCGGCTTCGCCGGTTGGCCAGAGCCCGACCCTTCTCCCGCCATCTGCCACGTTCACAGCCTCCAGAGTGCCCGCTTCACCGACTGCCTCGCCAACCGATACGGTTATTCCCACGGCCACGCTCACCCCTACATCCATGGTAACCGCGACCGCTGCTGCCACGGAAGTCTCATTTATCCATATTTTTCCGCTCCAGCCCACCTGGGCGGCCAGTTTTGCCGAAGGCACCGCCAGCCACGGATATCCGTCCACGGATATCTTTGCCGTGGTCGGTACGAAGTTTGTGGCCGTGACGGATGGCGTAGTGAATTTCGTCTCGTATAAGGATACCTGGGATCCGGCCCACGATGACCCGTCCGTGCGCGGCGGGCTGTCGGTCGCCATCATCGGCGATGACGGCTTGCGCTACTATGGATCACACCTCTCCGTCATTGCCGCCGGGATTGCCCCAGGGGTGCGGGTGAAGGCCGGCCAGTTGCTCGGGCTGGTCGGGAACACCGGCGATGCCCGCACCACCCTCTCACATCTGCACTTCGGGATTTCTCGTCCCACCACTCCTGAAGATTGGAAAGCCCGCCGCGGCCAGGTGGATCCCTTCCCATACCTGCAGGCCTGGCGGGATGGGCACAACGTCACTCCGCCATTGCCCGAACCTTGATGGCATTTGATAAAATCTCCCCCATGATAAAGAAACGCAGCCTGCTCCTCGTTCTTCCGCTCCTCTTACTAGCCTGTGACATCGGCTCGGCGGCTGCGCCAGTGCTGGCGCGGCCCTCGCCCACCACGCCGCCCACTTTGACTGCTTCACCGATTCCTCCTACCTTGACCCTGACTCCTTCTCTCACGGATACCATCACGCTTACTTCTACGTCAACCTTCACGCCCACTGAAACCCTTACCAGTTCGCCAACGTTCACCCCCACCGCCACGATCAACCTCTACAGCTATGTCTTCCCGGTCCAGCCGCCTGACCAGGCCACTTTTTCCAAAGGCGGGCATCCTTTTCCGGCCACCGATATATTCGCCCCGATCGGCACCAAATTCGTCGCGGTCACCAGCGGCACCGTAGATAGAGTTACCACTGTGGATACCTGGAATCCGGCCACCAACCTGGCTTCCGAAGATAGTGGCCTGTCTGTGCGCATTCTGGGCGATGATGGCCTGCACTACTACGGCGCACACCTCTCCTCCATTGCCTATGGCATCCATACCGGTCTCTGGGTGCCGGCGGGCAAGCTGCTTGGCCTGGTCGGTAATACCGGCGACGCCCGCTTTACCACCCCGCACGTACATTTCGAAGTCTCGATCCCCACCGCCCCTTTCACCAAGCTGGACCCGTTCCCTCTCCTGACCGCCTGGCGGGCCGGCCAGCAGATCACCCCGCCCCTGCCCACTCCTTAAGGAGGTAAAAATGCAAACCATGCGCGCCATGCTTCTCGACGCCCCTCACACTCCTCTTCGTCTCGCCGAAGTTCCCATCCCCACTCCCGGGCCCGGACAGGTGCTGCTCAAGGTCAGCGCCTGCGGAGTCTGTCACACTGACCTGCACATCCTGGACGGCGAACTGAATGAGCCCAAGCTGCCCCTGGTGCTCGGTCACCAGATCGTTGGCACAGTCGTGCAGAGCGGGCCAGCTGCACAGCGTTTCCATGTTGGAGAGCGCGTCGGGGTTCCGTGGCTGGGCGCGACCGACGGCACCTGCCGCTTTTGCTTGAGAGGACAGGAAAACCTGTGCGATCAGCCCGTCTTTACCGGTTACGATGTCGACGGCGGTTTTGCCGAATATACCCTGGCGGATGAAAGGTTCTGTTTTCTCCTGCCGGCTGCCTATACGGATGTGGAGGTTGCACCATTATTATGCGCCGGGCTGATCGGCTACCGCACTTATCGCATGGCCGGGGAACAGCTCGAATCGCTCGGCATCTATGGCTTCGGAGCAGCCGCCCACATCGTTACCCAGGTGGCCAAACATGCCGGGAAAAGGGTCTATGCTTTCACCCGGCCCGGTGATACGGATGCCCAGGAATTCGCCCTGCGCCAGGGCGCCGATTGGGCCGGGGATTCGACCCAGTTGCCGCCCGAAAAGCTGGATGCTGCCCTGATCTTCGCCCCGGTCGGCCCGCTGGTGGTTTCGGCCCTGCAGGCCAGCCATAAGGGCGGCGTGGTCGTTTGCGGCGGCATTCACATGAGCGCCATCCCCGCCTTCCCTTACTCCCTGCTCTGGGAGGAGCGTGTCATCCGCTCGGTTGCCAATCTCACCCGCCAGGATGGCGAGGAATTCCTGGCGCTGGCCCCGCAGGTGCCGGTCAAGGCCGATGTAAAAGTCTTCCCGCTGGAGCAGGCCGGCCAGGCCATCGAACAGCTGCGCCACGGCCAGTTTACCGGCGCAGCGGTGCTGGATATGAATTTAGTGTGAAAACAGGCAACAAAAAGTAGGTCAACAAATGAGCTTTTTAATCATGCTTAAGAAACCATCCGCCTTTTTGCCAATAACAATGTCCCTGGCCGCGCTCATTACTGTCCTCGTTTTTCTGGCCATATTTGGTGTCGTACACCAAACCGATGAAGGCGCGGCTGCCCATATCTGGCAACTATTGATGGGGCTGCAGGTACCGATCATCGTTTTCTTCGCTATCAAATGGCTCCCGCGCGCCCCAAGACAGGCGCTATACGTACTTGCGGTACAGGCTATATTCGTACTTGCAGCACTTGCACCAGTGTACTTTCTCAAGCTTTAGCATAACAGTTGTGTTATCAGATACGATTTCCTGATAAGTGACTGACGCCAACCTCATCATGCAAAAAGTACTCGCCCGCCGGCCTGCAAAAGTCATTTACCGTCTAATTATGACATTTTCTACCTTGACTATCCGAAACAAATATTCTAAAATAAAACATCTGCTCAAGTTGTGCGGTTAAGAAGTTATTTTCAACGACCATTAATCGCCTATTTTGGAGATTACTATGAGCCCGAAAAAAGAAATGGAAAAGTCCAGCGGGAGCAGCGGTACAACCTCCAGCAAGTCCACGGGATTCACGGATCAGGAAAAGGCCGCAATGAAGCAGCGCGCCAAAGAGCTGAAGGCCGAACAGGACAAGGTGGACGGGGAAGCCGCCTTGCTCGCCAGTATCGATGAGATGGCGGAATCGGATCGTCTCATGGCCCAACGGTTGCATACCATCATCAAAGCCAGCGCGCCGGCCCTCGCTCCAAAAACCTGGTACGGCATGCCTGCCTATGCCAGGGATGGCAAGATCGTGTGCTTCTTCCAACCTGCCCAGAAGTTCAAGACCCGCTACGCCACCCTCGGCTTCAATGACTCAGCCAGGCTCGACGAAGGCTCGCTTTGGCCGGTTGTCTTCGCCCTGAAGAATTTGACCCCCACCGAAGAGGCCAGGATCATCGCGCTGGTGAAAAAAGCGGTCAGCTGAACTGTTAATATCAGGCAGAATAAACATGTCATCTGGCAGCCAGTCATTGAATGAAGAATCTGTATCCTGGGAAGTGGATGAAATTAAAGTCCAGGCCAGCTTAACGCTTCCTGCGGGTGCTGGTCCATTTCCAGCGGTAATTTTTGTGGCTGGCAGCGGCCCAACCGACCGCAATTGGAATTCCCCAATGCTCCCAGGCACCAATGGCAGCGGAGCCTTGCTTGCCCGGGAATTGACTGATCACGGTTTTATCACCTTGCGATACGATAAACGGGCTTCCGGCCCTCCTGCTGTTGAAAACGTAAAAAACATGGCGGGAAAAATCAGCATGCAAGGTCATCTTGCTGAGCTGGCCGGCGGCGTGAACCTGCTGGCCAGGTGGCCAGCGGTAAATCCGGCCAGGATATTTATCCTGACCAACAGCGAAGGCTGCGTACACGCCCTCAATTATCAAAACCAGGCCGGGAGCACCCGCCTGGCAGGCATGGTCCTTACTTCTGCTTTCGCTCGACCCACCGGGGTGCTCGCGCACAGCCAGGTTGCCGCACAATTTCGCGCCGTTCCCGGCGGAGATGCATTGCTCGCAGCCTACGACCAGGCCATTGAAGAATTCATCGCGGGTCGTCCCCTACCTGATACTGATCAATTACCGGAAGGATTGCAGCAGTTAATCAAGGGGATAACCCACCCGATCAACCAGCCTTTTTCGAGAGAACTATGGCTATTCAACCCGATCACGACTCTTGCAGATGTAATGGTTCCGGTCTTAATCGTTCTGGGCAAGAAAGACATCCAGGTTGACTAGCAAATTGACGGGCTTATTTTTGAAGGGCTCGCCAAAGAACACGCCAATATTTTCATCTCCTATTTTGAAAACGCGAATCATGTCATGAAATTCGAGCCCAAAGCTCGTGCGCAACTTACTGCTGCCGAAGTGACGGCCAGCTATTGCGCGGAAGATCGCATGCTCGATCCGGAACCAGTTAAAGCGATCATTTCATGGTTAAGAGAACAGATATCATCATGCGCAAACTGATTGTCAGCAACTTTGTCACCCTGGACGGCTTATACGAAGGCAAGGACAAA
Organism: uncultured Chloroflexia bacterium; assembly: GCA_963779935.1. Taxonomy (GTDB): domain Bacteria; phylum Chloroflexota; class Anaerolineae; order Anaerolineales; family Villigracilaceae; genus UBA877. The sequence goes on along the minus strand of CAWAAC010000002.1, from coordinate 133,137 downwards.
AGCATCAACTCCCTTTTTGACTTTTACCACAAAGATTATGCCAACGACGATATTTACGATTTCTATAATGTGGAATTGACCCGTGCGGCCGATTTTCTGCTCTTGAGTTGCAATTCGTTTTTCGCCAACAAAGCTTATTGGACCGGTGTGCCGAAAGATCCCAATGCCACCGCCATCCGGCGCGAAACGGCCAGGCTCTTCACGGCCATTCAGAAGATCGTTATTTCAGACAAAATAACCCCCGCGGAGTTGGCCCCCTGGGATAATACACGCATCATCAAGCGTGCCGACGCCTACGCGGAGATCACCGCCCTCAAACAGCAGCCTGGCAAGGACATCCTGGTGATCCTGAGCCGCCTGCTCTGGAACGACCTGCTGATGCATGACCTGGTGGACGAGCTGCACATTACCTTTTTTCCGTTGATCGGCGGTGAAGGCACGCCGCTCTTCGTCGGTCGCCCGCCTGTTTCGCTCAAACTCCTCCACACCCGTTCCTGGCAGGGTTCCGGCAAGATCCTGGCCGTCTATCAGGTCAGCCAAAGGAAACAATGAAAATCAACCATCGGACTCCGAAGTAAGAGATTTCGGAGTCCAGAGGGTGTTTTCATATCATCGCACAAACCTACATGACGGAAGCACTGTTTTTTCTTCTCTTGCCGATGCTTCGTGGTGCGGTCATTTCTCTTCTTTTGAATTGTAAGATGATGAATTTGGATATATTCAACGACAAATATCCTTTGGAATGAAGAAGTTGACCTTCTGGTGCCTGGTTCCAGCGCGGGCGGAATAACAGAATTCTTTGGTGGTTCCACCGCCCGCTCCGGCAGCGGCCTCTGGATCCCCAACAGCTACCTGCTCGAACAGGCGATCGTGCCTGATTCCTTCGAAAATGGCCGATTGTAAAGGGGTGGAGTTGGCAAAAGAGCAAAAACACTGAAGAGTCAGGGATATTTATTTAAGATCAAATGATCCTTCGCTTTTTTAGGAAGCCTATACATTGTTCAAGAATTAATGCGATCGCGATCCAGGATGCCAAGCGGAGTTGCAACGCAATCTGGAGGGCATGGCGTTCGATATCTGTTGGATCAGATTGCCAAACCAAAATCGCTAATGGGTACGCCAAGAGAAACAATACCAAGGTCACACTCCAAATTGCTTTGCGATCTTTGCTTTTCCAAACTGCAATTATGGTTATTAATATTAGAATGGCAGTCAAGTATGGCCACCATGTTGTACGTGGATAGAACAATGCCGTCAAGAAAACAGTCAGCGAGTTTGGAGAAGAGATAACGGTGCGATATACCGTATAATCCCCATTTGTAATTTGCCAGAAATCCTGCCAGGGCGCTGTGAAGAAAAATACAGGGCGAGAAAGTAAGAACTGCATGGTTACCCTTTCTCCATTATTATCAACCCAATCTACAAATGGTTGGACAGGCGGGTCAATGGTCGGCACATCAGTATTTTGGTGATACCCTACCATATGAAAATCCCCTATTTTTAGTGCTGCCACCTTTGCATCAAATGGCATGCCGTGTTTCAGGTAATAATTCAAATTTTCTTGCGATGGGATGATCCTGATTATTATTTCTGAGATAATGGAATATCGAAAACGCTTTCCAATATTAAAACTGATGGTTTGACCGACGAAAATCGCCAGGAAACCTACTATGACAGCCAGATATGAGTAAAATAAGGGATTTTTCCGAATAGGGGTGAAAAAAATACCGAATATCATTAAGCCGGCAATAAACAAAATAAAATATTCATTTGGATCGCGTGTAAAGGAATACAATATTCCGATGATTAAGATAGCGCCAACCAGGATGAATTGCTTCCAAACAGGAATGGGATGCTTTTTGTCCCATGCCATCCCCCCCACAATTATGGTTGCCAGGAAAAGGAGGAGCAGGGAAATGGATAGTGACTCTGAAAGGATTGAATTATCCCAAGCTGTTATGTAAATGCTCGCCCCTAACATTAAGATAACCGTGAAACCAATAACCTTGGCGAGCTTATCCTTTAGAACCAGGCTGATCGAGAGTGCGAAAATTGTCCAGGAAAATGCAGAGAAAATCATTTGGATTCTGGCAACGTTTCTAACTTCATCCAAAACGCGATAATTTAATGGGGTATATCCTATTAATTTATAGAAAATTGGATTTGTGAAAGAACGTACTCCTGCCCAAAAATTTATATTGGAGAACGGATAGGAGCCCGTTAAAACGTAACCATATGTATCGTTATAAATTCGTGAATTATTCAAATGAAATACGATATTTTTTTGAATCAAAAAAAAACAGAAAGAAAATAAAAATCCCATAAATAAAATAAGGCAATTTAAAATACGATACGATCTACGAACACGAATTTGTCTGATTTCACTATCTGTTAGTCCAGGAATAATAATTGAAATCAGTTGGGTACCCAGAGGCGTCCACAAGAAGAAACCTGATAACAAAAAAATACCGGCAATTGTTTTTAATATTGTTTTTTCAGATGCAAACAGCCACATACCCACCAGCTGGAAAGGTTGCACGACAACAATAAAAAGGCTTAAAACGCCTATGATGATCAGAATGGATGGTACATAAACTATCCAATAGACACTTTTTTTCCCTGCAACGGTCATATCACATATTTCCTTCCAGGCGATTTATATTTTCATCATTGTACAAAATGAGGGGATAGATCAGGCATCGGATATCATTATACTGATGGAATTATAAGGGAATCCCCATGACGGATGACCATTAATTATAACAGATTGGGCTTGATATTAATGATATACGCATTGCCTTATAAAAAAAGTAACTTTGATAAGGTCGTCGGCTCATAAAGAATGTTACTCTACGACCATATATCAGGACGGTCGGAGAAGCATATGATAAGTCAACGCAGCAAGCGCGAACTGTTAATAGAAATACAGTCACGATATCTGAAGGTTAAAAAAGCAGAGAAGTAGAAGATTCTGGATGAGTTCACGGCGGCGACGGGCTATCATCGCCGTTCAACTTTTGAAGCATGGGTATCCGCGTCGCAAGGGCAAACCCAAAGGACGGAGTGCGATCTATCGTGGGGAAGACGTGAAGGCACCGGAGCAGATCTGGGAGATCTACGGACGGATCTGCTCGAAACGGTTACAGCCCTATCTGCCGGAAGGGATCAAAGTGTTGGAGCGATGTGATGAGCTGAGGCTTACATACGATTGGTCTGCTATTGATCCTGATTTCAGCCGCGGCTGCTTCTTTTGGTGGCACCTCGGGACTGATCTGGATGTCGCCCTGGTCGGCGGGAAAGCCCCGGATGCCAATACGTCCCAATCGCCCATCACGATCAAGCGTAACTGGGCCTGGATCATAACCGGGCTGGTGCCTTGATCTTTCTCGGTTTTTTGCTTGGCCCGGGTAACACCTTCGGATGCTAGAATCGCAAGAGCCGGGGACGCCGGCCCCGGCTCTCTTGAAAGGAGGAGAAGAGAATCGCCTTACCCCCCTATCATATCATCCCGGTCAAAAGGGTGCTTGACGGCCTCCCTACGCTCACCCTACCCCAACCCGACAACCCTCTCAGCATTTTTTAAGCAAAACTGCCTTATTCTCCAGCCGCTCGCGCAAGCTTGCCGGGATGAATGGCAGCTTCAGGCTGTCGAAGAACTCCCATCTCTCGGTGTGCAGCACGGATTGGCCCGGTGCAAGCCGACCCAGTGGCCCGAGCGTTTCCAGCTCGATCACGTTCTCGTCGCAGTAAAACTCCGCATTGCAGCCACTATCGGGGTAGGTTCCATTCGCACTGACATCGAACGTCTTGCGGAACAGCACCCCTTCCAGCCAGTAAGCCATCCACCCGGCAGGGCTGTAATAGCCGATCTTGGCGTGTTGCGGGTTGGCGCTGGCGCGGATCAAGATGAAATCATCCCACCACACCAGGCGCGGGTCATTGATAGATGTGTAGGGCCAGAGCGCCAGGATGCGGTCAGGCAGCAGCCCGAGGGCATCGACGGTCAGGGTCGATTGCGGCAGGATCGCCGTTCCGCCCAAGCGCAGCATGGTCAGGGTCCAGGGAGCCAGTTCCAGCGCTTCCGGACCGCCATTGTACAATTCATGCCGCAGCGTAACCGCCGCACTGCCCGGGAGCAGTTGGATTTCGATCGTTTTCAGGATACCGCTGCCCGCTTCGGGCCGCCCCTTCAGCCTCACGCCGCCCGGGAATTCTTCCACTTGCAAGCCGTCATTATCTGGCGCATACGTGCCTGGAATGGCTTCGGGCGCGCACCATAAACGGTGCCCGCCGCGGAAATAATAGGTACCCAGCACGCTTTCCAGCGCGGCCTGCGGCAGTTCCGCCAGCAAGTTTGGCCCGCCCTTATAAGATAACCGCACAATCCGCGGTCCGGCCGTATTCAGGTATTCAAGCCACAGCGTCTCGTTTTCTAGAACACCGGTCGGCAGGCCGTAAAATTCGTTCATATATGTCCCATGATCCTTGATGGGCCGGCGCAGTCTGCTTCAGGAACATGCGCCGGCCCAACTCAAAAAGGAGAGAAATGCACAGGCAAATTGCCTTCGCAAATCTACAAGGAAAAAATAATCGAGAACGTTCTGTAAATTGCTCGGCAACCTTTGCTGGTCGATAACACCGGTCGGGTAAGACTCTGCAGGGTTACTGGGCAACTATAATGCCATCTTCAGCCCGCTTTTACGCAGCACCCTTGAGGGCAGAGGGCTTGGTATTCTGAGCCGGGGGTTTCGCGCAGCCTCCCGTAGGGACAACTTCCGGTGATCAGGCAATAAGTTACCGAATATCTTTTTAAATCAGGTTACAGAAGCAAAATCCGTACTGCTTCCGTCTCTGACCCGCACGTTACCAGCACACCCTGCGAGACTGGCTCTGCCACGCCGCCTTCCACCGCAGTGATCGCCGGGATCCCAACCAGCAACAGCCGCCAGGCCTTGGCACTTCCCTTCCGTTCCACCATGATCGTTTGCCCTTCCCGCTCCACCAGAAAGGTCGTCTCGATTTCGCCCTTCACCGTCGGGATTTCCGTTGTTGCACTTTTCCCTTCTTCAAGCTCGAATATCCGCAAGGTGACACCTTCGGCATAATCGTAATCCGGCCGCTCGTCATGCGCACCGATGGCAATGATCGAATTAGGCCGCACCAGCAGGGGCAGGCTCATAAAATCATGCGTCTCGCGCACCCAGCGCGGACCGGTCACTACATTCCCATTCAAAAGGTTGGTCCAGCGCCCCTCCGGCACGTAATAGTTGACCGTGCCATCGTAACTGAAGACCGGCGCCACCAGCAGGGACTCGCCGAGCATGTACTGCAGGTCAAGATAGTCACAAGCCGGATCGTCCGGGAATTCCAGCAGCATGCTGCGCATCATCGGGGTGCCGTTCAAATGCGCCTGCCGGGCCATGTTATAGAGATAAGGCATCAGGCTGCATTTGAGTTTGGTGAACTTTGCCAGTACATCCACCGCTTCCTCATCGTAAACCCAAGGGACACGGTAGGACGAACTGCCATGCAGTCGGCTATGCGAAGAAAGCAGTCCAAAGGCCGCCCAGCGCTTATAAACATCCGCCGAGGCTGTCTGCTCAAAGCCGCCGATGTCATGGCTCCAAAAACCGAACCCGGAAAGGCCCAACGAAAGCCCGCCGCGCAGGCTCTCAGCCATCGACTCGAAAGTCGCCGTGCTGTCACCGCCCCAGTGTACCGGGAATTGCTGGCTGCCGGCCGTGGCCGACCGTGCGAACACCACCGCATCCCCTTCCCCGCGCACTTCCTTCAACAGATTGAAGACCGTCTGGTTGTACAGGTAAGTGAAATAGTTGTGCATCTTCAACGGGTCGGAGCCGTCATAATAAACCACCTCCGTTGGGATGCGTTCGCCGAAATCCGTCTTGAAGGCATCCACACCCATCTCTAGCAGCACGCGCAGTTTGGATTGGAACCACGCGCATGCCGCCGGGTTGGTGAAATCGACGATGCCCATCCCGGACTGCCATTTGTCCCACTGCCAGACCTCCCCGTTGGGTCTTTTGAGCAAAAAGCCCTGGGCGGCTGCCTCGTCGAACAATACGGAGCGCTGCCCGATGTAAGGATTGATCCACAGGCAGATGTGCAGGCCGCGTTCTTTCAAGCGTTTCAACATGCCCTCGGGATCAGGAAAACAGCGCTGATCCCATTTGAAATCGCACCAGTTGAACTCTTTCATCCAGAAACAATCGAAATGGAAAACGTGCAGCGGGATATTGCACTCAGCCATATCGCGGATGAAACCGGTCACCGTTTCTTCGTCATAATTGGTGGTAAACGAGGTGGAAAGCCACAGCCCGAATGACCAGGCCGGCGGCAGGGCCGGGTGCCCGGTCAGCGCGGTGTAACGCTGGAGCACTTCCTTGGGAGTGGGGCCATAGATCACAAAATATTCGAGTTCTTCCCCCGGCACACTGAACTGCACCCGCTCTACTTTTTCGGAGGCCACTTCGAACGAGACCTTTTCCGGATGGGCTACGAACACGCCGTAGCCGCGGTTCGTCAGGTAGAAAGGAATATTTTTATAGGATTGTTCGCTGCTGGTGCCGCCATCCTCGTTCCAGATGTCGACCACCTGGCCGTTCTTGACAAAGGCCGAAAAGCGTTCGCCCAGCCCATAGATGCATTCGCCCACACCGATATTCAATTGCTCGTGGATGTACCGGCCATCCGGCGTATCGACAAAGCCCAGTCCGTGCCAGCTGCTTGAGGTAACCACGCGCGCTCCCGCTCTATATTCCACCAGCCACGGCTCGCCTTTGCTGACCCGTACACTCAGTTGCCCGCTGGTCAGCGTGGCGCATTGTCCGTCTTCCGACACGAACGGTTCCGGATGGGGTTGATCGGAGAGGACAAACTGCGGTTTGCGCGGAAGTCCGCCTTTATGGTGGAATATCTTCACCCGGATGACATTCTCCATCGGCGAAGAAAACCGGATGGTCAGTGCGGGCAGGCTAAGCGTATCGCCGCGCGTGGCAATTTTTAAGGTTGGAGCAAAAACGGTCATCGCCCCCGGCTCCAGCGTCACTTCATATGCCTGGGCAGGGAAATGAGGTTCCATCCCATTGCGGATTTGCCAGTACCCATCTGTAAATTTCATGACTTTTTCTCTTAAGAACAGAAATATGGTTCCACTCAAACTACTTTACCGCAAATAATCATCTTGCGCCATAGGAGGCCGGTTTTTCCGGTAGCGAGTGATAGTGAGTTCGGTAAAAATCTATTTGATGCCTCCAGCGGTAATCCCTTTGGTAAGCGTTCGCTGGAAGATCAGGAAGAAAATAAAGCACGGCAGGATGCCCAGCAGTCCGGAGGCGCTTTGCGCGGTGATATTCACTCCGTACTGTCCCTGATTGATGGCCAGCGCCAGCGGTACGGTCATGTTGGTATTCGAAGGCAGAAGGATCAAGGGCAGGAAGAATTCGTTCCATGTCCAGATGAAGAAGAACACGAACAAAACGGAAAGCGTCGGCAGACTGAGCGGTGCAACGATATCCCATAAAAGGTTCTGCTTACTGGCGCCATCGATCATGGCGGCTTCCAGGATTTCACGTGGGAAGGAGCTGAACACGGACGATAACAGGTAAGTGCCAAAAGCGCTTTGTATTACCGTCAGTGCCAGAATAACTGCGTAGGGGGTATCGTAAATATGCAAGAATTTGGCAAAATAGTACAGGGGATAAGCCAGCGCCTCCTGCGGCAGGAAATTAGCCATCAGGAAGAACACCAGCAGCCAGGCCCGGCCTTTGACCTTCCCTATTCCCAGGGCAAATGCATTGAGCAGGGAGAGGCTGGCAGCCAGGATCGCCACCCACGCGCTGATAAAAGTACTGTTTAAGAGGGCCTTCGAAAAATTCGCCCTGGCCCAGAAGTCTTTTAGACTGGTGAGATTGATGCTATGCGGCAGGCTGAGCGGGCCAAATTGGGCAAACTCGGGTTCAGTTTTAACTGCATTGATGGTTACCAATATAAATGGCATCAACATGAGCAGCAGGAATACTGCCAAAAGTACCAAGGGAATCCATTTCACTATCCGGTTGGTGGGGCGATACCGATTAGCAGCCATCAGGCACTCTCCGCATTTTCTCGTCGTGACTGAATGTTGATAAAAAGGACGGTAAGCAGGATGATGATAACCGCCAGTGCCAGCGAAACCGCTGATCCATAGCCCACCTGTTGCGTTTCAAAGAATTGCTTATAGGCGTAATAGGAGGGGACGGAGGTGGCATTGCCTGGCCCGCCCCTGGTGAGTACATAGACCTGGCCAAATATCTTAAGCGTGTAAATCGTGGTTGTCAGGACCACCACCAATATCTCCGGCTGGATCAGGTGAATGGTGATGTACCAGAACTTCTGGAACCAGGAGGCTCCATCGATGGAGGCGGCTTCCAATAATTCCGGATCGACCCTCTGCAAGGCGGCCATGAAAATCACGATCGGGTACCCAAGCTGGAACCAGACCAGCACAAACATTACCGAAAACAAGGCCGTTGAAGGGTCCCCCAACCAGTCATGCGCCAGGGAGGAAAGCCCGATGCCCTTAAGGACAAAATTCACAACCCCCGAATCGGGCTGCAAGATCCAGGCCCAGACGATGCCGATGACTGCTGAGGGCAGGATCTGGGGCAAATAAAAACCAGCCCGGAAAAAGCTCGAAACCCTTTGACCAAAATTATTGGTAACGTAATCGAAGAGAAATGTTGCCAGCAGCAATCCGAAAATGGTTGGAATAACTGTCATGGCGAGCAACAGGATCAGGTTATTCTTGAACGAAAGCCAAAAGACGGAATCACCGACCAATCTCTGATAGTTGCTCAGGCCGATCCAGACCGGCGGGCGTACTCCGCCCCACTTGGTAAAACTGATCCCAATATTGGTGAGAAAAGGAATAATGATGATGACAAGGAAGGCAATAATACCGGGAATTAAAAATAATCCATATCCTTTATTGAAGGAGGCGGTTTTCTTTTTCATACTTTTTGCTCTCGCCTTTCCTGAGGCAGTGCCCCAAGTTCGGGGCACTGCCTTTTGGATTGAATTTACATACCGCGCAATCTTACTTCGTTACTGCTGCATTGTAAGGAGCTGCAATTTCGTCAAGGAACGCGGATGGGGTCTTGGTTCCATTCATCAGTTCCTGGGTGGCTGAGACCAGGTCCTGGTAGTAACCGGAGACAGGCCAGTCAGGATAGAACCCAATTCCATCTGAAGAAACCAAATTTGCGAAGAGCTGGTTGAATTGTTTTACTTGCGGATCGGTGATCTGGGAGGTATCGGCATTGATCGGCAGGCCGCCGGCATTGCCCATGAGGGTCTGGATCGGCTTGCTCAGGGTGATGTCGATGAAATCATAGGCCAGGTCCTTGTTCTTTGAACCGGCCGGGATGGCCCAAAGGTTGCCGCCGGAGCCTGGGCTGATCTTGTTTCCAGGCCAGAGTTCCACATTCCACTTGAAGGTCAGGTTGGCAGATTGTAAACCGCCGAACAGCCAGCTTCCGCCCATCATCATGGGGTTCTTGCCAGCCTGGAAGTCGTTCTGCATATCCTGGGCTTTCATATTGACGGCATTCTTGCTCACATAGCCTTTTTGAACCCAGGCGGCCAGTTCGGTCGCGCCATAGGTGAATTCTGGCCCATGGAAATCGATGCCTTTGAGCAGTTGATAGTTGGTGACGAAGGTCCGGTCAGCCTTGCTGAGAGCCAGCATATAGAAGATCTGCTGGGCTGGATATTCGGCGCCTGCCGTGGCAAAGGGGGTGATCCCTTTTGCAACAAAGGCATCCGCTGCGGCATACAGGTCATCCACCGTGGTCGGCACTTTGATCCCGGCCTTATCGAACATATCCTGGTTGTAGTAAAGCATGACAAACTCACCATAATCGGTCACGCCATACAGATTACCGCTGCCCATGATGCCGGTTTTGGGATCATATTCACAAGTGGTCAGGATGCTGGGGGAAAGGATGTTATTCCAACCGCGCTTGGTAGCCTCGGCAGTCATGTCGGTCAGCAGACCGTCAACCGCAAACGTGCCGGCATTGCCTGCGCCTTTATTGATTTCGATCAAATCCGGTGCGCTGCTCGAGTTCAGAACCATTTGGGCAGTCTGTTGCATCTGCTCGAAGGTATGCAGTTCATAATGGATCGTGTCGCCCGGGTGCGTAGCCAGGAATTGCGTCTGAGCAGCTGCCCAGGCTTTTCCCAAAGCGCCATCGGGCGGTTCGTAGTACCATAGATTTAGGACACGGTTATCTTTTGTGGGGGCAGCAGTGACGGCTGCTGCCGCCGTAGCGGGGGCGGCTGTGGCAGTCGGTGCAGGGGCCTGGGTGGCAGGCGCTGGGGCCTGGGTGGCCGGGGCTGGAGCGGCAGTTGGCGTCGCGGACTGGCAGGCGACCATCCCTGCCAGCATGGCGATAGCCATTACCAGGGATAACAGTTTGAACAGTTTCGTTGACATCTCATTCTCCTATCATAGGGTTTATAGAGAAAATGTGGCTGAACTTTCCGACTTTTAAAAAAACAGTTGGAAATACGATGAAAATGGTTTTTACGGTTTCACCTCCTTTCATCCATTGGGATACTTTCTCGAAGAAGAGCCAATCGGGTTTTCAGGAGGCGAAAACTACCATGAACGGAGAAACCAAACCAATTCGCTCGCCAGCTACTCTGCCGGGCCGGATAGGAAAAGGCCAGGTAATTTCGTGTATAATCACACGGGCAGAGTTACACGGCCAAGCCTGGCATGAAATCAGGCCGGGTTTGTTCAAGGCGCTTTGCTCACCTGGGAGATACTGGCTTTCTTCGCGGTTAGGCAGTATCTCCTTACTTTTTTTATTTCTTCGAGAAGACTCCTTTGAATCACAAATAACCAGGCTGAAAAAACTCAAGCCTTCGGTATTTTGTCTCCTTCTACAACAAGAGGCATACTCATTGACTTACCAGCGCTTCGGAGACATGCTCCCGTGCTGCCACGAATAACCAGGCGGCAGGGGATTAACTTCTGGAGCGGTTCACGTTCTTTTGCTTCCAACTGCTGGATCAGCAACTCCACGCTCAGCCGGCTCAATTCAGCCGCGGCGATGTCGGAGCTGGTCAGTGCGGGGTTCATCATTTCGGCCATGCGCGGGGAGGAGACGATCACCACCAGGGAAAAATCATCCGGGATTCGCCAGCCCTGTTCAGCAATGGCGCGCATAATGCCCGGAACGGCCCGCTCATTCATCGTGATCAGCGCGGTTAGATCCGGGCGCAAGGCGAACAATTCGTTACATATTTCATACCCTGCCTGCGAGGCGGGACGGCAGAATCTGGATATTCCTTCCAGGCCGGCGCTTTGAATGACCCTGGGGAAGGTCGCCTGGCTGCGAATAACTGGACCGTATCCATTATCATAAGCAGATTGGGATTGGTTCAGGAAGGCAATCTTTGTGTGTCCCAACCCTGCCAAATAATCGACCGTTTCCTGGATCGTCCGCTCGAAATCAATATCCACATAATCAATGCCGGTGGTATCTGTGCACCTCCCGATCATGCTGAAGGGAAATTCAATTTCGCGTAACAGGTTGATTCGTTCATCGTTTAATCGCACTTCCATTACGATCACGCCATCCACCAGCCCCTGTTGAGCGAATAATCGTAATTCCTCCGGGTCATGCATTTCAGCGGGCCAAAGCACCAGGTTGTAGCCGTTCTCCCGGGCTGCGTCAGCTGCATTGGTCACAAACTCGAGCTCTGTTATGCCCAGTCCGCGCTCTGGATTGGGGAAGAGCAGGGCAATGATCCGGCTGTGCTTGCTGGCCAGGCCACGCGCCATGGCATGCGGCCGGTATCCCAGCTCTTCCATCGCCTGGAAGATGCGCTGCCGGGTTTTCTCGGAGACGGGCCGCGTAGCATTCAAGGCATACGAGACCGTACTCAGAGCAACGTTGGCGCGTTTGGCCACATCCAGCATCGTTGACAAAACTGACCTCACAAAATCGGGTTTGACTCTTCGCCAATTCATCGAAGCGGATAGTCGAAGCGCTTCGATGAATCTATTATAGGGTTGATTTTTTTGAAAGTCAATAGGCAATTTGCAAATTTTAAGGAAGCTCGCAGGCAAGCCAAATCTACCCTTTCGCTGATCTTCACCCTAACAAACGCATAACCCATAAAACAATTGCATGCTGACGCGCCGGCGCCTGGGGGTGGGCGCCTGGCTTTGCTATCCGCCGGCAAGGCTCTCCCACTTGTAGGAAGAACAATAAAATTCGCCCACCAACGACCAAAAAACTGCACTGATTAAACCCAATTCCAGCAGAACAATTCCATCCCAATCCATCTTAAAAGCCATTCCAGCCTCCCTGCCACACTCTCAGCTTTCACGAGTACCCGAAAAATGGGGAAAATGCGGTTATTTGATCTCCGCTCTTTTGTTTCTTCTTTTTTATTTTACTTTTCCCATTTCCCCTGGCCCCTTTCTCCTCCTTTAGGGAATTGTTCCGGGTTGTTTCGGCAAACCGATCGCGCACGCCCTCAAAAAGCCGGGTTTTCCTATCTCCAGCCAAAGCGAAAAATAATTCCGCAGCCATCCGCCGCATACCCTTTTCTCCGCATCCATTTCCCCGCCGGCCCGGCTAAAGCACTTATAATATCCGAAGATACGCAGTGTCGAAATAATCGAACGACCTTACACTCTCTGTTATCCATGGAACCCCAGCGCCTGACCGAATCCGAATTGATTGGCAATCCCGCCTCCTTCCAGGTCTTCCGCACATCCTTGAAGGAGCCTTACCCGCTGCACTGGCACGAATTCTACGAGTTGACCTTCACCATCTCAGGCAGCGGTTCCCACACGGTCAACGGGGAAGTTCATTCTCTCCAGCCGGGTGTACTATTCCTGCTCACCCCGGTCGACTTCCACCAGCTTGCACCCGCTCCCGGCCAGGTTCTGGAAGTCTTCAACATCATCTTCTCAGGTGATTTCCTGGACGATGAACTGCGTCGCTGGCTGTTCGGCGACCAGTGTTACCGGCATATCCAGTTGGCCGGGCCGGCCGCCGGAAGGGTATTGGAGGATTACCGCCAGATCTGGGATGAGCATCAGCACCCGCAGTTGGGCCAGCGCCGCCTGATCCGCGGCGCGCTGGAGCGTATTCTGCTGGAGTTGGCGCGCCTGTCTTCGGTCGAATTGGCCCTGCCCGTACCTGGCATCACCCATCCGGCCATCCAGACCGCCCTGCTGCACCTGGGCCACGAATTCCGCACCGGCCTGACCCTCGATCAGATCGCCGCCGAGGCCGGCCTCACGCCCACGTATTTCAGTGAGCTGTTCCACCAGCAGACCGGGGTCCGTTTCCAGAATTACCTGCAGACCCTGCGGCTGCGTTTTGCGGCTGCGCTGCTGCTGGCCTCCGACCTGCCAGTCACTGAGATCTGCTATGCCAGCGGCTTCGGTAATCTGGCCCACTTTGAACGGGCCTTCCATTCAAAATTCTCGCTCTCGCCCTCCCACTACCGCCTCAAAACCGGTCAGGCCGGACCGGCATAAGTCGAAAAATCTTTTCGAAAGGTTCGTCCATGGCTCTCTTTAACTCTCATACCAGCATGACCCTCATCGACCAATTCGCGGCCGAGTTGGAATTCACCGAAACCTACCGGCAGCACATCCTCGACCACCCCGCCATCCGCGAAGCACACTGCCTGCGGGCGCAGTTTGCCCACCTGTTCGACCCGATCCGCCCCGGAGATCTCTTCGCCGGTCGGACACATTACCTGCCAGTCGGGTTCGGGCTGGAAGATGCCGCCGGTGGGCCGGTTTATTATTGTTACGGTGACCGCATCCTGCCGGAGCTAGGCAGTCTGCCTGAACAGGAACGCCTGCCCGTCCTGGACATGCTCGACTTTTGGAAGGCCGAAGCCACCATCGCCGGGAAATTAATTACCCACCTGCCCCAGCAGACCCTCAAAGCCACCAGCAACCACATCGCCGAGATGATGGGGCGCCTGTCCGGCACCCTGCTCAACTATGAGAAACTGACCCACATTGGCCTGCCTGGGCTTTTCGCAGAAATCCAGGCCGGACGGGATCAGAATGGCGACCTGCCGCTCTATACCGCCATGGAAATGGCCCTGGGCCTGCTAAAGGATGTGATCGATTCCTACCGGGACCAGGCACGCCATATGGCTGCATCCGCCCCGGACGAGGCCACCGAGAGCGAATATCTGGAAATGGCCGCCGCTTTGGAAGCCGTTTCGCAGCGTCCGCCAGAAAGCCTGCGGGAAGCCGCCCAGCTTAGCTGGCTCTATACCCTCATCTCAGGGACGGTCAACTACGGCCGCATGGATGTCTACCTGGGCAGCTTCTACGCCGCCGACATCGACAGCGGCCGCCTGAGCGAGGCCGAAGCCCTGCGCCTGATGCAATCGCTCTGGCAGTTGATCGCTGACCGGAAAACCACCTTCAACGGGCGGGTCTTTATCGGCGGGCGCGGCCGCCTGGATGAGGCCAGTGCCGACCGTTTCGCCCTGCTGGCCATGGAAGCCACTCGCACCGTCATCGAGATCGAGCCGCAGTTGACTCTGCGCTTTTACCAGGGCATGAATCCGGCATTGATGGCCAAGGCCCTGGATATGCTGGGCGAGGGCCGCACCTTCCCTATGCTCTTCAACGACGATGTCAACATCCCGGCCGTCACGCACGGCTTTGGCGTGCCGGTTGAATATGCCAGGCAATATCTCCCCTACGGCTGCGGGGAATACTGCCTGGACCACCTCAGTTTTGGCTCCCCGAACTGCTCGCTCAACCTGCTCAAGGCCCTCGAAGCGGCCCTGCATCACGGGTTGGATGTGCTGACCGGGGAACAGATCGGCCTCGATCCAGCGGATGTGTCATTACAAGCAGCCAAACCAGCCTCCCTGGATACCTTATTCCCTACATTTGAGGATCTCCTCGCCGCCTACCAGCGCCAGGTGGAGTATTCGGTCGATGCCCTGGCTGATCGCCACGCCAGTGAATACCAGGTTGAAGATGAGCAAGCTTCTTTTTTGTATGCCTCAATGCTCTACGATGACTGCCTCGCGCGTGGGCTCTCGCTGGTGGGCGGAGGCGTGCGCTTCCGGGGCGGCCTGATCGAGACCTACGGCATGGTCAATGCGGCCGACAGCCTGACCGCCATCCAGTCCCTGGTCTTCGACCGCAAGGTCTTGACTCTGCAGGAGTTGACTCAAGCACTGGATGCCGACTTCGCCGGGTTCGAAAAGGAGTTCCAGTTGATGCGCCAGGCGCCCAAATACGGCAACGACGACCCGGCCGCAGACGCCATGCTGTGCGCAGTCAGCGATCATGTTGCCGCGCACACCCATGCCCAGGCCAAACGCATCGGGTTGGATTATTTCCTGATCGTCAACATCAACAACCACATGAACATCGGCCTGGGCGCCCAGACCGGTGCATCTGCCGAAGGACGCCGCTCCGGCGCGCCCCTGGCCAACGGCAACACCCCCACCGCTGGGAACGACACCCAGGGCCTGACGGCTTTCCTGAATTCAATTGTCAAACCGGATGTCAGTCTGCACGCCGGTTACACCCACAATATGAAATTCAGCAAAGCCACTTTCCGGGAGCAGCGGTCCAAGGTGGAGGCGATGCTTAACACCTATTTCGCCAACGGCGGCGCGCAGGCCATGATCACCGTGGTCGGTCGCGGCGATATGGAAGCGGCCCTGCGTGAGCCGGAGAAATATCGCAACCTGATTGTACGGGTGGGCGGGTTCAGCGCTCGTTTCGTCGAGCTTACTCCCGCCATCCAGCGTGACCTGATCGCCCGGACACTGTATTAAGCACTCACCAAAAATCAAGGAGTAGTTCGCATTTTGAATGTGGGTGGTAGCGCGAAGCATGCCCAAAGGGTGCGAAGCCGCACACATTCAAAATGCAGTTCTTCCATAATCCCATGACTCTTACCGGAATGATCTTCGACATCCAACGCGCCTCCATGCACGACGGCCCGGGCATCCGCACCGCAGTCTTCCTGAAGGGTTGCCCGCTGCGCTGCCTGTGGTGCCACAACCCCGAATCACAATCAAGAACATTGGATATTTCCTTTCGCCCGGAGGCCTGCACCACTTGCGGCAGCTGTGTGAACACCTGCCAGCGCGGCGCACACAAGCTTGTGGAGGCAGTTCACGTATACGATCGCACCCTATGTGATAATTGTGGGGAATGTACCGATACCTGCCTGTACGAAGCTCTCCAGCTGGCCGGCCAGGTTGTAACCGTGGAGCGCGTTATGGAAACCGTCCGGCGCGACCGGCTCTTCTACGAACAATCCGGCGGCGGGCTGACCATCACCGGCGGCGAACCGATGCTCCAGCCGGAATTCACCCTGGGGTTGCTGCAAGCCGCCCGGGCGGAGGGGTTCCACACCTGCCTGGATACCAGCGGCTGGGCTAGCCAGCACGCCTTCGAACAAGTCCTGCCGTTCGTGGATCTGTTTCTGTTCGACTATAAGGCCACCGACCCGGTCGCCCACAAAACACTGACCGGCGTTTCGAACGATCTGATCCTCGCCAACCTGGATTTCCTGGCCCAGCAGTCTGCCTCCATCCGGCTGCGCTGCCCGCTCATCCTGGGTGTGAACGATTCGCCAGAACACCTGGAAGGGATTGCCAGGCTGCACCAGCGCTATCCGGGCCTGGACGGTATCGACCTGATGCCCTATCACAACGTTGGCAACTCCAAATACGAGCGCTATGGCCTGGAGAATCCCCTGCCAGACCTAAAGACGACGGATGAGCCCACCAAACAAACCTGGCTGAAAACACTCCACTCCATGGGCTGCAAAAAGGCCGCCATTGGATAGTGGCTATTAATATCCATTCTAAAATTATTGAAAAAACGTATGATAAGAGTGCGCGGCTCTGCCGCGCACTCTTATCATGCGACCTCCCCTGAATTTTCGGATAAAGTCTTGGTTATGGCGTGGAGGTTGTCTGGCCCACTTGCTGGTAAACCCGCACGTAATCCACCTGTAGTTGCTGCGGAAAAATTGTAGTTGCGTCCGGGTAGCCCGGCCAGCCGCCCCCAACCGCCAGGTTCAGGATGATAAAGAATGGATGATCAAAGACCCATTGTAGTGCCGGCAGGGATCTGGGCGGGAGTGACTGTGAAAACCTGCCGGTCGTCTACAAACCAGCGAATCTCATTTGGCTGCCATTCGATCGCGTAGACATGGAAATCATTCTTCAGCAAATCGGCGGTAAGTTCATAATGCGTACCGATCCCCTTGCTTCCCGAATAGCCCGGGCCATGCACGGTTTGATAAATGGTATCGGGTGTCTTTCCGATATATTCCATAATATCCATTTCCCCACCCTGCGGCCAGCTTGCGTTGCCGCCCAGCATCCAGAACGCCGGCCAGATTCCCTGTCCATAAGGCAGCTTCATGCGCGCCTCCACCCGCCCATACAGGAATTGTTGCAGACCCTCGGTTTTTAGCCGGGCAGAAGTGTAGCCTTGCCCGATGGTTGGATCCTGGCGCGCTTCAATAATCAGCATACCATTTTCAACCCGGGCGTTTTCCGGGCGGTTGGTGTAGGTCTCGAATTCTGAATTGCCCCAGCCATTTCCGCCTAAATCGAATGTCCAGTTCCTGGGATCGATTGTGCTTCCGTTAAACTCATCCGACCAGACCAGGTTCCAGCCCTGCGAGTTCCATCCATAGGTTGGAGTGGCTGCAACGGGCGGGGTGACGGTAGGTACAATTGCCGTTACAGTAGCGGTTGGTGTAGCGAGCCTTGTTCCACAGGCCGACAGCACGAGCATTCCCAGCAAACCCAGCCTGGTAATTTTTTTCATGGAAAATATCCTTCTTAGAGTACGATCTGAGAATTATTGAAAAAACGCATTTTGAATGCAGGCACTCAAAAAGCGACCTTTCTCTTAATTTTCGGAAAGGTGTTTATTAGAATGTACGGAAATTTGATCATGGAAAGGCAATCATTCCGCCTGAATTTTATCATGCAGATATTATCTTAATTGAAATCAGGGGATATCGTAAGGGATTTAAAAATCAGGTGACTGCCACCGGGCAGCCCATTTCGAATAAATCGAACAACTCGGCAATCCTACCCGGGTGACAGCCACCAGTAAAATAAACAATGGTTAGCAGAAAACCCTTTTCTCGGCTATCCTTTCAGTTTGTGACCCGATGCAAAATGGCCATTCGAGACAGCCAGGTTCATGGCTGGTTACCATTCCTGGGCCGGTACCAATCCTCGCGCGTCAAGGGCAGCCCGCTGGCCCCGCTCTCGTTCGGTTTTGCCAGCAAAGTCTGGTATACGGTTAGCGATCCCGGCCAAATCCGAATGCCGAGGCGGACATGAACAACCGCCAGGTGCGATAGGTCGCCTCATCAACATACTTCAATGCCTGTGAATGCTGTGCTTCCAGCGCTTGACCCATTGGCGCAATGTTAGACGCGTAATGCTCGCGCAGGCTTTCCACATCGCGTACCTCGAAAAGGTTGCTGGCCGCAGCCTGAAGCGTGACATCGATCGGAACCAGTTCCCCATCCGGGAAAACGTAGGATTGGCTGAAGCTTAGACTCGGACGTGCCTTTTTCCACCTTCCTCCCAACGGCGATCCCGTGATTCAGGAACACTCCTCCGCTGCGTAACAGCCGGTATGCCTGGCTGAAATACTCCGGCAACATGGCTGCACCGACATGTTCGAACATGCCCACACTAACCAGCGCATCGTATCCTCCGGTTCTTTTATTTCTTGTTGACACACCCGCACCCTTACCGGAATAATTGTCTTTGTAATACGCCGGTTGCCAACTGCCTGCGGTTGCTTATGCATCCGCGCTCCATACCATAATGCTGGCGCATACATGACAGCCCATCTTAGCCACAACCACATCCAGATGCCTGGCCTGCCCTCAGGCGTAACTTTCGCAATATGTTCCAGCTTTTGTTGCTGGCAATGTTCAGATTATCTTAGGTGCGAAATAGCGCAAATTACCATACGCTCGTCGAGCCAAAGTGCATTAAAATCATTCTACACATTGCAGTGATATCACGCCCTGCTGGTCATGCATCGACGCGTTCGCCAATCAATTTCCGGTCCCCGCCTTGCCGAACGGTATTCATTTTCCTTTCGTCAGGCAGTTTAAACCGGTCGCGCCAGTTTATCCGGGTGCGGCGGCAGTGTTGGTGCTCAGGTATCAGCGAGCCGAAATCTCGCCTGATCTGCCCTCTAGGTCAAATCGTTATATTGTATGCTTCCCCTAGCCCAACCTCGGTGCCTTGCAGGAACATTGCCCGCACACACCGGCACGCCGTAGAACGATGTTACTTGAGCGTCGTCCGCTAAAAGGTTCCATCCCACAACGCAGATGTTCTTGCCCCTGGATTTTTCGTTGAAAAGCTCGGACAGGATTTTTATAGTCAGCCCTGTAGCTTTTTCAATTTTTGCAACTTCCATCACAGACATATATACCTCCTTCTTAGAATGCAATTCAACAATCTGTCCGGGATTTGATCTAACCATAAATCATGATCATGTCAATCCAATGAATTCAGTAGTTATACCTCTATCGCAATATTACTTAAAATCCTCCTATTAAAATTCGTTTTTCTTTTTCTCAATAAGGTTTCCCCCCTGTTCCTGCCTTTTTTTTTTTTTTTTTTTTTTTTTTTTTTTTTTTTAATGATATCTCTCGGTTTTTTTTTTTTTTTTTTTTTTTAAAATCATTTAATGCCATCCTTTTATCAAAATCTCCTCCATCGTTTAGTATGATATCCTTTCAGTTCTTCTTTTTTTCCACTTTTCAAAGCTATAGCGGAGAAACTTGCATAAAGAATATATCTGATGATTGAAAAGGCAATTCTTGTTATCATCTCTAAAGTCATGGCGGAGAGAAGCTTGCAAAATAAGATGATCTATCTTCTCACCAAGTTCCTCTTCCATTTCAAAGCATGGCGGAGAGAAGCGTTGGGCGAGACCAGCGAGCAGCCTTTAAACCCATTGCAGACGGTACACCATATTTTTCACCAACATATAGCTCTTCAATCAGCGGGACTTGGTCCGCTGTAAATGTATGCTGTTCGCCAAGGCGGGTGCGTATTTCGGTAGCCAGGGCAGCAATTGGAACGGAAACTTTTCCAGAGTTTGCCAACATCAATACCAAGCAATTGAATGTCAGAGCGGCAAAGCGTTAGCCCTGCCAGCAATCCTCCCAGGTTCCACCTGAACCAGCCAGTACAAGATGGGCTTTTTCCAACCCGGCGGCACGCACCTGCTGATCGATTGCCAGCGTGACGCGACATAGCGCACAGCCCACCCATTACGACCACCGACCGGATAAATAATATCTTCCCACCATTACCAGAGCCACTGACCAAACAAACCGGATGGTGGCTTCGAGGTCATGCCATTCCCGCTGCCAAAGGGGATGAAATGCATTTTTGCACCAAGCAATTGGTTAATGACCAGATTACCAGTAAATTCGGCTGGACGTTTCTCAAAATAAAACAGGTCGGATTGCATGCCAAGACGATTGGCAGCCGCAGCGGTGAGACGGGCATGATTGGACTGCAATCCGCCGAACGTAACCACCGTGCGCTGCCCCCTCGATTGCACGTCCGCCAGCAGGTATTCGAGCTTGCGGGTTTTGTTTCCGCCCAGACCAAGGCCAAGCACATCATCGCGTTTGACATATACCGGACGGCCAAGTTCGGCACTCAGTGATGGGAGATGCTCGAAGGGGGTCGGATATTCGGATAATGGGATCCGGGGGATCGAATCTAACTTATCCAAGGTTGCCATAATCAAATCTGACGGTAAAACACAATCATTGCACCAGATGTTTTGACAGGCGTTTCGCCATCCCGATGATAGTCAGGACGGTGGGACGGGCAAGTGCTTCGGGGAAGGTGCTGGCGTCGCAAACATTCAGCCCGGCAATCTCCTTTTACAGGTCGGTATTGAGCAGCGACCCGATACGCACCGTTCCACTGGGATGCGTGCCGCGCAGAGGGGTCATGAACATGCTGGCGGGATCAGCGCCGGCCTACTTGAGGATTTTACGACAGACTTCTTCTGCGCCCCGTTGCCGTACGCGGTCATTGCCCACCATCGGCTTGCTGATCTTCCCATCCGGGAAGACACCACCTGAAATGCTGTCCTTGAGTTTGATCAAAAGCAAAGGTGTTGTTCCGCGAGACCAGGTGGCGGCATAGCGCACACCTTTGAGAACGATAATGATGGGGTAGAGCAGCCACGGGTCGATCAGCGTACTGAGCATGTACCCGGCCTCGAGGTTCTCCCAGCCAGGTCATGGGCGGCTCGTAGCCCGTACCACGTTCTTTCACGAGGCCATAGACCATCGTGGTGATATCCATTGTCATGCCATCTCCGGTTCCTCGGATACCCGAAGCCTGCAAAATACCCGGCGTGCCTATGCCGCCTACTGCAAGGACAACAATGGGGGCAAAAGCGCGGAAGGCACGCCGCCCGAGGGTTCCTTCCACGCCCGAAACCTGTTTACCATCTATAAGCACCTGGCTCACCTTTGCGTTGACTCACAAAACCGCACCTTCCTGACACCTGATCCACCCATTCGGCAGCGTCCATTTTGCCCCGCACGACAACCAACATGCACTTCGCGCCACAGTCGAACTTCCTGGTACGGCCGGGCCGCATGAATTTAGCCTGAGGCTCCCAGTGGTAGCCCAGCGCCTGGGCAGCCTGGGCAATGTGCGTGGAAGCTTGCCCGCGCAAGTCTTCGGGCAGCGGAGCAATTTCCAGTTCGGCCAGTGTTTCGGTCACTTCCGCGTCGATATCCACACCATATTTGCGTTTAAGCCGATTCCGGCGGCGGGGCAGCACAGCCACAATACATACTGGTACGCCTCCCACCATGAGCGGGCGGACAATGTTCAGCCCTTCCACCGTGAACAACAGGCTCATCCGGTCGGCATAGATTAGCGCACCAGGATAGGTGCCATAATAAGGCTGTGAGCGATAATCACTGCCACGTTCGAGAAGGAGGACTTTTTTGCCTGCCCGGGCGAGCTGCCGGGCACAGGTATCACCGCCCGGCCCGGTTCCCACCACTATTACATCAGCTTGTAAGGTAAAATCAGCCATCACAACCTCCTGCAAGTCGATAAAGTGTTAACAAAAGTATACACCCATCTTACATTGGAGGACAACATGAAACGTTCTGCTTCACCCGTTATCTTTTATTACTTACAGCTTGTTAATGGTAGGTTCCATCATTAATGTCACCGACAAGGAACTGCTCGCCCCCGTAGCGGATGCCGTCAAAGCCCGCCTGGGCATGAACGATACCCAGCTCGGCCTGGTGCGTTCGTCGGTATTCCTGACAGCTCTGCTCGATCAACTGCTATCATGTCCGCTCTCAGACCGCTACGTCAAAATACGTTATCATTATTGGAACGGTTTTATGGAGCGGACTGACCTGGATGACCACCTTCGTCGGCCTCTTCCCACAACTATTGCGCTCACGCCAGCATGAGTTTTGCTGAAGGCTGTTTCAACCCATCCTCGTATGCCTTATTAACCGATACTGCAACAAAACCCAACCATGGCATGGTACTGGGCCTGATAATCTGACCTATCCGTCGGCAGGGTGGCGGCACTGGTGCTCGCCGGCGTCATCGGAACAGAAAACTGGCGGAAACCGTTTGTCATCTTTGGGATTATCGGGATATTCCTGGGAGCACTGGTGATTTTTCTCGTCCGTGAGCCCCGGCCGGCGCGAACGAAGAATCCGTTGAGCAAACCCAGAAAGAATATAACGGGCATTTCTCGTATATTGAATTCCGTAAACTCTTGAAATTCCCTTCGCTTCTGCTTTCCTTTGGGTTGGATACCTGCCAGGCATCTGTGAACTGGAGCCTGGCCTTTTGGGCCCCCAGTTACCTGACACGCTACAAAATCGCTCCGAATGCCGAATCCGCATCACTGGCATTGCTCCCTGCGATCGTTGGATTTGTCGTGGGCGCTTTCGTGGGAGGCTGGTTAAATCATCGGCTGAAAAAACGTTCGGTGAAGGCGCCAGTCTGGATCAGTTTATTCGCCATGGCGAGTGGTCTGGTGGTCGCTTTTCTTTTGTTCAACCTCTTCGTCCTTGGCACGGTCATGGCAGTTGCGTTTCTGCTTGGGCTGGTCACCTATCTGGTCCTGCCATCCGTGACCCTGATTCAGTTTACGGTTGTCCCGCCGGAAATGAAAGCCTCCACCATTTCGGCCAGCAATGTGGTACTTTAACCTGGTCATCGCTGTGCTGTCGTTCTTCATCGGCTTCATCAGCGATCGGGCAGGTTTACGGTTGGCCTTCGGCGGAGCGATTCTCCTGATGTACGTGCTGGGTACCATCGTATGCCTGTTCTTGCTGCGCACTTATCCGCGTGATGTAGAACGGCGTAACGCAATGGTGGCTGATCGTGCGATTGGCAGCTAAATTTCTGTCGAAACGATTTAATCATGCGACTGAAGCTATCGTCTGATACGGGCAGATCCAAAGCGATGAGCATGTGGAAAGCATCTGCTTTAGCGAACATTAACCTCGCTTTTATCAAATAGTCACGAAGTAAACACTATTGAGTAACAGCAAGGCTTGAATTAGCCCCATAAAGCGAACAAGCGAAGAATCAGTTAAGACATTACCGGCATTTTTACAGGAAATGCTGAAGGAGATTGCCAAAGAAGATTAATCAGCTTGTTTGAACATTTTAAAAGGTATAATCACCGGCAGTAGCATTATAACAAAAGGGTAAGGGTCATCAAAGTGGCCAGATCTGCGACACAACCTGCTTTTGCCAATAGTTAAAAAAAAAAAAAAAAAAAAAAAAAAAAAAAAAAAAAAAAGTTATAATTGCTTTGTCGGATATTCCGACATTTCAACCCCATAAACGAGCGCGTAGAGTGCTAGTAACACAATACACGCCCTAACCCCACGCCGGCAAAGCGGCGCAAAGGCTGAGACAATTTTATCATCGACTTTACCCTTAGCCGCTTGCATACCAGCAAGCGGTTCCCGTTTTAATCATCAGGGAGGACAAAGATTGATGACAAAGCAAGCAGCGATTTACTCCAGAGTCAGTACAGATGAGCAAGCAAAAGGTTATAGTTTGAGCACTCAAGTTGATGCCTGCCTAGAATTCGCCAAACAACACGGTTATTCGGTGGTTGAAACTTATAAGGATGATTACACGAGTGCCTCAATGGACCGACCCGAGCTAAATAAATTACGTGATCTCATATCTCGAAATTCTATTGATATTGTGATTGTCTATGATATTGACCGCTTGGCTCGAAAAAGTGCCTACCAGGTTCTAATTGAAGAGGAATTCAAGCGTTTTGGAGTTTCAATTGAATTCGTCATGGCTCATTATGATCATTCGGATGAAGGTCGATTGCAGAAACAGATCAGAGGCGTAATTGCCGAATATGAAAAAGCAAAGATTTTGGAACGCAGTAAAAGTGGCAGAGTGGCAAGGCGATAAGCGGTTTTGTGGTAACTGGTCCGCGTCCCCCATACGGGTACAAGGTCAAATCAGAGGCGCACAAAGCATGGCTCGAAATTGACGAAAGCGAAGCGCCTATCGTTAAATTAATCTACGATTGGTATTTGTACGGAGATGATTCAGGGACTCCATTGTCATCTAATGCAATAGCAATTCGGCTTACTAAATTAGGTATCCCCACCCGCGGAGATAAGCAAATTCATTACGCAAAAAAGTTTGGTTACGGTGTTTGGCAAAGGGCAATGATCATCCACATTTTAACCAATAAAACTTACACGGGCGTTTGGTACTTTGGAAAGACGAAAATGGTTGAAGATGGATTTCAAAGGGCACCAAAAAGTAAACGCGGTATGGGAAAACAAGTTCCTAGTGCACGAGAAGAATGGATTCCCGTCTCCGTACCAGTTATTATTGATTCTAAGGTTTTTGAAGAAGTTCAGAAGCGTAAAGAATATATCAAGCAGATGTTAAGCGAACGGACTGAACACGAATACCTTATGAAAGGCCGGCTCACATGTGCGAAGTGTGGCTACTCTGTGCGAGGCCATACTATTCGCCATAAACATTATTACTACTATTGCAGTGGTAAAGCAACGATAGTGAAGCTTTGCGACATTCCAAACGTTCGTGGTGACTTGGTTGACGCGATTGTCTGGCAATGGGCTAAATCTATCGTTGAAAATCCCGAGAATATGCGGGTTGGTTTGGATAATGTTCAAAATGAATTTGAACAAGCTAATCAATCCTTGTATACCCGAATGGAGATAATTGATGAACAAGTTCAGGAACACCAGAAACAGCTAGATCGGTTACTGGATTTGTACCTAGCCGGCAATTTTCCAAAAGATGCATTAAATGACCGTAAGTATCGCTTGGAGCAAATGCTAACCGACTTACAAAAAGAAAAGAATGAACTTTTAGGTCACATTCGCAAAGTCTCAATTACAGATGATCAATTAGCATATATTGAATCCTTTTGCGATAAAATCAGGAAAGGACTAGATCAAGCTGATTTTAAGACACGAAGGAAAATTTTGGAGCTTCTCGATATTCGTGGGAAGATTGCTGTCGAAAATGACGAAAGGGTTATCTATCTGAAATGTCTAATCGGACCGGAACAGGGATCGCATGTGCTAATATCGCGTTCATAAAATATTGGGGCAACCGCGACGAAGCGCTGCGCCTGCCGGTCAATGGTTCCATTTCCATGAACCTGGCAGGCCTGGAAACGCGCACATCTGTGACCTTTAAAGATCTGCTGAAGGATGATTCGCTAACCCTCAATGGCCTGCCTGCCACCGGAACAGCTTTCGAGCGCGTTTCCGCCTTTCTTGACATTGTCCGGCAGCTGGCCAGGCTAAAAATCCGCGCCGAAGTGATTAGCGAAAGTAATTTCCCGGCCGGCGCGGGGATTGCCTCTTCGGCGGCCGCCTTTGCCGCATTAGCCCTGGCGGCATCCAAAGCCGCCGGACTCGAAATGAATGAAGCCAGCCTTTCGCGCCTGGCCCGGCGTGGCTCCGGCTCAGCCTGCCGCTCCATCCCGGGCGGGTTTGTCGAGTGGCATGTGGGCACGGGCGAAGCCGACTCTTATGCAATTTCGATTGCCCCACCCGAACACTGGTCCCTGACCGATTGCATCGCAATTGTATCCAGCAACCCCAAGGCCACCGGCTCGACCGAGGGTCAGGCCCTGGCCGGCACCAGCCCCCTGCAGGCCGCGCGTGTGGCAGATGCCCCCCGGCGGCTGGAGATTTGCCGGAATGCCATTCTGAAGCGGGACTTCGCAGCGTTTGCTGAAATTGTGGAGCTCGACTCGAATATGCTGCATGCTGTTATGATGACATCCAATCCGGCCTTGTTCTATTGGCTCCCCGCCACATTGACCGTGATGGCGGCTGTTCGGGCAGCGCGTGCAAAAGGGTTGCCGGTTTGCTACACCATCGACGCCGGGCCGAACGTCCACGTGATTACGGAAGCAGCTGAAGCGGCAGACACAGCTAAAATGTTACGCAATCTGCCCGGGGTTCGGGAAGTACGCACTGCTTCTGTGGGCGGTCCGGCTTATTTGATCCCTGAAGGTTGACCTGCGGTTTCTTGTTTCTCCCTTTCCCCAGCCACATTTCTTACACTTTATTAATATTCCGCTGTTAATTTTCATTCTCAAAAAGGATATAATCACCCTGCCCGCCTCACAGGAGGCGTTATATTTGGTATTAGAGGTCTGAATGAATACAAGTTTACTCGGCGGGATCATCTTTGTGGTGGTCTTTGCCGGAATTATTCTGACACATGAGCTGGGACACTTTATTGTTGCCCGTCTGATGGGTATCGAAGTCGAAGAATTCGGTATCGGTTTTCCCCCGCGTGCCATAAAACTCTTTACGTGGAAAGGCACCGACTTCACCCTGAACTGGATTCCGCTGGGCGGATTCAATAAGATCAAGGGCGAAGACGATCCGAACGTACCGGGTGGCATGGCGGCTGCCAACCCCTGGAAGCGCATCCCCGTTTTACTAGCCGGGGTCGCGATGAACCTGCTGACGGCAGTTCTGGTATATACCATTTTATTCAGCCAGATGGGCATCCCGGATACCCATAGCGCCGTGGTGGCAGCCGTCGAACCAGGGTCTCCGGCTGCAACCGCCGGGTTGATGGTCAATGATGTAGTCCTGACCGCCGCGGGTACGCCCATCGATGGGTATGCGCAGTTGGTTACGATCACCCACAGTTACCTGGGCAAGCCCATGGCTCTGACTATTTCGCGGGATGGAAAGACGCTCAATATCACGCTGACCCCGCGGCTGGTCAGCCCTGCCAATCAGGGACCGATGGGAATAGCAGTTGGTCAGCTGGTGCGCCCGGCAAGCAGTTGGTTCGCAACCATCCCGATCAGTCTTACTGCGGCAGGTTCTGATATCCAGAACATCCTGTCCCTGCCCGGACGGCTCATTGCGGGAACTGTTTCTCCGCAGGATGCACAGATCGGCGGTCCCCGCAGCATCTGGAATCTGTTCCAACAATCCGTTGCACGCGATGTTTCCAGCCGCCAGCCCGCTCCCAGCGGTCAACCCCAGATCCCTACGAACTACACCTTGCTGGTAATCATCTCGCTGACCATTACGGTTGGCGTGGTGAACCTGTTGCCCATCCCGGCCCTGGATGGTTGGCGCATCTTCACAACCATTGTGGAAATCATCATGCGCCGTCCCATCCCGGCAAAATACCAGAATGCCATCAATAGTATCGGTTTCCTGGTTTTGCTCATCCTGCTTGGATTCTTCTATATCAAGGATTTGATCAATCCGATCCATTTCACCCTGCCTTAAAAGGATCAGTACTCTCCTATGCCTCAGAACCCACCGTTCCAGGCCGTTGTGGACGCCCTGCTCGACAACGGCACAACTTTTCCCCCGCGCTACCTGCACCGCTTCTCGGATATCGCACCCGCGGATCTAACCCTTTTATTGAAAGCCTGGCCGCAAATCTCAACTAAACGAAAACATACCCTGCTTGAAGACCTGGAAGAACTGGCCGAAACCGATACACTCACGAACTTCGATGATATGGCACACCCCCTGCTCAAGGACGCCGATCCGCAAGTCCGTATTCGCGCGATCCGCCTGTTGTGGGAAAGCGAGGACGCCAAGCTCATTCCGATCTTCCTGAAAATCATGAATGAAGATCCGGATGCCGAAGCGCGCGCGGCTGCGGCAAATGCCCTGGGGCTTTTTGTTTACCAGGGCGAACTGGAGAAAATTCCTGCGGAACTGCATCACCGGATCGAGGAGGCCCTGCTGAAGGTGCTGGAATTGTCCAAAGATGTTTTGGTGCGCAGACGCGCATTGGAATTGCTTGGATATTCCGGCCGCGAAGAAGTCATTCCGCTGATCGAAGCTGCATATCACGATAAAAACCCTGATTGGGTGGTGAGTTCGCTATTCGCCATGGGGCGTTCCAGCGATGAACGCTGGAAAAAACAGGTACTGGCGAAACTGCATGCCCCCGACGATGACATCCGCTCCGAGGCCATCCATGCCGCCGGAGAATTGGAGCTGGCTTCCGCCCGCCCGATTCTGCTCGACTTACTGGAGGACGAAGAAGACCTGGAATTGCGACGCGAGCTGATCTGGGCGCTTTCGAAGATCGGCGGTGAAGGCGTCCGCGCCAAACTGGAGGAAATCCTTGAGGCCGAGGAAGATGACGAAGAAGCCGATTTCATCGAAGAAGCCATGGATAATCTTTCCTTCACGGAAGACATGTCCCAATTCGATTTGTTTGACCTCGACCCAGACATGGAACTTCGAGAAGAAGATCTGGATGAAGAAGACGGATCAGACGCTGATTAATTCCCTCAAAGCGTCCATACGTCGCTTTGTTGCCGTCCTGGTCTGTCTTGTTTTTCTAGCAAGTTTTGCCATTCCGGGTCAGGCGCAGTCTGCAGTCGTGGTATCAAACGTGGGTGTCACGTACACATTTGGGGACCATGTAACTTTCTCGGCTAATATCCAGACTCAAGCCTCCGTCCAGGCGGCCTACCTGCTCTTCCAGGTGGAAGGCCAACAGAACACCCATACCTTTCCTTTACCCATATCCTCCACCGGCACAGCCAGTTATAGTTATCCGATCCAGAACGGGCTGCTGCCGCCCTTTTCCCGGATATTTTTCTGGTATCACCTGCTTTTGCCAGCAGGTGATACTTTTAACAGCCCGCGTTATTACTTCCAATACAACGATAACCGCTATCCCTGGCAAACCCTGGTTGGCAACGGCCTGATTTTGCATTGGTATGCCGGTGATGTTTCCTTCGGTCAGGCAGCCCTGGATGCAGCCCAGACCGGGTACCTGGCCGTACAGAACCTTATCCCGGTTCCGGCCGGTGCACCAATTGATATTTATATTTATGCCTCCTCCACTGACATCCAGGATACACTCAACCTGGGAGGCTCAACCTGGGTGGCCGGGCACGCCGACCCTGAACTGGGCGTGGTGCTGGTCTCGATCGCCCCGGGCGCTGCCCAGAGCATGGAAATGCAGCGGCAGATTCCCCACGAACTGGCGCATGTTCTACTCTACCGCCTGACCGGTTCCACTTATGCAAATTTGCCTACCTGGCTAACGGAGGGGATTGCGTCACAGGTGGAAGGTTATCCAAACGCCGACTACGCGCAAATTCTGACGGTTTCCACCCAGAATAAATCCCTGCTGCCGATCGCAGATCTGTGCGGCCCATTTCCGACTGACGCATCGGGGGCCATCCTGGCCTACGCTGAATCAAATTCCTTTGTCAATTACGTGCATAAAACATTTGGAACAGCCGACCTGCATACGCTTATCCAGGCATATTCCAACGGCTTATCTTGCGACCAGGGGGTGATCCACGCGCTCGGGCTGCCGCTCTCGCAACTCGAGCTGCAGTGGCGGCAGTCGGCCCTGGGGCAGAAAGTTTCCGGATTGGCCTTTCAGAACTTGCTGCCTTACCTGATCTTCCTGGTACTGATGTTGATCATCCCGGCCTGGAGGTTGGGCTTGAACTTCAAAAAGAAGGAAAGCCATGACAATCCCTGGAACAGCTGACCTGGCGCGCGTCCATATCTGGGTGAGCGGGAGGGTGCAGGGGGTTGGTTTCCGCGCCTTCGTAATGCAATCTGGCGCCATGTTTGGACTGGCTGGCTGGGTTCACAATGTCGGCTACAACCAGGTGGAAACAGTAGCTGAAGGTCCAAAGGCGGTGCTCGAACGGTTTGCAGAAGTTGTCAAGACCGGACCGCGCGTCAGCTATGTGGATGAAGCGCGCGTGGAATGGGAAACGCCGTTGGGAAAATTCAAAGGATTCGAAGTAAGATAGGGTCTGACATGCCAGAGCAGCTCAAGTCTGAACTTAACCCTTCCTTCGCCTTCAGCCAATCCTCTTTACAGGATTACTTTGACTGCCCGCGCCGCTTCCAGCTGCGTTACATCGAACACCTGACCTGGCCAGCGGTAGAAACAGAACCGGCGATGGAAAACGAACGCCGGCAGCAGGCAGGGCAGCTCTTCCATCGCATGGTACAACAACACCTGGTCGGTCTGCCGGTTGAGAAACTGACCCGGCAGGCGACCTCCCCGGACCTATCCCGCTGGTGGCAGAATTATCTTGGTTATCAATTTGAATTGGATGGCTTCGCAAAATATACCGAACTGGCGCTGACTGCTCCGATCGGAACACAACGCCTGCTGGCAAAATATGATCTGGTGGCCATCCTGCCCGGCCAGAAAGCCATCGTATTCGATTGGAAAACTTACCATAAAAGGCCCAAGGATGAATGGATGGCTGTCCGCATGCAGACACGCGTCTACCGGGCCTTGCTGGTCCAGGCCGGCGCGTATCTGAACAGCGGTACGCCGATCCAGCCCGGACAGGTTGAAATGGTTTACTGGTACGCCGACTTCCCGTCCGAGCCAACCCGCTTCTCCTACAATGCGGCCCAATATAAAAGGGACTGGGATGCACTGACTGGTATTATAGAAGAGATCGGCCTCCTTCGGACCTTTCCTCTCACAGATGATGAAAGAAAGTGCGCCTATTGCCCGAACCGTTCCTACTGTAATCGGGGCGGGAAGGCTGGCGCGCTGGAGGATGCAGAGGCCGAAATAGAGACGGCTGCAGGTGAATTCAATCTAAATTTCGAGCAAATTGCCGAAATTGAATTCTAGATTCACCCAGATTCCCATGGACTGGATTGAGCCGCCCACAAACAATTCACCCGCTCCTCTTCCGGACCTGCACCCGTTGGTGGCACAGATGCTGCTCCGGCGCGGCCTGCGCACACCCTCGGCTGCACGCGCCTTCCTGGATCCCCAGGCTTACACCCCCGCTCCTGCCGTACAATTGCCTGGGCTTGCTTCCATCGTCGATCATTTGGAAGAAGCCATTCTCACCCACACACCTATCTGCGTTTGGGGCGATTTCGATGCGGACGGCCAGACCTCCACTACCATCCTTGTCCAGGCGCTCCAGGATCTGTCTGCAGATGTTACCTTCCATATCCCGGTGCGGGAAACCGAAAGCCATGGGGTTAATCTGCCCCATCTGCAGGAAATCATTGAACGCGGTGCCAAACTCATCCTGACCTGCGATACCGGCATCACTGCCCACGCTGCCGTGGAATACGCCCGTACGCGCGGCGTGGAAATGCTCATCACCGACCATCACGATCTGCCAGAATCTCTTCCAAAAGCGCTGGCGATCACCAACCCCAAACTGCTACCGGAAGGACATCCCCTCTCCACATTGTCCGGCTCCGGGGTTGCATATAAGGTTTCCGAAGAGCTTTACAGGCGCTTTGGCCGCCCTGAGGAAGTCACCAGACAGCTTGACCTGGCAACGCTTGGCCTGGTGGCCGACCTGGCCCGGCTGACCGGGGATGCGCGTTATCTGGTCCAGCGCGGGCTGGCGGCGCTCAGGAACACGCAACGGCTTGGCTTGCAGACGATCATGGAAATAGCCGAACTGGCCCCGGCCAACCTTACCGAAGAGCACATCGGCTTCGTCCTGGGCCCGCGTCTGAATGCCCTGGGGCGTCTGGCAGATGCCAACCCGGCGGTTGAACTTTTAACCACCAGCGATCCGGTGCGGGCACGCGTCCTGGCCACCCAGCTCGAAGGTCTGAATACCCAGCGGCAGTTGCTCTGCAACCAGGTCACCCGGGCGGCCGAAGCCCAATTACGCGCCGACCCGACCCTGCTGGCCCAGCCCATCCTGGTCCTCGGCCAGCCGGCCTGGCCGGGCGGCGTGGTCGGAATTGTGGCCAGCCGGCTGGTGGAACGCTATCACAAACCGGCCATTCTATTTTCCACCCCGGCCGGCCAGGCGGCACATGGCTCAGCCCGTTCGGTCGAAGGCCTGAATATCACCGCTGCCATCGCCGAACAAAAAGATCTGCTGCTTAATTTCGGCGGCCATCCCATGGCAGCCGGTCTCTCGCTGGATACCGAAAAGTTGGTCGAATTCCGCCGGCGTTTATCCAAGACCGTGAGTGACATGATGGAGGGAATCCAGACAGAAAGAAACCTTGAGATCGACGGATGGCTCAGCCTGCCCGAAGCCACCCTCGACCTGGCAGGGGCGCTCGAGAGCCTGGCTCCCTATGGCCCCGGCAACGAAAAACTGACCCTGGCCACGCATGAGGTGAGAATACAATCCAAAACACCCATCGGACGTAACCAGGAACACCTGAAATTGCATGTCTCAGACGAAAACGGGAATTCCTGCACGGTACTATGGTGGAACGGTGCAGAGGAAAAAGGCAGCCTACCGGAAGGCCGCGTTGATCTGGCCTACAGCCTGCGCGCATCCGACTGGCGTGGCACGCCGCAGGTACAGATGGAATTTGTGGACTTTCGCATGCTTACCGGGCAACCGGTGGAAGTTAAAGGCAGCCAGCTGGAAGTCATTGATTACCGAAACGAGCAGGATCTTCCTAAAATTCTCGCCAACTTAAGGGAACAATCCTCAATAATGGTGTGGGCCGAAGGGGAGCAAAAAAAGCAGGTCGGCGGAAAAGATCGCAACGAGCTGGCTCCGGCACAGGCACTTGTCATCTGGGCCATTCCCCCTTCCCCGCAGGAATTGCATCTCGCGCTGGAAAAAGTCCATCCAAAAACCGTCTATCTCATCGGGGCAAACGCCCCGGCCGAGACTCCCGAAATTTTTATCACCAGACTGGCCGGCTTGCTGAAAACCGTGATCAATGCGCGCGCAGGCAGAGTCACCTGGTCCGCCCTGGCAGCCGCTACCGCTCAACGAAACCTGACGGTGCGGGCAGGCCTGGAATGGCTGGTTGCCAAGGGGACCATCCTCATCGAAATGGATAAAGAGGATGATCTGACGCTTTCGAACGGCGCACCTGGAAAAAACTCACCAGTTGCAGCCGACCTGTGGGATCAAATGAAATTCCTCCTGGCAGAAACCGCCGCCTATCGGGAATATTTTAAGCGCGCCGAGAAATATACATTGTTTGAGTGATTATTAAATAGCTACTATTTACAGCACCTGAAAATTCGGAAAATAAATGTTGAAAAATTAGTATTATAGATGATTCCTTCCCATGAAAAATATCGTGGTGATATGAATGACAATACACCTGTAATTACTAGTGCTTGAATAAATCGTTTTTGAATTAGGGGATCCTTTTCATCAGACATACTTTAATTGATATGAATGAAAAATGACCTCTAGAAGAATCCCCCATGATATGAGTGAAAATATTCTTGTTGTATCCAGGGTAAAAAATGAAATAATATAATTCAAAATTAGGAGTGCCACCACAGAAGAATAATAGAGCTTATCCTTTTTAAAAAACATGATTAGACAAATAAGTATGAGCAACCATTGGATATTTAACAAAGAGAAAATTGTCAAAGGTAAATTCATCATATTCTTTCCAACCCAACCATTCAGGCCTTTTGAGACAATAAAATCAAACTTCGAATAAACATGAATATGATTAAATGCTATAAATGCATTGACAATTCCATAACCTATAGCCCCTCCCATTATTGCAAGAAAAATGTGAATAATTTTAATCTTATCCTTGGATATCCATCGTAATAATAGAATTTCGATCGAAGCAATAAGAAAA
This sequence comes from uncultured Chloroflexia bacterium, assembly GCA_963779935.1. Lineage (GTDB taxonomy): Bacteria > Chloroflexota > Anaerolineae > Anaerolineales > Villigracilaceae > UBA877. Next base: position 98,938 of record CAWAAC010000002.1, on the reverse strand, counting down.
ATAATATGATTTGTGACGCCGAATAAAGCTAGGAAAAATATTATAAAATACGAACTGGTAAACAGAATAGGAATCGTTAAAGCAAAAGTTAAACAATCTGTTGAACCTATCCATGTCAGAAGCACTGTAGTAATTGAACTTGTAATGAGAATGGTGGTACATATTATTCCTAATTTAAGACCAAATCTATTAAACATTAATCCTGCAAATAGTAAATATGCAGCGATAATAATTACAAAACAGAATGTATTAAATTTCAGAGGCGTATTCCATTTAGCAAAAAATGAAATTATTGGTAAAAGAATATCTTCCTGCCAAAAATTTTCTTTACCAATATCGGTTCGGGTAATGAACGGATTTTGAGAAAGGCGTTGATAAGATGATGATGGGAAAATTGAAATTCCGTTTATTAGAATAACGATGGTCAACAACAAGGATACAAACAACCAAAATATCAAACTATTTGAGATTTTTTTAGGCCAGGGTATCATTATGTTCCTCGTGTGCACGCAAAGGTTGTCAAACGACAAGAGGTAAACGGGAGCGAGCGTCCAACAAGGATTGCCATTTACCACTCAGCCAGGCAGCCCGGGCCTTGGCTGTCAGGATGGCGCCATCCAAAGTCCATTGAGCACCGGGAACCTTGAGGCGGCGAGAGACGATCTGCTTACAACCGCTTTCGATCACGCCACTTCCGATAAGGAATCCTTTGGCACGGAAATCGGCATAACGCATGCGCTCACAGTTATTGCTGAAATAGAGAGCTGCTTTTCTGGCCAAGTCTGAAGATAGCGAGAGTTTCTGACAAGCGGCGATGACACTTTCCACTCGGCCTTGCCATAGGTCTTCAACGACTGGCTTGAGCCAGGCCTGACGTTCCTCCAGGGTCTGGAAGGCTTCGGTTGCCACTCCTTTCAAGTGGTCTTCCGCATGATACCAATCGACAATTTGCACCGCATTCGAAAAATAGTAATCGACCAGGTTCCAGATCCACACGGCTCCATCGCAGACAAACACCAGCACCTTGGCACGGTCTGCGCCGACGGAACAACCCGTTGCCCAAAGCAATTTCCCAAATTCGTCCGCTTCGCTAATGTCACAATAGTATTCTTTGCCCTTGGCTCGAATGACGGTCCCGGTACGCTGGACCTTTCGCTTCTGCCGGGTAGATTGTTCCCGATTGGGCACAATTTCACCTTGATACCAACAAACAATTTTCAGATCACGCCAATTTTCTCGCCCTTCCAGGGCTTTTTCCAGCTCATCCCGGGGTTCGATCCGCACTTTGGCTGCATCGATCGACCCATACAAGCGCTCGGGTGCCTGTCTTTGGTCGCGTTCGCGCTTTTGCAATTCCGTCTCATCCTGCATGGCTTTCTCTGATGCATCATCCATCTGCTGCTGAATGGCCCCCAGCATCTCGGTCTCCGCTAGGATCGTGTTCTCGGAGACTTCAAACAATAAAAACGACTGCAACCATTTCTGCCCTTCCTTAAAGGCTTTGTCGATCCCGCTCATCCCCACCAGATCGGCTAACCCTCCCGTCACTTTGCCAGGTGTAAGCCCATATTTCTTATCCAATGGCGCTTGCCCTTCCCTACAGCGACAACCCGCATAATAGGCCCGCTCATACTTCACTTTCCCAAACACACTCCAGATCGTCGCAGGTCGCTTCCTTTGATATTTCAACTTGCCTCCACATGTGCATTCAATCTTGGATACACCTTCCCATTCCTTATCCGCATTTTCCAAAAAACGCACCAACGTTTTTTCTCCTATTTCTCGCAAGCTCTCTCGCAATGCCATTTCCACTCCCCCTATTTTGATCTCGCTCTGGTCTTCCGCTGCGATCGCCTCTTCAATAATTTCTGCCAGCTTTTCTGCTATTCCGTTTATCTTTTCGATGTTATAGTTCATCTTGAGCCTCCGGTAGGTGGTTTGCGTCCAGCTACTATCCTACCCCAGGCTCACTTTTCCTGACAACCTTTGCGTGCACACTGTTCCTCTGCGATTAGCATAAACTTCAAAAAAGTTTTCCCTAATTAACAAAAGAAGTTACTTTGATAAATTAGAAGAAAGATAATTATTTAATTGATTGTTTGAATTCTCACCTTTCGCTGAAAATTATATTGAAATCGCGAATTCTTTTATCACCAAATATGGGAGATAAACTTCCGGTTATGCCATATTTGGCGGTATCCTTGCGGCGTGTTCAGAACACAAAGCAACAGCATGAAAATTCTTGGCTATTCTTGGCATGGTTTAGTGAAATCGGCGGTAAAAAACGGCGTTTTTGGCAGAAATTCACGAAAGTCATTTTAATTTCAGCGAAAGGCCAGTGAATTATTTAGTATTACAGCGCAATGTTGGCTGGCAAGGCAGCAATTTGAGCCAATTTTGACTTGCGATGAGAAAGATAAGCGACATAATTTCGTTTTTGGTAGTACTGCACCCGATCCAAGGCAGCCTGAGCGTCACAATTCGGTTTGGGCAATACGCTTTTGATGCGAACTTGATAAATGGTCAAAGCCGGAGCTTGTTCTGAAAACGGATTCTCAAACGGACCAGGAATTGATGAGCCAGAGAGACCAACAGTATTTGGTGATGCCACCCCAACCAGCTGCGCATCTCATAATGATCCAGGCCGACTTCGCCTTTAGATTCTTTGAAAAGGGTTTCGATCGGCCATCTCATCCCGCTGATCCGGATGAACTCGATCACTGGTGTAGTGGCAGGAACATTACTGAAGTAATACTTGATGACCGCAGGATCCAGTCCATTGCGGCGGATGATCAGCCAGACTTCCAGACCCAGCAAGTTTCCGCGCGACTAGGTCAGGCGCAGGAAAGCGAAGTCCAGATTGTCTGGAGCCAAACCTTACCAAGTTGTCTGACATTGCGCTGTAATACCAGACAGGTTCTAATTACATGCTGTAGGCAGCAGGGCACTCACATTGGTGCTGTTCGCCACCTGTGCAAATTTTCCAGCAACAATACCCATCGGCTGGAAGGGTGGAGTAGCCTGCACTGCCGGTTGTCCCAGACGCAGCGTGTAACAGCCCACAAAGGTTTGCGTGCTGCTGGATGTGGTAAGCACATGCATTGCCAGCGGCACTTTATAGTACAGGCTGCCTAAAGCGCCTTCGCTTTGTACTGTACCGAATGATAACCGTGATTACATTGGTATTTGCATATCCGGCTGCATACGGGCCATATGCTCCCGGATAGCTGGAGGGATCCTGGTAATAGGAGTACGCCCGTACGTATTGTTTCAGGTTGAGCGCGTTTAAAAAGGAACTGACGGTTTCGATCGGTCCGCTGCGGTTATCCAAGAAATTATTCTTGTCAATACTGAGGCTTTCACCTGCAACCGGTACCGCCATGGGGCCAGAGGGAGCGCCGCTGCAGGCCGTTGCAAGCACGCTGGCATCGCTGGCATTCATGTCGGCGACTTTTGCTGAGCCCTGATCAATGCCCATGGGGGCAAAAGGTGGCGCTCCGTAAACATCCGGCGATGTTTCATGGACGATATAACAGGCCGCAAAATTGGAATGGGTACCGTTCCTGGCAGTCGCTTTCAAAATAACCGGTACCGTGAAATGAATCTGGCTCATTCCCGCATCGCCGGATATCTGACCAAAAACCAATGCCACCGAAGCAGTATCCTGGTAACCGGCAGCATAGGATGTGAAACTGCCCAATGAATTGGCAGGATCCGTCCAATAATTATAGGCTCGCAAATATTCCTGGCGGTTGATGGCATTGTATAAAGAAACAATCACCTGGGAGGGTGTACTGCGGTCATCAATATAATTGGCCGTGGATGGAGGATTATAAACAGGCGCGACCGTATGAGTGGGTGCAGGCACGCTTGTGGCGCTGGGGGCCAAAGTGGCAGTCGCAGCAGGTAGCGTTGCCGTGGGAACGGCAGTATTGGTCGGGATACTGGTGGCAGTGTCAACCAGAGTTGCCAAGGAGGGTGTAGCCGCAGTAGCCAGACTGACAGTAGCTGTGCTGATGGGAATGACCGTGGCTGGCCAGCGTTGTGCCAGTACTGGTCAGATTACAGCCAAATAAAGCCAAAGCAAAAATCAGCATAAACGGAACGACAAATTTGCGGGACATATGGTTTTCTCTCCTTCTCTAACGATAATTTCCCGAAACAAGTGGGAATGAGACACTTTTCTAATCAGGATCATCAGGATCAGGAACACTAACACTGGCAAAACGCGCATGCACCAGCTCGGCCAATGCATCCACAGGCAACCGGATGTTCAAGCCGCGCTGTCCCCCACTTATGTGGATCTCGGCCCTGGCCTGCGCGGCCGAATCGATGATCACCTGGAAGCCTTTGTTTACAAGCGCCAACGGTGAGATACCGCCGGCTTGCAGACCGGTCAATCCTTCGGCCTCCCGTTCGGTTGGCAGGGCTACCTTTTTCTCACCCAGTGCGCTTGCCAGCATCTTCAGGTCCACCCGGTTTGGACCAGGAATGACCGCCAGGATGGGTTTGCCTTTCGGGCGGGTGATGACTATGGTTTTATAAACCAAATCCGGGTCCACGTCCAGCAAACGGGCGGTTGCGCGCGCGCCCAGTTTTTCGGCCGGTAATTCGAATGATTTATGAGGAATTTTCCTCGAATCAAGCAGGCGGGTGATGTTATTTGGATTTGCCATAAGTTTCCGTTGCGCGATTATAATAGATTTTATGAAAGTTGCTTCCCCGCTCAACCTGGAAGAACTCCTGGCCCGTCTGCCCGAGTACTATACCCCGGCCGATCGGGAATTAATCCAACGCGCCTATCGGGTGGCGGAAAAGGCTCACACCGGCCAGAAGCGTGTTTCAGGCGAACCATATATTAACCATTTACTGGCCGTGGCTGCCATCCTGGCCGAGTATTCCATGCCGGCCGAAGTAGTGACTGCCGGCCTGCTGCATGACACGATCGAAGACACGGCCATCACAAGCGAAGATCTGGGGCGCGATTTCAGTGACGGCGTGGTTAGCCTGGTACAAGGAGTAACCAAGCTGACCCAACTGCCACGGGTTTCGCGTGGCGAGCACGGCGATGAGAAAGAGCCGCAGGTGGAAACCGAAAGCGCCTTGCGTGACCGCAAGCGGGAGCTTTCCATCGAGACCTTGCGAAAAACTTTCCTGGCCATGGACAGCGATGTGCGGGTGGTTCTGATCAAGCTGGCCGACCGCCTGCACAATATGCGCACCCTGGGTGCTTTCCCGGATGCAAAGCGCCGCCGGATCGCCCAGGAAACCCTGGATATCTTCGCTCCACTGGCCAACCGTCTGGGAATCTGGCAGATCAAATGGGAACTCGAAGACCTGGGCTTCCGCTATACCAACCCCGAGAAGTACAAGGAAATCGCAGAGCAACTGGCAGTGCGGCGTGAGTCGCGTGAGGCCGAGATAGAGAACATCATCGATGCCATCTCGAAATTGCTAAAGGAAGCCGGCGTCAAATACGAGATTTCCGGGCGTCCCAAGCACATCTATTCGATCTACAAAAAAATGATGGAAAAGGGCAAGTCCTTCGACCTGGTACGGGATGTGCGCGGTGTTCGGCTGATCGTTCCAGACATCGCGGCCTGTTATGCTGCCCTGGGCATCATCCACACGCACTGGCGGCCCATTCCCAACGAGTTTGACGATTACATCGCCGCCCCGAAGGATAATTTTTACCAATCCCTGCATACTGCCGTCATCTATGATGACGGCCGCCCGGTGGAAGTGCAAATCCGTACCACTGAAATGGATGAAAACGCCGAGTTCGGTATTGCCTCGCACTGGCGATATAAGGAAGGCGGCACGCGCGACAAATACGACGAACGGATCAATTGGCTCCGGCGGGTGATGGAATGGCGTGGCGATGTGGAAGACGCCCAGGAATTCGTTGACAGTATGAAGACCGACGTGTTCAAGGACCGCGTGTACGTCTTCACGCCGCATGGCGATATTATCGACCTGCCGGCCGGTTCCACGCCGATCGACTTCGCCTATCATGTTCATACCAACGTGGGTAATCGCTGCCGGGGCGCCAAGGTCAATAACAAGCTCACCCCACTGGACTACGAACTCCAGACCGGGGAGCAGGTCGAGATATTGACCGCCAAACAGGGCGGCCCCAGCCGCGACTGGCTTAACCCCAGCCTGGGGCTGGTCAAGACGCAGCGCGCTCGATCGAAGATCCGTGCCTGGTTCAAGAAACAGGATCAGGATCAAAATATCGTCCAGGGCAAGGAAATGCTATTGCATGAGATCCAGCGCCTGGGTCTGCCGGAACTGGATGAAAACGGACTGCATACCCTGGCCAGGCAATTCGACCGCTCCCCTGATGAGTTGTATGTTGCGCTTGGCTGCGGTGATTTCAATATCGCCCGGGTGGTCAACAAACTGGTCGAGAGTAAGGAGACTGATGATGTACTGGTGGTGGTCCCGGCCTCCAGCGACGCTGTCCCAACCGAAGCAATCACGGTGCTCGGGCTGAAGGGGTTGTTGACCAGCATGGCCAAGTGCTGCAACCCCACACCGGGCGATGAGATCATCGGCTATATCACCCGCGGGCACGGTGCCACCATCCACCGCCAGGATTGTCCAAATATGTTGCGAATACAGGACCGGGAACGGCTGGTTAAGGTATCCTGGGGCGAAAACATCCGCACCTACCCGGTGCCTGTCCGCATCCGCGCCTATGACCGCCAGGGATTGATGGGCGATATTACCACCCTGCTGAATAGCGAAAATGTCAATATCGTGGATGTGGATGTGCATATGACCAAGAACCTGGCCGACATGCGTATCGTGATAGAGGTTAAGGATATCTCCCAGCTGAGCCGCATCCTGGCCCGCATCGAAAATGTGCCCAATGTGCTCGAAGCCCAACGTGTGAGAGGGGGATAATAATGGTCTCATTAATCTGCAACTCATGCTGCCAGATATAATTTCCTCATGTACTGGCTCATCCGTATTCTGCGCGGCCTCGAAATCGGCATCTATTTTATTTTCTTCGCCATCCTGCTGGCAGGCAGCACCTTGCTGTTTTCCAGCGCTCCCGGCGAGGCCGCCCGCCGCTATACCCGTCCGATTGAATTCGATTTTGTCAACTGGACGGTGGATGCTTTCGGGGTCAAACTCGGACAATCCGCCCTCTCGGCTCCCTTTTATTTCAACGGACCCGCCCGACACCAGCTAGTGGTGGATTATTTCCACCTGATGGATACCATCCTTCAGGATGAAAACAAGCTGGATTTGATCTATTCAGATCCTTCAGTCAAAAACCCCGGGTCTGCTTCCGCTTCGCTGCGGGCCGAATTAGCCGGGTTATACACCCGCCAGAGCCAGCTCGACCCGATGGCCGAGTCTATTCTGCAGGAACAGGTTTCTGCCACTTTGGCGGAACAAGGCCTGACCAGCGGCGGCCAACCGATCCCGCCGGTACTGTTTCATCTGACGCCCCTGCCATATAACCTGATCATCTCCCCGCGCAACAAGATCCAGGAGGATGCCTCCATTTCCCTCATCCCCGATCTGACCGTCGACCAACAGGTAAAGCTGGAGAACCAGGTGGATAAGGGCCTGGATGTCTCTTCGCTGGTTGTCCCGGTGGGAGGCATTGGCACCTACCCGACCATGATCGAGCGCACGACCTCCCTGGATTGGTTGTCGGATACGATTGCACATGAGTGGACTCACAACTGGCTGGACTCGCGTCCGCTTGGCCTGAACTACGATACCAGCCCGGCATTGCGGACGATGAATGAAACCACTGCGGATATTGTTGGAGGCGAAATAGGCGCAGCTCTCCTAAAACGGTACTATCCGGAAATAGCTGCCCAATCCGCCATGCAGATCCAAACAGCCAGCCTTTCAACCAGCCCTGTCCGGGCCAGTTTTGACTTCCGGGCGGAAATGCACACCACGCGGGTCCAAGTGGATGCACTGCTGGCAGAGGGAAAGATCAAGGAAGCCGAGGCCTATATGGATCAACGCCGCCAGGTCTTCTGGGACAATGGCTATCCGATCCGCAAGCTCAACCAGGCTTATTTTGCCTTTTACGGAGCCTACGCGGATGTCCCGGGCGGTGCCGCCGGTGAAGATCCGGTCGGGCCGGCTGTTCGGGCACTACGTGCCCAGAGCAATTCCCTGGCGGTTTTTTTGAAGACGATTGCCCAAATGAGTTCATTCCAACAACTCCAGAATGCCCTGGCCAAGCGAATCGAGTGAAAATGCACAAGCTATTATTTGGATTTTTGCTGCTGGCGTCTGCTTTGATGTTCGTTGCCTGCGCACCCTTTCCGCAAACCGGCGACGCCACTCTGCCTGTGGCACAAGCAACTGTCTCTCCACTGCCCCCAACCTCCACACCTGCTGCCATGACTTGCACGATCCTGCATGTCCCCATCACACCCGAGGCGTTTCCAGCCGATCTGGGCCAGCATGCCCACGCCACCGGGCCGGCAGATGCACCGGTAACCATAGTGGTTTTCAGCGATTACCAATGCCCGTATTGCGCCTTGCTGGCTGCCGTTCTAAAACAAATCCGCCTGACCCACCCGAATGATGTACGGTTTGTTTTTGTAAACACCCCGTTATCCAGCCGCGATAAGGATGCCCTTGCCACCCAGGCAGTCGAAGCAGCCGATCTGCAAGGAAAGTTCTGGGAAATGCACGACCTGCTGTTCGATAAACAGTCAACCTGGTCTGCGCTCACTCCGGCAGCCTTCCAGACCTGGACAATCCAGCAGGCGGCCGGGCTTGGAATGGACACAACCAAATTCCAAACGGATTTTAATGGCAAACCGGTGGCAGACCGGCTCCAGCAAGCGCTTCAATCCACTGCCTCCCAGCCGATCGTGCCGCCGCTGATGTTTATCAATGGGTCCACCCCCTATAACGGGCTGGCCGATTTTGCCAGCCTCGATACGGTGGTGAGGATGGAGGCGCTGACCGCCCGCCAGTTCAGCGCCTGCCCACCCTGGGTGATCGACCCACTCAAGCAATATATCGCCACGCTCCACACTTCCAAAGGCGATGTGGTTATCCAGCTATTTCCAGATAAGGCCCCGCAGGCCGTAGATAACTTTGTCAGCCTGGCCAAGAGCGGCTGGTACAATGGCATAACATTCTTTAAAGTGCTGCCTGGTTTTCTGGTTATGACCGGCGATCCGAGTGAGACAGGTATGGGCAACACCGGTTACCTTTTTCGAACCGAGATTTCCGCCGATCTGCACTTCGATCAGGCTGGCCTGGTAGCCATGGATAACAGCGGGCCGAACACGAACAGTGGTCGATTCTTTATCACCCTTTCTCCCGCCGAACAGCTATACGGCCAGTATACTATTTTTGGGAAAGTGCTTAGCGGGATGCCGGTCCTTTCAGCGCTGACGGCACGTAACCCTCAACCGGGAGTGGTACTTCCGGCAGGGGATGAACTGATCAACATCATCATTGCGGGAAAGTAGGAAAATTTATGCTCGCTAAAAATGACAGGTACAACTGGCAATCCATCCTGCTCTTTATCCTCCTGCTTGCCGGTTTGGTATTGTATCTGGGTCTGGCCGGCCTCATGCTGGTTTCGGGAGGCCTCGAACTCGTCGCTCCTCAATCCGGAACAGGTACAAATATCAGTACCAATTTCATCATTGCCAGTGGAATGGGGTTCTGCGGGCTGGCCTTACTACCAGCAGTCTTCTTTAGCTTTCAAAGAATGCGAGGCAAACCGATCCAGGCGTTTCAAGCCAGGCCGGTAAAAGTCTGGCAGGTGATCGCCATGGCAGCCGGATGGATCGGGGCGGTCCTGCTGAGTGATTATCTTTACCAAAACTTTTCGTGGGGCTGGCTACCGGCGGCCCCTTTCTATATTATCTCGATCTCTCTGCCAATTGTGCTGCTGGTCTGGATTGGGCTGGGGGGCATTCCGCTGGGATCCCGCAACCGGTTCTGGGGGGGCCTGGGAATCGGGATGACCTTCGGGCCGTTCCTGGCAACCGTGTTGGAGCTTTTGGTTTTCGTAGGCATGCTCATCATCCTGATATTCTTCCTGGTGATTAATCCAAATTCGCTGGCCACCCTCCAACAAATCATCTCGCAGGTGCGCGGCCTGACTGATATCGATAGCGTGATGCAGGTGCTGGCTCCATACCTGCTCAATCCATTTGCCCTCATCGGCCTTTTCTTACTCCTGGGCGTGTTCACGCCCGTGATCGAAGAATCCCTCAAACCTGCCATCGTCTGGCTTCTGGCAAAACGGATAGCCAGACCGGCGCAGGGATTTGCCCTGGGCATTATCAGTGGAGCCGGGTTCGCCCTGGTGGAAAGCCTGTTGGCGAGCAGCACTCCCGGCCAGGGCTGGGAGCAACTCCTGGTGGCACGTGCAGGCGGCGGACTGATGCACATCTTTGGCAGCGGTTTAATGGGATGGGGAATCGCGTCTGCAGGCCAGGGGAAACGTCTGCGTTTGTTGGGCACCTATATCCTGAGTGTCTCGCTGCATGGATTATGGAACAGCGCTGCAATTATTCTTGAATTAGGTTCCCTCCAACCTTATCTTAACAATAATGCATACCCCAAGTTGTTTGATTCATTCTCCCTGGCGGGTACCATTGTGCTCGGGCTATTGGTGCTGATTACTCTGCCCGCCCTGGTCCTGATCAACCGGAAAATGCGCCAGAGGGAACCAGAGGTCTTGGGATCTCCCGAGCACATGATATAATTTCAGCCTCAATCTCATTTTTCAAGGACGTTTCATGAACCTCATTCACAAAGGGATCGATTTCATTCTTCACTTTAATGTATATTTGAGCGCTATTATCGCCCAATATGGTGCCTGGACTTATGGCCTGTTGTTCTTCATTATTTTTATGGAGACCGGCTTCGTAATCACCCCTTTCCTGCCGGGTGATTCGCTCATCTTCGCTGCGGCGACCTTCGCCGCTCAAGGTGCATTCAACCCCTGGTTGCTATTCATCTTATTGGCTACCGCAGCCGTTGTGGGAGATAATGTAAACTATTGGATTGGACATGCAATTGGTGCAAAGGCTTATACTGGCGAAGTAAAATGGATTAAGAAAGAATACATGCACCGTACGCAAGCTTTCTATGAAAAACACGGCGGCATGACGATCTTTATGGCCCGCTTTGTGCCCATAATTCGTACATTTTCCCCCTTTGTAGCCGGCGTTAGTAAAATGCCTTATGGTTATTTCTTAACCTGGGATATCATTGGTGGCACCACCTGGGTTGCAACCTTCACACTACTGGGCTACTTCTTCGGCAATATCCCCTTTGTTCAGGATCATTTTGAACTGGTCATCATCGCAATTATTCTGATCTCACTTGTTCCGGCGGTGTTGGAAGGATTAAAGGCCAGAAAAGAATTAAAGCAGCCGGATGTTGAAACGAATAGCTAGCATGGGTCTGGTAAATTAAAAAATTCGGAGATCACCCCGCCTGGTGGTCTCCGAATTTTTTAACCTTTGTCGAAAGCTCTTGAATCTAGCTGTACTTTTCTTTCAAGCTCATCACCGGCAAAGCGATCTGTCCTTCGTGAAGGTCGCCAATCAGGATGGTATCCTGTGGACAATTAACCGCACAAAAAGCCATGTAAGCCGCCATCAAAGTATCCAATTCTTCAGCGGAATATACCAGTTCCATCGGGAATGCTCCATGCAGCAATTTATGGCGAGTGATCTCCTCAAAAAACTCCATGGGGTCCTTCATATCTATGCCTTGCTCATATAAGGCGATCTGGCGTTGAAGCCTTCCTTCCAGGGTCGGCTTGGAAAGAGGAATTTGGCCCAGCAGGGCGCAAAAAGCAGCATGGGGATGCGTCTCCAGCCATTGCTGTGAGGCCCTTTCGGTTGGGTATTGCTTGAATCCAGCCTCGTCCAGGTGGTGGAATAATTCAAAACCCATCTGCATCCAGGCCGGGCACGCCTCCAGGCGGGCGGGTGTGGGCGATACCGAGATGCCATGCGCGCGCAGCTCGCTTTCTGCCTGGCGTAAGTCGGATCCTCGGAGTTGCCCTGGAGCCAGGTTCTGTTTCTCCAGGGATTTTCGGACAAGTCCGTGGTTGGGTCGCGGCGGAGCATTTACCGCTACCACGCAGGACTTCTGTTCAGAAAGAAATGCAAGGACATCATCGATATCGCCAGCAGCCAATACCAGTAGCTTGCGGTCCTGATTTATTGCTGCAAGAGTGAACGGAAACCGTCCAGCCGTAGGATCAATGCCAACGTAAGTGAGAGGTTTTGTCAACATAACCACCAGGCAATATAATCACCAGTTACAATTCATTTTGTGTTACCAATAGTTTAGAGCCAAAATGATTTTTACGCAACTGATTTAGGGGTTATTTTGAACAAAATATCTGCGCCAGTTCTTGAAGGGTGCGTCTTTTCGGTTATTAAATTTGTAAAGGAGAAGCCCCTCTCCCAATATTTTCAAGAAACTCCTGACGTGTTGCCAGGTTGGCCCGGAACGCGCCGTGCATGGCCGAAGTCGTCATGCGGGCATTGTGCTTTTGAACCCCGCGCATCATCATGCACAGGTGCAGACCTTCCACCACCACGCCCACTCCCTGCGGATGGAGCAGGTCGCGGATCAGGTCGGCGATCTGGCGGGTCATGCGTTCCTGAACCTGCAGCCTGCGGGCAAATATATCCACAATACGAGGGATTTTGGAAAGGCCAATGATTTTTCCATCCGGGATATAAGCCACATGGACACGGCCCATAAATGGCAACATGTGATGTTCGCACAGGCTATAGAATTCCACATCCCGTACGATCACCATCTCGTCATATTTAACCTCAAAAATGGCATCGTTTACCACAGCAACCGGGTCAGCTTTATATCCGGAAAATAATTCAGCATACATGCGGGCAACCCGCTCCGGAGTGCGTTTCAGGCCTTCGCGTTCGGGGTTCTCGCCGACCGCCAGCAGGATGCTGGAAATGGCTTTTTTAATTTCCTCGGCATTAACTTTACCGCCGGCCAGCCCTTGATCAAACAGGTTATCGTCAAATTCAAGATGTTCCATGGCTCTCTCATAAAACACTGGCCCGGCAAGTCTCCGGGCCAGTGGCATTTTTTACGGATGCTTAGCCGAGCTTAGGCTCGATCAATCCATACGTGCCGTCGCGACGATGGTAAAGGACACTGATCGTATCCGTTTCATCATTGAAAAAGATAAAGAAATTATCATGTCCCAGTAGTTTCATCTGTTCAAGTGCATCCGCCTCGCTCATCGGAATCAGATTGAAGGTCTTGCGCCGGGAGATAACGCTAAGGGGCTCATCGGATGTTTCCCCCTGCAACTCTGGAACTTCAACCACCGGGCGACCGTCGCCACGCCCACGATAATGTTTCCCTTTGTAGCGCTCCAACTGCCGCTGCATTTTATCGATGGTGGCGTCAAAAGCGGTGTTAAGCACATCCGAACGCTCTTCGGTGCGCAAAAGGGCCCGGCGACCCCGCACGGTTATCTGGGCCACAAAACGATCGGTGGCGCTGCGGGCCGATTTGAAATATTCCAGATCCACCCTGACCTGTTCGATATCGTTCAGATACCGGTCCAGTTTGGAGGCTTTCTTCGTCACATAATCCTTGATGGGCTCATCCACTTCCATATTTCGTGCGTAGATTTCCACATTAACTGTCATAGTTCGCTCCTTGTGAGGTTTGGATTTTATCAAACAATTTGAGGTCCGTGGTGCGGTAATGCGCTCGCCAGGGTGAGGAAATAGCCATTCCAAGCGGCAGCTTTGACAAGAGCATCGGAACAGGGCGCCAGGGTAGCGCCGGTTGTAATGATATTATCCACCAACAGCATATCTCCTTCCTTGTCGCTAAAGTGGGTTCGGCGCTGAATGCGCCGGATACATTTTTCATGCCATCCAGGGGGAAAACCCTGCCTGGCTGCGTATCGCATGCGTTCGAACCAAAGCCTGCGGCGAGTAGCGCCAATCGTGTATGCCTGCCAATGGCCTGGTGAATAGGCCTACCTGATTGTAGCCGCCTTCCTTCATCCGTTGCTTACCCAATGGTACTGGAACCACCAGAACCTCCTCCTGAGCGCCCAATTTACGCGCATATAATGTCAGGCGGGGAGCCAATACCTCCCCAGGGGGGGCGTTCCGCCTATTTTTCATGGTATGAATCGCGTGACGGGTGGGCCCTTCAAAGACCACCCTGGGGCGCATTGTTTTATAAGGAGGCTGAGATTCGAGGCAGAATGGGCAAAGACCGGGATGGGAAAGCGGCAGTCCGCAGTATGGACAAACAGGCTCCGGAACCCGAATAACCTGCCGATGGTAATCTGGGCACCAGCGGAATCCCTTCCGATTACAACCTCCACAGACCGGTGGGAAAAGCCAGTCCAGACCACCCCCCTTAGCCAGTGTAGGAGACGAAATAATCCTGACACTTCCTGTCAGTCGTCTAAGAGAAGTACTTTAACGATCCCATCAGCCGCAAAGCCGCCGGCGTCAAGAGAACGATCATCAAGGCAGGAAAGATCAACAGGCCCATTGGGAAGATCATTTTGATCGGCGCCTTATGGGCTTGCTCTTCCGCATACTGGCGGCGACGAACACGCATTTGGTCAGATTGAATACGCAACACTTTCGCCATGCTGACGCCCAACATCTCAGATTGAACGACAGCCGCAACAAAACTGGTCATTTCAGCTATTCCGAGTCTCTCTGCCATATCCCGCAAAGCATCGCGCCGAAGCTTTCCCAGTTGGATTTCCCTGATCACCCGGCCAAAGGCCATTGCAAGTTCGTTATCCCACTTCTCATGAACTTTCGACATGGCAGCATCGAAGCCCAACCCGGCTTCCACGCAGATTGTCAACAAGTCGAGCGCGTCTGGCATGGCCCGGCGTACCGATTTTTGACGGCTGTCAATACGGCTCTTAAGCAATAGATCCGGAAGAAAATATCCCAGCACCGTAAAGCCCGCGATCAGTAATATCTTGATAGGCAGTGTAAAAGTATGCGAGAAGAGAGAAATCACGAAGATCAAGCCGCCCAAAAATACTGCTGCCACAAAATGCAATATCATGAAGGTGGAAGCATCCATCCGTCCCGGATTTCCTGCCAGTTCCAATTTCTTGCGAGTCTGCTCCAAAACATTCTGAGGCGTAAAGCGCGTCGATATTTCACCCATCCGCCGCATGAACGGCATCACAACCCGATCAGAAAAAGGTTGTGCAAGTTCGATTTGTTCAAGCGAGACCGATTCACCACGCTGGCTATATTCAGCCAAACGTTCGGCCAGTGGATCCTCCGTCAGGTTCTTCGATTTCCTGACACCAGCAACAACTACCAGACCCGCGCCAATGAAAATGGCCAACACAACAACGATAATTATAGTAGCTACCATAATTACACCTCTACATTTGCTATCCGGGTCATCACAAAATACCCGAATATGATTAATAATCCTGCCACAGCCAGCGGGACCCATCCGCAAAAGCCATTTTTAAAGAATTCCATAACATAGGTACGGTTTAGGAAATATAGAATACACAGGAGACCAAGAGGCATGATTGCAAGCGCACGACCGGAATAAATAGCTTGTGCCGTCAGGGCGCGAATTTCGCCTTTGATACGGACGCGCTCGCGGATGGTGTAGGAAATTACATCCATGATTTCGGCCAGGTTACCACCTACTTCACGCTGGACATTGATGGCAGTTACAACAAAATCCAGATCCTCGCTTGGGATCCGGCGCAGAAGGTTATCCAATGCCTTTTCCATGGGGATACCCAACTGCATTTCCTGAACCACACGCTTGAATTCATCGCAGATCGGGGCTGGCAACTCTTTGCTGACTGCTTCCATTGCTTGCATGGTGGAATAGCCTGCCCTCAGGCCATTCACTACCAGGTTCAGCATATCGGGCAACTGATCATTAAATTTGACCAGACGCTTGCCTTTCTGGGAATTAAGATAAAGGCCGGGTAAAAATGCACCGATGCCTGCTCCGATTAAAGCGGAAAGGAGTAGCCTGCCCCCGATCATGTATACAATCAATGCCCCACCCACTGTGGCAATGACATATAGCGCCATGTATTCGCCGGGTTTGAATTTCAAATCAGCCCGGGCCAGGTCGCGCGCAATTCGGTCGCCAAAGGAAGATTTCTCGACGCGTTTATTTACCCAATCGGTTAACGCACCTTTCGATTCCTTATCGACATCGTTATTCTGTTCATCTGCTTCAAGATATTTGTTTAAGCGGTCATCAACCAGTGTTCTCTCGCCCGAAGACGAAACCACAATCCCCACGATCAATAAAACAACTGCGAGACCGCCTCCAATCATCAAAACTATCGCCATTTATCACCTGTCCAGTAAAGTATATCCTTGTTGTATTAATATCTTTGTCTGCTGCCAACACCAAAGATGGATGGCGGCAGGTGAATACCGGCCGCTTCAAGCTTGTCCATGAACTTCGGCCTTAGCCCGGACGGCCGCAACCGGCCGAGAACTTTTCCATTCTCGAAACCAGTCTGCTCAAAAACGAAAATATCCATGGTGGTGATAACATCACCTTCCATGCCGCTTACCTCGGTAATGTTCGTCACCCGCCGTGAACCATCGCGCATGCGCTCCTGGTGAACCACCAGGTTAATCGCTGCCGAAACCTGTTCACGGATGGCCCGCACAGGCAACTCCATCCCAGCCATCAATGTCATAGTTTCCAAACGGGACAAGGTATCCCGGGGGGAGTTAGAGTGCAAAGTCGTCATAGAACCATCATGGCCCGTGTTCATGGCCTGCAGCATGTCCAGCGCAGCGTCATCGCGGATCTCGCCAACGATAATCCGGTCAGGCCGCATGCGCAATGCATTAACCACCAGCATGCGGATGGTAATCTCGCCTCGGCCTTCAATGTTAGCCGGGCGCGATTCAAGAGTGACTACATGCTCCTGGCGTAGCTGTAATTCTGCTGCGTTTTCGATGGTTAAGATCCGCTCATCAGACGGAATAAATGTGGAAAGGATATTCAACAACGTGGTCTTGCCAGAACCGGTACCACCTGAAATGACAATATTTAACCGCGATTCTACACAGGCTTTTAAAAACTGCAGCGATTCGGCAGTAAGTGTTCCATATTGGATCAATTGTTCAAGAGTAATTGGGATTTTGGAAAATTTACGAATTGTCAGTGCTGGTCCAATCAGGGAGATCGGAGGAATAACAGCATTCACACGGGAGCCATCTGCCAGACGTGCGTCTACGTATGGGCTGGACTCGTCGATGCGGCGCCCGAGCGGCGCTACGATACGATCAATAATGCGCATGACGTGGTCATTGCTTTCAAATGTGACCGGCACCCGATGAATTTTACCTTTGCGCTCTACATAAATGTTCTTTGCCCCATTCACCATAATTTCTGTAACAAACTCATCCTCCAGAAGCGGTTGCAGGGGCCCTAATCCCAGGATTTCTGCTGAAATTTGTTCGAACAGCCGGGCACGCTCGGGCCGGGAAAGAACAATGTTCTCCTCGCTCAAGATTTGTTCGAATAAGTTTTGGATCGTTTTGCGGACATCTTCTGTTTTGGTGATATCCAAGGAAGGATCAAGTTCGGCGAGCAGCCGATTCTGGACACGCGTTTTCAAATCAAAATAGGTTCCCGCTTGGGGAGCCGCACTGGGAGCGCTTACCCGCCTGGCTTGTAATGATGATAAGCGGGACGCATCTCCACTTGTTGTTGAAGGAGTGGCGGGCAATTGTTCAGAAGCACTTCCCTGTCCCTGCTCAATACGTTTCAATAAAGACATTCACAACCTCCTCACTGACCTTTTTACCGTTTAAGTATTTTTTCGGGCTCAACCATTTCCTGTTTGACCAGCCTGGCCCGCAATGCTTCTACAAGTGTATAAACCCCCCGGGCAGCTGGTTGAGTCTTGTTATCGATCATGAAAGGAACGCCCCGGTTGACCGATGGGATGACTGTCTTTTCGTCCAATGGAATGACTGCCACAACTGGCTGCTTGAGATTCTCGCCAATCTTTTCTGGAAGAATGGCGATCCGTTTATCATATTTGTTCATGACGAGCGCCACCTTTTCAACCGGGATGCTCAATGTCAAGCAGAGGTCAAGGAACAGGCGATCGTTCTTAATCGAGGGAATGTCCTGGGCAGTCACCAGAACAACCACTTCGGCAACGTCCAATACCGATAAAGTGACATCATTCAAATAAGAACTGGTGTCCACGACAATATAACCATATAACTGGCGTAAATAACGGAGTAGTTTCGTGAATTGGTCCGGGTTTACTTTCTCACCGTGTTCAGGGCGCGAGGGAGATGCCAAAACATGCACTCCAGACACGGCATGTTTGATCATGACATCGTCAACGATACTGGGATCCAATTCATCCGCGCGTCCGACCAGATCCAGAATGGTATTTTTGCCTTGTTCGTTCAAGAAGAGCGCCACATCGCCGAATTGGAGGCTTGCATCCACGATCACGACACGCGTCTCTTCATTACATAACGCAACGGCTACATTGACTGCCAGTGTGGTGGTACCCGTTCCACCCTTTGGGCTGTAAAACATAATGACCTTGCCCTGCGCATTCGACCCGGCCGCAGCATTGAAGTTTGCGCCAACCGGCGCAGCCACGTAAGCCTGGGCATTCTTGGCACGTTCTTCGCGTGCCATCTTCCCCGCTCGCCGGATAGCAGCCACCAATTCATCTGGCATGGGAGGCTTGGTCAGAAAATCGCGCGCCCCGACCAGCATGGCCTTGCGCATGTAGTTTTGATCCCCTTGAACCGAAAGGACCACTACCTGAACCGATGGCATCTTTTGCCGGATTATTTCTGTAGCAGCTATGCCATCCATATCGGGCATGTTTATGTCCATCAGGACAACATCCGGGTTGACCTCTTGGGTTAGTTGAATTGCCTCCCTTCCGGTTCGAGCAACTGCAACTACATCAATATCCGATTCGAACTGCAAAAGTTTTCGAATATTTTCGCGTGTCTCAGCGATATCGTCGACGATCAAAACGCGAAATTTCTCACCATCAGCCATACATATTCTCCACGCGTAAGTCTACTACCACAAGTATTTGAATAACCTGATGGCTAAGGCGTATCATTAGGTAACTTGGGTTGCGTGATGGTGTCCAAGCGCGGCTGCATCGCGTATGGCAATTTTGCCGGAACAGGAATGTTATATTGGGTCAGGAGATATTCCAGCATGGCCGCATCAGGCTGAGTAATCGCCGTTTTATCGTTAGGATTACGCAGCGCCAGTGTGATGGACGCACCACTATAAATCAAGTAAGTCAATGTGACTGCATCTTGCGGAGATACCATTACTGTAATGAGGTCCGGGCGAATGATTACCGGAGCGGCCTGTGTTTGGTTTGCAGGTAACGGAGTGGGAGTAGGTCCTCCGACCTCGGCCGACAAATCTGTTTCAAACTCGCCCGGCAAAGGAAATGTGCCGGTATGCAGTACTTGTATATCCTGCATGATCATCTGGGTAACCAGCCTGGCACGCTGATTCTCGGATGGTTGTACATAAACCAGCATATTGGAAGGCGGGTCTGTGGCAACCTGGTCCACTTCGAAATGGCCCTGGGTTACATCGCCTTGTGTGATCTTAAGTACCCCATTGGTTGTTGTGCTGTTATCCAACCCCGCTATTTTGTTCGGCAGAACGGTCTGCAAGGCGGGATCGACATCCACCAGGAGCATCGAAACAATCACATCGACATAATCTCCTTCTCGGATACCATATGCCACTGAAGAAAGTCGGGTAATCGGGATCGACACAGCCGTCATTCCCTCCGGGATGTATGGAGCCCAGGTGGAACCCGGCAGGTTTACGTTACCCGGTGACACTGAAACCATTGAATCAGTAAGTGGGACACCCTGGGTAATACTAATTTTGGCATACATATTCACAACGTCAGCTTTATTAGTGAATAAGCCTTGCACAAGTTTGTTCTGTGGGATTTGAATGGAACTTAACATTCCATCGGTGATAACAGTTCCAGCAGATATATTTTGCCCGGCCGTAATTATCCCAACATACTGTATTTGTGGCGTCGTTTGGGTTGAAGCAGCAGGAGGAGGCGAAGCAGCCGGACGTCGCCAAAGATACAATGCCCCTCCAACTACCGCTATGATTATTATCAGTGCCAAGTAAATGAATATTCGCCCGCGTTTCATAGGATACTCCTTATAACTTGGATTTATATTATCATTATACAGTAAAAATGAAGACTTTACTATTACCCCAAGATAGATTTAATTGCATTTAAGAACTTTCCATAATAATTCAATAAATGGTAACCCATTACCGGCTAAAAAAGTGGGACTCTGCATGACAGAGTCCCACCCACCCCAAAAATATATCGTACTAATGAAGCAAACTTGAATTGATTTTGGTGAATACATTGCCAATGATCGGGCCGAGGATCAACAAAACTGCAATTACGACTACTGCAACCAAAACGAGGATTAACGCATACTCGACCAGGCCCTGGCCTTTTTCCTTAGGGGCGAATAACATGAGGTTTCACCTCCTTTCCTTTTTGAATTTCTCTGAAAGCCATTCAGAGATCGTATGTAGGTATTATATATCTTTTTTTCCCCATATACGATAAATCGTCATTACAAGTACTATACAAACATTTACCATACTAAATTAAAAGAAAGTGGGACTCTGCATAACAGAGTCCCACTGACCTTGATAATATATCGGACTAATGAAGCAAACTTGAATTGATTTTGGTGAATACATTGCCAATGATCGGGCCGAGGATCAACAAAACTGCAATTACGACGACTGCAACCAAAACGAGGATTAACGCATACTCGACCAGGCCCTGGCCTTTTTCCTTAGGGGCGAATAACATGAGGTTTCACCTCCTTTCCTTTTTGGATTTCTCTGAAGGCCGTTCAGAGAGGGTAGTTCAACTTGGTAAGACAGATGTATTGTATATTATTTATTCGTTTGAAACAATATTATTTCATTGCAAATTCTTTACAATTATGTAATCTTAACCATGCACCGGGATCGTCAAAGTGACCCGGGCGCCTTTACCCGGAGCAGTATCTACATCAAACTTGCCTCCGAGCATTTCAGCGCGATCCTTGATCAATTTCAGACTAAGATTTGATTCTTTCTCAAGCAAATCGGTATCAAAACCGTTGCCGTTATCATCCAGCGACAATCGAATGGCAGTATCGCCAAGATCCAATTGGACTTTGACCAGGGTGGCCTGGTTCTGGTGGACGGCGTTGCTGAGCAATTCCTGCATGGACCGAAAAACCATTACCTCGACGTATGATTCCAACCGTCGTTCATTCCCCGAAATGATCACACTTACTTCAACGCCAGCCTGCTCTTTGAATGTATCGGCGTACCGGCGGATGGTCGGTGAAAGTCCCAGATCATCCAGCATCATTGGACGAAGTTCAAAAATAAAATTGCGGACTTTCTGAAAAGTGCTCATCGCTGCCACTTTTAGATTACTGAGTTCGTTGCGAGCCTGGGCAGGGTCCACATCCAGCAACCGCATGGCAATTTCAGTCTGAAGAATAAAATTCGAAAGTGCCTGGGCCGGACCGTCATGCATCTGGCGGGAAAGTCTCTGGCGTTCTGACTCTTGAGCATTTACCAGCATCTCCACGCCAGCCATGCCACCCTTTTCGCTCTTGCCATTTCCCCCCATCCCGCCTGTACTGGTTGCACCCTTCAAGCGGTCCAACATCCCTTTATAATGTTCGAGATGAGTCTGATCGCTTTGCAGCTTCTCCAGCTGGCCGCGCATCTGAAACAGGCGTTGCTGTGCATCTAACGCAGAATCATATACAGTTCGGACTTCTTCAGCGGGTAACTTGCCAAGTTGATCGTGGATCTGCTGCAGGTGTGCATTCACAGCCGTGTTACGTTGAGTCAATTTAGTAAGTTCAACCCGGCTTTGTTCCAGCATGAGGGTAATCTCTTTCAGGGCGCGCGTTGTATCATCGAGCTCCGACTGGATCAATTGTTTCGGATCATCAATGGATGACGTCTGTACTTTTTCGACCTTGGGTAATGCCATAAATCACTCCTGAGGTTGTGTTTGCTTATCCAGCAGTTTTACCCAGCCACGTTTAAGCGCATAAACGACTGCTTGCGTACGATCTTCCACGCCGAATTTCCGTAGGATGGAAGTCACATGATTTTTTACCGTTTGGTGACTGATTCCAAGGGAAGCTGCGATTTCTTTATTGCTCATGCCTCTGACTACGCAGGTCAGAACTTCCATTTCACGATCAGAGAGGGGATGAAAGGGGCTGCCGGGTTCACTGTAAAGATGGCGGGCTTTTTCCATCTCTTCTTCAAGCCAATATTCAAATTCCTGCCGGGTGAAAACACGCCCTTCGATCACATACTTTCCATCCATGACTTCCTTGATAGTCTGGACCAATTGGTGTGGATCAACATCCTTCGAACAATAGGCCGAGGCGCCTGCCCAGGCAGCATGAATAATTTGCTCCTGATCGTTATACGCAGTTAGAAGTACAATCCGGGTTGGCAATTTTTCCTGGGCCACCGTATGCGTAACTTGCTGCCCATTCACTCCCGGCAGATTGATATCGACGACGGCGACGCATGGCCGCAATTTACGAATTATCGCCAGAGCATCGTGGCCATTCTCTGCTTGACCGACAACCGTAAAACCCGGTTCAAGGGAAAGAGTGTTCACGACTCCCTGACGAAATAATGGATGATCGTCCACAACTACAATAGAGACATCTACCATTTTTTACCTGCCAGAATTAGGGTAATCGCCTTCTTTACCTGCTTGTGCAATGGTCAATGCATTTTTCACTTATATCCCTGGATGTTCAGTCCGGCGATTTTGAAAAAACTAATTAACCAAAGTATAGCACAGGTCATCCAACGCGGCAATTAAACCTGCGGGCTTCATGGAGCCGGCCAACGATACACGGTCATATTTGTCCCTCCCTGGGAGGGAGCAAAGCGCGCACCTGTAGTGAAAACAGGGGTAAGATGGGCGGTCAAAGTTGGATACCAGTCCGGGAACGCCACGAGATAACGAACCCCACGGCTGGTCATATAGATCCCTAATTGATTCTCATCCCGCAGGAACGGAATAACTTCAGGCGAGACAAGACCGGCCAGATCGATCAACGCATGCCTGCCAAAATATCCAAGCGCCCCGATATCGTGGGCCGCCACGAGCGTTCCCGGCGGCACATTCACCGAAACCCAATTTGCCGTCGCGACCATTTCACTTTCAATCACGGCAACATCCTGGGCGTAGGTAAATGCGCCCAATCCCCAGAAAACAACCAGGACTGCCCCCATTGCCAGTCTCCAAAAATTCAACAACAACCAGGCACGCTTGCGAGTGCCAAACTCCACCAGGCCTGCCAGTCCAAGCAAAAAGAATATCGGCATGGAGGGCATCACATACCTACCATGCTGGTAGGTGACCGGTAAGAACCAGGCATACAAGGCCAGGAAACCCACCAACCAAATGGCTGTGGCAACTACCCCCCAGGCCCGCCGCCGTACCGCCGAGACAATTGCCAGCACCACTCCTGGAAGCAATACCACGCCCACTCCGGTCAAAAGTGGCAGAGCTTCGCTCCCCCACCGTTCCAGAAATGGCGCTTTCAGTAATACTGCATATTCTGCCTGTTTGGCGTAGAACGTGTTCGGCCAGGGCTGGTGGGAGAAGATGAGGTTGAAAAGTAAATATAGCGCAAAGGGGCTTCCAAAACCAACGCTTAAATTAACCAGTGCCCGCAAACGCTTTGGCCAGGAAGGTTGGCATAACAGGATTACCAGCACCGCCGGTCCAAGCAAAGTAATTCCATCCGGGCGTATCCAGACTGACAAGCCGATCAACAAGCCCAGGCTGAAATACTTCTGGTTGCCGGAAATAACGAAAACGAGCGCGGCTGTTGCCAGCAGGGCATACAACAACGTTTCCATCCCGGAGGCTGCCGCCCAAACGAGATGCCACTCCAACGCCAATGCAACTCCCACCCAGGGAAAACGCGGGCGGTAGGCTGGCACCAGGGCGCGCACGGCATTTTCGCCCAACATGGCAAGGACCCAGAGCGCCAGGGCGCCAAGCAAATAAGTCCACACATATGGGCCCAGTTTAATTAAGAACCCAACCGCCAGCAGCGCCGACCAGAGCGGAGCCGTCGAACCGCCCGATGGGATGCCTGGATTGAACGCCCACTCTCCGCGTAATGCCAGGTTGCGTGCATAGGTCTGGTGGATCCAGGCATCATCCAGCGGGAAACCGATACGATACGTGAAAGCGCTGACCAGCAGATAAATACCTACGCTCATCACTGTGATGAGAGCCAGGATCAGCCAGACAGGCCAGCGGCCATCCCGTCTACGAAGAAGGTTTGATGAAGAGGATATGGTTGTCACCAATGACTCCCAGGGGTTCGAATTCAGGGTAGGCTTCCGGGTGTTCATATAAGTCATACAACGGGTTGGAACTCCCGGTTGACTCGAGTATTACATAGTATGCATGGTATTTCCGGGAGACAGCCAGGAGTACCTGCACATCTCCGTCGGGAACAACGATCGCCTGCCGGCCGGTCATGACAAAATACGCCGGGGGATTGCGTACCATTACGATTGCGTCCGGAGGGACATTTTGCGCAACAAGGAATTGATCCGCTTTCTGATAAAGATATTCACCTTCGTTCCAGCCTGAATCCACCACGCGGATCTTCACCAGCATCGCGCTAAATAGGATCATAACGATCAACAGAATTGCAGGAAAGAGCCGGGTCAGCCGGGCAAGCTTCCTGTTATTCCGGGAGATTCGCACCACGCAAACCTCCAGCCCGAGTGGGGCAAGCGCGAACCAGAGCGGCTGGAAAGCCGTTCCGGCATGAAAAAATCCACCACTCACACTGGCAAATGGGAAAAGCAGGCTTTCTGCCAGGAGCATCCCCAACCAGCCCAGCATGCCCAGTTGGACACGTGCTGAATGGCGCTCTTTCCAAACAGCAATGCTGATCAGGGGCACCAAGAAGATCATTCCCTCCGCAAAGAAAGCGGTTCCCAGGTTTTGCCCAAGGGCCGACACCCGTGCTTTTAATGCTTCCTGTAATCCGCTTACGAGCCAGGAATGGAAGGTATACAGTTCAGGTGTGAAAGAAAATATCTGGTTATAGCTCGTCATCCACAGCACATAGCCGCTGCCGGGCGGCATGGCTGCACCAAAAACCGCCAGGTTGCGTGCGAACCAGGCTCCCATCACCAGCAGATAGCCCAGCAGGGCCAGAAAACCATTCAAGGCAGATCGCCGTATGCGCAAACCAGGGGCGGCCTGGCGGTAGGCAAGTACTGCTACCGCCAGCAGGGTCAGCGGCAGCCAGAGCAATCCATCCCCACGCGCCAGGTTTAATACACCCGCCAGCACACCCAGTACGATCGATTTTGGGATGGTCAATCTGTCCAACAAAAGGAAAAATAGCGCCCCCACCAGCATGTAAAGACTGTAGTTGTCGGTTGTGACGATAAACGGCAGGTAGTATCCGGAAAAAATGGTTAATAATCCTGCCAGCAGCGCCAGGGAACGTTTATGAGAGATCCGGTAGGCCAGGGCTGCCACGATTAACGGAGCCAGGGCTGCCATTAAGATAAAGCCTATCCGCGCCGAAAGGAAATTGATCTTTCCGGTCAGGATCATTCCACCGGCAGCTATAATGGAAGCCAGTGGATTCCAATAGGAGTTGGAGGGATGCGGCAACCCCTGCGGATGATCGAGATAATTCCAGAGGAAGGGATCGCTGAAGCCATGCCCGCTGGCTAATTGCTTGCCTCCGGCAAAATAATAATCCGCATCCATATAACCGGGCACAGGCTGGAGCGCCACAATTACCAGCACCACCAGCAATGCCAAAACAAATAGGATCAAATAATCACGCCGGCGTAATGGGGAAAAGGTCACAGATGACATATGGAAAGTCCCCGGACTATTCGGTTGATAAACCGGTAAAAACAGAATTGGATGCAGGCAAAAACATCCGCCAGACCAGCGCGCACCGGATGCGCAGACGATCATTGGTTAAGGATATGGAAAATGCGCGCATGCTCGATTTCACCCAGATAGGTCAGATCGATCTGTCCATTCGGATTGTCATAGACCGGGATTAAACCCAACGGTGTGCTGCCAGATTCCAGTATCAGATATCGGGCATGATATTGCTGTGCCGCAGCCATTAAGGTATGGATATCTCCATCCGGAACTGCAATCGAAGGGTTCCCGGAAGCCAGGTAAAACCCGGGCGGGTTGGCAACCATGATCGTATCACCCGCAGCCGCACCTTTCCCCACCAGGAAATTATCTATTTGGCTATACGTAAAACCCTCCTGGTTCCAGACCTGTCCCAGATTTGGCTGGTTCGCCAGACCGGCATTTCCGCCGATCACCCGGCTCCAAACGATCCCGATCGTCAAAAGCACCGCCAAGCCGATCAACGCCATGCGGAAAACGGTTCCGGCCTGGGCCGCATTCCAGCCGCGTTTCCGCCTGCCCCACTGCAGGATCTGTTCCAGGCCCAGCGGCGCCAACGCCCACCAGACTATTTGCAGGGCCGCACCGGAGTGGAAGAATCCGCCACGCGCCCCGGCAAACGGGAAAGCCGCCGTCATTGCAGCAAGCGTCAGCAGCCAGGCCAGAACAGCCAGTTGTACAAGCCGGTCTTTGCGGAAGTGCCAGAGCGCCAACCCGATCAACGGGAGCAGGAAGACTTCTGCCTGCACGGAGAGGGTACTGGCAAGGTTCACTCCCAGCGCCCACAGGCGTGCCCCCAGGATGGCAGCCAGACCGGAATGCCACCAGGAGGCCATCGTCAGCTGGCTGGCCGGGAAGGCAAACAACTGGTCATAGCTGACAAGCCAGAGCATTTTACTGCCGCCGGGCGCCAGCAAGGTTCCAAATACGGAAAAATTACGGGCGAACCAGGGCCCCATGATCAATAAATAACCCAAAATGACCAGCCCCAAGGAATAAAAGAAATGGATTCGGGGCTGGCCGGGCTTGCGGAAATAGAGAACGGCAATGATAGCCAGGAGGAACCATATCAGGCCGTCTGCACGCGAGAGATGCATGAGCCCGGAAACTACGCCCAGAAAAAAGGCGGTGAAAAGCCAGGACCGGGTGGTCGTCTGGGACAAAGAGCGGGAAAGCAATAAAAAGAATAGTCCGCCCAGGAGCATATACAGGCCGAAAGTATCCGTTACCGGAAGGAAAGGCAGGTAAAAGGCCGGGAAAACCGCCAACAAGCCGGATGTGAGGGCCAGATCACGCCGCTTGCTCAGGCTCCAGGCCAGGGCAGAGGTCAGGGGCGGAAGAGCAGCCGCTACCGCCAGGAAGCCTACGCGGGCCGCCGGCCAGGAATTGGAGCCGAATAGCGTCGCTCCGGCTGCAGCCAGGAGTGAAGCCAGAGGCATCCAGTATGCATTGGAAGGGTGTGGCAATCCGGCCGGATTATCAAGGTAGTTCCAGAGCATCATTTCGGTAAAGCCATGACCCGTTGCAAGAGTACGCCCCCCGGCATAATAATAGTCCGCATCCATATATCCCGGTGCAGGCTGAAAGGCCGCCACCAGCATCGCGACGGCCAGGCCAAGCACGGCCAGCAGGAGCGTCATTCTCCAGGTCATGAAGGCGTTTCCATCCTCGTCGGAACAGGATGAATGAACCACCAGCGCATCCAGTACAGGCCAAGCACCAATACGACCGGCAGAAACAGGATCAACAAATTCCCGAGCGCCACGTAGGCATTCGCCCTGATCAGGGCCATGGCCACCAACCACAGGCCGGCCAGGATGAGGATCATGATACCCGGCACCCCCCAGTCCTTGAGCCAGGGCCGGCGTTCACGCAACAGAGCCAGGAAGAGCATGAGCGGCACAATCAAGATAAGGTATTCCTTCGGTTCCATCGGAATGCCCAGCAAAGGCGTTACCGATACCGTCAGGCAGACCATCCAGAGGAACGCCCTGAAATCTTTCTTAAGGGTATTACCCCATTCGAAAAACAGCACGAGCAAAAGAAGACCCGCCATCACCCATGCCATCCGCTGGCCAACCACCGGTGAGAAAGATGCAAAAATACCGGTGGTGGTAAATCCAGGATTAAAAGTAAAATGCGAAAGCAAGCCGGTTAAAAACGGCAGGAACCAGCCCGGCAGGAACAGGAAGGCCAGCCCCAGGAGCACCGCCAGAGCCATCAGGAATCCCCATAAGACCCGCCAACGGCGCTGGTACACGATCCACCAGAAAATGAAAAAGGCCAGGACTCCGGTAAAGCGGACAGAACTGACCAGCAGGACCAGCAAACCTCCGGCCAGCTCGTCGCTTTCACTATGTACCGCCAGCAGGAAACCCACCAGGGCCAGTGCAATGAAGCCGGCTGCGCTGCCGCTGTCGAGCGAAAACACCCCGTAAATCCACAACAATGGGAAGAGCAGGATGACCGGCAGGAATAAGCGCCCCGGCTTCCAACCTGTCAGACGCAGCGAAAGGAAAACCAGCGCCACCAATGCTATTTCAATGGCTGTCATCCAGATGGCGCGCGCCAGAACATAATCGTTAATCAACGCAATCGGAAAATAAAAAAGTTCCACCGGAAAAGGCAGCCAAAGCGCCAGTGGGTCCTGGCCTGGTGCGGCCAACCTTCCGTAGTACAGGATCTGGGCACGCTGGGTGGCCGGGTCGCTGTACGGGCTGTCGCCATACTGTATAAAAGTACGCGCCCCCAGCCATGGCACCAGGAAATCCTTTTCGACTGGCTGGGCGCGCACATAGGATGTGTTAGCCCATACCAACCCGCCCAGGGCGGCCATAGCCAGGCAGATCAAAACGATGGCGGTAACGACAGTCAGGGTTCGCGACATTAGTATTTATTCTGGTTGTTGCAAACGATAATGTGATTGAATTTAGAGAGCCGGATTGATTCTACACCACAATTGCGTAGCCCCAACTGTTTCATTTTTATAAGTGAAAAATGGCAATAGGTATCTCCTTGATATTGATACAAAGACCATCCATTTCCGTTATAATATCTTAAACCTTTTTTCCCCAATCCTCAAAAGCGTTTCTGTTCCCTTGGTACCGGCCTTGAAATAGAGAACATTACTCCAATCTGAATCATTGAGTCCAATACCATGAAAAACCTGGAAAGATTTTTCTCCGCGCCGGAATTCCCCGATCAGCCAGATAAAACTACTAAAGCCCGGCAGATTAATATTATTTGCAACTGGGGAATTATCAGCCTGCTTGCCTTTGCCTTGCTCACGTCATTTGACCATTCAAGAAATCTTTTGGCGGGCGAGGCATGGCTCTTTTTGTCAATTGTTATTTTGTTGGGTATCCGGCAATTGAGCCATATCGGGCGGGTAAGGTTGGCTGGCTGGCTGTTGCCCATTTTAGCTGGTATCGCGTTGAATTTGTCGGTGATAAATACCGGCGGAGTAGCAGCAGCCGGGTTCGGTGCAAACATGATCATTATCATCCTTATCGGTATGCTGATCAGCCTGGGTGCTGCGCTGGGTTACACGATAGTCGTTGCTTTATTTGGTCTGGCGCTGGTTGCAGCACAATCCACTGGTCTTCTGAAAACCCAGCCCCAAATTACATCCACATCAATCTGGATTTTCCAAACGGTCTGCTTTCTTTTCATGATTGGAATTCTTCGAGTTGCAATTGACGGGATTCGTAAAGCCTTGGCTGACGTTCATCGTGAGCTGAATGAACGCGATAAATCCGAAAAGGCGCTGCGTGATAGCGAAGAACGCTTTTCCAGCTTATCAAGTGCAACTTCCGAGGGAATTGGGATAAGCGACCAGGATACCATAGTGGACGCGAATCCACAATTAGCCAGTATGCTGGGTTACAAACCGGGCGAGTTGATCGGTTTAAACGCGAATAATTTTGTGGCCCCCGAATCGCGCAATTTGGTGAACGCCAATGAAGAGGCAAATTTCGAAGGCCCTTATGAGCACCTGGCTGTTAGAAAAGATGGGAGTACCTTCCCCGTAGAAATCCGTGCCAGAACCATTCCCTATAAAGGCCGTCTGGCCAGAGTGGCCATTATCCACGATATCTCTGACCGCAAGCAGTTCGAAAAAAGCCTATCCCAACAGATCGAGCGCCTGCGCGCCTTGCATACCATTGAGGAGGCCATTAACAGCAGCATGGATTTGCACACGATTCTGAATTTACTCGTCCAGCAAATCGTTGAGCAACTACAGGTGGATGCTGCATCTGTTTTATTGGTGAACACGCAGAAACAAACCCTCGATTTCGCCGCCGGACAGGGCTTTCACACGCCGGCCTTGAAATACACCAGTTTGAAAATCGGAACAGGGCTGGCCGGGCGGGCCGCCATGGAACGCAGGATTGTCCATATTGACAACCTGGCTAAACTGGAAAATAACCCTATCCTTGCCCGCTCCATTATGAATGAAAAATTTGTAGCCTATTTTGGCGTTCCTTTGATCGCCAAGGATCAGGTACGCGGCGTTTTGGAAATCTTCCACCGTTCCACGCTTGCTCCGGATCCCAATTGGTTACGCTTCCTGGAAACCCTGGCCGGACAGGCCGCCATCTCCATCGATAACGCGCGCTTGTTGGAAATGACTTTGGATAGTCTGAAAGAATCAAACGCACTTTACCGGATCAACCAGGACCTGGCCTCCACCATGGATCCCGGACAACTTATGCAGAACGTGGTAAATCTCCTGCAGGCGAGCTTTGGCTATTACTATGTACAGATATTTGTAGTCCAGCCGGAAACTGGCGACTTTGTCTTCCGGGCTGGCAGCGGCAAGATCGGCGAACAATTTAAGAACCAGGGCTATCGTCTTGCCGCCGGTGAAGGCATCGTCGGGTACACCGCCGAGACCCAAAAACCATTTTTTACCAATGATGTTGACCAAGTGATCTCTTTCGTGCGGGCGCCTTTCCTGACCGATTCGAAATCGGAGTTGGCCGTTCCCATTAAAGCCGGTGAACGGTTTCTGGGCCTGCTGGATATCCATCAGGTTCCACCCGCTGTTCTCTCCGAAATGGATGTGCAACTGGTTAGTGCAGTCGCCGACCAGTTGGCCGTAGCTTTACAAAAAGCTCAACTGTATACCGACCTGCAGAATTCCCTGCTTCAGGAACAGGCCACGCGTTCACAACTGGTGCATACCGAAAAGCTGGCGACAGCCGGGCGATTGTTGGCGTCTGTTTCGCATGAATTGAATAATCCTCTGCAGGCCATCCAAAATGCTCTGTTCCTACTTAAAGACGAAAAAGGTGTATCTGCGCAGGGCCAGCAGGATTTAAAAATCGTTCTTTCAGAAGCCGAACGGATGGCTACATTGCTCGAAAGGTTGCGCACTACCTACCAGCCCATCGGGGCAGAGGATTTCCAGCCCGTCCAGATCAAAAGCATCATTGAAGATGTGCATGCCTTGGTGGCTACCCACCTGAGACATGCTTCCATCTCCTTTGAATTCCATTCCGACCCGCTGCTGCCAGCCATCCCCGGCCTCGCCGATCAACTCAAGCAAGTGTTGCTCAACCTGTTCATGAATGCAGTGGATGCCATGCCAGGCGGGGGGAAATTGATAGCCTCCACAACCTGTCTGCCAGAATCTCGGGATGTCTTGATCACGATTACCGACACCGGTACGGGGATCGAAAAAAACATCCTTCCCAATCTTTTCGAGGCGTTTATTACAAACAAGGAAAAAGGTACCGGTCTTGGTCTGGCCATATCCTATGAAATTATTCAGAAGCATCACGGCCGCATCAGGGCGGAAAACCAGCCGGAGGGCGGCGCCAGGTTCAGCATCTGGTTGCCGCTCGAAAACGGAGCTGCACAATGACCAATCCCGGCAAAATCCTGATCATTGATGACGAAGTAACCCTGCGCCAGACTCTGGCGCGCGTGCTGCAACGCGCCGGGTTCGAAGCCACAACGGCCGAAAGCGGCGAACAGGGCCTGGCTTTCCTGGAAACAAGCCCTTTCGATCTGGTCTATCTGGATATCCGCATGCCCGGGCTGGCCGGGCCGGAAGTACTTAAACTGATCCACGCCGGCCATCCAACCATCCCGGTGGTATTATTTACCGCCCAACCAGATATTAATTCCGCCCTGGAGGCGTTACGCAGCGGCGCGACCGATTACCTGTTGAAGCCGCTCAAACCGGAGGCTTTCATCGAACGAACAAAAGCCATCCTGTTGGTCCAACAGAAAGAACAGCGCAAACGTGCCATCCAGGCGCAGATCGAAGCATTGCAGGCGGAACTCAGGAATATCGATACAGAAGAATCAATCCTTTCTTCCCCATCAAAAATATTAGCTCCGTCGGATCGTCACCTTAAGCGCGGCAACCTGGTAATGGACTTGCATGCCCGCCGCCTGACCATAGGCGAACGCTCCTGCGACTTGCCGCCCACCTCCTTCGATTACCTGCTCGTACTGGCGCGCCACGCTCCTGAGGTGGTGGATTACCAGACCCTGGTAGCCGAAGCCCAGGGCTTCCAGGCTGAGCCGCATGAAGCCAGGGAGATCTCCAAGTATCATATTCACCTCATTCGCCATGCCATCGATCCGGACGAGCATCATCCCGTCTATGTATATAATGTGCGCGGGGTAGGCTACCGCCTTTTGGCTGACTGATATAATCATCAGACTCCGAGGTCTCCCTACTTCGGATTGAACATGACCTGTCCGCTTCAGTGCGCATCCCGAAGCGGACTTTGATTTTCCCAACTTTTGCCAACATTTGTTGACCTTACCCAATCCACCAGGCCAAAGGGCTGTGGGAAAATGTCATCGATGAATAAGCCCAATTTCTCCACCAATACTGCGCCAGTGCGCATCCTTATCGTTGATGACCATCCCAATACCGCTGCCACGCTGGCACGCGCCATGTCACAGTTAAGTCCGGGTATCGAGATCCTGACCGCCGAGAGCGGTGAGCAAGCCCTGGAGCTTGTAACCGACAAGACGGTCGATCTGCTGATTACCGATATGGTCATGCCAGGCATTAACGGCCTGGAATTGATCGAAAAAATGCAGTCACACCCGGGTGGTCGCCCGGAATACACCGCCCTGGTGACTGCATTCGACGTACCCGGCCTCAAAGAGAGCGCCCGGCGCCTGAAAGTGAACGATGTTCTCAACAAACCCATTCGCCCCGAGCGCATGAGCCAGATCATCGGGAAGGCCATAGAAAATCTGGGGCGTACACCCGCGCCCCGATTGGCGCAAGCCAAGGCACAGTTAAAAATCCTGGTGGCAGATGACCGCTCGGATAACATCACACTGCTTTCCCGTTACCTGGAAAATGAGGGCTATATCTGCCTGACTGCCATGGACGGGCAACAGGCACTCGCAAGAACGCGTGCCGAAATGCCTGACCTGGTGCTTTTGGATGTAAATATGCCGGTCAAGGATGGTTTCGAAACGCTCCAGGAGATCCGTTCCGATCCGGCCATCGCCCATATTCCCGTTATCATTCTTACGGCTGCCCGGCTCGAGCCCATGGACATGCAATATGCACTGAATATCGGCGCGGACGATTACGTGACCAAGCCGTTTGACCGGCGCGAATTGTTGGCCCGCATCCGCACCCGGCTGCGTGTGAAGGAGGCCGAAGATTATATCCGGCTGCGGAATAAAGAACTCAACCTCCTGCCCGAGATCGGCCGGGAATTGAGCGCCCGAGAGGATATTGAGGAATTAACCAATCTGATATTACGTCGAACAGTGGAAACTTTGGGAGCTCTGCTCGGGCACATCGTCCTGCTGACCCCAAATGGTCCAAGTTTAAAGAGTTATACCTTTTCTTCTTCAGATCCTGCAACTTTGCAGGCGCAACTGCCGCCGTTGACTGATCTTTTAGACCAAATAACCGAATCTCATCAGGGGATTCTGATCGGGGATGCTCACAGGGACTTGCGCTGGCCGGTCACGCCGGATGATCCCATCCACGCGGTGGTCATCGTTCCCATGTTCGGCCGGCTGGGGTTGCTTGGTCTGCTGGTGCTGGCCCACGAACAAAGTGGCTATTTCCGGCTGGAGCACAAGCTTCTGTTACAGGCGATTGCCAGCCAGGCAGCCATCGCAGTGGAAAATGCCCAACTGCACAGCGGAATGGCGCAGGAGCAGCAGCGCATGCGGGCTGTTCTGCAAAATGCCGCGGATGCCATCTTGATGTTCGATGCGAACGGCTGTCTGAATTTGCTCAATCCTGCCAGCGAAAAATTATTTCGCGATGGTAATGTAAAATTAGGTGCTCCTTTGAGCCGCGGGGTTGGATATGATCCATTCATGGATCTCCTGGATAAAGCCCTCACCACCGGGAAAACACAGGCGGGCGAAATTCTTTGGCCGGACCAACGCGTCTTTGCAACAGTGATCACGCCCATCGAGGTCGGCGGTTGTGTATCCATCCTGAATGATGTTACCCGCTTCAAAATGTTGGAGCATGTAAAGAACGAGTTTATTGCCACGGCCACGCATGGGCTGAAAAATACGCTTACCAAGATTGCCTTGATGAGCACACTGGTACCCAAACTAGGAACGCTCAACGACAAGCAGGCAGAATACCTGAAAAATATCAGCCATACCGCCGCGAATATGGATAAGCTTGTCCAAAATATGCTTGAACTGGTCAAGATCGATTCAGGCGGTCTGGAATTCAAGCCCACTTCGGTAAACATAAATCTACTCGTCTCCGGGATCGTGGAGGAGTTCCAGGTACAGGCTGAATCTGCCGAACAATCGTTGCAATTCGAGCCAGCGAAAGAGCAGCCCATAGTTCAAGGCGACCTGTTCCAATTGCAACAGGCCTTGCGCAACCTGGTGAGCAACGCCATTAAATACACACCTGAAAAAGGTTCCATACAACTCTCTGTACAGGCTGCCCGGGATTCCATCACGATTCGCGTAAAAGACAACGGCTATGGTATTCCGCAAAAAGATCTGCCCTTCATTTTCGAACGCTTTTATCGTGTTTCCGACGAGGAGGTTAAAGAAATCGAAGGCAACGGTCTGGGGCTGGCCATCGTCAAATCCATCGTGGGACAGCACGCCGGGCAGGTCCAGGTCGAAAGTGAATTCAGAAAAGGCTCCTGCTTCAGCATGACCCTGCCCGTAAACCATTCAATCGCACTTGCTCCGGCTATTAATAGTCACTAAACGGATTAGGTTTATTTAATCAATTCCTATGAAATGAAGTTCGAAATCAACTGCTCGAAAGGAATACAAATATGATTAATAATTTTATACGTTCATTCGCACCTGTAAATTTGCTCGCGGAAGACCCGGCAACCACAGCCAAAAGGAAGAAACAAACCAGTATGTGGGTGGCAGGGATATTCGCACTGCTGGGCCTGGTATTCTTTTTATACGATGTTTACATCGTTTTCATCGATCAAAAAGGGCGTTTCGATCTTTCCGATAAAGTGCTCATGCCGGTTTCGGCATTGATGCTGCTCGTTGCAGTGGCGGGCGTCTTCTTAATCCAACGCAACCGATTTTCGCTCGGTGCCGGATTGCTCTTTTACTACTTCGTATTGGTTCCGCCGGTCCTTGCGGTACTGCTGCTGCAAGGGATCATCATCATGGCAGTAGTTTATATCCTCTTGCTTGCCATCATTCTAATTATCTGGGTGCTGCCCTCCGCATCAAGGGTGAGAGAAATAATCGCGGCAAGTTTAGCCGTCATTGTTTGCCTGGGAATCGAATATTGGAATCCAGGATTCCGGATTGGTACGGGCCTGGAGGCTATTGCCACCTGGGCAATCCCTATCACCGCTGGCATCCTATTGGCATTAGTTTTCAGCCAGTTCTCCAATCTATCCCTGCGGCCAAAAGTGCTCCTGACGATGGTGGGAATTACGGTGGTTACCGTGGCTGCCATCGCCACCTACCTGCTTACGCAAATTTACCAGACCGCCTCTACCACTGCGGAAAACCAGATCACAACATTAAATCAAGAGCATATTCAGTCCATCCAGACCTTCCTGGCCGAGCACAGCCAGGATGTTATTATTCTCAGCCAGTTGCCTGACCTTAACAAATTAATTGCTGCAGAACAGACCGGCGCAGATCCTTCTGTAATTGCTACCGACACCGCCGACCTCCGTAAGGATTTGCAAGCCTTTTATGATGCCCATCCCGTTTACGATAACGTGCGGTTCATCGATGCAAAAGGGCTGGAAGTGGCAAAAGTAACCTCCAGCTATATTTCCTCCACCCTTCAAAATAAAGCTTCCCGCCCATTCTTTATCGAACCAAGCAAACTCCCCGCAGGTTCTTTGTACACATCTCCATTGGAACTTGAACAGGACCTGGGTAAGATCATTGTACCCAACCGCCCGGTGATCCGGTTTGCAACCCCGGTGTATTACAACAATAAACTCGCCGGTGTGGTTGTGGGGAATATCCTTGCAGAAAACTTCCTCAACTTTTTAAATGATCTAAAAAACCATGTCTTTTTGGTTGATCAGCAGGGCTATTACCTTTATGACAACCAGGATACGAGCAAACTTTTTGGCGGGGCAAACGATCTGAAAACTGGCTTTAACGTTAAGAAGGATCTGGGCGACCAGGCCGCTGCCCTGCTATCGGGAAAATCGGGCACGTTCACAACGTATTCCACTTACAGAGCATTCAACAATCAGCAAATTATCAACTTTTATACACCTATCACTTTGTCAAATTCGCAAACTCCCAGTTGGTATCTGGTATACCAGGTACCTCAGTCCACAATTTATGCACCGGCTAATCGAACCCTCACTACAAGTCTAATCGTACTGATCATATTCCTGGTACTTGTCAATGTAGTCGCCATTTACCTGGCGAACTCGCTGACGTCGCCGGTGATCAGTTTAACCCAAACTGCGCAGGCAGCTGCGCAGGGAAATTTGTCTGTTCGTGCTGAAGTAAAGTCCAGAGATGAGGTTGGCCTTTTGGCCAACACATTCAACCAATTGACCAGCCAACTGAGCAACATGATCGGCACCCTGGAACAGCGCGTGACCGACCGTACCAAAGCCCTGGCTACCTCTGCGGATGTCAGCCGCCGCCTCTCGACCATTCTTGACCAGCCTCATCTGGTCAGCGAAGTGGTGGAACAGGTCAAGTCGGCCTTCGGTTACTACCACGCCCATATCTACCTGATGGATGAAGCCACCGGAGACCTGATCATGGCTGGCGGTACTGGCGAAGCCGGGCGGACCATGCTGGCCAACGGGCACAAGATCCAGCACGGTCGTGGCCTGGTAGGACGCGCTGCCGAGAACAAAGAGGTAGTGCTGGTACCGAATACCGCCAAAGATCCAGACTGGCTGCCCAACTCGTTGTTGCCTGAAACAAAATCTGAAATTGCCGTACCGATCCAGGCTGGTGACCAGGTTCTGGGCGTGTTGGACGTCCAGAATAATGTCCCGGATAGTCTCTCCGCACAGGATGCGGATATGCTGCGCGCCATCGCCAACCAGGTGGCTATCGCCATCCAGAACATCCGGCAGTATGAAGAAACCCAGCATACCAGCGCCCAGCTATCTGAGGCTCTCGATATCGCCAAGCTGGCCAACTGGGAGTATGAAGTTGAGAAAGATATCTTTACATTCAACGATCACTTCTATTCGATCTTCCACACCACGGCCGAAGCAATGGGCGGTTACCATCTGTCGTCGGCCCAGTATGCCGAACGTCTGGTTCATCCCGATGATGTGCCGGTGGTGGGTGAAGCCATTGGAAAAGCCCTGGCTTCCACCGATCAGCATTACAGCACCCAGCTGGAACATCGTGTTATTTATGCCGACGGCGGAGTCGGATACATTTCAGTAAACATCCACATCGACCGCGATGACCAGGGTCATATCCTGCGCTATTATGGCGCTAACCAGGATATCACTGAACGGAAGCTGGCCGAAGCGGCGCAATACGCGAACGAAGAGTTGTTCCGTGCAGCTTTTGAGAACGCCACAGCAGGTGTAAGCCTGGTTTCGCCTGATGGAAAGTTCTTCAGAATAAACAACAGACTATGCACTATGCTTGGATATTCTTCAGAAGAGTTAATGCAGATGACCTTCAACGACGTGACCTACGATGAAGACAAGGCAATTGGACTTTCTACTCTCAGGCAGGTTCTGGCAGGTGAAATCTCCACTGCTAGTTTTGAGAAACGATACATTCATAAAGATGGGCATCTCCTCGACGTTCTTATTTCGTTCAGCAGCGTCCGCGATCAAACCGGTAAGCTCCTATATTGTGTTACTTATACCCAAGATATTACCGAACGCAAACAGGCGGAATTAGCCGTGCGAGAAAGCGAACAACGCCTTCAACAACTTCTGTCATCTCTACCCACCTCGTTTACGATCAGTCGTATTTCTGACGGGATTTACGTATATTGCAATGAACCGTTCGCAACTACCATTGGATATGATACGAAGGAAATAATCGGCAGACATGTTTCTGATTTTTACTTCGATCCGGAGGATAGGGAGCGCGTATTCAAAGAGATTCAGCTGCATGGTAGCTTGCATGGGGCTGAAATTCGTCTGAAGCACGCCAGTGGCCGTCAAATCATTGCTCTCCTTGATGTTATTCCACTGCGGTATAACAATGAAGATTGCCTATTGATCAGCGGTGTAGATATCACGCAACGCAAGCTGGATGAAGAAGCCCTTGACAAGCGCGCAACTCAATTGGAGTTGGTTGCCCGGGTAAGCGCAGCCGCTTCAACCATTATCGACACCGATCGCCTTCTGCAGGAAGTGGTGGATCTGACCAAACAAAGCTTTAATCTGTATCATGCCCATATCTACCTGCTTAATAATACCAGTGACACTCTCATACTGAGCTCTGGTGCCGGCGAAGTTGGCAAGCAAATGGTTGCAGAAGGACGCTCTATCCCGCTCAACCGGGAACAATCCCTGGTTGCCCGGGCAGCCCGCAATCGTGCCGGTGTTATCGTGAACAATGTGCATAACGATCCCGATTTCCTGCCGCACCCACTCCTTCCGGAAACCCTCTCCGAACTGGCGGTACCGATGATCGTTGGTGCTAAAGTGATCGGCGTCTTCGATGTGCAATCCAACCAGGTGGACCACTTTACGGATGAGGACATCCGCATCCAGACCACCCTGGCTGCCCAGGTTGCTGTGGCTGTTCAGAATGCCAATACGTATTCAAAAGCGCAACAACAGGCCGAACGGGAGACCGCTCTGAACGTTATCGGCCAGAAGATCCAGAGTGCCACATCAGTGGAAGCAGTCCTTCAAATCGCCGCCCGCGAACTTGGGCGCGCCCTGAATGCCCCGCTCACGATTGCCCAGCTTGGCCTAAAAGACAAGAAAAATGGCGGCAATTAATAATTGGCCGGGGCTGCAAAAGGCTGGCAGGATTGATGCAGGAATTGGTCGCGAAGGCTGGCTCAGGAGACAATGCGTATGGACAAAATAAAATACAGCCAACGGCTTAAGGCGCTGTTTGCGGATATGGAACGGCTGGCTGCCTCCCCTGCTGCAAATAGCCCGGAGATCCGCGCTGAACTGGAATCACTGCGGGCGCGCCTGCTTGCAGTGGAAGCGGAATTTCTGGAAAATGCCAAACGCATTTCTTCCCTGGAAGAACAACCAGCTCTAAGGGAAAAAGAGCCCGGCCGTCGCTCTCCAGAAATCTTGTACGACCGGGATCAGGTTGGTTTCGTCTACACCGGCAACAAGTTGGAGTTGCTTCAGGATGCGCCTTCCGTCGCTCCGGATATGGACCAGACCCTCACGGCTTTGCTGACTGCCAGTGGACAAACCATCGGGGAGGTGCAGGTCGGGCAACCTGCCAACCGGCCATTATCTCCGGAAGAGCAGAATCTGGCCCAATCCGTGGCACAGCAAGTCTCGCTCCAGATCCAAAACCTGCGCCTGCTGGCAGCCACGGAACGCGCCCGAACGGAGGCAGAAGCCGCCACCCGCCAGTTCATGCACGAAGGCTGGGAAGAATACCTGGATGCCATCCATCACAACGAACGCCTGGGTTATGCCTATGACCAGGATTCTGTCAGTCCCTATACTGATAAAATACCCAACAACTCCGGCTATCAAGTCTCGATGGATGTGATGGATGAACAGATCGGTTCGCTTTATCTCAAAACCGATCCGGCTCACCCCTTATCGGATGATGAAAAAGAGCTGGTTGAAGCAGTAGCTCACCAGATCTCCCAGCAGGTTGAGAACCTGCGCCTGCTGGCAGATGCATCCCGCGCCCGTGCAGAAGCGGAAGATGTAACCCGGCGCATGACCCGCGAAGGCTGGCGTTCTTTTACGGATGAGCAGGAAGATACCTCCCTGAGCTTTTCCTATGATTCCAATCAGGTGGGACCTACACAGGAATCCGAACTTTCACAGAATGTAAATCTCAGCCAGCCATTGACCGTAAATGGAGAGAACATCGGTGAGCTATCTGTGATGGGTGGGCAAAACCTTTCGCCTGAATCAGCCAGTCTGGCCGCCTCCGTTGCAGCCCAGGTAAGCATTCAAATCGAGACGATCCGCCTGACGGAAGAACTCCGCAAACGTGCCGCCGAATTGCAGGAATTGGACCGGCTTAAATCGGCTTTTCTGGCAAATATGAGCCACGAATTGCGCACGCCGTTGAATTCCATCCTCGGTTTTGCAGATGTGATATTGGAAGGTCTGGACGGTCCGTTGACTGACAACATGAACAACGACCTGCAACTCATTCAGAAAAACGGGCGTCACTTGTTGCACTTGATCAACGATGTACTCGATATGGCCAAGATTACCGCCGGGCGCATGAATTTGAATCCTGAGCGCTTCAAGATCCACGAAATTTTCGATGAGGTGATGAACATCACTTCGCCGCAGGCAAATGAAAAAGCCCTCTCGCTCTCGATCGAAAAAGGGTCCGACGCGAAAGCCGAAGTGTTTGCCGACCGTACTCGTATCAGTCAGGTGATGATTAACGTGGTCAATAACGCCCTGAAATTCACCGATAAAGGCATGGTGCGACTGCACGTCAAATGTCAGGGCGAAAATATCTTGATCCGCGTACAGGATAGCGGTGTAGGCATTCCTTCCGACAAACTGGAAGCGGTCTTCCAGGAATTTACGCAGGTTGATACCTCTTCCACCCGTAAGGCGGGCGGTACCGGCCTGGGCCTGCCCATCAGCCGCAAGTTGATCGAGATGCACGGCGGCCGCATGTGGGCCGAAAGCACGGGTATCCCTGGGGAAGGCACCCGCCTCTTCGTGGAACTCCCAGTCGAAGCCAAAATTACCGAGCCGGTTGAGAAACAAGAAAAATAAGATGGCCCTGCCAAAATATTTGGAATGCGTCCAATGTGGGAATCAACAACCCTACCAGCCTCTGGCAGCGGCTGTGTGTGTGAAATGTGGTTCGCAGTGGCTGGAAGGCCGCTACGACTATGCCGGCTTCAAGCGCGAGATCCTGCGCGGCCTTCCCGGAAGATCCTCCAACCTGGCCCGTTACCAGGAGATCCTTCCACTCGAAAATCCATTGAACCTGGATCTGTATCCGGCTGGTGGTACCCCCTTATGGCTCTCGCAGCGCTTTGCCCCGGCCCTCGGGCTAAAGCAGGTTTATTTCAAAGATGAACGCTACGGCCCCACCAGTTCCTTCAAGGACCGCCAGGCCGCCGTGGCTGTGGCTGCCATGGTCGAGGGCGGCGCGCATGAGGCAGTCATTGCCTCCACCGGGAATGCCGCCGTGGCTTACGCAGCCGCCTGCGCCCGGGCCGGCATCAAGTTGTGGGTTTTCATGACCAGCCTGGTCCCGCAGGAAAAACTGCGCGAGGCCGCCCTTTTCGGGGCGGAAGTGATCCGGGTCAGCGGCAATTACGACCAGACCAAGCAGATCGCGGCCGATTTCGCCCAGCGTCGCAACCTCCTGCTTGACCGGGGTGCCGGTTCGATCCCGGCGCGCGAGTCGATGAAGACCATTGCCTACGAGATTGTGGAGCAGCTCGGCTGGCGAGCCCCCGATTGGTACATCCAGTCAGTCAGCGGTGGCCTGGGCCCCCTGGGCGTGTACCAGGGTTTCAAAGAATTATTCGGCATGGGACTGATCGATCGCATCCCCAGGCTGGCAGTCATCCAGGTCGAAGGCTGCAGCCCCATGGTCAACGCCTTCAAAACCGGGCGGGATGTGGCAGAAGCCGTGATCCCCGACACGCATATCATCGTGCTGGCTACCGGCGATCCGGGTAAAATGTACACTTACCTTTGGAAACTCACCCAGGCTTATGGTGGCCTGATGGATTCCGTATCAGACGCCGAAGCCTTTTCCGCCATGCATACATTGGCCAGGAGCGAGGGCATGGCAGTCGAACCCGCTGCCGCCGTGGCTTTTGCAGGTCTTCAAAAGCTCGTTCGCATTGGTGCGATCAAGGGAAACGATCAGGTAGTGGTCAATTGCACCGGGCATACCTTCCCGGTCGAAAAGCACGTTGTGGGTGATCAGTTTGCGGTGGATGTTCACTTAAGTGAAAGTCAGGCCCCGGCGCCGCGCGAAGGCTTGCAAGCCGCCCTCGAAAACCTGGATGAGAAAACCACCAGCGTGCTCCTGGTGGATGACAACGATGATGATGCGCTGCTCATCCGCCGCATGTTGGAAGGCCGCAAAGCTTATCGTGTCTATCATGCCCGTGATGGTGTGGCAGGCCTGGAGCAGGCCCGCCAAAAATTACCCGATCTGATCGTCACCGACTTGATGATGCCCGGAATTGATGGCTTTGGTCTGGTTGAAGAACTTCGCCGGGATGAGCGCACCCGCCACATCCCCATCGTGGTTGTCAGTGCCAAGGATATCTCACCGGAAGAAAGAAAACGCCTGAACGGTCATATCGAAGCGGTCTACCAAAAAGGTTCTTTGCCCGCGCACAAGTTTGTGGATCAGGTTATTCAGGTTCTTGAAGACAAATCATTGTAAAGGAA
This sequence comes from uncultured Chloroflexia bacterium, assembly GCA_963779935.1. Classification (GTDB taxonomy): domain Bacteria; phylum Chloroflexota; class Anaerolineae; order Anaerolineales; family Villigracilaceae; genus UBA877. Next base: position 55,897 of record CAWAAC010000002.1, on the reverse strand, counting down.
AGTAATCCTATGGGAAAAAATATTTTATACATTGAAGACAATCCGGATAACATGTTGCTGGTCAAGCGTGTCCTGCAGAGCCGCGGCTATGGTTTTCTGGAAGCCTGCAACGGCACCGAAGGGTTATCCATGGCAGAATCACAAGAGGTTGATCTTATTCTTCTCGACATAAACCTGCCGGATATCGATGGCTACGAAGTTGCCCGCAGATTGCGCAAGAGCACCAAGCCGGATCTGGCCTACATTCCGATCATCGCCATTACCGCCAATGCCTTGAAAGGGGATGCCGAAAGAGCCCTGGAAGCCGGTTGCGATGTATATATGTCGAAACCGATCAATATCCGCGAGCTTTGGGCCAGGGTGGAGGCCTTTGTGGCTTCTCCACAGTGATCCAATGTCTGCTGCAAGTGACTCATCAAGTCCGTTGTGGACTGAGTACTTTACCTGCATAAAATCTGCATTGAGAAGTGCAATCCTGATTAATATCGGTATAATGGTTTTGGTCGAAGGCTCAAAATGGCATCTTATCCTCCATCAATAAATGCTTCCACCTCTCAGACTACCTCTTTCCTGACCGACCTGGAATGTTCCGGTTGCGGGAAAATATGTTCCGCCAGCGAGATCCACACTTTTTGCCCGGATTGTCAATCCCCACTGCTGGCCCGTTATAACCTGGCAGCCGTTCGCAGCCAGATAGACCGGGATGCCATCCGGCGCCGTCCCAGAGGCATGTGGCGCTGGCATGAACTGCTCCCGGTCGTGCACCCTGAAAATTTTGTCTTCCTGGGCGAGGGGGATACGGCTCTCCTGCCGATCCCGAATATCGGCAACCAGCTTGGTCTTTCCAACCTGTATGTAAAAGACGAAAGCTCCAATCCAACCGGCTCTTTTAAAGCGCGCGGCCTGGCCGCAGCGATATCGAAAGCCAAGGAACTGGGCATCCGGAAAGTCATCATCCCGACCGCCGGCAATGCCGGGGGTGCCATGGCTGCCTATGCAGCCCGGGCCAGTCTCCAGGCGCTTATTTATATGCCCAAAGATACACCAAACGCCAATATCCAGGAAAGCCGCATGGCCGGCGCAGAAGTGGTTCTGGTGGATGGCATCATCAGCGATGCAGCCGGCATGGCCGGTGTAAAAGCCAAAGCCGAAGGCTGGTTCGATCTATCCACGTTCAAAGAGCCCTATCGTGTCGAAGGCAAGAAGATCATGGGCTATGAACTGGCCGAAGCCTTCGAATGGGAATTGCCAGATGTGATCATCTATCCCACCGGCGGCGGTACCGGCCTGGTGGGTATGTGGAAAGCCTTCGAGGAGCTCGAAGCCATGGGCTGGCTCCACAATACCAAACGGCCTCGCATGGTCTCCGTGCAGGCCGAAGGCTGTGCCCCGGTGGTCAAGGCCTTTGAATCCGGCGCCTTGTTCTGTGATTTTTGGACCAACGCCCATACGCTGGCCTCCGGGTTGCGCGTTCCGAAGAGCTTCGCCGATGAACTGATCTTGAAGGATTTGCGCGCCAGCCAGGGAATTGCCGTGGCGGTCAACGATGCCGATATCCAGGCCGCCCAGCATAAGCTCTGCCGGATGGAAGGCATTTTCCCGGCGCCTGAGGGTGCCGCCACCCTGGTCGCACTGGAAAAACTGGTTCAGCAAAATTGGGTCAGCCCATCCGACCGTATCGTCCTGTTCAATACCGGCTCCGGCCTGAAATACCTGGACCAGCTGGATTGATTTTCCGAGGAACCATTGCTCCTGTCCCGTCATTCGGTTTTGTTGATAATGCAGCGGAAGGAAATTCAGGCTAGTTCTTCCTCCCTCCTACACCAGATGTGGTATCTTTCCACTTTGTTTTGTTAACTGCGTCCGCGTCCGGCACTTTTTCCTTCCGCCCTGGATGCCCAGTCTCTCCTCGCCCAATAGCTATCGCTTGAGCCCGGAACGGGGTAAGATTATCCCCAGGATTTCTGGTAATGCCCAAACCTGAAACAGTCCAACTCTTCGTCACCTGTTTGATCAACTCATTCTTTCCAGAGGTTGGCGAGTTGATCGTGCACGTTCTTAACCGCGCCGGCGTGCGGGTCGAATTCCCATCCGCGCAGACCTGTTGCGGGCAGCCGGCTTTCAATGCCGGGCTGCGCGCCCAGGCCCGTCCCCTGGCCGAACATACCATCCGGGTTTTCGAAAAAACGGCCGGCGACATCATCATTCCATCCGGTTCGTGTGCGGCCATGCTGCGCGACGGCTACCCGGAGCTCTTCAAGCAGGATCCGCGCTGGTTGAGCCGCGCCCAGACTCTGGCCGGCCGGGTGCATGAATTCACCGAGTACCTGGTGGATGTGCGCGGCATCTCGGACCTGGGCAGCCGTTGGAGGGGAAAACTGACCTATCACCCTTCCTGCCACCTCCTGCGCAACCTGGGCATCGACCGCCAGCCGCGCCTGCTGTTAGCCTGCGTCAAAGAAGCGGAGATTATCGAACTTCCAGAACGGACGGATTGCTGCGGCTTCGGCGGGGTTTTCTCGGTGGAACATCCCGAACTTTCAGCCGAGTTCCTTAAGCGTAAGATTGCGAACCTGGAAAAAACCGTCTGCCCCAGCCTGGTTGTTTGCGATACCGGCTGCCTGATGCATATCCAGGGCGGTTTGAAACGCGCCCACAAGCATCAGCAGGTGCTTCATATCGCGCAGGTGCTGGACAGCCAATGAGCACGAAAACCTTTCGAGCCCGCATCCGCAAGTCCCTGGCTGACCAGAACCTGCAGTCCGCCCTGGATGGGAATGCCGAGCGCCGCACGGTCGGCCGCCTGAAGGCTTTCTCCACCGTTCCGGACTTCCAGGAGCGCCGCCAGCGCGCCCATGCCATCAAAGCGGACGTGGTTGCCCACCTGGACGAATATCTCAGCCGTTTCATCGCCAAGGTCACCCGGAATGGCATCCGGGTCCATCGTGCCGCCGACGCACAGGAAGCGATCCGCATCTTCCTGCAGATCGCCCAGGAACACGATGCCAAACTGGTGGCCAAGTCAAAATCCATGGTCTCGGAAGAAATTAATTTCAACCATGCCCTTGAGCCAGCCGGGCTGCAAGTCGTGGAAACCGATCTGGGCGAGTATATCGTCCAGTTGCGCGGCGAACGTCCCAGCCACATCCTCACCCCGGCCGTTCATCTGACCCGCGCCCAGGTGGGGCAGCTCTTCCACGAGAAACTGGGCGTTCCCTATACCGAAGATATCCCGGAAATGGTCGCAACCGCCCGGAGGGTGCTGCGCCAGATATTCCTGACGGCCGATATCGGCGTCTCCGGGGCCAATTTTGGCGTGGCGGAGACCGGTACGATCTGCCTGGTCACCAATGAAGGCAACGGCCGCATGGTGACCAGCCTGCCAAAAGTACATGTGGCGCTTATGGGCATCGAACGTCTTGTTCCTACCCTGGATGACCTGGCCTTGTTCCTGTCGCTCCTGCCGCGCTCCGGCACCGGCCAGAAATTGAGCGCCTACACCAGCCTGATCCATTCCCCGAAACGGTTCGAGGATCTGGATGGCCCGCAGGAACGCCACCTGATCCTGGTGGATAACGGGCGTTCATCTATGCGCAATTCACCCCTGGTCGAAGCGCTTTCCTGCATTCGCTGCGGGGCCTGCCTGAACGCCTGCCCGGTCTTCCGCGAGATCGGCGGGCATGCCTATATTGGCCGCGACGGTTCCATCGCGCCCTATCCGGGCCCGATCGGCTCGGTGATTACGCCGGCCTTATTCGGCTGCGAAAACTACGGCCAGCTGGCACAGGCTTCCAGCCTGTGCGGAGCCTGCCGGGAAGCCTGCCCGGTGGATATCAACCTGCCGGAGTTATTATTACGGGTGCGGGCGGGAGATGTTGGGGAAAGTGCAAAAAACAAAAAGCCAGAGCAAGGTGTTGGGGTACCGGCCCCGCTCAAATTTGGCCTAAGGATCTACCGTCTGGCCGCCTGGCCGCTCCTGTATTCTGCCGGCCAGCGTCTGGGGGCCCTGCTCAGCCGCATTTATTCCCCTGGCAAAAAGTACATGCGCCTGCCAGCCTGGACCGGTTGGGGCTACAGTAAGGATTTCCCGCGGCTGACATTTTCTCCCTTCCGGGCGCGCTGGCATAAATTATCTCAGGAAGTCAATCAGGGAGAACAAGAAAACCGGCCGGCAGAAAATCCCATCGAACTCCCAACTCTGCCGGAAACCTCCCTGGCGGCCCAATTTACCGGCGAACTGGCTGCGATCGGCGGTTATGTATACCGCCTTCCCGAGAATGAAGTTAAAACAAGGCTGGCAAAATTGTTGCAAGAACGTGGCATCGAACGGGTTGCCGTGGATGACGTTGGGGAAAAATATGTCAGCGGGATTGAATCCGTACGGGTCCCAGATCCAACCGTCTGGGCCGGCGTGACCGGCGCACTGCTGGGAATTGCCGAATCCGGCTCGCTGGTGCTGGCCAGCGGGGAGGGCCGGCCCCTGACCGCCTCCCTGCTGCCGGATATCCATATTGCGATCCTGCGCGAATCCGATCTGGTGCTGACCCTGCTGGAGGCCCTGCGCCACCCGGAAATCCGCTCTGCCTCCGCGGCGATCATCATCACCGGTCCCAGCCGCACCGGGGATATCGAAATGACCCTCTCCATCGGGGTGCACGGTCCAAAAGAAATCCACGTTTTCTTGATCAATTAGTGCTATTGTCGCCGCTGCAGCCAATCCCCGATCCAGCGGTAACAGAATTCCCTGCCCTGGGAGATCTGATAGGCGCCGTAGATTCCGTAAACCATTCCGGCGGTTATCATTGCAAACCCTCCGAAGAAGGCCAGGATCATCACCGGGACTGCCACAAATGTGCCAATACCTATCGTGGCAAAACTGACAATAAACCCCACCACCCACACAACGCCTACCACCAGCAAGGTGAAAAGAAGCACGGTTCCTTGAAAAAGTCCTGCTTGAAGCGCCTGGAAAGCCACCCAGGCGGACTTTTCCCGCTGGATGAGCCAGATCAAAGCGACAGCAATAAGTCCGCCCACCCCTCCAAACAGGTTCAACAGGGCGCTGGCGTGAGCCAGGGTTGCCCAGGTACGTTCATCCTGTGAGGGGGTGGAAATAAGGGGGGGATTTTGGGTTTGAGTGTTCATGGCTTTCTCGCTCCAGGGGCAAAAATGAAATTCTCCGGGAAGAAATTTGCACGGGATTAATGCTCACATCCATAATATTGTATAGTACCTGTAATAAAAAATTTCGTTTCTCGGGAACATATACTATACAATGAAAGAATACATATCTGAATGATTTTCAGAGAGATTCTTATTAAGAAAGGAGGAGGAAATCATGTTAATTGCCATTAAGGAAAAAGGCCAGGGCCTGGTCGAGTATGCCCTGATTCTTGTTTTGGTTGCAGTCGTCGTTATTGCAGTCTTACTGATTCTCGGCCCGATCATCGGTAATGTCTTCACGAAGATTAATTCTAGTTTGCGCCGCTAGCATTATATATTTCTGCCATAGTTGGGGCTTTGCTTATGCGAAGCCCCATTTTTATTGTTTTGTTTCCGCTACGACTTTGTGCCGGAACTCAAAATCATAATAGAATTATATAACGCGATGGTCACTATTTTTTTGTTTATGCTATAATATCGCCAATCTGAGGCAGGCATGACCAGCATAATCTTCGCCAATAATCATAACGCTAACGATAATCGGCCTCCGGCCGTTGGGCGAAGCCTGCTAGGTTAACGAAAACACCAAGCTAACCAATCGCCCAACGCATCTGCGGAGGGCGATTTATTTTATTAGAGATAATCCACGTTTTCTGTGTGGAAAAAGTATCTGGAGGCGCCTTATGTACAAAACAAATACTTGCGGGGAACTGCGCGGCACACATGCCGGGCAAACCGTCACGCTGGCGGGTTGGGTGCACCGGCGCCGCGATCATGGCGGCGTGGTTTTCATCGACCTGCGCGACCGGTTCGGCCTGACCCAGGTGGTGATCAATCCCAGCCTGCCCAAGGAAACCCTCGACCTGGTATCCAACATTCGTTCTGAATGGGTGCTCCAAATCATCGGCAAGGTGCAAAAACGCCCGGCCGGCATGGAAAACCCCAAAATGGCCACCGGTGAGGTTGAGGTCATCGCCACGGATGTGGTTGTCCTTAACCAGGCCAAGGCGTTGCCGTTCATGATCAGCAGTGACGAGGAAGTCGAAGAAAACACCCGTCTCAAATACCGCTATCTCGACCTGCGCCGCGAAAGGATGCGCCGCAACCTGGAGCTGCGCCACGAGGTGGTTCTTTTCATGCGCAAATATCTATCCGAGCGGGGCTTCCTTGAAATCGAAACCCCCGCGCTGTTCAAGACCACCCCGGAAGGTGCCCGCGACTACCTTGTGCCTTCGCGGATCTACCCGGGCCAGTTCTACGCCCTGCCCCAGTCGCCGCAACAGTTGAAACAATTATTAATGGTGGCCGGCATGGAACGCTATTTCCAGATCGCCCGCTGTTTCCGCGACGAAGACCAGCGCGGCGACCGCCAGCCCGAATTCACCCAGCTCGACCTGGAAATGTCCTTCGTCCACCGCGATGATGTGCTCGCAATGGTCGAAGGCCTCTTTACCGCCATGCTCCCGGCCGTCACCCCGAACAAAAAATTACTGGCTTCCCCCTGGCCGCGCTATACCTACAACGAGGTGATCGCCCGCTTTGGATCCGATAAGCCGGATGTGCGCTTTGGCATGGAACTCTATGATGCTGGCAATCTCTTTGAGAAGAGCGAGTTCGTTGTATTCAAATCCGCCCTGGAGTCCGGCGGGATGATCAAATGCATCGTGGCTCCGGGCTGTGCCCTTTACACCCGCAAGCAGCTCGACGAGCTGACCGCCAGCGCCAAAGACCTGGGGGCCAGGGGGCTGGTCTCCCTGGCACTGACCACCGAGGGCCCGAAAGGCTCCGCCGCCAAATTCGTCAGCGAAGCTGACATTGCCGGGCTGGCTAAATTAACCGGTGCGAAGACCGGCGATCTGATATTGTTCGTGGCCGACAGCGCCAAAGTTGTCCATAAAGTGCTGGGCGCGCTGCGCTTGTGGTTCCGTGACACGCTCAAACTGGCCGATCCTGATGTGATGGCCTTTGCATGGGTGCTGGACTTTCCCATGTTCGAATGGAACGAGGAAAACCAGAAATGGGATGCCGCACATCATATGTTCACCATGCCGCGCCTGGAGCATCTGGACCGCTTCGAGACCGACCCGTCCAGCATCCTTTCGGATGCCTATGACATGGTCTGCAACGGTTACGAGATGGCTTCCGGCTCGATCCGTATCCACCGGCGCGACATCCAGAGCAAGGTCTTCTCGCTGCTTGGCATCGGCGAGGTGGAAGCCCAGCAGAAATTCGGCCACATGCTGGAAGCCTTTGAGTTCGGCGCACCCCCACATGGCGGAATTGCCCCCGGCATCGACCGGCTGGTAATGCTGCTGGCTGACGAGCCCAATATCCGCGAGGTGATCGCCTTCCCCAAGAACCAGGCCGCCCGGGATGTGATGGCCGATGCACCTTCTCCCGCCGAACCGAAGCAGTTGAAGGAATTGCATATTCAGATCAAAGAGAAGTAGAGAGCAGAGAACGGAGAGCAGTTACAATTCTCTGCACCCTCATCTCTGCTCTCCAGGAGTTACCGTATGACCGCTCAAGAACCCGCTAAAACGGACTTTACCATTGACGCCGAGATGGTCAAACACGTGGCGTTCCTGGTGCGTCTGGGCATCCTGGAAGAGGAAGCGCAGGATTTCAGCCACCAGTTTACCGCCATCATTGACTATTTCCACCTGTTGAATGAAGTGGATACACAGGATGTGAAACCGGCCAGTGAAACCTCCAGTACTCGCAGTGTCATGCGCCCCGATGAGGTCCGCCCATCCATGCCGCGCCAGGATTTCATGAAGAATGTGCCCCACCAGGATGGCGCCTTTGTCCAGGTGCCGCTGGTGTTTGGCGAGGAGTAGCCTATGGAACTGCATACTCTCTCCATCCGGGAAGCCCACGAACTGCTTGCCAAAAAGCAGGTCAGCAGCGTGGAATTGACCACCGCCACCCTGGAATACATCCACAAGACCGATCCGCAGATCCAGGCCTTTGTGACCGTGGCGGACGAACTGGCGCTGGAACAGGCCCGGGCAGCGGATGCGCGCCTGCAGGCGGGTACGAACGTAACACCGCTGACCGGCATCCCGTTCGCGGTCAAGGATTGTATATCCACCAAAGATGTTCGCACCACCTGCTCCTCAAAGATTCTGGAAAACTACGTTCCTCAATATAACGCCACCGTGATCGACCGGCTGGCAGATTCAGGTGCGGTTCTGGTGGGCAAACAGAATATGGACGAATTCGGCATGGGTTCGTCCTGTGAGAATTCGGCCTTTTTCAACACGCATAACCCCTGGGACCTGGAGCGCGTTCCGGGCGGCTCGAGCGGTGGCTCCGCCGCGGCCGTAGCCGCCAGCATGGGCGCCTTCGCGCTGGGGGAGGATACCGGCGGATCGATCCGGATGCCGGCCGGGTTCTGCAATGTCACCGGACTGAAAACCACCTACGGTCGGGTCTCCCGCTATGGTCTGATCGCGCTGGTCTCCTCCTTCGACTCGATCGGCCCGATGGCGCGCGATGCCTATGATTGCGCAGCCGTTTTGCAAACCATTGCCGGGCAGGACTCTCGCGATGCTACTTCGCTGCCTGCCCCCGTTCCGGATTACCTGCAGAACCTGGAGAAACCGGTCAAAGGTCTGCGCCTGGGTATTCCCAAGGAATACTTCCAGGCCGGCATGGAGACGGGTGTGGAAAGCTCCATCCGGGAAGCCATCCGCAAATTCGAAGAACTCGGCATGGAAATCCGGGAAGTCTCCCTGCCGCACACCAGATACGGGTTGCCGGTGTATTACCTGGTGCTGTTCGCCGAGGCCAGCGCCAACCTGGCTCGCTTTGACGGCACCCGCTTCGGCCTGTCGGTCGATGAGGGCGCGGAGAACGTCATCGACCTGTATCTACAGACCCGCCGGGCCGGGTTCGGTCCCGAGGTAAAGCGGCGTATCATGCTGGGAGCGTATGTCCTTTCAGCCGGGTATTATGATGCCTATTATCTGAAAGCGCAAAAAGTCCGCACGCTGCTCCGGCAGGATTTTGAAGCCGCTTTTGAACAATGTGATGCGCTGGTAGCACCCACCTGCCCCACCACGGCCTTCAAGCTGGGCGAAAAGACGGATGACCCGCTCACCATGTACCTTTCGGATATTTACGTGGTTGCCACCAACCCGGCCGGGGTGCCATCCTTGTGCCTGCCGTGCGGCTTTTCCAATGCCATGCCGGTGGGCATGCAGTTGATCGGCAAGCATCTCAGCGAAGATGTGCTGCTCCAGATCGGGCATGCCTACCAATCCGTAACCGATTGGCATAAAATGCGCCCCGAGGTGCTGAAATGACCATCTATGAACCGGTAATCGGATTGGAAATTCACGCCGAGCTGCTGACGAAATCCAAGATGTTCTGCGGCTGTTCAGCGGTCTATTCGGCCACCTCGGAACCGAACACGTTGATCTGTCCGGTCTGCACCGCCCTGCCAGGAGCGATGCCGGTGGTCAATCAGAAAGCGGTCGAGCAGGCCATCCTGGTGGGACTGGCGCTGAACTGCACCATTAACCCCATGAACCAGTTCGCCCGCAAGAATTATTTCTACCCCGACCTGCCCAAGGGCTACCAGATATCACAATATGACCTGCCGGTGGCCTCGGATGGCTGGCTGGATATCCTCGAGGAATCCAAGAGCGAAAGCCAGCGCGTGCGGGTGCGGCGGGCCCACCTGGAAGAAGATACCGCCAAACTATCCCATCAGGGCCAGCATGCCCTGGTGGATTACAACCGGGCCGGCGTTCCGTTGCTGGAGATCGTGTCCGAGCCGGACATGCACACCGTCGAGGCGGCCCTGGCGTATGCCACCAGGATCCGGGCAATCCTGCGCTATCTGGGCGTAAATTCCGGGGATATGGAAAAAGGCGTTCTGCGCTTCGAAGCAAACGTTTCCGTCCGCCCGGCCGGCAGCCAGGAACTGCGCACCCGCACCGAGATCAAGAACCTGAACAGTTTTCGCGCCCTCACGCGCGCCTCCGCCTATGAAATCCAGCGCCAGACCAGCCTGTATGAGTCGGGCGGCCGGGTTGTTCAGGAGACGCTCGGCTGGGATGATGTGAAGGAAGTGACGGTTTCGCAGCGCAGCAAGGAAGAAGCCCATGATTACCGTTACTTCCCCGAACCTGATCTGCCCCCGCTCGAGATCAGCCGCGTGTGGGTGGAACAGATCAAGACCCAGCTCCCGGAACTTCCCGAAGCCCGCAGCCAGCGCTTCGTGGCAGAATTCAGCCTGACCAGCAAAGAAGCCAGCCTGCTCACTTCCGAAAAATCCCTGGCAGATTATTTCGAAAAAACCGTTTCCCTGTCCAAGAGTCCGGCCAAAGCCATCAATAATTGGATCAGCGGCGAATTCCTGCGCTACGTCAATGAATTGGGGCTTGACCTCGAGCAGCTGCCGGTTTCTGCTGTGGATCTGGCTGAGCTGGTTGACCTGGTTACCGGGCGGACCATCAACGAAAACAGCGCCAAGCTGGTGCTGAAGGAGATGTTCGCCACCGGCCAGGCTCCCAAGGCTATTGTAGAGGCGAAGAACCTTGCGCAGGTCTCCGACGAAGGCTACCTGGAAGGGATTGTGGCCCAAATTCTGAACGATAACCCGAAAGAGGTGGCTTCCTACCTGGCCGGCAAAGAGACCGTCTTCCAGTGGATGATGGGCCAGGTGGCGCGTCTCACCCGCGGAAAAGCCGATCCACAGGTGGCGCGTCAACTGCTGCTGCAGGGGCTCGAAAAAGTTAAGAACAAATAATTGTTCGGATGCATTTCCAAAAGGAACACAAATCATTATTTTGTGTTCCTTTGTGTTTAATCTTCTCACTGGGCTATAATAACCCCATCAAAAGGAAGGAGTGTGAATCATGCCCCCATTAATCCGCGTAGAAGAGATTGCCAAATATACCGGCCAGGAAGTCACCGTCCAGGGCTGGGTCTACAACCGCACCGATAAGGGCAAGTTGGTTTTCCTGCTCGTGCGAGATGGTTCGGGTTTCGTGCAGTGCGTAGCTTTCAAAGGCGACCTTTCCGAGGCGCTTTTCGACCAGCTCACCCGCCTGCCGCAGGAATCCTCGGTAGTCATTTCTGGCCCGGTCCGGGAAGATAAACGCGCCCCAGGCATCCCGGGTGGATACGAGATCGGCGTGAAAGACATCAAAATCGTCCAGCTGGCGGCCGATAACTACCCGATGGCGCTCAAGGAACAGGGTGTGGATTTCGCTCTCGATAACCGGCATTTATGGATCCGCATGCCCAGCCAGTGGGCCATCCTGCGCATCCGCGCCACGGTCATCGCGGCTGTGCGCGAATGGTTCGAGCAGCATGGCTTCATCAATATGGATACGCCCATCCTGACCCCGGCGTCCGTTGAAGGGACAACCACCCTTTTCGAGACAGAATATTTCGATGAAGGCAAGGCCTATCTTTCCCAATCCGGGCAGCTGTATAACGAAGCCAACATCATGGCTTTTGGCAAAGTCTACAGCTTCGGGCCGACTTTCCGGGCTGAAAAATCCAAGACCCGCCGGCACCTGACCGAGTTCTGGATGGTTGAACCAGAAATGGCGTTCTGCGACCTGGACCAGCTGATGGAGATCGAGGAGCAGTTCGTTACCCATCTCGTCCAGCGCGTCCTGCGGGAACGCGGGCCGGAATTGAAATCCCTCGGCCGCGACCTTTCGAAGCTGGAAAAGATCGTGCCGCCCTTCCCGCGCATTTCCTACGATGAGGCCGCCAAGGTCATCCAGGAACTCTATGAAAAAGAAACCGACCCGGAAAAGAAGGAATTGCTAAAATTCGAGTGGGGCATGGACTTCGGTGCGCCACATGAGACTGTCTTGACTAATCTATACGAAAAGCCCGTTTTTGTTTATGGTTATCCGACCAAGGTAAAGGCCTTTTACATGGAACCCTGGCCGGACCGCCCGGAGGTCTGTAAATCTGTGGATCTACTGGCCCCGGAAGGCTATGGCGAAATCATCGGCGGTTCGGAACGCATGTCCAGCTACGACCTGCTTTTGCAGCGCATCCACGAACACGGCCTCCCCGAAGAAGCCTACCGCTGGTATCTTGACTTGCGCAAGTTTGGCAGCGTTCCCCACAGCGGGTTTGGCATGGGCCTGGAACGCACCGTCACCTGGATCTGCGGGATCGAACATATCCGCGAGGCCATCGCCTTTCCGCGCACGATCAAGCGGGTGTACCCATAAAGCAGCTATTGGCTCGCCATTAATTTTTACCTACTCACGCCCCTGACTCTGTGGTATAAGGTCTTTGCCCTGCTGTGTACGCGATGCTGCACTTCCGTTCTGAGCCAACACCCATAAAAAGGGTGCCGATCTCGCGACACTGATGCGATAGGCTTCGGCCAAGGCTGACGTGCCGGGTAGGTACCCGACCTGCTTTTGCAGGTTCAGAACTTTGCAGTACACGACATATGCGGGGTATTTTTATTAATAAAGGAGACACAGTCTTCCAACCAGGATGGCTGTGTCTCTTTTGATAAATTCCCTGTTTATCCCCGTTCCTCTCCGGTCTCATTGAGTTTCAGAACAGTTTTATTTTATGATGAATGGATTGAAATCCGTTTCGCGATCATAATAATCTTCCTGCTCGGTTTTCTTGAGTGTAGTAACTATTCCATAAGTGACCGGTGTCATTATGGCTTCAACCCCGCACTTGAACAGGTAATTGGTGAGCGAGAGGGTCACAAACAGGCTCCAGGGGAAAACCTTGAAAAGAGAAGCGATCGTTACAAACACAACCGTATCCACCAGCTCGCCCACGATCGTGCTGCCGATGGTGCGTGTCCATAACCAGCGACCCCTCGTCAGGATCTTCATCTTCGCGAGCACAAAGGAATTGGAGAATTCCCCTGACCAGTAGCCTGCCAGGCTCGCCAGCACAATCCCGCCACTGCTCATTCCGCCTAAAATGGCCAGATAAGCGGCGTCACCGGCGTATTTCTCCCACTCTGATTCCCCTGGCATGATCTTTACCACCGCAAAAACGACCGCGCTGAGCGCCAGGCAGGCAAAACCTGCCCAGATGACGCGCCGGGAGTTTTTATAGCCGTAAACTTCCGTAAGGATATCCCCAAAAATGTAACTTAACGGGAAAAGCAGCGTGCCCCCGTCAAATGCCATGCGGACGCCAAAAATACTAAAACCCAGATCCACAATTTTTGCTGATGAAGCGATGTTACTGACCACCAGGACTGTTACGAAGACAGCCATGATGATATCGAAATAACGGTATTGCCGTGCTTTCTCCACGTAAAAACTCCTTTGTTTTGATATCGCGGGAACTGCGACCGCCACAGGTTTATGATCCGGCTCCTGCCACCGGTATAAATTAATACAAGTTCATAGTACCGAATAACAGCCCCTAATCCTCTTTATGTAAAACGCAGGTATTTCATCGGAGGTGGCGTACTGTGCGCATATTTGCCCCGGTACTTTTCCGGCATCAGGATCGCCATCTGGTACATGATCTCATCCGCCATCTCCTGCCGGAGCTTGCCATTTATCCTCTCCCCATGTGTGTCCAAAATAAAGGGTTTCCCCACCCGGATATGGAAATCCGTCCGTTTCAGGTGTTTGATATTCTTGGAAAAATCTTCCACCCCCCAATGCACCACCGGGACGATCGGCGCCCCGGAGTGCAGCCCGATCAAGACAATCCCGGGCCGGCCGGATAATAACTTGCCGTCGTGAGACCGGGTCCCTTCCGGGGCTACTCCCAGGAAATCTCCCTCAGACAGACAGTCCAAACAACCTTGCAGCGCTCCCAGATCGACTTCGCCGCGCCGGATGGGGATGGACTCCCACAGATCGAAGAGCCAACCCATCAACCTGCTATCCCAGGTCTCGATCTTGGCCAGGCTGATCACCCGGCGTGGGCGAACCTGCGCACGCAGTAGAGGCACTTCGATCGATCCGATGTGATTCATGGCCAGGATCATCGGACCATCGGCCGGGATCTTTTCCAGCTCGTCTTTTTCGATCCGGCACAAGACCGTGGTTATCCCCGCCACCAGATTAAGAACGAACCAGCGAAGAAATCGTCTCATTGTGGTTTTTGGGTGATGAAGTCGATCTGTGCCGGCAGCAGCTCGATGGTCAATTCCTTGCCTTCGAAGCAGACCGTTTCTCCATCACAATGCACCGGCAGGGTGCCTTTGACCGCGGTTGCCACCACTTTGCGGCCCCTGTCCATCTGGACTTCCTTCTGGGTGGCCTGTGTCCCCTTCATGAAATAAGGGATGAGTCCAAAGATGCGCAGCCGGCTGGCCGTCCGGGCAATGCACATGTCAAACCAGCCATCGCCGGGATCTCCATTTGGCGCAAAAAAGAAACCACCGCCCATCCGTCGTCCGTTCATGATGGAAATCATCAGGGACGGCTGGGTTATTTCTTTCCCCTCAAATTGCAGCCGTACCGTTGGGGCTTTATAGTACACAAAGATGGTCTCAATGGCCGCAATCAGGTAAAGCAATAGTCCGCGCGTCCAGCGGATCTTCGCCGCCACGAAACCGGTGGCCGCGTCGAAGCCGATCCCGACTCCGTTGCCGAAGTAGCGTCCATCCGGGTAATCGCCACCCTTTACGATCCCCACATCCATTCTGCGCCGATAATTCTCGGCCAGGATCTTGCAGCCAATTTCGACTCCGCCGGGGATATTCATCCCATAGGCAAAATCGTTCCCGGTGCCCACGGCGATCTGTCCCATGGCGGTCTTGTCAAAACCAGCCTTTTTGGCCCGCATCAGCCCGTTCAGAGTCTCGTTGGCAGTCCCATCGCCGCTGGCAATGATTACCGCATCATAGCCTTCCCTGGCACCCTGCTCAGCCAGGTCGGCTGCCTGCCAGGGTCGTTCGGTCAGTACCAGTTTGTAATCCAGGTTGTATTTTTTCATTTCCTGTTCAATTTCAGGTAGCGACCGGCCGGCAAAACCCCGTCCGGAAGTCGGGTTGACGATCAATAAATAACGGGCCATTGCGAATTCTCCTTCAGTCAGACAGAGTGAGTGTATTTTACTTGAGAACACCATGAAACGGGTTGTGTTTCTGTTACAATAACTCGATTATGCTTATCCTCCTGCCTTCCATTTTGATGCTTCTGACCGCGCTGGTGCTGATGGGTTTGCGCTTCGCCCGGCCGAATTTCAAATATCCCTGGATCATTGCCTCCATTGGGGCAACCTTCGCTTTTGCCAGCGTGTTCCTGTGGCAACTGCATTTCCCGCAAAGTTTCTCCTTGCCTTCCTGGCAGTTGGTCACAGCGTTCTTATATGTTCCCGCCTGGCTGGCAGATGGTACATCCTGGCCTTATGCCCTGGCCCTGGCCGCGCTGGCGGCAGCGGTGATCTGGACCTCCGTCGTACGTGCCGAAAACGATTCCTTTTCCTGGGCCGGTACCCTGGCGCTGGCGGCCTTCGGCATCCTTGCGGTCGCCGCGGAGAATCCGCTTACTTTGCTACTGGCCTGGTCGGCCATAGACCTGTTTGAATTGATTGCCATGCTACGCTCAACTGAGGGCGAGAGTCAAAGCCAGGGAGCCATCATCGCCTTCGCCGTTCGCCTCGCCGGAACCGGTCTGGTTCTTTGGGCAGATCTCGTCAGCGTTTCCACGGGTACTCCGTTGGATTTTCGCTCCATTCCTGCCAACGCCGGGATCATTCTGCTGATTGCGGCTGGCCTGCGCCTGGGTGTTTTGCCTTTGCATTTGCCATATCGCAAGGAGAATACCGTCCGGCGCGGGTTTGGAACCGCACTCCGGCTGGTTTCAGCAGCCTCCAGTCTGGCTCTCCTGGCTCGCATTCCGGCCTCGGCGTTGAAATCCGCACTGACCCCTTATCTGCTCATCCTGACAGCCCTTGCCGCCCTGTATGCCGGCTGGATGTGGCTGCGTTCTTCCGGCGAAATCCTGGGCCGTCCATTCTGGATAGTCGGCTTTGCTTCCCTGGCGGTTGCCGAAAGCCTGCGCGGCAATCCAGCCGGCAGCATCGGCTGGGGGGTTGGCCTGATCTTGTGTGGAGGGCTGTTGTTTCTCTTTTCGGCCCGCAGACGGAACATCCTGTGGTTGCCTTTCGTGGGACTCTGGGCGCTTTCAACCCTGCCTTTTTCTCTCACCGGATCCGCCTGGCAATCCGGCAATTCCATCTCCTGGATTTTTATCATCCCATTTCTCCCCGCGCAGGCGCTGTTGATGGCCGGTTTTGTACGGCAAGTTCTCCATCCCGGCGAAACCAGCCTGGAGTCGCAGGAAAAATGGGTGAAAGTCATCTACCCGACCGGTCTCCTGATCTTGCTCGGAGTTGCTTTTCTCCTGGGGTTGTGGGGCTGGACAGGCGCACGGATCATTGGATTATGGTGGTTGTCAATGGTAGTCATCCTTCTGGCTGCTGGATTTACATTCCTGGCGCTCAGGATCCTGGTCAGGCAGCCAGCTGGTAATCCATCCAGCCATTGGACTCAAATTTTCCGTCTCGAAAGGTTCTATTCCTTTTTGAATGGGGTCTATGCCATCTTCCGCTGGATCGCAGACGTGGTTACCGGTTCTCTCGAAGGGGATGGCGGCCTGCTCTGGTCCTTCCTCTTATTGGTTCTGATCCTTTCGATCCTTTCCACAGGCGGCCGGTAGGCATGATTGTTACCCTGAACTGGTTGTTGCTCATACTCGCCATCTTCGCCGGTACCGGAATACTCTTTAGCCGGGACTGGCGCTGGAGTCTTGGTCTGCTGGCTGCCCTATATTTAAGCGTTTTTTGGATGGTCCAGGCCCACTGGCCCATCTCCCTGGCAGCCACTAAACTCGTTACCGGCTGGATGGCCTGCGCCGTTCTTGGCATCGCACAACTCAATGCCAAAGAAGGATCAGGAACAGAAAGCACCTGGCTGCAGGGAAGATTTTTCCACATATTCGCGGCCGGGATGGTTCTGGCAGCCACCTTCGCCGTGTCTTTACGCGTGGATAGCTGGCTGGGGCTCAGCCTGCCGGTCGCATGGTGTGGCCTGCTGCTGATCGGATTAGGGCTGCTGCACCTGGGGATCACCTCCGATTCATTTCAGGTGATCATCGGTCTCTTGACGGTACTAGCCGGGTTCGAAATCCTGTACGCCGCAGTGGAAAGTTCCGCCCTGGTTACCGCATTATTGGCGGTGGCCAATCTCGGGCTGGCCCTGGCAGGCGCGTACTTCATGAATGTAAACCAGGAAAAACCCTCATGAGTGCTCCCCTCTTGTGGATTTTTCTCCCGTTGGTACTTGCCGGTCTTCTGTTGTTAATCAGCAATCAGAAGGCGATTTTCCTGATCGCCTGTCTTTTTACCCTTTTTTTGACCCTGGCTGCCTGGCTGCTTCCGATCGACACCGCCCTCAGCATTGGAGGCTTCACACTAAAATTGGCGCCTTCCATTCAGATCCTGGGACGAAACCTGACCATCAGCTCTTCCAACCGGTCTTTCCTGGTTTTGATATACGGCTCGGCATTCTTCTGGTTTGTCCCGGCGGCTACCTTGCAAATTGTTCACCGGTTGATTCCGCTGGGACTGGCCATTACCTCCCTGCTGGTCGCGGCTCTGGCAGTGCAGCCTTTCCTGTATGCGGCCTTGATCATTGAAGTTGCAGTCCTGATTTCCATACCTCTGCTCAGCTCCCCCGGGCAAAAGCCGGGGAAAGGGCTGGTCCGTTTTCTCATTTTCCAATCCCTCGGGATGCCATTCATCCTTTTCTCCGGCTGGTTGCTGGCCGGCATTGGAGCCAATCCTGGCGACTTGAGTTTGGTGGTGCAGGCAGCCACCTTTCTTGGCCTGGGATTTGCTTTCCTGCTGGCAATTTTTCCCTTCTATACCTGGATTCCCTTGCTGGCTGAAGAAGCCCATCCGTATGTGGTCGGCTTCCTCTTGTGGATGCTACCCACGGTAACATTGTTCTATGGTCTCGGGTTCCTGGACAGCTATTCCTGGCTGCGCGACGCGGCGTTCCTGAAAACCTTCCTTACCCTTGTCGGTACCTTGATGGTGGTAACCGGCGGACTCCTGGCCGCTTTCCAGCGCCAGCTGGGCAAGATCATGGGCTACGCGATCATTGTTGAGACCGGCTTCAGCCTGTTGGCGCTCAGCCTCGGAAACACAACCGGGCTGAATATCTTTTTACTGCTCCTGGTTCCGCGTGCCATCAGCCTGGGCCTGTGGGCTTTTACATTATCCATCCTGAGAGAACAGGCCCCCGGATTAAGCCTGCAGGAGGTCAAAGGCCTGGGGCATGTTTGGCCCTTCGCGACCTCGGCGCTGGTATTGGCCAACCTGGCATTGGCAGGCATGCCTCTGCTGGCGGGCTTTCCTGCCCATCTGGCGATCTGGGAGGGCTTGGCCCGCAGTTCATTACCCGTGGCCTTCTGGGTACTGGTTGGCAGCCTGGGCCTGATTGCCAGCGCAGTACGTGTGTTGTCCGCACTGACTGCCGCGCCGGAAGGGACGCTCTGGGGTACACGGGAAACCCGCACACAACGCCTGATACTGGCGACCGGCGTGCTGGGTTTATTCCTGCTCGGATTATTCCCGGAATGGGCCCTGCCGCTCTGGACGAAATTGCCTGTCATCTTTCAACATTTGGGGCAATGATCGGCTATTTTCTGAAAATTGAGAAGAAGGTCGCAATTTGACCTCAGTCTCAGTAGATGAAAATTTCGGGACATCATGGTTCTAGAGGTGTGCTCTGGGCGCAGATAGCGGATATGGGGGAGTATTGTTTGTCAATGGATTGGGCTATAAACTGACGATGCTTTTGTAACTGATAGGTCTTTTTGTCGATTGTGCGACCACCCCGTCTGGGTCTTTGGCAATAGCGCCAGCGGAGCGTACTCCACAGGTTCGTGATCAGGAAGGCCACTCCGAGCAGGAAGAAGCGAAAAGCCGGATTGCGGGAAATGGTCATGGCATGCGTCTGGCGCATACAGCGATAGCTGGCTTCAATGCCAAAACGAGCGCGATAACGTGTGCGGATGGTTTGCAGGTTTTTGGTTGAGACATGGATGAGGACATAGAGTAACCAAACGGCATGCCGTTTGCCGTGATGCTTTTTGTAAGTACGGACAACGGCTAAGCGAACAGTATAGGCTGCGGGTTTGCCGGCGTTGAAGGTGTAGTCCATGAAATAGCTTTCTCGACCTTTACAAAGCGAGCGCGTGCCACCCTTTTTGCCGCCGATGGGACAGGCGATGAGAGTTTCGTACGGTTCGCCCATCAAGAAGGCAATGACAGGCTGGCAACGGAAGCCTTTGTCGAGGCACAGGCTCCGAATGCTCAATTCCAGCCTATTTACCTGGGCCAAAGGGCTTTCAGCACCTCCAAAGCGGTATATTCTGGTAGGAGAAATACAATTCCCAACGTGTAAGGGATTTTGTAGTGAATGACATACACTGTGGCTACTCGATAGAACCAGGTCATCCCTTGATGAGCTTCCCATCGACAAGCATACGCACACAGTGTAGGATCCTTACCGTAAAAGGGTTCGTCGTGAAAATCAATCGCCAAATCCAGCGTCCCTTACCACAAACGCCGTGGCTATTTGGATTGAAGTTGAACTCGCATCTGGCACTCTATTTCTGGCAGTAGGGTGACATCTTTGTCGGGTAGGCAAAGCCGATTGGACGACGATGAATGCTTCATGGCATCCTCTAGAATTGACCAAATGCTCATGAGTATGCCACTAAATCAAATTTTCATCTACTGAGGCTACCGGCTGCTAACTCCCTGGTCAATCCTTTTCATTCCTTATTCACCATTTGCGCCCAGATGTACTAGTTTGACGGAAGCCCAAAAAGCCGTTTTACACTCCGCCAAGCGGCATAGAATGGCACCTGCCAGACATGATCAAGTTCCCAGAAACTTTGAAGGTATTTCGCGAATCCAAGCACTCCGGGCTGGCGTCCGGTATCACGGATGATGCGCGGGTAGGATGCCCACATAGATGCGATGTAGGAAGACCAACCCGGGCGAATCATACGGGTGTGAAACTCCCTGCGCTCATCCCGTGAGACCGGCAGGCGTTTCAACCTGTCCAAGAAACCGGACGGGATGGGAACGTCGAAGCGTTCCACCAAACAACTAAGGGCAGCTTGCCAACGGCAAGCTTAAGGCTCGCTGGTTTGCCTGCTCGAAAAGTCGCTCCCAATCAACTTGGACTCCGCTACCCAGCAGTACCATTGCATCCGCTACCCAGCGAATTGGTGGCATCTTATTCCAATGTGTTCCATGCAGGCAGATATGGAAGAGATCATCGGACGGATTCAGGCTAAGGCTCTCGACATTGCTGACTTTGACCGGAACGGCCGCCGACCAAAAATTATCGTCAGACCGCGGGCCTAGACACTCATTCAGGACATGCCAATGCAAGTCGATGTCACAGCCGGTCGTATTTGAGAAGTGTAAGGCATAGTTCACTGAGAGGTATGCATCTAGCGATCGGTCGGGATATTTCAGTTGGGGCTGCCAGCCTAACCGCCGCAATAGCGCCACCGCCTCAGCCGCCCGGCTGGTAGGCACCAGGAAGTCGAAATCGTTCATCGGCCGGACGCCATAATCCTGGTAATAGTGCACGATCAAGGATGTCCCTTTAAGCACCAGGGTATCGATCCCTGCCTCCTGAAAACCTTGCAGGGGCCAGGCAATCTTGCTGAACAGGACCTTGTTCTTGGCCCAGGTGTCCAAATAAGCGCGCTTGAACTGGTTGAGCTCGGGATCTTCGATTCCGAGTGTCTTGAGATTCCTGTACAACAGAGGCAGCAGCCGCTGCGAGCCATAGTCGAGACGAGCCGGATCATAGTCACGGCGCCATTCCCGCCAGGCCTGAACGGCTAGTTCACCGTGAAACAGCGCTGCCTTGAGTAGCAACTCCTGCCTGGTCGACGGACGCCAATCCTGATAATCCCGCAGGTTAGCCATCAATCGGGTTCTCCAGCGTGTGCCAGGGCGCTCCACAAGTGGCGAATCGCCAGACGCGGCAGAGCCAGCAGTCGGCCGCCGCCCCAGGCATATTGAAAGTAGCGCAGCAGACTCAATGGGCTCCGGATCTTGATCGAACGCCTGTAGAGCAGAAATCGCCGGACCACCCGGGCAAACAAACCTGGGAACGGTAAGTAGGTATGCACCCACCGGTTTTCGAGGCGGTCCAACCTGGAGACCGGCAGTGACCTAAGCCGCTCTAACAGTTTCTGAGCCCCCGCCAACTCAGTTAAAGCCGAAAGTTCCTGCAAGCATGTGATCATAGGCAAGACCTGGCAGTTCAGCTGAGCTAACTCAATCACTCGTTCCCAATCCATTCCACCTGGCTGTTCCCGCAGCATCCAGGCGACATCTGTAAGCGCAAAAAAAGCTGCTTCGGGCTGTGCTTCGGCCGAACGGAGACAGGCTCGCAGGAAGTGCGACTCCAGGTCAAGCGCGAAGACCAGACAATCTCCCAACTGAAATGGGGTGGCTCGTCGCCAAGCCTCTTCAGCTTGGTCTGGATTCCTGATCGCCGGATGGATCCGCCAGGCAACAGTCAGAGGCAAATTGAAAGGCGGCCAGACCGGCAAGGGTGTCTCGGCCAACAAGAAGCGCTCCCCATAGCTAATCTTTGGCCAGATCTCCTTTTCCCTGAAAAAGCCAAATAAGCCTCCCAGGTCTTTTGGCCGAACCAGCAGGTCCACCGAATAAATGTGCCGTGCCCCCTGACCATCATACAGACGAAGGAGCGATGTTAGATCATCCAGCACCATTGGGTTTATGCCGCGTTTGACCAGTTCGGCGATGAAAGGCACAATCTGTTGCAGGCAGAGCTGGTTCTCCAGCCAGGAACGCCGATAGACTCCCTTTAACCTTGTCATGAGTGACGCGGCGGCTGATTGTCCGGCCAGATTCTGATAAACCAATGGCAGCAACCGATAAGAGAAGCTATCTAGGTCAGTCTTTTGAATATCGAAAGTCTCTAACCAGTTTCGCCATGCCTCTACAGCCCGAGTACCCTCCCACATAGCGGCACACAGCAACAGCCGGTTGGTTTCCGTCATTCCCATTCGCTTCTCTTTCCTGCCGGATGGCCGGATTAAATGCTCTGCATTGTCCTTCGGGCGATATCCCACCAGTTGGCGGGCGTTGTCGATATTCCACAACCGGCGAGTGTTGTTCGAAACGGCATAGAAGACCTGAAAACCTAAGCCATCCGTCTCCAGACAGCTGCGCACCAATTGGGCCAGGTCGCCCGGGCTGCACCAGGCTCGCAGGATTTCGTCCTGTCTGTCATGGGGTAGAGGTGGGTCGACATAGAAAAAACCAATACGGAGGCAGACGATTGACATACCATAGGTTTCGGAAAAGTGGCGCGCCAGCAGCTCTCCGGTAGCCTTGCCGACCCCATACAGGCTATTCGGGTAAAAGGGCATCTCGGGGGATACCCGCCGGCCTTGCTGCATCTCGCGCCAGCCCAACACACGCGTGGTGCTTGCGTAGATCACCTTGCTTACTCCAGCTTGGCGGGCGGCTTCGAAAATGTTGTAGGTGCCATTTATACCGCTTGTGTGGATAGCCTCCCAAGGCTGATCTTTACTGGTGCCTCCCGCCAAATGGATCACAGCATCCATGCCCTGCATGGCCCTCAGCACGGCCGCAAAGTCGGTGATATCGGCAATTACCGAGTCAGCTGACTCGACTGGTTTAATGTCCAAGCAGCGAAAATGATACTGCCCTTCCAGTCGATTCTGAAGTGCAGTGCCGATCTCTCCGGCCGCACCTGTCAGAAGTACTTTCATCATCGCAAATCAGTCCTATTCTTATGCTTAAGAAACCTATTCCCAATCATCGAGTTCCCGCCGTTCCGCGCTTCCGGCGATGGCAAGGGAAAGGTTGAAGTTGTGGATGCGCTTGCTCAACAGGCTCTGCGGAAGAACCTCTACCTCCAGATCAGCATCGAACAGCCGGGCAAACCATTCGGCACACCAGGCGAGGCTGCAGGTCGGGTCGAACGGACCGACCAGGCGAAACAGCTCCCGGCGGGCCAGCAACGCGCTCGGAGTAAACCCGACCTTCACCTGACGATAGTGCCCATCCGTCTCTCGGCTGAGCGGTCGATATTCCGGCCCAAAGAAGAAGCGCAGATGCGCCACGACACCCAGACAATCGGCTTGGGAGGCCAGATAAGCCGCTTGAAGATGCAGCTTATCCGCTTCCCAGACATCATCCGCATCCAGGAAAGCAACCAGCTTGCCGCGCGCATCTCGAAGGGCGCGATTACGAGCATTGGCCAGCCCCAGATCATTTTGGGGAACATAGCGCAATCCATCGAAGGCCTTAGCAATCTCGGAGGTCCGGTCAGTCGAGTGGCCGTCGACCAGGATCAGCTCTATCGGCAAATACGCCTGACTTCTGACACTCTCGAGTGCAGAAGGAAGAAACCGCTCGCCATTCTTGACGACGATCAAAACGCTCACCAGCGGATATGCCATGACAGTGCTTCTTTATAAACCGGCCGACCCGGTTCCTCCCGAGCCGTTGGCACGCTTCCGGTCGATTGTTCTCTTCAGGATGCGGAGTATTTCGTGGTTTTTCTCCTGCTTGCCGGTAATGCTTATATTTTTCCCGTGGATCCGGCGCCGGGCGACAATATCTGGAAGCATCAATAGGTTGGGCTTTTTTTCAAGCGCTTCGGCAAACCAACTGATCGTCTCTGCCGGTAGGTGATCCTCATGAAAAAGACCGAGCTTGGTAAACGCACCACGTTTGATCAGGATGGCGTTGGCAGTATAGCCCGGCAAAGGTGTACGGGGAAGCACATATTTGCCAGCATCTTGCAAGCTCTCTCCAAGGCTGACGAACTGCTCGACATAGCCGCTGACGATCTCCAGTGTTGGGTCAGCTTCAAAAGCTTCCATCTGCAGGGTAAGCTTACCGGGAAGCCACACATCGTCTGAATCCAGGAAGGCCAGGTATTCACCTCTGGCAGCCTGGATGCCCCGGTTACGGGCAGCCGCTGTTCCGCTATTCGGTTGTCCGATATAGGTGATTTGAGGATAAGATCTGGCGATCTCGCTGGTTCGATCTGTGGAGCCATCGTCCACAACAATCAATTCGAGCGGGGAATAGGCCTGAGCCAGAACGCTTTCGATCGCCTCGCCCAGGAAGCGTTCTCCATTGTAAACTGGAATGATAACGCTTACCAGCCGTTTCATTGGATTATCCGAAGTTCCTGATGGTCCAGCCGCGCCAGTCATTGCACGCGCTCCCTTATCAAACTCCTGTACAGCCCATCGTACGCCTGCACGTGGTTTTCGAAGCTGAATTTCTCTTGCATACGTGCTCGAGCAGCCCAACCCATCCGGGTGGCCATGCTGGGGTTCGCCAGCAGGTCAATAACTGCCTGCGCCAGGGCCGCGGGGGCCTCCATCTTCACCAATCGACCGGTCTCGCCGTCCACCACCACCTCCGCCAATCCACCAATATTCGTTGCCACCACTGGCCGCGCCATCCAGGCCGCCTCAAGAGCAACCAGCCCGAAAGCCTCCAGGTAACGCGATGGAACGACAACCAAGCAGGCTGTGTTGATTTGAGCGGGGATATCCTCATGCGGGACACTGCCGGTAAACTCGACACACTCCTGCAGCCCAAGATTGACAGCCTGCTGCTCCAGGGCGGGCCGCTCGGGTCCATCCCCGATCAACTTGACCGAGAGATTTGGGAAGCGGGCAAGGATGCCTGGGACAGCCTCCAAAAGCAGGTCGAAACCCTTTTCGTGTACAAGCCGGCCAATTGCCACCAGACAGGGCTTCTCCACTGGCAGCGGGAGTGGTTCGAGAATAGGGTTTGCAATACAGCCGTACACGACCGAAGAGCGCTGAACGATGCCAGGGAGCAATCTGCGCGCCTCTGCCAGGACTGCGTCCGAAACAGCCGTGACCCAATCCGCGTCCTGGAATAGCCGGATCAGTACTGTTGCCGGATTGTTTTGCAACCCGCTCAAATCATGGTGCAGACTGATTAGTGTGGGTGCTGGCTGGTACCTGGCGGTCATCTGCTGGAAGAAGGCCGTGTAGCCTGAAAAGTTAATGTGGATCAGGTCGGGGGCAAAGGAGCGCTTCAAATCAACAATCTGTTTGATGGTATCCTGGATTAAGCCAACATCGTTCTTTGCCAGGGCATTCCAAAAAGGAAAACGCCGGATTGGCAGGCCATGATATTCGCCAAGCTCCCTTTGTTCCGTTCTGCCTTGAGAGGTCACGATCAAGAAATCATAGCCTCGTTCTGTCAAAGCCGGCAGTGTTTGCATCGCTATTGTCTGAATCCCGCCGATCTCAGGCCAGAATTGAGAAGTCCAGTAAAGAATTTTCATCAAAGGAATCTTCCGATACCGCAGCTACGCCTTTCCCGTTTTGTCCGGAAACCGTATGAACCGGCCCGGGTCTTTCTTTTTCTCTGAATTGACCAAATAGATCAGGCGAGCCACAGTGCCGGTGTGGGTGTGGTGACGAGCCTGGTCAATGAAAGACTGGGTGCCCAGAGCCAGGTCGGCATACCCGTAACGGCGCTGGATATCCTGGACCTCCTCAAACATAAGCGCGTGGTATTTCTGAGTCTTGGCATCCGGGTGAGTGGTCGCGGCTGCCAGGACATGCTGGGTCGGGACCAGCTCACCCAGTTCGGTCAGGCGCATCCAGTAATCGAAATCGAAGGCGTTATTATATCGAACATCGATTGGTCCGGCTTGCCTGGACAGGCGGGCAGAAAAGAAACAGGCTGGCTGGTAGAACCAGTTCTCCTCCCAGTTGGCCAGGTCATCCCGCCCAATTTTTTTGGGCAGGCGGGTACTGAGGATATACCCGTCCCAGAAGATCGCCTGTCCGCCTCCCACCCAACCGGCCGCCTGCGGGTGCTGAAGATAAAGATCAAGGATGTGCCGGAGGGCGCCTTGCAGCAGGAAATCATCTGAATTGAGAAAGCCAAAAATTATCCCCCGTCGCTCTCTCGAAGGCTGCGTTGAGGGCAGCCACCTGACCGCCATCCGGTTGGCTCTGCCAGTAGGTGATGTGTCTGGCATATTTTTGGATGATCTCCACGCTCCCGTCGGTTGAGCCACCGTCCATGACCATGTATTCCAGATCGGGATAATCTTGCTCAAGGACGGAGAGCAGCGTGTTCTCGAGGAACGCCGCCTGGTTGTAAGAAGGGGTCACAAGGCTGATCCGCGGGGTTTTCATCATTGGCCTCGCATAGCAATGCGTTTGCGATGAACGGAGGCGCGCACCGACGCGAGCAGAGCCGATTTCATCTGCTCGGTATTCACCATGTGGGTCTCCGGATGGACGAAACGGTATAGGAATACCTTAGGCATCATTTTCTGAGGAAAGCCTGCGTCCCGGGCGCGCAACAACCAGTCGGTTTCTTCCATGCCGGGTAGGCCGCTGGTGAACCCGCCGACTTTATCAGAAACTGCACGGCGCACCATCAGCGTGCCGAGCAGGTCGCCCAGGCTCTTTCGAAATGCCAGGCCGTCGATCAGTTCGGAGGAATAGCGCTCGGCTGGTTGCAGGATGTGACGGGTCCGCCCGACCACAAAACCTTCCTCGGGATGGCTGTGCAGGTAGTCGACTTGGGATCTCAACTTCCCAGGTGTCCATTCTGCTTCGGCATCCAGGAAGGTGATCAACTCCCCATGGGAACGCTTGATAGCCGCGTTAAGCTGGTCAGCCGGTTCGGGCGAGGCCACCTCGATCCAAACGATCTGGCCAAAACTTTCCCCGAACGAGCTTTGTAGCTCACCGAGCAGGTTGCCAGATACGAGTAATTCAAGCGATGGGTAGTCCTGCCTGCGGATGCTTTCGAGGGCTTTACCGAAATCTTCCCGGTCTTGCCCAACTTGCAAAACGACGCTGATCGATGGCCAGTCTGGTACTTCTGCAGATCGGCTGGATTGGGCTTGCAGGTTGGGCAGGATTGACAATGGTGGTACCGGCCGAACGTATCCAAAAGCTCGGCGTCGGCGCTCGAGCGAGCGGTGTAGGATGTCAAAGAATCCCATCGACTTCAGGTCCTCGCCGGTGGTCAGGTTGCGACCATGAATACGGTAGATCAGCGAGAGGCGTCTCAGCACCAGGATGCGCAGGTTGGCTTCGCGCGCCCGCAGCCAGAAGTCTGTGTCCTCATTGAAAAGAATGTCCTCTCCGAGAAAGCCAATCCTGTCAAAGACGGAACGGCGCATGACCATCGCGCCCAGGTTGGTATAAATGAATAGGAAATCGATCTCGGCCCCAATGATGCGACCTTGTACCTGTCCGGGCAATTTGATGCGGTGGATCAGCCCCTGGACAATCTCCAGTTCGGGGAAAGCCATGAAGCAATTCATGTGCAGGCGCAGCTTGTCTTCCGGCCACAAGTCATCCGCGTCGATGAAGGCAATGAATTCCCCATTTGCTTTTCGCACTCCCAGGTTGCGGGCCGCCGCCGGACCTGCATGGGGTAAGTAAAAATAGCGAATTCGCTCGCCGAAACCGGCTGCCACCCCGGCAGTACCGTCTGTAGAGCCATCGTCGATGACAATCAACTCCACCGGGCGGTAAGTCTGCTGCAGTACACAGGCGATCAACTCCGCCAGGAGCCTTTCCCCATTGTAGACCGGCAGGATAACACTGACGAGCGGATTTTCCATAACGGCTGTATCAACCTCTTTCAAGCAAATCCGCCACCAGGACGGGAATCTGTGCGATATCCGGCCCCAGTTCGAGCATGTAACCCGGAACGGCATGGACTAATTTGGACATGGCCTTGATCGCCACCGCGCCAGCTCCTGGCAATTGGAAGAGTGTGGAGGGCGCCAAAGCGGTCAGCACAGCCGCCGCGCTGGCAGGTTTGAGGCAGGTTTTTTCAGTCCCGGTGATGACTGGCAGCAGGATCGCCCGCAAGGGGAACCCGCGGCTGACCCGCTCGGGAAAATATTGCTGCAAGAAAAGGACGGCTTTATCGCTTTGCTCTCGCTCCTGGTTGCTGACAAGCGGCGCCAGATGCGGAAAGCGCGCCAGGTCAAGATCGCCGCGTAGCTTGGCCGTATTGTAGACACTGAAGACAAACGGCTGTGGCTCCGTTTGGACCAGGCAATAATCGTCGCTGGCGTACTGCAGGCCGGCTTCCAGGCAGGCTAACGCAGTGGTGGATTTCCCCGAACCCCCTTTACCGGCCAGCAGGACCCCCCCATCCGACCGTCCGATGGCACCTGCGTGCACGAACTGGCAGTTGCCCCGGTCCGCCCACCAGTGTAGGATGGTACGAAGCGGAGAGCCCAATTCATAATAGGGTAAGGCCTGCGAGTCCTTGACCCAATATAATGCTGTATTTTCTTTCAGATCGATCATACTGAAGATGTTCGGACCAAGATGGTAGGCAGCCCGGATGCGCTCGCTGGTTATCTCCTTGATTTCACCGCGCGGTCCGAGATGCACCCACCACTCTCCCAGCACATCCAGGTAGCGAGAAGAATCGCAGGGAGGGCCGTTCCTGTCGATGCGCTATCCCAGAGCAAAACGGTCAGTTCGGGCGGAGAGCCAGGCGAGTCCTTCAGGTGTTCCAAAGCAGGCGTCAGGGCCGGGATCAGGCCTGGGCCGGCAAATTGCATCCGGACAGGGCGTCCAGCAATCAGGAAATGGCGTTCCTGACCACCTCCTGCATTGCTTTCCGCCCGATTGTATGTCGTATGAACAAAATGGAAGAAGGCCAGGGCTTCCTCTTCACTCCAGTTTTCAACCCTCTTCGGCATTCCCGGTTCCGCTTTCCTCTGCTTTATGCGGCCAGCCTTCCTCATCGACTTCGTGAATGGGGTCCAGTAAGAGCAATTCCTGCATATCGGAATATTTTTCAAGCACAGGCACATTCGAACTTCTTTTTCTCGTTCAGTGGCTGGACCAAGTTAGTCTGGCCGTCCTCACGTTTGGTCGAGGAGACCATAACCAGGCCTTCCTGCTGTAAGACCACCAGCAGTTCGGTGATAGCCCGCCGGATCTCATCCTGCGAACCGTCAAAACGCCCGATCATGGTCTCGATAAGCTCATCCAGATTTGCCCCCGTCTCAAGCAGGTTCCATATATCCACGCCGGAATTCCGCAAGCTATAGTAAGTCCCGTTCTCGAGATTTACGATGACCGTCTCCCCATCGATCGTCTCATGGACCACATCGGGTTTCTTGACGCTAAAATATCCAAGCATATCCATTGTATTGAAATCTCCTCGTTTTTCGACAAATGATTGCAAAATGAATCCAGGTGCGATCCTTTTGTCTTTTTGATTCTATCCTAAATTCCGGCCGAACCAGTCTCGAGCAGCGAGACCTCTACCTGGGAGTGACCTTATCGTGGTATGGATTGAGATCCAGCTCGACCGGCTCCTGCCGCGGTACCACATTCAGATAAGCCGCCGACAGGATTTGATCGAACAGAAGATCTTCCTGTCCAGCCATCCAGAGCGCGATCTGGAAGGTTCCAGGTTTCAGGTGCAGGCTGCGGATGGATATCTTTACACGGTTCGTCCCGGTATGGAGTGAGATCGGCTGGGCCGACCCGGCATTGATTAGACGGAAACCCGAGAGGTCGAATAAACTTACCGCGATCCCGCTGATCTCC
Organism: uncultured Chloroflexia bacterium; assembly: GCA_963779935.1. Classification (GTDB taxonomy): domain Bacteria; phylum Chloroflexota; class Anaerolineae; order Anaerolineales; family Villigracilaceae; genus UBA877. Next base: position 26,093 of record CAWAAC010000002.1, on the reverse strand, counting down.
ATTCTAGATCGAGCGCTCACATCCAGCAGGAAATCCACCGGTCCATCCGGACAGGCCTGACCGGATTGTGCATCCGCCCCGCCATTGTAAGCCAGTCGGATGAAACTTGCCTCCCCATTGCCCTGGTGAGCCTCTGTGGACAGATCCAACCACTCATTCGGGCGCAGGATATTGGTGATCTTGGAAAGATAGTGTTCGATCATGACAGATGTGTCCGAGTCCTCGATGACGCGTCCGCCTTCCAGCAAGATCGAGCGCTTGCACATGCGCTGGATCATAAAAAGGTCGTGACTGACGAACAGCACCGAACAGCCTCCGTGTACTAGCTCGTATACCTTTTCAAGCGATTTCTTCCGGAAATCGGCGTCCCCAACCGAAAGCACCTCATCGACCAGCAGGCAGTCGGGGTTCAGGAAAATTGCCACGGAAAAGCCCAGCCGGACGATCATGCCGGACGAATAGCGTTTGATGGGAGTATCGATGAATTGCTGAACTCCAGAGAAGTCCACAATTTCGTCGAACTTACGGTCGACTTCGCTCCTCTTCATTCCCATAATTGTACCGTTCAGGTAGGTATTCTCCCGGCCGGTCAGCTCTGGATTGAAGCCGGTACCGACCTGCAGAAGGGAACCGACCCGTCCGACCACCCACGCCTGGCCCTCCGTCGGCAGGGTGATGCGTGAGAGAATACGCAACAAGGTGCTCTTCCCGGCGCCGTTTTGCCCCAACACTCCCAAGACCTCGCCCTTCCGGACCTCAAAAGAGACATTCCGCAAGGCCCACAACGTCTCGGCGGAGGAAGGTTCCTGGAGTGATTTGCGCAGATAGCTAAACGGCGAAACAGCAGCGTCCAGCAGGGTTCTACCGAGCGTCCGCGAGCGGTTCTCGTAGGCGTTGATGCGGTAGCGTTTACCCAGATTCTCTGCCTGGATGGCAACAATGCTCATTTTACTAAAGCCAGTCCACGATCGTTCGCTCGGTACTGCGGAAGACGAACATCCCGCTGACCAGGAGGGCCACCGCAATCAACCCGGAGATCCACAGCGTCGGGTCGGGTGGCTGGCCGATGCCTAGAAAGATCCAGCGAAAGCCTTCAACAACCCCAAACATTGGGTTCAGGCGGTATAGAACCTGCCATTTTTCCGGGATCAGGCTGACGCTGTATACCACCGGCGTGGCGAATTTCAGGATCTTGCAGTCCGTATCCGGCCAGGTTGCGCACATCGCGATAGCGCACTGCCAGCGTGGCAAGCCATAGGCCGATTCCCAATCCAGTTACGGCAGCCAAAAGCAAGAAAGCCGGCGCCAGAAGCAACTTCCACGTCAAGGGAAAGTGGAAGAACAAGACCATGCCCAGCAGGATGACCAGCGAGATGAGCGTATCGAACAAGAGAGAGATCGCGTTGGAAATGGGAATGACCAGGCGAGGAAAATAGATTTTGGAGATGACGTCCATCTCGCTGACCAGGCTACCCGCCGCAGCATTCGTAATTCCCGCAAAGTAGCCCCAGGGAATCAGGGCCGTGTAGGCGAAGATGGAATAAGGCACGCCCTCGGATGGCAACTTGGCGAGTCCACCGAAGAGGGTGCTAAAGATGACCATGTCGATCAGCGGGCTGAGGATGCTCCAGAGCGGACCGAGGGCCATCTGGCGATAGCGCACCCAGAAATTACGGGTCGCAAACGACCAGACCAGATCTCGATACTCCCAGACCTCCCGCAACCCCAGGTTCCCCCAGCCCTTGAGCGGGGCGATCCTGGCCGAGGCTGCTGGAACACCTGACTTATCTACTTCAATGGGCATGCAGACAAACTCCGATATAATTAGATGAACCAAGAGGAACAAGGGACAATTTTATCATCCTTTCTTTTGAACTAGAAATGGTGCAAAAAGTCGGTAGTTCAATCCAGCACGAAAGAAGATAAGCAGATATCCAATGGAAACTAGCCATAACCATCTCTCAAGGGAGGAAATTCCGCAACGGAACGTCTCGGGCCGGCCGAAGTTCTTTGATAGGCATACGCTGCTGCACCTGGCTTTCCTGGCAGCCCTTATCTGGGTAGTGTATTACCTCCATTTTCGATCTCTGGGCCTATATGAGGACGATTATGCCTATATCAGCTTCCCACTCGGCTGGCACCTGCCAGATCTGATCCATTATCTCCAGGTGTTCACCACGTGGCCCCAGGGCCGGCCGCTGGGTTTTTTTATTCCCCACTTGCTCGCCTTCGCAGGCCAAAAGCTGGGCGGGTTAAGCACTATCTACATCTTCGGATATCTGGTTCACGCTATCAATGCAGGTTTGTTCTATTTAATATTAAGGAAGGTCAGTACAAAGACCATCGCCTTCATCGGTGCGCTGACTTTCGTGCTGTTCCCGGCCGATACCACCCATGTATTTCTAATGCATTCTCTGGGTCTGCATACGGCCCTGACCTTCCTGCTGATCGCCGCCATCTTGTATCCTACCAAATGGAAGCCTCTGTCGTACCTGTTCGGCCTGGCCTCTCTTGTCACCTACGAATCACCTTATTTGGTCTTCCTGGCCGTCCCGCTGCTAGGACGGTCGTGGGATCGAAGGTTGGTGCGGGAAATGCTCCGGCACCTGGCCATCTGGATGGGTATTTTGATCGTGGTAGCACTGATCCGCGCCAGACTGGGGGAAGGGCGGATAATAGCAGCCGAGTCCAGCCTGGGCACGACACTCCTGCATAGCCTGGCGGCCATGGGCATTGGCCCGGCAGTCAGCTTATATCTCTTCGCCTACAGCCTGGGCTGGACGCTGCTGCATTGGACTTTGCAATTGACCCCGGTCTTTGCCGCCTGTCTGCTCCCGTTCGCCTTCCTGCTGATCTGGACCAGGCGCGCCGTGACCGGGATGAAGGATACCAGCATCGTCCGACTTAACTGCAAGATTTTCGGTCTGGAACGTAGCCTGACCGTAACCGCCCCCCAGGCAGAGACGCTCCGTCTGCTGTTGACCGGCCTGGTCATGCTCGCCCTGGCTTATGGCTTATCTTTCACCCACTTTCCTCCAACCGCTCTGTATGGCCGGGTAACTTCGGTCCACCTGGCAGCAGCCTTTGGCGGCTCGATTGTCTTCAGTTGCCTGTGTTCGCTCGGCCTGGACCTGGCCCATTCCCACCGACTTGAGTGGCCAGCGGTCATCCTGCTGGCGGTATATCTGTCTGGATTGTCGGCATATTGTTTTTCGATTCAACTGGATTTCCGGCAGGCCTGGCAAAACGAGCGCTCGTTCTGGAGCCAGGCCGTGGCAGAACTGCCCGATCTGACGGACGGGACGATCATTTTCGTCTTGAACCACGACCTGCCAACTACGCGCTATATTCTAACCAACTCCTGGGCTGACCCAACCATCCTTTACCAGGTTTACAAATTCCCAGTGGACTGGCAAACCCCGCCCAGGCTGTTCGTTGTGGGGGCCGACTGGACGCAGACAATCGTACGAGTTGGCGACCAACTCGAATGGCAGGTTCCAGGCGCGACCTGGCAGTCGCATAGGGAAGTCCTTCCAGATGGAAACGTCATCCTACTCGAAATGCAAAATGGCCGGCTGGTGCGCCGGTACGGGTCGCTCACCATCGACGGTCAGGAACTTAGGTTAAAATCTTTGCCAGCCAACGCAAGTCCAGATTGGCCAAAGGGGACTCTCTACCCGTACTTGCTTGGGGAAAAATAATCTATTCATCATAGTTTGACAATCAACGTTATCACGATTTAATTTGCAAAAAAAGAAAGTGAGGGGTATCCTTCCAAAGCTACACGACTAGACTAAGGAAGGAACCCCTCAATGGTCAATTATGCCAGACTTTCTGGAAAACGGAAGCAATTTCTTGCGTTGACTGGACTTACGCTGGAAGAATTTCTGGCGCTGCTGCCAGCCTTTCAGAAGTGTTTTCAGAAGTACGTGGAAATCTATACACTGGAAGGGAAAAAGCGTCAGAAGCGTCGTTATGTGGATTATGCCAACAGTCCTCTGCGGACGATCGAAGATAAGTTGCTGTTTATCCTGATATATCTCCGCAAAGCGACTACCCAGGATATTTTTGGAGAAGTATTCAAGATGCCTCAACCGGTAGCGAACAAGTGGATCCATATTCTGCATGCATGTTTGAACCAGGCTTTAGCGGCGTTAGGCGAGAAACCAGCTCGCCGTGTCGAGGATCTGCATTTGGCGGAAGAAAAAGGGCAACTTTTCTTCCAGGATGGCACGGAACGGTCCATCGAGAGGCCCAAAGACCCAGAAATTCAAGAGAAATATTACAGTGGGAAGAAAAAACACCATTGCGTCAAGAACAATGTGCTGGCCGATCGACTAGCCAAGATCCTTTTGCTCACCCCAACCTGTGAAGGCACGAAGCATGACAAGAAAATCGCCGATGAAACGGGCCTGGTCTTGCCGAACGGGAGTATCCTGGCTCAGGATACGGGTTTTCAGGGCTTTGCTTTGCCAAACGTGACCATTGACAAACAATACTCCCCCATATCCGCTATCTACGCCCAGATCACTCCTCTAGAACCATGATGTCCCGAAATTTTCATCTACTGAGATTCTCAAAATGCAGCTCTGCCTCGATTTTCAGAAAAATTCAAATATTTGGGTGAACTGAGAAAGATGACAAAGTTCTTCAATCTTCCTTTTTGGCACTCGAATTCCATTAATGCACATTTTCAGTGGGATTTCAATAAGAAGAAGTATAATAAATTGGATTTTCCCCTGAAAATTAATATTCCCTCGTATTACTGGAGATGGAACAGATGGAATTCGATCAAATTATCAAGCGACTCGACTGGCTCGACGAGGAGCACCGTAAAGACAAGGCCATTCTGGAAACACTCACCGACCAGCTGACCGAAACAAAAGGGGAACTGAAGTTTGCCAATCAAAAGATCAAGGAACTTGGCACGGAATTATCCCAGTATTCCACCGTCTTTGCACGGATTGACCAGTTTAACGGTTCTGTTGCCAATTTGCGTGTGGATATTCTTAAATATGTGGACGAAGGGGACATTAAGGATATAGATAAGCTTCCAGAAGCTGAAAAGCGTCTCCAGTTCCAGATCGATGCCATCAACAAAGCCATCGCGGAAGTGCGCCATATTAAAGACCCGATTGACGGGCTCAAGCGCGAGATAAAAATAAATGCCGATGAAGAAGTCCGCCACACCTTGTTGATCTCTGCCTGGGAAAAACGACTCCAGGAGGTGATCGAATCAGTTGAAGAGGTCAAGCTCATTCAAAAGGCCGCCGAGGGACCTCGTCGCCAGGATACCAAACGTCTGGCTGACCTGCAAGGCGCCATCAGCGCAGCCCGCAAACGCATGGATGAAGTGCGCGAGAAAAATGAACTGTATAGCGATAATATCCGTCGCATTGAGACACGCTTGAACGAAATTCTTACCAGCGAAGCGGAACGCCGCCAATCCCAGGCCGGCTTCATCGAAACGCAGGCCAGGCTCCAGATCGACCGTGACCACGCCCTGAAAGAGATGGAAGAATATCTCAGCAATATTCGCAAACAGACCGGCACGATGGATGTTCAATTACAGGAATGGGATGGCATCCAGCGCGCCGCCAAACGCGCCCAGGAAATCTTACGAAGAAATGGTTCAGAAATTCGAACGCCGCATCAACGAGATCACCGAAATGCAGCGCCTGGCCGAAGATCGTTTCCGCCAGGAATGGGTGACCTTCAGGGCTGATGATCAAAAACGCTGGACCAGCTTCACCCTTTCAGAGGATGAGGCCCATAAAGACGATCTCGCCAGTGTAACAAAATTGGAAGAAGGGCTGACTTCATTGGAAGATCTGGTCCAATCCCAGCAGGATGTGCTCCAACAAACCAAGGAAACCAACGAACAGTTATTCCAGGGCATGCTGGCACAAATTCACGAAACCCTTTCCGCCTACGAGCGGATCATAACAACCTGATAAATCCGCAGAGGTGCGGCCGCTATTCGTGCCGCACCCTGCAAGTTTTGCGAGGCCCCATGCGTGTTATTGGCACTGCCGGCCACGTTGACCACGGCAAATCTACACTCATAGCCGCCCTCACCGGGATTAACCCTGACCGCCTAAAAGAAGAGCAAGAACGCCAGATGACCATTGATCTCGGCTTCGCCTGGCTCACCCTGCCCGGCGGCGAGGAAATTGGCATCGTTGATGTACCCGGCCACCGGGATTTCATCGAGAACATGCTGGCAGGCATCGGCGGGATCGATGCCGCGCTGCTGGTCATCGCGGCGGATGAGGGTGTCATGCCGCAAACCCGCGAGCACCTTGCCATTCTTGACCTGCTGCAAATTAACCACGGCATCGTCATCCTGACCAAGATCGACCTGGTGGATGAGCCGGCCTGGCTGGACCTGATCGAAACCGATGTGCGTACCACCCTGCGAGGCACCGTTTTACAGGATGCCCCCATCGCTGCGCGTTTCAGCCACCTCGCGCTCCGGGCTCCCGGAACTCCTGCAAACCCTGGAAAAGCTGCTGCAGGAATTGCCCGCCCGCCCCGACCTGGGCCGAGCGCGCCTGCCGATCGACCGGGTCTTCTCCATGCCCGGTTTTGGGACAGTCGTGACCGGCACGCTCTCGGACGGGCGCCTGGCCGAGGGGGACGAACTGGAAATCCTGCCGTCCGGTCTGCGTGCCCGCATCCGCGGGCTTCAGACGCATAAAAAGAAGGAAGAAACTGCCGTCCCAGGCAGCCGGGTGGCCGTAAACCTTTCCGGTGTCGATGTGGAGCAGGTAGGGCGCGGCGAACTGCTGGTGCATCCCGGCCAATATACCCCCACCCAGCGGCTGGATGTGCAATTCCGACTGCTCGCGGATGTATCTGCGCCTCTGCACCACCATACCGAAGTGAAGCTGTATACCGGTACCAGCGAAACCATCGCCGACCTGCGCCTGCTGGCTACTGAATCTCTCCATCCCGGCGAGACCGGCTGGCTGCAACTCGAATTACGCGCGCCCATCCTGGCTGTGCGCGGCGACCACTACATTCTGCGCCGCCCATCCCCCGCCGAAACACTGGGCGGGGGGATCGTGGTTGACCCTCTGCCAAAACAGCGCCATAAACGCTTCGATGAATCTGTCATCCAGGCTTTGGAAAACATGGCGCAGGGTTCACCCGCGGATGTGCTCCTGCAGGCTGCGCTGGCCCTTGGCCCGGCCCTCGCCAGGGATGTCATCACCCGCTCCCGTCTGAATGAACCGGCGGCCGACCTGGCGTTGAAAGAATTACTCGAAAGTGGTCAATTGATCGGCCTCGAAGATGTACTGGTTGCAGCTTCACAGTGGTCTGCCCTAAAAGATTCTGTAGTGTCTACTTTAGCCCTTTATCATCAAACCTATCCATTGCGGCGCGGTATGCCGCGCGAGGAACTCAAATCCCGCCTGAAGCTGGCGCCACGCTTTTTCAATCTGGCCATGCACAGGCTGGCCTCGGAAAATATTCTCAGCGAAGCTGCCCGCTGGGTGGCTTCCCCAGGGCATGTGGTCAAGTTTTCGCCTTTCCAACAGGTCAAAGTGGACCGGTTGATGGCGCAGTTCGCCCAGTCGCCTTATGCCCCACCCTCGGTAAAAGATTGTCAGGCGCAGGCAGGCGAAGATATTTATTCCGCCCTGCTGGAATTCGGTGACCTGGTGGCTGTCTCGGACGAAGTGGTTTTCCGCCGGACAGATTATCAGGCAATGGTCGAGAAAATTAGCCAAAACCTCCACCAAAAAGGACAGGTCAGCCTGGCCGAAGTGCGCGACCTTTTCCAGACCAGCCGCCGCTATGCCCAGGCCCTGCTGGAGCACCTGGACACAATCGGGCTGACGGTCCGGGATGGTGATTTTCGGCGGGAGAAGAAATAGAATGGTTGAAAGATCCGCCAAGGACCGGAAAAAGGACAGCCAGAGCTTTGATACGGTAGCCGGGTTGTACGATGAACACCGGCCCGACTATCCCCAGGAATTGGTCGACAGCATCATCGAGTTGAGCCGATTGCCCAAAGACGGTTCCATTCTGGAGATCGGCAGCGGCACCGGCAAAGCCACCCGCCTGTTCGCCAGCCGGGGCTATGCAGTCCATTGCATCGAGCCGGGCGCGAACCTGGCGCGAGTCGCGGCCCACAATCTCAAAGATCATCCGCAGATCACCTTCGAAATCACCCGTTTCGAAGATTGGCAGGAACGTCTGGCCTCCTTTGATCTGGTCATGTCTGCCCAGGCTTTTCATTGGGTTCCCGGCGAGATCGGCTACCCGAAAACTGCCCGTGCATTGAAACCGGGCGGTTCCCTGGCCCTGTTCTGGAATATGCATGCCGATTTCCATGGACAGATCTCCACGGAACTGGAGGATATCTACCGCAAAGTTGCACCCGAATTGGACAGCCCCCAAAATGTCATTGAAGAAACCATCCAGGAACGCTCCGAGGAAATCTCCCGGAGCGGCTGTTTCGGCCCGCTGACGGTCCGGCGCTTTCCGTGGTCGTGCATGTACCAGACCAGCGATTATATTGGCCTGCTGAATACCTATTCAGACCACATCCGGCTGGCTGCGCCAACCCGCCAGAGGCTCTTCGAAGAGATCGCCGGTGTTATCGATACGCACGGCGGTTCGATTGAACGGGAATATCTGGCAGTCTTATATATGGCCCAAAAACCTTCATAGCCAAGGAGGAAAGCATGTGTGGACGTTTTACTTTAACCGTTGACCCGGCTGACCTGCAGGAGGACTTCCCTGAATTCACCTTCCCGGCCCAGGTCCCGGCACGCTACAACATTGCCCCCACCCAGCCGGTGCTCGTCCTGCCGAATGATGGCACGAACAGGGCGGATTTCTTCGTCTGGGGCCTGATCCCTTCCTGGGCCAAGGACCCTGCCATGGGCAGCCGCCTCATCAACGCACGGGCCGAGACTCTGGCCGAAAAGCCATCCTTCCGTTCTGCTTACAAGTACCATCGCTGTCTCATTTTTGCGGATGGTTTCTTTGAATGGCAGGCGCAGGCAGGCCGCAAGGTTCCGCATCTTATCCGCATGAAGTCCGGCAAACCCTTCGCCTTTGCCGGCTTATGGGAGCACTGGCAATCACCGGATGGATCGGAAATCAAATCGGCCACGATCATAACGACCTCGCCAAATGATTTGATGGCCCCCATCCATGATCGCATGCCGGTCATCCTGCCAGCCGACGCCTATACGCACTGGCTTGATCCCACGCCACTTTTCCCGGTTGATCTAAACAGCCTGCTCGTGCCATACCCCGCCGCTGAAATGATGGCTTTTCCGATCTCGTCATTGGTCAACAGTCCCGCCAACGATCGCCCGGAAGTGCTCGCGCCCGCCTGATCGATTTACCAATCATGGCATTCAGAGACCGCTTTCCTGCCCTGGCCTCGCGTGACTTTTCCATCTTTCTGGCCGGCCAGTTCATCTCGTTGATCGGCACCTGGATGCAGAACACCGTCCAGCCCTACCTGGCTTATCGGATCACGGGCAGTTCTTTCGACCTGGGCCTGATCGCGTTTTCAGCCACCCTGCCCACGTTGATCCTGGCCCTGCCTGCCGGTGTGATTATCGAGCGGATGGACAAGCGCAAGATCGTCATCGCCATGCAGGTCATCGAAATGATCCAGGCCTTTCTGCTGGCGTTCCTGGCGCTGACCGGGCATATTCAGGTCTGGCATCTCATTGTTCTGTCTTTCGTGCTAGGTGCAGCCAGCGCCATTGAGATCACTGCACGCCAGGCCATGCTGATTGAGCTGGTCGGGAAACCCACCCTGCCAAACGCCATTGCACTGCAATCCACCATCTACAATCTGGCACGCGTGATCGGGCCATCTCTTACCGCGATCGTGCTCGTGCTGATCCAGAACCACGGCGAAGGCTGGGCCTTTTTTGCCAATGGCGTTAGCTTCCTTTTCGTCATCGTGGGGTTGTTTTTCGTTCGCACCCCTTATCGGGTCGTAAAGCCTGAACTGTTCCCGGAAAAGCTTGATCTGATCGCCGAATTCAAAGAAGGCTGGCAATATATCTCCGGAAACACGGTCGTGCTCCTGATCATCATCATGGTGGCGGTGATCGGCTTCTTCGGGTTTCCATTCACCAACCAGATCCCTGCTCTGGCCCGGGATGTGCTCCGCCAGGTAGCCGATACGGAGGCGGCCGTGGCCGCGCGTACCGGTGACCTTTACCTGGCACAGGGCTTCGGAGCATTGATTGCAGCCGCGGTCATTTCAACCTACAGCACGCTCCGGCGCAAAGGGCTGCTGATGACCATCGGTCAATTCGTCTTTGCAGTCGGCCTGGTCTTGCTGGCTTTCGCACATAACCTGCCAGCGGCGATCGTGCTGATCGCCGTCAATGGCTGGGCCACCGTCGCCCAGCTCATGATGATGAACACACTGATCCAGATCGACGTTCCGGATGTGCTGCGCGGGCGTGTCTACAGCGTTTACCTGTGGGCGCAGCAGGGTGTGGCGCCCTTTGGGAGCCTGTTCATCGGCTGGCTGGCCCAGGCTGCCGGGGTGCCGCGTGCAGCCCTGGTGGGAGGCCTGGTCTGCCTGCTGGTGGTGGTTCTCGCCCATGTCAAATGGCCGGTGCTCAGGCAAAAAATGGCTTAACTTTTTCATTAATCTTCCCTTAATCCTCCGCTTGACTGGTATTAACCCGCATGTTATGATGATTCGTATGGATAACAATCCTCTTCAGGAATTTCCTCCCGTAAACGAGGGGACGCCCGGGGAAAAGCCAAAAGAACAACCCAATCGAATCACAAAATGGATGGAATCGCTCGCCCAGCTGGGGCTGGGTGAATCTGCGATGCGTTTAGGGATGAATGCAGTCACCATCCTGGTAGTCATCCTGGTGGTCTGGTTGATGCAGACTCTTTACAAGCAGTCTGGCTTCACCCCCAATGTGCTGGCCGCCGGTGAAACCGCCGCCTCACCCACTCCGGCTCTGGATATCGCCCAGTTGCCCACCGAAGCTGCCCTGGCTCTGGATGGAGTTGCGCGCCAGGCGGTCCTGCATACCATCATCCCAACCCGGCCGCGTGAAGAGGTGAGCCAGTACACCGTTCTCGCGGGCGACACCGTGTTTGGAATAGCTGCCAAATACAACTTGAAGCCGAGTACCATATTTTTTGGGAACTGGGCGGCACTTCAAGGGGGGGTGGATTTCATCAAACCCGGCATGGTCTTGAACATCCTGCCTGTCGATGGCACGTATTACCAGTGGCAGGGCAACGAAACATTGACCGGCGTAGCCAATTTTTATCACTCCGATCCTCAGGCCATCATCAATAGCCCCGCCAACCATCTTGATCCGGATACCATCGGCGATCTGAGTCATCCAAATATACCCGCCGGCACCTGGCTGGTCGTCCCGGGCGGTTCGGAACTATTCAGCTGGCACGCACCGGTGGTCTCACGCACCGGCGGCCCGGTTACCACGCGCGTCATTGGACCCGGCCAATGCGGGCCAATCTCGGGTGGTTTGGTCGGCTATGGCACATTCGCCTTCCCCACCGTCGAACATTGGCTTTCTGGCACGGATTACCGTCCAGATATCGGCCACTACGGGGTTGATTTTGCCGGATCGCAGGGCAATGCCATCTATGCCACCGATGCGGGTGTGGTAGTCTATTCCGGCTGGAATACCTGGGGGTATGGGAACATGGTCGTCATTGACCATGGCAATGGCTGGCAGTCGCTTTACGCACATATGGTTACCCCGCCGCCGGTAAGCTGCGGGCAAAGTGTTGGCCAGGGGGATGTAATCGGCTATGTTGGCATGACCGGCGGCACTTCCACCGGCCCGCACCTGCACTTTGAATTAAGCTACAAGGGCTCGCCCGTCAACCCCCATACCGTTCTGAATATCCCGGCAGGACCTTAAGCAACTCTGACCTATTCCGACTGACCCCGTCCCCGCCCTATCCATATCTGGCCGGGGACGGTTTTTATTTCGGTTGTAATGCCATTTTTGCTTGTTCGAAATAGGATGTTTTCGTTGTACAATCATGGAGCATTCAGGTTGTTTCAGCCCATTCATGATCAGGCAATAAAGGAAATTTGTGATCTCCCAACCAAAATCGAAAGACCCCCTGCACGGGATTACGCTGGAAATGATCCTGACCCAACTCGTCCAGCAATACGGCTGGCCCGAACTGGCCCGGCGCATTCCCATCCGCTGCTTTTATAATGAGCCGAGCATCAAATCCAGCTTGAAGTTTTTACGCCGGACTCCCTGGGCACGCAAAAGTGTGGAGGAGTTATTTCTGAAAACCATTGCCTGATCCACGGTCAAACCGCTTAATTTTTCCTTATAAGCAGTTGGGTTACATTTTTATCTTTTTACGGTGTGGGCGTTGATCCCGCTTTTACTGGCAAAGTGCTTAGATCTCCTTGCCCCGCCAAGAATTTACCATACGCCCAACCGGAATAGTTGCCGGTACTGATATATACCCAACTGGAATCTGCATTCCGTGCAGTTACCTGGCCGCAGGTACCTTGCCCCTCTATGCTCACAATCGAGTAATTTATCCCCGGCCCGCTGCGAAGATTTAGAAGATTTGGAACAATGCAATATTTCAATCCTGCGAGGGTAGGTGTTAATGTCTCAGTAGAGGTCGAAGTTGGAAGTTGCACCTGCGTGGAAGTGGCAAGCTCGGTTGGAGTGGCAGTCGCCGTCCCGCCGGCAGAACCGCTGCAGGCAGCCAACAAAACAAAACAGATACTGATAAAAATGAGAGATCTCATTTCTTACACTCCCTTGATCGAATGAAACAGTTACTCAGTGGATCAAACACCACTTTTTGGAAGTATAGCCAATACAATTGTCCCGGTCAAGCCTCCGAAAGCCAAATTTGTCTGACAATCAAGAAAGAAAATGTTCATTTTACGTTTTACGAATTCCGTTTACCGCCTCACGTTTTTGCTTTTTGCATTTTATTCCTGCCTCTTCTTAATTCATTTCTTAAATAAAAATGTTATACTCTCCTCCATACAATATCCGATTCACAGACTAAGGAGAAACAGCTATGGGCGACAGAGGCAGTAAAGACAAAGGTAAAAAAGAAGAGCGCAAGAAGGCCAAGCTTAATCCCAAGGAAAAACGGAAATTGAAGAACGAGAAGAAGAATCCCACCACCTACAACGGCATTCCACGATAACTTGCCGCATCTATGAAAGAAAAAGAATACATCCCCAGCATTGCCATGAGCATCCAGGCCCATCCGGATGACCAGGAGTTTACCATCGCCGGCACGCTTGCCAGATGGGTCCAGCACGGCTGCCAGGTCATCTCGGTCATCGTTACCAGCGGCGAGGCTGGCTCGAACGATCCGTCGCATGGAGTCGACTACAAGCCAGTTCTGGCGCATCTACGGGAAGACGAACAGATTGCCGCCAATCTCATCCTGGGCATCCATGAAACGGCTTTCCTGCATTATCCGGATGGCGAGCTGCAGGCCACCCTGGGCCTGCGCAAGGACCTCACCCGCCTTATCCGCCAGTACAAGCCGGAGGTGGTTATCACCGGAGATCCTACGCGTGTTTTCAACGGTTCGGACTATGTCAACCATCCCGATCACCGCGCCGCGGCCGAAGCGGCCGTTTATGCCACCTTCCCCTCCGCCGGCACGCGCCCGATCTTTACCGACTTGTTGGATGAAGGCTATGAACCCCACAACGTCAAGAAACTCTATCTGTACGGCGCCAAAAAGCCGGATGTCTGGGTGGATACCAGTGAGACTCTCGACCTGAAAATTGCCGCCCTCAAAAAGCACGCCAGCCAGCTGGGTGACTGGGATCCATCCGAGAGGATGCAGGAATGGGCAGCCGAAACCGGCAAGGAAAAGGGCCTCAAAGCCGCGGAGGCCTTCAAAGTGATGACGCTGGTCGAAGAGAAGGCGGAAGGCGAATAGATCAATTATCCGCGACCATTACGCCACAATATTTGAAGATTTAAAACCACGATCCGCTAATCCTCACTGATCCGCATGAATAAGTAAACCGATCAGAGAGGATTAGCGGATCAAGCGTTAATTTGCGAGGTGCTTCCAATCTCTTTATTCAAACAAAGGCTGGTAAACCCGGCCGGCTTCGATCAGCTTTTCCTGTTCTTCCAGGGTTAATGAGATAGCCTGCTCACATGCTTTAATCACCAGCGGCAGCACACGCACATCCCCGGCCGTGCAAATTCCGGTCACGTCGTGCGAGAGCACAAAATTGATCGCCTTTTGGATTTCCTCCATCTCCGGAAAATGGCTCATACCAGGTGGTATGAGTTTTTTCTTTTTCGCCCCACGGACCTTGAGCGATGGATTTGATCACCATCAAACCGACATCCTTTGGCCGGCACTGGCGGATCAATTCCCTGGCATCAGAGTAATACTTTGCATTCCCGGCCTGAACAAAGTTCAATGGGAACGTGACCGAGTCAAAGTCGAAACGCCGCAAGGCTTCCAGGTAAATGGCCGGGGCATCCACGCCATGCCCGGTGATCCCGATGTGCCGGATCAGACCGTCCCGTTTGGCCTCCACAAGGGCCTCCAGTGCCCCAGCGGGAGCAGTTACCGCCTCCAGCTCGTCAAAACTGGTGACAGCGTGCAGTTGGTATAGATCAAAAGAATCGCAATGCAGGCGCTTGAGCGATTCGTGCAATTCGTTCCAGGCGCCTGCGCGGGTGCGTTCCATCGTTTTGCAGCCCACGAAAAAGCGCTCGCGTTCCCGCTGCATCCAGGGCCCCAGGCGTTGCTCGGCCTGCCCGTAGGAGGGGGCCACGTCAATGTGGTTGATGCCGGAGTTGATCACAGCCTCCATCACCCGGTCGGCCTGTTCCTGGCTGATTTCCCAGAATGCCGCCGCGCCGAAGATGGCCACCGTGCTCAAATGTTCCGTACGACCAAAGCGACGAGTTTGCAACATATGCAACCATCCTTTCCATTTGAACTGGGTCAAATCGTACCAGCAGGCATTTCACCGCCGGCTTTGGCATTTTCCTTGACCCATAGCAAGACCACCGAGCTTAAAGCGAAGAGAATGGCGTAGGCGGCAAATATCGCAAAATATCCCAACCCATTGTAGTAATGATTGATGGCATCTGCCACCAGCCCGCCGATGCCCGAACCGACAATGCCCGCCCCGGCCCCGGCCAGATTGGAAATGCCCAGGTAGCGCCCGGCTTCACCCGACGGAACCAGGTCCGTGCCGAGCGCCCAGTTGGCGGTCATGAACAATCCGGTTGCCAGCCCGATGATTGATCCGGCCACATAGACGATCGCCAGTTGCGGGATCCAGATCGTCAACAACAGCACCACATTCCCCACCGCCGCAACGATCCCACTGATCACCACCAGCCGCTTGCGCCCCAACCGGTCCGATAGCCAGCCACTTGCCAGCGCCGTCAGCAGAATGAATACGCCGATCACCGTTGTGAGTGTTCCCGACAGGCTGGCGGCCTCTTCTGCGCTTAATTTGAAGGCATACATGACAAAATAGAAGACCGAACCCTGCAGGGAGGTGACCGCTGCCAGGAACATCAGCCGGTTGGCGATCCACCAGACGAAGGAAGCCTGCTTGCGGGCTTCCTTGCCAAGGGTCCCCAGGCAACCCGCCCACACTCCGGCCAGCACCGCCACGATCATCGCCACCGCCCCACCCACGCCGATCCCCACTGCAAGAGCGGTAGATTGGTCTGCGAAAATGCGCGTGATCAGCCCGGCCAATCCGCCCACCAGCCCGCCGCCCACCAATCCAGCCAGGCCCCCGGCCAGCAGGCCGCCCAACATCCCCAGCACCCGCACCATCGGCGGCCAGAACGGGGTATTGGGTTTCTCTGTTAGAGGCGTTTCCTTCACGAAGATGACAGTGATCAGCATTACTACCAGTAACGAGGCCGCGGTAACGAAAATGGCCAGATCCAGGTGGCCGGCGCCCACCATTTTTGCGATCGTCAGTCCCACCAGGATGACCGGCGCCAGCTCGAAGATGGCCTTGATCGCCGAGGCGCGCCCGCGTTCGTCCTCCGGCACCAGGTCCGGGATCAGGCCCTGCAGCGGGCCATGCGAAATGTTGGAAGAAAACTGTAACAATAATACGGAGACCAGCAGGGCCCAGTAGTTCCATGAAAGGGCGATTGCCGCCAGGAACAAGCAGTCGAACAACACCCCCACCAGGATATACGGCCGGCGCCGCCCAAACCGGGAAGTGGAACGGTCGCTTAAAATTCCGGCAGCCGGCTGTACCAGCATGGCGATGACCAGTCCGGCCGAGCGCATGGCACCCAGGGCGGTATTCTTGATGGCATCCGGTGCGAACAATGTCACCAGGTAAGGCATGAAGATGGATGTCAGGGCCGTGTTGCGGATATTCAGGCCGAGCCAGAACAGGTTGATGGTCAGGTAATCGTACCAGCGCAAACGTTTCATCTGGATCTCCTGGGAGAAAATATTTTCGTGACGATGGATTCGTAATTTGTTATTTGATATGCGCTGATCGGAATTCATCCTTTGCTATTTTGAAATCAGACACAAGTTCGTGTGAAATTATGAAAAAAACGCTACCACCCGATTGCATAGGCGATGGACTGCCGGGGCGAAGCAGCCGCCTGCAGGATGCCATTTTCCTGATCAAAACAGACGGCCAGAACGCGCCCGTGCGCCCAATCCCCCGGGAGGCTGAGAAGATGCCCACGCCTGGCCAGTTGGTTCCGTACGCGGGCGGGAATGCGATTCTCAATGGATACACGCAGCGGTTCGGAATTGTGCGGATAGAAAGAGGATGGGAAATGCTCACTATGGACGGTTGGAGCATCCAGTGCGGCTTGCAGGTCCATCCCGAAAACCCAATAGTTCAGGAAGAATTGCAGCGTCCATTGATCCTGGGCATCCCCACCCTGGGTGCCAAACGCCAGGAAAGGCTGGCCTTCCCGGGTGACCAATGTAGGTGTGAGGGTGGTGCGTGGACGCTTATGCGGAGCCAGTGCATTGGGTCTATCTGGGTTCAGGTAGAACATCTGGCCGCGTGTTCCAAGTGGGAAACCCAGCCCGTCTATCACAGGCGAAGACTGGAACCACCCACCGGAAACCGTGCAGGCCACCATGTTGCCTTCGGCATCCAGCGTGTCAAGATGGGTGGTGTCACCGGTATGGCCGCCAGAAAGCGCCAGTATGTTATCCTCCAAAACCGGGCGGGTGGCGTATTCCGGAATGCCGTGCCCGATATCCCCCGGGCGGAGTTCTGGATGAGGCCCGCGCCTCTACCTGCTCCCGCCTGCGAGCCGCGTATTCAGGCGAGAACAGGCGCTCCAGGGGCACATCGTCGAAAAGCGGGTCACCGTAATAAGCTTCCCGATCGGCAAAGGCCAGCTTGGCGCACTCGACCAGAGTATGCAGGTATTCGCTTGAGTTGTGCCCCAACCCGGCCAGGTCATAGCCATCCAGCAGTCGCAACTGCTGCAGGAAGACCGGTCCCTGGGTCCAGGCGGAACACTTGTACACCTGCAGCCCGCGGAAATCGATGCTGACCGGCTCTTCCAGGGAGGCATGCCAATCGGCCATGTCGTCATAGGAGAGCAGACCGGTGTGGGCCCGGCCGGAAGCATCCTCGACCGGAAAGCGGGTGATGAAATCCAGGATTTTTTCGGCCACTGCGCCCTTATAGAACACATCCCGGGCGGCTTCGATCCCGGCCACTCGTCCTTTCCGGCAGGCCGATTTGGCTGCGCTCATCTTGCGCAGGACATTCGCCCAATCCGGGTTCCGTACCAGGGCGCCGGCTGGCAGGTAAATCTTTCCAGTGGTGGGATATTTCCTGGTGAACAATTCTTCGAGGAAGTCTATCGTGGCTTGCAGGCCATGGTAGAGAGGAAAGCCGTTTTCAGCCAGTTCGATGGCGGGTGCGGCGATCTGGGCAAAGCGCATGCTGCCAAAGCGGGCCAGCGCCAGGCACCAGGTATCCAGCGTGGCCGGAACGCAGGCCGGCAGGTACCCGTCGCCGGGGATCATGTTAATTCCGTTCTGGCGGCACCAATCGATGGTGAAGGCCTGCGGCGACCAACCCATGCCGCACACGGAATAGACCTTGCGATCCCTGGCGGAATAAATCAATGTGGGTGCTTCCCCACCCAGACCGGCATTCTGCGGCTCGACCAGGGTAAGCACCAGGCAGGTGGCGGCGGCCGCGTCGATGGCGTTACCACCCTGGGCCAGGATGCGGAAGCCGGCCGCGCTGGCCAGGTAATGGCCGGAAGTGACTACCCCGCGGCGGGCAAGGATGACCGGGCGGGTGGTAAAAGGAGGGATTGCTGGCATCTTTCATTCTCCAATGATCTTGACCAGTACACGCTTGCGCCGGCGCCCGTCGAACTCGCCGTAGAAGATCTGCTCCCACGGTCCAAAATCCAGGCGGCCCTCGGTCACCGCCACAACCACTTCACGACCCATAATTTGGCGCTTCATGTGCGCATCCGCGTTGTCTTCCCCGGTTTGGTTGTGCATATATTGGCTTACGGGTTCGTGAGGAGCAAGCTTTTCCAGCCAGCGTTCATAATCTTTGTGCAGTCCGGGCTCATCGTCGTTTATGAAAACCGAGGCGGTTATATGCATGGCAGAAACCAAAGTAAGGCCTTCCATGATTCCGCTTTCTTGAAGACAGGTTTCTACCTGGGGAGTGATATTAATAAAACCTCGCCGGGTCGGAAGATTGAACCATAATTCTTTCCGAAAGGATTTCATGCACGCTCCTTTGCCATTTGCCTCCTGGAAAAAATTCCAGGATACCAGAGCAGCAAGCCTATGATCAATCCTAACAAATATGGAACATTGTATTTAAAGAGATCTGCGAAATTGCTTAAGAATAAAATCCAGGAAATGCCTAAAGGCAATAGAGCGGTGACCAGGTTATTCCATAGCTGTGCTTTATTAATAATAGACATCAAACAGATTACCGGAATGAGGAGCGCTGCCAGATCGTGGTATTGTAAATGCGGGGCCGCGAATATTGCCAGAAGAACCGCCAATCCGATTTGCTTTTCCTCGATCTTGCTGGCACGTACCCATATGATACAGAGAAGTACACCTACCGCAATATACATCACCCATCCGCTGATATTGGCAGCAGTGGAGGACATTGCAGGGAACCAGCGTTTCAACAGGCCCAGGAAATTGATCATGGCAGTTTCATTTAAAAAGTATCCTTCTCCTTTTGCACTGATCCCCAGGATCTGAATAAAGCCGACCGCACCCTTAATGCCAATTAACGCGATACTGAAAACTCCCAATACCGCTGAACCGCCCAAAAACCACCAAAGTACTTTTCTCCGCTTGAACAGGAACGGGATTGCCAGGATCAGCGCGATTTGCGGGCGGATGGTGACAATCGCCAGGCCGAGCCCGGCAATGCCATCCCTGTCAAATAACAAACCGTACGCCCAAAGAGATAGCCCCAAAAGCAGTACGGTGGAGTCCTGTCCACTCAATATACTTATAAACACCGGGAAGAACAAAAGAATGCTGATAGAGATTACTTTTTGACTCCTGAGCCGCGGGATGGCGTCCAGGAGCACCCAGGCACTTAATACACTTAGAATTATTTGGATAACCGCCCAAAGATGATACGCCGGAACATATGCAAAATATGCTATCAATGCCAGCAGAGGCAGGATAAATGGTGGGTGCATAAATGGGGGAAAATTGTTTGAAACGATGGGAGTACCAGTAATTTTCTCTTGCTGGGCAATCTGGGTATTCAGGTTATATACATTCCCCCAATCCCCGGAATTCGCAATCCGCCCGGCCGTATATTGTGAAATGAAGTCTTTCTTGGTAAGCTCTATGGGATTGGCTGCCATAAACTGCCACAATTGCAAGTAAATGGCTACCAACGCGGCTATCCCAACAATAATAAGCACATTACGATAATTTTTCCGCAGCATAATTTCTCTCGTTTTACAAAATTTTCAAGGTTGTCCAAAAATCCGGAGTGATTGTATTTTCGTAACTTTGAAGATTTTACTTGACTCGACCAATTCGAGGAAACGGTATTTGCCGTGGTAGCCAGTAACCAAATTTATGGACCGATCATTCGGTGAAAACAGGGAATCGCCTATCGTGAAAAAATGGACATTTCGCCGCCAGCAAACCCTCATGCTCCAAGGAAGAAGTTTTTTTGAGCCATGGCTGATCGATACCTATTCCATTTGCCGGGCTTCTTCAAAGCGACTACGGCTGACGCTCGAAGATCTTGACCTCTGCATTCGCATAAACCAGTTTATAACCTTGCGAAGCGCTCAAGGATTGGTATAGCGGAGTAACATCGATCGGCATGAGGCCGTCCTCTTGCGAAAGAACAACGGCATCGATCGGCTCTCCATACAAATTTCCGAGGCCGGAAAGACAGTTGATATCAGCATACAGACAGTTCTGGGCTTGCGTGAAAAGGTCGAGTCGTACCTGATAGTGTTGTTTCCCAGGAAGCCATTCGCTGCCCTGGACAGTAGTAAGGTTATGGCGGCCAGAAAGAGCCGGAAACCACTCCAGCAACGCAGAATGAATAGGGTTGGTCTCACCGCTCAGAACCAGAAAGTTGGTCTCGGGCCGCGTTTTGGCCGCGACCCAGGCCAGCGCCTGACGTTCTTTTGCTGAAAGTACATGATAAGAGATGGTATTGGAGGTGTTGTAAGCGTTTGCCAGGCAGAAGATCGCCAGGAAGCCGAAAAAAGCCTTCCCAACGGTAAGTTCAAGAGCCCGCCACCACTCTTCATTATCCCTTCCTCTTAACTTTAGAAAATAAGGCGCGAGCAAGTCTGTGATCACTCCGGCAGCCAGGATGGAGAACGGTAATAAAGTGAAAGGGATTCCACCGCGCGGATCGACCAACAGGCTCAGGATTATCCAGACGGGCAGGAAATACGCACGGCGGGCCAAAGCGACGAAAATCCCAATGACAGCAAAAACGGACAGGAAAGCAACATACTCGGCCGTGAAGGATAAGGTTAAAAATGGTGTCCAGAATAATAAACGGCTGTCAGTGGATTGGCTGGCGTAGAGGAAAATACTGGCCCCGTGGTGCAGAATGACAGTCAGCCACCAGGGGGCGGTCAGAGTTGCAATACCCAGCAGGACCAGCACGGAATTACGCAAGCCAACCCGGTCACGACCCCAGATCAGCCCAATCAAGGCTGTCCCCAGGGCAGCCTGCAGGGCCCATTCCAAATGGCTCAATACAACCAATGTTCCGGCTATCAGTGTGCCCACCAGCCAGACGGTACGTTTTTCCTGGAACATACGCAAGGCACAATAAACAGTCAGAAAGCCAAATAAACAACCCAGCGAACGTGTGAGGCCGCCGCCAGTGATCTGCCACCAGTATGTGTTCGGTATCATCGTGTATAGAAAGGTGACCAGTCCAGCCGCGGGGGAAGAACGCAGTAGCTGCCGCGCGAACAGAAAAACAACTGGCAAAACAAGCAGATTTACCAGCAAAGGTTGCCAGCGAATCAGTTCCAATAGCGGCAGATGGGTCAGGCTATTGATAAAGCCAGTAATATAGAAGGCCAAAGGAGGATAGGCGTAGGGAATATGAAGAAGATTGTAAGTTGTGAAGATCGGAAGCTTGTAATGATTGGCCTGCAAGTCAATGATCATGTTGTAAAACATGCCGCCGTCGACCAGCGGGAAATCGGTTCGCAGGAACGGGAGGATCCGGACTCCGAATCCAAAAACGGCGGCCAGGAAGAGGAAGAACTGCGTGATTTCCGGTGAGCGAATACTGCGCGGCGTACTGACAGGTCGTGGCATCATTCTTTTGGTTTTATCTTCCGATAGATTTTATCAGGAAACCACACCAGCAGGAACAGGGCCAGCATGACAATATAAGGCACACTGGTGGTCAAAAAGGCATTGAAAAAGCTTACTAAAAATAGAAGCGAGATGCCGAGAGGCACCAGGACCATATCTCTAGCAGGGATATTTTTTTCACGCCCAAGTAAAATAAAGGACGCCAGTGGCACGATCAACAACACCAGGCTGTGCAGGTGCACATGCGGTGCAGTGAACACGCACAGGATCGCCGCCAGGCTGATTTGTCGCGCCCCGATCCTGGGCGAGCGTGCCCAATAAATACATAATCCGAGGATGGTGATGAAATAAACACTCCAGCCGGCCAAACGGATCGTAGTGGGTGCCATTCCCGGAAAAGTGCGGAACAGTACGCCAATCAGGTTCACCATATTTATCTCATTCGTAGTCAGGTTCGTCCCATTGCCGCTTAATGCCAGGATCTGCAGGAAGCCTTTCACGCCATTGACCCCCACGTAAACCAGGCTGAAACCAGCCAGCACGAGGGCGCCCAAAACGAACCACCACCAGACTTTCCTGCGCTTCGAAAATAAGAAAGGCAATGCCAGCGGCAAAACAAGATGCGGCTGGACCGTCATGACCGCCAACCCCAATCCCCCCAGCCAGTCTTTCTCCATCAGGACGCCGACCATCCAGGCGCAGGCGCCGAGGTATACCATGGCACTGTTTTGCCCTTCGATGATACTCTTGTAGGCAGGAAAAAAAAGCAAAATGCCTGCCAGCAACACCAGCCAGGCTTTCCGGGTGAACCCGCCTCGCAGCAGCGGGATCAACAGCAGGGTCCCGGCAACCAGAAAAGCCAGCATCATGCCGTTCCACAGGATCAGGGAAGACACAAAATCAGGCAGGGCAAAGGGCTGTACGAACGGCACAAAGAACGGCGGACTCACATAAATCCGGATGTAATCCCAGGAAATCTCTGCGCCGATCAGGACTTCTTCGTATTTTTGTTGCAGGGCTACATCGTAGACATGCGCCGGTCCCTCGTTATGCGCAATTTCAGCCGCGGCGTAGAAAGCGACAAAATCCGTACCGGTATATTCGATGGGAGTCTCGATCATGCGCAACCAGAGCAGTGCGTAGGTTGATATTAAGATGCCCAAGCTGGCCATTACGAATAACCGCCGGTAATCAATCTTGTTCATATTTCCCTTCGTTTCCTCTCTCAATTTCCGGTTATCACGGACTCGCCGGGAAATAATTATTTCCATGCAAGCTCTCCACCCGGCATGCCACCCCAGGAAGGAAAGCTATAAAGAGGTAGGGGAAATCCAGCCTGATCGCATCCACAAACTCACCCGTCAGAAAAACGAGCGATGCCAGCACCGGCAGGGTCGCGGCGGTCCGGATTGTCAGCCTGCCGAGCTTGATCCCGGCCAAAATCAAACCGAGCAGGACAATCACCAGCAGTGCCAGGTCATGATCGTGCAGGTACGGGGCGGTAAAAAGGCTCACAGCCGCGGCCAGTGCAATCCGGTGGTAACCGAATAATTTTGAAAGGACCGACATGATTCAAAGACCAGCCAGTGCGCCCGCGAAAAGGCCCCGACCCAACGCGTGGGCCAGGTTGATGTCGAGGCCGGAAGCGAGACGCAACGCCAATCAAAGGGAAAAAAGGCAATACTCCAGCCAAGAGCAATAGTATAGCGCCCTGTTTCCTGGCTGCGCGATGCAGTATCCAGAATATGATAACGGTACACGCCAGATAAACCGCGACCATTATCGCTGCATATCGCTCCAATGATGCCACATAATTTCCATCCACAATAAGCTCGAGTAGTGGCACCAGATAGGGCAGATGGTTGAACATCAGCTCTCGCCCGGGGGCCAGGCTAAAACCCACCACCTCGGTCTGGATCGTTTGTTGCAACTGCAGATTATAGATCTGAGACACACCCCAGCGTTGCGCGATGCGCGCAGCGGAATAAGGGGAGATAAAATCTGTCCCTGTCCGCTCGGCTCGGCTGGATATCACCTGCATCCAGAGTATGGCAGAAACCATGATCAGCGTCAGCAGCTCTGCCATGATAAAAACGCGCCGGAAATTAATACCTTTCATGGGAACATATCAGGCCAGGTCATTTACTCATGAAATGAAAATAAAAGTCAGGCAGGAAGATCCCCTTATCTCGCCGGACATCTATTCTACTTGTCCACTTTTTCCACAACGATCGTAGCTTCGCCAATCAATGCAGCCACCGCCCCTACCGCCGCCAATGTCGGTGCCAGCACTGCACCAACCACACCAAAGGTTAATGGGAATTCAATCATCGTTTTTCCTTCCCGATCTTTGATAATAATTCGACGGATGTTGCCCTCGTGGATCAATTCCTTGATCTTGGCAAGCAGTTCTTCACCTTTGACCCGAAACTCTTCCGTACGGAATTCAGACATCGGACTCCTTGAAATTCAATTATAGAATGATGTGGTTGTCTCAGCTTGTTGAGATATTGATAGCATTATCGCATAATTTTGCCTAACTGTAACCGTATTTGTGAGATGCAGATTCTGCTATTGCGGAATTGAATAAAACCGGGTGAGCAAAAATCCTATATTAACGCACCCGTAAAATAGATTTGTGTTATATATTGTGTATCAGCAATTATTCCATCCCAAGGAGGCCCTCTATGCTAGGCATCGAAAAAATAGACACGGAAAACAAATCGCAAGTCAAACGCTTCGTTGAATTCTATAATGATCTCTACAAGGATTGCCCGCAGTGGGTACCGCCGCTTTCCGTGGATGCCTACTTGCCGCTCAACCGCAAGAAGCATCCTTTTTTCGAGCATTCGGAGGCGGATTTCTTCCTGGCCGTTCGAGATGGCAAGGTAGTGGGTCGCATCTGCGCCGGGGAAAACAAGCTCTATAATGAGTACCACAAAACCAGGAAAGCCCAGTTCTATTTTTTCGATGCCATTGATGATTTGGATGTAGCCAGGGCGCTCTTCGAGGCTGCCTTCGATTGGGCCCGGAAGCGCGGGCTGGATGTGATGGTCGGGCCGAAGGGTCTCTCCCCGTTCGACGGCTATGGCATCCTGAATGAAGGTTTTGAACAACGGCAAATGATGACCATGATGACCTACAATTATGCTTATTATCCAAAACTGGTCGAAGCGCTTGGCTTCGAGAAGGAAGTGGACTTTGTTTCATGCTACCTTCCGGCCGAAGCCTTCAAGATCCCCGAGAGGGTGGAACGCATCTCCCAGTGGGCGCTCAAACGCGGCAACCTGTGGGTGAAGGATTTCAAGACCAAAAAGGAACTGGTCGGTTGGGCGCAGCGCATCGGCCGGACCTATAACAAAGCTTTTATCAATAACTGGGAATACTATCCCTTTACCCAGGGCGATGTCGATTATGCGGTACAAAATGTCTTCATGGTGGCAGACCAGCGCCTGATCAAGTTGATCATGCATGGAGACGATATTGTCGGCTTCCTGTTTGCCTTCCCGGATGCTTCAGCCGCCCTGCAGCGCGCCAAGGGCCATTTATTCCCCTTTGGGATCATTGATATCCTGATTGAAATGAAGCGCACCAAGACCGTCTCTGCCAACGGCATGGGGATTTTGCCCGAGTTCCAGGGTACCGGCGGTAACGCCCTGCTCTACTACGAATTGGGTAAAACCGTATTGGAAGATTTTAATTTCAAATTCGTCGAGATGACCCAAATTGCCGAGACCACCAAGCAGATGCGCGCCGACTTGAAAAATCTGAACGGGGTCGAGTACAAGAACCACCGGGTCTACAGGAAAGCCATCTAGCATTCTTCGTAAATTAAAGCAAAATTCCCGTCCAAAAAGGCGGGAATTTTGTGTTTGGTTAGGTCAGGTATTACAGAATGGTGACGTTGGTAGCCTGAGGGCCTTTATTGCCCTGCTCTACTTCGAATTCGACCTTCTGGCCTTCATCCAGGTTGCGGAAACCTTCGCTCTGGATGGCGGAGTAGTGGACAAAGACATCCGGGCCATTCTCACGAGCAATGAAGCCGTAGCCCTTGCTGCCATTGAACCACTTGACCGTGCCGACGATACGTTCAGACATATTATTTGCCTCCTTATGGCAAAAGAAAAAAATGGTGTGTCAGAGTCGTTCCATCGGACGATCTAAATGAAATGACCCGGGTAAAGAAACCTCGGGTCATCGTTTTCTCTTTCCAACGTGAACTTACTGGCATCTTACACCCCCATGATACAGCCTAAATTCGGATACGTCAAGGTGGAATT
>CAWAAC010000001.1:0-425683 GCA_963779935.1 uncultured Chloroflexia bacterium | reverse complement strand
GCTTTGCGCTTTGCAGCTTTGACGATCATTTCTGTTGGCCAACCATAGGTCATTTCCTGCATATCTAATTCCATTAAGAGATCCTTGCGGATTGCCCGAAATGGTCCCAGGTCGGTTATCGAAATTCCATAGAGCGCGTTCATCAAACGGGATACCAGCCAGTTTCCGAAACGCTGCTGAAAAGGCATTGAGCCAGGCATAATGGACCCCAGCTCGCGTGAACCCAGTACAAGATCTGCCTGGCCTGCGGATATTGTCGCCAGAAGGGCAGGCAGATCACCTGGCGAAAAACTATCATCGCCATCCATAAAAACCAGAATATCGGTTGCACCGGCCGCGGCTGCTCCGGCAGCACATGCATATCCATATCCTCGGCGTAGCTCGCTTACGACGGTCGCCCCGGCCTGCCTGGCTTCCTGCGCGGTTGAGTTTGTGGAATTGTTATCCACCACGATCACATCCACGGGCAGTGTGGCGCGCGTCTCTTCCACCAAATGGCGGATATTACCGGCTTCATTTAGAGCCGGAATGATCACCGTTACTGTTGCCAACGATCATTCCTCTTCAATAACCAGGCGATGGATCGCATTTTCTTCCAGGAAATGGCGAGTGTTGGCCGCGGCCCATGAATCAGCACTTTCCAATTCCTTCACCAACCGGGCCAGGGAGGCCGCATCATCCACGTCATACCAGCTTGGCAACAGGCTGAGCTTCAGGCCTTCTTCTTTGGCCAGGGCGATCGTATCCGCTGCAACGGTGGGCGTGCTCATGCGTACCTCTCGCAGCAGTCGCGGCACCGGCTGCCTGACCCCGATCAAATAGTACCCGCCGTCTTCGCAAGGACCCAAACTAACATCTGCGCCATTCTCCAAAAGAGCAAAGGCCTGCGAAAGATAGAATGGCGGGAGTGTTGGGCTGTCGCTATCCATGATAACCACCCGCTGGTAACCACGTGAAAGTAGGGATATTAAAGCGTTATCCAGCCGGGCACCCAGATCGGCGCCTTCCTGCTGGATCAATTGGAAATCCGGAGCCAGCCGCTGGAAATATTCAGGCTCGTCAAAAAAGGCGATCACCTTCTGCGCATTCTGCACCTTGCGCATCTGTTCCAAAGTATCGATCAGAAAACATTCATACAGCTGGCTGGCCTGCTCGGGGGTAAGGGGCGGAGAGAGGCGGGTCTTGGTTCTCCCGGGCGCAGGCCGCTTGGCCACAACAATCAAGGCATTGGGATAAACAGGCAACATAGGAAGTGACCTTCATCGAATAGGATTGGAAACGGCTAACCCGGCCGGGAGCGCCCGCTCGCCCGGGCGTAAGGTTCGTGGATTGCCTGGTCAAAGCTTATCCGGGCAGTCGCGTATTTTTCTTCCATGAAAATTTCAACGATCCGAGGATCAGGAAAACATATAAAGGAATGAATTCCATGAATGTGCCAATCACAAGCAGGGCGAATGGCAACGTTGGTACAAAAGAGAAATAGGTGATTCCGATCAGGCCACAGAACAGCCACCAGCCGGTCCATCCATCGATTCTGGGCAGCCTGAATGCTCCCCATCGCACAACCCCCGGTTCCAGAAATATTGCGACCAGCGGTAACAGCCAGAGCATGTACCAAGGAAACAGATCCTGCGAAAGCAGGCTGAAGACACCGATCGGCCAGATGCATCTGCGCAAAGCAGTTTCCGCATTCGCAGCAGGATGGTAGACAGTCCAGATTGCCAGGGCTGCAATGATGGCCAGGGTAAGCAGGCTCAACCCTCCCGGCAGATTCAATCGGACGAAGCCCAAAAAATCTTTTAATGCGTAAACAAGCGGGCTGGCATTAAATATTTCCTGGAAATATTTGGGCAGGTAACCAAGCACCTGGCTGCCACTGTTCAGGAGGTATGGAATATAGAACATACCAAGCGCTCCCAAAAAAGCCAGCGGCATCGTCCATCGGCCTTTCGGGTGCTGTGGACGCCATAAGAACGGCAACAGCAGGGCTGGATAGAATTTGACCGCAGTTGCCACTCCCAGCAGGAAACCCGTCCAGCCATCCTTCTCGCGCACGCGTGCCCACCAGGCGCCGACCAGCAGCGGCAAGACCAACCCGTCGACGTGCGCGGAGTGGGCGGTCTCAAAAAGCAACAGCGGCGACCATAAGAAAAGCAAAACGCGCCCGGTTGAGCGTCCCAGGTCGCGCAAAAGGCCCATTAAAAGGAAACCCGCCAGCAGAGCGCCGGCTGCCATAACGCCCTGGAACAAATGGACGTTATCTGGCAAAAGACGCCAGAGCAAAAAAAAGGCTGCTTCCGCTGCAGGTGGGTAAACGGTCACGACCGGTTTCCGGTTTATCGAAGGATAGATTTGCGTATCGCGTAAGAAAGCCAGTTCGGGAGCATTAGGAGGGAAGCGGTACGGACTGATCCCATGTGCCTGTACCCTACCGTCCCAAATATACCGGTACATATCATCCGAGAGCGCCGGACGTGTAAAAACCAGACTGGACAGCATTATTCCCCCCAGCACAAAAATTCCCACCAGCAGGCCCGGATCAGTCCCTTCTGACTGGTAAACTATCCAACAAGCAATGCCGTAGAGCAAAAAAGCCGTGAAGAAAATCCCTTCAAATGCAAGGGTATTCTCGCGCAGGTCGCCGACTGCCAATGCAGCCAAACAAAGGACGACCAGCAGGAATCCCAATCCGCCAAGCATCCAATTCCTGGAGCGGGCCATTTTCCCCATGCCGGGTTAAGTCAGGGCCAGGAGTATTTTTGCCAGCCTCTTGCCTTTATCCACTCCCGCCTGCAGGCGTGGCCGCAGCCGTGCGTCCACGCCCAGGATGCGCCCTGCCGGTATTGCCAGGAAGACAAGGCCAAAGATGGCCAGCATGAGATACGTCCAGTACCACTCGCCTGGTACGGCCGACACACCGAACAGTAAGTTCAAGGCCTGCAGCAGCCCGGCCACCCCTCCCAGGCGGGTGAAGAGTCCCAGGATCAGGGAGATGGCCACAAAGGCTTCCATGAGAAAGATCAAATAGCCCATCCAGGACAGATTGGGAATGACAAAACTTTTCACCAGGGAAGCTTGCAGTGGGATCAACGAGTAAATGCCCATCAGGCCAACCCAATCACACAGGCCGGTGGTACGGGCGGTGATATTGGTAGTCACTGCAAAACCTGCCGGGCACCCAAAACTCGGCGGCAATTTCCACAGCAGTTGGGTGAACCACAAAAGGCCGATCATCACCCGGGCAATTACCAGTCCGATCCGGCTTAAATTATCATCCAAAGCGATGAAAGGTTTACGATTCTTTTCCATCCGAGCCTCCATTCCTGATGAAATTATAAACTCCAATTTACTCCACAATGGTCACAAGCCAGGTGCGGAGATTTACTTAATAGCTTCGTTCTGAATTCCTGATAATGCGGGGCATTCCAAATCTGATCGAACGGACGCTCGATCAGATTCCCCAGGATCAGGCTCTCATAATCATTGGTCGCAAACGGGGAAATACAGCAGGGAAGGCAATTGCCGTTGGCCGTAATATAAGCAGTGGTCCAGGGACGCAGGCAGGCTTGCCAGGGATTAAAATCAGCCGGGCGGGCGGCTGCCAGGCTGTTTTTCGCATCCCGCCCACCCGAAGCGAGGAATTTGATTCCCAACTCGGCGCTCAATTGAGTACATTCCTGGATGACTCTTTCCTCGATATCGTCATCCTTGCCAAAGATTGCAAGCTCATCCCGCGCCATCCCGAACTGCTGATCAGGTTGCCCGGCAAAATAAACCATGCGTTGCATGTAAACTTCCAGTACGCCCAGGTCAGCCGCCATCCGTACCAGTTCCGGAAGTTCCAAAAGATTCTCACGGGTTGCCACACACCAAATCGAGATGCGAGGGGTTGACGATCCCAGGCTTAGCTTTGTTTAACCAATCCTTCCAAGCCTTTTTTCAAGCGGGGAAGCAGGGCCACGCCGCGCAGGCGGGCGTAGGTTGCATCGGAAGCGCCATCGATGGAGCAGCGATATTGATCCAGGCCACTTTCGACCAATCTTCTCTGCCATTTTTCTGTCAGCAATGTACCGTTGGAGTTGATGATAACTTCTACATCCCGGTCCTTAAGATACTGGATGATCTCCGGCAGCTCCTGGTTCATGAGAGGTTCCCCGATCCCATGCAATAGCGCCCGCTCTAAATGCGGGAACTGGCTGGCGATGGCGGTAAATTCATCAAGCGAAAGGGATTTGAGCGGCTCACGCTCGAGGTAGGTATGAGTGCAGGTCTGGCAGAGCAGGTTACAGCGGTTGGTAACTTCGATAAAGGCTACTTTGGGACCGGACGCCATCTGCGGACCACGCAGACTATTGTCTGGCAGGCGATAAGCATCCGGCAGAAACTGCTGTTCAGGCAATTCCTGCACTGCCTTTACACCAGTATTCAATGCCAAAGCGGGCCTGGTTCGGTTCACTGTTCTCCTTATGGAAGACCTGTATCCATTATAGCAGTTTTCTTTTTCCTTCCTCGTTCAGGAAATTCCCGAACGATCTGCTTTTGACGAACCCTGAGAAATACGGTATGCTTGAAGATGGTTTTCCAGAACAGGCCGAAATGGCGGCCTCCATGCACTCTTCATAGCCAAACGCCTCAGCATGCCGGCCAGGGCTGCGAGACATTGGGAGTTAAGTCATGAGTCATGCCAATAATTGGGCAAATCCTTCCCAAACCAGCCAGGAGGAAATTACAGAGATGGCAACTGCCCTGGAAGAGCGCGGCCGGGCTGCTGACCAGGTGCAGGTAAATACGGGGCTGATGGGAATGCTCGCGCCTAATCCAGACGACCGCCTGCTCGAGGTTGGGTGTGGGAGTGGTATCCTTTGCCGCCAGATAGCCCCGGCAGTCGCTCCGGATGGCCGGGTCACCGGGCTGGATATTTCTCCCGGGCTTATCAGGATTGCCCGAGATTATGCCAGGCAGGCAGGCCTGGTTAATGGTATTGATTGGTGCACTGGCAAAGCCGAAGCCCTGCCTTTTCCGGAGGCAAGTTTTACCGGCGCGCTGGCGGCGCGTTTGTTCCTGCACGTTTCCGCACCACAAGCTGCGCTAAAAGAGTTGCATCGGGTAGTGCGCCCCGGCGGGAAATTGGTGGCGATGGATTGGGACTTTGAAACAGTGGCTGTGGATCATTCCAACCGGGAGTTAACCCGCCGCATTCTGCATTGGCGCTGCGATCATTACGGCGGAAACAATTGGAGCGGGCGACAGTTATACAGGCAAATGATGGAGGCGGGCTTTTATCATGTTGAGATGTTTCCGGTTGTATCAGTGGCGCGTGGGGAGCGGGATTCGCTTACGCTATCCTTGTTCCGGGCCGCCCAGGTCACCTGCGAGGGCGGCGGGATCACTCCCGCCGAGCAGGATGCCTGGACGGGAGAGCTTAACTCTTCCCTGGCAGCCGGCAGTTTTTTTGCCAGCATTAACTATTTCATTGTTTCAGGCAAACGCTGACGAAATACGGAGAAAGAATGGGATATTCGCTTGGGATCGGCTTAACCAACGATTGCAACCTGAACTGTGCCCACTGCTACCGTGATACCCGGACCATCAACAACATCAGCCTGTCACAAGTGGAAGAAATATGCGGCCTGATCCCGGTGGACAGCCTGGGAATGGGAACCGGCGAAAATGCGCTCAACCCGGAATTCAATGCCATTGTCAGTTTTCTACATGATCAGGGCATCCGCCTCAACGTTGCTTCCAATGGATACAGCCTGACCGTCATGCCCGAATCCATCTTGAAGATGTTCAGCGATGTGGAAGTTTCCATAGATTATCCGACTGAAGCCGGACAGGATACACAACGCGGCCCAGGAAATTGGGCGCTGGTGCACCAGGCCATTGAACGCTGCCACCGGCTGGGGGTGGAGGTCTCTATACTCTCGACTTTAATGTGTACCAATTTTGATAAAATGGACCAGATGGTGAGCCTGGCCCGCTCGGATGGCTGTAACCTAAGGGTCAATGCCTACCAGGCGGTCAAGACCGAGGCGTTTCGCCTGACATATTCCCAATTCTGGGAGGGCTACCGCCGGTTGTTCTCCGCCGGATTGGTGGTGGCATGCAGCGAACCCGTGGTCAGGGCGGTGATGGGCCTGCCAGACGTTCAATCGCCATGCGGGCAGCGCAGTATCCGGATCAATCCGCGCGGGCAGATCATCCCATGCGTCTACTGGCCGGTTGCGGCCTCGGATGGGCCGACCATCGCGGATCTGCCCCGGCTGAAGGAGGAAATCCTGGGTCTGGAATCCTTCCGGCTCGCTCGTTCCGAACCCGCCAATGCCTCGGACTGCGCTTGCCGAGGCGGCTGCGCCAGCCGGCGCAGCCTAAACCATAATCTGGATGCGCACGATGAATTCTGTCCGTGGAATAAAGGCGAAACGATTCATCTGGAATGGAAACCTGCCCCCGCAAAGGATCTGATGCGGAGCGGCAATGTTTGCACAACCATCGTCATCTAGAAATCATTTTTGATTCCAATCCCCACCATATCATACGAAAAGGAGAAGAACTGATGGATGCTTCGAAAGCGATCGTGATCATCTTCAAGAGTCAAGGCATGGGCGAGAGCAACGAGCAGCCTCTCAAGGATAAGTTGACAAAAACCTTCCTGACCCTTACCAAACAGACACCGAATTTACCCAGGGCGATCTGCTTTTACACGGAGGGCGTCAGGCTGGCGTGCGAAGGATCACCGGTGCTGGAGGAATTACGGGTTCTGGAAGCTGCGGGAGTACACTTAATACTCTGCCAGACCTGCCTGGATTATTTTGGTTTGAAGGATAAGGTGAAAGTCGGTATTGTAGGCGGGATGGGCGATATTATGACAGCCATGTGGCAGGCCGATACTGTAGTGACGGTATGATCCAATGAGCAACCCATCCTTAACCCCTTCCGGAAAGCAGATCCGACTCACCAGCCTGTCGAGCTGCGCGGGTTGAGCTTCCAAGCTCAATGCGGAAACGCTGGCGCAGGTACTGCGCCCCCTTGAATCTATTTTTGATCCTGCCCATTATCCAGATCTGTTGGTCGGGTTGCAGCCACCTGATGATGCGGCTGTCTGGCGGATCGATGATAAACGCGCGCTGGTGTTCACAACCGATTTCTTTACGCCGGTCGTGGATAATCCGTATGATTATGGTGCCATCGCGGTAGCCAACAGCCTGTCCGATATTTATGCGATGGGCGGCCAGCCCGCGCTGGCGCTCAATATTGCTGCCTTTCCGGCCGACCTGCCCGTGGAACTTATTTCGGAAATCCTGCGCGGTGGCGCTGAAAAGGCACGCGAAGCCGGCGTAGTGATCGCCGGCGGGCACACGGTCCAGGACAAGGAGCCAAAGTATGGCCTGGCTGCTGTGGGCTTTGTAGAACTAAAGAACTTGCTCACCAAGAAGGGGATCCAAGTCTCAGACAGGTTGGTGCTTACCAAGCCGCTCGGTTTCGGCGTTACAACCACAGCCATAAAACGCGATCTGGCCCTGGATGCAGATGTAGCCGAAGTGGTGACCTGGATGAAACGTTTAAATCAAAAAGCCGCCCGGCTGGCAAACCAATTTAATCTCAAAGCCGCCACCGATGTGACCGGATTCAGTTTGTTGGGACATGGCTGGGAGATGGTCAAGGAAAGCGGTGTCGGTTTGCAGATCGCCTATGACCAGGTGCCCTTTGTAAGTAGTGCCCGGCGGTATGCCGAAGCGGGCTCATTTCCTGGTGGTGCGTATGATAACCAGCTTTATTATGCCGGGCATGTCAAATTTGCTGCTTCCATTGACGAAATTGCGCAGATGCTGCTTTTTGATCCCCAAACCAGCGGCGGTATGCTAATGGCTGTACCGGCAGAAATAATGAATGAATTTATGGACGCGGCCGGCGAAATCGATCTACCTGTATGGGATATCGGAGAAGCGATTCCTCGTGAAGGGATCAGTATTATCTAAAAAGCATTCTTGACAGGGAGTTTCAACAGTCAAATCATTTTCGTTATCTTTCATATCCTCTTGGATCAAAAAAAGAGAATCCATGGTCAGTTCAGTTCACAAGGATGCTCTTTTTTTAGTAATTTCCGTTCATAAGTGGCCCGAACAGGCTTGAACTGCTGTTGAGTTTTTGAGAGGAATCCACTACCGATAAATCGTTCCTTTCGGGTCCTCTACCCCATCCCTACAACCTTGGCCAATATTGCTGTGTATCCACCAAGTGACCGCCCCAATTCCATCATTCTCCGTCAGATTCGCGATTTTCCACGCCAGTAACTGGAAGAGAAGATCGTTTTCATCTGCCAACACAAGGTTCGCGATTTTCACGGTCAGCTTCCCAACGGTGATCCTTTCAGGCCAGAATAAAGGCCTGCTGGCGAATATAAGTTATGGGAAAGACCAGATCCTGCTGGAAGGCCTGCTCTTCCATCCAGGCGACCAGATCATGGTCGAGGTCAGTTCAAGCCCAAACAGTGATAATGTCGTTGTGAATTATGCCGAAGCAGTCCGGACGCGTCCCATCCTGATTACATTGGCAATTTTTATTCTCGCTCTGATCAACGTTGCCCGCTGGAAAGGCGTGCGCAGCCTGCTGGCCCTGGCGTTCAGCTTTGTGGTTGTGATTGCCTATATCATCCCGCATTTCATCCATGGGGAGGACCCGGTCGGGGTCAGCATTATCGGTTCGATGATCATCCTGGTGGTGGCGCTCTACCTGGTGCAGGTGCCCGGAATAAAGATCGATCTGTATGGCTTGCTTTTGGGAGGCATCATCATCGGCGCGTTGGGCGTCCCGGATGACCTGATCATTACCCAGGCTTCGGCGGTCTTCGAGTTGCATGAAGCCAATACGCAGCTCGGATTTCGTCAGCTCTATCAGAGAGCCTATCGCATAAAACAGGACCACGTCCCATCCACCGTCAACACCCTCGTCATGGCCTATACCGGCGTTGCTTTGCCTTTGCTGTTACTGTTTGCGGTGGAGCGCGGCAATTATGCCCAACTCATTAGCGTGGCCTCGGTGGCGGAGGATATCGTTCGCACACTGGTCGGCTCGCTGGGCCTGGTGGCAGCCGTACCCGTATCCACCCTGATCGCCTGGGAGTCGTCCGCCCCTATTTGGGACCGGAAACCGATGGAGAGGTTCATTCGCATTCACACGGATAAAAACGGTTTGTTGCGCTTCCCTGCTAATCCTGGCAGTCTGCGCAGACCCCGAACAGAACCAGGGAATGTCCATCGATCTCAAAACCGGTTTGTTTCCCTATTGCAATCAATTGATCATCCGGAATACAAATATCCACATCCACCACACGATGGCACTTCCGGCACGTGAGATGGTGATGGTGTTCATCCCCACACGCGCGGTAGGTGTGGCTTCCATCTGAAAATTCGATCCGGTTCAACAGCCCGATGTTAACCAGCATCTCGACCGCCCGGAAAACGGTCGCCCGGCCCAGCCGCGTGTCGTATCGCTGCAGATCGTGCCAGAGGTCCTCCACGCTAAAATCCTGTCCGCTGGCGGCCAATTCTGAGAGCCGGATGGCGATCCGGTTCCTGGGTTGTGTTTTCCGATGTCCCTTTTCTTCGAAGGCGGCCCGGATTTTATCGGCTATGGTTGTTTGATTACTCTCAGTATCCATGAATTATTTTCCATAACAGCCGGAATTGAAAAGCTGTCCGGCCAATCCAGTAAATTCTATCCAACTAACGAATTCGTTCGAGCAATCTATTATACTTTGCTTCAAATCCTCTCTTTTTAGTTCAAGTGGATCGTCTGGCCTAAAGCGCAGGAGGAAAGACTTCACGGCCTGGATGGGAGGGTTCTTTGTAACGGTGTGGAAGAAGGATAGCTCGTAGACCCAACGAGGCGAAATAAAAAAGTGAAGTCAGGCTGACAATATAAAAACTGGCCGGCCAATGTCCGACAAAGGCAAGCACCAGGCCTCCCAGGGTGGAAATCAGGCTGATCGAAACTGACAGGAGGATTGCAGAGAATGGCCGGTGGGTCAAGTGCTCGGCCGCCGACGCCGGGACAACCAACAGGGCAAACACCAGCAATACACCCACCACCTTCATGGCTTCGGACACGCTGATCGCCAGCAAGAGTAAAAACAGGACCGATAATCCCTGGGCCGGCACGCCGCGTGCCTCGGCTATGTCAGGGTCGAATGAAGTGAATAATAACGGGCGGAACAGGGCTCCCAGCATGAGGATGGTGAACAGTCCCGCCCCAACGGTCACCAGCACGTCGGAATGCGTGACGCTCAGGATCGAGCCAAACAAAATGTTCACGGCCGTGGTTGCATTCTGGGTAATGATGTTCAAAAAAAGAACGCCCAGGCCGAGCATAAAGGTGAGAATCATCCCAACTTCCACATCCCGGCTGCGCAATCGTTTTCCGAGCAGCCCCATACCAAGGGCTGCCAGCAAAGTAAAGAAGAACATTCCTTCCAACGCGCTGACCCCCACCAGCGCCGCTGCAGTCGCCCCTGTAAATCCTATATGTGAAAGCGCCTCACACGCAAAAGCCTGCCCCCGCAAGACTACGAAATATCCAACCAGGCCTGAAACGATGGCAACCATGCCACCTGCCAGGAAAGCATTGCGGACAAAATCGTGTTGGAATAATTCAAGCACTGCGCCTCCCTTTCATGGGCATGGCTGGATCTAAGGATGTTCTTTCACGGTGGGAATGCCTGTCGGTCCGGTACTTCGATAGAAATCGCACCGGCAGGTACACGCCAAAGGCCAGGGTAGTGATGTAAAAGCTGACTGGCCAGGCTGAATTGGCAGCCAGTAAAATTCCCAGCCAGGTGTAGACCAGTCCCAGAATAATTGATAATCCCATGGCATAAGCGGGGCGGCGGACCAACCGGATGGCCGTTGCCGGCGGGCCGACCAATAAAGCAAAGACCAGCAGCACCCCGATCACCTGCATGGCAATCGACACGGTCACCGCCACCAGCACCAGAAATAGGCTTCCCAGGAGGCGCACCGGCAGCCCGCGCGCTTCGGCCAACACAGGATCGAAGGAACTGAACAGTAGCGGTCGCCCCACCAGCGCCAGCATCGCCATTAAACCGGCACTTAAACTGGCCGTCACCCACACATCGCCCCGGCTGATGCCTACGATGGTTCCGAACAGAATGCTGTAAGCTTGTTCCGCGTAGCCGTGGTAGAGCGAAAGGAACAGGATGCCCAATCCCAGGGCAAAGGTCATGATCACCCCGATGGCTACGTCCCGTTCACGGACCTCCCGGCCCAGTACTGAGATGGCCAGCCCTGCCCCCACGGTGGATACCAGCAATCCAATCACCGGCGAAACACCCAGCAGGACCGCCCCGGCCGCCCCGGCAAACCCGATGCTGGAAAGGGCGTGACCGGCAAAGGTCAGCCCGCGAATAACCAGAAAATACCCCAAAACGCCAGTTGTTATGGCTACCAGCGACCCGGCCAGGAAAGCGTTTTGGATAAACGGGTATTGAAAAACGGCTAATATTTGCACGTTTATTCCTTTATCTGCTCTGACAGGTTCTATTCAGGACCGGAACTATACTTCTGCGCCAACCACAAAATACCGGCCTTTTGCAAACACCACTTCAACCGTTGAACCCATTGGTCATAACTTAAGCGTCTTACCGACTGGACATTTGGGATTGAATTGGTTATGAATGCGAAATGGCAGATCATAAGAAACCTCGCAATCCTGATCATGTTCGGCGGGTCAATGTGCCTGGTCCAGAGGACGAGACGCTTCAGGCCCAGTTCGAAGAGCTATTGAGTCCAGCCATTTACGCTCAGATGGCCTACTATCGCAGTCTGAAGATGCGGGAGCGCATTCTGGGTTTGCCGTTGATGATCACGGCGATCCTGGCACTGCTCTGGCGGCAAATTCCTTCGGTATGCGAGTTGACAAAAACGCTCAACCGGGAAGGTGCACTCTGGACGGGTCGCGTGAAAGTCTCGCAACCTGCATTGAGCAAACGGCTACTCACGTTTCCGGCAGAGCTGTTTCAAAAGGTATTGTTCAGCTTGCTACCCGAGTTGCGGGAGCGCTGGCGGGCTCGCCAACGCCCACTGCCTGAGTGCATTGTCTGTGCTCAGAAGAACTTCCCGCACATTTATGCGGTAGATGGTTCGACCCTGGAAGCCTTGTTTCGCAAACTGAAAGCTTTGAAAGACACGGCCGAGGGGGAGCTGGCAGGTAAGATCTGCACGGTGATCGACCTGTCCACGCGTCTGCCGGAGCAAATCTGGTATACCAGCGAAGCGTTGGCCCATGATACCGGCTTTGAAGACTTGATTTTGGGGATGGTAAAGGCCGGAATGTTGTGGATTTTTGATCGAGGCTTCTACGATTTCACCTTTTTCGATGATCTGATCGACCGAGGCGGTCAGTTCATTACCCGCTTGAAGTCCAATGCTGTTTTCAATGTGCAAACGGTCTTGTGCTACACTGCCGAAGTCCACGACCGCTTGATCACGTTGGGTGGAGAGAACGGCACTTGCCGACATTCCTTGCGTTTGATCGAAGTCCACTTCGGTTCTACCTGGTATCGTTACTTGACCAGCGTACTCGACCCAAACATTCTGCCAGCCAATGTGGTGGCTGACCTGTATCGTCGGCGCTGGCGAATTGAAGAAGCTTTCTTGACCGTTAAACGCCTGCTCAACCTGGCGTACCTGTGGACGGGTGCGCAAAACGGCATCCTCCTGCAGGTCTGGGCGACCTGGTTGTTCTTCGCTCTCCTGGTTGATCTGGGCGATGCAGTCGCCGAAGAACTCATGCTGCCCTTCGATCGTATTTCGCTGGAGATGGTCTTCCGTGGCCTGTATCATTTCACTCAGGCTCACCATCGCGGCGAAGCTACCGATCCCATCCAATATCTGGCTG
Organism: uncultured Chloroflexia bacterium; assembly: GCA_963779935.1. Classification (GTDB taxonomy): domain Bacteria; phylum Chloroflexota; class Anaerolineae; order Anaerolineales; family Villigracilaceae; genus UBA877. The sequence goes on along the minus strand of CAWAAC010000001.1, from coordinate 412,768 downwards.
CGCCTGAGAACCAGGATTTGGGCGTAGTCAAACGTCTCCGCAAAAAGCCGATACCGGCCCCATCCGGTCTGCCCGGAGACAATCTTCCACCATTAACCGCCTAAGTTATGACCAATGGTTGAACCATATAACCGGCTCAGTGTCGCGCTGGTAATTACTTCATCCACCGCGCCGATGGCGGTATGGTTGTTTGCCATAAAAACGACCCGATCCGTGTATTGCAGGAGTGGGTTGATATCATGCGAGACCAGCAAGATCGTTACACCGCGCTTGCGGCAGACCTTGTCCACCAGGGCCGCCACCTCCTGCTGGTGGGCCAGATCCAGGTTGGCCAGCGGCTCATCCAACAGCAGCAGGCGCGGGTTGGAAATGAGCGCCTGGGCGATCAACAGGCGTTGTTGCTCGCCGCCCGATAGCTGCCCGACCGGCTCTTCTGCCAGGTGCAGCACATCCACTTCCTTCAATGCCAGATCGATCTTTTCCTTTTGACTGTGGCTGGGCAGCCCGATCCCCCAGCGATGCCCATCCAACCCAAAGCCAACCAGGTCACGCGCCCGCAATGCCATCTCTACATCCAATGTTCGGCGCTGGGGCACGTAACCGATCTCGCGCAACCCGCGTCGCGGCGTTTGTCCCAATAAACGCACGGAACCTGCTGAAGGTTTCACCAATCCCAACAGGAGCTTGATCAGGGTGGTTTTTCCGGCCCCATTGGGACCCAGGATCACGATAAACTCTCCCTGGTTAATGGACAGGCTGACATCCTGCAGGATCGGCCTTCCGCCCAATTTAACCTCGATATGCTCCAGGAAAATGATCGGATCTTGTTTGTCCATCGCCTAACCGCCCAATGCCTTCTGGAGTGCATTCAACTGGTCCAGCATCCAGCCCTGGTACGTTTTTCCCTGGGGCATTGTCTCTGAAACCGCCACGATCGGGATATTATTCTTTTGGGCTGCTTCTTGCAGGTTGGTGGTCAGCGGCGTAACGGTCTGCACATTGTAGATCAATACCTTCACCAGGCGCTGGTTGATCTGGTTGTTGGTGGTTACCACCGTGTCAGCCGGGGGATCGTTCCCTTCGGCAATCGCTTTTTCGTATGCAAAGGGGGTCAACACGTTTAAGCCGATCGGCCCGCTTTGGTACAGGAAGATCGTTTCCGTCAGCCCGACCGGCGTCCCGGCGTATTTGGATTTCAGTTCGCTTAGTTTCTGCTGGATCGGGATCAGCGATTGATCGAAGGTGGTTGAAGCCGCCTCGAAGGCTGCCTGGTCGGCCGGGTCGATTTTCTCCAGAGCCGCCGTGATTGCCCCGGCGATGCTCTGGATGTTGTCGATGCCATACCAGACGTGGGGGTTGTCGGTCAGCTTGTGGCTGGCGATATCCGCGCCTACCAGCACGATCCGGTTTGGGTTGGGTGAGGCCGAAAGCAGCTTATCCATCCAGGTATCATAATCATCCCCGTTCTGGATGACCAGTTGCGCCTTGCTGACTGAAATTCCGTTCTGGACGCTGGATTCGTACTCGTGCGGATCGACATTCGGATCCGAGAGAATGCTCACCACCGACACATGCCCCGCACCCAGTTGCTGCACGATGTTCCCATAGAAATTTTCCGCAGCCACCACCGTAATGGTTTTCGAGGCGGACGGCCCGGCGCCTGCCTGGCTGCCGGCAGCCCCGCAAGCACTTAATCCGAAAGAAATGGCAACGATGCCGGCCAGTACATATTGCAAAGAAGTTTTCCAATTTCGAGACATTGCTGACTCCGCACATTAGACAAGGAACGCTATTGGTACTTTGTATCAATAGCGTGCGAGTTTACTGCAATATCCGGTTGTTGTCAATATTGAGACTACATCTCAATTGCCCTCGGTAGAAGTAATCTGGAAATGCCCGGCCGATTGAACGGGCATTCTTCTCTCCAATTATTGGGAAAGCGGAATAAGTAGCAACGGCGTCTTTGTCTTTTGCGCCACTTTGGGCGCAACACTGCGTGCCCAGAACGCCCCCATACCGGCTTTGCGATGGGTGCTCAGGATGAGCATATTCGCGCCGGACTTCTCAGCAACCTTGACGATTAAAGAGGCAGGGTCGCCGCGCGCTACTTCAGCGCTGGCTTTTATATCCCTTTTATGCAGCGCCTCAAGATGGTTTTGGAGATCTTTCTTCACATCCTCTACTTCCAGGTCGAGATAGGCATGCGTGGTTGCCGGCATTAAATTCCCCGCAGCGGATTGCTCGTCACCCAACGTTGACAGGGTCGGGATGATACTGAGTAAGTGCAGTTCAGCCTCGAAGCTCTTCGCCATACTCTCTGCCAGACCCAGACTGGCATCGTGGATTGAGTCGGGGTCCAGCGGGATCAGGATCTTTTTCAATTTGAACGAGGGAATCCTGGTTTTAACCACCAGGAGAGGAATGGTTCCCATGGCTACCACCTGCTGGGCGATGCTGCCGTACAGAAGATCGCGCACTCCGCCCCGGCCATGGGTGCAAATAACGATAAGATCATAGGCCAGGTCTGGCATGTGATCGACAATACTAAAGGCCACATTTGAGACGGCAGCCGTATGCACATGGGTTGTGACTTTGACATCCGAGGGGAAGTCACGCTCTGCAACCTCTTTGAGATAGGCGGTCGCTTCTCCCGGTTGGGTGAGATGACGCTCTTTGTGGATTTCAGCCGGGGCGCCCTCTTCTATGACGTGGAAGAGTGTAACCTGCGATTTAAGCGTCTTTGCCAGATAAGCAGCCGGCCCAAGCGAAGCTTCCGAAAGATTTGATCCATCCAAAGGGACGAGAATGTTTTTGAACATGGATCAACCTCCAACGAATAATAATTGATAGAGCAGGAAGATATTTAAGACGACTATCAATGCAGCCACCAAACTCCCTGCGATGGTGGTGATCTTATGATTAACCAACCCTCCCATTATCCCACGGTTGGCCGTATAGAAAATCAATGGAATGATCGCGAAAGGCAGGCCAAAGCTCAATACTACCTGGCTCAAGACCAACGTCCGGGTGGGATCGAGCCTCAAGGCGATTACGATGAAGGAGGGCGTCATGGTTGCCAGGCGCCTGGTCCACATCGGGATCTTTCGATGGATGAATCCTTGCATAATGACCTGGCCCGCCATGGTTCCCACAGTCGATGAGGCGTGCCCGGATGCCAGCAATGAAATCGCAAAAACGAAGCTCGCCGCCCCGCCCAGCAGAGGCGTCAACATTTTGTAGGCCTCCTGAATGGTCCCAATGCTGCTCAGGCCATGTGCATGGAATGTTGCCGCAGCCAGGATCAGCATGGCCATGTTGACCAATCCGGCGAGTGTCATGGCAATGATCACATCCACCAATTCGAAGCGAAAGAGCATGCGCAGCTTTTTCGGATCCTTGGTAACGATCCTGCCCTGGGTTAACCCGGAGTGCAGGAAGATCACGTGCGGCATGACAGTTGCGCCGAGGATACCCGTTGCGAGCAGAATGCTTTGTGTCCCGGAAAATATGGGGACAACCGAATGATATGCAACCACTGCCATATCCGGCCGGTCGAGAATGGTTTCGATGATGAAACAGACCAGGATCACACCCACCAGTGAAGTGATCAAAGCTTCCAGCGGCCTGAAGCCGCTATGCTCGAGCAGTAAAACGATAAAGGTTAATCCGCCCATCAATATCGCTGGCAATAACAATTCCGGCAGCCCGGTCAGGGCCGCGATTTTTAGAAATAAGGTTGGGAAGAGCAAATAGACCCCCAGGGCAGCTCCCAGGAATTCCGCCAGGTCTGTCGCCATCGCGACGATCTCCATTACGATCCACATCCCAATTCCAGCCCAACGCGGGTAGTGATCGCGCATGGTTTCCGCCAAATTTTTACCTGATGCAATCCCCAATTTGGCGGCCAGGGTTTGAACTAGCATGGCCATCAAATTACTGGCAACAATAACCCACAATAGCTCATAACCAAATTGAGCGCCGCCCTGGATATTGGTGGCATAGTTTCCCGGATCGATATAAGCGATACAGGCGATGAAGGCTGGACCGAGGAAAGGCAGTATGCGTAATAAGAAGCCTTTCTTGCTGGTGCCATCCAGGACCTCATTGGCCGATTTCAGAGTGCTGACATCCCCAGATCGCGTCGGGTCTTTTTCTTGTTTTATGGTCACAGTAGTTTTCCTTCATACTTATAAGATTTCGATGAACACCCGCTTTGTAATTGCGGGACCAAGCACGACCGTCTGCTTTTGCCCTTGAATTTGTATATGCATTACCTGATCGTAGGGTGATACAGACAGTATCATCAAGCGTGTGCCCGGAATGAGCCCCAATTCCTCCAGATATCTCAGAAACTCGGCGTCCTGAGCATCGACGCGGCGTACGATGGCTTCCTGTTCTGGCTGCATTGAAGAAAGCGGGATGCTTTTATCGGCAGGCATGACCAATTCCGCGCTCGGAATGGGCTCACCGTGCGGGTCGCGATCCGGGTTTCCCAGAGCGGCTGCGATCCGCATTTCAAAATCTTCCGAGATGACATGTTCGAGCTTCTCGGCTTCGGCATGGACTTCATCCCAGGAATATCCGAGCGACTGAACCAGCCAGGCTTCGATCAAACGATGATGCCGGACGACTTCCAATGCGGCGCGTTCGCCAGCAGCGGTCAGGGTAACGCCTTGATGCTTGCGATAAGAAACCAGCGCGGGTTTGATCGAGGCCAGTTTTTGGACCATACCGGTGACGGATGCAGGTGCAATCCCGAGCCGTGTTGCCAGCGCGTTGGTGTTGGCTGTTTTCCCATCCTGGGTCAGCTCGTAAATGATTTTGAGATAGTCTTGGACTGAATCGGTGAGAGGTTTTGACATAACGCTGTGTCAGGCGGCACTATTTTCTCGCTCAAGTGTCGCCTTTCTCCTTTTACCAGACATAGGGAATGAAACGATATTTAACCTGTAGCATAAAAGCTGCATAGCCGGGTAGCTGGTCTTGCAAAGTCCTTTCTTCCAGCACAGCCCGCCAGGCGAGAATTAAGGTAAAGAGAATCACAAAAAGAAATCCATACCAGGAACCAAGCAGGAAGGACATTCCTGCCATAAAGATGATGATTCCGGCATACATGGGATGCCGCACATGCTGGTAAGGCCCGGTAGAGACAACCTCGTGTCCGCGTTCATCCTGTATGCGAACAACGGCTGCCAGGTAAGAGTTTTCCCGGAACGTAAGAAACAGCAGGTAGAACGACCCCAACAGGATGATTGCTCCAATCCCCTGAAGCCAGGCCGGCATGGAAGACCAGTGGAGGCGAACTGCGTCGAAGGACATAAAGGCCATCGCTCCAAATGGAATGACGAGCATCACAGGGTACAGCACTTTGTCCCATTTTTGTTGATCCGATGTACCCAGGTGCAGACGTTCCTGCATCAAACCGGGATTATGCCTGAAGAGCCAAAGGGTGACCCCAATGTAGAAACTAAAGAATAGAACCAGGAAAACCCATCCCGCCAGCCAGTTAAGTGTGCCGGCAGGCAGGAACAGAGCCAGGGCAAATGCCACAAAAAAGCCGATGGTTTCACCTACTTGCAGTTTTACGTTGATTTGCATATGTCACCAGGAAAAAAATATATGAGTAACTAAATATATATTTAGGATAACCTAAATTATTATAGCTTAAGAAAATAATTGAGTCAAGGACCCGTTCATGAGAATCATAATTTTTACAACATTGTTACTTAATAATCGTTTTTTGGGCTAATTCAGGGAAGTCTCAGGGCAGCAAAGTAGGTGTAATCACTCCATCCATAATCTTGGTGAGCTGCCCGATGCGAATATCCGCCAGCCAGGCTTCTGACTTGCTGTTGCCCTGAATGGGCGTCTGGTCGAAGGCCAGATAGGTGCTATCCGGTGACCAGCTCAGGTCCGAGAATGAATTCAGGCCATCCAGCAGTACATGCCCCTGTCTGCCATCCGGTCGTACCAGCCAGATCTCCTCGCCAATGCTGGTGCTGGTCGTTTTGGTGTCATCCCGGACGATTGCCACCCACTGCCCATCCGGTGACCAGGCGTCCGCGTAATCCGCCTGCTGGGGTGCTCCACCCAGGTCAATTTTCGTTCCACTTGCCAGGATATACCGCATCACATGGATGGCCGCATCCGGCTGGGAATTGGCCGGATACCAATAGAGAACTGAATCCGCGGCCGGGCTCCATAACTCCTGGGCGAAGGATTGGTTCGATTGAGGAATTCTGATGGTCTGATTTTTGAAAAGATTGTCAACTTCCAGGGTATTCGTGGCCGGGGAGACATAACTCAGCCACTGCCCATCCGGTGAAAACGCCGGGCTCAGGCCGGGAAAATTCTGGTCCGGGAAAACGGGGCTGGTCTTGCCGGTGGCCAGGTCCAGCCACCAGATGGTAAACATGGGTGATACGGTGCTATCGGCCGAATCAAGGCGCTCGTACACCACTTTCTGGCTGTTGGGATACCAGACCGGTTGCTCGCATTGTGTCTGCGGACAACTCAGAACCAAGTGCGGGTTGGATCCGTCCGTATTGATCGCTTTCAGGGAGGAATCTCCATTCATTTCGATCACCGTGTATAGGATCGTTTTCCCATCCGGTGAAAGTGCATACCCATCCACCCCGCTGGTTTCATGCGTTAGTACCACTGGTGTGCCCCCTGAAAGTGCAACCGTGCTTAATTGATATTCATACTGGCTGTCCTGGGAAAGATAGATTAGTTTTGCCATCCGAATATCAAAAGCCGACCCGCTGGTTTTTAAACCAGATGGTACGCTGGCTGAGCCCTGCAAGGCAGCGGTGGATAGTCTCAAGGAATTTACCGCGCTCACCGACAGGCCAATCCCGAGCCCAAAAACAACCACCGCGCTGAGCACCGGTGTATACCGGCTGAAGCGGTTTAACCACTCGTTCCGCTGGATCAGGCGGGCGCCCTGGACCATGGCAATGCCGATCCCGATCAAGACCAGTGCCAGTCCGATGCTGAACGCGACGATCAATAGCATCCCCAGCGGGATCCGGCCGATTGCCACCGCAACGACCAGGATGGCGATCGCGTCCGGGCAGGGTACCACCCCGCCACTGATCCCCAGGGTGAGCAGGCTTTTCCAGGTGACCTGGTCGGATGGCAGCGTATGGCTGTGCGGATGGGAATGCATGTGCCCGGGCTCGCCATGCTCGTGATCCTCGCTGTGCAGGTGTGGTCGGAATGGGGCAACGGGTTGTTGCGGTGCGACTTTGATGCCATAGCGGGGTAGCTCATCTGCATGCCCGGAGATAGCCAGGCGCATAGCTCGAAAATGCCCGGCCAGTTTTTTGGCTCGTTCAGATTCGTACCATGCCGAAAGTGCCCGTCCCCTCGAGATAAAAAGGCTAAGGCCGAACCCCACCACCGCCATCCCGGAAATGATCTCCAACCAGGGTGCGATCAATGTCGGGAAAATGAAGCGGGAGGCCAGCAAGGTCACCAGGCCAAAGATGAGCACGGAACCGGTATGTGTAAGGGTGACAATCGAACCGAGAAAGACCGCATCCCTTTTACGGCCGTGCGAGCCAACCAGGTAGGCTGCCACGAGTGTTTTTCCATGCCCGGGGGTGAGCGCATGCAGGCTGCCCAACGCCAGCGAAAGCAGGAACGCTCCCACCAGGAATAATGGGGAAAAGTTTTGCATTCTGACCAGCCCGGCAAGGGCCGCGGTTGCTCCCGAAAGGCTGTTAACTGCCGGTTGAATACTGCCCGGCTTCGCCAGACTGCCTGCCATGCCAACCAGCGTATCCGTCAGGCCTGAAAGTTGTGGCCTGCCGCTCTCCCACGAAGTCAGAGAATCCATCCCTGAGCTTGCGCCTGCACCGCCAACACTCGAAAAGTTAACATTCACATCCAGGCGGCCGTTTGACTGGATCGGGCTGGAAAATGATACGCCTGCTTCAGCTAAGAGCGCAAACGAGTTCAGGCTGATTGCTTCCTGGTTGGCATTATGGATCGATAGCTGGTGCTGGTCAACCAGTGGCTCCGGCCATGTGACCACCAGTTGAATTTCAATAGGATCCTCCCCCGATTGCAGTAGGTCCGGTGACGCCGGCCAATGGATTTTCTGGATTTGAACATCCGTGACCGGTTGCCCATCCAGCGACACCCCATACTGGGAAAAAAAGGGCGCCAGCCAGGTCTGGCCGGTCTGGCCAGTCGGGTTTTGGCTCGATTGGCCCCAGGCGCTTTGAGCCAGCAAGGGGCCAGGGGTGATTTTCCAATCCACCAGCAAACCCACTCTGCTTATCTGGATGGCCTGGGCCTGGGCATACATATCCAGGGAATGCGCTTGTGTCTGATTGGTTGGAAGAAATGCCAGAAACGCTACAACCAGGATGGCTATCCAGCCCGCCCTTGCCTGCCTTCCTTTCCTTACCATGCCCACATTTCTATTCATATCCCTCGCCTGTTAGGACCACTTGGGACACAAACTAATCTACCCGATAATTCAGGAAAAATTGCATTTTAAGCGTTTACGGTCAAACATCTCAAACTTAAAATCCATTTTTCTGGATGGTTACCAAAGTATGGTTTGCAATATTATAATCTATATTAGGATATAATATATCTAAATTAGATACTTTATTTTGGCATTAACCATTCAATGGGCAGGGTCACTATGGCTGCTTTAAATCATTCTCCACATTCTCGGACCCGCAGAGAAGTCCGAACCGGTCAGATTCTGCAAACGGCCATCACCGTTGGCATCTTTTTGGCCACCTTGTTCACGGCCTTTTCCCCAAGCATGTTCTCGAATGCAAGTTTCAACTCCATGTTGGCCCAGTTTGTCAACCCACAGCCGGCTGTCATGGCCCCTGTTGCCACTGCCGAACAGATTCGCATCGGCATCGTTTCCGGCCATTGGGGCCACGACTCTGGCGCAGTCTGTGATAACGGCACCACCGAACAGCAGGTCAATCTGGCGATTGCAACACTGGTTGAACAGAAATTAACTGCCTTTGGCTATCAGGTGGACCTGCTTCAGGAGTTTGACCCTCGCTTGAACGGTTACAAGGCCGCTGTCCTGTTATCGATCCATAACGATTCCTGCCAATACATCAACGATCAGGCCACTGGCTTCAAGGTTGCTTCAGCGCTCGCCAGCCGCGACCCGAACTCATCCAACCGCTTGGTTGCTTGCATTCAGGATCGTTATGCGCGGGTTACCGGCTTGCCTTTCCATGACAGTGTTACCCCTGACATGACCCAGTACCATGCCTTTAATGAGATCGATCCGGCCACCACGGCAGCCATCATTGAAGCCGGTTTCCTGTATAAAGATTACGACATCCTGACCAATCACCAAAGTTTGGTCGCGGATGGCATCGTTGCAGGGATTCAGTGCTTTATCAATAACGAAAACATCCCTCTGCTACCTACTCTTACGCCTTGATTAACGCACAACCTCTTCCGCCGTAAGACGATTGCCACCCTGGTCCGCGCGTCCGATCAGTAGTGGACATCAAAAATACATTATTCCAATTCGGATCATTGGATTTCATATATTGAATCACGCTAAAGCCTGGTCCATCCGGAGGTGAAGGAATCGTTTCCAGGCCTAGTCCCAGTGGAGTTGGAGTTCCGTTGGGGACGGGGCCCCATGTAAAATAAAACCCTAGATTACTAAAAGCATGGTTAGGAACATAGTTTCCCACAACCACAATTGGGAAGCACGTTTGCGGCACTGCCCGGATCAGGGCTTTAAAGTCGCGAAATAAGGGCAAGAGCGCATGCAGGCTTGGCATCGAAGAAGCGTCTGGCTTGGGCATGATTGGAGAAACTGTCGGATCTCATAAAGTTTGGCACTACAGGAGCCAAAAAGGCAGGTTTTGATCGCATAGTTTGGCAATGGGATTCGTAAAGTTTAGCATTATCCATCATTTTGAACGGAAAGCTTGGCACTATCCGTTTTGGATGTCTCCAAGAAAACTCGGAAACCCTGGCTTTATCCGCTCTCAAAGACCTCTGTTACCTATCGTATTAATATCCAAGTACACACAAACATGATCATAAAGCTTGGCATTATCCGAACGGGCGATTCTGAAAATATTCGTAAAATATAACATTATCCGTTGATATTGATGTTCGGAGTAATTGTGGAACCACAATAAAGATGTGGACTGAGATAGGCGAATAAAGTCGTATCCTTTATTCGCAAAAAGCAACAATAAAGTTATACATTACAAAACAGGATCGTTCTTAACGTTATATTTTCAGATCCTAATCGAATACAAGTTTGGCCCAAATACAGAGAGTGAAAGTCAAATTACTTTCGCTCTCTGTGCTTTTCTGAAAATCAGCCTTCTTGTGGAACGTCAAGAAAAAAGTTTCACTCCACAAAAGCAATTATCTTTTAGAGGATCTGGTTCTCTACAATAAGCTTGGCCATGGTTTTACGATTTGGGCGAAATATGGCAAAGCTCGTGTGTTCGAACCCGGCGAATACCCCGACCGAAGCACATTGGGTATGAGATTGGGAGAGTTGAAATCAACACCTGCAGCATAGGTAGTAACATAATTTCCGTTGCCTAGATTTTCAGTGTACTCTTGTATAGGAATTGCATATCGTTCGCCTGTAATTGAATTGATCATATAAGGTAATGGTACCGGCTGGCTTTTGCTAAGTAGCCGCAACCTCGGCGTGTGGCAAATTTAGTGGGGCGATGGTGCCTAAGAGAACAAATAAAACAGCAATACATAGTTTTTTTCATATTGAAGTCTCCTTGTCGAGATTGTGCAATATGTCGGGGAGAGAAAAGTCAACTCAAGAAATTGAAAAGCCCAACTCCGGCAGTCAATGGTATGCACCTGCGCTAATTAAGTTCACAATCTGATTGCAGCCCGCACACCAAATTTACTGCTTTCTTCTTGTGCTAATTCAGTGAACTTTTTTCAACTGAAGTGTGTATCATTATTAGAATGCAGCCCAAGAAGGAGCTATCTTTGGATTTGACCATTATCCGTCGCTGTCAGGCCGGAGACGCAGATGCCTTTGCCGCGCTCTTCGAGAAAACCAAGAACCTGGTCTTTCGCACGGCGTACCTGGTCCTCGGCAATTCCCTCGATGCCGAGGATATCCTGCAGGAAGTCTTCATCCAGCTATATCGATCCATGGGAAACTATGACCCGGCTCGCGGTGCGTTCACCACATGGCTATACCGCATTACCGTCAACCGATGTTTAAACATCCGCCGTCGCCGGAGTTTTTTTACTCTGCCTTTGGATGAGTTGCCTGAGAGCGCCTGGCAGGAACCAACTCTTTCTGAAAGCCAGCATGCAGCGGTGGAATCCGTGCAAAACGCATTGATGCATCTCAGCATGAAACTGCGTGTGGTGATCGTACTGCGTTATTTCTGGGAATTATCCAACGCCGAAATCGCCGAAATTCTCGATCTGCCAATTGGCACAGTCAAATCCCGTCTTAATCTGGCGTTGCGATCCCTTGGCAGGGACATGCAAGACGATTTTTCGTCCAGCGCCATCTCCATCCCGGAGGTTCCAAAATGAACTGCCGCGAAGTAAAAGTTCTGCTCGTTCCGTTTCTCGACCGGGAAACCCTCCCCTCGGAATATGGCTTGATCCAAACACACCTGGCAGGCTGTCCGGCCTGCCGCCAGGAGCTGTCAACGCTCTCCGCGACCCGCAGCCGGCTGATCCGCGCCATGCAGCTCCAGGCAGATCAGGCAACCCCCTCCCCGCAGGCCTTGGAGCGTTTGCAGATGAGGCTGGCGGAAAGTACGCCTGCTTCGCCCGCCTGGCCGAAACGCCTGAGCCCAATCACCGACATCAAATACCCCCATTCCCATTTCCGTTTCAGCTTGAGAAGTGGGGTCACGTCTGCGATATTGGTAGTATTGATCATGGCGGTTTCCGTCCTGGCCTTTGTTCCCTCGGTACGGGCCCAGGTCGGTAGGATCATTGCGGGCGTGGTGCCAACCCCGCTGGTAAGCCTGCCGGGAGCCTGCCCACACATCACAGGCGGATGGGTGGGATCGGGCGTGTTCATCTGGCCAACGGCTCTCCACTATATATCCGGGTACGACTACAACGTGCAACTCCATCCTGCCATTGATCTGGCGGCCTCCATGGATTCTCCGGTGGTTGCCGTTGATACCGGAGTGGTTATTTTCGCCGGCTATAATGACTATGACTATGGTTATGGTAATATGGTGATCATCGATCATCGCAACGGCTGGCAATCGCTCTACGCCCACCTGGATGCCGTCAAGATCGTATGTGGGGAGAACGTGAGGCAAGGGCAGCTGATCGGATTGGCCGGATCAACCGGGAATTCCTCTACCGTTCATCTGCACTTTGAGCTATGGCAGGTCACGCCTGGTGGCCAGGTGAACAAGGTGAACCCTCATCTTTACCTCCCGAAGCCTTAGAATCTTTTCATTAGGTGAGATGCAAGTTAATCATCCATCAATGTGGCCGCGGTGACTAAAGATCAAGCATTCAATGATGGAGATTAAACTGCCGACCGCCTTCTTGCAGGAAAATCATAAATTAATTCCCAACTTTTTCTTTTGTAAGCACTGACAGAAATATATCTATCGAACTCACCAGTAAAAACAAAAACTTTCAAAAGTGGAAGATCATTTTCGGCACATCCTGGGGAAGGAAAAATCAACTTGGGCCTCTTGGATTTAGAGGTTCCCCTTTTTCTCAGATACTTTGTTGGTGTTTCTTAACACGAAATACCAAAAGGATTGCCGGTACGAATAGAAGGATCGCTACTATGCTAAGCGACGCAAGCCAGCGGAGTATCACGGGAAGCAACAAGTACCATGGGGCTGTTGTGGCAGTTTGGGGATAATGACCGGCAATATTCCAAGCGGTATTCGAGATCGATAAGAGGGTGAAAGCAGCAACCAGGCTTCCCAAGAGGAAAACTATTCTATTTGCTGCATTGGAGCTACGCATGTAGAAATATACCCCAAGGCTTAACGCCAGCGTAGAACCAAACATAAAGAGCGTCACGTAGGGATGATCGTTCCCACTATAACTCAGGATGAACCAGGCTGGCAAGGTGAACAAGGCAAACGAGAGACAGGTCCAGTCATCCAAAATGCCATGAAAGAATTGTTTAATGGGGCTGATGGAACGAGTCCATATCAGAGCAACCACGATCGCCGGGAACAACAGCACCAGAGGGGCGCCACCCCATGTTAAAGCAATGGTTATAGACCAACCAACGTATGCGAACGACCAGCGGGGGAATCGTTTGATCCAGCCAATAACCAACCAGATCAAGATGATCAGATAAAATGCCAGCCAGAGAAAGAACTCCGAGAAGGGCAGCGCGAATTTGACCAGCATGCAGATCAAGCCGTACATCAGGAAGGGCAGTGCCCCCAGAAGAGCCTCCTGCCGCGAAGAGGGTTGTGTAGACCCATTTTTATCCATCATCGGAACTCCTTGAACGTGGGACAACGCTGCCAGGTGCTGACGCAGTAAGGCCGGCGGCAGATCGAACACTTCCTTCAAAAAGAGTGCTGCCCGCTGTCGGATGTTCTTTCGGGAAGAAAGCGCCTGAGAAAAAACATCCTGCATCTCTTCGCCAAATTCGGATCGGAAGGATGCGGGATAAAACTTGATTAGCTGCCGGTAGAGAGCGTTGAATGCGTTGGACATTGCATTCAGGCGACTCCCTGTTCCGCCCGCTTCGAGGCGAGAGCCACCAGTTTTCCCATACGCCCGATCTCCATATTCATCACTCGCCGGCCTTGGTCTGTAAGCATATAGGCTTTACGCTCGCGCTCGGTTTCAATGGGAAGCGGGTCTTCCACCCGTTGGATCCAACCATCGTCCAAGAGACGTTTGAGAGCGCCGTATAAGGTACCAGTGCTGATGCGAACGCGTCCGTCGCTCAAGGCTTCCGCTTGTTTCATAATGGCATACCCATGCCTGGGGCCGGCGGAGAGGCTCATCAGGATCAACAGGGTGGTTTCTGTCAGGGGAACTTGTGTGTCTTTTTTCATAGTGTATATATATGGCGTAAAACAATATGTCGTCAGACTACATATTACCTCGAATGGCGAGCAGCGTCAAGAGTTGATCCCGGCAAATGGTGCCAAGTGCCTGCCTGCTGCTGTATTATTTAGCATCTATCTGAAAATAACTGGGGAGCCGCATATTGAGTTTGTGCGTTTTAGCTGTACACACTCAATATGAAAACTCCTCCCAAATTTTAGGATAGGTTCTTAGTATCTCGCTTTTAAATTTTTGTGTCGCGCCTGTTGAATCCACGTAACCATTTTCAATCAATATTTTTTTAGAATTACAGGGAGAGCATTCGGAAACTTAACAATTTCAAAGGCTAGCCAGGGCAGAGGTGCGGCAGCGATGGAATTCGGAAATAATAACAAAAGTGCTTGAAAATTTATGAGAAGTCTAGCTAGTTTTTGGTGCGAAAGGACTATCTAGTTTTTTGCTTCAACAGCTAAGTCGATCTCAAACGGTTCTTCTGGGTACTTTCCTACGATTATGTCTTGAAGATAGTTTGGCAATAAGACCGGATAGATTTGTTCTCCGCTATTAGCTATGCGATCGTACGAGAACCACTCTAAGTACTTTACTACCTCGGTCTCATACTGCGTCAAGTTCGTTAGGGAGAATGTCCTCCATTTTGTTCTCGCCACAATGAACTGCTGTTTAATATGGGTTGGTATATCGTGCATAACTAAGTCGAATTCTCCAAACCAGACAAGCGGTCCAAATTCGATGTCTTCCTTGCTCATGCCTGTCTCCTCGAACGCCTCTCTGATCGCAGCATCCAGGACTGTTTCGTTGGCTTCGATTTCTCCGCCGATCAGCGTCCAAAAATGCCCCTTGTACTCTGCTCCAATGGACTTTATTTTTGGATCGTCCATACACATAAGCAGCAGTTCATCGGCATCATTCAAGAGTATGATTTTAACGCTGTGTCGCACAGGATAATTCATGTTCGTCACCGAGGAAAATGTAATAAGCGCTTAAATATAACACGTGGAAAAGCCTTTGTCTCGGGTATATTAACAATTGACAATATAAAAGCCCCTTTGGAAAATATAAGGTGATTCAGGCCAAATACCTACCAAGGAGGCACTTCCAATGTTACGCGATAGCCATTCAATTGACAAGCTTTTTGAGCAAATTATTATGTTGGTACCCAAAATGGATCCCGTAATCGCTGGCCGCATCGACCAGAAACAAATCCTGGATGACAGTACCATCCTCAAAGCCATCGCCGAGATCGACCAGGGCTAACTGCCTTTCCTGACAATGATATCGATATCGCTCCAATAGTCAGGTTTGTAATCTGGGCGAATGTAAGAGCCGAAAAGAAGCAACCCTAAAACATCTGTATTGGGTTTGAAGTATGAAACCAAATCTTTCAAAGCGTTTTCTTGCCAGTATTTCACTCTCTGTGTCCTCCTTATTCCGCGCATACCTGCTTGGCTGCTTCCAATAACATCATTCTCAAGACTATGATAGGTCGGTTCCTGCCGGGCATGGGCCGACTCCGGGTGAGCGATCTTCGATGCCGGCCGGAAGGCGGTCGAGACAGGCGGCCGTACATGCGAAGTCAACGAACTGGCTGGTTGGAGCATCGGGTGAGAGCTACGCTGCTTCCTCCATGTGTTCGTATAACGGCCCGTCGAGACCGTTGCCCTGGTCGGCGAAACTGGCGCGGGCAAGCAAAAGAATGGGCTCCCCTCGCGGAGCCCGTTCTTTTTCCTTCTCATGTCACAATTTATTTCAGCCTTACTCCACCAAATAGCTCGGCCCCTTACATTACGGAAGGTCAAACTCTGTACAAGCCACGCCGCGTGAATGCACGACTTGAATCATCCAATGCTTTATATTATTCGGGGGCGGTGAGGTGAATCCTTCTACTGCATAAGAAAACCGACCATCCGGACCGGCGGTTAAGACAGGGTGCTCTTCCCATTGTAAGATGTTTCCATTACTTTGAGCGCGCAAAATGATAATTAAACTCTCACCGGCTTGGAGTCCAGTTATTTCAAGTTGTAATGCTGTAGATGAAATAGGCTTGACTGATAGGGTCATGCCTTTTGGCAATGAGGTACATATCACCGGCGTTGGAGATGGGCCAAACGTCACGACCTCCGTTGTGACAGCTACCGTCTGCACAGGCGTTGTTGATTGTTGTGTGTTAGCTGCAGTTTTCGAAGATGCACAAGCAGATAAATAACACACAAGCAACGCAAGCGCGAGGCCAAGTTGTTTACTCATATAAACTCTCCAATATACTCTCTAAAAGCTCGATTACCTAGCGACAGGAAACCATTTGGCGTCTCAGTTAGATTCCCTATTGGTAGAAGTTTGAAGAGGTGTACATGCTACCAACTTTGCTACCATAGTGATAACCATCCGAGGTATTGCTGGCCTGTACACTGCTATAAGAGGTGGGTTGCATCTGTGGCCAAGTACTGCCCTCTGTGACTATAATGATGAGACAATCTCCTCCAATAATTTAGAGAGCAGGGCGGAGGAGAAAAATGATGGTAGAAGAGCTGCAAGGGAAAGAACTGGAAGAATTGCCAAAAACAGAAGTAGTAGCCAAAGCCCGGCGACGGCAGTATACGGCTGAATACAAATTGCGCATCCTGCGGGAAGTGGAAGCTTGTCAGGGCTCAGGGGAGATCGGCGCATTGCTGCGTCGGGAGGGGTTGTATTCATCGAATTTGACCAACTGGCGTCGGCAACGGGAAAGCGGCGAACTGGACGGACTTTCGGCACATAAACGAGGGCCTAAGGTGGATCTGCAGGCGGCAGAGCTGGCCCGGCTAAAGCGGGAGAATGAGCGCCTGCAAGAGCGGCTGCGTAAGGCTGAGCTGATCATAGAGGTCCAAAAAAAAGTCTCACAACTCCTGGGGATAACGATCGAAGAGGACCACCCGGAAGAGCCGAGATGATCCAGTCGGCGGAACAGTTAGGGAAAACAGTGGGTGTGCAAACTGCCTGCCAGGTACTGGCAGCACCCCGCAGCAGTCTTTATCGTGCTCGTAAGATACTGGCAGGAGGGCCAAGGCTGCCAGTGGAGCCAGTCGCATCCCCACGGGCATTGGACCTGGCCGAAAAGCAGGAAGTTCGACAGGTGCTCAACAGTCCCCGGTTTCAAGATCAGGCCCCACGCGAAGTGTATGCGACTTTATTGGATGAAGGGCAGTATGTGTGCTCCTGGCGGACGATGTACCGCATTTTGGACGAAAACCAGGCGGTGCGGGAGCGTCGCAATCAGTTACGCCATCCGAATTACGTCAAACCAGAGCTTTTAGCCACAAAACCCAACCAGTTATGGAGCTGGGACATCACCAAACTGCTGGGACCGGCCAAATGGACCTATTATTACCTGTACAACATCCTGGATGTGTTCAGCCGCTACTCCGTCGGTTGGATGATCGCCGAACGCGAGTTTGCCAGCCTGGCCGAAGAGTTGATCGCAGCTACCTGTATTCGACAGGCGATCCAACCTCAGCAACTCACCATTCACGCTGACCGGGGCAGCTCCATGACATCGAAACCGGTGGCATTGCTGATGGCGGACCTGGGCGTAACCAAGACCCACTCCCGGCCGCACGTTTCGAACGATAACCCGTTCTCCGAAGCTCAGTTCAAAACTTTGAAGTATCGGCCGGATTATCCTGGAAGGTTCGGATGTCAACTGGATGCGCGTAGTTGGGCCGGTGCTTTTTTTGATTGGTACAACAATGAACACCACCACAGCGGTCTGGGACTATTGACCCCAGCGGATGTCCATTTTGGTCGAGCCCAGGCTGTGCTCGAACGGCGTCAGCAAGTTCTGGCAGATGCTTACCAAAAGAACCCGGAGCGTTTTGTTAAAGGGCTGCCTACACCGCAGCAGTTACCGATAGCGGTCTGGATCAATCCACCCAGGCCAGCAGTCCTGACCCAGGAAGAGATCCAGCAGTCGTAGTAGTAGCTGTGGGAAAGTGGGCAGCGCGGTTCTGTCCACTTTTCCACAGCTTCCCCGCTGTGAAAGGAGATGGCGATCAGGTCACGAATTACAAAAGAAAGCTACACTAAATTCAAAAAATGATTGTCTCAAACCATTGACACATTCCGCTGCTGTTATAGATGTATTCGTCACTAATCGTGGAACCACTCCATTGTGGAGTGAAAGGACTACTTGTAAAAAAGTAGCTGTAAAAGGCACCAGTAGTGCATTTGAGCCAGCAGTAGCCGCAACCCCATTTTGTGACAGCATTCAGAACGGTCCAATTCGCATCGTTTCTTGTCCACCATACCTCCACCTTATATGGCTGATATATATCGCAGTACCCACTGTTGCAATACTTATAAGCAAAGTGTACTACATTTAAAAAGTCTCAGTGTCTCAAGAGTCTTAGAGTGTCAGGTGCTCTCCTCCCATGATCAAGTACAGAAAGCGGCGAGCTGGACGCATGATATTTCTCTCTGGCGTGATTGAGCCAGGGAGGATGCCGGGCAAACAAAACGCCCTTCAACATACTTCGATGTGAGAGCAAGGCCCCCGAACGTGTTTCCGGGGGTCTTTGGTTTTATGGAGCCTGCGTCTGGAAGTGGACCAGTTTGCCGTTGGTGGCATCCGTGACCCACAGGCCGCCGGAGCCGCTTGAGATGATACCGGCAGGCAACTGGAAGGCCGTTCCCGAGACGCAGCCATCCCAAACATGCGTGGGCTTTCCGGTGGAGGCCGAGAAGGAAATCACCCGGCAGGATTCCGGATCCGTGACAGAGACGATGCCAGCCGAATCGACCGTGATGAAGGGCTTGTTATCGAGCCCGTTGCCAGACCAGCCATTGACATCCCAGGCAGCCGAGGCGGTATAAACGAGCCGGGTTGCATCAGGAGTAAAGACCTGGATCCGCTGGTTCCAGGTATCGGTCACGTAGGCGTTGCCATCCGCGTCCAGGGCGATATCGACCGGTTCATCCAGCTGGCCGAGCTGCGCGCCGGGCGTACCGAACTCGCCCAGATAATTCCCATTGGCATCGAAAATGACAATGCGCTTGTTGCCGGTATCGGCTACAAAAACATGCCCAAGCGAATCCACCACCAGGCCGCGCGGGCCGTAGAACTGGGTATTGCCCTGAGCCGGGCCGGTGCCCCACATCATCACGAATTTCCCATCGGCAGTGAACTTCTGGATGCGATAGTTCCAGGTATCGGCCACATAAACGCTGCCATCCGGTGCTACGGCCACGCCCCAGGGCTCGTTGAAGGTGCCGCCGGGAGCCGCGCCTTTGGAAATATCCGCAAAGGAACCCCACACCTGCAGGACCTTGCCATCCGCGCCAATGTGCTGAATGCGATTATTGCCTGAATCGGCCACGTACAGGCTGCCATCTGGAGCCAGGGCAATGCCACGCGGTGACTGGAACTGGCCGGCATTCGTCCCGACCCCACCGATCGTGTTGTCGGGGGTGACCGGCGTGGTTATCTTGGCATACGGATCGACGGATGGGGCAATGGACTGGGGAACGGTGCCATACGGCCAGAGTTTGGAGACAATATCCTTGCGGACATAGAAGGTCATCGCTTCGGAGGTGCCCCAATTGGTGAGAGTATACGTATTGTTGTTGGTCAGGGCAGCCCAGGCAGTGTAATCCCGATTGAACCAGATCTGCCAGACCGCATTTCGAACTTTGGGATCCGTGAAAAATGGCTGGATGTGTGGCCAGACGTATTCGAGGTAACTGAATGCGTTCATCGGGCTTACTTTGACACTGGTGGGGTCATTAGAAGTGAGAGCCGTCACGCGTTGGGAGGCGATGGCATCCCACTTAAGGCTCCAGTAGTCCATAGTTGGCCACCATAGAACCATATAGTTCGATTGGAAATAATTATCCCGCACGATAGGGGTAAGCTTGGCAACATTTTCAGAGCCGGCGGCGATTACCAGGGCATTCTGGAGGGCCTCACGGGTGGGATTCTGATCAAAATCCACCTTATTGGGAAACTGGCGCATGTACCACCAGTAAGGGTAGCGGACCTTGTTATCGTACGCCACGACCATGCCATTTCCACCAGTGGTGCGCAGGGACAACTGTTCGATTTCGTTGAACAGAGCCTTTGGGTAGGGCGTGCCGTGGGCATACACCAGGTACTCAAAGGGATAATCATAATTGACATAGGCTGCCTTGAAGGCCGTCCTGGCGGTAATCAGGGCCAACAGACTAAAAAAGGCTAAGACCGCCACGCGGACGTAATTGCGAACACCCCAGGCTGCCAGCCGACCCCATGGCAGTGATTCGATCATCCATCCGAAGCCCCAGGCCGCGGCCAGGATCATCGGCATGGCAATATGGATGGTCAGCCAGGGCATCTTTTCGCCGGCATAGCTGAACAGGGCCAGGCTGCTGACCGACCAGAACACCAGCAGGGCCGCCACCGGCACCGGCTGTTCTGCATTAACTCCTTCGGACCCTTCAGAAAATCCTTCGGAGACCGGGCGGACGAAGGGCTGGCCGGACTGCGAACGCCACAACTTCTTGATGGAAGCGATGACCGCCGCGGCCACCGTCCCCAGGGCCGGCAGGAATTCATAGACGGGGATCAGGAGGAAGGCATAGTAGTAGAGTGGCTGGCCGCCACGGGCCACATCCTGTTGGGTCGACCAGTAGCCAAGCAACCCGACCAGTCCGCCCACAATGCCGGCCGGGGCGGTGAAAAAAGTGCTATACAAAACAATAAATGGGATAAAGAAAAGTGCCGCATGAAACAACCATTTGCGGCCAAACCACCACAGCCCAATGGCGACCGCAATGGCACCCAGTACCACCGCCGCAGCGATGACCCGTTCCACACCGGCCATGCTGTAATCCAGTGGGGTCTTACCCAGCAAGGAAATCGGGATATCTCCGGTCAACGGCAGAACCAGCGTGCCGAGTAAAATCAACATGTTGAGGGAACGCTCGGACTTCAGGCCGGCCCAACCAAAATTCTGCACCAGCAGCATACCAGACCAGACCAGCGCGGCCAGCCCGCCGGCCGCCAATGCAGCCACGGCGAGCTTGATAAACAATGTGCCGAGCGGATTCAGGGAAAGATACAGGCCACCCGCCCCGGCGAACACCGCAATCGCCAGGATAAGGCTCAGCAGGAAGGAGGAACGCTTATTTGGATGGGACCATTCCCGGCGGGCCATGCGGTCGACGAAATAGGCCAACAGGAAGAGAAACATCTCCCCGGCGAACATATAGGCAGTGGCCTTGTCGAGGAAGTGGATGGCATTGGCGGCGGTGAAAAGAAACAAGGCCCAGGCCTTGCCAGTTTCGAGGTAGCGCAGGGTGGAATAAAGCGTCAGCAAGCCCCAAACGATGATATAAGATTCGTTACGGGCATAGCGGCCATAAAAGAGCATGATGGGCGAGATCAGGAACATCAGGCCGGCCAGGATGGCGCCGGTGCGACCCAGGTAGCGCCGGAAGGCCAGCATGGCCAGGCCGAGCGATACCACGCTTAAGAGGGCGGCCGGGATGCGGGTGGTGAAATCGTTATCGCCGAAGAGCGCATAAGAGAGGGCGATCATGTGGAACTGAAGCGGGCCATGGCTCATGGGGTCGTATTGATAGCCGTTGCCCGTATAGAGGCTATAGGACGGCACTACGTGGTTCACCTCATCGAAGCTAACGGCGCGATCGCCCAGGCCGATGAAACGCGTGGCAATGGCTGCCAGAAGTAGCAGGATCACCAGCAAGGTTTCGAGATTGGCCGGGAACCAGCGCTTGAGAGGAATATCAAGAATGGATTGTTTTTGGATTGTTGATGCCATTCCCGCTATTGTATCAAAGGTAGAAGAATTACAGATTTGGTGATCGTTCAATATTCGGTACGACCTATGCTTTCAGCAATGCACCGGAAGATGCTACACAGCAATTTCTGGCGGAACTGCTGTGTGGTCGCTATTCTGTCGAACGGGTGATCCAAGATGGCAAAGATGAAGTCGGCGCAGATGAGTTTCAGGCCCAAAAACACCTCGCTCGGGAGCATTATACCGCTTTGACCGCTTGTTATCGTGGTTCATCGCCACTACCAAGCTCGATTGCGCGAAAGATTGCCGGCGCGATCCAGACGGACTGATGGAAGTTGCTATCTGCAAAACCAGCAGGCGCTTGACGATCTCGGCCAAGCTCCAGCGGCCCAACACAACCTTCTTTTCCTTCGGAAGACTGCATGCCAGTGCCGTTGCCTGCGCACGTACTTCAGAGGGAAAAACGCTTCGGCGCTCCCGGTCTTGGCAAGTCCTCCAAGCTTTTGCTCTCGTTCCAGCGCCGCCGCCATTTCCGCACTGCCCGGTCAGTACACCCAGCCTGGGCTGCAATTTGCTGGTTGCTCCATTCCGGATGCTCATGGGCGTCCAGCACGATCCGGGTTCGCATCACTTTGACATGCGTTGAGTTATGGTTCCTGACAACTTTGCGCAATTCGATTATTTCGTTTTCAAGGAGCTGTATTTTGTACTTGGGTTTCGGTCCTTTCATATGTTGCCATACCTTTCTACCCAAGTTTACGCAATCTTATCCGGAACGCATTTATGAAATGCTGTACTAAGAACTTCGAGATCCTACACACCTGTAGGATATTGCCAGGCTTTATGTCATGCTGTTGTAGGATATTACCAAGGTTTATAAAACTGCTTCTCGCAGAAATGGCGAGAAGCAGTTTTTATTAAGATAGTTTACTGCCACACTTTATGTTGCCGATACTACTACACTTTATGATCTCCATTTCCAAACTTTCCGAACAATTTGGCACACTTTTCGAGATCCTACAGAAACCTTGCACATTCAAAAGGGCCGTGACCGGGTTATTAATTATCGCCATCGAACATGCAATCGTTTTGCGTGTCATCCTGGTTTTGTCTTCATAAAAAGTAACATCGCGGCGATAATGTAACCCATTTTCGATTCCCCATGCCGATGTGAGCCTGGGGGACCTCCCAATTGGTGTAGAGGGTCTAAATTCGCTGGCTACTGCCGGGTATGACGAATAGGCCAGACAGGAGAGTTGATGGACTACGATGTTCTATTGATACATCGACCAGCGATCTATGATTTCCGGGAGAAAGCCATATTCTACGGGCCGATCCCATTGACGGTGAGTGAGAGCACCAGCCAGTTCAGGACACCACCCACCGGAATGCTCCGCATCAGCCGATTACCTTGAAGGAGATAAAAACGTCTAAAATAACTATCGATAATATCACTTTACAATAGTTATTAAGAAAAACGGCCAAATTGCTGCAAAACCGAGTGTATTCTGCCACCGTAAAGCTGGAACGAAAAATAAAACGAAAGCTCTGGGAATTGTACGATCATAGAAATAAGATCAACCCGAAATTATAAAGACCACATAACAGCAGTTGAAATCAACCAGCGCCATTATTATCCCGGCCAACGACGGCTTCATCGATGAGCTTGTTCCCGGCGCCAGCGCGGTCATCGCGGATCGGCTGGCGAACGCGGTTGGGCTCGGATCAAATCACTCCAAGCGCGCCTACATGGAAGATGTCCGGCATTTCACCGGATGGCGTGCTGGCCGTCCGATCACCAAGTCGCTGGTGGAAGAATTTCTTCAGCGGTGTGGTTAAATGGATATACTGCCAGTGATTTAGATGGGTTTGGGCGGACGACCAAGGTTACCGCCCCGGGCAACCGGGTAACACCACACCAGTTACAGCATCCTGACCAAGTCGGTCATGGACCCGAACGGAAACCTGCAGAGCAGCACCAGTGACGGATTGGGGCGCCAGGTCGTATCCTGGCCTGCGATGTGCTCTTCCTGAACGATTTCGGGCTGCAATCTATTTCTCCCCAGGCAACTCAGGATCTCTATGAGATCATTACCGAACGCTATGGTTTTATAATAATCCTTATTCTATATTCATACTTCGAACCGTTTGGTAGAGGTCATCAAATATTTTCAAGATCTCAGGGTCATCACCAATTTCCGAAAGGTATTTGTCAACTTCCTGGTATTTTGTTTGTAAAAATCTATCGAACAATTGAGGTCCTCGCATGATATTTCTTGATGGTATATAGATAGGACCATATCTCTTTTTCGAATTGAAATAATATATCACCGGGAAAAGTTCATCCTTCCTCTTAATTCCATATTTGACGGCTAACCCTGCCCACGTTTTTATAAATTTTCTATTTATATCTACGAATTTACCTGTATCATGATCGTCATTATATTTTAGTTCCGTATAAACCATTAAACCTGCATTTGTTATAAATAAGCCATCAACATCTTTTACTATTCCTTGACGATCTTCTTCTTTGGCCGAACTCTCAGTTTCAATTATTTGGTCGAGTAGTTTGTCAAACTGAGGCGTGCAGTCATCTGGACTATTTATATATTGACGTGTAGTTATATAAGAATCAATAAGTCTATCTGTTTGAGGAGTAAAGAATAATCTCACTTTGTGACAGGAATCAGGCATAACTTTAATACCAGTATCAATCTCAACAAGATTGGCAATTAATAATTCGATAAAATTTCCAAACTTAATGTTGAGTCCCTGGATTATCCCTCCGATTATGCGGTATCGAATTGGTATAAAATGAATTTTTTCCGTGTGCTTGTCAAGCATACTTGAAATATTAGAAGTCGAAGTACTTTCCTCAAGCATTTCATGAACAGTCTTATAGATTATGGATTTAATTTGCTCACTCATCACATTAATCCGTTATCAATAATATACTTTTGTCGGATTGTATCTAGACTATTCATTTGAGCATCGTCTTTGACATACCAATGATCCCAACCATTACAGGGTGCATCATTCATAAAGTGGCTACCTGTTTTATGAATTGAACCTTCGAAACCGTCGGGTAAGTGAAGGCGCGCGTCGGGTTTGATAATGGCCGTTCTTTCTATATCTCTATTGAAATATAGAGTCTGGCCTGGTTGAACATAATTGTTTTCAAGTAAAACAGAAAATTCAACCTTTGGGGCCATTTGTTTTTTACTTCTAGTTTCATACAAAACTTCATCAAATAGACCTGGTGTAATTGAATCAATTCTTTTCTGTGCCAGAGGGATATACTTTTCCTCACGTTCTATTCCAATCCATTTACGATGTAAGAGGGAAGCCACAGCACCGGTGGTCCCACTCCCAAAGAAGGGATCAAGAATAATATCACCGGGATTGCTTGAAGATAAGATTACCCTATATAACAAATCCTGTGGCTTTTGGGTTGAATGGGCTTTATCGCCATTGTCATCTTTAAGGCGTTCAGAACCTGTTGCAAGAGATAATAGCCACCAGTCGCTGCGCATTTGTTTTTCGTCATTAAAATTCTTCATCGCATGATGATTAAAAGTATATTTTGCTCCCTGACCCGAACTCGCCCAAATAAGAGTCTCATGCGCATTTGTAAAGCGTACACCACGGAAATTTGGCATCGGATTATTTTTTATCCAAATAACATCATTCAGTATCCAATAGCCTAAATCCTGCATGATTGTTCCAACTCGGAATATATTATGATAAGAACCAATCACCCAAATTGATCCCGTTGGTTTTAAGATCCTTTTGCAAGCAGATAGCCAATTACGAGTGAACTCATCATAGGTTTGAAATGAAGCAAATTGGTCCCAATCATCATTCACAGCATCAACTTTGGTCATATTGGGCCGATGAAGATCATTTTGAAGCTGTAAATTATAGGGGGGATCAGCGAAAATTAAATCGATAGATTTTTCTGGAAGCGAGTCCATCACCTCGATACAATCCCCATGAATTATTTGATTTAGCAGTAAATCCATTTTTGATTAACCTCATTCTATTTATTTTATTAACTATAGTATAAAGCAAAACTCAGCGGAGAAGGTATGCTCCAAAGAGGAAAGGAATTATGGTCAAAAAAGACAGTTAAAAATCAAGCTGAAAGAGGTCTAGCTGAATTTAAAGATATACAGTAATAATGGACAGGAAGATCGCCACCCAAGGAACCTCTGTTAGTTTCCAGTTGTAAGCGAATTATTTATTTGATAAGGCTACCCAGATTGTTTTAAACATTATTTTGGCATCCAAAGATAAAGACCAATTTTCAATATATTCTAGATCAGAGCGAATTGGATCCGCCGAATACGGCCTGGATACCTGCCATAACCCTGTAAAGCCTGGTTTAAATTTAAATATTTTATCTGTAGGATCAATAGTGGTATGGAAACTACCTACCCGTCTTGGGATAGGGCCAACAAAACTCATTTCTCCTTCAAGTATATTGTACAGCCATGGTAAATGATCCAAAGAGAAGCGATACAAAAATGGGTCTTCCGCACTTTTGTTGAACTCCGTTGAATGGAGTAGACTGCGTGACTAAAGTCAGAACGCAGTTTCAAATCAGCGGAGGTTCCTTATGCAGGTTTTGCCAACAATTGGTTTGTCTCATTTTCAGCTTCTTGACATGAAAGTGGAGGCACGCGAGATTATTATCACTTTGATGATATCTGCTCCCACCGCACAATGTCCAGATTGTCAGCAATGGTCACCAAGCATCCACAGTCGTTATGTTCGCTATCTGTCCGACCTACCCTGGGGTGGTGTGGCAGTTCGGATCGAGTTGCAGGTACGCCGCTTTCGTTGCATTACACCTGGCTGCCACCATCACTACTTCACGGAGCGTGTTCCTGAACTTGCACCACCTTATCATCGTTGCACAAACCGATTTCAGGATTGGTTATCCACCATCGCGTTTGCATTGGGCGGAGAACCGACTGTGCGGGTCCTCAGGCACTTAGGATTCCGCGTTAGCGTTGACACCTGCTTGCGCTTGATTCGGCGTGTACCGACCGACGCTTTTACCACGCCGCGAGTGTTAGGGGTGGACAACTGGGCACAATGCAAAGGGCGCACCTACGGTACCATTCTATGTGATCTGGAGCAGCACTGTGTAATTGAGCTGCTACCGGACCGGGAGGCGAAAACAGTCTCGACCTGGCTGGAAGCTCATCCAGGCATTGAGATTATTTGTCGCAATCGTGCAAGTGCATATGCGGAAGCTGCCCGGCTGGGTGCGCCCAACGCGCAACAGGTTGCCGATCGCTTTCACTTGTTGATGAACCTGACGGCGGCGGTAAAAAAGACGGTAGAGCGAAACCGGCAGTGCTTAAGGCTACCGATCACCGACCCGCCCGTGCCGATTGCTTCAAGCTCAGCTCTCCCTGACCTCTCTCCTGCTACGCTTCCCGGGAGGAGCGTCAACACCAACTCGATCATTCAATCTGAGGTACAAAACCTCTGATCTTCTCGAACACCTCGACAACAATTGATTGCAGAGCGGCGTGCTCGTCGTCGGGATAAATACAACAGGGTGATTGAATTGCACAATCTGGGTGTCTCAGGACATAAAATCGCAAAACAACTTGATATCAGTCATCCGACGGTCGAACGGTATCTGCGTATTGGACATTATCCAGAGCATGTCCGGTGTGGCGAAACCATCCGGCCCTTTGCCGATTATTTGATCCAACGCTGGCAAGCGGGTGTCACGATAGCGGTACAACTCTTTGAAGAGATTAAGAAGCAAGGGTATCGCGGTTCTTACAAGGCGGTCACAATGTTCGTTGCTGAATTAAAGGTTGGTGCCACCCAGGTATTCACGCATGATGCTGCGTCGAATTCATCGTTACTTGCTGTACAGCCCAAGACCAAAATCAAGTCCGTTGCGCCTCGCCACGTAGCGTATCTGCTCACGAAGCCCAAATCTGACTTGACTGTGGGACAGCAGCAAGAAGTAGATTGGTTGTGCCGGTCCTTTCCTGATTTGGCAATCTCTTACGGTTTGGCACAGGAATTTGGGAAGATTGTAAGGGAACATCTATCAGACCAATTCAATCCATGGCTTGAAAAAGCCTCAACGAGTGGCCTAACTGATTTTCGAAATTTCGCCACCAGCCTAACCAGGGATAAAGATGCAGTATTTGCAGCCCTGACCACATCTTGAAGCAGTGGGCAGGTCGAAGGTCAGGTAAATCGGTTGAAGCTGATCAAGCGTGAAATGTTCGGACGGGGTAAATTGGATCTGCTCAAGAAGCGGCTGTGCTACTAAACCGCTTAGAGTTGGCAGGCAATTGCCTTTATCGCCCACACCTGTTATTCAACAAAAGTGCGGAAGACCCTCAACTTCTGATACATAATTGTGTTGATACCAGCGATTTGTTATATGGCCGACGATACCTATTTCACTCCCCTTCCGAAGCGATGAATAAAACTCGTTTGCCTGACCGTCCAGTAAAACAATTCGTATCCCGGTGATAAGCCGCGGACGACCAGTAATCATAAGAAGGCGTAATAAAGGACGTCCATTCTGTTTACCTGAATAAATATCTCCGGCTATATTCCCTACCAAAGTGACACTATTCATGAAACACCTGGATTTCTAAAGAGTAGGAGCAATCTATCAACATTGATTACCAGGAGCTACCTTTATTTCAAATCCGCAAATACCATCGAAAAGGATATTCAATGATCAGTTCACTTCCCGAATAGCCTCTCAGAGAGTTCTTGTAATACCTCAGGTATCAGGCTTGAGAACACCCTTTGAAAGTGATAGTTATCAACATATTCTCCGTGAATTGCCTGTTTGAGCATATTTTGGAGTTCTCTGGGAGGCAGGTCAGCCAGGTGGTCATATGCTCCGCCTGCGCCTTCGCCCGGTTTTTGTGCCAGCCTGGTAACCGTTATTGCTGTGGCATCATGGATGCCCCTGCCTTCAGGCCCATATGCATACAGGATCCAGGAAACGAACGATCGGGGATTGCACGAACGGGAAATAGCACTGCGCAAGTCTGGCTTTACCCGGTTGAGTTCGAGAAGATTATTAATATCCCAGGAAGAACCCACCACCCCTGCCCCGATTTTGGCAATATCTATTTTTGCAGCAATCCGTTTCGTCGAGAAAAAGCCTGTAGGCGGTTGGAGGTTTTTATTTTCAGGTTCTGGAGATTGATCTTGGGAGGTTAAGGGTTAAGACTCTGACACTCGCGTAAATAACTTGTGCAAATCGCGTAAACTCACTTGTGACAGTCGCGTAATTATCTTCTGACACTCGCGTAAACCCAATTGCGACGTTCGCGTAATTATCTTGTGACACTCGCGTAAATAAATCATTGAGATCCTGATCGGTCAGCGCCTTTTCCAGGATCTCATGGGGGACATCATCCTGATAAACCTCAAAGGTTCTGGGTGCATTCTCAAAATTGCTGGCTGCCCGCCGTTCCGCGACTTCCCGCACGTATACACGGATCACGGGATGTTTGAATTTACCCGCTTTCTTCCCATGCAGCCATTCGTAGACCGTCATTGGCCGGGACATCCCCATCCAATCCGCGACTTCCCGGTAACCACCGGTGACAGTAACCAGGTTGCGGTCTACAAAGCTCATATCCCGCAGGATCGTCAGCATCCAGCCAGGACCGGGGCCCATGTAAGGTAATACGTTTTCCAGGAAATAAAGTGGGATATGGATGGTGTCCTTTTTGGGGGGCATGATCCGGCTCTGGATGGCTGTTGCCAATGCGGACACCTGGCCGGCAGACAGGTGATCCCCGAACAATGTGGAGACAATTTGGCGCACCGTTTGGGGTTTCCCTGCCCCTTTTTCGGTGGTCAGCAATTCGTTAGCCGGGGTATCCGCTGCTGCTCGCAAGGCTGCTTCCGGGCCGACCTCTCCAGCCTTCTCCTTCAGCCATATGCTCAATGCATAAGTGTGTTCCGGCGTCAGCGGCAAAGTCATCGCCACCGAGTAGCGCCGCATCAGCCGGCGCGGTTTATTCCCGGGTTGCCATTCTTTCGTACTGGTTTCTGAGGTCACCAGACCGGTCAATTTGGCCCACGTTTCCTCTTTCTTTACGCGTCTCCAGAAAGAACGGGCGCAAAAGCCGCCGTTGGCGGCAATTTGACTTCCAGAGAAACGGCCGTACTGTTTTCCACTCCTACCCCCAGCGCCATAGGCGGTTTGTCGGAAGGCAACATACAGCCAGGCCAGCGATGGACCGAGCAGACCCAACCAATGCCGAAAATAACCGGGAAGCACCACTGCCCTGCCTGGGTGGGCAACCCCCTCATAGGCATCATCGTATTCCTCCGCTCGCAGTTCGACGATCTCATCATCAGTGTCATCCAGCTGCTTCTCTTCGATCCCTTCGAAAGAAAGTTTTATCCTGGCATCCTCGAGCTCGGTACGGAGAAGATTCGTCGCACGATCGATAACCTGTCGGTTCTCATGCGATATGAGTAATGTTTCGTAGTCGCCTTTTGGGATACAGACAGTCAATATACCGGCATCAAGGTTTTGCCCATCCAGCATCCCCTTTTTTAAAATGCTGACTGCCTCATCCGGCAGATCTTTTTCGCCGAGATTTTCCAGGACTTTATTCCAGGCATCCCGCACTCTCAAGAATCCATCCGTGTCCTGGCCAGTCTGGATGCCGCCCTGGATTACGAACCTGACATCCACGCTCCTGTTCATGATTCCCATAAGTAACCGTATCACGGTGCTGGACAGGCGACTTTCCAGCCATTCGCGTGAATAAGCATTTTGCACACCGATAACGAACAAACCGTTTTCGTACGATACCAGTTGCGCGTCCCGCATCCAGGTGTCAAAGGATGCCTTCGGCATTTCCATCTGGAGTTGTCCAAGGGCTGACTGCCAGGCTTGTTCGGCGTTCATGCCAGTCCGACGCTCTACATCCAGCTCAGCCAGGCTGTTCCCAAAATGGGGAATCAGGTATTGAGCGATGCGATTTGTATTAGCGATAACCCAGTTCTGGAGGTCGTCGGTGTCTACCTCCAGATTAATGCAAGTGCCTGTGAACGAGGTGAACCGTACCAGCGAAAGCTTATCAAAAGTATCCTGGTCAGCCGCTTCGACATCCGCCAGTGCATCCTGCCAGTTTTGAATATCCATCTACGCCCCCACCCCACTTGATAAAACGTCGTGGCACTGATGAGGTCCCCCAGTTTCCAAAACGAGCCATGGATGGAAAAATCTCACACCATTCAAGAAAGCCAAACCAGAAATGAGGCGATTGCTGTCTGGGCCCGGGGTATTTAAAACGCAAAGAACGTTCTCGCGAACCCCTTCAGGCGGTTCTGTCGATAACGATCCGGCTTTCATCCCCGGTTTTCTTTTAGAAGATTGGGAACATCCCCCAATATCCGAAAACAGGGATTGACCAAAAAAGCCGATTCTGGTATTATCCAAAACAGCAAAAAACGTGATCATCGCCTCGATCACCATATTTATCAGAAGCAGAGTGCGCCCCCTGGCAGGGGCGTTCTGCTTTAAGGAAGCAAGCACCCGAGGGTGTCTAGCCAGGGATGGTTCGAAAAATTCAGGTCATAATTCATTGGCTCCGGATACATTTCAAAATGGTTTGATCGTTTTTTCGAAATGCGGCTGTGTAGTGTGTAAATTTGCATTACAAAAAACGCGCCCCGCTTCTATGATTATTTTCTATATCATTGAAGAGAGAAACGAGTAGGCCGCTGGATCAGTTATCTCTTTGTATAATTCATATAATAATATATTAATAAGTTAATAAAGTAATATAGTAATACAGTAATATTTTAATACACAACTACTTTCCTTCCATCAGGGCCTCGACGATCTGCCCCCAGCTGTCGGCGTGTCCGGGCAGGAACTGGGAGCGCTCTTTGAGCAATCGCACGGCCAGGCCGTACACCTGGCTTTGCGTAACCGTCCCGGGCCGCAGCGCCTCCCGGATCTGGAAGGAGATCTGGTCCAGGAAGGATAATTCCTCGTCGGTCAGAGTGACTGTCTTTCTGCGCCGAATGAAAGCACTGGTGGGGTGACCTCGCCTCTCCTGCTTGGCCTTTGCTTTTGCAGCCAACCGGGATTCGAGGTCATATAATTCAGCCCAGGTAGTCGAGGGTTTGATGGGTCGGGATTTGGTATCGCTCATAATGACTCCTGCTCATAATCCATTCTGGGTGGGCGAGCTTTGTAGATTTCAACCGCCCGATTGACATCGGTCGCATCGGCGTTGTCACGATTTGCATCAACCAGGAGATGCAGCGTTTCGTTGCAAACGATGATCAGAGGGCGGGGCACGCCTTGGGAAAACCGGAAGAGTTCCTCCAGGGCGCTGTCGTTGAACATTGGTTTTTCCCTTCCGGCAATGGCTAATCGGAACTGGATCATGCGGACCATTTCTCCAAAGGAAAGTGGCGCCAGCTTATGCCAGAATACAACACGATCAAGCAGGGCCGGATTGCGCGCAAAATTGCCATGGATTTCCTGCTGTCCAAAGAGGACACACTGGATCATCTTGGACGAAATGTCGAAGTTCAAAAAGTCCTGGATCGGCTGCAGGCTTTCGGGACCCATGTATTGAGCATCATCGATGATCAATACCGGGTTCTTTTTTCCCTCGCGCAGCTTGATCAAGGTTCGTTCAAAGTCTTTCAATTGGTCCGCATAGGTTTTGCGTATCTTGGTTCGAAACGCTTCTGAATACGCATGCAGGGCAGCTAATTGCGTGGGATATCTGGGGGTGTGAATATAAACCGGCTCCAGGTTATGTTTTTGAAGACACAGCTCCAGTAGGCGGCGTGCCATACTGGTTTTTCCGGTGCCGATCGGCCCCTCTACAACGGACAAACCTTCGCGGAACCTGATGGATTTTTCCAATCTTGAAAGGGCCCATTGATGGCCCTCGGTCAGGTATAAGAACCGGCTGTCGGCCGAGATCCGGAAGGGAAGTTCTTTCAGGTGGAGGAGATCGAGTTCACGGCTTGTAAACTCTTCATCTTCGTCAATCATCGCGCTCATTTCTCATCTCGCTTTGTTCAAATAGGCGAATCAACCAAACTCGCCTGGGACGGGAATACGCGATTATTCTACATCAATCCGGCCTATCATGCAATAGGAGGCATAAATAAGGGTGCAATGTGCCTTTGCGCTATAAATAATGGCGCTAAGTGCCTTTGTGTGTCTTGCGCAAGCTCTATGTTTGTTATATAATATTTCATATATCGCGACCATGCAATGACATAAGTGGAATGTCGACAAGTTGATCAAAGGGCCCAACTGTGAAGATCATCTCATGTTTCAGTCAAAAGGGTGGGGTTGGCAAAACCACCGCTACTATCAACATAAGCGCCGCTTTCGGTCTGATGCTATGGCATGAAACCCAGCCTGGTCAGGAACCCGGCAGGATCCTGATCGTAGACCTGGATCAACAGGCCAATACGGATATTACCCTTTCGGGCGGTTTCTTTGGACAACGTGAGAAGAGAAACATGGGCCCATACGATAACATCGCCGGCCTGCTGATGCTTGACACCCAGCGCCCCATTTTTGAAATCATCAGCAACGCAAATATTCCCGTCAATTCGCGGAATGTTGACTTCATCCCGTCCAACCGTGAGAAGATGCTGCAGGTGGAACCAACCCTGCAGTCCGATCCGGCGAATGGACTGTTTCGCCTGCAGGAGGTTTTGGAACCGGTCGGCCAGGCCTACGAGTACGTTTTCATCGACAACCCTCCGGGAGTCAGCCACCTGTCGGTGAATAGCCTGGTTGCATCGACCCACGTGATCCTGCCCATCCAGCTGGAAGCGGCCAGCGTCTTTGGACTGGCCGATTCACTCAAGGCGATCAAAAGCATCCAGCAGAAGTACAACCGGGACCTCCAGGTTGCCGGCATCCTTCCCACCATGTGCAATTTCCGCGGAGCCGGACAACAGGAATTTTACGACGGCCTGTGCAGACAGTATGGGGATTTGATGTTGCCCCCGGTCTATCAACGGGCTGAAATCTCAGATGCCTTCACGGCCGGTCTGGATATATTCAGTTACAAGCCGGCGCGCCAGGCCGCCACCATGGTATCCTCCAGCGCCTCGACGCAAGAATATGCCGAAGTGGCCGAAGAGCTCCGGCGCCGCCTGGACAACTGATCTGTTCCAGGTGGAACAGATCGCTAGCAGGAGATTGTAGATGCCAACTCGCCAGCATGTAGACTTAAGCAAGCTGCGCTCAGAACGATCAGACGAAGACCAGATCACCGGCCTGGTAGCAGGTACCCCCGCTAATGATACGCAGGCCCCTCCACGGGCAGTTCGTGTTGTCGCAGTTCCGATCTCGCAGGTCCTCCCGGATCGTTTCCAGACGCGTGTCATCCTGCCCCCCGAACTCAAACAGGCCTTTTTTTCAGGTGGTAGCGATTGTTTCGCAATTGCCCATTCTCTGTTGGTGGCAGCTGATGGGGATCCGGCCTTACGACAGCAGGTGGACGAGCTGCTCCTGCTGGGTGAATCGATCCTGAAGGACCGCCAGATCGAGCCTGCTACCGGTTCCTGGATAAAAACCCCCCAGGGTTCCCGCTTCCTACTGGAGACCGGAGAGCGCCGCTTTTGGTCCCTGGCGTTGCAAGCGGTCAACATGGGATTGCAAGAAGAACCCAGGCTGAGAGTCACTGAGGAAGTGGAGATCAACCGGTACCGCCAGGTGGCAGAAAATCTGCTGCGGGAGGATATCTCGGCCGTGGATCTCGGTAAGGCGATTGCGGCCTTGATCCTGCTGCAGCTCGAACAACTACCCGACCCGGAAATGGATGAGCTGACCTATTTCCGCCAGGCATTAAATATCAAAAAGCTTCCGAATGGCGTCTGGCAGGGGATTATCCGGGTGATCGGCCTCTCCCGCCCCGTCTTGTACCGCCATCTGCAACTTTTAAAGTTGGATGATGATCTGTTATATATGGCCTCTCTCTACCGGCTTGAGGAAGGGCGGCTGCGCCAGATACTGGCTGCCCCGATCGACCAGCAGCGCCGTCTGATCCTGATGGCCATCGAGGAACCGCGCTTGACCGGGGATGATCTGGCTGGCATAGCCCAAAATAATGAGGAACTGCCGGACGGTTATGAAACTCCCCGAGATCAGCAGAAATCCAGGAAGGGAGCCCATACCTCGCTTGGTCCGCACCGCCAGCTGGCTGTGCGAGTCAAGTCGATGTTGAGCCTGGTGGGCCGGCCGGAGTTCGATGGCAACCTGGACGAAGTGGCCAGTGAGCTATCCAGCCTGTATCGAGATCCACACGATCTTGAAACCGCTGCCGATCACCTGGAAGCACTTGCGGCCAGCTTGCGTAAAATTCACTCTCACCGGCGATAAGGGATCTGTTCCACCTGGAACAGATGCAACTTGGGGGAGGCGCAGTGCGAATCCACCCTTGCGTACAAGAACATCCGTGCTAAAATAGTGATGTTGGTAATCTATCCAGCTATTAATTCTCTGTTCCACCCCGATGCCGAAGACCATCAAGCTTTGATCCACCAGGAGTTGATATGACAACGAACAATTTGGCTATTTTTGAAGATTACAAAATCCGCCGTATGTACGATGAAGCCACAGAAACCTGGTTTTTCTCTGTTGTGGATATTGTTCAGGCTTTGACTCAGCAGCCCGATTTTCAATCTGCCAGGAAATACTGGAATAAGCTGAAGGAACGATTGAGCAAAGAAGGCAGTGAGTCGGTGTCAGAAATTCACCAACTGAAACTGCCTGCGGCGGATGGAAAAAACTACCTTACTGATGTGGCCAATGCGGAGATGCTTCTGAGATTGGTACAGAGTGTACCAAGCCCAAAAGCCGAGCCCATCAAACTCTGGCTTGCCAAAGTAGGCTATGAGCGCATGCAGGAAATGGCCGACCCAGCAAGGTCGCTGGATCGAGCCAGAGAAACCTGGCAAAAGCACGGATACAGTGAGAAGTGGATCCAGCAGCGCATGACGGGGCAGGAAACCCGCAATAAGCTGACCGATTATTGGAAAGGCCATGAGATCAAAGAAGGCCTGGAATTCGCCATACTCACCAATGTAATTCACGAGGAATGGTCTGGAGTAAGTGTCAAGGAACATAAGGAGCTCAAGGGCTTAAAATCCCAGAACCTGCGCGATCACATGAGCGAAGCGGAATTGATCTTTACCGCCCTGGCAGAGCTTTCCACCCGCCAGTTTGCCGAGAGCACTGAGGCAACCGGCCTGGAAGAAAACAAAATCGCCGGGAAAAAAGGTGGGAGGATTGCCAAAAGGGCGCGGCTTGAATTGGAAGAACAAACGGGTAAAAAAGTGGTGACAAAAGATAATTTTTTGCCGCCCCCGAAAAGCCATAAGGCGCTGAAGGATGCAAAGGAAAAATAGGGATTAAATGTTGAAGAAGCCGGGGTGGGGGAGGCTGCGCCAGGAAAGAATAGAGATCTAAAAAATAATAACAGCGCTCCGGTTGTCTATGAACCAACCGGAGCGCTGTTATTATTTTTCAGCTTGACCGAGGCCTACCTGTTCAAGACGGCCAACCCAGCCAAACCGGCGCAGGGCGAGAGGAGATCTCCAGGCTGGTTCCTCGTAATTGCTAAGAGGGGAGCACCCGAAATATGGCTATCCAACAGATATCAAGATTAATTGCTCAAATCCTGACCTGTGTGACGAAAAGATAAAAAAGCTACCCCGGATGCCTGCACCGACAAAAGGATCCAACGCGGAGCTGCCATAAGATCCGCCAGCGAGCGAG
Organism: uncultured Chloroflexia bacterium; assembly: GCA_963779935.1. GTDB lineage: Bacteria > Chloroflexota > Anaerolineae > Anaerolineales > Villigracilaceae > UBA877. Next base: position 376,159 of record CAWAAC010000001.1, on the reverse strand, counting down.
TTTTGATCAAAGAATGTCGTAGCCAATTTCATATTTATACAGTGATCTATCTCTTCTCAAGCCTTGAGTCCTTGCTTGAAAATCCCTGCTTTGCCAGCAGGTGCCAGCAGTAATCCGAGGCGCGCACGGATTACGGTTTGAAGATGGCGCTCGGGTGTATCAGGGAGTCCACAGTTTCCTCAGCTTATGAGCTGAGTCCTAATCAAACCGAAACGCATCCTTGGCGCGTTGAACTTCAGCGATCAAATCTTTTACTTTTGGAGCAATATTTTCGTCGACAGGATATTCTTTATCGTGGCCGTCCGCGCGAATATACACGCCGTGGGTTCCATTTTTGTAGCCCCAGAGTTCAAACTTTTCTAACCAAAAAAGGTGAATTCGTTCGCTATGGAAGTCCCATTGGCGAGGCGATGAGAATATTTCCAAAATGTTCCCGTCAAATATCAGCACCATCGGGTTTTTTTCGGTAAGCTTGATCGTGGTCATCTTAATCTCCTCTGGAATATATTTTGTTCAATTTCGATGCTCGTTTTGAGAATTATTCTGGCGCAGGATAGCAATTTTGAGGTTAAATAACTCCCCCCGGTAAGGGGCCGGGGGGCGACCATGGGAGGGGTAGGGGCTATTTCAGGTATAGGGTCCAGTCTTCGCCCTGGACAATGCCGGTGCCGGTGATGCCGCCAGTGATGGTGTTTTCGAAGAGCGTGCCGGTGTAGGTCTGGTGGCAGGTACCTGGCTGGCCCTGGCCGGTGCAATCCCGCTGGACAGTAAGCAAGACTGCGGTGAGCGTGCCCTGCAGCGGGTCGTCGCGCTGGCCGGGGCAGCAGGCCCAATGGGATGTGCCGGTGACGATACCGCCGGCTACGGTAAGATCCCAGGTGGATTTGAGAGATCCGCCCGGCGAGGCGACGAGCACCTGGTAGGTGCCGCTCTTAAGCAGGGTGGTCAGATCCTGGGATGGGGGGGCGATGGGTTGGGTGTCGCTGGGGGCGGGTGTGTCGGTGGGGGCTGGGGTGACGGCGGCAGCCACCGTGAAGGTGGTGCTCTCCGCCTCGCCGGAATCCGCGGAGACACATTTGAGGGTGTGCTCGCCGGGGTGGCCCGGGTCGAACGAGAAGGAGTACTGGTCACTCTGGTCTGATTCGGCCACCGTCTTGGTGAAAACCTGGGCGCCGTCTCGGTAACAGAAGATGATGTCGCTCGTGCTGTGCGTCGAGACGTTTACCGTGGCGGTGTAGAGGTTGGAGCCGGCGGTGGGTGCGGCCTGGATGCCTAAGATCAGCATTTTATCTTCCTGATTCACTGCGGGCAGGTTGCAGGCCAGGGCAATGGCGGCCAGGATGGCCAAGGCGGCCAGGATGGCCGGAGAAAAGAGCAAGCGGTGATTTTTCATGGGCAGCCTCCGCAGGCAATTATAACGGCCCGTCCGCTAATCTGCTCTAACTTGAAAATGTCACATCTCGGTGCGAAAAGCAATTCTCTTACCATCACTACCCCGTAAAATCATCGAGGCAGGCGGGCACAAAGATGCACAACCCCAAAGTACGGGAGCCCGCGGAAGACAAATAAGTGTTCCCTTCGTGTTACTTTGTGACCTCTGTGGTTAGAAAAGCTTGAATGTGACATGTCAAATTACTGAGATGAGCAGAAATTCGTGATTCGTTCGGATCTGTTCCACCTGGAACAGATCCGCAAATATAGAAGACGCTGGTGGCTTGGACAAAGTACCTTAAGTGATCGAACGTATTCAATGCTTTTTAGCACACTGCTCAGGGGAGAGCTGCATGTTTTTAGTTTTCTAAAAAAGGCATTTTCCGGAACTGGTCTGCAGAGGACGGTAAAAACAACCCTGGACTAATATACGGTACCGCTATGCATAAAATATACGGTACCGTATGAATTCTCAATACGGTACCGTATATTTTTGTTTCGCATGCGGGCAAAAAGTGCCTTTTGATCTTCTTCCCGTCCAGGCCAATTTTCACATCCTGGGCCACTACAGGGGCAGTATGCTTTGGTCTATTTCTCAAGCTTAAGGGCGTTCTTATACAACCAATTCCTGCCTTCATACGTCTCGATGAAATCATCCAGATCCAAACTCCCATCCTCGACGGCATCTAATCCGAGTTTAATACATAGTGCCACAAAATGACTGGGCGGTATCGACCTGGCTGTGCACAGCTCTTCAACGCGTTGCGCGAGCGGAAATTTTGGATAGCGCGAGAGATCCAGGATAAAGCGAGTTCTTCTCCGGTCGGCCAGCTGTTTGTTCTTTTTTGATTTCTTATCCTCCTGGGCCGCCCGCGTCGATTGGGTGATCTGTTCCTGTTTCTCGAAATTGGGGTTGATTTCGAGAAACCGATCCACAGTAGCCGTGGGTGCCCGGGCGATGGGTGCCCTGCGCGAGCCCTTATCCTTTTTGTCGGTCATTGTTTACGCCCTCCTCTTTTCATGACAATTTCCAGTATTTCCACCAGGTGTAAATAACCGCCATATCCACCAATGCTGTTTGGTATTTTGACGTGTTCCAATGGCGTTTCATACCCCTTCACGCCTCGACACAGGGGTGCATATTCCCAGATCGTTTTCCCGTAATCAACACAACTTTTTATATTGGTGTCTAAGGGAATGGGGGGCAATGTCTGAATATTGCGGTCCAGTAAAATATTCACCAGATCGTCGTAATTGTTTTTGGTATTGACCGTCACGCGTTCAAATCTGGTTGGCAGAGCGCCGATGATCGCCGGCGTCGGCGCGCCCCGGAGGGAGAGGGTGTTCAGAGTCTCCAATACCCCGTTCACTCCGGTAAGATCAGCAAAGGCTGCACCGGTGGGGATGATGCAGTAATCAGACGCGCACAGGGCAACCAAATGCAGGTTGCTGTAGGCTGGCGCTGTATCGAGGATGATCAGATCATACTTGCTCCCTGCCAGCTTTTCCCGGAGTAAGAGGTCTCTCCTGGTCAACTGCATTATTTTCTGTTCCATGTCCTTGGCTTCGAAGGAATTGAGAATAATGTCCAGGTTCTCTCTTGCTCGCACGGCTATTTTTTCGATGGGTTGGTTTTCAAGCAGCAGCTTTTGTAATCCACTCTCTTTATAAATATCCGTCGCGTCTCTCAGTCCAAGAAATAAACCCACGTGCCCCTGGATATCCACGTCGACGATCAAAACGCGCCAGTTCCGCCGGAAGGCAAAATAGGAGCCGACCGTGACCGCGGTGGTTGTTTTCCCAACCCCGCCTTTATTGCTTGCCAACGCAAGAACAATGCTCATTTCGCTTTCCTTCTTCGATGGTTGTTGACGCAGGCGATCCCGGCGCGGCTGGAGCAGGCGTAAGCGCCGCATGCCGGGCATTCGATATCCGCTTCTCCCGCCCGAGGCTCGCGCAGGAGACCCGCGGCGGTCAGGCCGGTCTTATATAACATCTCTTAATCTTCATATTGTCTTCAGCGTCTTTGGTCAATTTATCTCCGGGAAACACAAACAGGTTTTCGCGGTTGGAAATTCTGATCCATTGGCGCTTGTGCTCCACTTTCATATTTTTCCCGGCACCAAAGGGTGTAAACCGGGTAGGTGAGCCAGTCGTACATGCAGGGCTCCTGACGAAGGCCCAAAAAACCAATCAGGTTGCCCTGGGGATCAAAGTCAATCGATAATGTTCGTTTTCCTTCCAATGCCAGGTTATGGCCAAAACCAGTGGTAGTTTTTGCCACCCCGCCTTTTTGATTGACTATTGCGAGGAACGCAGGTTTATGTGCCATAAATTTACCGCTACCCATATTATACAGAAGTATTTACGATATGAAACATTTCCCGCCGATACGAATTGAAGGAGTTTCGTGAGTATGCCCCCGGATTTGTCCGGGTTATTTTTTTTCCCAACAGGTAACAATTTCCCCATTTTGATATAGACATCGAAAGATCGAAATGCCCGGCAGGTACCCAATTCCTCCCATCCTTATTAGTAGAGTTTGCGATATAATAGTCTTGACTATAATTACGGAGGCGGCCATGTTTGTCGATCGGCAGGAAGAAATAATATTTCTCAATGATTTACTTACTCGCAAACATCCAGGTCCAGCACAGTTGATTCTGATATATGGTCGGCGCCGGGTGGGGAAGTCGGAATTACTGATGCACTGGGCAGCCCAGAGCGGCCTTGACTTTACCTATTGGGAAGCCGTCAAGGAAACTGCCACCCAACAACGCACCCGTTTGTATAGTAAGTTGCTTAACGTCCCGTATTTGTCTGCTCCAACCTACCGCTCCTGGCCTGAACTTTGGGATGCGGCTGCCCCGCAACTGCAGGGCAAGCGCCGGATATTAATCCTGGACGAATTGCCCTACATGTCCGATTCTGATCCTGCCATGCTGTCTTCCCTTCAATATGCCTGGGATCAGCACTTCCAGAAATCTGAAATTGTCATGGTGCTATGCGGCTCGCAAGTGCACGTAATGGAAACATTGCTTTCCCTACAGTCGCCGCTTTTCGGGCGGATGACTGCTCAGTGGCACCTTGAACCGCTGCCCTTTTCCAGCCTGGCAGAATTCTTTCCGAAATGGGATGCCGATGCGCGTGTTGCTGCTTACGCGGTTGTCGGAGGAGTTCCGGCATATCTAAACTGGTTGGATCCGGACCAGGATCTGACTGGGAATATCCGGAGGGTAATTTTAAAACCTGGCAACATGTTCTTGGCCGAGCCGGCTTTCTTGCTTTACGATGAAGTCAAAGAGCCAAACAGTTACCTTGCCATTTTGAAGGCGATTGGAAGTGGGGCACACACGCTATCTGAGATCGCTAATCGGGCATTTATCCCCAGCACGAGCGTAAACTTTTATCTCAATACCTTGCAGGAGCTCCGTTTAGTGGAACGCCGGTTGCCAGTGACGCAACCGAAAGATCAGCGCGCTCGCTCTCGCAGCGGTCGTTATCATCTGTGCGATCCGTATTTCCGGTTCTACTTTTATTTTCTCGAGCCACTCCTATCTGACTCGCCCTTCGACGCGGATCGGGCAGTTGATGCGATCCGAAAGAATCTACGTGCTTTTGTAGGGCGGACCGCCTTTGAAGATCTCGCCAGGCAGTGGGTGAGGGTACAGGGAAAGGCTGGTGAGCTGCCTTTTACCCCCGAGGCAGTTGGAAGCCATTGGAGCAGCCGTGTACAAGTGGATGTGGTTGCAATCAATTGGCAGACACATGACATCCTGCTGGGAGAATGCAAGTGGGGGGCTGATCGGATTGACAGGCAGGTTGTGCGCGACCTGGTGGATGGTAAAACACCCCTGCTGCTGAACGATCTGCCCGATCGGGGCAGGGGCTGGAGGGTACATTATGCGTTGTTCGCCCGTAGTGGCTTCACGCCAGCCGCGAAAACCGAGATGCAGCTAAAAGCCGGACTGTTGGTGGATTTGAAGACTTTGGATGGTGTTCTGGGTAGTGCCTGATCCCAGACCCTGAATTGTATTATCCGAGTTAGGTCGGCCCCGGTATTAAAAATATTCACTCCCAACCCTAGAAATGCCAATCATGAATCCAGAACATCCCGCATTCAAAGACTTTTCAGGCGGTAAAATCCATAACAAGTCTACTGATCGTTGGCTTTATTCGGTTGTAGATTTCATCCAATTTGCCATAAACCAGGGTAACTGTGACACTCTGCCGGGGCTAAAAGCCCCGCAGCTTCTAAGGACTTAGTAGCCATCGTGACCTGCCTCAGCCAGTTCCGCCGTGTCCGGGCGACTACGCTTGCCCGTTCGGAAAGCGAGCTTGCCAAACGGGTGACGATACTTTGTCTCAGCGGGCGGCCTGATCCGGCCTACTTCACCGTACAGCCGCCGCGAAAGAAGGTTGACCGCCCCGACCGCGTCGCGATGAGCGACGAAACCGCAAGCCGGACAGCGATAGAGCCGTCCCCTGGGTTTGTGTCGGCGCCTGCATTGGGGGCAAGTCTGCGAACTATAGGCCTCATCCACCAGTTCCACTTTGATGCCAGCCGCCGCCGCTTTGTACTCGATCTGCTGGCGCAACTGGCCGTGACTCCAGTTGCCGATCTTCTGTTGGCTTTTGGTTTTCAGACGTTTGCCATCGGCCACATCCCGCACGTCGCCCAACGCCAGCGTGCCGGTTTGCTGATCTACAGCGATGTCCACCACCGCCCGACTCACCTTATGCTCAATGTCGCGGGTGCGCCGCTTCTGTTGGGCGAGAAAGCGATTCTTCCGGCGCTGAAGTTTCTTCCAATTGCGGGAACCTTTCACCTTCGCAGCCTGTAAGCGTTGGATTTCGGCCAACCGTTTACTCGTGTACTGATGCACCGCCCGGAGCGCCCGGGCCGACACCACCACCGTTTCAACGCCATTGCTAAGCGCCATCGGGTGAATTTCGCCTGGATCGCCTGCCATCACGCCCGTGCCGGTGGGTTCAGCGGCAAGCTTGCCATCCTCTACCACCAGATGCCAGTGGTAGCGGCGGCTGGCCTGATCCCACACCAGACGCATTTCAACAAAGCTCCTGGGCGGCAGGCTGGCCAGTTGGGAAGGCAGATCGACACGGATCGGCTCAAACCCTCTGGCTCGCGCCAAAAGCAAAACGCCGCTTTCCGCCCGAATGCCGCTGTTCTTCCAGATGGTCGTGCGCCAGATCTTGCGCTTACGCGGATAGTGGGCATTGGGCAATCCAGCTTGTTTGCATGCTTTCGCCGTCTTGCAGGCTTTGTAGAAACCTTCCTGCGCAGCATCCACCGAATGGGCGTGCAAGAGTCTTTCCCGCCCATCTTGCGCATCGTAAAAATCCGTCAGCTTCATCGCATCATATTGCGACAGCCACACCTCGCCCGACTGCCGGTAAACGCGGTAGTGGTTCACCATAACCCGCGAGTAGATGCGCCCCAACTCTTGATTGAGCGCGTCGGCCTCGGGTTTGGGCAACCAGCAAGGCAAAGCGTGCGTGCGAATCATTTGCTCGTTTTCTGACGACGAGGCCAATTCGCTGGCGGCTGCCAATCGGCGGGCAGAGTGAGTTTTGCGCTGGCCGCTAATATTCGTACCGCTAATCGGAGAGCGTCGGAGTCGGTAGACAAACCGTACAGGTCGCACACCCTTTGGATTGCAGCATGGTCTTCGGCGGAAAGGAAGATGCTGGAGCGTTTAGGAGACATACCTATAGTATACACCTACAGCATATATTGTCAAGCCCTGGTTTCGCCTATCGGCGGGCTAAAGCCCTTTCGAGAAACCCGCCTTTCCCCTCGCGCTAGAATGCAGCGGGTTCTTAACGGCTATCAAAAAGCAAGAAAATATTGGAACACACTCAAATTACAACTAAAAATGGAGATCCCCTCTCTGTCCCAACGCAAGCATGATAATTTACACCTAAAATAAATTGGGATTTCACTGACTGCTGTCGATATCCATCACCCGAGCAATTTCTTGTCAGATTTCAGTCCATCTCTTCCGGAACAAAGCGAGCAAAAGCTTGTCAGGCCGTACCTGCTTATTGAAATACGGCTGCGGATCATTTTACAAAAAATTTACAAGCTGGTAAAGAAGGGGTCACATGCCTTCGATACAATGTGAAAGATCGAACAATAAAAATTTGGAAAATAAAGGAGATACAAAATGAATAAAGTAACCAAAGCAATCTCATCAGTCAGCCGGTGGATCATGGCCTTCGTGGGAGTGGCGGTCGTCTTCAGCCTGATCTTCACGATCCCCTCCGGAACAGTCCTGGCCGCAGGCCCCGGTCCGGCCGCAACCCCCGCCGCAGGTAAAGGCTCGGCACAACTGAGCCAGGCCTTCCAGAACGAGCAAAAGGTGCTGACGCAACAGCAGACCCATCTGGCGAATACCGCCAATGTGGTTAGCAAGATCCAGGATTTGATCAGCAAAGCCCAGGCCAAGGGATTGGATACCTCCGCCCTTTCAACCGCCCTGGCCACCTTCCAGACCCAGGTTGCCACGGCCACCAGCTCCAATAAAACCGCCGCGGGGATCCTCTCCGCCCATAACGGTTTCGATGGCAGCGGCAACGTGACCGATCCATCGGCCGCCCATCAGACGGTTATGGACGCCCGGCAAAATTTGCAGGATGCCCGGAATACTCTCGTGCAGGCCGCCAGCGACCTCCATACCGCCTTACGGGCCTGGCGGGAAGCCAACAAGGACAAATTACAAGATCAGGATCTACAGAAAGACTATCAGAACGAGCAGAAATGGCTTACCACCCAGCAGGGCAACCTGGCCAAGACCAGCGATGTGGTGACCAAGGTGCAGGATCTGATCAGCAAAGCGCAAGGTAAGGGCCTGGATACCTCTGCCCTGTCAACCGCCCTGGCTACCTTCCAGTCGGAGATCGCTACTGCCAACGCATCTGATACCACTGCCGCAGGGATCCTCTCCGCCCACAACGGCTTCGATGGCAGTGGCAACGTGACCGATCAAAGCGCGGCCAGCCAGACCGTGAAGGATGCACACCAGTCCCTGTCAGACGCCCACACCGCTCTCGTCCAGGCAGGCACTGACCTGCGTAACGCGATTGACCAGTGGCGGAAAGCCAATGAACCCACTGCAGTACCTGTCGCGACCCCAACCAGTGGCTAAAAGGATGGATGAAAAATGAAGAAAGCATTCCTTTTCGGTCTGGTCATCCTGGTTGGAACAAGCCTGTTGCTAGCCGGTTGCTCTTCAATCAATGGAACCAATTCCGGCCAACCGCAAGCCCAACCGACCCTGGCTTCCAGCCAAGCGCAGACCCAAGCGCCCCTGGCGCAGACCCTACCAAGCTCAACTCCTGATCAGGCTCTGGCCCAAACAACCCCAACAGGCGTGGTCCTTGATCAATCCGCCAACGATGCGGATCAGGCCCTGAACGATATGCGAAGCACGCTCCAGTCCATCGATATTTCCACACCTGCCAGCACCGGCGATCAAAGTATGAACGGTGTCAGTCAAAGCGCGAACGATGCCGATCAAAGCCTGAACAGCTTGCAGCAAACCGTCCATAACGAACCGACGCCGTAACCTGGATAGGAGAATCGAAAGACACGACCCTGGGTTTATTAACCCGTTCTAAAATAAATTGTATACAAGAAGAAAATAGTTTTGGAAGGCATCCTTATTAAGGATGCCTTCCCCATTACCGAATCACCCTTATCTATCACTGCTTGAAATAATAGGGAAAATAACCTGCGTAATCTGGTTGATGGCGACCAGTGAATCCGGAGCAAGCCGTCCGCTGAATCTGGGGCATGTTGACCACTGATTCCGGAGCATGCTGTCCACTTTTTAGGCGTGAACGGAACCGGTAGGCGATTTCACCGAAATACGCAAAAGACGCGTCAGGGTAGTTTAATCTGTCATGTAATGAAAGAAAAGCGAAAAAATTCCCGATGAAACTTTCATCGGGAATTCCGTTGTGCGCCCAGCATGGGCGTTGACTAGAAGGTGAAAGACCTTTATGGAGGCTGATTGCGCTAACCATTAGCCGAGAGCAAGGGCGTCACCGTGAGGTGGGGTCTGAAGGAAGCTGGAGGCAAACCTGTGACCTGATGAACAAGAAGCTCATAAGAGGCTGTGAGGCCGGGCGAGCTGGCAACGAACAGCGAAGCCCGAAGCAATCAAGGGCCGAAGCAGTAAATGAGCCAGGGATGCAGGGAAAGTCAACGTTCTTACCTGGGGAGACCTGCCGTTGTGCCGGAAGGTAAACCTGACCGAGAGGTCAGGCAGAAACGGCAGGGGTCAGCCGAGGCCGAAGTACCACCGCCGTCGAGGTGGGAAGGGCCGAACATGAAGCAGGAGCAATACCTTGAGCAGCATGGAAGACGAGCCAAGAAGGCAGCCTTTCCCGGAAAGGGATACTGCGGAGCCAGCGAAGTTGGTGAAGCCGACAGGACTGGAACCGAGGGCCGAGCCGTCGCCAATGCGAGACGAGCGAACCTCCAGCGCAGGGCTGTGGGAGAGGATATGGGAAAGACAGAACCTGCTCACAGCGATGAAGCGAGTAGAGAGCAACGGAGGAGCACCGGGCATAGACGGGATGACGGTGAAAGAACTCCGCCGACACCTGAGGGAGCACTGGCTGGAGATCAGGGCGGCTCTTGAAAGCGGGGCCTATCGGCCGAGCCCGGTGAGGCGGGTAGAGATAGCCAAGCCTGACGGCGGGGTTCGGCAGTTAGGGATACCGAATGTGGTGGATCGCCTACTCCAACAGGCGATAGCACAGGAGCTGGTTCCGATATATGAGCCATTGTTTTCTGAGCACAGTTATGGGTTCCGGCCCGGCCGCAGTGCGCATGGGGCAGTGAGACAGGCGCAGACGTATGTACAAGAAGGATACACCTGGTGCGTGGATATTGATCTGGAGAAATACTTTGACCGGGTGAACCACGACCTTCTGATGGGGCGCGTGATGCGAGTAGTGAAAGACAAACGAGTGCTGAAACTGATCCGAGCCTACCTGAAATCAGGCGTGATGATTAATGGGGTGGTCGTGGGAAGCGAAGAGGGCGTTCCGCAAGGAGGGCCGCTTTCGCCAATACTTTCAAACATCATGCTGGATGATCTGGATAAGGAACTGGAAAAGCGCGGGCACAAATTTGTCCGATACGCGGACGATTGCAACATCTACGTCAAGACGGAACGGGCGGGAGAGCGGGTGATGGAAAGCGTGAAAGGATTTCTGGAGAAGAAGCTCAAGCTGAAAGTCAATCCCAAGAAAAGCAAAGTGGAAAAGGCATGGAAGGTGAAAATCTTGGGGTTCAGTTTCTTCCGACGAAAAGGGATCGTGCTGATCCGGATTGCAGAACGAACGAAAGAGCGCATGCAGGAGAAGCTACGAACTCTGACCAAACGTACTCGGAGTGGCAAACTGGAGACGATCTTGGAAGAGATCAACCGGTACATTATCGGATGGATTGGATACTACCGGCTGGCCGACACACCGAGCATATTTGAAGAACTGGACGGCTGGATCCGACGACGGCTAAGGCAGCTGATCTGGAAGCGCTGGAAACAAGGTTCAACCCGCTATCGAGAATTAGTGAAGCTGGGCGTACCAAGACAATGGGCACAAGAAGGAGCCGGAGGACGAAGTCCCTGGCGAATGTCTGCCACACCTGTGATAAATCAAGCCCTTAGCAACGCCTACTGGCTTAACTCAGGGCTGAAGAGCATTAGCAAACGGTATCAAGAACTGCGCTTTGCTTGATGAACCGCCGTATGCGGCCCCGCATGTACGGTGGTGTGAGAGGAGGCGGTTAGCCGCCGCCTCCTACTCGATTTCAAGCGTAGGAGAATACATCCATTTTCACAGATTTGATCGGTTTTTTCCTGCTGTGGACAATCAAACGAACCCTATCGGTGGTTACCCTGGCTAAAAACCCCTTCACCGCAGCGCGCACAGATCTGCGCCGGAATATTTTCCACCAGGACAGGTTTTCCATCAATCTGGAATACTTAACTAAAAAGTTCTGTGTGGGACTCTACGGAACCGCAGCCATGGCATTTGAACATGGCTACCTCCGTTTTCTTTAACTTAATCCATTCTTTAGGATCAGCTCATACAAGGTGGTGATCCTGACCATCGGTCTGTCCGCAAAAGATACCTTTATATGAAGCGGACGATTGTTGTGCGTAAATCCAAATATCATGCAACTTGGAGAAATTTGACATCTGAATAATTCTCAATCAATTCAGCGATTTCGTTATTGGAGGTGGTTTTATCCACTACCCGCTTAAATGCTATCCCGTTAGCTCGTACTCGCTACCAGGCTGTCAAGTTATATGGCGAAGGGTATGACGAAAAGGAGATCAAGCAAACTATGCGTATCGTCTTCAACAACTTCCTACCAGGGTGGAACTACCAGGCGATACCCTCAAAACAGATTGCTATTTAATTCTTTTTACTCAACGACCTTGGTCCATCCCTTCTTCATGTTCGGGACTTTTTGTAGCGTTTCTCTGTCAGCGATGTAATTCTCAAAATAGCCACAGTCAACACAAACGTAACTATCGCAGTTTGTATTCATTAAGGGACGGCTACCAAAAAACCGGAGATATCCATTCCCCCAAATGATTCCGTTTTGCATCTTGAAGACGTTTGACGAATTACACTTCGGGCATTGACCATTTTTCATTTTGGACTCCTTTGACCACAATAGTTGATCTTCCTGCTTTATCGCTTTAAACTTTTATGTACCAAAACCCAGAGTTGTGCTTTTATAAGCCCCGTTTACGAATGATAAGCCCTGAAATGGTAATAAGCACAAATGCCACCAGAAAAATTATAGTCGTATAGGAAACTCAACTCTTGTCCAAAACTGTAAATCCTGCGGCGATCAAGAGAAGAAGCACGGCAAAAAACATCAGTAGGCTGCTCTTTATTTTCATTTTCTTTATTCCTTCCGAAAGTAAGCAAAAGATCAAGGATAATCTGATTGAATTATAGCGGTATTGGTATAAATAGACAATAAAGATATTGATTATCGGTTATATGTTTTAGAGATGTGGAAGTGCAAATTAGAACTCTTATTGGCCTACCACGGTCTAATTCGTTACAAGTTGACCAAGCTTTTCAACCAAACCAAAGCACACAAATAAACAAACAGAATCAGCCTGTTCCAATCGTGACCACCAGCCAGGCAGATAAGTGGTATGCCGCCAATGTCGGTTTGGTGAAGTCCGATGAAGAGGGTAGCGTAGGCCAGGGCAAAACGAATTCGTCCGTGCTAGCGCTAACCGCTTATACAATTCCATAAGAATATTCCAACCGACCTGCTGCCTCCAGGCAGGTCTTTTTATCCGCTGAGATACGCCAATCTGGGGCTCTTCGGGGTCTGTACGTTAATTTTGGCAGGCAAGCGGCTATACTGGAAATAATCATAAAAGCTGGCGAGCATCCAGACGCCGCCATTATTGCTCGCCAACGCGAAAAAATGCTCATTTCGCTTTCCTTCTTCGATGGTTGTTGACGCAGGCGATCCCGGCGCGGCTGGAGTAGGCGTAGGCACCGCATACCGGGCATTCGATATCCGCTTCTCCCGCCCGGGGCTCGCGCAGGAGACCAACGGTGGTCAGGCCGGTCTTATACAACATCTCTGTCCGGCGGCGGGCTTCCCAATAGCGAACAACATCTTCGGCTTTAAACAAGGTCGGGTGCTTGTGCGCTTTTTGGGAATCCCATTTTTCCGAGCGGGCAACTTTGGAAACCATCTGGCGGCTCCTCCAGCCGAAAATGCCAGCCACCTCGGATGTATCGTACTGCCCGGGGATTTTGGGATTCCCGGGTCTTTTCCGAAAGTCTATCGCTTTATGCATCGGAGACATGCAGGCTTCTTTCCAAAAATGGTGAGATCGGGATGAATTATGCCCTTTAGATCATGCCGGCTTCAGCGAGCGCTTTATCCAATTCTTCATCAGTGAACACCCGGCTGCCTCCGCTGCTTTGCCAGCCTCCGTCCGTCAGGGGATAGAAAGAGATATCCCCGCAGGGGAAAGGCAGGTGGGCGGAGAGCAGGGCGCGCCGGCGTTTCCTATCGTTTTCGTCCGGTTCAGTGTTTACGACGAACAGGGTGGTGTTCACATAGAGAGGGTCCAAATATAGGCGACCCTTTCGGTGAGAAGAATTGCTATTAAATGAAGGAGCATGCTGGTGCCTCGTATCGCCCCGGCAGACCGGCCCCATGCCGAGTGCGATGGAAACCGGATCGGTCAGAACGCGCCCGCAGGTTGCACAGCGTGGTCGCCCGTCTTTTTTCAAATCCGCTTTCCTTTTATGGCCTCAGGCCTGAGCGGTTCATACGTGGCGGCCAGGTCTGCAAAATTATCCGGCAGCGTCACACCAAATTCGATCGCAGCAGAGGGCAGCGCCTTTGCCAACAGGGCGCGCGGCCCTTTCAGGTAGGCGTCCTTGTGGTTTTGGTCAATGAACATGCGCAGTACCGCGAACATGATGCGCCGGCGATAATAAGAGATCTTCACTTCGTTTGCGACGCTCACGGATGGTTCGGGCTCGGGAGGTTGGTAGCTGTACTGCAACCAGGCGGTTGATTGGAACTTCAATAATCCGACGCTGGCGATCGTGTTCACGGTCGCAAAAACGCTGGAAGCGACTTCCCACAGGAACCGGAAGCTCGCATTTTCCAGCTGGTGCTCATAGCTCTTCTGGACGCCTTCCTCGGTTTCCTGCAGCTCGCGGGAGGCCTGCACCTCTGTCCGCCGGAAGCCATCCGGGAGATCCTCCGTTCGCAACTGCTGGGTATCCGGTGAAACATCGACCACCTCGATCAGCGGCGAGTCCGTGAAGGGATGGTTCTGGTTGAGGGGCTGGATGCGCAGCCTGAGATGAGGGGAGCGCTTATCAAAGGCGATCTCATCCCGACCCTTCTTGCCACCGTAGGTTTTGTATAGAGGCCGGCATAGGCCGTCCGTGTCAGGATCGTACGGGGGCAGGCCGGTTTTTTCGGAAACTTCAGCCAGTTTTTGGGCGCTCCACACATTCGATTTTCGTTCATGGCAGTATTTAAGGGCGCACCAATGCCGGCCGTTCAGCGTCAGGTGCCAGGGACATTTCGTGCAAACGCCCGGTTCGAGCAACTGGGCGATGATCTCCACCAGGGTTTCATCGAAGCCGGCCTCGACCAGGATGTCAGCATCTTCACCGCCGGCGATGCGGGAGGCGACTTCTGCGAAAATCCGTTTATCGTCGCCCAGCTGCTTGATGTGGTAAACGTCATGCCATTCAAGCGGCGCAAGTTCATCTTTGCTGGGTGTCCAATTAAAGGGCCACATCCCTGGACCGGCCATGGGGATTTTTCCCGCATCCGGCAGCATGGGGTCCCACATCAATGTGGTCAGGGGGTTTGTCCTTAGCGCATCGGCGACCACCGTATCAACCGGGACCCCTTCCGCAATCGATTTGGCGGCGCGTTTGCTCGCTTCCGGGTCGATGCGGGCCAGGCCGACCAGCCGCCGGCCTTCCAGCTCGGTGATCTTGCCGGCATCGATCATCTCCTGGATGGGCAGAGGCAGACGGGTGAGCGCCATTACATTACGTACGGCGCCACCGGTCAGCGGCCTGTCATCTTCTGCAAATTCTACGCCCAGCTTGCGACTGGACCACCCAAACAGTTTGCTGGCCGTCAGCATGGCCCGGGCGCGCTGCATGGGCGTGAGGTCGCGGCGCTTTAAATTTTCGGACAGACCGGCCGCGAACATCGCCTCGTCTGAATAGTCACGGATGACCACTGGCAGTTTATCGAAACCAGGAACGCCTTGCTGGTTGAGCAATTCATAGGCTGCTTTTCGGTGGTGACCAAACGCCAGTTCCACGCGGTTTCCCCGGCGCCGGCCGGCTGGGTATTCGTGCAATTGGTTCGCCTGGATGTCGGTTGCGAGATTCTGGACGTGCTTTGGATCGATGGGGCGCTTGATCGAAGGATTGTCGTCGATCTCCCCCAGAGGGGCGTAATAAACATTATCGCTCTCAGCCATGGATTAAAGCCTCCTGCTTCTTGAGAAGCACCCGTTAATTATAGTATTGATATTATACTTACCTCCCGGTTTTGTGTAAACATATTGACACAAAAAGATCAGGGAGTAAATACATATTCTTATGAAAGGTCAGCCATCCCTGGCGTTGATGCGGTATCGCCAAATGGAAACCATTGGATGGACACCCGGTGGGGCACACGTGCCACCCCTTGCCAACCTGCTCGAATTCTAGGAATTTATACTTATCCCCAGTTCTGTAAGGACCGATTCAGCCTTGCGGGATAGCTCTTCTCAAATTTCCAGTGATGTGTGAACGTCAGAAAACCCTCCAAAACCGGATTGTTGCAACCCATAAATGCCTTGCGATGACAAGCTGCAAGGGAAATTGGAGCATGCAGGGAAGGATGAAGCTCAGGGACCGAAGTTGAAGGTGAGTTGTTGGTAACGGACGGGGGGTGAGCTTGCTGTATTTGTCTCATAGCATCGCGACGGCCTTACGCAGGCGATGGGTTTCGAGCCAGCGTTTCATCCAAGTGTGGCCGCGCTTTGGCTCCCAGATCTCGACCAGTTGGGGAGTGCGACCACAGCAAGGGCAGAGGAGCGGACCGTAACAGAAACTGGCTTGGATGCGCTCGCGCCAGGGAAGATGCTTGGCGGTAACAAGCAAGGAATGGATATCGAAGAGGGGGAACTGGAGGCGGAGGGCCTCCAGACCGGCGAGCAGGATGGCTGCGATCTTATGTTTGATATTGCGGGCATAGGGCCAAAGCCGCTTTCCAATTGTAGAGCGCTCTCCCGGCGGCGTCCCCCCGCTAAAAATGGGAAGGTTCTGTTTGGTAGGGATCCGTCGAAGCGGATAAAGGTCATTGGTTGTTGACACGTCTGGTTCATCCGAAATATAATCATCCCGTTCTACAAGGACATTCGTTTTCAGGATATTTTGCAGCGGAGGAATTATGTCTGAAGAAATCCAGGTCTTAAGCTGTCCGGCCTGCGGAGCACCCGTCGCCCCACCGCAGGGGCAAAGCACCATGCAATGCCCCTTCTGCCACAATACCATCAAAATCGCCGAGGCTTTCCTGCCGGGTGGGGAAAGGGAAAAGCCGGAAGACTCAGATGTCGAGGACGGAGAGAAAGAAAAGTCTCCTGAAGATCCATTGATCGAGTACCTGGAAGCACGGCTGGAAGATGACCTCGGTTACCTGGATGATGAGATTTCTTCGCCCAAGGACAAGAAAGATCAGTCACACACCTGGGGCAAGTCACAAGTGCCGGCCGGGTTTGAGGGGATCACCACGCTGGGTCCGGTGGTCATCATTTGTGATCCCAAAAAGGTACAGATACCGCCGCAGGCAGGGACACCGCGTATCAGCCGGCTGATGGTCTATCGTGACGGCTTCGCTTACCAGGCGGGAGGTACCGATGTGCGGGCCTGGCGTTTTAACGAGATGACAGCCATCTGGAGCGATGAATTAAAAATGTTCGGCGTCTTCAAAAACGACTTCACCCTGGTTCGGGCCGCGGGCGAGTCGCTCATTCTGGACACCTGCGACGTTACCTGGTTCCACGAACCTGGTGACCGTTTTTATTATAGGATGTATGCCGCAAGAGATTCCATTAAATTGGGCTTGTTCAAGCTGCTGCTGCCGGGAGTGCTCCAGCAGTACGAGGCGGACAAAGCGCTGACGTTCGGCCCGGTGACCGTGCAGAAGAGCAG
Source organism: uncultured Chloroflexia bacterium (assembly GCA_963779935.1). Classification (GTDB taxonomy): domain Bacteria; phylum Chloroflexota; class Anaerolineae; order Anaerolineales; family Villigracilaceae; genus UBA877. Next base: position 358,954 of record CAWAAC010000001.1, on the reverse strand, counting down.
CGGACTGCAGTTGGGCGGCAGCCACTATGCCTGGGGGGACGTCAAGGATATTCATGTGTCGGAGGGCAGGCTGACGGTGAAGCTGGACAAACACCAACAGGCTGAGGTACGCGTCTGCGAGATTCCCAATTTTGAGCTGTTGTGCCGGCTGATCGGTGTGGATATGCGGGAAATGGGAAAAAACATGGTGAGCAAAAAAAAGTAGCCCCCTTGAAAAGGCCACGGCTTCGATCGGTAATATAAACGGCCAACAACCCATGTCGTTTTGGACAGGTATGGAAATAGTGGGATTTAATCGTTCGGTATTCAATGCTGATTTAAATTTCCCCGCTGCGAAGATCAGCATTCTAATGGAGCAATTTCGTCAAGCCTTCAGCCATCGGTGATTACCCACAAGTTTGAAAAAGACGGAGGCCTGAGTATTCTTGCTGGCTTGGACCTATTTTTCACTTCCAGCGGAAATCGCCGCTTGCCTCGCCCCTGCCAAATAAAAATCTGCGTTCTCTGCGTAATCTGTAGATGAAAACCTCTTCCGCCCGCCGCTTGGTCCTGCCTCGCGGCGGAGTCCTGGTTGGCCCGCAAGCGGTAACCTTTATTCGCCGCTGCTTCCTACAATTACCCTCAATTTGACTCCTGGCCTCGCAGGCTTGGTTGATGTCGAAATCCGGGGGCGGAGCGTTTCCGGTACCAATTTTTGTATTATGGCACACCTTCAGCATGAATTTTGATTACTCTTTGAATGGACTGGATGCAAAACAGACTGGACAGGATCAAGTTGCAATCCAGGCGTTGATGAAGGGAGATGAGAAAGGAGCGCTTGCAGTATTCGGGCAGGACGCAAGTACACTCCCATACCGCCTACAAGAAGTTCAAGCGCTGATAAAAGCTGGCTATCAATATACATTTGACCCGGTTGCACAGACCTATCATTGGTTCAAGCCCTGAATATCGAGGTAAGTACTTATGAAAAACAAGAAGAAGATCGATTCAAAAGCCTATTGGCAAGAACCCAAGGCAGCCAAACAGCGGGGCAATGAATTCCTCGCCCTGCTGGAGCGGAACCTGGACTTTCAGCACTGGGGGTTCAAGGTCAGCTACACCAATTTCACGCGGGTGGGAGGCCCCGAGGTTATTTATAATTCTGAATTATGCCGGGTATATTTTGGCATTTCGTATGGTCTGGATCGGAGGTATGATGAGTTGAATCTGCTGTATGGGCGGTTGCATGCCCCCGACAAAGGGGTGACCATGCTCTGGAATGGAGATGAATGCCATTGCTGGCATCGTTCCCGTTGGAAGCCAATCTTCTTTTTGGAAGGATTCACTCCCGAGACAGCAGCCCATTTCAATGGGCAGCCGCCGATCATCGAGCAATACAGGCAGTCGGATGAGGGCAAAAAAATTCGGCTGAACTACCCACTAGAGTCTGGGTTACACATCGAAGCGATCCTCTGGGAGTATTATGGGACGCGCCTCTTCGAGCTGTTCGATCTGCGCTGCCCCGATCTGTGGGAGCAGTATGTCCGCTTCAACCAGGAATATTACGAGGAATATGATAAGATATTTCCCCCCAAGCCAACCCCCGGATATACCCCTCTTCCAGAAGACAAAATATGCTAGTTCCACAATCTGTGAATAAGAAGAAGCAATAAAATTCCAACATGAGACCAACCAGTGCTGAAACAAAAGAGCGAAAATTCCTTGAAGCAAACAAGAAGGAATGCAAGAAACTGACCCGGCTCCTTGAGAGCATTCTGGATCTCAAACGCTGGGGATTTCATCAAAGTTATACCTTCATTTCCCCAAAACACTTCCCGTCTGTGAAGGTGATCTATGATTCTGAGTGGTGCCGGGTCAAGTTCTCCTTAAGTGGGGGAGACATGCCTGGAACTTATGAAATGTTAGATTTCTATGGCAGGCTGCATGCGCCAGATAACGAAGAAGTGTTAATCTGGAACGGCGAAAAATGTCTCTGCTGGCATAATGTTAATGATGCACTTCGGTTTCTGGACGGATTGTCTCCTCAGGAGGCCGTGGATCAGTTACATAAACAGCCGCCTCCTGTAGTTGAACAGTTCAGACAATCGGAGCTTGGGAAGAAACTTCACTATACTCACTTGCCAGAGTGGATAACAAGGGAAGAAGCGGCGATCTGGGAGCACTACGGGCAACGGTTATTCGACCTTTTCGATCTGCGCAGACCGGAATTGTGGGAGGAGTACACTCGTTTTATCAGGGAGTATTACAAGATTCGAAATATGAAGCCGATGCCTGGGGATCCTTATCCTCCAGAAGACAAAATATGTTAGTTTCCTAACGGGAAGTCGATCCCAGGATCGAGCGGTATAAAGGCAGAGTGATGCAATGGCGTGGAAATGATCCTGTTGTCCTGCAGGAACGCCAGCAGAAACCGGATGATCTCATAACCGGTCGGCAGGTGGAGGCAAGATGGAAATGGTGATCACTGAAAACACTGGAATCCAGGCTCGAAAGAGGATGTTGCGCAGGAAGCAGTCATTCCGGATTATCTGGCGGATAATCATTCTATTGGGATTGATGTTGGCGGTCTTTTTTTGTTTCTGGCTCTGGCCGTCAATTAGCGGACCGATGACCGTGATCCTGGTGATCGGCATGCTGGGCATGGCCATGATCGTGACGGTTCAGGGGAATGTCAGGGCTTATAAACTGGGGAAAATTCCCCGGCAGGAGCTATCGCGTAAAAACCTTGTGGATGTGTTTGGCATCATATTGACCATGGTCCTTGCGATCCTCGCCGGAGGAACCGTTTCCGGATATGTCAGCCCGCTGGCCGGGAAAGCTGCGAAAGCAACCTTTCATGGCACGGGGTTCACGGCAGGCCTGCTGGCCGGGATCTTCGCTGGAATGCTGGTCGGGTTGGGGATCGGGTACATGGTGCGCTGGATCTGGGGGATGCTCACCAAACCCAGGAATAGCACGCCTGCGAAGAGCAACGTGTGATCGAACTTTGAACCATCGCGCCCACGGCCACCCGGGTGGCGTCGGTGGTGGTGATCGGGAACCCACCCCCGACGCCGAACCCCAACGGGATTCCCATCCCGGCGCCGACCGATAATGTCCTGTTCGGGGCGGCGGCAATAGCGGCGATCGGTGCAACGATGGCGATTGTCCTGGACGATCAGCGCAAACGCCAGCAGCTGCTGGACGAAGAGAATGAACAGGCCAAAGAGAGAGCGGCTCACCTGCAGGCGCAGGAGGATGCCTACCTGGCTGGGCAGGCAGCCCAGGCCAAGGCCCAGGCCAAATACCAGGCAGCACTATATGGTCAGTACGAGGCTCAGCAGCAGGAGTTGGATGCAGAAGCTGCTCTGGCTGCTGCCAGGAACACTTTGCCATCCGATGTTGTGGCGGTTATGTCTGGCACAATCTATAATGATCCGGAAACAGACGATACAGAAACAAAAGACACGGACACCAATCCAGCCCAGGCCTTCCGGGAGGCGGATGACGCCTCCATGGCTACGGTTGCTACCGCTGTGCCAGTCGCAGCAGCCAATACTCAGCCTAAAACCAGCGATCAAAATGAGCCCTGGTGGGACAAAGCCATTGACTTTGTTGACCATAATCAGGTGGCGGCTTCTGCCGTCATTGGACTGGGAGTAGGATTGGGAGCTGTTGCAATCATTGCCACTGGTGGTCTGGCAACTCCTTTGGTGATCGGTGGAGCAGCCCTTGTCGCTGCTGGTCTTACCGCCGGTGGAACGGTAGCCCTCAATGCGCATTATGACCGGCCGCCTGATGAAAACCTGATCCGCAATGTGGGCGTAGCTGCGACCGCTGCGATTGTCGCTGGTGTTGCTCCCGAGTTCTATGCAGCAGGGCAGGCGGCCGTGGCAACGGCTGTGACGAATGCATCCATGGTGGCCTATGCTTCGGGGGCATCGTTAGCCGGTGCGGCCCTTGCAGCTGCGGCTCCAGTAGCAGGGGCAGCGGCCTCGTTGTGGGCATTGGGCAGTGTGGGGGCGATCGGATATGGATTGTCAACCTCTGCAGATCCCACATTGTCCCCAGAGGAAAATCAAATGGGTTCTGTGATCGGCGCTGAAGGGACACAATCTTTAGAAGCTGTGACCGACATTTCTAATCTGGCGGATATGGCAAATGAATTGAGCCCCTTCAACCAAATAGTAACGGAGTATGATGACACGGATCCTGCGAATGCGCTTGGCGCTTGGAGTTCCACAAATTTAAAGAATAATGGGGTTGCACTGGCTCTACGATCCGGATCGGATGCGGATGCGATCCAGGCCACCCAGGACTTTTTAAAGTTGGATGATTTCGACAGCCCGGAAGCCAATGCATTGATCCCCATAATGGCAGGAAATTCGTTGGTGGGCAGTGGCGATACGTTCTATATTGGACAGGCGGCTTATCTATCCGATAAACAGATCGATTATAACGGTGGTTTTATTGGGGATGCCCGCGCCAATGCTGGCATGTTTTACACCACCAATCCGGGGGTGTCTCAATTGCTCGATGAAAATATAGCCGATCCAATTGTAAGGGATGAAATCTATATGAGAATTAACCAGGCAGCCATTAAGACCGCGATAGCGGATGATATGAATTTTGATTACTCTTTGAACGGGGTTAATGATCCAGATGTTGAAAGGGCTGGGATTGATGCAGTCGAGAAGAATAACATGGATGCGGTAAAGAAATTGTTCAAGGGCAGTATCCCGTTTCGCATGGCAGAGGTCAAGGCGCTGTTTGATGCGGGGTATACTTACAGCCTTGATCTTGCCACGAATACAGTTCATTTTACTAAACCTTGACGAGGATAAAACATGAGCCCGATCAGTGCCGAAGAATCAGAGAAATTCTATCTGAAAATTCACAAGAAGCAGTATGAGAAACTTACCCGGCTCCTTGAGAGTATTTTAGATTTCAAACGATGGGGATTCCGGCAGAGTTATGCCTTCATTTCTCCGAAGTCCCTCCCGTATGTGATCTATAGTTCTGAGTGGTGCCGGGTTCGGTTCTCTTTAAACGGGGGCGATCAATACCATGGCAATGAACTGGCAGTTCGTTATGGCAGGCTGCACGCGCCAGAAAACGAACTAGTGTTAATCTGGAACGGCGAAAAATGCCGTTGCTGGCATCTTGTATATGACGCACTTGACTTTCTGGATGGCCTGTCACCCCAGGAGGCCGTGGATCAGTTACATAAACAGCCGTCTCCTGTAGTTGAACAGTTCAGACAATCGGAGCTTGGGAAAAAACTTCACTTTGATCACTTGCCAGAATGGGCGACGAGGGAAGAAGCGGCAATCTGGGAACACTACGGTCAACGGCTATTCGATCTTTTCGACCTGCGCAGACCGGAATTGTGGGAGGAGTACACTCGTTTTATCAGGGAATATTACAAGATTCTAGATATCAAGCCGATGCCCGGCAGTCCTGATCCCTCTCAAGATAAAATATGTTAGTTTTCCAGTTTATAAACCTTGATGAGGATGAGACATGAGACCGACCAGTGCTGAAAAAGAAGAGCGAAAATTCCTTGAAGCAAACAAGAAGGAATACAAGAAACTGACCCGGCTCTTTGAGAGCATTCTGGATCTCAAACGCTGGGGATTTCATCAAAGTTATACCTTCATTTCCCCAAAACACTTCCCGTCTGTGAAGGTGATCTATGATTCTGAGTGGTGCCGGGTCAAGTTCTCCTTAAGTGGGGGAGACATGCCTGGAACTTATGAAATGTTAGATTTCTATGGCAGGCTGCATGCGCCAGATAACGAAGCAGTGTTAATCTGGAACGGCGAAAAATGTCTCTGCTGGCATAATGTTAATGATGCACTTCGGTTTCTGGACGGATTGTCTCCTCAGGAGGCCGTGGATCAGTTACATAAACAGCCGCCTCCTGTAGTTGAACAGTTCAGACAATCGGAGCTTGGGAAGAAACTTCACTATACTCACTTGCCAGAGTGGATAACAAGGGAAGAAGCGGCGATCTGGGAGCACTACGGGCAACGGTTATTCGACCTTTTCGATCTGCGCAGACCGGAATTGTGGGAGGAGTACACTCGTTTTATCAGGGAGTATTACAAGATTCGAAATATGAAGCCGATGCCTGGGGATCCTTATCCTCCAGAAGACAAAATATGTTAGTTTCCTAACGGGAAGTCGATCCCAGGATCGAGCGGTATAAAGGCAGAGTGATGCAATGGCGTGGAAATGATCCTGTTGTCCTGCAGGAACGCCAGCAGAAACCGGATGATCTCATAACCGGTCGGCAGGTGGAGGCAAGATGGAAATGGTGATCACTGAAAACACTGGAATCCAGGCTCGAAAGAGGATGTTGCGCAGGAAGCAGTCATTCCGGATTATCTGGCGGATAATCATTCTATTGGGATTGATGTTGGCGGTCTTTTTTTGTTTCTGGCTCTGGCCGTCAATCAGCGGACCGATGACCGTGATCCTGGTGATCGGCATGCTGGGCATGGCCATGATCGTGACGGTTCAGGGGAATGTCAGGGCTTATAAACTGGGGAAAATTCCCCGGCAGGAGCTATCGCGTAAAAACCTTGTGGATGTGTTTGGCATCATATTGACCATGGTCCTTGCGATCCTCGCCGGAGGAACCGTTTCCGGATATGTCAGCCCGCTGGCCGGGAAAGCTGCGAAAGCAACCTTTCATGGCACGGGGTTCACGGCAGGCCTGCTGGCCGGGATCTTCGCTGGAATGCTGGTCGGGTTGGGGATCGGGTACATGGTGCGCAGAATCTGGGGGATGCTCACCAAACCCAGGAATAGCACGCCTGCGAAGAGCAACGTGTGATCGAACTTTGAACCATCGCGCCCACGGCCACCCGGGTGGCGTCGGTGGTGGTGATCGGGAACCCACCCCCGACGCCGAACCCCAACGGGATTCCCATCCCGGCCCGACCGATAATGTCCTGTTCGGGGCGGCGGCAATAGCGGCGATCGGTGCAACGATGGCGGTTGTCCTGGACGATCAGCGCAAACGCCAGCAGCTGCTGGACGAAGAGAACGCCGAGGCCAAAGAGGAAGCGGCTCACCTGCAGGTGCAGGAGGATGCCTACCTGGCTGGGCAGGCCGCCCAGGCCAAGGCCCAGGCCAAATACCAGGCAGCACTATATGGTCAGTACGAGGCTCAGCAGCAGGAGTTGGATGCAGAAGCTGCTCTGGCTGCTGCCAGGAACACTTTGCCATCCGATGTTGTGGCGGTTATGTCTGGCACAATCTATAATGATCCGGAAACAGACGATACAGACGCCAATGTGGCACAAGCCTTCCGGGAGGCGGATGATGCGAGTATGGAAAAGGATCAGCAATACGAGGCACAGTTGCCACCAACACAAAAGCCTAGCTTTTTCCAAACTCTATTGCAAGATTTTAACTATAGGTTAGCTTTACCAGAAATTCCAGTCGCCCAAACATCCCCATTCTACAAATTGATAGGTGGATTTAGTATTTCTCAACAATTAACCATATCCGATGTCAATCATGAAGATGCTCCTACAGTGGGAAATGATGCTATTGATATCGGAAGTATCAGTGTAAGTCCCGATAAGGTGAGAGTAACGCCTCTAGATTCACCCATCAAAACTGCATATGGAAAACTTGGTACTGCTCTGGGTGTCGATCTACCTGCCTTACCAATTGATCCATGGGAGATTTCAGGTGGTGTGGATATTTATGGACAGACAGGATCAGTTCGGACGGATCTTAATATAAATTTTGATTATGTATATCGTCCCGATACTCTCATGGTGGAGGCATTAGCAGTTGGAACATTGGGAATAGGCCTGCTAACAGGCGCAGGTATCGAAATTGCCGCGGGGGTGATAGGTGGAGTAGGTGCAGCCGGGCAAGCTCTGGGTCAAGCGCTACAACAGGAAATACACTAAAAGAGGAGAGGCAGAAAAATGAATGACATGCAGCAAGTTCTGTCGAAGGCAAAGAAAGCTTATGATGGCCGCAAGTATCGTGTGTCATTGATCGTGCTAATGTATACCAGGCGTGATCGCCTGAATGGGTACCACCCATAGCCGCCCGTATGGGTACCACGCGTAGCCGCCTGAATGTATACCAGGCGTGATCGTCTGAATGGGTACCACCCATAGCCGCCTGAATGGGTACCACCTCGGGAGTGTGGGACAATGCTTCCAGACTAAGATCTGGAGGCCAACCCATGAAGAGGAAGCACATGAATCACATACAGGATATCATCCGGCGATTACAGCTGGGCGAAAGTGAAAGGCGAATTGCCAAGGATATGCATATTGCGCGGAAGACCGTACGCAAGTATCACGAGATTGCGAAAGAGAAAGGTTATCTGGAAAAGACAGACGCACAGCCCAATGAGAGTGAGTTGACGAAAGCGCTGGGGCCTGGGGTGCAGGCACCCAAGCAAGCCTCGACAGTCGAGCCATACCGGGAGAAGATCCAGGATTGGGTGAAGGGGGGAGTGGAGATGACCGCCATTTGGCTGAGGCTGCAAGAGAATTATGGATACAAGGGTGGGTACTCATCCATCCGGCGCTTTGTGCATCGATTAGAACCCACAGAGCCGGAAGCGTTCGTACGTGTTCATACCGGCCCGGGCGAGGATATGCAAGTTGATTTTGGGTCAGTAGGACAGCTATATGATCCGGTCAGCAAACGTCTGCGGACTGCCTTTGCGTTTGTGGCAACCCTGGGATACAGTCGTCACCAATATGCCGAACTGGTCTTTGACCAGAAGGTGGCGACCTGGATCGCCTTGCATAAACGGACCTTCGCATATTTTGGAGGAGTGCCCAAGCGTGTCATCCCTGACAATTTAAAGGCAGCGGTTTTAAAAGTCTTGGTACACGATCCGATCCTGGGGGAAGCGTACCGGCGTATGGCACTGTATTATGGTTTTCTGGTTAGCCCGTCTATCCCTTACCATCCTTGGCAGAAAGGGAAAGTGGAAAGTGGGGTGCATTACGTCAAGCGCAACTTTATGGCGGGCCAGGAATTTGTGGACATCAATATGGGCAACCTGCATTTGCGGGATTGGATCGTGAATACGGCCGGGGTCCGCAAGCATGGAACTACCGGTGAGGCACCGCTACGCTTGTTCAACGAGACCGAGAAAGCCTGCCTGCAGCCTTTGCCAACCGAGCCCTTCCGGCTGTTGGAGATCCGTCCGGTGACGGTTCACCCGGATTGTCACGTGGTGATCACCGGGAGCTTTTATTCGGTACCTTTCGGGTATATTGGCCATGAATTGGCTGCGCATGTGAGTGAAAACTTTGTAGAGATCTATAAAGGGCTGGAATTGGTTGCCACCCACCCGCACAGCACCCGAGCTGGACAGTGGCATACCCGGATGGATGATTATCCACCCGCCAAAGCTGCCTATTTGATCCGCACACCTGATTATTGCCGGAAGTTGGGCGCCAAGATCGGCCCGTCCACCTTGAACGTGGTGGAGCAGCTGCTGGCGGATCGGCCATTGGACCGGCTGCGCTCGGTACAGGCCATCCTGCGGCTGGAAGAGAGTGTTGGATCTACACGTCTGGAAGCCGCCTGTGCGCGGGCCGCCTATTTTGGGGATGTGCGCTATCGGCAGATCAAGCTGATCTTGAATGCGGCTCTGGATCGTGAACCCTTGCCTGAAGCACAGCCTTCCCAGCCTGCCCTCAGCCATGCTTTCGCTCGCAGCGGAGAAGAATTCTTCGGGGGGCGCTCATGATGTCGCACCCGCTGTATCCCAAGTTACGCCAGCTCAAACTCTCGGGTATGCTGAACACCCTGGATGTGCGCGTATCCCAGGCGGTGGATCAGCAGTTGGCCCCGCTGGAGTTTCTGGCCTTGCTGCTCGACGATGAACTCGAACGGCGCAGCCAACAACATCAGGTATTAATGCTCTCCCTATCCGGATGTGACAACAACAAGACCCTGGCTCATTTCGATTTTTCGGCTGCTCCCGGGATCAACCGCACTCTGATCCAGGATCTGGCCTCCTGTGTCTTCATCCAGCGCCACGAGAATTTACTGATGTGCGGGCCGACCGGAGTCGGGAAAAGTCATCTCGCCAATGCGATTGCCATTGAAGCCTTGAAACGCAATTTCCATGTCCTGGCCAAACCCACCCACCGCCTGTTGTATGACCTGCAGATCGCCCGCTCCAACGGCTCTCATCCCCGCCACCTGGCTCGGATCCTGGCCTGCGATCTGCTCGTCCTGGACGATTTCGGACTGCAATCTATTTCTCCCCAGGCCGCTCAGGATCTCTATGAGATCATCACCGAACGCTATGAACACGGCTCCATGGTCATCACCTCCAACCGCGCCTTCGAAGAATGGGGCGAGATCTTTGCCAATGACCTGCTCGCCAGCGCGGCCCTGGATCGTCTGACCCACCATGCCCACACCCTCGTGATCCGCGGCGACAGCTTCCGCCAACGCAGCCGCAAAAAGGAGAGCCCCTTGCCGGAAACCTCACCAAAACAATAACCCGCTCCAGTTTGTCCTTTCTGACAGTGTCGCGAAAAATCCCGCGGCAGGTTGTGGAAAAGTGGACAGGAGTGCTCTGCCCACTTTCCCACAGCCTCTACTGCTACTGCGGTCGCCTCTCCCCTCCAAGGCCACCCTCGTTCGTCTGATCCACCCGGTCCATCTCCTCATTATCCGCGGCGATAGCTTCCGCCAATGCAGCCGCAGAAAGGAATTTTGTCTCGAATATTTCAACTTCTGATGCCCCAATAAATCCAGAATCCTAACCCCCTCCACACTCCTTTTGGTGGTACCCATCAATGCGGCTATGACTGGTATACATAGGGCGGCTCTTGACATCGTGAAGCGATTAGTATATATAGTAGCGCTCTTGTGGAAGATAAAGAGAATGCGTTATTTCATCAAGGTCTCGCCCAAAGTCTATATCAAGTAAGGGAATATGATAAAGCGGTCGCTGAAAGCAAGAAAGCCCTAGTACTCGATAAAACCTTATCGATCCCCCACTTAACGATCGGGATTGTTTATTCCTTGAAAGGTATGCTGTCAGAGGCGGAAGTAGAACTTAAAACCGCCCTTGAAAACGATCCTGAAAATTTCGGGACTTTTCTTGCCTTGTCATATCTTTTTATGCGCCAGAAGAGATTTGCAGAAGCCGAAGCAATGGGAAAGAAAGCAATCTCGCTTCGGGGAAAAGACTATTCTCCCCATTATTTTCTCAGTTCGCTTTATTTGGCGCAAAGGCGGAATGCCGAAGCAAAGCGTGAAATTCGCACGGCCTTTGCCCTAAATCCGTCCATCCAAGTTTTTGCCCAATTGATGGCTGTATATTTGTATATCTATCCATACCTGTTTGCGATCCTCGTTGTAGGGATAATCATTGCATCCATCGCGACAGCGAAAATATTTCCCTTGGTTTTGGTTGCCTTAATCTACCTAATCATAGGGATCATCGGTTTACGAGCTGGGCAAAAAACTCTCAGTATAAGTAGTTTCCTTACCGCATTGATTTTTCTCGTTCTTTATGTGTTCTTACGAGGTTGGATTAAGTAGCTTAACGATAAATATGCAATACCGCAAAAGTCATTTTAGTACTCTGTGCTTCATTTGGCAGTAAATCGACTCGGGCGTTTTTTTTTTGAGCCCGCCAAGGTCGTTTTAGGCCCAAAAAAGCGCAAATCGTGCCTAAAAACCGGTTCCGATTAGGCCACGAAGAATGTTTACCAAGGTTGTCTGAATATTTCGGCTAAAACTAAAAGTGACTTTTGCGCTAGTGCCAATATTGGTTTTTGTTACTGAATCATTATTCATTAGGCGGTTTGAATATCACCCATACATTGTTCAATTTGGAGAATGATTAAATGTCTTCGGAAAAACTAGAGTCGCTGATTTCTGATATCTGTGGCTGGCTCGAACCATAAGAGCAGTTAATTAAATTTACAATTGGCTCCCATCCGGGAGCGCCACATGGAGTTGTTCTTGCATTAACAGATAGGTACCTCAGACTTGGTTCTCCCACTGGCGGTAGGAATATTCCTCTGAACGAAATTCAGTCCGTCAATTGGTCTGGTTTATGGGCTAAGTTGAGCATCGGTACCATTGCAACTACGAAAGGGCTTAGTTTCTCAATAAATGGTAAGGAATGGAAGAAACGCGCTGTAAAAATAGCTGAAACTTGGGAACAATCAGGTAGCCATGTTTCAGATGAATCAAAACCGTGAATTTAATTTAATTCCCATCCCGGCGCCGACCGATAATGTCCTGTTCGGGGCGGCGGCAATAGCGGCGATCGGTGCAACGATGGCGATTGTCCTGGACGATCAGCGCAAACGCCAGCAGCTGCTGGACGAAGAGAACGCCGAGGCCAAAGAGGAAGCGGCTCACCTGCAGGCGCAGGAGGATGCCTACCTGGTTGGGCAGGCAGCCCAGGCCAAGGCCCAGGCCAAATACCAGGCGGCGCTATATGGTCAGTACGTGGCGGAGCAGCAGGAGTTGGATGCAGAAGCTTCTCAAGCTGCTGCCAGGAACACTTTGCCATCCGATGTCATGGCGATAATGTCTGGCTCAATTTACGATGATCCGGAAACAGACGATACAGAAACAAAAGACACGGAAGCCAATGTGGCACAGGCATTCCGGGAGGCGGATGATGCCTCCATGGCAACGGTTGCTACCGCTGCGCCAGTCGCAGCAGCTAATACTCAGGTTAAAGCCACCGATCAAAATGAACCCTGGTGGGATCAGGCCATTGACTTTGTTGACCACAATCAGGTGGCGGCTTCCGCCGTTATTGGGCTGGGAGTAGGATTGGGAGCAGTTGCAATCATTGCCACTGGTGGTCTGGCAACTCCTTTGGTAATCGGTGGAGCAGCCCTTATCGCTGCTGGTCTTACCGTCGGTGGAACGGTAGCCCTCAATGCGCATTATGACCGGCCGCCTGATGAAAACCTGATCCGCAATGTGGGCGTAGCTGCGACCGCTGCGATTGTCGCTGGTGTTGCTCCCGAGTTCTATGCAGTAGGGCAGGCGGCCGTGGCAACGGCTGTGACGAATGCATCCATGGTGGCCTATGCTTCGGGGGCATCGTTAGCCGGTGCGGCCCTTGCAGCTGCGGCTCCAGTAGCAGGGGCAGCGGCCTCGTTGTGGGCATTGGGCAGTGTGGGGGCGATCGGATATGGATTGTCAACCTCTGCAGATCCCACATTGTCCCCAGAGGAAAATCAAATGGGTTCTGTGATCGGCGCTGAAGGGACACAATCTTTAGAAGCTGTGACCGACATTTCTAATCTGGCGGATATGGCAAATGAATTGAGCCCATTCAACCAAATAGTAACGGAGTATGCTGACACGGATCCTGCGAAGGCGCTTGGCACTTGGAATTCCACCAATTTAAAGAGTAATGGGGTTGCGCTGGCTCTACGATCTGGATCGGATGTTGTCCGTGTGTATGATCAGATCCTGCACCACCACATCTTCACTGCCCTTCGATTGCGCATCCGCTGGCAGTTCCGCCCGATCCACATCCACCACTTCTTCCCGGTCGATATGGATCTCAGCCTTCTTGCTGCTCTTCATATGCCGCTTGCGTTTGTGCCGCTCTTGCTCCGACGAATGGTCGCTGGTTGGCGGCTTGGGCTTGTTCCCCTTGGTCTTCGGTTTCCCCTGTTCCCCTTTCAGACGGTTGACTTCATCCCGATAGCGTTGCATCTCCGCCCGGGCATCCCGCAGATCCCCACTCAACTGCTCCACGATGTTCAACAACCGCTCGATCAACTCTCGAGCGTTCTCCTCATGGATCGCATTCAGGTCAAGGTCTTCGAACATGGCGGCGTTAGTTTACTCGCTTATCTCCAAACCGGGAAGCGTTCATTCTTTCCCACGCTTTCCCCTGCTTATTGAGAAGATACTAGATTTAATCAGATTTTGGCTAACTGTATCAAACCTGGGGATGCCTTGCTGGGTAAGCAATTCATAGGCTGCTTTTCGGTGGTGGCGAAACGCCAGCTCCACGCGGTTTCCCCGGCGGCAGCCGGCTGGGTACTCATGTAATTGATTCACCTGGATGTCAGTTGCGAGATTATGGACATGCCATGGATTAAAGCCTCCTGCTTCTTGAGAAGCACCCGCTAAATATAGTAAGCGTTCGGTAACTTCCTTCCAACCTTTGCCGGTGTCTTGGCTCTGGAAGCAGCCTTCAAGTGGATGTGAAGGGCTTTTCAGCCCGCTTTCGCGCAGCACCCTTCAGGGTAGCGGGCTTTATATTCTGAGACGGGGGGTTTTAACACCCCGGCGGATACGGCAATGAGTTACCAAGAGCTTTCTATATAGATAATTCAATTCGAGACGAAGAATTCGGTACCAAGAAAAGCTCCCTCCGTAATTCGTGGTAATTCACCTTGCATCCAGCAAGGCCGTCCTGTAGAATAGGGCATATGTTTGGAATACGATGCGAATGATCAATTCAGAGAAGGTTCGGCAGCCTGTGCCAAAACCTTTGCCAGAGATAAATCCACCCGGCCGAATCCCGGGAACCCGCTAGCCTGTACTCGCTTGCCTCCGTTCGGAGTGCAGGGTGCCTGTAAGGGAATGGTAAAGCGATTTTCAGCCCGCTTTCGCGTAGCACCTTTTAGGGCAGCGGGCTTTGTGTTCTGAGCAGGGATTTTATCCCCCGGCCGATATCGAAAATTCATTTTTTGAGGGTAGCCTTACGGACAAACAGGACAACACGACGCAGGGGCTGCATCCGGGCACGCACCGGGGCATTGATTACAAATGGATCGTGCTGAGTGTGACCACCATCGGTTCCTTGATGGCGGCGATCGATTCCACCATCGTGACTCTGGCGCTGCCGGATATGATGGTAAAACTTCACGCCGACCTGATCGAGATGACCTGGGTCATCATGGCCTACATCCTGATCAGCACGGTCTTTTTGCTCACCTTCGGGCGCGTGGCAGACATGTTCGGGCGTGTGCGCATGTACAATCTGGGTTTTATCGTTTTCACGGTCGGCTCCGCCCTGTGCGGACTCTCGCAGAACGCTACCCAGTTGATCCTGTTTCGGCTCGTCCAGGGTTCGGGCGCCGCCTTGATGATGGTGAACAGCCCGGCGATTATCACCGAGGTCTTTCCGGTGAACGAGCGCGGCCGGGCGCTTGGCATCAATGGCATCACCTGGGCGCTGGGCGGGATTCTAGGGCCGATCCTGGGCGGTTTTATCCTCGCCGCTGCCAGTTGGCGCTGGATCTTCTATATCAACGTACCGATCGGGATCCTTGGCACCCTGTGGGGCTACCGCGCCTTGCACGAAATGTCCAAACCGAAGCAGGGCGAACGCTTCGACCCCCTTGGTGCGCTTACCTTCAGCGCAGGCCTGGTAGCGTTGCTGGTCGCACTGACCCTCGGCATCCAATATAGCTGGACTTCACTGCCAATCCTGTCTCTCTTCATGGTATTCGTGGTGATGTTCATTGTGTTCTTTGCCTGGGAGCGGCGGGCGGCCCATCCGGTGTTGGATCTCTCGCTTTTCCAAAATCGCGTCTATAACTTCTCGGTCCTGTCGGCCATGCTCCAGTCGCTGGCCATGTTCGCCGTGGACTTTTTGATCATATACTACCTGCAGGCGGTCCGTGGCTTCAGCCCCCTGAGAGCCGCGATACTGCTCATCCCGCTTCCCCTGGTGAGCGCGATCGTGGGCCCGTTGAGCGGGTTGCTGGCCGACCACATCGGCGCACGCATCCCCGCCACGCTGGGGGTGTTGCTGCAGGCCGCGGCCCTGGTTTGGTTCATTACCTGGCTGTCCCCCGTGACGCCGTATTGGGAGATCGCCGTGGGCCTGGCGTTAATGGGACTGGGCGGAGGCTTGTTCTGGTCGCCGAATACCAGTGCGGCGATGAACGGCGCCCCCAGGCAGCGTCTCGGCATCGCCTCGGCCACGCTTGCCACCTTGCGCCAGACCGGCATGGTCACCAGTTTTGCCGTTGCACTGGCAGTGGCTGCCGGCAGCCTGCCGGGAAGCGTCGTAACGGCGCTTTTTGTTGGTACCAACATCTCGCTCGGCTCGCAGATGGAGCAGGCGTTTGTCGCCGGCATCCGCAGCGCCTTCATTGTCTCGACTGTGCTTTGCCTGGTCGCGGCGGGCTTTTCGCTCGTGCGCGGCAAAGAGAACCGGCAGGCAGGCATGCTGCCGGACGCACCGGTAAAATAGTGTCGTTCCGGAGGAGATTTTTCTTTAAATCGAGATATATTCCTGGATGAGACACAAAAGATCCCCCTTGCATTCTCCATGAACTATTTCAATCGCGAGTTGATCAATTTTCGTCTGCTATAGCATCCAGGATAAACAGACTGAGGAGATATCACCATGCCGGATTGGGATGTCATCATGCCACGAACCACTGCTGAGCTGGCCGATCTACTTGTCACTCAACCGGGTACATTAATAGCTGGGGGGACCGATCTCCTTCCACGTCTGCAGCGGATCCCAGCGATACGTCCTGTCCGCCTGATCGACCTGAGCCGGTTATCTGAATTACGATTTATTCGGCAACAGGCAAACACGATCGAGATCGGTAGCCTCACCACGCATGCTGAGATTGTTGATTCGCCCCCGTTGCAGCAGGTCGCTCCGGCTTTGGTGAAAGCATCCAGGAGCGTTGGTTCTCCACAGACGCGGACACGCGGCACCCTGGGCGGCAACCTGGCCAACGCATCACCCGCCGCTGATACGACGACGCCATTATTATGCCTGGACGCTCAAGCTGTGCTGGTCAATCGAGATGGCCGGCGCCAGGTTGCCCTTTCAGAATTTTTCATTGGTCCCGGCCAGACGTGCCTGCGACCGGGGGAATACCTGTACAGCGTTCGGTTTGCTATCCCCAGCGGTAGATGGGGAGTGGATTTCGAAAAATTGGGCAGACGGAACGGCATGGCAATTGCAGTGGTCAGCGGGTCAGTATTTCTGGAGCTTGATGAAAACGGAACGATCATCACCGCGCGTCTCGCGCTGGGATCGGTCGCGGCCACACCGGTACGAAGCCTGCATGCAGAAGCTGTTCTCAAAAGGCAGCGCCCCACTTCCAGCCTATTCGAAGAAGCCGCGCAGGCGATGATTTCTGATATTTCACCGATTGATGATTTGCGTGCTTCACGCGAGTACCGGTACCATGCCGCGGATGTGCTGATAAAACGCGCCCTTGCCATTGCCTCCCACCAGGCAGAAAGCAATCTCTCATGAAGACTCTTGAAGTCCACTTCACACTCAATAACCAACCGCAAACTCTCATCACAGCGGCCGGGCGCACCTTGCTCGAAGTATTACGCGAGGATTTTGGTTTGACTGGCGCAAAAGATGCTTGCTCGGGTGAAGGGGAATGCGGTGCCTGCACCGTCCTGCTGGATGGCGCAGCGGTGAATTCCTGCCTGGTTTTGATCAGCCAGGTGGAGGGCCATCGTGTTCTGACGATCGAGGGCCTCGCGCCATCCGGCCAATTGCATCCCATTCAATTAGCTTTTATTGCCACTGGCGCCATCCAATGCGGTTATTGCACACCCGGTATGGTGCTGGCGACCAAGGCGCTGCTGGATCGCACACCGGTCCCAACCGATGCGGAAATTCAAGAGGCATTGGCTGGCAACCTTTGCCGCTGCACCGGATATACCAGGATCATCTCTGGAGTGAAACTTGCCGCGCAGGAGGTTCAGCATGGCCGATGAATATCAGGTGATCGGCAAATCCGAGGTTCGCAAAGACGCAGCGTTGAAAGTCTGCGGGGCAACGCGTTATATCGCAGATATTCCCCTGCAAAATACTTTTTATGGAACTCTGGTTCGCTCTCCGCACCATCATGCCCGCATCTGTTCCATCGAAATTTCCGAAGCCTTGCGCCAACCCGATGTAGCCGCGATATTGACTTCGGCAGATATACCCGGGAGCAAGACATTCGGTTCGCTCATCCCTGATCAAGCCGTGCTGGCGATCGACGAGGTGCGGCACATCGGCGAGCCGGTTGCATTGGTGATCGCGGCGAACAAGACTTCTGCAAAACGAGCATCCGAGCTTGTTCACGTTGAATATGAACCGCTCCCGGCTGTACTTGACCCCGTTGCCGCGCTAGAACCAGATGCGCCGCGCGTGCATCCTGGCGGCAACCTGCTTTCCCAATTTAATGTGGAATCAGGCGACCTTGAAGCCGGCTTTGCAGCCTCCGATGTTGTACTGGATGAGACTTTTTCCGTCCAACGAGTTGCTCCGGGATATATGGAGACTGAAAACTCAGTGGCTTGCTATCGTGAAGGGGAAGGAATATCGGTCTGGGTCAGTTCGCAAGAGCCTTTCAACGATCAAAAAGCGATTGCTTCCGTACTGAATCTTCCAATTGAGCAGGTGCAGGTGCTTATCACGGCCATCGGCGGCGCTTTTGGAGGCAAGGAAGATTCCAGCCTTTGCATATTAGCCGCTCTGGCTGCCTGGACGATCAAGGGGACGGTCAAGATTGTCAACAACCGGCGCGAATCATTTGTCGCGCACCCCAAGCGACATCCCGCAAAATTCAGATTGAAAATTGGCGCCAGGAAGAACGGTACCCTTGTCGCACTGCTTGGCCAGGTCTGGATGGATACGGGTGCCTATGCATCCTACGGCCCGGCTGTTGGAAGCCTGCTGACTGAGATGGTTACCGGCCCATACCGTATTCCAAACGTGAGCATCGAGACCAAAGTGGCTTACACCCACAGTCCATATTCGGGGGCCATGCGCGGTTTTGGCAGCCCTCAAGCACATTTTGCCATCGAAAGCTGTATGGATATGCTGGCGGAACGCCTGGGAATGGATGGAGCAGAGCTTCGGCGTGTGAATATCCTGCAGCCTGGCGACGCTTTGCCCACGCGCGTGAAGGTGAACGAGACCGCCCTGGGATTGGAGCCCGTATTGCGGTCGGCCATCCAAGCGCGCGAGCGTTTACGCCAGATTCCTGCCACACCTGGAAAAATAAGCGGGGTTGGTTTTGCCATGGGCATGCAAAGTATGGGCCTGGGCGCCAAGGTGCTTGACAATTCCGATAACCGCCTCGAATGGCTGCCAGATGGCAAGATATTGATCCATCTCGGCGCGCCAGACCTGGGACAAGGGCTGTCCACTGTCGCCGAACAGATCACGGCCGAGGCACTTGGCCTGCCTTTCGACCAGATAATTACGGCTCCGTTCGATACTCGCGATGCACCCAACGGCGGGGTCACCTGCGCTTCCCGTATGACGTATCTGGTGGGCAACGCAATGCTGGCTGGAGCGACCGCACTCCAGACACAGTTACTGGCCTATGCCTCCACTTTGCTGAAAATTTCGGCAAGCGGACTCAAGTATGCAAACGGGAAAGTGACGTCACCGGACGGGAAGCAATATCCCGTCAGCGAATTTACCAGCCGGGCGGCCGAGTGTGGTGAGCCGATCCAGGCCATGGCTTCCGCCATTTTTCCTTATCCTGAAAGCAGCACTCCCCAGCATCTGCCGGTGGGAAT
Organism: uncultured Chloroflexia bacterium; assembly: GCA_963779935.1. Classification (GTDB taxonomy): domain Bacteria; phylum Chloroflexota; class Anaerolineae; order Anaerolineales; family Villigracilaceae; genus UBA877. Next base: position 339,451 of record CAWAAC010000001.1, on the reverse strand, counting down.
GCCGCATGTCAAATTTGCGTTTGCGGCTCACGTGGCACGCGTCGAGGTGGACCCGGAATTGGGAACGGTGGTAGTAAAAGACCTGGTGGCCATTCATGATCTCGGTAAGGTGATCAACCGCATAAATGCCGAAGGGCAAATCGAAGGGGGTGTGAGCATGGGAATTGGTTATGCTCTTTACGAGGATATGATTCTAAAATCCAATGGCCAGTGGGTGGACAGTTTTACCGAATATCTGTTGCCCACCAGCCAGGATATCCCCATCAACCTGGAAACGCAGTTGCTGGAATATCCCGAGAAAGATGGCCCTTATGGCGCCAAAGGGATCGGGGAGATCACCACCGTTCCCACTGCCCCGGCAATCGCGAATGCGGTCTATGATGCGGTAAAGGTCCGGGTAAAAGAACTGCCCATCACGGCCGAAAAGCTGGTTCGGGGATTGCAACAACGCATGTGATTGTTTTCATGCTTTGGCACTGGTGCATTTTTTCTGCACAGAGTGGCCTGGGTGCATAAATCAACAATGCAAGTCGGCATGAGCTCACGAGAGGCGGAGAGCGCCACCCTTTGTAGCTTATCTTTTGCAAAAAGGTAACTTTCAGGGCAAACCAGGTTTGACCATTCCTTTTAAGAAAGAGGGATGAGTTTTCGATGGGGTAGTTTCAGACTATTGCGTGGCGGGCAAGAATGTGCAATAATTGCCAGAGTAATTATATGGAAGTCTATACATTGGTTAGGATTGGACTGCGGATAGAAAATAGTTGCTGACGAGCCTGGCTCTAGACAGGCATGCCTCTTTGATATAAAGAGGGTAGCAGGTTGAGTGACTGCCCCGTGCGTGGAGACATGCCAGGGAGGAAGCATGTTAAATAATCTCTCTTTCGAGCAAGAACCGGAGCCGGTTGATCTGCACTGATTTTTCTTAGGACTGATCTTATATGTTATCCGAATCCACGCTTAGACGAACCTGGTTTTCTCCTGCTTTTTCACAATTACTCGAACATCGCCTGGAAGGCACAGTCCTTGTCGGAGTTGGTGCGCTCCAGGTGGGATTGCATCTATTAGGATTGCCGGGCTGGGCATGTCCTTTCAAGGCGGTCTTTGGCATTCCCTGCCCAGGCTGCGGGTTGACCGCCGCAGTGGATGAACTGGTGCACGGCCATGTGCTGGCATCCCTGCGCACCCATGCCTTTGCGCCGATACTTTTAGCGGCTTTTTTAGTTATTCTGGTCTCGCTCCTGCTGCCTGAGAAGCAACGCCAAAAAATGGTTACCAGTATTGCCCATATAGAATCTCGCACTGGCCTGACCGCTTGGGTGTTAACAGCTTTCATGCTATATTGGGCTATCCGGCTATTCGGGCTTGTCTAAATCATAATTCCATCAAAGAAGAGGAGAATCGAAGATGCTACAGTTCATTGGATCGGCATTGGCCTTTGTGGCTGGTCTGGTAGTGTTGGTTAAGTTGTTCCAAAAAGAAGGTGTTCTGAAGGGCATTTTGGGCCTGATTTGCATGCTGTATACTTATATCTGGGGTTGGATGCATGTAAAGGATGAATCGCTTAAAATCAAAACCTGGATGTGGATCTGGACAGGCGCGATCGTGCTGGGTATCATCCTGACAGTAATTGGCCAGGTTCAGGCAAATGTTGCACAGGCATTAGGTGGTTAGTTAAAAACGTTCTTCCATTACAAACCCCGAACAATTTGAATAGCCGGATTGCCAACCGAAAGAGCCCCGTTCTGAGCGGGGCTCTTTCCTTTTTTCTATGGAGCTAAAGGAATTCCATAATCAGCAACCATTCGGTTGACTTCAAGGATGATCGGGATCGTAAACCCTGTGGGAAAACGAGATTCCGCCATGAGGGTAATGTCATTCCCTTCGAGAACCGACATCGGCGACCAGCCTGCCACCATAATTGGTCGCCTGGGACAATCAGAAACGCAGGAAAGTAAACGCTTTTCACCAAGCGCTTGCTGGTAAAAGGACGAAGACAGCCCTATGAAGATCAGTGCTTTTGTATGATGGCTTTGGCCTGATCATAAGGCAAATATGTGCCACTGCCATCCGGTCGCAGCCATAGAATGTTTCCAGCCGGCGTGACGCGGAACAGGTCGATGAGCGGAGCAGTGTTCGGATCGCCTGGACAAGTCCCACTGTGATTTTCCCGGACGCTGATATCATATCCGCTGCCTGATTGATTTTCCAGGGAAAAGGAAATGCATTCGAAGGCAAAGCGGCCCTGATAAAGGTTGTCCTGCCGGATGCGGCCACTCAATAAACTCAAGGCTTGTTCGCCTGTTTTGACCTGGTTGGAAGGCTCGCTCTGAAGGGGAAACCCACAGGCACTCAGGGCCAGAAGAGCAAAAATAATGACAAACAATATACTAATTGTACTTTTCATAATGAGATTGTAACACCCGAACCAGATCTTTGAAAATGGTTGGTACGAAAAATCGCGTTTGTGCCCATAGCAGTGGGCTGATTCATGGCTGCCCGAAGAGCAAGAAGAGCATCCTCGAGTGAGCACATCCCCGGATTCCAGCAGCGGCTGTTCGGCGTTCACAGCGGTTTATTCATGACTTTACTCCGGTGTCTTCTTCCAACTCTTTGGTTAGCTTTTTAGCTTCCGCCAGATAATGCATACAATAGTTAACATTAAATTCGCCAGGTTTTTGCGGGGGTGGCGGCCAACGACCATCGGAATTTTCAGCACAGGTCAGAGCAAACCAGGCTTTCCGCAGTTTCGGCATTTTCTTGTCTACACAACGTGCTTCAATTTTGCTTAACCGCCGACTGAGATCCTTACAAATCGGATCCCATTCCAAAGAAGTAGGTGTTTTCGCCCAACTTGAGGCTCTGGAGCGGTGCCAGGCCATATCATCTTCAATATACACTTTTTGATCCGTAATGGTTGGATACTGCCTGACTGCATCTTTAACCGTAATGAATCCATCGCTTAAATTCTTGATCCCCTGGATAATCTGCAACAAACGGCCATGCGAGGGGTTTTCGAGGAAATATTCATTTTTATTATAGTATTTGACCAGGAAATACCCGGACGTGCCGATATATTCGGCATCATCAGCGTAGGTAATCAAAATGCCATCTTTATCTCCGCTCCAGTAATTAACGTTGTCAATGATCTGTTCCAATGTGATCGATTGATGGTCATTCCGCTCCGCTTCACTGACTTGCTGGTAGAGGGGATTTTCAGACATTGCAGCCATCAAATAGAATAAGAAACGGTTGCTGACGCGGTCGGAACGGAAAATGCCGGTTAATCCATCCATGATCTTGATCGGGAAATGCAAACTTTTTTCAGCGGGGCTGACCGGATAATATGGCAGGTGATGGCCATATGGTCCATCACTTCTTTCAAACTGTTTGATTTTTTCATTGCTCGAAATCAAGCTGGCTTCCCAATCAATGATCAAATTCTTGAAGCCGGCTGCTTTAAACATTTGCGGAACATCCTGGCGCCAACCGCATTCCGGATTCCAACCTGATTCAGGGGTGAACCCAAAGATCCTTTGATACGTTTCCAGGGTAAATTCCAACGATTTCAGACCGTCTTGATAAGGGAAATTGGGCAGCATTAAATGGGGATATGGGCTTGCCAGGAGCTCACAATTCCTTTTCGCCGCGTCCTTTAGTTTTTCCATAACATCCGGGCAGATCTCGTTGATCTTATCAATCGTATATCCGGAGGCTTCAAAGCAGTATGGAACGCCTTTCAGCGGATCGTTATAGATATCAATGATCTTCTCATAACTATTGCGAATAACAAACTCATACCTCTCTTCTTCCAGGCCAGAGTAGTTCAAATTCGCATGGTAAATCGCTATGTACTTCATCTTGTTTTGCTGCTCCTGATAATCTTTAAAATGAAAATCAGCAGAAAATGTCGATCCTGAAAATTTCCTCGGGAGAGATGGGTCCGGGTCTCGCGCCGGACCCACTTCTGCCCTTCAGGAGAAGAATGATGCTCAACGGATTTTGTTTGAGGCCGGTCATTATATAAATATCCTGGCTGCATCTGAAGGGGTGTTGTCAAAGAAGAATGTTTTGGACGTGTACACCCAAATCTTCTCCACTCCAAAAATCCTTAATACGGGCGGGATTGGGCAGATCAAAACGCAGATGCATGGCTTGTTTACCCTGGTTGAAACTCAACAGGAGCTGGTGGTTGCCAGTATCATACCGCCGCCAGCCTGGATCATGAAATATGGCTTCCTGTGCTAACTCTTATAGCGCATCGTCATGCGCAGATGGGCCAGGGCAGATGCCCAGCCGCCTGCGTGGGGAATCCAATCCTCATCGGAGTAGCGCCATGGGCCATCGTTTTCGGCCGTTGGCTCAACTTTAAGGTTGAACTGGCGGTTGGTGCAAAAGCCATTTCCAATGGAACCGCGAATGCCTGACCAGCTTTTAACTGAGCGCTGGCCAAATCCTTCAATGAGACTGTATGGAACGGCTTCTCCAGCGGGGATTTCCTCACGCCACAGGACACTGCCTTCAAATGACTGGCTGGAAAAACCTGCATTCAACCCGGCGATCCATTGCAGGTTGCCCACCGCGATCGCGCGGAATTGTTTATCACTAAAAAAAAGTTCCAATTGGGCAGCCAGTGCAGCGGCGTACCCGTAGCAGACATTGAAACCATGCCAGGGGCCGCAAAAGGCCAGTAGACCCTGGCCGCTATAAAATCCCTGCGGAAGAAGGTTGAATGGGTTCGCCCGGCAGGCTGGCAGGAAATAACCGTAGGCAAAATTGTGGACGGCTTGTCGCCAGAGGGCCGCATCCGCGTGGTCGGGTAATTGGCGGCATAACTCCATCAGCGGAAATATGTAGTGATTGAACAGGATGCCGGTGTCGTATCCAACATGATGGTGGATGAAGGCTTTTTCGGTAAAGGCACCGTCTTCGAAAGTACGAAAGTGTCCAAAAAATATCCCTTCAGGGGCATCCTGCCGCACCTGGCGGCGTAGGACTTCACGGGCGCGGCGCACGGCCTCTTCCAGATATTCGGGCCGCCCCGAATTTGCCAGTTCCAGTCCACCCCAGACCATCATCATCAGATCACCCGTCATCCAGGAAGTCGGGACATAACCAGCGGGAGCGCCATGCAGCTGGGCCGAGAAATTTGGCAGATTGGAAGGGCGGCATTGGCGTGTCAAGAACTCATAGGCATGGGCGGCGCGATTCAGGTAATCAAGACTTCGGGCTGGATCCAGCTCGTAAATATAACGTGCAGCACGTGCCAGGGCAACGACGCTTTGCCCCTGGTCCTGCGGGATGAGCACGGGATAATTGGGAATCTCATGCACAATTGCGCCTTCCGGCCAGCCCAGGGCGCGGGCACGCTCCTGGCAGGAGACGATAAAGTCGCAGCCATGGATGATTTGCAGGGCCAACCGCAAGGCATCCGGCTGTCCAAGCCATTCATAGCCAATGTTGAGCAGGTCAAGCAGGCCAATGAGTGCGGCGGCATGGCTGCTGACTTCGCGCCAGTCGGAACCACAATCTTTCCAGCCTTTTCCGTAACGCGCCAGGCGGGCTCTCGCATCGAACTGATCAATGGCAACCGTACGGATCGTTTCCTCCCAAAGCAAATTTTCCGCCACTTTTATCGGTTGGCTGACAATAGATGGCTGATGATCTGCTTCGATGGCCAGGATATATTCGCCCCTTTGTGTCACGGCAGAAAAATCAGCCACCCACCAGTGGCTGTGCCAGCATTGGCCCCAGTAGGTAACCGGCCCAGTGAGAATTGTCTCTCCGTTACCAGTTCTCTTCAGAGAGAAGGTTGCGTTCTCAGATAATGCGCCGCGGGTGGTGTTCCGCCATAACGCGCGCATGGGAGCACGCAGATCGTAGCCAATTTGGGAGTAGAGCAGGCCGGCCAAGGATTCTGGAGGGGTAATATTATTTCTATCCATGCTTATTGGCTTCCTCAATCATATCTTCGGTGGTGGTTCCACCAGTGTGGGCCCACACCCAGGCCGCGAGTTTTGAGCAGCTCATCCAGACTCCGCACGCCAGCCATCGTCTGACCTAAATGTCGGGAGCACTGTACTGCCGCAGAATGATCAGATTGCGCTGAGTGGCACCCTGACAATTATAGCCGCCGCCAGGAGCCTTACCGGCATTGATACTCATTTCACCACCCAATCCAGGTAGCGCATCTCGCCGGCTTGCAAGCCCAGGTTGGCAGCGCTTTGGTAAGCCAGCAGTTGTACTGGCAAGGCTGCTGGCAATAACCGGTAAGCTGGCGGCAGGTCAAAATGTGGCAGATGAAACTGAGTGGAGTAGCCAGCCCCGGGAGCGATTGTAATGAGGTGCCCCTGCTTGCTGCACATACTACGGTACTGGCTGGAGCTCAACTCATCCGGCTGCAGGTCGATCCAGACACCATGGAAGCGTTCATCCACCTGTTCGACCGGTCCATGTAAGAAATTATCGATGCCCATAAAAGATGCGCGCACGCGGGCGGCCTCTTCGAGCCACAGCGCCCCTGTCATTGCCAGGCCCAATCCCGCGCCCCGCGAGAGAAAAGTTGCACTGGCACCAAGCCAATCCAGGTTGCTTACCTCAGCCAATAGAACCTGCTTGTTATTCTCCATCCAGGTGAATGAATAACGCAAATGATTTTCAAGCTCGGGAGTTAATGTTCCTTCAATGGCAGAACAAATCAGCGATCCGATCAGCGCCAGGCTGGTAAAGGCCTTCGTACAAATAAAACCATCGTAGGAAGCCACATCGTGGATTACCAACGAGGCATTCCTTGCCAGCGTACTGGTGGGCGTCATGGTAACGGCGATTAATTTTTCGGCGCGCTGATTGAGAAGGCTTGAAAATTCAGCAATCTCTCCACTTTCACCTGACCTCGAAAAAATGATGTATAGCGAGCCAGGAAAGAATGGCATTCCCATCAACTCAGAAGTCTCGATCAGGTGGACATTCGGATGCAAACGCGATAAGGCATAAGCCATCGGGAAAAGGGAGAAATAAGCGCTGCCCATGCTGGTTAACACGATGCGCGGTGCGTTTTTAATCAGGTTGGTTGCCTGCTCCAGAATGGGGCGGTTCTTACCGGTTAAATCAGTCAAAACCAGTTCCAGGGCAGTTGGTTGATCCATGATATCTTGCAGAAATGTATTCATAATGTGTTTATTCCTCGAAGTAGATTCCAATGGCGTCATTGGCAGGCAGCGCCAGCCGGATGAAGGTAGCCCCGTTCTCATTTTGGAATGCGGCGGCCTTGCCTGTTTCCAGATCCAGCGCTGACCGCAAAATTCGCCCATCCAGGCGCAGGGTGAAATCAAATGCCTCTTTTTCGGCATTGAGCAGAACCAGCAAACCGGTTTTGCCTGGTCCGACCAGCAGCTTGGCTTCCACCTCCCGCCCGGCGCGGTTGAGGATTTCCGCCGGTCGCTGGATGCCGGCCAGCCGGGCGAAATCGTGTGCCAGGCGCGCCAGGCCATCCTCGGCAAAATCATTCTCCCGCACCAGGAATGAGCCCACCATCAAAGCCTGGCCCTGGCCGAAATGGTGGCGCACCGCCACTACATCCTCCCGCTCATCCAGGGCAACCACATCGGTTTCCGCCGCCGGTTTGAGGCTGGAAACATATCTGTAACCATTAAAATGATCACCCGGCTGAGCGGTGGCAGATGGATAGAGCGGTGCGATGATCCTGAAGAGCGGGCGTCCGGTCATCGCAACCGGGTCAAAAACGCCAAACATATTCGTGACCCGGGCATCCTGAGTGTTAAAAACCGGGGTTAGCCGGGTTTCCCTGGCGCCAAAGACTTCATCCAGGCCAAAACCGGGCACCACATACTGGCCGAAACCAAAGCCATCCTTGGCACCGCACCACATACCGGAAAACAGGAAGCCACCCTGCCCGACCCACTGTTTGATGGCGGCGCCAGTGCTGGAGTGCATGGCGTACGCAAAGGGCACCACCAGCAGCTGGTAATCTTTCAAGCCCCCTGATTGGATCTCCTTTTCATTGACAAAATCCACGTAATATCCCTGTGATTTGAAGAGGGCATAGGCGCCGACCTGGGAATCAAACACGAGCTTATCCGATCCCTCGCCGGAGGCGATGATGCGCGAAAGCTCACTGTCAAGGATGGCAATCTGCGCTTTGGGCATATCCGCCGCCAGGATCCATTCCGCACGCCCATTGAGCACTTTGCAGATATTCCCGGCCCGGGCGGAGCGGTCGGTGGGCGTGCCATCGCGCTCGGTGAAGCCGTGCCCACCCACTTCCACGCCTCCGATATGCGGGCGCCAGTTCCAGTATTGGATGCTTTTCACATTTTGGCCAATCGCCTGCCAGGTGAAACGTCCGGTTTCGGCGGCCGAAATGGGGCTGCTCCAGTTATTCAGCCCCCAGGCATTCTGCCCACTGCGCAACTCCCAGATCCAGTATTGTTTGCCCCTGGATGAACTGCGAAAATAGTCTTCCCAGTAACTGGCGCGAATAAACTCACCCGGGTTGCTGGAGACGAACATGCTGGTGCCTACCACATCCATTTTGGTATTGATGTTCCAGATGTTTTGACAGTTAAAGCCCGGTTCGACAATATAGGTCTGATCACTGATCACGGTATTGGGCTTAAGCTCGCGCACGCAATCGGCTTTAAAATGCACGTAATCGGTCAGCAGGTCGCTCATATACAGGCGCCAATCCAGCCAGGGCACCTGGTTGATCAGCATGAACTGCTCATGGATAAAGCGGCTGTTGGGTGGTTCAACTTCGGCAAAAGAAGTGTAATGGTCGCGGTAAATGCGGTTCAATTCCTCCAGGGTGCCGTATTTTTTCGCCATCCACTGCGGGAACCCGGCCAGTACTTCCGGGTTGTAATCCCAAATTCGTGCGGCAGGCTCACTGCTGTCCTGCTCTTCAATCCAGAACAGCCCTGTTTCGATGCCCACGTTGTAACCGATCAATAATGGATCGTTGCCATAGCGTTCGATGACCTTATGAAAAAAATTGCGGATGCGTTGGCGGGCCAGGCTGGAACCAAAAGAGTGGGTTTCGCTCTTATAACCGGTGGCAGCCACCGCCCTGCAATCCGGATACTTCTTGATCAGCCAGCGTGGGGTAAGCTCGGCGAACATCCAGGCAAAGATGCGCAGGTCAAGTTCCTGGCACAACTCGAAAACCGCATCAGTGCGCGAGAAGTCCCACACATCCTCTCCGTACTCCATATCCAGCCAACCGAACTCCATATTGTGTACGTTAAAACCGGCTTCTTTGATGTGTGTCAGGTCGCCTCGCATAAACTCCTTGTATTCTCTGGCATTCAGGGGAGGGGATTGTTTGAGAAAATCTGCATGGTGACAATTCCCCATGGGAAAGAAGTTTAAAGGCTTGCTGGGAGGTACAAACTCGGGCATGGCTGTGATTCCTTTCTAAAGAAGATGATTGACAAAAGATTAAATTCATTATACAATAATTATGTTGATATATCAATATGGCAACATGTCTACATATGGACTTCTGGTTTTCTCCACTGCTTTGGTGAAAAATGAACAATTCAACTCATGCCATCGTTGATCCAAACAGTTTTATGCCCCTTTACATCCAGATCTCGCACATTTTAAGCAGGTCGATCGATGAAGGCCTGTATAAACCAGGCGAGAAACTTCCTTCTGAAAAGGAGCTGGTGGAGCGATTCGGTATCAGCCGCATCACGGCCACGGCTGCGCTGGATGAACTGGTCAAGGCCCACCTGGCCTATCGCGAACGGGGGCGCGGAACTTTTGTAGCTATGCCCTTCTTGAATAACTTTTCATTTTATTCCAGCTTCACCGAAGATATGCTGGCGCGTGGCCTTACGCCCAGTTCCAAACTGGTTTCTTTAAAGGTAGAGAAGGCTGACAAAGTAACGATGGAAAAATTGAAGATGGTGGTAAACCACGATTATTACTGTCTGGTTCGTGTGCGCCTGGCCAACAACAATCCGGTGGTGGTACAGCAGGCCTACCTGCAGAAAGACATGTATCCAGGCCTGGAACAGATCGATTTTGAAAAACAGTATCTGTATGATGTGATGCGAAAAACCTATGGATATCAACCAACCTGGGGTGAAGCGATCGTCGAGGCCGGGGCAGCCAGCCCCGAAGAGGCCGGTCATCTGGAAGTGGCAAGCGGGTCGCCAGTCTTGATCATCTGGCACCTGACCATGGATGAACATTTTGCCTTGCTTGAGTACGTACGATCGGTTTACCGTGCGGATCGTTTCAGTTTTTCCACAGGCAGAAACCCACTGCGGAATATTGGCGCCTGATAAATTAGTTTTCCAAGAGATAAAAAAACTTGTTTTATGGGCTTATTTCAGGAAAAGGAGGTGGTTTATCTTCTGAGTGTTTATTCAATGCCAGTAATGTCGGTTGACTATCCTTTGTAATCTAACAATAAGATCAAACTTATGGAGAAGAAAATGAACAATAAGCGCTTGTTTACCCTGGCATCGGTCATTCTGGTGCTATCTATGGTGTTGACGGCTTGCGGTGCATCAGCCACCAAGGCTCCTGCCGCAGCCACCCAGGCTCCCGCTGCTGGCGGCCCGGTCGTTACCATCACCTTTTGGCATGGCTTCAATGCACATGAAGTAGATTTCCTCAATGGGATCATCGCTAAATATTGGACCCCTACTCACCCGAATATTAAAGTTGTGACAACCGGTAATAAATCCAATGATGACATGCTCACTGCCATGTCTGGTGGCGATTCACCGGATGTCATCATGGGCGGATCTTCTGAGGTCGCCACGCTTTGGGCGAGCCAGGGAGCCATCATTGATCTAACATCTGCCATCCAACCGATCAAGGCTCAACTGGAATCCGAAGATGTACCCGCCGGGCTGGAATGGGGCATGTACCAGGGCAAATACTACGCTCTGCCATTCGTAAACTATAACTGGGGCCTGTACTATAACAAGGATTTGTTCACAGCCGCTGGACTGGACCCCAATAAGCCCCCAACGACCGTGGATGAACTGAAAGCCGACGCTATTAAATTGACCAAGGTCGATGCCAGTGGAAACATCACCCAGCTGGGCTGGATGCCGCTCAATGATGAGTGGCGTGCCTTGAACTTCATCATGAATCAGGGCGGAAAGTTCTATGATCCGACCACTGGCGCCCCCACCTTCAATGATCCCAATATCGTGTCCGCATTCCAATGGGATCTCGATCTGCAAAATACCTTCGGTTTGTCCAAGGTAACTGCCTTCACAACCGGTTTTAACCAGGGCGATAACCCCTTCCAACTCGGCAAGGTCGCCATGTACATTGATGGCTGCTGGAATCCTGAGTTCTTCAAACTCAATGCCCCCAATCTGCACTATGGTGTAGCTGCCATCCCGTATTCTGATCCGAAATACGCCAATGCCAATGACCTGGGCACCAACCCGATCATGATCCCGGTCGCATCAAAACACCAGAAAGAGGCGATGGAGTTTGCTATCTTCTTTGCCACAAATAAAGATATCGCCCGTGAATTTTCTGCCGAGATCTCCAACCTGCCGCAAATCACAAGCGAACTGACCACCTTTACCCAGGATCCCAACACGCAATTCTTTGCACAGTTGTCAACCTCAGCCAACGCAGCTGCCTGGGCGCCGGTACCTTACAGCCAGAAATATCTGGATGAGATGACCTCCGCCATCGGCCAGATGTACAATTCAGGTGTCGCGCCAAAAGATGCCCTGGATGCTGCTCAGCAAATTCTCTTGCAAGATGCAAAAGGGTATACTAAATAAAGTCAGGATTTAAAGCGTTCGTCAGGGACGGATCACCGTCCCTGACGAACAAATGCTCATAATAAAGCATCCGGAGGTTGAAGAATGTCGGCTCAAGCACCCATTTTGATGACTCCCCTGGCGAAAAAGAAAATAGGCCATGAACGGCGCAAATTATTTTTAGGGCTGGCATTTATTTCACCCTGGATGATCGGATTCCTGGCTTTTACACTTTACCCGCTACTGGCTTCGTTGTATTACAGCTTCACCAATTATTCCCTTTTCGGCTCGCCCAAATGGATCGGCCTTGAAAATTACATCAACCTGTTTTCCGATCCCAAGTTTTATAAATCCCTGGGAAATACCCTGATTTTTTCTGTGATCGTGGTTCCAGCCTCGATCGTTCTTGCTCTTGGACTGGCGATCCTATTAAACAATAAACTGCGCGGGAATTCGATCTACCGTACACTGATTTTCATGCCGTCGGTTGTACCAGCGGTGGCTTCGGCGGTGGTATGGATTTGGATTCTCAGTCCGCAATGGGGCTTGCTCAACGGTGCCTTACGCCTGATCCACCTGCAAGGCCCGCCCTGGCTGAGTTCGCCGGATTGGGCCAAGCCGGCACTATTGATCATAACCTTATGGATGATCGGTAGTGATATGGTGCTTTACCTGGCCGGGCTGCAGGAGATCCCTCTGGACTACTATGAAGCTGCCGAGCTGGATGGCGCCACTGCCTGGCAAAAAACCATCTATATCGTGGTTCCTCTGCTTACACCGATCATGTTTTTCCATTTGATCAATGCATTCATCTGGTCATTCCAATACTTTTCCATTCCCTATATCATCAGCGTCCAGGGTTCCGGCCAACCGGCCGATTCGCTGCTGTTTTATCCGCTTTACTTGTATCAGAATGCCTTCCGCTACTTAAAAATGGGGTACGCCTCCGCAATGGCCTGGCTGTTGTTCCTTCTGGTCATGGTTTGCACGATAATTATCCTGAGAAGTTCGAAAAGCTGGGTGAATTATGGGAACTAGAGCAAACGATATTTTCTCCGGAAAGCGCAGGTGGCTCCTGCATGTTGTCTTGATCATCATCAGCCTGGCATTTCTCGTGCCGATCCTGTGGATGATCATAACCTCATTGAAGAATACCAATCAGGTTTTCACCTGGCCACCAATTTTGATCCCCAGCCCGGCCAATTGGCTCAATTACCCGCAGGCGTTAAAAGTCTCTAACTTTGGGAGATACTTTTTCAATACGGTGTTTCTCAGTTTCTGGGTCATTTTAGGCAACCTGTTTTCCTGTACTCTGGCCGCCTATGGGTTTGCACGTCTTGAGTGGAAAGGCCGCGATGTGGTTTTTATCATTGTGCTTGCCACCCTGGTTCTACCCGACCAGGTAACTCTGGTACCCCTGTTTATCGTTTTTAGGAATTTAAACCTTGTGGGAGGCGGGTACAAGGGCTATCTGCCTTTGATCCTGCCATTCTGGTTTGGGAAAGCCTATTATATTTTCATGATGCGTCAGTTTTTCATGGGCATTCCCAAGGATCTCTCGGATGCCGCTCGCATCGATGGCTGCTCGGAGCTGGGCATTTTATGGCGAATCATGATCCCTCTGTCCAAGCCTGCCCTAATTGCAGTATCGATATTTACGCTTCTCAATACCTGGAACGATTTCCTCAACCCTCTGGTCTACATTCAAGATCCCAAGTTTTATACCATTTCGATCGGGTTGGCCAACTTCCAGGACCGGTATATGACTCAATGGAACCAGTTGATGGCAGCCGCTGCCATGATGTCGCTTCCAGTGCTGATCGTATTTATCATCGCCCAGAAGCAGTTTGTCCAAGGCATCTCGATGACTGGCCTAAAATAAGGGAGCAGTTAATATGGAAAAGGTGATCATTTCGGGGAATTATTTCAGCGCGGGCAGCCGCCGGTTTATCCCGGTCGGGGTTAATTGGGTGCCGGCATCTGAAGCAATGCAATGGCCTTATGAATGGAAACCTGCGAGTGTAGATGCAGATTTCGCCGCCATGGCCGGGCTGGGGATCAATTTCATCCGCTTTGACCTGGTGTGGGGCTGGTTCGAGCCGCGACCCGGACAGTACAATGAATTGGCTTTCCGGCAATTTGATTTTCTGATCGAACTGGCCCACAAATACCAGATTTATCTGAACCCGGCCTTCTTCATCGGCGGCGAAGTGGGGGATGCTTACTGGGATGTGCCCTGGCGCAATGGCAGACACCCCCACGCGGATGCCGAGATGCTGCGGCGGCAGGCAGACCATATCGCTGAGTTCGGGCGCAGATATGGTAACGAGGCAGCAATCATTGCGTGGGATCTGACCGATGAACCGCCCTTTTGGATCGTGGCTGGAGCCACCACAGATGCAATGGCTTCCAACTGGACCCGACTGCTGTGTCAGAGCTTGCGCAGCAGCGATCCGCATCACCCGATCGTATGTGGGACGGCGGCCCAGGAAATTTCACGCGGACCATTCCGCATCGACAATATCAAAACTTGGGTGGATTTTTCCAGCGTCCATCCTTACCCTATCTACGAGCCTTTCCTCTATACAGAACCGTTGCTCTCCACGCGCCTGACCTATGCGGCCGCCTTTGAGACAAAACTGAGTCTGGGTGCTGGCAAACCGGTCCTGATGCAGGAATTCGGTGCCACATCCGCCATGTTTTCCCCGGAGCGCCAGGGGCAGTATTACCGTACCATGATGTATTCTGCCCTGGGAGCAGGCAGTATGGGCTTTATCGCCTGGTGTGCGACCGATGCAGACCCGCAAATTCAATTCAAGCGGGCGCCCTATAAGCGCAACCCCCACGAGACTCAATTTGGCATCACCGATTACCAGCGCAGACCGCGTCCACACGGGTTGGAGATGGAGAATATTCGCCGGGTGATGGATCTACTTGATTTGGAGGGGATGGAACCAGCTGAGGAAGAAGCCGGCATCCCTGTGCCGCATGAATGGGCGCACGGCTCTGATTACAACGAGTATGGCTTTCCCGCGGATAGCCTCTATCAATATGCCCCCGGTAATATCCTGGAAGAACGGACGGATGAGGCGGGAAATGCACGGCTCATGCAGGCTTATCTCTCCGCGTTCATCCTGTGCCGGATGGCCGGACTCTCCGCCGGGTTCCCCCGCGAAAACGGGAATTGGCAGAGCCGCAAGCTCTTACTGGCGCCGTCGCCTCTGACCAACACTGGCGGATATCACCTATATGTGCCTTTCTGGCAGCAGGCCCTGCCCTGGGTCAAGAGTGGTGGTAGTCTGTATGCGTCCACCTCCGCGATGAGCGCACTCTCACTTCCGTTTGTTGCCGAGCTCTTTGGGATCAGTATTGAGGATCGCCTGCCGTGGCGTTCCGAAATCACCCTCAAGTTCGTCGAGGATTATTACGGTATCCATCAGGGAGAATTATATACATTCCATGCGCCTGCAGGATTGGAATACACCGGCGTTAGGTTGAAGCTGGAGGGGGCAAGGGTTATCGCGCAAGATCAGGATGGCAACCCGGCATTCGTCAATTACCAAAATGAACACGGACGAACCGCGTTGTGCGCGTACCCGCTGGAGATGAACCTGGGGATTACACCGAACGCTTTTGAAAACGGATCGCAATATGAGAAGATCTACCAGGCGTTGAAACAATGGGCGGGTATTCGCAGCGCCTATGCGGTGGAAAACGCACAGGTGGAAGCAGGGGTACTGGGCAGTGAGAGGCGTAATTATGTTATTCTGGTCAATCATTCTGGGGCAATCCAGGTGGGTAATGTAACCGCAGCGGGTGGAAGTGATCGGGTTACGCTGCTCTCCCCTAAGGGCAGACAGACTATCAAAACAAAGGCGGGCGGCTGGGAATATCAGCTCGACCGTTTCAGCGGGGCAGTCTTTGAAGTAAATCTTGAAGAAAAGGAATGAGACATGAGTGACTATAAAGCCGATATTCTTGAACAGCCAAAGGCCTTGCGCGATACACTGGAATTTCTGACAGGCTGCTCGTTCCCGGAGGAAATTAAGGATGGCATGCTGAGCGGCAGGTGGCACAGGATCGTGCTGACCGGTATGGGTTCTTCATACTTCGCGCTATTGCCTCTGTACCTGCGTCTGATGGAAGCCGGTATTGCAACCTGGCTGGTGGAAACATCCGAATTGATCTACTCACACGGCTTTCTGAACGCAGATACCCTGGTGATCACAGCCTCACAGTCAGGCGCGAGCGTCGAGACGGTACGGCTGCTTGAAATTACCGGCAGTCAGGTGAAGATCATTGCTATCACCAACACGGAGGAAAGTCCTTTGTGCCGTCAGGCGATGTATAGTGTGGTCACTCGTGCCGGCGAAGAGGCGGCTGTTTCGTGCAAGACCTACCTGGCAGCACTGGCGGCGCAGTTCTGGCTGGGGGACCAGTTTATCAGCGGAAACAGCCTGTTCGATGAATTGAAGAACACGCCTCAACAAGTACAGGAGTATCTTTCAGGCTGGCGTGAACATATCCAGTCACTCCGGACGATGCTGGAGGGAGTTGGCCAGGTCTACTACACCGGGCGCGGCGCATCCATCGCCTCGGCGGGAACAGCAGGGTTGACGACGAAGGAATTTACCCATGTGGCAGCCGAGGGGATGAGCAGCGCAGCGTTTCGACACGGTCCATTTGAGATGGTGGCGGCAGGATCGTTCGTGCTTGTGTTCGGCGGGAGCGGGCAAACTTTTGCACTCAACCGCAAACTGGCCGATGATATTATCAAAGCCAATGGCCGCGCCGGCCTGGTGCAACGGGGAGGAAAGGGCGTATTTTCGCTGCCTGCATGCAGTGATCCAGCGTTACCGATCCTGGAAATGCTGCCAGTGCAGATGATGACACTGGCGCTGGCGGAGCTGCACCACCATCCGGCAGGCAGTTTCTCCCTGGGATCCAAAGTAACCATTACCGAATAGCAAGATTACAGATCACCTGCACTGAAGGAATTGGTATAGTTGAATGAAGCTATCCATCGTAGAACTAAAAGGGCATTATCTTTCAAATGAACAGGGGCCTTTTATCCCCATCGGCGCCCACTGGGTACCTGCGAGTGGATTGCACTGGCCCCTCGAATGGGATCCCGCCGGCATTCAGGCTGATTTCGCCAAAATGCAAGATCTGGGGTTCAATACGATACGATTCGACCTTTTTTGGGCCTGGTTCGAGCCTTACCCGGGTTCATATAACCCTCGGGCCTTTGAGCAATTGGATTATCTGATCCAGCTGGCGCACGAATATCAGATCTACTTGCACCCCTGCCTGTTCATTGGTGGCGAGACCGGATATTACGATGTGCCCTGGCGGCACGGCCGACACCCCCAGGCGGACCCGGAAATGCTGCGACTGGAGACCAACCACGCGGGCGCGCTGGCCGATAGATATCGCGACGAGCCTTCCATTCTCGCCTGGGATCTGAGCGATGAACCTCCTTTTTGGATCGTTCGACCGCCCCACACCACCGATGCAATGGCAATCAATTGGACGCGACTGATTGCTGGCGCTGTGCGGCGGGTCGATCCGAACCACCTGGTGTGCGTTGGCACCGACCAGGAAGATCTACGGCGGGGCCCTTTCCGCCCGGATAATATTAAAGATGAAGTGGACTTCTTTTCCGTCCACCCATACCCAATGTACCTGCCCGGTCTGTTTCCCGATCCGCTGCTCTCCGAACGGATGACGTACTGCGGGGCATTTCAGACGGCGCTTTCCTCTGGCGCCGGGCACCCGGTAATGATCCATGAGCTGGGCGTTTCTTCCGCCCAATATAAGCCTGAAGTAATTGCTGCCTACGACCGGACTGCGATTTATTCAGCGCTGGCAGCCGGGGCGAACGGCTTCCTGCTGTGGGATTACACCGATGCCAGCCCGGAAGCCTGGACGCGTGCGCCTTATAAAATCACTCCACACGAGACAATGTTCGGCCTGACGACCTGGGATCGCAAAGACAAGCCAGCCGGGAAAGAGTTCCGACAGATTTCCCACATCTTAAGCACCATGAAACTGGAAGGCGTTGCGCCTGAACAAGCCCGGGCTGCTCTAATTGTGCCCCACGAGTGGTCAAAACCGGCCGGTGACCAATCCCAAATGGGTATGGAACGCCCGGCGCCAGGACAGTATGTGGCGCATCATTCTGACACAGAAGTTGTCGCCGGGCTGCCTCCCAGGGATTTCGGCAAAGAAAATAACTGGTTGGTCGGAGCATGGCTTTCCGCTTTCATCTCACTGAGGCGTGCCGGATTAAAAGTTGGCATGCCGCGTGAGTTGGATGAGTGGTACAACTTCCCCTCCGTTTTTCTCCCTTCTCCCCTGACCAGCACCGAATCCGATATGGTGCATGTTCATACGCTATTCTGGGGCAAGGCGAAGGAATATGTTCGTAATGGGGGAACACTTTATGCATCTCTTAGCGCGGACGCTGCCATTCCAGGCATGGCAGAGCTGTTTGGCGCTTATATGATTGATCATGACCCGATGGAGGAAATTATCCTGACCTTCGGGAAATCTTTTGGCGATTTCAACAAAGGTGATGTACTCAAATACGGGGTATCCATCTCCAACCCGAAACATTGGGGTGTCACCCTGGAGGTTACGGACGGCGAAGTGATCGCCACCGATCAAAAAGGCCGGCCAGCCCTGGTGAGTAACGCCATTGGATCGGGAAAAACACTGCTATGCGCTTTTCCTCTCGAAGCCATCGCTGCGACCACTCCGTCAGCCTTTGAAGCCAGAGAACAAACCTGGCGTGTCTATCGGGCCCTGGCAGAGAATGCAAATCTCCACGCCGCTTTCTGGACACTCAGCCCCTGTGTTGAGGCTGGAACACTGACAGGCGGGGGACGAGGCTATACGGTACTGGCCAATCATTCCAACACCGCCATTAATACCTTGCTTTTGAGCAGCCTGGCAATTAAAGAAATCAAGTTGTTGGGTAAGAATGGAGAAGAACATTTGGCGAGCGCGTCTGGCGCCTGGCAAATCGAGGTTCCTGCATGGGATGGTTTGGTGCTCGAATGGGAATTAGCTTAACCAAAGCAGTTGCTGCGAATCTTTTCAACCGAAAACGGAACCTGTAAATACAGGTGTAAAATATTCCTACTGCCTTGCTTGGCCGCTGAACTTGTTCATTTGATTTTTGCCGTGTTTGAGTTCAGCGAGCAAGAAACCCCAGGTGGAATTTGTCGCCATATTTGAATTTTACGAGATACTAGCCCATGTATGCCAACCTTCCCCAACCCAGACCACCCATGTATTTTCGCATTCAACAGGCCATCCTGGATCAGATCCAATCCGGCCAGCTCCAGCCCGGGGTTCTGCTGCCTTCCGAAACCGACCTGGCCCGGCAATACCAGGTAAGTCGTATCACGGCCAAACGTGCCCTGGATGAACTCGTCCGGCAGGGGCGTGCCTTCCGCCAGCAGGGTCGTGGCACTTTTGTCGCCCAGGCCCGCATTCGCGAGATCTCCGGCTTCCGCAGTTATAGCGAAGACATCCGTTCACGTGGTTTTAATCCCAGTTCCCGGGTTTTGGACTTTCGGGAGGTTGAGCCGGAGGCGTCTATCCGCGCCCGCCTGCACCTGCCGGAGGGCGACCATGCCTTTTTGCTCAAACGACTTCGCCTGGCTGATCAGGAACCGGTCGCGGTCGAGACCGCCTACCTGCCCTGCCATCTGTGTCCCGGCCTGCTCCAGGAAGATCTGGGCAGCCAATCCCTCTATAAATTGCTTACCGAAAAATACAACCTCCTTCCAAGCTGGGCGGATGCCGAGATCGAGGCGATTGTGCCGACCGCAGAGGATGCCCGCCTGCTCACTTTGAAGGCCGGGATGCCTGTTCTGGTAGCTCATCGGGTTACTTATACAGGGGACTATGATGTTATCGAGAGCGTAGATTCGGTCTATCGTGGAGACCGCTTCACTTTCTATACTGGCCGCCAGTTCATCGGATGATGGAAGCTGCTCTGGACCTTGCGACTTTGACCAGCCGTCTGCATGCCGGCCTGATCGTTTCGTGCCAGGCATTGCCAGATGAGCCGCTCTTCGGGGCCGGGCACATGGCTGCCATGGCGCGCGCGGCGGTCTCCGCCGGGGCGGTTGCCATCCGGGCCAATACTCCAACGGATATTGCAGCCATCCGCCTGGCGGTGGATGTGCCCATCATTGGCTTGTTTAAGGTCAACTTTCCCGGCTATGAGGTTTATATCACTCCAACCCTTGAACTTGCCATCCAGGTGGCTGGCGCCGGTGCTGACTTGATTGCGATTGATGCCACTCTGCGGCCCCACCCCGGGGGAATGACCGCCCGCCAGTTGATCAAGCAAGTCCGCCAGCAGACCGGCAAGCCGGTACTGGCAGATGTGTCAACCCTGGCGGAGGGATATGACGCCGTGACTGCCGGGGCTGAGTTTGTATCTACCACCCTCTCCGGATACACCGCGGAAAGCCCCATGGTGACCGAACCAGACTTCGCCCTGCTTGCCCGGTTGGTGGCTGTGCTTAAACCCCGGAATATCCCGGTCATCGCAGAGGGCCGCATCGCCACCCCCGAACAGGCCGCCCGGGCCCTGGCTCTGGGCGCTCATGCAGTGGTTGTCGGCAGCGCCATCACCCGCCCGCAGTGGATCACGGCACGTTTTGTGGATGCCCTGAAGGAAAGCGGTGCCAAATGAGGACCGTTCACAGCGCGGGCAGTGGCGACACGCCGCTGCAAGATGGCAGGCTGGTCTATCTGCCTCTGGATGACCGGCCGGTCAACTATGATTACCCGCGCGAGTTGGCTGCGCTGGCCGGGTTTGAGATCGAACTGCCACCGCGTGAGTGGTTGGGCAACCCCTGGCGCCTCAGTTGCCACGCCGAACTGGTCGACTGGCTGGAAAAAGCCGCCTCGTCTGCGGATGCCCTGCTGGTGTCGGTGGATACGCTTGGTTATGGTGGCCTGATCCCCAGCCGCACTTCCAGCGAGACCTCCCCGAATGTGCTCGCCCGCCTATCCATCTTGAAGCGGTTGAAGGCCAGGCGACCGGACCTGACCATCCTGGCCTACAATGTCATCATGCGCATCTGCCGGGCCAACTCGGCCGAGGAGGAAAAACGCTACTGGGCAGAATACGGCAGCCGTATGTTCCGCCTCTCGACCCTGGAACATAAATCCAGCTTGGGGGAAGCCGGTCATGTCGAGCAGATCGAGCGCGCTGAACTCAGGGCGCAGATTCCAGAACTCCGTTTACAACGACTACCTGCAGGGGCGAAAGCGTAACCACGCCGTCAACCGGACCATGCTGGACTGGCTGGAAGAAGGCGTTTTCGATTACCTGCTCCTGCCGCAGGATGATACTGCCGATTACGGCTGGAACATTGCCGAAGCCCGTTCGCTCCAGAGCATCATCCGCCTGCGAGGCTTGAGCGATCGGGCCATCACCTATCCAGGTGCGGATGAAACCGCCAGCCTGCTGCTGGCGCGTATCGCCTGTCAGCGGGCCGGATATTTTCCGCGCGTCTGGCCGCGTTACTCCAGCATCTTCTCCTCCCGGACGGTCACTGCCTATGAAGACCGCCCCATCCACGAACTGCTTAAAGCGCATCTGTCTCCATTGAATGGCATGCTTGCCGGGTCGCCTGAACAGGCCGACCTGCTGCTCTTCCTGAACGCCCCGGCCGAATCCCAGGGCGCGGCTGAGCTGCAGGAACTGATTGCCCGGGAGCTGAATGACCCATCCTTTCAAATTCCCGTTGTCATTGATAACCTGTACCGTCTCACCCGCCGGGAGATGACCACTCCCCGCCGCAGCGTGGAGGAGTTCGTTCGGGCAATACAGGCCGCATTGGATGAAGGTCTGCCCGTAGCATTGGCCGATGTGGCCTTCGTCAATGGAGCGGACCTGTTGCTTGGCCGGCAGCTCATGCAGACCGGCCTGGCACCGCACCTGTTGGCTTATGCCGGCTGGAATACCGCCGGGAATACGCTCGGCACGACCCTGGCCCATTCTGTTTTGCATCTGTTGATGATGAAGGGTGATCCCACTCCCGGCCAACAGGCCGCCCATCTGGCATTCCTTTTCCGGCGCTACCTTGATGATTACTTCTATCAGGCGGTTGAACGGACACGCATCCTCTACGATGACCTGCCTGCTCTCGGTCTGGCCCCGACCATGGAGCGCCTGCCGGAAGATAAACTGCGGGCAGTCCAGATGCGCCTGCAAACCCGTCTCTCCGCCGCAGCCAGGGAACTGCGCGACCAGTTCGTGCAAGCCGGTCTGGTACGGGACGTTCAGATAAGCAACATAGCCCTGCCCTGGCAGCGGCTGTTCGAGATCAGTTTTGATATTCATGTGGAGCTTCCATGACCGGCATTTATTTCGTTAAAAATCAGGTGGTGGTGAAACAATGATCGGCGCGGTTGATATCGGCGGCACGAAAATCGCCGTGGGCATGTTGAATAGCGACGGGAAGATCCTGGCGCGCCGCGAGAATCCCAGCGGCGCGGAGCTCGGATTGCAGGATGGTCTGGCGCTTATCTTTTCAATGCTGCGGGAAACTGCCCAACAGGCTGGCGGGGAATTGGAGGGGATCGGCGTGGGTTGCACCGGGCCGGTTGACCCATCCACAGGAACGTTGGGGCAGATCGAGTTCCTGCCAGGCTGGGAGGGTAACAATATTGCCGCTGAACTCCAGAACGTTTTCGGTGTAACCGCTCTCCTGGAAAATGATGCCGATGCCGCCGCGCTGGGAGAACTGGCCTGGGGCGCCGGGCGGGGTGCAAAACGGTTCATTTACGTGACCATCAGCACCGGCATCGGGGGCGGGATGGTTTTCGACGGAAGCCTCTACCGCGGCGTGGAAGGTGCTCACCCTGAGATCGGTCACCATGTCATTGACCCTTCCGGCCCGAAGTGTTTTTGTGGCGCGCATGGCTGTTGGGAAAGCCTGGCCGGCGGTCCCGCCCTGGCAGCACGCGCTGGACTTTCCAGCGCGCTGGCAGTTTGCAGGGCGGCTGAACAGGGTGATGCGGTCGCCCGGCTTGCCGTTGAGCAGGAGGCCTACTACCTGGGACTGGGATTTGGCAACCTGATCACCCTTTTTACCCCGGATGTTATCGCCCTGGGGGGTGGAGTGATGCACAGCCGCCACCTTTTTTTAGATAAGATCCTTCAAACTATTCAAGAAAACTGCGGCCTGGTACCTTATGAGAAAACCAGGCTCGTTCCTGCGCAGCTCGGTGGCGATGCGGGTCTGGCCGGTGCGGCGCAAGTCTGGATAAAAGGTTCTTCAGCCTGAAATCGTTGAACGCCTTTGTGACCAATTTCCCCACTCAACCGTGCCAAAAAGCCAGCCGCTGTGGTTTGATCGAAGGAATTGATGCGATATTCGCTGTACAAAGCAAACGATTTTTCATTCATCATGCATCCGGTTTATGCACCCTGCGCGTAAGGTGAGATTATTTTTGAGAAGGAATTATGAACTCTAAAATTGGCATGGTAGGTCTGGGCGTTATGGGACATAACCTGGCATTGAACATGGAGCGAAATGGTTTTCCGGTGGCAGGGTATGATCTGGACAGTGCCAGAACCAAAGCCTTCCTGGATGGTCCGGCAGCCGGGAAGCAGATCATCGGCGTCGATTCGCCGGCCGCCCTGATGGGGGCGCTGGAGAAACCCCGCCGCATCCTGTTGATGGTTCCCGCTGGCGCACCGGTGGATAGTGCCATCGAGCATCTCAAGCCTCACCTGCAGCCAGGCGACATTCTAATAGATGGAGGCAATTCCTTCTTCCTGGATACTGAGCGGCGCAACAAAGCGCTTGAGGCAGAAGGATTCAACTTTATTGGTACCGGTGTTTCCGGCGGAGAGCAGGGCGCTCTGTGGGGGCCGAGCCTGATGCCGGGCGGGCAGAGGCCAGCCTGGGAGGCCAGTGCGCCTATTTTCCGCGCCATTGCAGCCAAAGCAGAGGATGGCCAGCCTTGTGTGGAATACATGGGAGCGCGCGGGGCGGGCCATTATGTCAAAATGGTGCACAATGGCATTGAATACGGGGACATGCAGCTGATCGCGGAAATATACGATCTGTTAAAGCGGGGCCTGGGGCTTTCGGCCGAAGAATTACATGCCGTTTTCATTGAATGGAATGCCGGCGAGCTCAAATCCTACCTGATCGAAATTACCGCTGATATCTTCGCCCAGAAGGATCCCGAGTCGGGCAAACCCTTGCTTGACCTGATCCTGGACGAGGCCCAGCAAAAAGGGACCGGCAAGTGGGCCAGCCAGAATGCGTTGGATGTCGGCGCTCCGATCCCCACCATCAATGCGGCGGTGGAAAGCCGCATCCTCTCCAGCCTGAAGACGCAGCGCGTCAGTGCCAGCCGGTTGATCCAGGGACCGGTCCCAGTGTACAAGGGCGAACGCCAGATCCTGATCGATGCTGCCCGGGAGGCTTTGTATACCAGCAAGATCATCTCCTACGCCCAGGGGCTGGGGCTGCTCAAGATTGCTTCCGACGAGTATAAGTATGAGCTGCCGATGAGCTCGATCGCCAAGATCTGGCGTGCCGGCTGCATCATTCGGGCTGATCTACTGGGGGATATCATGGCCGCTTACCAGCGCGATCCGGCGCTGGTCAACCTGCTCCTGGACGATTCATTTCGCTCAGCGGTGGAAAGCCGCCAGGGGGCTATGCGGCTGGTGGTCCAGACCGCCATCGGCATGGGTATCCCGGTTCTGGCCCTGGGGGCCTCCCTGGCGTATTTGGATGCCTACCGTTCAGAGCGCCTGCCCGCCAACCTGACCCAGGCGCAGCGGGATTACTTCGGCGCGCATACCTACCGGCGGGTTGACCGCGCCGGCACATTCCACACGGAATGGAACCAAAGTTAACGAGGAGTTTACTGATGAAATATGGATTGAACATTATGCAGGCTGGTACCCTGGACCTGATCGCCCTCGGGGCACTCAACCACCGCGTGGATTCAGGGATCATCCCCTTCCGCAAAGCCACGGAGTGGCAGGTACACCCCAGTGGAGGCGAATACAACGTCGCCGCCAACCTGTCTGACTGCTTTCGCTTGCGCACCGGCATGGTGGCTGCCATGGTTGACTATCCCATCGGCGATCTGATCGCCGAACGGGTGCGCGCCATGGGGATCACCCCCTTCTACAAGCACTTCCAGCACAATGGCGTGAACGGACCTAACATGGCCACGGTTTACAGCGACCGTGGCTACGGTGTGCGTGCCCCGGTCGTTTTTTACAACCGGGCCAATGAAGCCGCCGCCCTGCTCAAACCCGGGGATTTCGACTGGAAAGCGATCCTCTCGGGAGGCGTGCGCTGGCTGCACAGCGGCGGCATTTTTGCTTCCCTGTCGGAAACAACCGGCGAGGTGATCATCGAAGGCATGCAGGCGGCCCGGGCTGCCGGGGCGGTGATCTCCTTTGACTTGAACTACCGCGCCAAGCTGTGGAACATCTGGGGCGGGCCGGAGCGTGCCCAGTCGGTCATTGGTCGCATCGTTGAGAATGTGGACATCCTGGTCGGGAATGAGGAAGATATGCAGTTGGGTCTGGGCATTCCCGGGCCGGAAGTGGCTGCCAGATCCAAACTTGATCCGAGCGCATTCGTCGGGATGATCGAAAAGGTGGTGAAAAAATACCCGCAGATCAAGATCGTGGCGACGACGCTGCGGGAAGTGCATTCCACCAACCGGCACAGTTGGGGTGCCGTGGCATGGCTGGATGGTCAGACCTATATCTCTCCGACCTGTGAGTTGGACATCCACGATCGCGTCGGGGGCGGGGACGGGTTCGCGGCCGGGTTCTTTTACGGCCTGCTGAGCGGCGAGGAACCACAGGAGGCGGTCAACCTGGGTTGGGCACACGGCGCGCTGATGACCACTTTCCCTGGGGATACAACCATGGCAACGCTGGAGCAGGTGCGCGCATTTGCGAAAGGCGGTTCTGCACGTATTCAACGCTGACCACCATCGAGCCAGGGAATATAAATCCATCGTTCGTAAAAAGCGTACCTGGCGATTTTTGCCAGGTACGCTTTTTTTTTGTTATACTGATTAAGGTTGAATAATGGTATTTTTGAAGGATTGAAACTTGGCAACCAAGAGGGTATCCAAGTCTGATTTATAGGTAGTGCCAGTTTGCTCCAGGCAGTTTGAAATAGCTTTGTGAAACTGTTCGTAGTGAGCATAATGCTGGTTATAGAGCGCCTTCTTCTTTACGAATTTCCATAGCCGCTCGACTAGATTTAGATTTGGAGAATAAGGCGGCAAAAAGATAAGCTGAATTCCCAAGTTTCGTGCGGTTTCTTCGACAAGTGCACAGCGTTGATACCGAGCGTTGTCCATGATGACCACAATGGGTAGCTGTCTAAATTGGTCATGCAGTTTTTGTAATAGCGCACAGACAGAGACCGCATTGATGTAGCCATGGTCAGTAATCGTGACAACTTCTTTTGTCACCGCATTCAATGCGCCCAAGACGCTAAAGCGCTGTCTTCCACTGGCGGCCTTGATAAAGCGGACCGTCAGAGAATAGAGATAACCCAGAAAAGGCAGCATGACAAAATGAGCGGCATCTACAAAGAAAAGTTGTATCTTTCCTGCCTGAGCTTGTTCAACCAGCGGTTCCAAGACTTCGGTTTTGAAGGTCTCCTGGGCTTCAATATCCGCTTTGACCGGAATTTGTTTCACCTTGCGACGACGAATCTTGTTTTTTTGAGAAATTCGCGCACCTGCGGTAAGGAACGCTGAATGCCGGTCAACTCTTTGATCTTGGCCTGCGCTTCCTTTTGGGTTGCCGGTGGATTTTCTTCCAGATGCGCAATAATCTCAACTTTCTTTTCCATCAACCGATTAGGCTTCCCCTTGTACTTCAATTCTTTTAGTGCTTCAACTCGTCCTGCCTCGGCACCATTCAAAAAGGTGTCAAAATACTTCCGCAAAGTTGTTGGGCAAATGTCTACAATCTCTCCAATTTTCGCATGTGACAGCCCCTCGGCTTTGAGCAGCAATGCCTGCATTCGTCGGCGGACCAACGCATGTTTGTGATACAGGCTTTCATATTTCAACTGCGTGATTTCTTCTTCTGTAAATTTTATCTGGCGCATCTCTTGTTTCCGGTTTTGGGATTCTTGCTGCGCTTCAATTATCTCAGATCTATCTTCTCCTGCAAAGAGAATTGCCACTTGTTATCCTTCACAGGTATAGTTACGTCAACCTTGCTGAGCTCAAACATTTCTATTTGCCCCCATCCTCGTGACATCAGGACAATTACTCCCCTGGCACATTTCTGGCGATAATGAAGCGAACAGGGCAGGGCATCTATCTTTTCGCAGTTGCATGAGACTATCTGCTGAGACAGAAACAGGTTTAGATCAAGATCAATTTTTAATACCTGCAGAATAAATTTACCCGCGCTGGATCTGCTCCAATAACTTTTCTGCGCGTGCAACGCCATGGTTGACGTGGCGCACCTCGCCGCGCGGGCCAATAACAAAGGTGGTTGGAACACTTAGGACACCCCAGCGACTGGCAAGGTCTGGGCGCTGGGATGCGTCGATTTCAAAAACCTGAAGCGCATCGCCAAGCGTCTGACTCAATTGTTCGATGGCCGGGCGTTGGACCGTTTTGCACGGGACACAGGTCGGGGTGGTGAAATAAACCAAGATAGAAGTTCCAGGATGCAGCGGCCCAAGCTCCGGGAGGAATTTGGAAGAACGAGACTTAAGCCAGCGCTGGTAGAGCAGGCTAAGGCTGGTTCCAGCCAAAAGGAGCAGCAGGGCGATCCCAGAGCGGATCAGGATATCCATTTTCAGCCTTGAGCCTTTGGCTTCAAACCAGGGAGAATTCCGGCCGGCGGGGTTTTGGTGAAACCGGGAACGCTCAGCCTGCCCAACCAGTAGTACACCGCGCAGCCAACGCAGAAACCACCGAAGGCATTCAGGGCGGCCAGCGCCACCACCAGCCAGACCAGGCTCCAACCCAGAACGCCCGCGCCAAGGAATAAGGCGATGGAACCGGCGGTCATGAAGATAAAGCCAAGGAACTGCGCAAAGCGATGCGGCTCGGGATTATCCTCCAGCACATCGGGTTTGAGCAGACCCAACGGTTTAAAGATATAGCGGTAAAGCAGGATGAAGCCAGGCACTTTGAGAAGCGAGCCGAGACCCATTACAACGGCAACGAAGGCAGCCAGGATCGGCAGATTGAAGGCAAAGGCCAGAATGTTGAGCAGGATGATGGTCAATTGGTTTGCCTTAAGGGCAGAATGATCTACTTTTTGAAGGGGTTGGGTTGTCATAAAAGTTTTCCTTTTTAGCGAATTTTTCATTATTTACTTGTGGCAAATGAATCCGGGTATAGGATCCGGGCATATCCTCCACAGTAATATCGGATCAAGTTAATCAAACGGACGGCAGCTTCATGAAGATAGGCATCGTCTGTTTCAGCATTTCCCTGGATGATGAACAGGCATTCTCTGGTATCAATGGTGACCTTGGTCTTTTCGACCTGTTTCACCTCCAACATGCAGATGACATCGTTGTTGTCATCGATATAGGCATAAGCGCCCGGTCGAACCTCTTTGGGTCCGGCAGAACCGATTGGCCAATAACTTTCTTGCCCGGAAGTAATCCGAAGATGGACATCACCAGTAACCCTGGAAAGATCGTGTGCTCCCAGGGCCAACCCCGTTTCCACCGAGACCAGGTTGTAAATGTCGACCAGTAAATTGATCTGGGGCAGGTGGTGGTTCTTCAGCATATATTCCATCAAACTCTCCGATGCTGCCGGAAAGGTACGGTTCGAAAACCCAATGGCTGTGTGCAGATCGCGAAACCCTTGCAGAATCTTACTTTCCTTAATAAGAGTAGGGGAAAGCTGCCCGGCTACCCTTCGCGAGAAATCATTGCGCAACACGTCGAACTCAAGCGCCTTTTCTTTGTTATGGATGGCTCCTATTGTCAAGACGACCACCTTGACACCCAGGGAAAGCACATCTGGGGAAACATCAAAGGCGACTGCCAGGTACCGCAACGGAGCACTTTTTCCCATCAGAAATCCTTGATAGTGGGATGGTCAGGAATCTCCTGAACTTTATAAGGCGTAACCTGGTAGACAAAGTAATTCAACCAGTTGGAAAAGAGCAGGTGCGAATGGCCGCACCAACGGACCAGTGGTGGCTGGGACGGGTCATCGCCCGGGAAATAGTTGACCGGCACCTGGATGGGCAGGCCTTTGGCCACATCCCGGTCATATTCCGCCTTGAGCGTCAGCGGATCGTACTCCGAGTGGCCGGTGACAAAGGTATGCCGGCCATCCCGGCTGGCCACGATGTACACCCCGGCTTGCTCGGACTCGGCCAGGATCTGCAGCTCGGGCACCCGCTCGATATCTTCTCTTCTGATCTCGGTATGCCGCGAATGCGGCGCCATGAAAACATCGTCGAAGCCGCGCATCAGCTTGTGGTAGCGCTCGAAGACGTGGTGCGGGAAGACCCCGAACATCTTCTCGGGCAAGCGGTACTTGGGCATGCCGTATTGGTGGTACAGCCCGGCCTGGGCACCCCAGCAGATGTACAGCATCGAAAACACATTATCTTCGGCCCAATCCAGAATATTGGTCAATTCCGGCCAATAGTCCACTTCTTCGAAGGGCAGCAGCTCCACCGGCGCGCCGGTGATGATGAAGCCGTCGAACTTTTTTCGGCGCACCTGGGCGAAGGATTTGTAGTGCGTGATCAGATGCTCGGCGGAGACGTTCTTTAACTCGTGCGAGGCGGTGTGTAGCAGGGTGACTTCCACCTGTAAAGGGGAGTTGCCCAACAGGCGCAGAAGCTGGGTCTCTGTGGCAACCTTGGTTGGCATCAGGTTGAGGATGGCGACGCGCAGCGGGCGGATATCCTGGTGGCGGGCGCGCTCTTCGCCCATCACGAAAATATTTTCGCTTTCCAGCGTCAGGCGGGCCGGCAGGCTTTCAGGGATGCGAACGGGCATAACGCCTCCAAATGATTAATGCAGAATGGTGAATGCAGAATATTCTGCATTCACCATTCAGACTTTTACCTTATGCTTTGAGGGCCTGATCCAGGTCCCAGAGGATATCCTCGATATCTTCGATGCCGATGGACAGGCGCACGAAGTCAGGCGTCACACCCGCAGTTACCTGTTCCTGCTCACTCAACTGGCTGTGGGTGGTGGTGGCGGGATGGATGGCCAGGCTCTTGGCATCGCCCACGTTGGCCAGGTGGCTGAAGAGCTGCAGGCTTTCGATGAACTTCCGGCCGGCTTCCGCGCCGCCCTTGATGCCAAAGCCCAGGATGGCGCCCGGGCCTTTCGGGAAGTATTTCTTGGCGCGCTCGTAATCGGGATGGCTCTTCAGGCCGGGGTACTTGACCCAGCTGACCCTGGGGTGCTTCTCAAGCCACTCGGCCACGGCCTGGGCATTCTGGACGTGCCGGTCGAGCCGCAGGCTAAGCGTCTCAACGCCCTGGATGGTCAGGAAGCTGTTGAACGGGCTCTGGGAGGAGCCATAGTCGCGCAAAACCTGCACGCGCGCCTTGATGATGAAGGAGGGCAGCCCGACCGCCGGCAGATCGGCATATACCAGCCCGTGGTAGGAAGGATCGGGCTGGGTGAAGTTGGGGAAGCGTTCGTTGTGCCAGTCGAACTTGCCACCGTCCACGATGGCGCCGCCGATGCTGGTGCCGTGCCCGCCGATGAACTTGGTGGTGGAGTGCGTAATGATATCCGTGCCC
This sequence comes from uncultured Chloroflexia bacterium, assembly GCA_963779935.1. Taxonomy (GTDB): domain Bacteria; phylum Chloroflexota; class Anaerolineae; order Anaerolineales; family Villigracilaceae; genus UBA877. The sequence goes on along the minus strand of CAWAAC010000001.1, from coordinate 308,890 downwards.
CACTCGAACGGGCGGAACAGGTAAGGCGTGGCGAAGGTGTTGTCGATCACCAGCGGGATCTTGTGCCTTTTGGCAATTTCAGCAACTTCCTCGAACGGAAACACGGCGATATCCGGGTTGCCGAGCGTTTCCCCGTAGATGATCTTGGTATTCGGGCGGATGGCGCGCTCGAAGTTCTTCGGATCGGTCGGGTCGACAAAGGTGACATTAATGCCGAGGCGCGGGAAGGTGTAGTTGAACTGGTTGTAGGTGCCACCGTACAACCGGCTGCTGCTGACGATGTGATCACCCTGCCCAGCCAGCGTAAAGATCGTCAGGGCCTGGGCGGCATGCCCTGAGCTGACTACCAGTGCACCTACTCCGCCTTCCAGGTCGGCGATGCGTTGCTCGAGCACATCTGTGGTGGGGTTCATGATGCGGGTGTAGATGTTGCCCAGCTCTTTCAGGGCAAACAGGTTGGCGGCGTGCTCGGTGTTCTTGAACTGGTAGCTGGTGGTCTGGTAGATCGGCACGGCGCGCGCACCGGTGGTGGGATCGGGTACCTGGCCGGCATGCAGCTGGCGGGTGGAAAAACCATACTTACGGGTATTGGTGGTCATGTTATTTTCTCCTAGAATTTTTATGATTTGAAATATCGAATGATCGGCAGGCAAATTGTTTCGCCAATCTGTAGGTACGCCAATTTGGCGTTTACTAAAACTTTCTTTACTGTTTATTGCACATAGGCCATCCTCCTCCTGATGACCGCTCTCTCCAGCTTCTGTAAAGAATTAAGTAGACCTCTTCTGTGATGAAGAGGTCTACTTTAATTCAAGCTGGCCTCTCATCTTCCAGAACGTACATCTGCCGGAATTGGCACCTTGACTCATTGATTGGTCAGGTTGCTGAGGTTTCAAAGGGCCGGTCCCTCCACCTCTCTGGATAAGAGCGTATCGTTGATATTCAGTTGTTAATACGAGCGTCGAAATGACTTCTCGTACCAAAGACGACGGTGGGAATTGAACCCACGAATAAGGATTTTGCAGACCCTCGCCTTACCACTTGGCCACGTCGTCAAATAAATTTACTTACATCCACTACCTAAAGAAAAAGCCCTTTCCGGATATGAAGGGGCTGAGATATTTAGCAAAGACAGCCTCTCATCTTCCAGATCATTCTGCCGGAATTGGCACCTTGACTCATGGAATGGTCAGGTTGTCGAGGCATCAACGGGCCGGTCCCTCCGCCTCTCTGGATAAGAGTAAATCAATTATTCAATTGTTCGAACGAAAGGCGCCGGTGGGGTTTGCAAAATCCCTGCAAGGGAAACCCGTACAGAATGATTTTGCAAACCTTGGCCTTACCCCTGCCCCACTGGCTATCAGTGCAGGGCCCGCCACGGCGCCGGGCATCTGGCAAAATAAGAAAGGAGAAGGGAACTTAATCTGCCAGGTGTTGATACAGTACGGTGCTCAAATAACGTTCACCAAAGTCAGGAATGATAACCACGATCAGTTTACCGGCAGCTTCCGGGCGTTTTGCCACCTGCAGGGCTGCCCAGGCTGCCGCACCCGAGGAGATACCCACCAGCAATCCTTCTTCTTTTGCCAGGCGGCGGGCGGTATCCAGCGCATCGTCATTTTTGACCCGGATAATTTCATCATAGATCTTGGTGTTCAAGACCTGCGGTACAAACCCTGCGCCAATGCCCTGGATGACGTGCGGGCCTTTCTCTCCGCCCGAAAGCACCGGGGAGGCATCCGGCTCGACCGCGACCACCTTGAAGGAGGGCTTGCGCGCCTTGAGCACCTCGCCCACACCCGTCAGGGTTCCGCCCGTGCCGATCCCTGCCACGAGATAATCCGCTTTCCCATCGGTATCACGCCAGATTTCTTCGGCAGTGGTCTTGCGGTGGATCTCCGGGTTGGCCGGGTTCTTGAACTGCTGGGGAATAAAATATTTCTCAGGGTCGGAAGCGGCCAGTTCCTCGGCCCGTTTGATCGCGCCGCCCATTCCCTCCGGGCCAGGCGTCAAGACCAATTCGGCGCCGTATGCACGCAGCAAAATGCGGCGCTCCTTGCTGAAGGTTTCGGGCATGAACAACTTGATCTTATAACCCTTGGCCGCGGCCACCATCGCCAGGGCGATGCCGGTGTTGCCGCTGGTCGGCTCAATGATGGTTTTATCCTTGGTCAGCGCCCCCGACTTTTCAGCGGCATCGATCATGGAAAAACCGATGCGGTCCTTGACGCTCTTGGCCGGATTGTAGAACTCCAGCTTGGCCACCACTTCCGCCTTGGATCCATCCGTGACACGGTTCAGGCGCACCAATGGGGTGTTCCCAATTAATTCAGTGACATCCTTTGCAATTTTAGCCATCTGGTCCTCTCCACTCGAATGACGACAATACTAGTCGTATATAAAAAGTAAAAATTTTTACGTCCCATTGCAGGACGCATTTATTCAATGCTACGAAAAACGTGCGGTGCTTAAAATACCTTTTTTCTAAATGCCCGCGCCGCCGATCAGCCCTTCGTCAAACACTTCTTGTGCAAGTACCGGCTGCCCGGAAAATACCGCCGCCAGTGTCATATTGTCCATCAAGCGGGTCGTATCATTTCGGATCTGCAGGAAGACCCGCCGGAAGCGGCAGGTGGGTTCCTGGCTGCAGCGCTCATACTGGCTGACCGAAACGCAACTGATCGGAGCCAACAGGCTGTCGAAATAACGCACGACCTGCCCCATCTTGATCTTCTCTGGCGCTTGCATCAGGATATACCCGCCGCTCTTCCCGGATACGCTCTTGACCCAGCCCTGGGATTTCAGGTCGAGCATGATATGCTCCAGGAAGCGCTTGGGAACATCATTCCTTTGTGCCAGTTCCCGGATGGAGATGGGGCCCTGTTTGTAGTGCTCCACCAGGGTAAACAAAGCTCGTAAGGCGTAGTCGGATTTTTTGGATATCTTCATGGCAAGTGCGGCTGTCAATGTACGACTAGATTGGTCGCTATTATATTGGGTTTGAAATATTTGTCAAGGGCCAAAACCATCCTTGACATCCTTGGCCCAAAACTGAATGATCGAATTCGATACCGTACTTATCCGCAAAGTAAGTTTCAGTTTCATAAGCGGGTGGTGGAATCAAAAAAATATAGCCCACTTCATTCCTCACTAAGCCTATGGGATCCGTGAAAATGAATCCTGGCACCTTGCCAAATTTCTCTCCGCGAGCGCCTCTATCATCTACTTAAGGATTCCTTCAGATCCGCTAATAAATCCTCCACATTCTCAATACCCACAGAAAGGCGTACCAGGCCCGGGTCAACAGCCAGGGGTGAATTGGCTGTGGAGGCGTGAGTCATGGCGGAGGGCACCTCTATCAATGACTCCACCCCACCCAGGGATTCCGCCAGGGCAAAGAGACGGGTGCTTTCCGCCACCCGGCACGCCTGCTCCGCCCCGCCTTTGAGAATGAACGAAACCATTCCACCGCCCGAGCGCATTTGCCGGCGCGCCAACCCTGCCTGGGGATGGGAAGGGTGGTATGGGTACAGCAGGCGTGCCACCCTGGGATGGCCTGCCAGGAAGTCGGCTATGGCGGCTGCATTTTCGGAATGACGGTCCATCCGCACAGGCAGGGTCTTGATGCCGCGCAGGATCAGGAAACAGTCCATCGGTCCGGGTACCGCCCCGACGGCATTCTGCAAAAAGGCCAGGCGCTCACGCAGCGCCGGGTCGCGGCCAACCAGGGCGCCGCCGACCACGTCGGAATGACCGCCCAGATACTTGGTGGTGGAATGTACCACCAGGTCGGCTCCCCAAACCAGCGGTTGCTGCAGATAGGGGGTGGCGAAGGTATTGTCCACCGCCACCCAGGCCGGGCGAGGCCCGTTGTGAGCAAGCCCGGAGATGGCGAAGATGTCGCTCACGTTCAGGAGCGGGTTGGTGGGCGTCTCCAACCAGACCAGGCGGGTGTTTGGCCGCAGAGCTTTTTTCACCTGGTCGAGATCGGTGGTGTTTACATATGAAAAATCCAGGCCATAAGGACGCAGGACCCGCTCGAACAGCCGGTAGGTGCCTCCATAGACATCGTTCCCTGCTAGAACGTGATCCCCCGGCGACAGCAGCCGTAGAACCGCATCCGTGGCGGCCAGGCCCGAGCCGAATGCCAGCCCGAACGCGCCGCCCTCCAACTCTGCCAGGCAGGCTTCCAGGGCAGCCCGCGTTGGGTTGCCGGTGCGGGAATATTCATATCCGCGCGTTTTACCGACCCCATCCTGCACATACGTGGAAGTCTGGTAGATGGGTGTCATCACTGCTCCAGTGCTTGGGTCGGGTGACTGGCCGGCGTGGATGCAGGCGGTTTCAAATTTCATGGATACTTTCTCTGACATGGTTAAATCTCCTGGGCAATGAAGTCCAACACATCGATCTTGGTCAGGATGCCGACCGGGCGATCCTGCTCCGTCACCAAAACCACTTGCTCCTTCAGGATGGCCGCTAATGCATTTTCGAGGGGTTCACTGGCCGGAAAGACCGACTGGGTACGATGGATGACCTCGGCAATGGTTTCGTCGGCAGAATGAACGTGATCGCTCCTGACCATATGTTTAAAGAGATCTGCTTCGGTGACCAGGCCCGCCAGGGATCCATCCGGGTTCAAGACCGGCACTTGGGAAATATCGTTTGTTTTCATCATGGCGATCACGTCGGTCATCCGGTCATCGACATGGCTGGCGATCAGACCCTGTGTGGATTTTACAGCCAGGATCTCGCTCAGGAGGCGCTCACTCCAATCGTTTGCCACGAAGCCGTTTTCACGCATCCAATTATCGTCATAGAATTTGGAAAGATAGCGCGAGCCCGAATCAGGCAGAATCACTACCACCAGGCGGTCTGAGGACAGCTTTTTTGCATATCCCAGGGCGGCTGCGATGGCGGCGCCCGAGGAACCTCCACAGAAAATAGCTTCCTCTTTGACCAGGCGCCGCGCCGCCAGGAAGGCTTCCTTGTCGCTGACCTGGATCACATCATCGATTACCGATAGATCCAGGGTCGTAGGGAGGAAGTCCTCGCCGATGCCTTCAATCTTATATGTTTTCGGGTGAGCGCCCTCCGGGATGTGGCCCTGCCGCCAGGTTTCCATGAGCAGGGAGCCGGCCGGGTCCACGCCCACGATGCGGACGTCGGGATTTTGCTCCTTCAGAAAACGGCCCACACCGCTGATGGTGCCCCCGGTACCCATTCCGGCAATCACATCGGTGACCCGGCCGCTGGTTTGTTCCCAGATCTCAGGCCCGGTGGTCAGGTAGTGGCTGCGCGGGTTCTCGGGGTTGTGGTACTGGTTGGCCAGGATCGCATTGGGAGTTTCGTTGACCAGGCGGCGCGAGACGCTATAATACGAACGTGGGTCATCCGGCTCCACCGCCGTCGGAGTCACCACAACCTTCGCGCCATAGGCGCGCAGGAGTTGGATCTTCTCCTGGCTCATTTTGTCGGGCAGAACGAAGATCGACTTGTAGCCTTTTTTTGCGCAAACGATCGCCAAACCAAGACCGGTATTGCCCGAGGTGGCCTCCACAACGGTACCGCCCGGCTTGAGCCGGCCGCTGCGCTCGGCTTCCTCGATGATATTTACAGCGATCCGGTCTTTGATCGAGCCGCCGGGGTTAAAGTATTCGACTTTTGCATAGACCGGGCAGGGCAGGCCTTGTCCCAGTTGCTTCAGATGCACCAGGGGGGTTCTACCAATGGTTTGTAAGATGTCATCATATACTCGCAGAGTATCAGATGGGGAGAGAATTGGGGATGTCATTGTTAAATATTCCTTATCGGATTCCTTTAAAAAAGAACAGCCAACTGCGTTTTAAATCAAAAACGGCAGACATTCTCGCAAGACCGGATTTAAAATGCGGGGGTGGCTGTCTGCCGCCTGTGGCAGTTGACCGTTAGGGGGAGTTTTTTCAATGAGGCGGTGGTTACAGTCCCCGCCTCAGACACATGCACATTTGAAATTTCATTCTCGGGTATTCGTTCATGAGGAAATAGCGTAATTGGATTCCTGAATATAATAACGACTTAAATAGTCGTCATTATTATATGTGGTTCGCTTTATTAGTCAAGACCGCGTGGCAAGCTGTGTAAATGCTGACGAAATATATTGCATTTTATCAAATCCAAAGAACAGTGTTTGTTAATTCGCGTATCTCAACCCTCTCAATCACCCTTTTCCCCCTTGTAACACACGAAAATAATGTCCGCTTGTGTGTATCCCTATGGGCAGGTGCGCGGCCACCACCCACCAAGCCAGCATGAGAGATGATATGGTGCGGGGCGCGAAACGACTGGCAGCACAGTTGTGGTGTTTCAGGTGGAAGCGGATCTGTAACCAAATAGATGAGCACACCATCCAGCGACTTATATATCCACATTTTTGGCAAAATCTGTGGCTGGGTGCCTGCCAACAGGGTTTTGCCGGCGTCTGGATGCCCCACCTAAGGGACATTATATCTATACGGCCATCTCATTTCAGATCGAACTGGAGAGATCTGGCTTCTGGCGTGCGAAATGAGAGAGCCGCCTTTGTAATATTGACTTTTAATATTGGTTTTTTTATTTTACTATCTCTCAAATTTCGGGATTAAATCCCCTTGCAAGTTTTTGAATAAATGATATACTATTAATATCATTTACCGCGAGGGTTGATATGACAGAACCATTATATGAACAAATTTATAAGAATATCCTTACTAATATTGAAACCGGGCAACTCAAGCCAGGTGATCGTGTGCCTTCTGAAAAAGAACTTTCCACCCAATATAATGTCAGCCGGATAACTTCAAAGAGGGCGTTACAAATTCTCGACCAACAGGGCTTGATCGACCGGGCGCGTGGAAAAGGCTCATTTGTTTCCCAAAATGTAGCCGTCAATTCGACACTTTTGAAGGCAAAGGAAAAAATCACCATTAACAATCTGAAAGAGCAACTCATGGCGGCGTTTATCATGCCAGATTTTGCTGATTCCTTTGGGACACGCTTATTGCGCTCCATCGAAACCAATATGCGCTTGAACAATACCGCCATGCTCTTTAGACGGACAGGCGGAAGCCTGGAAGAGGAAGCCGGCGCCATAGATGCCTTTCTCGCAGCCGGCGTCGACGGGTTGATCGTGTTCCCGGTTCACGGCGAATTTTATAATGAACGCCTCTTGCGCATGGCGCTGGATCGATTCCCTTTGGTTCTGGTGGACCGTTACTTGAAGGGAATTTCAGCCTGCAGTATTTCGGTAAATAATCGCCAGGCTGCCCAGGATCTGACTGAGTACTTAATTGGCCTGGGGCATACCCAGATCGCCTTTGTCTCTCCGCCTGTCCAGGGGACGACAACGATCGAGGAGCGCATGCAGGGAGTCACCAATGGTTTGGCCGCGCATGGATTGTCCTTTGGACCGGAAGATTGCCTGACCGACCTTTTCTCCACATTGCCAGATGCTTTTATTTCTGAAAACATCCTGAAAGATGAAGAAACCATCAAATTATTTTTGGAAACTCATCCGCAATTAACCGCTTTTGTAGTGTGCGAATACAACCTGGCGCTCGTGCTTGAACATGTGTTAAATCGTTTAGGGCATATTGTTCCGCAAGAATTTTCCATCGTTTGTTTTGACTCGGTACAGGATGCCATTGGTGGCCCTCATTTCACCCATATCTCTCAGGATGAAAGTTTTATGGGCCAAAAGGCAGTGGAGTTGTTATTGGCACAGATCGGTGGACAGGAAGTGCCCTTGCAGACGACCGTCCCCTATTCACTTATCGAAGGGGTTTCTTCTGGTCCATTGCATTGATTATCTTTTCCAAGCACAAAAAAACAGGGAAGCTCTCCCTGTTTTTTTATTTGGTATATCAATTAACCAATAATGATATATTGACATATATAATTTTAAATGATATACTAATTGAAGTAGGCACACATCTCATTTGAAAGGAAGGAAGAAAAATATGAAACACTCAGTAAAGTTCGTATCATTGCTCGCCGTTGCAGCGTTGGTGCTGGCCGTTCTGGCTGGCTGTGCTCCCGCGACTGCCACAGCCGCACCCACCACAGCCGCACCCGCCTCAACACAGGCTCCTGTAGCAGCGGCCACTGCAGTTGCGACCCAGGCACCTGCCACCGCAACGACCGGACCCGTTACCCAGGTCACCTTCTGGGCCGATTGGAGCGGCGATAGAGAGGGACCGATTGATCAGATGGTTTCTGCTTTCAATGCATCCCATCCCACTATCCATGTGAATTATGTTGTGGTGAATGATCCTGTTACCAAGTTTCTCACTGCATCCACCAGCGGCCAGGCTCCGGATGTGATGATTTGGGATCGCAATGGAACGGCATTATATGCACCGAAAGGTGTGCTCGAGCCCATCGATGCCTATATGGCCAAAGATGGTGTTACCGCCAATTCTTTCTATGCCGAAGCATTTCGAGAAATGACCTATAACGGCAAAACCTATGGTCTGCCCATGACGGTAGACGCCCGGGCTTTGTTCTATAACAAGAAATTACTCGCTGCTGCTGGCGTTACTCCCCCGACCAACTGGGACGAACTGGAACAGGATGCGATCAAACTGACCAAATGGAATGGCAATAAATTACAGGTGGCAGGTTTCTCCCTGTCGGATCCCGGATTGTTCAGCATGTACCTGATGCAAGCCGGTGGCCAGATGCTGAGCGCTGATAACAGTAAAACAGCCTTCAATAGCCCGGCTGGCCTGGCTGTCCTGAATTATTGGGATAAATTGATCAACACGGACAAGGTTTACCAGGTTGGTTTCGAATCTGGTTTGGGACAGGGCACCGATGCCTTTGTTACCGGCCAGGTCGCTATGATGTATAGCGGACCGTGGGCGCTCAGTACTTATGAAAAATACGGCAAAGACCTGGACTTCGGTATTGTACCTGCACCCGCCGGCCCCAATGGGGATAAAGGTAGCGTCATGGGTGGCTTCGGTATGGTGATCCCTTCGGCTGCCAAGAACAAGGATGCCGCTTGGGAGTTCATCAAGTGGTGGAACGCCGATTCGGCCAACGCTTTGAATTTTGCCAAGCTCAGCTGGAACATCCCGGCAAATCTGAAAGCTATTCAAGATCCTTTCTTCCAAAACGATCCCTTTTGGAAACCGATCCTGGATACCCTGGCGTTTGCCAAGATTTGCCCCACCGTCACCGGATACTCCCCTATGGAAGCCAATGCACTCGTTCCAAAGCTGCAGCTCTTCCTGCAGGGCAAACTCTCTGCAGCTGATACTTTGAACCAGGCTCAAACCGCTGGCGATAAGATTTTGATAGAAAACAATGGACAATAATTCGTAACTTCTCCTCAGATAGTCAGGTTCGCAGAAAGCCAGGCTGCTCTTTGGCCTGGCTTTCCTGAACCTCAAAAAGACCTACGCATCTCTTCTATTTGGCTTTTCTACGAACAACATTTTACTGATCGAAAATGCAATTATTATGGATTTTATAAAGGTCCGTTATGAAAAATGGAATTGGCTACCCGGCAGTTACTGATTTGCTTGATCAAGTCGGAGGAAAATTAAAAAATCACCCCGAATTGGCGCAGATATTTCGTCAGTGTTTCTTGAATACACTGGAGACTACCATCGTGCAATTGCCCAACACGAATACTTTTGTTATCACCGGAGATATCCCGGCCATGTGGTTGCGCGATTCATCCGCCCAGGTACATTCATATTTGCCACTTGCTGCCAGAGATGCCGGCCTTGCACTATTATTGAAAGGACTGATTCGCCAGCAGGCCAGCTGTATCCTGATTGACCCGTATGCAAATGCATTTAATCAGGGCCCGAATGGAAAACATAACTCGGAAGATTATACCGAAATGGGCTCATGGGTCTGGGAGCGTAAATTTGAATTGGATTCGCTTTGTTATCCGCTGCGGCTGCTGCATGGATATTGGCAGGCCACGCACGATCCCAGTCCCTTCGATGAAACAGTTTATGCCATGTTGAAGCGGATTATCGAGGTGATGTTAATCGAGCAGCGCCATGACAAATATTCACGCTATTATTTTGTCCGCCATGATGAGCAACGTCCGCTGGATACACTCGTGGCTGACGGTCGCGGCCGGCCCACCAATTATACCGGTATGATCTGGTCGGGATTCCGTCCCAGCGACGATTCTTGCACCTTCGGCTACCATATTCCGTCCAACATGTTTGCGGCCGTTGTACTGGAATACGTGGAAGAATTTGCCATTAAGTTTTACAATGATCCGCAATTTGCAGCAACGGCGCATGCATTGCGTAGTGAGATTGAAAAAGGCATTCAAGATTACGGAATTGTCAACCATCCGAAATATGGCCGGATCTATGCGTATGAGACCGATGGTTTTGGCAACGTTATGCTGATGGATGATGCCAATGTGCCCAGCCTGCTTTCCATACCTTATATTGGTTACTTGCCCGTGTCGGATCCTGTTTATCAGAATACACGTGCGTATGTACTGAGCGAAGATAATCCCTATTTCGTTTGCGGTAAATTAGCTAGAGGGATTGGCAGCCCGCATACCGCCGCAGGCACGCTCTGGCCCATCTCGCTTCTAATGCAAGGGTTGACTTCTACCAACCCCGGCGAACAACTGGCTGTCTTGAAAATGCTCACCAGTACGACTGCTGGAACAAATTATATGCACGAAAGTTTTTGTCCGGATGAGCCAGGCCAGTTTTCGCGTTCCTGGTTCGCCTGGGCCAATAGCCTCTTTGGCGAGTATATTCTAAAACTAATGAATGAAGCTGTTCTTCCATAAGAAGGAGCTTTCATGGCGTTTTTTGAAAAGAAGGTCCGAACGGTAGTGAATGGAACGCAAGGTGTGCGTTCTTCCAGCGGGAAATTGTTCAATTACCAACAGCTCATGGCTTATCTTTTTTTGGCCCCAACCCTGTTGATTTTCTTTCTATTTACGGTTTTACCAAGCCTGATGGCTTTATTCCTGAGCCTTACTCGCTACGATATTCTTACCCCAATCAAATGGATCGGACTGCAGAATTATCAACAGCTCCTGGGTGACGAAGTCTTCTTCACAACATTAAAGAACATGTTGTTGTATTCAGTCATGTTCGTCCCGGCTATGGTTGGACTGTCGCTACTCATCTCCATCGCACTCAACCGTCCTGTGCCCGGGATGAAAATCTTCCGAACCCTGTTCTATCTGCCCATGATCACATCTTCCATCGCGGCCGCCACCGTATGGATCTGGTTGCTGCAGCGCAATTATGGTTTGGTAAACCAGATCCTGGCCCTGGTAGGCATCAATGGTCCGGCCTGGCTGGCTGATTCCAATACCGCCTTATTTGCCATAGTTATCGTCACATTATGGCAGGGGTTGGGCGGTAATATCATTCTTAACCTGGCCGGATTGCAGGGAATTCCAAGGATGTACTATGAAGCCGCTGTTTTGGATGGCGCCAATCCCTGGCAGTGTTTTCGCTATATCACCTGGCCATTTCTGCGCAATACCACCTTTTTTATTACTACTGTTGTTCTGATCAATTCCTTCCAACTCTTTGATCAGGCTTATGTCATGACGCAAGGGGGGCCAGGCCAATCCACTTTGACCAGTGTTTATTACATTTATCAGATGGGTTTCCAGCAGTTGCGCATGGGCTATGCTTCGGCGATGGCCTTCGTATTATTCCTAATTATTCTGGTCTTCTCGCTTATCAATCTGCACTTCAACCGTGAGGTGGCTCTATGACCCGTAAAGTTACTTCCTGGGTTGTCGTGCGTGAGGTGGTTTTCTATGCCGCGCTTACTGCCGTGGGCGTGTTTATGGCCCTGCCTTTTGTCTGGTCTCTTCTAACCTCGCTTAAGGTAAATTCAGAAATTTTTTCGACCAGTTGGATCCCGACCCACCTGACACTGGAGCATTATGCCGAAGTGTTCAAGATGATTCCGTTCGGCAGGTATATTCTTAATAGTTTTGTCATGGCCGGGTTGGGTGTTATTACCAATTTGTTTTTTGGCTCCCTGGCCGGATATTGTTATGCGCGCTTGCATTTTAAATTCAAGGATATTCTCTTTCGCTCCCAGGTGGCTTCCATGATGATTCCATCCATCATCACGATGATCCCCGCCTACCTGATCCTGCGCTCATTACCGTTGCTGGGCGGTAACAACATCCTAGGGCAGGGCGGCTACGGTCTTTTAAATACCATCTGGGGCGTGGTATTACCCTGGGCAGTGGGGAGTTACGCCGTGTTTATGATGCGGCAGTTCTTCCTCACCTTGCCCGAAGAATTGGCCGAAGCTGCCCGGTTGGATGGATGCAGTGAATTCCGAATCTTCTGGCAGATCTATTTGCCTTTGTGCAAACCCGCCCTGGCTACTTTAGGAATATTTACTTTTCAGGCAGGTTGGAATTCTTTCTTATGGCCAATGATCGTATTGAACGACCCGAATTTCAAGACGGTCCAAATGGGGTTACAGTCCTTCGCATATGATCACGGCACCGATTACGGGCCTATGATGGCCGCTTCCATTATGGCCATGCTTCCCATGATTATTCTGTTTGTATTCGCTCAACGTTACTTTACCCAGGGCGTTGCTTTTGAAGGTGGCAGATAATGTCAGAATCCTTTTATACCCGTGCCGAATTGACCTGTGCCGCCATGCTCGAACGTTTTCGAGTCAAAGATACAAAGTACTTTTATGAACGCGTTAACGCCCTGCCCACCGATCGGAAAGTATGCGAGCTATGGCCATATTCGGGAGTTGTCTCCGCCTACAACGCGCTGGCGGCTCATCCTGTTTATGGAGAGCGCTATCAACCCGCCCTGCGCCAGGTGCTGGCCGGGCTGGAAGCCTATTACGATCCCGCCGGCCAGCCAGCCGGGTATGATTCTTACATCCTGGCAGAGGGGGGCGCGCAAAAGTATTACGATGACAACGAGTGGTTGGGTCTCGAGTTTATTCGCGCTTTCCGCACATTGAATGATCCGCAATATCTCGAAAAAGCTGCCGGGATGTTTCGCCATGCCATTAGTGGTTGGTCCGAGGCAATGGGGGGAGGCATTTACTGGCGCGAAAAAGACCCTGATACGAAGAACACCTGCTCCAATGGTCCCGCGGCAGTCCTTGCTTTACAACTTTATGAGGAAACGCAGGAAAGGTTCTATCTGGAATGGGCATTGAAGATTCTGGAGTGGCTAAAACTCCTCAAGTCCCCATTAATGGGTGTTTACCTGGATGCAATTAAGCAGAATGGCACGATCGATGAACGTACGTTTACGTATAATAGCGGAACGCCCATTCATGCCAATGCATTACTGTACAAAATTACGGGCGAGAATCAATATTTGGATGAAGCTAATTTCCTGGCCGGAGCCAGCTACCGGCATTTTGCCAGATTGGAGGTGCAGAGCGGGATGAAATTTCTGCCCAACACTCCCTGGTTTAACGCGGTTCTGCTGCGCGCCTACCTGGAGCTCTACCGGGTGGATCCGTCCCATGATCCGGTATATCTTCTTTTTATTAAAGCCAATCTAGAATACGCCTGGAAGCATGCCAGGGCCGCGGATCAATCCTTCACGCCGGATTGGACCGGTCATACTGACCTTGATTCTGATGTTCGCTGGCTCCTGGATCAGGCTGCCATGGTGGAACTGTATGCATTATTGGATAAAATTGTTTAAGTAGCCTACAATCAACCCAATCTGTTAATTCCCATTTTGAGGAGTTGCATTTGATCCACGATACCCGCATGACGCTGGAAAAAATTGGCAGTCGTTTGAAGCTCATCGAATCACTGGTTTACCGGTCGAAATGGGTATTGCCTCCGTTTCGGTATAAAATGTTCCCCAAAGGAAATCCAGGGCTGCCTGTTGATGAAATCGAGGCGGAAACATCCTGGGAGTCGCTTTCCGCTTATCAGTATTGGGGGCAATGGAACAGCGAGTTTGTGCTGTTCAATAGTTTTAGCCTGCCGGAATATTTTCGAGGATGCAAGGGGTTAGCGCTCTTTTTGCCGTTGGGCGAGTTGGGCGATTTCAGTCATCCTGAGGCGCTTGCGTATGTTGATGGCAAGCCGTTTGCTTCTTGTGACCGTAATCATCAAGAGTTGGAACTACCGGTAGACTGGCAGGATGGCAAAGCACATTTGCTCACGCTGCATGGTTGGACCGGGTTGGGGGGAAAGGTGGATGCTGAGCCCACGCAACTCTTCATGCGGCCATGCCAGTTGGTGCTGGTTGATCAACCTTGTCGCGAGTTAGTTGCCCTGGTGAGGGTCGCGTTGGGCGTTGTTCGGAATCTCGGCGAGGATGAACCGGCGCGTGCCTGGCTCTTGAACGCGCTGGATGAGGCGTTTAAGCTGCTGGATACTCGCGAGCCACTGGAAGGAGACTTCTATGCCAGTATCCCTGCAACTAAATCCGAATTGGATGCCGGGATAAAAAAGGCTGGCCCGGCGAAAGAAGTAAACGTCTTTGCCACCGGGCACGCACATATCGACGTAGCCTGGTTATGGCCGTTGGCGCAATCACGCCAAAAAGCCGCCCGCACATTTCAAAATGCATTGGACTTGTTAGATCGCTATCCACATTTCCATTTCAGCCAGAGCCAGCCACAACTGTATGAATTTGTCCGGCAGGATTTCCCCGAACTTTTTAAGAAAATTCAACAAAAGGTGGCGGAAGGCCGTTGGGAAGTGCTGGGGGGAATGTGGTTGGAAGCGGACTGCAACCTGTCTGGCGCAGAATCCCTGGCGCGCCAGTTTTTGCTGGGACGCCGTTATTTTGCTGATTACTTTGGAGCAGGCACGGAAACACCGGTGCTATGGCTGCCGGATGCGTTCGGTTTTTGCTACAGCCTGCCGCAATTGATCCAACAGGCCGGACTCAAGTATTTCTTCTCCATTAAATTAAGCTGGAACCAGTACAACCGCATGCCTGTTGACTCATTCTGGTGGCAAGGGTTGGATGGTACCCGTGTGCTCACTCATTTTTCCACCACGCCCTCGGTGGGCAGCGAATGGAAAGCTGCTACCTATAACGCCGAGGTGGAACCTGGCCAGGTTCTGGCAACCTGGAAGAGGTTCCAGCAAAAAGAACTGCATCCGAATTTATTGATGGCGTATGGCTTTGGTGATGGCGGGGGGGGCCCGACGCGTGAGATGATCGAGAACCTGCAGATCATGAACGATTTCCCTGCGGCACCCAAAATGCGTTCAAGCAGCGTGGCAGAATTCTTTCGGGCATTGGAATCAGAAGATGGTGATCAACTTCCCACCTGGAATGGCGAGTTATACCTTGAATTGCACCGCGGCACCTATACAACGCAGTCTCGTAATAAGCGTGCCAACCGGAAGTGTGAATTTTCCCTGCACGATGCCGAGTTCTTGGCTGCTACGGCAGCCATGCTCAATCCCGACTTTATCTATCCTCATGATGAGTTGAACCGGAATTGGCAACTGGTATGTTTGAACCAATTCCACGATATCCTGCCCGGCAGCAGTATTGAACAGGTTTATATAGAATCCCGGGCTCAATATCACGAAGTGCAACAATCCGCGCAATCGTTGAGCTCACATGCATTAAGTGAAGTATCCGCCAGTCTTACAGGTTCGCATAGCTCTCCAGGTACATTCGGCCTTTTATTGGCCAACCCGACCAGCTTCAAGCGGGACGACTTGGTTTTCTGGCCCAGCAAACTTGAAAATAACCACCGCTTTATCCGCGCGGACGGCTCCATAGTTTATTGTCAAAGAGAAGAAAATGGGGTTTGGCTTGCTCCCGGGCCGGTTGCGCCTTATGGTTTTCTTGGGCTAAAACTTGAATCTGGGATGCCGGAACAGCCAGCCTTTGGAGAAGTAAAGGCCAATTCTAATCTTCTTGAAAACGATTTTCTGCGTGTGGAATTTAATGATGCCGGTGATATTACCAGGATCTTTGACAAAGCCAACCAACGCGAAGTTTTACCTTCAGGAAGTATCGCCAACCAGTTCCAGGCTTTTGAGGACCGGCCTGTCTATTGGGATGCCTGGGACATCGAACGCGCCTACGATGATAAGCTGTGGTTGAGCGATCCGGCGCAGGAGATCCGGTTGGTTGAAGCGGGTCCATTACGGGCTTGTATCGAGATTAAACGGCATATTTTACACAGCGATTATGTTCAACGGGTTTCATTGGCTTTCAACAGCCTCAGGCTTGATTTTTCTACCACCATCCAATGGCACGAAAAACATATCCTGCTCAAAGTAGCCTTCCCTGTGAACGTTCTGGCCACACAGGCAACCTATGAAATTCAATGGGGCAACTTGCAGCGGCCAACCCATGAGAATACGAGTTGGGATTGGGCGCGCTTCGAGGTCTGTGCGCATAAGTGGGCCGATCTTAGCGAAGGCGATTATGGCGTCAGTCTGCTGAATGATTGCAAATTTGGTCATGATATCCATGATCGGGTTATGCGACTTAGCTTGCTGCGCAGTCCCACCGAGCCGGATGCACACGCCGATGAAGGCGAGCACACATTTGCCTATTCTCTTCTACCGCATAAGGGTGGTTGGGATGAACGCACAATCGCTGCAGCCTATTCGTTGAATGATCCCTGGCTGATTTTGCCTCTGAACAGCCAGCCCATAAAATCGGAATTCTCACTGGTATCAGTTGATACACCCAATGTTGTCATTGAGACAGTCAAGCAAGCCGAGGATGGTGCAGGGCTGATCGTACGCTTGTATGAGAGTAAGCGATGTCACCATAAAGTCACTTTACGGGTCGGTTTTGCACTGGCGAGGGTTTGGCGTACAGACCTGTTGGAGAATCCGCAAGAAGAACTGACACCCTTCGAAAACCAGGTTCAGTTTGAATTGCGTCCTTACCAGATTGTTACGCTGCGCTTGCAGTCAGGGATTCAGTGAAGAAAAGCCCACTAAAGAGGCGCATAGCCTGAAAAGAAGCCTAATTCTCTGCCCGCCCTGCACTTGGATAGGGAGTGGCTAAATGAGTGGGTCAATAAAGTCCTTGAGATACACTGGGTAAGCAGGGTACTGTCATTTATTATTCAAGATCCATAGCATAGCACCCTGCCCACCAACTGCGCCAAATGTGGCGCACCGGTTCGCAGTGATTCGGCTCACTGGGTGGACGGCCAGACGGTCGAGTGTGAATACTGGGCCTAGCTTATCCGGGCGGAATAAAGGGCTGGTGCTGGTAGGGGTAAGGTAATTTTTTGGATCATTCCCCTGGCGCCTACCGTGTTGGGAAAGGGAATAAATGATCAGGAGGAAGGGGGAATCTACTATATCCTTTCCCTGCTTGAAGTCAGTTAAGAGCCAAACATTATTGCAGCAGGGCAGAGATCAACTTGTACTTATAAAATCTACGTAATCAACGCCATCTGTGGCTGATTACCGGCATTGTCCAAACACTTTCTCAGCGTCGGAACCGGCAACCCGGATTTTTCAACAATATGCCAGGAAATCCCGACCGGCAGACCCGCCCGGCCCAAAATGTCCACCAGCCGCTTCAACCCGTTTGCGGCTTTCCTGGATGGGGCATCCGGCAGGCCCACGATAGTCATGCCCGGAAAGCCAGAGGTGTAGTCCAATTCCGCTTCGACCACCACCCATCCAGGCCGACGACTGCACAGGAATAGTCACGAGCAAGCAAGGGTAAAGTGTAGACGGAAATGAGAGATAGTCAACTATAACTTACTGGCGAATAAGGAAATGCAGCGCAAAGATAAGATGCAACGACTCAAAACCCTCAGGTATCCAGTCAATATTATGAAAAGCGCTCCAGGCATTCCGCCGGAGATAAAACTGTCACACCCCGTTCCTTCAGCCTGGAAAAGTGTTTCATATTTCCAGTTACCAGCATATCCGCCTCGCTCGTTATGGCGACTTCGGCAAATGGGAGATCGTCCGGGTCGGGCAGAGAGTCTTGGCCCAGAGGAATCGCCATGATCTGCTCTCCGGCCAGGCGAATATATCCCACAACCGCCTGCGCCAGGGATGGTTCGATGGCAAGCCGGGGGCGGGCAAGCACATCCCGGTACTCCGCCAGGATGCGGTCATCGTAGAGCACCGGAATGCGGGCACCCAGGATCAGGTCAAGGATCCGCCCGGGTGCGCCGTGCGGGTTATGCAGGCCGCTCACCAGTACATTCGTGTCGAGAACGATGCGCATGGCCCGGCTTATTTTCCCCGCCGCGCCGCGCGGGTTTCATTGACCAGCACATCCGCCTGCTCGACGGTCATCTTGTTCAAGCCGCTTTTCCGCGCCTGCTCACGGATGGTTGCCATGGCCAACTGGGCACGTACCTGGGAAAGCAGCAACACCAGGTCTTCCAGGCTGCCTTTCGGAATTTGCAACATAACAGCCATTGGTTCGCCATCTACTGTGACAACCAGTTCACCTTCTTTATCCAATTTTTTACGCAACTCGGATGGTTGGTTGCGCAGAACGCGATAGGGGACAAATTCCATGGCAAACTCCTTCTGTATAATACTTCGCTACATTTATTCTACACCTGATCCCCCATCTGTTCAAGGGGTGGTCAACACAAGCTCAGGGGCTAAAAAAACATCCTCAAGATCACCATTTTTTCCTTGGTTAGGCACGAAAATAATATAGTATGGTGCCAAATGTCACCTAGGTCAAGCGAGGAAATCGCTATAATGCAAACGAGGTGACAAATGAGCAATCAGGAAGAATTGGAACGAAAGCGTCAACCATTTTGCCGGAGAATACGCCAGAGACGAAGATGGAGATGGATTTCATGAAGTCCACGTCAACTCGATGGAAGGATTTTGGTCGTTGCTTCTCTCCTGGTTATAACCACATAGGGGGATTTCCCAGGAAAAGCTGCCTTTTTACCTCGGATTATTCGAGTTC
The DNA here is from genome assembly GCA_963779935.1 of uncultured Chloroflexia bacterium. Classification (GTDB taxonomy): domain Bacteria; phylum Chloroflexota; class Anaerolineae; order Anaerolineales; family Villigracilaceae; genus UBA877. The sequence continues at coordinate 290,006 of CAWAAC010000001.1, read as the reverse complement.
ATCCACAATGTCGTCGCAGAGGCAAGTCCTTACTTCAATCGCTTCTAGCTACTCTGGTAGCTCTGTAAAATTGTTTAAGAGCCATAAACATTCTCGCTTTCAGCCATGGATTAAAGCCCCCTGCTTCTTGAGAAGCACCCTTTCCTTATGGCGAGAGATATTCGGTAATTTCCCCTTCATGGAGGAATCGCGAAGCATACCCGAAGGGCAAGCGGGCAGGGGGGACAGGGCGCGAATGCAGGTACCGAATGTTTTCTTATAGAATATTCAGGGTAGAGGAATTTCAATCGTATTTTTTACATCCAGGGTCAGGTTGACTACTGTTTGGGGGACTTCAAAAATATATTCTCCGTTATAAATTCCGGTCATGGGATAACTATTACCGCTATTATCTTTCAAAACCAGATCTCCTCCAAATGGAGATATTTTCTGGTCGGTTTTAAGGCCAATCAACACATAGTGACACTCTGCCGGCGATTATTGGCCTTCACCGTTTGGGAATTTCCGAGAGAACTGTCCCGCTCAACACTCACTATCTGGACTTTTTGGTTGGCGTTTCCGCCATTAGACGGATTGAGGCTGATGGCAGGCAATGACCATAGGTTAATTGTGTGCAACTGGCTGGTCTGAGGGATTTCAAAAAGGAAAGTAAGGTCAGCAGTGCTATCCAGATGCACCTGCTCCAGATATCCTTCTGGCCAACGCATGGACGCAGTCACGGCATCCCCTGTGAAACCCATTCCAAAATCAAGCCCGGTGGTCCCATCTTGTCCGATTCCGCTAAAGAAAGCCAGATTGGTTGGATTCTGGTAATCTCCTTGATAGGTAATGGCTTTTGCGGGCCAGGATTTGCCAGTAGTATCGACAATCAAGATATCCGGGAAGTTCAGAGTCATCGTTTGCGAGGTACTGCCAGGCAACATGAAATGCAGGGTTGCTACAAAGTAAATATTTCCTCCGGCAGGAAAGCGTGTTTCGCTTTTAAAGTTTGCGCCATCCCATGAGATCAAAAAATTCGCCTGGGGGAGTGAAGTGGATCCGATCACTTTTACCTGCGTCCCATTGTCCAGGGGAAAAGTCAAAATTGTCTGGGGAGTTGCCGTTGGCTTGGTAATCAATGCCAAAGCAGGCGCGCAGCCACTTAGCAAGATCGGCAGGCACACCATCAGCAGGAAAATTGAGCGGGTGGATAATTTCATGGATCGTCTCTTATAGGGAAGATGGCAAAGGAAATGGATTGATGGCAGTCGCAACCGCATTTGGGGAAGCCGGGACCACCGTTGGAACAAGAACCTGGCTTGTTTGGGTTGGGAGTGTCCTGGTGGGTTTTACCAGAAGCCTCCAGGCTGAAACTATCCCTATTAAAACGAGCAAACCTGCTTTTCGCATTTTCTTCTCCATCCAACATTTACCATGTATCCTATAAACAAAGTCTGATTATAGTGGGGACAATTTTGCCGTAATACCCCCCATTCGTAGCATCCTTTAAGATGAAAGCGTTCGGTACCTTGACAATTTCATAGCGAAGCCAGGACAGAGACGCGGCTGCGATGGAATTCTGGGACGCTGGGTGCGTTCGGCTGCGAGAGCGACTGCCAGAGCAGTGTTGTAGGTGAGCAATACGAATTGGGTCGCCCGCAGCATTGGGAAGCACTGATAATATTTCAAACCGACGTACCTTTTCATCCATTATTCCGAATTCGGAATAATGATGGGTTCTTATCTCCTTTTCAAGTCATTCATTGCGAAGAGAAGGTTAAAGAAACCTTCCCCTTCAAAGCATGATTTACAATCTACTACTTTGCCAGCAGTATCTTTAACACCCTGGCAGGGAAAAAAAGAGAAGAGAGGGGATGTTTGTAAGTTTGGTTAGCTGAAGAATGGAAGGGGGGAAGAGCATAGCCTGCGAGCCCTCCCCCAAGTGGCGGAGGCCAGAACTCCCCACTTGGCGGATGAAACCGGGCAGGGTTGTCAGTACAATGAATAAAGGGTAGTTTTAGAATTAGCCAATGGCCTCTCCATCGTGTCCGATGCGTTTTTCATTGAAGGGAGGATTATCGAGCTTGCGAAAGAGAAGCTTTTAGGTGTTTTCGCAAGCGTCTTTTCGTCTGCCCCAGATTGGAGAAGTCTTATGAAGGAACTTCTTTATAAATCAGAACTCAGCCAGGCCGAATACTTCAAGGATATCGTCGCGACCATCCGTGAACCGTTGCTGGTACTGGATGCCGATCTGCGCGTGCTGGCGGCCAACCGCAGTTTCTATAAATTCTTCAAGGTGAAGGCGGGGGAAACGATCGGGCAATTGATCTATGACCTGGGAAACCGCCAATGGGATATCCCCGGCCTGCGGCTGCTGCTGGAAACCATCCTGCCACAAAAGGCAGTTTTCAATGATTACAATGTGGAGCACGATTTTCCTTTTATTGGAAATCGCATCCTGCTGCTGAATGCCCGGCGCATCCCCGCCCCGCCAAAAGAAGCCCGATGGATCTTGCTGGCTTTTGAGAATGTTAGCAAGCACAGGCAGATGGAACGGACTTTGCAGGCCTCCGAGCAACGCTTTCGCCGGGCCTTTGAAACCGCCCTGGATGGCATGCTGCTGATCGAAAAGACCGGCGGAATGATCGTAAACTCCAACCAGTCGGCGGAGGAGTTGCTAGGCCAATCCAAAAACTCCCTCAGGAAAAAGACCCTGTGGGAGCTTGGCATCCTGAAAGACGAGGAACAGTTCAGGCAGACCGCTTTGGAATTGGAAGAGCACGGCATGGCCGGTTTGCCCGATCTTTCTATTCCGATCAGGCGCGGCGGACATTTTCCCGCGGATGTATATTTGATGGACAGAGCCGCCGTGATCCAATGCAATATCCGTGAGATCAGCGAGCGCAAACGGGCGGAAGAATACTCCAGAAAACTTGCCGCCATCGTGGATTCGTCCGAGGATGCCATTATTGGCAAGACATTGAATGGAACTATCATCAGTTGGAACCAGGGCGCCGAAAAAATCTACGGATATACAGCCGGTGAGATCGTTGGCAAGCCGATTTCAATTCTCGCACCGGCCGGTCAAAAAAAAGAATTTATTCAAATACTCCACGAGATAGAACGAGGAGTGCATGTCACTCATTATGAAACCACTCGTCGTGTAAAAAACGGGCAAATAATCCACTTATCCCTGACGGTTTCTCCCATCAAGGATGAAAATGGGAAAATTGTAGGCGCCTCGACCATCGCCCGCGACATCAGCGAGCGCAAGCGGGCGGAAGAGCAATTGATGGAGTATTCCGCCCATCTCGAAGAAATGGTGGATGATCGTACGCGTGAACTGTGCCAGGCGCAGGAGCAGCTGGTACAAAAGGAAAAACTGGCTGTGCTGGGCCAACTGGCGGGCGGGGTGGGGCACGAACTGCGCAACCCGTTGGGAGTGATCGGCAACTCGATCTATTACCTGAAACTCGTCCAGCCGGATGCAAACGAAAAGATCAAGCAGCATCTTGCCATGATAGAGCAGGAGGTGCAAAACGCGGCGAAGATCGTTGGCGATCTGCTCGACTATGCGCGCTTCATATCCACGGACCCCAGGCCCGCAGCCATCGCCGACCTTGTCCAGCATGCTCTCAGCCGCTTCCCGGTACCCGCCTCCATCCAGGTCAGGCTCAAGGTCCCGGAGGATCTGCCGCCAGTTTACGTCGATCCGCTGCATATCGAGCAGGTACTCGGCAACCTGATCACAAACGCCTGCCAGGCGATGATCTCTCCTTCTTTGAAACAATCGGCCGGGACCGCCTCTTCGAGCGGCAAGCTGACCATTACAGCCCGCGCGCTGGTCCCGGTTTCAGCAACTCATCCCAAATCTTCAACGGGATGTGATCGGCAAAAGCAAATGCTGGCCATCTCCGTGAAAGATACCGGCACAGGCATTACCCCGGAGAATATGGAGAAACTCTTCGAGGCACTTTTCACCACCAAGGCAAAGGGCATCGGGCTGGGGCTGGCAGTCAGCCAGAAACTGACCGCGGCAAATGGCGGCAGGATCGAGGCGCAGAGCGAGCCGGGAAAAGGCAGTCTGTTTACTGTTTATTTGCCCACCCAGGCTGGATAAACGATGATCAACTCCGTATACGTTCTTGTTGTTGATGATAATCTGTCCAATGTGCGCACCCTGACCGATATCCTGGATGTCAAAGGCTTTGAAGTCCAGTCCGCTGAATCCGGGGCGGAAGCCCTGGAGGTCCTGCGGGAGCATCCTGTTGATATCCTGCTGACGGATGTGAAAATGCCGGGGATGAATGGATTGGAGCTTTTTCGGGAGACCCGGAAACTTAACCCCGGCCTCATCACCATTTTTATGACGGCTTATTCTGCCGACGAACTGATCCAGCAGGGCATGGCGGAAGGGGTAAAAACGGTTTTAGACAAACCGTTGGAGATCAATTTCATGCTCCATCTGTTCTCGGCGTATAAAAAAGAATTAATGGAAAATCAGGTAGACCGATTTCGGGATCATGAGGACTAAAAGTATCCGGAAGTGTCAACAAGTACGAGCTGGCTAAAGGGACAGGCCCTTTTCAATTTGGAAGTGCACTACTCTTATAATTGTCAAACAAGCAGGGGCTACTGTGTTACCCGAGTGGGGCTATAGCTGGGTTGGCTTTTTCCATCTGACTTCTTGTTGCATTATCCCATATGAACTCGCCAAGAGCTGCCTGCGGCAGACGGCGTTTCATTCCTGGCTATAGCTGGCTGGGCATTCAGGCTGCAAATCTGGTAGGAAGACGAAACGGTTTCCAGAAGTGGAGGAGGCTTCATTGATTCTGTGGCGATTTGCCAGAAAAGGCGCTAAAATGAGAAAGGTCTTGTCCGTCCCGTCAACCTGCAAGTACGTGCCGTTCAGCCAAATCCTTCGTTGTCCCGCGCAATTAAAGAGCAATTCATGTTGGATACTATTACCTCGATCAAAAATGAAAAGATTACTTTAGCGCGAGCAATAAAGTCGCGCAAAGGGAGACAGGAACACCAGAGAATTCTTCTGGAGGGTGAGGAAATTCTTGATTGGGCCATCGAAAATGCTATTTGTATCGAATATATCTTCATAAGTGACAAATCTTCCCCGGGAACTGCTGATAAATATCTATCTCAAAAACTGAAAATATACAATGTGTCTGAGGGCATACTCAAAAAGATCGCCGACACCAATTATGTCATTCCGGTAATTGGGGTGGCAAAAATATTGTCGGATGGTTTTGATTCAAAGGCTTCTTTTGTAGTCGTCCTTGATTCAGTACAGGATTTTGGAAATATCGGCACGATCATACGGACATGCCAGGCATTCGGGATCAGGAATATCATCAGTACAAAAAACGATTTCGACATCTACCAGCGGAAAACGATTGAAGCCTCACGGGGAAGCGCTTTTGCGACACACCTGGCTAGATTTCAAAACGAAATAGAAACCATTAACTATTTAAGAGACCAGGGATACCAGATTGTTGTGACCAGCCCGAAAGGATCAGATCTGCAATCGTTAATTGAGCTAAAACAAGGACCGGTGGCCCTGGTGGTTGGAAATGAATCTACTGGAATAAGCACTGAATTCGAAAAACAGGCTGATTTCCTGATTCAAATCCCGATGTCTCCCAAAGTTGAGAGCTTGAATGTGGGCGTGGCAACCGGAATCAGTATATATGAGCTTAGGTTAAAACAGGTGCTGGCAATGATCGAACAACAAATTAAGTCTACCCTGGGCCGGGAACTGAATGTGGCTGGATCACTCGTGCAGCAAGTACTGGACATGGAGCTGAGAAAAGTATCTGATCTGTCAAGCCAGCAGGTGATCTTTATGATGGTGTTGAAATGTGATAAAAGGATGCTGCCCGAAGACATGTGCAAGCAATTTGGGATTCTGGAGAAAGACGCGAAAACATTTTTACAGCCGATGCTTGCAGCTGGCCTGGTGACTGTAAATGAAGAACTCGCTTTAACAAGCAAAGGGGAAGAAGTCTTGGCGAAACTCTGGTTTATCGTTGAAAATGCTGAGGCCAGGATTCTATCGGGCTTTACTGCTGATGAAGTCAACGATCTGAAAACACAATTGCACCGGGTTCAAGAACAATGTTTCCAGATCGTAAATGGTACCTAACACCGCCTGCCACGATCCCACCCCATTCCTTCCTGAAGGAATCGCCTGATGAAAACCTGCCCTCATTGTGGAAAAAGCGTCCCGGATTACGCCACCCATTGCAAGTACTGTGATGAACCCATCCCCGGCTTCCAGCCCTCCAGCGGCGCGGAAAGCGTTGCGCTGGAGTGCCCAGCGTGCGGCGCCAGCTTAAACTATGATACAACCTCCACCGTGGTGATCTGCGCGTACTGCGGGAACCGCGTTGTGGTGCCCTCGCGCGGGTCGAACCGGCGCCCAACACAGCCGTAAAGCAGGAGCAAGCCCTGCCCCTTTCAGCCCAGGTCCAGGAACTGCTCGACCAGGGGCGCACGGATGCGGCGGTGGCCCTGTTACGCCAGCGGCTCTCCATCCAGCAACCGGCTGCCGAGCAGTTGCTGGAAATCCTTCTCTCCGGACAGGCCAACGATGTCCGACGTCTCTTTTATAATTTCGAGCACGGGATCTATCATTCCTGAAAGAGGGATGTTCCCCGACTTTTAGACCAGTGGTTCCGCAGACAGACGAATTCGAAGTAACGGCCGAGATGCGCTGAATGGAATAGCAAATTTAGACAGCCCGTGAAACCTGTTGAAGTTAATATGAGATCCTGACAGATTTCCAATAAGGTTTAAGGTTGTGTTAACGATTTAATATTACAATTTTTATGCAATTTATCTGCATATCCTGCCCGTCCTTTTCAAAAAGTATTTTCCGGCCGCATTCTGACCTGCGATTTGCAGGCTTTTATTCCTTTTTATCGGGAGGCAATTCCATGAAAAACACAGGAAATCTATTTCGCTGGAATTCATTCCATCTGGTTCAGCGCGTCTTATTCACTGCCCTGATTGCTTTCCTGGCAACCGGTTGCGGCGCTTCAGCAACCCAGTCCCAGCCCTTCAAGACCTCCTGCACGATCACTCTTTCAGGCGCATTGACTGAGTCCTTCTCCTGCAATCCCGTCATCGCTTACGATCCCGGCAAGAATCAATTCCAATTCGCCGCCGCTGCCGCTCAGGCCAACCCGTCCGTTCCCCAGACCAGTTTTATCATGGCCATGAACGGGCAGGCCCAAACCGGCAGCTTCAACGGTTCATCAGGGACGCATCTGACGGCTGTAGTAACCAAAGATACCTCCAACGTTTGGGAGCTTGATACCCAGGCGCCGCTCGGCAGCGGGAGCCTGACAATCACCAGCCTTGCAACATCTTTGGTGGCTTCAAACGGGGCGAAGTCTTATTTCGGAAGTGGATATGCCACTGCTGTGCTGGCCCCAAAGGTCGGGGCCAGCGGCTCGGTGACAATGAATCTTTCTTTTAGTATCGAGCCGGTTACCTCGACCACCCCGGCGGGCGGGATCATCGCGACAGACACCCAGGTTCAGCCAACGGACACCCCGGTCCAGCCAACAGATACCCCTGTCCAGCCCACTTTGGCTGCAGCCACGCTCACCGCAACCCCGGCCGTACCGCAAGCCAGTTGCCAGATCAGCCTGAGCGGGGCTGTCAACAAAAAGGTGGCCTGCACATTTCAGATGGTTTATTCTGCCGCGGACAGCAGCACCGGCATCACAATAGTTTCGGTCGGGAACGTCGGTGGCGTGGCCGAAGTCAACATGGTTGTCACCCTGAATGGCGAACCGAAGCCGGGGCCGGCCACATACGGCTGGGGTGACTCGACCAGCCAGAATGCGATCGTCTACGAAGGCGGCTTGCAGGTCTTTGTGGCGGCCAGCAAGGGCAATAAAGGCTCGTCGAGCCTGACGCTCTCCAGCCTGGAAGTGACGTCCACGGCGGCGGACGGAGGCAAGGTCTATGCGGCGCACGGCAGCGCCCAGGCAAAGCTGACCGGTCCGAGTGGAGCCGAACAGATCAGCGTGTCATTTTAGATCAGTGAACCATGGCCCCGACGTGAAATCACGCCATAAAATAAAGGCGGCGATAAAGGTTGGTAACAAGTCTGGTTCGCTACCCAATTTATTGAAAATGGAATGCCAAATATTTTGCAATGTTGAGGAAATATACGAAAGTTAAACGAGTTCCGCCAAAACTATCCATCCCTCTAGGATGAAAATGTTGGCAAAATTAATTCGACATGGATTCTCGGTACATATCGGTATTTAGGAGTAACTTATGAATGAGAATAACGGTGATGAACTTAAAGATTTTATGAACGAACTGGCAGACGCCGAAAAGAAATCATCCCCTAATGCAGCCTCCGGTCAGCTAACTCCTGCCTGGGGTGGTGCTCGCACACAGGGTTCCATTCCAGTCCCCCAAGCGTTTGATAGTGTAACCAGTTTGGGCCCGGCAACTGCCGTTTATGGCCGCAACGATCTTAAGCTATTCTCTGGTTTAGGAGGGTCGAAAACGCTGGTTCTCTACCGCGATGGATTTGCCTGCCAATCTGGATCAGAGCAGCCTCATATTTGGCGCTGGGATGAGATTATCATAATCCTTTCGAATGTAGAACTGCCTGGAAGGGTCGTCCATCATAGCTTTACTTTGATCAAAAAAAGTGGAGAGAACCTGGTACTGGATGAGACACTGAAGGATGTCAAAGATCTTATCGATCTCATTAAGCGCGATGTTTTTGCTCTTCTCTTACCTCCGCTCACTGCGCAATATACCTCGGGTCAGACCATCGTCTTTGGTACAGTGACCATCCAACGCCAGAGCGGCGTTCAGATGAATGGTAAAACTAACTACCGCTGGGAGGATATTATGGATATTAAGGTAGAACGGGGACGCTTCAAGATAACGCTGCGTGACAATAAACAGTCCGAAGTACGCGCATCATCCATTCCAAACATCGAAATCCTATGCAAGTTAATTGGCCTGAAGTTAAATCCAGCCGATCTTATCTACTATTAGGTTCAGGAGATCACTTCTAGCGTTTCGAAAGAAAGTATCAGCCCGACTTATCATCGCAAACCCGCCCAACACAACCTGCCTTAACTCATATAGCGCATCGTCATGCGCAGATGGGCCAGGGCAGATGCCCAGCCGCCTGCGTGGGGAATCCAATCCTCATCGGAGTAGCGCCATGGGCCATCGTTTTCGGCCGTTGGCTCAACTTTAAGGTTGAACTGGCGGTTGGTGCAAAAGCCATTTCCAATGGAACCGCGAATGCCTGACCAGCTTTTAACTGAGCGCTGGCCAAATCCTTCAATGAGACTGTATGGAACGGCTTCTCCAGCGGGGATTTCCTCACGCCACAGGACACTGCCTTCAAATGACTGGCTGGAAAAACCTGCATTCAACCCGGCGATCCATTGCAGGTTGCCCACCGCGATCGTGCGGAATTGTTTATCACTAAAAAAAAGTTCCAATTGGGCAGCCAGTGCAGCGGCGTACCCGTAGCAGACATTGAAACCATGCCAGGGGCCGCAAAAGGCCAGTAGACCCTGGCCGCTATAAAATCCCTGCGGAAGAAGGTTGAATGGGTTCGCCCGGCAGGCTGGCAGGAAATAACCGCAAGCAAAATCGTGGACGGCTTGTCGCCAGAGTACCGCATCCGTGGGATCGGGTCATTGGCGGCATAACTCCATCAGCGGAAATATGTAGTGATCGAACAGGATGCCGGTATCGTATCCGACATGATGGTGGATGAAGGCTTTTTCGGTAAAGGCACCCTCATCGATAGTACGAAACTGTCCAAAAAATATCCCTTCAGGGGAATCCTGCTGCACCTGGCGGCGTAGGACTTCACGGGCGCGCTGCATCGCTTCTTCCAGGTATTCGGGCCGCCCCGAATTTGCCAGTTCCAGTCCAGCCCAGACTATCATCATCAGATTACCCGTCATCCAGGAAGTCGGAACATAACCAGCGGGAGCGCCATGCAGCTGGGCCGAGAAATTTGGCAGATTGGCAGGGCGGCATTGGCGTGTCAAGAACTCATCGGTGTGGGCGGCGCGATTCAGGTAATCAAGACTTCGGGCTGGATCCAGTTCGTAAATATAACTGCAGCACGTGCCAGGGCAACGACGCTTTGCCCCTGGTCCTGCGGGATGAGCACGGGGTAATTGGGAATCTCATGCACAGTGTCCCTGCGACATAGCCCAAAAAACGAAACCTCTGCTGAATGTTGAATGCAGAGGTTTTTTGTTCGCAAGATTTCCAGAGCTGGCAGCGCATTTGTCTATTCAGATAACATGCTCGGCCAATTGAATAATTGGATATCGCTACGTTCTCCAGCTAATTCACCCAACTGCTTCGTAAAACCAGATCGAGAACATAACCCATAGGTAATCTTTTTTTCATCAATTTCGTGCAAAACGGTGGAGGCCTTCCCTTCCAATTCCTGGAAGATATCGATGCCAACTGGACGGCTGGCCCATTTGCACTCGACCAGCATCATATTGCCTGCTCCCAGGAGAACCAGATCAATCTCCTGGTTGGCTTGCCACCAACTGCCAACCTTTTCGGGAACAAAGTGCAAACGACCAGCCAGACCCTCACGCCAAAAATATTGCTGACAGACCTGTTCAAAGATCGGAGCGGAAAAATGGTCCAGTTCTGGAACGATGGAAGTTTCCCAGACAACGGACTTAGCGCCCCGTTCCAGTTGCGACCAATTTGGCAGAACGAACCGGAACCAGAAGCGCAGGAAATTATCTTTCAGCCGGTAGATGCCTCGACGGCTCTTGTGAGGCTGCGTCTCTGTTACGGGCACGCAACGTTCAACCAATTGCAATTGTTGGAGAGTTTCCAGATATGCCGTGATGTTATCCAGGCCGGCAGCCTGCTTGATCTCATTCGGGCGGGTGTTACCGGCAGCGATAGCCTGCAGGACAGCATAATAATTCCTCGGCTCTCGCAGCTCCTGCTGCAATAGAAATCGAACTTCATCGTAAAGAAGGGAGCCGCGTTCCAGAATACTATTCAGGATGTTCGTTTCCAAGGGCTGCCCGGGCCGAATAGTTTGCAAGTAAGCCGGCGTGCCTCCATAAACGGCATAGGTCCGCAGCCGATCATCTGGCTTATATTTTTCAAAGAAGAACTGTGCATCGAAGAATTCGAGCGGTTCAAGCAAGTACTGTGCGGATCTTCGGCCATAGAGCGGGGCCTGATATCCAAGGACCGTCTCTTCCATCATGCCGATATAGGAACCGCACAGGATCAGCATGATTTGTGTATTTTTAAAAGTCTGGTCCCAAAAACGCTGCAGGATGGATGCGAGCGGTGGATAGGCCGAAACCATATAGGGGAATTCATCTAGAACTACAACCAGTCGCTCCGATTGTGCCTGGCGTGCCAGGGTTGTAAAAAGGTCGTCCCAGGTGGCATAGACGGCGCCGACCTGGCCTGACCCGAACAAGCCGGCATTAACCACGGCAGATAAATTGGCGCGCAGGACAGACTCTGAGACCTGGTCGGCCACAAAAAAGATGGCACGTTTTCCTTCACAGAAATGGGTGAGCAATTCCGTTTTCCCAACACGCCGTCGGCCATACAGGACAAAAAACTCAGCCTGGTTGGAGACATGGTGTTTTTCAAGCAAGGATAATTCTGTTACCCGGTTGACGAACATAGTACCTCATTTAGTATAAGCATGATTATCATAATCACGCTTATCTTATCGCGTTTGCAGTCAAATGCGAAGAGGCTGGTTATTCATGAACCTGCCTGATGATGAACAGGTTCAAATTCAACTATTTGGGATATTTACCACCAAAATAAATAATATGGACTGTTTTCGAAGTAGGTTAAGCCTTTTCACCAGTTCATTGACCAGGCTGGCGAGCAAGCGTTCGGAATCCTGTTCAAACCTGGTGATTGCCAGGAGAACAGCATTGGAGCATTTCCTGAAATTGGGGAAGCGTTGGAACGCTGGGGATCCTTATCGAGCGCATCCAGGGAAAGCCAGCAAACAGGCATGGCAGACCGGCGGGCAAAATCCACTGGCAGGGAAGGCTTCCCATATCCGGCCGAGACGGTGGCGAGGATCAGTTTGCGGTCGAAAATGTCGTCAAAAAACGCCAACAGGCGCGCCAAGGGCAGGATCTCCGGGCGGCGGCCTGGGAGTCTAATCTTGGTAGTCAGGATGCAGCGGGTACTGGTGGTGCCCCTGGTCTAAGGCAGCAATAAATTTTTACATATCAATCCTTATCACAATAATTCCCATCCCTTGCCCCGGTTGAAAATACCTTCGCTTATCTTTCTATTCCACACAATGCAACCAACGAATGGTGAGCAAACGTCGCTGGGGCTATCCGAGTTTTTTGGATAGCCCCAGCTTAATCAGGTCGTTGATCTTCTTTCAAGATATCGCCGATTTCAAAAATTCATCCCCGCCCAACTGGGGATGAATTTTTTGTTGCTACTCAGCCATCTTGATCACCCAGATCGGCATCCCCAGGCCTGGTAGAGCTTGAGGACACGTATGATGTTGAGGCTGCATCCGCAGAGGCTGGTTATTGGTGATATGATAACAGTTGGTTGTCTGCCAAACCAGCGGACGGGATCAAAATATGGGCATGGTTTTCTTCTCGCATATTCTTTTTCAGATCGATTTAGCCTGGGTTCACCACCCATTATCTATTTAAAAAACGGTACTCCAGGATACCGTCTTTTTTAATTGTGCCTGGATGCCTCCTTTACCAATTGGGCCGGACTTCCAAAATAGATATTCATGCTCTCGTCGAGTATCGTAAAAAAGGAGAAAGAAGAAAACCATGAAACGCCTATTTTTTGTCCTGAGTATCATACTTTTAATGGCCTTGCCGGCATGTAATTTGCCTGTCGCTACCCCTGTGGCAGCCCCCACCTCTGCGCCCGTGGCGACCCAGCCACCCACCGGCAACGGGGGCGCGATAGCCACCTTTCCCCCGCTGGGCGACCTTCCGCCTGTCAGCCAGACCGAGGTTGCCATGGCCGAGAGCCTGCCGACCCTGTCCCAGCCCCAGATTGACCTGGTCAGTAGCCTGCCAACCCTCAGCCAGCCCCAGATGGCCCAGTTGTTCCAAAAAGTCGGCACCGGTACATTCACTCCCAAGGAGGCCCCTCATATTCATACTTTCAGCTTCACGGGTATCCATGGTGTCCCCACTCCCCCTAGCGTCATACACCCTCCGACCATATACGATGTGAGTACTCAGATGCTCTATCAAGGTCATGATTCGTCTCTGATGCCCGGGTTCTTCCAGGTCCCAAACTGTGCCATCCCTTACACCTTCCCGGCTGGCACCTTTTCCGTAATAGTCACCGTTGACAAGCCCTTGACCCTGAACTCTTGGTGGGTGACCATGCTCTCCTATCAACAGTCGGACGGGACCTGGCACCAGCAGGCCATCACTGTAGGGCCCGAGACGAAGAATACCGTCTTCACTTCGGCCGGCCAGCAAAAGACCTTTACCCAGGATATCCCCTTCAGTTTGACCTGTGGTGATCATTATTGGGTTGATTTTGATATGCAAGTTGGCAACACGGGGGGCTTCGACATGCAGAGCGTTGTCATCGTCCCCATGAAATTAGTGAGCAATGGCCTCGGCCTGCTGAACCAAACTCCTACCCTTGTACCCACGCTTACTTATACTCCCACCCTGGGCAAACTTTCCTTCACCCCCAATCTCAACGCCAATTGCCATACCGGCCCTGCCCTGATCTTTGACGTTCTTGACGTTATTCCGAAAGGCCAAAGCTACCCGATCGACGGTCGCAACCTGGCCGGTGACTGGGTTCGGATCATGCTCAACCCGGATCGGGGCTGCTGGGTTATGGCAAGTTCCGGCATTGCTTCGGGTGATCTCTCTGGTGTGCGCGTCCTGATCTCCCCGCCCACCCCCACGCCCACCTTCACCATTGCCCCCACCAAATCCATCGACTGCAGCAGCTATACCACCAAGCAATCCTGCAGCGCGGTTCCCGTATGCACATGGCAACTGAACAATAACCTAAGCGGGCTTTGCAAGCACAAATAACGGCTGAAGGATCAAATTCAATTTAAGGACCGGGCCATCCGGCACCTGGCCCGGTCCTTGAATTTCTGAAGGTTTTGGTAGGTCACGCTTGAAGCGTTAATTATTCCATTCCATCCTTACAACCTTTTTCGCAGCCTTCTCGATATTATCTATAACCCGGAGGTGGCGGGGATTGTCGCGGAACGGTTGCAGTACGGGCATCGCATGATGCGTTGTCCCGAGGGCGGGTTGACGGATCCCGCGCAGCCGGGGCATGTCAAGAGTTGGGTGTTTTCCGATATAGTTTTCCCTTTGATTTGTCTGGCGGATCAACCGCGTGTCCCCCCTCTGCTCATTTACACACATCAGGCTTCCCTGGGTCATCCGCCCGGCGATTCGGGGTTGACGAAATGGAGGAATTTCCCTGGCGGGCTTGACCTGTGCCTGTTTGAGAATAGGGAAAGCTGCGTGGGTATAGTAACTACCTTGGTCTGTGAGTAGGCTGCCCGCCCGCCCACTTTTTTCTAAGCGAAACGGTTTGATTCCCACCCCAGGAACCAGGCATTATTCATTTCTTAGATGGGTAAGATCCAGAGAACGGCGATCTGTAATTCGCCCTCATCGCCACCCTCAAAATAACCCTTTTCCTCTAATTACACACAAAAATAATGTCGATTGTGTGTATCCCTATGGATCAAGGTTCATTGCCGCCACCCGTTGACCACCCTCTCCACCTGCTTCCCGGTGTTCCTCACCTCGAAAGCGAATGCCAAAAAGGCTATCTGCAAGGAGGGTGGGGCGCATCCACAGGCTGTCTCGACCTGCGAGTTTTAAGTTCCGTGCCCTGAAAGGGATCTGCAAAATCTAAATTGGTGCCTGAATTGGTGCTTGACATTTCAAATAATAGGGCTATAATGACAGTAACTTCATTCAGTGAATAAACTAACTATGACACCAACTCCTTTAGGCAACCGGAATTTTATGCGCACGCTCAACCGTTCGATCGTATTGAATGCGATCAAAACGCATGGGCCGATCGACCGGGCCTGGATTGCGCGTCACATCAGCCTCTCTCCAGCCACGGTGACTACCATCACGGCTGATTTGATCTCTGAAGGGCTGGTTTTCGAAAAAGAGACCGGCGACTCGCGCGGTGGGCGCAAACCGATCTTGCTGGCGATTAATCCTAAAGGCGCTTATGTGGTCGGAATTAAACTCACCGAAACGATGGCAATTGCCGCGCTGACTGATCTGGAAGCCACTGTTCTGGCGAAAAGTTCCAGAGAGCTCTTGGGGTTTGAGCCTGATTCTGTCGTCGAATTAATGGCTGAGCTGACCAATTCTTTACTGGAAGAAGCAGGTGTTCCTGCAGATAAGTTGATCGGGGTGGGGCTGGGCCTGGCCGGTATTGTCGATTTTCAAAAAGGCATTGTTCGCAAGGCCACCTATCTTGGCTGGCAAAATCTGCCCATCCGTGACCTCATGTGCGAAAAGATCAATGCCGAGATCTATGTTGACAATGATGTCAATACGCTCACCCTGGCGGAAGTCTGGTTCGGTTGCGGTCAGGGTATAGACAACTTTTTAACCGTAACGGTCGGTCGCGGCATAGGCCTCGGCATGATCGCCAATGGCCAGTTTTTTCGCGGCGCCGGAGGCGGTGCCGGTGAATTTGGCCACATAGTGATTGATCCTGAAGGCCTGCTGTGCGATTGTGGAAAGCGCGGCTGTCTTGAAACTCTGGTTGGCGATCCCGGCTTGCTCCGCGATGCAAAATCTGCTTTTGAAAAAGGCGAGTTACCGCATTTACCCCACAAGGTAGATGATCTGGTGCAAATGGCATTGCATGGCAATCCAGCCGCCATCCGGATCCTGGAAGAGACCGGCTCGATCCTCGGTCAATCGATCGCGAATTTGATTAATCTTTTTAATCCTCAACGGATCCTGATCAGCGGAGAAGGTGTTTCGCGCGGCCCGGTATTTTTTGAATCCCTAAAAAAGTCCATCCAAAAATATACTCTTCCGGTTTTATTATCAGACCTTGATCTGCGCGTGGAACCGTGGGGGGATGATGTCTGGGCGCGTGGCGCAGCCAGTCTGGTATTACGATCCCTGTTTGAATCGCCCGTGCACACCTCATAAATAAATATGGTAACAGAGGAGGTTTTTTTTCAAAACAAGTTCATTTATTCAATAAAGAAACTATCTTGACGAATATTATGTTAGAGATTGATCCATCACATAGACACCGTATAGGAGAAGCCATGAAAAACAGAATGTTCATTATCGTTGCACTGCTGATCACTTTCAGCATATTTATGTCGGCCTGTGGATCCGCCACTCCAACCAGCGCACCCGCTCAGGCAGCCACCCAGGCGCCTGCGGCTACCCAGGCGCCGGCAGCTACGCAAGCACCTGCCACCAAAGCCGCTACTTCTGCGGCTACCGCTGCACCGGCAGTGGCACCAGTGACCGTTCGTTACTGGCATACGCATAGTGATGCCGAGACTGCCCAACTGGCCAAAGTGATTGCGGCCTTCGAAGCTGCCAATCCCGGAATCACCATTAATGCGACTCGCTATGCCTCGAATGCCACCGATTTGCAGACTGCGCTTACCACGGCCATCGCCGCTGGCGATCCCCCGGAAACCGCCCGTCTCGATATAATTCTGACCCCTCAATTCGCCAGCCAGGGCGCCCTGATGCAGCTCGATGGCGCCATGCCCGATTTTGATAAAATTGCCGCTGGTACCTTCCCCGGGCCTTTGTCCACCAACAAGTGGAATGGTCATTATTACGGTCTGCCCCTGGATACGAACACGCAGGTACTTGTTTACAGCAAGGATATGTTCAAAGCGGCCGGCATCGCGGCTGCCCCAACCACCATGGCTGACTTCGTTGCGGATGCGTGCAAACTCAGCAACAGCTCCAAAGGCACCTATGGTTATGCCGAAGGTGGCACGTACTTCTGGGCGCCCGCGCCGATCTTTTATGCCATGGGCGGCAAGGTTACCGATGATGCCATTACCACTGCCACCGGATATATCAATGGTCCAGACAGTGTGGCTGCATTCACCATGCTAAAGAGCCTGTATGACAAGGGCTGCATGTCCCCCAACCTTTTGGGTGGTGGTATTGCAACCGATGCCGGCACTGGAACTGGTATTTATGGCATGATCATCGATGGGCCCTGGATGGTCGATATCTACAAAGCCAATTACCCTGCTTTCAATTATGCCTTCGCTCCCATCCCTGCCGGCCCGAACGGCACCAGCTCGGTCGTTGGTGGTGAGAATGTGGTTATCCTGGATGGTTCCAAGAACGCAGCCGCCGCTCAAAAGTGGGTCGCATATCTGATGAGTCCTGATGCGCAGAAAATGATGGCTCAGGTCGGTGTCATGCCCACCTTGTCCAGTTTGACTGGTGATGCTTCACTCCCGAGTTACTTCGGTGTCTTCATGGACCAAATGAAGACCGCCCAGGCTCGGGTAGTCAGCCCCAAATGGAATGACATGGATACCGCCATCAACAATGCTTATCAACGTATGCTCAAGGGCAACCAGACCGTTCAGCAATCGCTTGACCAGGCTGCCACCGAGATCAATGCTCTTCTTGCTAAAAAGTAGTCTAATTTCAATGGTATGGAGTGGCCGGTGGGGAAGTATGATCTCACCGGCCACTTTTTTGTAGTAACGCTGAATATAATGGTCTAATAATTACCCAGCGCAGAACGTCAAAGAGGAAAAACGGATGTATACCAGAAGATCCCGCAATCAGGTTATTCCCGCCATTATTTTCCTGCTCCCCGGCTTTGCATTGTTCTTTGTTTTCTTCCTTGGCCCGTTGCTATATTCCCTGCGGATCAGCTTCTACCATTGGAATTTCGCTCATGTTGATCGTTCCGTATTTGTGGGCTTTCAGAATTATATTGATCAACTCAAGGACCCGATCTTCCTCCGCGCGGTGATCAATACCGCTGTTTACACTGTCATCACTGTCTTTGTTAAAATGGTGCTGGGATTTGCTGTTGCAATTCTTCTTAATCAAAAATTGCGCGGTCGAACGTTTCTACGAGTGGCCTATTATTTGCCGGTCATCACCAGTTGGGTGATCGTTTCATTGCTGTTCACCTATATGTTCAGTGGACAGGGGGGATTGGTCAATTATTTCTTGACCAACGTCCTGCATGCTACCAATAAAAACATTATGTGGTTGGCGGATCCGGTCCTTGCGCTTGTCCCGGTCGTTCTGGTGGATATCTGGAAAGGAGTAGGCTGGACCGTCATCATCTTCCTGGCTGGATTACAAACCATCCCAACGGAATTGATCGAAGCTGCGGCCGTGGATGGCGCAAATAGCTGGCAACGCCTGATCAAGATTGTTTTACCAATGATGCGCGGCACCCTGGTGTTCTTGCTGGTGGTGCTGATATTGGGCGGATTGAACGCTTATGTGCCATTCCAATTAATTACGCACGGCGACCCGATGGATCAGACCCACTCCATTCTTACCCTTATGTATCGCGCCACGTTTGAACGCATGGATTTCGGCAGCGGCGCAGCCATCAGTTATTTGCTGACCCTGTTTGTCTTCCTGCTCAGTTTTTTGCAATTGAAATTGCTCCGCAAGCCGGCTGGAGATTAAATATGAAACGCTCACAACTCCAAAAAAATATTTTGTCTTATGTTCTCCTGTTGCTGGGATTGTTCATCGTGGCCATTCCTCTCTGGTATATGGTCTCCACTGCCTTCAAGCCGCAGACGATGATATTTGAATTACCGCCACAGATTTGGCCCAACCCTTCAACGCTTAATAACTTCATCAAAGCGCTGACCACCGATAATTTTGGGCTGTATTTCTGGAATAGCACCAAGGTGGCTGTAACGGCAACGCTCCTGACCGTGGCAGTGAGTTCCATGCTGGCATTTGCCTTTGCCCGGCTCAACTTCAGGTTCAAAGAGCAGTTGTTTTATTTACTTCTGCTTGGCATGATGGTCCCGCCGGTTATGCTTATCATCCCACAATTCGTGATCAGCCACTGGCTGAAGCTCTACAACAATCTGTGGGGCTTGATCCTTGTTTATGTCACCATGAACATTTCAATGCAGACCTTCCTGTTACGGGGCGTTTTTGAGGATATCCCAAAAGACCTGGAAGAAGCCGCCATGATCGATGGCGGAAGTCCCTGGACGTTTTTCACCAGGATCGTGCTGCCTCTTTCCGGACCGGGTCTTGCAGTCGTGGTGATCAATTCCTTCTTATATTCCTGGGAGGAATATGCCTGGGCGAATGTAAATATCGGTGATTCTGCCAGCCGGACTTTACCCATCGCGATTGCCTTTTTCCAGAGTGCCCATCTCACGCAATGGGGCCAGGTTTTTGCGGCTTCCCTCATCGCCTTGGTGCCTGTGGTGATTATTTTTATCGTCTTCCAGCGCTATTTTATCCAGGGTATTTCCACCACCGGCATCAAAGGATAGGTATCCATGCAAACCCAATCGACTGACCTGATCCTTTTGGATTTCTATCCTGAACGCGGCACCTATTTGCCGCTCCAGCCGGTCAGGCTGATCCTGGAACTGGAGTCGACTTATGAACAGGCCCTGTTCCTGCAATTGACGGTGACTCATGGCACCCGGGTGGTTGCTCACCCGGTGAAAGAGACCATCATAAAAATCGGATTCAATCGTATCTTTTGGTCATGGGATCCTCCGGTTGAATCACCTCGCGGATATGGTGTGGAAATCCAGGCAGTGCCTCTGCAAAAAGAACACTCTGCTGTGGTCTACAAAATAGAAACAGCCTTTGATGTTCTGCCGGATTGGACCGTTTTTCCGCGCTATGGTTTTTTATGTGATTTTTCGCCCGATCGAGCGGATACCGCCGATACATTTCGGTCGCTGGCAAAATATCATATCAATGGCATACAGTTCTACGATTGGCAATATCGTCACGATCAGCTGCTTCCGGACCAGGATCTCTATGCAGACCCTCTGGGGCGCTCGCTCTCGCTGATCACGATCCGCAACTTGATCGATCAGGCTCACTCTCATGGCATGGCCGCCCTGCCTTATCTTGCCGTTTATGCAGCTTCCGTTTCCTTTTGGCGCAAGAATCCGGATTGGGCGCTCTATGACCGTGCCGGAAATCCCATTCCGTTCGGAGAAAATTTCCTGGGGCTGATGAATCCTGCTCCCGGGTCACCCTGGCAGCGGCACCTGTTGGATGAGTGCAGCCGTGTTCTGGCTGGTCTGCCCTTCGATGGACTGCATGTGGATCAATATGGTGAACCAAAGCTGGCCTATGATCGGAACGGTAGTGCGGTAGATCTGCCGGAAGCTTTTGAAAGCTTTGTGCGATCTGCAGTTTATGAGCATCCTGGCAAACCGGTCCTGTTCAACGCAGTCGGCAACTGGCCCATCGAAAGCCTGGCCAAGGCCCCCACTGCCTTTAACTACATCGAAGTCTGGCCGCCGGATACTTCTTATCATGATCTGGTGCGGATCGTTCGCAACGCCAGAATCCTTTCCGGTGAGAAACCGGTGGTAATTGCCCTGTATATTCCAGCCGGGCGAATTCCAAATATCCGCCTGGCGGATGCCCTTATTTATTCCGCCGGAGGCTCCCGCATCGAGATCGGCGAGAACGAACGGCTGCTTTCTGATCCCTATTTTCCAAAGCACGAACCTGTTTCTGAGGACTTGCGCATGGCCCTCCGGCGGCTGGCTGATTTTGCCGTTCGCTATTCCGGCTGGTTCGGGCCTTTTATTCCTGAGACTTTTGATGCGACCGTGAACGTACCCGCGGGTGTGGAGACATTCATCCGGCAGACTGGCCAGGGTTGCTGCATCAGTCTTGTGAACCTTTCCTGCATGCCAGCCTGTCATTGGAATGAAGAGCAGGCTGCCCCGCTTCCCCTGGTCGATTTTGACGTGGATCTGGATTTTCCTGATGAGGTTCAACATGCCTGGGTGGCTTCACCGGATGGGGACTCAAACCAGGCCCGCCAGGTGGATTTTATTCAGAGCGCCGGTTCTGTCCACGTGAAAATTCCCCGGCTGGAATTTTGGTGCGTTTTATTTCTGGAAACCACATAGCCCGGGCCCCGCTCGACTTATTTTAAGGAGGAGATATTTGATGGATTTATTCCAGCACAGTATTGAGATCATCTTGAAAAACCAGCATGCCAGTGGCGCCTATGTGGCCAGTCCCACCTTTCCAACCTACCATTACTGCTGGTTTCGGGATGGCGCTTTTATCGCCTATTCCATGGACCTGGTAGGTCAAATCGATTCTGCGAAAAAATTCCATGCCTGGGCCGCCCGGGCAGTCAATCAGCGCGTCGATGTGGTTAATCGGGCGCTTCAATCGGCCTCCCTGGGCAGACCTATCAGGGAAACAGAGATCCTGCATACACGCTATACACTGGATGGCCAGGACGGCACCCGTGAGGAATGGCCGAACTTTCAACTGGACGGTTTTGGTACCTGGTTGTGGGCTCTGAATGAACACCGCCTCCGGGCTAAGGAATCCATGCCCTCTGACTGGATCCAGGCAGCCAGCCTTACCGCCAGTTATTTGGAATCTTTTTGGCAGAAGCCCTGCTATGACTGCTGGGAAGAATTTTCTGATAAGGTCCACCTGCATACTCTCGCCGCCATTTACGGCGGGCTGCAGGCCTGCCAGGAATTGGACGGCAAGGATCGCTCAACCACCCTGGCGGAAATCAAACGCTTCATTCTGGAACGGGGTGTCGCTGGCGGGCATTTTACCAAGTTTATCGGTTCCGACACGGTTGATGCCAGCTTGTTGGGAATGGCCATCCCCTATAATCTTGTTTCTCCAGATGATCCTTTGATGCAGGCGACAGTAACTGAGATCGAAAGATTGTTGTATCGAAAGGGCGGGATTCATCGCTACGATAGCGATTCCTATTATGGAGGTGGCGAGTGGGTACTGCTGGCTGGTTGGTTGGGCTGGTACTACGTTGCAATGGGCAGAATGACGGAGGCCAGGAAAATGTTGGGCTGGATGGAATCGACTGCCAGTGAATTCGGGGATCTCCCTGAACAGATCCCGTCTACTTTAAATGATCCTGCTTCGTATCAACCCTGGTTTGATCGATGGGGCAATATTGCCTCGCCGCTTCTTTGGTCCCATGCGAACTATTTAATTCTCGATCAGAAGATAAATCCGTGAACCCGATTTTGTCCACGATTATATTAATATTCGGCGTTGGTGCATAAATCGCCAAGATTTCGCTCCAGATTTACCGGTGCGTCGCTGCATATTCATGCACACGATCAATCAAACCCTGGCTGTTCACATGGTAGATAAAGCACACCGGCACCTCAAAAGTTCTTCCAGTAAAAAATAGGCGAAAGAAAAACGTCGCTAGAGTCTGGCCAAGCCGAGCAATGAAGGAAACTTGAGGCGCACCGATTACCTCTATAAACTGAAGAGCGTCTTTACTGACGCGGCCACGGCTAACGTATTCAAAGACCCCCCATTCATCTGAGACGAACTCCGCCTTAACATCTGGTTTTTCCCTTATCATGGATGCACCAGTTCCGCTAAAAAGAAATTGACGCAGTTCGGCATGACCACGAAAAGTTTTTGACGATGTCACCAGGGTCCACTCGCAACCTGTGTCGAAGTGTGACAGTACCTCATCCAGGTTGCCGCGTTCGCCAGCCTCCATTTGTGATCTCCATACTTGTGCGACTCCGCTGGTCATGTTTTTCTCCTTGAAAGAAGTCTACTTTCTTTTGCAGGGTTTCGGCATGGATATTGCGCCTGTTAATTGACACTAAAGGCCTTTTTCGGCATTAGTGCATGAATAGTTGACGAAGAAGGCGTGAGCGTGTAAGTTTAGTTTATGCCTAAACGAAAACGAACACGTTCACGCCCAAAGACATTATACCGTGTCAAAAACTGGTCTGAATATGATCGAGCATTGGTTCAGCGGGGCTCGATTACATTCTGGTTGTCGGATGACTTTGAACAGAAATGGCGATATGCTGGAGAGAAACAACTTGGAGGCCAGTTCGAGTATAGTGACCAGGCGATCACGATCATGTTGACGGTAAAGAATGTATTTCATTAAATGATCCTGCTTCGTATCAACCCTGGTTTGATCGATGGGGCAAGATTGCCTCGCCGCTCCTTTGGTCTCACGCGAACTATTTAATTCTCTGTGAATTATGCATATATCCAATCTACGGGTATAAATTTCGGCCGGTGATGACGCACTGAGAAGGATCAAGATTATAAAGCGCTCTCCGAAATGGAGAGTGCTTTTTCGATTCTGTAGCATAAAACATTTCCTATGTATTCCCATAAATATGGTAAAATATAAATATAGGTAAAAAATGAAAACAACGATTGAAATTCCCGAACCGCTCTTTCGACAGGCAAAGGCCAAGGCCGCCATGGATGGTCTTACTTTGCGCGAGCTTTTCGTACGTGGGCTGCAATTGGCAGTGCGAACCCCACCAGCCACCACTAAACAACGTGCAGCATTTCCATTGATCCGCTCTGCTAAAAGTGTGCCGCGCCTCACTGATGAACAAGTTTACGCGGCCCTTAACACAGACGACGGGCTCGTCTGATGGCTACGCTTAGTGATGTCAATTGCTTGCTGGCTTTTTGTTACGACCGACATGTGCATCACCCCGATGCAATAACTTGGCTCGAATCGCAAAATGAATTGTCTGTGGTAATTTGCCGCAACACCCAGTTGGGCTTGCTTCGGTTACTGACGAATGTAAGTGTTATGGGTAAGGATGTATGCAACTTGAAACAGGCTTGGACAATTTATGATACTTTGATGGGGGATGAACGGTTCGACTTTTCTACAGAGCCCATGGACTTGGAACAATTCTTGCGGTGGTATACTGCCGGTGAACAGGTTTTTCCCAAATTGTGGCAGGATGCTTATCTGGCCGCCTTTGCACGTGCTGCCAAATTACATTTAGTCACTTTTGATGGAGGCTTTCAGCAATATGAAGGATTACGCTTAACCATCCTCGGAGCATAATTGCTTTATTATTGCGATGAAAATTTTTGAAATTTGGTTAGCGGACCGAATAATAAAACCTGTTATACAACGAGTTCAATCATTCCCGCGCGGCATAAATAAAATCTCCGGGTATAAGTTCTGGTCGGTGCTTGCCAGTCAGCGGTAAACACGTTTTCAAGTAAAGAACCTAAAAGGCGTTCTCCCAGCCAGGAGAACGCCTTTTCGATTTATTCTCAAAAGCGCCAGTTCATCCAGCGGGCTGCGTGCCGCCTTTGACCAGCGGGTTGAGCGCGTGGATATAAATCATCGTCGTTTTGACATCTTTGCGCCCAAGCAGTTTCTGCGCAGTGTGGATGTCATCGCGAAAATTAACGCTAATCAGTTTCTAAACTCTTTTCTAAATTTGTAGACACGGACACATCCGAAGCGGATGATGGCAATTTGATAAAGAGAACCAGCGCCCAAACCAAAAGAAAAGCGGCGATAGCAAAAAGCGCGCTGTGGGAATAAATATAAATCGCGGCAGAAATCAGAGGAACAATCACGTGATACGCGGCTTGCAGGCTTTGGTTCGCGCCTTGTAATTGTCCCTGCTTGTCTTCGCTGACGGATTGGGAAAGTCTCGAATTATAGGATGGATCGAAGAGCCCCTCTCCCAGCGCGATAAAAATGACCGCCGTGATGAAAAGGGCAGTCGAAGCCTGAAAGGCGCTCACAAATATTAGACTGAGGCCAATGATCATCCCGCAAAGTCCTACGATGCCTATGCTGTGCTCGCTGAACTTTTTGAGAACTTGTGGTAATACGATTACACGTGCGACGATGTCGCAAATTCCTATTATGGAGGTGGCGAGTGGGTACTGCTGGCTGGTTGGTTGGGCTGGTACTACGTCGCAATGGGCAGAATGACGGAGGCCAGGAAAATGTTGGGCTGGATGGAATCGACTGCCAGTGAATTCGGGGATCTCCCTGAACAGATCCCGTCTACTTTAAATGATCCCGGTTCGTATCAACCCTGGTTTGATCGATGGGGTAATATTGCCTCGCCGCTCCTTTGGTCCCATGCGAACTATTCAATTCTCGATCAGAAAATAAAACCGTGAACCGATTTTGTCCACGATCATATCCTTTCAAATGCAGAATGGATTTCTACATGGTGTTGTCAATCAGATTATTGTATTTGATCCGACAACCAGCCGCTTTATCCAGGCATAATCGTGCAGTAGATGCCTTATCCCGGGAGCAGCTCTTTCACTGTTCTGTCAGCGAATGAGAGTTGGGATTATATCGACTCCGTTAGGTATAACCAGAAGGCGGGCATGCTTTCCCTTGATGTCAATTGCACGGGCAAGGGCGGACTCAATGTCAGGGGCAAGGCTCATATGCATATTCTCCACGGTTATCTCATCTATCATTGAGGATACAAGAATAATTTTGTGTTTGGTGAGGATTCGTGCAAGAATTTGCGCCTGCCACTGGTCCGCCGTGGTTTCGTGCTGCTTCCGGGTTTCAATGGCCTTCAACACAGCATGGGGGGATTCCGCATCTGCAAACCAACGGTAGAATCCTTCCCCCCCAACACCGTCGCTGCACCCGGCTACTATTATGATGATACCGCCGGGATTCAAGCACGCCTCCGCGGCCGTCATTGCTTTTACTGCCTGATACAGATTCTGATCCAATGGATAACCGCCATTGGAGGTGATAACGATATCAGCAGGAATGGCCTGGGCGGAGGATTGAACGGAAACATACGCGCAGCCCTGGCGATGAGCGTGTTCAGGGTGCCCTGCAAACGCCCGCTTGATGTTCTTTTCCGAATCCAGCACAACGTTGAGGATGAAAGCAAGTCCTGCAGCTTCTGCCGCACAGAGCATGTCACGATGAATGGGGTTTCCATTCAGGTTGCCGGTTCTGGCCAGGCCAGAGGAGATGAATTCTGCGCAATGGTTTGCGTAAACAGACTTTTCCGCGGCGATACCGGGTAGCACGCTCTTTCTGCCTCCTGAAAAACCAGCGAAGAAATGCGGTTCAATAAATCCTTCCGCTACAATCAAATCCGCCCAGTCCACAAGATTGTTCAGCCATAGCTCACCACCGGATGGAAGAGTGCCTTTATAAATCACCTGGTCCAGGTCATGGCAGTCGTGGTTGCTAAACCATTCGGTTTGCAGCAGATCTTTCCCGAATTTCGCGAGCATCTCTTCCTGGGTATCTGGCCGGTGGCAGCCGGTGGCGATTAGAATACGCACCTCCAAGCCAGGGTTGTGCATTCGTGCCTCCGCCAATAGCAGCGGTAAGGTCAGTTCGCTGGGCATAGGGCGGGTGTGATCGCTCGTGATGACAAGCATTCGTTGCGCTTCTCTTGCCATATCACAGAGTTGGCTTGTGCCGATCGGATTTTGCAAAGCACGACGGACTTCGTCCTCGCATTGCTTTTTGTCTTTTATGCCCGCCTTGGCTCCGTGAACCTCTATTACGCCAATGACGTTGTAAGGGGTACCATCAAACTCCAAGTAGCCCGTATGATAAGGTATTTTCATCGATTATCCATCCGAGAACTGCCTGCTTCGCAGGTTTATGAATGCCTATCGTTAATTGAACGACCTGCAGGCAGCTATTGTAGCAGTTATAAACACTTGCTTACGATATTAATGAAGTCGCATTGCTCCGTATAGGAATGCGCAGCAAAAACCAGTTTCTTTTCTGGTATTACAAGAATTACCTGATTATATGCCCCGCCACCGTGATACCCGATATTGTTGATCCAAAAACTGAATCCATACTGTATGCCATCAGCACTTGCCGAATGCATTTTGGTAGCTTGCTGAACCCATTGCTGCGAGATCAGCTGCCTGCCTTCATACTGGCCAAAGTTTAAATACAGTACTCCAAGTTTGGCAATATCGGATGTGGACATGTACAGACCTGTCGCACCCATCGTCTCCCCCCTCGGACATGTTTCCCAGGCAAATTCTTGGATGCCCATGTATCTAAATAAATGGTTCTTCAGATAATGCACCATTGTCATTCCACTGACTTTGTGAATTATGCATGAAAGCAAGTAGAATGTTGAGTTGCTGTAGACAAACATTTCTCCTGGCTCATACGCCAAAGGCTTGGATAGAATCAGCCTGATCCAGTCATCAGTATCGTATGTGTACCGATCTTTTTCAAACAGGTATCCATCCATGTTCCCCATCGTTTGCGTCAGGAGATGCTTGATTTTTACACGTTCAAGCTTATCATCCATACACTTTGGCAACTTTTTGGGGAAATACTTTATTATCGTGTCTTCCACCGACAGCAACCCCATATCCTGTGCGATGCCAATGGCGGTTGCGGTAAAGTTTTTAGAGAGTGAATAACTGTTTAAACAGGGGCAGGATTGTCTTAGCGTCTCCTCATGCCATATCCCATCTTCGTACAACGCAATTCTGAATACATTTGCTCCGGTTTGTAAAACCTCATGCTTTATTTTCTCAAACAGCATAGTAAATCCATCCTTTCTTGATCAGGGCTTGATGCGTATTCTCAAAGATGATCCAGTTGTCTGCCGGTGGAACTCATGCTTCCCGCTACTAAAGAAGGTTCCTTACCATCCGCTTCGCCTGGACCGTCCTGCCGGTATAGACCGGATTCTTGAGGTACCGCATCACCATGGTGCTGTTCCATGTGGCGTAAAAGTGTGTTATCCGGCTGAACTGGGAGGCTCTCGGGTATCTGGAGAAGGTGGCGTTGTCGAAGGCTACGACTGGAGGTCTTGCGGGCCGATTCGAAATTATGGGCAAATGTTGGACCAACGCCAACGACACCTTTTTCGACGCGCAAATTGCGCATCCTGGCAGGCCACTATATGAACACTTTATTCCTTTATCCCTATCAACAGGATATCGGAGTTGAAGTCATGCATTTTGACAAGGTTCAGGCCATTTTCACATCGGACAATTGGTTTGGAAAACTGTTTATCCGCAAGATTAATCAATGTAAAATCATACCCTGCAATAGGCATACTGAGTTTCACGTCAGTACTATATGGCATATACAGTACTAACTTTTTTTCATCTTTTGAAACTGCCATCCTGATCTCATTTTTTTGTTCAATATTTTCATTCAGAATTCCGTCGTATACCGGCTCTAAGTCAAACAAATTAAATGTCTCGAATAACCATTTAGTGAAAGATGCTTCCCAGGCTCCTTTAAATCTCAGTGCAACTTCCCACCGAAACGCTTTGCTACCATAGCTTTCATTAAGAAATTCCTTATCGCCTTTATACCATCCCCATACGCCATGACTCCCGTAGGTAATGCCGGCCTTGGCGCCTGAAAGTACGCTTTGCCAAATCCCCTTCCTGATATGGAATTCGTTATACCTTCCATACCTCTGGTTGGTAAATCCATGACCTTCATAGGTAAATTCATCATTTACAACCGGCCTTTTTACGGGTTTATCATGATTGACCCGAGCCATTTTATATACATTACTGAGATCCTCCACTGAGTGACCCGCCTGATATGAATAAAAGCTGAGAAGGCTTGAGTTTGCAAATTCATCCGGAAGATCTGTTACCGGATTCGTCACGAAAGTGGTCAGGCACTCAGGCGCATACTGTTTGATTGTCTTTAAAGCGATCCAATAATATTCAAACACGATTTTTTCGTTGAAATCCATATCCCCACCAATAACAAAGATCGGGTTGAAGCGTGCAAACTTTTCAGCGATATATTTACAGATCGGTGCGACGCAGTCAAGCGGCATTGTGTTCTCCGGGTATTTATTACCACACCACGTCCCTTTCACATAACTGGCGTGCAAAACACCCAAAGAGGGCACAAATCCCATTTCTACGGCCATTTCAAGCATTTTTGCTGCTCTGTCGAAATAGGAGTCGTTAATCCTGGTGAAATCAAACTTCCCGTTGGTTTTCAACGCAAAAGGATAAATATCCTGCTCTGGTTTTCCGCTATCCCATTGATAAAGAATGTTGATCCCAATGACATTAAAATTCTGCATTCTACGAAGCTCTAAATAATATTGCCATTCTTCCATGGTTGGATTATAAAACGCCGTCCAAAAAGCATCCCCCAGGTGGAAAAAGCCCTTACCATTGTTTGTAAAATAATCTTTAGTAGAAGATATTTCAAGCTTTATCATGCTCATTCCTCCGAAAAATTTAATGGTTGAAGCTCTCTGGAAATTCCTCTTGGAAAAACCAGATCGCGTGCTATGCCAACACTTGTGGTATCCCCAATTGGGAGTAGTGCCTCACCGTTGATTGATCAATTTTGATGGCAGCATTGTGCTTTCTGCTTGCCGAAAGATTCATTGATCCTCAACGTGTTCACCCGAACAGGATGAAATTCTTACAGGATCGCCACGGGATTGAAAAGCGAGCCGGTGCCCCCGGGCAGGAGCAGCGGTGCCGCCACCACCAGGCACTCCCAACGCTTTTCTTGCTCACAAACCTTTGCCAGTTCCTCGAACTGAAGGCTATCCGCGCAAGCCATACCCATCGACGCGATCTGGAGCACATGCAGCGGGTAGGCGATGCCTTCCACATTGCTTGGAACTGTTTCGCCATCTCCGTCGGGAAAGAACGCAGCAATCTTGCGTTCATGCATCCATTCGCCTGTGGAGGCGTGCAGCCCGGCGCGGCCCTGACCGGCATACCCGCAGTCCCAGGCGCCCAGCGCCAGCCGCCGTGCATGGTGGCCCGTGCAAAATAGCAGGATGTCGCCTTCAGCGAGCTTCACGCCCTGCTCTTTTTCTGCCGCTTCCAATTCCTCAACTGTGACCGCCTCGCCAGGCTCCAGCCATTTCACCCCGTGAAGCCGGGGTATGTCCAGCAGCACAGCGCGCCCCACGATGCCATGCGCATAGGTAGCGATATCCTGAACAAGCGAGCCTTTGGAAGTCACAAGGCTGGCTGGTTTGCCATTGTATAACAGGCCCTTATAGCTGATATGGCAGAGCGCGTCGATGTGTGTGAAGCAGTCGCCATGAAACTCTGTGGCAAGGTAGTCCAACGCAAAGCGTGGCTCCCCCTCGGGTGTTGCCACATCATGAATCTGTATCATGTGGTGGGCGGCAGGGTGGGGGTTGTCGGGCCCGGCTTTGGTGTTCAGGGGGATGGCCAGCGACACCGTGCGCCCTGATCTCACCAGCCTTGCCGCATCGGCGGTATGGCGGGGCGTGAGATAATTCAGCGTGCCTTTCTCGTCGTCCTTGCCCCATTTACCCCAATTGCATACCGACTGAAACAGTTCGTCGAACTCCACGCGAGTCATTGGCGCTGCCTGCATTCGTTATTCCTCCAAAATTGTTTAAATAAGACCACTGTGGCCCGGTCCCCTCGGGATGATGGGCCAAATATCTGTTACGATGTCGTTTTCCACAACGTGGTACGCGTCATACAGGTTTACCGTGGTAGGCGCGTAGCCCGGCACAAACTCCGCCAAATCCCCGCGCTTCAGCGTGCACCTTCCATCGACATCAAACAGGGCATGCTCTTCCGCAAAATACCTGGCTTGGTAGTAGGGATAGTTCACAAGCGTGGGCAGTACGAAATCGATGCCGATGGACTTCCTGCCGGAATCGAACACAATGGTGTTGCCGTGCTTCATGGCAACTGTGCCAAGCACGGTGAGCGCCCGTTCAAACCCAGGTACCAGAGCGCCGTGGAACATGTCCATGAAAACGTAGGAACCGGCCTGCAACTCCGTAACCCTCGGATCTTTTCCAGTTATGTCCCAGGTACCGGTGCCCCCGCCCGACACAACCTCCGAAGGAAACCCTCCGCTCAGCAGTGTTTGCACCGCCTCTGAAAGGAAATCCATTGCTTCTCTGGCTTTCACGATGCGCACGTGTCGATCCGGCTCCAGCATGCAGTGGCCCTCATAACCCATCATGCCCCGGAAACGCAGCCCTTTTAGAGTGTTGATGCGCCGGACTAGCTCCAGCGCTGCGGCTGCCGTGCGCACGCCGCCACGCCCTTGTCCCAAGTCTATCTCGATCAGCACGTCCAGCGTACTGCCAGCTGCGATGGTTGCAGCAGATAGTTCCATTGCATTTTCCGCGTCGTCAACCGCAACGGTGTAGTAACCCGACCGCGCAGCTTCGGCCAGTGTCCGAATCTTCTCTTTGCCTGCAACCTGATTGGCGATCAGCACATCCGGAATTCCGGCGCGACCCATCACGATGGCTTCCCATACCGTGGCCGCGCACACGCCGATGGAGCCTGCCGCCATCTGCATCCGTGCGAGCTCAATGCTCTTCTGCCCTTTGATGTGCGGCCGGAGCTTCGCCGGTACGCCTTTCAAACCGGCCATCATGAAAGCGATATTCTTCCGTACCAGATCCAAATCCAGGATGAGCGCTGGGGTGACCAGCTCTTTCCGGTTTTTCCCAATGGCGGAACTATAGGCGCTGCGAATGGTTTCATGCCATTGTGGCAACGTATTGGCGGTACCTTCCTTCCGGTAAATCATGATTGATTCTCAGGAAAGCGGATCACCCGATCTTCGGCTGCGGAGGTATAGGCGGCGTAGGTCAGTTTGACGGTCTGAAGATGATCTGCAGCTGTCGTCTCGGCTTTCACACTTCCCCCGATCGCTTTCAGTAAATGTTCGTTGCACGCTACGATGCTGGAATGTACGGTGAGATAATCAGGGTTGACCCAGGCGTAGCTGATCGGCGGCCATCGCTGCGAAAGTGTGCCGTCTTTCGTTGTGATTCTTACCCAGAAGTCCTTTGCCAGCTCGATGGAACCATTTGGGCCTTCGATGAACAGGAAGGTTTGGGGGAACGCCTCGTTTTCCAGGGGTGTTTCCGCATATCCCAGTTCAATGGTCACGGTGGCGCCTGCTTTGCCCATGGACATCACAATGGTTGCGACATCTTCGCCTTTGATATCCTCATGAACCTTTTGCGTCTGGCAGAAAAGGCTGTTGGCCTCCCCAAACAGGAATCGGGCGGTATCCAGGATATGTGTGCCGATGTCGGTAATAACGAACTTTTCCAGGTCCCGAAGCGTCGGCTCGTTTTGATATACATCGAAACCCGACACCATCGTAAGCCTCGCGCGGAACACCTTTCCAATCAGGCCGGAATTGAGAATCTCCTTGAGTTTGCGTATGGGGCGCTGCCATCGCCAGTTCTCATGCACGAGGTAGGGGACCCCTGCTTTTTCGCATAGCTTCATGCATCGCTCGGCAACTTCAATAGACGGAGCGATGGGCTTCTGGGTAATCACAGGGATTTTGTATTCCGCCGCCAGCTCCACAAAGCCTGGCAGTGTGAAAGGGTTCGTGCACAGATCGATGAAATCGATCTTCTCGTTTTCGAGCAGCTTTCTGGGGTCGTCGTATACACGCTCAACCCCGAAATCCGCCGCAAATTCCTTCCCCTTGAAAAGCGTGCGGTTATAGACCGCCGCACACTCCACATCTGGGATTTCTTTCCACGCAGCCAGCTGATAGCGTGCCCAGAACCCCGCCCCGAAAAATGCGAACCTCGTCTTTTCCATTTGGTCTCCAGTAATTTCTAAGATTTCCTGCCAGGATGGAGTCTCAGGTTTATGGCAACACTGCTTTCATACGTAATGCGATGTCTACGGAATAAACCGGTGTTGCAAATTCCCGTTGGCTGCCATTGTGACAGACCGTTTGGCTGGAAATAACCTCCCCTGAAGCAGGATTGATCCATTCAACCTGATAACTGCCTGGAGGAATGTTCAAAATCAGCTTGTCCTGATAACTTCCCGGAGTAACGCAATAGCTTTCTCTCGAACCCAAATTGTTCTTGTCCCAATACGAGCTATGATGAAGATATAGTGCATACTGCCTGCCGGGCTGGCTGATTCCCCGGCAGAACACGCCGTTTGGAACTCCGCCTTTGATGAATGTAGTATCCTTCCGCATGGTGGCAAAGTCAAAGCTGTACATGAACTCGATCAGGTTCTTGAATGAAGCCAGCAATTGGTCGTTGTCGGGGGTGTCGCCCCCGGGGTTTTCCACGGTAAATACGCCGTTCAGGTGGTTGAAAGCGGCTCCGCCGCCCACGATGAATTCCCATGCCTCCACCCTGGAAGAAGAAACGATATCGCCGATATACCAGGCCGGAAAATAATACGTCTCATTGAGCTCAATGGGTTTGTTCAGGGCATATTTACATTCCAGCGCCTGCATGCCGCCCAGTTGCTGGGCATAAGCTTCCCATATATATTGT
The DNA here is from genome assembly GCA_963779935.1 of uncultured Chloroflexia bacterium. Classification (GTDB taxonomy): domain Bacteria; phylum Chloroflexota; class Anaerolineae; order Anaerolineales; family Villigracilaceae; genus UBA877. The sequence goes on along the minus strand of CAWAAC010000001.1, from coordinate 256,705 downwards.
GTGGTTATTATTTGGATCCGCACATCCTCAGCAAAATCGACTCTTCCTTCTATTTGCTGCGCGAGCAGGTGCTTTTTCGGTAGCCCGTTCTCTGTCTGAATGATTTCATCCGCAAGCTGGTTGATCCACTGGGTGGCCAGCTCGTCGGGTGTGCCAATCAATGTCGGTTCATCGCAGATTTCAAGGATGATATTGTCAAATTCGTTGACTTCCTCCACAATTTTGCGCACATAGTCTTTCTGCACCGCCAGCACATCCTTGTACAAGGTAGTCTGGGCGTCATTGTGGCCGCAGTTTCCGATGCCCTGGATATTATTCGGCGCGTGAAATGGGCAGATGGCCCAGCTTTCGGGATATTGGCAGTTGAAAAGGCAAACTTCCACGATGATGTCACGTGTGTACGCCTCGCTGATAAAATCCTTCAGGCGCAGGAAATAGGCTTCGTTCCACCTGTTTAAATCGTACTTATTGCCGCCATCGCCGCAGCCTGTCTGAGCGCTCCTGGGCCAGGGCAGGATGGCATCGCCAGGCGTAAGCCCAAGCGTGTTGCCCTCAATCACTTGATTTTTTGTTTCCGTGTATGCGCCGGTATAAATACGCGTGTAGTTCAGCTGATAGCGCTTCAATGTGTCAAAATAAGCAATATAGTCGAAGCCATTATTGACGACCGCGCCATAGTGCTCCGCCGAGGTGATGAGCAGCACGGGCTTGCCCTTGTAAGAAAAATAATGTGGGTTTTCCAAATGGATGCCAATGGCGCCCGTTTCAGAATTTCCATGCTTCATCGATATGCCTTACTGCCAGGTGTGAACGATTTTAAAGTTTCGTAAAATAAATGTGGATGTTTTCCAAAATGCGCCTTTATATCATTTTCTCAAGCATGGCGTCAGCCATGGCGCACAATATCATGCAGCAGGAAACTGCCCCGGCATCCAGAACCCCCCTGGACCGTTCCCCCAGCCTGCTGGACCTTCCCATCCTTGCCATAAGGTCCTTTGTCGAATCCCTGCCTTCCATCGCCGCTTTTTTCATCAATATCAGGCATTCGGAAAAGTCTTTCCCGTCATCCAGCGCCATATGGTATGCGCTTGCAGCAGGCGCGAGCGTATCCACCAGTGTTTTGTCGCCCACCTGAGCGTTCCCCAAAGATTGGATGTGGGATAGAGCGGCATTGAGCATTTTTCCAAATGCAGCGCTGTCAATTTCCTCAATGTCTCTAATTTGTTTGGACATTTCAATAAAAAAAGTGCCATAGATGGGGCCCATGGATCCCCCGATCTCGGTCAGAAGCGTTCTGCCCAGCAGGTTCAGCGCGGAAGCAAGGTTCAGTTCTTGCTCTTTTGCCTTGCTCCAAAAAAGGGTAAACCCTTTGCTCATATTGATCCCATGATCGCCATCGCCGATCAAGCCGTCGATTTCAGACAGATATTCCCTGTTTGCCTGTATTTCCTGAACAATTGCATAAGTGATGCCTTTTCCATCACTGTTCCTTACAATCATGGCGGCATTACCTCCCAAATTGTGTCAAGCCAACGCAATCGCATTGCATATCGATCAATGACTTCAGTTCCCCGCTCAATTTCATGAGGGTGAGGGTCGCACCCATCATCTCCAGACTGGTGAAGTAATTGCCAACATAAGCGTGATGGATTTTCAGGCCTTTGCCCCCGAGCAGCTCTTCAATCCGGTTATAAAGGATATAAAGTTCCATGACAGGGGTTGCCCCCAGCCCCGATAACAACACAACAACCTCATCCGAGGGAAGAAAGGGGAGATCGGGCAATACGGTGTCAACCATGATTTTAGCCATTTCATCCGCACTGGCAAGCTTTGTTACGGATATTCCCGGCTCTCCATGGTGACCGATGCCGAGCTCCATCATTCCCTCGGCGATTTGGAAGTTGGGGTGACCGACCGCTGGAATGGTGCAAGGCTTGATCCCGATTCCGATGCTGCGGGTGTTGTTGATGGCAAGCTGAGCTGTTTCGATTACTTCATCCAGGCTTGCTCCTGTGGCCGCCTTGGCTCCGGCGGCTTTCCACATTAATACTTCCCCGGCAACGCCGCGGCGCTTTTCAGGGAAATCGCGGGGTGCTGAAGGCACGTCGTCGTTGGCAACCACCTTTTTTACAGGGATGCCGTCATCCACCGCCATCTCCATGGCCATTTTCACGTTCATGTTGTCTCCGGCATAGTTGCCGTACAGTACCGCTACGCCGGCGCCACCGTTTGCAGCCACGATGGCATCATAGAAAGCCTGGGCGGATGGGGAAGAGAAGACTTCGCCCACTGCCACGGCATCCACCATGTTTTTACCCACATAGCCGATGAACGCAGGCTTGTGCCCGGACCCGCCACCCGTAACAATGCCCACCTTGCCACTTTGCGGCGCATGGATGTATTTAACCACTCTTTTGTTTTTTGTCTGGCTCAGGATGTCGCTGTGGCACTTCACAAAGCCTTCCAGCATATCCTCCACCACATGGTCGGGGTCGTTGATGATCCGCTGCATTGTTCAGGCCTCCCGTTTCATGAATTTACGCTCATAGTCCGCGATTCTCTGAACCTTTTCCGTGGAGCCACCTCCGGAGAATTCACAGGTCAGCCACAGCTCCACCAGGTAGTTGGCCAGTTCTATTCCGATCACCCTGGCCCCCATGCACATGATCTGTGCATTGTTGGATTTTCTGGAACGCTCTGTGGAATATGGGTCATGGCAGACAGCCGCCCGGATACCCGGCACCTTGTTGGCGGCAATTGCCATGCCGATGCCTGTGCCGCATATCAGGATCCCCCGCTCTGCATTGCCGAGCACGACCTCTTCCGCCACAGACACGGCGATATCGGGGTAGCTGACGGGGTTCATGTTATAGACGCCCTTGTCAATGACGGTGTAGTTCTTTTTTTCCAGCAGCGCCTTGACCGACTCTTTCATCATGAAGGCCGCTTCATCGCAGCCGATGGCAATGACCATGAGCGCCTCCTTGCTGGAACCATATCTCCGACCTCTGCGAATACTCCACCGCAGGTATCGTCTTTATCGTCGTATCGGGTTTCGTGCTCATCCAATCCCGGCGGCAATCCGCTTGAGGTTTGCCAGGCCCTGGATGGCCAGGTCTTCCCCCGACGCGGCGAGTTTTCTCCAGATTGCACAGTTGGCGGCAAGCTCTTCAAAGCTCGGATCGAACGACTCTATCGTCACCGGTCCATCGTAGCCTACTTGTTTTAACGCCCGGAACACCTCCTCAAAGGGCACCCGCCCTGTTCCGGGAATGCCGCGGTTGTTTTCATTGACGTGCATATACCCCAGGAATTCCCTGCCGCATGTTCGAATGGCTCCTGAAAAGCTGGTTTCTTCGATATTCATGTGAAAGCAGTCCAGATGCACCTTGATGTTTTTCAGTCCAACATCCTTGCAGTATTGCACCGCATCTTCAGCGACGTTCAAAAAGTGCGTTTCAAAGCGGTTGATGCATTCCACCGCGATCACGCCGTCCCAGGTGTCTCTAGCATACCCGGCGATCTCCCGCATGGCGTTCACCGACCACTCCCACTCCTGTGCAGTGCGGGGCTTCCGGGTCAGGCAGCCCCACCCTGCATAATTCACGCCTCCGAGTATCCTGGAACCGAGCGCGCGGTTGATGTCGACCATTTTTTTCATATGCTCGACACCCTTTTTGCGGATTGCGCCATCAGGTGAAATCAAGTTGGTGTCGCTGCCCAGCGTTGTTGTCGTGACCAGTTCCAGCCCGGTTTCCCGTTTTTTATCCAACACCAATTGCAAGGGAAACCGCTCCGGATACGCAATAGCCAGATCAACGACTTCAAAACCGATCTCTTTGGCTTTTTCCAGAATCCACACGTCCTTTTCGGAAAACACTTCCGTCCAGATGAAGCTGTCCACGCCGAATTGAAATGTGCTCATCGTCCAGTACTCTTTTTATTGTCCATTGTCCAGAAATTGCTTTATGTTGTCTTTCAGCATGACCATGATCTGTTCATTGGTCATCCCCACGTCCATCAGCATCGGAATGATGTTGGTCAGCAGATGGTCATAGCCCCAACCGCCGTATTTGTGCAATTGAGTTTTATGGCAGGTATCCGAACCAAGCAGGATCCTGGAAAGATATCCTTCGTCCGCCAGCGATTTTATGGTTCTTGCCCGTTCAATATCCGTGGCAAACGGCCCGGGTAGGAATCCGCGGTCATCCCTGTTGATATAGAATTCATGCCCGAAATTGTCAAATTCCAGCATGACTCCTCTGTCCAGGAGCTCGTGCAGATACTTCATATCGATATTCATTGCCACATCCACATGGCCGATGGCAATTTTACGGGGGGCTGCCCCATTCTCGATCAGAATATCCGCGGCTTCGATCCCTGCAGGGAAATTGCCATTCTTGCCCCAATCCCAGGTGTGCACGATGATTCCCGCACCGGTTTGGGCGGACGCCAGAGCCGAGGCGATCAATACCTTTCTTTCATTCGGATGAATTTCCTGAACTCATTCCCAATTCGCCAATCACACCAGCCCTGATATCCGTGTCATCCATTCCGATATTCAATTCTGCCATTATGTCTGATGAAATGGTATCGATGGACCTTTGGCCCATATCCTGGGGATGGCTGTCATAGCAGTAATAACCGCAACCCGCGATGATGTTCACACCGGAACTGGCTGAAATGTAACGTAATGCCTTGGCATCCCGACCGATGCCGTGGTTTGTTACCTCCACGATGGAGTTGCCGCCTGCTTTTTTGAAAAATAGCAGTTCCTCCTTTGCAAGATCCGGATCGGATAATAAGTGGTTATCCGCGATGGAGAGAGGATTCCTTTTTACTACGCCGAGGTTTTCGATATTGAGTTTTTGATAAAACAGTGCTTTTTGTGCTTCGTTGTCGGGGATTCGCAACTGAGATTTGGCATTAATGATGGCGTGCTCGTGGGTTGATGTGATTCCCAATTCGTCCTTGTGGATGGCTCCAGTGACAGTAATGATTGACATGGTATCAGTCCTTTTTTTATTTTGCTTCCGGTGCGACAGCAGATTGGCGGACGATGAAAGCGGTGTCGAGCACAATGGAGGCGGTTGGCTCGGTGGGGTTATGAATGCGCTCCAACAAGCGCTCGACCGCTAATTTCCCCAGTTTTTCCCGTTCCACATGGCAGGTGGTGAGGCTGGGTTGCAGGACACGGCCTGCCTCGATATCGTCGAAGCCCACCAGTGCAATATCTTCGGGCATACGGATGCCAAGATTATTGAATGTGTGATGGGCCTCAATCGCTGCCTCGTCGTTGTAGGCCACGATAGCAGTAATATCCGGTTTGGCCTTCGGTGATTTGAATAGATCGGTCAGGAGGCAGCCAACGAGATGCCCTTCCAGGCTTTGGCAGAATATCTCACTGGTTTCCAACTTCAAGTCTTTCATGGCAGAGTAGTAGCCCCAACGGCGTTCCTCGAAACTGGGGTGTCCATTCGGCCCGCGGATGAACATGATGTTGCGATGCCCCCATTCATGCAGCCGCTTGATGACGTTGTAAACACTAAAGTAGTTATCACTCAACACCCGATCCAGGCCAAGCAGGGGCAGGTTATTGTCCACCAGAATCAAGGGACGTCCCAGCGCCTTTAATTGCAGGACGATTTTTGGATCGACACTTCCCACCAGGAGCAGGCCATCTGCTTCCCTGTAATAATCCAGCGCCCAGGTATACGGTTCCTCCAGCTGGCTGAAATGCAGGGCAATTTTACGCTGGCGACAGGCGGCCTCTGCGCCCATCAACACTTTTCCGTAAAAAGGATTCGGGGCTGCATTAAAGGTGCTGATGTAGGTAAGTCGTTTGACCTCGACCCGCTGCTCGGACCGTGATGGGGAAAAGCCCATTTCTTGGGCCGTGGCTATGATAAGCGCGCGCTTTTCTCCGGACACCTGGGGGGAATTACGCAGGGCGAGGGAGACTGTGCTCTTGGATATTCCAAGTTTATCGGCAATATCTTGCTGGCGAACTTCTGTCATTGGCGACTCCGTATATTGCGGGCGAATTTATCGCATGGTTGTTGCTTTTAACTTCAAGCAGACGTTAACGATAATATCATACTCGAAAACATAAAATTGTCAATGATATTCTAGTAAATTTATCGATAAAGATTAGAACTTCAGACGGTATTGAAAGATGATTTGGTAAGCGGGAAAGGCTTGGCCAGTTCAAATCGGTATGCAGATGGATACAAGTTCCTGAACCTCCAAGACACGGCAGAATAAAAAACAGCCTCTCGATCCCCTGATAAAGCCTATTATAGGTATTTCCTGAGTTTATGGGTGCATTTACGCAGATAATAAACCCATATTAGTAGGTGTCGCCGGGAAATTTGATTCATTTGAAAAACAAATAGAAAGACACCTATTGACTCTTTGAGTTTAATTTACTATACTCAAGTAAAGTTTACTAAATTACTTTCTTCATCCGGTTTTATGTTTCGCCGGGCCCGCGCCGAATTTTATATTTGTTCAGGACCGGCAATCCAGTGACAAAAGGCCAGGATCACGCGGTGTATTTCCAAAACGGAATGAATGGTGTGCGAGTGTGCCAGCTTTTAGCAAAATTTTACCGTGCCATGCCAGTAATTATCCTGAGTAAGGATGTTAATCGTGCTAATCATAGGAATGCCGATCTGGTCAAATCATTCGAACACGAGCAGTTCCGGATTTATGGTTTGAAATGGAGATGGCCACAGGGTTCGCTCGTAACTTTCTTAAGGAGGTGATCCCCTTACAAAATATTCATTCTGTGCCCTGAGAAACTATTCTATTCAACTTTCTACCACCTGAAAAATCTAAGGAGAAGAAAATAATGAAAAAGCAACTGTACGTTTTAGTGGCCGTGATCATGGCTGCTAGCATGGTATTGGCGGGCTGCGGTGCGGCTGCAACAACGGCTGCCCCCGCGACCCAGGCCCCCGCGACCCAGGCGCCTGCCGCGACCGCGACGATGGCCCCCACGCTCCCTCCCACGGTTGCCCCCACGGCCACCGCTGCACCGGTTACGGGGAATATTATCATGGGGACCAATATGACAAATCTTGTTAATACTACACTACAAGATTTGGCAACCTCGTTTATGCAAGCCAATCCTGGCATCAAGGTCACGGTTGAAGCATTCGATAATCCGGCGACTGAATTGCAGACCCGCTTGGCGGCAAATGATCTTCCAGATGTGACATTGGTATTACAGAATCTAAAGAGTACTGATTACCCGAATTATTTCGTTCCGCTGGATGATCTTGGGTTTACGAAGGACAATCTTTTGTTCTATAGTAATGGTTTGGGCCCGGATAACCACCTGTACGTGGTATCTCCCAAAGTGATTTACTATGAAGCAGTAGTCTATAACAAAAAAGTCTTTGCTGCTGCTGGAATAACCTCGATGCCAAAAACCATCGACGATCTGTTTGCGGATTGCGCATTGATCAAGGCTAAGGGAATCACTTGCATGGCCTCGAACTTCAAAGATCAATGGCCGTTGGCTACCTGGACGTCCTTTGCGGCGCCGATCAATTCCAACAATCCGGACTATATGAATAGCCTGACTAAAACCGACACCCCGCTTTCTGATGATAACGGGTTGCTAACCATGATGAAGGTGTTAAGAACCTTTAACCAAAAAGGGTATCTTGAACCCGATTTGATGTCGACCAGCTGGAATTCTTTCTACTCAAAGGATCTGGGTTCCGGCAAGGTAGCGATGTCGCTGTTGGGCCCCTGGCTTCTGCCTTATGTGGTCCAAAGTGGCGCCAATGCGGCTGATCTGGGCTCATTCATCTTCCCGTTCCCCAATGACACCGATCCGAAGGGTACGGTAATGGTACAGCCAGACTGGTATTTTGCAGTATCGAAAACTTCGAAGTCTATCCCCGCAGCCAAGTTGCTGTTAAAGTACCTGGTAGACGATGCGAATTATTCAACGGCTGTTTCTGGCGACGGCTCGCCTTTGATGGGAACCAAGAGTTCCAACCCGTTCCTTCCCGAGTTGTTGAACCAAAGCCCCACGATTTTGCAGCAAGAGCCGAATTCGGACCTGTTAATTTCAATCACGAATAAGGCACAGATCGACTGGAACGCGGTTGTACAGGAGTATGTCACTTCTTCTGACCCGGCTGCCGTTGTTACGAAGTACAACAATATTTGGGCTGCCGCAAGAAAAGCAGTAGGTGGTGGCTAATTCAATTCCAATCTAGTAGAAGGTAGGCTGTAAAAGAATAGCTGCTGTATAAAAGCAGCAGCTATTCTTTTGAATGAACATTGGCTTATCTATTATTAGTGCGCACCTCAACCAAAACTGAAATGAAATCAGGCGAAACCCGTTTTTATATTGCGACGGAATTCGGCCATGGCGTGAGTCACTCTAGTTTGTTGATGCAACAGAAAGCTCGCAGAAAAGTGCGCACATCCATCCCCACGCCTTCACAGGCGTGGATATGAATTTTCCGGATGGCCATCGCCGTCATCTTACCATGTCATTCATATTTGTTGGCGTTGGCATGAGCCCGAATAGGGAGATCGTAACCTGACCATTGTCGGTAGCGCACCGCGATTTTGCCAGGCTGAAGTGGTGAACATGCTTCTGCAAGGTTTTTCTGGTTCGGATGGAGAACGAACCGCAGACGTACCCGGCTCCTCACGCCTCCAACCTTCCCACCCCAGGAGACCGATCATTCTCATCATGCCATGTCCCCGAGGTTTGTCAGGCCGATAGCATGGCGGATCATCTGGATCAAAATGTTCCTCACTTTATTTCCCGGCATGCCGGTTGGGCATTTCTGGCGCTGGCTTGTGCCTCATGGCGTAAAATCAAGGCTCGATACAGTTTCGTTTCCGTTCGGCGGCTAGCACCTTAAAACTCTCTCCTTTGCAAATCCCACGCATCCGCATAACCAATTTGCATCGGCCTGAGATCGGTCTTCTGCAAAATCGTTCCACGGTACAGGTTAAACGCCGTATGTCACTGATTGCACCGATTCACAACCAATTGGCTGCACCGCCGCCCCCGAAAGATCCGCGTCTGGGTACTCAACGCTCCGCATTTCGGACATTTGGAACCCGCGGGGTTAAAATGCCGTTATTATCAGAGATTCATTTACCTTGTGCCAACACGTCACCATTCTGCCCAAAGGGAACAAACTTATGATAAGTTCCGACAAGAACGTGATCAGAAAGAGAATGAGTTTTAAGCAGCAAAACATTGGTTTCTACCTGCTTTTTTTGTTTGTCCCCATAATATTGCTATTACTATTTTCCTATTACCCTGCGCTGAAACTGCTCCAGCAAAGTTTTTTTGTTGACTGGAATGGTTTATCAGCTCAAACCAAGTTGGGTATTGGGAACTATACCAGTCTATTTAGTGATCCTCAAACCCTGGAGACCCTGGAAAACAACGGCGCTCACATTATTGTTATGCTGGTTGGCTTGGTGATCTCGTTTTATTTTGCAGTTGTTTTGAATACGAATTTGAAATTCAAGAATTTCTTTAAATCTTTATTGTTTCTGCCTTACATACTAAACGGCGTTGCCATCGCTTTTATGTTCAATTATATGTATGACTTTCAAGCAAGCCCGGTAAACATCCTACTAACCAGCCTGGGTCTTGGGAAATATGCGATTCATTTTCTTTCAAACGGATATTCAATTAATTTCGCGCTCGCATTTATAGGATTTTGGAGATTTGCGGGTTGCAATATTGTCATTTTCTATGGCGCGTTGCAATCAATTCCAATGCAGCTTTATGATGCAGCCAATATGGACGGGGCGAACTTCCTGCAAATTATCCGCTATATCATCATTCCCAATATGACCCGCATATTTGAGATAGAGCTATTTCTAGGCTTCAATGGCGCATTACAAGTATGGTTCGAGCCATACATCATGACTCATGGGGGTCCGGCAGGTAGAAGTGCAACCTTTGTCACGTCTACTTTGGACATTGCTTTCAAGTATTCAAATTTCGGTAAAGCGTCTGCAATGGGAATCATGCTACTAGTATTAATTATGACAATCATCCTGATTCAACGAATGGTTTTCACAGGAGAAAATAATTGATATGAAGAAAACAAGAAAAAGCACTTCCTATAGCGGGCTTCAAATATATAGTCCGATCCTGAAATTTGTCAATTATTTGGCACTCATATTATTTGTAGTAATAATAGTTACGCCGATATTAATTGTGATTCTTACCTCCCTGAAATCAAATGCTGAATTCATGAATTCCAATGTGTTTAGCCTTCCCCAGAACTTGCTGAATTTCAGCAACTACATCGAATTTTGGAAGTATGCGAAAATATTAATCGGTTTTAGAAATACGCTGATTCTTTGCACCGTATCTGGCCTTGGCAGTCTGCTACTCAGCGCAATGACAGCATATGCCATCTCCAGGTTCAAATTTAAAGCCAGCAAATATGTGCTGCTCGCCTTCGTCGTAGCCACGATGATCCCTTCGGTAACGACCCAGGTTGCCACATTTGTGATCATCAGGGACCTTGGATTATATAATACGATCTTTTCGGCCCTGCTGCTTTATCTAGGGGCAAATGTCTTATATCTTTACATCCTCCTGCAGTTCATGGATAAAATTCCACATGAAATTGATGAAAGCGCTATGATCGATGGCGCTTCCCATGTGAGGATTTTTATATCCATCATTTTACCCATTCTTAAACCGGCATTATTGACTGTGGCAATTCTGAAACTCATTGATATCTATAATGATATGTTCATTCCATACTTGTACATGCCCAGTCCAAATTTGCGCACAGTTACGACCAGCCTGTTGAATTTTAGTAATGGCGAAATTTCTCAATGGAACCTGATGAGCGCAGGGATTTTTATGGTGATGATCCCGACGCTGGTAGCTTTTATCTTCATGCAGAGATATATCATTGCGGGAATAACTGCTGGAGCTTTAATTGAATAAAGGCAATTTCGGATACCATCATAGGCTACTCTCATGACAACAACTCGAAATTTTAAGCCTGGCAAGGTTTGCGAAATCAGCTCTTGTTTGGATAACGTGGTTCAACCGAGATTTGGCGGGGTGGGTTTCCATGTATTCGATCACCTGCATAATCCTTCACAGACCATTCTCGACGAAGTAATCGCCAAAAGGTGGCGCGAACTGAATCCTTCGTTCGCCAGGATCACTGACAATTCGGACTGGGACAAATCTACGATGGACAAAATGGGGGATTATTTATACAGGATGCAGCAGGATGCAGGTACCGAGTTTTATGTGACTACATGGGGTGTTTTACCAACGGAAAAAGGCGAGGCGCGCGCTGCCTATGCAAAATTGACGGTAGACCGGCTGGAATATCTCGTTCGTCAAAAGGGAGTAGATAATATCAGATTTTACTGCGCCATGAATGAGCTCTCACTCAAAAAATGGGGTGAGCTTATTTATGATATGGAAACATTTAAAGACTATCATAAAGAAATCCATCAGGAAATGGAAAGGCGCGGTTTGAATATCAAACTCCTGGCTACCGATGCCTCCCCGGCTGAACGGTGGCACAGCCTTGAGTGGGCAACCAGAAACATGGATGATATCACCGGAATATATGGCGCGCATCATTACATCAACGACCATACCATTGATGATTTGAACTTCTATCCTTGGTTTTTGAAAAAGATTGAATGGGCCGCAGGCCTCGCCAGAAGCATGAACAAGGATTTTATCATTGGCGAATTTGGCTGCAAACAGGATAGTTCCATGAAAGATGGCGTGTTTCAGGACCGTTGTGTTTATTTTGAAACTGCAGATGAACCGATGATTGGCATTCAACTGGCCGAAGCCGTTATAGCGGCAATGAACGGTGGTGCATACGCTCTTGGTTACTGGACTTTTGCAGATTTTCCTGATAATGAGCCAAGCAAAGACCGTCTTAATAAATGGGGAACATTCAGGTGGAGCGGCAATGACTTCTCAACGCGCGCACACTACTATTCCTATGGCTTGCTGACCAGGTTCTTCCGGGGGCCGGCAACGGTCGCGGCGACTACATGCAGCGATGAATCGGTGCGGGCAGCAGTTGTCAGGAACAATGCCAACGGCACCTATTCTGTGGCGGTTGTAAATAGGAATCAAACCGAGATCCCCTTAAAGATTTTCCTGGCGGAGAGCACAATAAATTCCAGGCCATTGAATTTGTCATTTAGAAAATATGTCTATGATATTAAGAACGTTCCCCAGAATCCTTTTGGAGATCTGCAGGGCCCTGAGGGTAAAATCAATCTGGAAAGTGGTTATTTGAACGATACGATTGGGCCTGATTGTCTGGCAGTTTATACAACCGCATATTCCGAGGATATCCCTGGCAAGGTAACCGGATTGCAGGTTGAAAGAACTTCAGGCGTCAGGAATGTGCTCAAGTGGGATGCCAGTGGCGATCCGGATTTATGCTACTATCGGATTTTCTCATCAACAGTGCCTGATTTTGTGGCGGGGTTGGAAACACAGATTGGATCAACAGTCAGCAACCGATTTTCCGATATGGTCATTAAAGATGATCAGATAAATTATTATAAGGTGTGTTCAGTAAATAAAAGTGGTAACGCGAGTGAAGCATAGGAAAAACCAACGATGCGCAATGAAAGGGAAAAAAGCAATATGGGCAGGATACAGATTGTAGGAGATAGCCTAAAAAACATGCCCTGGCAAGGCAGATCCAAAGACTGCAGCGATGTGGTATGGAGGCACGATAGCAATCCGATCACAGGCTGGAATCCCACCAAAAAAACAGCGCGAATTTATAACAGCGCCGTGATGCCATACCAGGACGGGTTTGTCGGGATATTCAGAGCCGACCACAAATATGGGAAGGCACACCTCCATCTTGGCTGGAGCCGTGATGCCCTGTCATGGGAATTTGAAGATGAAGAAATTCACTGGAAGGATGAGTATGGAAACGCTTGCGATCCATTCTATGCATATGATCCCAGACTGGTGAAGATCGAAGATATCTATTACATCATGTGGTGCACAGAATTTGGCGGCGGGCCAAGCATTGGCCTTGGCATGACCAGGGATTTCTCCAGCTTCACACGGTTGGAGAACGCATTTCTTCCCTGTAACAGAAACGGCGTACTATTTCCAAGAAAAATCAATGGCTGCTACATGATGCTGAGCCGACCCAGCGACACGGGGCATACTCCTTTTGGCGACATTTTCATCAGTGAAAGTCCCAATTTAATTCATTGGGGCAGGCATAGAAAAGTCATGTCCAAAGGCGGATCCGGGTGGTGGCAAAGCCTGAAAATAGGTGCGGGGCCTATTCCCATCGAAACCGATTGCGGCTGGCTGCTTTTTTACCATGGCGTGATCAATACCTGTAACGGTTATGTATACAGCCTTGGAGCCGCTTTGCTGGACCTGGAGAGACCCTCAAAAGTGCTGTATCGGACAAGAGACTATTTGCTTACGCCCGAGAAACCTTATGAAACGGCCGGATTTGTGCCCAATGTCGTCTTTCCTTGCGCTACTTTGCAGGATGCTGATACCGGCAGAATCGCCATCTATTATGGTGCGGCCGATACATATACATGCATGGCATATACGCAGGTTGATCTATTGATTGAACATATGCAAAACAATTCAGAACTCGTCGACGGGGATGCCGATTGATCACAGTTGATGCAAGGGGCTGTCCCCAAAGAAAGAGACAGCCCCTTTCGGGTTTTCGAACGGATTTTGTTGCTTTGCCTGAAGCGGTTCAGGATGAAAAACCGGAAAAGATGTTCTGGGTCTGAGAAAAATTTTCCCAAGCCTCCAACATCAAAGAACAATTGGAATTGATGGCCGTTTCGCACCTTTTATCGCGCCAAGAAAGAATAGATTGGCGAGATAGAGTGACAGGCTAATATTACTTCTCATCGGAATTCAGCTGTGAACGGGGTCTGATCAGCTTTGCCACCGCAATGATGATCAGACCTTTGTTGATCCTGTTCTTGCACCTGCTGCGCAATTTCATCCAATGCTTGGCGCAAGACGGGTTGAAAGGTAGATCTTTTTTTGGTGAATGAACATGAAAATACCAGACGACTATGAAGAACGTGTTTATGCCGGGGTGCTTGGAAAAATTATTGGTGTTTATCTCGGCCGTCCATTTGAAGGCTGGAACTATGAACGCATTCTGGCAGAGCTTGGGGAAATTAATTATTATGTGAATGAAAAGATGAAATTGCCATTGGTCCTGACCGATGACGATATCAGCGGAACTTTTACTTTTCTGCGGGCCCTGCCGGATTACGATAATGACCCAGCTCTGACCCCGCAGCAAATTGGCCAGACCTGGTTGAACTATATCGTGGAGAAGCGCGCCATCCTGTGGTGGGGCGGGATGGGCAATTCCACAGAACATACCGCTTACCTTAGGTTGAAGCAGGGCATTCCGGCTTCCCAATCGGGCTCTGCCAGATTGAATGGCAAGGTGGTTTCTGAACAGATCGGGGCGCAGATCTTTATCGACGGGTGGGCCATGGTCGTACCCGGTGATCCGCAGCGGGCTGCCGACCTGGCGCGCCGCGCCGGCAGTGTCAGTCATGATGGCGAGGCCATTTATGGCGCGCAGGTGATTGCTGCCATGGAATCACTGGCTTTTGTTGAACCCAATCTGAACAAATTGTTGGATACAGCGGTAACCTTCATTCCGAAAGATTTGATCATCTACAGGTTGATCTCCGACCTGCGCAATTGGCGCGAGAAATTCCCCGATTGGCATGCTACCCGTTTGAAGATCGTTGAACAGTACGGCTACGACCGTTATGGTGGTAACTGCCACATAGTGCCCAACCATGCTCTCATCCACATGGGACTCTTGTATGGCGATGATGATTTCCAAAGATCGTTGATGGTCACCAATACTGCCGGTTGGGATACGGATTGTAATTCCGCCAATGTGGGCTGTATCATGGGCATAAAAAATGGCCTGGCGGGTATTAATGCCGGACCGGATTGGCGCACCCCGCTGGCCGACCAGTTGTATCTGCCTACCGCAGAGGGTGGGCGTTCCATCACCGATGCAGTTACTGAAACCTACCATGTAGTCAATATTGGCCGGGCATTGGCCGGGCAGCCCCGCGTGGCCCCTAAAAACGGGGCGCGTTTCCATTTCTCGCTGCCCGGTTCACTGCAGAGCTTCCGGGTGGAAGATTCCTCCCGGCTGCGCCTGGAAAATAAAACCGGGGCCGGATTGGAATTGCATTTTCAAATCGAGGCTGACCCCGATGTAGCTCGCACATCCACACCCACCTTCATCCTGCCCGAGGCGATGACGATGCCCGGATATACCCTGCTGGCCTGCCCGACCCTGTTCCCCGGACAGACCGTCAGGGCGGCTGTCACTGCCAGGCAAGGTTCTGTGGCCTGCGCT
The DNA here is from genome assembly GCA_963779935.1 of uncultured Chloroflexia bacterium. Classification (GTDB taxonomy): domain Bacteria; phylum Chloroflexota; class Anaerolineae; order Anaerolineales; family Villigracilaceae; genus UBA877. Next base: position 241,286 of record CAWAAC010000001.1, on the reverse strand, counting down.
TTGTTCATCCGGCATTATGGCCCGGATGACCGCCTGATCCATTTGACCGGTCCACAGACAAAACTTCAGGAAAGCGAGAGCTTTGTTCTCGAGTGGCAGATCCCCGATCTGGACGGAGCCCCCATCGCGCAGGTTGGGCTTGAACTTTCTTCCGAAACACGCTCGGGTGGCATAGTGATCCTGGATTGGTTGACCTGGGACGGTACTCCACATATAACCTTCAAACGTCCCTCTCATAATGGAATCATGTGGGCCAGAGCCTGGGTCAATGCGGCGGATTATTTTGACCTGTGGTGGCCGGAGGCCTTTCGGGTGGTCCAGGATCAAGGTACGGGCATGCTTATCCAGGGCGGGCGGGATTGGCAGGACTATCAGGTGAACGCTGTGATAACGCCGCATATGGTTACATCTTTTGGATTGGCAGCGCGCGTGCAGGGGCTGGAGCGATATTATGAACTGCAATTGGATCCCTCCGGAAAGGCCCGCCTGGTGAAGGCTTTGGATGGGGTGAGGGTGTTGGCTGAAATGGATTATGAAGTGAATTATGGATCAGCCTATGAACTGCGTCTGGATGTAAAAGATGTTCATATCGAAGCTTATATTAATGGAGAACCTGTATTTACATTTGATGATAGGCACAGACCGTTGAAAAATGGTGGCATTGCTCTGGTGTGTGAAGAGGGTCGGATCGGCTGCAACACTGTCAGCATTGGTCCGCTTGAATTAGCAGGAGAATAGGAGTTTTGGATCTATGCAGCCAAAGATTGTTGTGATCGGTAGTGCCAACACGGACATGATCGTTAGAACCACTCATATTCCCAGGGTGGGAGAAACGGTTTTGGGGAACGATTTCATGCAATCCCGCGGTGGTAAAGGCGCCAATCAGGCGGTGGCAGCCGCCCGCCTGGGGGCGCAGGTCACTTTTGTGGCCCGGCTGGGGAAGGATTATTTCGGGCAGGCTGCTTTTGAAGCCTACGGGAAAGAGGGGATCAACACAAAATATATTGTTTGGGACGAAGAGGCGCCAACCGGTGTAGCCCTGATCATGATCGATGCGGAAGGGGAAGATATCATCTGTGTGGCTCCCGGGGCCAATGCGCAGCTTTCAACCGGGGACATCCTTGCGGCGGAAGAAGCCATTAAAGCTGCCGATTGCGTGCTGCTGCAGCTTGAAATTCCCATGGAAACAGTCGAATTTGCAATACAGCTGGCGTCAAAATACCATGTCCGGGTGGTTTTGAACCCCGCTCCGATGGCCAAACTTTCAGAAGGTGTGCTGGAAAAGGTGGATGTGCTGACACCGAACGAGACAGAAGCGGCCCGGTTGACTGGAAATCAGGTACTCTACCCCAGAGACCTGGCATACGATGTGAACCGGAAACTTCGCGTCAAGAATGTGATTGTTACCATGGGAAAAGAAGGCGCAGTACTCTCAAGATCGCACAACCCCAGTCCCATCGAAGTCCCTGCATTCCCGGTCGAGTCAGTGGATGCCACGGGAGCAGGCGATGCCTTTAATGGCGGCCTGGTAGTTGCTCTGGCGCGAGGCGAAAACCTTGAAGAGGCTGTCAGATATGCCAATGCAGTTGGCGCTTTAGCGACCGCGCGCTACGGCGCCCAAAGCTCGTTACCGACCGAACTGGAAGTGGAGGCTTTTCTTAATAAGCAACTGGAAAGGGTCAGATGATCTAGGCAGATAGATCCACCTGACGAGAATGTTTACCGCATAAAGTAATAGTCCTGGTATTTGCTCTCAGCGATTGAGATGGAGCAAATGTTTGGGAAAGAAAATAGATCTCGGAGGTTATGAAGATGGAATATTTGGATATGGGTGAGCGCCATTCATTAAAGTCGATGGGCGCGTGTCTTGTCGCCGGAGATTCCTCTCACCCCTTGCTTCAACTTGATCCTTGCGGCGTCAAATTGCCGATTGGGATCGTATCAAAACTCACTTCTGGAGCGCTTATTCTACGGAGGAAACGACTGCTATGAACTCGAGACAACGATTAATGCTCGCTTTGAACAAGGAGATCCCTGACCGACTTCCGGTGACGGTCCATCAATGGCAGCAATACCACCTGAATACCTATATGGGTGGCATCACGGATTTGGAGGCATTCCGATATACAGGGATGGATGCGCAAATCCAATACTTCCAGGATTCTGCCCTTTTCTGGTTGGTGGATTCCGATAATTCCAAGACCAGCATCCCCGAATGGCGGGATGAGGGAACCGTTGTCAGCAATGCCCCCGATGACCGGGTAACTCATCACACGGTCTATACCCCGGAAGGCACTCTGACATACACCACGAGAGGCGACCGCAGAACCACATGGATTACTGATTACCTGATCAAGCACGACGAGGATATCGATCTTATCCGCAAGTACATGCCAGTTCCAGGCATAGATCTCGCCCCCATTGCCAGGCGGTACGACGAGATCGGTGATGAAGGTATTCTTCGTGGCTTCATATGGGGTGATCAGGGAGGCTGCTGGCAGCACGCAGCCTGCTTGATGGATATTACCCAGTTGATCTACGCTGCCATTGACAAACCGGATTGGGTACATGCACTGCTTGACATTTTGCTGGAGAAAAAGCTCCGCTTTATCGACTCGATGAAAGGGGCCAAGTTTGACCTGGTAGAAACAGGGGGCGGTTCGGCCTCGTCGACCGTGATCTCGCCGACCTTGCATAGGGAGTTCTGCCTTCCGTACGATCGCAAGATTCATGATGCCCTTCATGCACTGGGTTTTAAGGTCACCTATCACACATGTGGCGGAACACGTGGCATTGAAGAGTATATTGTAGCCAATGGCTGCGATGCTTCTGAGACCGGCGCACCGCCCAGCATTGGTGGAAATCAGGAACCATGGGAGCTTAAACGCAAATTAGGCAAGCGTCTTGCAATCATTGGGGGCATTGATCAGATCAATACCATCACTACCGGGCCGACCGACTACATCAAGCTCAAGGTGCGTGAGGCATTTGAGAAGGTGGGGTACGAGGGCGGGTACATCTGTGCGGCATCGGATCATTTTTTCGACGCGCCCATTGAGCATCTCAAGGCTTTTGCGGAAGCGGCGAGAGAATGTACATACTGAAGCACCGCTAAGGCGGGGCTGTCCGGCACCGGGCAGCCCCGTTCAAGCATGGCCGGGTTAGAGGATGGGTTCGAGCGAACTGCCGCCTGCCAGGGAATAGTTCCTGCCGCCCGGTGCGCTGTTGGAAGCCAGGCTGGCATCGTAGTACACGATAAGGCCGTTGCCGATGATATTAGGGATGGTCGGGCTGGATACGCCCGCGTCTCAAATGCCAGTGAGATACGAATTTGCGGTAACCGTCCAGGTGCTGGAAAAGTGACACACTGCCGCCCCTGAAGGGGTGGCAGTGTGTCTCCGGCAACAAAGTCTTTATCAACAGAACATCGATTGACACCTGGCGGAAGGTTTGTTCCAACAGATGTGGCATAAAACATTTCCTCTAGCATATATTGTCAAGCCCTGGTTTCGCCTATCGGCGGGCTAAAGCCCTTTCGAGAAACCCGCCTTTCCCCTCGCGCTAGAAGCGCGGGGGTTTGCGGCGGGTTCTTAACGGCTATCAGTTTGTAAGCTTGTTTCTAAATTTGTAGACACGGACACATCCGAAGCGGATGATGGCAATTTGATGAAGAGAACCAGCGCCCAAACCAAAAGAAAAGCGGCGATAGCAAAAAGTGCGCTGTGGGAATAAATATAAATCGCGGCGGAAATCAGAGGAACAATCACGTGATACGCGGCTTGCAGGCTCTGGTTCGCGCCTTGTAATTGTCCCTGCTTGTCTTCGCTGACGGATTGGGAAAGTCTCGAATTATAGGATGGATCGAAGAGCCCCTCTCCCAGCGCGATAAAAATGACCGCCGTGATGAAAAGGGCAGTCGAAGCCTGAAAGGCGCTCACAAATATTAGACTGAGGCCAATGATCATCCCGCAAAGTCCTACAATGCCTATGCTGTGCTCGCTGAACTTTTTGAGAACTTGTGGTAATACGATTACACGTGCGACGATGTCGCAAATTCCTATTAGCGTAAGGATTCCGCCGATGAACGCCGGCCCCCAAGAAAAAACATCCTTCAGGAAGACACTCGCATTAAATTGATATAGACTCAGACCAACGTAGAAAAAGGCACCCAAAACAAGCAGGGAAGCCGCCTCTTTTACCGAGAATATATCTTTGATGTGAACAAAGGCGTTAAGACCCTTGGTGGAAAAATGACTGGTGCGTTTTTCAGGCGCAAGCGACTCGGGTAAAAACAAGTAAACACAAAGTATCGTGAGAATAGTGATGCCGGCAGTAACATAGAAGGGGAGTGTGATCGAGTGCATGCCTAAAATCCCACCAATCGCAGGGCCAATCATGGTTCCGATGCCGATTGCTCCGCCAATATAGCCATACCATTTTGTGCGTTCTTCGGGCTGCGTGCTATCAGCGACATAAGCGAACAAAGTACTAATATTTCCGGCAGTCAATCCGTCAACGATTTTGCCAAGGAACAATACCCAAAGCGCCCCTCCTATGCCAAGAACGAGATAGCCAACTGCTGAGCCTAAAAGACTGACGATGAGGATGGGTTTACGTCCAAAGCGATCACTCAATGCCCCGAAGACCGGAGCAGAAAAAAACTCGCAAAGAGCGTATACAGAAACAAGGGCATTGAGGCCAAGGGCTACTTGCAATTCGGGTACATATTTCCCAACCAGGAATGGAAAAACTGGAAAAACGATGGTCATGCCGATGCCATTGAGAGCGATAATGGCAGTAATGATCCAGAGGTTTCTTTCTTTACTGGCACCCTTCCCATTTTCTGGATGGGTTATTGGGTTCTTTTCGGTTGAAGTTTTCATGCTAATTACAATTTCCTTTAATGTTTAAAATGGTGCGAAATAAAGTGTTCAATTTCAATATTTTGGTGTATCATATAAATTGGAATCTAACACTGTTAGACTAACACTGTTAGTCTACACCCGGATAATTGCACTGTCAAGATGTTGAGTTGGCTTATTGCAAAAGTGTTTTAAGTGCGGTTTCTTTGAGCAGCTCAACGGAAATTTTAGATCGCATTTTTGAAAAAATCATGCAGCCCTCTTTGATATAAACGCGTAGAAAGGTCAATGTTTTATGCCAATGGAGAAGAACCAAATTGTTCAAAAAGCGCTGGAAATCCTCAACCGGGGTGGCTTGGAGGGAGTTTCCCTGCGCCGTCTGGCGTATGAGCTGAATATTAAAGCAGCCTCCATTTACTGGCACATTCCCAATAAATCGGAGTTACTGGATGAGATGGCCAATGCCATTCTGGAGAAACGCTTCAACATGTTCGATTTTCAGAATGATGACCGTAAATGGGATGAATGGCTCTATACGCTGGCACATGAACTACGCGCGGCCATGCTTGCATATCAGGATGGCGCGCGCGTCGTTGCCGGGACACATCCAGACCTGGAGCATGTGTTATTAAAACTCTGGGATCTTACGGTTCGTGTACTTCACAACACTGGTTTTAGTTATGGTATGGCGGCAACGATCACTGTCACAGTGATCAACTTCACCTTTGGTTCCGTGATCGAAGAACAATCCTCTAACCTTCCAATGGCTGGTCCAAAGATACAACGAGTTAAACTGCCTCAGACGTTGAGGTCAGCCCTGGAAGAATGGCAGGATGAGAATAACGATATCCGCTTTGATACTGCAGTGCGGATAATCATTAATGGGGTACGCGCTGAATTAAACGCGCAAAGTTCCAAGCTTAATTGAATACAATTCTCAATCAAAAAATAAATCCGTGAACCCGATTTTGTCCACGATCAGATAAATATCATATCCTATATCACACATTCGAGACCGATCACAGCACAGGAATAAACTCGAGCAAGCGTGAATAAAGGGTAGACGGAAACGCCGGAACAGTTAACGCGGGGGAGCGAGCCGATCAGAGGCAGATATTGTCCATGGTTTTCCTGACCGAGAACAAAAAAAGGAACGTTCTATGGTCTGGGATCAGGATCTTGCTAATTCGAATTTGATTGAAGTATAATTTCAATAATAATTATTTATAAATAAATATTCTCGAAAAATACTTATATGCCTGATCCCCAGATCCGCTTCGATGAATTGATCGCCGCCCTGAAAGAACGCGATTTCCGGCTAACTCCTCAGCGGGTCGAGTTGGTGCGGTTGATCGCGTCCAGTGAAGGACATCCCAGCGCGAGACAACTTTACACCAGGATCAAGCGCCAGTTCCCCACCATGAGCCATGCCACGGTGTACAAGACCCTGGGCCTGCTAAAGGAAATGGGTCAGGTGCTTGAGATCGACCTGCGCGACGACAGCCACTATGATGGCAACCGTCCGCAGCCCCATCCGCACCTGATCTGCATCAAGTGCAACAAGATCATCGATGGCGAGGCAGAGTTCGACCCATCTGCGATCCGGAAACTCGAGCAGGTCTCGGGGTACAAGATCCTGCGCTCCCAGGTCTCGTTCTATGGGCTTTGCCCTGATTGTAAACAAAGCAGTCAGTAAGCCTTTTTTTTATGCGATACTGGATAATGGTTATCTCTCAGGAACGCTTACGAGGAGGTGGTTTTCCAGAAAAATGCAGACAACTTTTTGGCAAACGACAAACGATTGTCAGCGTAAAGACGCATCACGGAACAGAACCTATATTTTTTGGCCGACTTGATGGGCAGCGTTATGATTAACGCGCTTCAAAAATCAGCCAACGAAAGGAGTAGATACCATGAGTGAAGAAAGCAAGTGCCCGGTTCACCAACACACTGCCGGAGGCGGCACAACCAACCAGGATTGGTGGCCGGACCAGTTGAATCTCGATATCCTGCACCAGCATTCCTCCAAGTCCAATCCGATGGGCGAGGAGTTCAACTATCGCCAGGAATTCAAGAAACTTGATCTCGCGGCGGTGAAGAAGGATCTGCGTGAACTGATGACCCGGTCCCAGGATTGGTGGCCGGCCGATTGGGGTCACTACGGTGGCCTCTTCATCCGGATGGCCTGGCACAGCGCCGGCACCTACCGCACCGGCGACGGCCGCGGCGGCGCTGGCCACGGCAGCCAGCGCCTTGCGCCGCTCAACAGCTGGCCCGACAACGTCAACCTTGACAAGGCGCGCCGGCTGCTCTGGCCGATCAAGCAAAAGTACGGCCGGAAAATTTCGTGGGCCGACCTGATGATCCTCACTGGAAATGTTGCCCTGGAATCGATGGGCTTCAAGACCTTCGGCTTTGCCGGCGGGCGGGAAGACATCTGGGAACCGGAAAAGGATATCTACTGGGGTTCCGAAGACAAGTGGTTGGGAGACAAGCGCTATTCCGGCGACCGGGATCTGGAAAATCCGCTCGCGGCCGTGCAGATGGGCCTGATCTATGTCAACCCGGAAGGGCCAAACGGCAATCCCGACCCGGCCGCTTCGGGCCGTGATGTGCGCGAGACATTCGCGCGCATGGCCATGAATGATGAAGAGACCGTAGCACTGATCGCCGGAGGACACACTTTCGGCAAGGCACACGGCGCGGGCGACCCGAAGCTGGTTGGCCCCGAGCCCGAAGGCGCTCCGATCGAGCAACAGGGCCTGGGCTGGAAGAACCGCTTCGGCACCGGCAATGGCGTTTATACCACCAGCAGCGGCATCGAAGGCGCCTGGAAGCCCAAACCCACGGAGTGGGATAACGGCTATTTGAGGATGCTGTTCACCTACGAGTGGGAGCTCGTCAAAAGCCCGGCCGGCGCCAACCAGTGGCTGGCAAAGGATGTCAAGCCGGAAGATATGATCCCTGACGCGCATGAGCCGTCCAGGAAGAACCGGCCGATGATGACCACGGCCGACATGTCGCTGCGAATGGACCCAATCTATGAGCCGATCGCCCGCCGCTACTACGAGCACCCCGAGCAGTTAGAAGAAGCCTTTGCGCGGGCCTGGTTCAAGCTGACCCATCGCGACATGGGCCCGCGCGCCCGCTATCTCGGCCCGGAGGTCCCGGCTGAAGAACTGATCTGGCAGGATCCCATCCCGGCCGTGGATCACAGGCTGATCAGCGCCAAGGACATTACCAGCCTGAAGGGCAAGATCTTATCTTCCGGTCTGTCCATCCGCGAGCTGGTTTCCACCGCCTGGGCCTCGGCCTCCACCTTCCGCGGTTCCGACAAGCGCGGCGGCGCCAACGGCGCCCGCATCCGCCTGGCGCCGCAGAAGAACTGGCAAGTGAACCAGCCCAGGCAGCTGGCCAGGGTGCTCAAGATCCTGGAAGGCCTCCGGATCGAATTCAATCATGCGCAGACGAAGGGCAAGAAGGTTTCGCTGGCCGATCTGATCGTCCTGGCCGGTTGTGCGGGCGTGGAGCAGGCCGCCAGGAATGCCGGTTTCAAGGTGACGGTGCCCTTCACGCCCGGGCGCATGGACGCCTCGCAGAAGCAGACCGACCCGGATTCCTTTGCTGTGCTCGAGCCCAAGGCGGACGGATTCCGTAACTACATGAAAGCCAAGTATTCTGTCTCAGCCGAAGAACTGCTGGTGGACCGGGCGCAACTGCTGACGCTGACTGCCCCGGAGATGACGGTGCTGATCGGCGGCCTGCGCGTGCTGGGCGCCAACTTTGGAAAGTCCAGGCACGGCGTGTTCACCAAGCGACCCGAGACACTGACCAATGACTTTTTCGTGAACCTGCTGGATATGGGCACGGAGTGGAAAGCGACCGAGGCGGACTCGGAAGTGTTCGAAGGGCATGACCGCGCAACGGGCAAAGTCAAGTGGACCGGCACACGTGTCGATCTGGTCTTTGGCTCGAATTCCCAACTGCGCGCCCTGGCGGAAGTCTACGCCTGCGATGACTCTGCGGAGAAGTTCGTCCACGACTTTGTCGCCGCCTGGAACAAGGTCATGAACCTGGACCGCTTCGATCTCGCCTGATCGCAACGGAAATCCTGAGGGTTCGCTAAATTGAATTGCAAAAAGGAGAATACAACATGAAAGGCAATCCGAAAGTAATCGAAACGTTGAATGCACTGCTCGCCGATGAACTGACGGCCATAAGCCAATATATGGTTCATTCTGAGATGTGTGACAACTGGGGCTACGCCCGCCTGCACAAGATGGTGGAGGGCCGGGCCGAAGATGAAATGAGGCATGCCGAAAGGTTGATCGGCCGCATCATCTTCCTGGAAGGCAAAGCCACGGTCAGCAAGATCAACCCCATGCACATCGGCAATACGGTCGAGGACCAGTTAAACCACGATCACGAATCGGAAGCCGGCGCGGTGGCGAATTACAATGCGGCCATCGCCCAGGCCGGGGATCTGCTCGACCACGGCACGCGTGACATGCTCACTTCCATCTTGAAGGATGAGGAAGGCCACATTGATTGGCTGGAAGCCCAGAAGGATCAGATCGCCCAAATGGGAATCCAGAACTACCTCTCGCTGCAGGTGAAAGAATAGCGCTCTGGTAAAATTTTAAAACTCATATAACAAACAGCCTCTTCTGCCTTCTGCAAAAGAGGCTGTTTGCATTTCGCCATTCGACAGGCTTGGAATTGCCTTATTGCTCTTTAAAATCAGAACTTAGGAGTTGTGTAAAAATAACTTCCGCACTTTAAAAATCGACCTCAGATACAACTCGGCATAGAACGTGGTCTGATCATGTAATTCCAATTGGGGCAGGTCGCGTGCCGTTCCAGGTTCAAACTTTGGTCGATCTTATCCTCGACTTTGATGCCTCGTTCATAAACCTGGTCCACTTGGAAGGCAGCTACCCGGAGCCCCGTTTGCGTGGTGGTACCTCGAATATAGGCCAACATTGTCTCCGGAGTACGTAATGGTTTGCCTGTCCAATCCTGCAAGGCTTCATATGCACTCGGCCAGCACCGCCGAAAGTATCGGGAACAGGATAGTTCTGTAAACGAGTTCGCTGCTCTGGTACCGATCACCGCATCGCTCAATTCGAACAGCGCATCTTTTGCAGTCCCAAGATGCTGGTGTGCTGCTTGACGAAATTGGATTAGGTTGGTAAAGTGCTCATTGGCAGTTGAGTTATGTTTGTCAGACATTCCTCAATTTTGCCACTGGGCGGCCAGTTCGAACAGGCCGCCCTCTTGTTATAAAAAGTTAGTCTAAACTCTAATATTTATGAATTAAACTAATCTGCTGATTGATATTCCGGCGGTTTACAATCAGCAAGACGATAAAGTAACCAGCGGCGAAAAAACTCAAGTAGCCGATAGCAAAGACGATCCACAAGACGGGGTCACGTTCTCGAAAGTGAAAGAACCAACCATATCCTTGCCGAAATCCACTGGACACGATGTTCCAGAGGTAAAAGAGAAACTCTACGGTCAGATAAATCACCATTAAGGGAAAGCCTGCTTTATTCTTCGAAATCAGAAGGAAAAAACTAATCAGGAACAACGCCAGGACGGATCCCATGAGAAAGGTGCTGCTTATGCCAGGGAGCGGATGTTGCGGTGAGTAATAAAGATGGAAGAAGTAGACAATTTGAGCCGCGAAATTCGATAGTAGTATGACAAAGAGTAACCAAGCTTGGGTCAGGAAATTGCGATTTATATTCGCCTCAACCGATAAGATATATTATTCTACGCAGCCCAACACGGGTCATGCCCCTATTTTTATCGCCATTTGTGATTTCGCTTGAAAAACCAGAAGTTATTTTTACACGCTTCCTTAGTCACCAGTCAAATACTTTACGTACTGATGCTTTTCGCCTGGAAATAACCCGGTGCGTTCTTCCAGGTACCAAAGTTAATTCAGTGGAGCAATGCGAGACAGTCAATAAGCCTTTGTTCTGTTCTTTCGTCTGGCCAACTCACTTGCATATTTCTGGCCGAGTGTATCCTTATGTGCCTGTGCCCATTCAGAGAGACGAGTTGTTCCGGCGGCAGGCGAGCTTGTCTGAAGCAGGTCAGTCATTAATCCTTTTACTTCTGGCCATGTGATCATCACATCGCCCATCAGGTGTCCCATTGTCCAGCCGGCCGCGTACGCCAGAGCGGGTGGCATGGACAGGATTGGACGGCTGACGCCGATGGTTTCGCCAATGGTTTGCACCAGTTCCCGGTAAGTAAACGTCTCAGGGCCGATGGCATCGATGGTTGTATTTGTTTTTTCTTTGCCCTGTGCCACAGCAAGGGCGGCCAGGTCATCCACATAAATGGGCTGAAGGCGATATGACCCATCCCCGAATAATCCAAAGACCGGCAGGTGCCGCAGGGTCCAGGCAATGTTGTTAATGAGAATGTCTTCCTTGCCGAACAGAACGGTGGGACGCAGGATGGCGTAAGAAAAGTCGAATGCGCACAGGGCTTCTTCCAGGTGTGCCTTACCGGCAAAATACTCGAGGGGAGAATCTTTGGATGGATTGGTGATGCTGATATGAACGATGCGTTTGACACCAGCCCTGCGGGCGGCTTCGAACAGGATCAGCGTATTCCGCACGGCCGATTGGTGGCGAAAGAAGGAATAATTGAAGCGCACCCAATAGGTGTTATAGAGCACCTCGGCGCCGCGGAAGGAATCAACCAGATCATCCGGGCGGTCAAAATTATAGGGATGGGCCTCAACCTGGTTGCCAAATGGGTTGGGACGCTTCATCGAATTGGTCAGAGTGCGGACTTGATGCCCTTCGGCCAGCAAGCGTGTGGCGATGTATTTGCCGGAGTAACCGAATGCGCCAGTGACAACGTGCAATTCTTGTGCCATGGATTATCTCCATCCTATAGATCTTATTTCTAATAATTCAGCGAAATGTTGGCATTCCCGGGATCAGAATCTGCTAATATTCCTGTATGGACCGCTTTTCGCCGATCGCAACGGATAAAAGCGGATCAGTGAAGATTGGCGGACGATTCTCTGTAGTTCACGAAAAGGCTTGAACGTGATAACCTGGTTCTTACCAGGGAGACCAGGAACCATGCCCAAGCCTGCAACCAAGATTAACCGAATAATCAAATCTGAGCAAGTGTTAAATGGCAGTTCCGCATGACTTGCTCTTGACTTGAATAAAAGTGGGATCTTATGGCAAACTCTCTTCTGCCACGAAGGAGGGACCGCCATGAGAGCCCGGCGAGAATTTTACTCGGAAAACAGGAGGGTGTGCGTCATTTTTTCGCGAGCTATGATTGCGCTGCCGAATCATCCTCAATTCCTGACGTTTCTATTCTAAAAATGCCTTTTGTGTGCAGGGTATACGTCAAATTACTTACCTTCGCGAAATTTTGACGCACACCGGATTCTAAGGGCCCAGGGAAGCAAATGGGGCGGCTTCTCCACGATGACCACGAAGAGGAAACCGGACTTTGTAGTTCAACTGGCGTGGGTTCAACTAGATCGGAGCCTGGCATTCTGTCTGAGAAGAGCCGGAACAAAACAGCAGGCCATTCACCATTATCGTTCAGGGTGGGAAGGGAATCGTATTTCGTCTGCACTATCCTGCAGGCATTTTCATGCCGAACCATTCGTAGGGATTTTAATCAGGCTGCACAAAGAATTGGCCGGCAAAATTGCCGGTAACGCTAATCGAGAATGATTGGTTTCAAGGGCACCCAAGGGTATGGGAGGCGCGTGTGGATATTAGATATCGCCTGACTTTTCAATACGAGCAGAGAAAGGGGGAGACTGTCTGTATTTTACGAAATATCGACAACCACGATGCATTCCTGAAGAATCCTTAAGAGAGCGTTTTATACCGGACATGAACAAAGATTCCCCACGGGGACAATGCGAATGGATTGGATAAGACCTGCTATTAGGAGTCAAGGGTTTTTGGGGGTGATTTCCCTGGCTACATAGGGACAATTCTCCTTCAGAATGGTATAGATGCGAATTAACAGTTTGCGGCAAACTGCACCAGTGGCAACACCATGCACCTTGCCCTCAGCACGCTTCTTCTTGTAATAAGCCTTGAACTCCTCATCATGCAGGATGGCCATCAGAGCGGCCTGCCAGAGAGCATGCCGCAAGTAGGCGGAACCGCGTTTGCTCATGTGCCTTTCCCCGGCTTCGAACTGGCCAGACTGGTACACCGAGGCATCGATCCCGGCATAGGCCACCAGCTTCTCCTGGCTTGGAAAGCGTGTCACGTCTCCGATCTCGGATAGAATGGCCGCACCGGTGATAAGACCAACCCCGGGGACGGTAGTGATGTACTGGGGGATAAGTTCCATCAGGGCAGCCTCAGCTTTGTCCACCTCCGCCTGCTGTTCTTCCAGGAGTTCGATCTGCGCAAGCAAGCAGCGCATCTCAACCTGGGCGGCATTGGCCAGAAAACCAACCCCGATAGATTGCCTGGCTTGCTCCTGGAGTTGCTGTGCCTTCTCTGCGCCAAAACGTCCCCGGCTGGTCTTGATCAGCAATGCGGTTAACTCCTGCAGATCAAAATCTGCGAAATCCTGGGCCGAGACCGCTTCTTGTAACAACGCCCGTGAAGATGTCACGAAAATGTTAGAGAACACGCTCTCGTATTCGGGAAACACCCGGTCCAGGATGGTCAGGAGTTTGCGCTTGCAATCGCCGATCTGCTCCGAGAGCCAGTAGTGAAAACGGCTGAGTTCGCGCAGCTGCAGCAGGGTTGGAATATCCCGGCTGGAAGCAGGCAGGTTGGAAATGCGCAGGAAGTCGGCGATCCAAACGGCATCCGTCCGGTCGTTCTTCACCTTGCGCAGACCGCTCTTGCGATAGGCAGCGATCTGGAGCGGGTTGATCACCACAACCGGGTATCCCTGCCTGGTCAGCACGTCATACAGCGACAGCCAGTAATGCCCGGTGGCTTCCAGGGCAATCCGGACTTCGCCGCCCAGACCGGCCAGTTCACGTTCCAGGTGATCCATCCCGGCGCGGCTGTTCTCAGCGGTGAAAGCTGCCTTGCGCAACTGACCACGCTCGTCCAGGAACACTACTTTGTGATTGTGTTTGGCCACATCGATCCCACAGTAGAACATGAAGCACCTCCTTTAGATATTATAAAGCGAGGTAACCTCAGACTGCCACGAGCCTCTCATCCTCGTTGGTTTTTCGCCGCCTTGCGGCAACCTGCTTATTCGAGACCTCTCATGGCGCTGAGGCGACAGTCTTATCTTCGAGGCTAAACCTCAGAATCTCTACGTCGACCTCAGCTTCGCAATAACTAGCGCAGGGTGTAAATTGCGCTAATTAACAATAAAATTGCCCTCTCTATGCCAGAAATCCCCGCATTTGAGGGGCAGATGTGCTCATAAGTTGTCAAAGTGCGGACTTGCACCAGTTTTCTTGCATTATAATCAGGACACCCCCCACGAAGGCGAGCAGGCTGGTTCCAACCGGTCGGCTCGCCTTTTATAATTTGGGAAGAGTACCATTTTATTCTTCTGCAGAAAGCAAATATCTAATGGTTATACTACTTGTCCCAGAGCGCGGATCGAATAGCGATGATATTCCCCCCCACTGGTATTTGTAAGGGGGGACACCCAGATGATTTTCTAACCATTTATCGTGATATTTTTTTATCCTTAATTCTTCCTCTTTCGACCAGTTCTCCCAAGAAGGCATTTCTTGGTGAATTAATACGCTCAGAGAAATAAACTCTAATCGTCCATTTGGATCAAAATAAAAAGTTACAGTAAATAACTCATTATCTAATTTCTGTGGCTTTAATACAAATCTTGAGTAAATATTATTATCTTCACGAATCACCTGCGCATATAAACTAAAATCTACGAAGTCGCTCTTTGTAAATTTCGAACCTATTTTGACTTCGCCGATATTTATCTCTCCAGATGTCTTATTGATCATAAAGTACTCCGACAAAACCTATCTATGGGTCAAAAGTAGAGTAAATATGGGTTGCAATATTTCTTGGTAGTTAGGAATGAAATATTGTTCATAACCACCTGGTCCAAATTGAGGATTTGCAAGCGCTATTGAGCGAGCTATATCAACAGTTTGAGTAACTAAATATTAAGTCATTCCTGCTCTGTAGGAAGTATACTTACCAAGACCATTCTGAAGACCCTCAAATATTTTCGTTGCATCATTTCCTGCAGATGTAATTGTATCGCTACTGGTGTAGAAAGGTCCCTGCCCAGGCTCGCCACCCCAAACTACACTTCCTTTATTAATGGTAATATTTTCCCAATTATCAACTCCTGGGTATTGATCTGTTCCTTGCCAAGATTTGGCTTGGCTGGCTGCGTCACTAACTGCAGCTCCTCCTGCTCCAGTTACACTCCAACAAATGCTACTCGTTGCACATATTTGAGCTACCTTCCAACCCACAGTACTTACCGCATCGGCGGCAACACCACCTGCTAAAGCATAATCTAGGATACCAGCAGTAGCAACAGAGCCTGCCAAGAAAACTACCCCACCTGCTGCGCCACCAGGACATGCTTTATTTTTCCCTGATGCGCAATCTTTTTGGTACTGTGTGTTTTGAGCTGTCAATAATGGAGTAGGAATGTAACCCGTATCACTTGGTCGGTAACATTCCGGTCTATCATCGTCCGTAGGGCTACAGGTTGCCAAATGTCCTGACGGATCGTTGTACCGGATGGGATTATCCAACGAGTAGGCGTAACGGTTTAAATTTATCGGTTGGTAAGGATCCGAAACCAGTAAATCTGGTTGTTGGAACTCCATTATATGAGAATGTATGCCAGGGCAGCAGCCTTTCCAATCAAGACCGGACGGAATGAATAAAATATGAAAGCGTGCGAACTCCCACGCACCCGGCTGGTCCGCCAGCAGGTCGGGACAGGTTGCCTGCCCAGCCTCAAAGTAGTGGCCGGCTGGGTGGAAGCGATCACACGTTGGTGATCCAGTGCTCCTTTAAAGAAACGTGAAATCCCCACCTAAGGCGAGGTTAACCGCAGCTCAACAGCCGTCCAGGGCGCAAACGGTAAATAATACAGCCCCGTTTTGATTGGTATAGGTTGCAATCAAAGCCTGGTTCTGTTCTATGGTAGGCGGGAGGCTGGTAGGCGCTTTACTGGCGTTATCCCAAAATATGACCGTACACAAGTCTTTGCCACTGCAAAGATAGGTGGAAATATCCAGTAAGGCGTTCCTGTTGCTGTCAAGACTGGGACTAACCAATACCGCAATCCTGATATCTAAAGTTGCCAATACCTTGTATTGCTCCGAAGGAGCTTGAGCGCCTGTGTTGGCAGAGGCGGTTGGGTTGGCGGAATCAGGGTTTTGAGTCGCTACAGCAGGTTGAGTTGCTACGGCTGGTTAAGTCGCCAAAACAGATTGAGTCGTTACTGCAGGCTGAGTTTGAGCTGCAGTGGTGGGGGAGGTTATGGCTGCTCCCTGGCACACGCTCATAAGCAAAGCAGTTACAAAAAACAAAGTTAAATTGCGTTTCATAATCCAATCCTTTCGTTCCCGTCTAATGATAAGATATGCAAGTACCAATGATTAATTAATACCACAAATATCAAGATTGTCCGATTAATTGTACTAATGGGCTATCCTTGGCCAAGATCCGCCATGCCAGGGATGAAAACAGGATTGCGCGGTGCAGAAGTGCTCTATAATAGTAACTGGAGTTTCGCCAATTAAAATAATCCAGATGGAGCATCAACTCCGGGGCGACAATATATTCCATCGTCAGGAAATTGTTTGAGCGAGTTCGCTGAGGGAGGTCAACGATGTCTGGTCCTTACACGATTCCCCTGGCAGACCCGCGCGCCAGCCTCGGGACCGTGGGTGGCAAAGGCGCCTCCCTGGCCCGCCTTTCCAGAGCGGGCCTGCCGGTACCGGGTGGTTTTCATATCACAACAGAGGCCTACCGGCGCTTCGTAGCCGACAATCGGCTCCAACCCCTGATATTGGATGCACTCCGAAAAGCGGATGCCGCCCAGCCGGCCAGCCTGGAGACGGCCTCCCGCAGGATCGGTGCGCTTTTCAGCGGAGCGCAGATCCCGGCGGAAATCGCCGCTGCCATATCGACCGCGTATGCCGGCTTGCAAGAGCTGCCCGTGGCGGTCCGCTCGTCCGCCACCGCAGAGGATCTGCCGGAGGCTTCCATTGCCGGCCAGCAGGAGACTTATCTCAACATTCGCGGGACAGCTGCGGTGTTGGAAGCGGTCAAGAAATGCTGGGCTTCGCTGTGGACGGGGCGCGCCATCGGCTATCGCATCAAGAACGGCATCGCCCCGGCAAGCGTTGCCCTGGCGGTGGTGATCCAGGAACTGGTCCCGGTTATCCCTATCGCAAGGAACAACTATCTAGACCATGCCTTCAGGTCTTCATCGATCTGGTTCAGATCCAACAACTCCATTCCAACCGGGCGCCTCCATGCCAGGCGCGAGCTGGTCTTATGCCATCACCATGATGATCATGCCCGTTGTGGCGGGTTTTATTACCGTGTCTATATTGATCAAACTCACAGCAGCGAAGAACAAATAAATCCAATAAAATTTGTGATTATACAAAATCCGAAGCTCAACGGCTTCGGATTTTGCTTACTTCAAAACATTTACCATACCTTCGCACTTATTTCGATCGATGAGCAGGGCAAAAACCCCGGGCGCGCGTTTCCATTCCACGTTTGGTTGTTGATATTGATTCTTTAGAACACAATCGCACATGCAATATAAAAAAACAAAACGCTCCAAAATAGAGATCTCAAATTAAATAGCGATCGTTCTGCCAGTTTTGGCAGGGCGATCGCTATTTTCCGGCTCGAACTCATTTCTCCAGCCAAATCGTAAAACCTATTCCTCCTACATCTATTCTTCCAGTCCCAAATTGGGTCTGCGAGATCATGGATTTCATCGCGGCAACGCTATAGGCAGTTTTCACCAGCATCTGTTTGAAGGTGATGCGAGTCATCCATTCATCCAGGCGGCCCAAGCGCATCCCCTTGAGTTCCTTCTCGATCTCTTCCGGTGATGCATCGCTGCGCATATCAACGATGACGGCGGTGCCGCCAGGGCGCAACACCCGATACATTTCGGCGATGGCCTTGACCGGCTGGCTGAAGTTCTTGAAGGCGGCCTGGCAGAAGGTGAAATCAAAGCTGGCAGATTCGAATGGCATATCGGAAGCATTGCCCTGGCGGAAATCGATCGACAGCCCGGCTGCTCGGGCATTCTCCCGGGCGATCTCCACAAAAGATTTACTGATATCCAGTCCGCTGATGCGGAAATTCCCGAGCCTGGCCAGCTCGATGCAGAAATATCCGGGTCCCGGGGCAATCTCGAGCACCCGCCCGCCCGCCGGAATTTTATCGGCCAATTGGCCGGCCATCAGCTTATGGCGGTTCAAATCCTTCAAGGTTAATCGGCTGTACCAGGTGGCGATCAGGCCTTCCATGGCCACCCCTTTATAGGCTTTTGTGTTTGACATTTTATTTCCTTTCGTTGGAATTTCGGATGAAAAACTCACCAATTGTTTGCGCTACCTGCGCGGGCTGGCCGCCTGGATTCCTCTGCCTGTCGTAATTCCATGCAGCCGAATGACCAAGTCCGTGGAACGATATTCGCGTGGCATGGGGCAGAACCTTCTCAAGGACATCCAGGTCCGCCTTCAAAAAAGCCGGACTCTTGTCTCCGCCGAGCAAAAGCACTTCACTGTTTATATTCTTGAAGTTCTCGGACTTCCCGTTCATCTCGGCGACCAGATGAAAATCATAACGAAGCGTTGGTGCCAGTTTGCGCATGGTTACCGTTTCGCTCTTTGCCTGTTTATCCTCCTGGTTCATCATCCTGTTCGCAAGACGCTCAAGCAACCAGCGGGGTATGAATTTGAAGAAAGCCGGCCCCATTTGGGTCGCCTGCATGGCGGTCAGCAGCGCGGCGGACTGCTTACCTTCATTCATCTCTTGCTCATAGCGAGTCAACAAAGGTTTTGGCAGCCCATCCACAAACAACGGTGGTTCATAGATGGCGGCTCTTTGAATGGATGGGAGGCTGAGCGCTGCCTGGAGTGCGATAATGGCGCCCGAACTAAGCCCGAAGATATAATGGGCGCACGTTTTGGTAAAGAGCGCCTCCAAATCTTCAATATCCTTCTGAATCGTGTAATCGTTGCTGTAAGGGTGCGGACTGAGACCGCGGCCGCGCCGGTCAGGCACATAGACGGTGAATTTATCCGCCAACGCTTCAGCCAGTTGCACGAAGTTAAGGGCTGTGCCCATCGCGCCTTGCACCAGTACCACCCCCTGTCCCTGTCCAATCTGGATATAGCCAATGCTGGTGCCATCTTTCGATCGAACTGAGCCGGTGGTAAAGTGTTCCA
Source organism: uncultured Chloroflexia bacterium (assembly GCA_963779935.1). Taxonomy (GTDB): domain Bacteria; phylum Chloroflexota; class Anaerolineae; order Anaerolineales; family Villigracilaceae; genus UBA877. The sequence continues at coordinate 222,008 of CAWAAC010000001.1, read as the reverse complement.
ATGCTGCTGTCGTAGGGCTGTTTATTTCCGGGCTTTTCGGCTGTCCAGGCTTATTCATAAGGTTTTCTCCATTATTGATTTTGGTGATGGTAGTGCGTCTGGTCGTCCGCTCAGGCAACCGCCTTGCGGTAGACGCCGGTTGACCAGGCAAAAACGACGGCTGTCAACGGAAGCATCACGATAAAGGCCAGCCAGACCTGGCTGCCCCCCAGGCTGCCGCCAGCCAACACCCGCGCCGCTTCGACGACGTAAAACATCGGGTTGAAATGGGCGAGGATTTGCAGCCATTGCGGGCCGATCGATAGCGGCAGAAGCACACCAGCCAGCAGGGTCAAGGGCAGCTGGAAACCCGTCACGACGGCTGCCAGGCTCCCGATTTGTTTCAAGATCAAGCCCAGGCTGGTAGAGACAGCCGAAACTACGGCGGTCAATAAAAACAGCAGGAGCAGGAGCACTGCCAGGCCGGCCCAATGCAGTTGAAATCCGAACAATGCGGCTAAAAGGATCACCAGCACGGCCGGCGGGATGAACATCACGGCGTCCTTGAGCACAGAGCCCATCAGCAGGGAAAATCGGCTGGCAGGCGTAACCCGCAAGCGTTCGATGACGCCCGTCTGGAGTTCCCAGATCACGATCCAGCCCGAGCCCATTCCGCTGCCAAAGGCCATCAGTACCAGGATGCCCGGCACAAACAGATTGAGCACATTGCCGGTGCCCAACATCGCTTTCATCCCGTTCAACAGCGGTGCGAACAAAGCCAGGTATAAAAGCGGAGTGGTCAGCCCGGTGATGATCCAGATGGGCTGCCGCAGGGTTTCCAGCATTTTTCGCCAGAACAACAAGCGTATCTCGTTTAATGTTTTCATCGGATTCCTTCCTTTGCGCCGTTATCCCGCATGGAACGGCCGGTTTTTTTCAAGAATACGTCATCCAACGACGGCTGTGAAAGCGACACCGTTTCGAGAGCGATATTCAGGTTTTTTAATTGATCGAAAACCAGCGGTAAACTCTTTGCGCCGTCCTCAACATACAAATGGATGGATTGGTTCTGCACGCAAACCTCGCGGACGTAGGCCTGGCCTGCCAGTCTTTGCTGGATGGCTTGGACGCTAGAACCCTCGGCCGTGGGCTTGATGACGATGACATCGCCGGCGATCTGCTGTTTGAGCTGGCGGGGCGTGCCTTCGGCGACGATCTTTCCATAATCCATGATCGCCAGGCGGTCGGCCAGTTCATCGGCTTCTTCCAGGTAATGGGTTGTCAGGAACACGGTCGTTCCGGCGCTTCTCAGCTTGCGGATCTGTTCCCACAGGTTGGCGCGGCTCTGCGGGTCCAGGCCGGTGGTGGGCTCGTCCAGGAAGAGGATGTCGGGGCGGTGGATCATGCCGAGGGCGACTTCCAGGCGCCTTTTCTGGCCGCCGGAATAGGTCCGCACGATGCGTGGCAGCAACTCGCCCAATTCGAAGGTGGCCGCCAGCTCATTCAGGCGCCGGGCGGTCTCGGCGCGGCTCAACCCGTAGAGCTGGCCGGCCAGCAGGAGGTTTTCACGGCCAGTCGCGGATAGATCCGCTCCGCCCAGTTGGCTCACATATCCGATCCGGCGGCGGACTTCCTGAGGCTGGGTTTTCAGGTCGAACCCGGCCACGCGCACCCGCCCGTTGTCAATGGGCAACAGCGTGGTCAACATGCGCAATGTGGTCGTTTTTCCAGCGCCGTTCGGCCCCAGGAACCCGACTATTTCTCCACATCCGACGTTCAGGGAGATGCCCCTGACGGCCTGGATGGGTGCCTTTTTTCCCCGGCCCGCGCCAGGAAAGCTCTTGGTAAGATGGTTTATTTCGATGGCATTGTTCATTCAAGCATCTCCAATCATTCGTAGCTATTTTCTCTGATAGGATACTCCCGGTCTGGGTGAGCCGGCATCACCCGAGGCGGGTGATTGGCAGGGTGATTAAAATAAAAAAACGCCTCATTTGATGGGGCGTTTTTCCTAAGGAGTAATGTAAAGACGACTTCCGCACTTTAACATTCGATCTCAGATGCAAACTGGAAATGAGCGTGGCCAAATAGTGTAGTTCCAATTGGGACAGGTTGAGTGGAGTTCCAGGTTCGGGCTTTGGATCGCATCATCTTTCACTTTGATGCCACGGGCATAGATCTGATCCACTTGGAAGGCAGCTACCTGAAGTCCTGTTTGCATGGTGGTGCCACGGATATAGGCTAGCATGGTCCCCAATGTTCGTAAAGGCATCATTTACTGAATTAGAGGTAGTCTACCTCGGCAAACCTGAATCAGAAGTTCAACTTAGCATCTACGATCAATTTTCCTTCGTCATCTGGCTAAGCCCAAAGTACAAAACCCAACAGCTATTGCCCCCTTACTATTCATTACAAGACCTCCTGCATCAGAGTCATAACCATTAAAATGGATAAATTTACCTTGTTCGTACCACAAATCAAATTTTATTGCTGTGGCATCGTCGGTACTGAAATAATAATATACTTCAATCACAACATTTTTACTTACGCCATTATCGTCGCCAACGCAATTCAATACTTGTGCATATCCTATTACAACCTTATGCACTTCTTCGTAAGTCATGCCTGGTTCTAGAATAGATTCAAAATAACCAATCGGAAAACCGGTTGGATCGATATAATCATCGATCTTTACTTGCAGTGAATCAGCTAATTCTTGCTGTTTTTTTTGCAATACTACATTTTTGGTATTCCATATTAAAACCGATATTGCAAGGGCAACAATTAGCGAGGCGACTCCAATTAAAATAATGGCCAGGATAACCCATTTCTTTCTGTTCATTTTCAGACGCTTTTCCTGATTATATGAGCTAGATCCATATTGGAATTTGGATCTAAAAAATTACAGGTACATGAAAAAGATATCCCCATTTCAGAATTTGGCTAAATTATTATAAAACTAGCCATCTGACAGTTTGGTTGATGTGTGAACTGTTGGTCGAGTAGACGGTGCTTTCCCGCCGAATCGAAGCCAACGATCACCAAAAAAGCCTTGAAATGTGGTCTCGATACACCTCTCAGAATACATTCGGGGCTACTCGACCACCGCTCGTTTGAAAGTGTCAGGTGGCTAGATTTACTTCAACTGGGCCGTTTCTTGGTGCCATTCTTTTATTTCAGGCCTTGTCAAAAGATGGAAGGCCAGGGTTGACATATTTCTGAATTTCGGGTTTGTTCTTCCCTCTTGCCTTCTTTCTTTCTGTTCAAGCATTTTTTTAAGTGTTTCCTGATATTTTTGAATGATTTTTTGATTATTAATATATGGATTGTCAAATGCTTCATCTAGAGATATCGCGTTTGACGCAATATCCAGCAAGTGTAGATTATTATATTCTTTGTGGATTATTCCTCTGACCCAAGCTTCTGAAATACACAATTCATCTTGAATTTCATTATCAGGAAGGTTGAATAGCAATCCCAACCTGATAACTTCTCTTCCAATTTTATTAAACCCTTCCTTTACTTTTAACATTTCCAGGGAATTTAAGATCAATGTTCTTTTGCCGCGCTTCTTTTCTAGAAGGGGGACTATTCCTGGTGTAATTACAAAATTATCTTCATAAACTAAACACACCGCCGATACAATACTGTACAAGACTTCTCGCTTGATAAGGTAACCAGAAAAAAAATCGTAATTCAAGAGTTCGTTAAAGATCTCAACATTTGAAATCGTACATGTGCAGATAATTTTGGGGGGGGTTTCCCACCTCGATATTTTTTCTACTATCTTTATTGGTAAATTATTATCCCAAGGCACTTCTGCGTCAAGAATGATCACATCAATCGTGTTGAAATCGATATCAAAATAATCATCCCCAATATCGTCTTTACAAAACTTTGTATTGCTAAGAGAATTGCTCGGGGAATCAAATATAGCCAAATTGACATGATTTGATAGTTCACCAGCCACTTGTGTTCTGTAATCTCTTGATAGCAACATCAGCATCAAGTCGCTGGAGTACGGATCATCTTCAATCATTAATACCTGGAATAGACTTTTAGCCATCTTTTACCCTCCATTGGTATTATAAACCCGGTCCCGAATGTTTTTCCCCAGAGATCTTCTAAGAACTGGAATTGCGGATTCCGGTCATGTCGCACAGTCATTCCGGGGTATGCCGCACACCCATTCCGGAGCATGTCGCACAGTCAGGAGAGGGGAAACGCTGGTTGAATTTATTGTACCTTAGGTGTGCGGCATGGTGCGGAATCCTGATAGTTTTCTTTGGAAATCACCCGCTACCTCGGTCCGGAATAAGTAGAGTTGTCGTCTGATAGGGTGCAACAGGCCGCTTCAGAGAGAACAGCTCTGGTTCTGAGGGGAGGTAGTAGTAGTGGCTGTGGGAAAGTGGGCAGTGCAGTTCTGTCCACTTTTCCACAGCCTTCCGGGGATTTTTCGCGTCCCCAATGCAGTTCCACAATATGCTCATGCGGGTGGCTCAGGCGTGTGACAGGGTGCGGGCTGCACGTAACTTTCTTTGGGAGTCGCCGAGTAAGGGAAGTTGATAGGCATTGTGGACTGTACGATCCAGGAGCGCGTCCGCCAGAGTAGGGTCTCGAAATTTGGCATGCCAAGCAGAGACGGGGACCTGGGAAGCAATGATCGTGGCGGATTTTCCGAAGCGGTCGTCGAATACTTCCAACAAATCCTGAGCAGCCGACAAAGGAACGGGATCCCGCATCCAATCATCCAGGATCAACACATCGGTTCTGGAAAGAGAGCGCAGTAAATTGAGGTACGAGCCCTCCTGGCGGGCGCGGGTGAGGGAAAGCAGAAAACGGGCCGTGCGGAAATAACGCACGGAATATCCCAGGCGGATCGCAGCGGTACCCAATGAACAAGCCACGAAACTTTTTCCGTACCGGTAGCACCGGAGACGAGGATATTGAGAGCCTGTCGACCCAATGCATTGAGACAGTTCCAGGACCAAGCGCTGCTCCAGACCGCGTTCTAGCGTTAAAAAAAAAAAAAAAAAAAAAAAAAAAAAAAAAAAAAAAAAAAAAAAAAAAAAAAAAAAAAAAAAAAAAAAAAAAAAAAAAAAAAAAAAAAAAAAAAAAAAAAAAAAAAAAAAAAAAAAAAAAAAAAAAAAAAAAAAAAAAAAAAAAAAAAAAAAAAAAAAAAAAAAAAAAAAAAAAAAAAAAAAAAAAAAAAAAAAAAAAAAAAAAAAAAAAAAAAAAAAAAAAAAAAAAAAAAAAAAAAAAAAAAAAAAAAAAAAAAAAAAAAAAAAAAAAATTTTTTTTTTTTTTTTTTTTTTTTTTTTTTTTTTTTTTTTTTTTTTTTTTTTTTTTTTTTTTTTTTTTTTTTTTTTTTTTTTTTTTTTTTTTTTTTTTTTTTTTTTTTTTTTTTTTTTTTTTTTTTTTTTTTTTTTTTTTTTTTTTTTTTTTTTTTTTTTTTTTTTTTTTTTTTTTTTTTTTTTTTTTTTTTTTTTTTTTTTTTTTTTTTTTTTTTTTTTTTTTTTTTTTTTTTTTTTTTTTTTTTTTTTTTTTTTTTTTTTTTTTTTTTTTTTTTTTTTTTTTTTTTTTTTTTTTTTTTTTTTTTTTTTTTTTTTTTTTTTTTTTTTTTTTTTTTTTTTTTTTTTTTTTTTTTTTTTTTTTTTTTTTTTTTTTTTTTTTTTTTTTTTTTTTTTTTTTTTTTTTTTTTTTTTTTTTTTTTTTTTTTTTTTTTTTTTTTTTTTTTTTTTTTTTTTTTTTTTTTTTTTTTTTTTTTTTTTTTTTTTTTTTTTTTTTTTTTTTTTTTTTTTTTTTTTTTTTTTTTTTTTTTTTTTTTTTTTTTTTTTTTTTTTTTTTTTTTTTTTTTTTTTTTTTTTTTTTTTTTTTTTTTTTTTTTTTTTTTTTTTTTTTTTTTTTTTTTTTTTTTTTTTTTTTTTTTTTTTTTTTTTTTTTTTTTTTTTTTTTTTTTTTTTTTTTTTCAAAATCTTCGGGATAATATTTCATAAATGTTATGCCCATACCTCCATAATGGTCACCAGGGAATTCCCTAAAAACAATTATGGAGGCGAAGTATGGACGAAATATTATTATCGGAGCTCATAGAACAGACGAAAGAATCCATCCGTTCATTTGAGCACAGCCAGTCAACGGTAGATCAGTATCAGATGGCCTGGAAAGCATTAACCGATTATTTCATCGAACACAATCAGGTTATGTTTTCAAAACAACTGGCAGAACAATATATCCTTGAGTCAAAAGCAAAATTGGACGCTGGAGCAATCAAAAGATGGCGGTATAAGTTAATCGCCTGACAGTGCAAATGCTCATAGAGTATTTTGAACATGATCATGTTTCTTGGAAACGCCATGAAGATACTACCCGACATATTTACACCAATCAGCTTATATTCTCTTGCAAACGGATTATCTCAACTGTCTCAAGAAAGAAGGAAAAAGCGCCGATACCATCCAAATCTCTGGGATCGTTTCAAGACAATTCTTGGAATATCTGGAACAGAGGAAAGTCAAGGATATCACCGAAGTTCAGTTAAACGAGATCAGTTCCTTTATCCCTTTTATTTCAAAACAGTACCAGCCAACCAGTATGAGGACGGTTTTATCGGCTCTGCGTTCTTTCCTCAGATTTGTTGAGAGCAAGAACCTGACTGAATTTCGCCTTAGCAATGCCATACCCAGTAGTTCTGGAAGAAAAACTGTAATTGTCCCAACGATAACACCCGAAGAGGAACAAAAACTTCTTAATTCAGTGGATCGTACGACAGCTTCGGGGAAACGCAATTATGCCATGCTGTTACTGGCTCTCCGAACCGGCTTGAGATCCATTGATATCGTCAACCTGAAACTGGGTGATATCCAATGGAAAAGCAATACGATCGAAATCGTCCAGGCAAAAACAGGTGTACCTCTTGTCCTACCCTTGCTGACCGATGTCGGAAACGCCATTGCGGATTACATCCTGAACGGGAGACCGGATTCGCAACAGCCCTATATCTTTCTGCGTACCCAGGCCCCTTATCGAAAACTGTCAGGACATTCTGCCTGTTATGAGATCAGTTGCAAGATGATGAAAGCAGCGGGGATCCGGCAGGGGAAGGGGGACCGGAAGGGATTTCACTGTCTTCGCCATTCTCTGGCAGCACGCTTGCTTGCGGAAGAAACCCCGCTCCCGATCATTTCCAGTATCCTGGGACATCAGGATAAAGATTCCACGAAGATCTATTTGTCGACGGACCTGGAACATCTGCGAGCCTGTGCGCTGAGCCTAACGGGAATTGAAGTTACCAAGGAGGAATTACTATGAATACGCCTGTCTCTGGGAACTTCAAACCCTATATCGAAGGTCTGATCGAACAGAAAAGATCGATCGGTTATCCTTACGATATTTCTGCCCGGAGATTAAAAGCATTCAGCGTTTTCTGCATGAACCATTATCCTGATGAAACTACTCTAACCAAAGCGATGGCCATGCAATGGGCAGAAAAGCGACAGAACGAAAATGTGAATAGTCTTCTGCGTCGCATTACACCTATCCGGCAACTGGCAAAATACATGAACCGTCTTGGCATCGAGGCATACATCATCCCACCGGGAATCCCTGGAAAGCTGTCCCGGTATGTCCCTCATATCTTTACTGATCAGGAACTGCAGGCATTTTTTGCTGAAATTGATCGGTGTCCGGTTATCCCGTATAGTCCTGCCAGGCATTTTGTCATTCCCGTATTTTTTCGGGTGCTGTACTGCTGCGGATTACGCTCTTCAGAAGCCCGGCTGCTAAAAGTGGAAGATGTTGATCTGGAGACCGGGAAGCTGACGATCCGCCAGTCAAAGGGCAACAAAACCCTCGCCGTGCCATTGATGGATAAAACCATCGCACATTTACATGAGTACATGAAGATATTTCACCCGGATGGCGATTTGAAGAATGATCAATATCTCTTTTATACCCAGGTCAAGGGGCTGAAGGGCAAGATGTCTGATGATAATGTTTCTTATTTTCTGAAACGTTACGCAGGATCTGCTCATCAGGTATGTTCAGAAGTGCCGTTACGAATGCACGCTCATCTGTTCAGGCATACCAGGGCGATGCATCTGTATCAAGCGGGCATTCCTCTTTCCTACATCAAAGACTTCCTTGGCCATGTCAGCGTTAGACAACGGATATTTATGCTTCCACAGACACATCCATGATGAGAGCCGCCCTGGAAAAGATCAACAAAAGGGATGATGAGCAAACATCCAAAGAAGTACCTGTGTGGGAAGATAATGAAGAAATGATATTAAAACTGTGCGGCCTGAAATGAGGACAAACCGACCCTAAAAATATTATCCCGAGGATTTTGTTCAAATTTGAGTAAAAACCCGGTCAATCTAAGGATTTAATCCGATTCCTCGGGATAATAAAATCCTCGGGATAATCTTTCGGTTTTTTTACTCTGGCTGGCAAAACTGCAAATTGGTAATACTCAGCCAGTTCCTGATACGCCAGATTAACCCCCGGCTCGTAGTAGTTGGGTTTAGTGATCCCAGTTCTCAAATTATCGGGTACGGCGATCTTGACCACTCCACCAAAATACTCCAGGGCCCGCACATGCCCATTATTCCAGTTGCACTGGTTTTCGCTGGATTGTGCTTCCGCATAGATATAATTGCTGGCAGGTAAGATAGCCACAAATACAGGCGCAGGTTGATCTCGCCCGTCTCCGGATCGGTAATGGATCTTCAGCCCAACATAATCCACCTGCATTTGCTCGCCACCAATATGCTCAATGTGCATACTCGGCCCTACCTGGCTGTTCCTCCAGCGCTGATAGTGCTCGCAAAATTGGGAGTATTGATACCCTTCCGGGTACTTCTCTTTGTACTCCTGCCACAGCAGCTGCAGGGTCACCCCCTTTTTCTTTTTCTCTTTTTGCACTTGCCCCAGTCCGGCAACGGATATTTCCGCTCCGATACTGTCACTTTCTCCGGAAACAGTTTTTGGTAGAGTTCCTCTTCCCCGATCTCTCCGAGCGGCCAACTTATTCCGGCTGCCTCGGCTCTCTTCAGATACTCCCCAACGGTGCTGTTGGATACCTTACAGGCTCCTGCTATCACCCGTTTGACAGCTTGGCTTCGTACTTCAATCGCATTATTTCTTTGATCTTCTTCACGGTTAATCGCTCCTGGGTCATGACTATCTCCTTCTTCCTCAAGAAGATAGCATACCCACATTTTGGGATTAACCAGCGTTTCCCTCCCCCCAAAATTTTTCTAGTAAGTGTGCGACATGCTCCGGAATGGGTGTGCGGCATGTCCCGGAATCACTGTGCGGCATGCTCCGGAATCACTGTGCGACATGGAGCGGAATCCCTGTGCGGCATGGAACGGATTTTGCAGGAATAACGTCCCGAACAATTTGTATCTATTATATGTATTTGTAAGCACTTGGTACAGGTGTATAGTGGAACAGAACAAAATTTAGGTGAGGAGATAAATATATGAGGAAACAAAAAAAAGGAAATTGAAAAAATACGATCAAAATCTCGTTAAATATTAAAACTGTCTTTCTTGAAAAGGAGATCAAAATGAAAAAAATGTTTCATATTCTCATAGCAATATTCGTGGTTTTTGGCTTACTTGGATCACTACCAATTGTGGCGCAGGCTGCCCCCCAGCAATCCTCGGCAACTTCATTTAAAGCTCCATTGGTTACTGGGTTGCCATGGGCGCCAGGTGAAACTTGGAATTTTACTCAAAGCTTCCATGGCGGTGCTCAAAATGCCCTTGATTTTCAAACAACAACCGGAAAGCCTGGTCGGATTCTAGCTGCTGATGAAGGAAATATTACATGGGCTTATGAAACGTGTGTTTTGATTACTCGAAGCGATGGTATTGCCTTGGGGTACCAACACGTTGTCCCAGCTGACATTAAAACACTTAGCACGCGTATCGGTCAACACGTCAACAAGGGTGATTACCTGGGTATGACTGCCGGGGCTGGTGTTAATGGGTGCGGTGGTCACACTGACGGCAATGTGGTTCACTTCTGGGCCCAGGGCGTAGCCCATTTCGAGCCTGGTTCTGTAATTGGTGGCTATACAGTTGGTGGTATTTGTAGCACGGAACCAGCATTAAACAAAGATGGTATAAAGTATTGTCCCATTGTCAAAATCACCTATACAATAACTTCTCCAGCACAAACGCCCATACTGCCCGCCGTACCAACTCCCATTGTTACAACTTTCAAGAACGGATCAAGCCAGTTGTATCAGGATCAGAACTGGGGAAGGGCCAACCTGAAGGTCTGTGCGGACAATCTAAACGGGAATACGGTAAATGTTCTCTTCAACCGGGACGGGCGATCATGGAATTACAGCCAGAAGGCCACTTCTAATTGTGTTACCTTTTATGACATGGATGGCGCAGGACCTCTGAACCTGCATACAACTTACTACTCACGGGCTGCTCTCAACCAAAGCCCTAATTCTTCATGGTCCATCCCCTGTTACAGTGCCACGGGCGGGAAGGGTCTATGCGACCAGATTAGGCGGCCTTAATCGCTAACCATCCAAATAACGGCCAGACATTATCGGGGCAGACAACAATCTGCCCCGATATATTTTAACTATCTTCTTCCAATTGCCGGACCGTTCTGCCTGAAACCGCAGATCAGCCCGGTAATTTTTATTAAATACCGTCAGTCCTGGATAATAATTGAAGGGTCGTTACGAGGGCGTTCGGGCTTACTTTGCCCGCCCGAAGCAATCCCCTGGCCGACTGGGAGATTTCTTCGCCGCCAAGAACATGCGGCTCGCAACGACACGAATTAATTTTTATAGGCTAGCGAAAAGGGTATCAAGAAGTAAGCGGCTTTTTGTCCATGACATGATCATCATCGGCCTGCCGGATGCCGTCATCCAGGAGAGCCGTGAACGGGTTCAGGCGGGCGTGCGCAGGGCTCGCTGACTTTTCCGGTCAGGTTCCAACTGGTGGGAACGATGAGCCTGTGTCCATAGAGATACAAACAATCGAACATTATTTTCGTGCAATACAAGGGAGGAAAAGGGCGATCTTGAAGGTGGTGATAGAAGCAGATTAACTAACATTAAGCTCTGCATTATTGTGTAAAAATTATGATAATGAGCCTAAACATTTGACAACCGTGATTGTCGAAACTTACTTTACTCGGTTTTGCGCGCCGATCAACACTTTTTACGAAACTGTCAGGTAGCTAATTATAAAAGTGGGAAGTTGTTTTTGCACAAATTCTAATCACGTCATTGTTTACGCGGCATCGGGCTTTTCGATCTTGCCCAGAATATATTCCGGCGGCTGCGCTTCCACCTTTTGATCGGTCACCAGGGTCACATCACCACCCGATTTCAGGTAGACCGATTTCTCGCCGGCGCCGATGCGGGCTTCCCAGTAGCCGCCGATATCCTTGACGCGCAGGCGGGCGCTGGTCAGGTCGGCCACGTGAAAGCGCAGGTCGCGGCCAGCAGTATAAGTGACATCGTTGCCCGAGCATGCTCTGGCAGTCGATCATCATCGAGCGGCCGGCCGAGGCGTTGCCCAGGCGGGTGACATCCTTCATACTCAGGTTCCGGCCGGAATAGGCGTCCACCTGGCCTCTGACCGACTGCACTTCGATATCCTTGCCAGCATAGATCTTCAGGTTGGATGAAAACGGCACGAACACTTCTCCGCTGGTGCCCATTTTTACTTCGATGACTTCATCCGAGCCTTTTTCGTCCGGCCGGGAGCCGGGTTTATTCAGCTTGATATCAAAGAGCACCGTTTCGCCGACCGCCGCACGGGCGCGCGCGAACTGGCTGGCGCTGTGGCGTTCGATCTGGAGCCCCCACTTGCCCTTCGTTTCAGCCACCAGCATATCGCTGTCATGGCCTTTAACCACCACGCTCGTGCCCACTTTGATAATGATGGTCTGGTTGCTGCCGGCTTGCATGGATCGTTGGGTCATTTCGAATTCCTTTCTCTTTCCCGTTATTTGATGACCCCATTGTAGGTTCTGGTGAGCTTGGGGGCTTCACCCATTTCGGGTGATTGTGCGGGTGATTCAGTCCAGCAGGTGCAGTGCCCGTGCCACATCCCGTGCTTCCGAGCGCGAATTAACGTTCAACTTGTGATAGATGCTCTTTACCTGCGTCTTGATGGTGTTGGTGGAGACCACCAGTTCCTGTGCGATCGCCGGATTGGAATATCCCGCCGCCAGCAGCCGCAGGACGCGCAGCTCCTGGCCGCTCAATGCCTCGCTCCACGCCGCCCCTTCACCTTCCGTCGTTTGGGTTTGCATTTCCGCGGGGAAGGAATGCAGCAGGGTTGTGGCAAACAGCCGGAGAGTCCCTTTGGCCAGCCCGGGCAGGCTTGCCCGTAGCAGATCTGCCATCCGCGTCCCTTCATCCAGAAAGATGCGTTGGAAGCCCCTTTCCTGTCCGGCGGCAAGTGCCTGGGACAGCGTCTTGGCGGCTTTTACGGGGTTGGAATTCTGCGCCAACGCTTCCAGGTTGAGCGCCTCCACCTGGCTGCGCACCCTGCCGTTCCCTGTCGCATCCCGTCTCCATGGTTCCAACAAGGCCAGCGCCTCTTCCATCCGTCCTTCCGTGATCCGCAAGCGCGCCAGGGTAAAGTCTTCCGCTTCCATTTGCACGGACGAACTTTCCGGTTGCTCCATTGGCAGGGCATTCAATCCCCCTTCGAGCGATGGGATTTCACCTGTTCGTACGGCCAGCCTTCGCAGTTCGTTTTGCACTTTGCCCAGGCCGGCTGGGATCTGCAAGCGTCCCAGCAGTGCCATGAGCAGGTCGTGCGCCTCCCTCCACTCATTTTCCGCCGCATGGATGCGGGCCATTTGGATACTGGCCTGTGCTTGCAGCATTTCGTTGCCGCGTTGTTCGCCCAACTCCAGGGCGTGCGCGGCATATTGCTTTGCCTTATCGAGTTCATTCCGCTCGTAAGCGCACCCGGCCAGGATGAGGGCAGCCTCTCCCTGGTCGTCCAGCATCGACTCGTCCCCCACTGCCTCACTCTGGATCTGCCGGCCTAATAGTTCGACTTGGTCCAGCTCTCCTTGCTCATAGAAGACCTTGCTCAATAGTTGGGTCGCCGCCAGCTCAGCATAGATGTTTTGAGCCGCCCCCGAGAGAGCGCGCGCTTCCAGAATGCTTTCCTGTGCTTCCAGCACCCGCCCCGCCTCCAGGACCGCCTGGCCGACGATCAGCAGGCTGTTGCCCCGCCACAGCGCCTCCGACTCCGCGAGATTGTCCAACGATTGGCGTGCATACTCGCAAGCCTTCGGGAGATCGCCCTGCCACCAGGCGATCGTCCCACGCAGAGAGAGCACCTGTCCGAGGTCGGGAACGCTGATCCTGGGAATGCCAGATCGATTCAGCTGCCTCCAGGTAGGGTTCCAGCTTTGCCGCCGTCGCTGCCGCGAACCGGTCGCCTGCATACAGGATCACCTGCGCTAACGTGAAGCAGATCGCCGGGTGCAGTAGCAGCTCTGCCTGGGGGATCGCCTCGATCCATCGCCCCAGTGTCTGCAGCTCGCTCATGTCGTGGATTTCGATGTATTTTTCGATCAGCCGGATTGCCTGGGTGAACTCTTTTGCGCTCAGTGCACCTTCAATGGCATCATCGTACAGCCCGTGATATTCATACCACTGGCTGGCTTTTTTGAAGATCGCCCGGATAGCCCCCTCATCCAGGCGCTGTTTGGCCAGGGCCTGGATCGACTCGGCGAACAGCGGATTGTAGCGGTACCTGTTCTGCTCGCCAGTGTGTTCCAGCCGCACGAGGAACAGGTTGGCTCGTTCAAGCTTTTCTAGCGTGCTCGCCCCCGTATTCGTTTCCGTCAGGGCGTCACACAGGCTGGCAGTCAGGCGATTCAGGAAGCATGTTCGCAGCAGGAAATTCTGCACCGCCTCGTCCTGCCGGTCGAAGACTTCCTTGATCAGGTAGTCCGACACATAGCGGTGCCGGCCCGAGAAGGTCTGGATGATTTTCCCGGCTTCTTCAGGGTTTTTGTTTTGCAGCGAAAGGCTGGCCAGGCGCAGGCCAGCCGCCCAGCCATCGGTGCGTTCCTGCAGCAGAATCGCCATTTCGGGCGCCAGTTCGCCGGCGATCGTTTCGCGCAGGAACGCCTGTGTTTCCACCAGGCTGAATTGCAAATCCGCGCTCGTTATCTCCGCCATCTCACCCCGTGCCCTTAAAAGGCCCAGCGGCAGGGCCGGCTCACTGCGGCTGATCAGCACCAGGTGGTATGCCTCCGGCAGTTGCTGGATCAGGAAAGCCATGCCGTCATTGATTTCGGGTGCCGTGATGCTTTGGTATTCATCCAGCACCAGCACGCGCCGCTCCTCTCCGCCCATCATATCGTTGATCAACGCAGCCAGCAGTGTCATGCTGGGCGCCGGCTGGGGCGCTGCCAGCGCTGACAACGTGGCCTTTCCCAGGGCTGGATCGAAGGTGCGCAGGGCCGAGACCACGTATTTCCAAAAGCGCGTTGGATCGTTGTCGTTCGCGTCCAGGGTCACCCATGCCGATGCAAACCCGCCTTTTGCTACCCACATGCTCGTAAGGGTGGTTTTGCCGTACCCTGTCGGCGCGGAGATCAACAACAGGCGCTTCGTTAAGCCATCATCCAGTCGCCTCAGTAGCTCGCTGCGCGCGATTAGCGCGGCCTGTGGCCGCGGCTGCATCAACTTCGTATGCAGCAGGTAGTCTGCTTTACGCGCAGAGGTTTTATCAGGCTTATTCATAGATTATTTGATTATATTTCAAACTTTCTCCACCCACCTCTAAGACTTGGCAATTGAAACTTTTCATTATGTGGGATGAATCGTAAAACGATGGCAACTTTCACAGTTCTTACTATTATCGAATTTGCATACTAAAGCGTTGGCTTACCTGTCTGCAGGCATAGCCAACGCAGCCAGCGCTGCGCCGACGATGCCAGCATTGTTCCCAAACAGGGCGGGGGCGACCTCGGCACGTACGGTCAGGCGATGAGCGAAACGCTCGTAATACTTGACGGCCCCGCCCCCCAGGATGATCAAATCGGGCCAGATGAGAGCTTCCATGGCATCCAGGTATTCATCCAAACGTTTGGCCCAGTCTTTCCAGGAAAGATCTTCAAGCTTGCGCACCGAATCGGAAGCGCGCTGCTCGGCGTCCTTGCCCCTGATCTGCAGGTGGCCGAACTCGGTATTGGGCAGCAGGCGGCCGCCGCTAAACAGGGCTGAACCGATGCCGGTGCCCAGCGTGACCACCAGAACCGTGCCGCTTTTCCCCTTACCCGCACCAAAGGTCATCTCAGCCAGCCCGGCCGCGTCTGCATCATTGAGGACTCGCACCGGGCAATTGGCTTGCCTGGCAAAAAGGTCGGCAACATTCGTCTCGATCCAGCTACGATGGATGTTGGCTGCCGTCAGAGCCACGCCCTCTCGCACCACCCCCGGGAAGCCGCACCCCATTGGCGCGTGCCAGTCGAAATGCCTAACGATCTTTCCCACCACCCCGGCTACCGCCATCGGCTTGGATGGGCTGGGAGTGGGAATGCGAAAGCGGGGGGCAAGCAGCGTGCCTGTCTCTGTGTCCACCGGGGCACCCTTGATGCCCGTCCCACCGATATCAATGCCTAATATCTGCATACAGCCTCCTTTTTCCTGCCATCATTATCGCGCATATCCAGCGATTCATGCAGGATTATTTGCAAAGTCTACCCGCAGCACTTGCTTGGTAAGGAAATTCAAAACTGTTACTCACTCCCCGATTAAGGTGCGGAATGTGGGCTCAATATCACCTGTTTCTCCCTTTTTATGTACGAAAAGAACGTCCGATTGCGTGTATCCTTATGGACGCAGGTTCATTGCGCTGATTATTTGGAAGCTGGCCAGGAAGGTCAGCCAGCCCTGCGCCAGGCTGATGCGCGCAAATTCTTCCTCATGGACGGAATCGGTCAGGCGCTGATACAGCCAGCAATGAAACAGTAGCAGGTGGCAGTGTAAGGCTATTACTCGTAGTGGGTCACTCATAAAATGTAAGTTGCACAGGCGCCAATATGCCTTGACAAGTATATACGTTTAAGTGTATATTAATTCCATGGAGACTGTATTCGAAGTCATCGTTGAACCCAACCGCCGGGCGATCTTGAGCCTGCTGGGTTCCTCGCAGCAAACCGTCGGCGAGATCGGACGCCAGTTGCATATGTCGCAGCCGACCGTCTCGAAGCACCTGCGCGTGCTGCGGGAAGCCGGTTTTGTGGAATCCAAGGTGGACGCGCAGCGACGCCTCTACAGGCTCAGGCTGGAGCCACTTCAGGAGCTGGACGGTTGGCTGGCTCAGTTTCGCCGCCTGTGGTCTGCTCATCTCGATGCCCTCGAACACCACCTCGACCAGATGGATCAGTCAGACCAAAATAATGGTAGACAAACTCGTGACGAAGCCCCAAATGGGCATATTTTAAAGGAGTAACAGGATGAAAATTAAAGTAACCAGCTTATACGTTGACGACCAGGAAAAAGCCCTGCGTTTCTATACGCAGGTGTTGGGCTTTACCAGGAAGGCCGATATCAAAAACGGTCCCTATCGCTGGCTGACCGTGGCCTCGCCAGACGAGCCGGACGGGACCGAGCTGCAGTTGGCACTGAACGATAACCCTGCCGCCAAAGCGTACCAGCAGGCGATTTTCTCGCAGAACCAACCGGCCATGCTGTTCTACACGGACAATTTACAGGCCGATTACGAGCGGATGAAAGCCAAAGGCGCCGAGTTCACCATGCCGCCCACCGACGTGACCGCCTCCAAGATCGCCATGTTGAAAGACACCTGCGGCAATCTCATCCAGGTCGTACAACTGATGCATCCATGACCTCTCGAGAGCGGTACGCCCCGGGCCCAGCCAGCGGGGCGCAGGTCCTGAAGGACGGGAAGAGCTGGACGCTCGTCATGGTCAGGGAACTGCGCCATCCGCCGGAAAAAGTCTGGCAGGCGCTCACCGATCCCGTTCACCTGCGCCAGTGGGCGCCTTTTGAAGCGGATGGCAACCTGGGCAGAACCGGTGCCAGGGTCAAACTCACCAATGTGGGAGCCTCCACACCGGTCGTTACTGAAACGATTGTCCAACGCGCCGAGGCTCCCAGGTTGCTCGAATATACCTGGGGAGACCGGCAGATCCGCTGGCAGCTCGAACCTATAGCCGGTGGCACGCGCCTGACCCTCTGGCACAATATCGAGCGCGGTTTCATCTCCATGGGCGCGGCCGGATGGCACATCTGCCTGGACGTGCTCGATCACCTGCTCGGTGGGACCCCAACTGGCCGCATTGTTGGAGCCGAGGCGATGAAGTTCGGTTGGAAACGCTTGAACAAGGAGTATGCCCGCCAGTTCGGGATCGAAGCGTCCGAAGTTCTCTCTCCGGCGGTTCGCAAGCCGTGAAAGGGCTTCCCTGGTCCGGGAAAACCGGAGCCAGGAATTTCACTTATCAGTAGCTGACTTTTTTCAGGCAGACTGCAAGACTATAGAGGTGGCATGTCCCAGGAATATATCGAGATCCGCGGCGCACGCGAGAACAACCTTAAGAATATCTCGCTGAATATACCCAAGCGGAAAATAACCATCTTTACCGGGGTTTCCGGTTCTGGCAAATCCTCGATCGTTTTTGATACGATCGCCAACGAATCGCAACGCCTGCTCAGCGAAAACTTCAGTATGTTCCTGCGAAGCTTCATGCCCCGCTTTCCTCAGCCAGAGGCCGATTCGATCGAGAATTTGAGCATGGCGGTCATCGTGGACCAGAAGCGCCTGGGTGGGGGTCCTCACTCCACCGTGGGAACCGTCACCGATATTACGACCATCCTCAGGCTCTTGTTTTCGCGCCTGGGCAAGCCGCATATCGGTCCTGCCAGCCTGTTTTCGTTCAATGATCCCTCTGGCAGGTGCCCTGAGTGCGAGGGCCTGGGGCGTAAGGTTGGCCCGGTTGTTGAAAAAATGCTTGATATGTCAAAGTCGCTCAACGAAGGGGCTATTCTGATACCGATGTTCGGCACGCAAAACTTCCAGGCTTCCGGCTTTTTCGACAACGATAAGAAGCTCTCCGACTACACGCCAGCGGAAATGGAACTCTTGCTGCACGGGAAAGATCTAAAATTCAAAATGCACGGCACCAGCACGAATTTGACCTATCTTGGCTTGCTGGAACAGTTTGACAAGTCTTACGGTGGCCAGAAGTTGGAAAACCGCCCCGAACGCACCCGTAAAGCCGTTGAACCCTTTCTGGCCATGGGTCCGTGCACGCTTTGTCACGGTGCCCGGCTGAGCCAGGCCGCGTTGGGCTGCAAGATTGGCGGGTACAACATTGCACAACTGTCGTCGATGGAAATCATTGAGTTGATCGATGTCATCATGGCCATCCGGCAAGATTCGCTTGCAACCGGCATTCTCAACACGGTCAGGGTCCGGCTGCAAAACATCGTCGATATCGGTCTGGGCTACCTCAGTCTTGACCGCGAGACCGACACCCTCTCGGGTGGCGAATCGGCTCGCTTGAAATTGGTGAAGCACCTCAACGGCAGTCTGGTTGATGTCGCTTACATTTTCGATGAACCCAGCGTTGGTCTACATCCACACGATGTGCACCTGCTGAACGAGTTACTGCAAAAGCTGCGCGACAAGGGCAATACCATCCTGGTGGTGGAGCACGACCCGGATGTGATCAAGATTGCGGACCATATCGTGGATCTCGGTCCGTCGGCCGGGAACCAGGGTGGCGAGATCGTCTTCGAGGGCAGTTTTGCCGATTTGCTCCACGCCGATACCCTGACGGGCAAGCACCTGAATCAGCGTTTGCCAATGAAAGAGTCCTTCCGCTCACCTGCGGGTCAACTCTCTGTCAAGCATGCCAGAGTGAACAATCTCCGCGATGTCAATGTCGATATTCCTATCGGCGTGCTGACCGTTGTGACCGGTGTTGCCGGATCAGGCAAATCCTCGCTGATTGGCGAAGCTTTTTTGGCCGCACACCCCGATGCCATCGTCGTTGACCAGACGCCTGTAGGTGTCTCAACCCGATCCAATCCAGCCACCTATACTGGCATTATGGACGATGTTCGCAAAGTATTCGCTGCGGCAAACAGGGTCAGCCCTGGGCTTTTCAGTTTCAACTCCAAAGGAGCCTGTGAAAACTGCCACGGCCTTGGGGTGGTGTACGTGGATCTGACGTTTCTGGAGAGTCTCAAGCTCCCCTGCGAAGTCTGCGAAGGGCGGCGCTTCAAGGATGAGGTCCTGACCTACAAGCTGGATGGAAGATCCATTAGCGAGGTGCTCGAAATGACCGTGGATCAAGCCCTGGCATTCTTCGATGCCGAAGAGATTCGGCAGAAATTGCAGGCGCTCAGTGACGTGGGCTTGGGCTACATTACACTTGGTCAGCCGCTCAGCACACTCTCGGGCGGTGAGTGCCAGCGCCTCAAGCTCGCCAGCGAATTGCACAAAAAAGGCAGCCTCTATATCCTGGACGAGCCAACCACCAGCCTGCACATGTCGGATATTGAACAACTGCTGACGACCATCAACCGCCTGGTCGACTCGGGCAACACCGTAGTTATCATCGAGCACAACCAGGACGTTATCCGAAATGCCGATTGGGTGATCGATCTTGGGCCAGGAGCCGGGAACAAGGGCGGGCAAGTCGTTTTCGAAGGAACGCCCAAAGAATTACTGGACGCCAAAGCCTCCATCACCGGCGCGTATCTCGCTAATTCCATGGCTGCCTGGTAGTGTGTCACACCTGAATAGGGGCAAAGACCATAGTGGATTAGGAAAACCATGCCTTTCTCAATAGCGATGTTTTTCTGTCAAAAAATGCTGGCCAGTTTCTCCACCTCACATTTTGATCAGATGGGCGATCCCGAACAGGAATAACAGGATTTGCGTAATTTGTTGATTTGCGATATCCGTAATGGAAACGATGTGGTAGGTAGCATAATCTTTTTTGTAAAACAACGCCTCCTTCACCAGCGTGGATAGAATGATAGAATGGGGGGTTGCCTTGCTTGTACGCTGCCCTTTGAATACAGTTCAGCGCAAGTTAAGCGAAAGCATCCTTCCTGTCATCCAATGAATAACCGCCATTTCCAATCCCAAACGGCCCAGGAGCGCAATTACCAGGGTGAAAACCCCTTACGCACCTTCGCCTATTTGTATAGCGACCAGAAAGGCCGCCTGCTCCTGGCCGCCCTGCTCTATTTCATCAAGGCCAGCCCGGTCTGGGCCATGCCGCTTGTCACCGCCCACATCATTGACCTGGTCGCCACCGGTGGCCCGAAAACGCTCGAAAACCTCTGGCTGACTGCCTTGATCCTGGTGGTCATGCTGGTCCAGAACATTCCCATGCATTACCTGTACGTGCGCCAGATCAGCCAGGCTGTTCGCACCATGAGCACCCAGCTCCGCTCGGCCATCGTCCACCGCTTGCAGCAGCTTTCCATCGATTACTACAAGAGCCAGAGCGCCGGGCGCTTGCAGAACAAGGTTCTGCGGGATGTCGAATTGATCGAGACCCTCACCCGCACCCTGTACGACGGCGGGTTGGGCGCCCTCTTCTCCATCATCATCGCCATCATCACCACCGCCATACGCGCCCCGGCTTTCCTGCTGATCTTCCTGGTCGCCGTGCCGGTCGCCGCCGCCGTGCTGCGCAGCCTGCGCAGCGCCATGGCCGAACGCAATGCCAGCTTCCGGGTCGAATTGGAACGCATGTCTGCGCGAGTCATCGAGATGACCCATCTCATCCCGATCACGCGCGCGCATGGCCTGGAGCAGGATGAGATCGAACGGGTCGATGCCACTCTCTCGGATGTCAAGCACGCCGGCCTGGAACTGGATGCCACGACGGCCCTGTTCAGCGGCGTCTCCTGGGTTACCTTCAACCTGTTCAATATTGGCTGCCTGGTCTTTACGGCCTGGTGCTATTTCACTCATTACATTCCCATCAGCATCGGCGACATCGTTCTGCTGACGGGTTACTTTAACTCGCTCACCAACTCGGTCCTGCAATTGACCAACATGGTGCCCGATATCTCCCGCGGTTTCGAATCCATCCATTCGATCGGTGAGGTGCTGCAATCTCCCGACCTGGAACACAACCAGGGCAAACAGGCTGTCACCCTGGTGCGCGGCGAGTTGGCTTTCGAAAATGTCTCCTTCCGTTACCCCGATGGCGAAGCCGATGCCGTGCGTGATTTCTCGCTGGCCGTCCGTTCCGGCGAAACGGTTGCCCTGGTCGGTCAATCCGGCTCGGGGAAGACCACCGTGCTGAATCTGCTGATCGGTTTCATCCGCCCCACCGCTGGCCGGCTGTTGCTGGACGGCGTGGACATGGAAACCCTCGACTTGCGCACCTACCGGCGCTTCCTTTCTGTGGTCTCGCAGGATACCATCCTGTTTGACGGGTCGGTCTATGAGAACGTCACCTATGGCCTGAAATCGTTTAAGCCCTCCGCCGTCCAGGCCGCCTTGCAGGATGCCAACGCCCTGGAATTTGTCGAACGCCTGCCGCAGGGCATGGAGACCAACCTGGGGGAAAAAGGCGCCCGGCTTTCCGGCGGTCAAAAACAGCGCCTGGCGATCGCCCGGGCGCTCATCCGTGACCCGCGCGTGCTCATCCTGGACGAGGCCACCTCGGCCCTCGACACGGAAACCGAAGTACTCATCCAGGAAGCGCTTGAGCGCCTGATGCGCGGCCGCACCACCCTGGTGGTGGCCCATCGCCTGTCCACCATCCGCAATGCCGGCCGGATCATCGTGATGGAAGAAGGTCGTATTGTCGAGACTGGCCGGCACGACCAATTGCTGGGCAATAACAGCGTCTATGCACGGCTCTATTCCCACCAGACGCTTTGATCGTACCGATCCAAAAATTCAGCAGGAAGAGCCCGGAGAAACGGTCAAAACCACCAGCTGATATAACCCGCCCATTACCATATCCGCATCTTTAAGCATGGTCGGCTTACCGATCCCCACGGCACCCATGCCGGCGCGGTGAGCCGCTTCAATACCGGCCTCAGCATCCTCGAATACGATGCAGCTCGCCGGGGCTATTTTCAACTCACTGGCGGCGCGCAGGAACACTTCGGGATCGGGTTTGGCCTGCGCAACCCTGCTTCCATCGATTACCACATCAAATAACGATCTGATTCCCAACCTCTCCAGGATCAAAGCGGCGTTCTTACTGGCCGAACCGATGGCTGTCTTAACCCCACATTTGTGCAGCATTTGCAGGTATTCCGCTGCACCCGGCAGGATTTCGGAAGCATCCATATTTTGGATGTACTCAACGTACCAGTCATTTTTTTGTGCAGCCATGCTATGCCTGACCGCTTCGCTTACCTTCAGGTTTCCGATTTCCAGCAGGATTTCCAGCGATCTTGTCCGGCTAACCCCTTTGAGCCGTTCATTGTCAGTTTCAGTGAAATCGAATCCGTATTGATTGGCCAAT
This sequence comes from uncultured Chloroflexia bacterium, assembly GCA_963779935.1. Classification (GTDB taxonomy): domain Bacteria; phylum Chloroflexota; class Anaerolineae; order Anaerolineales; family Villigracilaceae; genus UBA877. The sequence goes on along the minus strand of CAWAAC010000001.1, from coordinate 199,526 downwards.
CTCTTCCAGGCCAGGTAATGATATTTGGCAGTGTCCACGATGACGCCGTCCAGATCAAAAATGGCGGCGCGCATTGCCTGGATCATCCCGGGCGTTCCTTGAGAAGCGGAATGCTCAACTCGCCGGTCAATGGCAAGGGCTGCACTGCTCCTTCAACCGAAATGAACAGAGCCGTTTCCAGCGCTTCCACGATCTGCACGCAAACACTTTCGTTTGTCAGCCGCAGTCTTAGTTTCTGCCCCTGGAAAACCAGAGGAAAAGTAACCTGGATCCAATGAGCTGGCAGGCGCGGAGCGATTGCAATCGTTTTATCGGCGCAGGATAAACCACACAATCCAAACATTGCTGCCATCCAGGCGCCACCATTCCCGGCCGGGTGAGTTCCTCCGATATAGAGCGTCCCGACGTATTCTTTTCCCTCGCCAGTGAGATCGATCGTGGCGGTTTTCATGAAATAGCGGTAGGCCCAATCCACCTTGCCTATCTGCGCCGCGATCATGGAATAGGAGCAGGCGCTTAACGTCGAGCCGTGTTCCGTGCGGGGTTCATAATATTTCCAGTTGGCGGCTTTTACTTCAGCCGGGTAGCGCTCTTCGAACAGGTACAAACCCAAAATGACATCTGCCTGTTTGATGATCTGGGTCGTGGTCGCCAGGCCGTTGCCCCCGCCCAGATATTCATGCGGGTGCAGTTTGCGTTCCAGCAGGGATTTGATCGGAATGTCTTCCAGTTTGAAATAACCATCAAACTGGGGGATAAGCTTGCTTTGCCCATCCGCATCTGGTATGTAAACGCCCTCTGCCACCTGATTGATCCGGGAAAGGTCGCGCTCGAAGTCCAGTGCAGCGATTAACTCCCGGTACTTTTCTGGGGATTGGGCCTGCAAGATTTTCGCCACCTGAGTGCAAACGCTAAATGTATGGGCAACCATCAAGTTGGTGAATAAATTATTATGCACCCGCTCGTGGTACTCATCCGGGCCGGTCACGTCCAGGATCTCGTAGCGCTGCTTATCCGGGTTAAAGTACATGTAAGACAGGAAAAAGCGTGCGCACTCGAAAACCACTTCCGCGCCGCCCTCGCTCCAGATCGATTCATCGCCAGTGATGCGGTAATACTGCCAGAAGGCGTACACAATATCCCCGCTGATGTGCACCTGCTTATCCCGGAAATACGTGCGCATCGGCCGGTTGGTGAATACATCCGTCACATTGAACAGGCTGCAGGCATCCTCGCCGCCATCCTGGCTCTCCCAGGCATAGAAGGCGCCCCGGTAGCCGTACTCGTGCGCCTTGCGCCTGGCACCCTCCAAGGTATGGTAGCGGTACATTAAAAGATTGCGGGCGAGGTCTGGGAAGGCATGGGAAAAGAACGGCAGCATGAAGATCTCCGTGTCCCAGAAGATCGCGCCCTTGTACACCTGGCCGGATAGACCGCGCGCCGGAATGGAAACATTATTCGCGTGCTTGGGCGCAATCGCCAGCAGATGATACATGCTGAAGCGCAGCGCTTCCTGGGCCCTTTCATCCCCTTCGATCCGGATATCGCATCTCGCCCAGCGTTCCGCCCAAAGTGCGGCGTGTTCCGCCAGCAGTCCGTCAAAACCAAGCCCGGTGGCTTCCAGGCAGATCTTTTGGCTTTCTACCAGCGGGTCGGCCGAGTCCAACCCGGTGCAATGGGAGAAAAACTTGTGCAGACGGCTTGGCTGGTGCGCCCTCAGGGATATCGTGGTGGCGCGCCGGATGTTTTTTTCCCCAATTGCAATGGATCGCGTTCCCATTGCACCCTCCATACTCTCTGATACCGCCACCCTCACGCCCCTCTCATGGGTAACCGCGCTGATCGAGAGCATGCCAGAGTGTTCGGCGCTCGTTATGGCTTCCAGGTGCGGGCCGTTCAGATCCCATACATCGGCATCGATCCCGGTCAGCAGGGTCACGTCACAATCCCGATTGGCTTCGAGACTGATTTCCATGCAGACCAGCGCGCGCCTCGCCAGGCTGGCAAACCGCCGCGCGCTGATCGTGATGTGCGTCCCGTCGGCAGCTTCAAAGGTGGTTCGACGCGCGTGGACTGCCTGGGATAGATCCAGGCCCTGTTCGTGTTCCAACACCCGGCTGGTCTGTGCATGCAGCGCTTCGCCCCGGTAAACACACTGCACAAAGCCACCATTCGGCAGGTTGACCGGCTCGCGCCACAGCTCGCCGACTTTATCGTACAGCCCGGAAACGATCGTGGCGGTTTTCTGGCCCCGGTTATATTCTTCCAGCGTGCCACGGTAACCGATATAGCCATTTCCGATCAGGAATTTATTCCCCATCCGATCGGTGGCTTTTGCGTCCAATTGGTTTGTTTCAGTGATTTTCCATGGCATTGGTTGTGCTCTTTTTACGGAACAGGTACTATATTTTTTATCGAAACGCTCAAGCCCGCCTGGGTGGCTTCCTGTGCCTGCCCCTGGACCAGGATCGCGATCGGCTGGCCTTCCACGATATGGAAGTGAGCGGAATCCTGCGAGACTTCCACGCGCAGGATCGAGCCGTGATACAGAACCTGGAAACTGTAAGACTTCCAGTGTTCGGGAATGCTGGGATTGAAGGAGAGCATCTCACCATCCGAGCGCATCCCGCCAAAACCGTAAACGATGTTCATCCAGGCGGCCGCAATGGAGGTGGTATGTATTCCTGAGCCCGTGTTGCGGTTGTAGTTATCCAGGTCGATGCGCGTGGCGAACTGGAAGAAATCGAAGGCTTCCCTTGCGCGGCCAAGTTCCGCGGCTAAAATGGAATGCACCGATGGCGAGAGGGACAACTCGTGGATGCAGCGCGGCTCGTAGTAATCATAATTGGCCTGTTTTTCGGTCAGGGAGAAGGATTGGTTATAAAGGAACATGAACATCAGCACATCCGGCTGTTTGATCATGTCGTTGCGATAAATGCGGTCATAGGACCAGTTGTGGTAGAGCGGGAAATCCTCCACCGGAATGCTATCCACATCGATGTGCGGCAGTTCGAAGAAGCCCTCGTGTTGCTCATATATGCCTGTTTGCGGGTCGCGCGGCAGGAACATGCAATCCGCCATGCGTTTCCATTGCTCCAGCTCGTTGGTTGTGCAGCCCTGGGAGCGCATCAGATCAGCTTTCTTTTCGGGCCGGGCTTTTTCCATGTCTGCCAGAACCTGCCGCGTGTATTCGAAGGTGCGTTTCGCCATCAGGTTGGTGTAGCAGTTGTTGTTGACCATCATCTTGAATTCATCCGGGCCCATCACGGAATAATAGCCAAACTGGTCCCGTCCGGGCGCCCACTGCCCCCGGCTGGCCAGGAACCGGCAGATCGGAATGAGCAATTCAATGCCGGTGGAATAAAGGAAATCAAAATCCTGCATGATCTTAACGTAGTGCCAGATGGCGTACGCCACCGCCGTGGTCGTTTGGAATTGCAGGCTGGCATGTTGCCAGAGCGTGCAGCTTTCGGTTCCATCCGATGTGGCCACCGGGAAACACGCCCCTGTACAATCCAGTTGGCGGGCGCGTTCCATCGCCTGCGGCAGGGTCTTATAGCGAAAATCGATCAGCGATTTGGCCGCCTGCGGGTTGCTGAACAGGTAGAAGGGCAGGCAGTATGTTTCCGAATCCCAGAAAGTGTTGCCGTTGTAATCCTCGCCGGTCAACCCTTTTGCCCCAATGTTGGCGCCATCGATTAATCCACGATAGGTCTGGTGCATCTGGAAGATGCAGAAGCGAATACCCTGCTGCGTCTCCGGGTCGCCTTCGATGGCGATATCCGACTGGTTCCATACGCGCGCCCAGTATTCGGAATTCTGCCGCAGGAACTCGTCATACCTGGCGTTTTGATACTGCTCGAGCAGCGTGTTACCAGATTCCCAGACTTCCTGCTCAGACGGAAGGGCGCTTCCGGGTGTATATAAAAAGTTCAATTTATCCAGCCTTGTTTCCTGGCGCGCGTTCAACTTCAGTATGAAGTGACAGCCGACCAACTGTTCTCCCACAACCTCCTGTTTTTGCTCCAGGTTTTCTGACAAAATTTGGAATCCGGCGAATAATTTTTGCCTGATATTCTTGCTGACGCCCAGGATGGCCTGTTCGCTCTTCTCCGGGCAATCCCAGAAATTTTCCTGGAAGGTTTGATGGATGACCGAAAAGTCAATTCCCACGGTAACCGCGATGGAACCTGAAAAATTCAGCGGGGTAATGCCGATGCGCTGAAATGCCAGCTCTTTGACCGGCATGCTTAAAACCGGGAAAAGCTGAGCTTGAGCCGTTTTTCCGATTTCGTTTTCCAGATAAATTCCCGCTTGAGTTGTCCGGTCTTGAAATCCAGTTCCTGTCTGAAATCGGATGTCTGGCAGAGGGCGATATCCAGGATTTCCCCTTCCAGTTCGATCCGTGTATAAAGCCAGTTGGCGGCGTTGACCATGAAGGCGATGCGGTTGGAGATGCCCTTGTAGGCGGATGGTTCTTTTAGATGCCGTTCCTCATAAACGCCATTCAAATAGCAACCAACCAGGCTGTCTCCGGAATAGCCCTCCTCGAAAAATCCCCTTACTCCCTGATACTCGTTGCCCAAAGAAAACAGCGACTCGGATACCTTGCTTTTTTCCGGATGGAATCCTGCCTCAATGATTTTCCAGGGATCGACAAGCAAATATCGATCTGCGATTTTTACCATAATGATTGCACTCCAAAAAAAGTTACCAATCTTGTTACGTATAGTTGAACGTTCAACTTCTTTGCCAAAAAAAGAGACTATCTGGCAGTCTCTCTTGCGATCAAATGCACCGGCAAAACCAGGCGGCTGCCAACGGAATTTTTCTTGTTCAAAATATTCAACAGCGTTTTCGTGGCGGTTTCGCCCTTCTCGAAAATGCTCTGGTCAACCGTGGTCAATTCGGGATGGATCTGCCGGCCATTGTTAATATTATCAAAACCGACCAACCCAAAATCCAACCCAACCTGTACGCCTTGCTTAAGCAGACAGCACAAAAAGCCGATCGCCAGCGTATCCTCGGTGCAAAAGGCCGCATCAATTTGCTGGTCGATGAGAATTTTTCCAAGTTGCATCCCGGCTTCGAAGGGCGAGCCAGTCCCGTTGAAGATGTACTCTTTATACCCGGCCTCATTAAGCGCCCGTTTATACCCTTCGTAGCGCTTCTGCATAAGCGGGCTGTCCATGGATGCCGAGCAGATCCCGATCTTTTTATAGCCACCCGAGATCAGTTTTTGCGTGGCCAGGTATCCACCGGTTTCATCATCCGAGTTGATATAGGAGAAATTGGAATAGGCTGCGCGCGAATAATTGTCGATCAGAACAACCGGGATCGCTTTTGAATTAAGGTCATTCAGAAAAGCCTGATTGTATTCGCCGATCACCAATATCCCGTCCACATTGCGAGAGTCGATCCAATCGCTCACCTGGGGAAGTTTTTCTTTATAGGGCACGGAAAAGATGATCAAATCGTAATATGCTTCATTGCGCAACACCGAATAGACGCTGTCGATGATGATGTTGTAAAAAGGGCTATTCGTAAGGGTATTGGTATCTACATAGGAAGGCAGGATCAATCCGATCAGCCGGGACTGGTTCGTGATCAACGAGTGCGCGGCCAGGTTGGGTTTGTACCCCAGCTTTTTCGCGGCTGCAAGCACGGCGCTGCGGGTCTCGTCGGAAAACTTGGCCCGGTTATTGAAGACGTTGGAGACGGTTGTCCGGGAAACGCCGGCCTCTTTAGCTACATCAATGACTGTTACGCTCATTCTATTATCCTTGGTTGAACGTTCAACGGATTATCAAATAGTTTTCTCATTTTGTCAAGCAAATAAGGTTGAAAATAGGTTTCTCGCGGCTGCCCTGGATAATATCATTGTCTTTGGCCACTATCCGGAAATTTGGCAGGAATGTGCCTGTTTTTATTGTGTGCAGGGAAGTTGCACATAATAATAAAACCATTCTGCTTAAATTTCCTGGGTAAATTCATTCCTATTCCAGACATCGCAAGGCATAAATGACCGCCTGCTCCAAACTGAGTTCCTGGCCGGCTGCCCAGGCTTCATGCAAGGTGGGTGCATCCAACTGGCTGTTCAGGTTTTTTAGGCTGTCTTCGAATTGCGGGCAGTATACTGGCATCTGGGGAATCTTCAAAATTTCACGTAAACGCTCGGATGCGCCGTATAGGCGGGCTGCCCCCAGCAGTTCATGACGGTCGACTGACAATGCGGCAGTGGCTTCCAATAGCTTGATGGAACGCCAGGGTTCTTTAAGCGATTGTTGAAGCAATAAGCTTTCCCTGAAACAGAAGGCCGCACTCTCCATCTCGCCGCTTTGCAAGGCCAGTAATCCGGAGGTATAACAGCCCAGTTCGACACACCAGCTATAGCCTCCGTTCCGGCTCAGGTTCAGGCTCTGATCGATCAGCTCACGCGCCAGCTGCGACTGGGAGCGCTGGATGGCGATCTCGCCCAGGTAGTTAAGCGCCAGGGCGCAAATAGAGCTGCGCGTAATTCCGGCTGATTGGCTCATTTCCAGGCTTTTTTCGAAAAGGGGGATCGCTTGCTTTGAATCGCCCTGGTAAAACAGGGTCTGGCCCAGATGCGTGAGCGCAAAAATGATGTCAGAATCGCGGCCATTTTCCTGGAACAAATCCAGGCTTTCCTGGAAATAGGTCTGTGCTCCCTTTAGTTCTCCCTGGCTGAGGAGGATGCGCCCCAGCAGGTCGAGCGACCATGCAATTTGTTTCTGGTTCTGCAATTCTTTGAACAGGTCATAACATTGTAGGATCTGTTCTTTAGCATGCTCCGGTTGCGCTCGCAAACGCGCCAGTTCTCCCAACCCTTGCAGCGCCAGCCCCATTTCATTGCGGTCGGCCAGGGCCTCGGAAAGCTCCAGGCTGGATTGGAATGCCCACAACATGGTGGTGTAATCGCAAAAATCATGCGCCAGCCATCCCACCAGCCGCAATACACGCGCCCGGACGGGGGTATGCAGGTCTCCGGTTTGCTCCAATACCGCCTGGGCAAATTGGCGCCCCTCATGCTGATTGCCAAAAAACCGCCAGTAATCCCAAAGAGCGATAATGAAACGCAAGCCAAGTTCTCCCTCGCGTTTTTCGATCACCCAATGGATGGCGGACTTCAGGTTGGTGTACTCATGTTGCAATAGTTCAAAGGTTTCTGAACGACCCCGCAGGCTTTGTTGCAATGCGTACTGCTCTACCAGATCTAAATAATAGTGTGCCTGTGCGCGGCGAATTATTTCGCCTTCATGGCGGATTTCCAACTTTTCCAGGGCATACTCGCGTGCCATGCCAAGCATCTGAAAACGCGGCTCGCCATCCACTTCAACATGCTGCGATAATAAACTTTGATCCACCAGCGCGGTAAGCCCGATCGGTACATCCTGCAAATTCCCGCCTTGATCGGATGATTGAATGGCGCAGACTGATTCCGCCGCTTCGATGGTGCAGCCTCCAGGAAAAATAGCCAACCGGCTGAACAAAGTTTGTAATTCCGGAGGAAGCAGAACATAACTCCAGTCAAGCATATCGCGCATGCTCTGCTGATGAGGCGGCAGCCGCTTCGGCACCTGGCTGAGAAACGCCAGCCGCCGGGTATTCGACAGGCGGACCAACATGGCCTGGGGCGAAAAGTATTTGACCTGGAAGGCCGCCATTTCGATCGCCAGTGGTATGCCCTCCATGCGCCGGCAAATTTCGAATACTGCTTCGGAGTTTTCGTTATTGAGCGTAAAATCCGGATTGACATCCTGTGCGCGCTGGACGAACAGCATGACTGAGGGCGATTGCGCCAGGAGCTCGGCGTCTTTGGCGTTTTCTATGGAGGGGGTAGGCATGGGCGGGATGACAAATTCATGTTCCCCATACACGTGCAAGGCAGCCCGGCTGGTGACCAGGATTTTTAGCCGGGGTGCAGTTGCCAACAAATCGGTCACCAGGCTGCGGGCTGGCAGGATGTGCTCGAAATTGTCCAGCACCAATAAAAAGCTGCGCGGGCGCAGGTAAGCCTTTAATTGAGATTCGCCTGATTCTTTCAAACCCAGGGCTTGAGCAATCGCGGCCGCCACCTGTGCAGGATCCCGCACGGTCGACAGATCGACGAAACAAATCTGATCTTCGAACCTCTCCCTCATGCGGTGGGATAACTCTATTACCAGGCGGGTTTTTCCAATGCCACCCGGCCCCAATAAGGTCAACAGGCGCAGATCATCGCGTTGGAGATGCTGGGTCAGGCTTTGCAATAAAGATTCAGCCCCGACCAGGTTGGTCAGAGGGGTCGGGATGGTAGGTTGGAGCGATGAGATGGTTTCGGGAAGTGCCTGTGCGAGGGTTAAGCGATCCAACCCCCATTGATTTAGCGCCTGCACCAGCGCGGGCACCAGTTCACGCAGTTGATAAAAGTACGTGGCACGGCTGATGTTCAGGCGGTTGGCATAAACATTTGCCACCGATTCGGGGCTGGAAAGCACTACATCCAGAATCCGGCGGTGGCTGGGTGAAAGTGGGTATTCCTGCAGATAAGTATAAACAGCCTTCAGCCCTCCACGCTGCCCGATCCAGGTCTGCCAGGGCTCCTGTTGGATGAGGTGCATTGGGAAACGGGGGAAATGGAGCAATGCCTTCACGTGTTCATCGTCCCATGTTCCCAGGGCAGTTTCACGACGGCCTGACTTTGTCATAGTTGCCATACAAATCCCGGCAGAATCTTACCACACTTTTGGTTGAACGTTCAACTATGATTAGACAGATTCTAGACTGTAATTAGACGCTGCTGCAACCATTCTTCTGTATACTGGCGACAAATGTTTGATTCAGCTGATCCCCTGAAATTCAGTTGCTGGTGAAATCATCGCACACGCCCGTGAAGCATGACCACCCCGAAAGGAGGCGCAAGTACCAGTTCATTTTTCTTTTTTAACACAAGCCCTTTCCATTACCATATTCAAACAGGAGAAGAATCGTATTATGAAGAACAACCGTTTCTATGTGCTTTTTAGTGCCCTCGTAGTGGTCAGCATGGTGTTTCTGGCCGCCTGTGGTGCCGCAGCTACTCCCGCTGCCACGCAAGCCCCAGTTGCCACGGCTGCACCCGCTACCGCCGCGCCGGCGCCGGCCACCGCCGCGCCTGCGGCAACCACGGCTCCCACTGCCACGACTGCCCCTCTTTCGGTCCCCGCAGTGATTAAAATGCCGACCCAGATCGCCGGTGGCCACCCTGTCGCCATCACGGTCGCCGGCGCGCCGCCCGATTCCCAGCCCACGTTGGCAGCCAACTATCAGGCAGCGATCAATCGCTTTGAGAAACTGTATCCCAATGTGACTGTCCGCCCTTCCGATTACACCTATGATCCCACCACCTTCGCTGCGCTGGTCGCTGGCAAACAGGTCCCGACCCTCTTCCAGGTCTATTTTACCGACCCTGCCAAGATGGTCTCGGATGGCGTCGCAGCTGACCTGACCACCATCTTCCAGGCGCAAGGCCTCGATAAGATCTACAACCCGCAGGTCCTCAACCTCGTTACTGTCAATGGCAAGGTCTATGGTCTGCCGATGGATGCTTATGCCATGGGCCTGGCCTATAACAAGACCATGCTCAAAGCTGCCGGCATCGCCAATCCTCCCACCACCTGGGATGAATTGGAAACGGATGCCAAGACGCTGACCAACCGTGACAATGGCGTGGCTGGCTTCTCCTTCATCTTTGGCGACCCGGTTCAGGCCGGCTGGCATACTTCGATCCTTTCCTTTGACTTCGGTGAGAAGAATACCGACCTGGTGAACAGCGTCAATGGCAAGTTGGTAACCAGCTTCGATAATCCTGCCATGACGGCCACCCTGAATATGATCCACAATTTGCGCTGGGTGGATGATGTTCTGCCGCGCGAAAATAACGACTGGGGCAAGAACGGTGACGCACTTGCCACCGGCAAAGAAGCCATGGCGTTGATGGCCAGCGATCAATTTGTCTGGATGAAGCAAAACTATACCGATGTGGATATGAGCCAGTTCGGCTTTGCACCCCTGCCGGCCGTGAATGGCGTCAGCGTGTCCCAGGTAGGTGGCGATGTGGCCATGGTAAGCGCTACCGCAACGGCCGACCAGATCGAAGCCGCCACATGGTACCGCCTGTGGCTGCAGTTTGATCCAGGCGAGATCCAGACCCGTTACACCCTCAGCGCCTCTGATCCGACCGTTGTCGTTGGTGGCCCGAAGATGCCGCTTTACACTGGTGATTATCAGACCGCTACGGCCGCCCTGGAAGCCAAATACTCCAATCTGCCGGTTGACTATGCCCTATTCCAGAAGGGTATCGTCTCAGGCGCAACCCAGATCATGTTGGAACCCGGTTTTGGCGAAGGCCAGGATTTCTACGGTGCGCTTGGTCCAGTTGTCAGCACTATCGTGACCGATAAGAATGCCAACGTGGCAGCCCTCCTCACTGCCGCACAGAAAACCTTCCAGACCAATGTGCTCAACCTCAAAAAGTAAGACGGTTGATTAATTCAAAGAAGGTTTGAATTTGTGAAAGGGAACAGGCAGAAATGAATAAGCTGCCTGTTCCCCGATCCTTTTCCAGGTAAGGAGCATTATTTCGATGACTCAACCAGTTTCATTCGCAATTATAAATAAACCGAACCTGCGTTCCAGATGGGGGAAGCAGTTTTACGCGTATTTGTTCCTCCTGCCGGCCCTGCTCATCTTCATTGTCTTTTCCTGGTACCCGATCATCACTACGGTCATATACAGTTTCCAAAATGTCGGTTTGATGGGTCCGACTGGCTGGGCTGGTTTACAGAATTATGTGCGCATGTTCGGCAACCCGATTTTTGGCGTCGCCTGGTTGAATGTGCTCGAATTTGTCATCTTGAGTCTTATTTTTGGTTTTATGGTCCCGATTATTTTGGCGTTGATGATCCGGGAGATGCGCCGCTATGGTTCCATTTTTCAGGTAATCACCTATATTCCGACCCTGATCCCGATTGTCGTGGCGTTGCTGGTCTGGCGGTTGATCTATTATCCTGAAGGGGGCGCTTTGAACAGCCTGCTAAAGATGGCGCACATCCCGGCGCAACTCTGGCTGCAGGATCCAAATATTGTCAAATTTGCCCTGATCCTGGTCATGACCTGGCTGGGAGCAGGCAGTTCGGTTCTGATCTACCTGGCAGCCTTGAATGAAATCAATACGGAAATTTATGAGGCAGCCGAGTTGGATGGTGTGAGTCCCTTGCAGCGGATCTATTACCTGACCCTGCCGCTTTTAAAATCCAGAATGGCGATCATGTTGATCCTGCAGATCGTTGCCGTTTCCCAGGTTTTCACTGAACCGTTCATTCTCACTACCGGCGGCCCCGGCAACAGCACCCTCACCCCGGTACTGCAAATCTACCGCACTGCTTTCGAAAACAGCGATTTCGGCCTGGCTTCTGCCTGGAGTGTGTCCCTGCTGGTCGTACTGGGATCCTTCATGGCACTTTACGTTTGGCTCACTCGCAAGAGTGATGAAGAACGCATGGCTTAATTCGCCCGGATAACAAGGAGAATGTCATGAGCAGTAGCACGCGTGGAATCATGTCGGATGTAGAATGGCGCTCGCCGGGCGGCCGGGTAATCGTAGCGATCTTTCTGGTCATTCTGATCGTGGTAAGTGTTGCTTTTATCTTTCCGTTTGTTTTTGCTTTTACCGCCGGTCTAAAAACAAGTTCGACCATCACAAGCCCCGGTTTGAACTTGTTTCCAAAGATCCCTCAGTGGAAAAACTATTTGGAGGCCTGGAAACGCTTCAACATGCTTGGTATGTTCAGAAATACCATCTATGTGGCCGGCGGAGTCATGTTGGGACGGCTGCTGGTCTCTTCGATGGCTGCGTATAGCCTTGCGCGTCTAAAACCGGCCGCAAAAAGAATTATCCAAATATTCATTATGGTGACCATGACCATCCCCATGATGGCCTACCTCATCCCACTTTACATGACATTGACGAACCTGCCCATCATCCATGTCAGCCTGGTGAATACCTTTTGGGGGTTGATCCTCCCGTATTCAGGCAGCGCATTCTATATTTTGGTGCTAAAAAACTCTTTCGAACAGATCCCCGGTGATATTTATGACGCGGCGGCTGTGGATGGCGCCTCGCCCTTGCGCATGTTCACGGCCATTACCATACCACTGGCGACCCCCATTCTGATCGTTTTGGGACTGCTGACCTTCGTCAGCTCCTGGGGTGATTTCCTGCTGCCATACCTGGTTTTGCGCACGCCTGCTTTACAAACGGTTTCGGTGCGTTTGTATACTTTGGATCGGGTCTTCCCATTGAATCTTAAGATGGCCGGCTCGTTCATCGCTCTCCTACCGCCCCTGATCGCTGTCCTATTGTTCCAGAGATATATGAAAGCAGGTCTAACCTTCTAGGTGATGAGAAACTACGCGTTGGCCTGCACGTTCCTGGTTTTCTGGTTGGCCGCTCTCATTCTCCTGGTGGGATGCGCAGCAAACTCGCGCGCCCCCTCCGTGCTTTTGCCAACTGCTACTTCAGGAATACAGCCTCTGCCGACCGCCCCTTCAATGCCGACCTTCACTGCTCCCCCGTCTGATACCCCTGCGATGGCAACCCGATCCTTTCAGATCCCTGCCAATAGCCTGATCGTGCGTATAAAGAACGTGGCCAGTGGCAGTTATCTTTATGAATCTGCCGGTCAGGCAGCCCTCGGTACGCTGCCCGACTCTGCGCTTGACTCGCAATGGATCATCGAGGATTATCAGGGCAGCAAGCGCATCCGCAACTGCGCCAGCGGAAATTACCTCTCCATCGAGCATCTCCAGCCATTTGTGGAAGTCATCCCGGTCGAGCCGGTCTGGATGAGCCCGCGTTGGAGCTTTGAAACCGATGCAGCCAGCGGTGCCATCATGATCCAAAATGTCTGGCATACCTGGCAGAGCCTGTATGCCAGGGATGGGAAAGTCAGCTATGGCGGAACCCCTGACTCGCTCAGTTCATCCCAATGGATCCTGGAAACCCGGAACGGTTCGGCGCTTGCTTCCGGAACGGCTACGCCGGTGGTAAGCCTCCCCACGCCGGAATTTCATCCCTCTGGGAGTCGCGGTGCCACCGTCCCATGGGTGGAGTACGAGGCCGAAAAAGGCCAGACCAACGGTCAAATCCTGGTTCCTGACCGCACCTTTGGCACGATCGCCTCCGAATCCTCCGGTCGCAGCGCGGTCCAATTAAATAAAACCGGTGACTATGTACAGTTTAGAGCGCTGCAGGCAGCCAATTCGGTGGTGGTCCGCTTTGTCATCCCGGATTCGCAGGATGGCACCGGGCTGGATGCCACCCTCAGCCTGTATGTCAATGATACTTTCCGCCAGAAGCTCAACCTGACCTCCCGGTATGCCTGGTCGTATGGCGGGGAACAATTTACATTGAATACGCCCGCTGCCGGCGGCGCGCACCACTTTTACGATGAGACGCGTGCCCTGGTGGGCGATATCCCCTCCGGCGCAACCGTCAGACTGCAAAAAGACGCCGGTGATGATGCGGCCTATTATGTGGTCGACCTGGTCGATCTCGAGCAGGTTGCCCCACCTAAAACCATGCCGGCGGGTTATCTCTCCATCACAGACTTTGGCGCTACACCCAACGACGGCAGCGACGCCGGGCCTGCCATCCAGGCCGCCATCGACCAGGCCCGCCTCCAGAAAACCGGCGTCTGGATTCCCGAGGGGATTTTTGAGAGCAGCAGTCGCCCCTTTGAAGTGGCGGATGTCACCATTCAGGGCGCCGGGATGTGGTATTCCACCATCCACGGGCCGTATGCGACCTTCAACTGCGTCGGTAACAACTGCCGTTACTTTGATTTTGCCATTTTGGGTGAAACGATCACCCGCGACGATACCACTTCCGATAACGGTTTCAATGGTGGCGCCGGTACCGGATCGCGCCTGGAAAATATCTGGGTGGAGCACACCAAGGTAGGTTACTGGGTCGGCAACGGGTCGACCGATGGGCTGGTGATCATTAACAGCCGTTTCCGGGATCTCTACGCGGATGGCGTCAACTTTTGCAACGGCACCAGTAATTCCGTGGTCGAAAATTCGCACTTCCGCAATACCGGCGACGATGCGCTGGCCTCCTGGTCTCCCCAGGGCAGCGGCATCAACACGAACAATGTCTTCCGCTTCAATACCGTCCAGGTGCCCTGGCGGGCCAATTGTTTTGCCATTTACGGGGGAGCGGATAACCGGATCGAGGATAACCTCTGCTACGATGTGGTTACGTACCCGGGTATCCTGGTGGCGCAGCAATTCAATTCCAACCCCTTCGGCGGGACAACGGTTGTTCAGCGCAATTCCTTGATCCGGGCCGGCGGTCCCATGTTCAATGACCAGCATGGCGCCTTGAAGATATGGGCGGACCAGGGCGAGATCAGTGGATTGATCGTCCGGGATAATCTGATCGACAGCCCCACGTTTAGCGGGGTCGAGTTGGAGGGCAGTTATCCGATCACGGCGACTACGATCGACCAGGTAGATGTCCAGCACGCTGGAACATACGGAATTGTTTTGCACTCAGACCTGTCCGGGGAGGTCACCTTTACATCCGTGACCATCTCTGCTTCAGGTGAACAAGCCCTTTTGAATTACTCGCCAAAATTAAAATTTAACCTTATCAAAGGGATCGGAAATATTGGCTGGTAAGCAGAGTCAGGAGTTGAGAGAATGTCACATCGTCGAGCGATAGGTTTGATCACAACATTCATTTCCGGCCGTTTCTTTGAGCAGATCATGAGCGGCATCCAGGAGGTGGCCTGGCAAAACCAGGTTGATATCCTGGTCGTTCATGGAACACCCGAGCATATTGCTCTGACACAGATCGGCCAACAACAGGTGGATGGCTGGTTGGTGCTCACATACACGCAGGGTCTGGATCTGCTTGCCCGGCAGGGGAAACCAATCGTGACCATCAGTTGCCGCGTTCCAGGCCAGTCTTTCCCGGCAGTATTTCCAGAAAACCGTCAGGGAATAGAATCGATCATGCAGCATTTGCTGGCACAGGGGCACCAGCGCATCGCTTTCATCGGTGATACTTCCATCGGAGATATCCAGGAACGCTATACCACCTATCAAGCCATTCTTAAGCAGAATAATATTCCCTTCGATCCCAGCCTGGTGGTGATCACAGACAGCCCGCTGGCTGATCAGGGAGTGCTGGCGGCTCGCCGTCTGATGGCCTCCCGCTTAGCCTGCACCGCAGTGGTGGCGGGGAATGATTGGACCGCCATCGGCGTGATGCGGGAATTCCAGGAGCATGGTTATCGGATCCCGGAGGATATTGCGATTGTGGGTTTTGACGATATCCCTGAAGCGCAGATCACCAACCCACCCCTTTCCACTGTTCGCCAGCACAGCGAAAAATTGGGTGAGACGGCCACCCGCTTGTTGATCGCACAGATCGCCGGTGGGCCCGCTGCGCCTACCGTCGAATACATCCCCACGACCTTCGTGGAGCGCGAATCCAGTTGCAGCAACCTGCTGACCCGTATCTCGCAATGGAAAGATCCCGAAATCAGCCCCGATCCACTCTGGCAGGCCGGGCTGGCCAAAGAGTTGGTGCGCGTGCTCTTGCCGGCGCTTCCGGTTGAATCAGACCCCTCTCCTGCCCAGGTGTGGCCGGAAGTGGATAAGCTGGTCCAGGTTCTGGTCACCACCATCAATGGGACGGAGCTACAGGAAATTGACCGCAGCCTGCTGCAAGCCATTTTCTCCTCCCAACCCATGCTTAACACCAGCCCGGAAGTGTTGGTGGAGATGCTGCGCGTCCTTGAAGCTGCCGGGTTGAAATTAATCGAACACCATCCCGAGCCCTCTCACGCCAGGCAGCGGGTCCAGGCGTTGCGTGACCGGCTGTTCATCGAGATCATGCGATCCTACCGCCGCCGCCAAAACACCTCGCAGCGTACCTTGAGCGAGATCCTGCAAAGCCAGTACAACATCAGCCAGCTGCTTATCTCTTGCCCGCCGCAGCAGGTGGACTGGATCAAGGAAACCCCCATGTATTCAGGCTGCCTGGGGCTCTGGTCGCCCTCCTGGGGTGATCAGCCGCCCGAGATGAGCATCGCGGGTTGTTACAAGCGCGAAGGCAGCATACCGTTGCGGGTCGGGACCAGCTTCAGCGCGCCACAGTTCCCTCCATTGGACATGTTGCCGTCCTCGTCCCAAAAGAAGGGCATCACCACCTGCCTGGTGGTGTCCGTCCGCACGGCAGACCATGATTGGGGTATGCTGGCCGTCTCCGGGCCGCTGATCTCCAACGATCCATGGTTGGAGGACAACACCATCAACACGTTCGAAATCTGCTGTGGTTTCCTGGGCCTGGCTCTTGAACGTGAGGTCCTCCAGGAGGCGCTCCGGCATGCCTCCGAAACCGAGCAGCAACTCACCGATCGCCTGCGTGATCTGACTGCCCATTTGCCTGATCTTTAGAGAACTGGTTAGGTCAGACGTGAGAATTGATGACCTATCGCGGATGTTTAATCCGCTGTTTTCACGAATTCCAATCTACCTTATCAAAACCGGAATAACCTGATTTGTCTACAGATGATACCTAGCGTAAACCTTGAGTATCGAATACGATCATACAGTTTGCGAACAAGGATTGACAAGCAAGAACATTTGTGCTATTAACGAGGGCATGCAACTGGTGGAGCAGCACATCATTGATCGAGAGGACACCCGATTCGCCGTGATCGATCCGGCCTGTTTTGCATCCAAGAACCTCTACAATGCCGCCCTTTACATTCTCCGCCAGAGTTTCTTCAAGCATGAGACTGTTCCCACCTATGCAAAATTGGCTCACATGCTGAAAGACACGCCCGAGTTCCGGGCGCTACCCGCCAAGGTGGCCCAATGGACTGTGCGGCAGGTTTGCACTGCCTGGGATAACTTCTGGAAGGCCCATTCTGCCTACCAGCAATGCCCGGATAAATTTACCGGCCGGCCGAAACTGCCGCACTACAAGCCCAAAACAGACGGACGCAATCTGCTGGTCTACACTCGCCAGGCGATCAGCCGGCCGGCCTTGCAGGAAGGCCGGATCTGCCCATCGCAATTGGATATTGTTATCCAAACAAGGAAGAAGGAGGTCAAACAAGTTCGGATCGTTCCGCATGCATCTCACTATGTCGTCGAAGTGATCTATACCGTTATCCCCCTCTCCCCCACACAGAATAATCTCAACCCTGCCTGGGCGGCCAGTCTCGACCTGGGCATTGACATCCTTGCGGCTGTAACCTCAAACAAAGCGGGCATCACGCCCTTTCTGGTTAACGGCAGACCGCTGAAAAGTGTCAACGCCTACTTCAACAAACTGAAGGCCGACCTGCAGGCTCTCCTGCCCAGGGGACAGCACACGTCTCATCATCTCACGGCTCTGACCAACAAGCGCAACCGCAAGATCAAGCATTATCTGCATTGGGCCAGCCGCTATATTGTGGACTGGATGGTGTCCGAACGGCTCGGCATCATCATCATAGGTCACAACAAAGGCTGGAAACAGGAAGTGGACATTGGCAGGGTCAACAACCAGAACTTCGTTGCCATTCCCCATTCGACCTTCATCCACATGCTGACCTACAAGGCCCAATTGGCCGGGATTAAGGTGGTTGTCCAGGAAGAAGGGTATACTTCCAAATGCTCCTTCCTGGATCTGGAGCCCATCTGCAAGCATGCCCAGTATTGCGGTCGACGTGTCAAGCGCGGCGAATTTGTCTCAGCTCAGGGTTTACCGATCCACGCCGACATTAATGGCTCTTACAACATCTTACGCAAAGCACTCCCATCGGCTTTCGCCCGTGGGATCCAGGGCGTTGTAGTTCGCCCGGTACAGGTCCAACCTGTACGAAAACTGGTCAATTGGCAGTGTCTATAAATGTCTATAAAACCAGTAACTATATTTGCGGTTAAGAAGGTTAATAAATCAAGATTTTCATGACTTATTCTTGCGGAGTAAACGAAAGTTAACGAATAATCTACCCACCTGGCTTTTTTCCTGTTTGTCATGGCTGGAATTACCCGGGAAATGAATCCCCTGGCTTAAAGCTTAATGGCATTTGCACGGAATGCCCGACCAGATGCTCTTTGTTCTCTCCATCCCGCTGCGAGATGGCAGTTATCGCTATTCAAGCACCTGTTCTTTAGGTGTACTCAAGACGTGGGATGACTTTAGAGGGCCGCTTGTGGCGGAGATCCTTTGTTGCTGTATAATATATTCATGCTCTCACGTATGGATGCCAGAATTGCTCGTATGGTTAAACGCCGTCTGATAAAAGTTACCCCTGTTGAACAGCTGATGGTGTACGGTTCACGCGCGCGCGGGGACGCTAGATCTGATTCTGATCTGGATCTATATATTAAGGGCCCGGTTGCTACCCCAGACATGCGCCGAAAAATAAGCGAGATCGCTTGGGAGGTCAGCCTTGATACGGGAGTTGTAATATCCACCTTGATCTATAGTAAACAGTTGGTTGGTCAACCGATTATAAAAGCGATCGAGATGGATGGCGTTGTAGTATGAACGAAGAGATCAACCAAGCCATTCAACTTCGGCTTGAGCAAGCGCGAGAAATCCTCAAAGAAGCAGATGCATTGCGCGAGCATGAGCTCTGGCGGGGTGTTATCAATCGTTCGTATTATGGCATGTTCTATGCGGTTTGAGCTCTAGGGGTTTACAAGCAAATTGTCCTTTCCAAACATTCTCAGGCGATTGGTTGCTTTGATAAAGAATTTGTCAAAACCGGAATATTTCCACGTGCGCTTTCGCGCTCCCTGCATCTAGGGTTTGACCAGCGACAAGTCAATGATTATGGCGATATCTGGGAAGTGAACCAGGAAGAGGCAGAGACCATTTTCTCAGAAGCCCGCTTGTTTGTGGAAGGCGTTGCCGAATTTCTGGATAAACAAAAGTAGTACCCGGGATAACTGTCTGGGCTGAGATTTTGTTTGAATGAGCTGTTTTACGCCCAAACATTCGTGCATAGTGGGGATCTTCACGAAATGGGGATTTTCAAAAGCTATTATCTTGCTGTCCTTTATTCAATTATTCCTGACCCCCAGTGTGGTAAATGTAATGTGGCATGATCATCTATCACAAATAAGCCTTTTACAACAACTTATCCGACCTTCTCTTTTTAAAGCCCTCGTATAAGAGGGGTTATACTAACCATTTCCAGTTAAGGCTGATATCCTGCTCGGCGGTGGAGGGATTGTCGCCTGCGAAACCTCCCTGCCTGTCCCGCGGTCTTTGCGGGGCACCTCGCAGTGAAAGGCGGTCAGGTGGAACGGGTGTTGGGCCGTTTCCTGGTTGCAAGAGCCGGAAAAACGATTTCTTCAGTAGATTTGATGTATTCCAGAGTAAAAAACACAACCATCCACGGCACAGTGAACATGGAAATAATAAAGGAAGCAATTCCAAGACTGGGGATCGCCATCAAAATCTGGTTTCCTCCATTAGTGGGAAATAATAGTGATGATATAACCGCATCAGTCTTGAAAGCGACTGGTGTAAAGAATTCCAGCAATAATGCATCTGCAAGAACCCGAATTGAGGCAATCGCAGCCATAACCAACAGGAGGCGCGAGAATTTCTTGAATGTCAGCAGGATGCCTGTCCGCATGGCTGGAAAAACACCGAGTTTGTCAACCATGATGGCACATAAAACGAAAATGAGACAAGGGTTGTAAAACACATTAGCTACCAGGTCAATAATCCATGTTATCGGTATCAGGATTTCTCTGTTGGTAATGCCTGTTTTTATGAGGGTTGAGCAAAGGCCCGCTAATATAGGAACCGCCAGCCATAGAAATAACACTGCCAGGAGTTTTATTACTCTTATATTAACCTTGCTCCATGCTTCGGAGAAAGATGGCAATTTATCCAGAGATGCCTGACGGACAACGTATATCAAACCACCATGGATGGCCGCGTAAACAACGTATGTTGCAAGAATAAAAAAAAGATATAAACAGATTACCCAGATTGGGCGACCTGTAATTTGAGTAATAATGGATAGGGGGGAATAAAGAAAAGAACTCAAAACTAAAAGGAAACCGAATTTCCACACGGTTGTAGTGTTCAGGAGGATCTGAAAGGATCTCTTTAGGTTTTGCATTTGACCCATCTATCTTTTGTGAGGCACAGCCCAACGGTTTGGCTCACCTGCCGCCGATTATAGCAAGACAACTAACTCTGAAAACCACTTTTTCTGCCAAATGGCCACCGAGGGCCGCGGCGAAGGTGGCCAGGGGGAGCCGATGTTGGCTTGCTTTTTGAAAATAGAACAAACGATTACCTTATTGTTGGATTAGTTGCCATTGAGCCTTTTGGAATTCATGATACCAGTCGATAGGGCGTACCTTGCGCATTCTTCGGAAAAGACACGTGAATTCTCGATCTTGGTATTTGAATGTTACTTGAAGTGCCTGAGCGGCGCTATCGACCGCGTCGATGTGAGGAGTACGTTCATCGTCATAGACAACTGTATGAAAAGCAACCAATTGGTTGAGAGAGGCAGTATTGATTGGATTCGGATCGTCGTAAGAATAGATTTTCAAACCATCTGATGCTAAAGCAAGAACGACAGGTTGCTCTCGTTGAAGTAAAGGATGACCAGCAACGTGGATTGCACTACCAATCACAGAAGCTCCAGATTGCTCGCGTGCTCTTTGTTGAATTTGGGTGACATCTAGTTCTGACAGCTTCTTTCGTTTGCGACGATAAATGCCAAGGCCGAACGGGAAAGCGATAAAGAGAAGCCAAGCCCATGCCAAAACCGGTGACAATAGATAGAAAAGGAAAAATCCTCCTCCGATAATAAAGAGGGCAATCAGGATTCGATAGATGGTGAGAAATGACCTAAGGACGCCGGGTAAAGAATTCGGTGGATATTGAAAATTGGGCTCGTCTATCCAGAAAGGCTGCTTCAATGGCACTGATGACATTGTTTTAGTTTATTCCATTGGTGCGAAAGGAGCGGGCTAACGGAATGCGTTACCTGCTGGCGGGAGGAACGAGATAACGACTGGGATCAGGATTCCGCCAAAGCCAGAAAAAATGCCCATACAACGCGGCGCGTACCCGCCAGTCAGGTGCACGCCGTGTTAGGCACCCATATGGTATCGCCACCACGGTCCGGTTTGAATTCCGACTGTGGTATCGAGTTCAGCTATTTTGTCGCGGATCTGACCGTTATTATGCCGTGCCATTAGCAAGGAACTAACCGCTCTTTCAATCTCACTGATATTGCCTAGCTCGATGGCATCTCCCAAAGCGCCAACGGCAGCCGTAACGCGACGCCAAGCGTGCCCACCAACCGCCGATGCGTGTTTCCAATGTTCGTTCGCGTAGAGATTGCTGAGGCTTGCCAGATTTTTACCAAACCGTTTCTCAAACAGGACAATTGCTTGGTCGGCCGTAAGCGCGTTTGCCGCATCTTCTCGAACAACCTGAACAGCTCGCCAAGCCTCAACCCTGTTGGTCGGAACACTTAATAGTTGCTCCCATCCATTGGGCAAAAGATACCCATTTTTGACCAAGTAGCGAGCATTTCTTGCCTCATGATAGACAAGGGCGAGTCCATCCGCAAGTAATTTCACTGCTTCTGTCTTAGTGATGGCCATGATACTTTTAGTCTCGTTCAGGCGCCTAACACGCGTATGGAGCGGTTTGTATAACTGCTTCTTGATACTCCGGATAATGTCCTAAACGTTTAGGCGTTTATACGGCAAAATATTAAAATCAGAAGACCGATTCAGGTAAAACCGCCACTTGTGGGAAAAGTATCCCCACATACTACTAATGTCATTCTCTATAATACTACAATAAAATTGTAGTCAAACAAATTTTAGCGACCAAATTCCTCAAACTGTGACTTGTATTTCTGAAAGAAACCGCAGCAACCTAAAACCTACGCCGATTCAGTAAACAAAAACGTGCCTGCGATAATCACCAAGTACGCTTTTTACGAACGATCGGAACAGCGATTTCTATCTTTATGAGCAAGTGCGCCTAAGGGGACTCGAACTGCTTCCCCTATGGTTATTTAAAGATTGTGTAGGTCTTGTTTCAATAACCGTTATCTGTTTCCACTTTTGCAGTGGAATTTCTTATTTTACGACATATATTTTCGTTCCTAAATACCTGAAACCAATGGATTTTGTGCCGGATTATTGGTAATGGCGTCGTACAAAGGGACTTGAACTAACCATTTCTAGAATAGACTGATATCATGCTCGGCGGCGGTGATGGCCGCCAACGGGAAATTTGATGCTGGCTCCTTCTACGCTCCCTTCGTGCTCAATCGCTATAAAATTACGGTAACCGGCGCGAATGACAACCGAAGAAGTACGATTTATTGGCTCGCATCACCCTGGAATCCATCTGAAGCGACCGGCATGAGTATCACCCTGATAGTTAATGGCGCCCCAGGTCGGACCATGAGTACGCCGAGTGAAGGCTCTGTTCTTTCCGGGCCTCTCGATTTAGGAAAAGGAGGCCTCTCCTAAACTGGTTTCGAGCTGCATGCGGCTTTCCACTTGATGAAATGACCTTGTCTTTTCTCCATTCTCAGCCAACAGAGAGTTGTTATTATAGAAAGTCCAAGACAAACTGCTATCTTCGCAGAAGAGTACCCATCATGTGGTTGCAGCCAACTCACGCTTGGCTTTTCGTGTGCAATCATGATGCACTTTACCCGAGTTGGCGTGATAATATGTAATAGGTCCTACCTTTGCCGTTGAGCCAAATCGTTGCGGCGTAACACAGGTCGAATAAGTTTCTACAACTTACCCTGTTGCCGGAGGTGGGTGTGACAGTGCAGGAGAAAACGAAATGAAAGCCAGGCCACGCATAACAACGATTCACTTTTTGATAACAGGTTTGTTAGCATCCAGCTTCATCCTGGCGGGTTGCGGGTCAACCAGCAAGAACTTTTCGCCTGATTTCGAGGCGGTACACTCGCATGTCAACAACGATTCCAATACATATCTGATCTTTGGCAAAATACCGATACCATCGCCAGCCCAGGGCCTTTCCCCGGAGCTGGCGGCCTTCCTTGGCCGATGGGAGGGGTACGACTACAGCCCGCCCGTCGAGAAGGATTACAAGATCGTGCTTGTCATCCAGGATATTTCAGCACAGGGAGGGATCGCTTACATCTGGTTGGGTACAAACCTTCAGTATCCTTCCTCGGTTCAGGAAATCCATTTTAAGGTTATTCCAGGCCCTGCCCCTGTCATTGAGTTTGATGCCACGTTCGGTAACTCAACCCAAACGCTCCGTCTTATCTATGCTCCCGATAAAAACCTTCTCATAAGGCCCGACACGACCCATCGCCCGGTTGAGCTAAGCCGTGCTCAAACCTTCTACGTCTACAAAGATTACAGCCAGTATCTGGCGAGCAAGCGGATTTCTGCCCAGACGTTCCAGAATAAAGATCTTTCGAAATATGGGCAGGGGTATATGCTATATCTGCCCGAAGGTTACGAAGACAACCCGGACCAAACCTGGCCTCTGATCTTTTTTCTGCACGGAGCCGGGGATCGCGGGGATAATATTTATGTGCTTGCCAAAGCCAGCCCTTTCATGATGATCCGCGAGAAAGGGCCGCTACCGTTCATCATCGTCGCGCCGCTGCTGAAGACCTCGTATAATCTGTTTCCAAATGAATACCTGGACGGCGTTCTGGCCGAGGTGCGGGCAAATTATCGCGTGGATCCAAAGCGTATCTATCTCACCGGTTTGAGCCTGGGCGGCGAGGCAACCTATCGATTTGCCATTCAACAGCCCGATACCTTTGCCGCTATCGCGCCACTCTCTGCATTTCTAGAGGCCGATCAGATTCCCCGGTTGGAGCGCATTAAAAGCCTGCCGGTGTGGGCCATTCATGGTGCGGATGATTCACTTGTGCCACTGGTAGAAGGACTAACACCGGCAGATGCGCTGAAAGAACTGGGCGGGAATATAAAAATCACCATTTTGGAGGGGCACGACCATGACACCTGGGACGATACCTATTCCGACCCAGCGTTTTATGATTGGCTCCTGCAGCATCAAAGGCCGTAGCAGAGAGATTCCGATATGGAGCAGAATAAGTAGCTCAATGAAATTATAAAAAGCCTCCAATGCGGTCTCCAGCGGGCAGCGACTCTGTCTCTCCATTCATCCCTTCCATCTCATCTAAAATCTGTGACAGTCTGCTCGGATTGGTAGCAAAGGTGGACAGAGTCGATGATCAAATTCCCTTGCGAGATGGAAAAAGGGCCTGCTGATTGAGCAGGTCAACTGCCCGGCTGGCATGGCAGGGGAAATTCAAAGAGCGCCAGGGTGGAAGCTGTGTTTTGAATAACATTCCTGCCAAGAAAACGATAGAAACTTTCAAAGCACCTTCCATTATTTTATTTTCAAACTATAGCGTTGGCTTACCTGTCTGCAGGCATAGCCAACGCAGCCAGCGCTGCGCCGACGATGCCAGCATTGTTACCAAACAGAGCGGGGGCGACCTCGGCATGTACGGTCAGGCGATGAGCGAAGCGCTCGTAATACTTGACGGCCCCGCCCCCCAGGATGATCAAATCGGGCCAGATGAGAGCTTCCATGGCATCCAGGTATTCATCCAAACGTTTGGCCCAGTCTTTCCAGGAAAGGTCTTCACGCTTGCGCACCGCATCGGAAGCGCGCTGCTCGGCGTCCTTGCCCCTGATCTGCAGGTGGCCGCCGCTAAACAGGGCTGAACCGATGCCGGTGCCCAGCGTGACCACCAGAACCGTGCCGCTTTGCCCCTTACCCGCCCCGAAAGTCATCTCAGCCAGCCCGGCCGCGTCTGCATCGTTGATGACTCTCACCGGGCAGTTGGCTTGCCTGGCAAAAAGGTCGGCAACATTCGTCTCGATCCAGCTACGGTGGATGTTGGCTGCCGTCAGGGCTACGCCATTCTGCACTACCCCCGGGAAGCCGCACCCCATTGGCGCGTGCCAGTCGAAATGCCTCACGATCTTTCCCACGACTCCGGCTACCGCGATCGGTTTGGATGGGCTGGGAGTGGGGATGCGAAAGCGGGGGGCAAGCAGCGTGCCTGTCTCTGTGTCCACCGGGGCACCCTTGATTCCCGTCCCACCGATGTCAATTCCTAATACCTGCATACAGCCTCCTTTTTCCTGCCATCATTATCGCGCATATCCAGCGATTCATTCAGGTTTTTTTTGCAAAGCCTGCCTTTAGCGCTGGCTTGGCAAGCAAATCCAAAATGTTACTCACTCCCCAATTAAGGTGCGGAATGTGGGTTAGTGGAGAATATTCCAGTAGGTTAATAACCATTGACACCCACATATATATAAGCTAGAATATACAACATAATATAAAGGAGTAGTTCATGACGGTTCGGTTGGTTATCCTGGGCTTGCTACGGGAACGTCCTCTCTACGGCTACGAGATCAAGCAGATCATCGAAGAGCACATGAGCGATTGGACCTCCATCGCGTTCGGTTCCATTTATTTTGCCCTGGATAAACTTGCGGAAGAGAAGTTCGTCGAGAAAGTGGAAGTCGAGCAGGAAGGCCGCCGTCCTTCACGCAGCGTCTACCAGATTACTGCGACGGGCCGGGAGGAGTTCTTGCGCCTGCTGCGCGCAAGCTGGCAGCAATTCGAACGGGAGTATTTTCCGCTGGATATTTGCCTGTTCTTTCTCGATAGTCTGCCGCTCGAGGAGGTCAGGAATTATCTTCAGGCCCGCCGGTCCGCCCTGCAGACCGCCCTCGCCTACGTGCAGGAGCACCGCGCTGGGCAACTGGCCCTGCCCGAAGTGCCGCCCCTGGCTGCCGCCATTTTCGATCACACTCTTGTCCACACCCGCGCCGAGCTGGATTGGGTGACCGGCCTGCTGCAATCATTGGAAAGCAAAAAGGGCATTTAGGACGCCTCTTTTTTTATCAAATATTCTAACTGGAATATTCTATCTAAAACAAAGGAGATATAAAATGACCAAACCTCGTGTTCCCGAAACCAATCATGGCATCCAGGGCGAAATCACCGTCGCCCAGTACGACCAGATGCAACACACTTTCCGCGATCGAGGCTGGATGGAAACCCCGTCCGTTTTGAAGCACGGCATGACCCGCGGGCTGGCGCTCGAGATCGGGCATGGCCCCGGCTACCTGGGCCTGGAATGGCTCAAACAGACAACCGATACCCGCCTGGTCGGGCTGGATATCAGTCCGGATATGCAGGCCCTCGCCCGGCGAAATGCCCAGGCGTATGGGCTGGCGGAGCGGACCGAATATCACCTGGGAAGCTGCGACCAACTGCCCTTCGATGATAACGCTTTCGATTCCGTCTTTACCAGCGGCTCCTTGCACGAATGGGCCAATCCATGCGGCGCTTTCAACGAGATCTGGCGCGTGTTAAAGCCGGGAGGCCGCTATTTCATCTCCGATCTGCGGCGGGACATGCCGGGTTGGATGCACGCAATCTTATGGTTGAGCGTCCGGCCGACCGCCATGCGCCCCGGCCTGGGAACCTCGATCGGGGCGGCCTACGTACCCGCCGAACTGGCAGCCTTGTTGGCCAAAACCTGTCTGAAGGATGGAGAGGTTACCGAAAATATGATCGGCCTGGACATATACGGGAGCAAAGCATAAGAAAATGTCCCTGATGCGTAAAGGCGGAAAATGAATTTTCGACGGGTGGGTGGTCGGGGCCGATCGGGATATCCGTGTTCCCCCCCGACCTTTAGCGGATACGGTTTTCAACCTGACGAGCGCATACAATATTTAACGGAACAATTGCCGGCCGATGCGGGTTCAGCATCGGCCGGCTGGAGAAACTGAATTGTTCTACTATCCTCTTTGGAACAATCACCAAAATAGCGTTTAAAAAAGATGTACGATGTAATGGTGTAGTCAAAAACAGCGTTTTTCGAAATCCCGGTTCTGTTCTCCAGGAGATTCGTGCTGGCCAAAAGGAAGCAACTCGCAGGTTCATCAGAAACCCCCGGTACAAAAAAAAGATCGCGGTGCTGTAGCTGAGATTCAGATGAACCATGCTAGGAGGCTTTCATGAGAGAACGCATGCCATATCCGCTGCGGCTGGCATTACTCTATGCACTTTTTGGGGGGCTATGGATCCTCGTCTCGGATCGGCTGGCAGCCTGGTTGTTTCCCAATCCGCAGTTATTTCTACAAGTGGATACTTGCCATTTTCCCCTCATTCACGGATAAGTGAGTTGCAATAAATGGCATCAGGGCAAACGAGCGTACTTTGCAACTGAAGCATCCCCCATAATATCAGATATTCATATCTGATTGGAGATTAATTCGCCAAAAAACTCGAAATAACGATTGCACTACTATGAGTCGTTTCTTCTGTCATTGCATCCCTGGCAGGTAGACGGTAAAGGTGGAACCTTTTCCCGGCTCACTCTCTACATCGATACGGCCCTCGTTGGCCTCAACCAGTTTCTTGCTGACCGCCAATCCCAGCCCGATGCCTTTAGCTTTAGTGGTAAAGAGCGGTTCGAAGATTTTTCGCATATTTTCGGGAGTGATGCCGGCTCCGGTATCTTTCACGGCAATAGCCACCATCTCATTTTGCTGAGTGGCCGAGAGGAGCAGCTTGCTGCTATGAGCCAAAGTGGCTGAACCCGGCGACATCATCTCATTTGGGGATATTCCCTCCGTAGGGGAGACCATCGCCTGCCAGGCATTGACCACCAGATTGCCTAGCACCTGCTCCATCTGCCTCGGGTCGACAAATACTTTTGGCAGATTGTCTGGCAGCTTGAGTATCACCTCCACCGATGGAGGCACCGGGAAACGGCTCAGTGCACGCTGCAGCAGTTCAGGAACAGATACCGGCTGCCGGTCCATTGATTTAATCCGTGCAAAGTCCAGCAGATCGTTAATGATCTTCTCGGCGTTATGCACCTCCTGTTCGATCATGGCATGGTACTGATTGATCTTTCCGTTCGCAGCCGGCTGGATCAGTTTCAGGTAGTAGATGGCGTTGCTGATGACCCCCAGCGGGTTGCGCAGTTCGTGGCCCACCCCGCCTGCCAACTGGCCCAGAACAGCCAATTTCTCCTGGCGAATGAGTTTTTCCTGGGTGTCACGCAGTTCACGCGTGCGTTCATCCACCATTTCTTCAAGATGTTCTGAATACTCCTTTAGCTTCTCTTCTGCATGCTTGCGGTCGGTGATGTCCAGGATCGAGCCCTCAAGAATTCCTTGATCGGGGAACAAGCGCAAAGAAGTGATACATGTTTTCAGTTCGCCTTGTTTGGTCAATAGCACAAACTCAAAATCGCTCACCTGACCTCGTGCTTTGAGCATTTGCGCCATCCTGTCGCGCTCCCGCTTATCTGCCCACATATCCACGGAAGGCTTTCCTTTTACCTCATCAAGAGTGTAACCAAGGATCTTGAGATACTTTGCATTGAATTCCAGAATTTCCGAACCGTCCAGCCGCGTTCTAAACATCCCGACTTCAGAATTATTGAAGAGATCATGATACTTTTCTTCACTCTGGCGTAAAGCCTCTTCCGTCCGCTTGCGTTCGGTGATATCCCGGCCGACACCCACCAGGCCGATAACATTTCCCTGGCTATTGTGTAACGGCACCTTGGAAGTTAATACCCAGAGCGGATTGCCCTGGGAATCAAATCCGGGTTCTTCAAGATTGATAACCGCCTCTCCAGAATCAATTACCTGTTTGTCGATAGCCCAAAAGCCCTCGGCCATTTCGGTCGGATAAAGTTCGAAATCTGTTTTTCCAACTACATCTTCCATCGCCTTTCCCCCGGAGGCCTGCCAGTCTGCGATGTTGGAGATGATTTTCCGTCCTTGAACATCCTTAACGTAAATGACGTCAGGCAGATTGTCAATTAGCGTCCGCAGGAGCATCCGTTCCTCCTTCAGCTTCTCTTCCATCTGTTCGCGTTGCTGCTCTTGTTCAGCGAACTCCATCGCAAAGGAAATGTCCTGCGCCAGTTCATCCAGAAGCTTGATCTCTTGCTCATCGAAGAAATTCGGCTGGTTGGCGTAAAGAGTGAAAGCCCCACACACATCGCCGGAAACCCGAAGCGGAAAAGCCGCCGACGAGCGATAACCTAGCCGGAGGGCATTAGCACGCCAGGGCTGCATGCGTGGTTCGTGTTCAATATCGTTGCATATTTCGTGAAGCCCTGTGCGTAATGCTGTTCCAGTCGGGCCTCGCCCACTGGCATCATCGCGCGCGGTCACGTACAATTTATCCAGGTAATCTTCCACGATACCCGCCTGGGCCACTGGCTTTATTTTCTTTGTTTGTTCATCTAAAAATCCAATCCAAGCCATGCGGAATCCACCCTGCTCCACGGCGATACGACAGGCTTCCTGGTAGAGCGTCTCTGGCCCACGCAGGCGCACGATGGCCTGGTTGGTGTCGCTCAGGGTAAGATACGTATGATTTAATTTTTCGATGCGATTTTCGGCCCGCTTGCGCTCTGCCTCCATGCTTGCCAGAAAGAGCGCCGGTACCGCTATGATGGCCATGTACAACTGCACTGCGATCACTGCATTCAATAGGGAAACATGAAAGAGAACATTGATGAAATGCCCGGCAAACGCAAAATAGATGGCAATCGCTGCCAGGACGAACGCGGTCGAAGCTGCGCCGCGTACCCCAAAACGCAAAGCCGCCCACAATAAAAAGGGAAAGGTCAAATAGCTGAGCAGCAGCGAGAACAATCCGTAATCCGACAGACGGGCGAAAGCGATATAGTTCACGAGCGCCAGGAGAATGATCAACACCATGCCTTCCAGCACGCGTTTCAGCTTCCAGCTCCCCAATCGGATTTTTCCCCAGACAGCCCAGCTTAAGACCAATGGCGTGATAATCAAGTTGCCAATCCCATCCGAAACTGCCCACTCCACCCAAAAGTTCCAAAAGGATGTTTCCGGCAGAAACCGGGAGGCCGCCGCTGCCGCCACGAGCGAGGTTAGAGCATTGCTGAAAATGACTGAGAGCAGCAGCCAACCGGCTAATTCGCGTACCCGCTTGAAAGTGATTTGCCCGCCAACAAACCGCGACAACAGCCACGAACTCAAAACTGCGTCAGCCGTCAGTGCCAGAGCGAAAAAGAGGCTGACCAGTCCGGACGTGCCAGCCAGCCTTTCCGCAATAAAATCGGTGACGAAAAGAACGCCAACCAGCCAGGGGCGCAATTCGCGCCGGGTCAACAGAATAGCGGAGAGAAAAATGCCTGAAGTCGGCCAGATGACAGTGATGCCCTCTGGCTGGAAAATTAGCAAAAGACTGAGACGGGCGACGGTAAAATATATGAGCGCAGCGGCTGTGATCCATAGAACATTTTGCCACAAAGAGGAGCGAGCAGGAAAAAGCGAACCGTTATTGCTCTCATTGTTCATGGGCTTCTCCGATATCTGGTGGGCCATCATGCATCCCGAACATGATCTTTCTTCTTCAAATCATACACCCATTATCGCACTTCCCATCGTAATCGTTCCAAAATTGGTAAAGAGAATGGATGAGGGGCAGTTAGGCGGCTGTTCCATATCCATTTTACCCACCTCTTTACTGGCTTTGGAATAATCACCAAAATAGCGCATAAAAAAAGATGTACAATGTAATGGTATAGTCAACATACTGCGTGTGTCGAAATCCCGGTTCTGTTCTCCAGGAGATTCGTGATGGCCAAAAGCAAGCAACACGCAGGTTCACCAGAAACCCCCAGTATAAAAAAATCGCGGTGCTATAGCTGAGACTCAGATGAACCACGCTAGGAGGCTATCATGAGAGAACGCATGCCATATCCGCTGCGGCTGGCCTTACTATATGCTCTTATTGGGGGACTCTGGATCCTCGTCTCGGATCGGCTGGCAGCCTGGTTGTTTCCCAATCCGCAGATATTATTAGAGGTGAACACCTTCAAGGGCTGGTTCTTTATCGCGGTCACCGCCAGCTTGTTTTATTTGGAATTGCGCCGGGAATAGTTACTGGTTTTATGTTAGCATAAAAAAACCTTTGAGTGCGTTTGGTAGTACACTTTCGTCCGGTCAGTCGAACGGGAACGCTGCCCTGAGCGTACGGCGTTGGGGCGCAACCGGCATCGTCCATGGGACACTTTCTTAAGCCCGATTTTATGTTTGGTTGGCCCGGTCGCATCCGCTAACCTGAGATGTCCCGCACGGGAGAACTCGTTTGTGTGTGTGAAGCGCCGCCCCAGAAAAGAACGCACTCAAAGGTAATTCTTCACAAAGGAGTTCTTCATGCCAGAACAACGCCTTATTCTGCGCTGGATCGGGCTGGACATCCACAAGGCCTATTTCGTGGCCGTGGGTGTTGACGCCGAAAAGCGCACCATTTTCGGTCCGTACAAGGTCCCCAATGAACAACTGGAAGACTGGATCGCCAAACATCTTCTCCCCACGGATGCCGTGGTATTGGAGATGTCGACGAACACTTATTTGTTCTATGATACCCTGCTCCCGCATGTCGGCTCGGTCATTGCCGTCCATCCCCCCAACGTTCGTCTGGTGAGCGGTGTGAAGGTCAAGACGGACAAGAAGGCTGCCCTGACGCTGGCGCAGCTGCATGCCGCCGGGCTTCTGGAGGGCGTGTGGATCCCACCGGTGGAAGTGCGAGAGCTGCGTGCTGTGATCGCCCAACGCTCCAAGATGGTGCGTCTGCAGACCCAGGCCAAGAACCGGCTCAGCTCACTACTGCACCGCACCGACCGGGAGATGCCTGCCCAACCTTTCAAGCCCGAGCAGAAAGCCTGGTGGGAAGCCCTGCCACTCACGACCATCGAAAAGTACATCGTCGCATCCGACCTGGATACCCTGGCCTTCGCCGGGAAGCAGATCGGTGTAATTGAAGAAGTCCTGCGCCAGGAAGCTGCAAAGGATGAACGCGTCCCGCTGCTGACCCAGCTGCCAGGGGTCGCCATGCTGACAGCGATCACCCTCCTGGCCGCCATCGGACCGATCGAGCGCTTCGAAGATGCCAGCCACCTGGTGGGCTACGCCGGGCTCGGAACCAGCGTCCATGACAGCGGCCAGATGCATACCAACGGGCATATCACCAAAGCCGGACGACGCGACCTGCGCGGCGCCATGGTGGACGCGGCCAATGCCGCCGTACGCCACCATCCCTACTGGAAGAAAGAGTTCGAACGGTTGGAATACCGGCTGGGACGCAGCAAAGCCATCGTGGCCATCGCCCGGCGCCTGCTCGTGGCGGTCTGGCACATCCTGACGAACGAATCTGCCGATCGGCATGCCGATGAAACCAGCGTGGCAGCTTCGATGTTCAAGCTGGCCTATGAGATCAAGGTCAGCAATCTCCCCAAAGGGACAAGCGCCCGGGCCTTTACCCGCCAGCAGTTGGATCGGCTGGGCATTGGACAGGACCTGCAGGTTCTTCCCTGGGGCAGCCATAAGATCAAGCTGCCGCCCAGCCAACTGAAGACTTAAGGAGTGAGCGGCATCCCAAACAGAAATATTCTGTGAACTCCTGAAGGAGATCCCCGAAGGGATTTTTCGGGCTTGCCGCTCACTTTTATTATAGCCAGTCTAATTCTGCAATTCAAGTGCTCATCGAACGCTGTTCGAGTCGGGAAGGTTTTAATTTGTCAATGTTCAGCCTCGCACCAGTTGTCTTGTGTTAAAATCAAGCTACCCCCCACGAAGACGGGCCAGATCGGTTCCTAACCGGTCGGCTCGTCTTTTATATCAAGAAAAACCATCGATTACAGGAACAAAGCTATCTGTTTACAACCAGGAAGATCCATAGCATTGACAGGTTATTATTTGTGTGGACATTTATAGACAATGCCAATTGACCAGTTTTCGTACAGGTTGGACCTGTACCGGGCGAACTACAACGCCCTGTATTCCACGGGCGAAAGCCGATGGAAGTCCTTTGCGCAAGATGTTGTAAGAGCCATTGATGTCGGCGTGGATCGGTAAACCCTGGGCTGAGACAAATTCGCCGCGCTTGACCCGTCGACCGCAATACTGGGCATGCTTGCGGATGGGCTCCAGATCCAGGAAGGAGCATTTGGAGGTGTATCCTTCTTCCTGGACGACCACCTTAATCCCGGCTAGTTGGGCCTTGTAGGTCAGCATGTGGATGAAGGTGGAATGGGGAATGGCAACGAAGTTCTGGTTGTTGACGGAGCCGATCTCCACATTTTGTTTCCAGCCCTTGTTGTGTCCGATGATCAAGGTACCAAGCCGTTCGGACACCATCCAATCCACAATATACCGGCTGGCCCAATGCAGATAATGCTTGATCTTGCGGTTGCGCTTGTTGGTCAGAGCCGTGAGACGGTGAGAGTTGTGCTGTCCCCTGGGTAGGAGAGCCTGCAGGTCGGCCTTCAGTTTGTTGTAGTAGGCGTTGACACTCTTAAGCGGTCTGCCGTTAACCAGAAAGGGCGTGATGCCCTGCTTGTTTGAGGTTACAGCCGCAAGGATGTCAATGCCCAGGTCGAGACTGGCCGCCCAGGCAGGGTTGAGGTCGTTCTGGGTGGGGGAGAGGGGGATAACGGAATAGATCACTTCGACGACATAGTGGGATGCATGCGGAACGATCCGAACTTGCTTGACCTCCTTCTTCCTTGTTTGGATAACAATATCCAATTGCGATGGGCAGATCCGGCCTTCCTTCAAAGCCGGCCGGCTGATCGCCTGGCGAGTGTAGACCAGCAGATTGCGTCCGTCTGCTTTGGGCTTGTAATGCGGCAGTTTCGGCCGGCCGGTAAATTTATCCGGGCATTGCTGGTAGGCAGAATGGGCCTTCCAGAATGTGTCCCAGGCAGTGCAAACCTGCCGCACGACCCATTGGGCCACCTTGGCGGGTAGCGCCCGGAACTCCGGCGTGTCTTTCAGCATGTGAGCCAATTTTGCATAGGTGGGAACAGTCTCATGCTTGAAGAAACTCTGGCGGAGAATGTAAAGGGCGGCATTGTAGAGGTTCTTGGATGCAAAACAGGCCGGATCGATCACGGCGAATCGGGTGTCCTCTCGATCAATGATGTGCTGTTCCACCAGTTGCATGCCCTCATTAATAGCACAAATGTTCTTATTTGTCAATCCTTGTTCGCAAACTGTATGATCGTATTCGATACCATCGCATAGAGCAGACGACGAAGACCCTGCGAGAAAGCGAAAGGACCTACCAGACGCTGGCCCGGATTTCCCCGGTTGGCATCTTTCGCACCGATCTCAATGGGTCAACCACGTATGTTAACCCAAAATGGTGCCAGATTTCCGGATTATCTGCGGATCAGGCCCTGGGGGATGGCTGGCTGGCAGCCGTGCACCCGGACGATAGAGAAAAAATAAGCAGGGGCTGGCGGGAATCCGCCCAAGAGCACCAGCCGTCTTTTTCAGATTATCGTTTTATCCATCCGGATGGATCGATTGCCTGTGTGTTGGGACAGGCGCTGCCGGAAATGGATCCGGAGAACCGGGTGATCGGATATGTCGGCACGATCACTGACATCACCGACCGCAAACAGGCGGAGGCGGCCCTGCAGGCCAATGAAAGCCAGCTTTCCTTGATCTATGCGAATATTGCGGATATCCTGTTCTATCTGGCAGTTGAAGAGGGGGTACGTTTTCGATTTATCTCGGTCAATCAGGCTTTTCTGGGAGCGACCGGTTTACCTGAAGAACAGGTTGTGGGCAAGCTGGTTGAAGAGGTCATTCCAGAACCTTCGCGCTCCCTGGTGCTTGGAAACTATAAAAAGGCCATTCAGACCGGGCAAGCGGTCACCTGGGAAGAGATTACCGAATATCCGGCCGGCAGAAAGTACGGCCAGGTTTCCGCCATCCCGATTTTTGAGGCCGACGGAACCACTATCCATATCGTTGGAACCGTGCACGACATCACCGAAAGCAAGCGTGCTGAAGAGCGCATCCTGCACATCAACCGCTTGTATGCCACACTGAGCCAGCTCAACCAGGCCATGGTGGAGGCCTCTGACCGGGAGACTTTGCTGGGCGAAACTTGCCGAGTGGCTGTCGAGTACGGGCAGTTCCGCCTGGCGTGGATCGGTTTGATCGACCCGGCAGCCCGGCTGGTCGCGCCGGTCGTGTTTGCTGGTGATGAACAAGGCTATCTGTCCAATCTAAAAATTGCCTATCAGGATGAGGAGTTAGGACGCGGCCCCACCGGCACGGCCATCCGGGAAGATCGCTGTGTGCTCTGCCAGGATATAGCCACCGATCCAGGTATGCGGCCCTGGCGGGTGGCTGCCTTGCAGCGTGGCCTGCGCTCCTCGGCTGCGGTGCCCATCCGGCAGACCGGCCAGATCATCGGTGCGCTGACGGTATATTCCGGGGAACTGCACACGTTCGATGACGAAGAAGAAGCCCTGCTCGTCAAGATCGGGCAGGCCATTTCCTTCGCGTTGGATGGATTGATCCACGAAGCCCAGCGCAAGCAAGCCGAAGCAGAATTAAAGCAACTCAACTCCGAACTGGAGCTGCGCGTTCGGGAACGCACCGTCCAGCTCGAGTCGGCCAATAAAGAACTCGAATCGTTTTCCTACTCGGTCTCGCATGATCTGCGTGCTCCCTTGCGCGCCATCAGCGGTTTTTCCGAGATCATCGCCCGCCGCCATCGCGCCAGATTAAATGAAGAAGGCCAGCACTATATCGATAATATCGTGCAGGCCAGTGGACGCATGGGGCAGCTGATCGACGACCTGCTTACCTATGCCCGTCTAGGGCGGGCGGGTGTGCGGCATGAGTCGGTTTCGCTTGTCAGTCTTGTTAGCGAGATCAACCGGAACATGCAGGCTCATCTTGACGAAATTCATGGCACATTGACCATTGCGGAAGGCCTGCCCATGGTAATCGGCGACCAGACTCTCTTGAGCCAGGTGTTCACGAACCTGCTGGAGAATGCCTTTAAATATCACAAACCCGCACTGCCTCCGCAGGTTTCTTTGACATATTCCAATGAAGGCAAATATGTAGTCTTCAAAGTGAGTGATAACGGCATCGGCATTCCTCAGGAATACCAGGAAAAAATCTTTACCATGTTTCAACGCCTGCACTCCGAAGAACAATATCCCGGCACCGGTGTAGGTCTGGCAACCGTCAGAAAATCGGTAACATTGCTGGGGGGAAGTGTCTGGGTTGAATCCAAAGTTGGCGAAGGCAGCACGTTTTTCGTCCGCCTTCCCAAGGAGGTTGGTAAAAATGGATAAACTTGCTCATATCCTGCTCGTGGAAGACAATCGCATGGATGTCGAGTTGACCCTGGATGCCTTCCATGAAGCCAAGCTGCTCAATACCATTCACGTCGCTTCGGATGGAACGGAAGCGCTGGATTATCTTTTCGGGCGCGGCAAGTTTGCCGACCGTAATGCATTCCCCCTGCCCAACCTGGTTTTACTGGACTTGAAGCTGCCCGGCGTGGATGGCTTTGAGGTCCTGCGGCAGATCAAATCCACCCCCATCCTCAAGCGCCTGCCGGTGGTCATCCTGACTTCATCAAAAGAAGAGGGCGACCGGGCCTTGTCTTACGACCAGGGCGCCAACAGTTACCTGGTCAAGCCGGTCTCGTTCGACGGTTTCCTGGGCGTGGTGCGCCAGATCGACGGGTACTGGCTTTCGCTGAATGTGGCGCCGCCGGAGGGGGACCTATGACCAGCCCTGTTCGCATCCTGTACGTCGACGATTACCCGCTCGACCGGGAACTGGTGCGGGACGCGTTAGAGAAGGAAAATGGCGGCTTTGAAGTCGTAGAGGCCGCATCACGCGCTGACTTTGAAGCCATTCTTGCCAGGGGCGATTTCGATCTTGTCCTGAGCGATTTCAATATCCTCGGCTTCGAAGGCTTGCAGGTGCTCGAAGCGGTGCGTGCCAAAGACCCGAACCTGCCGGTGATCATCGTGACCGGCACCGGGTCCGAGGAAGTGGCCGCCGAAGCCATCAAGCGCGGCGCAGCCGATTATGTCATCAAAACTCCCAGCCATATTCAACGTCTGCCGCATACCATCCACGCTGCGCTGAAGAAGAAGCAGTTGGAGCTTGAGCGCCAGCAGGCCATCGATGATCTGCGCGCGAGCAATGAGCTGCTCTCCTTGTTTGTAAAGGATTCCCCCATTTACGCCTTCATCAAGCAGGTCACTCCCACCGAAAGCCGTGTATTGGCGGCCAGCGAAAATTATATCGACATGGTCGGCATTCCAGGTTCCAAAATGATCGGTATGACCATGCCCGAACTTTTTCCCTCTGAGTTCGCAGCGAAAATGACTGCCGACGATTGGGCGGTCGTTTCTGGCGGTAAAACCCTTAATCTGGATGAAGATTTGAATGGCCGCAACTATACCACCATCAAGTTCCCCATTTCCGTGGGTGGTAAGAACCTGCTGGCTGGTTACACCATGGATATTACCCAGCGCAAACAGGCGGACCAGGAGATCCACCGCCGCCTGATGGAGCTGCAGGTGCTGTATGAAAGCAGCCTGGGACTCAGCAGCCATCTTACGCCAGCCGAGATCGGCCGGAAAATCATTGATATTTTAAAGGAACAACTGGACTGGCACCACGCGGTGGTCCGCCTCAGGCAGGAGCAGGGCGACGAATTGGAGATCATCGGCTATGCCGCGCCCGGCCTGACCCCAAAAAATTATGCGGCGGAAATCAAGCGATTGAACAGCCTGGTTGGGCAGGTCGGCCAGGGCATGAATGGTTGGGTGATCCAGCATGGCGAGCTGGTGCGCAGCAGCGACCTGACCTCCGACCCGCGTTACATCGAGACCTTTCCGGGCATCCGCTCTGGCCTGTATGCGCCAATGATCGCCGGCGAGAAGGTGATTGGCGCCATTGCGATCGAGAGCGAAACTGCCGATGCATTCAATGACCTCGACGAACGACTGCTGGCGACCCTGGCCAAGATCATCGCCAATGCCATCCACCGCTCGCGCCTGCGCGAGCAGACCGAGCAGCAGTTGCAGCGCCTGCAGGCCCTGCGTACCATCGACCAGGCCATCAGCGCCAGCTTCGATCTGAACATTACCCTCAACGTATTCCTCAAGAATGCGGTCTCCCAACTCAAGGTGGATGCCGCCCTGCTCCTGCTTTTCAATCCGGCCATCAACGCATTGGAATATGCTGCCGAATCCGGTTTTAGAAGCAATTCGGTCAGAAAGATTCATGTGCGCCTGGGCGAGCAGGGCGCCGGACGCGTTGCACTCGAACGCCAGATGATGAGCATTCCCGATCTCCGCAAAGTGGAAAAACCATTTGTCCATCCGGAGTTGGCTTCCGAAGAGGGCTTTGTCTCCTACCATGCTGTTCCACTGATAATCAAAGGACAGATCAAGGGGGTGCTGGAGGTTTTCCAGCGCAGCCTGCTGGAACCAGATGCAGAATGGCTGGACTTTCTCGAGACCCTGGCGGGCCAGGCAGCCATCGGCATTGACAACAACCAGTTATTCGAAAACCTGCAGCGCTCCAACTTCGAACTGGCGATAGCCTACGATGAGACCATTGAAGGCTGGTCGAAGGCGCTGGACCTGCGTGACCGGGAGACCGAAGGCCACACCCAGCGCGTCACCAGGCTGACCCAGGAAATGGGAACCTTCATGGGTATGAACGAATCCGAGCTTGTGCTGGTCCGGCGCGGGGCGTTGCTGCACGATATCGGCAAAATGGGCGTGCCAGACAGCATCCTGTTTAAACCTGGAGAGCTTACACCCGAAGAATGGGAGATCATGCGCCAGCATCCAAGGTTTGCCTACGATATGCTTTCACCGATAGCATATCTCCGGCAGGCGCTCGACATCCCTTATTGCCATCACGAGAAATGGGATGGCACAGGCTATCCGCGCGGTTTGAAAGGAAAGGAGATCCCGATAACCGCGCGTATCTTCGCAGTGGTGGATGTTTACGATGCGCTCACCAGCGACCGGCCCTATCGCAAGGCCTGGTCCACGGAAAAGACACTTGATTACATCCGCGAACAATCCGGTAAGCACTTCGATCCGGAAGTGGTTGAAACCTTTCTGAAGGTGATAGCCACGGTCAATTAAAGTTTGGATTTATCGATAAATAAGAATTGCCCATTTCCGTCCGTAGAAAGCAACTTTTTCATCATTGCCTTCAGAGGTTTTGAAACCGAATATGCCATTATTGCTATCGTAGGAATAAAAAAATTCGCCTCGATAAACTACCAAATCAGTACTAAGCCATTTGTATCCGAATGCCTGGCATCCTTTATTGAGCATTTGAATTTATTCTTTTAATGGATCTAAATAGCGTCAGCAGGAATTCGATATCCACTGGTTTTTCCAGAATTGCCTTGACCCCTTCCGCGTTACCCTGCTCGATCAACTCGTTCGGTGCATAGGACGTCATTAAAATGGCGGTAATGTTAGGGTGTATTTTCTTGGTTTTCCGATAGAGTTCCATCCCATCCATGCCCGGCATGTTGACATCTGTCAGCAGGATGTCGACGGGGTGACCCTGAAGGATCTCCAGAGCGTTTGCTCCAGAATACGCTTTTTGAACTATAAAACCATTGACATCCAGAACTGCCGCAAGAGTGTCAACATAGAATGGAAAATCATCAACTACCAGAATTGATAACCTATCATCCATTATTACATTCCTGGCTATTCATTAGAATAAGTGGCCGAGAAACACAAGGACTTACTATATCAGCCTGCTTTTCATACTTCGAACCGGCTCCCATTAGTTGAGAACAACACCAGCAGCAATGGCGCGTAAGCGGTTTGTGACACGCTCGGGTGTCTCACCTTTGCTGATGAATGCATCTGCCCCGGCAGAGAAGGCAGCCTGGTCGTGGCTAGAAAGATGGCTGATCAGCACAACCACGAGGGCATGCGGGCAGGTCAGGCGCAGTGCTGATATGGACTGCGTTCCCAAGCCTGCGGGAAGCAGGTTCCAATCCACCAGCAACATATCCAGGCAGGTTGCAGGGGCCAGGGCTAGCGTGGCAGGCCAATCTGCGGCTTCCCCTACCACTTCCATGTCGAGATCGAGAATGACCAAACGGAGTGCTGAACGTTCTTCCAAATGGGCGTTGGCTATATATACGCGTGTCATAAAAATATGATATACAAAAAGCTGCTCTTTGCCATCAACCGGGTGGGGGAAATTTCCCTCCGCCACTTGGGGGAGGCGCTGGGTACAATGGATCCTCGTACGAGTTTGGTAAATTGATATTAAAACCGCCATTTTTTAGAGGTGGCGGTTTTGATATCAGTGCAGACACCCCCTCCTAAGATATTATTGTGTGCATTTTTGTGGTTGGTATAGTACACTGTTCAGAGCAGAGATAAAGGGTGTGGGTCACTTTTTCGCGGGATAGTCTCGTTGATAGTGAGCTCGGCCGAATTTGAATTTTCGCTATGGATTATCCTTGGGCTTGATAGGTTCCTTTGGTGAAAGGATAATCTGGACAGTAGGCGGGGCAATCGCTAGGGTTTTCGATTGGCTGGCTGGAACAGGTTTTATCCGAGATTGATGCAACTGGCTGCTTTGCTGATAGGTGTGCTGACGTAAATGGGTTTCGATCTTGGGCCAGTCTTCTTTCCAGCGACCACTGCATACAAAGTTGCGAAGAGCCAACATCGAGTTGATATGCGACTCGGCCCAATACATCCCTGAGCCTTTCAAACGTACTTCCACCACCAATTTATTGCCGGTTTCTACGATCCCACTTCCAATGATATCCCGAATTCAGGATAACCTCTTGGTAATGCATGTGAAATATGGTATATTGCGTGTATCCATATGGATATGGGTTCATTTCACCGACCAGTTGGAAGCCGACTTGGAAGGTCAGCGAGCCTTGTGCCCATCTGGATGTGCCCAGTTTATCCTCGAACGGCTGGCGCAGCACATCTAGAACGTCCACGATAGTCCCGGTTCCCGCTTCTACCCTCCACCTGAATTAAGTTCTGGATATCATTATTTATGAGGGAAAAGTTTCGTTGATTTCATCAGGAGAATGATTCAATGCACCTTTAAACAAAACCAAGCTTTCTGGCCTCAATTTCGCACAGACTTGGTCACACTTCCTAAACTTAACAACCAACCAGGTGATGATGGTTCCGCCTGGATATATCTCCTCCAGGCGGAACCAAAAGAAAAGAGTTACTTTCTATGCTTTTAATCCCCGCATTCTTGGGTTATGCTGGATTCAATTCCTTTCTTGAGTTACGTTGGGCGCGACAAATCAGCTAAATCCAAGGCCCCGTTCCTTGAGACTCACCCAGCGACTACCACCTATTACCAGATGATCGAGCAGGCAAATGTCCAAAAGTTTCCCGGCCTGCACAATCGCGCGGGTAACTGCAACATCATCCGGGCTTGGGGTCGGATCTTGACTTGGATGATTGTGACATATAAGAATCGCCGGGGAGTTGCGCTGGATGGCTGGCCTGAAAACTTCCGCCACACGCACCTGGGATGAATTTACGCTCCCACTGTAGGGTAGGCGGCTGGCGAGGTACGTTTCCGTCCTTTTCCAACCGCCCCCCTCCGAACCGGACTTGATACTTTCGCATCATCCGGCTCTCTAGTGATTTGCTAATGCAGGTAGTGGTTTTCCCGCATGGATGGTTTTGTGGCATTTCTGGCACACTACGAGCGTCTTTCGTTGCCGGCCTGCCATATACTTTTTCCAATCCGTGCGTTCGTTTATGGGCCCTTTTACCTCTGCCAGCTTTCTGACATGATGTACTTCTACCTTGTCAGTGGAACCACAGATTTCACATTTATCTGCGAGCAATCTTTGCAGGATTTCTGTGTGTGCTCCCAGGCTGGTCATCGGTGCAGGTAATTGGTCATTGATCTCCCAGACATGCTTTCGTTCCAAAGAAAAGCCACCGAACATTGCGACCAGGGGCTCCTTTCCGTCCCTTTCAACCGTTACCTTTATGTATTTGGGCTGCTTTCCATTTGAGCCATTGGCGTACTTTGCATACATTGCTTTCATTGAGCTTTTATGCTTAGCCGCCAGAGTTTTCATCAGGGATTGCTCCATAATCCATTTCAGGTGGTTGAGTGATGAGACGTTGGTTGCCAGGG
Source organism: uncultured Chloroflexia bacterium (assembly GCA_963779935.1). Lineage (GTDB taxonomy): Bacteria > Chloroflexota > Anaerolineae > Anaerolineales > Villigracilaceae > UBA877. Next base: position 157,379 of record CAWAAC010000001.1, on the reverse strand, counting down.
CGTAGTACTGATACAATCCTTTTAACTTTGTTTGGTATTCATAGACTATTGAATAGTCACTGTTTACCTCGAGGTGAGGGATATGTATCGGTTTGCCTTTTCGCAGGTATGGTTTGCTTTTCTTCTCGGTCACGTTGTGAGGTACAAGCAGCGCTATTCTTCCATTGACGCTCCGCCGTTTTGAACCGTTTTGGCTTTGGGTCAATTTTGTGTTGCTTGTTTGGTTTTTGATTTCGTATCCCAGGAATTTTGCAGTTTCTTGGGCTGCATTGGTTATCAATGTTTTCTCGTCGGAAAGTTTCAGTTTCAAGTTGTCTTCGAGGAATTTCCCAATTTTCTGCTTTATTTCTTGGGCATCTGATTTGGAACCGATTACTCCCAGCATGAAGTCGTCAGCATATCTCACGTAATTGAGCTTCCTGTAGTTCGGATCGTTTGGATCTACTGAAGGCATCTTTCTCATTTGCTTCGTAAGGTCGCTTGCCAATTTCTTGGCCCCTTTCTTCACCGCAGCACTTTTCTGCGAGGTCAATGCTATATACTCCTGGCTTGATGCTCTTCTGGTTCCTTTATTAAAGGCTTTGATAACCTCTTCAACGTGTTTATCCAGCTTGTCGAGATAGATGTTCGCCAGCAGGGGTGATAGCACCCCTCCTTGCGGAGTCCCACTGTACGTCTTGTTGAACTTCCAGTCCTCCTGGTATCCTGCTTCCAGCAATCCTTGGATGAGTCGAATGAATCGATTGTCGTTGATCTTTTCTCGCAATATTCCGAGCAAAACCGAATGGTTGATTGTGTCGAAATACGCGGAGATGTCGCCTTCAACAATCCATTTGACTCCGGTCCAGGTTTTCTGTACTTCCATTAGAGCGGTGTGGCAACCTTTTCCATTTCGGAATCCATGGGAATGCTTGCTGAATTGCGGTTCGTAATATGCTTCTAAGATCGAGCGTATTACTTCCATCAGCAGTTTGTCGCTCCATGTGGGTAATCCGAGTGGCCGCATCTTTCCGTTAGCCTTTTTGATGTATGTCCTTCTAACTGGAGTCCATTGATAACGTTCGTATCGGATGGCTTCGATCAGGTTATCAATTTTGTCTATGGACATTCCATCCACGGTTTCCGGAGTAGCTCCGGGCGTCATTGCGCCTTTATTGGAGTACAGTTTTGCGTAGGCTTGTATATAGAGGGCTTTGTTGAACAGCATTCGGTACAGTCGTTCTACTGGTAGACCTTTCTTTCCACGTTCTTGCATGACTGTAAATATTGTGTTGGCGTTTTGCATTTCGCATACCTTCTTTCTATTTGCTGTCGAAAATCACCTGTCGCCCTTTGCCACACCTGCACAGAACCGCAGGTGCTGTGTGTGGACGGCTTTCCCGTCCTCTGACTACTACGGCGACTCCGTCACCTTGAGCCTCGCGGCTTTTAGGCGATCCTGATTTCCGTCGGTTGAGTACTTTTGCTAGAGCTGGTTAGGTTGCCCGTTCGCCCTTTAACTGTCTCATTGACAGCTCCACCAACATGGGATGTCGACACGCACGTATACAGATTGCGAACGCATGTTGGACCCGGTTTCAAGCGATTTTCCGGTTGTGGTCGATTTACATGGATGGGCTGGACTTTAAGCAGTTTAGCCTTAACCATACAGCTCGGGACTTGCGAGCCAAACTCTCCGCATCGCTTTTGGAGTTGCTCGCTTTCTCAACATGCTATTTTCCCCTCGATGTTTCCATCTCAGGTAGGTTGAGCGTCCCCAGGACATTCATCCAGTCCTGACCTACTGTGTAGGTGATACTCAGTCGCGTGAATCAGCGCACATACACTTCAACAATATCAAGTACTCTATTGCGTGTGTCGAGCAGCAGAACACGCAGATGTTCAACTTCCAGCAAAGCCATCTCATATTGTACAAGGGCAGCTGCGTCGGCAGGGGAATTGATCACCGGACGTTCTCCGGTCGGCTCGTGGAGCCGGATCGCCAAAGCCAGGGCAGCCTTGAGACGAACCGCCGTTTGTTGGCCAATTCCGTGCACCTGAGCGATCTCGGCCACACTCGCCTTGAAGATGCGCTGGATATCCCCGCCAAAGTGGGCGAGCAGGCCTTCTGCGATTTCGATCTGCTGCGTCCCACCAACCACTGCGGCCAGTAGTTCGGCCAGGCTGCAGGCGGCGGCGTTCGAAGTGACCCGGTAGGCGGGCTGGTCTCGAAGCGGCAGGGTTTTAAGTTTTGTGATTCTGTATGGTGAAGTGGGGGTGTGAAATAGATCTTGCATGTCTGTCTCCGTTTCTGTGAAAAAAGGCAGGGGACAGATTCCACCCCCATCCAGGGGTATGTGTCTGTCCCCTGCAGGGGGTTTGTTATTGGTACCTTGCTTAGTTGTTTTGATCGAGCGCAAAATTGAACAGATCGAGGGCCAACTGGCCCGCGGGCAACTGTTTCCTGGCCCGCTTGCGCTTGATCTGATCGGCTGCATTTCCATGCTGCATCTTCCAATCGTCCAGCGTAAGAGCGGGACGGAGAGAGGGGGATGCGGCGGTCGGTGAGCCTACCGGCGATAAGGTCGTTCCCTTGTTCTGTGAGCCAAACAAGCCGGTGGCCGGTTGGGTCCTGACATGGTTCATCGTCCGGTAAATTGCCACCTGCAGGACGCTGCCGGCGTCGTCTGGAACCAGGGCGCCGCCGATCTCCTGTCCCGTCAAAAGCTGGTTGGACAGGAATTTCTCGCCCATCACGTCAAGGATCGTGGCCTCGACCGTATCGTTGTAGACAGCGAAGTAAACCTGGACGGGTTTGGGAGCGAAGGGGCGGAAAACCCGCTTCATGGCCTGGTAGAGCGAATAAAAGCTCGGGTCGATCTGAAAAAAGATCGCCGTGGGCAGCATGGTCAGATTGAGGCCAACCTCCACCAGACGGGGGTTCGTGATCAGAACGTCAAACCTACCAACGTTCTTTTTCAGCCAGTCGATGCGTTTATTGGGTTGAATGGAAGGACTCATGATCTCCACTCGAATCCCTGCGTTTGTTAATATCTCGGCCAGGTGTCCCTGGATATCCCGTTCGCCTGTTTGCCGCACATATACCATGGACTTCCGTCCGGCGGCAAGCTGGGCTTTGATCATGCTTAACAACCACTCCTCTTTGGGGAGCAGGCTGCCGGAATGCACAGCCGGAACACTGGCTACCACCTCCGGCACTCTCTTTGCAAACCGGCCTTTGCCGCTGATGCGACGATTAAAGATCACCTGCTCGTCGCGGAACATGGCATCCGGTCGGTTGAAGATCGCGCTCCACCACACGCCGATGGCACCCCTGCCGGTGCCGTCTGGACGTTTCTTCTCTTCCAGCGCCCATTTGAACAATCCGGAGGGTGGTTCGTTCTGCGAGCCATCCAGTGCCTCGTATTGAGCTTTCATTGCCGGCGTCATGTCGAGGCGTACGACTTCTTCGTTGTACGGGGGCAGAGGCAGACCCATATCCTGCAACGATGCGAATATGCAGATCGGCAGGATGTATTTTGCGATGTTTGGGGAGATGCCAGGGCGTTCGTCGACGGTCTCAAAAAACTTGCGACCGGTATAGGCGCCATCCTCGGGGACGGTGGCATGTTCATCCACGTAGAAGGTCCGCTTGATCAGCCCCATTTGCTCGGCCCATTCCATTTCCGCATCGAAACCATACTGCCGCCTCACTGTGTAAAGGATGCGATACAGCAGCCAAAAAATGGAAGTAGAAATCCCGTTAAAGAGGGTGCCCGTCAGGCCGATCTTGTATTTCGTAGCTCCTGCCAGGACTGCCATGACATGCCCTACGCCCGTGCCCTTGCTCTTTGCTTTATGTAATTCGTCAAAAACAGTAGTCTTGAAAAAGCCTTTTGCCTTGCGGGAAATGTAAGTGGTACCCGCTACGCGCCGAAGGCCGCTGTATTCAAACAGGGGGGCGCCGCACACGTAAGGGTGTCCTTCTTCATCTATTAGGGCTTCTTCATGCTTGCCGGTATGCCTGTTGCCTTTCGCATCGGTCCATTCTTCTTCGGCTTTCCAGATCCGCTGAGGGTGAGGCGCCTGGCAGAACCGCCGGCGGGCAGCCGACCATTCCTCCATCTCCGATAGAGAAATGATCTCATCTTGATACGGTTGCCCAAACCCTGAGCCTTCCTTACGGGAATACATTTCTGCAATCGGCATGCCGCAATGCGGGCAAGCGGGGACCATCCGCATTTCGTTGATGTCTTGTTCTGTAGCGTGGTCGTAGACACGGAAGATCCACGGCCTGGTCATGTAGGATGGAACACGTCCCGGACCGAGCTTGGCGGTTTCGTAAGATAGTACAGCAAAGGCCTTTTCAGGCAACCGTCCGGCCTGGTAATCGGCCACGAAACCGGCCAGGCTGGGCTTGTCCTGGATCTCGGCGACATGGTTCTCGTCGCGCAGCAGGTTGCCCGCCTCCATCCATAAAAGTCCCCCGATTCGCCCATCCAGAAGGTTGGGCGCTTTGGCGCATGTGCGTTTGGCGAGGGGAGTCTTTCCGGCATCGTGCAGCGAGCACCTTAGTGCTTTCAGAGCCGGTTCGCTCAAAACTACCCTGGATTTCTCCAGGGCTTCGCGAACGGCCTGGTAGACCGCGGTTGCGTCTTTGCCTGTCTGTGCTTCTTCGTCGAGGGAGAACGCCTTCCACTGCGCTTCTGCCATCCTCTTGAGCCAGTCGATGATCCTGGCCGGCTTGGGAACGGGGCGGGCGGTGATACGCACGGTGCGGGCGACTGCGCCGGGAACGATCTGGGGGACTTCTTCCACCCAGTTGGCGCTATCGCTGGTAACCATGCCAGGTGCAGCGACCAATACGGGATAGGCGATGGAGGCTTGCTTCCCCTGCCGTTCGCCGTACTGGTGCAGCAGTTCCACGGTGGCGGTGCCGGTGCCGGTCTTGCCGCCGCCCATCTCCACCACCTGAAAGATGGTGTTGCGAGCGCGAAGTGTCCTTGCAGCGGCGATGATGGTGTGCTTCTGCGGTTCCGAGAACCCCGGGGGTTGGCCCGGCCAGGCGCGGCCCTGTGAGAGAGCCGACACGGCATTCCATTCTTCTTGTGTTGGGTCGTAGCGGTAGAGCGGAACGTTCCGTTCTTCCACGATATCCACCAGCTCTCCGACGTGCGTCTTGAGTATTTCGGTGACTTCGTTCGGTTCGTCCACTACTTTGATTTCTCCCTCCGGGGTCAACGTGGTGATGACCGGCTCGAACTTCTCTTCGATTTCAACACGCTTCAGATGTTTCTTGTCGTTATCGTCGAGTTCGTCCAGGCCACCCTCGAGAACCTGGACAATTTCTCCGCGCTGGATGAGCAGGGTTTTCTTTCGCAAGCTCCCTTTCAGCAGCATCGGCTTCCCGTTGTGATTGATCTTGCTGGTGCCGAGCAGACCGCCAGTTACCTGCATCGCAATATGCCCCTGGCGGGGGGAAATGGCCGGTGTTATGGGTTCTTTTTCCAGGGGTGGACGAAGTTCTGTCCAGGCGCGCCCGCTATCCAGCCGATGGGCCGCATCGATCGCGAGCCGCACATAGTCGTCGTTCGTGATCGGTTGGAACTTGAAACGGAAGACCTGGTTGTTTTCGCCTCGTTCAGGTGCAGGCTTGATCAGATAATCGCCGTTGCCGGCGCTGATCGCGAGTAGCGGGGCGGTGATTGGTGCAGGGTCATCGTCTTTCCCGGTTTCTTTCCATCCGTTAACGACCTGCAGGTCGGCCCAGGCCTGGATTTCAGCCACGCGCCGATCTGTCGGGGATCGGTAACTGGTTTTCGTGCCGAGGATGATGATCTGGTTGAAATCCTCGAAGTCATCCCCTGCGAACTTGAAGCAGCGCAGGTCCTTGTACCAGCCGGCCAGATGGCGGGCCACCACTTCCGTAATGCGGATGTGGGGGATGATATAGATCAACACGCCTTCCTGCATAAGCAGCGGCGTGGCGTCCCGTAGGAAGGTTTCCTCCAGACGCTGGCCACCGCCAGTCATAGTTTCCCCGTCATAAGGCGGGTTCAGGAAGACGGCCGAGAAGGTTCCGCGCGTCAAAACCGCATATTCGAAGCCGGTATTTAGGACGGAATGCAGGTGCTTTTTGGCTTCTTCGGATCGTACGTCGGATAGCTCGATGCCGTACGTCTCGCCGCCTCCCAGTGCCAGGGCGATCCCTTCGATGGCCTCGCCCTGCCCGGCGCAGGGATCCAGCAGGCGAACACCGAGGCTGCTGCCGTCTGTTTTCAACCAGGTTGAAATGAGATGGGTCTGTTCTGTGGGTGTTGGGTAATACCCAAGTTTCGTTTGTCCTGCGATACGCATGATATTAGTACCTCGCTTTCTGTGGATTCTGTGATTTTTGTTGGTGTTACCGGATGGAAACTACACCATCCCGGTTGGCCGATGCGATAAATGCAGCCCATCCGTCCTCGGGGCTGTCTACCTCGTACCCAAGCGGAGAAGTTCCTCCGTGCTCCAGGGCCCGGATGTTGCCATGCGCGATTCCATATTTCAGGAGTGCCTCACCCCAGTCCATGAGCATGGGGTAGGGGGTATCGCGTTCCAGCATGGCGGCCAGCGCTCTCCCTGCGCTCATCCCCGGCCATTCGAGAACATAGAATTTCTCGTAGTCTCTCTTGACCGTTGCTTTCAGCGCTTTTGGGTAGACGCAGCGCAAGAAGCGTGCTCTTGCGTTGGCAGCGTTTGGGAGCGAGAGCTGTGGCACGTCCACCAGCAGACGTGTATAAGCCGATCCCATCCCGCGCACCGAGCAGTCCCGTCCATTGCCGGGATCTGTCAACCAAAGGGAACGCGGCGTTCCGCTGACCAGTTCGGCCCAGATTGCCCCCACGAGCTTGGGATGCATCGGCGCAATGTCGAGCAAAACAATCTGGTTGTTGTGGTTCATGGCATAACCACTGACCACGACGGTTGAGCCGCCGTAGCGTGAATTGGAAATCGTCATGACTTCCATCGTGCCTCCTTTTCTGTTTTCTGTGGTTTTGAATGGATTTTTTTGAATACTGCTCACGAATACGCCTGTCCTGGTATCACAGGCCTGACGAAGTGAGTGAGCCTGAACATTCAGGCATCACACACAAACGCTCAAACCTGGATGGATTTGAGCGCTTGTGTGTGGCGTCCGATGGTGTGAATTAGAGTTGTCTACGGTGGTAAGGGATGCAGCCGGTACTATTCTCGGTGAACAGGCAAATGGTCTTCCAGCTATCCACATCCCCCAGGATAATAAATTTATCAACACCTCCCGAAGCTAGGTCCTTCCATCCGGGCTGAACTCCACCCTCGTTTCAAAATATGAATTTGCATTAGACATTTCGTGAAAAAATGTATGGCATTGCAGGCTCCGGCTGGTGCTCGCAATGCCTCATTTATTTAATTTCCCGTACTCCGGCTGATATTCATCTTTGTTAATATTGGTAAAAATTATCCAGTACAAAGGAAGGATGGATGATGAATATTAGAAATGATAAATTAATTCAATAAAATGTGCTCATCCGTTATATATGGAGGAATGAATCGCCATGAAGATACGTTTGCCCCTTATCTTAAGTACTCTTGTTATCATCAGCCTTCTCCTGGCTGCCTGTTACCTGCCTACCACCAGCAGCCCGGGCATGTCCATCGATATGATCTATCCGCACACTTCCACCACCATCTGGCCCCTGGGAATCACCCCGGGCAGCCTGAATGCGCTTGCCCATGTCAGTGCCGGCGCGGACCGGATCGTCTTTTACGCCAACGGCACCGAGATCGGCGCAACGACCGCCTTGAAACCCGCACCGGATGCAAACAACCTGGCTGGCGGGATCACCTGGGATACAAACAAGATTTCGGCTGGCGAATATTACCTGCAGGCCGAGGTACAAAAAGGCAGCAGTTCAGCCCGTTCTGCGCCAGTGCGAGTCTGTGTGGTGAATGCAGTGAGTATGTTTTTCTCGGGATATGGATTCAGCGGGCCGTGCCCGGTCAGTGCCAGTGCGCCTCCGCCAGGTTTCATGTACAATAATACGACGGTCAAGGTTGTTCCGGAGAGCATGGCGTACTCCTATAAATGTTCCACGACACCCGCGCCCGCGATATTGACCTTTACCGCCACGGTCAAAGATCCAACCGATGTAGTCAAGTACGCCAATATTGATTACGAAATTGACGGATTGATCACGTACGATACCGTGCTGCTCACGTACACCGGCAGCCCGTCCACGGGAGTAAAAACATTCAGCGGATCGACCGTGGATCTTAGCCCATTCATTTCCCCCGTTTCCGTTGGAGCGCCAGGGAAAGTCAATTGGTATTTCTATGCGTTCAATGCAAAAATGGATGTGATTTCCGATTCTCCATGGGGTTCGCTTCCGACCGCGGCTTGCACCGCACCGGTGGTATATACTGTGAGTCATGCCCCTTTGCCGAGCATCATTGCGCCGGACACCAGCTCTTCTCAGGCAATTCCCCTTCCGACCAACACGCCCACAGTCACGCCTACAGTCGTTCTGCCTACCGCAACAATGGAACCAACGGTAACCATCGCCGGTCCCTTCTTTTCCAATATCCAGGTCAACCCCAAGGTTTTCAACCACCGCAACGCCAACAAGGCCACCTGCAGTCCGAACCAGCTTGATTTGAAGCTCCAGGTAGCCGCTCCACAGAGTGTTGCCAGCGTTTTGTTATTCTACCGTCTCACCAGCTCCCAATCCTCCACAGATTGGAATAATGGCATCCTTATGACACCCCTTGGAAACGGTTCGTATGAAACCAAGCTGCCCGCAGATGCCGTACCGGGCGCACAGGGCTTTCTCTCGGCAACCTTTAAATACCAGTTTGTAGCTTTCAACAGCCAGCAGAATGTGCTTTCCCGGAGCCCGGTATATACAGATGTGACTCTTGGAACCTGCCCGTAGGATGGTTTCAGGCTGGTGAGGCCTGGCGTTAATCCGAATCCTTATTTTTAATTTGATTTTTCGGAATACTGCTCCCGGAGTACGCCTGCGCAGGTATCGCAGGCCTGACGAAGTGAATGAGCCTGAACATTCAGGACATCACACATAAGCGCTCAAACCGATTCAGGTTTGAGCGCTTATGTGTGACATATAATGAATAAGGCTGAGAAGGCCGTCGATCCGCTGCGGGCAATTCCTCACCGGAGGGAGGGGACAAAAGAAACGGTAGGCAAAAGCTGAAAAAGGAGGGTAAATAATTCCAAGACGAGAACCAGAGCCAAAAATCCGCCCTGATATCGCTAATTTTCCCCGTTCGCTCGCCAGCTCGCTGTACCTTCAGGTGGCCAGTATATTCTTCAATGTTGTATCGCAATGATGCTCAGAAAATCGATCCAGGTGGCTTTCTCCAAACTCGTTCTTCTGTCCGAAGGAATGCCTGAATATCAGCGGCTTTCAATAACTACTAAATGTATATTGTGATAATATACATTTCAAATGGATTCAAATAATATCCATGGATTTGATTGGGATGAAAACAACCGGGAGAAGAACTGGGAAATGCACCAGGTCTCAATCGGAGAGTGCGAAGAGGTCTTTTTTAATTTACCCCTCTTGATTTCAACGGATTCAGCCCCTTCCCACCAGGAGCCGCGTTCTTTTATCCTGGGTCAGACCAATACAGGTAGATCGCTATTTATTGCCTTTACCATACGTGGTGAACGGATCCGGCTTATTTCTGCCCGGGATATGAGTAGCAAGGAGAGAGCGATTTATGAACAAGAAGATTTCCAATTTTAAAAACGAAGACGAGGAACGCGCTTTCTGGGCTGAGAACGACTTTTCCGATTATATCGATTGGAAACAAGCCCGGCGCGCTGTTTTTCCGAACCTCAAGCCATCCACCCGGTCGATCTCTTTACGCCTGCCAATGCCCATGCTGGAAGCGCTGCGTCAGATGGCGAACGAACGGGATGTGCCTTACCAATCATTGATCAAAGTCTTTCTGAAAGAACGCATCGAGCGCGAGCAAAGGTCTCGACTGGCGGCAAGTAGGAAGTGAATGCAAAATTTGGCGCAGAGTAGGCTCGAAATTAAGTGATTTTTCGTAGAAATAGCAATAAATAGGTTCGCAAGATGGTTTTCGCCCATATTTCGTTGTCGTCTCCCCCCCCGGAGGCGTGGTTTGAAACCATCAGATCCAGCGCCAGCGAGGGACGTTGGGCGTCGCCTCGCTTCGGAGGGGTGGATTGAAACTCTGGGGTGCTTCTCAAGAAGCAGGTGTTATTCTGGTCGCCTTTCGCACGGAGACGTAGATTGAAATAAGGGACTCGAAGGGGAAGAATTTCCCGACCTCTTGTCGCCTGCCCATTAGAGGGGAGGATTAAAATTCGATGGTTTCGCTAGGTGCAGCTCAGGCGATCGTTGCCTCTCCCCTGGATGTGTCGATTGAAATTTGTGGATTTTTATGATCCACCCGACATCGCGAGCTGCATGTGCCAGGGGGTAGGGAAAATCCTCAATCCCTGGCATATGCAGCCATACATTAGGCAAGATATTTCCAATGTTTCCGCTATTATTGCATTCAGTCAAGATCGAGAGGAGCCTAAAAAAGGCTCCTCTCTCTTTCTCTGCTTTCAGAAGCTTCTTCTGCATCACCTATGTTACGTTTTTCCATCAGCTCGGGATGCTGGACCGCTGGGGGGCGGGCGCAGATCCTTCCAATGGGAAGGCCTTGCCTTCTAGCGATTCTATGGAAAGTCGCCTGGCCGGCTGATCAGGACCAGCGGGAGGGCTTCTTCTCTGAGGATGACAATATGGATGCGTACCACTTCCTGAACGGTTTCTCCGCTGGAGCGATCAGGGATGCGGTCCATACCGATGGTGAACTGGAGCTCATCCGCATGCGGGTCGAGGAACAACTGGTGCCAGGAGGCCCACAGCACGTTCCAGAGCCGGGCTTCCAACTGCATTTCGATACCGGCATCCTTCTCAACCGAGACAGGCTCCAGCAACTTGAGAAGATCGCGGGATATGTGGACGGCCGCCCACCGGCGGGAGTTGAACCCGGCCGTACGGGCGTCTTCGGTGACATCCACGAAGCGATCTCCGGGGACAATGACCTGGGAAAGCCCTGCAGCTTCGTCTGGGATAAGTGGACCGAATTGCCCAGGCTGCTCCATTTGTGTTTTTGTCGAGGCCGAGTTTCGTATAGCCATTAAGTCACTCGATTGATCTGTCGAAGCTTCCCCAAAAAGGGGCAGCTGCCTACTACACATCCGTCACCTCATCTTTGCCTTTACGGCCCGGGAAGGGCATATTCACCCAATCGCCATCGAGCACCGCCTGCTCAGTCGCCAGGCTCGCGGGGGAGCCGGCTGCCACGGAAAAGAGCAAGCTGGCGGTTTGCGTATCGGGATGAGTGGTCGCCATCATTAAGCGACCTCCTTTCTGTGGATTTAATAAAATGGGCATCCCTCGGCCGGGTACACCCTGTACGGGTCATACCCTGGAGGAAATTTGAAGGGGTTGTTCTGGAAAGAAACGATCTCGACCGCTCCAGGCCGGGATTGCTTGCTCTGGCAGCGAGCCTTGAGCGCATTGACCTGGGCGGTCCAGTAGCAGGCAGCGCCGCCCTTTTCGCATCGCCAGCCAATTCCCCGATGGTGGGACGACAGGCGGATGTCTGGATGGACCTTGCCGCGGCAGACCGGGCAGATATGCGGTGCCACCGGGTAGTATCCGCTCTCCGGCGTGCGAGCCGGCTCGCCGCCATCCTTCAGGTACTTTTTGACGGCGGTAACGGCCACGCAATCCTGCTCCAGCCCGCAGGTGCAGAAAAGATCGTGCGAGACGGTGTGACGCTGGGGCCGGACATCCGGACCGAAGTCCACCAGGTAGAAATACTCGTCTTGCACGGCGACGGTCGCCTCTTTGAGGAGACCCGTCAGGATCTGCTTCACCGCTGGGCTGATTCGGGCCCGGGAAGCAGTCAGGGTGTCGTTGAGCACAACGGCTTTTGAGCTGTCGCTCATGCTTACCTCCTTGGATTTTTCAGGGGCATAGGTGTCCTCCTGAATTGAATTGCTGCTGACGATGACGGCGCGTGGCATGCGCCCTGACGAAAGATGTTCACGCCCTGGCAAAACCAACGGGCGGAAAACACAAGAGAATGAGAGACACGCAGCACGGCCTGAGCGGCAGCTCGGGCCGTCTTGCGTGTCACCCAGGTCGGGTGACACGGTTTTGATTGTGGAGAAAGCGGGAGAAATTCAGTCGACGTTGATCAGGACGCGTTTGCGGCCATCCCGGGAAATGTAATCCCGCTCGCCGCCGGCGTCTTGATGCGGCAGGGAGAAGTTGACATATTCTCCTCGGCGATAGATGGCCCAGTCATAGTGCCTGGGACCGTTATGCCCGGTTTCCACGATCACCTGAAGGTCGGGGTAATGCCAGGCGATCCGGTAAGCTGCCTGCTGCCAATCGTTCAAGGCGGAAGTGTGCTTCCGGAGAAACTCATTTATATCCATACTTTTACCGACCAAATAATCCCGGCCGGCGACAATACAGGCATCCCAGGTGTTGTATTGATCGTTCGGGATGTGGTTGTTCCTGTTATCCGGATGGACCCGCACGTTCGTCCCGGGCGGCACTTTCCGCTTTAGATCGATGAGCAGATCGACTAAAGCCGGGACTGACTCTGCCTTATCCCGAAGGGTTGAGGCGGAGGTTGTGAAGAAAGCCAATTGACCGGCCACAAGTCACCGCCTTTATGCGGGGACGGGCACATCCGTCATCGCTTTCGCAAGGAGCGGGATGGCTATCGGCAGATCATCGAACAGGTCCATTTTCTCCCGCTCCACGTCGGGGATGAACATTGGCATGGTGACCAGGATCATGGCGGACTTCGGGCAGCGCACCAGGATGGGCGCATTGTGTCCCACCAGTTTGAAAGTCGGGGCGGGTTCGTCCACCGCCTCGCAGACCCTGACGATCCGGTCGGCGTTGACCGCGAAAAGCATTTCCGAGCCATCGGAGGCCGTGAGTGCGATCGAGTCGCGGGTCTCGCCGATCTCGTCCGATCTGGCCATTGCACGCGCGTTCAGCGCGCCGCCGATATCCTTGAGCTGGATGACCATGGCCGCATCTTTCTTCGAGAAGACCCTGGCGCGCTTGGCGAACCTCTGCAGGGCCGGCATCTCGAAGGTGAGCGTGCTCCTTACGGCCTTTTCGATCTTCAAGATCTCGTCCAGATCCGGGAAGGTCCCATCCACCAGGGACGAACTGAAGGTGAAGTTAATGGAATCGCCGGTTACGGCGAACGTCATGCGGTTCTTGTCGGTCCAGGCCTTGACCTGGTCCTTTTCGCTGACGGCCTTGACGATCATCGCAAAGAAGGAGGCCGGAAGCAGGACGTTCAGCCCGGCCGGGGGTTGGTAGGGCAGGTTCACGAAGACCCGGGCAGCTTGGATGCCGTCGGCGGTCTCCGCCCGCAAGCGGGGATTGTCTCCCGGGTTTACGATCGAGAGGTGGATCGCCTGGAGGATCGGGCGACCATCATCTGTCGATGCAAAAGCGTTGATGCGGCTCAGATATTGGATATCCCTGCCGCTCAACACAAGCGCCTCGTTGTTGTCGAAAGCCGCTACAACAGGCAGGGCATCGGCGCTGCCGTTTATCCTGGCCCGGTCGATTTTGCAGTTCAAGAGCAGCTGGTTTTCGTCAATGGTTATCGTGATCGGAGTTTCCATCGTGTTGACCACATCAATGATGGTGCGCACGGGAACGTGTGCGCTCCAGGTGTCCATGCTCTGGGCAGGGATGCTGCCTCCGATCATCCAGTCGCCATTGAAGCAGGTAGCCCGCAGGCAGCCGGCGGAAGCATCCAGCCGCACCATTTGATAGACGGGCAGGCCGCCGGCCTTGTAGGAGGCCGCTTCCCTTACAACGCTCAGCAGCCGCTGGAGGGCAGACTTGTCAATGATTGCTTGCAATCCGGTAGTCATGTCATCCTCCTAGAATGGGTATTCGTCCTGGTCGCCGGCGGGTATCGATTCTTCCGCGGCGGCTTCGGAAGGCGCGGCAGCCGGGCCTTCGGCCTTCGGGCCCCCCAGCATGCGCAGCTCAAGGATCTTGCATTCGAAGTCTGCGTGGGGCTGGCCATCTTTATCGTTCCAGATCTTCGGCCGGCCGTTCCTGGACTTATCACTCCTCTGCTCGGCCACGGGGCTGGCCTCGACCAGGATATGCGAGCCTTTCTTCACATACTGGTTGACAACCTCGGCCAGGGCGTTCCAGGCCGTGGCCTTGTAGACCACGAGCTCTTCGATCTTCTGGATATTGTCGCCTTCGCCGATCTTGTAGGTGTTGTTGCAGGCGACCATCAGGGTTGTCACGGGGTGACCGTTCGGGGTGTAGCGCATTTCCGGGTCCCTGAGCAGGTTGCCCTCGAAGATCCATTTGTTGAAATTCTTTGCCATATGGCATCTGCCTTTCTATTTTCTGTTGGGGATGGTTTTCTCTTCGCAGCACTGGCGGGCGTATTCTTTGGCTGCTTCTTCTTCACCCACCGCGAAAGTGTTCATGGCGGTATCGCGTTGTGGAAAGAAAAAATGGTAGGAGACGATGTTTTTGTGAGCCTCGCATTTCACGCCCCAGCGTCCGCGCTGGTTCATCGCTCCTTCCATGTTCAGACCGGCGTCCCATACCTGGCCGGGCTTCAACGGGGAATTGAGAAGATCTGTCATTTTTATCGAGTCTCCATTTCTGTTATTCTGTGGGTTTCTCCTTTACTGTGGGTGTGTGAATACTGCTTACGATGTTCTGGCCTGCGAGGATGGTCAGCTGACGATGATGTGCCTCTTGTTTGCAAGAGGGCACGACGAAAAGCCCGAACAATCCTGCTCGGGCTCTTGGTCGTGAAGGCGAGAAATCTCGCCTCGACATATTTATTTGGCTATTTGGTTTTTTCTATGGGACAAGTTGAATGTTTCCCAAACGGGAAAAATGCAATTATGGAAGGGTGCGCCATTCCACATTACTATCAAAATTCGTGTTGTGGTTTTCGGAATGCAGTCGGCACCACATTATCACACTGCCGCGGATAGCTACGTCGATCAGGTCATCTCCGGGTTGAGCAACGGCAACAATAAAACTCTGATGGGTTTCAAGGTTCACCAAATATAAAGGTTGTTCAGAAGCGGCTTCCCAGGTCAGCCAGCCCCCGGCCAGGAGCGGAGTGATTCCCCAATCAGGCAATAATTCAATCTGGCCGGTTTGCAGGTTGTAGAGTGCGGTGGGACCCTGGAAATTCGTGCCTGTTTTCCAGGCGATCCAATTTCCATCAAAGGTCAAACCGTCCATATCCGAGTTTGTCGTTTCCGACAATAGCGGACGTTTTTTGCCAGAGTTCAAATCGAACAGGGACAGCGTTCTCCCATTATTACCACGGTAAATTGCAGCTGCCTGTCCGCCCGATACGACCACTTGTTCCCAACCCGTTTGGGCTGAATTAGAACGGGCCAACTCTTGGCGTTGCCCCGTTTGCAGGTTTTGCGCAGTAAGAATAGTACCTGCTGACAGATCCCCTGAAATCCAGACCACCCATTCTCCATCTGATGAAAATGAGTAGAAGATCGTAGATCCATCCCCTTGTGCAAGATTCAGTTCCGTTTGAGTTTCGAGATTAATGGCACGCAGCACCCAGGTCTCGTTTTGTTGAGAAAATTGCCGGTCATCGAAAATTAACCAATCGCCGACTCGCAAAAGAGATTGGTCGGGATACCCTGACAAGATCCCACCGATAAAGTAAGTCCTTGTAAAAATTGTCGCGGCTGCGTTTTTTGATGAGATCAAGGGATAACGAAAGAGGTTACCCCCGCTCTCAGTCCAGTAAATATATTTATTATCCAATGCCAGATGATTAACAAATTCTCCGGGAATGGGCACGCTGTATATTGTAGAGGTCAGGCCCACAATTGGTGAAGAGGTCAGGGTTGGCAAGAACATTGAAGTTAAATCCTGCGCAGTCGGTTGGGTTGCAACGGGGGTAACAACCGAAACAGGTTGCACAGTCGCTCGAACAGGGATCATAGGTGTTGGTGTTATGGGGGTGATTGGTATATTTTTGCCACATGCAGCCAGTGCTATGACCATGGAGGTAGCAATCAAAAAGTTGAATAACTTTGAAAACATAGGCTTTCTCCAATGGTTTATAGGATTACTTCGCTATAAACCATCTCACTATGGAGGAAATTGTCCACGGGCCCGGATGATCGATTCCCATCGCTTCGTAGAACAATTGTGAGGTCTGGCCGTCGCTCATCCCAGTCGGTTCGCGTTGATTACCAATCCGCCCCCGCCTCCCCCGTTGCCTGAAGAGGTCACAAATACACTTGGGCATAAATAGCGAACCGGACTCTTCACCAACTTTTTCTATCCGTTGTACAATTCTGACCAATGTATAGACTTCTTTACAGCTACGCTGGAAATTATTGCACGTTTTTGCCTGTCACGCAATAGCCTGAAACTTCCCCATCGAAAACTCACCACTCCTTCAGAATCAAACTTGCCCCTCCTGACAGCCTCTCGAACAACCCACCGGGCTCGACCGCTCGAAGCCGAAGCAAAAAGATATTCGCAAACTCGAGCGGTGCGCAGCGGGGAGCAGGTGCTGCCGGGCGACATAGTGGAGATGATGAAGCACGAAGACCTGCCGTGGATTACCCTGGTGACCTGACGCGGCTACTACGAGTCCAGCAATTCCTACCTCTAACGCGTCCTTGTCCGGGCGGTGCTGGTGGTAGTGAAGTAAGGCTACTCCAGGGATTTTTTGGAAAATAAAGGTGCGCCGAAATATGTTTCGGCGCACCTGATAGTAGAAGACTTTTGCCAATTACGATCAGGCAAATTCGAACACCGGGGTTTCAATAGTGCGCACTGGTCTTTTATGCTCCAAGATGATTTTTTGCAAATGATCGACAGTCTGTGGTGAGAAATACTGCTCTCCTGTCTGTGTATTGACACGCGCAGGCACATTTTCCACAATAAAGAATTGACCGTCTTTGAGCAATGTGTAAGTCACGTGATTCTCTACCAGGTTCTCTTTTGCGGTTTTTTTAGACATGTTTTTACCTCCGTTCTCGATGGTTGATCCATTCAGTCGGCGCGGGTTCGTAAACTGTAACGATTTTGATTAGTGGCTGTCCAGGGTAGCTGCATTGAATAGGAGCGGTCTGCCCGTCTCGGTAAAGCCGAGAATCAAGCAGCTTGGGCCATATTTGTCATCAGGGTAATCCTCGATAATTTCACCAGTCTGGATCGCCCCTCTGATTTCACTCACGCTTATGCCGTGCAAGATGGTTTGGTCGATAGCGTGTAGCGAAAATTCAAAAGCTTCACGGGCAAACTTAGTCCGAATCCAGCCGACGGCTACTGTCATGTTGCAAGTATAAGCGTTTGATAAAAAAACTGCAAAACGACGCCGGATCTCTGACACTCCCCAGGGCTTGAAGCCCAGGGGTTCTTGGAGAATCCTTTCGCCATCAAGCCAGAAAATCTCACATAAAACGGAGGGGAGGGAGGCGATGAATATTAGTTTCATGGGGCCCTCCTGCATCAGTGATATGTAATAATGCTCTCGATGTGCCAGTTTACGGGAAAAGGTCCGTACTGCCTTCCGGAAGATCGCACAAGGGGGGAGTGGAAATGGCAACCGCTTTGAAGGGAGAAAAATGGAATAAAGATGATTGCGGGCCGGCGAGGAGCGGATCATACCAGCTTTCCTCGCCGGCGATGGTTATTCTGTATCTGTAATAATTGCTGCTAACGGGTTATGCCGCCTGGCATCTATTCAAATGCTCAAATGCGGTTTCACGAATTCTCTTCAATATTCAGCTTGTCTGCAGTCGCACGCTGTTTCATCGCTGGTTTGTCAAGGTACTGGACACGGAAAAATGCAGTGAAAAAAGATAAAAGAATAATAGCGAGGTTCCTGCCGGAAGCCAGCAGGTCCAAATACTGCTCTCGTTGATAGTCTGCAACTCGCACGGTGGCGAGGCTCTCGAAGGATGGCAGCGACATAGCCGCCAGATATTATTGTGAGAACATTTATTCAGCAGTTTTCTCGGCCTCCGGTTCCTTCTTTTTGTTCCTGACAGATTTCTCGAGGGCCGCTTTCGGGCTGGCCAGCTCGCCCTGCTCATCTGAAGATGTGGTCATCTTCTTACTCTTAACGGCTTTGTGAGCGTCGATCTGGGCGGCCACTTCGGCAATATCCTGGCCGGGCAGTGCGCGCTTGGCGGCGGGGATTTTGTCATTCATCGACGGGGCTGGAAATGGGGCAACTTTCTGTGGGACCTGGGAATCCTTTCCCACATGATCGCCGGTATGATGGTGGAACGACCTGTGCTCTGGACTTTTTCCGACATGGTCACCAGGATGAGGACGGTACGGTTGGCGGTCGTTTTGGCGGCGATTCCTGCGCCTTTGCCCAGACTGCTCGTGGTTGCCGGTCTTATCCCGATAGAAGTCCAGGGATGTACAGAAAACCTGAACGGCCGGCCGTGTGACGGTCAGATGCAAGATATCCTGTGGAATCCTGACGTTCAGATTGCAGTGATGCAGGATGTCTCCGATCGTCTCCGGAATGTCATGACCCTCGATCCGCCCGCGTATCATCAGGCGCTGACCTTCCTTAACGCGGTCCATATCAAAGTATACGGATGGATCCAGGCGTATGGTAACGTAATCCGATTCGACCGTTAGCGGGCCATCGCTCTGGGTGCCGGCCTGCGGGGCACGGTGATTGGCCAGGCGGAGAAAACGAAAATTGTTGTGCGTCCAGGTGCGCGCCAGGAAACCTTCGAAGGTCACCTGGTTGGCCATATTAGGGACAACGACCGGGTAGAGAACTTTCTGTTGAGTTGGGTTGGTTGGTAGTGCCATTTCAATTTTTCTCCTTTTCTGTAAGTCTGGTTCGCTCTGGCCGGCCTCGAAATTAAAAAAAACAAGACGCCACAGGATCAGCAAATGCTGCTCATGTAGCGTCTTGTTTAGACGCCCGAAGTCTAGCTCACGGGACGAACGAGGCTTTTGGCCAGACGGTCCGAACGACCGGTAAGCAAAATAATAGCACAGGCCGGGAGAGGCGTCAAGGGATTTGTGTTGGCGGCCTGTGGGATTGGGAGCAGCGAACCTACTTTTGCGGAGGCAATTCGGAGAAGTAAGGCCGGGTTGCGCATCCTGACCCTGTTCGAGTTTGACGTTCGGCGTCGTTTGACCGAATGGAATGAAGAACTGGCAGGACTGTATGCCGGGAACCCGAAAAGAACCACGGCGTAGCCCACCGCAGAAAGCCTGCTGAAAGCGTTCCAGGAGATCAACCGGTATGTTGCAACGAGCGGGCGGCAGGTCCGGTGCTACATTACTCCATTTTCAAAACTCCAACAAAAGATCCTGGAATTGTTAGACATCCCGGAGAATATCTACACCAGACTGGCCCCGGCTTCCCAAAATCCGCCATAAATATAACCGAACCAAGATTATAATGTGATTGAATTCACAACCAGTGCACTGCCAAATCCATCGGGGCGCCTTTGCCAGGCAGCAGGTGTTTCTTTGAAATACCCCTCCATGGATGGGTTCTGCCGGGCGGGGATGTTTTTTTGCCGGGAGGAATGTAGTATGAAACGCCGAACTCTCACTTTAAACGATAAGGAAGCTCCTTTAGCGGTCATGCGATCTGTCAATATTCACAGAAAATAAGGCATTCCGTGAGCATACTGTCCTTCTTTCACAATAATTTTGCGACAGGAATGGGCCGATCCCACACCAGGAGATTGCTGACCATTGGGCTGTGCAGCCTGTTTGTCTTGGGGACACTTGTGTTTCCTCAAACCGTTGTTCATGCAGCAACCATGTTGACCGTTACGACTTTGGGTGATACAGCCTCGCCTTCTCTCTGTTCTGGAACCTTCTGCACGGACTTACGGGACGCGATCGCCGCAAGCATCAATGGTGATACCATTCAATTCAAGCCGGGTCTGAATGGAACGATCCATTTGACCGCGGAACTGATCATTACCCATAATTTGACAATTTCAGGCATCGGGTCAACTGTTACGGTTAGCGGAGAGAACGCTGTCCGTGTGTTTCGCATCGACAGTTCGGCGGCTGCCATTACCAATGTCACCTTTCAGGGGTTTACTATTACGAAAGGGTTTGCCGATGACACTACCACCGAGATCGGTTACGGTGGAGGTGGCATTCTCGTTGGCGATTATGACAACCAGTACAATCCAGCCGCTCTGACGCTGGTTGACATGACGGTTGATAGTAATTCAACTGCCTCTGGTATGGTCGGTGGCGGCGGCATTCTGAGTTTCAGCGGCTCGACGGTAACGATCCGGGACAGCGCCATCACGAATAATAGCACGTCCAACGCCGACATTGGCGGCGGTGGCATTTTGAATGCCGGAACGGATGGGACGGGAACTATTTCCAGTCTCCTGAATATCGTGAACAGCACCATTTCCGGGAATATTTCCAATAATGAAGACGGCGGGGGTATCGATAATTCCAACGGTGCCAATACCTACCTGTACAGTGCAACCATTTATAACAACACCGCATCTGATGCCAACGGCGGCAATATTATGGCGGATAGCGGCAATGTGACTCTGGTAAATACCATCGTGGCGGGTGGACATTCCAGTTCAGATCCCGACATTAGCTCAACCGGCGGACCTGGAACTTATACATCGAACCGCCACAATGATATTCAATCCGTTGGCTCGAGTGGGATATCCCTTTATACGGATGACATGCAGGTCGATCCACAACTGAATACGCTTGGCAATTACGGCGGTCTGACGAAAACCCATTCGCTCAAACCGACCAGCCCGCTTATTAATGCGGGTGGCAGCTGTGTGGATCAAAATGGGAATGCCCTCACAACGGATCAACGCGGTGCGGGCTACCCACGTGTCATGGGATCGGCATGCGACATCGGCGCCTTCGAACTGCAAACCGCCCAGGTGGAAAGCGTTACTTCAACAGCCGCAAATGGTTCCTATACCATCGGAGAGGTGATCCTGATCAATGTGAACTTTAGCGGGCCGGTGTATGTGACCGGCACTCCGATTCTGGCGTTGAATTCAGGTGGGACCGGCTCCTATGCCAGCGGCAGTGGAACGAATACATTGACGTTCACATACACTGTCGCGGCGTTGCAGAACTCTTCCCATCTTGATTACGCCTCTGTGAGTGCGCTGTCATTAAACGGTGGGACGATAAATGACATCTCCTCCTACCCGGCTAACTTGACCCTGCCAGCGCCGGGAGCGACTGGCTCGCTCGGAGCGAATAATAACATCAAGATTGACACCTCTGTGCCGGTGGTGACCGCCTTTACGGCCACGTCACCCGCCTCCAGCCTGGATATCCCCATTCCAACCTTCACCGCCACGGATAACTTCGGCGTGACCGGTTACCTGGTCACCCAATCCGCCACTCCTCCGCTTGTAGGCGATCCCAGCTGGAGCGCTACGATCCCTGCAACTTACCCGGTCTCCAGCATGGGTACGTATAGCCTCTATCCCTGGGTCAGGGATGCCGCTGGCAATGTCTCGGCTCCCTTCGCCGGATCGGTCACAGCCAGAGTCGTCAGTCCCAACACGGTGCTGTATGCCGCCCCCGGCGGCCTGATGAGCGGGTCGTGCGATACGTGGGCGCAGGCCTGCGAGCTGCAATATGCCCTGACCAACTCCGTCTCCGGGCAGGAGATCTGGGTTGCGGCCGGCACGTACAGGCCCACCAGTGGGAACGATCGCACCACCACCTTCCAGCTCAAGAACGGCGTGGCGATCTACGGTGGTTTCAATGGCACCGAGAGCGGGCGCGACCAGCGCAGCCCGGCCACAAATGTCGTTATCCTTAGCGGCGATATTGGTACGCCTGGGGATACGAGTGATAATTCCTACAATGTGGTTACCGGCGCAACCGGTGCGACCCTGGATGGCGTCACCATCAGCGGCGGGAATGCCAATAGCGGCCTCGGTTGTGGTAGCGGCGGTTGCGGTGGCGGGATGGAGAACTTTAACAGCAGTCCGACGGTGACGAACGTTATTTTCAGTGGCAACGCAGCCTACGAAGGCGGCGGGATGTCGAACTACAACAGCAGTTCGAAAGTGACCGATGTGACTTTTATCGGCAACTCGGCCGTCTATGGCGGCGGGATGGACAACTATAATGGCGGCAGCCCAACGTTGACCAATCTCACCTTCAGTGGCAACTCCGCCACCACCGGCGGCGGGATGGATAACGCTGACTTTACCAGCCCAACGCTGACCAACGTCACCTTCAGTGGCAACTCGGCCTCCACCGGCGGCGGGATGAACAATATGGAAGGCAGCACAACCTCCATTCGCAATAGCATTTTCTGGGGCGATACCGGCGGTGAGATTTTTAATTCGAGCACGTTCGCCATCACCGATAGCGTGGTACAAGGCGGGTGTCCGTCACTCAGCACTTGCACAAATATTGTCAGCGCCGATCCCTTACTCGGTACGCTGGGGAACAATGGCGGTTCCACCCAAACTTTCCCACTCCTGCCGGGCTCCCCGGCTATCGCGGCCAGCTCCAGCGACTGCCCCTCCACCGACCAGCGCGGCGTGGTACGCGGCAGCACTTGTAGCATCGGCGCCTTTGAGTCCCAGGGCTTCACGCTCTCCATCACCGGCGGCAACAACCAAAGCGCCACGGTCAGCACGGCCTTTGCTAGTCCCCTAAAGGTGACTATCACCTCCAGCCACGCGGAACCGGTGAATGGCGGCTTGGTGACCTTCACTGCACCCGTTTCCGGGGCGGGTGCCACGTTTGGCACAAACCCGCTTACCATCTCATCCGGTCTTGTCAGCACAATTGCCACCGCGAACAGCACTGCCGGCGGACCCTACACGGTCACGGCCAGCGCGGCCGGCGCGACCAGTGTGGATTTCTCGCTCACCAATGTACCGGCCTGTTCCAGCACCATCACGGTCACGAGCAGTGCGGATAGCGGTGCGGGTTCGCTGCGCCAGGCCATGCTGGATATCTGCCCGGACGGCACAATCACGTTCGGCGGTGATACCACCATCACGCTCACCAGCGCCAACCTGACCGTTGATAAGGATATGACCATTGACGGGACGGGCTACAGCGTCACGGTCAGCGGCAACGCCTTATGGACAGTGTTCGTGGTCCCCTCCGGCGTGACTGCCACCCTGAACCACCTGACGATCACGAATGGCAATGGTCCTTCCGGTGGCGGCATCTACAACCATGGAACGCTAACCGTGGAGAACAGCACCATCTCCGATAACTTAGCAAGGTATGAAAACGGCGGTGGCATCTACAACGATGGCACACTGACAGTGCAGAACAGCACCTTCTCCGGCAACTCGGCAAGTTACGGTGGCGGCGGTGGCATCTACAACTATGACACACTGACAGTGCAGAACAGCACCTTCTCCGGCAACTCGGCAAGTTACGGTGGCGGTGGCATCACCAACTTCGGCACATTGAATCTGTCCAATACGATCATTGCCAACAGCACATCCGGCGGCGATTGCCACAAAGGTGGAGGAACCTTTACCACCCATGATCAAAACCTGATCGATGACAACACATGCGGTCCGCTCCTCAGCGGTAATCCCAGGCTCGGCCCGCTGGGGAACTACGGCGGTTCCACCCAGACATTCCCGCTCCTGCCGGGCTCCCCGGCCATCGCGGCCACATCCAGCAATTGCCCATCCACCGACCAGCGCGGCGTGGCGCGCAGCAGTACCTGCGATATCGGCGCGTTCGAGTTCGCAGGGCTTTACGTTTGCCATTAACAGCGGCAACAACCAGAGCGCCACGGTCAGCACGGCTTTTGCCAGTCCCCTAAAGGTGACGGTGACCTCCAACGCCATCCCCGCCGATCCGGTCGATGGCGGCCTGGTGACTTTCACGGCCCCTTCCACCGGCGCGAGCGCCACGTTTGGCACGAACCCGGTCACGATCACGATCTCGTCCGGGGTTGCCAGTGCCACTGCCAATGCCACTGCCAATGCCACTGTTGGCCCCTACACGGTCACGGCCAGTGCGGCTGGCGCGACGAGCGTCAACTTTTCTCTTACGAATATACCACTGTGTTCCAGCACCATCACCGTCTCGAACAACAACGACAAAGGCGCGGGCTCCCTGCGCCAGGCCATGGCGGATATCTGCCCGGGCGGCACGATCAACTTTAACGCTGATTACGTCATCACACTCACCAGCGCCACGCTGACCATTGACAAGAACATGACCATTGACGGAGCGGGCCACACTGTCACCATTAACGGCGGCTACACGGGCGTTATTGAAACCGGGATGAGAGTGTTTATTATCAACGGCGGTATTACCGCGGCCCTGCAGAACCTCACGGTGGTGGATGGGAATGCCAGCAATGGCGGCGGCGGCATTTTCAACAATGGCACATTGACGGTGATGGGCAGTACTTTTACCGGCAACATTGCCTCCAACGGTAGCGGCGGCGGCATAAATACCGAAGGTACGCTGACCGTGGAGAACAGTACCATCTCAGGCAACTCAGCGAACAACTCCGGCGGTGGCATTGATAACGCTGGCGGATCGCTGACTGTAGAGAATAGTACCATCTCGGGCAATACAGCTACTAACTTCCTAGGAGGCGGCATCAGCAACAGTGGTGAGCTGACGGTGGATAACAGCACCATCACGGGCAACTCGGCCAGTCTCGGCGGAGGCATCATCAATAATTTTTTAAGCACGCTGAATTTATCCAATACGATCATTGCCGGCAGCACCGCCGGCGGTGACTGCTACAATATCGGAACCATTGTCTCCAATGACGACAACCTGATCGAGGACGACAGTTGCAGTCCGGCTTTCCACGGCGACCCCCTGCTTGGCCCGCTGGGGAATTATGGTGGTTCCACCCAGACCAGCCCGCTCCTGCCAGGTTCGCCGGCCATCGATGCGGGCGATGACTCTGTCTGTGCAGCCGCCCCGGTCAACAACCTGGACCAGCGCGGGGTGGTACGCCCGAAAGGTGCACACTGCGACATCGGTGCGTTCGAGAGCCAGGGCTTCAGGCTGACTAAGACCAGCGGCGACAACCAGAGTGCCGTCATCAACACTGCCTTCGCGGTACCACTGGCGTTGAGCGTTACGGCGAAAGATACCACTGAGCCGGTAAATGGCGGCGTGGTCATCTTTATGGCGCCGACCAGCGGGGCGAGCCTGACGACCACAACGTACAACCTGACCATTGCCGGCGGAGCGGTTTCGCAAAGTGTGACGGCTAACGGAACGGTTGCCGGACACTACAACGTGGTTGCCAGTGCAGCCGGGGCAACCAGCGTCAATTTTACACTGGCGAATGCCCCCGTGCCGACAGATACCCCAACGGACACGCCGACGGACACGCCTACCTATACCCCGTCCAACACTCCCACGGATACCCCGACAGACACGCCGACTTATACCCCATCCAATACTCCCACGGATACCCCGACAGACACACCGACCTATACCCCGTCCAACACTCCCACGGATACCCCGACGGACACGCCGACCTATACCCCGTCCAACACTCCCACGGATACCCCGACGGATACGCTGACCTATACACCATCCAATACTCCCACGGATACCCCGACGGACACGCCAACCTATACCCCGTCCAACACTCCCACGGATACCCCGACGGACACGCCGACCTATACTCCGTCCAACACGCCGACGGATACATACACACCCAGCAATACGTCCACAGATACACCGACCAACACACCTACCAGCTTCCCGCTAACGGTCACGGTCAACCAGGCAGCCACGCAATCCGACCCAACCAATACCACCCCGATCAACTTCACCGTGGTGTTCAGCCGGCCAATCAACACTGCCTCCTTCCTGGCGAAGGAGGTCGGCCTGACCGGTACGGCGGCCGCTACTACAGCCGTCATCTCCCAGATCGCGCCAAAGGATGGTACCACCTTCAATATCGCCGTGAGCGGGATGAGGCATAACGGCATGGTGATCGTCTCCATCCCGGCGGGCGGCGTGCAGGACCCGTTAGGGAACAGCAATACGGCCAGTACCAGCACGGACAACATGGTCACGTACGATGCCACTGCCCCGATCGTTGTCGCCGGGCTGAATACCGTCCCGGCCAACGGGGGGATCCTGACGGCCAGCATCAGCAACCTGAAAGTGCAGTTCAGCAAGGATGTGCTGCATGATGGCAGCGCCGAGGCGGCCGACAACCCGGCCAATTACCTGCTGGTGGAACCTGGCAAGAATGGGAAGTTCGATACCACCTCCTGCGGGCCGCTTCTGGGAACGGGCGGGCTCAAGCCGGACGATGTACAGATCATCGTGAACAGTGTGACATATGACCCGCTGACCTTTGTAGCCACACTGACGGTCAACGGCGGGGTGAAGCTGCCGGATGGGCGCTACCGCCTGTTCGTGTGCGGGACCACTTCCGTCACCGACCCTGCCGGGAACAAGTTAAACGGTGGGAAAGACACGCTGGTCAGCTTTACGATCGTCGAGCCGGGCGCTCCGTCTGCACCGGCTGTCCCCTCCACCGGTTTTTCCCCCGATGTGGTAACGCACTTGCCGCAGCAGCCGGCCGGCCAGGAGTATGCCGCCATGGGCGACCTGTGGCTGGAGATCCCGAAGCTGAGTGAGAAAATGAACATCGTGGGTGTGCCGCAAGCCGCGGATGGCAGGTGGGACGTGAGCTGGCTGGGTGATAACGCGGGTTGGCTGAACGGCTCGACCTACCCCACCTGGGATGGCAACTCGGTCCTGACCGGGCACGTCTACGATGCCTTTGGCAAACCCGGCCCCTTCGTGGCCCTGAACACGCTCTGGTGGGGCGACCAGGTTATCATCCATGCTGGCAGCGCGGAGTACGTCTATGCCGTGCGCAGCGTGGAACAGGTTGCTCCTGATGATACCGCTGACATGCTGCAGCACGAGGATTCGCCGTGGCTCACGCTGGTGACCTGCCGCGGCTATGACAAAGCCAGCAATTCCTATCTCTACCGTGTGCTCGTCCGGGCGGTGTTGGTGGAAGTGAAATAGAATATAGAAGTAGATATAAATGAGAACTCCCACAGGCTTCGCACTTGTGGGAGTTTTTTGGAAGGGGAATTCCTTGCGACGTTTGTACCGTTGGATGCGTTCCCTCTTCGGCGGGCTGCCTGGCCCGGCAAATAAGCCAATTCCGGGCGCGCACAAAGATTGAAACGATAAAAACAGAACGGGATAAAGCGCCGGCAGGACTGTCTGCCGGGAACCCGAAAAGAACCACGGCGCAGCCCACCACAGAAAGCCTCCTGGAAGCTTTCCAGGAGATCAACCTGAATGTCGCAATGATCGGGCGGCAGATCCAACGCTACATTATTCCACTTTCACAACTCCAACAAAAGATCCTGGCATTGTTGGACCTCCCGGAGAATATCTACACCCTGACTGGCTCGGCTTCGCAGAATCCGCCTTAAATTTGACCGAACCAAGAGGATTGTGTTCATTCTGGTGCTGTGTATCTATAACAACAGATGATCCTGTGCATAATTGTCTTTATTCCATGTGTCTGTTAAACGCGCAGAGGTCTGGATGATCACTTCTCCAGACCTCTGCGCGTTTAGGGCCAACGACACTGGCTTAGCGCTTGAACTTGTGTGGGAAGCGATCCGGGTTTTTTAAGGCGTCCAATTCAATATCCACATCCAGGTCCGGCCAGTGGAATCCATCGAACGACTGCCTGAAATTATAAATCTGTGTGACGGTAGCATTCCTGAAGTCGGGGTAATCCTCAAATGCAACGAGGTATTCCCCGTCTGGGGTCAGCATCCAGAAACCGTCATGCTCAATATTGGTTATCTGAGCACTAATCTGGGAAGTGTCTGTTCCAAGCATTTTTAAATTTCTCCTCGTGACTTTCGACCAGCCGTTGAATTTCCTTGAGCTCGTGCTGTTTTAGGTCTCGAAAGTCAGCTAGCGCAACAAAGGGTTCCAGCCAAAACTTTGCTTTTCCATCGGATGTTTCAACGTGCACATGCATCCGGGATTCTTCACGGCTGTTGAAGTAAAAACGATAGGGACCTTGTCTGTGAATTGTTGGTGACATAGGTTCTCTCGTCTTGATTATAGCCGATTCTGACCATATTCCGCCTGGTCGGGTGGCCACTCTAACTAGACTTCTTTAAAGATCAAAATACAGACAAATGAGTCAAATTTTATTAGGAGCGACATGAGCCTGTTCGACCAAGTTTTTGATTTCCTGTTCAACGGCGGCGAGCGCTTGGGCCAAAGGGCTGGGGATGGGCAGGTCAGGATCGAGAGCTGCGAAAGCGGGTCGGAAGACCGAGCCGTGCAATCGGGTGAAGAATAAAGCTACTTTGCAGCCATACGGTGTAATTAGGTATCGATGGGAATGCGGAATCCGCCAGATGATGCCCTTGAGACGCAAACGACGCAGGTCATACGTCAATTGGTGAGTTGAGTAAGGTGTGCCCAGTAGGTCAGCCATGTGAGACAGGAAATCTTGATGTCGAAAGCCGCAGGTGTTGTGCACAAACAAAGTGAGCGCCGAAAACAAGGCTATGGTGCGAGGCAGACCAAAGCGCAAGCCAGGGGCGCGTTGACCCTCTTCGGTGAGGGTAGGTTGCACAACGCGTTTGACGCTTTCTTGGGAGAGATGACAGTTGTGGCTGACGCGTTGGACGTCCAGCAGACGTCGATTGACTTCTCGACCAATTTTTTGCAAGAAGGGCAGATTGGAAAGATCCAGGCGGACGCCAAAGTCCTTTGGATCATTAATGATGGTCTCCGTGCGCAAGGCGCGGTTTTCTTTGAAGTATTGTTTCACCAACGATTTCTTGTATTCAATGTATAGATTGGGATTGACCCCCGCCTCGATCACGCGAGTGCGAAAGCGGCCGGGGGTCGAGCCGATGATTTTACGATCAAAGACCAGTTGCACACGATCCGGACGGCCCAAATCCAAGTTCTCCTTGATCACTGCTTCGAAAAACTCTCTCCCGCGCACTGGATCGTCAAAGACTTGCGTGCGGCTGATTTCCACCTGCCAGACCGAAAGCCGATGATGGTAGCCAGCTTGGCGATCTTCCGCCATCAAGGGCATGGGCAGGCGTTCGATCCAGTAATCGAAGAAGGCTTGGATCTGCTCAGGTCCCAGCTGATCACACAGCTCTTGCAGTTTGTCACTCTCCTGGCAAGACAGGAACCCGTTGTCCAAGGCTTCAAAGGCGATCCCCTTTTTGCGCAGTTGCTGTTTGGCCCATTCATGCCCGTTCAGATAGACCTTGATGGCATACGGCACATAGCTGCAAATCTTGATAAAGGCAGGGCCAAATTCGGCATCTTGCAAATAAAAGTAGTAGTGGTTAACCCGCACCGACTGACGCGACCACTCGAATCTCACCACTGGACCCTTCTGCTCTTTCGTGGATTTGAACGATCGGGCCTTCTCTTGAGCCACCCCGATGAAGACTACCCCTTCTGCTTGCGTGAACTTCGAACGATACTCTGCCGCCAGCTCGTCTTTTCGTTGCCCGGCTTCAAAATGCACCAGCGGGACCTTATGTTGGCTCATTGGGAGTTGCCGGGATACCCGCCAGATATGGGGGTAGAATGTTGAGAAACGGGATGAAGAAAAGGAGCAAGAGCGAGGATATGGCATCGGATAACGTAACGGTTCCACTGGGAATACCGGATGTACGAGTGCTGAAAACGGAGATGAATGCACGCGGCGAACTGATCGTGACCGTAGAGAGTACCAAAATGGGGACGAAGTGTAGTCGCTGTGGGCATTGGATTAGCAAGCTACACGGACACGAAGATTGGGGGGTAGTACGGCACTTACCGGTATTTGGACGGACGACCTATCTACGCTACCGTCCGAAGCGGTATGAATGTCAGGAATGTAAAGGAAAACCGACGACAACCGAGAAATTAGATTGGCGGGACCAAAACAGTGCGCACACGGTGAGTTACGATGATCATCTGCTCCTGCAGTTGGTGAACGGCACGGTGGAAGATGTAAGCCTGAAAGAGCGGATTGCATATGACCAGGTGTTGGGAGCCTTGGAACGGCGGATCAGTGCGAAGGTGGATTGGTCACAGTATCTGGAAATAGGGATACTGGGAATAGATGAGATTGCGCTCAAGAAGGGGCACCGGGACTTTGTGACGATCGTGACAGCGCAACTGGCGGATGGGCGCCTGGTGATCCTGGGGGTGTTAGCGGATCGCCAGAAGGACAACGTGGTCGAATTTCTGCGGTCGATCCCCCAGCGCCTGTCGCAGACGATCCACACGGTATGTTGTGACATGTGGGAAGGCTACACCGAAGCGGTGCGGGAAGAACTGCAGGGTGTCCGGATCGTGATCGACCGTTTTCATGTTGCCAAGAGCTACCATGCCGCCGCGGATAGTTTGCGCAAGCAGGAGCTCAAGCGTTTGCGAAGCGAACTGACGGAAGAAGAGTATCAGCAGTTGAAGGGCAGTATGTGGGCTTTCCGGAAAAAGCCCGGCGAATTGAAACCGGAAGAGTTCCAGGCGCTGAAAAGCTTGTTCACCCATGCACCCAAACTAAAACTGGCCTATAACTTGCGCGAGCAGTTGACCGAAATATTTGAACAATCAATTTCCAAACCTGAGGCACAGAAAAAGATCCGCACCTGGATCAAACGGGTCAAACGCAGTGAATTGAAATGCTTCAATGATTTCCTAAACACCCTGGACCACTGGTGGGAAGAGATCACCAATTATTTCGTGCAGCGGGAGAACAGCGGCTTTGTGGAAGGCTTCAACAATAAGCTCAAGGTGCTGAAACGGCGCTGCTATGGTTTGTTCAACCGGGAGCATCTTTTCCAGCGGATTTACCTTGATCTGGAAGGCTACCGCCTGTACGCAAGTTGACCCCCATATGTGCCATTTTCCCGGCGATTCCCAATGAGCCCTTATGTTCCTGAGCATATTCTTCAACAGCCTGAACAAACTGCTGGCCAATCTTTCCCAAAAGAACTGGAGAAGGAATGACGTTGCCACGATGCTTTGTCAGAAAGTTAACTAACTGTCCAGGCACTTGCAGGTTCGGAATGTAGCCGTTCAAGTAGATGCGATCCATACAATCAATTGCCAAAGTGACATGATCGCGAAGGATTTCATTTACATTAGCCATCTCAATTCTCCTTCACAATCGAATCTATCACATTTGTTTTACTGCCTCTATGCCTCCATCCAACTGGTCGGTTTGAGGCGAAGCTTCGTTAGTTTCTGGTGCAAAACTCTTCAATAGCTGGCTCAGAACCGAGTTTTGCACCAGAAACTAATCTAGTTAGCAATAATGGTCTCACTATAAATTGTTTCTCTATTCGCTTTTTGCTATGGAATCTTGATATTCGCATAGCCATTATTACACAAATTAATATTCTATATAGGACAAATCACTTCTAAAAAGGAACACCAAATTATTATCAACAGGAATCAGTACAAAAAGAGTTTCAGAAATGAAAATGACTATCCCGAATCCCTATCATCTCATTAAAAGTGGGGGAGACCAGTCAGGAGCCCAAGACTGACCTAAATTGAGTTCTGTGGCAGCCTTGAAGACCAGTTCTGCCAATGGTGAAATGACATGGGTTCCGGTGATCCGATAATGCAGGTAGGCGTAGAAACTGACAACCAAATTTTTTAGCCGTTTCTGCCAGGGTCATGAAGGGATCCCAGGCTTTGCGGCCATCCATGGTACGTGTGCCAAAACTGATATCTCGTTTACGTATCCGTTGTCTGACTCCCAGTTCCGCCGGATAATTATTTAAAGGCAGTTCGGGATGCTTCAGCACCAGCAGCAAAGAGACTTCTCTTTCCCTTGACCCTGGCGATGCGTTTGTCCAGCTCATCGTAGCCGGTGTGGGTGGCAAACAAGCTGTCAAAATCGGCTTCCACTCGGGCACTTTCGCAGGGGGTAGACTGCTTTTTGTATTCCAGTAATTGGTAGCAGTAATTCCAAAAACGTTTCAAGATGGCATCCAGCTGCTGGCGGTGCAGAGGCATGACCGGCATCATTTTTTTTGTATAGGTAGCCAGCAGGCACCCAGCACAGCATCAGCCCGTCCAGCCAGTTGAACTGAGGGGCATCATCACTAATCAAGGCCTGGATCACAGGCCAGTCGGTCTCTATATGGTAAATTGCGACGGCGACGGCATCCAGAATGGCTTTGTGTTGCCAGCTTTCCAGACACTTCTGGAAGGTGTCCTGGTCCACACTTCGGTTTCGCTGCTATTATTCATTCATCATCTTCAAGCGAGGCAAGTGCCTGCTGGGCTCTCAGGCGGGTCAACCCTACGGGGCCGTTGACGGCTTCCCGTAAAAGTTCGATCGCATGCTGGGAACCGATCTTTCGCAAGGCTTGCATGGCAAAGCGGCGGGTGTGATCGTCGTAGCTGCTCTGGTGATGTGTCAGGAGACATTGGACCAGCGCCCCTACGGAGCGTTCATCCCCAAGCATGCCAAGAGCCCTGGCTGCTATCTGCCGCCTGCCCACCCCCAGATCCCAGATTCGATCATCTTCGATGCGGTGCCGTTCTTCCCGAGCCCACGCCCGGTTGAATTCATCGTCGTCTCCGTCATAGTGCACACTGCTGGCTGGATAGTGGACGCCCTCCGGGCAAAGCATCCCCGTCCACTCCTTCACTAAGCGGGATCGAAGGTCGATGGCGGTCATCCGCCCGGCCATGCCCACCAGGACGGCCGCGGCCTCGTCCGAGGAGCCGTAGTGATCCGCCTGGACTTCGTAGAGCAGGGACTGGATCGCCTGTTCGTCGCCGATCTCGCCCAGCGCCTGGAGGGCCTGGCTCACCACCCGGCTGTCCCGCTCATTCTGCATGACTTTGATCAATCCACGGACATTCCCATGCTTTTTCATGCGCTGGATGTTGGGAGGACCAAAGATACCCATAGACTATCTCGCTTTCCACTGCAGCCCGCGGCTGGATGCCCACTGCTTGACCACCAGCCAGGCATAGGCAAAATTTGTGTTCCAGAGTGCCCTCATGGCCGAGGCCAGGTGGTTCTCCGCCCGGGCGCCGGCCTCGAGCAGGATCCGTATGATCTCCCCTTTGCCGGAAAAACAGGCCCAGTACAAGGCAGTCGTGCCGCTGCCCTTCATGGTGGCAAGCAGATCGGCCCGGGCGTGCACCAGTGCTTTCACGACCTCCATATGGTCGTGCTGGCAGGCGGCAATCAAAGCCGTCGCTCCATCCTTTGTATGGGCATCCACATAAGCCCCCGCCTCCAGGAGCATCTCGACCAGGTCAAGGTGGCCAGCAAGGCTCGCCACCATCAGGGGAGTCAGGCCGTCCCGCCGTGCATTGGGGTCACTGCCGGCGATGAGCAGCGCCTGGACCTCCGGGGTCAGGTGAAAGTCCAGCGCTTCAAAGAACGCCGAAGAAGGGGGAGTACGTGAGGCGGGAGGCCGGGCCAGGTCCGGGAGTCTTTTTTGGCTGATTTTCAGCCGGGCCACGGCCAGGTCAAGCCGCTGGATGCGCAACAGAACGGATTTTGACCAGGCCTCGACCAGTTGCTCCTCCGCCTCCGCCAATCGGCCGAAAGCCTCCAGGGCCAGACCGAAGTTCAGATGCACCTTCCAGGGCGCAGGGGTGTTGTAGCGCAGCGCCCGCTCGAAGTCCGTCAGGCAGTGCTCATCCTGCAGGGCGGCGTGCACCAGGCCGCGCTCGAAATACAGATCCGAAAGCAGCCCGAGCTGTTCCTCTGCCTGATATTCCCATGCCAGCCCAATATCTACCACGAAGTTCGGGATCAGCCGGTTCTCCAGGATCAGCGAACTCAAGAGAGCTTTGATCAAGAATGAATTGAGCGCCAGAGCATGCGGTAAGTTGTGTCTCAGGGCACATTGGCTGGCACTCCTCCGAACGCGCCGCACCAAATCAGAATACAACCACTCTTGGCCATCGTCCATCACTTCCCGAAGCGCCTCCGGGCGTATCTGCTCCAGCTCCTCTTCCGGAACCCGATCCAGAAAGGCAAGGTAAGCCGCCCTGTGCGGCAGGAAGTGGCTGTTCTCCAGCCAGGGTTGATATTGAAAAAGCACGGGCAGGATCGACAGAACTTCACCCATGGTAAATCCTCACACCATTCGTCCCGGAAGCCCTCTTCTCAGAGAACCACCTTTTTGAAACTATGCCTTTGGGGGCTTCGATAGCACCAGGATTTTTTCCTTGAGTACTTGAAGTTGGTTTAAAATTCATTATAACCATTATAGGATCGGGTATCGAGTGCATTTGATGGAAACGTGTGATGCGAATTCGCCTCATCTGATCACGAACGTCGAGACGACGCCTGCCCCAAAACAAGATGCAGAGATGACCGCCCCGATCCATCAAGCCCTGGCCGCCAAGGCCTTACTCCCGGCGGTCCATTGCCTGGATGCGGGCTATATGTCCGCCGAACTCTGGTTGTCCGGCAAATCTGAACATCAGATTGAACTCATAGGTCCACTGGCCGCCGATCACAGCTGGCAAGCCAAGGCCGGGCAAGGCTATGACCTGGCCCACTTTGCCATCCATTGGGAATCCCAAACAGTCACCTGTCCGCAAGGAAAGGTCGCCGATCAGTGGGCCCTCACCCGGGATGTGCGAGGTCATGCCGTGATCAGCGTCAAGTTTCCTTACCCGGTCTGCCGGGCCTGTCCGGTGCGACCGCTGTGCACGCATGCCAAGTCGGAGCCGCGCGAGCTGACCTTCCGCCTCCAGGCGGAATATGAAGCGTTGCAGGTGGCACGCCAACGGCAAACCACGCCAGAGTGGAAAGAACAATATCGCCAGCGGGCTGGCATCGAGGGAACTCTCTCCCAGGGCATCCGAGCTTTTGGGCTTCGACGGACCCGGTATATTGGCTTGGCCAAGACCCGCTTACAACATGTGTTGACGGCCGCGGCAATCAACCTGACCCGTCTCTACGCCTGGCTGACAGACGTCCCGCTGGCTCCCACGCGCACCTCCCATTTTGCGACCCTGTGCGCCTCTTCAGCCTGATCATGAATTCGCCAACAGTATCAAATGCGCTCGTTACCCCATGTTGGAGTCCGCCATATTCTCTAACTGATCTCGGCCTGGTTGCGATTTCCTCCCAACCTACGTCGAGCGCGACAAATATTGCACCGTAGGGGGCAAATTATTCATCCGCCCGGCATAACTCTTTTGCAAGAGCTTGTCGCTATATTCAAGATGCTTCCCAAACGATCCGCAGTTTGGGGAGCATCTTATTCAGATGCCCTTCTTTTGAGCCCTTAGCTTGATGCCAATGGGACCCCTAACCCCATCTCTACAATGTATCTGCAAAAAATTCCATAAAAAGTGGCCGACATGCACCGGATTCGGTGGAAAGCTTGCTCCGGATTCACTGATTGCTTTAACCAGATTGCTCGGTTTTTTTTCATTATTATTTCAATCGGCTGATAGATAAGAATAATTCGGTTCGGGAGAAATTGGCTGAATCCAATATCCATCCGGGGCTCCGAGTTTTTCAACTGCTTGATCAAAGGTGATTCGATAGCTGTAGGTTAACAACCGTCTCATCACGCTTGCGGCCCTGGACAAACAACGCCAAGCACTCGCATCTAATCGACTTCCGAAGTTTTGAAAGCCTCGGAAATCTGGAGGAGCCAGAAGATGTAAGTTTGGATATTTCTACCTCGCGAACCCTTCCCACGGATTAAAAGCAGGAGTATTCGTTATGGATTTTATTCCGTCAGGCGAATCGATCTGTGCCGTTTCGATCACCATATTTTCCGGCAATTTCCCGTCGCGGTCGCTTATTTTTGTGCATAAATCCTTCAATAATGAAAACCAACCCATCTCCCCATCATCTTTCCATAAAACTATCCTTTGATTTTTCCATATGACAAGCAGTCTACATCCATGCGTTTCTGGAGTGTCCGGCTGAAGCCAATATCCATCTGGGTTCCCAAGTTTTTCAACCGCTTGATCAAAGGTAATTTGATAATTAGGATAGATATATACAGAATCCAGGACATTGGGCTTGAAGATCATTTCCAAGGCGCCAGAATCTTGGCTTCTTTTATACGAAAAACTTACGTCTATAAAACCGGCATCGAGGTGACTGGTAACATTTAGACTACTCTTGTCAATAAATGGGAGTTGTTCTACCCTATCTATCGATTCCTGTTGTATCGAAATGCCTGGTTCAAGTCCATACCAACACGGAGCCGCGCAGGGTTTTCCCGTAAGCCAGCTCTGATCGTAATAATTGGGGTCAAGCGATTCAATAGAATTACCCTGCCCTTTGCAGCCAGATAATCCTAAAACGATCACCAGAGCAAATATCAGCTTAAGGCAATCTATTAGCGGCTCGGATTTGTTTTTGGACATAATTTCTCCTGGTTTGTTCAAGCCCATATGTATTTGGATCATAAGATGGGTAAACATAATAAGCAAGCGACTGCGCCCAGTCCTCCCAGCCTGGCCCCTCAATTATTCGACCCAAAACTGGCATACCATATGTCTGTGAATAAGGCGTCTTTCCCCTCGGGCATCCTGCCCCGGGTTGTTTTGGATTGCAATTTATTGTGGCATCCGGGGCAGGCTCTATTGCCTTGGATGGATCCCAGTAACAATAGTTTCTTGCCGGGTCAGTATCGCAGACCCACGAATGCAATGCCTTCATTAAGCCAAGTGATAGCTGGTTGCCTGTACGATAATCCCAAACATGACCCAGTTCATGGACGATCGAAAATCGAGCATAATTGTCAGTATTATATGGTGAGTCGAAAGTAAGGTCGGGCAATACAACGTCACCGAGAGTTTGCGCCAGATTTCCTGGAGGAGCAAAAGAGGAAAAAGGATATGTATTCCATCTGGATATTAGAACGTGATTGTAAATTTCCCTAAACACCTGTGCGCCGGTGTCTCCTGACCCAAATTTTTGCGAGAGATCTTTCACTGCTCTTAGTACCAGGTCTAATTCATGGACATGTCCCCAATTACCTGGATACCACATGCAGCCATTTTTCACTACTCCTGGATGAATACTATGAGAGTCTGTCATCTCAGGTACCAATATATATCCCCAATCTATCGTAATTTGAACATTGAATAACCTGGTTAACTCTTTTACATCATTTTCGGCAGCACTCGCTTCTTGGATGGTAATATGTCCTGAGGGATCAACAGAATTTATTGGATTTTCTTCAGCATAGCTCCACTGATCGAGCGATTGTGGCATGTCTGGATTGCCTTGCCATGTGTCTTTGGTCAGGAATCGTCCAGTCTCAGGGGAAAACATCCGGGAGCGCAGCGGATCAATCAACTTAATATAACTGTCCTTCTGCTCCCCATCGTATCCATAACTCGTTTGCGCTACCCCATTTGTCGAGAGCACTTCACCATAGGGATCGTAGGAGGCAGTATAGACCACCGCACCGCTTTCATCGGCCATCTGGCGGACACTTCCTAATGCATCGCCAAGGAAGTAATCCGCTTTCTGCGGAGTATCCGCCGGCAGTTGCGCAATGCGATCAGTGCCATACAGGTAGGTATTTGTGCCATCCTCGAGCACCTGGGTCAAGCCGGCATTCAGATCGTTGACATATGTGGTTGTGTTGCCATTCACCACCTGCTCCAGGCGGTTTCCGAGACCATCATATGTGTAGCTTACCGCTTCCTGTTTCCCACTAACCGCCGTCAATCTATTAGCAGAGTCGTAGGTATAAGTGTTCGTTCCATCATTCAAAAGATTCCCATTGGCATCCCAGGTGTAGGAAACACCTCCTACGCTGGTCAGCCGGTTGGCGCTGTCATAGGTGTAGCTGGTGCTGGCCGGCTGGCCGGCAGGGTTCGCATCCTGGGTCAGGCGATTTCCAACAGCATCATAGGTGTAGTGGAAGTACTTGCCATCCGAATAATCCGCTGCCGTCAGCCGGTAAAGCGGGTCGTAGGTATAGTTGATCGTGACATTCGTCGGCGCGCTCTGGCCGCCCGGAAGGATCACTGCCGCCGCGGTACAGCCTGGCAGGGTACAGCTATTTTCATTGCCGCTCCAGAACTGCACGCCGTTATAGTCGGCCCGGAAGCGGTAATCGCCCTGCGGCAGGGTGAACAAGACCTCTCCCTTGGAATCCGTTGTCCCATTGAAACCGGTATAGGTTGACCCATCGAATGCGTAGACTGGCAGCCCGGCAGATCACAGGTGCTATCGGTGCTGCTCCAGAACTGCGTCCCATTCAGATCCGCCCGGAAGCGATAGGAGCCTTGCGGCAGGGTGAAGACCACCTGTCCACTTGCATCCGTCGTTCCGTTGTAGCCAGTGTAGGTGGTATCGGTGCCTGTAAGGGTGAAGGCATACACCGGCAACCCGGCCTGGACCGTCCCTTCAGTATCTTTCACCGTCACTGTCAATGGGATGGTCACGGTAATATCTGCGCTTGTGCAACCTGGCAGGCTGCAGGTATTGGCCGCCCCGCTCCAGAACTGGGTCCCATTAAGATCCGCTCGGAAGCGGTAATTACCTTAAAGTAGCGTTTTCAGAATAGATGTAATACTAAGCACTTATGGATAAGGGCTTGAATAATCGTTTTCATATTTTTCATATCCAGTCCAGATTGAACCAGGAAGCATAGAACCCCACATATCCTTACTAAAGTAAGCAATTGATAATACTTGAGAGGATTCAGAAATACTGTAAGTCTGTGCATTTTCATCTGCCAAATATATTGACATTCGTAAATCGTTATAAAATAACTTTGCACCCACCGCTAATGTGTTATCCTTGTTGTCCCACTTGGTCGTATTGATATAAACATTGCTTGGTTGGCCAAACTTTGCAATAATATCTCCAATCGGCACAGGTTTTTGCACTTTAAAGTTTATTGAGCCCACGATCCCTGATTTATCAAAAGTAATATCGGCAGGCTCGCAAGTAAGGTAGCTATATTCGATTTTGGCATCACTTGTAAAAACACAATCTTGAAGATTGGTCCGGGCTTTAAGAATTTCTAGTACCTGCTGTTTTGTGGTTATGCCCGGCTGGATTTTTAGGAAACAAGGAGGACCACATGGATCTCCTGATAATAAACCACCATCGCCGAGATTCTTCAGCACTAGCGGTGGAGTTCTTTTTTCAAAGACAACAGATATCGGCTTATACTGACAAGCAGTGAGGGTTAATACTGAAGATAATAAGAGAATCGAGAGAAGTTGATTAACTATTTTTCGTGTCATAATAATCACCTCGGCCCATTATTCGCTAATGCACATAGGTGGTGCATGAACGGCAAAACTGGCCATAACGCATAACTTACTACAGGTACCGCCAAGAATGCCGGTTAAGAAAGTCATCTGCCATTTTAAGTAATTCCGGAGCCAGTTTTCACTCGTTGTTGAGTTCGATGCGTTCTTCTGAGGTGAGGATGTTCGCGGACATGGTTCCTCCTGCGGTGATGAGTTTAGGTCACTGAAATTGTTTTAACTCATGTACCGCAAGAAGGCAAGTCACTTTACAATTCTGCTTGCCGTTTTGTCCCAAATATGCTCGCTACCCCAATGAGGAAGGCATCCTCATTAAGGATGCCTTCCTAAGCTATTTCCTTTTTGTATACAATTTAATTTAGAACGGAGCTAATAAATCTCGGTCATATCTTTCGATCCTCCTGTCCAGCTTACGGCGTTGGTTCGTTCTGGACGGTTTGCTGCAAGCTGTTCAGGCCTTGGTCGGCATTGTTCAGGCTTTGATTTACGTCGTTCATACTTTGATCGCCGGTGCTGACAGGTGTGGACACATCCATGGACTGGAGCGTGCTCTGCATGTCGTTCAGGGCCTGATCGGCATCGTTGGCAGATTGATCAAGGGTTGCGCCCGTTTGGGTCGGTTGTGCCAGGGACTGAGCGGGTGCCGAGGTTGGTTGGGTTTGAGGCTGGCTGGAAGCTGAGGCTGGCTGAGTCTGTGGCTGGCTGGAAGTCAAGGGTGGTTGGCCGGAATTGGTTCCATTGATTGACGAGCAACCGGTTAGCAACAGGCTTGTTCCAATCAGAATGACCAGACCGAAAAGGAATGCTTTCTTCATGTTTCCACCGATCCTTTAGCCGCTGGTTGGAGTCGCCACAGGTACTGCAGTGGGTTGATTGACTTTCCGCCACTGGTCGATCGCGTTGCGCAGGTCAGTGCTTGCCTGGACGAGAGTGGTGTGGGCGTCTGACAGGGACTGGTGCGCATCCTTCACGGTTTGGCTGGCCGCGCTTTGATCGGTCACATTGCCGCTGCCATCGAAACCGTTGTGGGTGGATAGGATCCCGGCTGCAGTGGTATCAGATGCGGTGGCCGTAGCGATCTCGGACTGGAAGGTAGCCAGGGCGGTTGACAGGGCAGAGGTATCCAGGCCCTTACCTTGCGCTTTGCTGATCAGATCCTGCACCTTGGTCACCACATCGCTGGTCTTGGCCAGGTTGCCCTGCTGGGTGGTAAGCCATTTCTGCTCGTTCTGATAGTCTTTCTGTAGATCCTGATCTTGTAATTTGTCCTTGTTGGCTTCCCGCCAGGCCTGCAAGGCGGTATGGAGGTCGCTGGCGGCCTGCACGAGGGTTTTCCGGGCATCCTGCAAATTCTGCCGGGCATCCAGAACTGTCTGGTGGGCGGTGGCCGGATCGGTCACGTTGCCGCTGCCATCAAAGCCGTTATGGGCGGAGAGGATTCCCGCTGCGGTTTTATTGGAGGCGGTGGCCGTGGCGACCTGGGTCTGGAAGGTGGCCAGGGCGGTTGACAGGGCGGAGGTATCTAATCCCTTGGCCTGGGCTTTGCTGATCAAATCCTGGATCTTGCTGACCACATTGGCGGTATTCGCCAGATGGGTCTGTTGTTGCGTCAGCACCTTTTGCTCGTTCTGGAAGGCCTGGCTCAATTGCGCCGAGCCTTTGCCTGCGCCAGGAGTTGCGGCCGGGCCATTGCCAGCGGCCAGGACTGTTCCGGAGGGGATCGTGAAGATCAGGCTGAAGACGACCGCCACTCCCACGAGGGCCATGATCCACCGGCTGACTGATGAGATTGCTTTGGTTACTTTATTCATTTTGTATCTCCTTTATTTTCCAAATTTTTATTGTTCGATCTTTCACATTGTAACGATCGCATGTGACCCCTTCTTTACCGGTTTGTAAATTCTTTGTAAAATGATCCCCGGCCAAGATCAACGTTAGCCGAGTCCTATCGCCAATAATGGCACAGACGGTGTAATAGCAAACGATGCAAGACGAAATCTTTCGACAGAGAAAAAAATCGTAGAACCAATTCCCCTAGAATGTTTTCATT
Source organism: uncultured Chloroflexia bacterium (assembly GCA_963779935.1). Classification (GTDB taxonomy): domain Bacteria; phylum Chloroflexota; class Anaerolineae; order Anaerolineales; family Villigracilaceae; genus UBA877. The sequence goes on along the minus strand of CAWAAC010000001.1, from coordinate 115,991 downwards.
GACAGTGAAAATAATTTGCTATATCATTTCATTATGAATGAAAATAGTTGGAAATCCAGATGGTCACAAGATCAAGTCAAATCCATGCTTCTGGAACAATACAATTCGTTCTGGTAGCGCGATACCGGCATGCCACGCGACCGGCTGGCGGAGGTGGAACAAGCTGCCGGCCTACCGCATGCCGTGATCGTCTCCGGCCTGCGCCGGGTGGGTAAATCCACTCTGCTGGCCCAGATGGCTCATAAACTGGGCAAGGAAGCTTGCTACTATCTCAACTTCGAGGATGACCGTTTCATCGGGTTCCAGGCAGAAGACGCCAACGATCTGTATCAAACCCTGGTCGAACTGTTCGGGGAACGCAAAATTTTTGTCGTAGACGAGATACAGAACGTCAGCGGTTGGGAACACTTTGTCCGCCGGTTCATGGAGATGGGATTCAAATTCTACATCACCGGCTCGAACGCTTCCCTGCTCAGCCGGGAACTGGGCACCCGCCTGACCGGTCGCTATGTGCCGATCGAATTATTCCCGTTCTCATTTCATGAATTCCTGAAGTTCCGTGGCCTGCCGGCGCCAGACCTGCAGAGGATGACCACGACTGACAAGGGAGCCTTGAAGGCGGCTCTGGGAACATACCTGCAAATGGGCGGGATACCGGAGGCGCTCAAATACCCTGAAGTGCCCCTGTTGCGGAGTTTGTACGATGATGTGCTCTACCGGGATATCGCCACCCGTTTTCACCTGGAGGCGGTCACCGTGCTCAAAGAATTGGCATTCTATCTGATGAGCAACCCCGCCGGCCTGGTATCCTTCAATAAGCTGAAGGAGAAATTCCACCTGGGGAGCGTGAACACGATCAAGAGCTACATCGATCATATGGAAAATAGCTGGCTCGTGTTCACCCTGAATCGGTATGACTTCTCGGTCAAACGCCAGCAGATCGCACCCAAGAAGATCTACTGTATCGATAGCGGCCTCTCCAATACCGTGGGTTTCGGATTCTCCCCGAACACGGGCAAATTGCTGGAGAACCTGGTTTTCCTGGCGTTGCGCCAGCATGCTCGGGAGATCTTCTACTACACCACTCCGGGCGGCTATGAAGTTGATTTTTACCTGCCTGAAGAGCAACGACTGGTTCAGGTGAACCAAAACCTCAATGCCGCAGCCACGCGAGGGCGCGAGCTGCGCGCTTTGACTGAAGCTGCCCAGTCAGTCAAGGTAAAGAGTGCCTTGATCCTAACAGAATCAAACGATGATGCGCTCGAAGTGAACGGCGTTCCGGTCGAAGTGCGTTCAATCGCGGAATGGCTCCTCAATCAATAGAGACTATTTACGATGGAACCGACCACGGTCCGGTCAATCTTGATGGCGCTGGCGATATGGAGCCAGGCCAGGTTCCTGTGATGATTCCTGAAATCTTATTCTTATAAGAGGTTGTTTTTGTCTTCCCAAACGAGCAATAGCCATGATCCTTATGTGGCCCTGCGTCAGCGGGATTTTCGTCTGCTGCTGACAGGCCAGCTGATCACGAGTTTTACTGGCCAGATGGTCTCATTCGCCATCGCCTGGGAGCTGTGGCTGCGCACCCACAGTGCCTTCGCCCTGGGCCTGGTGGGTTTGGTGCAGGTCGTTCCAATCATTTTACTGGCCCTGCCGGGCGGGCACGTGGCGGACCAATACAACCGCAGAAAGATCATCGCGATCACGCAGATCCTGCTGGCTGCCTGCTCCCTGGGGCTGGCGCTGCTTTCTTTTTTTCAAGGTTCGGTATTGCTGATCTACGTTTGCTTGCTGGGGATCGGCGTTTCGCGAGCCTTCAATGACCCCGCAGTATCCACCCTGCTGCCGGGTACGGTACCGCCGGATCTTTTCGCCACAGCCGCAACCTGGTCAAGCAGCACGTTTCAGATCGCGTCCATCGTCGGGCCGGCCATAGCCGGGTTGCTCGCCACTTTCCTGAAACGATTGACGGTGGTCTACGCACTTGATGCCCTGGGTGCCCTGATCTTCCTGGTGCTGGTCAGCCAGATCAAGGGACGTCCGTTGGCGCTGGCGCGCAAGACTGCCACATTGGAATCGTTGAAGGAGGGCATACAATTCATCCGGCACGAAAAGGTCATCCTGGCTGCGATCACCCTGGATTTGTTCGCCGTCCTACTAGGCGGTGCGGTGACGCTGCTGCCCATCTACGCCACCGATATTCTCAAGGTCGGACCACAGGGGCTGGGCCTGATGCGATCGGCGCCTTCGGTTGGCGCCCTGATCATGATGCTGTTCCTGGCTCACCGACCGCCCCTGCAACACACCGGCCAGATCCTGCTGCTGGCGGTGACAGGCTTTGGACTGGCGACGATCGTCTTCGGCCTATCGACCTCCTTCTGGTTGTCGATTGTCATGCTGACCCTGCTTGGGGGGCTGGACAACATCAGCGTCGTCATCCGCCGCACGCTGCTCCTGACCCGTACGCCGGATGAAATGCGCGGGCGCATCTCCGCGGTGAATACCATATTTATCGGCGCTTCCAATGAGTTGGGTGGCTTTGAATCGGGTGTCACCTCCGGGCTGTTCGGACCGATCATTTCGGTAGTGGGTGGCGGGATAGGCACGCTTCTGGTAGTTTTAGCAGTCGCGAGAATCTGGCCGGAAATGCGTCGGCTCAGGACTCTGGAATTGCGGAAATGAATCGGGCGGAGAACAGAACGGTTAAAAAAGGAAAAGACTCTTCCTTTTTGGCCGATGAAACCGATCCCTAAGAGCCTGTTTAATAATGTCGGATCTCGCAAAGCTTGGCACTGCGTTCGGAAAGCGTGACACTGATGCACATGAAGTGTGGCACTGGACCACATTAAAAAATGTAACTTCCTAAAGACCAGTAAAAAAACTGTTTCATAAAGCGTGGCACTACCCCATCTGACGACCAAAGTTCACCGTCCGGAATAACCTTGGAGCGATGAACTTTTCGATATACAAAATGGTGTTTGATTGTAAAATAGTAGCAGCAAAATCTTCTCTATGCAGCTAGGGCTCCTTTCATGCTCTTCTACTATGCTAAACAGGAAATCAGCTGCACCCCTGAGATATCGCAAATTTGTAATTCGGATCAATCGCGCACTCTATAAACGCTAATCACAACTGGAGAGAACGAATGCTGTCGGGCCCAGAGAAGTGGCGAGAAGCAAAAATCAATCCCCTAACAATTCCCCTATCAAACAAGCTATCAATTTCCAAAATTGTTGGCTATCCTCATGCTGGAAATGACGTATTTGCGTGTCTTGGTTTGTGGCACGATAAAGAGACTGAGTTCTATTTGAAAGTTGGCCGCCATATAGACGCGGATCTATCAAATGAAGCTGCCATACTAAAGAAGATGATTCTATACGGGCTACCAGTACCTGAAGTATATTTACAGGGGATGTATGAAGGATACGAGTATCTGGCGCTCTCTCCCATGCCTGGAGAGCGTCTGTCAACGTTGCTCTGCGGAGCTCAGTCAGAACATTACAATAAATCGCTTCCAATGATGCTGCAAAAAATGGGAGAGTTATTAGGACGCATCCATTCGCTTCCACTCAAATGGAGATCAGTGCCCCACCGACGGCAACATTCAATACCAGAGATAGCGGCAGAGAATCCCCTTAGCAAAGAATTGTCTGAACTTGTTGGATGGCTTAGCAGGAACATTCCGCCCCAATCAGAACCTATATTCATCCACGGAGACTTTCACTATGCAAATGTACTATGGGAAAAGGATAGCATCTCCGCAATCCTAGACTGGGAACTTGCAGGCATGGGCTGGAGAGAATTCGATTTGGCGTGGGCCACCGTTCTTAGGCCTTCTCAGAATTTCATGAAGAAGAAATCAGAGATTGAAAAGTTTCTAAAAGGATACTGCCAAACCGCAGAATATGATGGCAAAGCATTAAATTGGTGTCAGAAGTTGATCTATTGTCATTTCATGAATATGAAGAGCATTTGGGATGATGCAGAATATCTGGATGCAGCAATGAGCGCGGCAAGGCATTGACGAAGGAGAAAACCGAAAACCTAACAAACCGTTGTAGTGGATCGCCTGGTTATAAGATCTCTCGTGAATATTTCTAGAGTCCACCATTCGGACAGTGCCAAACTTTTCGAATATCTTTAGCGCGAACTGTTCGGTTAATGCCAAACTTTACGATCACCTTATTGAGGAATGGATTTGCGCCCGGCCAGGTGGTTATACAAGGCCGCCAGCGAACCAACCGGGATGACTTCCAGGTCGGGGATCAGGGCGGCTTCGGCTGCATCTGCTTCAGGCACTACGATCCGTTTGAAACCACCTTGCCTCGCTGTGGCGGCCATCGGCAGCACCCCACGGGCGTGCCGCACGTCCCCATCCAGCGAGAGTTCGCCCACCACCAGCATGCCTTCGGCGGCGCCGGGCGGCAGCATGCCGGTGTAGAGCAGCACTCCCAACACGATCGGCAGATCGTAGTCCGGGGCCAGGTTGACCACCAGGCGTTTGCGCTGGAAGGGCACCCCGGCGTTGCACACGGCCGCCTGGACACGTTCGCGGCTTTCTTGAATCGCGGCATCCGGCAGCCCAACAATTGTCATGCCCGGAAAGCCGGCGGTGTAGTCCACTTCCACTTCCACCACCACGCCGTCCAGGCTGATCACAGCACAGGAATAAACTCTAGCAAGCATGAATAGAGTGTAGACACGTCAACGGTGTCGTTGACACGGCTTGTTCGCCTTAGCCAGGGGTAGGTTCGGAATGGTTGAGGAGTGATTTTGTTAATGCACCCAAGATCAATAACGCTTTCGTCGAATTTGTCGTATAATACACATGTAATTAGAAAATCATACACATTTCGGAGACGATATGCGCACTAACATTGTTTTGGATGAAAATTTGATTGAGCGCGCTCAAAAGCTCACTGGCATCAAGACCAAACGCGAAGTGGTACAAGAGGCTTTGCGGACGCTCATTTTGTTGCGTGAACAGGGTGAAGCCCGTAATTTGCGTGGCAAATTGAAATGGGATGGCGATCTCAACGAACAGCGCCAGTCACGCTTTGGGGGATAGCCTATGCTCCTGGTTGATTCATCTGTCTGGATAGACTACTTCAACGGCGCGGAAACGCCCCAGACCGAGTTCTTGTTTCGTATTTTGGATCAGGTTCCTATTCTGGTTGGTGACTTGATCCTGGCTGAAGTGTTGCAAGGCTTTCGCCAGGAGGTCGACTTTGAAGCAGCCCGCCGTATGCTGACTAAGTTTATCCAACCCCAAATGGTCAATCCGGCATTGGCTGTTCAAAGCGCCCGGAACTATCGTTTCCTTCGCCAAAAAGGGATTACCGTCCGTAAAACGTTGGATTGCCTGATTGCCACATATTGTATTGAAAACGATCATGAACTCTTACATAACGATGCCGACTTCTATGGCTACGAAAAGCATTTAGGGTTGCTGGTAGTACATCCATAAATAAGGATGATTTCCACCGGTGCTGCAGGATTTACCAGATGCGCGTCAAGGTTGGCGGGTTCATTAATCGCAAATGAAGGTTTCCTTGTCAAAACCTTCAACAAACGCGGCGATGAGCTGCGCCGTGTTAATGATATCTTTCAAGACAATATCATCCTTATATTACCCACTTTACCCAGCCAGATAGCCTTACCCCGGGCGGGCCGCAGGGGCTGAACCGCTACAGCTACGCACTGAATAACCCGATCAATTTTAACGATCCGAGCGGGCATTGTATTGGACCAATGGGCGTCAGTTTGCCTGATAGAAGCCCAGCATGCGGTATCAACATAACCCCGCCGCTTACTGTAGCTCCTATACCTAATCCTGTCACCGGTAATGCTGGCGCGCCGGCCGCTAAACAATCCACTGCAACGGTTAAAACTGTTCCATCCAAAATAATCCAAGATCAAGTCGGAAAATGTTTGCAGAATCACTATCTTTCATCAGAATGTCAATATAATCCGATCCTGCGGGCTGTTTTTGGCCCGATCGATCGCGTTTGTTCCAAACGCGTTCGCGCCGGAGGGTGGCCAGCTGATATCTTTTATACTGGCTGGCGGATCAGATCATGTACTCACTGGCCCTGCTGCAAATGTTCTGCCAACCACATTTTGATAATAGACTGGCGCGTTACGCCCAGGCGTCGCGCTTCCCTATCAAGAGAAACTACCATCCAGGCAGGAAAATCTACGTTGATACGCTTTATTTCCTCTCCGGGGCGACGCCCATGTGCAACATCAAGCGTATCAACAATGCTTTCACCAGCATCAAATTTTTTGTCAAATTCAGAAGCTTTCATAGAGTTCTATCTCCTCGTCGCGTGATCGCCGTGCTGAGATGATCCGAATATTTTCTCCGCGATATGTAATTACCGCGGACCAGTGTTTGCCATTGATTTTTCCAATTACCAGATAACGCAACTCGTCCAAAGTTTTGGCAGGGATTTCGAGGCGCTCTTCATCGCTCCAGATGGCTTGGGCATCCTCGAAGTCAATCCCGTGCTTTTCACGGTTGGTCTGGCTTTTCTTTGGGTCATATTCAAAGGCCATAGTATAATAATTATACCATTTTTACTCAAAAAAAATAATCTTATGGGTGGAAAAATACCCTCGTGATCAGCCTGGTCTGCAAATTCTGCAAAATCCATGCTAGCGATGGAAAGATTATTTTCAACGCCCACATTTCAGAGGGAATGCCTCGGAATGTGCGACCCGGCTCAAGCAAGTTCACAATCAGCCCAGGCTGTTCAGGATGAGAAAATGCGATCTGAGCGACAACGAAAATAAAATCGATCGCTTTTGTTCCAAACGCGTTCCCGCCGGATAAATGCAGGCCGATCCGAGTTGTCTGACAACCCGGCCGGCGCCCGGCGCCTGGGTGGGGCAGGGGGGACCCCTTTTCTATGCGTACCGTCTGCCTGGCTGCCTTTGGAAGAAGTCCTGCGTATCGTCCAAAGATCATTTGCGGGGATGCGTATTGAAGAAAGGGTGGACCGGCCTCGCAAAATTTCCTGGCAGATTGGGGAAGCGTTTTCCCCGGCCTCAGCCACAAAAAAGCCGGCAAAAACAGCGGAATTTTATCCATTAACGTAGGTTTTGTGCAAATAGAGGCCGAGGTGCAAAATCGGCTTAAAAACTGAACTTTTCCAATTTCATAAAATCCGGTACCCTCATGGCTGACCTGTGAATAGGAAAGAGCCATGAGTGACAACATCGAACAAGACACGAATGTGACCGATCATGCCATGTTGGTTGTCTGGGGCCAATATGCGCACTGCCTGGGGCTGCCGCAAGCGTTTGCGGAGGTGCCCATATCCCAGAAGACGGTGGAACACACGCCGCAAAGTAAAGTGCTGGAGTTCCTGGTAGCCCATCTGGCTGGACTGGAGTACCTGAAAGATATCAGCCATTCTGCCCATCCTCTGGACCAAGATCAGGCCGTGGCGCGGGCCTGGGGTCAAAGCAGTTGGGCGGATTCCAGTGGCGTCAGTCGGACGCTGAAGTGCCTGACAGACGATGAAGAGGCACGGTATGCCGCCATTTTGGAACAAGTGACCCAGGTCTTGCTGGATCAAGAAGTACAGCGAGCGTTGGCGCAAGGAATGATCGAGTTGGATGGCGATCTTACACCTCGGCGGGTTTCGAACGGCAGTCAAACCTATCCAGGAGCCGGGTACGGTTATATGAGTGGCCGATTGCAGTTGGGTTTCCAAGCGTCAGTGATCTCTCTGCGTTGTCCGACATATGGGCGCCTGGAGTTATCGGCCCGCCAGCATTCAGGGGTAACGAGCGCATTTGGGCGGAAACGGCAAGGAGAAATAGCCTTTGCGCGGACAATACCAGACCGGTTATGGAGTCTGCGTCTGGAAGTGGACCAGTTTGCCGTTGGTGGCATCCGTGACCCACAGGCCGCCGGAGCCGCTTGAGATGATGCCGGCAGGCAACTGGAAAGCCGTTCCAGACACGCAGCCATCCCAAACATGCGTGGGCTTTCCGGTGGAGGCCGAGAAGGAAATCACGCGGCACGATCCCGGATCCGTAACAGAGACGATGCCAGCCGAATCGACCGTGATGAAGGGCTTGTTATCGAGCCCGTTGCCAGACCAGCCATTGACATCCCAGGCAGCCGAGGCAGTGTAGACCAGCCGGGTAGAATCCGGTGTAAAGACCTGGATCCGCTGGTTCCAGGTATCGGTCACGTAGACTTTGCCGTCCGCGTCCAGGGCAATATCGACCGGTTCATCCAGTTGACCGAGCTGCGCGCCGGGCGTACCGAACTCGCCCAGATAATTCCCATTGGCATCGAAAATGACAATGCGCTTGTTGTAATGTACTTGTTTAGTGTCCAAGCAGTGCAATGGAGAAACTGCAACCAGAGCTGGTGGTGTTTCTCCAAATCGCTGCAAGCCGACCAGATAGTTTGGAACTGGGGACGGAATATCGATAACAGGTTAGCATCACGCGAGTCAAAATCGAATTAGCTTTTCCTCCTTATGGTGCAATTGCTGCCATTGGGTTTGCGGACGATCACACGAAAATTCTGTGATTTTTGCGCCCCAACGCGATGGGGACACCCCATTGACATACTGTAAAAACCGCTTAAAATAGCTAGTGATAATAATAATTTACACTAGCTATAAATAAAATGTCTAAACCATCCGCTAAAACTGCTATCACTGTTCTTCAGCCCGGAGAAGAGATCCTCGAAGTGCTTGCACCGGATTTCCTGGAAGCAGTCGACCTGCGCCTGGAGAACAGCAGCACCCTGGGATCAGCCCACACGGTGCGGGCCTACCGCGGCGACATTCAGCGCTTCAATGACTGGCGCCAGGGCCGGCTGGTGACCAAGAGCCTGGTCGAAGAGTACTTAAAATCCTTGGGTGACAGTTTGAATAATGATGGTCAGTCAAGGTCTCCGGCTTATATCAACCGGTCCCTGGCGGCTTTACGTGCCTACGCCCGTAGCGTGATTGATCTTCTGCATGATGATGAAGAATTGAATCGACTGCTCCCCAAAACCGTGAAGGATGAAGCAATCGTCCGCTATGAACGGATCCTGTTGGCCAGGAAACCACGCGGCAGCCGGGCCGAAGGCGGCGAGGCTGGCCGGTATATCCCCCGGGATGAAATTGCAGCTCTACTGGATACCTGTTTGCGCTCACATACCAAGGCCGGCATTCGGGATGCGGCCATGATCGCCCTGGCCTGGTCGATTGGCCCCCGTGTTCACGAGATCGCCAAATTGCGGATGGCGGATGTTCGGCGGGTTACGGGTAAGGAGCCGGCCTTCGAGATCCGGATCATAGGCAAAGGCAACAAGGAGCGGCCAATCACTCCCGTGATCCGCGGAGGTACTGCCCTCTATCTCCAGGACTGGCTGGATATACGTGGCGGCGCGGCCGGCGCCTTATTTTGTGCGATCAATAAAGGCGATAACCTGGTCCAGATTGGAAAAAATATGATCCCGGATGCCCTGCGCCAGACCTTGGAAAAGCGAGGTATCGAGGCCGGCCTGGATGCTTTGAGCTGGCACGATTTCCGCCGGACCTTCATCAGCGACATCATCGCTGCCAAGGGCCTCGTGGTGGCCCAGAAGGCCGTGGGCCATAACTCTTCCTCGACAACTGCAAAATACGATCGCTTGTGGAAAAAACAGGTCGAAGAAGCGATGACTCATCGGGAATTTGGCTATGATTTTGATGTGCGCCAGTACCAGCTGGTGTATCGTAAATAAGGCGAGAGTGCATCTTTGCTCTCTTTGTTCGCAGTTTTCCATCACCCTCCCCCACCCCATTTCAATTGCTATCAAGTAACATGCGATAATAGACACTTCCGAAGATTAAATGGTAAAATAACAAAAAGAACATTTTTTCTAATTGTATGCCGCCTTTGCTGGCTCTCGAATGGGTCCATAGTCAACCAATTAAAAAAGGCAACAACCTCCATGACCAAAAAAGATCCTAGCAGTTCCAACTCCCATATTTCGCCGTTCGAAGAAATCAAGCAGACAGACCCGGACACCGGCAACGAATTCTGGTCCTCGCGTGACTTTGCCAAGGTTCTAGGTTACGATAAATACAAGAATTTTGAGCTTGTTATTGAGAAAGCCAAAATCGCCTGTCTGAACAGTGATCAGAAGATCGAAGACCATTTTGCCGATGTCGGCAAAATGGTTAAACTTGGCAGCGGTGCGCAAAGGGAAATCAAGGTAGTTCATATGTCCCGCTACGCCTGCTACCTGGCCATTCAGAACGCCGATCCTCGCAAAGAGATCGTTGCCGCCGGCCAGACTTATTTCGCCGTTCAGACTCGCCGTCAAGAACTCAGTGATGAAGAGCAGTTGCTTGAGGACGAGCGCAGGCTCTTGATCCGCAACGATATTCGCCTGCATAATACCAAGTTAGCCGATACGGCCATGCGCGCCGGCGTGGTCGAGCCGATCGATTACGCCATCTTCCAAAACCATGGCTATAGGGGCCTGTATAACGGGCTGGATCAGGCTGCGATTCACAAGCGCAAAGGATTAAAAAAGAGCCAGAAGATCCTTGATCATATGGGTTCAACGGAATTGGCCGCCAACTGGTTCCGTGTAACACAAGCGGAAGAAAAACTTCGTCGGGAAAATATCCAGGGGAAGGCGGCTGCCAACGCGGTCCACTTTGAAGTGGGAAGAGAGGTACGGCGGACCATCAAGAAATTGGGAGGAACGATGCCGGAGAACCTGCCCACGCCTAACGAAAGCATTCAACAGCTTGAAACCCGAAAAGGAAAGCAACTGCCAAAACCCAAGGATTCCGACGAGCAGGAAGAGTGACCCTGCTAGCATAGCGCGAAAGAAAAAAACTACGGCCATTACCGTTATCCCAGCCACCGATGGTTTTATTGATGATCTTGTCCGGGGCGCCGGCCCGCTGATCGAAGACCAATTAGAAAATTCCGGCGGCCTGGGAGCTCAACACTCCCGGCGCGCCTACCTCAAGGATGTTCGCCGTTTCAATGAGTGGCGGGCGGATCGTCTATTACCAAGTCGCTGGCGGAAGAATCCCTTCAAGCTCTGGCAAACGATAATATATCTCTAGTGCTATGATCGCACTTGTCAGGATAAGGCCCGGGACGCCGCATGGATGCGCGTGATCCCATATCACCCAGGAGTACGAAAATAATAAGCCCCCAGGAAGCCCCAGGAGCCGTTTTTCTGTCGAATTCGGGGAAAACTACGGGTAATAATCCGTAGAAATCGTGCTTAGAGTCTACTTTGTTCTGGCTCGATCACTCCCCTACCCCTCTAGCTACGAGCAGGCATGGAACGGAATTATCTTTTATAGGCCCCAACCCAACATCTGTGTCATCAGGGGCCACAAGGGGTTAGACTAATCTTGCCCTGCGTATAGTGATGTTACCGTAGTCCACTTTGAGAATTATACTCCTCTGCGGCGCTTTGGTTTTTCCCCAGAGCATTTCTTTTTATCCCCCATGAGGCAAACAGAGGAGGCCGAGATGAAACGTCACTGGACGGACAATGAGCTGAAAGTGCACTGGAGACTTTTTCCGGCCGAACGGAAGTTGGTGAAGCAGCACCGAGGCTTGCACGATCAACTGGGTTTTGCAGTGCTGCTGAAGTTTTTCCAAAACGAGGGGCGGTTTCCTTGCCACCGCAACGAAATCCCGGCAGAAGCCATTTCTTACCTGGCCCAGCAGTTGGAGATGCCAACCGAGAACTACCGCGCCTACGATTGGAACGGCCGGTCGATCAAGCGTCATCGGGCAAAGATTCGCGCCTTCACCAAATTCCGCCAGGCGACTGCCCAGGATATTCAGGAACTGAAGACCTGGCTGGGTGCGAAGATTGTACCCTATCAGCGTCAAGTGGAAGCACTGATTGACATAGTCTATGACCACTGCCGGGCGCTGCGTATTGAACCCCCGACCGGAGATCGTCTTCGGCGCTTGATCCATTCAGTGCTGGCATCCTACGATGATCAGTTTTGCCACGATATTCTGGGGAAGCTTATGGCCGAGACGCGAAAGCGGCTGGACACTTTGGTGGCAACGACGGCGGGCAGCGAAGGCGAATCATCAGCTCCTGAGCGCTCAATTCTGCAAGACCTGAAGCTTGATCCCGGCAGGCTGAGCCTGGAAACGATCCGGGACGAGCTTGCCAAGCTCGAACGCCTTCGGGCGTGTAGCCTGCCCGCTGATCTGTTTCAGAGGAATCTCGCCTCATATCCTGGAAACGTACCGGCAGCGCGCGGTTGCCGAGGAGTCCTACGAGATCCGACGCCATCCGGAAGCCTTGCGTTTCACTCTTCTGGCCTCCTTCTGCTGGACTCGCCAACAAGAGATCATTGATGCGCTGGTCGAATTGGTAATTGGCACCGTCCACCATATCAAAACGCACGCCGAGAACCGGGTGACCAAGAGCGTCATAGCCGACATCCGGCGTGTTTCCGGGAAAACCGAGCTTCTGTTCAAGCTTTCTGAGGCCGCCCTGGCCCAGCCGGACGGCATCGTGCACCAAGTGCTGTACCCAGTGATCGGGGAGGACACGCTGCACGACATCGTTAAGGAACACCAGGCGACGGGCCTGGCCTTCCAGCAAAAACTCTACGCTGCGATGCGGGGCTCGTACCGTTCGCATTATCGCCAAGGCCTTGCGGCAATCCTGAAGGCCCTGGCATTTCAAGCCAACCCAAAAACCGACCAACCCCTGCTGGACGCCCTGAAATTGCTGCAACGCTACGCGGATATGTCAAGCCATCAAGCCTATTTTGCTCAAGACGAAGCGGTTCCGTTGGAGAACATCGTCCCCAAGACGTGGCGAGAATGGGTGGTCCAGTCGGATCCGGAAGGCATGGCCCAGATCAAGCGGATTGACTATGAGATCAGCGTGCTGTACGTCTTGCGTGAGAAACTGCGCTGCAAAGAGGTGTGGATTGAAGGGGCAAAGCGATTTCGCAATCCAGACGAAGATTTACCCGCCGATTTCACCAAACGGCGGCCCGAGTACTATGCTGCCCTCCAGCAACCGCTCGATGCCAGTCTTTTTGTCTCTCAACTGAAAAAGAAGCTGCGGGCAGCCTTGGAAGCGCTTGATCGCAATCTGCCGATCAACCCGCACGTCAAGATCACCGACCGTGATAATGGTTGGATCATGCTCTCGCCTTTTGAAGCTCAAACCGAGCCGATGCACCTGGAGCGCCTGAAGACCGAGATTGGCCAGCGCTGGCCCATGATCAGCCTGCTCGATATCCTGAAGGAGACTGACCTGCGCGTGCACTTCACCGACCACTTCAAAACCGCCACTGAGTATATTCGGTTGGACCCCACCACCCTGCAAAAACGGCTGCTCCTGTGTTTCTACGGTCTGGGTACCAACATTGGCTTGAAGCGCGTCAGTGCAGGGGATCATGGCGAGAGCCATAAGGATTTGCAATACGCCCGCCGCCGTTTCATTACCCGCGATTCCCTGCGTGCGGCGACCCAGTCGGTGGCCAACGCTATTTTCAGCATTCGTCAGCCGCAGCTCTGGGGAGAAGGCACAACGGCCTGTGCGTCGGACTCGAAGAAGTTCGGCGCATGGGATCAGAATCTGATGACCGAATGGCATGCGCGCTACCGTGGGCCAGGGATCATGATCTACTGGCATGTCGAGCGCAAAGCTGTCTGTATCTACTCGCAGCTCAAAAGTTGCTCCTCTTCGGAAGTGGCAGCGATGATCACGGGTGTGCTCCGGCATTGCACAGAAATGTCCGTTGAACGGCAGTACGTTGATACGCATGGGCAGAGCGAAGTTGCTTTCGCGTTCTGCCAGCTGCTTGGATTTCAACTCCTGCCGCGGCTGAAGGGGATTCATCGACAGAAGCTGCACCGGCCTGATGGCCAAGCTCAATACCCTAACCTGGAGCCTGTCCTGGCGCGGCCCATCAAATGGAAACTGATCGAGCAGCACTACGATGAGATCATCCAATACACCACCGCACTCCGGTTAGGCACGGGTGATCCGGAATCGCTCCTGCGCCGCTTCACCCGCACCGCCTGGCAACAACCGCTCTACCAGGCGTTGATCGAGTTGGGAAAGGTCAATCGGACGATTTTCGTCTGTGAATACTTGCGTCTGGAAACCCTGCGCCGCGAAATCCACGAGGGATTGAACGTGATCGAGAATTGGAACGGCGCCAACGACTTCATTTTCTACGGCCGGGGGAGCGAGATTACGACCAATCAACGGGAAGATCAGGAAACAGCAATGCTCTGCCTGCACCTCTAGCAAATCTGCCTGGTCTACATTAACACGCTGCTGATCCAGCAGGTCCTGGCTGAACCAGGGTGGGCCAACCGGCTGACGAAGGAAGATCTGCGCGCCTTGACGCCGCTGTTTTACAGCCACGTCAACCCCTACGGCCTCATCCACCTGGACATGAAGTACCGGCTGTTGATCGGTGAACCGAAAGCAACCTAGTACATCTGGGCGCAAATGGTGAATAAGGGTTGACCAAGGAGTTAGCAGCCGGTAAACTATTGCTGAAAACATAAAGAAGGGAACCAAGGATGCCAACTCCAAAAGCCACAGAATTGATTTTGACGAAAGAAGAGCAAGAAGGATTGGAACAATTAGTACGTCGTCATAACGTTGGTCAGCAAATTGCTTTACGTGGGCGCATCATTTTGGCAGCAGGACAAGGGCAGACCAACAGTGCGATAGCCCGGCAATTCGAGATAAGTATCAACACGGCACAACGCTGGCGCAATCGTTGGGCAAAAGCACAAACAATCTCTTACGAAGATTTGAGCATCGAAGATCGTCTGCAGGATGGGCCCCGTCCAGGAGCGCCAAGTCGGATAACTGCTGACCAGCGTTGCAAGATTGAAGCACTGGCCTGTGAGCAGCCTGAAAAAGCAGGTAGGCCAATTAGCCAGTGGACGGCGCGCGAAATTGCTGAGGAAGTGATGGAACGCAAGATTGTAGAGCATATCTCGGGCCGACACGCTGCGAGGCTTTTAAAAAGAGGCTGATATAAAGCCGCACTTGAGCCGGTATTGGCTGACGCCTGCCTACGAAGATGGTTTTGATGACAAAGTCAATGATATTAACGCAGTTTACCAACAAGCTCCCGAACGGGCAAAACAGGGACAACGCACTGAAAGCATCGATGAAATGACCGGTGTGCAAGCATTGGAGCGCAAACACCCGGATTTGCCGATCTTGCCAGGTAAAGTTTTGCGACGCGAGTTCGAATACAAACGGCATGGCGCATTATCTTTTACCTGCAACTTCGATGTTGCGCTGGGAAAACTGGTCGCCTGTACTGCCGGAAAAACCCGCAACGAAAAAGACTTTCTGGAGCATATTAAACGCCGCATAGATTCCGACCCGCAGGCCAGCCAATGGCACTTTGTCAGCGATAATCTCAACACGCATCTGTCCGCTTCGTTGGTGCACTATGTCGCAGAAGAATCAGACATTGCCATCGATCTGGGCGTGAAAGGCAAATCCGGTATCTTGCAATCCAAGGCTTCTCGGGCTGCTTTCTTGAGCGACCCAACCCACAAGATTGTTTTTCATTACACGCCCAAACATGCTTCTTGGATGAACCAGATCGAAATTTGGTTCAGTATCCTGGTTCGAAAAGTCTTGAAACGAGGCAACTTCATTTCTGTGGATGACCTGAAACGCAAGGTTTTGGCCTTTATTGAATATTACAACCTTACCATGGCAAAACCATTCAGGTGGACTTACAAAGGCAAGGCACTGAATGCGTAGCTTGTCTATCTTTTACGCCAGAGTGTACTAGTCGAAAAGTGACTCTCATCTGTTTGAGGAGAAATCGATCAGGCGGTGCTAAAGGCGATTGATTGAATGACCAATCTCCTGTAGCGCCGCAGAGGGGTATACTTTCTCGAACTGGAGAGCAAAGGTGATTCTATGAGCAGGGCGGTTGTATGCTAACCCCTTGTGGCCCCTGATGACACAGATGTTGGGTTGGGGCCAAGCACCCAGCCTGATCCAGCCAATCCCTAGCTCGCCACAATCAGTTGGTCCGCATCCACTTCCTCTTCCCCCCTTGCCTCAGCCGTCCTCCCAAGAAAACCTCCGCCCGAAAACTTCAATCCCCGCCCCCAATCACCCCTGGCGTCGATCTCCCATTGGTAAAGCCAAGTACTGGTCTGCCGATCATTTCGCAAAAATTGACACCCACCCCTGATCGGACAGTCAACTTATCTTCCCCCCTTGACGGTCAGGTTAATCGCTGGGCCGCACTGCCCAGCCATGCATGACCGGCTTGCTCATTGGCCTTCAGGCGGCTGCCATAGCTCGACCTTGTTTCCCTCTGGATCAATCACCCAGGCAAATTTTCCGTATTCGGATTCGTCGATCTTCTCCAGCACATTGCAGCCTTCTTCCTTCAGAGCCTTGACCAGTGCGTGCAGGTCTTCCACCCGGTAGTTGATCATGAAGGCAGCCGCGCTCGGGGCAAAATGATCACTTTCTTGCGGATCGATCAACCAGGCAGTTGTACCTGCCACCGGCTTGCCGTCGCCGCCGGTCCAATCGAAGGCAGCTCCGCCCCACTCTTGGACATCGATTCCGAGGTGTTGTTTGTACCAGGCTTGCAGCGCAGCAGCATCTTTGGCTTTGAAGAAGATCCCGCCAATACCGGTAACTCGCTTCATAGGAACCTCCTGATTTTATAAGATAGGTTAGGCCGCCCGTTTAAAACGCCGGGCGTTCCCCAGGATTTTAGCACTCATATACAGTGTTTTCAAGTTTGCCTTTGCGTAAACCATTTCAAACTTGAACAACGCCCGACAAAATTTTGTCAGCTGGCCCTGGCCATTTTTGTAAGAGCTCTTAGCGAAGGGAGACGAATTGATGTACGAGGTGCGTATCATCGGAAAAGGCAATAAGGAACGTTCGGTAAAACCCGTGCTGATCGGCGGCGCAGCGTAGTACCTGCACGAATGGCTGCTCCTGCGAGGCAGCACCCAGGGCGCCTTGTTCTGCTACATCACCAGGCCTGGTAAAGGTTCTGGCGCCAAAGGGGTTATCTCGAGAAAAGATGCAGCCCTGACCACCGATGCATTGGTCAAGATCCTGGAGAAACGCCGGCTGCAGGCGGGTTTGGAGCATCTCAGCTGGCACGATTTCCGCCGGACCTATATCAGTGACCTGATCAACCAGTATGATCTGGTGACCGCTCAAAAGATCATTGGATTGTCCATAAAACCTGTAACGATGGTTGCCTACACAAGGACAGTTATTGTCCGGGATTAAGCATCCGGCCCATGAACAGGATCGTTTTGGTTTGTGGATCGAAGATGAAGAACAGGAAAGGATGGTTGATGGTTACTATTTGTGGCTGAGCAGGGGCGGCCATGCCTACCATGACGATGCCGGTCGCGGCAGCGGCTTCGGTGCCATTTTCATCGACGTTCACATAGGCTTTGTGAAGTACGTCCCCGATGAACAGGTCTTTCCTGCCATCCATGCCGGAGAAATCCGCTGTGTCACTAAAAGCATCCGGCATACCGAGGGAGGTCAGCGTGCTTTTCAGGTCGAACTGGTTTTCGGTCTCGAACTTGGGCATCTCCAGATTCAAAGAGGCGCCGGTCATGCCTGCCAGGATGCTTTCAAACTGTGCATCGGTCAACCCGGCCTCGAAATTGGCGAAACTTCCGGAAGCCGGCATCAGGACCACCATCATAATGTTACTGCCCGCATAGGGCAACCCGACTGCCTGGTAGTTGCTGCCCTGTGCGTACAGGTACATAGAATCGCTCTTTGAGTGCATCATGGGTACGCTGGCCTGGCTGCCATCCAGTAGAGTAAAAGTATCATTGCCAGTGCTGGTTGAATCAAAGGGGCTTTCCCAGGCGGCCTTGAAGTAGATGGCGTTGGCCAGGACCAGGCGGGTGCTGTTGTCAATGGAGCCTTGCGGGAACAGATTCGTGATCTTCCCATGGGTCTGTTGGCCAACCCAGGCGTTGATCACCTGTCGGGCTGGCTCGGCAGCATGGATGAAGTCGGCAAGATGCAGGCCGGCTCCGTAATCCTGGGCGAGCAAATCCAGGTAAGCAGGGAGGAACGGGAAGCCATCCTGGCCCCAGATGGAATTGGCAATATTCAGATGGAAGCCCTGACCCGGGACATTGCTGGCCTGGGCATTTGAAGTAATTTGTTGATCGAGAGCATTCAAGGCGGGGTGCAGGCGCTCAGGAGGCAGGCTGAAATGCAGCGCCTGTGCCATCTGCTTCTGTGTATCACCTCCGGCTCCGGCGTAGACCATTGCCAGGGCAAGCGAGATGCTGTAGGGCGAAAAGAACAGGTTCCCGCTGCCACTGCGCAGATTCTGATAGAGCTCCATGGCAAAAGCGTTGTTCCCCTGTGCCATTTGGGTCAGATCATCTCCCGGCACGCTGGGGCTCTGGATGCGCGCCAGTTTCGAGACCAGGATTTTATCCCCTGGTAGGGCCGGAAGTTGGGTCGGAGCGCCGGACACAGGGAGGCCCGGCCCGATGGTGGCTGGCAAGGGCTGAGGCAGCGGGGGGATGGGCGTGGAAGTGGGGGCGCATGCGCTGGCCAGGAATGCCAGGGCTAGCATCAGGAAGAAGAACTTGGTGAAGATAGGTGGAAGTTTCATTTTTATTTTCCTTTATGCTCCAGATAGGAAGATGGGTTTACGGCCTTATGACGGAATCCTGCTCCATTTGGTTCCCCTCTTGGGTAAAAAAAGATGGTAGTGCCCCTGGCAGCATAACTGAAAGCAGCAGGGAATACAAGACCCATTTGGGTTTTTAGCGTGGGGGATTCGTAGCAGAAAGCAAAACGAAACGGCTTAGAATGGCACCCATTGCCTTCCAGAGCATTTTGTCATTTCAGGTCGGGGTTGATGACAGTAGCAAAGATGACAAAATGCGCCAGAGGCCTTCTCAATGCTCTCTGGTGGCAAATCTTCTGCGACGAATCCCCGCGCGCTTGAGTTGTTGATTCAGGCGACAATTTGCCATATACTTTAGGTGGAGGCGAGGTATTCTTCACCGGCGAACCACTCCTGTTCCTGCAGCTTCTGCACACGAACCGCATGATCGAGAATCGCTCTTACGGCGACCTTAGAAAGATCCTGAAAGCCTACAGCTTTACATTGAATGATTTTTAGCGCGCTGTGGAGTCTGAAGTCAGCAAAGCTTCAAAGCGATATCCCTCTATCCGAAGGGAAATCTATCTGTGTTCATCGACAGCCTCCGTAAACTATAAATTATAGGAACTTATTTTTGGGAAAAATTGTGCACTTTATCCTCCTGCTATAGGTGGATTAGTTTGTCCCCAGCATAGAGAATATCCATCTGCAAGGATAAAATAGCACCTCCTGTGCTTTATTTTCTCACAGGAGGTGCTTTCCTTTCGAGTTCGCGTTTCAGGGGGCAGTAAAGATTTACTTTATGGATTTCTTCTTACCTTCCAAAAATTGATTTCATATCCAAACCGATCCGCTCAATCAACCCTTCCGGATACAGCCGGCGAGCAAACCACCTCCCTAACCAATAATTGTATTTTCACCATGGCGGCTTGGTCCGGCCACACAAGAACGGCTTGGAAAGATCGAACTTGCTGATTTATTTGAGAAAGGTCCGGGTTGGTTTTTAGTGCGCCATAATGGCTATGCGAAATATTTAATTTACCTACCCTGCCTCTCCGGCGGACGGCAAGCACAGGTTCCTCCAAAGGGTCGCCTGAACTTCACTGGCGTGCCGCATGATCGGGGCTACTGCGCTCCCTCCACGAATACAGACTTGCGACCGGCAGTTCATCTGATACAGATCTTTTGTAACACCTTCCCACAGCACACGATCTAACTCGATTTCCGCCCAGCAGGAATCTTTATTGATCGACAGAACACCCGCTTCGCCGCCATCGATCCGGCTTGTTTTGCATCCAAGAATCTTTACAATGCCTCGCTTTACATTCTCCGCCAGAGCTTCTTCAAGCATGAGAGTGTTCCTCCCTATGCAAAATTGGCTCACACGCTGAAAGACACGCCCGAGTTCCGGGCGCTACCCGCCAAGGTGGCCCAATGGGTCGTGCGGCAGGTTTGCGGTGCCTGGGACACATTCTGGAAGGCGCATTCTGCCTACCAGCAATGCCCGGATAAATTTACTGGCCGGCCGAAACTGCCGCATTACAAGCCCAAATTAAACGGGCGCAACTTGTTGGTCTACACCCGACAGGCGATCAGCCGGCCGGCCTTGCAGGAAGGTCGGATCTGTCCGTCGCTGTTTCATTGGCATATATAGAAGATGCTGGTTCTTGTGACTTGGTGGTGAATAATCTAAATTGATAAAGGTATAATAGAGATATGAGCCGGATGTTGCCGAAGAATTTAAAAGTTGATCGAAGCGCCTTATCGGTGGCTTCTTTGACCGATGGGTCAGACGAGAAGGCGTACTGGCTTATGCGTACCCCGCAGGAACGCTTGAATCAGGTGGAAATATTGCGCAGAATCAATTATGGATATCGAGCTACCCTACGACTTCAAAGAGTTCTTGAAGTTACTCAACGAGAAAGAAGTTAGATACCTGTTGATCGGGGGTTACGCGGTTGGGTACCATGGGTATCCGCGGGCCACCAATGACATGGATATCTGGATTGCCCTGCATCCGAAGAACGCAGAAAAGGTGGTGAAGGTGCTGCGGGAATTTGGCTTCAATCTCCCCGAACTGGAACCCGCATTATTTTTGAAAGAGAACTCCATCATTCGTATGGGTATTCCACCAATGCGATTGGAAATATCTACAGGCATATCCGGCGTTGAATTCGAAGAATGTTATGAAAGCCGGATTGTGGACACGATAGATGGCATGCAAGTCAACATTATTGATCTTCAGCATCTCAAGATTAACAAGAAAGCTGCCGGAAGGTTGAAAGATTTAGCCGATCTCGAAAACCTCCCGTAATTTAATAATTGTGGCTCTACCGTTTCTACTGTGAAAACTTGGGCAAAGTAAAATTGGCCACAATTGTGTTGCTGAAGCCTCAAGAAAAAATGATTTGTAAGCCAAAAATTAGCTTTTGAATCCTCGGATTGAGAGTAAAAATTAGTTTGCTCGAATCTTCACACCAAAAACGGGAGAGCCTAAATAGTTTCAGAGTCTGATCAATTCAATAGCTATGCGCATTTTAAGGGCACAGAAAGAAAAGGTGCTTCTCAAGAAGCAGGGCATTATTCCTCTATTGGCCTCACACAGTTGGTTGAGGAAAAGCACCCTGAATTAACATGCATAATGCGGATTGTGCAGTCTTTGGGATACCTACCAATTTCTTCCTCCAATCGAACTGTGATTGAGATTTTGCTTTCCGGACCAAGTACGACATCATGCCAGAGGATATCACCGCCTTGGTGAATCTGGTCCGATTGCGGGGTGATTTAGTAACACCGCAGAAAAAAATATCTGCCTGTCGCGACCCCAAGGACAACAAATTCCTTGAGGCCGCACTAGCAGGAGAAGTGGATTGCATCGTTTCCGGCGACGCTGATCTGCTTGTGCTGACGCCGTTTGAGGATATTCCAATCTTGCGCCCGGCAGAAGTCTTGGCCAAGCAGACCCAACTCGCCACTATTTCGGGCGAAATTTAGGTAAGTAGGAATGGGAGATCAGGCCATCTTTAACGAATTGCACGAGGCGGGATGGATATCAGGTCGGACACCATTTGCTCGAATGTAACCAGAACTGTGTCAGCCTCTTTCGCAGATGTAATAACCGGAGGTGTAAAACTGCGTCGCGCAAATAAAGCCAGTCGAGTGTTCCAAGGCTTTGAGTTAGGCATCTGCGCCAACACGCGTTGCGATCGCTCACGCAAGGATTTATAAATGGCCAGGTCGACAGCACCTGCGCCCCATTTTGCTTCACCAATAAACACTTGAGCTTCTCGCCAGTTCACGGCGACCACGTCTGCTTGAACCTCCCCACCGTGCCAATCGGAGCCAACAAATTCAGGGGTGAACGATAGCCTTCCGGCCCGGCCCATTTCCAGTGTCCAGGCCCGGCACAGATCCTCGAAGGTGGCTGTTACAAAGGGCCGCAACTGCTCTGTAAAATTCCGCAAGACCGGCTCATAGATCTGCTGCGCCAGGTATGACCGGTTCGGTTCGACCATGCGGTAATAAAAACGCAGGAATGGATCAGCCAGGTAGTAGCGGGCATAGCGGGCATTATCATGTTGTTTGACCGGCACACTTGCGCGTATGCGCTTTTCGACCAGACGTAAATCGATCAGGGACGACAATACGCTTGCTGCACGATCCTTGCCGATCAGAGTGACAGTCGCAATATCCTTCAGTTCGGTGTTGCCGTTTGCTACTGCGGATAATATTGCTTGATAGTCAGATGACTCCCGCCTCAGAACATCAGAAATTAGTATCTCGGTTTCATTGCGGAATGGCGAGAGATCAGACAGGAAGATCTCCCGAACATTTTCCATCAGGCTGGCACGATCATCCCACCGGCGTAGATAGTCCGGAATGCCTCCTACAATGGCATAAACTGCCAGTTGTTTCTCCAATGAATATCTTTCGATAAAGGGTGCGATTTCGGGGAACTGAAAAGTCGGGACAAACAATTTTCCCGTCATCCGGCCAAATAACGGGGCATCCGACTTCAAAAGCGATTCCATGGCGTGGATATGAGAGCCCGATATGAACAGACATACCTGGCTGTCACGAAAAAGGCTGTCCCATGCCGCTTGCAGGTAGGATGGCAGGGACGGATCAGAATCCACCGCCCATGGGAATTCATCCAGGATGATAATCATTCGGCGCTGGCCTGCCACTCGTCGCAGTGCACGGAAGACATCCGTCCAGTTATCATAGCGCGGTGCGGTCTCGATTTCCCGATCGGGTGTTTCCCAGCGCCACAGCTCGCGTACCAGATCGGTACGGACGTTTTCAGCGGTAGTGCGCGGCGCCATCCAATAGAAATAGGGCAAGCCGGAATTCTCGGACCAATGCCGCAAAAGGTACGTTTTGCCGACTCGCCTTCGGCCATAAACGAGCACAAAAGCCGGTCCGTCTGACCTAATCAACTGGTTGAGATCGGCCAGTTGCTGCTCGCGATGATAGAACGGGATCGTTGGCATAATGGTTCCTGATAATAATTGTTCCAGTAAATAGTAATTTCACACACAATTATATCTTATTTGCTTCGTCATCCTGGAGGCGCATCCCGACGTGGGCGGCGCCATGGATAGAGTTCGGGGGAAATCCGGCTACCTGTGCCGGGGCGAGCGGGAATTGGAAGGAAATATGGAATGCCTGTGGTATCGAATAGTTACGTACATATCTGATTTTGCCTGCCAGTCACCCTGTCCATCCCATAAGGACAATCATCGATCAGTAACCCTCCCATGCGTGCAAGTCAGTTCCACTATCCTGGCATATTTCTTCCTAAAAACTTGTAAAATAATAACTTCGCGGATTCGACTGAAGAATCTCTCTCCAATTGCGGAAGAAACTGCGGAGTTATTTCTTTACGGCAACTAAGCCAACGGCCCGGTTGGGTCAAGATCTGCAGGGCAATCTTGATTATGTTGGGCATCTGGCTGTTAGCCGCAAGGACCGGCACAGAGCAACAATTACCATCAGTAGAGACAACGGCTTCAGACGGACGCTGAAACAACTTTGTAGATCTGGAACCCGGCCATTGCCAGGAATTTGGGGATCTGCCTGACCGTTTCGCGATCTTTCTCTTTTTGCTCATCGTTTAAGCACGTATCCTCCCACTCCAGCAAACAGGGGTGCAGCTTTTTCTTTTCATCCCGGATGGCGCCATACTGCCAGCCCTGGTCCATTTTCACCTTGCACCAACGCTCATGCTCGATTTTGGCCATTATCTCAACTTCATCCGGTGTAAACACGAATTTATCCGCCCCGTAATCGCTCCATGGCAGGATATCGCAGCCGATGGCTTGCAGTTTTGGCCCGATGTCGTCGGCCTGGTCGCGGTTCATTTCCTTCATTTCCTCGCTTAATTCTTCCCAGGCCACCATCGACGGATTGGACTCAGGCGTTTTCCCTTTGCGCTCCTCGTTGCGCACGTATTCCGCATGGATCGCCCGCGCCAGGGCCGCGTGGCTGCCGTCATTTAATAGACTGGGCTTGCAGGTACGTTCCATCAATCCAAAGACGTGCATCCGGTTCAATCCGCCCTTGCTGCCTTTCAACAGGCTGGCCAGACCGGTATCTTCGGTCATCCGCACCAGGATGGGGATATCCGAGGATTGAGTCTGGTCCAGCAAGCTGAGCGCCGAGCTCAAGCCAACGGTTTCATCCTCAATGCATACATAAATATATGTGATGTCAGTTTGTTTATGATCATTTTTTAGGAACTTTGCTTGATGGAATTCCGGGTAACTGTTATCCATCTCGTAGATGTTCCATTCACAGGTTTTCTTAACCAATGAATAATCTTCGCACAGCACATCGACCTTTTTTCGGGCCACCGGGTCGATCAAGGAAATTCGCAATTTGCTGCCGGTCTCCTCATAAAGATGTGACCACTGGCGCGCCGCGTGGATCACAATCTGTTTGCCCAGGCTCCCCATGCCAACAATCAGCAGGTGCGGCGCTTTTTCCTGGTTACTGGCAGATTGCGGCAGCAGCGGGTATGCGCGCAACAGTTGGCGGGCTCCATGGTCGTAGACATTAAAGAAATCCAACCGGAACCCTTCATCCGCTGCCAGGCTGAATTCCTGCTTGCGCAGGAAAACCCACAGCCTGGGATCTCGTATATGGATGGCGCAATTCAGCTTTCTGCTCCTGGATTTGGAAAGCAGGCTGCGAGCTTTCACCGCAATATCGGCATTGGCGCCATCTTCCGCGCACACGGCGATCAAGGCCTGGGCGCGTGCAACCCCGGCCTTGCGCAGAGTATACGCATCGCGGGCATCGCCGTGGATCACACTGATGCCCATTTCGCGGCATTGGGGGATATACGGATTGTTGCCATCGTTCTCGATCACAACCACCCTTTGGCCGGCAGTCTGGAAGTTCTTGGCGATCAATACGCCTCTCTGCCCCAACCCGCAAATGATCACATGGTTGGAAGTGAACCGCAGTCGCATGCCCTGGAACTGGTCGCGAAATACCGCTGCCAGCCCCAGCAGCACACCATACATGGTAACCGCCGGCGCCAGCCAGGCCGCCACGGTCAGCTCCCACGGGACCGGAGTGGCCAGGTTCCCACCTCGTAATTCCAATAATTCCACCGCGCCATACAGGCTGCGTCCCAAATTATGCGCTTCCCCCGTCTGGGCATAGTAGAGTTGAAAACCGACCGTTCCCAGGCCAACGGAAAGCAGCCCGATCAGTATCAGCAAGGGAATCCGGATATCCTCCCATGCCATTTTCAACCGGCTGCGCCGCACACCCAGGTAGACCGGATAGGTATCATCATTACGCGAAATGGGTTGGTCGCTGCCGGGCATGGTCGGTCTCCTCTTAATTCGTTGGAATTCCCTTGGTAGACATTATATCAATACAATCCAGAAGGGCTTAATTTACCAATCCGATGGCAGTCCTGATCTGCTTAGCATCTTTTGCCTACAGCACCTGGATTGAAAAATCACTATCCACTTACATGCTGGCGAAACAACAAATCCACATTGCCCTGCTGCATGGCCGCAGCCACCTGCGGCAAGCCTTCGGTGTATTGTGCCACCTTGCCATAGCCCAGCACCCGAAAGAGCAGGACAGGCAAGCTGGAATGATGTTCGATCTGTGCCTGCGGAAAATAGCGCTGGTTAAGTACCCCCTGCACATAACTGGCATGCGACTCGATCAGAGTCATGAGCGGCTTGACCTCTTCAAAATATCTCTGCATCTTTTTTATATCCACCTGCCCGGTTTCCAGCCCTTTGATCATTTCCACAAGGATCTGGTTAATGCGCTCGAAAATTTCAGGATGGGTCATGTGCTGGCCGCGGTGGGTCAGCTCGTGTCCCAGCACCACCTTGAGCCCATCCAGGTTGCTGTCGTCGACGTTCTCACGCACTACCATCAGTTCGTTGGTCAGCGGCTCGTAGGCTGCCTGAAAATTATTCTCCACCAGGTACTCCACCGTACGGGTGACGATATCCCGCCCCGGGCTGAACGGAAATCCCAGCGCCAGCATCTTGCTCTCCACGATCTCTTCATAGCCCTGATCCTTCGGCAGCACCCGGCAGCGCAGGCTCGCCAGCTGCAGATCCCAGCCAGTGATAGAGCTTACCAGCGGACCTACTTCACTGACCAACGCAAGAATAGAATGATCATCGATAATGAGTTTTGACATGATTTCTCCTAAAACCAAGTGATTTGCTATCCTTGCATCTTTTATTTAGATTCGGATTTAATTATTGTATACCCGGCCCGGGCGATGATCATTGGGATGGCGCGCACCATATCGCGGTCCTTCTCTTTCTCCACTTCCGGAAATATCTCCCAAGGGAGCATGCAGTTGTGTACCAACATCTCCATATTCGTCTCAGGTCCATATGTCCATCCGGCGTTGCGTTTGGCTTGCAGCCAGAGATCATGCTCTGCCTGGGCCAATTCGTCCAGGTCTCTAGCAGAGAAGTTGAAGGGTGGATTATTGCTATAAGCTGGGATAATGATGTATCCGGCCGCAGAAAGCTTGGCGGGAATGTCGCGTACATTGAGGCGGGTTTGATCTTTCTTTTCATCTGAA
Organism: uncultured Chloroflexia bacterium; assembly: GCA_963779935.1. Taxonomy (GTDB): domain Bacteria; phylum Chloroflexota; class Anaerolineae; order Anaerolineales; family Villigracilaceae; genus UBA877. The sequence goes on along the minus strand of CAWAAC010000001.1, from coordinate 89,267 downwards.
AGCACATCGTATGGAAGCAAGAAAGGATGCGTTTTTTTCTCGTCATCCTGCATCGATCCGTACTGGTAACCACGCACTTTTAGATTTTCGCAGAAAATTGCGTGATAAGCTTCAGCCAGGCTTTCGAGCATATATCCATCTAATTCCAATTTACCTGCATCCAGCCGGTCTACCACAAAAGGGTTGAGCTTTAGCCGGGCCGCACAATCTAGGCGCGGGCAGGTTATCTCTCTGTCCAGGCTGTCTTTTTCGATTTGAAAGCGTTGCTGACAAATTGGGCAGCGTATGGTCAGGACATCATCATGGGTGGTGGGAGTGACTACGAGGGGGCCGATAGGCATGCCGATAAGGCGGGCAAGATGCACTCCCCCGCCTGTATCGCCACAGGCTACCACCGGTATGGAAGGATGGAACGCGACTGCGTGGACCTGCCCTGGCAGGAAGAGCATGGCTCGTTGGGCGCCGCTGATAACATCCCAGATGCGCAGGGTGTGATCGCTTCCGCCTGAAACAACCATGCTGCCATCTGGACTTACGGCACAATCATTCACAGGCCAAATGTGGCCGATCAGGTCAACTCGCCCGGCGCCGGTGGCAACCTCCCAGATCTTGAGGGTATACTCCCAACCGGTTGAGACAATCCAGGTCCCATCCGGGCTCACCGCACTAATCGCCTCGTGGTCAATGCCGGGAAGGGTCGCTCGTTCGGCTGTGGTGGCAACATCCCAAACCTTGATGGTTCGACTGGCAGAGACAATCCACTTACCGTCTGGGCTTACCGCGCAAGCATACACCTTATCAGCATGGATGGGGACTGAAACCCGTTCAACCCCACTGGCGGCATCCCAGATCTTGAGAGTTCCATCATCGCTGGAAGAGACGATCCAGGTCCCATCCGGGCTTACAGCACAGTTCCGCACAAAATTGGTGTGACCAATAAGGGTGCGGAGATTGGCACCAGTGGCAGTATCCCAGATTTTGAGTGTGTAATCCCAACCGGCAGAGACGATCCATAAGCCATCCGGGCTTATTGCGCACCCCTCAACCAAGAATGATTTACAAGCGATCAGCCTCCTTTGGGTTCCAGTAAAAGCATCCCAAATTCTGAGAGTATTGTCCCGGCTGGCAGAGACAAGCCAGGTTCCGTCTGGACTCATGGTTATATGTTCCACCGAGTTACTATGACCGAAGAAGATGTCTCGTTTGATGCCATGGATAGCTTTCCAGATCTTAAGTGTGCTGTCATCGCTGGCAGAAACGATCCAGGCCGTGTCCGGGCTTACCGCAAGCCCTTTTATATCGGAAGTGTGCCCGCTGAATGAGGCCTTTTCGATGCCAGTGACAGGATCCCAGATCTTGATGGTCCTATCCCGGCTGGCGGAAACAATAAAAGAGCCATCCGGGCTGACTGCACAGGTGCTGACTGAGTCAGCATGGCCAACCAGATTGCCTCGTTGTGCGCCATTGGCAACATCCCAGATTTTGAGGGTACGATCCCAACTGGCGGAGACGATCCAAGTGCCATCCGGGCTGACCGCGCAGCCGTTCACCGCATTTTTATGACCGGTAATTGTCCTGATAAGAGCTCCGGAAGCGACATCCCAAATCCTGAGGGTGCGATCCTGGCCAGCGGACACGATCCAGGTACCGTCTGGACTGACGGCACAGCCCCATACATAGTCGGTATGACCAATCAGGGTGCGGAGTTCGGCGCCGGTGGCGGCGTCCCAGATTTTGAGGGTGTGATCCCAACTGGCGGAGACGATCCAGGTACCATCTGGACTTATCGAACAACTCCTTACTTGATTGGTATGGCCGATAAGGGTGTGTAATAAGGCACCAGTGGCAACCTCCCAGATCATAAGGGCGTTATCCATGTTAGCGGAGACGATCCATGTGCCATCAGGGCTCACTGCGCAACTTGTCCAATGATTTTGACCAGTTAAGGTAGCTCGTTCTGCCCCTGTGCTGGAATCCCATATCCTGACTGTGCCATCATGCCCGGAAGAAACGAACCAGGTACCATCCGGGCTGACCACGCAACCGCTGACAGGTTGCGCGTGACCGCTAATAGTGCGGATAAGGGCGTCGGATTCCCGCAGCCGGGTGAACAGGTGAATCCATGGCCGTGCACCTGACATGCTGCGCTCGGCGAGGTCTGGTGCAAGCACCTGCTTTACATCCTCCCCTTCCCATTGCAGGCGGTTGTAGAGCTGCTGCCAGAGTAGGTCGGGGTACTGGGTAAGCACGTACACCTCGCGGGTGAGGGCGCGCGAGAAGGCGGCCAGGTTAGCCACGCAGGGAATTTTTACTCCTTCAGTAATTTTGAGAGCCAATTCTTTTTCCTCGGGGCAGGTTTTTGAATAACAAACGGATTTACTAGCAGGATTGTGCTGCAGTTTTCTTGCGGGCAGGTAATCACGGACCCTAATTTTTCGTTTTCAATCGAAAAAACATGTTGGCAGACAGGACAGTGTATTTCAATCTTTTGCCTGCTCCTGAAAGCAGTAACGATGAGCGGTCCATACTCAAGACCGGCAATCTCAAACCTATAAACAATACCATCTATGCATCCTACAACCTGTGGTTCAAAAGGGTGCAATATCATTGATGCAAGGATACTTGGAAGCTGGAGGCCAACTAGCATATCACCATTGCTGGAATTCCATATTTTTAAAGTTTTGTCTTCGCTAGTAGAAAATATAAAACGTCCATCAGGGGAAACTGCGCACGCGTACACACCTCCGGTGTGGCCTTTCAGAATATGCGTGGCTTTACCTGTTGTGGCATCCCACACTCGCAGTGTATTGTCCCGACTGGCAGATACGATAAAGCGCCCATCCGGTGAATATGCACACCCCCGAATATATTCGGTGTGGCCTTCCATTGTAAATATTTCCACGGCGGTGCTAGCGTTCCACACCCGTAATTTATTACCGGAATTATCGGAATTGGCGGAAACAACGAAGCATCCATTTGGTGAAAAATCAAATGATTCCGTTGGCCTTCTACCCATGGTGCGATGAGGATAAGTATCAACAGTTCTTAATACCAATTCTGGGTGTAATAAACCCCAAATTGTACTTGCTTTGGCACGTAGCGCTTGATAGGATGCGGCTTCCCACATTTGCAGCATAGATAAATTGTCGATTGCAGCAACGAAACGTCCATCCGGCGAGAAACGGCCTTTTGGAACAAAACGGGCATTCTTCCCAATATATCTTATTTTCATACTGCGAAGAAGTTTACCGCTGGTAGTGTCCCATATTCGCTTTATATTGTCATCGCTAGTGGAGATGATGAAACGTCTATCAGGCGAGAACGAACAAGAACTTACAAATTGGGTGTGCCCTTTCAGATCGTTGAGGATTCCACTGATGGTAGAATCCCACACACGAAGCATCTTATCCTCACCTCCAGACACGATGAAACGTCCATCCGGCGAGTATGCGCAGGCATAAATCGAGTCGGTATGGCCTTCCAGGCTGCGCAGCATCTTACCAGAGGTGGCATTCCAGACTCGCAATGTCTTATCCATGCCTCCGGAAACGATAAAACGTCCATCAGGTGAGTATGCACACGCATTTATACTGCCTATAGTGTCTGTACCTTTAAGACTGCGTAGCATCTTGCCGGTGGCGGCGTTCCAGACTCGCAATGTCTTATCCATGCCTCCGGAAACGATAAAGCGCCCATCAGGCGAGTATGCACATGTATTTATATAGTCAGTGTGGCCTTTCAGAAGGAGAGGCCACTGGCCACTGACGATATTCCACACTCGCAGCGAATAATCATCGTTGGCAGTAACAATGAAACGTCCATCCGGTGAAAACGCACAAGACGTTACGTCACCAATGGGTCCTCTGTAGACGATTGCAGGTTTTATATCACCCCGATGCCATACTCTTAGTGACTTATCCTCACTGACGACGACCATAAATCTACCATCCGGTGTGTGTAAATATTTCCCAATAATATTAGAGTTACCTTCATCGGTCCGCAGTGGCTGGCCAATGCCGTTATACAGCACACACATTGTATTATCATCGTTGGTGGAAACAATGAATTTCTCCCCTGAGGATTGAACCGTATATATAATTTCAGCACGCGACTCCAGGCTACTTAGCATTTGACCGCTTGCCACGTCCCACACACGCAATCCTCTCGGAATGCAGGATACTATAAAGCGACCGTCTGGTGAGTACGCACACGCTCGTGAAGTGACGGTGTTCGCTGTTAATGTGCGAAATGTTTGACCAGAGGCGACATTCCATATCCAAAATATCTCATCGTTACTGCCAGAAACTTTGATATTCCCATCTAGTGAGAATGTAGGCGCTTTGGGGTGTCATTGATCGTGCTAATGTATACCAGGCGTGATCGCCTGAATGGGTACCACCCATAGCCGCCCGTATGGGTACCACGCGTAGCCGCCTGAATGTATACCAGGCGTGATCGTCTGAATGGGTACCACCCATAGCCGCCTGAATGGGTACCACCTCGGGAGTGTGGGACAATGCTTCCAGACTAAGATCTGGAGGCCAACCCATGAAGAGGAAGCACATGAATCACATACAGGATATCATCCGGCGATTACAGCTGGGCGAAAGTGAAAGGCGAATTGCCAAGGATATGCATATTGCGCGGAAGACCGTACGCAAGTATCACGAGATTGCGAAAGAGAAAGGTTATCTGGAAAAGACAGACGCACAGCCCAATGAGAGTGAGTTGACGAAAGCGCTGGGGCCTGGGGTGCAGGCACCCAAGCAAGCCTCGACAGTCGAGCCATACCGGGAGAAGATCCAGGATTGGGTGAAGGGGGGAGTGGAGATGACCGCCATTTGGCTGAGGCTGCAAGAGAATTATGGATACAAGGGTGGGTACTCATCCATCCGGCGCTTTGTGCATCGATTAGAACCCACAGAGCCGGAAGCGTTCGTACGTGTTCATACCGGCCCGGGCGAGGATATGCAAGTTGATTTTGGGTCAGTAGGACAGCTATATGATCCGGTCAGCAAACGTCTGCGGACTGCCTTTGCGTTTGTGGCAACCCTGGGATACAGTCGTCACCAATATGCCGAACTGGTCTTTGACCAGAAGGTGGCGACCTGGATCGCCTTGCATAAACGGACCTTCGCATATTTTGGAGGAGTGCCCAAGCGTGTCATCCCTGACAATTTAAAGGCAGCGGTTTTAAAAGTCTTGGTACACGATCCGATCCTGGGGGAAGCGTACCGGCGTATGGCACTGTATTATGGTTTTCTGGTTAGCCCGTCTATCCCTTACCATCCTTGGCAGAAAGGGAAAGTGGAAAGTGGGGTGCATTACGTCAAGCGCAACTTTATGGCGGGCCAGGAATTTGTGGACATCAATATGGGCAACCTGCATTTGCGGGATTGGATCGTGAATACGGCCGGGGTCCGCAAGCATGGAACTACCGGTGAGGCACCGCTACGCTTGTTCAACGAGACCGAGAAAGCCTGCCTGCAGCCTTTGCCAACCGAGCCCTTCCGGCTGTTGGAGATCCGTCCGGTGACGGTTCACCCGGATTGTCACGTGGTGATCACCGGGAGCTTTTATTCGGTACCTTTCGGGTATATTGGCCATGAATTGGCTGCGCATGTGAGTGAAAACTTTGTAGAGATCTATAAAGGGCTGGAATTGGTTGCCACCCACCCGCACAGCACCCGAGCTGGACAGTGGCATACCCGGATGGATGATTATCCACCCGCCAAAGCTGCCTATTTGATCCGCACACCTGATTATTGCCGGAAGTTGGGCGCCAAGATCGGCCCGTCCACCTTGAACGTGGTGGAGCAGCTGCTGGCGGATCGGCCATTGGACCGGCTGCGCTCGGTACAGGCCATCCTGCGGCTGGAAGAGAGTGTTGGATCTACACGTCTGGAAGCCGCCTGTGCGCGGGCCGCCTATTTTGGGGATGTGCGCTATCGGCAGATCAAGCTGATCTTGAATGCGGCTCTGGATCGTGAACCCTTGCCTGAAGCACAGCCTTCCCAGCCTGCCCTCAGCCATGCTTTCGCTCGCAGCGGAGAAGAATTCTTCGGGGGGCGCTCATGATGTCGCACCCGCTGTATCCCAAGTTACGCCAGCTCAAACTCTCGGGTATGCTGAACACCCTGGATGTGCGCGTATCCCAGGCGGTGGATCAGCAGTTGGCCCCGCTGGAGTTTCTGGCCTTGCTGCTCGACGATGAACTCGAACGGCGCAGCCAACAACATCAGGTATTAATGCTCTCCCTATCCGGATGTGACAACAACAAGACCCTGGCTCATTTCGATTTTTCGGCTGCTCCCGGGATCAACCGCACTCTGATCCAGGATCTGGCCTCCTGTGTCTTCATCCAGCGCCACGAGAATTTACTGATGTGCGGGCCGACCGGAGTCGGGAAAAGTCATCTCGCCAATGCGATTGCCATTGAAGCCTTGAAACGCAATTTCCATGTCCTGGCCAAACCCACCCACCGCCTGTTGTATGACCTGCAGATCGCCCGCTCCAACGGCTCTCATCCCCGCCACCTGGCTCGGATCCTGGCCTGCGATCTGCTCGTCCTGGACGATTTCGGACTGCAATCTATTTCTCCCCAGGCCGCTCAGGATCTCTATGAGATCATCACCGAACGCTATGAACACGGCTCCATGGTCATCACCTCCAACCGCGCCTTCGAAGAATGGGGCGAGATCTTTGCCAATGACCTGCTCGCCAGCGCGGCCCTGGATCGTCTGACCCACCATGCCCACACCCTCGTGATCCGCGGCGACAGCTTCCGCCAACGCAGCCGCAAAAAGGAGAGCCCCTTGCCGGAAACCTCACCAAAACAATAACCCGCTCCAGTTTGTCCTTTCTGACAGTGTCGCGAAAAATCCCGCGGCAGGTTGTGGAAAAGTGGACAGGAGTGCTCTGCCCACTTTCCCACAGCCTCTACTGCTACTGCGGTCGCCTCTCCCCTCCAAGGCCACCCTCGTTCGTCTGATCCACCCGGTCCATCTCCTCATTATCCGCGGCGATAGCTTCCGCCAATGCAGCCGCAGAAAGGAATTTTGTCTCGAATATTTCAACTTCTGATGCCCCAATAAATCCAGAATCCTAACCCCCTCCACACTCCTTTTGGTGGTACCCATCAATGCGGCTATGACTGGTATACATAGGGCGGCTCTTGACATGGGGAGGATGGATTGTTCTTGTAGAGGGTGTAGCAGCTGGCCAGTAGCGAAATCCCACACTCGCCAAGTATTACCCCGACTTGCAGAGACGATAGAACGACTGTCAGGCGAAAAAGCACATGCTATCACATCCTCAGTATGGCCTTGCAGAGTACGGATCAGGGCTTCGGATTCTCGGAAAGGAGTTTTCGGGCGAATCCAAGGTTTGACACCCGGTGCACTACGCCGAGCCCGTTCTGGTTCAAGCATTTGATTTACTTCCTCTCCCTCCCATTGCAGCCGGTTATAGAGCTGCTGCCAGAGTAGATCGGGCTCTTGCGTGAGAATATGCATCTCACGTTTGATGGCACGCACGAAGGCTTTCAGCACAGATCTTTGTTTCACAGCTAGGTTGGCAACATTTTTCTCATCCATACCGGCCTCACAGCTCGCGTTTTATAGTGAATGGATTGAGCTTGAGTGGTGCCTTGCAGCTCTCTTGCGGGCAGGCGATGACAGTATCCAGTTGCTCCTTCGTGATAGGGGAATGCTTGTTGCAGACCGGGCAGTACACCCTCAAGCCCTGGCTGGTTTCCAAGGGAGTGACAATGAGCGGGGAGCGGTCAAACAGGCCGCCTTCGCCACCCGGCATGGCCGCCAGGGCCTGTTCGTAATCCTCCTGCAATTGGAGCACACCCGTATAGGTTTTAATTGTTTCCCCTTTTTCATTGTCCTTGCGCTCCTGCACACCGACTTCGGCGGCCTTGTGCTCAAGGAATTTGAAATCGGTCAGGGTCTGGTAGACTTCTTCAAAGCGGGCTGCCTTGGTGAGGTGATAGGGCAGTTCGCTCAAGCCGTGGATGGATTTTCCGGTCCAAGTCTGGTCCGCGGCCGGGTCGGCTTTGGAGCGGAAGTAATCCGCCAGCCGGGCATGGTAGGGCTTATCTTTGCCACCTGAAAGGCAGACCGCCGTGGCGACATCGCCCAGTTCGCGATGATAGAAGTTCAGCAACTGGCTGCCATCCAGTATGCGCTCGGCCAGGTAGGGTGCCAGGTCGAAGGATAGGCGCGACCAGAGCACCACCGGCAGGCGTGGGCCTTCCGCTTTGGGCAGCGCCTCGTCCAGGAAATCCGCCAGTTCCTGCGGGGAGCTACGCAGTCCCTTGAGCCACGCCAGCGCGGCCTGTTCCTGCTCCTGGGGGGAGCCTACTGCTGCTTTGGCTACATCGTCCGGATGCGCATGGCGATAATAGATAGCCGCCTCGACCAGGTCGGCCGGAAGGTGAAAGCTTTTGTTGAAGAACCATGCGTAGACCTCCCGGTCGCGCGAAAGCAGGTCGATCAGCTCATCCTCGGCCAACCCGTAGCGCGAGGCCGCCAGGTAACCCAGGGCATGCGCGACAAGCATCTCGCCATGATTGCCTTCGTTCTCCAACCGGTCGAGCATATTCTTCTCAATGATGCCCTTGACCTCAGGCGCCAACTGCTCTTGGGGTTGCTCGGATGTCCACAGGCGCGCCTCTTCGAAGGCCAGCCTGAGATAGAGCGGGTTGCCCTGGGACTGCTCAAATTTATCCAGAACTTCCTGCCGCTGGCCACTCTGCAGGGTACGCTTGACGCTGCCGAGCCATTGGGACAAAAGGTCGTCACCCTCTTTTCGCAAAAGTCCGCCCAGCGTTTCCTGGCGGGCTTGCTTGGCCTCCAGGGCTTTCAGTGTATCCTCATCGCGAGTGGAGGCGATCACGGCGACATGTTCGGGCAGTTCATTGGGCAGCCAGATTAGGCTACGGGCATTCTGGCTATTAGAAAGCTGGTCGAGCGAGTCCAGGAACAGCACCAGCGGCCGCGCTGCAGAGGCCAGCGCCATGCGCTTGCCCAGCTCGGGTACTAGTTCGTTGTACCCGGTGGGAATATCGGCGGTATCCGCCCCATAGAGGCGTGCGATTTCGTGGCACAGGCTGTCCAGCAGGCTGCGTCCATCCGAGGAAGCCGGCGTGGCGCCAATGAAGCGGTAGACGATCTCTGCTTTGGGATGCTCCGCCTGGCTTTGCTGGATGAGGCGGGCCATCAGGGCGGATTTGCCCATGCCGCCCGCACCGACGATGGCCAGGCTGCGCCTCGCGCCCTCTTTCAGATAATCGGCGACTTTGGAAAGGATTTCGGTGCGGCCGACAAAAAAGCGCAGGCGTTCTTCCGCAAAGGCATGCTGAGCCAGGCCTTCCGCATCCAGTTTTTCAGAGGGCCGGATGTGAAGTACTTGCTTTTCGGCCGGGAGATTCTCGTGCGGGTGCTCTACCTCCGCCTCGATGATGCGCGCCAGGAAGTTGTAAACATCCTCGCATACCTTGGCGACGTGATCCTGGGAAATGCCCGCGCCGGTCCATTTGGTCTGATAGTGATGCACATTGGCAGGGACACACGCCTCAAGCCGCTTTTTCAGGTTGGCCTGTTTGCTGTGGGCATCCTCATCGATGGTCTGCGAGGCTTCATCCAGGTCCAGGAAATTCCTGGCGGCTGGATCGAACTGTGCGGGCAGGCCGTCAATAGCGCGGAAGAAACAGGCGACATGCTCGGGCGCATCCTTGACGCTCAGCGCCCCGGCCTGGATCTCTTGCTCAGTGGCGGAGGTAATATAAGGCAGGCGCTGTTCGTCCGTGAAACTCAACTTTTCCACTGCCCCAGCCAAGATGGTGTGCAGGCGCGCTTCCACCTTCTGCCAGTTGGCATAGGCTTCATATTGGCTGCCGCGCAGGCGTGGCTTAAGCCGCCATTCGGCCGGCACGGCATTTTTATCCAGGAAGTACCATTCGTCCAGAAGCGCCTTTTCTTCTGCCAGAGTAACCACTCCAAAAATCTGTTGGAACTCTGCATCCGGGATGCGGGAAGGCGGGGGACACCAGCCGTAGCGGTCGCCCAGCAGAACGATGAAATTGGGGCGCGGGCTGACCTTCTGGCAGCGCTCGATCTCGCCCAGGCAGATCTGCATGGCCTGCTGGTCGAGCGAAGCCTCTTCGCTCACGCCCCAGCGCAAGTCAATCGCTTGGAAGTGGCAACCGTGTGCAGTTGCCAGGTCGCGCAGGCGTGGGAAGACCTGTTTTTGCAGGGCGTTGCGTTCGGCCTCCAGGTCGCTGAAGGTGGAACTGACAAAGACACGGAAAGTGCGGGAAGATTGCGGCATTTTAATTTACCTCTTAAAGAAACATTTCTCTTGAGCAGGCTGGAAGGACGCCAAAGTCTAATCCATGACTGTGTTACAAATGACGACGATCACTTCTGGGTGCATTTTGTTTTTGGAGATTCTTTCCGGGTGTGCATTCGTTATGACAGGTTTGTTCAATAGTCTCTTAGAAGAGCTAATTCCTTCTACTCAGCCATTTGCTCAATAACTCACCTGTGTTGGTATGATAATCATATACCACCCAAACATAGTCAGCAAATCCTTCTAGTCTGTCAAAAATAATACGCTTATACAACCCCATATATTCCATTGTTGTCCATAAAATGTTAACAGCTTTTTCTGCTGCCGGGAAAAGAGCTACATTGGTTTCGCTAATACACCCATCTGCTATGCCTAATTCCCAAGGGATCCATTTGCTATCTTTCACTCTCTCCGTAAGGAATAAAACGAATTTCTGGCACTTTTTTTTTACTGATATTCTTAATTGCGTGGCAATTGTAGGTATATCGGCTCCGGTCAAGTTGGAATCATTATCGTCAATATAAACTCTTGCTCCACTGTTCTGTAAAACGAAAGCTGCTTTGGGTAGAAGATCATGGTCCTTTGATGAGTGTGATAGAAACACAGGGTTAATCACATCCCAAAGATTTGCCCCTGATTTCATTGCCTAAAAAGCTGACATTTTCATAATTCGGTCGCTAGGAATATCAGGTAATGACTTTAGTAAATCATAATTTATGATATTTTGCATTTTCATATCTCTTCTTCGGCAACCTCCAAGGCTCCCAGGCTTTGACTATCTTTACTTCAGCAGCTCCGGTGTACAGGTATGGTCCAGATACCCAAACGCCACCAGGGAGCGGTATTCTCCCAGCTGGTTGCGATGGTCTTCCAGCAGGCGCGCCAGCCCGGTTTCTTCACACATGCGGATGACGATCGGGATCTCCACCCCCTCAGGCACCTGCATACGCAGCATCAGCCCGGCGTGCAGGCCGGTCGAATCGTTATCGATACAGATGTAAACGCGATCAATATCCAACTCGCCCTGCGGATTGAACAAAAAGGCGCCGCGCTCGAAGTCCGCTGAATTGATCTCCATTTGCAGGGGGATAAAATCACACTGTTTATTCAGTTCAGGATGCCGCACCCCCAGCGATTCCACTTTTTCTCCGGCATGCCGGTCAAGGATGGTAAACCGTAGGCGCGCTGCTTTCGCACTGCGGTGGGTCGTCCACTTTTCGGCGGCGTGCAGGATGACGTTTTCGCCCATCCGTCCCAGTCCGACCAGCAGGATATGCGGCTCTTTCCCATTTTCTATCCAGGCATCCTCCCAGGCCGGATATTGATCCAGCAACTGGAAAGCCGCGCGCTCATAAACGTTGAACGGGATGATCCGGGCATTGGAATTCGCCTGATGCAGACCATATTGGTGTAGCAAGCCGACCAACTGCGGGCTGGCATTGTGCATCAGAATGCGGAAGAACGGGGTCTCCTTTGATTCCCCCAACCGACTGGAGCTCCACCAGGCTGGCTTTGGGGATAAGGGCCGATCATCGTTCAACAAGGCTTTGGCCTGCATGGCGATATCGGCGTTGATGCCATCCTCATCGCACACGGCAAACAAACCGCGCGCCCGGCGCAGGCCGGCGGAGAGAAGCAGAGGCGCTTCCGAGGCGTCCCCGATCAACGTGAACATGCCCTGTTCCCGGCAAACTTCGATCCAGGGGTTATCCTCATCCTGCTCGATCACCACCACCTGCGAACCCTCCTGGCGAAAACGGGTGGCCAGGAGCAGCCCCTTCCGGCTGAGCCCGCAGATGATGACGTGCCCGCGCAACACAGCCAGCCGGACGGTATGTACCTGGTCTTTAAAGATGCCGATGAAGGCTTGAATGGCTGTCAGCAGGGTCAAAAGCGGCAGGGCAAAACGGGCGATGTTCAAGGCCAGCGGAATGGGCTGCGCCAGCGCGCCGGAATTCATCGAAACCAGCTGGATGGTCTGGTAAATGTTCAGGGAAATGTCATTGGCCTGGTGATTCATCATCTCGTATTGAACCCAACCAAGGTATCCCAGATAGAGAAAAAAGATCCACAGAACCAGGATCAATATCCATAACGACAGTTCGTTGAACAATCTCTTTGCCATGTTTTCCTTCAAGCGGTAACCGCATTCAATAGAAGGAGGAGTCGCCTATCCGGTGCCTTCAATTTTCGTTGTCCAGGAAAGACTCGATTTCCTTTTTGTCGGCTGAAAGCCGCAGCAAATTCTTCACATTTCCCCAATAGGGGTCTTTGAAAAGGCAGGCAGCCTCCCTGCCGCTGCTTTCGATCACGCCAACGCTGGCATCCAGCATGAGCGCCAGGCGATATTCGAACGCCGAGATTTCCCCGCCATTGATGCCAAGCAGCCTCACCTGCGTGGGTGAAATTCCGCAGGTGATCAGATCTGTCCAATACTGCAGCGGTTCCAGGGCGCTGAAATCCCGGCCTTCTGTCTGGCGGATCTGGCCATAGCGTGCATCTCTTTCTGTTCCATCCGGCAGGCTGGCGGGGATATATCCGATGGTTCCAAGAGATTGCGGGTAAGCTGCCTGGACGTCTCCGACCATGCCGCTGATCCCGGCAGCCGTACCGCCGCTGATGATCGTCCCACGAAAGGTTCGGAATCCATCCAGCATGAGCTGTCGGTACGCCTCCAGCTGGAATTCGGCGCTCGTCCCGCCCGCCACGATGACCACCGGCCCGGGAACAGGAGCAGCATTGGCGGTAGCAGCCTGCCTGACCTGTTCCAGGGAAACCTGCTCCTGGAATTTCACCGCCCGGCCGAGCACCAATAGCCTGCAAACCCAATCGTAGCCTCGGATCTGCTCTCGAACGACAGACAGTTTTTCGAGCAGGCGCAGGGAGGTCTCGATCATCCAGTCCGTGCTGCTGAGTTGGATCGCATTTGCATACATGGACAGGCTGTCATAAGGTTGGCCAAGCAGCATGTGAAAGATACCCAGGTTGTAGAATGCCCAGGGCATGTTCATGCCTACATCCGCCTGGTCGCGGCAGCGCTGGATCGCGGCAGTCAGCGAAGGCTTCATCAAAGAGGCCGGTGCCAGGTTGCGCTGGTGGACGACCTCATACACCAGATAATTGCTGACCGCATAGGGGTCAGTCGGGTCCAGCTCGAAGGCCTGGCGGTAGTAATCACGCGTTTTCCCTTCATCCAATTTCTTCCACGTCCCCGCCAGCGAGGCCAGGGCATCCGAATCCTGGTTTGGCCGTGCGCTGGCGACCTCCAGGTACTTCTGTCCCCGCCGATACAGTTCTCCCTGGGGATCACTAGCGTTGACCTTGCACAGCACCACCCCCAGGTCACGCAGGATCGGCTGATATCCGGTATCCACATACTTGCTAAAAATATCGATGGCTTTCTGCCAATCCCCCAGTTCCATGGCCAGTTTCCCGATCCGGTAGGCCAGGTCCGGGTTTTCAGGGTCGCAGGTCAGCACAGATTCGAGGATGTCAATTTCATCCTGCAATTGTCCTTCATTTAAGTAGGCGCCATAACTGGCCGCATAGGTGCGCAGCCCGGCCTGGATGCGCGTAAAGGACTGGTCGGTCTGTTCAAGCATCCCGGCCAGCACCGCCAGTTCGCGCTCCCACTTGGGCGGAATGGTGAAGGCACTCTTGTAAACCCGGTCATGCACGAATCCGGCCCAGGCATGTTCGGTCACCGTGCGAACCTGGATCTCGGCTTTCATTGGGGTGGCTGCATCCGGATAGAGTTCTTCCGGTATCTCGACCAGGATCTCTTTTGTCGGAAAGACACCCCGCTTGAACTGCACGATGTAATGGATCGAGCGGTAACCGAACTCGCTCGGCTTGAGCCGCTCGCTGACATCCACACTGTTTTTTTCATCGACGATGAAGTACTTTTCGATGAAATCGCTGACCGCATGTACTTCAGCCAGGGTCTGTGTGATCACCCGCCCACCACACAGATCGGTCATTCGTATCAGCGGTTCGTCATAGCGCCCGACCTTCTTCTTGCGGATGGCCTTTTCGACAAAGCTTGGGATGGCTTTGGGGCGTGTCTGGATAATGGCCAGCGGCGCGGATTGCCTGGCAGCCTTCATGAGCACCTGCTGCAACACCTCGGCCATCCGGGCGTAACGCGGGTAAACCTGGCCATAGGCCGCGATTTGTTCCTGTGCCCATTGTTTTTCAGATTCATTGGATGGCATACTACTACTCCTTGAACCGCTCTCGTAAGTTGCGATAAGAGACCATGCTATTGATTGCGGAGAGATTGCAATAATTGCTCATTAAATGGATTTTGATCACTTTTCAACGCTGCAATCCATTGCTCCCGCTGGCTGCCAAGCGTATCCGAACAGCCATTTTGCCGGCACCAATCCACCAGGGCTTGAAAATCTGCTATAGCCGCTTGGGTTTTGCCCGTAATCGCCAGGGCCAGGCCGCGGCTGTCGCGGATGTTTGCATTGGAGGGCTCCAATGATACCGCCAGATCGCAAATGTCCAGCACTTTTTGGGCCTGGCCCCACAGGCTGCCAAACCAGCAAACTCCGTTCCAGGTATCGGCCGAAACATGCTTGTCGGCTCCCAGAGCGTGCAAAGCCTGGTACATTTCCACTGCCGGGGTCACATCCCCCGTATTCACATGCTGCGCCGCATTTAGCGTCACATCGTCTACCGGGAAGGTATCAAGGCTGGTTTCCAACTCGCCGGTCAGGGTCGGGTCGAGAGGCAACGTTGTAACAAAGTCGTTCAGAGCTGCCTGCTTTCCACCGGTACCAAGCTTAGTCTGTTCGCTCTGGATGAATTTTTCCACTACAGAGGGGTGGAGCGGCAGATTTGCACATGTCTTATGATACGCTTCAGTGCCGAAGTAGCTGCGCCATTCGTTTAAACTGAAATTGCGTTGTGCGATGGCGCAAGCGATACCATCCCATTTGGCCGGGCCAAATACCCACTGCGCCACCAGGCCGCGGTCAGCCAGCATAGCCAGCGTGGTAGGGGTAGCCTGTTCCATCACCCCGGTTCCACCTGCATATAAGGTACTGCCATCCGATGAAAAGATCGGGCTGAACTGTTGGGCAATCCCCAGACCGGTGAGCTGGCCAATATTCAAGTAGCTCTGGCTATCCCACAGGCGGATGCTGCCGTCCAGGCTGCTGGAGGCCAGGGTTTTCCCATCCGGGCTGAAGGCCACCCCTGTCACCCAGCCGGTGTGCCCGTCCAACTCAACTGGCGCAGAGGCAGGATCGGCAACATTCCACAAGCGGATGGTCTTATCGCGGCTGCTGGATGCCAGGGTTTTCCCATCCGGGCTGAAAGCCAGCCCGGTCACCATATCAAGATGCCCGGTTAAAATATCACTGGCCGGCTGGCCATCCTCCACGCGCCATAGGCGCAAAGATCCGTTATCAAAGCCGGCTGCCACTATACTGCCGTCTAGGTTGAATGCAATTGAAGAAACCTGATCTCCCGAGGTGCTGCCAGACAAATCCCGTGCCAATGTTCCCGTATGCGCATCCCACACGGCGATTTGGCTCGCCTGGCTCCCCCCGGTTGTGGCTATTCCTGCCAACCACCGCCCATCGGAACTAAGCGCGAGGGGGGAGCTGGCAGAGGAGATTTTTAAAATAGTCTGGCTGGTATCCAGATTCCTAAAGATGATTTGATTATCTGATGAGCTGCTGACTGTTCCAGCAAGAACCAGCGTATGACTATTTGGCAGAAAATAAAGATCGGATCCGATCGGTGAAAGACCCAATTCTGTCTCGGTCAACGTCTGGATGGCTGGAGGGCTGGTATGTGTATCCAGGATATTCAGGTTGTTCTTTTCTCCTGTATTTGAGCCGGTCGCTATGTAGCGTCCATCCGCGCTGCGGGCAATATTCGTCACAGAATCTGAGCCAATCTTCGTTGTTGTCAGCAAGCGCTCATCCGCCTGCAAGTCCCACATAATGGTGGTATGTTCCCAATCAATGGAAGCCAACCGGTGACCATCCGGGTTGAAGACCAGATTAATCACTTCTCCGTGATGACCATTGAAAGGGGTACCGAGTGGTTGGTGGTTCTGCACATCCCAGAGTTGGATCGTGTTATCCACCATTCCGAGCGCCAGGCGCTGGCCATCCGGATTGAATGCCATGCTGGTGACCTCTGCTCCGGATGGAAGCGGATATTTCTGGGATTGTTGGCTATCCATATCCATCAGGTACACTGCACTTTCACCGTTAAGTGTGTAGGCCAGGGTTTTCCCATCCGGACTGAGCGCCAGCCGGGACAATCCAACCGCCATGGAGAGCGGAGGAAGTGCTGCTCCATAGGTAAGATCCCAAATCCGAATAGAACTAAAAACGGTGCTTACGACCAGCTTGTTTCCATCCGGGCTGAAGGCCAGGTCAAGAACCATATATGGGGTAATGCCCATGCCGGAGTACGCCGGCAGATCCTGCTCTACCTGGCCGCTTGGAAAGTCCAGCAGGTTGACATCGCCATTGCCCATTCCAGCCGCCAGGCTGCTTCCATCCGGGGCAAACCTCAGGGAGGTCACTCCGCACAAACATATTTGAACCAGTTGGGAGGTGGGCGTATTCCATAGATAAATATTGCTAACTGAAGTACCTGTATACAACATCAGCCCTGAGGCATACGTGGCCAACTCCCGTTTGGTATGGGGCCCAACGTTGTACACAGCCTCCTGCACCGGGATGGCCGGGTTCGAAATATCCCAGTGCAATACCAACCCGTTATTATCGCCCGCTGCGAGAAAGTGCCCATCCGGACTGAACGCCAGGCTCAATACCTCACTGCTCAGGCCGCTCAGTGGTGCCGTCACCGGTTCCCCGCTGCTGGCATCCAGCAGCAAAACACTGCCGTCAACCGTGCCCATTGCCAGCAGATTCCCATCCGGGCTGTACGCCAGGTTGCTCCAGCCCCAGCCGCGCTGCGGCAGGTAGCGCCTCAATGCGGGCTGGCTGGCGACCGAATACAGCAGGCTGCTGCGCGCCTCGCCCAGGTCTATGCTACGTTCAGCTTCAACTGCCAGAAGCATCGCCTCATCTAAATGTCCAGTGGTCAAATTGCGGGCCTGGGCTGCCAATTGGCGTACCACGGCAATGTCGCGCTGCTGCACCGCATTGGCTTCCGCCGTGGCACGGGTGTGTGATTCGGCCACTGCATTCGCCTCGGCGGTGGCACGCAGATTACCCTGGGATACCGCCTGGTTGCGCTGGCCCCAGGCCAGCACTCCCAGCACGACCGCTACCACCAACCCGATCCCCACTGTCCATATCACCGCCCGCTGGCGCTGGCGAGCTTTCTGCTCCAGCTGCAACTGCTCCTGCTGTCTCTGCGTCTGATCCTTGCGGCTGGCTGTCACAAATTCCAATTGCAAGTCCGTAGGCCGGGGATCCTTCCCACTGGCCCGCAACAGCTGCTGTTCAGATTCATCCAGGGCAGAACCACGTATCAGGTAACTTGGGTTACGCTGGTTGCTTTCCCAAAGCAAGGCATTCACTTGCAAACGCGTATGATATTTGACCCACTCCCAATCCGTATGAATGGCTTTATTCAATTTCTCCAGCGCCTCATCGAAATGCGGCGGAGCCGGCAACGCTACCTGGCGATCTTCCAGCTTCTCGGATCGATTTTCTGGATTTTCTTCTATATGAAAGATCTGGTCACGAGCAAAGATGATCCAGTTGAATTGCGGCAGTTCCGGGGCAAATTCCTTGATCACATCCGGTTTCAGATCATCCACAATGATCGGAATGATGCGCTTGTTATTCTTTAACGCCTGGTTGATCTCATCCTTGCAAACATTCGAACCGATCGAATTATTGCTGATAATGAACATGAACACATTCGCATTTTCGATGGCTTCACAGATTTCCTTCCACCACTTCTCCCCCACCGGGATGCGTTCCCAATCGATCCAGGTATCCACCTGGCTTTGCTTGAGCGACTCCTGCAGTAGCCTGGCGAAGGCGATATCCTTACGGGAATAAGAAATGAACACATCTGACATACGATAACTCCACTAATCAGTTATGCAGATTAAGGAAAATTGGAACAGGTTTTGTAGTAGGGCTCACCCGCTGGCATGTACTCAGCCCATTCAGCCTGGGTGAGGTTGCGTCCGGCAACGCTGCAGGCGCGTTCGACCCACGACACCGGATCGATGTCCCAAAGGATAATACTGCCATCGGCGCTACCCGACGCCAGGGTCTTCCCATCCGGGAAGAAGGCTACGGTACTTACATCATTGGTGTGGCCTTTGAGCGGTTGGCCGAGCTGTTTGGGTGCATCCAGCTGGCTGACATCCCACAGGATGATAGTATCATCGGCACCGCCGGACGCCAGCATCTTTCCATCCAGGCTGAAAGCAACGCTAAGTACATTATTGAGGTGGCCGACTAGCGGTTGGCCGATCTGTTTGGGTGCATCCAGCTGGCTGACATCCCACAGGATAATCGTATCCGCGTCGGTGCCTGACGCCAGAGTCTTCCCATCCGGGCTGAAGGCTACAGTTAGTAGATAAACGGGGGGACCTTGGAGCGGTTGACCGATCTGACTGGGTGCCTGCGGCCGGCTGATATCCCACAGGATAATGGTGCTATCGGCGCTGCTCGACGCCAGGGTCTTTCCGTCCGGGCTGAAGGCTACACTTTCCACATAATTGGTGTGGCCTTTGAGAGGCTGGCCAAGCTGCCTGGGAGCCTCCGGCTGGCTGACATCCCACAGAATAATCGTATCATCGTCGCTCCCCGACGCCAGAAGTTTCCCATCCGGGCTGAAGGCTACACTCTCCACATAATTGGTGTGGCCTTTGAGCGGTTGACCGATCTGCCTGGGCGCCTCCGGGTGGCTGACATCCCACAGTGTAATGGTTTTATCATAGCTTCCCGAGACTAGGATCTTCCCATCCGGGCTGAAGGCTAAGCAATCGGCATATGGGGCGGTCATTTGGCCAAGCTGCCTGGGCGTCTCTGGCTGGCTGACATCCCACAGGATAATGTTTTTATCATCAACTGACGCAAGCATCTTTCCATCCCGGCTGAGGGTGATGCTATAGATAGCGTTGATAGAGACGGTGATCCGTTGGCCAATGGGTTTGGGCGCCTCCGGCGCGCTCGATATCCCATAAAATAATGGTATGGTCCGCACTCCCCGAGGCCAGCGTTTTCCCGTTCGGGCTGAAGGCTACGCTCATTACACTAGAAGTGTGGCCGGTGAGCGGCTGGTCGATCTGTTTGGGCGCCTCTGGCTGGCTGACATCCAGGAGCACAATGGAACCATCATACCCTCCTGTCGCCAGCGTCTTCCCATCCGGACTGAAGGCTACCCTGTCAATACCACCATTGTGGCTGGTGGGCGTCTGGCTGAGCGTATTGGGCGCCTCCGGCTGGCTGACATCCCACAGGACAATGGTGTTATCACCGCCTCCTATTGCCAATGTCTTCCCATCCGGGCTGAAGGCTAGGCTGTTAACAGAATTGGTGAGGCCAGAGCCCCATTCGCCCAACTGTTTAGGGGCTTCCGGCTGGCTGACATTCCACAGGATGATAGTGTTATCTCTTCCGCCTGACGCGAGCGTTTTCCCATCCGGGCTGAAGGCGACGCTGATCACATAACTGGTGTGGCCTTTGAGCGGCTGGCCGATCAGTCTGGGCGCCTCCGGCTGGCTGACATCCCACAGAATGATGGTATGATCCTCACTCCCCGATGCCAGGGTCTTCCCATCCGGGCTGAAGGCTACACTCGCCACCCAACTGGTGTGACCTTTGAGCGGCTGGCCAATCTGTTTGGGCGCCTCTGGTTGGCTGACATCCCACAGGATAATGGTATCATCGTTGCTTCCCGAAGCAAGCATTTTTCCATCCGGGCTGAAGGCAATGCTCTCCACCCAACTGGTGTGACCTTTGAGCGGCTGGCCAATCTGTTTGGGCGCCTCCGGCTGGCTGACATCCCACAGGATAATGGTATCATCGTTGCTTCCCGAAGCAAGCATTTTTCCATCCGGGCTGAAGGCAACGCTATTCACCCAATTGGTGTGACCGCGTAAATAGTGGATAAGGCGCGGGCTGGTTTGCAGAACAACCAGCAGGTCGCCGGCAGCCCAGCTGGCACCTGCACTGCGACGGTCGGCTTCCAGTCCGAGCAGGAGTGCCAGGTCAAAACGCTTGTCAACCAGATTAAGCGCTTGCGCGGCCAGCTGGCGGCTGACAGCCACATCTCGCTGTGCAATGGCATTCGCCTCGGCAGTCGCGCGCAGGTTGCCCTGGGACACAGCCTGGGTGCTGGCAGCCTGGGCGGTGGCCCGCTGGATAATTGCATTCGCCTCGGCAGTGGCGCGCACATGGGTTTCACCCAGATACTGGTCACGCTGTCCCCAGGCCACAACCCCCAGTACAACCGCCACCACCAATCCTATCCCCACTGTCCAGATCACCGCCCTCTGACGCTGCCTGGCTTTCTTTTCCAGTTTCAACTGCTCCTGTTGCCGCTGTGTCTCCTCTTTCCGGCTGGCAGTTACATATTCCACCTGCAAGCCGGTTGGCTGAGGATCCTTCCCGGCTGACCGCAGCAATTGTTGTTCCGATTCTTCCAGGGCAGACCCACGGATCAGATAGCTCGGGTTGCGCTGATTACTCTCCCAAAGCAGGGCTTCCAACTGCAATCGTGTGTGATATTTGACCCATGCCCAATCGGTATGGATGGCCACGTTCAGCTTCTGCAATGCTTCATCAAAATACGGCGGTAATGGCAGGGCTACCTGGTTATCCTCCCGCTTATCCGACTGCATCGCCGGGTTTTCTTCGATTCGGAAGATTCGATCCCGATCAAAGATAATCCAGTTGATTTGTGGCAGGTCCGGAGCGAATGTCTGGATCACATCTGGTTTAATATCGTCAACCAGGACGGGAATAATGCGTTTATGGTTTTTCACCGCATGATCAATCTCATCCCTGCAATAGTCAGAGTTGATCGAATTATTACTGATGATGAACAGGAATGCATTGGCGTTATCGATCGCTTCACAGATTTCTGTCCACCACTTCTGCCCTATCCCGATCCGCTCCCAATCGATCCACGGCTCAACTTGACTTTGCTTCAGCGACTCCCAGATCAACCTGGCAAAGGCAATATCCTTGCGGGAGTAGGAGATGAATACATCGGACATGGGTTTTCTCCTGGTAAGTGAATGGACTGCTCAGCTGTTTCTTTTTTCGATCCTAGTACTGGCGTGCCAGGTTCCGGAGATGACCCGCCTGCCGCAAAGACTGTCCATCAACACCACCAGATCGTTATTATGGCCGACTTTTATCTTGCAGGTGACCCTTCCCGGTCAAGCCGGGAAGGGATTTGGACTGGATCTGGAAAATATTCAGGCAGCGGCTGATAAAGGCCTTGGAATTCGCCTGTTTCACAGCCATGCTTCCCTGCTCTCTTTGGAACTAATGATTTGCCTTCACGATCGCATACCCTGCCCTTGCCAGGATCACCGGGACGCCGCGTACCAGGTCGCGATCCTTCACTTTCTCACTTTCCGGCAGCTTTTTCCATGGAACCAGGCAACTGTGCAGCTTCTTGGCCTTGTTCGTTACGGCAGCATATTTCCAGCCATCTTCCAGTTTGGATTGCATCCAGCGTTTATGCTCGGCTTCTGCCAGTAGTTCGAGGGGTTTTCCAGGGAAGTTGAAAGGCGGCTCATTACTGCGGGCCGGGATCATGATATAACCCGCCACCGCCAGCTTGGCCAGGATATCGCGCACGTTCAGCCGGTTGGCTTCTTTCAAATCTTCAGGCAGTTCGGCATAAGGCACGAGCACGTTGTTGGTCTTGAGGACCGGGTCAGTTTTCGGACCATATTTGAAGCCGCGTGCTTTCTCCCCATCGCAATACACTGTATGGGCGGCTTCCGCCAATGATTCGAGCATCTCTCCTTCCAGCACCGGTTGTTGAACCAACGATAAAAAGCTTTTCCCATTGACATGCAGATCCAATTGCGACTCGGATGGCAGGCAGGAACGCTCGAAATTGGTCTTGTTGGCTAACTGGCTCATAGCCAGCAGCGACTCGATCGAGCGCGCGCCATGCTTGTACTCATCGATCTTCAGCAAGGCCCGCAGTACGCCGTGGTCAATATTGAGCAGGTCCCGGCCATCGTGTTTCTCAAAAAGTTGCGGCGTGCCGCGCTTCAGGCTCGAGCGCAGCAGGATCGCCCGGCGGATGATGAAATATGGGTCTTCGCCGCTCCCTTTGACCGGGTTCGGACCAAGCACGTTAATATAGCCTTTCAACCGGCTGGCAAAATCGGGTCCTTTGGCCAATCTGAAATCTTTATCCGTGCCCTTGTTAAACTCGTCCATACTGGAACTGGTGCCGCCAGCAAAAACGAAGATGGCCCGCCCGATCGGATGGCTGATCTGGCCATCCTGGAATTTGCCATCTTGCATGGGCGCCAGGAAATAGCGCAGCCAACCCAGCGGCGTTTCTCCCAGAGAGGCATCGAATTCGTCCCAGAATACCAACGGGAGTTTGCCACTCAAGCCGATATCGCGCACCTGGTGCAGGGCTGATAAGAGATCATTGGGTGAATCGAACTGGGAAAGATTGAAAGTGATCGTCACGATCTGGTCGGGCAGCAGCGATTTGGCCATCTCGGTCACCCCGAAGGACTTGCCCGAACCAGGCGTGCCGAAGACAGCAATCGAAAGCGGGCGGGATACTTTCTTTTGCTTGGCGTACTCGCCCACCAGGTTGCGGATGCTGCGGTAGCTCTCGATCTCCTGCCGGTCGACCGTCAGCAGGTCGCCGAATTGGCCCAATGGCACTCCCAGCAAAGCTGTTTCCGGGCCTTCCAGAACGATTTTCATGGCCACCTGCTCCAGGCTGCCCTTGAATTTATCTTGCAAGATCGTCCAGAAGCCTGCCGTCAAAGGTCTTTCGGCCAGTGTTCCTTTCTGGTGGATGAAGCGCTCCGGATCCTGGATCGGGGCAATTGCAAACTGTTCGGCCGGCCTGGCCAGGGCAGATACGATCCGGTCGATGGGGAAGACCAGCCTGGCCTGGGAGGCTGGTGTACCCCGTTCACCGTAGCCGTCCCGGTGCAGGGTGCGCATGGCCGAGAGCCCGGACTGGATGGCCGCCTGAATATCCGGCGCTTCGGGTGCCAGCAGCCACTGGCGCGCCAGGCCGGCCGCCAGGCAGGTGGTATAACCGACCATCCCGCCGGAAACATCCTTCTCCCACATGCGTTCGATCACCTTTGGGTCGAAGAACAGGGAACACTGGAAAGAGGGCTGGTTTTTTTTGTCCAGTCGGGATAACAGGATCGCCCCGGCCGGTCCGAACGAGATGACCACATGAGCGCAGTGCGAGAGAGAATTAACGCACGGGTTGTGCAACAGCTCCCAGAAAACATCCTGGGCGGTGCGTTCCCAGGAAAGCTCCCGGCTGATCTGGACTTCGCTCAAGCGCAGGTCATCCACCGTGGCCACCACCACTAATCGATCTGAGAAGTCTTTATGCAGGTGTTCCCAGAGCGGACCCTGGGCCAGCGGCCGGGCCATCTTGAGCAGGATCCAGGGGCGCGCCTTTCCCTTGCTTTGGAGGGCAGCCGGCCAGAGCTCCGGGTGATCCCGGAAACCTAAGTCAGCATCGTCCAACACTACCAGGTTCGCATTGGGGGTATCATCAACCACTTTCTGCCAGTCCTGGACAGAGTCGCTGGCAGCCTTATTCAAACCCAGGAACTCCTCGACTCGCCAGGCAGGCATCTTCTCATACTTGAAGAGTGACCACATGGCATACGAATGGTGGTACTGGTTATCCTCCGGCTGGACCTGGCCGGATTGGCGCGGTGCAGCAGTCTGGCGGATGGAGTATCCGGGCTCTCCATTTTTCTGCACATCCCTGGCAATGGCCTCCACCAGGTCGGCCAGCAGGGCTGCCCCACCGCGCTGCCAGGTGGTTCTGGTCGTGTCATCCGCACTCCAGAAGGATGTATCGCTCGTGGAACGGCGCGTGCGCGCCAGGTTCCAGTCCATAGCAATGTCGCCGGTAACGATGATTGTTTGTTCTAATTTACTCATAGTACGCCTCCGTGATTAAAACTATTATCACTTCTTTGCAGCCTTTTGGGCCTCCGAAAAACCTGTGACCTTTTCAATGGTTTTCTCCTCAAAACTGGTCCAGCAAAACGAAAACCAATTACATTGGGCAACCTGGCATGGCTACATAAATAGATTATGTCATAGATCACTCTTTTATTATTGAGCGGCAAAGCCACCAAGTTTTCTTTCCAACGTGCATTCCTGCCACAATGTATGTTTCAGGGTAGGACCGTATCGAAAAGCTCATCCAGAGACCCGCGCTGTACTGCTTCAGCTACCTTCGGCAGGGCGCGCGTGTATTGTGAGATCTTCCCGCCCCCAAGAATTCTAAGCAGCATCGCTGTTGCACCGCAGGATGTTTCGATCCGCGCCAGTGAGAAATATTCCTGCCCGAGCTGCCCCTGGATGAAGGCGGCATGGCTTTCTAGCAGGCTCATGGCCCGTTCCAGCAAGGCTTGTTCCCGAACAGGGTTCAACCAGCGACAGGTGATCGCTGCAAACCACTGGTTGCGGATCATCTCGTCGATGTGGGCAAACAATACCGGGAACCGAATGTGTTGGGCGCGATGTACCAGTTCATGGGCCAGCACCAGTCTTAACCCATCAATATTGCTATCATCCACATTTTCCCGGACAACCAACACCTCCGCCTGGCTTGGCTCGTAGGCAGCGAGGGTACCAATTTCGATCAGGTGCTCTGTAAGTCGCTGGTTGAACGAACCGGGCATGGTTTCGTTAACCGGGATACCTGCTCCGCGCATCCTGCCCAGAAAAACCTCTTCATAACCGCGTTCCCTGGGAATGACGCGCCAACGCAACAACGGTAGCTGCAGATCCCAGTTAGTATATTTCTGGACCAGAGGGGCAACGCTCTCAATCAATGTTCCCAGAAGCTCATCCTCGACCTGCAATTTGAGCATTTCAATTTTCTAGCTTGCCCAGACGGATCAACAACTGTCGAAGTAATTCCGTTTCCCTGTCAATGGATACTTCTGCCAGCGAGAGCAATTGCGATTCCAGGGGTGTGTCCTTGATGGAATTGGCCATGTCCTTCTTCTCAAGTTCGATCAAGGGAAGTTCCGTCAGCAACTTATCGGCCTGGATCCCAATATCAGTAACTTTCTTCGCCATGATTTGACCTCCTTACAGGTATTCCTGGGCATCCTTGAGCAATTCCCGCTCGAGTTTTGCAATGGCATCAACATTATCCTGGAGCGCTTTCTTCTTGAGACCCATGTCATCGATCTTTTTCTGAACACCCGCAGGCAATTTCCCGTTTCTATTCAATTCACATAGTTGCCTGATCTTCTCCTGCAACAACTCCGAACGCATCAGGTACTCCTGAACCGAAGGCTGACGTTCCCTTTCGTTATCAATTTCCAACCCACCGCGTCCGACGAACTCATCATATTTGCCAGTCTGCTTCATTTTCTCAAGGAACTTTTCGCGCAGGGACTGTCTCTGCTTTAGAGGCACATTCGAGAATTGAAGGTATTGTTGAAGAAGCTCGAAGTAGGCTTGCTGGGCGTCTGCCCGGTGTTTTTTATCCGATTCATGCTCGGTGAGTGTCTGTGTGACAAAATGCGACCCAACACGCTCGCGCACGCTCTGCAGCATCTCGATTCCCCGGGCGCGCATGGTTGGATCCTCCGAAAAATAGTAATACACGATCCCCAACATGGCCCGACCTTCCAGGAATTCGGGCGCTAGGGAAATGCTTTCCTCAAAATGCTTCTCCAAAAGTGCCACCGTGTTCTTTAAGTCTGTTTTCTTGGAATGTTCCTGGCTGTCAGCCAATGCATGTAAATAGCCCAGGCCGGTCAGGAAAGCCAGATCGCGGTTGAAATTCTTGTGCAGGGAGCCAGTCTCCCTGGACCGTTCCATGGCAGAGCGTAAAAGCTCTTCGAACAAGCTCTTGCCCCCGGTCAACCCGGGGATGGTCACGGATATGTCCTTAACGATAGTCCGGGTCGTATCGAAGAGTTCAGCTGCGGATCGGTAGTTCTCCTGGCGATAGGCTAGCAGCGCCTGGGCGGCCTCGCACAATCCGCGCAGCTTGGTGAGTTCCTCCTGGTTGTCCAGCAGGCCTTCCAGGTGCTTGAGCTTCTCTTGCGCCAAAGTCAATTCCGCGCCCGCATCCTGCCACTGACGTTGGCGCAATAACACTACGAAGCGGTACAAGTGCACGCGCACCAGCGCATCCGCCACATGCCGGTCTAGGGACCCCATCTGACCGACCTCTGAAAGCAGGTTGGCACTTTCGTCGACATTGCTTGCCATCGTCTCAAGGGCCTTTCTATACAAGCATAAGCCCAGATAATACTGTGCGCCGGCATCCATGCCGCGCTGCCCTTCTGGCGCATAATTCCGATCGTGTTGGACCAGTGTACGCCAATACCCCTCGGCGGTATCGGACTGATTTTCTTTTAAAGCTATATATCCGGCCAGGTAGAGAGCGGCGGAATAGTGGGGGTCAATCTCCAACAATTCCTGTAAGTATTGGAGCGACTCTGACTTATGGTCAGACATGTAATGGGCAAATGCCAGTGCGAACAATACCTGAATTTTACTGTTGGTATCACGGTCACGGGTCAGATCGATCTGGCTAAGTTGGGGAATCGCCCGGGACCATTCCCGCTGATCAAAGTAATGCTTGGCCCTTGCAAGCGCCTGGGCCTCGACAGCTCCAATCCGTCCGATTCCACCCAGGATGTTCTGGAAAGGATTAGATGGCAAGACCGTCGCGAATAAGATGATCACAATCACAATCAGGATTGCCCATAGAGCGGCAACAGGGATTGAGGCAGTAAATTTGGTGAGAAATGCCACGATTCCCCCCATTCCATTGGGAAAAAAGGCGGGGTGAATATATTCCAAGCGCATTGCCCAGGCCGCGCTGGCCGGAATAAGAATCAAGAAGAAAACATCAAAAAAGAAACGTGACCAGCCATTATGCGACCCGCCTTCCTGCCACAAACCTTTAGCGCTGATGACATAATTTCCAGCTAAAAATACCAGAACGAACAGCACGCTTGTTACCAATATGGGCCAGCTCACCTTCCAGCTTCCCGCCGACCAGAAATACACCAGGGCGGCCATGCTGGCGGTGAAGAATAAGCTAGAAAGCATGAAGCCGGGTTCCAATAATGGCGCTTTTTCCTCGTCATTAGCTGCCGGCATAGTAGTATCCACGCCCTGTTTAGCAAGCTCTGCCAGAAATACCTGTGTTTTCTGGGTCATATCTGCGTTACCAAGGGCGCGATAGAGGCTCAATGCACTATTGAAATAGCGGACTGCCCTAAGCGTGTCCCCTTTCTTGCTATAGGCAATCCCAGTGTGGAAATCGGCCAAGGCCATGCCTTCCCGATTTCCTCGGCTGGCAAGCACCTTGCGGGCGGGGGCGATCTGGTTTAGTGCATCATCATATTTTCCATTGTTTAAGAGTGTTGCAGCCTGGTTTACGGTAAGAGAGGCGCTCGTAACCTGGCTCTGGAGAATGACCATCAAGATCCCCGGTAAAAGCGCTCCGGCGATACACGCCCACCACCAATTCTGGGTGATGTACTTGTAAAGGATGGTGGTGATTACTAAACCGACTGCCGATAAAGCCATCGTTCGTACAGAGACCTTGTACCCTTCCAGCCCATTGCCAATGCTTCCAGCAACGCTCAGGAGAGGCAGGAAAATAAACAGGCTGAGGTAGAGAATCAACGCCCAAGTCGGATAGATGTGGTAGACCCCCCGAATAACATACCATCCCAGGATCAGAACCAGGACAAAGGCAATCAACTTAAGGAATTGTTTCATTTTATTTTTGGCACCTTGAAGCATCCGTGGTATCGGGTGAATTGAGGTGTCTTCTCCTTCCAGAATCAGGATGGTATCAATAAGATGAGCAGGGCGTGCGCGCGACGCAACCGTTTGTTTGCCAGGCCGAGCGGGTTAAAAACAATCACTCGGACGCCTTTCCAAACATTTTTTCCAAACCTTCCATGATGCCTTGCTGGCTCGGATCAAGGGAGAGGCTAGTCAGGAAGTGCTGCAGGGCTTCCTCTGGCTTCCCTTGCTCCTGATATATTTCTGCAAACATCATGTGGCTCGCCGTGTTTTTGGGATCCTGTTCCAGCGTATAGTTCAGCCACTTAAAAGCTTGCTCGGTGCGCCCGGCCAGCCGGTGCAAGGTAGCGCGGTAGAAATAGATTTGTGCCACCTCGCTGCGATTCAGATTTCCCTTCTGGACAACCTTGAGGATCTGTTCAATCGCCCGGTTGCAGTCGGATTCGGCCCTGGCTCTATCATTGTGCTCCAATGCGATCTTGATCGCCTCGCGGTAGGCGCTCAAATGGAATGGAGCTATCCTCTGGATGTTCGATAATACGTTCAGCGCGCCTTCGTAACTGTCACTATCGCTCAGAACCTTTGCATATCCCATCAGCAGTTGCACATCTTCAGGACGCTGGGTGAGCAACTCGGTATAGGCGTTCTTTGCCAGCACATGATGCCCAAAGCGCGAATACAGCCTCGCTAGATCCAGGCGGGCTACCTCCAGGTCCGGGTTGGCTTTCAGGGCACGCTTGAAGGCTGCCACCCCTTTATCATAGTTACCCATTGCCAGACCATAGATCCGGCCAAGGTAAATGTAGGCCTGGGCCGGATCCTCCACTTGCACGGCCTCTTCCAAGACGGCTACCGCCAGCTCAGACTGGCCTTCTTCGAACAGACGCAACCCAAGGGCGGTTGGAGAAAGACGTGCAACCACCTGGGAAAGGATATCGATCAGATCAACCACAGATCCAAAACGGGCAGATGGGCTGCGCTGGATGGACTTGTTCGCCACAATACCAACCATATTGAGTTCGGGTGAAATGGCCAGATCACGCGGCGGTCCCAGGCCTGCATGCGATGGCATAAAAACTTTGAAGTTTCCCCACATGACCCGCTCAGCCAATTCATATTGTGAACTGCCTGCATAGGGAGGCTCGGCACCGAACATGCTATGCAACAGTATCCCAAGTGCATAGATATCTGAAGCAGTGTTACCCAGCCCGCGCAACTGCTCCTGGGAAAGGTATATGAGGTAATCATTCTCGGCCGGGTCGGTACTGATCGTACGCATTTCCAGCGGGTGGAAGCACATCAGGTAAACCTGCTGGACCTCCCCGGGCTGGACAAGGATATTGCCAGGGTGGATCGACCCATGTACCAGGCCCTGCGAATGGAGTTCACGGACCGCTTCGCAAACAGCCAGAAAGATCTTGAGCATTTTGTGGCGGCCGAAAATGCCGGCCTGCTGCAACACAGGCAGGAGTTCACTTAGGAGCTTTCCTTCAGGCCGTTCAACAACCAGGAAACCCGCCTTTTTATCCTTGACCTCTTCCTTCGCCAGCAGGAGATTCTGTCTTGCCACAGCCTCCGGCCAGGGATAAATCCCCTCCGGGTTTGCATGGGCAATATGCTTGATGAAAACCAGTTTCCCAGTCTTCATTTCCATTCCCGAATACAGCACCCCCTGGATATCCCTTGCCAAAGGTTGTTCCTGGTATTCGTAGTTCCCTACAATAGCCATGATGGTGATCCAATCCTTATAAATCCTAGGAGGCCACTTCCACCAGCACATCCTGGAGTTGGAAGCTCATATCCTCGATCTTTGAGGCATCCCCGCCAACCACCGCACTAGCAAAACCGGCCATTACATTCTTAAGCATGGCCTGTTTGGTTGCATCCACCTTGCCCAAGAGATCGCTGGCGTTCTGCCAAAGGGCACGGCAATCCGCTGGGATTTTCTCCAAGGGCAGCGCAGGTATATCCCCAATCGGAGCGGGTGCAGGTGCGGCAGTCGAAACTGAAGCTGGGGCAGTTGGAGCCGGTGCGGCAGGCTTGGATGCTCCGCCGGCCATCATCCCTTCAATCATTCCTCGACGTTTGCGGATCTCCTCAGCGCTCATCCTGGTGGTATCAAATTTGAAAGTACCCTGGTAAATTTTATTAGTCCGCATATCCCGGCAGATGGTTGATAATGTGCCACTTACATCCAAGGAGAATTTAATTTCAAGCGAATGTTGGCCACGTGGCAATGGTTCGAGACCATTGATGCGCACCTCCCCGATCTTGGTATTCGCCGCCACAAATTCCTCCTCCCCCTGGTAAACCTCAACCAGAACTTCCGGGGTGTAGTCAGACGCAGGGCCGAAACCTGCCTGGGCAATCGATACCGGGATGGGGGTTTCTTTATCGATGATCCTATGGAACTTTGTACCCTCCAATGCAATTCCCAGTGAATGGCCGGTCACATCATAGATGTCAATTTTGGGCGCTTCTGTTGTTGCCTCGGACGCCTTAGCGGCGTTGCGAGCTTCTTCTTTTAGTTTTTCCTGTTTTTCCTTGCTCATCGACTGGAATTCTTCCGGTGGCTTTCCGATGGGAGGAATCCCAAATGCGACCACGGCCGCACCCATCGCAACCACCTCATCCGGGTTCAGGTCACTCTTCACAACCGGTTCTTTATCCGGGCAATGCTCCTTCAGCTTATCCCGTAGCATGCTGCGGATCTTGTGCAGCCGGGTCGGGCCGCCCACCAGCAAGATACCATCCAAATCTTCCCATTCCACCTGGTTGTGCTCCTTGGCGCTCGCCATTGACTGTTCCAGGCATACCAATGAACGCTCGAGCAACGGAGTGATCATCAACTCAAAGCGCGCCCGTGTGATCGGCAGATCAACATTGTAGGCCTGATTGTTCACTATGGTCAGCATGGGTACATTCAGGGTGGTGGACTCCGAGATCACCAACGCCTTCTTGACGCCCTCGGCCTCCACTTTGAGCCGTCGCCGGGCGGTATCATCCCCGCTCAAGTCAGGCCCGCCGCTTTTCTTGATCTCGTGCAGTGCCCACTTCATGACCAATTCATCCATGTCCAGCCCGCCCAGGTGCATATCTCCGCCCGTACCCACTACCGTCACATCATCAGAAGTTACCTTGATGATGGACACATCGAACGTACCACCGCCCAGGTCATAGACAGCATATGTCTTCTCACCTTCCTCGGGTTTGCTGACCCCGTAGGCAATCGCCGCGGCAGTTGGTTCACTGATCAACCGGGCAACATTGAGTCCAGCCATCTCGCCGGCTTCGCGCGTGGCGCTGCGCTGGACTTCCTTGAAATATGCCGGTACAGTAATAACCGCATCATAAACCGGTTCCCCCAAGTACTGCTCTGCACAACGCTTTAGGTAAGAAAGGATAAAGGCAGAGATCGACTGGGGGTTGAATATCTGACCTCCCAGTGAAACCGTGAAATCCTTGCCCATCTCGCGCTTGATCTCCGAGACGGTATCCTTTGGATTGGCCCACTGGTTGCGCCTGGCCTCCTCCCCGATGATCACCTCCCCGGCTTTGTTCAAGCTGACGATTGAAGGCGTGGTATAAAATCCGCTCAGGTTGGGAATGATATACGGGACTTTCTTTTTCTCGTCCCAGATGGATACCGCTGAATACGTTGTTCCGAGGTCAATGCCAATTATTTTTGCCATGCCAGTCTCCTTTTTATGATTCCTTCACGAAAACTTGTGGGGCGCGAAATACCTGCCCGTTGTAGGTGAATCCAGCCCGGCGTACGAAAAGAATGGTCTGGGGAGCAGCATCCGGCTGCTCAAATAATGACCCTGGGATATCCGCCTCCACTACCTCATATTTTTGCGGGTCGTAAGAGGTTTTTCCCGGCTGGACTGGGATCTCCTCGAACCCCTGCTCGCGCAAGCCCTGCACGATTTTACGCCGGACGAGCTGAACTCCTTTCACGAAGGGTTCCTCAGCAACAGTGTCCGTACGGGCTTGCTGGGAAAGGATCAGATCCAGATCATCCAGGGCGGGTAGTAACCCACGCATCAGGCTGCGCAATGTCTGGATATGGATCTCTTCACGGATCCGCTTCTCCAGGTCACGCAATGCCCCGGCATAATGTTCTTCGACTCCCTGGATGGTTTGCTGGTTCTCCTGAGTGGCGCGCCATACCATTTGCGAGACCCCTTTAAGATCAAGATCTAGGTTGTTTAGTAATGTCATCACCGATTGCAGGGCTGCCAGAGAATCCTGTTGCGCCCGACCCAGTGTCAGGGTGTCGCGGCCGGATGCCCGCACCAAACGTTCAAGCTGTCCCATTTTTTCGATCAGGCTGGCCTGCTCTGGGACACCCTCGGACTTCGGGATATCACTGTTTTGTATCCCTTCTGGGGTAGGTAAAGGATTCTCCTTTTCTTGTTGCGGGGTGGATCGAGGAATAGATGTATCCATGTTTTTTCCTGTGTGTCTCTTTCGTTTCGCCATTCCAAAACCTTCCTGAATTAATCAAATCCCAATGGGATTTGTTTTCCCAGTCCTGCCTGCCGTAAATGGCGCTCCAGAACCCGGAAGCGCACGGCGCGATCACGGAAGAACGGGGCTGCGATGGATTGGATCTGAAGAATGGCCAAGGTCTGTCCCTTGCCCTGCTCCAATTCCTTTTCATATTCCTTCCGCTGCACAGGATTTTTTAGAACCAGGAGCGCCTGGTTGACCTTGGCCAGGCGTTCCCCGGCCGCCTCGTCGCCACGCTGGGCATCCCGGTTGTATTGTTTCTTGGCATTCTTGGCGGCATTTCCAACTATATCCCCGACTTTTTTATCATCGAGGTTGGCCAGATCAGACGGTTTCAAGCCCAATATATCGTAATGCGAGAACCCGCTGTCATCGTTGATATCGATCAAGATCATGCTGTCTCCTTTTTTAATTGTATCCAGCGGAACGGATTTGCGCTTTAACGGTATCAATGTTTTTCCTTAGTTCACCAGCCCGGTGATCAGGAATATAAACCCCTGGATGATAGATTCCCAGAATGCTATGTTCCCCAAAAGGATGTTCCACCATATCCAGATCGGCCAATGCTTCATCGAAAAGATTGGTTTGGGGTATGACACTCTTTGAATTGATCTGGTTCATGGTTGAACGAAATATGCACACTGCCCGCATGAACCTGGCCTCCGTATCATCAGGCGTTGTAGCCAGTATTGTCTCCAATTTCCGAAGTGCATTGTAAAAATCATCCCGGTTTATTGCTTCGATGATCGGTTTCATCATTTCACCCCGGCGCGCTTGCGGGATGGCTTTCAACAACTCATTCAACTGATTAATGACATCCGCGTGCTCTTTGGAATTGCAGACTGATAGGCAAGCTTTTGCACTAATCTCGGCCTCATCCCAGCGATCCAAACGGAACAGGCAGACCGCCCGATAAAATTTGGCCGGTATAAGATCAGGGGTCATTTCCAGAACATTCTCCGAATATTTTAGTGCATCTGCCCATTTTTCGTTTTTCATGGCCTCTTGCACTTTTTCCATAGCGCTATGGACTCTGACAAGCGGAATCTGTTCAAGGATCGTATTGAGTTGTTCTTTGATTTCCTCATTACCTTTTTTGCATTTTGCTAACCCGCGCCGGGCATACTTTTCGGCGCTGTCCAGATTCTCCAGCCTGAACTCGCAGATTGCTCGATAGAATAGAACTACCAGCGCATCGGAAACTTTCCGCTCTGCTTTTTCCAGGTACTCGATAGCTTTTCGCCAGTTTTCTGCATCCATCGCCTTGCGAGCATTCCCCAATTCCTCTGAAATGGCTGCCACCGGTATCTGGGGAATGAAATTGTTGATTTCTGTTATCAGATCATCTTCTTTACGCAGTGGCAGTTTACGCAGTGGCAGGATGCCCGCTTCCAAGAAGTGCTGGTCTGCACTGCGAATCGATTCATTTCTCTGATCAAGCGCTTTTTGGGCGCATTTTTCCGCATGCTCCACTTGGCCCAGTCTGGCGTAACAAACCGATTCATAAAATGTTACGCGCGCATCCGGCGGTTTTAAAGCCTCCCCTTTCTCCAGATACATAATAGCAGCTTTCCAACGTTCGGCTTGCATCTCTGGAACGGCTTTGGATAGGATGATCTGTCCGCCATGCTCCTCGATCTGTTCCAGGTTGTTCTTGATCGCCTCCTGAAGATCATTGTTATCTTTGCATGCTTTACTTGCCCGGTCAAGCGCATCTTTCCCTTCTGCTATGTCGGCTTGGGAAAGATAGGCCTGCGCCATGACAAAGAGAACATAAGGATGATCTGGGTAGGCCTTGAGCGCTGCCTCACACTCTCCCAGGGCGCTGACCGCCTTCTCCTGTTTGAGGAAATCCTGGGCTTTTTGCAGGCGCTTGTTCACACGCGCCATATCCATTTGCTGGCTGAACTTCTCGATATTCTCTTCGAAGTCGTCTCCGGGCGGGACCAGTTTCTTCGCCCGGTCAACAACTTCGTAAGCGAGATCATAATTCTCCTGCATTGCATGACATTGGGCTAGCAGAAACATTCCGGGAATGAAATCCGTAACAACGTCCAGCATCTGCTTTAAGATCGTTTCAGCCTTGCCAGCCTGGTTGTTTTCCATGCAACTCTGAGCAGGCCCTACCCAGGGGGCTGACGCGTGATTCTGAGCCAGAACACGCAAGTCGGTTTCAGGCTTAAGTTGTTCAAGTACTTTCAGAACGCCTGGTTTAAGCAGCGCATGGGGAAAGGTGAGAAAAGGTTTGGCCAGAGCTGAGTAGGATTCCATCGCCTGGGTATCTTCCAGATTTAATTTGTCAGCAATCCGGGAAACCATACCGAAGAACAGGGAAATATAATGATCAGTCATCAACTTACGCAGAGCGATGAAAGCCTGCTGTTCATCCTCATAATATTGAATTGCGGCTGGGCTTTTCTCGATAAGTATCGCTAGGGTGGTATCCAGACGCTGCTTGCGCCATTCGGCCAGCGCTGACTTCTTCCCGAGCCCTTCCCAACCGGCCACCAGCCCCAACCAGCTCGACATGGTTGCATGCGCCATATCAATGATCTGGTCGCGTTCCTGATCACCCGAAAAATCGGAAGTTTGGAGTCCCAGCCGGTGATACGGATTACGGAACTCAAGTTGGGCGAGTGTGAAGTAAGAAATCGCCTCCTTTACCCAGGATACACCCAGCTCAAGAAGTTGGTGCCAGTCCTGATCCTGCAAGGTTTGACGTTTTGCCTGTGCACCTTCAATAAAGGCAAGGTGCTTCAAGATTAGACTCTGTTTGTACCCATCTGCTTCGGGCATGCTCTCGCTGTACAGAACCCAGGTACGGCTCACCTTGTCCCAATACCAGCGATAGCCATCTTCATCCTTCATCCGGGTATGCAGGATGGCAAGGTTTTGGCTGATCTCGGGCTGGTAGGGGCTGAGCCTCTCCGCCTCAGACCAGATCAAGCCGGCCAGCCGCAGGTCCTTTGACCGGTAGGCTTGTTGCGCCCAGTTGTCCAATACAGAGAGATAGGCATCTGAGAGTCCGCCTGAACCGCCGTTGGTGCTCTCCAAAAGTGACTGCCAGGATCCCAGATGGGCAAAACTCTCATCAGCCGAGCCGGCTGGGAGAGGCATGTACTGACTTAATTTGTAAGAGAACAACAGCCCTTCAACACCATCCAGCTTTGACAGATCTTTTTTTTGAGGGTTGAATTTAACTATCTGCAGTAAAAACTCGCGCAGCGACTCGCTGAAAACTTTGTCCACCGCGTGCTTTTCGTACTCACGCCTCCACTCGGGTTTTTTAAGAAACATCCAAGCTTGATTGATTTTATTTAATTTCTCGGCCGCCTCCTGGTCGCCTTGCATTGCCGCCTTGTTGTACTGCCTTTGGGCGTTTTTGCCTGCATTAGATACCAATTCGCTGGCTTCCTTGTCACTCAGCGACTCGAAATCTTCCGGTTTCAGCCCCAGAATGGCATAATGATCCTGCTCATCGTCTGCAGACCCGGATAGAGGAAACTTTTCATCAACGAGTGCCAATAGTCCATCAAGCAGGGCTTGGTCTGTGTTTTCCATAGCGATCTTGATGCATTTCTCATAGAAAGTCGAGAAATCCTCGCGAGAATAGAAGATCCTTAGATTGGAACCACCTTGCTTAAGGCCCGCGATGGCCTCCTTCCATTTCCCCTGCCGCAAGTCACATTCGATCAGATCGAAGTACAACCGGTTTCGGAGAGAAAAGTCAATAACGATGGGCTTGTAGGCCGGAATTATGTTGGGGTCCCCGTCGGGTAGCGGAGCAGGCTGGGAATCAGGTTCTGGTGATTGCGCCTTCTTAAAAAGCTCACGCGCACTATCCACTTTTCCGCTTTCCAACTCCACTTCTCCGAGCAGGACCGGGATCTGCATGTCATCCGGCCAATATTCCTGACAATCATGGTACGTTTGACACGCCAGTTCGAACATACCTGTCTCCGTCTCTAATTCTGCCAGCGCCAGGCGATACGAAAGCTGGAACGGATCAAGCATGACCGCTTGCTGCAAGGCATCCAGGCGGTACTGAACTTCCTGACTGCTGTTCGTCCCCAAGCCGTAAAGATCCTGCGCCAGCTTCAGACGCCCGGCCGGGTCCTGGTTGGCCTTTTCCCAATCTACTTGCAGCCTGAGTTGGCCGTCTTCCTGTTTTTGTGTAGTCACTGCTGTCACTGGGGATACCTACCTTCTCACTAGGAGAGCAAAGTTTCAGGCAATTTCCAGTTTCAAGATCGCGTTGGAGTGGCGCAAGGCCACCAGAATACGGTCATCCGGATCTACCTCAAAATCGCCGACCGAGCCGGATTCACCAGAAAACATCAGCTCATACATAAAATGGCCGCTGCCATCGAAACGTTGGATCCGGCTTCCATTCAAGTCCGAGACCAGGATGCTGCCGTCCATGCCAATGCGAAGATTGATCGGGAAAAGCAACTTGCCTGCCTGGTCACCTTCCTCTCCAAAGACAAACACACATTCGCCTGAACCGCGGAACTTCTGGATGCGGTGATTGTTGCTGTCGGCCACATAGATATTCCCTTCTCGATCCAGAGCAACACCGGCTGGTTCATCGAACTCCCCGGGTTCAGAACCGGATTTCATCCAGCCGTTCGCCAAATCCAATTCATTGATCCCGATTACCCTGATCAGATTCCCCTGGGGATCCCAGCATAAAATGCGGTTGTTGCCGGTATCGGAAACAAAGAGATTTCCAGCTGAATCGATATCCACACAGCGCGGGTTCGTCAGCTGGTTTCCGGCAGTCCCTGGCTGTCCAAATGTGGCCAGAAGCTTGCCCGATTTGTCATATTTCCCGATACAGCTTTTTTCTATGTCAACAATAAAGAAATTGAGTTCGTCATCGGCCGCGATTCCGGCTGGTGTATCAAGAGCCTCGGCGGCCGGAGCGGCATCAAACTCCCGCACCGTACTTTTGAAACCCCCGGTCGAACCGTCAAAACACTGCACGCGTACCCGCCCGCTTTCATCTGGAAAATCGACCGCATAAAAAGTCTTATCCGGTAGCCATGCCACCCCAAAAGGCATGCGTAATGGCCTTTCCAATTGTCTCGACTGTCCGGCCATGAAAATAGGCCGGTAAGAACGGCCGCGTCCCTGGTTGCGGTTGAAATCCAGACCCAGCCGGGAAAGATCGATCTTTTCCAGACCCGGAACCAAGCCGATGGACTGTTTTGGCAAACTGAAGTCTAGATTCGGCTTTAACGCATTATCTAATTTGAATGGAGAAAGACCGATGCTCGAGCCAACATCTATTCTGGAACCGCACTCACATACCAGCGCTCCCGCTTGAATTTCCCGTCCGCAATTCTTACACGTTGCCATGCTTAGCCTCCTCTCCCAGAGCCTTGCAAGGGATTTATTCTATTTCTTGGTGCCTGGCAAGACCTCCATAACTTGGGCGTCCTCTTTGGTATAACGCAGACCATACTCGTCTTCATATTCAACGATGATCCTGACGGGAAGCGCACCTTCTTCCCTGGGTTGGATAGACTGCTTTTCATAGACCCACTCCGCTCCGGTTGCCAGTTCGTCCGGCAGCTTCAGATCTTGGAAAGCAAATGGTCCATGCAACTTTACAACCACCTCGCGTGAAGTGCAACTTCCGCTGTTCAAAACCCTTACCCGCATCTGGGTATATTTTTCGCGCTGGAGCAGACCCATGGGTTCAACCGTCAAGGTAAGTTGCGGTTCCACCAGGCGAAGAACGGTCACCTTGTTCGCTCCAGCTGCGCAGACCAGCCGGCCATCCTTTGAAATGGATGTGCACAACAGCTCCCCGGGAAGTTCCTCTCTGGATTCCTTTGAATTTCCGTCAAAGGATAGCAATCCCTTTGATTTAGAAACTGCCATTGCAAGGTGCCCATCCGGGAAGAACGGCAGGAGCAAGAACTTCTCAAGATCCTCGAGCGGAATTGGTTCGGAAGCGCTGAGTTTCTTGTCCAGATTAAATGTCAGAACCTTTCCCTCCACATTAAGCACATATAACCTGCGCATGTTTTCAGCCACCGCTAGTTCTTTTGGGGTGGTGGAAAGCTCTTCCTGCCAGATAAGTTCCTGATTTTCGATGCGGATGCGTGCCAATTGCCCGTCGACCGAGGCATACATCAGGTCTCGCCCGCGTTCCACGAAAACGAATCCGACAATCCCCGAGCCAGTACTCCGCAGCCAGGTCACATCGCCCTGGTCATCCAAGATGGCAATTTGACCTGCATATGTGCCAGCAGCGATCCGCTTACCATCCTCCGAGACTTGAAGGGAAGATATACCGTCATCAAGACGCTGAGTCCAGATTAACTTGCCATTGGCACCCGATAGCATAGTAACTTGACCATCCCATGTCCCCGCGAGAAGATCGTTACCCAACCTGGAGAGGGCGGAAACCGCTCCCTGTAACTCACTTTGCCACTCAAGCTGGCGCGGACTCATGTAGCTCACATGGCCATCCCAGCTTCCGGCAACAAAACCCTGCTTGTGAGTTATCAACCGCATAGGGCGGGAGTCAAATTCTTCACGATATAGTAGCCGTGCACGCGAACCATATATGTCAATCTCTCCAGCCTCGCTGGCAATGCACAACAGATAAGGTTCACTGGAAATTGCAATACGAACCGGCGGAGAAGTCAGTTGAATCTCGTCCGTTGCAATATATCGACTGGTCGATTTATCAGGATGCAACGGCGGATGTACGGGTAATTCCACAACTACCACTTTTTCCTGATCTTCCTTGGGCGGGGGTGGTGGAGGTGGGGGAGGTGGTTTAGTGGCCTTTATCTCCTCGAGAATCTTTGTTTCCCAATAGGCAACAATCCCAGGGGGGATGTTCATTGCCCGGCCGAGTACATCAACTTGTTTGCGCTCCTCGCCAGACAATTCACCATCTTGCAGCATTTCATGCAGTAGATTGATCAGGGGGATGAGTTTCTCCGATGGAGAGACGCGTTCCCATTCTGGAGCCTCGAGGAATGCATGAAACATATTCAGGTGGTCATCAGATAACCCCAGGGAATGTCCGCAGGAGTAACTCTCTAGGTCAGCCCCATTCAACCGATCCGGCCGGATCCAGAATGTACGTGCTTGGTTACAACCGGGACATTGTTGTGCAGATAGCAACGGATATAAGTCCAGCAGCGCCTGGTCAGCCGGAGACTCCCGGAATAGATAAATATGCCCAGGCTTATATACCTGGTCGGTATTTCCCTGCGAAGGCATCGGTTTCAGATCGTCGCCCTGTCCTTCGAACAGGTGCAGCTCGTTCTGTCCGCCGCCGGTCGCATAGCGCCAGGTATACCCCTGGAGGAACTTCATGTCATCCAGCGTTTGCTTCAGCGCATCTCGTAGGATCCTGGAACGATCTTGGTAGATCTGCGGATCAAGAACGGCGCGCTGGGAAAGCCAGCCTTCCTTATCCGTGCTATAGGCGATCAACTGTTCAAAAAAATCCTGATAGGAGAAAGGCGGAGTACTTCCCCCGCTCTGCTTGAGCCATTTGCGCATCTCGAGAATGGCATCGCTAACCACATTATTCTTCAGGCTTTTATCATAGAAGAAAGCCCGGATTTGCTGGAGAATGGGTTCCCGGGTACCCACGTAATGGCTCAAAATCGAATGCAGCAATGTCACCCAGGTATCCAAGCTGGGCTGCTTCAGTTTTTGAAAAAGATCTTCAATATCCCGATCTTGCTTAAGTGCAGAGAAATTTTCCTTACGGTAGTAGCTGGCTACCAGCGATGCGAGCAGTTGCGCCACTGCCAGCGTCACATCCTGCAGACCCGCATGAACCTGGAACGCCTGGTGCAGAGAAACGGGACCAACCAGATGGGTGACATACAGGCTCGCTAAAGGGTAGGGATACTCATTCACGATGTGAGGATCAGTACCGGGTTTGGGGAAAATGCCCATGATTCCCAGGCTACGTTGCAAGTGGTTGAGCGCCTCCGGGATAGTGGCCTGAGAGATCTCCATCGCGACATTGCTACCCAAAATCATGTGCCATTTCTGATTTTGGTTGGTAAAATCATCCCAGGTAATCCCGGTATACAAGGGTATGAGGGGTTTATTTTTGAGATGTGCCCAATCCAGTTCGGTTTCCACTTCCTTGGAAAGGATCGATTGCTCCGAGATGAGCAAGATCGTTGCCCCACAGTCTATAATAGCATTAGCGGTCTGGTTAAGATGTGATTCCCCCGGGCTGGTATCCCTTTCATAATACCACGCGACATAACCGAGTTTCTCCAGACCCTCAGCTATTTTTACCGCCAGTTCCTTGTCTGCATGCGCATGGCTGATGAAGACATCGGGCATTTCGTTCTCCCATCCTGATTTATCTAATTTTACCTCACCTTAAGCTATCCTATTATAAAGATAATGATAGTATGGTGCAAGGATATTTCTAAAAGTGTTAGCGCAAAGTAGTAGAGTCCCCTTTCTGCAAAGTTAAAATGTCCCCTTTGAAGGGACAGAAAATGGACGAACTACTGACAATGAGCAAACAAGAGATCACACGATTGGAAGCAATGCAACGGATCAAAGACAAGCGTTTGACGCAGAAAGAAGCAGCCGGGATGCTGAAGTTGAGCGTGCGGCAGGTCAAACGGCTGTACCGGGCGTATAAACGCAAAGGAGCCAAAGGGCTGATCAGTGCCAGGCGCGGGAAGCCGAGCAACCACCGGAATGACGAAGCCGAGTTGCAGCGAGCGCTGGACTTGCTGAAGGAACGGTACAAAGATTTTGGGCCGACCCTGGCGCACGAAAAGTTGAGCGAAGTGGATGGGGTCAAGCTATCCCGGGAGAGTGTGCGGAAGCTGATGATTGCCGAAGGAATGTGGAAGCCAAAGCGGGCCGAGCAGCCTGGCGCACATCCCATGCGCGAACGGCGCGCCTGCCTGGGAGAATTGGTACAGATCGATGGATCGGATCATGCCTGGTTCGAAGAGCGTGGACCCAAGTGTACCCTGCTGGTATATATTGACGATGCCAGCGGGCAACTGCTGGAGTTATGGTTTGTGCCGGATGAGACCTTCTTTGCCTACTGTGAAGCTTCTCGGCATTACTTTGAGCGCTATGGCAAGCCGGTGGCCTTCTACAGCGATAAACATGGCGTTTTTCGGGTCAACCAGGAGCGAACCACTGGCCTGACGAGCGGATTGACCCAGTTTGGACGGGCCATGCAGGATTTGGACATTGAGATCATCTGCGCCAATAGCCCCCAGGCCAAAGGCCGGGTGGAGCGTGCCAACCAAACCTTGCAAGACCGGCTGGTGAAGGAATTGCGTCTACGGGGTATCTCGGATATGACGGCTGGCAATGCCTATCTGCCCGAGTTTCGAGAAGATTTCAACCGCCGTTTTGCGGTACCACCCCGCAGCAACCATAACGCACACCGCCCCTTGCTCGAGACCGAAAACCTGGATCTCATCCTGACCCATCAAAAGGTCGGCACACTCTCCAAAAACCTGACCATCCAATCCAACCAAGTTATCTACCAAATCCAGTCCGACCGCCCAGGTTATACCCTGCGCAATGCCAAAGTCATGGTTTGCCAGAATGCCAAAGGAGTAGTCACGATCCTCTACAAAAACCAACCCTTACCTTACACCATCTTCCACAAGCCCACCCGTCAGGCCGAAATCGTCGATACCAAATCCATCGATCACCACTTGGCAACCCCAAAACCGCCTGCACAGGATCATCCCTGGCGCCAGTATGGTCTGCACCTCAACAACAAACCCATTCAGGAGAGCTCTTCCCATGCCACAGACTGAGTTCAGCCGAAAGGTGAGTTTATCGCTTTCGGCCAGAAAACAGGGCGAAACCAAAAAGGCAGAACCGTGCCGGCTTCTGCCCTGTTTTTGGACTCATGTCGGCGCTCAGGTCGCTCTCCAGCGTTGCCCTATCCTCCGCATGAGTGCCAAGAGTGTACCATGCCTTTCGATCACCCCTTCGCAAAGGGGACATCTCTACTTTGCAGAAAAGGGGACATTTCTACTTTGCATTGACAGGATATTTCTAAAAGTGGGTGTGCGTCACTTTTTCGCGGGATAGTCTCGCTGATAAAGCGCCCGCCCGAATTTGAGATAGGCTATTGCTGTAAATCTGTTGTAAAATCACTTGAGCCTGTGAGAGCCTGTTAATGACTCAAGTTTTCATTTCTTATTCCCGCAAAGATCTGGCCTTCGTTGAGCGCCTGGCGAAGGACTTGAAAGCCGCCGGTTTGATGGTCTGGTATGATCTGTCCGGGTTGGATGAGGGCGCGCGCTGGGGCCAGGAGATCCAGAACGCCATAGATG
The DNA here is from genome assembly GCA_963779935.1 of uncultured Chloroflexia bacterium. GTDB lineage: Bacteria > Chloroflexota > Anaerolineae > Anaerolineales > Villigracilaceae > UBA877. The sequence goes on along the minus strand of CAWAAC010000001.1, from coordinate 46,111 downwards.
CAAATCAGATCTTTGTGGTGGTGCTGTCACCGAATTCGGTTGCATCCGAATGGGTGGAAAAAGAGTTCATGTACGCCAACAGCCTGAAGAAAAGGATCATTCCGCTTCTCTATCAACCCTGTAAAGTGCCCATGTGGTTCATCAACCTGCACTTCATTAAAGTGCAGGGAGATAATTATGACAGCCATTTTTGGGTCATCCTGAAGGCGATGGGGATCAAAGCCGGCGATATGCCTGCAAAAGAGCAACCGGTTGTGGCAACTTCCTTTCTGCAGGCGCTACCTGAAACCCAAACCGAGTCTGCTCTGGAACAGGTGAAGGGGAAAGAAAAAAGCTTCAGGATGCCCAGGATCCGCCCGGCCTGGATCATTTGAATCAAATTTTTCGGTTCTTGGTGGGGTTGATTTTAATCTTCTGTTCTGCTACGAAATCCCAACAATTCTAGCCTAACGGTTGCGCAACTGGAAGGTAGATGTTTCATGGCGGTGAGAATTTGAACAAGGGCAATGCCATTTGAAAAGCCACCTGTCCGGAAAGGCACAGGATCGTGTCAGCAAAAGGGCCGTTGGAGTCGAGCAGGAGCATGTTTCCGAGGGCGTTGCATACCCAGCGAGCGCGTGTCTGCGAAAAGATGCGCACCAGGGATTTGGGTTGACCCAGCGCCCTTTCAAAATTGTGATTGGCCTGGCGCAGGATGGATCTGGCCCAGGCAGCTGCCCAGCGGATGAAGTTGGCTGCGAACAAGGCAAATTGTTCCTGCAGCTGCATGCCAATAGGAGAGCGGACGAGATGGCGTTTGAGGGTGAAGACAGATTTCTCTTCTTTGATCCCGGCTTCGATGATCTGGCGGCCGTTATTCAGGCAGAACCAGGCTGGCAGAGTTGGAGCGGGTGTGTCGGCGTAGTAAAACAGGGTGGTATAGCGGATCTCGGATGGCAGGGAATAACGGACCAGCATGGCTTGCAGGGGATAGGGACAATCGTGTTGGAAGTAATCGCCCATGCAGATGGCATCGGCATTGGAACCGACGCAGGTCCAAACAGCCGAGGGGGTCAGGGTTTTCAGCAGGCTGTGGGCGATGTTGGAGTGATGGGCCTTGGTCAAAACGATGTAGCCCATTTCGATCAACCAGGTCAGATTCTGGCCGGTACTGAAACCGGCATCGATGCGCAGGGTGAAGGGGATCGGATTGGGGTTGGTCAGGTTGTCGGTTTGCAGTTTGTCCAGCCATTGCTCCAGTTCGGTTTGCTGATCCTGCAGGGTCTGCAGTTTGCGTTCCAGGTTGACGTGCAGGCTTTGCGCCTGGTGCAACTGCCGCCAGATGTGCGGTTCCCGTTTCTGGGCCGCCGCCAGTACCAGACGGGCTTTGGCCAGAGCAGAATGGGGTTTCTCCTGCCAACCTTTGGCCCGGTACGTTTCTTCCAGGTGGGTGATCTCACCAGGGAGCGCCTGGCAGGTTCTTTTTTCCTGGCTCAACAAGCTCCAGAAGCCCTGTTCTTCCGCTTCAATGCGCTCCAAACGAGCCTGCAGGGCCTGCCCATCCGTCCGCACTGCTTCGCAGCGCTTTTCCACCAGGGCCAGCCGCCGCTGCGGACGCACATTCAGGATCTGTTCCAGTTCTTGCACGGCTGCTTGCAGACATTCGGCCGAGTGGGTCCGTCCGGTATAGCGCCGCAACGCCACCTGCAAACGCTGCCAGAGTTCGCAGCTCAGCGAGGTAATGGCCGCCTGGTAGCCCTTGCGCACATCATCGTCCATCCAACCAAAGGTCGCACCCTGGTAGTCGCGGCTGGTCGGGCTGACTTCCCGCCCGCTCAGATCCACATCCGCAATCAAACCGCCTTTCTTCCGAATGGTTTCCACCACCGCCCGGTCGATGAATGGCTGCGAGATCTGGCGCAAGAGCTCCACCACCCCCTGCAGCGTCTTTTCTTCGGCCGCATCCAGCGTCCGGCTGACCCCGGTATAATGCGCAAAACTGGCCTGCCCCCAGGCTCCGGCAACGGCCGGATCCTTCACGATCGGCTGGGCCCCCAGATTGAGATCTTGCAGGTATTCGATCCCCCCCAGAATACCTACCAGCGTCTCGATCAGTTTGCTCTGCGGGCTGCGGCCCCGCTGCTGCTTCTGTTCGAGCGGCACCTCTTCCAACTGACTGATCAGCCCCAGTGCTTGCGCAAAATACCCCGCCAGGATCAACCCGGCATGCTCCGTGGTCTGATCGATCTCCTCCACCTTCGCTGCTATCTGAGCAGCCTCACCGTACACAGACTTTCTTCTTACCCGGTAAAGATCCTTATCCATCTTCCGCGGAAGACTCCAAGATCCTTTTCGCATCAAGATCTGTTCAATAGTTTGGGTCGCAAGTGGCATTCCCAGTTCGGCTTGAGTAGGTATAATCATGGTCGGCTCTCCTGTTTGGCTCTTGGTCGGTTTCAACAGCCCCATTATGCCAGACAGGAGGGCCCTTGTTCAATTGGTAAAGTTCTGTGTTCTAATTTATTTACCCCAGGAAACATCTTGTCCCTGGTTGCGCAACAGTTAGGCTAGAGAAGATTAAAATCAACCCCGTCAAAACCAACAAATCCGATTCATTCAGTGTTATCAGAAGAAGCAAATACAATTGCAAAAATGGGAACTTTCACAGTCGGTTCTCAGCTGATCCTCAATTTTCAATCAATTTCACCTTTATCCCTTGACATTGAGGATAATCGGTAGTCTGCTTATCTCTTTGCTCAAATATCCGCCTTATTTTTGATCATGTAAACACGCGTTCCTTCCTTTGTATCCTCGATTTCATAACCCAATTCCAGATGGATTTCAATGACAACAGGCATTGTGGCTGGAAACGATCGCTCATTCAAATGCATGTCTTGGTCGATTTTTGCTAGGGGCCCTTGACGATCAAATTACTGACCTGCACATCCACAGCATTTCCGATCTTGCCAGGACTGATGATAAACCCTGCGCTGCCTTTAGTATAAGTTGAGCTATGGATGTGACTTAAAACCTGATCATTTAAGATTAGCGTGAGCTCATCATGATCGCAAATCCCTTTGATGTGATTGATACCCTTTTGGTTTACTGTATTTGGGTCGAGGTGGGCATGTGTCAATGCTGTGGGTTGAAAGTGTGAGTCATATTCAAAAATTCCATAATGGCCCCTGTAATCAAACTCAAAGCCATAAAACCCTCTGGTCGTTAGCCGGCCAACGACGCCCACCGGACCATAGTCGGCACCCGAGATTTTCTGCATATCCACTTCTACACTGAAGTTCGTAAAATCGCCTGTGGAATCCACAGAGGAACGGCCGTATGTGGGATCGAGATGGACACGACAATGGCCGTCCTTAAATTCCTGTCTCTTTCCCTTTTGGCTCCGTTTGTCGGATGGGTCGGAGAAATCGTACTCAAGCAGAACATTGGTAAAGAGCTGCGATTGAGGCTGGGGTGAGAGCAACTCATCCGGAACGATCACCGTACTCTTGCAATATTGGCATTGAATTTCCTTTACCCCACCTGTGGGAGTGAGCGGCGATCCACAATTCGGGCATTGAAACGTTTTTACATCCATTCTGACTCCTGGTATCATGGATTTTGCAGGTGGCCGATACCGGAGCCACCGAATTATGAGATAAAGTTGTACCTCTGCCCCACCACATGGCGAGGCTGGATCTCATTGGCGACAATGAGAGACGCACCCGTTTCTTTTCCTGCTCCGGTCTCGCCAGTGGTGACATTCAAAGACAGGAGGTAAATCTCATGAGCAAGAACAAATCTACCCATTCGCTATTCCGCTTGAAAGGTCTTGACGTCATGATAGTAAGCTTTCTCTTTTAATTCACCCAATGGGTGAAAGCGGAAACTGTAGAGAGGTCCTCTGGCCCTGTTCGCGCCGGGGTGGGCGTTGGCGTGTTGGACACACTTTTACTATATATGGAAAGCAGTGGCACAATGTTTCGTTGAATCGGCTGATCCATTCCCTTTTCCTTCACCAAAGTTCCTTTTTGGCAACGTGGAATCCAGGCATTTTCCATCTCCTGCCATTATGCTTGCGTCTTTTGGTTATCCAGGAAAATAGGGATCGAATCCTTGCAATAGATCCTTGACCCGCTGGTGGATTCCAGTAAATTTTTTGGCAGCCTTACGGAGAGACAACCTGCCATGTGCCCTTCGCCGAGAGGGAGACGGGGCTGGTGACATTAATAACAGCAGAATACGTACCACATCCAAATTTGTCCGGCACGACGGGGTATATGCTTAATTGGGAGGGAACAGACACCGTGGAGGGACTCGAGGTGAAATAACCCGTCCCGCTCCAGATATAAGAGTAGTTGTACGTGACAGTGACTGGGCCGGAGGTGGTGATCTGCAAGTTGAGTTTTTTCTGGGAGACTAAATTGGCTGTGAAACAGTTGGCGGCGTGGATGACCGGCATAGTGACATTCACTTTCACAGATTTCACGCTTCCCGGCGCGTTGGGAGCTTTCGTGGATGTTGCCGACGGTAAGAAAATCCCACCTGGAATCTTCACCGGGGTTGTAAGGATGATCTTAAAGAGTGTGGGGATCATCGTTGCGGTGGGTTTGGTGGTCGGCACAGGCGTCAAGGTGGGTTTGGCGGTCGGCACAGGCGTCGAGGCAGGGACGTTCACTGCCAGGGTGGGGGCGGTTGTCGCTGCTGGAGCCGTGGTTGCCGTGGGAGCGGTGGTTGCCGTGGGAGCGGTGGTCACCGCGGGGGCGGTGGTCGCTGTGGGGACGGTGGTCGCCGTGGGAGCAGTTGTCGCCGTGGGGGCGGTCGTTGCCGCGGGAGGCGTGATCGCCGTAGCGGGGGCGCCGAGGTTGCAGGCGATGGTACCAAGAATGATGGCCAGCAGGCAGCTTACGATGAAAATGGATTTGCTTTTTCTGTACATATTTCCTCACTTTCCTCACTATGAAAAAGGGCTACGGCCAGTAAATTCTCCAGTTGCACTTAGACTCTCGACATCAAAGATTCATCCGGGATTCATACCTGATCTTTCCGGGAATGAATCCCGGCGACAGAACTTTATCCAGCGGAGAGATTCCCGAGGATTCGAGCGATCTTATGGGGAAACCACTTGCCAATTCACTTTCCCAGAAATTGCATTGGGACTGGTAACGGTAACCTGAAAGCCGTACTGTCCACAACCCCACGTGTCCGGAAGGTTGAAGTGCTCTAAATAATTATTAGGAAAGGATCCTATAAATGGGCCCAGTGTGGACTTTTCCTGTCCGTTGAAATAATGACTTACCGTATAGGTCACATTGATAGGTGAAGTTTCATTGGTCGAATAAACCAGGTTGAGACCTTCACTCACTTTATTCGGAGTACAAGAAGCAGCGTGGAGCACGCCAGAAGTGTTCGTAATTGTCAACTTGGTGACCTGTGGAAAGAGCGAGATGGGAATATGGATGGGTTTCAGGGTGGGTAAAATGATTATCTTAAAGGGTGTGGAAGTCGGCGTCGCAGCGCGCGTGGCGGTCGGCACGGGCGTCACGGTCGGTTTGGCGGTCGGGACAGTCGCCAGGGTGGTAACTGCGGCCGCCGTGGGTACTGCCGTCGCCGTGGGAGCCATGGTTGCCGTAGGGGCGGTGGTCACCACAGGGGCGGTGGTCGCCGTGGGAGCGGTGGTCGCTGCAGGAGCTACGGTTGCCGCGGGGGCGGTAGTTGCCTTTGGAGCGGTCGGCACTATAGGGGCGGTCGGTACCTGGGCGGAGGTCGGGAGGCTGCAGGCGCTGGTCATAAGAAGGATAGCCAGCAGGCAACTGACAATGAAAGTGGATCGGTTTATTCTGAACATATATTCTCTCCTTTTACTGAAATGATTTTGACTTCTCTCAATTTTCGGCCAGCCGGTGAGTAACGCCAGCAGGCAATCCCAGAAGTTCCAGGATACGGATCCGCCAGGGATTTAAGGACGGGATCTGGCGAAGAATAGGTTGATCTGCTAAATACACCATGCTCAGGGTGACATCTTCCCATGGCTCCAATGGTCGCACGGTGGTCGGGGTTTCGATTCCCCTTTTTGGGTTGTTTTCGATCCTCCCGGTCAAGGTTCCCTGGATTCGCTTAAGCCTGCGACGGAATAAGCCGGGAATACTAAGCGGCTTGAAGAAGAGAATTGCCACAACGAGAAGAATGAATAGTTCATTCCAGGCGCCCCATCCAATTCTCTTACCTCCGTTCCTATCCTCGCCAAGCTCCTGATCCAATTTCCGCTTCTGTTTTTTCCGACCATTCCTCATTCCGATTGGCAACCAGATCATGATCATCGAATCCAGAATAGTTGCTTAATGCCTGGTCATCCATCGCCTATCTTCCTTCTTCACTCTTCATTTAATAAGGCGCCTGCTCAACTTTTTCCCAACCATCTGCCTGTTCCAGCTCCGCCAGGGCCTCCTGGTTCGCCACGTGCATTTCCACATATCCACATCTGCGGCAGATATATGTATCAACCCACAGGGTCCTATGCGCCTTCCCGTTGACGATCTCGATCAGGGAGGGATAACTTCCTGCCGTTAAGCCCTCCCCTTCGGCAGCCGACCCATGGTAGACCTCGCTGGCATTACATTTGGGACAAATACCCTCTTTCATTAATCTTCCTCTCCTCAGGCAGGTCACCGGCAGAAAATAGACATCCCCCGTGCATTGGGGTAAAATCGGCCTAAATCATTGGGTTGTCTACATAATTAATACAATCCTACTATAGCAAAGTTTCCATCGGAAAAGTTGATGTTTCTTGCAACTTTGTAAAATTCATTGCGGTAGCCGTTGCGTACGTTATGGATCCTTCCTCGTTCACCACGTTCGGTGAATTGCTGCGCTACTTACGCCGCCAGTCACGCCTGACCCAGCGCGACCTGGGCATTGCCATCGGCTATAGCGAGGGGCATATCAACCGCTACGAGAAGGACAAGGCCTGGCCGGATCCGACCCTGGTCGCCGCTCTGATCGTCCCCGCTCTTCATCTTGAACAAGAATCCAGTCTTGCCAGGCGCCTGCTCGAGCTTGCGCAGATCCGCCCTGCCTGCCCTGCCTCCGAACCTGGGCCTGCCCCGGTACCCATCGACCTGACCGAAGCCATCCCGCCTGCCCCTTCTAATGAAATCGTTCGCAGCCTGACTCTGTATCGCCTGGCTGCACGCCTATCCACCGAACGGCGCATTCTCCTTTCGGGCCTGGCCGGCGTTGGCAAAACCTGCCTGGCAGCTGCGCTGGCGCGCCAACAGGCCGCTTGCATGCCCGTATTCTGGCTCACGCTCACCGGCGGCGTGACCACCTCGGTGGATTTTCTGATCTACCAGCTCAGTCTGTTCTTAGCCGGGCATGGGCATCCCCATATCAAATCCCTGCTCCAAACCGCCCCCAACCAGCCGCATCCGCCGCTCGACCGCTCCCTGATGCTCATCAGCAACGCCCTGAACGCGCAGCCCGTCTTGCTTTGCTTCGATAATGCCGAGACCATTGCCAGAAACACCGACTTCCTGCAGGTGCTGCAGCACCTGTGTGCCACTACCACCGCTGGCATGGTCTTCACCAGCCGTGAAACCCTGCCGCTCAAGGGAATTTTCGAGATCGGATTGACCGGGCTGGATCGCACCGAGGGCCTGACCCTGATCAGCTCCCTCTCGGATGGGCAGATCGATCCTGAACAGGCGCTACATCTGCTTGAGAAAACGAACGGAAATCCCATGCTGATCCGCCTGGCGGTCGCCCAGCTGGTGGTCGGCCAGGAGAACGCAGCCCGCTTCATCGAAGACCTGGGTGCCCAACCCCAGGTCGCCTCTTTTCTGCTCGAAACGGTTCAAAACCAGGCCTCGCCAACCGAGTGGCGACTATTGTGTTTGCTGGCAGTGTTCCTCCAGAGTGTAAATTTATATGATGGCTGCCTGCTGGAGCTGATCCAGGGACTCGACCTGGCCCAGCCGGTCGGCGAAGCGATCGCCAGCCTGCAAAATCGCCACCTGGTCGATGACCCTGCTCACGCCGTCTTGAATCCGCTCGTGCAGGAATATGTGTATCGCAGCATGAGTGTCGACTCCACCCACCGCCGGCGGCTCCATCGCCTGGCGGGGGATTGGTATACGGAAACCGGTCAGGCCGGCCTGTCGGCAGCCCAGCATTATGCCGCCGCCGGTCTGTTGGAAGAGACGGTCGAATCGATCGCCAGGAACGAATTGGAGATCATCGCAAAGGGGCAGGCGCCAGCAGCCGTGACGATCCTGGACGAGATCCTCGGCGCGCATTCGAAAATTCATGCTCTGAACGATGACCTGCTGCGCCGGCTTCTGGTCACCCGCGGCGATCTGCTCACCCCCACCATTCGCGCCAACGAAGCGATCGAAAATTTTCGCCAGGCCCTGGCATTGGCAAACAACCCGGCCGTGCGCGCCGACATCGTCTTCCATATGCGCAGCGCCATGCTGACACGCGGCCTGTTCACGGAAGCTTTGGAGCGCATCCAGGCTGCACAGGCAGACCTCTCTCCAGCGGATCAGCTCTTGAACGCGCAATTATGTATCTTTAAATCCGGCGTTAATGTAGTCTTGGGAAAGCTCAATGAAGCGCACCAGCCTGCCGAACAGGCCATTGCGCTGGCCGACCAGTTGGAGCATATTTCCATTCTTTCGGCGGAGACGATCCGCAGTGACGCGTACTACTACCTGGCCAATATTGCCCGGCATGCGAGCCAACCGAACGTTGCCATCGAGCATGCCCGGCGCGCCCTGGCCAGCGCCCGGCACTCTGGCATGAAGATCCGGGAAACCGCCTGCCAGGCCTTTATTGGGGGCATGCTCTTCGATGCAGGGGACCTGCAGGGCTCGCTACAGTATCGCCAGGAGGCGCTGGCAGGAGCACAGGCGATCGGGGATGACATGGGGGTGGCCCTCTATTCAACCAATCTGGTGGATATAGAACACCTGCAACTGCACTTGCGCGCAGCCGCCGAGAAACTGGAACAGGCCGAGAGCTTCTTCGAGTACATCGGTGATACACGTAGCCTGGCATTTACGTTGAATTTGCGTGCCACAAATGCATTGTTGCGGGGGGATATTGTGCAAGCCAGCGCAATGATCAACCGGGTGATCAACGCGATGGAAGGACCGGCCACAAAACTATGGTGGGGCGATGTCCTGGAAAAACTGGCCATGGTTCATTTGGTACAGGGACAAACTGCGCTGGCAAAAACGACCCTGCAGCGCGCCCTTGCAATGACGGATGTTTCCAATAACGCCATGTCGAAATTCAGGCTGAATACCAATCTTGCCCTGGCGCAGGCCATCGAAGGAGAGGTACCGGTTGCCAGGCAGACCTTGCTGGCTGCACCGCGCTTCGATGGCCTGAGCCTGTGGACTTTATTAGACCGGGATGCGGTGGACTGCTGTGTACTGATCGCAGCCGGGGAGATGGAACAGGCTGCCAGCCTGGCCGCGCAGATCGGCCAACACAGCCATGCCTGCCCCTATTACCAGCGCATCGGCCTGCGCCTGGAAAACACCATCCAGAACAATTTGCCTGTTAGCACTTTCCCGGGCCTTCTGTGGTTAGGAGATTCATCTATATCCTTTACAAACTAGAACATGTATCGCTCGATCCCGCCTGAGCCGGTCGGCCGACCCCGCGTTACGATCAAGGTCGTTCAGGCAGGCCTGGGAGGGAATCAAACGACGGGGATCCGGCTCTCCACATGGAGAGCCGGATCCCTATATACTTACAGGCTTTCAAAAGGACAGCAGTCTTCCTGGCAGAGCGGAAAGCGCGCCCAGGGTAGACGAGCGCGGCAATCTCAATGAGGTGCGACGACGGAATAGGAGAACTGCGACTGCAGCGAAGTAGGACTGGTTACACTCTGCTGCCCCTAAAGGGGCGCAGCTTCTTGCGTCTCCAATGCGACCGAGCCGCAAGCCATTTCCGCCGTGTCCGGGCGACTACGCTTGCCCGTTTTGCGATCGCAAAACGGGTGACGATACTTTGTTTCCCCGAAGGGGGGCGGCACGATCCGGCTGAGTTCGCCATACGTGTGCCGCGAGAGAATGTTGGCCGCTCCCACTACGTCTCGATGGGCTGCGAAACCGCAAGCCGGACAGCGATAGAGCCGTCCCCTGGGTTTGTGTCGCGCCCCGCAGTTGGGGCAGGTTTGTGACGTATAGTGCTCATCTATAAGGTACCCCCCTGGGAATTTTAACCGCATTTGGCCTCCCGTTAACCAAATTGTGAAACCAATATAGCTTATGGAATTCTCAATTCTGTGCGACCCGAGACTATTTGTCTACTGCTCGCAAAAACGGCGTCTCTGCCTTTGATGCCTTGAAATTGGCATTGTGCTGTTCACCTTATATTCCATCTCCTGCTGCCTGCGTTCGATCGTCAGCTTATCCATTCCGCTGACCTGTGAGAGTAAACGGCGGACGCCACCGTAGCCATACTGGCTTGCTTCCACCGCCACAAACCAGCACCGTTGATGTTCATCCAATATGGACCCGTTTTCGCCAATCGCAACGAATAAAAACGGATCACTGAAGATTGGCGGAAAGTTATGGTTTTTTCCCAAGGAACCCAAAAGACTTTATACTGCAATATTGGTAAGTGAGTAAATGCCTGAATCCATTATGTGCACTCGCGCGGGAGTGGAATGATTTTGGATTATTTGGGCATCGAACTGCCTGAAATTGCGCTGCGTCCTTTTTCGGTCAGGAACCAATGCCTGACAATTACCTGGCAGGCGCTGTTGACGGCGCAATCGGAACAGCCTGGCTGCGGCTTATCACAATCTGAACCGATCTCTTGCAGATAACCCTTCTCGGTCAATTGTTTTGCCATTTGCAGGACCATCGCGGGGGATATGTCCAGCTTGTGGGCTATCTCCGTAAGGCTTTGTACATCTCCAGACTGGATCGTATCAAGAAAGCGGTGCAGCATCTTAGAAAAGCCTGCCGATCTGAAAAACGGCCACCGCCAGGCCGAGGCTCAAAGCCAGTTGCATGCCCACGCTGGTGAGGGTCCATTTCCAGGATTTGGTCTCCTGCTGGATTGCAGCTACCGTCCCGACGCATGGAATGAACAGGATCTGAAAAACCAGGAAAGCCAGCATGGCCGCGGGCGTCATGACGGTTTTGAGCACATTCAGGTTGCCATACAAAACACCCAAAGTGGCCACCGTGTTCTCTTTAGCAATAAAGCTGGTCAGCAAGGCCACCAGCACAGGCCACGGCAGGCCCATCCATTTCCCGACCGGTTCAAGGAATTTGCCAACCATACCCAGGTAGCTGGTCAGCACGGTTCCATTGGGGAAGTAGGAGAGCGCCCACACGACCAGTGTGGCAACCAGGATGGTCGTCCCGGCTTTTTTCAAGAAGCCCAGGATGTTATCGCGCACATAGATGCCGATCGTCCGGAAGTTGGGAAGATGGTAGAGCGGCAGCTCCATGATAAAAGGCACATGCTCGTTTTCGAAGAGGAAGTGGTGCAGCACCAGCCCCAGCCCTGCCAGGATCAACAGACTGCAGCCCACCAGACCCCAGGCGATCCAAAAAGCGTTCGATCCAAAGAAAACCGCCGCCAGGATGGCGACCACCGCCATGCGGGCGGTACAGGGAACTAAAGGAATCAGCAAGGTGGTGAGCAAACGGGCCCGGCGCGATTCGATGATGCGGGTGCCCAGGATGGCAGGCACATTGCAGCCAAAGCCCAACAAGATCGGCATGAAGCTTTTGCCATGCAGCCCCATCATATGCATCCAGCGATCGGAAAGATAGGCCGCCCGGGCCATGTAGCCGGTATCTTCCATGAAACCCAGGATGGCGAAGAAAATGATCAGGATGGGCAGGAAGGTCAGCACCATGCCGATGCCGCCCAGGATCCCACCGGCGGTGAATTCGACCAGCCAGTGCGGGCCATGCACCCAACTGGTGCGCAGCAACCCGGCCAATTGGCTGACCAATTGGCTGAGCCAGGCCTGGAGTGGACTGCCGACCCGGTAGGTCAGCCAGAAGACCCCGCCCAGGATCGCAACCAGGGCCAGGGTGCCCCACCAGGGATGGGTCAGAACCCGGTCCAGCCGAGCGGTCAACCCGACGCGGGTCACTTTTGGTTCCACTACGGCCGCGCGGATGACACGGGCAACCCACTCATATCTGGCGCCGGCAATATCGAGAATGGCATCTTCATGCTTATATAACAAATCGTGAACAGGTTCCCACGCTTCGGGCGGCATGGCGGTTTTCATCAGGCCGGTCAGCTCTTCATCGCCTTCCAGCAGCTTGAGCGCCACCCATTCCTCGGGATAAGAGGGAAGCACATACGAACCAATCAGGCCCCTGAGCTGGTCGAGGACAGCCTGATGGGCCGGCAGGATCAAAGGTCGCTTGGGTTCATAGGGTATTTCATGATTTACCATCCGAAGAATGGTTTCTTCGAGCTCGACGAGTCCACCACCTTTGGAGGCAACCATGGATACCACCGGAACGCCCAGGGCGGCTTCCAGCACCTTGGGCTCCACTTGAATGCCCTCCTGTTCGGCCACATCGATCATGTTGAGGGCCACCACCATCGGCACCGGCAGCAAAAGAAGTTCTGCTACCAGGTACAGGCTGCGTTCAAGCGTGGCCGCATTGACCACGGCAACGATCAGGTCCGGGTGTTCCTGGATGATAAAGTCCCGCGCCAGGCGCTCCTCTTCAGAGCTGGCGGTCAGGCTGTATGTTCCGGGGAGGTCGACGATCGAAAAACCGATCTCTTTGAATTTGTATGTACCAATCTTGCATTCGATGGTTTTACCGGTCCAATTACCGACATGCTGGTTGAGACCGGTGAGCAGATTGAATACGGAAGATTTGCCGACATTGGGTTGACCGGTCAGGGCAATGGTAACGGAGCCTGCGCCAGCCAGTTCTGTTTCGGCCGGTTTTTCCACACCGGCGAAGGATACAAAAATATGGGCAGCTTCACCCTGGCCCAGGGCAACCCTGGAACCGCGCAAGGAAACCAGCAAGGGGCCATGATCGCTGCTGCGAATAACCGTGATGGCGGCACCGGGTGTGAAGCCCAGGGCAGCCAGGCGTGATAGAACTGGCCGGCCGCCTTCCAACCGCCGGATTACGGCCTTCCGGCCAGGCTGCAATTCCATCAATTGCATGTGCTTATCCTGGTTGAAGGGCAGCATCAGGCGGCCTCTTCGAAAAAGATGTAGCGGGCAGTTGGGAAGCCCAGCGCCACCTGCTTTGACTCCAATTTCAGGGTAATTGTTTGATTAACTGGTAATACTTCGGTCACCACGGCGTTGGCTCCCGGAATGATGCCATTGGTTTCGAGGAACTCCAGCAATTCGTGGTTATCTTCGGCGGTTTCGTGGATGCGCCGGATGATGATGTGCCGGCCGGGCTGCACGCCGGTGAGGGGCAGCCAATTGGCGGCAACGTATTCATAGCCGGGCAACGGATTGCCGTGCGGACAGAGCTGCGGGTCATCCAGGTTGGCGCGCATCTGGGTTTCGATCTCATCCGAGATGGTGTGTTCAATCTGGTGGGCCTGGCTGTGAATGTGAGACCAGGGCACTTTTAGCATGCGCGCCAGCATCCATTCGGTCAGCATGTGCCGGCGGATAACCGAGCTGGCTGCTTCACAGCCGGTCTTCGTCAAATAAATGCCCTTCTCCGGATCAACCGCAATCCAGCCATCCCGTTCCATGCGTTTGAGCGTGACGGTTACGGTTGGAGGAGCCACTTCGAGGGATTCGGCCAGCCGGGCGGCGATTACTTCATCTCCGTCACGTTCCATCACGTAGAGGATAGCCAGGTAATCTTCAATGGTGGGTGTGGGGCGTAATTCGGTGGGTTTTTTTAGTGTTTGTGCCATTATTCACCTTGACATAATATTTATAAGAGTGGTATATTAATAATAATTATTACCATATACTAATATTATTAGTTATTTTTTACTAAAATTATTTTAACACATCTTATAAGATTGTCAAGTAAGCGTTCATTGGGAATTGCAAGGGCATGGGTGTGCTGGGCGGGTTTCGCCCGCTCAACACCCCCATGCCCCTTCCTCGCCCTGGCGATTCTCAGAGAGCCCAAGTCCGGTTAGAGCCAGTTTCCTGTATTTTGAATAACAAGGAGGTTGAGGTGAAAACAGAAAATCCCATGCCGCGAATCGTATCCATAACACCTGCCAGGTACGTTTGTCCCAAGTGCAAACACGCACTCAGCCAGACGGAGAGCGCTTTGCAATGCACCGCCTGCAACCGGATATATCCCATTGTGGGTGGTATCCCCGATTTCATCTCGGATAATTTTCAGGCCCGGACTGACCCCAACTACCGATGGAACCCAATTTGGAAGCTGCTGGCGCCCATATATGAGAGCAGGCTTTGGCACTCCTTCGTACTGGGAATGGCCGGAGCCGGTAACAGCTCGCTGGAAAGCATTGCCGACTTCATCTCACAAACCCTGGAGGGCGTCACCGGAAATGTGCTGGATGTGGCATGCGGACCAGCCACCTATGGCCGCCGGATGGCTTCCCCGAAGAGAAACATATACGGGATCGATTTCTCCATGGGGACCCTGCAGCAAGGCATGAAAAATATCAGGCGAGCTGGAATATCGAATATTCAACTGGCCCAAACCCGCGTCGAGGAGCTGCCATTTGAGGAGGCCGTCTTTGACGGAGCCATTTGCGGTGGCTCGCTGCATCTTTTCCCGGATACATTGCTCGCATTACTTGAAATTGCCCGCACCATGAAAGCCGGGGCTCCCTTGGCAGTGACCACATTTGTCACCGGTGATTTACTGGCGGCGCGTTTGGTGAAACAGCGCAAAAACAAGAATATGCATACCTTTGAATTACCTGAACTGCAACGGTACTTCAACGAGGTCGGATTCGAGGGATTTTCCTGGAAGCAGGATGGCACGTTCGCCACGTTTAGCACGCACAGGGTGAAAGATTAAGAAAAAACTAAAAGCAAAATGCCCAAAAAAGAGGAGGCAGGTATCGAATACGATCATACAGTTTGCGAACAAGGATTGACAAATCAGGGCAATCGCATCTAAACTCCAGAAGCGAGCACCTTAAGCAGGTAATCTTCCTTCCAACCGGCTTGCAATTGCTTGGCATGGATACCACCTTTGGCAGTCTTTTCTTGTTTGAGTAAGTTAAGCGCAATATGGCGAAGAACGGCCAAGTTTTCAGGGGCCTGATCCTTCCGGACTCGGCTATGGTCTTCATTCAAAGCAACATCCAGAACCCAGTGCAACTTATTTTCGATCGACCAATGTTTGCGGACTGCTCGTAGAATTTTCTCCGCATTGCTGGGCAAACTGGAAATATAGTAACGCACCTGCTTGGTTTCTTGATCTCCGATGATGCGTGTGTTTATGATCATGGTGACACTATGGAGCCCGATCCAGTTTTCCAACCCGCGGATCAGGCTCAGGTAGGCAGGATTGGAAGTAGACCAACATTCACGTATATCGATTCTGCCGTGCCCTTTGCTGATCGTCTTTTTGTATTCGAAGGAAGCATATTTGAAATTTTGGGCCTGATCCACTGCAAACAAGCTCGAAATGTCTTCAAATAGGTGCCCTTGGTTCTCTTTGACGCTCAAAACATAGTCCGCATGGGCTTCCACGATGGTCTTGGCAATATTGGTTTGTGTTCCCATGGCATCAATCGTGACAATACAGCCTGAAATGGCCAGTATTTTCAGTAGTTCTGGAATAGCCGTGATTTCATTCGACTTTTCATCCACCTTGCGCTGCCCCAGCACAATCTCATTTTCTGTCGCCCAGGCACTCACCATGTAAATCGCTCGTTTCCCAAGTTTCTGATCATCCGAGCCACGCAAACATTTCCCGTCTATGTTGATTATTTGTCCCTGGATGATTTCATTGACAGCCAATACCCATTCATAAAATGCCAGTTGAAATTGTTGCGCATCGATCATCGAGAATACCCTTCCGAATGTATCATGGGAAGGAATCCCATGCGGAAGTGCCAAAAATGTCTTTAGCCAATGCAACTTGCTGTTGCCATATAGTTCTATGTCTACCCAGCCATCTGCTCCACATATTATGGCGCAAATGGCGATTACCAGAATATCAATCAGCTTGTGCTCTTTCGTCCGGTCCTTACGTGGGTCCTTTACCTTGCTAAAATGTTCTTCTATCACTTCCAACGGCTTTGGGGTCATGGCTGCTCCTCCGATATTAGCCAGTTTTACCCTATTTTAGATGCGATTGCCCTGATTGACAAATAAGAACATTTGTGCTATTAATGAGGGCATGCAACTGGTGGAGCAGCACATCATTGATCGAGAGGACACCCGATTCGCCGTGATCGATCCGGCCTGTTTTGCATCCAAGAACCTCTACAATGCCGCCCTTTACATTCTCCGCCAGAGTTTCTTCAAGCATGAGACTGTTCCCACCTATGCAAAATTGGCTCACATGCTGAAAGACACGCCCGAGTTCCGGGCGCTACCCGCCAAGGTGGCCCAATGGACTGTGCGGCAGGTTTGCACTGCCTGGGACACATTCTGGAAGGCCCATTCTGCCTACCAGCAATGCCCGGATAAATTTACCGGCCGGCCGAAACTGCCGCACTACAAGCCCAAAACAGACGGACGCAATCTGCTGGTCTACACCCGCCAGGCGATCAGCCGGCCGGCTCTGAAGGAAGGTCGGATCTGTCCATCGCAATTAAACCTGGTCATCCAAACAAAACACAAGGAGGTACAGCAAGTTCGGATCGTTCCGCATGCATCCCACTATGTCGTCGAAGTGATCTATTCCGTTATCCCCCTCTCCCCCACCCAGAACGACCTCAACCCTGCCTGGGCGGCCAGTCTCGACCTGGGCATTGACATCCTTGCGGCTGTAACCTCAAACAAAGTGGGCATCACGCCCTTTCTGGTTAACGGCAGACCGCTCAAGAGTGTCAACGCCTACTACAACAAACTGAAGGCCGATATGCAGGCTCTCCTACCCAGGGGACAGCACACCTCCCACCATCTCACGGCTCTGACCAACAAGCGCAACCGCAAGATCAAGCACTATCTGCATTGGGCCAGCCGGTATATTGTAGATTGGATGGTGTCCGAACGGCTTGGTACCTTGATCATCGGACACAACAAGGGCTGGAAACAAAATGTGCAGATCGGCTCCGTCAACAACCAGAACTTCGTTGCCATTCCCCATTCAACCTTCATCCATATGCTGACCTACAAGGCCCAACTAGCCGGGATTAAGGTGATCGTTCAGGAAGAAGGATACACCTCCAAATGCTCCTTCCTGGATCTGGAGCCCATCCGCAAGCATGCCCAGTATTGCGGTCGACGGGTCAAGCGCGGCGAATTTGTCTCAGCCCAGGGTTTACCGATCCATGCCGACATCAATGGCTCTTACAACATTCTGCGCAAAGGACTTCCATCGGCTTTCGCCCGTGGAATAAAGGGGTTGTAGTTCGCCCGGTACAGGTCCAACCTGTACGAAAACTGGTCAATTGGCAGTGTCTATAAATGTCTGTAAAACCTGTAACTATGAATAAGGATAACGCGAGAATGCTCGTGATAGGAGCCGGGGTGAACGGCTCTATCTGTGCGGTGAAACTGCATAACGCTGGGGTGGATGTGACAGTACTGGCGCGCGGAAAGCGCTATAAAGAACTGGTTGAACAGGGCATCGTGATCGAGAACCCTTTCAACAATATCCGCACGGTTACGAAAGTGCCGGTGATCGAGCGGCTCGATCCGCAGGATCGTTTCGATTACATCCTGGTGATCGTTCGGAAGAACCAGGTGGCAGAGCTTTTTCCGGTCCTACGGGGAAACTGCTCGCCAAATGTGGTCTTCATGGTTAACAATCCCTCCGGCCCGGAGGAATTTATCCAGGCGCTTGGCAGGGAGCGGGTGATGCTTGGCTTCGTATTCGGGGCGGGCAAGCGGGATGGCAGCGTGATATATGGCATCAGTGAATCAGGTTCGAGCCTGGCAGGCCGGCTATGGCCATCGCCCTTTGGGGAGGTGGATGACACGGTCACGCCAAAACTGAAACGGCTCGTGGGTATATTGCGAAGGGCGGATCTGCCGGTCGGGATTTCGCGTCATATTTCAGATTATCTGACCACCCATGCAGCGCTGGTGGCACCGCTGGGAGGAATTCGTGATGCAGCGGGGCTACGACCCTGCCTCGTTGAAGCGCTACAACAACGCCGATTTCGGTTTGCTGGTGGATGCGATGCGCCAGACGCTGGATGTGCTGCGTGCGGTGGGAGTGCATATCACTCCACCTGGCACTCTCATTCTAAAGATCATCCCGCGTTTCCTGTGGGTGGCAGGGCTGCGGGCGGTGTTGCCGTCCAAATTCATGGAAGTTGGCGGGATGTATCACATCTCGCAAGCGCCGGATGAAATCCGGCAGCTGGGTAAGGAACTGATGGGCCTGGTTGAAAAATCCGGGTTACCGGTTCCGGCGCTGAGAAAGTGTTTGGACAATGCCGGTAATCAGCCACAGATGGCGTAGATTACGCAGATTTTATAAGTACAAGTCGATTTTCCCTGCTGCAATAATGTTTGGCTCTTAACTGACTTCAAGCAGGTTAAGGATATAGCAGATTCCGCCTTCCTCCTGATCATTTATTCCCTTTCCCACCACGATGAGGGCCGGGGGAATATTCCACAAATTCACATCACCCCTACCAGCACCACCCTTTATTCCGCCCGGATAAGCGAGGCGCAGTATTCACACTCGACCGTCTGGCTGTCCACCCAGTGAGCCAAATCACTGCGGACCGGCGCGCCGCACCTGGCACAGGTCGTGGGCAGGGTGCCGTGATGAGCAGGCACGGCGACCGGTGCCAGAACGTCGCCACCTTTCCGCCATATTCCTTTTCGATGGTGATGGTGGCATTCCTTAGACCGAATTTGTTCATTTTGTGCAGGATATTGGGGAAAAAGATTGAGACGTGATGGGTCAATTTGTATTGCAGGAACAGCTTCTGGGCAGGGCGCGCCTGGGGAAGGGCATTTCACGGCTTTCATAAAGTCCGTCAGATCGGAAATTAAACCGCGAAGTAGCAAATCACGCGAAATTTTTCAGGTTTTCTTGGGGCACTACTATCCATCGCGGTTAATATCTCAAGATTTTAGCACCTCCAGGGCGGGTTTAAGAAAAGCCTGTTTCTCGATGTAGATAATGTTGACTATTATTATATTATATATTAAAATAGTCTAAATTAGATCAAACCAGTAAAAGGAGAATAACATGTTCATCGATTTTCTGACCCTAGTCATGATCAACCTGGTGGCCGGCAGTGTTTTGCTGGCCTATTACCTTTGGAAAGGCCTGGATGAGGAGAATCAGCGCCCGTATGCGGCAGCTTTCTTCGTGACCGGCTTGATCGGCGTTATCACCGGCCTGCAGATTTCATTTAATTGGCCTCTGCCGGGTAGCTTCAACGTCGGCTACGGCGACGCCGCCACCCTGTTCGGGATTGTGTTCCTGGGCATGTCGCTGTCCCTTTGGCAGGGCTGGAGCCTGATCCCGATGTCCATTTACTCCTTCTTTGCCGGCGTGGATGCAATCGTTGTTGGAGTGCGGCTGTATTCATTGAAACTCGGGCAGGAACCGTTCGTCGCGGCAGTTGGCTTCATCCTGGCCGGCTTGGGCGGCGTGGCGGCTTTCCCCTTCCTGCAGTGGTTCAAAGATAATAAGGTGGTACGCTGGATCGCAATCGTGGTGCTGCTGGCTTCGGCCGCCGTCTGGGCCGTTACCTTTTACGGTGCGCTGTGGGCCCACATGGCCAGTTTTGCCAAATGGGTGCCCCCTGCGATGAAATAATTCTTGTTTGTTTATTCGCTCAAACAACCGGGAAGACAAAACTTCCCGGTTGTTTTTATTTCCGGGCAGCGCCATGCCACTCTGCAGGCGATCCCCCACCCCGGCCCCACCCCAAGTTTGGGGCGGGGAGTGGAGAATGGAGCGTAATGGCTCGACTTTAAGGAGGTCCTGGGTTGCCGGTTTAGAGGCACGCCTTTCTTTAAGTCGCGAAAGGGTTGAAGAAAAAGGGAATGAAAGAGGCAAGGCCATTGAATTTGCTCAAGCAAATATAGCCGAACTGGCCGGGTATGACCATCGATTTAATGCAGCTTTTCATTTTCAAGGGCTCCGTAATATATAAGGATCTGCTTCAAGTAAATCGTGCGAAGCAGAATTGACTCAAACAATGTTGTAGGTCGAGCCCCTGGGTCAAACCGGAGTGAATAATTCCGGTTTTACTTCCTCCAGCCGAAGATGGCAGCCACGACCAGACCAAAGGCGCCCGCCCGGATCAATGATTCGATGAAGGTGATCCCGGTCTGGCTCCAATTTACGCCGTGGTGTACTGTTATGAGTTGGGCCACCAGCGATAATATAAACAGGACAACGAAGGCGATCAAGGCGACCAGGGAGACGGATGGATGTTTTTTCCAACCAACAAAGGCCAGTATCACGCCGACAAGCCAAACCAGGTACACTGGCGTTTGAGCCAAGATTGCGACCAATAAGCCCGATCCAGTCATAGAAACCTCTCCTTTTGAATTAGATTGTCCACAGGGTATTGATGGGTTAAGCGCCCGTCTCGACGTGGTGAGTCAAATCGGCTGCCCCGCTGCCCTGCAGGATGGTGTGGGCGCGTGCCACTTCTTCCGTGTTGCCGTGCGCCATCAGCAGGTACTTGCCGCTTTTCAAGTGCTCCTCATACTTGAGGATGTGTTGTTTGGAAACACCCCACCCAACCAATGCGCCCAGCAATCCGCCGCCCGCTGCTCCTGCCACCACTCCCTCCATGCTGCCGAGCAGTATTGCGGCAAAGGATCCTGCCACGAGCAAGGGCCCGAAACCGGGGACCCAGATGAACGCCGCTCCGGCCAGCAACCCGAATATCCCGCCGACCCACCCACCCGTGTTGGCTCCGGCCCTGGCAACATCGCCCGCGCTCACGTAGCCGTGCACTTCTTTCTCGCTTTGCATATCCTGGGCGACGATCGAGACTTGCTTGATGGGAAAACTGCCCTTGTCAAGCATGCGGACTGCCTCTTCTGCATCCGACATGCTGTTGTAAACACCGATGACACTTTCTTCTGACATTATTTCCTCCAAATTCAATCTATGTATTACCGGACGCCTTGTTATCTGGCTGACCAAGTGTGCTGAACATTATCGTCAGGCACATTCAATCCATCATACGACGAAGAATCCTCGGGCACATCCCCCCTTTGGGGAGCATTTCCATCCCCCACTTGGGGGACGGGCCAACGGTTGCCATCAAATGGATCCGTTCCCAATTTGCGCTGTTATAGAGCCAGCAGTGTAGTCACCGCATCTGCCGAATGCCCAGATAACCCGCGTCAGGCTGAGGAAGGCCACCAACGAGAGAGCGCCTAAATCAAGCGCAATCGAAAACCTGCGCACGCCAACCTTGGAGAAGCTGATTTTCCAGTGAACTGAGAAATATCCACCCGAACCAATGCAAGGGCGGCCTTCTTAAGCCATTTTCATGCCAAATGACCAGGCAAAAGATGGCAGATCATTAGCATGGTTTCTGGGCGTAAGCTACGAATACAGGAAGGGCCCTACAATTCAAGCGTCGAATAATACACAATACCCAAACAGGAAGCATATACCCAGGTTACATGGGCCTGCTATCATATAACTTGTGAAAAACTTCCTGATCGATAGCGGGTTCTTTGGATGGAACACAAAGGATGGATAAACCTATGAAAAATAAAAAGCCACGGGTAATTGCAGGAGGCGCGCGGAGAACGCCAAATGCCATAGACAGTTTGGAACGATCATAGTGTTCATGTTCGCTGGTTCCGCTGCTAACATCAATTCTGGCGAAAGGTGCCAGTTATATATACTCGTTTAAATTTTCCAAGAAAGGGAGTAAATCCAATGTTTAAAAAGAAACTATGGATGTTTGTGGGGGGCACGTTGATAGCAATGCTGCTGATCGGCAGCGTTGGGGCGGTTGTCGTTAACGCGCAGAGTCCCACTCCCACGGCTACTTCGGTCCCCTCGACCGGACGAACCAGACCGGGTGCCGGTACGCACGGAACATATCTCGCCGGAGCCGAACTGGATGCGGCTGCCAAGGCGCTCGGTATGACATCCGCTGATCTTTCAGCGGAGCTGAAGAGCGGCAAGACCCTGTCTCAAATCGCCACCGAGAAAAGCGTTAATTTACAGACCGTGCTGGCCGCCATCCAGGCCGCGCGTAAAACGGATTTCACCACGCAGATCAACCAGGCGGTCACTGCCGGCAAGATGACCCAGGACAAGGCGAACTGGCTGCTCGAAGGCCTCGACAAGGGCTATATCGGTGGGCCGGGCTTCGGATTTGGCATCGGGTTCGGCGGGCTCAGAGGCACTAATAATCACACCGCTGGAGCGCAAACGACACCACGTCCCACCCCCAAAGCTCATACGGGCACCTGGACTCACCAGTCGAAAACAGGTGGCACGCGCGGAGCTTATCTTAGTGGGACCGTATTGGATGCGGCTGCCAACGCCTTAGGTATGACATCCGCTGATCTTTCGGCGGAGCTGAAGAGCGGCAAAACCCTGTCTGCCATCGCCACGGAGAAGGGCGTCAACCTGCAAACCGTACAAGCCGCCATCCAGACTGCCCGAAACGCGCAGTTCACCATGCAGATCAACCAGGCGGTCACTGCGGGCAAGATGACGCAGGATAAAGCGAACTGGCTGCTCGAAGGCCTCAGCAAGGGTTATATCAAGGGAGCAGGCTTCGGGTTTGGTTTCGGATTCGGCGGAGCCAAAGGTACGCATACGCATGCTGGCGGAATGCACTTTAGAGGCACGCCACAGCCGACACCAACACAGCCTTAGTCGGTATCGAAAATAATTAAGCAGGTGAAGCAATTTATAGCTTCGCCTGCTTTTAATTGGTGGACAATCGGATTCAAATCCCGAAACTTCCCCTTTGTAAGCGAGATGTTCCAACCAGCCGTGTGCAGCGCACCAGCCTTGCTATTGAACTTTATATTGGGTCAACACGATGGTTTCCGTGCCGCCAGTGGCGCCATTTACTTTGACTGATTTGACCAATCCCACTCCTTTGGCGTACCAGTCGTTGATGTTCACGGTTTTGGGGGCCTCAGCCGGCACTGGCGTCCCTTTCAAGAGCACCGAAACAGCCACCGTGTTAGTGCACGTAACCTTGGCGGCGTTGTTGAATGTGCCAGCCGGGACTGTAACCGAATCGGTGCCAACGGCGCTGCAGTCAACTTTGGAGACAATTTGGGAATCCATGGATCGCGTGCTGGTCACCACAGTTCCATTGACAGTCACAGTTTCGGACCAGGTATCTCCGGTATGAAAAGTACTCGGGATATTATAGCCCTCTGCAGTGATGGTGTTGCTGGTCATCGTATACTTCGAGGTGGATAAGCTGAGACTGCTCGCCCCGGCGTCCAACGCGGCTATTTTTCCATCCTGGCATTTCCATTTGATAATCGCAGTGGTTCCCGTTCCAAGGCTGGATTGATCGTTGGTGGTAAAACCGGTGTTGCTCAAATCTGTTATCGTCCAGGTATAGGTGTAAGCTCCCAGAACGCTGCCGGTGCTGGAATAGGACCAGTTGTTCCCGGAGGAAACCGGGAAATAAGCGTTGGCGCAGCCCCCGCTGCCAGACGCGCTGACTGGCTGGCTTGTTACAGTTGCTGCGCTGACAGGCGGCACGGCTGTGTTTCCGGTCGTCGAGCTCGCCGGCGATAGCGAGCAGGCTGCCACAACAACCACGAGCAGGATGCCGCTGATGGTGAGATGGAAACGATTCGATTTCATACTATTGATCTCCTTTGATTTTTTTGATCTACCCGTTTGTCTCCAAATGGGAGTGCCCACACTAAGGTGCAAAATCTCTTTACGACCGATGAAAGATGTTCACCCAAGGAGCCCACCAGCAAATTGATCTGATTGTGAACTGTCTCATCAGGATGTTCGCCTTATCCCTGACTATGCGCAAACTGCCAGATATGACTCCTGAGATCGGCAGTTGTCATTCCGGGGCGATTGACCTATTGTTGTATTTTAATCGGTCTTCTCTCCCGGACCCTGAGAAACGGAAGTGGTTTTACACAAGGACAAAGGCGGCTCCCCAGGCCCCGCCGCTGCCTGTGGATCCGGTCAAAAGGGTCGCTGCGTTTTTAGCGCAAGAGGTACAGAGTATATGGTTGCGTATTCTTTTTTGCGCTTTTATCGTAGACCTGCAACGCGATCTTTTTGCTGTGGGAAACGACCCATTTCACGATATCTGCATTCGCTCCATATTTTATATCGGGACCGTTCAGAAAATACTTGACCTTCCCCGACTGGACCAGGTTGACAAATTCCTCGAGCGTCAGGATGGGATTTGCACCGTTAAACCCTCCTATTGCGATCACCGGCTCGCCTGTCTTGATGATGATATTTTCTGCCAGGGCAGTATCTGGAACGGCTGCGATATAGGTCGCCTCGTGTTGATGTTGCAAAAGGTATTTTGACAGCGCCTGATAATAAGAAGGAAGTTTTGGATCGGATCCGTTGAACTTCAGGCGCGTGAGGATCGTTTCCAGGTCCGGCGGGATAGGGGCGGAGCCCGCATTCGCTACAAGCTCCGGACCGGCATAAGGGTCCCCCCCGCTCACATGGCCGATCACCGTGGTAAATGACCAAATCGAGGGCGCAAGCAGCAGCATTGCGATGCAGCCGACACTCAAAACGATGGAAAGAGGTTTGATAAAACCCGGGTGGGTAAAGATATTGATGAAAAGTATCAAGGCAAGCACAACCGTGAGGGCGATGCAAACACATAAAACCGGTAAAAGGTACGGCATCCATGCCGGATAATGTACGAGGATCATGATCTGCAGGGCCGCGCTTACCAGCAACGCCAGGGGCAAAAGAAAAGCTTTGAAGCCACTGCGCAGGGAAAGCTTCAGCAGGCAGGAGAAACCGATCCCGGCCAGCGCGGCAACCCCCGGCGCCACAATGTTCAAATAGTACCTGTGCGTCAGGCTGCGGTAAACACTGAAAAATACCAGCAGGACGATCGCCCATCCGCCCCAGAGCATAAGCGCGATGTATTTTTGGCGTCTTTCCGACTTATCCAGTGTTTTTATATAGAACAACGCACCCAGCGCTCCGAACAAGGCCAGCGGAATAAACCAGCTGATCTGCCCCGCCAGGAGAGGATTGAACATTCTGAAAGGCCCGGGCGAATCATTTGCGTTCGGGCTGGCGACCGGCAAAGGTGTGAGGGCATCTTCATCCTGGACGGCAATGGGACCCGCCGTGCTGTTGGTCTTCGGACTGGTCTTTGGTTTCGCGAACACGCGATTGAACCCGTTATAGCCGAAGGCGAGGTTGAATTCGGAATTGGTGGCACTGCTGCCCACATAGGGCCTTTGGGCAGGCGGGGTCAGATCAACGGCCGCGACCCATGCAAGCGAGATAACGATCAACACTACCGCCGCGATCGCCAGATACATCATGGTCTTGAAAAGCTTTCGGAGGTTTGCTATAAAATAAGTCGCAACGAAACCGGGAACGATCGAAAAAGCGACCAACATTTTTGTATTAAAGCCGATACCGATCAAAGCTGCCGCGAGGATAAGATGCCTGAGGCTGCCTCTTTCCGCCGCCACCAGCATCGCCCAGGCGGAAAGGATCAAAACAAGTGCCAGAACGGCATCCGGGTTATTGGAACGGGAAGCCGCTATAAAGATCGGGCTACAGGCAAGCACGACGGCCGCAGTAATCCCGGCAAGGAATCCAAAACTCTTTTTAACAAGATAGTAAATAATTGCAACGGATGCGATCGCGGCTAACGCTTCCGGGAGCATAATACTCCAGGTGTGGAATCCAAATACCTTTACAAAAACCACTTGAAGCCAAAGCGCTACCGGAGGCTTATCCACGCTGACAAATCCTCCCGGATCAAATGACACAAAGAAGAAATTGTGCCAGCTTAAGGTCATACTCTTTATTGCGGCCGTATAATAGGCATTTCCATAGCCGTCGTTGCCAAAATTATAATAAGTTAAGAACAAGGTCATGAGCAGTGTTAATGGTAACGCGGTACCTTTAATGACTTTTTTTATGACAGCCATCTTGAAAATCCTTTCCATAAGACGATAGAACCTATCGCATTCGCCACGACTGGCGAAGAGCAAATCAACCAAGGATTTCCGATCCTGATGCTGCTCCAATTAAAGACGAAAACACGGAAATTTCGAGAAGATCGAGACATAAAGGGATTACATCTCATTATCTCTTATTTTCGCGCATCTACCAGGCTTTGGCGATGGGTTTCCAGTCATCCTGGCTGGTACAGGGGGGAATCCTGACAGGCCTGCCTCCTGAGAGGGGCAGGGAATTTCGCTGCCTGAGGCAGGTTTAGGAATTTCTGCCCAGGCAATGCCCAAAGCAGTTTTATCCCGCCTTTATTTTGGCTGCAGATTCCGTGTCCAGGTAAATGTGAGCGTTCTTGACTGCCCGCAGGATCGATCCCGGGTGGTCTTCTGAAATCGGGGTACACAGGCAGCCATAAACGCTTTCAGCCTTTCGGGCTTCTGGAACAATGCACAGGACTTGCTTTGCCTGTAATAGCGCCGGGATCGTAAGCGTGACTGCGTGTGTGGGAACCTCAGCAAGCGAATCAAAGTGCCCTTCTTCAAATTGTTGCTGCCGGCTTTTTTCGGCCAATTGGACCACCTTCACCCATCTGGAATCAAAGAAGCGAGCCTCTGGAGGATCATTAAAGGCCAAATGGCCGTTTTCCCCATATCCCAGGGCGACCATATCTGGCGGATTTTCGTGCAAAAGCTTTTCATAGTCCCGGCAACCCTGCTCTGCATCGACCGCTCCCCCAGGAATGGCATAAAATTTCCCCGGGTTCACAAAATCGATTAAATGCCTGCGCAGGAAAAGAGGAAAAGAGGCACTATGGGCTGGATCAAGATGTACGTATTCATCCATGTGGAAAACGGAAACTTTTGCCCACTCAATTCCATCCAAAGCGCGCAGTGTATGCAGGAAGCTCAATTGCGAGTTTCCGGTTGCCAGGATGATATTGGCGGTGCCTTTTTCAAATAGCGCCTGGTTAATATATTTCCTGGCATCCAGAGCAGCGGCCTGGCCCAGGGCAGCATTGCTATCAAATATCTCCCCGGAGAGATTGTCAATGGTAAAGGTCCTGACAGGGGTTGGTCGCTTTATTTCCATGCTGGTCAAATTCCGGTTCCTGCAAAGGGCAAAACGACATTGACCAGCATATTGACCAGCTCCGTGCGCAGGTTCACCAGGTGCAAGCGGGTCAATCGGGCGGCTTCCTCCCCATTTCCGCCAAGAATATTATCGATCACCACCTGGTGTTCCACGATGGAACGCTGCATCCGGCCCTGGATCAGGGTAAATCCTATCCGCAAACGATGCCATTGTTCGTTCAGGTTGATGAAGATGGCATATGCCCGCTGGTTATCCGCCATCTTGAACAGCGTTTCATGCAGCCGGCGGTCTGCATCGAACCAGCCGGCCGAATCATTCGCCTTTGAGACTTCCGCCATCTGGGAGATGATCAGTTTCAATTGATCGCGCAGAATTTCATCCTTGCAATTGGCTGCTTTAAAGGCGACGTCCGACTCGATGATCTCCTTGAGATCAAAGATCTCATGCACGTCTTTCAGAGTTAATGTATACACTCTCCAGCCCTTTCGTTGCTCATAGACCAGCAATCCCTCATTCTCGATGCGATGGAAAGCCTCCCTGACCGGGGTCCGGCTGATGTTCAGCTCGCTGGCGATCTGGGTATCCATAATATACTGGCCAGGTTTAAGGGTCAGATTAAGAATATTGGCCTTGATGTATTCATAGGCTTGCTGTTGGAATACTACTGTTGTCGTTTTCATTAGAATTCCTTTCGAGAAGTTTGTCAGGGATTAAATTCGACAGAATGAATACTATATTGTATCCACTAACCGAAGCAACTTAGTTCGCCAGCCAGCAGGCCACCCAATGCTCCCTCCGGGCTTCCTGATAGACAGGTTCTTCCACGGAGCATTTCGGGGTCGCGATCGGGCAACGCGGGTGAAAACGACAGCCCCTGGGTGGGTGGAGCGGGCTGGGTACATCGCCTTTGAGGAGAGTGCGCTCCCGTGTCGAGTCCGGGTCAGGGATCGGAATGGCTGACATCAAAGCCTTGGTATACGGATGCAGGGGTTGGCGGTACAACTCGATCCGGCCGGCCAGTTCCACTGCCTTCCCCAGGTACATGACCAGCACCCGGTCCGAAATATGTTCCACTACGCTCAGGTTATGGGCAATGAACAGGTAAGTCAGGCCGAACTCGTGTTGCAGTTCTTTCAGGATATTTAGCACCTGCGATTGGATGGAAACATCCAGCGCGGAAACCGGTTCGTCACAAATGATGAAGCGCGGGCGTAACGCCAGGGCCCGGGCGATGCCGATGCGCTGGCGCTGGCCGCCAGAGAACTCATGCGGGTAGCGGCGGGCATGGTACTCTTCCAGCCCGACCTTTTTCATGATATCGGTCATGGTCTCGAAACGTTGCTTGTGGGAACCGATCCCATGAATATCCAGGCCTTCCATGATCGATTCACCGATGGGCATGCGCGGGTCCAACGAGGCGTAGGGGTCCTGGAAAATGATCTGCATGTTGCGGCGCATTTCTTTTAATGCGCGTCCCTTGAGTCTCAGGATGTTCACCCCGTCGAAGGTCACCTCTCCGCGCGTCGGTTTAACCAAACGCAGTATGGAGCGGCCAACGGTCGTCTTGCCGCAACCCGATTCCCCGACCAGGCCCAGGGTCTCTCCCTCGCGCACGCTAAAAGAGATGTCATCGACTGCCTGCACCCAGGCAACGGTGCGCTGCAACAGGCCGGCCCGCACCGGGAAATAGGTGGCCAGGTTCTTGACAACGATCAGGTCCCGCGAATTCTCTGGCATGTTCAACCTCGTGCTCCTCGCCGCTCTCCGTCAAATTGATCCATAAGCCCGCAGGATCCCTTTGGGGTTATTTTTGCGCCCCTGCGGCCAGGGTGGCCCGATCGCCGTCCGCTACGTTCTGGTAAAGCCAGCAACGCACAAAGTGACCGGGAGCAGCTTCGATCAGATCGGGTTCCTGCTTCTGGCAGATCGACAACTGGTGATCCACGCGCGCCTTGCAGCGTGGCGCAAACCGGCAGCCCGGTGGCAGATCGATCAAATCCGGCACGTTGCCGGGAATGACATCCAGCTTCTCCTTGATCTGCCCCAGGACCGGGATGGATCCAAGCAACCCCCGGGTATAGGGGTGCAACGGCTGGGCGAACAACGCCCGCACATCCGCCTGCTCCACGATCCGCGCCGCATACATCACCGCCACACGCTCCGCGATCTCGGCCACAACACCCAGATCATGCGTGATGAGAATGATGGCGGCATTCACCTTGCTGCGCAGTTCGCGCATCAGGTCCAGGATCTGGGCCTGGATGGTCACATCCAGGGCGGTGGTCGGTTCGTCGGCAATCAGCAACTGGGGTTCACACGCCAGCCCCATCGCGATGATCACGCGCTGGGCCATTCCGCCTGAAAGTTCATGCGGATAGGATTGGGCCCGCCGCTCCGGGTCCGAAATGCCGACCATTTTTAAGAGCTCGATGGCACGCTGATTGGCTGCTTCTTTTCCCATGCCCTGGTGGGATTGAAGCACCTCCACGATCTGAAACCCGATCTTGTAGACCGGATTCAAAGCCGTCATTGGCTGCTGGAAGATCATGGAAATGCAATTGCCGCGGACTTCGATCATTTCCGTTTCGCTCAATTTTAACAGGTCCCGGCCCTCGAACAGGATCTCCCCCTCCACGATCTTCCCCGGGCTGCTGATCAGCCGCATGATCGAGAGCGCCGCAGCGCTCTTGCCGCAACCCGATTCGCCCACCAGGCCAAGCACTTCCCCGGGAAAGACTTTAAGGTCAATGCCGTCGACGGCTTTCACAACGCTATCTTCGGTATAGAAATAGGTTTTTAGATTCTTTATTTCAAGCAGTGGTTGAGTGTTATCGGCCACAGGTTTCTCCACACAGATCGGTTATCGATTAACTGTTCGGTGGTTCCATTTTCAATCCGGCCAAAAAGCCGGCAGGTATGTCCGGTAGGTTTCCAGATAATCATCCAGAACCTGCTGGGCCACTTCGATATCCGTGATCACCGGATCGAGCAGCAGGCATTGCAGCGCGGCCCTGCGGTCGCCATGCACCGCCGCATCCACCGCCAGTTGGACCACCGTGATCTCCCGCCGCAACAACTCGGCCACCGGTTCCGGGATCTTGCCGATACCGACCCCCTGCACTCCGGCCCCGCTGAACACTGCCGGTACTTCCACGATGGCATCCTCCGGCAGGTTGGAAATGTAGCCACGGTTGGGAAGGTTCGCGGCCAGGTGATAATGGTTGCCGCCCTTGGCGATATTCTCGATCACTTCCAAGGCTCCTTCGCTGTCGGCTATGCGCAGTTCATCCACCGGCTGCTGCCCTGCACCCATGCGGGCGATCTTCTCAAGCCCATCGGCCCGGTATTGCTCCCGCGCGGCCCAGTAATACAGCTGGATATGATATTTCTCCCAGGGCCGGGTTACCGGGTCGCTCAACCAGGGCAGGTATTCACACAAATGCCCATCGCCCGGAACCGGCATCAGGCCGAAGGCCTTGATCATCCGCTGGGTCAGCGGTTCAAAGTCCCGGTCGCATTTCTGCCAGCGTTCGAGCACCAGCGGGTACAGGTCCTCCCCGGTGCGTTTATCATGCACCGCCAGCATCCAGGTGAAATGATTCAAGCCGGCGGCTTGAATTTCGATCTTAGGGGTGGTTTGCTTGACGATCAGGTCCTGCATGGCATTGAACTCGAGGCTGAGTCTGGCATGCGGAAAATCATAGGCCGGCACGTCTATGTTCAGATAATCACTGAGCAGGTACCCGACCATGTAATATCCGTAGAAGATCTGGTGGCACAGGCCGATCGATTTGATGCGGCTGTAGCGCTGAATGGCATCGCAGACCCGCATCATGGGATTGGTGTAGTTGACAAACCAGGCCTGCGGGCACAGCTCTTCCATGGCATGCACGATCTCCAGGACCGGCCCGATGTTCCTGGCGGCATGCGCAAAACCGCCCGGCCCGCCATTTTCCGCGTAAGGTTGCCTGACCCCATATTTGAGCGGGATCTCATAATCCTTTTGCCACAACCGTTCGCGCGGCGGCACTTCGATCGCCGAAACGACGAAATCCGCGCCCTCCAGCGCCCTTTCATGGCTGGTATGGCAGGAGATGGTCATGTCCGCACCCCATTCCTGGTTCAGGCGATTGGCCAGGCGGTTGACCTGTTCCAGAGTCTCCGCATTATGATCCACCAGGGCGATCTGGCTGCCGGCCAGGCGCTGGCTGTTCATGAGCGCGCCCAGGGTGTTCAGACCGAAACTGGCGCTCCCGGCTCCGATCACGACTATTTTTGTGGCTTTCATTCATCCGCCTCGCCGGAATTGGAGCCCGTCAGGCAGCGCTTGTAATTGAACTCTGCCGTAATGGCCGGCACGAACACGGTGGCCAGTTTCAGGGTTTCCGGGCCGGTGTTCTTCATCTGGTGTTTTTCGCCCGCCCGAACGTACAGGATCACATCCGGCTCGATCGCCTGGCTTACCCCATCGCAAACAGCCAGCCCTCGACCGGAAACAATGTAGATCAGTTCAGGCCGGTCATGGATATGGTAATCCGTCATACCTCCCGGATCGAGCAGCGCAAAAGTAAAAGCCAGTTCATCCACATTATGCCGGTCGGGGGCGAACAAAACTTTGATCGTGCGCGAGAAAGGTGCGGGCACCTTGACGCCTTCTTCTTCCCAAGCTTTTACCATTTCCATACCATCTCTCCTTTTACACTCGCAAATTAAAAAATTCGGTACATCTCGATCAGAGCGGGAGAGTGTGCGGGTGGTTCCGCCGTGCACTCTCAAAATACGGTCACTCGATCATTCCCGGATCGTTTCTTATTTAATGCAGGCTTCCACAATTCCTCGGACGAAATCCTGTTCATTCCACGTAACCACTTTCGGATCGGGATCGTTCGCCGGCCCGGACCCGACCCGCGTGATGACGAGGTCCAGGGACGGGATCACATAACCTTTGTTGTAGCGGTACCCGGACAGGGCGAACATATCCGTTGGCATGCCCGGCCAGCGCGCAGCGCGCGTATTTACCCACCAGGTATAACCATAACCGGGGCTGAATTCCTGGGATGTGCGGGTGGAGAGGTCCAGCCAGCCTTCCGGGACCAGTTGCCGCCCTTCCCAGGAACCGCGCTTGAGCATCAAATAGCAAAACCGGGCCAGTTCACGCGCCGAAATATGGACTCCGGTATGGGCGTTGGTATGCGGGCCTAAAAAGCCGCCGCCTCCCTGCACGTCCCAGCTCAAATTCTCGATGCCGATCGGTCGAAAAATGCGCTCGTGCAAATAATCATCCATCTCCCGCCCGGTAATGCTCGCGAACGCCAGGGCCAGGTGGCAGATGGCCGGATCGGAGTACTCAAAACGGGTGCCGGGTTCGCCGGTCAGCTGGTCGGCCCACTTGCCAAACCGGTTGGGGGCCTTCCCCAGGGCGAATTCAAAGGGACCCTCCCAGGTGGCGGTGGCCATGCCCTCACAATCCGAGTCTTCCCCCCGGATGCCGGAAGTCATGCTGAGCAGCTGGCGGAAAGTGATGCTCTCCTTGCGCTTATCCGATAGCGGGTAGCCTTCCGGGATGAACGGGTAGGCCGGCGTGTCCAGGGAGATCGCCTGCGGGATGCGCCCCTGCAATGAATCGTTGAATAACAGCCCCCATGCCGTTCCGCTGAAGGATTTGGTGCCCGACCAGATGTCAAAGCGGGTACCGGCCAGCACATTGAAAGTGTGGAATTCACGCACCAGATAACCGTGCCGGAGGATGGCGATCGACCAGGAATGGTCTCCGTAGCGGCGCTCCTGTTCATGGTAGATCGCCTCCAGCCTGGCCGCATCCATCCCGGCGACTTCCCTGATCTCATCGGGTCCTTTCAGATAACGCCAGCCGCCTTTTGATTCTGGAGGCGGGAAGTAATCGGGGGTATTTGGACTCATCTCTGCTCCGTATTCCACATCATGGAAGCAGGCGCGCCGGAAATACTCTGCCGGCCACCCGGTACAGTTTGAAGGCTTCGGCGTATTTCACGCCGCACTGCAAACCTCGATACCGGCCGATGATCTCGATCGTAGTTAAAGAAGGATTCTCGTCCGGCCCGGTTTGCTCTTCCAACTCCGCTTCGATCTGGCTGCGGTGGGAATTCAGCATTTGCTGTTTCGTTTGCCAGACCGGCGTGATATCTACATACTCTTCCGGGAGAAAGCCATGCCCGTCCTCTGAATCATAAAAATAAATGACCGGATAGCGGGAGAAGAGCGGTTTCTTCGGCAGGCTAGCGCCCGGGTGATACAACCTGGGACCAACGGCCAGGATGTAGGCAGATTGGCTGGCATCCAGCACCAGCTGCGTGGTGGCGTTGTGGTCGGGGTGGTAGTCATCCGGCGGATGTGTGAAGATGATATCCGGTTGAAAATCGTTGATCATCCCGGCGACCATTTTTCGGGTCTCGAAATTATTCTCCAACCGGCCATCCGCGGATCCCGGCCAGTAGGTTTTACATTCTCCGAGCAGCGCGGCTGCCGATTCAAATTCTTTTTTTCGGATCTGGCCCAGTTCTTCCCTGGACCTGGCCGCACCATGGTTGCATCCATTCGTCATGGAAACAACGCCGATGCGATGGCCGGCCTGTGCATATAGTTTCAAGGTGCCACCGCAGTATTCATCCCAATCATCGTCATGCGCGCCGAATGCCAGAATATTCATTCCGCCTCCTAAAAATGCTCCGCCAAGCGTGAACGGATGATCTCCACCAGTCCATTGAAAATGATCACGGTCACTGCGATCGCCAGGCCGGGAAAGGTGGACATCCACCAGGAATCCAGCATGTATTGCCTGCCATCGCTGACCATGGCTCCCCATTCCGGTGTGGGTGCCTGGGCGCCCATTCCGATAAAGCTCAGCGCCGTCGCCGTCACGAGTGCCGGTGCCGCGTTTGTGGCAATATGAACGGTCAATGGGATCATTATGTTCGGGAGGATATGTTTAAAGATCACCCATCCGTCTCCGGCACCCAGGCTGCGCGCCGCCTGGATGAACTCACGCTCGCGCAAGGACAGCACCTGGCCACGCACCAACCTTGCATAGGATGGCCACCAGACCACGGTAAGGGCGATCATCGCATTTATTAAGTTGGGGCCAAGCGCTGCCGCGATCGCCATGGCCAGGATGAGACCGGGAAATGCGATGAAAACATCACTGATCCGCATGAAGATCTCATCAACGAGCCCGCCGTAATACCCCGAAATGGCCCCGATGGTCACACCGATAAGAGTGGCCAGGGAAAGGATCACCAGGCACGATTCCAGGTCCAGTGCGGTTGCAGCCATGGTCCGGCTGGCAACATCCCGTCCCAGATAATCGGTTCCAAACCAATGCGCGAGACTCGGCGGTTGGAAACGGTCTGCCATGTCGATCTTCAACGGACCATAGGGGGCGATCTTCCAGCCGAAGACTGCCAGCAAGATCAGGCCAATTCCCAATACTGCATAGAAAACGTTCAGGAATTTACTGGCCGATCTTTTTTTATGGACCGTTTCTTTTCTCGGTAATGCAGGAGCCTGTTGCATCGAATGGACTCCTAATTTAGTTGAATGCGAGGATCCAAAAGTTTGTAGGTAAGGTCAACGATGAGGTTGACCACCGTACATATTATTGCGACCAGCAGGGTGACGCTCACGATGGCCGGGTAGTCCACGTTCAGAACAAACTCCAAACCATACATGCCGATCCCGGGCCAGTTGAAGATCCACTCTATAATGAAAGCTCCACCCAGCAGATCGGTCAGTAACATACCGAACATCGTCACCACCGGCAGCAACGAATTTCTGAGCACGTGCCGGATGATCACCAATCGCGCCGGCAGCCCTTTTGCCCGGGCGGTGCGCACAAAATCGGATTTTAGCGTTTCGAGGACATTCGCACGCACCTGGCGGAATATTTCTGCAAATGCGGATAAGCTCAATGCAATGGTGGGCAGAATGATATGTTGAAGACTGCTGCCAAGTCGCACCCAGTCTCCTGTCATCAGGCTGTCCAGGATGTATAGCCCGGTGATATGCTGAGGTGGCCCCAACACGAGATCGATCCGGCTATCAAGAGGCAGGATATTCAGGAACCTGTAAAAGATCAATTGCAGGATCAGGGCTGACCAGAAGATCGGGAGGCCCACGAATGAGGAGGCAGCCAGATCACAGATCCGATCTAAGAACGAGCCAAGATGCATTGCCGCCAGAACACCCAGGGGGATGGCGACCAAAATGATCAGGATGGACGAGGTCAGGGTCAATTCAAGGGTCGCCGGGAAAAAGGTCTCCAGGTCCGTCAGGACCGGGTTGTCGGTACGGATGGATTGTCCGAAATCGCCTTTGACCAGCCTCCCGAGGTAATTCAGATATTGAAGGGGAACCGGCAGGTCCAGGCCATATTCATGCCGCATTTTCGCAATGGCTGAGGGATTTGCCTTGGGTCCAAGCATTAACCTGACCGGGTCGCTCGGGACGATATAGGCAAGGAAAAAGGTTAATGTGGCGACACCAATACAGACCAGGATCATGCTAAAAAAACGGCGTATCAGGAAATTGGTCAAACCTGCCTCCTTCTGATGGCGGCTCTCCGTCAAAGTATGGATAAGTGGGAAAGGCCAGCCTCAATTATAAATAAATTGAGGAGAGTGAGTGGCAATTAACTCACTGCACTCTCCTCCGGGGCAAGCGCTAAGAATGTACTTTATTTAGTCAGCCACATCGCATAAGCTGGAAAACCCGGGTCTCCCAAAGAGAACGAATAATCGTAGCCTTTCACCGAGTCCCGGTAAGCGACCAGGGAAACTTCCTCGCCAACCTGGAGAGCGTAGGCATTCTGGTTCAATGTCTGGTATAAATTCTCCAGAAGTGGTTTCCGCGCGGCTGCATCATTGGCTGCGGCAATCTTGGTGAAAAGTTGGTTGACATTGGAGTCATTAATATAGACGGCCGTGCACTTTGAACCGGATGCCAGCGGATACACCTGTTCCAGCGTTTCCCAGGCGGATGGATAATCTCCACTGATGCCCATTGCACTCATCTCGCCGATATTTGGATCGGTGGGGGCGGTGCAACCCCACCAGGACTTCCCCCAGACACCGTGATCGAGTTCCTTGATATCCAACTTAACCCCGATCCCGGCGAGCACTGGCTGCCAGTCTTCTGCCACCTGCGTATCTTCCGGCCAGCCGGAATGGATGGTATCGATGGTTAATTCCAATGGATTTTGAGGGGTATATCCCGCGGCTGCCAGCAGAGATTTCGCTTTCCCAAGATCCTGGGTGTAAACCGTTTGAGGGGTGTAGACCTCGGGATATGCCGGCCCTGAGGCGGTGACCATCGGGAGTAAATAGCCGTGGAAGATATCTTTTTGCACCTCGGTGTAAGGGAAGGAATACAACAGCGCCTGTCTGACCCGCACGTCCTTGAGCTTGGGGGAGGCGTTATCGAAGCCGATATAATCCTGCTGGAGACTCGGATAGGTCTGGGTGATGATGCCACTCGTGCTTTTTATGGCATCAAAATCGGTTGCATCCAGTGTCAATGCCATATCGATGTCACCCTTTTCAAGCATCAAGCGTGCATTTTCCGAATCAACGTTCGTGCGGATGATGATCTGGTTGATCATGTTTCCGTTGCTCGGCCACCCATGGAACCAGGCCGGGTTGCGGGCCAGCGTGAGCGTATTATTGGTCTTGTCAACCGATACCATGCTATATGGCCCGGATCCGGCTTCATGATCGAAGAGCCAGGTGCTGCCATAATCTGGCGTACCATCGGCCAGCTTGCCTAAATGTTGTTGGACCAGGGCGGGATTGACGATCTCGTTGCCCCAGGCGCTGGACATGGACCACAGGAAATTACCAAAGGGCTGTGTGAGAGTG
Organism: uncultured Chloroflexia bacterium; assembly: GCA_963779935.1. GTDB lineage: Bacteria > Chloroflexota > Anaerolineae > Anaerolineales > Villigracilaceae > UBA877. The sequence continues at coordinate 8,934 of CAWAAC010000001.1, read as the reverse complement.
AACTGGACGGTGAGCGGATCGACTGCCACCATCTTGCTGATCCAATCCGCCGTTACCGCGTCCACCCCCGTGGCGAGCTTCTGCTGGCGTGTGTACGAATAGATCACCGCGTTCGCGTCGAGGGGCGTGCCGTCATGGAATTTGACACCCGGCTTGATATGAATGGTATAGACCAGGCCATCTGCAGAGATACCGCCATTTTGCTGGGTCGGGATTTCTGTAGCCAACCACGGCTGGATCGTCGGGTTGGAACTGCCCACGGCGGTGAACAAACTATCGTACATAAGGGCCAGGAAGGTTCCTTCCCAACCCCAGTTCTTTCCAGGGTCCATATCCCCGACCTGATCGACCACACCCACCACTAAAGGCCGGTTGACTGCTTTTTGTGTCGAATTAGCGCCCGGGGTGGCACATGACGCTAAAAATCCCAGGATCAGCAGAGAAACGGTAAAAACATATATTCTCGATTTCATTCTGGATCTCCTTTTTTTTGGAATTTAACGAGGAACATGCGGTTCTCTTGCGGCTTTTATACCTTGCGAATTCTGGCGAAAAGAGTCTGGTATGACCACCTCCGTTTGGGTTGGATTCCGAATCATTTGAAAGATCGAATGGGGTTTAAGAATTGATCCAGTTCTTGCCGGGCGAACTCGATGGATTGAGACAACCAGTCTTCTTCTGTTTCCAGGATCGTTTTAGTCGGGTCCTCGCGCTCGATCCAATGCTCGATCAATATGGGCACATTTTTGTTCCCTGGATCAATGATCTCAAGAATTGCGTGCAGTTCCAACCACCCTTTTCCCAGGGGAGCACCGGAAATGCGATACCCTTGCCTTGGTTTGAACACAGTAAAATCCTTCAGATGGACCGAAACAATAAATGGAGCCAGGAGTCGGGCGGTCTCCAAAGGATCGACCAGCCGGCCGGTGGAATTGGCGGTATCCAGGCAAGCCCCCAGAAAAGGATCTGCCACTTGTGCCAGCATCGCAGCTAATGCATCGTCAGGCAGATCAAAGTAATTCTCGATGGCAAGCGTGATGCCTTCTTTTCGGCAGATCGGCAGGAACGGCTCGAGCTTTCGAAATACCTCTTCCCCCGAAATAGGCTGGGGGATCTCATTTCCCGACCAGGGTACCAACCGCACCAGCCTCGCCTCGAGTTTGCCGGCCAGTTCCAGCCCGGCCGCGAGACCTTGCGGGTCTAATCCACGCAGCCCTAATTCCAGGCAGATATCCCGCGCATGGGCGTAGCGCTTCAGGTGAGACAATTCATTGGGATCTAATTTACTGAGGGGCAGGTTCTCGCAGATTTGGACCACATTGAGCTGGTGCCGGGAAGCCTTTTCAACCAGTTGAAATGCACTCAATGGCGCTCTACCATTTCCGGGTTGGGAAATGGCCCAATCGTAAGCATAGCTGGTTATGCCTAACCTGGTCTGGTTGGTCATGGAATGGATCTTGGATCAGATTTTCAAATATCCATAAACTCTTGTCAGTATTATACAAGAGAATATATAATTGTCAATATTATTGTATACTATTTACGACAAATATGTATTGTTTGGAAAGGAGCCTGAATGTTCGTCCCATCTGTGAATTGGTATGACACGATGAAGTACAACCGCAGCGGCTGCAGCGGGCTGAAACTGCCAGCCATCTCGCTCGGCTGGTGGTACAACTTCGGCGGACTGGATATGCTTGAAAACAGCCGCGCCATTGCCCGCTCGGCCTTCGAGCATGGCGTGACTCACTTTGACCTGGCCAACAACTACGGCCCTCCGCCCGGCTCGGCCGAGGAGACTTTCGGGCGGCTGCTGCGCGAGGATTTCGCCCCCTACCGGGATGAACTGATCATTTCCACCAAGGCCGGCTACGATATGTGGCCCGGTCCGTATGGGGAATGGGGCTCGCGCAAGTACATGCTTGCCAGCCTCGACCAGTCCCTTAAACGCATGGGGTTGGAATACGTGGATATCTTCTACAGTCACCGTCCGGACCCTGAGACGCCTATCGAAGAGACCATGGGTGGGCTGGCCAGCGCCGTACGCCAGGGCAAGGCGCTCTACGTGGGCATCTCGAACTATCAACCCGAACAGACCCGTCAGGCTGCCAGGATCCTGCGCGAACTGGGCACGCCCTGCCTGATCCACCAGCCCAGATACAGCATGTTCGACCGCCGGGTCGAAGACGGCTTGCTGGATACACTCGAAGAAGAGCAGATTGGCGCAATCGTTTTTTCGCCTCTTGCTCAGGGGCAACTGACCGACCGCTACCTGGATGGCATTCCAGAGAGTGCACGCGTCTTAAAATCCGAAAGCGACTGGTTGACACCTGCCCTTGTGAAACAGAACTTGCCAAGAATCCGCAAGTTGAACGAAATTGCCAGCCAGCGCGGGCAATCGTTGGCGCAAATGGCGATCGCCTGGGTGCTGCGCAAACCGCAGGTCACGTCAGCGTTGATCGGAGCCAGCAGTGTCAAACAACTGAAGGATAACCTGGCTGCGTTGAACAACCTGCAGTTTGCAGATGAGGAATTGCTGGCCATCGAAGCTGTTTTGAAGGAATAAACGCATCCGATCTATTCCCATCGATATCCGATCGCATTTAAAAATGTGCGAGCGATCATCATATGGCCGGCAAGATTCGGATGGATTCGATCCCAGGCGAGCGCCATCGGATGCATATGGCGCAATGCATCATCAAAAGCCATCTGTGTGTCCACCAATATCGCCTGATGCTTTTTTGCCAGCCCTCTCACGACTTCGGAATACTGATCCATACGAACTCGCATGGCATCATTGAGGTTTAGCTCGATAAAGTACGGCGTCATCAGCACCAGTCCTTTGAGGCGCGGTCGGGTCTGCTCGATCAACTTTCCCAGGGTGCTTTCATATTCATCAAGCGGTACTCCCTCTTCGGGCTGGAGGGGGGAGTCAAATTGCCGCCAGACATCATTAATTCCGATCATTATAGATAACCAATCCGGCGACAGATCGAAAACATCACTTTGCCAGCGCAAGTTCAAATCGCGAACGGTGTTGCCGCTCACCCCCATATTTACGACCCGAATTCGCTGCCAGGGTAAGGTCGCCTGAAGCAAGGCATCCAGCATGCTTACATAGCCGTTCCCAAGGGCATCAGTTTCTCCTTCACCAATTGGTCTTATCCGACCACAATCCGTAACCGAATCACCAATCATCACCAATTTACTGTTGGGTTGAATGAGCATGTCCTTATTCCTCCGGGTACAAATCGATCTAGGTTTGAAATTGCCAAAGATTTTCTTCCAATTCCTGGTTCTGACTCAGCCCAAGCATGAGCATCATTAGCGATCCCAACCTGGCTGCGCTAATCATGATAACCCAGCCCAACCCGGATATTCCATTTTTCCAGGATGCGTGCTTACACCATGCTAATAAAATATTATTTTCTACCAATTTGTATACAATTATATACAGATATGTATTGACTGTCTAGAAAGCTGCTAGTATACTTTCAACGCGGATTTCGATACCTTGAATTTTAACTTCAGTGGTAGATCCTTATTAAATCCAGGTAATTTGGTAAAAGGAGATCCATCATGGCGATAAAAGTGCTTCTTGATACCGATATTGGATCTGATATCGATGATGCGGTCGCTCTGGCTTACCTCCTGGCGCAACCTGAATGTGATCTGCTGGGGATAACAATTGAAGGGGGGGAAGTTGAGAAAAGAGCTCAAATTGCCAGTGCGATCTGCACAGCCGCCGGAAAAGACATCCCGATCTATCCGGGACGTGAAACGGATTTGATGGGCATGAGAATGCCCGAGGTGGCAGAACAGGCAGTCGTCTTGGAACACTGGCCTCACGCGGAGCATTTTTCATATGGGGAGGCGATCCCGTTCATGGAGCACACGATTCGAGCCCACCCGGGAGAAGTGGTGTTGCTGACCATTGCGCCATTAACCAATGTTGCTGCGTTGTTCGCTTCCGACGAGGACCTCCCGCATCTGCTGAAGGGGATCGTGTCGATGTGCGGTCTTTTTACCAGACGCCTGGCTAACGTAAAACCAATGGAATATAACGCCGGCTTCGATCCTTATGCCACGGCGATTGTCTATCGCAGCAAAGTTCCGATGCACCGGTCGGTTGGGTTGGATGTCACGAAGTCGGTGACGATGGACGCCAGCGAGGTTCGAAAACGATTCCAGGGAAAGCAGTTACAACCGGTCCTGGATTTCGCGGAGGTATGGTTCCAGGAGAACGAGCGGATCACATTCCATGACCCGCTGGCCGCGGCGACTCTGTTCGAAGACCATATCTGTCAGTTCGAGCGCGGTGAGGTCGAAGTGGAACTGGCCAGTGACCGTCTCGCCGGTGTCACCTACTGGAAAGCCTCCCCTACGGGGAGGCACGAGGTAGCAATGCAGGTGGATATTGATCTCTTTTTTGAACATTACTTTTCTGTTTTCTAAGAACATTCGGAAACTCAAAACTTTTTTTCTTATAAAAGGAGAGCTGGTATGGAAATTGTAAAAGCCTGGGAAGAAGAGGGCGTCAAAGTCCCTGCGCCTTACGCGCGTACGATCAAAGTGTTTTATGCCCCCGACCGGCACAACGTGGATGATCTGACTTTTACTTTTGCGCTGATCGACCCGGGCGGGAAGACGGACTATCACACGCATGATCGGCCCGAATTGATCTATATCGTCTCCGGCAGAGGCCAGGCTGTTTGCGATGGGGTAAGCCAGGCAGTCGAGCCGGATGTAATTTTATACGTTCGGGCGGGCGAGAAACACCAGATGATCAACACCGGCCCGGAAACTCTGAAACTGGCCACCGTGTTTGTGCCCTCCATCACGGCAGAGTTTAATTACAATCGCTGTCTTGCGGGTGCCGCCTCCGGCGAGGCCAAGTAATGAAACCCACCAAGATCGTTGTGATCGGGCCCGGGAGCGCCAGTTTTGGGTTGAACACCCTGGGCGCCCTGATGAACAGCCCACGCCTGGCAGGCAGTCAGATTGCCCTGGTGGATCGTAATGCAGAGACCCTGGAGCAAATCCACCGTCTGGCACTCCGTTTGAACCAGGAGTGGAACGCAGGAATGACCATCTCCTGTCATGCTAACCACATGCAAGCGTTGGAAGGGGCTGATTTCGTTGTTTCGGCCATTGTGGTACAACCCCGCGAACGACTATGGAAAATGGATTATGAGATCCCGCTCCGGTATGGGGTCAGGCAGCCTTACGCTGAAAATGGCGGTCCGGGTGGTTTTGCAAATGCAGCCAGGAATATTGGTCCGGTGCTGGAGATCGTGCACGCCATGGAAGAAATGTGTCCGCAGGCCTGGTTTATCAACTATTCCAATCCCATGATGCGGATCTGCGATGCCATTCACCGTTACAGCAAGATCAAAGCGATCGGTCTGTGTCACCAGATCTACTTTGGATATTACATGGTTGGGTACCTGCTCAGTGATTACCTGAATATTGACTTGCCTGCCTTTGATTTTCCGAATGCCAGGATCGGTGTCGAGTTCAATCGAATGACCGACCTGATCGTCAAGCAGACCACCCCGAGAATTGATATTCAGGCCGCCGGGTTGAACCATTTCACCTGGATGCTGGCGGTGCATGATAAACAAACCGGGGAAGATCTGTACCCGCTGGTATTGGAGCGCTGGAAAAAATGCGATCCAAATTTTGAACCGCTGACCCAGCGGATGATCAAGGCCTTCGGCCTGATGCCGATCCCGGGGGACGGGCATTTGTGTGAATATCTGCCCTGGTTGAGCGACCCGGTAACCCGGCCCTGGGAGAAATATCATATCCATCCTAAGAATTGGGACGAAGCCGAGCAAAGACGCTCAGATGGACATCAGAAGATCGCCCGCATGGTTGCTGGAGAGCAGCCCGTGGACGAACTGCGCACAGCCGATAGCGAAGGGGCGCTGGAAGTGATCGAGAACATCGCCAAGGGCGGCGACCATTATCATCTGGCGGTCAACCTTCCCAACCGGAGATACATCTCCAACTTGCCGGATGGGGCGATTGTCGAGGTTCCCGCAATGTTCAGTGGGGCCGGGGTACAGGGGGTAGGGGTTGGCGAACTACCAAAACCGATCGCTGAGTTGCTCCGGCGGGAAATCACGTGTGTACAGCTTGCGGTGGATGCGGCGGTGCATGGTGACCGGCAGGCAGCTCTGCAATATTTACTTCTCGATCCGGTGGTGAGCGATATCGAAGTAGCGCAACAGATCCTGGATGATTATTTGGAAACCTACCGCAAGTACCTGCCGGCTTTTTGGCCGGATTAGATAGGGCTTAATTTCAAAGACAGGCTGAGATTACCCGCTAATATTCTCAACTCTTTGAAGCCTGCGGCAGATGAAAATTTGGATCTGGGCGACCGGCTGGTTTAAAACGGCTGGGTGGGCCAAGCAGCGGGTAATTGTGGTGGGTATGCGGCAGAACGGACACAGCAACCTGACCATTAGATGATCGCTGCCAGAAGACCCACGCGATAAAGCCGGCCATTACAAACCCCGGCAACCTGTACTCCAGCAAGAACAAAACATAATACCTCACCGCGTCTCTACAGAAGTGTGTACACCTTAAGACGATGCACGATTTTTGCGCGCCAGTTCGGGAGGCATGTAAGGCCATAAAAACTGCTCATAATAACTATTGAAAATCGATGTTTACAATGAACGATATCTTCCACACTTCCTTCGTCCAACCAGTGAGAAATCCAAACTCCAATTAAGTGAAGAAGCCCCCACTGAATAATCGAGGGCTTCTCACTTTCATTCGTCTGAAAGTCATCTTCCGTTTTAACGCTTGGGTAAGGCCTTAACAATCGCCATTACGAACATAAATGGTCCAAGGGATAACCAATTGATGTGCAATATACCCATCATTAGGTCAGGGAAAAAATAAAAGAGTACAAACCCGATGAAGGAAAGTAACACAAGGTTATAGGTCAATCTTTTCAAGTAATCCATTCTTCTTCCGATTGTTTCTCGAATAGTTTGTCATTCGGCAATTAAGGTGAGATACTTTGCGTAATTATAAGAAATCAAATCACCGTTTTTGGTTTCTTTATATCCCTTTTCTTGGTGTGATTGATCGCTTATCTTCTTAGCATTGATCGTCGAAAAGTATTCTTTAATCATGGTTAGGATTTTGAGTTCGGACGTTGAAAAAAGCGATAAATCCGGTTCTTTTATCGCAATAAAGTATTCACCAATATATTCAGGGAATGCAACCTCTTCTACAAAAACCGCCTTCTCATCCTCATCTTGAAGCGCCGCCAAATAAAAATCATAATGATCAGGGGCTGGCCCATAAGGTAAATGGGCATATTGGACACCAGTAATCGAGACAGTATATTTATTGAAATGTAAAAAGTCAGCGTACCAGGCTAACTTATTGAGCTTGGTCTTCGGAACCCGATCTCCCTTACAAAAGAAAATCAAGGCATTGAATAATTTATGAACATCCAATGGGCGATAACCGCTGAACTCGGTAGACTTGTATGTGCCAAAGCGGTTTTGCAATAAAATAGCGATAGGCTTTTCCTGGCTACTTATGATCTCGTTGAGCAACGAAAGGATGCGTTCCCTTTTCTTCTCGCTTAATACATCGGGCCTTTGCTCGACGAGTTCAAGAAGATTGTGCGGTTCTTGGATCAAACGTAAGATTGTTTCATGAGCATCATCTTGCAGGGCGCCGTTCTCATAACGGCTCAAGGTAGCGCCTCCCCATCCCAGGAGAGCAGACATCTCTTGTTGGTTCAGACCATATTGTTCGCGAAGTTCTTTGATCTTATCAGGTTGCAACATGCTATGTTGCTGCCGATATAAGCGATAAGCATCCTCAAGTGGATCTTTAGTAGATTCAGGATTGTTGAACTCGCTTCCACATACCGTGCACTTCAGATATTCAACCTCCAAATTTATTGGTTCCCCACGAACAACAATTTCTCCCACTTTTTTTATTAATTCCAGTTCCCGCATTCCTTCACAATTGGGGCAAATGCCTTTCATTGGAAGCTCCTTCCTTTATTCTTCTCGTATATCCTATGTGTCATTTACGGAATGGATAATATATTGGAAAATCCGCCGGGTGGATTGACAAACATTTTGCTCGTTTATGTGGCCCAACGTCAAAATTTTTGAGCTTTAGATATACTTCGCAACCATTTATTACTTTCCCAAACATCCATACCTCCTTTCCATTCTTGCTAGCATCTTCATCCAATTCGGACCCTTGATAATAATCTTCAACTGATAATGATAATGATAATAATTCCATGCGTAGTGTGGCGTCAGTTAATCCGAGTTGAGCCATTGTGACTATATTTACATCACGAGGCACTATATATAGACCACCTTTCTGGCTGGCTCGGGCCTTGAATTCCATCAGGAATTTTCTTGTGTCGTCTTCTTTTATACTCTTAATCACCTGCAACTTCACATATCCCTGCTCCATTCTTATCAATTGATATTATATTTATAATATTATATCAATTGATATATTTTATGTCAAGGTATATCTCTATTTATATCTTTGGCTAAACTATTCGGGATACTTAGGCCTTTGTGTTCCCCGGTTCCCGAAAACATTAACAAACAACCGAACAACCCGACTTATATTTCGACTCAATAACAGTACAAATTAAGAGGCTTAATTTCATCAGTTTTAATTAGCTAGGTTAATAACAGACAATTACCTCTCTGGCAAAGGATAGCTTATGAAAATCGATATTTTACAAACCGAGTGTATGCTTCTAACGCTTTATCAATAATCTCCATCTGCAGTTTTCCAATCACGTGGTCAATTGCGATTTCCGCAAATAGTTGCAAGGTTGTCGGTCATCACCACCGAATCTGCCAACAAGCCAGATTTTTGACCTTCTGGTGAACCATAATCCACTAGCCTAACTGTTGCGCA